>NZ_NPKP01000009.1 GCF_008329585.1 Mycolicibacterium sp. P9-22 | reverse complement strand
GACTTGATAACGCGTCGATACGACACGCTCGACAAACACACTCACCTGGCACTACGAAGCGGCGGCCCCGGCGACGGTCGTGGCCGCCGCTTCACCCTGCCCCTTGACAAACTGATCTACATATCAGGCCGGGGCGAGGTCACCGCCCGGCGCAGGCGCGAACTCCGGGGCACTCGGCGATCCGGTTTTCGTGGTGGTCGTTGTGGTGGTGGTCGTCGACACCGGGGCGACTGTGGAGGTGTCTGCCGGTTCTGAACCGTTGGCACAGCCCGAAAGTGCGAAGGCCACGGCGACGGTGCCCAGGATGCGCTTGCTCATGGGTGTCGATGGTAGGTGTTCAGCGCTTGCCCCAGTCCCAGGGCGGTGCGCTCAGCATGGTCTGACCCTCGACACGGGTTTCGCCCCATTCCTTGATGAGCTCCACCGTCAGCGCGTCTTCGGCGGCCAGCCGTTGCTGCATGGCGCCGGAATGGGTGACCACCACGACCTGTGTGTGTGCGGCCGCCGCGCAGATCATGCCCGCCAGTGGCGGGATGAGTTCGGGGTGCAATGAGGTCTCGGGCTCGTTGAGCACCATCAGTGACGGCGGCCGGGGACTGAACAGCGCTGCGGCCCACAGCAGGAAGCGCAGGGTGCCGTCGGAGAGCTCGGCGGGCCGCAGCGCACGCAACATACCGCGCTGGCGCAGCTGCAACTCGAAGAGTCCGTCGTTGTCCGCGACGGAGATGGTGGCGCCGTCGAACGCGTCGGCGACGGCGCGGGCGAGATCGCCGTGGCCCAGCTCGATGATAGTCTGCAGCGCCGCGGCCAGGTCGGCGCCGTCATCGGAGAGCACCGGGGTGCGGGTGCCGACGCGAGGCTGACGGGCCGGCGCGGCGGCGTCGACCCGGAATCCGTCATAGAACCGCCAGCCGCGCAGCCGATCACGCACCGCATCCAATTCCGGCAATGCGCCCGCGTATTCGGCGAGGACACTGTGATGGGCCGGCAGCGCTCTGGTCAACTCGGTGAAACTGCGGCCGGTTTCGTCGGCCACATCGGCATAATCACCCTGCCGCCGGACCAGGGTGGCGGACGGGCGCAGCCGGGGACCCGCGAACACGGCCTCCCGTTTGATCTCGGGGTCGCGGCCGAACATCGAGCGGGGCCCCGCGTACTGCGGCAATCCCAGGTCGACCAGATAGCCGAATTCGTCTGAGGCGAAACCCAGTTCGAGCGATACCGGACGGGTGCGGGTGGTGCCCTGCGAGGTGCCGGTGCGACGGGCGCCGGCCGTCTGTTCGGGGCCCGCCCACAGCACCGACTGCAGCCCGCCCTCGCGGGCCAGCGAGCCGATCACTTCGCCACGACCGCAATCGGCGAGCAGCATCAGTGCGCGGTACACCGAGGACTTGCCGGTGCCGTTGGCGCCGGTGACCACCGTCAGCGGGCCCAGGGGCAGCACGAGGTCACGCAGTGATCGGTAGCCGCGGAAGGCGACGGTGCTCAGCACGGCATCTCCAGCTCCAGTCGGACGCCCAGCAGCCGGACGGGGCGGTCCAACTCGAAATCGTCGAGCAGGGCCAGCGCCTGGGCGGTGATGGCGGCCGGGTCGGTCCCGGGCTCGGCCAGCTTGCGGATCTTGGTCCGGGTGAAGAACGTGCTGGTGCGCACCGTCACCGCCACCCGCGTCACGGTGCGGCCCTCGGCGACGATCTCGGTGAGCGTCCGGGCGGCGAGATCGGCGACGGCGCGGTCCATCTCGGTCCGATCGGTGAGGTCGTGCGGGAAGGTCACCACATGGCTGCGTGACCGCGGCACCCAGGGTTGGGAACTGACCTCGGTGTCGCCCCCGCCCTTGGACAACAGGAGAATCCCCAGCCCGGTGCTGGGGCCGAAGGTCTCGGTCAGGGTCGTGGCATCGGTGGCGGCAAGGTCGGCGACGGTCCGGATGTCCATCGAGGCAAGCTTTTTCGCGGTCTTGGGACCCACACCCCAGAGCGCGTCGACGGGGCGGTCGCCCATCAGCGCCATCCAGTTGTCCGCCGTCAGCACGAAGATCCCGGCGGGTTTGCCGAACCCGGTGGCCACCTTGGCGCGCTGCTTGTTGTCGCTGATACCGACCGAGCAGGACAACCCGGTCTCGGCGGCGACGACGGTACGGATCCGGTCGGCGAGTGCGACCGGATCGGCCACGTCGGCGCCGAGATAGGCCTCGTCCCAGCCCCATACCTCCAGCGGGTGGCCGAGGTCGCGCAGCAGACCCATCACCCGTTCGGAGGCCTCGTCGTAGGCCTGCGGATCCGACGGTAGAAAGGTGGCATCCGGGCATTTACGGGCCGCGATGCGCAGTGGCATCCCGGCGTGCACGCCGAATTCGCGTGCCTCATAGGACGCGCAGGTGACGACCTTGCGCGCCTCGGTGGGGTCCCCGCTGCCGCCCACGATGACGGGCAGGCCGACCAGTTCGGGATGGCGCTGCAGTTCGACCGAGGCCAGGAACTGGTCCAGGTCGACATGCAGGATCCAGCCGCTCACGTGCCGCAGAGCTTGCGCGCCACGGTCTCCCAGGCGTCGCCGAGTTCATCGAGGGTCTTGCCGCGGTCGGTCAGCTCGTGTGCCACCCGGTCGGCGTCGAGCAGTGCGGTGAGCGCATCGGCCTGGGCATCGAGATCACCTGTGGTCCCGGCATTTTCGAGCAGCATCCGGACATGGGTGCGATGCAGGTTCGCCGGTGCGTTGAATCGGGTGTGCGGGTCACGTGCGGCATCGGAGAGCAGCGCATGGTGGACGTGGACGAACTCCAGCCGGCTGCGGCCGTAGGCCAGCAGGCGCTCCAGCGGGGGTGCGCCGGGGCCCAGGGGAGGCGGGCCGAACATGAAGGCCTGCTGCTCGATCATCTCGTCCTCGTCGAGCAGCACGATCATCAACCCCGAGCGGCTGCCGAAGCGCCGGAACAGGGTGCCCTTGCCGACACCTGCCGCGGTGGCCACGTCGTCCATGGAGACCGCATCGGCGCCGCGTTCGGCGATAAGCTTGCGCGCGGCGTCGAGCAGCAGCGCGCGGTTGCGCGCCGCATCGCCACGTTCGGCCGGTGCGGCGTTGCTCAGCGGCAGTGCATTCAGCCGGTCGGGGGCGCCCACCTTTGAACTTTAACTCAGCCGGAATTATTCGGACTGTAGTCCGGTTAACCTGTGCGAGGATCACCCCAGAACGCGAAAGGGAACATCACCATGGCCCAAAATCAGGACAGCGCCGCGGCGAACGTGCTGGTGCTCGTCGGGAGCCTGCGCGCCGCCTCGATCAACAAGCAACTGGCCGAACTGGCCGTCGAATCGGCGCCCGACGGCGTGACACTGCAGCTCTTCGACCGCCTCGGCGAGCTGCCGCATTACAACGAGGACATCGACAACGAGGACGTCGCAGAACCCGTGCAGGCGCTGCGTGCGGCCGCCGCGGCCGCCGGGGCAGCCCTGGTCGTGACCCCGGAATACAACGGCTCCATTCCCGGTGTGCTCAAGAACGCCATCGACTGGCTGTCTCGGCCGTGGGGCGACAGCGCGCTCAAAGACAAGCCGGTGGCCGTGATCGGCACCGCACTGGGCGGATTCGGTGGGGTGTGGGCGCACGACGAGACCCGCAAGTCCTTCGGTATCGCCGGGCCGCGGGTCATCGACGACGTGAAGCTGTCGATCCCGTCCAAGACGCTTGAGGACAAGCATCCCCGCGAGAACGCCGAGGTGGCGGCGGGCGTGCGTGAGATTGTCGGGAAGCTGGCCGCGGAGATCAGCTGAACCGTCCGATCCGGACAGCCCCCGACGGCAATGGCGCTTTGCTATTGCCGTCGGGGGCTGCTCTCGTTGTCGGCCGGTCGCCGGCACCGGGCCGGGCGGCCGCGACACGGAGCCGATTGTGATCTGCGACACGCCGGTGGACGCGCCGCGCAAATGGTTACGACCTGGGAATTCCATGAATGTTGTTCAGAACATCTTGTATCTCTTCGGTTTGTCGGACACTAGGTGTAGTGTCTGACGGACCGCGAGGCCCCAAAGCTTCAGGAGCCCGCGGAGCATGAATCGCAAGAGTGTCGGTGCCCCCGGCGACAATAGGTTCAGGTTCCGCGGCCCCGGAATTTCCGGGCCCCGCGGTCCGCTGAAACTCAGAGGAAAGCAGTACCCGGTGAGTTGCCGGTCCCCATACAAGCCCAACCCCTTCCACACCACACAGGAGCCGTGCCGCAGATGACCGTCACCGTGTACACCAAGCCCGCGTGCGTGCAGTGCAACGCCACCTACAAGGCGCTGGACAAAGAGGGCATCGCCTACGAGAAGGTCGATATCAGCCTCGACACCGAAGCCCGCGACTACGTCATGGCGCTCGGCTACCTGCAGGCGCCCGTCGTGGTCGCCGGCAACGATCACTGGTCGGGCTTCCGTCCGGATCGGATCAAGGCACTCGCGAGCACCACGGCCGCCGTCACGGCCTGACCCGACGGATCCGGCGACAGCGAGGAGGAGACCATGAGTCATCTCGTGTACTTCTCCAGCGTGTCGGAGAACACCCACCGCTTCGTCCAGAAGCTGGGCTTTCCCGCCGACCAGGTCACCCGGATCCCGCTGCACGGCCGTATCGAGGCGGACGCGCCTTTCGTGCTGGTCCTGCCGACCTACGGCGGCGGCAAGGTCAGCCCCGACATCAACAGCGGGGGCTATGTCCCCAAGCAGGTCATCGCTTTTTTGAACAACGAGCACAACCGGTCGTTGATCCGCGGCGTCATCGCCGCCGGCAACAACAACTTCGGTGAGGAATTCGCCTACGCAGGCAATGTGGTGTCCGCGAAGTGCGGCGTGCCCTACCTCTACCGCTTCGAACTCATGGGAACCCCGGATGACGTGGAATCCGTCCGTGCCGGCTTGGAAGACTTTTGGAAGGAACAGACGTGCCACCAACCGTCACAGCTGCAGAGCCTGTAACCACCGGCGCTCATGCGCTCCCGGGGGAGACGGACTACCACGCGCTCAACGCGATGCTCAACCTGTACGACAAAGACGGCAACATCCAGTTCGACAAGGACCGGGAAGCCGCCAACCAGTACTTCCTGCAGCACGTCAACCAGAACACGGTGTTCTTCCACAACCAGGACGAGAAGCTCGACTACCTGGTCAAGGAGAACTACTACGAGCGCGAGGTGCTCGACCAGTACACCCGCAACTTCGTGAAGTCGCTGATCGACCGGGCCTTCGCCAAGAAGTTCCGGTTCCCGACCTTCCTGGGCGCGTTCAAGTACTACACGTCCTACACGCTGAAGACCTTCGACGGGAAGCGCTACCTGGAGCGTTTCGAGGACCGCGTGGTCATGGTGGCGCTGACGCTGGCCGCCGGTGACACCGAGCTGGCCGAGAAGCTGGTCGACGAGATCATCGACGGACGGTTCCAGCCGGCCACCCCGACGTTCCTGAATTCGGGCAAGAAGCAGCGCGGCGAACCGGTGTCCTGCTTCCTGCTGCGCATCGAGGACAACATGGAGTCCATCGGGCGCTCCATCAACTCAGCCCTGCAGCTGTCCAAGCGCGGCGGTGGAGTCGCGTTGCTGCTCACCAACATTCGTGAGCACGGCGCACCGATCAAGAACATAGAGAACCAGAGCTCGGGTGTCATCCCGATCATGAAGCTGCTGGAGGACTCGTTCTCCTACGCCAATCAGCTCGGCGCGCGCCAGGGCGCCGGTGCGGTGTACCTGCACGCGCATCACCCCGACATCTACCGGTTCCTCGACACCAAGCGCGAGAACGCCGACGAGAAGATCCGGATCAAGACGCTCTCGCTGGGCGTGGTGATCCCGGACATCACCTTCGAGTTGGCCAAGAAGAACGAGGACATGTACCTGTTCTCGCCGTATGACGTCGAGAAGGTCTACGGCGTCGCGTTCGCCGATATCTCGGTCACCGAGAAGTACTACGAGATGGTCGACGACGCGCGCATCCGCAAGACCAAGATCAAGGCGCGCGAGTTCTTCCAGACGCTGGCCGAGCTGCAGTTCGAATCCGGCTACCCGTACATCATGTACGAGGACACGGTGAACCGGGCCAACCCGATCGCCGGCAAGATCACCCACAGCAACCTGTGCTCGGAGATCCTGCAGGTGTCCACCCCGTCGGAGTTCAACGAGGATCTGTCCTACGCCAAGGTGGGCAAGGACATCTCCTGCAACCTGGGCTCGCTGAACATCGCCAAGGCGATGGACTCGCCGGACTTCGCGCAGACCATCGAGGTGTCCATCCGGGCGCTCACCGCGGTGAGCGACCAGACCCACATCTGGTCGGTGCCCTCCATCGAGCAGGGCAACAACAGCTCGCACGCCATCGGCCTCGGGCAGATGAATCTGCACGGCTACCTGGCGCGGGAGCGGATCCACTACGGCTCCGAAGAGGGCGTGGATTTCACCAACATCTACTTCTACACGGTGCTCTACCACGCACTGCGGGCATCGAATCTCATTGCGATCGAACGCGGTTCGCGCTTCGGTGGGTTCGAGCAGTCGAAGTACGCCTCGGGTGAGTTCTTCGACAAATACACCGACCAGGTGTGGGAGCCGGCCACCGACAAGGTGCGAAAGCTGTTCGCCGACGCGGACATCCACATCCCGACCCAGGACGACTGGAAGCTGCTCAAGGAGTCGGTGCAGAAGCACGGCATCTACAACCAGAACCTGCAGGCCGTCCCGCCGACCGGTTCGATCAGCTACATCAACCACTCGACCAGCTCGATCCACCCGGTGGCCAGCAAGATCGAGATCCGCAAGGAAGGCAAGATCGGCCGGGTCTACTACCCGGCGCCGTACCTCACCAACGACAACCTGGACTACTACCAGGACGCGTACGAGATCGGCTACGAGAAGATCATCGACACCTACGCCGCGGCCACCCAGCACGTGGACCAGGGCCTGTCGCTGACGCTGTTCTTCAAGGACACCGCCGATACCCGCGAGGTCAACAAGGCGCAGATCTACGCCTGGCGTAAGGGAATCAAGACGCTGTACTACATCCGGCTGCGTCAGATGGCCCTGGAGGGCACTGAGGTGGAGGGTTGCGTCAGCTGCATGCTGTGACGTAGTTCGAGTCAGGTTGCAGGCCAGGGGTATTGCCCCTGGCCTGCGTCTTTTTTGGGGCGGGAAAGTGGCACGTGGCTGGCGCCGCTCGTGGCACATGGCACGGCGTGGTGGATCGCACGGCAACGGCAGTTCGGGACATCTCCGACATCGTGACCGCCGCGGTGAAGGAGATGGGCATGTCAGCCACGGCGCCCGAACACGCGATCTGGCGGCTCCAACGGGGGGACGGTGACGACGGTGGAGGCCGAATATTCGGCTGACTCCTGTCACACCGCTCTCGTACGATCTCTACCCATGCACACGCTCGTCTCGGCCGGCGGCTTACCGCTCATGCCGTAGCCCCACCCCGCGGAGTATCTGCGGACTCGGTGGGGCTACCTCGCCTGAGGAGACCGCCGTGTCCCGCACCGATGCCCATACCCCTTTCCGAGTCCGTGTTGCCCGCCGCGAGCTCGCCGTGCGCGCCGTTCACCGCTGCGCCGGTCGTGACTGTGACCTTCCCGACGTCGGTCCCGGCTGGACCATCGGCCGTATCGGTCGCTGCTACTGGGAGTTCCGCTACACAGGCACGAATGTGTGCAGCTGCTGGATGTGCCACTGGCATTCGAGTCCCGAGGTGCGTCGGGCGGCGATCCGTGCCGACCTCCGCGCGGTGGCTCGGGAGTGGAACGCCGGGGCCGCGAAGGCCGGCCGGGAGGTGTGACGCCCGGTGATCTCACCGACTGCCCTGCCCGGAGCTCACTAGCTACGAGACTGCGGCTTCGCTTGCTGAGAGAAGCCGGACGCCACGCCCGGCGCATATCAGCCACGCGCCCGGCATCGGTGTGTAGGCCCCGGACCGGCGGCTGCTGCCCCCACTGATCGATTTCGAACCTGCCGCCGCCCCAAACTCCCTCGGTGCAACTGCAAGTCGTGAGTTAGGCTCTTGATCAGGGTGTATGTCGGCTGGGGGATGGCGTGTCAAACGGACTGGAAGTCGATGCAGGCGGTCTACGGATGGCCGCTACCAGCAGCGCTACCGTCGCAGCTGGGCTGACCGGCAAGACGTTCGATACCGGATCTTCTTCGCAACCGAGCAGCGCCGGTATTGCCGCGGTGAACGCGGCGCTCGCCTCGGTGCGCGGCCGTCACGCCAACCGGATCACCGGCCAGGCTGGCGATCTGACGACCAGCGGCGCCCGCTACGACACCACGGACGGAGACGGAGCCGGCGCCATCACCGCGGTGTCCATGTGAGCCCAGCGGCGGCCGGTGCGGGCGGCGCTCTGCCGACTCGCAGCGAGGTCGAGGCGTGGAGCACCGCGGACCTGGCCAACGCCGCCACGAGCTGGAGAAAGGCGGCCACCGAATCAGAGTCCGCGTTCGACGTGCACCGCCAGAACATCGCCTCGCCGGGCGGCACCACCTGGGAGGGCGACGCCAAGGATGCCGCTCTCAACCGGGTCACGACCGACATCAGTGTCGTCGACCGCCACGGTGGTGTACTCCGTGAGGCCGCCGGAATCGCCGAGGACGGTGTCACCGACATCGGGGCTGCCAAGCGTGAAGCGATCGCGGCGATCAACGCCGCGGAGGCCGACGGGTTCCGCGTCAGTGAAGACCTTTCGGTCACAGACACCCGTCCTTATGACGAGACAACCGCAGCATCCCGTGTCACTGCGGCGATCGAACACGCAGAGGACGTCCGCTGGAGCGCCGAGCGCCTGGCCCAGACCGATGCGCTCATCGGGCAGCGCCTGGAAGCGAAAGCTACTGATCTGGAAGGGATCACGTTCGACGGAGAGGGTGACGGCCGCGACCCCACGATCCAGATGTTGGACGACGAGACCGAAGAACCATCGTCTCCCGATGACGGCGGGTACAAGCCTCATCCGGATTACCCCGACCACAAACCGAACGGTGAGTGGGGACCGAAGAACAGCGGCGTCGAGGGGGACGTTGAAGCGCAGAAAGCGTTCGACGAGCGGCAGAGGCGAACCGGCATACCCATTGAACGGCAGAAGACGTGGGTGTACCTAACGGATCCTGAGACTGGGAAAACACTGCGGCGCGAGTACGACGGCCTGGAGCCCATTCCAGGGCAGCCCGGCACGTTTACCGGCTTGGAGCACAAGCTTGGAAACAAGGCGCCCACCAAGCACCAGGAGCACTTCGACGACCTGGTGGACAGCGGCATTCCCGCCAGAGGCACGCTCAACGGGGAGCCGATCGAGGTTGTCGACACAGAGCTCATCCGGACTCCTCGCCCCGGAGATCCGACAGTGGGCGCCGCAGCTGGCGGTTCCGCCGGCCCAGGTGCCACACCGGCCCCTGGTGCAGGTGGCATTCCGCCGGCGGTAGTGGATGGCGGTGGCTCCGTGCCGGCGGTCCCCGCGCCCGCCGGCACGCCCGCGGTTCCGGACTGGGGAACGCAGCTGACACCTCAGCAGATGATCGACAGCGGCGACCCAGCGCTGATCGTTCTCGGTCAGGAACTCCGGCGGCGGATGGCGGAGCAGGGCATCGTCGATCCGAGCGGAATTGCGTAGCGACCATGGAGAGTGGCGCACAAATGAACGTCGGCACTGCAGATAGGATTCATCTATGAGCGGGCGCACCCACGTCTTGGTTTACGACGGGGGCGTTCAGACCGCGGAAATCTCGGCACGCAAGGACATCTCCGCGTTCGCAAACCCGCTGCGCCGCTTCAACGGTGATGACCAATGGGGTTTGGGTTTGGCACCGCTTTCACCCGGCAAGACCTACGGCGAGATGCTGGAGGCGGGTGAGCTGTCCACCGAGTACATCCAGGCGGCCGGACTGCCTGAAGCGATGACCGTCGAGATCCGCAAGCCCGGCGGGCATGAGTGGGGCGCCGTATGGGTGCGCTACACGATCGGTCACCTCGACACGCGAACAGAACCCGCCGATGTGCCGATTCGTCTGGCGTACGGGGTGAAGATGATCAGCCGCTCACAAGTGTTCGACGCCGACGAGGCCGCCGAGCTGTTCTTCGCCTACTACAAGACCGGTGACATTCCGGACGGCTATGAGCTGCAGCCGATCGAGGGGTACCGCACGGACGGAACCGTTGTGGACCTCAGCAAATGAACGCCGACTTCCTGGCTCCCCAGTGATGGCCTATGTGGCGGGACAGCTGGTGTTCTTGGCGGTCGTCGCAGCGTTGATCGCCGGCGTGGTGTGGGCGGTACTGGTGATGCGCAAGCCGCGCCCGCCGGTTGAAGAAGACGACAGCGACGAACAGTGGTGACGCGCCTCACCAGGGCACCGCGCTATGGGACCATCCGTCCATGAGCACGACACGAACCGGACCGGACGCCTCGCGACCGAACCATCGGGTCAAGTACGCGATGGTTGTCGCCGTGTCGATCGTCATCGCCATCGCGGCGGTGGTCGTGGTCGTCGCAGACGGGCCAGGCCGGATCAGCCGGGCGTTGAGCGGCGTCGCGAGCGAGCCCCTGTTCTCCGCGCCGCGGTTGGACGCGGAACTGGACGCGGTGCGCGCCCGGCTCGGCGACCTGCCGATGCGGCGGGTGGACGTGACGTCCAACCTGATCTCGGTTGAGGCCGTCGCCGCTGACGGTCAGCTGCACAAGTACTGGGTGCGCGACGGCGAGGTGGAGGACGTGGATTCGATCTCCGACCTGCACGCGGGAGAGCTGGCGTTCACCGCGGCCGATCTGTCGGGGCAGCGGTTACGGGCGGCGGTGGCCGATGTCCGTGCTCTCGGTAAGCCCGGCGAGATCGAACTGGTCTCCTACATCTACCGTCCGGGGCATCCGCTGTCGGTGGCCGTCTGGATCCGGCACGACCCGGTGAGCTCGGTGCTGCACTTCGACCCACGCGGCGGCTCCACCGTGGTGCGCGAGGAGTCGATCGAAACGGACGAGCACACCTCATTGTTCGGCGGCTGCTGGTGCTGACGAGGCGGTGCGTGGGTATCGGGCGGCCCTGTGCGCGACAATGTTCCGGTGTCCACAACCGTTGAGGCGATCCTCATCACCGCGCTGGTCTTCGGGATCGTCGCCGCGATGTTCGGCTTGATCTACGTGTGGGACAAGTGGGGCAAGGGATCACGACTGGAGCAGCGCATCGATCGGTTCTTCGACCGGGTCAGCGACCTGTTCGACCGCTAGCCGGGCACCCGGCGTATCCCAGAGCCACCGCGATCGCGGCGAACTTGATCGAGGCTGCGACACGCGCGCGACGCGCATTGGCCGCGATATCCCGCCGGTCGAGCACGCGCAGCAGCGCGACTCCCTCGACGGCGTCGCCCGCGATCGCACCGGCGGCCAGGGCAGGTAGCCAGGCCGCGTGACCACGGCGCCGTCGGCGCCGATCGACGAGCAGCCCGAGCAGGGTTCCGTAGCTCGCCATGTACCCGAAGTCCAGCCACATCGACTGCCGCGCCGCGCGCCGGCCGTCCGGACCCCAGCGGTCCATGATGGCTTCGGCTTCGGCGGCGGTGCCCGCGAGTTCGAACGCGACGATTCCCGGCCCGCCGGCCGCCCGCATGTGCCGTTCCAACCGCATCATCACCGCCGTATAACCGGCGAACACCACGGTGGCCGCCGCGATGGGCTTGGCGTGCGTCCGGCTGGACGGCGAGTCCGTGTTCACATCAGTTCTTGCGCGGCTTGTCCGCCTGCAACGCCTTCACCCGGCGCTCCTCGGTCAGCACCGCCTGGAAACTCTCGCGTTCGGCGACCAGCCAGTCCGGCTTCTCCTCGAGTAGCGCATTGATCTGTTCGGTGGTGAGCGCCTCGGTGACCCCACCGCGGGCCAGTCCGGCGATCGATACGCCCAGCTTGGCCGCCACCAGGTTCTTCGGGTGCGGCCCGTTCTTGCGGAGGTCCTGCAGCCACTGCGGCGGGTCCTCCTGCAGTGCTGCCAGTTCGCCGCGGGTGATCGCGTTCTGCTGGAATTCTGCAGGCGTCGCGGGCAGATATACGTCCAGCTTCTTCGCCGCGGTGGCGGGTTTCATGGACTGCGCGTTCGGCCTGCTCATGGGGTAAGCCTATCGGTAGCCTGATGCGGTGCCCCAGCCCTCGCTCACCCTCGGCTACGTCCCCGGTGGAACGCCGGCGAAGTGGGCCCGGACCTGGGCGCAACGCCACCCCGACGTGCCGCTGCACCTGCGCACCGTCGCCGCCGCGGATGCCGCCGCGCACGTGCGAACCGGCGCCGTCGACGTGGTGGTGCTGCGACTGCCCGCCGACACCTCCGGGCTGGCCGTCATCCCGCTCTATGAGGAGACCACGGTGGCCGTGGTGCCGGCCGATCACCTGCTCACTGCCGCCGACACGATCACCGCCGCGGATCTCGACGGCGAGCCGACCCTGCGCCCGCTCGATCACGTCGTCGACTGGGTGGACGCTCCCGGTACCCCGGTCGAGCACCGCCCCGAAACCACCGAGGACGCCATAGAACTCGTGGCCGCCGGGGTGGGCACGCTCATCGTTCCGCAGTCGCTGGCGCGGCTGCACCACCGCAAGGACCTGACCTTCCGGCCGATCACCGATGCGCCCACCTGCCCGGTGGCACTCGCCTTCGTCGACGGGCCGCAGTCCGATCTGGTCGAGGAGTTCATCGGGATCGTGCGCGGCCGCAAGCCCAGTTCGTCGCGCGGACAGGCCGAGCCGGTACCGAAGCGCACCGCCCGGGAGAAGACGCTTGCCAAGCAGGCTGCCCGCGCCGCGGCGGGAAAGGTCGCCCGCACACCGGGGCAGGCCAAGCGCGGCCGGCGCTGACGCTCAGGCCGACAGGTCCAGCGTCGTCCCGATTCCCTGTTCGGTGGCACGCGCGACGAGCGTGTGGGCGGTCACCAGGTCCTGCAATCCGATGCCGACCGAGTTGAACAGGGTGATGTCGTCCTCGTCGCGCCGGCCGCGCCGCGGATCGATGATCACCTCACCCAGCTCCGCCGCGACGTCGCTCTCGGACAGCCGGCCCTCCTCGATAGCCAGCAGCACGTCACCCGACTTTGCCAGCGCGGTCGCGCGGCTGTCGACCACGAGGCGGGCCGAACCCATTCCAGCGCCGTCGATCTCGCGGTGATCGGCGCGTGGCGGCGCGCCGACGGCGTTGAGGTGCAAGCCGGGCCGGAACCAGGCGCCGTGCACGATCGGCTCTTTCGACGGCGTCAGCGTGCAGACCACATCGGCCGCGGCGAGCACCTGGCGCGGAGATTCGGCGTATTCGACGCTCAGGTCCAGATCGGCCACCCGGCCGCGGAACGCCTCGACGGTCGCCGGGTTGCGTGACCACACCAGCACCTTCTCGACGGGCCGCACCCGGGCGATGGCACGGGTGTGCTCGACGGCAAGGGTGCCCGCCCCGATCAGGCCGAGCGCGGTACTGGACTCGCGGGCCAGGTGCGCGGTGGCCACGGCACTGGCCGCCGCCGTCCGCACCGCGGTGATGAGCCGGCCGTCGAGCACCGCGCGGCATTCACCGGTCTCGGCCGACATCAGCAGGATGGTGGACCGCTGCGTCGGCAACCCGCGGTCGCGGTTGAACGGCATGTCGGACAACATCTTCACCGCGCTGGCCCGATGCCGGGAGGAGGACGCCGCCATCGGCAACGCGGCGCCGCCACCGGGCAGAGGCAGAAACGCCGGTGCCGGATTGCCGGCGGTGCCTGCCGCCAGATCCGCGTGGGCTTGTTCCACCGCGTCGTAGACGCTGGCGCGATCGATCAGGGCGCTGATATCGGAGTGGCTGAGAACAAGGGTCATGAAAGTTCCTTCACAGAAAGGGCGGTGGATCAGACACGGCCGACGTAGGGGACCGTCAGACACGACGGCGCGGCGCGGCCGCCGACGAACCCGCTGATGGCGATCAGCGCGATCAGGTAGGGCAGCATCACCAGGATCGCGTACGGGATGTCGACCCCTACCGCGGGCAGTGCGAACTGCATGGCCCGGGCGACGCCGAAGAACAGAGCGGCCCAGAGGATTCCGATGATCTTCCAGCGCCCGGCAATGACGGCGACCACGGCGAGGTAACCCATACCGGCGGTCATGTTCTCGCTGAAGGAGCGCACCTCCGACAGCGCTAGCTGCGCACCGGCCAGCCCGCCGGCGCCCGAGGCGACGAGCACTCCGAGCGCCCGAATCCGGTTGACCGCGAGCCCGGTCCATCCCGCCGAGGTGGCGTCCTCACCGACCGCGTCGATCCGGATACCGGCCATGGTGCGAGCGGAGAAGACGACGGCCAGCGCGACGATGGCGCCGATGCACAGATAGCCGAGCGGGGTCTGGCCGAACAGGGCCGGCCCGATGACCGGCAGCTGACTGAGCACCGGGATGCGGATATCGGTGAAGGCCGGCACGTTCTGGCCCCTGCCGTCGGCGAGCAGTATCCGCGCACCGAAGGTGGTGAGTCCCAACGCCAGAGCATTTGCCGCGATACCGACCACGATCTGGTCGGCGCGAAACCGGACGCTCAGCAGTGCCTGCCCGAGCCCGAACAGCAGCCCGGCAAGCAGTCCGGTGACTGCGCCCGCCACGGCCGATCCCGTGCTGACCGAGCCGAGCACGCTGGCGAACGCGCCGGTGAGCATCATTGCCTCCATGCTGAGGTTGAGCACCCCGGCCCGCTCACTGATGGATTCGCCGCTCGCGGCGAGCAACAGCGGGATGGCGAATGCGACACCGCTGGAGACGATTTCGGTGAGCATGGTGATGTTCATACGGCTACTTTCTGAGCGGAGCGCCCGGTGGTGGTCGTCCACCAGGCCGCGCCGGCGATCACGATGATCAGCACGCTCTGCACGACGATGATGGTGGAGGACGGCACACCGGCGGCCAGTTGCAGGTTGATGCCGCCGGACACCAGGAATCCGAACAGCACCGAGACCGCGGCGACGGCGGTCATCGATCCGCGGGCCAGCAGGCCGACCACCAGCCCGGCGAACCCGAAGCCGGAGGAGAACCCGTCGGCCAGGATGAACGGTGCGGTGGTGACCAGGCAGCCGCCGGCCAGCCCGGAGAAGGCACCCGCGGCGGTGAGCCCGAGGAACGCGGTGCGATCGACCTGCACGCCCAGGCGCGCCGAGGCCGTGCCGGACAGCCCTACCGCGCTCAGGCGCAATCCGGCGGCGCTGTGTCGCAACATGATTCCGACGCCCACCACCAGGACCGCGGCGAGCACGATGGCGATGGTCGCCGGATTCTTGGCCAGACCCAGCAGCGGGAGATGCGCCGAGGCGGCCAGCGGCTCGGACTGGGGGAGGGTCTCCGCGGACGTCATGGGCTGGCGCAGCAAGGAGGGTTCCTGCACCATCAGCACGACCAACGCCAGGCCGACGAAGTTCAGCAGCAGCGTGGTGATGATCTCGCTGGTGCCGCGCTTCACCTTCAGCCAAGCGGCGATCGCGGCCCACCCGGAGCCGGCCAGGGCTGCGGCCGTCAGCGTGGCCAGAACTCCGATTGGCGTCGGCATCCCCGGCGGCATCGCCACCCCGACCGCGGTGGCGGCGATGCCGCCGAGGCACAGCTGCCCCTCGCCGCCGACGTTGACCAGCCCCGCGCGGTAGGCGACGGTGAAGCCGGCCGCCACCAGCATCAGCAGGGCCGCGTTGTTCAGCGATGTGCCGATGGCGAACGGCGAGCCCAGGGTGCCCTCGATGAGGGCGTCGACGACATCGACGGGTCCGGCGCCGGCGGCCGCGGCCAGGGCGAAGCCGACGAGGGCGGCGATGACCATAGCGGCGGCCGCCACCACCAGCGGGTGACGCGCGTGCAGTCCTGCCATCATGCGCTCACTCCTGTCATCAGGGTGCCGATATCGTGTGCCGCCGTGTCGGATTGCGTGCACACCGAACCCAGCAGTCGGCCACGGTAGGCGACGACGATCCGGTCGCACACCGCGATGAGTTCGTCGATCTCGCTGGAGGTCACCAGCACCGCGGCGCCGTCGTCGGCGGCGGCGCGCAGCCGGTCCAGCACGAATCCCACGGCTCCCGCGTCGAGGCCGCGGGTCGGCTGGGCCGCCACGACGACCCGCAGTCCGGCGGTGGACAGTTCGCGGGCCAGCACCACCTTCTGCTGGTTGCCCCCGGACAGCGATCCGATCGGAGCGTCGGGGCCTGCCGCGCGGATCGAGAACTCGGCGATGGCGGCGGCCGCGTCGGCGCGCATCCGGTTTCGGTCGAGCAGACCCCATCGCCGATACCCTGACAACCGCGGCATCGCGATGTTCTCCGCGATGGACAGGGCGCCGATGATGGCCTCCGCGTGGCGATCCTCGGGGATCACCGCGACGCCGGTGGCGGTCCGCTGCGCGGGTGTCGCGGTGGTCAGATTGGCACCGTCGACGCGGACGGACCCTGAGTCGGGGGCCAGCGCACCGGAGAGCACCGAGGTCAGTTCGGACTGCCCGTTGCCCTCGACACCGGCGATGCCGACGATCTCACCCCGCCCGACCGCGAGGTCCACCTCGTGGAGTGCGGTACTGCCGTCGGCCCGGGCAAGACACAACCCGTTGATCTGCAACACGGCGTCGCCTCCGGCGGGCCGGTGCGGCCGGGGCGCGACGGCGCGGTCCAGTGGTTCGGTATCGCCGAGCATGAGCTCCAGCAGGGTGGGCATGCCCAGCTCGGATACCCGGCCGCCACCCACCACGGTGCCGCCGCGCAGCACGGTGGCCTCATCGGCGGCGCGTGCGACCTCACCGAGTTTGTGGGTGATCAGCACGACGGATTTGCCGCCGGCCGTCAGAGCCGCGCAGGTGGCGATCAGCGCATCGATCTCCTGCACGTCGAGCACCGCGGTGGGCTCGTCGAGCAGGATCAGCTGGGGGTCGCGCAGCAGCGCCTTGACGATCTCGACCCGTTGCCGCGCACCGACGGTCAGCGCGCCGACGGTGGCCTTCGGGTCGACACGCAGCCCGTAACTGTCGGAGATGCGGTCCAGATCCGCGGCCAACCGGGCACGCGGCGGGCGGAACCCGTCCCGGCCGAGCAGCAGGTTGTCCGCGACGGTCATGGTGGGGATCAGCGAGAAGTGCTGATGGACCATGGCGACACCGGCCTGCAGCGCGTCGGCGGGATTACGCGGGCGGTAGTCGTT
Organism: Mycolicibacterium sp. P9-22; assembly: GCF_008329585.1. Taxonomy (GTDB): domain Bacteria; phylum Actinomycetota; class Actinomycetes; order Mycobacteriales; family Mycobacteriaceae; genus Mycobacterium. The sequence goes on along the minus strand of NZ_NPKP01000009.1, from coordinate 204,348 downwards.
GCCGCCCAACGTCATATGTCCGGTGTCGGGGGAGACGGTGCCGTAGATGGCATTGCACAGTGTGGACTTTCCTGCCCCGTTCTCGCCGAGAATGCAGTGCACCGAGGACGGTTGCACGTTCAGGGTGACACCGTCGAGGGCGCGGACCGCGCCGAAGGACTTGCCGACGCCGCTCATGGCGAGCAGCGCGGTGTGTGCGGGAGCTGCGATGGTCATCGGTACCGGCTCACTCAGAACGGAGTGACATTGCCGGCGATGATCGCCGCCTGGGCGTCGGCGACGGCCGCGGCGACCGCGGGATCCTCTGCACAGGTGAGGAATTCGCTGCCACCCTTGTCGGTGGTGACACCGAAGGGCACCTGTGCGGCGGTCCAGCTGCCGTCGAGCGTCGAGGACACCGCGTACTCGATCTCGGTGCCGATGTCGGTGCGGACATAACCCGCGTAGACACTGTCGGTGCACTCGCCGGGGATCGGGCCGCCGTTGAGCCGGTTACCGGATTCCTTGGCCGCCTGTTCGATGCCCTGCTTGCCGAGGTTGACGATCTGGCCCAGCACATCGGCGCCACCGGCATATGCGGTGCCGGCGGCCTGCTTGGCCTTCGCCGGATCATTGAAGTCTCCGACGTACTGCGGGTTGAGCACCGTGACATCGGGGCGGACGAAGCGCGCACCGTTGCCGAACGCGACGGCGGCGTTGACGATGGCGGGCAGTTCCACCCCGCCGACGAAGCCGACGGTGCCGGTCTTGGACGCCGCGGCGGCGGCCGCGCCGGAGAGGAACTCGGCTTCGGCCTGCTGGGGGTCGTAGTAGGCGAGGTTCGGTAGGGGTTCGGCGTCGGAGGGTCCGCCGATCTCGACGAACTTCACGTCCGGGAACTGCGGGGCGACCTTGCGCACGTCCGCGTCGGTCTGTCCGCCCACCGAGATCACCAGGTCGTTCTGCGACGCGAACCGTTGCAGCGCCTGCTGATAGTCGGCGGCGGCCACCTGCTCGACGTAGCTGGCGTCGATCTTGTCGCCGTGGGTGGCCTGGATGCGTTGGAATCCTTCGTATCCCGACTGCATGAAGCCGGTGTCATTGACGGATCCGGGCAGGAACACCCCCACGGACAGTGCGTCGCTGTCGGCGGCGTCACCGGAGGAGCTACATGCGGTGGTGGCCACGGCGAGCGCACCCGCGGTGGCCAGGGCAAGGATTTTCGGCAGGGCCTTCATGGATTCTCCTGGTCTCAATGGCTACCGGTTAGCGGTATACCGTTACGCAGAAGCATCGAACCCGGCCATTTCGGTGCGGTTAATCGAATGTAAGGATCGAGTTAATGGTATACCGCTATTGCCGGGTCGGCTAAGCTCGACAGCGACGTCGATCAGAAAGGCTCAACTAGTGACCTCAGCCGTTGCGGGCAGCCGAAAGCCGTTGCGCGAACATGCGTATGACGAGCTTCGTGCTCGCATCGTCGGCCTGGACCTGGCGCCCGGCACCCGGCTGATCGAGCGTGATCTGGCCGAAGAACTCAAGGTGTCGCGGATCCCGTTGCGGGAGGCGATGCAACGATTGGCGCTGGATGGATTGGTCGTCGTCGTGCCGCGCCAGGGTGCGATCGTGTCACCGTTCACCGTCGATGACGTCCGGGATCTGTTCGACGTCCGGGAGAGCCTGGAGGTGCTGGCCGCCCGGCTGGCCGCCGAGCGTGCGGATCAGGCGGGTCTGGATCTGCTTGCCGCGCAATTGGATACCGCGCGTAAGGCGACGGAACGCAAAGACGGTCCCGCCATTGCGGCGGCAAATGCCAAGTTCCACGTCATCATCGTCGACCTGGCCGCCAACCCGCTGCTGGAGTCGCTGCTGGAACCGCTACAGGCGCGGGTGCAATGGCTATTCCACCTCACCAGCGACCGCGACGCCCATGTCCAATGCCACGAACACGAGGAGTTGCTGGCCGCGATCGCCGAGCACGACCCGGACCGCGCCGCCGCCTCGGCGTTCCATCATGTGCACTCCGGTCGCGCGCACAGTCTGGAAATGGCGGCGCAGTGGTCGCGGGTGGACATCGACCCGATCGAGCTCACCAAGAGCCGGCGCCGCGGCGGCTCCTGAACTTCCGGTCGCGGGCGGGTGATCGAGCAGACGCCGTGCCCAGTGTGTATTCGATTGAACTGAAATAGCTTTCGTGGTACGCGCGCGAGCGCTCGCGCGTCCACCTCTGTCATCGCGGGGTGGGAAATCTCGATTTAACCAAAGCGGCACGTTCGGGAAATACCTCCTGCCTAGGGTTTCGATATGAAATCGAAACTACGGATGAGGGGTCGTCGATGATGGCAGGAGACCGGGCAGAGGCCGAGGTCATGGCCAAGCAGCTGAAGGAAGACGGTGTTCGGTTCAGCATCGCCGCCTACACAGATCTGCACGGCAACGTCAAAGGCAAGATGGTGCCGATCGACCACTTCGTGCAGATGTCGCAGGGCTCGGAACTGTTCACCGGAGCGGCGCTGGACGGCCTGCCGCAGGATGTCAGCGACGAGGAGCTTTCCGCGCACCCCGATCTGGATCGGGGTTTCGTGTTGCCGTGGCGCAAGGAAGTCGCCCTGTTCCTCTCCGACCTCTACGTCGGTGGCGAGCCGTTCGAGGCGTCGACCCGAAATACGCTCGGCCGGCAGATGAAGGCGGCCGAGGGCATGGGGTACCAGTTCAATCTGGGCGTGGAGACCGAGTTCTTCGTGCTGGAGGACGGACCGGCAGGCCCGAGCAGCCTGAGCGAACGTGACACGCTCGAGAAGCCCTGCTACGCGGTTCCGTCACTGCTGGACAATCTCGGGTGGCTGCACGAACTCGTCGACCACATGAACGAACTCGGCTGGGATGTCTACTCGTTCGACCACGAGGACGGACAGGGGCAGTTCGAGATCGATTTCGCCTATGCGGACGGACTGTCGATGGCCGATCGAGTGGTGTTCTTCCGCCTGATGGCCAATGAGGTCGCACGCAAGCACGGTGCATACGTGACCTTCATGCCGAAGCCGTTCGCCGACCGCACCGGTTCGGGCGCACACTTCAACATGTCATTGGCGGGACTGGACAGTGGGCTGAACCTCTTCGAGTCCACCGACGACCCGCGGGCCGCCGGACTGAGCGAGATCGGCTATCACTTCGCTGCCGGCATCGTTCGGCACGCCGCGGCGATCTGCGCGGTCATCGCGCCGACGGTCAACAGTTACAAGCGACTGGTGCGGCAGGGCAGCATGTCCGGCTCGACCTGGGCGCCGATCTTCGCCAGTTGCGGCAACAACAACCGAACGAACATGCTGCGCATCCCCCTCGGTGGCGGCCGCGTGGAATGCCGTGCGGTGGACTCGGCGGCCAATCCGCACCTTGCCGCAGCGCTGCTGCTCGCCGCAGGGCTGGAAGGGGTGCGCGAGAAACTCGAACTGGAGAATTTCCACACCGAGAACCTCTACGAGGTGAACCCCTCCGAGTATGCGAAGCGTGGGCTCTCGCTCCTGCCGCGGACGCTGGAAGAGGCGGTGGATGCCTTCGAAGCCGACCCGTTCACCCAAGAGGTCTGCGGAAAAGCGCTCTGGCAGTCGTTCATCGACTACAAGCGCAGCGAGTGGTCGTCCTATACCACCGCAGTCACCGACTGGGAGCGGGACCGCTACCTCAAGTTCTTCTGAGCTGCGGAAGCGGAGAAGACGATGGCAGACCGCGGTGATGACGGCAGAAAACAGCTTCGGCTGCAGAGTTTTTCGCTTGAATCGGGTGCAGCGCTGGTGGACGCGCGAATCAGCTTCCGGACGTATGGGTCACTTTCGGCTTCCGGTGACAACGCTGTGCTGTTGTTCACCTACTACACCGGTGACGACCTCAGCTATCAGCCGTGGATCGGTCCGGGGCGCCCGATCGACCCACACGAGCACTTCGTGATCATCGTCAACCATTTCGGCGGCGGGGTCTCATCATCTCCCTCGACCACCGGCGCCGGATTCGGTGAAGTCGGGCTCGGAGACAGCGTGCGGGCGGCGAGACTCGTCCTCGAGGAACTGGGCGTGGCGCGTCTGAGACTCGCCGCAGGGTGGTCACTGGGCGGGATGCAGTCGCTGGACCTCGCGGTCCGGTACCCCGACTACGTCTCCACGGTGTTCGCCTTGTGCTCGGCCGCGCGGTGTTCGCCGATCAACCAGGTGTTCCTCGACTCGGTCAGCGCCACGCTGACGCCCGAGTGCGAGATCGCCGACGCCGGCAACCGGGAGACCCTCGAACGACTCGACGCGTTCGGCCGGGTCTATGCAGGGTGGGCGTACTGCGAGGAGTTCTTCGCAGACGGGGTGTACCGCGAGTTCGGTTATGCCAGTCCGACAGATGTTCTCGACCGATGGGGTGCCGATCATCAGGCCATGCACGCAGGGGATCTGATGGCCTCGCTGCGGATGTGGCGGGGGGCCGACGGCGGCGGAAACCCCGAGGCGCTCGGCGAACGGCTCGGACGTATCGCGGCTCGGACCATCTTGATGCCGTCGACCACCGATTCATACTTCACGGTCGCCGAGAACCTGCTCGAAGTCGCCTGGCTCGCCGACGGTGAGGTGCGGCCGATGACAACGCCGCTGGGACATGTCGGAGGACGACCGGGGATCCGGGCTGAAGAGCAGGACCAGGTCGACGCCTGTTTGCGTGAGCTCCTGCACTCGTGATGGACGCGGCGTGACCGGCAACAAGCAACAGATATCTCACAGATCAGGAGAAGCGTACGAGTGTCACTCAACGTCGTAGTAGCAGGTCTGCCCAAGGCAGTTCAGAACGCGGAGGACCCCGATGAGGGGCTCTGGCTGACGCCCGAGCACCGGAACCGGATCACCGGCGTCGCCGACGAGGTCTGGCTGGAACACATCCCGGTTTCGGATCTCAACGCCGGCAAGGCCCCGCAGCGTCCGCCGCACGCCATCATGGTCGAGACGAGCGGTTCCAAGAAGGAGATCGAGATCGAGCGGGGCATCCTCAAGATGCCCGGACTGCAGCAACTCTTCAATCCGGACTTGGTGCTGTTGCAGTCGATGAGCGCAGGTGCAGAGCACCTGGTCGGGATCATGCCGCCGGGTGTGGTGCTGGCGAACGCTTCCGGTGTGGCGGCAAATGCCATCGCCGAGACGGTGATTGCGGGCATCCTTGCGCACGCGAAGATGTTGCGGCAACGCTGGGACAACCAGGCCGCACGGGAGTGGAAAGAGCTGCCCGCACGCGAGTTGGACGGTTCCACCATGACGGTGCTCGGCACCGGGAACATCGGAGCCAGGACCGCAACCATCGCGCGGGTATTGGGAATCCACACAATCGGCGTCAACCGCCGGGGCAATACGGTCGAGGGTTTCGACGAGATCGTCAGCACCGCAGAGCTACACGATGCACTGGCCGAATCCGACTACCTCGTGATCGCGGCGCCGCTGACGCCCGCCACGCGCGGCCTGATCGACGCTCAGGCACTGGCTGCCATGAAACCGGGTGGTTGGGTCGCGAACGTCGCACGCGGTGCGATCCATGACGCCGACGCCCTCACCGACGCGCTGGAGCGTGGTCAGCTGTCCGGAGCGCTCATCGACTGCCATGTCACCGAACCGCTGCCGGCGGACGATCCACTGTGGAAGGCCCCGGGCGCCTTGGTTTTACCGCACGATTCGCACGCGTCCCAGCTGCTCGGCGACCGTCAGGTCGACGTGTTCGTGGACAACCTGCAGCGGCTGGTCGCGGAGCGTGAGTTCCGCAATGTCGTCGATTTGTCCCTGGGATACTGAGGAGCGGCCATGAATATCGGATTCATCGGGCTCGGTGTGATGGGTAAACCCATGGCCGGTCATCTGGTCGACGCGGGCCACGAGGTGGTGGTCTTCAATCGCTCGCGTGCGAAGGTCGACGAGCTCGAGACGCACGGAGCGGTGGGCGCGCTCGGTCCGGCGCAGGTGGGCGAGAAGTCGGATGTCGTGATCACGATGCTGCCCGACTCCCCGGATGTCGAACACGTGCTCTTCGGTACCGAAGGCGTCGTCTCGACGCTTCGTCCGGGCTCACTCGTGATCGACTGCAGCACGATATCCCCGACTGCCGCTATCGAAGTCGCGGCACGCCTCGCAGAGAAGGGCATAGCTTTCGTCGACGCACCGGTCAGCGGTGGCGAAGCCGGAGCGATCGCCGGAGCCCTCGCGGTGATGATGGGTGGCGAAGAGGAGGCGGTGCGTCGAGCCATCGACGTACTAGATGCTGTCGCAGCGACTTTGGTGCATGTCGGGCCCGTCGGCGCGGGACAGCTGGTGAAGGCGGCCAACCAGATGCTGGTGGCGGGCAATATCGCGCTGGTGGGGGAGGCGGTGACCTTGCTGCAGCGCAGTGACGTCAACGTGGACGCCGCCCTCACCGTACTCGGCGGAGGTCTGGCGGCCAGCAAGGTGCTCGAGACCAAAGCGCCGAAGATGTTGACCCGCGACTTCGAACCCGGGTTCCGGGTGGATCTGCACCACAAGGATCTCAAGATCGCGCTGGCGGCTGCCGAGCAGGCGCAGATCGCGGTACCGCTCACCGGCGTCATCACCCAACTCGTTCAGGCGCTGCGGTCCGCCGGAGACGGCGGGCTCGATCACAGCGCCCTCATCAAGGCACTCGAGCGTCTCAGCGGAACGCCGTCGGGTTGACCTGATTCGACGGGCGATCCCAGATCGCAGCGGCAACCCAGACATATCGGAAGGAAGAGTAGTCGTGCCAACAGCACTGATCTGTGGCGGTGGAGTCGCCGGACTCTCGTCTGCCCTGCACCTGAAGCAGAGGGGCTGGAAAGTCCAGGTCTTCGAGAGCGACACCGAATTACGCACGGCCGGCGTCGGACTCAACATCTGGCCGAACGGGGTCAGAGTCATCGACGGGCTGGGGCTGGGTGTGGAGTTCCGGTCGTTCGCCGCCGAGATGGACCGGTGGTGGGCCATGGACAGTGACGGCACGCTCACCTCCGACACCGACGTACGTGACTGGCGTGAACAGCTCGGTGCTCCGGTCACCGGGGCGCGTCGGCGACGGTTGAACGCCATGCTCGCGACGGCCCTCGACCCGCACGAGATCGAGTTCAATACGACGGCGGTGACGTATTCACAATCCGACGAGACCGTCACCGTGCACTTCCAGGACGGTCGCAGCGCCGAGGGAGACGTCCTGCTGGGCGCAGATGGCATCGGATCACAGATACGAAACGCCATGCTGGGCGAAGTCCCACAGTTCACCGACGAGGGCATCGTTCGGTGGCGGGGAGTCTTCGAGACTGCGCGAGCGGGGGTTCCCACCGATGTGCAGGCGGACGTCTACGGCGCAGAGGGGCATTTCGGCTGGATCCCCATCGACTCGACACACGCCTACTGGTACGGCTCCGTCGACGGATTGTCCACCTTCGACGAGTTCCGCCGGGTATACGACACGTGGACCAACACACCCGTGCCGCAGATCATCGCGGTCAGCGAACCGGAGTCCGTCATCGGCCGCGAGATCGGGCACTACCGCGAACACCTGCCCCGGTGGGGGGACGGACGAGCAGTGCTCATCGGCGATGCGGCGCACCCGATGTACCCGGGGATGGCGCAGGGAGCCAACCAAGCGCTGATCGACGGACAGACGCTGGCTGAACTCCTGACCACGCACGACGACGTGCGTGTGGCACTGCAGGAGTTCGAGCGAGTGCGCATCCCGGTCGCGAACAAGATGGTGGACTACTCGCGGCTGCACTTCGATTACGAGCGCACGCGCAAGGAGTACCGGTCCGGACAGGGCAACCTCCAGATCAACCGTTACCTGGAGTTCGAATCATGACCGCCGTTGCCACCTTGTCGCTGCCACGGCAGCATCGAATTCCGTCCCTGGCATTCGACGGGCGCACGTTGTCCGTGGTGTTCGTGGTGGGTCTGGTCGCCTTGCAGGAAATCCTCACTCGGACAGATGTTCTGCCGGCCGGCTACTTTCCTCCCGCCAGCGATATCGCAGCGGCTCTCGTGACAGAGCTGTCCGGTCCGACGCTGGGAACTGCCCTGTGGAACACCATGAGTACCTGGCTGCTGGCGCTGGTGATCGCAGTGACCCTCGGCACCGCGGCGGGCGTACTGCTCGGCCTGGTGGCTCCGCTCGAAGCGCTGCTGAAACCGGTCATCGAGTTCCTGCGGCCGGTACCGTCGGTCGCTTTGATCCCGCTGGTGGTGCTCACCATCGGCACCGGCGCTCAAAGTGCGCTTTTCCTGGCGGTTTTCGCCGCGTTCTGGCAGGTGCTGGTGCCCGCGATCGCAGGTGTGCGGTCGGTTCATCCGGTGGGGCTGGAAACTGCACGGTCCTACCACCTGACATCGTGGCAGAAGATCCGCTGGATACAGCTGCCGAGCATGCTGCCGTACTTGGCCACCGCAATCCGGTTGGCGACCTCGACGACCCTGATTCTCGTCGTGACCGCCGAGATCATCATCCAGATGCCTGGCATCGGTTACGAGATCACGATGTCGCGGTCGGCGGGTGACCCGGCGCGCATGTATGCCTATATCGCGCTGAGCGGCATCGCCGGGATCGTGCTGAACGGCTTGATGCGGCGTGTGGAGAATCGGGTGCTCGCCGCACAGGGGCTCGGTGATCGCACATGAGCGCTTGGAAATCGTTGTGGACCACTGGCCATGGCCGCACTGCCCTGGGTGTCATCGGCGCGCTCGGAGCGCTGTCGGCGTGGTTTTTGATCTCGGCGAACAGTGGCAACGCGTACTTCCCGGCGCTCTCGGCGATCCTCGCCGAGGCACGGGAGTACTGGACGACACCCGCAGGGGTGGCAAATATCCGTGCCAGTCTGACGACGCTGAGTGCCGGCCTGGGCATCGCGGTGGTCGGCGGAATCGCCGTGGGACTGGTGATCGGTCAACTCCCGATCGTCGAGCGGATGGTTTCGCCCACACTCGAATTCGCCCGAGCCATTCCGAGCACGGCGCTCATCCCGTTTGCCATGATGCTGTTCGGCGTCAGCCCGGAGATGAAGGTCTTCCTCATCGCCCTGGGGTGTGTCTGGCCGGTGCTGCTCAGTACCGCCGACGGTGCGCGCCGGCTCGACTCGACGATGATCGCATCGGCACGTGCGTTCAACATCACCGGTATGCAACGACAGGTCTACGTGGTGCTGCCCGCCGTGCTGCCGCGCGTGCTCGTGGGGATACGGATCGCGATCCCGCTCAGCCTGATCCTCATGGTTACCAGTGAGATGGTCGGTGCCCAAACAGGTTTGGGTTTCGTCATCACTCAGGCACAGGCGACGTTCCAGTTGCTGACGATGTGGTCGGGCATCCTGATCCTGGGAATTCTCGGGTTCCTCCTGACTTTTCTCTACTCCCTGGCCGAACGTCGACTGTTGCGTTGGTGCGACCCTCGGCGTTCCGACACGCGATGAACATCGTCGCGGCCTCCGCCCACCTGCACCCTCTGAAAGGCAAGCATCGATGCTCGTAGTGTCAAGCCTGGAAAAGACCTACCCGGTCAAAGGCGGCGGGTTCACCGCCGTTTCCGATATGTCCTTCACCGTCAACGAAGGCGAGCTGTTCAGCATCGTCGGCCCGTCGGGCGCCGGCAAGACGACACTTCTGCGGTGCGTCGCCGGACTGGACCAGCCGACCAGCGGATCGGTGACGTTCAACGGGCAGCGTGTCGACGGCCCACCGGACAACTTCGCGGTGGTGTTCCAAGACTATGCGCGCTCCTTGTTCCCGTGGATCACGGTGGCCAAGAACGTCGAGCTGCCACTGATGAAGAAGGGCATCAGCGCAGCCGAGCGTCAGGCCCGCGTGGTGCAGGCGCTGGACGAGGTCGGGCTGGCAGATGCTGCGCACAAGAAGCCGTTTCAGCTCTCCGGTGGCATGCAGCAACGGGTCGCGATCGCGAGGGCCATCGCCTATCGTCCGGCAGTCCTGATCATGGACGAACCCTTCGCTTCGGTCGATGCGCAGACGCGGGCGGATCTTGAGGATCTGCTGCTGCGCGTGCGTGACGAGACCGGTACCACCGTGCTTTTCGTGACCCATGACGTCGACGAGTCGGTGTATCTGAGTAACCGGGTGGCCATCGTGACGCGCTCGCCCAGTCGTGTTGCCGAGGTGGTCGACATCGATCTGCCGGATCGTCGCGACCAGATCGAGACCAAGTCTCTGCCCGAGTTCGCGCATCTGCGCGCTCATGTGTTCGGCCGTATCCGCGAAATGGTCCGCAATGACGCGGCGCTCGCAGCCAGTTGACCGTCAAACCGATCGGAGATCCACAATGTTCGAACACCTTTCACGCGTAACGCGATGGGGAGCCATCGCCTCGGCTGCCGCCGTGCTGACCGCATGTGGCGGGGGAGGGGGTAGTGCCCAGCCCGCGACGACCGACGGGGGGCTCATCGAGGTCAACGTGGGGACGATCCCCGCCATTCTCAGCGCACCGCTGTTCGTCGGCATCGAAGAAGGGATCTTCGAGAAGCACGGACTCGATGTGCAGGTCAATTTCGCCGACGGCGGCGCCGCGGTCATTCCGTCCGTACTGAGCGGGGAGAACCAGTTCGGGTACTCGAACATCGTGAGCCAGCTTGCCGCGATCGACCAGGGTCTGCCTCTACGTCTCGTGGTACCCGCCTGGGCGCCGTGCTGCGAGCCCGACCAGGACGATCACGGTGTGCTCGTGCTCCCGGACAGCGGCATCAACGAGCCCAAAGACCTGGCGGGCAAGAACATCGCGGTGAACACACTGCAGAACATCGGCGAGGTCCACATCCGTCGCGCACTGGACAATCTGGGCGTCAGTCACGAGAACCTCACCTGGACACAGCTGCCGTTCTCCGACATGGGCGAGGCACTCAGTCGCGGTGACGTCGACGCGATCTGGGTGTCGGAGCCGCACCGTACGCCGGGACTGAACAAGGGCTGGAAACAGATCATCGCCCCGGGCATCGAGTCGTTCCCCGATCAGGTCAGTGGGTACTACTCGACCTCGCAGAGCTACGCCGAGGCCAACCCGGAGGTCGTCACGAAATTCCGGGACGCGATGGTGGAGGTCAACGGATTCGCGCAGCAGAATCGCGCCCGCACCGGCGAGGTCGCTGTTGCGGAGATGGGCATCGACCCTGCCATCATCGATCAGGTCAACTTCCCGAAGTTCCCCACCGAGGACGACGGTCAGGCGCTGCGCGCCTACGGCGCAGCGGTTGTCGAGTACGGCCTGATCGATGAGGAGCCCGCAGACTACGATGCGCTGTTCGCTGCGAAGGAATGATCGGACGCAGCGACGCCCGGATCGTGGAGATTCTGAATTCGCAACAGCGGTGGACGATCCGAGGGATCGCTCCGCGGATCAGCGAGCTGATGATGGCCTAGCATTGCCCCATGAGTAGAGCGCCATCGCAGGGGGGTCGGCCGCGGCGAAGTGGCGTCGTCGCGGACGATCCCCGGGGCGACATCCTCAAGGCCGCTGCGGAGTTGTTCGCAGCGAAAGGCTTCGGGTCCACGCGCATGGATGCGATCGCCGAGCGGGCCGGGCTGGGGCAGTCATCGTTGTACTACTGGTTCCGGTCCAAGGACGAGATCCTGCGCGGGATCATGAACCAGAACCGGGTGTCACTGGAAGCCGCGCGGGCACTGGACAACCGCCCCGAGTCAGCGGCGGTGCGGCTCTACATCGTGCTGTACCAGGATGTGGTCCAGATGTGCACCGCACCGCTGAACTTCTACGATCTGGAGGAAGCGGCCAAGAAGCAGCCAGATGTCTTCGGCGACTTCCAGGACGACTACGACGAGTTGTCGGCACGCCTCCAGAGCATCATCGCCGCCGGTGTGCAATCCGGCGAGTTCATCGAGGTGTCACCGGAGGAGTTCGCGCGGACCGCACTGAGCCTCAATGAGGGCAGCCAATACCGTTTTCACGCACAAGGTCGGGGCCGCGACGATCTACACGGGTTCGCCGACGCAGCGGCACGGACCTCCCTGCGCGCGGTGATGTCCCAAACAGAAGGTTTGCCTGAAGTGCAGGACGCTGCTCGCAGCGGGATCGCCGAGTACCGAAGCTGCCTCTGAGGGCAAGGGGCCGGCCGGTCGTTCCCGCGGCGGCACGGGTCAGATCGTCAGCGTCCCATCGGGATTGATGGTCCACTCCGGATTGAGCGCCACCTCCCAGACGTGGCCGTCGGGATCGGCGAAATAGCCCGAATAGCCGCCCCAGAACACCTTTTCGGCCGGTTTGAGAATCGTCGCGCCGGCGGCTTCCGCTTCGGCCAGCACAGCGTCGACATCGGCCTCGGTGCGCTGATTGATGGCGATGGTGATGCCACTGAACCGGCCGTCGATCCGATGATGGCCATCCTCGGCCAGGTCGTTGCGGCCGAACAGCGCGACGGCGATGCCGGGCAGCTGGTAGAACACCACTCCCTCGGGCGCGGCCTTGGGTTTCCAGCCCAGGCCCTGCTCGTAGAACGTGCGGGCCCGCTGAAGGTCATCGACACCGAGCGTGATCAGGCTGATGCGTTGTTCCATGGCCCGCAGGCTACCCACGCCCGGTGACACGCACGCCTCACCAGCTGTCGGGCTGCCCCGGCAGATAGGTGCCGATCGACCACTGCCGGCCCTCGAGGTCGAGCAGTTCCACCCGGAAGTTGCCCCAGGCCGTGGTCCCTGGGGCGATCAACACCGTGGTGCCCGCGGCGACCGCCCGTCGGTGAATGGCGCTGACCTCGGCGTCGTCGACCACGACATACAGGCCGGAGCCGACGCAGTCGCCCTTGACGGCGGGCACGTCGTAGCCGCGATCGTCGTGTTGGACGCACATCACGGCATCGCCGCGGCGCAGTTCCGCGTGCAGGAGCGGCCCACCCTCGGCGAAGCTGCGCACCACCTCGAACCCGAGGACCTCGGTGATCCAGCGCACCGCCGATTCGGGGTCGCGGTAACAGATGAAAGCGGTCAGCTGCCCGGTGGTCATGGCTCAGGTGTACCAATCACCACCGACACATACGGCCGCCCAGTGGCCAGATATGGCACGCGAAACTGAAAAATGCGTGCAACAACTGGCCGGTCGAGAGGAACTACTTCACCTTGTGCTGCGGACCCTGTGCCTTCTTGTACAGCGCCTTGAGCAGCCGATCCCGGAACGCGGCATTGTCGATGAGCTTGATGCCGGCGTCAGCGATCTTCGGGTAGCCGATCAACTTGTGCATGTAACGGCCGCGCCGGTATTCCTTGCCCCAGGCTGCTTCCATGCGCTGCGCGTAGTTCGTGAAATCGTCAGGGCCGCCGTTGTTCAGCGCGGCGACCGCGCATTCACCGGCCGCCAGCCCAGATTCCAGGGCCTTCGAGATCCCCGCCCCGGAGGCCGGTTTGCCCGCGCCCAGCGAGTCGCCGGTGAACAACACGCCGGGCCGCCACGGCGGCCATGCCGTGAAGCCCATCGGCAGTCGCCAGGCCCGGACGCTCTTGTTCTTCTTGAGCTCTTCGATCGGCGGCGCTTCCCACTCCGCGGGCAGACCGCGCAGGAACTCGCCGAGGAACTGGGTGGCGTTGATGGACTGCCAGTTCTTGTAGCTGTTCACGTAGCCGAGGCCGATGTTGAATACGTTGTTGCCCATCGGGAACACCCAGCCGTAGCCGGGTAGCTGATCGCCCTGGAACAACAGCTTCAGGTAGATGTCGAGACTGTCGTTGTCGGGCCGGTTGAGGTGCATCTCGGAGCGGATGGCGATCGCCGAATAGCCGTTGTACGCCGAATCCAGCTTGAGGGCGCGCTTGATCGGGGAGTAGGCGCCGTCGGCGGCGATGACCGCGTCGCCGAGCACCTTCTCGCCGCTCTTGAGGACCACGCCGGCGACGCGGCCGTTCGCGTCGAACTCGGGCCCGGCGACCTCGGCACTCTGGCGCACTTCGGCGCCGGCGGATTCGGCGTGCTTGAGCAGCACGGTGTCCAGGTGCTCGCGGCTCACGGTGTGACCATGATCGGGCATCCCCGGTCGGCGCGGAAACGACAGCTCCCAGGCGCTCGGGCTGTACACCGTCACCTTGTTCACCCGGTGGTAGGTGGCGACCTCGTCGGCCAGCCCCATCTTCTGCAAGTAACTGACGGCCCGAGCGGTCAAGCCGTCACCGCACGGCTTGGACCGGGGGAACTCCGCCTTGTCCAGGACGACAACTCGCGCGCCGGCCTGGGCGGCCTGCCACGCGGCGGCCGAACCTGAGGGGCCCCCGCCCGCGATCACAACGTCGTATCGGGCAGTCATTGTCTCGTCTCGATGAGGTGGGCTGTGGACCTTTGGATGCTACCGAAGCAACGTGGGGGTCGCCGGTTGGCGGAACCTGGGCCGCGGGTTACCCACTCGCGGCGCGGGCCAAACCGCCCGGACTGCCGGGCAGTCTGACCAGGTCAGCATCGCCCGGTACAGTGGGCGGGTGCGCAGACCATCGCTTCCGCTGCCGGGACAGCCCGGCGTGAAGGTCGATGCGCGCAGCGAACGCTGGCGTGAGCACCGCAAAAAGGTGCGGGCGGAGATCGTCGAGGCCGCCTTCCGGGCCATCGACCGCCTGGGCCCCAACGTGAGTGTGCGTGAGATCGCCGAGGAGGCGGGCACCGCCAAACCGAAGATCTACCGCCATTTCACCGACAAGTCCGACATGTTCGCCCAGATCGGTGAGCGCATGCGAGACATGTTGTGGGCTGCGGTCATTCCGTCCATCGACATCGAGTCCGACTCGGCGCGTCAGGTCATCGGCCGTGCCGTCGAGCACTATGTTGAACTGGTGGACCAGCACCCGAATGTGGTGCGTTTCCTGCTGCAGGGCCGGTTCGCCGATCAGTCCGCGGCCGCGATGACCACGGTCAACCGTGGGCGTGACATCACCCTCGCGATCGCCGAGATGGTCAGCGGTGAGCTCAGTGAGATGGATCTCAATCCCGCCGTCTTCGAACTGGCCGCTTTCGCGCTGTTCGGCACGGCGGCCTCGGCCACCGATTGGTGGCTCGGTGGAGACTCCGACAGCCCGCGGCGGATGCCCGCCGAGGAGTTCGTCGCGCACATGACCACGATCATGATGGGTGCGGTGAACGGCACCGCCGAGCTGATGGGCGTGCAGATCGATCCCGATCAACCCGTCCACGATGCGGTGCGCCGCCAGGAACCGGCGCCGCAGGCCTGACCGGCGACCGCGTCCGGAACTCCGCACCCAGCTGGGGCGTTGACACGTGTTGTCCGCTGCCGGGACACTGTGAAGTATCCGGTACCGGCGTTCCCAGGAAAGGCGTTGACGTCATGTCTGCCATCACCACCCGCGCACTGATCATCGGTTCTGGATTTTCCGGACTCGGCATGGGGATCGCGCTGAAGAAACAAGGTGTCGACTTCCTGATCCTGGAGAAGGCCGATGAAATCGGCGGCACCTGGCGCGACAACACCTACCCCGGGTGCGCGTGCGATATCCCGTCGCACATGTACTCGTTCTCCTTCGAGCCGAAGGCCGACTGGACCCACATGTGGTCCTATCAGCCCGAGATCTTCGACTACCTCAAGGGCGTCACCGACAAGCACGGCCTGCGTCGCAGTATCCGCTTCGGCACCCACGTCGAGCGTGCGCACTGGGACGAGGACGAATCGCGCTGGCATGTGTTCGACACCGCCGGTCAGGAGTACATCGCGCAGTTCCTGGTCTCCGGCGCCGGCGGCCTGCACATCCCGCTGATTCCCGAGATCCCGGGAATCGATGAATTCGCCGGTGCCGCTTTCCATTCCGCGCAGTGGAACCACGATGTGGACATCAGTGGCAAACGAGTCGCGGTGGTCGGAACCGGCGCCAGCGCCATTCAGATCGTGCCGGCCATCGTCGACGACGTCGCGGAGCTGCAGCTCTACCAACGCACCCCGGCCTGGGTGATGCCGCGACCCAACAACGCATTCCCGCAGTGGATGCGCAGCGTGTTCCGCCGGGTCCCGGGTGCCCGGGCGTTGCTGCGTGCCGGCATCTACTGGATTCACGAGGGCGTCGGCTTCGCGATGACCAAACAGCCCCGCCTGCTCAAGATCGGCGAGCTGATGGGCACGTGGAACATCAAGCGCAGCATCAAAGATCCCGAACTCCGGCGCAAGCTGACGCCCGACTATCGGGCGGGGTGCAAGCGAATCCTCAACTCCGACACCTACTATCGGGGGATCGCGAACCCGAAGACCAGCGTGATCACCGAGCGGATCGAACGGATCACACCCGCCGGTGTCGTCACCGCCGACGGAGTCGAGCATCCGGTCGATGTGCTGGTGTGGGCCACCGGGTTCCATGTCACCGACTCCTACACCTACGTCGACATCAAGGGCGCCGACGGTGAAGATCTGGTGGATCGCTGGACTTCGGAAGGGATGGCGGCGCACCGCGGGATTACCGTCGCCGGGATGCCGAACCTGTTCTTCCTGCTCGGACCGAACACCGCGCTCGGGCACAACTCGGTGGTGTTCATGATCGAGTCCCAGATCCGCTACGCCGCCCAGGCCATCGCCGCGGTCGACAAGGCGGGCGCGGCCGCGCTCGCCCCGAGCCGTCGCGCGCAGGACGAGTTCAATGCCGACCTGCAACGCGATCTGGCCGGGACGGTGTTCAGCACCGGAGGTTGCCAGAGCTGGTACATGGACTCCCACGGCGTCAACCGCACCCTGTGGAGCGGCATGACCTGGCAGTATTGGCTGGCGACACGCAAGTTCAAGCCCTCGGAGTACCGCTTCACGAGCCGGCGGGAGACGGTGCGTTCCTAGGAGAACCGCGACCTCCCAGGTGTGTTGAGGCGCCCCTAGCGTCGATCTCATGACATTGATTGCACGGTTCACCATGTGGGTGGTCGGCGCTCTGGCGGCCACCGTGATGATCGGATGCAGCAGCAACGCCGAGAATTCGGTACGCGGCGGCCAACAGCAGCGCAACGCCGATCTGGTGCGCGACGCGTTCGCGCTCGGTGTGAGCGATGAGGACAGCTTCTATTCGATCCTCGCCGACGATGTGGAGTGGACGGTGGCGCGCGCCAACGAGCCGGTCACCTACACCGGCCGCGCTCAATTCCTGCGCGACGGTGCCGGTCCCATCGTCTCCAGGCTCACCGGCCCGATCCAGGCGGAGGTCCGCGAGCTGATCGCCGAGGGCGATGTCGTGGTGGCCCGCTGGCGTGGCACCGCCACCGCGCTCGACGGCCGTCCCTACGTCAACGACTACGCCTGGGTGATGACGATGCGCGATGAGAAGGTGGTGCGCGTGACCGCGTATCTGGACCTGGTGGTGCTCGGTGAGTTGCTGAACAGGGTCGCCCCGGCGGCCGGGGCGCCGTGATCGGCGGCGACACGCCAGAACACAACATCTCGTACAGCTCGGCGATGTCGCACACCAGTTGTAGTGTTGGTGTCGTCGCGGGATACATCCCGGCGAAAGCTCAAAAAGCCAGGTGAAATGGGGTCCAAGGTGTCCGATGGAATGAAGCTGATCGACCGCGTCTCGGCCATCAACTGGAACCGTCTTCAGGACGACAAAGATGCCGAGGTGTGGGAGCGGCTGACCGGCAACTTCTGGTTGCCGGAGAAGGTGCCGGTCTCCAACGACATCCCGTCCTGGGGCACCCTGAACGAGCATGAGAAGCAGCTCACCATGCGGGTCTTCACCGGCCTGACCCTGCTGGACACCATCCAGGGCACCGTCGGGGCCGTCAGCCTCATCCCCGACGCGCTGACCCCGCACGAAGAGGCCGTCTACACCAACATCGCGTTCATGGAGTCGGTGCACGCCAAGAGCTACAGCAACATCTTCTCCACGCTGTGCTCGACGGCCGAGATCGACGAGGCGTTCCGCTGGTCGGAGGAGAACCCCAACCTGCAGCGCAAGGCGCAGATCGTGATGGACTTCTACAAGGGTGACGACCCGCTCAAGCGCAAGGTGGCCTCCACACTGCTGGAGAGCTTCCTGTTCTACTCCGGCTTCTACCTGCCGATGTACTGGTCCAGTCGGGCCAAGCTCACCAACACCGCCGACATGATCCGGCTGATCATCCGCGACGAGGCCGTGCACGGCTACTACATCGGCTACAAGTACCAGAAGGGCCTGGCCCTGGTCGACGACGCCCGCAAGCAGGAGCTCAAGGACTACACCTACGAGCTGCTCTTCGAGCTGTACGACAACGAGGTCGAGTACACCCAGGACCTCTACGACGGTGTCGGCCTGAGCGAGGACGTCAAGAAGTTCCTGCGCTACAACGCCAACAAGGCGCTGATGAACCTCGGCTACGAGGCGTTGTTCCCCAAGGACGAGACCGACGTCAACCCGGCGATCCTGTCCGCGCTGAGCCCCAACGCCGACGAGAATCACGACTTCTTCTCCGGTTCGGGGTCCAGCTACGTGATCGGCAAGGCCGTGGTCACCGAGGACGAGGACTGGGACTTCTAACACCTCATCAGCGGTGACCGGGCGGGTACTTTCCGACGCCGAGATCGATGCCGCATGGCGGCCGTGGACGCCCGACGAGGTTGCCCGGCGACTGTCGTCGGTCACCGCCCCGTGGTGCGTGGCCGCGGGGTGGGCACTGGAACTGTTCTGCGACTCGGCGGCCCGCGCGCACCACGACCTGGAGATCGCCGTGCCCGCCGCTCGGTTCGAGGAGATCGAGGCGGCGCTACCGGGATTCGCATGGGACGTGGTAGGCGACGGCCGGATGTGGCCGTACCCGCAGGAACGGGCGCAGCACTTCCAAACCTGGCTGCGCGACCCGGCCAGCGGTGACTATCACCTCGACGTGTTCCGGGAACCGCACGTCGACGATCGCTGGGTCTGCCGCCGCGACCCCTCGATCACCCTGCCGTACAGCGAATTGATCCTGCACACCCGCTCCGGCATCCCATACCTGGCACCCGAGGTTGTGCTGCTGTTCAAGGCCAAGCATCTGCGGCCCAAGGACGACATCGATTTCGCGCGGGTATCAGGTGCCATGGGTACCGCACGACGGTCTCTGCTGCGCGATTGGCTGCGCCTGGTCCATCCCGGCCATCGATGGATCGCCGAACTTTGACAGCAAAGTCTGTGACGGTGCTGGGCGTTGTGACGTTTCATCGGGTGAACTCGGCATCTGTGTGCTAGACACGCAAGCGGAAGCAGCATGCCGCTAATGGCGCGACGACTGGAGATCCGCAATGACCGAGCCCGTCAGCGCTGCCGAAATCGACGGCGTCGTGCCACCGGCGGAACCGAAACAGTCGGGGTGGCGGGTGCTGCTCGACGCGCTGAAGCCCTCGACGGTCTGGAAGATGGCCGACGGCCAGCCCGTGGTGCTCAAGCAGTTCGTGCAGTTCTGCCTGATCCTGGTGTATCCGGGCTGGGTGGTGGGGATCCTGGCCTGTCTCGCCGTCTACGGGCTGTTCTACATCACCGTCTACCCGGTGCTGTGGTTGTTGTTCTGGCCGGTGCGGGCGTGGATGAAGAAGAATCGGCCCGAGGACTACGCCGAGAGTCAGCGCGACAAAAGCTGACCGCCATCAACGTTTGACGTCCCACGTCAGCGGGCATCTTTCTTACCAAGTTCACGGCTTTTGTTGAGGGTCCTCAATGGTCCGCAGCGGAGTCTGGAACGCAGACGGTGAGAAAGCCGCTCCAAGGAGGACATCATGGCGACCGCAATGGCTGACACCAATGTCGTCGAGCTCTCGGCGCGCCGTGCCCGGCGCAATCTGCGGGCGATCAACGAGGCCAAGCGCCGGCACCCGTCCTACCTGGGCCGGATGGCCGTCGCCAAGGCAGCCCCCGAGGCCTGCCGGGTGCTGCAGTTCAAGACGTCCTGACCGGGATCGTTGCCCGCAGCGTGGTTCCCGCACCCGGTGCGCTCGCCACCCCGAATTCTCCCGACAGCGCCTCCACCCGGTCCCGCAGACCGATCAGCCCCGACCCGCCGCCCGGCTGGGCGCCGCCGACACCGTCATCGGTGACCGACAGGTGCAGCACGCCGTCCTCGACGTAGAGGCACACCGTCACCACCTCCGCCGCGGCGTATTTGGCCGTGTTGGTGAGTGCTTCGGCGATCACGTAGTACGCGGCGACCTCCACGGACTCCGATAACCGGCCCTCGACCCGCAGATCGAGCTCGACCGGGACCGGTGACCGTCGCGCCAGTGCGCGCAGCGCAGGTCGCAGCCCACCGCGGGACAGCACGGCCGGGTGCATACCGCGGGACAGCTCCTGCAGATCGGTGTGTAACTCCGCCAGGCCGGCCACCACCTGCGACAACTCCCGGCGCAAGTCCTCGCCGGCGGCAGCTTCTATCGCCCGCAGCTCCAGGCTCAGCGACACGATCCGCTGCTGGGCCCCGTCGTGCAGATCGCGTTCGAAACCGCGACGTGCCTCGTCGGATGCGGCCACGATCCGGGCCCGGGACGCGGTGAGTTCGGCGCGGGTCTCGGCATTGGCGATGGCCGTCGACACCAGATCGGCGAAATCGCCGATGTGATCCTGGAACTGCGCCGGAATAGCTTCGGGTTGATGCGTTCCCACGAGCAAAGCACCGCGCACGACGCCGTCGACGATCAACGGGGTGCCGGCCCCGGAATGCACACCGAGGCCCTGCAGGCGGGCTGCGATGGGGCCCGATGCGGCGGCATAATCATCGATACGGTCAGGCGCGCCGGTCCTGCGGATGCGGGCGCTTATGCTGTCGCCGGTCATCGTAAATCGTTCTCCGACAGAGATTCCGGGCTTGCTCCGGGCAGTACGGTCCTGCGCCGCCAGCACCACGCATTCCTCGGATTCGAATCGCACGAGCGTCACGTGGTCGGCCCGCAGGCTCCCGGCCAACTCGTCGACGGCCACCGCGTACACCTCGGCGAGGTCCGCGGACCGCGCCACCAAGGTGGCCACCCGGCGCAGCGCGGCCTGCTGCGCGGCCAGCTGATCGGCTTCACGCCTGCGCTCCTCGGCCTCGGCGGCACGCAGACGGGCCTGTCCGACAAGCACATTGGTCAGCAATGCCAGCGTCAGGAACACCGCCAGCGCCGGGGCCAGGCTGTCTCGTCCCTCCAAGTGCAGATAGGCGTACACGGCCGCGCTGGCCAACGAGGTCGCGATGGCCAACCCGAAGTCCCAGCCCGCGGACACCACCAGCACACCCAGCAGCAGCACCGCGCCGAAGGCGTTCTCCGGGGCCACCTGCTTGAGCGCGACCACGGCGCCGATCTCGGCGACCAGGAAGATGATCGCGACGACGATGCCCACGCCCAGCGGCCGCGCGGTGGGGCGCACCACCTGCGCCAGCAGCCGGTTCGGCAGCGATTGCCAGTTCACCGGGTGAAGACTAGTGGGCGGCGAAGTTTCCCGTTACCAGGAATGCCATCGCCCGCATGCCCTGCCAAGCTGGAGGTATGAGAGTTCCGCGCTGCCTGATCGTCGACGACAGCGCCGCCTTCCGGGACGCCGCGCGCGCCATGCTGGAACGCGGCGGTTTCGCGGTGGTCGGCGCCGCCGCGGACGCCGCCGAAGCGGTGCGTCTGACCGAGGAACTCCACCCGGACGTCGCCCTGGTCGACGTGGACCTGGGCGCCGACAGCGGTTTCGACGTCGCCGATCTGCTCAACGGCGAACACCGCGATGTCGCGGTCATCCTCACCTCGACCCACGACGAGCAGGATTTCTCCGACTTGGTCGCCGCCAGTCCGGCCAGGGGATTCCTGCCCAAACTGACGCTCACCGCCGAGGCGATCCGCGGCCTGCTCTGAGGGGCTACCGGGCTTCCAGGTACATGATGACCGCCCGCACCCGGCGGTGATCATCACCGGTTTCGGGTAGGTCGAGCTTGGTCAGGATGCTGCGCACGTGCTTCTCGACGGTGCCCTCGGTGACCCACAGCCGGCGCCCGATCCCGCCGTTGGACAGACCCTCGGCCATCAGCGTCAGCACCTCGCGCTCCCGCGTGCTCAGCGCGGCGAGTGGATCATCGCGGCGGCGTGCCGACACCAACTCGGCCACCAGCGCGGGGTCGATCACCGACGCCCCGTTGGCGACCCGGCGCAACGTGTCCACGAAATCGTGCACATCGGTGACCCTGCTCTTGAGCAGGTAGCCGATGCTCTGACCGCCCGCCAGCAGTTCCATGGCGTGGTCGACGTCGACATGCGCCGACAGCACCATGATCGCCGTCTCCGGCGAGCGCTCGCGGATCACCCGTGCGGCGTCCAGGCCTTCGGTGCTGTGGCCCGGCGGCATCCGGATATCGGTGAGCACGAGCTGCGGGCGCCGGTCGTGGACGAGTCCCAGCAGCTCCTCGGCGTCGCCGGCCTGCCCGACGACCTCAAATTTTTCGCGCTGCAACAGGCTCGCCAAACCCTCGCGCAGCAGCACGTCATCGTCGGCGATGACCACCCGTGGGGCATCCATGCGGTCCTTCCGGCGCCGACCCGTTCAGCGCGGCTGCATTGTCGCACCCGGTCCCCGGTTAGCGCGCGGATGCGCTGCGGATTGGGGGTTAGCCGGTAGCGGGGCCTGCGGGAAGCCGCCCCCTGCGATGGCCGCCAGCGCCGACGACACCACACTCGCCGTGGACCAGGCTTGGACGTATCGAGATCGACTCCAGCCGAGGAGGACACAAACATGACCGCAGCACCTGTCCGCAGCCCACACGTCATCTCCCTGCACGACAGCCACGATGTCGAACAGTCCGATCTGGGTTCCATCCACCGGGTCACCGCCGACAACTTCCCGATCCTGCGTGGGCTGTCCTTGAAGCGACTGCTGCTCAACCCCGGGGCGATGCGGACACCGCACTGGCATGCCAACGCCACCGAACTCACCTACTGCGTGTCCGGGACCGCCCTGGTCTCCATCCTCGACGACGGCAGCAAGTTCTCCACGTTGGTCATCACCGCGGGCCAGATGTTCCACGCCGCCTCCGGCTCCCTGCACCACATCGAGAACGTCGGCACCGACGTGGCCGAGTTCATCGTCGCCTTCCGCAACGAGCGGCCCGAGGACTTCGGTTTCGGTGCCACGCTCGGCGCGTTCAGCGACGCGGTGCTGGGCAACACCTACGATCTGCCCGCCTCCGAGATGGCCAAGGTCCGGCGCGACACCGTCGACCGCAAGATCGCCGCCCGTGTCGGCGATCCGGTGATCCCGGCCCGCGCGCACTTCAACGATCCGCACAAGTTCGACATCGAGGCTCAGCAACCCGGCCTCAACTATGTCAGCGGCAACGCGCGCTTCGCCCGCGACCAGTTCTGGCCGATCCTGAAGGACATCTCGATGTACTCGTTGCGCGTCAACGACAACGGGATGCGGGAACCGCACTGGCACCCGGTGACCGCCGAGATGGGCTACGTCCGGCACGGCGATGCCCGCATGACGATCATGAATCCCGATGGGACGCTGGACACCTGGAACCTGACCGCCGGGGACATGTACTTCATCCCGCGCGCCTACCCTCACCACATCGAGAACACCGGCCTCGAGCCGTGGCACTTTCTGATCTTCTTCGATCAGCCCGTCCCGGCCGATATCGGCTACCGCGCCTCGGCGAGCGCCTACTCCCGCGAGGTGCTGGCCGCCGCCTTCGACACCCACATCGACGACCTGCCGGTCTTCCCGTTCACCCCGGCCGATCCGCTGATCGTGTCCCGGCGCAATCCCGTCGACACCGCCGCCGTCGGTCGATGACACCGGCGACCGGCCGGCCCGTCGACCGCATCGAGGGCCGGGAAAAGGTCACCGGGGCGGCCCGCTACGCCGCCGACACCGCGATCGACGGACTCGTGCACGCGGTGCTGGTGCAGTCGACCATCGCGAAGGGCCGCGTCACCGCCGAATCCGTGACCGCGGCCATGGCCGCGGCGGAGGCAGCCCCGGGTGTGCTGCACGTGCTGACACCGTTGAACTGCCCACCGCTGCACGTGCTTCCGGTCGACATGACCTGGGACCTACCGCTGGAACGCCGCCCGCCGCTCTCGGACCTGACCGTGCAGCACGTCGGTCAACACCTCGCGGTCGTCATCGCCGAAACCCTGGAGCAGGCCACCGAGGCGGCAGCGCTGATGCGGTTCGACTATCTCTGCGAGCCCGCCCAGCTGAGCGCCGCGGATGTGCAGGACAGGCCGGTACCCGCCGACGAGAAGGACGGGCAGATTCGTTACGGCACGTACCGGCCGGACCATTTCGTGAAGTTGGAGGAGGAGAAGCTGCAGGACAGCCGCGGCGCCGCGGACGAACCGGACGGCATCCGCATCGCCGCGCGGTTCACCACCCCGGTCAATGCGCACTATCCGATCGAACTGTCCGCGACCGTCGCGCGGTGGGACGGTGACATGCTCACCGTGCACGACAGCACCCGCTGGATCACCGGCGAAAGACGGGCGCTGGCAGCCTATCTGGGCATCCCGCAGGACCGGGTGCGGATCTTGTCCCCGCTGGTCGGCGGCGCTTTCGGGTCGAAGAGCTTCCTGTGGATGCACGTGGTGCTGTGCGCGGTGGCCGCCAGGGCGGTCGGCAGGCCGGTGAAACTGGTGCTGACCCGCAACCAGATGTTCAGCTCCACCGGGCACCGGCCCCGCACCGAACAGCAGGTGGCGCTGGTGGCCGGAGCCGACGGCAGCCTGCTGAGCACCGAGCAGCACACCCTCACCGAGACGTCCACGGTGGCGCACTTCTGCGAACCCGTCGGACTGACGGCCCGCTTCCTCTACCAGTCCCCGCGAATGGTCGTCTCTCATACCGTCGCCCGGATCAACGCACCCACACCGTGTTTCATGCGCGGCCCGGGGGAGGCGCCGGGACTGTTCGCACTCGAAGTCGCGATGGACGAGCTCGCCGAGGCCACCGGTACCGACCCGGTGGCATTGCGGCTGCACAACGATCCGGCCTGCGACCAGCCCAGCGGCCGGGCCTGGTCCGGTAAGCACCTGCGGGACTGTTATCTGCAGGGCGCCGAACGGTTCGGCTGGTCGCAACGGCCGCCCACGCCCCGCACGATGCGCCGCAACGGAATCCAAGTGGGGTGGGGGATGGCTACCGCGAGCTACCCGGGCCGCCGAATGTCTTCGGGTTGCCGGGTGATCACCACCGCCGACGGGCAGGTCCGGTTCGCCGCGGCCACCCACGAGATCGGCACCGGCGTGCGCACCGTGATGGCGCAGGTCGGCGCGGATGCCGCCGGGATACCGCTGGAGGCGGTGACCTTCGAATCCGGTGACTCGTTGTTCCCCGACGCGCCGTACAGCGGTGCCTCGCAGACCACGGCCACCGTCGGCTCGGCGGTCGAACAGGCCGGCCGGCAATGGCGGCGGCGACTGGGCCGGGCGGTGACCTCGGCCGCCGAACTACGCGACTTACTGGGCGCCGAGCCCGGGCTGTGCGAGCGGCTGACCTTCACCGTCACCAGCGGCGGACCCGACGAAACCGGCCCGGTATCACAGTCTTTCGGCGCACACTTCTGCGAGGTCGAGGTGGACGAAGAGATCGGCCGGGCCACCGTGATCCGATGGACCGCGGTGATGGACTGCGGTCGCGTCCTGAACCCGAAGCTGGCGACCAACCAGGTGATGGGCGGTATCACCTTCGGGGTGGGTATGGCACTGCTGGAACAGGTGCCCTACGACGAGCACACCGGCCAACTCATCGGCGAGTACTACCTGCCCACGCACGCCGACCGGCCCGACTTCGACATCACCTTCATCGACGTTCCCGACTACGGCCTCGACCCGATCGGGGTGCGCGGTATCGGTGAGATCGGTACCTGCGGGGTGCCCGCCGCGATCGCCAACGCCATCCACCACGCCACCGGTAAGCGGCTGCGCGATCTGCCGATCACCCTGGAATCCCTGCTACAGCCCTTCGAATCGGAGCCGGCGTCATGACCCAGCTACACCTGACCGTCAACGGCGGACAACAACGGCTGAGCGCCGATATCCGCACCACACTGCTGGACCTGCTGCGCGAACGACTCGGACTCACCGGAACCAAGAAGGGCTGCGATCACGGGCTGTGCGGCGCCTGCACGGTGACCGTCGACGGGGAACGGGTGCTCAGTTGTCTGACGCTGGCCGCCTCGATGGACGGTGCCGCGGTGGAGACCATCGAGGGCAGCGGTGCAAGCTTGGACAACATGCAGTGCGCCTTCATCGCCCATGACGGATTCCAGTGCGGCTACTGCACTTCCGGTCAGATCACCTCGGCGCGGGCGGTGCTGCGCGAATTCGCCCGCGGAGATCTGTCCGCGGCATCGTTCGACGGGTGCCGGCACACCGTCACCGACGGGCCCGACCAGTTGTCCGACGACGAGATCCGGGAACGGATGGCCGGCAACATCTGCCGGTGTGGGGCGTACGCCAACATCGTCTCGGCGATCAAGGACGTCGCAAGATGAAAACCTTCACCTTCGAACACGCCGGCACGGTCGACGGTGCGGTGCGCAGCGCCGCCGCCGGCGCCCGCTACTACGCCGGTGGCACCAACCTGCTCGATCTGATGAAGCTCGGCGTCGAAAGCCCTGGCGCGCTGGTCGACATCGGGCGCCTGGACCTGGGCGCCATCACCGCGACCGGGGACGGTGGTGTGCTGGTGGGGGCGGGGGCCACCAACAGCGCGGTGGCCAACCACCCGTTGATCCGCAGGCAGTACCCGATGCTGTCGCAGGCGATCCTGTCCGGTGCCACCACCCAGATCCGCAACATGGCCACCGTCGGCGGCAACCTCATGCAGCGCACCCGATGTCCCTACTTCATGGATCCCTCCTTCGCCCATTGCAACAAGCGCGATCCGGGATCCGGATGCGCCGCGAAGCGGGGCTTCAACCGGGAACACGCCCTTTTCGGCGCCAGCGCCGCGTGCGTGGCGGTGCACCCCTCCGATATGGCGGTCGCCATGTCCGCGCTCGACGCCCGCGTGCACGTCCGCGGACCGGAAGGCCTCCGGTCTCTGCGCATCGACGAGTTCTTCGCATTGCCGGGGGAGTCCCCGGAACGCGACAACACCCTGCGCGCCGCCGAACTGATCACCGGGATCGAGCTGCCGCCGTCGCCGCTGGGGCGGCACAGCTGGTATCTCAAGGTGCGCGACCGGCACAGCTACGCGTTCGCGCTGGTGTCGGTGGCGGCCGGACTCGACCTCGTCGACGGCGAGATCGCGGCGGCCGCGCTGGCACTCGGGGGTGTCGCCGCCAAGCCCTGGCGGGTCGCTGCGGCCGAGGCGAGCCTCATCGGTGCCCGGGCCGGCGACGCCGCGTTCCGGGTCGCGGCCGAGCTGATCACGCAGGGAGCGGCTCCGCTGGCGCAGAACGGCTTCAAGATTGATCTCGCCCGTAACAGTGTGGTGCGGGCCTTGCGCCGCGCCGTTCGGTGAGACACTCAGACGATGACCGTCACGACTCTGATGGCTTCGATCTTGAACTGGCTACGCGCGGGCTATCCCGACGGGGTTCCCGGCCCGGACCAGGTGCCGCTGCTGGCGCTGCTGCGGGCCACCCCGCTGACCGAGGAACAGGTGCAGGAGGTGGTGCGCAATATCGCCGAGGTCGCGGCGCCCGCCGATATCGAAGATCCGATCACCCGCGATGAAATCGAGGCATCGATCTCAGAGGTCACCAACCACGATGCGGGACCGGAGAACACCGCGCGGGTGGCGGCGAAACTGGCTGCCGCGGGGTGGCCGCTCGCCGACCTCGCCGGACAGTAGCCGGCTACCGCCGCCCCGGCGTCCACACCTGCTCGTTGGCTTCGAGACGTTGGCGCTCCTCGGTGCGCTCATCGGCCCAGGCTTCCTCGAACCGCTTGCCCGGCTTGGCGCTGGGCACCCGGTTGAGCACATTACTCAGCCACTTCGGCGGCTGAGCCGGTTCCCATTGGGGCAGTGCGGTACTCAGCGACGCCATGGTCTTCAACACCACGAACACGCCAAAGAGGGTATCCGGTGCGTCGGTGATGGCGATCGCGACAAACCCGATGAGCAGCGTGAGATGCACGACCATGACGCGGCTGAGCACCTGACTGGCGGTCTGCTCAAGCCGGCGGAACGTCCAGCGCCGCAGGCTGAAAAGATCCACCACGAAGTTCAACGTCAGGAAGGCCAGCACGCTGATGCAGCCGAAACACGCGCTGCGCCAATTGACTTGGGCGAGATGGCCGACACCGTTGTGGTCGAGCAGCAACAGGATGGCACCGAGAAACACCGCGTGCGCTGCGCAGAAGCTCAGACTGACGGCGGTGAAGCTGGACATGAACGTCGACAGCGCCTTGCCGCCGCCACCTTCGTTGCCGGGCCCGTTGTAACGGAAGTGACCACGCCGCGGCGACCACCGCCGGTGCAGGCCGATCCGCGCCACGATGAACAGACTCGCGGCGAGCGTCTCGAACCAGTAGACCGCCAGTGTGGTGCCGCCGGACCAGTCCTGGGTGAACCAGCCGACCACGGGGACCGCGATGACCCCGAGGACCGACAGCACGTGCAGGATCCGGTTCACCCGCAGATCGTCGCACGCCGCAACGCACGACACCGGGTATCGCCGCTGGGGCGATACCCGGTGTCTGTCAGTTGGTGTTACAGCGTCGAGGTGTCGATGACGAAGCGGTACCGCACATCGCTGGCGAGCACCCGCTCGTAGGCCTCGTTGATGTAGTCCGCCGAGATGACCTCGATCTCGGGAGTCACGTCGTGTTCGGCGCAGAAGTCGAGCATCTCCTGGGTCTCGGCGATCCCGCCGATCATCGAGCCGGACAGGCTGCGCCGGCCACCTGCGAGCGGGAAGAACGGCACCTCCAGCGGCTGCTCGGGGGCGCCGAGCTCGACGAGGGTGCCATCGATGGCGAGAAGACCGATGTAGGCGCCCATGTCGAGGTTCGCCGAGACGGTGTTGAGGATGAGGTCGAACTTCCCTGCGAGCTTGGTGAAGGTGTCCGGGTCGCTGGTGGCGTAGTACTCGTTCGCACCCAGGCGCAGGCCATCCTCCATCTTCTTCAGCGACTGGCTGAGCACGGTCACTTCGGCGCCCATCGCGTGCGCGAGCTTCACGCCGACATGGCCGAGTCCGCCGAGGCCGATGACGGCGACCTTCTTGCCGGGGCCGGCTCCCCAGTGCCGCAGCGGGGAGAACAACGTGATGCCCGCGCACAGCAGGGGAGCGGCCTTGTCCAGCGGGATGCTGTCGGGGATGTGCAGGACGTAGTTCTCATCGACCACGGTTGCCTGGCTGTAGCCACCGTAGGTGGGGGTGCCGTCCTTGCCGGTGGCGTTGTAGGTGCCGATCATGCCGCCGGGGCCGGTGCAGTACTGCTCGAGACCGGCCTTGCACTGGTCGCACTCGCGGCACGAATCGACGAAGCAGCCGACGCCGACGCGATCGCCGACCTTGAACTTGGTGACCGCGGAGCCGATTTCGGTGACGATGCCCGCCAGTTCGTGACCGGCGACGACGGGGTAGTTGGGCTGGCCCCACTCGGCTTTGACGGTGTGGATGTCGCTATGACAGATGCCGGCGAATTTGATGTCGAACGCGACATCGTGCGGGCCGACGTCGCGGCGCTCGATGGTCGTCTTGGCCAGCGGCGCGGTGGCCGACGTCGCGGCGATGGCGGAAACGGTCGTAGTCATTGATCAGTCCTCTACATGCGTTGTGTATTTATGGACAGCAAGGCATGTCCACGTGCGAATACATGCACCTTCACCAGACAGTAGTGAAGGAAGCAGAATCGGGCGCGGTGTGCACCCTGTGGGACACAACGAGCGAAGTACCCGGTCTAATCCCGGTTGAAGCTGTGAGTCGGCTTATAGGCCGGGCGCGCGGAATCCGGGGTTGAAGCTGACCCGGTCGTAACGGACGACGCTGGCCTGGGTGTACGGGTCGCTCGCGGCTACAGCGTCGGCTTCGGCGGCGGACATCTCCGCCGCGATCAGCACCGCGCCGTCCTGGGATTCCACCCGGCCGGCCAGCAGGATGCGGCCGGCGGCGACCTCATCGGTCAACCACTGCAGATGCGCGGGACGCGTCCGGTCGATGACATCGAGCGGCTGCAGGTAGGTGATTGTCAGTACGTGGAACACGCGCCGAGACTAGTTGATCGGCGCGTTCAGCCAGCGCAGGTCCTCGATGATGCCGCGGGCCGCGACCACGCCCTGCCCGGTCTGCCACACCTCGTTGTTCACCGCGAACACCCGGTCGTCCCGGTTGGCAGACAGCTTGCGCCAGGCATCGCTGTTGAGCACGGTGGTCGCCCGTTCCCTGGCTTCGGCGGTCTCGAAGGACAGATAGATGATGTCGCCGTCGGCCGCGGACAGGTCGGTGTCCCCGGTCAGCTCGGCGGTACTCACCTCGGTATAGGGCACATCGGTAAAACGTTGTGCCGCAGGACGATCCACTCCGACGGCGCGCAACACGGTGGCCGGGAAGTTCGCCGCGCCGTACACCCGCATGGTGGTCTCGGTGAACTGCACGACCGAGGCCTGGAAGTGGGTTGCGTCGGCACGTTCACCGGCTTCGCGGGCGTCACGCTCGAATCCGTCGAGCACCGCATCGGCGGCGCCTGGGCGTCCGGTCGCGGCCGCGACGGCGCGCAGGGTGTCCTGCCAGTCGGTGCCACCGCCGGTGAACACCGTCGGCGCGATCGCGGTCAGCGCGGCGAAGGAATCGGGGGTCTGGTCCACCGAGGCGAGGATCAGGTCCGGGGTCGCGCCGCGGACCGCGTCCAGGTCCGGCGCGTCCCGGGGGCCGAAGCCGGGCGCGTCGTGCAGGACGGTGCCCAGGTAGGACGGCGGGGGCACGGCGGTGCCGACGACCCGGCCCTGCAGGCCCAGCGCGCACAGCGCGTCGAGCACGGAGTTCGACAGCGCCACGATGCGCTGTGGATCGCCGCGCACCTCGGTGTCCCCGTGGCCACCGGCGTTGCGCACCCGCCGCGGGGCGTCGGGGGACCGGGCGGGCGCCGGTTCGGGGGCACACGATTCGTCGGGCTTGCGATGGTTGCCCAGCACGCCGGCGCTGGCGATTCGGGTGGTGCTGGTGATCGGGGCGCCCGGCTCGGTGATCGGCGCGGTCTCGGTGGCCCCACAGGCCGTCAACAGGGTGAGTGAGGCCGCGACACCCGCGGCGAGCAGGCCCTTGCGCGCAGTGGGGAACGGCACCGGGCGAGGGTATCAACAGGCGTGCTTCCAGCCGGTCAGACACCGTTCCCCAGCGAATACGACACTTTGTAGGACACGGATGCCGCGCCCGGCGGTGAGGGGGATAAGATGCCCGACAGAGCCATTGCCGGGATGACCCGTCGACTTTTTATGGAGGATCTGTTGGTAGCCGAAGCGCCCCCAATCGGAGAACTCGAGGCACGGCGTCCGTTCCCGCAGCGGATGGGCCCCAAGGGCAACCTCATCTACAAGCTGATCACCACGACCGATCACAAGCTGATCGGCATGATGTATTGCGTCGCCTGCTTCATCTTCTTCTTCATCGGCGGGCTGATGGCGCTGCTGATGCGCACCGAGCTCGCGGTGCCGGGCCTGCAGTTCCTGTCCAACGAGCAGTTCAACCAGCTGTTCACCATGCACGGCACGGTGATGCTGCTGTTCTACGCGACGCCGATCGTGTTCGGTTTCGCGAACCTGGTGCTGCCGCTGCAGATCGGCGCCCCCGACGTCGCCTTCCCGCGGCTGAACGCCTTCTCCTTCTGGCTGTTCCTGTTCGGCGCGCTGATCGCCATGGGTGGCTTCATCACCCCGGGCGGTGCCGCCGACTTCGGCTGGACCGCGTACTCGCCGCTGACCGATGCCATCCACTCTCCGGGCGCCGGTGGCGACCTGTGGATCATGGGTCTGGCCGTCGGTGGTTTGGGCACCATCCTCGGTGGCGTCAACATGATCACCACGGTGGTCTGCATGCGCGCCCCCGGTATGACCATGTTCCGGATGCCGATCTTCACCTGGAACATCCTGGTGACCTCGATCCTGGTGCTGCTGGCCTTCCCGCTGCTGACCGCCGCACTGTTCGGCCTGGCCGCCGACCGCCACCTCGGCGCGCACATCTATGACCCGGCCAACGGCGGTGTGTTGCTGTGGCAGCACCTGTTCTGGTTCTTCGGGCACCCCGAGGTGTACATCATCGCGCTGCCGTTCTTCGGCATCGTGAGTGAGATCTTCCCGGTGTTCAGCCGCAAGCCGATCTTCGGTTACACCACCCTGATCTACGCGACGCTGGGTATCGCGGCGCTGTCGGTCGCGGTGTGGGCGCACCACATGTACGCCACCGGCGCGGTGCTGCTGCCGTTCTTCTCCTTCATGACGTTCCTGATCGCGGTGCCGACCGGTATCAAGTTCTTCAACTGGATCGGCACGATGTGGAAGGGACAGTTGACCTTCGAGACGCCGATGCTGTTCTCGGTCGGGTTCCTGATCACCTTCCTGCTCGGTGGCCTGTCGGGCGTGCTGCTGGCCAGCCCGCCGCTGGACTTCCACGTCACCGACAGCTACTTCGTCATCGCGCACTTCCACTACGTGCTCTTCGGCACCATCGTGTTCGCCACCTACGCGGGCATCTACTTCTGGTTCCCGAAGATGACGGGCCGACTGCTCGACGAACGCCTGGGCAAGCTGCACTTCTGGCTGACCTTCATCGGTTTCCACACCACCTTCCTGGTCCAGCACTGGGTCGGTGACGAGGGCATGCCGCGTCGCTACGCCGACTACCTGCCCAGCGACGGCTTCACCACGCTGAACGTCATCTCCACCGCGGGCGCGTTCATCCTGGGCATCTCCACGCTGCCGTTCGTCTGGAACGTCTTCAAGAGCTGGCGCTACGGCGAGCCCGTGGTGGTCGATGACCCGTGGGGCTACGGCAACTCCCTGGAGTGGGCCACCAGCTGCCCGCCGCCGCGGCACAACTTCACCGAGCTGCCCCGGATCCGTTCGGAGCGCCCGGCATTCGAGCTCCATTACCCGCACATGGTGGAGCGGATGCGCGCCGAGGCGCACATCGGCCGGGCGCACGGACCCGACGACGGCGACGTGACCAGGATCGATGACGTCGAAGTCCGCAGCTGACCTGACGCAGACCTGATATCAGCTGATTCGAGGCATCAAACGGAGGTGAGTGTGCCGACGGCCTCGCAGTCAGTCGACCCCTCGCGTAAGCGTTCATCGTTGTTGATCACCGTCAGCGGGGTGGACCAGCCCGGCGTGACGTCCGCACTCTTCGAGGTGCTGTCGCGGCACCACGTGGAGTTGCTCAACGTCGAACAGGTCGTCATCCGCGGCCGGCTCACCCTCGGTGTGCTGGTGTCGGTGGATTCCAAGGTGGCCGACGGTGCCGAGTTCGCCGACGAGGTCCGCGCCGCCATCCACGGTGTGGGCCTGGACGTCGAGATCGAGCGCAGCGATGACAAGCCGGTGCTGGAAGTGCCCTCCACCCACACCATCGTGGTGCTGGGCCGGCCCATCACCGCCGAGGCGTTCGGCGTGGTGGCCCATGAGGTGGCCGCGCTCGGGGTCAACATCGATGCCATCCGCGGGGTCTCCGATTACCCGGTAACCGGCCTTGAACTACGGGTCTCGGTGCCCCCGGGCGGCGCGGCCTACGTGCAGTTGCAGAACGTGATGGCGCGCACCGCCGTCACACTCGGTGTCGATATCGCGCTGGAGGACTACAGCCTGTCGCGGCGCACCAAGCGACTCATCGTGTTCGATGTCGATTCCACGCTGATCCAGGGCGAGGTCATCGAGATGCTGGCCGACCGGGCGGGTGCGCTGGCCGCGGTCGCCGAGGTCACCGAGGCGGCGATGCGCGGTGAACTGGACTTCGCCGAGTCACTGCACAAGCGGGTGGCGACACTGGCGGGCCTGCCCGCCGAGGTGCTCGACGAGGTGGCCGACCAGATCGAGCTGACCCCTGGTGCGCGGACCACCATCCGGACGTTGCGGCGCCTGGGATATCACTGCGGCATCGTCTCCGGCGGCTTCCGGCAGGTGATCGAGCCGCTGGCTCATGACCTGATGATGGACTTCGTCGCCGCCAACGAACTGGAGATCGTCGACGGCAAGCTCACCGGCCGGGTGGTGGGCCAGGTCATCGACCGGCCCGGAAAGGCCAAGGCGCTGCGCGATTTCGCTCAGCAGGTCGGCGTGCCGATGGAGCAGACGGTGGCCGTCGGTGACGGCGCGAACGATATCGACATGCTCTCGGCGGCCGGGCTCGGTGTGGCGTTCAATGCCAAACCGGCGCTGCGTGAGGTCGCCGACGCCTCGCTGAGCCATCCCTACCTGGACACGGTGCTGTTCATCCTCGGGGTGACCCGCGGTGAGATCGAGGCCGCCGACGCGGTCGACGGGACGGCCCGCCGGGTCGAGATCCCCGAGGACTAAACCACCACTGCCGCGCGGGTCTCACCGATGACGGCGACACCGGTGATGGACTGCCACGCCCGCGCCATCAGATCGACGGCCGCTTCGAGCTGAGGTTCTGGTAACGCGTAGGGCACCCGGATGAACCGTTCAAGGGTCCCGTCGACCCCGAACCGCGGGCCGGCAGGCAGATCCAGCCCCAACCTCGATGCCGCCGCGGACAGCGCGGTGCTCATCGGGGCGGGCAGTTGCACCCACAGCGACATCCCGCCGCGGCCCGGACCGGGGCGCCAGTCGGGCAGCCGTCGGGCCAGCAGCTCGATGAGGAAGGCCCGCCGGGCCAGCAGCAGCTCGCGGCGCTCCGGCAGTACCTCGTCACGGATCCGGAGAAGCCGTGCCGCCGCGAGCTGTTCCAGGATCGGCGTGCCGAGATCCACCGAGGCGCGGTGGGCCGCGATGGTGGCCAGGGTGGCCGGCTCGGCGCGGATCCAGCCGATACGCAGCCCGCCCCAGAACGACTTGGACATCGAACCGATGGTGAGCACCAGATCGTGCCGGGAGGGCACCGAGGCGGCCAGCGGCGCCGGCGGCGCCTCGTCGATCCACATGTCCAGGATCGATTCGTCGACGATGGTGCGCGTGCGGGTTTCGGAGATGATGTGGCCCAACCGATTTCGCTCCGCTGATGGCATGGTGAACCCGGTCGGGTTGTGGTTGTCGGGGATGACGTAGGCCAGCACGGGCGCCAGCTGGCGGATCGCGGCATGCAGAGCGTCCAGCTCCCAACCGTTCTCGTTCAGGGCCACCGGCACCGCATGTGCCCCCGAGGTCGAGATGCAGGACAGCGCACCGTGATAGCTGGGCTGCTCGACGAGCACCCGGTCGCCGGGTTGCGTGAACGCCGCCAGGATGAGGCCGATGGCATGCTGGGCGCCACTGGTGATCATGATCTGCGCGGGATCGGTGGGTAGTCCACGCGTGCAATATCTTTCGGCGACCGCGGTGCGCAGCGCGCAGACGCCTGTCAGCTCGTGGCCGGGTTCGGCCAGATACGGCGTGATGTCGCGGGCGGCGTCGGCGAAGGCGTCGAGCACCGCGGCACTGGGCGCGGACAGCGCGGCGGCGGCCAGGCTCATCGTCGGTGAACCCTCCGCGGCGGGGAGTTCCGGTCGCGGCGGCAGCGACGCGGTGCTGCGGGCGCCGCGGCGGGCATTGAGGTAGCCGTCCTCGCGCAGTGCGTTGAACGCCGCCGTGACCGTGG
Source organism: Mycolicibacterium sp. P9-22 (assembly GCF_008329585.1). Lineage (GTDB taxonomy): Bacteria > Actinomycetota > Actinomycetes > Mycobacteriales > Mycobacteriaceae > Mycobacterium. The sequence goes on along the minus strand of NZ_NPKP01000009.1, from coordinate 168,741 downwards.
TCCGCGAGACCCGCAGCACATCCGCCAGTGCCCGCTCGCTGGGTAACCGGGAGCCCACCGGAACGCGACCGTCCACGATGAGCAACCGGATGGCGTCGGCAAGTCCCAGGTAGGCCGGGCCCGTCAAACTGGACGTACGCCAGTTGCCCAGTTCGCGGGCCAGTAGGTCCACATCAAGCGCTCTGGTTCCCATATCGTTAGACATTGAGGCCAGTATCCGTCAACTGGCTATTGATTGGCAAGCCACATGGCCGTGATCATCGAGTCATGCGAAAGAACTGGATGTCCCGAGTGGTGGGGAAGTATCGGCGGTCCGGCACCTACAACCGCGCCATCGACCGGGACGTCGATGTCCGCCGGGTTCGCGGCGAACTCGACGCCATCCGCGCCCGCTTCCCCGACCACGCATGAAGACCCGCGCTCTGTTATTGCTCCTCGGCCTGACCGGCTACGGCTTCTCCATGGCCCTGATGGTCCAGGCCGGCCTGGGACTGGACCCGTGGGACGTCTTTCACCAGGGGCTGAGCCGGCACACCGGGATGACCATCGGTGTCGCCTCGGCCGTGGTCGGCCTGGTGGTGCTGCTGGCCTGGATCCCGCTGCGCAACCGGCCCGGTATCGGCACGATCGCCAATGTCATCGTCATCGCGGTCACCGTCGATATCGGTATCGCGGTGCTGCCCGCACCCGATGACCTCCGGCTGCGGGTGCCGATGATGCTCGGCGCGGTGCTGCTCAACGCGGTGAGCACCGTGCTCTACATCGGCGCCGGGCTCGGGCCCGGGCCGCGCGACGGGCTGATGACCGGCCTGGTGGCGCGCACCGGCCTGTCGGTGCGGCTGATCCGCACCCTCATCGAGGCCACCGTGCTGACCGCCGGGTGGCTGCTCGGCGGCACCGTCGGCGTCGGGACCGTCATCTACGCGTTCGGCATCGGCCCACTGGTGCAACTGATCCTGCGGCACATACCGCGGCGGCTGCTGTTCCACGACTTTGGGGCGGCGGACCCCGGCAGACGCCGTGGGCGGCTCCGTATGTCCGAGGACGACGACACTACGATGAGCGGGTGCCAGCAGACGAGCCCATCACAGACCCCGACCTGCTGATCGATTTCGCCAAGGTCACCCTGCGTCGCGGGGGCAAGACCCTGGTCGGGCCCATCAACTGGGCCGTGGAACTCGACGAACGCTGGGTGGTGATCGGCCCGAACGGGGCGGGTAAGACGTCGTTGCTGCGGATGGCCGCGGCGATCGAACACCCGTCCTCGGGCACCGCGTTCGTGCTCGGCGAGCGACTCGGGCGCACCGATATGTCGGAGCTGCGGTCCCGGGTCGGCCTGAGCAGTTCCGCTCTGAGCCAACGGATTCCCGACGACGAGATCGTCCGTGACCTGGTGGTGTCGGCCGGCTATGCGGTGCTGGGCCGCTGGCGGGAGAAGTACGACGACGTCGACTACGAGCAGGCCGTCGACATGCTGGAGAGCCTGGGCGCCGAGCATCTGGCCGAACGCACCTACGGCACCCTCTCGGAGGGGGAGCGCAAACGGGTGCTGATCGCGCGATCGCTGATGACCGATCCGGAACTGTTGCTGCTCGACGAGCCGGCCGCCGGGCTGGATCTGGGCGGGCGCGAGGAACTCGTCTCCCGGTTGGCCGATCTGGCCGCCGACCCGGATGCGCCGGCCATCGTCCTGGTCACCCATCATGTCGAGGAGATCCCGCCCGGGTTCAGCCACTGCCTGCTGCTCTCGGAGGGCAGTGTGGTCGGTGCCGGGCTGCTCACCGAGGTGCTGACCGCCGAGAATCTGTCCGCGGCGTTCGGGCAGTCGATCGCGCTGGACTATATCGACGGTCGCTATTTCGCCCGTCGCACCCGAAGCCGCGCCGCACACAGGAGGCGAGCATGACCGACGCCATGGATCCGCTCGTGCCCCGGCCCGCGTCCACAGTGATGCTGCTGCGAGACGCCGGCACCCCGGAGTCACTCGAGATCTTCCTGATGCGCAGGCATTCGGCGATGGATTTCGTCGCGGGCGTGATGGTCTTTCCCGGCGGTGGCGTCGACGAGCGCGATCGGGGTAGGGGAATCGCCTGGTACGGCCCCGAAGCCACCTGGTGGGCCGAGCGCCTGAACGTCGACGTCGACCTGGCCGAGGCACTGGTGTGCGCCGCGGCCCGGGAAACCTTCGAGGAGTCCGGGGTGCTGTTCGCCGGCGCCGCCGACGACTCCGACATCCTCGTCGACGACGCGTCGGTGTACCGCGAGCAGCGGGCGGCACTGGCCAACAACTCGCTGTCCTTCGCGGACTTCCTGCGCGCCGAGAAGCTGGTGCTGCGCGCCGATCTGCTGCGGCCGTGGGCCAACTGGGTCACCCCCAAAGAGGAACGCACCCGCCGCTACGACACCTACTTCTTCGTCGGCGCCATTCCGGAAGGCCAGCGCGCCGACGGCGAGAACACCGAGAGCGACCGGGCGTTCTGGTCCACCCCGCAGGCCGCCCTCGACGAGTTCGCCGAGGGCCGCTCCTTCCTGCTGCCGCCGACCTGGTCGCAGCTCGACTCGGTCAACGGACGCACGGTGGCCGACGTGCTGGCCACCGAACGCCGGATCGTGGCAATGGAGCCGAGCCTGACCGCGGACAAGGGCACCGGCGACTGGGACATCGAGTTCTTCGACGGCGCCCGCTACAACGAGGCCCGCAACCGGCGCGCCCCGCAGGGCTACAGCGGCTCGAAAAGCACATGAGCGACTTTGTCGGCACCGCGAGCAACGGTGAGTTCGTGACCGCCGTCGTCACGGACGGGATCGGCACCCTTGTGCTGTCCCGGCCGCCCAGCAATGCCCTGACCCGGCAGATGTACCGCGAGATCGGTGCGGTGGCGACCGACCTCGGACGCCGCGATGATGTCGGCGCCGTCATCGTGTTCGGCGGCCACGAGGTGTTCAGCGCCGGTGACGACGTCTCGGAACTGCGCCGTCTCGATGCCACCGATGCGCAGAGCGTCACCGCCGCGTGCCGAGCCGCGCTGCACGCCGTCGCGTCCATCCCGAAGCCGACGGTCGCCGCGGTCACCGGGTACGCGCTCGGGTCCGGGTTGGCGCTCGCGCTGGCCGCGGACTGGCGGATCTGCGGGGACAACATCAAGGTGGGGGTCACCGAGGTGCTCGCCGGGCTGCTGCCCGCCGCCGGCACCGACCGGCTGGTGGCTACCGTGGGCGCCGCGCGGGCCAAGGAGCTGGTGTTCAGCGGCCGGTTCGTCGGTGCCGAAGAGGCCCTGGCCCTCGGCCTCGTCGACGAGCTGGTGGCCCCGGACGGTGTCTACGACGCCGCGCTGGGCTGGGCGCGCCGGCACGCCGAAGCTCCCGGGTATGTGCTTGCCGGAGCCAAGGCGATGATCAATGCCGCTGGTGCGGTGATCGACGCCCCAGGTGAAGGGGTACGCCGCTACGTCGAGGTCTTCGGGGCAACGATCGGCAGTTAGGCTGCCCATATGACGAGCACGGACCATACGCCCCACGTCGACGACGACGCGGCTGCCTTGACCCATGTCGCCGCCGACGCGACCCCAGCGCCCAACCCGCACGCCACCGCCGAGCAGGTCGAGGCCGCGCTGAAGGACACCAAGCTGGCCCAGATCCTCTATCACGACTGGGAAGCCGAGACCTACGACGACAAGTGGTCGATCTCCTATGACCAGCGCTGCATCGACTACGCGCGCGGTCGCTTCGACGCCATCGTCCCCGACGAGGTGCAACGCGAACTGCCCTACGACCGGGCGCTCGAGCTGGGCTGCGGCACCGGATTCTTCCTGCTCAACCTGATCCAGGCCGGCGTGGCCCGGCGCGGCTCGGTCACCGACCTGTCCCCGGGCATGGTCAAGGTCGCCACCCGCAACGGGCAGGGCCTGGGACTCGACATCGACGGCAAGGTGGCCGACGCCGAGGGCATCCCGTACGAGGACAACACCTTCGACCTGGTGGTGGGCCACGCGGTGCTGCACCACATCCCCGATGTGGAGAAGTCGCTGCGCGAGGTGGTGCGGATCCTCAAGCCCGGCGGCCGGTTCGTGTTCGCCGGTGAGCCCACCAGTGCGGGCAACGTCTACGCCCGCAACCTGTCCACCCTGACCTGGCGGGTGTCGACCAACATCACCAAGCTGCCCGGCCTGCAGGGCTGGCGCCGGCCGCAGGCCGAACTCGACGAGTCCTCGCGGGCCGCGGCCCTGGAGGCGGTGGTGGACCTGCACACCTTCGATCCGCAGGATCTGGAGCGGATGGCCGCCAACGCGGGTGCCGTCGAAGTGGCCACCGCCAGCGAGGAATTCACCGCCGCGATGCTGGGCTGGCCGATCCGCACCTTCGAGGCCTCGGTTCCTCCCGGCCGGTTGGGTTGGGGCTGGGCCAAATTCGCCTTCAACAGCTGGACGACGCTGAGCTGGGTGGACGCCAACGTGTGGCGCCGGGTCGTGCCGAAGGGCTGGTTCTACAACGTGATGGTCACCGGGGTCAAGCCGTCTTAGCGGCGGGCAGGAGCGAAGCGACACGGGGTGGCAGTCCAGTTCTCGGTCGACGACGTCGCCTACCTGCGTGGCGACGACGGCCGTCGAGCGCTGGCCGAGGTGGCCGGTCTGGGATTGAGCGGAACCGGTCAGGTCGCCGACATCGCCTCGGTGCGAACACAATTCGGTGAGCGCACCGCGGTCCTGGTGGAGACGACATTGCTGCGCCGCAGGGCGGCGGCCAAGTTCGACGACCCGTCGTCGTGGCTGTTCACCGACGACGCGTTACAACAGGCCACCGCCGCCGCAGTCGCCGAGCACCGCGCGCGCCGGCTCACCGGCGCGCGGGTGCACGATGTGACCTGCTCGGTCGGCGCCGAACTCGCCGCGCTGCGTCGGGTGGCCGGGCAGTTGCTTGGCAGCGACCTGGACCCGGTGCGACTGGCCATGGCGCGCAACAACGTTCCCGACGTCGCGCTGTGCCGCGCGGATGCGTTGCGGCCGGTCACCCGCGACACCGTGGTGCTGGCCGACCCGGGCCGGCGCACCGGCGGGCGGCGCCGGTTCGATCCGCGCGCCTACACCCCGCCGCTGGACGAGCTGTTCGACGCCTACCGCGGCCGCGATCTGGTCGTGAAGTGCGCGCCCGGAATCGATTTCGATCAGCTTCCCGAGCTCGGATTCGACGGCGAGGTCGAGCTGTGCTCGCTGGCCGGCAGCGTGCGTGAGGCCTGTCTGTGGCCGGTGGGACTGGCCGAAGCGGGTGTGCGCCGGCGCGCCACCCTGCTGGATCGCGGCGAACAGCTCACCGACGCGGACCCCGACGAGTGCGCCGTCGGACCGGCGGGGCGCTGGATCGTCGACCCCGACGGTGCGGTGGTGCGCGCCGGCCTGGTGCGCCAGTACGGCACCCGGTACGGGCTGTGGCAACTCGACCCCGATATCGCGTACCTGTCCGGAGACGAACTCCCGGACGGGGTACGGGGTTTCGAGGTCCTCGGCGAGATCGGCTTCGACGAGAAACGGCTGCGCCGGGAACTGACGGCCCGCGACGGCGGCGCGCTGGAAATCCTGGTGCGCGGGGTGGATGTGGACCCCGACGCCCTGCGGCGCCGGCTGAAGCTGCGCGGTTCGCACCCGCACTCGGTGGTCATCACCCGTATCGGTACCGGAGCGGCCGGCCGTGCCGTGGCATTCATTTGTCGGCCGTCCAGATAACGCCACAGGTACCCTGACGGGCAGCGGTGCCTGTGCCGCTCCCGGTTCCTGGAGGATCCCCTAGATGCGCGTACCCACGGTTGCCGTATCGGTGCTGGCCGCAGCCGCCACCGCCCTGTCGGGTCTTGCGGGTGCCGCCACGGCGTCGGCCGCGCCGCCCAAATGCGAGGACGTGGGTGCCACACTCGGACCCGGGTTCACCTGCCAGATCCAGCAGACCGATCCGGCGTACATGCTGAACATCAGCTTCCCGTCCGATTACCCGGACCAGAAGGCGGTCGTCGAATACGTCAAGCAGACCCGCGACGGTTTCCTGAACGTCGCCAAGTCGCCCGATTTCCGCGGGATGCCCTACGAGTTGGACACCACCTCGGTGCAGTACAGCTCCGCCGTGCCGCCGCGCGGTACCCAGTCGGTGGTGTTCACCACCTACCAGAACGTCGGTGGCGCGCACCCGCAGACCTTCTACAAGGCGTTCAGCTGGGATCAGGCCTACCGCAAGCCGATCACGTTCGAGAATCTGTTCCGCGCGGGCACCGACCCGCTGCCGGCCATCTTCCCGGTGGTGCAGGCCGATCTCGCCAAGCAGTCCGGTATGCCCGATCCCGTGCTGCCGAGCGCCGGTCTGGACCCGGCCAACTACCAGAACTTCGCCATCACCGACGATGCGGTGATCTTCTTCTTCAGCCAGGGCACGCTGCTACCGGAATCGGCCGGAGCCGTGCAGGTGTCGGTGCCGAGAGCGACCGTCGCCCCGTTGCTCGCCTAGGCGGGGGCGAACCCATAGACCTGGCCGTCGCTGGTCGCGGCGACCACCCGGCCGTCGTGGCCGATCGACACCCCGACGGGCCGGCCGGAGGCCTCGGGCAGTGGGTAGCGGTTGACCGTGCCGCCCTCGACGGGGTCGAACACCAGTAGCGCCTGGCCGCGTTCGCCGTCGCGGACCACCGTGTAGCCGGTGCCCTCACCGGCCCGGCTCGACGTCGACAGCGGCTCCACATCCGCACGTGTCCAGACGATCTCACCGGTGTCGCTGATACCGGTCAGCTGTGCGCCCGGGCCGCCGCCGGCGACGATCACGCCTCCGGCGGACACCGAGGGCGGCGTCTGCGGCTGATAACCCAGCTGCACCGACCATCTCGCGTGGCCGTTGGCGGTGTCGACGGCCCACAATCGCCCGTCGCGGCCGTTGACGTAGGCGGTGGCCCCATCCGACGACAGCACCGGGCTGGCGATGGGACCGCCGCCGACCGCCTCGCTGGTCCACTCGCGGCTCAGGATCGGGGTCTGATCCGGCCGGTACCGCAGCCCGACGAGCACGGGTGCCTGCGCGCCCGGTTCCCACAGCCCGACCACCACGATGCCGGTCTGCGCGCCGAACGCGGGTGCGGCCGAGATCGGGCATTGCGGGCGGGCCGTCGCGCAGTCGGCCAGACCTCGATCGGAGTCGGTCGGGTCGACACCCGCCACCAGGTCCAACGAGGTGCCCACCACGGTGCCCTTGTGCGCGTCGAACACCAGCACCTGACCCAGATGGGTCAGCACCAGCAATTGGCCAGGCGTCAGCAGCCGTGGCGTGGTCGGCATCCCGATCACCGGCTGCCGCCACCGGATCCACTGGGTGGGCGGGTAGGACATGATGGCGCCGGGCTGGCCGACGTAGAGATTGTCGAAATCGTCGAAGAGCGGACCGGACAGCGCGCCGCCCTGCCACAACCGGGTGCACCAGCGCTGGCGCGCGTTGTTGTCGGTTTCCCAGACCATCAGCGAACAGCCGCCGGGCGTCTGGCCGTTGACGGCGAGGTAGCTGCCCGAGCCCAGCGCGATCTGCGCACCGAGCTCACCCTTGACCGACCGCTCCCAATCGGGGGTGAGCGCCCGCGCCCCGTCGGCGGGGCGGTAGCTGCTGTTGGCGGCGTCGGCGTACTGGGCCGCCCACCCCGTCGACGGGTGAGCCTCGACCCACGAATCGGTGTTTCCGCAGGAACTGACGGTCAGCGCCGCGATTCCCAGCACGGCAGCAAGCCGGCGCACAGTTCCTCCTCGAGCAGGCATCGAGGTCCGAGACTAGTCCGTGCCCGGCTCGCGTAGGCTGACCGGCCATGACGACGATGTGGGGCGCGCCGTTACACAAGAGGTGGCGTGGTTCGCGCTTGAGCGATCCGCGTCAGGCGCAATTTCTGACCCGCGACTCGCTGCGCTGGGTGCTGGCCAACAAGGCGTACACGCCGTGGTACCTGGTGCGCTACTGGCGGTTGCTGAAGTTCAAGCTGCGCAATCCGCACATCATCACCCGCGGCATGGTGTTCCTGGGCAAGGGCGTGGAGATCGAGGCCACCCCGGAGCTGTCCACCATGGAGATCGGGCGCTGGGTGCACATCGGGGACAAGAACACCATCCGCTGCCACGAGGGCTCGCTGCGCATCGGTGACAAGGTGGTGCTGGGCCGCGACAACGTGATCAACACCTACCTGGACATCGAACTCGGCGATTCGGTGCTGATGGCCGACTGGTGCTACGTCTGCGATTTCGACCACAAGATGGACAGCCTGGAGCTACCGATCAAGGACCAGGGCATCGTGAAGAGCCCGGTGCGGATCGGCCCGGACACCTGGGTGGCGGCCAAGGTGAGTGTCCTGCGCGGCACCTCGGTCGGGCGCGGCTGTGTGCTCGGCGCGCACGCGGTGGTCAAGGGGGAGATCCCCGATTTCTCCATCGCGGTCGGCTCCCCGGCGAAGGTCGTCAAGAACCGCAAAGTGGCCTGGGACGCGTCAGCCGCCGAGCGCGCCGAGCTGGCGGCGAACCTGGCCGATATCGAACGGAAGAAAGCCGCCCGCTGATCAGCGCAGCGCCTCCTCCAGCAGGCGCTGCCACTCCGATTGTGCGAGCTCGGCATTGCGGGCCGCATCGTCGCCGTAGAAGAACGCGTTGACCCCGGTGGCGGTCTGGCCGCCGGGTGAGCAGATGCCGAACATCACCGCACCCGTGGTGGGTTCGGCCAACCGCGCCACCAGATAGCGCTGGTTCTCGTCCTGATACACCCGGTCGACGAGACCGACGAAATCGTCCTGCGCGGGCCGCAGCGTGCGTAGGTCGCCGACGTCGGCGCCGTCGAGGCCGAAGGCGGCCAGCATCATCTTCCACGCCTCGGGTTGCGGGACGCCCGAGGTGGCCGCGAGATGGAAGGTGACCGCCGGTTGACCGGCGAAGTGCGCCAAATAGTTGTGCAGTACCGCGAAGTGACCCGGCCAGCCCGATTCGAAGCCCTCGATCTGGTCGTCCCAATCGGCGCTGTCGGTGAACAGGGAATGGACCATCCGGATGACGCAGTGGTCCCCGGAACGGGCGGTGACGGTGATCTCGGTGGCCACCGGCGGTGCGTCGTCACACCAGTCGGTTTCGACGTAGCCGAACCGGTGCGGGGGTTCCCATCGGGTCACTTCTCCACTGGAGGAGCCGTTCGGCCCGAAGTCGAATTCGATTCTGCCACCGACGTTCTCGTCGATGGTGGTCTTGGTGAACCAGGCCGTGTTGCCCGAGCCGGTCGCGATGGCCTGCCATACCTGTTCCGGTGTGCCCGGCACCACGAGTTGCAGTTCCAGCCAGCGCTTTTCGTCATCATGGTTCACGGGCATGTCGGTGCTCCTGGTTCTCGTCGGTCGACGGCGCGGGATAGGACGCGACGAACAGTCGATGGGGCCGTCCGCGCGGTGCCGTCTCGTCGTGGTAGCGGGCCGCGAGTGCGGCGACCGCTTCGGTCAGGTCCCTGGTGAAGAAGGCGCGATCCGCCGGGGACCGGAAGCGGATCGTGGTGTCGATGGACAGCGTCGCAAGGCGTTTGTCGGCTGTGCGTGCCGCCTGCCATATTTCGCCCACCTCCTTGACGACGCGTGCCGCCAGCGCGATGAGGTGGCCGGCCGAGAACCGGTCGTTGGTCTTGTCGGCGCGGGCGCCGACCGCACCCAGCGCGCTCGGGGACACCACGTAGGAAGCCGCGCTGGCGACGAGCAGACGTTCGGTCAGCCCGCCCCATTGCCGCTCCTCGGCAACGGCCACCAGGCGGTGCCGTTCCAGGGCCCGCAGGTGGTAGTTGACCTTCTGGCGGGTCAGGCCGACCCGGGCGGCCAACGTCGCGGCGGACGCCGGTTCGGTGAGCTCGGCCAGCAGTCGCGCGCGCACGGGGTCGAGCGCGCTGGTCGCGGCCGCCGGGTCGGTGATGACCTCGACTTCGACCATGGCATCAGTCTCGCCTTGACAAATTTAATTGTCAAGGACGCCGCGAAACTCGCGTACCCGCGGTTGCGCAGGGGTCACCTACGCCGGGTACGCGAGTTTCGGCGGGGTGCGGGGGTGCGGGGTGTGGAAGGTCAGCCGTAGTCGGGCAGTGGGCGTTCCACGATGAGCCGGCGCGGTTGAGGTTGGCGCTCGGCACGTTTGGCGGCCAGATACACCTGAGCGGTGTGGTCGGCGACCGTCGGCCACGAGAAATCGGAGGTGAGCCGGTCGCGGGCGGCCAGTGCCCGCTGCTGGGCGGCGGCCGGGTCGTCGAGTACGCCGCGCACCGCCGTCGCCAGGGCGGCGACGTTGCGCGGTGGGTGGGACATGCCGGTGACACCGTCGATGACGGCCTCACCCAACCCGCCGGCGGTCGAGGTCACCAGTGGGGTGCCGGTGGCCGCGGCTTCGAGTGCGACGATGCCGAACGGCTCGTAATGGCTGGGCAGCACCGCTGCGTCGGCGCGGTGCAACAAGGTGACCAGTCCCTGATGGTCCACCCGACCGATGAACTTCGTGGCCTTGAGCACCTTGTGCTTGCGCGCCTGTGCGGTGAGGAAGTCCAGTTGGGTGCCGTCGCCGGCGATGGTCAGCGTGGTGCCCGGGTGGCTCTTGCGGATGCGCGGCAGCGCGGCGATGGCGTCGTGTACACCCTTCTCGTACTCGAGGCGGCCGAAATAGAGCAGCTCGGCCGGCCCGCCGCCGGCGCGGCGCGGCGCGAACGGCCAACCGTTGGTGTCGATCCCGTTCGGGATGACGGTGGTCTCCGACAGGCCCGGCCCGAACAGCGCGTCGATCTCCTCGCGCATGGAGGCCGAACAGGTGATCAGCGAATCGGATTCGTGCACCAGCCAGGATTCCAGCGCGTGCACCTGGCGGCTGACCTGCCCGGACACCCAGCCTGAATGTCGTCCCGCCTCGGTGGCGTGGATGGTGGAAACCAGTGGCACATCGAAGAATTCGGCCAGTGCAATGGCGGGGTGGGCGACCAGCCAGTCGTGCGCGTGCACCAGATCGGGTTCCCAGTCGCGCAGGGTCAGCCCGGAGCGCACCATGGCGTGGCCCATCGCCAGGGTCCAGGCCATCATGTCGGTGCCGAAACTGAACTCGTGCGGATCCTGGGCGGCGGCGATGACCCGCACGCCCTCGGTGACCTCGTCGGTCGACGGGTGAGTGCTCGGGTCGGTGCCGGTGGGCCGGCGCGAGAGCACCACCACCTCATGGCCGGCCATCACGAGTTCGGTGGCCAGATGGTGCACATGGCGGCCCAGGCCGCCGATGATCACCGGTGGGTACTCCCACGACACCATGAGGATCTTCACGTGCACGCACCTTCGACGGCGCACGAGCGTGCGCGAACTGCGGGGGAGAGGCGGCGTGTCCGGCAACAGACACGCACGCTCGCGGAAAGGGTCACGGCAGCCGCCTGGCGTCCAGGGCGCCGAACAGTCCGTCGGCGCGGTTCCAGTCAGCGGCCAACCGCTGCGCCTGCTCGCGTCGCCCTGAGGCCAGCGCCGCCGAGATCTCCCGGGTGGCATGGGCGTGCAGGTGGGCGCGGTAGCGGGCGTATTCGGCGGCGGAGTCCTTGCTGACCATGAACGGCCAGTCACTGGACACCGTCAGCAGCGTCTCGCGCAGAATCTGGTCGGCAACCAGATCGCGGGATGCGCCGGGCCCGCGGTGGGCCAGCGCCTTGTCCACCGCGGCCAGCGCGGTGTCGACGACCTCGGCGTTGAGCTGTACCAGATCGGACACCTTCTCGCCGTTCCAGACCTGCCAGTCCTTGCCCGAACCCCAAGAGCTGGGCGGCAATTCGACGGCGGTGCCGACGAATCCGGCCTCGACGGCATCGGAGAGGGTGCCGACCCGGACACCGGCCTCGGGCAACGCGCGCAGCAGTCGTTCCAGCCAGCGCGGTCCCTCGTGCCACCAGTGCCCGAACAGTTCGGTGTCGAAGGCGGCCACAACGTGTGCGGGCCTGCCGATGCGTTCGGATTCCTGGCGCAGCCGGCGGCGCACCACGCCGACGAAATCCGCGACATGGTTGTCGATGGCCCGGTCCGCGCGCTCGGGCTCGTAGGGGGCCTTGGCCTCCGAGGGCACGTTGCGCCCCGTGACCCGCGCCGGTTTGAGGCCGGTGAGATGGTCGTAGGTGTGGAAATCGCGGTAGGCGGCATGCCCGGGATAGCCGGACTTCGGTGACCACACCCGGTAGCTGACCTGGAGATCGCGCCCGAAGGCCACCACATCGGTGTCCCCGACGGGCCTGCCCAGCGCGGTATCGCCGTGCAGGGAGGGTCCGTCGACCATGAAGTGACCGACACCGGCTGCGGCGTAACCGGTTTCCATCCCGGGGGCGTACGCGCACTCGGGTGCCCAGATGCCCTTCGGGGTGTGGGCGAAGCGTTGCCGGGCGTCGGCCAGACCCTCGCGCAGCGCGAACTCGCGCAACCGCGGATTGAGCAGCGGCTGGAACGGGTGCGAGAGCGGGCCGCCGAGCAGCTCGATGGTCCCCGCGTCGATGAGCTGACGGAGCAGCGGGCTGCCGCCGTGGCGCCACAGGGTGGTGAAATCCTCCAGGGCCTCGGTGGCGGCCGCATGTTCACGAATGCCGAACTGGCGCATCGCTTCCGCGGACCCGAAGGTGCCCGCGGCGCCGGTCCCGGCCCGCACGGTGGTCGCTTCCAGTGCCCGCAGCTGCCAGTTGGCCAGCCAGTGGTGCATACCGGTCAGGCAGTACGGGTCGTCGAGCTGGGCGGTGACCACCGGGGTCATGCCCAGGCTCACCAGGTGGCCGCGGTCCTCGGCGGCCAGCGTGCGCAGCACCCGCATGAGCGGCAGATAGGCCGCCGCCCAGGATTGGTACAGCCATTCCTCGCCGACGGGCCAGCGGCCGTGATGGGCCAGCCACGGCAGGTGCGTATGTAGCACCAGGGTGAACATCCCGGGTACGGGGTCCGGCGGCTCGGTCACGGCAGCACCGCGATGGCCACCAGATCCAGGCTGTCGTCGATCCGGCTTTCCTTTGCGTCGAGCAGATCGAAATCCTGCGCGCGCACTGCGGCGACATCGGCGAGCAACTCCGGCGACCACGGCGCACCCGCGACCGCGCGGTCGATCTGGGCCGTGATGATGGAGCCGCCGTGGCGGGCGTCGAGTTCGGCCAGCCCGGCGCCATGGAAGACCCCCAGCATGGCATCGACCCGGAAGCCGCCCTGTTCGAGCAGTTCGGTGAGCTCGTCGGCGTTCAGCTCGCGGGTGTGGAACGGGTTGAGCGGGGTGTCGCGGCCCGGTGAGAAGGTGATGCGGTTGGGCGTCGACATCAGCAGCAGTCCGCCCGGGCGCAGCACGCGGGCGCATTCGGTGACGAACTGGCCCTGATCCCACAGATGCTCGATCACCTGGAAGTTGACCACCACATCGACCGAGCCATCCAATAGCGGCAAGTTGGCTAAGTTCCCTAAGTGCATCTGCACCCGCGGATACTTCGCTCGGATGTGTGCGACGGCCTGCTCGTCGTAATCCACCCCGGTGACGCTGCGCGCGATATCGGCGATCAGATCGGCGCCGTACCCCTCGCCGGGGCCGGCCTCCAGCACGTCGCGACCGGCGCACCGGTCGGCGAGTCGCTGATAGACGACCTCATGACGGCGGAACCAGTAGTTCTCCTCGGCCAGGCCGGGGATGGTGCGCTCGCCGGTCAGGGGCAGAGGGTCGCCGGGGCCGGCGCTGTCGACGGAACCGATTGTGCTCATTGGAAGGCAGGCTAACCCGTAATGGCCGGTTCGCGAACGGATGCCCTGGCGACCGTGGGGTCTGAGCGAACCAACTGACCGGTTATGGTGTCCTTGCGTGCCGTCAAAGTTACCCGCGAGTAACCTGGAGGCCGTTCGACAAAACGTGATATGCCCAGGCCGGCTGCCGGCCTCATCGAGGAGGACGAACCACAGTCATGACAAACATCGTGGTCCTGATCAAGCAGGTCCCTGACACCTGGTCCGAGCGCAAGCTGTCCGAGGGTGATTGGACCCTGGACCGGGAAGCCGCCGACGCCGTGCTCGACGAGATCAACGAGCGTGCCGTCGAAGAAGCGCTGCTCATCAAGGAGCGCGAGGGCGGCGACAGCACCGTCACCGTGCTGACCGCCGGCCCCGAGCGCGCCACCGAGGCCATCCGCAAGGCGCTGTCCATGGGCGCCGACAAGGCCGTGCACCTCAAGGATGACGGCCTGCACGGCTCCGATGTGATCCAGACGGGCTGGGCCCTGGCCCGCGCGCTGGGCACCATCGAGGGCACCGAGCTGGTCATCGCCGGTAACGAGGCCACCGACGGCGTCGGCGGCGCAGTGCCCGCCGTCATCGCCGAATACCTGGGTCTGCCGCAGCTGACCCACGTGCGCAAGCTCAACGTCGAGGGCGGCAAGGTCACCGCCGAGCGCGAGACCGACGACGGCGTCTTCGGCCTTGAGGCCTCGCTGCCCGCCGTGGTCAGCGTGAACGAGAAGATCAACGAGCCCCGCTTCCCGTCCTTCAAGGGCATCATGGCCGCCAAGAAGAAGGAAGTCACCGTCCTGACGCTGGCCGAGATCGGTGTCGAAGCCGACGAGGTGGGCGTGGCCAACGCCGGCTCCAAGGTGCTGTCGTCGACCCCCAAGCCGCCGAAGACGGCCGGCGAGAAGATCACCGACGAGGGCGAGGGCGGCAAGAAGGTCGCCGAGTACCTGGTCGCCCAGAAGCTGATCTAGTCGCCCATCCCATTCTTCTCTGACAACACATAAGGACATATTCATGGCTGAAGTACTTGTGCTCGTCGAGCACGCCGAAGGTGCACTGAAGAAGGTCAGCACCGAACTGATCACCGCCGCCCGGGTTCTTGGTGAGCCGTCCGCGGTCGTGGTGGGCGCCGAGGGCACCGCCGCCGGCCTCACCGACGGCCTCAAGGCCGCCGGTGCCGCCAAGATCTACGTCGCCGAATCGGCCGACGTCGACAGCTACCTGGTCACCCCGAAGGTCGACGTGCTGGCCGCGCTGACCGAGTCGGCCGCTCCGGCCGCCGTCGTCATCGCTGCCAGCGCCGAGGGCAAAGAGGTCGCCGGCCGGCTGGCCGCGCGCCTTGGCTCCGGCCTGCTGGTCGACGTCGTCGAGATCAAAGAGGGTGGCATCGGCGTCCACAGCATCTTCGGTGGCGCGTTCACCGTCGACGCCCAGGCCACCGGTGAACTCCCGGTGATCACCGTGCGCCCGGGTGCGGTCGAGGCCGCCCCGGCCGACGGCGCCGGCGAGGTCGTCTCCGTCGAGGTTCCGGCCCAGGCCGAGAATGCGACGAAGATCACCTCCCGCGAGCCCGTCGTGGCGGGTGACCGTCCGGAGCTCACCGAGGCCAGCGTCGTGGTCGCCGGTGGACGCGGTGTCGGCAGCGAGGAGAACTTCAAGGTCGTCGAGGAGCTCGCCGATTCGCTCGGTGCCGCCGTCGGTGCGTCGCGTGCCGCCGTCGACTCCGGCTACTACGCCGGTCAGTTCCAGGTCGGTCAGACCGGTAAGACGGTCTCCCCGCAGCTGTACATCGCGCTGGGCATCTCCGGGGCGATCCAGCACCGGGCCGGTATGCAGACGTCCAAGACGATCATCGCGGTCAACAAGGACGAAGAGGCGCCGATCTTCGAGATCGCCGACCTCGGCATCGTCGGCGACCTGTTCAAGGTCACCCCGCAGCTCACCGAGGCGGTCAAGGCCCGCAAGGGTTGATCCCCGCTCTCTGCAGCTCGAAAGGCGCCCCGGAACACATGTTCCGGGGCGCTTTCGCGTGCTGTGCGTGCTGTTCACGCACCGTGCACGGACACGTCACGCCACTGATGCCGCCCGGAGACCCGCAGGCGCGACCGTGCTGGCATGAGCGTCGCATCTGTACTCATACCGGCTGATGACATCGACCAGGCGACATCCGGGACACCGGGGCCGCGTTACACCCTGCTGCTGTCCACCGACCCGGCGCATATCGAAGCGGCCCAACGTCTGCGCCACGATGTGTTCACCTCCGAGCCCGGCTTCGCCATGGCGCAGACCAGCGACGGCCTGGATGCCGACCGTTTCGACCAATTCTGCGATCACCTGCTGGTGCGTGAGGACGGCTCCGGCGAACTCGTCGGCTGTTACCGGATGCTCCCGCCGCCCGGCGCCATCGCCGCCGGGAGTCTGTACACCGCCACCGAATTCGACGTCAGCGCGCTGGACGCGTTGCGGCCCTCGCTGGTCGAGATGGGCCGCGCCGTGGTCCGCGCGGATCACCGCAACGGCGGTGTGGTGCTGCTCATGTGGGCGGGCATCCTGGCCTACCTGGACCGCTGCGGCTACGACTACGTGACCGGCTGTGTGTCGGTGCCCACGCATCCCGCCGGCGGGCTGGAGCGCAGCGACTCGGGGAAGAGCACCGGCGAAGTACCGGGCAGCCAGCTACGCGCGGTCCGCGATTTCGTGCTGCGCCGCCACGGCGCCCCGCCGGAGTTCACCGTGCGGCCCTACCGGCCGGTCGTCATCGACGGCCGCGGCCTCGACGAGATCGACCCGCCGGCCCGGGTCACGGTGCCGGCCCTGATGCGCGGTTACCTGCGTCTGGGCGCCCGGGTGTGCGGTGAACCCGCCCACGATCCAGATTTCGGTGTCGGCGACTTCCCGGCGCTGCTGGACAAACGCCACGCTGACGTCCGCTACCTGAAGCGGCTGCGGTCGGTGTCGCAGGCCGCCGATACCACCGAGAGCGGGGCCCGATCATGACCGTCGCGAGTGATCACTCCTGGCTGCCACGGGCCTCCTGCGATGCCAGCTGCATGCACGCCGGCGCGGCCCCGCTCGGGTCCCGTCCCGCGGTCTGGACCCGCACGACGCTGCGCGTCACCGGTGCCGTGCTGTTGTTCCTGGCGGTACCGCTGCTTGCGGTGCCGCTGCCGGGCCGCTCACATCTGCAGCGCGCCTACTGCCGGCTGATGCTGCGTTGTGTCGGCGTGCGCATCACCGTCTCCGGTGGCCCCATCCGCAACCTGCGCGGCGTGCTGGTGGTCAGCGGGCACGTGTCCTGGCTGGACATCTTCAGCATCGGGGCGGTGCTGCCGGGCTCGTTCGTCGCCCGCGCCGACCTCATCAACTGGCCGGCGCTCGGTGTCGTCGCCCGGATCATGAAGGTCATCCCGATCGAGCGGGAGAATCTGCGCAGGCTGCCCGCGGTGGTCGCCGCGGTGGCGGCGCGGCTGCGCAACGGCCATACGGTGGTGGCGTTCCCGGAGGGCACCACCTGGTGCGGCCTGGGGTACGGACAGTTCCGTCCGGCCATGTTCCAGGCCGCTGTGGACGCGGGACGCCCGGTGCAGCCGCTGCGGCTGAACTACCACCATCGCGACGGCAGCCCGTCGACGGTGCCCGCCTACATCGGCGAGGACACCCTGCTGGACTCGATCCGCCGGCTCGTCACGGCACGGCGCACGGTGGTGCAGGTGCAGGTGCAGTCGCTGGAACTGCCGGGGGAGGATCGGCGCGACCTGGCGGCGCGGTGTGAGGCGGCGGTGCGCGGTACCGCCCGTCCCGACGTGGCAGCCGGCTTGCCGGGGCACACACCGGGTCACGCACTGGCTGCCTGACCTCGACCGACCGGCGCACCCCGACCGGCGGCTATCCTTGATGGGCCATGACAGCCGCTTACCTCGATCACGCTGCCACCACCCCGATGCACCCCGCTGCCATCGAGGCGATGGCCGCCGCGCTGGCCACGGTCGGAAACGCCTCCTCGCTGCACACGTCCGGCCGCGCTGCGCGCCGGCGGATGGAGGAGGCCCGCGAGGCGCTGGCCGGCCTGCTGGGAGCGCGTCCCTCCGAGGTGATCTTCACCGCCGGGGGCACCGAGGCCGACAACTTGGCGGTCAAGGGCATCTACTGGGCACGCCGGGACGGCGATCCGCGCCGCCGACGCATCGTGACCACCCCGGTCGAGCACCATGCGGTGCTCGACGCCGTCGAGTGGCTCGCCGAGCACGAGGGCGCCGAGGTGACCTGGCTGCCCGTGGACGCCGACGGCTCGGTGGCGCCCGAGTCGCTGCGCGCGGCGCTGAACAACCATGATGACGTCGCACTGGTATCGATCATGTGGGCCAACAACGAGGTCGGCACCATCCTGCCGATTGCCGAATTAGCAGCAGTGGCAGCCGAATTCGAAATCCCGATGCACAGTGACGCGATCCAGGCCGTCGGGCACATCCCGGTGGCGTTCGCCGAGAGCGGGCTGTCGGCGATGAGCGTGGCCGCTCACAAGTTCGGCGGTCCGACCGGTATCGGTGCGCTGGTACTGCGTCGCGATACCGCCTGCGTGCCGATCCTGCACGGCGGTGGCCAGGAGCGTGATGTCCGTTCGGGCACACCGGATGTCGCCGCCGCGGTGGCGATGGCCGCGGCCGCCCGGGTGGCCGTAGAGGGACTTGCCGAGACCAGCGCGCGGGTACGCGCCCTGCGTGACCGGCTGATCGCCGGGGTGCAGGCCCAGATCGAGGATGTCGACGTCAACGGCGCGACCGGTGATCACCGGCTGCCCGGTAACGCCCACTTCACTTTCCGCGGTTGCGAGGGCGACGCCCTGCTGATGCTGCTCGATGCCAAGGGCGTGGAATGTTCCACCGGTTCGGCCTGCACGGCCGGAGTGGCGCAGCCCTCGCATGTGCTCATCGCGATGGGCGCCGATCCGGCAGCTGCCCGTGGTTCGCTGCGACTTTCGTTGGGGCACACCAGCACCGTGGCTGATGTCGATGCCGCCCTCGAGGTGCTGCCCGCGGCGGTGGAGCGGGCCCGGCAAGCCGCGCTGGCAAGTGCGGGGACGCGACGATGAGGGTTCTGGTCGCCATGAGTGGCGGGGTCGATTCGTCGGTGGCCGCGGCGCGGATGGTGGACGCCGGCCACGATGTCGTCGGTGTGCATCTGGCGCTGTCGGCGACCCCTGGCACGCTGCGCACCGGGTCACGGGGCTGCTGCTCCAAGGAAGACGCCGGCGATGCCCGCCGGGTCGCCGATATTCTCGGCATTCCGTTCTACGTCTGGGATTTCGCGGACCGCTTCAAGGAAGAGGTGATCGACGACTTCGTCGACGCCTACGCCCGTGGCGAGACGCCCAATCCATGCGTGAAGTGCAACGAGACGATCAAGTTCTCCGCGCTGTCGGCTCGCGCGCTGGCGCTGGGATTCGACGCCGTGGCCACCGGTCACTACGCCCGGCTCGCCGACGGCCGGCTGCGCCGCGCGGTCGATATCGACAAGGATCAGTCCTATGTGCTGGCGGTGCTGACCGCCGAGCAGTTGCGCCACGCTTTGTTCCCGATCGGTGACACCCCCAAGTCGGAGATCCGCGCCGAGGCGGCCCGCCGCGGTCTGGCCGTCGCCGACAAGCCGGACAGCCATGACATCTGCTTCATCCCCTCCGGTGACACCCGCGCCTTCCTGGGCGCCCGCATCGGGGTGCGTCCCGGTGCGGTCGTCGACTCCGGTGGCGCCGTGCTGGCCGAGCATGACGGTGTGCACGGTTTCACCATCGGTCAGCGCAAGGGTTTGGGCATCGCTGGACCCGGTCCCGACGGAGCGCCCCGGTACGTGACGGGTATCGACGCGGGCACCGGCACGGTGCGCGTCGGCGCCGCCCAGGATCTGGATGTGTCGACGCTGACGGGGGAGAAGCCCGTCTTCACCGCGGGGGTCGCACCGCACGGGCCCATCGAGGGCGTGGTGCAGGTGCGCGCCCACGGGGGCTTTGCCGACGCCGTCGCCGAGCTGCACGACGGCCGGCTGGTCGCCGACCTGCGCACCCCGATCCGAGGCGTGGCACCCGGGCAGACCATGGTGCTCTACCGGCCGGATCCCGCCGGCGATGAGGTCATCGCCAGCGCCACCGTCACGCGCTGAACTCACGCCATCCTCAGGTAACCAAATGGTTGCGTTTCGCCGTTCGCAGCGCTAGTGTGAAAGGCAACTAGGAGGTTGCATATGAGTTCCGATCGAATCGAGAAGAAGGTCGTCCTGCGCGCACCCCTGGACCGGGTATGGCGCGCCGTCAGTGACGCCGAGGAGTTCGGCCGGTGGTTCGGGGTGCGCTTCGACGGTCCGTTCGTGGCGGGCGGTTCCGTCACCGGGGTGATCACCCCGACGACGGTCGACGATGACGTCGCCACAGCCCAACGCCCGTACGCCGGTCAGGCCGACACCTGGCAGATCCTGGCGGTGGAGCCGCCGCGGCGGCTGGCGTTCCGGTGGCACCCCTACGGGGTGGAGTCGGGCGTCGATGGCGCCTCCGTGCCGACCACGCTGGTGGAGTTCGTGCTGACCGAAACCGCCGAGGGCGTGCTGCTGTGCATCACCGAATCGGGCTTCGACGCGCTCCCCGCCGATCGGCGCGCGTCGGCATTCGAAGGCAACAGCGAGGGTTGGGCCGCGCAGACCGAGCTGGTGCGTAAGTACCTCATGTTGGGCAACACGGTGTGAGTCTCGTTTCCGGCGAGCGGGCGGCACTGTTCGACGCCCTTGGGGACCCCAATCGTCTGCGTATCGTCACCCGGCTGTGCGATACCGGGCCGTGTTCGACTTCGCAAGTGACACAAGTGATCCCGGTGACGCGGCAGGCCGCCACCAAGCATCTTCTGCTGTTGGAGGCGGTCGGGCTGGTATGCAGCAGCAAACAGGGCCGGGAGCGGATCTGGCAGATTCAGCCGGAGCCGCTGGCCGAGGCCAGCGAGTACCTGACCGTGCTGTCGCGACGCTGGGATCGCGCGGTGGCGCGATTGCGGGCCTACGTCGAGGAAGGGCCCGGCGGGGCGACCGACTGATCTCCCATCGAATACGGTTGGCCGATGAGTGTTTTCGCCGCCGCTACCGGCATCGGATCTTGGCCGGGTGAATCGGCGCGCGAGGCCGCCGAGATCGTCATCGGGGAACTGCACACCCTTCCGCACCTGGTCGAGTTGCCCTCCCGCGGTGTCGGTGCGGACCTGATCGGACGTACCGGCGCATTGCTGGTGGACATCGGTTTCGACACCGTGGCGCGCGCCTACCGGATCGCGCCGGGCCGCAGTTCGGTACTGCGCCGCGCGGTGAGCATGCTCAACGAGGATCTCGACGCGCTGGAGGAGGCCTGGGAGAGGGCCGGGCTGCCGGGCTCCGGGCGCACGGTGAAGGTTCAGGCCGCCGGACCGATCACCCTGGCCGCTCAGATGGAGCTCGCGAACGGGCACCGGGCCATCACCGACAGCGGGGCGCTGCGCGATCTGGCCGAGTCGCTGTCCGAAGGGCTGTCGCTGCACCGGTCCGAGGTGGCGCGCCGGTTGGGCACCGAAGTGGTGGTGCAACTCGACGAACCGTTGCTGCCCGCGGCGCTGTTGGGCAGGCTGACCGGGGTGACCAGCTTCTCGCCGGTGAACCCGATCGAAGAACAGGTCGCTGCGGCGTTGCTGGACGACTGCGTGGCCGCTGTGGGCGGCGAGGTCGCGCTGCACAGCTGTGCCGCCGACTTGCCGTGGAAGTTGTTGCAGCGCAGTCAGATACAGGCAGTAGCGGTCGACGTGTCGACCTTGCAGGCCGCCGACCTGGACGGTGTGGGCGAATTCGTGGAGTCCGGGCGCACGGTCCTGCTGGGCGTGGTGCCCGGCACCGCGCAGCAACAGCAATGGAAACCCCAGCAGGTCGCCGCCGCGGCGGCCAAGGTCACCGATCGGCTGGGTTTCCCCCGCACGGTGCTGCGCGAGCGGATCGGTATCACCCCTGCCTGCGGGCTGTCCGGTGCCACCCAGGAGTGGGCCCGTACGGCGATCGGCCTGGTTCAGAAAGCCGCCGCCGGATTGCAAACCGATCCTGAGGGAATCTGACAGGCAAACTTCCTAGGTGGCGTAAGGTGAATCCCAAAGGTTGGGGAGCCAGTGAATCAGTGGAAGCGTTTGGTGACGGCCGGTGCGGGTGCATCGGTCGCATTGACGCTGGTCATCGCTCCTGGCGCCATCGCAACCGCCGACCCGGGACACCGTGGGTCGCACTCCGGCCAGACCGATCGCCGAGATGACTCCGTTCGTCGTGGCGGTGAAGCCTCCATGGGTGGTTCCTCCAGCAACGGCGACAGCACCGGCAGCGGCGACGAGGACAACTCGTCGAGCGATTCGAGGCGCCCGTCGGTGACCACCGCGGACGGTGCACGCACGGTGCGCACCGCCAGAACCGCGCGCACGGCCGATGACGCCGGCACCGGGTCCGGGTTACGCCCGGCCACGCCCGTCGCGCCCAGCTACGCCGACGCACCCGAACTCGCACCGATAGCCGGCCCACCCGAACCGGCGTCATCACCGCGGTCACCGTCGGTGCCGGCGGATCCGCCGGCCGAGGTGATCGCGCCGCAGTCCGCGGCACCCGTGCTCGTGCCGCCGATCACCCCGCCGGTCGTGGGGCTGCCGGTGGCCGATATGGGCCTGTCGGTGTTGCCGATCGGACCCGACCTACGCCCCGGTCAGCCGATGACCTCACTGTTCGGCATCCTCGGTCTGTTGCTTATCCCGCTGGCCGGCGCTGCTCTGGGCTACCGGCAGGCGCGGGCAGCGCGCTCCGTCGGCGCGCTGCCCCGCATCTGAACCGCTACCTGCCGCGCAGATCCTTGCGCAGGATCTTCCCGGCCGCCGACTTCGGGATCGCATCGATGAACGCCACCTGCCGCACCTTCTTGTACGGCGCCACCTGCCCGGAGACGAACTCCATCACCGCGTCCGCACTGAGCTCGGTGTCGGGCTGACGCACGACGAACGCCTTGGGCACCTCTTCGCCGGATTCCGGCTCGATCACCCCGATCACCGCGGCGTCGGCGATCGACGGATGGCCCAGCAGCACGGCTTCCAGCTCGGCGGGCGGCACCTGATAGCCCTTGTACTTGATCAGCTCCTTGAGCCGGTCGACGATGAACACGCAGCCGGTCGGGTCGATGCGCGCGAGGTCGCCGGTGTGCAGGAAACCGTCGTCGTCGATGGTGTCGCGGGTCGCGGCGTCGTTGTTCAGGTAGCCGACCATCACGTTGGGGCCCTTGAACCAGAGCTCGCCGGTCTCGCTGAGTCCGTGCTCGGGCAGCCCGATCTCCGCGCCGGTGGCGGGATCGACGAGCTTGGACTCCGCGTTGGGCACCGTCCATCCGCAGGAGCTGACGGGCGCCGCCGAGCCCACGAGTTCCCTGCCGCCGTCGAACGGGGTGATGTGGCTGACCGGGCTCAGCTCGCTCATTCCGTATCCCTGCACCAGTGCACAGCCCAGGCGGGCCGTGACGGCGCGGCCGAGCTCTTCATCCAGCGGTGCGGCGCCGGACATGATGGCGCGCAACGAGGACAGGTCGTAGTTGTCGATCAGCGGATGCTTGGCCAGCGCCACTGCCACCGGCGGGGCGATGAAGGCGTGCGTGCACTTGTGGTCGGCGATATTGGCCAGGAATTCGGTCAGATCGAAGGCGGGCATGATGACCAGCCGGGCGCGGGCGTGCAGGGCGGCATTGAGCAGCACCGTCATCCCGTAGATGTGGAAGAACGGGAGCACGGCCAGGACGACGTCACCGGAGTTCATGCCCTGCAACGGCCGGATCTGCGCGACGTTGGCCACCAGGTTGCGGTGCGTGAGCATCACGCCCTTGGGGTTGCCGGTGGTTCCCGAGCTGTATGGCAACACCGCCAGATGGGTGGCCGGATCGAAGCTGACCTGAGGTGCCGGGTGGGCCGGGCCCAGCAGATCCTCGGCGTTGGGGTGCCCGTCGGCGTCGGCGCCCGGGCCGTCGAGCACGATGACCGCCGACTCGTGCAGGCCTGCCGCGAGCGCGCCTTCCAGAGCCTGTGGTTTGAGCGCCGTGACCGTTACCAGCAGCGCGGCCTTGGAATCGGTGAGTTGCTTGGTGATGTCCTTGGCGGTGAAGAGGGCATTGATGGTGGTGGCGGTGGCACCGGCCCGCAGGATGCCGTGGAAGGCGATCGCGAACGCCGAACTGTTGGGCGCGTGCAGGCCCACCACGTCACCGGTACCGAGCCCGCGGGCGGCGAGCGCCCCGGCGAACGCGTCGATCCGGTCGATCATCTGGCGGTAGGTGGTGGTGTCGCCGGTCTTCGAGTCCAGCAGTGCAACCTGTTCTGCCACTGCGGGATCGACGTCTGCGAACAAGAAGTCGTAGACGCTTGATGAGGGAATCTGGACCTTGGGAAACGGGCTTTCGATACTCATGGTGCTGCCCATCGAACCACGCCGCCGGGGCAAATGTCGGCAACCTGGGAAGCCGACGTGTTACCAGCGGTACTGGATACCGTACATTGTCGTCATGGACACACCGCCCGATCTCCCCGGCGTGCAACACCGCTTTGTCGATCTCGGTCGCGGCGTGACGATCCACGTCGCCGACGCCGGTCCGGCCGACGGCCCACCGGTCATGTTGGTGCACGGTTTTCCACAGAACTGGTGGGAGTGGCATGAGCTCATCGGCCCGCTCGCCGAGGACGGATATCGGGTGCTGTGCCCGGATCTCCGTGGCGCGGGCTGGAGCTCGGCGCCGAACGACCGCTACTACAAAAACGATATGGCCGATGATCTGGCCGCCGTCTGTGACCGGCTCGGCGTGGGCCCGGTCAAGCTCGTCGCGCATGACTGGGGCGGGCCGGTGGCCACCATCTTCATGCTGCGCCACCCCGAGAAGGTCGCGGCCTTCATGGGCCTGAACACCGCGGTGCCGTGGCTGAAGCACGACCGTTCGGCACTGCTGAACATCTGGCGCATGTGGTACCAGGTCCCGATGCTGCTGCCGGTGATCGGCCCGAAGGTGATCGCCGATCCCAAGACACGGTTCTTCCGGTTCGTGGGCTCCTGGGTGGGCGGTGACTTCCGGACGCCGGACGAGGACATCGCGTTCTATGTCAGCTGTATGCGCCGCCCCGGCTACGCCGAAGCCGCCTCACGTTGGTATCGGACCTTCCAAACCCGGGAGGCGGTGCGTTGGATGCGCGGGGAATTCGACGATCACCACGTGTCGGTACCGGTGCGCTGGCTGCACGGGACCGATGACTCGGTGCTCACCCCGGAACTGCTGCGGGTGCTGCCCGAGCATTGTTCGGATTTCGAGCTCGAACTCGTGCCCGGTGTCGGACACTGGATCGTCGAGCAGCGTCCCGAGCTGGTGCTCGACCGGCTGCGGACGTACCTGAAGACCACGTAGACGTACGATCCGGAGCGTGCAGGCGGCAACACTGGATCTGGCGACCCGCAAGTTCTGGCGGTTCACAGGCCGCCGCGTCGACCTCGATGGCGCCGACGGGTGGCTGGCCGCGCCGGTGGGGACCCGCGGCGGCGGCGACGGTTGGCTGCGGGCCGAAGCGGCGCGGCGCGGCGGTGCACTGACCGAGGGCGATCCCGAAGCCGGTCTGCAACCCGATCTCACCGGACTGGCGGGCCCGGGTTTCGACCCGGCGACCGTGCACCCGATGATCCACGATTTCTACACCCATACCGCGGCCTGGCGCATGGAGGTGTGGAGCAGTTGGTCCCCGCTGTTCTGGCCCGGCGGTGAGCTGATCTCGCGACTGTTCGGCAAGCGTGTGCAGCAGCTGGCCCTGCCCATGCGACCGCTGGACGTGTCGCGTGGCCTGGACGGGCGGGTGTCGGTCATCACCGGCGGGGACGGCGCCCAGGTGGCGGCCGGCTGGATCCGCACCCTGCGTGGTAACGGTGACGTGGTTTTCAGCGGATGCTATTCTCGCAGAACACTTCCCGGAGCGGAACGGCCGAGCGTGCACGTCACGTTCCCGCTGGAGGATGGCAATGTGCAGGTGTTCCTGCAGCCCCGCCGGCGCTCGGATGGCGGGCTGCGGTTGGTGTCGCAGGCGGGCCCGTGGGGCACGGACGGGGCCTATGTGCTGGTGCGTGATGGCGGCGGCCACTACGCCAGGCGGGTCCCCGTGCACGAGACCTTCGACCTGTACGTCGACGACGAGCAGGTGCTGCGCACCGATCACGTACTCACGGTGTGGAACATGCCGGCGGTGCGGTTGCACTACAAGCTGGAGCGCCGCGGGAGGTAATCGCCGCGGCCCTCCCAGCTGCCGTGCTCCGACACCGGGCGGAATCTGAAGGTCGCGAACTCGCGATGGAAATCGCGGCGGGTACGTTCGGCCATCGCGTCGGCGTGACGCGTGGGACCGTCAATGGTGCTGTGGCCGTGCACCATATCGGTCATCTCCCGGACCGATTCCCAGATCGAGAACGTCGAGATCGACCGCGGCGGCCGCATCGCGGCGACGGCCAGGGTGGCGCCGGGATGGTCACGCACCAGCCGCTCCACGGGCTTGCCCCACGCCAGGAAACGGGGCACCTCGGGCAGGCGCAGCCGGGCCATCGTCACCGCGACGACCGGATCCTCCTCGGTCCAGGAATCGGCCCGGATGGGGAGATCGGCCAGCGCCGCGAGCTGAGACCAGCGGCGCAGGAACATCATTCGGACATGCCAGCCGACGGCGAACCATTCGCCGTCCCGGCTGGCGAGGAACGACTCCAAAGCGGCCTCGTCATCCCAACGCGCGAACATCGCGAGCCGCCGCAGTTGCATCCGGTCCGGGGACACGGTGGGCGCCCCCAGTCGCATCAGCGACAGGCACTCGGCATGACGAAGGCCGGTCGCCTGTGGCGCGCGACGCATCAGTGCCACCGTCGTCGTGACGGGGGCCTGGGTGAGATGGAAGGTGAACAGACCGGGATCGTCCACTCAACGCTCGTCGAGTTGCTTGATCAGCTTCTTCGGCGCCACCAACCGGAACGAGGCATCCAGCAGTTCGGTGACCTCGTCCCAGTCGACCGTCGTCGCGGTGAGGTCCAGGCCCATCCAGCCCGACGGGCCCATATAGGCGGGGAGGAAGAACCGGTCGTCCTGCTCGGGGGACCTGCGGTCCGAGTCGTCGACCTTCACCAGCAACGAGTGCGGGAACGCCACCATCTCGCCGTCCGTTTTCACATTGCCGCCGTACATGGCGAACATCTTCGGCGCGCAGAACACCGGTCGGCCCAGGAAACCTTCTCGAAGGCATCCGGAAACCCGAGTGCCAGTCCGCGCAGCTCGGCGAGCCCGAAGTCGTCGTCGGAGAACATGATCGGGTGCGGCACAGGTAGCAGTGTATCGGTGCCACCTATCGGTTAGGATACCCTTACTTTCGCAGGTGAGGAGTGGTCAGATGCCGACTTCATGGATGGATACCGTGCTCCGGCAGAGCAGGCGGGTGGGCGATTTCCCGTACCCGCACTGGGCCGCGGTGTTCCTGAACAATCCGGTCCGCAGGGTCATCGGACGGCCCGGCAGCGTCGTCGACTCGCTGCGGCTGGCCGGAAACGAACGCGTCCTGGAGATAGGCCCCGGACCCGGATACTTCAGCACCGAACTCGCCCGGCGCCTGCCACTGGGCCGGCTCGACCTGTTCGATCTGCAACCGCAGATGCTGGACAAGGCCCGGCGCAAGCTGGCGGATGTCGACAGCGGCTGCCGGGTCGGATTCCATGCCGGGGACGCCGCCGGTGGACTGCCCTTCCCCGACGAATCCTTCGACGTCGCCTTCCTGGCGGCGGTGCTCGGGGAGGTACCCGACCGGGACGCCTGCATCCGCGCGCTGGAGCGGGTGCTGAACCCGGGGGCGCTGCTGGTGTTCGTCGAGGCCTTTCCGGACCCCGATCGTCAGAGCGTGGCGGCGCTGCGTGAACTCGTCGAGTCCCGCGGCTTCGTGCTGCAGTGCTGGGAGGGCACCACCTGGCGTGATGTGGTGCAGTTCCGCCGTATCCCGACCCTGTGAGCGGTGTCGGAGGGCTCGACTAGCCTGACCAGGGTGAGCTCACCGGACGCAGAGGCACGTGGTCGATGGCAGGAACTCGCCGAGGAAGTGCGCGGTCACCAGTTCCGCTACTACGTCAAGGACGCACCGGTCGTCTCGGACGCCGAGTTCGACACGCTGCTACGTGAACTGCAGGACCTGGAGGACATCTACCCGGAACTGCGCACACCGGACTCGCCGACCCAGTTGGTCGGCGGCGCCGGTTTCGCCACCGACTTCGCCGCGGCCGACCATCTGGAACGGATGTTGTCGCTGGACAACGCCTTCGACACCGACGAGCTGTCGGCGTGGGCGGTGCGGGTGGGTGCCGAGATCGGCACCGATGTCGATTATCTGTGCGAACTGAAGATCGACGGCGTCGCGCTGGCGCTGGTCTACCGCGACGGAGTCCTGGTCCGCGGCGCCACGCGGGGTGACGGCCGCAGCGGTGAGGATGTCACCCTCAATGCCCGCACCATCGATGACATCCCCGAGCGGCTCACCGGCACAGACGAATTCCCGGTACCGGCCGTGCTCGAGGTGCGCGGTGAGGTGTTCTTCCGGCTGGCCGATTTCGAGGAACTCAACGCCGGTCTGGTGGCCGAGGGCAAGCCGCCGTTCGCCAACCCCCGCAACAGTGCGGCCGGTTCGCTGCGGCAGAAGAACCCGGCCGTCACCGCGCGGCGCAAGCTACGGATGATCTGCCACGGACTCGGCAAGGCCGAAGGGTTCACCCCCACCTCCCTGCACGACGCGTATCGGGCGCTGGGCGCCTGGGGTCTGCCGGTGTCCACTCACACCGTGCAGGTGCAGGGCATCAAGGCGGTGGCCGAACGCATCGCCTACTGGGGCGAGCACCGCCACGATGTGGAACACGAGATCGACGGTCTGGTGGTCAAGGTCGACGATGTGAACCTGCAGCGCCGGCTCGGCGCGACGTCACGGGCACCGCGGTGGGCGATCGCCTACAAGTACCCGCCCGAGGAGGTCACCACCAAACTCCTCGACATCCGGGTCAACGTCGGGCGTACCGGGCGCGTCACCCCGTTCGCCTACATGGAACCGGTCAAGGTGGCCGGGTCCACGGTGGGGCTGGCCACGCTGCACAACGCCTCCGAGGTCAAACGCAAGGGTGTGCTGATCGGCGACACCGTGGTGCTGCGCAAGGCCGGTGACGTCATCCCCGAGGTGCTGGCTCCGGTGGTCGATCTGCGTGACGGCACCGAACGCGAATTCGTCATGCCCACCGCATGTCCGGAGTGCGGCACCACGCTGGCGCCGGCCAAGGAGGGCGACGCCGACATCCGCTGCCCCAACACCCGCAGCTGCCCGGCCCAGTTGCGGGAGCGGGTATTCCACGTCGCCGGCCGCGGCGCCTTCGATATCGAGGGACTCGGCTATGAGGCAGGCATCGCACTGCTGCAGGCCGGGGTGATCACCGACGAGGGCGACCTTTTCACGCTCACCGCCGATCAGCTGCTGCGCACCCAGCTGTTCACCACCAAGGCCGGCGAGCTCTCGGCCAACGGCAAGCGGCTGCTGGCCAATCTGGGCAAGGCGAAATCCCAACCGCTCTGGCGGGTCCTGGTCGCGCTGTCCATCCGGCATGTCGGGCCGACCGCGGCCCGCGCACTGGCCGGCGAATTCGGCAGCCTGGACGCGATCATCGCGGCATCGGAGGCCGAACTGGCCGCCGTGGAAGGTGTCGGTCCCACCATCGCCGCAGCGGTCATCGAATGGTTCGAGGTGGACTGGCACCGCGCCATCGTCGACAAGTGGCGCGGGGCCGGCGTCCGGATGGTCGACGAACGCGATGCCGGTATCGAACGCACCCTGGAGGGTCTGTCGATCGTGGTGACCGGTTCGCTGACCGGGTTCTCCCGCGACGAGGCCAAGGAGGCCATCCTCACCCGCGGCGGCAAGGCTGCCGGGTCGGTCTCGAAGAAAACGTCTTACGTGGTCGCCGGGGACGCACCGGGATCCAAGTACGACAAGGCGATCGAACTCGGGGTGCCGGTGCTCGATGAGGACGGCTTCCGCAAGCTGCTGGCCGACGGCCCCGAACCGCCGCCGGAGCCCGAAACCTAGCGGTCCACCATCGCGAAGAGCTCGGCCCACTGACCGGGGGACAGATCACGCGGCAGTGCGACGCCCCGAAATGTCTGGGCAGCAAGCCATTTTCGCACCGCAGGGCGGGCGCTCGCACCGGCCGCCCGGGGCAGGATCTGCTGCAGGCCTCGTCCGCTGCCGGTGAAAACGGCATGCACGAACGCGCTGTAGCGCCGTCGCAGGGCGGGGTCTAGGAGGGCGACATCCCTTCGCCTCGTCATCAGCAGTCCGGCGTCCACACCCGGCCGGGGAGTGAACGCCGCGGCGGGCACCCGGTCCAGGAGCGTGAACTCATACCAGGGCCACCACTGAGCGGTCATCATGGTGGCCCCGCCGACGCCCGCTCGGCGTCGTGCCACCTCCCATTGGACCAGCAGGATCGCGTCCGTCCAATGGTCGGTGTGCAACAGCTTGCGCAGGATCGCCGTCGTCTGGTGGAACGGCAGATTGCCCACGACGATATGCGGTGTGCGCGGCAGGCGATGGTGCAGGAAGTCGGCGTGCGCGACGGTGGTGTGGGCGTCGACCCGGGTGCGCAGCCGGCGCGCATGATGCGCGTCGATCTCGACGGCCGTGATCGGCCGGTTCAAACGCTGCAGCGGCAGTGTCAACGCCCCACTGCCGGGGCCGATTTCGATGATCGGGCCGTCGGTCCGGGATACGACCCCGACGATCGAGTCGATGGTTGAGCGGTCGGTCAGGAAGTTTTGGCCGTGCTCGTGACGGCCGGAACGATAGGTGGGCATCAGGAAGTGGCTCCGGGCGGTGGTGGGTGGCCCGGGCAGCGCAAGAGCACCGCCCAGCAACTGACGTGCTGAGAGCGGCGAAACGTTCGATGAAGTCGCGATCCGCCGCTAGAAGCGCCGGATCCTGGTCACTGCGACACTTGGTGCACCCATACCCGCACCATAGCGCGCGCACCCCACATCGTCATCCCAATTTTCGCGGCTAGCGGTAACCCGCGCGCATATCCTCGACGATCCGCGGGTTGTCCAGCGTCGACGGTTCGAGGACCTGCGGAGCGTTGTCCGGCGGGAACACCGTCGCCGCGTCGAGCACCTGTTGGGTCAGAAACCGCAGCGGGGGAGCGTCTTCGGGGACCGTCGGTGTCGGAGCCGAGGTCCCGCGGCGGGCCAGCGCGAAACCCCAGTCACCGAAGGTCGGCACGTGCACGTGGTACGGGGTCACCGCGAATCCGGCCGAACCCAGGGTGGACACCGTGCGCCAGAACGCGTTCGGGGTCGAGAACGGGCTGCCCGACTGCACCACCACCAGCCCGTCGACCGCCAGTACCCGGGTCACCAACGCGTAGAACTCCAGCGAATACAACCGGCCCAGCACCGGATTGTCCGGGTCGGGCAGATCGATGATCACCGCGTCGAATCCGCCCTCGGGCAAGGCGCCGGGCTCGCGCAACCAGATCATGGCGTCATCGACCACCACCTGCACGCGTGGGTCGTCCAGCGCGCCGGCATTGGCGCCCCGAAGGGGCCCGCGTGCCAGTGCGATCACGGCCGGATCGAGTTCCACCTGCACGATCTGGCCGACCTGCGGCATCCGCAGCAACTCGCGGGCCGCCAGGCCGTCACCGCCGCCCAGGACGAGCACCGAACGCGCCTCGTCGCCGAGTGCGGGATACACCAGACTCTCGGTGTAGCGATACTCGTCACGCGTCGAAAACTGAAGTCCGCCATCCAGATACAGCCGGGTGTCGGTGCCGCGGCGGGTCACCACGATCTCCTGATAGGCCGACTGCTGGTAGGCGATGATGGGATCGGCGTACAGCCGTT
The DNA here is from genome assembly GCF_008329585.1 of Mycolicibacterium sp. P9-22. Classification (GTDB taxonomy): domain Bacteria; phylum Actinomycetota; class Actinomycetes; order Mycobacteriales; family Mycobacteriaceae; genus Mycobacterium. The sequence continues at coordinate 136,993 of NZ_NPKP01000009.1, read as the reverse complement.
GCCGGGTGGTGCTCTGGATGCCGTCGGAGGCCACGATCAGGGCCGTCAACCCCAGCGCGGCGGCGGTCAGCACGGCGAGCGCCGAGGCGAGTTGGCGGCGGCCGATGATGCTGCGCAACAGGAACACCGCCACCACGGCCGCCGCGGCCAGGTTGATCATCCCGGTGACCGCGGCGCCCCGGATCATCCCGAGCGCGGGCAGTACCAGGAACGGCCAGGCCAGACCGCCGATCAACGCGCCCAGATAGTCCGCGGCGTTCAGGTTGGCCAGCACCCGGCCGGCGTCGGCCGCACCCGTGGTCCGGCCCCGCTGCAACAGCGTCATCAGCAGCGGCACCTCGGCACCCACCAGCGTGCCGATCACCGCGGTGCCCAGCACCAGCACCCACAGCGAACCGCCGATGAAGGAGAACGCCACATACATTGCCGCAGCCGACAATCCGCCGATCACACCGAGCAGGGTCTCGACGGCGATGAAGGTGATGGCGGCGTGCCCGAGCAATGGTTTGACCAGCAGCGCGCCGGCACCGAGCGCGGCCACGTAACCGGCGACGATCAGCGAGGTGGCGACGATTCCGCCGCCGTGCAGGCTGGCGGACAGCGTCAGCAGGGCGAGTTCGTAGATGAGCCCGCATGCCGCGCAGGCCGCCACCGCGGCCAGCAGCAGTGCCCGCCAGCGCGTGGTGCCGGTCATGACAGCGCGGCTGCGTTCACCCCTCCGACGGCAAGCAGGATCACCGCGGTTGCGACGGCACCCGGGTGCAGCTTCTCATCGCCGATCAGATCGCGGAAGCGCCCCGGCACCAAGGCTTCCAGCGCCAGGAGCGTCAGTCCCTGCAACGCCACCCCGACCAGTCCGTACACCAGCGCGTCGACCAGCCCTTGCGCCAGTTCGGCCGAACTGGCGATGATCGCAACGGCCGTCACCAACGACAGCGCCCCGTACATCCCGCATGCCACCGCGACCGCATTGGGACGGCGCTCGACGAACACCAACTCACGCAGGCTGCCGGGCGTCAACACGTCGGTCATCACGAAACCGGCGCTGAACACCACGATCCCGACGACGAAGTACAGCACCGCCGCGACCACGTTCTGGGTCAGCGCGCTGCCGTCGACCGTGCCGAACTCCAGTGCGAGATAGGATGTGTGCATCGGTGTCTCCTGCTCTTACTTCGTTCCGCCGGGTCCGCCGGAGCTACCGCCCGAGCCGCCCGCTGGTGAGCCCGGGGTGAACCCCGGGCCGAGAAAAATGAACCCGCCACCGCTGTAGCGGGAGTTGATATCCTCCACCCGGACACTGCACGGGTACTGACCGTCCGGTCCGACGATCACGATGTCATCGGGATAGCGCAGATACTCGCTGCCGCGGTCGGAGGCGCGTGATTCGGGGGCGTCGTAGGCCGCGATATCGTCGGCCACCGACTTCGGGGACCCGCTGCACTCGTAGCGGCCGTCGCCACCGTCGGCCGAGTACTGCCGGTAGTTTTCGCTCACGTGGTCGCGAACATTTTTGTTCAGCAACACCATTCCGGAGACCAGCAAAACGGCGCCGAGTGCACCGAGTGCCGCGGCCACTGCGAACAGGGCGTTGCGGGTCACGGCCGCCACCGGCTGTCGGTGTGCACGACCGTGCCGCCGTGGCCGGCGGGATACAGGTGCCAGGTCTGCCAGTGCCAGCCGGGGCCCTCGGGTGCGGCGCACAGTGCGGTGAGCGCGGCCTCGTCGCCGGGGAAACTTCCACCCAGCCAACCGGTCTCGTGTTCGCAGCGGTGCCTCAGGTCGGCGGCGATCCGGCGGAAGTTGGTCTCGTCGTGGATGGTGGTCCCGGACCGCAGCCGGTATCCGGGCGCCCTCGCCGAGTCCGGCAGCGCCGAACCGGCGTCGTGCACGGTGCAGGACACCTGCTCGGAGAAGCCGGCCACCGTGATGACGTGGGAGGCGCCGAGCACCCCGAGGACCAGATCGGCGCCGTCGGGATGGCGCAGCGTGCAGGCCGCCAACGGCGCCGGGGCCGCCGCGTTCAGCGTCAACCGCAGACTCGCGCCGCTGACATCGGCGGGAACCACGCGCAGGCGATGCAACGGCAACGCGGTACCTAGGAGCCGGCCGGCGGGGCCGGGTAGACGGTCAGTTCCCCCGCGCGCACCGGCGCGCCGTAGGAGACCTCCCATGCCATGGTGGGTGCCCAGCGTTCGTAACCGAGCAGGGCGGTTCCGTCGGCGGTGCTGTAGTCGACGTAATCCATCTCGCCGCCCGCGGGCAGACCGGTGGTGCCTTCGGTGGTGTAGGAGGCGCGGCCGTTCTCGTCGACGGTGAAGGACACCCCGTCGACGTCGATGGTGCTGCCCGGTTCGGCAGGCAATCCGGTGCGCTTGTGCCACCACACCAGTTCCAGGCGGCCCTCGTCCTCCTCGACGCTGAACCAGACCGGCGGCTCGTCGGCCTTGCCCTCGAGCAGGTGCTCCCACCAGACGAACGGACCCTCGCGCAGGGTGACCGAACCGCGCACCACATAGTCGGTGCCGCCGTAGCTGACGATGGCGCCCGGACCCAGCTGGCGCGGGCCGAAAGCCTCTGTCTGGGAAGCGAATCGCAACGGGTCCTGGCGCGCCGCGGGTTTCTTGGGCTGCTTGGGGCGGTTGCGGGCCACGAGGAAGACGATGACGCCCGCCGTGAGCGCAACGATGGCGAGGACGATCAGTAGTTCCCCCACGCAAGGCCTTTCATCGTGTCGGACAGCCAGAATTCCACCGTACAGCTTCGCTCACAGCGGCTTCTCAGCATTATCAGCGAAGGATGGTGGCCACGATGCCGGCCAGATAGCCCAGGCGGGCCACCTCCGATGGCCGGAACGCCGGGCCGCCCGCGCGGCCGAGCACCACCGCGGTGTGTGGGTCGCCCAGCGGGGCCGCGGCCAGTGCGGTGTCGATTTCGCGCCACACCTGCGGCACCCAGTCCGCGGTGGCGTCCAGCGCCGCGGCGTGTTCCAGCGGCAGAAAGGGGGCGGAGGTGGCCTGGGTCTCCGGAGCGCCCGCGCTGCCGGCGACCCGCTCGACGCCGGCGCCGGTGGACCGGACCACGGTGCACCAGCCGACCCGCAGCACCCGCGGGGCTTCCCGGGCCAGCACCTGCAGTTTGTCGGCCCGGCCCCGCGCCGCCGCGATGTGGTCGATGAGCTCGAGCTCGCGGTGGGCTTCCAGCAGTCCGGTGTGCGGGCGCACGCTGTCGACGTACACGCCCTTGATGTGCTCGGCGGCGGTGATCAGGGAGTCGGGCATCGCGCCGGGCGGGAGTTCGACCACCAGATCGTCGATGGCGTAGCCGGCACCGCGCTCGACGACGTCGAGGGACAGGATGTCGGCACCCACCGAACCGAGTGCGACGGCCAGTGAGCCGAGGCTGCCCGGTCGGTCCTCCAGCTGGACCCGCAGCAGATATGACGGCACGGCCAACACGATGTCACAGGGGTCGGGGCGCAGCGACCCGGGGAATGCAGGGTGACTAGGCTTTGCAGTCGTGTCACAGATTTCCCGGGACGAGGTAGCGCACCTGGCGCGGCTGGCCCGGCTCGCCCTTACCGACGGTGAGCTGGACAGCTTCGCAGGCCAACTCGATGCCATCCTGGCCCACGTCGGCCAGATCCAATCCGTCGACGTCACCGGCGTCGAAGCCACGGACAACCCCTTGAAGGTGCTGAATGTGACCAGGCCGGACACCGTCGTACCCGGTCTGGCGCAGGACGAGGCGCTGGCCGCGGCGCCGCGTGCCGAGGACGGCCGGTTCGCAGTGCCCCGCATCCTGGGAGAAGCAGAATGAGCCTGATCCGTGAGGACGCCGCGACCCTCGGCGCCCGGATCGCCGCCAAGGAGGTGTCCTCCACCGAGGTCACCCAGGTCCACCTGGACCAGATCGCCGCCACCGACGAGCGCTACCACGCCTTCCTGCACGTTGCGGGGGACAAGGCGCTCGCCACGGCCGCCGAGATCGACGCCAAGGTGGCCGCCGGTGAGCAGCTGCCGTCACCGCTGGCCGGTGTGCCGCTGGCGCTCAAGGATGTGTTCACCACCACGGACATGCCCACCACCTGCGGGTCGAAGATCCTGGAGGGCTGGAACCCGCCGTATGACGCGACGGTGACCGCGCGGCTGCGCGCGGCAGGCATCCCGATCCTCGGCAAGACCAACATGGACGAGTTCGCCATGGGCAGCTCGACGGAGAACTCCGCATTCGGCCCGACCCGCAACCCCTGGGACACCGACCGGGTGCCCGGCGGCTCCGGCGGTGGCAGCGCCGCCGCGCTCGCCGCCTTCCAGGCGCCGCTGGCCATCGGCACCGACACCGGCGGCTCGATCCGCCAGCCCGCCGCCCTCACCGCCACCGTCGGCGTCAAGCCCACCTACGGCACCGTCAGCCGCTACGGCCTGGTCGCCTGCGCGTCCTCGCTGGACCAGGGCGGGCCGTGCGCGCGCACCGTGCTCGACACCGCCCTGCTGCACCAGGTGATCGCCGGTCACGACCCGCGGGACTCCACCTCGGTGGACGCTCCGGTGCCCGATGTCGTCGCCGCGGCGCGAGCCGGTGCGACGGGTGACCTCAAGGGCGTGCGCGTCGGCGTGGTCAAGCAGCTGCGCGGGGAGGGCTATCAGCCCGGCGTGCTGGCCTCGTTCAACACCGCGGTGGACCAGCTCACCGCGCTCGGTGCCGAGGTCACCGAGGTCGACTGCCCGCACTTCGACCATGCGATGGCGGCCTACTATCTGATCCTGCCCTCGGAGGTGTCCTCCAACCTGGCGCGCTTCGACGCCATGCGGTTCGGGCTGCGCGTCGGCGATGACGGCACGCACAGCGCCGAAGAGGTGATGGCACTGACCCGCGCGGCCGGATTCGGCCCGGAAGTCAAGCGCCGCATCATGATCGGCACCTACGCGCTGTCGGCGGGCTATTACGACGCCTACTACAACCAGGCGCAGAAGGTCCGCACGCTGATCGCCCGCGACCTCGACGAGGCCTATCAGAAGGTCGACGTGCTGGTCTCGCCGGCGACGCCGACCACCGCGTTCCGACTGGGCGAAAAGGTCGACGATCCACTGGCGATGTACCTGTTCGACCTGTGCACGCTGCCGCTGAACCTGGCCGGACACTGCGGTATGTCGGTGCCCTCGGGTCTGGCCGCGGAGGACAATCTGCCCGTCGGCCTGCAGATCATGGCGCCGGCGCTGGCCGATGACCGGCTCTATCGGGTCGGTGCGGCCTACGAGGCGGCGCGGGGACCGCTGCCGTCGGCCATCTAGCTGTAGCCGCTGCGAAATCACTCTGCAGGGGGAGTGCCGCGCGGGGAAACCGCCCTAGCATTTGGGACGTGGACACGCCGACGGGATTCAAGAGCTGGCTGCGCAACGGGCACTGGACTGCCTGGCTGCTGGTGGCCATCACCGCGATCATGTATGTGGTCGCCTGGCCGACACTGTTCCTGACCCATCAGGTGCCCGCGGCGCTGGCGCCCATCGTCGCCGCCCTGGCCGCCTTGCCATTACTGCTCCTGTTGTTCAATTCCCTTTTGGGATGGTCGATTTCGGCCGGCGCCGCATTGGCAATCCCGCTGTTCTTCGATCGGCTGCCCGGCTGGAGTTATCCGTGGCAGGTGGTGCACCTCATCGTGCTGCTGGTGCTCATCGTGGGGGTGGCCTGGACCCGTCCGCTGCCGGTGGTGCTCAAGGTGTGGGCGGCATCGGCGGTGCTGTTCCTGATCGCCATGCCTGCCGACGCGGACGCGGGCTGGGCATTCGGTGTCACGGCCATCGTGTTCGGTGTGGTGCTGGTGCGCGGTCTGGTGTTGTCGCGCCGTCAGGTCGCCCAGCTGGAGGAGGAGAGCGATCTGGAGCGGGCCCGGCGCACGGTGCTGCAGGAGCGCACCCGGATCGCCCGGGATCTGCATGATGTCGTCGCCCACCACATGTCGATGGTGGTGGTGTCGGCGCAGACCGCGCCGTACCGGCACACCGATGTGCCGCCGCGGCTGCAGGCCGAATTCGAGACCATCGCCGCGACGGGCAGGCAGGCGCTCAACGAGATCCGCGGCCTGCTCGGTGTGCTCCGCAGCGATGCCGAGGTGGCCGAGCTGGCACCCGCCCCGGCGATCACCGATCTGCCCGAATTGTTCGCCACCACCCAACGCGCCGGGGTCCCGCTGACCTGGCAGATCGACGGGGCAACCGCGCTGGTGGGGGAGCTGATCGGGACGACGGCCTACCGGATCGTGCAGGAGTGCCTGGCCAATGCGTCCCGGCATGCGCCGGAATCGCCGGTGACGGCCGAGGTCAGCATCACGGTGGACGGGGTGGGCATCGAGGTCCGCAACCGGCCGGCGCCGACGGCGGCGTGGCCGGCGCCCGAGCCCGGTCTGGGCATCGCCGGGATGCGCGAACGGGCCGCGGCGGTCGGTGGCATCGTCGCGGTGCACGCCGATGACGACGAGTTCGTGGTCTGGTCCTATCTGCCGGCGGTCCCGGCTACCGTGGCGGGATGTCCGGTCTGATCACCACGTTCATCGCCGACGACCAGGCGATGGTGCGGCAGGGATTCGGCGCGCTGCTGGCCGCGCAACCGGATATCCGGGTCCTCGGCGATGCGGCCAACGGGCGTGACGCGGTGCGCGCGGTACGTGAGCTCGCGCCCGATGTGGTGCTGATGGATGTCCGGATGCCGCAGATGAACGGGCTGGATGCGGCGCGGGAGATTCTGGCGCACACCGCATCGAAGGTGCTGATGCTGACCACCTTCGATATCGATGATTACGTCTACACCGCGTTGCGCGCCGGGGCCGGCGGATTCCTGCTCAAGGACGCACCGGCCGAGGAGCTGTTGCGCGCGGTGCGGGTGATCGCCGCCGGGGAGGCGCTGCTTGCGCCGTCGGTCACCCGCCGGATGATCGCCGAGTTCGTCAGCCGGCCCACCACACCGCGGCGATCGGCCGAGGAGCTGTCCCGGCTGACACCGCGCGAGACCGAGGTGCTGCGCCTGCTGGCACGCGGCATGTCCAATGCCGAGATCGCAACGGAGTTGTTCGTCTCCGAAGAGACCGTCAAGACCCATGTCGGCAACGTGTTCTCCAAACTCGGCCTGCGTGACCGGGCGCAGGCGGTTGTGATCGCCTACGAAACCGGCCTGGTGTCACCGTCCGCGCTGTAATCAGTCCAGGATGCGCCGTGCCACATTGGTGCTGACCAGGTCGAGTAGCTCATCGGCACGCCCGGCGAGGATGGTCCGGATCGCGTACAGCGAGAAGCCCTTTGCCTGTTCGACGGTGATGGCCGGCGGAATGGACAGTTCCTGACGCGCGGTCACCACGTCGACCAGCGCCGGGCCGTCATGGGCGAATGCCTCGGCGAGTGCGGATTCCAGGTCCGCCGGCTGTTCGACCCGGCGGCCGAAGATCCCCAATGCCTGCGCGACGGCAGCGAAATCGGGATTCTGCAGATCGGTGCCGAAGGTCACGATGCCGGCCGCCTTCATCTCCAGTTCCACGAAGTTCAGGGAGGAGTTGTTGAACACGATCACCTTCACCGGCAGCCGGTTCTGGCTCAAGGTGATCAACTCGCCGAACAGCATGGTCAGTCCGCCGTCGCCGGCGAAGGCCACCACCTGCCGGTCGCGGTCCACCGTCTGGGCGCCGATGGCCAGCGGCAGCGCGCACGCCATGGTGCCGTGATTGAACGATCCCAGCAGGCGCCTGCGGCCGTTCATGGTCAGATACCGCGCCGCCCACACCACCGGCGAACCCACATCGACGGTGAACACCGCGTCCTCGGCGGCCAGCCGATCAGCCAACCCGGCAAGGTATTCCGGCCGGATGGGAGTCTTGTCGCGATCGTTGACGGCGAGCTCGTCGAGCCGGCGCCGGGTCTTGCGGTAGTGCGTAAGCGAACGGTCCAGGTGTGCGCGGTCGTCCTTGGTGGTCAGCAAGGGCGCCAGGGCGGCCAAAGTGTGGCCGACGGAGCCGACCAGGCCGAGGTCGATCGGGGTGCGCCGGCCCAGGTTGCGGCCGCGGATGTCCACCTGGATGACGGTGGCGCGCTCGGGATAGAACTGCCGGTAGGGGAAGTCGGTGCCCAGCATGAGCAGGACCTCGGCCTCTTTGATGGCCTTGTAGCCGGAGGCGAATCCGAGCAGGCCCGTCATCCCGACGTCGTAGGGATTGTCGTATTCGACGAACTCCTTCCCGCGCAGGGCGTGCACCACCGGTGCCTTCAGGGTGCCGGCCAGGGTCACCAGCTCGTCGTGCGCGCCCTCGGCGCCGGCCCCGGCGAGAATGGTGATCTTGCCGGAGTTGTTGAGAATCGTTGCGGCGCGGTGCAGTTCATCGTCGGTGGGCCGGCAGATCGAGCGGGTGGGCCGCACCGGCCTGACCCTCAGGTCGCCCACCTTGTGCAAGAACACCTCACCGGGGATGACGACGACGGCCACCCCGTTCTCCTCGATGGCGGCGCGCATGGCCATCTGCAACACCCGCGGCGCGGCCTCGGGCGTGGTGACCAGTTCGCAGTAGACGCTGCAGTCACGGAACAGTTCCTGCGGCCGGGTCTCCTGGAAGTACTCCGAGCCGATCTCGGACTGCGGGATGTGCGCGGCGATGGCCAGCACCGGCACCCGGCTGCGCTGGGCGTCGAACAACCCGTTGATCAGGTGCAGGTTGCCGGGCCCGCAGCTGCCCGCACAGACCGCGAGTTGCCCGGTCAGGGCAGCATCGCCGGCCGCGGCGAAACCCGCGGCCTCTTCATGACGGACGTGTTCCCAGCTGAAGTGGTCGGCGCGCCGGATGGCGTCGGTGAGCCCGTTGAGGCTGTCTCCGGGCAGCCCGTAGACACGGGTGACGCCACTGGCCTGCAGTGTCGAGATGACGTGATCGGCGAAGGTGGGCATACCCAACCCTAAGGCGCTGAAATCGACTTTCGCTGTGAACGGGCTTGGACCGGACGAAGCTGGCAGGATCTAACCCATGCGTATTGGTGTTCTCACCGGCGGCGGTGATTGTCCTGGCCTGAATGCGGTGATCCGAGCGGTCGTGCGCACCAGTGCCGTGCGGTACGGCTCGTCGGTCGTCGGGTTCCAGGACGGCTGGCGCGGTCTGTTGGAAGACCGCCGCATCCAGCTGTCCAACGATGACCGCAATGACCGGCTGCTCGCCAAGGGCGGCACCATGCTGGGCACCGCGCGGGTCAACCCGGACAAGCTGCGGTCCGGGCTGGATCAGATCAAGCAGACACTCGAAGACAACGGTATCGACGTCCTGATTCCGATCGGCGGTGAGGGCACGCTGACGGCGGCGCACTGGTTGTCCGAGGAGAACGTCCCGGTGGTCGGTGTGCCCAAGACCATCGACAACGATATCGACTGCACCGACGTCACTTTCGGGCACGACACCGCGTTGCACGTTGCCACCGATGCCATCGACCGGCTGCACAGCACCGCCGAATCGCATCAGCGGGTGATGCTGGTGGAGGTGATGGGCCGCCACGCCGGGTGGATCGCGCTGAACGCCGGCCTGGCCTCGGGTGCGCACATGACGCTGATCCCCGAGCAGCCGTTCGATGTCGAGGAAGTGTGCCGGCTGGTCAAACAGCGCTTCGTGCGCGGTGATTCGCATTTCATCTGTGTGGTGGCCGAGGGCGCCAAGCCGGCCGAGGGTTCGATGCAGCTGAAGCAGGGCGGCACCGACGAGTTCGGGCACGAGAAGTTCACCGGTGTGGCACATCAACTCGGTGTCGAGATCGAGAAGCGGATCAACAAGGAAGTGCGGGTGACGGTGCTCGGCCATGTGCAGCGCGGTGGCACCCCGACGCCCTATGACCGGGTGCTCGCGACCCGATTCGGTGTCAACGCCGCCGACGCCGCGCATGCCGGTGAGTACGGGATGATGGTGTCGCTGCGCGGGCAGGAGATCGGCCGGGTCCCGCTGGCCGACGCGGTGCGCCAGCTCAAGCTTGTTCCGCAAAGCCGCTACGACGATGCCGCCGAATTTTTCGGATAGCGGTAGCGCTGCCGGCCGGGGCAGGTATTTGCGAATGCGGCAACTAAGTTAGTCGTTCTCGCTACCTTCGGCGGCGGTTCATCCGGTCCCGAAATCGCTGCGGGCACAGCCGTGGTTGGTTTTCGCATGCCGCTTTTCATGCTCCGGAGACGCATTTCCGGGTGTAGCGTCCGAGGCACCCGCATCAGGAAGGCGTCGACATGGCTGCAGGTAACGATGACTGGACGAAACCGGCAGCGCTGGCCATCCCGAAAGAGGGCTATTTCGAACTCGAACGCGGACGGTACGGCCCGGTCTACCCCAGGACCCCGGCGTGCCACGGCTTCTCGATCATCGCGAAGGTGAAAGAGGGTCGCGAGGAGGCGGTCCGCGCCTACGGGAAGACGATCGAAGAGACCATCGCCGCGAGTCCGGACGCCCTGGCGCCACTGAAGTTGCACTACCTGCGGTGGAATCTGTTCGACATCGGCTCCGGCCTGCACTTCCAATACATGGGCATCTTCGACACCGATTTCGACAAGTACACCGAGGATGCCGTCCAGTTGTTCAGCGCGACCGGCATCACCACCATATTCACCCAGCTCGAAGGTTTCCCGGAGGACTGGAAGGAGAACCCGGAGGCGTTCATCAAGTTCGTCCGCGACCACCAGGTGCCGAGCTTCCTGGAGTACGGCGAGTACCCCTACGTCACTGCTGACGAGATCAAGAAGGCGCTCAAACTCAAGGCCGCCTTCTCGGACATGCTCGACCAGATGCAGTGACCGAAACGCTCGAGCTCGACGACATCCAGCACATCCTGCTCACCAGGACGCCGGCGATCACCGGGCGCTACGAATTTCTCACGTTCGACACCCCGGCCGGTGGACGTGCCTGGCTGACCGCGCTGCTGGATCGCGTGCAGTCCGCCTCCGATGCGACGTCGACGCTGGATGAATCGGACCGGTGGATCACGCTCGCGTTCACCTGGACCGGGCTGCGGGCGCTCGGCGTGCCCGAGGACTCGCTGGCAACCTTTCCCGACGCGTTCCGCGAAGGAATGGCCGCCAGGGCCTCGATCCTCGGTGACACCGGCTCCAGTGCGCCCGAACACTGGGTAGGCGGGCTGGCCGGCGACGACGTGCACGCCATCGCGATCCTGTTCTCCCGCACCGACGAGCAGTGCGCCCGCTCCATCGAGGAACACGACAAACTGCTCGCCCGCACCGAGGGTGTGCGCAGCCTGTCCTATCTGGACCTGAACGCCTCGCCGCCGTTCAACTACGCGCACGATCATTTCGGCTTCCGGGACCGGTTGTCCCAGCCGGTGATGAAGGGATCAGGCGAGGAACCGACACCGGGTTCCGGCGACGCGCTGGAGGCGGGGGAGTTCATCCTCGGCTATCCCGACGAGAACGGTCCGGTCACGAATCTTCCTCAGCCCGAAGTTCTGTCGCGCAATGCCAGCTTCATGGCCTACCGGAGGCTGCAGGAGCACGTCGGCATTTTTCGTGAGTACCTGAGCGATCACGCGGAGACCGTGGAGGAGCAGGAACTTCTGGCGGCCAAGTTCATGGGCCGCTGGCGCAGCGGTGCGCCCCTGGTGCTGGCACCCGAGCGCGACGACCCGGAGTTGGGTGGCGACCCCATGCGCAACAACGACTTCAACTACAAGGAGATGGATCCACACGGGTACGCCTGCCCACTGGGTTCACACGCCCGCCGGCTCAACCCTCGTGACACCGCGCATTACATGAACCGGCGCCGGATGATCCGGCGTGGCGCGACCTACGGCCCGGCGCTGCCGGATGGCGCACCCGATGACGGCGTCGAGCGCGGTATCGCGGCCTTCATCATCTGTGCGGATCTGGTGCGCCAGTTCGAGTTCGCGCAGAACGTCTGGATCAACGACAAGGCGTTCCACGAGTTGGGAAACGAACACGATCCGATCTGCGGGGCACAGGACGGCACCCTGGATTTCACCGTGCCCAAACGCCCGATCCGCAAGGTGCACAAGGGACTGCCGGCTTTCACCACCCTCACCGGTGGAGCGTACTTTTTTCTGCCGGGCATGTCGGCGATGAGGTATCTGACGTCGCTCGGCGCGGGGGAGTGACATGACCGCCGCGCGCACCTACAACCAGACCCATGTGGCGCGCCCGCACAACGGGCGGCGCCGGATCAGCATCTACTGGACGTGGAGCTATCCCTGGGAGGCGCAACGGGATCCGGCCGCCATGGCGAACCGGTTCTCCACCATCACCGAGGTCCGCAATGTGCTGTGGCCGGCCTATGAGACACCCGAGTACGACGCGGCGAATTTTCTGCAGGGCATCCCCGGCACGCTCGAACTCTTCCACCGTTCCACGCTGGCGTTCCAGGCACTGGCCGGGGAGGCGACCGGGCACCCGGTGGCGGTGTTCCAACGTATCGACCAGGCGGGCTACCGGTTACCGATCGACGAACGCATCCTGGCCGATACCGACACCCTGATGGTGTTCGGTCTCGACCACCTGCCGTCGGCGCAGGACGCCCATCCCGATGAGGTCGCCGCGATCGGGCGGTGGCTGCAACGCGAGGGCACCTGCCTGGTGCTGGCCCCGCACCACGATGTCGGATTCACCGACGACTACGACCAGCGCCAGATCGAATACCTGCACCACGGCGACCGGCTGGTGCCCAGGCAACAGCGTTTCAGCCAGTACACCCGCTCCCTGATGGCGGCGCTGGGCGTGCCGGTGCACAACACCTGGGGGCTACGCCCGGCCGTGGTCGAGGGCACCATCAACCAGATCGCGCCGCTGACCGCGTTTCACGATCTCGACGAGACCGGACTGCTGGCCGACGTCACGACCTTCAACTTCCACCCGCACCTGCCGCACTACGAACTGACCGCACCGGAGGGCCCGGACCTGGTGGTGCTCGGCAGGCAACGGGTCGACCCGCACCGCCCGCACCCCTTTACCGCGGCCGGCCAGACCGAGTTCAATGCACTGATCTCCATGCCACCCACAGGGCGGCGGGCCGGTCATATCGTGCTGGTCGACTCCACGAACTTCACCACCCTGTTCGGCGGCACCGACAGCCTGCAGAACTTCTGGCGCAACGTCGCCACCATGAAGTGACCTCCGCTCACGCCGAGGTGAAGGCCTCGCGGCGCACCATGTCCCACAGCGTCGGAGTGTCGGCCACGGTGGAGATCGTCACGGGGGCGTGTGGCCCGGATGTCTGCGCCAGCGCCAGCAGGTAATGCGCAAGGTCGGTACGTGAGGTGAATGCCCCCACCGGATCATCCTCTCCGGCAAGGTAATCGGTGACATGGTCCAGATCGAACAAGCCGGACGGGCGCACCACCGTCCAGTCCAGCCCGCTGCCGGCGACCACCGATTCCATCGCGCGCTGGTCGGCGTAGGTGGTCCGGCCGATGCTCGTCTTGAGCACGGGTTCGACGAACTTCAGTGCCGGCGGTGCTCCGGTGCGGCCGGGATAGCTGGCCACCGCGGTAGAGCTGACGACGACGAGGCGCCGAATCCGGTTGTCCGCCATGGCCTTCACGATGTTTTGGGCGGCGACCGAGTAGGTGTCGATGCGGCGCAGGGTCATCGGCACGCCGAGCGCAGAGATCACGGCGTCGGCACCCGCAATCGCGGCGGCGACGTCCGCGGGATGGTGGGCGTCCGCGTCGGCGATGCGTAGCCGCTCGCCGGACAGTGGGAACTCGGCGGGCCTGCGCGTCACCGCGACCGCTTCGTGTCCCGCGTCGAGGACCCGTTGAGTCAATAGCCGACCGGTCTGACCGTTGGCGCCGAAGACGGCAATGCGCATGATGACCTCCAAATATTGTCACGAATAGTGATTATCACGATATATGACTATCAAGTGCCGGGCTAGTCTGAGGCGGTGACCGGACCCGGCATCGTGGAGCTGCATCAGCGCATCCCGTTCCTGCTGTCTCAGCTCGGTGTGCACATCGCCGATGATTTCGTCACCCGGCTGTTGCCCTACGGCGTCGGACCGCGCACCTATGCGGTGCTGATGGCGCTGGCTGCCGGTGACGGGCAGTCGCAGCGGCAGCTCTCGCAACGGCTCGGCATCCACCGCAACGCCATGGTGGCGGTCATCGATGATCTGGAGGAAAAAGGGCTGGTGGCGCGCCGCCCGCACCCGGATGATCGCCGTGCATTCGCTGTCACGTTGACGGATGCCGGTCGTGAGCTGCTGCCTGATCTGGATGTCCAGGGCCGCGCCCAGGAGGACGAGATCACCGCCTCGCTCACTGCGCAGGAACGCGCGGTGCTGCTGGGTCTGCTGCAGACCATCTCGGCCGGATTGGGCATGAGCCCGGGAGTGCATCCGAAGCTGGCCGAGGGCTGACCCTAAAATCGCAGCATGACCACTTCTACTGCCGACCTCGTGGACTACGACGACGTCATCGCCGAGTTCGACCCCGTGATGGGCATGGAAGTGCACGTCGAGCTGTCCACCGCCACCAAGATGTTCTGCCCGTGCGCCAACAAGTTCGGTGCCGAGCCCAACACCCAGGTGTGCCCGGTATGCCTGGGTCTGCCCGGCTCGCTGCCCGTGCTCAACCAGGCCGCGGTGGAATCGGCGATCCGGATCGGACTGGCGCTCAACTGCGATATCGCGCCATGGGGACGTTTCGCCAGGAAGAACTACTTCTATCCCGATCAGCCGAAGAACTACCAGATCTCGCAGTACGACGAGCCGATCGCGATCAACGGCTACCTGGACGTGCCGCTCGACGATGGCACCACCTGGCGCATCGAGATCGAACGCGCGCACATGGAGGAGGACACCGGCAAGCTCACCCACCTGGGCAGTGACACCGGCCGCATCTCCGGTGCGACGACGTCGCTCGCCGACTTCAACAGGGCCGGTGTGCCCCTCATCGAGATCGTCACCCGCCCGATCGAGGGCACCGGTGAACGGGCCCCGGAGATCGCGCGCGCGTACGTGACCGCACTGCGCGATCTGCTGCGCGGGCTGGATGTGTCCGATGTCCGGATGGACCAGGGATCGATGCGCTGCGACGCCAACCTGTCGCTGAAACCCAAGGGCGCAGCCGAGTTCGGCACCCGCACCGAGACCAAGAACGTCAACTCGCTCAAGAGTGTCGAGGTGGCGGTCCGCTACGAGATGCGCAGGCAGGCGGCGGTGCTGAAGTCCGGTGGCACCGTCACCCAGGAGACGCGGCACTTCCATGAGGACGGGCACACCAATGCCGGCCGCAGCAAGGAAACCGCGCAGGACTACCGGTACTTCCCGGAGCCCGACCTGGAGCCGGTGGCACCGTCGGCGGAGCTGGTGGAGCGGTTGCGCGGCACCATCCCTGAGCTTCCGTGGTTGGTGCGCGACCGGGTTCAGCAGGAGTGGGGCATCTCCGATGAGGTGATGCGTGACCTGGTCAACAACGGCGCCATCGATCTGGTGGCCGCGACGGTGGCTCAGGGCGCCTCCAGCGAGTCCGCCCGTGCCCTGTGGGGCAACTTCCTGGTGCAGAAGGCCAATGAGGCCGGCGTCGAGTTGGACGCCCTGCCGATCACGCCCACCCAGGTGGCCGCGGTGGTGAAGTTGATCGACGAGGGCAAGCTGTCGAACAAGCTGGCCCGCCAGGTCATCGAGGGCGTGCTCGCCGGCGAGGGCGAACCCGAGCAGGTGATGAACGACCGCGGTCTGGTCGTGGTGCGCGACGATTCGCTGATCCAGGCGGCCATCGACGAGGCGCTGGCCGCGCAACCCGATATCGCCGAGAAGATCCGCGGCGGCAAGGTGCAGGCCGCCGGCGCGATCGTGGGCGCGGTGATGAAGGCGACCAAGGGCCAGGCCGACGCAGCACGGGTGCGCGAACTGGTGCTCGCCGCCTGCTCCTAATGATCCGGCGTCACGGGTCTCGTTCTTCTGCTTTGGTTTTGCGTCTGGTGGTGGCCAGCATCTTTTCTGGATGATGGAACAGATTTGTCCGCGGCCCGGCGGTGTCGAGGGCTGCTGGTGGATGCCAGTGCACGGTGCCGTCGGCCGCGATGGTGGTGGTCCAGCCGCCCTCGGTGACGAGCCGGTTGTGCACACCGCAGGCCAGGGCGAGTTCGTTGATATTCGTCCGGCCGTTCTTCGCGAAGTCTCTGACGGCGTGGTGGACCTGGCAGCCCAAGGCGGGGACGCGGCAGCCGGGAAAGGTGCAGCCGCGTTGCAGGTAGGTCAGCACGAGGCGTTGGTCGACGGTCGCGCAGCGTTTGGTGCGCCCGAAGTCCAGGACTTTGCCGGTGACATCGTCGAACACGGTCAGGCACAGGTAGGCGTGGGAGGCCAGGCGGAGGACATCACGGGTCGGGATCTTGGTGCCATCGGCGGTGTGTCCGGTGCCGGTGCCGGTGTCGAGCTCGGCGGCGCCGACGCCGATGACGACGGTGACGGGCAGCCCGTTGTGGTCGCCGAGTTTCCCGGAGGTAAGGGCCCCGCGGGCAAGGGTCATCAGGGCGTCGTGTTGGCGTTGCCCGGTGGTGCGGGTGTCGGTGTCGATGTGGTCCTGGCTGGGGGTACCAGTGCTGCAGGGTGTGTCGTGGTCGGGGTTGCACATGCCTTTGCCAGCGAATTTGGCGAAGATCGGTCCCAGGTAGGCCCGGAATTCGGGGGTGATCTGCAGCCGCATCTCGGACATGCCGTCGCGGTCCTGTTCACCGAGGGTGCAATCGCGGCGGTCGCGGCGGCGCTGTTCGACCTCGTCGTCGTTCGGTTCGGGGCCGTCGGGGTCGAGGACTTCCAGCAGATGATTGGCGGCCTTGCGTAAGGCTTCGGGGGTTTGTTCGCAGGCGATCTGGGCCAGGGTGGCCTCGGCGTCGGCGCGGGTCGCGGCGTCGAGGTGGGCCGGCATCGAGGCCATCGTGGCGGTGATGATGCGCACGTGATCGGCGGTGATCGCCCCAGCGGCTTCGGCGGCTGCGGTCGCCGGGTACTTCGGCGGCAACGCCTGCCCGGTGACCGACCGGCGGGGCCCCAGGGTGTCGGCTTCGGCGAAGCGGCGGTGGGCATCGGGGGACGAGATCAGCATCCGGACCTGCAGCACTTCGGCCCAGCTTTTGGCGCCCAGTTCCGCGGGGGTGGTCTGGGAGGTCAACGCGGCCAACAGCCGGTGTTCGACGGCGGGGATGCGTCGGGCGAGATCTTCCAAGGCGGATTCGAAGCTGAGCAATTCGGCCGGGGTGGCGCCGTCGAACCCGACGCTGGTGACCTTGTCGAGCAAGGCCACCAGGTCGGTGAGCAGACCGCCATCCATGCTTCGAACACTAGTTCGATGAACCGACAAAAATCGCCGAGATGTGGCAGGTGAGACCACAGTGCTCAGAGTTTTTTTGAGGCCGGAGACTCGCTTTCCCGCTACGTCTTGTCGGCGTTCTGCCGCGGGAACCCGCCACCGGACGGGAACAGCGGGAAGACGACGTCGTCGAGCTTCTCGGCATCACCGGAGGTCTTGTTGACCGTGGCGCCCCAGATGTTGCCGTCGGGGGACACCGCCAGCGCCCACGCGTGACCGTGCTGGTCCTGGCGGACCACCTCGGGCTCACCGGTGACCGCGCCGGTATCGGGCGCCAACCGCAGTGCGACGGTCTGTTTGGTGTTCACCAGATTCACCAGCACGGTGCCGTCCAGCGCGGCGCAACCGGCGACGCCGGGCCGGTCCGGCCAGGTCCACACCGTCGAGACGTTGGAATCCTTGGTGATCCGCTGGACGCGGTCGGCGGTAGGGGTCCGGTCGGTGACATACAGCGCGCCGTCGGACGGGTCGACGCACATGCTGCCGCCGGCGCCCATCCCGGACAGCGCGGTGGTCTGCGGCGCCTGGTCGACCGTCGTCGGCTGCTCGATGCGCAGCACCTTGCCGGCCATCGAGGCCGGATCTCCTGCCTGCGCCGGGTTACCGGCATCACCGGTCAGCACCAGCAGTGTCGTCGGACTGGTGAAGACCAGCGCACCGGCGTTGCCGGTTGCGCCCTTCGGGATCCCGGTGAGGATCGGCTTGGGGGGATCGCCGTCGGCGATGCGCACGACGCGGTTGTCGGTGGGCGTGCTGATGTAGGCGTACATCAGCCGGTCCTGGGCATAGGTCGGCGATTTGATGATGTCCAGCAGGCCGCCATCGCCGGCCGGGTCGACCGGGATGACGAGCTTGACGATGGGCTCGGCCTTCGTCGACACCTCTTTGACCACACCGGTGGTGCGCTCGGCGACCAACGCCGACTGGCTGTCGGCGCCCATGATCAGCCCACTGGTGCTCTCCAGACAGCCCTGCATGACGCCCGGGGCCGGGCATGCCTTCGGGAACGGCGTCGCCGGCAGCGGTGGTGGCGGTTCGGGCTTGGTCGGCGGGGGAGGTGTCATCGGGGGCTGGGTGGTGAACGGCTGGGACTGGGCGTCGTCGAAACGCGCGCATCCCGAACCGACCAGCAATGCCGCGCACAGCACCACGGCCAGTCGCACCGGCATGCTCCGCGTCGGTCCGCCCAGTCTCATGCTGGCCAGATTACGGATCGCCGGGCGGTGCGCGCCACGAAGGCCTGCGTTCCTGGCCCGTAGGTCGACCGAGTGCGCCGGTGTGTCACAACTCGGCAACGGTGTGGATACGCTGCGCACTGCGCCGCGCCAATCCCTTGTTCTGCGGTGACTTGCACTTACGCTGGCATTCGTGACCGCTGAACCTCAGAACCTGACCGACTGGCAACGGCCGGCGTCGGCGCAGTTGGTCGACCCCGAAGAAGACCTACCCTCGTCGACCTACGGGGGAGACTTCGAAACCACCGCCATCCCGCGCTATGACGTCGATGGCAGCTCCAAGCCGGATCAGTCGCCCTTCGCGCTGCTGAACGATCCCGAACCGCTGCCCTATGTCTCTCCGGCGCAGCCCAACCCGTACGCCGCGGCCCCGGCCGCGCCGACCGAGATCGGCCCGTACGACGCCGAGCAGCAGATTCGTCATGCCGGCCGTCGTGGCACCACCGATCTGGGCTTGCTGCTGCTGCGGGTCGGGCTGGGTGCGCTGCTGATCGTGCACGGCCTGCAGAAGATCTTCGGCTGGTGGGGCGGGGCGGGTCTGAGCGGTTTCGAGGGCTCGCTGGCCGACCTCGGCTACCAGCACGCCGGCCTGCTGACCTACGTCGGTGCCGGAGCGCAGGTCGCCGCCGGATTGTTGCTGGTACTCGGGCTGTTCACCCCGCTGGCCGCGGCCGCCGCGCTGGCCTACCTGGTCAATGCCCTGCTGGCCTCGATCGCCGCCGAGCCCGGAGTCAGCTTCGTCGACTTCGTCATCCCGACCGGCCACGAGCATCAGGCAACCCTGGTGCTGGTCGCCGCCGCGCTCACCTTGACCGGTCCGGGACGCTACGGCCTGGACGCCGGCCGCGGCTGGGCCCGGCGCCCGTTCGTCGGATCGTTCCTGGCGTTGCTGCTCGGGATCGGCGTCGGCGTCGGCATGTGGGTGCTGCTCAACGGCGCCAACCCGCTCGGATAGACCCCGCTCACTCGTACGGGTTCGGAACCCGTCCGCCGCTGACCGCTGCCAGCAGCGGCAGAGTCGCGAATGTCACTGCGGGAAGCGTCAATTCGCTGCCGTCGGTGAGCCGCGCCTTGGCCCATGAGGACCGGGTGAACCGCAGTCCCTCGATCTCGGTCCACGGCACGGTCCGGCTGCTCAGCAACGTCCGTGAGGTCACCCGGTCACGGTCGGCGACCGTGCGATAGCGGACAACGGCCGCCGAGACCAGCACCGGGATTCCGAACAGGACCAGCGTCCAGGTCGGCCACACGTACACCAGTGCCGCCAGCCCGAGGAACAGAAAGAACACCGCGAAGTGGGCCATCGGGGAGATCCGGATGACAAGCGGGGAGGGGTCACTCACCCCGCCATCCTCTCATCGCCGGTGGGACCGGCTTTTCCGCGGAGGGCGCCCACCGGAGGCAATTTGACCTTTGAGCAGTGCGGCGGCTACCGTCAAGACCTATGTACACCCCGGACAAGCTCGTAGTAATTGGTTGGCGCGTTGATGCCGCGCTAGCTCTCTGCCGGGCTTAGCCAACAGCATCGACGCGCCAACCCTCGTACAGCGGACTCCGCTGACGGGGGTTTTTTGCTGTCACAGAACGTCACAACACCACAGAAGCACCCGGACCGAACCAGATCAATCGAGGTAAAAGTGAGCGCACCCACCACGCGACCGCCGGAGTCCACCCCGCGCGCGAACGGCGTCCAGGCCCCTGCCAAGGCCGAGCCGAAGCCCAATGTTGTTGCACCACAACAGATGACCGGCGCTCAGTCGGTCGTGCGGTCGCTCGAGGAGATCGGTGTCGAGATCATCTTCGGCATCCCCGGTGGCGCCGTGCTGCCCGTCTACGACCCGCTCTACGACTCGAAGAAGCTGCGCCACGTGCTGGTGCGTCATGAGCAGGGCGCCGGGCACGCCGCCAGCGGCTACGCCCATGCCACCGGCAAAGTCGGCGTCATGATGGCCACCTCGGGCCCCGGTGCGACCAACCTGGTGACCCCGCTGGCCGACGCCCAGATGGATTCCATCCCGGTGGTGGCCATCACCGGACAGGTCGGGCGCGCCCTGATCGGCACCGACGCCTTCCAGGAAGCCGATATCACCGGTATGACCATGCCGGTCACCAAGCACAACTTCCTGGTGCGTGAGGGCGATGACATCCCGCGGGTGATCGCCGAGGCGTTCCACATCGCTTCGTCGGGACGCCCCGGTGCGGTGCTCGTCGACGTCCCCAAGGACATCCTGCAGAGCGAGTGCACCTTCTCCTGGCCGCCGGTGATGGATCTGCCGGGCTACAAGCCCAACACCAAGCCGCACAGCCGCCAGGTGCGCGAGGCCGCGAAGCTGATCGCCGCGTCCCGCAAGCCGGTGCTCTATGTCGGCGGCGGTGTCATCCGCGGTGAGGCGACCGCCGAACTGATGGAGCTGGCCGAGTTGACCGGCATCCCGGTGGTCACCACCCTGATGGCGCGCGGAGCGTTCCCGGACAGCCACCCGCAGCACATGGGGATGCCGGGCATGCACGGCACCGTCTCGGCGGTGGCCGCGCTTCAGAAGAGCGACCTGCTGATCGCGCTGGGCACCCGTTTCGATGACCGCGTCACCGGCAAGCTGGATTCCTTCGCGCCCGACGCCAAGGTGATCCACGCCGACATCGACCCCGCCGAGATCGGCAAGAACCGGCACGCCGACGTGCCGATCGTGGGCGATGTGAAAAATGTCATCACCGATCTGCTGGAGATCCTGCGCCGCGATGGCACGACGAGTGCCGCGCTGGCGCTGGACGACTGGTGGGAGTACCTGTCGACCACCAAGGCGACCTACCCGCTGAGCTACGGCCCGCAGAGCGACGGCAGCCTGAGCCCCGAGTACGTCATCGAGAAGCTGGGCCAGATCGCCGGACCCGAGGCGCTGTATGTCGCCGGTGTCGGCCAGCACCAGATGTGGGCCGCGCAATTCGTGAAGTACGAGAACCCCAAGACGTGGCTGAACTCCGGCGGTCTGGGCACCATGGGCTACGCGATCCCGGCCGCGATGGGGGCGAAGTTCGCCCGGCCCGAGGCCGAGGTGTGGGCGATCGACGGTGACGGCTGCTTCCAGATGACCAATCAGGAGCTGGCCACCTGCGCGCTGGAGGGTGCGCCGATCAAGGTTGCGCTGATCAACAACGGCAACCTGGGCATGGTCCGGCAGTGGCAGACGCTGTTCTACGGAGAGCGTTACAGCCAGACCAACCTGTCCACGCACAGCCACCGGATCCCGGATTTCGTGAAGCTGGCCGAGGCGCTGGGCTGCGTCGGATTGCGTTGTGAGCGTGCAGAAGACGTCGAGGACGTGATCAACCAGGCGCGTGCCATCAACGACCGTCCCGTCGTGATCGACTTCATCGTCGGCGCCGATGCGCAGGTCTGGCCGATGGTTGCCGCAGGCACCAGCAATGACGAGATCCAGGCCGCTCGCGGCATCCGTCCGCTGTTCGACACCGAGGAAGGGCACGCCTGATGAGTACGGTCTCCACCCACACCCTGTCGGTGCTCGTCGAGGACAAACCCGGTGTGCTGGCGCGCGTCGCGGCGCTGTTCTCCCGGCGTGGCTTCAACATCCAGTCCCTGGCCGTCGGAGCCACCGAGCAGAAGCACCTGTCCCGGATGACCATCGTCGTCGAGGTCGAGGACTTCCCGCTCGAGCAGGTCACCAAGCAGCTCAACAAGCTGATCAACGTGATCAAGATCGTCGAGCAGGACGAGGCTCAGTCGGTCTCGCGGGAGCTCGCCTTGATCAAGGTGCGCACCGATGCCACCACCCGCAGCCAGGTGATTGAAGCGGTCAACCTGTTCCGTGCCAAGGTTGTGGACGTGTCCACCGAGTCGCTGACCATCGAGGCCACCGGGACGCCGGAGAAGCTCGAGGCATTCCTGCGGGTGCTCGAGCCGTACGGTATTCGGGAAATCGTGCAGTCCGGCATCGTCTCGCTGTCGCGCGGGCCGCGCGGTATCGGCACCGCCAAATAGCTTCACCAACGAATCAAAGAGACAAAAGAGAAGGAAAATTCAGTGGCAATCGAACTGTTCTACGACGACGACGCGGATCTGTCGATCATCCAGGGCCGCAAGGTCGCGGTGATCGGCTACGGCAGCCAGGGCCATGCCCATTCGCTGTCGCTGCGTGACTCGGGCGTCCAGGTCAAGGTCGGCCTGAAGGAGGGCTCGAAGTCCCGCGTCAAGGTCGAGGAGCAGGGCCTGGAGGTCGGTACGCCGGCCGAGGTCGCCAAGTGGGCCGATGTGATCATGGTGCTCGCGCCGGACACCGCACAGGCCGAGATCTTCACCAAGGACATCGAGCCCAACCTCGAAGACGGCAACGCGCTGTTCTTCGGGCACGGCCTGAACATCCACTTCGGTCTGATCAAGCCGGCCGAGAACATCACCGTCGGCATGGTCGCCCCCAAGGGCCCCGGTCACCTGGTGCGCCGCCAGTTCGTCGACGGCAAGGGCGTGCCCGCCCTGATCGCCGTTGCGCAGGACCCCAAGGGTGAGGGCCAGGCGCTGGCGCTCTCCTATGCCGCCGCCATCGGTGGCGCGCGCGCCGGTGTCATCAAGACCACCTTCAAGGAAGAGACCGAGACCGACCTGTTCGGTGAGCAGGCGGTGCTGTGCGGTGGCACCGAAGAGCTCATCAAGACCGGTTTCGAGGTCATGGTCGAGGCCGGTTACGCCCCCGAGATGGCCTACTTCGAGGTGCTGCACGAGCTCAAGCTCATCGTGGACCTGATCTACGAAGGCGGCATCGCCCGGATGAACTACTCGGTGTCCGACACCGCGGAGTTCGGTGGCTACATCTCCGGTCCGCGCGTCATCGACGCCGACACCAAGGAGCGCATGCGCGCCATCCTCAAGGACATCCAGGACGGCAGCTTCGTCAAGCGCCTGGTCGCCAACGTCGAGAACGGCAACACCGAACTCGAGGGTCTGCGCAAGGCCAACGCCGAGCACCCCATCGAGGTCACCGGCAAGAAGCTGCGCGACCTGATGAGCTGGGTCGACCGGCCGATCACCGAAACCGCGTAACCCGCCGAACTACCCGAAATGGCTGTCACCGGAGTTCCGGTGGCAGCCATTTCGCGCGTCTGGGCTACTTTTTGGTCCGCAGTATCTCCACGATGCGCCGGCCGCTCTCGTGCCCGGTGGACTCGCCGCCATCCTTCTTTTGACCGACCTCTTTGGATTCGTCGGACTTCAGCCACTTCTCCAGTTCTGCTGCCGTCATGTTGACGACGTCCTTGAACTCTTTGTACGTGCTGTCGTTGTCGTCGGTCATGGCGTGGCCTCGTGCCCGTCGCGGCCCTTGGTGCGCCGGTCCTCTTTCATCTCCGCTTCGAACACGTGACGACGGCCGTCCATCAGCTCGTCGCGGACGCGTCTCTCGTGGTCGCGGAAACGTGACCAGTAGTCGTCGTCGAACTCCTCGACCACCTGGAATGTCCAGCGGCCGCGAATGATGTTGCGGCCGACCATGTCCTCGGTCAACCGATCGGCGATCTCGGCGTGCCCGGCGTCGCGCAGGGCATCGGCCGCCTCGCCGAGCAGCAGGTCGGCGTGCCCCATCAGCTGATGGAACGAGTACAGGTGTCCCCGCGCCCGTTCGACGTACTCCAGTGCCTCGGACACCTTGCCGACGGCTTCGACGGTCTCATCGGAGGTGCCCGGTGGCCGCGCATGGGCGTCGTCGACGGACGTCATGACGAGCGCTTCTTCAGCGCCTCGGGCTTGTGCACCGCATCGCGGCCGCTCTTGTCGCTGGTCACGCGGTACTGCGGTTCGTCCTTGCCGGCCTTCACCTTGCGACCGGCGGCTTCGGTCTCCGAAGTGATCTTTTCCTCGACGGTGCCGGGCACGGTCGTGCCGTGGCTCTGCCACGACACCTTGTCGCCCTTCTTCAGTGAATCACTCATGCGCCCTGGTGTACCCGCGCAGGGACGCTTTCAGTCAGGACGGTTCAGGACACGAGGCGGCCCGCGATACCGACCACGCGGCGCGCCAGGTGATCGAGCGCATCGTTCGTCGCATCGTCGAACTCGGTGATGTTCTCCCGATTGGCGATCAGCCCGGCCCCATAGGGGTTGCCGTCGACGAACTTCACCGGATCGGTGTATCCCGGCGGCACGATGATCCCGCCGAAATGCATCAGCGTCACATACAGATTGAGCAGCGTGGATTCCTGCCCGCCGTGCGCGGTCTGAGTGGAGGTGAACGCGGCGTACACCTTGTCGGCCAGCTTGCCCTGCGACCACAACCCGCCGAGTGAGTCCAGGAAGGCGCGCAGCGGCGCCGCCGGGGATCCGAACCGGGTGGGGGAGCCGAAGATCACCGCATCGGCCCACACGATGTCCTCGCCGGTCGCGGCCGGCAGATCTCTGGTCGCCTCGTAAGTGGCGGTCCATGCGGGGTTCTGCGCGAACGTCTCGGGGTCGTTGGTTTCGGTGACGTGGCGGGTCCGGACCTCGGCGCCCGCAGCCTCGGCGGCAGCGGACACCCGGGCGGCCATCGAGGTGCCGTGCCCGGTGGCCGAGTAGTAGATGACGGCGAGTTTGGTCATGGCGCCAGTTTAGGAAGCTCCCGGATGCCGAACTCGCGCTTCAACACGGTCCGCGCGGCGTAGAAACCGGCCATACCGTGCACGCCGCCGCCCGGCGGGGCCGCCGAGGAACACAGGTAGGCCTGCGGGATCGGGGTGGACCATGGATTGATCCGCGGGGTGGGTCCGGCGATCGCGCTGACCATGTTGTTGCCGCCGACCCCGATGTCCCCGCCGACCAGGTTGGCGTTGTGATCGGACAGTCGCGCGGCCGGCACGCTGCGCACCGCGACCACCACATCGCGGAACCCGGGGGCGAACCGCTCGAAGATGTCGGTGACGGCCTCGGCCATGTCCACCGTCGAACCGGACGGCACGTGGGCGTACGCCCACAGCGGCCGCCGGCCCTGCGCGTCGATGCGGGCCGGGTCGGCGATATGCGGCAGGGCCGCCAGCACCATCGGCCACTCCGCGTGCCTGCCCGCCGCGATCTCGGATTCCGCCAGCGCCATCTGCGATCGGCTGCCGCCCAGATGTAGCGTCGGGGCCTGCGCCAGACGTGGATCACGCCAAGGGATTTCACCCGACAGCACGAAATCGACCTTGGCGACGCCGGGCCCATAGCGGTAGCGCTGCAAGGCCTTTGCGTACCGAGCGGGCAGGTTCGAGCCATAGATGGACAGCAGGGCCGTCGGCGCCGTGTCGTAGAGCACCACGCCGCCCGGGGGTGCGGTGACCTCCTCGCCGAGGACGAGTTCTCCGCCGTGATCCAGCAGGTCGGCGATCAGGGCATCCGGTATGGCCTGGGATCCGCCGACCGGGATCGGCCAGCCGACCGCGTGCCCCAGGGTGGCCAGCATCAATCCGGCGCCGGCGGCGACCAGGGACGGCATCTGCGAAATGGTATGTGCGGCAACCCCGGTGAACAGTGCCCGGG
Organism: Mycolicibacterium sp. P9-22; assembly: GCF_008329585.1. Lineage (GTDB taxonomy): Bacteria > Actinomycetota > Actinomycetes > Mycobacteriales > Mycobacteriaceae > Mycobacterium. The sequence goes on along the minus strand of NZ_NPKP01000009.1, from coordinate 110,925 downwards.
CATCCTCGCCCTTGAGCGTGTTCCACAGCGGGCCGCCCTGTAGCAACAGCCGGGGGGCGAGTTTGAGACCGGCGGTGACCGAGGGCGGCAGCGAGCGCTTGTCGCCGAGAATGAGGCCGACCACCGCCTCGCTGTCGGCCGCGAGCGGGCCGAGCAGTCGCTGCCAGGAGTCGCCGTCGGAAAGCTCGGCAGCGGTGCGCTCGATATCGCGGTAGCCGATCGCCGCCGGCCGGTCCACCAACGGGCTGGCGTAGGAGATCTCCGGGACCGACAGCCGCACCCCACGCGCCTGCAGGTCGTAGGCGGCGAAGAACGGCGACGCCAACGCCAGCGGGTGCACCGCCGAACAGATGTCGTGGCTGACGCCGTCGAACTCCGGATCGGGCAGGGTGCGCGCGCCGCCGCCCGCGGTGCTCTGCGCCTCGATGACGCGTACGGACAACCCGGCCCGGGCCAGGATGACGGCTGCGGTCAGCCCGTTGGGGCCACTTCCGACGACGGTGACGTCCACCACATCAGTAGACATCATCGGCCGCCAGCGCACGTGGCCTGTGGTAGCGCGGCGGGCACACACTAGGCTGTAGCGCCGTGAGTCTTCCCGTTGTTCTGATCGCCGACAAGCTTGCCGAGTCGACCGTCGCCGCGCTCGGCGACCAGGTCGAGGTCCGCTGGGTAGACGGCCCGGACCGTCCGAAACTGCTGGAGGCGGTCGCCGACGCGGACGCGCTGCTGGTGCGCTCCGCCACCACGGTGGATGCCGAGGTCATCGCCGCCGCGCCGAAACTCAAGATCATCGCCCGCGCCGGTGTCGGCCTGGACAACGTCGACGTCGACGCCGCCACCGCCCGCGGTGTGCTGGTGGTCAACGCGCCGACCTCCAATATCCACAGCGCCGCCGAGCACGCCCTGGCGCTGCTGCTGTCGGCGGCGCGCCAGGTTCCGGCCGCCGACGCCACGCTGCGCGAGCGCACCTGGAAGCGGTCCTCGTTCTCGGGCACCGAGATCTTCGGCAAGACCGTCGGCGTGGTCGGGCTCGGCCGCATCGGCCAGCTCGTCGCCGCGCGGCTGGCCGCGTTCGGTACCCACATCGTGGCCTATGACCCCTACGTGTCCTCGGCCCGTGCCGCGCAGATCGGCATCGAACTGGTCAGCCTCGACGAGCTGCTGAGCCGGGCCGACTTCATCTCGGTGCACCTGCCCAAGACCAAGGAGACCGCGGGTCTGCTCGGCAAGGAGAACCTCGCCAAGACCAAGCCCGGCGTCATCATCGTCAACGCCGCGCGCGGTGGCCTCATCGATGAGCAGGCGCTCGCCGATGCCATCACCAGCGGACACGTTCGCGGTGCCGGCCTGGACGTGTTCTCCACCGAACCATGCACCGACAGCCCGCTGTTCGACCTGCCGCAGGTCGTGGTCACCCCGCACCTGGGCGCGTCGACCGCCGAGGCACAGGACCGGGCGGGCACCGATGTGGCCGCCAGCGTGAAGCTGGCTCTGGCCGGCGAGTTCGTGCCGGACGCCGTCAACGTCGGCGGGGGAGCCGTCGGCGAGGAAGTGGCGCCGTGGCTGGACCTGGTCCGCAAGCTCGGCCTGCTGGTCGGCAAGCTCGCCGAGGCCGCACCGGTGTCGCTGACCGTCCAGGTTCGCGGCGAGCTGGCGTCCGAAGACGTCGAGATCCTGCGCCTGTCGGCGCTGCGCGGCCTGTTCTCGGCCGTCGTCGACGAGCAGGTGACATTCGTCAACGCACCGGCGCTGGCCAAAGACCGCGGCGTGACCGCCGAGATCAACACCGCCAGCGAGAGTCCCAACCACCGCAGCGTGGTGGACGTGCGCGCGGTCTACTCCGACGGCGGTTCGCTGAACGTGGCGGGCACCCTGTCCGGCCCCCAGCAGGTTCAGAAGATCGTCCAGATCAATGGCCGCAACCTGGATCTGCGTGCCGAGGGCTACAACCTGGTGGTCAACTACCACGACCAGCCCGGCGCGCTCGGCAAGATCGGCACGCTGCTCGGTGGTGCCGACGTCAACGTGCTGGCCGCGCAGATGAGCCAGGACGCCAGCGGTGACAGCGCCACCGTGATGCTGCGCCTGGATACCGATGTGCCCCAAGACGTGCGCGCCGCGATCGCCTCGGCGGTCGGCGCCACCACACTGGAAGTGGTCGATCTCTCATGAAGCTCGCTGTAATCGCCGGTGACGGTATCGGTCCGGAGGTCATCGACCAGGCGCTGCGGGTACTCGACGCGGTGCTGCCCGGGGTGGAGCGCACCGAGTACGACCTCGGAGCGCGGCGCTACCACGCATCGGGTGAGTTGCTGACCGAGCAGACCATCGAAGAGCTGCGCGGCTTCGACGCCATCCTGCTCGGCGCGATCGGCGATCCGTCGGTTCCCAGCGGCGTGCTGGAGCGCGGGCTGCTGCTCAAGCTGCGTTTCGCGCTCGACCATCACGTCAACCTGCGTCCCGGCCGGCTCTATCCCGGTGTGACCAGCCCGCTCTCGGGCGTCACCGGTATCGATTTCGTCGTGGTCCGCGAGGGCACCGAGGGGCCCTACACGGGTAACGGCGGAGCGCTGCGGGTCGGCACGCCCCACGAGGTGGCCACCGAGGTCAGTGTGAACACCGCCTTCGGCGTGGAACGTGTCGTGCGTGACGCGTTCGCCAGGGCCCAGGCCCGCCGCAAGCATCTGACGTTGGTGCACAAGACCAATGTGCTGACCTTCGCGGGCAGCCTGTGGTCGCGGGTGGTGGCCGAGGTGGGCACCGAGTTCCCCGATGTCGAGGTGGCCTACCAGCACATCGACGCCGCCACCATCCACATGGTCACCGACCCGGGACGTTTCGACGTCATCGTCACCGACAACCTGTTCGGCGACATCATCACCGACCTGTCGGCGGCGGTGTGCGGCGGTATCGGCCTGGCCGCCAGCGGCAATATCGATGCGACGCGCACCAATCCGTCGATGTTCGAACCGGTACACGGCAGCGCGCCCGATATCGCCGGCCAGGGTATCGCCGATCCCACCGCGGCCGTGATGAGCGTGGCGTTGTTGCTCGCCCATGTCGGCGAGGACGCCGCCGCGGCACGGGTGGACAAGGCGGTCTCCGAACACCTGGCGACCCGCGGGGACGAGAAGCTGTCGACCGTCGCGGTGGGCGACCGGATCCTGTCGCTGCTGTAATCACGCGATGAGTTCGTAGGCCCCGGCCGGTCTATCCGGGTATGGGACTCATCGATATCGAACTGTTCGCCACACTGGATCTGGTCGGGCAGGCGCCCGGCGGCCCCGACGAGGACCCGATCGGGTTTCCGTTCGGTGGCTGGCAGGCACCTCTGATCGACGAGGTCTCCGGGGCGCAGGTCGACACCGCCTACCAGGGCACCGACGCGCTATTGCTCGGCCGACGCACCTACGACATCTTCGCGGCGCACTGGCCGCAGCAGACCGACGAATTCGGGACGCTGTTCAACACAATCCCGAAATACGTCGCCTCCCGCGGCGCACCCGAGCTGTCCTGGGCCGGGTCGACGTTGCTGGGCCCGGACCTGGTGGCCGCGGTGCGCGAGATCCGGGACCGGCATTCGAAGATCAAGGTGGTCGGCAGCCTGAACCTGGTACAGACGCTGCTGCGCGAGAAGCTCTTTGACCGGATCGACCTATGGGTGCACCCGATCGTGCTCGGGGTGGGTAAGACGGTGTTCGACGGGGGAGCGGTGCCGACGAACCTCGCGCTGCTGCAGCCACCGCAGGTCAGCCCGAACGGGATCGTGTTCCTGCAGTACGGGTTGGTCGACGGCGTGCCGGCCACCGGGGACATGACTGGCCACTGAGTGGACCCTCTGAGCGGACGCGAACTCCCGCCTCTCCGCAAGGAGAAGCGGGAGCCCGCATCCTCGGCTCGCACCGAGCGACGACGCTCTACACCGCGGCGAGTGCATCCACCGTCGTCAGCGCCTGTGCCACACCGGCCACGATGGACGCCAGCCGGATGGCCTCGAAGATCGCGGTGCGGTCCACACCGGCGTCACGCAGTACCGACTCGTGTGCCGACAGGCAGTGGCCGCAGCCGTTGATCGCCGACACCGCCAGTGACCACAGCTCGAAATCTGCCTTCTCCACACCGGGATTGGCGATGATGTTCATCCGCAGACCGGCGCGCAGATCGTCGTAGCGACCGTCGAGCTGGCCCTTGGTGCGGTAGAACACGTTGTTCATGCCCATGATGACGGCGGCCCCGAGGGCGGCGTTGTAGGCCTCCTCGGACAGCACGTCGAGGGCGTCCTCGGCGATCTCACGCAGCAGCCGTTGCGATTTGGTGGCGGCCGCGGTCGCCACCAGCGCGCCCCACAATTGCTGCTCGTTGAGCTCGGTGGTGCGTGCGATGCTGCCCAGATTCAGCTTGAGATCCTTGGCGTACTCGGGCAGTGCTTCCTTGATGTTGTCGATACTCATCAGACCGCCTCGGCCAGCAGCTCGCCGGCGTCGATCGTCGGATCACCCTTGCGCCAGTTGCAGGCGCACAACTCATCGGACTGCAGCGCGTCGAGAACGCGCAGCACCTCATCGACGTTGCGGCCGACCGAACCGGCGGTGACGGAGACGAACTGGATTTCGTTGTTGGGGTCGACGATGAACGTGGCCCGGTCGGCGACACCGTCGGCGTTGAGCACACCGGTGGCCTGCGCGAGTTCGCGCTTGAGGTCCGAAACCATGGGGAAGGGCAGCTTCTTGAGCTCGTCATGCTGTGCGCGCCACTGGAAGTGCACGAATTCGTTGTCCACCGAGACTCCGAGTACCTTGGCGTCACGGTCCTCGAAATCATCGTTCAGTTTGCCGAATGCGGCGATCTCCGTGGGGCAGACGAAGGTGAAGTCCTTGGGCCAGAAGAACACAATGCGCCACTTGCCGTCGTGGTCGGAGCTGGTGACCCGGGTGAAGTAGTCGTCGGGCTGCTTGGCATCGACCTTGGTGAGGTCACCACCGATGACGGCGGTCAGGTCGTAAGCGGGAAATTGGTCGCCGATCGTCAACAAGGGCATTGCCGTTGTACTCCTTAAATCTGGAATCAATCCAATGTGCAGTTCAATTCTGCAGGCAGGATCGTATGACGACAAGCGGTACCGCCGTGATGGTCACCACAGCGGCATGCGATGACGTGCATCTGAAAGTTGTTCGCAGGTGTGCTATTTCGTGACGGTGTCGGCGTCGTTGGGTACCAGCGGGAACGCGGCCAGCGGGCACAACGCGCACACCGCGAAGGCAACCGGGAATCCCGCGACCGCGATCAGAGCGCCGAACAACGGCGAGCCGATGGCGGTGGCCAGGTGCTGAGTGGTGTTCTGCGTGCCCAGTGCCCGCCCGCTCCAGAAGGGGCCCGCGATCTCGGCGATCGCGGTGAACGCCAACCCGTTGTCGGACACCGTCACCACCGAAGCGATGACGATGAGCGCGACGCTCACCGGTGAACCCAGTGCGTCGGTGACGGCGAGCAGCGCCATCGTCACCGCGGCGGCCGCGGCGATGAATCGGATGGGCCGCAGGCGCAGGCCGAGCACATCGGACCACCGCCCGGCCGCGATGCGCCCGGCCGCGCCCAGAACCTGCGAAGCGGTGACCAGCGCGCCCGCCGATGCGGCCGACCACCCGCGCTCGGTCATCAGCCACACCAGCATGAAGGTCCAGACGAAACCCTGCGGGATGACCAGCAGCACCGAGACCGCGTGAATGCGTGCCAGCACCGAGGATCCGCGATACGGGTTGGCGAGGTGCTCGGCGGGCGCCTCGGCGCGCGGCAGGCGTGGCGGGTCCAGTACGCCGATCGCGCAGATCACCGCGGACAGCACGCACACCACGGCGGGGAACAGCAATGCGGGGCCCACACCATGGCTTTCGGCGACGCGGGGGATCACCAGGGCACCCAGGCCGACACCCAATGGAGTCGCGGTCTGGCGGATTCCCATGGCCAGACCGCGCTGCTCCGGTGGGAACCAGCCCACCACGACGCGACCGCTGGCGGCATTGCTGCTCGCGGCGGCCATTCCACCGAGCAGCAGGAATGCCCCGACCGCCCACAGTGATTGCGCCGATGCGGCGCCGAAGGCGAATGCCGCGGTGAGGGCCGAGCCGACGGTCAGCACGATGCGCTCACCGACCCGGTCCACCAGCCAGCCCCAGGCGATCAGCGTGAGCACCATGCCGAAGCTGGGCATCGCCGACAGCAGTCCCGCCAAGCCGAGATCGAGTCCGCGGTCGCGATGCAGGGTGGGGATGAGGAAGGCGGCGCCATTGATGAACACATTGGCGCATGTGGTCGCGGTCAGAGCGATCACCAGCATGGACCAGCGCCGCGCGGTGCTGATCGACGATGTGGACATGCCGCCATGGTGCCACGGCCATCCCATGGTATTGAACTCGGATCTCAATATATGGACGGTGCAGGTGTACGTCGACGCCGCCCGCCGGGTGGTTACCGGGCCTCATTAGGCTGAACCGATGCGCCTCGGTCGAATCGCCAGTCCTGACGGGGTCGCCTTCGTGGTCATCGAAGGCGACTCGAACTCCGATGCGGTGTGCCGCGAGATCGCCGAGCAGTACCTGTCGCGGAATCCCACCTTCACCGGCCGCACCTGGCCGCTGGCCGATGTACGGCTACTTGCACCGATCCTGGCCAGCAAGGTCGTCTGCATGGGCAAGAATTACGCCGCGCATGCCCTGGAGATGGGCGGCGAAGCGCCGGAGGATCCGGTGATCTTCCTCAAGCCCAACACCGCGATCATCGGGCCCAATGTCGCCATCCAGTTGCCCGCAGACGCGCACCCGGTGCACCACGAGGGGGAATTGGTGGCCGTCATCGAACGCCCCTGCAAGGACGTGCCGGCCGCGAAGGCCGCCGACTACATCCTGGGCTACACCATCGCCAACGACGTGTCCGCGCGCGATCAGCAGCAGCAGGACGGCCAGTGGATGCGGGCCAAGGGCCATGACACCTTCTGCCCGGTCGGGCCGTGGATCGAGACCGCCGTCGACCCCTCCGAGCTGGACCTGCGTACCGAGGTCATCCATCCGGGGCAGGACGGTTCGGTGGGTGAGATCGAAGTTCGCCAGAACAGCAACACCGCCATGCTGCTCCACGATGTCGGTGCCATCATCGAATGGGTGTCGGCGGTCATGACACTGCTGCCCGGGGATCTCATCCTGACCGGCACCCCCGAAGGCGTCGGCCCGATCGAGGACGGCGACATCGTCAGCATCACCATCGAGGGCATCGGCACCCTCTCCAATCCTGTTGTGCGTAAAGGAAAGTAGCGATGACCGTACGGGTACGTTTCTGCCCATCTCCGACGGGTACCCCGCACGTCGGACTGGTCCGCACCGCGCTGTTCAACTGGGCCTACGCCCGGCACACCGGTGGCGCCTTCGTGTTCCGGATCGAGGACACCGATGCGGCGCGCGACAGCCAGGAAAGCTATGACGCGATCCTGGACGCGCTGCGCTGGCTCGGCCTGGACTGGGATGAGGGTCCGGAGATCGGCGGCCCCTACGAGCCTTACCGGCAGTCCCAGCGGTCCGATCTCTATCGAGATGTGATCGCCAAACTGCTCGCCGCGGGCGAGGTGTACGAGGCCTACTCCACGCCCGAGGAGGTCGAGGCCCGCCACATCGCGGCCGGCCGCAATCCCAAACTCGGCTACGACAACCATGACCGCGACCTCACCGACGAGCAGCGCGCGGCGTTGGCGGCCGAGGGCCGCAAACCGGTACTGCGGTTGCGGATGCCCGATGCGGACATCACCTGGAACGACCTGGTGCGCGGGGAGACGACGTTCGCCGCCGGCGTGGTGCCCGATTTCGCGATCACCCGGGCGAGCGGAGATCCGCTGTACACCTTGGTCAATCCCGTCGACGACGCGCTGATGAAGATCACCCATGTGTTGCGCGGCGAGGATCTGCTGCCCTCCACGCCGCGCCAGATCGCGCTGTACCAGGCGCTGATCCGGATCGGCGTCACCGACAGCATCCCCGAATTCGCGCATCTGCCAAGCGTTCTGGGTGACGGCAACAAGAAGCTGTCCAAGCGCGACCCGCAGTCCAACCTGTTTTTGCACCGCGACCGGGGCTTCATCCCGGAGGGGCTGCTGAACTACCTCGCGCTGCTGGGCTGGGGGATCGCCGACGACCACGACCTGTTCAGCCTCGATGAGATGGTGGCGGCGTTCGACGTCGTCAACGTCAACTCCAATCCGGCCCGGTTCGACCAGAAGAAGGCCGACGCCATCAACGCCGAACACATCCGGATGTTGGCGCCCGAGGATTTCAGCGCCCGGCTGCGCGCCTACCTCGACGCACACGGGCACGACACCGGCCTGGACGACGCCGGCTTCGCGGAAGCAGCAGCACTGGTGCAGACCCGCATCGTCGTGCTCGGCGATGCGTGGGACCTGTTGAAGTTCTTCAACGATGACAGCTATGTGCTCGACGAGAAGTCGGCGGCCAAGGAACTGAAGCCCGAAGCCGGCCCGGTGCTCGACGCCGCCCTGGGCGCTCTGGAGGCGGCGCAGGAGTGGACGACGGCCTCGATAGAGGAAGCGCTGAAGACGGCGCTGCTGGACGGGCTGGAGCTCAAACCGCGTAAAGCCTTCGGCCCGATCCGGGTCGCGGTGACCGGCGCGACGATCAGCCCGCCGCTGTTCGAGTCGATGGAGCTGCTGGGTCGCGACCGCAGCCTGGCCCGGCTGCGGGCCGCAAGGGGTGGGGTGTGAAAAGTGGCCCCGATTCTTTGGTAATCTGTTCGTCGGCCCGAAAAGCACAGCGGAGATCGTCACCGCGGCGCTGATTGGGCCAAATGATGCCCTGACCTGCAGTGATGGGCATCAAATGGGGTATGGTGTAATTGGCAACACTAGGGATTCTGATTCCCTCATTCTAGGTTCGAGTCCTGGTACCCCAGCTGTTTCGGATCGGATCAGCGGATTAGGTGAGCACGATCGCCTGAGCTATGCTGACCGTCCGGAAGATGTTCTAGCCCCCGTCGTCTAGCGGCCTAGGACGCCGCCCTCTCACGGCGGTAGCGTGGGTTCGAATCCCATCGGGGGTACAGAGGAAGCCCCAGGAGAAATCCTGGGGTTTTTTATTTGCCCGGTGTCGGGTGGCTCACAGAAATCCGATCGCGCGGCGGCCCGGGCCGACCGATGGCTCCGGGTCGGTGCCCAGCGTCTGATCCAGCAGTTCGTGATAAACGTCTCGAAAGTCGGTGGTCGTTTTGAGGTCGCCGTCGCGCAGATCGGTGAGGCTCGGCGCATCACCGTAGAACCCGCCCCGGACGGACTCGCCCAGGATCAGGACCGGACCCGAGGTGCCGTGGTCGGTGCCCTGCGTGGCGTTGGCGGCCACCCGCCTACCGAACTCCGAATAGATCATCGTCACCACCTGCCGGCCATAGGCGCTGTTGCGCATCTGCTTCAGGAACGGTGTGATGGCGCCGTCGAGGGCGGTCAGCAGTTTCTGTTGGTCGCCGCGCTCATTGGCGTGGGTGTCGAATCCGCCGAGCGAGACCATGTACACCTTGGTGGGCACTCCGGCCCGCACACACTGGGCCACCAGTTCCAGATCGTCGGCGAGTTGCTTGCCGAGATCGGTGGCCGCCGTCGGCGGCAGGGGGCGGTCGGTGAAGGTTCGGAACGTGTCATCGATGGTGCGGTAGGCCCGGTAATCGGCGCGGACCGCGGCCATCGCGGGCGTATCGAGTGGGTCGGGTGCGCTCATCGCCTCCAGCACACCGGGCATATCGCCAGGCAGTCTCGGGATCGTCGCGGAAAGCCCTGCGGCGGTGCACTTTTGGCCGACGGCCATCGGTGGCAACACGGTTCCGATGTTCACCGCGCGCAGCGGATCGTCGCCGCTGCTGTCCAGCCAGCGGCCGATCCAACCGGACGCGGTCGGGTCATCGGGGGAGGCCGTCTGCCAGATATCCATGGACCGGAAGTGGCTTCGGTCCTGCTTGGGATAGCCGACGCCACGGATGATGGCCAGGTTGTCGTTGCGCCAGGCGGACGCCAAACCGGTCAGCGCGGGGTTCAGGCCGACCGTTCCGTCCAGATCGATGACCGTCTCGGGCCCGAACGCCAGATCGGTCCGGGCGTCGTAGTAGGCGTTGTCGGTGAACGGGATCACGGTGTTCAGGCCGTCATTGCCGCCATAGAGGGTGAGGATCACCAGGATCCCGGTGTCGGTGGGCAACGGTTGTTGTTGCGCGCGCTCGAACATCTGGGGCAGGGTGACCGCCGCACCGGCCGCCGCGGCCAACCCTGCGGCACCCGCACTGGCGATCAGGAATGTGCGGCGATTCATCTCCGGCATGGCTGGTTCACCCCGACTCTCGCTACACCGTCAGGTATTCGGGTGTGTTGACGGCGGCGGCGACCAGCCGGTCCGGGCTGCCGGCCAGTGGTTTCAGTGCCGCGGCCGTCGTGTCGGACCAGGCGCCGATGCCGAGCAGATGGCCCGCGGCATCGATGCGGTCGCTGGGGGCAGCGTCCGAGACGGGTGAAAAATCACCCATCGGAACGAATCGTTCGGCCGCCCAGACCCGTGCCGCCGCACTCGTATTGGACAGCCAGACCCGGCCCTGCGGCCAGCCGTCGACGTCGGGTGGCACGAAGGGGCGCTGGCCCATCACCTTGAGCACAACCTCGCAGGCGGTCAGCGAGTTCGGACCCTGCAGTGGAACCGACAACGAACGCAGCATTCCGACCAGCCATTCCACCGGCGTGACGACCGCGGTGCCTGCGCCTGCGACGAAGTCGGGGTCGAGAAAGATGGCCTTGGTCAAGGCTTTCAGATCCCGGTTCGGACCGTAGGCGGCGACCAACCGAGCCGAGGTGGCCTGGCTCGGGTCGGTATCGGAGGCCAGCAGGCGCCACAGCTTCGACGTCACGAAGCGCGCAGATGTGGGATGCCCGACGACGATGTCACAGAACTCGGTGTCCCCGAACGGGCCCGTCGCCCCGAGGATCGTCTTGGAACCACTGTCGTGATGCTCTGCCACCAGCAGCGTTCCGTTGCCCGGGGTGTCGAATCGCCCGGTGAGCGCCCGCGCGCCCTCGCGGACATCGGCTTCGGTGTAGCCGTTGTTGTGACCGAGGGCGAAGAGTTCCATGAACTCCCGGGACAGGTTCTCGTTGGGCGCCTCCTTCGTATTGCCCAGACCATCGAGCCAGCGCAGCATCGCGGAGTCGGTCAGCATGGCGTAGGCGAGGTCACGGAAGTCGCCGAGTGCGTGCGTGCGCAGTGTCTGGTTCTGGGCCGCCATGAACTCCGCGGCCACCACCTTCTCCGCGGAGGTGGCGAAATGGTTGTGCCAGACGAACGTCAGCTTCTCGTGGATCGGTTGGCGCACCGCGACCATCCGGCGTATCCACCATCCGGACAGATCCTGCATCTGTGCCAGCATGCTGGCCACGAAGGGCGCCGTGGTGGCTTCGCTGGCGGGCAGTGCGGGCGTCGAGTAGGAGGCCATCGGGGTTGCGATGGCGCCCGGGTCGGCGGCGGGGTCCAATGCGAGCACCTCGTCGAGGTAGGTTCCCCACTCGCGAGTGACCACTGCATCGACTTCGCGTCCGGTCGCGCCGAAGCCGGACCGCCGCAGCATCCGTGCGGTGGCCCGCCATTGCGGTGATTGAGAACCCGTGGTCAGCACCTCCGGCCAGCGCAGCTGCGCTCGTGATGTCGACAATAGGGCCAGCGGGCGAAGTTAGCTACAGCCGGCGGGTCAGAGCTTCCGACGCGGCCAGCAGATCGGCGGCCCAGCGGGCGCCGGGCCGGCGGCCCATCCGGTCGATGGGCCCGGATACCGAGATGGCGGCGATCACCGCACCGCGTCCGTCGCGCACCGGAGCCGACACACTGGCAACCCCGGATTCCCGCTCGGCAGCGCTTTGCGCCCACCCCCTCTTGCGGACCTCGGCCAGGGTGCGTTCGGTGAACTTGGCGGTCATCAGCACAGCTTGCTGGGTGGCGTTATCGCTGTAGGCCAGCAGCACTTTGGCCCCGGAACCGGCCGTCATCGGAAGGCGGGTGCCGACGGGGACGGTGTCCCGCAGCCCGACCGGTGGCTCCAACGAGGCCACACACACCCGGGAGCTGCCCTCCCGGCGATAGAGCTGGACGCTCTCGCCGGTGAGTTCGCGCAGTCTGGGCAGGACGGCGGCGCCGGCGGCCAGCAGCGGATCATTGACCTGCCCGGCAAGCTCGGTCAGGGCCGGGCCCAGCCGCCATCGGCCCTCGGTGTCCCGGGCGAGCAGCCGGTGCACTTCCAGTCCGGCGGCCAGCCGGTGCGCGGTGGCCCGCGGCAGGCCGGTGCGTTCGCACAGTTCGGCCAGACTGCATGGTGACTCGGCCACCGTGTGCAGCACGCCCACGGCTTTGTCGAGGACGCCGATACCGCTATCCTGTCTCACAGGGAGATACTAGCGTCCCGCATCGTGAGATAGCCAGCCCGTCACGGCAGGACGCCCGAGTTGAATAGAGAAACCCATGGAGCAGACACAGCCGAATTCGCGTCCCCGCACCCTGGCCGAGAAGGTGTGGGATGACCACGTCGTGGCCCGCGGTGCCGGTGAACCCGACCTGATCTACATCGATCTGCACCTCGTGCACGAGGTCACCAGCCCGCAGGCCTTCGATGGTCTGCGGTTGGCCGGGCGCCCCGTGCGCCGGCCCGATCTGACCATCGCCACCGAAGATCACAATGTGCCCACGGTGGATATCGACAAGCCGATCGCCGATCCGGTGTCGCGCACCCAGGTGGACACCCTGCGCCGCAACTGCGAGGAGTTCGGTATTCGGCTGCACCCGATGGGCGACGCCGAACAGGGCATCGTGCACATCATCGGCCCGCAGCTGGGTTTGACGCAGCCGGGTATGACGGTGGTCTGTGGTGACAGCCACACCTCGACCCACGGTGCATTCGGCTCGATCGCCATGGGCATCGGCACATCTGAGGTCGAGCACGTGATGGCCACCCAGACCCTTTCGCTCAAACCGTTCAAGACGATGGCGGTGAACGTCGACGGCGATCTGCCCCACGGAGTGAGCGCCAAGGACATCATTTTGGCGGTCATCGCCAAGATCGGCACCGGTGGCGGGCAGGGGCACGTCATCGAATACCGCGGCAGCGCCATCGAATCCTTGTCGATGGAGGGCCGGATGACGATCTGCAATATGAGCATCGAGGCCGGTGCCCGGGCAGGCATGGTGGCGCCCGACGCCACCACATTCGAATTCCTCAAGGGTCGCCCGCACGCGCCGAAGGGCGCCGATTGGGATGCCGCGGTACAGGCCTGGAGCGAGTTGCACACCGATGAGGGTGCCGAATTCGACACCCAGGTCTACATCGACGCCGCGACGCTGAGCCCCTTCGTCACCTGGGGGACCAATCCCGGACAGGGTGTGCCGCTTTCGGCGACGGTGCCCGATCCCGCGATGATGCTCGATGACGACGCCAAGCAGGCGGCCGAGAAAGCGCTGACCTATATGGACCTTCGCGCCGGCACCCCGATGCGTGAAATCCCGGTGGATACGGTGTTCGTCGGCTCGTGCACGAACGGGCGCATCGAGGATCTGCGGGTGGTCGCCGAGATTCTGGAGGGTCGCACGCTGGCCGACGGGGTGCGGATGCTGGTGGTCCCGGGCTCCATGCGGGTGCGGGCACAAGCCGAATCGGAGGGCCTGGGAGCGATCTTCACCGCCGCAGGCGCGGAATGGCGCCAGGCCGGATGTTCGATGTGCCTGGGAATGAACCCCGATCAGCTTGCCCCCGGCGAGCGTTGCGCCTCGACCTCCAACCGCAATTTCGAAGGCCGGCAGGGCAAGGGCGGGCGTACCCACCTGGTGTCGCCTGCGGTGGCAGCAGCCACCGCAGTGCGCGGCACGCTGTCCTCCCCGGCCGATCTCGAACCGGCCGCCGCCACCCACTAGGTCTTCGAACCGTAAGGAGTACCAGGACATGCAGGCTTTCACGACTCATACCGGGATCGGCGTGCCGCTGCGCCGTTCCAATGTCGACACCGACCAGATCATCCCCGCGGTGTATTTGAAGAGGGTGACCCGAACGGGTTTCGAGGACGGGTTGTTCTCCGCGTGGCGTAACGACCCGTCGTTCATTCTGAATCTGGCGCCCTTCGACAAGGGGTCGGTTTTGGTGGCCGGCCCGGATTTCGGCACCGGGTCTTCCCGCGAACACGCCGTCTGGGCGCTCATGGATTACGGCTTCCGGGTCGTCATCTCACCGCGATTCGCCGATATTTTTCGGGGCAACGCGGGCAAAGCGGGTCTTTTGGCGGCCGAAGTGTCACATGACGATGTCGAACTTCTCTGGAAGCTGATCGAGCAGAATCCGGGCTTGGAAATCACTGTGAATCTTCAAGATCGGACCATCTCCGCAGGAACGGTCATGCTGCCGTTCAACATTGATGACTACACCGCTTGGCGACTGCTCGAGGGACTCGACGATATAGGCCTTACGCTGCGGAAACAGGAAGAAATCGAAGCCTACGAGCGGCGCCGTCCGAGCTTCAAACCGCGGACACTTCCGGCCTGAATTCGGGGGTTTCCGGGGCCCCAAATATGGCCCGGCAACCACGTTCTCGGACGCCGGTACCACTGTCCAAGTGGGCCAATCGGATTGCCGAATATTCGCCAGCTACGTATGAAACTGCGCGTGGCTCTTGGAAATATGCGCCCAATAGGTTTACCGTGTCCTCTAGTCGGTCCAAGGTGGACCACTGGACTTCGGAGGGTTTGCATGAACAAAGCAGAGCTCATCGACGCACTCACAACCAAGTTGGGCACCGATCGTCGACAGGCTACTGCCGCGGTTGAGAACATCGTTGACACGATCGTGCGTGCCGTGCACAAGGGCGAGAGCGTCACCATCACCGGCTTCGGCGTTTTCGAGCAGCGTCGCCGTGCCGCCCGTGTGGCCCGTAACCCGCGCACCGGTGAGACCGTCAAGGTCAAGCCGACGTCGGTTCCGGCCTTCCGCCCGGGCGCACAGTTCAAGGCGGTTGTCTCTGGCGCGCAGCGTCTCCCGGCAGACGGCCCCGCCGTCAAGCGTGGCGTGGCAGCGGCTCCGGCCAAGCGCACCGCCGCCAAGAAGGCCGCCCCGGCCAAGAAGGCGGCAGTGAAGAAGGCGGCACCGGCCAAGAAGGCTCCGGCTGCCAAGAAGGCCGCTCCGGCCAAGAAGGCTCCGGCTGCCAAGAAGGCCGCTCCGGCCAAGAAGGCTCCGGCTGCCAAGAAGGCCGCTCCGGCCAAGAAGGCTCCGGCCGCCAAGAAGGCCGCTCCGGCCAAGAAGGCTCCGGCCGCCAAGAAGGCCGCACCGGCCAAGAAGGCTCCGGCCAAGAAGGCTCCGGTCAAGCGCGGTCGCAAGTAGTTCCGGCTGAAACTGCAAAAGCACCCCAGAGCGCAAGCTCTGGGGTGCTTTTCTGTGTCGGCGCAGCGACTGCGGGCGCTACACCCCGCGGTCAGTCCAGGACGGCCAGTGGGCTGCCGATATGGTCGGCGGCGATCAGGTGACCGCCGGCCGATGACAGCACCCAGGTGCTGCCCTTGCGGTTACGCGACTTGTCCGGGCGCACACCGTCGCGCTCGCACCACCACGCGATGAGATCAGGGATCACCTTGCCCTGGGTGCAGATCACCGGCGTCACACCGGCTGAACCGGAGGCGATCTCCAAAACCCGGGCGCGGGCGGCCTTCTTGTCCTCGGTATAGGCCTCGTCGGTGAGGGCGGCCTCGTCGTCGATGGGCACGCTGATTTCCTGAGCCAGCGGCTCCAGCGTCTGCCGGCATCGCACCCGCGGAGCGGCGTGCAGCTCGGTGACGCCGAAGGCAAGTAGTTGACTCACCAGCGATTCGGCCTGAGCGCGGCCGAGCTTGTCCAGCGGTCGTTTGCAGTCCTCACCTTTGTACTTCGAGCGCGAACCGGCCCGGGCATGCCGCACGATGATCGTCGTCGCGGTGTCGGCGGGTGCTTTGGCGAAGCGTCGCAGCACCTTACGGTCCTGCTGATAATGCAGCCGCTTCATTGCCTCCTTGTGCGGCAGCCAGAGCAGCTCGTCCACCTCGTCATTGGGGCTGAACTCGCCGTCGACGGCGCCGGCCGCCCAGTACACCACGCGCTTGACGGCACCCTCCACCGGATAACTGATGACGGCCAGCCTGCGCCCGAGCCGGCTCTGAAACCCGGTCTCCTCACGGATCTCCCGGACGGCGGTGGCCGGGTGGCTCTCCCCGGGATCGACCTTGCCCTTGGGAAGTGACCAGTCGTCGTAGCGCGGACGGTGCACCACCGCGACCTCGGTTCGTCCCGCATGCTCCCGCCACAACACCGCACCGGCGGCGTGCACAGTCTTCACCTTCTTGCGGGTCGAGCTGTCCGACACATCAACTCCTACGTGTTGTCAGTGGCCGACAGTCCGGGCGTCAGGGTGAGCGATGTTTCGCCATCAGGGCGACTTGGTGGTCGCGCACCGTCTGGCCGGGGAGCGGCAGCGCATTCCATCGACCGTCCGCCTGGAGCTCCCAGCACCGGGTCGCCGGATCCATGGTGGACTCGAACATCTCGTCCAACTGGGCTGTCAGCCGCTGATCCTTGACCTGTGCCATGACTTCCACACGGCGGTCCAGATTACGATGCATCATGTCGGCACTGCCGATCCAGAACTCGTTGATGGCGCGGAAGTGAATAATCCGGGAGTGTTCCAGGAACCGGCCGAGGATCGAGCGCACCACGATGTTCTCGGACAAGCCCTCCTGACCGGGACGTAGCGCGCAGATTCCGCGCACCACGACCTCGACCCGGACGCCGGCCTGCGATGCCCGGTAGAGCGCATCGATGACCTGCTCATCGACCAGGGCGTTGGCCTTCAGCCGGATTCGGCCCTGCCCGTTCTCCAGATGTGCGGCGGTCTCCTGCTCGATCCGCCCGATGATGCCCTTGCGCACACTGTGCGGCGCCACCAGCAGATTGCGATAGGACACCTTGCGGGAGTACCCCGTCAACGAGTTGAACAGGTCGGTCAGGTCCGCGCCGATATCGGGGGAGGCGGTCAGCAGGCCGACATCCTCATACAGACGGGCTGTTTTCGGGTTGTAGTTACCCGTGCCGATATGGCAGTACCGCCGGATAGTCGAGCCCTCGCGGCGCACCACGAGGCAGGTCTTGCAGTGGGTCTTGAGCCCGATGAGCCCGTAAACCACGTGCACACCGGCTTGTTCGAGGGCACGCGCCCATTTGATATTGGCCTGCTCGTCGAACCGTGCCTTGATCTCCACGAGCGCCACCACCTGCTTGCCGGCCTCCGCGGCGTCGATGAGTGCGTTGACGATCGGCGAATCACCGGAGGTGCGGTACAGAGTCTGCTTGATGGCCAGCACGTTCGGGTCCGCGGCGGCCTGTTCGATGAAGCGCTGCACCGTCGTCGAGAACGAGTCATAGGGATGGTGCACCAGCACATCACCGTCACGCAGCGTCGAGAAGATGCTCTTGGGTGTCTCGCGCTCGCCGAACGCCGCGGGGGTGGCGGGCACGAACGGACGGTCCTTGAGATCGGGCCGGTCGACCCCGTAGATCTGCCACAGTGACGAAAGGTCGAGCAGTCCGGGCACCTCGATGACATCGCCGGGATGCACGTCGAGTTCCCGCAACAACAGCTCGAGCATGTTCTCGGTCATGTCGTCGGCGACCTCGAGGCGCACCGGGGAACCGAACCGGCGCCGGGCCAGTTCCCGTTCCAGCGCCTGCAACAGATCTTCGTCGCGGTCCTCGGCGACCTCGAAATCGGCGTTACGGGTGATCCGGAACGCATGCTGCTCGACGACCTCCAGGCCGGGGAACAGCACCGACAGGAATGCGCCGATCAACTCTTCCAGCGGCAGGAAGCGCACCGGGCCCGGAGTGCCGTCAGCCCCTTCGCGGCGGGGCAGTTCGACGAACCGGTCGACATTGTCGGGCACCTTGATTCGGGCGAAGTGCTGCGTGCGGTCATCGGGCTGGCGCACCGTGACGGCCAGATTCAGGCTCAGGCCACTGACGAACGGGAACGGGTGCGCCGGGTCGACGGCCAGCGGCGTCAGCACGGGGAACACCTGCTCATGGAAGTAGGTGGACAGTGTCGCGTGTTCGTCCTCGTCCAGATCGGCCCAGCTGACGATCACGATGCCCTTTTCGGCCAGCGCGGGCCGCACCGATTCCAGGAACACCTGCGCGTGGCGGCTGGAGATCTGCTGGGTGCGCTCACCGATGCGGCGCAACTGTTCCCGTGGGGACAGGCCGTCGGCCGAACGCACCGACAGGCCCATCTCGTCGCGACGTTTCAGACCGGCGACGCGCACCATGTAGAACTCGTCGAGATTGGAGGAGAAGATGGCCAGGAACTTGGCGCGCTCCAGCAGCGGCAGTGAGGTGTCGGCGGCCAGCGCGAGCACCCGGGCGTTGAAGTCCAGCCAGCTCAGCTCGCGATTGAGGTAGCGATCCTCGGGGAGGGCATCCTCGATGGCCGCGGCGGTCTCTGCGGGCGGAGCGTCGGGCGAACTGTCCACGGCCTCGGCCGGCGTCCACTCGATGTCGGTAGTCGTTGTGTCGGCGTCGGTCATCTGTCGATCATTGCCTATCCCCACCGCGCATTCCAGTGCGCACCGTCATCACCCGTCGCTGCCGGTGGACGGCAGCGCGCCGACCACCCGGTGTGTCACCGGACCGAGCCCGAAGTGCAGTGCTGCGGCGAGATCATCGGGTGTGTCGATATCGCAACGCAGTCCCGGCCAGCTGCCGATCAGTTCGGCCGCGCCCGAATCAGCATGGCGGCGTGTGGATTCCACGCCGAACCGAGGATCGAGCGGGACGCCGAACGCGAACAGCGCGGAGGTGCCGGTGCCATGCCGGTCGCTGACGAAGCTGCGCGGGTGCCGGCGTGCGGCGGCAAGTGCCTCGGCCAGTTCATCGGTTCGCAGCGCCGGTAGGTCACCTTGGAGGACAACGATGTTGGGGACGAGCGCCGCCGCTTCGGCCACGCTGAGCGCGTTGTTCAACGGATCCGGGTGTCCCTCGGGGGTCGGGTCCATCAGCGCCTGCGCGCCGAGCTCGCGGGCGGCTGCCGCCGCATCGGGATCCGGCGTCACCACGGTGATCGAAGTCACGGTCGGCACGGCCGAGGCCGCGGCGACGGTGTCCATCAACATCGCCAGCACCAGACTCTCCCGAGCCGAGGCCGAGAGCACCGGCGCCAGCCGGGTCTTCGCCGCGGTCAGCCGCTTCACCGCGATCAGCACACCGACCTCCGGCTGCGCGTTGCTGCCCTTCATATCCGCCATCCTGCCAGTCTTCGCGGGGAAGCTAGGGTTGAGCCGTGGTCGAAGCCGCTGTGATGGGAGCCGGTGCGTGGGGAACAGCGCTGGCCAAGGTGCTCGCCGACGCCGGTAACAAGGTGACGCTGTGGACCCGTCGACCAGAACTGGCCGACGAGATCAACGCGACCCACCGCAACCCGGATTACCTCGGGGACACCCCGCTGCCCACCGGCATCCGGGCCACCGGCGATGCGGCCGAAGCGCTCGACGGTGCCTGCACCGTGCTGCTGGGCGTGCCGTCGCAGACGCTGAGGACAAACCTGGAGTCCTGGAAACACCTGATCGGGCAGGACGCCACGTTGGTCAGCCTGGCCAAGGGCATCGAACTGGACACCCTGATGCGGATGAGCCAGGTGATCTCCCAGGTGACCGGTGCCGAGCAGGCGCGGGTGGCGGTGGTGACCGGGCCGAACCTGGCCAAAGAGGTCGCCGACGAGCAGCCCGCCGCGACGGTCGTCGCGTGCAGTGACTCGGGCCGCGCCGTGGCGTTGCAGCGCGCGCTGTCCACCGCGTACTTCCGCCCGTACACCAACGCCGACGTGGTGGGCGCCGAGATCGGTGGCGCCTGCAAGAACGTCATCGCGCTGGCCTGCGGTATGGCAGCCGGCGTGGGGCTGGGTGAGAACACCTCGGCGGCGATCATCACCCGCGGTCTCGCCGAGATCATGCGGCTGGGGATCGCGTTGGGCGCCAAGGGGGCAACGCTGGCGGGCCTGGCCGGCGTCGGCGACCTGGTGGCCACCTGCACCTCGCCGCAGTCACGCAACCGGACCTTCGGGGCGCGGCTGGGGCAGGGCGGTTCGATGGAGTCCGCGCTGCGTGATGCCCAGGGGCACGTGGCCGAGGGTGCCACGTCGTGCCAGTCGGTGCTGGCGCTGGCATCGAGCTACGACGTCGAGATGCCGCTCACCGACGCGGTCCACCAGGTCTGCCATCGCGGTCTGTCCGTCGAACAGGCCGTGATGCTGCTGCTGGGGCGCAGCACCAAACCGGAATGAGCGGCGCGCGAAGCGACGGGAGATGGACATGGATGGTTACGGCGACTCCACCCGCAGCGTGAATGCTGTTGGGGCACATGCAATCCCAGGTTCACCCGTCGCTCCGGTGCCGGTTCCGGCGTCGGCCTACCACCTGTCACCGGACGAGTCCGCACCGCTGGACACCTACGGGCGGGTGTCGAATCCGACGTGGCGCCAGCTGGAATCGGCCCTCGCCGAACTGGAGGGCGCCTCCTCGGCGCTGACCTTCGGTTCCGGCATGGGCGCGATCAGTGCGGCTCTACGGGTGCTGGCCACACCGGGCAAGACCCTGGTCGTGCCCTCCGACGGCTACTACCAGGTGCGCCGGTACGCCGCCGAATACCTGGCACCGCTGGGTGTCACCGTGGTCGAGGCCTCCGCCGCGCAGATGTGTGCCGCGGCCGAGCATGCCGACGTCGTGCTCGCCGAGACGCCGGTGAACCCGACGCTGGACGTGGTGGACCTGCACCGGCTGGCCACCACGTGTCGTTCGCGCGGCGCCACCCTGCTGGTCGACAACACCGCAGCCACCCCACTGGGTCTGCAGCCGCTGTCGCTGGGGGCGGACCTCGTGGTCGCCAGCGCCACCAAGGCACTGTCCGGGCACAGCGACCTGCTGGCCGGTTATGTCGCCGGCTGCCATCCGGAGCTGATGGCCGCGGTGGAACGCGACCGGCTGCTGGCCGGGCCGGTGCTCGGCACGTTCGAGGCCTGGCTGGTGCTGCGCAGCCTGGGCAGCGCCGGGTTGCGGATCGACCGGCAGTGCCGCAACGCGCAGGCGGTGGCGCTGATGCTGCGCGATCATCCGGCGGTGCGCGCGGTGCGCTACCCGGGTTTGCCGCAGGATCCAGCCCACCCGATCGCCGTCGAGCAGATGCGGCGTTTCGGAGGCCTGGTGTCGGTCGAACTCGCCGATGCTGGCGCCGTGCACAAGCTGGTGGAGCGCAGCGCGCTGCTGGTGGCGGCCACCAGTTTCGGCGGAATCCACACCTGCGTGGACCGCCGCGCACGGTGGGGGGACCCGGTGCCCGAGGGCTTCGCCAGAATCTCGCTGGGCATCGAGGACACCGACGATATCGTCGCCGATATCGAGCGCGCGCTGGCCTGAGCCAATCCCTGAGAATCCGGCCGGCGCCCGAAACCGGTAGCCTCTGCAGGTTGTGAGTGCCCGTACCCGTGTCGCCGTCATCTATGGCGGACGCAGTTCTGAGCACGGGATTTCCTGTGTTTCCGCAGGAAGCATCCTGCGCAATCTGGACCCGCAGCGCTTCGAGGTGGTCGCCGTGGGCATCACCCCGGACGGATCCTGGGTGCTGACCGACGGTAAGCCCGAGACGTTGGCGATCACCGCCGGTGAGCTGCCGAATGTGGCCGGCGGCGCCGCGCTGGCGCTGGCCGCCGACCCGGTGCGCAAGGGTGAACTGCTGTCGCTGGGCGAGGGTGCCGGTGAGGTCCTGGCCGCCGTGGACGTGGTGTTCCCGGTGCTGCACGGCCCCTACGGCGAGGACGGCACCATCCAGGGCCTGCTCGAACTGGCCGGTGTGCCCTATGTCGGGGCGGGGGTGCTGGCCAGCGCCACCGGTATGGACAAGGAATTCACCAAGAAACTGCTGGTGGCCGACGGGCTGCCGATCGGCGACCATGTCGTGCTGCGGCCGCATCAGGAGACCGTCGCGCTCGATGACCGGAAGCGCCTCGGCCTGCCGGTGTTCGTCAA
Source organism: Mycolicibacterium sp. P9-22 (assembly GCF_008329585.1). Classification (GTDB taxonomy): domain Bacteria; phylum Actinomycetota; class Actinomycetes; order Mycobacteriales; family Mycobacteriaceae; genus Mycobacterium. Next base: position 88,783 of record NZ_NPKP01000009.1, on the reverse strand, counting down.
ACCGGCCCGCGGTGGCTCCTCGATCGGGGTCAACCGGGTCACCGCGTGGGATCAGCTGGACACCGCGATCGCCGACGCCCGCCGGCACGACCCGAAGGTCATCGTCGAGGCGGCCATCATCGGCCGCGAACTGGAATGCGGCGTGCTGGAGTTCGCGGACGGGCGCGTGGAGGCCAGCGAGATCGGTGAGATCCGGGTGGCCGGGGTGCGCGACCGGGAGGACACCTTCTACGATTTCGCCACCAAATACCTCGATGACGCCGCCGAACTCGATGTGCCGGCCAAGGTCGACGACGACATCGCCGACGAGCTGCGCGCGCTGGCCATCAGGGCGTTCCGCGCCATCGACTGCCAGGGCCTGGCCCGGGTCGACTTCTTTCTCACCGAGGATGGCCCGGTGGTCAACGAGATCAACACGATGCCCGGTTTCACCACCATCTCCATGTACCCGCGGATGTGGGCGGCCAGCGGAGTGGACTACCCGACGCTGCTGGCGACGATGGTCGACACCGCGGTGGCCCGGGGTACCGGCCTGCGCTGATTCTCGGTCAGCGCGGAGGCCCGGGATCCAGCGGCTGGGCCGGCATGGTCTTCGCGATCGCCTTGGAGATCAGTTGAATCGGCGTCGGACCGGATCCCGACGGCAGCGTGAGCGCCACATAGGTGCCGCGGTCGACGGCGAACCAGGTGCTGATGCCGTAGGCCTTGACCTCGAACCACTGCACCTCGTCGACCACCTGCAGCGGGGTGCCCACCACGAAATCGACCGGACGATCGAGGCCGCAGCGCAGGATGACCGCGTCGGCGTCGGGATCGGCCTGCCAGGCGGCGGCGCCGGCGGGCACCGGTTCGACTGCCTGCGCACGCCGGTAATCGCCGAGCTGTTCGGGCAGCGCTTCCAGCAGCGCCGCGCACTGCGGGCTGTCGGCCTGCGGGGCGGGTGCCGCAGCGATGGCCACCGGTTTGTCCGGCGGCGCAGCTTGGCGGGTGGCGGCGAAGGTGAGCACCACGATCACGGCGGCGACGGCCACCCCGACGGCCGCGATGATCAGCGACCGGGGTGGGCCGTCCTGCTCATCGGGCTGTGTCACACCGGTAACTCTAGGGATGCTGCGTCTCGGCGATCGGGCAGGTCAGGGTCCGGGTGATTCCGGCCACCTGCTGCACCTTGTCCACCACGTCGCGTTGCAGTCCGTCGTGGCTGTCGGCGCCGATCCGGGCCACCACGTCGTAGGGTCCCGTCACGTACTCCGCAGAGCGCACCCCGGGCAGTCCGGTCAGCTGTTTCGCGACGACCTCGGCGCGGCCCACCTCGGTCTGAATCAGCATGAATGCCTCTACCACTGGGTGTGCCCTCCGTTTCCGCTGCATAGACTCGTCGCCGCAGGGACCAAACCTACCGCAGGTCGCGGCAGTGTTCAGGCCGGGAACCCGTAGGCAGGACGGTGAGATGAGCGACAACGAGCCGACGTTGGCACAGGTCGGGGAGTTCGGGGTCATCGATCAGATCAACGCGGACCGTCGCCAGCCCGAGGCTGTGGTGCTGGGTCCCGGCGACGATGCCGCGGTGATCACCGCCGCCGACGGACGAATTGTGGTGTCGACGGACATGCTGGTGCAGGACAGGCATTTCCGGCTCGATTGGTCGACGCCGCGCGACATCGGCCGCAAGGCCATCGCCCAGAACGCCGCAGATATCGAGGCGATGGGTGCGACGCCGACGGCGTTCGTGGTCGCCTTCGGTGCGCCGCCGGACACCCCGGCCACCGCCGCGAAGGCATTGTCGGACGGCATGTGGGACGAGGCGCAGCGCTGCGGTGCGGGTATCGCCGGGGGTGATCTGGTGAGCGCCCCGCACTGGGTGGTGTCGGTGACGGCGCTCGGTGACCTCGGTGGCCGCGCGCCGGTGCGACGGGACACCGCACGCGCCGGTGACACCGTCGCCGTGGCGGGTGATCTGGGGCGTTCAGGTGCCGGATATTCGTTGTGGCTCAATGGTATCCGTGATCATGCCGCGCTGCGCGAGCACCATCTGGTGCCCAAGCCGCCGTACGGTCAGGGTCGTGTCGCCGCCGATGCCGGCGCGACCGCGATGACGGATGTGTCCGACGGGTTGCTGGCCGACCTCGGGCACATCGCCGCGGCGTCCGGAGTCGTGATCGAGGTGTCCAAGGACTTGCTGGGCCCCGATCACGACGGTTTGACCGATGCCGCGGAGGTCACCGGCGAGGACGCCTGGGACTGGGTGTTCGGTGGAGGAGAGGACCACGCGCTGGTGGCCACCTTTCCCGGCACGGTCCCGGCGGGGTGGCGGGTCATCGGCCGGGTCCACGACGGCGCGCCCGCAGTGCTCGTCGACGGACAGGCCCGGCAGGGAAACGCGGGCTGGCAGTCCTACTGAACCGGCGGCACGCTAGTTTTGGGCCTCGTGACACCGCGCCCGCTGACAGATCTCGTCGATCCCGGTTGGGCGCGTGCGCTCGAGCCGGTGGCCCCACAAGTGGCCGAACTGGGTGAATTCCTGCGCGCCGAATTGGCCGCCGGACACCAGTACCTGCCGGCCGGGGAGAACGTCTTGCGGGCGTTCACGTTTCCGTTCGACAAGGTGCGGGTGCTCATCGTCGGCCAGGATCCGTACCCCACACCCGGGCATGCCGTCGGGTTGAGTTTCTCGGTGGCCCCCGATGTTCGCCCGGTACCGCGGAGCCTGATCAACATCTTCACCGAGTACGGCGCCGACCTGGGCTACCCGGTGCCGACCAACGGTGACCTGAGTCCATGGGCCGAACAGGGCGTGATGCTGCTGAACAGGGTGCTCACCGTGCGTCCCGGAGAGCCGGCCTCCCACCGCCGCAAGGGCTGGGAGGCCGTCACGGAATGCGCGATCAGGGCACTGGTCGCGCGCCCGCAGCCGCTGGTCGCGGTGCTGTGGGGCCGTGACGCGCAGACGCTGAAACCGATGCTGACCGAGGGCGGCTGCGAGTGCATCGAATCGGTGCACCCGTCACCGCTGTCGGCATCGCGCGGGTTCTTCGGATCGAAGCCGTTCAGCCGCGCCAACGAGCTACTGATGAAGCTGGGTGCCGATCCGATCGACTGGCGCCTGCCGTAGCGGGAGCCGAGTCACCAAAGCGACGGTCACCTGCGAGGTGACCGTCGATATGGTGCAGATTCAGCTATTGAGCGCGCGGCCGAACTAGCCGCGTGCGACCTTGCCGGCCTTCAGGCAGGAGGTGCAGACGTTCAAGCGCTGCTTGTTACCGCCGGGGCGGGTCACGGCGTTGACGGTCTGGATGTTCGGGTTCCAGCGACGGTTGGTCCGGCGATGGGAATGCGACACCGACTTGCCGAAGCCGGGGCCCTTAGCGCAGATATCGCACACGGCAGCCATGTCTGGAACTCCTCGTATCAGTACTTGGGGGGTCAACAACCAAAGAGCGGGTGACCCGACAACTGGACCAGGATACCGGCCCGGTGAACGGATCTCCAAAACGCACCCTGTTCGCAGGCTCACAGGCCGCGTTCGGTGCTGATGGTTCGCTCGCTCCGCTCGCTCAGGGTGCGCTGCGCTCGCTCATGTTGTCCACAACCTGTGCAGCGGCAGCGGCATTGTCGGCCACGATGACTATTCTGGCGCGCACGGCTGGTGCGACGCTCAGGAGGTGTAGATGTCGGCTGCGCGGCTCGACGCATCGGCGATGCGACGTTGGGCCCACACCGCCGTCGGGCACCTGATCACCCACACCGACGAGATCAACCGGCTCAATGTCTTCCCCGTCGCGGACTCCGACACCGGTACCAACATGCTGTTCACCATGCGGTCGGCGGTGGCCGGCCTGGCGGGGCGGGAGGATCTGGACCTGGTCGGGGCCACCGGCTGCCTGGCCGACGGTGCCCTGCGCGGCGCCCGCGGCAACTCCGGGGTGATCCTGTCCCAGATCCTGCGCGGCCTGTCCGATGTCACCGCGCAACGGCAGCTGTCCGAGATCGATGGGACGGCCTTCGCCGCCGCCCTGCGCTGCGCCGAGGGGCTGGTGGTGGCCTCGATGGGCGAGGCGGTCCCGGGCACCATCGTCTCGGTACTCGGCTCGGCGGCCGATACCGCCGAGGAATGCGCCGCCGAAGGCGCCGATGTCGGCATCGTCGTCGAAGCGGCGGCCACCGCGGCGGTCGCGGCACTGGAGCGCACCACCGGCCAGCTCGACGTGCTGGCCGAGGCGGGCGTGGTCGACGCCGGCGGGCGGGGTCTGGTGGTCCTGCTCGATGCGCTGATCGCGACCCTCGTCGGCACCGCGCCCCGACGGCCCGCCTACGAACCCGCCGCCGGGGTCCCCGAACCGGCCATCGGCGCGGTCGCGCCCCCGCAGTTCGAGGTGATGTACCTGCTCGACGGCTGCCGGGCGGACTCCGTGGAAGGTCTGCGCGCGACGCTGGCCGCGCTGGGCGACTCGGTGGCCATCACCGCCGGTCGCAGCGGAACCCAGTCGGTGCACGTGCACACCGACGATGCCGGCGCCGCCGTGGAGGCCGGTCTGGCGGTCGGCAGTCCCAGCAGCATCCAGATCACTGTGCTCACCGGTGCCCGCCCGGTGCACACGGCCGGCCGTGACCGCGCGGTGCTCGCCGTGGTCGACGGCGACGGCGCGGCGACGCTGTTCGCCGGGGAGGGTGCCCGGGTGCTGCGCCCGCACGATGGCGTGCCGATCAGTGCACAGCAGCTGCTGCGCGCGTTGGTGGACGCCGATGCGGCGCAGATCATGTTGTTGCCCAACGGTTTCATTGCCGCCGAGGAACTGGTGGCAGGCTGCACCGCGGCGACCGGATGGGGTATCGACGTGGTGCCCGTGCCGACGGCGTCCATGGTGCAGGGGCTGGCGGCGCTGGCCGTGCACGATGCGGCCCGCCAGGGTGTCGACGACGGGTACACCATGGCGCGTGCCGCAGCCGGGGCCCGGCACGGGTCGGTGCGGGTGGCCACCGATGACGCGCTGACCTGGGCGGGGCACTGCAAACCCGGTGACGGGCTGGGTATCTCCGGTGACGAGGTGCTGATCGTCGGGCGGGATGTGGCCGCTGCCGGGGCCGGCCTGATCGATCTGTTGCTCGCCGCCGGCGGCGAGTTGATCACCGTGCTGATCGGCAGCGGTGTCGACGATGGAGTGGGGGAGCGGTTGCGCGATCACGTGCGCCAGCAGCATCTGGGTGCCGAATTGGTCAGCTACCGCACCGATCACGACGGTGACGCGCTGCTGATCGGGGTGGAGTGACTCGTGGTTGCGCTCAACGATCTGCTCTCACCCATCATCGGTGCCAAGGCCGCCGACAAGCTCGAGGAAGCCTTCGGCATCCGCACCGTCAACGACCTGCTGCGTCACTATCCGCGCAAGTACAGCGACGGGATGACCGTCCGCGAAGAGGGCGAGGAGATCGAACTCGAGGAGGGCACGCATGTGACCTTCGTCGACGTCATCACCGCCACCGACGTCCGGCAGATGAAACCGCAACCGGGCAAGCGGCCACGCAAGATGCTGCGCGTCACCCTCGGTGAGCGCAACCCCGCGATCACGGCCACCTTCTTCAACGCCGACTACCTCGTCAACAGCCTCACCAAGGGCACCAGGGTGATGCTCTCCGGTGAGATCGGCTACTTCCGGCAGACCATGCAGCTGTCGCATCCGGCGTTCCTGATCATCGGCGCCCCGGGCGAACGGACCATCGGCACCCGGTCGTTCGCCAAGATCGCCGACGCGTCCGGGGAGTCCGGATCCGACGTGCTGGCCGCCTTCGAGCGGGAGTTCTTCCCGATCTACCCGGCGACCAAGAAGCTACAGAGCTGGGACATCTACGCCTGCATCTGCCAGGTGCTGGCGGTGCTCGACCCCATCCCCGAGCTGCTGCCGGAACCTTTTCTGCGGCAATGGAATCTGATCTCCGAGGACGCCGCTCTGCGCCGCGTCCACGTCTCCGAGAACGCCGTCGAGCGGGAGGCGGCGCAGGAACGGCTGACCTACGACGAGGCGATCGGCCTGCAGTGGGCGCTGGTGTCCCGGCGCTACGGTGCGCTCGGTGAGACCGGCCCGGCGGCTCCGCTGCGGAGCGACGGTCTGGCGGCCGCGCTGATGAAGCAGTTGCCCTTCGAGCTGACAAACGGGCAGCGCGAGGTGCTCGACGTCATCTCCGGTGAGCTCGGCAAAACCCGGCCGATGAACCGGATGCTGCAGGGCGAGGTCGGCTCCGGCAAGACCATCGTGTCGGTGCTGGCGATGCTGCAGATGGTCGATGCCGGTATGCAGTGCGCACTGCTGGCGCCCACCGAGGTGCTGGCCGCGCAGCATTACCGCTCCATCCGTCAGGTGCTGGGACCGCTCGCGATGGCGGGCGAACTCGGTGCCGCCGACGGGGCGACCGCCATCACCTTGCTCACCGGTTCGATGTCGCCACAGCAGAAGCGCCAGGCACGCGATGAGATCTATTCCGGCACAGCGGGAATCGTGGTGGGTACGCATGCCATCATCCAGGAGTCGGTCGAGTTCGGTCAGCTCGGCATGGTGGTGGTCGACGAACAGCACCGGTTCGGCGTCGAACAACGGGACCGGTTGCGGGCCAAGGCCACCGGCGGGATCACCCCGCACCTGCTGGTGATGACGGCGACGCCGATCCCGCGCACGATCGCCCTGACGGTGTTCGGCGATCTGGAGACCTCGACGCTGCGCGAGCTGCCGCGCGGACGGCAGCCCATCACCAGCAATGTGGTGTTCACCAAGGACAAACCGTCCTGGCTGGACCGGGCGTGGGCGCGCATCATCGAGGAGGTGGCCGCCGGACGGCAGGCCTATGTGGTGGCCTCGCGCATCGATGAGGAGCCCGACAAGAAGAACGCCTACGAACACGGCCCGCCGCCGGTCACGGTGCTGCAGGTGCTGGAACGGCTGAGCACCGGGCCGCTGGCCGGGTTGCGGCTCGGCCTGATGCACGGGCGGCTGGCGCCCGAGGAGAAGGACGCGGTGATGTCGGCGTTCCGGGCCGGCGAGATCGACGTGCTGATCTGCACCACCGTCATCGAGGTCGGTGTCGACGTGCCCAATGCCACCATGATGGTGGTGATGGATGCCGACCGGTTCGGCATCAGTCAGCTGCATCAGCTGCGCGGGCGCATCGGCCGTGGGCAGCACCCGAGCCTGTGCCTGCTGGTGACCCGGATGCCGGAGAGTTCCAAGGCCGGTGAACGCTTGCGCGCGGTGGCCGGCACGCTGGACGGTTTCGCGCTGGCCGACCTCGACCTCCAGGAGCGTCAGGAGGGAGATGTGCTGGGCTACAACCAGTCCGGGCGTCTGACCACGCTGCGCTTCCTGTCCCTGGCTGATCATCTCGGCATCATTCAGGACGCCCGCAGTTTCTGTGAGTCCGCCTATCTGGACAATCCGTATCAACCCGGACTGGATGTGCTGGCCGCCCCGTTCTCGGACTCCGATCGGGTTCAGTACCTGGACAAGTCGTGAAGCGGGTCGGCCTGCTCGGCGCGGGGGTTGCGCTGGCGGTGCTGGTCGCCGTGCAGGTCAACATCGAACCCGGTGCGGGCTCGGCGCGGTACGTGGCCGAGGCCGATACCCCGACGGTTGCGCCCGGTGTGGACGTGCTGGCAGGGGTGATCGAGATCCCGTTCCGGGTGCCCGGTTACGACTACCGGCGCGACGCGTTCGGTGAGTCCTGGGACGACGACAACGATGCCCCGGGCGGGCGCAACGGCTGCGATACCCGCAACGACATCCTGGACCGCGATCTCGTCGAGAAGTCGTACGTGTCGATCAAGCGATGCCCGACCGCCATCGCCGCCGGCACGCTGATCGATCCATACACCAACGCCACCATCGCCTTCGTGCGCGGCAACCAGATCGGGGCGTCGGTGCAGATCGACCACATCGTCGCGCTCTCGCTGGCCTGGGATCTGGGTGCCCGCAACTGGACCGACGAACTGCGGATGCGGTTCGCCAATGACCCGGCCAATCTGCTTGCGGTGGACGGGCCGACGAATCAGAACAAGGGCGACAGCGAGCCCGCGGTGTGGATGCCGCCCAACCGGGCGTTCTGGTGCCAGTACGCGGTGCAGTTCGCCGCGGTGCTGCGCGGGTACGGACTGCCGGTCGACGCGCCGTCGGCGCGGGTGCTGCGCGACGCGGCCGGGACCTGTCCGACGGGGTGAGACGCGATCTACGTAGCAGAGGCGTAGATTGGCCGTCGGGAACGGAGGCGACGATGCAGCAACGAGGATTCGGCGACCTCGAGGCCATGGTGATGGACCGGGTGTGGGACCGCGAGGACGGCGTCACCGTGCGCGCGGTGTTCGAGGAACTGACCGACGCACGTCAGATCGCCTACACGACGGTGCTGTCTACTCTCGACAATCTGCACCGCAAGGGCTGGGTGCGGCGTGTTCGCGAAGGCAAGGCCTTCCGGTACTGGGCGACCATGACCCGTGAGGAGCGCTCCGCGAATCTGATGCGCGCGGCGTTCGAGGCCGGCGGTAAACCCGAGGCGGTGCTCGCATTCTTCGTCGAACAGATGTCTGCCGACGAATCCGCGCAACTGAAGGCGGCGCTGCGTTCGTCCGGCACCCAGAAGCGCCGTCGATGACCGCCGCGGTCTACCTGCTGGCCTACGGGGCGCTGGTGACCTGGCTGGCGCCGCCGCTGCTGTCCAGGCTCACCCGTGGCGGGCTCAACCCGCGATTGGGCGCGGCGGCCTGGCTGACGGCGATCGTCGGGGTGCTGGTGGCATGGGCGGTGGCGGTCTCGCTCGTGGTGGTCAACGGCCTGGGCGGGCTTCCGGATTCGCCGGTGCTCGTCGTGTGCCTGGAGCTGCTGGGTATCCCCGAGCAGGTCGCCACCCCCGGGTGGCCGGGCCTGTTACTGACGATCGCCGCGGGTGTGATCCTGACGGCGGCGGTGAGCGTGAAGGTGGGACGCGGGGTACGGCGCTTTCGCGATCGCAGCCGTGATCATGCGCATGCCGCCAGGATGGTGGGCCTGCCCACCGAGCGGCCGGATGTCTTTCTGCTCGACGCCGAACGGCCCGCCGCGTACTGCGTCCTCGGCCGTCCGAACGCCATCGTGGTGACCACCGCCGCGGTGCAACGCCTGACCGCACCTCAGCTGAACGCGGTGCTGGCACACGAGGACGCGCATATCGCCGGACGGCATCACCAGGTCCTGATGTTCCTGCGGGCCTTGGCCGCAACGCTGCCGCATCTGCCGCTGTTCCCACGAGGTGCTGCCGCGGTGGGCGTACTGCTGGAGATGTGCGCCGATGACACCGCCGCCCGGCGGCACGGTGGCCGGGCGCTGGTCGCAGGAATGCTCGAGCTGGCCGGACCGGTGCAGCCCGCGGGTCTGGCGGTCGGCGCCACCGCGACAGCCGTGCGGGCGAATCGGTTACTGGCCCCGGCTCGTCGGGGGAGTCTGCGGTGTCACCGACTGCTGGCGTGGACGACCATCGCCGTGACGGCGGGCGCTCCGGTCGCCATCAGCCTGATCTGTCATCACTAGCGATCAGGCGGCGGCATTGCCGGATTTCCACTGCTCCCAAGGGATGTTCCAGTCGCCGAGCCCCTCGGTGCCCGGCAGCGTCGGCCCGACGGTGTTGACCACCTCGACGATATCCCCGCGTTTGGTGTTGTCGTAGAACCACTTCGCGTTCTCGGTGCTGGCGTTGAGGCAGCCGTGGCTGACGTTCGCCCGGCCCTGACTGCCCACCGACCAAGGGGCGGCATGGACGAAGATCCCGCTGTAGGACATCCGGGTGGCCCACTTGACCTCGGTGCGGTAGCCGTCGGGTGAGTTCACCGCGACGCCGTAGGTCGACGAATCCATCACCATGTCGGCAAGGCGTTCGGCCACGATATAGGTGCCGTTGTCGGTCGGCGTCGTGTCCTTGCCCATCGAGATCGGCATGGTCTTGGCCACTTCACCGTTGACGCGCACGGTCAGCGTCTTGGTGGCGTCATCGGCGGTGGCGATCACCTCATCGCCGATGGTGAATCTGGTGGTGGTGTCGTCCTGGCCGAACAGACCGTCGCCGAGGTCAACACCGTAGGTCTTCACCTGCACTTCGACTTTGGTGCCGGGCTTCCAGTACTGCGCGGGCCGCCAGCGGACCTCACGACCGCTGAGCCAGTAGAACGCGCCTTCCACCGCGGGGGTGGTGGTGACGGTGATGGCACGTTGGGCGGCCAACCGATTCGGGATGATCTCGTCGAAGGTCACCGAGATGGGTTGGCCCACACCGACCACCGCACCGTCATCGGGCATGACGTAGGGCATCGTCAGGTTCTGCGGGGAGTGTGTCTCGAAGGTGGCACTGGTGTGGGCCACCCCGCCCAATCCGTAGGCGTCGGCTTTCAGGGTGTACTCCTTGTTGTAACCCAGCGGTTCGGCGGAGCGCCAGGTGACACCGTCAGCGCTCAATTCGCCCCGGACGAGCCGGCCGGCAGCGTTGACCAGTTCCACGTCGCCGAGCACACCGGACTCGACGCTCACCGTCACCGGTTCCTCGACCGACACGCCGATCTCGCCGTCGGTGACCGACGACTGCAGGGTGGGCACCAACAGATCGCCGTACGGCGTGCCCTTGTCCGTCACCGTCTGTGCTCGCGGCGGAGCCGGCGCCGAGGCGCATGCATTCAAACCCAGCACGACCGCCACGACGGTCAGCAGAGCCAGTACCGCGGTTGCCGATGTCGAACGCCTCATCACAGTGATCCTGCCGTCCATCGAAGTGCCCTTGCGCTAACATTCTACGTAGTAACTACGTAGATGCACGTCAACGCGTGTGCGGGCCGGCGCGAGCGGTGCATCGGGGAAGAGCAGCCGTGTTGAAGACCCGCGCCGGGCGCGCCTGGGTGACCGCATTCGCCGTCCTGGTCATCCTGGCGGTGGGTGTCGTGCTACTGATCAACCGCGGTGACGGCGACCGCGGCGTGCGGACCCCGGACACCGGCGCGGTCCAGGTGGTACGCGACAGCAGTCACCGCCTGAACGCTCCCCGGGACGCGACCGTGACGTTCGTCGAATTCCTCGACTTCGAATGCGAGGGCTGCCGGGCCGCCTATCCGATTGTCGAGCAGCTGCGCGCTGACTACGGCGACCGCGTCGAGTTCGTGCTGCGGTACTTCCCGCTGTCGGGCCACTTCAACGGCGAACGCGCCGCCCGCGCCGTCGAAGCCGCAGCGCAGCAGGGCCAACTCGAAGCGATGTACCGAAAGATGTTCGACACCCAGGCCGAATGGGGAGAGCAGCGCACCCCCGCCGACCACATCTTCCGGGGCTTCGCCGGTGATCTCGGACTTGATATGGCGGCCTTCGATGCCGCCTACAACGACCCGGCCACCCTGGAGCGCATCCGGGTCGACCAACGTGACGGCGAAGCGCTCGGCGTGATGGGCACTCCCACCTTCTTCGTCAACGGCGAGCAGATCCCGGTACAGAGATCCGACGACCTGCGCAATGCCATCGACAGCGCGCTGGGGTGAAACACGCACTGGCCCTGGCGGCGGTCTGGATGGTGTGCGCGGGCCTGATCCTGGCTCCGGTGGCGTCGGCGAATTGCGGTGCCCCGGACCCGCAATGCGTGCTGCAGCAGCGCATCACGGCCGCTGAGAAGTACATTGCCACCCGACCGGGCACGGTCGGATTCGTGCTGCGTGACCGGGTGACCGGCGCCCGTTACCGCAATGCCGCGGCGGGCACGCCGATCTGGACCGCATCGACGATCAAACTGGCGATGGTGGCCGACCTGCTCAGCCGTGAGCAGGCCGGCACGCTGCGTCTGACGGCGGCCGATCGGGAACAGATGGCCGCGATGCTGCGCAGTTCCGACAATGACGCCGCCGATTCGCTGTGGTCGCGTTACGGCGGGACCGGCAATGTCTTCAACACCAACTTCGGTCGCTACGGCATGAAAAGCGTGCAGCCCCAGCCCGGATTCGGTGAGGTGTACCCGTACTGGGGATTTCAGAAGGGCACCGCCGACGATTTCGACGCCCTGATGAACTATGTGCTCACCGGTCTCACGCCGGCCAACGCGGCGGCTGTGGTCGCCGAGATGCAGCGGGTGGACAGCGCTCAGCAGTGGGGCGTCTGGGGCGCCGGTGCCGCGATGGCTCCCGGCAACAAGAACGGCTGGTCGCAGGAGCAGGGCGGCTGGGTGGTCAATTCCGTCGGCTTCGCCGGTCCCGGCCAGCGCTACACACTGGCCATCATGAACGGCCTCGGCGGCCGGGGCGGGTACGACGACGGGGTCCAGACGACCACCGAGCTGGCTCGAATTCTGTTGGCGCCGTAGGTCTCAGCCGGCCGGCTGCCAGCCGTTCATCGCGGTGTCCATCTGGTCGTCGTCGAGCGCGTTCACGGGCAGCCGGGCCTGCCCGTCGCGGTGTCGCAGACCGTCGAGCAGCAACGCGACGTAGCGGCGCCAGAGTTCCGGTTCGACGTGGCCGGCCCATTCACTCACGGTGCCGGCCAGCATGCTGAGTATCGGCATGTCCGTGTGGTCGGCATCGGCACGCAGGTAGCCGTCGGCGCGGGCGCGGTCCACCAATGTGGAGATCGGGGGGACCAGCCGAAGCCGCGCGCATTCGACCGGGTGCCCGCCGTAGGCGGTGCTGTAGACCATCTCGCGCAGGCCGCGGTCGGTCGCGGTCATCTCGCAGAGGTGCTCGACGAACCACACGAAGCCGTCCCATGAATTCTGGTGCCCCATGGCCGCTTCGGCGAGCGCCACGATCTGGTCGATGGCGCTTTCGAAGATCGCGTCGAGCAGCTCCTGTTTGGTGGCGAATCGCCGGTACACCGTCCCGACCCCGACATTGGCGTGGTGGGCCACATCGTTGAGGGTGGCTTCCAAACCTCGCTGCGCGAACAGTTCCCGTGCGGCGTCGAGCACGCGTTGCCGGTTACGTTCGGCGTCCTTGCGCAGCGCACGGCGAGGCTCGTCGACGGCGGTCACGGCGGGAACACCTGTTTGATGCTGCCGTCCGGGTTCACCTGCATGAAGCCGGTTCCCGGGGCGGTGGAGTGGATGGCCAGCTCTACGCCGCCGCCCTCGGCGCCCTCCACGATCAGGTAGGTCCCGGTGCCGTCCGGTGCGCCCAGCGTCTGCGGGGCCTCGGCCAGGGTGCCCGCCACCCCGGCCGCATCGAAGGAGCCGAGATCGGCGAGCACGTCGAACGAACTCGTCGAGGTCGCCGACCCCCAGGCCTGCCAGCCGTCGCCTCGGTAGGTGTAGCCCTGCTCGACATGGGAATTCGTCGGGTCGGCGCGGTCGGCCACCGCGTAATCCGGGTAGACCACCAATTGGTAGCCCATGGTGTCGCCGAACTTGTCGCGCAGCGTCTGCAGCAGCGCGGCCAGACCGTCGGCGGACTGCAACTGGGCCGGCGTCCGGGTCTGGGTGCCCGTCGGTGCGGAAGTTGAGTTCGTCTGCGGCGCTGCGGTACTCGTCGCCGTCACCGAGCGCGGGGTGCCGGTGGCGAGCTGCTGGCCGGTGGTGTTGTCCGAACGGCCGGTCACCACGAGGGTGACGGCCACGGCGGCGACCACCGCGACACCGACCAGACCGATCGGGATGAGGACCGCCGGGCCGCGCCACCACGCCCGCTGCGGTGCCGCCGGCTGGTGCCAGTGCGGGGCGGGCGCGTGCGGCCAGTGCTGTTGCGGCACATGCGGGGCCGGCGTGAAAGCCGACGGGGGATACGGCAGCGGTGTCGCCACGGCGGTCGCGGTGGGCTGATGGGCATGGGCGGCCGGCGGGGCCGCGGCGGCGCGGGCGGCGACGGCCAGATCCCTGGTGGTGGCGTACCGGTGCTCGGGATTCTTGGCCATGCCGGTGACGATGACCTGATCCATCTGGGCGGGCACCCCGGGCTGCATGGTCGATGGCCGCGGCGGCGGAAGGGTGAGATGGCCGGCGATCTGGCGTTCCACGCTGTCACCAGGGAAGGGCTGGGATCCGGTGAGGCACTCGTGCAGTACGCAGGTGAGGGCGTAGACATCGGCGCGGGCGTCGCAGCTGTCGGTGGACAGCCGCTCGGGCGCCATATAGGCCAGGGTTCCGATGGTGGATCCGGTGCTGGTCAGCTTGGTGGCCCCGGCGGTGCGGGCGATCCCGAAATCGATCAGGTAGGCGAAGTCTTCCTCGGTCACCAGGATGTTCGACGGTTTGACGTCGCGGTGCACCAGCCCGACCCGGTGCGCCGCATGCAGGGCCGCGGCGATCTGCTCGATGATGCCGACCGCGCGCTGGGGCGGCAGCGGACCGCCTTCGAGGAGCTCGTGCACGGTCCTGCCGTCGATCAGCCGCATCGTGACGTAGAGGCGTCCCTCGATCTCGCCGAAGTCGTGGATCGGCACGATATGTGGTTCGTCCAGGCCGGCGGCCATCTGCGCCTCGCGACGGAAACGCCGTTGATAGGTGTCGTCGTCGGCCAGGCTCGGGGGCAGCACCTTCAGCGCCACCACCCGGTTCATCGCGGTGTCATAGGCCTGCCAGACCTCGCCCATTCCGCCTCGGCCCAGCACCTTCACCAGGCGGTATCGGCCGAACGGGGTCCCTTCCACGCGCTAACCATAAGGCAAGCGCCGGCCCTATCCGCCCGGCGTGGGTGAACCGATCTGATCCCGCTGGGCGGCCACCGCGCCACCGAGCCAGCGCCGCAGGAATTTTCGCAGCTCGGCCGGTGGCCGGTGGGCGTCGTTGGGGGCGACGAAGAAGGACAGCATGATCCGCAGGGTGAACTCGACGAGTTCCTCCAGGCTGGCCTCGTCATAGCCGTGGGCGGCCCAGTCCACGTCGAAGCGGTCGACCATGCGCATGCCGATGGCGCGAGCCTCCTCGGATGCCAGGTCTTCGGTGTGGTTGTGCGGGTAGGACTCTGAGAGCAGGATGCCCAGGTGCGGGGTGCGGCTGACCTCATCGAGGGTGAACAGGGTGCCCTGGGTGAGCGCGTCGGCCGGGTCGTGCAGACCGCGGACGCTCTCGGCGAGACGGTCCAGAAACGCATCGACCGAACCCATGGCCACCGCATGCATCAGGGCATCGGAGGTGGGGAAGTAGCGATACACGGTCTGGCGGATGATGCCCAGCGAGTTGGCGACCTCGGCGAGGGAGACGGCCGATCCGGTGGCGCTGATCAGGTCGACGGCGGCCGTGATGATGCGCTGGGTGGCCTCTTCGTCGGTCTGGGGTGGGTTGCCGCCCCACCCGCGCCTGCGTGCCATGGCCAGCTTCCTCTCGGCGGGCATCATTTTTCGAGACTTGGGACGGTAGCACGCATCAGTGATCATACAGTTGGACGTGAAAGCGTATGATCGTGTGATAGTTTTCCGCCCATGACCAACCTGCAAGTGCGAAAGATGCGGTTCGGGTTCGCCGATCACGACGTGCCGTTCCTCTGGAATGAGACCAACCCGGCGTTCTCCGCGATGGCCAATGCGGTGTCGTTTCTGGCCATCGCGTTCGAGAAGATGATCGTCACCACCATGGCCGAGGCGAAGCCGCTGCTCACCGACCCGGTCATCGCCGAGGAAGCCGACGCCTTCACCCGGCAGGAGGGCCAGCACTCGATGGCCCACCGCCAGCACGCCCGCGGACTGGTCAAGGCCTACCCGGCGCTCAAGGAAACCCTCGATGAGGTGATCGCCGCCTTCGACGATCTGGTGGATACCAAGCCGCTGAAATACCGGCTCGCCTACACCGCGGATCTGGAAGCCACGTTCACGCCGGTCTTCAAACTCATGCTCGATCACGACGACACGCTGTTCGCCCCCGGCGATGACCGGGTGGCCTCGTTGTTCCTCTGGCATTTCGTCGAAGAGGTCGAGCACCGCAGTTCCGCACTGATCATCTACGACGGACTCGTCGACGATCCCTGGTACCGGATGCGGGTGGCGCCGTCGATCTTCAAGCACGTCCTGGACGTGGTCCGGCTGGCCTGCGATGGGTTCAACAAACACATCCCGCTGGAGGTGCGCAAGGTCGACGCGGTGTCCACCTTCGCCCTGGAGCGGCGCAAGAACCAGTTCCTCACCCGCATCGGGCGCCGCCCCGACTACGGGCCGCTGGCGAATGCGTTCGCCCACCTGCCCAAGCGTGAGATGGCCACCGCGCTGGCCGGCATCGTGCGCAGTCAGATCCCCGGCCACAACCCGGAACACGAAAAGCTGCCCACGCTGGCCGCGGAATGGTTCGATCGGTTCGACGCCGGATACGACGTCACCAAGTGGTACACGGCGGAAAAGAAGGCCATCGATGTCTGACCTGTGTGCACCGACGTTCGAGCAACTCGCCGAACGTCTGGGCTTCTCGTGCGCGGAGGCCGGCGGCCTGATGGAACTGCGCAGCCCGTTCGGGCTGGAGAATTGGACGCTGCCGGTGCTGGAACTCACCGTGATCCTCGGTGCGATCCTGGCCTTGGTGTACGCGGTCATCCGGCTCCGTCGGCACGGTGACGCGACCAATATCGCGTTGTGGTTCGGCGCCATCGCCTATCTGCTGATCATCGAACCGCCGCTGTACTTTCCGGCGCAGTTCGGGATCGCGGAGTACGTCGACACGATGTTCGCGCACAATGTGTTCACCGTCGACTTCCTGTGGGGACGCCTGCCGCTCTACATCGTCGCGATCTACCCGATGATGGCCACCATCGCCTTCGAGATCGTGCGGACCCTGGGGGTGTTCCGCCGTTACGGCACCCTGGTCGGGGCGGTGTGCGTCGGCTTCGTGCACCACGCGTTCTATGAGATCTTCGACCACCTGGGCCCGCAACTGCGTTGGTGGGAGTGGACACTGGATCACCCGATGAACCAGCCGTTCCTGGACTCGGTGCCGCTGCCCAGCGTGGTGGTGTTCGCCGCGCTCTGGCCGATGTCGCTGGCCTTCTGTGTGCAGTTCTTCATCGGCCGCCACGCCGACCGGGGCCGGCGGTTCACCGGGTTCCAGATCGTGTGGCGCACCATCGTGATCGGCGTGCTGGCCTCGATCGGCACGGTGCTGCTGCCCGCCCCCGCGACGATCATCGGATCGTTCACCAACTTCACCGTGATGGGCGTGGTGTACGCGCTGGAACTCGTGGTGATCGCCGTCGTCGCGATACCGGTGCTGGTCAAACAGTGGCAGCGACTGCGCAATACGCCGGCCGGCGCCACCGAGGCACGGTACGCGAACCCGCCGATGGTGCGGTTCGGCGTCGGTTACCTGGCGGTGATGGCCGTGCTGTGGGTGGCGGCGCTACCCGCGTACTTCGGGGCCGTCGACGGCGTCACCGACAACGGTGACCCCGTCGGGAGTCTCTGGTACACCGCACTGTGTTTCGTCATCGCCGGCCTGAGTGCCTTTGCCGCGCTGACCGTCTCGGCGACACAGCACCAGAAGGCGCCCGCGCCGGTCTCATAGCTCGCGCAGAGAAGTGGGCTACTCGCCGGTGTAGGTGGCCGGGTCCGGGCGGAAGCGGGTGCCGTCGTCGAGAGCGGTCAGCGCCGCCAGGTGCTCCTCGGCCAGCTCGAAGTCGAACACGTCGAAGTTCTGCGCGATGCGTTCGGCCGAGGACGAACGGAAAACGACCGCATTGCTCAACTGCAGGTTCCAGCGGATCAGCACCTGGGCCGGCGTCTTGCCGTACTCGCCGGCGACCGAGGTGACCGTCGGGTTCTCCAGCAGCTTGCCCACGCCCAGCGGGCTGTAGGCCTGGGTGAGGATGCCGTGCTCGGCGTGCGCCGCGCGCAGCTCGGTCTGGACCAGCTGCGGGTGCAGCTCGACCTGGTTGACCGTCGGCACCACGTAGGTCAGATCGATGATCGTCGACAGGTCATCCGGGGTGAAGTTCGCGACGCCGATCGACTTGGCCAGTCCGTCACCCTGGACGCGCATCAGACCGCCCCAGCTGTCCACGTACTTTCCGCTCTCGCCCGCGGGCCAGTGGATCAGATAGAGGTCCACATAGCTCTGGCCGAGGCGCTCGAGGCTGGCCTTCGCCCCATCCTGGGATGCCTGGAATCCCAGATCGGGGATGTCCAGTTTGGTGGTGAGGAAGATCTCGGCGCGCGGCACGCCGGAGGCCGCGATGGCCCGGCCGACGCCCTCCTCGTTTCCGTAGGCGGCTGCGGTATCGATAAGGCGGACACCGATTTCCAGTGCTTCCGCGACCACACGCTCGGCCTCGGCGTCGGAGAGACCGCCCACTCCGATGCCGAGCGCAGGGATCGTGTTCTCATCGCTCAAACCGATGTTTGGCGCCGCAGCTGCCGATGTCATGTCTACCTAGCCTGTCCAGTTGAAAGTCCGCGGATCCGGTCCCAGTCGGGTGCCGTCGTCGAGTGTCGCGATGGACTCGATGTCCTGCGCGGTCAGCTCGAAATCGAACACGTCGAAGTTACTCGCTATCCGGTCGGGGTTCACCGACTTCGGGATGACGATATTACCCAGCTGCAGGTGCCATCTGATCAGCACCTGGGCAGGGGTTTTGCCGTGCGCTTCCGCCACCGCGACCACGGTGGGGTCGCTGAGCAACGCACCCTGGCCGAGCGGGCTCCACGCCTCGGTGGCGATACCGAGCTCGGCGTGCACTTCCCGCAACTCCTGCTGTGGAAAGCGCGGGTGCAGTTCGATCTGGTTGACCGCGGGAACGATGCCGGTGCCGTCCACCAGGGTTCGCAGATGCTCGGGCGCGAAATTGCTGACGCCGATGGAGCGGACCCGGCCCTGGTCACGCAGGGCGGCCAACGCCTTGAAGGTCTCGACGAACTGATTGACCTCGGGCATCGGCCAGTGGATCAGATACAGATCCACATAGTCGACGTCGAGGCGCTCGGCGCTGGCGTCGAACGCCTTGAGCGCCTTGTCATATCCGTGCTCGGCGTTCCAGAGTTTGGTGACGAGGAACACATCCTCGCGTGCCACGCCCTTGTCGGCGGCGGCCTTCAGTGCCTGGCCGACCTCGGTTTCGTTCTGGTATGCCGCCGCGGTGTCGACATGGCGGTAACCGGTTGTCAGCGCGGCTTCGACCGCTTGCCGGGTCTCCTCGGCCGGGGTCTGCCAAACTCCCAACCCGACCACGGGGATGGAATTACCGTCGTTCAGCAACAGCGTGGGATGCGAAAGGCCAGTCATGTCACAAAGTCTGCCAGCACGGCAGAACCCGAGCCCATTCCGGTTGAAGTTCGCCGAGATCGCCAGCCGGCTGTCGTTGCCGGTCATGGCGCGAATTCCGGACCCGGCAAAGCGGCTGCTGCTGGGCCGGCGCTCGATCACCATCGAGGGCAACACGCTCGACACCACCCTGCAATTGATGCTGAACGCGCAGCGGGTCTCCGGCGTCGGTGGCCTCGTTGCCAGCGAAGATGTCGCCGTCGCCAGGAATCATCTCGACAGCGTCGCCGCCGCCCTGACCACTCCGGTTGTCGTGCCGGCCCGCGATTTCACCATTCCCGGACCGGCCGGTGAGCTGGCCGTCCGGCACTACGCCGCGGAGTCCGGAGCACCGCTGTTGGTGTTCCTGCACGGCGGCGGGTTCGTGGTCGGCAGCCTCGGCTCCCACGACGGTTTGTGCCGGCGCCTCTGCCACGACGCCGGCGTGCACGTCCTGTCGGTGGACTACCGGCTGGCCCCCGAGCACAAGGCGCCGGCCGCCGGCGAGGATTGCCTGGCCGCCTTCCGCTGGGCCGTCGAACACGCCGACGACCTGGGCGCCGATCCGCAGCGGGTGGCGGTCGGCGGGGACAGCGCGGGCGGCAACCTCGCCGCGGTGGTCACCCAGGCCGCCCGTGACACCGGGTCGGCGCTGCCGGTTCTGCAGCTGCTGATCTATCCGATGGTCGACCCCGGAGGCGAGACCGTCTCCCGGACGTTGTTCGCCGACGGATACTTCCTGACGAAGGCCGATATCGACTGGTTCAACACGCATTACATCGGTGGCGCGGGCATCTCACCGACCGATATCCGGGTGGCCCCGCTGCGGGCCACCGACCTGTCAGGACTGTCGCCGGCGTTGGTGCTGACCGCGGGATTCGATCCGCTGCGCGATGAGGGCGCGGCCTACGCCAAAGCGCTCGCGGATGCGGGAGTTCCGGTGGACCTGCGTGAGTACGGGTCGCTGACACACGGATTCGTCAACTTCTTCCCGCTCGGCGGCGGCAGTGAGGTGGCGCTCACCGACCTGACCTCGGCACTGCGGGCTCATCTGAGCCGGTAGGCTGCACCCGTGGCGAACAAACCGAAGAAGCAGGCCAGCTACGACTTGAAGGCCGCCGACCGCAAGCGCAACCTTCTCGTCCAGATCGGGCTCACCTCGGTCGTGGTGCTCTTCGCCGTGGCGTTGGTGCTCTACATCGTGCTTTCGGGCGAGACGAAGCCCGAATCCGGCGAGGCCCGCGCGGTCCGCGTCGAGTCGAGCAACGTGGTCAAGAAGGACGACGGGATCGAGCCCAAGCTCGTGCTGTCGGTCTACGAAGATCCGCTCTGCCCGCACTGCGGTGCCTTCGAGAAGGCCTTCGGACCCACCATCGACAAGCTCATCGACGGCGGCGCGATCGCGGTCGACTACTACATGGTCGGCATCCTGAACAGCGCCGGTAACCAGAACTACTCGTCGAGGGCCAGTGGCGCCGCCTACTGCGTGGCCGACGAGTCGACCGAGGCGTTCCGCCGGTTCCACGGCGCGCTCTACGCCCAGCAGCCCAGCGAGACCGGCGGCGCGTACCCGACCGATGCGCAGCTCATCGAGACCGCGCGCCAGGCCGGTGCCGCGGGCAAGGTGCCCGAGTGCATCGACAAGGGCCGCTACGTCGACATGGCTTCCGGTATGGCCGAAGCCACCGAGATCAATGCCACGCCGACGGTCCGCGTCAACGGCGAGGACTACCAGTACAGCACCCCCGAGGCCCTGGTCGCGAAGGTCAAGGAGATCGTCGGCGACGTGCCGGGGATGCCGTGACGGTTGCCCCTGATCTCGACTCGGCCGAGGTTCCGGCCGTGCCGGGCGGGGTGCGCCGGTCCAGCGCGATCGGCGTGCTCATCGCCGGTGTGGTGGGACTCGTGGCGGCCGCGACGCTGACGATCGAGAAGATCGAGATCCTGATCGATCCGAGCTACATCCCGTCGTGCAGCCTCAACCCGGTGCTGTCCTGCGGGTCGGTCATGACGACACCGCAGGCCTCGGTGTTCGGCTTTCCCAACTCCCTGATCGGCATCGTGGCGTTCACCGTGGTGCTGGTCACCGGTGTGCTGGCCGTCGCCCGGATCAGGCTGCCGCGCTGGTACTGGGGTGGTCTGGCCATCGGCACCGCGCTGGGCGTGGTGTTCATTCACTGGCTGATCTACCAGAGCCTCTACCGCATCGGGGCGTTGTGCCCCTACTGCATGGTGGTCTGGGCGGTGACCATCCCGCTGCTGGTGATCGTCACGTCGATCGCGCTGCGTGCCGACATCGGCACCGGGGTGGTGGGCGCGATCTACCAATGGCGCTGGTCGCTGGTGGCGCTGTGGTTCACCGCGGTGCTGCTGATGATCCTGGTTCGTTTCTGGAATTACTGGTCGACGCTGGTGTGACCCCGGCGGCGACGCCGGTGTTACATCCAGGTAACAACAGCGAAGTTAGGGTAGCGCCGTGATTACCAAACTCCTGGTGGCCAACCGCGGTGAGATCGCCATTCGTGCGTTTCGCGCGGCGACCGAGATGAACATCTCGACGGTGGCGGTGTATCCGTTCGAGGACCGCAATTCGTTGCACCGTTTGAAGGCCGATGAGTCGTATCAGATCGGTGATGAGGGTCATCCGGTTCGGGCGTACCTGTCGGTGCCCGAGATCATCCGGGTGGCCAAGCATGCCGGCGCGGACGCCGTCTATCCGGGGTACGGGTTTTTGTCGGAGAACCCGGAGCTGGCCTCGGCGTGTGCCGCGGAGGGCATCACGTTTGTGGGCCCGGGCTCGGATGTGCTGGAGCTGACCGGTAACAAGGCGCGGGCGATCGCGGCGGCGCGGGAGGCCGGGTTGCCGGTGCTGGCGTCCTCGCAGCCCTCGGCGTCGGTGGACGAACTCGTTGAGGTCGCCAAGGGGATGACGTTCCCGTTGTTCGTCAAGGCGGTTTCCGGTGGCGGTGGGCGCGGGATGCGCCGGGTCGCCGACGCGTCAGGTCTGGCCGAGGCGATCGAGGCCGCCAGCCGCGAGGCGGAATCGGCCTTCGGTGATCCGATGGTCTACCTGGAGCAGGCGGTCATCAATCCGCGCCATATCGAGGTGCAGATCCTCGCCGATGGCGCCGGGAATGTGATCCATCTGTTCGAGCGCGATTGCAGTCTGCAGCGCCGCCACCAGAAGGTCATCGAGTTGGCGCCGGCACCGAATCTGGACCCCGCGGTGCGGGCGAAGATCTGCGCGGACGCCGTCGCGCTGGCCGAGCACATCAATTACTTCTGTGCCGGCACCATCGAGTTCCTTCTCGATGAGCGTGGCCATCACGTGTTCATCGAGTGCAACCCGCGCATCCAGGTGGAGCACACGGTGACCGAGGAGATCACCGATGTGGATCTGGTGTCCTCCCAGTTGCGGATCGCGGCGGGGGAGACGCTGGCCGATCTGGGGTTGAGCCAGGATTCGATCCAGATCCGTGGCGCGGCGATGCAGTGCCGCATCACCACCGAGGACCCGGGCAAGGGGTTCCGCCCCGACACCGGCCGCATCACCGCCTACCGTTCACCCGGTGGCGCGGGTATCCGCCTGGACGGGGGCACTCACACCGGCGCGGAGATCAGCGCCCACTTCGACTCCATGCTGGTCAAACTGACCTGCCGCGGCAGGGATTTCACCATGGCCGCGGCCCGGGCGCGCCGCGCGCTGGCCGAGTTCCGGGTACGCGGGGTATCGACGAACATCCCGTTCCTGCTCGCCGTGATCGATGACCCGGATTTCCGGGCCGGCCGGGTGACGACGTCGTTCATCGATGAGCGCCCGCAGTTGCTGACCGCGCACACCCCCGCCGACCGTGGCACCAAGATCTTGAACTATCTGGCCGAGGTCACGGTCAACAAGCCGCACGGCGAACGCCCGTCACCGGTCTACGCGCAGGACAAGCTGCCGGCACTGGACCTGGAGACGCCGCCGCCTGCGGGTTCCAAGCAGAAGCTCACCGAACTGGGCCCGCAGGGTTTCGCGGCGTGGCTGCGTGATTCACCGGCGTTGGGGGTCACCGACACGACCTTCCGCGACGCGCATCAGTCGCTGCTCGCGACGCGGGTGCGCTCCAACGGTCTGCTGTTGGTGGCGCCCCATATTGCGCGCTTGACGCCGCAATTGTTGTCGGTGGAGTGCTGGGGTGGAGCGACTTATGATGTGGCGCTGCGCTTTCTGAAGGAAGATCCGTGGGAGCGGCTGGCCGCTCTGCGCGAGGCGATGCCCAATATCTGTCTGCAGATGCTGCTGCGTGGCCGCAACACGGTGGGCTACACCCCCTACCCGGAGCTGGTCACCCGAGCGTTCGTCGAAGAAGCCACCGACACCGGCATCGACATCTTCCGGATCTTCGATGCGCTCAACAATGTCGATTCGATGCGCCCGGCCATCGACGCGGTGCGCGACACCGGCACCGCGGTCGCCGAAGTCGCCATGTCCTACACCGGTGACCTTTCCGATCCGGCCGAGGATCTCTACACCCTGGATTACTACCTGCGCCTGGCCGATCAGATCGTCGAGGCCGGCGCGCATGTACTGGCCATCAAGGACATGGCCGGGCTGCTGCGCCCGCAAGCCGCCACCAAGCTGGTGACCGCGCTGCGGGAACGTTTCGATCTGCCGATCCACGTGCACACCCATGACACCCCGGGTGGGCAGCTGGCCACCTACCTGGCGGCCTGGACCGCCGGTGCGTCCGCGGTCGATGGTGCCTCGGCCCCGTTGGCGGGCACCACCAGCCAGCCCGCGCTCTCGGCGATCGTGGCAGCGACCGCCCACACCGACCGTGACACCGGCCTGGACCTTCGGGCCGTGTGCGATCTGGAGCCCTACTGGGAGGCGTTGCGCAAGGTGTACTCCCCGTTCGAGGCGGGGCTGCCGGCCCCGACCGGGCGGGTGTACACCCACGAGATCCCGGGCGGGCAGCTGTCCAACCTGCGCACCCAGGCCGTCGCGTTGGGGCTCGGGGACCGGTTCGAGGACGTCGAGAACGCCTACGCCGGTGCCGACCGGGTGCTGGGCCGGCTGGTCAAGGTGACCCCGTCGTCCAAGGTGGTCGGCGATCTGGCACTGGCCCTGGTCGGTGCCGGTGCCGATGCCGACGAGTTCGCCGCCGACCCCGACAAGTACGACATCCCCGACAGTGTGATCGGGTTCCTGCGTGGCGAACTCGGCGATCCCGCCGGGGGGTGGCCCGAACCGTTGCGCACCAAGGCATTACAGGGCCGCGGGGAGGCCAAACCGGAAACCCCGCTGAGCGCCGAGGACGAGACCGCCCTCAAAGCTGCCGGCCGCACCCGTCAGGAAGCGCTCAACCGGCTGCTGTTCCCGGGGCCGACCAAGGAGTTCCAGGCCCACCGCGACCAGTACGGCGATACGTCCACGTTGTCGGCCAACCAGTTCTTCTACGGCCTGCGCCAGGGCGAAGAGCACCGGGTGTTCCTGGAACGTGGCGTGGAACTGCTGATCGGGCTGGAGGCGGTCTCCGACGCCGACGAGCGCGGGATGCGCACCGTGCTGTGCATCCTCAACGGCCAACTGCGTCCGGTGCTGGTGCGTGACCGCAGCATCGCCAGCGAGGTCGCCGCCGCCGAGAAGGCCGACAAGACCAACCCCGACCACGTCGCCGCCCCGTTCGCCGGTGTGGTCACCATCGGCGTGGAAACCGGCGAGAAGGTCGACGCCGGGCAGACCATCGCCACCATCGAGGCCATGAAGATGGAAGCCGCCATCACCGCACCCAAGGCCGGCACCATCGCGCGCATCGCCGTCACCGGCACCGCCCAGGTAGAGGGCGGCGACCTCCTGGCGGTCGTGACCTGACCCGGATCGTCGCCGGACAGTTCAAAGGACGCCGAATCTCGGTGCCCGCCAGCGGAACCCGTCCGACCACCGACAGGGTGCGGGAGTCGTTGTTCAACGTGCTGCAGGCGCGGATGGATCTCGGCGGGATCGCGGTGCTCGATCTGTACGCCGGTTCCGGAGCATTGGGGCTGGAGGCGTTGTCCCGCGGGGCGTCCTCGGCGCTGCTGGTGGAGTCCGACCGCCGTGCCGCCGCGGTGATCGAATCCAATATCGCCGCGCTCGGGGCCAGGGGAGCCGTGGTGCGCCGCAGCCCGGTCGACAAGCTCGTCCAATCCAGCGGCAGGCCGGTCGATCTGGTGTTCGCCGATCCGCCGTATGAGGTGGACGCCGGTGCCATCGAACGCGTCCTCGCCGCGCTCCTCGCTAACGGCTGGGTGCGCTCCGGTGCGCTCGCGGTGATCGAACGCGCGGCCGGCGGACCGGCGATCGGCTGGCCGGACGGCTGGGTGGCCGAGGAGGAACGCCGCTACGGAGACACCCGACTGGAGTTCGGCGCCATCGCGTAGCGTCTTGGCACATGAGCGGCGCTGTATGTCCCGGATCATTCGACCCCGTCACCCTCGGTCACCTCGATGTCTTCGAGCGGGCGGCCGCCCAATTCGACGAGGTCGTGGTGGCCGTGCTGGTGAACCCGAACAAGAAGGGGATGTTCAGCGCCGAGGAGCGCATCGAACTGATCCGTGAGTCGACGACGCATCTGCCGAACCTGCGCGTCGAGTCCGGCTCCGGTCTGGTGGTCGACTTCGTCAAGCAACGCGGTCTGACCGCCATCGTCAAGGGTCTGCGCACCGGCACCGACTTCGAATACGAGCTGCAGATGGCGCAGATGAACAAACATGTCGCGGGCGTCGACACCTTCTTCGTGGCGACCACGCCGCAGTACTCGTTCGTGTCGTCCTCACTGGCCAAGGAGGTTGCGTTGCTCGGCGGCGATGTCAGCGCTCTGCTACCCGAGCCGGTGAACGCCCGGCTGCGCGACAAACTCCAGATTTAACGAGCCGAGCAGCGTATTCGCAGCATTCGGGCGCGACACACCGGCCGGCAAAGCCAAGTCACAGGCGTAACACCAGGCACACTGGTCACTAACAACTACGCCTGGAGGGTGTTGCCGTGTATCGAGTGTTTGAGGCGCTTGACGAACTCAGCGCAATCGTCGAAGAAGCCCGTGGCGTGCCGATGACAGCCGGGTGCATGGTGCCGCGCGGTGATGTCCTGGAGCTGCTCGACGACATCAAGGACGCCATCCCCGGTGAGCTCGACGACGCCCAGGATGTGCTGGATGCCCGCGACGCGATGCTCAACGAGGCCAAGGACCACTCCCAGTCCATGGTGGCCACGGCATCGGCCGAGGCCGATTCGATGGTCAACCACGCCCGCGGCGAGGCGGATCGTCTGCTGGCCGACGCCAAGTCCCAAGCCGACCGGATGGTTGCCGAGGCGCGTGCGCACAGCGAGCGGATGGTCGGCGAAGCCCGCGAGGAGGCCAGCCGCATCGCCGCGACCGCCAAGCGTGAGTACGAGGCCGCCACCGGGCGTGCCAAGGCAGAGGCGGACCGTCTCATCGAGAACGGCAACATCTCCTACGAAAAGGCCGTCCAGGAAGGCATCAAGGAGCAGCAGCGCCTGGTGTCGCAGACCGAGATCGTGCAGACCGCGACCAGTGAGGCCACCCGCCTGGTCGATACCGCGCATGCCGAGGCCGACCGGCTGCGCGGCGAATGCGATATCTACGTCGACAGCAAGCTGGCCGAGTTCGAGGACTACCTCAACGGCACCCTGCGCTCGGTGAGCCGGGGACGTCACCAGCTGCGCACCGCCGCCGGGACGCACGACTACGCCACCCGATAGGCCCGTTCAGAGCTGGCCGTGCCGCGGCGGTTTGGTGCCCGAGAGGGTGTAGCGGCCGATGTGCTGCAGCTTCCAGCGGGTGGCGTCGTGCAGCGTGTGGGTTCGGGCGTCGCGCCAGTACCGCGACAGGTTGGCCGCACCGGATGCGCTGCGGGTGCCGCCCAGTTCGAACAGCGTGCTCGACGCCTCCAATGATGCCCGGGTGGCGGCCACCTTGGCCACCGCCACGGCCACCGAAGCCGCTGCTGCACTGTCGGAATCGAGATCGGCGGCCGCCGCGTCGACGGCACGGCCGGCCTCGGCCAGCAGCGCCTGCGCGCCACGCACCGTGACGGTGAGCTCGCCGGCCAGATGGACCACCGTCGGGTCATCGGCCGCGGTGTCGACGCCTGCCTCGAAATGCGGTCGTGCCTTCGCGGACTGCCGGACCCCTTCGGCCAGTGCCGCGGTGGCGATCCCGACGTCGAGTGCGGCATGGAACAACTGGGCGCGCGCCCCGTACACACTGGGTGACTTGAAGATCGAGGTGAAGTCCAGGACCTGCTCGACCGGCACCCGAACTGCGTCGAGGGTGACGGTGCCCGACGCGGTGGTGCGCTGTCCCATTCCGTCCCAGTCGTCGACGATCTGCAGGCCCTCGATGCCGGCCGGCACGAAGGCCAGTGCTTTCGGGGTGGACGATGTCGGGGTGTCCCCTGGGTGCTCGGGCAGCGAGGCCCGCACGACCACCCAGTCGGCGAACAGTGCGCCCGTGGAATAGAACTTGCGGCCGTCGAGCACGTAGTGATCCCCGTCGCGGACCAGCGTGGTGGCGTCCACATCGATGGGGTGCGGTCCGCGTTCGGATTGCGCGTTGGCGAAAAGCGCTCCGTCCAAGACTTTTCCGAAGAAGAAGGCCTGCTGCGCATCGGTGCCCTGCAGTCGTACCGCTTCGAGGAACGTGAAGTGCGAATGCGGGATCTGGGCCAGCGACGGATCGCCGTGGGCGAACAAGCGGAACACCTCGGCGATCGCGGCCGCGGGTGCCGCGATCCCGCCGTGCTCGACCGGGACCGACAGCGCGAGCAGACCGGAGTCCTTCAGCGCCTGCACCTGATCGTGCGGCAGTTCCCGGTCGGCGTCGCGTACACCGGCGGAGGCGGCGAAGGCCCCGGACAACTCGGCCGCGAGGACCAGTGCCTGATCGACGTCGGCGATTCTGGTGGCCTTGCGCGTGGGATCGGCGGCCACAGAACGAAGATGCGGAGGAGTCACTTCGCCGAGCGTGCCCGCCGTCGGCGGACCGGTCACCCGTTGGACTCAGCGAGATTTTCAGTGCTCAGCGCTGCAGGAACCGGGCCAAGCTGTCGTCGAGTTCCTCCCACCAGGTGGAACTGGGAACGGGCCCGACCGTGCCGGTGCACGGCGAGGCGAACGATTTGTCGCGGTAGCCGGTGATGCTCTCGTCCTTGTCGTGTTCCCAGGTGACGAAATGCCGGCGCACCAGCTCCAGGTCGAACTCCTGGTAGTCGGTCAGCGCCATCAGATCCCGGACGTAAGCGGTCTGGAAGTCGATCTGTTCCGTCACGGTGTCCACCGC
Source organism: Mycolicibacterium sp. P9-22 (assembly GCF_008329585.1). GTDB lineage: Bacteria > Actinomycetota > Actinomycetes > Mycobacteriales > Mycobacteriaceae > Mycobacterium. The sequence continues at coordinate 60,281 of NZ_NPKP01000009.1, read as the reverse complement.
GGCGTACATGGTCAGCCAGGCGTCGACGTCATCGGCCATCGCCTCCGCGGTGGGCAGCGGTAACCGGCCGAGCACCACATCCCGGGCCACGAACGCCTGCGCGTCGAACATGTTGAAGGTGTAGTACTGGTCCTGCATGCCGAGGTAGAGCAGCTTCGGGTTGGCAGTCCACACCACACCCTTGTACAGCCCGGCGGGATACAGGTTGTTGGTGGTCGTCAGCCGCAGGTCGGTGTCGATGAACGGGAAGTGGTGTTGGTACCCGGTGCACAGGATGATGGCGTCGACGACGCGGCTGGTGCCGTCGGCGAAATGTGCGGTGCGGCCGTCGAGGTGTTGCAGCGCAGGCACTTCGGTGATGCCGTCGGGCCAGCCGAATCCCATCGCTGCATTGCGGTAGCAGATGGTGATGGACGCAGCGCCGTACTTGAGGGACTGCAGCGCGATGTCCTCGGCCGAGTAGCTGCTGCCCAGGATCAGCAGGTTCTTCCCGGTGAACTCGACCGCGTCGCGGAAATCGTGGGAATGCAGGATGCGACCCGGAAAGGCTTCGAAGCCGGGGTATTCCGGCACGTAGGGTGTGGAGAAGTGCCCCGTTGCGACGATGACATGGTCGAACGCCTCGGTGCGCAACTCGCCGGGGCCGGTCTCCCACGATTCGACGGTGACGGCGAAGGTGTTCCCGTCGAAGGTGATATCGCGGACCGCGGTGTCGAACTGGATGAACTGGCGCACATTGCTCTTCTTGGCCCGCCCGACGATGTAGTCGTAGAGCACCTCACGCGGCGGAAACGACGGGATGGGGCCGCCGAAGTGCTCATCGAAGCTGTAGTCGGCGAACTCCAGGCATTCCTTGGGCCCGTTGGACCACAGGTAGCGGTACATGCTGCCGTGCACCGGATCGCCGTGGGCGTCCAGACCGGTGCGCCAGGTGTAGTTCCACAGCCCACCCCAGTCGCTCTGCTTCTCGAAACACACCACCTCGCCGACGTCGACGCCGTCCTGGCGCGCCTGCTCGAACGCATGCAGCTGGGCCAGTCCGCATGGGCCGGCACCGATCACGGCTGTTCTGGTCATCGGATTCTCCTCGGGGGACGTCATGAACGGGGTCGGGTCTTGTCCGGGTCATGGAACGGAAAGGTGGTGACGGTGGCCGGGATACGCTTACGGTGCCCGTCGAGCTTGCCGACCTCCACCCGGGTGCCGGGCTCGCTGTGCTGAATGGCGATGCGGCACAACGCGATGCTGGCGCCCAGGATCGGAGAGCGCACGCCGCTGGTGATCACGCCGACCTGGGCGCGTCCGATGTGCACGCAGTCCCCGTGCGTGGCTGTCTCGTTGCCGTCCAGCCGCAGCCCGACCAGGGTGCGTTGCGGGTGTGCCTTGCGTTCGAGAAGCGCGTCCCGGCCGATGAAATCGTCGGCCTTGGATTTCAGCGGCACGGCGAAACCGATACCGGCCTCGAACGGGTCGGTCTGGTCGTCGAACTCGTGGCCCGCCGCGACCAGGCCCGACTCGACGCGCAACACCTCCAGTGCCTCCAGGCCCAGGGGTGTCAGTCCGTACGGTTCACCAGCCAGCCACACGGCGTCCCAGAGGGTTTCGGCGTCGGAAGGATGCACCCACAGTTCGTAGCCGAGCTCGCCGGAGTACCCGGTGCGCGACACCAGCAGCGGGATCCCGTCCGGCCCGCCGAGCCGGCCGATCAGGAACCGGAACCACCCCAGGTCGCGCAGTGCGGGCTGAGTCAGTGGCGTCCAGATCAGCCCGGAGAGCAGGTCACGGCTGGCCGGGCCCTGCACGGCGATATTGTGCATCTGGTCGGTGGAATCCTTGATCCACACCTGCTGCAGCCCCAACTTCTCGGCCTGGGTGCGCAGCCACATCCCGTCGTGCGGGTCACCGCCGATGAAACGGAAGTTGTTGTCGCTCAGTTGCAGTACCGTGCAGTCGTCGATGACGCCGCCGGATTCCGTGCACATCGCCGAGTACACCACCTGCCCGCGGGACAGCCGACGGATATCGCGGGTCAGCGTGGCCTGCAGCAGGGCCTCCGCGTCGGGGCCCAGCACCTCGAACTTGCGCAACGCCGACAGATCCATCACCGCGACGCGTTCGCGGCACGCCCAGTACTCCTGCTGCGGTCCGTGGCCGTCGAAGCTGTTGGGCAGCCAATAGCCCTGATACTCAGTGAAATTCGAGGTCAGCGCGCCGGTCCGGGAGGCGAACGCGGTGGGCTTGGTCAGCACGGGTTCGGAGTCCGGTGTCAGCCGGTGTCCCACCGCCACAGAGAACCTCCTGGTCGAGTCGTAGACGCGGACGTGGATGTCGGTGGGCATCCAGCCGTTCGCCGGATCGATATCGTCCGGGCAGGCCGATGATGCACACACCAAGTCGGTGCAGGCCCGAAGCATCACGTAGTCGCCCGGGCGTGACCACGGCTCATCGGAGGTCAACTGGTGCGCCGCGTCGAACGCGGTGTTGTAGAACAGGTTCAGCGCCGGCCACCCGGCGCGGGCGGCCACCCCGAACCGCGCCAGGGTCGCGTTGAAGTTGTCTGTGCAGTTGACATGTCCGGGGTAGCCGAAATCGGCGTAGTACTTGGCGGTGCAGGCCAGGGCGAAGGTGTCGTGTCGTCCCACGGTGTCCCGCACCACCTCCACGAGGGGCTGGGCCCGGCCGTCGAAGAACTTGCCGAACAGCCCGGGCTGCGGGTAGGCACCCCCACCGATGGTGCGGGTGGTGGTGGCGTCCAGGCCGTACTCGTGGCCGCCGTCGAGCCCCCGGGCATCGAAGGCCAGGAAGTCCGAACATTGCCGGCCCTGGACGTCGATGATCTGGACGAACTGGCCGGCCCGGATCTCATAGGAGGATGCGGTCGACGCATCGATGCGCATCTCCCACATGGGTTCGGCCAGCGGCGCGGGCAGCTCACGCTCGTGCACCGGCCGCGGATTGCCCCGGTGCAGCTCCACCAGCACTTCCGATGGTGGATTCGGCTCGGCGAGAGCCAGGTTCATCGGGGTGGCGGGGGCGGCGATGAGGACGACGGCGTCCGCGTCGACCGCGAAGCCGAGCCGGGCGCCCGCCGCGGAGTCACCGCCGAACAGCCGGGTGGCCCGCACCTGATCCTGGTCGACGTGGCGTGTCAGCAGTCCCAGGATCCGGCCGGCCGCGTAGCCGTTCTCGTCGGGGCCGGACACCAGGGCGCGCAACACCGTGGCGGGGGAGTCCGGTGCGGATCCGCTGACCGCGCGGGGATCGGCGGACAGCACCGTCAGTTCCACGGGCTGGCGCCCGTGCCGGTCGATGATCTCGAAGCGGTCGCCTCCGGTCACCGACAGCGCGGTGACCGAGCCGGGAGCCACCCGGAAACGTTCGATCATGGAGTCCGGCAGCGAGATCAGGGGGCGAACGAGCGGTAGCCGACGTAGAACGCCAGCGCGTGGTCGGGGGTGGAGAACAGGATGCGCGAGCCCTTCGGGAAGAAGATGGCGTCCTTGGCCCGCGCGATCTGCACCTGCCCGGTGTCCGGATTCTCCAACCGGAACTCACCTTCGAGAACGACCTTCATTTCGTCGTAGGCGTAGTAATAATCCAGCGGCGCATCGGTATTGCGCAGTTCGAAGTACCCCGAGCACATGGGTACGCCGTCGGGATTGGCATAGACGTCGTCGATGAACCCCTCGGTGCCCGGGTACTGCTCGAGGGGCATCTGCGGCAGTGTCTCCCAGAAGCCCGACGTCACCTGAAAGATGGGCGCGGCCATACTCGTCACAGAACCTCCATCATGATCTCTCACATGAAACCTTGTCTGATGTGAGGAAACCACGCGTGGATTTCGGCGAGATTACGCCGACATGCCTGTGTCGTTAGCGCGCGGACCCGACGAACGGAATCGAGACGCTGGGCGCTATCGGCGAATGCTGCCCGGATCCAAGGTTGAAGAGGCCGCGTTCACGGAGGACCGGCACCACGCCCTCGCCGAACCAGTACAGCTCCTCCAAATGTGGGTAGCCGGAGAAAATGAACTCGTCGATGCCGATTTCGGCGTACTCGGCGATCCGGTCGGCGACCTCGGTGTGGCTGCCGACCAGGGCGGTGCCCGCCCCGCCGCGCACCAGTCCGACGCCGGACCACAGATTCGGCGCGATCTCCAAACTGCGTGCGTCGCTCCATGTTCCGTTGGTGCGATTGGCCTCATGCAAAGCCAGCATCCGCTTCTGGCCCTCGGACTGGCTGCGCGCCAGCCCGGCCTGGGCGGCCTGCACGGTCTGCTCGTCGAGCGCACCGATCAGCTTGTCGGCCTGCGCCCATGCTTCCTCGGCCGTGTCGCGGGAGATGGTGTGCAACCGGATACCGAAGCGCAGCGTGCGGCCTTCGGCCTCGGCTTCCTTGCGGATCCAGGCGATCTTCTCGGCGACCGCGGCCGGCGGCTCGCCCCAGGTGAGGTAGACATCGGAATGGCGCGCCGCGACCGGGCCTGCGGCCTTGGAGCTGCCCCCGAAGTACAGCGGCGGTATCGGATTCGGCGGCACCGCCAGCGCGGCTTCCTCGACGTTGACGTAGTCGCCGTTCAGGCTGACCGTTTCGCCGGCGAAGAGGCGGCGCACGACCTCGAGGAACTCGTCGGCCCGCGCGTACCGGGCGTCCTTGTCCAGGTGGTCGCCGAAGGACCGCTGCTCGTGTGCCTCGCCGCCGACGACGACGTTGAGCAGGATGCGTCCCGGGGCATGCCGGGCGAAGGTGGCGGCCATCTGCGCCGACAGCGTCGGACTCACCAGTCCCGGGCGGAACGCCACCAGGAAGGCCAGTGATGTCGTCTCCCGCGCCAGTAGAGCGGCGGTCACGAAAGCGTCCTCGCACCAGGCCCCGGTCGGGATGAGCGCTCCGGTGAAGCCGAACCGCTCGGCGGCCCGCACGATCGACGCCAGGTAGTCGATGGACGCCTCGCGGTCACCCCCGGCGGCACCGGCCGGGGTGCCGTGTCCACCTCCGACGATCAGCCGGCTGTCGCCGTAGGTGGGCAGAAACCAGTGCAACTTCACGGTCACAGATACGTCCTTTACGCAGCAAGTCGACTTCGTGACCACGAGTATCGGCTTCCGCGGCGGCCGGCACCGGGCCATCGGCCGCGCGGTCCATTGCGCCAACGACCTCACCGGCCACAGCGCCGCCGGCGACTTAAAATCTCGGTGATCGAGTGTCGGGTGTGCCCGAGCGTCATCGGCACCGAAGTAGGATCGAGTCATGGCTGGCAAAAATCCCCTCGCGATCGACATCTCGCGGCTGGGTCGCCGGCCGGGCTCGATGATCGAGGTGCACGAGACGGTGCCGTCGCCGTCGCGCATCGGTCTGGACCTGGTCCGCATCGAGCAGGGCGCCCCGCTGGAGCTGGACCTGCGCATCGAATCGGTCTCCGAGGGCGCCCTGGTGACCGGCACGGTCTCCGGTCCCACCACCGGCGAATGCGTGCGCTGCCTGGAACCGGTCAGCGATGAGGTGTCGATCGACATCACCGAACTGTTCGCCTACCCGGGCAGCACCACCGAGGCGACCACCGAGGAAGACGAGGTCGGCCACGTCGTCGACGACCGCGTCGACATCGAGCAGACCGTCGTGGACGCGGTCGGGCTGGTCCTGCCGTTCTCGCCGGTGTGCCGGGAGGACTGCGCCGGGCTGTGCCCGGACTGCGGTGTTGCGCTCGCCGACGCCGAGCCGGGCCACGCGCACGACAAGATCGATCCCCGCTGGGCCAAGCTGGCCGCGCTGAAGGACCAAGCCGGAGATGCCAGTGACGGCTGAGCACGAGTCGCTGATCGAAGCCCTGGGTGTGCGGCTGCCCGAGGATCTGCTCACCATGGCCCTGACCCATCGCAGCTATTCCTATGAGAACGGCGGGCTGCCCACCAACGAGCGCCTGGAATTCCTCGGCGACGCGGTGCTGGGTCTGACGATCACCGAGGAGCTCTACCACCGTCACCCCGACCGTCCCGAAGGCGATCTGGCCAAGCTGCGGGCCAGCATCGTCAACACCCAGGCCCTCGCCGATGTCGGACGCAAACTAGGCCTGGGCAACCACCTGCTGCTCGGCAAGGGGGAGGAAAGCTCCGGCGGCGCCGACAAGTCCAGCATCCTGGCCGACGGTGTCGAATCCCTTTTGGGCGCAATCTATCTGGATCAGGGCAATGTGGTTGCACGCGACGCGATCCTGCGCCTGTTCAGCGAACTTCTCGACACCGCGCCGACGCTCGGCGCCGGGCTGGACTGGAAGAGCAGCCTGCAGGAATTGTCCGTCGCGCGCGGGCTGGGCCCGCCGGCCTATACCGTCAGCGCCGAGGGACCCGACCACGACAAGGAATTCACCGCGATCGTGGTCATCGCCGAACGGCAGTACGGCCGCGGGATCGGGCGCACGAAGAAAGAGGCCGAACTCAAGGCGGCGGCCGCAGCGTGGAGCGCCATCGACGCCTCGGGCAACGACGAGACCGGGGATGCCGGAACTCCCTGAGGTCGAGGTGGTGCGGCAGGGGTTGGCCGCACACATCCTGGACCGCGTCATCACCGATGTGCAGGTGCTGCATCCGCGTGCCGCGCGCAGGCACATCGGCGGCTCCGGCGACCTGACCGGGCGCCTGCTGGGCAACACCATCACCGGAACCGGCCGGCGCGGAAAGTACCTGTGGCTCACCCTTTCCAGCGGTGACGCGCTCGTCGTGCATCTCGGGATGAGCGGGCAGATGCTGCTCGGTGACGTGCCGAACCCGTCGCATCTGCGGATCGCCGCGATGCTCGACAACGGTGTGTCACTGAATTTCGTCGACCAGCGCACCTTCGGGGGCTGGATGCTCACCGACATGGTGACCATCGACGGCACCGAGGTGCCCGAACCCGTCGCACATATCGCCCGCGACCCGCTGGACCCCGAGTTCAACCGCGATGGTGTGGTCACGGTGTTGCGACGCAAGCATTCCGAGATCAAACGCCAGCTGCTGGACCAGACAGTGGTCTCCGGGATCGGCAACATCTACGCCGATGAGGCGCTCTGGCGGGCCAAGATCAACGGTGCCCGGTTGGCATCGGCACTGACCAAACGGCAACTGGCCGAACTGCTGGACGCCGCCGCCGAGGTGATGACCGGCGCGCTGAGCCAGGGCGGCACCTCGTTCGATTCGCTGTATGTCAACGTCAACGGCGAATCCGGGTACTTCGAGCGCTCACTGGAAGCCTACGGGCGCGTCGACCAGGCGTGCCGGCGTTGCGGCGCGATGATGCAGCGCGACAAGTTCATGAACCGGTCGTCGTACTACTGCCCGAAATGCCAACCGCCACCGCGGATTCGGCGTACAGCTAGCGCTGACTGAACTCCACCGCGGCGGACATGCAGACCTTCCACTCGCCGGATTCCTTGCGGAAGTAGGCGGTGTCGAACGGGCCGCCGGCGTTCATCTTGGCCGACGCCACATCGCCCTTCACGGTGATATCGGTGGCGGTGACCTCGGTGGTCTGGGTGCTCTGCGGCACGTCCATGCCCTCCAGGATGTCCCCGAGTTCGCCGAGGGCCCCGAACATTCCGGCCTCTGCGGCGCAGAAGTACTGACCGAGATCGGAGAATTTCCCGGTGTTACCCGCGGCGCCGAATTCTTGGACCAGCTCTTGGATCTGGGCTTCGTCGGTGGACACCAGAATCTGATCGCCGGAGCGGAACAGGAACACCCCGCCGACCACCAGCGCCGCGATGATCAGCACGCTGGCCAGCCCGCCGAGTATCCACCAGGTGCCGTTGCTCTTCTTCGGGGGCGGCGGGGGATAACCGTAGGGATAGCCCGGAGGCGGGGCGCCGTAACCGTAGGGCTGCTGGCCGTAGGGCTGCGCCGGTGGCGGCACGTCGTAGGCCGGGTACTCGTAGGCCTGCGGCGGTTGCTGTTGCTGCTGGGGATCCCACGAGCCCTGCTGTTGTGGACCCCATGGTCCCTGCGGCCCCGGTTGCTGCGGGGGGTAGTACGTCACGGCGATAGCTCCTCAGCTGGTGTAGTTCAACACTAGCTCGGGCCTCCGTAGACTCGCCGGAATGACAGAACTGTGGGTCGAGCGGACCGGCGTGCGCCGCTACACCGGGCGCAGCACGCGCGGCGCGGAGGTACTGGTGGGGTCCGAGGACGTCGAGGGTGTCTTCACCCCCGGTGAGCTGATGAAGATCGCCCTGGCCGCGTGTAGCGGGATGAGCAGCGACGCGCCGTTGCGTCGCCGCCTCGGCGACGACTACGCCACCACCATCCGGGTGTCCGGGGCGGCCGATCGGGAGCAGGAACGGTATCCGCTGCTGGCCGAAACCCTCGAGATCGATCTGTCCGGGTTGTCCGAGGACGAGGTGAAGCGGCTGCTCATCGTCGTCGAGCGGGCCATCGACCAGGTCTGCACCGTCGGGCGCACCCTCAAATCGGGTACCGAGGTGACCTTTGAGGTCAAGAACGTTGGCTGACGATCAGGTCCGGCTGAGCGCCTATGTGCACGGGCACGTGCAGGGCGTGGGTTTCCGCTGGTGGACGCGGGCCCGCGCGCTGGAACTCGGGTTGACCGGGTATGCGTCCAACCGGCCGGACGGGCGGGTGCACGTCGTGGCGCAGGGACCTCGGGCGGCCTGTGAGCGGCTGCTCGGGCACCTGAAATCCGGTCAGTCACCGGGAACGGTGGACTCCGTGATGGCCGATTGGTCCGCGGTGGGCGACCCGATTGACGGCTTCAGCGAACGTTAACCGCCGCGACGGTAGGGTTTCACCTCGTGCATCTCAAGAGTCTGACGCTGAAGGGCTTCAAGTCCTTCGCCGCGCCGACGACTCTGCGCTTCGAACCGGGCATCACCTGCGTGGTCGGGCCCAACGGATCGGGTAAATCCAACGTCGTCGACGCCCTGACCTGGGTGATGGGCGAGCAGGGCGCCAAAACGCTGCGCGGCGGCAAGATGGAGGACGTCATCTTCGCCGGCACCTCCTCGCGGGCGCCGCTGGGCCGCGCCGAGGTGACGCTGACCATCGACAACTCCGACAACGCGCTGCCCATCGAGTACAACGAGGTGTCGATCACCCGCCGGATGTTCCGCGACGGCGCCGGTGAATACGAGATCAACGGCAGCAGCTGCCGCCTGATGGACGTGCAGGAGCTGCTCAGCGACTCCGGCATCGGCCGGGAAATGCACGTCATCGTCGGGCAGGGCAAGCTCTCCGAGATTCTCGAATCGCGCCCCGAGGACCGCCGCGCCTATATCGAGGAAGCCGCCGGGGTGCTCAAGCACCGCAAGCGTCGCGAGAAGGCCGTCCGCAAGCTCGACTCGATGCAGGCCAACCTGGCCCGGCTGACCGACCTGACCACCGAACTGCGCCGCCAGCTCAAACCGCTGGGCCGCCAGGCCGAGATGGCGCGTCGCGCCCAGACCATCCAGGCCGATCTTCGCGATGCCCGGCTGCGGCTGGCCGCGCACGACCTGCTGGTGCGCCAGACCGAGTTCAACGACACCAACCAGGCCGAGACGACGCTGCGCCGCGAGCATGATGACGTGACGACGCGGCTGGAGGTCGCCACCGTCGAGCTGGCCGCCCACGAGACCGCGGTGACCGAGCTGACCGAACGCGCCGAGGCCGCACAGCAGACCTGGTTCCGGCTCTCCGCGCTGGCCGAACGGGTCAGCGCGACGGTGCGCATCGCCAATGACCGCACCCAGCTGCTCGACGCCGAACCGGAAACCGACTCCGGTCGCGACCCCGATGCGTTGGAGGCCGAGGCCGACGAGGTCGCCGCGCGCGAGCAGGAACTGCTCGCAGAGCTGGAGGCCTCCCGGGAGACCCTGGAGTACGCCCGCGCCGAACTCGCCGAACGTGAACGCCTGGCCGCCGCCGCCGAGCAGGCGCACCGGGCCGCCGCGCGCGCCGAAGCCGACCGCCGTGAAGGGCTGGCCCGGCTGTCCGGGCAGGTCGACACCATGCGGACCCGGGTGGAATCCACCGATGACGAGGTCGCCCGGCTGTCGGCGCGCATCGAGGAAGCCGCGACCCGCGTCCAGCAGGCCCAGGCCGACTTCGAGAATGTGCAGGCCCGCGTCGGTGAGCTCGACGAGGGCGAGGTCGGCCTCGACGATCAGCACGACCGCTCGGTCACCGCGCTGCGCACCGCCGACGAACGGGTTGCCGAGCTGCAATCCGCCGAGCGGGCCGCCGAACGGCAGGCCGCCTCGCTGCACGCCCGTATCGACGCGCTGTCGATGGGGCTGGCACGCAAGGACGGCGCGGCGTGGCTGTCCGAAAATCACGACGGGAGCGGGCTTTTCGGTACGGTCGCCAAGTTGGTTCGGGTACGTGCCGGCTACGAGGTGGCGGTGGCGACCGTGCTGGGACCCGCCGCCGACGCGCTGGCCGCCGAAAACGTCGGCGCCGCCCACGCCGCTGTCGCCGCGCTGAAGGACGCCGACGGCGGGCGGGCATCGATCCTGCTCGGTGACTGGCCCGTGCAGTCCAGCCACAACGGCGATGCGTTGCCCGCCGGAGGGCAGTGGGCGATCGATCTGGTCGAGGCGCCCGACCGGTTGCGCGGCGCGATCAGCGCGCTACTGTCCGGGGTGGCCGTGGTGGACGATCTGTCGGCCGCGCTGAGTTTGGTGTCAGAGCGGCCGCACCTGCGGGTCGCGACCGCCGATGGCGACCTGGTCGGTGCCGGCTGGGTCAGCGGCGGATCCGACCGCAAGGTCTCGACGCTGGAGATCGCGTCCGAAATCGAGAAGGCCCGAACAGAACTCGCCAACGTGGAGCGCCAGGCCGGGGAGCTCACGGCCGCGCTGGCCGGCGCGAAAGAGGAACAGGCAGCCCGCCAGGACGCGGCCGAGCAGGCGCTGGCCGCGCTGAACGAATCCGATGCCGCGATCTCGTCGATCTATGAGCAGCTGGGCCGGCTCGGTCAGGAATCGCGGAACGCCGAGGCCGAATGGCAGCGGCTGATGAAACAACGCGATGAGCTGGAGGCCGGGCGGACCACCGCGGTCGAAGAGCTCACCGAGCTGGAGACCCGGCTGCACAATGCGCAGCAGTCGCCGATGTTCGAGGTTGACGACACCGAGGACCGTCAGGAATTCACGCTGGCCGCCGAGACCGCGCGGGCCACCGAGGTGGAGGCCCGCCTGGCGGTCCGGACTGCCGAGGAACGCGCGAATGCGGTTCGGGGACGGGCTGATTCGTTGCGCCGCTCGGCTGCGGCCGAACGCGAGTCACGTCTGCGTGCGGCCCGGGCCCGGGAGGCCCGTGAGCATGCCGCGACCGTCGCGATTGCCGTGGCCGAGTCCGGGCGCCTCGTCGCGGCCCGGTTGGCGGCCGCGGTGTCGGCGGCCTCGCGCACGCGTGACCAGGTGGCCGCCGAACGTTCGCAACGCACCGAGGCGCTGAACCGGGCGCGCACCGAGGTCAACGAGCTGGGCGCACGGATCAATGCGCTCACCGATTCACTGCACCGCGACGAGGTCGCCAAAGCCCAAGCGGCACTTCGTATCGAGCAGTTGGAGCAGCAGGCACTGGAGCAGTTCGGGTTGGCCGCGGCCGACCTGATCGCCGAGTACGGCCCCGATAATCCGCTGCCACCGACCGAGCTGGAGATGGCCGAATACGAGCAGGCCAAGGAGCGCGGTGAGCAGGTCACCGCTCCGGCGCCGATGCCGTTCGACCGGCCCACCCAGGAGCGGCGCGCCAAGAAGGCCGAGCGTGAGCTCAACGAGCTGGGCCGGGTCAATCCGCTGGCGTTGGAGGAGTTTGCGGCGCTGGAGGAGCGCTACAACTTCCTGTCCACCCAGCTGGAGGATGTGAAGGGCGCCCGCAAGGACCTGATGGACGTCATCGAGGATGTGGATGCCCGCATACTGACGGTGTTCACCGAGGCCTACGCCGATGTGGAGCGCGAGTTCACCCAGGTGTTCGCGTCGCTGTTCCCCGGCGGCGAGGGACGGCTGCTGCTGACCAACCCCGATGACATGCTGACCACCGGTATCGAGGTGGAGGCGCGGCCGCCGGGTAAGAAGGTCAAGCGGCTGTCGCTGCTGTCCGGCGGCGAGAAGTCGCTGACCGCGGTGGCGATGCTGGTGGCGATTTTCCGGGCCCGGCCGTCCCCGTTCTACATCATGGACGAGGTCGAGGCGGCTCTCGACGATGTGAACCTGCGTCGGCTGCTCGGGTTGTTCGAGCAGCTGCGGGAAAAGTCGCAGCTCATCGTCATCACCCACCAGAAGCCCACGATGGAGATCGCCGACGCGCTGTACGGCGTCACCATGCAGGGCGACGGCATCACACAGGTGATTTCGCAGCGCATGCGCGGACAGGACCTGGCGACCACCGGCTGATTTTTGGTGCCTTGCCGGGGTGCGGGGCTCCGGTAGGGTTTTTGCCGAGGAGTGTGTCGCGGGAGGGGGCTTCATGACGCTTGAACCGTTGAGGGTGGATGCCGAGATGCTCGGCGCGGCCGGGCAGCGACTGCTGACGGCGGCCCAGGGCCTACCCGATGCGCCGGAGCCGTTCACGCCCGCGTACGGATCGGATGCGTTGTCGCAGGCATTGTCGACCGATGTGCCCAAGGCCGAAGCGCCGATCATCGAGGGTCTGCCGCCGCTGAAACAGGACGCCATCGGCACCGCGGAGTCCGTCGTCGAAGCTGCCCGGCGGTATCTGAGTGCCGACTCGCACCTCAAGAGCAAGATCGAAGCCACCATGAACCAGCCTGCCGGCGGCGGGTCTGCCGGCGGTGGTGGTGGAAGTGCTTCTTCGGCAACCGGTTCGGGTGCCGGCGCGATTGGTGCGCCCGCTGCCGGTGGCGCGGGTGGCGGTATGGGTGCCATGGGCGGCATGATGGGCATGCCTATGCAGATGGCCCAGCAAGCCGGCCAGATCCCGCAGCAGATCGGTGGCATGGCCGCGTCGTTGCCGCAGTCTGCGATGCAGGGCGCGCAGCAGGTGGGGGATCAGGTCAAGCAGATGGTCGAGCAGTTCAGCGGCAAAGACTCTGACGAGAAGAACGAAACGGCTGAGCCCGGCGGGAAGCATCGCGCCGAGGAGCCATCACCGGAGCACGCTGCCGGCGCCGCACCCGGACAGACCGAGGGCGAGCGCGCCCCGGCGGCGCCTTCGCCGAAGCCGGCCACTCCAGCGGATCCGACGATCAACCTGTAGGTAAGTACTACGTTTCCGGTGCCGCCTCAGCTCACCATTGCGGCGAGGGCGTCTGAGCTGAGCACGCTGATGTGTTGCCAGTAAATCCATTCCGCGATCGCGGCGCGCTGAAGTTCGGCATCTTGCGCGGTGTGCGCGCGGAACAGTGCGACGTCCTGCAGGTGATCGGCGTAGGCAACCATCGCTTTCAGGTGGGCGCCGGCGCGATCGGGGTTGGAGCTGAGCAACGGTTTGCAGACTTCCAACAGCAGGTTGATCTTATTGTCGGCGGGCGGGGTGTTATCGGCGGGGGCCGGGGGCAGCAGTTCGGTCAGCCCACTGGCGCTGATACCGGCGAGTTTTGTGGCGGCCTCGGGGGCGATGACCTCTAACCTGGTGCGGCCCTGCATCTTTCCACTGTCCGGCATGTCTTCGGGCGTGAGGATGTCGCGTGCGGCGCCTAGATCGAAGCCTTTGAGGTTCTCTTCGGTGCCGGCCACGGCCTGCAGGGTGACGTTGTGATGGCGGGCCCATTCCTGCACGGCCAGTAGGGGATAGGTGGCCCAGGTGCCGCGGGTCTGAGCGGGGATCGATTCGTCCGCGGTGACCATGCGGACCTGTTCGGGCAGGTGCACGTGCTCGGGGATGTAGGCCAGGCCGTAGTTGTTCGCCACCAGGATCTGGCCATCGGAGGTGACGGCCGTTATCCAGAACAAGCTGGGATCGGTGATGTCGACGTTGAGCGCGGCGGCGATGTGGCGGCCGAGCTGGCGGGGATTGGGTCCCTTGCGGCGCATCGCGCCCGCGGTGGCGGCAGTGGCGATGGCGTCGCGTTCGGCGCGGGCGGCTGAGATGGGTACGGGCGCAGCAGCTCCACCGGCGGCGCCCTGGTTGGTGGATGCCGGGGTGACCGCGGGGCCGACCGGTCCCGCGCCGGGCGGGACGGGTGCGGCCGGTGCGGGGGTGGACGGGTTGCCAAGCGGCATGGGTGGGGCGCCGGTCGGTGCGGCGGGGGCCGCCGGTGCAGATGGGGCCGGGGCATTGGTAGTGGGTGCGCTGTGGCTGGTGGCCGCGGCCGGTGCGGTGGAACTGGAGGTGTCGGCCTGCTGGTAGACGGGCGCGGCCGGTTGTGGAGCGGATGCAGGCGCGGACGGGCTGAGGGGTGTTTGGTTCACCGGCATCGGGTTGGCATTCGCGGCCTTGGTGGCGTCGGTGAAGCCCTTTTGGAAGTCCTGCTGCGGTGTACTGACCGGGGCCGGACCGGATCCTTGGCCCGGACCGGCGGAGGCCGCGGGTGCTTGCGGGCCGCCGCCGCCAACACCGCTTCCGCCGCTGGGGCTTTGGGTGCCCCCGATGCTGGGAGCCCCGCCGGCAGCGCCGCCCTTGGTTCCGCCTGTGGAGATAGGTGTAGCTGGCTGGCTCGGGATGCCGGGACCTGCCGGAGAACCACCAGGCCGCGGCGCTCCAGGAGATGCTGCTACCGGTGGTGTGTGCGGCTGCGGGGAGACAGCGGTGGGATTGTTTAGTGGGTTTGCGGCTGGTGAATGCGTCTCGGCAGGCGGCACTGGACTGGGGGACACCGGCGCGGGTGAAGTCTCGGTTGGAGTTCCCTTTGGGCCTGTCGCGGCAGCCGGCACTGGACTTGCAGATTGCTCCGGCGATTTCACAGGCATCTGTTCCGGCGACGTTTCTGTTCCGCTATTGCGGACGTTGGAGATGGGTGCAGGCGAAGGTCCGGTTGGTTGGTTAGTGGGAGCGGACGGTGACTGCGGTGCCGTCGCGGGCGCGGTCAGCGGCGGCTCCGATCTCAGTATGCCGTCGAGGGTGCGCTGAATTTGCTCAGGAGTAGGGATCCAATCCCCGAATTTTGAAGTAGCAGCAGCCGCCGCAACTTCCGCGACGTTCGCGTCATAGGCAGTCTTAATCAAGCTTTCGATCTTATTTGATCTGGCCTCAGGGTTAAGGCTTGTGCTTTCCAGGGTGGCAATCTCAGCTTCGGTAGCCACGACTCGTTCAAAGATTGATATCTTTGTATTCAGCACTGTAGCGAATACTGATGCTAGCCAACTAATAGTTCTCACTAATGTTGACTGCTGATCTGTCATGGTACCGATTGAGCTTGCGATAGCACCTAAGCCTGCATTAGCCCCGGATCCAGACCAAATGGAGCCTGAAGTGAGCTCAGTTTGTTCATGCAGCCAATCTTCTAGCGCGCGAGTAATTGTTCGTAGTTTGGTGGTTAACTCGGAACTTCGCTCGTTGAGCAACATCTCGTCAACATCGGGCCAGCCGCCAGGGTTGAGCATTCTATCGGCGTACTTGCCCGTTGGCTTCGGAAACCCCATGACGGTCTAGCCTCCGATTGCTGCAGCACAGGCGTTGAATACTGCGTACGTCATGTATGCGGCAGCAGCTGATAGATGACTGTCAGCCACCGTGTAACTTGGTATCGCGATTGTAAAAGCGCGCCAGTATTGGGCAGCCAGCATGGAGAAGTCTGCAATGATCGGGTCATTGCTTTTATCGCCCTGCGCTGCTAGGTCATCTGCGAGTGTGTTTATTACTGGGGTGACATCCGCCATTAGTTGGCGTCGTTGCGGATCCCAGTCTGAGGACGGGATATTGGGATCTGCGTCGCGCCACGCAGATCCATCGCGGTCAAAGTTGTCGGAGAGTCTTTTCCAATTGGCACAAATTGGATTCCCGGTATCCGGCATAAAGGGCTGGGGTGAATCAGGAGTTCCGGAGGAAGAACTCATTCGTGGCGGATCCTGAGGTGAAACCAAAGGGCCGCGCGAAGCGGCAGATCCTTGTGAGATTGCATCACAAATCGCGACTAGTGCGCCGGAGGTGTCAGTGGCCGTGCCTGCTAGATAATTGTGCCGTTCCGTATAAGTTGGGATGCTGTCTGCATAGGCACGCCAGTAGGCGATCGATTGCTCGTACAGTTCACGCATCACGCGGTGGGGTGTGAGCTTTGCCAGAGCGATAGTTTGATCGGCAGCCTGCCTCATGGCATCGGCAACTGCCTCGAACATTCGGCGCTGTTCGGGGGTCCACTGTGACGCGGGTACTTTATAAGGCCGTGATTCCCACCCTTGCCGTTCTTGTTTAGCTAGAGTGCTAATGATCGGCCGCCATGGCTCGCACGTCGGGTCTTCGGTAATGATAGTTACCGGCCCCGTATCGTTCGCACTCGCGATCTCACCCGCTGCCGGCGGGTTCCCGGTGGCAGTCTGCGTCGTACCGCCGCCACTGTCCCGCGTGAAAAGCAGTGTGGCGCCTACGGATATGGCAATCACCAACAACACCGCCACGCCAATCAACAACCATTTCAGATTGTTCTTCGGGGGCGCGGGGGGCTGACCCCAACCCTGCTGCTGCGGCGGCCACTGGCCGGGCCCGTAGGGCGGCTGTCCCTGACCGTAAGGAGGTTGTGGCGGACCCCAATTGCCTGGCGGCGGTGGATTCGTCACTGGCGCCACCCTTGATAATCGCGCGCCGTCACCGATCCACCCCCGTTGCCGTCGAACATCCCTCTGTCGAATGCTAGCCACATGGCTCGAATGTCAGTTTAAGTGAGGCCGCCGTACGGCTGGTGCACTTCTTTCACTGCAGTACCGCGGTTCGTTATGGCAAAAATGTCAATACACGACTCGGCTGGCGGTAGCGTCCCACTTGTGGAGCTGACCCTGCAACGCATCGGCGCCTGGTGCGGAACCATCATGATCGTTCTCTATGGCACCAGCTTTTCCGGTATCGCCCAACTCTTCCCGCCGCTCTCGCCGGCATCCTCACCCGACGAGATCGCGGCGTTCTTCGTCGAGCACAAACTCTGGATTCGCTTCGGCGTCTCGGGCGCGCTGCTCAGCGCGGTCCTCGCCCTGCCGTTCCTGGCCGCGATCATCCTGCGCATCCGCCGGGTCGAAGGTCGCTGGGGCATGCTCTCGATGACGCAGCTGATGGCAGCCACCGTGTTCGTGCCCGCACTGCTCTTTCCGCAGTTCTTCCTCGGCGTCGCCGCCTTCCGCCCTGAGGAACGCTCCGCCGAACTCACCCAGGCCCTCAACGACGTCTTCTGGCTGTGGTTCATCGGCATCGTCGGCACCATCATCATTCAGAACCTCACGCTGGCCGCCGCGGCGTTCATCGACAAGACCGACCCGCCGACCTTCCCGCGCTGGTACGGCTACCTCAACCTGTGGGTCGCGACGCTGTCGCTGCCCGGCTGTGTCGTGGTCGTCTTCAACGACGGACCGCTGGCATGGGACGGCATCTTCGCCTTCTACATCCCCGGTCTGGTACTGGTGGTCTGGCTGTTCTCCACCACCGCGGTGATGCTCAAGTCGATCAAGGCCGAACAACAGGCCCTGCAGCCCGCGTGACCGCGACAGCAGCGCCGCCACACCAGAAGCGAATCCCCGGCGAGAGCGGCACCTGGGTCTTCCTGTTCGGCGACATGCTGGTTTTCGGCGCCTTCTTCGTCACGTTCCTCGTCGAGCGCGCCAAGGCCCCCGAAATCTTCGACGCCGCCCGAACCACCCTGCATATCGGCGTCGGGGTCATCAATACCCTTGTGCTGCTATCCAGTTCACTGTGCGTCGTGCTCGCCCTCAACGCAATGCGCGCGGGCCAGAGGCGGATCGCCACTAAAGCCACCGCCGCGGCGACGGCCTTCGGCGTCATGTTCATCGCACTCAAGATCTACGAGTACGCCGCACTGGGCACGGCCGGGCACGGACCGGGCGCCAACGACTTCTACCTGTATTACTTCATCCTCACCGGACTGCACCTGTTCCACGTCTGCCTCGGTCTCGGCGCACTGTCTTTCGTCTTGACCCAAACCCGGCGACCCGAACTCAGCGACACCCGCACCGCACTCGTCGAAGGGGCTGCCTGCTTCTGGCACCTCGTCGACCTGCTGTGGATCTTCCTGTTCGCCCTGCTCTACCTGGTGAGCTAATGTGACCGCCCTGAACCTGCTGAAGAACCGCGCCGGCGCCAGCTGGTTGTTCCTCGTCGCCGCGACGGTCGTGTCCTGGGCCGTCGGCGCCGAACACGGGACCGGCTCCCTGGTGGCCGTCCTGGTTTTGGCCATCGCCGCAATCAAGGTCCGCCTGGTCGGACTGGACTTCATGGAACTGCGGCATGCCCCGCTCCCGCTGCGCGCCGCGTTCGAGGCCTACTGCCTCGGGATGTGGGCGCTGCTGTCGGCGCTCTACCTGTGGCTTTGAACCTGGAACACTTATCCACAGCTGCGGCGAACACTGCTTTTCTGATGTCGCCTGTTGCCTCACGTCAAGATGCGCGCGTAGGTGTATTCGTTGCCTCACGTAATCGTGCGCGCTTGTTGACTTGGGGTCGGGCGGTGGGGCCGGCCTTGGCGGTGGCAATGGTGAGTAGCTCTGCAGTCAGGGCCTGGACCTGGCGTTGGGTAGCGGCCGGATTGATCAGTGAGTGGTTCCTTGCCAGTGCCACGATGCGTTCGACCGTCATGGTCGGGTGATTGACCGCGCGATGAAATGGGGTGGTTGCCGTGTCGTGTTTCTTGGAGATTTTGGCCCCTTTGCGGACCTTGGATATCAGTTTCTGCTGCGGGTAAAAGTAGTTGGTCAGTTTGGACTGCAGCTTCCAAATCTCGTTGAGCAACAACAGCTCTGAAGCAGTGTCGTAGCGGTGATAGCCCACCAGGGTGCGCACTACAGTCCAGTTCTTCTGCTCCACGTGGCAGCCGTCGTTTTTATTGCCCGGCCTCGCCCGAGTAAAGGTGATCTGGCGTCCCTGACACCATGCGAACAAGTCGTCGTTGATGAACTCTGATCCGTTGTCGGAGTCCACGCCCAGAATCGGGAACGGCATTTCACGGGCGACGTCGTTGAGGGCGGCCAGCACGCACTTGGCGGTCTTGTCGGGCATGGAGCGGTTCTCGGTCCAGCCCGTGGCGATATCGGTGACCGTGAGGGTGAACGCGTGGCCTCCACCTCGGATACCGCCGTCGTGAAAAACTAGATCGATCTCCACAAACCCAGGTGCAGCGTCGTCCCACTCGGCCCAGGTACGCACCGGGATCTGGTTTTTGAGCATTGATCCCGGCTTCGTCCCAGAACGCCCTCTGAGCTGGAGTTTGGCTCGCTCTGCGGCCAGCCGGCGATCGATGGTCGCCGCCGACATCGACACCAACAGCTCGGTGGTGTCCTCGTCGATGTTGAGCTCCCGGAAATGACGCAACACGGCTACGAGTTCACCGAGCATCGGCGCCAGCCGCTTACCGGCGGGCATTCCCAGCACCGTCCAACACCTCACGAGAGCGGCAATGACATCGTCGCCATATTTCACCGGCCGCGGACTACGCGGAGTGACGATCTTGGGCTGCAACGCTGCTTTGAGCGCCTTGCGGGCATGGTTGCGATGCCAACCTGTATTCGCACACAACTCATCCAGAATCCGGCTCTTACCGCTCTTGCTGGCCAGGATGTAACGGACCGCGGTCGTCTCCGTCACGGCTCTGCGTTCGGTCAACGTCAACCCCATCAATCGGGCCTACGCGCGCATTTTCAATGAGGCAACGAATCACCTATTCGCGCGCATTTTTGATGAGTCAACGCGGTCGGCACCGCGAGTAATATAGAACACATGTTCGAAGGTTTGGATCGGGCCGGTATCGCGGGATTGAGCGATGAGGCGCTCATCTCCGCAGTCACTGCCATGACCCAACGCGAGGCCTCCGTGGCGGCTTACCGGCTGGCGTTGATCGGTGAGGTGGTCGCCCGTCAGTGCGATGACGAGGACGACACCGTCGCCCATCAGGTGATCGACGGGTGGGCCTGGGCTCAAGCCGCGGTGGCCGCGGCCTGCAATCTGAATCCCTACGCGGCGTCCAAGCAGATGCGCATCGCCCAGGCCCTGCGTGGCCGGCTGCCGCGCACCGCGGCGCTGTTCGCCACCGGCGCGGTCTCGGCGACGGTGATCGATGCGATCACCTGGCGCACCCACCTCGTCGACGACGAGGACGCGATCGCGTTGATCGATACCGCCATCGCCGGGGAAGCGGGCGAGTACGGGGCGCATTCGGAGAAACAGCTGATCGGCGCCGTTGATCTCTGGGTGGAGAAATTCGACCCCGAAGCGGTGGTGCGCTCCAAGCGCAACGCCAAAGACCTCTACGTGGAATTCGACGACAAGGACGACCCCAACGGCGTCGCCTCGTTCTGGGGCAGGCTGCGTGTCACCGACAAGAAGGTGCTGGAACAGCGGCTCAACGATCTGGCCGACACCGTCTGCGCCAATGATCCCCGCAAGCGCGGCGAACTACGCGCCGCGGCACTGGCTGCACTCGGTGCGGTCGGGCCCGCGTTGGAGCGCCTGACCTGTGAGTGCGGGGAAGCCGAGTGTGAGGGCAGCGGTAAGGATCCGCGTTCGGCTGCGGTCACCATCTATGTACTCACCGACCAGGTCCCGGCCGCCGGGGAGGGCGCGCCGCGGCAGAGCACCCCGGGCACCGAGGGCGAACCGAAATCTGAGTCGACCGAGACCGAGCCGCAGGCGCCGGAAAAAGAGCAGCAGACACCGGCAGCGGAAACCGAACCCGCTGAGCCCGCCGAACCTGCGGCCCGCAATGAACCTGCGGCACCCGCGGCCTGCAACCCGAGCCCCGGGGTCATGCTCGACGGCGCCATCATCCCCGCCGATATGCTGGCCGAACTCGTCGCCACCGGCGCCACCATCAAACCGCTCTCCGAGATCGCGGACCTGCCCGCCGAACGCCAATACCGGCCCTCCACCGCGCTCACCGCGTTCGTCCGGATGCGCGCCATGACCTGCAGCTACCCGGGTTGCAACCGGGCCGCGCACCGCTGCGATCTCGACCATCTCATCCCGTGGCCCGCAGGGGCCACCCATCCGGGCAACCTGGCCCCGCTATGCCGTCTGCACCACTTGATCAAAACGTTCGGCGGCTGGACACCCACCGCCCAACCGGATGGCAGCATCCAATGGAGCGCACCCACCGGGCACACCTACACCAAGGCGCCCGGGGCCTCAATGCTGTTCCCGCACTGGAACATCGAGTCACCCATCCCACGCAAACGGGCCATCAGCCTCATCAACGACACCGGCCGCGATACCAAGATGCCGACCCGTACACGCACCCGCGCACAGGACCGCGCCCAAAGGATCAAAACCGAACGCACCCGCAACCAACTCCAACTCGCCCTCGAACGCGCAGAAAGCAACAGCGACCCGCCCTACTAGGGTGCTCTAGACCGGGTCGACACCCACCGCACGCAACGCCGCCAGATCAGCGGCCCCGCACCCGTGCAGGCAGATGCGCAGCTCAACGATGAACCGCTCCAACCACTCCTGCACAGCCGCCGCCGACTCGATGGCCGGCACCAACAGTGGGTGCGCCACAGCCACCACATCGGCCCCCAGCGCGATCGCCTTCGCCGCGTCCATCCCGGTGCGGATTCCACCGGACGCCACCAGCGGCACCCTGGGCAACACCGAACGCACCTCCACCAACGCCTGCGCCGTCGGCAGGCCCCATTCGGCCAGACCCAGATCATTGATCCCGCCGTAACGGACGAACTGCTCGACCCGCGCCCACGACGTCCCGCCGGCACCGGCCACGTCGACCGCGGCCACCCCGATATCGGTCAACGACGCCGCAGCGGCCGCCCCGATTCCGTGCCCGACCTCCTTCAGCAGCACCGGGCACCCGATGGTCTCGACCACCTCGCGCAACCTCGTCAGCGATCCGCTGAAATCGGTATCGCCACCGCGCTGCACCGCTTCCTGCAGCGGATTGGTGTGCACCGCAAGCGCATTGGCGCCAACCCCGGCCAGTGCGCGACGCAGTTCGGGCACCATCGCACGGTTCAGCTGGGCCAGCCCGATATTGCCGACCAACAGGACATCGGGTGCGACCTCGCGCACCTGGAAGCTGGGCAGGGATTCATCGCCCAGCATGACCCGCTGCGAACCCAGCATCATGCCCACACCCAGCGCCTGCGCCGCGGTGGCCAGATTGCGGTTGATGGTGCCCGACAACTCCGATCCGCCAGTCATCGACCCGATCAGCACCGGCGCCCGCAACGGCACACCCAGGAACTCGGTTCCCAGATCGATGCCGGCCAGACTGGTCTGTGTCAGCGCGTTGTAGGGCAGCCGGTAACGCTCCAGGCCCGTGGTGACGGTCTGATATTGGACGGCCTCGGACAGGCAGACATCGATATGACGCCGCTTGCGCACCTGGATGCGGTCATCGAAATCGGGGCCGATGGTCACCCGCCCGAGACTGCCACATCCGGACGCCGCGCCTCGATGAGATGGCGGCTGGAATGCGCGACGAACGGTCCGCCGGCCGCCAGGCGTACGTGCAGCTCGGCCAGCTTGTCCCGGTATCGCTCGACGGTGAAGTCGGGCACCCACCAGATCACCTTGCGCAACAGGTAGACCACCGCGGCCACATCGAACAACTCGATTCGCGTCCGGGCCACCCGCAGGTCGACGACATCCAGACCGGCAGCGCGGGCGGCCGCGGCCTCATCGTCGGGACGGCGGCGCCGGCGGGCATCGGGCTGCGGCCCGGTGAAGAACTCGATCAGCTCGAATGCGCTCGCCGGACCCACATGCTGGGCCAGATAGGACCCTCCGGGCCGCAGCACGCGGGCGATCTCGCGCCACGCGATGGTGGCGGGATGACGGCTGGACACCAGATCGAAGGACGCATCCGGGAACGGCAACTCGGTCTCCGGGGCGGCCGTCACGCGCACCCCGTCCAGCAGCCGAGCCGCGGCGGCGACGTTCGGAGGCCACGCCTCGGTCGCCGCCAGCACGCGCGGACGGGCCTCGGCCGCACCCAGCGCTTCACCGAATACCTCGCCGCCGCCGGTCTGGACATCGAGGGCGGCGTCGACCCGGCCCAGCCGCGATGACAGCAGCCGCACAAAGCCCCACGGCGGTCGTTGCTCGGTGGCCCGGCCGTCGAGCCAGGAGAAATCCCAGCCCGTCACGTCGGCGGCTGCGCCTTCTGCGATCAGGTGCTCGAACATGGCAGCCAGTGTGGCCTGAGACAATGGCCGGGTGTCAGATGTCGTATGGATCGCCATTGCGGTCGTAGCCGTCCTGCTTGTCGCTGCGCTGGTCGTCGGGCTGGTGCGCTACCGCAAGCGGCGGATCACCCTGTCCGCGCCGGACACCACCACCCAGATCGACAAGTCGGGCGGCTATAAGGCCTCATCGGGCATCACGTTCAGCGGGCCGAGCGCCGCGCCCCCGGCCGACAAGGTCGACACCACCGGATTGCCCGGTGTCGGTGACGACGCCGCCGTGCCGCGCGACGCCCCGAAGCGCACCATCGCCGAAGTCAAGCTGCCCGAGCCGCCGGTGGTCGAGCCGCCGAAGCCGGTGCAGGAACCCGAACCGAAGCCGGAACCCACCCCCGAGCCGACGCCGACCCCGGAGCCGACCCCCGAGCCGGAACCCACCGCGGCCCCCGAGATCGAGGACATCGCCCCGGCGGAGGGCCGGCTGGAACGGCTGCGCGGGCGCCTGGCCAAATCACAGAGCACCCTGGGCCGCGGCGTGCTGGGCCTGCTCGGCGGCGGCGACCTCGACGAGGAGTCCTGGGAGGAGATCGAGGACACCCTGCTGATCGCCGACCTCGGGCCGGTCGTCACCCAGAACGTCATCGCCGCGCTGCGTGCCAAGATGGCCAGCGCCTCCGTGCGCACCGAGGCCGACGCCCGAGCCGTGCTCAAGGAGGTACTGATTTCCGAGCTGCGCCCCGACCTGGATCGCTCCATCCGCGCGCTGCCCCATGAGGACAAGCCTTCGGTACTGCTCGTCGTCGGTGTCAACGGCACCGGCAAGACCACCACCGTGGGCAAGCTGGCCCGCGTCCTGGTCGCCGACGGGCGCCGCGTCGTGCTGGGCGCCGCGGACACCTTCCGCGCCGCCGCCGCCGATCAACTGCAGAGCTGGGGTTCGCGCGTCGGCGCCGATACGGTGCGCGGCCCCGAGGGTGCCGATCCCGCCTCGGTCGCCTTCGACGCCGTCGACAAGGGCATCCAGAACGGCGCCGACGTCGTCGTCATCGACACCGCCGGACGTCTGCACACCAAGACCGGCCTGATGGACGAGCTCGGAAAGGTCAAACGCGTGGTGGAAAAGCGCGCCAAGGTCGACGAGGTGCTGCTCGTGCTGGACGCCACCATCGGGCAGAACAGCCTCCCGCAGGCCAAGGTCTTCGCCGAGGTGGTTGCCATCACCGGAGTGGTGCTCACCAAGCTCGACGGCACGGCCAAGGGCGGCATCGTTTTCCGCGTTCAGCAGGAACTCGGCGTGCCGGTGAAGCTTGTCGGGCTCGGCGAGGGACCTGACGATCTGGCACCGTTCGAGCCCGCCGCGTTCGTCGACGCCCTGCTCGGATAGCCGTTTCGCAACCCGGAAACACACGTGTAACAGACGAGGCCAATCCGTTCACCCCAGCGAAACATCTGTGAACCACGGATGAAACGCGCGCAAAAGAGTCTCTTCGAGAGGCCGATTCGTCGGCGAAATCCCGAGGAGGTTCACACAAAGTGGTCTTTGCCTTAAGCGACGTCGTCACGGCTTTGCCGGACGATAGTTTCCTGCCGTTCGGCCCGGATGGATTGGACACCGGTAACACCGCCTGGGTCCTCATCTCGGCAGCCCTGGTGTTGTTCATGACGCCGGGACTCGCGTTCTTCTACGGTGGTCTGTCCCGCCAGAAGTCCGTCCTGAACATGATGATGATGTCCTTCGGCTCGCTGGGCCTGGTCAGTGTCATCTACGTGCTGTGGGGCTACTCGATGTCCTTCTCCTCGGCCCACACCGGTGAAGACCCCGGTCTGTTCTTCGACAGCCCGTTCTCCCTGTTCGGCGTCAACCAACTCGCCGAGGTCCGTGAGATCAACGGTGTGGAAAGCTTCGTCTACGGCGGATTCGGCACTGTGCCGGCCATCGTGTGGGTCGCCTTCCAGCTCACCTTCGCCGTCATCACGGTCGCACTGATCAGCGGTGCGGTCGCCGAGCGCATGAAATTCGGCACCTGGCTGGTCTTCGGCGGCCTGTGGGTCACCTTCGTGTACTTCCCGCTGTCGCACATGGTCTGGGGCGGCGGTCTGCTGTCGGCCAACGAGCAGGGCCTCGCGGCCAAACTGTTCGGTGTCGATGAGGAAGGCGCGGCCAACGTCGCACCCATCGACTTCGCCGGTGGCACAGTCGTTCACATCAACGCCGGTATGGCCGCGCTGGTGCTCGCGATCCTGCTGGGCAAGCGCAGTGGCTTCGGCAAGACCGCGTTCCGTCCGCACAACATCCCGTTCGTGATGCTCGGCGCCGCGATCCTGTGGTTCGGCTGGTTCGGTTTCAACGTCGGCTCCGAGGGCGGCGCCGACATGCTCGCCGGTCTGGTCTGGGTCAACACCGCCGCTGCCACCGCCGCCGCGATGCTCGGCTGGCTGCTCGTGGAGCGCTTGCGTGACGGCCACGCCACCAGCGTGGGCGCCGCCTCGGGTGTGGTCGCCGGTCTGGTCGCCATCACCCCGGCCTGTGGCAATCTGACGCCGGTCTGGTCGCTCGTCGTCGGTGCGATCGCGGGTGTGTTGTCGGCGTTGGCAATCGGTCTGAAGTACAAGTTCGGCTACG
The DNA here is from genome assembly GCF_008329585.1 of Mycolicibacterium sp. P9-22. GTDB lineage: Bacteria > Actinomycetota > Actinomycetes > Mycobacteriales > Mycobacteriaceae > Mycobacterium. The sequence continues at coordinate 34,437 of NZ_NPKP01000009.1, read as the reverse complement.
ACGACTCGCTCGACGTCGTCGGCGTGCACCTCGTTGCCGGCTTGTGGGGCACGGTCGCGCTGGGCTTCTTCGCCACCGATGCCGGCCTGTTCGTCGGCGGCGACTACAAGCAGCTGGTCGTCCAGATTGTGATCGCCGGCGTGGCACTGCTGTTCACCGCCGTGCTGACGACGATCATCGCCTTCGTGGTCAAGCCACTAGGCTGGCGAGTCAGCAAGGAAGACGAAGACACCGGTATCGATGAGACCGAGCACGCAGAAACCGCTTATGAACTCGCATGATCGGGAACAATTGACTGAGTCCTGGAAGGAATCGACTAAATGAAACTGATCACTGCGATCGTCAAACCGTTCACTCTTGAAGACGTCAAGACGGGCCTGGAGCAGACGGGCATCCTCGGAATGACCGTCAGCGAGGTGCAGGGCTACGGACGCCAGAAGGGCCACACCGAGGTTTATCGTGGCGCCGAGTATTCGGTGGACTTCGTGCCGAAGGTGCGCGTCGAGGTCGTCGTCGACGACTCCGCCGTGGACAAGGTGGTGGACGTCATCGTGCAGGCGGCCCGCACCGGGAAGATCGGTGACGGCAAGGTATGGGTGAGCCCCGTGGACACCGTTGTGCGGGTGCGCACCGGTGAGCGGGGAGTCGACGCACTCTAATCAGCTGGAGGGTCGTTTCCCGGCCGAATATGTGACCGTTCGAACGTAGGGCCGGGGGAGGACCGAAATGACTGATCAGACACCAGATCCCGCTGCTGGGGGTTCCCGATGGGAGGCCCCGGCAGCGGGATCGCCGCGTCCGGCCAATGATCTGGCCAAGGCGTCGAAACAGCTGCTCGACGTCGGTGGCAAACAACTCGATGCCGCCGCGCTGCGCGACGCGCTGCTGGACCTCAACGAATTCTGGTTGTCCACCAAGGCCGCCGAGATCGGGATCACCGCCACCAGCGGGTTCGCCATCGTCGCCACCGGCGGGCTGGGGCGTGGCGAACTGCTGCCGTACTCCGACCTCGACCTCATGCTGCTGCACGACAACATGCCGGCCGATATCGTCTCCCAGGTCGCCGAACTGCTCTGGTACCCGCTGTGGGACGCCAACATTCACATCGACCACAGCGTGCGCACGGTGCCCGAGGCGCTGCAGGTGGCCGGTGAGGACATCTCCGCCGGGATGGCCATGCTAGACGCCCGCCACATCGCCGGGGACGCCGAACTGTCCGCGCTGCTGACCGGCGGGGCGCGGCGCCAGTGGCGCATCGGGATCGCCTCGCGCTACGAAGAACTCGTCGAGCACACTCGTGCCCGCTGGGAACGCAGCGGGCAGATCGCACACCGCGCCGAGCCCGACCTGAAGAACGGTCGCGGCGGCCTGCGTGATGTGCAGCTGCTCAATGGTCTGGCCATCGCCCAACTCGCCGACGTGTACCCGAGCCGGTTGCTCGCCTCACCGACCGGAACGCTCGGCGAGGCCCACCTGGCGCTGCTCAATGTCCGCACCGAGCTGCACCGCGTCTCCAGGCGGGGCCGCGAACAGGTGCTGGCCCAGTACGCCGACGAGATCGGTGCCGCCCTGCGCATCGGGGACCGGTTCGACCTGGCCCGCACCATCTCCGATGCGGCCCGCACCATCAGCTACTACGTCGACGCCGGCATCCGTACCGCCGGAAATGCGCTGCCGCGCCGTGGATTCGCCGCGTTGCGCCGGCCGGCGCGGCGCCCGCTCGATGAGGGTGTGATCGAGTTCGCCGGCGAGGTCATCCTGGCCCGCGACGCCAAACCCGAACGCGACCCCGGCCTGATCCTGCGGGTGGCCGCCGCCTCGGCCACCACCGCGCTGCCGATCGCCGCATCCACGCTGAGCCGGCTTGCCGGTGCCGCACCTGAACTGCGCGCCCCCTGGCCGCGCGAGGCGCTCAAGGATCTGCTGGTGCTGCTTTCCGCGGGGCCGGCGGCGGTGAACACCGTCGAAGCGCTGGACCGCACCGGGCTGTGGGGCCGGCTGTTCCCCGAATGGGGTGCGGTGCGTGACCTGCCGCCCCGCGATGTGGTGCACATCTGGACCGTCGACCGGCATCTGATCGAAACCGTCTCGCGGGCAAGCGCATTCACCACCCGGGTGGCACGCCCGGACCTGCTGGTGCTCGGTGCGCTGGTGCACGACATCGGCAAGGGGCGCGGCGGTGACCACAGTGTCATCGGCGCCGAACTGGCCACCCAGATCGGCACCCGGCTGGGCCTGTGGCCCTCCGATGTCGAGGTGCTGTCCAAGATCGTGCGCTATCACCTGCTGCTGCCCGATACCGCCACCCGTCGAGACCTGCAGGACCCCAAGACGATTGCCACCGTGGTCGACGCGCTCGGTGGCGACTACCAGTTGCTGGAACTGCTGCACGTGCTGGCCGAGGCAGATTCGCTGGCCACCGGGCCCGGGGTGTGGGGAGACTGGAAGTCCTCGCTCATCGGCGATCTGGTGCGCCGGTGCCGGCTGGTGATGGCCGGCGAACCGCTGCCCACACCGGATCCCGTCGATCCTCGCTATCTGGAACTGGCCGGCGACGGCGTGGTCCACGTGGAGATGACGGCCGGCGAAGGCCCGCACATCCACAACGTCACGATGATCGCCCCGGACCGCCGCGGATTGCTGTCCAAGGCCGCCGGAGTGTTGGCCCTGCACGCCCTGCGGGTGCACTCGGCATCGGTGAACAGCCGCGACGGGGTGGCCATCAACACCTTCGCGGTCTCACCGCATTTCGGCACGCCACCGGCAGCCGAACTGCTGCGCCAGCAGTTCATTCTCGCGCTGGACGGCCAACTCGACGTCATCGAAACCCTCGAACGCCGGGACCTGGAAAGCGCCGCGGCCGCTCCGTACCGGGCGGGGGAGACCCCGGCCTCTGTCCCGGTGAACCACACCATCGCCCCACCGCGCATCCTGTGGACCGACGGCGGCGCCCCCGGTGAGTTCTTCGTTCAGGTCCGCGCCAGCGACCGGCCCGGTCTGCTGGCCCGGCTCACCGCCGTCCTCGAACGCGACGGGCTGGACATCAACTGGGCCAAGGTCACCACCCTGGGATCGGTGGTGATCGACGTGTTCAGCATCACGGTTCCCACGCTGTCGGCCGGTGCGGACGCCGCCAAGATCGCCGAGGCGCGTGCCGATCTGGAGCGCGACCTGTACGCGATGCTGCCAGCGCCTCCGCGCAAGGTGCCCGAAGCCAGCTAGGTCAGGGTGCAAAGACGGTGACCCAGGTGTTGTTCACCGCCGCCGTCCCGGTGAAGGTGTCCACCTGATCCGGGTCGTGCAGATCGTTGACGTTCGCGCCGGCCAGGGTGTTCGCGTGCTGCCACCCGGTGTTGCGATGGCCCCACCCGTGCGGGACGGCGACGGTGCCCGCCCGCATCTCATCGCTGATGTCCAGCGGGATGTCGATCTGCCCGGTCGCCGAGGCGACGCGCACGGTGTCGCCCTGGGCCAGTCCGCGCGCGACCGCGTCCTCGGGATGCATCAGCACCGTGCACCGGTTGTTACCGCCCGTCATCGACGGCACATTGTGCAGCCAGGAGTTGTTGCTGCGCAGGTTGCGTCGGCCGATCAGTTGCAGTCGGCCGTCACCGGGTGCCTCGTCCGTGGCGACCAGCCGGGCCGCCGCGTCGGCGACGAACTCCGCCGGTGCCAGGTGTACCCGGCGATCCGAGGTGGCCAGCACCCTGTCGAGCCGGGGCTGCAGCGGACCGAGATCGATACCTCCGGCGCTGTTGCGTAGCGCCTTCATGGTGATGCCCTTGCGGCCCCGGCGAAGCCTGCCGTACGGGCCGGTGGCCAGCGCGGCAGCGGTGGCCCGCAGCGGGTCGGCGAACGCGATGAATTTCTCACGCAGCGGCGCGGCGAGCTGGCGCAGCGGAGCGGGGAGCAGTTCGAAGGTCAACCGACTGAGGATCTCCCAGTCCTCCAGGGCGCCGATCGTCGGTTCGAAACTGCGGTGCTGATAGCGAATGTTGTTGCGCACACTGAAGATCGTGGTCAGCAGCCCGACATCCTCGCGTTCCAGCGGGGACACCGGCGGCAGGATGAAATCGGCGTGCCGGGTGGTCTCGGTGATGTACATGTCCACCGCCACATACAGATCCAGCTGTGCCAGGCCCTCGGCGAGGCGGCCCTTCTGCGGGATCGAGGACACCGGGTTACCGGCGTAGGTGATCATCGCCCGGATCTGTCCGGGGCCCTCGGTGAGTATCTCGTCGGCCATCGTCACCGCGGGCAGCTCACCGCGGAACGATTTGTGGCGGCCTGAGCGGTCGGTCCACCGGCCGTGCCCGACGGGGATGAACTTGGCCAGCCGAGGCACATCGACGATGGGGGTGGAGAACATCGTGCCGCCCGGCCGGTCGAGGTTTCCGGTGACCGTGTTGATCACCATGACCAGCCAGCTCACCAAGGTCCCGGTCTCCTGCTGGCAGATGCCGATGCGGGCGTAGATCGCCGCCGACTCGGCCGCCGCGTGCTCGCGGGCCAGCGCGCGGATCTCGTCGGCACCGACACCCGCGCGGGCCGCCATCGCCTCCGGGGTGGCGTGCTGCACCAGATCGGCGAGCTCCTGTCGGCCCGTCGCCAGCTTGTCGAGTGCCGCGGTGTCGCAGAGGTTTTCGCCGATCAGTACATGCAGCATGCCCATCAGCAGATAGAGGTCACCGCCCGGGCGCACCGCGACGTGCTGATCGGCAAGCCGGGTCGTCTCGGTGCGGCGCGGATCGATGACCACGACCTTGCCGCCGCGGTCGCGGACCGCTTTGATACGTCGTCTGGCGCCCGGCATGATCGACAGCGAGCCGTTGGACACCGCCGGGTTCGCCCCCAGGATCACCAGCCGCTGGGTGCGGTCGATATCGGTGATCGGAACCAGCACGTTGGATCCGAACACCCGCCACGCCGCGTACTCGTGCGGCATCTGGTCGATGGACGAGGCCGAATAGAAGTTCGGGGTGAGCAGCGCGATGCGCAGCGCGAGCCCGTACATGGCGCCGGAACTATGGGCGGCCGGGTTGCCCAGATACATGCCCAGCGCGCGGACACCGTGCTTGCGGCGGACACGCCGCAACCGGGTGCCGATCTCGGTGAAGGCCTCGGCCCAGCTGACCGGTTCGAAGGAGTCCCCGACGCGGCGCATCGGGGTGCGCAGCCGGTCCGGGTCGTGGTGCAGGCCGCCCATCGCGGTCGCCTTGGGGCAGATATAGCCCTTGGACAACACATCGTCGGGGTTGCCGGCGATCCGGCTGACCCGGTCATCGGTGACGGTCACGTGGATGCCGCAGTGCGCCTCGCACAGCGTGCACTGGCTGATGTGCGTCACGCTCGTCGGCTCGTCGAGGTTGCTGCGCACCTCGGGGAGGGGGACGTCGATCGCTGTCATGGGGGCCTCCGGCCGAATCTGTCATCGTGCGTTGACAGATTAGCGTCAGCGGGCCGCCTCGGACCAGAACTTCGACCGTTAGGCTTATCAGGTGTTTGAATCGCTCTCTGACCGGTTGACCGGTGCACTGCAGGGCCTGCGCGCCCGAGGTCGGCTGACCGACGCCGATATCGACGCCACCGCGCGGGAGATCCGGCTGGCCCTGCTCGAAGCCGACGTGTCGCTGCCCGTGGTGCGCGCCTTCGTCGGCCGCGTCAAGGACCGCTCCAAGGGCGCCGAGGTCTCGGCCGCGCTCAACCCGGCCCAGCAGGTCGTCAAGATCGTCAACGAGGAGCTCGTCGGCATCCTCGGCGGGGAGACCCGGCAGCTGGCGTTCGCCAGGAACCCACCGACGGTGATCATGCTCGCCGGTCTGCAGGGCTCCGGTAAGACGACGCTGGCCGGAAAGCTCGCCAAATGGCTCAAGGCGCAGGGGCACACCCCGCTGCTGGTGGCCTGTGACCTGCAGCGCCCCGGCGCGGTGCGCCAGTTGCAGATCGTCGGCGAGCGCGCCGGCGTCGCGGTGTTCGCACCGCACCCGGGGGTCTCACCCGACGGCGTGACCATTGACCAGATGACCACCGGCGACCCGGTCTCGGTGGCCACCGCCGGCCTGGCCGAGGCCAAGTCGAAGCACTACGACGTCGTCATCGTCGACACCGCCGGCCGCCTCGGTATCGACGAGGAGCTGATGAGCCAGGCCGCGGCCATCCGCGATGCCGTCAAACCCGATGAGACACTGTTCGTGCTCGACGCCATGATCGGCCAGGACGCGGTGACCACCGCGGAGGCCTTCGGATCCGGTGTCGGCTTCACCGGCGTCGTGCTGACCAAGCTCGACGGCGACGCCCGCGGTGGTGCCGCGCTGTCGGTCCGCGAGATCACCGGCGTGCCGATCCTCTTCGCCTCCAGCGGCGAGAAGCTCGAAGACTTCGACGTCTTCCACCCCGACCGGATGGCCAGCCGCATCCTCGGTATGGGCGATGTGCTGTCGCTCATCGAACAGGCCGAACAGCACTTTGACGCCGAACAGGCCGAAGCCGCGGCGGCCAAGATCGGCTCCGGTGAGCTGACGCTGGAGGACTTCCTCGAGCAGATGCTCACCATCCGCAAGATGGGCCCGATCGGCAACCTGCTGGGCATGCTGCCCGGCGCCGGTCAGATGAAGGATGCGCTGGCCGCCGTCGACGACAGCCAGCTCGACCGCGTCCAGGCCATCATCCGCGGCATGACCCCCGCCGAGCGGGCCGACCCGAAGATCATCAACGGCTCCCGCCGGCTGCGCATCGCCAACGGCTCCGGGGTCTCGGTGGGCGAGGTCAACCAGCTCGTCGACCGCTTCTTCGAGGCCCGCAAGATGATGTCCCAGATGGCCGGTCAGATGGGAATGCCGTTCGCGCGCAAGAGCTCCCCGCGCAAGGCCGGCAAGGGCAAGAACAAGCAGGCCGGTAAGAAGAAGGGCCGGGGACCGACGCCGCCGAAGAACCCGATGGGCGCAGGTCTGCCCGCCGGGTTCCCGGATCTGACCGGGATGCCCAAGGGGCTCGACGAGTTGCCGCCGGGCCTGGCCAATATCGATCTGTCGAAGCTGAAGTTCCCGGGGCAGAACTAGATATGGCGGCGCTGCACCTCCGCGGCCGGGGCCTACCCGACGGCGAGGAGGTGCAGTGGTGGATTCATCAGGGCACGCTGTCGGCTGAGTCGATCGCCGATGCCGACACCGTCTTCGACGGCGGCTGGATCATTCCCGGGCTGGTCGATGCGCACTGCCATGTCGGGCTCGGGCCCGGCGGTGCGACCACCTTCGGCGAGGCGATCGAACAGGCCGAGACCGAGCGCGACGCCGGCGCCCTGCTGCTGCGCGACGCCGGTTCCCCGGTCGACACCCGCAGTCTCGACGACCGCGAGGACCTGCCGCGCATCATCCGGGCCGGCAGGCACCTGGCCCGGCCCAAGCGCTACATGCCCGGCCTGCCGATCGATATCGAGGACGAGACGCAGCTCCCGGCCTATGTCGCCGAGCAGGCCCGCTGGGGTGACGGCTGGGTGAAGCTGGTCGGCGACTGGATCGACAGGGGAGTGGGCGACCTGGCGCCGCTGTGGTCCGATGACGTACTGGTCGAGGCCATCGCGGCCGCGCACGCCAACGGAGCGCGCGTCACCGCGCACGTGTTCGGCGAGGATGCCCTGCCCGGGCTGATCAACGCGGGCATCGACTGCATCGAGCACGGCACCGGTATCACCGACGACACCATCGAGCTGATGCTGGAGCACGGCACTGCGCTGGTGCCCACCCTGATCAACATCGACAACTTCCCCGGGATCGCCGACGCGGCCGGCAAGTACCCGACCTACGCCAAGCACATGCGTGATCTGTACGCGTCCTGCAAGCAACGCGTCGGCGCCGCCCACGATGCCGGGGTGCCGATCTACGCGGGCACCGATGCCGGCGGGATGGTCCGGCACGGTCGCATCGGCGATGAGATCGACGCGCTCACGGGTGTCGGGATGAGCCCGACCGAAGCGCTGGGCGCGGCGAGCTGGGATGCCCGGGCGTGGCTGGGGCGCCCGGCGCTCGAACACGGCGCGTCGGCGGACCTGCTCTGCTTCGCCGAGGACCCCCGCGAGGTGGGGGTGGGGCACCCGGATCTGGTGATCTTGCGCGGCCGGGTGTGGAGGTAGCTCAGTACACGTCGCGGACGTAGCGGTGGCTCTTGATGAGGTCATTGACGTAGGCGTGCGCGGCCGCGGCATCCAGCCCGCCGACCCGGGCGATCACCTCGTGCAGCGCGGCGTCCACATCCTTGGCCATCCGGTCGGCGTCCCCGCACACGTACACGTGCGCACCGTCCTGCAGCCAGTTGTAGAAGTCTTCGGCGTTCTCCTGAATGCGTTGCTGCACATATACCTTCGCATCCTGATCCCGGGAGAAGGCGAGGTCCAGCCGGGTCAGCACACCCGAGGACACGAACTCCTCCAGTTCCTCGCCGTACAGGTAATCGGTCGCGCGGCGTCGGTCGCCGAAGAACAACCACGACTTCCCCGTCGCGGCGGTGGCCTTGCGCTCCTGCAGGAACGCGCGGAAGGGCGCGATACCGGTTCCGGGGCCGATCATGATGACCGGCACATCGCCGGCCGGCAGCCGGAAATGATTGTTGGGCCGCAGATGGACCAGCAGGTTCTCGCAGCGGTCGGCCAGGAAGGTGGAGGCGACACCGCCGTGCCGGCGGCCCGCGACGTCGTAGCGCACGCTGGCCACGGTCAGGTGCACGCTGTCGGGGTGGGCCAGCGGGCTGGACGCGATCGAGTAGTCGCGGAACTGCAGGGGGCGCAGCGTGTCGATGACCTCATCAGCCTTGAGATCGGCCAGCCCGATGATGTCCAGCACGTCCTTGCCGTACAGCCAGGAACCCTCGGTGCCGCCGTGGGTGTCCCCGGACCGCAACGTCTCGGCGACCGTCGCATCGGACGTGCGCGACGCGGCCAGGCTCAGCAGCGCACGTGACGGCGTGCGGATCTCGAAGTACTCGGTGAGCAGGGTGCCCAGCGGCTGGTCGTGGCCGTTGACCGGGTAATCCGCGCCGACCCCGAGCCCGGCCAGCAGCGCCTCGACCAGCGCCGGGTCGTTGGTGGCGTGCACAGCGATGGAATCGCCTGCGTGATAGGTGATCCCGGTACCGGTGAGGTCCACCTCGAAGTGCCGGACCTCTTTGTCGGACTCGGTCGCGTTGAGCCACCGGTTGACGGCCAGGCGGGCGAGGACCGGCACGTTCCGCTCGCGGGGTTCGGCACGTTCGGGGGCCGTGGTGGGCGCCGCCGCCGAGTCCTCGGCGGCTCCCTCGCCCTGCTCGGCGGTCAGCTGCTTGACCAGTTCGGCGGTCCACGCCTTGGCGGGCTCCTCGTAGAAACCGTCGACGTCCACCCGGTCGGTCATCCGCTTGGCGCCCAGCGCTTCCAGGCGCTGATCGAGCAGCAGGCCGGCATTGCAGAACAACTCGTACGAGCTGTCGCCGAGCGCCAGGACCGCGAAGTTGAGGTGCTCGAGGCGTTCGGTGTCGGCGCTGAGCGCCTCCCAGAACAACGTGGCCGAATCCGGGAACTCGCCCTCGCCGAAGGTGGATACCACCGTGATGAAGTGGGTGGCGTTCTGCAGCTCGGAGACCTCGACCTGGTTCAGTTCCACCGCCTCGACCTCGATGCCGATGTCGCCGACCGCCTCGGCGAACGTCATCGCGGCGTCCTCGGAGTTCCCCATGTCGGTGCCGAAGGCGACGATGAGTGAGAGATCAGCTCGGCCGGACACGATGCCCCCTTGTTCACGCGCCTGGACTGGTGTCCGGCGTTCAAATTAGGGTGACCTTACTTGGTTGGGGGCGGTTGTGGGGAGCTCCCCCTCAGGGTTGGCTGAATCCCCAGTCCAGAAGGCTGATCGCCTGTCCGTACAGGTCACCGGTTCCGTACATCTGTACCACAACGAGCCGGCGGTTCCCGCGTTGCGCTGCCCCGACGTACGTCTTGCGGGCCAGGTTGGTGAAACCGGTCTTGCCGCCCAGGTCGCCCGGGTACCTCGTCAGCAGCTCATTCTGGTTCGACAGGGTCTTACCGGGGAAGGGGGCGGATTGGGCCCGCATGATCTGCGCGATCAGCGGGTACCGCAGCGCGGCGCGGAAGATGACGGCCAGATCGTGCGGGGTGGTGATCGACTCCCAGCCGGGGCCGTCCAAGCCGGACGGAGACGAGGCCCTGGTCCCGCGTGCGCCGACACTTGCGGCCTTGCGGTTCATCGCGGCGACCGCGGCCCGTTGGCCGCCCAGCATATCGGCAAGCATGTTCGCAGAATCGTTGCCCGACACCATGAGTAGCGCGCTGAGCAACTGCGTCACCGTGTAGGGCTGTCCCGGTTTCAGTCCCACACAGGAACATTCGACCTTGGTATGCGAGGCGTTGGCGCGGGCGAAGTTGCCGGGCCGTAGATTGTCGAGCACCACCATGGCCAGCAGCACCTTGATGGTGCTGGCCGGGGCGTAGGAACCGCCCGGATCCTTGGCGGCCAGGACTGCGCCGGTGTCCAGGTCGGCCAGCAGGTACGCGTCGGCGGGCCCGTTGGTGAAAGATTGCGCGCCAATGGGTTCCGCGGCGGGCGCGGCCTGTGCGGGCGACGCGATGACGGTGCTGAGGGCGAGCACGGTCGCCGCGAACAGATGTCGCACGTGCGAAGGCTACGGTCGGCAGGACTCGTTCCGTGCGCGGGAAGGTATCCGTCCGGTATCGACTAGAGGGCCCCGACAGCGGCCGCGCGATCCTGGGCGAACCCCCAGTCCAGCAACGCCGACGCCTGATCCCAATACGTCGGGCCGCCCTCGTGGATCAGTCCGAACATCAACGCGACCACCAGTCGTCGGCCGTCGCGCTGGGCGGCGCCGACGAAGGTCTTGCGGGCCAGGTCGGTGAAACCGGTCTTACCGCCGAGCATGCCGGGGTAGCGGCCCAGCAGTTCGTCCTGATTGACCAGGACCCGATCGCCGGCCTTCCCCGGGAACACCGCCGTCGGCTGCGCGGTGATCTGCGCGAACACCGGATTGGCCAGCGCCGCCCGGAACATGACCGCCAGATCGTGCGGCGAAGACCACATGTCGATACCGGGGCCGTCGATACCCGACGGGCTGCCCGCCACCGTGGCGTGCGCACCGAGCATGGCGGCCTTCGCGTTCATCTTCGCCACCGCCGCCGGTTGACCGCCGAGCATGGTCGCCAACGTGTTTGCCGCGTCGTTGCCCGACACCAGCAGCAGGCCCTCCAACAACTGGCGCACCGTGTAGGTGTGCCCGGCCGCCACCCCGGCGCAATTGCACTCCACCCGGGTGTCGGCCTCATTGGCGACCACCGTCGCATCCAGGGGCAGTTCGTCGAGCACGACCATGGCCAGCAGCACCTTGATGGTGCTGGCCGGGGCGTACCGCGCATAGCCGTTCTTAGAGGCCAGGACCGCGCCGCTGTCCATGTCCGCGATGACCCACGCCTGCGCAGGTCCATCCGGTATCGGTACCGAGCCGAGGGGTTGATCGACACCCGGCTCGGCGACGGCCGTGCCGGTGCCGGCGGAGCAGAGCAGGAACACCGAGATGAGACCGGCAAGGAGCCTTCGCATGGGATGTGAGCCTAACTACCTTTCACTGCCGAGGGTTTGGCGAGAGCCCGCACCGGTAACGTAGGACCAGCGCGAACCAGAGTGGCCAAACACCATCGAGGGGGACGAAAAGAATGTGCGGCATCGCCGGCGAGGTTGCTCGCGGCCGGTCGGCAGACCTAGGGGCCATTGCCAAAATGGCCGAATCGATGGTGCCGCGAGGCCCGGACAGCGGCGGCTTCTGGGCCCAGGACGGAATCGCCTTCGGGCATCGCCGCCTGGCGATCATCGACCTGTCCAGTCACGGACAACAGCCCATGCACGATCCCGATCTGGGTCTCACCGTTGCGTTCAACGGCTGCATCTACAACTATCCGCAGCTTCGTCAGGAGCTGATCGGCAAGGGCTACCGGTTCTTCTCCCACAGCGATACCGAAGTGGTGCTGAAGGGGTACCGCGAATGGGGTGAACGGGTCGTCGAGCACCTGTTCGGCATGTTCGCCTTCGCGATCACCGAGGTCGACTCCGGCCGGGTGCTGCTGGCCCGCGACCGGCTGGGTATCAAACCCCTGTACTGGACCGAGGTATCCGATGCGCTGCGGTTCGCCTCCTCACTGCCGGCGCTGGTGGCCGCGGGCGGGGTGGACACCGAGATCGATCCTGTTGCGCTGCACCACTATCTGAGCTTCCACTCGGTGGTGCCGCCGCCGCACACCATCCTGCGCGGTGTGCACAAATTGCCGCCAGGAACCCTGATGCGCATCGAGCCCGACGGCACCCGCACCCAGCACACGTACTGGGAGCCCGTCTTCGAGCGCTCGGCCGAACGTGCCGGCTGGTCGGAGAACGAATGGGAAGAGGCGATCCTTGCCTCGCTGCGCACCGCCGTCGAACGTCGACTGGTCGCCGATGTGCCGGTGGGCTGCCTGCTCTCCGGTGGCCTGGACTCCAGCCTGATCGTCGGCCTGCTCGCCGAGGCCGGCCAGCACGGACTGGCGACATTCTCGATCGGGTTCGAGGCCGCCGGCGGGGAAGAGGGCGACGAGTTCAAGTACTCCGATGTCATCGCCCGCCACTACGGCACCGACCATCACCAGATCCGGATCGACACGGCCCGCATGCTGCCGGCATTGTCCGGGGCGATCGGCGCCATGAGCGAGCCGATGATGAGCCACGACTGTGTGGCGTTCTATCTGCTGTCCCAGGAGGTCAGCAAGCACGTCAAGGTGGTGCAGTCCGGGCAGGGCGCCGACGAGATCTTCGCCGGATATCACTGGTATCCGCCGATGGCGCACGCCGCCGACGACGACCCGCGCGCCGCGCTGGCCAGCTACCGGCAGGCGTTCTTCGACCGCGACCACGGCGCGCTGAACACGCTGGTGGGGCCGGCCTGGCGCCTCGACGCGGACATCGCGGGCGACTATGTGCTGGATCACTTCGCCCATCCCGGCGCGGCCACCGCAACCGACCGGGCGCTGCGCCTGGACACCACCGTGATGCTCGTCGACGATCCGGTCAAGCGCGTGGACAACATGACCATGGCCTGGGGTCTGGAGGGACGGGTGCCGTTCCTGGACCACGAGCTCGTCGAACTCGCGGCCACCTGCCCGCCGTCACTCAAGACCGCCCATGACGGCAAGGGCGTGCTGAAAGAGGCCGCCCGCAAGGTCATCCCGCACGAGGTGATCGACCGGCCGAAGGGCTACTTCCCGGTGCCCGCGCTCAAGCACCTGGCCGGGCCGTACCTGGACCTGGTGCGCGACGCGCTGCACAGTGACGGGGCACGCGCCCGCGGCCTGTTCAACCCGACCGAGGTGGATCGCCTGCTCGCCGAACCGAATGGTTACCTGACGCCACTTCGGGGTAACCCGCTGTGGCAACTCGGCCTCTTGGAACTGTGGCTGGCGCATCACGTGGATGGGGTAGCGACGAGATGACCGTCGAGAAGGGCACCGAGCCCAAAGAGGTCATCCAGGACCTCGGATGGGGTCGGCTGGTCTTTGGGCAGACCTTCGACGATCCCGGTGAGCTGGGCACCGCGCTGCGCGCGGAAGCCAGCGGCCGTCGCGATATCGGCATGTACCTGGAGGCTCCGCACGTCTTCGTCGCGCTCAACCCGCAGGACTTCTTCATCGATCCGAGTTTCACCTACCGGCTGAACCTCACCGAACCGCTGGCCTACCTGCCGCCGGAGCTGCCCGGGGTGACGGTGCGGCCGGTCCAGAGGATCGCCGATTGCGCCGCCATCAACGAGATCTACCTGCAGTGCCGGATGGTGCCCGCCGACATCGACCTGATGTGGCACAACAGCCAGTCCGAGCAGCACATGATCTACCTGGTGGCCGTCGAGGACGACACCGGTGCGGTGGTCGGGACCGTCACCGGCATCGACCACCTGCAACTGTTCGACGACCCGGAGAACGGCTCCTCGCTGTGGTGCCTGGCCGTCAGCCCGACCCTGTGCCGGCCGGGGGCCGGCGGCCTGCTGGTGCGCTCGTTGGTCGAGGAGTTCATCCGTCGCGGCCGGGCCCAGATGGATCTGTCGGTGCTGCACGACAATGCGGCGGCCATCGCGCTCTATGAGCGGATGGGATTCGAGCGTGTCCCCGAGCTCGGCGTCAAACGCAAGAACGCGATCAACGAGCGGCTGTTCGCCCCGGCCCAGGCCGAAGAGGAACTCGCCCAACTGAACCCGTATGCGCGGATCATCGCCGACGAAGCCATGTTGCGCGGGATCGCGGTGCGGATCCTCGACGCCCAGGCCGGCTACATGCAGCTCACCCACGGCGGCACCTCGATCACCACCCGGGAATCGTTGTCCGAACTCACCAACGCCGTCGCGATGAGCCGCTGCGATGACAAGCGGATCGCCCGGAAGGTGGTGGCCGAAGCGGGCGTGCGGGTGCCGCGGGGAATCACCGCGACCTTCGGCGAGGAGGACCAGCGTTTCCTCGCCACGGTGGGCTCCGTCGTGGTCAAGCCCGCCCGCGGCGAGCAAGGAGCCGGTATCACCGTCGGTGTCACCCGGCACGACGAGCTGCGACGTGCACTCGAGCTCGCCAGCAAGCACTGCCCCGATGTGCTGATCGAAGAACGTTGTGAGGGTGAGGATCTGCGGATCGTCGTCATCAACGGCAAGGTGATCGCGGCCGCGGTGCGCCGTCCGGCGGAGATCATCGGCACCGGCCAGCACACCGTCGCCCACCTCATCGAGGCGCAGAGCCGACGCCGGTCGGGCGCCACCCACGGCGAGTCGAAGATCCCGATGGACTCGGTGACCGAGGACACCGTGCGCGACGCCGGCTGGGAGATGGACGATGTGCTGCCGGCCAACGAGCACCTGGTGGTGCGCCGCACCGCCAATCTGCACACCGGCGGCACCATCGTCGATGTGACCGACGACCTGAACCCGACGCTGGCCAAGGTCGCGGTGGACGCGGCCGACGCCATCGGCATCCCGGTCACCGGTATCGACCTCATCGTGCCCTCGGTGAAGGGCGAAGAGTATGTTTTCATCGAAGCCAACGAGCGTCCGGGGCTGGCCAATCACGAACCCCGGCCCACCGCACAGGCTTTCGTGGACCTTCTCTTTCCCCGCACCGCTGCCACGCCATGGGCGTGGCACCCTGACCCAGTGGAGCCGCCTCAGTGAGTTCCGGAACAACCGAACAGACGCCTGCGCCACGGATGCCGGATGCTGACCGAGACTGGATGGTCGACACCTTGTTGTCGTTGCTCCAGACACCCAGCCCGTCCGGGCGCACCGACGCCGTCATGCAACTCATCGGCGAGATCTTCACCGGTCTCGGCGTGCCGTTCACGCTCACCCGGCGCGGCGCCCTCAATGCCGAACTGCCGGGCGATTCCGACACCGTCGAGCGGGCCGTCGTCGTGCACGCCGACACCATCGGCTGCATGGTGCGCCGCCTCAAGGACAACGGCCGGCTCGAGTTGATCCCGGTGGGCACCTTCTCCGCACGGTTTGCCACCGGGGCGCGGGTCCGGATCTTCACCGACGACGCCGACGAGTTCTTCACCGGCACCGTGATGCCGCTGAAGGCCTCGGGCCACGCCTTCGGCGACGAGATCGACACCCAGCCGACCCGATGGGAGGACGTCGAGGTCCGCATCGACCGCAAGGTGTCCACACGTGCGGACCTGGAGCGTCTCGGCTTCCAGGTCGGTGACTTCGTCGCGTTGATCACCAGCCCCGAACTCACCGAGGACGGTTTCATCGTCTCGCGGCACCTGGACGGCAAGGCCGGTGTCGCGGTGGCGCTGGCATTGGCCCGCGATGTGATGACCCAGCGCACCAGGCTGCCGCATCGCACCACCATCATGGTGACCATCACCGAGGAGGTCGGCCACGGCGCCAGCCACGGCCTGCCGCCCGATGTCGCCGAACTGGTGTCCGTCGACAACGCGGTGTGTGCGCCGGGACAGGACTCCATCGAAGACGGTGCGACCATCCCGATGGCAGACCTGCACGGGCCGTTCGACTATCACCTCACCCGCAAGCTGTGCCGGCTGGCCGAAGAACGCGGTATCCCGTATGCGCGTGACGTCTTCCGCTATTACCGCTCGGATGCGGCCGCGGCCATCGAGGCGGGCGCGGCCACCCGTGCGGCACTCGTCGGCTTCGGACTGGACGGCAGCCACGGCTGGGAGCGCACGCACATCGAATCGCTGGAGGCGGTGTACAACCTGCTGCACGCCTGGCTGCGGACACCGCTGACCTTCGCCAAATGGGATGCGCACGCCGAGGGCGAGTTGCGCGACTTCCCGTCGTCGAAGCAGCCGGCGCCCACCGAGCAGTGGGTCCCGCTCGCCCGCGGCGAGCACGCCGAGCCCGGCGATTGGGCCGGCGAGCACTGGCCTCCTGCCGAGGGCCCGGTGGGTCCGCCGACGTAGTGGTTCAATCGAGGCGTGCTGAGCATCGAAGAGATCTCCGACCGTCTGGAAATCCAGCAGCTGCTGGTCGACTACTCCACCGCCATCGACGCGCGGCGGTTCGACGACCTGGACCGGGTCTTCACCGCGGACGCCTATATCGATTACCGCGCCATGGGCGGGGTGGACGGGCGCTACCCGGAGGTCAAGGCCTGGCTGGCTCAGGTGCTGCCGAACTTCCCGGCCTACGCCCACCTGCTCGGCAATTTCGATGTGAAGATCGACGGCGACACCGCGACCTCGCGGACGCTGTGCTTCAACCCGATGGTGCTGGGCGGCGAGGAGAAGCAGGTCCTGTTCTGCGGGCTCTGGTACGACGACGAGTTCGTGCGCACCGGCGAGGGCTGGCGGATGACCAAGCGCGTCGAGGAAAAGTGCTTCGACAGAGTCGTCTGACGGATCCGGCCGATGACCGCCGGCGGGATTTGGGCCGCTAGCACCCGCTCTGGCACAATAGGCGGCTGTCCCGCGCGCGACACGTTAGATGCGCCGCACGCCGGTCACACACGCAGAGGCAAAACCGGACCGGGCAACCCGCCCGAGTCGCTGAATTGCAAGCGTGGCAATCACAGGAGAAACGCTTCACCATGGCTGTCAAGATCAAACTCGCCCGTTTCGGCAAGATCCGCAACCCCCAGTACCGCATCTCGGTCGCCGATGCGCGTAACCGTCGCGACGGACGCGCCATCGAGGTCATCGGCAAGTACCAGCCGAAAGAAGAGCCCAGCCTGATCGAGATCGACTCGGAGCGCGTGCAGTACTGGCTGAGCGTCGGCGCACAGCCCACCGAGCCCGTCCTGGCGCTGCTGAAGATCACCGGCGACTGGCAGAAGTTCAAGGGCCTGCCGGGCGCCGAGGGCACCCTGCGGGTCAAGGAGCCCAAGCCCTCCAAGCTGGACCTGTTCAACGCCGCCCTGGCCGCCGCCGACAGCGCGCCCACCGGTGAGGCCACCCAGCTCAAGAAGAAGAAGGCCCCGGCCAAGAAGGCCGAAGAGGCTGACACCACCGAGGCCGCCGAGGCCGAGGCTCCCGCCGCAGAGCCCGCCGCAGAATGAGCACCGTCGTCGTCGACGCCGTCGAGCACCTCGTTCGCGGGATCGTCGACAACCCCGACGACGTGCGGGTCGACCTGGTGACCAACCGGCGTGGCCGCACCGTCGAGGTGCATGTACATCCCGATGACCTGGGCAAGGTCATCGGCCGCGGCGGACGTACCGCGACTGCGCTGCGCACACTGGTCGCCGGTATCGGTGGCCGTGGGATCCGCGTCGACGTGGTGGACACCGACCAGTAGTAATGGACCAGTAGTAATGGAGCTGGTCATCGGGCGGGTCGCCAAGGCACACGGTGTCACCGGCGAGATCGTCATCGACGTCCGCACCGATGATCCGGCGGAGCGGTTCGCTCCCGGTTCGGTGCTCCGCGGGCGCAAGCCCCGCGGGGGACCGGAGCGTGACTTCGTCATCGAAACAGTCCGCGAACACGGTGGCCGACTGCTGGTGCGTCTCACCGGCGTCGGCGACCGCAACGCCGCCGACGAACTCCGCGGCACGTTGTTCCTCGTCGATTCCGGGAACCTGCCGCCCATTGCAGATCCCGACGAGTTCTACGATCACCAGCTCGAGGGCCTGGCCGTGCGCACCGTCGCCGGCGAGGCCGTCGGCACGGTGACCGAGGTACTGCACACCGCTGCCGGCGAACTGCTGTCGATCAAGCGACCCGAGGGTGGCGAACTGCTGGTGCCGTTCGTCAGCGCCATCGTCACCGGGGTGTCGCTTGCCGATGGCACCGTCGAGATCGATCCGCCCGACGGCCTGCTCAACCTCGAAGATCTGTAGTCGCCGCATGCGGATCGACGTCGTCACGATCTTCCCGGCCTACCTGGATGCGCTGCAGCAGGCGTTGCCGGGCAAGGCGATTCAGTCCGGCATCGTGGAACTCGGTGTGCACGATCTGCGTGAGTGGACCCATGACGTGCACCGGTCGGTCGACGATTCGCCCTACGGCGGTGGTCCCGGCATGGTCATGAAGGCCCCGGTGTGGGGTGCCGCGCTCGACGACATCTGTTCGCCGGAAACACTTCTCGTGGTGCCGACCCCGGCGGGCCGGCCGTTCACCCAGGCCACCGCGCAACGGTGGAGCGCCGAAGCGCATCTGGTGTTCGCGTGCGGACGCTACGAGGGCATCGACCAGCGGGTGGCCGATGACGCGGCCCGGCGGATGCGGGTCGAAGAGGTGTCCATCGGGGACTACGTGCTGGCCGGTGGTGAGTCCGCGGTCCTGGTGATGGTCGAGGCTGTGGTGCGTCTGCTGCCCGAGGTGCTCGGCAATCCCGCCTCGCACCAAGACGATTCGCACTCGAACGGCTTGCTGGAAGGCCCCAGCTACACCCGGCCGCCGGTCTGGCGAGACCTCGAGGTGCCGCCGGTGCTGCTGTCCGGGGACCACGCCAAGATCGACGCGTGGCGCCACGAACAGTCGCTGCAGCGGACCCGCGAACGCCGGCCCGACCTGCTCTAAATGCTGCCGCCGGGGAAGATCGTCTTCACCGCTTCGGTGATGGTCTCTCGTGCCTCGTCGGCGCCGGCCGGCTGCATCGAGCTGATGGCCATCACATAGCGCCGCTCCGGGCCCACCACACCGGTGGACAGGTGCATCCAGTCCGAACCGACACAGCACATCCAGCCCTGCTTGACCGCCACCGGCTCGGCGAACAGCCCCTCCGGGATGCCGAACCGCTGCGGGTAGACACCGCCGGGCACCATGCCGTCGGGTGCGGTCGGTGTCGACTGCGCCAGGTTGGACACGATGATGCTGGCCCGCTCCGAGGGCAGCCCGCCGGTACCGGCCAGCAGCATGTCGTAATACCGCACCAGGTCGGTCACCGTGCTGATGGTGTTGAACCAGCGGCCGTTGTTGGGGGCGCGTGTCGAGCCGAGCCCGTAACGGTCGACGACCCGGTCGATGATCGCGCTGCCGCCGCTGCGGTTCCAGAACACCTCGGCGGCGCTGTCGTCGGAGGACCGCAGCATCACATCGAGCATGGTGCGGTCCTCGGGGCTCAGTGTGGTTTCGCCGTTGGCCTCCTGCAGCAGCAGGTCGTCGGCGATGAAGAGCTTGACCACCGAGGCGATCGCGATGGTGTTGTTGCGGCCGTTGGTGACCAGCTCGCCGGTATTGCGGTCCAGGACCGCCACGGTGATGTCGGCGCCGGCGTCGGCCGCCTCGGCGGTGGCCTGCACCTCGCGGGCCTTCAACCCCTCGAACGTCCCGGACGGCCGCTCGGGCGGCGCTTCGGGCAGGGGAGCGGCGGTGCCCAGCGGCGCCACGACGGTCAGTTGGGGCGCGTCGGGCGGTGGCGGCGGGCTGCCGTACACCTTCGCCTCGCACCCGGAGATCGTGGCAGCCGTACATACCGCTGCCACGGCCATCGTCACGAACTTCGACGGCCGCGGCATGCGTTCCTCCAAACAGTGATGAGGTGGCGGAGTCGCGGCCACGGTGCCGCAACGTCTACGCCTGATACGGGTAGCGTAACCACCGCCGGGCACCGGCGCGCGCCGGCACGGCGACGGCGATTCGCCGCCGGCGGGTGCTCAGGGCGACGATTTCGCCTCATGCGCCGCGTCTGGCACAATTGAGCAGTTGTCTGCGCAGGTTCACCCTGCTGCGGAGACGAACACAGTCAGATCCGCCCGAATACGTCGGTTCGGCAGCGCGTAGCCGCGCAGCCCGTGAAGAGCCGCCAACAGCAAGGAAGAGTCACCGATGAACACGCTTGACTTCGTCGACAAGGCGTCGCTGCGCGACGACATCCCGGCATTCGGCCCCGGCGACACCGTCAACGTGCACGTCAAGGTCATCGAGGGCTCCAAGGAGCGCATCCAGGTCTTCAAGGGTGTCGTGCTGCGCCGCCAGAACGGTGGGATCAGCGAGACCTTCACCGTCCGCAAGGAAAGCTACGGCGTCGGCGTCGAGCGGACCTTCCCGGTGCACTCGCCCAACATCGATCACATCGATGTGGTGACCCGCGGTGACGTGCGTCGCGCCAAGCTGTACTACCTGCGCGATCTGCGTGGCAAGAAGGCGAAGATCAAGGAGAAGCGCTGACGCTGACCGTGTCAGGTGCCCGCACCACGACACGCTCGCTCAGGCTGTCAGGCTGGTCCCCAGCCTCGCTGGCTACCCTGATGCCGTGACCGACGACGCCGAGGACTCCGCTCCCGCTGAAACCGCCGAACCCGATGCGGAAGCGGAACAGGAGCCCGAGAAGAAGCGCGGGGCGCTGCGTGAGGGCGCCATCCTGGTCACCATCGCGCTGGTGCTCTACTACGTGATGCTGACCTTCGTGGCGCGCCCGTATCTGATTCCCTCGGAATCGATGGAACCCACGCTGCATGGCTGCCCCGGCTGCGTCGGTGACCGGATCATGGTGGACAAACTCACCTACCGGTTCACCGAGCCCGAGCCCGGCGACGTCGTCGTCTTCAAGGGCCCGCCGGCCTGGAACGTCGGCTACAAGTCGATCCGTTCCGACAATCCCGCCATCAAGCTGGTGCAGGACGCGCTGTCATTCGTCGGATTCGTGCCGCCCGACGAGAACGACCTCGTCAAGCGGGTCATCGCGACCGGTGGACAGACGGTGCAGTGCCGGGCCGACACCGGGCTGACGGTCGACGGCAAGAAGCTCGTCGAACCGTATCTGGACCCGGTCACCATGAACGCCGACCCCGCGGTCTACCCCTGCCTGGGCAATGAGTTCGGCCCGGTCAAGGTGCCCGAGGACAAGCTGTGGGTGATGGGCGACAACCGCACGCACTCGGCCGACTCGCGGTCACGCTGCACCAACCTGCCCGGCGATGCCCAGCGCGGGCTGCTGTGCACCGGTGACCCGGAGGCCGGCACGGTGCCCGTCGGCAATGTGATCGGCAAGGCCCGCTTCATCGCGTGGCCGCCGTCGCGGTGGGGTGGCGTGAGCAGCACCAACCCGCAGACGGCATCGGCCGATTAGGAGTTCCGGCGTTGCCGGCGAGTTGGCCCCCCAGAACAGTGATCCGCAGGTCCGGCCTGCGCACCTTGGAGTCTGCGCTGTACCGCAACGGCCTCGGCCCGGTGGCCGGTGTCGATGAGGTCGGTCGCGGTGCCTGCGCCGGTCCGCTGGTGGTGGCGTCCTGTGTGCTGGGCCCCAACCGTCTGACCAGCCTTGCCGCACTGGATGATTCGAAGAAGCTCAACGAAGCCGAGCGAGAGCGGTTGTTCCCGCTGATCCGCCGGTACGCGCTGGCCTATCACGTGGTTTTCATCCCGTCGGTCGAAGTGGACCGCCGCGGTGTGCATCACGCCAACATCGAGGGCATGCGCCGAGCCGTGGCAGGACTGCCGCTGCGGCCCGGGTATGTGCTCTCCGACGGTTTCCGGGTACCGGGGCTGCCGATGCCGTCACTGCCGGTGATCGGCGGCGATGCCGCGGCGGCGTGTATCGCGGCGGCCAGCGTGCTGGCCAAGGTGAGCAGGGACCGACTGATGGTCGCGATGGAGGCCGAACACCCCGGATACGGCTTTGCCGAGCACAAGGGCTACAGCACGCCGGTGCACATGGCCGCGCTGGAAGAACGGGGCCCCTGCAGTGAGCACCGCTACTCGTTTGCGAATGTGCGGCGGGTTGCGGGATCGGTGCAACGCGGTGCCACGGTGTGGGGAATGATGGAGCACAACCTAGACGAAGGACAGCAGAGCAGATGAGTGCCGAGGATCTCGAAAAGTACGAAACCGAGATGGAGCTCTCGCTGTACCGCGAGTACAAGGACATCGTCGGGCAGTTCAGCTACGTGGTGGAGACCGAACGCCGGTTCTATCTTGCCAACAGCGTCGAGATGGTGCCCCGCAACGCGGACGGTGAGGTCTACTTCGAGCTGCGCCTCGCCGATGCCTGGGTGTGGGACATGTACCGCCCGGCGCGCTTCGTCAAACAGGTGCGCGTCATCACCTTCAAGGACGTCAACATCGAAGAGGTCGAGAAGCCGGAACTGCGGCTGCCCGACTAGATTGCCGACAGGTGTGTCTCGAAGAAGTCGAACACCCGGCTCCAGGCATCCTCGGCCACGGCCTCGTTGTAACCGAACCCGGTGACCCGCATCAGCGCCTGTGCGGGAAGCTGATTGGCGAAGCTGTGCCCGGCGTTCGGGTAGACCTTCACATCGGCGGCGATGCCGTTGGCCGCCACCGCCTTGTTCAACTTCGCCGGCGCGCCGCGGCCGATCGGATCGCGGGCCCCGAAACTCGCCACGATCGGGCACGCGCCGCTCAGCGTCTCCTCCAGGTTCTTCGGTAGCGGTGTGCCGTAGAACGGCGCGGAGGCACCGAAACCCTTGGCGGACAGGATGAGCGCGAACTGACCGCCCATGCAGAAGCCGGCGATGCCGACGACGCCGGTGCTGTCGGGCCGGTCACGCAGATAGTCGCGGGCGGCCAGGAGATCCTCGATGGCGGGACCCTGCTTCGTCAACGCGGCCCGCATCACCTTGGTGATGCAGCGGGCCCGGCCGCCGCGGGCGTACAGGTTCGGGGTGATGGTCAGATAGCCGGCGGCGGCGATCCGGGCCGACACCGCCTCCTTGTCGGGCTGATACCCGATGGCGTCGTGCACCACCACCACGCCGGGCCAGGGGCCCTGGCCCTCGGGCACGTCGACCAGCGCGTCGATGGGGCCGGCGGGTGTGTCGAGCTCGATCGAGGACATGGCGCCAAATCTAATGGCACGGGCCCAGAGGCCGTAACCTGACGTGTCGTGTCTGAATCCGTCGACCTGGCACCCGAGGTCATCACCGCACTGTGGGCCCTGCGTGATGCGGGTGAGATCCCGCTGCGCTGCAACAAGGGGCCGATCCGGACCGCCGTCGCCGCCGCGGTGCGGGCGCTCAACGATGACAACCTGGGCCCCAAGGTCCGGCCCTGGGATTTGTCGGCGTTGCGGCGCCGGGCCGCGGAGCTGGGCCATGTCACCGGAGCCGTCGTGGTGCACCTGGACACGGATCTGGTGGTCGCCGAGCTGTTGCCGAGCCGCGAACGAGTGGTGCTGCGCGGCGTCGGTGACGCCTGGCGGCTGGTGCGCTTCCTGGACGCCGCCGAGATCACCGAGCAGGTCCGGCTGATCCCGGAGACCACGCGGGAGATCACCCTGGCGGAGTTCTCACCGGATGCGGTGCTCACCGCGCTCGGCGTCGCGAAACCCGACGATGTCGATCTGGACATCGAGTCCGAGGATCTGGGACAGGGCCAATCCGAGACCCGGTACCGCTATCTGTTCACCGACAACGGACGGTCGGTGCTCGCCGAAGAGGTCAAGAGCGAGATCTTCGACGGCGCGACACCGTGTTCGAGGTATCTGCGTGGCGTGTTGATCGACGGCGGCCGCGGCACCTTGGTGACCGCGAGCAGGGACGGCGCCGTGCTGACCCAGGGTTGATAGCTTGACCGGGTGACTGGTGTGGCGCAGGGACCCCTGGCGGGTGTACGGATCATCGAGATCTCCAGCTTCGTTGCGGTGCCGCTGGCCGGGATGACACTGGCGCAACTGGGTGCGGAGGTGATCCGCGTCGACCCGGTGGGCGGCGCCGCCGATTACAAGCGCTGGCCGGTGACCGACGACGGGGACAGCATCTACTGGGCCGGGCTCAACAAGGGCAAGCAGTCGGTTGCCGTCGACATGCGGGCACCCGAAGGTCAGGAACTGGTCCGCGCGCTGATCGCCGACGCCGGCGTGCTGATCACGAATGTGGCCGGCCGGGCCTGGCATTCCTACGACGAACTGGCGGCGCTGCGGCCGGATCTGATCCACGTCGAAATCTCCGGGCGCTCCGACGGTTCCACCGGGGTGGACTACACCGTCAACGCCGCCGTCGGTTTTCCACTGGTGACCGGACCCGCCAATCTGGCCACTCCGGTGAACCATGTGCTGCCCGCCTGGGATGTGTCGTGCGGGCTGTACGCGGCGCTCGCCGTGGTCACCGCGGTGCGCCACCGCGAGGTCACCGGCGCCGGTCAGCAGATCGCCATCCCGCTGGAGAACGTCGCGCTGGCCACCGCGGGCAATCTGAGCTTTCTCACCGAGGTGATGGTCGGCGGCACCGAGCGCCGGCGCATCGGCAATTCGCTCTACGGCCAGTACGGCCAGAACTTCACCAGCAGCGACGGCGTGGTGTTCATGCTGGTCGCGCTCACCGGACGGCATTTCCGCGATCTGACCGAACTCACCGGCACCACCAAAGCCGTTGCCGCATTGGGCGAGGCGCTCGGTGCGGATTTCACCGACGAGGGGCAACGCTACCGCCACCGCGATGCGCTCACCGGGCTGTTCACCCTGTGGTTCGCCGAACGCAGCGCCCAGGACGTCACCGCGGCGCTGTCGCAGACCTCGGTGCTGTGGGAGCGCTACCGCAGCTTCGCCGAGGTCGCCGCCGACGAACGGGTCACCGCCAACCCGCTGTTCACCACGCTGGATCAGCCACGGATCGGGGAGTACCTGGCACCGGGTCTGCCGATCTGCATCGACGGCAGCTATCCGCCCGCCACGCCGGCACCGGCGCTGGGCGATCACACCGCCCAGGTGCTGGGCCGTCTGGGCCTGAGTGCCGCGGAGATCGAGCAGCTCACCGGCGCGGGAACCATCGCGTGAGTGCGCTGCTGCACCTGCTGACACCGGCGCCGGAGGGGGAGGACCGGTGGCGCGGACCCGCGGCGGGCCCGCAGGGCAAGCGGTCCTTCGGGGGTCTGTTCGCCGCGCAGAGTCTGGCCGCGGCGTGCGCCACGGTGGACGCCGACAAACGGCCCACCAACCTGCACATGCAGTTCCTGCGCGGCGGTGACGCCGGCGAGGGCTCGGACTATCAGGTCGAACGCGTCTATGACGGGCGGACCGCGGCAACGCGCCGGGTGCACACCCACCAGCACGACCGGCTGCTCAACATCGCGACGGTGTCGTTCTCGGCGCCGTTGCCCGGCCCCGAACACGGGACGCGCCGATCGATGCCGCCCCACCCGGACACCCTTGACCGCACCGGGCCGCCCGGGCCGGCCCCGTCAGTTCCGCTGGACGAACTCGACATCCGCGTGCAGGACGAACACACCGACGCGGAGTTCGTGCGGCGGCTGTGGTGGCGCACCGCCGTCGGGCTGCCCGACGACCCGCTGATCCACACCCTGGTCGCGGTGTATGTCACCGACCTGTACGGCGTCGACCCGATCCTGCAGGTGCACGGATACTCGATGGCCGACCGGACGCATCGCAGCGGGACCACCGACTCGTCGATCTGGTTCCATCAGCCGGTGCGGGCCGATCAATGGAATCTGCTGGAATCCCGGTCCCCGGCGGCCTCCCGCGGGCGCGGCGTGATGACGGCATCGCTCGTGCGCGCCGACGGACTGATCGCCGCAACCCTGGTCCAGGAAGGCATGATCGCCGACCGGTGACGCAGCCCGCTGCGCAGCCGCGCCATCGTCTGGGCCAGCACCACACCGAACGCCAGCGCCGCCAGCACGCCGAGCAGCCGGTGCTCCCCGAACAGCGGATAGACCTGGAAATGGGTCAGGTAGATGTACAGGGAGGCGTCGGCCAGGGCGGCCACCACACCGGTCAGCAGCACCGGGCAGCGGATCGACGGCAACCAGATCATCAGCGCAATCCCGCCGAACACCAGTGCTTCCCGGACATGGTCACCGAAGTAGCCGTACAGGCCGACCGCCAGCAGGACGGTGATTGCGGCGCGCTGCCAGGCCGTCGATGATTTCGCCACGGCCCATCCGACCGCGAAGAACCAGAACGCCAGCATGCTGAACCAGGCATCCTTGCCGATATCGGGACCCGGGGCGTCGTAGCGCACGGCCACCCCCGCGGCCAGGAACACCAACGCGAACGCAAACGGTCGGCGGCGCTCCAGCCGGTCAACGGCGGGCACCCACAGCAGCATCGTCAGCAACACCAGAACCCAGACCAGCACCTCGATGAACCACAGCCGGCCGGCGGTCATGCTGTCGGACGGCCCGACAATCTTGTTGGCCAGCAGCAGATTCGACCACTGGTAGTCATCGCTGAAGGTCATGGTGATCGCCACCCAGGCCACGGCGGGCAGCGCGATCCACGCGATCGTGCTGCGCAGGTGCCGGATCCGGTCCGAGCGCGGTACCGACGTCAGGCAAAACCGGCCGAAGTTGTAGCCGGCGACCCCGAGCAGGATGTGCGCCCCACCCCACATCTCGAACAGCTCGGCATGGGATCCGACGATGAGCATGATCGCGACGGCCCGCAGCGCCACGCTGGTTTCCAGCGTCGAGGTCCAGCGGCGCTTACGGGTGGTCAGCTGCTCCAGTTCGCGCAGCGGCATCCGGTGCCAATCGGCCGGAAGCTCGTGCAGCACCCGTTCGATGCGCACCGACATCGTCACGTAGCTCAGCGAATTGCCGCCCAGGTCCACGAAGCTGGCGTCGGCGTCGATGTGCGCCGGGTCCAGGTGCAGCACGTCGGCGAACACGCCGCGCAGCGCAGTGGCGGCGGCGGGTGCGGGTCGCAGTGCCTGCACCGCGGGATAGTCGGGTTTGCCCGAGGCCAGCATCGGCAACTCGTCGACGGTGACCGCGCGCACCGAACCGGCGGGCAGCCCGGTGATCTCGGTGACGGCGCCGCGCACCGCCGGCGCGTCGTGGGTGGTCGCGGTGACGAGGATGTCGTCGTCGGTGGTGCACAGCGCGGCGATACCGCGCTCGCGCAGCGCGGACTCCACTCGCTGCAGATCGATGCGCAGCCCGAACAACTTGGCGAACCTGTTCGCACGGCCGACGACCTCGAAGAGCCCGTCGTCGCCGCGGCGGGCCAGATCCCCGGTGCGCAGTTCATCGGGGCCGGGGGCCGCCGAGAGATCGGCGGCGCTGCGTGCGTAGCCCATCATCACGTTGGGCCCTTGATACACGAGCTCGCCGTTCGCCTCGTCGATCCACAGTCGCCCGCCCGGGATGGCCCGCCCGATCGCTTCGGCCCGGGTGGCTGCGAGTTCAGGTGGCAGGTACGCCATTCGGGCGGTGGCCTCGGTGGCGCCGTACATGACGAACAGCTGCCAGCCCTGGCGCTGCCCGAGCGCGGCGAACCGGCGCACCCGGTCGGGTTCGAGTCGTCCGCCGGCCTGGGTGACGTAGCGCAGGTGCGGCAGGCTCAGGGTGTCGAAGCCGATCCGGTCCAGCAGCTCGAAGGTGTAGGGCACACCGGCGAATGAGGTGCCCCGGTACCGGCCGAACAGCTCCCAGAACGCGTCGTCGATGACCGAGAGATCGGTGAGGATCAACGCCGCCCCGCGCAGCAGGTGACTGTGGATGACCGACAGCCCGTAACAGTAGGACATCGGTAGTGTCGTTGCCGCGCAGTCGGTATCGCGGATCTCGAGATACTCGGCGATGGATTCGGCGTTGGCCAGGAGATTGGCCGCCGACAATCGGACCAGTTTGGGTGAGCCGGTGCTGCCCGACGTGGACAGCAGCAGCGCCAGATCGGGGTGCAGGTCGTGGTGCTGGGCGCCACGGTGGTGCACGCCGGCGGCGTCGATGACGATATCGGGTCGGTAGGTGTCCAGCAGGTCGGTGTGATCGCTGCCGGGCGGCACCGGCAGCACGACGTGCCCGCCGGCCATGGCGCCGAGATAGTGCACCAGGGTGGCGATGTCGTTGTGCGTCTCCAGCAGGATCAGTTTCCGGGCGCCGGCGAAAACTGCTGTGGCGCAATTCACCCCGTCGGCGAGCTGTCGGTAGCTGAGCGTGAGTTCGCGGGTGTGCACCGCGGGCCGTTCTCCGTGCGCCCGCAGATGCGTAACGAGGTGATTCATGGCAACACCAGACCGCCACCGAGTATCTCGATGCGAACCTTGGCGGATTCCTCGGGGGGTGCGATGCTGTGCTGGCGCACGGTGATCGGCGGGGTGTCACCGCCGGCATCGATGGTGAGCAGCACATCGTGGCCGAGAAATTCGGTGGCCACCACAATGCCGATCCCGGGTTCCAGTTCGATTCCGGCATCGGTGATCTCGGTGGCAACCAGCTGTTCGGGCCGCAACATCAAGGTGGCGGGGCCGTCGGGTGCCGGCACGGCCAGCGGGATCCGGCCCAGCACACAATCGGCGGAGCCGGCACGCACGGTGCAGGGCAGGAACACGCAGTCGCCGAGGAACTCGGCGGTGAACCGGTCACCGGGTGTGCGGTACACCTGTTGCGGGGTGCCGAGGGCGGTGAACCGCCCGTCGCGCATGACGGCGACCTGATCGGCGATCGACAACGCCTCGCCCTGATCGTGGGTCACCAGCAGGGTGGTGACACCGGCGTCGTTGAGAACCTTGGTGACCGCTTTGCGGGTCGCGGCGCGTAGTCCGGTGTCGAGTGCGGAGAACGGTTCGTCGAGCAGCATCAGGGCAGGTTGGCGAGCCATGGCGCGGGCCAGCGCGACCCGCTGCTGCTGACCGCCGGACAATTCATGGGGGCGGCGTGCCGCGAAAGAGGGTGGCAGGGACACGGTTTCGAGGAGCTCGTCTACCCGGGCCCGGGCCGCGGCGCTGCGGGCGCGCCCGGGCAGCCCGTAGGCGATATTGGCGCCGACGTTCAGGTGCGGGAACAGGGCGCCGTCCTGCGCGACGTAGCCGACGGACCGCCGGTGCGGGGCCAGGCTGCTCGCGGCGGAGGCGACACGGCGCCCGCCGATGTCGATGGTGCCCGCGTCGGGTGCCTCGAACCCGGCGACCAGTCGCAGCAGCGTGGTCTTCCCGCAGCCCGATGCGCCCACCACGGCGGTGATGCTGCCCTGGGCCAGCGTCAGGTCGACGCCGTCGAGCACCGGGTGATCGGTGAACGTCTTGGTCAGGCCGTGCACGGCCAGGGTCTGTTCACTCATGGCGGTCCCCGGTCGCTTGCCGGAACAGGGCGACCGTCACCGGGACCGACAACGCCACCAGCACCAGTGCGTACGGTGCCGCGGCCGCGTAGTCCAGCTCGCTCGACAGTGACCAGAACCGCATCGCCAGGGTCCTGGTGCCGGTCGGCGCGAGCAGCAGGGTCGCGGTCAGTTCGGTGGCGACGGCGACAAACACCAGCGCCGCACCCGCACCGGCCGCAGGTGCGGTGAGCCGCAACGTGACCCGCACGAAGCTGCGCGCCGGTGACAGGCCCAGCGAACGGGACGCCTCCTCGAGTCCGGGCGGCACCTGGGCCAGTCCCGAGCGCAGGCTCACCAGGGCGCGGGGCAGGAACATCAGCACATAGGCGCACAGCACCAGCGCCGCGGTCTGATACAGCGGGGGAGCGAACCGGATGGCCACGGTGACCAGCGCGAGGGCGGTGACGATGCCGGGCATGGAACTGGTGACGAAGTTGGCGCCCTCGATCGTCCGTGCGAAGGCGCCGCTGTAACGGACCGCCAGCCAGGCGAACGGGAAGGCCGCCACGGTGGTGACGGCGGCAGCCACCGCGGCCAGCACCGCGGTCTGGCCCAGCGCCTCACCGAGGTCGGCGATCTCCCAGACCTGGGCTCCGCCGATCCAGAGCCAGCGCAGCAGGGTCCAGACGGGCACGCCCAGCGCCAGCGCGGTGAGCGCGGCGAGACCGGCGGCGGCCGGAATGTTCCAGGCGCGCAGCCGGATCGGGGTCGCCGCGCGTGGCGCGCCGGATCCGATCCTGGCGAAGCGGGCACTGCCGCGCAGCAGCGCCTCGCCCAGCAGCAGCACCAGGCACAGCAGCACCAGCACCCCGGCCAGGGTGGCGCCGGCGGCTCCGTCGAACGTCGCCTGGAACTGTTCGAAGATGGCGGTGGTGAACGTCGAGAAACGCAGCATCGCGAACGCACCGTATTCGGCGAGCAGATGCACCCCGATCAGCAGTCCGCCGCCGAGCACCGCCAGCCGGAGCTGCGGCAGCACCACCCGGAAGAAGATGCCGGCCGTGCCCGACCCCAGCGCCCGCGCCGACTCCTCGATGGACGGATCGAGCCGGCGCAGCGTGGCCGCGGCGGGCAGGAACACGAACGGAAAGTACGACAGGGTGGCGACCAGCACGCCGGCGCCGAACCCGTGCAGCGTCGGCCACACACTGACCCAGGCGTAGCTGTTGATGAAGGCGGGCACCGCCAACGGCGCGACCAGCAGCGGACGCCACACCGCGGCGCCGATGACGTCGGTGCGCTCGACCAGCCAGGCCGCCCCGATGCCGAGGACCACGCACAGCGGCACGGTCACCACCACCAGCCCGACGGTGTTGAACAGCAACTCCGCCACCCGGGGCCGCACCACCAGCTCGTAGATCCGGGCCGGACCGGTGCTGATCACCGCCCAGGCGACATAGCCCAGCGGCACGAAGGTCACCGCGACCAGCAGGCCGATTCCCGCGCTCAGCAGGGGCCCCGGCCGGGCGGGAGGTCGCGGTCCGGCGGTCGGGTGATCGGTCTGGGTAGAGACCACCTAGAGCAGGCCCGCCTTGGTCATCAGGTCGGTGACCTTTGCGGCGTCCAGCGTGGACGGGTCGACCTTCGGTGCCTGCAGGGTGTCCAGCGCGGGCAGCGCCGGGTTGGCCGGCACGCCGCTGCCCACCGGGTACTCGAACGAGGTGCCCTTTTCCAGCACTTCCTGTCCGGCCTTGCCGGTGACGAACTTCAGGAACTGCTGGGCCTGGTCCTTCTTCTTGCTCGAATCCAGCACGCCGCCACCGGAGATGCTGATGAACGCACCCGGGTCCTCGTTGCGGAAGTAGTGCAGCGCGGTGTTGGCGCTGATCTCCTTGGTCTTGGCCTGATCGCGGAACCAGTAGTAGTGGTAGATGATCCCGCCGTCGATCTCACCGTCGTTCACCGCGCGCAGGGTGGCGATATTGTCCTGCAGCAACGTCGCGTTGGTCTTCATCCCGGTCAGCCACGCGGAGGTGGCCTGTTCGCCGGTCAGCTGCAGCATCGCCGAAACGATGGCCTGAAAGTCGGCCTTGGGCGGCGGGGCGCCCCAGCGCCCCTTCCATTCGGGCTGCTGCAGGTCCATGATCGATCGCGGCAACTCGCCCAGCTGCAGCTTCTGGGTGTTGTAGGCGAACACGGTGGTGCGGGCCGCGACGCCGGTCCACTTGTTGGTCGACGGGCGGTACTCGGCGGGCACCTGCTCGACGGTCGCGGCGTCGACATCGGCGAACAGTCCGGCGTCCTCGACCGCGGCCATCGCCGGCGAGTTCTCGGTGAGGAACACATCGGCCGGGGAGGAGTCGCCCTCGGCGATGAGCTGGTTGCCCAGTTCGGTGTCACCGCCCTGCCGGTAGGTGACCTTGATGCCGGTCTCCTTGGTGAACGCGTCGATCCACTCTTTGGTCAGCGACTCATGCTGCGCGTTGTAGATCAGCAGCTCGTCGCCTCCGTCGTCGGAGGAACATGCCGTCGCCGAGGCGACGACAGCGATGACGGACAACGCCGCGGCGACGCGGCTCCACCGGAGTCTCATGGGGGAATCCTTTCATCCCCCGATAAGGTTAGGTTCCCCTTCGCGGGATATTCACAGGCAGCTCATCGACCCCTCCTGTACCGCGTCGCGCCGGAGGTCGATCGAGTTGTCGGAGACGGTCCGCGGATCGATCCATTGGATGGACTGGCTCTCGCCCAGCCGGGTGAAGTAGGCGAAGGAGCCGAGGTTCCTGGCGAGCCGCGGTGGCAGCGCCAGCCGGTGCACATTGTCGTGCAGCAACCGGGCCCCCGCGGCGTCGGCCGCATCGAAGGTCAAGTAGCGCATGGCTATTGAGCGCTGTTCGGCTTTGCGGATGGAGGCGATGGCGGGCAGCGACAGCTCCCCGCCGAGCACTGCCCGGTACAGCCCCTCGTCGAACTCGGTGCCGTGCAGGTAGAACCGTCCGGAGCCGTCGGACCATTCGATGGCCGGGCGGCCGGTATCACAGTGCAACACCCGCGCGCTGCCGTCGGCATAGCGTGTCGTGGGCATCGGGACCAGCAGAAGTTCGCGCTGAACAGGCAGGATCCAGCCCAGACCCAACTTCTGCCCCTCCCGCATGGCGGGGGAGAACCGCGCCCAGCGGCTCACCGAGACCACGGTGTTCGGTGGCAGCCAGTCCGCCTCGGGCAGCGCGGCCACGAATAGGTTGTAGAGGAGGTCACGCTCGTCGGTGAGCAGCACCGTCTCGGGCAGCCCTTCGATATCGCTGTTGCCCGACCAGCGGGCCATCCGCGGCCAGCGCCGGTCCGGGCCCGTCATCGATGCGATGTGCAGTGCCTGATCCAGCCGCGGCACCACCGAATATCGGGTGTGCCGGGCGACGTCGTGGGCGGTGCAGAATTCGATGGCCGCGGCGACGGCCCTCTCGGCGTCAAAAGTCCCGGTCGGAGCCGGGAAATCAACCTGGCGAGCGAGGGTGGGAAACGACATGGCGTGAGAGTAACGACGGGTACCGACATATCCATTCAGCGACAAGATCCCGCGCGACGGAGGCATTTCCAGCAGGATCGAAGGATGAAACCGATTGTCACGCTCGTCCTCGGCGGAGTCGCCGCGTCCATGATCGCCGCCCCGACCGCCGCCGCGGCGGAGCCGTGCTCGGCAAGCAACCTCGCCACCGTCGCCAGTGGCGTGCTCGGCCAAGCGGGCGGCTATCTGGACACCCATCCTGGCGCGAATGACGTGCTGACGACCGCCGGCAATCAGTCGACGGCCGATGCCGAGAACTCGGTGCGCGGCTACTTCCTCACGCACCCCGGCGAATTCCTCGATCTGCAGAACATCGCGCGTCCGCTGATCGACCTGCGCCACCAGTGCGGGGTGGCGGTGTCACCCGGGCAGCTCGCGGCGCTCATCGACGCGCTCAGCTGATGCCAGGTCACAACCGGCCGTAGCGGCTGCGCACGAAGCTGTACAGGCCGAACGCGGCGATACCGAGCGCGGCGAGGATGAGCAGGAACCTGCCGTACGGCGCCTCGCCGAGTGTCTTGACCGCGGCGTCCAGACCGGAGGCCTTGGCGGGATCGGCCTGCAGGGTGGCGACGATGACGAGGATGCCGGCCCCGGCGAGCACCAGTCCCTTGGCGACGTACCCGGCGACGCCGACGGCGGTGACGCCGGTGCCACCGGACACCCGCAGATCCTTGTAGAACTTCTGCGAGACGCCCTTGTAGACGTGGTATCCGCCGACGCCCAGCACCCCCAGGCCGACCGCGACCAGAACTGCCTTGCCCCACCCGGACTGCATCAGCTGTGCCGAGATGCCGGAGTTCTGCCGGCCGCTGGACTGACCCGAGCCCATCGCGAAACGCATGGCGGAGAAGGCAATCGCGATATTGGCGACCGCCAGACCGACCGATTTGGCGCGCTTCCAGGCCGGTGAGTCGTCGTTGCCGGAGCGCTCGCTGGGCTTGGATCCGAGGACCGCTTCGGCCAGACGCCACAGACCGAGGGCGAACAAACCGACCGCCGCGATCCACAGCATCACCTGCCCGCCGGTCTGATCGGCCAGGGTGGCAAGCGCCCCCGATTGGTCCGCGTTGCCGCCGGTGCCCAGTGCCAGCCGCAGCACGATATAACCCAACAGCAGATGCAGGACACCGCTGACGGCGAACCCGGCGCGCGCCGCGTACTGGAAGGCGCCGTTGTCGGTCGCCTTGTCCACTGCGCCGTGGACGGTGCTGGGGCCTCTGCTCATGGACTGCGGTGTCCCCGTTTTTGACGCCGGCGAAACAACTCAGCCGAAGATGAGTCCGCCGGTGTTCGCGGTGGCCTTGGCGTAGCGGTCGGCGACGTCGGCCCAGTTGACGACGTTCCAGAAGGCTTTGACGTAGTCGGCCTTGACGTTCTTGTACTGCAGGTAGAAGGCGTGTTCCCACATGTCGACCTGCAGCAGCGGGATGATGCCCAGCGGGACG
>NZ_NPKP01000033.1 GCF_008329585.1 Mycolicibacterium sp. P9-22 | reverse complement strand
ACCAGACCCAGACGGACATGTCGTCGGGTGGGTAGTTCATGCAGACTGCGGTCGAGTGGGCGACGACGCCCTTGTTGTTGAAGAAGATCTTGGCCCAGTTGGGCCAGTTCCAGGCCAGCTGTTCGTAGAAGGCGTTGGTGGCGGTGTCTTCGGAGTATTGGCGCCGGCCGGCGTAGTCCATGGAGAAGAACCAGTGGATGCGGTCCTGGACGGCGCGGTGCACCTCGGGGGACTTGTTGTTGTAGTCGATCATGTAGCGCTCGTAGTAGACCGGGTCGGTGTCGCGGGTGGCGGCCAGGATCTGCTCGGCGGTGCACGGGGTGTGCAGGATCTTGCGCGGGATCGGGTAGTCCTCGGTGGCGTCGGCCGAGGCGGTGGGGGCCAGGGTCAGGGCGGCGGCCGCGGCCAGTGTCGCGAGGCTCAGCTTCTTGAGTTTCATCGGGTTTCCCTACTGTTGCGTGAGCAGGACGCGTTTGTCGGGGCAGTAGTAGTTCATTGCCGCGCCGAGGAATTGGTAGGCCTGCTCGGTGCTGGAGCCGCGCAGCAGTTGGTCGGCGACGAATTTGGCCGAGTCCGCTGCGGTGTGGTCGACGCCGCGGTCGAGGCGTTTGCAGGCGATCTTGCCGATCCAGGCGTTGAAATCCTTCTGCCCGTAGATGCCGTAGGTGTGCAACTCCTTGGCGAAGTCGCTGTCCGGATCGGCCTGCGCCGGCGCCGCGAAGATGAGTGCGGCCACGCCGGCGAACAACACGGCCCATGTCTTCTTCAACATCATCAACTCGTTTCCTGCGAAGAACTTCCGGCCGCGACCGGCTGCTGGGGCCACGGTTGGGCGACCGGGCGCTGGCGCACCCGCGTCGGCCACCAGAACCACTTGCCGAGCAGTGCCGCGATGGACGGTGTCATGAACGCCCGGATCACCAGCGTGTCGAACAACAGACCCAGGCCGATCGTGGTGCCCACCTGTCCGATCACCGTCAGCTCACTGACCGCCATCGA
>NZ_NPKP01000008.1 GCF_008329585.1 Mycolicibacterium sp. P9-22 | reverse complement strand
CAGCTGTTCACACTGGCCATCGCTAAGGCCGGCCCCACCGCCCAACCCCAAGTCAACAAGCGCGCACGATTACGTGAGGCAACGACCACCCCTACGCGCGCATCTTGACATGAGGCAACAGGCCGACGTTGACAGCGGAAATTCGCTGCCTGTGGATAACACGAGCCGCGCCAATCGGCCCGCCCTTGGGGAGCAAAAAACCGCCCGGTCGAGCCACGCGGAAACTGCGGTGGTCGGTCGAGCGGTTCTCGTCATGCATAGTCGGCGTGTGCGGCGTTCAGCCGCTCAGGCCGACTGGAGAAGCCGGTGGGCGCGTGCTGCGGTCAGACCGCGGCAGCGAGATCGGGGAACTGCTCCGAGGTATCACCCTCGACCAGGACGTCCCCGTGGTACAGGGCGTCGAAATCAACCTTGATGACATCTGCGTTGGTGTCGTCGATCCACATGTCACAGAGCGTATGGGCGGTGATTAAGAGATCTTTGAGCCCAGCTTGCGAAATTCGTGGCAATTCTTACCGCCGGGTAGGTTTAGGCTGCTGGCGCGCTGGGAAAGCGGTTCTCGCAGCGCCGCGAAATGCCTAATGAGCTGCGGGTATCGAGTCGGGCTGTACGCATGTCGACGAGGCCGAAAGTTTGCCGGAACCCCTGGTTTCACCCCATGCCTCAGCAAATTCTTACTCATGAGTAGCCCCGCCCGGGCATGTCGCTGTGATCGGAGTTGCAAAAGTGACTAAAGGGACTGCTGGGGTTTGGTGAAACAGTGAACCGTGTGGTCTCCACATCCGTGTCATCACCGAATCGTGCGACATCGACGACCTGACTTACCCTTGTTAACTTAACGTCGATAATACATTCGGAGGGAATGCTCGTGCTGAATCGCATCGCCCGGCTCGCCATTGCCGCGCCACGCCGCGTACTTGCCGTCACGGCGCTCGTCATGGTCGCCGCCGCGATCTTCGGCATCCCGGTCGCCAAGACGCTGTCGGCAGGAGGCTTCCAGGACCCCACCTCGCAATCGGCGCAGGCGACCGCGCTGCTCACCGAGAAATTCGACCAGGGCGACATGCAGCTGCTCTTCACGGTCACTTCCGATGCCGGCGTGTCCAGCCCGGCCGCCACCGCGGCGGGCACCGAGATCGTCGCGGCCCTGGAACGGTCACCGCATGTGGCGCAGGTGGCCTCGGCGTGGACCGCCCCACCTCCGGCGGCGGCCGAGCTGATCAGCAAGGACAAGAACTCCGGTCTCATCGTCGCCGGCATCACCGGCGGCGAGAACGACGCACAGAAATACGCCAAGACGCTGTCCGACGAACTCGCCCATGACCGTCCCGGAGTCACCGTGCGATCCGGCGGCACGGCCATGGTCTACGCCCAGATCAACGCTCAGACCGAACGCGACCTGCTGCGCATGGAGGCCATCGCCATCCCGCTCAGCTTCCTGGTCCTGGTGTGGGTGTTCGGGGGATTGGTGGCCGCCGCGGTGCCGATGGCCGTCGGCGGGATGGCCATCCTCGGATCGATGTCGGTACTGCGATTCATCACCTTCACCACCGACGTGTCGATCTTCGCGCTGAACCTGTCCATCGCCATGGGTCTGGCACTGGCCATCGACTACACCCTGCTGATCATCAGCCGCTATCGCGACGAGCTCGCCGACGGCGTGCCACGGGAACGTGCACTCGTGCGCACCATGGCCACCGCCGGACGCACCGTGGTGTTCTCCGCAACCACCGTCGCGCTGTCCATGGTGGCGATGCTGTTGTTCCCGATGTACTTCCTGAAATCCTTCGCCTACGCGGGTGTGGCCACCGTCGGCTTCGCGGCGCTGACCGCGATCGTCGTCACCCCGGCAGCGATCTGGTTGCTCGGGGACCGGATGGATGCCCTCAACGTGCGCTGGGTGTTCCGGAAAGTGATCGACGCTGCGCCCGAACCTGTCGAGCAGCAGTTCTGGTACCGGTGGACCCACCGGGTGATGGGCCGCGCCGTGCCGCTCGGATTGACCGTCGTGATCCTGCTGCTGGTGCTCGGGGCGCCGTTCCTCGGAGTGAAATGGGGTTTCCCGGATGACCGGGTGTTGCCGGCCTCGGCATCGGCGCATCAGGTGGGCGATCAGCTGCGCGAGGATTTCGCCGACAACTCGGCCACCGCGGTGACCGTCGTCGTACCTGATGCGCGCGGGGTGGGCACCGCCCAGTTCGAGGGCTACGCCGCCGAACTGTCGAAGGTGGTCGACGTCGCCGCCGTCTCAAGCCCCACCGGAACCTTCGTCGGCGGCAACAAGACCGGGCCGCCGGTCGCGGCCACCGGCATCGCGGACGGCAGCGCGTTCCTCACCGTCAGCAGTACCGCGCCACTGTTCTCCGACGCCTCGGAGAACCAGCTCGACGCGTTGCATGCGGTCGCGGGCCCGGGCGGACACGACGTGCAGCTGACCGGTATCGCCCAGATCAACCGGGACAGCGTCGTCGCGATCACCGACCGGCTGCCGTGGGTGCTCGGGCTGATCGCCGTCATCACCTTCGGCTTGCTGTTCCTGCTCACCGGCAGTGTCGTACTGCCCGTGAAAGCCATTGTGCTCAATATTCTTTCGCTGACGGCGGCGTTCGGTGCGCTGGTGTGGATCTTCCAGGAAGGCCACCTGTCGGCGCTGGGCACCACCCCGACCGGCACCCTGGTGGCCAACATGCCGGTGCTGCTGTTCTGCATCGCATTCGGACTGTCGATGGACTACGAGGTGTTCCTGCTTGCCCGGATCCGGGAGAACTGGCTGGCGTTGCGGGCCACGGGCGGCAACACCCCACGGGCGGACAATGACGCCGCGGTGGCGCTGGGTCTTGCCCGCACCGGCCGGGTGATCACCGCCGCCGCGCTGGTCATGTCGATATCGTTCGCGGCGCTGATCGCGGCCGAGGTCTCGTTCATGCGGATGTTCGGTGTCGGTCTCACCCTGGCGGTGTTGGTCGATGCCACCCTGGTGCGGATGGTGCTGGTGCCCGCGTTCATGCACGTCCTGGGTGGATGGAACTGGTGGGCCCCGAAACCGCTGGTCCGCCTGCATGATCGGATCGGAATCAGCGAATCGGGTGAGCCCGAGACGGAGAGTCCCAACACGGCGACCGCCTCGGCAACGGACATTCGATAGGTGTCGACCCAACCGCTCAGACGCCGGCGCGCCGCGCGGGGCTCCGGCGACCAGCTTCGCGACGAGATCCTCGACGCGACCACCGAGTTGCTGATGGAGACCGGGCACGCCA
Organism: Mycolicibacterium sp. P9-22; assembly: GCF_008329585.1. GTDB lineage: Bacteria > Actinomycetota > Actinomycetes > Mycobacteriales > Mycobacteriaceae > Mycobacterium. Next base: position 238,650 of record NZ_NPKP01000008.1, on the reverse strand, counting down.
AGGCAGTGTCCATCCGCGGGGTGGCGCACCGGGTGGGCGTGACATCCCCGTCGATCTACCTGCACTTCGCCGACAAGGACGCGCTGCTGGACGCGGTCTGCGCACGCTACTTCGAACGCCTCGACGAGGAGATGCAGCGGGTTGCCGCCGGCCAGGCCTCGACCATCGAGGTGCTGCGCGCCCAGGGCCTGGCCTACGTGCGGTTCGCGCGGCAGACCCCCGAGCTCTACCGCATCGCGACGATGGGGGAGGGCAACCCCGGCAGCGACGTCGACATGACCTTGGCCAGTTCGGCTTTCGTGCACATGCGCACCACCATCGAAACGTTGATCGAAGAGGGTGTGTACCCGCCCGGGGATTCGACCGCGGCCGCCCTGGAGCTGTGGACCGCGGCCCACGGGGTGGCGGCGCTGCTGATCGCCAAGCCCTACCTACCGTGGGGTGACGTCGAAGAATTCACCGACCGCGTGCTGCGGTCGATATGCTTGGGCTATATCGCGACCGGCTACATCGGGGTCGACGTGGCCCCTACCGCGGCCGTCGAGAAACTCAAGGAGCTCAAAGCATGAGTGATCTTGTCGACAACCCGTTCTTCGCCCGGCTGTGGATGACGATCTCGGGGCACGAACCGGAATCGCTGCGCCGGTTGCGGGTGGCCAACTTGGCGGGCTTGACCGGCCGGGTCCTGGAGGTCGGCGCCGGCACCGGTACCAACTTCGCCCACTACCCGGCCGGTGTCACCGAGGTGATCGCCCTGGAGCCCGAGCGCCGTCTCGCCGAAGTGGCCCGCGCGGCCGCTGCCGTGGCGCCGGTGCCGGTGATCGTCAGCACCGCCGTCATCGAGGAGTTCAACGCAGAACAATCGTTCGACGCCGTGGTGTGCTCACTGGTGCTGTGTTCCGTCGACGACCCTGACAGCGTTGTGCGCGAGCTGTATTCGATGCTGAAGCCGGGCGGCGAGCTGCGCTATTTGGAGCACGTCGCCGGCGTCGGGCTGCGTGGCACGCTGCAGAAGGCTGCGGACGCCACGGTGTGGCCCCGGCTGCTCGGCAACTGCCACACCCACCGCAACACCGAAGCGTCCATCGCGGCGGCAGGTTTCTCGGTCGACAGGTCGCGCCGTGAGCAGACGCTGCCGGGGTGGCTACCGATACCGGTGTCCGAGTTCGCCATCGGCCGTGCGGTCCGGCCTTAGCGGCCCAAGATCGCGGGCAATCGTTGTAGCAGCTGGGGCAGTGCGGTCGCCGAGGTCTCCCGCACCACCGCGGTGGCAGCCTCCGATAGCGGCGTCGGCTGCGGGTTGACCTCGATGACCGGGATGCCATTGGCCAGTGCGGCTTCCGGTAGTCCCGCCGCGGGATAGACCACCGATGAGGTCCCGACGACGATCACGACATCGGCGTTTGCAACCGCCTGCACCGACCGGTCCCAGGCGTCATCGGGTAATCCCTCGCCGAACCACACCACATTGGGCCGGATCAGGCCGCCGCACGAGCAGTGCGGCGGGTCGATGACCTCCACCGGCTCCGGCATCGCGGGCAATTCCCCGGTGTACGGAGCGCCGCAACGATCGCAGCGGAACTCGAACAGGCTGCCGTGCAGGTGATAGACCCGATTACTGCCCGCCCGCTCGTGCAGGTTGTCCACGTTCTGGGTGACGACCTGAACCTCGGCGTAGTCCTCCCACGCCGCGACCGCCAGATGGCCGGGATTCGGATCGACCGCGCCCATCATGTAGTGCCGCCACAGATACCAGGCCCATACCCGTTCGGGATGGCGCTGCCAGCCGTCACTGCTGGAGATCTCATAGGGATCGACGTTCGCCCACAGACCCGTCTCGACGTCGCGGAACGTCGGCACACCGCTCTCGGCAGACATGCCCGCACCGCTCAGCAACGTCACTCGCACCTCACCAAACTATCGTGTGTGCGACATACTGGGCACGTGGGAGGTCTGGGGGAGTGGGTTCGGCTCGATCAGCACGCCGGAGCCCCGTTGTTCGATCAGTTGCGTACGCAGATCATCGAGGGTGTGCGTGACGGCAGGCTCACGCCCGGTACCCGGCTGCCGACGGTCCGTGATCTGGCCGGTCAGCTCGGCCTCGCGGTCAACACGGTGGCGCGCGCCTACCGCGAGCTGGAGGCCGCCGGTGTGCTCGAAACCCGGGGCCGGTTCGGTACTTTCGTCGCACGGGTCGATCCCGCCGACAATGCGATGGCCGCGGCCGCGCATGCGTTCGCCGAATCCGCCCGCGCCTTGGGCATCGGCAAGGACGAGGCGTTGCGCTATCTGGACGCGGCTTTCGATTAGCCCGTCCAGCGCAGCACGTCGAGTGCCACCGCCACGCTGACGCTGTGTTCGGCCAGCGGCTGGGGCAGCAATTCATCCGCGCGCGCCAGCCGCCGCAGCAGGGTGTTGCGGTGCGTGTAGAGCCGAGCCGCCGCGCGCGATGCGTTGCACTGACTGGCCACGAATATCCTTACCGTGTCCTGCAACTCGGTGCCGGCGGTGGCGAGATCTCCGAGCACCCGGGCGACGAATTCGGCGGTGCGGTCGGGATCTGCGGTGATCAGCGAGACCATCTCGACATCGGTGAACCGGGCGGCCTGCTGCCGGGAATGCAGGCGCGCCATCATCTGCTGAGTGGTGATCGCCTCGAAGTGGCTGCGGCGGAACCCGTCCATGCCCTCACCCGTGGTGCCGACCGCGACCCGGATGTCGGTACCACCGGCCGATGCCTCCAAGGCATCAAGGTCGACCTCGCCTGGCGTCCAGACCCACCGGGTCGCGCTGCTGGCCAGCACGCTCAGCGGCCGCCCGCCACCGGCGCGGGCGATGGACTCGGCGGCACGATCCAACCGGGTCAGGTCGCCGTCATGGTTGTCGGTCCAGATGACCGCCGCGGTGTGGCTGCCGGTCAGCGCGTAGCCGAGGCGTTGCTCGGCACGAGCACGCGGGATGGGGGCGCCGTCGAGCAGCAGGGCGATGGTCTCGCGTCGCTCGGCGTGGCTGCCGTGCGTGAGCTCATGGCGTTCCAGTTCGATCTGAGTTGCAATGCCGATCAGCGTCGCATCCACGAATGCACTGATGGAGCGCGAGCAGGCCTGTAGGAGCTCGTGTAGCTCGGCGGCATCCGAGGTCAGCGCGAAGGCGATCTCCATCAATCGGCGCCAGGCGACGCCCTCACCCACCCGGTAGGCGTCCAGCGGGAACACATTCACCCCTCGGCGCACCAATTCCCGCGCGATGCTCAGCGGTTCGGGTCCGGAGTTGGGCGGCACCGGAGCGCCCGGATCGCGGACGTTGGCGGTGGCCCAGAAGTACAGGTTGGCGCGGTTGCTGCGGCTGACGGCGGCGGCCAGTTCCGGGTCGGCGGCAATGGCGGGGCTGGCGGCCAGTACGGCGCGGTCGAGTTCGTCGAGCCATTCGCGGCGGGCATTGACGACGATCTGGGCGCATTGCCGGATCAGGTCCCTGACCCGCGGAGACGGCAGTTCATCGGCCATGAGATCAGCCTAGGGTGGTGGTGCACTGTGCACCACCGAATTGCTTGTTTGGGATGTTTCGACCTGGCTGGAGGGTGGGCCGTAACGCGACGATCGACGCATGGAAACAGTCGATTCGGAGGGCAGGAGCGCAGCGACCGGGGAATCGGTGGATGTGCTCATCGTCGGAGCCGGGATCTCCGGTATCGGCGCCGCCTACTACCTGCAGAACGAACATCCCGGCCGTAGCTTCACCATCCTGGAGTCCCGGGGGGCGACCGGCGGCACCTGGGATCTGTTCCGCTACCCGGGGATTCGGTCGGACTCGGATCTGCACACGTTCGGCTACGAGTTCAAACCGTGGCGCGATGAACACGCTATCGCGACCTCGGACAAGATCCTGGCCTACCTGCGCGAGACGGTGGACGAGAACGGCATCGAAGACCACATCCGGTACCACCATCGGGTCCTCGGCGCGGCCTGGAGCAGTGCGGATGCCCGCTGGGTCGTCGACGTCGAGCGTGACGGCGAACTGATCCAGTTGAGTGCCAACTGGCTGTTCTGCGCGGGTGGTTACTACCGCTACGACGAAGGCTTCACCCCCGACTTCGAGGGTCGTGAGCGATTCGGGGGCCGGATCGTCCACCCCCAGCACTGGCCGGAGGGCCTCGACTACACCGGCAAGAAGGTGGTGGTGATCGGCAGCGGCGCCACCGCGGTGACCCTGGTGCCGTCTATGGCCGGCACCGCCGGGCACGTGACGATGCTGCAGCGATCGCCGACCTATGTCATGCCGGTGCCGGCCAAGGACGGCTTCGCCAACACCGCTCGCAGGCTGCTCGGCGAGGACCGCGGTTATGTGCTGGCCCGCCGCAAGAACATCGCCAAACAGCGTGCCGTGTACACGTTCTGCCAGAAGTACCCGACCGCAGCGCGTTGGCTGATCCGCCGGATCAACGCCGGCAAACTGCCCGACGGCTACCCGGTCGATGAGCACTTCAGTCCCAGCTACAACCCCTGGGATCAGCGGCTGTGCGCGGTGCCCGACGGCGATCTGTTCGCGGCCATCAGCAACGGCAGCGCCTCGGTGGTCACCGACCGCATCGCCACTTTCACCGAGACCGGCGTCCTGCTGGAGTCCGGTCGTGAGCTCGACGCCGACATCATCGTCACCGCCACCGGACTGAATATTCAGCTCTTCGGCGGGATCACCCTCACCGTGGACGGGGAACCGGTCGACTTCGCGCAGACCGTGGCCTACAAGGGCATCATGCTCAGCGGGGTCCCGAACTTCGCGTTCGCGTTCGGTTACACCAACTCGTCATGGACGCTGAAGGTCGGGCTGCTGTGCGAGCACTTCTGCCGCCTGCTCAGCCATATGGATGAGCACGGGTTCGACAGTGTGCGAGCCGAACTCGATGATCCGGCGATGCCCACCAAGCCGCTGCTGGACTTCGCGGCCGGGTACGTGCAGCGCGCGATCAACGAGATCCCGCGCCAGGGCGTGAACGGTCCATGGCAGATGACGATGAACTACACCGTCGATGCCGAGGTGCTGCGCCGTGGGCCCGTGCGGGACGGCGCACTGAAGTTCGGGGCGGTCAGCCGAATTCCAGCCGCGTTGTGACCCCGCGCAGCTGATCGATCACCGGCACCCGGTAGGACGCCCAGATCAACGCGTTGAGCACCCGGCCGCGACCCGTCGGCAACTCCACATCGTGCACCGCTCGCACGCCGGCAATGGTGGTGGCCAGGTCGGCGGCCTGGCCGACCGACAGGCTGAACGGCATCGGCGGCACCCGGTAGCGCAGCGAGGGGCGCAGCAGACCTTGACGTGCCCACCACGCGAACCAGTAGGGCGGCAGGTCGAACATCATCTGCCCGCCGGGAAAACGCTTGGCGCATTCGGTGATCAGTGCGAGGGCCTCCGCCGGCTGCAGATACATCAACAGGCCCTCGGCGGTGATGAAGACACCCTGGGAATCGTCGACGTCATCCATCCAGCTGTAGTCCAGCGCCGACTGGGCACTGGTGGAAACCCGTTCCGAGGGTGGCAGCAGCGTGTCGCGCAGCGCCACGATCGGCGGCAGATCGACTGTGTGCCAACGGAATGTGTCACTGATACCGGTGGCGTTGAGCCGGTAGAAGCTGGTCTGCAGGCCTTCGGCAAGGGCCACCACGGTGGCATCGGGATGATCGCGCAGATAGGCGCCGGTCTCCCGGTCGAAGGCCAGGGCCCGCAACGCCATGTCCTGGCGGTTGGCGAAACCGAACTTCCCGAAATCGAACTCGATGGAGTCCACCAGGTCGATCGCCACCGGGTCGTCGATGATCGAATCGGCGCGGCGGGCTTCGGTCGCGCGGACCAGCAGCGTCAACAGTGCGGTCTCGGAAACTCCGGTCAGGGTGCTGGCATCGGCTCTCGGGGAGGTCACCGTTCCGAATGTACCTACGCCAGGACTTTGTCCAGGGTGCGCAGATTGCGGGTGGTGGTCGAGGACTTGTAGCGCTTCTTGCCCATGGTCTTGCCGATCGCCGAGGTCAGCGTCGACGATCGGGCCACCTGCCAGTAGAGCACTCCCTCCCCGCGGGCGGCGGTCTCGCCGGCTTCGCCGGCCAGGGCCGTGAGTTCGTCGAGCACGTCGGCGTCGCTGACGAAGGTGACGTAGGAGTGGTGGTCTGGGACGTCCCGCTCGAACGGAAAGTTCGCCGATATCTCGCGGACGGTGTCGAGCGGGTAGGCCAGCACCCAGGCGTCGTAGTCGAAGTTCTTTCGCAGCGCGGTCTCGGATTTCTTGCGCACTGCGGCCGTCGACGCCGAGCTGTTCAGCAGCACGTTCCCACTGGCCAGGACGGTCTTCACGTCGGTGAACCCGGCCGCGTTGAACACCGCCGCCACTTCGGCCATCTTGAGGGTGACGCCGCCGACGTTCACCCCGCGCAGGAACGCGGCGTATCGCGTCATCGGCCGAATTCCAGCAGGGTGATGCTGGGCCGGGCCCGGCGGAAGGCGCTGACGCGGTCCAGTGCGGACAGGCTCGCGAGTTTCCACACTCCGCGACCGGGCGGCAGCGCGATATCGCGCGCCGTGCGGACCCCGTCGATGCTGCCGGCCAGCGCGAGCGCCTCGTCGGCGGACAGCGCGAACGGCATCGTCGGGGTGAGGTAGCGGTCGGACAACCGCAGCCCGGTCTTGGTGCGGCGACTCAACCAATGCGGGATCGAGTCGAACATCAGCTGCCCGCCCGGGAACCGGGACGCGCAGTCGGCGATCAGGCTCAGCGACTCCTCGGGCTCCAGGTACATCAGCAGTCCCTCAGCGGTGATGAACACTCCGTCGTCGGTTTTCACCTGGTCCATCCAACTGCGGTCCAGCGCCGACTGGGCCAGCTCGACGATCCGGTCGTTGCGCGGCAGCAACTGGCGGCGCAACTCCATCACGGGTTCCAGATCGATGGAATACCAAGTCAACTCGTCGGCGACCCCGGCCCGGGCCAGCCGCCAGAAACTGGTCTGCAGGCCTTCGGCCAACGCCACCACCGACGCCTTCGGATGCGCCTTCAAGAAGTCGATGGCCGCGGCGTCGAATGCCCGGGCACGCAATGCGTGCGACTGGTTGGGTTTCCCGAATTTCCGGTAGTCGTAGTGGATGGCGTCGAACAATGTGACCGCCCACGGATCGCGGATCACGCCGTCGGAGCGTTTGGCCTCGGTGCCGCGATTGTGCAGGGTCCAGAGCGTGGTCGCGGACACGCCCTCCAAACTTGTGCCGTCGATACCGGTCAGACCACTCATGTCCCCGATCGTAGAGTCGTACGCTCGTGGGATGGGGCGCCTGGTTTTCGACGACAAGCTGTTGGCATTGATCAGTGGGAACTCGCTGGGGGTGCTGGCCACCGTGAAGAAGGACGGGCGGCCACAGCTGTCCAACGTCTCCTACTGGTTCGACGCGCGTAACGTCGCCCTACAGGTGTCGGTGACCGAACCGCGGGCCAAGACCCGCAATCTGCGCCGCGACCCCCGCGCCTCCATCCACGTGTCCTCCGACGACGGCTGGGCCTATGCGGTCGCCGAGGGCGATGCCGTGCTCACGCCGCCTGCCGCGAACCCGGGAGATGACACCGTCGAAGCATTGATTGCGTTGTACCGCAACATCGCCGGTGAACATCCGGACTGGGACGACTACCGCCGGGCCATGGTCGATGACCGGCGGGTGCTGCTGACACTGCCGATCAACCATCTGTACGGGATGCCGCCCGGCATCAGGTGACAGGGCTAGGCTGTCGGTATGGCCGACGAGACTCCCGAAGACGACACCAAGCGCAAGTTCCGGGAGGCACTGGAGCGGAAGAAGACGCAGACCGCCGACGGAGTGTCACATGCCGAAGCCGGCCGCAATCAACCCCGGGGCGCGCACGGGCCCGTCGAGAACCGCCGCGAGTTCCGCCGCAAGAGCGGTTAACGCGCCAGGCTGCGCGCTCCGACGAGCGCAGCGAGCATCAGCGCGACGAAGTACAGTCCCAACCCCTTCAGCCCCCAGCCCACCGAGGCCAGGGTGGCCGCCGCGGCGACGCACAACAGCGCGCCCACCGCGGCACTGCGCATCCCGGGACCGCTGACCGTGCCGCCGTCCCAATAGGGCAGCGGATTGTTCTCCAGCGGTCGCAGTGCCACGAACAACGTGGCGACCAGCACGGCCATCACGACGAGCTGCACGACGCTGAGCGCCAGGAAATGCGGTTGGCCCGGGTAGCGGGGCAGCCCCATCAGGTCGAAGGCCAGGTGCACGCCGAGCAGCGCCGGGATGTGCCACAGGTACAACGTCATCGCGCCGCTGTTGCCGACGGCGGTCAACCACCACACCCGCGGGCGCCGGGCCCACCGGCCGATGGCCGGTGCCGCGGCAATCGCGAACGCGCACATCATGATTGCGTGACCGGCCAGCAGCAGGGACGGCGGCGCCATGTTCTTGAGCTGCTGGCCGTCGATACCCACCAGGCTGGGCTCGTACGGTCCGAACCGCACCAGTGCGAGATTCACGGCCAGCATCACCGTCCCGAGGATCGCCGCGCCCGATGTGCTGAGTAGCCGGTACCGGTAGGCGACGCCGAACATGCCGGGCACCAGCCACACCGCCAGATTGGCGTACCCCAGCCAGTTCAAACTCGGGTCCTGCACGCGGATCGCGTCGACGACGGCCACCGACGTGTACAGCGCCGCTACGGCCGCGACCAGTCGGCCCGTGGTGTTGATCCTGATCAGCAGCGGAACCGCCGCCAGCACAAGGACGTAGGCGCCGAGAAACCAGAGCAACTGGATCGAGATACCTGCCAGCGGCTCGTAGACGTGCACCGGAAGCACGCGGTGCGTGACCAGCAATGCGACCGCCCAGAACGCGAGGTAGGAGAACACCGGCCGGTACAGGCGGGTGCAACGTTTGAGCAGCCATCCGCCCCATGCTCCGCCGTACGCCGTGACAGAGGCGGCCACCCCGGCGAAGAAGAACAGCGGCATGATCTGGAAAACCCAGGTCAGGGCCTGGAAGACCACCGATGTGGTGAGCAGGTTCTCCCAGTAGAAGACGCCATCGCGGACGATGCTGGTGGCCATCACGGTGTGCCCGATGACCACCCCGAGCAGAGCGGTGATGCGGATGACGTCGATGGCCCGGTCCCGCTCGGGCGGGGTGCTCGCCGCAACGTCGGCGACCGTCGGGAACGCTGCGATGGCCATGGTCTGAATGTAGATGCGGTGACCGGGGTCAGGCCTGAGTAGAACCACTCAAACAAGCCGGCGGCGGGGTGCCCGAATCACCCGCCGCCGGTCTCGTTGCCAGTGTTAGTGCGCGACCGCCTTCTCGGCGCCCACGCCGGTCAGCGACCGCACCTCCATCTCGGCGGCGACCTTGGGATCTTCGTTGTCCGGCGATGTCAGCGTGCCGATGATGCCGAGCGCGAACGCCAACGGGATCGACACGATGCCGGGGTTGGCCAGCGGGAACCAGGCGAAGTCCGCGCCGGGGATCATCGCGGTCTTCGAACCCGACACCGCGGGGGAGAAGATGATCAGCACGATGGTGGAGATCAGGCCGCCGTACATGCTCCACAGTGCGCCGCGGGTGTTGAAACGCCGCCAGTACAGCGAATAGACGATGGTGGGCAGGTTGGCCGCGGCGGCCACCGCGAACGCCAGCGCCACCAGGAACGCGATGTTCTGGCCGTTGGCGAGGATGCCGAGCCCGATGGCGAGCACACCGAGCACCACCGCGGTGATCCGGGACACCCTCACCTGTTCGCTCTCGGTGACCTCGCCGTGCTTGATCACACTCGCGTACACGTCGTGCGCGAATGAGGCCGACGCCGTGATGGTCAAACCGGCCACCACCGCGAGGATGGTCGCGAACGCCACCGCGGAGATGATGCCGAGCAGGATCACACCGCCGAGCTGGAAGGCCAACAGGGGCGCGGCCGAGTTGACCCCGCCGGGGGCGCCCAGGATGCGGTCCGGACCGACCATGGCGGCGGCGCCGTAGCCCAGCACCAGGGTGAACAGGTAGAACGCGCCGATCAGGGCGATGGCCCACACAACGCTGCGCCGCGCTTCCTTGGCGGTGGGCACCGTGTAGAACCGCATCAGCACGTGCGGGAGGCCCGCGGTGCCGAGCACCAGCGCGAGCGCCAGCGAGATGAAGTTGATCTGAGAGGTGAGCGAACCGCCGTACTGTGCGCCCGGGGCGAGCACATCCCGGCTCGCGACACCGTCGGTGGTGGCGTTGGTGACGGCGGCCTGTGCGGATCCCAGGATCTCGGAGAAGTTCAGGCCGAACTTGACCAGCACCATTCCGGTCATCAATGCGGCGCCGGTGATCAGCAGCACCGCCTTGATGATCTGCACCCAGGTGGTGCCCTTCATCCCGCCCACCAGGACGTAGACGATCATCAGCACACCGACCACGGCGATCACGATGGCCTGGCCGGCCGAGCTGGTCACATCGAGGAGCAGGGCGACGAGGCCGCCGGCGCCGGCCATCTGCGCCAGCAGATAGAACAGCGACACCGCCAGCGTGGTGGTGGCTGCCGCCATCCGGACCGGACGCTGCTTCAGCCGGAAGCTCAGGACGTCGGCCATGGTGAATTTGCCTGTGTTACGCAGCAATTCGGCGACCAGCAGGAGCGCCACCAGCCAGGCAACCAGGAAGCCGATCGAGTAGAGGAAGCCGTCATAGCCGTACACCGCGATGGCGCCCGCGATGCCGAGGAAGCTGGCCGCCGACAGGTAGTCACCGGCAATGGCGATCCCGTTCTGCGGGCCGGAGAAGCCGCGGCCACCGGTGAAGAACTCGTCGGCGGTGGCGTTCTTCTTGCTGGCCCGGATCACCACGATCATGGTGACCACGACGAACAGGCTGAAGATGCCGATGTTGGCGGCGGGATTGCCGACCGTTTCGGTTGCTGCCAGGAGGTTCACTGCAGGGGGCCTTCCAGCTCGTGGCGGATGGCCTCGGCGCGCGGATCCAGCTCACGGTTGGCGAAGCGCACGTAGAGGCCGGTGATGATGAACGTCGTCAGGAACTGGCCGAGTCCGATGAGCAGGCCGACGTTGACGTTGCCGAACACCTGGGTGGCCATGAAGTCGTGGGCGAACGCACCGAGCAGGACGTAGATGCCGTACCAGACGAGGAAGAACGCGGTCATCGGGAAGACGAACTTGCGCAGCCTGCTGCGCAGTTCCTGAAATTCGGGGCTGGCCTGCACGGCGAGGAACTCCTCGCCGGTAGGCGCCGGCCGCGCGGTGGGTTGGTCGGTTTCGGGCACCGGAGACTCCTGACGTCGGACTGTGAACCAGTTCAGGTACCGAACCTAATTGAGATGTGGGTCACAGAACGATGCGATACGCCGAAGCCGGGCAGGGGTGCGGTGAGCGGTCAGAAAGCGGCGATGAGCGGTTGCCGAACAGCGTGCGCGCCGCAAAGTCCCGCCGGGGGGCTCAGCCCTCCGGTAGGCGTTCGACACCCATTCCGAGCCGCTCCGGCACATGCATCCGGGCGAAGATCTGTGCGACGTTCGGGGTGATCCGGGTGAACCGGCTGACCACGATCATCGTCGCGAACGCCACCGGCACGCTCACCACGGCGGGATAGCCGACCATCACCGCGGGCCAGCCGCCCAGCACGGACTCGTCGATTCCGCCGGTGATGGCCACCAATACCGCACCGCCACAGACGAGTCCGCCGACCGTCAGCCCGCAGGCGGCCCCGGCGGCGGTCAGCCCGCGCCACCAGATGCCCAGCACCAGCAGTGGGCACAGGGTGGACGCCGCGACGGCGAACGCCAGTCCCACGGTGCGGGACAGTTCGATATCGGCGACCAGCAGCGACAGCGGAATCGGGATGAGCCCGCCGATCACTGCCGCGACACGGAAGTCGCGGACCCGCCCGCGCATCACATCGGTGGCCAGCGCGCCGGCGATGCTGACCAGCAGACCCGACGAGGTCGCCAGGAAGGCTGCGATGGCGCCGGCGGCGACCAGGGCGGCCAGCAGCTGCCCGAATGCTCCGCCGATCGCCGAGCCCGGCGCCAACAGCACTGCGGCATCGGCGGTTCCGGTGATCAGCAGCTGCGGCACGTACAGCCGGGAGAACACCCCGAGCATGACGGGGAAGAGGTAGAAGAACGACAGCAGCGCGATGACGGCCAGCGCGGTCCGCCGGGCCGCCCGGCCGTCGCGGTTGGTGTAGAACCGCACCAGCACATGCGGCAGACCCATGGTGCCAAGGAAGGTCGCCACGATGATCGAGATCACCTGGTACAGCGGGTGCCCGCCGCCCAGCCCGCCGCCGGAGACGATCCATTCGCTGCCGGTGCCCGGCGTCCCGGCCACCACCGGGGTGGCGGCACCGGCGGCCAGGGTCAGGCTGGCTCCCGCGCCGACGGTATGTTCGCCGGGAGTGCCGAAGGTGGCGTCGCGCACCGTGTTCCCGTCGAGCAGGCCGCTCACCCTGATGCCGGCCGGGTCGACGACCTGGACCACCACATCGGTCTCGATCTGCACGGTCGTCTCGCGGTCCACGCTCGGCGGCAGCGGGCCGCCCAGTTCCCCCCGGTCGGTGACGAACAGGCCGAGCAGCGCCAGCGCCGGGATGGCGATCGCGGTGAGCTTCAGCCAGTACTGGAACGCCTGCACGAAGGTGATGGAACGCATCCCGCCACCGACAACATTGGTGATGACGATCGCCCCGACGAGTACCGGGCCGACCCACACCGGCATGCCGAGCAGCGTTTTCAGGGCCAGCCCGGCGCCCTGATACTGCGGTGCCAGGTAGAACACGCAGATGATGACGACCACGAGCATGGCCACCTTGCGCAGCCGCGCCGAGCCGAGCCGGAACTCGGCGAAATCGGGCACCGTGTAGGCACCCGAACGGCGCAGCGGCGCGGCGACGAACAACAGCAGGCCGAGGTAGCCGGCGGTGAATCCGACGGGATACCACAGCGCGTCGGCGCCGTATTTCGCGATCAGCCCGGCGACCCCGAGAAACGATGCGGCGGAGAGGTATTCACCGGATATCGCGGCAGCGTTCCAGCGCGGTCCGACGCTGCGGGAGGCCACCAGGAAATCCGAGGTGGTCCGCGAGAGCCGCACGCCCCAGCTGCCGATCACCACCGTCGCGACGGCCGCGGCCAGCAGGGCGGCGGCGGTCAGCGGTGAGCCGCTCACGGTTCGCTGTCGACGACCCGGACGAAGTCCTTCTCGCCCTGTTCGGCCAGCCGCACGTACAGCCGTCCCACGCCGTAGAGCAGGGGATAGGCCAGCACCGCCAGCAGCAACCAGTTCAGCCGCATCCCGAAAACGGTCAGGTCCGGCGCGAGTGCGGTCAGCAGCAGGATCGCGGCGACCGCGAAAACCACCACCGCGCTGAGCCGTAACGCCAGCCCCAGTTGTGCGCGGACCAGACCACGCACCAGCGCATCGCCGACCTGAGTCTGCTCCTGCACCTCGACGCGGGTCCGCACCATCCGGGCGCCGCGCCGGTGTGCGAGCACCACCCGTTGGCGTTCCGGTCGTTCATTCATCGGAACCGGCCGGCTTCAGGTTGCGCATCGGGTCCCGGACCAGGCGGTCACGCAGCTCGCGGGCCTGACGCCGGCTCACCGGGAGTTCCACCGCGGGGGAGGCGCCGTTGGCCCGCAGCCGCACCAGCACCGCGCCCTCGCCGGTGCGCAGCCCGGTGACCAACCGCAGCGAGACGAGGTAGGACCGGTGGATGCGCTGGAAGCCGTGATCACGCCAGCGGGTTTCCAACACACTCAACGGGATCCGCACCAGATGGGCGCCGGTGGCCGAGTGCAGCCGGGCGTAATCGCCTTCGGCCTCCACCCAGCCGATGGTCTCCCGCGGCACCAGGTGGGTGATCCCGCCGAGCTCGGCCGGGATGACGTCGGAGTCGGGCGCCTCGGGGTCTTCGGGCGGTTCGGGCTCGTTGTTGCGCGCGATCGTCACCCGCCGCACCGCCTCGTCGAGCCGGTTCTCCCGGATCGGCTTCAGCAGGTAATCCACGGCGCCGACGTCGAAGGCGGCGACCGCCTTGTCGTCGTGCGCGGTCACGAACACCACGGCGGGGCGGTTCGCGAAGTTGCGCAGTACACCGGCGAGTTCGATCCCGGACAGGCCGGGCATGTTGATGTCCAGGAACACCGCGTCGATGGGGTGGGCATTGAGTTCACGCAGGGCCGAGGTGGCATCGCCGGCGGTGTGCACGGTCGCGATGTCGGCGTGCTGACCCAACAGGTAGGCCAGCTCGTCCAGGGCGGGCGCCTCATCATCGACGGCCAGGACCGTCAGACCGGTCATGCGACACCTCCGCTGGCCCGCACACCGGAACGGAACTTCGGCACCCGCATGATGACCTTGGTCCCCGCTCCGACAGCCGTTTCGACCACCAGACCGTAATCGTTGCCGAACGCCGCGCGCAGCCGATGGTCGACATTGGTCAGGCCGACGTGTGCGGACTGGTCGGCGGTACGGTCGGCCAGCGCGTCGCCCTGGCCGGCCCGCAGCATTTCGGGATCCATTCCGGCGCCGTCGTCCTCGACGGTGATCACGCAATCCGAGCCGGCATCGTTGGCGACGATCTCGACCGATCCGCCGCCGCGTCCGGCGAGCCCGTGCCGTACCGCGTTCTCCACCAACGGTTGTAACGCCAGGAACGGCACCACCACATTGAGGACCTCGGGGGCGACCTGCAGGCGGACCTTCAATGCGGTGCCGAACCGGGCGCGCTCCAGGGTGAGGTACCGGTCGATGTTGCGCAGCTCCTCGGCCAGGGTGGTGTACTGCCCGGCGGCACGGAACGAGTAGCGGGTGAAATCGGCGAATTCCAGGATGAGTTCGCGGGCGCGGGCGGGGTCCGTGCGCACGAACGAGGCGATGGTGTTGAGCGCGTTGTAGATGAAGTGTGGGCTGATCTGCGCGCGCAGCGCCAGGACCTCGGCCTTGTCCAACCGGGCGCGGGAGGCATCCAGTTCGGCCAGTTCGATCTGGCTGGCGGCATAGCGCGCGACCTCGCCGATCGCGCCGAGCATGCCGGGGCCCGGGGTGCCCGCGGTGACGACGACCAACACGCCCAGCACGTCGCCGGCCTCGGCCAACAGCGGCTGGGCCACCACCGTCGAGGTACGCACACCGTTGAGCACACGGCGTTCACCGGCGATGGACTCTGCGGCGGTGGACGCGCAGGTTTCGGCGATGTCGGACTGCCAGATCAGGTCGTCGGCGGCGTCGGTGGCCAGCAGTTCCCCGTGGCCGTCGAACAGAGCGACCCCGTCGGTGCCGGTGAGCCCGCGCAGGAAGGGCGCTGCGGTCGCGGCGGATTCGGAGTCCAGGCCCTGACGCAGCGCACGCGCGGCCAGCGAGGCGGTGTGCAGGGCAGCGTGCACGGCGCGTTCGGTGGGAGTCGCCACGACGCGGCGGGTGCGCACCACCAGGACGGCGGCCACCGCCGCCAGCAGCAGCGCGACCGCCAGCGTCAGCGCGATCTGACCCGACATCGTGCGGCCAACCCTATGCTGGCGCGGCTACTGGACCGGGCAGGCGTACTTCCTGGCGACATCGAAGACCCGCTCCTGCGCGCCGGGCCCGATGGCTCCTTGCGCAGCCAATTCCAGGCCGATGTAGCCGGGCAGTCCGCCCACACACGCCTGATGCATGGCGCGCCAGGCGGTGTCCGGGTTCAGGTTGTAGCCGTTGCGCTGCAGGCCGCTGATGTATTCGTCGAAGGCGGGCGTGCCCTGCTCGGGTATTGCGTGTGCCGTGGCGGCCAACGCGATGGAGGCGGCGACGGCCGCAATCACAGGTGCCATCACACGTCTCATGACTGTCTCCTACGGGCCGTCTGCCGGTCAGGGGATATACGTTCGCACATTGCACCCGCGCGGGCCGCTGATTCGCGGTTCTAGACTGTGCAGGTGCCCAACCTGCAGCTAGTCCAAGATCCGGCGGCCGACGCTCTGCTGGAGGCCAATCCGTTCGCACTGTTGGTCGGGATGCTGCTCGATCAGCAGATCCCGATGGAGACGGCGTTCGCGGGGCCGAAAAAGATCGCCGATCGGATCGGTGCGGTGGATGCCCGCCAGATCGCCGACTACAACCCCGACGAGTTCGTCGCGCTGTGTTCGGAAACCCCTGCCATTCACCGCTTCCCGGGCTCGATGTCGAAGCGGGTGCAGGCGCTGGCCCAGGCGATCGTCGACGACTACGACGGTGACGTCACCGCGCTGTGGACCGGCGGCGAGCCCGATGGCGCCGAGGTGCTGCGGCGGCTCAAGCGGCTGCCGGGATTCGGCGAGCAGAAGGCCAAGATCTTCCTTGCGCTGCTGGGCAAGCAGTACGGGGTGACCCCGAAGGGCTGGCGCGCCGCTGCGGGCGACTACGGCAAGGCCGGCACCCACATGTCGGTGGCCGATGTCGTCGACCCCGGATCGCTGCAGGAGGTCCGGGCGTACAAGAAGAAGATGAAGGCGGCCGCGAAGGCTGCGAAGGACTAGAACGCCGGCCCGTCGAATCGTTCCCGGGTGACGAACTCGGACACCGGTTTGCGGGTCAGCTTGGTGAACTGCTTGACCGGCTTGCCCAGGGGCACCACGGCGGCGATCGCGTAGTCCGCGGGGATGCCGAGCAGTTCCTTCACCTTGGGCTCCTCGGGCACCACCATCGTGGTGAGCACGCCACCGAAGCCCTCGTTGCGGGCCGACAGCAGGATGTTCCACACCAGCGGGTAGACCGATGCACCCGCCACCAGACCGATGCGATCCAGACCCTGATCGAAGGCGGCCACCACCCCGAGGTCCACGCAGATCACCAGCGCCACATCGGCGTCCAGCAGTTGCGCCGCCCGTGGCACACGCACCGCAGCGAGATCCTCGGCCGACACGCCCATCGGGTGCAGCGGGTTCCAGGGGTTCTCCCCGTTGCGTTGCTGGGCGATATAGCGCCGGAACCCGGTGTCGGTGAGGCCGGCGAGGGCCTCCTTGGTGGCGGGATCGCGAACCACCACGACATGGGTGCCCTGACGGTTCCCGCCGCTCGGCGCGAAGCGGGCGTTGTCGAGGATCCGGGTCAGCGTTTCGTCGGGCAACGGTTCGCCGGTGAAGACACGGACCGCCCCGGTTGTGCGCATAACGTGGTAGATGTCCATGCTCACCATCATGCGTATGCGATTGTGGACATATGGCTAAGACACATCTGAACTGCCCGTGCGGCGAGGCGATTCAAGGTGCCGACGAAGACGATCTCGTCGAGAAGGCGCAAACGCACCTCTCGGAGTCGCATCCCGGCCGTGAATATGACCGCGAGATGATCCTCTTCATGGCCTACTAGGCCGACGGTGCGCTCAGATCGCGAATCTGAGCGCAATCGCGATCTGAGTGCACGCTCGCGCTGAGCGATACGCGGATTACGGCACCACCGTCGAACCGATGGTGGGCATGAACTGGCATTGCTTCTCGGTCGTGCTGACCTGACCGAAGATCGTCGACATGATGCTGCCCGAGCCGGTGTCGGCGATCGCGGTCAGCGTGGTCGGTCCGGCGGGGTTGATATCGGCCTGCGGCTTGAGCGTCGCGGTGCCGGACTTGCCGGTGGTGAGGTTCACCCACGTCACGTTCAGCGGCAGCTTCTGCTCGGCCGCGGGGCCGGGCGTGCCGACCGCGGTGAACACGTAGGCGGTCTGGCCGGCGACCGGGCCGGGCGCGGGAATCTTCGCGGGGCCGGCCACCGAGATCGCCGTGGCCAGCACGTTGCCGCCGTCGACGCCGCAGCCGTTGCTGATCGACGGGTACATGAAGTCCTGGGTGGTCGGTGCGTCGGGGCCGAAGTCGGGCATGGCGCCGGGGGCGGGCGCCGGCGCGGGACCGGGTGCGGGCGCCGCTTCCGGGGCGGGCACCGCCAGCGGCGCGGCCTCGGGCGCGGGAGCCGGTACTGCTTCGGGAGCCGGAGCCGGTGCGTCGACCGGCGGGGCGGCGGCCTCGGGTGCGGTGGGCACAGCCATCGGCACGGGTCCGACGGAGTAGGCCGGGTCCACGCCTGCTGGCAGATGCGCCTCCGTGCCCGCGCCGGCCGCAGGCACATGTGCCTGCGGCTCGGACACGAACTGGTTCACAGCGGACGCGACATTCAGCGAATCGGACGGCGCCGCCGCGTTTCCGGCGAACGCGGCGGCAGCGGCCATGAGCATCGATGCGGCATTGCCCGGATCAGCAGCAGCCTGCTGGATGGCCGGGCCGAGAGTCTCCATCGCCGGTAACCCCGGTGCCTGTAGGCCGTTGATGGGCAGCGGCATGGGCGCTGCCGGTTCGGCATGGGCAGGGATCGCGACTCCGCTGCCCAGTGCCACGAGCGCACAGGCCGTGGTGCTGGTCAACATTGTCCGGATCGATGGCATGACTTCCCCCTGATGAGTTGTTCGGTGACGGGTACGGCTGACGGTCAGGGCAGCGCGGAGACCGGCAGGAACATCGGCACCAGTGACTGGGCTGCGGCGTCGGCAGGTGACGCGCCGGGCACACCCGGTGCTGCCGGGACGCCCGGTGTCGCGGCCGGTGCGGCAGCACCGGTCTGCGGGAGCAGACCCGCGAGCGGGGTACCGGCCGGGATCAGTGACGCCAGGCCCTCCGGGACGATGTTCTGTACACCGGCGACCGCCGGTGCGGCTGCCGCCGCGGCGGGCAGCGCGTTAACCACGCCCGGCGTCTGCGGCAGGTTCAGCGATGCGCTGGCAACCGGCGCGGACGGCGTGATCGGGTCGACCGGGAGGGTCGACTGCCCGCCGCCACCGGTGAACGCCGAAGCCAGTCCCTGGATGAGTCCCGGCGCAGCAGCCGGCAGCCCGGCGAGCTGGTTCATGAACGGGATGTTCGGCATGGCGGGCGCGGGAGCGGGTGCCGGCGCCGGGGCCGGCTCGGCAACAGCGGTCGGGCTGAGCATCAGGGCGGTGGCGACGGCGCCTGCTCCGGCAATCATGCTGGCGGCAAACGCTTTTCTGGTTGGTGACACGAGTCTCCCCATTTCGTTGACGGCACGTCTCAGACCGAAGGTACGGCGTTACTGGTGTTACTCAAGTGACAAGAGTGGCATTTATCCAACCGTTACGGAGGTGTGCGCCGATGGTGACCGGGCGGGCGGGCGACACGCCGGTCGATAGAGTCGGACCCGTAGACACCATCCGTAACACCGGTCCGACGGCACAGCTGTATCGCTGGGCGCCGGTGTTGCTGGTGGTCAGCATTGCCGCGCGGCTCGCCTGGACCTACCTGGTGCCCAACGGCGCCAACTTCGTCGACCTGCACGTCTACGTCGGTGGCGCCGCGGCCCTGGAACATCCCGGCGCGCTCTACGACTACGTCTACGCCGAACAGACGCCGGACTTCCCGTTGCCGTTCACCTATCCGCCGTTCGCGGCGGTGGTGTTCTATCCGCTGAGCCTGCTGCCGTTCGGCCTGCTGGCCTTCATCTGGCAGCTCGGCATCTTCGCCGCGCTCTACGGCGTGGTCCGGATCAGTCTGCGACTGCTCGGGCGCACCGATCTGCGTCCGGCGATGCTGTGGACCGCGGTCGGCATCTGGACCGAGCCGCTGCGCAGCACCTTCGACTACGGCCAGGTCAATGTGCTGCTGGTGCTCGCCGTGCTGTGGGCGGTGCAGAGCAGCCGGTGGTGGTTGTCGGGCCTGCTGGTGGGGTTGGCCGCCGGCGTCAAACTCACGCCGGCCGTCGCGGGTCTGTACTTCGTCGGGGTACGCCGGTGGGGTGTGGCGCTGTTCTCGGCGGTGGTTTTCCTGGGCACCATCGGCGTGTCTGCGCTGGTGGTCGGTGACCAGGCCCGCTATTACTTCACCGATCTGCTGGGCGACGCGCGCCGTGTCGGCCCCATCGGCACCTCGTTCAACCAGTCCTGGCGCGGCGCGATCTCGCGGATCCTCGGACACGACGCCGGGTACGGGCCCGTGGTGATCGCCGCGCTGGTGCTGACCGCGGCGCTGGCGTTGCTGGCGTGGCGAGCCATCGGCACCGCGGACCGGCTCGGCGGCATCGTCACGGTCCAGCTGTTCGGGTTGCTGCTCTCACCGATCTCGTGGACGCATCACTGGGTGTGGCTGATCCCCTTGATGATCTGGCTGCTGCACGGGCCGGTGCGAGAACGCCTCGGCGCTCGCGTGCTGGGCTGGGGGTGGCTGGCGCTGACGCTGATCGGGGTGCCGTGGCTGCTGAGCTTCGCGCAGCCGACCATCTGGGAGATCGAACGTCCGTGGCACCTGGCGTGGGCGGGCATGGTGTACCCGGTGGCCACGCTGGCCACCTTGGGGTGGATCGTCACTACCCGCCGAGCAGCTGATCGATCGCTTTCGCCATCTCCAGATCCTGCTCGGTGATACCACCCGCGGAATGCGTGACCAGAGCGAAGGTCACCGTCCGCCAACGGATGTCGATATCGGGGTGATGGTCCTTCTGCTCGGCCAGCTCGGCGACACGGCCCACGGCGTCGACGCCCTCCAGAAACGCCGGGAACTTCACCGAGCGGCGCAGAGCGCCATCGGACCGTTCCCAGCCGTTCAGACCGGGCAGTGCGGCATCCACTTCCTCGTTGGTTAACACAGCCATGTTCTCGACGGTATACCGTCAACCGCGATGACTGGGCAGATCGTCGTTGCGGGAGCACTCATTTCGCAGGGTGCGTTGCTGGTCGCACAGCGAAAACGGCCACCTGAACTGGCCGGGTTGTGGGAGTTGCCGGGTGGCAAGGTCGCCGATGGCGAGAGCGACGGCGACGGGCTGGTTCGTGAGCTCCGGGAAGAACTCGGCATCGAGGTCACCGTCGGCGCCCGCCTGGGCGCGGAGGTGGCACTGCCGAACGGGATGACGCTGCGCGCCTATCTGGTCACCTGCGCGTCCGGCAGTCCGCTCCCGCATGACCATCGGGCGTTGCGCTGGGTACGCGCCGCCGACCTGGACGACCTGTCATGGGTGCCCGCCGATCGGGGCTGGGTGCCGGATCTGGTTGCAGCACTGCGGGTCTGACGCGGTCACCAACTGCCGATGGGTGCACCCCGCCGGAATTCCCCGTTGGCGCGGACGCCGAACGGGGCCGAGGCGGTGCCCGGTACAGCAATTACGCCACCACGAACATCGCCCTGGGCCAGCACGCCGCCATCGCCGGCGCGCCGGTTCTCGGCCCCGGCGCCGCGGGCGACGCCCTGACCCGACCGGCGAAGTGCATTCCTGTCGACGACGACGGCTTGTCGACTGGTGACGTACGGACCGGGTGCAACCTCGGTGACCTCGGCGCCGGCGGTCGCAGCGCCGACGGTGACGAATGCCGCGGCGACAGCGGCGGCACCGACGCCGACAACGGTCAGCTTCGTGGCGATCCGCACAAGGTTGCGGGTGGTCACAGGCATCGGCACAAGCCCTTCGTCACAGCGGACCGCTCCGGTCGCTCGCCACATGGTGCAGGAGTGGCGAACGTTACCAATTGATTTCGTACGCAAGCGCTTTGGCGGCGGCGCGCGTCTGGTGGCGGTGGCGAGAAGTATTGACGCACAAGTCAATCCAGCGAAGCTGAGAGTTTCCGAAGAGTTTTCCGACCGGCTGTTTGTGGAGCCCTGCCGGTCGCGGCACTAATACCGCAGCCGGTCACCGACCACGCGCACCGGTTGATCGCGGTGACCCGCGGTGTAGATGGGGTGCAACAGCGCCGGGTGCCGGCAATGCGGGCAGGAAGCCTGCGGGTCCTTGGCCGATGACAGCGTCAGATGGTGACATGCGGCACACCGGACGACGTATGCGGCACCCAGCCAGTTGAGTAAACCGAGATAGATCGCCGTTGTCGCCGCAAGCGCGAGCACCACGATCACCGTCACCGTGAGTACCTCGTAAACCGTCATGATCGACACCTCCAACCACACCCGACGGGTATCTCAACGGTACGCCCGCAACGGCGTCAGCGACAGGTATCAACCCAGGTCATTACGTCTTTCGGGCAATCTTGTACACCTTCTCCAGCTCCTTGCCCCGCATTCCGTTGTGCGCGGCCTTCTGCACCTTGTGCAGCACCAGCGGGCACTTCTTGCAGCGAGGTTTGCTGCGGCAACACTTCTTCTTCGGCTTGGCCGACAGCAGCTTCTTCACTCACGCCTTCCGCGGAAATCGGTCGTTTTCGTGATCGGGTACCCACACTGCGACAATGGCCTACGTGGATTCTCGCCCGAACTTTCGCAACGTAGCCATCGTCGCGCACGTCGATCACGGTAAGACAACCCTGGTCGATGCAATGCTGCGGCAGTCCGGTGCGTTGTCGCACCGCGGTGATGATGCCATCGAACGCCTGATGGACTCCGGTGACCTGGAGAAGGAAAAGGGCATCACCATCCTGGCCAAGAACACCGCGGTGCACCGCCAGAACCCGGACGGCTCCATGACGGTCATCAACGTCATCGACACCCCGGGCCACGCCGACTTCGGTGGCGAGGTGGAGCGCGGCCTGTCCATGGTCGACGGTGTCGTGCTGCTGGTCGACGCGTCCGAGGGCCCGCTGCCCCAGACCCGTTTCGTGCTGCGCAAGGCGCTGGCCGCGCACCTGCCGGTGATCGTGGTGGTCAACAAGACCGATCGCCCGGACGCGCGCATCGCCGAGGTCGTCTCCGAGAGCCACGACCTGCTCCTCGATGTGGCCTCGGACCTCGACGCCGAGGCGCAGACGGCCGCCGAGTTCGCCCTCGGACTGCCGGTGTTGTACGCCTCGGGCCGCGCGGGCATCGCCAGCACCACCGAGCCCGCCAATGGCGAGAATCCTGACGGTGAGAACCTCGACCCGCTTTTCGATGTGCTGATGGAGCACATCCCGCCGCCGCAGGGCGATCCGGAGGCCCCGCTGCAGGCGCTGGTGACCAACCTGGACGCGTCGGCGTTCCTGGGCCGTCTCGCGCTGGTCCGCATCTACAAGGGCAAGCTGAAGAAGGGCCAGCAGGTGGCCTGGATGCGCGAGGTGGACGGCCATCCGGTCATCACCAACGCCAAGATCACCGAACTGCTCGTCACCGTCGGCGTCGAGCGGACACCGACCGATGAGGCAATCGCCGGCGACATCGTCGCGGTGGCCGGGATGCCCGAGATCATGATCGGCGACACGCTCGCCGACATCGAGCACGCACACGCCCTGCCGCGCATCACCGTCGACGAGCCCGCGATCTCGGTCACCATCGGTACCAACACCTCGCCGCTGGCCGGCAAGGTGTCCGGGCACAAGCTGACCGCGCGCATGGTGAAGAGCCGCCTCGACGCCGAACTGGTCGGCAACGTGTCCATCAAGGTCGTCGACATCGGCCGTCCGGACGCCTGGGAGGTGCAGGGCCGTGGTGAGCTCGCGCTGGCCATCCTCGTCGAGCAGATGCGCCGCGAAGGCTTCGAGCTGACCGTCGGCAAGCCGCAGGTGGTCACCCAGACCATCGACGGCAAGCTGCACGAGCCGTTCGAGGCGATGACCATCGATACCCCGGAGGAGTTCGTCGGCGCCATCACGCAGCTGTTGGCCGCCCGCAAGGGTCGCATGGAAGACATGACCAACCACGCCGCCGGGTGGGTCCGGATGGACTTCATCGTGCCCAGCCGTGGCC
Source organism: Mycolicibacterium sp. P9-22 (assembly GCF_008329585.1). Classification (GTDB taxonomy): domain Bacteria; phylum Actinomycetota; class Actinomycetes; order Mycobacteriales; family Mycobacteriaceae; genus Mycobacterium. Next base: position 215,003 of record NZ_NPKP01000008.1, on the reverse strand, counting down.
TGATCGGGTTCCGCACCGACTTCCTGACGATCACCCGCGGCACCGGCATCGCCAACGCGGTGTTCGAGGGGTACCGCCCCTGGGCCGGCGAGATCCGGGCCCGGCACACCGGTTCGCTGGTCTCCGACCGCTCCGGCAAGATCACGCCGTTCGCCATGACCCAGCTCTCAGACCGCGGCCAGTTCTTCGTCGAGCCCGGTCAGGACACCTACGAGGGTCAGGTCGTGGGCATCAACCCGCGTGCCGAAGACCTCGACATCAACGCCACCAAGGAAAAGAAGCTGACCAACATGCGGTCCTCGACCGCCGATGTGTTCGAGACGCTGGCCCGTCCGCTGGAGCTCGGCCTGGAGCAGGCCATGGAGTTCTGCGCGGAGGACGAGTGTGTCGAGGTCACCCCGGAGATCGTGCGGGTGCGCAAGCTTGAGCTCACCGCGAGCCTGCGGGCCAGGGCCAAGTCGCGCGCCAAGCAGCAGAACTCCTGAGATTGGACCGGCCCGATACCCTGAACCTCGTGCCGTCAGCCCGACACCGCTTCTTCGTGCTCGCGGCAGTGCTGTCGGTGCTGGTGCTGGCCGGTTGCACGGTCAGCCCGCCACCCGCGCCGCAGAGCACCGAGACGGTGTCGACCACGCCGCCGGCACCGGCGAAGGCCATGCAGATCATCATGGCCATCGACGCGATCGGCGCCGGGTTCAATCCGCATCTGCTGTCCGATCAGTCCTCGGTGAACGCCGCGATCTCCTCGCTGGTGTTGCCGAGTTCGTTCCGTCCCATCGCCGATCCGGCGACACCGACCGGTTCGCGCTGGGAGATGGACCCCACCCTGCTGGTCTCGGCGGAGGTGACCGGCGAGAACCCGTTCACCGTCACCTACAAGATCCGGCCGGAGGCGGCGTGGACCGACAACGCGCCGATCGGCGCCGACGACTACTGGTACCTGTGGCGGCAGATGGTCAGCCACCCCGGCGTCGTCGATCCGGCCGGTTATGACCTCATCACCGGCGTGCAGTCGGTGGAGGGCGGTAAGACCGCCGTCGTCACCTTCTCCCAGCCCTACCCGGCGTGGCGGGAGTTGTTCAACGACATCCTGCCCGCCCACATCGTCAAGGATGTGCCGGGTGGTTTCGGCGCCGGGCTGACCCGGGCGATGCCGGTCACCGGCGGCCAATTCCGGGTCGACAACATCGACCCACAGCGCGACGAGATCCTGCTCGCCCGCAACGATCGCTACTGGAGCGAGCCCGCCAAACCGGATCAGATCCTGTTCCGGCGCGCCGGATCGCCCGCCGCACTCGCCGATTCGATTCGCAACGGCGACACCCAGGTGGCCCAGGTGCACGGCGGGCAGGCGGCCTTCGCGCAACTCTCGGCGATCCCGGATGTGCGCACCGACCGCATCGTCGGGCCGCGGGTCATGCAGCTGACCCTGCGCGCCCAGCAGCCCGCCCTGACCGATCTGCGGGTCCGCAGAGCAATTTTCGGTCTGCTCGATGTCGATCTGCTGGCCGCCGTCGGCGCCGGGTCCGACAACACCGTGACCCTGGCGCAGGCGCAGGTGCGCACACCGTCGGATCCCGGTTATGTGCCCACCGCGCCGCCGGCCATCACCGCGGAGGCGGCGCTCGGTCTGTTGGCCGATGCCGGTTATCAGGTGCAGCCGGTGGAGACACCGCAGACCACGACCCCGGGCACACCCGGGCCCGACGAGGCCCGCGGCCAGATCACCAAAGACGGTGAGCCGCTGAAGATCGTCCTCGGCGTGGCCGCCAACGACCCGACATCGATCGCGGTGGCCAACACCGCGGCCGACCAGTTGCGCAATGTCGGCATCGCCGCATCGGTGTCCGCGCTGGACCCGGTGGCCCTCTACGGCGAGGCCATGGTCAACAATTCGATCGACGCGGTGGTCGGATGGCACAGTGCCGGAGGCGATCTGGCCACGGCGCTGGCATCGCGCTACGGCTGTCCCGCGCTGGAGGCAACCCCGGTGTCCACCGTGACGCCCGCGCCCAGCGTCACCGTCACCACCACACTGCCGAAGACCTCGAGCACCGTCACGTCCGCGCCGCCCGCGCGCACGGCGACGCCGACCACCACCGGCACCGCCGCGCCCGAAACGCCGGAGAGCACAGGGGAATTGGTGCAGGCGCCGAGTAACCTCACCGGGATCTGTGACCGCAGCATCCAACCGAGGATCGACGCGGCCCTGCGTGGCACCGAGGAGATCGACAAGGTCATCGATGCCGTCGAACCCCGGTTGTGGAATCTGTCGACCGTGCTGCCGATCCTGCAGGACACCACCATCGTGGCCGCGGGCCCGCGGGTGTCCGGCGTCAGCCTGACCGGTGCGGTGCCGGTCGGGATCGTCGGCGACGCCGGGCAATGGGTCAAGCAGCCGTAGCGGCCCTCGCATCGGCGGCCGACACACGGTAAACCTGGGGGAGTGCAGACACCGCGGCTCCTCTTTGTCCACGCTCATCCCGACGACGAATCGCTGACCACCGGCGCGACCATCGCGCACTACGCGGCTCAGGGCGCCGACGTACGGGTGGTCACCTGCACCATGGGCGAGGAGGGCGAGGTGATCGGCGAGCGCTGGGCCGGCCTCGCCGTCAACGCCGCCGACCAGCTCGGCGGATACCGGGTCACCGAACTCACCGCGGCCCTGTCCGCGCTCGGCGCCGGGGAACCGCACTATCTGGGCGGGGCCGGACGCTGGCGCGACTCCGGGATGCCCGGCACCCCCGCCCGGCACCGGCAGCGCTTCGTGGACGCACCGCTGGACGAGCCCGTCGCCGAACTGGTCGCCGTCATCCAGGAGTTCCGGCCGCACGTGGTGGTCGGCTACGACCCCAACGGCGGCTACGGCCATCCCGACCACATCCGGGTGCACGAACTCAGCACCGCCGCGGTGGCCGCCTGCGCGGAACTGCCCTGGCCGGTGCCGAAGTTCTATTGGACGGTGATGGCGGCGTCCGGGTTCGTCGACGGCTTCCGCAATATCGGCGAGCCACCACCGGACTGGGTCGTGATCAAGGCCGAAGACTTCTCCTTCGCGTTCCCCGACGACCGGGTCGACGCGATCATCGATGCCTCGGCCCAGTTGCCGGCCAAGGCCGCCGCGCTGCGAGCCCACGCCACGCAGGTCACGGTGGCCCCGGACGGCAAGTCGATGGCGCTGTCCAACAAGATCGCGTTGCCGCTGTGGGGTGTCGAACACTACGTGCTGGCGGCCGGGGAACGAGGCGGCGACGGGATCGAGACCGACCTACTGGCAGGGCTGAATCTCCGATAGCGGGACGCGGACGCGGTAAGGTCTGCGACATGGACCCGGATTTGGATCCCAACCTGCAGCACCAACAGGACCGCGCCGACAACTTTCAGTGGGTGGTCGGCTCATTGGTCGCGCTGCTCGACAGCATCCCGACCTGACAGCCGCGCGTCACGACGGGCCGGCCTGGCTGCCGCCCGTCGTCCTTTTCGTGCTCGCCGTCGATGGTGTGTTGTCCGCTCTGGCGGCCGCATTTCTGCTGCCGCTGCGACTCGGGTCGGTGCCGTTTCCCATCAGCATCCTCGTCAGCGGTGCCGTGAACGCGGCGCTGGTCTGGGCGGCACTGCACTGGACCACATCGACGCGGGTCGCGGCGCTGCCCTTGTGGAGCTGGCTGATCACCGTGTTCGCGCTGACCTTCGGCGGCCCGGGCGATGATCTGGTGTTCGGCGGCGTCGGGGTGATGGCCTATGCGGCATTGCCGCTCATCGCGGTGGGGGCTCTGCCGGCCGCGGCGGTGCTGCGATCCGCGCGACTTGTGCACGATCGGTAACGCTGACCGTTACGAATCGTGCACGAATCGCCGGTGGGCTACTCGTCGGAGCCTGAGCCGGAGTCTTTCTTGGCGCTGGGCTCGGCGTCGTTCTCGGTGTCGGGCTTCGTATCGGGCTCGGTGTCGGTCTTGTCCTCGGGGCCGCTACCGGCTTTCGGATCGGCCTCGGTGTCGTCCGCCACGGTGTCCGGCTTCTCGGTCTGGGTTTCCTCGTCGGCATCGAGGTCCGTCTTGTCCTCGACGTCCACCTCGTCCTCGACGTCCACGTCCTGCTCGGCGTCCTCGCCCTTGAGGTCTTCGTCGTCTTTCGGGTCGACCTCGGCAGCCGGAATCTCGACGGGCTGCTGGGGCCCGACATCCTCGGGCGCGGTGTCGATCGGGGCCGGTACGGGCTTCTCGGCCGGTGGCTCGGCAGGCGGCGTCCCGGAGTCCGTCTCCGGTGAGGTCTGTTCGGTCTCGTCGGCCGGCGGTGTCGATGAATCTTCGTCACCCAGCGCGGTGCCGACACCGGCCGGGATCTGGACCGCGGTGCGCGCGCCCATGACTTCCATCGTCGACTGCGCGGCGAGCGAGGAGAAGAACGGCGGGAACGGCGGGAACGGCGGCAGGAAGCTCAGCACCCAGTCGATCTCGGCGTTGACGAAGCCGATGCCGGCATTGACGGTGTCGTTGAAGAAGTTCGTCAGGCCCTGCCCGAAGCTGACGGTGCCGCCGACCCAGTAGGCGATGTTGAACACGGCGCTGGTGATGATCGGGCGGATCAGCGAGTAGTAGAAGATGCTGATCTGCGGGGTGAACCAGTTGACCACCGGGATCCACTGGGTGGCGTAGATGCCGAGGTTCACACCCCAGTCCACCCACGGCATGATCACGTCGTAGGCGTTGATGATCGCGCTCTCGAGGCCCGGCAATGCCAGCGCGCTCACCTGCGCCGATGCCACATCCAGGGTTTCGGTCATCGCTTCGGTGGAGTCGAACGCGGCCGCGGGCAGCAGTGCGGTCGCGGCCTGCGCGGTCGCGATCTCGGGCGGCGGCTGCTTGCGCAGCGGGTTCACCGGCTGGGCGTGCGCGGCGAGCGCCACGTTCTCCTGCCGCAGGGTGTGGCTCGGCGGCGCCACCGATGATGGGATGGCGATGCTGCCCGCGGCGACGATGCCGACCCCTGCCATCAGATATGGACGCACGCTGAACCGCATGATCGCTCCCGTTTTTGCTCCGTGCCGACGGGCATTAACTTACGCCAGGGTCAGCGCTCGGGACGGCATTCCGAGGACGGCTCGCGCCACCGTCGACCGGCGGCAGCTATCGTGACTGCTATGCCAGGCGCAGCTGTTTCAGATAGTGAGACGCGCGGATGATTCGCGTCCCTGCCGGGGTTACATGGGAGTGGCTCTGAACCCCCAGCACGGCTCCGATCTGCCCAGCCCGGTGGTCCCGCCGAAGTCCAACCCGTCCGCGCTGCGGCGCGTACTGCGCCGCGCCCGTGACGGCGTCGCCCTCAATGTGGACGAAGCCGCCCTGGCGATGACCGCGCGCGGCGAGGACCTGGCCGACCTGTGCGCCAGCGCGGCCCGGGTGCGTGACGCCGGTCTGGAATCCGCCGGACGCCGCGGCGCCACCGGCAGGCTGCCGGTCAGCTATTCCCGCAAGGTCTTCATCCCGGTGACCCACCTGTGCCGGGACAAATGCCATTACTGCACGTTCGTGACGGTGCCCGGCAAGTTGCGCGCCGAGGGCAAGGGCATGTTCATGGAGCCCGACGAGATCCTCGAGGTGGCCCGCCAGGGTGCCGAGCTGGGTTGCAAGGAAGCGCTTTTCACCCTCGGGGATCGCCCGGAGGCGCGCTGGCCGGAAGCCAAGCAGTGGCTCGACGAACGCGGTTACGATTCCACGCTGGATTACGTCCGCGCGATGGCCATCCGGGTGCTGGAAGAGACCGGGCTGCTGCCGCACCTCAACCCCGGCGTGATGAGCTGGACCGAGCTGTCGCGGCTCAAACCCGTTGCGCCGTCGATGGGCATGATGCTGGAGACGACATCGCGGCGGCTGTTCGAGACCAAGGGCCTGGCCCACTACGGCAGCCCGGACAAGGATCCGGAGATACGGCTGCGCACGCTGGACGACGCCGGGCGGCTGTCCATCCCGTTCACCACCGGGCTGTTGGTCGGTATCGGCGAGACGCTCGTGGAGCGTGCCGAGACGATGCACGCGATCCGCAAGTCGCACAAGGCGTTCGGCCATGTCCAGGAAGTCATCGTGCAGAACTTCCGGGCCAAGGATCACACCGCCATGGCCGGGGTTCCCGACGCCGGGATCGACGATTTCCTGGCCACCATCGCGGTGACCCGGCTGGTGCTGGGTCCCAAGATGCGGATCCAGGCGCCGCCGAACCTGGTGTCCCGCGAGGAATGCCTCGCCCTGATCGGAGCCGGCGTGGACGACTGGGGTGGCGTGTCACCGCTGACCCCCGACCATGTCAACCCCGAGCGGCCGTGGCCCAACCTCGACGATCTGGCGTCGGTGACCGCGGACGCCGGATACGACCTGGTGCAGCGGCTCACCGCACAACCGCAGTACGTCCAGGCCGGCGCTGCCTGGATCGATCCCCGGGTGCGCGGGCATGTCGATGCGCTGGCCGATCCGGACACCGGCTTGGCGCGCGACGTCAATCCGGTGGGCCGGCCGTGGCAGGAGCCCGACGAGGCCGCCGAATCGCTGGGCCGGACCGACCTGCATTCCGCGATCGATTCCGAGGGGCGGCTGACCGAGACACGCAGCGATCTCGACAGTGCGTTCGGTGACTGGGAGTCCATCCGGGAGAAGGTGTCCGAGCTGGCGGCCCGCGCCCCGGAGCGCATCGACACCGACGTGCTGGCCGCGTTGCGGGCGGCTGAACGCAATCCCGGCGGATGTAGCGACGACGAGTATCTGGCGCTGGCGACAGCGGACGGACCGGCGCTGGATGCCGTTGCCGCACTGGCCGATTCGCTTCGCCGCGACGCCGTCGGCGATGACGTCACCTACGTGGTGAACCGAAACATCAACTTCACGAACATCTGCTACACGGGCTGCCGGTTCTGCGCGTTCGCGCAGCGCAAGGGTGACGCCGACGCGTTCTCGTTGTCCACCGACGAGGTCGCCGAGCGGGCCTGGCAGGCTCATGTGGCCGGTGCCACCGAGGTCTGCATGCAGGGCGGGATCGATCCCGAACTGCCGGTCACCGGCTATGCCGACCTGGTGCGTGCGGTGAAGGCCCGGGTGCCCTCGATGCATGTGCATGCGTTCTCGCCGATGGAGATCTCCAACGGCGTCACCCGCAGCGGACTCTCGCTGCGGGAGTGGCTGACCAGCCTGCGCGAAGCCGGGCTCGGCTCGATCCCGGGCACGGCCGCGGAGATCCTCGATGACGAGGTGCGCTGGGTGCTCACCAAGGGCAAGCTGCCCACCTCGGAATGGATCGATGTGATCAGCACCGCACACGAGGTCGGGCTGCGGTCGAGTTCGACGATGATGTACGGCCACGTCGACACCCCCAAGCACTGGGTGGGACACATCAACGTGCTGCGCGGCATCCAGGACCGCACCGGTGGGTTCACCGAGTTCGTGCCGCTGCCGTTCGTGCACCAGTCCAGCCCTCTGTACCTGGCCGGCGGGGCGCGTCCGGGCCCGACCCACCGCGACAACCGCGCGGTGCATGCGCTGGCCCGGATCATGCTGCATGGCAGGATCTCTCACATCCAGACCAGCTGGGTGAAGCTGGGCGTCGACCGCACCCGGGTGATGCTCAACGGTGGCGCCAACGATCTGGGCGGCACCTTGATGGAGGAGACCATCTCGCGGATGGCGGGCTCGGAGAACGGGTCGGCCAAATCCGTCGAGGAACTCACCGAGATCGCCGAGGGGATCGGCCGCCCGGCGCGGCAGCGGACCACCACGTACACACCGCTGGCTGCCTGAGCTCGTCCAACCCAGCCGTTACCCGGTCGCTACGATCTTCGCCATGTCCATCGTGCTGCGCGGCCGAGAACGCGACCGTGCAGTCCTGGACGACCTGACGGCCCAGGCGCGTTCCGGTAGTAGCCAGGTTCTCGTGTTGCGCGGTGAAGCCGGTGTCGGCAAAACCGCGCTCCTGGACTACGTGTCGGAACAGGCCATCGGCTTCAGTTCGATGAGGTTGGCCGGCGTCCAGGAAGACATGGAACTCGCGTTCGCCGGACTCCAACAGCTGTGCATGCCGCTGATGGATCAACTCGAGGTGTTGCCACAGCCGCAGCGGGAAGCCCTGGAGGTCGCGTTCGGCCACGGTGCGGGCCCGGCACCCGATCGGTTCCTGGTGGGCCTGGCGGTGCTGAGCCTGATGGCTGCCGCGTCCGCCGTGCGTCCGCTGTTGTGCATTGTGGACGACGCTCAGTGGCTGGATCAGGTGTCGGTGCAGACGCTGGCCTTCGTGGCGCGTCGTCTGCTGGCTGAGCCGGTGGCGATGGTGTTCGCCGTGCGGAGCGGCTATCCGGATGTGCTGGCCGGTCTGCCCGGTCACACCGTCAGCGTGCTGTCCGATGCCGCGGCGCGAGAACTGCTGGACTCGGTGCTCATCGGTGGGATCGATCCGCTGGTTCGCGACCGCGTCGTCGCGGAGACCCGTGGGTTGCCGCTGGCGATCCTGGATGTCCCGCGCAGCGTGTCCTCGACCGAGTTGGCCGGCGGCTTCTGGATCTCCGGCCGCCGCTCCTCGACCACTGCACTCGAGGACGGCTTCGTGGCACGCATACAGGCGATGCCGCCCGACACCCGGCAGCTACTGCTCATCGCCGCGGCGGAGCCGGTCGGCGATGCCGCGCTGTTTCTGCGCGCGGCCGCCCAGTTGGCCGTGCCCATCGACGCGCTGGCCCACGCGGAAGCCGCCGGGCTGATCGAGTTCGGGCCGCGGATGCGGTTTCAGCATCCGCTGATGCGCTCGGCCGCCTACCGCGCCGCCGATCTCTCCGAGCGTCGCGCCGTCCATCGAGCGCTGGCGGCGGCCACGGATGCGCACGCCGACCCCGACCGTCGGGCCTGGCATGCCGCCAACGCCGCGGCCGGCCCCGACGACGCGGTGGCCGCCGAGTTGGAGGTTTCCGCGGACCGGGCACAGAATCGCGGCGGAGTAGCGGCCGCGGCAGCGTTTCTGGAGCGCGCCACCGTCCTCACCCTGGATCCGCAGCTGCGTGGATCGCGGGCGATCGCGGCCGCCCAGGCCAAACGCGAAGCTGCCGCTCCGGACGCGGCCTACGCACTGCTGGCGATCGCGGAATCCGCGCCGCTGACCGCGCTACAACGCGCGCAGGTGGCACGGATGCGCGCCCAGATGGACTTCGTGCGCAGCAGGGCGGGGGTTTCGGATGCTCCGGCCGTCGGCGATGCCAGTGCCCAGTTGCTCGGCGCCGCACGAGCTCTCGAGGGGCTCGATGATGAGCTGGCCCGGGAGACGTACCTGGAGGCGTTGACGGCCGCGATGTACGCCGGACGCCTGGGTGCGCCGACTCTGCTGCTGGAGGTGGCCACCGCGGGTGCCGGCGCGGTCGGGCGGGTCGACGATCTGCAACGGCCGATCGACTATCTGCTCAGGGGTATGGCGGCACGCATCATCGATGGCCCCGGTGCCGGAGCCGCCGACCTGCGTGCTGCCCTCGAACTGTGGAATGCTGCGGCACAACAGAATCCGGGCAGGTGGCTGTACTGGCCGTTCCCCATCGCGCAGGAATCCGCCGCGCACGAGATGTGGGATGACCAGGTGCTGGAACGCATCGCCACCGGCATCCTGGCGCGGGCCCGGGACGCCGGGGCACTGGCGGCGCTGCCGCCAGCACTCGGCTATCGGGCCGGCGTGCATTTCTACCGCGGTGAATTCGGCTCCGCGGCAGCACTCATCGAAGAGTCGGCGTCCATCACGGTGGCCATGGGTAACGCCCCGGTGCGATATCACTCGTTGAACCTGGCAGCGTGGGGTGGCGTACCGGAGACTGCGGTCGGCATCATCGAATCGGCCGCGGCCGACGGTGCGGCCAGGGGCGAGGGGCGACTGATCGGTTTGGCCGCCTTCTGCGGCGCCGTCCTGTACAACGGGCTCGGGCGCTACGAGGAGGCACTGTCCGCGGCCCGCCGTTCCTGTGAATACGAGGATCTCGGGTTTCACAGCTGGTGTCTCTACGAGCTGATCGAAGCCGCCGCGCACGTGGGCGACCGCGACAGTGCCGCCGACGCACTGCCGAGGCTGGAGGAACGCGCGGGCGCCAGCGGTACCGACTGGGGGCTCGGGGCGGTAGCGGCGGCGCAGGCTCTGTTGGCCGATGGCGCCGAGGCGGAGGTCAGGTTCGTGGAGGCGATCGAGCGGCTCGAACGTGCCGATATCGCGCTGCATCTGTCCCGGGCCCGGCTGTCCTATGGGGAATGGCTGCGCAGGGTGAACCGCCGCAATGACGCGCGCAGCCAGCTCGGTGCCGCGCACGAGACCTTCACGCGGATGGGTGCGCAGGGTTTCGCCGAACGCGCGCGCCGCGAGCTGGTGGCGACGGGGGAGAAGGTGCGCAAGCAACCGGTGCGATCCGGCGACGGGCTGACGGCCCAGGAGGCGCAGGTCGCCGGGCTGGCCCGCGAGGGCCTGACCAATTCCGAGATCGGTGCGCAGTTGTTCATCAGTGCGCACACCGTCGAGTGGCACCTGCGCAAGGTGTTCGTGAAGCTGGGCATCACGTCGCGCCGTCAGCTGCGCACCGTGCCTTGGACGGAATGAACAAGACGTCGCTTGAGCCTAGGCTGGCCTAACTGGAATTGTCGGAAATCTGTTGTGCCAATCGGTCTTTCGCATCAACGCGGTGCTCGGTAGGCGGTATCTTGGGGTGTCTTCGAACCCCAGGGGTGTCATGAACACGATTGCCGGAATTCCGGCCCACGCGCTGTTGGTGCACGGGGTGGTGGCGCTGGCGCCGTTGACGGCGCTGCTGCTGATCCTGTGCGCGTTCTGGGCAGCGGCGCGCCGTCGGCTGGTCTGGTTGGTGTTGGGTTTGGCGGTCGCCGTGGCCGTGCTCACGCCGATCACGGCGTCGGCCGGACAGTGGTTGTACGACCGCGAAAGTGAACACCGCCCGATCCTTGAGCTGCATCAGGAGCGTGGCGAATGGATGATCTACTGCGCGCTCGCGCTGTTGCTGGTGGCGATTCTGCAGGCCGTCCAGCACGTGATGGAGTCGCGGGCCGAGAAAGCAGGCAGGGCGCTGCCGGTGATCGCGGCGGTGCTTGCCCTGCTCGTCGGCGTGTCGTCGGTGGTCGGTGTGGTGTTGATCGGGCATTCGGGAGCGGAAGCGAAGTGGGGCACCATTGCGGAATGAAATCGGACCATAGTCCGTTTACTCCTGGTGAGGGTGTCGGGACCGCCGCGCCCGCTGAGCAAGGAGATCTCATGACCGCAGCAGTAACCACCGACCTGACCGCAGGCACCTGGGCCCTCGACCCGGTGCATTCCTCGGTCAGCTTCTCGGTCCGCCACCTGGTGGTGAGCAAGGTCCGCGGCACGTTCGACAGCTTCCAAGGAGCCGTGACGGTATCCGAGGACGGCACCCCGTCGGTGACCGCCACCATCGACATCAACTCGGTCAACACCCGCAACGAGCAGCGCGACGCCCACCTGAAGGCTCCCGATTTCTTCGACGCCGAACAGTTCCCGACGGCGTCCTTCATCTCCACCGCAGTGCGCGCCGACGGTGACGACTACGTGCTGGACGGCGAGTTCACCCTCAAGGGTGTCACCAAGCCGGTTTCGCTGAAGCTGGAGTTCAACGGGGTCAATCCCGGTATGGGCCATGGCGAGGTCGCCGGATTCGAGGCCTCGGTCGTGTTGAACCGCAAGGACTTCGGCATCGATATCGACATGCCGCTGGAGACCGGTGGCGCCGTCGTCGGCGACAAGGTCACCATCACCTTGGAGATCGAGGCCCTCAAGCAGGCCTGAGCTACAGCTTGGCGGCCAGCTCGGTGCCTTGGCGGATGGCGCGCTTGGCATCGAGTTCGGCCGCCACGGCCGCCCCGCCGATGACATGCGCGGTGACCCCGCGTGAACGCAACTCGTCGTCGAGCCCGCGTACCGATTCCTGGCCGGCGCAGATCACGACGTTGTCGACGGCCAGCACGCGGGCCCCGGTCCGGTCGGATCCGAAGCTGATGTGCAGGCCGTCGTCATCGATGCGTTCGTAATTCACCCCGGAGAGTTGCTGAACACCTTTGGCTTTCAGCGACGCCCGGTGCACCCAACCCGAGGTCTTGCCCAGACCGCGGCCCTGCGGGCCCTTGGTCCGCTGCAGCAGGAATACCTCACGGGCCGGCGGCAGCGGGATCGGCGTGGCCAATGAGCCGCGGACCGAAGGCGCGTCCTGCGGGTCCAGCGCGCCCCACTCGGCCTGCCACTCCTTGCGGTTCAGGGTGGGGGACTGCTCGGTGACCAGGAACTCGCTGACATCGAAGCCGATACCGCCGGCGCCGATGACGGCCACCGAGTCACCGACAGGGGCCCCGGAAAGAACCTCGGCATACGACAGCACCTTCGGGTGCTCGATGCCGGGGATGGCGGGCATCCGCGGTGTCACGCCGGTGGCGAGCACGACGTCATCGAAACCGGCCAGATCGTCCACCGCGGCCCGGGTGCCGAGCCGTACCGAGACGCCGGACACGTCCAGCATGCGCGTGTAGTAGCGCACCGTCTCGTTGAACTCCTCTTTACCGGGAACCCTTCTGGCCAGGTCGAATTGGCCACCGATGGTGGCGCCCGCCTCGAAGAGCGTGACATGGTGCCCGCGCTGGGCGGCGGACACCGCGGCGGACAGCCCGGCCGGACCGGCACCGACCACGGCCACCGAGCGTGCGCGCCGGGTCGGTCCGAGTACCAGCGTGGTCTCGTGTCCCGCCCGCGGATTCAGCAGGCAGGACACCGTTTTGTGCACGAACGCGTGGTCCAGGCAGGCCTGGTTGCAGGCGATGCACGTGTTGATCTGGTCGGCGGCATCCTCGGACGCCTTGCGCACCCAGTCGGGGTCGCTCAGCAGGGGCCGGGCCATGGATATCAGCTGCACCGGGGTGTCGGCGAGGATCTGCTCGGCGGCCTCGGGCATGTTGATCCGGTTGGAGGCCACCACCGGAACCCCGACGTGTTCGGCGAGCGCGCTGCTGATGCCGGCGAAGGCGCTGTTGGGCACCGAGGTGACGATGGTGGGCACCCGGGCCTCGTGCCAGCCGATGCCCGTGTTGAGGATGGTGGCGCCTGCGTCTTCGATTTCGGTTGCCAGCGCGACGATTTCTTCCCAGGTCTGGCCGTCCTCGACATAGTCGGCCAGTGATATCCGGTAGACGATGATGAAATCCGCGCCGACGGCCTCCCGTACCCGGCGCACGATCTCCACGGGGAAGCGCCGCCGCTTCTCCGGTGTACCACCCCAGGCGTCCTTGCGCTTGTTGGTGCGTGGCGCCAGGAACTGGTTGAGCAGATAGCCCTCGCTGCCCATGATCTCCACGCCGTCGTACCCGCCCGCGCGGGCCAGCAGTGCGGCGCGCACGAAATCGTCGATGGTGCCCTGCACATCGCGCAGCGCGCGAGGCCGGAACGGGTTGATGGGGGCCTTGATCGAGGACGCGCTGACCGAAAGCGGATGGTAGGCATAGCGTCCGGCGTGCAGCAGCTGCAGCGCGATCTTGCCGCCCTCGGCGTGGACAGCGGAGGTGATCCGGCGATGGCGGCGCGCGTCGGCAGCGGAGATCATCTCGGCGGCGAACGGCAGCAGCCAGCCGGTCCGGTTGGGGGCGTAACCCCCGGTGATGATGAGGCCGACGCCGCCACGGGCGCGCTCGGCGAAATAGGCGGCCAGCTTGTCGGTGTCGCGCGCGCGGTCCTCCAGCCCGGTGTGCATCGAGCCCATGATCACCCGGTTGCGCAGGGTGGTGAAGCCGAGATCCAACGGGGACAACAGGTTCGGGTAGTTCACAAGGTTCCTCCCAGAGCCGACAGAACTTCGGTGAGCCATTCGATCGCGCCCTCTTCGGCGCGAATACCGCCGCGCAGCACCAGGTACTGATGCAGCTCGGAGCTGGTCAGGCCGGCAGGGTTGGGGAACTGCTCCTTCTCGAATCCGCGGTAGGCGTCCAGCAGGGCGGCTCGTTCGGCCCGCAACTCCTGGGCCTGCGCCCGGATGGCGGCGGCATCGCCGAAGACGGCGGCGCGGATCTTGACGGCCAGGTCGCGGGTGCGGTTGTCGGCCACCGTGCTGCCGCGGCCGCTCAGCGGCTCGGCGATCCAGCGGGCCAGCTCGGCCCGCCCCGCCGGTGTCACGGAGTACTCCTTTTTGTCCGGGCGCCCGCGTTGTTCGACCTCGCGCACATCTACCCAGCCGTCGTCCTCCATGGCGCGCAGTGTGCGGTAGATCTGCTGATGGGTGGCGGACCAGAAGTAGCCGATGGACCGGTCGAACCGGCGTGCCAGGTCATAGCCAGAACTCGCCTGCTCGCACAGGGACACCAGGATGGCGTGCGGGAGTGCCATGTCGGCAGCGTAAGCGGAACCCGGCATCCTATGCAACAAGTTGCACTGCAGCAAAGTGCATAGCGCGTGGCTACTAGGCGGGTTGTATATGCAACGTCTAGTATCAGTAATCACGCGCCACCCGTAATGGGCGGCGCGTGAAGTTAGGGCACACTGAGACGCGCGTCCAGCTAAGGGCCATACATACTGGCCCGCGGGACGCTCGCTCAGGCGTCCCGACCCGGAACTGAAACCCGACCAGCAGCCCACTGGACAGGACAGGAGAGACATCAGTGACGTACGTCATTGCCGAACCCTGCGTCGACGTCAAAGACAAGGCATGCATCGAAGAATGCCCTGTCGATTGCATCTACGAGGGTGCCCGGATGCTGTACATCCACCCGGACGAATGCGTCGACTGCGGCGCATGCGAACCGGTGTGCCCGGTCGAGGCCATCTATTACGAAGATGATGTGCCCGATCAGTGGAGCAGCTACACACAGAGCAACGCGGACTTCTTCAGCGAGCTCGGTTCCCCCGGTGGCGCGTCCAAGGTCGGTCAGACCGATAACGATCCGCAGGCCATCAAGGATCTCGAACCCAAGGGCGAGTGACCGCGACCAGATCGGCCGTATCGGCCCAGCTGCCGGTGTTCCCTTGGGACACCCTGGCCGACGTCACCGCCACCGCGCGCGCTCATCCCGACGGCATCGTCGACCTGTCGGTCGGCACGCCGGTGGACGATGTCGCCCCGGTGATACGGGCCGCCCTGGCGGACGCGAGTGCGACGCCGGGCTACCCGACCACGGCGGGCACACCCCAACTGCGTGCGTCGATCCATGCTGCGCTGCAACGCCGCTTCGGCATCACCGAGGTGGCCCCGGCCGCGGTGCTGCCGGTCATCGGCACCAAGGAACTCATCGCCTGGCTGCCGACGCTGTTGGGCCTGGGATCCGAGGACACCGTGGTGATCCCGGAGTTGGCGTACCCCACCTATGACGTGGGCGCCCGGCTGGCCGGGGCGCACGTGCTCGCCGCGGACTCGCTGACCCAGATCGGCCCGCAGACACCGTCGCTGGTGTTCCTGAACTCACCGAGCAACCCGTCGGGCAAGGTGCTCGGCCTGGACCACCTGCGCAAGGTCGTGGGATGGGCCCGTGAACGCGGCGTGCTGATCGCCTCCGACGAGTGTTACCTCGGGCTGGCGTGGGATGCCGCGCCGCTGTCGGTGCTGCATCCGTCGGTATGCGATGGCGACCACACCGGGTTGCTCGCCATTCACTCATTGTCCAAGACGTCCTCGCTGGCCGGTTACCGGGCCGGTTTCGTGGCGGGCGACCCCGCCGTGGTGGCCGAACTGCTCGCGGTGCGCAAGCACGCCGGGATGATGGTGCCCGGGCCGATCCAAGCCGCCATGGTCGCGGCGCTGGACGATGACGATCACATCGCCGTGCAACGTGAGCGCTACGCCAAGCGCCGCGCCGTGCTGCTGCCCGCGCTTCGCGACGCCGGTTTCACCGTCGATCACTCCGAGGCGGGACTCTATCTCTGGGCCACCCGCGGCGAGCCCTGCCGCGACACGCTGGCCTGGCTGGCGCAGCGCGGAATCCTGGCGGCTCCCGGCGAGTTCTACGGCCCGGCCGGCGCCAAGCATGTACGGGTGGCGCTCACGGCCACCGACGAACGCATCGATGCCGCGGCCGCGCGGCTCGCCGCGTAGTCAGCGGCACTGCTCATAGATGTGACCCGGCGCGCCCTGCGGGGTCAGGTCGCGGTCGCGCAGGATGGTCAACGGCGCGCGGTCCGAGCCGCTGCACACGCCGGCGAACGGCTCGGGCAGGTTGTCGGAGTATTCGATCTGCAGCACGTGGCTGCCGTAGACACCGGTGTAGGCGCTGCATTCGTCGTAGGCCGCGCACTCTTCGGCGACGGCGAAATCGAAACCGATCTCATCGTGGCCGATCGTGGCAATCTCGGCGGCATTCTTCTGGCCGATCGCCAGGCCACGTCCGTGGGCCAGTGCGACGAAATTGCGCGCCAGCTCCAGCGCCCCGGTCCGGTCGATGCCGGGATACCGGGTGAAGGTGTCCAGATTGTCGATCTCGACGGCGTCGAAACCGTTGTCTGCGCAGCGATTCACGCTGGGGGCGAGCACCTCCAGGATCGCCGTCCGCTGCGGCCCGGTGGACGGGTCCAGAATGTACTCGTCGGGCCAGTTCGCGTCGATGACCTCGCCGCCGCCCGCGTCACGCAGGATGGCGTCGCCGTGGTGGGTCAGCCAGTCCTGGCCGGAACCGGGTTGGGTCTGGAAGCCATTGAGATAGCAGATGTTGTACACCCCGGCCAGCGGCGCGTCGGTGGAATCACGGGCGACGACGGCCAATCCGGGGATATCGGAAGGTCCGCCGAGCTGGTAGTCGAATCCGCCCGTGGTGGGCGGTAGCGCGACCGGAGCGGCCGTCGCCGGCGGGCAGATGGTCAGGGCCGTGACGGCGGCGCAAACGGCGATGAAGGCTCCCTTGGACGGCATGGGTTCATCATCGCTCGGAGCGCAGGCTCAGCGACAGCAGCAGCCGCAAATCTGGGTCGGCCAGCGAGGTGCCCAGCGCGGCCTCGATACGGCGCACCCGGTAGCGCACGGTGTTGGGGTGCACGTGCAGCCACTGGGCGGCCGCACCGATATCGCCGAAACAATCCAGGTATGCCCGCAGTGTGTCGGCGAGGAGGGGGTCGGCGGCGCGCAGATCGCGGACGCGCGGGTCGATCAGGCGGTCGTCGGCGGCGATCATCGTGACGATCTCGTCGAGCAGCACCGTGGTGCGCGCCTCGGCGAGTGAGGTCACCGGGCCCAGCGCACCGGGGTGGCGCTCGGCGCTGTCGAGCACTCGGTCGACTTCGGCGCGGGCCGCCGCCACGCCGTCGAGACCCGTTGCCGGAGTGGCGATGACGGCCCGCAGTTCGAGTCCGAGTTCGCGGCGCAGCGTGGCGATGGTGCCGCGGATCCACGAGGTCACCGCCTTCCCGGCGTGCGGCAGCAGCACATAGACTCGCGTACCGCCGGACGTCACCTGGGCGTCGGCCCGAAAGGCGCTGGCGCTCAATGCGAGGACGTCGACAAGCCTGGCCGGGACGATGCCCGCGCCGAGGAACCCGATGACCGCGACCCTGCCGTCGGTGGCGAGGCCGAGTTCCCTTGCGGTCGCGGCGCTGTCGACGTCGGCGTCGCGAAGGCCGAGCAGCTCCTGCACCCGCACGGCGTGCGTCGACGGCGCCGCGGCGAGCCGGGCCAGGATCCGCGCCGCGAGCACCGATGCGCCGCGCAGCACCTCGTCGGCGTCATCGGCGAGCGGCCGGGCGCCCTCCTGCACCCAGATGGTGCCGGCGAACGCGGGCCGCCGGTCACGCCCGCCGGCGGGCAGGTGGATGCCGACCGCGCGGCGGGGCCGCAGCCCGAGTTCGGGGCGGGCGTCGACGCGCACCACCTCGGTGCTGGCGCGCAGGGCGTCGAAGATGCCCTCCCGGCCGATCCAGGCCAGATGCTCGGGCGGGCCCGCGCGGCCCAGGATCGAGAGCCGCCGCAACTCGTCGGCCTCGTCATTGGAGGCGGAGTAGGCGAGCACGTGGGACTGGACGTCCTCGATGCTGACCATGCCGTGGGTGCGTTCGGCGATCGATTGGGCCAGCCCGAACAGGTCGGTGCCGGAGTCCTGCAGCGGGTCGGCGCGGTCACCGTGGTGTTCGAAGACATGGTCGATGAGGCGGTAGAGCCGTTCCCAGCGGGCCCGCGGTTCGACAGCGACGACCGCGGTGCCGACGGCGACCGCCCGGGTGATCACCGCGGCGGACGGTTCTTTGACAAAGATTGCCGCCGGCGTGCGTGGGGCCTGTGTGACCAGCCAGGAGAGCACATCGTCATCGCCGACGCCGAGCAGCAGGAACACGTCGGCGGACACCGCCGCGGCGGCCAGACCCAGCCGGACATCGTCGGGATCGATCAGTGCCGCCGACGCCACCGGCAGGTCCAGCCCGCGCGGCGCCTCGACCAGCGTCACCATGGTGGCGTCCAGTGCGAGAACGAGTTGGCCCAGGCTGACCCCCGGCGTCATCATTTGTCTAATCCTACTAACAGGTGAGCGATCTTTGGCTGATCCGCCAAAGGATAGGAGGGGTGCGCCGCGGGACCCTGAGCACATGGACGCCATCACCGCCATCACCGACGTGCCGCTGCCACAGAACGAGCCCATCCACGACTACGCCCCCGGTAGCCCCGAGCGGGCCCGACTGACCTCCGCGCTGAGCGAGCTCGCGAGCGCGCCGATCGACCTGCCGCACGTGATCGGCGGCCGGCACGTCATGGGTGCGGGGGACCGCATCGACGTCGTGCAGCCGCACCGCCACCACTCGGTGCTCGGCGCCCTGACCAACGCCGGCCATGACGAGGCCACCGCCGCCGTCGACGCGGCCCTCGCCGCCAAGGACGCCTGGGCGGATACCCCGTTCGACGAGCGCGCCGCGGTTTTCCTGCGTGCCGCCGACCTGATGTCCGGCCCATGGCGCGAGAAGATCGCCGCCGCCACCATGCTCGGCCAGTCCAAGACCGCGTACCAGGCCGAGATCGACTCACCCTGCGAACTGGTTGACTTCTGGCGCTTCAACGTAGCGTTCGCCCGGCAGATCCTCGCGCAGCAGCCGATCAGCTCACGGGGCGTGTGGAATCGCACCGACTACCGGCCGCTGGAGGGATTCGTCTACGCGATCACCCCCTTCAATTTCACCGCCATCGCGGGCAATCTGCCGACCGCGCCCGCGCTCATGGGCAACACCGTCGTGTGGAAACCGTCCATCACACAGACGTTCTCGGCCTACCTCACCATTCAGCTGCTCGAAGCCGCCGGCCTTCCGCCGGGGGTCATCAACCTGGTTGCCGGTGACGGCTACGCGGTGTCCGATGTGGTGCTGGCCGACCCGCGGCTGGCCGGCATCCACTTCACCGGGTCCACCGCCACGTTCCAGCATCTGTGGCGCGAAGTCGGCACCAACATCGACCGCTACGACAGCTATCCGCGGCTGGTGGGCGAAACCGGCGGTAAGGACTTCGTCGTCGCACACCCATCGGCACGACCGGATGTGTTGCGCACCGCCCTGATTCGCGGTGCCTTCGACTACCAGGGGCAGAAATGCTCGGCGGCATCGCGGGCGTTCATCCCGCGCTCGGTGTGGTCGCAGATGGGTGACGACTTCCTGGGCGCCACCGGGGCGCTGAAGTACGGCGACGTCAGCGACCTGTCCAATTACGGTGGTGCCGTCATCGATGAGCGTGCCTACGCCAAGAGCGCGCGCGCCATCGAACGGGCCAAGGGTGCACCCGGTGTCACCATCGCGGTGGGCGGTGAATGTGACGACAGCGAAGGCTATTTCGTGCGGCCCACCGTGCTGCTGTCCGACGACCCGACCGATGAGGCATTCCGCGACGAGTATTTCGGGCCGATCCTGGCCGTGCACGTCTACGACGACGACAAGTGGGACGACGTTCTCGGTGTCGTCGACTCCGGATCCAGATACGCGCTGACCGGTGCGGTGATCGCCGACGACCGCGCCGCCGTGCTCGACGCCCAGCACCGGCTGCGTCACGCGGCGGGCAACTTCTACGTCAACGACAAGCCCACCGGCGCCGTGGTCGGCCAGCAGCCCTTCGGCGGGTCCCGGGCCTCGGGCACCAACGACAAGGCGGGCTCGGCGCTGAACCTGCTGCGGTGGACCTCGGCGCGCTCGATCAAGGAGACCTTCGTCCCACCGACCGACCACACCTACCCGCACATGGAGGCGTGAGATGGCCGACGTGTTCAGCCGGATCGTGCGCCCGGCCATCCTCGCCGCCAGCAGGGCCGATGGTCTGCGGCGCGTGGGCGAGCGACTGCCGGTCACGCGCAGGGTGGTGCAGCGCTTCGTACCAGGCGAAACGGCCGACGATGCGCTGAATGCCGTTGACCTGTTGCGCGATTCCGGTCGGCTGATCTCGATCGACTATCTCGGCGAGGATGTCACCGACATCGACACGGCGAACGACACCGTGGAGGCGTACCTGGCGTTGCTCGATGGTCTTTCCACCCGCGAGGAAACGTCGACAGCGCCGCGGCCGCTGGAGGTGTCGCTGAAGCTGTCCGCGTTGGGCCAGTCACTGCCCCGCGACGGCGAGAAGATCGCGCTGGAGAACGCGCACACGATCTGTCAGCGGGCGCAGAAGGCCGGTGTCTGGGTGACGGTGGACGCCGAGGACCACACCACGACCGACTCGACGCTCTCGATCGTGCGCGAACTGCGGGCGGACTTCGACTGGCTGGGAACGGTCTTGCAGGCCTACCTCAAGCGCAGCCGTGCCGACTGCTCGGAGTTCGCGGCCTCGGGGGCGCGGATTCGGTTGTGCAAGGGAGCGTACGACGAGCCGGCCTCGGTGGCTTTCCGCGACCGTGATGACGTCACCGACTCGTATCTCACCTGCCTGCGCATCCTGATGGCCGGCAAAGGCTATCCGATGGTGGCGTCACACGATCCGGAGATCATCGACGCGGTGCCCGGTCTGGTGCGCGAGTCCGGGCGCAGTGCAGATGATTTCGAGTACCAGATGCTCTACGGCATCCGCGATGACGAGCAGCGCCGGCTGGCCGAGGCCGGTCACCATGTGCGGGTGTACGTGCCGTTCGGGACGCAGTGGTACGGCTATTTCGTGCGCCGGCTCGCCGAACGTCCGGCCAACCTCACCTTCTTCCTGCGGGCGTTGTTGAATTGAGCTATTCGGCAGCAGGGAACGAATGGTGTTCGTGGGTGATCGTCCATTGCCCGTCGATCTTGCGCAGTCCCATCGTCAGGCGCAGCCGGTTGTCCGGATTCTCCGCGAACTCCTTCTCGCCGCCGCACCGCAGCAGTCCGTGAGCGAACGCCACCTCCGACCCGGCCACGACGTCGAGCTCCAGTAGCTCGAAAGTAGCTCCACTGCGGATGAATTCGAAGAACGGCGGCCAACTGTCGCGGTACGCCGCGATGCCGCGAATCCCGTCGTAGGGTGGCGGCACGTCGAACATCACAATGTCATCGGAATGAGCGGCGGTCACGGCGTCGAGGTCGCATGCCCTGACGCCGTCGACCCAGCGGGTGATCAACGCGCGGATATCGGTTTCGGCAGCCATACCGGTACTGACCGGGTCAGCGGGCGAAAGTCATCGGGGCACCCTACGGAGCCGGGAACGCCGCGGCCGGCATCAGCACGTTGCCGCGGCAGGGTCCGCTCAGGATGTCGGTGTACCAGCTGCCCTGCAGGGTTCCGTCGGGCTGGGGGGTGTAGGACACCCAGGACTGTGCCGGGCTGAACACCCGAGGAGTGCTGTCCCCGAGGTAACACTCCCACTGCCAGTTGTAGGCGAAGGTCCACTTCTCGCCGTTCCACTTGTAGCGCTGGGGCTGCGGGATCGTCGGGTTCGACGGCGCGGGCCCGTCCAGCACCGTGGCGACGCAGGTACTGCCGGCGCAGGCCGTCGAGAAGGTGTACACGGCGCTGAGATCGCCCTCGGCTTGGCGGGCGGCGACGCTGGTGCCGTTCTTCTGGGATGCGTAGGTCACGACGTTGTAGCGGCCGTTCCACCCTTGGCCGACTGCGGCGGCGGAGGGCATGGGAACGAGGCCGGCCACCAGGACGGCTGCCAACGCAGTGCACAGTCGACGGACCAACATCCCTTATCCCTGTTCAGTCAAACGATCAGCTGATCCAAAGGTAGCGGGGGGCTGCGACAAAACCGCCGGTCGTCATGTCAGCTGCGTCAATTAGAGACCACATTGTGACGGTGCACGGGTTTCAGCCGCGTTCGGCCAGCCGCACCATGGTCCACGCAGCAATCGTCTGGGCATCGGTGATGTCACCGTCGCGGATCATCTGCTCGATCTGCGCGCCGGTGAACCAGGCGCTGTGCATGTCTTGCTCCTCGTGCTCGCGCTCGTGCTCACCCTGAGTCAGCCCGGTCGCCAGGAACACCCACCCGCGCTGGCTGCTCATCCCGGGCGCCACGTCGAGTTGCCCGAGGCGGACCAGCGAGTCCGCCCGCAGGCCCGTCTCCTCGCGCAGTTCGCGTGCGGCCAGTTCCAGCGGTTCCAGGTCGGCCAGCTCGGGCGCGGTACCTTGCGGGAACTCCCAGCGCCGCAACCCGATCGGGTAGCGGAACTGCTCGACGAGATGGAAGCGCTCACCGTCGCGTGCGACCACCAGCGCGTAGGTGGGCTTGTCGATCACACCGTAGATGCCGTGGCTGCCGTCGGGACGCCGGATCGCGTCCTCGCGCACCGTCATCCAGTTGTTGCGATAGACCTCACGACTGGACATCCGCTCGATCCGTCCCATAACGCAAGGGTAGCCTCGCATGAATGTCTACGGTGTTGCTGACCTCGCTGGACCCGGCCGCCGTGGCCGCCGGGCACGACCTGGCCGACGCGGTGCGTATCGACGGTGTGACGTTGAGCCGCAGTGACCTGGTCGGAGCTGGCACGTCCGTCGCCGAACGGGTCGCGCGGGCCCAGCGGGTGGCGATCCTGGCCACCCCCACCGCGACGACGGTGCTGGCGGTCATCGGCTGCCTGATCGCCGGTGTGCCGTTCGTGCCGGTGCCCGCCGATGTGGGGGCCACCGAACGGGCACACCTGCTCAGCGATTCCGGTGTGCAAGCCTGGCTCGGTGAACTACCGGTCGAAAGTGAAGGGCTACCGCATATTCCGGTGCGGATGCACGCCAGGTCCTGGCACCGCTACGCCGAGCCGCGACCCGAGGCGACCGCGATGATCATGTACACCTCCGGCACCACCGGCCTGCCCAAGGGCGTCACGATCAGTCGCCGCGCCATCGCTGCCGATATCGATGCGCTGGCGCAGGCCTGGGAGTGGACCGCCGCGGACACCCTGGTGCACGGTCTGCCGCTGTTTCACGTGCACGGGCTGGTGCTCGGTCTACTGGGCTCGCTGCGCATCGGAAACCGGTTCGTGCACACCGGGAAACCGTCTCCGCAGGCGTACGCCGAGGCAGCGGGCACGCTGTATTTCGGGGTGCCGACGGTCTGGTCCCGCATCGCCGCCGACGCCGACGCCGCCCGGGCGCTGTCGTCGGCGCGGCTGCTGGTGTCGGGCAGTGCGGCGCTGCCCACGCCGGTGTTCGAGGACCTGGTGAGGCTGACCGGGCACGCACCGGTCGAGCGATACGGCAGCACGGAAACGCTGATCACCATCAGCACCAGGGCCGACGGCGACCGCCGGCCGGGCTGGGTGGGCCTACCGGTGGCGGGTGTGCAGACCCGCTTGGTCGACGACGACGGTCAGCCCGTCCCGCATGACGGGGAATCGATCGGGCAGCTCCAGGTGAAGAGCCCGACGAACTTCAGCGGATACCTCAACCGGCCCGATGCGACGGCCGAGGCGTTCGACGCCGAAGGTTGGTACCGCACAGGTGATGTCGCGGTGATCGATGCCGACGGCATGCACCGCATCGTCGGGCGTGAATCGGTAGACCTGATCAAATCGGGTGGATTCCGGATCGGCGCCGGCGAGATTGAAACCGTTCTGCTGGGGTATCCGGGGGTCGACGAGGTGGCCGTGGTCGGCGTGCCGGATGACGACCTGGGGCAGCGGATCGTGGCCTTCGTCGTCGGCGACGCAGACGCGGATCAGCTGATCCAGTTTGTCGCCGAGCAGCTTTCGGTACACAAGAGGCCCAGGGAGATACGCAAGGTGGACAGTCTGCCACGCAATGCGATGGGCAAGGTGCTCAAGAAGGAGCTGGCGAAATGAGTTGCCGATGTTGAACTTCAGCCAGATCTGCGTCGACGCCCACGACCCGACGGCGCTCGGCGCGTGGTGGGCCGAGTTCCTCGGCTGGCCGCACCGGACGGACTCCGACGGCGACGTCGTGCTGACACCGCCGCCGGGACACGGCCCGGAATGGTTGTTCCTCGCGGTGCCCGAGGACAAGGTGGTCAAGAACCGTCTGCACCCGGACTTCACGCCCGAGGACCAGCAGGCCGAGGTCGACCGGGCCCTCGCACTCGGTGCGCGCCGGGTGGACATCGGTCAGGGCGAGCAGAGCTGGGTGGTGCTGGCCGACCCCGAGGGCAACGAGTTCTGCATCCTCGCGGCCGAGCAGTGAACGACTCGCCGGCCGGGTCATTCGCGGTCCGCGCGGGCCAGTAGCCCGTCCAGCAGGATCTGCACGAGGTCCCGGGTCGCGACGGGCACACTCACCGGGAACACGCCTTGTCGCGACCAGGCCGCGGTCGCGGTGACGACGGCGTGCAATCCGGCGACGAGGTAGACGCGGTCGACCGCCGAGAATTGTTTCCCCAGGCCGAGCTGGACCACATCGGCCAACGCTTCTCCGTTCCGTAGCCCTTGGCCGCGCGACCGCTCGGGCGCACGGGTGGCGGGGAGTGTGCGGAGCAACTGCGGCGAGACCTCGATCAGGCACTGGAGCAAGGGGCGCGGTGCGAGGGTATCGGCGATCAACGATGCCAGTGCCGTCGTGTCGGCACCGGGGCCCGGGGCGGTCGTCAATCGGCTCAACTCCGCCAGCCAGGCGCGGTACTCCTCGTCCATCAGGTCGAGCAGCAACTCCTCACGCGAGCCGACGTGGCGCAGGACGTTACTGGCTGCGAGACCGGCCTCGACAGCGATGGCCCGCAGTGTGACGTCATCGATCTCGTGGCGCGCCAACAGCCGGCGCGTGGCAGACCGGATCTCGTCCTCCCGATGTGCGCGCTGTTGCCGGGTGCGTGCCCGCTGGAACTCGTTGTCGATCTGACCGGCTCCTCTCGTCCGCTAACCACTATAACGGAACACTGTTCTGTTAATGTGGCGTCATCAGAACCGCCGAGGAGGCCGGCTTATGGGAAAGCGCTATTCCGTCGAGATCGAACGGACCGGACGAGCGTCGCGAGAGGTGGCGTTCGAACTCCTGCGCGACGCGGAGGCGTGGTCGCGCTGGGCAGGGCCTGCTATCCCGAAATCGCGTTGGGACGGAGGGCCGTTGCGCGACGATATGGCTGTCGGCCGGGTGCGGGTGGTCGGTACGGCCCGGTTCAACACCGCCGAGCAGATCACCGTCGACGAGCCTCCGATGACACACGGTTACCGCATCCTGGCTGACTGGCCGGTTCGCGATTACTCGGCACGCGTGGTGTTGACCGAGGGCGCGGACGGTGCACTCACCGTGCGGTGGTCGGGTCAGTTCGAAGAGCGGATTCCCGGCTCGGGACTGCTCTGGCGCGCATTCCTGAGGCGCTTTCTGGGCCGCCTCGCGGAGAATCTGCTCGCGTACGCGTCAAAACAAGCGCCCTGAGCGCTGGACGACCCTCAACGTCGACTTATCGTCGGAAAACTCGCGTTCGGTCAACGGGAAGTCGACGTCGGGCGCGGTCTCAGTTGGCGTGCAGCGCCTCGTTCAGGGTGATGCCGGTGCCGTCACGCTTGACGACCTCGACCGCGCCCGACAGTGAGTTGCGGCGGAACAGCAGGTTGCTGTTGCCCGAGAGTTCCTTGGCCTTGACGGTCTGCCCGTCGGCTGTGGTGACCTTGGTGCCGCCGGTGACGTACAGGCCTGCCTCGATGACGCAGTCGTCGCCCAGCGAGATGCCGAGCCCGGCATTCGCGCCCAGCAGGCAACGCTTGCCCACCGAGATGACCTCTTTGCCGCCACCGGACAGGGTGCCCATGATGGAGGCGCCGCCGCCGATATCGGAACCGTCGTCGACCACCACGCCCGCCGAGATGCGGCCCTCCACCATGGAGTTGCCCAGGGTGCCGGCGTTGAAGTTCACGAAGCCCTCGTGCATGACGGTGGTGCCGGGCGCCAGGTGCGCGCCGAGGCGCACCCGGTCGGCGTCGGCGATGCGCACACCGCCCGGGATCACGTAGTCGACCATCCGGGGGAACTTGTCGATGCCGTACACGGTGACGGCCCCGCGGCGGCGCAGCTTGGCGCGCACCAGCTCGAAGCCCTCGACCGCGGCGGGACCGAAGTTCGTCCACACCACGTTGGCCAGCAGCCCGAAGATGCCGTCGAGGTTCGCCTCGTGCGGCTTGATCAGGCGGTGCGAGAGCAGGTGCAGCCGCAGGTAGGCGTCGAAGGTGTCGACGGGCTTGTCGTCCAGCGAAGCGATGGTGGTGCGCACCGCGACGACCTCGACATCGCGGTCGGTGTCCGGGCCGGTCAGGTCGGCCAGGTTGTCGGTCACCTCGGCGACCGACAGCCGCGTGGTTCCGGCCACCCCGTCACCGGTCAGCTCGGGAGCAGGAAACCAGGTGTCCAGGACGGTTCCGTCGGCGGCGATGGTGGCCAGGCCGAAGCCAGATGCAGCAGTCACGGGGCTACACGCTACTGGACTAGGTTGGACCGTTATGGGGCTAGACCTGCGTGCCGATCCGATCGCACTGACCGCCGCGCTGGTGGACATCCCCAGCGAGTCACGCCACGAGCAGCGCATCGCCGATGAGATCGAGGCGGCGCTGCGCGAGCAGGCGCCGCACTTCGAGGTGATCCGCCACGGTGACGCGGTGCTGGCCCGCACCGATCTGGGCCGTCCGTCACGGGTGCTGCTGGCCGGGCACACCGACACCGTGCCCGCCGCCGACAACCTGCCCAGCCGGGTCCAGGGCGGCCGGATGTACGGGTGTGGCACCTCGGACATGAAATCCGGTGATGCGGTGTTCCTGCATCTGGCCGCCACCATCGCCGAGCCGACTCACGACCTCACCCTGGTCATGTACGACTGCGAGGAGATCGAGTCCAGCGCCAACGGACTGGGCCGCATCGAGCGCGAGTTGCCGGACTGGCTGGCCGCCGACGTCGCGATCCTCGGCGAGCCATCCGGCGGGTTCATCGAGGCCGGTTGCCAGGGCACCATCCGGATCGTCGCGAGCGCAGCAGGCACCCGGGCGCACTCCGCGCGATCCTGGCTGGGCGACAACGCCATTCACAAACTCGGCGCCGTACTCGACCGGCTGGCGCGGTATGAGTCGCGCAACGTCGACATCGACGGGTGCGTGTACCGGGAGGGCCTCTCGGCGGTGCGCATCGACGGCGGTGTCGCGGGCAACGTGATCCCCGATGCGGCGACCGTGACGGTCAACTTCCGGTTCGCGCCCGACCGCAGCGTCGAGCAGGCGGTTGCGCATGTGCACGAGGTACTCGACGGTCTGGACGTATCGCTCGAGGTCACCGACGCCGCCGCGGGAGCGCTGCCCGGCCTGGCGAACCCCGCGGCCGCCGCACTGGTCGCCGCGGCCGGGGGACAGGTGCGCGCGAAGTACGGCTGGACCGACGTGTCGCGGTTCGCCGCCCTTGGCATCGCGGCGGTCAACTACGGCCCGGGGGATCCGAACCTGGCGCACAAGGTCGACGAGCATGTCGACATCGCGGCGATCAGCGCGACCACCGAGACGTTGCGCGCCTACTTAACCGCTTGACCGGTTTCGGTAGCATGGTGCACGTGCTGGGAATCGACGACATCTCCGGGTAGACCCCGAGATCTCTGCTGTCGTCCTTCAACTTCGATTTTTTTTGGAGTTCCCGCATGTCCATTGTCTGTTCCCATCTTTCGTTCCATTGGCCCGATGACACCCAGGTGTTCACCGATCTGTCCTGCTCGTTCGGGCGCGGCCGGTTCGGGCTGGTGGCACCCAACGGTGCCGGTAAGAGCACGCTGCTGAGGCTGATCGCCGGTGAGCTCTGCCCGACCGCGGGCAGCGTCTCGGTGGACGGTGTGCTCGGCTATCTGCCGCAGAACCTGCCGTTTCTGGCCGAGCACACCGTGTCCGACGTGCTCGGGGTGACGCCGGTGGTCGCCGCGCTCGACGCGCTGGCCGCCGGGGACGCCAGTGAGGCCGTGTTCGCCGCCATCGGCGATGACTGGGATATTCAGGAACGTTCCCGTGCCGAGCTGGACCGGCTCGGACTGGACCTGGAGCTCGACCGCCGACTGTCCACGCTGTCGGGTGGGCAGGTGGTCTCCCTCGGGCTGACGGCCCAGCTCCTGCGCCGGCCCGATGTGCTGCTGCTCGACGAACCCACCAACAATTTGGATGTCGATGCCCGGCAACGACTTTACGATGCCCTGGAAGATTTCGGCGGGTGCCTGCTGGTGGTCAGTCACGACCGGGTGCTGCTGGACCGGATGGGTTCGATCGCGGAATTGCGGGCCGGTGAGGTGTCGTTCTACGGCGGCGGATTCAGCGATTACCAGGCGGCGGTGCAGGCTGCCCAGGAAGTCGCCCAGAGCAATATCCGCAATGCCGAGCAGGAACTCAAACGCCACAAACAGCAGATGCAGCAGGCGCGTGAGCGAGCCGACAAGCGGTCATCGACCGCCAAACGCAACCTCAAGGATGCCGGCCTGCCGAAAATTGTTGCCGGCAAGCTGAAGCGGGACGCGCAGCAGTCGGCGGCCAAGGCCGACGATGTGCATGCCAGACGGGTCAGCGACGCCCGGGACCGGCTCGATGACGCCGAGCAGGCGTTGCGCGACGATGATGTGCTGGCCTTGGATCTACCGGCCACCGAGGTCCCGGCGGGCCGCGTGATGTTCACCGGATCCGGGTTGGCGTCACGGACTTTCGCCGGACTCGACATCGATATCCGTGGGCCGGAACGGATCGCGCTGACCGGCGGCAACGGGGTGGGGAAGTCGACGTTGCTCCGCATCATCTCCGGTGACCTGCAACCCGATGCCGGCGAGGTTCAGCGCGGAGACGGTCGCATCGCCTATCTGTCGCAGCGGCTGGATCTGCTCG
The DNA here is from genome assembly GCF_008329585.1 of Mycolicibacterium sp. P9-22. Classification (GTDB taxonomy): domain Bacteria; phylum Actinomycetota; class Actinomycetes; order Mycobacteriales; family Mycobacteriaceae; genus Mycobacterium. Next base: position 185,828 of record NZ_NPKP01000008.1, on the reverse strand, counting down.
ACGAGCAGGTGTCGGTGGCCGATTCCCTGATCGCCTACGCGCCGGGTTTGTCGGTGACCCGGCGCCGGCATCTGCTGGCGCAGTTCCTGTTCCGCGGCGACCGCGTCGACTTGCCGATCGGTGCACTCTCGGGCGGGGAACGGCTGCGCGCGACGCTGGCCTGTGTGCTGTTCGCCGAGCCGGCGCCGCAGCTGCTGCTGCTGGACGAACCGACCAACAACCTGGATCTGTCCAGCGTCGCTCAGCTCGAATCGGCGCTGAACGCCTATCGGGGCGCGTTCGTGGTGGTGAGCCACGATGAGAGCTTCCTGGCCAACATCGGTGTGCAGCGCAGGTTGCTGTTGGCCGACGGGGTGTTGCTGGCGACCTAGTCGACCTGCGGTCGGGTCGGCGCGGGACGGACCGGTTGGGGCGCCTCGACGGGCGCGCGACCGGGCGCGGAGCTCTGGCCTGCTTGGGCTTCCGAGGCCGGAGCCGGTTCGGCTTTCGCGCGCTTGTCGGCCTCGTCTTCGCGCTCAGACTTGGTGTCGCGTTCGCCTTCGGGCTTCTCGTCCGCGTCGAGCTCGGCGGCCTGTGCCGATTGGGCGGCTTGCTGGACTCCCTGCATGATCTGTTGCGGCACCTGCTGCAACCCTTGCGCCAGGCCCTGCAGCGGGGCGATGACGGACTGGGCCAGCTGGCCGACCTGTTGCCCGACCTGACCCATGATCTGGCCCATCTGCCCCATCATGTCGGCCCCGCCACTGGCGGCAGGGCCGCCCGATGCGCCCGCGCCGGAGGTCGCGGGAGTACCGCCGCCGCCCTGCCCGCCCTTGCCTTCCAGCGCTTCGGCGGCGGCCTTCAGGCGGGAGGCACCTTCCTCGTCGCCCGCGGCATACGCGCCGGCGGCCTTCTGTAGCAGATCGGCGATGGTGGAGGCCGTTGTCGAGGTGGCGCCCAGGGTGCTGCCGCGCCCGCCCAGGACGTCGTTGAGCGCACCGCTCACGGCCGACGCGATCGCGCCGTGGCTGTGCTGCACCCCGGTGCCTTCAGCGCTGGTCAGCCCGGACAACCCGGAACCCACCTGGGAGTGCAACTCCGAGTAGTTCCGCACGCCGTCGGTCTGGACGAAGAGTGGATCGGTCATGTGTCGCCCCTGTCGTTCGCAGGCCCAATTCTATGGCCGGCACGGGGGCGTGTACGGCGGGAGTTTTTGGTGCGCACCTGAACATCAGGGCACCGCCCGGGTGGCAGTACCACTCGGGCGGCGAGGCGCCCCGGTCCTAGGCGCTCGGGTTCGAGGCCGGGCCCTGGTAGGACGAGTGGACCCCCCGCACCTCCGGGACCCCGAGGCCTACCCCGCCTGGTTCATAGGTGGGGTCACCCTTGAGGTAGGGAAAGTCGTCCGGAAACTGGAACGGGCCGGGGAACGGACCGTCCCGGGGCTCGGCGAAGGCGGGCGGTGCGGCCAGGAGTGTGCCGGCGGTGACGGCAGCGGCGACCGCGCTGATGATGATCTTCTTCATTTTCTGGCTCCATCTGTTAAAAGAGATAGCCACTGGCAATTTTACGCCTCGATCTGGAGGTTTTCCTCTAGCCGATTTAACTAATCTGCGCACAGCGGATGATTTGTCGCGGCAAGGGATTTCGGTCGAGAATCGGTGAAGCGACAGCGATCTCGAACGATCACCAACGTGATGAAGCGAGATCAGTTAACAAACATCGACATTGCTACCGGCAAGAGTCACGGTAGGACTGCAACCTGGCATCCGCCTGTGGCGTGGAGCAGGGTTCGCTGAATGCGGAGCCTCGGCCGGCTCCGTCGGGCGGGAAAGAGTGCCGGCTCGTTAACTCGAACGGGGACGGTGATATTCGTGAGCGTTCGGGTCCCACGCGTAACGGCGCGAGGCCCAGTCCCTCGGTCGGTACGGTGTGGCCAGGACGAGCGCGCCGATGGCTGTGATGACGACCCCCGTCGTCATGGAAATTCTCTTCAACGCCTACCCCCAGCTCACGTTGCCGTAGCCAGAGTTACTTTACCGCACCGCCGACCGAAGCGTTACGCAAAATTGGCGGCTGTTCAGCCCGCCGGACGGTGCGCATGCCGGACGCTGTGCGTGACGCCGTGCGGAGTCATATGCGGGCTGCGATCGAGGTAGTGCAATTGGAAACGATGGTGAATCACGTTGGTGCTCGACGTTTCCGACGTCCTGTCCGGTTCGTCGGCCTGGGCGGGTGCCGCGGTGAAGAGCACACCGGCCGTGATCGCGATCGTTGCAGCGGTCCTTGCAAGACGTTTCATCGCGGCTCCTTCTGTCAACGCTCACAGTAGAACCGAAAACTGTTGCCGCACTGTGGCCTGACGCCGGATTGGCTGAACGGCCCGATGGGTGGAGCGCGGGGCCGGATCACTCAGTCGACCCCGCGGCGTGACGTGTCCGTTACCGCCGGCGCGTGTTCTGGGTGCTCGGTACGACTCTCGATATTCCGAGCGTCGCAAACTTTTCGGCAATGGTGTCGAGCGCTTCCTGATCCCGATCTGCCTGCGCTCGGGCATGTTCGAGCGTCAAGCCAGCGAACACGCAATCCAATTCGAGCGCGGCGATGCTTTCGGTAGCTCGGCCGTCACCCAGACGCACCGCGTCGTGGAGGGCCCGCAACGCCACAGCGGACTGGCCACCACGCGACGCCGCGCGGGCCGCCTCCCGCGCACCGGCGATCGCGCCCACCGGATCCCGTCGCGCCGCACATGTCCAGGCGCGGGCCAGCGCCAGTTCCGGGGCGAACAGCATCGACTTCAATCCGTGCCGGGACTCGGCCCGCGACAGCGCCTTGGCCGCATCGACCGCCAGTCCCTGCTGCCCGAGCGCCGCAGCCAGCAGCATCCACGCCAGCGGCCCCCACGAATACCCGGTCGTCGACAGCGCAGCCGCGGATTCCCGCAACAACGGCACCGCCTCGTCGAGGTCGCCACGCACCAACAGCACATCGGCCACCAGTAGCTGCCCGATCGCCCGGGACGGCTGGGCCTCGGACACCAGTTCCCGCGCGAGCGCTTCGGCGCGATCCAGTTCGCCGTCGAGGATCAGCGCGGTGGTCTGGCCGAAGGCGGAGGTGAACCGCAGCAGGCCGGGATTGCCGGAGGCGACCGCGCGCTCCGCGAATGCGTCCACCGCGGAGAACACGCCCATCCGTGCCGACGACAACGCCGCCGCCGACGCCGCCCAGCCGATCGCCCGGTGGTCGGCGTCCGCCGCGGCGAGAACGGAGTCGGCGAGTTCCAGCGCGCGCTGCGGGCTGCCGGCGTTCATCGCGAAGGTGCTCAGCAGCGCGTCGATCGTCGTCGCCGAGCGCAGCCGGGCGCGCGTCGCGCGCAGGAAAGCGGTGGCCCGCTCGGGCTCATCGAGCATCCAGAACTGGTTGGCCGCCCGCGGCAGCGCCCACGCGATCAAGTCGGACTCGCTCAGGGTCGCGGGATCGACCTCGGCGAGTACCGCGTCGGCGTCGTGCCCGCGGCCCTGCCAGGCCAGTGTCTGAGCCAACGTCAGCCGGGCGGACAGCGATCCGCCCTCGGTCAGCGCCGCCCGGGCCAGTTCCTCGGCCGCCCCGAGATCCGCGCGGCCGAGAGCTTGTGCTGCAGCGTCGCTGCCGGCGGCGCTCGACGGCTCAGACACAGCCGCAGTGTATGGCGGTCAGCCGGGTGGCCACGGCGAAACCGGCGGTACCTTCTCACTTGTGTCCGAAACCAGCCCGTGGGCCGTCTGCGTGTACTGCGCATCCGGCCCGACGCACCCTGAACTGCTCGAACTCGCCACCGACGTCGGCCGCGGCATCGCCGATCGCGGCTGGACGTTGGTCTCCGGGGGCGGCAACGTCTCCGCCATGGGTGCGGTGGCCGACGGGGCCCGGCAGCGAAACGGGCGCACCATCGGCGTCATCCCCAAAGCCCTGGTGCACCGCGAACTCGCCGATGTCGCCGCCGACGAGCTCGTCGTCACCGACACCATGCGGGAACGCAAGCAGGTGATGGAGGATCGCGCCGACGCGTTCATCGCGCTGCCCGGGGGTATCGGCACGCTGGAGGAGTTCTTCGAAGCCTGGACGGCCGGTTACCTCGGCATGCACGAGAAGCCGATCGTCATGCTCGACCCGTTCGGTCACTACGACGGGTTGCTGACCTGGTTACGGGGCCTGGTGGACACCGGCTACGTCGGTGAGCGCGCCCTGGATCGGCTGGTCCTCGTCACCGATGTTGAGACGGCTCTCAGCGCGTGTAGGCCCTGTCACTAGGCTTGATGGCCATGAGTGATGACACCACGCGTACCAGCGTCGGCCTGCTCGATATCGCCACCAAGATTCCGGGGCTGCTGATGGACGCACCGGCGATCGTGCGGGGTGTGGTCACCGGCATGGGTGCCCGGCCCACCGCCAAGACCTCGATAGGCAAGGTCTTCCAGGATCGCGCCGCGCAGTACGGCGACCGGGTGTTCCTGAAGTTCGAGGATCAGAAGATCACCTACCGGCAGGCCAATGAGACCGTGAACCGCTACGCCGCGGTGCTGGCCGCCAGGGGAGTGGGCCACGGTGACGTCGTGGGCATCATGTTGCGTAACTCGCCGGACTCGGTGCTGCTGATGCTGGCCACCGTCAAATGCGGCGCCACCGCCGGCATGCTCAACTACCACCAGCGGGGCAACGTCCTGGCCCACAGCATCGGTCTGCTGAACGCCAAGGCCGTCGTCGCCGAGGCGGACCTCGTCGAACCGATCACCGAGAGCGGCGCCGAAACCGAAGACCTGGTCACCCTCGAAGAGTTGCGGCGGGCCGCCACCACCGCGCCCACCACCAACCCGGCCGCGACCGCGGCGGTGCTGGCAGGGGACAAGGCGTTCTTCATCTTCACCTCGGGCACCACCGGTATGCCCAAGGCCAGTGTGATGACCCACTACCGCTGGCTGCGCGCACTGGCCGGGTTCGGTGGCCTCGGCTTGCGCCTGAACAGCAACGACACCCTCTACTGCTGTCTGCCGCTCTATCACAACAACGCGCTGACGGTGTCGGTCGGTTCGGCGCTGAACGCGGGAGCCGCACTTGCACTGGGCAAGTCGTTCTCCGCGTCGCGGTTCTGGGACGAGGTGATCAGCCATGAGGCCACTGCGTTCGTCTACATCGGTGAGATCTGCGGATACCTGCTCAATCAGCCGCCCAAGCCGACCGACCGCGCCCACAAGGTGCGCGTCATCGTCGGCAACGGGCTGCGCCCGGCCATCTGGGACGAGTTCACCAAACGCTTCGGCATCGGCCGGGTGTGTGAGTTCTACGGCGCCAGTGAGGGAAACACCGCCTTCGTCAATGTGTTCAATGTTTCCAAGTCCACCGGTATCTGCCCCAGCCCGGTCGCATTCGTCGAATACGACCTGGACACCGGGGAACCCGCGCGCGCCGCGGACGGCAGGCTGCGCAAGGTCAAACGCGGACAGCCCGGCCTGCTGCTGTCCAAGGTCAGCAGCTTCCAGCCGTTCGACGGCTACACCGACAAATCGGCGTCCGAAAAGAAGCTGGTGCGTGACGCGTTCAAGGACGGCGATGTCTGGTTCAACACCGGGGACCTGATGCGTTCGCAGGGCTTCGGGCACGCGGCCTTCGCCGACCGGCTGGGCGACACCTTCCGGTGGAAGGGCGAGAACGTTGCCACCACCGAGGTCGAGGCCGGCCTTTCCGGCGATGCGCAGGTGGAGGAGGCGACCGTGTTCGGCGTCGAGGTGCCCGGTGCCGGCGGCCGCGCAGGCATGGTTGCGCTGCAACTCAAGTCGGGCGCCGAGTTCGATGGAGCCGCCCTGGCGCGGACCGCCTACGCACATCTGCCGCCCTATGCGGTGCCGCTGTTCGTGCGTATCGTGCCGGAGATTGCGCACACCTCGACGTTCAAGAGCCAGAAGGTCGAACTGCGCAAGCAGGGCTACGGCGAGGACGTGAAGGATCCGCTCTACGTGCTGGCCGGCCGCCAAGAGGGCTACGTGCCCTTCTATCCGGAGTACGTCGCCGAGGTGAAGGACGGCAAGCGTCCGAAGTCCTGACGGTTTCGGCGTGATCCGCCGCGGTCAGCGCGACAAATCACGTCGAGATCGCTGAGCGCTAGCCTGGAAGCGTGCAGCGAAGCGACCGGACCACATTCTGCGGCCGCCCGGTCGCCGGTGACCGGGCAATGATCATGGCGATCGTCAACCGCACACCGGATTCCTTCTACGACCGCGGCGCCACCTTCACCGACGAGGCCGCCATGGACGCCGCCCACCGCAAGATCGCCGATGGCGCCGACGTCATCGACATCGGCGGGGTGAAGGCGGGCCCGGGTAACACCGTGGATGCCGACGAGGAGATCGCGCGGGTGGTGCCGTTCATCGAATGGCTGCGCGGCGCCTACCCCGACCAGCTGATCAGCGTGGACACCTGGCGTGCGACGGTGGCCAAACAGGCCTGCGCGGCCGGTGCGGACCTCATCAATGACACCTGGGCGGGGGCCGACCCGGGCCTGCCGGAGGTGGCCGCGGAGTTCGGCGCCGGACTGGTCTGCTCACACACCGGCGGGGCGATCCCGCGGACCAGGCCGTTCCGGGTGAACTATGGCATCAGCGAACGCGGTGTGGTCGATGATGTGATCGCCGAAGTCACCGCTGCGGCGCAACACGCCGTGTCGGTGGGGGTCTCCCGGGAATCGATCTTGATCGATCCGACCCACGATTTCGGCAAGAACACTTACCACGGTCTTAGTTTGTTGCGCCATGTGAAAGATCTTGTAAACACGGGATGGCCGGTCCTGATGGCCCTGAGTAACAAGGATTTTGTCGGGGAGACTCTGGGTGTGGGACTGACCGAACGCCTGGAGGGCACGCTGGCGGCGACGGCTTTGGCCGCCGCCGACGGAGCCGCCATGTTCCGGGTGCATGAGGTCGGGCCCACTCGACGCGTACTGGAAATGGTCGCGTCGATCCACGGATCGCGTCCACCGACGCGCACGGTGAGGGGACTGGCATGACGGTGCTATCTGAGCTGACACCAGAACTGACCGAGATGAACGAGACTGACGCTGTGTCGGGGCATCGCTGGATGGCGGACCACAGCTTCGGCCGGCCGTCCTGGACGGTGGAGGAGCTGATCGCCGCCAAGGCGGGCCGCACCATCTCGGTGGTGCTCCCGGCGCTCAACGAGGAAGAGACCGTTGCCTCGGTGGTGGAGACCATCACCCCGCTGCTGGGCGGGCTGGTCGACGAGCTGATCGTGCTGGACTCCGGGTCCACCGATGACACCGAGATCCGTGCGGTCGCCGCCGGCGCCCGCGTGGTGAGCCGCGAGCAGGCGCTGCCCGAGGTGCCGACGAGCCCCGGTAAGGGTGAGGTGCTGTGGCGCTCGCTCGCCGCGACCACCGGTGACCTGGTGGTTTTCGTCGATTCGGACCTGATCGACCCCGATCCGATGTTCGTGCCCAAGCTGCTCGGCCCGCTGCTGACCACTGATGGTGTGCACCTGGTCAAGGGTTTCTACCGGCGGCCGCTCAAGGTCAGCGGCAGCGAGGACAAGAACGGCGGCGGTCGCGTCACCGAGCTCGTCGCCCGGCCGCTGCTGGCCGCCCTGCGACCGGAGCTGACCTGCCTGCTGCAGCCGCTGGGCGGTGAGTACGCGGGCACCCGTGAACTGCTGACCTCGGTACCGTTCGCGCCGGCCTACGGCGTCGAGATCGGGCTGCTCATCGACACCTATGACCGGCTGGGACTCGACGGTATCGCCCAGGTCAATCTGGGGGTCCGCGAGCATCGCAACCGCCCGCTGACCGAACTGGCCGCGATGAGCAGGCAGGTGATCGCCACGCTGCTGAGCCGCTGCGGCATTCCGGACTCCGGGGTGGGGCTGACGCAGTTCTTCGCCGACGGGGACGACTACACCCCGCGCACCTCCACGGTGTCGCTGGCCGACCGGCCGCCGATGAACACGTTGCGCCCGCGCTAGGGGTTTCCTTGTCATACCGGTAGGGCAGTATCGAGGCGTGACGCTGATACTGATGTACCTGGTGGTGCTGATCCTGGTCGGCACGGTGTTGTTTGCCCTGGGCAGCGTGCTGTTCGGTCGCGGCGAGCAGTTGCCGCCCCTCCCACGTGCCACCACGGCGACGGTGCTGCCGGCCTCGGGCGTGACCGGAGCCGACGTCGACAACGTCAAATTCACCCAGACGCTGCGCGGGTACAAGACCGGCGAGGTGGACTGGGTGCTCGACCGCCTCGGCGCCGAACTCGACTCGCTGCGTGGCGAGTTGGCGACGGTGCGGGCCGCCTACGGGCTGGATGACACCGAAGACCGGCCGGCCGTCCACGAAGCCGCGCACGCCAAACCGGACGAGTCGTGAGCACGCCGGTCGCCGATGACGGACGGATCCGATGTGGCTGGGTGCCAACCGATTCCAGCCCCAACGCGGTGCTGTACCGGGAGTATCACGACACCGAGTGGGGTAAGCAACTGCGGGGGACGGTGGCGTTGTTCGAGCGGGTCAGCCTGGAGGCCTTCCAGAGTGGGCTGTCCTGGCTGACGATCCTGCGCAAGCGCGACGGATTCCGGCAGGCATTCGAGGGTTTCGACATCGACAAGGTCGCGCGGTTCACCGACCGTGACATCGCCCGGTTGATGGAGGATGCCGCAATCGTGCGTAACCGCGCGAAGATCGAGGCGACGATCAACAACGCCCGGGCGATCGCCGACCTCGACATCGACCTCTCCGATTTGCTGTGGTCGTTCGCGCCGGCGGTGAAAGCCCGCCCCGCAGAGGTGTCCGCGGTCCCGGCCATCACGCCGGAGTCCACGGCCATGGCCAAAGAACTCAAGCGTCGGGGCTTTCGTTTCGTCGGCCCGACCACGGCCTACGCGTTGATGCAGGCGACCGGGATGGTCGACGACCACATCGCCTCATGCTGGGTGCCCACGGCGGCCTGAGCGTTATCTTTCCGGTCACTATCGGTGCGTTTCGCCGGGTCTTTTCACACTGCGGCGGCGCAATAGGGAACAATAGGTTTAGTTCAGTACCAATTCTGTGCCGGTTGACGCCGGCTTGATCGGGCCCGTTCAGTGCGGGCCGGCTCATGCGGAGGGAGCACACGATGGCGGCGATGAAGCCCCGGACCGGTGACGGTCCATTGGAAGCGACCAAAGAGGGGCGCGGCATCGTGATGCGGGTACCACTGGAAGGCGGAGGTCGGCTCGTCGTCGAACTCACCCCGGATGAGGCCGCCGCCCTGGGCGACGAACTCAAGAACGTGACGAGCTAGCTCGTCACCAGGTTGTAGATCTGAAGGGTCTCCTCGGCGATACGCGCCCAGGAGAACTCTTCGATACAGCGCTGCCGCCCGGCTTGGCCGTAGCGGCGCGCGCGGTCGGGTTCGGCGACCAGTGTGTTGACCGCATCGGCCAGCCGCGTCTCGAAGAACACCGTGTCGTTGGCGTCGTAGTGCACCAGCAGTCCGGTTTCGTGATCGGCGACCACCTCGGGAATGCCGCCCACATCGGAGGCGACGACGGCCGTCGCGCAGGCCATCGCCTCGAGGTTCACGATGCCCAGCGGTTCATACACCGAAGGGCACACGAAAACCGTTGATGCCGACAAAATCTCACGAATCTTGCCGATCGGCAGCATCTCCCGCACCCAGAACACCCCCGAACGCGCGGCGGCCAGATCCTGGACTGCAGCGCTGACCTCCGCGGCGATCTCCGGGGTGTCGGGTGCACCGGCGCACAGCACCAGCTGGATGTCGGGGTCGAAGCGGTGCGCCGCGGCCACCAGATGCGCGACACCCTTCTGCCGGGTGATCCGGCCGACGAATGCGACGATCGGCCGGTTCAGGTCCACCCCGAGCTCGCGAAGGACCGAACCCTCGGGTTCGGGCTCGGCCGGGAACCAGACCGCGGTGTCGATCCCGTTGCGCACCACATGCACCCGGGCGGGATCCAGCGCCGGGTAGGTGGCCAGCACGTCGTTGCGCATACCGGAGCTGACGGCGATCACCGCGTCGGCGGCTTCCACGGCCGTGCGTTCCACCCAGGACGAGACCCGGTATCCGCCGCCGAGCTGCTCGGCCTTCCACGGCCGCATCGGTTCCAGCGAGTGGGCGGTCAGGACGTGCGGGATCCCGTGCAGCAGCGCGGCCAGGTGTCCGGCCATCCCGGTGTACCAGGTGTGCGAATGGGCGACGGTGGCTCCGGCGGCGGCATTGGCCATCACCAGATCGGCCGACAGTGTGGACAGTGCCGGGTTGGCGGCGGCCAGCGCCGGGTCCGGCGCGGCGACGATCGCGGTGTCCCGCGGCGCGCCCATGCAGTGCACATCGACTTCACACAGCCGACGCAACTGGGCGACGAGCTCGGTCACGTGCACGCCTGCTCCGCCGTACACCTCCGGCGGATACTCCCGAGACATCATCGCCACGCGCATGGTGTGCACCGTAACCGGCGGGCCTTCGCCGCGCACCCCTCATCCAGTTAGCGAAACACGATCGGCGCCCAGAACCTTTCACCGGCGCCCAAACTCCTTGACTTGCAGCAGTTCGATCGGGCGATTGGCTAGCCGCACTGCGGCAGGCCAGATAGGTTGGCAGCATGAGGGAAGCGCCACATGTGCTGGGCATCGTCCTGGCTGGGGGGGAGGGTAAGCGCCTTTACCCATTGACGGCGGACCGGGCGAAGCCGGCGGTGCCGTTCGGCGGCGGCTACCGGTTGATCGACTTCGTCCTGTCGAACCTCGTGAACGCCCGATTCCTGCGGATCTGCGTTCTCACGCAATACAAATCGCATTCGCTGGACCGCCACATCTCGCAGAACTGGCGGCTGTCGGGCTTGGCGGGCGAGTACATCACGCCCGTCCCGGCGCAGCAGCGGCTCGGACCGCGGTGGTACACCGGCTCCGCTGACGCGATCTACCAGTCGATGAACCTCATCTACGACGAGGATCCGGACTACATCGTCATCTTCGGTGCCGACCACGTGTACCGGATGGATCCCGAGCAGATGCTGGCCCACCACATCGAGAGCGGCGCGGGCGCGACGGTGGCCGGTATCCGGGTGCCGCGCTCGGAGGCCTCGGCCTTCGGCTGCATCGATGCCGACGAATCGGGCCGCATCCGGGGCTGGGTGGAGAAGCCCGCCGACCCACCCGGCACCCCCGACGACCCCGACTCGACCTTCGCCTCGATGGGCAACTACATCTTCACCACCAAGGTGCTCATCGACGCCATCAAGGCCGACGCCGACGAGGACACCTCCGACCACGACATGGGTGGCGACATCATCCCGCGGCTGGTGGCCGACGGGATGGCGGGCGTCTACGACTTCGACGACAACGAGGTGCCCGGGGCCACCGAACGTGACCACGGATACTGGCGCGATGTCGGCACCCTGGACGCGTTCTACGACGCACACATGGATCTCGTCTCGGTGCACCCGGTGTTCAACCTGTACAACAAGCGCTGGCCGATCCGCGGTGGCTCGGAGAATCTGGCCCCGGCCAAGTTCGTCAACGGCGGCTCGGCCCAGGAGTCGGTGGTGGGCGCGGGCAGCATCATTTCGGCGGCCTCGGTGCGCAATTCGGTGTTGTCCTCCAATGTGAGCATCGACGACGGCGCGATCGTCGAGGGCAGCGTGCTGATGCCCGGTGTGCGCATCGGCCGCGGCGCCGTGGTGCGCAGGGCGATCCTGGACAAGAACGTCGTGGTGGGTCCCGGCGAGATGGTCGGCGTCGATCTCGACAAGGACCGTGAACGTTTCTCCATCAGCTCCGGCGGCGTGGTCGCCGTCGGCAAGGGGATCTGGATCTAAGGCTCGGCCTGTGCGCGTCGCCGGCGCCACCGCCACACCTGGAACACCGTGAAGGCGACCGCCGCCAGCGCGACGAGGACCAGCAGCGGCAGCAGCAGTGACACGAAGACCAGCCCCACGCTGGTGACGTCCTCGGCGGTGCTGAGCACGGGGGCCGCCATACCCGCCGAACCGATGTTGGCGATCGGGCGCACGGCGGACTTGGTCAACGACACGATGAGTGCGGTGACGACGCCGATGGCGACGCCGATCCACTGACCCGAGGAGGCGAAGGCGCCCGGGTCGGTGACCGCGGCGGTCTGCGCGGCGGTGCCGGACCCGAAGACGATCCCACCCGCGGTCGGCCGCACGAAGGTCTGGATGGCGTCGTTCACCGAGTCCAGCGCCGGGATCTTGTCGGCGACGACCTCGACAGCGAGCAGCACCCCGACGATGAGCATCACCCAGCCGTTCTCCAGCCAGGCCCAGCCCGCGGGCAGCGACACCAATTCGGTGAACCGCGACAACAGGCCCAGCGCAAGCAGCGGAATGTAGGCGTTGAGTCCGGCCGCGGTGGCCAGCCCGAAACCGGTGAGCAGTTCCATGGTTTCAGTATGTGGCCGGACGGTGCCGGATCGGATCAGTTCGGGCGGCGGGAGTTCCTGGTGGTGGCCCGCGACGGCTTGTCATGGCGGGGGACCTGCGGCAGATCCTTGATCTTGCGTCCCTTTCCCGCCACGGTGGCCAGCGACCGGCGGCATCGGGGGCAGATCGGTTTGCCCTCGATATCGACCGTCCAACTCTTCCCGCTACCCGGGCATGCTTTGTCGGTCATGACCAGCACTGTATCCACTGCCGGGTTCTCACCACAGGTAGGGCACCAACCGGTGGCGCACCTTCGTCTTGTACTCGGCGTACCCGGCCAGTTCCTCGGTGAGCATCTGTTCCTCGTCGCGGATGCGCGCCACGATCACCGGTGCCGAGGCCACCACACAGAGCAGGCCCCACAGCGAATCCAGGGCCAGCGGGGTGCCGACCATCATGATGGCGGTGCCGGTGTACATCGGATGGCGCACCACCCCGTATAGGCCGGTGGACACCAGCGGCTGGTCGGCCTCGACCCGGACGTTCGCCGCCGCGTAGTTGTTCTGCACGATCACCAGCTGCGCGAGCGACAGGCCCAGGAATACCAGCACATTGCCGAGCACGGTCACCGACACCGGTACCGATGACCAGCCGAACCGGTGGTCGAATGCGCTGAGCACTAGTGTCGCGACCACCGACAGAATGATCGCCGAGATGATGATGCGTTGGGCCGGACGGGTTTCGGCAGCGGGTCCCGCTTTCAGCCTGCGCTGCAGGGCCGCGGGACTGCGCACCGCGAGATAGAAACTTGGAATGATGGAGGCGGCGATGAAGACCGCGATGAACACCCACGCCTGCCAGTAGTCAAACGTCCAGGCGGGCAGGAACAGCGCGACACCGAAGAACACCAGACCGAACAGCATCGATGAGATGGTTTGAAAAACGAGTTTCATTGTCGTTGCCTCCTATACGGCATCTCGGTTGCGATAGATCAGCCCCGCCACCACGCACAGGCCCGCCGCGGTGACGACCATGACCGCCAGCGCGGCGACCGGGAAATCGGTGGGTACGGTGGTCTGCCCGACCGGCGAGGCGTCCAGTAACCACTGCGGAAGTCGCAGCAGCGCACCGAGATACAGCGACACCACGACGAATGCCACTGCCAGCCAGCCGATCCAGGGTCGGCGCAGCGCGACCGCGAGCGCGGCGACCGCGGCGAGCACCGCCATGGCCGGCAGGAAGGCCAGGCCGGCCAGGGTCAGCCGCCAGACGGTGGCCGGCTCGCCGACGGTCAGGCCGGCGCCCAGACCGTTGCCCAGTCCCGCGCAGAACAACAACAGGGCCGCACCGGTCAGCGCCGCGGCCACCGACGTCAGCAGCCACTGCCAGCGGGACACCGCGGCGGCCAGCACCGGTTCGGACAGCCCGGATTCCTCGTCGTTGTAGGTGCGCAGCACGGCGGTCACCACATAGGCGCCCACCGCCGCCGCCAGGAACTGCGACATGGTGGTGTAGATACCGTCGGTGCCCGACACGGCGAGCACCCGAGCCAGCAGTTCGTTCTCCCGCGCCGCATTCAGCAGCGATTTCGTCATCGAACCGAAGGCGAGGCCGGCCAGCAGCAGTCCGACGCCCCAGCCGACCAGCTGGCCGCGTTGCAGGGTCAGGTGCAGGACAAAGACATTGGGGATCGGGTGCGCGTCGGGGCGTTCGCCGCGGGACCTGATGATGCCGTCGTCGTACTGACGCCGGGATTCCAGCATCACCGCGGTGGCCACCAATGCTGCGGTCAGCCCGATCAACATGAGCAGCGGCCACCAGCGCAGGTCCACGAAGGACCGCATCTGCTGAGCCCAGGCGATGGGGGACAACCAGCTCAGGGCGCTGCCCGAGTTGTCGATGACATCACCGACTCCGCGGACCAGCGCGGCCAAGGCCAGGGTGCCCAGCGCCGCTCCCGTCGCGGTGCGGGCCTGCCGCCACAGCTGAGCGGTGACGGCTGCCAATGCGCCGAAAACCGTTGCTACCCCGGTAACCCCGAGGCTCAGCGCGACGCTGTCGATGACACCGAGACCGTTGCCTGCCAGCGCCACGGTCATGGTGACGCTGAGAACGGCATTGACGGTGCCGACCAGAGTCAGCGCGGCGATGGTGCGGGCGTGCCTGCCGACCACCGAGGACAGCACGAGCTCGGCTGCGCCGCTTTCCTCGTCGCGGCGGGTGTGCCGGATGACGGTGAGGATGGCCATGATCGAGGTGGCAACGATCATGGTCAGCATCAGTTCATTGGCGATCATGGCGCCCAGCGCGGTCTCGTTGCCGCCGAACATCGGGCCGCCCATGATGATGCCGGCCGGGGTCTGCATCAGGTTGACGCGGGCCAGGCGCTGTTCCTCGGCCGGATAGGCCATCTCGAGCGCACCCGGGGTGTAGGCCATCATCAGGGTGAGCAACGCCAGCCACACCGTGAGTCGGAGGCGGTCGCGGCGCAGCGCCAACCGCAGCAGGGTGGCGGTGCCGGTCAACGGTGATTGCGTCGCGCCGGCCCGATGCCCGGTCCGCGGGACGACGGTGCTCACCTAGCTCACCCCCTGATATTCGCGCAGGAACAGGTCCTCCAGCGAGGCCGGCGCCACGGCGAGTTCATCGATACCCAGGCCGGCGAGGCGGTCCATGGTGGTGTCGAGATCGGCACGGTCCACCGAGAAGCTGACCTGCCCGTCCTGCGCCGCGAAATCGTGGACGAACGGCAGCTGGTGCAACTGGCCGCCGTCACCCCGGGTCCGGGCGGTCACCGTGGTGCGCATCAGGTGGCGCAGTTCGGTGAGCGTGCCGGAACGGACGGTGCGCCCGGCCCGGATGATGGTGACGTTGTCGCAGAGCTTTTCGACCTCGGCGAGGATGTGGCTGGACAGCAGCACCGCCGCGCCGCGGTCGGATACTTCGGCAACACACTGCTGAAAATTCTTCTCCATCAACGGGTCCAGGCCCGATGTCGGCTCGTCGAGAATGTACAACTCGGCTTCGGTGCTGAAAGCCGCGACGATGGCGACCTTCTGCCGGTTGCCCTTGGAGTACGTGCGGGCCGACTTGTGCGGGTCCAGCTCGAAACGCTGAATCAGTTCATCCCGGCGCCGGGTGTCGACATGACCGCCACGCAACCGGGCAAGGAAGTCGATGGCCTGCGCGCCGGTGAGATTGGGCCAGAGTGTGACATCTCCTGGCACATAAGCGATCCGGCGGTGCAGCGCGACCGCGTCGTGCCAGGGGTCGCCACCCAGCAGCCGCACGGTGCCGCTGTCTGCGCGCAGCAGGCCGAGCAGGATCCGGATGGTCGTCGACTTCCCGGCGCCGTTGGGCCCGAGGAACCCGGCGACATCTCCGGGGGCGACGGTCAGGTTCAGTCCATCCAGGGCCGTGCTGCGGCCGAATCTCTTCGTGAGCCCGCTGATCTCGACTGCATTGGTCATCACTGGTCTCCTTGCTCGGGTGCACTGAATGCGACGCCCTCCTCACGTTGGGCGACGAAGGCGTCGTACATCGTGGAGTCGGTCATCAAACCGTCGGTGTAGATCTCAAGGGCGGGCAGCACCATGTCTTCGCCGTAGTCGCGCAGGACCGCGCGCATATCGGTCGGGTTGTCGTGCAGTTGGAGGTAGAGCAGGAAACTTCCACCGCCCATGATTCCGAGGAACTTCGCGCGCGCCTTGGGGTCCCGGCTGGGTTTGATCGTGCCGGCTTGCACGCCCACCTCGAGGTAATCCTCGACGTTCGCCAGCATCTTCTGCCAGAAACCTCGCGCGAGTTCGTTTCCGGACTGCATGCTGCGCACCAGATAGGCCATCATCGGCGCGTACTCCTCGATCTCGGCCATCTGGGCGAACCATGTTGCGGGGTCCGAGGATTGGATGGTTTCCGATTTCGCGGTGCGGATCTGCTCGGCGATGTACTCGTCACAGACCTTGCGCAGGCCGTCCTTGGAGCCGAAATGGTGGATGACCAACCCGGCGCTGACCCCGGCGGCGGTGGCGATCGCCCGGACTCCGGTGCTGAACCCGTGTTCGCCGAACTGCTGGATCGCCGCGTCGCGGATACGAGCGGTCGTCGTCAGGTCGTCGCTTGAACGCATGTTCAACAGACTAAACACGCGTTCAGTCACGCGTCAAGGGTCGGACCCCGAGATTGCGGTTGGCGCGTGAAAATGCGAGTAGCCCGCGCGGTAAGTGCAATCTCGCGGGGAACTGCTCGCAGAAAAGGGGACTAGTCGCGCGCGGCGGCGAGCAGGCCGTCGCCCAGCGGGATCAGCACCGGGGTGAAGCGCTCGTCCTCGGCGATCAGGCGGGCGGCCTCGCGCACCGCGGCGACCTCGGCATCGTTGGCCGACGCATCGCCGGCGCGCCCGCCGAGCGCGGCGCGATGCACCACGATCGCCCCGCCGGGGCGCAGCAATCGCACACCCTCGGCGACGTACTGTGGCTGATCGGCCGGGGCGGCGTCGACGAACACCAGGTCATAGGACTCGTCGGCCAGCCGGGTCAGGACGTCCTGGGCGCGGCCGCTGATCAAGCGGGTACGCGACGCACCCACACCGGCCTCGGTGAATGCCTGCTTGGCCAGTCGCTGGTGCTCGGGTTCGACGTCAATCGTGGTCAGCACACCGTCCTCGCGCATACCGGCCAGCAGCCACAGCCCGCTCACGCCGGCGCCGGTGCCCACCTCGACCACGGCTTTCGCGCCGGTCAGTCGGGCCAGCACGCTCAGCAGCGCACCGACGGCCGGGGTCACCGCGCCCGCACCGCTGTCGACCGCGCGCTCCCGCGCGGCGGCGGTCACCGCGTCCTCGGTGATCGACGCCTCCGCGTGCGAGACGATCGACTGGGCGGCGTCGTCGGTGCTGGCCATGCCCGCAGCGTAGAGCGAACAGCGACCGGCGCAACCCCGACACGCCCGCCCCTGATGCGAGAATCACACCCGATTTCAGGTGGTTTTACCTGGTCGAACCGTGGGTAATCCGCATTCTCAGGAATTGTTCAGTTTGCTCATATGCCAGGCACACCCCGGTCGGAGACGGTACTCCTCATGGAACACGGCGAAAGCTTGCGATCACGGAATACGGATGGCCTCGGCCACGTTTCCAACGACAACGCGCAGACGCCGACCAAAACGGCCTGCCACCTTGATATGGAGGATCCGACGATCGCCAACGCCGCAGCTTCAGGAAGTGCCGGAAGCACCGTTGCCAGCCCGGTGTCCATGCCCCATCTGGAGCAGTACACCGACGGCGATTGGGTGGAGCCCTCCGATGAGCTGACCGGCACCGCGGTCTTCGACGCCACCGGCGACAAGGCGGCGATGCCGTCCTGGGACGAGCTGGTCCGCCAGCATGCCGACCGGGTCTACCGGTTGGCCTACCGGCTGTCCGGTAACCAGCAGGACGCCGAGGACCTGACCCAGGAGACGTTCATCCGGGTGTTCCGCTCCGTGCAGAACTATCAGCCCGGCACCTTCGAGGGCTGGCTGCACCGCATCACCACGAACCTGTTCCTCGACATGGTCCGCCGGCGCACCCGCATCCGCATGGAAGCGCTGCCCGAGGACTACGACCGGGTGCCGGCCGAGGACCCCAACCCCGAGCAGATTTACCACGATTCGCGGCTGGGTCCGGATCTGCAGGCCGCGCTGGACTCGCTGCCCCCGGAGTTCCGCGCTGCCGTCGTGCTCTGCGATATCGAGGGATTGTCCTACGAGGAGATCGGCGCCACGCTCGGTGTGAAGCTGGGCACCGTCCGCAGCCGCATCCACCGTGGTCGCCAGGCCCTGCGTGAACATCTGGCCAAGCATTCGGATCAGCTGACCGCCTCCGCCTGAGCGTCATGGGTGTGAGGCGCGGGTTACCGCGCTACATTCAAATGAGCAGTGTGTGTTCAATGGCGTGGTCTTCCGAGAGGAGTCGGGTGATGGCTGACCCGGGCGATGTGTTCCGTCGCGCTTTCTCGTGGCTGCCCGCCCAGTTCGCGTCGCAGAGCAGCGAGCCCGTCGGGCCGCGCCGTTTCGGATCCACCGAGCACCTGTCCACCGAGGCCATCGCGGCGTTCGTCGACGGTGAGCTGCGGATGACCGCGCATCTGCGCGCCGGACACCACCTGTCGCTGTGCCCGTCGTGCGCCAATGAGGTCGACGCCCAGCGCCAGGCGCGGTCGGCGCTGCGCGACGCCTGTCCGATCGCGATGCCCAATTCTCTGCTCGGTCTGTTGTCTCAGATTCCGGACCGCAACCCCGAGGCCCCGGCCGCCGAGGAAGCTCCCCAGCAGGTGGCTGAAGGCGCAGGTCGTACCCGGCGCAAGCGCCGGTAGGGTTTATGCGAAGAGATTCAGTCGCGGGTGCCCTCGATGGCGCGCGCTTGAGCGGGGAGTGATGCACGGGTGACCAATCAGGACCAATCGGGTACCAACCCGCGTCTGGCTCCCCGTCCGGTTTCACGTCCGCCCGTCGACCCGGCGTCACAGCGCGCCTTCGGCCGGCCCGACGGCGTGGCCGGATCGTTCCTCGGCGCGGACAAGCACCGCGATCAGGGCGAGTACACCCCGAAGAACCTGTCCCCGGACCCGGTACTGGCCGAGGCGTTCGGGCGTCCCTATGCCGCCGGCGAGTCGCTGCAACGCCATCCGGCCGATGCCGGCGCACTGGACGCCGAACGCGATACCGCCCCCGATGACGTCGACGATCCCTGGCGCGACCCGTCGGCCCCCGCGGCACTCGGAGCCCCCGCGGCCCCACCGAGCGCACCCGTGATCGTGCAGGCGCCCCAAGGCAAGCTCGGCGTGCGCGATGTGCTGTTCGGTCGCCGGGTGTCGATCACCGCGCTGGTGATCCTGGCGATCATCGCGTTGGTCATCGGAGCGCTCGGCGGCGTCGTCGGCCGCAAGACCGCCGAGGTGGTGGAGGCCTTCACCACCTCGAAGGTCACCCTGGAGACCAGTGACCGGCCCGCCGAGCCCGCCGGACAGTTCGCCGAAGTTGCTGCCGCCGTTGCCGATTCGGTGGTCACCATCGAAGCGACCAGCGACCAGGAGGGCTCGCAGGGCTCCGGTGTCGTGATCGACGGGCGCGGCTACATCGTGACCAACAATCACGTCATCTCCGAAGCCGCGATCAACCCGAGCAAGTACAAGATGACCGTCGTGTTCAACGACGGCAAGGAGGTCCCGGCCAACCTCGTCGGCCGCGACCCCAAGACCGACCTCGCGGTGATCAAGGTCGACAACGTCGACAACCTCAGCGTCGCGAAGCTGGGTGACTCGGAGAAGCTCCAGGTCGGCGAACAGGTGATTGCGGCGGGCGCCCCGCTGGGTCTGCGCAGCACCGTCACCCACGGCATCATCAGCGCACTGCACCGCCCGCTGCCGCTGTCCGGCGACGGCTCCGATACCGACACCGTCATCGACGGTGTGCAGACCGATGCCTCGATCAACCACGGCAACTCCGGTGGCCCGCTGATCAACATGTCCGCCGAGGTGATCGGCATCAACACCGCGGGCAAGTCGCTGTCCGACAGCGCCAGCGGTCTGGGCTTCGCGATCCCCGTCAACGAGGTCAAGGACGTGGCGCAGAAGCTGATCGAGGCCGGCAAGATCTCCCATCCGACCCTCGGTCTGACCGCCCGTTCGGCGAGCAACGACCTGGCCTCCGGCGCGCAGATCGCCGACGTCAAGGTCGGCGGACCCGCGGAGCGGGCCGGAATCCTGGAGAACGACGTGGTGGTCAAGGTCGGGAACCGCGATGTCGCGGACGCCGACGAGTTCGTGGTCGCCGTGCGTCAGCTCAAGATCGGCGAGCCCGCCCCCATCGAGGTCGTCCGCGACGGTCGCCGGGTCACCCTGACCGTCACTCCGATCGGCGACGGCGCTCCCTAATATGTTCGCGAATGTCGGCTGGGGCGAAATGCTGCTGTTGGTGGTGGCCGGTCTGGTCATCCTCGGCCCCGAACGGCTGCCCGGAGCGATCCGCTGGACCTCCGGGGCGGTCCGCCAGGTGCGCGAATACCTCAGTGGCGCCACCAGCCAGCTGCGTCAGGACCTCGGGCCGGAGTTCGAGGATCTGCGCGAACCGTTGAGTGAGCTGCAGAAGCTGCGCGGCATGACACCGCGCGCGGCGCTGACCAAGCATCTGCTCGACGGGGATGACTCGTTCTTGACCGGCAACTTCGACAAGCCGGTCAAACCGGTGTCCCCGGACGCACCGAAGCCGGCGCCGGACCCGACGCCGCCGGCGACCGGCAGCGAGCCGCCCAGTGGCGCTCGCTTCGACAGCGACGCGACCTAGCGTCCGGCGGGGTCGAGCCCCAGCGACATCCCGGCCAGCCCGCGCTTACGTGCCCCGAGGGCATCGGCGACCTTGCGCAGTTCCTTGGCGGCCGGGGAATCCGGGGCCGACAACACCAACGGGATCCCGGAGTCCCCGGCGGAGACCAAGGTCGGTTCCAGCGGGATCTGGCCCAGCAGTGGCACATCGGCGCCGATCGACCGGGTCAGCGACGCCGATACCTGGGCGCCGCCACCGGACCCGAAGATGTCCATGACGGTGCCGTCCGGCAGGGTCAGCCCGGCCATGTTCTCCACCACGCCGACGATGCGCTGACGAGTCTGCAGGGCGATCGCGCCTGCGCGTTCGGCGACCTCGGCGGCGGCCAACTGCGGGGTGGTGACCACCAGGATCTCCGCGCCCGGGATGAGCTGCGACACCGAGATGGCGATATCGCCGGTGCCCGGCGGCAGGTCCAGTAACAGCACGTCCAGGTCACCCCAGTAGACATCGGCCAGGAACTGCTGCAGCGCGCGGTGCAGCATGGGGCCGCGCCACACCACGGGGGTGTTGCCCTGGGTGAACATGGCGATCGAGATGACCTTCACGTCATGGGCGATCGGCGGCAGGATCATCGAATCGACCTGGGTGGGCCCGTCCACGACGCCCATCATCCGCGGCACCGAATGGCCGTAGATATCGGCGTCGAGCACACCCACCGACAGACCGCGCGCGGCCATCGCCGCCGCGAGATTGACGGTGACGCTGGACTTTCCGACGCCGCCCTTGCCGGAGGCCACCGCGTAGACGCGGGTCAGCGAGTTGGGCTGGGCGAACGGGATCACCGGCTCGCGTGAGTCGCCGCGCAGCAGCTTGCGCAGCTCGGCGCGCTGCTCGTCGTTCATCACGTCCAAGGTGACCTTGACCGCGCCGGTGCCCGGCACGTCGGTGACCGCCGCGGTCACCTTGTCGGTGATCTCGGTCTTCTTCGGGCAGGCCGAGGTGGTCAGGTAGATCTCGACGTGCACGCCGGCGTCGGCGTCGATCGTGACGCCTTTGACCATGCCCACTTCGGTGATCGGGCGGCGCAGTTCGGGATCGACGACCTTGCTCAGCGCGGCGCGAACCGCGGCTTCCAGGTCGGTATTAGGCGAGGACATCACCGCCGAGTCTAGGCCGCGCCGACGGACCCTCGGTCCGCCGGGCTGGCAACTCCGAGCAGCGGTGTCCTGCGCTCAGGCCGTGGGGCCGGGTGCCGGACCGATCGGTGCGGGCACCGCGGCCGGAGCAGGCGGTGGCGGGGGCGGCGCGAACGGGTTGAACGGCGCGGCAGCCGGGGGAGGCGGTGCGAACGGGTTGAACGGAGCGGCCGGAGCGGGCGTGTTCTCGCCCAGGCAGAACACCGCGCAGTTCGGGACCGCCGCAGGCTCGCCGGGCCCCGGCGGCACCGGCAACCGGTCGGCCACATCGGCACGGCCCAGATCGAAGAACGGCATGACGGCCATCGGGTCGGTGGACGGCAACCCCAGCGCGTTCAGCGGCAACCCGGGCCCCAGGCCCTCGGCGTTGGTGTCCAGATGCACATTGCCCATGCCCAGGGCGGGAACCGGTCCGGTGATGGGCGGCAGATTCACCGGCACCACCCCGGTGGCGTAGGCGGCGGCCCAGCCCAGCACGTTGCGCGCATAGGCGACCGAGTTGTTGTAGCGCAGGATCGAGGTCATCACCTGGCTCTGATCGCGCATGTTCAGGCCGCCGCTGCACAGGTAGCGGGCCGCGGCCAGGGTCGCGTCGAACAGGTTCTGGACTTCGGCCTTGCCGTCGCCGTTGCCGTCGGAGGCATAGCGCGACCAGGTGCCCGGCAGGAACTGCATCGGGCCCATCGCCCGGGCGTAGGTCACCCGCTCGTTGTTGCGGCTCTGCACGATGACCTCGTTGCCCGGCAGGGTTCCGTCCAGGCTGGGTCCGAGAATGGGTTTGACCGCGGTGCCGTTGACATCGGTGGCGCCGCCGTTGGCGTGCATGGACTCGATGCGCCCGATTCCGGCGAGCAGGTTCCAGCTCATCCCGCAGGTCGGCGCGGCCGATGCCATCATCCGTTCGGCGTTGCGGTACGCGTTCAGGGCGACGGTGGGTATGCGGAGATTGCCGGGTGCGCTCACCACGGCGGCCGGCGGGGGAGCGGACAGTGCGGTGCCTGCGGTCTGGAACGGACGGGGGGCCTTCATGGCGGCCACCACGGTGAAGCCGGTATCGCTCTCGGGTGTGGTGACGACGGCCGCGAGCGGGGTCACGGTGGTCTCCAGCACCGGTTTCACGATCGGCGCGGAGGCGCCGACGCCGAGCGTCAGGACCAACGGGGTGAGGATGGCGATGCCCAGCAACCCGCGGGTGCTTGGAGCCGACTCAGCCACCGTGCGCATCACTCGCCCTGCTCCGTGCCGCGCTGCAGCGAGGGCGGAGGCTCCCCCTTTGATCACTCAACCGTCCTAGATTTGCGGTGCCCGACCGTTTGTGAACCAGGTCACCATACCTAGTCGCCGGTCTTCGTGGTGCGGCAATGGGTGCCAAGGATTGTCATGTGCCCGCGGGCGGCCCGGAGTCGGTTTCCGGCTGTTCGGCCGGTGGGTCGGGTTCGGCCGCGCGTTTGCCCTTGCTCTTCTTCGGTTTGGGCGGCACCAGTTCGACCAGCATCTCGCGCAGCTCCTCGAGTTCGCGGCGCAGGTAGTCACGAGTGGCCATCTCGCCGACCGCCAGGCGCAGCGCGGCCAGTTCGCGGGCCAGATACTCGGTATCCGCCTTGGTCTGCTCGGCGCGGCGGCGGTCCTCCTCGAGTGCCACCCGGTCGCGGTTCTCCTGCCGGTTCTGCGCGAGCAGGATCAGCGGCGCGGCGTAGGCGGCCTGGGTGGAGAAGGCCAGATTGAGCAGGATGAACGGATACGGGTCCCACTGCAGCGTGACCGCGAAGAGGTTCAGCAGGATCCAGACGATGACGAAGACGGTCTGGATCGCCAGATAGCGGCCGGTGCCGAGGAAGCGTGCGAAGGACTCGCCGAACCGGCCCGCGGCCTCGACATCGAACTGCGGGGTGAAGCGCCGACGAGAAGCCCGCGGGGTGTCGATCCGGTCGCTCACGTCGCCTTCTCCGTGGTGACGATCAGGGACTCGGCCTCACGTTCGCGCCAGTCGTCGGGCAGCAGGTGGTCGAGCACATCGTCGACCGACACCGCGCCGAGCAGATGGTTCTCCTCATCGACCACCGGACCGCAGACCAGGTTGTAGGCGGCGAAATAGCGGGTCAATGCGCCGAGGGTCTCCTCGGGCCGCAGGGTGGGCAGGTCCTTGTCGACGATGCCGCTGACCAGTGCGGCCGGCGGTTCGCGCAGCAGCCGCTGCAGATGCACGCAGCCCAGGTAGCGGCCGGTCGGCGTGGCGGTCGGCGGGCGCACCACGAAAACCAGCGACGCCAGCGCGGGCGTCAGATCGGGGTCGCGGACCCGGGCCAGGGCCTCGGCGACCGTGGTGTCCGGTGCCAGCACCACCGGCTCGGAGGTCATCAGACCGCCGGCCGTGTTCGGCGAGTGGCTCAGCAGCCGTCGCACATCCTCGGAGTCCTCCGGGTCCATCCGGCGCAGGAACTGTTCGGCGTCGGCCGGCGCCATCGACCCGAGCAGGTCGGCGGCGTCGTCGGGATCCATCGCCTCCAGGACGTCGGCGGCGCGTTCAGTCTTCAGCTGGCGCAGCACGGCCACCTGCTCGTCCTCGGGCAGCTCCTGCAGCACGTCGGCGAGGCGCTCGTCGTCGAGGGCGTTGACGACCTCGAAGCGCCGTTTGGCGGGCAGCTCGCGGACGGCGTCGGCGACCTCGACCGGGCGCTGCCCCTGGAACTGCTCGAGCAGCTGGGCGACACCCTGATCGGGCATGGCAAGCCCGGACGGCGTCAACCCGTGCACGTGCTGCCAGTCCACGGGATAGACATTGCTGCGGCGCCCGAGCCGGCGCTGGGGGCGGACGGCGACCTTCGTGACCACCCAGTCCCGGGTGCGGGTCTGCTCGATACCCAGATCGACCACGACCACGTCGAGCCCGGCGAGCTGGTCGAGGTCGGGATCGTCGATCCGTACCCGGGTCTCCAGCACCTGACCGAGCGCGAGCACCTCACCGGGGCGCTGGGAGAACCGGCGCAGGGACACATTTCCGGTGGTCAGCGTGACGGCGCTCGGCTCGATCGCGGTAACCCGCAGGATCGGCACGAAAATCCTTCTGCGGGTGAGCAATTCGACGACCAAGCCGAGTACCCGCGGCTGCTGGCGGACGATGCTGATGCTGACCACCACGTCGCGGACACGGCCGATCGATTCGCCGTCCGGGCCGAGGACGACCATGCCCGCCAGGCGGGCCGCATATACCCGGGTAACCGCCGCCATGAGTCAAAGCGTAGAGACTAGGGGCGTGGACAACGTGTATCGCCCCCGACGAACGTGTCTGTCGGTTCCGGGTAGCAGCGACAAGATGATTGAGAAAGCCAAGACGCTGGCCGCCGATCAGGTGTTCCTCGACCTGGAGGACGCGGTGGCCGCCGACGCCAAGGCCGAGGCGCGCAGCCGGGTGGCCGCGGCACTGGCCGGGCCGGGCTGGGCCGACCGATCGCTGCGCGGCGTGCGGGTCAACGACTGGACGACACCGTGGACCCATGCCGATGTCATCGAGGTGGTGGCCGGCGCCGGGGCGTATCTCGACATCATCGTGCTGCCCAAGGTCTCCGACGCCACCCACGTGTACGCGCTGGACATGCTGCTCACCCAACTTGAGAAGACCCACGGTCTTCCGGTCGGCCGTATCGGCATCGAACCGCAGATCGAGAATGCGCTGGGCCTGACCAATATCGACGCCATCGCTGCCGCGCCGCGCGTACAGGCACTGGTGCTCGGCCCCGGTGACATGGCCGCCAGCCTCAACATGCGCACGCTGGAGGTCGGCGGGCAGCCCGACGGCTACGACATCGGCGATGCCCACCACCACGTGCTGATGACGATCCTGATCGCCGCGCGCGCCCGGGGCCTGAACGCGATCGACGGGCCGTACGTGAAGGTGCGCGACGTCGACGGGTTCCGGCGGGTGGCAGGCCGGTCGGCCGCACTCGGGTACGACGGCAAGTGGGTGCTGCACCCGGACCAGATCACCGCGGGCAACGAGCTGTTCAGCCCGCGGCAGGCTGATTACGATCACGCCGAACTGATCCTGGAGGCCTACGAGTGGCACACCTCTGCGGCCGGTGGCGCGCGCGGAGCGGTGATGCTCGGCGACGAGATGATCGACGAGGCGAGCCGCAAGATGGCGTTGGTGGTCGCGGGTAAAGGCCGCGCGGCGGGGATGACGCGCACCGGCCCGCCGTACCAGCCACCCGCCTAGACCAGGCTGAAGCCGCTGGCGACGACGCCGATCCACAGCAGGATCATCAGCACCAGGCCGGCGGTCACCACACCGCCGATGATGGCTCCGGCCAGGGCCAGACCGTAGCCGTCCTGACCGGTGCGCCTGGTCTCGCGCATGGCGATGACACCGAGCACCAGGCCCAGCACCGACGGCACACCGCAGAACATCAGGCCGGCCAGCGCGGCGATCAGCGCGCCGACCGCCTTGCCGTTGGTGCCGAGCGGTTTGGCCGGCCGGTACGGGTCATACCCGGGGTAGCCGGGGTAGCCCGGCGGCGGGAACCCGGGTACGCCGGGAAAGCCCGGTGCCCCCGGGAATCCGGCCTGCGGCCCGGGGTGGACCGGTGGTGGCAGGCCCGGATCGGCCGGGTAGTCCCACGGCGCGTTCGGGTCGCCGGGAGGCGACTGCTGGGGACCGTCGCTCACAGCAAAGCGACGGCCAGGATGAGGCTGAACACCAACGTCAGCGCACCGACCGCGATACCTGCCACCGCGAGTCCGCGGCCGCCCTGGTTGCTCTGCTTGATCTGGTTGAGTGCGACGACGCCGAGCACGATGCCGATGAGTGACCCGAGCCCGCAGATGACGCCGACGAGTGAGGCGATCAGCGACCCGATGGCCAATGAGTTCGTCCCGGCCTGCGGCGGTGGCCCGTACCCGCCGTATCCCGGGACGGCGCCGTACGGCGGCGCCGGCGGGTAGCCCGGGGGCGGCCCGCCGTACTGGGGCGCGCCGTACTGAGGTCCTCCCTGGGGTCCGCCGAACGGCGGTGTGCCCTGGGGGGCGCCGTAGCCGGGAGGCGGCGGCGGATAACCGGTGGACGAATAGTCCGGCGGGGCGAATCCGGGTGGCGGATAGCCTGCGGCCGGGTCGTAACCGGGCGTCTGATAACTCGGCGGGGTGTCATAGCCGCCGTACGCCGGTGGCGGCGAGTAGTCGGGGTAGCTCGGCGCTGTCGGCTGCGAGGGCTCGGCTGCGGACTGCTCGATCGGCGGCGCCTCGTAGCCGGCGGAGGTCGGCTCTGACGCACCACTGGCGGCGGTCGACTCCGTACCTGCAGCAGCATCCGATGGTGGTGTTGCCCCTGCGTCCTCACCCGGATTCGTCATCCCTCAAACCTAGCGTACGTGCTGGTCCTCGGGGTGATTCGCGTGCAGGGCAGCGGCGCACGGCCACCTGCCGGGGGCTAGGGTTGGGGGGTCGAACCCGCAGGACGCGCGCCCGTCTGCACAGGTCGCGGCGCGCTGACGCGAACGAAGGAGAACGAGTAGCTATGACCGGTCCCCTCCAGCCCGGCAAGGATTCCGTCGGCAGGCCGGGTGCGCGTGGCCCGTCGGCGCTGCCGACCCCACCGAAGGGCTGGCCGATCGGGGCCTACCCGACCTATGCCGAGGCGCAGCGCGCGGTGGATTACCTCTCCGATCAACAGTTTCCGGTGCAGCAGGTCACCATCGTGGGCGTCGACCTGATGCAGGTCGAACGGGTGACCGGCCGACTGTCCTGGCCGAAGGTGATCGGCGGTGGCGTGCTCTCGGGCGCCTGGTTGGGCCTGTTCATCGGTCTGATTCTCGGGTTCTTCAGTCCGAGCCCGTGGGGCGCGTTGGCCACCGGCCTGATCGCCGGTGTGTTCTTCGGCCTCATCACCTCGGCCATCCCGTACGCGATGGCCCGTGGCACAAGAGATTTCAGCTCGACCATGCAGCTCGTCGCAGGCCGCTACGACGTCCTCTGTGACCCCCAGAACGCGGAACAGGGGCGGGATCTGCTGGCGCGCTTGACGATCTGATGGGCGACGCGCCCAGGAAACGGTTGCATATTACGCGCTTGTAGCCCTAGGTTTGCCCCGCGGGACGTTCTCGCCCGGAGCCGCTCCGGCGGTGCCATCAACGCAGACGGAGGCCGGAAGTGTTGAAGCGACGACTCTGCGCCGGGGTGATGGCCGCGCTGACGGTCGGTTCGGTGACCACGGCGTGCGGAGAGGCCGAGGACGGCATCGTCGTCAGCTACTACACACCGGCCAACGAGATGGCAACGTTCACCGCGGTGGCCCAGAAGTGCAATGAGCAGCTCGGCGGCCGGTTCACCATCAAGCAGGTTTCGTTGCCCAAGGGCGCCGATGACCAACGTCTGCAGCTCGCGCGTCGGCTCACCGGCAACGACAAATCGCTCGACGTGATGGCCCTCGACGTGGTGTGGACGGCCGAATTCGCCGAAGCCGGTTGGGCGTTGCCGCTGTCCGACGATCCCGCCGGTCAGGCCGAATCCGACGCCACCGCCAACACGTTGCCGGGCCCGCTGGAGACCGCCAAGTGGCAGGACAAGCTGTACGCGGCGCCGATCACGACCAACACCCAATTGCTTTGGTACCGAACAGATCTGATGCCCGCGCCGCCGACCGATTGGGATGCCATGGTGGCCGAGGCCAAGCGCCAGCATGCCGCGGGCGGCCCCAGCTGGATCGCGGTGCAGGGCAAGCAGTACGAGGGCCTGGTGGTGTGGTTCAACACGCTGCTGGAAAGTGCGGGGGGCCAGGTGCTCTCCGATGACGGTGAGACCGTCACGCTGACCGACACCCCCGAGCACCGGGCGGCCACCGTCAAGGCGCTGCAGATCATCAAGGACGTTGCCACCGCGCCCGGTGCGGACCCGTCCATCACCCAGACCGACGAGGGCACCGCACGCCTGGCGCTGGAACAGGGCAATGCCGCACTCGAGGTCAACTGGCCGTTCGTGCTGCCGTCCATGCTGGAGAACGCCGTCAAGGGCGGCGTCGCGTTCCTCCCGCTGAACGACGATCCCGCACTGGCCGGCGCGATCAACGATTCCGGCAGCTTCTCGCCGACCGACGAACAGTTCGACATCGCCTATGAGGCCAGTAAGAAGGTCTTCGGTTTCGCGCCGTTCCCGGGCGTGCGTGACGGTGAGCCCGCACGGGTGACCCTCGGTGGTCTCAACTTGGCCGTCGGCAAGAACACCCAGCACAAGGCCGAGGCTTTCGAGGCCATCCGCTGCCTGCGCAATGTCGACAACCAGCGCTACACCTCGGTCGAGGGTGGTCTGCCCGCGGTGCGGGCGTCGCTGTATGACGACCCGGCGTTCCAGCAGAAATATCCGCAGTACGAGATCATCCGGCAGCAGCTCACCAATGCCGCGGTGCGCCCGGCGACCCCGGTGTATCAGGCGGTGTCGACCCGGATCTCCGCCGCGCTGGCGCCCATCACCGATATCGATCCCGAGCGTACCGCTGATGAACTGGCCGAGCAGGTACAGAAGGCCATCGACGGCAAGGGGCTGATTCCGTGACGACCCAGGGCAGCGATGACACGCGCGCCGAACGGCGGTTGGCCTTCTGGCTGATCAGCCCGGCGGTCTTCCTGATGCTGGCGGTGACGGCCTACCCGATCTTCTACGCCGTCTGGCTCAGCCTGCAGCGCTACAACCTGGCCGCGCCCGACGATGTCGAGTTCATCGGCCTGGAGAACTACCAGACCATCCTCACCGACCGGTACTGGTGGTCGGCGTTCGCGGTGACGCTGGGCATCACCATCGTGTCGGTGGCCATCGAGTTCGTGCTCGGCATGGCGCTCGCACTGGTCATGCACCGCACCATCTTCGGCAGGGGCACGGTGCGCACCGCGATCCTGGTGCCCTACGGCATCGTGACCGTGGCGGCGTCCTACAGCTGGTACTACGCCTGGACGCCGGGCACCGGGTATCTGGCCAATCTGCTCCCGACCGGCAGCGCGCCGCTGACCGAACAGCTTCCGTCGCTGGCCATCGTGGTGCTGGCCGAGGTCTGGAAGACGACACCGTTCATGGCGCTGCTGCTGCTGGCCGGTCTGGCCCTGGTACCGCAGGATCTGCTGAACGCGGCGCAGGTCGACGGGGCCGGCGGCTGGAAACGGCTGACCAAGATCATCATTCCGCTGATCAAACCCGCGATCCTGGTGGCGCTGCTGTTCCGCACCCTGGACGCGTTCCGCATCTTCGACAACATCTACGTGCTGACCGGCGGCGCCAACGACACCGGATCGGTGTCGATCCTCGGTTACGACAACCTGTTCAAGGCGTTCAACCTCGGACTGGGTTCGGCCATCAGCGTGCTGATCTTCCTGTGTGTCGCGGTGATCGCCTTCATATTCATCAAGATCTTCGGTGCGTCAGCACCCGGTGCGGACGAGGAGGGCCGCTAGATGGCGGAGAACGTGGGGGCCCGCCGCGCGACCGGTTGGGCGGTCGTCAACGTCATCGTGGTGCTGTACGCGTTGTTCCCGGTGCTCTGGATCCTGTCCCTGTCGTTGAAGCCGACATCGATGGTCAAGGACGGCAAGCTGATTCCGTCGGAGATCACCTTCGAGAACTACAAGGCCATCTTCGAGGGCAACATCTTCACCTCGGCGCTGATCAACTCGATCGGTATCGGCCTGATCACCACGGTGATCGCGGTCGTCATCGGCGGCATGGCCGCGTATGCGATTGCGCGGCTGGCCTTCCCCGGCAAGAAGGTTCTGGTCGGGGTGGCGCTGCTGATCGCGATGTTCCCGCAGATCTCGCTGGTGACACCGATCTTCAACATCGAGCGCCGGCTCGGGCTGTTCGACACCTGGCCGGGCCTCATCATCCCCTACATCACCTTCGCGTTGCCGCTGGCGATCTACACCATGTCCGCATTCTTCAAGGAGATCCCGTGGGATCTGGAGAAGGCGGCGAAGATGGACGGCGCCACGCCGGGCCAGGCCTTCCGCAAGGTGATCGCACCGCTGGCGGCGCCCGGCATCGTCACCGCGGGCATCCTGGTGTTCATCTTCGCGTGGAACGACCTGCTGCTCGCGCTGTCGTTGACGGCCACCGAACGGGCGATCACCGCGCCGGTGGCCATCGCGAACTTCACCGGAAGCTCGCAGTTCGAGGAGCCGACGGGATCGATCGCGGCCGGGGCGATGGTCATCACCGTCCCGATCATCATCTTTGTGCTCATATTTCAGCGACGGATCGTGGCCGGGTTGACCTCCGG
The DNA here is from genome assembly GCF_008329585.1 of Mycolicibacterium sp. P9-22. Taxonomy (GTDB): domain Bacteria; phylum Actinomycetota; class Actinomycetes; order Mycobacteriales; family Mycobacteriaceae; genus Mycobacterium. The sequence continues at coordinate 154,685 of NZ_NPKP01000008.1, read as the reverse complement.
CGCGGTGAAGGGGTAATTCATGGCCGAGATCGTGCTGGAGAACGTGTCCAAGAGTTATGCCGGCGGTGCCACGGCGGTGAAGGACCTGTCGCTGACCATCGCCGACGGTGAGTTCATCATCCTGGTCGGACCGTCCGGGTGCGGAAAGTCGACCACCCTGAACATGATCGCCGGTCTGGAGGACATCAGCTCCGGCGATCTGCGCATCGGCGGGGAGCGGGTCAACGAGAAGGCCCCCAAGGACCGCGATATCGCGATGGTCTTCCAGTCCTATGCGCTGTACCCGCACATGACGGTCCGGCAGAACATCGCCTTCCCGCTGACCCTGGCCAAGCTCGGCAAGGACGAGATCGCGCGCAAGGTCGAAGAGACCGCGAACATCCTCGATCTGGCGGAACTGCTGGACCGCAAGCCCGGGCAGCTGTCCGGTGGCCAGCGGCAGCGCGTGGCGATGGGACGGGCGATCGTCCGTGACCCCAAGGCGTTCCTGATGGATGAGCCGTTGTCCAACCTGGACGCCAAGCTGCGCGTGCAGATGCGTACCGAGATCGCGCGCCTGCAGAGCCGGTTGGGCACCACCACGGTGTACGTCACCCACGATCAGACCGAGGCGATGACGCTGGGGGATCGGGTGGTGGTGATGCTCGCCGGCGTGGCGCAGCAGATCGGTACCCCCGACGAGCTCTACAACACCCCGGCCAATCTATTCGTCGCCGGCTTCATCGGATCGCCTGGCATGAATTTCTTTCCCGCCACGTTGACCGACGGCGGCATCAAGCTGCCGTTCGGTGAGGAGGTGGTGCTCACCGATGAGGCGCAGCGGATTCTGGCGCAGCATCCCAAGCCCACCAACGTGATCGCCGGTCTGCGTCCGGAGCATTTCGACGACGCCGCGTTGGTCGATTCCTACACCCGCATCCGCGGCCTCACCTTCGAGGTGGACGTCGACCTGGTGGAGTCGCTGGGCGCCGACAAGTACCTGCACTTCCGCACCGAGGGGTCCGGTGCGAAATCGGCCCAGCTCGCCGAGCTGGCCGCCGAATCCGGTATCGGCGAAAACGAGTTCGTGGCAAGGGTTTCGGCCGACTCGAAGGTGTCCGCGGGTAAGAAGGCGGAGCTGGCGGTGGACACCTCGAAGCTGATCATCTTCGACGGCGACACCGGGATCAACCTGTCCATCCCGCCCGCCGGCTAGTGGTCGACGTACCGGCTGAGGTGCGGGGCCGGTTGCAGGCGCACTTCACCGCTGCCGGTGTGCTCGGCGACCCGGCCGAGGCCAATGTCACCTTCCTGGGCGCGGAGCGGATCTCCGTGCTGCGCTACGGACCCGACACCGGCGGCGTGAACCACTTTGTCACGGTGGGCTGTTCACGCTATCCGATGGTGGACCCGACCGATTTTGTCACCGACACCCAGCACGGGCCGCGGGCCGAAGTGGTGGTGTCGCTGCGGCCACCGAGCCCCGCCGGCCTGGCCCGGTCGATGGCGGTGCTGGCGGCCGCGCCGTCGGTGGAAGGTCTGGTGCTGGAGCCCGATGCGCTGATCGACCTGAGCGGTCCGCTGTTCGAAGGCGCGCCCTTCACCGCATTTCTGTTGGGCCCCAGCGCCATCGAGGATGTCGCGCTACCGGATCCGCTGTCCGATGTGATGATCCTGCAGGCCACCCCGATCACCCCGACCGAAGCGGCGTGGGTGCGACTCAAGGGCGCCGAGGCGATGCGCGAGGCCTGGCACAGCGACGGGGTGGACGTGCTCGACGCGAACCGCCGCGCCTCCGAGCCGTCCTGAGACCCGCGTCCCATTCGCCGAAACTGTGTTCCCGAAGGGCCCCACTCGCACTTTCCCGTCTGGAATACAGTTTCGGCGGGGGACTCAGAGCCAGTGGTTGCGCCGGAATGTCACGTAAAGCGTCGAGCAGACCGTGAGCATGACCAGCAGCACCGCCGGATAGCCCCAGGTCTGGTGCAGTTCGGGCATGTGGTCGAAGTTCATCCCGTAGATCCCGGCCAGCGCCGTCGGCACCGCGGCGATCGCGACCCAGGCCGAGATCTTGCGCATATCGGTGTTCTGCTGCATCGAGACCTTGCCGACCGCCGCCTGCACCAGGGAGCTCAACACCTCGTCATAGCTGGCGATGCGGTCGGCGGCCTGCGTGTTGTGGTCGAGCACGTCACGCATGTACCGCCGGACCTCCTTGGAGATGAGGTCGTTGTGATCACTGCCGATGCGCTGCAGTGCCTGGCTGAGCGGCGCGACCGCCCGGCGCAACTCCACGACCTCGCGCTTGAGCAGATAGATGTGCTCGATGTCGGTGGTGCTGGTGGGCGAGAAGACGTTCTCCTCCATGGCGTCGATATCGTGCTCGATCAGGTCGGTGACGTCGAGGTAGGCGTCGACGACATGATCGGAGATCGCGTGCATGACCGCGTACGGTCCCAGGGCGCAATTGGCGGGCGAGGCATCCATCCGTTTGCGCACGCCGGCCAGGCCGCTGAAGTCGCCGTGGCGCACGGTGACGACGAAGTCGGCGCCGACGAACACCATGATCTCGCCCGTTTCGACGATCTCACGGGCATTGCTGATCGATGAGTGCTCGACGTAGTTGACGGTCTTGAGCACCAGGAACAGGGTGTCGTCGTAGCGCTCCAGCTTGGGCCGCTGGTGTGCGTGCACCGCGTCCTCGACGGCCAGTTCGTGCAGCCCGAACACCTCCGCGACGGCCTGCATCTGGTGCTCGTCGGGTTCGTGCAGGCCGATCCAGACGAACGCGCTCCCGCCGCCGGCTTCGATCTCGTGCACCTTGTTCAGCGCGGCGGCGTGGGTGTATTTGCCCGGCAGGCGGGTGCCGTCGCTATAGACACCGCAGTCGACGACCGACTGCGAGACCGGGACGTGGATGCCCGACGCATCGGGAAGGTTGAGGGGCCGCCGTGCGGTCGGTCTCAGCATCGACGGTGGCAGGGGGCGGAAAGACGGCATCGCGACCTCCATCATCTGGGGGCGTGACCGCATGCCCCGTCGCCGAATGTTACTCGTCAGTCGCGTTTCCAACCTCTCACGGACAGGGAACCGGTGCCTGTGAGTTCTCTGGGTGAAGTAACGTGACGGCCGTGTCGGAATTGGTCAAGACCCCACAGGTTGTCATTGATGACGCGGAGATCTTCGCGGCCCACGAGGGTGGCAAACTCTCGGTCGAATTGAAGGAGCCGCTGGACACCCAGCGCGCGCTTTCCATCGCCTACACCCCGGGCGTCGCCCAGGTCAGCCGCGCCATCGCAGCCGATGCGACGCTGGCCAAGAAGTACACCTGGGCGAACCGTCTGGTGGCCGTGGTCAGCGATGGCAGTGCGGTACTGGGCCTCGGTGACATCGGCCCGGCGGCGTCGCTGCCCGTCATGGAGGGCAAGAGCGCGCTGTTCAAGACCTTCGGTGGACTGAACTCCATTCCGATCGTGCTGGACACCAAGGATCCCGACGAGATCGTCGAGACGCTGATCCGGCTGCGTCCCACCTTCGGTGCCGTGAACCTGGAAGACATCTCCGCACCCCGCTGCTTCGAGATCGAGCGCCGCGTCATCGAGGCGCTGGACTGCCCGGTCATGCACGACGATCAGCACGGCACTGCCATCGTGGTGCTGGCCGCACTGCTCGGTGCGGTCAAGGTGCTCGACCGTGATATCCACGACCTGAAGGTCGTGGTCTCGGGCGCCGGCGCGGCCGGCGTCGCCTGCACCAACATCCTGCTCAACAGCGGCATCAGCGACATCGTGGTGCTGGACAGCAAGGGCATCGTGGAGAACGGCCGCAGCGACCTGAACTCCTTCAAGGCCGAACTGGCCCAGCGCACCAACCCGCGCGGGCTCACCGGGGGAGTGTCCGAGGCGCTCAACGGCGCCGATGTCTTCCTCGGGGTCTCCGCCGGTCTGGTGCCCGAGGAGCTCATCGCGACGATGGCGCCCAACGGCATCGTGTTCGCGCTGTCCAACCCCGATCCGGAGATCCATCCCGACGCCGCACGCAAGTACGCAGCGGTGGTGGCCACCGGCCGCAGCGACTTCCCGAACCAGATCAACAATGTGCTGGCCTTCCCCGGGGTGTTCCGGGGTGCGCTGGACGCCGGTGCGCGCCGTATCACCGAGGAGATGAAAGTCGCTGCGGCGCATGCGATCTTCGGCGTCGTCGGTGACGACCTCGCGACCGACCACATCGTGCCGAGCGCGCTGGACCCGCGGGTGGGTCCCGCGGTGGCCGCCGCGGTCGCGGAAGCCTCCGGCGTCTGAGATCCGGTCGACGATGCGGCGGCTGGCGGTCGCGCTGGTCGCGCTGCTGATTGCCGGCTGTGGCGGGCAGGCGCCGCCGCCACCGCCGGCGGTGTCGGTCGGTGCCGACGGACAGTCGGCGCTACTGGCGCATCTGTACGCCGCCGCGCTGCGCTACTACGGTAGCCCGGCCCATGTGCAGAACACCCCGGATCCGTTGGCGGCGCTGGACTCCGGCGAGATCGATGTGGCGCCGGCCCTCACCGGTGAGGTACTGACCCGGTTCGCCCCCGATGCCGCGGCCCGGTCGGCGGCGCAGGTCTATCGCGCCATGGTCGGAGCGCTGCCCGAAGGGCTCGGTGCCGGGGACTATGCCGACGGCACGTCGGACAAGCCGGTCGTCGCGGTGACCGGGCCGACCGCCGCAGCCTGGAAGGCCGGTGATCTCACTGCGCTGATCGGCCGGTGTGATTCGCTGAAACCCGGAGCGGTGCAAGGGGTTGCGGTACCGGAGACGTTCGGAACCTGCACACCGCGCGCGCCCGAGGAGTTCCCGGACGCCGAGGTGCTGTGGGCTGCACTGCGCAGCGGTGAGATCGACATGGCGTGGACGTCGGCCGCCGCCCCCGATTTCCCCGAGGATGTGACCATGCTGTCGGACCGCACGGCCCTGATCCGTGCCGAGAACGTGGTGCCGGTGTTCCGCCGGAACACCTTGAGTCAGACGCAGTTACGGTCGGTCAACGAATTGGCCGGGGTGCTCGACACCGATGCGCTGGCGCAGATGCGTGCCGAGGTGGCCGCCGGTGCCGAGCCGGGGGCGGTGGCCGGTGCCTGGCTGGACGCCCACCCGCTCGGTCACTGACTACTTGGGCAGCAGGCCCTTGGCGACCGACGAGAACAGCCGCTGGTAGTTCGATCCGGCGATCCGGACGATCACGTCGAGGACCTTGGCGTCGGCGCCGACGAGTACCCGTGCCCGGTCCTTGCGTACGGCTTCCAGGATGATCTTGGCGGCCTTCTCCGGGCTCGTCTTGGCCAGCTTGTTGTCGAATGCCTTGGCCATCTCGGCGACGTCGATGCCCTCGGCGGCGGTGGCGTTGCGCGCAATCGCGGTCTTGATGCCACCGGGGTGCACACAGGTCACCTTGACCGGGTGCTTGGCGAGCGCCATCTCCTGGCGCAGTGCCTCGGTGAATCCGCGGACGGCGAATTTCGCCGAGTTGTAGGCGGCCTGGCCGGGCACCGAGAACAGCCCGAAGACGCTGGAGACGTTGACGACATGACCGTCGCCGGATTCGATGAGGTGCGGCAGGAAGGATTTGGTGCCGTTGACGACGCCCCAGAAGTCGACGTCCATCACGCGTTCGATGTCCTTGTAGGAGCTGACCTCGACATCGCCCTGGTAGGCGATACCGGCGTTGTTGTAGATCTGGTTGACCTTGCCGAAGTGTTCCTTGACCGCGCCGGCGTACAGCTCGAACGCCTCACGCTCGGTGACATCCAGGCGGTCGGCCTTGACCGGTGCGCCGATGGCCTTCAGGCGCTCCTCGGTGACCGCCAGGCCCTCGGTGTCGACATCGCTGATCGCCAGCTTGGCGCCCGAGCGGCCGAGTTCGACGGCCAGTGCCTGCCCGATGCCCGAGCCTGCCCCCGTGACGACGGCAACTTTTCCGGCGAAGCCCTCCATGCGCACACTCCTGTCCTGACCAACTGATGCTCGATTGCGTTCGACCTTAGCCGTTACCGGCGGTACCGATGCCGACCGGGTCGGTCCGTTCTCGACGAACGCGGTGACGAGGTCGGCGAACTCGTCGGGACGTTCGATCTGCGGCATGTGTCCGGTGCCGGGGAACAGGTGCACCTGTGCGCCGGGAAAATGCCGCCGGGCCGCACCGAGATGGACAGCGGGCAGGATGCGGTCGCGGTCACCCCAGATCAGCAGGGTGGGCCGGGGGTGCGCGGCGACGGCCGCCAGCAGGTCGTCGCGCCACTGCGGTCGCACCCCGCGGGCGGTGCCGAGATGGTTGGCGATGTCGTACAGGAACGCGCCGGTGCCGGGCTGCGCGGCGATCCGCAGCGCATGCTCGACGCGTTCGGGGGTGGCCAGCGCCGGGTCGGCGAACAACCGGCGTTCCATCAGCCGGGCGCCGGCGGGGGTGCTGTGGGTCGCGGCATAGCGGCCCAGCCCGGGCAGGGACAGCATCCGCAGCAGTGGGGTGACCTCGGCGCCGAAGCCGGCGCTGTTGACCAGGGTCAGGCTGGCGACGCGGTCGGAGTGGGACGCGAGCAGCTGCATGGCGACAGCTCCGCCGAGCGAATTGCCGACGACATGACACGGCCGGGTCTCGCCGAGCTCGGCGAGGGTGCCGGCCACCCCGTCGGCCAGGGCCACCAGATCGGCGGGCCCGTCGCGGCGTGCCGAGAACCCGAAGCCCGGCTGGTCGGGCGCGATCACATAGAAGCGCCGGGACAGCCGCTCCACCTGCTCGGACCAGTCCTCGAGGCTGCGGGCGACGCCGTGCAACAGCAACACCGGAGTGTTCTCGCGGTCACCTGCTGTCTGGACCCGGACGGCACGGTCATCGACAGTCAGAAGTTGCATCCGACCATGATGTGATGACCATCTCGTCGTGCACAGTGTCAGAACGCATCCCGTTGGCCTACCGATGGTGCAGATTGTGCGTGGCGCTGTAACGCTGCCCGTGCGCGCCGCGATGCCCCCATCGTGATGCGTTTGCGATTCGCGGTTGCTGCCGGTGCCGTCCTGTCCGCCGGTCTGATGGCCGCCGCCCCCGCCCAGGCCGATCCGGCCGGCGATTTCCTGAACACCCTGGACGGCTCGGGGCTCAGCGGTATCAATCCGACCGATGCCGTCTCGGCGGGACAGTCGGTGTGCCCGATGCTGGCCGACGGTGGCCAGAACCTCGCCGATGTCGCCGGGCAGGTCTCCGAGACGATCGGGCGTCCGATCGGGCCGGCCACCCTGTTCACCGGGTTCGCGATCTCGGCGTTCTGCCCGGGAGCGATGACCTCGCTGGCCAACGGTGAGTCGCCGGTCCCGCTGGGACTGCTCGGCTTCTGATTCAGGACGCGCCGGCGAGATCCATCTCGGCCGGCGTGCCACCGCCGATCGCCTGCGAGATGAAGCTGCGCGTGGTCAGCGGGCCACCGAACTGCTGCAGCAGTCCGCCCTGATCGTGGCGGCCCAGATCGATCGCCTCGAACCCGAGTCGTTCGATCAGCCCGGCGACCTCCGCGTTGGCGTCGGGATGGTTGCCGGAGACGAACAGCACGCGGCGGCCGCCGTTGCCGTCGCCGGGTTCACGGGCGAGCACCTTGGCCCAGGTGTGGCCGAACGCCTTGACCACCCGGCCGTTGACGGCCCAGTCCTGCACCACATCCGAAGACGCGCGCCCGCCGAGATCGGCGGGGGAGAAGTCGGTGTAGTCGATGGCGTTGGTCGCGTCGACGATGCGTCCACCCCAGTCGGGAACCTGCTCCAGCAACCCGCGGACCGCCTCGAACGGGACGGCCAGCACCACCACGTCGGCCGCCAGGGCGTCGGCGACCTCGGTCGGCACGATATGCGATCCCAACCGCTCGGCCAGCGGCGCCACCGATCCGGGTCCCCGTGAGCCGGCGACGCCGAGATCGATTCCGGTGCGGGCGAATTGGGCCGCGACAGCCGAGCCGATATTGCCCGAGCCGATGATCGAATAGTTCACGCGCGTGCCTCTCGTCGTGATGATGTCCGCGCGATCGCGTCGGGCAGCATCTACAAGCGATGCGTCGCCCCGGCTATTCCTGGATGGCTGCAATCACGAAGAAGGGGCGGGATTCCCTTTCGGAATCCCGCCCCGTTCTCTGGTACGGCACAGACTACGGCGCGAACGCCTCGTCGATGATCTCCTGCTGCTCGACCGCGTGCACCTTCGAGGAACCCGAGGACGGAGCCGACATGGCGCGCCGGGAGATGCGCTTGATCCCGGTCAGCTTCTCCGGCAACAGCTCGGGCAGGGAGAGCCCGAACGTCGGCCAGGCACCCTGGTTGGCCGGTTCCTCCTGCACCCAGAAATACTGCGACACATTGGGATATTCGTCGAGGGTGGCGGCCAGCCGGCGCCGGGGCAACGGGTAGAGCTGCTCGATGCGGATGATCGCCACATCGTCGCGCTGCTCCTTGGCCTTGCGGGCCACCAGCTCGTAGTAGATCTTGCCACTGGTGAGCAGCACCCGCTTCACCTTCGACCGTTCGCCGATGCCCTCTTCGTAAGTGGGCTCCTCGAGTACCGAGCGGAACTTGATCTCGGTGAAGTCCTTGACCTCACTGACCGCAGCCTTGTTGCGCAGCATCGACTTCGGGGTGAAGACGATCAGCGGTCGGTGGATCCCGTCCAGCGCGTGCCTGCGCAGCAGGTGGAAGTAGTTCGCCGGGGTCGAGGGCATCGCCACGGTCATCGAACCCTCGGCACACACCTGCAGGAACCGCTCGATGCGGCCCGATGTGTGGTCGGGGCCCTGACCCTCGTGGCCGTGCGGCAGCAGCAGCACCACGTCGGAGAGCTGGCCCCACTTGGCCTCACCGGAGGAGATGAACTCGTCGATGATCGACTGGGCGCCGTTGACGAAGTCGCCGAACTGCGCCTCCCACAACACGATTGCCTCGGGGTTGCCCACCGAGTAGCCGTACTCGAAGCCCACCGCGGCAAACTCGGACAGCGCCGAGTCGTAGACCATGAAGCGGCCACCGGTCGGGTTGCCGTCGGCATCCACGGTCAACAGGTCCAGCGGCGTGAACTCGGTGCCGGTCTTGCGGTCGATGATCACCGCGTGCCGCTGGGTGAAGGTGCCGCGGCGGACGTCCTGCCCGGTGAAGCGAACCGTCTTGCCTTCGGAGACAAGCGATCCCAGTGCCAGCAGCTCGCCGAACGCCCAGTCCACCTTGCCTTCGTAGGCCATTTCGCGGCGCTTCTCCAGCACGGGCTGCACCCGGGGATGGACGTTGAAGCCCTCCGGCGCGGACAGATGCGCGTCACCGATACGGGCCAGCACCGACTTGTCGACTGCGGTGTTCAGTCCCTTCGGGGTCTGCTGGTCGGATTCCACCGATTCGCTCGGCTCGATCTCGTGCTTCTCCAGCTCGCGGACCTCGTTGAACACCCGCTCCAGTTGGCCCTGGTAGTCGCGCAGTGCGTCCTCGGCCTCCTTCATCGAGATGTCACCACGGCCGATCAGTGCCTCGGTGTAGGTCTTGCGGACACCGCGCTTGGTGTCGATCACGTCGTACATGTCGGGCTGGGTCATCGACGGGTCATCGCCCTCGTTGTGCCCGCGGCGGCGGTAGCACAGCATGTCGATGACGACGTCCTTGCCGAACTGCTGCCGGAAGTCCATGGCCAGCTTGGCCACCCAGACGCAGGCCTCGGGATCGTCGCCGTTGACGTGGAAGATCGGCGCGCCGACCATCTTGGCGACGTCGGTGCAGTACTCGCTGGAACGGGAATCGTGCGGTGAGGTGGTGAAGCCGATCTGGTTGTTGACGATGATGTGGATGGTTCCGCCGGTGCGGTACCCGCGCAGCAGCGCCAGGTTCAGGGTCTCGGCGACCACACCCTGGCCGGCGAAGGCGGCGTCACCGTGCAGCATCATCGGCACCACCGAGAACGCCTCGTGTTCCTCGGGGGAGGCGAAGTCGATCAGGTCCTGCTTGGCGCGGACCAGTCCCTCCAGGACCGGGTCGACGGCCTCCAGGTGTGACGGGTTGGCGACCAGCGACACCGCAATGTCGTTGTCCCCGAACATCTGCAGGTAGGTTCCGGTGGCACCGAGGTGGTACTTGACGTCACCGGAACCGTGGGCTTGGCTCGGGTTCAGGTTGCCCTCGAACTCGCCGAAGATCTGCGAGTAGGGCTTGCCGACGATATTGGCCAGCACGTTGAGGCGGCCGCGGTGCGGCATGGCGATGACGACCTCGTCGAGTCCGTGCTCGGCGGCCTGATCGATCGCGGCGTCCATCATCGGGATGACGGTCTCGGCGCCTTCCAGCGAGAAGCGCTTCTGCCCGACGTATTTGGTCTGCAGGAACGTCTCGAAGGCCTCGGCCGCGTTGAGCTTGGACAGGATGTATTTCTGCTCGGCGACCGTCGGCTTGTCGTGCTTGGTCTCGACGCGCTCCTGAATCCACTTCTGCTGCTCGGGTTCCAGGATGTGGGTGTACTCCACACCGGCGTGCCGGCAGTAGGCGTCGCGCAGCACCGAGAGCACATCGCGCAACTTCTTGTACTCGGCGCCGGCGAAACCGTCGACCTTGAACTCGCGATCCAGATCCCACAGCGTCAGGCCGTGGGTCAGCACGTCGAGGTCGGGGTGGCTGCGGAAGCGGGTCTTGTCCAGGCGCAGCGGGTCGATATCGGCCATCAGATGACCGCGGTTGCGGTAGGCCGCGATGAGCTCGATGATCCGGGCGTTCTTGTCGAAGATCGAGTCCGGGTTGTCGATGCGCCAGCGCACCGGCTCGTACGGGATCCCCAGTTCCATGAAGATCTCGTCGTAGAACTCGTCGTCGAGCAGCAGGGTGTGGATGGTGCGCAGGAAATCGCCGGACTCCGCACCCTGGATGATGCGGTGGTCATAGGTCGACGTCAGGGTGATCAGCTTGCCGACGCCGAGCTCGGCGATGCGTTCCTCGCTGGCGCCCTGGAACTCGGCCGGGTACTCCATGGCACCGGCACCGATGATCGCGCCTTGGCCGCGCATGAGGCGGGGCACCGAGTGCACGGTGCCGATGGTGCCCGGGTTGGTCAGCGAGATGGTGACCCCGCTGAAGTCCTCGGCGGTGAGCTTGCCGTCGCGGGCGCGCCGCACGATGTCCTCGTAGGCCGCGATGAACTGGCCGAACTTCATCGTTTCGCAGCGTTTGATGGCCGCCACGACCAGCGTGCGGTTGCCGTCCTTGCCGGGCAGATCGATGGCCAGGCCCAGGTTGGTGTGCGCGGGGGTGACGACGTTGGGCTTGCCGTCCACCTCGGCGAAGTGCCGGTTCAGGTTCGGGAACTTCTTGACCGCCTGCACGATGGCGTAGCCCAGCAGATGGGTGAAGCTGATCTTGCCGCCGCGGGTGCGCTTGAGGTGGTTGTTGATCACCACGCGGTTGTCGATCATGGCCTTGGCCGGAATGGCCCGCACGCTGGTGGCCGTCGGCACGTCCAGCGAGGCGTTCATGTTCTTGACGACGGCGGCCGAAGCGCCGCGCAGCACGGTGTTCTCATCGCCTTCGGCGGCGGGGGCCGCAGGCGCGGGCTTCTTGGCCGCGGGGGCCGGCTCGGACTTCTTGGCCGCAGCGTCGGCCTTCGGGGCGGCCTTGGCTTCCGTCTTGGCCTCGGTCTTCGCTTCGGCCTTTGCCGGGGCAGGCGCGGCGGGTGCGGCCTTCTTCTCAGGTGTGGCGGGCTTGGCGGGTGCGGACTGCTCGGCCGCGGCCGGCTGCGATTTTTGGGCCGGGGTGTCGATCGGTTCGGGGGCGTAGTCCACCAGGAACTCGTGCCAACTCGGGTCCACCGACGAAGGATCCTCGCGGAATTTGCGATACATCTCTTCGACGAGCCACTCGTTCTGTCCAAAAGGTGATGGTGAACTGCTCACAGCAGCGTTTCGCCCCGATTCCGTCTGTCCCGGCAGGCGAAGTCCGGCGTCGCCCGCCCGCTGATTTTTCTACGGTTTCCCGCATTTGGCCGACTAAAGGCTACGCCTCGCAACACACCCTCACCACGAGAGTGTCACTTGTCACTCACAGCTGCGCCGATGGCAGCACGTGTAGGGTCGACGGCCACCTCGGCGGCGGGCTGCCGAACGCGAGGGTCGCATTCTTGATGATCCGCTTGCCCATCAACCGGTTTCCGACTCCGCCCACGACTGCGCCGACGCCCACCGGCAGCAGTTTGCCGAACGCGATCGCCCCGCGCTTGAGGGCGTACTTCTTGACGAAGTACTTCACCAGCCGGTTGTTCAGCTGGGACACCGCCGGCAGGGGCAGCGTGGCGGCCCCGTCGGAAATCCACGCCCCGCTGGTGCGACCGCCGCCGACCAGATCGGCCACCGCATGCTTGCCGTCCTCGCCGACCAGTACGGCCAGCACCAGCGCCCGGCGCCGCTCACGGTGGTCGGCGGGAATGCCGTGCACCTCGGCGACAGCGAGTACGAATACCGCCGTCGCCTCCAGGAACACCAGGGTCTCCCCGGCGACCGCGGACATCGCCACCAGTGTGCCGATACCCGGGAACGCGGCGGCCGAACCGACCGCTGCGCCGCTGGCCATCACCGCGGCCAGGTAGTGCTTCTCCAGCGAGGTGATGATCTCCGCCGGTGTGGCGTCGGGCCGCTGCTTGCGCAGCCGTTCCACATACGCGGTGACCGCCGGGGCCTGCAGACGGGTGCTGCGCTCGAGGATCTGGGACAGCGCCTTGGCGGCGGCGCTGGGATCGTCATCGGCCCCTTCACGGACCGCAGGCAGATTCTTACTGCTGGAACGAGCGTTCATCGGCGGTTCTCCCATCGCATCCCCGGGATCGGCTCCCACGGTGCCTGTCGAATACCCAGGTTAGTGCCCATTCAACGAGTGGGGGCCGGGTCCGGGTGCCCGGCCACACAGTGACGGCGGTCACTGGCCGATCGGGAAGAAAAAACCGCGGCGCGACGCTGGCCATAGTCGTGGCAACATCCCTGGGCGTGACAACCGAGCAAGTGGCGCCCAGCAGGCTCCGGATGATCGCCGTCCTGGGACTGATGATCGCGCTCGGTCCGCTGACCATCGACATGTATCTGCCGGCGCTGCCGCGTATCGCCGAGGACCTTTCGGTGTCCTCGTCGGTGGTGCAGTTGACGCTCACCGGAACGCTGGCCGGGCTGGCCTTCGGTCAGCTGATCATCGGGCCGCTCTCGGACTCGCTGGGGCGCCGCGTCCCGCTGATGGCCGGCATCACGCTGCACATGGTGGCCTCGCTGGTCTGCTTGCTCGCGCCGAACATCGAGGTGCTCGGCGCCGGGCGGGTGGTGCAGGGATTCGGCGCCGCCGCCGCGGCCGTGGTGGCCGTCGCCGTCGTCGGCGACCTCTACGTCGACTCCGCGGCCGCCACCGTGATGTCCCGGCTGATCCTGGTCCTCGGTGTCGCCCCCGTCATCGCGCCGTCGCTGGGCGCGGTCGTGCTGCTGAAGGCGTCGTGGCACTGGATCTTCGCGGTACTGGTGGTGCTGGCCGGGTTGCTGCTCCTGCTGGCGGCGCTGGCACTGCCCGAGACATTGCCGGTGCCCAACCGGCGTCCACTGCACGTGCGCTCCATCGTGGCCACCTATGGCGTACTGCTGCGCGACTTCCGTTTCGTGACGCTGGTGCTGGTGGCCGCGCTGAGCATGGCCGGGTTGTTCGGCTATATCGCCGCGGCGCCGTTCGTGCTGCAGGGCGACTACGGGTTGAACCAGCAGGCGTTCGCGCTGGTGTTCGCGGCCGGCGCGATCATCCTGATCGGCGCCACCCAGTCCAACGTGGTCCTGCTGCGCCGGTTCTCACCGCAGCTGATCATGCTCGTCGCGCTGATCGTGTCCGTCATCGCCGCCATCGTGTTCGTGGTGCTGGCGGTGACCGGGATCGCCGGACTGGCCGGGTTCCTGGCGCCGGTGCTGGTCATCCTCGGCGGGATGGGCCTCGTCCTGCCGAACGCGCCCGCCGTCGCGCTGTCGCGGCATCACGAAGCGTCGGGCACCGCGGCCGCATTGCTGGGCGCCGCCCAGTTCGGGCTCGGCGCGGTGACCGCTCCGGTGGTCGGCATGCTGGGCAACAACGAGTTCGCGCTGGCGCTGGTGATGCTGGTCGGTTCGGCCGTCGCGCTGGCGGCCATGGTGTTCGTCGGGCTGCCGGCCCGCGCCGAAGAGGTTTCCGGGGACGCCGAGGTACTCGGCGATCCGCTGTCCGAAACGGTGTGATCACTTCTCGGCCCGTTTCGCGGTGTGACCGGCCCTGACTTGTCGGGATTCGGGTGGGTCCGTAGCGTCGGGCAGATCGCCGATTCCCCGATGACGAAGTAGATGTTCGAGAACCCCGCTGACCGACACGCGCCCGTGGCCTCCCGGCTGACCGAGGAGGCCCGCCAAGCCAACCCGTGGCATGCCCTGTGGGCGATGCTGGTCGGGTTCTTCATGATCCTGGTCGATTCCACGATCGTCGCCGTCGCGAACAAGCGCATCATGGAGGCGCTGGACACCGACTACGACGGCGTCATCTGGGTGACCAGCGCGTATCTGCTCGCCTACGCCGTCCCGCTGCTGGTGGCGGGCAGGCTCGGCGACCGGTTCGGCCCGAAGAACCTGTATCTGATCGGCCTGACGGTGTTCACCGCCGCCTCACTGTGGTGTGGGCTGGCCGGTTCGATCGAGATGCTCATCGCGGCGCGGGTGGTGCAGGGTCTGGGTGCCGCACTGCTGACGCCGCAGACGTTGTCCATGATCACCCGGATCTTCCCGGCCGCCGGCCGCGGCGTGGCGATGAGTGTCTGGGGTGCGACGGCCGGGGTGGCCACCCTGGTCGGCCCCATCGCCGGTGGGCTCCTGGTCGACGGGCTGGGCTGGCAGTGGATCTTCTTCGTCAACGTGCCGATCGGCATCATCGGTCTGGGCCTGGCGTTATGGCTGGTGCCGACCCTGCCCACCACCCTGCACCGCTTCGACATCCTGGGTGTGGCGCTGTCGGGTCTGGCGATGTTCCTCATTGTGTTCGCCCTGCAGGAAGGGCAGTCGCACGAGTGGGAGCCGTGGATCTGGGCGGTGATCGCGACCGGGGCCGCCCTGCTGGTGGCGTTCGTCTACTGGCAGTCGATCAACCCGCACGAACCGCTGATCCCGCTGAAGATCTTCCGCGACCGCAACTTCACGCTGTCCGCCCTCGGCGGCGCCGTCATCGGTTTCGTGGTGACCGCGATGATCCTGCCGGTGATGTTCTATGCGCCGGTGGTGGCGGGGCTGTCCTACACCCGGTCGGCATTGCTGACCGCCCCGATGGCGATCGCGTCCGGTGTGCTGGCGCCGTTGGTGGGCCGGATCGTCGACCGCACCCATCCGACGCCGGTGATCGGGTTCGGCTTCTCCACGTTGGCGATCTCGCTGACCTGGCTGTCGTTCGAGCTGACACCGGCGACGCCGATCTGGCGGCTGCTGCTGCCGCTGACGGCGATGGGCATCGGCATGGCGTTCATCTTTTCGCCGCTGGCCGCGACCGCCACCCGCTACATGTCACCGGAATCCGCCGGTGCGGGGTCCGGGGTGTACAACGCGACGCGGCAGGTGGGAGCCGTGCTCGGCAGCGCCGCGATGGCGGCGTTCATGACGTTCCGGATCAGCGCGGAGCTCGCCGACGCGGGTGTCGAGGTCACTGCCGACGGGCCGGCCCCGGAACTTCCGGGATACCTGCACGGCGCGTTCTCCGAGGCACTGGCGCAGTCGCTGTTGCTGCCCGCGTTCATCGCCCTCATCGGTGTGGTGGGCGCGGTCTTCCTGCGCGGCTTCGCCACCGGGCCGAGCACCCCGCGCGCGGTCGTGCAGGCACCGGAACTGTCGCCGGTCGACGAGCAGCACTCGCTCGACGTGGACTGGGACGACCAGGACGAATACATCGAGTACACCGTCGACTGGCAGCGGGCGATCCGCGCCGCGGACCCGCCGACCGATCTCATCCCGGCTGTCCGCGACGAGCCCGCCGAGGCACCCACCGACCGTCTGTACGAGCACGTCGAGCATCCGCTGCATGCGACCGTCGACACCTGGCATCCGGGGCCGGTCGAAACCTGGCAGCACGTCGGCGATGAGGTGCAATCTGTCGCCGAGCCCGAGCCCGAGCCCGAGCCCGAGCCCGAGCGGGAAGAGCGGCCGCACGACGCGGCGTGGCGCAGCATCCTCGACGATCTGCTGGCAGGCCCTGCCGACGGTCAGATCGGGCACGCGCGCAACGGTTTTCACACCGACCAGCAGGGATGGTTCCAGCCGCTGGAGCAGCCATCGACGCAGGATCAGGCCGAGTCCTCGGGCCGGCATTCTCGGCCGAGTCGCGGCAGGCATTCGCGCGAGGACTGATCAGCGCACCCGCTGCACACTCAGTTGTTCGAGGGCGGCGGTGGTTCATACGTTGTGCACCAACATCATTGGGCGAGTTCCCCGAGTGAGACGTGCCCTGGGAATGCGCCGTGTCGCAGTGTTGCGCCGAGGATTCGTGGTAGCGGGTCCGGCGGCGTGATCTGCCGCCGGACCCGCTGTGCGGGCGCTGTTCTCTGTGGAGTTGTCAAGGTGCCGTGAGGTTTGGTTATGCGGCGGTGGGTAGGTCGGTCATGGTGCGTCGTGCGTGGGAGCGCAGATGTAGCGGTTCTGGCCCGGCGGGGTCATGCGGTGGGATGAACCAGGGGTGCCGGTCGGGACCGAGGTAGACCTGCCAGCCGCCGTGATGGATGGCGGTGTGGTGGTGTCGGCACAGCAGCACGCCGTTGTCGATGCTGGTCGTTCCGTCGCTGCCCCACGGGATGATGTGGTGGGCGTCGCACCAGGACACCGGCCGACCGCAGCCCGGGTGTGCGCAGCCTCCATCGCGTACTGCCAGTCCTTTTCGGATGGCGGGGGTGAACAGTCGCTCGCTGCGTCCCACGTCCAGCGGTGCCCCGTTGCCGTCGACGATGACCGTCCCGAGGGTGCTGTCGCAGGTGATCAGGTCGGCGGTGACGGCGCTGATGGGCCCGGTGAAACCGAGGGTGTCCACAAGTCCAGGTGGCCGGATGAGGGTGACATGCGGCAGCACCCCACCGCTCATCGGGCGGCGTGAATGCGACAGGTAGGTCCGCACCAGCTGTCCGAGTGCATCCGCGCGACGCTTACCGACCGGGCGTGGGTCCGGTGACCCGTCGGGCAGCGGTACGGGTCGGCATAGTGGATCCAGCGCGGTGAGCAGTTCTTCGCCGGTGAGTGCATCGAGATCCAGGCTGGCTACAACTCGGCCCTCATCGTTTTGCACGAGGGTCATGTCGTTGAGGTCGGTGTTCTCGGCGACCGGGACCGTGCCATCCTCCACCGGCTGTGTGGCGGCTTTGTCGATGGCGATCTCGCGAGCCTTCTCAGCCACCCGCGACGGGGTGGTCTGGATCATCAGCTTGGTCACCACCTTCGCCCGGTCCTCCTCGGACAACGGGACCCGGTTGTCGATGTGGGTTACGCCTTTACCGACCGCATCGGCGAACTCGATACCGACCCCACCGAGGCGCTGGGCCCGGGTCAACGCCGGCAGCGTATGCGCGGCCCGGCCCACCCGCGCCGCCCGGTGCGCGGCGCCGGGCGCCACCCCCAGGGAGGTGAGCAGATCGGCCCCCGAGCGCAGGTGTTTGCGGGCCGGGATGCCCAGCCGCTCCGCCGCCGCGACCGCTTGGGCGATCACATGATCCAGCAGGTTGCGGGCGGTGACCGCGGCCACCAGCACCGCGAGCAGGGGCGGCTCATCAATCACGCGGCGGGGACTGTCCAGCAGATGAAACAGCCTGCGATCAGCGTCGTGCTCGGGAACAGGCGCGACAGCAAGGTCATCGATGAGCGCATCAATGAACGTGTCGAGATGGGTGGCGTCCATACTGGATACCGACTTTCACAGAAGGTGCCAAACGGCACGATCAGGCAATGCGGTTCACATGGTCCCGCAGGACCATCGAACCTCTCGGCGACCGGAGTCGCGGTCTGCAGCTCACCGTGTAGCAATTGGGAGCAACGTCGCATTCGAACTTATGTTCGATACTACGCCGAATCAACTTCCCGCGCAAGGAAAATTTTGATAGATATGGGTGACGGCTCGGCCGGTTCCCCGGTCAGCTGAACAGCACCGCCGGGTTCAGATACCCCGTGGGATCGAGCGCAGATTTGACCGTGCGCATCGCGGCGATATCGGCCTCGGTGCGTGCCATCGGCAGGTAATCGCGTTTGCGGGTACCGACACCGTGTTCGGAGCTGACGTTGCCGCCGTGCTCGGCGATCAGCGCCATCATCGCCGCGTACAGCGCCGTCTCCCGGTCACCGTCGAGCGCGCACCGCACCAGGTTGAGGTGCAGGTTGCCCTCCCCGATATGACCGAACAACACCGGGATCGCCTCGGGGGCGTGCGCGGCCACGAGTTCGACGGCGGCGGTGGTGAACCCGGCGATCGCCGCCAACGGCAGCGACACATCGAACTTCAGCGGCGGACCGTAGCTGCCGAGCACCTCACCGACGGATTCGCGCACCTGCCACAACCGTTGGGAGGCAACGGTGTCCATGCCGACGGCCGGCTCACCGCTGAGTTCGGCATCCTCCAGCGCTTCGGCAAGGCTCTCGGTGCGGTCTGTGTCGCCGGCCAGCTCGATGAGCAACATCCAGGCTCCGGTCACCGGGGCGGGCACGCCGAGATGCTCGGCGGTCAGCGCGGCCGCGCGGGCATCGATGAGTTCGAGCGCCGCGATGCCCTCGGCGTCCCGGAAGCGGCGCCCGACCGCGATCAGCGCCTCCAGATCGTCGAACCCGGCCACCGCGGTGACCCGGTGGGCCGGGACCGGATGCAGCCGCAGATCCAGTCCGGTGATGACACCGAGGGTGCCTTCGGCCCCGACGAACAACGCGGTCAGGTCGTAGCCGGTGTTATCGCTGCGCACCTCGCTGTGCCTGCGCAACACCGTCCCGTCCGGCAGCGCCACGTCCAGGCCGATGACCTGCTCGCCCATGTTGCCGTAGCGGACGGTGCGCAGACCGCCGGCGTTGGTCGAGGCCATCCCGCCCACCGTCGCGGAGTCACGGGCGGCCAGATCCACCCCGAACAGCAGGCCGGCCGCGCCCGCCGCGCGCTGCACCGCGGCCAGGGTGGCGCCGGCGCCGACCCGCACCCGGCGTTCGACGGTGTCGACCGCGTCGATGGTGGTGAGCCGCTCGGTGGACAACAGCACATCGTGGTGTTCGGGCACGGTGCCGGCCACCAGCGAGGTACGCCCGCCCTGCACCGTCACGTACACCCCGGCGTCACGGCAGCACCGCAGGACCGCGGCCACCTCGTCCGCGGAACCGGGCCGCACCAGCGCGCCGGCCCGGCCGCGGTAGCGGCCGGTGTGGTCGATCGCGCGGCCCGACAGCACATCGGGATCGGTGCTCACCTGACTTGCGCCCACGATCGCGGAGAGCTGCCCGGTCAGTGCGGCAGAAAGCGGTTCGGTCACCCCGTGGGTGTATCACATGCGGTGAGGGCGAGAAACGCACCGAGATCGATCAGCCCGTCCGGCTGCCCGGGCAGGTAGTCGGTCAACTGCGCCGAACGCACCACCACCGCCGCATATTTGGCGCGGCTGATCGCCACGTTCAGGCGATTCCTGTTGAGCAGGAAGCCGATACCGCGCGGCACATCGTCGATCGAGGACGCCGTCATCGACACGAACACCACCGGGGACTGCCGGCCCTGGAACTTGTCGACGGTGCCGACCTGCACATCGGGCAGCTCCGCCGCGTCCAGGCGCCTGCGCAGCAGCACCACCTGGGCGTTGTAGGGCGTCACGACCAGGATGTGCCGCTGACCCAACGCGATGGTGCCGTCCTCGTCGGTCCAAGCGGCGCCCAGCAGCGCACCGATCTCGGCGATGATCGCGTCGGCCTCTTCGGGGCTCTCGGTCGAGTTGCCGGTGTGCTCCACGGCCAGCACCCGCACCCCGGGCTCGACGCCGTCGAGGCGCCGGGCCGCACTGACCTCCTCGTACGCCTGCAACCGGCCGTCGTAGGACAGCCGCGACACCGGTCGGCACACATCCGGATGCATCCGGTAGGACACCTCCAGGAAGTACCCGCGCTCCGGCGGCAGCGTGTGCCGGCCCTCCACCAGCCAGCCCAGCGCGGACTCGTTCACCGGTTCGGGGTGGGTGCCCTGGCTGACCTGGGGCAGCTGTTGCGGATCCCCGAGCAGCAGCAGGTTGCGGGCGGCCGAGGCCACCGCGATGGTGTTCGCGAGATTGAACTGCCCGGCTTCCTCGACGACCAACAGATCGAGGCTCTGCCGCGGTACCCGCGCGTCGTTCGCGAAATCCCATGCGGTGCCGCCGATCACGCACCCGCCGTCCTCGGCGATGAAGGCCGCATAGTCCTTCTCGGCGATCTGGCTCCAGGAGGCGCCGTCTCGGGCCTTCTTCTTGCCGACGCGCTGCGGGTCGGCCCCGGCCGCGACCACACCGTCGAGCAGGTTCTCCACCACGGCATGCGATTGCGCGACCACCCCGACCCGCCAGCGGTGCTGGTCGACCAGGCGCGCGATCACCGCGGCGGAGGTGAATGTCTTGCCGGTTCCGGGTGGGCCGTGCACCGCGAGATACGAGGAATCGAGGTCCAGCAGTGCGGCGGTGATGGCGTCGGCGTTCTCGGCGGGGCTGCCCGGCCGCGGCAGCGGATTCCCGCTGACGGTCCGCGGTGATCTGCGCAGCAGCACATCGGTCACCGCGTCGGCGGGCAGGGCGGGCAGCCCGGCCGCCACCAAAGCCGCTGCTGCATCGATGGACTCCTGCAACGGCCGGGTATTGATCGGCGGGCCCGGAGCCAGCGCAAACGGCAACTGATCGAAGACATCGCCATCCTTGGGTTGCCGCTCGCACACGATCACCGCGGTGGGCACCTCCGGGTCGTCGCATTCGAGCACCGCCACCGACCCGAATGCGCGGCGGTCCGGATCATCGGCCAGCCCTTCGGGTGCGGGCGGGTCGTAGAGCGCGTACATGTCACGGGCGAGTTCGCCGTTGGCCAGTTCTCCGGTCAACCGGACGTGCCGTTGCGGTTTACGTGCCCTGGGCGGCTGGTGCCAGTCGTTGACGACCTCGGCCTCATCGGCGATGAAGACGCCGGTGTTGTCCGACCATTCGTCGACCGGGTTGTTGACGCGGTCGAAGTGGCTCCACCAGAACGGTTTGTCCTCGCGCTTGTGGAAGCCCCTGGCCGCCGCGATCATCGCGACGGCGGTCTGCTCGACGCTGCGTTCCTCGACACCGTCACCGGCGAACTTCATCAGCTTGCGGTTCAGGTCGTCGGAAATCTCGGCGGTGGTGCCGGTCTCGTCGGCGCGCACCCGTTGCGGGCCGCGCGGCGGCACCCCGGACTCGATGGCCCTGGCCACCAGCCAGTCCCGCAGCCGACGGGTCGAACGGCAGTCGTAACGGTTGTAGTCCTCAATCTCCTTGAGCACCACCTCGGCGTCGGCGGGGCGGCCCTGCTCCTGCAGCGCGCAGAACTTCGCGTACTGGGTGATGGAGTCGGTGGCGGTGGTGACCTCGCCGCTGCGTAGTTCGTTACCCATGTAGAGCGGTTCGAGATATTTGATGCTGTAGCTTTCCGCGCCGACCCGAATGCTCTTGCGCACCAATGGATAGAGGTCGACGAGCACGCCGTTGCGCAGCAGGTCGTCTACCGCGCTCTCGCCGACGCCGTAGCGCCCGGCCAGCCGTAACAGGGTGCTCTTCTCGTAGGCCGCGTAATGATAGATGTGCATCTTCGGGTAGCGCTTGCGCCGTTTTCGCACCATCTCCAGGAAGTCGGCGAGCGCCTGACGTTCGCTGGCCCGGTCGTGTGCCCAGAACGGGGTGAACTCGTCGGTGACGGTCAGGACACCCCAGAGGTATTCCAGGCCCCAGTCGCGACCGTTGGTGGTCCACAGCGGGTCGCCCTCGAAATCGAAGAACAGATCCCCCTTGTCGGCGTCGGGCAGCACCATCAGCGGCTGCGGATCGACCACCTCGAACGGCGGCTTGCCGTCGACCCGTTCGGCGACCTGCAGTCGGGCCTGCCCGGTCAGCGCGGCGACGGTGCGCTTGGACAGTTCGGGGACGGGCCCGTCATGGGCGGCGAGTTCGTGCACGGTGCCGATGCCGGCGTCGATGAGCCGGGCGCGCTGGCTGGTCCGCATGCCGGCGACCAGCAGCAGGTCGTCGGACTCCTTGACCTGGACGCTGCATTCGGGGCAGCGGAAACAGGCCCGCACCCCGTCGTCGGCCCAGGAGACCGGGACGCCACCGGCCAGGTGCCCGTCGAGCAGTCGCTGCAGGGCATCGCGGCGCGGCAGGTAGACCGGCAGCAGTTCATCGACGCGGTAGCTGGAGACCGCGCCGTCACCGAGCACCAGGTCGACCTCCTCGGCGACCGGGACGCCCGCGGTGTCCAGTGCGTCGGCGTAGGCCGCCAACTGCAGCAGCGCCTCCACCTTCACCGAGCGGGCCAGCTTGGTGTCGCGCAACCGGTAGCGCGCGCCGTCAAAGGTGAGGAAGTCGGCGAACCCGGCGAACCGGCCGTCGAACATGGCGGCCTGATAGATGGCCGGATCGCGGCGGCGGACGGCGGCCATCGTGTGCTCGGCGGCCGCGGTGAGTCCGGCCACCGTGTAGGCGGGCCGCCCGATCACCGTGACCTCGGTGTCCGCGCGGATCTCGGCGAGGTGGCGCTGCTCGTGCTCGTGACCGAGGTCAGCCGTGCGCGCCAGCAGGTCGTCGTCGGTGGAGATCCGCGCGCCCCAGCCGAGGTGGGCGTCGAAGGAGCGCAGCAGCGCGTATTCGCAACGCGCGGCGGCCGCGAGGTCGGAGGCGCTGTAGATGACACGACCCTCAGCGACGAACACGCACCCAGGCTAGGGGAGAGCTCCGACACACGTGCTCGGGGCGGGTCGGTGTCAGCCGGTGTTGCCGATCAGCTCCACACCGTTGCCGTTCCAGCGGAACCGTACGACGCTGTCGAGCCCGGGCACGCCGCCGGTGAACTTCAGGGCGATGGTGTCGCCGGTGCTGACGGTCTGGTCGATGTCGTTGAACCCGTAGGTGTCGGGCACCCCGGTCGGGATGAACTTGCCGAGGTGGAACATCACCGCGCGGGTGTTGGCGTTGTCGGCGTTGGTGTTGGCCTTG
This sequence comes from Mycolicibacterium sp. P9-22, assembly GCF_008329585.1. Classification (GTDB taxonomy): domain Bacteria; phylum Actinomycetota; class Actinomycetes; order Mycobacteriales; family Mycobacteriaceae; genus Mycobacterium. The sequence continues at coordinate 131,476 of NZ_NPKP01000008.1, read as the reverse complement.
ACGATCACCGCCGACAGCGGTGCGCACTCGTTGTAGTTGCCCGCCAACGGTTCCGGGCTCCACGGCTGGTTGCTGCGCGGGTCCTTGGGCAGCGCGGACACGGCGCGTGCGATCTCGGGGGCCGCCAGGTTCACCGCGCACGGGTCGGCGGCCGGGGTGGAGACGGGCGGGGGAGGCGTGACGGGCACGGCGACGGTCGGGCTGGCCGGCACCGCCGCGGACGGACGGTCATCCGGGGTCTTGGAGACGGTGGAATCACTGGACCCGCAGGCCGCCAGCACCAGGGCCAGGATGGGGGCGGCAGCCAGAACTGGAGCTCTCAAAGCAGGCACCTCACAAGATCGAACCGTACCCGTGACGGCCATCCGTCCGGCCGACGCCCGGTCACGCTCTAGACTGCTCTAGAAATGACGTCGCCTGATGAACCCACCCCCGCTGCCGAGCTGACCTTCGCTGACCTGCAGATTCACCCTTCGGTGCTGCAGGCCGTCACCGACGTCGGCTACGAGTCGCCGTCGGCGATCCAGGCTGCCACCATTCCGGCCATGCTGGCCGGCTCCGATGTGGTCGGCCTGGCCCAGACCGGAACGGGAAAGACCGCGGCCTTCGCGATCCCCATCCTGTCCAAGATCGACCCGACCAGCAGGCACACCCAGGCCCTGGTGCTGGCGCCCACCCGGGAGCTCGCACTGCAGGTGGCCGAGGCCTTCGGCCGCTACGGCGCGCACCTGCCCGGGATCAACGTGCTGCCCATCTACGGCGGCTCGTCCTACGGCCCGCAGCTGGCCGGGCTCAAGCGCGGAGCGCAGGTCGTGGTCGGTACCCCCGGCCGGGTGATCGACCATCTGGAAAAGGGCCGCCTGGACCTCTCGCACCTGGATTATCTGGTGCTGGACGAGGCCGACGAGATGCTGCAGATGGGGTTCGCCGAGGACGTCGAGCGCATCTTGTCCGACACTCCCGAGTACAAGCAGGTGGCGCTCTTCTCGGCGACCATGCCGCCGGCGATCCGCAAGATCACCAGCAAGTACCTGCAGGATGCCGTCGAGGTCGCGGTCAAGACCAAAACGGCGACCGCGGAGAACATCACGCAGCGCTTCATCCAGGTCGACGGCCGCCGCAAGATGGACGCACTGACGCGAGTTCTCGAGGTCGAGGAATTCGACGCGATGATCATCTTCGTCCGCACCAAGCAGGCCACCGAGGAGGTTGCCGAGAAGCTGCGGGCACGCGGCTTCTCCGCGGCCGCGATCAACGGTGACATCGCCCAGGCGCAGCGCGAACGGACCATCGCCAACCTCAAATCGGGCGGGGCCAAGGGCATCGACATCCTGGTGGCCACCGATGTGGCCGCCCGCGGCCTGGACGTCGACCGCATCACCTACGTGCTCAACTACGACATCCCGCACGACCCGGAGTCCTATGTGCACCGCATCGGCCGCACCGGCCGGGCGGGCCGCTCGGGTACGGCACTGCTGTTCGTCTCACCGCGGGAACGCCATTTACTCAAGTCGATCGAACGGATCAGCAGGCAGAAGCTGATCGAGATCGAACTGCCCAGCGTCGACGACGTCAACGCGCAGCGGGTGGCGAAGTTCAACGACTCGATCAGCGATGCGCTCAATGCACCGGGGATCGAACTGTTCCGCAGGCTCATCGAGGATTATGAGCGCGACCACGATGTGCCGATCGCCGATATCGCCGCCGCGCTGGCGCTGGAATCGCGCGACGGCGAAGCCTTCCTGATGACCGAGCCGCCGCCGGAGAAGCGCCGCGAGCGCGAGGAACGCGCGCCACGCGAGGACGGGCCGGGGCGCAAGAAGCACAGCACCCGCACCGATCTGGCGACCTACCGCATCGCGGTCGGCAAGCGGCACAAGGTCATGCCCGGTGCCATCGTCGGCGCCATCGCCAACGAGGGCGGCCTGCACCGCAGCGATTTCGGCCATATCGCCATCAAGGTCGATCACTCCCTGGTGGAGCTGCCCGCCAAATTGCCCGGCAAGGTCTACAAGGCGCTGGAGAACACCCGCATCCAGGGCGTCCTGATCAACCTGCAACCGGAACGGAGCAGCAAGCCCCGTCGCAAGGACTCGTGACGGCGCAACAACAGGCCCTGGGTGGTCTGGAGTCCGTCTCGACGACCGGCCGGGTCGCTGCGCTGACCGGTGTGCGTGCCGTCGCCGCGCTGCTGGTGGTGCTCACGCACGCCGCGTACACCACGGGTAAGTACCCGCAGGGCTACACCGGCCTGGCGCTCTCCCGCGCCGAGATCGGTGTGCCGATCTTCTTCGTGCTGTCGGGGTTCCTGTTGTTCCGGCCCTGGGTGAAGGCTGCCGCCGCCGGATCCGCGCCACCGTCGGTGCGCCGGTATGCCTGGCACCGGGTGCGTCGGATCATGCCCGCCTATGTGGTCACCGTGCTGGCCGCCTATGCGCTGTACCACTTCCGGACGGCCGGACCGAACCCCGGGCACACCTGGGAAGGGTTGCTGCGCAACCTGTCTCTGACCCACATCTACGCCGACAACTACGTCTACCGCTTCCTGCATCAGGGGCTCACCCAGATGTGGAGTCTGGCGGTCGAGGCGGCGTTCTATGTGGCGCTGCCCGCGCTGGCCTGGCTGCTGCTCGTGCTGCTGTGCCGGCGCACGTGGCGCCCGGCGCTGCTGTACCTCGGGCTGGCCACGCTGTTCGCAGTCAGCCCGGCCTGGCTGGTGCTGGTGCACACCACCGACTTCCTGCCCGACGGCGCCCGGCTCTGGCTGCCGACCTATCTGGCCTGGTTCGTCGGCGGGATGCTGCTGGCGGTGCTGGAAGCCCGGGGAGTACGGGCCTATGCGCTGGTATGCATCCCGCTGGCGGTGGTCAGTTATTTCATCGCGTCGACGCCCATCGCGGGGGAGCCGACCACGTCGCCGGCGCTGCTGAGTGAGGCCATCGTCAAGACGATCTTCTACGCGGGCATCGCGACATTGATTGTGGCCCCGCTGGCACTGCCGGGGCCCACCCGGGCCGGGGACAGTCGGGGCGAGCGCAGCGACGGGGGAAAGGCCGGCTGGTATTCGCGGATTCTCGCCAGCAGGCCGATGGTGTTCCTGGGTGAGATCTCCTATGAGATCTTCCTGATCCACCTGGTCATCATGGAACTGGTGATGGTCGAGATCCTGCGCGACCCGGTCTACACCGGCTCCATGACGGCACTGTTCTTCGGCACCATGGTGGCGACCGTCCCGCTGGCCTGGTTACTGCACCGGTTCACCCGGGTGCGCGACCGATAGCAGCCGCTCCGGACTCAAGTTAGGGTAAGCTAACCTAATTGAACCGAGGAGGGGTGATGATCGATCTCAAACCGCAACGCGGTATCGAGGGTGTGCTGGTCAAGCTGTGGCGCGGTGGCGATTACGAACTGACGGTCACCGGTCGCACCGAGATCACCCCGAACTTCCTGCGTCTGCACTTCACCGGTCCCGAGCTGCTCGCCGAGCGGTCGATCCATCCGACGATGTGGGTCCGCGGCTGGTTCCCGGACGGCTCGCGTTCGCATCAGCGCGGCTACACGCTGGTCAACCCGGATCCCGAGGCCGGCACCGTGGACATCGATTTCGCCATGCACGACGGGGTCGCGACCCGCTGGGCGCGCGAGGCGCAGACCGGCGACACCCTGGAGGTGACGGTGCTGGGCAGCGATTTCGCCGTCCCGGAACCGGCGCCGGCCGGTTACGTCATCGTCGGGGACACCGCATCACTGCCTGCCATCAACTCCCTGCTGGCGGCCATCGGCGATGCCCCGGCGCAGGTGTTCCTGGAATCCTCACACCACGACGACCGCGAATTGCCCACCGGCAGAAGCGATGTGACGTGGGTGGATCGCAAGGATGACGGCGGTGCGCTGGTCGAGGCGGTGGCCGCGGCGGCCTTCGATGCGCCCGATCACTTCGGCTGGGTGGCCTGTGACAACCGGACCACCCGGGCGGTAGCCAAGGTGTTGCGCGAGGACTACAAGATTCCGCGCAGATCGGTGAAGGCCCGGGCCTACTGGGCGGCCTGAGGCGCCGTCGCCACCAGTGGCACCACGAACGTCTCGAGCATCATGCGTTCGTCGGCCGCATCGCGGCCGGGGAACTGCAGCAGTGAGATCAGTACCCGCACCAGCCAGCGGGCCCGCATCTCGACATCGGTCTGATCGCCCATCGAGGCCAGGAACGCCTGCACCAGTGACCTGATCACCTCGGAGCGCTCGGCCATCTCGCCGCCGATCGGGCGGGCGGTACTGGCGAACCACGAAGCCAGGGCCGGGGTTTCGCGCACCCGGTGCAGGGCGGCCAGTGCACCTTCGATGACCCTCTGCTGCGGATCGGTCACCCCGACCAGTCGTTCGCCGATCTCAGCGAACAGTCGGTGCGTCTCCCGGTGCACGTAGGCGGTGTAAAGCACATCGCGGTTCTCGAAATACCGGTAGAGGGTGGCTCGTGAACAGCCTGCGGCACGGGCGATCTCGTTCATCCCGACCGCCGCGGCATCATGCTCGGTGAACAGGTCCTCGGCGGCATCCAGGATACGTTCGGCGGCGGCCTCGGTGCGTCGCTCGCCAAGCCAATCGGTGCCCATCAGGTCGATTCCCCGGGTCGCTTCGCTCCTGCCCGCCGCACCACTCTAAAGGGCACCGACAGCGGGCGTCGCACGTAACCGCCGCCGGCCCACACGACGTTGTCCTCATCGACCTCGAAATCCGGTATGCGGGTGAGCAGTTCCTCCAACGCGACACGCGACTGCATGCGGGCCGCCGCGGCGCCCAGACAGTGGTGCGCGCCGTGGCTGAACGTCAGGATATTGCGCGGCTTACGGGTGATGTCGAGTTCGGCGGCATCCGGGCCGTACTGACGTTCATCGCGGTTGCCGGAGCCGTACAGCAACAGCACGCGGCGGCCCGCCGGAATGGTGGTCTCGGCGACGGTGACATCGCGGGTGACGGTGCGGGCCAGCCCCTGTACCGGAGAGGTGAGCCGCAGGAACTCGTCGACGGAATCCGGTATCAACTCCGGGTTCTCGACCAGCAGGCGACGCTGTTCGGGGTTGCGGTGCAGCAATTGCACCGATCCGCCCAGCATCCCGGTGGTGGTGTCGTTACCGCCGGTCACCATCGTGAAGGTGAAGGCCAGGATGGACAGCACGCCGGCGATGTCACCGTCGGCGCCCACACCCGCGGCGACCAGGTGCGACACCGTGTCATCGGCCGGTTCGACGCGCCGGCGCTCGATGAGCGCGGTGAAGTACGCCATCATCCCGCCGAGCGCATCACCCAGGGTCTCCAGCGCGCCGCCGATACCGCCCTCGGAGGTGTTGGCCGCCACGATCGCGTCGGTCCAGCCGTCGAACTGGCCGCGGTCCTCCTCGGGCACACCCAGGTAGTGCGCCACCACCATGGACGGTAGCGGTTTGAACAGTTCCGCCACGATGTCGCCGCCGCCGTTCGCCCGCAACCCCTCGATGCGTTCGATGACGTACTCGCGGACCTTGGGCTCGACGGACTCGACCTGCCGCGGAGTGAATCCGCGGGAGACGAGCTTTCGGAACTCGGTGTGCACCGGCGGATCCTGCATCACCATGGGCGGATTGTCGGCCAGTCCGATCAGCTCCAGCTCGCCGTAGTTGACGGTCAAACCCTGCGCTGAGGAGAAGGTCTGATGGTCACGGGCGGCGGCGAAGATATCGGCGTGCCGGGACATCACGTAGTAATCGTCCGCCGGGTCCGGTGTGAGGACGTGATGCACAGGATCGTGGTCACGCAGCGCGCGGTACATCGGGAACGGATCCGGCCAGCTTTCGGCGGTCCCGAGCTGGAACACGGCCGGCGCCTGATGAGACACATGTGCTGTCATGTCTCATGATTACGACAAAAGGATCTATCTGTCAAGGTCTGTGGAGCGGGGCGGCCCCGCAATGCGCCAGCGGACCGAGCGGCCCGTTTCGCTGGTCCACCACGAACCGGGCCCCGTGATCCGCAGCGCACGCGGGCTCCCGGCGATCACCGGCCGAAGCGAGCCGCGCCGGACTACCCATCGCCACCTCACGGCGCTGCAGCGGCGCACTCCCGGTGAGGACCAGGACGACCGCGAACCCGTCGTGGTCACCGGTCGTGGTGGTGGGCGTGTTGTAGGCGTTCTCCAGCGCCACCAGCCCGCCGTATGTCGCCCGGCCGCTCGAGACAAGCTGGTGTGCCAGCGCGTCCCGCGCCTCGTTGGACGACACGTAGACGTGTCCCGGTAGCAACCCGGTGAAGCCGACCTGTTCGGTGCTGAAGGCGCCGCTCCACACGAAGCCGGCGTCGGTCTGGATCGGATCGGGCCCGAAGAATCGGCCGTGATCGTTGCGGAACAGGAAGAAGTTGTTGGAGTAGGCCAGCAGCGGACCTCTGGGCTTCTGCCCGTAGGTCACGCCGTCGATATTGCCGCGGAATCCGAAGCTGTGGAAGGGTTGTGCGGGAAACCTTGAGCGCAGCATCGCGTTGTTGAGCCCGCGGTTGGCCTGCGCGCTCGTCGTCGAATGCGGGTCGACGATGATGACGTTCACCGTCTCCAGCAGCTTCTTTCCGCCGTAGCGTTTGCCGCCCCAGTTCGCGATCTGGCCGTTGAACTTCAGCATCCACTTGCCGATATCGCCGTACTCGGTGGTGACGGCGTCCCCGGGCGCCGGGACCGCGGGCTCGGCGAGGGCCGCCCTGGCCGGTTCGTCCGGTTCCGACTCGACGAGGGCGGCTGCCGATCGGGCCGGTGCGGTGAGCGCCGTGCGTGCGCGGCGCGGTTCGCTCGCGTCCCTCGGTCCGAGGGACCCCGCGGCGGCCGTCAGGCTGCGGCGCCCGCCGGGCTGCGCTGTCGACGCCGCGGTGGTGGATGGGGAGGCCGGACTTTCCGCCGACGTGCGACCGGCGGGGCCATCCGCGTACGCCGTGCCGATACCGCCGGCGATCGCCGTGCCGATACCGAGGGCCACCGCCAGCGATGCGGCGAAGCCGACGCGCTTGGAGGTGCTGTGCCGGCCTGCGGCCATGTCGTCGTCCCTCTGCGGGAAGCTCCCGCCCGTTGCAGCGGTCGTGGCGAAAGGCAGCCTATCGGCGTGCACGTCGTCGCGTGCGGTTTTGTCGTTCACCTGGCCACCCACCCACGGGGCAAGTAAGGCTAGCCTTGCCCGGAGGATCGAAGCACCTGAGATGGGGAGGAGATCGCCGATGGCACGCGGATTCCAGGGCGTGATGATGCGCGGTTTCGGCGCGCGTGACCACGAGGTCACCGTGCTGGGCACCGAGCGACTGGCGCCGCACTGCCTGCGGATCCGGATGGTGTCGCCCACGGTGTTCGAGGACTCGAACACCGACCCGACGTCCTGGCTGCGTTTCTGGTTCCCTGACCCCGACGGCAGCGACACCGAATTCCAGCGGGCCTACACGATCTCGGAGTCCGACCCCGAGACCGGACACTTCGCGGTGGACGTGGTGCTGCATGAACCGGCCGGGCCGGCCTCGACGTGGGCGGCCACCGTCGAACCCGGCGCGACCATCGCGGTGATGGTGATGGGGTCCAAGGGATTCTCGGTGCCCGAGGCCGTCGAGGACCGGCCCGCAGGCTACCTGCTGATCGGTGACGCGGCCTCCCAGCCCGCCATCAACGGCATCATCGGCGCTGTCCCGCACGACATCCCGATCGAGCTCTACCTCGAGCAGCACCACGAGGATGACGCGCTGATCCCGCTCGCCGAGCACCCGCGGCTGCGCGTGCACCGCGTCACGCACCGGGATGCGGAGTCGCTGGCTGCCGCCATCGAATCCCGGGACTGGTCGAACTGGTACGCCTGGGCCGGGCCGGAAGCCGGTGTCCTCAAACATTTGCGCGCCCGGTTGCGGGACGAGTTCGGCTTCCCCAAGCAGGAGATCCACGCCCAGGCGTACTGGACCGAGGGCCGCGCCATGGGCAGCAAACGCGGCGATGACACGCCGGCCGTTCCCGCACCCCAGCCCCGGACCGAGCCGGCCAAACCCACCGTCGCCGCGGCCGCCGCCCCGACGGGCACCTGGCGCGCGCAGGCGGCCGGCCGGCTGCTGGCCCCGCTGAAAAACAAGCTGATCGTCTCGGGCGTGCTGCAGGCCCTGATCACCCTGATCGAGCTGGCACCGTTCGTGCTGCTGGTCGAACTGGCCCGCCTGCTGCTCATCGGCGCGGACTCCGGCCGGCTGTGGGACCTGGGTATCGCCGCGGTGGCGCTGCTGGGCACCGGCACCTTCCTGACCGCCGCGTTGGCGCTGTGGCTGCACCGGGTGGATGCGCACTTCGCCCGCGATCTCCGCGGACAGCTGCTGACCAAGATGTCGCGGCTCCCGTTGGGTTGGTTCACCGCCCGCGGATCCGGTTCGATCAAACAGCTCGTCCAGGACGACACCCTGTCGCTGCACTACCTGATCACCCATGCGATCCCCGATGCCGTCGCAGCGGTCATCGCGCCGGTCGCGGTGCTGGTCTACCTGTTCGTCGTCGACTGGCGCATCGCGCTGGCGTTGTTCGGTCCGGTGCTGGCGTACCTGGTGCTGATGTCGGTCATGTCGATCCAGTCGGGCAGCAAGATCGCCGCCGCGCCGCGGTGGGCGGAGCGGATGAACGGCGAAGCCGGGGCCTATCTGGAAGGCCAACCGGTGGTGCGCGTCTTCGGCGGTGCCGCCTCGTCGAGCTTCCGCAACCGGCTCGACGAGTACATCGGCTTCCTCGTCGACTGGCAGCGGCCCTTCGTCGGCAAGAAAACCATGATGGATCTCGTCACCCGGCCCGCGACGTTCCTCTGGCTCATCATGATCGTGGGCACCCCGCTGATCGTCGGCGGCCGGATGGACCCGGTGAATCTGCTGCCGTTCCTGTTGCTGGGCACCACCTTCGGGGCGCGGCTGCTGGGCATCGGCTACGGGCTCGGCGGCATCCAGGGCGGCATGTTGGCCGCGCGGCGGGTGCAGAGTGTGCTCGACGAACCCGAGCTGACGGTCCGCGAAGGCTCACCGGCCGGCACGTCGGACGGCACCGTGGTCTTCTCCGATGTCACCTTCGGCTACCGACCCGAGGTGCCCGTCATCAAGAACGTCAGCCTGACGCTGCGGCCGGGCACGGTGACCGCGCTGGTCGGACCGTCGGGTTCGGGCAAGTCGACTCTGGCCGCACTGCTGGCACGTTTTCACGATGTGCAGCAGGGGGCGATCAGCGTCGGAGGCGCGGATATCCGGACGTTGTCCGCCGACGAGCTGTACCGCCGGATCGGCTTCGTACTGCAGGAAACTCAGTTGGTGCACGGTAGCGCCGCCGAGAACATCGCGTTGGCCCTACTGGATGCCGACGCCGGTGCGATCACCGCGGCGGCCCGCGACGCCCAGATCCACGAACGCATCGAACGGCTGCCCGACGGGTATGACACCGTGCTCGGCGCTGGCGCCGGCCTGTCCGGTGGTGAGCGTCAACGCCTGACCATCGCGCGCGCCATCCTCGCCGACACCCCCGTGCTGATCCTCGACGAGGCCACCGCCTTCGCCGATCCGGAATCGGAATACCTTGTCCAGCAGGCACTGAACCGGTTGACCCGGCACCGCACGGTGCTGGTCATCGCGCACCGGCTGCACACCATCACGCACGCCGATCAGATCGTCGTGCTCGACGACGGTGAGATCGCCGAAACCGGTACCCACGACGACCTGCTCGCCGCGGGCGGCCGGTACCGAACGCTCTGGGATTCCGGCAGACCGGTCAGCGCCGGGCAGGAGGCGACCCGATGATCCGCACCCTGCTGGCCCTGATCCCCGACGACCGGCGCGGCCGGGTCTGGCTGTACACCGTGCTCACCGTCTTCTCGGTGCTGCTGCGCGCGGTCGGCGTCGTGCTGCTGGTGCCCTTGGTGGCGGCATTGTTCAGCGACACCCCCGCCGACGCCTGGCCGTGGCTGGGCTGGCTGACCGCGCTGACGGTGACCGGCTGGGTGGTCGACACCACCACCGCGCGGCTGGGCTTCGACATCGGCTTCGCGGTGCTCGACGGCACCCAGCACGATATGGCAGACCGGCTGCCGAACATCAAGCTGGACTGGCTGACTCATGAGAACACCGCCACCACCCGGCAGGCCATCGCGGCGACGGGGCCCGAACTCGTCGGCCTGGTGGTGAACCTGCTGACCCCGCTGATCGGTGCGGTGCTGCTGCCTGCCGCGATCGCGGTGGCGCTGCTGATGGTGTCGGTCCCGCTCGGACTGGCGGCCTTCGCAGGTGTGGTGATCCTGCTCGGGGCGTTGTGGCTGGCCGGAAGGCTCAGCAGAACCGCGGACCGGGTTGCGGGGGAAGCCAATTCGGCGTTCACCGAACGCATCATAGAGTTCGCCCGCACCCAGCAGGCCCTGCGCGCGGCGCGCCGCGTCGAACCGGCCCGCAGCCTGGTCGGCACGGCGCTGGAGGCTCAGCACGGTGCCAGTCTGCGGCTGCTGACCATGCAGATTCCCGGCCAGCTGCTGTTCAGCCTGGCCAGCCAGCTCGCGCTCATCGTGTTCGCCGCCGCGACCACTGTGCTGACGGTCCGCGGGGATCTTACTGTGCCGGAAGCCATTGCGCTGATCGTGGTCATCGCCCGCTATCTCGAGCCCTTCGCCGTGCTCAGCGAACTGTCCGGAGCGCTGGAGTCCACCCGCGCAACGCTGGCCAGGATTCAGCAGGTGCTCGACGCTCCCGCCCGCTCGGCGGGTGCCGCAACCCTCACCGATGCCGGTGTGGCGCCGCGGATCGCGTTCGATGACGTCACGTTCGGCTACGGCGATGACACCGTGCTGCACGACCTCAGCTTCGCCCTGGAACCCGGCACCACGACCGCGATCGTCGGACCGTCCGGATCAGGGAAGAGCACCATCCTCGGCCTGATCGCCGGACTGCACGAACCCGACCGGGGGCGTGTGCTGTTCGGGGACACCGACCTGGCCACCCTGCAACCGGAGGCCCGCCGTGCCGCGGTCAGCGTGGTCTTTCAGCATCCCTACCTGTTCGACGGGTCGCTGCGCGACAACATCCTCGTCGGTGACCCGGACGCCGATGCCGACACGTTGGCCTGCGCGACCCGGCTGGCCCGGGTGGACGAACTGTCCGCCCGGCTGCCCGACGGGGACCAAACCACGGTCGGAGAGGCCGGGTCCGCACTGTCCGGCGGAGAGCGTCAGCGCGTCAGCATCGCCCGTGCGCTTCTGAAACCGGCTCCGGTGCTGCTGGTCGATGAGGCCACCAGCGCGCTGGACGCCGAGAACGAAGCGGCGGTGGTGGATGCCCTCACCGCCGACCTGCGTCCCCGCACCCGGGTCATCGTCGCGCACCGGCTGGCCAGCATCCGGCACGCCGATCGGGTGCTGTTCGTCGACGACGGTCGCATCGTCGAGGACGGCACCATCGACGAACTGCTCGACGAGGGCGGCCCGCACCACCGGTTCCGGGAGTTCTGGAGCCGGCAGCATGCCGCGGCCGACTGGCAGATCACCGTCTGAAGCGACTCCAATAGCCCGAATTTCGTCCGCGCACCGACCGGTTTGAGGAATGGTGTCCGCATGCGTGAATACCTGCAGTTCTTCATCGACGGTGCCTGGGTGGATCCGGTACAGCTCGCCACACTCGACGTCGACAACCCGCGCACCGAGCAGGTGTCGGGCCGGATCGCGCTCGGGTCGGCCGCCGACGTCGACAAGGCCGTGCGGGCGGCCCGGGCGGCGTTCCCGGCCTGGTCGGCGACCAGCCGCGAGGACCGCCTGGCCGTACTCGGCGCCATCCTCGGGGAGTATCAGAAGCGCACGAACGAACTGGCCGAGGCGATCGCCGAGGAGATGGGTGCCCCGCCCGGGCTGGCCGGCGGCCCGCAGGTCAACCTGGGCCTCGGCCATCTCGCCGCGGCGATCGAGGCACTGACGAATTTCGAGTTCGAGTCCGACCGCGGCGCCACCCGGGTGATCAAGGAGCCGATCGGGGTGTGTGGGCTCATCACTCCGTGGAACTGGCCGCTGAACCAGATCGCGGCCAAGGTGTACCCGGCGCTGGCCGCGGGCTGCACCATGGTGCTCAAACCGTCCGAGGTGGCCCCGTACTCCGGCCAGATATTCACCGAGATCATCAGCGCCGCAGGCATTCCCGCCGGTGTCTACAACATGGTCTTCGGCGACGGCCCCGGTGTCGGTGCGGCGATCTCCGGTCACCCCGATATCGACATGGTGTCGTTCACCGGGTCCACCCGCGCCGGCATCGAGGTCGCCCGCAACGCCGCGCCCACCGTCAAACGGGTGAGCCAGGAACTCGGCGGCAAGAGCCCGAACATCGTGCTCGACGACGCGGCCTTCGCCAAGGGGGTCGCCGCCGGTGTCTCGGCGATGATGCTCAACAGTGGCCAGAGCTGCAATGCGCCGTCGCGCATGCTGGTGCCGAACGCGCGGATGGATGAGGCGGTGGCAATCGCCAGGGAGGTTGGCGCCGCTGTCACGGTCGGCGACCTAAACGACAAGACCGCCATCGGGCCGGTCGCCTCCAAGGTGCAGTTCGACAAGATCCAGGGGCTGATCCAGCAGGGCATCGACGCCGGTGCCGATCTGGTGGTCGGCGGCACGGGGCGTCCCGACGGGCTGGACACCGGCTACTACGTCCGGCCCACGGTGTTCGCGAACGTCACCAACGACATGGTGATCGCCCGCGAGGAGATCTTCGGTCCGGTGCTCTGCATCCTCGGTTACGACGACCTCGACCAGGCCATCGAGATCGCCAACGACACCGATTACGGTCTGGCGGGCTATGTCTGGGCCGGTGACATCGAGGAGGCCCGTGCGGTGGCACGCCGGATCCGCGCCGGTTCGGTGGCCATCAACCATGCCTTCGATATCGCCGCACCGTTCGGCGGGTACAAGTCCAGCGGAAACGGGCGCGAGTGGGGCGATTTCGGCTTCCACGAGTACCTGGAAGTGAAGGCCGCCCTCGGTTACGCGGGCTAGTGCTAGAGCCCGGCGCCGGGGTTGAGGATGCCGGCCGGGTCCAGCGCGGCCTTGATCTTGCGGTTGAGTTCCATCGCCTCGGGGCCCAGATAGCCGGCCAGCCAAGGCTTCTTGAGGCGCCCGACGCCGTGCTCGCCGGTGATGGTGCCGCCCAGTGACACCGCCAGGTCCATGATCTCGCCGAACGCCACCTCGGCGCGGCGCGCCATATCGGCATCGGCGGGGTCGAAGACGATCAGCGGGTGGGTATTGCCGTCGCCGGCATGGGCGATCACCGAGATCAGCAGATCGTGGTGGGCGGCGATCTTCTCGATCCCGGCCACCAGGTCGGCCAGCGCGGGCAACGGCACCCCGACATCCTCGAGCAGCAGCGAGCCCTTGGCCTCCACCGCCGGGATGGCGTAGCGGCGGGCCACCACGAACGCCTCACCCTCGGCGGGGTCGGAGGTCGAGAAGACCTCCGTCGCACCGGCTTCGGTGAACACGGCGGCCATGAACTCGGCGTCCTCCGCCCCGGCGGGCCCGCGGTCGTCGGAGGCCGCGACCATCATGGCGGCGGCGTTGCGGTCCAGGCCCATCTTCAGTTTGTCCTCGACGGCGTTGATGGACACCGAGTCCATGAACTCCAGCATGGACGGCCGGATACGGCCGGTGATCGTGACGACGGCATCGGCGGCGGCCTGTACCGAGTCGAACGTCGCGACCACCGTGCACGGGGTGTGCTGCGGCGGCAACAGCCGCAGGGTCACCTCGGTGATCACCCCGAGGGTGCCCTCGCTGCCGACGAACAGCTTCGTCAGGCTCAGCCCCGCAACATCTTTGAGCCGCGGCCCGCCCAGGCGTACCGCGGTGCCGTCGGCCAGCACCACCTGCAGCCCCAGCACGTAGTCGGTGGTGACGCCGTACTTGACGCAGCACAGCCCGCCGGCGTTGGTGGCGATGTTGCCGCCGATGCTGCAGATCTCGAACGATGACGGGTCTGGTGGGTACCACAGGCCGTATTCCGCGACCGCCGCCTTGACCTCGGCGTTGAGCAGGCCCGGCTGGGCGACCGCGGTGCGGGTCGCCGGATCCACGGTGATATCGCGCATCCGCTCGGTCGACAGCATGATCGCGCCGTCGAGCGCGGTCGCCCCGCCGGACAGCCCGGTACCCGCGCCGCGTGGCACCACGGCGACACCGTTGGCGGTGGCCCAGCGCAGCACCGTTTGCACCTCCTCGGTGCGACGGGGACGCACCACGGCCAGCGCGGTACCGGCGCCGGGGTCGGCGGCCCGGTCCTGGCGGTAGGAGGCGACGATATCGGGGTCGGTGACCACGGTGCCCTCGGGCAGCGTGGTCACCAGGTCATCAAGCGCGGAACTCACGGCCGCCAGTCTAGGGCTGACGGTCCCGGTCCAGGTCTCGCAGTGACGGCAGCCCGATGGCCGCCAATCCGAGTAGCAGCATCGGCAGCGACAACGCCAGGAACGTCGTCTGCAACCCCGCCGTGTCGGCGAGCGGACCGGCGAGCACCAGGCCCAGCGGTCCGGCCGCGTAGGCCAGCGAGCCCATCACGCCGACCACCCTGCCGCGCAGATGGGCCGGCGCATTGGTCTGCATGACGTAGTTGTAGATCGGCTGGATCGGCCCGTAGACGAAGCCCACCACCGCCGAGAGCGAAAGGATCACCGGCAGCGGCGGCAGGAACGCGATGATCGTCATCGCGACGCCGAGGGTGATGACGGCGATCAGCATGGTGACCCGGCGCTTCACGTAGTTGACCAGCACGGCGTAGCTCAGTGCCCCGATGAGACCACCGATCGACAGCGCCATCAACACCCAGCCCAGCTGTGCCGGCTCGTCGCGGTCGGTGAAGTACTTGGGGAACAGCACCGCTTCCATCGGCATGTAAAGGCCGGTGACGGTGAGATCGATGATCGCCAGGGTGCGCAGCACCTTGAGGTTCCACACGAACTTCAGGCCCTCGACGACACCTGCCCACACCCGGTCGGGCAGCGCACTGCGGTCGGGCTTTCCGACGCCCTCGAGTTTCAGAACCGAGATCGCGGCGATGGAGAACCCGAAGGCGGCCGCGGTCACCCACATGGTCTCGATGCCGCCGAGGGTGGCGATGAGCATGCCGCCGATACCGGGCCCGACGATATAGGCCAGGTTGAACACGGCCTCGTACACGCTGTTGGCGTGGTCCAGCGTCCAGCCCGCGCGGGTCGCCGCCTCGGGCAGCATGGTTTCCCGCGCCGTCATGCCGGCCGGATCGAACGCCGCGCCCAGTGCGGCCAGCCCGGCCAGCACCGCGACGTTGATGGCGTCGGCGCCGAAGATCAATGCCACTGTGGGGACGGCCGCCACCGACAGCGCCGAGAGCAGATCGGAGATCATCGACACCCGACGGCGGCCGATATAGTCCACCGCGGCACCGGCGATCACCGTGGAGACCAGCAGCGGCAGCGTGCCCGCCATCGCCACCACCGACGCCTCGACGGCAGAACCGTTGCGCTGCAGCACCAGCCAGGGGAACGCGATCATCGAGATACCGTTTCCGGCGCCGGCCATCAGCGCGGCGAACAGGATCAGGAACGCCGGACCGCGGCTGCGAGTGTTCATCGGTATCGCGGCGAATCTAGCAGTGGGCGCACCGGCCCGGCCATCGAATTTCGGCGAGCGGTGCAGGATGGACGGGTGCCTGCAGGACAGCCCGGGGAGCGCCGCCTCCCGCATCCGCGGACCGGACGGCGATTCCCGTCGCCGGTGCCGCCCGGTTCGGGATGGCCCGGTGACCCGGCCCGCCCGGACACGCCGGTCGCCCACGACGCGCTCGAGGTGGCCGACCTGGCAGCTCAGCTGCGCACCGTGGCCGAACTGGACGCCGAGACCAGCGTGTGCCGGGCCTGCCCGCGGCTGGTCGACTGGCGCGAGGAGGTCGCCGAGATCAAACGACGGGCCTTCGCGGCGGAGCCCTACTGGGGGCGCCCGGTACCCGGGTGGGGCGCGCGCCGGCCGAAGGTGCTGATCGTGGGGCTGGCGCCGGCCGCGCACGGCGCCAATCGCACCGGCCGGGTGTTCACCGGTGACCGGTCGGGGGACCAGTTGTTCGCCTCGCTGTACCGGGCCGGTCTGGTGAACTCACCGCTGAGTGTGGATGCCGCGGACGGGTTGCGCGCCAACGGGGTTCGCATCGTGGCGCCGGTACGGTGTGCGCCGCCGGCCAACAAGCCGACCCCGGCCGAACGGGCCACCTGCGCACCCTGGCTGCAGGCCGAATGGCAGCTGGTGGCCGAGCATGTGCGGGTCGTGGTGGCTCTCGGCGGGTTCGCCTGGCAGGTGGTTCTCGGCATGCTGGCCGATCAGCTTGCCGGGCAACCGAAACCGCTGTTCGGGCATGCGGTGCACTACCGGCTGCCGTCCGGGGTGACGCTGGTGGGCTGCTATCACCCCAGTCAGCAGAACATGTTCACCGGCCGGCTCACCCCGGCGATGCTCGACGACGTCTTCACCCTCGCCCAGCGACTTGTGCGCGATTCGTAACGCTGACGAGCGTCACAAATCGCGGGGCGGGGGAACGAACGAGTCGGCACCGGCGTTGCACCCTTAATGCGTCTTTCCGTTCTCGACCTCGTCCCGGTCCGCAGCGATCAGAGCACCTCCGATGCGCTCGCGGCGACGGTGCGACTGGCCCAGACCGCCGATCACCTCGGATACACCCGGTACTGGGTGGCCGAACACCACAACATGGCCTCGGTCGCCGCCACCAGCCCGCCTGTGGTGCTGGCCTACCTGGCCGCCCAGACCTCTCAGATACGGCTGGGCTCGGGTGGGGTGATGCTGCCCAACCACGCGCCGCTCGCCGTCGCCGAGCAGTTCGCCCTCCTGGAGGCCGCCGCCCCCGGCCGCGTCGACCTCGGGATCGGCCGCGCACCGGGCTCCGACCCGGTGACGTCGATGGCGCTGCGTGGTGCCCGCGCCCAGAACGACGAGGATATCGAGCGCTTCCCCGAATACCTCGACCACGTCGCGGCACTGATGAGCACCCGCGGAGCCCGCGTCGAACTGTCCCGCGGCATGCTGGCCCAGCAGGAGTACGTCCTGAAGGCGACCCCGGCCGCGGTCGGGGAGCCCCGGCTGTGGCTGCTCGGGTCGTCGATGTACTCCGCTCACCTGGCCGCCGCGAAGGGCCTGCCCTACGTGTTCGCCAATCATTTCTCCGGGCAGGGCACCGCGGAGGCGCTGGCCGCCTACCGCGCCGAGTTCCGGCCCAGTGAGCTGCTGGCCGAACCGACCACCTTCATGACGATCAACGCGTCGGTGGCCGACACTCGCGACGAGGCGCTGCGGCTGCTGCTACCCAACCTGCAGATGATGGCCCGGCTGCGGACCGGACAAACCCTGGGTCCGCTGGATCTCGTCGAGGACGCCGAAGCCGCGCGGCTCTCGGCGCAGGAACAGCTGATCGTCGACTCGGGTCTGGCCCGCACCGTGGTCGGCGACCCGGCCGCGGCGGCCGACCAGATCCGTTCGGTGGCAGCACAGTTCGACGTCGACGAGGTGATGGTCTCACCGGTCGCCTCGGCGTTCCGGGGCACCGATGCCCGCACCGCACCGGGCCGGGAGCTGACACTGGAACTGCTCGCCAAAGAGCTGCTCTAAGGCGAGAGCACCACCACCGGAATCGGCCGGGTGGTGCGCTGCTGGTAACCGATATAGCGGTCCTTGTTGCCGCGCATGTCGTTGACGATGCGCCACAGACGGTCGAAGTCGGGGTCGCCGGGGAACACCGCGCGGGCGGTCACCGGAATCCGCTTGGGGCCGACGTTGATCTCCACCTGCGGGTTGGCCTTCAGATTGTGATACCAGCCCGGGGCCTTGGGCTCACCGCCCTTGGAGGCCACCACCAGGTAATCGGCGCCGTCGCGGGCATAGGTCAGCGAGTTCGCGCGTTCCAGCCCGGTCTTGGCGCCCACGGTGTGCAGGATCAGCGCCGACGGACCGAACGGGATGGTGTGCCCGATCCGTCCGTCGGTCGCCTTGTACAGCTTGTCGTGCAACATCAGCAACGGGAGGCCGATATAACGCTCCCACGGAGGCATGCCCATGGGCTCAATCCTGCGCGGCTTCGTCGAGTTGCGCCAGTGCCGCCCGGAGCAGCCGGCCGGACTCCTCCCGGTCGGCGTCGCGGCGCAGCAGCATGCCCTTGGCGAACGCCAGCTTGTCGCCGTCATGCCGGGGCACCACATGCAGGTGGATGTGGAACACGCTCTGAAACGCCGCTCTGCCGTCGTTGATGGCGATGTTGTTGCCATCGGCGTGCAGCCCCGACACCCGGGCGGCCTGCGCGATGCGCTGGCCCAGCACGGCCATCGCCGCGACCGTCGCCGGCGGGGTGTCGGTCAGATCCACGGTGTGTCGTTTGGGGATCACCAGGGTGTGCCCGCGGGTGAACGGCCGGATATCGAGGATCGCCAGCAGATCGTCGTCCTCGTGGATACGGATGGCGGGGGCATCACCGGCGACGATGGCGCAGAACACGCAGGACATGCCGCCACGGTAGCCGTTGCGTCCTTTAGAGTTCGGCCATGGGACTGTTCGGAGGCTCGGACGACGATCTGCAACGTCGGGTCGAGGAGTTGGAGCGACGGGTCGCCGCGCTGGAGCGGGCGCTCAACACCGGCCACTCGCCGAGACCGTCCGGCGAGCTCACCGACACATCGGGCTCGGAGATCCTGGCCCCGCAGTCGGGCGTCACCGAGATGGTGCGACAGTTGGCGATCCAGGGCAACAAGATCGCGGCCATCAAGCTGCTGCGCGATGAGACCGGGATGGGTCTGCGTGAGGCCAAGAACGCCGTCGAGCGGTTGACCTAGCGGCCCATCGCGGTGCGCCACTGCGCGAGTTTGTCGGCGAACCGCATGGTGTGGGCCGGGCTCGTCGACGGCAGCCGGATGCTCGGGACGGCCGGGGTGTCCGGCACGAGCCTGCGGTAGTTGGCTTCGGCCGCGGCTCCGTTGAACAACAGCAGATCGATCGTCGGGTTCGCCGCCAGAAACAAGCCGAAGTCGTTGGGCACCATGCTGTCCCGCTCCACCGCGGAGTCCAGGCTGCCGGCACGACGGCAGCACCGCAGTACATCCCACACCGCGATACCGTGGCGTGTCAGTGCGGCCGCCCGCTGCTCATACGGCGCGTTCGGGTCGAAGCCGTAGATGGCCGCACAGATCGGCCAGAACGCGTTGCGGGGATTGCCGTAGTACTGCCCGTGCGTCAGGGAGAGGGCGCTGGGCATGTTGCCCAGCACCAGCACCGTCGGGTCGGGACCGACGATAGGCGGCAGTCCGTGCAGCAATTCGCTCACCGACCAGATGATGCCTGCCCGCCGGTATAGGTTGGCCCGGTGGGTAGCGACTTCGATATCGAGGCGTCGGGTCTGCTCGACGGCCTGGACGGCAGGGCCCGTGCCGACCGGGCCGAGTTGATCCCGTGGTTGCTGGATCAGGGCGTGACGATCGAGCAGATCCGGGATTCCGACACGCCGGTGCTGCTGGCGTCGCGGCGCATCCTCGGCGACGACGGCGACTACGTTTCCGCGCGCGAGATCAGCGACAGCACCGGAATCGGTCTGGAGTTGCTGCAGCGTATCCAGCGGGCACTCGGCCTGCCGCGGGTCGATGACCCCGACGAGGCCGCGCATCTGCGGGTCGATGGTGAGATCGCCAAGTATGCACGGCATTTCGTCGACATGGGCATCGACGAGGACAATATTGTCCTGGTGGTGCGGGCGCTGGCCGACGGTTTGTCGAGGACGGCCGAGGCCATGCGGTTCACCTCGATGTCGGCGGTGATGGCGCCCGGTGTCAGTGAGCTCGACGTCGCGGTCGCCTCCGAAGCGCTACTGCGCCAGGTCAATCCGCTTCTCGGTCCGCTGATCGAGGACATGCTGCGCCTCGAGCTGCGGCGCACCATGGAGACGGACGCGGTGACCGCGGGGGAGCGGGCCGAGGGCCGCCCCCTTCCTGGGGCGCGGGAGGTGACCGTCGCATTCGCCGATCTGGTCGGTTTCACCAAGCTCGGGGAGGCGGTGCCGCCCGAGGAATTGGAGGGTTTGGCGAACCGGCTGGTCGAGGCCACGCATGAGGTGGTGGCGCCGCCCGTGCGGTTCATCAAGTCGATCGGTGACGCCGTGATGCTGGTGAGCCCGGAGCCGCTGGCCCTGCTCACGGCGATGCTCGCGCTGCTGGAAGCCGCGAGCGCCGACGACGAGTTCCCGCGGTTACGCGTCGGTCTGGCGTCCGGGATGGCGGTCAACCGCAGCGGCGACTGGTTCGGCAGCCCGGTCAACCTGGCCAGCCGGGTCACCGGCGCGGCCCGTCCCGGTGCCGTCCTGGTGACCGAGGCGGTCCGGACCGCGATCGGCGACGAGTCCGGGATCGAATGGTCCTTCGCCGGCGCAAAACGGCTCAAGGGCATCAAGGACGATGTGAAGGTGTTCCGGGCTCGATATCTGCCCGGCTAGCTGGCCGAATACACTCAGCTTCCCGAAAACCGGCGCAGCCGCAGGCTGTTGGTCACCACGAACACCGAGCTGAAGGCCATCGCAGCGCCGGCGATCAGCGGATTGAGCAGCCCCGCGGCCGCCAGCGGCAGCGCGGCGATGTTGTAGGCGAACGCCCAGAACAGGTTGCCCTTGATGGTGCCCAGGGTGGCCCGGGACAACCGGATCGCGTCGACGGCGGCCCGCAGATCGCCGCGCACCAGCGTCAGATCCGAGGCCTCGATGGCCACGTCGGTACCGGTTCCCATGGCCAGCCCCAGATCGGCCTGCGCCAGTGCCGCGGCATCGTTGACACCGTCGCCGACCATGGCGACCACCCGACCGTCGGCCTGCAGGCGTTTGATCTCGTCGACCTTGCCCGCGGGTAACACCTCGGCGACCACGCGTTCGATACCCAGCTGGGCGGCCACCGATTCCGCGGCGCGGCGGTTGTCGCCGGTCAGCAGCACCGGGGTGAGCCCGAGTGCGCGGAAACCCGAAACGGCTTCGGCCGCAGTGTCCTTGATGGTGTCCGCGACCACCACGACGGCGCGGATCTGCCCGTCGGTGGCAAACCAGATCGGTGTGTGTCCCTGCTCGGCGGCCGCGTCGGCGGCGCGTACCAGTTCCCCGGGCGTCGTCAGCGACAAGTGGTCGCGCAGCCAGCTGGCGCGGCCGGCGGCGGCCGGCCGGCCCTCGACCACGCCGGTGACCCCGAGGCCGCCGTGATTCTCGAAGTCGGTGACCGCAGACAGCGGCCCGCGTTCAGCGGCGTGGCCGGCGATGGCGCGGGCGATCGGATGCTCGGAGCCGTTCTCCAGGGCCCCGACCGATCTCAGCACATCGTCGGGGTTCTCGCCGTCGGCGGCATGCACGGCCACCACCGACATGCGACCGGTGGTGACGGTCCCGGTCTTGTCGAGTACCACGGTGTCGATCCGGCGGGTCGACTCGAGCACCTGCGGGCCCTTGATCAGGATGCCCAGCTGCGCGCCGCGGCCGGTGCCGACCAGCAGCGCCGTCGGCGTGGCCAGGCCCAGCGCACAGGGGCACGCGATGATCAGGACGGCGACGGCGGCGGTGAACGCGGCGGCGACCGATCCGTCACCGAAGGTCAACCAGCCCAACAACGTCAGCAGCGACAGCACCATGACGATCGGCACGAAGACCGCCGAGACCCGGTCGGCGAGACGCTGCACGTCGGCCCTGCCGCTCTGCGCCTCGGACACCAGCCGGGCCATCTGCGCGAGCTGGGTGTCGGCGCCGATATGGGTGGCGCGCACCTCGAGGCGTCCGCCCACGTTCACCGTCGCGCCGGCGATGTCGTCGCCCGCGGTGACCTCGACCGGTACCGGCTCCCCGGTGAGCATCGACGCATCGACCGCCGACGTGCCCGCGGTGATCACGCCGTCGGTCGCGATCTTCTCGCCGGGGCGCACCACGAACACGTCACCGACGGCGAGTTGGTTTATGGAGATGCGGATTTCGCCATCGGTGCGCAGCACCGTGACGTCCTTGGCGCCCATGTGCAGCAGCGCCCGCAGCGCGGCACCGGACCGGCGTTTGGCGCGCGCCTCGAAATAGCGGCCGGCAAGCAGGAAGGTCGTGACCGCCGCGGCGACCTCCAGGTAGAGGTGCGGCTCGGAGCCGGTGGAGATCAACTCGAACGGCATCTTCATCCCGGGCATCCCGGCGTGGGTGAAGAACAACGCCCACACCGACCATGCGTAGGCGGCGATCACACCCACCGAGATCAACGTGTCCATGGTCGCGGCACCGTGGCGCAGGTTCGTCCACGCGGCCCTGTGGAATGGCCAGGCGCCCCACACGACCACCGGGGAGGCCAGCGCGAACGCCAGCCACTGCCAGTTGTCGAACTGCAGCACCGGCACCATCGACAGCAGCGCCACCGGTACGGCCAGCGCCGCCGAGATCAGCAGCCGCCGGCGCCAGGGCGCCGAGTCGTCCGGTTCATCGGTGGAAGCGTCGTTCTCGGGCGGCAGCGATGCGGTGTAACCGGTCGCCTCGACAGCGGCCACCAGTTCCTCGGGTGAGACGCTGGCGGGAAAATCGACCCTTGCCTGCTCGGTGGCGAAGTTCACGCTGGCCTGCACGCCCTCGATACGGTTGAGGCGCTTCTCGATCCGCGCCGCGCACGACGCACAGGTCATGCCGCCGACGTCGAGCGTGAACGTATGAATGGCTTGCCTCCCGTTCGCTCCGGTCCTCGCTCGTACCTCGCTGCGATCCTCACTCGCGCTCGGCTGCGCAGTGCTCATGGCTTGTCTCCTAGGCTGACAGCGCGGCACCCACGTCGTATCCGCTGTCCTCGATCGCGGCGGAGACGGCGCCGACATCGGCGGTGCCCGCCACGATGACCTTGCCACCGGCCAGATCGACATCGACCGACGTGACACCGGCCAGTGGGGTGACAGCAGCCGTGATCGCCGACACGCAGTGTCCGCAGCTCATACCGTGGACCTCAAGAACCATGCTCATCCCGCCATGATATACCGGTAGGGGGTATGGGTAAATAGCTTCGTTCTGCGAGGAGGACCACATGATGAGCACACCGGCAAAGGCGATCGCGACGGCCGCGCTGGCCGCGCTGCTGCTGGCCGGCTGTACCGATCGGCCGGCTGAGACCAGCGGGGATGGTCATGGCGACCATGACCATCCGACCAGTCACAGCGGTAGCGGCGCCAGTCCCGGGCCGGCCGCCGAGGGCTCGTCGGCCCACAACGGCGAGGACGTCATGTTCGCCCAGCACATGATTCCGCATCACAGTCAGGCGGTGGAGATGACCGACATCCTGCTCGCCAAGGACGATGTCGACGCGCGCGTGGTCGACCTGGCCAAGGAGATCAAGGCGGCACAGGCTCCCGAGATCGCGCAGATGCAGGGCTGGCTGACCAGCTGGGGTAACCCGCCGATGCCGGCGATGGACCACGGCTCGATGGAAGGCATGGTCGCAAGCGGGGACATCGAGAAGCTGCGTGCCGCAGCCGGTCCCGAGGCCACGAAGCTGTTCCTGGACCAGATGATCGGTCACCACGAAGGTGCGATCACCATGGCCCAGGGAGTGCTCGACGGCGGTCAGTTCGAGCCGGCCAAGACCATGGCGCGGGCGATCATCGACAGCCAGCAGCGCGAGATCGACGAGATGAAGGCCATTCTCGACTCGCTCTAGGCGCTACTGCACCGGGATGGTGATGCCCTCCGAGGGCTGCACGATCACGAAACCCTGGCCGTGGAAGGCGACCTGCACCGCTTCGCCGGACCCGCGACCGATCAGGGCGCCCGCCTTGAAGCTGGTCTTGAGCTGAGTCTGCAGGTTCGCCGACCAGGCCACCACCGCATTGGTGTCGGCGAAGGTGGGTGCCTCGGCGGCATTGAGCACCACCGGCGGTCCGTCGGTGGTCAACGCGACCCAGCCGCTGCCCCGCAGCGTGGTGTTGAACAGTCCGCCGGTGGCGATGCTGCCGCCCTTGACCCGCTCGATGTTCCAGTTCAGGCTCGCCGAGAAGGCCAGCACGTTCTTGCCGCTGATCGACAGGCCCGAGTTGGTCAGCTGCAGCAGGTGCACGTAGTTGGCCTGTTCTGCCAGGAAGACATCGCCCTGGCCCTGGCAGCGCATCAGCGGCAATCCCTCGCCGGTCAGCGCCTTCTTCAGGAACTTGCCCGCACCGCCGCCCTCGAAGGCGAAGTCCACATTGCCCTGATAGGCGACCATCGAGCCCTGGCGGGCCATGAACGGCTCACCGAGTCGGACGCGCAGCAGGCGCTCGTTCTGCAGCGCGATCGCCTTGGATTCCTTCTCGCTGAACCGTCCGTCGATCAGGTCGCCGCTGATACCCGCGAAGCCGTCGCCCTGGGGCTGGGCCGGCTGGCCCTGGCTTTCATGTTGGGCAGCCTGCGGCGCGCCCTGGGGGTCGAACTGCTGGGCGGGCGGCGCCTGCGCCGGTGCCCCGCCGAGCGGCGCGGTGTGGACCTGCCCCTGATGGGACACCTGATCCGTCCAGTTCTGTCCGTCATACCAGCGGTACTCGAAGCGGCCCTCGGGGTCCCGCAACCATTGACCACTCACTGTGCACTCCTCAACAAACTCAGCCGATTCGACGCGTACAGAATCACCTTAGGCTGGCATTCTTGGATGTATGGCAGGTGACGAGATCGACCGGGTGCGGGCAAAGAGCGCGTTGGCAGTGGTCAAAGAGCATCCGGGGATGGTGCTGTTCCTGGCCTCACCGGCCATCATCGCGGTGGCTGTGGTCTGGTGGCTGGCCGGTGCCGGGTGGGCGGGACTGCTCTTGGTCGCGCTGGTGCTGGGCGGCGGTGTGGCCCTGCTCAAAAAGCGGTAGTCCCCGATGACCAGGGCTTTCGCTGTGTGCGAACACTGCCCGCAGCGTGCTGTAACGGTGTAATCATGTAATCATGAGACATCATCAGCACGGGCGGCGCGGATCCACCGACGCCGTCACCGATGCCGCGGACTGGTTCGCCGGGCGCCTGCCCGACGGCTGGTTCGCCGGTGATCCGACCGTCGTGGTCGATCGCGAAGAAATCACGGTGATCGGGCAGCTACCCGAACCCGACAGCGACGAGAGCGCGGCCCGGGCATCCGGACGGGTCGCCAAGTTCCGTGAGGAAACCCGCGGCGAGCGCATGCGCATCGCCGACGAGGCCCAGGACCGATTCGGCCGCAAGGTCTCGTGGGGCGTGCAGACCGGCGGTGAGCGCACGCTGTTCACCCATATCGCCGTCCCGGTGATGACCAGGCTCAAACAACCGGAGCGTCAGGTACTCGACACGCTGGTCGACGCCGGTGTCGCCCGGTCGCGCTCGGATGCCCTGGCGTGGTCGGTGAAACTGGTCGGTGAACACACCGAGGAGTGGCTGGCGAGACTGCGCGAGGCCATGACTGCGGTCGACGATGTGCGCGCGGAGGGCCCCGGGCTCTAGACCAGGCCCGCCGAGGGCGTTCTCGCGCCAGAAACCGTGGCCTCGGCGATCCGCTCGATCGCGACGTGCGTGCCACCCAGGGCCGAGGTCTGCGACAACGGATCCAGCGCGGCGCCGTCGACCAGCAGATTACGGTTGACGCCGTAGACCTGCGGCAGCGCACCGGAGCGTGGGTCGAAAACTCGTGAACCCCAACCGTGTTCCATCACGACAAGCCCGCGGCGTGGCCGGTCCGACACGACCGCGGTGACCTGCACCGAGCCCACCGCCGAGAACACCCGCACGGTGTCACCATCGCCGATGCCCAGTGCCGCCGCGTCCTCGGGATGGACGAACACGACGTTGCGCTTCCCGCCCGGATGCAGGCCGGGCAGCTCGTTGAGCCACGAGTTCATCGCGTGGCGGTTGCGCCTATTGCCCAGCAGGAACGGGAATTCCGGGTCGGCATCCGGGGCGGTCTCGGCCAGCAGTTCGCGGGTACGCGCGACGAACTCCGCCGGCGCCACCCGAACCTTCTTGTCCGGGGTCCGCAGCGCCGCGCGGAAGTGCCCGAACTCGCGGGGCCCCAGCACCAGGCCATGCGGATTGTCGCGAAGATCGCGCCATTTCAGCTTGCGTCCGTTGACCTTCCGTGATGTCACGATCATCAGCCGGTTGATCCAGTGCGGGCCGAACGCCAGGCTCGAACGGCCGGTCGCCCCGGCGACCCGCCGGCTGGACCGGATGAAACCGTTGAGCCCGCGGGCACCGAACAGCGGCCGCTTCATGGCCAGCGCCAGGTCGACGAAGATCCGCCACTCCTCACGGGCCTGCGGCGGCGGGTCGAGGGCCCGGACGCCCAACTGGACGAACGGCTCGTCGTGCATGCTGCTGGTGAAGGCCAGCAGGTCCTCGCGTTCCAGCCAGTGCACCGCGGGCAGCAGCCAATGCGCATGCCGATGGCTCTCGCGTTGCACGAAGTCGATGGCCACCAACAGATCCAGCTGTTGCAGAGCGGCATCGAGGCGGGCGCCGTCGGGTCCGGATATCACCGGATTCCCGGAGTTGATCACCAATGCCCGGATCTGGCCGGTGCCGGGCGTGAGGATCTCGGCGGGCAGTTCGGCCAGCGCGTGCGCGCCGGCCACCATCTCGCGTCCGGCGACCCTGCTGCGGTGCGGTGCGGTCTCGGCCAGACCGGCCAGTCGCAGCGTGTCGACGTAGCCGGGTTCGAATCGGCGGCCGCCGGGCCGATCCATCCGTCCGGTGATGACGTTGAGCACCTGCCCCAGCCATTCGGCGACGGTCCCGGTTTCCTGCAGCGACACCCCGGTCCTGGTGATCACCATCGCGCCCGGCGCCCTCGCGAAATCCGTTGCCAACTGCTCGATCTGGTCGCGGGGGATGGCGCAGCGGCCGGCCAGGTCGGTGAGGTCCGCCGCGGCCGCCAGCGCACGGATCTCCGCCATCCCGTTGGCCAGGTCGGCACAGTCTCCGGGGTGTTCGAGGCGAGCGTCCAGGATGACCTTGACCATGGCCAGCAGCAGTGCCCAGTCCTGGCCCGGGTGCACGGCAAGATGGGTGTCGGCCTTGTCGGCGGACTCGGTGCGCACCGGGTCGACCACCACGATCCGGGCGCCGTGGCGCTGACGGTCCACGGCACGCCGCCAGCCGCCGGGCGCGGATTCCAGCCAATTCCAGGCGCTGACAGCCGGGTTCGCGCCGACCAGCAGGAAGAAGTCGCAGTTGTCGATATCGGAAACCGGCACCATCAGGGCGGATCCGTACATCGCCTGGGCGACCACATGCACGGCGTTCTGGTCCACCGACCCGACGGCGTAACGGTTGCGGGTGCCGACCGCGTCCAGCCAGCCGTTCATGAACACCAGGTTCGACGACGAGTAGCCGGCCGGGTTGCCGTAGTAGGCGCCGATGGCGTCCGGTCCGTCGGCGTCGATCAAACGGTTCATCCGGTCGGCGATATCGCGCAACGCCTCCTGCCACGAGGCCTCGACATAGCCGTCACCGACCCGGCGCATCGGCGCGACGACACGGCGCGGATGCTCGACCACCGCGGCCGCCGTGCGGCCCTTCGCGCAGAAATCCTGCCAGCTGTGCGGGTTGAGTTTGTCCGCGGCGATCTTGCTGACCCGGTTGTCCTCGACGGTGACCTCCACACCGCACGAGGCCAGGCAGTACCGGCAGAAGGTGTGCACGGTCGCGGGCATACCTGCATCCTGCGCAACCGATTCGGTGGTTGTCCCTGGATTGCGAATGAGCAGAGTGCTTGATGGCGGGTCACGCTCGGCTACTTCCCGTCGCTCCGCTGCGCTCCACTCGCCCCGACCGACATGGCCCAGTACTCGCCGTGGCGGTCCAGCAGTTCGGCGTGGGTGCCCCGCTCCACGATGCGTCCCGCCTCCATCACCAGGATCTGGTCCGCATCGCGGATGGTGGACAACCGGTGCGCGATGATGAAACTGGTCCTGTCCCGCCGTAATTCGGCCATCGCCTGCTGGATGAGCAGTTCGGTCCGGGTGTCCACCGAACTGGTCGCCTCGTCCAGGATCAGCAGCGCGGGGCGGGCCAGCACCGCGCGGGCGATGGTGATCAGCTGTTTCTCCCCGGCGCTGATGGCGCCGCCGTCATCGCCGACCCGGGTCTCGTACCCATCGGGCAGGGTCTGCACGAACCGCTCGACGTGCGCGGTGCGGGCGGCCTCGTACACCTCATCGGGTGTGGCGTCCGGACGGCCGTAGGCGATGTTGTCGTAGATGGTGCCGCCGAACAACCAGGTGTCCTGCAGCACCATGCCGATCCGGGCGCGCAGCACCTGGCGGGGTAGCGACGCGATGTCGACGCCGTCGATCGTGATGCGGCCGGTGTCGATGTCGTAGAAGCGCATCAGCAGATTCACCAGCGTGGTCTTGCCCGCACCGGTCGGCCCGACGATGGCCACCGTGGAACCGGGCTCGGCGACCAGGGACAGGTCCTCGATCACCGGGGTGTCGGGCCGGTAACCGAAGGAGACGTGCTCGAACTCGACGCGACCCGCTCCCGAAGCCGGGGCGGCGACAGTGGGTTCGGCCGACTCCTCCGGCGCGTCGAGCAGATCGAAAATGCGCTCTGCGCTGGCGATCCCGGACTGCAGCGAGTTGTACATCGACGCCACCTGGGTCAGCGGCTGGTTGAACTGGCGGACGTACTGGATGAACGCCTGGATGCTGCCCAGCGTGATCTGCCCGGTCGCGACCTGGATACCGCCGATGACCGCGACCGCCACATAGCTGAGGTTGCCGATGAACGTGGTGGCCGGCGAGACCAACCCGGACAGGAACTGTGCGCCCAGGCTGGCCCGGTACACCTCGCCGTTGAGTTCGGTGAACCGTTCGGCGGCCGCGGAGCGGTGACCGTAGGTCTTCACCACGGTGAATCCGCTGTAGGTCTCCTCGATATGGGCGTTGAGCCGGCCCGTGTTGGTCCACTGCGCCACGAACAGTTTCTGCGAGCGGCGGGCGATGGTGCGGGTCGCCAGCAGGGACAGCGGCACCGTCAACACCGTGATCAGAGCCAGCAGTGGCGAGATCGTCAGCATCATCGCCAGCACCGCCACCACGGTGATCAACGACGTCAGCAGCTGACTGATCGTCATGGCCAGTGAGGACTGCACGTTGTCGACATCGTTGGTGACGCGGCTGAGCAGTTCACCGCGCTGCCGGCCGTCGACATAGGACAGCGGCAGCCGGTGCACCTTGTGCTCGATCTCGGTGCGCATCGCCGCCATGGTGCGCTGCACCACCACGTTGAGGATGCGGGCCTGCAACCAGACCAGCAGCGCGGCAACCAGATACAGGCCCAACGCCAGCATCAGGGTGTGCGCCACGGCGGTGAAGTCGACACCCCGGCCGGGTATCACGTTCATCCCGGAGAGCAGATCGGCGAAGGTGCCGTCACCGCGAGCCCTGGCGGCCTCGATGGCCTGATCCTTGCTGAGCCCGGACGGTAACTCGCGGCCGATGACCCCGTTGAACAACAGGTCGGTGGCGTGACCGAGGATGCGCGGCCCGATCACACCGATCGCGATACCGCCCACCGCAAGCGCAATGACCAGCGCTGTCAGACTGCGTTGCGGGGCCAGCCGTTTCAGCAGCCGGACCGCGGAGCCCTTGAAATCGCGCGAGCGGGCCGCCGGTGGTTCCCGCGTCGGCCGGGTCATGCCCGCACCGACTGTGAGTCCACGAACTCGGCATAGGTGGGGCAGTCGGTGAGCAGCGCGTGGTGGGTGCCCGCGCCGACCACCCGGCCGTCGTCGATGACGATCACCTGATCGGCCTGTGCCACCGTCGAGATCCGCTGCGACACGATGATCACCGTCGCCGCCGCGGACACCTCGCGCAGTGCGGCGCGCACCCGGGCGTCGGTGTGCACGTCCAGCGCCGAGAACGCATCGTCGAACAGGTACACCGCCGGTTGCCGGATCACCGCGCGCGCGATGGCAAGTCGCTGCCGCTGACCGCCGGAGAAATTGATGCCGCCCTGCGCGACGCGCATCTGCAGGCCGTCGGGATGAGCGCGGACGAAATCGTCGGCGGCCGCTGCCCGCAGCGCATCCCACATCTCGTCCTCGGTGGCCGACGCCTTTCCGTAGCGCAGGTTGTCGGCGACGGTGCCGGAGAACAGGTAACCGCGCTGGGGCACCAATCCGATTGTCGCCCAGAGATCCTCGGGATCGAAATCGCGCACGTCGACGCCATCGAGGCGGATGGCTCCCGCCGTGACGTCATAGAGCCTGCTGATCAGGGCTATCAGGGTGGACTTGCCCGAACCGGTGCTCCCGACGATCGCGGTCACGGTGCCGGGCGTGGCGGTGAACGAAACATCCTGCACCACGGGGCGATCGGCGCCCGGATAGCTGAAGGTGACACCGGCGAGGCGCACCTCCCCGGTGACCGGGGCGGGCGCCGGGTCGTCCGGGCCGGTGATCTCGGGTGCCGTGGACAGCACCTCGGTGATCCGTTCCGCGCACGCCGACGCGCGGGGCAGCAGCACCACCAGGAAGGTGGCCAGCAGCACCGCGTACAGGATCTGCATGAAGTAGGCAAGGAACGCGATCAGTGAGCCCACCTGCATCTGGCCGTCGTCGATGCGCTGCCCGCCGAACCAGATGAGGGCGACGCTGGAGATGTTGATGACCAGCGTCGTCACCGGCAGCATCAGCGCCTGCCAGCGCCCGGCGCTCAGCGCGGTATCGGTGAGCGCCCGGCTGGCCTCGTCGAACCGGCTGCGTTCCAGGGGTTCGCGAGCGAATGCCCGGATCACCCGGATCCCGGAAAGTTGTTCGCGCATCACCCGGTTGATGTTGTCGATGACGCGCTGCATGGTGCGGAAGATCGGCATCAGCCGCGACACCAGCCAGCCGTTGGCCAGCGCCAGGATCGGCACACTGATCAGCAGCAGCCAGGACAGCCCGGCGTCCTGATGTATGGCCATCGCGATACCGCCCACGCCCATGATGGGCGCGGTGATGAGCATGGTGCTCGTCATCTGGACCAGCAACTGGATCTGCTGAACGTCATTGGTGGTCCGGGTGAGCAGCGTCGGCGTCCCGAACCGGGCGGTCTCCACCGCGGAGAAGCCGAGCACATGGGAGAACATCGCCGCCCGCAGATCCCGGCCGAACCCCATGCTGGCCCGCGACCCGAAGAAGACCGCCCCGGCGGCGCACACCACCTGCAGTGCCGTCACGCCCAGCATCACCAGGCCCAGTTGCACGATCCGCGACGTGTCGCCCACCGCGACGCCCTCGTCGATGATCGCGGCGTTGACCGTCGGCAGATACAACGAGGCCAGCGTGCTGACCACCTGCAGGCCCGCTACCACCGCGAGCAGCCCACGGTACGGGTGCACATACCGGCGCACCAGGTCGAGCAACATCTGGCTACTGTCGCACATCGTCCTGTAGCAGCAGGTGCGGGACCGGGACACGAAAAGGCAGGTCAGTCGGTATGTCAACGGTTCCGCGCCGGGCTGCCGCTACAGTGCATGTCGTGACCCCCAGAAGCGGCCATGCTGTCCCTCAAGGACGGCTCACTCGTGCAGCGAAGATGCTGGTGGCCGCCGCTGCGGTGCTCCCCGTGGTGGCAGCCTGCTCCAGTTCCGACGACCCGTCCACCCCTTCGGTGCCGCCGAGCAGCGAGTCGGCGCCGGCGGCCCAGCACGGACCGGACTTCCCGGAATGCGGCGGCATCACCGACCAGACCATCTCGCAGCTGACCGAGGTCGTCGGGCTGGTGAACACGGCGCGCACCACGGTGGGCTGCCAGTGGCTGGCCGGCGGCGGTATCGTCGGCCCGCACTTCTCCTTCACCCACTTCCGCGGCAGCCCGATCGGGCGGGAACGCAAGACCGAGGAACTGTCGCGCGCCAGCGTGGAGGACATCAGCATCGAGGGCCAGAACGGGTTCATCGCCATCGGCGAAGACCTGGTGCTCGGGCCCAGCCTGTGCGAGATCGGGATCCAGTTCGACGATGACTTCATCGAATGGTCGGTCAGCTTCGCCCAGAAGCCCTACCCGGACGCCTGCGAAGTCGCCAAGGAACTCACCCGCCAGTCGATTGTGAACGCCAAATGATCCGCCGCTCCGTGAAACGTCCGCTGACCGTGGTGATCGCGCTGCTGGCCGCGCTGACCATGGTGCTCGGCGTGCAGGGCTGCTCGCGCGCGGTCGACGGGTCGGCGATCAAGGCCGGATCCGGCAGCGCAGGCCCGCGCAACAACGACTCCGAGAAGACCTACCCCAACCTGCTCAAGGAATGCGACGTCCTGACCGAGGACATCCTGGCCGAGACGGTCGGTGCCGACCCGCTGGACATCCAGAGCACGTTCGTCGGTGCGGTGTGCCGGTGGCAGGCCGCCAACCCGGCCGGGCTGATCGACATCACCAGGTTCTGGTTCGAACTCGGCGACCTGGAGAACGAGCGACAGGCCGCTGAGGCGATGAACTTCCCGGTCGAGGATCGCCGGGTCGCCGGCGTGCAGTCGATCGTGATGCGCAACCCGGCCGCCAACGGTGCGTGCGGGGTGGCCAGCGATGCCAGCGGTGTCGTCGGCTGGTGGGTCAATCCGCAGGCTCCCGGTATCGATGCCTGCGCGATGGCCATCAAGCTGATGGAGCTGACGCTCGCCACCAACTCGTAGCTAGCGGGGGATGTGGAATCCCGCCAGCCGCGCGCCACCGAGCTCGAGCTCACGCCACGGGGTCGGCACCCTCAACAACGCCAGCGCCGAGGTCGGATACTTCGCCTCGATCTCGGCGACCACACCGGAATCGCTGCTGTCATCGGCCAGGCCGAGCGCCAGGCCCGACATCACCGGTTCGTGTCCGATCACCAGCAGCGTCTGCACATCGTCGGCGACGCCGTTGATCTCGCCGAGGACGATGCCCGGGGTCGCGTCGTAGATCCGTTCCACGAAGCTCACCGGCGCGTCGATCCCGGTCCGCTCCAAGGTCTGCCGGGTGCGGGTCGCCGTGGAACACAACACCGCGTCGATCGGTGGCGCCTCCGCCCGCAGCCAGTCACCGGCGAGCCCGGCCTCCCGGATACCGCGCGGGGCCAGCGGACGGCCATGGTCTCCGACGCCGCTGGGGTAGTCCGACTTGGCGTGGCGCAGCAGCAGAAGCGTTCTCATCCCAATGAGGCTATGCCATGCCGACCAGCGTCCCGGGACTTGTCGGACAGCGGACCTAGACTCGCCACGAACACATTCACCGACCCGGAAAGGAGTGCTGAGATGCGCTTCCTGCATACCGCCGACTGGCAGCTCGGGATGACCCGGCACTTCCTCAGTGCCGGTGGCGGCGAGGCACAGTCGCGCTACGCGGCCGCCCGTCGCGACGCCGTCTCGGGCCTGGGTGCGCTGGCCGCCGAGGTCGATGCCGAGTTCGTCGTCGTCGCCGGTGACGTCTTCGAGGACAATCAGCTGGCTCCGCGGGAGGTGAGCCTGGCCCTGGAGGCGATGCGGGCGATCGGCGTTCCGGTGTATCTGTTGCCGGGCAACCATGATCAGCTCGACGCCGGGTCGGTGTACACCAGCACGCTGTTTCTCGACGAGTGCCCCGGCAATGTCACCGTGCTGGATCGCGACGGCGCGTTCGAGGTGCGGCCCGGGCTGGAGATCGTCGCCGCGCCATGGCGTTCCAAGTCGCCGACCACCGATCTGGCGGCCGCGGTCAGCGCCGACCTGCCGGCCGACGGCACGATGCGGATCCTCGTTGCGCACGGCGGTGTGGACGTCCTGGACCCGGATCCCGCGAAACCGTCGCTGATCCGGCTGGCCGGGCTGGAAGCCACCATCGACCGTGGCGCCGTGCACTATGTGGCGCTGGGGGACAAGCACTCTCGCACCGAGGTCGGTGTCACCGGCCGGGTCTGGTACTCCGGTTCCCCGGAGGTCACCAACTACGACGACATCGAGACAGACCCGGGGCACGTGCTGGTCGTCGACGCCGACGAGAACGATCCGGCGCACCCGGTGCAGGTGTCCGCGCGCCGGGTCGGGCGCTGGCGCTTCCTCACCTTGCGCCACGACGTCAACGACGACCGTGATATCGCCGGCCTTGACGTCAATCTGGATCAGTTGCCGGACAAGGAACGCACAGTGGTGCAACTGGTGCTCACCGGATCGCTGACCGTCACCGACAAGGCCAAGCTGGATGCCTGCCTGGACCGCTACGCGCGGGTCTTCGCCTCGCTGCGGTTGTGGGAACGGCACTCCGACATCGTGGTGCTGCCCGCCGACGGCGAGTTCGACGACCTGTCCATCGGCGGATTCGCCGCCGGGGCGGTACAGGAACTGGTCGACGCCGCGCGCACCGACGGCACCGAGGCCGAGGACGCCCGGTCGGCGCTCGCACTGCTGCTGCGGCTTTCCGGTGGCCACCTGGAGGGCAACGTCGCATGAAGCTGCACCGGCTGATACTCACCAACTACCGCGGGGTCGCCCACCGCGAGATCGAGTTCCCCGACCGTGGTGTCGTGGTGATCAGCGGCGCCAACGAGATCGGCAAATCGTCGATGATCGAGGCGCTGGACCTGCTGCTGACGATCAAGGATCGCTCCACCAAGAAAGAGGTGAAGGCAGTCAAGCCCACCCACGCCGATGTGGGTGCCGAGGTCATCGCCGAAATATCGACGGGCCCATACCGTTTCGTCTACCGCAAGCGTTTTCACAAGCGCGCCGAGACGGAGCTGACCGTCCTGGCGCCCAAACGGCAGCAACTCACCGGGGATGAGGCGCACGACCGGGTGCTGGCGATCCTGTCCGAGACGGTGGACACCGCGCTGTGGGAGGCCCAGCGGGTGCTGCAGGCCTCGGCCACCGCGCCGGTGGACCTGTCCGGTTGCGACGCGCTGTCACGGGCGCTCGACGTCGCCGCCGGCTCCTCCGGGGATGTGGCAGGCGATGCCGATCCGCTGCTCGTCGACCGGATCGAGGTCGAGTACCTGAACTACTTCACCCCGACCGGGCGACCGACCGGGGCCTGGGCCGCGGCCACCCACCGGCTGCGCGCCGCCGAGGACGAGGTGGTGCGCAACGCCGCGGCGGTCGCCGAGGTCGAACAGGCCGTGCTGCGGCATGCGACCCTGACCACACAGCTGGCGGTATCCGTCGCGCAGGTGGAGTCGGCGCAGGTGCGCGTCACCGCGGCCCAGCAGGCCGCCGCGGCCGTGGCGCGACTGACCCGTGAACGCGACACCGCCCGGGTGGTCGCCGATGCCGCGACCGCCACCCATACCGCGTCGCTGGCGGCGGTCAACGAGCGCCGACGGCTGCGAGCCACGATCGAGGAAAGGTCGCAGTCCGCCGCGGATCTGATTGCGGTCGCCGCGGAATCCGCCCGCAACCATGCCGCGGCCCAGCGGGCCAAGGAGGCTGCCGAGGTCGCCGCCGAGCAGGCATGTGCCGCCGCGGACGCCGCCGCCACCGCCGTGGATGACGCGCGTGCGGAGCTGGCTGCACTGGTCGCCCGTGACGAGGCCGCGCGGCTCACCGTGCAGTTGAGCAAGATCGACAGTGCCGCAGTCGAACTCGCCGAGGTGGACCGTGAGCTGCTCGGCAACAACATGACCGACGCGCTGATGCGCGAGATCGAGACCGCCGCGCGCGCCGTGCAGCGAGCGGCCGATCAGGCCGAACTGGCCTCGGCCCATATCGAACTCGTGGCGCAGGCCGATGTGCGGCTGCGGATCGGGGACGAGTCCGTGGACCTCGGCGCGGGACAGGGTTGGTCGGGCAGCGTCGGTGCCCCCACCGATATCGAACTGCCCGGGCTGTTGCAGGCCCGGGTGGTACCCGGAGCCGACACACTCGACACGCACGCGGCGCTGCTTGCCGCCGAAGAGGTGCTCACCGAGGCGCTGCGGCGTGCCGGGGCAGAACACATCGACGACGCGCGCGACAAGGATGCCCGCCGGCGAGAGCTGCGATCCGCGCAGAGCAGGCTGCACGCCACCATCGCCGCGCTCACCGGGGATGAGACCCCCGAGCAGCTGCGTGCCCGGCACGCCGAACTGATTGCCGGACAACCGGATATCGCCGGCGACACCGAGACCGCGCGCGCCACGCTCCAGGCTGCGCGCGCGACGCACCGGACCGCGTCGGAGAACGCCGACACCCGACGGGCTCTCGCCGCGGCCGCGGTCACCGCGTGCAACGACGCCGCCGTCACCGCCGGTGTGCTGCGCGAAAAGCTCGGTACCGCGCAGTCCGAGCTGCAGGCGGCCAACGCACGGCTGGCCGCCGAACGGCTCACCGCGACCGATGATCAGCTCAGTCTGGCGGCCGAAGCAGACGCGGAGAAGGCGGCCCGGGCGGGTGCCGAGGTGATTCGGCTGGACGCCGAACTGGCGGCCGCGCAGCCGGAGATGGTCGCCGCCGAACTCGACGCGGCGACCCGCTCCCTGCAGGGGCTGTTGCGTGAGCGTGAGGCCGCCGCCACCGCGATCACCGAACTGAGCGCGACCCTCAAACTGTATGGAACGCAGGGCCGCAAGGGTGCCCTGGATGCCGCTCACACCGAACGCGAGCACGCGCACGGTGAGTACCTGCGCATCGAGCGCCGCGCCCGGGCCGCGCAGACCCTGCGCGCGGTCATGCTGCGGCACCGCGAATCCGCGCGCCTGCGCTATGTCGAGCCGTTCCGCGGCGAGATCGAACGGCTGGGCCGCATCGTGTTCGGCGCCGACTTCGAGGTGGACATCGACACCGATCTGACCATCCGCAGCCGCACTCTGGGTGGACGGACCGTCGGCTACGAATCGCTGTCGGGCGGCGCGAAGGAGCAGATCGGCATCGTGGCGCGACTGGCGTGCGCCTCGCTGGTGGCCAAGGAGGACACCGTGCCCGTCGTCATCGACGACGCGCTGGGCTTCACCGACCCGGACCGTCTGACCCGGATGTCCGCCGTGTTCGACGCGGTCGGCGGCGACGGCCAGGTCATCGTGCTGACCTGCAGTCCGGATCGGTACGCGGGCATCGAGGACGCGCGACTGATCGAGCTGACCGCCTAGGCCACTGCCTCGGAGACCCGGGCCGGCTGGGCGGCCTGCAATGCGCTCAGCCCGAGATGGTCACGCAGTGTGTCGCCGGTGTACTCGGTGCGGAACAGCCCGCGCCGCTGTAGCTCGGGGACCACATAGTCGACGAAATCGTTGAACGTGCCCGGGCTTTGAGCCGCCGAGACCATGAAACCGTCCGCCTCACCCGAGGTGAACGACTCCTCGATCTGATCGGCGACCTGCGACGCTGTCCCGACATACTGGGGCAGCAGCACACCCTGGGCGTACCACTTGCCGATATCGCGCAGGGTCAGGTTGTCCCGGTTCGCGACGCGGCGGGCGGTGTCGAACAGGCCCTGCGTGCCGGTCACCTGAACATCCTCCACCGGTGCATCAAGGTCGTACTGCGAGAAGTCGTGGTTGGTGTGCACGCTCAGCGTGATCAGACCGGAGATCGGATCTGCCAGTTCGTTGTGGAACGCCTGCTTCTCCCTGGCGATGGACTCGGTTTCGCCGATGAACGGGATGAAGGCCGGGAAGATCAGCACACCGTCCGGATTCCGGCCGAAATTGCTTGCCCGCGACTTGATGTCGTCATAGTAGGCGCGGCGGCCTTCCGGCGTCGGATCGATCTCGAAGATGGCCTCGGCCCACCGGGCGGCGAAGTCGCGCCCGGTGTTCGACGAGCCGGCCTGGATCAGCACGGGGCGGCCCTGCGGCGAGCGTGGCACGTTCAGCGGGCCGCGGGTGCGGAAGAACTTTCCCTCATGGTCCACCCGGTGGATCTTGTCCGGGTCGGCGAACACCCCGCTTTCCTTGTCGACCACCAGCGCGTCCGCATCCCACGACGACCACAGTTCCAGTGCGGTCCGTACGAACTCGTCGGCCCGTTCATAGCGGAACTCGTGATCCAGATGGTCGTCCTGGCCGAAGTTCTGCGCCTCGCTGGCCGTCAGCGAGGTGACGATGTTCCAGGCGACCCGGCCGCGGGTGATGTGGTCCAGGCTGGCGAAGATGCGGGCCAGCTCGTAGGGGTGGAAGAAGGTCGCGGACTTGGTGATCGCCACGCCCAACTTCGAGGTGACCGCGCCGATGCTGGCGGCCACGATCGACGGGTCCAGCGTCGCGGTCGCCTGCGTCCCGCGGCGCAGCGGCTCGGCGATGTCGGCGCCGTACTGGGCCGGTGCGGCCAGCAGATCGGCGAAGAACACGAAATCGAACTTGCCGCGCTCCAGGATGCGCCCGATGCGGTGGTAGTACTCCGGGGTGGTGAAGTCGGTGTCGCTGCCGGGGTGCCGCCACGCCGCGTGGCTGTGGGTGACCTGGGACGCGATCTGGAAGCCGCCGAGGTGCAGTTGCTTGGTCATGAGTGGTTACCTTTCGCACCGATTTGTGGAGCCGCAGTCGTACTCATTCCGACTACGGCTCCACAAATCGCGATCAGAAGTAGGCGTTGGCCGGGACCGGGGTGCCGTGCAGCAGGTTCTGCCCGATGACCCGCGCCTTGAGGCCCACCGGGTTGTGCAGCGTGATGGTGCGGATGTTGCGCCAGTGCCGGTCGAGGTTGCGCTGCCGGCTGGCCGCGCTCGCGCCGCCCAGCTCCAGCAGCCGGGTCGCCGCGATCGGAGCGATATCGTCCAGGTGCACCTTGACCTTCGCCACCTTCAACTGCGCCTCGGCGGCCAGCTCCGCGTCCGGCACACCGTCGATCTCGGAATCGGTGGCGGCGCCGATGGCCTCGGCGGCGCCCAGCACCGCGGTGCGCGCGATATAAGCCACCGACGCCAGCTCACCGAGCTGACGCTGCAGCAGCGGGTCATCGGTGGGGCGCTCGGCCAGCGCGTGGCTGAAGCTGCGTTCCCGTGAGCGCAGCAGGTTGACGCCGTCATCGACGACATTGGCCAGCACGCCCGCCACCACGGCGTGGATGTAGAGCTGCAGCGACGCGTACTGGACCGTCGGGGCCGGATCGGCGTCATACGGGCTGTCGCTGAGAATCTCGTCCTCGGAAACCGTCACACCGGTGAAGGTGGTGGTGCCGGTGCCGGTGCGGCGCTGCCCGAAACCGTCCCAGTCGTCGATGATCTTGACGCCGGGCCGGTCTGCGGGCACCACGACGGTGGCGACGGAGTCGTGATCGGTGGTGGCGGTGACGGTCAGGTAGTCGGAGAACAGCGTGCCGGTGCTGTAGAACTTCTCACCGTCGAGCCGGAAGCCGCCGGTCGGGCTGGGCAGCAGCCGGGTGTTGAAGACCAGGCTGCCGACGGCCTGCGCGCCCTTCTCACTGAACGCATTGCCGAAGATCTTGCCTCCGGAGACCAGGTCGAGCCACGTGCCCGACTGCGCGCGCAGCCGTTCCTCGACGAACCAGAAATGGGTGCGGAAGATGTGCGCGACGATCGGATCTGCATGGGCGACATCGATCACCGCGGAAAACAGCTGCGGCACAGTCAGTCCTGCGCCACCGAGGCGGGCTGGAAGTCGCAGAGTACCGAAGCCCGCGCGCTTGAGGGCGGCGACCTGGTCAAAAGGGTTCTCGTCGTTGAGGTCTCGTTCTCGGGACCCGGAGCCGATACTGCTCAGCAGATCCTTCCACTCGGGTGTCCCGGGCAGGATGCGCTGGTTGTGAGCGACGGTTGTCATGTCGACCATTTGTACTGGTGGCACCGGCCGGGCCGCACTGCTTGCGATCACCGCGATCCTGAGAAGTCACCCTACGGATGTTGGGCGTGGCGGGGCAGAATGGAGGGTGATGACGATGTCCGCCAAGCGCCGCAGGGCCCACGACAGGCTGGCTGCCCTGCCCGGCGTCCGCCCGGTCCGGCGGCCGGTGACCCGTGCCGGGGACGCGTCATCCGACTCGCTTAACGCGGCGTTCGACCTGTATTACGTGCGTGTCGGCCGCAAGACGGCTCACCCGGTGGTGGTCATCCCGGGCGGCCCGGGGCTGGCGTCGGTGGCGCCGTACCGGGCGTTCCGGCGGCACGCGGCCGCGGCGGGCTTCGATGTGATCATGATCGAGCACCGCGGGGTGGGATTGTCCCGCCACGACGACGCCGGCGCGGACCTACCTCCGCAGGCGATCACCGTCAAGCAGGTGGTCGACGATATCGCCGCGGTGCTCGACGATGCCGGGGTCGAGACCGCCCATATCTACGGCAGCTCCTACGGCTCCTATATCGCCGCGGGTGTCGGTGTGCGCCATCCAGGCCGGGTCGCCGGGATGGTGCTCGACGGCCCGGTGCTCTCGGCCTGCGATATCGACGAGATGCGCAACGCGGTCCGCGGCCTGCTCTGGGAGGGGACGGACAGCCCGGAGGGCACCGGCGACCCCGATCTCGCCCTCAAGGTACGAACGCTGGCTGATGAGGGAATGAAGCTCGATGGGTCCGCCCAGGTTGCCAGCATGGTCTACGAGTACGGCGGCGTCGGGCTGCTCGCCCGCCAGCTCGACCTGCTGCTGCAAGGGCGGACGCTGCTGTGGGCGGGGCTGAGCAGGGCACTGCGAATCACCCGGCGCAAGACGCCCTATCGGCACGAGGATGATCTGGTGGGGCGCATCGCGTTCCGCGAACTCAACTTCGCCGGCGAGCCCGACGGGTTACCGCTGGACCCATCGGTGGTGATGCGGGAAATCCATGATCCGGCCCAGGAATTCGAACGTGAACCGTTCGACCTGGTCGCCGCGATGCCCGAATTCGCCTGGCCCACCGCGGTATTGTCGGGCGGTCGTGATCTCACCACGCCGCCCGCGGTGGCGCGGCAGGTGGCAGCTCTGATCCCCGATGCCGTGCTGGTGACACTGCCCACCGCCGGTCACAGCGTGCTGGACACCCGGGAGCGGGCGGCCCTGGAGGTCATCGGTGCGCTGCGGATAGGGGCGGTGCACACCTTGGCCGACCGCGGTGCCGAACTGGACAAGCTGCCCGTCAACCCGCTGGTGCGGACCGCGATCACGGTGATCTCGGCGGCCGCCGCCCTCGAATCGACGCTGCCGGCGGCGGTGCCGCGGATCGTGTCGCGGATCAGGGTTTCATGAATCCGATCGCCGAGTAGTTGACGTCCCCGATACCGCTGGGGCCGTAGTTCGCCAGGGTGCTGCGGACCGCGACGTTGCCCGGCGCCTGGAACAACGGCAGGCTGTGGCCCTCGGTCCAGATCATCTTGTCGAGCTCGTTGGCCAGCGTGCGCGCCTTCTCCGGGTCGAGCTCGGAGAGCGTCTCCTCGATCTTGGCGTCGATCTCGGCGCTGCCGATCTTGCCGTAGTTGCTCTCGCCCTGCGACGCATAGATCTGGGTGAGGCTGGCCAGCGGGAACGCGTCACCGCCCCACGCGAACTGGGCGATGTCGAAGTTCCCGATGGTGATGTGGTCGGGGAACAGCGCGCCGCCGGCGGCGGGAACCAGCTCGAGGTTGATGCCGATCTGGGCCAGCTGGTTCTGCGCGATCTGGGCGACGGCGCGGGTGCTGGCACCGTCATAGAAGACATTGCGGATCTTGAGCTGCTTACCGTCCTTCTCGCGGAACTGACCGTTCTGCGTCCAGCCGAGCGCGTCGAGTTCAGCCTTGGCCGCCTCCGGATCGAAGGGGACGCTGTTGTCCTGATACCCCTGCTGGCCGGCCAGATAGATGTGGTTGTTCAACGCGGCCGGGTTGTCGGCGAGCCCGCGCTGACTGACCGCCGCGATGGCCTGACGGTCGAGGCCCTTCATGACCGCGGTGCGCAGACCGGGATCGGACAGGATCGCGCCGTCGTTGCCGTTGATGGTCAGGTGATACCAGTTGGGTGCCGGCGCACGGCGGATTGTGACACCGGCAGTGCGCTTCGCGTTTTCCAGATCGTCCAGCGAGGCCAGCCCGACGGCGTCCAACGCATTGTTCTGCAGCGCCGGGATCACCGCGGCGTCGTCGAGCACGGTGTAGGTGATGGAATCCAGCAGCGGTGGGGTTCCCCACCATTTCGGATTGCGGGTCAAGATGATTCGCTGCGCACCCCGGTCGACGGTGCTGATCATGAACGGCCCCGCGGACACCGACGGCCCGTTGAGGAAACCCTTGTTGAACGCCTCCGGGTCCGAGGTGACCGCCTTGGGCGCCAGCATCGCGTTGCCGGCGAACATGCCGCGCCAGTCGGCGAAGTGCCGGTCGAAGGTGATGACCGCCTGCCGCTCGTCGACGCCCTTGGTCACCGTGGCCACCCGCTCGCTGCCGTTGGGCGAGGCGAACAGGAATCTCTTGTCCTTGCCGCTGGTGGCATTGATCTGGGCGGCCATGTCCTCCCAGGTGATCGGGGACCCGTCGGACCAGACCGCCTTGGGGTTGATCGTGTACGTGACGATCTGGGGGTCGGTGCTGGTGAGTTCGACGCTGGTGAAGTAGTCGCTGTTGACCGTCATCTCGCCGTCGGGCTTGATGACGAATGCGCGCGGCAACGTCGCCCGCAGCATTCGGCCGAGCTCGCCGAGGTTGCCGTCGATGTGCAGATAGTTGAAATTGGGCGGGAAGCCGGTGAGCGCGAGCCGCAGATTTCCGCCGCGCAGCAGGGTCGCCGGGTCCTGCGGGTTGATATCGGCGGTGGCGCCGATCTCGGCCTTACCTCCGGCCGACGGCACCGAGGTGTCCGGGCTCGAACAACCGGTCAGGGCAAGCGTCACCGCCGCGCCGACCGCGAGCAGACGTGAAATGGCACTCATGCGTCCAGACTCTAACCGGGATCGGGCTGGTGGCGGGGGACCGCCGACAGCAGACGACGGGTGTACGCGTGTTGCGGAGCGTCGAACACCTGCTCGCTGTCGCCCTGTTCGACGACGCGGCCCTTGTGCATCACCGCCACCGTGTGGGCCAGGTGCCGTACCACCGACAGGTCGTGGGAGACGAAAAGGTAGGCCAGCCCGAATCGCTCCTGCAGGTCCAGCAGCAGGTTGATGATGCCGGCCTGAATCGACACGTCCAGCGCCGAGACCGGCTCATCCAGCGCCAGGATCTTGGGCTGCAGCGCCAGGGCCCGTGCGATGCCGATGCGCTGTTTCTGACCGCCGGAGAATTCCGCCGGGTACCGGCCGGCGTCCTCGCGGCGCAACCCGACCAGGCCGAGCAGTTCGGCCACCCGATCCTCGGCGGCTGCACGATCGAAACCGTTGGCGCGCAGCGGCTCTGCCAGCACGTCGAGCACCGGCAAGCGCGGGTCCAGGGAGGCGACCGGATCCTGGAACACCACCTGCAGGTCACCGCGCAGCAGTCGCCGGCCCCGGCGGTCCAGCGTCGCCACATCGGTGCCGAGGACCTCGATGGTGCCGGACTGGGGCGCGGTCAGCTCCAGAATCTGGTGCAGTGTCGTGGACTTGCCGGACCCGGACTCGCCCACGATGCCCAGCGTGCGGCCCTGATGCAGATCGAAGCTCACGCCGTCGACTGCGCGCACCTCGCCGACGCGGCGGCGGAACACCACGCCCTTGGTCAGGGCGTAGGTCTTGGCCAGATCGCGTA
Organism: Mycolicibacterium sp. P9-22; assembly: GCF_008329585.1. Lineage (GTDB taxonomy): Bacteria > Actinomycetota > Actinomycetes > Mycobacteriales > Mycobacteriaceae > Mycobacterium. Next base: position 87,946 of record NZ_NPKP01000008.1, on the reverse strand, counting down.
CCCGCAGCACGATCTCGTCGATGTCCTCGGCCGAATCCGCCGGCGGATCGAGCGGCACCCCGTAGATATCGGCTGCGCTACGGCCGGCGACCTGATCGTTGTTGATGCAGGCGACCTGGTGGGCGGGGCCCACCGTGACGAGTTCCGGTTCGGCGGTACTGCACTCGTCGATGGCCAGCGGGCAGCGCGGGGTGAACGGGCAGCCCGGCGGCAGTGCCGCCAGGGACGGGGGTGCCCCCGGGATGGGCACCAGACGCTCGCCCCGGGGAGCGTCCAGGCGGGGCACCGATCCGAGCAGCCCTGCGGTGTAGGGCATCCGGCGGTTGCGGTACAACTCGGCGACCGGTGCGGTTTCCACCGCGCGCCCGGCGTACATGACCAGCGCGCGGTCGGCGAACTCGGCGACGACCCCGAGATCGTGGGTGATGATCAGCACGCCGGCGCCGGTGACGTCGCGCGCGGTGCGCAGCACGTCGAGTATCTGGGCCTGCACGGTCACGTCGAGCGCGGTCGTCGGCTCATCGCAGATAAGCAGGTCCGGGTCGTTGGCGATGGCGATCGCGATGACCACGCGTTGCCGTTCGCCGCCGGACAATTCGTGCGGGAACGCCCGGGCGCGTTGTTCGGGCTGGGCGATGCCGACGAGTTCGAGAAGTTCGATCGCGCGCGCCCGGGCCTGCCGGGCGCCGATATCGCGCCGGTGGATCCGGATGGCCTCGGCGATCTGATCGCCGACGGTGTACACCGGGGTCAGCGCCGACATCGGGTCCTGGAAGACGGTGCCGATCCGGGCGCCCCGGATCCGCGACATCTGCGCATCCGGCAGCCCGATGAGCTCATCGCCCTGCAGGCGCACCGAACCGGACACCTCGGCGAACTCGGGCAGCAGTCCGATGACCGCCATCGCACCGGCCGATTTACCCGCCCCGGATTCCCCGACCAGTGCCACGACCTCGCCGGAATGCACGTGGTAGTCCAGGCCGCGGACGGCGGCGACGGTTTCGGTGTCGGTGGGGAACTCGACCCGCAGGTCGCGCACTTCGAGCAGCGTCATCGGCGCCGCTCCCTGCGTCGGGCCGGTCGTGCCGCCGGGTCGAGCGCGTCGCGCAGCCCGTCACCGATCAGGTTGGCGCACAGCACGATCAGCACCAGGACACCCGCGGGAAACAGGAACACCCACGGGAACGTGGTCACCGACCGGGTGCCGTCGGCGATGAGGGTGCCCAGTGAGACGTCGGGCGGTTGCACACCGAATCCGAGGAAGCTCAGTCCGGTCTCCGCCAGGATCGCGATACCGACGTTCAGGGCGGTGTCGATGATCAGGATGGACGCCACGTTGGGCAGGATGTGGCGGATGATGATCCGCCGGTTGGATACGCCCATGTATCTTGCCGCGGAGACGAATTCGCGTTCCCGCAGGCTCATCGTCATACCGCGCACGATGCGGGAACTGATCATCCAGCTGAACGCCGACAGCAGCACAATCAGCCACAGCACGCTGCTGGACTCCCTGATACGGGGTGTCACGATCGCGATGAGCAGGAAGCTCGGAACGACCAGCAGCAGGTCGACGATCCACATCAGGGTGCGGTCGCGCCAGCCGCCGAAATACCCGGCCACCGCTCCGACGGTGGCCGCGATCAGGGTGGAGATGAAAGCCACCGCCACGCCGATCAGCAACGACTTCTGCATGCCGCGCAGCGTCTGCGCCAACAGGTCCTGGCCGATCGAGTTGGTGCCGAACCAGTGCGTCGTCGTCGGCGGCTGCTGCAGCGCGTAGTAGTCCAGATCGGTGTGTGAGTAGGGCAGCAGTGGGGGCAGCGCCCAGCAACCGATGAACAACAGCGCAAGCACCACCAGCGAGATCACCGCGGGCCGGTTACGCAGGAAGCGGCGCAGCACCAGGGTGCGCCGGGACACGAATCGGTACTCGATGCCCGTCATCCCACACGCACCCGGGGATCCAGCGCGGCGTAGATGACATCGGAGAGCAGACCCGCGAGCAGGATGGTCACCCCGGTGAAGACCGTGATCGCCACCACGATATTGGTGTCCTGGGTGGTGATGCCCTGAATCACCCACTCGCCCATGCCGTGCCAGCCGAAGATCTTCTCCACGAACACCGCGCCGGTGAACAGGCCGCCGACGCTGTAGGCGAACAGGGTGGCCATCGGGATCAGCGCCGTGCGCAACCCGTGTCTGAACAGGGCCTGGCGGCGGGTGAGGCCCTTGGCCCGCGCCGTCCGGATGAAGTCCTGTCCCAGCACATCGAGCATGGCGTTGCGCTGGTAACGGCTGAACCCGGCGATGGAGGCCAGCGCCAGCGTGAACGTCGGCAACACCAGATGTTGCACCCGGTCCGCGAACTGATTCCACCACCCGCCCACCGCATCCGGCGATGTCTCCCCGGTGTATTCGAACAATTGCACCCCGAGTATCGAATTCACCTTCAGCGCACCGAGGATCAGCAGGTTGGCGATCACGAACGTGGGGGCGCTGATGATCAGCAACGAGGCCACGGTGATGGCGCGATCGGAGAAGCGGTACTGCCGGATGGCGCCCCACGCACCGACGACGACGCCGATGATCGTGCCGATGACCGACCCGATCAGCACCAGCCGCAGACTCACCCCGATTCGGCGCCACAGTTCGTCGGTGACCGGCTGCCCCGCGACGGTGGTGCCGAAGTCGCCGCGGACGGCGCCGGTCACCCAGTCCGCGTAACGCACCGGGATCGGCTTGTCGAGGTTCAGCTCGGCGGCCTTGGCGTCGATGACCGCCTGCGGAGGCCGCGGGTTGCGTTCCAGCAGGCTGTCCAGCGGGGAGAACGTCAGCGAGGTCAGTGTGAAAGCGAGGATCGAGGCGAGCGCCAGCAGGATGACGTAATTGAGCAGCCGGCGCGCCAGGAACCGGGTCATGCGGTGGATCCGCTGCTGGGCTGCATGCGGACAGGGTAGGAGATGGACGCGTCGCGAGTGCGTGAGGCGCGGCGAACAGCCCTTTCCGGGGCCGCCGTGCGCCGGTCAAGCGGAGGTGAATACACGCGTCCAGGTGTTTCATGCCCGGGGCCGGGGGTAATCCACTCGGCATGACATCGAACAAACTGAAGCTGCTGTTTGCGGGCGCGGGCGTCGGTGCAGTGTTGGCAATGACCGGCATTTCCGCAGTCCAGACCACCACGTTCAGCGCGGACCCGGATCCGTTCCTGCCGACCCCGACGGTGCCGGGCATCGTGACAGAGGTGACGGAGGCGCCCACCGAGGGCCCGACTCTGGAGGCCGAGACTCCCACTTACACCACGACCACCACGGTGCCCCCGGCCCCCTGATCTACCTGCTCTGCGACCTCGGCGGTGGGCCGTGCGGACCGAATCCGCCCGGCCCACCGCTGTCGTCCTGGCCGTCGGACGCGGCGTAGATCGACCCGCCGCCGAACATGCCGATGACCACGGCGACCAGCACGGCCAGCACCGTCTGACGTCGGTCCCACTCAGCTGCCATGCGACCACCCTGCCCAGCACGGCTGGGTGCCGGCTGTGCAACACATCGGAACGCGATGAGCGGAAATTTCACAGCCCGCGCATAGGAATGGCACAGGGTGCGCCTACCGGAGTGCCGATAATGGAGATATGACGTCCCATGAGGCACCGGCGCGCGCGGTGATGCACCGCGCCGACGGTAGGCCGATCCAGGTTCTCGTCGTCGACGACGAGCCTGTGCTCGCCGAGTTGGTCTCGATGGCGCTGCGCTACGAAGGATGGGATATCGCGACGGCCGGTGACGGTGCCGGCGCCATCGAACTCGCGCGCGACAACCCGCCGGACGTCGTGGTGCTCGACGTGATGCTGCCGGATATGAGCGGGCTCGACGTGCTGCGCCGGCTGCGGGAGATGCAGCCCGGTCTGCCGTTGCTGCTGCTGACGGCCAAGGACTCGCTGGAGGACCGGATCGCCGGACTCACCGCCGGCGGCGACGACTACGTGACCAAACCGTTCAGCATCGAGGAAGTCGTGCTGCGGCTGCGGGCGCTGTTGCGCCGCACAGGGGTGGCCAACGATGCAAGTGATGCCCAGATCGTGGTCGGCGATCTGGTGCTCGACGAGGACAGCCACGAGGTGACCAGGGCCGGCGAACCGATCTCGCTCACCGCAACGGAATTCGAATTGCTGCGGTTCATGATGCGCAACGCCAAGCGGGTGCTGAGCAAGGCCCAGATCCTCGATCGGGTGTGGAGCTACGACTTCGGTGGCCGGTCCAACATCGTCGAACTGTATGTGTCGTATCTGCGCAAGAAGATCGACAGCGGGCGCGAACCGATGATCCACACCCTGCGCGGCGCCGGATACGTCCTGCGTCCGCCGCGCTGATTCGATGAGCAGCCGCCTGCTCGCACCGCGCACCTGGACGCTGCGGATGCGGCTGCTGGTCACCCAGGTTCTCCTGCTGGCGTTGGTCTGCGTGGCCATCGGTGTCGCCACCGAATTCGCGTTGCAGCGATTCCTGATGCGACAGCTCGACACCCAGCTCGTCGAGGCCGCCCGTCGCTCGGTCGGGATCATGGAACTGCCACCACCGTTCCACCTGCCGCCGCCGCCGGGCAGGACCGCCCCGCAGATCCGGTTCCGGTTCGATCCCGAGCAGGGCCCTGGCCCGGGATTTCTCAACGCGCCAGGGCAGGCGATCAACACCGTCGGGGCGGTCATCGGGCCCCGAGGCGGTAGCGACGGGGGAGTCGACATCGACGGCGGTGTCATCACCTCCGAGGGCGCCACCGCCGATATCAGCCCGGCGGCTTCCGCACAATTGAGCCAGGTTCCGCCGGACCGCATCCCGGTCACCGTCAACCTCGACGGGCTGGGCTCCTACCGGGTGATATCGGGGCAGCCGAGGCACGGCATGCACCGCGTCGTGGTCGGGCTGCCCACCACCATCGTCGACGAAACCCTGCTGTGGGTGTTGCTGATGTTCTGCGTGGTCTCGGCCATCGCGCTGGCCGCCGCCACCGCCGCCGGGATCTGGATCATCCGCCGCCAGCTGGAGCCGCTGTCAAAGGTGTCGGCCGCAGCGCGGAAGGTCGCCGACCTCGAACTCGACAAGGGTGAGGTGCGGTTGCCGACCCCGATCGTGCCCGTCGATCCCGACGGTGCGCACACCGAGGTCGGCCAGCTGGGCTCGGCGCTGAACCGGATGCTGGACCGCATCGCCGGCGCGCTGTCCGCGCGCCATGCCAGCGAGACCCGGGTCCGGCAGTTCGTCTCCGATGCCAGCCATGAGCTGCGCACCCCGTTGGCGGCGATCCGCGGCTACACCGAACTGGCACAACGTAAACGCGATGAACTGCCCGAGGACGTCGCGCACGCGATGAGCCGGGTCGAATCCGAGACCCAGCGCCTGACCACCCTGGTCGAGGACATGCTGCTGCTGGCCCGCCTCGATGAGGGACGTCCGCTGGAACGGGCCCCGGTCGATCTGGTCCGGGTGGTCGCCGACGCGGTCAGCGACGCCCATGCCGCCGGGCCCGAGCACCAGTGGACCCTCGAGCTGCCCGATGATTCGGTGCAGGTCACCGGCGACCCGGCCCGCCTGCACCAGGTGCTCACCAATCTGCTGACCAATGCCAGGGTGCACACCCCGGCAGGCACCACCGTCACCACCTCGGTGACGACGAGAAGCGATGGCGCCGCGGTGCTCTCGGTGACCGATGACGGCCCCGGTATCCCGGAAGCGTTGCAACCGGAGGTGTTCGAGCGGTTCGCTCGCGGTGACTCGTCGCGCTCCCGGCGCGGCGGCAGCACCGGACTGGGCCTGGCGATCGTCGCGGCCGTGATCAAGGCGCACCGCGGCAAGATCGACCTGCACAGTGTCCCCGGTGATACCCGGTTCGTGATCACGCTGCCCGCCGACGGTCACAGCTGACGCACAGCCCGGGCACATACAGGGCGTAGCGGCGCACCCCAGAATCGTTGGATGACTGCCGTACTCACGCGTGCTCCGGTCACGGCATCACCGCCGCGGCGGCAGGGCGGCGAACGTCTTGCATTCGGGATTCTGCTGGTCGCGACGGCGGCGCTGTACCTTGCGAACCTGTCGGTCAACGGCTGGGCCAACAGCTTCTACTCCGCGGCGGTCCAGGCCGGAAGCCAGAGCTGGACGGCGTGGCTGTTCGGATCCAGCGATGCGGCCAACGCCATCACCGTCGACAAGACCCCCGCGGCGCTGTGGGTGATGGGTCTGTCGGCGCGGCTGTTCGGATTCAATTCGTGGAGCGTGCTCATACCGCAGGCGTTGATGGGGGTGGCCTCGGTTGCTGTCGTGTACGCGGCCGTGCGACGGGTCAGCGGTCCCGGTGCGGCACTGCTCGCCGGTGCCGCGCTGGCATCGACACCAGTGGCGGCGTTGATGTTCCGATTCAACAATCCCGACGCGCTGCTGGTGCTGTTGCTGGTGGCCGCGGCGTACTGCGTGCAACGCGCCTGCGCGCCCGACGCTGGGCGGTGGTGGCTGGTCGCCGTCGGCGCGCTCACCGGATTGGCCTTCCTGGCCAAGATGCTGCAGGCCTTCCTGGTCCTGCCGGCATTCGCGGCCGCCTACCTGATCTGTGCGGCCGCTCCATTGCGAAACCGGATCCTGCGGCTCGGCAGCGGCGTTGCCGCACTCGTGGTTTCGGGAGGCTGGTACCTGTTGCTGGTCGAACTGTGGCCGGCCGAGCGTCGCCCCTATATCGGTGGATCGCAGCACAACAGCATCGTCGAACTGGCACTGGGCTACAACGGGCTGGGCCGGCTGACCGGAGCCGAGACCGGCGGGCTGGGCAACCTCAACTTCGACGTCGGCTGGGGCCGGCTGCTGGGCGCCGGGATGGGTGCCGATATCGGGTGGCTGCTGCCTGCTGCGCTGATCTGCGCCGGCGCCGGTTTCGTCCTGACGCGACGGGCGCCGCGCACCGATCCGGCTCGGGCGGCGCTGATCGTCTGGGCCGGCTGGCTGGTGGTGACGGCCGCGGTGTTCAGCTACGCCAACGGGATCGTGCACTCGTACTACACGGTGGCACTGGCGCCGGCGATCGCCGCCTGTCTGGGCATCGGATCGGAGTTGTTGTGGCGCAACCGGAACAAACCCCCCTGTGCAACCGCGCTGGCCGCCACGGTGCTGGTGACGATCACCCTGGCGGTGGTGCTGCTGGCACGCCGGCCCGACTGGATGCCATGGCTGCGGCCCACGATCGCGGTGGTCGGGGTGACCGCGGCGGTACTGATCCTGGTCAGCGCCCGGCTGCCGAGACCGGTCGACGGCCTCGTCGCGGTGCTGGCGGCCGCGGCGATCCTGGCCGGGCCCGTCGGCTACTCGCTGGCCACCGCGGCGGCCCCGCACCAGGGGGCCATCCCGATGGTCGGACCGTCGCGAGATGGCGGTTTCGCACCCGCCTTCCTGGATGCACCGGAACCGGCACCGCAGCTCACCGCGCTGCTGACCGCGGACGCCGCACGCCATACCTGGCCGGCCGCGGCGGTGGGCTCCAACAATGCGGCGGGCTACCAGCTGGCCGCCGGCGTCCCGGTGATGGCGGTCGGCGGGTTCAACGGCACCGACCCCGCGCCCAGCCTGGCTGAGTTCTCCCGGCTGGTGGCCGGCGGGCACATCCACTACTTCATCGAATCGCGCATCATGGCCACTTCGCGCTCCGACCACGGCGGCAGCGACGCCGCGGTGGACATCGCGGACTGGGTTGCGCGCAACTTCGTCCCGAGGACCGTCGGCGGCACCGTTGTCTATGACCTCACCGACCCCGGTTCCGACTCATAGCCGGCACACAGCTGGCGCCAACGGACGGCACAACGCGGGCACCGAGCATGGACACCATGACCGAGATCCTCTCCGCGGCACGCCCCAACGTCGCACTGACCATCCCCGGTGTGCCGGTCGTCGACATCGTGGTGCCGGTCTTCAATGAACAAGCGACGCTGGAGAACTCGGTGCGCAGGCTGCATCGGCACCTGCGCGACAGCTTCACCTTCGCGGTCCGGATCACCATCGCCGACAACGCCAGCACCGATGACACTTCCCGCATCGCCGCGGCACTCGCCGTCGAACTCGAGGGTGTGCGCATGGTGCGGCTGGAGGAGAAGGGGCGCGGGCGCGCGCTGCACAAGGTGTGGAGCGAATCGGACGCGCCGGTGTTGGCCTACATGGACGTCGATCTGTCCACCGATCTGGCCGCGCTGGCGCCGTTGGTGGCCCCGCTGTTGTCCGGTCATTCCGACCTGGCCATCGGCACCCGGCTCAACCGCAGCTCACGCGTCGTCCGTGGCGCCAAACGGGAGTTCATCTCACGCTGCTACAACCTGATCCTCAAGTCGACGCTGTCCGCCGGCTTCTCCGACGCGCAATGCGGTTTCAAGGCAATCCGGGCCGATGTCGCCCGCGAACTCCTTCCCTATGTCGCCGACACCGGCTGGTTCTTCGACACCGAACTGCTGGTGCTGGCCGAACGCAGTGGCCTGCGCATCCACGAGGTTCCGGTGGACTGGGTCGACGACCCGGACAGCCGGGTGGACATCGTGGCCACCGCCAAGGCCGACCTGCGCGGCATCGGACGGCTGCTGCGCGGGTTCACCGACGGCTCCATCCCGGTCAACGCCATTGCTGCCCAACTCGGTTCGCGGCGCGCGGCGGCACCGGGCTCCCTGCTGCGCCAGGTCGTGCGGTTCGGCACCGTGGGTGTGCTGTCCACCGCGGCCTACCTGGTGCTGTTCCTGATGCTGCACGGACTCCTCGGCGCCCAGCTGGCCAATCTGCTGGCGCTGCTGCTGACCGCGATCGGCAATACCGCGGCCAACCGGCGGTTCACCTTCGGCGTGCGGGGCGCCGGCGCGGTCGCCCGGCACCATGTCGAAGGTCTCATCGTGTTCGCCATCGCGCTGGCCATCACCAGCGGCTCGCTGGCCGGACTGCACGCCGTGACAGATCGGCCCGACCAACTGCTGGAGACATCCGTGCTGGTGGTCGCCAATCTGGTGGCCACCGTGGCGCGCTTCGTGCTGCTACGCGGCTGGGTCTTCCACCCCCGCCGCCGCTGACCCGACAACGTGAGGATTGACATGACGATGACTGCAGAAGTTCGGACGACGGCCGAGCAGCCACCCGTGCCCGAGATGCGGGCGCGCTGGGAACGGCCGGGGCTGCTGGTGTTGCTCGCCGGCACCGCCGTGCTCTACCTCTGGGGACTGGGCTCCACGGGCTGGGCCAACAGCTACTACGCCGCCGCCGCGCAGGCGGGCACCCAGGATTGGAAGGCCTGGCTGTTCGGGTCCTTCGACGCGGGCAACGCCATCACGGTGGACAAACCGCCGGCGGCGTTGTGGGCAATGGGCCTGTCCGGCAGGCTGTTCGGCTTCAACGAGTTCACCATGCTGCTGCCGCAGGCTCTGATGGGCGTCGCGGCCGTCGCCATGCTGTTCCACACCGTGCGGCGCGGCAGCGGGCCCGAGGCGGGGCTGATCGCCGGTGTCGCGCTGGCCCTGACGCCGGTGGCGGCGCTGATGTTCCGGTACAACAATCCCGATGCGCTGCTGGTGCTGCTGCTCGTGGTGGCGGCGTACTGCATGATGCGCGCGACCCAGCAGGGCAGCCTGCGGTGGGTGGCATTGTCGGGGTGCGCGGTCGGTTTCGCGTTCCTGACCAAGATGCTGCAGGCGTTTCTGGTGGTGCCCGCCCTGGGCCTGGTGTTCCTCGTCGCCGCACCGATGACGTTCTGGAAGCGCATCGGCGCGCTACTCGTCGCGCTGGTCGCCGCGGTGGTCTCGGCAGGCTGGTACATCGCGTTGGTGAGCCTGTGGCCGGCGGACGCCCGGCCCTATATCGCGGGGTCGAGCGACAACAGCCTGCTGCAGTTGGCATTCGGCTACAACGGTATCGACCGCATCGTCGGTCAGGGCCAGCCCGGTGGCGGACCCGGAAGGGGCGGACCCGGTGGTGGGGGAGCGAACCTGTTCTTCGGCGGCGATCCGGGTATCGGCAGACTCTTCGGGGCGTCCATGGGCGCCGAGGCGTCCTGGCTGCTGCCGGCGGCCCTGCTCGGTCTGATCGCGGTGCTGTGGCTCACCCGGCGCGCCGCTCGCACCGACATGGTGCGGGCCTCGGCGCTGATGTGGGGCGGATGGCTGCTGGTCACCGGTGCGGTGTTCAGCTTCATGGACGGCACCATCCACCCGTACTACACGGTGGCCCTTGCTCCGGCGACCGCTGCGCTGGTGGGGATTTCGGCGGTCGAGCTGTGGCGCCGCCGCGAACACCCGGCCGCGCGCATGGTGCTCGCGCTGACCCTGGCGGGTACCGGGGCCTGGGCCTTCGCCCTGTTGGCACGACTTCCGCAATGGTGGCCGGTGGTGCGGTGGTCAGTGCTGATCGTGGCGGTGGCCGTCGCGGTGGTACTGGTGTTCGGGGCGCACCGGCTGGGCCGGACGGCCGGTGCGGTGCTGGTCGCGGCGGCCCTACTGGCCGGCGGCGCGGGCAGCGCCGCGTGGGCGGTGGCGACCGTCGCCGGCGGCAACAGCAGCGGCCCGATGTCGGTATCCGGCCCGGCACAGCAGCACGACTCCTGGCCCGGTGGTCCGGGAGGGCGCGCCAGGCCGGGCGCCGATGTGGACCAGTCGGCGCTGGCGGAGCTGCTGACCGGGCTGGACAACCGTTGGGCGGCAGCGACCGTCGGCTCGATGCTGGCCGGGGATCTGGAGCTCAAGAGCGGTGCCTCGATCATGTCGATCGGCGGCTTCGCCGGCGGGGACAATTCGCCGACGCTGCAACAGTTCCAGGACTACGTCGCGGCCGGGGATGTGCGGTACTTCATCGCCGGAGAGCGGTTCGGACCGGGCGGGCAGCGGGACGGGTCGGGCACCCAGATCACCGAGTGGGTGCAGCAGAACTTCGGCAAGCTCGATGTCGGTGGCGCCACGGTGTACGACCTGAGCAAGCCACTACGCTGACCTTTTTCCCGCGAGCAGACGTAAATGGCCCCTTTTTGTCCGGATTTCGGCGCCATTCACGTCTGCTCGTGCAGGGAGGGGGATCGGCTCAGGCTGATTCTGGCGGGTGCTCATCAGCTGCCGTGCGTCTAGCGTCCGGCGTATGTCTGTCACCGATGAGTACCTGGCCAACAACGAGGCGTACGCGGCCCAGTTCTCCGGACCGTTGCCGCTGCCACCGAGCAAGCACGTCGCCGTCGTCGCGTGCATGGATGCCCGGCTGGATGTCTACCGGATCCTCGGGCTCGGCGACGGGGAGGCGCACGTCATCCGCAACGCGGGCGGCGTCATCACCGATGACGAGATCCGCTCCCTGGCCATCAGCCAGCGACTGCTGGGGACCAAGGAGATCATCCTGATCCACCACACCGACTGCGGCATGCTGACGTTCGCCGATGACGGCTTCAAACAGCAGATCCAGGACGAGACCGGGCTGAAGCCGCAGTGGGCCGCCGAGGCATTCCAGGACCTCGACGACGATGTGCGTCAGTCGCTGCGACGCATCGAGGCCAGCCCGTTCGTCACCAGGCACGAATCGCTGCGCGGATTCGTCTTCGACGTCGCCACCGGCAAGCTCAACGAGGTCACTCCCTAGCGACTTGCGCACATTCACCGGCGCGTGCCGCCGGTGTTGGTGCGGAAATCGGCGGCCAGGGTACGAACCGCGGGATATAGCGCCACATCATCGCCGCACCGGTCACCGAGACCACACCCAGGACGCTCAGTCCGAGGCTCAACGGCGCCACGATCGCGGCGGCGCCCAGCGACAACGGGCCCAGGAACATGCCGGCGTCATGGGTGAGCCGCCACGCGGCCAGGAACTCGGCCCGGGTCCCGGCGGGCGCGACATCGGCACCCAGGGTCATGATGACGCCGTTGCCCAGGCCGTTGCCGATCCCCATGATCGCCGCCGCGAGGGTGATCGACCAGAACGAGTCGGTGAACGGCAAGAGGAAGAACGCGGCCGCGATGGTGAGCAGCGACGGCACGGCCAGTGCCCGCCTGCCGTAGCAATCCATCAGATGCCCGGCCGGGTAGGAACACAGCAGATCGAAGACGGCACCGATGCCGTACACCAATGACACCGCCGCCGCGGCCAGACCGATGTGATCGGCCCACAGCGGCAGCGCCGCATCCCGGGTGGCCCGCGCGGCGCCCATCAGGAGCGAACCGAAACCCAAGGTGGACAGCAGTATACGGTGCCGGGTCAGGACGCTGATGACCGATGCGCCGCCCGGTGTCCCGTCGCCGGCGCGCGGCGGGTCGGGTACCCGGGTCAGCAGGTAGCCCGACAACACGACGGCGCCGCCCTGCACCATCAGCCCGCCGCGCAGGCCGATCAGCAGGATGGCCCCGGCCCCGACGAACGGCCCGACCAACATGCCCAGCCGCCACATCAGCGCGAACATCGCCATGGCGCGGGCCCGCATGTGCACCGGCGCAGCCTCGGCCAGATAGCTCTGCCGCGCGAGTCCCCACACCGCGGTGGACAGTCCGGTCAGCACCGCGCCGACAGCGAGCACCGCCGGAGTCCAGGAGGCGGCCGACAACAGCACACCCGCCGCTCCGATGGCCGAGCCGACGATGATCGCGCGCCGCTCACCGAACCGCGCGACCAGCCGCCCGGCCGGCAGATCACCCAGCACCGACCCGAGACCGACGAAGGCGACGATCAAGCCGGCGATACCGACGGAGGCACCGAGTTCGCGTGCCAGCAGGGCTATCACCGGTATCCCGGCGCCCTGGCCGATGCCGAAGATCGCCGAGGGGATGAAGACGGTGGTGATGAATGGGCGCAGGGCGGCCCCGGAGGTCACGCGCTCGTTTCGGTGGCGTGCCGTCCGGCCGGTGCAAACCGGCTCTCCGGACGGCGCAGCCCATAGTGGTCGCGCAGCGTGTGTCCGCGGTACTCGGTGCGGAACAGGCCGCGGCGTTGCAGGATCGGCACCACCTGGGTGACGAAGTCCTCGAGCCCGCCGGGCAGGTAAGGCGGCATCACGTTGAATCCGTCGGCGGCGCCGGCCTCGAACCACTCCTGCAAATTGTCGGCGACCTGTTCGGCGGTACCGGCGAAGGTGCGGTGCCCGCGTCCGCCGCCGAGCTTGGCGATCAGCTGGCGGACGGTGAGAGATTCCTGTTCGGCCAGATCCTTCACCAGCTGGTAGCGGCTCTTGTTGCCCTGGATCTGCTCGATCGGCGGCAGCGGGGGCAGCGGTGCGTCCAGGGCATGGGCGGTCAGGTCGACACCGAGCATGTTGGAGAGCTGACGCAGTGAATACTCCGGTGAGATCAGGTCGGTGAGCTCTTGTTCGAGCTCAAGGGCGGCCTCTTCGGTGGGCCCGATATAGGCCACGATGCCGGGCAGGATCTTGATCTCGTCGGCGCTGCGACCGTAGGCGACGGCGCGGGCTTTGACGTCCCGGTAGAACGCCACGCCTTCCTCGATGGTGCGTTGGGCGGTGAAGATCGCCTCGGCGTGGCGCGCGGCGAAATCCTTTCCGCTCTCCGAGGATCCGGCCTGTACCAGGAGCGGGCGCCCCTGCGCCGAACGCGGTGAGTTGAGCGGGCCGCGCACCCGGAACAGATCGCCGTCGTGGTCGATGCTGTGCACCTTGTCCGGATCGGCGAAGACCCCCGACGCGGGATCGAGCACGATCGCATCGTCGTCCCAGCTGTCCCACAACGCGGTGGCCACATCCACGAATTCCTGTGCGCGGCGGTACCGTCCGGCATGATCGGGGATGTCGTCGAGCCCGAAGTTGGCTGCCTCGTCGGCGCCGGCCGAGGTGACGATGTTCCAGCCCGCCCGCCCACCGCTGAGGTGATCGAGCGAGGCGAAACTGCGGGCCAGCGTGTAGGGCGAGTGGTAACCCGTCGAGGCGGTGGCAATGAGGCCGACGTGCTCGGTGGCCGAGGCGATCGCGGTCAACAGCGTGATCGGTTCGAACACGGCCTGGGTGTTGTGTTTGACCCGTGGACCGACCGCCAACCCGTCGGCGAAGAACACCGAGTCCAGCTTGCCGCGCTCGGCGATGCGCCCGAGTTCCTGAAAGTGTGCGACGCTCAGGATGTTGCGGGCGTCGGTTCGTGGATGACGCCAGGCCGCCTCGTGGTGGCCGACGCCCATCAGGAACGCGTTGAGGTGTAATTGCTTTGACATTGCTGACTTTCTAGTTGTTGACCCGCCAGCGGGACAGCCGGCGTTCGACGGCGACGATCACGCCGTTGAAGGTCAGTCCGACCAGCGCGATCGTCACGATTCCGGCGTACATCTCGGGGATCTGGAAGTTCAGCTGCGACGCGGTGATCAGATAGCCGAGCCCTGCCTTGGCGCCCACCATCTCGGCGGCGATGAGCACCAGGATCGATGAGGCCGCCGCCATCCGCAGTCCGGTGAAGATGGTCGGGACCGAGGCGGGCAGGATGACCTTCTGGAACAGCCGGACCGCGGACAGTCCCAGCGAGCGTGCCGACTTGATCAGCAAGGGGTCCACGGTGCGGACTCCGGAGATGGTGTTCAGCAGGATCGGGAACGTCGAGGCGTAGACCACCAGGGCGACCTTGGATGTCTCACCGATGCCGAGGATCAGGATGAACACCGGTAGCAGCGCCAGCGCCGCGGTGTTGCGGAACAGTTCCAGGATCGGGTTGAGAAATTCGGCGACCGGGCGGTACCAGGCGATCGCGATGCCCAGTGGGATGGCGACCGCGACCGCGATGGTGAAGCCGAGCAGTGCCCGGGACAGGCTCGCCGACACGTGCTCCCAGAGTTGGCCGTTGCCGACCAGCTCGATGAAGGTCTCGGTGACCTGGCTGAACGGCGGCAGGAATACCTTGTCCACCAGACCGATTCGGGGAGCGATCTCCCACACCGCCAGAAACGCCAGGATGGCGGCCGCCGGTTTGAAGATCCGCCATGCCAGCGAGCCGACCGACGTGCGCAGCCCGCGGGTGGAGGGGGGAGCGGGAGTCGGAGCCGCCGGTGCCACGGCGGCGGGCGCGGATGGGGCCGGGGTCGCAATGGCACTAGACATGGACAACCTCGCTGTCATCGGCCGGAGCCGTCAGTTCCTGGGTGCGGGCGCGCTCGACCTCGTGGTGCAACAGCGTCCAGATGTGGTGGCGCAGCGACCGGAAGCCCGCACTGGAGCGGATGTCCTCGGCGCTGCGGTCGATGTCGACGTCGACGATGTTCTTGATCCGGCCGGGCCGCGAGGTCAGCACCGCGACCCGCTGGCCGAGGTAGATGGCCTCGTCGATGCCGTGCGTGATGAAAAGGATGGTCTTGCCGGTGGTCTCCCAGATGCGCAGCAGTTCGTCCTGCAGGGATTCGCGGGTCTGCGCGTCCAGCGCCGCGAAAGGCTCGTCCATCAGCAGGACCTCGGGGTCGAAGGCCAGGCTGCGGGCGATCGCCACCCGCTGCTTCATGCCGCCGGAGAGTTCGTGCGGATAGCGGTCGCCGAAGCTGCGCAGACCCACCAGATCCAGATAGTGCTCGGCCAGGTCGCGCCGCTCGGCCTTGCCCAACCCCTTTGCCTCCAGCCCGAATTCGATGTTCTTGCGGGCGGTGCGCCAGGGCAGCAGTGCGTATTGCTGGAACACGATGCCACGATCCAGCCCGGGTCCGGTGACGGGTTTGCCGTCGAGCAGGATGGCGCCCGACGTCGGCTCTGTGAGTCCGCCGAGGAGATCCAACAGGGTGGACTTGCCGCAACCGCTCGGCCCGACCAGCACCAGGAATTCGCCGGCGGCCAGGTCGATGGTGATGTCCTCGATGGCGGTGAAGGCGGTGTCCTCGCCGCGGATCGGGAACTGCTTGGTCACATGCTGCAAACTCAGTTTCGGATGTTCGGTCACTTCTTCGCCAATGGTTGTCCGTCGGGGCCGCTGCTGTCGGGATAGCTCCCGTTGGCATACGGATTGAATTCGTTGGTGTACAGGTCGGCGGCCTTCAACGTGCCCTCTTCCAGCTCGCCGTTGCGTACCAGCCAGTCGATCCACGTCTGCAGTTCGCGTTCGGCGATCACCCCGCCGGCGACGGGGATGCCCGTGCTGCGCCAGTAGTCGACGGCGTCCGTATTCTCATTGCGCTTGCGCTGGTGGACGATCTCCCGGAATTTCGCCAGCACCTCCTCCAGCGGTGTGACCTGGGCCCAGCGGATGGCACGGGCCGTGCCCTGGACGAAATCGCGCGCGACTTCGGGGTTCTCGGCGATGAAATCGTCGCGCAGGACGTAGCTGCCGTAACTGAACGCGCCGAACAGCGACTTGTCGGTGAACAGCGGGCGGATGCCGCCTCGCTCCAAGGCGCTTTCGCGGTACACGTCGTTGAGGGCCGCGACGTCGATCTGGCCGTCCCGCAGCGCCTGCTCGGTGTTCACCGGGGGCACCACGGTCAGTGCGACCGTCTTGATCTCGTCGTTGGACAGACCTTCCTTGGCCAGCCATTCCCGGGTCAGGAACTCATGATGTGCACCGAGGGTGTTCATCCCGACCTTCTTGTTGATCAGATCGCGGGCGGACCGGATGGGGCTGTCCTCCAGCACGTAATACCCGGTGTACTCGGCGTCGTCGGCACCGTAGGAACTGAGCACCGAGGTGATCTTGGCGCCCGCCGCGTTCAGTTTCACCACGGCCCCGTTGAACGCCGAACCGAAATCGACATCACCGGTGGCCGCGGACTGGATGTCCTGGGGGCCACTGGTGGTATCGCCCACCCATTCCAGCTTCACCTTCTCGAAATAGCCGAGCGCCTCGGCGAGTTCGGGCATCTTCACTTCGCCGGTCGCGCCCTGGTAGCGCAGCACGTATTTGCCGTCGGCACTCTGGTCGGCTGGGTCGGACGATGCACAGGCGGCAAGACACAGCGCCACCACCGCCACGAACGCGGTGACAAGAGTTCTGCTGGTTCTGTGTCTCATAGGTGTCCCCCTGGATGTGATATGCCCATGCTGGCAGCGGGTTCTCAACCGCTGAACCTTTTGCCTCTGCCGGAATGCAAAGGGCAAAACTAGTTCCCGCCGGACCCGGTGCCGCGGAACTCTGCTCCTGCGATGGACAGGGATGCCGACCCGTCCGGGCCGACCGGGATGTCGCCTTCCAGCGTGGTCCGGTACAGCACCCGGGTGGTCTGCGTGTCATCGAGATCGGTGGGGGCCAGGTGGGCGGTCGCGCGGTTGTCCCAGAACGCGACGGTGCCCGCGCGCCAGCGCAGTCGCACCGTGTATGCCGGATTGGTGACCTCGTCGAAGAACAGGTCGAGCAGCCGGTCACTCTGCGCGGAGGACAGGCCGACCAGGCGCGCGGTGAAACCCGGTGTGACGAACAGCGATCGCTCGCCGGTGACGGGATGCACGCGCACCACCGGGTGCTCGGTGACGATCGGATTCGTCTGGGTCTTCTGGGCGTAGCTGCTGTCGTGGGACCACTGCGGATGACGCCCGCCGAAGCGGTGCTCGGCGCGCAATCCGTCGGCCAGCAGTTTCAGCGGCTGCGGCAGCCCGTTGTAGGCGGCGACCAGGTTGGTCCACTGGGTGTCCCCGCCCTGCTCGGGCACGATGTCGGCGCGTAGCACGGTGGCCGCCGGCGGATTGATCAGCGCGGTGACATCGGTGTGCCACTTGTTGTCGTAGCTGTACTTGACCTTGCCGAAGCGCTTCGCGTATTTGCGGCTGTCCACGGCCAGAATCTCCGGAAACCCCTCCGGCGCTTCATCGTCATAGGGGTGCGACGGTGTGACGGTGCCGAAGCGGGCCGAGAACGCGATCTGATCGGCGTGTGCGATCTGCTGGTCGTGGAAGAACAACACCTTGTACCGGTGCAGGGCCGCGCGGATGGCGTCGACCTGCGCGTCGGTCAAACTGTGGCGCAGATCGACCCCCGTCACCTCCGCACCGATATGGCCGGCCACCGGGGAGATCTCCGGTGTCGCCGCGGAATCTGCTGCCGTGCTGTCTTTTTCGATGGTAACGCTCATGAGGTTCCCCCTGGGTGGCTGTCGGCTGTCCGTTCATGATCGGCAGCGCCGCCGTCACTGGGGAATGCGGCTTTCACGATGTGAGAGAAGATCAGCGTGAGGTTATGTTCTGGCGGGCTCCGATGCGTACGGCGTGCTGTTGGATCACCGGCAGGATGTCGCGGACCAGCTCGTCGGTGAGCCGGCGGCGCAGGGCCTGGACCCCGACCGACCCCCACACCAGCCCGTCCGCGCCGAACACCGGCACCGCGATCGCGCGGACGTGCTCACCCTGGGTGCCGACGGTATCGGCATAACCCTTGCGGCGGACCCGCTCCAGCGTCGCCACCGCCGGCCTTCGGGTGAACGCGAGCATCGCCATCCCCATCGCGCTGTCGGCGAGGGCCTGCCGCGACCCGGGCAGCTGATGGCCACAGAACCTCTGCACCGGCCGTGCCGAGCAGACGGTGACGACGTCGTCGTCCTCGGGCATGCCGAGGCTGGCGGTGATCCCGATGTCACCGGCCAGCGAATACAGGTGCGGGGCAACCGTTTGCACGTTGAGGCGGTGCAGGGCCGGCGCCGCCAGCGCGACCATCCCGGCACCCATCCGGTAGTACTCGCCGTCGGTGGAACGCTCCAGCAACCCGCCGTGCAGCAGCGCCTGACTCAACCGGTAGGCGGTGCTCAACGGCAGTCCGGTGCGCGCCGCGATGGAGGTCAGCGTCAGCTGATCCTCGGACTCCCCGACGGCGGTGAGGATGGCGATGGCCCGGTGCAGGACCTGCGGCCCGGGCCGGGACTCACCGGCCGAGTGCCCGGCCATCGGGGCCCGCGTCCTTCGGGTAGGTGCCGTTGGCGTAGGGGTTGAACTCGTTGGTGAAGAAGTCCTCGGGCTTCAGTTTGCCCTCTTCGAGCTCACCGTTGCGCACCAGCCAGTCGATCCACAGCTGCAGTGATCTCGGGTCGATGACCCCGCCGGGTTCGGCCACTCCGGTGCTCTTCCAGTAGTCGGTCTTCTCCACGTTCTCGTTGCGCCCGCGCGTGGTGATGATGTCCTTGAATTTGGCGATCACCTGGTCGCGCGGCGTGACCTGGGCCCATCGCACCGCTCTGGCGGTGCCCTGGGTGAGGTCGGCGACCGCGTCCCTGTTGGCTTCGAGGAAGTCGTTGCGCACGATGTAGGTGCCGTAGGTGAAGTCGCCGAACAGCGACCCGTCGGTGAACAACGGCCGGATCCCGCCACGGGCCACGGCCTCGTCACGCCAGATGTCGAACAAGGCGATCGCGTCGATGTTGCCCTGCCGAAGGGTCTGCTCGGCGTTGACCGGCGGCACCACCGTGAGCTCCACCTGCTTGATCTCCTCGGGTGATAATCCTTCGCGAGCGAGCCATTCGCGCATCACGAACTCCTGTTGGGCGCCAAGGGTGTTCATGCCGAACTTCTTGCCGATGAGATCGCGAGCGGAGCGGATCGGGCTGTCCTCGAGGACGTAGTACCCGGTGAAGTTCTCCTTGTCAGATCCGTAGTACCCGATGATCGAGGTGATCGGCGCACCGGCGGAGACGAGCTTGACCACCGCACCGTTGAACGCCCCGCCCACATCGATATCGCCGGTGGCGGTGGCCTGGATGTTCTGCGGACCGCTGGTGGTGTTGCCGATCCAGCTGAGCTTGATCTTCTCGAAATAGCCGAGGTTCTCTGCGAGTTCGGGGAAGGTGACCTGGCTGGCCCAACCCTGATAACGGACGATGGTCTTGCCGTCCTCGGTGGCAGCCGTGGTGTCCGAGGACGATCCGCACGCAGAGACCACTCCCGCGATCATCAGCGCCGAAACCGTCAGGGCGAGTGCACGCAACGTCATTCCAGTGATCCTGTGAGCGGCGACACCCGGTGACAACCGTTCGGCGTCCGGCGATTTTAATCGGCACGATTGCAGCCGTGGTCATCCCGCGGGCACCCACCTACGGTGAAACGATCCCGCACTCGAACATGTTCGTCATCAGGGGGTTTCGCTGTGCCTGAAGCCGGCGCACATATCGAAGAACTGACCGCGGACGTTTTCGTCGCCGGTGGGGGACCGGCGGCGGCTTGGGCGGCGCTGCGGGCAGCCCGCGACGGTGCGGACGTGGTGCTCGCCGACAAGGGGTACTGCGGTACCAGTGGCGCGACCGCATCGGCGGGCACCGGAGTCTGGTACGTCCCGCCGGATCCGCAGTTGCGCGCCGAGGCCATCGCCAGCCGCGACGGTCTGGGTGGCTACCTGGCCGATCAGCGCTGGGCGAACCGGGTGCTCGACGAAACCTACAACCGGATCAACGAATTCGCCGATGACGCGAGGTTCCCGTTCCCGGTGGGACCCGATGGCAGGCAACTGCGCAACGGCCTGCAAGGGCCGGAATACATGCGCCGGATGCGTATTCTCGTGCGACGGGCCGGTGTTCGGATCCTCGACCACAGCCCGGTCACCGAACTGCTGGTCGATGATGACGGGGCGGCGGCCGGTGTGGCCGGTTATCGGCGACACGCGCAGCAGGACTACCGGGTGCGTGCGGGAGCCGTGGTGCTGGCCACCGGGGGATGTGCCTTCCAGTCCAAGGCGCTCGGGTGCGATGTGAACACCGGCGACGGAACGTTGTTCGCCGTGGAGGCCGGCGCGGAACTCTCCGGTATGGAGTTCTCCAACGCCTACGGCATCGCCCCCGAGGGCACCTCGGTCACGAAGACGGCGTTCTACCACTTCGCCACCTTCTACCGCGAAGACGGCAGCGTGCTGGAGGGGGCGAGCGGACAGAACCGGTCACCGATCGCCGCGGAACTTCTGCAGCGCAGCGTGTTCTGCCAACTGGACCGTGCCGATCCGGACAATCGGGCCGCGATGCGACTGGCGCAACCGAACTTCTTCCTCACCTTCGATCGGATGGGCATCGACCCGTTCACCCAGCGGTTCGCGGTCACACTGCTGGCCGAGGGAACGGTGCGCGGCACCGGCGGCATCCGCATCGTCGACGACGAGTGCGCGACAACGGTCCCCGGATTGTTCGCGGCCGGTGACGCCGCCACCCGTGAACTGATCTGCGGTGGGTTCACCGGCGGTGGCAGCCACAACGCCGCCTGGGCGATCTCCTCGGGCAACTGGGCCGGGCGTGGTGCGGCGAGATATGCCCGCGACCTCGGGACGGCCCCGGCCGGGCGCCGGGTGTCGGGCGTCGGAACGGCGGGGCTGCGTCCGCAATCCGGCGCGCGC
This sequence comes from Mycolicibacterium sp. P9-22, assembly GCF_008329585.1. Lineage (GTDB taxonomy): Bacteria > Actinomycetota > Actinomycetes > Mycobacteriales > Mycobacteriaceae > Mycobacterium. The sequence continues at coordinate 66,723 of NZ_NPKP01000008.1, read as the reverse complement.
GCTGCGGATCACCGCGAGGTGGTGACGGCATTGCAGCGGGAGGTGCTGCCGTATGACAAGAACTACCTGCGCCGGGGCCCCGTGCTGACCGATGCGCTCGGCGTCCTCGACGGGATCTGGCGTGAGGTGCGGGGCACCCTGGCCGGCGACGGTGAGCAATTGGTGCGCAACAGGCAGGCCGCGGCCATGGTCGCGCATGCCCGGTGGATGTACCGGAGCGCGCTGACCCGGACCGAGACACGGGGGATGGCCAAGCGGCTGGACCATCCCGAGCAGGACCCGGCCCAGCATCACCGGCTCGTCACCGGTGGGCTGGACGACATCTGGGTGCGGCCCGACAGCGCCGCGAGATGGCGCGTGGCTTCATGATCGAACTCGTCTCGGCGGAACGGTGCATCTCCTGTGACAAGTGCGTCGCGGTCTGTCCGACGAACGTGTTCGACCGTGATGCCTCGGGCATCCCGGTGATCAGCAGGCAGGACGACTGCCAGACCTGCTTCCAGTGCGAGGCCAACTGCCCCGTCGACGCGCTGTTCGTGTCGCCGTTCGTCACCCCGCAGCCCGGCATCGACGAGCCCGACCTGGTGCGCCGCGGGCTGCTGGGCAGCTATCGCGAGCGCATCGGTTGGGGCCGGGGCCGGGTGTCCGGTGCCAGCACCGCGGTCGGCCCGGCCCTCAAACCGGGCACCCCGCGGCTGATCAGTTAGTGACTTGCGCACATCTGGTAATGCCCACCGTTACCGAATGTGCGCAAGTCGCCTGGTCGACTAGATTCCCTGCGATGCCAGAGCCCCAGAGCCCGCCGCCGTTCCCACGGGGAATGGCCCTTTTGGTCGCCGGCGCGTTCTTCATGGAGATCCTCGACGCCACGATCATCACCCCCGCGATCCCGTTGATCGCCTCATCGCTGGGCGTGGAGGCCGTCGATGTGAACGTGGCGATCTCGGCGTACCTCGTCACTGTCGCGGTGCTGATCCCGGCCACGGGGTGGATGGCCGACAGGTTCGGCATCCGGCGGGTATTTCTGGCCGCCATCGTGGTGTTCACCGTGGCTTCGGTGGGCTGCGCTCTGAGCACCTCGCTGCCGATGCTGGTCGGGATGCGGATCCTGCAGGGCATCGGCGGCGCGATGATGGTGCCCGTCGGCCGCCTGGCGGTACTGCGCTACAGCGCCAAATCCGATCTGGTGCGGGCCATCGCCCTGCTCACCTGGCCGGCGCTGGCGGCGCCGGTATTGGCTCCCGTGCTGGGCGGGGGCATCGCGACGGTCGGCAGCTGGCGGTGGATCTTCATCGTCAACATCCCACTCGGCATCATTGGTTTTGCCTTGGCACTCAAGCTGGTTCGCGGCGGACCGGCCGAGTCGGTGCGCAAGCTGGACTGGCCGGGAATGCTGTTGCTCGGTGGCGGTATCGCCGCGGCGCTGATCGCACTGGAGAGCATCCGCATCAACGGCACGGACTGGCTGCTGGTGGGTGCCTGCGGGGCGGGCGCGGTGGTGCTGCTCGGGCTGGCGCTGTGGCACCTGCTGCGGTCGGCCTCGCCGTTGATCAAACTGCCGGTGCTGCGGGTGCGGACGCTGCGCATCACGGTGACCGCGGGATCGCTGTACCGGATGGTGATCACCGCGGTGCCGTTCCTGTTGCCGCTGAAGTTCGTGCTGGAGTTCGGGTGGACGCCGTTTCAGGCGGGGTTGATGGTGGCCGTGCTGTTCGCCGGCAATCTGACCATCAAACCGGCCACCACCCCGCTGATGCGCCGGTTCGGGATCCGCACCGTGCTGGTGGTCAACGGCATCGCCTCGGTGCTGTGTTTCGGGCTGCTCGCGCTCATCCACCCCGGCATGCCGGTGGTACTCATCGGTGTCGTGCTCTATGTCAGCGGCGCCCTGCGCTCGATCGGGTTCACCGCCTACAACAGCCTGGCCTTCTCCGATGTCGACGGCGACGACCTCACCCACGCCAACACGCTGAACGCGTCCGTTCAGGAACTGGCGGCCGGCCTGGGTATCGCCGTCGGTGCGCTGCTGGTGAGCCAGCTGGCGTCGTACTCGATGACCTTCCTGGTGCTCGGAGCGGTGCTGGCGGTGACGCTGGTGGAATCCATCCGGCTGCCCCGCGCGGCCGGTGCACAGGTGACCGGCCGCTAGGGATTCGTGCGCGATCGGTAAGGCTGAGCGTCACCGATCGCGCACAAATCGCAGGGTGGGCGCACCGGATCATTGACATCGCTGCGGGTCGGCGGTTTAATACCCAACCATGATTGCAATTCTGGTCATATCTACCAACTTTATGGAGATGCGATGACCGCCCCCGCCGATCTCGACCCGGCCGCCGCCCGCTACGAGCTCAGCCACCTGCGCGCCCTGGAGGCCGAGGCCATCCACATCATCCGCGAGGTCGCCGCGGAGTTCGAGAAGCCGGTGCTGCTGTTTTCCGGCGGCAAGGACTCCATCGTCATGCTGCACCTGGCCGTCAAGGCGTTCGCGCCCGGCCGGTTGCCGTTCCCGGTCATGCACGTCGACACCGGGCACAATTTCGACGAGGTGCTCCAGGTCCGCGACGAGCTCGTTGCCGAGACCGGAGTGCGCCTGGTGGTCGCGAAGGTGCAGGACGATATCGACGCCGGCCGGGTCGTCGAGACGATCCCGTCGCGCAACCCCATGCAGACCTTCACCCTGTTGCGCGCCATCCGCGAGAACAAGTTCGACGCCGCGTTCGGCGGGGCCCGCCGCGACGAGGAGAAGGCCCGCGCCAAGGAGCGGGTGTTCAGCTTCCGCGACGAGTTCGGGCAGTGGGACCCCAAGGCACAGCGACCGGAACTATGGAACCTGTACAACGGCCGCCACCACAAGGGCGAGCACATCCGTGCCTTCCCGATCTCGAACTGGACCGAGTTCGACATCTGGTCCTATATCGGGGCCGAGAAGATCAAGCTGCCGTCCATCTACTACGCGCATCAGCGCCAGGTGTTCGAACGTGACGGCATGCTGCTGGCGGTGCACAAGTTCCTGCAGCCACGCAAGGACGAGCCGGTCATCGAGAAGACCGTGCGGTTCCGCACCGTCGGCGATGTCACCTGCACCGGATGCGTGGAATCGTTGGCAGGCAGCGTGTCCGAGGTGATCGCCGAGACCGCGGTGTCCCGCCTCACCGAGCGTGGCGCGACGCGCGCCGACGACCGCATCTCTGAAGCGGGTATGGAAGATCGCAAGCGCGAGGGGTACTTCTGAAATGGCAACACTTCTTCGCATCGCGACCGCAGGGTCTGTCGACGACGGCAAGTCGACGCTGATCGGCCGGCTGCTGTTCGACTCCAAGGCCGTCATGGAGGACCAGCTCGCCGCCGTCGAGCGCACCTCCAAGGAACGCGGAAACGACTACACCGACCTGGCTTTGGTGACCGACGGCCTGCGCGCCGAACGGGAGCAGGGCATCACCATCGATGTCGCCTACCGCTACTTCGCCACCGCCAAGCGTAAATTCATCATCGCCGACACCCCCGGGCACGTGCAGTACACCCGCAACATGGTGACGGGCGCCTCCACGGCGCAGCTGGTGATCGTGCTGGTCGACGCCCGGCACGGGCTGCTGGAGCAGTCGCGCCGGCACGCCTTCCTGGCCTCACTGCTGGGCATCCAGCACATCGTGCTGGCCGTCAACAAGATGGATCTCGTGGACTGGGATGAGGAGCGGTTCAACAAGATCCGCGATGACTTCCACGAGTTCGCGGCGCGCCTGGACATCCACGACGTCACCACCATCCCGCTGTCGGCGCTCAACGGCGACAATGTCGTCACCAAATCCGATGTGGTGCCCTGGTACGAGGGCCCGGCACTGCTGAACCACCTCGAAGAGGTGTACGTCGCCGGTGACCGCAACCTGGTCGACGTCCGCTTCCCGGTGCAGTACGTCATCCGCCCGCAGACCCACGAGCACGCCGATCACCGTAGCTACGCGGGCACCGTGGCCGGTGGCGTCATGCGCACCGGCGACGACGTCGTCGTGCTGCCGGCCGGAAAAACCAGCCGCATCACCGCCATTGCCGGGCCGTCCGGTCCGGTGGATGAGGCGTTCGCCTCGATGGCGGTGTCGATCAGCCTTGCCGACGATATCGACATCTCGCGTGGCGACATGATCGCCCGGCCGAACAACCAGCCCGATGTGACACGGGAGTTCGACGCCACCGTGTGCTGGATGGCTGATGGTGCTGCGCTCGAACCGGGGCGTGACTACATCATCAAGCACACCACCCGCACCACCAGGGCGCGGGTGACGGCGCTGGACTACCGCCTCGATGTCAACACCCTGCATCGCGACAAGAGCGCAACGGCGTTGAAGCTCAACGAACTCGGACGTGTGACGTTGCGCACCCAGGTGCCGCTGCTACTCGACGAGTACTCGCGCAACCCGGCCACCGGGTCGTTCATCCTCATCGATCCCGACAACAACGGCACCGTCGCCGCCGGTATGGTCCGCGACACCGAACCGGCGGCCAACCGCGCCGCCAGCCCCAACGCGGTGCGCCACCAGAACCTGGTGTCGGCCAACGACCGGCTGTCCAAGGGCTCGACGGTGTGGTTCACCGGTCTGTCCGGTTCCGGGAAATCCTCGGTGGCAATGCTCGTCGAGCAGAAGCTGCTTGCCGCCGGCCGGCCCGCATATGTGCTCGACGGGGACAACCTGCGCCATGGTCTCAATGCGGACCTGGGTTTCTCCATGGACGACCGTGCCGAGAACCTGCGCCGGCTCGCGCACATCGCGACGCTGCTCGCCGACTCCGGACAGATCGTGCTCGTGCCGGCGATCAGCCCGCTGGAGGCGCACCGAGAGCTGGCCCGCACGGTGCACACCGAGCAAGGATTCGACTTCTACGAGGTGTTCTGTGACACCCCGCTGGAGGACTGTGAACGCCGCGACCCCAAGGGTCTCTACGCTAAAGCTCGCCGTGGTGAAATCACCCACTTCACCGGCATCGACAGCCCCTACCAGCGGCCGAAGAACCCGGATCTGCGGTTGACGCCCGAGCAGTCGGCGGACGAACTGGCACAGCAGGTCATCGACCTGTTAGGTAGTCGGGAATGAGCGACGATCACGAACTCGCAGGCAGGCTGGCGACCGAAGCAGGCGAACTCCTGCTGGGAGTGCGCATCGAGTTCGCCGACGCCGAGTCCGCCGACCGGAAGGCGGCGGGGGACAAGCGGTCCCATGACTTCCTGATGGCCGCGCTGGCCGAGTACCGGCCGGGCGACGCGGTCCTCTCCGAGGAAGGCGCCGACGACAAGGTCCGGCTGAACTCCGAGCGGGTGTGGATCGTCGACCCGCTGGACGGCACCCGCGAGTTCTCCGAGCTCGGCCGCGAGGACTGGGCCGTGCACGTGGCCCTGTGGGAGCGCGGCGAACTTGTCGCCGGTGCGGTCGCGCTGCCCGCCCAGGGCGTCACGCTGGCCACCCCGACGGTCGCCGCGCCTCCGGCCGCACCCGGCGCCCCGCGCGTCGTGGTGTCGCGCACCCGGCCTCCCGCGGTCGCGCTCGCGGTGCGGGACGCCCTCGGCGGCACCCTGGTCGAAATGGGCTCTGCCGGGGCAAAAGTCGCCTCGGTGGTGCAGGGTATCTCCGACGTCTACGTGCACGCCGGCGGTCAGTACGAGTGGGACTCGGCGGCCCCGGTGGCCGTGGCCCGGGCGGCCGGGCTGTTCACCTCGCGTATCGACGGCTCACCGCTGGTCTACAACCAGTCCGATGTGTCGCTGCCCGACCTCATCGTGTGCCGCCCGGAGCTAGCGGACGCGGTGCTCGCCGTCACCAAATCGCACTAGCGTCCCGGGCCGCGCCACGCCTCAGGCCAGCGCCATGAAGAGCTTCTCCAGCTCCGCTTCGGTCATCGGCTGCTTGCCGTCGGAACTCTCGCCGGTCAGGCATTCCCGCATGCCGGTCGCAACGATCTTGAACCCGGCCCGGTCCAGCGCGCGCGACACGGCGGCGAGCTGCGTGACGACGTCTTTGCACTCCCGGCCCTGTTCGATCATCGAGATCACGCCGGCCAGCTGACCCTGGGCGCGCCGCAGCCTGTTCAGTACTGCCGTGATGCTCTCTTCGTCGCCAACCATGGAAATCCCTCTCCTCGCGTCACCGTAGTAACACCGTACCCACCGGGGTATATGCCGCGCGCACATCGGACTCACGCCGAGCACGTGTGGCGGACGGGTCACCTGATCACGGTCGTATACGAATACGGGCGTCCCGGCAGGTCCGGTGATATACCCCCATGGGTATAGTCGGCGTGGGAATACACCGCCTACGGCTCGCGCTTGATATACCCATAGGGGTATATGCATGCTCGGGTTGAACAGAGCGTCCGAAAGGAAAACTGATGATCTTCCACCAGTACTATCTGGATTGTCTGTCCCACGCTTCTTATCTCGTGGGCGATGAAACCACCGGTCGCGCGGTGGTCATCGATCCGCAGCGCGATGTGGCCGAGTACGTTTCCGACGCCGAGAAACTGGGTCTGACAATCGAACGCGTCATCGAAACGCACTTCCACGCGGACTTCCTGTCGGGCCACCTCGAACTCGCCGACGCGACCGGGGCGCGGATCGTGTACTCGTCGGTCGCCGAAACGGAATTCGATTCCGAGGGTGTCGATGACGGCGAACGGTACTCGCTCGGAGAGGTGATGCTGGAGTTCCGCCACACACCGGGGCACACCCCCGAATCGATGAGCATCGTCGTCTACGAACACGCTACCGACACCGTTGCTTACGGTGTGCTGACCGGCGACACGCTGTTCATCGGTGACGTCGGCCGCCCCGACCTGCTGGCCTCCGTCGGAGTCACCCGCGAAGAACTCGCCGACATGCTGTACAGCTCGCTGCACGACAAGTTGCTGACACTGCCCGATGCCACCCGGGTGTATCCCGCGCACGGCGCGGGTTCGGCCTGTGGCAAGAATCTGTCCACCGACCTCTGGTCGACCATCGGTGATCAGCGGACGACGAACTATGCGCTGCGCGCCCCTGACAAAGCGACCTTCATCGAACTCGTCACCGCGGGGCAGCTACCCGCACCCGGTTACTTCGCCTATGACGCAGTCCTCAACCGGAAAGACCGCGATCTGCTCGACGAGAACAAGATGCCGGCGGCGATGCCCTACGACCAGGTGCGCACGGCGCTTCGCGACGGCGCGGTGCTGGTCGACGGGCGCACACCCGAGCAGTTCGCTCAGGGCCACCTGAGATATGCGATCAACATCGGGCTGCAGGGCCGATACGCCGAATTCGCCGGTTCGATACTCCGTTCCGATGTCGACATCGTGTTGTTCACCGATCCCGGTCAGGAGCTCGAGGGCAAGAACAGGCTGGCCCGAATCGGGTTCGACCGGGTGATCGGCTACGTCGCCGAGCCCTACCGGGTGCTGGTCGCGCAGCCGGACGACGTCCGGATCGCCTCGCGGCTGACGGCGGTGGCCTTCGACGAGCGTGCCGCCGCGGTGGCGGGCCTGCAAATCGTCGACGTCCGCAATCCGGGTGAAGTCACGGCCGGATCCGTTCCCGGTGCGGTCGCCATCCCGGTCGGGCAGTTGCCCGAACGGCTCGGCGAACTCGATCCCGATCGACCCACCGTCGTGTACTGCGCCGGCGGTTACCGATCGTCGGTGGCGGCAAGCCTGCTGCGCAAGAACGGGTTTGCCGATGTCAGCGACATCCTGGGCGGCTTCGGTGCCTGGGACGCGGCGCACCAGAACGCCTGAGAATCCAATGCCGCCGTCACGTCCGGCCTGACAGGAGACACCCGTGGTCATCGCTCTCGCCCTTGCCCTCGGCGCCGTGATCGGCGTGCTGTTGGGCTTGCTCGGTGGCGGGGGATCGATCCTGGCGGTACCGGCGTTGGTCTATGTGCTGGGCCTGACGGTCGAGCAAGCGATTCCGATGTCGCTGACCGTCGTCGGCGTGGGCGCCGCTGCCGGCGCATTACCCAAAATCGTTGCCCGACAGGTGCAGTGGCGGCTCGCCGCGGTGTTCGCGGGCGCAGGCATACCCGGCGCCGTCGCCGGGAGCGCGATCAGCCGACAGCTACCGGAGCCGGTTGTGTTGGCCGGTTTTGCGCTGGTGATGATCGCGGCGGGCGTCCGGCTGCTGCAGGACACCGGAGATGCCGGCACCGCATGCACGGTCGGCGAGTCCGGAATCAACTGGCGACGGTGCGCGCCCCGGTCGATCCCGGCAGGCCTGGTCGTCGGTGTGCTCACCGGGCTTTTCGGCGTCGGCGGAGGATTCCTGATCATCCCGGCTCTGGTGTTGTTGCTCGGTGTGGAAATGCCGATCGCGATCGGGACGTCGCTGCTGATCATCGTCGCCAACTCGGCCGGCGGCCTGGTCGCACACCTGGACGGGAACAACATCGACTGGTCGGTCACTGCCGCCTTCGTCGGTACCGCGATCCTGGGATCGCTGATCGCAGGTCACCTCGGCACCAGACTCGATACCCGAAAGCTGCAGCGCGGGTTCGCCTATCTGGTGTTCATCGTTGCGGCGTATGTGCTCGTCGACACCGTCTTGCTGCGGTGACAGCCCGGTGCACCGCTCAGCGCCCCGTCGCCCCGTCGATCAACTCGCGCAGGATGTCGGCATGGCCGGCATGGCGGCCGGTCTCCTCGATCATGTGGGTGAGCGCCCAGCGGACACTGGGCGAGTCCCTGCCCGGCACCGGTTCGGCGAGGTCGGTGCACCGGTCGAGCGCCTCGTTGGCCCGCCGCACCGTCGCTCGGTAGCGCTGCACGACATCGGCCACGGTGTCGCCGGGGTCGGCGTGAAACGTCGCCGGCCAGTCGGTTACCTTGTCCCCGAGGAAGATCCAGCGTTCGACGCAGGTGACGTGGTTGAGCAGGCCGAGCAGATTGGTACCCGACGGCACGAGGGCGGTCCGCACCTGCGGTTCGGGGGCACCGTCCACCTTCGCCGCCATCGAGGTCCGCAGATAGTCGAGAAAACCGCGCAGCGTCTCGACCTCACTGCCGTCCATTCGCGGTGGCGGGTTATCGCGTCGTCGGGCCGGCACCGCACCAGTGTGGCGCAGCCGGGCGGCCGGGCGCGGGACCCTTGCCGTTCTGGCAAGCGCCACTAGGCTGGCCACATGAGCCGCCCCACCCTGCGCAACCTGGTCGATCTGCCCTCAACCCCGCCCGCGCTTCGGGATTCGGCGCTGGTGCTGGTGGACTGCCAGAACACCTACACCTACGGGGTGATGGAACTCGACGGGGTGCAGGCCGCGCTGGAGGAGGCCGCCACGCTGCTGGACCGGGCCCGCACCGCGGGCATCCCGGTCATCCACATTCAGCACAACGGCGGGCCGGGTTCGCCCTACGACATCACCGCCGAGGTGGGAGCCATCGTCGATGCCGTCGCGCCGCGGGACGGTGAGCCGGTGGTGGTCAAGCAGTTCCCCAACTCGTTCGTACAGACCGATCTCGACGAACGCCTCAAGGCCGTCGGCGCCACCAACCTGGTGCTGGCCGGATTCATGACGCACATGTGCATCAACTCGACCGCGCGCGGCGGGTTCAGCCTCGGTTACGCGCCGACCGTCGTCGCCAGTGCCACCGCGACCCGACCGCTGCCCGGTGTTGGTGGTGAGACAGTGTCGGCCGCCGCGCTGCAGTCCGCCAGCCTGGCCGCCCTGTCCGATCTGTTCGCCGTGGTGGTGCCCGACGCCGCCGCCGTGCCGGACTGAAAGTGCTGTGCTGCTTGGTTTCTGAGCGTCAGCGGTAGAAAGGTGACATGGGCCGAGCGCGAGCGTGGATACGCAACAAGTGGTTTGACTTCGTCGGGCCGGAAGCCACTCGGACCGACAACACCATCACGCTGACGCTCGCAGCCGCGGGCGGGCTCGCGGCGCACCGCCTGGCCCGTCACGATCTGGGTACCGCCGACGAGCTGGTGCTCGACGGGTTGGCCGGCGATCTGTGGGGTGGGGCATGGGCGAACAACACCCGTGCCTGTGCGCGCTGGTATGAACGGACCGGCCAGACCGATCGCGATCACCTGAAGTTCGGCGCGGCACACCTGCACCCGTTGGCCTACGCCTGGATCGACCGCAACCACCGGGCGAACCCGGCGGTGTGGGCGGTGGCCCACTATGGGTATCTGCTGGCCGCCACCCTGTTGATCCGTGCACAACCACGGCATCGCAGGTTATTCGGTGTGTTGACCTCCGCGGGCGGGGTGGCGCTGGACCGGGCCCTGGGTCCCTCGAGCGCCGCACCGTGGTTTGCACCGGTGTTCTACGCCAAGTTGCTCCTCGGGCACGCGTCCGCGGCGCGGTGGTCCGATGCCGTGCTGACCGCGGCGCCGGATCTGCGCGCGTCGGTGTGATTGCCGGAAATTGCCGTGCGGAAGCTCACCGCACCGGCCAAGGTAATACCCGTGAGCACCGATCAGGCAGCAGGTCAACCGTCCACTCGTGTCAGCCGGCTGCGGGACAAACAGCACACCGAACGTGAAGGGCTCGACGATCTGCTCGACAGCACACCGCTGGCCACGGTGGCGTTGATCCGCGACGGGCATCCGGTGGCCTTCCCGACCGGTTTCGCCCGCCTGGGCGACGACCTGGTGATCCACGGGTCCAGCGGGTCGCCGTGGATGCGGGCACTCGCCGCCGGCGCCCAGGCGGCGGTGTCGGTGACCGCGCTGGACGGAGTCGTGGTGGCGCGCAGCGGTTTCGAATCGTCGTTCCATTACCGCAGCGCGACGCTGTTCGGCACCTTCACGGTGGTGCCCGACGGGGACAAGAACCGCTATCTCGAAGCGCTCACCGACGCCTTCATCCCAGGACGGGTGGCCGAACTGCGCGCCAGCACCGGCCGGGAACTCGCGGCCAGCCTGGCGTTGCGACTCCCGATCGCCGCGGACAACTGGTCGCTGAAGATCAGCGCCGGCTGGCCCGAGGATCCCGAGTCCGATGTGGCCGCCGGCGCCTGGGCCGGGGTGGTGCCGCTGACCGTCGGCTACGGCACCCCGCAACGTGCGCCGGACTGCGATCCGGCGACTCCGGTACCCGCATCGGTGCAGGCCATGACCGGCCCGCTGCGCAACGCCGCACCGCCACTTCGCTGACCAGGGTGCGCGCAATGGCACAATTCGCGGTATGCGGATGTCGGCGAAGGCGGAGTACGCCGTCCGCGCCATGATTCAGCTGGCCACCGTCGATGGCGGGGGACTGGTCAAAACCGATGATCTGGCCAAGGCGCAGGGCATTCCATCGCAGTTCCTGGTCGACATCCTGTCGGACCTGCGGACCGACCGGCTGGTGCGCAGCCACCGCGGCCGCGACGGCGGGTATGAGCTGGCCCGCCCGGCCGCCGAGATCAGCATCGCCGATGTGCTGCGCTGTATCGACGGGCCGCTGGCCAGTGTCCGGGATATCGGCCTGGGCGACCTGCCGTACTCGGGTCCGACGGCAGCGTTGACCGATGTCTGGCGGGCGCTGCGCGCCAGCATGCGCTCGGTGCTGGAGGAGACCAGCCTGGCCGACGTGGCTGCCGGGTCGCTGCCCGCGCATGTCGCGACACTGGCCAGGAACTACCTGGGCCAGGAGTCTGACCGGGGCCACGCGCCTAACTGACGGCCCCGGCGATCCCGTCGACCAGCATCTGCAGGCCCCTGCTGAAGTCGTCGTCCACGGAGGTTTGCATGGCGACTCCGGACAGCGCGGCGACGTGCGGGTACTCGGCGCCGGCCACCGCGCCGATCCGCGCGGCGGCGTCGCCGGAGTCCTCGGCGCCCGCCGTGAGCGGACCGGCCAGTTCGGCCTGCGCGGCACCGGTCACGAAGCCCAGCACGCCGTGGAAGGCGGCCAGTCTGTCGCGATCGGACAGCCCGGCCCTGGTCAGCGCGGCCACCAGCGCCTCGGCCACGGCGAACCCGGTCGAAGAGGACATCCGGCGGGTCAGCACCAGCGGGACCGCGGCCGGATGCGCGCGCACGCCCTGCCACATGGCATGCGCGACTGCGTGCACGTCGTGGCGCCAGTCGTCGGTGGGTTGGGGGACCGAGATCTCCGCGACGACCGCTGCGACGACGAGTTCTTCCAGGCCGGTCTTGTCGGTGACGTAGTTGTAGACCGTCATGGGACCGGTGCCCAGGGCGGCGGCCAGGGCCCGCATGCTCAGGGCGTTTAGGCCCTGATCATCGACGATGCGCAGGGCCGCGGCGGCGATCTCATCGACGGTGAACCGGGCCCGCATGGCAGCCTCCCCTTGACAAGTACGACGTACGTGTTGCAGCCTAGCTCATACGTACACCGTACCTATAAGGCAGGTAACCATGCAGACAACCCTCCCGACCGAACGCGTCGATATCGACTCCGGCGGCACTCGCTGCGCCGCCTGGCTGACGATGCCCGACGCCCCGGGGCCGCATCCGGCCGTGGTCCTGGCGCACGGTCTCGGCGCGACCCACGACATGATGCTGGCGACCTACGAGCAACGCTTCGCCGCCGCCGGGATCGCCACGCTGGCCTTCGACTACCGGTGCACCGGTGACTCGGCGGGGCTTCCACGCCAACACATCTCGTTACGTGACCAGCGCGATGACGTCATCTCGGCGACGGCCTGGCTGCGCACGCGCACCGGCATCGACGCCGGACGGATCGCCTTGTGGGGCACCAGCCTCGGTGCGCTCAACGTGGTGCGGGCCGCCGCGCGCAGCGATATCGCGGCCGCCGTCATCCAGTGCCCCATCGTGCACGGGCCGGCGGCGGCGCGGCGACTCGGTCCGGGTGCAGTACTGCGGATCGCGCCGGCCATCGCCGCCGATCTGCTGCACAGACTGCTCCGGCAGAACCGCCGGTACATCCCGATCGTCGGTGAACCCGGGACCCGGGCCATGGTCACCGTGGCCGGCGCGCTGGCAGGCTGGAACTCGACGGTGCCGCCGGGTGGGCGGTTCGACAACCGGATCGCCGCGGCGGACGCGACGGCACTGGTGACGGCATCGGTATTGCGGGAGGCGCGCAAAGTCCGCGCTCCGCTGTTGGTCTGCGCGTGCGACCGCGAGACGCTGATGGATCCGAAATACTCGGTGCGAGTCGCGCACACGGCCCCGTCCGGGGTGCTCAAGTGCTACCCCTCGGACCATTTCGAGATCTATCACCCGCCGCTGGTGGACACGGTGCTGGCCGACCAGATCAGCTTTCTGCGGGAGCACCTGCATGTCCGCGGCTGAGATGCTGCGCCACAATGACATTCGCTGCCTTGAGGTGATGGCCGGATTTGCTGCGGCGGACTGGGCGGCACCCAGCCTGTGCGAGGACTGGACCAACCATCAACTGCTGGCGCATCTGGTCGTCGGTTACTGTGCGGCACCGGGCGCGTTCGTCGCCGAAATACTGCGCCGGCGAGGATCGTTCGACGCCGCGAACACCGCCTTGGCCTGCCGGCTGGCGGCCGCCCGGGAACCGGGCGAATTACTCGACGATATGGACCGGTTGCGCACCGATCCGCGCGGGCTCGGCAGAGTGTTCCCCAAGCAGCTGCTGCTCGGCGATCACGTCACCCACGAACTCGACATGCTATACGCGCTCGGGCGGACACCCCATATCGCGGCCGACGCGCTGATCGCGGTGCTGAGGACGCAAGTGACACTGCCGAATCCGTTCGTCCCGGCCTACCGCAACAGTCGCGGGCTGCGCCTGGTGGCCACCGACGCGGACTGGACGCACGGTGACCGGCGGAATCCCGTCGTACGCGGGCCCGCCGCCGCGCTGGTCTCGGCACTGGGGCACCGGTCGGCCGCGTTACCGCAGCTCACCGGCGAGGGGGTGCGCATTCTGCGGTCCCGTCACGCCCCGCTGCCGTAGGGCCGGGTGATGATCTCCAGGTAGTGCCCGGCGGGATCCTGGAAGTACACCCCACGGCCCCCGTCGTGATGGTTGATCTCACCGGGATGCCGGCCCTGCGGATCGGCCCAGTGCTGCATCCCACGTGCGCGGATGCGTCCGTAGATGTCGTCGAACTCTTCCTCGGACACCAGGAACGCGTAGTGCTGCGGCGTGATCTCGGCGCCCTCGGGGGCCTGCGCGAAGTCCAGGCTGACACCGTGATTGAGGGTGACCGCCAGGAACGGTCCGAACTCGGCTGCCGCAGGCAACCCGAACACGTCGGTGAAGAAAGCCGCCGACTCGGCGCGGTTCCTGGAAGCCACGATCGTGTGATTGAAGGTGATGGCCATAGCTGCGACGTTACCGACTTCAGCGCCCCATGGACCGCACCGTGTCGACGGTGATCTCGCCGTCGCGCGAGGTCGCCGTGACCGTTGCGGCGGCTCGCGCGGGGTCGGTGGTCTGCGGCACCCGCACGGTCGCCGAGCCGTCACCGGACTGGGCCCGCACCAGGTAGGGCCCCGGGGTGGGTAGCGAGATGTCGACATTCCCGTCGCGGGTGGTGGCCTCGATCTTCGGCGGTGCGTCGGCGAACCGCACCTGAATGTCGCCGTCCCTGGTCTCGGCACTGAACGACTCGCCGACCGAGATCGGCTGGCGAGTGTGGATCTCACCGTCGCGGGCGCGCACGTCGATCCGGCGTACCGTGCCGCGCAGCAGCACCGCGCCATCGGTGGCAGTGGCGGTCAGCTCGTCCAGGTCGGCCTCGGCGAACAGCACTCCGGTGTCCTGGCGGACCGTCACCGACAACTGCCTGCCCAGCTCCGGAGGCACCGTGACGGTGAGTTCGCCGGGATCGCCCCAGGCCAGGAAGCTGCTCTGGGTATCGACACGCAGCAGCGTGCCGTTTGCGTCGTTGGTGACGGTCAGTTCCTCCCTGTCGCCGCGGTCGGTGGTCACCAAGCGGACATCCACCCGCGGTTCGGTGGCGTCGCGGTCGGCGACGATGCGCACCGCCATCGGGGACGCCGCGGTGTCGACGGTCAGTGCACGCATGTTCGGGGGCAGGTCGTGATGGTCGGTCACCAGCCGGAATGCGCTCAGGCCCAATGCGGCCGCGGTCAGCAGGGCCACGGTGCTCGCGGTGATCGCGATGGCCGCGATCACCAGCACCGCGCGTGCCGCCGTGCGTCCGCCCGGAGACAGCGACGGCGGTCCTGGGGGAGTGAGTGTGGTGGTCATGTGGTTCCCTCTCGGGTCGGCACGGATCATGATTCGAGGTAGCGCAGGACCGCGAGCACCCGCCGGTTCTCGCTGTCGTCGGGAGCCAATTGCAGTTTCATGAAGATCGAGGCGATGTGCTTCTCGGCGGATCCGACCGAAACATGCAGGGCCGCACCGATCGCCGAGTTCGTCTTGCCCTCCGCCATCAACTGGAGAACCTCTTGCTCGCGCGGAGTCAGCGCGTCCAGGGTGGCGCGCCGCCGTGAGCGCACCAGGATCTGGGAGACCACCTCGGGATCGAGGACCGTCCCGCCCGCACCGACGACCCGCACGGCATCCAGGAAGGCCGGGACATCCGCGATCCGGTCTTTCAGCAGATAACCGAAACCTTTTGTGTCCGAGGCGATCAGATCGGCAGCGTAGCGCTCTTCGACATAGTGCGAGAGCACCAGCACCGGGGAGTCCGGGTTCTGGGACCGCAGCAGGGCCGCGGCGCGGATGCCCTCGTCGGTGAAGGTGGGCGGCATCCGGACATCCAGGATGGCAAGGTCGGGCTTCTGGTCGTTGACGATCCGCAGCAGTTCCGTCGCATCCGGAACGCCGGCGACGATCTCATGTCCGGCGTCGGCGAGAATCCGTTCGATACCGGCGCGCAGCAGTGCCGAGTCCTCGGCGATCACGATGCGCATGGCAGCACCGCCGTGACGATCGTGGGGCCGGTGGCGGGGCTGGAGAGCGTGAAGGTTCCGCGGGCCGCCCGCACCCGTTCGGCCAGACCGCGCAGTCCGGTCGAATCCTCGTCGGCGTCGATGTGTGCGCCGCCGCGCCCGTCGTCGAACACCGAGACGTGCAGGGTGTTCGCGGCCTCATCGGTGCGTACCGTCACCACGGCCTGGGTGGCGTCGGCATGTCTGGCCACATTCGTCAGCGCCTCGGCGACCACGAAGTAGGCGCACGCCTCGACCTCCTCGGGGAGACGCACCGGCAGGTGGATGTCGAGGGTGGTTGGTACACCGGAGGTTTCGGTTCTCTGCACCACCGCCGACAGGGCGGCGTCCAGGCCGCGGTCGGCCAGGATGGTGGGGGCGATTCCGCGCACCACGTTGCGGAGCTCGGCCAGCGCGCTCATTGCGTCGCCATGGGCCTCGGAGATCAGCTTGCGTGCTGTCGGCAGGTCATTGTCCAATTTCGTCTTAGCCAGCCCGATCGTCATGGCCAGCGACACCAGTCGCGGTTGGACGCTGTCATGCAGATCGCGTTCGATGCGGTGCCGCTCGGTCTGTGCCGAGGTCACCGCACCCGCACGTGCCTGTGACAGTGCACTCACCTCATGCTGGAGTGCCGCGGTCGGCGAGGCCGCCAACAACCAGCGGTCGATCTTGGCATCGACGGCCGGCGCGAAGATCAGGATCGCCACCGCCGCCGCCAGCGCGAATGCCGCCAGCAACCAGGCCAGCGCGGGCGAGATGAACTGCAGACCGGCGTCATCGTCGCTGCGTTGCACCGCCATTGCCGCGGCCGGGCCGAGGAAGGCGAAGGCGAGCAGAGCGACCGCGAGCCCGGTGACCAGCAGGTCATAGGTCATTCGCAGATAGTGTTGACCCGCCGCCTTCCAGAATCGGGCACTACTGATGTCCAGCCACAACTGATGGGCCCAGCGCTGAAATCCGGTGTAGTGCGACAGGGCCCGCGCGGGCACCGGGATCTGCAGCCCGAACACCGCCTCGCTGCGGACCCGCTCTATCCACTCGACACCGCGCATCAGATAGACGAACACCACCGCTGCGAGCAGGAACCCGATGATCGAGGGAATCGAGGAGATCCCCATGACGAAGATGGACAGGGGAATCCAGAACCACACGACCGCCAGGAAGGCGCCGGTGAGCATCGATGCGGTCGGCACGATGCCGATATGGCGGATGCGCTGTTGCGGTGCGGGCTCCGCAGCGGCGGTGACGGGGGCACTGGACGTGATTGCGACCATGCCACCAACCTATGGACTCCCGCGCCCCGGCAACACCGCGTTTCCCCGCGAGCTCGGTGGGGGTTAACCCCCGGATCAGCCGATCCCGGTGTCGATCCGCAAACCCCGTGCCAGAATCGCCGACGTGCGAGTCGGAATGACGATGCCGGTCATGGAACCGGACCTGGACGCGGTGACCCTCAGGACCTGGGCGAAGGTGATCGACGACGGGCCGTTCTCGTCGCTGTGCTGGGGTGAACGCATCGCGTTCGACAACCCCGACTCGATGACGCTGCTCGGCGCGCTGGCCGCCTGGACCGATCGGGTGCGGCTGGTGACGACCGTCGTGGTGCCGCAACTGCATGATCCGGTGGCGCTGGCGAAGGCGCTGGCGACCGGCGATGTGCTCAGCAACGGCCGTCTCACGGTCGGCCTCGGGGTCGGCGGCAGGCACGAGGACTACAACGCGGTCGGTGCCGACACTGCCACCCAGACCATGCGCGGGATGGCCGAGCGGGTCGCGGTGATGAAACGGGTGTGGGCGGGGGAGAAGGTCACCGAGTCGGTGCTGCCGGTGGGCCCGCCGCCGGTACGGCCGGGCGGCCCCGAGTTGCTGGTGGGCACCATCGGCCCCAAGACGGTGCGCAGCGCGGCGGGCTGGGCGGCCGGCATGGCCGGCACCACCCTGGACCTCGACGCCGATCGACAGAACGAGCTGTTCGACGTGGCCCGGCAGGCGTGGGACGCGGCGGGCAAGCCCAAACCGCACCTGGCGACGTCATTCTGGTTTGCGATCGGCGAGCCGGAAGCCGCTCGCGCCCAGGTCCGACAACACCTACTGCGCTACATGAACTGGATCCCGGAGGAGTTCGTCGACGCCATCGCCCCCACCACCGGATGGTCGGGCGGCCAGGACGAACTCCTGGCCGTGCTGCGCCGGTTCCAGAGCATCGGCGCCGACGAGGTGCACCTGATCCCGACATCGGATGACATCGAACAGGTGCACCGCGTCGCCGAGGTGATCAGCGGTCTCGATCAGACCGGCACAACCGCAGGCGCCGGAACGTAATTCACCGTGTACGCGGTCGCGGTGCCGGGTGTGGTGATGACCTGGGTGGCACCTCCGCCGTGCTCCCAGTCGCCGAACACGTACTGCTGACCGTTGACGGTCTGCGGCGAGATGGCGCCCAGGGTGCGGCTGACCCCGACCACTGCCTGCTCGGTGTACGTGCCGGTGTGCGGGATGCCGTCGATGGTGTACCGGGCGCCCTCGACATTGGATCCGAAGGTCAGTGTCACCAGATTCGGATGAATCTCCTTCTCCACCACCGTTTTCAGCCCACTGCTGTCGGTCACCGTGAGGACCACGTTGTAGTAGGTGTTGGACAGCTGGTGGAAGTCGACCGGGATGTCGAAGCTCAGGTCCGGCCCGGTGACCTCATTGATGAACGGATGCGTGTGGTCGGCGTGATGGAAGACGACCTTCCAGGAGAAGGCGCTGTCCGGGAGCTGTGTACCACCGGCGGCGTCCTGGGCGTCCGTGCCGGTGGCGCTGAACGACACCGTCTGACCGGCGTTGTACATGTAGTCCTCGCCGGCGGGGACGTCGAAATCGGCGACCGGCGGGGTGCTGCCGACCACGATCCGCTGGGTGGTGACATTCTGCTTGCCCAGCTCGTCGGTGACGGTGAGCGTGACGTTGTAGGCGGTGTAGCCGCCGGTGTTGGTGAACGTCACCGTCTGCGTTGCCGACGTCGAGGTCTGGCCGTTGCCGAAGTCCCATGAGTAGGTCAGCGTGTCGTTGTCGGGATCGGTGGAGCCTCCGGCGTCGAAATCGACGGTGAGGCTGTTGCCGGCGCCCGAGGTTGCCGACGCATCGATCACCGCGACCGGTGAGCGGTTGCCTTCGGACGGCGTGATCACCAGCAGCGCGCCCGGATAGATGTTGAGCTGGTAGATCTCGCCTTCCGGGCCCTGGGTCAGCTTGACCACGGAACCGGCGCCGCTGTCGATCGTGCGCTCACTGATCAGGCTGGTGTACTGGTCATCGAAGGTCAGCTCCCGGATCCAGCCCAGCGAGTAGTCCGCGATCCAGACCTTCTTCTGACCGGCCACCGCGTTGTCGTCGTCGTAGATCATGACGGCGGTGATGGACCCGTTTCCGAAGCCGGTGGAGTGCGAGTAGGCGTAGAGCGGATCGGCGAAGCCGCCGCCCTCGGGGCCTTCGGTGGTCGGCCAGCCGTAGTTGGCGCCCGCCTTGATCAGGTTGAGCTCTTCCCAGGTCGCCTCACCGACATCGCCGGAGAGCACCGCACCGGTGTCGGGGTCGACCCCGAACCGGAACGGGTTACGCAGGCCCAGCGCGTAGATGCGATTGGTGTTGGGATTGCCGCCCTCGACATAGAACGGGTTGTCGGTGACTCCGGACCCGTCGCGGTTGATGCGCAGGATCTTGCCGTGGATGTTCGTCAGATCCTGTGAGTTCTCACTGGGAGACGTGTTGTTGCCGACCGCCCAGTAGAGGTACTGGCCCGTCGGATCGAACTCGAGCTCGCCACCGTGGTGAAAGTCGTTGGCCAGCAACGTCGAGGTCACCAGCGTCTGCTCATCGGACAGCGTGTTGTCGATCAGGGTGAAACTCGAAAGTTGGTCGTAGTTCTGGGCATTGGTGTAGGCGACGTAGATCTTCTGATACCCCACCGCGTCGCTGTCCCAGAAATTCGGGTCCACCTCGATGCCGATGAGGCCGCGTTCGCCGTTCGCGGTGACCACGGAGAGGTTGGCCAGCGTGGTGATCTGCCCGGTATGCATGTCATAGGACTTGATGGCGCCGGACTTCTCGGTGATCAGGATCCGATGGATATGGCTGGGATCGCCGTCGTGCATGATCAGCTCGAAATCGGTCGGCTCGTTGAGGCCGGAGATGAGGGTGGTGCGGTCGAATTCATCGGGCAGGTTCACCCGGCTCTCGCATTCGGCCACGAACGCCCCGATCTGGGCCGAAAGGGTGCGTCCCCACGGCGAATTGCCGATCTCGGTGATCCACTGAGTGGCGCTGGTGGTTACCTGGTTCACCCACTGCCCGAGCAGGGAGCGGTTGAACAGGCCGACCGCGACGTCCACCTGGCGGCGCGCCCAACCCAGCACCGTCCACAGGACGGTGTTCTGCAGCGGACTGGCCGGCGCGTCGGCGGACGCCGCGGGCGCCATCAGCCCGCTGAAGAGGTTGAGTGCGCCGTTGATGAGGGCGCAGGCACATGTGATGACGAAGTTCTTGGTGCCCTGGACGACCTGGTTGGGGGTCGGCAGGTGCAGCGCCGTGCCGATGGCCTTGCCCCAGTCTCCCAAGGAATTCGGAGCCGCGGCCGGTGCATGCAGCGGTGTGATGGCCGCCGAGGCGGCGATCGCCGGGCCGGTGAGATCGCTCTGGCGCGCCGTGAGCAGGGTGGTGGGGGTCTCGTCGGTAGCGGAGAGATCGTCCTGGTCCCGGGAGGAGGTGTCGTCGACCACCGGTGCGATGAGCGACGTTTCCTCGGGTTCGGGTTCGGGTTCCGATCCGGCGCCTGAGCCTGAGCCGCTTCCGGTTTCGGGCTCGAGCGCAGGTTCGTTCCCGGGTTCTGGTTCGGGATCGGTGTCGTCCTCGAGATCGGTCTCCTCGTCGTCGAGCGGGCCGCCGGAGTCGATCTCGGTGTCGTCATCCTCGTCGGACGGGTCGTCCTCGGTGTCCTCGACCGGCGTTCCGGTCTCGGTCGGTTCACCGGTGGTGGACGGGGTCGTCGTGCCACCGGCTGCCGGCGACGAAGTGCCGGTCCCGGTCGATGCCGAACTGGAGTCCGTCCCACCCGTCGTCGTGTCGGCCCACGCCACCCCCGGGGAGGTGGCCATCGCGCTCGTCACGCCCAGGGCCACAGCAAGCGCACCGACGCGGCCGATGTATCTCGCGTAGACCGAGCCCGTCCCCGCGCCGAGGGTTGCTGCTCGGTGCGAGGCGGGCGGTGCGCCGTGGGTGGGCGGCTGCCACCGCGACACGTCCACGCCGGTCGGATCGGTGTGGTCAGCGGTGAAAGTGCGGACGATTCGATCAGTGGATGCCATGGGACTCCCCCCGGAGCAATCAGAATTAGCCGCCGGGCAGGCGGCGCTGATTACTATGGCACCCGGAATTGCCGATCGGGTTAAAACGAGTAAACAATTCGGGCCATCCCGCGACAAATCCGGCGCGGTGGTGGCGGTCGCCGGCTATCGCTGTCGGGCAGGCTTGCGCAGCACGGGATGTGTGGCTGTTCGCAGCGTCGTGAGGTCGAGTTGACCTGCGCGATCACCAGGCGCCGATGGGCGGGTCGAACACGAAGGAGCCGTTGGACTCCAGATTGAACGGGGCGGACTTCGAGCCGACGATCGCCTTGGTGGAGTCGTGGACCTCGCCCTGTGCGCTCACTACGCCCATGTCGGCGTTCCTGGTCTCACCCAGGCCGCGGGCTTCTCCGTAATCGGCCGAACGCAGCGCATTCTCGTCGATCAGCAGCGCCTGGCGGCTGGTGACCTGTGGGGAGGGCGCGACCTCGGTGACGTCAGCGTTGGCGACCGCGCTGCCGATGCTCATGAACGCCGCTGCGACGGCGACGGTGCCGAGACCGAGTGCGGTGATCTTCGTGGTGGCAATCATCTGGGTGTCCTTTTCCTGGCGGCCTGTCGAGGCCGGATACCGCGGAACGCTACGGCCGAAAGGGCTGCGACGTCGGGTGGGGAAGGCTATTCCCAACCACTTCACAGGCCGCGGCTGACTAACTGTCAGGAACGGCGTTCTCCTGGTCGGGCGTTGGCGAGGCCTCGTCGCCAACGACGTGCCGGCAGCCCGGACCGATCGAGCGTGTTGTGCCCTTAGGTCCACCCGTCGCAGCACGGGTGCCGGTCAGGTGGGTGCGTTTGGGCAAACCGGGTGCAAGGCACAGCAAGCCTCGCTGCCCGCGACCGGGCCTCGCTCGACGATGCCCATGCCGCAGCCGTGTCGCAGCCTTTCCTTCCAGGTGAGATTCGTGTGGTGGCCGGCGCTGGGCCAGGCCGATCGGCGCATGTTTCGCAAACCCGGTCTCGGCTGCTGTGCGCGGCGTTACACTTTCCAGCAATTGCTTCCGTCTCGTGGGACTGGGCCGCGTGCGTGCACAGCGGAGTGCGTCGAGCGGGCAATCGGGAGTGACGATGCAATTGCGATACGGCAGCCATATCGGTCGGGTCGGCGCTCTCGCCGTCGCGCTCGGAATCGGCACCGCGACCGCGGCACCCGCAGGCGTCGCATGGGCCGCTCCCGATGAACAGACGACGACGTCGTCGCCCTCGGACAGCAATCCGGGCAGCACCGAGACGGACACTTCGGCAAACAACCCGGCGTCCGATGTGCAGACCGCCACCGAACCGGCCGTTCCCAAGACCCCGACGGACAGTCCGCGTTCGGTGATGACCGCCGATGACGATTCGGCACCGAAGTCGAGAAAGAAGAATCGGACGGCCACCACCCAGGTGCGGACCGCCGGAACGGCACTGACGAGCAGTCGAAAGGCCGAACGGCCCCGCCTCGAGCCGACGGCCGCGGGTGCCGCGCGGGAGACCGCACCGGCTGTCGATGCCCCGGTGGCCGTCACCGCGACGCGGCTGTCGGTCACCACCGTGCCCGCCGCACCTACGGCGAAACCGGTCGTGGTCAATCCGGTCCAGGCGGTCGCCAACCTGATCAACAGCGTGCTCCGGCCGGCGCTGTCCACGGTCCTCGGTGTGCTGCCCGGCGGATCCCCCGGCTCGCCACTGGCCTGGGTACTGCTCGCGGCGGCCCGCCGCCAGGTGGGGCGAACCGAGCCGGCCGAGCCGGGCATCGCCGCCCTGACCGTCGCCGCGGCGGTGGTCAACGCACCACCGACGGCGACGGTGGTCTGGGGCAGGCCGGACGCGACGACCGGCACCGTCATCGGACAGCTGACCGCCCGCGACCCCGAAGGCGCGGCGGTCGCGGTGACGGTCGTGCCATCGCCCATCCCGGTGCCGGGCACGGTTGCCTACAACGCCACGGCCCGCACCATCACCTATACGCCCACCACGGCGCAACGCTTCGCCGCCTGGACGAGTGCCGGGGACGACAGTGTCACCATCACCCTCAGGGTGACCGACGCGGTGAACAAGGTCGACGTGCCGATCAGTATCCCGGTGAGCCCATCGCCGTTCTATGAGAGCGCCGTGTACACCAGCGCAGGCGGACCGAGCGCGGTCGCGGCCACGAACACCCGCGCCTACGTCACCAATCGTGATACCGGCACCGTCACCGTGTACGACACCACCAGGAACACCGTCGTCGGCACCTATCAGGTCGGTGGCGCACCCGACGGCATCGCCGTCAAGAGGGACGGCACCACGATCTACGTGTCGAGCTCGACGGGCAACACGGTTACCGTCATCGATACCGCCACGGGCGCCAAGAAGGCCACCATCGCGGTCGCCAATCCGACTGCCATCACGATCAATCCGGCAGGCAGTGTCGTCTACGTCGCGAAGGGTTCGGCCGCGACGGTCGTCAAGATCAGCACCTCGACCAATGCGATCGCGGGAACCGTCAAGCTCGTGGTGGGGGTGACGCCCACCGAACTCGCCGTGAGTGCCGACGGTACGCGGATCTACGTCGCCGGCGCCAAAGCCACCGGCGGTGGCCAGATCTCCTGGTTCTCCTCTGCCGCGACCTCGGCGACACCTCTGGTGGATACCGCCTTTGCGGCAACGGGTCTGGTGTACAACTCGGTATCTCAGAACGTGTATGCCGTCGACGCGAACGGTGGATTGACCGTCTACAACACCGTGACCAAAGAGGTCGCGACGCTGAACCTGGGCCACCCGCTGTCCGGTATCGCCCTCACCAACGACGGCTCCGCCGCCATGGTCACCACGTCGACCGGGATGGTCGCGGCGCTCAGTACCCGAGATTCATCGGTCCTGGGGGTGACCACGATCGGCGCCGTCGCGGCGCAACCTGTCATCGCGATCAGCCCGGACGGCACCCGGATGTTCGTCACCGACCTCGGCAATGGCAAAGTGCACGCGCTGTCCCTGGTCCCGTGGAACACCACACCGTTCTCCAACGACCCGCAGTACACCGTCACCAATCCCGCGACGGGTGCGATGACGGGCAAGATCGGCGTCGTCGACTTCGACGGCGATCCGCTCACCTACCAAGTGACCGTCAAACCCGCCAAGGGCCAACTGGTGCTCAACGCCAACGGGACCTACACCTACACACCCACCGCGACCGCCCGCCATGCCGCGTCGAAGCCCGGAGCGCCCGACTCGGCCACCAAGGACTCATTCACCGTGGTGGTCTCAGACGGCCGCTACGGAACGATCACCCAAACCATCACCATCGCAGTCGATCCTGCGAACAGAGTGCCCACGGTGACCACGACGATCGGCGCTCCGAGTACAACCACGGGTGCGGTGAAGGTCACCATCGCGACGGCCGACGCCGACAACGACCCGCGGACATTCACCACGACACAGCCGGCCAAGGGCACTGTCCAGGTCACCGCAACGGGTGTGTTCACCTACACACCCAGTGCCGCGGCGCTGGCCGCCGCACGGGCACCGGGCGCCGCCTACGACGCCAAGCGCGACTCCTTCACGGTAACGGTGAACGACGGCCACGGCGGCGTCGTACCGGTGACGGTGAACGTCAAGATCGGGGCGGCGAACATCAAGCCCACCGTGGCCGCCGCGAGTGTGACTGCCACCCAACCACGTTCGGGTGTGGTCAGCGGATCGATCAGCGCCCTCGACGCCGACGGCGATGTGCTCAGCTATACCGCGAACACGACGACCAAAGGCACGGTCACCCTCAACGCCGACGGGTCGTTCAGCTACACGCCCACCGCGGCCGCTCGGCTGGCCGCCTCCAAGGCCGGGGCCACCGTGGCCACCAAATCCGAGACCGTCACCTTCACCGTGCGTGACGGGTTCGGCGGTGTCGTGACCAAAGCGCTCGTGGTGACGATCGCCGCGAACCCGCTCACCAACGCCGGGCCGACCAACGGTGCGGCGACGGTGTCGGATACCTCCGCGGCCATCGGGACCGTGACCGGCGTCGTCACCGCCACCGACCCGGACGGTGACGCGTTGACCTACAGCCTGCAGTCCGGCCCGGCCTTCGGCGTGGTGAAGGTGAGTGCCGGCGGCGGATTCCTCTACACCCCCGACGTGGACGCCCGCTACCGCGCGCTTGTGACCGCCGGCGCGGACACCGACAGCTTCGTGGTGCGCATCACCGATAGTTTCGGCGGGATCAGCACGGCGACAGTGCAAGTCGTCATCGCGCCACCCTCGGACGCCGCGATCGATCAACGCGCCACCACCGTGGCCGTCAACACCCAGCAGATGTACTTCTACTCGCAGACCGACACCGACAAGGCGCTGGGGTTGCTCAAGGCCGCCGGCGTCGGCACCATCCGGATCATGTTGCCCTGGGCCGGTGCAGAACCCGCCGACGACACCTTCGACTGGACCGCGGTGGACCGGATCATCAACAGCGCCAACGCCAATGGCATCAAGGTGCTGGCCACCATCAACACCACACCGGAGTGGGCCGTGGTCCCGGGCCAGCCGGCGTACTCCGGAGCACCGGCCGACCTGGAGGCATTCGGCGATTTCGTCTCCGCGGTCGCCACCCGGTACCAGGGCAAGGTCGCCGACTACGAGGTCTGGAACGAGCCCAACTACAACGGCTTCTGGGCGCCCACCCCGGACGCCGCCAAGTACACCGCACTGCTCAAGATCGCCTACACCGCCATCAAGGCGGCCGACCCGAACGCCACCGTCATCGGTGGATCGGTGGCCGCGGTGGCCGAAGTCCCCGGTGGCCCGGCGATCAACCCGGTGACATACCTGTCCCAGATGTATGCGGCGGGCGCCGCCGGCTACTTCGATGCGTTGGCGTTCCACCCCTACCAGTACGCGAAGCCGTTCTCGGCGCAGGAGGGCCACGCCGGGGTGCCCTTCACCCAAGCTCAGCAGTTGCACGCGGTGATGGTCGCCAACGGCGACGGGCACAAGAAGATCTGGGCCACCGAGTACGGGCAACCGGACTCCGAGGGCGGTGAGCTCACCCAGGCTGCCTACGTCGGTGATTTCCTGCGCGCGTGGCGCAGCCTGGAGTTCGCCGGGCCCGCGTTCATCCACACGCTGGCGGACTACCCCGATCCGTTCCCCGATCAGGCCTCCATGGGCCTGTTCCGGCAGGACTGGACCCCCAAACCGGTGGTTGCGGTGGTCACCCAGGTGATCGCGGAGAACCAGGCGACCAACGCGGCGGCGGGCATCTCGGCCTAGGCGGCTACGCTGAGAGGTATGGCTGAGTCGATATCCGCGAAGAAGAATGCCGCCGCGGTGGCGAATTTCCTTGCTGCTCAGCTGTATACGCGAGACGAGGTCTTCAAGGACCTCGATGTGGTACCCGCTGCGGCCGGTGCCTACGGGTGGTGGTTCCGGGATATCCCCGGCGATATCGACACCGCCGGGTGTGAACAACGGGATGGCTGGACGCTGCTGTACGTCGGCATCAGCCCGGGCCCACCGCGGGCAGACGGCAAGCCGCGCGCTCCCCAGGATCTACGCAAACGCATCCGTTATCACTTCGGGGCGGGCAACGCCGGTGCGGACGGGTCCACCCTGCGCAAGTCGCTCGGTGTCCTGCTCGGTGAGCAACTCGGCTTCGCGCTGCGCCGGGTCGGCTCGGGCAAGCGGCAGACCTTCGCCGGCGGCGAGGCGGTGCTGACCCAGTGGATGGCCGAGAACGCCGCGGTGTCCTGGGTCCTGCATCCCGAGCCGTGGTTCTTGGAACCCAAGCTGATCAATACGCTGGTTCTGCCGCTCAACTTCCAGGACAACGACCGCAATCCTTTCGCACCCGAACTCAAGCGGCTGCGCAAGGAGGCCGGTGTGAAGGCCGGCAAGATGCGCGTGCTCGCGGAGTGGACCTAGGCGGCACCAACGCGGTGTGGCCTCAGGCGCGAACCCCTCCGTTGTTGGCATAGGCGAGGCGCTTCTGCGCCTCCGCCGCCTCGATCTTCTCCGCGTCGATGAGCACCTGCTCGGCGTCGGCGCGCTGAACCACCACGACCCCGTCAGCGTCGGCGACGACGATATCGCCCGGCACGACCACCACTCCGGCAATGGCGACGGGCTGCTGGAGTCGGCCCGGACCGAACTTGTACGGGCCGGCCGGTGTCACCGCGCGCGCGAACACCGGCATTCCGCATTCGGCGAGGGCATCGGCGTCGCGAACGGCGCCGTCGATGACAAAGCCGCCGACGCCGAGTGCCTTGGCGCGGATTCCGATCAGGTCGCCGATCAGTGCCCGCGACACGTCGCCGTGTCCGTTGATCACGATGATGTCGCCGGGGTTGGCGATGTCCAGGGCGTGATGCACGTAGAGGTTGTCGCCCGGGCGGGTCCAGATCGTCAGCGCCGGGCCGGCCAGCCGTGCCCCGGGCCAACTCGGCGTCAACCCCGACGCGACACCGAAACGTTCTTGGGCGTCAGCGACATTGGCGGCGGGCACGCGGGCGAACCGCTCGATGATGGTGTCGTCGATAGTGGTCATCGTCATCCGTTCGACTGCAGCAGTTCGGCGATGATCGGCTTGATCACCGTTTCTTTGTCCAACCAGATCTTTTCGACATCGGCTCCTGACTCCCACACCGGTTGGGTGCCCGACGCTTCGAGCTTGGCCTGGACGGCGGGATCCTCTTCGGCCTTCTTCAGCGCGTTCTCCAGCACGGCGACGGTCTCGGCGGGAGTGCCCTTGGGTACGGAGATGGCGAAGTTGTTGCTCATCGCATCGACCTGGTAGCCCTGGCTGGCGAGGGTCGGCACCTCGGGGATGAAGTCGCTCGGGGAGTCCTGAATGACAGTCAGGAGCTTGAGTTCGCCCGACTTGTACTGCCCGAAGAAGCTCGAGATGCCACCCAGCGCGAAATCCGTTTCGCCGGCGACGACGGCGGCGATCTTCTCCGCTCCGCTGTTGTAGTGCACGATGTTGAATTTAAGCCCGAGCTCGTCCTCCAGGATGCGCAGGTTGATGTGATCGTCTCCGCCGCGGGAGTCGGTTCCCACGGTGACAGTGCCGGGGTTGGTCTTCACCGCGTCGAAGAGTTCGCCGATACTGTTGAACCGGCTCGACTTGTTGACTCCGATGACGATCGCATTGGACGCGAACGATCCGATGGGGATGAAGCTTTCACGGTCGAAACCGGCCTTCTTGCTCGGATCCAGGTATCGGCCGAGGATCGAGGGGACATTGGTGTAGACCAGCGTGTGCCCGTCCGGCTTGGCGTTGGCGGCGTAGTTCAAGCCGATGACCTGGCTGCCGCCCTCCTTGTTGACCACTTTGACATTGGCGCCGAGCGATTCCTGCATCGCAGGGGCCATGATGCGCGCCAGGATGTCGTTACCGGCGCCCGCGGCGGAGGGCACGATCCACTCGATGGTGCTGCCCTTGGCGGGGAAGTTTCCGGCTTCGTCGGCCGTCGACCCGCCTGTGCAGCCGGCCGCCAGCGCGACCACGGCGGCTGCGGCGCCGACGGTTTGGATGAAAATCTTCATTTCACTGTCTCCTTCGATGGGACCGATTCGGCGGGTGCGAGCGGCGGGAGGGTGTCGTCGGGCGGGAGCGTGCGGCCCTGCCTGTTCTTGAGCAGCGCGGCGATCGAGGGGCGGACGGCTCCGAACGCGAGGGCCAGCGTGCACACCCCCACCAGGGTGATGCTGAGCGCGCTGCTGGTGAAGATCGCATAGTCACCGCGCGAAAGGGCAAGTGAGCGTTGAAAGTTCTCTTCGAGCATGGGGCCGAGGATGAGCGCCAGCACCAGCGGCGTCAGTGGGACCCGGACCAGGTTGAACAGGTATCCGATCACGCCCGCGCCGAGCATCACCAGGATGTCGAAGGCGCTTCCGTTGATCGAATAGGTGCCCAGGAACATGAAGGCCAGGATTGCCGCCATCAGGTAGTAGAACGGAACCCGCAGAATCGCGATCCAGATCCGCGCGAGCGGGACGTTGAGGATCAGCAGGATCAGGTTGCCCACCAGGAAACTGGCGATGATGGTCCATGCGACGTCGGGATTGTCGCGGAACAACAGCGGCCCGGGAATCAGGCCGTTGATGGTGAACGCACCGGCCATGATCGCGACCGTCGCCGAGGTCGGGATGCCGAGCGTGAACAACGGGATCATCGAGGACACCGAGAGCGAATTGTTCGCCGCCTCGGGAGCGGCGACACCCTCGACCGCACCTCTGCCGAACCTCCTGGGCGTCTTGGAGAGTCGCTTCTCGGTCGCGTAGGCGGCCAGTGATGTCGCCGCTCCCGGCGATCCGGGGAGCAGGCCCATGAAGAAGCCGATGACCGAGCCGCGTACGAAGGACGGAGCGCAGTGCCGCAGATCGTCGCGGGTCGGCATGAGCTTGCCCACCGTCAGCGGCTTGGGGATCCCGAGCGGGCCCTTCTGCGCCTGGGCGAGGATCTCACTGAGCCCGAACACGCCCATCACGACGGCCACCAGACCGATGCCGTCGTAGAGCTCCGGCATGTCGAAGGTGAAGCGTTGCAGCCCGACCCCGGAGTCGATGCCGACGGTGGCGATCGCCAAGCCCAGACCCGCGCTGAGTAACGCCTTCGGGAAGTTGTTGCCGGAAAAGCTGGTGATGAGCGCCATCCCCAACAATGCGACGAGGAACAGCTCCGGGGCGCCGAACTCCAGCGCGAGTCGGCTGAACGGCGCCACCGCGACGAAGCCGACGACGCCGATGAGTCCGCCGACGAACGATGCGAAGGCCGCGATCACCAGGGCCGGTCCGCCACGGCCCTGCTTGGCCATCTCGTAGCCGTCGAGCGTGGTGGCAATCGACGAGGCCTCGCCGGGAATCCGTAGCAGCACAGCGGTTGTCGTTCCACCGTAGGCGGCTCCGTAGAGGATCGCCGCGAGCATGATGAGCGCGGTGGTGGCGTCGAGCCCGAAAGTGACGGGTATCAGCAGTGACACCGCGGCCGCCGGACCGAATCCGGGCAGCACGCCCACGATCATTCCCAGCACACAACCCAGGAGTGCGAACAGGAGGTGCTGCGGGGTGAAGACGTTGGCGAGTCCGCCGAGCAATGCGTCGAAACCCATGTTCCTACAGCCCCAGACGTGCGATGAACTCGACGGTGGAGATGGGCAGCGCGGTGCCCAGCCAGCCCTCGAACACCAGGCGAGAGGCGACGGCCGCGGCGACGCCGAGAATGAGGGCGAGCCACCAGGGCCGCCGGCTCACGAAGAACAGGACCACGGCCAGCATGGCGGTCATGGTCAGCGTGTAGCCGATGACAGGAAGTACCAGCGCCGCCACGAGAACGGCACCGACGATGATGCCGACCCGCAACCATCCCGCGCGGTCGGGGAAGGTGGCGTCGTCATCGCCGTCGTCGATCACGGGGGCGTCGACCGCTCCGAGTTCGGCCTGCGGATCCAGGTTCGACCGACGCGCCAAGGCGAGTTGGACGAGCCACAACGCACCCGATGCGGCGACGAGAATCCCGGCGACGGTCGGGAAGAACCCGGCTCCGACGCCGGTGACATTGGACAACCCGTAGCCGGCTCCGACCAGTGCGATGGCGGCGCCGCCGATGAGCGAGAGTCCTGCCATCGACCACTCGAGCACGTGGCGTCCCGGCGGTTCTGTCTGGTTGATGAGTGTCGGCATCGTCGCCTGCCTCTCCGCTTCTTGAAAGAATCAGCAGCACTCGCCCCATCGGCGATCCTGCAATCTTGCACAGGATTGCAGGTTCATGGGATAGTGTCAACCATCACAATCCAGACGAGGAGTGACGTGAGCTTTCGCGCAGTGGTCGCCAGCAGTGCGATGAAGATGAGTCCATCCGAAGACCGGGTGATGAACGTCCTGCTCGGTGCCGACATGTCCGACGCCTCGGCCGCCGATGTTGCCGAGAAGGCGAATACGCACGAGTCCACCGTTATTCGGCTGGCCCAGAAGCTGGGCTACCGCGGCTACCGCGACCTGCGCAACGACCTCCGCCGAGATGAGGGTGCAGCCGGGGCGCCGCTGATGCGCAGCGAGAGCGGCCACCACCTCGACGAGTTCATCCGCGACGAGGTCGAGGCGCTCGGCGCCTTGTCCCGCTTCGTGTCCCAGACGGACTTGGACGCGGCCGCGCGAACGCTGCACTCGACGCAGACCGTGTATCTCGTCTCGAGCAACGATGAGCGGCCCACCCTGGAGCTGCTGGCCCGACGGCTGCGGCGGCTCGGCATGACCGTCGTCACCCTGGGGCCGGCGCCGAAGGACCTGGCGGAGCGTTTCGTGTCCTTCGATGCGACGAGCACGCTGATCGCCTTCGCGCTCCGGGAAGCGCCGCGCAAGCTCTCGACCCTGATCGCGGAAGCAACCCGCCGGGGCGGTAGGACCATCCTGATCACCGATGTACCCGGCTACAAGTTCCGGCCGGCACCCGATCATCTGCTCGCGGCCCGGCGCGGCCCGGACAACGAGTACCGCACCCAGCTGATACCCATCGCGCTGTGTTATGCGTTGCAGCTGGCCATCTTTCATCTCGATCCGGATCGCTACCAGGCGATTCGGGACAGTATCGATGACCTGACCCGGTTGCTCGGCGGCACAGATGAGATCCCGTTGCGTCCGTGACCGGGCACCCGTGGAGATTGGCCCTGAGCACGCAGGCCTGCCTCGTGCAGGCGGCCTGGACCGGCGTTCGGCTGATGATCGGCTACCAGGCTCTCGCGCTCGGCGCCGACGCGTTCTTCCTGGGTCTGTTGGCATCGGCCTACGCGCTGCCCGCACTGGTGACCGCGCTGGCCGCCGGGCGGCTCACCGACCGTGTCGGTGGTTCCGTGGTGGCGCTGGCCGGCATGTTCGTTGCCGCGCTGGGCATTTCGGGTGCCATCGTGTTGCCCGGCCGATGGCCGCTCCTCGGTGCGGCGGTCTGCGTCGGTCTCGGTGTCATCCTGATCATGGTGGGGCAGCAGACCTTCGTCGCCAACGTGAGTGCTGGTGGCGGTGCGGATTCCGCGTTCGGGACCCTCAGTGCCGCCGCGTCGATAGGTCAGCTCATCGGGCCACCGACAGTCACCACAGTGGCATCGTTGACCTACTTCGACGGACAGACGGACCCGAACACCACCGTGGGTCTGATCGTGTGTGCCGTGTTCGTGCTCGCCGCCATGCCGTGCTACCTGGTCATCCGGCGAACCGATCGCACCCTCAAGCGAGCCCGTCTCGGCGATGACGAGACTCCGGCCCGGGTCGGCAATCTGCTGAGGACACCGGGTATGTGGCGGGCACTCGTGGTCAGCGGCGCGGTCCTGGTGACCGTCGATCTGATGTACGTCTTCGTGCCGGTCTGGGCCACCGAGGAAGGTGTGAGCGCGACGACCGTCGGATTCCTGCTCGCGCTGCGGGCGGCGGTCTCGGTGATCAGCCGATTCGGGCTCGGCCGGTTGGTCACGCGCTTTGGCAGGAAGACGCTGATCATCGGCTCGGTGGTGGCGGCGATGGCAGGGTTGATCGCCCTGCCGTTCGCCGGCGTGTGGGGGGCTGTGGCGGTCATGATCGGGCTCGGCCTCGGTCTGGGCATTCCCCAACCCCTGACGATGGCGTGGGTGACATCGCTGACCCCGGCGGCGTCGCACGGAGCCACCCTCGGTATGCGGTTGACCAGCAATCGGCTGGCGCAGATCTCACTGCCGCTGGCCGTGGGTGCGCTGGCGGGCCCGACGGGTGTGCTGGGCATCTTCTGGGCCAATGCCGCGGTGTTGCTGGCGGCAGTGGCGGTGATGGTCGGATCGGACACCGGTGATGCCGATGCCGCGGAGTAGCGGTAGAACAGAGCCATGTGGCGAGTTGCTCTCCGGTCGGTGCTGACATCCGTTCTGCTCGCCGGGACGGTGATCGGCGCACCGGTTGCCCACGCTGAACCCGTCCCCGTCATCGAGCCCACCGTCCTGGCGGTAGTCCCGCACGATCCCGGGGCCTACAGCGAAGGGCTGGAGTTCGACGGCCCGGCGCTGTACGAGGCCACCGGAGAGGTCGGCAAATCGGAACTGCGGCAAATCGATCCGGTGACCGGAGCGGTGATCCGTGCGGTGCCGCTGCCGAATGACTATTTCGGGGAAGGCATCGCCGTGGTGGGGGACAGCATCTGGCAGCTGACCTATCGGGACGGTGTCGCGATCGAATGGGACAAGGAATCCTTCACGCCGCGTCGCGAGGTTCCCGTCGGGGGGGAGGCCTGGGGACTGTGTCACGACGGGGCCCGTTTCATCGCGAGCGACGGCAGCGACCGGCTGCGGTTCTTCGATCCGTCCTTCACCGAGACCGGCAGCATCCGGGTGACGCGTGACGGTCAACCCTTGAGCGGTCTGAACGAACTCGAGTGCGTCGACGGGCAGGTGTGGGCCGCCGCGTGGCCGGATGACACCTTCGTCCGCATCGATCCCGGCACCGGCGTGGTGAACCTGGTTGCCGATGTCTCCGAGCTGTGGCCCGCAGCGCAACGCAACTCACGGCTGGTGGTCAGCGGAATCGCGCACATCGCCGGCTCGGAATATCTGATCAGCGGTAAGGAATGGCCGCAGAGCTACCGGGTCGTGCTGCCGTAGATCAGCTGCGCGCTCGTCTCCCACAGATCGCGCGCCTTGGCGGTGTCATAGGAGTCCGCCGACGAACGGATCGGCTTGGTGCCCTCGAAGTACTCACCGGTGACCCCGTCGAATCGGGCGTCGGTGGCCAACGCGGCCAACCGCTCTCCCGATGCCGCCACCGAGTTGACGTTGGGCAATGCTCGCAGCAGCGGAGATATCAGGCGCCACAACACCTTTTGCGCCGGCGTGTAGTCACGGGAAAGGCCCGACGACGGCATCAGCCCTGGGTCGAAGGCCGTGACGGTGATGCCCTGGGCGCCGTGGCCGAGCCGGCGGTCGAGTTCGTAGGTGTAGAGCACATTGCACAGTTTCGAGGTGGTGTAACGCCGCCGGCCGTCCACGGGTTCACCCGGCCGCGGGTGAGCGAGCGTCTGCGCCGAGGCGTAGCGCGGGCGCGGCATCCCGGTCAACTTGTCGGGATCGTGAGTTCCGCTGGCGACCATCACGATCCGGGCGGGCGCGACGAGGTGCTCGCGCAACCCCTCGATGAGCGCGAAGTGCCCGAGATGGTTGACGCCGAAGGTCTTCTCCACGCCGTCTTCGGTCCGCTGGATGCCCGACACCACCTGAAGGCCCGCGTTGCCGACGATGGCGTGCAACGGCGGTAGGTCTGCGGCGGCGAACGCGGCGGTGAAGTCGCGGACCGAACGAAACGATGCCAGATCGCAGGCCAGGACCGTGCACCTGGCGGGGGAGCCGAGTTCGGCGACCGCGGCCTCGCCTCGGGACACGTCGCGGACGGCGAGCACGATATGCCAGGACTCATCGCGGTCAAGGATCGCCCGGGCACACTCGAGACCCAGGCCCGCATTGGCCCCGGTGATGACGACCGATCGGGTGTTCATTTCTCCTCCAACAGGATTGGGATCAGTGCCTCGACGGCTTGGATCAGTCGGACATATATGCGGTCGACGTCGGTCGAGTCCGGCTCGAGGTGGTCGGCGAAGAAGATGCCATCCGACATCGCGGTGGCGACGGCGGCGAGTTCGGTGACGACCCGGTCAGCCTTCTCGGGTGCGGTGCCGTCGGGCAGCATCTGGCGGATCACTTCGGCGAATCCGGAGATCGCGGTGTCGCGGACCCGCCGGATTGCGGCGGCCACGGCGGGATGGTCACTGCGTTCCAGCGACAGCATGTACATCAACCGGAAGAACTCCGGGTTGGCCACCATGAGTTTCGCGACGGCGGCACGCTGAGTCTCGATGTCGGGGCTGTTGCGGGGGATCTGCGCGAAGTACCGCTGCGCGCCGCGCTCCATGACCGCCGCGAGCACACCCTCCTTGGAGCCGAAGTGCCAGTAGATGGAACTCGCGGGCAGGCCGGTCTCCCGGCGGATGTGGCTGATTGAGGTGGCCGCATAGCCCTGGGTGGACATCAGACGCTCGGTCGCGTCGAGGATCACCTCGCGAGAATCCTCGCCCTGGCGCTGTCGCTTGGTCGGTGTCATCGGCGTCGATTCCTATCTGTAAGGATCGTTACAGACACGGTAGCAGAGACAAGCAGACGCCGACTTCTCGCAGTTACCGGCGGGGTGACTCCGCATGGAACGTCGATCGCCATCCGGTGTCACGTCGATCACCGTGCAGCCGCATAACTTCCCTTTGGACGAGCAGGCATGCTGATCGCAGCGGTGATGGATGGCGCGCATGCAAGTGCATCGGGCACCAGCATCGGCTGCATGCATCGGTCGGGCTAGCACCGACGGGTGGGTGGCCTCTGTCGGCCGCCTGGCGGATGAACGCGCGTCGCGGGCGAAACACGCTATGGGCATCAAGATTTGTATACGTGTTCTGCGCCACTTGACGGCCAAACTGCCGCTGACGGTCGCCATGCCGCTGCGGTAGCGTCGAATTTGCTTTGTCTGGCTACAGGGGGATGCGATGGCAGGCGAACTGAACGTCGATACCGGCGGCCTTCGGTCGGGAGCTGCGAGCAGCGAGGCCACCGCTGCGGGGCTGACCAGCGGCCCGTCCAGCGGGTCTACGAGCATGCAACCCAGCGCGGGCGGTGTCACCGCTGTGAACGCCGCGCTGAGCGCATTGCAGGGTCGCCAATCCGCACGGATTACCGGCCAGGCGGGCGACATGTCGACCGGTGCCGCCGCCTATGCCCGGACCGATTCCGACGGATCGGATGCCATCACGTCGGTGGAGGTGTGAGCACGGCGGCCCCGGCGGTCGCCATCCCCACGCGTTCGGAGATCGAGGCCTGGACCACCGGTCATCTTGCTGACGCCGCGACCAGGTGGCGTGCGGCAGCCGAGGCGTCGGAGGACGCCTTCGATCAGCATCGGCAGAACATCTCGTCCCCGGGTGGCACCACGTGGGAGGGCGACGCGAAAGACGCCGCGCTGGACCGCGTCACCCGTGACATCGCCGTCGTCGGCACCCAGAACGAGGCACTTCTCGCAGCCGCCGGCACCGCCGAGAACGCCGTCAGCGACATCAACTCTGCGCAACGTGAGGTGCTGGCGGCCATCGCCGCGGCCGAGAGCGACGACTTCACCGTCGGAGAAGACCTCTCGGTCACAGACAACCGCCCATACGACGAAGAAACCGCCGCAGCTCGCGCGACCGCCGCCATGGAGCACGCCGAGGACATTCGCTGGACTGCCGAGCGCCTGGTCCAGGCCGACAGCCTCGCCGGGTCGCAGTTGCAGGCCAAAGCTGCTGACTTGGAGGGGATCCGGTTCGACGGCGAAGGCGAGGCTGGCGGCGACCCGACGATCCAGCTGGTCGACAATAAGACCGAGGCCTCCGGTCCGGACGGCGATAAGCCCGCGAAGTCGTGGGAGGACATGCTGCTCCCGCCGAAGGCCACAGCCGAGGCGGAGCCCGGTGCGGAAGGCGCAGCAACGCCCGACGCCGCGACCGCGGCTGATGATGCGGCGAAGGGTCCGCTCGACGAGTTCCTGGTCCCCGAGAAGACCACCGATCCGGATCAGCCCGAGACCCTCAATGAGGCCCTGGACAAAGTGGCGGGCCAGCCGGTGCCCGAGTCGCCGACACTGGCAGAGCAGATCCTCAATCCGCACACCGGAACAGGTAAGCCCGGCGATCCCCGCTACACGAAGTCGCCGCTGGAGTCGCCGATCGTCAATGCCGACCCGTCGGTGATCGAGCAACAACACGCCAGAGTCACCGCAGCCGAACAGAACCTCGCCGCTGCGCAGGCCGCCGCCGACTCCACCGCCCGACAGGACTACATGGACGGAGCGGGCCCCGGCCCCCGCACCGGCGAAGCGGTTCCCCTGGCACAGGACGTGTTCGACGCCCGCGCCGAACTCACCGAACAGCGCGATATACTCGTCTCGCTCAATGAGGCCGCCGCCGAAACCGGCCTGCCGACCGCAGCGGTATCCGACCTGCCGGCCAACGCTGACGTGCAGGCGTTCCCGGCCGAGCCGCCAGTGTTCGATCGAGCTACCGAAGCGCTGACCGAGGGCACCAAGGACGCCGCCAAAACCGTCTGGGATGCCACGATGCCAGACGTGGCCAACATGTACGACGTGGTCACCGACTATGACAACGCCACTGACGCCGACAAACTCCAAGCCGGCACCGACCTCGCCGGCATGGCCCCGATCCCCGGCGGCAAGCTGTTCGGCGAGGGCATCGAACACGGACTCGACGCGCTCGGCGTGGCCGGGCGACACTCCGACGACATCCCCACTGGAGCGGTCGACGACTTCGCCGACACCGCCGGCGGCGCAGCCCACTCAGTGCCTGACGCACCGTCAGTTCCCCATGTCGATAGCAATGTAGGGCCAGTTACCTCGTTTGGCGTCGAGGACACTACCCATCTCTTGGCTACGAGTGAGGCCAGCGGTGGGCACCTCATGGAGCGTCACGTAGGCCAAACATTGGAGGACCTTTCGGCACGCCTGGAGACAACCCGGCTGCCGGCAGCCTCCTCTTTCGAAACGATCGACGAAGCAGCAGCAGCTGTCAGCACAACGCTCCAACGGAACAGTCAAGTCATCGACGAGTGGCTGGCAAACGGAGCCGTCCGTTACCTCGAACTCGATGCGCCTTTCAATGGTGGAGCAGTGCTAGAACGAGGAAGCGCGCAAGCGGTGGCAGGGACCGGAGCTAGGGTTGTGCTCAAAGGCGATGGAAATGGCGGATGGCTCGTGTTGACAGGATTTCCCACACCATGAACGACGGCTCGATCTCGACAGATTTGTACCAATTCTTCGCAGCGTACTTCCACCAAGACTGGGATCTGGAGTCCGATGACTGGCAAGGAGTCGTCGATAACTACATCAACGCAGATCCCGTCGCGGAGCCTTTAAGGACGTTGGCTCAACAAGTTGACGATCTGCGTAACAGTCGGTCCGAACCGGATCTCGAACAGTATCTGGTGCGCACAGTCGGCGTTTATTACCTTCCCGATCCTTTGACCTACAAGGAGTGGCTGGGCCAGATCGCAGACCGCTTGCGCGCGCAGGCTGCCCGCATCGACGGTGAAGGCGCGGCACTGCGTTGAGCCGCGCCCTGACACAGCGCCGTCGGGCATTCGACATTCCCTGTCGGGAGGATAGTTCTGACCCCAGGCGAGACTCTGGTCTATGGGTTACGCCGCGACCTCTGTCAGTGGCCGGTAGACCGTCGCGGCTAACGCCGAGGATCAACCACTCAGCTGTGACCGCGATGAGCGCGCTGCCGACGTGCATCAAAGTTGGCGCAGCTGCTGAACGCCGGGGTGTGATCACGTCGGGCGATACAGAAGAAAGCCGTGGGTCACTCAGCGGCACCAGAATGGCATTGAATCTTGAACGTGTCCCTTTGAGTCGACGGCGCTACTGCCGCCATGGGCCGACCAATTAAAACCGCCTGGTCAGATGCTGTTCAAACGTGGTGCCCCCGGCAGGAATCGAACCTGCGGCCTTCTGCTCCGGAGGCAGACGCTCTATCCCCTGAGCTACGGGGGCGCAAACAGTGAAGCTGCGCCGTTGGGCGTGCACAGCGTAACGCATCTTCAACCGGTAATGGATTCGGGACCTGAGTACCCCGCACCATAGGATGGTCCCTCGTGACACCTGCCGACCTGGCTGCCCTGCTCAAGACCACCGCCGCCGCGGTCCTGGCCGAGCACAGCCTCGATACCAGCGCGCTGCCCGAGACGATCACCGTCGAGCGCCCGCGCAACCCTGAGCACGGCGATTACGCCACCAATGTGGCCCTGCAGCTGGCCAAGAAGGTCGGGGTCAACCCGCGTGAGTTCGCCGGGTGGCTGGCCGCCGCGCTGGCCGAAGCCGACGGGATCGCCACCGCCGAGGTCGCCGGGCCCGGTTTCGTCAACCTGCGCATCGAAGCATCGGCGCAGGGCGTCGTCGTCACCAACGTGCTGGCCGCCGCGGCCGACTACGGCCACTCCACCGACCTGGCCGCCCAGAACATCAACCTGGAGTTCGTGTCGGCCAACCCGACCGGCCCCATCCACATCGGCGGCACCCGCTGGGCCGCCGTCGGTGACGCGCTCGGCCGGTTGCTGGCCACGCAGGGCGCCCAGGTCACCCGCGAGTACTACTTCAACGACCACGGCGCCCAGATCGACCGGTTCGCCCGCTCGCTGGTCGCCGCGGCCAAGGGTGAGCCCGCCCCCGAGGACGGCTACGCCGGCAGCTATATCAACGACATCGCCACCGCCATCCTGGCCCAGGCTCCCGACGCGCTGAGCCTGCCCGCCGATCAGCAGCAGGAGACCTTCCGCTCGATCGGCGTGGACCTGATGTTCACCCACATCAAGGCCTCGTTGCACGAGTTCGGCACCGACTTCGACGTCTACACCCACGAAGACTCGATGCACACCTCCGGCCGGGTGGACCAGGCCATCGCGCGGCTGCGTGACAACGGCAGCATCTACGAGAAGGACGGCGCAACCTGGTTGCGCACCACCGCATTCGGTGACGACAAGGACCGGGTGGTCATCAAGAGCGACGGCAACCCTGCCTATGTCGCCGGCGACCTCGCCTACTACCTCGACAAGCGCGAGCGCGGCTTCAACCTGTGCATCTACATGTTGGGCGCCGACCATCACGGTTACATCGCCCGGCTCAAGGCCGCGGCCGCTGCCCTCGGTGACGACCCGGCCACCGTCGAGGTGCTGATCGGCCAGATGGTCAACCTGGTCCGCGACGGCCAGCCGGTCCGGATGAGCAAGCGGGCCGGCACCGTCATCACCCTCGATGACCTGGTGGACGCCATCGGCGTCGACGCCGCCCGATATGTGCTGATCCGGTCCTCGGTGAACAGCCCGATCGACATCGACCTGGCGCTGTGGTCCTCGGCGTCCAACGAGAACCCGGTGTACTACGTGCAGTACGCGCATGCCCGGCTTTCGGCGCTGGCGCGTAATGCCGCCGAACTCGGGCTGACCGCTGACACCGCACACCTCGATCTCTTGACCCACGACCGCGAGGCCACCCTGATGCGGACCCTCGGCGAGTTCGGCCGGATCCTCAAAACGGCTGCCTCGCTTCGGGAACCGCACCGCGTGTGCCGATACCTCGAAGATCTCGCGGGCGACTACCACCGGTTCTACGACTCCTGCCGGGTACTGCCGCAGGGCGATGAGACGGCCGGCGAACTGAACGCCGCGCGACTCGCGCTGTGCGAGGCGACCCGACAGGTCATCGCCAACGGTCTGACCATCCTCGGCGTCAGCGCCCCGGAGCGGATGTGAGCGCACAGCCCGGCACCGGAGTGCCGCCCCAGCCCCAGAGCGCCGACGAGATCATGCTGCTGGCCCCGAATGTGTGGCCGCAGAACCTGGTTCGCGGGTCCGACGGTGTGGTGTCGGTGGCCGGTGTCTCGGTGGCCGACCTGGCCGCCGAATTCGGCACCCCGCTGTTCGTCATCGACGAGGACGACTTCCGGGGACGCTGCCGTGAGATCGCCTCGGCTTTCGGCGGTGGGGAACACGTGCACTATGCCTCCAAGGCTTTCCTGTGCAGCGAGGTCGCCCGCTGGGTGCATCAGGAGGGCCTTTCGCTGGACGTGGCGACCGGCGGCGAACTCGCGGTCGCGCTGCACGCCGGTTTCCCGGCCGAGCGGATCACCGTGCACGGCAACAACAAGTCCGTCGATGAGCTCACCACCGCGGTGAGCGCCGGCGTCGGGCACATCGTGGTCGACTCCGAGATCGAGATCGAGCGACTGGAGGCCATCGCCGGCGCGGCGGGCATCGTCCAGGATGTGCTGGTGCGGGTCACCCCCGGCGTGGAGGCGCACACCCACGAGTTCATCTCCACCGCGCACGAGGACCAGAAGTTCGGGCTATCCCTGGCCAGCGGTGCCGCACTGGAGGCGGTCCGTCGGGTCTTCGCCACCCAGAACCTGCGTCTGGTCGGCCTGCACTGTCACGTCGGCTCCCAGATCTTCGACGTGTCGGGATTCGAGATCGCCGCGCGCCGCCTGATCGGTCTGCTGCGCGATGTCGTCGCCGAGTTCGGCGTCGAGAAGACCGCACAGATGGACATTCTCGACCTCGGTGGCGGTCTGGGCATCTCGTACCTGCCGCACGACAATCCGCCGCCGATGAAGGAACTGGCCGACAAACTCAAGGCCATCGTCAAGAACGAATCGGCCGCGGTCGGCCTCCCCACCCCGACGCTGGTGGTCGAACCCGGCCGCGCCATCGCCGGGCCCGGCACCATCACCCTCTACGAGGTCGGCACCATCAAGGACGTGGCCGTCTCGGCCGACAGGCATCGGCGCTATGTCAGCGTGGACGGCGGCATGAGTGACAACATCCGGCCCGCCCTGTACAACGCCGAGTACGACGTACGGCTGGTGTCCCGGGTCAGCGACGCATCCGCGGTGCTCGCCCGCATCGTCGGAAAGCACTGCGAGAGCGGCGACATCATCGTCCGCGACACCTGGGTGTCCGAGGATCTGGTGCCGGGGGACCTGCTGGCCGTCGCCGCCACCGGCGCGTACTGCTATTCGATGTCGAGTCGGTACAACCTGCTGCGGCGCCCGGCCGTGGTCGCGGTGAAGGACGGAAGTGCGCGGCTGATCCTGCGCCGGGAAACCGTCGAGGATCTTCTGAGCTTGGAGGTTGGTCAATGAGTGAAAAGGCTATCGGCGTAGCGGTTCTCGGACTCGGCAACGTCGGCACCGAGGTGGTGCGCATCATCGAGGAGAGCGCCGCCGACCTGGAGGCCCGCATCGGAGCCCCGCTGGAACTGCGTGGGGTGGGGGTGCGCCGGGTCGCCAAGGATCGCGGGATCCCGGTCGGCCTGCTCACCGATGACGTCGATTCGCTGGTCTCGCGCGATGACGTCGACATCGTGGTGGAACTGATGGGCCCGGTGGAACCGGCCCGCAAGGCCATCATGGCCGCCCTGGAGCAGGGCAAGTCGGTCGTGACCGCCAACAAGGCGCTGATGGCCCAGTCCACCGGTGAACTTGCCCAAGCGGCCGAAAAGGCGCGTGTCGACCTGTATTTCGAGGCGGCGGTGGCCGGTGCGATCCCGGTGATCCGGCCGCTGACCCAGTCGCTGGCCGGTGACTCGGTGCTGCGGGTGGCCGGCATCGTCAACGGCACCACCAACTACATCCTGTCGGCGATGAACGATACCGGGGCTTCTTACGAGGACGCACTCGCCGATGCCAGCGCGTTGGGCTACGCCGAGGCCGACCCGACCGCCGATGTCGAGGGCTACGACGCCGCGGCCAAGGCGGCCATCCTCGCCTCCATCGCGTTCCACACCCGGGTGACCGCCGACGACGTCTACCGCGAGGGCATCACCAAGGTCAGCGCCGCGGACTTCGAGTCGGCCAAGGCGCTCGGCTGCAACATCAAGCTGCTGGCCATCTGTGAGCGGCTCACCAGTGGTAAAGGCAAGCAGCGGGTTTCGGCTCGGGTGTACCCGGCGCTGGTTCCGCTGGACCATCCGTTGGCCTCGGTCAACGGCGCCTTCAACGCTGTGGTCGTCGAGGCCGAGGCGGCGGGCCGGCTGATGTTCTACGGCCAGGGTGCCGGCGGCGCACCGACCGCCTCGGCGGTGATGGGAGATCTCGTGATGGCCGCCCGCAACCGCGTCCAGGGTGGCCGCGGACCGCGCGAGTCCAAGTACGCCAAGCTGCCGATCGCGTCCATCGGTGCCATCCCCACCCGGTACTACGTCAACATGAACGTCAAGGACCAGCCGGGCGTACTGTCCGCCGTGGCAGCGGAATTCAGCCGGCATGAGGTCAGCATCGCCGAGGTCCGGCAGCAGGGGATGACTGATCCCGAGGGTGAGCCGTGCGGCGCCCAGATCGTCGTCGTCACCCACCAGGCCACCGACGCCGCCCTCTCGGAGACCGTCGAGGCGCTCGCCGAACTCGACGTCGTGCAGAACATCAACAGCGTGCTTCGGATGGAAGGAACCACCGCATGACCGACGGGGCGAGCGGAGCGACGGGAAACAGGGCAGCAGTGCACCAGGCCTGGCCGGGACTGATCGCCGCCTACCGGGATCGTCTACCCGTGCAGGACAGTTGGACCCCGATCACATTGCTGGAGGGCGGAACTCCGCTGATCCACGCGAAGCGGCTGTCAGAGCAGACCGGCTGCACGGTGCACCTGAAGGTGGAGGGGCTCAACCCCACCGGCTCCTTCAAGGACCGTGGCATGACCATGGCGGTCACCGACGCGATCGCCCGTGGCCAGCAGGCCGTGCTGTGCGCCTCCACCGGCAACACCTCGGCCTCGGCGGCGGCGTACGCGGCCAAGGCCGGCATCACCTGTGCGGTGCTGATCCCGCAGGGCAAGATCGCGATGGGCAAGCTCGCGCAGGCGGTCATGCACGGCGCCAAGATCATTCAGGTCGAAGGTAACTTCGACGATTGTCTGGAACTGGCCCGCAAGCTGACCGCGGACTACCCGACCATCGCACTGGTCAACTCGGTGAACCCGGTGCGCATCGAGGGGCAGAAGACCGCCGCCTTCGAGATCATCGACGTGCTGGGCACCGCACCGGACGTGCATTCGCTGCCGGTCGGTAACGCCGGAAACATCACCGCGTACTGGCGCGGGTATCGCGAGTATCACCGCGACGGCCTGTCGGACCGGTTGCCGCGCATGCTCGGCACCCAGGCCGCCGGCGCCGCGCCACTGGTGAGCGGACACCCGGTGAGCAATCCGGAGACCATCGCCACCGCGATCCGCATCGGTTCGCCGGCGTCGTGGAACTCGGCGGTGGAAGCCCAGGAACAGTCCGGGGGGCGCTTCCTGGCCGCCACCGACGAGGAGATCCTGGCCGCCTACCGTCTGGTGGCGGCGGCCGAGGGTGTGTTCGTGGAGCCGGCATCGGCGGCGAGCATCGCCGGTCTGCTCAAATCCATCGAGGACGGGTGGGTCAAGCCCGGTTCGACCGTGGTGTGCACCGTCACCGGCAACGGCCTGAAGGACCCGGACACCGCGCTCAAGGGCATGCCCGAGGTCACCCCGATCGCGGTCGACCCGGCCGCGGTGGTGGCGAAACTCGGCCTGGGCTGACGGTCGGATCCTTGGTGAACAGAACTCTGCCGGCCGGGTTGCGGGCCCGCGCTGTCGTCGCGGCCTCCAGTGCCAACCTCGGACCGGGGTTCGACAGCCTCGGTCTGGCGCTGAGCCTGTATGACGAGATCATCGTCGAGACAACCGATTCCGGTCTCGTCATCGATGTGGAGGGCCAAGGCGCCGGGCAGGTTCCGCTGACCGCCGATCATCTGGTG
Organism: Mycolicibacterium sp. P9-22; assembly: GCF_008329585.1. Taxonomy (GTDB): domain Bacteria; phylum Actinomycetota; class Actinomycetes; order Mycobacteriales; family Mycobacteriaceae; genus Mycobacterium. The sequence continues at coordinate 22,211 of NZ_NPKP01000008.1, read as the reverse complement.
GTGCGCGCGATCGAGCGTGGACTGGCCGCTGCCGGTCTGCGCGCTGGCGGTTTGAACGTTCAGTGCCGCAACGCGATTCCGCATTCACGCGGTCTCGGGTCGTCAGCAGCTGCCGTCGTGGGCGGACTGGCGGTCGTCAATGGCTTTGCTGCGCAGGCTGATTCGACTGAGTTGACGATCGGCGAGCTGGTGCAGCTGTCCTCGGAATTCGAAGGCCACCCCGACAATGCGGCGGCCGCGGTGCTGGGCGGGGCGGTCGTCTCCTGGACGGCGGACGGCAGCGACCCGGCCCGCTACGACGCGGCACATCTGCAGCTGCACTCCGATATCCGGCTCTTCCCCGCGATCCCCGAAACCCGTTCCTCGACTGCGGCGACCAGGGGTCTACTGCCCGAGCAGGTCAGTCACACCGACGCGCGGTTCAACCTGGCGCGGTCGGCGATGCTGGTGGTGGCGCTCACTCAGCGCCCGGATCTGCTGCTGGAGGCCACCGTCGACCGGCTGCACCAGACCCAACGTGCCCCGGCCATGCCGGCCTCGGCGGAATATCTCGCGTTGCTCCGGCGTTGTGGGGTGGCAGCGGTGCTTTCAGGTGCCGGACCAGCGGTGATAGCTCTGACCGACGGCTCCGATCTGCCGGCCCAGGTGCTCGAATACGGCGCCGCCAACGGGTTCACGGTGACCGAGATGTCGGCCGGAGACGGCGTGCGCTGGAACGCCGAGACCCCCGCCCAGACGGTGTCGGGGTAACACGCGAATGCGCGGCGCTCCTTGCTTCCAGCTCTGATGCGGGTTATTCTCGCTTCCGTCCAGCAATCGCAGCGGCTCTACCTGCGCCGACACTAGGACGACTACCCAATCTTTCGTTTCACTCGTGGACTGCTGGTTCGCCGCACGCCGGTGGGCCCTGGCGATCACTGTTGCTCAGGCGATGGTGACGCCGCGGAAGAACACGCGTTCAGCTCTTCGGCTGAGTGCAGATGACCTTCGGGGAACCCCTCGCGCACATGCGATATGCGAGGGAAAGAAAGGAAATCCGTGACTGATACGGACCTCTTCACGGCAAGTGACAGCGGCGAAACCGCCGCCGATTCCGCTGCCGTGGATTCAGGCAAAGCCGCGCGGAGCGCAGGCACACGGGGCGGCCGTTCCGGCTCGCTGACGTCGATGCTGCTCCCTGACCTGCGCGCGCTGGCCGGTGAAGTAGGTGTCAAAGGCACCTCGGGCATGCGTAAGGGCGATCTGATCGCCGCCATCAAGGAACGTCGTGGCGAGAGCAACGGCGCACCCGCCGCGGCCCCGGCTCCGGTAGCGGAAGCGGCACCGGCCGCACCGCAGGCGGAGTCGGCACCGGCCCCGCCGCAGGCCGCCGACGCCGGAGAGGCGCCGCCGCAGAGCAACCCGCAGCGGCGTGAGCGCCGCAGCTCCGCGCGCCAGTCCGGTGCGCCGGAGGGCCAGAAGGCGCCGGAAGGCGCCAAGGCCGAGAACGAGAGCGCACAGGAACCTGCGCGCTCCGAAAAGGCCGACAACAATGCCGGCAACCGTGCGGACAACAACCGCAACGCCGACAACCGCAATGCCGACAACAACCGCAACGCCGACAACGCGGAATCCCGCTCGGAAACGCGCGAGAACCGCCCCCCGAGGAACTCCGAGGGCGGCGACCAGCAGGGCGGCGGCCAGCAGAACCGCAACAGCGGCGGCGGCAACAGCGGCAACGCCAACAACTCGAACAACAACAACGATGACGGGGACGACCGCCAGGGCCGTCGCGGCCGGCGGTTCCGTGACCGTAAGCGCCGCGGGGAGCGTGGCGACGGCGGCTCCGGTGGTGGCGACCGCGGCGACCGTGGCGACCGCGACACCGAACTGCGCGAAGACGATGTCGTCCAGCCCGTCGCGGGCATCCTCGACGTGCTCGACAACTACGCGTTCGTCCGGACCTCCGGCTATTTGGCCGGCCCCAACGACGTCTACGTGTCGATGAACATGGTGCGCAAGAACGGCCTGCGCCGCGGCGACGCGGTCACCGGCGCCGTGCGGGTGGCCCGCGAGGGCGAGAACACCGGTGGCGGCAACAACCCGCGCCAGAAGTTCAACCCGCTGGTCCGCCTGGACACCGTCAACGGTGGCCCGGTGGAGAACGCCAAGAACCGGCCGGACTTCCAGAAGCTGACACCGCTGTACCCGAACCAGCGGCTGCGCCTGGAGACCACTCCCGACCGCCTCACCACCCGCGTGATCGACCTGATCATGCCGATCGGTAAGGGTCAGCGCGCGCTGATCGTGTCACCGCCCAAGGCCGGTAAGACCACGATCATGCAGGACATCGCGAACGCGATCACCAAGAACAATCCGGAATGCCATCTGATGGTCGTGCTCGTCGACGAGCGCCCGGAAGAGGTCACCGACATGCAGCGTTCGGTGGTCGGCGAGGTCATCGCCTCGACGTTCGACCGCCCGCCGTCAGACCACACCCAGGCCGCCGAACTTGCCATCGAGCGGGCCAAGCGCCTGGTCGAGCAGGGCAAGGACGTCGTGGTGCTGCTGGACTCGATCACCCGCCTGGGCCGCGCGTACAACAACGCGTCGCCGGCATCGGGTCGCATCCTGTCCGGTGGTGTCGACTCGACCGCGCTGTACCCGCCCAAGCGTTTCCTGGGCGCGGCGCGCAATATCGAGTTCGGTGGCTCGCTGACGATCATCGCCACGGCCATGGTCGAGACCGGCTCCACCGGTGACACCGTGATCTTCGAGGAGTTCAAGGGCACCGGCAACGCCGAGCTCAAGCTGGACCGCAAGATCGCCGAGCGCCGGGTGTTCCCGGCCGTCGACGTCAACCCGTCGGGCACCCGTAAGGACGAGTTGCTGTTGGGTGCCGACGAGTTCGCCGTCGTGCACAAGCTGCGCCGGGTGCTTTCGGGCCTGGATCCGCATCAGGCCATCGACCTGCTGATGAGCCAGCTGCGCAAGACCAAGACCAATTACGAGTTCCTGGTCCAGGTCTCCAAGAACACCCCGGGCGGAAACAGCGACAACGACTGATTCCCGCTGCGCGAGCAGACACGAATGGCCCCGTTTCCACTGCGAAACGGGGCCATTTGCGTCTGCTCGTCAAGATCGAGCGCCGCTAGTCAAAGTTGAGTAGCATGATGGCGTGCCCATCACCACCGTCCCGCTGCTGCCCTGCACCGCACCCCAATCGACCGTCGAGTTCTACGAAACGCTCGGCTTCGACATCTCCGATCAGCAGACCAAGCCGTACCTCTACCTGGCGTTCCGCTTCGACGGCGTCGAACTGCACTTCAAGGAGGCGGCCCCCAGCCTCGACATCAGCCACGAACTGACCGGCGGGTGCCTGTTCTTCGTCGACGCCGTCGCCGAGTATCACGACGCCTTCAGCGACCGGCTGCGGCGGCGTCACGGACGCATCCCCACCAAAGGCCTGCCGCGGATTGAACGCCTGCGCCCCGGCCAGACCCGCTTCCAGATCCTGGACCCGTCGGGAAACTGCATCGTCTTCATCAATCGCGCCGAAGCGGATATCGAGTACGGAGGCTCGGCAGCGCTGTCGGGTCTGGCCAAGGCCCATGACAATGTGCGGATCTTCCGTGATTTCAAGAACGACGACGAACTCGCCGCCCGCGCATTGGACACCGCGCTGCGGCGATACTGCGACACGGCGAGCCGGGTGGACCTCGCCCGCGCGTTGGCCGACCGGGTGGAGTTGGCCATCGCGCTCGAAGACACCGAGACCGAAGCCACCGCCGCGGCGGCTCTGGAGGAGATGGCGCTGACCGGGGCCGAACGCGAGGCGATCGCCACCGAACTCGCGGCGATCGCCAGACTGAGGCAATGGCTGGCGTAACCGCACCCACCGTCCGACTGCTGGTGCTCGGCATGGTGCACACCCGCGCGGGCCGGGACGGGATGCACGGCTACGCCATCCACAAGGAGCTGATGTCGTGGCGCGTCGACACCTGGACCGCGGTCAAGCCGCCTTCGATCTATCACGCGGTCAAACAGCTCACCCGCGAAGGACTGCTGCGCGCAGCCGAGCCGGCTCACAGTCCGCGCGGGCCCAGCAGGGTCTCCTATGCGATCACAGAAGCCGGCGTGGACGAGTTCCACCGGCTCCTGCGCAGCGCACTGGTCAGCCCGGATATCGAGGAACTCGGTGCGGGTATCGCGTTCATGCGCTGCCTTCCGCGGAGCACGGTCGCCGATCTGTTGCGGAGCCAGCTGCAGACCACCCGCGACATCGGCGAGCAGCTACAGGACATGAAGTCGCTCTGGCCCGAACCCGGTGAGCCGCCGCACGCTGCGCACCTGCTGGATCTGTGGCGGGGTTCGTTCGCCGCACACGCCATCTGGACTGCCGCCATGGTCGACCGCATCGCGGCGGGAGAGTTCGACTTCGCGGACGACGCGGACCGCTAAACCGCCGGATCGGTGCGCAGCGCGGGGATCAGGTAGCGCCGGACGTGGGTCAGGAGCTGGGCGGAATCGGTCGGATCCAGTGTGTCGCCCGGCACGGTCGCCAACGAGATCACAATGCGGGCAACCCATTCCGATGCCTCATCGATGACGGCTTGCGGGTGGATCTCGCCGCTGTCCCGGGCGGCGATCAGATAGCGGGACCAGAAGCCGGCCAGGTCGGGCACCAGGCCCTGCACGCCGGCCCCGGCACAGGCGGCGAACTCCTCGGGCTCATCGACGCGCAGCTTCATCAGCAAGGCACCCGGATCGTCATAGGCGGTGCGGCCATGCCGGATGCCGGCGACGATCTGCTGGTCGAGACCCTGGATTTCTTCGAGGACCGCGTGAGCCTGCGACCAGTACACCTCGTTGAGGCGCACGATGGCGGCGCCGAGCAGGCTGACCTTGTCGGGGAAATGCCGGTAGAGCCAGCCCCGCGAGACGCCGGCGGTCTCGGCCACCTCCGAGACGGTGGTGGCCCGGATGCCCTTGGCGTGCAGACACACCTCGGCCGCGTCGATCAGGCGATCGCGGACGGTCGCCGTGCTGGTCGGCACTTGCGGGCTCCTCGGATATGTGGATTAGCAGACGTGTTGCTGCATTCTGCCAACAACCCCACCGATACCGTGGAGCAGGCCAGCAATGGTAGACAATTTGCAGAATCTGTTCACTGACACGGAGGTGCCCAGGGCATGGCGGACACACTGCAACAACTGCTCCGCACCCGGGCAGACCTGGACACCGCCGCGGTCAAGTACGGCGGCGAAACCTGGACATGGCGCGAACACATCGCCGGTGCCGCCCGCCAGGCCGCCGCACTCATCGCACTCGCCGACCCCGCACGTCCGCTGCACGTCGGTGCGCTGCTGGGCAACTCGCCGCGCATGCTCACCGCGCTGGCCGCCGCCGGGCTCGGCGGTTACGTGCTGTGCGGTATCAACACCACCCGCCGCGGGGACGCGCTGGCCCGTGACATCGCCAAGGTCGACACCCAGATCCTGCTCACCGACGCCGAGCACCGTCACCTGCTCGACGGACTCGACCTGCCCGGCGTCACGGTGATCGACATCTCCGGTGAGCAGTGGGCGCAACTGCTCGCCCAGGCCCCAAAGCTCACGCCGCTCCGCGAATGCGCGCCGGATGACACCTTCATGATGATCTTTACCTCCGGGACCAGTGGCGAACCCAAGGCCGTCGAGGTGCCGCACTCGACGGTGTTGTTCGCCGGTAGCGCCCTGGTGCAGCGCTACGAGCTGAGCGACCAGGACACCTGTTACCTGGCCATGCCGCTCTTCCATTCCAATGCCGTCTACGCGGGGTGGAGCGTCGCGGTGGGCGCCGGCGCGGCAATGGCGCCCGCGACATTCTCGGCGTCGTCTTTCCTGGCGGACATCCGGCGCTACGGCGCCACCTACATGAACTACGTCGGCAAGCCGCTCGCCTACATCCTGGCCACCCCCGAAACCCCGGACGACGCCGACAACCCGTTGCGCGTCGCCTTCGGCAACGAGGCCGCCGACCGCGATATCGAGGCGTTCGGCAGACGGTTCGGCTGCACAGTGTGGGACGGCTTCGGCTCCACCGAGACCGCGGTCATCATCACCCGGCCGGAGAACTGCCCGTCCGGCTCGATCGGCCAGGGCTTTCCGGGGGTCGCGATCTACAACGCGGAGACCGGCCAGGAATGCGAGGTTGCGCGTTTCGATGCCCACGGCGCCCTGTTGAACGCGGAGGCCGCGACGGGGGAGTTGGTCAACACCACCGGCAGCGGGTTGTTCCGTGGGTACTACAACGACCCCGGAGCCACCGGTGAGCGGCTGCGCGGCGGCATCTACTGGTCGGGCGACCTGGCCTATCGCGACCAGGACGGCTGGATCTACCTGGCCGGCCGCACGGCGGACTGGATGCGGGTCGACGGCGAGAATCTGACCACGGCGCCGATCGAGCGGATCCTGCTGCGGTTGGACGCAATCAACCGGGTCGCGGTCTATCCCGTCCCCGACGAACATGTCGGTGATCAGGTGATGGCCGCCGTGGTGCTCCAGGACGGCGCCCAACTCACCCCCGTGGGATTCGCCGCGTTCCTCGCAGCCCAGCCCGATCTGTCACCCAAGGCGCGGCCGCGCTATGTCTGGATCGCCGACGACCTGCCGAGCACCGCGACCAACAAGATCCTCAAACGCGAACTCGTCGCCCTCGGCACCGCGACGCGCGGCAGGTGCCTCTGGAAACGCGACGGTCAGGGCTACCAGGTCGTCGATCAGCCGTAGATCACCGATGGCAGCGTCGGGCCCGGCGGGGGCGGTGGCAGCGGCGGCACCGTGATGCCGACGGGCGGTGGTGGCGGCGGCGTCGGCGGTGGTGGTGGCGTTGTGGCCAGGCCGGCACCCACGACCAGGGCGGTGATGCCGGCGGCGACGCTACCGTGGCTGACTGTCTTGAGCAGTTGCATCGATTCCACCTCGCTTCTCCGGATCGGATGAGGTCGTCGTCCTGATCGGCTACCCGAGGTGCAGCCGTCCGACACGTCGTGGTGACCCGGGAATAGCGGCCGGTGGTGAGGCGTTTTCGCATTCGACGGTTGACCTGGCATAATTCACCGTCGACCCTCGGTTCCGGTTCACGTTCGAAGACTCCCAGGTCTGGGCTCGGGCGACCCGGCGGCCAACGAATGCAGAGGAAAAGCGATGAAATCGGGTATTCACCCCAATTACGCCGAGACCAACGTGGTCTGCGGCTGCGGTAACACGTTCACGACCCGCAGCACCAAGGACAACGGCCACATCGTGGTCGAGGTCTGCTCGCAGTGCCACCCGTTCTACACCGGCAAGCAGAAGATCCTCGACAGCGGCGGCCGCGTTGCCCGCTTCGAGAAGCGCTACGGAAAGCGCGACACCAAGGCTGCTGCAGACAACTAGCTGCCCTATCGGCGCCCGAACCTGGCATACGTGTCAGGACCGGGCGCCGATTTGCGTCTACAGGCCGTTTTTGAGGAGTCCAGGTGACCGATACCGCACCCGCGATCGAGGCGTTGCTCGCCGAGCATGCCGACCTGGAGACCCAACTGGCCGATCCCGCCCTGCATGCGGACGCCGGCGCGGCCCGCCGCGTCGGGCGCCGGTTCGCGCAGATCTCGCCGATCGTCTCCACGTACCGCAAGCTGGAAGCGGTGCACGGTGACCTGGAGGCCGCCCGCGAGCTGGGGGCCGAGGATGAGGCGTTCGCCGCCGAGGTTCCCGAGCTCGAAGCGCGGGCCGCAGAACTCGATGCCCGGCTCACCGACCTGCTGGCCCCCCGCGATCCGCACGACGCCGACGATGTCGTGCTCGAGGTGAAATCCGGTGAGGGCGGCGAAGAATCGGCGCTGTTCGCCGCCGACCTCGCCCGCATGTACATCCGCTACGCCGAACGGCACGGCTGGACGGTCACCGTGCTCGACGAGACGTGGTCGGATCTCGGCGGCTACAAGGACGCCACCATCACGATCGCCGGCAAGGGCGATTCCGCCGACGGCGTGTGGTCGCGGATGAAGTTCGAGGGCGGGGTGCACCGCGTGCAGCGCGTGCCCGTCACCGAATCCCAGGGCCGGGTGCACACCTCGGCGGCCGGCGTGCTCGTCTACCCCGAACCCGAAGACGTCGAGGCCGTCCAGATCGACGAGTCCGACCTGCGCATCGACGTCTACCGCTCTTCGGGAAAGGGCGGCCAGGGCGTCAACACCACCGACTCGGCCGTCCGCATCACCCACCTGCCGACCGGCATCGTGGTCACCTGCCAGAACGAGCGCAGCCAGCTGCAGAACAAGGCGCGCGCCATGGTGGTTCTCGCCGCCCGCCTGCAGGCACTGGCCGAAGAGCAGGCTTCGGCGGACGCCTCGGCGGACCGCGCCAGCCAGATCCGCACCGTCGACCGCAGCGAACGGATCCGTACCTACAACTACCCGGAGAACCGGATCGCCGACCACCGCATCAACTTCAAATCGCACAACCTCGACCAGGTGCTCGACGGCGATATGGATGCGCTGCTGGACGCGCTCGCGGCCGCCGACAAGCAGGCGCGCCTCCAGCAGGCGTGATGACCGCACTGCAGCAGGCCATCTCGGATGCGGCCACCGCGTTGGCCGCAGCCGGTATCGATTCCGCGCGCACCGACGCCGAGCAGCTGGCCGCCCATGTCATCGGTGTCGACCGCGGCCGGCTCAGATTCGCCGACCCCGAACCCGACTTCCTCGACGAGTACCGCACCCTGATCGGGCGGCGCGCGCAGCGAATCCCGTTGCAGCACCTGGTGGGCAGCGCCGCCTTCGGCCCGGTGACCCTGACCGTGGGTCCGGGGGTGTTCATCCCGCGGCCCGAGACCGAGGCGCTGCTGGAGTGGGCACAGGCGGTTGCGGTCCGGCCCGGCGGCGTGATCGTCGACCTGTGTACGGGGTCGGGCGCCCTCGCGCTCGCGCTCGCCTCCTACCGCCCGGATGCCCGCGTCATTGCGGTGGAGCGGTCCGCGGAGGCGCTGCGTTATGCGCGCGCCAATGTGGACGGGTCGGCGGTGGAACTGGTGCGTGCGGACGTCACCGACCGCGATGTGCTGGCCGGCCTGACCGGTGAAGTCGATCTGGTGGTGGCCAACCCGCCCTACATTCCGGACGGCGCGGACCTGGAACCCGAAGTGGCAGAACATGACCCGCACGACGCGCTGTTCGGCGGCCCCGACGGGATGGCCGTCATCGCCCCGATCGTCGAGCTGGCCTCGCGGTTGTTGCGGCCCGGCGGCCGGCTGGGGGTGGAGCATGACGACACCACGTCGGCGGCCACCGCCGAACGCTTCGGCGCGGCCGGCGTGTTCACCGATATCGCGGCACGCCGCGACCTGGCCGGTCGGTTCCGGTTCGTCACCGCGGTGAGAAGCTGACGTATATGACACAGCTCTTCGACTGCGCGGACCCCGAACAGCGGGCCACCGGCCTCACGTCGGCGGTCAGCGCCGTCAAGGGCGGGGGACTGGTGGTGCTGCCCACCGACACCGTCTACGGCATCGGCGCGGACGCCTTCAACAGCGAGGCGGTGTCCGCGCTGCTCGCGGCCAAGAACCGGGGCCGCGATATGCCGGTCGGCGTGCTCGTCGGCTCCTGGCACACCATCGACGGACTGGTCTACGCGGTGCCGCCCGCCGCGCGTGAGCTCATTCAGGCGTTCTGGCCGGGCGCGTTGAGCCTGGTGGTCCGCCACGCCCCGTCGCTGCACTGGGACCTCGGCGACGCCAACGGCACCGTCATGCTGCGCATGCCGTTGCAGCCGGTGGCCATCGAGCTGTTGCGCGAGGTCGGCCCGATGGCCGTCAGCAGCGCCAACATCTCCGGCTCCCCGGCCGCCGTCACCGCGGCGGACGCGCAGGCCCAGCTGGGTGCGCGGGTCGAGGTATATCTCGACGGGGGACCATCGCCGCAGGGAGCGGCCTCCACGATCGTCGACGTGTCCGGCCCGCGGCCGCGGGTGCTGCGGGAAGGGCCAGTCTCCGTAGCCGACGTGGCGCGCGTGCTCGGTGTGGAAGCCGACGCCCTCACACCCGAGGACACCCGTGGGACCACCCCGTAGGTCACAGCCTTCTCGCGTACGGTTCACCCCGTGCTGAGCGAATCGGTCTGGATGGCTGACGGTCTGCTCGCCCTGTCGGACCGCGGCGCGGGTGTCCCGCTGCGCGAACTCGCGCTCGTCGGGCTGACCGCCGCGATCATCACCTACTTCGCGACCGGCTGGGTCCGGGTGCTGGCCATCCGGATCGGCGCGGTCGCCTACCCGCGCGAACGCGATGTGCACGTGGCGCCGACCCCGCGGATGGGCGGGCTGGCCATCTACATCGGTGTGGTGGTCGCGGTGCTGCTGGCGTCCCAGCTGCCAGCGCTCAATCGCGGATTCGTGTATTCGACCGGGATGCCCGCGGTGGTGGTCGCCGGGGGACTCATCATGCTGGTGGGTCTGATCGACGACCGGTGGGGCCTGGACGCGCTGACCAAATTCGCCGGTCAGATCACCGCCGCCAGCGTGCTGGTCACGATGGGTGTGGCGTGGAGCGTGCTGTACATCCCGATCGGCGGTGTCGGCACCATCGTGCTGGATCAGGTCACCTCGATCCTGCTCACGCTGGCGTTGACCGTCTCGATCGTCAATGCCATGAACTTCGTCGACGGTCTCGACGGCCTGGCCGCCGGGCTGGGCCTGATCACTGCCCTGGCGATCTGCATCTTCTCGGTCGGCCTGCTCCGCGACCACGGCGGCGACGTGCTGTTCTACCCGCCGGCCATGATCTCGGTGGTGCTCGCCGGCGCGTGTCTGGGATTCCTGCCGCACAACTTCCACCGCGCGAAGATCTTCATGGGCGACTCCGGATCGATGCTGATCGGCCTGATGCTCGCGGCGGCCTCGACGACGGCGGCCGGCCCGATCTCGCAGAACGCCTACGGGGCGCGCGACGTGTTCGCGTTGCTGTCGCCGTTCCTGTTGGTGGTCGCGGTGATGTTCGTGCCCGCGCTGGACATGCTGCTGGCGATCGTGCGCCGGACCCGCGCAGGGAAGAGCCCGTTCAGCCCGGACAAGATGCATCTGCACCATCGGCTGCTGCAGATCGGGCATTCGCACCGCCGCGTCGTGCTGCTCATCTATCTGTGGGTGAGCATCGTCGCGCTGGGGGCGGCGAGCACGATCTTCTTCGATCCGCGCCACACCGGTGTCGTGATGCTCGCCGCAATTCTGGTGGCCGGAGTGGTGACGCTGATACCGCTGCTGCGGGGGCGCAACAGTCCGGTCGAAGACCCGTAACAGCCCGTGTACGACGAAAAGTAGTAGGCCTGTTTTTGTGCCTCCTACCTTGTGGTACGGTTCTGCGCATAACCCGAAAACCTCGCGGGTTGCCGGCCCGGCCCAGCGGTCCACCCGACCGTTCGGTGCCGATATACGACCGACAAAAGGGAGCTACCCCTTGGGTGATTCCAGCGCGCCCGCTGCCCTCCGATACTCTCGTCGGGCACGCACAGGAATTTTGCAGTTTTCTGAGCTATTGCAGTTTTCGATCAGTACCCCCCTCGACGACGCGGGATTGAGGTGAACGACGTGACGACGCCAGCGCAGGACGCGCCCCTGGTGTTCCCTTCCGTCGCCTTCCGTCCGTTGCGGCTCCTGCTGGTCTGCCTGGCGCTCACCGCGGTGGCCGTCGCGGCCGCCGGTTATATCGGCAACATCTTCTTCGGTGTGTTCTTCGGTATCGGGCTCGGCCTCGGTTTGCTCAACGCGCTGCTGGTGCGACGAGCCGTCGAGTCGATCACGATGGAGGACCACCCACTCAAGAAGAAAATGGCCATAAACTCCGCCACGCGACTGTTGGTCATCACCGCAGTCGCCATGGTGGTGGCCATCTACTTCAAGGCACACGGCGGAATTGCGGTGCTGTTCGGGTTGGCAATCTTCCAGGCACTGCTGGTGATGAGCACCAGCATCCCGGTGCTGAAGAAGATCCGCTCCAACGGTTTGGACGTCGAGGACGTCCCCGCATCGGATTCGAAGGATTGAGCTGACCCGAATGACTGAGACTGTGCTTGCCGCCGAAGAGGGTGGCGCCGCCATCCACGTCGGACACCACACGATGGTGTTCGAACTGTTCGGCATGACCTTCAACGGTGACACGATCATGGCCACCGCGATCACCGCGGTGATCATCATCGGGCTGGCGTTCTACCTGAAGTCCAAGGTCACCTCGACCGGTGTGCCCGGTGGCGTGCAGCTGTTCTGGGAGGCGCTGACCATCCAGATGCGCCAGCAGATCGAGGGTTCGATCGGCATGAAGATCGCGCCCTTCGTCCTGCCCCTGGCCGTCGCGCTGTTCGCGTTCATCCTGATCTCCAACTGGCTGGCCGTATTCCCCTGGCAGTACGGCGGATCCGATGGTGCGGCAGCCGAGCTCTACAAGCCGCCCGCCTCCGATATCAACTTCGTGCTGGCGCTCGCCCTGTTCGTGTTCATCTGCTACCACGCGGCGGGCATCTGGCGGCGCGGCGCGATCGGGCACCCGATCGCGGTCGTCAAGGGCCACGTCGCCTTCCTGGCGCCGATCAACATCGTCGAGGAACTCGCCAAGCCGATCTCGCTGGCACTGCGACTCTTCGGCAACATCTTCGCCGGCGGCATCCTGGTGGCGCTGATCGCGATGTTCCCCTGGTACATCCAGTGGCTGCCCAACGCCATCTGGAAGACCTTCGACCTGTTCGTCGGCTTGATCCAGGCCTTCATCTTCAGCCTGCTGACGATCCTGTACTTCAGCCAGTCGATGGAAGTTCACGACGACCACGACACCAAAGAGCACGCGCACTGACTCTCGACCGTTTGACCAAGCTGCACTGACACGTACGACAGAAGTCCTGGTGGCACCGCCACCAGTTACAAGGAGGAAAAAGGAATGGAACTCGATCCCAACGCCATCATCACTGCTGGCGCGCTGATCGGTGGCGGTCTGATCATGGGTGGCGGTGCCATCGGCGCCGGTATCGGTGACGGTATCGCGGGTAACGCGCTGATCTCCGGCATCGCCCGGCAGCCCGAAGCCCAGGGCCGGCTGTTCACCCCGTTCTTCATCACCGTCGGTCTGGTGGAGGCCGCGTACTTCATCAACCTGGCGTTCATGGCGCTGTTCGTGTTCGCCACGCCGGGCCTGCAGTAGTCCGACAGCATGGACCAGCTGACCGTATCCATCGTGGCCGCGGAAGAGGGCGGGGGAACCAGTAACTTCCTGGTTCCCAACGGCACCTTTTTCGCTGTGCTGCTCATCTTCCTGATCACGCTCGGCGTGATCTGGAAATGGGTGGTGCCGCCGATCAGCAAGGTGCTCGCCGAGCGCGAGGCCATGCTGGCCAAAACTGCTGCCGACAGCCGCAAGTCGGCCGAGCAGGTGGCAGCCGCCCAGGCCGACTACGACCAGGCGATGGCCGGCGCACGCGCCGAGGCATCGGCACTTCGTGACGAGGCACGCGCCGAAGGCCGTCAGGTCGTCGACTCGAAGCGGGCCGAGGCCAGCGGTGAAGTCGCCGAGACGGTACGCCAGGCCAACGAGAAGCTGTCCCAACAGGGTTCAGCTGCTCAAGCCGAGCTGGCCTCGTCGGTGGATGGCCTGTCGGCCACCCTGGCGAGCCGCATCCTCGGCGTCGACGTGAATTCGGGACGGAACAACTAGATGTCGACATTCATCGGACAGCTGATCGGCTTCGCCGTCATCGTGTTCATCATCGCCAAATGGGTGGCACCCCTGATCAAGGGGATGATGGTCAAGCAGCAAGAGGCCATCCGCGTCGCCCTGGCCGAGAGTGCCGAGGCGGCGAAGAAGCTCGCTGAGGCCGATGCCATGCATGCCAAGGCACTGGCCGACGCCGAGGCCGAGGCCGGCAGCGTCACCGGTGAGGCGAAGCAGGACTCCGAGCGCATCAAGGCCCAGCTCGAAGAGCAGGCCGGTGTCGACGCCGAGCGCATCAAGGCACAGGGCGGGCAGCAGGTTCACCTGCTCCGCCAGCAGCTGGTGCGCGAACTGCGGCTCGGGCTGGGCGATGAGGCAGTCGCCAAGGCCGGCGACCTGGTGCGTGCCCACGTGGCCGATCCAGCCGCGCAGGCGGCCACCGTCGACCGCTTCCTCGACGATCTGGACCAGATGGCCCCGTCGGCCGCTGTGATCGAAACCGGTGCCACCGCGGGACTGCGGGCGGCCAGCCGTGAGGCGTTGGCCAACCTGGTCTCCGAGTTCGACAGCCTGGCAGCTGGTTTGGATGCCGATGGTCTGACGGCGCTCGCCGACGACCTGGCAGCGGTGGCGAGACTGCTCATCACCGAAAGCACCCTGACCAAGCACCTGGCCGAGCCGGCGGACTCCGCCACGGCGAAGGTCGCACTGGTCGACAAGCTGTTGACCGGCAAGGTCGGCGAGCCCGCCCTGAAGCTGGTCCGCACCGCCGGATCACAGCGCTGGTCCACCGAGGACAACCTGATCGACGGGATCGAGCACATCGCGCGTCTGGCCCTCCTGCAGCGCGCAAATGTCGCCGGTGAGGTCGACGAGGTCGAAGACCAGCTGTTCCAGTTCGGGCGGGTTCTCGACGCCGAGCCGCGGCTGTCTGCACTGCTGAGCGACTACACCACCGACCCCGCGGGGCGAATCGCCCTGCTGGACAAGGTGGTCGGTACCGGGAGCAGCGCCAACGGCACCGCCGCCGCGCTGCTGTCGCAGACCGTCGGCCTGCTCCGCGGGGAGCGCGCCGACGAAGCAGTCATCGATCTCGCGGAGCTCGCAGTGGCCCGTCGCGGGGAGGTCGTGGCACACGTCAGCGCCGCGGCGGATCTGACCGATGCACAGCGCGACCGCCTGGCGGCCGTGCTGACGCGCATCTACGGGCATCCGGTGTCCGTGCAGTTGCATGTCGATCCGGAACTGCTCGGTGGTCTGTCGATCACCGTCGGTGACGAAGTGATCGACGGATCCATCGCGTCCCGCTTGGCTGCCGCGCAGACCCAGCTGCCGGACTGACACAGAAGACTTATCACCCAGATCAAAAGGTAGGAAGACGAAAAACCATGGCAGAGTTGACAATCTCGGCTGCTGATATCGAAGGTGCCATCGAGGGCTACGTATCCTCGTTTTCCGCCGACACCGAGCGGGAAGAGGTCGGCACCGTTGTCGATGCCGGTGACGGCATCGCCCACGTCGAGGGCCTGCCCTCGGTCATGACACAGGAGCTGCTCGAATTCCCGGGCGGCGTTCTGGGCGTGGCGCTGAACCTCGACGAGCACAGCGTCGGCGCCGTGATCCTGGGTGACTTCGAGAAGATCGCCGAAGGCCAGCAGGTCAAGCGCACCGGTGAGGTGCTCTCCGTCCCGGTGGGCGACGCCTTCCTCGGTCGCGTGGTGAACCCGCTCGGTCAGCCCATCGACGGCCAGGGCGACATCGCCGCCGAGACCCGTCGCGCCCTCGAGCTGCAGGCCCCCTCGGTGGTGCAGCGCCAGGGCGTCAGTGAGCCGCTGCAGACCGGTATCAAGGCCATCGACGCCATGACCCCGATCGGCCGCGGCCAGCGCCAGCTGATCATCGGTGACCGCAAGACGGGCAAGACCGCCGTCGCGGTGGACACCATCCTCAACCAGCGTGAGGCCTGGGAGACCGGCGACCCGAAGCAGCAGGTGCGCTGCGTCTACGTCGCGATCGGCCAGAAGGGCACCACGATCGCCTCGGTGAAGCGGGCGCTCGAAGACGGTGGCGCGATGGAGTACACCACCATCGTCGCGGCCCCCGCCTCCGACGCGGCCGGCTTCAAGTGGCTGGCCCCCTACACCGGTTCGGCCATCGGCCAGCACTGGATGTACGACGGCAAGCACGTCCTCATCGTGTTCGACGACCTGTCCAAGCAGGCCGACGCCTACCGCGCGATCTCGCTGCTGCTGCGCCGCCCGCCGGGCCGTGAGGCGTTCCCCGGTGACGTGTTCTACCTGCACTCCCGCCTGCTGGAGCGTTGCGCCAAGCTGTCCGACGAGCTGGGCGGTGGATCGATGACCGGCCTGCCGATCATCGAGACCAAGGCCAACGACATCTCGGCGTTCATCCCGACCAACGTCATCTCGATCACCGACGGCCAGTGCTTCCTGGAGTCCGACCTGTTCAACCAGGGCGTGCGACCGGCCATCAACGTCGGTGTGTCGGTGTCCCGTGTCGGTGGTGCCGCCCAGATCAAGGCGATGAAAGAGGTCGCGGGCTCGCTGCGCCTCGATCTGTCGCAGTACCGCGAGCTGGAGGCCTTCGCGGCCTTCGCCTCGGATCTGGACGCGGCCTCCAAGGCGCAGCTGGACCGCGGTGTGCGTCTGGTCGAGCTGCTCAAGCAGCCCCAGTACAGCCCGCTGTCGGTCGAGGACCAGGTCGTCGCGATCTTCCTCGGCACCAAGGGCCACCTGGATTCGGTTCCCGCCGAAGATGTCTCGCGCTTCGAGACCGAACTGCTGGAGCACGTCAAGGCCAGCCACTCCGATCTCCTGAACGGCATCAAGGAGAGCAAGAAGCTCTCCGAAGAGGCCGAGGAGAAGCTGGTCACCGTGATCAACGACTTCAAGAAGGGCTTCTCGGCATCCGACGGCAGCTCGGTCGTGGTGAACGAGGCCGACTCCGAAGCCCTCGATCCCGAGGACCTGGAGAAGGAATCGGTCAAGGTCCGCAAGCCTGCTCCCAAGAAGGCCTAGGTAACCAATGGCAGCCACACTGCGCGAGCTACGCGGACGTATCCGCTCGGCCGGGGCGATCAAGAAGATCACCAAGGCTCAAGAGCTGATCGCCACGTCGCGGATCGCCAAGGCGCAGGCCCGGGTCCAAGCGGCCCGGCCCTACGCCACCGAAATCACCAGCATGCTCACCGAGCTGGCCGGCGCCAGCGCGCTGGATCACCCGCTGCTCGTCGCACGGGAGAACCCGAAGCGGGCCGCCGTCCTGGTGGTGTCCTCGGACCGCGGTCTGTGCGGCGGCTACAACGCCAACGTGCTGCGTCGCGCCGAGGAGCTCTTCTCGCTGCTGCGTGACGAGGGCAAGTCGCCGGTGGTTTACGTCGTCGGCCGGAAGGCGCTGGGCTACTACAACTTCCGTCAGCGTGACGTGGCGGAGTCGTGGACTGGCTTCTCGGAGCGACCGACCTACGAGCATGCCAAGGAGATCGCCGACACCCTGGTGACGGCCTTCATGTCCGGTGCCGACGACGACGGTGACGACGGCGGCGCGGACGGCATCCTCGGTGTCGACGAGCTGCACATCGTGTCGACCGAGTTCCGGTCGATGCTGTCGCAGACCGCGGCGGCGCTGCGGATCGCCCCGATGGTCGTCGAGTACGTCGAAGACGCACCGGATGAGGGCCCGCACACGCTGTTCTCGTTCGAGCCGAACGCCGAGAACCTGTTCGACGCGCTCCTGCCGCGCTACATCGCCACCCGCGTGTACGCGGCACTACTGGAGGCGGCCGCCTCGGAGTCGGCCTCACGCCGGCGCGCCATGAAGTCGGCCACCGACAACGCCGACGATCTGATCAAGGCACTCACGCTGGCGGCCAACCGCGAGCGTCAGGCGCAGATCACCCAGGAAATCAGCGAGATCGTCGGCGGCGCCAACGCGCTGGCCGACGCCAAGTAAGCCCCGTAGGAAGCGAAAAGAGATATGACTGCTGTCGCAGAAAAGACCACGACGGGTCGCGTTGTTCGTATCACCGGCCCCGTGGTCGACGTGGAGTTTCCGCGTGGCGCGGTGCCCGATCTGTTCAACGCCCTGAATGCCGAGATCACCTACGGTGAGCTGGCCAAGACGCTGACCCTGGAGGTCGCCCAGCACCTGGGTGACAACCTGGTCCGCACCATTTCCATGCAGCCCACCGACGGCCTGGTGCGTGGCACCGAGGTCTCCGACACCGGCGCCTCCATCTCGGTGCCCGTCGGCGACGGCGTCAAGGGCCACGTGTTCAACGCCCTCGGTGACTGCCTCGACGAGCCCGGCTACGGCAAGGACTTCGACCACTGGTCGATCCACCGCAAGCCGCCGGCCTTCGCCGACCTGGAACCCCGCACCGAGATGCTGGAGACCGGTCTGAAGGTCGTCGACCTGCTCACCCCGTACGTGCGTGGCGGCAAGATCGCCCTGTTCGGTGGTGCCGGCGTCGGCAAGACCGTGCTGATCCAGGAGATGATCAACCGCATCGCCCGCAACTTCGGTGGCACCTCGGTGTTCGCCGGCGTGGGGGAGCGCACCCGTGAGGGCAACGACCTGTGGGTCGAGCTCGCGGACGCCAACGTGCTCAAGGACACCGCCTTGGTGTTCGGCCAGATGGACGAGCCGCCGGGCACGCGTATGCGCGTCGCCCTGTCCGCGCTGACCATGGCGGAGTACTTCCGTGATGAGCAGAACCAGGACGTGCTGCTGTTCATCGACAACATCTTCCGGTTCACCCAGGCCGGTTCCGAGGTGTCGACCCTGCTGGGCCGCATGCCTTCGGCCGTGGGTTACCAGCCGACGCTGGCCGACGAGATGGGTGAGCTCCAGGAGCGCATCACCTCGACCCGTGGTCGCTCGATCACCTCGATGCAGGCCGTGTACGTGCCCGCCGACGACTACACCGACCCGGCACCGGCGACAACCTTCGCCCACCTGGACGCGACCACCGAGCTGTCGCGTGCGGTGTTCTCCAAGGGCATCTTCCCCGCGGTGGATCCGCTGGCATCGTCCTCGACGATCCTGCACCCCAGCGTGGTCGGCGACGAGCACTACCGCGTCGCCCAGGAAGTCATCCGGATCCTGCAGCGCTACAAGGATCTTCAGGACATCATCGCCATCCTCGGTATCGACGAGCTGTCCGAAGAGGACAAGGTGCTGGTGTACCGCGCCCGTAAGATCGAGCGCTTCCTGAGCCAGAACATGATGGCGGCCGAGCAGTTCACCGGTCAGCCCGGCTCGACCGTGCCGCTCAAGGAGACCATCGAGGCCTTCGACAAGCTGTCCAAGGGTGAGTTCGACCACCTGCCCGAGCAGGCGTTCTTCCTCATCGGTGGCCTTGACGACCTGGCGAAGAAGGCAGAAACCCTCGGCGCCAAGCTGTGACGCGGTTAGCACGAAAGGTGGTGTGGCATGGCTGAACTGGACGTCGAGATCGTCGCCGTCGAGCGTGAGTTGTGGTCCGGCAAGGCCACGTTCGTATTCACCCGCACCACTGCGGGTGAGATCGGCATTCTGCCGCGGCACATCCCGCTGGTGGCCCAGCTGGTCGACGACGCCATGGTGCGCGTCGAGCGCGAGGGCGAAGACGACCTGCGGATCGCCGTCGATGGAGGATTTCTGTCGGTGACCGAGTCCGGGGTGAGCCTCCTGGTGGAGAACGCCCAGTTCGAGTCGGAGATCGACGCCGACGCCGCCAAGCAGGACTCCGAATCCGACGATCCTGCCACCGCAGCCTGGGGCCGCGCGCGGCTGCGCGCGGTCGGGCAGATCGACTAGTAGGTACCGCCGATGAGCGCGTCCATGTTGTTCATGGTCGCGCTCGTCGGCGTTTTGCTGCTGGCGGTCGTCGCACTCGGTTACCGCCTGTGGAAGCTTCGCCAGGTGGGCGGCACCGCCGCGATCCTGCGCGATTACCCGGCCGAGGGCGGTCACGGTTGGCGGCACGGCGTGCTGCGCTACCGCGGCGGCGAGGCCGAGTTCTATCGGCTGTCGAGCGCTCGCTGGTGGCCGGACCGCCGGCTGAGCCGGTTGGGTCTTGAGGTGGTGTCCCGGCGTACCCCGCGCGGCGACGAGTTCGACATCATGACCGAAGAGATCGCCATCCTGGAGCTGCGCGATGTCAGCCCCGAACGCGGGCGCGGCTACGAGGTGGCGCTGGACCGCGGGGCCTTGACGGCCTTCACCTCGTGGGTGGAATCGCGGCCGTCACCGCGGGCGCGGCGGCGTAATTGAATCCCGGGTCGCTTCGCTCCAGCCCGCCGTGACTAGTCCCGCTGGCCGCCGGGCTGCCATTTGACATCGCCGTCCGGGTTGGCCACCCGCGACAGGATGAACAGCAGGTCAGAGAGCCGGTTGAGGTATTTTGCCGGCAGTATGTTCACGGATTCGCCATGCTGGTCGACCGCCCGCCACGCGGAGCGCTCGGCGCGACGGGTGACGGTACGGGCCACATGCAGCAGCGCCGACAGGGCGGTGCCGCCCGGCAGGATGAACGAGTCGAGTTTCGGGAGATGCTCGTTGAACTCGTCGCACCAGCCTTCGAGCCGGTCGATGTAGTCCTGCAGAACCCGCAGCGGCGGGTACTCCGGATTTTCCACCACCGGTGTCGAGAGGTCGGCACCCGCGTCGAACAGGTCGTTCTGGATCTGCAGCAGGACCTCGCGGATCCGGTCATCGGGCCGGCCCACCGACACCGCCACGCCGATGGCCGCATTGGCCTCATCGCAGTCCGCGTAGGCCTCCAACCGGGCGTCGTTCTTGGACACCCGGCTGAAATCACTGAGCCCGGTGGTGCCATCGTCGCCGGTCCGGGTATAGATACGGGTCAAATGCACGGCCATGGTTAAACCGTACCGGTCCATCCAGCGCCGATGTGGCCGCAGCGTTCTGAATCCAGGGTCCGGTCTGCTTACACTGGCCCGCGTGAGCGATCGATTCGTGGTGACGGGCGGGAGCCGGTTATCGGGTGAAGTCGCCGTCGGGGGAGCGAAGAACAGCGTTCTCAAGCTGATGGCGGCAACGCTGTTGGCCGAGGGCACCAGCACGATCACCAACTGCCCGGACATCCTGGACGTGCCGTTGATGGCAGAGGTGCTCCGTGGACTGGGCGCCACCGTCGAAATCGACGGATCGACGGTCCGGGTCACCTCGCCGGACGAGCTCAAATACGACGCCGACTTCGCGGCGGTGCGCCAGTTCCGCGCATCGGTGTGCGTGCTGGGTCCCTTGATGGGGCGCGGTAAGCGGGCCAAGGTGGCGTTGCCCGGTGGGGATGCCATCGGGTCCCGCCCGTTGGACATGCACCAGTCCGGTCTGAGACAGCTCGGTGCCCGGTGCAATATCGAGCACGGTTGCGTGGTCGCCGAAGCCGACCACCTGCGTGGCGCGGAGATCCAGCTGGAATTCCCGTCCGTGGGTGCGACAGAGAACATCTTGATGGCGGCGGTGCTGGCCGAGGGTGTCACCACGATTCACAACGCGGCCCGCGAGCCCGATATCGCCGATATCTGCACCATGCTCAACCAGATGGGGGCGCAGGTCTCCGGTGCCGGCTCGTCGACGTTGACGATCACCGGGGTGGACCGGCTCTATCCCACCGAGCATCGGGTCATCGGCGATCGCATCGTTGCGGCCACCTGGGGGATCGCCGCGGCAATGACCAGGGGGGACATCTCGGTGACCGGGGTGGACCCCGCCCACCTGCAGCTGGTGCTGCACAAGCTGCACGACGCCGGCGCGACGGTCACCCAGCATGACAACGGCTTCCGGGTGGTGCAGTACGAGCGGCCCAAGGCCGTCAACGTCGCCACGCTGCCGTTCCCGGGATTCCCGACCGATTTGCAGCCGATGGCGATCGGCCTGGCCTGCATCGCGGACGGAACCTCGATGATCACGGAGAACGTCTTCGAAGCGAGATTCCGGTTTGTCGAGGAGATGATCCGGCTCGGGGCCGACGCGCGCACGGACGGACACCACGCGGTGATCCGTGGTCTGCCGCAGCTGTCGAGCGCACCGGTATGGGCGTCGGACATCCGGGCCGGGGCCGGCTTGGTGCTTGCCGGCCTGGTCGCCGACGGCGACACCGAGGTCCACGACGTCTTCCACATCGATCGCGGTTACCCGTTGTTCGTGGAGAACCTGGTCAGTTTGGGCGCAGAGGTGGAGCGGGTAAGCTAGGCCCTACCGGCTGGTGCAGCGACTCCAAGCCTCTGACCTGCGGATTTGACTTCGCAACGATGGAAGTTCTAATCTAATCGAGTTGCCCCGGACACGGGGAACAGAGAAGTTTGACTCCCCAGCCTAGATAGTTTAAGCTGGCAGGGTTGCCCGGAAACGGGAACTTCAGAACAATCAAGTCTGTTGTTTGAGAACTCAATAGTGTGTTTGGTGGTTTTTGTTTGTTGTTTTTGGCCACTCGTTTGGGGGGATTCCCGTCTCCTTGAGTTGGTGGGTGGCCTGTTTTTTTGATGCCAGTTTGT
>NZ_NPKP01000007.1 GCF_008329585.1 Mycolicibacterium sp. P9-22 | reverse complement strand
CGAGGATCGATGGGTTCATTGACAGCCACCCCCGCAGCTTCGGTGCAGAAGTGTCACCACCAAGACCCCTCGAAGTGTCACCGATGTCTTGATGCAGAACTGTCACCGATGTCTTGAGACATAACACCGATTGCTA
This sequence comes from Mycolicibacterium sp. P9-22, assembly GCF_008329585.1. GTDB lineage: Bacteria > Actinomycetota > Actinomycetes > Mycobacteriales > Mycobacteriaceae > Mycobacterium. The sequence continues at coordinate 362,589 of NZ_NPKP01000007.1, read as the reverse complement.
CACGGTGAGCTTCAGACCGCGACTCCGGTCGCCGAGAGGTTCGATGGTCCCGCGGGACTGGTCGGACCGTATTGACTGATCGTGCCCGTTGGCACCTTCTGTGGAAGTTGGTATCCCTATGGACGCCACCCATCTCGACACGTTCATTGATGCGCTCATCGATGACCTCGCCCCGGCACCCCCACCCGAGCTGGATGCCGACCACAGGCTGTTTGATCTGCTGGACTGTCCCCGCAGGGTCCTCGATGAACCGGCCCTGCTCGCGGTGTTGGTGGCCGCGGTCACCGCCCGCAATCTGTTGGATCATGTGATCTCCCAAGCGGTTGCGGCCGCCGAGCGGCTCGGGATTCCGGCCCGAAAGCACCTGCGCTCAGGCGCTGACCTGCTCACCAGCTGTGGTGTGGCGCCGGGTGCGGCGCACCGGATGGCGCGGGTCGGCCGGGCTGCGCACACGCTGCCGGCGTTGACCCGGGCCCAGCGGTTCGGTGGGGTCGGTATCGAGTTCGCCGACGCCGTCGGTAAAGGCGTCACCCACATCAACAACAGGGTCCCGTTGTCCGAGGAGGACCGGGCAAAAGTGGTCACGAAGCTGATGACCCAGACCACCCCATCGCAGGTGGCCCAGAAGGCCCGCGCGATCGCCATCGACAAAGCCGCCACACAGCCGGTGGAGGATGGCACGGTTCCGGTCGCCGAAAACACCGACCTCAACGACATGACCCTCGTGCAAAACGATGAGGGCCGAGTTGTAGCCAGCCTGGATCTCGATGCACTCACCGGCGAAGAACTGCTCACCGCGCTGGACCCGCTGTGCTGCCCCATCCCGCTGCCGGACGGGTCCCCGGATCCTCGACCGGTCGGTAAGCGCCGCTCAGACGCCCTCGGACAGCTGGTGCGGACCTACCTGTCGCACTCACACCGCCCGATGAGCGGTGGGGTGCTCCCGCACGTCACCCTCATCCGGCCACCTGGACTTGTGGACACCCTCGGTTTCACCGGGCCCATCAGCGCCGTCACCGCTGACCTCATCACCTGCGACAGCACCCTCGCGACGGTCATCGTCGACGGCAACGGGGCACCGCTGGACGTGGGACGCAGCGAGCGACTGTTCACACCCGCGATCCGAAAAGGGTTGGCGGTACGTGATGGTGGCTGCGCACACCCTGGCTGCGGTCGGCCGGTGTCCTGGTGCGACGCCCACCACATCATCCCGTGGGGCAGCGACGGAACGACCAGCATCGACAACGGCGTGCTGCTGTGCCGACGCCACCACACCGCCATCCACCACGGCGGCTGGCAGGTCTACCTCGGTCCCGACCGGCACCCCTGGTTCATCCCACCGCATGACCCCGCCGGGACAGAACCGCAACATCTGCGCTCCCACGCACGCCGCACCATGACCGACCTACCCACCGCCGCATAACCGAACCTCACGGCACCTTGACAACTCCACAGAGAAACCGCCCACGCAGCGGGTCCGGCGGCAGATCACGCCGCCGGACCCGCTACCACGAATCCTCGGCGCAACACGCCGGCACTTGGGCCAGAAACGACCGGCGGCCTGTGCTGCAGGCAATTAGGCGGCTTCTTTGTCCGCCTTCTTGGTCTCGGACTTCTTGGTGTCCGACTTCTTGGTCTCGGACTTGTCGGTCTCCAACTTCTTGGTCTCCGAGGTCTCGGACTTCTTCGCGTCAGACTCGGTGGCCTCGGTCGTGGTCGCCGCCGGCTTCTTCTTCTTGGGGTTCAGCGCGTTGGTGATGTCACGCACCACGTTCTCCAGCGGGTTCTTCTTGACCGTCGGCTTCTTCACCACCGGGGCCTCCGCTGTGGGTTCGGCCTCGACCGGGATCTCGGCCTCGACCTCAGCGGGCGTCTCGGCGGGGGTCTCGGCCTCAGCGGGCGTCTCGGGCTCAGCCGGGGCCTCGGCGGGACTTTCAGTCTCGGCAGGGATTTCGGCCTCAGTAGGCGCCTTCTGGGTCTCCTCGGCTTCGTCTGTCTCCGGGGCCGCGTGCTTGGGTGCCAGCCCGGAGTCCTCGGGGATCTCGGCGCTCGGATTGGCGGCATGCTTGCCGGTCGGGACGTCGCCGTCGGGATCGACCGACAGGGTGACCAGCTTCGCATCCGGGTCCGGAAGGTCGCCCGCCGCAGCGGCCAATGTACGTGCCGCATTGGGCGATTGGCGACTCGACTGGCCGGTGAGGCCGGCCACCAGATCGTCGATGCCGTCCTGCAGTCCGGCGGTGATACCACCCAGATTCAGTCCGCGGGTGAGGGTCTGGATCAGCTTGCCGAGGTTCTCCAGCACGTTGGGCGGGGCGGCGGTCGGGTTGCCGCTGACGAACTCCTTGTGGAATCCGTTCGCCAGCGAGGTCAGCACATCGTTGATGGCCCGGCCCCAGTCGACATCCGGGAAGGACATGAACGGCGTCGCGGTGTCGGGGTCGTCCAGCGTCCGGGTGTAGGTGCCGTCCGGATTGCGCACCACGTCGGTATAGCCCAGGTTCACCAGACTTGTCATGGCCGGCGCGAGCGCGTTGGCCAACCGAATCGGGAGAGTTCCCAGCGTCCCGAAGCTCACCATGTTCAGCAGATCGCCGGCCAGGTATAGCGGCTCCAGTAACGGCAGGGTGCTGGTGGCCAGTGTCAGGTAGACGTTGATGTTCAGCGGATTGCCGAGATCCAGTGCATCCCTGACAGTCTCGCCGACCTCACCGAGGATCTGATCCAGCGCGCTGTCCAACTCGACACCGCGCAGGATGTAGGACGCGCCGATGGTGCCGGCCAGCAGGTTGTTGAACAACGTGAACGGATTGGGCCAGGCCGCGAAGTCCGAGTAGGGCTGGTACTGGACCGTGGCGTCCACCTTGATGGGGACCAGGTTCGCCGCACCGAGCTCAATTCCGGTGCCCAGCACCGGGATTCCGGTTCCGAAGTTGGTGGCCTGGACATCGGGGGTGATCATGTCGATGCCGAGCAGGTCGAACAACGGGTAGAACCGGGCCAGCATGCCGCCGTTGGCGCGACCGACATTGTTGGCCAGGATCATCGGCAGCAAGGTGAGGCTTCCCAGCGGACCGCCGCCGTTGGCCCCCAGTCGAGGCTGGTTTTTCAGATCGTCCAGGACCTGCTGGTACGCCGATCCTGCTGCCATCGCGCCGAATCCCGACCCGATGACGATCGGGATGCGCACCTCCATCACGTTGAGGTCCGGCAGATTGATTCCGGCGATTCCATCGAGCACGGCGTCGAGCAGGGGGCCGAGCAGTGGGACGTTACCCACGGCGTCGCCCGCCAGATCGAGGACGGCATCCAGCAGCTTCTCGACGCCGATGTCCAGATACGGCGTCTGGTTGATGGCGTCGGCCACGGCGTTCGCAGTGCCCGGTGTCCAGCCCAGATCGAGCCCGGACAGCATTTTCAGCAGCAGGAACGGCTCACCCGGCGTGATGATGTTGATACCGGGAATGTTCAGCCCCGCCAGGTTCAGCGGATCCGACAGGTCCAGTCCGACCAAGCCCAGGACGGCCGACAAGGTGATGTTGCCCTGCGCATCCGTGATGTTCAGCAGGTCGAGGATATTGATCAGCAGCGGGGTGACGAGACCGCCCAGGATCGGTGACAGGACCGAGCCCAGATCGATCGGGATCGCGCCCAGGATGTCGTCGAGGAACGCCGTCGGGATCTCGCTGAGCAGGTCCTCGATGTTCAGGCCGAAACCGCCGGCCAGGTTGACCCCGGCCAGCGCGCGCTCGTAGGCCGCGATGAATTCCTGGAATGAGTTGTAGGCGGTTTGCCCCGCGCCGCCGGTGACGTCGGTCAGGCTGCCGGGTGGGCCGAACGGGCTGACGGCCGCGCTCAGGTCGACCGGCTGCTCGACCACGCGCAGGTAATGCTCTTCCGGGCGGGGCATCGGAGTCGGCGCTGCCGCTCCGACGGTCAACGCCGTGGCCGTGGCCGTCGCTGCCGTGACCACTGCGACCCGCCTGGTCCGCTCAGCCACCTGCCGGTGTTTTCCAGCCATCAACCCCGCACCTCCCCCGCTGCGCCATGCAGTTCTCAGCGGAAACTTAACATTCAAGATCGCAGTACCGAGGGTTTTGGGTGGTAATTTTCGGAGGCGTCGATCAGGGCTGGCGCATGACCGTCCGCAACACCCGGTCCCGCACGCGCGCAGGCAGGTTCGTCATCAACGACACCTGAAGGCGGGGTCCGACGCCGACAACGTAGCGGGCGCGCGGACGCTTGGCCGTCAGCGCCGCCCGTACCACGTCGGATACCTTCTCCGGTGCCACCGCCATCCTTTGCGAGATCGGCACGGATTTGCGCATTCCGGTCACATGTCGGCCGTAGAGGTCACGCTCGGCGGGTGTCAGCGCGGCCTCGACATCGTCGACCATGGTGCCGGCGGTCCGCCACATATCGGTGTCGGTCTGCGCCGGTTCGATCAGCACCACCGGAATCCGCCACGGCGTCAGCTCCATTCGGAGGGCGTCGGCGGCCGCCTCCAGCGCGAACTTCGACGCCGCGTACGCCCCGATCAACGGAGTGGACATCCGCCCGTTCACGCTCGAGATGAACAGCACCCTGCCGTGGGAGGCCCGGAGCCGTGGCAGCACGGCCCGGGTCACCGCGAGTTGGCCGACAACGTTCACGTCCAGCTGTTTGCGCCACTGCTCGCTGGTCAGGGTTTCCATCGGTCCGGCCATCACAATGCCCGCGTTGTTCACGACCGCGTCCAGCTGTGCGGGCAGTTCCTCCTCGAGTGCGTCGATCTGCGCGTCGTCGGTCACATCGAGGATGATTGCGGAAATACGCTGCGGGTCAACGGCTGTCAGTGCCGCGCCGTCGGCCTCGCTGCGCACGCCGGCGATGACATCCCAGCCGTGGGCGGCCAGCTGTTCGGCGATGGTGCGGCCGATACCCCGGCCCGCGCCGGTCACCAGGACTGAAGGCATGCGCTCACACTATCCGGGGGCTGCCGGTCCGAACGCGAATATGAGTGCCGCGGCCGAGACAACAGCCGCGGCCAGCCCGATCACCGGGGCCACCACGTGCAGTGTCATGGTCGCACCGAGCACCGCTCCCGCACACATCGTCAGGACCACGGTGTAGCGCAGCTTCTCGCGTTGCCCGGTACCGCCGGCCAGCCTGCTGTCGAACCCGATGCCCACGATGGTCTGGGTCAGCACGGTGGTGCTGAGTTCCTGGATTCCGAACTGCCGCGCGGAAGCGTTCTGGATGCCGAATGCCACTGCGAGCCCGGCGATCAAGATGAGCTTGGTGTCATCGTGGTAGCGCAGTACACCACTGCCGGCCAGCACTGCCAGCGCGACCAGCAACACGACCTCCACCGACAGCGCGACCGTCAGCCAGCGGCGCCCCGAGGAACCGAGGTGGCGCACCATCCGCCCCCCGATGACCGCGCCGGTGACGAAGCTGAGGAAGGCCACCGCCGCGGCCCATACGTCGACGCCCGAATGGGGCACGAACCAGAATCCGAGGAAGATCACGTTGCCGGTCATATTGGCCACGAACACATGGCCGAGAACCAACACGCTCACTGCGTCTACCAGCCCGGTGGCGAACGTGAGCAGCAGCAGTGCCGTGACTGTCATCCGCTGCGAGACAGGCGATTTCATGGACGCATGCCGGTCAGCCACTAAAGCCTGGGCGTGAGGTCCAGTGAGGTGATGGCGTTCATCTGGGTGATCAGCCAGTCTGTCCCGCGCTTTTCCATGTTCAGACGGTAGGACAGATAGCGCAGCGACGGGATGTTCTTGGTCACCGGACTGGTCGCCACCGAGTTGGTGTACACGATCGCCGACGCACTGTCGGCGTCCAGCGATTCCACCGCGGCGCCGAGCACCTGGGTGTTGTTCGACACCTGCGCCTGTTTGTTCGGCGCGGCGATCGCGTCGATGTACTTGCGGTACTCGGCCTGGAAGTCTCCGCCGAGGAACTTGGCGGCCCGGTCGGGCAGGGTCTCCATGTCCTCGGGCGTGTAAGTCCACAACGTGGTGATGGCGTCGGCGGCCGTGCCCGCGATGTCGAGCTTCACCTGGACCACGGCCCGGTCGCTCAGGTACGGGGCCGCGGTGGCCCCGGCGAAGGCGGCGGCGGCGACGAACACCGCGGCGCCGGCGACGGCCGCGATCTTCACGCCGCGGCCCGGCGGACGGTGCGGCACCAGCGCGGGTTCGGCGGCCGGCTCATCCTCGGCCACGTCCGCGGTCACCGCGTCGTCGGTCTCGGCCGCGTCCTCGGTGCCGGCCTCGGTCGCGGTCGTGGTTTCGGTGTCGGCGTCTGCCTCGGTGGTCAGATCACCTGAATCAGCCGGCTGATCTTCCACTGCTGTCCCTCCTTGATCGCCGTTGCCACCCAACGACTTCCGGTCTCGATGGTCTGCTTGCCGTCCGGGGTGGTGGTGGTCATCTTGGTGGCGACCAGCACATCGGCGCTGCCGTCATCGTTCCACCGTTGCACACCGGCATCCAGCACCTCACCGGTGGTGGGTTCGTTGCGGGCCACCTGCAGCACGATCTCGTTCTGCTTCTCGGTGAAAGTCTTGACGAACTCCCCGGTGCCCTGTGCGCGTATCCGGTCGGCGTAATCGTTGGCGTTGAACGGATCCAGTGTGGTGTAGGACGTCATGAAGGCACGCACGTAGCCCAGCGCGTCGGCATCGCGGATCTGAGTCCGCCGGTCGGACTCGTGCGCGACCATCATGAACGTGGCAAGGCCCAGCGTCACCGCGGTCAGCAGCGCGCAGATCCCCGCGACCAGCGGCAGACCCCATCGGGTCGGCGGATCGACCGGTGCATAGAAGTACTCCGGCGCCTCGGCATCGACCATGCGCCGCGGGCTCATTGCCCGCCTCCGGTGTGCGGCTTGGTCAGCACCGACAGGTTCTGCACCTGCCACTGATCGCCGGACTTCACGAAGTCCGCCCGCACCGTTGCGGTGATGAACCGCATGGCGTTCGGGTCGCTGCCGCGTTGCCCCTGCATCGCCAACAACATCGATGCGGTATTCGTGGTCAGCGCGGGCTGTTCCAGCACCACGCCGTTGACGGCCCAGTACTCGTTGGACACCAGCGGAGCCTTCTGCAGCGCCTCCTGCTGTTGGATCAATTGCGGCCGGTAGATATCGCTGGCCAGCGACTGCGCGCGGGCAAAGTCGTCCTTGGCGGTGTCCGGCGCGTAACTCAGAATCTGCTCGACGATGCGGGCACCCTGTGCGGCGATCTCGGCACGCGCGGTCTCCAGTGCGCGGTCCTGGCGGTACACCATCAGATAGCCTGCGGCGGTCCCGACCGCGCACAGCAGCGTGGCAGCCACCACCCCGATCGCCACCGGACGGCGCACATCGCGTCGGGGTTCTCCCACCCGGTGAACCTCGGTGCGCAGCAACAGGTCTGCGAAGGTCCGGTGCCGACGGTCCCACAGCGGCCACAACCAGCCCAGGAACACAGCCGCGGTGTCCAACAGATGAGCGATGTCCCGGGCCAGCAGCCGGCCGGTGCCCACGGCGGCACCGTCGGAACCGGGCGAGCGAAGCGACGCGGAGACAGTCCGCAGTACGCGGATACCGGTGACGGCGCGTCCCACGGTCCAGCCGGTGATCGTCGGTAGCACCCAGCGGTTGACCATCATGGCCAGACCCGCCAGCACCGCCACGACGACATAGGCCCACCACAGCCAACCCATCAGCGGCGCGGTCCAGGCCAGCAGTGCCAGGGTGGCGATCAGCGCCACCCCGAAGAGCACGTCGATACCCAGCGCAGCAGCCCGGGCGCCCCAGGACGCGAGCGTCGCAAGCTCGGCCGGTTCGGTGCCGTCGATCTCGTCGAGCACGGCCGTCACGTGGTGACCTGCACGAGGTTGGCGATCTTGTAGGTGCCGTCCGCGCGCTGCATGGTGACCCGCAGCCGGTAGCCCTGCTCCTGATCGGCGGTCTCGGAGTTGGTCACCTTGGTGCGCACGGCCACCAGCACGTCGACGGAGCCGTCGTCGTGGTGGCGTTCGACGGCGGCACGCAGATCGGCGACCTCGACCTGGACGTTGGCGGCCTGATAGGCCTCCATCATCATCGAGCTGTAGAACACGGCCTGCGCGCCGAAATCACCGGTGGCGCAATCGACGATCCTGGCCTGCGCGGCACCCATGGAGGCGGTGTCGGGCGCCTGGGTGGCCGTCACGCAATCCTTGGCCGCCTGCAGCGCTACCGCGTCGTCGCGGGCGATCTGCTCGCTCTGCGCGTTCGACCGCAGCAGCAGATAGCCGCCCGCGGACAACGCCGCGGCCGCCAGGAAGAGCACCAGACAAATGGTGACGAGCCAACCCTGGCCGAACCGCCCGTGATTCGGCTCCTCGATGGATTCCCGTTCTGCGAGTTCCTCGGGGAAACCCGCTGTCGATCCCTCCGCCGCCTCATCGGCAGCGGTGTCGTTCTCGTTGTCGGTGGGGTTCAGCCGGCTGGTGCCAGCATCTCCTTCCATCCGCTATCTCCTGAGCTACTCGAGTTGGTGACGGAGTACTTGACCCCATCGGGTCCGACCACCTCACCGCTGGACGGGCTGTAGACCGCCGATGGACCTGCTGCCGGAGTGTAGATGCAGGGGTTGGGTTGCTGTCCACTGCACGTCACCGTGCCCTGGCCAGGCGGTGTCAACGGATCGCTGGTCGGCAGCGTCGACTCCGGCGGCGGCAACTGGCTGGCCGGCAGCGGGTTCACCCCGTTGTTGATCGACGGCGCCGGGATCACCCGACCCGGGTTGACCGGCTGGGTGCAGCGCGCACCCGCGGCGGGGCAGTCCACGATCTGGTTCGGGTCGCCGTACCAGGGGTTGGTGCCCAGCGGTACGTAGGGCTCCTCGCTGCGGCACTCCCGCGGGGTGGCCGCCCGCTTGCCCGGCACGTCGGCGCACGGGTAGTTACGCGCACCGCGGACCGCGTTGGGCGCATCCTTGGGGATCTTGCAGTACAGCCCCGACGGCAGCGGTTCGGTCTTGGTGTCCGCCGGTGACCGCCACTGCGAAGCCGGCAAGAAGCCGGTCAGGCACGGCGGCGGGATGTTGATACCGAGACCGAAGTGCAGCAGGCCCTCCGGGGCGAAGATCGTCGCGGTCTGCGCGATCGCCGCGCCCTGCGGCAGCACGACGAGCACCTGCTCGACGTTCTTGTTGTACCGCTTGAGCATGTCGATGACGACCTCGAGGTTGGCCAGCGTCTGCGGCAACGACTCCCGCACATCGCTGAACACCGCGTTGAGCTGATCGGCGGTCGGCGCCGCCTGCTGCAGACCGCTGCGCAGCGCGGCGTCCTTCTCCGCGGTCTGGGCCGCGATGGTGTTCAGGTTGGCGGCCCACTGGGAGATCGCGTCCCGGGAGTTGACCTGGGAGTCGATGATCGGCCCGGAATTCTCGACCAGATCGGTGACGGCGGGCAGGTTCTCCCGGAAGTCGCCGGCCAGCGCCTGGGTGCCGTCGACGAGACGCTGCAGGGACGGCCCGAGGCCGCCCACCGCCTTTGCCGTCTCGTCGAGCAGGACACTGATCTTCTCCTCGGGCAGCGCCGCCAGGCCCCGCTGGGCCGCGTCGAGCGCGGGACCGACCTCTGCGGGCACCCGGCCCTTTGTGATGGTGTCGCCGTCCTTGAAGTACTGCCCGGTGTTCTCAGTGGAGACCAGATCGAGGAACTGCTCACCGACCGCCGACACCGAGTGCACATTGGCGACGGTGTCGACCGGCAACTTGGTGTTGTCGTCGATGTCCATCGTGACCCGAGCACCCTGTTCGGTGGGCTCGACCGCGAGGACCTTGCCGACGGTGGTGCCGCGGAAGGTGACGTTGGCCGTCTCGTACAAACCGGCCGAGTTCGGCAGATTCGCGTACATGCGGTACATGCCGATGCCGGCATAGGTGGGCAACCGCAGGTAACCCAGCGACAGCACCACCAGTGCCACCACCGTCAGCGCGACGAAGATGAGCAACTGCGTCTTGATCATTCGGGTCAGCAGCATGCTCTACTCCGACCTTTCGATCAGCGGACCGCCGGGCGCGTTGTTCGGGTTCGGCGTGAAGCGCACGTCCGGGATCATCGTCGCCGGATCGCGGCCCCAGGCCTGTTCCAGTGCCCGCAGCATGCCCGAGATGCCGGTTCCCGACAGGAAGCCGTTGTCGATGGCACTCAGGGTGAGGTCGATGGTGACCGACACGTTGATGTAGTCACCGCGGATCGCCTTGGGGATGTTCTCGATGTTGAACGGCACCGTCAGCAGCAGCTTCAACGCACCCACCAGGTACGGCGAGGCCTTCGCCAGTTCCCGCAGCGGGCGCTGCAGGTTCTTCAGGTTGGTGTTGAGGTTGGCGTTGGTGTTGCTCAACGTCTCATCGGCGGTCGCGCTGAGCCTGCCCAGCGCGGTCACGGCATCGGCGAACAGATCCCGGGTGTCCGCGAAATGCTGGATCAGCGGCGGGAACTCGGTGAGCACCCGGTCCAGCGTCTCATTGCGGTCGGCGACGATGGACAGCAGCCGGTCGGTCGAATCGATGGCACGGGTGATGTCCTCGCGCTGCTGGTTCAGCTCGAAGGTGAAGGTGTCGAGCCGGTTGAGGAACTCCCGGATCTCGCCCGACCGACCCGTCAGGATCGCGTTGACCTCGTTCTGGATGACCTCGATGTTGGGGATGCCACCACCGGTGAGGATGCCCGAGATGCTGGCCAGTGTCCGCTCGATGGTCGGGAACGCCGACGACCGCTCCAATGGGATGGTGTCCCCGTTGCGCAGCGGCTCCGGCGACGGGTCCTCCGGCTCGTCCAGTTCCACGTGCTGGGAGCCCAGCAGCGAGGTCTGGCCGATGCGGGCCAGCGCGTTCTTCGGCAGCTCGACCCCGGGCTCCAGGTCCACCGTCAGCAGCGGCACCCAGTTCTTCAGCTCGATCTTGCGCACCCGGCCGACGAACACGTCGGCGACCCGGACACGGCTGTTGGCGTTGAGCGCCAACGTCTCCGGCATCTGGATGTAGATCGTCGAGTGCCCGGACTGGGTACCGGGACCGCCGGGCAGCGGGACGTTGGCGATACCACGCCACTGCCCGCAGCCACTGAGCATCAACCCGGCCGCGGCCAGCGCGACCGTGCGGGTCGCGATCTTCTTCAGGGTCATCGCGCACCTGCCTCTGCGGGCAGCGGAGGCCCGGGCGGAGCCGGCGCAGCGGGTGCTGCGGGCGCAGCCACCGGCGCGGCCGGCGGCGGATCACCGGGGATCACACCGGGCGCCGGGATGGGCGGCGGCCCGGGCTGCGGGTACCACGGCGGCGGCAGCGGGGTGTTCTCGCTGTACGCGTTCGGCGGGCCGGGCAGGTTGCCGCCCGGCGGCACACCGAAGGCCGGCGGTGCCGGTGGCGGCACGATATCGGGCCCACCGAGCAACGCGGCCAACGAATCCGGGGTCAGCATGTTCGCAGTGAACGGCTGCACCTCGACGCCCTGCATACCGGGCGCGACGATCCAGCCCGGCTCGTGGTTGCCGTGCGAGAACAGGGTGTCGCGGGCGAAGATGCCCGGGACAGTGGTGTCCTTGTACCCCGGAGGCGGACGCAGCCGCGGCTCCGAGTACGCGATCTGCTTGGGCAGCGTCATCGCACCGGCGGCCAGGTTCATGCCGAACGGGATGTAGTTGAACTTCATCGCATCCATCACCGGCGCCAGATACTGCGCGCACAGCTCCGCGGACTCCTGGTACCCGAGCCGGCTGCCGGCCTGGATCGAGCTGCAGATGAAGTTCAGCGGGTTGGAGAAGTTGGTGACGCCGGGCAGCACCGGCAGGCCGACGATGCCGCCCTGGTTGGGTGCCACCACGTTGACGACGTTGGCCACCAGGTTCGGGTAGGCGTGCAGACCGGTCTCCAGGCCGTCGCGGGGCTCGGGCTGCAGGATCGCGTTCGTCACCTCCGCCAGGTTGTTGACGTCGTTGGTCAGCGGTGTGCCGTTCTCGTCGAGGAACTTCCGGGTGGTGGCCAGCAGCGTGTTGATGTCTTCCACCGCGGTGGCGACCTCGCGGTCGGTGTTGGTGAACGAGTTGGTGAACTGCGCCAGATCGTTGTTCAGCTCCACGAACTGCTGGTCGCTCTTGTGCAGCGCGTTGACGAAAACGGCCAGGCTCTTGACGATCCCGACGAAGTCACCGCGGCCCTCGTTGAGCGCGGTCACCGCGTCCGAAAGACCCTTGAGCGTCTTGTTGAACTGCTCGCCCTTGCCCTCGAATCCGTCGGCGAACGATTCGACGATGTCGCCGAACGGGCCCTTCGGCTGCTCCGGGGTCGGGCCGAGATCGGCCAGCAGCCGGGTGACCTGATCACGCAGCTCGTCATATTCGATCGGGACCTGGGTGCGGTCCTCGTCGATGACCGCGCCATCCTGCATCGCCGGCCCGCCGGTGTAGGGCGGGGAGATCTGGATGACCCGGGAGGCCACCAGTGACGGGTTGAGGATCGAGGCGCTGGCGTTCTCGGGGACCTTGTACTTGCTGTCCCAGTGCAGGACCACCTTCATCCGTTCGCCGTCGGGTTCGATCGAGTCGATCGAGCCGACCTTGACGCCCATGATGAGCACCTTGTCGCCGGGGTACAGGGCCAGTGCCTGCGGGAAGTAGGCGGTGACGGTGGTGGTGGTCAGCTTCTTGTAGACGTTCCAGCCCACGGCGGCGGCACCGACGGCCACCGCCAGCACGATGGCGCCCATGATGACGGCCGCCTTCGAGAAGCGCGGCAACTGGATGTTGCGGATATTGAAGATCGTCGACATCTACTCGGCCCTATCCCTGCGATCCGGGCGGAAGGAACGGCGGGTTACCGGGCAACGGCTCGGTGCCCACCGGCGAGAGCTGCTGGCCCGGACCGGCCGGTGGCGGCGGTCCCGGCAGCGGCGGCGGCAGCGGCGCGCGTCCGGGCAGCGGTCCCGGCGGGGTGGGAAGCCCCGGCGGACCGACCGGCACCACGCGTGCGCCCGGCGGACCGGGTGCGATGGGCACCGGGGTGCCCGGCACGTTGGGGGCCACCTGACCGGGGATGGCCGCGCTCGGCACACCCGGGTTCGGTCCGATTCCGTGCGCGTTGGGATCGGAGGTCTGCACGCCCACCGGGCCCTGGTAGTTCGGGCCGTACGGGTTGTCGCCGAACGGACCGACCGTCAGATCCGCACAGGGCAGCGGGTTCTCGGGCCGGGGCAGGCCGTCGGCCGGCGGGGTGTACGAGCACGGTGAACCCTTGGGCACGGCGGGTCCCGGGAACTCGGGGGTGCCTTCGAGCACCCTCGGTGCCGGCGGCGGTGCACCGTTCTCGAAACGGGTGCCGTTGGGGTCCGGGAACTGGAACGCGGGCAGGCCGGCGTTGCGCCAGAACTCCTCCGGGTTGATACCGCGCTTCTTGAACGCCGCATCCACGAAGGGTTGCAGCAGCGTTGGCGGCAGCAGATTGACGAGCATCACCTTGAAGTACGGGCCCGACGCCAGCGCCTCGGCCAGTGAGGTGATGAATTTACCTGCGATGGACAGGGTGTCGGCGAGGTCCTGCTTACGCTCCACCAGGGTGTCGCTGACCGTGTTGAGCTGGGTCAGCACCTTGTTGAGGTTCGGATTGTCGTTGATCAACCCGGAGAGCTGCTCGGACACCCCGGAGATGCGCTCCAGCAGCAGGTTGACGGCCTGGCTGCGCTCGTTCACCGCGGCGAGCAGTGTCTGCGCGTTGACCAGCAGCGCGTTCACCTGACCGCTGCGGTCACCGAGGACGGTGGCAATCTTGTTGGCATTGGCCAGCAGGTGCTTGAGTTCGTCATCGCGCTGACCGAGTGTGTCGGAGAACCGCTGCAGGCCTTCGAGTGCGGACTGCAGGTGCGGCGAGGTCTGATCGACGGTCTCGGACAACACATTCAGCGACTGCTTGATGGCCTGGGTATCCCAGCCGGATGCCGCCTCGGTGACGTCCAGGAACGCGTCATAGATCTGATACGGCGTCTGGGTCTGCTCCACCGGCAGGAATCCACGCGGTTTGAGCAGCGTGTCACCGCGAGGTTCGACCTCGATGTTCTTGCGGCCCAGCACGGTGTCGGTACGGATGGCGGCGCGGCTCTCGGTGCCGATCTGGCGCCCGCCCAGGGTGTAGCCGATCTCGACCTTGTCGCCCTTGATCTCCATGCTCTGCACGGTGCCGACGTCGACGCCGGCGATGCGCACCTTGTCGGCGACGTTCAGGCCGCCGGTGTCGTTGAACTGCGCGTAGTAGGTCGGCACCGCGAAGAGCATCGGCACGCTGGTGATGCTGGAACCGACACCGATGACGAGTGCCACCGTCACCACGCCCATCACGCCCTTACGGATGCGATCCGAACCCTGGATTGTCCTCATTGTGGTGTGCACCTACCCGTCGGCTGGGTGGTCACCTTGACGGTGCGGGTGGGACCTCCCGGCTGAAGGCCGTTGAGCCGCAGCGAGAGATCACAGGCGTAGAAGTTGAAGAAGTCACCGTAGATACCACCGGCGCGACCGATGACCCGCAGCGATGCCGGGATCTTCGCAACGATGTCGTTGACCTGATCGAGCTGGTCGATCAGCGGCTGCTGGATGGTCTCCAGGTAGCCGAAGGTGTCCCGCAGCAGCGGCCGGTTGTCGGCCAGCAGATCCGAAAGGGATCCGGCGGCATTGCTGATGTCGGCCACCGAGGAACCGATCGGCTCGGCGCGGTCCTTCAGCCCGGTGATCAGCGTCTCGAAGTTCTTCAAGGTGTCGTCGAATTGCTTCTGGTGTTTGACGGTGGTGTCCAGCACGGTGTTGAGGTTGGTGATGACCTCGCCGATGGCCTGGTCGCGGTCGGCCAGCGCGGAGGTGAGCTCCGAGGTCTGGTCGAGGATGTTGTTGATCGTCCCACCCTGGCCCTGGAAGATCGTGATGATCGAGGTCGCGATGTTGTTGACCTTGTCCGCGTCAAGGGATTTGAACAGCGGGCGGAACCCGCCGACAAGCGCGTCGAGATCGAGTGCGGGTTCGGTGCGTTCCACCGGGATGGTGCTGCCGCCGGGAAGTACCGCGTCGCTGTCGCCGCGGCGCAGTTCCACATAGCGGTTGCCGATCAGATCCAGATAGCGGATTGCGGCGGTGGTCTCCTGGAACAGCTGCAGGTTGCGCTCCACCTCGAAGTCGACGCGGACCCGGTCGCCGCCGTCGATGAGGACGACGTCCTCGACCTTGCCGACCTCGACGCCGTAGGCGCGCACGAACTGTCCGGCACGCAGGCCGCTGGCATTCTCGAAAACCGCCGAATAGCCGGTGGTGCGGTCGAATCGGAGCTGGGCGAACACCACGAAGATGATCGCGGTGAAGGTGAGCAGCACCGCGGATATCGCACCGAGCTTGAAGAGAGTTCCTTTGATACTCATGTGGCTCCCTCACAGGCTGGGGTCCCGCATGCCATTTGTCTATTCGTTCCGCAAGCGTCTCTCATGCGGTGCCCTCGCAGGCTCGGGTCCCGCATGCTGCGCTGTTGATTCGTTCCGCAAGCGTCTCTCATGGGTTGATCGTGTTCTCCCCCACTTGGCGGCCCCAGACGTATTCCTGCATGATCGGCTGGCCGAGTTCGAAGTGGTTGTACGGCGCGATGCTGGCGCCGGTGTCCATCACCAGGTACGGCATCGGCCACAGGTCGCGGGTGATCGGCTGCCAGCAGCCGGGCCGCCCACCGGGGCCGCCCTTGGCGTTGACGCGAGGCAGGTTGTCCGGGAACACATACGGGTTCGCGGCGCCGAGCACCGAGGAGCGCGTCACCAGGGAGTAGCCGTTACCGCCCAGTGCGCCGGCGAGTTTGGGGGCCGCGTCATGGTAGTTGCGGATCGTGCAGAGCAACTCGGGGCTGTAGTAGTCCAGCAGCTTCGAGGTGGGCAGCAGGTCCTGCGCACCGCGGACCAGGTACGGCCCGCCGCGCTCGAAGATATCGGCGCCGGTGTTGCCGAAGCCGACGGCCGCCATCAGGGCCTGATCGATATTGCCCTGCTCGTCGTTGAGCGCCCGCGCGGTGGTCACCGCGTTGGTCAGGCCGTCGAACAGATCCGGTGCCGCATCGGCGTAGACCTCGCCCAGGTCGGCCAGCCCGGAGATGTCGCGGCGGAGCTGTGGCATCCGCGGATTCAGTTCGCCGAGAATGTCATTGCCGTCCACGATCGACTGCCCGAACTTGTCGCCGAGGCCGTCGAGGGCCTGGGCCGCGGCGGTGAGGGTCTGATTGAGCTTCACCGGATCGATCTGCTCGGAGATCTTCATGATCGTCTCGAACAGGGTGTTGAACTCGGTGGTGGTCCCCGACGCCTCGATGGTGGCGCCACCGGCCAGCCGGGTGGCGGCCGGATTGTCCGGGGACAGGAAGGAAATGTACTTGTTGCCGAACACCGTGGTGGCCCGCAGTTCGGCCTCCACGTTGGACGGGATGAGCGACAGGTACTTCGGGTCCACGTCGAGGGTGAGCTTGGCCTTGGGAGCGTCACCGACAGTGACGACACCGGCCTCGGCGAGCCGACCGATCGGGACGCCGTTGAAGGTGACCTTCGAGCCGGGGTCCATTGCCAGACCGGCACGTTCGGCCATCACCGTCAGCTGCACCCGCTCCTCGAAGGTGCCGCGGAACTGCAGCCAGGTGAGGCTGAGGATCAGCGCGCTGATCAGCAGGAGCACCAGGCCGGCCAGTTTGTAGGGCGGGGTCTTGGGCTTGTTGACAGGTGTCGTCATGGCGCTACACCGTGAGGTTGAAGTTCGGGTCGGTGCCGTAGAGCGCCAACGAGGCCAACAGGACGACCACCACGATGGCGATCAAGGAGGTGCGCATCGAGCGGCCCACCGCCTCGCCCACACCCACCGCGCCGCCACTGGCGTAGTAGCCGAAGTAGCAGTGGTTCAACATGATGATGATCGACATGATGATGACCTCCAGGAACGACCACATGACGTCGTCGACGCGGAGGAACGTGTGGAAGTAATGCTCGTAGGTACCGACCGACTGTGAATAGAACACCGTGGTGACCAGCTGAGCGGACAGGAAGGACAGCAGGATGGCCATCGCGTAGAGCGGGACGATGACGATGGCGCCGGCCATCAGCCGGGTGGACACCAGGTACGAGATCGACTTGATGCCCATCACTTCCAGCGCGTCGATCTCCTCGCTGATGCGCATGGCGCCCAGTTCCGCGGTGGCACCGGCGCCGACGGTGGCGGCCATGGCCTGGCCGGTGACGACGGGGGCCACGACGCGGATATTGGCCAGCGCGGCGAAGAAGCCGGTGAAGGCCTCGACGCCGATATTGCCCAGTGAGGCGAAGCCCTGGATGGCGATCAGGGATCCCGCCGAGAGGGTGACGAAGCCGATGATGGCGACGGTGCCGCCGATGACGGCCATCGCGCCGGTGCCCATGCCGATCTCGGCGACCAGGCGCAGCGCCTCGCGGCGGTAGTTCTTGAACGCGTGCGGAAGCGAACCGACCGCCTGGACCACGAACCAGGCGACGTGTCCGATGCTGTCGAGGAAGCGGCCCGGGCCACCGGCGAATCCGCGGGTGCGGCCGAACGCCCGCGGGAAGCGTGTCCGCAGGACTGCGGCTGTGCTCACGTCAGCCTCCCGTTCCGAAGCGGACGCCGATGGTGGTCAGCACCACGTTGACCGCGAACAACGCGACCACACAGAGCACCAGGGTCTCGTTCACCGCGGTCCCGACACCCTTCGAGCCGCCGGCCACGGTCAGCCCCCGGTAGCAGCCGACCAGCCCGGCGATCAGTCCGAACAGGGTGGCCTTGATGACGGAGATCATCACCTCGGGGAAACCGGTGAGCAGCGTCAGCGTGGAGACGTAGGCACCGGCGTTGACGTTCTGGATGTAGACACCGAAGAAATATCCGCCGACCAGACCGATGGTGATCACCGCTCCGTTGAGCAGGAAGGCCACGAAGGTGGAGGCGACGACGCGGGGCGCGACGAGGCGTTCGATGGGATCGATACCGAGCACCTCCATGGCGTCGATCTCCTCGCGCACGGTGCGGGCCCCGAGGTCGGCGCAGATGGCCGTGGATCCCGCGCCGGCGACCACGAGCACCGTGACCAGCGGCCCGAGCTGGGTGACCGCGCCGAGCGCGGCACCGGCACCGGAGACGTCGGCCGCGCCGAACTCGGCCAGCAGGATGTTGAGGGTGAAGATGATGAGCACCGTCAGCGGGATGGACACCGCCAGGGTGGGCAGGAACGCCACCCGGATCAGGAACCAGCTCTGGTAGACGAACTCCTTGAACTGGAAGGGCCGGGTGAACAGCGCCTTTCCGGTCAGCACGCACATTTTGAAGAAACCGCCGACCATGGTCAGCGGTTTGTCGAGCTGTTCCTTGACGTAGTCGACCAGACCGTTGCCCGCCGTCACCGGCGCACCTCAGAACTGAGTTCATCGCGTGGCGGCATTACCTGTCGCACGCCCCCTCCTCCACTTGCCCAGAACCCCGAGTTCATCAGTTGTGATGCCGGCCTACCTACTGGTCGGTAGTAAGACAGACCACAGGACTGTACCCGATCCGGTACCGGCGGTGTCGCACATCGGCCTTATTCACACCGCAACTGTTAGCAAAGACGCCCCATCCGGTTACCTCTCCGAAGCCGTTCCAGAAACTGTTGCCGCAGTAGAACTTTCGTCGGCGTCAATGGCGCTTTCCGCGCCGAAGGCCGAGCGCAGTTCCGTTTTGAGGACCTTGCCCGAGGGGTTTCGGGGCAGTGCGTCGACGATCTCCAACGCCTTGGGATGCTTGTACCTGGCTAATCTCCCGGTGAGGAAATCGTCGAGTTCGGCGAGCGTGAGACCCGCCGCGGACAAAGCTACAACAGCGACCGGAACCTCGCCCCACTTCCGGTCCGGACGCCCGATGACCGCGACCTCCGCAATTGCCGGGTGAGCGGCCAGAACGTTCTCGACTTCCGCACAGTAGATGTTCTCGCCGCCGGAGATGATCATGTCCTTTTTACGGTCGACTACCCAGATGTAACCCTCGTCGTCCTGGCGAACGAGATCCCCGGAGTGGAACCAGCCGCCCGCGAACGATTCGGCGGTGGCCTTCGGGTTGTTCCAGTAGCCCGCCATCAGGGTGGGCGCACGGTAGACGATCTCGCCGACCTGCCCGACCGGGACATCGTTCATATCCTCGTCGACGATGCGCGCCGAGACCGTGGGGATGACCCGCCCGACCGAGCCGAGCTTGCGAATGGCGTCCTCCCCCAACAACATACAAGTCACCGGGGACATCTCGGTCTGACCGAAGGCGGCGAGGATATTAGCGCCGGGGAAGGTCTCGGCCATGTCCTTCAGCAACGTATCCGATGCCGGGGCCGCCCCCCAGGACAGCACCCGCAGCCGGAGGTCGCGCGGTTGGGCACGCTGGGCCGCACACACCGCCTGCCACTGCGCGGGCACCAGGAAGATGCCCGTCACTTGCTCGTCCTGCAGCACGTCCAGCAGCGCACCCGGGTCGAAGGCGCCGAGGGGATAGAGCACCGTCGGACGGCCCAGCAGCAGGCCGGGGATCATGTTGCCGATACCGGCGATGTGGAACAGCGGAACGCCGATGAAGCCGACATCGTGGTTCAGATCGGCGCCGTTGGTGAACAGGAAGGTCAGCGCCTGCCCGGTGATGTTGGTGTGGGTGAGCACCGCCCCCTTGGGCCGACCGGTGGTGCCCGACGTGTACATGATCAGAGCCGGTGAATCGTTCGGGATGTCGGCCGGCGCGGGTGCCGGGCCCGGCTCGGCCAGCAGATCGTCATAGCCGAGCACCCCGTCTTCGGTGGGGGCTCCAGCGACGATCACCGTCGACAGGGTCGCGTCGAGGGCGCGGACCGCGGTCGCCACCGGCGCCAGCACCGCCTCGGTGATGACCACTGCGGCGGCGCAGTCACCGACCAGGAAGGCGATCTCCGGCGGCGTCATCCGGAAGTTCACCGGGACGGCGATGGCGCCGAGCCGGTTGGCGGCCAGGAAGGATTCGATGAACTCGGTCCGGTTGAGCATCAGGATCAGCACCCGGTCGCCCGGCCCGACGCCGCGCCGGTGCAGCGCCCCGGCCAGTTTGGTGACACGCTCATCGAGTTCGGCCCAGGTGGTGGTGTGACCGAGAAAACGCAACGCGGTCTTCTGCGGCTGCATCAGCGCATGCCGGGTCAGCTGGTTGGACCAGTTCTGCTGACGGGAGAGATAAGGCTGTTCGGTGCTGTGAGCAGTCAACGCGAAGCTCTTTCGTCAGGGTTGCGCAACCGGGCTTGCGCAATGTTGATATTTGATCAAACATTGTGTCGTCCCGGTCACACTATGACGACACCGGCCCCCGAACAAGCCGTCCCCGACACGTCAACCGCAGCTCCGAGAGGACGGCAGCCCGTGAACGCACCCGCGAGACTGCGGCCGGCCCGCCGTCGCGAGCAGCTCTCCGACGAGGTCGCCGGATACCTCCGGGTCGCCATCATGTCCGGGTCGCTACGGCCGGGGACCTTCGTGCGCCTCGATGAGACCGCCGCACAACTGGGCGTCAGCATCACCCCGGTGCGCGAGGCGCTGCGCACGCTGCGCGGCGAAGGGCTGGTCCAGCTGGAGCCCAACCGCGGGCATGTGGTGGCACCGTTCACTCGCGATGACATCGCCGATATCTTCTGGCTGCAGGGGGCGATTGCCGCCGAACTCGCCTCGACCGCGGCGCAACGTGCCGATGACGCCGATATCGACGAGCTGGCACGGCTGACCGACGCCCTGGACGAGGCGGTGCAGGGCGGCGACGTCGAGTCGATCGCGCGGGCCGAGTTCAACTTCCACCGGAAATTCAACCGCACCACCAACCGGATGAAACTGGCCTGGTTCCTGCTGAACGCCGCGCGCTATCTGCCGCCGCACATCTACGCCTCGGACCCGCAGTGGGGGATCGAGGCGGTGGCGAATCACCGCCAACTGGTGGCGGCGCTACGGCAACGCGATGTCGATGAGGTGGTGCGGCTGACCCGCAGCCAGTTCGACGACGGCGCGCGGCGGCTGACCAGCCTGCTCGACGACCTGGGGCTGTGGACCTGAGCGATCCCCGCCGCTAGGAGGCGAGCTGCTCCGCGCGGGTCTTGAGGTTCCCGGCCAGATGCTCCAGGGCGTCGTTGGCGACCTTCTTCACCATCATCGACGGCACGCCCGGCATGGACACCTCGACATCCATATCGACGGTGAGCAGGCTCGTCGGGCCCATGTCCACGACCGCGAACAGCTGCTCCTGCTTGGAGAACAAATTGCCCTGTTGCATCACCGTCTGGATCTGGTTCTCGCCCGGGTAGTACACGGCCTGGATATAGGTGCCCTCCATGCCCTGCACCTTGGTGTCCAAACGCAGCTGGCTGGGCCGGCCGTCGTCGTAGCGGGCCAGCACCCAGGCGCCGGTCACCTCTTCGTTCCACTGCGGGTAGGCCTCGAAATCGGCGACGATCGCCATGATCGCGGCGGCGGGAGCGGCAACCTCGACGGTCTTGCTGACGACTGGCATCGGGCGAGCATATCGAGCGGCCGCGCGACGGTTGATCGCGCGCTCAGATCTGCACCGACTCCCCCCGCTCGATCTCGACGATGCGATCACCGAGACCGCGCCGAGTCATCGCGTCACGGAAGTCGCTCAGCGGCGAGGTGAAGACGCCGTAGTCATCGAAATGCACCGGGACGGCCTTCGGGAGATCCAGTGCCGCCACGGCTGCCGCGCCCTGGACGCCGTCCATCGTCACCGTCAGGCCGAAGGGCAACCGGTTCCCCGCCGGCAACCGGGTACCACCCAGATGGACGATGCCGGCCTCGATGGCGTCGAACCGCACCGGGATCTCCTTGAGTTCCTCGATGAACAAGGTGTCACCGGAGATGTAGAGGCGGCGCTGGAACGGATCGTCGGCCGTGCCGAATTCGAGCATCGACCCCATCACGGGCGGCAGCAGCCGCTGCGTCCAGGTCGGGGCGTGCCGTCCGGGCAGCGATGTGACCCGCAGTGTCGTGGCTCCCTTGCCGATGTCGTGCGAATTCCAGGTCGTCACGCCCCGTGCGGCGTCGAACCCGCGCCGCACCAATCGCTTGGCGGCGTGCGGGGTGGTCAGCACGGGGAGCGAATGGTCGATGCCGCGCTGGGCGACCCGGTCCCAGTGATCACCGTGCATATGCGACAGGACGATCGCGTCGATCGGTGGCAGTTCGTCGATACTCAGGGCCGGTGGCCGGCGCCGCTTCGACACCAGGCCGTACCCGAGATAGGCGTGCTGGCCTTGATGCAGGAAGTTGGGATCGGTCAGAACGGTGATACCACCGGCCGAGATCAGCGTGGTGGCATTGCCGATGAAGGTGACTGTCAGGTCCACCGGGCTGCCGTCCGGCGCACGGCTTTTGCGGCCAGGGCGCCGGCCAGCACCCACGGGCCGAGGATCAGCAGCGGATCCATCCAGGTGTGCGCCTTGTCGACGCGGGTGGTGCCGACCCGCGATGTCCAGCCGTGGTGGGTGAACTCGCTCCTGATCCCCGTTTGGGTGATCGGGTTGTCCGGGCGCAGGGTGAACAACGAGGCAAGATGGCTTTCGACGGCGTCCAGACGGTCCGCGCCGATCAGTAGCAGCCAGTGGGCCGCGCGGCCTTCGCTGTACCCGTAGGCGATTCTGCGCACCACGCCCGACACTCCGCGCAGCGGCACCGACGTCCCGAAAACCGGTGTCAGCCTTGCATGTTCGATCGACCGTTCGCGTGGTCGCTTCTCCGCTTGCTGCTCCGGCAGCTCCCAGTGGGCGCCGGTGGCCGCTGGATCGAATCGCATCTTCGGCACGGCGGGCCGGTCAACGGGGTCGAGGTCGGCGCCCCAACCCGGGATTCGCGCCCTCAGCCCGTCGCTGTCCGGGACGGGTGGGTGCTCTGCCGTGTACACCATGACGTACTCCTGTCAGCTTGCCCGGGGAAGGATGATCGGCTTGATGCAGCCGTCCAGCTTGGCGGAGAAGATGTGATAGCCATCGGCTATGTGATCCAACGGAATTCGATGTGTCACGATGTCATTGGGCTTCAGATAGCCGTTCTGGATATGGGAGAACAGGCGCGGCCACTGACGTTTCACCGGACACTGGTTCATCCGTAGCGTCAGCCCCTTGTTCATCGCGTCGCCGAACTTCACCGCGCTGAACATCGGCCCGTAGGCACCCATCACCGAGACCGTGCCGCCCTTGCGCACCGAATCGATGGCCCAGTTCAGGGCGATCGGCGAGCCGCCCTGCAGCTTCAACTTGGCCGCGAAGTATCCGGTTGCCAGGGCGTCGGTGCACAGCAGTGCATCCTCGTCATCCATCCAGTCCGGGATGATCGACGGCCCCACGTCCGCGAACGGCACTCTGACGAATTCGGCCTGCCCGCCGTCATAGCCGCCGCAGGTGTGCGAATAGCCGTAGAT
The DNA here is from genome assembly GCF_008329585.1 of Mycolicibacterium sp. P9-22. Taxonomy (GTDB): domain Bacteria; phylum Actinomycetota; class Actinomycetes; order Mycobacteriales; family Mycobacteriaceae; genus Mycobacterium. The sequence continues at coordinate 339,093 of NZ_NPKP01000007.1, read as the reverse complement.
GCCGCCTACCGCCGTCGCATTCGGATTCACGTTGTGGCAGTTCGAGTACAGCCCGCGCGCGCAGAAGTAGCAGGAGCCGCAGTAGACATTGAACGGCACCATCACGCGGTCGCCCGCTTTGAGGTTCTGCACCGAGGGCCCCACCCGTTCGACGACCCCGATGAACTCGTGGCCGAACGTCATGCCGACGCGGGTGTCGGGCATCATGCCGTGGAACAGGTGCAGGTCCGACCCGCAGATCGCGGCCATCGTCACCCGGACGATCGCGTCGTTGGGATGCTCGATCGTCGGCATCGGTTTGTCCTCGACCCGCACCTTGTACGGGCCGCGATAGACCATCGCGCGCATGGCGCCTCCTCCGTGGCTGTTCACGGGGCGGTACCCGAACGGTCACGGCGGAAACCCCGGTGCGTTCAGGGCTTCGTGTCGTGGACCGCCGTGTCCAGGAGGCTGCGTATCCCGGCCGGGATGGGCACCGGACGCCGCGTTCCCCGGTCGACGTAGACGTGCACCCAGGAGCCGACGGCGGCGATCGGGCCCCCCTCGGCCCACAGCCCGGTGCGGTAGGTGACGCTGCTGGTGCCCAGGCGGGTGACCGCGAGCCCGACCACCAGGTCCGACGGAAACTGCAGTTCGGCGAAGTAGCGGCAGCTCGACTCGGCGACCACACCGAGCCACGGTGCGTCCATCGGGTCCACCCCGGCGCGGGTGCCGATCCAGGCATTGATGGCGGTGTCGAACAGTTGGTAGTAGACGGCGTTGTTGAGGTGGCCGAACATGTCGTTGTCTGCCCACCGCGTCTGCACCGGCCAGTGCACCGGGAAGTCCGCACTCGTGTACTCCATGCGAGCAAGCATGTCAGGCTGGAACCATGCAGATCCGTGGTGCGGTCCTGGAAACAATCGGAGCGTCGCGGCCGTACGCGGCGTCGCAGCCACTGTCGGTGACCGACCTGGAACTCGACGACCCGGGCGACGGCGAGCTGCTGGTGCGGATCGAGGCGGCCGGGCTGTGCCACTCCGATCTCTCCGTGGTCGACGGCAATCGGGTGCGCCCGGTGCCGATGCTGCTCGGCCACGAGGCTGCCGGGATCGTCGAGAAGGTGGGCGGGTCTTCGGATCTGGTGCCCGGGCAGCGCGTGGTGATGACATTCCTGCCGCGCTGCGGGCAGTGTTCGGCATGCGCCACCGACGGGCTGGCGCCGTGCATCCCAGGTAGCGCCGCCAACGGAGCGGGCACGCTGCTCAGCGGTTCGGTGCGACTGGGCGGCGGTGTCCTGCACCACCTCGGGGTGTCCGGCTTCGCCACCCACGCCGTGGTGGACCGCCGTTCGGTGGTGCCCGTCGACGCCGACGTCCCCGCGGTGGTGGCGTCGCTGCTCGGGTGCGCGGTGCTCACCGGTGGCGGCGCCGTCCTCAACGCCGGGCGGCCCCGGGCCGGCCAGACGGTCGCGATCGTCGGGATGGGCGGGGTCGGGATGGCCGCGATGCTGACTGCGCTTGCGCACGAGGATGTCCGGGTGATCGCGGTGGACCGGTTGCCGGACAAGTTGGCACTGGCACGGGATCTCGGCGCGCACGCCACCTACACCCCGGACGAGGTCACCGAGAAAGCCGAGGTGGTGATCGAGGCCGTCGGGCACGCGGGCGCGCTGGAGGGCGCGATCGGCCTGACCGCACCCGGTGGGCGCACCATCACCGTCGGGCTGCCCGCCCCCGATGCGCGGATCTCCTTGTCGCCGTTGAGCTTGGTGGCCGAGGGCCGCACGCTGATCGGCAGTTACCTCGGCTCCGCGGTGCCCGCCCGGGACATCCCCCGCTTCGTCGATCTGTGGCGGGCCGGGAAGCTGCCGGTGGAGAGGCTGGTGTCGGCGACGCTCACCCTCGACGAGATCAACAGCGGCATGGACGAACTCGCCGACGGGCGCGCGGTGCGCCAGATCATCGAGTTCCACTGACGATTCGCAGCTCTTCCCAACTTGTATGATGAGTTGTACAGTCATCATATGACTGATGCCATCCGCCAGATCCGCCTGTCCCACGTCGTGCTGCCGCTGCCCAACCCGGTCAGCGACGCCAAGGTCCTCACCGGCCGCCAGAAACCGCTGACCGAGACGGTGCTGCTCTTCGCGGAGGTCAGCACCGAGCAGGGCTTCGAGGGAATGGGCTTCAGCTACTCCAAGCGGGCCGGCGGGCCGGCGCAGTACACCCATCTCTGCGAGATCGCCGATGTCGCGATCGGCCAGGATCCCTCCGATATCGAGCGGATCTACCAATCCCTGCTGTGGGGCGGCGCCTCGGTGGGACGCTCGGGCGTCGCCACCCAGGCCATCGCCGCACTCGACGTCGCACTATGGGATTTGAAGGCCCGTCGCGCCGGGCTGCCCTTGGCGAAACTCCTCGGCGCGCACCGCGACTCGTGCCGGGTGTACAACACCTCCGGCGGATTCCTGCAGGCCTCGATCGAGGAAATCAAGGAGAAGGCCACCGCCTCACTGGAATCCGGCATCGGCGGTATCAAGATCAAGGTGGGGCAGCCGGATTGGAAGACCGACCTGGACCGGGTCGCAGCCATCCGCGAGCACCTCGGCGACACCCCGCTGATGGTGGACGCCAACCAGCAGTGGGACCGGGCACGTGCCCGCCGGATGTGCCGCGAGCTCGAACAGCACGACCTGATCTGGATCGAGGAACCCCTCGACGCCTGGGACGCCGTCGGGCACGCCGACCTGTCGCGGGTCTTCGACACCCCGATCGCCACCGGCGAGATGCTCACCTCCGTTCCCGAGCACATGGCGCTGATCGACGCCGGTTACCGCGGCATCGTGCAACCCGACGCGCCGCGGATCGGCGGCATCACCCCGTTCCTGCGCTTCGCCACACTCGCGTCGCACGCCGGGCTGGCACTCGCACCGCACTACGCGATGGAAATCCACCTGCACCTGGCCGCCGCGTACCCCACCGAGCCGTGGGTCGAACACTTCGAATGGCTCAATCCCCTGTTCGACGAGCGCATCGACATCCGCGACGGCCGGATGTGGCTGCCGGAGCGCGCCGGGCTCGGCTTCACGCTCAGCGACCAGATGCGGGCACTCACCAAGGAGAGCGCGACCTTCGGTCAGTCATGATGTTGCGATGACGACCTCGTTGGCCCTGCGGGTGGTCGCCGGCCTGAAGGACAAGATCTTCGCCGGCGATCTCCCGCCCGGGCACAAGCTGCCATCGGAAACCGAACTGGTCGACGAGTTCGGGGTGTCGCGCACCGTGGTGCGTGAAGCCGTGACCCGGCTGCGGGCCGAGGGCCTCGTTGAAACCTTCCAGGGCCGCGGCTCGTTCGTGCTCGCCGTGCCGGAGCCGACGTCGTTCACGGTCGAATCCGCGGCCATCAGGTCCCACCACGACGTACTGGACATGATCGACTTCCGGCTCGGCATCGAATGTGAGGCCGCCGCGCTGGCCGCCGCCCGAATGGACGCGGCCGGCGCGCACAGCGTCCGCACCGCGCTCACCGAGTTCACCGACGCCGCACCCGAGGACGCCGTCGAGGCCGACTTCCGGTTCCACCGCGCCGTCACGGCGGCCAGCGGCAACCGCTTCTACCTCGACCTGCTCGACTCCCTTGGCCCGATGATGATCATGCTGCCGCGCACCCGCCTCGGTGCCACCCATTCGATCACCGATGCCGGGCACGCCGAGCGAATCCGTCGCGAGCATGACGCGATCGCCACGGCCGTCGTCGACGGCGACTCGGAGCTGGCCCGGGCCGCGATGCGGCTGCATCTGGGCAACACCCGGCGCCGACTCGACGCCGGCAGGCACTAGCGCCGAAGAGGCTCCGAACGTGTCGGACCTCCCTTTTAGAATCGTGGTATGCCACCTCCGACAACCCCTTTCGCCGAATACGTGCCTTCGGTGCGCCGGTTGGAGGTGTTGTTCGATGAGATGGGCGAGCTGACCGGGCAGCGCAACGCGATCGATGGCCGGTTGGTGGAGATCATCGCCGAAATCGACGGCAGAGGCTCGCCCGACGGCAACTCATTGTGGGGTGCCACGGGATGTCGTTCCCTGGCTGCGCTGGTGGCGTGGAAAACCGGTGTCACACCCCGCAACGCCGACACCATCGTCGCTGTCGCCCAACGGCTCGATGACTTTCCGCGCTGTGCGCAAGGCTTGCGGGACGGTCGGGTGTCACTCGATCAGATCGGCGTGCTCGCCGAAGGATCCGATGACCACTATGCCGAGCTGGTGAAGGTCGCCACGGTCACCCAATTGCGTACCGCGGTGAAGCAGGAGCCCCGGCCCGAACCCGAATCCAAGCCCGAGCCCAAGCGCAAGATCACCAAAACCGAAGGCGAGGACTCCACGACGTGGCGGATCACCCTGCCCAAGGTGGAGGCCGCGAAGTTCGAGGCCGGCCTGCAATCACACCGCGACGGGTTGGTGGCGGACTGGAAACGCGACGACGACACGGCAGACAGCATCGATCCCGAGGACGGCACCACACGCGTGTACGACGCCGAGAGCCAGGTTTCCGAGCAGGCGCCGCCGTTCCCGGACACCGTGGATGTGTTCATGAGCCTCATCGAGGCCGGCTGGGATGCCGCGGCGGCCGCGCGCCCGCACGGGCAGCACACCACCGTGGTGGTGCACGTCGATGTCGAGAAACCGGTCGCAGCACTGCATCTCGGGCCGGCACTGTCCGCCGAGGACCGCCAATTCCTGCTCTGTGATGCGACGTGTGAGGTGTGGTTCGAGCGCCACGGCCGCCCGATCGCAGCCGGCCGTACGACCCGCACCATCAGCCGGCGGTTACGCCGGGCCTTGGAGCACCGTGACCACACCTGCGTGGTGCCCGGCTGCGGCGCGAGCCGCGGTTTGCATGCCCATCACATCGTGCACTGGGAGAACGGCGGCCCGACCGAACTGTCCAACTTGGTGTTGCTGTGCCCGTTCCACCACCGGATGCATCACCGCGGCGGCATCACCATCACCGGGCCCGCCGAACACCTGAAAGTCACCGACAGCGACGGCGAACCACTCACCAACGGTTCATTGGCCCGACCACCCACCACACCGCTACCCGATGTGCCGCCGTGCCCCGGACCACTCGGGGAACGCGCCCAATGGTGGTGGTACACACCGTTCGAACCACCACCACCGACGAGCAACTAGCGGACAACGCTCTCGGCGTCATCCGCCTTGGCGGGCGCGGAATCCGCCGCACGCTTGTGGCGCACGTACTTGATGACCGGCAGCAGCACCAGCAGCAGGAAGATCGCGAGGATGCCGCCCGAGATCGGCCGGGTGACGAAGCCGGTCGGGTCGCCGTCGAAGATCAACAACGACCGCCTGGTGCTGGCCTCGATGATGGTGCCCAGCACGAACGCCAGCACCATCGGGCCGGGGTCGAAGCCGGCCTTCTTCATCAGGTAGCCGACGATGCCGAAGGCCAGCATCACGAAGATGTCGAAGACCGAGTTGTTGATCGTGTAGACACCCAGGATGGTGATGAGTGCCGTGATCGGCGCCAGGATCGCCGGGCGCACCCGCAGGATCCGGACGAACAAGCCCACCAACGGAATCGACAGGATCAGCAACAAGATATTGCCGATGTACATCGAGTTGATGACACCCCAGAACACGTCGGGATGTTCGTCCACGAGTTGCGGCCCCGGCGAGATGCCCAGGATCAGCAGCGCGCCGAAGAGCATCGCCATCGACGCGTTGGCGGGCAGGCCGATGGTCAGCAGCGGGATGAACGACGAGGTGGCCGCCGCATTGTTGGCGGATTCCGGGGCGGCGACGCCCTCGATGGCCCCCCGGCCGAAGCGCTCGGGGGTTTTGGACCGCCGTTTCTCGGTGGCATAGGCCACGATCGACGACAGGGTGGCACCACCGCCGGGCAGCACGCCCAGCACGAAACCGATGAGCGAGCCGCGCCCGATCGCGCCCGAGGATTGACGCAGATCCTTGCGAGACGGCCACACGTTGCCGACCTTGGCCGGTACGTGCGTCTTTCCGTGGCGCTGCTCCAGGTTGTAGAGGATCTCTCCGACGCCGAACAGGCCCATCGCGACGACCACGAAGTCGATACCGTCGGCCAACTGCAGGCTGTCGAAGGTGAACCGGGAAGCACCGCTGAAACTGTCCCGGCCCACCGTCGCAAGGAGCAACCCGACCGCGCCGGCGATCAGCGCCTTGAGCTTGTTGCCGCTGCCGATGGTGGCGACCAGGAGCACGCCGAGCAGCGCGAGGGCCGCGTATTCGGGCGGACCGAAGTCCAGTGCGATCTCGGCCACCACCGGGGCCAGCAGCGTCAGTCCGATGATCGAAATCGTCGCGCCGACAAAGGATCCGATGGCCGCGATGCCCAATGCGGTGCCGGCCTTGCCTTGTTTGGCCAGTGCGAAACCGTCGAACACGGTGACCACCGAGGACGCTTCGCCGGGTAGCCGCAGCAGCACCGAGGTGATGGTGCCGCCGTACTGGGCTCCGTAGTAGATACCGGCCAGCATGATGATCGCGGCCACCGGGTCGATGGTGTAGGTGATCGGCAGCAGGATCGCGATGGTGGCGGCGGGGCCGAGGCCGGGCAGCACCCCGATGATCATGCCGATGAGCACGCCCATCAGGCAGTACAGCAGGTTCTGGGGTTCGGCGACGAGGGCGAACCCGTCGAGGAATGCGCTGAAGTCCATGGCTTTTCGGTCTCGCTCTAGAAGGAGATCAGATGGGGAAGCGGAATCCGCAGCCCGTAGATGAACAGGACATAGAACACCGCCGTGGTGACCACGCTGACCACCGCGGTGCTGCGCCAGCTTTCACCGCCCAGGAAACGCAACCAGATCACACACAGCGCCACAGCGGGGATTTCGAAGCCGATCAACGGCATCAGCAGTCCGAAGGCCGCGAAGGTGACCGCGCCGATCGCCACCAGAAGGCTGCTGCGGGTGAACTTCTCGGCATCGTCGAGGCGCCGCCCGACCACCAACAACAACAGCGACAGTCCCGCGATGAGCACGCTGACCACGAACGGCCAGAGACCGGGACCGGGCTCGCGCAACGAACCAAGCCCGTAGCCGTAGGCCAGCACGGCACCGGCTACGCCGACCACCAGGCCGGTCAGCGCACCCGCGATCTGGTAACGGGGACCGCCCGCGGGCGGCCGCTCCTCCTGCAGTTCGTGCGCGACTTCGGCCTCGATCTCGGCGAGGAGGTCGTGTGCGTGCGGTGTGTGCGGTTCACCCACGGCAGTCATCAGCCCGCATCCCGCAGATTGATGTCGTACTGCTGGACCAGCTCGGCGTAACGCTGCTTGTCCTCGTTGAGCTGGGTGACCACGTCTTCACCGGGCAACTCCATCGGCGTGAGACTGTTCTGCTCGTTGAACTTCTTGTAGTCCTCAGTGGCGAACGTCGCCTTCAGGCCCTCGACGAGCTTGTCCTTGGCCTCCTGCGGGGTGCCCTTGGGCACCGTCATGAACCGGTACTGCGTCACCTCGACGTCCAGGCCCTGTTCCTTGGCGGTCGGTACGTCGGGGAGGTAACTGATCCGGTCGGGGCCGAACACCGCCAGCGGCACCAGCTTCCCGGACTGGATGTTCTCGATCGCCTCGCCCACCTGGATGGAGGCGACCTCGACCTGGTTGCCGAGCACGGCGGCCAGCGCCGGTGCGCCGCCGTCGAAGGGAACGGCGGCCGATGGCACGTTGCTGCTTTTGAACAGCAGCGCGGCCGACAACTGCGCGCCGGTGCCGACGCCGGTGGTGCCGTAACGGACCGTCCGGTTGGCGTTCTGCATGTCCTGGATCGTCTTGAATCCACTGGCGGGACTGGTGACCAGGACGTAATCGTCGCGGGAGATCCCGTAGACCACGTCGAAGTCGTCGATGTTGGTGACCTCGTCGGGACTCACCGCGAGCGGGGTGATGGTGTACAGCGAGGCGTTCTGGATGGCGATCTTCGAGCCATCCGCGGGTGCGTTCGCGACCTCAGCCGCGGCCAGCGCGCCGTTGGCGCCCTCTCGGTTGATCACCGGGAACGAAGCGCCGAGGTCATCACTGAGCCCCTTGGACACCGCGCGGCTGATCAGGTCGCTCGAACCGCCTGCGGAGGCGCCGACGTACATTTCGACGGTGCCGGACGGCCAGCCGTCTCCGGATCCACTTCCGGTACTGGTCTGCACCCCGCCGCAGGCGGTGAGCATCAGGCCGGCGGCGGCTGCCGCGGCCAGCATGGCGCGGGGGCGTAGGCGGGCGGCTTCTGTCGCCATCGGGCACCTCCTGTTGTTCAGGTCTCAGTCCGACACCGGTGTGGCGGCCATCACCTAACTTAGGAAGCTCAGCGATACCTGTCCAAGCCATAATTGGTATCGCTTAATGCCGATACTGAATCGGTGAGGCTCGTTCAGAACCAGTTGTCCTGCATTTCCAGCGTGGTGCGGTCCAGGCTTTCCAACAGATCCAGTTGCGCAGCGGTTTTGGGCAGTTCGTAGCGGAAGAAGAACCGGGCGGCCTGGCGCTTGCCCGCATAGAAGTCGCCGTCCTTCCCCTCTGCGGCCAGGTACTGCTCCAGCCAGATCCAGGCGACGACGATATGACCGAAGGCCTCCAGATAGATAGCGCTGTTGGCCATCGCGGCCTGGAGGTCGCCGGAGCCGAACATGCCCGCGGTCACCGTCACCAGCCGCTGCCAGGAGGCGTCGAGTTGGGCGGCGAGCGGATCATCGCCGGCCCTGGTGATGGTCGCCGAGATCCGCTCCGACAGGGCAGCCAGGCTGGCGCCGTCGTGCTGGGTGACCTTGCGACCCAACAGGTCCAGGCTCTGGATACCGTGGGTGCCCTCGTGTATCGGGTTGAGTCGGTTGTCCCGGTAGTGTTGCTCGACGTCGTACTCGCGGGTGTATCCGTAGCCGCCGAGCACCTGGATGGCCAGGCTGTTGGCTTCCAGGCACCATTGCGACGGCCAACTCTTGGCGATCGGGGTCAGGATGTCCAGCAGGGCGGTGTTCTCTTCGTCGGCCAGCCGCGCGCAATACAGCGCGAGTCCGAGCGCGCCTTCGACGTAGGCCTTCTGCGCCAATAACATCCGCTTGACATCGGCGTGCGCGATGATGGGCACCTGCGGGCTCGCCGGATCCTTGACCAGCCGGCCCTGCGGCCGTTCCCTGGCGTACTGCAGCGACTTGAGGTAGCCCGTGTAGCCGAGGGCCACGGCGCCCATCCCGACGCCGAGCCGGGCCTCGTTCATCATGTGGAACATGTAGGCCAGACCGCGGTGCGGTTCACCGACCAGGTAACCGACCGCACCGTCGAAGTTGAGCACGGTGTTGGTGATACCGCGTTGGCCCATCTTGTGATTGAGTCCGGAGATCGCCACGCCGTTGCGGGTGCCGTCGGCCAGGAACTTCGGCACGATGAACAGCGAGATGCCCTTGGTGCCCGCCGGTCCGCCGGGGATCTTGGCCAGCACCAGGTTGACGATGTTCTCCGACAGTTCGTGCTCGGCACCGGAAATCCACATCTTGGTGCCGGACAACCGGAAGCTGCCGTCGTCCTGAGGTTCGGCGCGGGTGGTGATATCGGCCAGCGACGAGCCGGCCTGGGTTTCCGACAGCGCCATGGTGCCGGTGAATCGTCCTGCCAGCATCGGTTCGACGAAGGTCTCGATCTGTTCGGAGCTGCCGAACTTAGCGATCAGGTTGGCGTTGGCGATGGTCAGCATCAGGTACCCGGACGTGCTGGTGTTGGCCGCCGATATCCACGCGAAGCCCGCCTGTGCGACGACCGCCGGCAGCTGTGCGCCACCGAGTTCGGCGTCGAAGCTCATGCCCATCAGGTCGGCCTTGGCGAAGGCCTCGATGGCCGCCTTGACCTCGGGGATGACGGTCACCGTGGTGCCGTCGAACTGAGGTTCGTGGGCGTCGCTGAGTTTGTTGTGCGGGGCGAAATAGCGTTCGGCCAGCTGCTCACACAGATCCAGCACGCCGTCGAAGGTTTCCCGGGAGTGCTCGGCGAACCGCGGCCGCTTCGTCAACTCCTCCACCCGCAGCCATTCGTACAACAGGAAGTCCAGGTCACGGCGGGACAGGATGGTCGACTTCATGGGGCCAGATTAGCTCTCGGGTTCCGGCCCGGGCAGCGACATCTGGGCCAGCCGGGCGGGGTCGATGATCGACACGATCCCCACCAGGCGGCCCGCCTCGACCGTGCACGCCATCACGCTCAGCGGCCGCCCGGACGGGCCCCACGACAGGATGCCGGGTTCGCCGTTGACCGAGACCCGCCGGGCCAGGACCCGGGATCCCTGGCCGCGCCGCACCGCGCCGATGACGGCTGCGGCCCCGGTCCCGACGGTCACGCCGGTGGGCGTGTGGCGCTCCCAGCGCACCTCGGGATCGAGTACGCGCAGCAGCGCCTCGAAGTCGCCGTCGCGGGCGGCGGCCAGGAAGGCGTCGACCACGGCGCGCTGTTCTCCCTTGCGACGATGCTCCCCGGCGGGCGCCGGCACGTCCTGCACCTTGCGGCGGGCCCGGCTGGCCAGCATCTTGGTCGCGTCGGTCGACTTGTCGAGAATCTGCCCGATCTCGGCGAAGGGCACCGCGAACATGTCGTGCAGCACGAATGCGAGGCGTTCATCCGGGCGCAGCGATCCCAGTACCACCAGCATCGCCACCCCGACGGAGTCCGCGAGGACGGCGGCATCCTCTGGGGTGTCGCGATCTTCGGTCACGACGAGCTCGGAGATCGGCACCTCGGGACGGCTGCTGCGCGCGCGCAACATGTCGACGCAGATCCGCCCGACGACGGTGGTCAGCCAGCCCGCGATGTTGTCGATCGCACTCACGTCCTGGCGGGACAGCCGCAGCCACGCCTCCTGCACGGCGTCCTCGGCCTCCGCCCGTGAGCCCAGCACCCGGTGGGCGACCGCGAGCAGGCGGGGGCGCTGCGCCTGGAAGTGCTGCGCCAACTGTGTCTCGGCAGTCATCGGTTACCTCTCGTCGCGTGGATCCGTCACAGAGATGACGAGTCGGCGCATACCGACGTAACCACGAGATGAGGAGTTTCATGAACGCGACACTGTGGACCATCACGATCATCGCCGCGCTCGCCTACACCGCCGGCGGAGCACGCCTGCTGCTGACGTCACGGCAGCGCTACCGGTCGCTGGCCGCCAGTCAGGAGTGGGTCGACGATTTCGGCGACGGCCACCTCAAGGTCATCGCGATGATCAAGCTGATCGGCGCGGCCGGGCTGGCGCTGCCCGTGGCGGTCGGTGTCGCACCGGTACTCACCCCGATCGCGGCGTGCGGGCTGGCGTTGTTCATGGCCGGCGCGTCCACCACCCGGTTCCGTCGCAGCGAGTGGCCGGCGATGTTCGGCGACGTCCTCTTCCTGGCGATGTTCGTGTTCCTGGCCTGGGGTTGGTTCGGCGCCGTCGCCGCCGGTTAGGCCACCGCGATCTCCCCGGACCTGAGCTCACGCAGGGCGGTGCGCAACCCGCGCCGCCTACCGGTGCTGGGGTCCACGCCGAAGGTGTCGCGCACTCCGTCACGGATCCGGAATTTGAGTTCGGAGTTGGTTTCCGGTGCGTCGTCGGCGGTTGCCTTGAGGAACCGGTTCGGCAGCGCCAGCTTGGCGATCGTCCACCACGACTGGCTGTACTGCCGCGCAAGCGAACCCGTCGTGTAGGGCAGGTCGTATTTCTCGCACAGCGCCCGCACCCGCACCGCGATCTCCGCATAACGATTGCTCGGCAGGTCGGGGAACAGGTGGTGCTCGATCTGGTAGCACAGGTTGCCGCTCATGAAGGCCATCAGGGGGCCGGCGTGAAAGTTGGCCGAGCCCAGCATCTGTCGCAGATACCACTCACCGTGGGTCTCCTGCTCGAACTCCGCCCTGGTGAATTTCTCGGCACCATCGGGAAAGTGGCCGCAGAAGATGACCAGGTACGCCCAGTAGTTGCGGATGAGATTGGCGACGGCGTTGGCACCGAGGGTGTGCTTCCAGTTGCGGCCCGCCAGGGCCGGGAAGACGATGTAGTCCTTGCCGACCTGCTTGCCGACCTTCTTGCCGATGATGCGCAGGTCCTTGCGCACCTCGCCCATCGACTTCTCACCCTTGCGCCACTTGGTCGTCTCGACACCGTGCAGGGCGACACCCCACTCGAAAAGGGTTCCCAACAGGAAGTTGTAGAGCGGGTTGCCGATCATCCACCGCTCCCACTTCTGGTCGCGGGTGAGCCGCATGATGCCGTAGCCGATGTCATCGTCGAGGCCGACGACGTTGGTGTACTTGTGATGAATGTAGTTGTGCGACTTCTTCCAGTGCACCGTGGGCGAGGTGGTGTCCCACTCCCACTCCGTCGAGTGGATCTCGGGGTCGTTCATCCAGTCCCACTGGCCGTGGGTGATGTTGTGCCCGAGTTCCATGTTCTCGATGATCTTCGCCGCGGCGAGCATGCCGGTCCCGGCTGCCCAGGCGAACTTGTTGCGGCTGTTGAACAACGCGATGCGTCCGCCCACCGCGAGCGCACGCTGCAGCTGGATGGCCCGCCGGATGTAGCGGGCGTCGTTCTCGCCGCGAGACTCCTCGACCTCGGTTCTGATCGAGTCCAGTTCGCGTTCCAGCTCTTCGATGTCGGCGGGCGTGAGGTGGGCGTATGCCTTGATGTCGGTGATGGCCATGCTGATGAATCTCCTAGACGTTGAGTGTGCAGTCCCCGGACGCTGCGGAGATGCAGGTTTGGATGCGGTCACCTTCGCCGTGCTCGGTCCCGGACCGGAAGTCACGCACATGGCCGGATTCCAGTGGCAGCACACAGGTTTGACAGATGCCCATGCGGCAGCCGAACGGCATCTGGATGCCGACCTTCTCGCCGGCCTCCAGCAGGGAGGTGGCGCCGTCGACCTCGATCGTCTTGTCCGACAGGGCAAAGGTGACGGTGCCGCCTTCGCCGCCCTTGTCGGTGCGGGCGATGACGAAGCGCTCCATGTGCAGCTGGTTCTCGGGCACACCGGCGTCGGTCCAGACCTGCTCGATGGTGTCGAGCATGGCCGGCGGTCCACACGCCCACGTCGGGCGGTCACGCCAATCCGGCACGATGTCGTCGAGACTTCCGAAGTCGAGGTGACCGGCCGCATCGGTCAGCTGCAGGTGCAATCGATAGTCGTCGCGGCCACCGTGCAGTGTCTGCAGTTCGTCGTGAAAGATCACGTCGTCCGCGGACGGGGCGGAATGGATGTGCACGATATCGGCGGACTGTCCGCGCGCCGCGATGGACCGCAGCATCGCCATCACCGGGGTGATGCCGCTGCCCGCGGTGACGAACAGCGCCTTGGCCGGTGGCGGATCGGGCATCGCGAAATCACCCTTCGGCGACGCCAGGCGAACGATCGTTCCGGATTTCACCCCGTTGACCAGGTGGCTGGACAGGAACCCCTCGGGGGTCGCCTTCACGGTGATCGAGATGAGCTTGTTGTCACGCTTGGGTACCGAGGTCAGCGAGTAGGACCGCCAGTGCCAGCGGCCGTCGATGCGCAGGCCGATCCCGACGTACTGGCCGGGTTGGTAGTCCGCCTTGAAGCCCCACCCCGGTTTGATCGTGACGGTGGCGGTGTCGTCGGTCTCCTTGCGCACCTCGACGACTTCGCCGCGAAGCTCACGGGCCGTCCAGAGCGGGTTGAGCAACTTCAGGTAGTCGTCGGGCAGCAGCGGTGTGGTGGCACGCGCCGCCAGTCCTCGGACCATGTTGATCTTGGTGGTGGTGGCGGTGGCGACGTGACGGGCGGGCGCCTCGCTCCATCGCGACAGGCCCCTCAGGTTCAGCACCATCGCGCACCTCGTCGGGCAGTCTCCGGTGAACACATGTACACCGGGCTACCCGGCGGCGCCGAAATTCACACATGGCCCGCCGACCGGCCCTGTCAGCGGATGGTGCTGAGCCCGCCGTCGACCGGGATGATGGTCCCGGTGATGTAGCTGCTGGCCCGACTGGCCAAAAACACCGCAATGCCGGCCATGTCATCGGGCTGTCCCACCCGCTTCAGCGGCAGCGCCGCGCCGACGGCCTCTTCACCGGCGGACATCAGCACCTTGGTCATCTTCGACGGGAAGAGCCCGGGCGCAATCGCATTGACCAGGATCTTGGGTGCCAATTCTCCGGACAGGTGCCGGGTGAGCATGTGCACGGCGGCCTTGCTGGCGCTGTAGGAGAAGTTGTCGCGGCCGATCTCCGGCACCAAGAATCCGTCGATGCTGCCGGTGTTGACCACCCGCGCCGGGTCTTCTTCGGTGGCGGCGGCCTCCAGCAGCGGTACCAAAGCCCGGGTCAGCAGGAAGACGCCCTTGACGTTGACGTCGAAGACCTTGTCGAAGCCCGATTCCGGGAACTCCTCGAATTTCGCGCCCCAGGCCGCGCCGGCATTGTTGAACAGCACGTGCACCGCGTCCTCGCGGGCCGCCACCGTATCGGCGAGGGTCTGCACACCCTCGGCGGTACTCAGGTCGGCGGGGATGCCCTCGACCGCGCCCAGCGGTGAGAGCTCGGCGACCACGGATTCCAGTTCGGCCTCCTTGCGAGCCGCCAGGTAGACCTTGGCCGCGCCCGCCTGCAACAGCCCGCGGGCGATCATCACCCCGATACCGCGGCCGCCGCCGGTGACCACGGCGACCTTGCCGTCGAGGGCGAAGAGATCGGTCATTGCTGCGCACCGCCCAGGGGCTGTTCGTTGCGGACCGTCTCGTCGCGGATCAGCCCCCGCAGCAACGCGGTGCTGAACTCCACCGCGATCTCCTGGGCGGTGCGGCGGCCGTGCGGGCGCAGCCAGCGGTAGGCACCCAGCGTCATGCCGATATAGCCGAGTGCCAGCACATGCGAGTCGCAGTCGTAGAACTCTCCGCTGGCGATACCGCGGTCGATGACATCGCGGACATGCTCGTAGACGGTGGACTCGGCCTTGCGGATATAGGCGACCTGTTCCTCGGTGAACCACTCCGAGATGTACGGGCCCTCCTGGAAGTAGACGGCAGCGGCTTCCAGGTCGTTGGCGATGCCGGTGAGCAGCCGTCGGGTGAAGTGGTAGATCGTCTCCCGGGCCGTGGCGGTGGGATCATCGTGCAGGGCGTCTACGGTGAAGTCGGCGGTGCGCTTGTAGATGTCCCAGAGGATCAGCGACTTGCTGGCGTAATAGTGGTAGACAGTGGCCTTGTTGAGGCCGACCGCGTCGGCCACATCGTCCATCCGGGTGCCGTGGTACCCACGGGCGGCGAACAGCTTGGCGGCGACCGCCAGCAACTCGTCGCGGCGGGACGATCCGTTGGGTGCCGACTCGGTGGACATGACTACTCACTATCTGCAGACCGGGGCGACCCGGGATTACCAATCAACTGGTTGGCCAGTGTAGGCATTAACGCGGTTCGGGTGTCCCGACATGTGCGGTTAGGTCTAAACTCCTGAGAAAGCGGCCGTGCCTGGGAGGTACCGATGGATCCGAATCCCGATTACGACATCAGCGATGAAGGCGAGTTCTTCTTCAGCTGGTTGGCTTGGGGTCTGCGCGGCGTCTACCCGCCCCCGGCCTACCCGCCGGTCTAGAACGTTCAACGCAAAGCACCTGTCGCGCCTCGGCGTGACGGGTGCTTTTTTGGGTTCGTGGGCATAACCGCGTCATGCCCCGCCGGATGCCGCGAAGGGTGCGCCGACGGTGTCGAAGGCTCCGGCGATGAGGTCCCGTAGCGCCTGGGCCCCGCTGATGGGATCCCAGAATCGGTAGGCGGTGGTCGCGGCGGCGTCAGCGGCGGCGACCACGAGTGCAGCCTGAAATTCTGTGGTGCCCGAAGCCTTGGCCCGTTCGGTCGCCCATGCGGTCAACGACTGACGGAACTGATCCCCGAAGGCACGTCCGCTGCCTGCGAGCACCGGGTTACGCTGCAACAAATGGTGCTGGACCGCCATCTGTTCACTGACGGAATCGACTGTGCCGACCAGGATTTCGCGCAGTGACGTCCAGACAGGTTCGTCGGCGGGCCGGGCCTCCAGGAGCGCCTGATAGGCCGCGAGTTCCTCGGGGTCCGCATCGAAGACGACCGCCTCCTTGGAGCCGAAATAATTGAAGAAGGTGGCCCTGGAGACGTTCGCCTCAGCGGCGATCATGTCGATGGTGACCTCGGCGAAGTCGTGGTCACGCAGTAACCGGGTGGCAGCAGCCCGGATCTCCCGCCAGGTCTGCAGCTTCTTGCGCGCCCGTAGGCCGAGAGAAGTCTCCGACTCTGCGCTAAACATAGACTCAGTCTACTATTAGACCGAGTTTGATTGTTCGTTTCGCCGGATGAGGGAGGTCTGATGACGCGGGATTCCGGACCGGCCGGCCCGCCTGTCGTGGTCATCACCGGGGCCACCAGTGGGATCGGCGAGCTGGCCGCCATCGATCTCGCGCGGCGCGGCGTCCACCTCGTCCTCACCGCACGGAACAGGCAGCGTGCCGAGCAGACCATCGCCAGAATTCGGGACACGGCGCCTGCCGCGGACATCGATACCGTCGACGCAGACTTCACCGATCTCGCCAGCACCAGGGACGCCGGCACCGAGATCGTCGAACGCTTCGAAAAGGTCGACGTGTTGATCAACAACGCGGGGGTCCACACCATGAGTCAGCGGACCACCGGTGGGGGCCTACCAGAGATGATCACCGTCAACTATCTGGCGCCGTGGTTGCTCACCGGGACCGTCCTGCCGGCACTGCGGCGTGCCGACCATGCCCGCGTCGTCACCGTCGCCTCCGAGGCGTCACGCCGCCACGGCTCGGTGCGGGTACCGGAAGACCTCACCGACACCGGTAGCTTCAACGCGCTGCAGTCTTCGCCGATCTACGAGAAGACAAAGCTGTTCGACATCATGTTCAGCCTCGAACTCGCGGCTCGACTCGCCGGCACCTCCGTCGACGCGATGTGTCTCAATCCCGGCTTCAACACCACCGG
This sequence comes from Mycolicibacterium sp. P9-22, assembly GCF_008329585.1. Classification (GTDB taxonomy): domain Bacteria; phylum Actinomycetota; class Actinomycetes; order Mycobacteriales; family Mycobacteriaceae; genus Mycobacterium. The sequence goes on along the minus strand of NZ_NPKP01000007.1, from coordinate 322,119 downwards.
TCTCGGACGCGAATTGCCCTTCGCCGCACTGCTGGAACGGATCCTGCAGGCGCTGAACATCGGAGATCCCCGCAACGGAGCGGACCTCATCGTGCAACTGGCCACCGGAGGCGAGCTGGAGTCGGGAGGCTGTTACTCCGGCCGATCCGTCCGCCGCATCACCCCGGTGGCACCGGCCGATGACCCCATCGCGCGACAACAGCTCTGGCAGGCCACCGCAGAGTTGTTGAGCGCCAGCGGATTCACGGGCATCTACCCCGATGGACAGGGTTAGGCCGCGGCCGCCTTCACCGCGTCGCTGACCTCGTTACGCAGCTTCAGAAACTCCGGTGAGCGCCGCAGCTCATCGGCTTCGATCCCGGAGCGCGGCAATTCCGACGGCAGGTCGAGCGCGACCTTGCCGGGGCGGCGGGTCAGCACCACGATCCGCGATCCGAGGAACGCGGCCTCGTCCGCACTGTGCGTGACGAACACCGTGGTGCGGCCCGACTCGGCGCTGACCTGACGAACGTCGTCCTGCAGCCGTTCGCGGGTCAACGCGTCCAATGCGGCGAACGGTTCGTCGAGCAGGAACAGTGGGGTCTCGGCGGCCAGAGCCCGCGCGATCGCGACGCGCTGCTGCTGACCGCCACTGATCTCCCAGATCTTGCGGTCACCGGTGCCCTCCAGCCCGACGCGCTCCAGAAGCTGATCGCGCCGCTCGGCGCGACGCTCACGGGGCACCTTCGCGTACTTGAGCGCCAGGTCGACGTTGCCCCCGACGGTGCGCCACGGGAACAGCCGCGGCTGCTGGAACACCACGCCCGAGGTGACACCTGGTGTGGGCGAGGCACCTTCGACACGCACCTCGCCGGCGGTCGGCTCCTCGAAGCCCGCGATCAGCCTCAGCAGCGTGCTCTTGCCGCAGCCCGATGCGCCGACCAAAACCAGGAACGCGCCCGGCTCGACGTCGAGATCGACCGGCCCCAGCGCGGTTACGTCACCGTAGCGGTGCGCGACGTTGGCGATGCGCAGTCCGCCGCGGGTCGCGATGTCACTGCTTGAGGGCATCGGGAAGACCCTTGGTGTAGATGGCGTCCTGGAACGTCGCCAGCGGCGCCGCCTCCGGGATCTGCTTCTGCTCGGCAAGGAACTCCGAGGCGCTCTGCAGATTGGCCGCGAGGTTGCCCGGCTTGCCGTCCGAGCCCAGCCACTCCGGGGACGCCACCTCTGCCGGCGTCAGGTAGACACCCTGCTTGAGCTGTCCGGCAAGGTCTTCCGGTGTCAGTCCGACCTCGGCGGCGATCGCCTTGGCGGCGGCGTCCGGGTCGTCCTTGATGACGTCGAGGGCACGCGCCTCCTGCTGACGCCAGATATCGACGACCTCGGGATGCGCGTCGGCGAACTCGGTGCGCACCGCACCGAGGTCCAGTGTGGGCTTGCCGTCCCTGGCCAACTGGCGGCTGGTGATCAGATCCTTGCCGGTCTTGCGCAGGTCGTCCAGGGTGGGCAGCCAGGTGTAGGCGGCGTCGATGTCGCCGCGGTCCCAGGCCGCCAGAATGGCCTGGGGCTGCAGGTCGATCAGCTGAACGTCGCTGGGCGTCAACCCGTTCTGCGAGAGCGCTGCGAGCAGGCTGTAGTGCGCGGTCGAGGCGAACGGTGTCGCGATCCGCTTGCCGCGCAACTCAGCGATGGTGTTGACGTTCGCGGCATTGCGCACCACCAACGCCTCGTTGTCACCGGCGACGTCGAGGACGAACGCCACCTGGTAGGGGATGTTGAGCGGGGCCGACAGGCCACGTGCCACCGGGCTGGAACCCAGCGCGCCGAAGTCGAGTTCCTTGGCGATGAAGGCGGTGTTGACATCGGCGCCGGAGTCGAACTTGATCCACTTGATGTTGAAGTCGGGCAGTGCCTCTTCGAGCCACTTCTTGTTCTTGACGATAAGGTCACCGCTGGGGAAGGACTGATAGCCGATGCGGATGGTCTGCTTGTCGGCATCGCTTCCGGAGTTGTCCACCGCGCAACCGGCCAGCGCCAGCGCGCTGGCGGCCACTGCCAGTAGGGATTTGAACTTCATCTAGATTTTTCCTCTCCAGGGGACGGCGCGCCGTTCGGCGGCGCGAAGTAGACCGTCGATGATCAGGCCCGAGAACCCGATGGCGAAGATGCCGACCAGGACGACGGGAGTGTTGTTGTAATTGCTTGCGTCCTTGACCAATCCGCCGATGCCGGGGATGCCGTTGAACAGTTCGGCGGCGACCACCGACGAGTAGGCCATGCCGACCGCCAGCCGGATCCCGGTGAACGTCTCCGGCAGAGCGGAGGGCACCACCACGTCACGGATCACCTGTATCCGGGTGGCGCCCAGCGCCCGGGCCGCTTCCTGCAGACCCACGGGTGCCGCGACGACGGCCGCGGTGGTGGCCACTGCGGCGGGTGGCAGTGCGGCCAACGCGAGCAGGGTGATCTTCGGCGCCTCGTCGATGCCCAGCCAGATGACCAGCAGGAAGAAGTAGGCCAGCGGCGGCAGTGCCCGAAGGAACGTCAGCCACGGTTCCAGCACACTGCGCAGCCAGCCCACCGAACCCATCAGCAGGCCGAGAAGGACACCCAGGACCACTCCGATCACCACACCGGCGAACACCCGGCGCAGCGTCATGTAGAGGTGCTCGTAGAGCAGATATCCGGCGTAGCCGCGGGTGCCGTCATGGGTGGTGGAGACGTCGATGAACGCCTGCCACACCGTGCTCGGGTAGGGCACGAAGGTCTCGTTCCAGATGCCCAGGGTCGCCACCGTCTGCCAGACGGCGAAGAACACCAGGACCGACAGCAGCGGTAGGCCCACCTTGGTGAGCAACCCTTTCCACCGCTGCGAGGGCGCGGGGCGCGACGGATCGACTTTCGGCTCGTCGGGCACGATATCGACGAAGACAGACACGGGCTGCCGACTTTCTGTTGCTGGAATGGGCTGAACGGACGAGTTCAGCAGCAACAGCAGGGGTCGGCGGACCGCGTCTTGTTCACCCGCGTATTAGAACCGGGCGGCCGCCTGCCGGCCAGCTCTGGAATCGACGTGAATTTATCCGGCGGCTCGCGGCAGGGCGCGGATGGCGTACCGGACCGCCAGCACCATCAGCGTGGTGGTGACCAGGAACAGCGGCCAGCCCATCGCCAGGCGTGCCACGGCCAGCAGTTCGGCCTGGTCACTGTCGTAGAGGTGGTTCTGCACCACGAAGCGCGACCACGACACCGCGGCCATCACCGCGGTGACGACATCGAAGGCCAGCCGCACCCGCGGTACCCGCCGCCAGGCCCCGTCGCGTCCGGTCATCCATGCCCACGCGACGCCGACCAGCGGGCGCCGAATCAGGATGGATCCGGTGAACAGGACGGCCGTCAGTAGGGCGATCCAGATACCGGGCAGGTAGAAGTCCTTGGCCTGCCCGGTGACCAAGGCCAGTCCGGCGCACAGGGCGACACCGGCGAATCCCCACAGCGCGGGCCGCACCGATTCGCGGTGTGCCAGCTGCCACGCCAACACGAGCGCGGCGACCGTGAGCGCCGCGATGACCGCCGGTATGCGTCCCAGCGCCGCGGCCGTCACCGCGTAGGTGGTGACCGGCAGCGAGGAGTAGACCAGGCCGCGGATGCCACCCGCTCGTTCCAGCAGACCGTCCAGCGGCGCGTCCCTCACACCCGCCGAGCGTACCGAAGGAACCTAGCCGGCCGGCTCCACCACGGCCTCGGCCTGCCCGCGCGCCCGCAGTGCCGCCAGGGCTGACGTGGTGGCGGCGGACAACGCCGCGACCCGGCCGCGGACTGTCCCGACCCAGCCGTCCATGCGCTCACGCAGCGGCACGCTCGGTTCGGGCACGGCGGGCAACCAATCGTCGACGGTCGCGAGCACGCCCGCCTTAGCGGCCACCGGGCCGAGCTTCTCGCGATAGGTCTCACCGCAGCGGCCGCAGTTCACTTCGTAGCGAAGCAGATTCGGCCCCAGCTCGACAAAGGAGTACTCGGCCACGGCGACACAACGCGGGCAACGGGCCTTACCGCGTTCGACCACGAATTCCATGGAGTACATGGTGGGGTCGCCGGTGGCGGTGCGGACCAATTCGTCCCATGTCGATGCACGTTCGCAGCGCAAACGAGATGCAGCCTCGTTTTCCATTCAGCGGGGATTCTCGACGCGCCGCGGCGGATCGGTGATCACCTGGCGATCGGGCGCATCGTCGCCATCGCGCCGACGGGTCTTCACGTCGGGGTCGAGCTTGTCGATGTGCTTGCTGCGCTCGTCGAGATCCTCGCGGTGTGACTCGACGGTCTGCTGATGCGAGGTCGCGCGGTCGCTGAGCCGACGCGCCTCGGCGGCCTTGGCCTCGGCTTCGGCCGCCGCCGCACGCGCCCTCGCGTCGGTCTCGTCGGCCAGTGCCTGCCGCTTGGCGACCTGCTCACGCTCGGATTCGAGTTCGGCGCGCAGCCGCTGGGCCTCATCGCGCCTGCTCTTGGTGCGTTTGTTGCGGGCCAGCAGGATCAGGCCGACGACGACCACCAGGGCCACCACCGCCGCCACAATGATCCAGAGGGTGTTGCTGTCAGACATCTCGGCTCCTTCGGAGGATGGACGCGCCGCATTTATCGACGCGCCCGGCAATTACGTGCATTCCCCGCAGTCCGGGTGCCGAAACTCTCCGACGAGGAATGATGGCGACGTGACGAACGTGACGGGACGGCTGTGGCGCAATGGCGAGCCGCGCGACGACGAATTCACCTTCGACGCGATCTCGGACTGCCTGGCCTCCGATGATCAGCTGGTATGGGCCGACATCTACGACCCGGACCATGACGCGCTGCTGGCGCTGGCGCACGAGCTGCACCTCAACATCTGGGCCGTCGAGGACGCAACCGCGCCCAAGGAGCGCACCAAAGCTGCGGTCTACCAATCGCATACGTTCTTCACGGTGTACGCCCTGGATGTCCGCGACACCGACGGCGACAGCGATTCCATTCTGGTCAAGCACCGCATCTCGGCCTTCGTGCTGCCCCGCGGGCTCATCACCGTTCGGCTGCCCAACATCGGCGGTGAGCATCCCGCCTTCGATATCGGCGAGGTGTCGCGACGCTTCGACGAACTGGGCGGGCAGTCCCACGGGGTCGGCGCGCTGGTGCACGGTCTGCTCGACGTGGTGGTGGACGGGCATTTCGATGCCGTACAGGCCCTAGACGATGCCATCGAATCGCTGGAAGACGAGCTGTTCTCCGACAATGGACCGCCACATGGCTTGCAGCGCCGCACCTTTCGGGTCCGCAAGGACCTGGTGGATCTGCGACGCGTGGTGCTGCCGGTACGCGAGGTGGTCAGCACCATCCAGCACCGACGGCTCGACGCGAAGACCTCACCCGAACTGGACCCGCTCTACGCCGACCTGTACGACCACGTGCTGCGCGCCTCGGAGTGGACGGAATCACTGCGCGACATGGTCACCACCGTGTTCGAGACGAACCTGTCGCTGCAGGACGCCCGACTGAACACCGTGATGAAGAAACTCACCGGGTGGGCCGCGATCATCGCGGTGCCGACCGCGATCACCGGGTTCTACGGGCAGAACGTCCTGTACCTGGGCCTGGAGACCGTCGGAGGTTTCCTCACGAGTTCGGCGCTGATCGTCGTGCTGGTGATGATCCTGTACGTCATGTTCAAGCGCCGCGACTGGCTCTAGCAAAAACGCAGCAAAGGTGTGGCCGCGCGACCGGCGATCGCGCATTTCTTCACGTTGGGCGAATTAAGCGAACCGCTCACCGCCGGAGGGGCATGCGCACAATCGCGGCGTGGATGCGAGACTCTTCGGATGATCATCGGGATACCGCGTGAGTCTCAAGCAGGTGAGACCCGTGTTGCCGCCACACCGGCGACCGTCGGGCAGATCCTCAAGCTCGGCTACTCCGTCGTCGTGGAATCCGGCGCCGGGGCCGCGTCGAGCTTTTCGGATGCCGCCTACGTAGAGGCCGGCGCGAGTATCGGTTCATCCGAACAAGCACTGTCCGCCGATGTCGTTCTGAAGGTCAACGCACCCGATGACAGCGAGATCACCGCTCTCAAGGACGGCGCGACGCTGATCGGCTTGATCTCGCCGGCGCTGAAGCCCGAACTGGTCGAAAAGCTTTCGTCCCGCCCGATCACCGTGCTGGCCATGGACGCGGTACCGCGCATCTCGCGTGCACAGTCGTTGGACGTGCTGTCCTCGATGGCCAATATCGCCGGTTACCGCGCCGTCGTGGAGGCCGCACACGCCTTCGGGCGGTTCTTCACCGGTCAGGTCACCGCTGCGGGCAAGGTACCCCCGGCCAAGGTGCTCGTCGTCGGCGCCGGGGTGGCCGGGCTGGCCGCGATCGGCGCGGCAGGCAGCATGGGTGCCATCGTCAAGGCCACCGATCCGCGGCCCGAGGTCGCCGATCAGGTCAAGTCTCTGGGCGGGGAGTACGTGTCCGTCGACCCGGCCGCCGCCGAGGTCTCGGCCACCGGCTACGCCAAGGAGATGGGCGAGGACTACAAGGCCCGCGAGGCCGCCGTCTACGCCGAGCTGGCCCGCGAGGTCGACATCATCATCACCACCGCCCTGATCCCCGGCCGGCCCGCCCCGCGCATCATCACCGCCGACATGGTGGCCTCGATGAAACCCGGCAGCGTGCTGGTCGACATGGCCGCAGCCAACGGCGGCAATATCGAGGGCACCGTCAAGGACCAGGCCGTCCTCACCGACAACGGTGTCACAATCATCGGCTACACCGACCTCGCCGGCCGGCTGCCCGCCACCGCCTCCCAGCTCTACGGCACCAACCTGGTCAACCTGCTCAAGTTGGTCACCCCCGCCAAGGACGGCGAACTCACACTCGACTTCGAGGATGTCGTGCAGCGCTCGGTCACCGTGGTGCGCGACGGCGAAACCACCTGGCCCCCGCCCCCGGTGCAGGTGTCGGCGGCCCCAGCGGCCGCCGCGGCGGCGCCTGTCGCTGCGCCCAAAGCCAAGGAACCGGTGTCGACCGGGCGGCGCCTGGGCATCGCCCTGGCCGGCGCCGCCACCCTGTTCGTGCTGCTGGCGTTGTCCCCGGTGGCTCTGCAGATGCACCTGACGGTCTTCGCCCTGGCGATCGTGATCGGGTATTACGTGATCGGCAATGTGCACCATGCGTTGCACACACCGCTGATGTCGGTGACCAACGCGATCTCGGGCATCATCGTCGTCGGCGCACTGTTGCAGGTCGGCGAATCCGATGCCGTCATCGCCGCCCTGGCCACCGTCGCCATCCTGCTCGCCAGTATCAACATCTTCGGCGGCTTCGCGGTCACGCGCCGCATGCTCGCGATGTTCTCCCGCAGCTAGAGCCTTGCCCAACCGATCGGAATCAAATTTCCCATGTTGACCCTGGAAACCGCTTCGACCGCGGCCTATGTCGTGGCAGCACTGCTCTTCGTCCTGTCCCTGGCCGGACTGTCCCGCCATGAGACGTCCCGCGCCGGCATCAGCTTCGGCATCGTGGGCATGGCGATCGCCCTGGTCGCGACCATCGCGCTGGCCATCAACCACGACATCGAAGCGCTGGGCCTCGGGCTGCTGTTCGGCGCCATGGCGATCGGCGCGGCCATCGGCCTGTGGCGGGCCCGCATCGTCGAAATGACCGGCATGCCCGAGCTGATCGCGCTGCTGCACTCCTTCGTCGGCCTGGCTGCGGTGCTGGTCGGCTGGAACGGCTACCTGCACATCGAGGGTCACCCCGACGGCCCGGATGCCATCGCGATGTCGGAGCAGGGCATGCTCGGCATCCACTCCGCCGAGGTGTTCATCGGGGTCTTCATCGGCGCGGTCACCTTCACCGGGTCGATCGTGGCCAACCTTAAACTATCGGCCCGGATGAAGTCCGCGCCGCTGATGCTGCCCGGCAAGAACATCCTCAACCTCGGGTCGCTGATGCTCTTCGCCGCGCTCACCGTCTGGTTCGTCATCGACCCGCAGCTGTGGTTGCTGATCGCAGTCACCGTGCTCGCACTGCTGCTGGGCTGGCACCTGGTCGCCTCCATCGGCGGCGGTGACATGCCCGTGGTGGTGTCCATGCTCAACAGCTACTCCGGGTGGGCGGCCGCCGCGGCCGGCTTCCTGCTCGGCAACAACCTGCTCATCGTCACCGGCGCACTGGTCGGCTCCTCGGGCGCCTACCTGTCCTACATCATGTGCAAGGCCATGAACCGGTCCTTCATCTCCGTGATCGCCGGCGGATTCGGCATCGAGGCCGGCCCCGCCGACGACAAGGACTACGGCGAGCACCGCGAAATCACCGCCGATGCCGCCGCCGAACTGCTCTCGGCGGCCAGCTCGGTCATCATCACCCCCGGCTACGGCATGGCCGTCGCCCAAGCCCAATACGGCGTGGCCGACCTGACCCGCAAACTGCGCGAGCGCGGCATCACCGTCCGCTTCGGTATCCACCCCGTCGCCGGCCGGCTACCCGGCCACATGAACGTCCTGCTCGCCGAGGCCAAAGTGCCCTACGACATCGTGCTGGAAATGGACGAGATCAACGACGACTTCGACGCCACCACCGTCGTGCTCGTCATCGGCGCCAACGACACCGTCAACCCGGCGGCCTCCGAAGACCCGTCGAGCCCGATCGCCGGCATGCCGGTGCTGACGGTCTGGAACGCCGAGAACGTCATCGTCTTCAAACGCTCCATGGCCTCGGGCTACGCCGGCGTGCAAAACCCACTGTTCTTCCGCGACAACACCCAGATGCTCTTCGGCGACGCAAAAGACCGAGTGGACGCCATCAACGCCGCGTTGTGATGCCGTGACGCGGTTGCCCGCCTGGTCGGTGCCCGCGTTCTTCATCGTCGGCGCCATCTCGCAGTACATCGGTGCCGCGATCGGGGTCTTCCTGTTCGAGACGACCGACCCCGCGGCGGTCGCATGGTTGCGTGCCGCCGCCGCGGCGCTGGTGCTCATCGCCTGGCGCCGGCCGTGGCGACGTTCCTGGACCCGGCGCGGTGTCGCGGTGGCCGGCGGGTTCGGCATCGTGACGGTCGGGATGAATGTCGCCTTCTTCGAGGCGATCTCCCGGATCCCGCTCGGCACGGCGGTGGCCATCGAGTTCCTGGGGCCGGTGGCGGTGGCGACCCTGGGGTCACGTCGGCTGCGGGACTTCCTCGCGGTGGCGATGGTGGCTGCCGGCGTGGCCCTGCTCGCCGGCGTGCAGACCGGCGCCGACGCACTCGGCATCGTCTTCGCGCTCGTCGCGGCCGCGCTGTGGGCCGGCTACATCCTGCTCGGTAAGCGCGTCGCGGACGCGGGCGCCGGGATGGACTCGCTGGCAGTCGGGATGGCGGTCGCCGCGGCGGTACTGGCGGTTCCTCTGTTGAGCGGCCAACTGATCGATGACCCATCGGTGTTCGCCGAACCCCGAACCTGGCTGTTCGGTCTCGGCATCGGCGTGTTGTCTACGGCGGTGCCGTATGCGCTCGATCAGGTTGTGCTCACCCGGGTGGGCCGAGCGCGGTTCGCGCTGCTGCTGGCGCTGCTTCCGGCGACGGCGGCCGTGGTCGGCGCGGTGCTGTTGCACCAGGTTCCGGCGGTTGCGGAGGTGGCCGGGATCGCCCTGGTGATGGCCGCACTGGCCATCAGCGCAGGCGGGCAGGCAGCCGTTCGGCAGTCAGCGCTGTAATCCGTGGGTGAGCAGTGTCGCCAGTTCGGTGTAGGCCTCGGCATCGCTCAGCCCGGTCGCGGTTGCGACGCCGCGCTGATGGATGCGGACCATCATGGTGGCGATGAGATCGGCGGCGAAGGAGGCGTTCACGGCGCGAAAGGCTCCCGCGTCGACGCCGTCCTCGATCAGTTCACGGACCCGCTCCGCCGCCGCCGCGGTGTTGGCTTCATAGACGTCGCGGGCCGGCGCGAAGGCAAACAGGTCGGCCATGAACACCTCGGAGGCAATGGAGAGCTCGTCGCCGACGGCGGTGAGGTAGGCCGACACACGGTCGCCGGGTTCTGTGGTTTGTGCCAGGGCGGCTTCGACGGCGCTGGTGGCGCGCTTGAAGAAATGCACCGTCACGCGCCGAACCAGATCGTCCTTGCTGGCGGCCAACGTGTAGAGCGTCGATTTCGAACACCGCAGCCGGGACGCGATGTCGTCGAGCGTCACACGGCTGAAGCCTTCCTGCAGGAACAGCGCCAGCAGGTCATCGAACAGCCTGGTTTGCCGCCGCGTCGCGAAACCACCGTCTAGCAGGTCGGACATACCGCGATAGTACTGCACGCCGCCGTCCAGTACTCTTTTGAGGATACTGCTAGACCGCTTTGAGTACCGTTTCGCGAGAGGTGACTACTGTGCCCGTCGACCGTCTGCTTCCTTCCGACGAGGCGAATGACCTCATCGCGCTGACCCGCGATATCGCCGACAAGCTGCTCGACCCGATCGTCGATGGCCACGAGAAGGCCGAAACCTATCCCGACGGGGTGTTCGCGCAACTCGGCGCCGCCGGGCTGCTGAGCCTGCCGCAGCCCGAGGAGTGGGGCGGCGGCGGGCAGCCCTTCGAGGTGTACCTGCAGGTGCTCGAGGAGATCGCGGCGCGCTGGGCAGCCGTCGCCGTCGCGGTGAGCGTGCACAGCCTGTCCTCGCACCCGCTGCTGACCTTCGGCACCGACGAACAGAAGCGACGCTGGCTGCCCGGGATGCTCTCCGGTGATCAGATCGGTGCGTACAGCCTGTCGGAGCCACAGGCCGGCTCCGACGCCGCTGCGCTGCGGTGTGCCGCGGCCTCCGACGGGGACGGCTACATCCTCAACGGATCGAAATCCTGGATCACCCACGGTGGCGTCGCGGACTTCTACACCCTGTTCGCGCGCACCGGCGAAGGCTCGAAGGGGATCAGCTGCTTCCTGATTCCCGGCGCTCTGGACGGTCTGACCTTCGGCAAACCCGAGGAGAAGATGGGTCTGCACGCGGTACCCACCACTGCGGCGTTCTACGACAATGCCCGCATCGACGCCGACCGGCTGATCGGTGCCGAGGGACAAGGACTTTCGATCGCCTTCTCCGCGTTGGATTCGGGCCGGCTGGGTATTGCGGCGGTGGCGGTCGGCATCGCCCAGGCCGCACTCGATGACGCGACACGATACGCGAACGAGCGAACGACGTTCGGCCGCAAGATCATCGACCACCAGGGCCTGGGTTTCCTGCTGGCCGATATGGCGGCGGCGGTCATCAGCGCCCGCGCCACGTACCTGGATGCCGCGCGACGCCGCGATCTGGGCTTGCCGTACTCGACGCAGGCCAGCGTCGCGAAACTGGTCGCCACCGACGCCGCCATGCGGGTCACCACCGACGCCGTCCAGGTGCTCGGAGGAGTCGGCTACACCCGCGATTTCCGCGCCGAACGGTATATGCGGGAAGCAAAGATCACGCAAATCTTTGAGGGCACCAATCAGATTCAGCGGTTGGTCATCGCACGCGGACTGACCGAGTAGTCACCAGCCGTTTGAGGGCACCGAACCAGACTCAGCGGCTGGTCATCGCCCGCGGACTGACCGAGTAGTCACCAGCCGTTTGAGGGCACCGAACCCGATTCAGCGGTTGGTCATCGCCCGCGGACTCACCGAGTAGCCGCGAACAACCCGGCCACCAGTGCCGAAGCCGCGGCCCCGGCCTCGGCACATGCTGCGACCGGGTCCTCGGCGGAGGCGATGAGCAGCGCCGCCTCATCCAGTGCGCCGATGAGCATGGCCGCCAGCGTTGCGACCGGAAGCCGCCGCAGTGCCCCGCGATCCATCGCTTCCTGCAGGATCGCCTGTAGGGCCTCCAGATAATTGTGATTGTCGATCTCGCGCATCTGGGTGAAACCCAGTGCGACAGGCGCTTCCACAATGCTGATACGTGCGACGGTCGGGTCCAGGCAGCCGTCCAGGAATGCTGAAGGCCGGCCTCGAGCTGCGCCGGGCCGACGGGCGCGTGGACCACCCACATCCAGCGCTCTTGGTGTGGCCGGCCAAGGACCGCGTGTTCTCCGAAGCCGGTGCGCGGCGCCTGGCCGAGACCATCCCACATGCCCGGTGGGAGACGGTGCCGGATTCCTATAGCTGGATACCGGAGGATCGTCCCGATCTACTGGCGGGACTGCTTTTGAACTTCCTCACAGACCACCGGTTCATCACACAAAATCCCTGATGGCGCTGAGGAATTCATCGGGTTTCTCCACCATCGGGCTGTGCCCCGCCCCGGGTATGATGCGCGGGGACAGGCCTGCCGCGGCATACCGCGTGACGTTGGCGGCCGTCGGCGTGAGCACGTCCGTCTCACCCCAGACAACCAGCACCGGCTTGCCGAGGTCGGTCAACGTATCCGCAACCGAAGTGGGTGTGCCCTCTTTGGAGTCACACACGCCCTGGTAGGTGAGCCGTTCCAGTGACCGGTAGGCGAATTGCGGCACCGGGAAATCCGCCGCGAAGCCGGCCTGCAACGAACTCCCGGTGATCACCGGCACCCGGCGAAAGTGATCCATCGCAGGGCCCATCAGCGGCCAGCACACCATCTTTCCCAGCAGCGGCATGGCCGCCAGATCATTGTCGGCGGGCGTATCCGAGATCACCACTCGTTCCACCACTTCCGGGTACCGGTCCGCCAGCACCGATGCGACACTGCCGCCCATCGAGTGGCCGATCAGAACCGCCTGTCGAACACCCAAAGCGCTCAACGCTTTGCGTACCGCGGCCGCCTGACCGTCGGGCTGGAACTGTTGCGGATCGCCCGGCGCCTCGGAACCTCCGTGGCCGACGAGGTCGATGGCGATGACGCGTCGGTCACCCGCCAACCGCGACGCCACCGCCTCCCACCATTGGATGGACGCCGAATATCCGTGCAGCAGCACGATGGTGCGCGCGCCGACCGGTCCGTACTCGCGGACATTCAGGTCGGGGCCATCGAGTTCCAGCACACGGCCACCGGCGAACGACTCGGCGGCCCGGGTCGCACTGGTCACCGCGAACGCGTTCACCAGTGCCGCGATGACGAGCACGACGAGCGCCACCGCGGCCATCCGGAGCTTCATCCCTGGCACGGTAGCGTCCCATGTGTTTCCAGCGCGACGGATTTACTCCCCGGACGTCCGGCAACGCGCGGCGGGAGCGCCCCTGGGTGGCAGGATTCGGTGCGGGAGAGGTGGTGGCAGTGAACATCGAAGAGTTGCAATGGTTCGTGACGCTCGCCGAGATCGAGCACGTCACCGACGCGGCAGCCGAGCTGGGGATCAGCCAGCCCACGCTGTCGCGGGCGCTTGCTCGGCTGGAGGCGCAGGTCGGGGCACCGCTGTTCGACCGCCTCAACCGCCGGTTGCAACTCAACAGCTACGGCCGGATCCTGCTGGAGCACGCCTCCCGGAGCATCGATGAAATGCGTTCGGCCACTGAACGTATCGCCGCACTGCGTGATCCGGAGACCGGCACGGTGCGGCTGGCGTTCCTGCATTCCCAGGCCGGCGGTTTCGTCCCCGACCTGCTGCGCCGGTTCCGCGCCGAGGCCCCGCGCGTGCAGTTCGAGCTGTTCCAGGGCCCAGCGCACGCGATCCAGGAACGACTCACCAACGGCCAGGCCGATCTCGCGATCACCTCACCGCGGCCGGACGGCCATCCCTGGCGGGTGCTGTTCGTCGAGCGGCTGTGCCTGGCGGTGCCCATGGGGCATCGCTTCGCCGGCCGGACCCGGATCCGGATGGCCGATGCCGCCGACGAGCCTTTCGTGGCACTGCGGCCCGGGTTCGGACTGAGGCTGCTCACCGACGAACTGTGCCTGGAAGCGGGCATCTCCCCGCCCGTGGTGTTCGAGGCGATGGAGATCCCGACGATGGAAGGGCTGGTGGCGGCGGGGTTCGGTGTCGCGGTGGTGCCGGTCCCCCGCCCGGAACGTGCCGAGCCCGGGGCGGCCTACATTCCGCTGACCGAGGCGACGGCCAAACGGCAGATCGGGCTCACCTGGAGCCCGGACCGTGACATGGCGCCGACGGCACGCCGCCTTGCCGACTTCCTCATGCAGAGTCGTAATGGTTTGACCTAAATTCATGCATTGGACACATTACCGGTAGGCTCCTAACGTCGTCCGGGTGACAACCACGGTGACCCCTGTTGACTGGCAAGGCCATTCGCGCGGATCCACCGAGTACCGACGCCTACTGGCCGCCCTGTTCTTCGGTGGTGTCGCGACCTTCGCGCAGCTGTACTCCCCGCAGTCGGTGCTGCCGCTCATCGCCCGCGACCTGGGCACCGGTGCCGCCGACGCCGCTCTGACGGTGTCAGCTGCGACCGTGGGCCTGGCGCTGGGCGTCATTCCCTGGGCCGCGTTGGCCGACCGAATCGGCCGAGTCCAGGCGATGACGATATCCATCACGGCGGCAACGATTCTGGGGTTGCTCGTACCGTTGGCGCCAACCAGGGAACTGCTGCTGTCCGGGCGCCTCATCGAAGGGCTGATGCTCGGCGGGGTACCGGCCATCGCGATCGCCTACCTCACCGAGGAGGTCGACGCCGGCAACGCCGCACGCGCCGCCGGCAGCTATGTGGCGGGCACCACGATCGGCGGGCTGGCCGGCCGGCTGGTCACCGGCCCGCTTGCCGAGTACGCCGGCTGGCGGGTGGGTGTGCTGGCGGTGGCCGTGCTGTGCGGGCTGTCGGCGCTGGCCTTCGTGCGCCTGGCGCCGCCGGCCAGAGGTTTCCGGCCCTCCCCGGGCGGCGACCTGGCCCGGCGACTGCTGGACAACCTGCGCTCGCCCCGCCAACTGGCGCTCTACGGCCAGGCCTTCCTGCTGATGGGCGGCTTCGTCGCCCTCTACAACTTTTTGGGGTTCCGCCTGACCGCCGCACCGTTCCAGCTGCCGCAGACACTCGTCAGCCTGGTATTCCTGGCGTACCTGGCGGGCACCTTCGCCTCGGCCCGCGCCGGCGCCGAGGCGGGCCGCTTCGGCCGCCGCAAGGTGCTGCTCGGTTCGATCGCCACCATGATCGTCGGCACCGCCCTCACCGTGAGCGACCAGATCGCGGTCGTGCTCGTGGGACTGGTGATCGCGACCGCCGGCTTCTTCGGCGCGCACGCCATCGCGTCGGGCTGGGTCGCCTACGCCGCCGGGGACGGCAAGACCCAGGCGTCCTCGCTGTACAACCTCTTCTACTACGCCGGGTCCAGTGCCGTCGGGTGGTTCGGCGGGCTGGCGTTCGACGCGGCGGGCTGGACGGCAGTGGCCGGCGTCGTCATCGGACTTGCGGTGCTGGCGGGCGCATTGGCCCTCACCACACTGGGAAGTCCCAGCCATACTCCGATTCCGGCCGCGGACCGAACAACCGGCGCTGCGACTCGGTGATCGCGACGTCATTGATGCTGGCTTCGCGGCGGGCCATCAGCCCTTGCGGGGTGAACTCCCACAGTTCGTTGCCATAACTGCGGAACCACTGCCCGTTGTTGCTCCCCGGGTCGCTGCGCCCCAACCCGCCGGTGCCGTCGCGCCACTCGTACTGGAACCGCACCGCGATCCGGTTCTCGTCAAAGGCCCACAAGCCCTTGCGCAGGACGTAATCCTGCTCACGCTCCCATTTTGCCGTCAGGAACTCGACGATGGCGTCGCGGCCGACCACGTGCACGTCCCGGTTACGCCATTCCGAGTCCGGCGTGTAGGCCAGGCTGACCCTGTGCGGGTCGCGGGTGTTCCAGGCGTCTTCGGCGGCCTGTACCTTCTGCACGGCGGTGTCGCGGGTGAATGGGGGCAGTGGCGGGCGTGGTTGGCTCATACCGCCCAGAGTGTCACCTGTCTAACCATGTGACATATCGTGGCGGTCATGGACTTCGCGATGTCTGCCAAGGCGGCCGATTACCACAAGCGGCTCTCCGACTTCATGGTCGAGAACGTCTTCCCGGCAGAGGCCTCCTACCACGCCTACCGCGAGGAGAAGGGCCCGAAGGACCACACGGTGCCTCCGGTGGTCGAGGAGCTCAAGGCCAAGGCGAAGGCCGCCGGGTTGTGGAACCTGTTCCTGCCCTCGGAGTCGGGGCTGACCAACCTCGAGTACGCCCCGCTGGCCGAGCTGAGCGGGTGGAGCATGGAGATCGCGCCGGAGGTGCTCAACTGCGCCGCCCCCGACACCGGGAACATGGAGACCCTGCACCTGTTCGCCACCGAGGCGCAGAGCAAGCAGTGGCTGGAGCCGTTGTTGGCCGGCGAGATCCGCTCGGCGTTCGCGATGACCGAACCGGCGGTGGCCTCCAGCGACGCCCGCAATATCGAGACCACCATGCTGCGCGACGGCGGTGACTACGTGATCAACGGGCGCAAGTGGTGGATCACCGGGGCCGCCGACCCGCGCTGCAAGCTGCTGATCGTGATGGGCCGCACCAACCCCGACGCCGCTTCGCATCAGCAGCAGTCGATGATCCTGGTGCCTGCGGACACACCCGGGGTGTCGATCGAGCGGTCGTTGCCGGTGTTCGGCTGGCAGGACCAGCACGGGCACTGTGAGATCACCTTCGACAATGTCCGGGTACCTGTGGAGAACCTGCTCCACGAAGAGGGCAGCGGTTTCGCGATCGCGCAGGCCCGGCTGGGCCCGGGCCGGATCCATCACTGCATGCGTGCCCTGGGGGCCGCCGAGCGGGCGTTGGCGTTGATGATCGACCGCGTGCAGTCGCGGATAGCGTTCGGCAAGCCGCTGGCCGAGCAGGGTGTGGTGCGTGAGCAGATCGCCAAGTCCCGCAATCAGATCGATCAGGCACGACTGCTGTGTGAGAAGGCCGCCTGGACCATCGACCAGGAGGGCAACAAGGCCGCCCATGTGCTGGTCTCGCAGGTCAAGTCGGTGGCACCGCAGATCGCCTGCGATGTGATCGACCGGGCCATCCAGGTACATGGCGGCGCCGGCGTGTCCGACGATTTCCCGCTGGCCCGCCTCTACGGCTGGCACCGCGCGATGCGCCTGTTCGACGGACCCGATGAGGTGCACATGCGCACCATCGCCCGCGCCGAACTCGGCAAGGAGAAGAGTCCCTTCGCTGCAGCGGTCACGGGACGGTGACCGCGATGCTGGCCGGCGCGTGGAACTTTCGTGATGTTGCCGAGTCCGCCGGCATCCGGCCGGGCCTGCTGTTCAGGTCCAGCGAACTCAGTCGCCTCACCGATGAGGGCGGCGCGACCCTGCTCGGCCTGGGCATCAACGATGTCGCCGATCTGCGGTCCCGCCGCGAGCTCGAGCGCCGCGGCCCCGGGCAGGTACCCGCGGGTGTCGCGTTGCACCACTTGCCATTCCACTTCGAGGATGACTCCGAGCAGGACGCGCCGCACGAGGCCACGTTCCAGCGGGTGATGTCGGAGTCCCCCGACGGTGAGGACGTCGCCGAGTCGGCGAAGCGCTACATGACCGAGGTGTACGAGGAGTTTCCGTCGCTGACCGGCGCACAAGTGGCCGTACGCCAGGTCATCTCGCTGCTGGCCGACGGCAGGCCGGTGATCGCGCACTGCTTCGCCGGCAAGGATCGCACCGGGTTCACCGTCGCCACGGTGCTCGAGGCCGTCGGGGTGCCCCGGGATGCGATCCTGACCGACTTCCTGCGCAGCAATGACGCCATCGACCCGCTGCGCGAGAGCATCATGGAATCGGTGAAGGCCCGCGCCGGCGAGGCTCCCGAGGTGCTGACCTTCGCCGAGGCCCGGCTCACCGATGCCGTGCTGGGCGTACGGGCGGAGTACCTGGAGGCGGCCGGCCGCAAGGTCGACGAGATCTACGGATCGGTGGGCGGTTTCCTGGAGGCCTCCGGGGTGACCGACGACGAGCTCACGCGCCTGCGCGCCCAGCTCACCACCTGATTTCGCTAGGACACCAGCACGCCGACGACCCAGGTGACCGTGGCCAGCAGCGCGCCGGTCAGCTCCACGCCGACCGACAGCGCCACACCCTTGAGTGCGTGCACCGTCGAGGCCCATGCGCGGGCGGTGTCACGTCGCATTGCCAGTTCGGCGGCGAACACTCCGAGCACGAACCCGATGAGCAGACCGATCACCGGGATGACGAAGAAGCCGACGATACCGGCCACCGCACCGATCACCAGTACCGATGTTCGGACCTCGGCACGGCGCATACGCTGGACAGGCCAGGTGTACTTGATCACCTCGGCGATCACGAAGAACGCTGCCGCGATACCGAATGTCACCCAGGATGTGGTCGAACCCTCGACGTAGGCCCATACCCCGATCGACGCCATGACCAGCAGCCCGCCGGGCAGGATCGGGATCACGATGCCGGCCAGCCCGACGGCGATCGCCAACGCGACCAGGACGATCCCCAGGGTGCTCACCCCATGAATCTACGGTCTACGCGTCCAGCTGTCGGGCCAGGTCGATGAAATCCCGCGCAACAACTTCGAACTCACCGTCGGCGACCTCGGGCAGGGGGCGGCCGGGGCCGTGCTCGAGCGGCCGCACGACATATCCGGTGCGCAGACCGCAGGCCCGTGCCGCCCGCAGATCGCTCGGATGGGTGGCGACCAGCATCAACTCATCGGGGGCCACATCGAGCAGTTGTGCGCAGCCGAGATAGGCCTCGGGGTCGGGTTTGTAGTGGCCGAACAATTCGGCGGAGATGATGCAGTCCCACGGTAATCCGGCGTTCTTGGCCATGTTCGTCAGCAGCGAGAGGTTGCCGTTGGACAGCGTGGTGATGACGAAGCGCTGTTTCAACCGGTGCAGGCCGGGTACCGAATCCGGCCATGGCGTCAGCCGGTGCCAGGCCCGGTTGAGGTCATCGATCTCGGCCTCATCGACCCGGACACCGTCGAGCAGATCGATCAGGATTTCGCGGTGCAGATCGTCGATGCGTGTCCACGGCAGTTCGCCCCGGCGCACCCGGTCCATGGCGGGGGCGTAGCCGGCCCGCCACGCATCGGCGAACGACGCCCAATCCCGTTGCAGCCCATGATGGGTGCCGAAGGATTGCAGCTCGGCGATGATGTTGGACCGCCAGTCCACCACGGTGCCGAACACGTCGAACGCCAATGCGCGCGGGACGACCATCACGGCTCCAGGACGAGCTTGCCCCGGATCTTTCCCTCGGCCAGCGCCTGCAAGCCCTTGGCGCCGTCGGCGAGCCGGTAGGTCACCGGGGCCGGAGGGCGCAGCCCGGCACCGACCAGTTCGGCGAGCCCGGCCCCGACCTCGGCCTGTGCGGCCGGCGAATGGCGGACGAACTCACCCCAGCCGACACCGACCACGCTGACGTTGCGCAGCAGCAGCCTGTTCACCTTGACCGTCGGGATGCCCTGCCCGGCAGCGAATCCGATGACGAGTAACCGCCCTTCGGGTGCCATCACCCGGATGGCGTCGTCGAACGCGTCACCGCCGACCGGGTCGACCACCACATCCACGCCGCGGCCGTCGGTGGCATCCAGCACCGCCTGCTTCCAGCCCTCGGTCAGCGGGAGCACCACGTCGGCGCCCACGCCCGCCACGAAATCCTGGGCGTCGGGCCGGTGCACCAGCGCCACCACCCGGGCGCCCAGCGCCTTGGCGATCTGGATGGCCGCCACCCCGACACCGCCGGCCGAACCGAGCACCAGCACCGTCTCCCCGGCCTGCAGCGCCGCGCGCCGTTGCAGGGCGAAGTACATGGTGTAGTAGTTGCCCAGCAGAGCCGTCGCCGACGCATCGTCGACGCCGTCGGGAGTGGACACCACGCTCGACGGGGCGACGGCCACCTGCTCGGCATAGCCGCCGAGCATGGACATGGCCGAAACCCGCTGGCCGACAGTGAAGCCCGACCCCTCCGGAGCGGACCGGACGGTACCGGCCACCTCCATACCCGGGGTGAACGGCGGCTCCAGGCGCAGCTGGTACTCCCCGCGCAGCAACAACAGGTCGGGGAAGCAGACGCCGGCCGCGCCGACATCGATGACCACCGAGTCTGCAGACTCGGGATCGTCGACGTCGATGTAGGCCAGTCCGTCGGTACCGGTCAATGCTTGTGCGACAAGCGCTTTCATCCGAGCTTGAAGCTCGCGGCCTGCGCGGCGGACAGATCGGTGATCTCGCCCCACTTGCCGGCGATATCGTCCACCGTGGGCACCTCGGTGAAGGTGACACCCTCGTTCTGGAACAGTGCGGTGCGCTGCACCTTGCCGCCGCCGACGATGAACACCGAGTCGGTGTCCGGCAGCTCCTCGGTCATCAGGTAAGCGACCACGGGCGCAACGTATTCCGGCGTCAGCTTCTCGAACACCTCGGGCGGCAGGATGTCCTGCGTCATGCGGGTGGCGGCGATCGGCGCGACGGCGTTGGTCTTGATGTTGTACTTGGCGCCCTCCTGGGCGAGTGTGTTGATCAGGCCGACCAGGCCGAGTTTGGCGGCACCGTAGTTGGCCTGCCCGAAGTTGCCGAACAGACCGCTGGTGGAGGTCGCGACCACAACACGGCCGAAGCTCTGCTCGCGGAAGTGCGGCCACGCGGCGCGGATGACGTTGTAACCGCCGTAGAGGTGCACCTTGAGCACGGCATCCCACTGGTCGAAGGTCATCTTGTGGAAGGTGCCGTCACGCAGGATGCCGGCGTTGCTCACCACGCCGTCGACCTTGCCGAA
The DNA here is from genome assembly GCF_008329585.1 of Mycolicibacterium sp. P9-22. Lineage (GTDB taxonomy): Bacteria > Actinomycetota > Actinomycetes > Mycobacteriales > Mycobacteriaceae > Mycobacterium. The sequence continues at coordinate 301,498 of NZ_NPKP01000007.1, read as the reverse complement.
CTCGTCGACCGCGGTCTTGATGATGTTCTCGGCGCCCTCGGGCTCGGCGACGCTGTCGTAGTTGGCGACGGCGCGGCCGCCGGCGGCCTTGATCTCGGCGACGACTTCGTCGGCCATGTTGTGTCCGGCGCCGGACCCGTCACGGGCACCGCCGAGGTCGTTGACGACGACGCTGGCACCCTCACGGGCCAAGGTCAGGGCGTACTCGCGGCCGAGGCCACCGCCGGCTCCGGTGATGACGACAACGCGATCCTGCACTCCGGGCATTACGTTCCTCTCGGTGTTGGGTCAGTTCTTGTGTGGTCCATCCCGCGCCTAGAAAAGCCGCCGGGCCAGTTTCCACGCCTTCTCTGTATACGGCGGGTAGATCATCGCGCCCAAGTCGGGGCGGGTTGTCTTGGTCAGCACCGACTTGCGGTGACTGAACTCCTCGAATCCGTACCTGCCGTGGTAGGCGCCGATTCCGGACGGACCGACACCACCGAACGGCAGCTTGGTGGTCGCGAAGTGAAAGATCAGGTGGTTGACCACCATGCCACCGGCGGACACCTCCTTGATGACACGCTCGCGGGTCGCCTTGCCCTTGGTGAACAGGTAGGCGGCCAACGGTTTCGGCCGCGCGTTGACGAAAGCGATTGCCTCATCGAGGTTTTGCACCGTGACGATGGGTAGCACCGGGCCGAAGATCTCGTCGGTCATCAGCGGCTCGTCCAGCGACGGATCGACCACGACGGTCGGCTCGATCGCCAGCTCGGCGGCAAACGTGGCACCGCCGATCGCGACCTCACCCTCGGTGGCCGCCACCGCCGCGGCGAGCCGGTCGAAATGGCGCCGATTCACGATCCGCTTACCGCCGGTGGCGTCGGCCTCGAACACCTGCACCGCGGCCTTGACCTTGGCGACCAGTTCATCGCGCACCGACGCGTCGACGAGCACGTAGTCCGGTGCGATGCAGATCTGGCCAGAGTTGATCAGCTTGGTCCAGGCGATGCGTTTGGCGGCGACGTCCAGATCGGCGTCGGCGGCCACGATGACCGGGCTCTTGCCGCCCAGCTCCAGGGTCACCGGGGTCAGGTGTGCGGCCGCGCTCTGGTAGACCTTGCGGCCGATCTCGGTGCCGCCGGTGAAGCAGATCTTGTCGAAACCCTGGTCGATGAGCAGCTGGCTGACCGAGCCGTCACCCTCGATGACCGCGACGGCCTCGGGGTCCAGGTAGCGCGGCACCAGCTCGGCCATCAACGCCGACGACGCGGGCGCCAGTTCGGACGGTTTGAGCGCGACGGTGTTACCCGCGGCGATGGCCCCGACCGCGGGGCCGAGGGTCAGGGCGAACGGAAAGTTCCAGGCGCCGATGACCAGCACGGTGCCGTAGGGCTCGTACTCGATCCAGCCGCGGGCCGGCAGCTGGGACAGCTCCAGTAACCGGTAGCGGCGCTTGGCCCACTTGCCGAGATGCTTGGCCGCGTCGCGGGCCTCGGCGGCGGTGCTGGCGATATCGGCCAGCCACGCCTCGAACGGCTTGCGGCCCAGGTCCGCGGCCAGCGCCTCGGCGATGGCGGGCTCGTTGTCGACCACCATCCGCTCCAGGGCGCGGAGCTGCTGTTTGCGCCATTCGATGTCGCGGGTGCGACCGGTGGCGTATGCCGCGCGGAGCCCGGCGACGACCGCCGGGATGTCCGCCACCGCAGGTGAGGTGGGTGCGTCTGCGTGCGTGGTCATCGGAGCGTCCTTCCAGACCGGGAAATCTGATCCTAACCATCCGGTCGGTCGGTCCATAAGACCTCAAACCGCACTCAGTGTCGTGAGGCGGTCACAAACTGGGAGAACGCGTCGTCTGCGGGCGCATCCGGGCCGTCGGGCAGCGCCCAGCGATCGAGCCGGCGCATCTCGGCGGCCGATTGCACCGCGGTGCTGTCCCACCCGTGCGCACCGAGCCATTCGGCGACGTCGGCGCGGTCCGGGTCGTTGTACATGAGCTCGCCAACGTCGAGGCTGTCGGTGATCCCGAACTTCTCCTTGATGACCTCGAAGCGTTCCTTCATCTGCTGTCGGCGTTCCTCGGCTTGGATCGGCGCCGTCTCCGCCGCGATCCGGCTGCCGGCGGCACTGAGTTCGGTGATCTGGGCGAAAAGGCGGTCCTGCGCATCGGCGGGCAGGTACATCAACAACCCCTCGGCCAGCCAGGCAGTCGGGGCCGAGGGGTCAAATCCGGCCTCGCGCAATGCCTTCGGCCAGTCGTGGCGAAGATCGATGGCCACTTCACGGCGGGTCGCCGTGGCCTGCACACCGTGTTCGTCCAGCACCGATTCTTTGTACTCCAGCACCTTGGGCTGATCGATCTCATAGACGATGGTGCCGGCGGGCCAGTCCAGCCGGTAGGCGCGCGAATCCAGACCGGACGCGAGGATCACCACCTGGCGGATCCCGGCGTCGCCGGCGGCGGTGAAGAAATCGTCGAAGAAGCGGGTGCGCACGGCCTGGTAGCTGCCCATGTGCGCGAAGATCGCGGCGCCTTCGGGATCGATGTCGACCGCACGGGCCACCCAGTCCTCGTCCATCATCAGGCCCCAGACGCCGCCGCCGGCGCCCTCGACGAGGATGCGTGCGTACGGGTCGCGGATGAGGGGATCGGGGCTCGCCGTCTCGGCGGCTCGCGCTGCGGCGACCATCACGGCGGTGGTTCCTACGCTGGACGCGATGTCCCAGCTGTCATCGTGGGTGCGCAGTGAGCTCATGTCCCGATGCTACCGAATAGTTAGGTGGCCTATGCGCTACCGCCGGTGCGCAGTTACTCCGACAGCGTCCACAGCTTGTTAGCCATCAGCAGCTCCAGCTGCTCGACCACGGCGGCGGTCTCGTCGTGCGTGCCGACGTACCCGGCGTAGAAACCCATCCCCCACATCACCGATACCAACATCTCGACCAAGGTCGAGACGTCGGTGTCGGTGGCCAGTTCGCCGCGCTCGATCGCATCGGTGACGGCCCACTTCACGAACGCCCGTGAGTTGGCCAGCGGGTCGTGCTCGTCCTCGCTGAGTTCGGGATGACGCTGGGCCTCCAGGACCGAGGTCACGAGGAATGCGGCGACGGAGCGGTCCTTGCCGTCGGCTTGCATCGCGACCGAGAAGAATGCCGAGAGCCTCTTCAGCAGCGTGGGCTCGGACCTGGCCTTCTCCACCCCGCCCCGCACCACGACGGCATTGGTGTGTTCGACGACTTCCCGGTAGAGCAGATGCTTGCTCTGGAAGTAGTGGTTGATCGCCGGTCGGGTCAGATCCGAGCGGACCGCGATGGCCTGAAATGTTGCTGCGTCATAGCCGAGTTCGCTGAACACCTCGCGCGCAGCCTGCAGGATGCGCTCCCGGGTCTCCGCCGCCTTGGCGGCAGGCGGACGACCAGGACCTCTGCTGGCTATATGCGGCACAGTCAAATTGTGCCACAGATCACCCGCCCCACTACCGGGGGATGATTGCGAAGTCACATCGAATCGACCTTTCAGCAAACTCTCAGCGGGCCCGGTGCGGGGTGAGGGCATCCGGCGGCAGCGACCCGAACCGGCCGGCGTTGAAGTCCTCCAGCGCCTGCAGCACCTCCGATTTGGAGTTCATGACGAACGGCCCGTACTGCACCACCGGCTCACGGATCGGCCGGCCACCCAGCAGCAGCACCTCGAGCGCCGGCCGGTTGCCGTCCTGGGTCGATTCTGCGGCGATGTCGATGCGATCACCGGATCCGAGCACTGCCAGTTGACCCTGCTGGATCGGCCGGCCCGCGGATCCCACGGTGCCGCGTCCCGACAGCACGTAGACCAGCGCGTTGAACTGCCGATCCCACGGCAGGTTCAACCGCGCGCCGGGTTCGATGGTGGCATGGGCCAGCGCGATCGGGGTGTGTGTCTGGCCCGGCCCGGCGTGCTCGCCGATGGCGCCGGCGATGACGCGCACCAGCGCGCCGCCGTCGGCCGAGGACAGCAGCCCGACGGCTGCGCCCTCGATGGATTGGTAACGCGGAGCGGCGAACTTGTCCTTGCGCGGCAGGTTCACCCAGAGCTGGATCCCGTGGAACAGGCCGCCGCTCTCGACGAGTTCGGCGGGCGGGGTCTCGATGTGCAGGATGCCCGAACCCGCCGTCATCCATTGGGTGGCACCGTCGGTGATCAGACCGCCGCCGCCGTGCGAATCCTGATGCGCGAAACGTCCGTCGATCATGTAGGTGACGGTCTCGAAGCCGCGGTGCGGGTGCCAATCGGTGCCGCGCGGCTCGCCGGGCTGATATTCGATCTCGCCCATCTGGTCCATGTGCACGAACGGATCCAGGTCGGCGGCGCTGACGCCGGCGAAGGCGCGGACCACCGGGAATCCTTCGCCCTCGTAACCACGAGGGCCGGTGGTGATGGAGCGCACGGGGCGCTCGGTATCGGTGGGTGAGGCCGCCGCGATGCGGGGCAGGGTCAGCGTATCGGCTGTGATGGCAGGCATGTTCTGTTTAACCGGACTGCGGTCCGATTCATTCCGGCGGTGATAACGGCTGGACACCGCGGTGACAATCAGGTGTATGACCATTCAGCAGATCAGCGGCCACAAGCTGCTGAACTTCGCCTCCCTGGTCGATGACATGACGGTCGAGCAGGCGAAGCAGACGGCGTCGATGCCCTTCGTGCATCCGCACGTGGCATTGATGCCGGATGCGCACTTCGGCAAGGGGTCCGCGGTCGGCACCGTGATCCCGACGATCGACGCGGTGATCCCCGCCGCGGTAGGTGTCGATATCGGCTGCGGGATGATCGCGGCGCGCACCGTGTTCGCACACCCCGATATCGAGGGACGCGATCTCGCCGCACTGCGCGAAGCGATCGAAACCGCCATTCCGCTGTCGCCTGGCAACTACAACAGCGGCACCGACCGCTACCCGTTCACCGCGGAGCGGATCACCGAGCTGCAAACCCGCGCCGAGGCCGACGGTGTCGACCTGACGCACTCACCGAAGTGGCGCCGGCAACTGGGTTCGCTCGGTGGCGGCAACCATTTCATCGAGCTGTGCGTCGACGAGGAATCCCGGCTGTGGATGTTCCTGCATTCGGGGTCGCGCGGGGTGGGCAACAAGATCGCGCAGCATCACATCAAGGAGGCGAAGCGGCTGTGCGCCCAGCATGAGATCGAGCTTCCCAACCGCGACCTCGCCTACCTGCCGCAGGGCAGCCCCGAGTTCGACGCCTACCTGCGAGACCTCAAGTGGGCCCAGCTTTTTGCGCTGTACAACCGCGCCGAGATGATGGACCGGTTCCGCCAGGCGCTGGCCCACTGGATGGGGGTGTCCACCGAGGACGCGGCCGCCATCGAAGTCGAACGGGTGAACACTCATCACAATTACACGCAGCTCGAGACGCACGGGCACCGCTCGGTGTGGTTGACGCGTAAGGGCGCGATCGACGCGCACGAAGGTGTCCGCGGGATCATTCCCGGCAGCATGGGGACCCGCTCGTACATCGTGCGCGGCAAGGGAAATCCCGCGAGCCTCTGCTCGGCCCCGCACGGGGCGGGTCGGCGGTTCTCCCGCACCGAGGCGCGGCGGCGATTCACCGCCGACGATCTCGCGGCGCGGATGGCGGGTATCGAGTACCGGCACGGTGCGGAGTGGATCGACGAGATCCCGGACGCGTACAAGGACATCGACCAGGTGATGCTCGATGCCCGCGATCTGGTGGCGGTGCAGCACACGCTTCGCCAGATCCTGAACGTCAAGGGGACCTGATCAAGACTGGCAGGTTTGGATTTTGACGGTTTTGGTAATTCATCCTGAGCGACAACGCGTCAGCATCACCTAAGGATGGGAATCACCATGATTGTGCTCGGCATCGTGCTCCTGCTGATCGGTTACTTCACCAGCCTGTCGATCCTCTACACCATCGGCGCGATCCTGGTCGTCGTCGGCGTGGTGCTGTGGATCCTCGGAGCGGTGGGCCGCCCGGTCGGTGGGCGAAAAGTCTGGTTCTAGCCCGCTTCAACTCAACACGGCGAGTGCCGCGGACCTGGCGTCCGCGGCACTTGCCGTCTGCACCACCGCCTGCGCGGCGGCGCGGCAACGCTCCAGCGTGACTCCGGCCAGCGCGGCGCCCACTCCGGGCACCGCGGTCGCGGCCGCCGACAGTGAGGTCACGCCCATCCCCACCAGCACGCAGGCCAGCAGCGGGTCAGCGGCCGCCTCGCCACACACCCCGACCGGCTTGCCGACAGCCGCGCCCGCCCTGGCGGTCAACTCGACAAGGGCAAGCACGCCGGGTTGCCACGGATCGGTCAGCGTGGCCAACTCGGCCGACATCCGGTCGGCGGCCATCGTGTACTGAGCCAGATCATTGGTGCCGATCGACAAGAAGTCGACATGCTCGAGGATGTGGTTGGCCAGCAGTGCCGCGGCCGGAATCTCGATCATCACTCCGGGCGTCAGGCCGAAGGAACGTGCTTCTGCGGCAAAGTTTTTCGCTTCATCGGCGGTGGCGATCATCGGTGCCATCACCCAGGGATCGCTACCTGTGGCCTGTGCCGCCACGGCGATCGATTCGAGCTGGCGGGTCAGCAGTCCGGGATTGCCGAACGAGATACGCACACCGCGCACACCCAGCGCCGGGTTGGCCTCATCGGCATGCCCGGCGAACTTCAGCGGTTTGTCCGAGCCGGCGTCCAGCGTGCGGATGACAACCTTGCGGCCCTCGAATGCGGTGAGCACCTCACCGTAGATGCGCGCCTGCTCCTCGACCGAGGGCTCGGTATCGCGGTTCAGGAAGCACAGCTCGGTCCGGAACAGACCTACGCCTTCGGCGGGCGTCTGACTGGCCGAGCGGGCCGCCGCGCCATCTTGGACGTTGGCCAGCACCGCGACCGCGTGCCCGTCGGCGGTGGTGCCCGGCCCGGTCCACTGCGCAATGCGTGCGGCATCCTCACGCGCCTTGCCGACGGCGCGCTGCGCCTGCTCGGCGTCGGGAGACACCGTCACCGTGCCGCGGGCGCCATCGACCATCACCGGCACGCCGGCCGGCACCGCATCCAGCCCGCCCACCGCCACCACACACGGAATGCCCAGCTGGCGGGCGATGATCGCGGTGTGGCTGGTCGGGCCGCCGAGAGTGGTGGCCAGCGCCACCACCAACGCGGGATCCAGGCCTGCGGTGTCCGCGGGCGCCAGATCCTCGGCACACAGCACCGAGGGCACATCCGGCACGGGGACCCCGGGCTCGGGTAGCCCGGCCAGCTGCGCGAGCACCCGGTCGCGGACGTCTCGCAGATCGGTCACCCGTTCGGCCATCAGGTCGCCGGCCTTGGACAGCGCATCGGAGATCTTGGCGATGGCCGCACCGACGGCATGATGGGCCGGACTGCCTGCGGTGATCCGCTTTTCGGCGTCCAAGAGCCAGGCCCGGTCCTGGGCCAGCGCCGCCGTGGTGGCCAGCACCTCCGAGGCGACGCCGGTCGCGTGGGCCGCCCGGTCGCGCAGCCGCTCGGCGACTGCGGCCGCCGCAGCTTTGAGCCGTTCCACCTCACCCGGGCGGTCCGACTCGGGCACATCGGCGGCGGACACCGGGGCGGTCGGCCGCGCTCCCGGCCGGATCACCGGGGCGTAGGCGACGCCGGCAACCACCGGAACGCCGGTCAGGACCTGTGTCTCAGTCACGGATGAAGTACTCATGTGATTCAGGTTACAAGAAAGCATTGACAAGTCAACAGATTCAAGCGTAAAACCACATATATCAACATTTGAGCCGGTGAGCCAAGCCCCGAACGGAGACCATGTACGCCGAGGAACGCCAGAACGCGATCGCCACCCTGGTGATGCAGCAGGGGCGTGCCTCGGTCACCGAACTGGCCCAGACCTACGACGTCACCACCGAAACGGTGCGCCGCGACCTCGCCGTGCTGCACAAGGCCGGTCTGCTGCGCCGGGTACACGGCGGTGCCGTGCCGGCGCGCGCCCTGCACCTGGTCGAACAGGATGTCGGGGAACGCGACGTGACCCGGTCCGCCCACAAGGACGCCATCGCCGCCGCGGCCACCGACGTCTTCCCGGTCGGCGGCGCGAGCGTGCTGCTGGACGCGGGCACCACCACCAGCCGGGTCGCCGCGCTCATCCCGACCGACCGCGAGCTCGTGGTGGTGACCAACTCGGTACCGGTGGCCGCCCGGCTGTCTACGGTGCAGTCGGTATCCCTGCAACTGCTCGGCGGCCGGGTCCGCGGACTGACCCAGGCCACCGTCGGCGAACAGGCCCTGCAGACCCTGGAGCAGATCAGGGTGGACATCGCCTTCATCGGCACCAACGGCATCACCGTCCGGCACGGTCTGTCCACACCCGACAGCGAGGAGGCCGCCATCAAGCGGGCGATGGTCCGGTGCGCGAATTATGTTGTCGTGGTCGCTGATTCGTCGAAGATCGGCCGCGAAGAACTGCACAGCTTCGCGCCGATCTCGAGCGTCGACGTCCTGATCACCGACACCGAGATCTCCGAAACCGCCCGCGAGGAACTCATCGGCCTCGGCATCGAAGTCACCTGCGCAGGAGCGTCCGCATGATCGTCACCGTCACACCCAATCCCAGCATCGACCGCACCGTCACGCTGCCCGGCACCCTGACCCGGGGCGCGGTGCACCGGATCAGTTCGGTGACCGACGAGCCCGGCGGCAAGGGCGTCAACGTCGCGCGCGCGCTGGGACTGGCCGGACTCGACGCACTGGCCGTGCTGCCGGCGGCCGACGCCGACCCGATGCTCTCCGCGCTGCGCGCCTGCGGGGTCCCCTACGCCGCCGTGCCCATCCGCGGAGCGGTCCGCACCAATGTCGCCGTCACCGAGAATGACGGCACCACAACCAAACTCAACGAACCGGGCGCGGCACTGGACGCCGACGCCCTCGACGCGCTGACCCGCACCGTGGTGGAAGCCGCGCACCGCGCCGAGTGGATCGTGATGTCCGGATCGCTGCCACCGGGGGTCCCGGTCGGTTGGTATGCCGATGTGGTCGCCCTGCTCGCCGACAAGAACTGCCGCGTCGCCGTGGACACCTCGGATGCCCCGCTGGCCGCCCTGGCCGCCTCCTTCGGCAGCGCCGCACCCGATCTCATCAAACCGAACGCCGAGGAACTCGCCGGGCTGACCGGTACCTCCGCCCAGGAGCTGGAAGACGCTGCCGCCGCGGGTGATCCGATGCCGGTGATCGCCGCGGCCCGCCAACTGGTCGACCGCGGCGCCCGCACCATCCTGGTCACCCTCGGTGCGGCCGGCGCGGTGCTGGTCGAGCCGTCGGGTAGTTGGCTGGCCGGCTCTCCCCCGATCACCCCGCGCAGCACCGTCGGCGCCGGGGATTCCGCGCTCGCCGGTTATGTGCGAGCGGCGCTGTCCGGGGCGGATGCCCCCGACCGGCTACGGATGGCCGTCGCCTACGGCAGTGCCGCCGCGTCACTGCCCGGGTCCGCGTTGCCGGGTCCTGATCTCATCGATCTGAAAGCCGTGCCGGTAACGGCTATTTCACTGTCTCGCTCCGAGTCCTGACAACAGAAGGTCATTTCATGTCCAGTTCACCCTCGGTGATCACCACCGACCTGGTCCTGCTCGACGCCGATGCCGGCGCCGACAAGCAGGCCGTCATCGCCCGTATCGCCGGGCTGCTGGTCGGCGCGGGCCGCACCAGCGACGCCGACGGGCTGATCGCCGCCGCCATGGCGCGTGAGGCCCAGTCCGCGACCGGCCTGCCCGGTGGCATCGCCATCCCGCACTGCCGGTCACCGTATGTCGACACCCCGACCATCGGGTTCGCCCGGCTGTCCCCCAAGGTCGACTTCGGCGCCCCGGACGGCCCGGCCGATCTGGTGTTCCTGATCGCCGCACCCGATTCCGGTGGCGCCGAGCACATGAAGCTGCTGTCCAGCCTGGCCCGCGCGCTGGTCCGCAAGGAGTTCGTCGAGTCGCTGCGCTCGGCAGGCACCGCCGGCGAACTGGTCGCCCTGGTGGAAGGGGTGGTGAACCCGGCACCCGCCGCGGCGCCCGCCCCGGCAGCAGCGGCAGCGGAAGCTCCGTCGGCGAAGAAGAGCATCGTCGCGATCACCGCGTGCCCCACCGGAATCGCGCACACCTACATGGCGGCCGACGCGCTGAAGCTGGCTGCCGAGCGGGCCGGCGTCGACTTCGTCGTCGAAACCCAGGGTTCCTCGGGCAGCACCCCGCTGCCCGGCTCGACCATCGCCGCCGCCGACGCCGTCATCTTCGCCACCGACGTGGGCGTCAAGGACCGCGGCCGGTTCGCGGGCAAGCCGGTGATCGCCTCCGGCGTCAAACGTGCCATCAACGAACCCGACACCATGATCGCCGAAGCCGTTGCCGCCGCGGACAATCCGAGGGCCGCCCGGGTCGAGGGCACCGCCGCCGCCGACGGTGGCACCGAGGGGTCATCCAATGTCGGCTGGGGCACCCGGACCCGGCAGATCCTGCTCACCGGTGTGAGCTACATGATCCCGTTCGTCGCCGCCGGTGGCCTGCTGATCGCGCTGGGCTTCCTGTTCGGTGGGTATGACATCGCCGACAACGGCCAGGACATCGCGCTCAACAACTCGCTGACCAACCTGCCCGACGGCGGCCTGACCACCTACCTCGGCGCCATCCTGTTCACCCTCGGCGGTCTGGCGTTCAGCTTCCTGGTGCCCGCGCTGGCCGGCTACATATCCTTCGCCATCGCCGATCGACCCGGTATCGCACCGGGATTCACCGCGGGTGCGCTCGCGGTGTTCGTCGGCGGCGGTTTCATCGGCGGCATCGTCGGCGGTGTGATCGCCGGCTTCACCGCGCTGTGGATCAGCAATATCGAGGTGCCCCGCTGGCTGCGCGGCCTCATGCCGGTGGTGATCATCCCGCTGCTGGCGTCCCTGAGCGTGGGCCTGATCATGTTCTTCCTGATCGGCCGCCCGCTGGCCTGGGTCAACACCAGCCTCACCGATTGGCTCAACGGGCTGACCGGAACCTCCGCGGTGTTCCTCGGCGTCATCCTCGGCCTGATGATGTGCTTCGATCTCGGTGGGCCGGTCAACAAGGCCGCCTATGCCTTCGCCACCGCAGGCCTGGCGGCGGCCACCACCGCCTCCTTCGAGATCATGGCGACGGTCATGGCGGCGGGTATGGTCCCGCCGCTGGCCATGGCGCTCGCCACGACGATCCGCCCGGCCCTGTTCAGCGAGCCCGAGAAGGAGAACGGGCGCGCGGCTTGGCTTCTGGGCGCCTCGTTCATCTCCGAGGGCGCCATCCCGTTCGCCGCGGCCGACCCGCTGCGCGTCATCCCGTCGATGATGGCCGGCGGCGCCATCACCGGCGCGCTGTGCATGGCGTTCGGTGTGACGCTGCGGGCCCCGCACGGCGGCATCTTCGTGTTCTTCGCGATCGGCAACCTGTTGTGGTTCGTGATCGCCCTCGCCGTGGGCACCATCGTCTCCGCCCTCGCGGTCGTCGCCGCCAAGCAGTTCATCAAGCCCCGCCAAGCTGTTTCCGTCTGACAATCTCGACCACAATCCCAACCAACAAGGAGAAGCACATGCCCGAGAAGACCGTCACCGTCGGCTCATCCATCGGTCTGCACGCCCGGCCCGCCGCGATCATCGCCGAGGCCGTGGTCAATGCCGGGGTCGAGGTCACCCTGGCCGTCGATGGTGGCGAACCCGTGGACGCCGGCTCCGCACTGATGATCATGACGCTGGGCGCCGGCCACGGCGCGCAGGTGACGGTGGCATCGGAGGACGCCGCGGCGCTGACCACCATCGCGGATCTGGTGACCCAGGATCTCGACGCCTGACCCTGGCCGAGAAAGCGGAACGAACCCCATCGGCACCCCCGTAAAATGACTCTGGCAAAGCTGGATGGGAAGTCCACATTTAAGCTGTCGTGACAGGATGCGCCGCCGGCAGGCGGCCTCCACTTTGCTGCGGGTTGTGCCAGCACAAACCGCACCCGGGGACTGCAAGGGGGAGTGAACAACTGTGCGACGCATCGGTGCGCTGCTGGCCGCTTTGGCACTCGTCCTGCTGACGGCGCCGCCTGCCGTCGCGATCGAGCCGCCCATCATCGATCCGGCCGCCGTTCCGCCCGACGAAACAGGCCCTGACCAGCCCACCGAACAGCGTCGCCAGTGCTCCGGGCCGATCACCTTCCCGGACTCGAACTTCATCGACAAGCCGTGGGCGAACGACTACCTGCGCATCGCCGATGCCCAGAAGTTCGCCACCGGCGCCGGCGTCACGGTCGCGGTCATCGACACCGGTGTCAATGGATCTGCGAGGGTTCCGGCCGAACCCGGCGGTGACTTCGTCGACAAGGCCGGCAACGGGATGTCGGACTGCGACGCGCACGGAACACTCACCGCGGCAATCATCGCCGGCAGGCCCGCGCCCACCGACGGGTTCATCGGCGTCGCCCCGGAGGCACGGATCCTGTCGTTGCGCCAGACCTCCGACAACTTCCAGCCCGTCGGCTCACGCAGCGACCCCAACGATCCCAACACCACCCAGACCGCTGGCTCGCTGCGCAGCCTGGCCCGCTCGATCGTGCACGCCGCCAACCTGGGCGCCCAGGTGATCAACATCAGCGAGGCCGCCTGCTACAAGTCCACGCGACCGATCGATGAGGCCACCGTAGGCGCGGCGATCAACTTCGCCGTCAACATCAAGGGAGCGATCGTGGTGGTGGCCGCCGGCAACACCGGCCAGGACTGCAGCCAGAACCCGCCGCCCGAAGCCGATGTGCCCAACGATCCCCGCGGCTGGAAACAGGTGCAGACGATCGTGTCCCCCGCCTGGTATTCGCCGCTGGTACTCACCGTCGGCGGAATCGGGCAGACCGGCCAGCCCAGCACATTCTCGATGTCCGGACCCTGGGTCGACGCCGCAGCACCGGCGGAGAACATCACCGCGCTCGGCTATGACGGCAATCCGGTCAACGCCCTCAACGGCGCCGAGGGCCCCATCCCGATCGCGGGCACTTCCTTTGCCGCCGCGTATGTTTCGGGCCTGGCGGCGCTACTCAAGCAGCGTTTCCCCGATCTGACGGCCGCCCAGGTCATGAATCGGATCACCGCCACCGCCCGCCATCCCGGGGGCGGTGTGGACAACTATGTCGGCGCCGGTGTCATCGATCCAGTGGCCGCGCTGACCTGGGATGTGCCCGCCGGCCCGAAGGCGGCGCCCTACCGGGTCAAGCAGCTGCCGCCACCGGTGGTCATCGAACCGCCCGACCGCGGGCCGATCACCATCGTGGTACTCACCGGCGCCGGGCTGGCGCTGGTGCTGGGGATCGGTGCCCTCACCCGACGGGCCATGAGGCGCCGATGAAGGAGTTCCTCGGCCAGTTCGGGTTCCGGTTCACCACTGGGCACCTGCTGTGGACGGCGATCCTCATCCCGGCCGCCATCGCGGTGTTCACCGCACTGGAGCTGATGTGGGTCGGAATCACACTGGCCGTGCTGCTCGCGATCGCCACCACGCTGACCGTGCGTGGCCGCCGGTTCACCGGCTGGATCGCGGCCCTGTTCTCCTGGCGTCGCCGGCTCGCCACGCCGCCAGCCGCGCCGTCGGCACCGGCCGTTGGATCCACCGTGTTGCCGGGTGACCACGTCGCGGTTCGCTGGCAGGACGAATTCCTGGTCGCGATCATCGAGCTCATCCCCCGCCCGTTCACCCCGACGGTCCTCGTCGATGGTGAGGCATTCACCGATGACGTGGTCGACACGCGCGTCGTCGAGCAGTTGATCAAGGCGCACTGCCCGGAGCTCGAGGCCGATGTGGTGTCCGCCGGATACCGGGTCGGGAAGTCGGCCCCGGCCGGCCTCGTCGCACTGTACGAACAGGTCGTGGGCCCTTACCCGGCGCCGGCCAACCGGCGTACCTGGATCGTGCTGCGTGCCGACCCCGAGGTGACGCGGCGGCCGGCGCAGCGCCGCGACGCCGGAGTGTCCGGTCTGGCCCGCTATCTCGTCGCTTCCACCACCCGGATTGCGGATCAGTTGGCCAGCAACGGAATCGACGCCCGCTGCAGCCGGAGCTTCGACGATTTCGACCGGGCCACCGAGATCAGCTTCGAACGGGAATCCTGGTCATCGATCAAGGGCCGCAGCACGTTCACCGCCGCCTACGTCGCACCGGGCGGTCCCGACATGTGGTGGTCGGCGCGCGCCGATCACACCATCACGCGGGTGCGAATCCGCCCCGGTTCGGCACCAACGACCACGGTGCTGTTGACCACGCTCGCCAATCCTTCGACACCACGTGGGTTCTCGTGCCTCTTCGGTGGCCAGCGGGCGGCGCTGCTCGGCGAGAGCCCGGTCTCCGATCGGCACTACGAGCTGCCGATCGGTTCTGCGGGTGTGCTGATCGGTGAGACCGCGGACCGTTACCCGGTGTACATGCCGTTCGACGATGTCGACGTAAGCATCAACCTCGGCGATGCCCGGCTGTTCACCCAGTTCGTGATTCGCTCGGCGGCGGCCGGCGGCGTGGTGACGTTGGGCCCGCAGTTCCAGGAGTTCGCCGGATTCGTCAACGGCCGGATCGGGCAGGTCGCCAAGGTGTCCTGGCCGAACTCCACCACCTATCTCGGGCCGCATCCCGGTATCGGCCGAGTTGTGTTGCGCAGCAACTTCATCGAGACTCCGCGGCACAGTCAGCTGCCCATCCGGCTGATCAATCCGCGCGAGGAGAGTCGTTACCAGATGGTGCTGGAGGGGGTGTCGTGACATCACCGTTGAAGGTTGAACCGGCAGACCTGCGCGGCAAGGCCGCCAGCCTGGACGTGCCCTTGCCGCCGACCCCCGAGCAGCCGCAGGCGCCCTGCGGTTTGGAGCTCGCGAGTATCGCCGTCGGTCAGATCAGTGCCGAGGGTGAGGGGATGAAATCCTTCATCGCGGCCGGCCAGGAGGAAGCGACCCTGCTGTCAGGGGCGTTGAAGGCCGCAGCGACCACCTACGAGTCGACCGATCAGGCGGGTGCCGAAGCGATCGATGGCACCGTGCGCGAGATAGCCGAGGTCCCGGTTCCGAAGATGGACGTGCCGATATCCGAGCCGCACATGCCGATCGGCGCGTGTCCCGCCCCACCTGGCTACCTAGCCGTCGAGGTTGCGGCAGAACAGATCTCACAACCCGACCAGGCCGCGACGCTGGACCGATTCGCGGCCGATTGGGGTGCGTATGCGGCCCAGTTGGCTGCGCGCGCCGAGGAGTTCGACCTCGATGCAGTCGATTGGGACGGCTCCGCGGCCGAACTGGCGGGCACCGCTCTCCGGCGTCACAAGACCTGGCTGCAGGAAATGGCCCGCGCCGCGGTGATGATGTCCGATCACGCAAAGGAACTCGCCCGCATACACCGTTGGGCGGTCGCGTCGCACCCAACCGTTGCCGAGGTCCAGGCGATCACCACCAGGCTGAGTATGACCACCGACGCAACACAGATGTCGTTGCTGCTGGCGGAGTACCAGAAGCTGCAGGCCAGATCCGAGGAAGTGCTCGCCGACTACGCGGCCAGTTCGGCTGTCACTCCGGTCAAACCGCCGACCCCGCCCATCCGGAGGGCCCTGCAGACCGGCTGGGACAAGGGCAAGCACAAGAAGACGACTCCCCCGGGTCAGCCGCCTGGCTCAGGTCCGGAGAACCCGACGGGCGGTGGTGGGTCCGAGAGCGGCGCGCCGCAGGCCACCCCACCGGAACCCCAGGTGAGTCCGGCGTCCGCACAGACCGGTCAGCCCACCGGGTCGCCGTCGTCGAGCGGTTCACCTTCGGGCGCCGGCTCTCCCTCGGGCGGCGGCTCACCATCCGGCGGGGGCGCACCCTCTGGTGCGGGCAAATCGGGCAGTGGCGGCGGTCTCCCGGGCGGAGGCCTGCCCGGCGGCGGCGATATGCCTGAAACCGGCCTGCCCGAATTGGGACTCGATGACCCCGGCGTCTCCCCTGCAGGAGCCGGTGGCGGTGGCTCCGGCGGCGGATCCGGGGGCGGCGGCGGTCTCCCGTCGATGCCGTTGCAGCCCAATGTCGGAGCCGAGACCGTCGCCCCGGGGCCGAGCGGCGGCGCTCGGGGTGGCGGGTCCGGGGCAATCCCGGCATCGGCCATGGGTGCCGGCATGGGTGGCGGCATGGGTGGTATGGGCCACGGCGGAGGCCAGCAGGGCAGGGAGAAGCGCCGCGACCCTCGGTTCGCCCCGGACGAGGAGCTCTACGTCGAAGACCGCGCATACACCGAGCCCGTGATCGGCAACCGAAGGCGTAAGGACGTGCAGGACAAGGAGTCCAAATGAGCACCGATCACGGCGGCACGGAGATGCACCCGGAGGTGGCCGCCGTGTTGCGCCAAGCCGGCCGACTTCAGGAGTTGATGGACCAGCAGCTGCACAAGATGGCCAGCGAGTCCTTCACCGCGACCGACGATTCCGAGACCGTCGAAGTCACGCTGAACGGGCATCATCACCTTGTGGACGTGTTCATCGCCGACGGCACCCTGCGGCTGGGTGCCCCGACGGTGGAACAGCGACTGAACGAGGCGCTGCTCAGTGCGACTGCCGAGGCGGCCGAATCCATCGCCGTCGACCAGGACCGTCTCAACGAGGCGGTCGCCGAGATCACCCGGACGGCGCCCTAGAAACGAAGGTTGCGCAGCAGGTCGTAGACGCCGGCGATCCACAGCAGCAGCGGTATCACGGCAGCGATCGAGGCGCCGTCGAGCAATTCGAAGATCCGCTTGGTGACCGGTGAGAGACGGTTGACGTTGTCGGTGGCCGCCACCGTGATCAACGCGACGAGCGCGATCAGCAGATAGAGCGCCAGGACCAGCCAGGCACGGTCCGGGTACCACTGGCACAACCGGATGGCCACCCCGGTCGGCACCGCCACGGTCACCGCCATCAATGCCCAGGCACACCATCTTTCGGCGTACAGCCGGGACCGGAACCCGCAGATGACGGTGACCAGTCCGGCCACGATCATGCTGTGCAGGAAAAAGTGCCCCTGCACCACCACGGAGATTGCTCCGGCCGCCAGAACCAGCGCACCGGCGGTCAGGAAGCCGATCAGCAGCTGTTTGGAGAGTTGGCTGCGTTCGGTGAGCCGGGCCGCCGAATCCGGCACCGAGGCGATGATCGCCTGCCACGTCGGGGATTCCTCGTCGGCGATATCGGGTCGCGAAACCGGGTCCAGCAGTTCGTCATTGGTCACCGCTTCGCCCGGGGCCGGGATCGGCGGCAGGGCGATGCGCGCGACGGCGACGGTCAGCTTCGCTGCGTTGGTCACCACGATCAGACCGAAGGCGATCGCGCCGGCGGGGACCCATTCCTGGCCGCCGTATCCGTAGGCGACAGCGGCCGCGGTGATCGCCACCGTGAGCACCGCGAAGAAGGACGCCACGTTGGCGCGTTTTCGCGGTCCACCGCGGGTGGACAGGGTGAACAGCAATGTCAGTGCGGCCGCGGCCGCCAGCTGCGGGGCGCCCAGTCCGTCGGCCTCGCGCGGTAGCGGCACCGCCAGCGCTGCCGCCACGGCCAGCGGCGGCAGTGCGGCCAGTGTCAGGCTTTCGGCCAGATCGATACTCTGATAACGGTTCTGCGACAGCATTGCGCCGCCCAGCAGGCCCAGTCCGAGCACCGCGAGCGCCACCGCCCACCACCAGGACTGCCCGGACTGCGTCCAGGCGACCAACGCGGTGAGCGTGCCGATCGTCGACACCGTCGGGATCATCAGACCGACGAACCGGTTCAGCGCGCTGCGGTCGAACTCCGGGGATTCGTCGAGCACCGCGATGGCGTCGATGACGTCCTCCACCAACGGCCGGTAACGCTCGGTACGGCTGACCGACACCAGTGTCAGCAAAGCCCCGTCCACGACACCCGCGTCGTCCAGCGATTCGGTGGCCTTCAGCGGGGGCGCGCCCGGACGCGCGAACGCCCAGACACCCTGGGCCTTGAAGTCGAAGCCCGCCAACACATCTACGGGTGCGTCATCGAGCAGTTCAGCCAGCACCGCGACCGTCTCATCGATGTAGGTGTCGATCGGTGCCGACGCCGGCAGCACAAGGTCGGTCATTCGGCGGCCGGTCAGGATGGTCACCCTGGTTGTCGACGGCCGGCCCGGAGTGACGGCCGACGGACCCGACGACGTTGCGGTGGCGGTCAACGCCGTTCGAGCCGGTCGAAGTCGTCGGACAACGAGGCAGCCAGTTCCAGGATGCGGCGTTGGAAGGTCTTGCTCAGCAGGTCCAGCTGGATCTCGGTGCCCGCGGCGATGTGCTTGTCCCATGGCAGCACCACCACGCGTCCGGGCGCGACGTGCCGCTCGAACTGCTGCACCAGATCTTCGACGTCGATATTGGTCTTGCCCGGGGTGACGTGGTTGATGACCACACAGGAGCGGCCCAGCAGATCCTGGTATCCGTTCTGGCGCAACCAGTCCATCGTCACCGCAGCCTGCCGCGCTCCGTCGATCGAGGCGCTGGCCACGATGACCATGCCCGAAACGGTGGACAGCACCCCACGTGAGGATGGGGTGAACAGTCCCGCGCCGCAGTCGGCGAGCACCAGGTTGTAGTACCGGGACACCACCCCGACGGCGGCCTTCCAGTCGTCATCGTTGAATTCACGACGGGCGGCGCTGTATTCCTCGGAGGACAGCACCTCGAGGTTCGCCGCATTCATGCTGGTATACGCGCGAATATCGTTGTAGCGGGACAACTCATTGTCCGACAACAGATCCGAGACCGTAGCCGCAGACTGCCTGCCCGCCCGGTCGGCGAGGTTGCCGCCGTCGGGATCGGCGTCGATGGCCAGGATGCGGTCGCCGCGGACCCGGCTCAGGGCCGAACCCAACGCCACCGTGACGGCGGTCTTGCCGACTCCGCCCTTGAGGCCGAACACGCCGATCTGGTAAGAGTCCCTGGCATTTCGGCGAACGCGGCCCTGCAGGTCCATCTCGTAGATCTCGTCCGGCGACGGCCCCATGTTGATCCGGGTGAACATGTACAGCCAGTGCCGCCATCCGCGCTGGGACGGCATCTTCACCGCAGAGCGGACACCGACATGCGACAGAGCGTCGATTGCGCGGTGGTTGCCGATGGTGGCCGCCGAGGTGGGTGCGGGCTGCCCGGTCTGTGCCGGGGTATTTGCCTGCGGCCAGGCCGTTTCCGGCACTTCGTTGAAATGCTGGCTTGGAGCGGGTGCCGGCGCAGAGCGGGGTTGTGGCGCAGGAGCGGCGTACTGCTGCTCGAACCGCGCACCGGCGGCGGGGTTGGCCTGCGGCGTGCGCAGCAACCCGTTCTGGACCCGCTGCGGCCCGGTCGAGGGGGTCACCGGAATCTGGCTGGTGACCTCACTCGCACGCGGTGGCGGGGCCGTCGAACTTTGTGTCGGCGCGATCGGCATCGGTGGGGCTGCGTGCTCTCCGGTGTAACCCGAACCGCCCGCGCCCGAACCCGATGCGGTGACCGGCATCGGGGCGGCACCCGCGGACGGTCCGCCCTCGCGGTGTGCGGCGGCATCCTCGTCGGCCGCATCGGCGGCGCCGGACGAATGGAAAAGCCGGTCATAGTCGGCCGACATATTCACCTCTCAAGGTAGTGCGATGGCACCAACGCACAGGGTGGGCGGACATGCCAGAGGCTAGTCCGCCCACCCGACGCCGTGTGGAGCTAGGCGAACATCCCGGTGACGCCGTTCTCGACCTGCGACATGTTCTGCCCGGACTCGCTGATGGTCTGCGCAAGGTTCTGCAGCGCGGCATTGAGCTCCGCCGAGGTGCTGTCCCAACGCGCCTGCACGGCCTGGTAGGACTCCGAACCGGAGCCACCCCACACCGAGGCCAGCGCAGCCAGCGAAGCCTTGCCCTCATCGAGGAGCCCGTCGGTGCGGACGACAGCCTGATTGATCTCCTGAGCGCCGCCTTCGATACCGGCGAACTGCCAAACCTGTTCCGTCATGTGTTAACTCCTTCTGGAAGTTTCTGAAAGTGGTTGAGGGTCAGAGGTTCATCGCCGACGACAGGTTCGCGGCCTGGTCATCGTCGGCCGTGGTGTACTGCATGCCGGCCGTCTGGATGTTCGAGGTGATGTCGGCAAGCTCTTGAGTCTGTCGCTCCGCCGCCTCGTGGAAGCGCAGCAGCGCCGCCTGAGCGGCGGTGCCCGCCTGGCCGACCATCTGCGCCTGCAGCGCGCCACCGGTGCCTTCGACCTGGGCGATGACGCTCTTCAGCTCCCCGGAGATGCGCTCGAAGTTCGCTGCCTCTTTGGCGAGGACAGCGGCATCTGTATTCATCTGTGCCATGCTCGGTACTCTTTCTGTTTTCCTGTGTCCTCACCACGGGTGGCGAGTCTTCCAGCCCCCTCGGCCGGGAAGTCATGTGTTGGTGGACGATTCACCAGTCGTCGTCCTCGTCTTCATCTTCGCCCAGATCGTGGGCCAGCTGCGACGGCGTTGCCAGGCTCTGTCTGTTGCCACCACGCTTGCCGGCACTCCCCATGCCCCCCATCGGACCACCACCAGCACCGGCACCCACCGGTGCCAGACCCGCGCCCGCGCCACCGGCGGCCGCGCCGGTGGGCACAGCGGCGCCGGCCGTCGGCTGGGCGATCAGGCTGTTCATCAGGGGGGTACTCGCCAGGGTGCCACCAGCGCCCGGTAGTGATGCCGCCCGGACGAGACCCGCGCCCGTCGCAGGGCCCGTGCCCCCGGCGAGCGGGTGGTTGGAGAACGGGCTGGCCCCCATCAATCCGAACTGTGCCCCGTTGTTCACTCCGCCCGAGCCCATCTGGCCGAACATCGAACTGACCTGCTGCATCGGCGCGACGAGCTGCTGCATGGGCTGGGCGACGGTCTGCATCATCTGCTGCGGTGCCTGCATCGCCATGGAACCCAATTGCGAACCGAGCTGCATACCGATCTGCGCACCCTGCTGCACACCTTGCATCAACTGCTCGGGCTCACCGTTGGTCTGTTCGGCGGCGTTCTCGGCCTTACGGGACTGGCTCTGCGCGGCGACCGCTGAGAAATTGGCCTGCGCGGCGGCGCGACCGGCGTGCAGGCCGGCCGATTCGACGGCGGCCTGTGCGGTGACATGGCCGAAGGCCATCTCGCGCATCACCGAACCGGGCAGGGTCGCCGCGATCCTTCCGGTGGACATACCGAGGGTGGCCTCACCGACGCCGGGTATCACCATGGGCTTCAACGGCGGAATCGGCTCGAACACGGTGTTCGCGGCCGTCTCCAACTGATAGCCGTGCATCGCCACGGCCGCCTGGGTCCACATCCGCACGAAGTAGTCGAACTCGT
This sequence comes from Mycolicibacterium sp. P9-22, assembly GCF_008329585.1. Lineage (GTDB taxonomy): Bacteria > Actinomycetota > Actinomycetes > Mycobacteriales > Mycobacteriaceae > Mycobacterium. The sequence continues at coordinate 280,185 of NZ_NPKP01000007.1, read as the reverse complement.
TGACGCCGATCGGCACCGCATTCACCCCGAGGAAGTTGGTCGCCTCGAGCACCGCGTGGGTGACGTGGTTCAGCTCAATCTCGACGAGCGGCGGAGTGACCGCCATCGCCAACAGATAGGAGTTTGCCTGCTGGATCGCCTGCATGGCCCGCTTCTGCGCTTGCAGGGCGCTGGTCCGCAGCCACACCACCATCGGCATGGTCGACGAGATCGCCCGCTCGCTGGCACCACCCTGCCAGGACCCCGCTAGCGAGGCCAGGCTCGCCGACAGTTCCTCTGCCTGGGTCTCCATGGCGATGGCCAACATTTCCCAAGCGGCAGCGGCTTGGTACATGGGCGCAGCACCGGCACCGGCCATCAATCGGCCGGTGTTGATCTCCGGTGGCAATGCCGCGTACAGCATCGGCACAATTGCGGGTACCGTCGTCATGGTTTGCTGAGCCCAGTCTCGTTGTGGCTGCGGATCCGGTTAGGAGAGCGTCGCGGCGGACTCTGAGTCCACCGTCGTGTAGATCCCGGTGGCCTCCAGGTACGCAGCACCGGTGCGTGCCAACTCCTGCTGCGCATAGGCGTTCAGCGCTGCCATTTGCATGCTCTCGCTGGCGAATGCCAGCACGGCCTGCGCCGATACCTCTTCGGCACCGGCCGGGATCAGGGCAGCGGCTTCGGTGGTGGCGGCGGTGCCGGTCGCCAGGCCGCGCGATCCGTTTGCGATAACCTGATTACCGATCCCCAGAACCCCGGGGTTGTGTTGCAGCGGTTGCATTTGCAGATCCTCCTCACAGATTCCAAAATTGCTGGAAAAGCTCATGTAAAGGGGGGACGCAGCTGTTGCTCCGTCGCATCAGAATCGTTCCCCCGACTCGTTTGCTAGCGCGTTGCCGTCAATTTTGCTGAGCGGCTCGGATTCCATACTAACCGCGGTTTGGGGGTGCTCAACGCACTTATTCTTCGGGAGGGTCGACATAGGCCGCCTGCACGACCTCCCGGCCGTCCGGGGACACCAGAAGTGCCTGGCCAGGGGGCCTGCGCTTGAGTTTGAACTGGCTGGACGGGAACTCCGTCTTGTCACCGGACAGGAACAAGGTCGGGGATCCGGCCCCGAACGCGGACCCGACGAACTTGTCCATGGTGGCCCGGTGCGCCTGGCTCATCTGACAGGTCACCACGATGTGCAGACCGATATCGGCGGAGGCGGGCAACAGCGCCGACAGCGGCGCCATCGGCGGGATCATGCCTGCCGCCGCGACGATCATGTGCCAGTCGTCGACCAGCAGCACCACATCCGGTCCGGTCCACCATGACCTGGCCCGCAACTGAGCGGTGGTCAGGTCCGGCGGCGGGAGACGCTTCTTCAGGTTGACGGCCAGCGCCTTGATCGACTCCTCCAGTGAGGCGCTGTTGCGGTTGACCGCGCCGGCGTCGAGCAAGTGGCTCTGCGGTACCGCGTCCAGCAGGCCGGACCGGTAGTCGGCCAGCATGAACCGCACCTGGGTCGGGTCGTTGCGGGCACAGATCGCCTGCGCCACGGCAGCCGCGATCGTCGTCTTTCCGGACTTCGGCGCGCCGAATATCAGCAGGTGCGGTGTCACCGACATGCTGTTGTAGGCCACCGACAGGTCGGATTCGCGGATACCGACCGGGACCGTCCATCGCGTCCGGTAATCGGCGTCCGGGCCCGGCGGGGCCGGGTCCAGTTCGTGCAGGTGGATGCGCTCCGGCAGCACACGCACCCGCGGAGCTTCATCGGTGTGCAACGAGGCGATGTGGTCCACCGCGGCGGTGATGGCCGGAACGATGTCGGCCGCGCTGTGCACGCCGTCGAGGCGCGGCACACCGATCATCAGGTGATGCTTCTCCATCGAGATGGCGCGCCCCGGCCGGTTCGCCGGGATGTCGCGGGTCATCCGGTCAACCTGGGTCTCGTTGACGTCGCCGAGGCGGAATTCGACCTTGGTGCCCAGATAATCGCGCACGCGCGACTTCAGCTCGGTCCAGCGTGGCGTGGAGATGATGGTGTGCACCCCGAAGGCGAGCCCCTGCCCCGCGAGATCCTGGACCACCGGCTCCAAGTCAGGGAACTCCGACACGAACGCCGGCCAGCCGTCGATCACCAGGAAGACGTCGCCGAACGGGTCCGCCGAGGCGGGATGGTTGGGGTCGTCGCGCATCTGACGATAGGTCGCGATGGATCCCACGCGGTACTGCTTGAACATCGCTTCGCGCTGTCGCAGTATGGCTTTCATCTCGGCGACCGCGCGGTTGACCCGGTCGGGTTCGGAACGGGTGGCCACCCCGCCGACGTGCGGCAGATCCTCCAGGTACATCAGGCCGCCGCCGCCGAGATCGATGCAGTAGAACTGCACCTGACGCGGGGTGTGCGTGGCTGCGGCCGAAAGCACCAGGGTCTGAAGGAATGTCGACTTGCCCGTCTGGGGCGCACCGCCGATCGCGATGTTGCCCGCCGCCGCGGACACATCGATGCCCCATACCTCCTGGCGGTGCCGGCGCGGCTCATCCATGATGCCGAGCCCGAAGCGCAGCGGCTGGGCCTGATCGCGTTCCACGAGCTCGTTGACCGGTGTCGGATCGGTCAGCGGCGGCAGCCACATCTTGTAGGCGCGTTCCTCACCGGTGGCCAGCTGCCCCAACACGACCTCGCGCAGGACGCGGGGCTCTTCTGCCGTCGTCATGCGCGATCCGCCTCCGGCTCCTCGCTGAAAGTCATCGCCCGGACCGCCTCCGGCTCCTCGCTGAAAGTCATCGCCCGGACCGCCTCCGGCTCCTCGCTGAACGTCATCGCGAAGTCACCTCCGTCGCATCCATCATCGGCGCGGCCGTGAACGGCTGGATACGCACCCGGCTGGGCGCGTGCGATCGCGGCGCGACGTCACCGTCGGCGGTGATCGCCGAAGCCGGAACATAGTTGGTCCCGGTGTAGACGCTGCGGAATTTGACCGGGTCCTCCATACCGACCCGCAGGAAGCCCACACCGCTCTCTTTATTGGTGATGTACTGCGCCTCCGGGGTACCGATCACGGCCTTCGACTCGGCGGAGCTGGTGGTGCGCAGCGCAATCCGGTACGTCAGGTTGGGTTCGAGCTTGTCGATCCGCACGCCGCCGGTGTTGAGCGACTGGGTGGCCAGCAGCAGGTGCACGCGCAGCGACCGGCCGACGCGGCAGATCCGGTCGAACAGCGCGATGAAGTCCGGGTGGTTCTGCAGCAGTTCGGCGAATTCGTCGACCACGACGAACAGGGTGGGCAGCGGCGCCAGGTCCGCCCCGCGTTCCCGGTGTTTCTCGTACTCGGCGACACCGGAGAGTGCACCGGCCGCTCCGACCTGGATGCCGGCCTGGCGCAGGATGGATTGCCGCCGGTCGAGTTCACCGGTGAGCACCTCGCCCATGCGGCTGACCAGTTCGGCTTCCTCCTCCATGTTGGTCACCACCGCCGCCGTGTGTGGCAGCTTCTCCATGCCCAGGAACGTCGAACCGCCCTTGAAGTCGGTGAGCAGCAGGTTCACCTGGTCCGGATGGTGGGTTGCCGCGAGCGAAAGGATCAGTGTGCGAAGGAATTCCGACTTGCCCGACCCCGTGGTACCGATCAGCATGCCGTGCGGCCCGGCACCGAACTCGGCGCCTTCCTTGATGTCGAGGTACATGATGTCGCCGGTCTTGAGTTCGTGACCGAACGGGATCTTCAGCCGGTCCCGATCGGTGTCGGCGAACATCCGCCAGCGCGACGGCGTCACCTCCTCGACGGTCTGCGCACCGACCAGCTGATGCCATTCGGTGGCGACCTTCTTCTGCACCCGGGTGTTTCTGTCGATGATCGTCCCGGTGATCGACCACCCCGCGAGCTTGCGGGCGATCCGCCCGGCGTGTGCCGGTGTCATGCGGTCAGCGGCATTGACCACCAGCCGGAAAGTCTGGTTCGGCAGCCGGTCATCGGCACTGCCGTCGGCGTCGAGGCGTATCCGGTAGGCAGACCCACGGTGGTTGCCGAGGGTGATGACCGTGACCCCGGCCCGGCCGTCCACCGGGAACCCGGCCTTGCCACCGGTGAGATCGATGACGACGACGTAGGGCCCGCTGGGAGCGGCGTCCGCGGTGTGCGGGCCACGCGCGGTGAGATCGGAGAGGCCGTCCGGACGGGTGAACACCAGCCGGGTCGGTCCGGCCGCATCGGTGTCGGTCTGATGCTGAACGTGCGGAAGCCATTTCAGCCACGTCCAAGCCGGATCCTCCGGGTTGTCGGTGAGCACCCGGATCTGTACCAGGTCTGGCGGATGGAAGACCGCCAGGTGGCAGATCATCGCGGTCAACAGTTCCGCCGCACGCTCGGCGTCCCCACCGATCGCAATTGTCGGAAAGGTGCGCAGCTGCACCAGTTTCGGGCAGTCATGGATCAGTCCGTGGGTACGCAGGAACTTGATCAGCCACATGTGGCTGACCGGCTCCAGGTGCGGCTGCGGCGCTCCGGACGGTCCGGACAGTTCGCCACCCTCCGAGGGCTTGAGCAACCGGTCCACTGCGGGCTCGGCGCCGATACCGATCCGGGTGGCGGCGAAGAAGTCCGCATTGGCCTGCCGCGACCACTGCCGGTTGGTCCCGATGATCGACAACAGGTCCTCGGGGTGCGGCGCGTGGTAATTGAAGAACGTCACCTGGGCGGCCGCGGACGTCGTCACCCGGGCACGCAGACCTGCCAGATAACGCAGGTACTCCTTACGGTCGGCGTTGATCTCGGGCACTCGCTTACCGCCCGGTCCGCCCCCGGCCATGAAGCCCACGGTCCCCATGATCATCATCAGCGGCATCATCAACATGTACGGCGACAGCTGCCGGATGCCGGTGAAGATCATGATGGCGATCATCCCGAGCATGCCGCCGCCCATCACCCACGGCAGCGCCTTCTGGATACCCGACGGTGGGATGTCGATTCCGAGGTCATCCGGTGGGGTGACGTTGATTTCGCCGGGTGTGAGCCGCGGGCCCCGCTTGATGATCGGGGTGAACTTCTTGGTCGTCATCCACCGGCTCCTTCTGGCGGCATCGGCGAACCCGGCGCCGGTGCGGGCAAACCGCCTGCCGGCGCTCCCGGCGCGGCGGGTGCCTGCGCACCGGGCGGGCCTGCCTGGCTGTTGCTGAGGCCATCGACTCTGCGCGGGTTCGGATCCGGGGGCAGCGTGTCGTGTTCGAGCAATGCAGCCTGCTTGGTCAGGACCGGTCCGTCGATCAGCAGGCTGACCACCTGCCAGGGGGCCGTCTGGGGGCCACTGAGTCCCAGTGCTCCCGCGGTGTCCTCGTTCGGTAGCCCGTACCGCACGCCCTGCGGGTCGATGTAGTACAGGCTTTCTCCGTATCGGGGGTCCGGTGACTGCAGCCGGATGAACTGACCGTCCTCGATGAACACCGTTGCATTACCGGCAATCTGCTCGATACCACTGTTCAGCCGCGAAGCCGGGACCGGTAGGTGCCGGCCGCTGATGACGGTCTGGCGCGGTGCCTGGTCGCCGGGCTCGCGCTGCCAGCTCCAGCACAGCGTGGGCGCGTCATGGCGGAGTCTGATGTCCATCGGCTGGTCGGGCAGAGGCGAGACGAAGACCTGCTCGGGAATCGCTGCGACGTCACTGGACTCGACCGAAGGCGAGGTGATGAGGCCGAATGAGTTGGTCGCGCGCAGCGCAGCGGCCGTAGTGCCGTTGACCTTCGCCACCCCGTCGGGCAGCACCACATAGCGTTGTTCGGTGTTGTCGGTGATGGTCTTGAAGACGGAACCGATCACCAGGTTCGGCGGCAGACCGACGGTGTTCGGCGCGCCCGCCGACGGGACCGCGGGCAGCTGCCAGGGCCCGACGTTGGGAAGCGCGTTGAACAGACCCTCCGATATCGGAGTTGCCCTGGCAGTGACCGGAATTCCAACTGCCGACGTGATGGCGCGGTCGGCCAGGTCGATGGCATGCCTACCGTCGTCGGTCACCAGCCAGGTGCGGTCCTTGAAGGAGACCAGCACACCCTGCCTCGGTGTCATCGGCCCGACCGACGCATCCACCGACAACGGCATCACCAGAGCCGAGGTCTGGACCTCGGGTGCCACACTGTCCGGCTTGATCACCGTGTCGCACAACGACCACGACGACGTCGGCGCGCCGACCGGGGTCGCATACGGCGCACCCGGGATGCCGATCGGCTGGCCCTTCGTCATCCGGTTGAGTTCTTCGGACTTGACCGCAGAGGGATTGGCCGGGTTGCCCAGCACGAGACGCGCCGAAGTCAGGTTGTAGACGGGCCGGATGTCATCGGACCCGGGAACCAAAACGTAGAGCTGATTGGTGGTGCGATCGACGAGAAGCGTGTCCGAACCCCGCTTGCCGAGCGGCTTGAAATATGCGAGCAGCACCGCGCCGAGGCAGACGACCACGGCGATGGCGATACCTGCCATCACCGCCCGGCTGTAGAACTGCAGCGGATCGTCGAACATCCGGGTGTCGCGCCGCACGATGGCGTGCTCGACACGGCGCAGCAGGAAGCGCCAGCCGCTTACCTGAACCTTCGTGGTTAACCGGAAACCTGCCATCGCTATTCGCCGATGTTCAGTCGGCCGTGCACCGCGGCGATCGCGGCGGCCATGTCTTCATCGCTGATCTCACTGAGCTGTTCGACCCCCAGGCTCTCGATGTCCAGCGATTGAGCCAGCCGCATGTCCCGGCTCTGTTCACCGGCTTCGACGAGCTGACGGGCGTAGCGGCCGTTACCGGCGATGTCCAGCGCCGGCTTGCCGTTCAGCAACCGGTCATGCAGCAGGGTCGCAGCGTCCAGCACCCGCTTGGCCGCTTCTTCGCTCAGTTGTGAGTCATTGGCATCGGCAATGACTTTGGCAATTTCGACGATGTCCTGTGCGGAGTAGGAGTCGAACTCCACCCGGGTGGCGAAGCGGGAGCGCAGACCGTCATTGGTTTCCAATAGCCGGTCGATGTCGGCGCTGTAGCCCGCGATGATCACCACCAGGCGGTCGCGGTCGTTCTCCATCCTGGCCAGCAGCGTGTCCAGAGCCTCGGTACCGAACGGGTCGGCGCGGCCGTCGCGTTCCTGCACCAGTGTGTAGGCCTCGTCGATGAACAGCACTCCGCCGACGGCGCGGTCGATGGTGCGAGAGGTCTTCACCGAGGACTGGCCCTCGTACTCGGCGACGAAATCCTTCCGGGAGGTCTCCACCAGTTTCGGTTCGGCGATCACGCCGAGACCGGCCAGGATGTTGGCCACCACCCTGGCGATGGTGGTCTTACCGGTGCCGGGCGGGCCGGTGAAGATCATGTGCTTGGACTGCTGGGCGACCTTCATGCCGCGGGCGGCACGCACCTTGGCCATCTGGGTGGCCGCCCGGTATTTCTCGATCTGCTCCTTGACCCTGCTCAGACCGATCTGGCGGTCCAGTTCGGCCTGTGCATCGGCCAGCAGCTTCTCGCGGCCGGAATGGTCGGCCTGCACGCTTGCGGGATCCCACGGGTCGGTGCGAGCGGCGATCTTCTCGGCCGTCGTGGTGACCAACCGGTAGGCCGGATCCTTCAGCGCGGCAGACACCTTCGGCGACGGATGGGTGGCCTGCAGCCATTCCAACAGGGCCATCGCCGCGTCCTCGTTGCCCTGGCTGCGTCGTGCCATCGCCAGGTACCAGGCGATGGCCGGCGCACAGGCTTCCCCGGCCGGCGACGAGTTGGATTCGGTGAGCCGCCGCTCCGCCTCGGTGAACAGCCCGAGGTTGGTCACCGCGACCCCGTGGGCGACACCGGCGGCCGCCCCGAGGAACTTGTCCGGCCAGCCGGATGCCGCACGCACCTCGTCGATCACATCTGTCCAGCGTTCGGCCGCACCGTAGATGACGGCCTTGATCCAGGACACCAGGTACTCGGCACCCATCGCCGGGGCGTCGTCCAGGGCCTCCATGGCATCGGCGAAGTTGCCCTCGGCGGCCTCGCGCACCGCGAATGCCATGGTGATCGCCAACGGGGAGTTCACCGGGTAGGTGATATCGCCGTACAGTCCGCCGATCGGGATGCGGGCATTGAGGCTGTTCATCGAGATCTCGGCCGTGCCGGCCAGCTGGCCGAAATTGTTCCGCGAGTACCACGCCCGGAACAGGGTGGCGCGATCGGTATCGCCGCAGCGCAGCCGGCCCACCCAGGCGTCGCAGGCGGTCTCGTCCGCGGAAGTGATCTCGGTGAACAGCTCCAGGGCTCGGACCGGGGCTGTCGGCAGCATGCCGACGGCGGTACCGAACAGGCTCACCAGGTGTTCAGTCATGATCACCTTGATACCGGGTCGCGAAAACCTTCGCCTCCGCGGCATCCGCATCCTCCGGGGACGGCAGGCCGACGCTTCGGTTCAGAAAGTCCCGGGTGTCGACGCTGTCATGTCCGTGGTCCTGCATGCCCTCGAGCATGTACGAGAACTGCGCGGCCCTGGCACGCTGGGTGGCCAGCCCGGCGATCACCACGATCTCGGCCGCCAATTGCTCCTCGCCCTCCTCGACCGCCTCCGGCGAGAGCTGGATGCGTTGCACCCGCCCGTCGAAGAATGCCGAAACCGCCACGGTCCCTGGTGGATTGGTGACGGTGAACGACAGCTCTGCCGTACCGTCGGATTCGGCCGGCGCCGACGGCTGGTAGATGTCGAACGCGTCCAGCCCGTAGTCACCGTCGTCCTCGGCACCGGGTGCCGCCAGGTCCAGCGCGTCGAGCCCGCCGTTGTGGTCGTCATCGGCGTCGTAGTCGTCATACGGCGAGTTGCCCATCGCAGCCCTCAGTCGCCGTCGTAGTAGAAGTCGGCGTCGGACTTGGCGTCGAACCAGGCGCCCGCGGGCAGAAATGTCATGAGTTCATCGAGCGCGCGTTGCAGGTTGTCGTGGGTCCCGGGCAGGAAGCTGCCGAACAGCTCACCGTTCACCTTGCGCGGGATCGAGACGATGCGCCCCAGTTTGGAGTCGAGCACCCCTGCCGCCACATCGGCCTGGGTGTAGGTGCCTCCGGAATGGCGTTCGGTGGCGGTGATCTCCACCCAACTGCTCGGATTTGCCGTCGCCTCGGCGTAGATCCGCGCCGAGGCCGGGGCGATGCCGAACTGCGCCAATTGGTTCGGTGAACGTGATTCGGCCAGCCGGCTCGACACCCCGGTCATCGGTTCCACATCAGCGGGCTCGGCGACGCCCAGCACCGCTGTCACCATGCCGGCCAGACCCACCTGCGGAGCGACTCGTTGCAAGACCAGCATGTCGCCGTCCCTGGCGGCAATGACATGACGGTCGCCTTTCCGGCAGACCACGAAGCGGACCATTTTGCCGCCGACATCGCGGCGCCACCACCGACCCTCGAGCATGCGATCCGAGCGGGACAGCGAGTCGGCCATGGCCGCAACCTCGGGATGGGGCTTGCCGTGCAGATCGAGCACACCTTGATCGGTGAGATCGCCGACGACCTTCTCCCACACCTTGTCCCGCAGTTCGGGTTGCGGGATGTTGGGCCGGATACCCAGCGAGGGCGGGAACTCCTCCAGGCTGAGTCGGTCCGCGATCACCAGCATGCCGTCGATCGTCACTTCGACGGCGATCACGTCGTCGTAATGCGTCGGTTCACCGTGCCCGGCAAAGGAGCTGGACACCGGCTATCCCGCCCGCATCGCAGAGTGCGGCGCGATGGGCTCACGCAGGTGGATGGTGTGACGAACGTCGTATGCCATGTTGCTCCTCCCCCTCGCTGTCAATCGTCGCGTCGTTGTTGCCCGCGCGGACCGATTCTCCGGATTTACCGTAAAGGCGACTCGACTCACTGTCTCGACCCCTTCGCTTCTCACACCAATTGCCGGCTCGCCGCGGCGAGCCGGCTGTGGTCACCGATTCCCTTCCCCTTCATCGACCCTAACAGCGCCCGAGCACCTCCGGATGCACCAATTTTCGACCGCGACCTGGGATGATCCCGATCGCTCGCGGCGGCACCCGCGCGGCCCATCCGGACTGCGCGGCGCGGTGGTTGATACTGGTGCAGGCCGGCGAAAACGCTCGACGACAGCCCAGGAGGAGGTCCGCGATGAGCGACCGCGATGACGCACTGCGCCGTGAGCTGGGCTGGACGGGGCCGGTGGAATCCGATTACGAGCCCGCCCCGGCGAAGAGCTCCAGTCCAGCGCCCGTACCCGCGCCGTCGCGCCCCCCGGTCGATTTCGTACCGCCGTCCCCGGAGCCGACGACCCACGGGGCCGACACCGGTCCCATCCCGTCGCACCGGTCCGCGCCGCCCCCGGCGAACTGGCCGCCGCAGGGACCGCCACAGGCACGTCCGCCCGTTCCGGGTCCACCTCCGAACCGGCCGCCGGGAGTGCCAGGGCCTGGGCAGCCGTACCCGGCACCGTCGTGGCCACCGCCCGGGCATCCGTCCGGCCGCGTACCGCCCCCGCCACCGGGCTCCTATGCCGACCGTATCCCGGTTCGGGATCTGGTGCCGGTGCAGCGCGTCCCGCCCGGCGGCGGCTGGCGACGGCTGTTGTTCCAGGCGTCGTTCGGTCTGATCAATCTGGGACCCTCACCCGACGAACTGCGTCAGGCCGAGCTGGAAGCCCGGATCCGTGGCGTGCTGCGCGGCCATTACAAGATCGGGGTTCTCGGCAAGGGCGGGGTGGGAAAGACGACCGTATCCGCCAGTGTGGGTTCGGTTTTCGCCGAGCTCCGCCAGGATGACCGAGTGGTGGCCATCGATGCCGACACCGCTTTCGGCAAGCTGGGCAGCCGGGTCGATCCCCAGGCCGTCGGGTCCTACTGGGAGCTGGCCTCGGATCAGCACCTGGAGTCGTTCGCCGATATCCGCAGCAGGGTCGGCAACAACGCCGCCGGCCTTTTCGTTCTCGCCGGGGAGGGCAGCCCCGCGCGCCGGCGGGTGCTCGATCCGGCCATCTACCGGGAAGCCACCGCACGGCTGGACCGCTACTTCAGCATCTCGATCGTCGACTGCAGTTCCACCATGGACAGCGCCGTCACCCAGGAAGTGTTGCGCGACCTCGACGCGCTGATCGTGGTGTCCTCGCCGTGGGTGGATGGTGCCGCGGCGGCCGGGCAGACCATGGACTGGCTGGCAAACCGCGGGCTGACCGGCCTGCTGCGACGCACCGTGGTGGTGCTCAACGACTCCGACGGCCACGCCGACAAGCGCACCCGCGGCATCCTGGCTCAGCAGTTCTCCGGTCAGGGCCAGACGGTGGTGGAGGTGCCCTTCGACGGGAATCTGCGCCCCGGCGGCGTCATCGCCGGTACCCGGGTGATGTCGGCGCAGACGCGGCGCAGATTCCTCGAGATCGCCGCCGCCCTGGCCGCGCATTTCCCGACCAGTGACGATCGCAACCGGGAACGTTTCTGAAGGTCGCTCAGCGCCAGTCGATCTGAGTGATCAGCTGCTCGACGGCAGCGATATCGGCTACGGGCACCGGCTGATCGGCCTCGGTCAGCACGATGACGTCCTCGACGACGCCGGCCGCCTGGGCGGTTTCCGCGATGGTCAGATTGGCGCGCCGCCGCGCGGCATAGAGACGCTGGCCCACGGTCGCCGTCGGGGCGGTGGCCGCACGCATCGTCAGCTCGTCGATGCGGGAACGGACCGTGCTCAGCGCCCGGATGAGCTCGGGTGTCACCTGGATGCGCGCGGCGCGGGCCGCAACTGCCTCCAGCTGCCGCAGATCGGTCAGGATCGCGGTGGCCCGCGCGGTGAACGCCGGCTCGGTGACCGCGGGTAGCGCTTCGATCGTCGAGCCGAACGTATTGGCGGCGGCGACGACGGCCTGCGCGATCAGCGGGATCTCGTCGGCAGGCCCCATCGGAGGTGGTGCGGCGGCGCGGCGAGGTACGGTCCCCGCTGCCGGTTCCCCGCGGCGTAGCCGTTCAATGGCACCCGGCGGCCACTGCAGCACCGTTTCCAGTTTGGCCCTGGTGGCTTGCCGCGGCCAGCTGCGGCCCTTCTCGAAGGCGATGAGCGCGCCGGCGTTGATCACGCCGTCGGCAGCCAGGCTGCGCTGGCTGACGTTGAGCTCGCGGCGACGCGCTGCGGCCGCGGCTCCCGCACGCACCATGCCGTGGTCGTCACCGGGTTCGGCTTCGACCACGCGTTCATCCCTCCTGGCCGCCGGTTGTGATCCGCTGATGGTAGCTAAACCTAGAGCACTGCTATGGCTTGGGGTGACATTTCCGCGCAATCGCTTCAGTTTCGTCCGGACATTGTGACGGCTCAACCGCACCGGCGATCGACCTTGCTATCGCTATCTTCGCACGTCATTGTTGCTTTTCAGTGCAGAGTGCAGGGCGCCGACATGACGAACCGCTGCGGCTCTATCCGACAAACTGTTGCGACGCTACGGTTTGTGATCTACATTCGTCCTCACCGCGGCAGTTGAGCCGCCGCTCAAGGAGACACACCATGAATGCACTGGGCATGGACGGACTGCCGATCGGCGAATGCACCCGCAATCCCGATCTCTGGACCAACACCGAAGACGAGCAGGCCAAGGCGATCTGCCGGATGTGCCCGCGGCGGTGGGCGTGTGCACGCGAGGCCTGTGAATTGCCCCGCGCCGAGGGCATCTGGGCGGGCATCGCCGTTCCCGAAGCAGGCCGCGGCCGCACCTTCGCTCTACGCCAGCTGCGCTCGCTCGCCGAACGCAACGGGTATCCGGTGCGAGTGCGCAGACTCTTTCTGGAATCTGCCTAGACCTGCCGCTCCCGCTGCCGTTTTGAGGGGCCGGCAGCGGGAGTGGCACCTATCCGCTCGAGCCGATCAAACTTTGGCGATGAAATCCGTGGTGTAGACCTCGGCGGGCTGCTGCGAGAACGCCGAAGGCCGCTCGACCGACGCCCATACGCCGGTGGTGCCCGAGTCGATCGGAGTGGTGACCGTGACGTACGCGGCGCCGGCGCCATCGGTGCGCACCCGAACGGGAGCCACACCACAGTCCGCCGAACCGCGGGGCATCTGGAACACCTTGACGTAGTAGTCGGTGTTGGGCAGCGCGGTCTGCAGCTGAACATCCATCGCGACCGAATCAGCGGCGGCCGGATGCAGATAGGCGACCGCGCGGGCGTAACCGGTGCGCCAGGTGTACTCCGAAACGCTGAAGTCACAGGCCCGGACGATGCTGGTCATCGGCATCACTGCGGCGGCGGCCGGCGCCGCAGTCGCCACGCCGGCACCTGCCGGCACGACAACCATCGCCGCAAGCAGCACTTTTGCGCTCCGACGCGCCATTTCGCCAACCCTTCAGAAGTTACCCGTCAGTAGAACCTTAGCTTCCGGAACGTCAATTTTGACGGCCGGCCAGGGTGACGGTGGTCACGGTCGGTGGTGTGGAATAGCGGTGGGTGGGCGCTGGTTGAACAGTCCGACGGTGCCGGTCATGCCCCGGGTACCACTTAGAAAACCGTCGCTGCGTGCGACCACTTGCCGAGAGGCGTCATGCCGGCACCGTCCCCGAACACTTTCCCGGCGCCACTGCGAGCCCGGAGCTAAGGTTGAGCCGGTGAGCAACGTCGATCCCGAGCCCGACGAAGTCGATTGCCACGCATCACGATTCACCGGCGTGCTGCAGGCACGCGAAGTGCCGCTCGGCGGTCCTCGCGCCATGCTGGTCCGCCGCACCCTGCCCGCGAAACAGCGTTCGATGATCGGCGCCTGGTGTTTCGCCGACCATTACGGTCCCCATGACGTCCGCACCTCGGCCGGCATGGACGTACCTCCCCACCCGCACACCGGATTGCAAACGGTGAGTTGGCTTTTCGAGGGTGAGATCGAGCACCGCGACAGTGCGGGTGTGCACGCGATGGTGCGCCCCGGCGAGCTCAACCTGATGACGGCCGGCGCCGGGATCTGCCATTCCGAGGTGTCCACACCGGGTGCCACGGTGTTGCACGGCGTACAGCTTTGGGTCGCCTTGCCGGACTCAGATCGCGATACCGGCCGCGATTTCGCTCACCACGTCCCCGAGGCTGTGGCCGTCGAGGGAGCCACCCTGCGGGTATTCCTCGGCGAACTCAGCGGCAGCCGTTCACCGGTGCACACGTTTACTCCATTGCTCGGCGCGCAGGTCGATATCGATCCGCACGCGACCGTGAGCCTGGAGGTGGACCCGGCTTTCGAGCACGGCGTGCTGCTCGACGACGGTCACGTGGAAGTAGGCGGCACCGTCCTGGAACGCGCTGATCTCGCCTATCAGTCCCCGGGTTGGGATCGTCTCCAGATCGCCAACCACGGAGACGAGCCGGCCCGGCTGATCCTGCTGGGCGGCCCACCGTTCGGCGAGGCCCTGCTCATGTGGTGGAACTTCGTCGGCCGCAGCCACGATGAGATCGTCGCCTACCGCCAAGCCTGGCAGGACGGTGCCGACAGGTTCGGTTCGGTCAGCGGATACCAGGGCGCCGTCGCCCGACTGCCCGCTCCCGTGATGCCCGGTACTAGGCTCAAACCTCGTGTCCGCTGACCACATCGACAGCACCGGCGCGCAGGCCACCGTCGCAGCCGATGACAACCGGTTCACCATCTCCGTCGACGGTAGGCGGGTGGGCCTCATCGATTTCTACGACCGGGACGGCGTGCGCACGTTCACCCACACCGAGGTCGATCCCGCGTTCGGCGGACGCGGCCTGGCCACCATCCTGGTCGGTGAGGCGTTGCAGGCCGCCCGGGCCGCCGATCTGCGCATCGCCTCGCACTGCTCGATGGTGACGCAGTACATCGGCAAGCACCCCGAGTTCCGGGACTAGCCCAGATACTGGGCGGTGCTGCCACCGAGCGGCACCGCGGGCATGCCCAGCTTGCGGTGATCCCAGCTGCGCCGCCGCGACTCCACCACCCGGACACTCACCCGGTTGTTCATCATCTGCTCGACAAAGGGTTTCATCTCGTCGGTGTAGGGGCCGGTGTAGCGCTCCCACACACTGATGCCAACCCTCAGGTTGGTCTCCGGATCGTCGATGATCTCCGCGGTGCCGTCGATGGACACCCCGCGCAGGGTGTCGTAGGTGTGGCCGTCCTCGATCATCACGGTGATGGTCGGGTCGCGGCGCAGGTTCACCGCCTTCTGCGATTTGGCCTTGGTCTCGAACCAGATCTCACCGTCCAGGACGGCGTACCACATGGCCACGAGATGGGGCCGGCCGTTGGGCAGCACCGTCGCCATGGTGGCGGTGCGGCTGCGGTCGATGAACTCGGTGATCTCGTCATCGGCCATCACGATCTTGGCGCGCTGATTGGTTCCCATGATCAATCCTTATCAGGGGGCCGCGGCGACGACCGTCACCGGGATGCCATTGAGCGCCCCGTTGCCCGACGGCTCGTCCAGGAAGGTGGGCGGGGACAGGATGTTGGTGTTCACCCCGGGTGAGGTGTTCGCCACCGCCATCCTGGTTCCGGGCCGCCCGTGCCCCCAGCCATGCGGCATCGACACCACGCCTTCGCGGATCGCCTCGGTCACCTCCACCGGCACCTCGAGGGCACCGGCCGAGGACGCCACCCGCACCAGCGCACCGTCGGTGACGCCGCGGCGGCCGGCGTCGGAGGGATGCATCAGCAGCGTGCACCGGTCGCGGCCCTTCATCAGCGGGCCGACATTGTGCAGCCAGGAGTTGTTCGAGCGCAGATGCCGCCGGCTCACCAGCACAAGCTCATCGGGGTCGCGGTCCAGCCGGGCGGCCAGCCGCGGCAGGTCGTCGAGCAGATACTGCGGCGCCAGGCGGACTCTCGAATCGGACGTGCCCAATACACCGGGCAGCCGCGGCTGCATCGGGCCGAAGTTGATGCCGTTGGGTTCGGCCTTGAGTTTGTCCAGGGTGAGCCCGTCGGGCCGCTCACCGTAGCGGTCCCCGAACGGCCCGGTTCGCAGCGTCAGGTCGAGCACCCGCTCCGGTCCGCCGTGGGTGTAGTGGCTGCGGATGGCCGCGCCGTCGAACCCCCGGGTGAACGCCAGGTAGTCGAAGAACCCATCATCGATGGCGGCGACATCGACATCTTCGGCGGGCGTCCCGGTACACAACCCGGTCAGCCGGATGAGGATCTCCCATTCCTCTGGCCGGTCCGGATCCGCGGGCGCGAACACCGGCGCCGAATAATTGGCGATGCTGTTGACCGCGAACTGCAGGATCAGGTCGTCGTGGTGCGGCTGCTCCAGCGGGGACAGGCCGGGCAGGATGACATCGGCGTGCCGCGTGGTTTCGTTGAGCCACAGGTCAACCGAGATCATCGCGGCCAGCCCCGGCAGTGCCTCGTCGAGGCGATGGCCGCCCGGTGTGGACAGCACCGGGTTGCCGGCCACGGTGATGAGCGCCCTGATCTGGCCCTGCCCCGGGGTGGCGATTTCCTCGGCCAGACACGACACCGGCACCTGCCCCAGGACTTCCTTGGCGCCGCGCACCCGGGTGCGGAAGCGCCCGAACTCGGGCGCGCCGTCCTCGAGCCCGGGCAGCGGCTGGGTGGTGATGGACCAGGCGGTGGGTTGCGGGAACATCAGCCCGCCGCGGGTGTCGAAGTGCCCGGTGAGGATGTTCACGACATCGACCAGCCAGCTGGCCAGACTGCCGAACTCCTGATTGCACAGGCCGATTCGGCCATACACCACGGCACGCGGGGCGGCGGCGAGTTCGCGGGCCAAGCCCCGGATACGCTCCGCTGAGATACCGGTGACGGCCACGACCCGCTCCGGTGTCCAGTCCGAGGTCACCTTCGCCATGACGTCGAGTCCCTCCACATGCGGGGCGGCGGAACCGACGTCGACGAGGTTCTCGGCGAACAGGGTGTGCACGAGGGCAAGCAGGAACGCCGCATCGGTGCCCGGCCGGATGGGCAGCCATTCGTCGGCGCGTGCCGCGGTCATGGTGCGGACGGGGTCGACGACGATCACCTTGCCGCGCGCTCGGATGTCGTCGATGATCCCCATGACGTTCGGGGCCGCCATCAGGGATCCCTGCGAGGCAGCGGGATTGGCGCCCATCACCACGAACAGATCGGTGTGTTCGATATCGGGCACCGGTATCGACCACCACCCGCCGTACATCAGGTGCGAGGTCAGGTTCTTCGGCCACTGGTCGACGGTGCCGGGCGAAAAGGTGAGCGGGATGCCCGACATACCGAGCAGGATGCCCGCGTAGCGGGCCAACGAGAACGAATGCGCCAGCGGGTTGCCGGTGTAGGCGGTGACCGCGCCGATGCCGTGTTCGGCGATGACGGGGGCCAACAGTTCGGAGCACCGCTGGAACGCCGCCTCCCAGCTGACCTCCTCCCACTGACCGTCCACCTTGATCATCGGACGCCGGATGCGGTCCGGGTCCTCGTGCACGGAACCGAGGGTGGCGCCCTTGGGGCAGATGTGGCCATGGCTCCAGGTGTCGTGCGGATTTCCACGGATCCCGGCGACCTTGCCGCCATCGACGTGAATGTCCAGTCCGCACATGGCTTCACACAGCGGGCAGGTGTAGAGGTGGTGCCCGTCGGCGCCGACCGGGGCCAGATCGAGATTCATGGTGGACCTTCTCATCCGGATTTGTTGTGACAGACTGTATCGACAAATCCGGGTGGGGAGGCCGAAATCAGCGAGACCGCATCGCGGCACCGCAGGCAGGGGTCCCGCCGCGACCCCGCCATCGATACCGCGGTGCTCGCCGCGGCCCGCACCCTGCTGGTCGAGCGCGGTTACGCTGCCACCACCATCGACCTGATCGCGTCGACGGCCGGGGTGAGCAGGCCCGCGGTGTACCGGCGCTGGCACTCCAAGGCGCAGCTGGTGCACGAGGCGGTCTTCCCCGATCTCGGCCCCGACGCGCCCGAGGACGATTTCATCGCCGAGATCACCCGGTTGTGCCGCGGCGCGATCCGGATGTATGCCGATCCGGTTGTCCGCGAATCGATTCCGGGACTGCTCGCCGACCTGCGCACCGACCGGGCCATGCGCCGGGTGATCAGTGACCGGCTCGAAGCGACCGCCCGGCACGACCTGGCGGATCGGATATCGGCGGCGGTGACCACCGGGGTGGCGCGCCCTGTCGACGCCGACACCCTGATGGACGTGATCGCCGGCGGCGCCTGGTATGCGGTCTGCGTGCGGCGGGTCACCGACGCCGAGGCCGCCGCCGGTCAGCTGGCCGAGCTGGTGCTCAATGGGGTGCTGCGGCGGCCGTGAGCGCCTCGGCGGCCGGACCGAACATCGTCGTCTTGATCGCCCCGAGAGTGCCCGGGTCCTTTCCGGCCAACGGCCGCAACAGGTCCAGAGCGGCGGCGGTGACCGCGCCCTCCGCGGCGACGGCGTCCACGATCCCGTAGGTCTGGGCGTCCGGCGCACCGAACCGGCGGCCGGTCGTCATCGACGCCACAGCCGCCTGCGGTGTCAGCTTCGCCTGGATCAGCGCGGCCATGCCGGGCGTGAACGGGATCCGGATATCGGCCTCGGGGAAGCAGAAGTACCCGCGGTCGGTACGCATGACCCGGAAGTCGTGGGCGGTGGCGAGCATCGCCCCCGCTCCGAAGGCGTGCCCGACGATGGCGGCGGCGGTCGGGACCGGCAGGGTGAGTACACGAGCCAGCAGGCTCTGCACCTGTCCGACGTACCACTGGGTCTTCTCCCCGTTGGCGGCCAGCCAGTCCAGATCCAGACCGTTGGTGTAGAACTTGCCGGTCGCGGTGGTGACCAGACCCGTCGCCCCGTCGGCGAGCACCGTGTCCAGCAGTGCGTGCACGGTGTCGAGGAATTCGGGAGTGAAGCGGTTCTCGTCGTCGCCCAGGGTGAGGACGGCGATACCGTCCACCTGTTCCAGGGTCGGTGTCATCGGTGTTTTTCCTTTCGTGGTGCGGGTCCGGTCTCGAGCACGGCGCGCACGGCGGCGCCCAGTTGCTCGCGGGCGGTCGGGTCGTGCAGCCTGTTGCGGCTGAGCAGGATCGCGGTCGGCAGATCGACGATGCAGGTCGTGATGGTGTCGACCGCGGCGGCGTCGCGGCGTCCCCACAGCTGCTCGGCGAGCCCGATCATCACCCCCACCAGCAAGGTGTCCAGGCCGAGCAGCTCGCCGGTGAGCCCATCGGACAGCTCGGGTCCGAGGATCTCCTCGCGCCGCACGGTGAGGATCAGCCGTGCCGATTCCGGGTGGTGCGCGGCGAAAGCTGCCGGTGCCTCGGCCGCGGCCACCACCGCGTCGACGCCGGACGCCGTGCCGACGGCCTCGCGCTGGAGCGCCAGGAATCGGTTGCCGGCCCGCATCCAGGCGCGGCCCATGAGCTCCGAGCGGGACGAGAAGTTGTGGTAGAGCGCGCCGTTCGACAGTCCGGCGGCCGAGGCCACGGCCCGCACGGTCACCCCCGCAGGTCCCTGGGCAGCCACCAGGGCTTCCACCGCGTCGAGCACGGTGTCCAGGTCGTAGAGGCGGGGGCGGGGCACCGCACGACCATAACAGAGCAATTGCTCTGTTACCAAGAGCCGGTACGCGCGTCGGTGCGCCACCGGCTAGCCTTCGGTACATGAGCGCAGGACTGTTCGCACTCCTCGATGACGTTGCCGTCCTGGCCCGCCTGGCCGCCGCGTCGATCGACGACATCGGCGCCGCGGCGGGTAAGGCCACGGTCAAGGCGGCCGGGGTGGTGATCGACGACACCGCGGTGACACCGCAGTACGTGCAGGGCATCCACGCATCCCGCGAGCTGCCGATGATCAAGCGCATCGCGATCGGGTCGCTGCGCAACAAACTGGTGTTCATCCTGCCGGCGGCGCTGCTGCTGAGCATTTTCGCGCCGTGGGCGCTGCCCTATCTGCTCATGGCAGGGGCCACATTCCTGTGCTTCGAGGGCGCCGAGAAGGTCTGGGGCTGGATTTCCGGCCATGACGCGCATGCCGCTCCCGTCGCGCTGGAGGGCGAGGACGCCGAGAAGACGATGACCTCCGGCGCCATCCGCACCGATTTCATCCTGTCCGCCGAGATCATGGTCATCGCGCTCAACGAGGTGGCCGACCAGACCTTCTGGCTGCGGCTGGCCAGCCTGATCGTCGTCGCCATCGTCATCACGGCGGCGGTGTACGGGGTCGTCGCCCTGATCGTGAAGATGGACGACGCCGGACTGTCGCTGGCCCAGCGGTCATCCGCGTTCGCCCAGAAGCTCGGCCGCGGTCTGGTCGCCGCGATGCCCAAGGTGCTCTCCGCGCTGTCGATCATCGGCACCATCGCGATGCTGTGGGTCGGCGGCCACATCCTGCTCGCGCAGAGCTTCGAGGCCGGGTTGCGGCCGCCCTACGAACTCGTGCACGACGCCGAGCACTGGGTGTCCCACGCCATCGGCTTCGCCGAGGGCGGGATCGCCTGGGTGGTCAACACCGCGATCTCGGCCGTCGTCGGCCTGGTGATCGGCGCCATCGTCGCGGCCATCGTGCACGTGCTGCCGTTCGGGAAGAAGAAAGCCCACTAACCACATCCAGGCCGGCCCCCCGAAGGGAACCGGCCTGGAATGAGGGCTGCAGTTAGCTCAGGTCGAAACGGTCGGCGTTGGCCACCTTGGTCCACGCGGCGACGAAGTCCTTGACGAACTTCTCCTTCGCGTCGTCCTCGGCGTACACCTCGGCCAGCGCGCGCAGCTGCGAGTTCGACCCGAACAGCAGGTCGACCCGGCTGGCGGTGAACTTCTGTGCACCGCTGGCACGGTCGGTGCCCACGTAGGTGCCGTCATCGGCCGGCGACGGCGCCCACTTGGTGCTCATGTCCAGCAGGTTGACGAAGAAGTCCGTCGTCAGCCGGCCCGGGTTCTCGGTGAACACCCCGAGATCGCTGCCCTGGTAATTGGCACCCAGCGCCCGCAGGCCACCGATCAGGACGGTCATCTCCGGTCCGGACAGGTTGAGCTGATTGGCCCGGTCGATCAGCAGGTACTCGGGCGGCAGCGGCAGACCCTTGCCTGCGTAGTTGCGGAAACCATCGGCCTTGGGCTCCAGGTACGCGAACGACTCCGCATCGGTCTGCTCCTGGGTGGCATCGCCGCGGCCCGAGGTGAAGGGCACGGTGATGTCGAAACCGGCTGCCTTGGCGGCTGTCTCGACGCCCACATTGCCGGCCAGCACCACCAGATCGGCGAACGACACGTCGACGCCGGCCGAACCCTGGATCTCCTCGAGCTTGGCGATCACCAGTGCGAGCTCATCGGACTCGTTGGCTTCCCAGCCCAGCTGCGGCTGCAGCCGGATCCGGCCGCCGTTGGCGCCACCGCGCATATCGGCGTGCCGATAGGATGCGGCCGCCTTCCAGCCGGTCGAAACCAGCTGCTGCACAGTCAGTCCCGAAGCCGCGATGGCCGTCTTGAGGGTGGCGACGTCGGCATCGCTGATGGTCTTGCCGGCGGGGACGATGTCCTGCCACAGCCAGGTCTGCTGGGGAACCAGCGGCCCGAGGTAGCGCGAGACCGGCCCCAGATCGCGGTGCAGCAGCTTGAACCAGGCGTTGGCGAACGCCTCGGCCAGCTCCTCCGGATGGTCCAGCCAGCGGCGGGTGATCGCACCGTAGATGGGATCCATCCGCATCGAGAGGTCGGTGGTCAGCATCGCCGGGTGCGTCTTGCCGTTGCCCTGCGCCATCGGCACCGAGTTGGCCCAGCCGCCGTCCTTGGGCCGCCACTGGTTTGCGCCGGCGGGGCTCTTGAACAACTCCCACTCGTTGCCGTACAGGATCTCCAGGAAGGAGTTGTCCCACTTGGTCGGGGTGTGTGTCCAGGTCACCTCGAGGCCGCTGCTCACGGTCTCGTTGCCGACGCCCGAGTTGGCCCAGCCCAGGCCCTGGGACTCCAGCGGCGCGGCCTCGGGCTCGACACCGTTCTCCACCTCGGTGGCACCGTGCGTCTTGCCGAAGGTGTGGCCGCCGACGATCAGCGCCGCTGTCTCCTCGTCGTTCATCGCCATCCGGCCGAAGGTCTCGCGGATATCGATGGCCGCAGCCACCGGATCCGGGTTGCCTTCGGGGCCTTCGGGATTGACGTAGATCAGGCCCATATGGCTGGCACCCAACGGGTTCTCCAGCTTGGTCCGGTCACTGCCCGAACCGGCGTAACGCTCCTGCGAGCCCAGCCACTCGTGCTCGGCACCCCAGTAGATGTCCTCCTCGGGCTCCCAGTAGTCCGGGCGGCCGAACGCGAAGCCCGCGGTCTTGAAGCCCATGTTCTCCAGCGCGCGGTTGCCTGCGTAGACCAGCAGGTCCGACCAGGACAGCTTCTGGCCGTACTTCTTCTTGACCGGCCACAGCAACCGGCGGGCCTTGTCCAGGCTGACGTTGTCGGGCCAGCTGTTCAGCGGCGCGAAGCGCTGCATCCCCTTGCCGCCACCGCCGCGGCCGTCCTCCACGCGGTAGGTGCCGGCGGCGTGCCAGGACATCCGGATGAAGAATGGGCCGTAATGCCCGAAGTCTGCCGGCCACCAGTCCTGCGAGTCGGTCATCACGGCGTCGACGTCGGCGGCCAACTGCTCGAAGTCAAGCGTCTGCACGGCGGCGCTGTAGTCGAATCCCGGGTCCTGCGGATTGATGACGTCAGGATCCTTCTGCAGGATCTTTAGGTTGACCGCGTTGGGCCACCAGTCGCGGTTGCTGCCGCCCTCGACGGGGGGCTTGATCAGCATCGGGCATTGGGCGGCGGCGGGCTCGGTCTGGGCCTCACCGATCGGGGGACTGGTTTCGGGCATGCGGATCCTTCCGGGGCTGTCGGACTGGGTTGTTATTTCGAAATGTTTTGCGCGGTGAAGCAATCGGGGCACAGGCCCCAATAGATGACCTCGGCTTCATCGATGGCGAAGCCGAGATCATCGGCGGCGGTCAGACAGGGGGCTTCCCCGACCGCGCAGTCGACGTCCGCGATGACCCCACACGCCCGGCACACGACGTGATGGTGGTTGTCCCCGACACGTGACTCGTAGCGCGCCACGGAACCGGACGGTTGGATGCGGCGCACCAGGCCGGCGGCTGTCAGCGCGTTGAGCGAGTCGTAGACGGTCTGGTGCGACACCTCGGGCAATTCCGCACGGACCGCGCGGATCACCAAATCCGTATCGGCGTGCGGATGCCGGGCGACGGCGCCGAGCACCGCCACCCGCGGGCGGGTCACGCGCAGCGAGGCTCCCCGCAGCATCTGCTGGAAGTCGGCTGTCGTGTCCACGAAACGAGTCTGTCCCGTTTTCTGGAATTAGTCAAGATTAAGCTCGGGGTGAGTCCGGGTGCTCACCGCTTAAGGTGTCGGGCATGGCCGGTCTGCGACGCGCGCTGCGCGCCACCCTGTTTGTCCTCCTCGCCGTCGTCCTCACCGTGCCCGGCGTCGCGCACGCCGCGACGCCGAACTGGTCCGGGCTGGACGCCCGCCACTACGCCGGGCCGATCCCGGCGCCCGGCAATCTCATCGAAACCGTCCCGCTGGCACCGGAACTGTCCATTGCCGGCGCCGGCGCCGCCTACCGCATCCTGTACTCCACCACCGACCAGCACGATGCACCCGCCGTGAGCACGGCCGCCGTGTTCGTCCCGCGCACACCGGCCCCGCCGGGCGGCTACCCGGTGATCGCCTGGGCGCACGGCACCGTCGGCCTCGGCGACGACTGCACACCGTCGGCACTCCCCCGCATCCCGCGCGATGACGAATACCTGTCGCACTGGCTGAACCAGGGGTACGCCATCGTCGCGAGCGACTACGCGGGGCTGGGCACCCCCGGCCTGATGAGCTACCTGAACAGCGTCACCACCGCTCACGGTGTCATCGACTCGGTGATCGCCGCCCACCGGATGGACATCGCGCTGTCCCCGAAGTGGGCCATCGTCGGGCAGTCCCAAGGCGGCGGCGCGGCGGTCGCCAGTGCCCGCTGGGCCACCGAGTTCAGCGCCGGCAGCGGGCTCGACTACCGCGGCGTGGTCGCGACCGGCACCCCGGCGAACATCCAGAAGTTCGTTGCACAGGCGGGACCGGAACTTCAGCTTCCCGAGCTGGGCCCGGTGGCCAACGCCTATACGGCCTACATCCTCGCGGCACTGCGTGAGGCGCGACCCGATCTGGACGTCAACAGCGTGCTGTCCCCGGCCGGCCTGAACGCCGCCGCCCGCGCGGAGACGGTGTGTGTCCATCCGCTCGCCGACGAACTGGCACATCTCGACCCGGCTGCCATGTTCTCCGCATCGCTCATCTCGATCCCGGGCATGGAGGACGCCCTGCACGATTTCATGGGGACGCCGGTCTCGGGATTCGATCGGCCCATCTTCCTGGGGGTGGGCCTGCTCGACCGGGACGTTCCGCCCGCTTCGACGTTGGCGTTCTACGACCAGTTGGTGGCGAACAACCAGAACGTCGAACTGCGCGTCTACCCGGAGGAAGACCACAGCGGGACGGTGCTGGCCTCGCTGGTCGATTCGACCCCGTTCCTGCGCAACGCGTTCGGTTAAGGTTCGCCCGCCAGGAACCGGGCGTCGACGGTCGCGGACACCTCGATGTCCTCGGGCAACAATTCGACATCCCCGCCGCCGGCCGGGCTTGCCGCCGCCCGCAGGAAGGTGCCACCATGGGCGGCTTCCGGAAGGTGTTGAGTGGCAAGCATTCCGGCGTCGGCGATGGCCACCGGGCGCACCGTGCCCAGCTCTAGCGCGTCCGCATACTGCTGGGCACGGGCCAACGCATCGCGCACCGCTCGGGTACGGGCATCGGCGAACAAGGCGTCGCGCCGAGCTGCCGTGTGCGCCCAGATCACCTGGGTGACCCGGAATCCCCCGGTGCCCGAAACATGTTCACCGACCCACCGCGACAGTGCTGCGAAGTCGCGGAATTTCACCTCGACATCGACACCGGCGTGATGCACCATCGGCAGCTGCTTGCCGTCCTTGTGCCAGGGCCGCTGGGACCAGGTGCGTAGCTGCCCGGCCGACCACCAGGTCAGCGGCGGCGGATCCAGGGCCTGCAGGCGGGTCACCGAGGTCTTGACCGTAGCGAGATCGTGGGCCACCCGGTCATACACCGTTCCCATGTCGGCACCCTCGTGGGCGATCGATGCCCGCACGGTTCCCCGCTCGGGCGGCTGGAAGGCGGAGAACGATCCACGCACCGTGATCTCGGTCGGCATGTCTTCAGCGTAACCACCGAACCCGGCCGGCAGGTCCGGTGTTTCCCGGTCGGGTGGGGGCTACTGTCGACGGGATGACCGAGGCGGGAGCACAATTCGCGTTGCGGATCGCGCTGGAGGGTGCCGAGCTGGCCGCACCGACGGACGCCCAGCTCGCCGAACTCGCCCGGCACGCCGGGACACCGGGCGCGGTGCTGCCCGCCGATCAGACGCACTTCGTGAAGTGGATCGACGGACGTACCCCGCAGGAGATCGAACGCCAGCGGATCGCCCGGGTGCAATCCAACCGCGATCTCGCCAAACGGCCGGGTTGGACCCTCGATCTCGCGGTCCTCGTCGACGGCGCACCGGTCGGTCTGCAGAGTGTGTCTGGATTCGAGCAGTGGCCGCAGCGACGCATCGTCGGTACGACCTCATGGCTGATCGCGCCGTTCCAGGGCCGCGGGCTGGGCATCCGGGCCCGGGCCGCGGTGCTCGAACTCGCGTTCGGCCTCCTGGGCGCCGAGGCGGCGAAATCCTGGGCGCTCGAGGAGAACACCGCCAGCATCGCGGTCTCCACCTCGCTCGGCTACCGGTTCGTCGACAGTCACATCCTGGTCGAGGACGGCCGCGAGCTCATCGAGCACGTCTACGAACTGCGGCGCGAGGACTGGCTGGGCTCGGCGGCGCGCAGGCGGTACCCCCCGGTCATCACCGGCGCCGACGCACTCATCCGGCAGTTGGCGATCTGAGTTCGTCGCGGTACCCGACGTCACGTGTCAAACCGCCACCGATGGGCCATGCGGCCGCGCAGTGAAGAGATTGCAGCGGCAAGGATCCACCGTCGACTATCCGGAAAATGCGACCCCGAACGCCTACGGACGCGACAATTGCCAGTAGGGCATCGCGCCCCTTGAGGAGATTCCCATGGTCACACGCACCACCACTCTGCTGGCCGGCGCGCTGCTCAGCGCATCGGCAGCCGTCCTCCCAGTTGTGGCCGCCCCGGCGGCCGGTGCCGACGTGTGTGCCGGCGCAAGCGGCCGGCACTTCTCTGCAGGCGGGTGCACCAACATCGCAGGCGATGTCGTCGCCGGTGCCGCCATCGCCGCGGTCCACACCCCTTACTTCCCGGGCGAGATCCCCTGCTACACAGTCGAAGGCGTGGCCTACTTCACGCCACCCGGCGATCCCTGTTAGCACGCGGAGGCGGGGCAAGAAACTCACCAACCGCGTGGGCGAGAAGACGCACCGGAGCACCACCGTCACCGCCGAGGGGATATCGAACGGGCCGTGGGCAACCACGCGGAAATCCGTGCACGGAGCACGCCCGGATGGCAATAGGCTGGTAGCGACAAGGCTGGCGGCCGGGGGGAGCCACGATGGAGACGATCGATCTTGCGCTGAATCTGGCGGAGGTGAGCAACCGGGGACGTGTCGTCGGCGAGGTGATGGGCCGCCTGTTCTTCCTGGCGCTCATTATCGGACTGGTCATCTGGGCGATCGTGAAGCTGGTGCAGAAGCCGCGGCAACAGGGCCCGCCGCCGAATCCGTACTACCCGAACCCGCAGTGGCCGGGTCAGCAGCCGTACTGGCAGGGGCAACAACCTCCGCCCCCGGGTGGCCAGTGGCCCCCGCCGTACCCGCAGCAGCCCCCGCCTCCACCGCCTCCGCCTTGGCCGCCGCAGCACTGAAATCGCTGATCAGCGACGGCGCGACGGCCGTCCTGCGATACTCCGGTCAGCGGACCCGCGGGAGGACACACCATGGCTGTTGTTCGCGTCGTCTCCACGCTTGCCGCGCCCGGCGGGGCTGCCGTCATCTTCGCCGGACCGGCCCCGGCCGAGGAGCTGTCCGGCATGTATGACCAATACGTCCAGGGCAGCAGGCAATTCACCGTGCTCGGCGCCGAGCAGTGGCCCGACCCCGACCCCGACACCGACACCGACACGCACTGGTACTGGACCCTCGCGCCGTGCGGGGACGGCTGCACCGCCGTGACATCACAAACCGGCGGCTGGACCCACGAGATGCGGTTGATCGACGGGCGGTGGCAGTTCAATCGGCCCAACCCCACCGGGGCCACCTGCGACGGCGTCCGGCAGCCGTCGACCTTCGAGTACTCCTTTGATCCGGTCACCCTGACCGGGACCCTGCGCGACGCCTCGATATGCCGGGGTCTGCGCGCCTACAGCGAGGCACCGGTGAAGCATTCAACTACGACAACGGCAGTCAGGTACCGATAGAGCTGGACTCGTTGCTCGCCCCGGGCGCGAGACCGCTCGACATCATCTACCCGGCCGTTCGTCAGGAGTTGGAGAAACGTTGGGCGCCTGAGGTTCTGACGTCGATGCTCGGAAAGGTGGATGACGCTACGTTCGGCAACTTCGCGATCACCGACGAGGGCGTGATCTTCTACTTCGGACAGGGTCAGCTCTTGGGACATGCCGAAGGGCCCCTGGAGGTTTCGGTGCCTCGATCAGAACTCGCCGCTCCGCCGCACTGACCCTTTGGCGCGTCGATTTCTGCGTCAGGGTCGCGCTGTCGCGCCGGCCCCAGCCCTGGAGTGGAAAACGGCGCGGATGACACCCGGAAAAGCTCACAGGGCCCCGGATCTTCCCGGCAAACACACGAATATCGAACCGAGAACGGTATCGCCGGCATGGCCGACCTGTACGACGTGTGATATCGCGATCATGAATCTGTGGTCAAAATCAATGCCGTCGCCGAAGCGTTCCAAGTGAGCCGACCAAAGTCAGGAGCCACCCCCGTGCTAGCGCCGGACCGGGCCCCCTCCCCGCTGACGACACCAGTCCCTCGACCGGCGTACTCGAACGCCCCACGGACGCGTGGTGATTGGCGAGAGATCTGTCGGGCGTCGATACATCGCAACGGCTCTCGACCGACAGCCAACGTAGCTTGCGACCTGGGGGCCGTAGTATCGGCGACGGGTTTGAATTTTGGTGTCGGTGCGATCGCGTCGACGCTCTATGGGCTGGGGAGCCGCGAGCACAGTGAGCGCGCTTTTGCTGACGTTGACGGGTTTGGCGTTCCTGGATTCGCTGAGTGTGCTGAATATCGGGGTCGTCTCGGCAGTGGTCTATGGCAGTCGGCTCAATCGTCAGTCGGCGTTGCCTGGTGGTGTGAGTTTCATTGCCGGTGTCTTTGTGGTGATGGCCATCTTCGGCTTGTGTGCCGTACTTGGTTTGCACTTTCTGGTTGATCTGGCCGATGTCAGTCTCACACCGACAGTGCGGTACTGGGGCGAACTCTTACTGGGCGTGGTGTTGATCGCTTTGGCATTTTTCCCACTGACCGCCCAAACGACCGCGCCGGGGTGGGCCATGGCCGCGATGCGTCAGCGGCCTTGGTTGCTCGGGTTCGTCGGTGCCGCTGTCGGTTGTGGGCAGGCGCCCACTGCGATTCCCTACTTGGCGGGTCTGGCCATGATCGCCGCAATGCAACCTCGACCATCCGCCTGGCCGATCATGGTGATCGCCTACTGCGTCATCGCACTGCTGCCCTGCATGCTGGTTCTCGGGTTGTCCACCAGCAGAAGTAAACGAGCTGATCGAGCGCATCGCTGGCTCGTGCGCACTCTCACCCGCTACGGGCCCATCGGTGTACGCATCATGTTTCTGATCGCCGGCGTCGCTCTACTCGCAGACGCGGTCGTTCACCACAGTCGATGGTGGTAAGAATCTCGCTTATCGAGGAAGAGACGAACGCGACGTAGCCAAACGTCTTGACGTGTCCGGTCAGGGTGAGGCCCGAGCCCTCCGCCAGGGCACACTTTCGGGCCAACGAGACAAACATGCGCCACGCGTGGTTGGGATGCATCATGGCGCGACGAGGCAGTAGCTGCGCTTGGGTTCGTGATAGGTGATCGCCCGCCCGTCAGCGGGGCAATCACCGGCTCCGCCGGGTCCGTCGACGCGGCGTGCGACTTTCACGTTGGCGGTGGGGTCGGCGCAGTCGGCCGGCGTGAAGGCCCTGGCGGCGGCATAGCAATGCCCTTCCTGCAGGTTCCACACGAAGCACAAGGTGCGCACGTCGCTGGTGAGCGCCGGGTAAAGGGTGCCGTCGCGCTTTCCGTCTGGGCAGCTCGCGTCTGCGTCGACTTCGGAGATCAACTGCAGGGTGGCATCGGTGCGGCCGCAGTCGACGGGATCGGCGGTGATGCTTCGCCGTTCGAACTCGCTAGGTGTGATGCACTGGCCGACATCGTATTTCACCGCGTTCGATACGCGAGCGGCCGCGACATAGGACAGGATGTGCCCCGCGCCGAGCACCGCCACGATTGCGCCGGCGACGATGAGCGCGGTTCCCCTGCCCGGTGGCTGAGACGAAGGGCCTCCGAGATCGGCCCGGGCCTCGGAGTCCGTACCCGGTGCTGCTGAGCCAGGTGTCTGTTTCAGCAGCCGGTCGTTGTCGTCGCCGTTCCAGCGGCGCCAGGCCAGTCGGCGCCGGATCCCGAGTGCCAGCAGGACCGCGCCCACGACCGGGAAGATGATGGCATAGCTGGTCTGCCGAAAGGTGGGTCCGTAAGCCAACATGTCGATCACCGCAGAGTCCCCCGATCCAATCCGTCTTGGTGCCTCAACTGCCGCTGAAACGAGGCGATGTCACGTGTCTCCGAGGCGAATCACGGTGCGACCAAACAGTAAACGCGCTGCGGTTCGGGGTAGG
The DNA here is from genome assembly GCF_008329585.1 of Mycolicibacterium sp. P9-22. GTDB lineage: Bacteria > Actinomycetota > Actinomycetes > Mycobacteriales > Mycobacteriaceae > Mycobacterium. The sequence goes on along the minus strand of NZ_NPKP01000007.1, from coordinate 250,394 downwards.
CCATGACCCGCGCCTGAGCCGAGCATCCCTTCGCTGCACTGGTGCCGTCGATGCGGCGCGTGACCCTCACGTTCGCGGCCGGGTTGGTGCAGGTGACGACGGTGGCGGTGCGGGCGAGGACGTAGCACTGGTTTTCGCGCAGGTTGAGGACGAAGCACTGCGTGCGGCCGGCGTTGGTGAGCGCGGGGTACGTTGTGCCGGCGCGTTTTCCGTCCGGGCAGCTCGCTGTGGCGTCGCCGTCGGATGCCAGCTCCATGGTGGCGTCGGATTGGTCGCAGTCGACGGGCTCGCTGTTCATGTGGCCCTGGTCGTAGGTCTGTGCGGTGATGCACTGCCCGACCACGACACCGCCTTCGGCTTGTGGAATGCGCGGCGGGATCAGACCTGTAATCACCTGTTTGGTTCCCAGCAGGAGGACCAACACACCGATGACGATGAGCACGGTGCCCTTGCCTGGCGTGCGCGGTTGTCGCGGCCCAAGATCCTCATCATCGTCCGGGTCATAGTCGTCGCGCAAGCGAGGATCGAACTCGTCGTCGTCAGCGGCGAGGTCTCGGGCGGGCTCTGAGGCGAACCTGGAATCGTCGTTTCGGACCCAGCGATCATAGGTTCGGCGACGACGGATACCGACAAACAGCAGCAGCGCCCCGGCTATCAGCAGGGCCAGATCGAACATGACCTGACCCAACCGATAGGCCCACAGCCCGTCGGCCAACGTTTCAGTCAACACAGAATCCCCCGATTCACTCCCCTTTGAGCAGCATAACGCCAACGCGCGCAGCCACTGTCACGTCTTTCGCTGGCTTGGAGAGTGAGCGACGGCTGTGGGTCTTGTTTCGCCGGTAGCGGTGGGTCTGGCAACGGCGCAGCCGCTGAGTTCGACACAAGATGTTTGCTTCCGCGAGCAGTAGGTCTATGGAGACTGGCCCTGGGATGCACGCGTAGCTGTTTCGGTCACGTGCGGTGGCCGTTCAGTGTGGAATCTCGTCAAGGTCGTTCGCCGAGAGGGTCTCGGTCATCGCCGCGACGACCCGATCGGTAGGCCAGTCGTCGGGCGCGGAGATCAGCGTTCCGCCGGCCAGATCGGTGACAGTCAGTCCGTCCGCGGCTCGGGTGACGGCTCCGACTTCGGTGCTGAGCCAGGTGCGGTAGCCGATGCCGATCTTCCAGTTGCCCCGACGGGCGGTGCGATGGGTCTCCGAGGTCGCCGGTGATGGTCCGGGATACTTTCGCCCGCAACTTGATTGAAGGTGTGTGCATCGGCAATCGAGCCGCGAGGGCGGTACAGCCCGCCGCCACCATCAGTTCAATGTCTACACCTGCCCCGATACCGGACAGGATTAATGAATAGCCCCCCTCTGGGAGTCGTTCGCCGGCTGGATTATCCACCGTTGGGCGGTCTCGGACCACGAAACTGCGGACGAGGTCTGCGAGGCGGTTCGGTGACCCCTTCCATATGTCGCCGGTGTAGTTAGCCCATGTTTCGACGCCGACGATGCGCCCGACTTCTTTGAGGAGGGCATCTGTCCGGGCAACAATCCACTCGGGAGACTCGCCTGCGGCTACCCATACCGAGCGTAGAAATGTGTCCTGCGCGCACACGGAATGCACTGCATGACTAGGGAGCCGCCGGTAATCCGACCGCATGGGGCCTACTGGTCGGCGCCGACGTCCACACAGCCGTCTATTCCTAGTCGACGATGGGAGTGGCACTTGCCACGATTGCGACGATCATTCCGACTTCCGAGCCGGACTCGTGCACCTCGCCGGGATTCCAGACCACTGCCTGACCTTCGGCTATAGGAATAGGTTGGCCGGCGCTATCCGCAACCCATCCCGACCCGCTGACGACCGCAAAGAGCTGATGCGCCCCAGCGGGATGTCGACCGACCACGCTGTCTGGACCGCACCAGGCGATGTGCACGCGGAGGTCTTCCGTCGCGTCGAGCCGGGCAAGCTGGAGCATCGTGACGTGGCGGCTTCCATGGTCATCGCCGTCTAGAACACCCCGGGGCAACTCCACAAACTTCATGGCCAGCAGTATTCTCGCCGGATGCTTGGTGCGGGCCTCGGCTGTGAGGAACGCGTCGCCGCAGACCGCTTGTCCCGTTTCTAAAAAGTCGAGACGGAGCAGATCTTGTCTCACCAGTTACAACTTCGTGTTGGGTAAGATCGGCACTGGTGGAAGACGATTGGGATGGCATCGCGGATTGGTACGCCGAGTTGGTTCGTGGGGGTTCTGCGATGCATCAGTTCTCACGGGATATTTTGCTGAATGCACTGCCGGACAATCTTTTTGGCCTCGACGTTCTTGATATTGGGTGCGGGGAGGGCATCGTCAGCCGAGCGCTCGCCGCGGCCGGAGCACGGGTTGTGGGCATAGATCCCACCCGCACGCTGATCGCGCATGCCGAAGCGGCCGAGCGTGTCCATCGGGCTGGAGTCGTCTATCGCGTCGATGACGGAACCACCCTGCGCACCGTGCCTGACAGTTCCACGGATGGTGTGACTGCAGCGTTGTCGCTGAACAACATGGCCGATCTCGATGCCGCCCTTGGATCGGTCCGACGAGTGCTGCGCCCTGGCGGGTTTCTCGCCTTCACCGTGCCGCACCCGTGCTTCGAGGCCCCCGCTGCCGAGACGATCTCGACACCAAGCGGACTGCGACGTGTCGCCGGCGACTACTTCGCCGAAGGGCTGTGGCGATCGGCGCACCCGCACAGCGTGCGCCGAGCCGGTAATTACCACCGCACGATTTCCACCTACATCGCCGCGGTCTTGGATCACGGCTTTGTTCTCCAGCGCTGTGACGAACCGATCCCCACCGAGGCCGTACGTGCCGAGGCTCCGCATCGACTGGGTTTGCCGCCGTTTCTGCTGGTCAGAGTCGTGCTGGCATAGCTAGGGTTCGGTCAGCCTTCTTTTAGTCGCCAAGGTGTGGAGGGGGCCGCAGATCCACTTATTGACTTGGGGTTGACCGCGAAGGCGCACGACGACGGGCCCGTTGCCTTGGTGTGCGATGGCCTGAGCTTCGTTTCGCCGCCTCTGATGGGTGTTCCAGGACCAGCGGATGATGTGTTCGGGGTCGGTGAAGATCGTGTGCAGGGGCGGTTCAAGGTTGCCGTTCCATAGCTCGGTTCGGTGGATTCGTCGGTGCAGGGTTCGGCGTACGACGCGTTGGGTGACGGTCAATTTGCTGTGGTCCAGCCAGATGAGGGTGTCGGCGCGCTGCAGCAGAAGTGGGCGGACCTGTGTGTACTGCCATTCGACGACCCATTCAGGGCCTGCGGCGAATTGCTCGACGTCAGCGATGAAGCTGGGACGTTGCGTCCAGCCAGGGCCATGATGCAGTGAGTCCAATTCAACGGTGGGTAGTCCGAGAATATCGCTGATGGTTTGGCGCAGTGTGCTTTTCCCGGCGCCGGATGCGCCGGTGACGAGGATTCGCTGCGTGGTGGGTGGCAGTGGATCAGTCGGCCCGAGCGGCACCATGGTTCCCAGATTACTAATCGTGAGTGAAGCGTTCCCAGGCCGACTGTCGCGTGACGCCCAACGCCGCGGCGATCCGGGACCACGCGACTCCGCGTTGCCGAAGCTCGTCCACGCGAGCACGTAGGTCTGCCTCCCATTGGCCGTCGTAGCTGCAACACGCGGGATCTCGTCGAGCAATTCGTCATCCGAGTAATCCTCACGATCCCGCAGCGGGAGCGTGTTTCGATCGGGTCGATCCTCGACAATTGCCACACATTTGGTGACGCAATCGCCGCAGATATACACACCGTGACCGCTAATCAGCTTCTTGACCTGACGCGATTCGCGCCCGCAGAACGAGCAGTACATCACTGCAGACACTGCTTTGCCCATGGTCCCGACCCCGACGGAGAGAATCTTCAAGCCTCCATCCCTTGCCCTCGCACGGCATGGCGTTCGACTGCAGTATCGGTCAGCCTTGGTGTAACGATGACAGGGTGAATAGACGTGAGTTGGCCGCCGATATTGACGCTGCTTGCCGCCTGTCAGGGGTGTTCACCTTGCGATCAGGGCTGACGTCGGAGGAGTACTTCGACAAGTACCTCTTCGAGTCTGACCCGAAGCTACTCAACCGGGTAGCCGAGGCGATGGTTTCATTGCTTCCGCCCGGAACCGACCTCGTCGGCGGTCTGGAACTGGGTGGAGTCCCGCTGGCGACAGTGGTCAGCCAACTGACCGGTTTCCCTGCACTTTTCGTTCGGAAACAAGCGAAGGAGTACGGCACCCGGCGCGTAGCCGAGGGAGTGATCGACATCGGCGGACGGCGGGTCACGCTGATCGAAGACGTGATCACCACCGGGGGCGCGGTTCGACAGGCCGCATTGTCGCTCCGTGCCCAGGGCGCGCACGTCACTTCCGTCGTGTGCGCCATCGATCGGAGCGACGGATCATCTTCTGCCCTCGCTGATGTAGGCCTTGCTGTTCATCCTGTACTCACTCGCACGGATCTGGATGCGGTCCACCAACGGTAGCGTTAGTGGACGCATGACCGGCTGCGCCATCAGAACGCCAACGTCGCCTGACGCCTCGACTTGGCTGCGCGACCAGAAAAGGACCTAAGCGGGACTCTTCGGGGCCTCGTCCCATCCGAACCGAGGATGACAGGGATCGAGGTCCGCCCACCCAACAACAAAGGTCACGACCCATTTCTGGTTCGTGACCTTTGTGCCCGGAGTTCGTTGAACTCCTCAATGTGGGCGAAGGGGGACTTGAACCCCCACGTCCCGAAGGACACTGGCACCTGAAGCCAGCGCGTCTGCCATTCCGCCACTCGCCCGAGCGACCGCGCAACATTATCACTCCACGCCCGCCGCCCCCAAACCCATAGAACTCGATCCCCACCACCCCCGCTGACCTGGCGGGATTCGATTCTCAGAGATCTGTTGGTCACGCTTTTGCGCGATAGGCCGATAACATGCCTGAGAGCAGTGTGGCCAGAGCGACACGCGGCGCGGGGACCGACCGACAGCGGTACGACGAAACAGAGGGGCGGTGAGATGGGTCTGGCAGACCGGATCGAACGCCGCCTCGAGTCGACCGTCGGTGACGCCTTCGCCCGGGTCTTCGGCGGGTCGATCGTCCCGCAGGAGGTCGAGGCGCTGTTGCGCCGCGAGGCGGAGGCGGGCGCCCGCGATGTCGGCGGAGGCCGTATTTTGGCCCCCAACGCCTACGTCATTACCCTCAGTGAGACTGACTATCAGAAGGTGAGCGCCGACCCCGACCGGACATCGACCACATTTGCCCGTCACCTGGAGGGTTTCATCCATGACCAGGGATGGCAAACGTATGGTGATGTGGTCGTCAGGTTCGAGCCATCGCCGAGCCTGCACACCGGACAGTTCCGCGCCCGTGGAGCGGTCAACCCAGACACGACCACCCGCGAACCCGCCCCAGCAGAACGAGACCGCGCGTCCACCGCAGAACCAGGAGTATCAGCGATGACCGACAACCCGAGCTACCGAGGCCAGGGACAGGGTCGGCCCGGCGACGATCAGTACGACGACCGGTACCGCCAGCCTGAAGAGGCCCGCGGCAGCCACCCGCAGGAGCCCGTCCACCCCGACCAGGGTGGTTACCCGCCGCGCCAGGGTAGCTACCCCGATCAGGGCGGCTACCCGCAGGAGCAGGGTGGTTACCCGGACCAGGGCTACCCGCCGCCCTCCTATGAGCAGCGTCCGCCCGCCGGGTACGGCCAGCCCGGTGCTCAGCCGCCGGCCGGTTACCCCGACCAGGGCTACCGCCAGCCGCCACCGCCGGCCGGATACGGCCAGCCTCCCGCCTCGCCGCCGCCCGGTTACGGCGACTATGACTACGGGCGCCCCCCGGCGCGCCACGACGAGGGCTACGGACGTCCGCCCGCACCGCCGGCTCCGGGCTACCCCGATCAGGGTGGTTACCCGGACCAGGGCGGCTATCCGGATCAGGGTTACGGCGGTCAGCAGTACGGCCGTGCCGACTACGCGGCCCCGCCCGCCCCCGCAGCGCCCGATTACGGCCGTTACGGTGAGCCGCCCGCCCAGGCCGGCTACCCGGATCAGGGTTACGGCGAGCCCGCCGGGTACGACTACGGTGCCCAGCCCGCCGCGCCCGCCGGTTACGGCGCCGGCTATGGCGCCGCGGCGACCGTGACGCTGCAGCTCGACGACGGCAGCGGCCGCACCTACCAGCTGCGCGAAGGCGCCAACGTGATCGGCCGCGGCCAGGATGCGCAGTTCCGGCTACCCGACACCGGGGTGTCCCGTCGTCACCTGGAGATCCGCTGGGATGGTCAGGTCGCGCTGTTGTCGGACCTGAACTCCACCAACGGCACCACGGTGAACAATGCGCCGGTGCAGGAGTGGCAGCTCGCCGACGGTGACGTGATCCGGTTGGGCCACTCCGAGATCATCGTCCGGGTCCACTGACCGTCGATCAGCTACGGGCCTTCTGGCCCCCCAGTATCGTGACGGCGGAACTCGCACGGAACTGGGACGGAGAGGACGTCGGATGCAGGGGCTAGTACTGCAGCTGACGCGCGTCGGGTTCCTGCTGCTGCTGTGGCTGTTCATCTGGTCGGTGCTGCGCATCCTGCGCACCGACATCTATGCGCCCACCGGTGCGGTCATGGTGCGCCGCGGACTCGCGCTGCGCGGGTCACTGCTCCCCAAGGGCGAGCGGCGCCATATCGCGCGGCACCTGGTCGTCACCGAAGGCGCGCTGGCCGGTACCCGCATCACGCTGGGCAGCCAGCCGGTGCTGATCGGGCGTGCGGATGACTCCACCCTGGTGCTCACCGACGATTACGCCTCGACACGGCACGCGAGGCTGTCACCACGGGGATCGGAATGGTATGTGGAAGACCTAGGATCGACCAACGGCACATACCTTGACAGGGCGAAGGTGACTACGGCGGTAAGGGTTCCGATGGGAACGCCGGTACGAATCGGCAAGACAGTGATCGAGTTGCGCCCGTGACACTGGTTCTCAGATACGCAGCGCGCAGCGACCGGGGTCTGGTTCGCGCCAACAACGAGGACTCGGTGTACGCCGGGGCCCGGTTGCTGGCGCTCGCCGACGGCATGGGCGGCCACGCAGCCGGTGAGGTGGCCTCCCAGCTGGTGATCGCCGCGCTCGCCCATCTCGATGACGACGAGCCCGGCGGCGACCTGCTCAACAAACTCAATGTGGCGGTGCACGAGGGCAACTCGGCCATCGCCGCCCATGTGGAGGCCGACCCCGAGCTCGAGGGCATGGGCACCACGCTCACCGCCATCCTGTTTGCCGGCGGCCGGCTGGGCCTGGTGCACATCGGCGACTCCCGCGGCTACCTGATGCGCGACGGAGAGCTGACCCAGATCACCAAGGACGACACCTTCGTCCAGACCCTGGTCGACGAGGGACGCATCACCGCCGAGGAGGCGCACAGCCATCCGCAGCGGTCGCTGATCATGCGCGCGCTCACCGGCCACGAGGTCGAACCGACGCTGATCATGCGCGAGGCCAAGGTCGGCGACCGTTACCTGCTGTGCTCGGACGGGCTGTCCGACCCGGTCAGCCACGAGACCATCGCCGAGGCACTGCAGATCCCCGACGTGGTCGATGCCGCCGACCGGCTGATCGAACTCGCGCTGCGCGGCGGCGGCCCCGACAACGTGACCGTGGTGGTCGCCGACGTCGTGGACTACGACTACGGCCAGACGCAGCCGATCCTGGCCGGCGCGGTCTCCGGGATCGATGACGACACCATCCCGCCGAACACCGCAGCGGGTCGCGCCTCGGCATTCAATCCGAAGCGCAACCAGCCCAAAAGGGTTGTCACCCAACCCGAGGAGCAACGACCGCCCCGCTCCAAACGCCGGGTACTGATCGCCGCAGCGGTGGTCCTCCTGGTGGTGGTGGCGGGGCTGACCATCGCCCGCGAGATCATTCGCAACAACTATTACGTCAGTGAGCAGGAAGACACCGTCGCGATCATGCGGGGTGTGCAGACCTCTTTTCTGGGCCTTTCCCTGCAGGAGCCATTTCTGGTCGGCTGCCTGAACGCCCGAAACGAGCTGTCGCTGATCAGTTTCGGGCAGTCCAAGGAGCCGCTGGACTGCGAGGTGCTGCGCCTGCGGGACATCCGCGAGTCCGAGCGCGCCCAGGTCGCCGCCGGTTTGCCCGCCGGTTCCCTCGACGACGCGATCCGGCAGATCAACGAACTGGCCCGGACGTCGCTGCTGCCGATCTGCGCGCTGCCGACCCGGACCCCGACCACCACGGCGAGCCCGTCCCGGCCGCCGTCCCCCACCACTCCCCCGCCGCCGGCCTCGGGCCCCCCGCGCCCGGTGACGCCGCCGCCCGCGACATCGGTTGCGCCTCCGCCCGCCACGCCCGCGCCGGAGACCCCGACCACCGCGGCCCCGCCGCCGCCGCGCCCCACCAGCCCCTCCCCGACCGTCACAGCGCTGCCCCCACCACCGCCGGAGCCGGGCACCAACTGCCGGACGGCGTCATGACCTCGTCGACCCAGCCACAGTCACCGGTCTCGGTCACCCCTCCCCTGCCCAATCGGCGCAATTCCGAACTCGCCCTTCTGATTTTCGCCGCGGTGATCACCACCGTGGCGTTGCTCATCGTGGAAGCCAATCAGGAGCAGGGCCTGGACTGGGACCTGGCGCAGTACACACTGGGCTACCTCGCCCTGTTCGGCGCCGCTCATCTGGCGATCCGCCGCTACGCGCCCTACGCTGATCCGCTGCTGCTGCCGGTGGTCGCGCTGCTGAACGGGTTGGGGTTGGTGATGATTCACCGCCTCGACCTCGCCCAGCGTGAGCTGAGCCTGGACAGCGTCGGCGGTAACGCCGACCAGCAGATGCTGTGGACGCTGGTCGGCGTGGCCGCCTTCTGCGCCGTACTGGCGCTGCTGCGCGACCACCGCATGCTGGCCCGTTACGGATACACCTGCGGCCTCATCGGCTTTGTGCTGCTTGTGATTCCGGCTCTGCTGCCGAGGCGGTTCTCCGAGCAGAACGGCGCGAAGATCTGGATCCGCTTCGAGGGCTTCTCCATCCAGCCCGCCGAGTTCTCCAAGATCCTGTTGCTGATCTTCTTCGCCGCGGTGCTGGTGTCCAAGCGCGAACTGTTCACCAACGCCGGTAAGCATGTGCTCGGCGTGGACCTGCCGCGGCCGCGTGATCTGGCCCCCCTGCTGGTGGCCTGGATCGCCTCGGTCGGTGTGATGGTGTTCGAAAAAGACTTGGGCACTTCACTTCTGCTCTACGCATCGTTTCTGGTGCTGCTGTACGTGGCCACCGACCGATTGTCCTGGGTGGTCATCGGTCTGGCCCTGTTCGCCGCCGGCAGCCTGGTGGCCTATCAGCTTTTCGGGCACGTCCGGGTGCGGGTCCAGAACTGGCTGGACCCGTTCGCCGATCCCGACGGCGCCGGCTACCAGATGGTGCAATCGCTGTTCAGCTTCGCCACCGGCGGCATCTTCGGAACCGGACTGGGCAACGGGCAGCCCGGTACCGTGCCCGCGGCGTCCACCGACTTCATCATCGCCGCGATCGGCGAGGAGCTCGGATTGGTCGGTCTGGCAGGCGTTCTCATGCTCTACACCATCCTGGTCATCCGGGGTCTGCGCACAGCGCTCGCGGTCCGGGACAGCTTCGGGAAGCTGCTGGCCGCCGGGCTGGCCTCGACACTGGCCATCCAGCTGTTCATCGTCGTCGGTGGTGTCACCAAGCTCATCCCGCTCACCGGGCTCACCACGCCGTGGATGTCCTACGGCGGCTCATCGCTGCTGGCCAACTATGTGCTGCTGGCCATCCTGGTGCGCATCTCGCACGCCGCGCGGCGCCCGATCGACACCACCCGGGCACCCAACCCTGCGCCGATCGCGGCCGCCTCCACCGAAGTGATCGGCCGCGTATGAACAACTCGCTGCGCCGGATCTCGGTCGTGTTCATGGCACTGGTGGTGGTGCTGCTCGCCAACGCCACCCTCACCCAGGTGTTCACCGCCGACGGATACCGCGCCGATCCGCGCAACCAGCGGGTTCTGCTCGACGAGTACTCGCGCCAGCGCGGCCAGATCACCGCGGGCGGCCAGCTGCTGGCCTACTCGGTGTCCACCGACGGCCGGTTCCGTTTCCTGCGCGTCTACCCCAACCCGCAGACCTACGCCCCGGTCACCGGCTTCTACTCACTGGGCTACTCCAGCAGCGGTCTCGAGCGTGCCGAGGATCCCGTGCTCAACGGCTCCGACGAGCGGCTCTTCGGCAAGCGGCTGGCCGATTTCTTCACCGGCCGGGACCCGCGCGGCGGCACCGTCGACACCACCGTGCGTCCCGATGTGCAGGAAGCCGCCTGGGACGCCATGTCCGAGGGCTGCGACGGCCCCTGCAAGGGCGCTGTGGTGGCCCTCGAGCCCGCCACCGGCAAGATCCTGGCGATGGTGTCCTCACCGTCCTACGACCCGAACAAGCTGGCCAGCCACGACGGTGCCGTGCAGACCTCCACCTGGGACGAGCTGCGCGACGACCCGAACGGCCCGCTGGTCAACCGCGCGATCGCCGAGACCTACCCGCCGGGGTCGACGTTCAAGGTGATCACCACCGCGGCGGCGCTGCAGTCCGGCAGCACCCCGGACACCCAGCTGACCTCGGCGGCGCGCATCCCGCTGCCCGACAGCACCGCGACGCTGGAGAACTACGGCGGCTCATCCTGCGGGGGCGGACCGACCGCGTCCCTGCGCGAGGCCTTCGCCCGGTCCTGCAACACCGCTTTCGTCGAGCTGGGGCTCGACACCGGCGCGGACAAGCTCAAGTCCGCCGCGCAGGCATTCGGCCTGGACTCGCCGCCGGCACCCATCCCGCTGCAGGTCGCCGAGTCCACGGTCGGCCCGATCAGCGACGGCGCGGCGCTGGGCATGTCCAGCATCGGACAGCGCGATGTCGCGGTGACTCCGCTGCAGAACGCCATGGTGGCCGCGACCATCGCCAACGACGGCGTAACCATGACCCCGTACCTGGTCGATACCCTCAAGGGACCGGACCTGTCCAATATCGCCACCACCGCCCCCGCCGAGCAGCGACGCGCGGTGTCACCGCAGGTCGCAGCTACACTTACCGATCTGATGGTCGGCGCCGAGCAGGTGACACAGCAGAAGGGAGCCATCGCCGGCGTGCAGATCGCATCCAAGACGGGCACCGCCGAGCACGGCACTGATCCCCGCAACACCCCGCCCCACGCCTGGTACATCGCGTTCGCCCCGGCGCAAGCCCCGAAAGTGGCCGTCGCGGTACTCGTGGAGAATGGCGGAGACCGATTGTCCGCCACCGGCGGCGCAGTGGCCGCCCCGATCGGGCGGGCCACCATCGCCGCCGCACTCCGGGAGGCATCATGACGGCCCGGGTGGGAGTGACGCTGTCGGGCCGTTACCGGCTGCAGCGTCTCATCGCCACCGGCGGTATGGGGCAGGTGTGGGAAGGACTCGACACCCGCCTCGGCCGCCAGGTCGCGATCAAGGTGCTCAAGGCCGAGTTCTCCGAGGACTCCGAGTTCGTCGAGCGGTTCCGCGCCGAGGCGCGCACCGTCGCCATGCTCAATCACCCCGGCATCGCCAGCGTCTACGACTACGGCGAGACGGAGATCGAGGCCGGTGAGGGCCGCACCGCCTACCTCGTGATGGAACTCGTCAACGGCGAGCCGCTGAACTCCGTCATCAAACGCACCGGGCGGCTGTCGCTGCGCCACGCGCTGGACATGCTCGAGCAGACCGGCCGCGCCCTGCAGGTCGCGCACACCGCGGGACTGGTGCACCGCGACGTCAAACCCGGCAACATCCTGATCACCCCCACCGGCCAGGTGAAGCTCACCGATTTCGGTATCGCCAAGGCCGTCGACGCCGCGCCGGTCACCCAAACCGGCATGGTGATGGGCACCGCGCAGTACATCGCGCCGGAACAGGCCCTCGGCCGCGACGCCACCGCCGCCTCCGACGTGTACTCGCTCGGTGTGGTCGGCTACGAATCGGTATCGGGCAAACGCCCGTTCACCGGTGACGGCGCCCTGACCGTCGCGATGAAGCACATCAAGGAGACCCCGCCGCCGCTGCCGCCGGATCTGCCACCGAACGTGCGTGAGCTCATCGAGATCACGCTGGCCAAGGAGCCCAACCACCGATACCGCTCGGGTGGCCCGTTCTCCGACGCCGTCGCCGCGGTGCGGGCCGGGCGCCGGCCACCGCGGCCGAACTCCGCGCCGACGATCGGACGAGCCGCCCCCGCGGCCATCCCGTCGGTCACCCAGGCGCGCGCCGCAGCGGCCGCCGAATACCGGCCCCCGCCGACGGCGTCGCGCCCACGGGCCGCCACCGGAAACCACCGCCCGCCGGCACCGCGCCGGACGTTCTCACCCGGACAGCGGGCCCTGCTGTGGGCCGCCGGGGTGCTCGGCGCGCTGGCGATCATCATCGCGGTCCTGATCGTGGTGAACGCGCAGGACAAGCGCGATCGCCCGGCCCAGCAGGAGACCTCCACCAGCACCACCGTCATCGGCGTGCCGCCCGAGGCACCCCCGAGTGGGACTCCATGACCACCCCGCAGCACCTGTCGGACCGTTACGAGCTCGGCGAGATTCTCGGCTTCGGCGGGATGTCGGAGGTCCACATCGCGCGGGACGTCCGGCTGCACCGTGACGTCGCCGTCAAGGTGCTACGTGCCGACCTGGCCCGCGATCCGAGCTTCTATCTCCGGTTCCGGCGCGAGGCGCAGAACGCCGCCGCGCTGAACCACCCGGCCATCGTCGCCGTCTATGACACCGGCGAAGCCGACACGCCCAACGGGCCATTGCCCTACATCGTGATGGAGTACGTCGACGGGGTCACGCTGCGCGACATCGTGCACACCGAGGGCCCGATGGAGCCCAAACGGGCCATCGAGATCATCGCCGACGCCTGCCAGGCGCTGAACTTCAGCCATCAGCACGGCATCATCCACCGCGACGTCAAGCCCGCCAACATCATGATCAGCAAGGCCGGGGCGGTGAAGGTGATGGATTTCGGCATCGCCCGCGCGCTGGCCGACAGCGGTAACAGCGTCACCCAGACCGCCGCGGTCATCGGCACCGCGCAGTACCTGTCCCCCGAGCAGGCCCGCGGCGAGTCCGTCGACGCCCGCTCCGATGTGTACTCGCTGGGCTGCGTGCTCTACGAAATCCTTACCGGCGAACCACCTTTCGTCGGCGACTCGCCCGTGGCGGTGGCCTACCAACATGTCCGCGAGGACCCCGTGCCGCCGTCCACCCGGCACGCCGGGCTGTCCCCCGGCCTGGACGCGGTGGTACTCAAGGCGCTGTCGAAGAACCCGGAAAACCGCTACCAGAGCGCCGCCGAGATGCGCACCGACCTGATCCGGGTGCACAGCGGCGAAGCGCCGGAGGCGCCGAAGATCTTCACCGATGCCGAACGCACCAACATCCTGACCACCACCGGCCCGCACGCCCGCGCGCTGCCCACCGAGCACATCCCGATGGCCGGCTACACCCAACCCTCGGGCAACGGCTCGATCGGGCGCTGGCTCATCGCGGTCGCCGTGCTGGCCGTGCTGACCGTGGTGGTGACCATCGCGATCAATGCTTTCGGCAACAGCCCGCGCGATGTGCAGGTGCCCGATGTGACCGGTCAGGCGTCCGCGGATGCCATCGCCGCCCTTCAGAATCGGGGCTTCAAGACCCGTACCTCGCTGCAACCCGACTCGACGGTGCCACCGGACCACGTGATCAGCACCGACCCGGCCGCCGACACCGCGGTGGCCGCCGGCGATGACATCACCATCAACGTTTCCACCGGCCCGGAACAGCGTGCGGTGCCCGATGTCCGCGGGTTCTCCCTGGCCGACGCCACCCGCAGGCTGATCGACGCCGGATTCGGTCGGGTGCAGCCGTCGGAATCGGAGTCGACGCCCGAGCTCAAGGGCAAGGTGCTCGGTACCAACCCGCCGGCCAATGCGACATCGGCCATCACCAACGTCATCACCGTGATCGTCGGCACCGGTCCCGGCAGCGTCGTGGTTCCCGACTGCGTGGGGCAATCGGTGGACACCTGCCGGCAGATTCTGACGGCCTCGGGCTTCGTGAACACCGTGCCCGTCGAAGTGGACGACACCGCGCCGGCCGGCCAGGTTGTGGGCCTCAATCCACCGCCCGGTCAGCCCGCACCCAAGGACGCGGTCGTGCAGATGCAGGTATCGCGCGGCAACCAGTTCCTGATGCCGAACCTGACCGGCCAGTTCTGGGTCGATGCCGAGCCCAACCTGCGTGCGCTGGGCTGGACCGGGGTGCTCATCAAGGGTGCCAACGTCGACAACAGTGGGCAGCGGACCAACGCGGTGGTGACCCAGAGTCCCGCCCCGGGCACCGGGGTCGGCTACGGGGACTCGATCACGCTCAACTTCGCGTCCTGAGCGCGGGAGTCAGGCCCGGGCGGTCGCGGCGCGCACCGTGTCGGCGACCTCGGTTTCCAGCTTGCGGACCAGGCCCTCATCGGGTGCCGCACCGCAGTAGCCCAGCCAGTTCGCGAGCATCCGGTGCCCGCCCTCGGTGAGGATCGATTCTGGGTGGAACTGCACCCCGTGGATCGGCAGCTCGGTGTGCCGGACCGCCATGATGACGCCGCTGTCGGTGCGGCCGGTGGCCTCCAGCACATCCGGCAGGGTCTCGGGCAGGATGGTCAGCGAGTGATACCGGGTCGCCGTGAACGGATCCGGAAGTCCTTGCAGCACACCGGCATCGGTGTGGTGCACGACGCTCGTCTTACCGTGCAGCAGTTCCGGAGCGCGGTCGACGGTGCCGCCGAAGGCCACCCCGATGGCCTGGTGGCCGAGGCACACGCCGAGCAGCGGGGTGCGTGCCGCCGCGCAGGCCTGCACCAGCGCGATCGACGCGCCGGCCCGCTCCGGGGTGCCGGGGCCGGGGGAGAGCAGGATGCCGTCGAAGTCCGCGGCGATCGCATCCGGATCCGACAGCCGGGCGTCATCATTGCGCCAGACCTGCGCGTTGACGCCGAGCTGGCCCAGGTACTGGACCAGGTTGAACACGAAGCTGTCGTAGTTGTCGACGACCAGAACCTGCATGCGATCAGGCTACTGGCCTGCGCACTCTAATATCCGAGCGGACCGAGGGGCTTGGCATAACGCATCCGTACCGGTGCCGTGTGACCCACCAGCTCCACCTGCGCCCGGACCTGCTCGGAGTACCCGAGTTCGAACCGCAGCACGTACTGCTTGTACAGGGTCACCAGCGGCGCTGCGGCCAGTGCGGCCTGCATGGCCCGCACGTCGCCGAGGGCGGTGATGACATAGGGCGGGCTGTAGGTGCGCCCGTTGAGCAGCAGGGTGTTGCCGACGCAGAGGGGCGCCGATGTCGCGACGATGCGCTGGTCCTGCATCTGGATGCCCTCGGCGCCGGCACTCCACAGCGCGTTGAGCACCGCCTGGATGTCCTGCTGATGCACCACCAGGTCGTCGGGCGCGGCATCGATGGGGAAGCGGCCGTCGGCGTCGCGCTGAGCGTCGTTCAGGGTGATGACCAGGCCGGGCCCGCGCAGCGGATCCAGCCCGGCCTGCTCGGCGAGGGTGTCCGAACGACGGGTGATGGCGGCCAGGGCGGCGTCGGCGCCGGGGGAGCCGCCGTGGTGGTGGTCGATCGTGGAGACCATCTCATCGCGCCGGGCGGTCAGTCGGTCCACGCTCGCGCCGGCTTCGCGCACGAGGTCGACCAGGCGGGGGGAGTCGCTGCGGCGGATCTCGTCGCCACCGGAGACACCGTGGGTGGTGGACAGCAGAAGTCCGGCGAAAACACACACAATGGGGACACCGAATCGCCAGAGCGACCGCCGCCGATTCGAATTCCCGGCCGCGGGCGCGGCTGCGTTAGGCTCAGGTTTCAGTTCCATGTTCGAGTCCCGGCCGTTCTCCATCGTCTTCAAAGGTTAACCATGCCCAAGTCCAAAGTCCGTAAGAAGAACGACTTCACCATCAACCCGGTGAGCCGGACCCCGGTCAAGGTCAAGGCCGGCCCGTCGAGCGTCTGGTTCGTGGTGCTGTTCGTGGGTCTGATGCTGCTGGGCCTGCTGTGGCTGTTGGTCTTCCAGTTGGGTGCCACCGGTCTGAACGCCCCGACCTGGCTGGGCTGGATGGCGGATCTGGGCCCGTGGAACTACGCGATCGCCTTTGCCTTCATGATCACCGGACTGTTGCTCACCATGCGGTGGCGCTGACGTCCACGCGGCTCGGTTTGAATTCAAAACTGCTTCCATGCGTTACCCGCACCGCAACCTCGTCGTAACCCAATCACACCGTTGTGATTCATCCCCATTGTGGATAGCGCCTGTGGATAACTTCAAAGCCCCCGGTGAAACGGTGTGCTGACGTGAACCAGCAAACTAGTTGGGCTCCGAAGACGATCGGCATCGTCTGGATCGGGATCATCGGCCTCGTGATGGCCGCCATCGCTGTGACCGTGGTCACAGACCCTCCTGGACGTGTCCTGGGCGGCGTTGCCGCACTGGGGTTGGTGCTGTTTGCAACAGCTTCCTGGCGTGCCCGCCCAAAGCTGGCAATCACCGGAGCCGGCCTGCAGATCCGCGGCTGGCTGAGTACCCGGGTGCTAGCGAAGGACGACATCACCCTGATCCGGATCACCGAGTTCCGCCGACTGGCCCGCAAGGTCCGCCTGCTCGAGATCGACACGGCCGATGACCGGCTGTACGTGTTCACCCGATGGGACCTGGGCACCAACCCGTTGCAGGTGCTCGACGCGCTCGCCGACGCCGGCTATACACCCCGCCATTAGCGCGAGCGTGCGTGTCTGTCCCGGACACGCCGCGGCAATCCCAAAGAAAACGCACGCTCACCGGCGAACCGATGAACGTGCGTCTCAGGGATTTACGTCAGGAAATGGTGACGGACTCGATCACGACGGCCTCGGTGGGCCGGTCACTGCGATCGACCGCCGTGGTGGCGATGGCGTCGACGACCTTCTGCGACTCGGGATCGACGACCTCACCGAAGATGGTGTGCTTGCGGTTGAGGTGCGGCGTGGGGCCGACGGTGATGAAGAACTGCGACCCGTTGGTGCCCGGCCCGGCGTTGGCCATGGCCAGCAGGTAGGGCTTGTCGAACTGCAGTTCCGGGTGGAACTCGTCGGCGAACTGGTAGCCCGGGCCGCCGCGGCCGGTGCCGGTCGGGTCGCCGCCCTGGATCATGAAGCCGTCGATGACCCGGTGGAAGACCGCGCCGTCGTAGAACGGGCCCGACGTGCTGCCGGACGCATTCTCGGTGCTGTAGTCCTTGGTGCCGTTGGACAGGCCGGTGAAGTTCGAGACCGTCTTGGGGGCATGGTTGCCGAACAGGGCAATCTTGATGTCGCCACGGTTGGTGTGCAGCGTCGCGGTCGCTGTCTGAATGGGGCTCGTCACGGATTCCAGTCTGCCATTCGCGGTTCGGCGGCCGCCTCCGGCCCCACGCGAATAGGCTTGCGGCCATGAGTGTGAAGACGACCACCGCCCGGTTGACGCCCCGAGAGCGGTTCGCCCGCGGCCTGAAGTACTCGACTGTGGGTCCGTATGACATCACCAGGGGAGCGGCGGGAATCACCGCGGGCACCGTCGGCTCGTCCGTGGGTTGGCTGCGCGACCAGTACCGCAGCGGCAAGCTCCGCGCCGAACTGGAGACCGCCCAGGAGGCGGTGGTGACCGAGCTCGCCGCGGCCCAGGAGGTTCTCTCCAACCTGCCGCAGGCGTTCCAGGAGGCACGGCGCGCCAAGCGGCGTCCGCGCCCGCTCGTGCTGGCCGCGGCCGGTGTGGGTGTGCTGGCCGTCGGGGCGGTGGCGTTCTCCATCGTGCGGCGCTCGATGCGCCCCGAGCCGTCCGCGCTGCCGCCGAGCGTCGAGGTGACGCCACGGCCTTAGGCCCGCTGCAAAGATTGGCGCACAAACGGTTTCACACCACGTGCGGGACTGAGATTTGTGTGGAGCCTAGGAGATTCGAACTCCTGACATCTGCCTTGCAAAGGCAGCGCTCTACCAACTGAGCTAAGGCCCCTTACGGGGTTATGCGAGCCGGCCCTCGGTGGTGTGCCAGACCTCGACACCGTGCCGGGACCGGTACACGATCACCGCTGCCGCTGCCAGCACCGCCACCAACACCAGCTTCATGGTGCATACCCTTCCGTGGGCCTAGGAGGACTCGAACCTCCGACCTCTTCGTTATCAGCGAAGCGCTCTAACCACCTGAGCTATAGGCCCGTAACAACCTTTACGGCCGAGCGACGAGATTACCGTAACCACGGCCCATCGCCCAAACCGCGAGGATCAGTCCCGATCCGCCAGGGTCACCTCGACGCCGCCGACAAGGTCGGTGATGAGGTTGTAGATGAACGCACCGGCCGTCGCCATCGCCGTCAGCAGCACGATATTGACCAGACCGATCAGCGTTGCGCCACCGAAAATCGTTCCGCTGGAGATGAGTTCGCCGCCGGTCCCGCTGTCACTGGTCAGCAGGTCGCCGACGTTGCTGTTCAGCTTGGTCCACACGCCCATTCCACCGAGCACCAGGTAGAGGAAGGCGACGGCGATCATCCAGACAAAGAACAACGCACCGGAGAGCACCAGGGAGACCTTGAGCGTGCTCCACGGGTCGATCCGGCGGATCTGCATGCTCGCCCGCAGCGGGCCGGCAGATTTCTTGGCCACCTGCACCCGACCTGCCGGGGCCGACGGGCGCTGCTCGGCGGGCGCGGGCGCGGGCGCGTTCGCGGCGCGCGGCGACCGCGACTGTGCGGACAGATCCGGGAGCTCGCTGGCGTAACTTTCCGGGCGGGCTTCCGGGCGCGGACCCTCGGGTCGCTCCGGGGCGCGGGTCGGCACGACCTCGGTTTCCCGGTTGGCCGTGCTCGGCCCCCCGGCAATGAACTGCCCGAGGCGGGCGTCGGCGCCGGGGGAGCGGGCGGGAGGACGCTGGGCTTCGGGAGGTCGCTGGGCCTCGGGCGGCCGCTGCCCTTCGGGAGGACGCGGCCCCTCGGCCCCACGCGGCGCTTCTGCGGGCCGGGGAGGGGCCCCCTGCTCGGCGGGACGCGGCCCGTTGGCCCGGGCGGCCGGGCCGCGCTGCCACGGCGGAACGTCGCTGGACTCGGCGCCCGCGCGTCCCGGCGGCCCGGCAGGCGCTCCGTTGGCGCTGCCGGGGCCCTCGCCCGCACGCGGGTGTCCGGGCTCGTTCGGTGAAGTCACCTAGCGGCTCCTTGTCTCAGGCCGTGCCGACAAATGGCAGCGGCGTCGCGTCACGTTGCGTCGGGCTCGGTGGTTTCGGGTTCGACGCCCTCGACCTCTTCGCCGTCCGACTCGTCGCCGCCTTCGGCGTTCCGCGCAATCGCAATCAGTGTGTCGCCCTCACCCAGGTTCATCAAGCGGACGCCCTTGGTCTGGCGCCCGGCCTTGCGGACCTGGCGAGCGGCCGTCCTGATGACACCGCCGCCGGAGGTGATGGCGTACAGCTCGGTCTCATCGTCGACGATCAGCGCTCCGACCAGACTGCCACGCTTGGGGTCGTACTGGACGGTGAGGATGCCCTTGCCGCCACGACCCTGTGCCGAGTACTCCTCGATCGCGGTGCGCTTGGCGTAACCGCCGGACGTCGCCACCAGCAAGTACGTGCCCTCACGGACGACGTTCAGTGACAGCAGCTGGTCCTCTTCGTTGAAGCGCATGCCCTGCACGCCGGAGGTGGCGCGACCCATCGGCCGCAGCGCATCATCGGTCGCCGAGAAACGGATGGACTGGCCCTTGGCGCTGACCAGCAACAGGTCCTCCTCGGCCGAGCACAGCACCGCCCCGACGAGTTCGTCGCCGTCGCGGAGGTTCACCGCGACGATGCCGCCCGAGCGGTTCGAATCGAAGTCGGTCAGCTTGGACTTCTTGACCAGTCCCTTGCGGGTGGCCAGCACCAGGTACGGGGCGTCCTCGTAGCTCTTGAGCTGGATCACCTGGGCGATGCGCTCCTCGGGCTGGAACGCCAGCAGGTTGGCCACATGCTGGCCGCGCGCCGTCCTGGATGCCTCCGGCAGCTCGTAGGCCTTGGCCCGGTACACCCGGCCCTGCGTGGTGAAGAACAGGATCCAGTCGTGGGTCGAGCAGACGAAGAAGTGGTTGACGATGTCGTCCTGCTTGAGCCCCGCGCCCTGGACGCCCTTGCCGCCGCGCTTCTGGCTGCGGTACAGGTCGGACTTGGTGCGCTTGGCGTACCCGGTCTCGGTGATCGTGACGACGACCTCTTCACGGGCGATGAGGTCCTCGTCGGCGACGTCGCCGTCGGCCGGGATGATCCGGGTGCGCCGGTCATCGCCGTACTTGTCGGCGAGTTCGGCCAGCTCATCGTGCACGATCGCGCGCTGCCGCTCCGGCTTGGCGAGGATGTCCTCCAGGTCGGCGATCTCGGCTTCGATCTTGGCGAGATCGTCGACGATGCGCTGGCGCTCGAGCGCGGCGAGGCGCCGCAGCTGCATGTCCAGGATCGCCTGCGCCTGGATCTCATCGACATCGAGCAGCTCGATCAGGCCCGACCGCGCGACGTCGACATTCGCCGACGCCCGGATCAACGCGATGACCTCGTCGAGCGCGTCGAGCGCCTTGACCAGACCGCGCAGGATGTGGGCGCGTTCGTTGGCCTTGCGCAGCCGGTAGATGGTCCGCCGCACGATGACGTCCAACTGGTGCACCACATACAGCCGGATCAGCTGATCGATGCGCAGCGTGCGGGGCACACCGTCGACGATCGACAGCATGTTCGCGCCGAAGCTGGTCTGCAGCTGGGTGTGCTTGTAAAGGTTGTTGAGCACCACCTTGGCCACGGCGTCGCGCTTGACCTCGACGACGATCCGCAAGCCCACCCGGTCGGAGCTCTGATCTTCGATATTGGAGATGCCGGCGAGCTTGGCGTCGCGCACCTGGTCGGCGATCGAGGTGATGAAGTTGTCGTGGTTCACCTGGTACGGCAGTTCGGTGATCACCAGCAGCGTGCGACCCCGGGAGTCCTCTTCGACCTCGACGACACCGCGCATGCGGATGGAACCGCGGCCTGTCGTGTACGCGTCGTGGATGCCCTGCGAACCGACGATCAGACCGTAGGTGGGGAAGTCGGGACCCTTGACCCGCTCGCACACCGCCGCGAGCGTCGCTTCCTCGTCGGCCTCGTAGTTGTCCAGGCACCAGAAGACGGCCTCCGCGAGCTCGCGGAGGTTGTGCGGCGGCATGTTCGTGGCCATGCCGACCGCGATGCCGCCCGAGCCGTTGGCCAGCAGGTTGGGGAACCGGCTGGGAAGGACGGTCGGCTCCTGCACGCGGCCGTCGTAGTTCGGGATGAAATCGACTGTCTCCTCGTCGATTTCGCGCAGCATCTCCATGGCCAGCGGCGTCAGGCGAGCCTCGGTGTAACGCATGGCGGCCGGCGGATCGTTACCCGGCGAGCCGAAGTTGCCCTGGCCGTCGACAAGTGGGTAGCGCAGCGACCACGGCTGGGCCATCCGGACCAGCGTGTCGTAGATCGACGAGTCACCGTGCGGGTGGTAGTTGCCCATGGTCTCGGCAACCGAACGCGCGGATTTCGCGTGCCCGCGGTCGGGCCGGAAACCGGAGTCGTACATGGCATACAGCACGCGGCGGTGGACCGGCTTGAGCCCGTCACGGACCTCCGGGAGTGCGCGCCCGACGATCACGCTCATCGCGTAGTCGATATAGCTGCGCTGCATCTCCTGCTGGATGTCGACCGGTTCGATGCGATCGGTCGTTGCGCCGTCGTCGCCCGGGGGCAGGGTGGTGTCTGTCATGTGCTCCTCGCTCGTCTATGAGCAGCTGGGAATGGGAAGAATGAGGTCAACGGGCGTCAGACGTCAAGGAAGCGAACGTCTCTCGCGTTACGGGTGATGAAGCTGCGGCGGGCTTCGACGTCCTCGCCCATCAGGATGGAGAACAGTTCGTCGGCTGCGGCCGCGTCGTCGAGGGTGATTCGGCGTAGCACCCGCGCGCTGGGATCCATTGTGGTTTCCCACAGTTCCTTGGCATCCATCTCGCCGAGACCCTTGTAGCGCTGGATGCCGTCCTCGGTGTTGATCTTCCGACCGGCAGCCCGGCCCGCCTCGAGCAGACCGTCACGCTCGCGGTCGGAGTAGGCGAATTCTGGTTCGCTGCGTTGCCATTTCAGCTTGTACAGCGGCGGCTGGGCCAGGAAGACGTGGCCGTTCTCGATCAGCGGTTTCATGAACCGGAACAGCAGGGTCAGCAGCAGCGTCGAGATGTGCTGACCGTCGACGTCGGCGTCGGCCATCAGCACGATCTTGTGGTAACGCAGTTTGGCGATGTCGAACTCGTCGTGGATACCGGTGCCGAGTGCGGTGATGATGGCCTGGACTTCGGTGTTCTTGAGCACCCGGTCGATGCGGGCCTTCTCCACGTTGATGATCTTGCCGCGCAGCGGAAGTATCGCCTGGTACATGGAGTCGCGCCCGCTCTTGGCGGAGCCACCGGCCGAGTCACCCTCCACCACATACACTTCCGACAGGCGCGGATCGGTGGAGCGGCAGTCGGCGAGCTTGCCCGGCAGACCACCGATGTCGGTCGCGCTCTTGCGGCGCACCAGCTCCCGCGCCTTGCGCGCCGCCATCCGGGCCTGTGCCGACGAAACCGCCTTGTTCACAACGGTCTTGGCTTCGGCGGGGTTGGCCTCGAACCAGTGGCTGAGCTGTTCGTTGCAGATCTTCTGGACGAAGGATTTGACCTCGGTGTTGCCCAGCTTGGTCTTGGTCTGACCCTCGAACTGGGGGTCGCTGACCTTCACGGAGATGACGGCGGCCAGACCTTCCCGGATGTCATCGCCGGTGAGGTTGGCGTCCTTCTCCTTGAGCAGCTTCTTGTCCTTGGCGTACTTGTTCACCACCGTGGTCAGCGCGCTCCGGAAACCCTCTTCGTGGGTGCCGCCCTCGTGGGTGTTGATGGTGTTGGCGAAGGTGTGCACAGATTCGGAGTAGCCGGCGTTCCACTGCATGGCGATCTCGACCTCGTGGCCGGGACCCTTGCCGTCGAAGTCGATGATGCTCTGCTGGATCGGGGTTTTGGTGCGGTTGATGTGCTTGACGAAGTCCACCAGACCGCCGGGGTAGTGGTAGGTGCGGTGCTTGACCTTGTGCGGGCCCTTGGCCTCCGCTTCCTTCTCACCTGCGGACTTCGGCGCCTCGGCGGTATCACTGACCACCTCGTCGACCACCTCATCGGCGGTGACGCGCTCGTCGACCAGGTCGATGGTCAGGCCCTTGTTCAGGAACGCCATCTCCTGGAGGCGGCGGGCGATGGTCTCGAAGTCGTAGTTGGTGGTCTCGAAGATGTTGGGATCCGCCCAGAACCGGATGGTGGTGCCGGTCTTCTTGGTGGGCTCACCCTGCCGCAAGGTGCCCGGCACCGAGTACTCATAGGTCTGGAACCACTCCGACCCGTCCGTGCGGATGTCGGCTTCCAGTCGCGTGGACAGGGCGTTGACGACCGACACACCGACGCCGTGCAACCCACCGGACACCTGGTAGGCGCCCTCCTCGAACTTGCCACCGGCATGCAGAACGGTCATGACCACATCGACGGTGGGGATGCCGGTGCTGTGCATCGCGACGGGGATGCCGCGGCCGTCATCGGTGACCTCTACGCCGCCGTCCTCGAGGATGCGCACGTCGACCTTGCTGGCGAATCCCGCCATGGCCTCGTCCACCGCGTTGTCGACGACCTCCCACACAAGATGGTGCAGCCCGCGCTCTCCGGTGGATCCGATGTACATGCCCGGACGCTTCCGGACTGCCTCCAGACCCTCGAGCACCTTGATCGACTCTGCGCCATATGCGGTTGGGGCACTGTTCTTCTGAGCAGCCACGTTGGACGCGTCTCCTTGGGGTTCGCGGGGGGCGGTTCGATACCGCCTGCAAAGCTCCCAACAGTCTACCGTTATGCACTGTCAGGACTGAATCTGTAGCGGCGTTTCCACCTACCTAACCGCGCCGTGCGCGGAATTTCTGACCCGTCGGAGCGTCGGGACGCTCAAGCAGCATGTTTTCCGGCGTCTCGACGGCCTGAGGCGACCACTATCCGTAGGTGTCGCGCGGTCCGCGTCCTGGGACGCTGCGGTTGCCCTTCCGCCAGGACGGGGCCACCGGCCCCTGGATCTTCATCGAGGTGACCACCCCGTCCCCGACGGCGGCCGCGATCTTGGCCAACAGCTGTGCCTGCACCATCCGCAGTTGGGTTGCCCAGGCCGTCGATTCCGCCGACACCGTCAGCACACCGTCACGCAGGCTGGTCGGCACCGCATGGTCGGCGATCTGATCGCCCACCACCGTCGCCCACTGGCCCATCACCGAACCCTCGGCGACCTGCTTGGACCAGCCCCGAGACTGTGCGAGGTCCCGGGTGGCCGCACTGAACGTCTGCGGATCACGCGCGTCCGGGCCGGGGCCCGACCACCGGCGGCGCCTACCCGCGGCCGGGGCGCGCTTCGCCGGCGCCACCCTGCCGCGGCCGACATCTTTTCCCTGGCTGCGCGCGGCGCCGCGGGCCTCCTCGAGGGCGCGGCGCACCATGTCCATTCCGGTCAGACCGGCCAGATGATCCGGCGGTCCGGCTGCCTCGTCATCCGCGGTCATGCCACCACCTCCGAAATACGTCCGCTGTCATCATCACGCATGGTGACCTCGATCCGGCGCACATCCCAGTCCGTGGGCAGATCCTC
This sequence comes from Mycolicibacterium sp. P9-22, assembly GCF_008329585.1. Classification (GTDB taxonomy): domain Bacteria; phylum Actinomycetota; class Actinomycetes; order Mycobacteriales; family Mycobacteriaceae; genus Mycobacterium. Next base: position 225,590 of record NZ_NPKP01000007.1, on the reverse strand, counting down.
CGGAACTGCCGCCGTGACCAGAACCTGCTCCGCCGAGGCCGCCACCTTGGCCAGCGCCCGCCGTCGCGCGCTGTCGAGTTCGGCGAACACGTCATCGAGCAGCAGTACCGGGTCAGAACCCTCGGTACGCAACAGTTCGTAGGCGGCGAGCCGCAAACCCAATGCCATGGACCAGGATTCGCCGTGACTGGCGAATCCTTTCGCGGGTTGCTCGCCGAGGCGCAGTTCGAGATCGTCACGATGCGGCCCGACCAGGCAGACACCGCGTTCCAGTTCCGCGGACCGCTTGCGGCTCAACTCCTCGAGCAATGCGGTCTCGTACACCGCCGGGTCGACGGTGCCCGCGCCGGCCTCGGCTTCGACGGTCTCCACCGAGCTCCGGTACCTGATGGCGGCGGGCCGCGATGCCGGAGCCAACAACTGATAGGCCTTCTCCACCTCGGGTGCGAGCTGGTTCACGAGGTCGACGCGCGCCGAAATAAGCTGAGCGCCATGGGATGCCAGGTGCCCGTCCCACGACTCGAGGGTGTCGAGCATCGACATGTCACCGCGGTGGCGTGCCGGACCCGCGGATTTCAGCAGCGCGGTGCGCTGCCGCACCACCTTGTCGTAATCGGCGCGTACACCGGCGATCCGGGGACGCCTAGTGGTGGCCACCTCGTCGAGGTATCGCCGGCGCTCGGTCGGGTCACCCCGCACCAGTGCCAGATCCTCCGGTGCGAAGAGCACCGCGCGCAACACACCGAGGATCTCCCGCGGACTTCGCACCGGTGAGCGGTTCAACCTGGCCTTGTTGGCCCGTCCGGTGGTGATCTCGAGATCAACCCCGAGCTCTCTGCCCTCGTTGACGATGATCGACGAAACGACCGCCCGTTCGGCGCCGGAGCGGATCAGCGGCGCGTCCGAGGCAACACGGTGCGAGCCCAGCGTTGCCGAATACCAGAGCGCTTCAATCAGATTGGTCTTGCCATATCCATTTGGTGCGACGAAGACCGTGTGTCCGGGCTCCAGCTCCAGGTCGACCCGCGGCCAGGACCTGAAGTCCGTCAAACCCAGATGGCGTACGTACAAAACTATCCGGATTCCGAAATCCGCTGCACCGCATGGCCTCCGAATTGGTTGCGAAGTGCGGCGACAGCCTTCATGGTCGGCGAATCTTCCTGCCGCGACAGGAATCTGGCGAACAACGACGCAGCAATACCGGGAACCGGCACACGCAACCGGATAGCTTCCTCGACGGTCCAGCGGCCTTCACCGGAGTCCTCGGTGTATCCGGTCAGGTTGTCCAGACCCGGATCTTCCTTCAGCGCCTTGGCCAACAACTGCTGCAGCCATGAGCGCACCACGGTGCCATTCGTCCACGCCTGGTAGACCGCCTGCGGATCCTTGACCAGATCCTCCGCGGCGAGCAGCTCGTAACCCTCCGCATAGGCGGTCATCAACGCGTATTCGACGCCATTGTGGACCATCTTGGTGAAATGCCCTGCCCCGACCGGACCGGCATGCACGAATCCGTCGGCCTGTGGGCCCTCCGGACGCAGGGTGTCGAAGATCGGCATGGCGCGCGCAATGTCCTCATCGCTGCCGCCCACCATCAGCCCGTACCCTTCGGTTAGACCCCAGATACCGCCGGACACACCGGCATCGATGAATGAAATACCCTTGTCGCCCAACAGTTTTGCGTGCAGTCCGTCTTCTGTGTAGCGCGAGTTGCCACCGTCGATCACCAGGTCGCCGGGCTCGAGCACCTCGGCGAGGTCGGCGATCGTCGTGCGGGTCACCTCGCCGGAGGGCACCATCACCCACACCGTGCGGGGTGCCGGCAACGCTTCGGCCAGCGCGGCCAAGGTCGGCACATCCGTGACCTCGGGGCGGGGGTCGTAACCGACCACCTCGTGACCTCCCGCACGCAGGCGCTCCCGCATGTTGAAGCCCATTTTGCCCAGCCCGATCAACCCGAGTTGCATATGCGTGCATCCCTCCGCGACGGTCGGCCGGTCAGCCAGGAAGCCGCACCGGCATCAACAAGTAGACATAATCGGTCTGCGCGGCGGGGAACGGCCCCGTTGCGCCGGCCTCGACACCATTGTCCCCTGTAGGGCGCAACACGGCGGGACGGCTGGGTGTCGTGAAGCCGAATGTCACACGCTCCGAGCGCAACGAACCCAGACCATCGGTCAGATAAGTCGGATTGAACGCGATGGTCAGTGGCTCGCCGGCGAACTCGACCGGCAGATCCTCCTCGGCGCGGCCGACATCATCGGCGCCGGCGGACAATCGGACGCCGTCCTCGTTGAATTCCATCCGGACCTGGGCGCCGCGATCGGCGACCAGGGCGACGCGCTTGATCGCTTCGGTCAGTTCTGCGACGCCGACGGTCGCAACCGCGGTGTGCTCGGTGGGCAGCAACTGACGGAACTTCGGGAATTCGGCGTCCAGCAGGCGGGTCGTGGTGCGCTTGCCGTTGCTGCGAATACCGAGCAGTCCCTCTTTACCGACGGCTGCGCCGGCGCCGAGCGCCAGATGAACTTCGGTCCCGTCGGTGCCGGTCTTGGCCGCCTCGGACAACGTCTTGGCCGGAACCAGCACGGCGGCCTCGACGCCGGCCGAATCCGTCGACCACGTGAGCTCACGGACGGCCAGCCGGAATCGGTCGGTCGCGGCCAAAACAACCTTGTCGCCGGAAATCTCGACACGGATGCCGGTGAGCATCGGCAACGTGTCATCGCGGCCGGCCGCGACGGCGACCTGACCGATGGCCTCGCCGAACAGATCGGCCGCCACCACCCCGGTCTCATCGGGCAGCGCAGGCAGCGACGGGTAGTCCTCGACGGCCATGGTGGGCAGCGAGAAGCGGGCGCTGCCGCAGCTCAGCGACACCCGGGTGCCTTCGACGCTGACATCCACAGGCTTGGCGGGCAATGACCGGGTGATATCCGACAGCAGCCGGCCGGAGACCAAAGCGCTTCCAGGAGAAGCGATCTCAGCCGCCACGCGAACTTCGGCGGAGGTCTCGTAGTCGTATCCCGAGATGGTCAGACCGTCATCGGAACCGGTCAGAAGCACGCCGGCAAGTACCGGAACGGTAGGCCGGGACGGCAGGCTTCGGGCAACCCACGCCACCGCATCGGCAAAATCCTCACGTACCAGACGGAACTTCAAATCGGTGAGACCAACATTCGTCGTCACCACGTCCATAACGTCCCTTCGATCTACCGCATCAACCAGCACCAACCAGCGGATTCCCCGTGTCACTCCGAGCGTAGTCGCGAACTGGTCGACGATCGCACCGGCGTATCGAATCACCACCGTAGAGCGTTCGGCCCGAACTTGAAAGCGATTCGCTCGCGAAGCGCGCAGCACCGGAGTGGCCCGGATCGGAACGGTTTGTGCTCTGTCCCCAACAGGCTGCTTTTAGAAGATGAATTACCTAGAGATAAAAGCAACAGTAATAGGTCCTGTGGAAGCTGTGGATGAAGGCTGCTCGGTGCAGGTGACGGGCCCGTCGGGGGTGTGCGCAAGCTGTGGAGCAATGTTGGGCCGATGTGTCGTCGCTGTGGATAACACGGTGATTGTGGAGTTCACACCGGGTTGACGACAGGTTGCCCGCAGGTTGTGCACAGTAGTTTCCACACCGATTTTGTGTGACGAGTGGTGCGAACGGGTCACAAGTTTTTTAGAGATTTGTGTCGCCGGAACGACTCGAGAGAGGGCTCAGCGCTTGGAGCGCTGGCGGATCCGGGTGGTGAGTTCCTTGACGTGATCGAAGATCTCGCGTCGCTCGGCCATTCCGTCTCGGATCTTGCGTTCGGCGTACATCACCGTGGTGTGGTCGCGGCCGAATGCCTCACCGATACGGGGCAGTGACAGATCGGTGAGCTCACGGCACAGGTACATGGCGATCTGACGGGACTGGGCCAGGGCACGGGTCTTACCGGGCCCACGGAGCTCTTCGATGCTGGTTTCGAAGTATTCGGCGGTCGCGGCCATGATGGTCGCGGTGCTGATCTGCATGGTGCTGGCATCGGAGATGAGATCGCGCAGCACGATCTCGGCCAGCGACTTGTCGATCGTGGTCTTGCTCAGCGAGGCGAACGCGGTGACCCGGATCAGCGCGCCCTCGAGCTCTCGAATATTGCGTTCGATGCGGCTGGCGATCAGTTCGAGCACGTCATCGGGTACGTCGAGGCGATCCATCTGCGCTTTCTTACGCAGAATGGCGATCCGGGTCTCCAATTCCGGGGGCTGCACATCGGTGATGAGGCCCCACTCGAAACGGGTACGCAGCCGGTCCTCGAGGGTGGCCAGCTGTTTGGGGGAGCGGTCCGACGAGATGACGATCTGCTTGTTCGCGTTGTGCAGCGTGTTGAAGGTGTGGAAGAACTCTTCCTGGATGCCGTCCTTGCCCTCGATGAACTGAATGTCATCGACGAGCAGGATGTCGACATCCCGGTAACTGCGCTTGAACGACGCCTTGCGGTCGTCACGCAGGGAGTTGATGAAGTCGTTGGTGAATTCTTCTGTGGAGACGTACTTCACGCGCATCCCGGGAAACAGCCGCTGTGCGTAGTTGCCGGCCGCGTGCAGCAGATGTGTCTTGCCCAGGCCGGACTCACCCCAGATGAACAAGGGGTTGTAGGCCCGCGCGGGTGCCTCGGAGATGGCCAGGGTCGCGGCGTGGGCGAACCGGTTGGAGGCCCCGATGACGAACGTCTCGAAGGTGTAGCGACGGTTGAGGCTGACGGCGTTGGATTCGGGGGCGGCGGACTGGGACCGGTTGAAGTAGGTCGGCCAGCTGGCTTCCGCACTGGCGAGGGCCTCGCCGTCCTCGTCGACCTCTTCGTTGTCGGTGGGTTGCGGTTCGTCGTTGCCGGCGGCGGCGTCGGGCTCGGGCGTGTCATCCGGGCTTGGAGTGGCGATGCGGACACCGAGTTCCACCCGTTGGCCGAGCTGCCGGCTCAGTGCGGTGACGATCGGTTCGCGCAGTCGTTCGATCTCGTTCTGGACGAAGGCGGACGGCACCGACAACAGAGCAAACCCCTCGGTGATGACCAAGGGTTTGACGAGTTTCAACCAGGCACGTTGCTGAGCGGTGAGGAGCTGCTCACGCGGGCCGCCGTTGACGCTGTCGCCGAACGGTGTCTCGCCGTTGAGTTCGGAGACGACATTGTTCCAGACCGTGAGGAACGAGGAATCGGGGTCGGCGGTCAACGACGGCTACCCCCTAACGGCTTCCTCGGGATGTCCCGGGGGGCGACGATAACAAACTGTCCACATAGTTATCCACAGACTGTGGACAGTAATCGGTAGTAATCGTCGCGCTATCTGTGGGCGTGGATCCCGTGTCGGAGCTCTGCACATACCGGTGGTGGTCTGCGGGCTCGCGGCCGGTGTCGTCCTCGCTCTGGTTCCGGCGCCGTTTCACTTCGAAACGGCATTGCGAAAAGCTAACAGTTTTCTCTCGGAGTGGCCAACCGTTCGGCAACATTGCCGACAGGTTCCTCACAGGGAAGGACAAAGTTGGTGACTGGTGTGGTCTTTGTTGCCGGGTGAGGCTGTGGTCGGGTGGTCTGTGAGCAGGTCTGGCCAGGTTTGACCCAGGCAAATCTCGTCAGTACCCTCGAGCAGTCGCCCGCACGTGGCGATACGGCTGCGACTCGGTGGTTCTCTAGAGAACCGCAGAGGTGCCGCGCCGGCAAGATGGATGAGCTTACCAACGGTGGCTGCGTCCTCGGCTGCCATGAGTTTCATGGTGACCGAGGGTGTCGACACCAGACCGAACGAGGAGAAACAGCCGTGGCCAAGGGCAAGCGGACTTTCCAGCCGAACAACCGCCGCCGGGCCCGTGTGCACGGTTTCCGGTTGCGTATGCGTACGCGCGCAGGCCGCGCGATCGTGTCGGGCCGCCGCAGCAAGGGCCGCCGTTCCCTGACTGCGTGATTCGACGCAGGGTAGAGGGCAGTGCTTCCGGCCCGGTACCGGATGACACGGTCTACTGATTTCGGTGTCACGGTTCGCCACGGAGCGCGGGCGGTTCAGCCCGATCTCGTCGTGCATGCGTTGCACGACGGGTTTCCTGACGGTTGCGACGACGGGCCCAAGATCGGCCTGGTTGTCTCGAAGTCGGTCGGTTCCGCGGTGCAGCGTCACCGCGTGTCGCGCCGACTGCGTCATGCGGCCTTCCATCTCATCAACGATGAGGCGACAGACCTCGGTCCGCGCGCGCGGGTGGTGATCCGTGCCCTGCCCGGCAGCCGGGATGCAATTTCGGCGCGGCTGGAATCCGAACTTCGGGCGGCGTTCAAGAAGACACGCACCCAAAAGCCGAGCCGGCCATGACGCGGTGGGCCGCCAACGGTGTGATCTTCGTGATCCAGCTGTATCGGACGATGATTTCTCCGCTGCGGTTGCCGTCGTGCCGGTTCACCCCTACCTGTAGCGAGTACGCCGTGGATGCGTTGTCCGAATACGGGTTGGTTCGTGGCGGCTGGCTGGCGGCGGTGAGGTTGGCGAAATGCGGTCCATGGCACCGTGGCGGGTGGGACCCGATACCCGAGCGCGGCGACAAGACCGGCGATAAGACTTCTGTAGAAGTCGTCAGGAGCGATTCTGTTGTTTAACTGGTTCAGCCTGGACATCATTTATTACCCGGTGTCGGCGATCATGTGGGTCTGGTACAAGGCGTTCGCCTTCATCCTCGGACCGACGAACTTCTTCGCCTGGGCGCTGTCGGTGGTGTTCCTGGTCTTCACGCTGCGCGCGATTCTGTACAAGCCTTTCGTCAAGCAGATCCGCACCACCCGGCAGATGCAGGAGCTGCAGCCCCAGATCAAGGCACTGCAGAAGAAGTACGGCAAGGACCGCCAGCGGATGGCGCTGGAGATGCAGAAGTTGCAGAAGGAACACGGATTCAATCCGATCCTGGGCTGCCTGCCGATGCTGGCTCAGGTGCCGGTGTTCCTGGGTCTGTTCCATGTGCTGCGCTCGTTCAACCGGACCGGCCACAACTTCGGTGAACTGGGCCTGGATCTGGAACTGAACAAAGAACTGCCCAACTATGTGTTCAGCGCCGTCGACGTCCAGCACTTCCTGCAGGCGAACCTGTTCGGTGCTCCGTTGGGCGCGACGATGATTCAGTCGGAGAGCAGCTGGCAGGCGTTCATCGGATTCGACGTGAGCCGCATCGCGATCATCGGCGTGGGTGTGCCGCTGATGATCCTGGCCGGCGTCGCGACCTACTTCAACAGCCGCGCTTCGGTGGCCCGCCAGAGTCCGGAAGCGGCCGCCAATCCGCAGACCGCGATGATGAACAAGTTGGCGCTGTACGTGTTCCCACTTGGCGTCGTCGTCGGTGGCCCGTTCCTGCCGCTGGCGATCATCCTGTACTGGGTGTCCAACAACGTGTGGACGTTCGGTCAGCAGCACTACGTGTTCGGCAAGATCGAGGCCGAAGAAGAGCTGAAGAAGGCCGAGGCCATCGAGCGGCGCTCCGCAAACGCTCCGGCACCCGGGAAGAAGCCGAACAAGCCCCGCAAGGTGGTGAAGGACCCGGCGACCGACCCGGGGGACGGCACCTCGCCCGCCAAGTCGGCGAAGGAACTCACCGAGCCCGAGACGGCCGTGGAGGCCGCGGGCGACTCACAGACATCTGCCCCCAAGGACAGAAACAACGATGCGTCCAACGGAGCGCCGGGAGGCACTCCGCGGCCGGGCGCACGGCCCAAGAAGCGCAAGCGCTAGAAGCCAAGCCGAGAGCCGATCGACCCGGGAACCCACCGGGGGCGGACGTGGCGAAGTAAGGAGAAGACGGACATGACTGACGCCGAAACCACCGAGCGCACGGAAGCCGCGCCCGAGGACAGCGAACTGGATACTGATGAGGCGGGGGAGGACGCACCCGCCGAGGACCTGGAAGACCGACTCGTCGCAGAGGGCGAGTTCGCCGGCGACTATCTGGAGGAGCTGTTGGACCTCCTGGACTTCGATGGTGACATCGATCTGGATGTCGAGGGCGACCGCGCGATCGTGAGCATCGACGGTGGCAGCGACCTGAACAAGTTGGTCGGCCGCAAGGGTGAGGTACTCGATGCGCTTCAGGAACTGACCCGGCTGGCGGTGCACCAGAAGACCGGTGAGCGCAGCCGGCTGATGCTGGACATCGCGCGGTGGCGTCGTCGCCGTCGGGATGAGCTCGCGGCGCTGGGTGACAAGATCGCTCGGCGGGTGCTGGAGTCCGGAGAGCGCGAGGAGCTGTCTCCGATGACTCCGTTCGAGCGCAAGATCGTGCATGACGCGGTGGCCGCCATCGACGGCGTCCGCAGCGAGAGCGAGGGCGCGGAGCCGTCGCGCCGCGTCGTCGTGCTGCCCGCGTGAGCCGTCTAGTTACACGCATGTAGTTCGAGCGACAATTTCAGGGCCGTCGGCCTGGAGCGCAACCGGAGGATGTTTCACGTGAAACATGGCGAACTGAGTCCGGCGCCCCAGTCGGCGGCTCTGTGCTTTGGCAAGGGTTTGGCAGTGGCGCAGCGGTATGGAGAAATCCTCGCCGGCGCCGGAATCGAACGCGGCTTGCTCGGCCCCTCGGAAGTGGAGCGGCTGTGGGAACGTCATCTGCTGAACAGTGCGGCGATGGCCGAGCTCTTCAGCACGGGCGAGCGCGTCGCCGACATAGGAAGTGGCGCGGGTCTGCCCGGTATACCGTTGGCGATAGCGCGGCCCGATCTGAAGGTCACGCTGATCGAGCCACTGCTGCGCCGCAGTGAATTCTTGCGCGAGACCATCGACGAACTCGGCATTGATGTCGCGGTGATTCGTGGCCGGGCCGAAGATCGATCGGTCCGGGAAGAGGCAGGCGAGATGGATGCGGTGGTTTCCCGCGCGGTTGCCTCGCTCGACAAGTTGTCGCGCTGGAGCATGCCCCTGTTGCGTACCGGGGGGCGCATGTTGGCACTGAAGGGTGAACGTGCCGTGGATGAGATTGAAGAGCACCAACGCGCGCTCAGCTCGCTTGGAGCCACGGAGGTGAAGGTGGTGAGATGTGGCGTGGACTTTTTGCAGCCACCCGCCACCGTGGTGGTCGCACGACGCGGAGCGGTTGCCTCGCGACCCGGCAGGAGGAAACGATGAAGTTCGGCAGGGGTAGTCGGGGCAACGCGAGCAGCCATCCGTCGCTCGACGGCGGGGTATCACCGGCCGCTGCGTCAAACGGCGATGTTTCACGTGAAACGTGGACACCGGATGCTGGCACCTGGAAGGGCGATGCAGTGGCCGATACCCCCATCGCGGCCGAAGCCGAGCGCGCGACCCGGCTGCTGCACAAGCGCCACGGGCAACTGCCGCGACCCGATCGGCAGCGCGTGTTCACGATCGCCAACCAGAAGGGCGGTGTCGGCAAGACCACCACGGCGGTCAACGTGGCAGCGGCGCTCGCGCTCCAGGGCCTACAGACGTTGGTGATTGATCTCGATCCGCAGGGCAATGCGAGTACCGCTCTCGGTATCGAGCACCGAGAGGGCACCCCGTCCTCCTATGAGGTCCTGATCGGCGAGATCCCGCTCGAGACCGCCCTGCAGCGCAGCCCGCACAATGACCGGCTCTACTGTGTGCCGGCGACCATCGACCTGGCGGGCGCGGAGATCGAACTCGTCAGCATGGTGGCCCGCGAGGGGCGGCTGCGGGCCGCACTGGCCGGGCTCAAGGAGCACAGCTTCGATTACGTCTTCATCGACTGCCCACCGTCGCTCGGGCTGTTGACGATCAATGCGCTCGTCGCCGCACCCGAGGTGCTGATTCCGATCCAATGCGAGTACTACGCACTGGAGGGAGTGGGCCAGCTGTTGCGCAATATCGAGATGGTCAAGGCGCACCTGAATCCCGAACTCAACGTCACCACCGTCGTCCTGACGATGTACGACGGACGGACCCGACTGGCGGATCAGGTGGCCGAAGACGTCCGGGCGCACTTCGGCGACAAGGTGCTGCGGACCGTGATCCCCCGCAGCGTGAAGGTCTCCGAGGCACCCGGATACGGGATGACCATTCTGGATTACGACCCGGGTTCACGTGGAGCCATGAGCTACCTCGACGCCAGCCGGGAGATCGCCGAGCGCGGCAGAACGAAGGGTGGCTCACCGGAATGAGCAGTAGCGTTCTCGGTGGAGCGGTCCGGGCGGCGCGAACGCGATCCACCGCCAAGTATTTTGGTAGCGAGAGAATCCACCTAGGGGGACACGCAGCATCATGAACCAGGCGAAGAAGCGCAGTGGCTTGGGCCGTGGTCTGGCGTCGCTGATCCCCACCGGCCCGGCAGAGGGTGAAGCGCTCGGCGGTCCGCGGATCGGCGACGCCACCGCCGACATCCTGATGGGCGGCGCCCCGAGCCCGGCTCCGGCTTCCGGCAACGGCGCGGCAGTGGCCGACGCATCCGAGTTCGGCGCGGTGTACCGGGAGATCGACCCGGGCCAGATCGACCCCAACCCGCGGCAGCCGAGGCAAGTCTTCGACGAGGAGGCGCTGTCCGAACTGGTGCACTCGATCCGTGAATTCGGCGTCATGCAGCCGATCGTGGTCCGCGCGGTGCCCGGAACCGACGGGTCGACCCGCTATCAGCTCGTCATGGGGGAGCGCCGTTGGCGAGCGACCCAGCAGGCGGGTCTCGCCACCATCCCGGCGATCGTGCGGGAGACCGCGGACGACAGCATGTTGCGCGATGCCCTACTGGAGAACATCCACCGCGCTCAACTGAATCCGTTGGAAGAGGCGGCGGCCTATCAGCAGCTGCTCGACGAATTCGGCGTCACCCACGATGAACTGGCCTCGCGCATCGGCCGCTCCCGGCCGCTGATCTCCAACATGATCCGCCTCCTGCGCCTGCCGATCCCGGTGCAGCGGCGGGTGGCGGCCGGGGTGTTGTCCGCGGGTCACGCCCGAGCGCTGCTGTCCCTGGAGGGTGGCCCGGAGAAGCAGGAGGAGTTGGCCGCGCGGATCGTGGCAGAGGGTCTGTCGGTGCGCGCCACCGAGGAAGCCGTCACGCTGGCCAACCGAAATGGCCCGAGCGATCCGCCGGCTCCGCGGCGCAAACCGATCCAGATGCCGGGTCTGCAGGACGTTGCTGAACAGCTCTCCACCGCCTTCGATACGCGGGTCACGGTCAGCTTGGGCAAACGCAAGGGCAAGATCGTGGTGGAATTCGGCTCGGTCGACGATCTGCAGCGCATCGTCGAACTGATGAACTCCGCCAAGCAGTAGTGGTCGCAAAAATGGCCGATTCCGCGTTGCACGCTCGGGACCAGAGACACAGGCGAATTACGTCACTGTGACACTGGATCCGCGGAGGGTCGCTGAAACGTCGTATCGGAAAGGAGATGTCATGCCTCACAACATGTTTGACGTCAGTTGCCGGTTCGACGAACTTAGCCAGGCTCGGTGGGCCGTGCGGAGCGCATTCTCCTATCCTGGAGTGGCATCCGTGCGCGCCGGAACCATGTGAAGGTTGGGGAATCGAAGTGTCAGCACGAATCAGCCCCCTGCGGCTCGAGGCATTCGACCAGTTGCCGAAGCATGCGAGGCGCTGCGTGTTCTGGGAAGTCGATCCGTCGACCCTTCGCGGTGATGACCACCTCGCCGATCCGGAGTTCGAGAAGGAAGCGTGGCTGTCCATGGTCATGCTCGAGTGGGGATCGTGCGCTCAGTTGGCGATTCAGGGTGCGGCCGAGCCGGGGGAGCAGGACCCTGATCGCTCCGAGTTCTTCAACGGCGAATCTTGCCTCGGCTACGTCTTCTACGCGCCGCCCGGGGCGGTACCGCGGGCCAGGAAGTTCCCCACCGGACCGGTCAGTGCCGACGCCGTACTGCTGACCTCGATCGGTCTGGAGTCAGCTGATGACGGCGACCATCTCTCGCGGGGTCTGATCACCGCGGTCGTCGCGGATCTGGTCCGCCGTGGTGTCCGGGCGCTCGAGGCGTTCGGGCGGACCGCTTTGGTGGAGGATCTCTGTCCGGAGTCCGGCGTCCCCACCGATCTGGAACAGGTGATCGAGGTGCTCGGGGACTGTTCGGCCGGCCAGTGCATCATCGACGCCAATCTGCTCATCGAGATGGGTTTCGAAGTGGTGGCACCGCATCCCTACTTTCCGCGCCTGCGACTAGAGCTCGAACAGGGGCTGGGGTGGAAGGCGGATGTCGAGGCCGCACTCGAGCGTCTGCTGGAGAGTGCGCGGCTGCAGGCACCGGTGGGCGCGGCGTCGTTTGGGTGAGAACGGGCGCGTAGCAGTTCTGCTCGCTGCGGCTCTGGCCCTCACCGCGTGCTTCTTTGTCGCACCGGCGGTCCTGGCCGGTGGCGACTTCGGGCCCTTGACCGATGGGCATCTGGTCGAAGCCGCATTCCGCGCGGAGCTGGTCGCATCGTGGCAGTCGGCGGATCAGGCCATGACCCAGGGCCTGATACACCTCATCGCCTACTGGCGCCGATACCACGCGATCAAGATCGTGATCGCCACCGCTCTGTTGGCCGTCCTTGTGCTGCTTGGGGTCTCAGGCCGCCGACGGCCGAGGGGCCTGCTCTACGCGCTCGGAGCTCTCGCACTCTTTGCCCTCATGTTGGTCATGGTGAACATCCAGGCAACCGCGGCTCCGTTGACCGCGCTGCTGCAGGCGCTGCCGACGCCAGACAGCGCGGCGACAGCAGGGATCTACGGCCAAATCGGGCAGGCCCTTGCCGACCGTCGGTCCGTACCGGTGCTGGACGCCGTCATCGACAGCTTCGGCGAGTATCACGCCGTGATGGCGGTCCAAACAGCGGTGGTGGCAGCGGGATTCGTGGCCTGCAGTGTCTGGGCCTGGAGGGGCGGGCGGCCGGAACGACTGACCGGCGCGGTCGCGGCTGTTCTCGCGGTCGGTCTGGTAGTGGCGACGGTGGCGAGCGCGCGCCTGAGCCTGGATGCGGCTGAGGCGTTGCAGCCGTACTTCTCCGGCGTCGAGCGCTAGCGGCCGGCCTGTTCGACCGACAGCTCGTGGGCCAGCAGCTCGGCGAACGTGAAAGTGCCTGTGGGCCGGTCGTTCTTGCCGAGCAGGTAGAGGCGCTTCACCGCAGCCAACATACCCTCGGCCATGGCGTCCCGGGACTGGCTGGTGGCCAGCAGAGTACGGTCCTTCGAGTTCGTGACATAGCCCAAATCCACCTGGACAGTGGGCATCCGGGTAAGCCGCAGCAGATCCCAGGTACGGCCGTGAACGCGGCAGTCGCTGGATCCGGTGCGCGCCACCAGCTCTCGCTGGATGAAATCGGCGAGATTGCGACCGATGGTCGACACCGAGCCGTGCGAATTACCGAAATGGAACGACGCCACGCCATTTGCCGTCGGACTCTGGTGGCTTGTGCAGCGCAGGCTGATCATCAGGTCTGCGCCAACGGTATTGGCGGTCGCGGCGCGTTCGGCATCGGAGGGGCTCTGGCCGACGGGCCGGGACAGGAAGGTGTCCATGCCGATCGCCGTCATCCGGCCTTCGAGTCGACTGGCCAAGTCCCACAAGATATCCGCTTCGCTGAGCGGTCCTTCGGGTCCCTGGATGATGGCACCGATATCGTCACCGCCGCGGCCCGGATCGATGATGACCCGCTTGCCGGACAGTCGCGGGCCGGAGCGCCGGACCAGCTCCTCCTCGCGGATGGCGTGCGGTGATCCGCCGGTCACCCGCGAACCCAGGAAATACAAGGAACGCAACGTCTCCGGGCCGCAGATACCGTCGGGGAACAGCCCGTACTCACGCTGGAAGAACATCAACGAATTGTGGGTCTGCAGGCCGAAGTGCCCGTCGACCAGTCCGGTGTAGAAGCCGAGATCCTGCAGGCGGGCCTGCAGGGTGGCGACGTCATCGCCGTACATCGGCGCCCCGAACTGGTGTGACAGCGTGCGAGCGCCGAGTTGGTAGGAGGCCTCGCGCAGAGCGCGCGAGGTCGCCTCACCCACCATTCCGTCGACCAGCAGACCGCGCTGTTGCTGGAACGCGCGCACCGCGTGGTCGAGATCTGCGTCGAAAACGTCGACGGCGACGTGCCTGCCGGTACTGAGGTCGGCGTCGGGGCTGTTGACCAGCCCGAGACCCGCCAGAGCCGACCTGATCTCGACGACCGCGCTACCCCGGTCGCCGCGACGCAGAATCGACATACCCGACCTTTCAGACACGCTGCACCGCCCACCGGACGCCGACGGTTGCAGTTCGGACTGCCAGTATTGTCTCAGATGCCCGCAAAAATCCGGAAAACCCGAGGGTGTGATTCGAGAATGCGCCCAGCCGTCAGGCGTGCTCGGCGATCTCCTTCAGCAGCGCGGCCTTGCCCTTGGCGCCGACGATCCTCTTGACCGGTTCACCATCTTTGAACAGGATCAATGTCGGGATCGACACCACCTGGAAGTCGCGCGCGGTGGCCGGATTGGCGTCCACATCGAGCTTGACCACCTTGAGTTCGCCGGCCTTCTCGGAGGCGATCTCCTCGAGCACCGGAGCGATCATCTTGCACGGGCCGCACCAGGTGGCCCAGAAGTCGACCAGCACCGGGGTGGAGCTGGTCAGCACATCCTGGGAGAAGGAGTCGTCGGTTACGACGGCAGTTGCGGAGTTCTCGGTCATCGGATCTTCCTAACTGGTGTGGGTCTAATCTTCTGTCGGAGCGGGGAATTCGGTGAGCCAGCGCTCGGCGTCGATGGCTGCCGAACAGCCCGAGCCGGCGGCGGTGATCGCCTGCCGGTAGGTGTGGTCCACCAGATCACCGGCGGCGAACACGCCTTCCAGCGAGGTTGCGGTGGTGCGGCCCTTGACCTGCACGTAGCCGTCCTCGTCGACGTCGACCTGTCCGCGGACGAGATCCGAACGCGGGATGTGACCGATCGCCACGAACACGCCGGTCACCGCGAGCTTCGATTCCTCGCCGGTGACGGTGTCCTGCAAGCGAATTCCGGTGACCTTGGGGTCACCCTCGATCTCGGTGACGGCGGTGTTGGTCAGGAAGGTGATCTTCTCGTTGGCGCGGGCGCGGTCCAGCATGATCTTCGAGGCGCGGAACTCCTCGCGGCGGTGGATCAGGGTGACGCTGCTGGCGAACTTGGTGAGGAAGATCGCCTCTTCCATCGCCGAGTCGCCGCCGCCGACCACCGCAATGTCCTGGTCGCGGAAGAAGAACCCGTCACAGGTGGCACAGGTGCTTACACCGAGCCCGATGCGTTCCATCTCGCCGGGGGCGCCGAGTTGGCGGGCCGCCGCACCCATTGCCAGGATCACCGAACGGGCGCGGTGAGTTTCATCACCGACGGTGACGGTCTTGATCGGACCGGTGAGGTCGACCGCGTCCACATCGTCCATCCGGAGATCGGCGCCGAAACGCAACGCCTGCTCGCGCATCTCTTCCATCAGGTTGGGACCGGTGATGCCCTCGCGGAACCCCGGGTAGTTCTCCACCTCGGTGGTCGTCATCAACGCACCACCGAACTGGATTCCCTCGAACACCAACGGGTGCAGTTGGGCCCGCGCGGTGTAGACCGCCGCGGTGTAGCCGGCCGGGCCTGAGCCGATGATGATCACGTCGTGAATCGGGGACGTGACCTCAGAAGTGGTGGACATCCTGGATATCCCAGCCTTTCTGCCGTTTACACGGCCGTGTATTCAAACATCAGGGTAGGCCGGGGTGTTCCCGGCGCGCCTGCTAGGGCCGGGCCAGCACGGTCCGGGCCAACACCCCGGTGCCGCCGGCCGGACAATCCGGCGCCACCACCACGGCGATGAGCGATGACGGGTCGGGGGCGGGCAGCACCAGCAGCACCGCCGCCCGAGCGCCAAGCGACACCGGCGTGGCGCCGAGGATCCGGGTCCCGGCGGGCTGGTCCAGGCTGTTCAGGCAGGGTTTCGGGTAGTCGAGCGGGCCCAGATCGGGCGGGCGCTGCAGCAGTTGGAGGATCTGCGGGTTGCTCAGCGGCATCGCCGATGGGCGCGCGGTGAGGTGCCGGGCGCTGGTCTCCGGGGGCCCGACGGGTCCCGGGGACGTGGTGTCGTCGCCGGTGGACAGGGTGAACAGTCCGATGCCGAGGGCCAACACCGCGGCCAGCGCGCCCGTGCAGGCGGCCACCCGGCGCCAGCGCAGCGCGGGCCGGTCGTGCCGGTGGTGTCCGGCACCAGGGGGCACCACCCGATGGGGGACGTCGCGCTGCACGCACCCATCATGGCGCGGTGGTGCGCGCTTCGGGCGCCGCGACCGATGTGCACAGATGGCCCAGCGTGGTGGCCAGCTTGCTCCGGGCTCGCGCCCGCCGGCTCTTCACGGTGCCTTCCGGGATCCCCAGCATCCGGGCCGCCTCGGCCACCGAGAAACCCTGCATGTCGACGGTCACGATGGCCGCCCGTTGTTCGATCGGCAGGCACATGAGCGCCCGTTCGATGACGATGGCGGTGTCCAGCCCCGGCGCCGGGTCACCGATCGAGCCGGCGGACGCGATCGCCTCCAGGGGTGTCGTCGGGCGCGCCTTGTGCCGACGCAGCCGGTCCAGGCAGGCATTGACCACGATGCGGTAGAGCCAGCTGCTCACCGAGCAGTCGTTGCGGAACTTCGGTGCGCCGCAGTGTGCGGACAGCATGGCGTCCTGCAGGGCGTCGCGCGCGTCGTCGGGGCAGCGGATGGTGATCCGGGCCAGCTGGTACAGCTGCGGCTGATACCGGTTGAACAGCTCCTCGAAGGCGAAGCGATCACCCGCGACGTGGGCCGCCAGCAACTGCTCGTCGGTGCGGTCCCGCCCGGCGCATCCCCCGAAACTCCCCACCTGCCGAACACTAGGACCGGCGGCGCGGCCTGCTGGGCACCTCTTTGTCGCGCAGCCCTGAACTGCGGCTCCGGCGGCCCGGGGCTGGGGATAACTCGGTCAGGAGCCCGGTGTGAGGGTGATTTCGGAGATATCGGAGCGGCTCTTGCCGTCCACTGTGCCCAATGTGGAAATCCACACCAGCACATAGGGCGTGGCTTCGGGGTTCTCGATCTCGATGGTGTTGGAGCCCGTTTTCAGCGTCGTCGGATCGGTGAGCGCGGTGGTGTCCTCCAGGGAGGCCGGGTTGGCGGTGTCCGAACCACGGATCTGAACGGCGGTGCCGACACTGGACACGTCGAGGGTGACCGACGCGATCGCGGTGGGCCTGGGCAACTGCAACATCAATCCGACGCCGTTCTTGAAGCCGGGGAACGGCGCGGGATCGGAGTAGGTGTCCGTCGGCCACACGGTCGACGGATTGCCGTCGATCGCCAGGCCCGCGTCGGCGGGGGCATCGGCCTCGCCTTCCGGGGAGTAGACCGTGGCGCGCACCGGTTTCACGGTGTTGCCGGACCCGGCTTCGGCCGATGTGCTGGGGTTGTTCAGCCCGAGTTCGTCGCGGTCGAGTCCGCCGCCGACATCGCCGAAGATGCGGCTGAGCACGGTGGCCAGAATCACCAGGGCCACCACTACGACGACACCACCCGCGGCCAGGCCGATGATCATGCCCTTGCGGCGGCGCGCGGCCGCCTCCGGATCGGTCCCATCGGCGCCCGGTCGGACGGCTGAACGGGCCGGTGGTTCGTCCACCGGTGCGATGAATTCGGTGCGGTCGGCGACCGCGGTGGCCTGCTGCAGCAGGTTGAGCAGGGTGGGGGCGCTACGGATGCCGCCCTCCTCCTGTACCGCGCGCGCCGCCGCAGCCGAGATCTGGAAGGGGATGTCCCCGTCGACGGACTGGGGCTCCACGGGCTGACCCGCGGCATTGAGGTCGGCGGGCGCCAACCCGCTGTGCACGCCGGACTCCGGCAGCGGCCACCGGTTGATCAGCAGCGCGTACAGCGCGGCACCGATCCCGCGGATGTCGTCCTCGGGGGTGGCTTCGGGCAGGGTCGCGGGGAAGGCGAGCACGACATCGCCCTCGATGCTGACACGCACCCGGCTCGGGTCATCGACGGACAGTGCGACGCCGGCGCGGTGCGCGGCCTCGGCGGCGGCGGCCAGCGATTGGATGGCGCGGGCGCCACCGATGGGCGACGGCGAGGTCTCGGCGACCTCGGCCAGCGAGCCGCCACGGATCCATTCCGCCACGACGAGTCCACCCGAACCGGTGCGCGCGACGTCGAGCACGCGGGCGATGCCGGTGCTCTCCACCTTGGACAACCGCATGGTGCGGGTGAGGATCTCCTGCAGTTCACTGTCGGGCAGCACGGCATCGGGGTCGACGAAGGTCAGCGCGACCTGCCGATCCAGCGCGGTGTCCAGGGCGTGCCAGAACTGCAGATGCGGAGGGCCGCCGTGGAACACCAGCAGCCGGTAGCGACCGGCGGCGATGGTCGCGCCCGGGATCAGATGGATGTCCTCGTCGGCGGTGGCCGCTTCCAGCGCGGGCTCGCGCGGGGCGTCGAAGGCCAACGGCTCGCGGGTCGGGTCGCCGCCGTAGTCGGCGGGCGGCCGGGTGCTGAAGCCACCGGTATCCGGCTGGAAGTCGCCGGGCGCGGGGCGCGAACCAGGGGTCAGGGGAATGCGGGTCGTAGCCCCGGATTCGGGTTCGGTGTCGGGGCGGGCACCTGCCCCGGGCGCCGAACCACTCACGGGTTCATCGCTCACCGCTGGTCCTTTCGGCATCTGCTGCTGCGCAACCCCCGCGTGCGGTCCGTACCGGCGGGCAGCCGGGGGGCGTGCAGGCCGCATCGGATACGAATTGCTGTGATCAGGGTACGTGACGGGCCGGGCGGCAGGCCTGGAACCGGGGGTCGCGGCCACCTTGGCGCGGCCGGGCAGCCGGCGCCGGATCGCGGCCGCCACGGCGAGCGCGTCCGGAACCTTCGCCGCCAACAGCACGCCGCCCAGGATCGGCAGCATGATGATGCCGAGTACCAGCAACCGCAGCAACGAACCAAGACCGCCACCGTGTTCGGTCAGTGCCTCCAGTCCGAGCAGCTGATCGACGATATGGGCGGCCAGGCCGGCGAGCATCGATGCGACGATCGTCACCAGGATGCTGCGCACCACGTCGAGGCTGATCATCTTGCCGCCGGGCGGGTTGAGGTTCGCCCGCAGCACCAGGTAGCCGATGGTGGCGCCGGCCAGGAATCCCAGCCCGTTGGCCAGGCCGAGGTATCCGGCGACCATGCCGGGGTCCGCCACCAGGTGTGGCACCGCGACCGACGCGGCGATCTTCACCGCGGTGATCACCAGGATCAGCACGATCGGCGTCCAGGGCTGCTGACGCGCGTAGAACACCCGGCATTGCAGCAGCACCAGGGCGTACGGGATGAGGGTGAACGCGGACAGCGAGATCGCCATGCCGAGGTAACCCGCATCGGTCTGGCCGAAGTTGCCGTAGGAGAACAGCGCACTGCCGATGGCCGGGCCGCCGACGGTCATCATCGCCACGATCGGGATGAGGGTGACCATGGTCAGCCGGGTCGCCAGGTTCAGGTCTGCCAGCACCGCGGGCCCGTCGTCGGCGGCGGCGTTGCGCGACAGCCGCGGCATCACCACCGTCAGCACTGTCACCCCGATGATGCCGAACGGGAGCTGCAGGATCAGCCAGGTGTAGTTGTAGATGGCCGGCCCGGAAGCGGCGGCGGCGCTGGCGATCTGGTTGCCGACGATCAGGCCGATCTGGCTGATGAGCACGTACAGCACCATCGCCAGGGCCATCATGCCGAACTGCTTGAGCCGGTCGTCGAAACCCCACAGCGGTCGCAGGCTGATGCGTTCCCGGCGGATGGCCAGGATCAGCACCATCGCCTGGGCGACGACGCCGAGGGTGGTGCCGATGCCGAGCACCAGCAGTTTGGCGTTGCCCATCTCGACCGGGTCGATGGACAGCTCGCCGGGGACCAGCAGGTAGACCGCCAACGTCAGGATCGCGACGACGTTGTTGAGCACCGGGGCCCACGCGGGCGGGCCGAACACGTTGCGGGTGTTCAGGATTGCCATGTACACCGAGGTCAGTCCGTAGAAGACGACCTGGGGGAGCAGCAGGTAGGCGAACGCGGTGGTCAGCGGCCGGTTCACCAGCGGATCGCTGCCGAGCATCAGATCCACCAGCAGCGGCGCGGCGGCCACCGACAGGATCGTCGCGACGATCAGCAGCGCGGTGGCCAGGGTGACCAGGCGCCGCACGAACGCGATACCGCCGTCGGGATCGTCGCGTTCGGCACGCGCCAGGACCGGAACGAAGATCGCGGTGAAGGTCGCCTCCAGCACCAGGGCGGCGATCATGTTCGGCAGCTGGTTGGCGACCGTGAACGAACTCAGCAGCGGCCCGCCGAGGATCAGTGCCAGCAGCACCATCCGGCCGAAGCCGGTGAGCCTGCTGACCAGGGTGGCCAGTGCCATCCCCCAGGACCGTGACACCACCGCGGAGTCCGAGAGCTCCTGGCGCGGCTGCCGGGTGACCGGGGCCTGGTCATGGGGACCACCGGCCCGGCGCCGGGTGGCATGCCCGCGCGGAACCCGTTGCGGTGCGTTCATCGCGGCTCGTCGTTGCGGGGGCCGTGCTCGGAACCGAGGGCCAGTGCGGTGTCCAGCGGGTCGGGCCGCCGGGTCGGCGGGATCAGGTCGGCGCGGTCGGGTTCGCCGCGGAACCGGTGCCACAGCCGCCGGCCGACCAGCAGCGCCAGGATCGCGCCGCCGGTCAGCGTGATGAAGAACAGCACCTTGCCATAGGCGTTGGAATGCACCGAAAGCCGCACCGGGTCGCCGAGCGGCAGCCCGTCGGCGGTGCTCAGGTTGACATCGACGGCGAACCGCTGGGTGAAGTGCACCTCGATGGGCACCCGCAGCGGCAGGAAGCCGGGAGGCAGTTCGATCTCGCCGGGATCGGTCACCGTCATGCCCGGCGGCGCGGAGATGTGCAGCCGCACCCGGATGGGGACCGGCAGGTCGTTGCGCAGTGCCAGCGGCAGCGGGCTGCGTTCGGTGGCCAGGGTGTAGGAGCCGCCGGGGTTCACCACCGTGACCGCGCCGAAAAGGTCGGCGACGGTCCGGCTGACCGTCGAAAGACGTTGCTGGGCTTCGTTGTTGCGCTCATCGCCGGGAACCGACCGGCTGAGTGCGCGCAGCATGTCCTCACGCAGCGGGGCGGTGTACTGGGTGCCGGTGAGGCCGGTGCGCTGGTCGACGGTCAGCGCCGAGGTCAGCCCCCAGAGCCTGCCGGTGATGGCGGCGATGCCGGAGGTCACACCGTTGTCGAACCGGTCGGCGGATCCGGCGGGCTCGGACACCGGGGCGGGCTGGGGCGGCGCGGCACGCGGTGTCTCGGCGAGCACCGCCCGCAGCGGCCGCGGATACGCCAGGCCGGCGCCGATGGCGGTGGCCACCGAGGTCAGCACACGCTGCGCTTCGTCGGGATTCAGATCCCAGGTCAGCGGCGGCATCACGATCTGGGTGCGGGGTTCGGCATCGGGGGCCAGGCCGCGCCACAGCAGCGACCCGATCGCACCCTGCAGCCGGGCCACCCGGGAGTCGTGCTTCAGCGGGATCCGCAGTTCCTCGTCGAGGTAGCCCGGGGTGATCGGCGCGCCACCGGCACCGGCCAGCGCGGCCGCCAGGCCGGGGTCGAACGGGGCGGTGACGACATCGAGGGAGTTGCGTTGCGGGGTGAGATCCGCGGCGCCGGTGTCGCCGGTGGGCAGCGGAGCGGGAGCCACCGCGACCGTCGGGCCCTGCGCGCCGAGCATGGAGATCGCGGCGGTCGTCAGGGATCCGTCGCCGATGAGGGTCACGCCGCGCACCGAACGCACCCCGAGAATCTGGTCGACGATATCGGCGGCACCGCCGGTGGCGACGGCGTTCAGGCCGGTGTCACCGACGCGTTTGAGGGCATCGAGGTCGGCCTGCGCATAGACGGTCGGGGTGACGCACATGCGCTGCGCCAGCGTTCGTAGCCGGGCCAGCCAGTTCACCGCGGCTTCCTGGCCGGTGCCGGGACGGGTGGGCGCGTTGAGTCCGCCGTTCGGGTCATCGCTGACGACGTAACCGCCGGTCATGGCGTTGACGGTGATCAGCAGGTCGGGGTCGACGGCCAGGCACAGCGCCGATCCCACGGCGCCGTCGTCGTCGACCTGGGCGCTGGTGGCGAAGTCGGCCGCCGCCAACAGGGTGTCCAGCCGCCCGCCGGCGGCCAGCGAGCCGGCCAGGTCGTCGTCGAGCAGCCGGACCGGGGTGGTCCCGCCCGGGATACCGGCGGCCAGCCGGGGGCGGTCCGCCAGCGGCCACAGCACCGTCATCGCGACCGGTCTGGAGGTGTCCGGTGGCACGACCGCGGACACGCCTTCCGCGTCGCCGGTGGCGGGGTCGGGCGGTACACCGAGGACGGGCAGCAGGAAGCGGGCGTCGTCGAGCCGGGCCGGCGCGCCGTAGTCGGGGGTGCCGTTGACGTTCACCAGCAGCGGGTAGATGCCGGGCTCGTCGATCTGCAGGGAAGGTTCCTCGTCACCTCGCACCGGATAGGACAGGGTGAACGGGACCTCCTGGCCGCGTTGCAGCTCGGTCGAGAGCGTCACGAACGGCGCGACGGCCGCGTACTGGTCGAGGTTTCCTGACAGGTTGGTGCGCAGACCGGCCGAACCGGTGACCGCGGGGGCGTGTTCGAGGCGCACCACGACGTCCCGCACCGGTCGGTCACCGATATTGCGTACGGTGCCGGCGACGGTGACGATCGAGCCGGTGGTGGTCGAGACGGTGTCGGGGGTGACGCGGTCGATCCGCAGTTTCAGGAATGTGGTGGCGCCCGGTTCGCCGGCGGCGGCGCGCGGCAGCAGGGCGGGTGTCGCGAAGAGCAGCAGCAGTAGCGCGGCGGTGAGGACGCGGAGCACCCTCACGCAACTCACTGGGCTGGACCGCAGCCGTTGGCACGCCGGGGCGGTGATTCCTCGGGGCGACGGTTGCGGGTGTGCGAATGGGTCTGGGGGCGCCGCCGCGGCGAACTGTGTGGCAGCGGCGGCAAGGCGCCCTCGCCATCGGTGTGCAGTTTGTCGATGAGCTCGCCGGCCACCACGGCCAGGCGGCGTTCGTCGGCGTAGGCCAACCGGGCGGGCAGATCACGCAACGGGACCCAGGCCACCTCGGTGACCTCCATGTCCTCGTCGGAGAGATCACCGCCCAGGAACCGCATCAGGTAATGGTGCACGGTCTTGTGCACGCGCCGGCCCTCGGTCACGAACCAGTAGTCGATGCTGCCCAGTGCGGCCAGCACGCTGCCCTGCACACCGGTCTCCTCGGCGACCTCGCGGACGGCGGTCTGCTCGGCGGTCTCACCGACCTCGATATGCCCCTTGGGCAGTGACCACAGCATCCGGCCGCGCCGGTCGATCCTGCCGATCAGCGCGGCGACCTGGGTCTCCTTGGGTCCGTCGAGCCCGTCGATGACGAGCCCGCCTGCGGACGTCTCGTGCACGGTCCGCAGCCGGTCCGGAGCCCGTCGGTTCGGGCGGGGTTTACGGTTCTGGCCGGGTTTGGCCGGCTGGCCGGCGCTCCCGGGCGGCAGCGTTCCGGCCGACGAGCTGGCCGGTTCACCCGGCGAGGTGGCGCGTTCGGCGTTGGCCTCGGGCGGACCGGCAGCGCGGCGGCCGCGGCGACGCCCTCGGCGCCGTCGCGGCTTGGCGTTATCACCGTCCGACACCCAAGCGATAGTAGTTGCCGCAGGTTTACCTGCTCGCCACACGCGCCGGTCGTGGCCGGGCTGTCGCCGGGTCGTTACCGGGCTGGGAGACCGATTAGGCTCACCGAACGTGCCGACCGACCCGACCCATGATGCCGCCGACGCCGAACTGCTGGCGGGAGCCTGGGTTGCGCTGAACAGCCACGGCGACGTTCTCCGCGACATCGGCGCGGTGTTCGCCGCGGCGGGCCACGAGCTGTACCTGGTGGGCGGCAGCGTCCGCGACGCGCTGCTGGGCCGGCTGCACTCCGACCTCGATTTCACCACCGACGCCCGCCCCGATCAGATGCAGAAGTTGCTGCGCGGCTGGGCGGATGCGTTGTGGGACACCGGCATCGAGTTCGGCACCATCGGTGTCGGCAAGGGCGGGCACCGGTTCGAGATCACCACGTTCCGGGCCGACAGCTATGACCAGGTGTCGCGCAATCCACAGGTCCGGTTCGGTGACCGGCTCTCCGACGATCTGGTGCGCCGCGATTTCACCGTGAACGCGATGGCGGTGCGGATCACCGCGGCGGGCCCGGCCGAGTTCCTCGACCCGCTGGGCGGGCTGACGGCCTTGCGCGACCGCGTGCTCGACACGCCGTCGGCCCCGCAGGTGTCCTTCGGCGATGATCCGCTGCGGATGTTGCGCGCGGCGCGATTTGTGTCACAGCTCGGGTTCGCAGTGGCGCCGCGGGTGCTGGAGGCGCTGCTGGAGATGGCGCCGCAGCTGGGCCGGATCACCGCGGAGCGGGTCGCCGCCGAACTGGACAAGCTGCTGCTGGGCGCCGATCCGGTGGCCGGTGTCGACCTGATGGTGCAGACCGGGTTGGGTGCGGTGGTGCTGCCGGAGGTCGGTGAGATGCGGATGGCCATCGACGAGCATCATCAGCACAAGGACGTGTACTGGCATTCGCTGACGGTGCTGAAACAGGCCGTGGACCTGGAGGATTCCGGTCCCGATCTGGTGCTGCGGTGGGCGGCGCTGCTGCACGACATCGGCAAGCCCGACACGCGGCGCCATGAATCCGATGGGGGAGTGAGCTTCCATCACCACGAGGTTGTCGGCGCCAAGATGGTCCGCAAGCGGATGCGGGCGCTGAAGTACTCCAAGCAGATGGTCGACGATGTGTCCCAGCTGGTGTATCTGCACCTGCGTTTCCACGGATACGGCGACGGCCGGTGGACCGACTCGGCGGTGCGCCGCTACGTCACCGACGCCGGCCCGCTGTTGGACCGGCTGCACAAGCTGGTCCGTGCCGACTGCACCACCCGCAACAAGCGCCGGGCGGCGCGGTTGCAGGCCAACTATGACGAGCTCGAGGCACGCATCGCCGAGCTGGCCGCCAAGGAGGATCTGCAGCGGGTGCGCCCCGACCTGGACGGCAACGCGATCATGGAGATCCTCGGGATCCCGCCGGGGCCGCTGGTCGGCAAGGCGTGGAACCACCTCAAGGAACTCAGGCTGGACCGCGGACCGCTCGATCATGACGAGGCGATCGCCGAACTTCACACCTGGTGGAACGCGCAGCAGTCCTGATGCGTCTGAACAGGTATGGACTACTGCCTGGGTGACGGTGCCGGCGGCGCGGCGATCTGGTCCGCCGATCCGACGGTCGATGTGGACGGCGACGGGGTGCTCGACGGGATCGGGCTGGACCTCGACGGTGACGGCCTTCCCGATGACGCGCTGGCCGACCTGGATGCGAGCGGGCTGGCCGATCACGCGGTGCACGGCCGGGACGGTCCGGCGCCCGCCTACTTCACCGACGACGGTTCGGGTACGTGGGCGGTGGCCGTCGACCGGTCCGGGCAGTTGCGCTGGTTCGGCCTCGACGGGGTGGAGGCCAGCCCAGTAGGTGGGGCCGGGCCGATGGTCGATTTCGACGGGGACGGGCTGACCGACGACCGGCTGCTCGACGTCGACGCCGACGGGCTGGCCGACCGGGCGCTCGGGGACGGCACCGCCTACGCCGATCGCGACGGTGACGGCCGCTGGGATGTGCAATTCACCGATGCCGACTCCGACGGCGCCGCGGACGCGGTCACCGATCTGGGTTGAGCAGTTCGGCGGCCTCATCCTGATAGGCGTGCCGGGCCCAGCCCTGCGCCGTGGCGTCGAACCGGGTGTCGCGCAACGTGGGGTCCGCGCCGGCGGCGAGCAACTCCCGGATCAGCGTGAGGTCACCGGACCACGCCGCGTGGTGCAGGGCGGTGGCGCCGTCGGCGTCGCGGGCGTTGGGGTCATCGGGCATTCGGGGCAGCATCGGATCGACACCGGAGACGTCGACACCGTGCCGGGCGAGCAGGGCCAGCCGATCGGTGAATCCGTTCTCGGCGGCCCACGACACCTGCCGCTGCCACATCTGGGCGCGCGTCTCCATCGCCGCACCGAGCCGGCGCTCCCACGGACCGGGGCCGGCATCGGCGAGCCCGTGGGCGAACAGCAGCTCGAGGTGTGAATCGTCGGGACGGAACATCCGGTTGTAGAGGGTCTGCTGATCGACCGGATGGGCACCGCGGCGCAGCAGCAGGTCGGCCAGGTCGGCGGCCAGCGGATGGCGGGGCTGCCTGCGCGGCCCCTGCTCGCCTTCGCCGAACACGCCGGTCAGCACGGTGAACGGCGTCGACATCCCGCGCCACAGATAACCGGCGTTCGGGTCGGCGCCGGCGTCGAGCAGCATTCGCGCCGCCCGGACGCTGTCGTGCTGCGGCACCCGCGAGTACGCCAGGTACATCAGCGGGACCCAGCCGTACGGGCCTCCGGGCGCCGACGCCAGTGCCGGGTCGTCGCGCAGCAGGGCGGTCAGCGCGCGCGGATCGGCGGCCGCCGCGGCGGCCCATACGTGGTGTCCGGCCAGACCGGGGTCGGCGCGCAGCAGTTCGGTGGCCGCCTGTCGGCGCGGCGGGGCGTCGGCGTCGTCGTAGCGCAGGGTGGCCAGCGCACAGAACCGGTCGGCGGGTGCGGCGGCATGCTCGTCGAACCGCGAGGGGTCGACGCTCAGTTCGGCGGCCGCCTCGAGGTAGTGCACGAGCGCGGGCCATCCGTTGAACCCGTACTTGCGGGCGACGGATTCCTCCTGCCCGCCGCGTGCCTCTTCGGCGAGCGCCTCAAGCGACGGGTTGTCGGGTAGCGAACTGGCCATGACCCACTCCTATCTGGCCGATTCTCGTCGAAATACGCACAATGGTCGTTGAGGATGCTCTGGTAGCAACCAATTCGCGTATTTCGGCGGGGCTCACTCCCGGCCGGGTCCGGGCGGTCCGGCGAACGCCTGCGCAATCGTCAGCCACTTCTGCGCATCCGCGCCGACGGCCACCACGTCGAGTTCGCGCGGCGCCCGGCGCTGGGTCACCAACATGCAGAAATCCTCGGCCGATCCCGTCACGGTCTGGGCGGCATCCTCTGGTCCCCAGGACCACAATTCGCCGTCCGGACCGCTCAGTTCCACGTGAAACGAATCCGCGGGTGGGGTGAGCCCGTGCACGGTGAAGGCGAAATCCCGTGTGCGCACGCCGATATGGGCCACCGAGCGCAGTCGGGTGGTGGGCGGCCGCCGGACACCGAGCGCGTCGGCGACGTCCAGGCCGTGCGCCCAGGTCTCCATCAACCGGGCGGTGGCCATCGACGGCGCGCTCATCGGCGGGCCGAACCAGGGCAACTTGCGGCCGTCGGCGACGCCGAGCAGCGCATCATGCAGCGCGGCCCGGTCGCGGCGCCAGGAGGTGAGCAATTCACCGGGCGGGGTGAGCGCGAGTTCCTCGGCGCCCGCGTCGACGAACCCCAGCGGATCCTTGGCGGCCTCGCCGAGCACCGCGGCGAACGCATCTTCATCGGTGATCGATTTCAGCGAGACCCGGTCGGTCCACCACAGGTGGGCGATCTGGTGCGCGACGGTCCATCCCGGCGACGGCGTCATGGTCTGCCAGCCCGCTTCGGGCAGGTCGGCCACCAACGTGTCCAGGGCATCGCTCTCGGCACGCAGATCGGCCACCATCGGCTCGGCACCAGCCATGGCTGAACTCTAAACCGGGGGTGTGCGCCGCCCCAGCGCGGCGTGCGCTGCGAGGCCCAGCAGATAGATCACGGATCCGATCAGCACCAGCGGCACCGACCGACCGTCGGGCGGTATCAGCGCCGCCGCCCCGGCGATGGCGGTCACGAACGTCAGCCAGAACAGGGCGTCCTGGACGGTGAAGACGTGACCGCGCAGCGCGTCGTCCACATCGATCTGCATGGCGCTGTCCGCGCACAGCTTCACCACCTGCCCGGCAGCGCTCAGCACGAAACCGCAGGCGATCATCAGCGGCAGGTACAGCCACGCCGCGAACAGCTGCACCACCGCGGCCAGCAGCAGCGCTCCGTTGGCGGTGCGGTAGCGGCCCCACCGGCCGACCGCCGCCGGGGTCAGCACGGTGGACAGAAACGATCCCGTGCCGGTCGCGGCCACGAAAACCACCGCGGTGCCCAGGCCGAGACCGGCGACCTCGTGGTCACCGGTGTGCCGGACGATCACCAGCACCAGCAGCGTGTTGATGCCGAACGCCATCCGGTGTGCCGCCAGTCCGCTGAGTGTGGCGGACACCGTCGGGACCGCCGCCACCGTGCGGATGCCGTGCACCCAGCCGGTGGACACCGCGTAAGCAGCCGACCCGTGCACCGCACGGGAGCTGTCGTCGGGGCCCAGGACGTGTGGCGCGAAGCGCACGGACAGCACCAGCGCCAGCGCCACCGGCAGCGCCGCCAGGAAGATCACCGCCGAGGCACCGGCATCGTCGGCGCCGAGCAGCCAGCGCGGCAGCAGCATGAAGTTGGCGCCCACGAACGTCGCCAGCGCGCCCGTCGCCGTCGCCACCGAGTTCATCGTCAGCACCTTGTCGCGCGACACCACGTGGGGCAGCGCGGCGGACAGGCCGGAGGACACGAACCGGGTGAACCCGTTGACGATGAGCGCGCCGAACAGCAGCACCAGATCGTCCGAGCTGACCGCCAGCGCCGCACCGACCGCGAGCACCAGCAGCAGCCTGCCGATGTTCGCGCCGATCAGGACGAGGCGCCGGTCCCAACGGTCCAGCAGCGCCCCGGCGAACGGCCCCAGTGCCGAGTAGGGCAGGAACAGCACCGCGAACGCGCCGGCGATGGCCCACGGATCGGCGGCCCGCTCGGGGTTGAACAGGATGGCTCCGGCCAGCCCCGCCTGGAACAGTCCATCACCGAACTGGCTGACCGCACGCAACTCCAGCAGGCGCCGGAACTCGGGCAGACCGCGCACGGCCTGCCAGGTTCCCGACGGATTGCGGGTGTCAGTCATGAGATCAAGATCCTGTCCGGGCCGGGACTGCGATCGGCACCCGAATCCACAGTACAAATATCTCGGCGGGCCGCTTGTTGATCGCCGCTGCACGGGGCTGCTGGTGACATGATGGACCAGTGGGACAGTCCGAGGAACCGGAGGATCATGTCACTCCGACGGCACCGCGTGTGCGCGCCGGAACGCTGTTGCTCGCCGATACCGATCTGCTCGAACCGACGTTCCGGCGCAGTGTCATCTACATCGTCGAGCACAACGAGGGCGGCACCCTTGGGGTTGTGCTCAATCGGCCCAGCGAGACCGCCGTGTACAACATCTTGCCGCAGTGGGCGAAGCTGGCCATCAAGCCGAAGAGCATGTTCATCGGCGGCCCGGTGAAACGCGATTCGGCGCTGTGCCTGGCGACCGTGCGGGTCGGGGTGGACATCACCGGGGTGCCGGGACTGCGGCATGTGCAGGGCCGTGTCGTGATGGTCGATCTCGACACCGATCCCGACGAGATCGCGCCCGCGCTCGAAGGGGTGCGGATCTTCGCCGGCTACTCCGGGTGGACCACCGGTCAGCTGGAAGGCGAGATCGAACGCGACGACTGGATCGTGCTGTCGGCGCTGCCCTCGGATGTGCTCGTCGAACCGCGGGTGGATCTGTGGGCCAGGGTGTTGCGCCGCCAGCCGCTACCGCTGTCGATGCTCGCGACGCACCCGATCGACCTCAGCCGCAACTAGTGCGGCCGCCGGCCGAATCGGCAGGCGCCAGGGTGCACGACACGCAGGATCCCGCGCAGCCGCCGCCTTCCTCGCGAGCCGCTTCTTGCTGAGCTTCCTTGGCGGCGACAACCTTCGCGCTCTGCCAACAACCGGCCGCGACGGTACCGACCGCTCCGATGACGCAGACCGCCAGCACCAGCGATCCCATCTGGGCGGGCGCCGACAATGCGACGACACCCCCGGCGGCCAGCATGGCGGCGGCGGCGAACTGAGTTGGTGCGACGGCACGGAGCACCTGGCGCACCGGGTCGGCCGCATACGGACGGTTCAGCGACCAGGCGGCAACCCCAGCTGTCGCCACTGCCACGCACAGGCAGAGCACGGCGGCAATGAGCATCTGCCAAGGATACGAGGCAGCACGGGCAGCGATCAGCCGGGGAGGCCGATCACCGGTGTGACGGCCGGGGCGAGGGCATTGATCGGCGATGTTCCCGTCATGCTGACCGGAACGGTCGCGCCGGCCGCCGGTGCGGCGGCGGGGACCGGCGGTGTCAGCGCGGCGGGCGCCGGAGCGGGTGCCGCCACGGGTGCGGCCACCCGGAAGCCGTTGACGATGGCGTCGGTGGCAGCCGCGGCCGCCACGGACTGCGATTCGGCGGTCGTCACCGACAGGGACACCAGGTAGCGGTCGGTTCCCGAGGTCGCGATGATGTGGCGCCGCGAGGTGTTCAGGGTCATGTTGTTCTCGCGGAAGGTGCCTTCGATGATCGACGTGGGCACCCCACCGATCTCGGCGATGGATCCGCCGGTGGCCCGCCACGCGGTCAGCTGCTGGCTGTCGACGAAACCGTGCCGGATGGCCTCCCGGGGATCGAAGTCGCCGACGAGTTTGTACACCACGACCTGCGCGTTCGAGGTGTACAGCCCATCACCGCCGACCCGGTCGGCGATCACTGCGAAGGCGTCGGGCACATTCGGGTCCGGGACCTGGGTCCAGCCGGTGGGACGCGGCAGCACGATGTTGAGCGCGGTGAATCCGGTCGGGGTTTGCACCTCCATCGCCACGTTCCTGCTGGCCAAATAGTCGCGGATGGTGCCGGCGGGATTCGGCGACAGCGGCACGGACACCGGGCGGGGCGCGGCGGCCGGGGCGGGTACGGCGGCGGTGGTCGTGCCGGGCGGGACGGCGGCAGGCAGCACGCCAGCCCCCGAGGCGGGGACGGCGCCGGGCCCGACGGGCTGGGAGGGTCCGGGCACGGCCGGTGCGGCCTGCGGGGTGACGGTCACGGTCTGGGTGACGGTGGCGGGGCCCGGCGGGGACGGCTGCGGAGCAAGCGGCTCGGCCGAGGCGGTCGCCGAGGCCAGGCCCACCACTCCGGCCAAACCGGCGGCGGTCCCTGCGATGAGAATCCGCCAACGGTATGAGGTCTCGTTCATCTGACGCCGGTCCTTCCGAATAGCACGAGCGTGGGTCAGGGGCCGACTGTAACCAGCTGTGGTGGAAGGTCACCAGGGCCGGAACAGAGCTGCAACCGTGTGGTGAGCGGGCCGCAACGGAACCGATACCAACCCGTGGCCGAAGCGCTCGCGAACGGCGCTTATACCCTGATTGGCGTGACAGACCCCGCCGCCGACGCAGCCGCCATCGACGCCGACGCCCCCAGCCATCGCTACAACGCGCAGCTGGCCGGTGAGATCGAGCAGACCTGGCAGCAGCGCTGGCATGCCCAGGGCACATTCCATGTGCCCAACCCGGTCGGCTCGCTGGCGCCCACCGACGGCTCCGCGGTCCCCGCGGACAAGATGTTCGTGCAGGACATGTTCCCGTACCCGTCGGGGGAGGGCCTGCATGTCGGGCACCCGCTGGGTTACATCGCGACCGATGTGTACGCCCGCTATTTCCGGATGACCGGGCGCAATGTGCTGCACGCGCTGGGCTTCGACGCCTTCGGGTTGCCCGCCGAGCAGTACGCGGTGCAGACCGGCACCCACCCGCGTACCCGCACCGAGGCCAATATCGTCAACTTCCGGCGACAGCTGGGCAGGCTGGGGTTGGGCCACGATTCGCGGCGCAGCTTCTCCACCACCGATGTGGACTTCTACAAGTGGACGCAGTGGATCTTCCTGCAGATCTACAACGCCTGGTTCGACACCGAGCTCAACCGGGCCCGCCGTATCGACGAGCTGATCGCTGAGTTCGAATCGGGGTCGCGGCCGCTGGCCGACGGCCGGTCGTGGCGGGACCTCTCCGCGGGCGAGCGCAGCGATGTGGTGGACTCCCACCGGTTGGTCTACCGCGCCGACTCGGTGGTGAACTGGTGCCCCGGGCTGGGCACCGTGCTGGCCAACGAAGAGGTCACCTCCGACGGCCGCAGCGACCGCGGCAACTTCCCGGTCTTCCGGAAACGGTTGCGGCAGTGGATGATGCGCATCACCGCCTACTCGGACCGGTTGCTCGACGATCTGGACGCGCTGGACTGGCCGGACAAGGTCAAGGCCATGCAGCGCAACTGGATCGGGCGCTCCACCGGCGCGGAGGTCCGCTTCGCCACCGAGGCCGGACCCATCGAGGTGTTCACCACCCGGCCCGACACTCTGTTCGGCGCCACCTACATGGTGCTGGCCCCCGAGCACGAGCTGGTCGACGCGCTGGTAGCCCAGCAGTGGCCCGTGGGCACCGATGACCGGTGGACCTACGGCGGCGCCACCCCCGCGCAGGCGGTGGCCACCTACCGCTCCGATATCGCGGCGAAGTCCGACCTGGAGCGCCAGGAGAACAAATCCAAGACCGGTGTCTTCACCGGCGCCTACGCCACCAATCCGGTGAACGGGCAACAGATCCCGGTGTTCATCGCCGACTATGTGCTGGCCGGATACGGCACCGGTGCCATCATGGCGGTGCCCAGCGGGGACCAGCGCGACTGGGAGTTCGCCACCGCGTTCGGGCTGCCCATAATCCAGGTGGTCGTGCCGGGCGGAGCGCAGCGACCGGGGGATCAGCCGGGCGGCGATATCAGCGTGGGCGCCTACAGCGGCGACGGTGAACTGGTCAACAGCGACTACCTCGACGGCCTCACCGTGGCGGCGGCGAAGGAAACCATCATCGCGCGCCTGGAGGCCGACGGTGCCGGCCGGGCCCGCGTCGAGTTCAAGCTGCGGGACTGGCTGTTCGCCCGCCAGCGTTACTGGGGTGAGCCGTTCCCCATCGTCTACGACGCCGACGGCCGGGCCCACCCGCTGCCCGAATCGGCCCTGCCGGTGGAACTCCCGGACATCGCGGACTACGCGCCGGTGATGTTCGACCCCGACGATGCGGACAGCGAGCCGTCACCGCCGCTGGGCAAGGCCACCGAATGGGTGAACGTCGAGCTGGATCTCGGCAATGGCCTGCAGTCCTACACCCGCGACACAAATGTAATGCCGCAGTGGGCCGGAAGCTCCTGGTACGAACTGCGCTACGCCGACCCGCACAACCCGGATGAGTTCTGCGCCAAGGAGAACGAGGCCTACTGGATGGGCCCGCGCCCGGACATCCACGGGCCGAATGATCCCGGTGGTGTCGATCTGTACGTCGGCGGCGTCGAACATGCGGTGCTGCACCTGCTGTACTCGCGGTTCTGGCACAAGGTGCTCTTCGACCTGGGCCACGTCAGCTCCAATGAGCCCTACCGGCGGCTGGTCAACCAGGGTTACATCCAGGCCTTCGCCTACACCGACGCGCGGGGATCCTATGTGCCCGCCGCCGAGGTGACCGAACGGGACGGGAAGTTCTTCTACGAAGAACAAGAGGTCAATCAGGAGTTCGGCAAGATCGGCAAGAGCCTGAAGAACTCGGTGTCCCCGGACGAGATCTGCGATGAATACGGCGCCGACACGCTGCGGGTGTACGAGATGTCGATGGGCCCGCTGGAGGCGTCGCGGCCGTGGGCCACCAAGGATGTCGTCGGCGCGCACCGTTTCCTGCAGCGGGTCTGGCGCGCGGTCATCGATGAGACCACCGGTGCCGAACGGGTCAGCGATGACGAGCAGGTCTCCGAGGACACCCTGCGCGCGCTGCACAAGACCATCGCCGGTGTCGCCGAAGACTATGCGGCACTGCGCAACAACACCGCGGCCGCCAAGCTGATCGAGTACACCAACCACCTCACCAAGGAGGGGGTGAGCGCGCGGGCCGCGATCGAACCGCTGGTTCTGATGGTTGCCCCGTTGGCACCGCACCTTGCCGAGGAACTGTGGCGCCGGCTGGGGCATGAGGGGTCGCTGGCGCACGGACCGTTCCCGGCGGTCGACGAGCGCTACCTGGTGGATGACACCGTCGAGTTGCCGGTGCAGGTCAACGGGAAGGTGCGCGGCAAGATCACCGTCGCCGCCGATGCCGACAAGGCCGCACTGGAAGCCGCGGCACTGGCCGACGAGAAGGTGCAGGCGTTCCTGGCCGGTGCCACCCCGAAGAAGGTCATCGTGGTGCCCGGCAGGCTGGTGAACTTCGTCGTCTGAGTCGCGATTTGTGGAGCCGCAGTCGGAATGAGTCCGACAAACACTCCTCAAATCGCAACTGGCCCGAAGGTGGGGGCGGACCTCACCTTCGGGCTAGTTTCTCGCTCCGGTGCCGACGTATTCGACTTTCCGCATATCGACGGGCGGATACTGGAGGCAGGGCCGCGGCGTAGCGGCGGAAATCCTGTCTGCGAGAACGACATACGGTGACAGCGGCCCAGTCTGGAGCGCGCATGTCTGATAATCGGATCGTCGTCTACAAGGGTCCCGGCCAGGTCGCCGTCGAGACGCTGCCCTATCCGAAGCTCGAGGTTCCCGGCGAGGTCGCCGACGCGATGGGAATGACCCGCAAGGCGGACCACGGCGTCATCCTCAAATGCGTGTCGACCAACATCTGCGGATCGGACCAGCACATGGTCCGCGGTCGCACCACCGCGCCGGTCGGTCAGACACTCGGCCATGAGATCACCGGCGAGATCGTCGAAAAAGGCTCGGACGTCCAGTTTCTCGAAGTCGGCGATATCTGCTCGGTACCGTTCAACATCGCCTGCGGGCGTTGCCGTAACTGTCGCGAGGGGCAGACCGGCATCTGCCTGAACGTCAATCCGGCCCGCGCCGGTTCGGCCTACGGGTACGTCGACATGGGCGGCTGGCTCGGCGGTCAGGCCGACTACGTCATGGTGCCCTTCGCCGACTTCAACCTGCTGAAGTTCCCCGATCGGGACGCCGCACTGGCCAAGATCCGCGACCTCACCATGCTGTCGGACATCTTCCCGACCGGGTACCACGGCGCCAAGACCGCGGGCGTCACCACCGGTTCGACGGTGTACGTCGCCGGGGCGGGTCCGGTGGGTCTGGCCGCGGCGTATTCGGCGCACCTGCTGGGTGCCGCGGTGGTGATCGTCGGCGACCTGAACGCCGACCGCCTCGCGCAGGCCAGGTCGTTCGGGTGCGAGACCGTGGACATCAGCGCCGACGCCACCCTGGAAGACCAGATCGCCGAGATCCTCAACACCAACGAGGTCGACTGCGCCGTCGACGCCGTCGGGTTCGAGGCCAGCGGACACGGCCAGGGGGCCGGTGAGCAACCTGCCGCCGTGCTGAACTCGATCATGAACGCCACCCGGGCCGGCGGCTCGCTGGGCATCCCCGGCCTGTATGTGACCGGTGATCCCGGCGGCACCGATGACGACGCCAAGCACGGCACGCTCAAGGTCCGGCTGGGGCTCGGCTGGGCCAAGAGCCACAGCTTCTACACCGGCCAGTGCCCGGTGCTGAAGTACAACCGCGGTCTGATGATGAGCATCCTGCACGACAAGGCACATATCGCCGATGCGGTGAACGCGACCGTCATCGGGCTCGAAGATGCTCCGGAGGGGTATGCCGCCTTCGACTCCGGGGTGGCCCAGAAGTTCGTGCTGGATCCGCACGGGATGGTCCCGGCCTAGTTACCCGGGCCGGACCACGATTTCGTGGACGGAGCCGTCGCGCGGGGTGTTCACCGCCTGCGCGACGAGCCCGCCCACGGTCTCGGGGCGCAGGAACTTCGCCGGGTCATAGGTTCCGCCCTGATAGGCGACCAGATCGCGTTGCATCTCCGAGTCGGTGCGGCCCGGGAAGATCGAGGTCACCCGCAGCGACGGCTCATCGGTGCGCAGCGAGTCGGCGAACGCGCGCAACGCGAACTTGCTCGCCGAGTAGGACGCCATCCCCGCCGAAACCTTCTGGCCGGCACCAGAATTGATGAACACCACCTGACCGGCCGCGGAGCGCAGCGCCGGTAGCAGCGCCAGCGTCAGCGCGACGGCACCGGTGACGTTCACCTCGAAGCTGGCCCGCCACTGCTCGGCCGAGGACTCGGCGACGCTGCCCGGGTAGAGCACCCCGGCGTTGTGCACCAGGACGTCGAGCTCGGCCAGCGGCTCGGCGGCCGACTCGATGGACTCCTGGTCGGTGAGGTCCAGTGGCCAGGTCGGCGCGCCGAGGCGTTCGGCCAGCGCGTCCAGGTGGGCGGACGGGCGGCCCGCCAGCAGCAGGGTGTGCGTGGGGGCGAGCGCGGCGGCGACGGCAGAGCCGATCCCGCCGCCGGCGCCGGTTATCAGGGCTGTGGGCACAGCAGAAAACACTACCGACACTGCACGCCGGGCCGCGGCGTCGCATTATTGATGCGATGCCACCGGACCCGAGTTTCGCCCCCACCCAGCTCGCAGCGCGCGCTGCCTACCTGTTGCGCGGTAATGACCTGGGTGTGATGACCACCGCGGCCCCGCTGCTGTACCCGCACATGTGGAGCTGGGACGCCGCCTTCGTCGCGATCGGGCTGGCCCCGCTGAGCGTGGAGCGTGCCGTCGTGGAACTGGACACGCTGCTCTCGGCGCAGTGGACCAACGGCATGATCCCGCACATCGTGTTCGCCAACGGGGTGGACGGCTACTTCCCCGGCCCGGCGCGCTGGGCAACCTCCGCACTCGCCGAGCACGCGCCGCGCACCCGGCACACCTCGGGCATCACCCAGCCGCCGGTGCATGCCATCGCGGTACAACGCATCCTGGACCGGGCCAAGACCCGCGGCAGGTCCACCCGGGCGGTCGCCGAGGCCTTCCTCGACCGGCGCTGGGATGATCTGGTGCGCTGGCACCGGTGGCTGGCCGAGTGCCGTGATCTGCGGGGCCAGGGCCGCGTCACGCTGTACCACGGGTGGGAGTCGGGGATGGACAACTCCCCGCGCTGGGACAGCGCCTACGCCAACGTGATTCCCGGCATCGTCCCCGAGTACCAGCGCGAGGACAACAAGATCAACACCGACTCCAGCCAGCGGCCGTCGGACACCGAGTACGACCGTTATCTGTGGCTGCTCGAGGAGATGAAGGCCGCCCGCTACGACGACGAACTGCTCGCCAAGTCCATGAGCTTCGCCGTCGAGGACGTGTTCGTCTCGGCGATCTTCTCGGTGGCGTGCACGGTGCTCGCCGAGATCGGTGAGGACTACAAACGCTCGCCCGCCGATGTGCGCGACCTGTACGCCTGGGCCGACCGGTTCCGCGCCGGCGTCGTCGATGCCACCGACCAACGCACCGGCGCAGCAAGGGATTTCGATGTCCGCGCGGACAAATGGGTGGCCACCGAAACGGTCGCCCAGTTCGCTCCGCTGCTGTGCGGTGGGCTGCCGCACGACAAGGAGCGGGCGCTGCTGAAGCTGCTGGACGGTCCCCGTTTCAGCAGCCATCCGGACCTGCGCTACTCGCTGATACCGACGACCTCACCGGTCTCCCGGGATTTCCGGCCCCGCGAGTACTGGCGCGGCCCGGTGTGGCCGGTGACGACATGGTTGTTCTCGTGGTGTTTCGCTCGCCGCGGCTGGGCCGAACGTGCCTCGGCGCTGCGCCAGGAGGGGCTGCGACAGGCCAGCGACGGCACCTTCGCCGAGTACTACGAGCCGTTCACCGGAGAGCCGCTGGGCAGCATGCAACAGTCCTGGACGGCCGCAGCGGTGCTGGACTGGCTGGGCTGACCGTCAGCTGGTCGGTTGATCGCTGAGGCGGTCCAGCGAACCCAGCGCGGCAGTCAGGGTGGCCCGATCCTCGGAGCTCAGGTTGGCAAGCATGCTGGCCAGGAATGCCCGCCGTGCATCGAGCGCCTCCCGATGCTGCACCAGGCCGCGCGGCGTCACCTCGACCAGCACGGCACGCAGATCGGACGGATCGCGGGAACGCTTGACCAGTCCGAGTTTCTCCAGGCGGCGGATGGCCACCGTGGTGGTGGGTGTGCGGACCCGCTCGTGGGCGGCGAGTTCGGTCATCCGGATCGGCCCGGACTCCAGCAGGGTCAGCAGAATCGAGAGCTGAGCCAGCGTGAGATCGCCGGCGCCGGTGTTTCCGGCGCCTCGGGTGTCCCCACGGCGCAGCACCGAAAACAGTTTGGAGAGCACACGTTGCAGCTCTCCAGCCAGCTCAGCGGTCTGCGATTCGGTCTCGACCATAATTCGCTAGTCTAACCTGTCTGGCCCTGCCAGGCTGGAACGCGCGCAGATCAGAGAATCTGGGAGAGAAAGCGACGCAGCCGGTCCGTCTCGGCGTTCTCGAAGATCCGCTCGGGCGGCCCGGACTCGACGACTTTGCCGTGGTCCATGAAGATCACCGCGTCGGCAGCCGAACGCGCGAAACCCATCTCATGGGTCACCACCACCATCGTCATGCCGGTGGAACCGAGATCGGCGATCAGCTCGAGCACACCTTTGACCAGTTCGGGATCCAGCGCAGAGGTGGCCTCGTCGAAGAACATCACCTGGGGTGCCATCGCCAGCGCCCGGGCGATCGCCACCCGCTGCTGCTGCCCACCCGACAGTGTGGCTGGACGCACATCGGCCTTGTGCCGCAGCCCAACCCGATCCAACTGGGCCAGCCCGAGCTCGCGCGCCGCATCCGGCGACATGCCCTTGAGCTTGCGCAGGGCCAGCGTCACGTTGTCCAGCACGGTGCGGTGCGGGAACAGGTTGAACTGCTGGAACACCATGCCGATCCGTTGGCGCAGTTGGTCGGGGTTGTCACCGAGCACCGACCGGCCGTCCAGCAGGATGTCGCCCTTGTCGGGCTCATACAACCGGTTCAGTGTCCGCAGCAGCGTCGACTTACCCGACCCGGACGGGCCGATGACGGCGGCGGTGGTACCGGCGGGCACGTCCAGATCGACCCCGCGGAGCACTTCGCTGGTACCGAATGACAGGTGAATGTCCTTGGCGGCCAAGGAGACCGGCTCGGCCATCAGATCATCTCCTCTTGGATGGGGGCGGGCTGCTTCCCGGTGCGCAACCGCGCGTCGATCACATTGACCAGGTGGGTCAGCGGGATGGTCAGCATCAGGTAGACCAGGCCGGCGGCCACCAGCGGGGAGAGGCTGCCGGTCTGCGCGTTGAGGTCGCGTCCGACCTGGAAGAGCTCGCGCTGTCCGGCGATCAACCCCAGGAAGTACACCAGCGAGGACGCCTTGAGCAGCGAGATGAACTGATTGACCAGGGCGGGCAGCACCCGGCGGATGCCCTGCGGGATGATCACCAGCTTCATCGACGACGAGTAGCTGAATCCCAGTGCGCGGGAGGCCTCCATCTGACCGGTCTCGACGCTCTGGATGCCGGACCGGAAGATCTCGCCGACATAGGCCGCCGACATCAGGCCCAGCGCGGCGATACCGAGGGGATAGGGGTTGTTGCCGGTGAGGCCGCCGACGACCGGCCCGACGCCCAGGCCGATGACCAGGATGATCACCACCTCGGGCAGGCCGCGGAAGATATCCGTGTAGATGCGGGCCGGCCAGCGCAGCAGCCGGGACCGGGAGATGCCGGCGACGGCCAGCAGCAGACCCAGCACGACACCGATCACGGACGCTCCGGCGGTGAGTATCAGCGTGTTCGGCAGCCCGGTCTTGAACAGGTCGGGGATGGCCTGGCGGTACAGATCCCAGTTCAGGAACGAATCGGAGAGCTGGCCGAGTACCGACCGGGGAGCCGGGGGCGCACCCTGATCGGCGGCCGCGGGGCGATCGGCGGCGATCGCCGCGAAATCCGGGAGTTGGGGTACCGGTGCCGCTTTGGACCCCGGTTTCCAGCCCGGCGGCAGTGCCCGGGGCACCCAGTCGGTGTAGAGCCGAGACCAGGTGCCGTCGGCGATGACCGCGTCCAGCCCGGCGTTGAGCGCATCGATCAGCGGCCGGTTCTCCTTGGCGACGGCGTACGCCACGAAATTGTCCAGGCTGAAGGTGTTTTCGATGATGGTGGCCTGATCGCCGGGTTGCACCGTGCCGACCGCCTGCTGCGACGGGGCCACCCAGGCGTCGATCTGGCGGGTCTTGAGACTGCCGTAGACGGTGTTGTAGTCGGGGAACTTCACCGGGTCGAGGCCGAGGGTGTCCACTACGTAGGCCTCCTGCACGGTGCCCTGCACGACACCGATGCGCTGCCCGGCGGCCAGCTGGGAGAAGCTGGTGATCGGTGAGCCCGACGGCACCACCAACGAGAAGTAGCCGAAGTCATAGCCATTGGTGAAGCCGACGGTCTGGCGGCGGGCATCGGTGGTGGTGATCGACGACGAGCCGACGTCGAAGCGTCCGGAGGCGACCTGGGCCAGCAGCCCGGAGAAGTCGGTGCCGACGAAGTTGATCCGCAGCCCGATTTTGTCGGCGATGGCGCGCAGCACCTCGTTGTCGAAGCCGGTGAACTGGCTGGCCGAGTTGATGCAGATGCTGGGCGGAGCGTCCGACAGGGTGCCGACGGTCAGCACACCGGGGGTGCCCAGGCCCAGCGCTGCGGTGTCGATCCCGTCCAGCGGCACGACCCCTGGGGTGGTGTATTTGTCGGCGCCTGGGCCCTGGGCGGCGGCCGCCAGATTGGTGGGCAGCGCGCTGGCACTGTCGATACCGGGCGGGGCGCACTGGTCGGCGGCGGCCGGCGCAGCCAGCCCGATGGCGCAGGCCAGCAAGGCGATCAGCACCGCCAGTACCGGGCGAAGCAACTTGGTCATCTCTGAAAAGCTAGTCGCTGGGCTCAGCAGCCGGGGGATTCAAACTCATTTCGAAGTTAACCGGCCCGCCCAGAACGCCGCGCCGCACCAGCTCGGTCAGCATGATCTGGCCCATCAGTTCGGCCGCCGCCGTGCAGGCCGCGCGCGCGGCCTCCGGGTCCCGGCCGGCGATGGCGGCGGTCTCGGCCTCGTAGTGGCCGAGCAACTCGGCGGGCGCGTCGAGGTAGGCCGACCAGAAGGCCCTCGGAATGAAGGTCTGCGCCGCCCGGATCGCGGCCTGCAGTCGCGGGCCGGCGTGGGCCTCGGTGACCGTCTGCCGGTACTGCCATGCCGTCTCGTGGAAACCGCGGGGGTCGCGGCTGTTGCGCAGTCCCGCGGTCAGCGCCCGCAGTGTGGCGTGCAACTCCGGGTCGGCCTCGGTGGCGGCCCGGGCCGAGGCGATGCCATTGAGCACGCCGTAGACCTCATGGTGTTCACGCAGCACCGCGTCGTCGAAGCGGTGGATGAAGGCACCGCGGTGGTACTGCGTCGACACGATCCCGTCGTGCTCGAGTTGGA
Source organism: Mycolicibacterium sp. P9-22 (assembly GCF_008329585.1). Taxonomy (GTDB): domain Bacteria; phylum Actinomycetota; class Actinomycetes; order Mycobacteriales; family Mycobacteriaceae; genus Mycobacterium. The sequence goes on along the minus strand of NZ_NPKP01000007.1, from coordinate 184,337 downwards.
CGACGGCTTCCTGGATGGGCACCCGGCTGATGCCGAGGTCCTCGGCGATCTCGTTGCGGTCCAGCCGATCCCCCGACCGGAGCTTTCCGGTCAGGATCAGGTTCACCACATGGGTGACTACCAGGTCTTTCTCTTTGACCCCGTACTTCTTGGGCATGGCGGGTGAAGTCTCTCACGACAGACTCCCTCCGTGGCCGCTCAGGTGTTCAGCCGGCGGCCCGCTCGTCACGCCACTTGACCAGTGCCTCGGCGATGGTGAGGTCATAGTCGGGACCGTTGACGCCGATGGTCAGCAGGGTGACGCCGAGGTCGACCAGTGCCGCGGCGCCGGTGAGCGCGGCCTCGACGCTCTTCTCCGGCACACCCGAGGACCGTTCGATGGCGGACGGATCCCGGCCGGTGTCGGCGCAGTGGGCGTCGAGCACCTCGGCCAGGCCGGGGTAGGTGCCCGCGTCGGTGAAACCGTGCCAGATGTGGGCGTGCTCGGCGACCAGACGCAGCGTCTTGCGCTTGCCCTGTCCGCCGATCAGGATCGGGATCTCGCGCAGCGGTGCGGGATTCAGCTTCGCCAGTCGCGACTCGATGCGCGGCAGCGCCGCGGCGAGGTCATCGAGACGACCACCCGCGGTGCCGAACTCGTAGCCGTACTCGTCGTAGTCCTTGTCCTTCCAGCCCGATCCGATGCCCAGGATCAGCCGGCCGCCGGAGATGTTGTCGACGGTGCGGGCCATATCGGCCAGCAACTCCGGGTTGCGGTAGGAGTTGCAGGTGACCAGGGCGCCGATCTCGATGCGTGAGGTCTGCTCGGCCCACGCCGCAAGCATCGTCCAGCACTCGTAGTGCGGGCCGTCGGGATCTCCGTAGAGCGGGAAGAAGTGATCCCAGTTGAACGCGACGTCGACCCCGATGTCCTCGCAGCGGCGCACCGCGTCGCGCACCTGACCGTATTCGGTCATGTGCTGGGGCTGGAGCTGGACACCGATGCGGATGGGGAGGGTCATGTCGTCCACGGTATTACTCAGACCCCGATATTGCCGCCGTCGCGCCACACCGCGACCACCGCGGGCCGGGCCGGGGCGTTGCCGCCGTCGGGCCAGTGCGACAGCGGATTGGCCAGGCTGTAGTCGTCACCCTCGCCGGGGTGCTGGACGCTGACGGTGATCAGATCGTCGGTGATGACGGGACCGCAGGTCTCGGCGCCGACGGGGACGGTGAGGAACTGCTTGGTCTCACCGCGACTGGGTCCGTCCAGCGCGACGGCGAACAGCCCGTCGTTGCCGTCCAGCGCGTTGCCGTCGGTCGAGATCCACAGGTTGCCGTGGCTGTCGAAGGCGAGGTTGTCCGGGCAGGAGATCGGGCTGACCTTGGTCTTGTCGAAACCGCCGTAGTAGGTGTCGGCGGCGGCCGGGTCACCGCATACCAGCAGCAGACCCCAGGTGAAGTCGGTTCCCGCGTGGTTGTCGGTGAGCTCCAGCACCTGGCCGTTCTTGTTCTCGTTGCGGGGGTTGGCCGCATCGACCGGTGCGGTGCCGTCGGTGCCGCGCTTGTCGTTGTTGGTCAGCGCGACGTACACCTTGCCGGTCTTCGGGTTGACGTCGAAGTCCTCCGGCCGGTCCATCTTGGTGGCGCCGGCCTTGTCGGCGGCCAACCGGGTGAACACCGCGATGTCCTGCGGTGTGAATCCGTCGACAAGGGCTTCGGCCTTGCCGTCGGGACCGGAGTGCAGCAGCGGAATCCAGGTGCCGGTGCCGGTGAACGAGCCGGTGGACGGCAGCTTGCCGGAACCGTCGATCTCGCCGGCCGGGATCTCGCTGGTCAGCTTGGCGACGTAGAGCGTGCCCTCGTTGAGGATGGTCATGTTGTGGGCCGTGTCGCCGGGCCGGACCTTCTTGTCCGAGACGAATTTGTACATGTAGTCGAAGCGTTCGTCGTCACCGGTGTAGACCACCACGGTCCCGTCATCGGTGACGTGCACGTTGGCGCCCTCATGCTTGAGCCGGCCCAGCGCGGAATGCTTGACCGGCACCGAGTTCGGGTTCCATGGGTCCAGTTCGATCACGTAGCCGAACCGGTTCACCTCGTTGGGGGAGGCGGCCAGATCGAAGCGGGGGTCGAATTTCTCCCACAGGTGCTCGGACGGTTCGGCGGCCACCCCGTAGCGGTCGGCCCGGTCGGCGTCGGGCAGCGGGGTTCCCTCCACCGCACCGAAGTACGCGTTGAAGTTCTCTTCGCCGGAAAGAATTGTGCCCCAGGGCGTTACGCCACCGGCGCAGTTGGCGAAGGTGCCGAGCACGGTCGTACCGGCCGGGTCGGCAGCCGTCTTGACGGTATCGGCTCCGGCGGCAGGGCCGCTGAGCGTGAACGGGGTGTCGGCGGTGATGCGGCGGTTATAGCGGCCGAGAACCGGCCGCAGCCCGCCCTGGGGGCTGCGTTCCACCTCGACGACCGACAGGCCGACGGCGGCGATCTCGACGTCGAACTGTTCCCGGGTCGGTGCCTTGGCGTCGTAGTCCGGGAACATGAACTGCGGGCTGTTGTACTCGTGGTTGACCACCATCAGGAAGCGGCCTGCCTGACCCTGGATCGGCAGCAGCGCGGCGAAGTCGTTGTTGAAACCGAACTGCTGACGTTGTGAGGCGCCGGTCTGCTTGGCGATGTCGAACACCGGTGCGCCGGGCAGAACCGGGTCGCCCCAGCCGATCACCACGCGCTGCTGGTATCCCGCGGGTACCACGACGGCGTCCTCGGTGTTGACGTCCACGCTGTCGAAGCGCATACCCGAAGGGGTCTCGGGGACCTCCGCCGGTGCGCTGGAAGTCTCGGTGGCAGAGGGCTTTTCGCCGGTACTGCAGGCGGCCAGTGCGGCTCCCGCGCCGACGGCCAGGACGGCCACCCCGCCCACGCGCAGCACATTGCGCCGGGACATCGCCTGCACGATATCGCCGAAGTATTCGTTGTCGCTGGTGTTGGGAGCGGGCTTGGAGCAGGCGTCACCACACCGGTTGCGGCAGGTGATGTGCTGGCGCGATGACCGACCTTCATGCGCGACAATGAGATTCAACGGGATGAGCGCCATGGCTGCGGGGATCCTTCCACCTCGAACACCGGTCGTGGGCTGGACGCCGGTTCGGGGCGAAGCTACGGGAGCCGGGCTAGCAGAAGGTGAACTGCAGGCAACAACTCAGCGCAGGACGCCGTGCAGGATCTCGATCAGCTTGCGCGGTTGGTCACCCTGCACCGAGTGCCCCGCGCCCTCGACGACATGGGTCTGCCGGAAACCCGGTGCACCGGCGGCGAATGCCGCCGCGTCCTCGTCGTTGACGAAATAGGAGTCCGCACCGCGCACCAGGGTGGTCGGCATGGTGATGGACGCAACGTCGTCCCACAGCCCGAGGAAGGAGTCCGGCATGCCGGCACTCTTGTCGGTGACGCCCTTGCGGAACGAGTCATAACGCCACGTCCAGGTGCCGTCGTCGAGGCGTTTTGCGTTGTGGAACACGCCGCGGCGCAACGAATTGCGGTCGCGGTGCGGCGCGGCGGCGATGGTCACGTCGAGCATCGCCGCAAAGGTCGGGAAGGTGCGCTCGCCCTGCACCAAGGCCACCGCACCGAGCTGGGCCTTGGACATCTGCTCGTGGCGTTCGGGTGCGGACGGGGTGACGTCGACGAGCACCAGTTCGGGCACCAGGGCCGGTTCGGTGGCCGCGACCCGCAAGGCGGTCAACCCGCCCAGCGACATGCCGACCACGAGGCGGGTGTCCGGGGCGTGCTCCCGCAGGACCGGTTTGACGGTCTCGGCGTTGAGCTTGGGTCCGTAGTCCCCGTCCTCGCGCCAGGCCGAGCGGCCGTGCCCGGGCAGATCGATGGCCAGTGCGGGCAGCCCGAGCCCGAGGATGATGGTGTCCCAGGTGTGCGCGTTCTGGCCGCCACCGTGCAGGAACACCACCTGGGGCGACTCCGAACCCCACTTGAGGGCGCTGATCTCGCCCAGATCGAGCCGTTGTGCCGGCGGGATCTCGGTCACCCCGGCCTGCTCGGCGTTCTCATGCAGCAGGGCGAACTCGTCGAGGTCGAGCAGTTCGTCGTCGGAGATTTCGGGGAAACTCACGAACTCTTTATACGTCCCCCGAAACGACGAAAGTGCGGTGAGATCGCGAATCCGGGTGGAAACGCGATCTCACCGCACTCTCGGCGGAAAGAATCAGCCCTGGATGAAGGCTTCCAGCTGGGTGCGGGCGACATCGTCGGCCAGCTGCTCCGGCGGGCTCTTCATCAGGTAGGCCGAGGCCGGCAGGATCGGGCCGCCCAGGCCGCGGTCCAGAGCGATCTTCGCGGCGCGCACGGCGTCGATGATGATGCCCGCCGAGTTGGGCGAGTCCCAGACCTCGAGCTTGTACTCCAGGTTCAGCGGCACGTCACCGAAGGCGCGGCCCTCCAGGCGGACGTAGGCCCACTTGCGGTCGTCGAGCCAGGCGACGTAGTCCGACGGGCCGATGTGCACGTTCTTGTCGTACACCTTGTCGGCCAGCGAGCCGGTCAGGTTGCTGGTGACGGCCTGGGTCTTGGAGACCTTCTTGGACTCCAGGCGCTCCCGCTCGAGCATGTTCTTGAAGTCCATGTTGCCGCCGACGTTGAGCTGATAGGTGCGGTCCAGGGTGACGCCGCGATCCTCGAACAGCTTGGCCATCACGCGGTGAGTGATGGTGGCGCCGACCTGGCTCTTGATGTCGTCGCCGACGATGGGCACACCGGCATCGGTGAACTTCTTGGCCCACACCGGGTCCGAGGCGATGAACACCGGCAGCGCGTTGACGAACGCGACCTTGGCGTCGATGGCGCACTGGGCGTAGAACTTGTCGGCCTCTTCGGAACCGACGGGCAGGTAGGACACCAGCACGTCGACCTTGGCGTCCTTGAGGACCTTGACGACGTCGACGGGGTCGGCGTCGGAGACCTCGATGGTCTCGGAGTAGTACTTGCCGATGCCGTCGAGCGTCGGGCCGCGCTGCACGATGATGTCGGTGGGCGGCACGTCGGCGATCTTGATGGTGTTGTTCTCCGAGGCGCCGATGGCCTCGGACAGGTCGAAGCCGACCTTCTTGGCGTCCACGTCGAACGCGGCGACGAACTTGACGTCGCGGACGTGGTACGGCCCGAACTTGACGTGCATCAGGCCGGGGACGCTGACGTTCTCGTCGGCGTCGCGGTAGTACTGCACACCCTGGACCAGGGAGGATGCGCAGTTGCCGACTCCGACAATCGCGACCCTGACTTCGGTGGACTCAGGCTTCGACATGGTCATTCTCCTTTGGATCCTCGGTGCTCGGTGATGTTCACGGCTGTGTTTCCGGGTTGCCCTGTGCGACACGTTCGGCCGCGATCAGTTCGTTGAGCCATTTGACTTCGCGCTCACTGGACTCCAGGCCCAGCTGGTGCAACTGGCGGGTATAGCGGTCCAGCGATGTGCTGGCTCGCGCGACCGCTTCCCGCAGACCTTCGCGGCGTTCCTCCACCTGACGGCGACGGCCTTCCAGGATGCGCATCCTGGCTTCGGCGGGCGTCCGGTTGAAGAACGCCAGGTGCACGCCGAAACCGTCGTCGGTGTAGTTCTGCGGTCCGGTGTCGGCCACCAGCTCGGCGAAGCGTGCCTTGCCGGTGTCACTGAGGTGGTAGACGCGCCGGGCACGGCGCATCTTGGGGGTTCCGTCCGGTGCGGCGTCTTCGACGATGAGGCCGTCGGCCTGCATGCGTCGCAGCGCCGGGTACAGCGAGCCGTAGGAGAAGGCGCGGAAAGCGCCCAACAATCCGGTCAGGCGTTTACGAAGTTCGTAGCCGTGCATCGGCGACTCCAGCAGGAGTCCCAGAATGGCCAGCTCCAGCATCGAATCACCTCCCCCTGCGATCGTGACGATCGCCCCGTTTGTCGGTCGCTACGACGGACCAACACCTCGGCAAAGTGTATCGCGCCGATATATATGGCGCTACATGAGGATGACATTCCGGCGAACCCCGGTGATTTGTGGAGTTCTTGTCGGACTCATTCCGACAAGAACTCCACAAATCGCATCAGGGGCTGGGGTAGTTGATGCGCTTCACCGAGGCGTCGCCGTTGAACTCGATGTATCCGCTGTTCCCGAACTGCGGCGAGACGTAAACGCTGATCTCGATGCTCTCCGGCGGCGCGGTGGTGTCGCTGTTCGGGCCGACGTCGACGTGGATCTGCTTCACTTCGGCCGGATTGATGCCGAGGGTCTCCGGGGCGCCGCGGATCAGGCCGACGAACGTGGGCACGTCGAAGGCGGCCAGATCGACGAGGCGGGCGTCGCTGCTCACGCTGGTTTCCGACGGATCGTCCCAGCCGCCGTTGTAGCTGTAACTCAAGATGCGGCGTGGTTCATTGGGGTCGGGACGCTCCAGCCGGGCGGAGTCGTCGAAAATCGTCAGGTCGAATCCCTTGGTGTCGCCGAACTTCTGGCGCATCTGTTCGAACAGTCCGTTGAGCCCGCCGAGTGACATCAACTGCCGGGGCGGGGTGAGCACGGTCGCCGGGATGCCGTCGGCCTTGGCGCCGGGGTCGCTCTCGAAACTCAGCGGTGAGGACGTGTTGCCGTACAGCCCCCAGCCGATGGCGATGCCGAGGATGACCAGCACCGCGGCCGTCGCGATGCGGATACCCCAACCGGCGCCGGGGCCGATGGCCGTGGTCGTTCGTTCGGGCTTGAGGTTCGGCAACTTGACCGTGGAGCTGGTGGTCTGCAGATCGGAGACCAGGGACTGCAGGTCACCGAGCGTCGCCGCGGTGGTGGCCGCAGCGACCCGCTGCCGGTGTTCCTCCATGGACAGCTGGCCCTCGCTCAGCGCGCTGTCCAGAACCTTGCATGTGTCATCGCGGTCGGAGTCTTTCGCCCGGGTACCCGCCGTCTGCCGTGTCGCCACGCCGATGATCGTAGGACGCAGGCGCTCAGCTCGGGTTTTCGACGCGTTTGATGGCGCCTGACGGGTCCAGATAGAGGAAACCGTTCTTCCCCGATTTCGTCGTGACCCGGATCAGCGTCTCCAGCGCGCCGGGGCCACCGGGCTCCTCGATGTGGTCGATATCCAGATAGGAGTCCTCCACATCGTCCGGCGCGATCTGCAGGGTGGCCGGTGCGGACAGCCAGGCGGCGACGGTGGCAGCGATGTCGACCGCGCTGAGGTCCGCCACGATGTCGGAGTCGGATCGGGCAGAGCCGGAAGGACTACCCCAACCCCCGCGATAGGTGTAGATCAGCTTGCGGCCGTCGTCGGCGGGGTCCGGTAGCGACAGGTATGCCTGGTCCGGCCGCAACGCCAGCTCGTAGCCCATGGTGCTGCCGAAGCGCTTGCGAATCTCGTCGAGCAGGCCGGTCATGCCTTCGACGGTGTCCATGTGCCGCGGCAGCTTCAGCACCACCGGCGGTACATCGTCGATCGGGGGCGGCGGAGCCGGGGTGATCGCCGCAGGCGCCGCCGGGGCTTGCGGAACGGCGGCATTCGGCGGCTCGACGGGGGTATCGGGCGAGGCGAGCACCCAGCCGATCGCTGCGACCACCACCACCAGGGCGCCGGCGATCGCGAGGCCGATACCGCGGCGACGCCGTCTCGGCGATACCGGCTGCGGCAGCGGATCGTCGATCTGCAGGTCGTCGAGCAGCTCGTGCAGCTCGGCCAGGGTGGCGGCGCTGATGGCGGCATCGATGCGCCGCCGGTGTTCGTCCATCGCGAGCTGGCCTTCGCTGAACGCGTTGTCCAGGGCCCTGCACGCGGCATCGCGGTCGGCGTCGCGCGCCCGTGTTCGTGCTGTCTGCCATCCCGCCACGACGAATGATGCTAGAAGTTCTGCGGTCATCCCGCTGCCGTCGCGCCTCGGTAGCTGAGGCACCGACGTACTCTGGTGGTCGTGCGATTGCAGCGACAGGTGGTGGATTACGCCCTGCGGCGTCGGTCCCTGCTGGCCGAGGTGTACTCCGGGCGGACCGGTGTCACCGAAGTCTGCGATGCGAACCCCTATCTGCTGCGCGCCGCCAAGTACCACGGGAAGACCAGCTCGGTGATGTGCCCGATCTGCCGGAAGGAACAGCTGACCCTGGTGTCCTGGGTGTTCGGGGAGCACCTCGGCGCGGTGTCGGGTTCGGCGCGCACCGCTGAGGAGCTGGTGCTGCTCGCGACCCGTTTCGACGAATTCGCCGTCCATGTGGTGGAGGTATGCCGCACTTGCAGTTGGAATCATCTGGTCAAGTCGTATGTGCTCGGCACGCCGCGCCCGAAGAACGGGACACGCGGCAAGAGCACTCGAACGGCGCGTTCCGACGCGCGTACGGCCAGTGAATAGCGAAGGGCGCCAGGCCAGGTCAGCGGATGATGCCGGAAACGAGCGGTCCGCTGGCGCGAGCCTGCCCCGCCCGAACCCGCCCGCGCACCGCAAACCGCCCGCAGGTGGCGTTCCCGACGACCGCAGGACCGCGCTGATCCCTCCGGTCCGCCACGACGTGGCACCGCACCTACGCGACCCGATCGACGTCGTCAAGGCCGCCCTCGACGGCGGCCCCCCGCGCCGGCCACCGCCACCACCCCCGCCGCCGGGCGGTCACGGTGGCCCGGGTGGCCCTGGTGGCCCTGGTGGACCGCCACCGGGACCGCCCAAGACCGGACGCGGATTCCAGTGGAAATGGGTGCGCCGCTCGCTGTATGCCGCGCTGGTGCTCTTCGTGGCACTGCCGATGATCACGTTCGGCATGGCGTACCTGATCGTCGACGTACCCAAACCGGGTGACATCCGCACCGCGCAGGTCTCCACAATCCTGGCCAGCGACGGCAGTGAGCTCGCGAAAATCATTCCCCCGGAAGGTAACCGGGTCGATGTGAAGATCGACCAGATCCCGGTCCACGTCCGGAATTCGGTGATGGCCGCCGAGGACCGGGACTTCTACTCCAACCCGGGCTTCTCGTTCACCGGGTTCGCGCGCGCCTTCCTGAACAACCTGTTCGGCAGCGGCAGCGGCCTGCAGGGCGGATCGACCATCACCCAGCAGTACGTCAAGAACGCCCTCGTCGGCGACGAACGCTCCGGTGTCGGCGGGCTGGTGCGAAAGGCCAAGGAACTCGTCATCTCCACCAAGATGTCGGGGGAGTGGTCCAAGGACCAGGTGCTCGAGTCCTACCTCAACATCATCTACTTCGGCCGCGGCTCGTACGGCATCTCCGCCGCGGCGCAGGCGTACTTCGGTAAACCGGTCGAGCAACTCAACGTGGCCGAGGGGGCGCTGCTGGCGGCGCTCATCCAGCGGCCCTCCACACTGGACCCCGCCGTGGACCCCGAGGGCGCGGCCGACCGGTGGAACTGGGTGCTCGACGGCATGGTCGAGATCGGTGCGCTGTCCCCGGCCGACCGCGCGGCCCAGGTGTTCCCGCCCACGGTGGCACCCGATTTCGCGAGTACCGCCAACCAGACCACCGGGCCCAACGGGCTCATCGAACGCCAGGTCACCAAGGAGTTGCTCGAGCTCTTCGACATCACCGAGCAGACGCTGAACACCGAGGGCCTGAAGATCACCACCACGATCGACCCGACGGCGCAGCGCTCCGCCGAGGAGGCCGTCACCGAGACCCTGGAAGACCAGGACCCGGACATGCGGTCGGCGGTGGTGTCCATCGACCCGCGCACCGGCGGGGTCAAGGCCTACTACGGCGGATCCGATGCCAACGGATTCGACTTCGCGCAGGCCGGTCTGCCGACCGGGTCCTCTTTCAAGGTGTTCGCACTGGTGGCGGCCCTGCAGCAGGGCATCGGGCTGGGCTACAACATCGACAGCTCACCGCTGGAACTCAACGGCATCAAGATCAGCAACGTCGAGGGCGGCGGCTGCGGCACCTGCAATATCGCCGAGGCGCTCAAGCGGTCGCTCAACACCAGCTACTACCGGCTGATGCTCAAGTTGCAGAACGGTCCGCAGGATGTGGCCGACGCCGCGCACAAGGCCGGCATCGCCGACAGTTTCCCCGGCGTCGAGCACACCCTCAGCGAGGACGGGCAGGGCGGTCCACCCAACAACGGCATCGTGCTCGGCCAGTACCAGAGCCGGGTCATCGACATGGCCTCCGCCTACGCGACGCTGGCCAACTCAGGGGTCTACCACCGGCCGCACTTCGTGCAGAAGGTCGAGGACTCGCAGGGCAACGTGCTGTTCGACGCCTCCGGGAGCGCCGAGGGCGAACAGCGCATCGACTCCGCCGTCGCCGACAACGTGACCGCCGCGATGCAGCCGATCGCCGGTTACTCCAACGGGCACAACCTGGCCGGTGGGCGCCCGTCGGCGGCCAAGACCGGCACCAACCAGCTCGGCGACACCGGCGCCAACCGGGATGCCTGGATGGTCGGCTACACGCCATCGCTGTCCACCGCGGTCTGGGTGGGCACCACGGGCGGGGACAAACCGCTGGTCAATCAGTGGGGCGGCCCGGTCTACGGCTCGGGGCTGCCGTCGGACATCTGGAAGGCCACCATGGATGGTGCCCTCGACGGCACCGACAACGAGACGTTCCCGAAGCCCCCCGAGATCGGTGGCTACGCGGGCCCGCCGGCCGCACCGGCACCGCCGCCCTCGCTGTCGTCGAATCCGGCCGTCCCGCCGCCGCCGTCGGAGACGGTGATCCAGCCGACGCTGGAGATCGCACCGGGCATCACCATTCCGTGGGGTCCGCCGACGACGGTGCCGGTCGGCCCGCCGGTGCCGCCGGTGCCCGGTGATCCCAACGCACCTCTGCCGCCGCCCCCGGGCGCGCCGATCCCGCCGCCACCGTGACCGAGCGCGACGCGGGTACGGTTTCACCCGCGCCGCTCGCGGGAGATCGGCGCAGTGACGACGGCCGGGACATGCCCAGCCGCAACGATGCGATCGGTTCGGCGCTCGCCCAGACCATCGGCGGCCCGGTCGGCCGCCACGCGCTGATCGGGCGCTCCCGGTTCTGGACACCGCTGCGGGTGATGCTGCTGATCGGCGTCGTCTTCCTGGCGCTGGGTTACTCCACCAAGGCGGCCTGCCTGCAGTCCACCGATACCGGCACCGCGGCGCAGCGCGTGGCCAACTGGGAGAACCAGCGCGCCTACTACTCGCTGTGCTACTCGGACACGGTGCCGCTGTATACCGCGGAGCTGTTGAACCAGGGCAAGTTTCCGTACAAGTCCAGCTGGATCGAGAAGGACGGCGACGGCAAACCCCACGTCGTGTTCGACGGCAGCCCGCCCATCCGCTACATGGAATATCCGGTCCTGACCGGCATCTACCAGTACCTGTCGATGTCGCTGGCGAAAACGTATTCGGCGCTGACCAAGCTGGTGTCGGTGCCGTTGGTGGCCGAGGTGGTGATGTTCTTCAACATCTCCGCGTTCGGGCTGGCGCTGGCCTGGCTGCTGACGGTCTGGGCGACCGCGCTGCTGGCCGGCCGGCGGATCTGGGATGCCGCGCTGGTGGCCGCGTCCCCGCTGCTGATCTTCCAGATCTTCACCAACTTCGACGCCCTGGCGGTGGCCTGCGCGACGGGCGCGCTGCTGGCCTGGGCGCGCCGAAAGCCGGTGCTGGCCGGGGCGCTGATCGGCATCGGGGTGGCGCTCAAGCTCTATCCGCTGTTGCTGATCGGGCCGCTGCTGGTGCTCTGCCTGCGGACCGGGCGGATGCGGGAGTTCACGCGCACGACGGTGGCCGCGGTCCTTGCCTGGGTGGTGGTCAATCTGCCTGTGCTGGTGCTGTTCCCGCGCGGCTGGTCGGAGTTCTTCCGGCTCAACACCCGCCGCGGTGACGATATGGATTCCATCTACAACGTGGTGAAATCGTTCACCGGTTGGCAGGGATTCGATCCGGGCCTGGGATTCTGGGAGCCGCCGACGCTCACCAACGCGGTGACGGCGGCACTGTTCCTGGCGTGCTGCGCGGGCATCGGCTATCTGGCGCTGACGGCCGCCCGGCGCCCACGGCTCGCGCAACTGGCCTTCCTGGTGGTGGCCGCCTTCCTGCTGACCAACAAGGTGTGGAGCCCGCAGTTCTCGCTGTGGTTGGTGCCGCTGGCCGTGCTGGCGCTGCCGCACCGGCGGATCCTGTTGGCCTGGATGACGATCGACGCGCTGGTCTGGGTGCCGCGGATGCTCTATCTGTACGGCGAGCAGAACCGCGGACTGCCCGAGCAATGGTTCACCACCACGGTGCTGCTGCGCGATATCGCGGTGGTGGTGCTGATCGTGCTGGTGGTCCGCCAGATACGGCGGCCCGAGCTGGACCTGGTGCGTGAGCGCGGTATCGACGACCCGTCCGGTGGGGTGTGCGACCGCGCCCCGGACAACCCGCCGCGCTGGCTGCCCACCTGGCTGCGGCCACCCGCGGCCCCCGTGGTCGCCCAGAGTGCGGATTCATACGCGACATCTTGAATCCCGCCGAGTGTCGGCTTGCGTGCGCACTCGATGAGAAATCTCGTACGCGAGCCCACATTCGTGCGCTGCTAAGGTTCGATCTGCCGGTCAACCGACCGGCGCCGACGGGTAGGCAGGGAAGCCGGTGTGAATCCGGCGCGGTCCCGCCACTGTGACCGGGCAGCTCGCTGTCCGGGAGTCAGAACACTGCCCCCGACGGACCCCGCTTCTGGGACGTGGACATCCCGGATGGAGGTAGCGCTGTGCTGTTCGATGCTCGTGCCCTGCTGACTGTGGCCGCAACGATGTTGCTCCTTGCCGGCTGCGGAAACGCCGCAACCCAAACCCCGGATGCGGCAACGGCACCGGATGGGTTTCCGATCACCCTGCAGAACTGCGGTGTCGAGGTCACCGTCGACGCACCGCCGACCCGCGCCGTCGGCTATTACCAGCACTCGGTGGAGACGATGCTCGCACTCGGGCTGCAGGACTCGCTGGTCGGCACCGTCTACCCGGACAATCCGCCACTGCCGCGGTACGCCGCCGCCTACGCGGCTATCCCGGAGATCTCGAACAAGGATGCGTCCTTCGAGCAGATCCTGGCGGTGAACCCGGATTTCGTCTACGGCAGCTACAGCAGCGCGTTCGACGAATCGACGGGCCGCTCCCGGCAGGCGTTCGCGGATGCCGGTATCACCACCTACGCCAACCCGGAGAACTGCGCTTCGGCCCCCATCGTGATGGACGATGTCTACACCGAGGTGCAGACCATCGCCAGGCTGTTCGGAGTGCCCGAGCGCGCCGAGGACGTCGTCGACGAGATGAAGGCCGGCCTCAGCGAGACCGCCGAGAAGTTGGCGGGGGTGCGACCGCTGCGCGCGTTCGTCTACGACAGCGGTGATCAAACCGCGTTCACCGCCGGCGGTCAGGGGATCGGTAACCAGATCATCGAGCTGGCCGGGGCCACAAACGTTTTCAGCGAGGTTGCGGAGCCGTTCGCCGATGTGTCGTGGGAGCAGGTCGTCGAACGCGACCCGGAGGTGATCGTCATCTACGACTACTTCGGCACACCCTCGATCGAGGACAAGAAGGACCTGCTGCGCGGCCGCGCCGAACTCGCCGATGTGCCGGCCGTCAAGAACAACCGGTTCGTGGTGCTCACGCTGCAGGACGCGGTGCTCGGCGTGCGCGCTCCGTACGCGGTCGGCAAGCTCGCCCGACAGCTGCACCCCGACCGCTTCCAGTGACCTCCCGCAGATCGTTGCCCTATCCGGTGGCCCTCGTTGCGCTGGCCGCCTTGCTGCTGGTGGCCATGATCGCCGGGCTGGGCCTCGGGTCGATCGCGATACCGCCCGCCGACGCCGCCCGGAACCTGTTGCACCACTTGATGCCGGGCCTCGTCGACGCCAGTGGACCGCCGCACTATCAGGTGGTGATCAGCCAGGTCCGTGGGCCACGGGTGTTACTCGGCGCGGTGGTCGGTGCGGGTCTGGCCGTGGTGGGGATGACACTGCAGGCGCTGGTGCACAACCCGCTGGCCGATCCTTATCTGCTCGGGGTGTCCTCCGGCGCATCGGTGGGTGCGGTGACGGTGATCGTCAGCAGCGCAGCCCTGTTCGGTGCGGCCTCGATGCCGCTGGCCGCCTTCGCCGGAGCCCTGGGCGCGCTGATGCTGGTGTACGCGCTCTCGCGCTCCGGTGGGCGGATCACCACCAACCGGCTGGTGCTGGCCGGTGTGGCGGTGGCCTATGTGCTGTCGGCGGTGACGAGCCTGATCCTGATGACGGCGCGCACCGGCGATCAGGCCAGGCAGGTGTTGACCTGGCTGCTCGGGGGACTGGGCGGCGCCAACTGGGGGTCGTTGTGGCTCCCACTGGGAGTCGTGCTGATGGGGCTGGTCGTGCTGCTCGCTCAGGCCCGCACCCTCAACGTGCTCCTCGCCGGTGACGAAGCCGCCATCACAATGGGGGTGGACGCCAACAGGTTTCGCGCTCAGACGTTCGTTCTGGCGTCTGTGGTGACCGGGGTGCTGGTGGCGGTGAGCGGACCGATCGGCTTCGTCGGACTGATCCTGCCGCACGCGGTGCGACTGCTTGTGGGAAGCGATCACCGCAGGGCACTGCCCGCTGCGGCGCTGGCCGGCGCGGCGTTCCTGGTGCTCGCCGATATCGCCGCGCGGACCCTGGCCTCACCGCAGGAGGTGCCGGTCGGGGTGCTCACCGCGCTGTGCGGCGGCCCGTTCTTCCTGTGGCTGATACGTCGGGACGCCCGCCGCGTCGCGGCCGGGCAGACATGACCGCGGCGAGCCTGCATGCCGAACGGATAGCGGTGGTCCTGAGCGGTCGGCGCATCATCGAAGATGTGTCGGTGCACGCCGCGCCGGGACAGGTGATCGGCATCGTCGGGCCCAACGGCAGCGGAAAATCCACACTGCTACGGACTTTCGCCCGTACCGTGACGCCGGTCAGCGGGACCATCCGGATCGACGACGTGGATATCGCCACGGTGCCGGTGCGCCAGACCGCCCGGACGGTTGCCGCGGTGCTGCAGGACTCCACCGGAGACTTCGACCTGCGGGCCCGTGACGTGGTGGCGATGGGCCGCGCCCCGTACAAGCGGATGTTCCAACGCGATGGTGAGTTCGACGCCCGGATCATCGACCGGTCACTGCAGTGGGTGGGGGCGGCACATCTGGCGGACCGTCCGATCGCCCTGATGTCCGGCGGCGAGCGCCAGCGGGTGATGATCGCCCGGGCGCTCGCCCAGCAGCCCGGTCTGCTGGTGCTCGACGAACCGACCAATCATCTCGACATCCGGCATCAGTTCGAGGTGCTGGGGCTGCCGACCCGACTGGGGGTGACGGCGGTGCTGGCGCTGCATGACCTGAACCTCGCCGCCCACTACTGCGACCGCATTCACGTGCTGCACCAGGGGCGACAGGTGTGTGCGGGCACGCCCGGCGAGGTGTTGACCGCGGAGATGATCGCCGAGGTCTACCGGGTGTCCGCCACCGTGCGCCCACACCCGCTGACCGGACGCCCGCAGGTCGACTATGACCCCGCGCATTCCGGATTCCCTCACCGCGAACCCAACGATTTCGCAGATCAGCACCCGTTCCAGTAGTCTGGGCCGGTTGCCGACGCAGGCGACCCTCCTGCCACGGACACGCCGTGGCCGCAACGACCATAGGAGGTGATGGGTTCCTTATGCGTCCATACGAAGTCATGGTCATCCTTGACCCCACTCTTGACGAGCGCACCGTAGCTCCCTCGCTGGAGACGTTCCTGAACGTCATCCGCAAGGACGGTGGCAGTGTCGACAAGGTCGATATCTGGGGCCGCCGCCGGCTGGCCTACGAGATCGCCAAGCACGCCGAGGGCATCTACGCCGTCGTCGATCTGAAGGCTGAGCCCGCGACCGTCTCCGAGCTGGACCGCCAGCTCAACCTGAACGAGTCCGTGCTGCGCACCAAGGTGATGCGGACCGACAAGCACTAGTCCGTTTCACGTCGGAGCGACTCCTATGTGTACGTCGGTCCAGTTCCGTAGGCTCGCCTGCGACTGCACTTGTACGCATACGCCGCTTTGACTAGACGCCCAGGAGGATCTCGTGGCTGGTGACACCGTCATCACTGTTATCGGAAACCTGACCGCTGACCCGGAACTGCGTTTCACGCCGTCCGGTGCCGCGGTTGCGAACTTCACCGTGGCTTCCACGCCGCGGACGTTCGACCGTCAGACCAATGAGTGGAAGGACGGCGAAGCGCTGTTCCTCCGCTGCAACATCTGGCGTGAGGCGGCCGAGAACGTGGCCGAGAGCCTCACCCGCGGTTCGCGGGTGATCGTGTCCGGCCGGCTCAAGCAGCGGTCCTTCGAAACCCGTGAGGGTGAGAAGCGCACCGTTGTCGAACTCGAGGTCGACGAGATCGGCCCCTCGCTGCGCTACGCCACGGCCAAGGTCAACAAGGCCAGCCGCGGTGGCGGTGGCGGCGGTGGGTTCGGCGGCGGCGGCGGTGGTAACAGCGGCGGTGGCGCGCCACGCGGCGGCGGTTCCGAACAGCAGCCCAAGGACGATCCGTGGGGCAGCGCCCCGGCGGCCGGTTCCTACAGCGGCAGCGACGACGAACCGCCCTTCTGACAAGTATTTTCAGCAGTTTTCAAGAAAGAGATTGACCCATGGCCAAGACCAACAAGCGGCGGCCGGCACCGGAAAAGCCGGTCAAGACCCGCAAGTGCGTGTTCTGCTCGAAGAAGGGCAAGAACCAGATCATCGATTACAAGGACACCGGGCTGCTTCGCACCTACATCAGCGAGCGCGGCAAGATTCGCGCCCGCCGGGTGACCGGTAACTGCGTCCAGCATCAGCGCGACGTTGCCGTCGCAGTGAAGAATGCCCGCGAGGTGGCTCTGCTGCCGTTCGGTTCGTCGACGCGGTAGGGGAGAGACACACCATGAAGCTGATTCTCACCGCTGAGGTGGAACACCTGGGTATCGCCGGCGATTCGGTCGAGGTGAAGGACGGCTACGGCCGTAACTACCTGCTGCCCCGCGGTCTGGCGATCGCAGCCAGCCGTGGCGCCGAGCGCCAGGCCGAAGAGATCCGTCGTGCCCGCGAGGTCAAGGAAGTTCGGGGCGTCGAGCACGCCAACGAACTCAAGACCGCGCTGGAGGGCCTGGGCGCCGTCACGCTCCCGGTCCGTACCGCATCCGACAGCGGCAAGCTGTTCGGCTCGATCACCCCGACCGCGGTCGTCTCGGCCATCAAGAAGGCCGGTGGACCGAACCTCGACAAGCGCACCGTCGAGCTGCCGAAGGCCCACATCAAGGCCACCGGCACCTACCAGATCGGCGTGAAGCTGCACCCCGGCGTCACCGCCGCTGTGTCGCTGAACGTCACTGCGGAGTAAAGCAGTCCTCAAACGCCCGGGTCGGAAGCACATCGCTTCCCACCCGGGCGTTGCTGCGTTCATGCAGCGGGCCCAGCGAACACATCGCCGCAATTCACCCTCAGCAACCGAAACCGACTGTTAACCTGTTTGGCTTCTGGGCGCAATCCAACACGCCCGAAAGTGCAACCCGACCCGACACGCCGTAGCAGTTTGTGTCCACAGCGTCATATCGCGCGAAACGCCGCCTCACCTGGACCGGACGGTTGACTTGTAGAGTTAGTGCACAGGTTGTCCACAACCGGTCAACACCTCTGACCGAAGCTGTGCACACGCCATCCACAGGTTCGCTAACAGGCTCCGGTTGCACGCATCTCAGCAAAGCCTTACGTTTGCCGTCGCGACTACCTCCGCGCGATCTGTCGGAGGCGCTTGCTACTGTCGCGCGCAGCTGGCATCGAATGTATGTGCGATGAGCTTGGAACGGGGAGGTGGGACGCTCAGTGGCTGTCGTGGACGACTTCAGTCGTGGTGGTGACCCGGGGATCGACGAACCACCCCGCGAGGACATCGGGCGGCAGCCTCCCCAGGACATGGCGGCCGAACAAGCCGTGCTGGGCGGCATGCTGCTGTCCAAGGACGCCATCGCCGACGTCCTGGAGAAGATGCGGCCCGGCGACTTCTACCGCCCGGCCCATCAGGACGTCGCCGAGACGATTCTGGATCTCTACGACCGCGGTGAGCCGGCCGACGCTGTCACGGTGGCCTCCGATCTCGACCGGCGCGGGCTGCTGCGCCGGGTCGGTGGCGCCCCTTATCTGCACACCCTGATCTCCACCGTGCCCACCGCCGCCAACGCCGGGTACTACGCCACCATCGTGGCCGAGAAGGCGCTGCTGCGCCGCCTCGTGGAGGCCGGTACCCGCGTCGTGCAGTACGGCTACGCCGGTGCCGACGGCGCCGACGTGCACGACATCGTGGACCGCGCGCAGTCCGAGATCTATGACGTCGCCGACCGGAGGCAGTCCGAGGACTTCGTCGCTCTCGAAGACCTGCTGCAGCCCACCATGGACGAGATCGACGCCATCGCGTCCTCCGGTGGCATCTCGCGCGGTATCCCGACCGGGTTCGTCGATCTCGATGAGATCACCAACGGTCTGCACGGCGGGCAGATGATCATCATCGCGGCGCGGCCCGGCGTGGGGAAGGCGCTGGCCCTGGACACCCCGCTGCCGACGCCGACCGGGTGGACCACCATGGGCGATGTCTCGGTCGGTGACGAGCTGCTGGGCGCCGACGGTGAGCCGACCCGTGTGGTGGCCGCGACCGACGTGATGCTGGAACGTCCGTGCTACGAGGTGGAGTTCTCTGACGGCACGGTGATCGTGGCCGACGAACAACATCAGTGGCTTACCGAAACCCGTGCTTCGCGTAAGTCGGCGCAGGCCGCCGCGGCCGGTTACAACGGATACAAGAATCAGCAGACGTTCGCCTCGATCCGCACGACGCAGGAAGTCGCGCAGACGCTGCGCTGCCCGACCTCGGATCGACGCTTGAATCACTCGGTGACCAACGCGAAACCGTTGGTGACGGCGGAAGCAGATCTACTGGTTCCGCCCTACACACTCGGGGCCTGGCTGGGCGACGGCACCAGTGCGGCCGCCCAGATCACGTCCGCAGATCCTGAGATCATCATGCGGATCGAAGCCGAAGGCATTGTCGCGCATCCATCGGCGTCGGCAGGCCTGCGTTATCAGCTGACACTGCCTGCGCCACCGGAGATCTCGGCTAAGGCCTGCGTGGTCTGCGGCGATATGTTTGTTCCGAGAACCAGCGAGGTCCGAACTTGCGGCCGGTCGTGCGGTGGACGGGCGCGGACCACGGCACCGGTGCCAGCCCCGAGTTGCGCCCGCTGTGGTGGGCCGTCGTGCGGTCTCGTACTGTGCCAGGGCTGCCGGAGCGCGGTGGGCACGCTGCAAGCTCGGCTGCGGACAATCGGCGTGTTGCGCAACAAGCACATACCGATGCAGTACCTGCGTGCCTCGGAGGCGCAGCGGCGCGCCCTGCTCGCCGGCCTCCTCGATACCGATGGCACTGTGACGCACGGTGGCTCGGTGCAGTTCAGTGTCACCAACCGCAAGCTGGTGACCGATGTCGAAGAGCTGATCGTGAGCCTGGGCTATCGCTGCCAGATGTCGACGAAACGGGTGCACGGTCGCACCGAGGAGTCCTCGACGGCGTACACGCTCACGTTCTCGACCGACGATGTCGTCTTCGGTCTGGAGCGGAAGTCGCTGCTGCACAAGGAGCGCCGCGCGAATAGCAGTTCCGCTCGGAGTGGATCGCGGTTCATCGTCGATGTCCGGCCGGTGGCATCGGTTCCGGTCCGGTGCGTCGAGGTGGACAACGACAGTCACATGTATCTGGCGAGCCGCTCGATGGTGCCGACCCACAACTCGACATTAGGCCTGGACTTCATGCGGTCCTGCTCCATCAAACATCGGCAAGCCAGCGTCATCTTCTCGCTGGAAATGAGCAAGTCCGAGATCGTGATGCGCCTGCTGTCGGCTGAGGCCAACATCAAGCTCGGCGATATGCGGTCGGGCCGCATGAACGATGACGACTGGACCCGGCTCGCTCGGCGGATGAGCGAGATCAGCGAGGCACCGCTCTATATCGATGACTCGCCGAACCTGACCATGATGGAGATCCGGGCCAAGGCCCGGCGCCTGAAGAAGAAGGCCGACCTCCAGCTGATTGTGGTCGACTATCTGCAGCTGATGAGCTCCGGTAAGAAGTACGACTCGCGGCAGCAGGAAGTCTCGGACTTCTCCCGAAGCCTCAAGCTGATGGCCAAAGAACTGCACGTTCCGGTTGTCGCGATCAGCCAGCTGAACCGTGGTCCCGAGCAACGCACCGACAAGCGCCCGCAGGTCTCTGACCTTCGTGAATCGGGCTCGCTCGAGCAGGATGCCGACATGGTCATGCTTTTGCATCGCCCCGATGCCTTCGACCGTGAAGACCCGCGCGGCGGCGAGGCGGACATCATCCTCGGTAAGCACCGCAACGGGCCCACCGCGAATATCACTGTGGCGCACCAGCTGCACCTGTCGCGGTTTACCAACATGGCGCGGTAGTTATCGGTCTGTTGTGGCTTCTCAACCTCGATGTCCAAATCTCATTCCACATGTCCACCTGATGTCCAGTGGGACATTCACGTGAGAGTGGCCGCCCGGTATCCCGGCCTGGCCGACGAAAAGCTCAGCGGTCGAGACTGACCGACTCAGCCACCGCGCGCTGATTCTCCAAGGCGGCCAAACGGCCAGTCAGTGCCGCGTGTACGGCGTCGTAGGAATCACCGCCAAGGGTCAGACGCAGCGGCGGGTGGGTCTGACGGGTGGTCTGAAAGATCACGGCGGCGATCTTGTCCGGATCGCCGGTCAAGGCGTTGGCGTCGGTGTCCTGAAGCTGGCGTCTGACCTTATCCACCGGAGTACCGTGATAGACGCCCAATTCCGAGGCGAATGTCAGATTGTCTTTGAAACCCGTTCGCGTACCGCCAGGTTCGACCAACGTCAAGTGAACGTCGAATCCGGACACCTCCTGATTGACGCTCTCGGTGAACCCCTCCAGACCCCACTTCGCGGCGTGGTAGGAGCTGTGCGTGGGAGTGGCGACCTGTCCTCCCATGCTGGATATTTGAATGATCCGGCCGCCACCTTGCTCGCGCATCGGCGCGAGAAGGGCGCGCGTGATGAGCAGCGGCGCCATCAGCATGACGTCCAGCTGCCCACGGATCTGCTCCACGCTCATCTCCTCCGCAGCGCCGACCACGGCAAAACCAGCGTTGTTGACCGCCACGTCTACCGGATCCGCAGCAATCAGCCGGTGGATCACATCGTCGACGTCGTCGAGCCGGGTGAGATCGAGAACCCGCTCGCTGAGGCGACCGCCGTACTTCTCGGCCAGGTCGCTTAGCGCGCCGGCGCGACGCACGGTCGCGGTGACCCGATCTCCCTGCCGTAACACGTGTTCGACGAGACGACGCCCTAGACCCCCCGACCCTCCAGTGACTAACCAGTGGCGGACGTCCCTCTCAGCGATTCCCGGCATCGATACTCCTCAGATTTCGTTCAAGCAGGGGTCTGGCGCGTCGCGCGTCTACACCTCGAAGGTTTTGGCGCCTGGCACGGCGTCGACGGTCCAGGTTCCGGATGTGCGGAACGTGAGTGCCGTCGCGAATGTGTCCTCCATGTACTGGAAGTAGCGGATCTTGCCGTCGCTGACCTTGGCCAGGACGGCGCAGGGTGAGGTGACCGCCTTGCCAAGTGTTACCGATCGGAGGGTGAAGCGTCCGAACAGCGCCACCTTGTCACCGTCGACCAGGGTGTCCAGCGGCGTGAAGTCTTCGAGCCGCCACTGCGTGCTGACACCGCGAAAGTTGTCGACGAAGGCCGACTTCCCGTGGTTGGTGCCGGCCCACGGCATGATCTCGTGCAGGCCCGGGTCGGGGTCGAAGGACAGCGACACGTATGTAGCCTCGTCGGCGACCAATCGCTCGGTGACCTCCGCGATTTTGTCGGGATCGAAGGCGTTGGCGAGGAATTCGGTCAACACCGTCAAAGGGTCGGCAGTCATCGAAGTGAAAGGTCCTTTCTCAACATAGGGTTGCGGGGGGGCGGAGTTGTGTCATTGCGGTCGGGGCGCCGTGGTCGCGACGATGACGCTGTTGATGACGATCGCGGTCATCGTGCGTGTCACTGCCTCACCGGCCGCCGCTGCGCCGAAGTTGCCGCGTCCGAGTTCCTCCGCGCGGGCGATGACAGCGGAGTTCCAGGGAATCTCCGGATGAAATTGCGGCAGTGCGCCACTTCCCCAGAGCAGGGCGGCAAGCGCGGCGACACGCGGTGTGGGCGTGGCGTGTTCGACGAGTACCGCACGGACATTGTGCATGAGATCGGCGCGTCGCTTGGTTCCGCCGTCGATCAGGGTGGTGATCGTGAACAGGCCCAGTGCCTTGCGCTTCTCCTCGCGGATATCGCCGCGAGCGATCAGACGCTCCAAGACGGGCCGCCGCAGCGTCGGACCGATCGCGGCAAGGACTGCCTGAATTCCGCGCGGTCGTTCGGACACGTACTCCCAGGCCGAGTGGAATAGTTCCTCTGACGGTCGGTCCCGTTCTGCCGCGGTCACGGTCACGGTGCCATTGCGTTCCGTCGTGGCCGCGATGTCATCGCCGAGTGCCATGTCGGCGAGCACCGCTGCGCCGAGTACGTAATACAGGGTGGTCTCCCCGGCGATGGTTCCTGACTCCGGCTGGAACAGCAGGAGGAGTAGGTCCTCAGCCAGGGTCGGCGAGTTCGACTCTGCAGGCGGTTGCGCGGTGTCGGTCACCTGTCTGGCACTCCTTTCGGCGCTCAACGTGTCAGAACTGACTGACGCCACCGTCGGCGTAGACCTCTGAGCCGGTCATGAAGGAACTCCCGTCGGAGGCCAGGAAGGTGATGACATTGCCGATCTCCTCCGGGCGGGCACGGCGCTTCATGGGGACGGTGGCGGTCAGATCGGCCAGCGCGGCGTCGGCCCCGGTGAACAGGTCGGCCAGGCCCGGTGTCTCAGTGAGGCCCGGAGCGACGACGTTGACGCGGATGTTGCGGTCGACGAGTTCTGCGGCCCAGCTGCGTGCCAGGGACCGGATCGCGGCCTTGGACGCGGCGTAGACGCTCGCTCCGGGAGCCGCCTTGACGTCGCCGTTGGAGCCGCACAGGATGATCGACGCGCCCTCGCGCAGCAGCGGAAGGGCGGCCTGCACCGCAAAGATCACTCCGCCGACGTTGGTGTCGAAGATCTTTCTGTGGTGCTCCCACGTGAGACTGCCCAACGTAGCGAACTCGCTGATTCCCGCATTGGCGAAGACGATGTCAAGCTGGCGTCCCGTGGCTTCGATGGCGGCCGCGACACGGTCGAGATCGGCCTGCTCGGTCACGTCGGCCTGAATGGCCTGGGCCTGAGCTGCGCCGATGCTGGAAACGGCGTCGTCGAGGGCGTCTTGGCGACGCCCGACCAGGAAGACATAGGCCCCTTGCTTCGCGAGCGCCCGTGCTGCGGCGAGGCCAATCCCGGATGAGGCTCCGGTGACGAGTGCAGTCTTTCCGGTCAGGTCCGACATGAAGTCCTCCAGTTTTGTACCAATCGGTTGCAGTGCGACCATACCAGTTTTGTACCGTTCGGTAGAAGTGGCCGACGTGGGGGATAGGATGGTTCACATGAGCGCAGAGCAACGGCACGCGGGAGGCCGGCCGCGCTCGTTCGACGAGGGCAAGGCGCTCGATGGGGCCATCGACGCTTTCTGGCGTCTCGGCTACGAAGGCGCGTCCCTGGCCGAACTCACCGAGGCGATGGGCATCAACAAGCCGAGTATGTATGCCGTGTTCGGCAGTAAAGAGGAACTCTTCGTCCGTGCCCTGGAGCGTTACGGCCAGCGCTACCACGAACATCTGCGTCAGGTGCTGTCGAAACCCCGCGCCTACGACATCCTCGAGTCGTATTTGCGTGACACCGCCACGGCTGTGCGTGCCGGGAATTCGCTGGGGTGTCTGTCCATTCAAGGCGGCATTTCCTGCGGGCCGAACAACGCGCGCATACCGCAACTGCTCGCCGAGTATCGCCACGGGATCGAAGAAGCCATCGCCAAAGCCCTTGCGGCGGCAGACGATGCGCCATACAGCGACACTGAGGCGCTGGCGGGTTTCGCCGTGACGGTCGGACAAGGCCTTGCGGTCCACGCCGCCGCAGGAGTGCCGCAGGCCAGGCTCGACGCCGCCGTCGACGTGGCTCTTGCCGGCCTGGCGATGTTACTGGTCGCAAATCTGCGAACCGACGACGCGGACGACCGCTCACGCCGACGACCTGCGACCACGTCATGAACACGCCCCAAGCGGTGGCATCGGTCCCGACGCAGAATTCCCCGCGGTCACTCGCGCCGGTGACTCGGTTCCGTTGTGCCACAGCGGGTCACGTCTACCGTTGCAGGCTTGGGTCGTCGGCCAATAGAAGGTCTGCCTGGGATTGGCTCTAGGGCGCTACGCCGTCGCCACGGAGCTAGAGGTCGCGGTGGTTGGAGCTGGGGCTCCACGTTGCGCTGGTCGACGGTTGATCCGCCGTGGGGGTCGATGAGCAGGTGGAGTACCTCGACGACGAATGCAAAGCATGCCGGTCATCGGTGTCGCGTCACATGACTAAACGGATGCCGTGGGTCTGGAAGGGGATGCTAGGCCCGGCGCAAAGACAATTAGCGTTTCCAAAGCAGTGGACATGAAAGTGGGATTCCCGAGTGTGGACATGGGGTGGGATTGGTGCGATTCGCGCCAGCTCAGCGGCGCGCATGTGGACAAAAAACTCGGGAAGCCACAGTCGGTGTGGGATCTCAAACTTGATGTCCGATTCTCATTCTCAATCCCACACGATGTCCAGTTGGCCATTCAAATGAGAATGCTCGAATCTGGCACCCGTTGGCCCAGCGGAAGTCTGACGCAGCTGGGGTGTATGTCAACATGGCAGCGTTGAGATGAAAGTCTCTGCTATGAAGGAGATTGCGCGGTTATAGTCCCATTCTGTCGATTCGTCTTGATCACCCGGACGAAGACTCCCGGCGCCTACCGTGATGCCCTGAGCGATCCTTCCCGCGGCGCCGATTCACGTGACTCTTCGACGAAGTTTATTCCAATCGGCGTTTTCAGACAGTGGACTGCAGAGCGACTGACCAAGGTCGTGCTCGACGGGTTGCGGACGGGGTAAACGATTCCTGCACTTCGTCAGCGGTCGATGGCGGCCATGTTTCCTTCGTCGTGGCGCTCACCGGCGGCCGGCACCAGATTGTCGAGCCGTTCGATCTGTTCGGAGCTGAGCTCGACGCCGTCGGCCGCGGTGTTCTCCTCGACGCGGGCGACGCGCTTGGTGCCGGGGATCGGGGCGATGTCGTCGCCCTGGGCGAGGAGCCATGCGAGCGCGATTTGGGCGGGTGTCGCGCCAGCTTCAGCGGCGACGGCCTCGACCTCGTCGACGATGCGCAGGTTGCGTTGGAAGTTCTCACCGACAAAGCGCGGGTTGGTCTTGCGCCAGTCGTCGTCGGAAATGTCTGCGGTGGAACGGATTTGACCGGTGAGGAAGCCGTGACCCAACGGCGAATAGGGAACGAACCCGATGCCCAGCTCACGCAGCAGTGGAAGCAGCTCGGCTTCCACGTCGCGGGTCCACAGCGAGTATTCGGTCTGCAGCGCGGTGATCGGGTGCACCGCATGGGCGCGACGGATGGTCTCGACACCGGCTTCCGATAGGCCGATGTGACGGACCTTGCCCTCGGCCACCAGTTCCGCCACAGCCCCGATGGTGTCCTCGATCGGCGTGTTCGGATCCACCCGGTGCTGGTAGTACAAGTCCACGTGGTCGACGTCGAGGCGCTGCAGGGAACCCTCGATTGCGGCGCGGACGTTCGCCGGGCTGCTGTCGACGACCCCGGGCCCGCCACCGGAGTGCGACACCAGGCCGAACTTCGTCGCCAACACGACCTCGTCGCGCTTGCCCTTGATCGCTCGCCCGACGAGCTCCTCGTTGAGGTAGGGACCATAGATCTCGGCGGTGTCGATGTGGGTGACGCCCAGCTCCAGTGCCCGGTGGATGGTCCGGATCGACTCGGCGTCGCTGCCCTGACCGACGTTGTAGTAGGCGGACATCGACATCGCGCCCAGGCCTATCCGGGAGACCTCCAATTTGCCTAGCGATACGTGCTTCATCAGTTGCTCCTATTCTCAATCGCTTTGGATGCCGTCCAGATTCAGACGACTATTCGACTCTCTGCAGGTTGACTTCATCAAGACGCGCACCGTGCACCATGATCTTCGAGAAATCGCTGTCGATCTCCTGAAGATCCGCGGGCGTCAGCGCAACGTGGAGCGCACCGAGGTTTTCGGTCAGGTGATCGACGTTGCGAGTACCCGGGATCGGGACGATGAACGGCTTCTGCGCGGACAGCCATGCCGCTGCGAGCTGGGCAGGTGTCGCGTCCTTCTTGGCCGCGAATCGTTTCATCAGGTCGACGACAGGCATGTTCGCAGCCAGGTTTTCCGGGGTGAAGCGAGGAAACCGGGCTCGAAGATCGGTCTGCGGGTCGAACTGAGCGCGGGGGTCGATCTTCCCGGTCAGAAACCCCTGCCCGAGTGGGCTCCACGGGACGAAGCCGATTCCCAGTTCCTCACACGTGTCGAGTACGCCGTTCCGCTCGGGTTCACGTGTCCACACCGAGTACTCGCTCTGCACGGCGGACACCGGTTGAACAGCATGCGCACGACGAATGGTTCGTGCGCCGGCTTCGGACAGACCGAAGTGCAGCACCTTTCCCTCGCCGATGAGGTCCTTGACCGCGCCGGCGACGTCTTCGATCGGTACGTTCGGGTCGACCCGGTGTTGGTAGTAGAGATCGATGCGGTCGGTGCGCAGACGCTGCAGTGAACCCTCGACCACTTTCTTGATGTGCTCGGGGCGGCTGAGCGGCTCGCCGGACCCGTCGACGTCGAAGCCGAACTTGGTGGCGATCGCGACCTGGTCGCGGATCGGCGCAAGTGCTTCTCCGACAAGGGTTTCGTTGGTGTAGGGGCCGTAGACCTCGGCGGTGTCGAAGAACGTCACTCCTTGGTCGTGGGCGGCGCGGATGGTTGCGATGCCCTGGTTCTTGTCGGCGGGTGGTCCATAGGTCCCGCTGATACTCATGCATCCGGCGCCCAGTTCTGAGACTTCCAGTGCTCCGAGCTTCCTTGTCGGCATTGAGCTTTCACTCCGCGTGCTCCCAGGCGATGTTCCGCCTGCGCATGCGGCCAGAACGGAGGGCCCGACAACGAGACCGGCGCCGATGAGGGCGGTGCGCGTCATGAGCGTGCGGCGGCTGATATCCCGGCGTACCACGTCAGCCCTAGGCATTGACGTCCTCGTACGACAGCGACGCCGACAGTTCACGGTGCGTGGCGATCTGTGCGAGCAGTTCGTGTGCCTTCTGCTGCGCGGCCTCCATTGCGTCGGCCCCGGCCACCCAGCGGCGCGGTGGCTCGGGTGAATCCGTGAGGGTGATCAGTCCCGCTGCGAGCTTGGCCGGATCACCGGGTTGGGTGCCGTTCATGCCCTTCATCGCGGCGATGGTCTGCGCGGTGCGTTCCGCGTAGTCGTCGATCGACAATTCTGGCCAGATGGAGGAACCATCGACCAGCAACTCGGTGCGGAAGTAACCCGGCTCGACGATCGTGGTGGTGATCCCGTAGGGCGCGACGTCGTAGCGCAGCGACTCCATCCAGCCTTCCAGCGCGAACTTCGACGGCGCATAGGCAGCGCAGAACTCCAGCCCCACGAGTGCCGCGGTGGAGGTGATGGTGACGACGTGACCGGAGCGCTGCTGACGCATGATCGGCAGGACGGCCCGGGTCACGTTGAGTGGTCCGAAGAAGTTGGTCTCCATCTGGGCCCGGAACTGTGCTGGACTGATCTCCTCGAAGTATCCGGCGTAGTTGTTGCCGGCATTGTTGACGAGTACGTCGATCCGTCCGAATCGTTCGACGGCCGCCTGCGCAGCTGCGCTCGCGACGGCGGAGTCGGTGATGTCCAAGGCGACCACGAGCAGCTCGTCGTGCTCACCGATGGCCCTGAGCACCCGGCCTTCGTCGCGACCGGTGGCTACGACGGAGTGCCCCGCAGCCAGTGCCGCCTTCGCGATGTCGACACCCATTCCGCGGCTCGCCCCAGTTACGAACCACACCTTCTTGCCTGCCATGTCATCAGTCCTTTCGTGGAGATCCGATTCGGTAAACGCCAGTCAAGGCCCATCGTCGGCAGCCAGGGAGTCCGGGGTTATAGGGGTATAGCCAGTGACCCCCATTGGCGCGGCAAAAGTCGTAGGTTCGAGAGCATGGCCGGTCGTGACGACATTCGTGAGTTCCTGACGACACGTCGGGCGCGATTGACGCCCGACCAGGCCGGGCTGCCGCAGTACGGAGGCCGACGCCGCGTGCCGGGCCTGCGTCGTGAGGAGGTCGCCTTGCTGGCGGGGATGAGCACCGAGTACTACGTGCGCCTCGAGCGGGGCAACGCCATCGGCGTCTCGGAGTCGATCTTGGACGGCATCAGCCGCGCACTGCATCTCGACGCCGCCGAGCAGTCACACCTGCGCGATCTGGTCCGCACCGCGAATGAGGGAGGGCGTGCTCGTCGACAGCGCAAGTCCAGCCGGCAACTGCAGGTCCGTCCAGGGGTGCAGCAGACCATCGATGCGATGACCACCGTGCCCGTGATCGTGCAGAACGGACGCCTCGACATCGTCGCGGCGAACAATCTCGGTCGCGCCTTGTTCGCGCCGATCCTGGACACCCCGGACGGCGCGGGCAATTTCGCGCGTTACGTGTTCCTGGACCCGAAGGCGGCCGACTTCTATCGCGATTGGAGTGACGCGACCGAGCAGATCGTCGCGCTGCTGCGCAGTGAAGCGGGTCGAGCACCCTACGATCGCGCGCTGACCGACCTGATCGGCGAATTGTCCACCCGCAGCGACGTCTTCCGAACATTGTGGGCAGCCCATGACGTCCGCATTCACGACACGGGCGCCAAACGCGTCCACCACCCGATCGTCGGTGACCTCGACCTCACCTTCGAAGCGTTGGACGTGACGTCCACCCGCGGTCTGCAACTCATCGCGTTCACCGCGAAGGCCGGGACCCCCTCCCACGATGGGCTACAGCTGCTGGCGAACTGGGCTATGGCCAGCGATTCGGCGATCAGTCATAAAGCCTGATCGGACCGCCGAGTCTGACTGCTACACGTCGCCGGAATAGTCGGCGCTGATCCAACGATCGGGCCGGACGGTGAAGAGCACGCTCGAGGCGTCACCCATGCTCTGCACGAAGGCGCGGCCGCCTTCTTCGCCGAGATAGCGGATAGCGATGGCCTCGCGGACGTCTCGGGGCGCCGGATTGGCGACGTCCACGACGGTGCCCTCGACGACCACGTACTGGTACGGCGGGTCTTCGCGCTGAACGACCAGTGTGACGACACCGGCGTGCTCTATCAGTCGAGCCTTGCGCGACGACGCGCTGGTGTTGATCCGGATGTGCCCGTCGGATGTGTAGTCGTACCAGATGGGCGCGCTGGCGGGCGGTCGACCATGGTCTGCGGCCACCGACAACACGCCGACGTGCTTGTCCTCGAGGAACCGTTGCCGCTCGTCATCCGTGAAAGCTCTCATGGTCCGAGCCAACATGGGAGTTCATGTGCGCTATTCCCTCGGTGGCCGCGAGGCCCGCCCGCGGTGCACCAGCCACATTCAGCCGATGGGGCACTCGACCTTCGTCAGCTCCTCGGAGACGGCCCACAGGCGGCGCTGGGCTGCGGTGTCGTGGGACGCTGCGTTGGAGGCCACGATCTTCGGGTAGCCGCGTTGTTCGAGGAACCCGCCAGGACCGAGGTACTGCCCTCCGCGCACGTCCGGGTCGGTGGCGGCTCGCAACGTTGGCAGCGCACCCATGTCGGGACTTTGACCGAGCAGCGGCCCGGTGGCGTCGGCCACGGTGCGGATGAACGCCGGGGTGTTGCGCATCAGGCCGGTGTTGGAGGTCCCGGGGTGTGCGGCGACGGCGATGGTGTTGGTGTCTGTCAATCGGCGCTGCAGCTCGTAGGTGAACATGAGATTGGCGAGTTTGGATTGCCCGTATGCGCCCATGCGGCTGTAG
This sequence comes from Mycolicibacterium sp. P9-22, assembly GCF_008329585.1. Lineage (GTDB taxonomy): Bacteria > Actinomycetota > Actinomycetes > Mycobacteriales > Mycobacteriaceae > Mycobacterium. The sequence continues at coordinate 154,273 of NZ_NPKP01000007.1, read as the reverse complement.
CGGCGCGCCCATTGCAGATCGTCGAAGCGGATGCCGCCGCGTGCCCAGCGGTGCCCTAGGCTGCTGACGGTCACCACGCGTGAACCCGGCGTCTCCAGAATGCGATCGAGCAGCAGGTTGGTCAGCGCGAAATGGCCCAAATGATTGGTGCCGAACTGCAATTCGAAGCCGTCCTTGGTGACCGACGCCGGTGTCGTCATCACGCCGGCGTTGTTGATCAGTAGATCGATCCGGGGATGCGTGGATCGCAATTCATCGGCGGCAGCGCGCACCGATTCCAGCGAGGTGAGGTCGAGCGCTTGCAGCGTGACGCTGGCGCCGGGTGCGGCAGCGGCGATGCGGTCGGCTGCCTCCCTGCCCTTGACGGCATTGCGCACGGTCAGGACGATGTCCGCGCCCTTCGTGGCGAGCGCCTTGGCGGTCTCGTAGCCAAGCCCGGTGTTGGCGCCGGTGATGACGGCCGTGCGACCCGCCTGATCCGGAATGTCAGCGGTGGTCCACTTGGTCTTGGTCATGGCTGAATCCCACCTTCTTATTGGACATTTCACCGCTCGCTTGTGGCGACTCGTTCGATGATGACATGCACGGCTACGGGGAAGTCCCAGTTATAGGGGTAAAGCCAGTGACCCCCTCGGATGTCGCTGGTGCCCTACGTTCGAAGGCATGGGCAGCCAGGTATTCCGCCGTGTATGACGTGACCGTTGAACACGATGTCGCCGCCAAAATGCGCGACGGCACGGTGTTGCGTGCCGACGTGTACCGCCCGACGCCGGACGGTCCGTGGCCGGTGCTGTTGACTCGGCTGCCCTACGGCAAGCACTTGCCCGGCCCGATACGAATGGCCGTTGATCCGCTCGGCATGGCCCGAGCCGGTTACATCGTGGTGCTCCAGGACACGCGAGGCCGCTTCGCGTCCGACGGTGATTGGGTGCCAGGGACTTTCGACGGGATCGTGCGCAGCAACGCCCAGCCGGATGAGTTCACCGTTCAACAGGTCGACCTGTGGTCCACCAGTCACGTCTTCCGCGCCGGACACCGCATCCGGGTTCACGTCACATCAAGCAACTTCCCGCGCTGGGCACGGAATTTCAACACCGGCGAGGCGACCGAGGACGGCACACGCGTCCGCACGGCCCAACAGCAGATCGCCCATGACGCGGCACGACCGTCACACATCATCCTGCCCGTCATTCCGCAGGGGGCTTGAGTCATGCCAAAACACCTCGCCGTGGTGCTGCACGTCAACGGCAACGATCATCCAGTGGATGTCGATGTGCGGGTAACGCTCCTCGATGCGCTGCGCGAGCACACTGCGTTGGCAGGTACGAAGAAGGGTTGCGATCAGGGTCAGTGCGGAGCTTGCACGGTGCACGTGGACGGGCAGCGCGTGCTGAGCTGTTTGACGCTCGCCGCACAAGTCGATGGACTCCCCGTCACCACGATCGAAGGTCTGGCAGAACCCGACGGGACCTTGCACGCCGTCCAATCGGCGTTCCTCGAATTCGACGCCTTCCAATGCGGCTACTGCACACCCGAACAGATCATGTCGGCCGTTGCTTGCATCGAGGAAGGCCATGCCGGTTCCGACGACGACATCCGGGAGTACATGAGCGGCAACATCTGTCGCTGTGGCGCATACCCGCACATCGTCGCGGCCGTTCGCGACGCGGCGGGGCGCCTTCAGCAGGAGAGCGGACGATGAGGGCATTCGATTATGTTCGAGCAGAAGACATGCCGACAGCGCTCCGTGAGGGTGGGCAGCCGGACACGCGTTTCCTTGCCGGCGGCACCACATTGCTGGACCTGATGAAATGCGGCGTCGAACAGCCAGCCCGGATCGTCGACATCACCCGGGTGACCGGGTTGAACGCGATCGAGGTCGATCAAGGTTCGATCCGCATCGGAGGGCTCGCCAAGATGAGTCACGTCGCCGCCGACGCCCGCGTCAAGGCCGCTGCCCCCGCCGTGTCCGAGGCCCTGTGGCGTGCCGCCTCGCCTCAACTCCGCAACATGGCCACGATCGGCGGCAACCTGATGCAGCGGACGCGATGCAGCTACTTTCGCGACCCCCTTGCCTACGCCAACTGCAACAAGCGCGATCCCGGATCTGGTTGTGCCGCAATGGCTGGCGTGAATCGCAACCACGCGGTGCTCGGCACCAGTGAGGCGTGCATCGCCATTTATCCAGGCGACCTCGGTGTCAGCCTGGTGGCATTCGACGCCAAGATTCATATTCAAGGCGCACGAACACGTGTGATCTCAGCTGGAGAATTTTTCAGACTTCCCGGCGACCGTCCAGATATCGACAACGACCTCGCTCCCGGGGAGATCATTGTCGGCATCGAAGTACCCGTGTCCGCCGCACTGAAGCGCTCCCACTATCTCAAAGTGCGCGATCGTTCGTCCTACGAGTTCGCCGCAGCGAGCGCAGCGGTCGGGCTCGAACTGGAGCCCGACGCCACGACGATTCGTGAGGCACGCGTCGCTCTCGGCGGGGTCGCCACCAAGCCGTGGCGCGTCCGCGCCGTCGAGCGCGCCCTGGTAGGAAAGCCGCTGCGGGAGTCGGTCCTTCGGGAGGCAGCCGCTTTGGCGACGGAAGGGGCCCGGTCTCGGGAGCACAACGCCTTCAAGATCGCCCTGACACCCAAAGTGGTTGCGCGCGCGCTGATGGTGGCGGGGGGAATCGCATGAAGAACCCTCTCGACTTCGAGGCGGAACGCCGAACGGTGCTCAAGGCCGCGGGGTTGGCAGCGGGGGTCGCCGCTACCGCAGCATTATTGCCGGCCTGCTCGACGGACACTGCTCCTCCTCAGGCGCCGGCCCCCCAGAAGCTCGGCGCACTAGGCTCGCCACTTTCTCGCACCGACGGTCATCTGAAGATCACGGGCGGTGCGCGTTACGCGATCGAGCAGAAGCTCGATGGCCTTGTCTACGGCGTCATCGTCGGCTCCACGATCCCTGCCGGTCGGATCACGTCGATCAACACAGCCGCGGCCAGCGCCGAGCCAGGAGTCATCGCGGTTTACACCCACGAAAGTGGGCTGAAGATCAACTCGCCGACGCGCAATACGGCGGGTGGCGCGGCGACGGAGAAGTTCGCGCCGCTGCAGGATGACCTCATCCGCTGGAACGGTCAGCACGTTGCGATCGTCGTTGCCAGGACGTTCGAAGAGGCGACCGCAGCGGCAGCACTTGTGGAGGTGAGTTACGAGCGAGCCGCAGCCATACTCCACCCAGACGATGCCCGCGCGCGTCCTCAGGTCGACGACTCACTCAACGCGCAATGGGGCGATGCCAAGTCTGCGCTGGCCGGTGCGCCGGTCGTCGTCGAGGCCGTCTACACGACGCCCCGCGAATACAACGTTCCCATGGAACCGCACGCCTGCGTGGCGGAGTGGAAGGGGGACGAGCTGACTGTCTGGGAGCCGAGCCAGTGGGTCGGTGGCGCCCGGCAGGTCATCAGCGAGTACATGGGCATCGACGTCGATAAGGTTCACGTCGTATCACCGTATGTTGGAGGCGGTTTCGGCTCGAAGGTCGCGCCACACCCGCATGTGGCGCTCGCCTGTGCGGCTGCCCGAGCCCTAGGGCGGCCGGTCAAGGTGTCGCTCACCCGGCCACAGACGTTCACGGGCCTCGGAGGCCGTCCCCGCACGCGGCAGCGGCTCGCGCTAGGTGCGACGAGAGACGGCAAGCTCGTCTCGATCGTCCATGAAGGCTCGAACGAGACGGCGATCGACGACGTGCATCAGGAGCCGACCAACGTGGTCACGGCGATCATGTATGCCATGCCCAATTTCTGGTCGCGGCATAGCATCGTGCCCGTCAACACCGTCAATCCGAGCTGGATGCGGGCACCCGGAGAGAACCCCAGCGCGTTCGCGCTTGAAACGGCGATGGACGAACTGGCCTACAAGCTGGACCTCGATCCAGTCGAATTGCGTCTACGCAACTGGGCCAGCCATGACCATCAAGCAAACATCCCCTGGACGACACGACAGCTCCGCGAAGCCTACGCAGCCGGCGCCGAGGAGTTCGGCTGGTCGCGGCGCAACCATCAACCGCGCTCGATGCGGGAAGGACGGCAACTGATCGGCTGGGGTATGGCTGCGGGCACGTACCCGGTACGCCGCACACCCAGTGAGGCCAAGGTCATCATCCTCGCGGACGGGTCGGTCGAAGTGCGCAGCAGCGGCGCAGACATCGGTACCGGCACCTACACGATTCTTGCGCAGACCGCCGCCGAAGCAATCGGGGTCCCGGTTGAGCGGGTGAAGGTGCTTCTCGGCGATACCTCCCTGCCACGATCACCGCTTGCCGGTGGATCGCAACTGGCCAACAACCTGACCGGTGCTGTTCACAAGACCGCTCTTGCGGCGCGCGAAGAGTTGTTGGCGCTCGCAGCCAGCGGCTCAGGCTCGCCGTTGCGTGGCGAGCGGACCCGGGACCTGACGATCGATGACGGGCGCATCCGCCTCTCGCGGCGTTCTGGCGGTGGCGTGGATATCTCCGAACTCCTGCGCGCGACGGGCCGAGACCGTCTCGAAGCGCATCGGGACACCTTTCGCCCCGGCGCGACCGAAGACAACCGCAACGAGGCGGGTCACACCTTCCAACAGATTCTGCCCCCGACCGACGGTGGAGTATCAGCCCATAGTTGGTGCGCACACTTTGTCGAGGTTCACGTCGACGAGGATTTCGGAACCGTCCGGGTAAGGCGAATGGTCGTTGCCTTCGACAGCGGCAGGATCTATAACCCCAAACTAGCTCGCAGCCAATTGATTGGCGGGATCGTCATGGGGATCGGTCAGACCCTCCTCGAGGAGGGATCGATCGATCCTCGAGACGGCAGGGTCACCAACGCGAACCTTGCCGAATACGTGGTCGCGGTCAACGCCGACGTGCCAGACATCCAGACCATCGATGTCGGTGTTCCGGATTACCAGGCGACCGCACTCGGCGGGAAGGCGGTGGGCGAGCTCGGCATCGTCGGTGTCGCGGCGGCCATCGGCAACGCGGTCTTTCACGCGACGGGGAAGCGGGTGCGCGACCTGCCGATCACATTGGAGAAGCTGATCTGACAACGGCGGGACTTCGCGCACGGACTTGACGCCCGACGGCCAGACAGCCTCCCTTCGTCTGTTGTGTTCGCTGCTCACCGCCGACGGCCACGAGAACGCGTACTGCGTCGACAGCTCACGTTGGGCTACTCGTACTACGGTGCGGTGCTGCTCGTCTGGACCAACGAGCGGCTCGCCAACCGGAAGGGCTCGCCGGACACCCCGCTCCAGGATGTCGGGGCCTTGATGGCGGCCAGCGGTCATCGCGAGAACGTCGTGATCGCGATAGGGGCGACAAAGTACACGCCGCTGGGCGAAAGCACTTTCCTGCAGCCCGGCGACCGGGCCATCGTCCGGGTATACGACACCAGCTCCGAGGCTTGCTCCGAGGTGCGACTGGTGGCGGCGGAATAACGGTGCGGTGCCCGCTACTGTGGTTGTGCGCCAGAGGAATCAGAATGATTCGGCGTCGACATACAGCCAGTGTTCTGGACGCATCGTGATCGCGAGGTGCTCGCCGCGGTTCCTGAGGAAGTCAATGTGGCGGTCAGCCGCATCGCCGCTGAGGTGGCGCAGGGTCAGCTCGACGATTTGGTCGTCGGTTGCGGGCTGAATCTGGCTGACCGCGCCGTCGACCGCCACATAACGTCTGGTCGGCTCCAGTCGTTGCGCCATGAGCGAGAAGAATCCGGCCGCCTCGATCGATTGCGCCTTGCGGGTGCCGGCACCGGTCAACACCCACGGTTCCCCGCCAGGGGTGTACTGGTACCAGATCGGCACCGTCAGCGGTCCCCGTGATGAACCAAGGCTCACCGATAGGGCCGCAGTACGGGGTTCGGCGAGAAACTGCTCGCGCGCTGCTTTGATGCGAGTCTTGTTGTCCGGCGAAGTCATCGGGTTTGCGCCCTTTCGTCATGGCGGCGCCGACAAGGGTCTCAGCGCGGGTTGTCGGTGAAGAGAAGTGGAAGTAGTTCGATTCCGTGTGCGGAGTTGGGCCACATCGATCGGACCGCCAGGCGAGGCGCCGGCGCATCCGATCCACGGCGCAGAACCATGGTGAGTTCAGGTGAATGCTTGGACCACCTTGGACAGGGTCGCCAGTGTCTCCCACTGGACGTCTGGGCTGTCTGAGGGGAGCGTCAGCAGGATGCGGCGGAAGCCGATCGCGTAAAGCTCCTCGACGCGGCGCTTGAGCGCGTCGCCATCACCGTCATCGCGGGCCAACGGATGGGTGATGATCGAATGGTCGAGATCGTCGAATGGCCGCCCACTGGTCGCCATATGAGCGCGCAGATCCGCCATCAGGCCGGGCATCGCGTCGCCCTGATCGACCGGTACCCAGCCGTCGCCGTACTCGGCGATGCGGGGGAAGGCGAACTTGCCCGAAGCGCCGATCAAGACCGGCAGGCGGGCACCGTCGATGGGTTTGGGGCCGCTCCACATCGGCGCGAACTTGATGAAATCGCCGTCGAACGCGGCGATCTCGGTGTCCCAGATCTCACGCATCGCTAGTACGGTCTCGCGCACCACTTTCCAGCGATCCTTGAACGCCACGCCATAGTCCGCCATCTCCTCGGCGCTCCACCCGCCGCCGACACCGATGATCACGCGTCCGCCCGATATTCGATCGAGTGTCGAGAGCATCTTCGCCAGCCGGATCGGATGATGTTCCGCGACCAGCAGCACCGACGTGCCCAACGTCAGCGTCTTCGTTGCCGCCGCAACGCTCGTGAGTGCAACCAGAGGGTCGTACAACTCCTTGAAGGCTTCGGGGATCTCCTTGTAGTTCTGGCGCTCGGACTTCAGACCGACCGGCATGTGCGAATGTTCGCCAAACCAGAGCGATTCGAAGCCGTTTGCCTCCAGCCAGGAACCCAGTAGATCCGGTGCGAGGGTATTCGCGGTCACTGCCGTGGCAATGCCGAATGACGGTCGGTGATTGGTCATCGTTGGTCAGTAGGCGCTGAGCATGGCGAAGACGTCATCGTAGGAACCGTTGGCCTGCGCGTCGCGGAGGAACCGCGCGCGCTCGACGACGAGCTCTTGTGTGTCGGGATTCTCGCGCAGCAGCTCGAGGGTCTCGGTGAGGAACTCGTCCAACGGCATGGCCTGCTCGTCGTCCTGCTGACCGAGCAGAGTCGTGCGCACACTCGGCGGGACGAGCTCGATCACCTGGACGCCTTCGTCGGCGAGTTGGACGCGCAGGGTCTGGGAGAAGGAGTGCAGTGCCGCCTTCGTCGCGCTGTACGTCGGGGTGATCGGGAACGGCACGAACGCCAGCGCGGAGGTGACGTTCACGATGACCGCGTCGTCGTTGCTCACCAGCTGGGGCAGGAAGGCGTACGTCATCCGGATCGTGCCGAGCAGGTTGATCGTGACGTGTTCCTCGGCGACCGGGAGGCTGGCGGGGTCGAGCAGGTTCTCCTTCAGCATGACGCCGGCGTTGTTGATCAGGACGTTCAGCTCCGGGTGGCTCGCGGCAAGGGTCTCACTGGCTTGCGCGATCGAGTCGGGGTCCGCGACGTCCAGGACCAGCGCTTCGATGCCGGGATGCTCGGCCGTGATGTCGTTGAGGAGCTCCTTGCGCCGGCCGGCGACGATCACCTTGTTGCCGGCTGCGTGCAGGCGTACGGCCAGGCCGAGTCCGATGCCGGAGGTGCCGCCGGTGAGCAGGATCGTGTTGCCGGTCATCTTCATGGGGATCTCTTGTTCCTTCGTTGTTGCGGTGGTCAGCGTCGACCGTAGGGGCGTCCGCGGTGGGCCGGGAGAGAAGGCTTATCCATGGATTGGCGGTCTCTGGATAGTCGAGCGGAATGCGGAGAGGATGGGGCATGGACAAGAAGGCATTGGCGGACTTCCTGCGCCACCGGCGTGAGATGTTGCGTCCGCGCGATGTCGGACTGGTGGAGGGGCCGCGCAGGCGAACGCAGGGGCTGCGCCGCGAGGAGGTCGCCCAGCTTGCCGGGATGTCCACCGATTACTACGCCCGGCTGGAACAGCAGCGGGCGCCGCAGCCCTCCGTCCAGATCATCACGGCTCTCGCTAGGGCGCTGCGGCTGACTCTGGATGAAAGCGACCACCTGTTCGGCCTCATCGGGCACAACGCCCCCGCCCGCTTTCAGCCGTCGGAACATGTCAGCCCGGCGCTGTTGCGGGTCTTGGACCGGCTGCACGACACGCCGGCCATGGTGCACAGCGACCTGATCGACACGCTCGCGATGAATCCGTTGGCCGTCGCGCTGCTCGGCGACCAGACCCGCCACACCGGGCTGGCCCGCAGCGGGTTCTACCGGTGGTTCATGGACCCGGCCGAGCGTCTGTTGTTTCCCGAAGAGGCCCGCGAAAACCACGGCCGCGCCCATGCGGCGCGTCTGCGTGCAGCGCTGACCACTGGCAGCGATACCGCTCGAGCCGCCCGAATACTCGGCGAACTCACGGCACACAGCCCGGAGTTCGTGCGCATGTGGGAACTTCAGGAGGTCGCTTCGCGCTACGGCGACTGCAAGACGATCCTGCATCCCGAACTCGGCCGCATCGAGGTCGACGGCCAGATCCTGTACACCGAGAACCGCGCCCAGGCCCTCGTTGTGCTGACCACGAGCCCCGGCACGGAAAGCCACAGCAAGCTCGAACTGCTCTCGGTCATTGGTAGCCAACAGCTTGCCCTCTGAGGGGGAGCGGGGCCGCCGCCGGTCGTCGATCCGTGGGTCAGACGGTCCGGTCGGCCACGTTCACGCGCGTGGCAGTTGGTCGGCGAGCAGCTCGATGCGTTCCGCTGATCGCCGGGGCGGCGACGGGTGCGCTCGATCAGTGGCGGCGGCGAACGGCCTGTTCATGTGTGCGTCGGTTTGCGTAGTCTCGATGCGTGGACGAGGTTCTGAGTCAGGACTGCCCGGCGCGGGAAGTGATCGACCACGTCACCGGTAAATGGGGCGTATTGGTTCTGCTGGCTCTGCGCCGCGGCGACTTGCGGTACTACGAATTGCGTAGCGCGGTGGAAGGTGTCACCGACAAGGTGCTGTCCCAGACCCTGCGGGTCCTTGTCCGTGACGGGCTCGTCTGGCGTGCGGTGGAGCCGGTGAGTCCTCCGCGAGTCACCTACGGGCACAGCGTACTGGGAGCCGAACTCAGCGCGCGTCTCAGTGGCCTGACGGATTGGATCCGGGATAACGCTGATGCGCTCATAGCCGCGCAGGAGGCCTTCGACGTCAATGATCTTCGTGCAGGAGTGCCGACTGCGGGATAGCGTCGAGCAACTCGGCGTACTCGGGGTCGCGCTGGATGCGAGCGGTGTGCAGGGCTACCACCCTGTCTCGAAGATCGGGATCGGTGTCATCGGAAATGCCTATACCGGTCACCTTTTCGAGTAGCGGGAGAAACACTCGATCACCGGCGTCGTGCACCGGATCTCGAAAGTACCGTTCGAGCGCGTCGAGGTCCGGGATGCCGACCAGGTAGCCGTGCGTGAAGCCTTCGTCGGGGTCGCCGAGGTCCTGGCCGACGACGGCGAAGGCCACGGACTCCAGCCTCGAGACAGCGGTGATCGCCGCGATCGCGTGTGACTTCTGCTCCTCGGTGACATCGGCTTTGAAGCGGAAGCGTTGCGCGCTCACAATCATTGAGCCAGGAAATCATGGGCAGACGTGTCGCGGAAGAACGCACTTTGAGGTAAGCGCCTTCGCGCTACTCCCTACGACGTGAACAGTTCGCCGAGATGTCGATCGATTGCGGCGAGGGCCTCTCCGGGATTGATGACGTCCAGTTCGAGAAGCGGTGTCAGGCCGGTCAACGCAAGGATGCGGTCGGTTTCGATGTCGGCGTCGCGATCGCCAGCGATCTTTCCATCGGCGATCGCTTGCGTGATGAGGACTTTCACCAGTTCCCGGCCCTGCCGTAAGCCGTCGCGCGTACGAGCGCGAATCGTGTTGTCGTGCAGTGCCTCGAGAACGTAAGCGGCATTCATCCGGCTCGTGGCGCGCGCATCTTCGTGCAGCGGCAGCATTTCGACGAGTGTCAACCGCAGGACGTCTCGAGGGTGTGGTGCGTCGCCGAGCGCCTGCAGGCCACGGGCCACTCGCTGCGCGGTCTGTTCGGCGGCGAAGTCCATCGCGAACGAAAGCAGCTCCTGACGACTCGCGAAGTAGTGCTGGAGCTGGCCGTGTGACATCCCGGCCTCCGCCGCCACCTCGCGCAGGCTCAGACGCAGAACACCGCGTTGATCCACCACCCGCCATAAAGCGCGAGCGATCGTTTCGCGACGCTCCTGGTGATCGACCTGTTTGGGCATTGGCCACCTTTCGCTGTTCCAATACGCGTGTAATAATACACCTGGATGATTAACCGCGAGGCGAACAGACGGGAGCAGGCATGCACGGACATCCGCAAATTCGAACAGAGCAGGGGATCGTCGAGGGTCGCCTACGGCGGGGCAACGCCGACTTCCGCGGTATCTCGTACGCCCAGCCCCCGGTCGGTGCGCTGCGTTTCGCGGCTCCCGTGCCTGTCGCCTCGTGGGAGGGCGTTCGGCCCGCGGTCGAATTCGGTCCGCCGCCACCGCAGTCGGGCCCAGGCCCGAAGGCGGACCCGTCCCCGGACCCAAACTGGCTGACACTCAACGTGTGCACGCCGGACCCGGCCACGACGGGGCTGCCGGTATTGGTGTGGCTGTGCTGCGGTGGCTACATGGCCGGCACTGCAGCCGATCCGATGACCGATCCCACAGCCCTGGCTGACGCCGGCATCGTCGTGGTCAGCGTCCAATGCCGCATGGGCGCCGAAGGTTTCGCCCTACTCGACGGTGCTCCGTCGAATCGCGGCCTGCTCGACCAGATCGCGGCATTGGAATGGGTCCAGCGCAACATCGCCAACTTCGGCGGAGACCCGACCCGTGTCACCGTCGCCGGGGTATCCGGCGGAGCCGGCTCAGTCGCCGCTCTTCTGGCGGTCCCCCGCGCCCGCTCGCTGTTTGAGCGGGCCATCACCCAGTCTGTTCCCGGACTGCACTGCACGCCTGCACTGGCCGAAGAGGTGACCGCTACGCTCGCCGACCGTCTGGGTGTCGCACCCACCGCTCAAGGGTTCTCCACCGTCGCTCCACAGCGCCTGGCCGACGAGGTCACCGCGCTGTGCCTGGACATGCCCTCCTATCGCGAACGCTGGGGCCGACTGGCTCACCTGGGCATCGTCGTCTGCCCGGTGATCGATGGAGAATTCCTCGACGACACCCCGTGGGCCGCCCTCACTGGCGGTCGTGCCGAAGGGATCGATCTCCTTGTCGGCCACACTCGTGACGAATTCCGACTGTTCAGCGTCATGATGGGCGTTCGGGGCACCTTCACCGACGACGACGCGTGCACGGCGATGGAAGTCTTCGCCCCGCGTCCGGACGGCCCAGACGCATACCGTCGCGCCTACCCCGACGCCGGTCCGGAGGAACTCGTGGAAATCATGTACTCGGATGCCACCTTCCGCATGCCGTCGCTTCTGCTGGCAGAAGCAAACGCCGAGGCCGGCGGCGACACTTTCCTCTTTGAACTCTGTTACCCCACAGAGCAATTCGGGGCGTGTCACAGCATCGACGTCCCACTGGCCTTCGTCACCCTCGACAGTCCCACCGGCAGACTGTTCTTCGGAGACCACCCCGCGGCCGATGTCCTTGCGGTGTCGCACGAACTACACCAGGCATGGGTGCGATTCATCGTCGAAGGCCAACCTGGATGGACCCGCTACAGCACAGACCATCGCGCGACCCGAGTTCTGGCGACACCTTCTACCACCACTACCTATCCGGAGGAAAAGTCGCGGCGTATTTGGCTCGGCCGTCCACCGACTCCGTTCACGCTCGTCTAGCCCCCAGAGCGCGTGACGGCGGCACGGTCTAGAGGCCTTTGAGTGCCGCCGCAGTTTCGGAGAGGATGTCATTGGAGAGGTCGACGTCGCCGACAGCTCGCGCCATGGCGAGGGCACCGACCAGCGCACTGAGCACCAAGCAGGCGCGACGTCGATCGGCGGCAGCGTCCGAAGTCGGCGTCAATCCGGCGAACAGCTCAAGGTACTGCTCGACTTGGTGACTGTAAGCGCGGCGGGTTCGATCCTCGGCACGCGAAACATCTTGGGCTAAACCAGCGACGGCGCACCCGGCCTCGGGGCTGGCGCGGTGGGCGTGACTCAGGTAGTCGTCGATGATCGCCTCGAAAGCTCTTGTGCCACCGTCTTCGGCCGCAGCAATCGTCCGCGCACTTCCCTGGGCCAGGGCGTGCTCCACCGCGGCGCCGACCAGTTCGTCTCGGGACTTGAAGTGTCGGTAGAAGCCGCCATGGGTCAGGCCGGCTTCCTGCATGATCTCTGCCACGCCGACGCCGTTGATGCCGCTACGGCGTACGCGGGTCGCTGCGATATCGACGATGCGGTCGTGGTTGGCCGCCTTGTCGGCCTGCGAACTACCCACTGGTGGAACCTCCGAGTCCAAGGCGACATCAGTCTGATGCCGACGAATTTGGTACTGACCTTGTGCACGCGAACGTACGCCATGGCTTTGGCCGCGCTCAGTCGAGGCGCGCTGCTCAATCAGAGTCGTCGCCAAGATCTCCGAGGTGATGACCGAAGCGTGCTTCGAAGTCGGGGCCCAGTTCGCCTGCTCTACGGCGTATCTTGGCCCCCCTCTGTTGCACAGTGGGCCATGAGAACGCGTCGAGGAACGCGTCTTGTGTCTGGATCAGGTCCTCAGCGGAAGGCAGGGTGTTGCGGTTGATCAGCCGTTTGGCCTCAGCGAGCGCAGGCTTGTCGAACGACGCGATGCGCCTGGCAAGGTTGTCGACGTAGGCGTCGAGTTCGTGGTCGGGGAACGCGCGGTTCACCCATCCGTAGTGCTCTGCGGTTTCTGCATCGAAGTCGTCACTGCCGAGGACGATTTCGAGCGCTCTGGCCCGCCCGACGAGAAGGGGTAGGCGCTCGATACCGCCGCCGCCCGGGAAGACGCCCGCCCCGACCTCGATCTGCGCGAAGATCGCTCGCTCCAGGCTCGCGAAGCGCATGTCGCATGCCAGGGCGATCTCCGAACCCCCGCCACGCGTTCGGCCCCGGATGGACGCGATGGTGACCACCGAGGAGGTGGACAGTCGTGTCGTGGTGTCGATGAACGTTGGCAGACCGGTCGGTCCGGGCGTCAGGGGGAACTCGGCAAACCGGGAGACGTCGTAGTGATTGATGAAGAAATCCGGGTCAGCACTGTCGAATACGACGACCCGCAATGTGTCATCGGACTCGATGAGACCGACGACATGCTGTAGCTCGAGGAGGGTGTCCGTATCCGAGAGGTTGATGGGCGGATTGCTGAACGTCACCCGCCAATATCCCGCTGCGACCTCGGTGATCGTGAACTGGGTCAATGAAGCGGTCATCGGTTGGTTTCCTTATTCTCGGGCGCCGCGCACCCCGAAGCGGGGTTACAGCGTGTTCGGCAATCTCCATTCAGGATGATGCACATCATCCTGAATGTCAATCCCTCCCGCGCCGTTATGGGTTGTCAGGTGCTGCCGCATCGAAGTGCCCGGTGGTGCAGACCCGTTTGGCCGTTGACAATCAGGATGATGTGCATCATCCTGATCTGGGCGCAGACCCGAGCTCACGCCGGGACCGCTGAACATGCGAATAACGCAGCGAAGCCACCGATTTCAACTAACAAAGGAATTCAACATGGCCACTGCCACACAATCACTTGGCATCGACGCAGAACGTCTTTCGCTTCTCCCGGCGGCCATCAGATCCGATATCGCGGCCGAGATGTACGACGGGGCGGTGGTCCTGGTCGCCCGGCGCGGTGAGGTCATTCTCCACGAGGCGATCGGATATGCCGATCGGGCGGCCGGACGTCCGGTGCAACTCGACTCGGTCTTCGTCACGATGTCGATGTTCAAGCCGATGACCAGCGTCGCTGTGCTGCAATGCATCGATCGAGGGCAGATCGCCTTCACCACGCAGGTCCGCGAGGTCATCCCTGAGTACGCGGCAAACGGCAAGGGCAACACGACCATCGCGGATCTGCTGTTGCACAAGGCAGGGTTGCCCTTGGGTGCGCCAGTTCCGCCCGAGGTAATAGGCGACATTCAGGCGACCACCGCCGCTGTCTGCACCATGGTCCCGCAATCGGTTCCGGGAACCACCATCAGCTATTCGGCGATCCTCGGACATAGCGTCCTGGCCGAGATCGTGCGCCGAGTGGACGGTGGCAGTCGCACCTTCGGGCGCATCCTGAACGACGATCTGATCGAGCCACTCGGAATGTTCGACACCTCACTCGGTGCCGGGCTGAGGGCACACCTGACTGAACGGGCGGTTCCCCTGGTCGTCCGTGACCGCGGGCCCGCGCTCTTCGCCCCCGAATTGATAGAGGGAGTGGGCGCTGCGGCCGCCGTCGAGGGAGTGGAGATTCCAGCGGGTGGCGCCTACACCACCGCGGCGGATTGGTTCCGATTCGCCGAGGCGCTGCGGCACGGCGGTGAACTCGACGGAGTTCGTGTGCTGAGTCCTGCGATTCTGCGATTGGCCACCACCATCGCCACGGGAGACCTGCCGAACAGTCTGTGGGACTACACCCGCCAAATGCGCGGCTGGCCAGAAATGCCCGCAAATCTGGGGCTGGGCTTCTATGTTCGCGGATCCGGAGTCTTTATGCATCCGTTCGGTGTGCTGTCTTCGCCGGCGACTTTCGGTGGAATAGGTTCGGGCTCTACATGTTTCTGGGTCGATCCTGACCGCGAGATCTCCTATGTGTTTCTCTCTGCCGGCCTGATGGAGGACTCATACAGCTCCGAGCGCCACCAGCGCTATGCCGACCTCATTCAGTCGGCAGTCACGGACTAAGCACACGACGACGGCCTACTGCAGCCGCCGCACACGGTGCCCGCTACACAGCGGCCGAGTACAGGTGACCTATCCGAAACAGAGAGGAAGAAACGATGATTGACGCGCTCACAATGGACGACTACCCCTTATCGCTGACCACTTTGGTCGAACGCGCGCAGTTGTTTACTGATGCTGATGTGGTTACACGCCGACCAGACGGTCGCATCGTGAGATCCAATCTCGGTGAATGCGCCCGCCGTGCAAGGCATCTTGCGACTGCTCTCGCGGGTCTCGGAGTTGGCCCGGGTGACCTGGTGGCCACCCTTCTGTGGAATCAAGCCGAACATCTCGAACTGTACTTCGCAGTACCGGCAATGGGTGCCACCCTGCATACCCTCAATCCACGACTACACCCTGATGAACTGGCGTTCATCGCCAACGATGCCTGCGACTCGATACTCGTCGTCGATGAATCGTTGTTGGATGTTGCTTCAAGCGTCATCAAGAACCACTCGTTCAAGAACGTCATCGTTGTCACGTCCGGCCAGCCGATCCCAGACGGGATGATCGGCTACGAATCCTGCATCGCCACAACAGAACCGATGGGCTGGCCGACGCTCGATGAGCGGAGCCCGGCAGTGATGTGCTACACCTCGGGCACGACAGGACGCCCCAAAGGCGTCGTGTACTCGCACCGTGCCCTGGTTTTGCACTCGATGGCCGCAGCGCTTCCCGACGTCATCGGAATCTCGAGGCAAGACACTGTTCTACCTGTGGTTCCGTTGTTTCACGCCAACGCATGGGGCTTGCCGTATGCGGCCGCACTCGTTGGTGCGTCGATCATTCTGCCCGGTCCTCTGCTCGACCCCGTGAATGTTCTCGACTTGCTGGCGACCGAGCACGTAACCGTGACCGCGGGCGTTCCCACAGTGTGGATGGCAATGCTGGCCGCTCTCGATGCGGAACCGCATCGGTGGGATCTATCACGACTCAAGCGGCTGATCGTCGGCGGAGCAGCCGTGCCCCGCTCGATGTTCGAGGGTTACGACAAGCACGGCTTGGACGTCATACAAGCGTGGGGAATGACGGAACTCGCGCCTTTGGGAGCGACTTCACGGCTACCACGCGAACCGCAGGAGGGTGACGATCCAGACGCTCGATACGCGTATAGAGCCAGGCAAGGGACTGCTCTTCCGTTGATCGAGATCCGCGCGGTCGACGACACTGGCTCGCCGATCGATTGGGACGACACAACCGTCGGTGAGCTCGAAGTACGGGGGCCCTGGGTTGCCGGGGGATACCACAACGGTCGGGGCGCTGACAGCTTCACCGCCGATGGTTGGTTTCGCACGGGTGACGTCGTACATATCGATCAACGAGGCAGTATCCGTATCTCCGACCGGGTGAAGGACCTGGTGAAATCTGGAGGCGAATGGATCTCCTCGGTAGACCTGGAGAACCACCTGATGAATCACCGAGCGGTAGCAGAGGCCGCAGTCATCGCGATCCCCGACCCTCGATGGGGTGAGCGCCCACTTGCGGTCGTAGTTCCCCGGATCGGACACACGGTCGAACCAGGCGATCTCAGAAATCACCTGTTGGCCCACTTCGCGAAATGGCAGGTGCCGGAGCGTTTCGAGTTCGTGTCCGAGATTCCCCGCACGGCTACCGGCAAATTTCGCAAAACCGCCCTGCGGGCTCAATTCCCGGATTGAGCACACGCCGGGCAGGGCTGTGACGCAACTGCATTGGTTAGCCACTGGCGACCATTTCGCATCCGACGGCGGCGTCTACACTCAGGCCGGTCGAAGGAGTGCGTGTGCTCAGTGACGTCCTGGCCGGCATTGCGATCTTGACCGGTGCTGTCGCCTACGGTGCCGAAGTGTTCGCCTTGGTGGTGCTGCGTCCCGCGCTTGCGGACGCTGATGACCGGACGCTGACGACGCGGATGGGTGAGATTCACCGTTACGGTGACCGGCGGATGCCGATACCGTTCGCCGTCGCACTCGTAGCAGCGACCCTGAGTGCCGGAGCGGCCGCGGTGGAAGGACGGACCGTCGCCGCAATCTCCGCAGCCGTAGCAGCGGGATGCCTGCTGGTGTGGCTGGCAGTGTTCTTGCGTATGAGCGCCCCCATCAACCGCGTCCTCACAGCGGCCGCGACCGAGGGTCGAGTTCCCACGGACGTTCGCCGCCTTCAGCATCGGTGGGACCGCGTGCTCTACATCCGGATTCCCTTGCACACGCTGGCATTAGCGGCGCTGTGTGCCGCGCTGGCAGGGTCTTAGTCGGTCGCCGGGGCCGTGTGTCACAGTTGACGGGTGAAGTACGGGAAGGGCTGGGAGCCGAGAGCCGTGGACTGGTCGTCGACGCGCGGCCGCATTCTCCTGTCGGCGTCGGTGCTTTTCGCCCAGCGCGGTTACTTCGGCACTTCGACGCGTGACATCGCCGAGGCGGTTGCGATCCGGCAGCCCTCGCTGTTCCATCACTTCCAGGCCAAGCACGAGATCTTCCGGACTCTCGTCGAACTCGACCTCGGGCCCTCGATCGACCGGATGAACCAACGCCTTGGCGAGGATTCCAGTTGGGCCGAGAAGCAGCACCTGGCCATCGCGTGCGATGTCCGCGAGATCCTCGTCCAGCCCTTCGACGCGCGCGGCCTCTATCATGACGCCGTCCTCGCGCTCGACGAGTTCGCGGCCGAACGTGAGGGCATCGCGCTCTTCCACAGCCAGATCGAGCGCATGATCGACAGTGGTTGCCAGGAAGGCGAATTCGTGCCATCCGAATCGAGCTTTGTGCTGCGGGCGATCAACGGCGTGCTGTTCGAGACGTTGCGTGAACAGGGTGGTCCGTCGGGATCGGTACGGCACGAGCGGCCCCTGCAGGCGGCGGACTTCGTCGTGCGGTCCCTGCTCGTCGACCAGTCCAGGCTGCCGGACATCCGCGAGGTGACGCGTGCGCGCCTCGGCGACCTCGAGATGGCCACCGTCACCTAACGCATCGACCTGCGTCACCATGCGCGTCCGTGTGACGACTGCGTAAACCGTGTTACGAGTTCCGTCAAACCGGTCCTTCGCGGCCGATGTTGCCCTATCGTTCGATAGGGAAGCCGCCTTGACCTGCACGGCGCGCGACAGGACCGCTCTATCTCTGGAGGAAAAGTTGAAGACAACGTTGATCGCCGGCCTTGCCGGCGTTGCACTCTTCGGCCTCGTGGGTTGTTCGTCGTCACCGGACGAGGCAGCGCCGAGCCCTACGGGTCCCGCGAAGGTCTCGCCACCCGCGATCCTGGAGGCCGATACGCTCACGATCTGCGCGCCGAACGACGGCACCCCGCCGAACGTCTATCACGACGAGTCGGGCAAGCTGATCGGTAGCGAGGTGGAACTGGGAGAGGCGCTCGCCGCTCAGATGGGCCTTACAGCCAAGTTCCACGAATCCTCCTTCGCCACCGTCATTCCCACGTTGCAGGCCAAGCAGTGCGATGTCATCATGGCCCAGCTCTACATCAAGCCCGAGCGCGAGGCCGTCGTGGACTTCGTGCCATACGTTTTCTCCGGCACCGGTATCGCGGTCTCCGAGGACAAGCCGGCCGACATCACCGGCCTGGACGACAGCCTGTGTGGCAAGAAGGTGGTGCTGGCGGTCGCCACCACGGCAGAGTCGCTGGCCCAAGAACAGTCGGAGAAGTGCACGGCCGCCGGCAAGGCCCCGGTCGACATCACGCGCGCCAGTCAGTCCGACGTGTCGATCCAGCAGGTACAGAACGGTCAGGTCGACGCCTACATGGACACCGCCGAGAGCCTCGGTTACTACGCCACCAAGACTGGGGCGAAGATCACGCCGGTGGGCGAGCCGTTCGGCACCATCAAGATCGGCGCCGCCACGCTGAAGGGCAACACCGCCCTGCACGACGCGATAGCACAGGCGCTCACCGAACTCGAGGCCAACGGGACGTACAAGAAGATCCTCGACGAGTGGGGCATGAGCGACCTCGGCATCACCGGATGACCGGCCGGTTCATCGAAGGGGAATCCCATGCAATTTGATTGGGCCTTCTTCTGGAAGTCGCTGTTCGCGCCGAGCGAGCCGTTCGTCAACGGGCTCATCCTCACAATCGTCATCTCCGCGGTCGCCATGGTCCTTGCCACCCTCGTCGGGCTGGCCGTGGCACTGATGCGGCGATCACGGCTGGCTCCGGTGCGCTGGTGCGCCGGGTTCTATATTTGGGTGATCCGGGGAACCCCGCTGCTCGTGCAGCTGGTCATCATCTACACCGGACTGGCGGCCATCGGGCTCTACCAGTTCCACGACGCGTCTATTCTCGGGTTGTCGGTCAAGGCCGCCGTCCAAGCCGCGATCATCGGGTTGATGATCAACGAGAGCGCCTATATCGCCGAGATCATCAGGGCCGGACTGGATTCGGTGCCGAAGGGCCAGTTCGAGGCGGCGGCGTCACTCGGCATGACGCCCACCAAGCTGATGCGCTGGATCATCGTGCCGCAGTCGCTGCGCGTCATGGTGCCGCCGATGGGCAACTCGTTCAACGGGATGATGAAAACCACGTCGGTGCTGTCGGTCATCGGCGTGAGCGAGATGTTCCTGGTCACCCAGCAGATCAGTTCGGCAACGTTCCACACGTTCGAGATCTTCATCGTCGCCGCCATCTACTACCTGGCGTTGACCACGGTCTGGACGTTCATCCAGGCGGGAATCGAGAACCGGCTGACCCGGCAGCTCGGCTTCGAGGTTCGGGTGCCCATCACCGCGCGGTTGCTGGGCGCGCGGCGATCGGGCCCGGCCGCTGCGGCCAACGCAACCCTGCAACCACACGGATGAATGCCGCACCCGAGGGAGATGCCATGAGCGCGAACGACCTACGTGAGACGACCGACGTACCCATCGTGTCGGTGCGCAACGGGTGCTGCACGCTCGGCGGACGCCGCGTCCTCAACGATGTGAACCTCGACGTGGAACGTGGTCAGGTCGTCGTGCTCATCGGTCCGTCCGGGGCAGGCAAGACCACCCTGCTGCGGTCGTTGAACAACCTCGAGCAGCTGGACAGCGGCGAGGTTTTGGTCGGCGGCGTGTCGATCGCGCATCGCGAGGTGGGCTCGGAACGCAAAGTCGGTGTGGCCGAGCTGGCGCGCCGGCGGCGCGAGATCGGCTTCGTCTTCCAGCACTTCAACCTGTTCCCGCACATGACGGCATTGGAGAACGTCTGGAACGGCCCCGTCCGGGTGCTCGGCCAGCCGAAGGCCAAGGCACGAGAAGACGCACGCGCTCTGCTGGAGCGGGTGGGGTTGGGCGACAAGGCCGAATCCCGCCCGAGCCAGCTGTCGGGTGGACAACAACAGCGGGTCGCGATCGCTCGGGCGCTGGCCATGCGCCCGAAGGTGATGCTCTTCGACGAACCCACCAGCGCACTCGACGTCGAGATGGTCGGCGAAGTTCTGGAAGTGATGCGTGAACTGGCACGCGGCCAGATGACGATGCTCGTGGTGACCCACGAGATGCGATTCGCCAGGGACGTCGCTGACCGCATCATCGTCATGGACGCGGGCCGCATCATCGAGGACTCACCGCCCGGCGAACTGTTCGCCAACCCCAAGAACGAGCGGACCAAAGCGTTCCTGTCGACCATCCACTGACACCACGCAACAACCCGTCATCGATACGACCCCACGAGGGGAGCAGACCAACCGTGTCCACATCACGGCCGACCGCCTTCACCGGTGCCATTGCCACACCGCATGCCTCCGCGACGGAAGCCGCCGCCGCGGTCTACCGCGATGGCGGAAACGCCATCGACGCTGCCATCGCCGCGGCCGCCGTCCTCACGGTGGTCTACCCCCACAACGTGGCACTGGGCGGTGACCTGATCGCGCTGGTGCGTACCCCCGACGGCACCGTGTGCCACGTCAATGCCTCGGGGTGGGCGGCCGCGGCCACCGACGTCGCCGCGATGCGCGCCGAGCACGGCGCTGCGCTACCGGATCGCGGCGCCGACACCGTCACCGTTCCCGGCGGCGTCCGTGGCTGGGAAGCACTGCGCCGATTCGGCGGCCGCCTACCGTGGGACCGTCTGCTGCGGCCCGCCGAGCAGACCGCCAGGGACGGAATCCCGGTGCCGGCATCGCTGCGTACGCACCTCGTCGATCCGGAGAATTCCGATCTGCACGGGATCGAGGACTTCGACCGGGCGTTCCGGCCAGGTGGTCGGGACCTGCGACTCGGCGAGCACTTCCGGCAGCCGGCGCTGGCCGAGACCTTCGCCGCGCTCGCCGAGGGCGGACCCGACGAGTTCTACACCGGTGGCGTGGCGGCGCGCTCCGTCGAGTACCTGCGCTCGCACGGTTCGGTGCTCGACGGCGCGGACTTCGCCGAATTCCGGCCCGAGGTCGGCGATCCCGTCTCGGCAGGCTTCCGAGGCCTGACCGTACACACCAGCCCGCCGAACACTCAGGGCTTCGTGATGCTCCGGGTGTTGCGCGCCATCGACGAACTCGGCATCGACGCTCCGCTGGACGGCGGCATCGGCACGCTGATGCGTTTGTTCCATCACGCGAACCGATTGCGATCACACCACCTGGCTGATCCGCGTTACGCCGCAGTGGACGTCGCGGCACTGGTGAACGCCGATCTGCGCGCGGCCACCTCTCTGGTGGGCGCCACCGCGGCACCATCGGTACCGGGCGGCGACACGGTGGGAATTGCCGCAGTCGACAGCGATGGCATGGCGGTGTCGTTGATCCAGAGCGTGTACCACGCGTTTGGGTCAGGGCTGGTCGACCCGCGCACCGGCATCCTGTTCCACGACCGCGGCACCAGCTTCTCGCTGCGGCGGCAGTCGCCGAATCTGTTGGCGCCCAGGAAGCGTCCCGCGCACACGCTGATGCCGGTGATGGTGACCGAGGATGGTGCTCTGCGACACGTGCTGGCGACGATGGGCGGGCAAGGTCAGCCGCAGATCCTCACCCAGGTGTTCCTGCGCATGCTGGCCGGGGCGGCTGCCGCCGATGCCGTCGCCGCGCCGCGCGCGATCGTGGGTCGACAGATGCTGGGCGGAACGGAGGACACCGTCGTCGTCGAGTCGGACGCCGACGGCGAGGCATTGGCGGCGTTGCGGGCGTCGGACCTCTCGGTGCACGAGGTACCGCCGCACACCGAAGGGCTCGGCCAGGCCAACGTGGTGACCACGGACTCGAGCGGACAGCTCACCGCGGCGGCCGACCCACGAGCGGACGGCTCGGCGATCGTGGCGCACTACGCCCGTCACCAACGAACCGCGTCGGTCGGGCAGTGAGCGAAGCAGCTCAGGCATCGCGTCGGTTCACGCATCGGCACCTGCACCTGTGGTTGATGATGACACTGACCGTGGTGACCGGTGCCCTCGACGCCGTCGGCTATCTCGGGCTGGATCGGGTGTTCACGGGCAACATGACCGGGAACGTGGTCATCCTCGGCATGGGCATCGCCGCCGACGAAGGGCTACCGGTGGCCGGACCGCTCATCGCGCTGGTCGGTTACGTGGCGGGGGCGGCGTTCGTCGGCGGGTTGATCCGCGGCCGCAAGCGCGCGTGGACCCCCGTCGTGACCACCACCGTCGTCGCCAACGCGGTCGTGCTTACCGCGGTGGCGACGGCACTGCTGTTCGTACGCGATCCGGGACGATCGCCGGCCGGGATCGCCTGCGCCGCCACGATCGCGGTCGTCATGGGAGCGCAGGCGTCCGTCGCGCGGTTCCTCGCCGTCACCGACATGACCACAGTGGTGGTGACGTCGACCATCACGTCATACGCCAGCGAGACGTTGTTCAAGGGTGGGCTGGCATGGTTCACCCACCGTCGGCTGTGGGCCGTCGTGGCCATTTTCGCCGGCGCGCTGGCCGGCGGCCTGATGATCAAACTTCATATCAGTGTGCCGGTGTACGCCGCGGCGGCCGTGACGCTCGGCTGCGGAGTGCTCGGGCATGTCCTCTGGGAGCGCGCGGCAGAAACGGCCCCGTAACCCGCCACCGGCGATGCGGTGCCATCCGTATCGCGCGCTCACAACCTGCGCGCGTCAGGCGACGAGGACGGCCCGGAACCGCGCCCTGCCGCGACGGACGTGATCGAGTGCGCGATTGGCGTCTGTCATCGAGAATGTCTCGATCGTCGGTCGAATGTTGTGCCGCGCCGCGAAGTCGAGCATCTGGACGGTCTCGACCGGCGAACCCGGTATGCCGCCCGCGACGACCTTCTCGGCCGGCAACAGATCGAAGGCGCCCACGGAAATGGCGTTCTGCGGCCCGCCGACGATGCACAGCGTGCCCCGCGGTCGCAGCGCCGCCACGTAATCGTTCCACGGCAGGTCAGCGGGCACCGTGCTCAGGATGAAGTCGAATGACCCAGCCGCTGCTGCCAACTCATCGGTATCCGAGGCGTCGATGAAAGCCGTCGCGCCGAACCTGCGGGCCTGCGCCTCCTTCTTGCGGGATGACGATATCGCCGTCACGGCGCAACCCCATTTGGCCGAGAATTGCAGGGCCAGGTGCCCCAATCCTCCGATGCCCACCACCGCTACCCGGTCGGTCGGCCGCACACCGTACCGCAGCATCGGCGTGAATACCGTTGCACCTGCGCATAATAGCGGTCCCGCATGCTCGGACGCGATCGCATCGGGGATGGGGTAGACGAACTGCCAGTTGGCCGCTCGAACGTGACTCGCGAAGCCGCCGAGGTGACCTCGCATCACGGTATCCACTCGGGCCGGGCACACGCTGTGCTTTCCGGCCAAGCACCACTCACAGTTCATGCACGCACCGCATATCGCCCCGACGCCCACCCGCCGGCCGATGTGGAGCCGCGTCGAATCGACGTTGGCGCCGATTGCGACGACGGTGCCCACCGTTTCATGGCCGGCCACCACCGGGTACTGCGAGAACCCCCACTCGTTGTCGACCATCGAAGAGTCGGTGTGGCAGATGCCGCAGTGTGTGACCGCTACGTCGACCTCATCGGGGCCCAAGGGTTCGGGTTCATATTCGAACCGTTCGAGGGAGCCCCGAGCAGTTGTTGCGGCATAGGAAACAACTTTCACGGCACGGCCTCTTTCTGGGTGGGTGCGCGTCACGGCGATACCGATCGGCGTTCGAGAGATAAAACTATCTAGTTAGTTTCGTGTCTCGACCATAGCGTGGCCACCGTGACAGGTCAAACAAACTGGTTAGTTACCCTGTCGAGCATGTACGACAGCCAGGCGACCCGGCGCAGGTTGATTGAGGCGGGGACGGCGGAGTTCGCCGCCCACGGCATCGCCGGTGCCCGCGTTGACCGAATCGCGGTGAACGCCCGGGCGAACAAGGCCCAGATCTATACCCACTTCGGTAGCAAGGACGGCCTTTTCGATGCGGTCTTCGCGGAGAACGTCGATGTCATCATCAACTCGGTGCCAATCGACGGCCAAGACCTTCCCGGCTACGCCGTCCGCCTCTATGACGCCAGCCTGGCCCAGCCCGAAATGGTGCGACTGGCGACGTGGGCACGGCTGGAGCGTGTTCCCGTCGGCGATCTGGTCACCGACTTCGAGGATCAGACCGCGCGGAAGCTACAGGCGATCGTCGATGCGCAGCGCAGTGGCCACGTGGACCCTGAACTGGATCCGTCCGACGTGCTCTCGATCGTTACGACGATGGCGTTGACATGGTCGCCGGCGAGTTTGTTTTACGCCGTGACTGACGGCGACCCGGAGGCCGATCACGACCGGCGTCGGCGCGCCCTCGCTGAAACGGTCCGGCGCGCGGTCACCCCACCGAAATAGTCAGTCCGCCGGCCGCTGCCAGGCCGGGCCTCGCGGGAAGCGCGCCGAAGTCATCGCCTCGACCTGGATCGCTCGTTCACTCGATCGCTTTGATCACCCGGGCGGGAACTCCCGCAACGAGGGTGCGGGCGGGGACGTCGCGGGTGACGACGGCCCCGGCGGCGATCACCGCGCCGGCGCCTATTGTGACGCCTTGCGTGATCGTCGCTCCGGTTCCGATCCACACGTCGTCTTCGATGACGATCGGGGCGAGCGTGATGAACTCACGGCGCTCGGCCAGGGGGAGCGGGTGCCCTCCGGTGATGAGGTTGACCTTCGGGGCGATCATCACGTTGTTGCCGATACGGATTCCCCCTTGTCCATGAACGTGCACCCCTGATTGACGAACACGTTCCCACCGAAGGTCGTGTGCAGTCCGCACTCGGTGAAGAACGGAGGGTAAATGGTGACCGACTCCGGCAGCGGAGCACCGAACACAACAGAAAGTAGTTCAGCCCGACCTGCGACGTCGCTGAACGGCAGCACATTCAACCGAGACGTCGCATCGGTGACCGCGGTGACTCGCGCGATGTGGCCGGTGAAACAAGGTGATTGGACGGGCATGACGCGCGCTGTGCGAGTGGACATGCGCCGATCCCATCACCGGCGTTCCTCGCGGGCAAACCACGCCACGTCCGTCAGTGACAACCCGCAGTTGTAGACCTACCGTGGGACGGGTGGACCTCGAAGCGATGCGGACGTTCGTCGCCGTCGCGGAATCGGGCCACTTCCAGGCGGCAGCAGACGAACTGGGGATCAGTCAGCAAGCGGTCTCCAAGCGGATAGCGGCCCTGGAGCGCCACCTCGCGGTCACGTTGCTGGTGCGCACGTCCCGCGGCTCTCGGCTGAGCCTGGACGGGCAGGTCTTCCTGCCGCACGCCAGGAAGATTCTGACAACGGTCGAGCACGCCGAGCAAGCGGTGCGGCCGGGCAGTCGGCCGTTACGGGTGGACGTCCTCAACCGGCGGATCGCCCCTGCCCAAACGGTCTACCGATTCTACCGCTCCCATCCGGAAATGAGCCTGGACGCAGTGACTCTCGACCACGAGAACGCCGCCCAGGCCGCCCGCGCCGTGCTCGACGGGAACGTCGACGCGTCTTTCCGCGCCTTGCCCGCAGCCCAGGTCCCGGCCGGCATCCGTGTCGAACGACTCTTGGACACGCCCTTGGAGCTCATGGTCGGACCCGGCCACCCGCTGGCGGACACGCCTTGGGCCACTCCCGCCGACCTGGCCGGCCACCGCATCTGGATTCCGGGGATCAGACCGGGGACGGAGTGGGCGATGTTCTATCAGTCGCTCTCCGATACTTTTGGGCTCAGCATCGATGCCCTCGGTCCCAACTTCGGCGACGAGGCGCTGATGGACGCCCTGGCTGACTCGGCCTCGTTGGCGACCCTCGTCACGCGCGGAGACCGCTACCTGTGGCCCGAGGCCCACGATCTACGGCGCATCCCGCTGCGAGGCCCAACCCCGATCTACCCGCATATGCTGTTGTCGCGCAAAGGAGATCGCCACCCGGGGCTCACCGCACTGCGCGATCACCTGCGCACTTGTGCACCCCGAACGGACGAAGAGTTGTGGGTACCGCACTGGATCGACCCCTGACCATGCGGTAGGCACATAAGTTTAGGCATCACCTCATGAGACCGGGAGTCGCGCTGTGGATCTACACGATCGCTTGTCTCGACGGGCTGCAGTGTCGGCGGCGTTGAACAGGCTGTCTGACAGCAATATTCGCGACCTCCTCAATTCAGCAGGGCCGCCGACCTATGGTATCGGGGGTGCCACGCAAACGGTCGGTATCGCAGGCCGTCCGGTGTTTGTGAAAATGATCAAGCTGTCAGATCGTGAACTTGATGCTGGGCCGGGCAGTACCGGCAATCTGTTCGATCTGCCGCCCTGGTATCACTACGGTGTTGGCGAGGGCTCGGCCGGCTTCAACGCCTGGCGCGAGGTCGCCGCGCACGATCTGGTCAGCGACTGGGTGACCAGCGGTGAGTGTTCACATTTTCCGATGCTGTATCACTGGCGAATCATTTCCGATGTACTGCCGCGCCGTGTCGATGATGACGGCATCGACCGTGCGGTGAAGTTCTGGCAGAATTCACCGGCGGTAGAGCATCGGCTTCGTGCCCTTGCAGCCGGCACCGTGGCCGTCACCGTCTTCATCGAGTACGTGCCGCAAGTATTCACCAGCTGGCTACAACATGAATTGTCCTCCTCGACCGGGGATGTCGCCCGTGTGGTGACTGAAGCGCTGGACCAACTACTCGGTGCCGCCATACATATGCGAAACCGAGACGTCGTACATTTCGACACCCATCTGGACAACATCCTGACCACTGGAGAGACCGTTCTGGTGACCGATTTCGGTCTGATGGCGGCCGCCGGCTTTGAACTCGACAGGAATGAACAGGGCATGCTCGCTTCGCACGCCGAACACGACATCGCTTTCTGCGTAGCCGCATTGGTCAATGCCATTCTCGGCGGAATCACGAACTTCCCGGGTGTGCGCGCCCGCAACGACTGGATCCAACGATGTGCGTACACCGGTGAGGCACCGGGAGTGCCCGATCCCTTGATCCCAACAATTCGACGTCTTGCGCCCACGGCCGTCGTGATCAACGACTTCTATTGGCACCTCCACGCGGGCCGGTTCCACATCCCGCTACCGGCAGCCGCATTGGCGACCGCGCTTACAGAGGGCGAGTTGCTTTAATCGCGGAATCCTCGAACGCTGCCGATCGGCATGCTGAGTGTCCTCAGTGCGTTGCGTCGTAGGCCTGGAGGACTGCTACCGATATCCGTCCTCGGCTGGAAACGGCATGCCCGTTGTCTGCTGCCCACTGGCGAATCGCACGCGTTCGCTCCGGGCCGGACGCCGCTGCCACGACTTTCTTT
This sequence comes from Mycolicibacterium sp. P9-22, assembly GCF_008329585.1. GTDB lineage: Bacteria > Actinomycetota > Actinomycetes > Mycobacteriales > Mycobacteriaceae > Mycobacterium. The sequence goes on along the minus strand of NZ_NPKP01000007.1, from coordinate 126,625 downwards.
CGCGGAGAGGTCTTACGCTGCACGACTGGTGTCGGAGCGGTTTTCTGCCGCGGGCGCGGTTTCGCCGGCTTGCGTGCCGCCCGCGCGTCGCGGGACTGGGCCTTCTTGGCGGCGGTGATGTAGCGAGCAACGTCTTTGTCGAACTGGGCGCCGTTCTTCTTGGTCAAGACGAGTGTGTAGTCCTGCCCTCGATACGAAAACTCGACGGTATCAACCGATTCGGCGTCAACCGGTGTCCCCTCAAGGTCGTCGACATACTCCACTGTCACTATCTTGCCCACGGAAGTCCTTTCCCATTCACTCAGTTGTCCCGTGAAGCCTAGCGTCCGGGACGCCGGGCAAGCCGCACCGCTGCTCCAGAGATCGAGGTCCGCACTGCCCGGAATCCTGTAGTTTCGGCGCATGGGGGCCGGGCCTGTGATCGCGTGGCTGTTGGATTCCGATCCTGCGCTGCGTTGGCAGGTGGAGCGTGACGTTGTGGGCGAACCGCCCGAAGTCTGGCGGGCAACGCGGGCCAGGACCACAGAGGAAGGCTTCTGCGCGAGGCTGCTCTCCTGCCAGGACCCGGATGGCCAATGGGCGGGCGGTGCGTTCTTCCCAGCAGGCTTCGACTTCGACGGTCCCGAAGCGGCGGACGGTCGGCCCTGGACCGCGACGACGTGGACACTCAATTCACTGCGCGAATGGGGCCTTGACGCACGTGTCCTTCGTCAGCGGCGCACGGTCGAGCTGCTTACCGAGAACAGTCGTTGGGAGTACGAGGACCTGCCCTACTGGAGCGGTGAAGTCGACTGCTGCATCAACGCCTGGACGGTCGCCAACGGTGTATGGCTCGGTGCGGACATCACGGGCATTGTCGATTGGTTCCTCGAACATCAGATGTCGGAGGGCGGCTGGAACTGTGACTGGATAGAGGGCTCGACGCGAGCGTCGTTCCACTCGACGCTCAATTCCTTGAAGGGCTTGCTCGCCTACGACGCTGTGACCGGAGGCACCGAGCAGACCCGCGCCGCAAGACGCTCCGGGCAGGAATATCTACTGCAGCGCGGTCTGTTTCGCCGCCTGTCTACCGGAGAGCCGGTGGCTCCGTGGGTGTTGGAGACCGCCTACCCGTTTCGATGGTCCTATAACGTCCTCAACGCTGCTGACTACTTTCGCCAGGCATCGCTGGTTGACGGAATGCGGCCGGACCCGCGCCTGGCAGATGCGATGGAACTCATCCGTGCCGCTCGGCAACTGGACGGCACATGGCTGCAGGGCGATCGGCATCCCGGTCGGGTCTGGTTCGACGTCGACGCACCGGCGGGCCAACCGTCGAAGTGGCTGACACTGTTCGGCACACGAGTGCTGGCATGGTGGGACTCGCAAAATGCCGAGGAACTATAGGTGTCGTTCGGGAGCCGGCGGAAGGCCGCTGCTGTAGCCGACAATGTGAATGTGCCACCTTTGATCGCACCCGCCATGGAATCGGGGCTCTTCGCTCGATCGGACCAGCCTGAGATCGCGGTGCGGCCCGATGTGGTGTTGCGGCCGTGGAGAGCCGACGACGCCGTGGCGGTATTCGAGGCGTTCGCCGATCCGGGTATTCAGCGCTGGCATGTACGCACTGCTGAGTCGGTGGACGAGGCGGGGGAGTGGATCGCCGCGTGGCAGCACGGGTGGGCGGCCGAGGCCGAGCTCAACTGGGCGGTGGCCCAGCAGCAGGCCGGCACGTTGCTGGGCCGGATGTCGTTGAAAGGTGTGAAAATGCACGACGGCTCGGCGGGGCTGGCGTACTGGATGGTCCCGGCAGCGCGCGGCCTGGGTCTGTGTACTCAGGCGGCGCAGGCGTTGTGTCGGTGGGCGTTCGACGATGCCGGCTTTCACCGGATCGGGCTGGAGCACTCGACCGCCAACGACGCATCCTGCCGTGTGGCCATCAAGGCGGGGTTCGCCGCTGAGGGTATCCGGCGGGGTTCGGCGTTGCACGCCGATGGGTGGCACGACATGCATGTTCACTCGCGGCTGGCCACAGACGTCCACGGCTTCTGAACCGCGGGCCATCGGCGTCGCCGGCGGTGTGCCGGATGAGCCGACTCGATGGGGGCGGCTGTGACTGCGCTGCCGTTCAGGCGTTCGAGTCGCGCGCTAGTGGTCGCTTTCAAACTGGTGCAGCATTAGGACGATTCACGACATGGCCTTTAAAGAGAGAATCTTTATGTTCCACGACTACTTCCAAGCCGATGACAACGATGGAGCTGAGTACGGACGGTCCGCGTCCCTGCTGAACGCCATGCGGGATGCGTTGGCCGAACTGCCCCTCGCTACGGAACCGGGATCGCCCATCGACGCGGTGGATCGGGCCTTTGAGGACGCACCGGTGTTGCCGTCGAACCTACTGCGAAACGCCATGGACCACGCGCTTCTAGACCTTTGTCACGTTATGGGCGTGGTGGAGCAAACGGATCGCCCAGTTTCGGTGGCAGCGGTCATGGCCAACGTACGCACCTCGTTACTGTCAGCTTCACACCTGTGCTACGTCACGGCTCCGGCCGATGAGCACCACAGGATTCTTCACATGGGCAGGCTCTACGCCCTAGAGGTCGACTCGGCAAAGAAGTTCGTCAAGCAACTCGACGGACAGAACGTCAACGTGCTCCCCGGGCTTCATCCTCCGCCGAACTCGGTAGTCCGACGGCTCGCGTTTTACACCAATCCGTATCTGCCGCACCCGAGATCAGTGTCAGAGTCAGTGCTCCTGAGGCACTTGAAGGAGCACGTACTTGGACCACTTCTAGCACGTTTGTCTGTCGGTACATCCCACGGAGAGCTACTTGTTGACCACATGTTCAACACGACAAGCGGCGCGGCGCACGGCTACGGATGGATCGATCTCGACGGAGTCGTTTGCCACTTCGTCTTGCAGTTCTCGTTGGCTGTGATGGTTGCCAACGTGGTTTTCAACGACTACCTGCGCGCGCTCGGGCAGCACCCAGACTCAAAGTGAACTGGCGTGGATGCGGCGGCGCACTGGTGCGCCGACCCGCAGACATCAGCTGCACTAAAAGTGCGCTATCATGCACTGTGTGGATGAAGTAGCTGCCAAGCTGGCGACGGCGATCGGCGCTCGAGTCAGGCGTGAGCGGCAACGGTCTGGCTGGACACTGGATCAACTCGCCGAAGCTGCTTCGGTGAGTCGTCGGATGGTCGTCAGTGTGGAACAGGGCGCGGTGAATCCCAGTGTGGGAACGCTGCTTCGGCTCAGTGATGCGCTCGGAGTGGGCCTTCCGGCGTTGGTTGAACCGCCCGAGACCCACCCGGTGCAGGTGACTCGCCACGGGGAAGGTGCCGCACTCTGGAGCGGCGCACACGGCGGCCGCGGTGTGCTGCTGGTCGGCACCTCGCGCCCGAATGTCGTCGAGATGTGGGACTGGACCCTCGGCCCGGGCGACCGGCACGCCAGTGAGGCGCACACAGCCGGAACCCGTGAACTCATCACCGTGCTGGACGGGTCGATCTCGGTCGAGGTCGATGGTCAGGTCACCGAATTGGGCATCGGTGACGCCATCGCGTTTCCCGGGGACGTCGATCATGCCTACGTGAACTCGGGTCCAGCCGTGGCCCGCTTCTGTCTGTCGGTGTTCGAGCCGGGTGCGGGTGCGGAGGCGCACCGTGGATGAGGTGTCGTCGCTCACCGACGTGGTAGACCACGCGTATGTCGATGACGCGGTGTTCGCCCTGCGCCCCGATTATCGCGCGGTTGTCATGGCCGCGCGCGGCATTGTCCCCGGCCCCACCGACGAGGTGTCCGAAGCGCTTCTGTGTCAGGCAGAATCCATGGCACGCAAGCTACTCGGCGTGCAGGCGGCGGAGGATCTCCCGCACATCGCCGCATGGCGGGAAGCGTTCCGCGCGTTCGGCGCGAAACCACAGCGCACCCGCAACAGCGTCGAGGCGCTGACCCGGCGGGTGCAGACCGGGCTACCGCGGGTGAACCGGCTCACCGATATCTACAACGCGGTGTCGGTCATTCATCAACTTCCCATTGGTGGGGAAGACCTCTCCCGCTACGTCGGGGCGCCCAGGCTCATTCGGGCGACCGGTGAAGAGACCTTCGACACGACCGCCGGCGGAACCGACGTCGTCGAGCATCCCGACGCCGGTGAGGTGGTCTGGTGCGACGACGCCGGTGTGACGTGTCGACGTTGGAACTGGCGTCAGGCCCGCCGCACTCAATTGAGTGAGCACACCACCACGGCCCTGTTCATCCTCGACGCACTCGACCCGATGTCCGACCGACAACTGCTCGACGCTGCCGACGAGCTCGACGCGCACATCCGGCGCCTCGGTCCGGATGTTCAGACGGTACGCCGGGTTTTATCGAAATCATCATCCGCAGAGAGAGATTGACCGATGCTCGTACATCCTTGGGACGCGACGATCGACGCCACGGAATGGCAGGAGTGGCTGGCCTCGACCGATCGATTCGGCGTGCTCGCGGTGAACAATGTCGACTCGTCGAATGCTCCGGTGCTGGTGCCGACCCACTTCACCGTTGCCGGTGACGCGCTGCTGATTCATCTGGCGCGGCCCAACCCGGTGTGGCCGCATCTGGAAGCGGCCAGCCAGGTGCGGCTGGCCGTTATCGGTGACTACGCCTATATCCCGACGTACTGGCGAGCGAAGGCGGGCGGTCCGGATGAGGATGGCGTCCCGACCAGCTACTACGCGAGTGTGCAATTCGTCTGCACGCCAACCCTCGTCGATGATCCGGAAGGCAAGGTCGAGATCCTCAAGGCACAGTTGGGCGACTTTCAACCGGAGGGCGGCCATGCCGCGGTGTCGGTCGGGGAGGCGCCGTACGGGCGAATGCTCAGCGGGATCAGGGGCGTCAGATTGCAGGTGGTGGGCGTCGATTCCAAGTTCAAATTCGACGACAGCAATCCGGTCGAGCATCGGCAGCGCGTGGCCGCCAATCTCGAGCAGCGCAATCGCGGACTCGACGCGGCCGCAGCCAAGCAACAACGCCGGAGGCTGGACGCCATCGGTGACTGGGCGTCGTTTCGAGACAAGCGGTGATAGCAATGGCTTGGCGGCTTTGAGCCAAGGTCTGTGACGCGGGTGGGCTAGCGCCCAGTCGAATGTGTCGCCAAGCGGGATACCGCGGGGAGTGAGGCGAACTCTCGACATCGGCATGTAACCGTGGTTACATGCCGATCATGTCTCCTGCTTCGAAGGTGCCATCGCTCGAGTGGGTGCTGCTGAATTACCGCCTGCCGAGGGAACCCTCGACGCCCCGCATCACGGTGTGGCGCAAACTCAAGAAGCTGGGAGCCGCGCAGGTCGTCGACGGTGTGGTCGCACTCCCGGCGGATGCGCGCACTCGTGAGCAGTTCGATTGGCTCGCAGAGGAGATCGTCGAGTACCAGGGACAGGCGGGGGTGTGGCTGGCGCGCTGCACCTCAGCCGATCAAGAGGCACTATTGCGGACTCAGATGACCTCTGCGCGTGCGGCCGAGTACACCGAGTTGCTGGCGGCAATCAGCGCAGCCGAAACTCTTGACGTGCGTGCGCGCCGTGCCGCGTTACCGCGCCTGCGCAGCCAGTTGCGGTTGATCTCACGCAGAGACTATTTCCCTCCCCCGGAGCGGGACCGAGTTGACGTCGCGATGAAGACGTTCGCGAGCACGCTCGACAATGCGGCGACCGAAGCGGAGGTTTGGTCGTGAGGTGGGTGACTCGCGCAGGCGTGCACATCGACCGCGCCGCGTGTGCGTGGCTGATCCGCCACTACGTAGATCCCGAGGCTGAGTTCATGTTCGTCGCCGATGCAGAATCAGTGCCTCCGGACGCGACGCCGTTCGACATGCGCGGGGCCGATCTGTCCCACCACGGTGGTGACTGTAGTTTCGAAACGATCTTGCGCCGGTACGATATTCACGACCCGGTGCTCTGGCGAGTCGCTGAGATCGTCCACGAAGCGGACCTCGAGGATGGCCGCTACGATGCACCCGAGGCGCCCGGGCTCGACGCCATCCTGCGGGGGTTGTCCATGACGGGCAGCGACGAGCAGACCCTGATCGTCGCGGACGCCGTGTTCGCCGGGCTTTACGAGTACTTTCGCCGCAGCCTGACCATAGGACGGAATCCAACATGAGCGACCGTGCCGATGACGAGGTCAGCGGTCCGCGGCCCACAACGGTGAACGGCTCGGCGCCGTCGGGCGACGTGGTGCCTTTCCGGGAGGCTCTGCGAGCCTGGTTCCTGATCTCCCTGCAGACCTTCGGCGGACCCGCCGGCCAGATCGCGGTCATGCAGCACTTCCTCGTCGACCAGAAACGCTGGATCGGTCAGAAACGGTTCCTGCATGCACTCAATTACTGCATGCTGCTGCCCGGCCCCGAGGCCCAGCAGCTGGCCATCTACACCGGCTGGCTGCTGAACGGCACCCGCGGCGGGATTGCCGCGGGGACGCTGTTCGTCCTCCCCGGCGCGGTGGCGATTCTCGCGCTGTCGGCCATTTACGTCGCATTCGGCGAAACCATCGCTGTCGCAGCGGTCTTCGCCGGCCTCGCACCGGCAGTCCTGGCCATCGTGGTGAGCGCACTGTGGCGCGTCGGGAAGAAGGCCCTGGCCGGTCCTGGCCTCATCGTGATCGCCGTCGCCTCGTTCATCGCGCTGAGCGTGTTCGGGATTGCCTTCCCGATCGTCATCGCGGTCGCGGCGGCCATCGGGTGGGCTCTGGGACGCTACGCGCCGGCGACGCTGCACCGCCAGAAATCTGCAAGCGACAGCGACGCCGACACCGAGCCGGATTCCCTCATCAGTGACGACGTCCTCCACAACGTGGGTCCGTCGCGCGCGCACACGGCGAAGGTGCTCGGGGTCAGTGTTCTCGCGTGGGGGCTGCCGATGCTCGCGGTCGTGCTTCTGACCGGGCCGCACAGCGTGCTGACCACTCAGGGGATATTTTTCAGCGGAACAGCCTTGGTGACATTCGGCGGCGCGTATGCGGTGCTGGCCTATGTCGCACAACGCGCTGTGGAGGTGTACCACTGGCTGGCGCCGGGCGAGATGGTGCGCGGGTTGGCGTTGGCCGAGACCACCCCGGGGCCACTGATCATGGTGGTGCAGTTCGTCGCCTTCGTCGGGGCCTACCGGAATCCGGGCACCCTGGACCCATGGCTGGCCGCCACCCTGGCTGCGCTGCTCACCACGTGGGTCACCTTCGTGCCGTGCTTCATGTTCGTCTTCCTCGGCGCGCCCCACGTTGAACGCCTGCGCAACAACACGCACCTCAGCGCGGCTCTGACCGGGATCACCGCTGCCGTCGTCGGCGTCATCGCGAACCTGGCGGTCTACTTCGCCTTCCACACACTGTTCGCCGAAACCACCACTCTGGATTGGGGTTTCATCACCCTGCAACTGCCCGACGCAACCACGTGGAAACCGCTCGCGTTCGCCATCGCCGCCGTCGCCGCGATCATCATCTTCGGTCTCAAGTGGTCGGTGCTGCGAACCCTCGGCATCTGCGCACTTCTGGGTGGCGCGGCCGCACTCGCCGGACTGCCGCTCGCTTGACGTGCCGCTACGCCGGCCGCCGCCTGTCCGTTTGGCACCCCGGGTGACCGGGCACCCAGTTCGGAAATGACGATGTGAGGAGTCTTCATGGCGATCTGCGATACCTGCGGCAACGACTACGACAAGGCATTCTCGGTGACCTTCGCGGACGGGCATGCGGCGACTTTCGACAGCGTGGAGTGCGCGGCCGTTCAGCTCGCACCCGAATGCGCGCACTGCGGCTGCCGCATCCTCGGCCATGGCGTCGAGGCGGACGAGGGCATCTTCTGTTGCGCCCACTGCGCCCGCAAAGCGTCCAACGCCGACGTCAACGACCGCTATCCGGTCCCGTCCGGCGCCTGACAGCCGCCCTGTCCGACGCCGGTGAATCACGGGTGCAGCCAGGCCTGCACCAATCCGCCATCGTGCGCTTCGACGGATCGGAGCTCGGTGAGCGTCGGATACCCGGCAGCCAGTAGCGCGCTGTCGGTGCCGGGTTCGGGCGCCTCGTCCATCTCGAATTCGGCGAGCCGGACGTCACCGTCGCGCACTTCGTCGACGCGGGCCTGCACCGCACCGCCGCGGGCCAGCCGGGCGTGCCGGATCGGTCCCACCTCGGCCGCCGGCCGGTCCGGAACGTTGAGGGATAAGACGGTGGCTTCGGGTGCATCCAGGAGCAGTTCCAACACCGGTGCCAAAAGCCCGGACGCCGTCTCCCAGTGTCGGTTCCCGCTGGGATACAACGCCACATCCAGGGACACCGCAACGGCGCGGCTGTCGTTGATTCCTGCCGTCAACGCCGCGCCGACCGTGCCCGAATGCAGCACGGCCCGACCGACATTCGCGCCGTGGTTGATCCCGGACAGCACCAGGTCGGGGCGGGGGTCGAACCAGCCGTTCAACGCCGCGGCGACGATGTGGGCCGGCTGAGCGTGCACCGCCCACGCCTGGATGCCGTCCAGGCCGGGCACTTCTCGGCGCTCGACGACCGTGCGGCCTTCCCGCCGCGCCGCCGTCAGTGCCGCACTCGCGCCGCTGGCCTGCTCCGCGGGTGCGGCAACGATCACGTCCAGCCCCGCCTGCTGTGCGGCAACCGCCAGCGCGTGCAGGCCGGGCGAGTCGATCCCGTCGTCATTGGTCACCAATGCGCGCGGCAGCGGTCGTCCGCCCTGCGTCATTTCCATGGGCGCACCTCGACTCGTTCGGCGAGCGTGTCCACGGCCTGCGCACCGCCGGTGCCCAACCCGTGGTGGACGACGTTGAGCGCCCCGCACGCCGCGCCGACCTGCAATGCCTCGCGCAGCGAACGCCCACTGGCCAGCGCAGCGACCATGCCCGCCGTCATGGAGTCCCCGGCGCCGGCGGGGTCTGCCGGCTCCAGCTTCGGCATTTCGATTTCCACCACGGCGCCGCCGCGCGTGCCGTCGCTCTCGGCGTCCTGTTCGTCGAGCAGTGCCAACGCCGGCGCGGCTCCAGACCGCGACACGACGATTGTTCCTGCGCCCTCGTCGCGCATGGCGCGCATGGCGGCGACGAGGTCTTCGGCGTCATCGGACTTCGCGCGGCCGTCCGCGAGCAGTTCTTCGTGGCTCACCTTGATGAGGTACGGCGTGCCGGCAAGGACGGCCTCGAGCCGTTCGCCGGCGAGGTCTGCGGCGACCTTGCACCCGTTGGCACCGAGGTCGGTGGCGATGCGCCGGTACAGGTCAGCCGGCACCACCCGGTCGTCCTGCGGCCCGGACAGCAGTACCCAGCCGTGGGTGAGGCCTTCGGTCAGGGTCATTTCGTAGAGCGAGTCGAGCTCGTGGCGGTCCAGCGGACTGCCGGAACTCTCGGCGATGACCTCGCGGCTGCCGCTGCGGCGGTCGTGCACATATGCCCCGTTGCGGGCACTGACTGGGACCGTTCGCACGGTGACGTTCGCTGCGGGCAACAGGTGGCCGAGCACCGAGCCGGTCTCCCCGCCGAGCGCGGCACACAGCACGGTCGGCACGCCGAGCGAGGACACCATGCGGGACTGCCACACGCCTTGGCCGCCGGCATGCACGTGGATGTCGGCCTCGCCGGAACGGTCTTCCACCGTGACGGTCAGCACCGGCGACGGCGTGAAGATGACGACGGCCTGTGCTTGTTCCGATGGGGGCGACTCTGTTGGTGGGCGTTCGGCGGGTTCCGTAGGCGTCATGGGTGGCGGGGTACCCACTCGGCGCCGTCAACCGACGTGCTTGGGCACCGGCCGCATGAAGGTCGGTCAGGCGGCGAAGACGGCGCGGACGAAGGACTCATCACCGTCGATCTCGACCAGTCCGAGGGCACGGGCGTCGTCGAGGGTGATCGCTCCGGCGGCGAGGCCGAGGATGTAGCCGGGTTCGGCATGGATGATCGCGTCGAGATCGCCACCCTGATGCCGGCCGACTTCGAAGCCCGCGCGCGTCGCGCGAAGTGCCAGGAGTTCGCCGACATCGAGACCGAGCGTCACCGGGGAGCGGACCTTGCCCCGGGTGCCGAGCAGGGCGGGAATGGCGAGCGTGAGCCACTCGGGGCGGAACGCGTCGCCTTCCGGGCCGCGCACCATCAGCGGTGTCGACCAGGAGATCAGGCCCTCGATCGGCGCGCGTAGTTGGGCGCCCCACGGGGTGAGGACGTACTCGACGGCACTGCCTTCGCCGGCCACTCGCCGCTCGATGACGCCCTGGGACTCCAATTCGCGGAGCCGGTCGGCGAGCAGGTTGGTCGCGATGCCGGGAAGGCCGTTGATCAGGTCGCGGTAGCGCGCGGGGGAGATGAGCAGTTGGCGGACGATGAGCAGGTTCCACCGGTCGCCGACGACTTCGAGCGAGCGGGCGAGCCCGCAGTACTGCCCATAGCTGCGCATGCCGTCTCCCAATGCTTGATTTTCTCAAGTGTATATGAAAAATTCAAGTGATTCCGGAGGCCGGCACACAGGGGGCGTCATGACCGAATCGACCACGAGCGCACGGCCCGACTGGGTCGATGACGACCTGTTCCCGTTCGAAAGTCACTTCGTCGAGATCGACGGGCACAGCGTGCACTACGTCGATGAGGGCGCGGGCCCGACACTGCTCTTTCTCCATGGCAACCCCACCTGGTCGTTTCTCTGGCGCGACGTGATCACCGCGCTGCGAGCCGATTTCCGGTGCATCGCGCTGGACTATCCGGGGTTCGGACTGTCGACGGCCAAGCCCGGCTACCGCTATCTGCCCGAAGAGCATGCCGAGGTGGTCACCGGGTTCGTCGACGCGCTCGGGCTGGACGGCGTCACGCTGGTCGGCCAGGACTGGGGCGGCCCGATCGGTCTTGCTGCCGCGCAGCGTCGCCCCGGCACCTTCGATCGGCTGGTGCTCGCCAACACCTGGGCGTGGCCGGTCAATGGCGACTTCCACTTCGAGTACTTCTCCCGCATCGCTGGCGGGCTCCCGATCCGGTTCCTGAACCGCCGGCTCAATCTCATCGTCAAGGTGTTCGTTCCGCTTGGGCACCGAAGGCGGAAGCCGACGGCAGCCGAGATGACCCACTACAGCCGAGCGCTGGACACCCCCGCGCGCCGCCAGGCGTCGGCCGTCTTCCCCGACCGGCTCCTCGCCAGCCGCGCCTTCTTCGCCGAGGTCGAGGCTGGCCTCGCGGGCCTGGCTCACCTGCCGACACTGATCGTGTGGGGTGACGGCGACATCGGCATGCGTCCCCAGGAGCGTGAACGTCTGGAGGCCACGTTCGTCAATCACGAGACCGTGATCGTCGAGGGCGCCGGCGCGTACGTGGAGTCCGATGCGCCCGAGGAGTTCGTGGCCGCGATCCGCGGGTGGGTGGCGAGTCTCGCAGCGGCGAACCAGTAGATCGGTGTACTGACGGCTGATCGCCCGAGCCCCGCACCGCATTTCGGTTCGAGGTGGTGCGCGGTGTCTCGCGATGCCTTGTAGAGCGATAAGGCCGATCGGATTCGGTATGTGCCGAGGAGTCAGATGTCCACGTCAACCAAATCCGAACTGGCAGAACGGTGCATCGACCTCAAGGCCGTCTCGGTTGTCATGATCCACGGGACCATCAGCGTTCGCCCCTGCACCGCGAAGATCCGGCTGCCGTAGAAGCCCGCCGTGACCGCGCCCCCCGCTGCCGACCGTCGAGGAGTTCGCCGCCGCCATCAAGGTCGCTCACCATTTGTAATCTGTCGAGATAGTTCGCATTTATTGAATTTCAATTCGAATCAATTAAATGGATTAAATGAATATTGCTATTAAAATGTGTTCAATATGTGCGCGGAATTTCAGCGGAGGCGGGTTATCTTTTGTGCGATCCATCGCGGCGTAGCTTTTCGGCCACGTCGTAACCTCACCTCTTGGGAGATAACAATGCGATCGAATACGTCCACGTTACTTCGCACTGGCGCCGTGACACCGATGGTGCTCGCCGCCGCAATGTGTTTCGCTGGAGTGGCGAATGCGGCCACCAGCGTCAACTGGAGTTGCCAAGGCACAGTTGCTGGAGTCGCTCAGACATCGAGTATGACAACATCGGTCGACGGTACTACCGTGCCGACGGGTTCGGTGACTGCAGGCTCTCCTCTCGCTATTACTCTCACTCCGGGGGCGTCGTCGGTCCCGGCTTCGGCGTCCGGATTCACAGTCCAGAACATCAGCAATCTGAAGATGCTCATCCCGGTCCCGGCGAATTCGACGTTTGTGTCCACCAGCATTTCCGGCGGAAGTGTCCCCGGCGGCGCGCCCTCGGTTGCCCTCGTGGGATCCAACGTCGTGCTGACCGTTCCCGGCCCCATCAACGGTGGCACCTCTTTCACGCCGCCTGCGGTCACCATCAACGTGACCGCCAACGCTCCCGGCACGATCACCAGTAAGTACGCCGGAACAAGCTACTCCAGTCCCGGCATGACCATGACCACCCGGGTGACCGTACCCATAATTGGCGGTACCAATGTGGCGACCTCGTGCTACCCGAATCCGTCGCCGACGCTCACCACCACCAACGTCACCTGACCAAGTAGCGCGGAGTTCGGCTGCGGCCCGCAATGGCCCGCCTTTACGTAAGGGTGGCGCTGCGCGGGTCGGGGCAGATTCTGAATGCCATTAGCGGCAAATGACCCTCGACTGGATGAATCCAGTCGAGGGTCGTTGCTATTTTCGATTCAGGCAACTTGGCTTTCGGTCGAATACTTGTCCCTGCACGTTTCGTCTGTTTCGATTGATCCCATCATCGGGTGGCGATCTCGTCCGGGTCGATCGGAGCGTCCGCGACGAGTTAATGAATGCGCCGCGAAATGATATTACGACCCGTCCAATTTCGGCCGGCTAGACACCGACGGTTTACGGGAAAGTTGATGCCCGAGCCCAAGTGCCCGGCGTCTCGTTCTGATGGCACCCGAACTCCCTTGGATATCTCTAGTTCCTAGAAGGCGACGGAAGCTATCGCCAAACCCTAGACGCCACGGCGCATCAATTCATGCGACCGCCGATTGCAGCCCAGCTGAGGTCGCCGTCATTGTCGAGAGGAACTCCGACACGCTCGCCCGGAGAAAATATCTGAAATGAATCCGAACCGGCACAAGTGGCTCGATGCCTGAACCGCGAATGGCGCGGTAGAGGACTTTGGGTTAGTTCGGCAAAGACCCCATCCCGGGGATATGAGACGACGGTGGGCCACGCTCAGGAGCGGGGCCCACCGGTCGTGACGGGGTGTTTACGCTGCGGCGCTGGAAGAATCGTTTCCGGACGGGCCGCTTTCGTTGTGGGAGCTGGTGCTGTCCCTGCCGAAATCGGTTCTATCCGAGTGGTTTTCGTGGCTGGTCGACCCGGCAGACGTCGCGGCCTCTCCCTTCTTGACGACCGCGGACCGGCTGACGCCGGCTTCACCACCGGACGCCCCCATCGTCGTCCTCAATTCCCGCTTCGAGGATTCTTGCTCTGCGGCCGCCTCGGTGTGGGTGGCGGCGGGTTCCGTGGCGGCGGGCTCTGTCGAGACAGGTTCGTTGGCGACGGGCTCGTTAGCCGCGGATTCGGTCACGGCGGGTTCCGTGGCGGCAGGCTCTGTCATGACGGGTTCTGTCGATACAGGTTCGGTGGCGACGGGTTCGGCCGCGAGGGGTTCCGCAACAGGTTCGGTGGCAACAGGTTCGGTGACGATGGTGTCGTCCGGGGTGGTCTCCGTTGCTAGGGCATGCGTTGCACCATCAGTGACACCAGCATCGGTGTCCAAGGTGACCGTGGCAACCGTCGAGGGGTCCGAAGGCAGTGCGGACGGTCCGGTATCGCCGGCCTTCGCAGCGAAGGGCGCGAGCATCGGCGCCGCCACCGGTGCCGCACCAAGCGCCTCCGCGATCGAGTTCAGAGTTCTAATCGCGATGTGAACAAAACCGTCCGGGCTCAGCAGTCCGGGGTTAAAGCCGAACCCGTTGAGCAAAGCTCCGACGAATGCACCCGGAACGCCGAGCGCCTCGTTGATTGTGCCCAGCAAGTCGCCGGCCTTGACCGCGTCGAACACGGCCTGGAGCTGGGACGCGGTTGCCCCGACGACGGCTGCGGGAACGGAGAGGACGCCTAGAGCCAGCTGCACGACGCCGCCCAAACCTGCCTCGACGACATTCGCGAAGTTCTGGGCCATGGCAATGGGGATTTCGACCACATTGATCAGCGGAAAGGCACTGAAGAGCGCATACCCTGCCAGTGCCCCATACACAGCTGGTAGGCCGTTGGCGATGTCACCTGCTCGAAGCAGATCCCAGGCGGCTCCGAGCTGCATCGGGAGCCCGTTCGGGTTGTCCGGCCGTAGGTTGGTGATGAGGTTGGTGACTGTCGCCTGCAGTGCCGCGACCGTCTGCTCACCGTAGCCGATGCCATTGAGGATCAGCTGGCGCAGGATCGGCAGGGGATTGTCCAGATAGGTCTGGGCCAGCGCGCCGCCATTGGCGAGCGTGGTGTTGATGATCTGCAACCATTGCTCGATGGGGTTGGTCGTTGCGCTGAGCGCAACCGCGGCCTGGGACACCGAATGCGCCAGCGGCTCGGCGATGGTGGGTACCGATGGATTGAGCGGGGCAAGCGCTATTACGCCGGCGCCGGCCACCGCAATGCCAATGTTCAGACGGGATCGGACGGCAGCGCTCATGTAATCTCCTGGTAATTGGTGGACCGGATACCTGAAATTACCTGGGAAAAATATTGGTGAGGCAAGAATGAAAATACTGCCGACCTTACTTCGCGATCCGCAAACGATACTAGTTCGCATTTGTCCAGTTGAGATGTGGTTTTACCATTTCAGGGCGAACAGATGACTAGATGTCAATAATCAAAGAGTCGACAGTTGATGCCATTTAACTAATTGCGCAAAGGTATTAATTGCCCAAAGGTACTTCTCAGTGGTTTGGTCGGCCCTCCTCTGGGCTGGTCGTGACCAAATGTCACCAGCGCGGCCGAATTGATGTCAAGGTGCTGTCCAGCCGAATGGCGGGTCGCGGTCTTACAGTCGTGGCAGCTTGGACCCGCCAGGCGTAAGCAGACAGTCAGCAGGATCGTCGGCACCTGCGGCCGGCGGATGGGCCTTGCCCGGGATGGTGAACGCCGGTTGTTCGCAGCAGCTCGGCAGCCAGGGCCGTCTTACGCCACGGCAGCGACCCGCCAACACGCTCCAGCCCGCACGGACTCGGGTATTTCCGCCGCGCCAGCGGCACCGTCTGGCGTCTCGCATGGTCGACGATGCCGTCTAGTGAGGGTAAGGATCCACTTCGCGCAACCAGTTGACGTGAGTTTGTTGTAGGTCGACGGTGCTACTGACAAAACCGGCGATCAGGGCAATCTCCGCTGCGGTGTAGCCCAACAACACCTTTGCGCCCTGGTCGAGCATCGGGGAGAGGAGTTCCGAGATTCGGCGATACGCGAGATCTGTGGCCACCACGGTTACTCGTCGGCGATCTGTCGGATGTAGCGATCGACTGACGTAGCCGAGTTTCTCCAAGCGGTTGAGCACGATTGTGGTGCCAGCGGCCGTGAGGCCGAGCCGACGGGCCAGAAGCCCGGGCGTCGTGACCTTTTCGCCGGCAAGGAGGATGAGTTCCAGGGCACGTCGGTCGGTCTCATTGACCCCGAGCACCCGCATCAACTCGCGCGCCAGGTCGTCAACGGATCCGTGGAGACACTCGAGTGTTTTCCTCAAGGCTGCGACGAGCCGAGCCAGTTCGGTAGCCATCGGATGAAAGGCCCCCCCAAGGTATCTCTTTGCTCCAGGGCCTTATCATACCGATGGTCGAGTGGTCCTCGTGGCGGTAATTGACGCTTTCGTTCAAATTTCCTACGGCGAACCTGACATCGCTTCGGGCAGGCTGGGCCAGGTCGCGGAGCTTAACTTGCGCTGTGGCCCAGAGGCATTCAACCGCGGCGTCTGTAGTAGGCCTCGTGTTTTCAGCGAACTGGTCACCATTCGAAACTGCAATCACCAGAGGCAAAGTCGACCCCCGGGCAGTCACGCCGGTCATGAAGGGCCTCGATCCAGGGGTGGCCGGGGTGGGTCTGGGTGAGCCAGTCGCGGAGGCGCAATCGTCGGCTCTGAGTCAGTGCCGGCAGGACGTTGCGGAAGTCGTCCTGGTCTTTGAGGCGCAGGTGTTTGGCTTCGAACAGAAGGGCCACTTCGGGAATGACATAAGGGACGCCCGCGTCGCTGTGCAGGATGAGTTCGTCGGGGGAGAGCGTGATCGGTGCGTTGCTGTGGGAATGGCCAGATGCGCCCGTCGCCGACGACATCCCATTCGAAACCCGGCAGTGCGTCGACGACTCGGTCGATCGCGACCGGCCCGCCCCCACTTGCTCGCGGCGCCGTGCTCGGAGTCATGGCGACCGTGGCCGCCTGGATGCCCCGCAACCGGGGCCGCGAGGCCCACGTCTCGCGACGAGTGGACATCGCCGGTGCCAGTTCGTACCGTGTCGGGGGACAGTCGACAGCCGGGCCACGATCGGTCCCATAGCGAAGGACCGTGACAATCCGAATGACCGAGCGCCATTCACTTCGGCGAGCGGTGTGCGGATTCGCGGTTTCGATCTTGGTCCTGGCTCTTTCGATCGGCGGCGCGTATGCCGACCCCGCGGCCGATGCGCTGGCCAAGCTCAACGAGTTGTCCCAGCAGGCGGTGCAGAGTCGCCAGGCGGTCACCGCCGCCCAACGCGACGTCGACGCGACCCTGGCCGTGCAGACAGCGGCCGACGACCGCCACCGCGCCGACCTCCAAACCCTCGAGGCCGCCAACGCCCAACTGCAGCCCTATCAGGCCGCGGTCAACCGGGTTGCCGCGATGGAATACATGAGTGGACGCAGCGGTCAGATGGCGGCGGTGCTGACCGCCGGCTCCCCTCAGCAGCTCATCGACCGGCTCTCGCTGCAGCGGACGGTGGCCGCGCAGGCCGCCGACCAGATGAAGGTCTTCCTGGAAACACGGGAGCGCGCGGCCACTGCCGCCCAGGCCTCCGAGAAATCGGCTGCCGGCGCCCGTGCCGCGGCCGAGAAGGCTGCCGCGGTGCGCGCCGAATTGCAGGCCAAGCTCGGTGAGATGCTCAAGCAGATCGCGGCGGCGGAGGCCCAGTACGCGGCGCTGACACCGCAGCAGCAGGCGGCCGTCGACAATGCGGTGCCGCCCGCACCGCCGAGCGCCCCCGCTCCGACCGACCCGGCGATCATTGCGATGCCCGCCCCGCCGTCCCTGGCCGCCGCGGTCATGGACATCCCGGAGGCGGCTCTGCCCGTCGGCGTCGCCAACGAGGCCGGACTGCAGCCGAACGCGATTCTGGCGGCCCGGGCCGTCAGCGCTCAGTTCCCCCAGATCGGCGAGATCGGTGGAGTCCGGCCGGACTCGAAGCCGTGGCACCCGAGCGGCCTGGCGATCGACATCATGATCCCCAACTCAGGCAGCCCCGAGGGCATCGCGCTGGGAGATCAGATCATGGCGTTCGCAATGGCCAATGCGGGCCGGTTCGGGCTACAGGACGTGATCTGGCGTGGCACTTATTACACGCCCGCCGGTCCGCAGGCATCTGGTTACGGCCACTTCGATCACGTGCACATCACCGTGACGCCGCGCCGCTGACGCCGTGAGCTAGTTGCAGCCGCCGGCGTTCACCCATCGCCCGTTGTAGCCGACGCAGCCGCTGACATTGGAACCCGGCGGCGGTGGTGGCGGCGGCGCGTCCTCGGGCAGCGGGGCGTAGTACGCCGGTGGCGGGACGTACGGGGCCACCGCGTCAGCGATGTTGACGCATCCCCCGACCGAGATCCGGCGCCCGGCACTGGCACACACGTCGGCATGGGCGGTGCCGGCGGGCACGCCCAACACGATGACGCCGGGCAATGTCATCAATGCGAGCGCAGCAGTCATGGCGCGGGCCCGGACCGACCGACGAGATCCACTCACGATGGCTGTCCTTCGAACGAGCCGGGGGCGCTGTAGCCGCAGCGGTTGCGGAAATCGACGAGTGGCTGGCGGATGCCCCTCAACTCTGCGTGCTCCTGCGGGTGGATGTCGAAGTAGGCCCTGGTGGATTCGGGCACCTCATCGTGTGGTCGCCCGTGCAGGCTGGTGAAGAAATCGTTCAGCTCGGGATGGGTGAACAGGTAGGCCGACGTCGCCGCGGCAACCCCGGAGGCGATGCCGGCCAGATCGGCGGCAGAACAATTGGGTGGGCGCAGCGGCTCGGTGAGCGGCTCCGCGTTGGCCGCGGCACCGCCGACCAGGGCTCCGGCGACGAGTGCGAGTGCACCGGCGCCCAAGACTGTCAGTTTCATCGGTGAATACCTTTCATCAGTTGGCCGGTATGAGCATCCAGACGCGGGTCACGGGACTCGCTGCGGTAACGGCGCTTTCCAGGTTCCATCGATCGCCGCTTCCTCGGGCCAGTACAGCCGCTCGATCAACACGAACGGACCGTCCGGTGCCGGCAACCAGTTCGACTCCTTGTCCGCGCCGGGGGACTCCCGCTGGACGTAGAAGGTGTAGCCACCATCGGCATCCTGTTTCAGATCGGGCAGCATCGGCGAGTTGATGAGGTAGCGGTCGATCGGGTTGGCCACCAGCAGGCTCTCCGGCAGCCGATACATGGTGATCGACCAGAAGCCCTTGACCGGCGGCAATTGACCGGGCGCGAATCGATAGGTGTACTTGTTCGCGCCGGTCAAAAAGGTGCCCGCGGAATCGAGGCGGAAGATCGGGTACATCGCCTCGGCGGCGTCGTTGCCGTAGATGCCGTTGATCGCCCCGGCCATCCGGTACAGGTAGTTGGTGCCCACCATCTGACGGGTCCCGAACAGCTGGGCGGCCGTGACCTCACCAGTGTCGACCTTCGCCTGCACTGCGTCGTATTCGGTCCAGGCATCGGTGAGCCCGTCCTGGAAGGCCTGCTGCTGATCCGCCGGCAACGCACCGATCTCGAGCTTCTCACCGGTGCCGATTCCGATCGAGGAGAACTTCGCCCGCAGGTCCTTCTCGGAGTCCAGCACCGGCACGTACCTCAGCACGAAGTCGAGCGTCTCGAAGAACTTCGTCGATGTGCGCTGCTCATCCGGCGTCTGGGGGACCACGAAGTCGATCGCGGCCGGCGCCTCGGGCGCGACCGCGCCGAGGAACTTAGACAGCGGTTCCACTCCGTAGCCGGCCTGGATCGCCTTCACGCTGTCGATGTCGTCGGGGCCGAACAGCTGGGTGCGGTACAGCACGAGCACGAAGTCGGTCTCTGCGTGCAGCACCTTGTCGATACCGGCAGGCTTGTCGCCCTTCCAGTTCGGACCGGCGAGGAGATACTTCCCGGGCTTGTTTCCGGTGGCTCGGCTGCCGAGGTAACCCATGTTGTAGGTGTAGCCGTCGATCAGCTGCACCGAGTAGTAGCGGTTGCTCGGTACCTCGGGCACCGTCAGAACCAACGGCTCGTCGCGTAGGTCGGCGCCCAGAGTCGTGTACGGGGTATCCGAGTTCGGCGTCTGCACAGCGGTATCCGCGGGGGTGGCCACGTGGGCATCGGAGTGCAGGGTGTTCCACGTGCTGCGGAACTGTGAGCCCTGCTCGTCCTGGAAGTACGCGTACTGGATCCGGTAGTTGTCCACCATCGGAAAGCCATAGACGTAGGCCTGTTTGGCGATCTCCCGGATCTGTGCGGTGGTCATCACGGACTGCTCCTTCGATTCATTGTCGCTACCGCAGCCGGTCATGGTCATCGCGAGCGTCGCCGCCGTCACGACGACTGACCAGCGGCGCCACGACCCATGTCGTCTCGGCATCGCGCTCAATCGACCTTCCGCGGCACCGGCGCCTGCCACGTGCCGTCGAGCGCGGCTTCTATGGGCCAGTACAGCCGCTGCGTCAACCGGAACGGCCCCTCCGGAGATGGCAGCCAGTTGGACTCCTGCTCCGGTCCCGGGTTCTCCCGCTGAACATAGATGGTGTAGCCGCCGTCGGCATCCTGCTTCAGATCGGGCAGCATCGGCGAGTTGATGAGGTAGCGGTTGATCGGGTTGGCGACCAGGAGGCTCTGCGGCATCCGGTACATCGTGAGCGACCAGAACGCGTTCACCGGCGGCAGCTGTCCGGGCGCGTAGCGGTAGATGTAGTTGTTCGCGCCGTCGAGCGGATCGCCGCCGGAGTCTGTCGAGGCACTCGGGTACATCGCTTCGGCCTTGTCATTGCCGAAGATGCCGTTGACGGCACCGGCCATCCGATAGAGGTAGTTGGTGCCGAGCGTCTGGCGGTTGCCGAACAGCTCGCTGGGTGAGATCTGCCCGCTGTCGACCTTCGCCTGCGTCGGACCGTATTCCTTCCAGGCATCGGCGATCGCGGCCTGGAAAGCGTCCCGCTTGTCCTGGCTCAGCGACGCGACGTCCAGTTTCCCGTGCGTGCCGATACCGATCGAGGCGAACTTCGCGCGCAGCTCCTTCTCGGTGTCCAAGACCGGCGCGAACTGCAGAACGAAGTTGAGGGTTTCGAAGAACTGCGGAGACTTGCGCTCTTCTTCTGCAGTCTGCGGAACCACGAAATCCACTGCGGGAGCGGCGGCCGGCGCCGGCTTGCCCTCGAACGCCGACAGCGGTTGTGCCCCGTACCTGGCCTGAATCGCCTTGACATTGTCGAGGTCTGCGGGTCCGAACAGCTGGGTCCGGTATGCGACGAAGGCGAATTCGGTGTCCGAGCGGATCACCTTGTCGATACCGGCGGGCTTCTCGCCCTTCCAATTCGGCCCGGCGAGCAGGTATTTGCCGGCATCGTTTCCGGTTGTCCGGCTACCCACGTAGTCGAAGTTGTACATGTACTCGTCCATGAACTGCAGCGAGTAGTAGCGCTTCGCCTCGATGGTCGGAACGCTCAGAACGTAGGGCTCGGTACGCAGATCGGCCCCGAAGAAACTGTAGGGCGTATCCGAGTTGGGGGTCTGAATGGCGGTGTCGGCGGGCGTGAACACCTGCGCGTTGGAGTGCAGCGTGTTCCAGGGGGCCTTGTATTGCGGGTTCTGCCTGTCCTGGAAGTAGGCGTACTGGATGCGGTAGTTGTCCACCATCGGAAAGCCGTAAATGTAGGCCTGCTTGGCGATGTCCCGAATCTGGTCCGCGGTCACCTCATCGGTCGGAGCGTCCGAAGCCACGCCCGAACCTGTGCCGCCGTCACATGCGACGGCCGTCAGCGCAATCGCCGCGACGGCCACCTTGCTCAAGCATCGCCGCGCCCTGTTGATGTCCAAAACCGTCACCCCATCCATCGTCTGAGCCCCGCCCATCCTTGCCCAGGCCGACACGTGGTGTCTTGACTCTGCTGGACATCTTCTTGATGGTGATGGACATGCAGTTGGTCCATGGATCGTCTCTGGTGGGTTTCAGTGTGCTCACCGCCGCTCATGGGGGTGACCCGGCCGCGTTGCTGGAACTCGCCGGCATCGATCCCGCCCATGCCGGTCAACGGGAGCGGTTCATTCCGTTGCGCAGTGCCATCTCTGCGGTCGAGAGCGCGGCCGCGGTGCTGGGTATGGATGACTTCGGTCGTCAACTCGCCCTGCAACAGAGCATCGACATTCTCGGCCCGGTAGGTGTCGCTGCACGCACCGCGATCACCGCGGCAGAGGCGTTCACCATCCTCGACACCTACATGAGCGCCTATAGTCCCGGCATCACCGCCCGCGTGCACGCGCACAGCGACGAGACGCTGAGCCGGTTCGAATTCGAATTTCTGCTGCACCCGGCGCCGCCGCAGGCTCAGGCCATCGAACTGGCCCTCGGTGTCACCCTTCGGGTGCTGCACCTGTTCCTGGGCACCACTTACCGGCCGGTGGCCGTACACCTGCCCCACCAATCGTTGGGCGCCAAGGCCGACTATCGCCGCTACTTCGGCTGTGCTCCGCTGTTCGACGAATCTTTCGCCGGATTCACACTGCGCGCCAACGACTTACAGCGTCCACTCAATCACGATCCGCTCGCCCATCAGCTCGCTTTGCACTACTTGTCCAGTAATCGCGGCGAGCATGAGCACGGATTCACCGACACCGTGCGCACGATCATCCGCCAACTCCTGCCCACCGGGGAGCTGAACGCCGAGCTTGTTGCCCGCCAGTTCGGTATCCATCCCAAGACGCTGCAGCGCCGTCTCGCCACCGAAGAAACCACCTTTGGCGCGATGGCCGATCAAACTCGCCGAGAGCTCACCGACAAATTACTGATCGGCACCGACCTGCCCCTCGTGCAGCTCTGTCGCCAGGTGGGCTACGCCGAGCAGAGCGTGCTGACCCGAGCATGTAAACGCTGGTTCGGCATGACACCTACCGACTATCGCAATACCCGCAATGCCCCGTGACTGGTTGCCTCGGCCACGCGCCGCCGTCTGTCAAGGGTGCTTGTTCCATTGGCCGCAGTCCTGGGCCAGCACATCGTTGACGTCGACGCGGATGCCTCCGACGATCGGTCCCGGATTGGAGGCGGTGTCGATGATGCGCTGGTAGAGCACCGCGGCCGGATGGATCTGACCCTTGGACCAGGACCGGGTCTGCCAGATCCACGCTTTGCCGGGCGAGCCCGACCTGCCGATCACGCCGTCTTCGATCGCCCACTGGGACGGGTTGATACCTGCGTAGATCCCGGTGCGCATTTCGCCGATGACCGAGTTGATACCGCGGAACCACGGCAGCGCCTGGCTGTTCCAGGTGTTGCGGTCGATATCGTCATCGACGCTGAAGAATATCGGCGCGCTCTTACCGCCACCTGCCGCGGTGTGCAGGGCCCACGCGGTCTTGGCGTCGGCGACGCCACCGGCATAGCCGCGGGTGAAGTCCGAAGGCGCTGTGCCGCCTGGTTTTCCGTACTGGTAATTGCTGACGATGATGAGGCCCGCGGCGGTCAGGGACTGGGCGTAGGGCAGCGTGATCGGCTTGGCGCCGAAGGACGAACCGGGCCGTGAGGTCGATACGTAGTTGATCACCCCGGAGTGCCCGGCGGCGCGGATGTCCTGGGCCGGGATCTGGCGCATGGCGTAGTCGATCAGCGTGGGCCCCGCGGCAGCGGCGGTGGGCGCGGCGGTACCGGCCGCGGCGGCACCGATCCCGGCCAGCGCCGACACCGCGGTGGCGTAGCGCAGGGCGTCACGCCGGGAAATCGGGCGAGAGTCCGGCATGGCGGGGATGTTAACAGAGTGAATTCAGTGACAGATGGGACCGCGCCGGGTGTCCGCAGAGAATTTACGAGTCCGACAGCGCCGTCGAATCCTCGTTGGCGGACACCGGCCGACGCAGGGCCGAGCGGACGAGGTGGCGGCGCAACCGGCCATCGGCCAGCCGGAACAGGTGGCTCATGGCGACGGCGGTACCGCGCACATCGTCGCGTGCGGTCAGATAGGTCCAGCGGTGCGCCTCGGGTAACGAGAAGAAGGTCTCGAAGAAACCGGGGACCTCCGCGGCAGGCATCTGCAGGAGTGCTTCCAGGCCGATCAGCCGGAACCGGTGGATCGCGCGTGCGGCGGGAGGCCAGACGGTGTGCCGCGCCGCCGCCAGCGCCGCGTCCGGATCGGCCGGCAGGTGGGCGGCCAGCGCAGCGGCCACTTTCGGGGCGAGGCGGAAGGAGGCGGCCACGCTGAAACCCGTCGCCGGATGGATCAGCGGCGCCGCAGCACCGAATCCCAGCGCATCCGTCCCGTGGTGCCGTGGTTGATCCAACGGAAACGAAACCCTCTCGCTGCGTGCGCTTTCCGGGATTCGTACGCCGTGATGGGCCAGCCGGGCATGCAGTCGTCGGCGAAGCGCCGAGAGCGGCAGTCCTGGCCGGCGGGCCAAGGACGTCTCCTCCACCAGTACCCGGCCGCCGCCCAGCGGGACCGCGTACAGGAATGTCGGCCAACCGGCCTCACCGTGGTCGGCCCGCCAGTCCATGAACAGCGCGTCGCCGGGTCCGGTGAGTGGTGCGGCCGCTTGCGTGTCGATCACCAACCCGTAGGCCGTCTGTTCGGCAGGGGTGCGGCGTACGGGAGTGGGATCCAGCGGGCGCGTCCGGCCACCGGCGTCGACAACGACCGCGGCGCGCAGCTGCGATCCGTCGGCCAGCTCGACCGTGCCACGCCGCGGTGACCCCACGGCGCGCCCGGCGTGGATGTGCACCCCGGTGAGTTGGCCGGCGAGGTGTGCCTGCAGCGCCGGAACATCGAGGACGGCGTACTCCCAGCCCAACTGATGCTCGGTCAGCGCGATCGCCCGGCCGGCGGCCCGGGCCGCGACCACGGATGCGGGCAGATCCGCCGGTATCTCCTGGCTCCACATGCCGTAGGTGGCCGTCCACGGCCGGTCCGGGGAGGGGTCGAGCAACCCGGTGACCAGCCCGAGCCGCCCACACGCCGCCGCCAACGCCATACCCGCGGGCCCGCCGCCCACCACCAGAACGTCCATGCGGGTCAGGTCGGCGTGAACGGATCGTCGAGGCTGATGGTGCCTTCGGTGACCACATCGAAGTAGGCCCCTGCGCAGGGCAGCCGCCCCAAGCCGAAGGAATCGACGAGATTCTCCGTTGCCGGGGTGCGCAGCGCGTGCACGGCGCGGCCGAGATCGCCGTGTTCCAGCGTGGGAATCACGCATCGTGGCGTGGCGCCCATGCCCTTCAGCTGCGCGGAGCCGACGGTGAAAGTGCCTTCGGTCCAGTCATTCTCGCCGTACGCGGGGTAGCCCGGGGGAGTGACGACGACGATGTTGGGCCGGTAGCGCTGCGCCTCGGTCCCGATCCGCTCCAGCGTCGCGGTGGTGATCACGTGTAGCGGTGCGAGATCGACGAAGGAATCGCCCGGCGTCGCCTCGCCCAATTCGAGCAGCGGGGCGTCCACCACCGCATCCAAGCCGCGATCGAGGACCTGCTCGGGGTCGGCGCGTTCCAGGCTGGCGCCCACGGGCCGCTTGGTGGCCAGCCGGACCGGTCGCGCCACCAACTCGGAGAGAGCGTTGTCGAAACCGTCCTGCCCGGGCCGCACTTCGGTGCCGTCGGGCAGGCGGACTCGCACCTGCCCGCCGTCGATGCGCGCGGTGCACGTGAGCAGTCGGCGCCACAGGCGCGCCTGTTTGGCGCTGGCCACCCGTCCGGTCTCGGTGTCGATCAGGGCAAGCCGGCGGTCTCCCTCGGCACCGCCGTAGCCCACGGTCAAGGTGGTGACCGCTTCACCGAGCATTGATTTGACGGGATAGCGGTGCAGACTTCCGACGCGTAGGCGGTCACCGGTGGCCATAGTCGAACGATACGTAACCGGGCCGCCACCGTCAGGGAACGGTCGACTCCCGCTTCCGGCCGACGATGGTTAGGCTTGCCTAAAGTAGGTGCGACGGTCCGCACGCCAGCAAGGAGACTCCATGATCCGCAACTCGCGGTTCGCGATCGTTGCCGTAATCGTCGCGCTGATGCTGGCGGCGTGCGGCTCCAGCCCCGAGAATCCGGGCGGCGGCGACGCCTGGTCCTTCACTTCCGGCGACGGTGAGACCTACACCGCCGAAGCGGTACCCACCCGGGTCATCGCCCAGGGCGAGGCAGCGGCGGCATTGCTGAGCTTCGGTATCCGGCCGGTCGGTATCTATCTCAACGCGCCGTTGAGCGAGACCCGGGCGCTGGAGGGGTTCGACCTCGACGGCATCGAGATTCTCGGGGAGACCTGGGGGGAGATCGACGTGGAGAAAGCCGCCGCGCTGCGACCGGATCTCATCGTCAGCGCGTACTGGCCCGTCGAGGAGGCCTACGGCGGCTTCGAGGAAGGTGTCGAAGCGAACGCCAAGAAGGCAGCCGAGCTCGCCCCCGTGGTCGGCCCGACGATCGGTGAATCGGTCGAGGACATGCTCAATGGTTTCGAGACGCTGGCCGTGTCACTCGGAGCCGACGTCGGTGCCGGTGAAATTGCCCGGCACAAGGCTGATTTCGAGGCCGCCCGAGAACGTTTCAGCGCGGTGACGGCGGCAAAACCGGAGCTGACGGCCCTGGCGGTGTCACCCACCGACGAACTGCTGTACGTGGCTGTCCCCGAGAACTCTGCTGAGCTAAGCGATTTCGCCGAATGGGGACTGAACATCATCGTGCCGGACAGCCCGGATCCGGCCTTTCCCTACTGGGAGAACATCAGCTGGGAGAACGCCGACAAGTACCAGCCCGATCTGATCCTGATGGATGACCGCACCTACGATGCCAGCCTTGCCATCGCCGACCGGCAAGCCACGTGGAAGCGGATCAAGGCAGTGGAAGCCGGCGCGATCACGCCGTGGCCCGCCTACTGGATCAGCACCTGGGCCTCCTACGCCGAGCAACTCGACCAGCTCAGTGACGCCGTCGAGAAGGCGAACCCGAACCTGACGTGAGTACCCTGGCCCCGACGTCACCAGTCACCCGTACACCGATCGGGCGGCTGACCGTACTGTTTCTCGGCGCGCTCGCCGGGCTGGCGGTCGTCACCATCCTGAGCGTGACGATCGGGTCGCGCGATATCACCCTGGCCGTTGTCTGGGCCGCGCTCACCGACTTCGACCCCGCCTCCACATCCGAGACCGTCGTGCGTGAAATGCGGCTGCCGCGCACCGTGATCGGTCTGCTGGCTGGGGCCGCGCTCGGGGCCGGGGGAGCAATCCTGCAGGGCGCCACCCGCAACCCGCTCGCGGACCCCGGCATCATGGGCGTCAACGCGGGGGCGGCGGCCTTCATCGTCACGACCATCCTGGTGCTCGGTCCGATGCCGCTCGGCGTGTCGGTGGTGATGGCGTTCCTGGGCGCGGGCGTGGCCACCGGCGTGGTCTATGTCGTCGCCTCGTTCGGACGCGAAGGCGCCACACCGGTGAAGCTGGCACTGGCCGGCGCCGCGGTGAGCGCCGGCCTGTACTCGGTGACCTCCGGTGTCGTGCTGGTGAACGTCACGGCGTTCAACGAGTTGCGGTTCTGGCAGGTCGGATCATTGGCCGGTCGGTACTGGCCGGTGCTCGTGCAGGCCGGGCCGTTCATGATCGTCGGCGTCATCGCGGCGCTGGCCTGCGGGCGGGCGCTCAACGGTCTGTCGTTGGGCGACGATATGGCTGTTGCGTTGGGTCAACGCGTAAAACGCACCCGCATAATGCTTTTTGTGCTGGTGGCGGTGCTGTGCGGTGCCGCCACCGCCGCGTGCGGTCCGATCGTCTTCGTGGGATTGGTGATCCCGCACATCGCGCGCGCCATCTGCGGGCCCGACTACCGCTGGATCCTGCCGTTCACCGCGGTCCTGGGCCCCATCGTGTTGTTGATCGCCGACATCCTGGGCCGGGTGGTCGCACCGCCGGGTGAGGTCCAGGTGGGTGTGCTGCTCGGGGTACTCGGTGCACCGGCCTTCATCGCACTGGTGCGGCGCCGAAATCTGGCCGAGCTGTGACCGCACAGCTGACCCAGGGGGCCGGCATCCAGGCGGCACGGTCGGCCCGGCTGCGCCTGCGCCGCCGGGCGGCCGCGGTCACCGCGGCGTTGGCGTTGGTGGCACTGCTGCTGTTCGCCGTCACGATGCTGATCGGCGACGCCCCGCTCACGCTGTGGGAGATCACCACCTCGCTGACCGGGATCGTCGACGATCCCGCCGTGGATTTCATCGTGCTGGAACTGCGCCTGCCCATCGCCGCGACCGGCCTGATCGTCGGTATGGCCCTGGGGGTTTCGGGCCTGATCTTCCAGACCCTGCTGGCGAATCCGCTGGCCTCACCGGATCTGGTCGGGATCTCCTCGGGGGCGAGTCTTTTCGCTGTCGGATCCATCGTGTTCCTGCACGCGGGTGCGTTCACGATCGCCGGCTCGGCGATCCTGGGGGCACTGGTCGCTGCGGCGTTGATCTATCTGCTGGCGTGGCGGGACGGTCTGAGCAGCTACCGATTCATCCTGGTGGGCATCGGTATCACGCAATTCATGCTGGCCTTGGTCAGCTGGGTGCTCGCCAAAGCGGATATCAACGACGCGCGTCAGGCCATGACCTGGCTGGTCGGTTCGGTGGGCCAGGCGGGCAGTGTGCAGTTGCAGCTCGCCGCCTGCAGTGTGGCGATCCTGATTCCGCTGGCGGTCATGTCCGGCCGTGTCCTGCGCGTCCTCGAACTCGGTGACGACAGCGCGCACGCCCTCGGACTCCGTATAGAGCGGTGGCGGATGGCGATGATCGGGATCGCCATCGTGCTGGTGGCGCTGGCCACCGCTGCCGCCGGCCCACTGGCATTCGTGGCATTGGCGGCCGGACCGATCGCCGGCCGCCTGCTCCGCGGCGCGGGTACCGGAATGCCGGCCGCCGGACTCACCGGAGCCATCATCGTGCTGGCCTCTGACCTTGTTGCCTCGCACCTACTTTCGATCTCGTTGCCCACCGGTGTGGTGACAGGTGCCGTCGGGGCGCCCTACCTCATCTGGCTGTTGGCGACCGTCAACAGAGAGGGCCGTGGAGGATGACCATCACCCATCGACTCGACGCCGTCGACCTCACCCTGGGGTACACCGATACCGAGGTCATCAGCGGCCTCGGCGTCGCGATCCCACCGGGAAAGGTCACGGTGATCGTCGGCGCCAACGCCTGCGGTAAGTCCACTCTGCTGCGCGGTCTGGCGCGCCTGCTCACCCCGCGCGGGGGTGCGGTGCTGTTGGACGGCACGAACGTGGCCGAGATGGCCAGCATCGATGTCGCCAAGGTGATCGGACTGCTGCCCCAAGCGCCGGTGGCGCCCGATGGCATCACCGTCGCCGACCTCGTCGGCCGCGGTCGCTACCCGCACCAGGGCTGGTTCCGGCGCTGGTCTGCTGACGACGACGTCGCGGTCGGGCAGGCACTGGAGGTCACTGCCACCGGCGAACTCGCCGAACGCACGTTGTCATCGCTGTCCGGTGGTCAGCGTCAGCGCGTCTGGGTGGCAATGACTCTCGCGCAGCAAACCGAGATCCTGTTGCTCGATGAGCCGACCACGTACCTCGACATCAACCATCAGGTCGAACTGCTCGACCTGCTCACCGACCTGAACCGGTCGCGGGGCACGACCATCGTGATCGTCCTGCACGACCTCAATCTGGCATTCCGGTACGCCGATCACGTCATCGCGATGAAGTCGGGTGACATCGTGCGGCAGGGCTCCCCCCGCGACATCGTCGACGCCGGGCTGGTGCGAGATGTGTTCAATCTCGACTGCGTGGTGGTCCCGGACCCGCTGGGCGGTGCGCCCATGGTGGTGCCGCGAGGACGCCACCACACCTGAAGCGCGAAGGCGATTCATGGCCCGACCTGCCTATGCCGTGCGCGCGCTCCAATCGGCGGTGCGCTCGGGTGTTGCCTCGGCCAAGGCCTTCAGCGTGTTCTCCACGTCGTAGTCCTTGCCGTACACCGGTGTTCCGGGCTGCTGGCGCCACGACTCGGAGATCGGTCCGGCGTCGACAGGATCGAATCCGAGCTGCTCGACGATCCCGTGCACCAGCTCGCGGCCCGGACCTTCGGCACCGGCGACAGGAAGCGCGATGCGGTTCGGGGTACCGCTGGGCGTTCCACGCTCGCGGAGATGCTTCCAGAAGATGCCGTTGAACACCTTGTACACCGGTGCGCCGATCTGCTCGGCGACCCAGCCACTTTCGGTCTGACCGTCCTCTATGGCGGCGATGTCGCCGTCGCGTTGCTGCGGGTAATAGTTGTTGGTCTCGATCACCGGGGCGCCTGGTTTGCGTGCATCGACGATCCCGTCGGCCAGATCGGGGACGTTCTTCTGCGGGATACTCACGATGACCAAGTCGGCGTCGGTGGCGGCGTCCTTGGCCCACACCGCCGTCGCACCGGTTTCGTTCGCCAGGTCGGTGAGCGTTTCGGGGGCCCGTGAGTTCGAAACGGTCACGTCGTGTCCGAGTTCGCGCAGCCGACGTGTCAACGTTCCGCCGATCAGGCCTGCACCGATGATTCCGATCTTCATATCTGCGCCAACGTGCTGCCGCGCCGGTTCTATTCCACTTGACTCTCCCCTGACGGGAGCCCCCACCGTGGATCCATGACACTTCACCACAGCAAGAACACCCCGACCACCTGGGACGCGCTTCCCGAGACGATCAAGACCTATCTCACGGCGCATGACGAGCGTGAACATGCCACGGTGCTCGCCACCTTCACCGCCGACGCCGTCGTGACCGACGAAGGCCACGACCATGCCGGTCGCGCGCGGATCGAGGCCTGGCTCGACGGTCCAGCCAGTGAATTGACCTACACCACCGAATTCACCGGTGCCACAACGATAGACGCCGACCACGTGGAGGTTCTGCAACGGCTGGAGGGGGACTTCCCCGGCGGGGTTGCCGACCTGCGTTACCGGTTCACCATGGACGGTGCGTTGATCAGCCGGCTGGTGATCGAGCCGTGAACTTTATGTGCGTAACCTGGCCACCGCGCCGATCGGCCCGGACGATGGAAGAGACATCGCCGAGCGAAAGGTCCACGCGTGACTGTTTCACCGCAAGCAACGGAGCGACGCCGGAAACCGCACTGGTCACTGGCCCGCACGTGGCTCCTGCAGCCGGGCACCCCGGCCGGCAGCGACGCGTACGAGGCAGCCACCGCCAGTAGCGCCGATGCGATCGTGCTCGACATCGAGGACGGACTGCCCGACGCGCAGAAAGCCGCCGGCCGGATGTCGGTGGCCGAATGGCTGACCACCGGGGCGCAGGCGTGGGTCCGGATCAACAGTGTGGCGACACCGGCGTGGTCGTCCGACCTGGACGCCCTGGCGCAGGCCCCCGGGCTCCTCGGCGTCATGCTGGCCAAGACCGAATCGCGTGACGATATCGCCGCCACTGCCGCCCGCCTGCCGTCCGGAACCCCGGTGCTGGCACTGGTCGAATCGGCACTGGGCATCGAATCTGTCACCGAGATCGCCCGCACCGCGGGTTGTTCGCGGATGGCATTCGGCGTGGGTGATTTTCGGCGCGACACCGGGATGAGCGAGGATCCGATGGTACTGGCCTATGCGCGGTCACGGCTGGTGATCGCCAGCCGAGCCGCCGGCCTCCCGGCGCCGATCGATGGGCCGACGCTGCGGGACCAGTCACGCCATCTCACCCGGGAAACCGCGGTGGCCAAGGCCGCAGGCATGACCGGGCGGCTGTGTCTGGACACCGAGCATGCCGAGACGATCAACAGTCTGCTCAGTCCGTCGCCGCTGGATATCGACGAGGCACGACGGACGCTGGCCCGGCTCGACGCACCCGCCGGGCCGTACGACGGCAGCGTCGGGCCGACCCGGGCCCGCGCGCAGGCGGTACTCGATCTGGCCGAGAAGCTCGGCCTGGTCTGAGCGCATCGGCGCGCGCCCGTTGCCGTCCGCCGGCTACGGCCGTCCCGGCAGCTGAATCAGTCTCTCGATCAGCTGGGCCGGGGCATCCTCGGGCACGAGGTGCCCGGCGCCGTCGATCCAGGTGAGACCGTGGTTGGCGAGGCGTTGTTCGATCCACACCCCGTGGGCGGCGGGCAGGATCCGGTCCTCGGTTCCCCACAACAGCGTCACCGGGATGTCGACCGAGCCCAACAGGTGCTCGTATTCGGCGGTGTCGTGCTGGCTGAGTTGGCGGTACTGCCGATAGAAGGCGGCCTGCCCGTCGGGCCCGAGCCATGGCGCCAGGTACGTCTCGAGGACCCCCGGGCGGTAGCCCTGGTGGGTGCCGTTGCGCAGGTGGGCGGTCACCAGTGCTTGGTGCGCATAGGCGGGCAGGCGTGCGAACACCTCATGGTGTTCGCGTATCAGACCGAACAGGCCGTGCTCCCAGGTTCCTCCGGTGACAGCATCGAACAGGGTGAGATCGGCGTAGCCGGCGTCTTCCAGCAGCAGTGCCCGCAAGGCGATCGCGCCGCCGATATCGCACGCGACGACGCTCGGACGCGGCACGTTCCAGGCACGCAGGAGCTGAGCGAAGTTGCGCCCCTGTGCGGCAAGCGTGAGGTCCTGACCGTCGCGTTTGTCGGACTGGCCGTATCCCAGTAGATCGAAGACATACACCTGCCGGCCGCGGCGGGCGAGCGCTGGGCCGATATCGCGCCAGAGGAACGAGGAGTAGGGCGTCCCATGGACCAGGACGATCGGCGGGCCCGCGCCGATGGCCGCCCAGCGCACCACCCCGCCCTCGAGTTCGGTCGATTCCGACAGTTCCCAGGCCATCACGTCCTCCACTCCGCCTCTTCGGACGGTCGGATACCCACCGCGCTTGGTGGGGTCCTGCGGCACGGCCCGCCAATTTTTGCGAAAGCGCATGCGCAAGCGCTTGCCTAGCGGTTAGGCTCCTGCCCACCACGTGATGCGATCCGCGTCACATCAGCGGACAAGGGAGTCCACATGTTCGGAAAGCGCAGCTCACACACGGTCGGAATGGTCCTCATGGCCGGCTCACTGGTCCTGGGTATGACCGCCTGCGGCGGATCGGACTCCGACAGCATCAAGGTCGGGCTGATCACCAAGACCGACTCGAATCCGTTCTTCGTGAAGTTGCGCGAGGCTGCCAAGGCGCAGGCCGACAAGGATGGCGCCGAGCTGATCGCGCTGGCCGGGGCCTTCGACGGCGACAACGAGGGCCAGGTCGCGGCGATCGAGAACATGGTCGGCCAGGGCGTCAAGGGCATCCTGATCACCCCGAACTCGTCCACCGGCGTGCTCGACGCGATCAAGAAGGCCCGGGATGCCGGCGTCGTGGTCATCGCACTCGATACCGCGACCGATCCCGAGGACGCCGTGGACGCCACGTTCGCCACCGACAACCTGGCCGCGGGCGTCGCGCAGGGCAAGTGGGTGAAGGCCGCGCTCGGTGCCGCGCCGCCGCAGATCGTGATGCTGGACGGAACGCCGGGCGGCACGGTCGACACCTTCCGCCACGACGGCTTCCTGGAGGGCTTCGGCATCGCCGAGGGCTCGCCGGAAATCGTCGGCCAGGAGAACACCAACGGCGACCAGACCAAGGCCCAGACCGCGATGGAGAACATCCTGCAGCGAGCGCCGGGCATCAACGCGCTCTACACCATCAACGAGCCGGCCGCGGCCGGTGCGTACCAGGCCATCCAGTCCGCCGGCCGCGCCGACCAGATCACCATCGGGTCGATCGACGGCAGCTGCACCGGCGTCGCGGATGTGAAGTCCGGCAAGATCGGCGCCACGGTCATGCAGTTCCCGGCCAAGATGGCCGAACAGGGTGTGCAGGCCGTGGTCAAGTTCGCCAAGGACGGCACCAAGCCGAGCGGATTCAACGACACCGGCTCGGAGCTCATCACCGACAAGCCCGTCGCCGGAATCGAGTCGCGGGACACCGCCTGGGGCGAACAGAACTGCTGGGGCTGATTTCTGCCATGAGCAACGGCGCTCCGTCAACCGCGACACCCTCGGTATCGAGCCGGTTCAACGCAGGCAGCATCCTGCGTGAACCGCTGCTCGGTCCGATGGTGGCACTCCTGCTGGCCATCATCATCTTCAGCTCGGTCTCGGATTCGTTCCTCAATCCGCAGAACGTCTCACTGATCCTGCAACAGTCGGTGGTGGTCGGCATCCTGGCGGTCGGCCAGACGCTGATCATCCTCACCTCCGGTATCGATCTCTCGATCGGCGCGGTCGCGGTCTTCGGAAGCATCGTGATGGCGCAGAGTGCCGGTGCCAATGGGCCTTTCGTGGCCCTGGGATCGACGCTGCTGGTGTGCGTGGCGTTCGGCGCGATCAACGGCGGGCTCGTCACCATGCTGCGGCTGCCACCGTTCATCGTCACGCTGGGAACGTTCACCGCGATCCAGGCGGCGACCCGCCTGCTGGCGGGGTCCGAGACCTACCGCGTGGAGCAAGGCCCACTCACCTTCTTGGGCACGTCCTTTCGCATCGGGTCGTTCTCGACCACCTACGGCGTGGTCGCGATGCTGCTGGTCTACCTCGTCATGTGGTACGCGCTTTCTCAAACCTCCTGGGGTAAACACATTTACGCTGTCGGCGGCAATCCGCAGGCATCGATTCTGTCGGGCATCAAATCCGGGCGGGTGCTGCTGTCGGTCTACATCACCACGGGCGTGATCGCCGCCATCGCCGCGTGGGCAGCGCTGGGTCGCATCCCCAACGCCGACCCGAACGCCTATCAGAACGCCAATCTCGAGTCGATCACCGCGGTGGTCATCGGCGGAACCAGCTTGTTCGGTGGTCGCGGCGGCGTGGGCGGCACGCTGGTCGGCACGCTCATCGTCGGGGTTCTGCGCAACGGGCTGACCCAGGCCGGTGTCGACAATCTCTACCAGAACATCGCGACCGGAATTCTCGTGATCGTCGCGGTCGCCGTGGATCAGTTCGCGCGCAGGAGGTCACAATGACGACCACGAAGAGCGATGTCCCCGTCCTGGAGGCCCGGGGCCTGGTCAAGAAGTACGGCAGCGTGACGGCCATCAACGGTGCGGACTTCGCACTGCGCGAGGGTGAGGTGCTGGCCGTCATCGGTGACAACGGTGCCGGAAAGTCGAGCTTGATCAAGGCGCTGGCCGGGGCGGTGGTCCCCGATGCCGGCGAGATCCTGATGAACGGGAACCCGGTGTCGTTCAGGAACACCCGAGACGCCAGGGCGGCCGGAATCGAAACGGTCTACCAGGACCTCGCGGTGGTACCGGCCCTCGACATCGCATCGAATTTGTACCTCGGGCGTGAAGTGCGCCGTAAAGGCATCGCGGGCAGCCTGTTCCGCCGACTGGACATGCCCAGAATGCGGCAGGAGGCCGCACAGCACCTCGCAGACCTGAAGATCGGCATCAAGTCCGTGAACCAGGCGGTGGAGACGCTGTCCGGCGGGCAGCGCCAAGGTGTGGCGGTGGCGCGGGCCGCCGCGTTCGGCCGCGGCGTGATCATCATGGACGAGCCGACGGCCGCGCTGGGAGTGCGGGAGTCCGGACAGGTGATCGACCTGATCAGGTCGATTCGCGACCGCGGCATCCCGGTGGTGCTCATCAGTCACGACATGCCGCACGTATTCGAGGTGGCCGATCGGATTCACATCCACCGGCTCGGAAAGCGGGCCGGTGTCGTCGATCCGAAGAAGCGCTCGATGTCCGAAGTGGTGGCCCTCATGACGGGTGCGGAGGAGCCGACCGATGAGGAACGCGCCGGTATCTGAGAAGGCCCCGGTCGGGGTCTTCGTCGGATTGGCAACGCTGGACGTCATCCACCGCATCGCGAAAGCGCCGGCGGTGAACGAGAAGATCACCTCCGCGGCGCAATTCGTCGCTGCGGGTGGGCCGGCCGCCAACGCTGCAGTGACCTTTGCGGGACTGGGCGGCGACGCGATCCTGGTGACCGCTCTCGGTGACGATCCGGTCGCCGAGTTGGTCCGGGCCGATCTCGCCGCCTATGGCGTCCGCGTCGTCGATGCCGCGGCAGGCGATCGCCGAGCGGTCCCGGTCTCGGCCGTCTCGGTTGTCGAGTCGACCGGTGACCGATCGGTGGTCTCGCTGGACGCGGTGAACTCCGACGCATCGCCACCGGCACGGTTGGGCGAGGTGATCAAAGATGCCGACGTGGTGCTGGTCGACGGGCACCATCCGCTGATGGCCCACGCCGCTGCGCGGCATGCCGCGGCACGGGACGTCACCCTGGTTGTCGATGCCGGACGATGGAAGCCGGTGATGGCCGATATCATCCCGCACGCGACCGACATGGTGTGCTCCAACGACTTCCGGGTACCCGGATCCGGGAACTCGCAGTCCACCGCGGCGGCACTGGTGCGCGACGGCGTCCGTACCGTCGTCACCACGCACGGCGGCGACCCCGTGCAATGGTGGTCGGAGGGCAGGTCGGGATCGGTACCGGTGCCACCGGTGGCGGTGGTCGACACGCTGGGCGCCGGCGATGCCTTTCACGGCGCCTACTCGTACTACTGCACACAGAGCGCGAGCAGCATCACCGAGCGCATCGAGCGCTCCGCGCGGGTGGCGGCACTACGGTGTTCGATAGCCGGGCCGCGGGAATGGCTGGGCGAACTCTCCACGGATCGGAAGCGAGAACGGTGACCTTCGAGCAGGACGTGCAGGACGCCACCCTGGACCAGTTGGTCGAGTCGGCCCGGGCGCTCGTCGTTCACGGCGAACGCCGCATCC
Organism: Mycolicibacterium sp. P9-22; assembly: GCF_008329585.1. Lineage (GTDB taxonomy): Bacteria > Actinomycetota > Actinomycetes > Mycobacteriales > Mycobacteriaceae > Mycobacterium. The sequence continues at coordinate 90,501 of NZ_NPKP01000007.1, read as the reverse complement.
TCGGTCTCACCGGTGCCCCGGGTGCCGGAAAATCTACGGTGGCAGAACAACTCGTCTCCGCGCTGGGCCCGGAGATCGCCGTGCTGGTGCCCATGGACGGTTTCCACCTGGCCAACGAAGTCCTGATCGACCTGGGCCGCCTGGACCGCAAGGGCGCGCACGACACCTTCGATGACGGCGGGTATGCACGGCTGATCGCGAGCCTGCGCGCACAGCGCCAGGACGACCCGGTCGTGTATGCGCCACGGTTCCGGCGTGAGCTCGAAGAGTCGATCGGCTCGTCCATTCCCGTCCCACCCACGGTGCCGCTTGTCGTCACCGAGGGCAATTACCTGCTGCTGGACTCCGATGCGTGGCCCGCAGCGCGGTCGCATATCGACGAGGTGTGGTTCCTGGCTCCCGACACCGGCATTCGCCATGCCCGGCTGGTGCGCCGGCACGAGGCGTACGGGAAGTCGCCGGCGGAGGCGGAATTCTGGGCGCTCGGATCCGACGAGCGAAACGCGCAGCTGATCGAGTCGACCGCGGGTCGCGCGGACCGCATCGTGCGCCTCCGATGAAGACGATGGGCGATGTGGCCCGCATCGCCGGTGTCTCCGCATCCACGGTGTCGCATGTGCTCAACGGCACCCGCAAGGTCAACACCGCGACCCGCCTACGCGTCGAGGCGGCCATCGAGCAAACCGGCTACCGCCGCAACGGTGTTGCCCGATCGCTGGCGGCCGGCCGGACGCACACGGTCGGACTTTCCATCGCGGCGCTGACGAACCCGTACTTCGGGAGCCTGGTACACGCGGTCGAGCGGGCCCTCTCGGACGCCGGGTACGTCCTTATCGTCGGAGACTCCCACGACGATGTGGCCTCGGAACAACGCGTCACCGGATCCCTGCTGGACCGGCAGGTGGACGGGATGATCGTGGCGCCCGCGGCGGGTTCGGAGCGGGTCACCCTGCCCGAGATCACCCGCACCGGAACCCCCCTCGTTCTCATCGACCGTGGTGTCGACGCCGGCTGTGACCAGGTCGGCCCGGAGAACTTCTCGTCGGCGCAGGCGTTGACGGCGCACCTGCTCGACCTCGGTCATCGCCGGATCGCCGTCGTCCGCGGCCTTGCCGGAATCTCCTCCACCATCGAGCGATTCGACGGTTACTGCGCGGCGCTCGCCGAGCGCGGTATCGCCGTCGACCGGGCGCTGGTCCTGGATGGCGAATCCAACACCGACGTGGCCGAACGCGAGGTGCGTACCCTGATGTCGCGCGCCGATCGTCCTTCGGCGCTGGTGTCGCTGAACAACGCCATGACCATCGGAACTCTCAAAGCCCTGCGCAGCCTTGGCTTGTCGATACCGGATGATGTGGCCTTCTGCTGCTATGACGATTTCGAATGGTCGGATCTGTTCGAACCCCGCCTCACTGCGGCGGCCCAGGACGTCGAGACCATCGGCGTCACCGCGGTCGAACTGCTGCTGGGTAGGATGCACGGAAACGACGATGCACCGCAACAAATCTGGGTGCCCACCACGTTCCATCACCGCAACTCGTGCGGCTGCACGTGACGACACCGATAGGACCTTTCGATCATGCCAATAGCGACCCCCGATCAGTACGTCGACATGCTGGATCGCGCCAAGGACGGCGGGTTCGCGTATCCGGCCATCAACGTGACCAGTTCGCAGACCCTCAACGCCGCCCTGCAGGGGTTCGCCGAGGCCGACAGCGACGGCATCATCCAGGTGTCATTGGGCACCGCGCTGTACCTTTCGGGCAACGCGGTGCAGAACCGTTTCGCGGGATCCAAGGCGCTCGCGCTCTATGCCCATGAGGTGGCACAGCATTACTCGGTGACCGTGGCCCTGCACACCGACCACTGTCCCGCCGAGAATCTCGACGACTGGGTGCGGCCGCTGATCGCGGATTCGGTCGAACGGCGCCGCCGCGGACTGGACCCGTTGTATCAGTCACACATGTGGGACGGGTCCGCGGTACCGCTCGACGAAAATCTGCGTATCGCCGAGGGATTGTTGGAGGCGTCGGTGGAAGCCAACACGCTGCTGGAGATCGAGGTCGGTGTGATCGGAGGTGAGGAGGACGGCGTGTCACACGAGATCAACGACAAGCTGTACTCCACCGTCGAGGACGCCCGCGCCACCGTGCAGGCATTGGGGACCGGGGAGCGCGGCCGGTACCTGACCGCACTGACCTTCGGCAATGTGCACGGCGTCTACCACCCGGCGGCGGTGCACCTGCGCCCGGAGATCCTCGAGGAGATCCAGACCGTCATCGGTGCCGAAACCGGAAAGGTCAAGCCGTTCGACCTCGTCTTCCACGGCGGGTCGGGTTCCAGCGCCGAGGACATCGCCTCGGCCGTCGCCAGCGGCGTGGTCAAGATGAACGTCGACACCGACACCCAGTACGCGTTCACCCGATCGCTCGCCGGCCACATGATCGCCAAGTACGACCAGGTACTCAAGGTCGACGGCGGCTACGGCAACAAGAAGGCCTACGACCCGCGGTCGTGGGGCAAGCCGGCCGAGAACGCCATGGCGGCACGGGTTGTCGAGGCCGCGCAGATGCTGGGGTCCGCGGGACGGGCCATGCGCTAGGCGGCGCCGAACTAGGCTCGTCGGCATGCAACGAACACCGGAGGAAGCTGCGCGGTCGCACGACTATCTGCGTCGCCTCGCGCACTCCGGTGCCGGCAGACGGTTCAAGTCGATCGCGGCCGCGCAGCTTTCGCTGGAACGTGGGCACGTCGTCGCCGACCTCGGATGTGGCCCGGGCACCGACCTGATCGCTTACGCCGACGCGGTCGGACCGACGGGCAGGGTCATCGGCCTCGATCACGACATCGGCCTTGTACGGCGCGCACGGGCAGAAACGGCGCACACGCCCAACGTGTCGATCGAGGTGGCCGATATCCACGACCTTCCGGTCGCGAGCGGATCCCTGGACCGGGTGCACATCGACCGGGTCCTGCAGCACGTTGCCGCACCGGCGAAGGTGCTCGGGGAGGCCGCTCGGGCCTTGCGCCGAGGGGGCAGGATCGTCTGCGTCGAACCCGATTGGGCCACAGTCGTCATCGACCACCCTGATCTCGCTGCCGGATGCGCGTACAGCAGGTTCAACGTCGAGCGCACCGCGCCGCACGCCACGGTGGGCCGCGCGTTGCCACGGCTGCTGTGCGATGCAGGGCTCACGCTCGACACGATCATTCCGGCCACCGTCGTCTTCACCGACGCGACGGAAGCCGAACAGGTCCTCACCATCCGAGCGGTCACCGAAGGTGCGGTGGCCGCCGGCTACTTCACCGAGGAACAGGGCCGCAGCTGGCTCGACCACCTCGAGGCGGAACTCTTTTTCGCCGCCATCACGCTGTTCGTCGTCACTGCGCACCGCCCGGCGCCACATCCGCACCGGAGCCCTTGATCGAGGCCTTGGCGCGCTTCTCGGCACGCACCGACCGCTTACCGCGCACGAACCCGGTCGCCGAGATCGTCGCGGAGACCAGGGCGCTCTCCCCGTTGACGAGCGGGTGGAACCCGACGCCGGCGCCGCCGCGCCCCTTCACCGGGATATCGGCGACTTCGGTGACCTTCCAGCCCTTTTCGGATATGGACAGGATGGCTTCCCCGTTACCGCACGTGACCGGCAGCGCCGCGATGACTTCATCGCCGTCGGCGGCGAGCTTCACCCCAGCCACACCGTTACCCGCCGCACCTTGCGGGTTGACCGCGGCCGGGTCGATCCGCAGCACCTTCCCGCGTCGCGTCACCAGCGCCAGGTGGTAGCCGTCGGCCAGCACACCGGACGCCAGCAGCCCGGTGATATCGGGCGCCACCGGGATATCGCGGATCTTGTAGGGCAGACCGCCGCCGTTGGTGAACTTGATCCGCCCGTCGGTCCACACCGCCCAGCCCAGGCCCGAGGTGAGCAGTTCGCCGTGGCTGTCGGAGAACACGCCGCGGTCGTCGAGTCGCCAGGCGGCGTTGACCTTCCGTTCGCGGGGCCCGTCGTCGTCGGCGCCTGCCGAAACGGGGGTGGCGTCGGCGTCCAGGACGGTGCGCCGGTCGAACTCGGGACCCTTGAACAGTTTGGCGGTCTCCACCAGCTCCTTGTCGATCACCTTTCGGCGCGCATCGGGATTGGTCACCAGCTCGGTGAGCTCGAGGAATTCGGCGTCCAGCTTGTCTGCTTCGGCCTGAAGCTCGATGACGTCGAGCTTCGTCAATCGACGAAGTTGCAGCGCCAACACGTAATTGGCCTGCTCCTCATCGATCGAGAAGTGGTCCTGCAGGCCGCGGCGGGCGTCATCGACGGTGTCGGACCCGCGGATCACCGCCACCGCGGCATCGATGTCCAGATGGATCAGCATCAGCCCGGAAACCAGGTGACGGCGCGCGGTGACCTTCTCCAGCCGGTACTCGCTGCGGCGCAACACCACTGAGTCGCGCAGGTGCAGGAACGCGCCGATCAGCTCCCGCACGGTCCACCAGCGCGGTACCCGGTCCTCGTCGAGCGCGACCAGGCTGGCCGCGAAGGTGGACTCCAACGGGGTCAGGGCAAGCAATTGGTCGCGAATCGTCTCGGCGCTGTGCCCGCGCTTCGCGGTGACCACGATGCGCAGCCCGTTGCGGCGGTCGGTCAGATCGGACATGTCGGCCACACCCGACATCTCCCCGGATTCGACCAGCGCCCGGATGCGTTCCTGCACAGTGTTACTCGCGACACCGGGCGGCAGTTCGGTGACGATGACGTTCTTTCCGTCGACCGACACCGTGCCACGCACCGTGAGCTGGCCCCGCCCGGTGGTGATGTACTCGCGCAGACCGGCGGTGCCCACCACGGAGGCCCCGCAGCCCCAGTCCGGGCCCGGGATGAGCTTCATCAAGGTGTCGTCGGTGGTGTTCGGCCGGGCCAGCAGTGCTCGGCAGGCGGCCATGATCTCGCGCGGGTTGTGCGCGGGAACCTTGGTGGCCCACCCCTCGGCGATGCCGACCGCGCCGTTGCACAGCAGCACCGGCCACTGGGCGGGCAGCATGGTCGGTTCGATCCACTCACCGTCGAACGTGGAGACCATCGGCACGGCGTGGTCGTCGAGCTCGGCGGTCAGTGCGGCACCGGGCGCGGACAACCGCATCTCGGTGTACCGGTCGGCGGCGGGGATGTCACCCTGGATGCGCGGGAATGCACCCTGTCCGTCAATAACTTTCACGCGCTGGAACTCGGCGGCCATCAGTGCCGCGGCCCCGTACATGGACGCGCCGCCGTGCGGGTGCAGGTTGCCGGTGACGGCCGAACACACCTTCGAGGATTTCTGCGGCTTGTTTCCGGGCAGCAGCCTCGAATCGTGCATCTGGTACAGCAGGCGTCGCTGGCCGGGTTTGAGCCCGTCGAACGCCGACGGGATGGCGCGGTCGCTGACGCTGTAGAGCGCGAACGTCAGCTGGTAGTGATTCCAGTAATCATCGGCGCTCTGGTCGAGCACCATATCTTGGTTCTGCTCAGGAACATCCAGGGTGGCGGTCACGTCATTCTTCCTAGCTCAGGTCCAGCGCGGCGGTGTCGACACGGGCGGCGATATCGGCCATCCACGTGCGCCGGCCCTCCGGGGGCCCACCGAACAGAGTGTGGTGCAGCCTGGCCTCGCCGTCATCGGGATGCACCCGAATAACGGTGCGCCGCTGCGGATCCAGCACGGTGTTCCAGAAATCGTCGGCGTCCATCTCGCCGAGGCCCTTGTTGCGCTGCACCTCCACCTTGCGTTTGGAGGTGGCTTTGAGCTGAGCCACCGCGGTGTCCCGCTCGGATTCGTCCTGGCAGTAGATGCGCTGATTGCCGTCCTTGACCACGAACAGCGGTGGCAGCGTGACGTACACCATCCCGGCCTCGATCAACGGCCGGTAGAAGTCCAGGAACATCGAGATGAGGCTGGAGTTGATGTTGCCGCCGTCGGGGTCGGCGTCGGAGGCGAACAGGATGCGGTCATAGCGGCACTGTTCGGGATCGCAGTGCTCACGCACCCCGCAGCCCAGGATGCGTTCGATCGAATCGAACTCGTCCTTCACCCGGGCCTTGTTGACGGTGAACCCATAGACGTTGGGCGGCTTGCCTTTCAGTGGGAAGGCGGCCTGGAAGGTGGCGTCGCGGGCGGCCTTGATGGTGCCCAGCGCCGAGTCGCCCTCGCACAGGAACAACTCGGCCCCCGATCCGCGTCCGGTCTCCCGGCTGGGCAGCAGCTTCGGGGGCAGCGACAGGTTGGTGCCCAGCCCCTTGGCCTTCGACGCCGCCCGGGACCGCGCCTTGGCGCCCTCGGCGCTGCGCCGCGCCCGCGCCGATTCCAGCGCGAGCTTGGTCCACAGCGACACCGCGTCGCCGTTGGCCGGATTGGCCGCCCAGATGGTGACGCTGCGCGCCACGTCCGGGGCCATCGCCAGGTTCAGCGACCGCGAGGACACCGCGGTCTTGGCCTGGGAGTCCCACGCCACATCGGGGGCGCGGGTGTCGACGGCCAGTGCGGTGACCGCCACGAAATCCTGTGGTTCCGGGCCGTCCTCGCCTTTGGCCAGGCCCAGGTCGCGGATCCGGGAAGCGCGGTCGGCCAGCGCTTCGGACAGGCCCTTCATGGCGGCTGTCAGGTGGGACCCGCCGCCCGGGGTGCGCACCGTGTTACAGAACGCGGCAACCGTGGCCGGTTCGGCCGGCCCCGCGGTCAGGGACCAGCGGAACGGGGTGGGTCCGCGGCCGGTGGTGTATTCGCCGCGGCCCTCCACGACGGCACGGACGTCGGGTGGGGGAGTGCCCGCGGCGGTGCACATGAGGTCGAGCAGGGTGTCGCTGCCCCACGGGCCGCTGAACGGTTCGAGCAGTGCTGCAGGCACCTCCTCGCCGGGCCAGCCCTCGTCGATCACCGTCAGCTGCACGCCGGGGGACATCCGCGCCGCGGCGTGCGCGCGCAGCAACACCTCGCCGACGTCCACGGTCGAATCGGGCACCACGACGGGGTCGAACAGGATGCGCACCGTGGTGCCGTGCGCGTCCGGCTTGCGGTTACCGGTGCCGCGCAGTTTCTGGGCGTCCGCGCGGGTGAACGGCGCGTCCGGATCGAAATCCTTACCCTCGAACGAACCGGGGTAGCCCGCGCCGAAGCTCTGCAGATACGTCTTGCCGGCGCGACGGACGGTCACGTCGGTGCGTGCCGAGATGAACACCGCTGCCGCGGCGCCGATTCCGTTCAGGCCGGCGCCGGTGCTGGTGGCATCGGAGTGCGCGGAGAACTTGCCGCCGGCCCGTGCGGTGCCGAGAGTCTTGACGATGCCGTTCTTGCCGGTGACGGGGTCGGAGTCGACGGGAAGGCCCCGGCCGTCGTCGGCGACGCTGACCGACCCGTCGGCGTGCAGGGTGATGGTGACGCATGACCCGCCGTGACTGGGGTCGGCCACCTCCTCGATGGCATTGTCGACCAACTCGCGCAGCGCGGTGTTGAGCACATCGAGACCCAGATTCACCGCCGGCCGCAGGCGCGTGTGCTGGACATCGTCGAGCTCGGTGATGTCTGCGGCGTTGTAACTCACTGCTCGTTCTCTCCGTCTGGCCGGGTGGGATTGCCGGAGAAATGGTAGTCCGCGAAACCGACATCTCCGCGCATCCGTGCCGGTAACCGGGGTATAGCCATGAAGAATCGCAGTACGACGTCATCAACGTCACTTCTGCGGTGCAGGCCGGCTCCCGGTCACCGATGCCGCGGAACGCTGTCGCACAGGGCCTGACGCAGCGCCTGGACCTCTTCGCACAGTCGCGCCGCGTCGGTGTAGAGCGCACCGTGGAGCGCCCAGTCGTCGGGCAGGTCCAGATGGTGGCTGTCGGCGGTGACGCCGAGCAGGCGCAGGGCGCGTTCGCAACGGTCACAAGCGTCGGCGAGGGGGTCACCCGAGTGCAGGTCCGCCACCGAGTGAATTGTCGCCGCTGTTTCCACCGCGCCGCGCACGGTGGTGAGCACATCGGCGTAGCGCTGGTGGAACACGTTGTGCGGCAACTCCTGTAGATCTTGCCCGCGATCCCGTTCGCGGGCGACACGGTACAGGCCTGCCGTGACGGACCGGAGCTGGTCGGCGATGCGATCGACACCGTGGACGGTGATCCGGTAGACGTTCAGGGCGCTCCGGTCGCCGACGAGCAGCCTGCGAGGGTTCATTTTGTGCGTTTCCCAGGCGTGGTCGATGATGCTGCGGGTCTGCGCCGCCATCCGGGGCAGATCCTCAGCGCGTCGATGCCACTCGCTGGTGGCATCCTCATCGGGAGCTCCGGGGCGCAGCCCGTCGGCCTCGTCCCCGAGCAGCCCAGCCACGGCCTGGAAGTACCCCTCGACGGCGGCTGAGGCGCTGCGGTACCGCAACGGCGGGGCTATGACGAGGTTGGTGATGACGGCGACGACGGCACCGAGCGCAACCATGGCGGCGAGGTCGCGCAGCAGGACCAGTGGTTGCCCACCCGCCGTGGGCGCGGCGAACACTCCGTAGGCGAAGACCGCGGCGACCGTGACATTGAAGCCCTGGTCCGCCAGTCGGCGCCATCTGCCGAGGACAAGTGTCACCGCCAAGATGACCGGGAGCAACCACGGCCGCGCACCCCAGGGCAGGACGGCCGCGCCGACCAGCCCGATCCCGAGCAGCACCGCCGCGGTGTAGTGCACAGCCTTCTCCACGGACTCGGCGATGGTCTGGTGCATGAGCAGCATCGCCGAGAACGCCGCGAAGGTGGCATGAGTGGCGTGGAAGACCTCCGTCGCCAATGTCCAGGCGGCGGTTCCCGCGATGACGCACTTCGCCAGGACCAGCGCGGTGTCGCGGTCGATGGCGAGGGCTCGCAGGACTCGCATCGGGTGGGTCCGCCGGCCGCTACGTCTCGTCGGCGATCTGGTGGCGGTCCTGGTGCCGGCCGGGAGCCTGCGGGTCGTCGTTCTTGTGGTTCTGCAATTCCTGTTGTCGGGCCTGATCCTCGGTGACCTCGGTGGCGTCTTTCGGCACGGGTGACGGACGGCTGTGCTGTTCCATGTCGGGTGGGTGCTCCGGAACCGTGGGCGTCAAACACCGTCCCGGTGCTTTTCCACCACGTCCGGGGCCACCTCCCGGGTGGCCATCCCGCCGGTGCGGCCCTGGTCGGTGGGACCGGGAGGTTTCGGGTCCTCGTCCCGCTCGTCGGGGCCGGGCGTTTCCGAGTTGTCGGTCATGCCGGCGGGATGCCCAGCCGGGCGCATTTCCATGCCCGTTCTCCACTCGCGGATTCCCGAGGGGTCGATACTGAGCGCGGGAGAGGGGAGACGGCGTATGACAACGGCTACCGAAGGGCCGCGATCGGAGAAGGGGCTGGCCCGGGTCGCCCAGTCGCTGGCGGGCTGGACAGAGAAGTGGTTCCCGGACGCCTATGTCGTCGCGCTGGCAGGTGTTGTTGTCGTCACCGTCGCCGCGCTGTCCAACGGATCGTCGCCGCAGACGGTGGTCGACGCCTTCGGTGACGGCTTCTGGGATCTCACCGCTTTCACCCTGCAGATGGCCATGGTGGTGTTGACCGGCTACGTCGTGGCCACCAGCCCGCCGGTGGCCAGGCTGATCGAACGGCTCGCCACGGTGCCCCGATCAGCCAGCAGCGCGGTGAGTTTCGTTGCCTTCCTGTCCATGTCGGTCTCCTTCCTGAACTGGGGGCTCAGCCTGGTGTTCGGCGGTCTGCTGGCCAGGGCGATCGCGCGGCGGACCGATCTGCGGGTGGACTACCGTGCGCTCGGCGCCGCGGCGTTCATGGGGTTGGGCGCGGTGTGGGCGCTGGGGATGTCCTCCTCGGCCGCGCAGCTGCAGGCGACCGCCGGCTCGCTGCCCGACGAGCTGCTGCAGATCACCGGGGTGCTCGACTTCGGCACCACGATCTTCACCTGGCAGTCGCTTCTGACCTGCGCCATCCTCATCGCGTTGACGGTGGCGATCGCGCACCTCTCTGCACCCAGAGGCGCGGCGATCAAGACCGCGGCGGATCTGGACGTGGACCTCGACGACCAGACCGAAGAGGTGCCGCCTCGCTCGCGCCCGGGGGAGTGGCTCGAATACAGCCGGGTGCTGCCCGTCCTCGCGGGCCTGATGACGTTGGGATGGCTTGTATCCCAGCTGTTCTCCAAGCCGGTGTTGACGGTGGTGAGCAGCCTCAACGGGTATCTCCTGGTGTTTCTGATCCTGGGACTGGTGCTGCACGGCACACCCCGCAGGTTCCTGCAGGCCGTCGCCAAGGCGGTGCCCGCCACCGGCGGCATCCTCGTCCAGTTCCCGCTCTACGCCGCGATGGCAGCAATCCTGACCAAGGCCGAAGGCCGCGGCGGCCACACCGTTTCCGACCTGCTCGCGCAGGTGTTCACCAGCGTCGGCGGCGGGGCGTTCGCCGTCGTCATCGCCCTTTACACCGTGGTCCTCGGACTCTTCATCCCCTCCGGCGGCGGCAAGTGGCTGGTCGAGGCGCCCTATGTCATTCAGTCGGCAACCGATGTGCAGATGAACCTGGGTTGGACGGTGCAGATCTACAACGTCGCCGAGGCGCTGCCGAACCTGATCAACCCGTTCTTCATGCTGCCGCTGCTGGCGGTGCTCGGGCTGCGAGCCCGGGATCTGGTCGGATTCACGTTCCTGCAGTTCATCTTTCACCTACCGGTGGTCCTCGTGCTGGTATGGCTGCTCGGCATGACATTCGACTTCGTGCCGCCGCTCATCCCCGCCACGCCGTAGCGCGGGGCGCTGGGAATCGGTCGCCCGTTTGGCGACGCCGGAAAACGGGCAGTCCACCTAGCGCGCAGGGACCCCTGGGCCGCCGCCGGGTCAACCGTTCGGGGAGATCATGTCCAGCCATCCCACCTTCGGTGTGGAGGAGGAATTCCTTCTCGTCGATCCGGACTCGGGTGAACCGGTCCCGTTCAATACCCGGGTCGCCGAGCGTGCGAAGGCCGACGGGGTGGATCTGCAGCTGGAACTGACCAGCTGTCAGGTCGAGACGGCCACGGAGGTCTGCGGGACCGTCGCCGACCTGCGGTCTCAGCTGCACCGATTACGGCGGGTGGCGGGTGAGGCCGCCGAGGCCGCCGGGTCCCGGCTGTTGGCCGTCGGATTGCCGCCGACGCTGCCGCAGCATTTCCCGATCACCGATTCGGAGCGTTACCGCCGAATCGCGGACCGATTCGGCATGGTCGCGCACGAGCAGGGGATCTGCGGATGTCATGTGCACGTGGCGGTGCCGGACCGGGACGCCGCGATCCGGGTGAGCAACCGGCTGCGGCCCTGGTTGCCGCTGCTGCTGGCATTGACCGCGAATTCGGCGATCTACCGCAACGCGGACAGCGGCTATGCCAGCTGGCGCCGGGTGCTGTGGTCGCGCTGGCCCAGCGCCGGGCCGCCACCGCACTTCGACTCGGCAGGCGACTACGACGACTCGGTGCAGCGGATGAAGGACGTCGGCGTGATGCTGGACGACGGCATGGTCTATTGGGACGTCCGCCCGTCCGAGAAGTTCCCGACCGTCGAGGTGCGGGTCGCCGACGTGCCCGCCACGGTCGGCGAGACGGTGCTGCACGCCGCGCTCACCCGAGCCGCGGTCATGACGGTCCTGGAAGAGGACAAGCACCAAGTCCCCGTCCCGGATATCCGGGCGCACGAATTGGCTGCGGCATACTGGAATTCCGCTCGCTACGGCATTGACGGCCCGGCGGTCGACCCCTTCGGGAACGTTCCGGGCACAGCGCCGGCCATCGACGTGCTGCGCGCGCTCGTCGACCGGGTCAGCCCGGCGCTACGCGCAGTCGGTGACCTCGACGTCGTCACCGACGAGCTGACCCGCATCTACGAACAGGGCAATGGCGCCATGCGTCAGCGCGCCGCCTGGGCACGCCGCGGCGAGGTGTCCGATGTCATCGAGTCGTCGGCGGCGGCGACCGGCGAAGGCTGCTGATCCTGGGTGGACGACACCTCCGGGATCCGTCTCGACGGTGTGCGGATGGGTTACAGCGGGTAATACTCGTGGCATGGACGCAACCCCGCCGGTATTGCTGTACGACGGTGTGTGCGGAGTGTGCAACGGCGCCGTACGCACCATCCTTCGATTCGATCGGCACGGAACTCTCCGCTTCGCCGCCCTGGACAGCGATTTCGCGCGTGACGTCATCGCCCGCCACCCACGGTTGGCGGGCCTGGATTCGGTGGTCTTCGTCCGCGACCCCGGCGGGCCGGCGGAGACCGTGAGCACCGAGTCGGCAGCGCTGCTGCAGGTGGCCGACTACCTCGGCGGCTATTGGAAGCTGGCGACAGCGGCACGGGTGATACCGGCGTTCGTCCGGGACCGGCTCTACGCGGCGTTCGCGGCCGTGCGGTACCACGTGGGCGGCAAGTACGACAGCTGCCCCATCCCCTCGCCCGAGGTGCGCGGCCGCTTTCTGGATGCCACGTACGGCTGAAGGAATCAAACCCAGTTTGTGCCCGTTACACCGAGTGTCGCTGGGTGATCGCCCTCCGACGGAAGCGGATAAAGGTAAGAGGCGAGAACGATGAAGAAGTTCGGATTGGCAGCTCTTGTCGCAGGAGCGTTCTCGGCGGCCGTGATCGGCTTCGCCGGACCGGCGCAGGCCGAGGTCGACTTGAACGGCATCACCGCACTGGGCAACGGCTCCGGTGTCTATGACATCTACGACGATGACAGCTACTACCCCTGGCGCGATCAGCTCGTGCCGCGGGTGTACGTGCCGCACGTGGACACCTCCGTGCGCAACTGAGCAACCGAAATGAGCTGAGGGGCACCCACTTGGTGGGTGCCCCTCAGTCGTTCATCGATGAAGCCGAGTCGGCTAGAGGATGCCGATACCGCCGTAGCCGCCGTAGCCCCAGGGCCACATGCCGAACTGGGTCTCACCGAGTTGCCCCGGCGAGCTGGTGATCTGGGCGTTGCCCGGGCTCGTGCACACCGTGCTGGTGCCGGACACGATGTTCCCGGCGTTGGTGCAGTTGGTGGGTTCGGCCGATGCCAGTGGCGCGGCGACGATAGCGCCGGCGGCGCCTGCGGCAGCGAGCAGTGCGGCGGCGGTCCAACGTGACTTGATCACAAGAGGGTCCTTTTCAATGGATGGGTGAGCAAAGAGGTTCGTTGCCGCGGGTGTCAGAGAATGTCGACGTCGCCGTCACCGTCGGTGTCGCCGCACCGAATCCGGATGTCCTGCAGCGGCTTCCGGATGCCCTTGAGTTCGGCGCCGATCTGCGGGTTGGCGTCGAAGTACTCGTTGACCTTGGCCTCCATCTCATCGTGCGGCAGGCCGTGCAGGCCGGTGAAGAAGTTGTTGACCTCGGGATGGGTGAACAGGTAGGCCGAGGTGGATGCGGAGACGCCTGAGGACACACCGGCGAGGTCGGCTGCGGTGCAGTTGGGCGGGGGTACCGGCTCGGCGAAGGCGGTGGGGATGGCGGCGAACAGCGTCGCACCGGTGAACGCGCCGGCTCCTAGGATTCCGGCGACCGTGCGACGGACGTTGAGCGACATTGATCGGCTCCTTTGTGATCGTTGGCCGGGGAGGTGCCCGACATTCGGCAGGACGCCGGGATGGTGGTCCTGACCTGCAAAGCTAACCAGATTCCGACAGGAGATTCTCGGCTTGTGCACAGACTGCTGAGGTAGTCGCGCTGACGGTGATGTGTCATACGAGGCGCCAAGGGGCCCTTGTACAGGGCAGCCAACACACATTTTTGACGCCAATGTCTATTTGCTATGACGGTTGCAAAGCTCGTTGAAAAGCGGATAAGCCGGTCGGGTGCATAGCGAAGATGTTGCGTATGCAACGAACTGCTCCAATATCGCTACGCCCGGATCGTAATTCCCTTTACAGTCTCGGTGGCGACAGCGGGCAACCACTGGGACGGAGGGGAGCTCGTCCGGCGCCGAACGGATACGGGGGCACGGACAGAATTATGGAGAGAACCCTATGTGTGCAGCCCCCGCCCGTCATCGCGTCGCGCGCAGCGGAGATCCCCGGGACGGCCGGCAATTGTGGCGGGCCAAGGACCTTCTGACGCAGTCCGACTCCACCGCGGTGGTGCACCACGCGCGCAAGACTCCGGCCAATCACGCACTCTACGTCGGACGTGTGGGCGCACTGGCGGTCTCACTCGGCGTCGGGTTCGCAATCGCCGGTGCCGCGCAGCCGGCCTACGCCGACACCGAGACCGGCACCAGCACCAGCAGCGAGTCGTCATCGTCGGACGCAAGCGACACCGAGAAGCCGTCGGCGTCCGCGGATGACTCATCGGATTCGCGTCCGTCCCTCAATCGCAAGCGCGCCCCCAAGACGGCGACGAAGCCGAGCGCCACGGCGATCGCCGAAGACCCGGCCGAGGATGGCGAGCTCACCGAACCGGTCGAGGAGCCGGCCACGGCGCCGACACGCAAAGCCCGGGCCCACATCCAGCTCGAAAAGCCGCTCGAAGTCCAAAAGGCCGTCACCGCAGTGGTGCAGGCCTCGCCGGAACTCGCGACCGAGTCGGTGACGCCCGTGGCGGCCGAGACCGAGCAGGCGCCGTCGGAGGCTCCGGTGATCGAGGTGCCGCAGGCCCCGGCGATCGAGGACACCAAGCCCACCGTCGGCGCGGTGACGCCGAAGATGACCGCGGCCAGCGCCGCCCTGGGCACCCAGTCGGCGACCCCGCCGAATCCGCTCGATCTGCTGGTGAACACCATGATGGCGTGGGTGGCACGTCAGATCAGCCACACCTTCGTCAACAGGACCCCGGTCGCCGGTCCGATCGTCTATGAGCAGAACGCGCTCGGCCAGGTCTACATCGACCTGAACGCCACCGATCCCAATGGCGACGTCCTCAGCTACGAGATCATCCAGCCTGAAAAGGGTTGGGTGTACCGGGATCTCATCAGCGGGAAGTTCGTCTACACCCCATGGGCGCTCGTCACCGGCCAGCCGCTGGTGGACAGCTTCAAGATCGTCGTGCACGACGACTCCGAGCACCTGCCCGGCGTCCTCGGCCAGATCCAGACGTTGGTCGAGAACGTGACCCGCTTCCTCGGCATCGCCCAGGCGGACAATTTGACCGTCACCGTCCCGGTCACCGTCGACCCGGTCTATCAAGCGCCGCCGCTGGTCACCCCGATCGCCGGTGGCGGCCACACGATCGGCAGCGAACCGGCCCACATCGTGTCCACGGTCGACATCGTCGACGGCGACTCGATCGGGCTGAAGCGGGTGGTCATCAAGGTGGCGACCCTCGCCCAGGTCGGCGATCTGCTGACCTACAACGCTCCGGTCGACAGCCCGATCGTCGGGTCCTGGGACCCCGACACCCTGACCCTGACGCTGTCCGGTTCGGGAACGCTTGCGCAGTATGAGGAAGCCATCAAGGCGGTGACCTTCTCGGCGACCCAGGGTGCGCTGCTGGTGCGCGGAATCACCATCTCGGCCACCGACGAGGACGATGTGGACAACATCGCGCCGGGATTCGTCGCGGTGGGTGTCTGGCCGGAAACGAAACTGCCACCGTTGGTCACCCCGATCGCCGGCGGCGGGTTCACCCTCGGCGGCAACCCCGTCAAGATCGTGTCCGCCGTGGATATCGCCGACGGCGATTCGGGCAGGCTGTCCAAGCTGACGGTCAAGATCGCGACCCTGGCGCAGGCCGGTGACGTACTGAATTACGTTGCCCCATCCGGCAACCCGGTGATCGGGAGCTGGGACGCGGCGGAGCGCACGTTGACATTGTCCGGCGAAGCGACGATCGCACAGTACGAGGAGGCGCTCGGGGCCGTGACGTTCAGCGCGACCCAGGGTGCGGCGCTGGTGCGCGGACTGTCGATCTCGGCGACCGACGAACACGGCATCGCGAATATCGCGCCCGGCTTTGTGACACTGGGGGTTTGGTCGCCGACGCGCCTCGTGCCGCTGGTGACGCCGATCGGCGGCCGGTCGTACACGATCGGCGAGTCCCCGGTGCAGCCGGTCGCCTCGGTCGGCATCGTCGACGCGGACTCCAGCCATCTCCAGAAGGTCACCATGACTGTCACGACCTTCGGCAAGGCCGGGGACACCCTGACCTTCGGGGGCTTACCGGACAACCCGGTCACCGCGACCTACGACGCCGGGACCAGGACGCTCACCTTGTCGGGCATCGCGACCAAACAGCAGTACGAGGACGCCTTGAAGGCCGTCACGTTCACGGCCACCCAAGGCGGCTGGACCACCCGGACCATTGCGATCGTCGCCACCGATACCGACGGCGTGAACAGCTCACCCGGGCTGCTGACCCTTTCGGTGTGGTGACCGCCCGGGTCAGCTGAAGCGGACGTTCAACGTCGCCAGACCGAAGATCTTTCGGCCTTGCGACTTCGCGCCGACGATGACGACGCCGGAACGGGTCTCGGGGTCCAGGGACTTGATGCGGCCGCTGTATTCGATATCCGCTCCGCCGTCGGCCGGCACGAGCGCGGGCTGCGACAGCCGCACCGCGTACCGGGTGACCGAACCCGGGTCACCGGTCCAGGAGGTGCCGAAGCTGGCGCCCAGCCCCATGGTGAGCATGCCGTGGGCGAGAACATCGGGCTGGCCGGCGAGCTTGGCCACGTTGTCGTCCCAGTGCAGCGGATTGGCGTCACCGGCCACGCCGGCGTAGTTCACCAGGTCGCCGCGGGACAGCCTGGTGTGATGGACCGGCAGCTCGTCGCCGACGCTCAGACCGTCGAATGACGGCGAGGTGGGAGTGCCGCCGGCCTGGGCGATGCGCTGGACGCCTGCGGGCCGTTCGGTCTTGCGGTAGCGGTCGGCGTTGTTATCGGTGCCGAGCATGTTGATGCCGTGCATCATCACGCCCGCCACGGCCGGCCGGATCGCCGGGTCGACATCGTCGCTGCCGATGCCGACGACGGTGGTGTGCAAGGTGTGCACCACCTCACCGGCACTGTCGGTGAAGGTGTTGGTGACGGTGATCAGGTCGCGGCCGGCGATCCTGCGCACCGCCGTCAGCTCGACGTCGATGGTCAGCTCGTCACCCTCGACGATCGGGCGGTGCTGCTCGAAGACCTCCTCGGTCTGCAGATACATGTCATAACCGACGACGACCTGCTCGAACATCCGCTGGTTGCAGGCCATCGCCGGACCCGAGGTGAAGGTCAGCGGCGCCACCAGACCCGGATAACCCAGCTTCTGGGCTTCCGCGACCTTCCAGTGGGCGGGGTGGTTGTCCTGCACGGCGCGAGCGAACTCACGGATCTTCTCGCGCCCGACGAGGTAGGTGTCGTCCATCTGATACCAGTGGCCGACCCGGTCTTCGAGTACGGGCGTTTCTGCTGCTGCGGTCATGACTTTGCTCAACTCTTCTATCTGCTCGTTGGCTGAGGCCGATACAGCACATTAACGCGCTGGGCTGTGCAGCAAAAACGGCCGCGCGGCTAGGGTGCCGGAATGCGCGGGTCGACGGCGTAGCGGCCGCCGGGATCCTGGCAGAAGAACAGGCCGCAGTTGAACGGCGGACGCGACAGGTTCTCCAGGGGGATCTCCGCGGGTGGCAGAGCGCCTTCCCAGACGGCGTCGGCCACGTTGCCGCCCGGCTCGCCGTACACCCACCAATAGGTGTGGCAGACGTTCCAGTCCCAGTTGGGGCGGCCCGAGCCCCCACCCGCGAAGCTCTGGTACTGACCGGGACACCAGGTGGAGGGGCCCGTCGCCCGGCCGGGCTCGGCGTGGGCGGTGGCCGGGGTGAGGACCAGGCCGGCGAGTGCTCCGGCGCCGGCCAGGACTGCGGCGGCGGTGATGCGTTTGATGCTGGGGGGTGTGGTTGTCATGACATAAGTGCACGATGACCCGGCCGCTACCGATCCCAAGATGGGACCTACCCCACGAAGTGCCGCAGCGCCTCCACCATGATCACCGGCTGATCCTCGGGGATCAGCGTCCAGGAGTCCTCGACGATCTCCTTGCCGGCATTGGGGTACAGCTCGACCAGCCGGTCCGCATGTGCGAGCGGCATCATCCGGTCCTCCCGCGCCCAGAGCACCAGGACCGGCCGGGTGAATGTCCGCATCCGCTCCGACAGTTCGAGCAGCTTGCGCCGTGAGGGTGCGCCGGTGGCGAACTTGACCAGGTCGCGACGGACGGCGGGATTCTCGACGGCGGGTGCGAACCAGTCATCGAACAGTTCATCGGGCAATCCGCGCTTGGTCAGCGCGCCGTAGGCGCGGTTGCTGTGCCGAAAGAATTTGGTGCCCAGCATTTTCGAGAGCACCCACCCGCCGCCGGGCAGGCTGCACAGCAGCGCGGCAGGCCGGGCCGGCTTGGGCGGGTAGTTGTCGAAGGCCGTGCACGACGCCAGTGCCAGCCGGCCCAGTCGTTTGTCCCGTCCGTCGGAGATCATGAACTGTCCGCCGCCCCAGTCGTTGAGGACCAACGTCACGTCGTCCAGATCCAGGGCGTCGAGGACATCGGCGAGGATGCCGGCCACGCCCTGCTCGGTCAGATCGGCATCGGGGCGCATCGGCTCCTTGTGTGCACCCATGGGCAGCGTCGGTGTGATGCATCGGTATTCGGTCAGATGCGGGATGACCTTGCGCCACTGCCGCCCGTCCATCAACAGGCCATGGCCGAACACCAGGACGGGTCCGTCACCCCCGGTGTCCTGGTAGGCGATGCGGCCCGCGGGTACGTCGACGGTCGGCATCGACCCTCCTAGATAGATCATTCTATTTAGGGTCACGATATGCTGCGGCCACACACTGCGCAAGGAGGAACTGCGATGGCCGAGCCCGGTACCCGTGACCGCATCCTGGAGGCGACGGCGGAGCTCTATCGGCGTCAGGGGATGGCGGCCACCGGCCTCAAACAGATCTCCGGTGCGGCGCGCGCACCCTTCGGCTCGATCTACCACCACTTCCCCGGCGGCAAGGAAGCGATCACCGCCGAGGTCATCCGCTGCGAGGGGGTCCGGTACGGCGAGTTCGTCGGCGCGCAGCTGGCGCACACCGATCCCGCGACGGGCATCCCGCAGATGTTCGAGACCGCCGGAAGGCTGATGGAATCGCAGGACTACAGCGAGGCATGCTCGATCGAGACCATTGCGCTGGAGGTGGCCGGCACGAACGAGATACTCCGGCAGGAGTCGGCGACGGTCTTCGAAGGATGGCTGGCCGGCATCGCCGCGTGGTTCGGCCGGCTCGACATCGCCGAGGAACAGAGTCGCCGGCTGGCCCTGATCACGCTGACCGCCCTGGAGGGCGCCTTCGTGCTGTGCCGCACGCTGCGTTCGGTCGAACCGATCGTCATCGCCGGCCAGGGGGTGCAGGCCGCTGTGACGGCGGTACTCGCAGAGTGAGAGGCGGCCGGTGGGGACAGCCCTACCCTGAACACGCGGGCGCACAGGATGGGGGTGGATTCGGCTGATGCCTAGGGTCGAACGAGTGACCATCACCGAGCACCCCGGCATGTTGCGTCAGCTCGGTGTCGACACCGGCTACGTCCTGTTCGGGTTCCCGCTCGCCGTGGTGAGTTTCAGTGTCATCCTGACCGGGCTGTCGGCGGGCGTCGGCCTGCTCGTCGTCCTCGTCGGCGTGCCGGTCCTCGTCGGATCGGTGTTCATCGCGCGGGTCTTCGCCGATATCGAACGGTTCCGCTATCCCGCGGTGGTGAGGCAACCACGCACGCGTCCGGCGTACCGCAAGGCCGCACCCGGCGCCAGGTGGTGGCGCCGGCTGATCACCCCGCTCGGGGACGGCCAGTCCTGGCTGGATCTCATCCACGCCCTTGTCAGATTCCCGATCGCGGTGGCGACCTTCGTCATCGTCATCAGCTGGTGGGCGGTGGCGATCGCGGGCACCCTGACCATCGCCTGGGATTGGGCGATTCCGCGCGAACCGGACAACACCTCGCTGGCCCAGCTGGCCGGCCTCGGTGACAGTGCGGCGGCGCGCATCGGCTTTCAGACCTTGATAGGGCTGGTCTGCCTGATCACCCTTCCGTTGATCGTGCGCGCCTGCGCGCTGCTGGAGGCCGGGTTCGCGCGCATCCTGCTGACCGGGGTGGCGGAACTGCGCCAGACGATCACCGTACTGACCGAGCAGAAGTCGGCCGCCGCTTCCGCCGAGGCACATGCCCTGCGCCGGCTCGAACGCGATATCCACGACGGCCCCCAGCAGCGCCTCATCAGGCTCGCGATGGATCTGGGCAGGGCCCGGCAGAGCAGTGCGCCGGGCCCGGTGCGCGACACCCTCGATGAAGCGATCGCCCAGACCCAGGAGACGCTCGACGAGTTACGCGCGCTGTCCCGCGGTATCGCGCCTCCCGTTCTCACCGATCGAGGTTTGCCGAGTGCCCTTGCCGCACTGGCCATCCGGTGCACGGTGCCGGTCGAGTTGGCCGTCGATCCCGAGCTGGGCACCCCGGTGGGCCGGCTCGATCCCGCGGCGGAGACCACGGTCTACTTCGCGGTCGCCGAGGCGCTGACCAATGTCGCCAAGCACAGCGGCGCCATGCACTGCTGGGTGACGGTCGCCACGGGTCCCGTTCTGGTCGGTGTGGAGATCGTGGACGACGGCAATGGCGGCGCGCACGTGGCCAAGGGGCACGGGCTCTCGGGGCTGTCCGACCGCGTCCGGGCCGGCGGGGGCACGTTGACCGTGACCAGTCCCGACGGCGGACCGACGACGATCAGAGTGGAGCTCCCGATATGAAGGTCATCGTGGCCGATGATTCGGTCCTGTTGCGGGAGGGCCTCATTCGACTGCTCACCGAGAACGGACACGAGGTGCTCGCCGCTGTCGGCGATGGACCGTCGCTGGTTCAGGCCGTTGCCGCGCACCGCCCGGATGTCTCGGTGGTCGACGTCCGGATGCCGCCGTCGCACACCGATGAGGGTCTGCGTGCGGCGGTCGAGGCCCGTCACCTGGTGCCGCGTTCGCCGATTCTGGTGTTGTCCCAGTACGTCGAGGTGTCCTACGCCGATGATCTGCTGGCCGACGGTGCCGGTGCGATCGGCTATCTGCTCAAGGACCGCGTCGCCGCGGTCGCCGACTTCCTCGACGCGGTGCAGCGCGTCGCATCGGGCGGCACAGTGCTCGACCCGGATGTGGTCGCCCAACTGCTGGTGCGCCGCCGCCGCGACGATCCGTTGCGGCAGCTGACTTTACGCGAGCAGGAGGTTCTCGCGTTGATGGCGGAGGGCCGATCCAATACCAACATCGCGCACGCACTCGTGGTGTCCGACGGTGCGGTGGAAAAGCACATCAGCAGTATCTTCACCAAGCTCGGGCTGCCGCCCGACGGTGCCCAACATCGCCGGGTGCTCGCGGTGCTCACCTATCTGCGCATGTAGCGAGAATCAAAGACTCTGGACGGCAGCGGAGTTCGCGGACGACAGCTGAGCGAAGACATGGTCGAGCGCCACCGCGACGGTCGGCTCGTCGCCGGCCGCCCAGCGTCGCCAGGCCAGGTCCAGGGCAGCCAGCCCCGCGACGATGACCGTGCGGGCCGCGTCCGGTGACGCGATGCGCGCGGCCAGAACCGGCGTGAGGGCGTCCTCGTGGGCGAAACGTCGTTGCGCCATCCGGGTGCGCAATGAGACGGTCGCGTTGATCATCCGGACCCGGGAGCGTTCCGGCTCGGAGTGCTCGTCCCGCTGGGACAGGGCGTGCTTGAAGGCGCGGTGCAGCAGCTGAAACGGGTTCTCGCCGTCGACGGTGGGCAGCGTTTCCAGGTGTGCGGCGTAGTCGATGGACGACGCCTCGATGGCGGCCAGGACGGCGTCCTCCTTGGAGCCGAAATAGCGAAAGAACGTCGCTCGGGAGATGCCGACCTCGCCGGCCGCCTCTTCGACGGTCAGCTCATCGAAGCCTCGTTCGGCGAACACGATGCTGATCGCCTGGGCGATCTCGGTGCGTAATGCGAGTCGTGCACGCTCGCGCACTCCTGCGGTCATCGGCCCAGGGTAGCCGAAATAGACCCTGGATGTCAGAAACGATACTTCGACTTCAACTTGATACGCAGTCTCAATGACCGGTACGGTGATCCCGGTAGACAGACGAAAGGTGGGTTGATGACCGTCGACACCCCGGCCGCGGTCGACCCGCAATCGGGTGCTCCCGCGCGACCCGTCCGCACCGGCGCGGTGGTGTCGGTGCTGGCCTTCGCCGGCATGTGTGCGGCGTTCACCCAAACCATCCTCATCCCGATCCAGGGCGAGCTGCCGATGTTGTTGAACGCTTCGAGCAGCGACACCGCGTGGGTCATCACGATCACCTTGCTGGTCGCGGCAATCTGCACGCCGATCTCCGGGAAATTGGGCGATATGTATGGCAAGCGCCGGGTCGCCCTGACCCTGCTCGGCGTCCTGATGCTCGGCTCGGTCGTCGCCGCGCTGTCGCCGACGGTGGCCCCGCTGATCGTCGGACGCGGTCTGCAGGGAATGGGCATGGGCGTCATACCGCTGGGCATTGCGATCCTGCGCGACACTCTCCCGGCTGATCGGCTCGGCTCGGCCATCGCCCTGGTCAGCGCCACCCTGGGTGTCGGCGGCGCACTCGGCCTGCCCATCAGTGCCTTCGTCACCGAACATTTCGACTGGCACGCCCTTTTCTGGGTGGCCGCGTGTCTGGGCGGCACCGCGCTGGTGCTGATGGCGGTCTTCGTGCCGGAGAGCCGATTGCGCGTCGGCGGCCGGGTGGACGCCGTCGGCATCATCGGTCTCGCCATCGGTTTGTCCGGAGTCCTACTGGCCATCTCTCGAGGCAACGACTGGGGCTGGACCTCATCGCGAACGGTGGGATTCCTGGTCGGCGGTCTGGCCGTGCTGGTGGTCTGGGGCTGGCTGGAACTGCGCATCCGTGAGCCACTCGTCGATCTGCGGGTGAGCGCGCGCGGCCCGGTGCTGCTCACCAACCTCGCGTCGATCGCGATGGGTTTCGCGCTGTTCTCCTCACAGATCGCCTTCCCGCAGCTTCTCGAACTCCCGAAAGCAGCGGGCGGATTGGGCATGCCGCTGCTGCAGGCCAGCCTGTTCCTGATGCCCGCCGGCCTGGCGATGCTCGTCATGTCGCCGCTGGCCGGGCGCCTCGGACGGCTCTGGGGACCGAAACCGCTGCTCGTCTCCGGGGCGGCCATCATGGGGTCGGGTTACCTCGTGGCGCTGTTCTCCGAGCTGCACGCCGGCCACATCCTGATCATCAATGTGCTGATCGGCATCGGAATCGGTCTCGGCTATGCGGCGATGCCGACGTTGATCATGCGGGCCGTTCCGGCGTCGGAAACCGGCGCGGCCAACGGACTCAACACCCTGATGCGCTCGCTGGGGACCGCCACCGCGGCAGCCGTCATCGCGGCGGTGCTGGCCCGCTACACGGTCGACGTCGGCGGCATATCGGTGCCCAGTACCGACGGATTCCAATCGGCCTTCATGTTCGGGCTCGGTGCGGCCGCACTGTGCACCGTCATCGCGGTCTTCATCCCGCAGCCGGATGCGACGATGGAGCGATGCGACTGAGGCGTCCACGCTCGCGCGGGCTCGGTAAGCGCGCGTGGCTGCTGACGTGGACCATTCGGCTGCTGCTGTGGACGCTGGGATTCACCCGCATCATCAGAACCGAGATCGTGAACGCCGATATCGTGCCCGCCGAGGGCGCGGTGATCCTGGCCGCCAATCACACCTCGATGGTCGACGTCTTCTTCATCCTCGGGGCGCTGCGCCGGGAGGCGATCGCCATGGCAATGGCCGAGCTGTGGAAATCTCCGCTCACCCGTTGGCTGGTGGAGGTGCTGGGGCAGATACCGGTGGTCCGGGGCGACGCGGAATCCGGCAAGCAGGCGATGGAGAGCGCCACCCACGCGCTGGAAGACGGGGCGCTGGTCGGCATCTTCCCCGAGCAGAAGTGTGTCAAGCCGGGCGAGACCGCACCGTACCGGCCGGGTGTCGCGGTGCTGTCGAAGCGGACCGGTGTGCCGATCATCCCGGTTCGCCTCGTCAACGCGAACAAGGTGCTGCCGCTGGATCGGCGGTTCCCGGTCCTCGGGCACACCGTGCACGTGCTGTTCGGAGACCCCATTGATCCCGATGAATTCCCGTCCATCCCTGAACTTCTCGACGAGGTCCAGCGTCGCATCACGATGCTCACCGCGCCTGCTACCTGAGGCCGCGGATGTACGTGGTTTCAGTGTCACGAGGTACCAGGGCCACGAACTGAAACTGTGCACGGAAAAGCGTCGTCCCACGTACGTGGCTTCCGTCTCGCATGGGTGAGCGCCGGAAGGCTGAAGCTGGGTACGTCACCTTCTCTACGCTGGTGGCATGTTCTTCCTGTTCGGCTTCGGCACCAAGCAGGAGCCCCTCGGCCCCGGCGAGATGCGGACCTGCCCGCGCTGTCACAACACCACCCAGTGGATGCGGTTACGGCAGTTCAACCAGTTCACCTTGTTCTTCGTCCCGATCGCCCGGTGGAAGCGCCGCCAGTTCGTGGCCTGCGGCATCTGCGGCGCCTCGATCGCGGCCTGAATCAGCCGCTCGCCTTGGAGATCACCTCGCCGCCGGGAGTGTGTGCGGCGATCCAGGTCCGGATGGCCTCGACTCCCGGTTTGGCCACCCAGTTCCGGTCGAAGACACCCCACGGTGTCTCGTTGGGGCGGTCGACCAGCGAGTAGATGAACATCGGGCCCACGCCGTCGAGGGCCGACCAGGTGGTGGCGAAGTCGGTGATCCAGGCGGCCTGAGTCGCGCCGTTGACCGCCGAGGTCGGTACGCCGTACTCCGTCGTCCAGATCTTCTTCGCGCCATCGCCCGCCGAATTCATCAACGCCCGCAACGACATCAGCTGCCGGTAGGGGGTATTGGCGTACGGTGCGCCGGCCGAGAAGCTACTGGAGAAGTTGTAGGGGTGAAAGGACAGGGCGTCGAAGTAGCCCTGTGCGCCGGCGGCATACATCTGGGTCAGATAGTTGACCGGATTGATGGTCCAGGTGCCGAAGGACAGCCCGGCGCCCAGCACACCACCCACCACGGTGGCAGTGGGTTCGACGGCCTTGATGGCGGTATAGGCCAGTTTGAGGAGTTGGGTGTATCCGGCGACGTTCGGTTGTGGTGACCACCCGATGTTGGCGTTGGGTTCGTTCCAGATCTCGTACGCCGCGATCCGGGGTTGTGCGCTACCCGCACCGTAGCGCTCGGCCAGCCGGACCATGAACTGTGCGTAGGTGTTCGGATCATCGGGCGCGGCGTTGGGCAACCAGAATCCGTTGCGGGAGGCCCAGATCGGCGTGCTCGTCACGGCGCCGACGACGCCGATGCCCTTGGCGGCGGCGGCATCCAGGATGCGGTCGGCGATGGCCCAGTTGTAGGCACCCCTGTTGGGCTCGATGGCCCGCCAGGGCAGGAAGATCCGGATCTGCTTCACCCCCATCTGCTCGAAGGCCTGCATCGCGGTGGCCAATTCGCTGGCGGTCATGAAGTAGAGGTTGGATTCGGCGATGCCGAGCGCGGTCGGCGCGGTGTTGATCGGCGCCGCTACGGCCGCGCTCGCCGGGGCCGGGGCGACGAGTTGTGCGATCACGATGCACAGCGCCGCCACCGCGGCCGCACCGATGCGGGACAGCCGAGCGAGCGCACGTAACAGGTGGGCGGGCATGACGGCCTTTCTGGCGCTCCGATGCACGACGGCGAGTGACGCGCTCAATGTAGGCCGTCAACCACGTTGCCGCACGACGTGATTCGCCTCGGCGACCCCATGATCGGGCGTTGCTGGCGGCCGCCCGCGCTGCTTGCCGCATCCGGGACGGGCCGGGAGTCTTCCCGCTCAGCAAAGGCCTCGGAGATCGCCACGGCGACCGTCGATCGGCGCTGACGACCTCGCCGAGGCTGTTTTCCACCGCAAACATTGCACTCGAAAGCAAATTGCGGGGGAGTCAATATGCGCGGGCCCGGGCTTCAGTAACTGTCCGGCCCGGCGCCCGAAGGTCGATTCGCCCGGTGCGCACGGGTCAGAAAGCCGCGAGACGGACGGCCTGGCCGGCGCCGAACCGTCACCCAAACGTGACGTCCCCGAACGTATTCCGATACTCCGGCGGGTACGACTCAGCTGTTGAGCCAGGCCTGCGCCGGCGCGCAGGTGAGCCCGACATCCTTGAGGGTCAAGATGCCTGCGGGCGCTCCGACGATGTCGATGACCGCGTTGACCGCTGGCATCGCGGTCATGGTGTCCCACTCGTGGTTGCCCCACGATTCGGGTGGTACGAACCGGATCCGGGTGCGCACTTCGGGTTCGCCCTGGATGACGATGTTGTAGTGGTCCTCGTCCAGGTCCCAGTCGGCGTTCAGCTTTTTGGTCAGGTGCCAGACGACGGCGGTACGCAGAACGGTCTTGCCGCCCAGCGTCGCACTCCACCCACCGCGCAGGGCGGCGATGGTGTCCTTTTCGATCCGCATCCAGCCGAGGTCGACGGTCTCGGATGCGGTGGCGAACTCGATATCGAAGTCGATGCTGTCGAATTCGTCGAAACCCAGTGCCACGCCCATCCGTTCGACCGAATCGCGGAAGCTGATCATCCCCAGCTTGGCGATCTCGATGACATCGGGGGAGGCCTCGCGTTTGGAGATGCCCAGCATCTCCCAGGTTTCGACCGACTCGTACACCGAGACATCCGCCGCCTCGACGATGGTCACCGACTGCACATCGCGGCAGACCGCGGTCAGGGCGGTGGTGATGGAGTTCGCCCAGCCCGGATGGATACCGGTGATGTAGAGCGAACTGTTGCCGCGTTCGCACGCCGCGGCGAGGGCCGCGCGGGTCTCGCCCTGGACACCGCCGACGTTGAGGAAGAGGTTCGTGCTCAGGACGTTGAGTCCGCTTTCCAGCAGTCTCACGACGTGGTCGACGTCGGCCATGAACGGCGTGTAGAGCACGGCATCGGCGCGCAGTGCGATCAGTGCGTCGACATCGGTCGTCGCCGTCACCCCGGTGTCCGGGCGGCCGCACAGTTCCCCGGCATCGGTGCCGGCCTTCTCCTCGGAGTAGGCGTACACACCGGCGAGCTCGAGTCGGGGGTCATCGAGAATGCCTCGCAGGCTGAGCTTTCCGACTTTTCCGGTGGTCCACTGGATGACGCGCATGCCCGGGGCTCCTCTTTCGAGATAATTTTTCACGGTCGTGGAAAATTAACACGCCGTCAGCCGCTATGTTCGTGAAATGACGACAGGCGCTCGGCGGGGCCGCCCACCGCGCATCGACCGGGCCCGCATCGTCGAAGCGGCACGCGCCATCGCGCCGGAGGACCTGACGATGCAGGCCGTCGCGGACGCCCTCGGTGTGGATCGCAGCTCACTGAACTACTACGTCGGTGACCGCGGCGGGCTGCTCGAGCTGATGGTCGCCGACCTCTTCGACGCCGAACTGCGGGACTTCGTGCTCCCCGACGATGCCGAGTGGACCGACGTGCTGCGTGCCTACGGCAAGGCACTGCACCGTGGCGTCGTCCATCTGCAGGCCACCGCCACCCACGTCCAGTTGCGCGGTACGCACAGCCTCGCACTGGCCGAACGTGTGTTGGAGTCGCTGACGGCGGCCGGCTTCACGGTGGCCGAGGGTGGTCACATCCTCTCGCTGGTGTCCGGTGTCGCCTACACCGCGGCGCGTGATCTGCTGGGGGGAGATCAATCGCGGAGCCACCACACCTCCGAGGTGACCCGGGTGCTCGGTGCGGCGCCGGCCGGGCAGTTCGCGTTGCTCGGGGAGATCATCGCCAACCGGGCGGTCGCCGGCACCGCCGATGATTTCGAGTTCAGCCTCGACGTGGTGATCGACGGGCTGCAACTGCGACTCGACCGCAAAGGCTGAGGTGTTGCTGGCCGCAGACGAGTCGGTGACGGGCCGCGCGTGGGCATTTGCCCAGCACATTTCGGGGCGCTGACCTGCCGTTAGGCGATTGGCGCTGAACAATCAGCCGCACTAACTTTCCTAGGGTGACGTCCTCCGCTGCTGGCACCGCCGTGCGGTGGCTGGCCCCCTTCCTTGCCGTGGCGGCCGTCGTCGCCACCGCGCTGTCCCCGGTCCAGGCCCCGCGTATCCAGCTGGCCAGTGAGGCCAACCCGCTGGCCGGTAAGCCGTTCTACGTCGACCCGATCTCCAAGGCGATGCGGGCCGCCCAGAGTGCCAGCCCGCCGAGCCCGCAACTCGACTACGTCGCCAACACACCGCAGGCGTACTGGCTGGACCAGGCCTTCCCGGCGTCTACCGTCGGCGGCACCGTGAGCAAGCTGGTCGGCGCCGCGCAGGGTGCGGGCGCCACACCGGTGCTGTCGATCTACGCGCTCCCGCACCGCGACTGCTACAGCTACGCGGCCGGTGGTTTCGGGTCGGCCGACGGCTACCGGGCCTGGATCGACGCCATCTCGGCAGGCCTGGGTGCAGCACCGGTCGCGATCATCCTGGAACCCGATGCGCTCGCGATGGCCGACTGTTTGTCGGCCGATCAGCGCGCCGAGCGTTTCGACCTGATCCGCTACGCCGTCGACACCCTGACCCGTGATCCGGCCGCCGCGGTGTACATCGACGCCGGGCACTCGCGCTGGGTGAGCGCGGACAAGATGGCCGCCATGCTCAACGATGTCGGCGTCGCCCGCGCGCAGGGTTTCAGCCTGAACACCACGAACTACTACACCACCGAAGAGCAGATGGGCTACGGCGATGCCATCTCGGGGATGACGGGTGGCTCGCACTACGTCATCGACACCTCGCGCAACGGTCTCGGTCCCGAAAGCGACAGCGACACGGCCTGGTGCAACCCGAAGGGCCGGGCATTGGGAGTCCCGCCGACGACGGCCACCGGCAACCCGAACGTCGACGCCTTCCTGTGGGTCAAGCGCGTCGGTGAATCCGACGGGTCCTGCGGACGGGGTGAGCCGGGCGCGGGCACGTTCGTCAACCAGTACGCGATCGATCTGGCGCTCAACGCGGGGAAGTAGGCCCGCCGAACCGTCCGTTCGTCGCGTCCCGGACCGCCCGGTCGATCAGCGCCAGGGCCTCCTCCTGGCTGACCTTCTCCTTGTCGACGATCACCCGCCGGCCGACATCTTCATCGATGACCCGAAACGCGCCGACCACCGCGGCCGCGCAGAGGCGGGCGGTGAGATCGCCGTCGGGTAGGCCGAGCCGCTGGGCCACCACGGGTACGAAGCCGCGTTCCATCTCGTCGTGCACCATCAGGTAGGCCGTACGCAGCGCCGGTTCCTCGGCGGACATGGTCGCAATGCGCAGCGCACTGATCTCGTCGGCGAGTTCCTGCTCGCTGAGCGGATGTTCGGCCATATCGGCCGCCATGTGCTCGGCGAGCGAGAGCTCGGCCGGCCACCGGTTGGCCTGGGCGATGAAGCGTTGTGCCGACAGGAACAGCACCGGTTCGACGCAGCTTTCCTTGCTCCGGAAGTACCGCCAGATGGTGCGGGTCGAAAGCCCTGCGGCAGCGGCTATATCGTCACCGCTGGTGGCCGACACCCCACGTTCCCAGAAAAGCGCGCAGGCGTGGCGGGAGACCGCGAGACGCGCTTGCGCCTGCTTCGGATTGCGCACGCCGCGGATATCCTGGGTGGCGATGGTGAAGACCTCCTGACGCTCAGTGACAGCTCCACCGTGTCACTTAGTGACAGGACGCGCAAGCTTCGGGGGCGGAGGTGGTATGGCGACATCGGATGAACCGATACTCGTCGCAGGTCAGACCTGCTGGCGGCTGGCGTCGGCGGACCGGTTCGCCTATATCGTCGACGGCGCGGATTATCTGCGGCACACCAAGGCGGCCATGCTGCGTGCCCAGAAGCGCATCCTGCTCGTCGGCTGGGATTTCGACGCCGGAACCACCTTCGAGCCGGGCGAACCCACCATGCCCGGCCCGAACCAACTGGGGGCATTCCTGTACTGGCTGCTGTGGAAGCGCGCCGGACTCCAGATCCACGTCCTGAAATCCAACCTGCGGCTGCTGTCGGTGTTCGACGACGTCTGGTACGGCGTCACCCCCGTTTCGCTCCTGAATCGCGTCAGCGGCAAGCGAATTCGATTCGCCGTGGATGGCGCACATCCGACCGGCGCTGTCCATCATCAGAAGATCATCGTCGTCGATGACGACGTCGCGTTCTGCGGCGGCATCGATCTCACCATCGGGCGCTGGGACACCTCCGAGCACCTCGATGACGAGCCGCTGCGCCGGAACTACGGTCCCCGGCACGAGGTCGCCGTCGCGGTGAACGGTGCCGCCGCCCGGGCGCTGTCGGAAGTGGCCCGGGATCGGTGGCACGGTGCCACCGGCCGGTCCTTGGGAGAGGTCGATATCGCGCACACCACCTGGCCGCGCGGCCTGGAACCCGCGTTGCGCGATATCGAGGTGGGTATCGCGCGCACCATCCCGGCGCTGCCCGAGAACGACGAAGCGCGTGAGGTCGAGGCGTTGAACCTCGCCGCGATCGCCGCCGCCGAGCACACCATCTACCTGGAGAACCAGTACCTCGCGGCGCGGCCGCTGGTCGAGGCGCTGATCCGGCGCCTGCAGGAGCCCGACGGGCCGGAGGTCGTCATCATCCTGCCGCGCCGCTCGGAAAGCCGGCTGGAACAGCAGTCGATGGACAGTGCCCGCAGCCTGCTGATCGCCGAACTGCATGCCGCCGACGACCACGGCCGGCTGGGCATCTACTGGCCGGTCACCGCGAACGGGACACCGATCTACGTGCACTCGAAGGTCATCGTGATCGACGACCGGTTGCTCCGCATCGGATCGTCCAACCTGAACAACCGATCGATGGGCTTCGACAGTGAATGCGATATCGCCGTCGAGGCGAGTACGGACAGCGTCCGGGAACTGATCGCGACAGTCCGCAGGCAGCTGATCAGCGAGCACCTCGACGTGCTGGTCGCGGACTTCGACGACGCCGTCCGCGACCACGGGTCCTTCCTGCAGGCCGTGGAGGCGTTGCGCGGGCACGGCAGAACCGTCGAACCGATGACGCCGGACTTGGTGGCCGACGAAGCGGGACCGCTGGCCGAGAACGAACTGATGGACCCCGATCACGTACCGAGTTCGTTGACCGGAAGTGTGCGCCGCTTGATCAACGAGCTGGCCGGCTGGCAATGACAGCCTCCGCGTGAAATCTGGCCTGGTCTGGATCTGCACGGTCGCGAGCCTGGCCGGGGTGGTCATCGGATTCGTCGGCGGTGCGTTCCGGTGGTGTCTGCAGCTCGCGGACCACTGGCGGGTCGACATGGTCACCTGGGCCCATGACCTGCCGGGACCCGGATGGCTGGTGCCGATCGTCGCGACCGCCATCGGGGCGACACTGGCGGCCACCGTGGTGCATTGGGTGCCGCTATCGGCCGGTAGCGGTATCCAGCATGTCGAGGCCGTGTACCGCGGCGCGGCCCGGCCGCCGAGCCTGTTGCTGCTGCCGGCCAAGTTCATCGGCGGACTGCTCGCCATCGGCTCGGGCCTGGTGCTCGGCCGCGAAGGCCCGACCGTTCACATGGGCGCGGCGATCGGCGCTCACGCCGCCCGCAGCGGCGGCCTGGACGATCGCGATGTGCGGATGATGCAGACAGCGCTGGGCGGTGCGGGCCTGGCGGTGGCGTTCAACGCGCCGATCGGCGGGGCGCTGTTCACCCTCGAGGAGGCGACCAGGTCCGTGCACCTGCGCACGGTGCTCGCGACCCTGTTCTCGGCCGCCACCGCGGTGGCCTGTGCACGGCTGATCCTGGGCGATCGGCCGGATTTCCAGGTGGATCCGGTCGCGGCACCTGCGAGCACCCTGGTGCCCGTCTTCATCGTTTTCGGGCTGATCACCGGCGGCCTCGGCGCCCTCTACAGCCGGCTGGTGCTGTGGTTCCTCGACGGTGTGTCCACCGTGCCACGGATCCCGGCGATCGCAAAAGCGGCCGTCATCGGCGCCCTCATCGGGCTGGTGGCGTTCGTGGATCCGCGCGCCGTCGGGGGCGGCGACGAGCTGACGCAACTGATCGTCGGAGGTGGGGCGCTGGCAATACCGACGGCGCTGGGATACCTGTTGGTCCGGGTGGTGGCCGGACCGTTGTCCTATGCCGCCGCGGTGCCCGGTGGCCTGTTCGCCCCGCTGCTGGCCGTCGGCGCGCTGTGGGGTGTGTTGTTCGTTGGCGGCCTGAACATAATTGTGCCCCAAGAGAGTTGGTCGCTGGTGGTGCCGATGGCGATCGTCGGTATGGCGGCGTTTTTCGGTGCTGTGGTGCGGGCGCCCGTGACGGCCATCGTGCTGGTGATCGAGATGACGGCCACCACCTCGCTGGTGGTGCCGATGCTGGCGGCGACCGCCGCGGCCGTACTCGCCGCCGAGCTGCTGAAGTCCCCGCCGATCTACGACAGCCTGCGGGCCCGGATGCCCGCAGAAAAAGGTCCGGCATGAATGTCGGAATCGGTCTGCGCCGTTCGTCGAACAGTTGGAGAGTGGGACAGCAGGTCCTGCTCGCTGACCGGAGGTGACTCTGATGCATTACTTCGCCCTGTTGCTCGGCCCCGAACCCACCGGAGAACCCGACGCCGCCGCCGCGGCCCAGATCATGGCCGCCTACCAGGACTTCCATACCGCTGCGGGTTCCGCCATCCGCGCCGGTGACGCCCTCGGACCGGCCGCGGATGCGGTCCGCATCACCGGTGGGCCCGCCGCGCCGACGGTGACCGACGGACCTTTCGCCGAGGGGGCCGAGGTGGCCGGCGGCTACTACGTGTTCGAGGCCGACAATCTCGACGATGCCCTCGAGATCGCCCGCCAGATTCCGGCATGCGCCCAGGGCGGTGTCGAGGTGTGGCCGATGGTCGGCTGGGAGGCGCCGACGCGGCAGGTCCGCAACGACTGGTTGGCGTTGCTGCTGGAACCGCCGGAGAAGGTCTGCGCACCCACCACGGAGCAGTGGGAGAGCGGCGTCTGCGCACACACCGCATTCGGTGAGGCGGCGGGCGAACACATCCTGGCGGGCGCGCCCCTGCATCCACCGAGCACGGCCACCACGGTGCGGGTCCGCGACGGTAAGGCGATTTTCACCGACGGTCCCTACGCGGAGGGCAGCGAGGTGGCCAATGGTTTCTACCTGCTGCGAGCCGCCGACCGGGACGAGGCGGTCGCACTGGCCTCCATGATTCCGGCTTCGGCGGTCGAACTGCACCAACTGGCCGGGATCGCGGAGCTGTAGCCGTCGCTCGATGAGCAACCTGGACGGCGTCTTTCGGTGTGAGTGGGGACCGGCTGTGGCCGCGATCGCCCGTTGGTCGGGAGATCTCGATATCGCCGAGGACGCCGTCCAGGAGGCGTTCGCCGATGCGCTACGGACCTGGCCCCGCGACGGCACGCCGGAGCGGCCCGGCGCATGGCTGGTGCGCGCGGCGCGCAACCGTGCGCTGGATCGGATGCGCCGCGAGTCGGGCCGCACGGAACGTGAGCGCACCGCGGCATACGAGGACGGGGTGGCCCGGATGGAGAGAACCGACGTGTATCCCGTGCGTGACGATGAGCTGCGGATGATGTTCACCTGCGCGCACCCGGCGCTCGAACCGGCTTCCCAACTGGCCTTGACGCTGCGGCTGATCTCGGGTTTGACCGTCGCCGAGATCGCCAGGGCGCTGCTGCAGTCCGAGGCGGCCGTCGGGCAACGGATCACCCGGGCGAAGTCCAAGGTGCGCGGCGCGAACATCCCGTTGCGTGTCCCACCCGCCGATCGGCTCGCCGAACGACTCCCACACGTGCTGGCGTGCATCTACTCGGTGTTCACCGAAGGCTACTGGTCCACCGCGGGGCCCTCGGCGATCCGTGACGACCTGTGCGACGAAGGTGTGCGACTGGCTGGTGAGCTGTGCATGTTGATGCCGGATAGCCCTGACGCCCAGGCACTTACGGCACTTGTGCTGCTGCACGATTCGCGGCGCGCAACCCGGGTGGACGCTTACGGTGCGCTCGTACCCCTCGACGAGCAGGACCGGTCTCGATGGAACCGGACCCGAATCGAACACGGCCTGGCCAGATTGCGCAACGCCGAGGGGGCCGCCGGCGCCTATCTCCCGCAGGCGGTGATCGCCGCGGTCCATGCCACCGCACCACGGTGGGAGGAGACCGACTGGACGCTCATCTGCCGGGCCTATGACCGTCTGATCGCGATGGCAGATTCGCCGATGGGCCGCGCCAACCGGGCCGTCGCCATCGGGTTCCGGGACGGATTCCCGGCGGGTCTGCGCGCACTCGACGATATCGGCGATGAGGCACGGCTCGCCCGGTCGCCCACGGTGGCGGCGATACGGGCAGATCTGCTGCGCCGGATGGGCCGGCGGGACGAGGCCGCACAGTGGTACCGCAGGGCGCTGGCGCTTGGTGGTTCCGCTCCAGCCCAGGCCTTCATCCGGCGCAGACTGGCCGAGTGCCTCGGCTGACCACCGCAGGGCAGAGCCGTTTTCTGTTCGCGGCGATGCGACGATAGAGCGATGACCGCAACGCTTGTCGCCAAGGATGTGGCCGGCGGTTACGCCCATCGCACTCTGTTCGAGCACGTCGACCTGACCGTGGCACCCGGCGATGTCATCGGCGTCGTCGGGGCCAACGGGGCGGGCAAGAGCACGCTGCTGCGGATTCTGGCCGGCGCCCTGGAGCCACTGGGCGGCACCGTCAGCGTCGCCCCCGCCGACGCCTTCATCGGGTGGCTGCCCCAGGAGCACGAACGGATCCCGGGAGAGACCGTCTCCGCTTACATCGCCCGGCGCACCGGATGCGCCGCGGCGACACAGGCCATGGAGGCGGCGGCCGAGGCGCTGGCGGATCCGGCACCCGCCGACACCGACGCCTATTCCGCCGCTCTCGATCACTGGCTGGCCACCGGCGCGGCGGATCTGGAGGAGCGACTGCCCGCCGTGCTCGCCGACCTGGGTCTGGATTCCGGGGCGGTGCGGCCCGACTCGACGCCGATGACCGCGCTGTCGGGTGGGCAGGCGGCGCGGGTCGGGCTGGCCGCACTGTTGTTGTCCCGCTTCGACATCGTGTTGCTCGACGAGCCGACCAATGACCTGGATCTGGACGGTCTCGCCCGGCTGGAACGCTTCGTCGGTGAGCTGCGCGGCGGTGTGGTGCTGGTGAGCCACGACCGGGAGTTCTTGGCGCGCAGCGTGACCCGGGTACTGGAACTGGATCTCGCACAGCACAACACCACGGTCTTCGGTGGCGGTTACGACAGCTACCTGGAGGAGCGCGCCGTCAACCGCCGGCACAAGCGCGAACAGTACGAGGAGTTCGCCGACAAGAAGGCGGACCTGGTGGCTCGCGCACGCACCCAACGCGAATGGTCCAGCCAGGGCGTGCGCAACGCGATGCGCAAGGCCCCCGACAACGACAAGAACCGGCGCCGGGCGCAGACCGAATCCAGTGAGAAGCAGGCGCAGAAGGTGCGTCAGATGGAAAGCCGGATCGCCCGCCTGGAGGAGGTCGAGGAACCCCGCAAGGAATGGACGCTGCAGTTCACCATCGGATCGGCCCCGCGGTCGAGTTCGGTGGTGGCCACCCTCGACAACGCCGTTGTCCGCCACGGCGAATTCGTGCTGGGCCCGGTGTCTCTGCAGGTCGACGCCGGCGAGCGGATCGGCATCACCGGACCCAACGGCGCGGGCAAGTCGACGTTACTGGGGCTGCTGCTGGGCCGCACCCAACCCGACGAGGGCCGGGCCGGCCTGGGCGCGAACGTCGCCGTCGGCGAAATAGACCAGGCCCGTGCCGAATTCGACGGGCCCGGCCGACTGATCGATCGTTTCGAACAGCACGTGCCCGACTGGCCGACCGCCGAAGTGCGGACCCTACTGGCGAAATTCGGGCTCGGCGCCGACCATGTGGAGCGCGCCGCCCAGGAACTGTCACCCGGTGAACGCACCCGGGCCGGCCTGGCGCTGCTGCAGGCCCGCGGCGTCAATGCGCTCGTGCTCGATGAACCGACCAATCACCTGGACCTGCCCGCCATCGAGCAGCTCGAGCAGGCCCTGGAGAGCTATGAGGGTGCGCTGCTGCTGGTCACCCACGATCGCCGGATGCTGCAGAACGTGCGGCTGGACCGGACGTGGCGCGTCGAGGCAGGTCGGGTTCACGGCACGTAGCGCGCCACCTTCTCTGGATGGATGACCACCCGCAGCAGGTCCGCCCCCAACATCTCCTGCAGTTCGGCCGCTCTGCCCGGGTCCGCGAGGTCCCAGTACCGGGACGCCAGCCGGGTGGCGAGTTCTTGGGCCCCTTGGCTTTCCAGTGTCGTCGGTCCGGCGACGGCGACCCAGCGCTCACGTTCACCCACCGGTGCGGCCACCACCAGCGACGCGCGGGGATCGGTGCGCAGGCGCCTCACCTTCGCCGCATCGGCAAGGGTGAACAGCTCGACGGTGCCGTCGTCGGTGGCCTCGAACCACACCGGACGGGGCTGCGGCGGGTCGGCCCCGGCGGCCACGGTGAAGAACCCGTAGAGCGGGCGGCGCATCAACTCCAGGTCCTCGGGTGTCAACGTCACCGCGACCACGCTCCGACGGCCGCGGTGCGCAGCACATAGTCTTCGAAACTCCGCGGCGGGCGGCCCAGCACGGAGGCCACTCCGTCGGTGGTGGTGGCGAGCGGGCCGCCGTCCATCAGCACGAACATCTCGGTCACGTGCTCGGCGTCCTGCTCGCCGACGCCCTGTTCGACCAGCGACGCGGTGTACTCGGCGGGGCTGATCTGCTTGTAGGTGATGGTCTGCCCCGACGCCCGGGCGATCATGTCGACCGCCGCGGCGAAGGTCAGCGGGTCCGGGCCGGTCAGCTCGTAGATCTGCCCGGCGTGCTTGCCGGGCTCGGTCAGCACCGTGGCCGCCACGTCGGCGACGTCCTCGATGTCGATGAAGGGTTCGGGCGTCTCACCGGCGGGCAGGGCGAGTTCCCCGCCGAGCAGCGGAGCGTGGAAAAGGTCCTCGTCGAAGTTCTGGGCGAAGTTGTTGGGCCGCAGGATGGTCCACTCCAATGCCGAACCGCGCACCGCCTCCTCGGCGGCACGCATGTCCAGCCCGAATCGCGAATCACCCCAGCTGTCCGCGCCGCGGCCGGACAGCAGCACCAGCCGCTGCACACCGGCGGCCTGCGCCTTGGCGACGAACTCGGGTGCCGGGCCCACCACGGCCGGCGCCACCATGTACACCGCGGTGATGCCGTCCAGCGCCGCGTCCCAGCCGGCCGGGTCGGACCAGTCGA
Organism: Mycolicibacterium sp. P9-22; assembly: GCF_008329585.1. Lineage (GTDB taxonomy): Bacteria > Actinomycetota > Actinomycetes > Mycobacteriales > Mycobacteriaceae > Mycobacterium. The sequence goes on along the minus strand of NZ_NPKP01000007.1, from coordinate 53,241 downwards.
AGGGGGTCGGGCTGGAACGGGAGGCGAGCCGGGTGGCGATACCGCGCAACCGCAGCCGGGCGGCGATGCGTCGACCGGTCTTCCCGCTGGCGGCCAGGACGAGGATGGTGTCTTTGCTCATGACCCCATTCAAGGGCAGCTGATCGGACGATTCCATGGGCATGAAGCCGCAATGCATGTGTATTCGTCTAACCTGGGCGGCATGGATGTGTTCGGCGACCTGTGCCGGGGAGTGCGTGCGCACGGCTCACTGTTCGGCAGTTCTCAGCTGTCCGCGCCGTGGTCCCTGCAGTTCGTGGACGGTGCCCCGCTGACGTTGTGCACCGTTCTCGACGGGCACGGCTGGCTGGTCCCCGAGCACGGCCCGCCGGTGCAGATGCGCGATCGCGACACCGTGGTGGTGAAGGGTCCGGACACCTTCACCTTCGTCGACGACCTCGACACCGCCGCGGAGCCGATCGCCTGCGGGGAGATGTGCGCGAAACTCGAATATGGCGGCACCCGGCACCGGATCGGCTGGAACGACTGCGCGGGCGCCGCCGGGACCACCACCTTGGTGGTCGGGGCCTACCCGGTGCGGGGTGAGATCAGCCGCCGCCTGCTGGACGCGCTGCCCGCGGTACTGCATCTGGACAGCGGCGGCAGCGGCGATGCGGTGCTGGATCACCTGGCGGCCGAGGCGGCGCTCGACATCCCCGGTCAGCAGGTGGTGCTGGATCGTCTACTGGACTGGATGCTGGTCTGCACGCTGCGCACCTGGTTCGACAGCCCGGAAGGTCATCCGCCTACCTGGTGGACCGCCCAGCGCGATCCGGTGGTCGGTGACGCCCTGCGATTACTGCACGCCGATCCCGCTGCGCCATGGACGGTTTCGTCGCTGGCGGCCGAAGCCGGTGTATCCCGGTCGACGCTGGCCAAACGGTTCACCGATCTGGTCGGTGAACCGCCGCTGACCTACCTCACCGGCTGGCGGATGACCCTGGCGATGGACCTGCTGATCGAGCAGGAGACGGCCACGGTCAGGGAGGTCGCCCGCGCGGTCGGCTACACCGACCCCTTCACCTTCAGCGCCGCCTTCAAACGGGTGCGCGGCATCAACCCCAGCGAGTTCCGCCGCATCAACATCGCGTAAAGACCCGCACCGCAGGCGTCAGGACTGCGTTCGGACGGCGGCGGCGCCGGCCGGCCGGACGTACACCTGAGGCATGACTCTCGCGACAGCCGTCCACAGCCTGCCCGCCGCGGCGTTGACCGACCCGGTGTTGGCCGATCGGGCTCGCGCGCACTGTGTCTCGGTGACCGCATGTGACGGCCGAGACCTCGACCTGGTGCGGCGCCACCGCATCCGACCCTTCCAGGTCGTGTACCGGTGCGGCCCGGACAGCGCCGCCACCCGCCGAGCCGTCGGCCTCGGAGTCCGCCGGTTCATCGTGCGCACCGCGCACCAGCTGGCCCGCCTCGATGAATTCGCGGACGAGACGAAATACCTGTATCTGGACGAGCACGCCCCGCTGATGCTGGGGGACCGGCGCTTGAAGGTCATCGGGCTGCACGCCGACGTCATCGACGCCGCGGCAACCGACCAATGGGCGGCATCGGCCGTCGGGCTGGTGCGTCGGGCCGCCGTCCTGCAGGCCTGCGGGGCAGGCGTGAAGCGCATCGCCCTCAGCGGCGGATCGACCGGCCTGTGGCTCGACGAGCACCGGCGCGCCGCGGCCATTGTGGATGCCGTCGATCAGGCGGTATGCCAGGAGTGCGACCGCAGCCGGCTGCCCCGGCCTGTGGTGACGTTGACGCCGCTGACCGCGGGCTCCGGGTGACGGAGCTCACCGGCCGTAACGGTGGGCGGGTCCGGCGGCGATGTAACCAGCATGTTCATTCGGTTGGGTATGGCGGTCGCGGTAGCGGCGACCGCTCTGGTCGGGCTGGCAGGCGGGACCGCCGCGGCCGCACCGCAGTGCGCGGACTTCCACTGGATCGGCGCGGCCGGTTCGGGCCAGCGTGACGGCGCCAATGTGACCGCCAACGGTGGCATGGGCGATGTGGTCTACCAGTCCTACCAGCAGCTCAGTGCCGAACTTGCCGCCACCGGGCGGACCATGACGGCCGAGGCCGTGCAGTACCCGGCCGCGCCGGTTCCGCTCGGCGGCGGGCTCGGCGGCTGGATGGACTTCATGGACAGCGTCGAAGACGGCACCGAGGCCGCGGCCGATCAGCTCGAGGCGTTCACCGCCAGGTGCCCGCAGACCAAGGTGGTGCTCGCCGGTTACTCCCAGGGCGCGATGGTGATCCACCGCAATCTGCACGACCTGGCCGACGCACCGAATGTGGCTGCCGCGCTCCTGGTCGCCGACGGTGACCGGTTGCCCGCCGACACCACCATCAACCTGGGATCGACCGCGGTGCTGCCGGGAGCGGGCAAGGGCGTCGCCCAGGAGCACTCCTTCCTGGCGTCGACCGATACCTCGCCGCTGCCGCCGGCGATCGGTGCACGCACCGTCAGCGTCTGCGATATCGGCGATCCGGTGTGCGATTACGACGCAGCGGCCGAAGAGGTGCCGGCCTCGGCCATCGCCATCCACACCGCCTACGCTCCCGCCGCCAGCGGACCGCACGCCTGGGGTGGGCCGTTGTACAACCTGGTGATGAGCTCGAGCCCGGCGCCGGTCGTTCCCGGCGCGATGGCGTAACTTCGGCGAACCCCTCGCCGGCATGCTGTTGCCCCGATAGGGTCTCACCAGCATGGATACTTCAGATACGTTGCGCCGCTTGGGTAAAATCGGCGCGCTCGCCTTCAGCGTGACGGTGTTTGCTGCGTGCGCAGCGCCCGACGATTCCGCGACCACGCAGTCCTCCGGTGCGCCGGCGGCCAATGTGCCGACGACGACCGTGGCACCCATCGTGAGCCCCACCCTGCTCGATGCCGGGACCTATCCGACGGCGCCCAGACCGCCCCTGGGCAACGCCGGTGACCCTCGGATCGGCGCCACCACCGACGCCCAGAATCTGGCTGATTTCGTGATCGGCCCATGGGAGGCCGACGAGGCCCTCATCACCCCGTACCTGGCCACCTATTACCTGCTCGACAGTGCGGGTTCGCTGATGCAGTTCGCGCCGGAGACCGTCGCGCAGCAGGCGGAACGCCACGGTTTCGTCAACGGGTTCGCCTCGGCCCGGCAGGTGACCGACAAGACCGTGATGATGAACGCGGTGTTCCGGTTTCCCGATCCTGCGGCCGCCACCGCCGCCGCGGGGGACATGAACTCCGGTGCCGCCGCGCAGGCCATCCGCGGTGCCACCCCGACGCCCGCGGTGATTCCCGGTCATCCCGAAGCGGCCGCCTCGACATACCCCTTCACTCCGCACGAATCGGACAAGGAGTGGGCGGTGATCCGGTCGTTCGCTCCACACGGCCCGTATGTGTTCATGCAACTGGTCCAGTCCGTCGACGGTTTCGATGCGGCCGCGGCGTTGGTGCGCAAGGCCATCGAGGTGCAGGGCCCACGGATCGACGAGTTCCGGCCGGCGCCTGCCGATGCCCTGGCCGAGGTACCGCTGGACCCGACCGGACTGCTCGCCAGGACGCTGCCCGTGTCGGGCAGCGCCGTCCCGACGAAGAACGCCGTCTACACCCGCCGCGGCGCGGTGCACTTCCAGAGCAACCCCATCGCCTCCAAGACGCTGTTCACCGACACCGGCGTGACGGCCGTGGCGATGGCGTTGACCAACGTCTACGAGGCGAAGAGTCCCGGTCTGGCATCGATGGTGGTCGGTTCGTTCAGCAAGGAGGTCACCGCGCAGGGCGCGGCGCCCGCCGAGCCGGTGCCCGCGTTGCCCGACAGTCACTGCTCGGTGCGGGGGAAGGCGTTCTACTGCGTCGCGGCCGCGGGCCGGTATGCCGTCGAGGTCAACGCCGAGTCGTTGCCGCAAGCCCATCAACAGATGGCGGCGCAGTACATTCTGCTGACCGCGGGCTGAGGCACGCCGCAGCTCAATTCTGGCGGGGCAGCAACTCGGTGACGAAGCCGTCGATGAAGGGTCGGCTCGGTACCGAACCCACCGTGCTGATGACGAACTTCGTCAGTCCGGCACCGACGTAGCCGTCGAGCAGCCGGTGCAGGGCCGGCCAGCTGTCGGCGATCAGATCGCCGGGATCGCAATCGGGACGTTGCCGCCGGATGAGGTCGTTCACCTGGGGCGGGACACCGCCCTCGGTGAACAGCACAGTGATACCGAAATGATCGGGTTCTATCGAGCGCCCGGCCTCGGCGGCCGCGGTGATGATGGATTCGCGGGCGCGCCCTGCCTCGGCAGGTGTCAGGAAGCTACCGAGCCAGCCGTCGCCGAACCGGCCGACGCGGCGCAGTGCCGCAGGTGCCGAGCCGCCGAGCCACACGTCGATCGGAGCCACCGGACCGGCATCCAGCCGGAACTCCAGGTCGAAGTGCTCACCGTGGAAGGACACGTCGGTTCCGCTCAGCGCCGCGCGCAGCAGGCTCAGGGACTCGTCGAACAGCGCGGCCCGGCGGCCCTCCGGGGCCGGGAACAGCAGGCGCTCGGCGGGCTGTGCGGCCCGCAGACCGAACACCGGGAGAATGCGTTTGGGTGCCAACGCGCTCAGCGATGCCAGCTGCTTGGCCACCAGCACCGGGTGCCGCCCGGGCAGGATCGCCACGGAGGTGCCGACTTTGAGCCGCTCGGTGCGTGCGATGGCGAAAGCCATCCCGACGGTGGGGTCGACGGCCGGTGAGTACACCAGTTCGGGGAACCACAACGAGTCGACGCCCGAACCCTCCAGGGTGTCGATGATCTCTGCCAGGCCCCCGGGGTCGGTGCTACCGCCCAGCGCGACCCCGAATCTGACTTTCACTGCCCATCAGGGTACGGGCTGGTCGGCCTGTCGGCAGATCTGCAAGGTCCGTTCGACCCGGGCGCCGGGAACGACGTTGAATTCGATATCGGCCATCTCGCAGCGCGACTCAAGAGTTTTCAGCATCCAGTAGCCGTCGGTTGCGAAGAACCCTACGTGCGAGAGGTCGAGGATCATCCGCCTGCACAGCAGCACCTTGCCCAAGGTGTAATCGAGAAACCGGTGGGTGTTCGCGGCGTCGATGTCGCCGAGCACCGTGATCACCGCCAGATCGATATCGCGCCACTCGGTCGCGAACTCCACCCCCGCCGACCCGGGCCGCGCGTGGGTGTCGTTGATGAGAATTCCTGTCATGGCAACCTCCGCCGATCGCGACGTGCATGGGCTGCTGCTGAACCAGCCTCAACGGTACTCGCCGGCCCGAGACACCATCCGACGTTCATCGTCCGGCAAACGCACGGGCTCAGCGCCGCAGCGTTTCATGCGGGCTCTCGCCGAAGGCGCGCCGGTAGATGACCGCGAAGCGACCGGTATGGGCGAATCCCCAGCGTGCGGCGGTGGCCGCCACCGTGGTGATGCTGCGATCACTGGCGATGAGCTCCTCGCGTGCCCGGGCCAGCCGGACTTCGCGCAGATACGCCGTGGGCGTGGTGTCGAGATGCCTGCGGAACATGTACTGCACCGTGCGCGGTGACAGGTAGAGCGCAGAGGCCACCTCGCCGATCCCGATATCGCGGGCGGCGTTGTCCTGGATGAACTCGATGGCCTGGCGAAGCAGCGCAGGGTGAGCGTCGCCGGCGTCGTCAGGTGCGTGTTCGACGGGCAGATCGTTGGGGAATGTCGCCAACATCGCGCCGGCCAGCATCCGGCCCGCCGAGGTGAGCAGCATGCGGTTCGCGGGCGGCTCGGAAGCGGTGAGGATGCGGTTCAGGAAGCGTTCGGTGGCCTCAAGCGTGTGCCCTGCGGGCACAGAGCCCGGGGACAGTCCGGTGAAGCGCGGCACCGATTCGGCGGCGGTGTCGATCGCAGCGACTTCGGCCAGCAGCGTGCGGGCCACCACGATGGAGCGCAGCTGAGTATCGATCAGCCGGATGCGGACCGCACCGATACCGCTCGAGGCGAGCAGCCATTCGCCGGGCCCGGCAGTGCCGGTCAGCCTGCCGTGCTCCACCTCGGCACGGCCACGCTCGACGAACAACGCGATCGCCGCGGGCACCCGGTCGGCCTGCAGCATCACATCGCCGTCGTGCCGGATCTCTTCGATCGCGAAGCTGCCCACGTCCACCCGCGTGTGCGCGCAGGAACACCCGCCGGCGGGATCACCGGTGTGAGTGATGGTGAAATGAGCGGTATAAGCCTGGTCCAGGTGCTTCTGGATGAGGTCGGAGTCGGTGGAGTCGATGCCGGAACGCTCGGGGTAGGCGTCCACACGGTCGGTCGTCATCAGGGCTCCATAAAGAAACAGCGCCGGATGGGCATCGACCTGAACCCACGTTCCCCCGATTCTAACCTGGCGTTACCGGTGGGCGGTGTTCCGGTCTGGAACGGGTCCAATTCGCCGGTGCCCGAGTGCAGGCATGGACCCGGTTCGGCGCAGCGGCCGGTCGGCACGAAGGATGCGGCGATTGAGTCGGCGGTCGTCACGTGTGGTCAGTGTGCGAGCGCGCAGCGCCAGCAGATCGAGTTGCTGCCAGCTGAGGCCGTCGAGGTCGCCGTCGGAGTCGTGGGTGGCGACCACCACGGCCCCCCGCAGCAGCGGCACCGTCTTGGCATCGAAAGACGTTGTGGCGAGCAGAAGTTCGGTGGCGTTCCGGTTGACGCGACGCTGGCACCCCCGGGCCGACGGACTGAACCAGAAATCGAACTGACGGTCGGCGCTGGTCAGTGACTGCAGCCCCTGGTCATGTATCAACCGGGTGATGTCGGCGGTGCTATATGCGCGGGTTTCGTATGCGGCGCCGTTGGCGCTGAGATACAGGACGGTATTCATTTCGATGATCCATTCGGCTCTCTTGTCGTGTTGACGGTGTGACCAGAGTTACCCTTGTGACAATCGGGGTAAACCTCGATAACAATTCAGACGCGGGGAAGATCGCCCGACAGCTTCGAAGGACGGCACACCGCCGCCACCGTGAGCGTGAGCGCCGCGGCGACCCCGAACGCCACCTGGACATTCGCCACATCGGCCGTTCCGCCGAGCAGTGCGGCGGCGATGGGCCGCGAGCCCAGAAAACCGACCAGCCACAGCGCCATGATCCGGCCCCGCAACTCCTGGGGCGCACGTTCCTGGACGACGGTGCTCAGGCCCGTCAACGCCCACCCGAAGCCCAGGCCGGCCAACGCGAAGCCGGCCAGGGCCACCGCCGGGACCACGCCGGCGGCCAACACCGCACAGCCGAGGCCGAGCCCGGCCAGCCCGACCGAGGAGACCTGCGCGGAGGCCATCCGGCCGCGCATCAACGCCAGCGCAACCATGCCCAACGCCGCACCGATGCCGAATACCGCCGAGAGCGTGCCGACCATGCGGGTGTCCCCGCCGAGCGAATCGGCGAGCGAAGGTGCCAGCGTGATCGACGGGTCTGCGGCGACACCGACGGTGGTCACGGCAACCAGTGCCAGCAGCAGCGGCCGGTCGCGCCAGACGTATTTCAGCGCGGTGCGCACGCGATAGTCGGTGCCGGACACCTTTTCCAGCGGAGCGGGCAGCCGGATGACGACGAGGAACAACGCGAACACCAGGTGCAAGCCCGCGCTGACCGCGAAACCGGTGGCGGCGCCGAAGTGCGCGGCCAGATAGGCGCCGGCAGCGGGGCCGAGGATGCGGCCGATCGTCATCGGAATGCTGTTGAGCGCCATCGCAGTCGAGAGTTCGCCGTCCCGGATGAGGTCCGGCACGATCGACTGCATGGCCGGCCCGCCCACGACGAACCCGAATCCGACCAGGGTGGAGCCGATCAGCACCGGCAGTGCGGCCGATAGGCCCTGCAGGCCGGGCTCGATGAACATCCACACCGCGATCGAGCCGGACCCCAGCAGGCACAACACCCGGCCGGCCAAGATCTGTCGGCCCGGATTGCCGCTATCGGCCCACTTGCCGCTGATCGGGCTGAGGATCAGTTGTGGCCCGAACTGTACGACGCCCACCAGGCCGACCATCAGCGCCGAACCGGTCGCGTCGTACATCACGACCGCCGCGATGATGCTGTGCGTCCACACCGCGACGACGGAGAACATCTTGCCCCAGAACAGCGCACCGAAGACCGGGTCGAACATCAGTGCCAGCGCGCTGCGGGGCCGGACGAGGACGGTGCTCACCTGCCGGCCGCCGCTTCGAACCGTTCGGTCAGCCGCTCGAGCAGAATGACGAGCCGGTCGATATCGGCGGCATCCCAGTCCGCGACGGTCTCGGCGACCAGGTCGCGCCGCCGGTCGGTCACGGTGGCCAGCGCCTGCACGCCGATATCGGTGAGCACCAGGACACTGCGACGCTGATCGTCGTCGGCCGAGGACTTCGCCAAGAGGCCGGCGGCGACCACGGCGGAGACCGTTCTGCTGGCGGTCGAATGCTCGACGGCCAGGTAGTCGGCGACATCGCCGATGGACGCGCCGCCGCCGTTGCGCTGATGGTGTTCGACGGCACGCAGGGTGCGCAGCGTCGACACGTTGGTCACCGGGCCCGCGCCGTCGAGTAGGCGCCGGCGCCAGGAGGGCCGCTGCCGCGCCACATGGATGCGGGTGAGCAGGTCATCCAGGTGGTCGAACGGCGATTCGGGCATTAAATATGTTTAGCACATACAAATTTACCCGTGAGCCCCCGGCTCGACGAGCGCTCCGCCCGCAGCGCGCCACTGGATGAGCCCGCCGCTCATGTTGACGGCCTCGAAGCCGTTCTCCACCAACAGGTTTGCTGCTCCGGCAGAGCGCAGGCCGCCGGTGCAGAAGGTGATGAGCAACCGATTCTCGGGAAGTTCCAGACATCGTCCGGGCAACTGCTCCAGTGGCATGTGCACGGCGTCGGGAATGTGCACCCGGTTCCATTCGAAGCTGCGGCGAACATCCACCACGAGCGCGCCCTCGGAGACGAAATGCAGGGCCTCGGCGGCGCTGATGGCGGGCGGGCGGTGCAGGTAGTGCCGAATCTTCATGCGTAGCTCGATCCGGGGCGGACGATCATCAGCACCACCACAACCGCCCATAGCAGGTTGAAGACACCGGTGAGCATCCCGAGTTGCCGCAATCCGGAAGTGCTCCCCGGCGCGGCGAGCACCGCGCCCTGGCGCGGAGCGATCTGCACCGCCAGCAGACCCCCGGCGATGGCGGTCAGCACCATGGCCACCAGCACCCACACCTCCGTCGTGCGGCCCTGCACCATCGCGAGGGCCAGGCCGATGACCGGCACGATCAGGGCGAGCAGTCCGTACACCCGGGTGATGCGGTGCAGCACGCCGGCAACCTCCCGGGAGTCTGCTGCGTATCGGGGGAACAGGCTGGTCGACACGGCGACCGGGCCCACGAACAGAATGCCGGCGAGGACGTGCACGGACAGCAGAAAGGCCTCCATAACCTTCAGGATAACTGAAGGTTATGAACTTCGGTTCACCATCTCCGCCATCAAGACGCGCAGTGCCGCTGTCAGTCCGGGGTGTTGGGCCGAGAATGCGGCATCCAGACGGGTCAGTTCCTCGGCCGCCCGCGCCAACAACGACTCGCCCGTCTCGGTGACCCGCAGGGTGGACGCCGCCCCGGCATGCGCGGTCCCGTCGTCGACGAGACCGGCCTCGGCGAACGCCGAGACCGCGGCGTGCGCGCTCTGCACGGTGATCCTCGAGCGCCGGGCCAGTTCACTGAAGGAGATGCCCGGTGTGCCGCGGATGTGGCCGAGCAGTCCGTACTTCCGCGTGGTCAGGCCCAGCGGCTTGAGCGCATCGGCGAGCGCCGCCTCCCATATCCGGCTCACCGTCAGCAACCCGATGGTGGGACTGAACGGCGGCGGCTCGGACATGCAGGCAGGCTACCCGGGCGAGCGACTGCTTCACCTCAGCAAAATCTGGGTACCCGAACCCGGCAGATGACCGAACCGGAAGGACCCATGACCGCACCTCGCCTGCAGGCCGATCAGGCCACCGGAGCCGGTATCAGAGACATCGTCGGTGCGGTGGCCACCGCGTTCTCGGCCAAGGTGGTGGGCCAGACGCACCTGCGCGAGTCCATGCTGCTCGTGCTGCTCTCGGGTGGCCACCTGCTCATCGAGAGCGTGCCCGGCTTGGCCAAGACCACCGCCGCGCGCGTCGTCGCCGAGGCCATCGACGGCAGCTTCCGCCGCATCCAGTGCACACCGGACCTACTGCCCAGCGACATCATCGGCACCCAGATCTATGAGGCTGCCAGCAACACGTTCGCCACCCAACTCGGGCCGGTGCACGCCAATATCGTGCTGCTCGACGAGATCAACCGGTCCAGCGCCAAAACCCAGAGCGCGATGCTGGAGGCGATGGAGGAACGCCAGACCACCATCGCCGGCGTCGAATACCCCATCCCCGAACCATTTCTCGTCATCGCCACCCAGAACCCGGTGGACCAGGAGGGCACCTACCCGCTGTCGGAAGCGCAGACCGACCGCTTCATGCTCAAGGAACTGGTGCAGTACCCCACCGTCGAGGAGGAGGTCGCGATCATCGACCGGATGGACGCCGGCCTCTACGACCGCGACCACCGCTCAGCCCCCGTCGTCGGTACCGCCGATGTGCTGCGGGCGCGGGAGATCGTCCGCTCCGTGCACATGGATCGGGCGCTGGTCGAATACGCCAGCCGCCTGGTCGGGGTGACACGCGAGCCAGAGCGCCACCTGCCCGCGAACCTCGCCCGCCTCATCGAGTACGGGGCCAGCCCCCGCGCCACCATCGCGTTGTGCCGCACCGCAAGAGCATTGGCGGTGCTGCGGGGACGAAACCACGTGCTGCCCGACGATATCGCGCGCCTCGCGCACCGCGTACTGCGTCACCGCCTGGTTCTCGGTTTCGAGGCGGCGAGCGCCCGGATCACACCTGACGTCGTGATCGACGCTGTGCTGCAAACAGTTCCGGTGCCGTGAGGCCGGCATGGGTAAACACCTCGACGCCGCCAAGGCGTACGTATCCCGTGACGCCGCCGGACTGCTGGCCGGCGGACGCTATGCCCTCGTGCACACCCGCAGCCTGGAGTTCGACGAACTACGCCCCTACGTGCCCGGCGATGACGTGCGCGATATCGATTGGAAGGCCACCGCCCGCTCCGGGCACACACTGATCAAACAGTTCGTCTCCGAGAAGCACCACAAGATCCTGATCGTCGCCGACACCGGCCGCAACACCGCCGGCCGCACACCCACCGGCCAACTGAAAAGCGAAGTGGCGGCGCATATCATCGGGGCGGTCGGACTCATCACGCTGCCGCGCTCCGATGAGATCGGCATGGTCGCCGGCGACCGCCGGGGAAGCGTGGACATCCGGCTGCGCCGTGGCGAAACGCATATCGAGCGCATCCTGCACCGCTTCATCCAGCAGACCGACGCGAATCCCGGCCAGAGCGATATCGTCACCCAACTCGAATGGGTCGCCCGCCACTACCGGCACCCGATGCTCATCGTCATCGTCTCGGATGAACCCGACATCGATGAGCGGCTACGAGAGGTGGTGCCGCCGTTGACCGCCCGCCACGATGTGCTCTGGGCCATGGTGACCGATATGCCCGCGATCGACACCGACGCCGCCGGCGTGGGCTACGACGTCGCCGACGGGCGGACAGTGCTAGGAGCCGACATCGTCGGGCAGCGCGTGCTGGGCGCATACCGACGGGCGGAGGAGGCCCGCCGCCGCGAACTCACCGAATTCATGACAGCACAGCGCATTCCGCACGCCCGTATCGCGGCGAGCACCGGCATCATGCCGGCGTTGGTGGCCATGACAGGGGTGTACGCCCGTGCCGGATGACCTGCTCGGTTACCTGATCGGGCCGACGCCGTATTCGTCGGTCTGGTTGTGGCTGGCGGCGGGGCTGATCACGTGTGTGCTGCTGTGGTACGGCGCGGTGTTCTGGTGGACCGCACCCGGGCGGCGGCGCAGCGAGCCGTCATTGGTCGGGTCGGCCCGCATCGCCCTGCAGAGGCGGCGAGCGCTGCGGGCCATCGATGCAATCCAGAACCGTTACCGCGCAGGCGAACTGACCGCCGCCGGCGCCGGCGCGGCGCTCGGCGAGGAGGTTCGCCGTTTTCTGCGTGACGCCACCGGGCTACCGGCCGAATATGTGCAGGTTCCGGATATCGTCACGGTGTCCGGGGGAGTGCTGGCCCCGGCGGCCACCGTGCTCGCCGATCTGGAGGACGTGCAGTTCAACACCGCCTCGACAATCGATATCGAGGCCACCGCGCGTGCCGCCGAGGAACTGGTGCGGCAATGGACGTGATCTGGTGGGGTGTGCCGATCATCGGCTGCGTTGCACTGGCCGCCTGCATCGCCACAGCATTGCTGGCGCCCCGGCGCGATCACCCCGAGCAGCTCCGGGCGCTGGCCAACACCCGCCGCTTGACCGGCCTGCCCGAGTACGTCCGAGCCGCGCGCCTGCACACCATCACCGCGGGCGCGGCGGTGGCGCTGCTGGTCCTGGCTTTCGCCGCGACGGCATTCGCAGCCGGCAGGCCGACCGGTCTGCCGGCACCGCAGCGCGACACCGCCGCCGAACAACCGGAGGACATCATGGTGTGTGCCGGCGGCCCGGCGACCGACCCGACGGTGGGCGGCACGCTGCGCTACTTCGCCGAAACGGTGCGCGGATTCGGCACCGAGCGCATCGGCCTGACGTCGGCGAACCGCAGGCTGGTGCCGCTGACCAGAGATCACGAGTACGCCGCGGGACGGTTCGCCAGACTGGCGTCCGAAGCGCTGGTGGCACCGGTCGCCTACACCGACTATGAAGCCGGTGTCGAGGACGTGCTGGCGATGTGCCTGACCGGCTTCCCCGAATTCGGCACCGCCACCGCGCAGCGCCGCTCGCTGATCTATGTGGGTGACGGAGCCCTGGGCGGCGGTGACCGACCTGCACTGTTCACCGCGCAGCGGGTGCGCGACCTGGCCGCCGACGCGGACGTCCAGATCAACGCCATCACCGACGAGCAGAGCTTTCCCGCCGACCTGGCCCGCTTGACCGGGGGCCGAGTGCACCCCGCCGGTGGCGATATCGCCGCCTACCTCCGCGATATCCGAGACCACCCGCCGCAGCCCCGGCGTGACACCGAGCAGGCGACGTCCCCGGCGGCCGAAACCCCGGAGCTGTTGCTGCTGGCCGGGCTCGGTGCCGTCATCGCCATGCTGGCCTGGCCACTGGTGGTGCGCCGATGACCCTGCAACCGGCGCTGCCGCCGCTGCTGCTCGGCGTGGTGGGCGCACTGATCCTCGCCGTGGTGCTGCTGCGCCGGCGCAGCGGTGCGGCGGCGTCGTACGGACTAGTCATCGCGGCGATCCTGCTGCTGGTCGCCGCGGCCCGGCCGGTCTTCGGGGGCAGCGAGCCCGCGGTGACCGGCATCGCCGGCGAACGGCAGCCGAACATCTTCCTCATCGTGGACCGTTCGGCTGATATGGCGGTCGCCGGCACCCAGGCACGCGCCGATATCGACGTCGTCCTCGACCGCCATCCCGACGCCCGTTTCGCCCTGATCACCTTCGCCGCGCGGCCGTCGCTGGACTGGCCTTTGTCGGCGGATTCCTGGAGCCTGCGGCCCACCCTCGATGCCGCCACGCCCTACGCCCGGACCGCCGATGACATCACCAACGTCGGTGCGGCCGGCAATGTGCTGCGTTATCAGCTCATCAGTGCCTCGCAGCAGTACCCGCAGGCCCGCAACCTCGTCTACTACTTCGGTGCCGGCGCACCGGAGTCGACAGCTCCGCAGCGCGAATTCCGGCTGCCGGAAGGCGCTGTGGACGGCGGTGCGGTCTTCGGCTACGGGGACGCGGCCGAGGCGCGGCTGAGGGCGGTCGCCGACCAGATCGGGGTGCCGTACGTATCGGGCGGACAGGACGCGGCACCGGAGGAAGCCGCCCCCGAGGACAGCCAGGAACCACAACCGGATCACGCCGGCGCAGCAACATCGGGTTTTGAGCTGTACTGGGTTCTCGCCGGTGTGGCGGGGCTGGTTGTCCTCTTCGAGCTGTACCACGCGCTGCGGTATCTGCGCCGGACCCGCCTCGACCGGATCGAGGTGGGCCGATGACCTTGCGGCGCAAACTGCTGGTGTACTCGCTGCCGGTGGTGCTGGTGGTGTTGCTGCTCGCGGCCAAGCTGATATCGACGGTGATCGCGGGGAACGCTGCGGTGTCGAACTTCGCCGATTCCGATGTCACGGCGTTGTCCGACGATGTCGGCACGCTGCGGACCCTCAACATCATCGAACCCGCCAAGGCTCATTTCGCGGCCGGCGTGCTGGCAGCGCTGGAGAAGCGGTTCGACGATGCCGACCGCGAGTTCTCACTCGCGCTGGCCGGCACCGAGCATGCGAAATCATGCCCGGCGCGGGTCAACCTCGCACTCGTCCGGGAATCACTCGGTGACAATGCGGCGGCCAGCTTCCAACCGCGGCAAGCCGTCGAGCAATATCTGGCCGCCAAGCAGGTCGTCGAGCAGGCCCCGCAGGGCTGCTTCGCCGGGAACACCGACACCGATGAGGAACGCCGGGCCGTCCGCGCGGATACGCTGGTCCGGCTGGACGCCAAGATCGCCGGGGTGGCTGCACCGCCGCCGCCCCCGCCGGCGGCACCGCCGGTGGGTTCGGTGCCCGCCGTGCCGGCGCCGGGCAGCGCTCCGTCACTCGAACAGCAGCGTCGCCTCAACCCCGGTGCGGGCGATCCCGCCGAGCGGCTCCGGGACATCCTGCGCGACGCCGCGGGATAACTTGCTGGGCAACCTGTTTCAGGATGCGCGCTGGTGGGCTGTGTCGCAGATCTGCAGTACCCGGGTCGCGCTCGATCCGTACAACACGCTCAGCTCGACGTCTGCCATCGCGCACCGACGCTCGAGCGTCCTGATCGTGCGGTAACCGCTGCAGGACAGGAATCGGACCCGTTCCAGATTGAGGATCAGCAGCCGGCACAGAAGCGCCTTGCTCAATGCGTAGTCGAGTAGATCGGCACCGCTGGCCGCATCGATCTCACCCTCCACTGACACCAGTGCAACGTCGAAAGCTGGCCACTGCGTGGACATTTCGAGACCGGGGCGCGCTGCTGAACACCGCCCCGCCGTCGGTCTGCGCCGCGCCCGTATCGGCTGGATCGATTCCATGTGAATGTTTGTCATCTAGCCCCCCACCTGCTCGGACCTGTGGATGGCTGCTGCTGAACCGACCTTCACTGTACTCACTCCAGCTCGTGTGCGCACGCGAAAGTTCGACGGCAACCGTGGTGCTCGGAGGCCGACCGAAGATCGTCCGGTGGGTGCCGACCACAAGGTCAGCCCGGTCGTCGGATACGGTCCGAAGATGACTCGAGTGACGATCATCACCGGCGGCGCGGGCGGCATGGGTGTGGCCACCGCGAAGACGATCGGGCGCGAGCACCCCGTCGTGCTGTGCGATATCCGGGCAGACCGACTCGCAGCCGCGGCGGCGGCCCTGAGCGCCCAGGGCATCAGCGCCACGGCGGTTCACTGCGATGTCACCGACCGGCGGGCCGTCGACGAAATGTTCGAGACCGCCGCGGGACTCGGCACCATCGCGGCGGTGGTGCACGCCGCCGGCGTCAGCCCGGCCATGGGTGACGCCGAATACGTCATGCGCACCAACGCCATCGGCACTCTCAACGTCAACGAAGCGTTCTACAGCGGCGTCGGGGGCGGCGGCGCCATCGTCAACGTCGCGTCGATGGCGGCGCACATCTTGCCCGAGGAACTGATCCCGGTTGCGGCCTTCCCGCTGGCGCTCTCCGATGAAGCCGCCTTCCTGGCCGCCACCACGGCGGCCTGCGATATCGCCGGTGAGCAGCAGCGATCCGGTATCGCCTATGCGATCAGCAAGAACTTCGTCAAGTGGTACAGCAGCGCCCAGGCCGAGCGGTTCAACGGCCGCGGACTGCGGATCGTCTCGGTGTCACCGGGCTCCGTCGACACCGAGATGGGCCGGCTGGAGGAACAGGGCGGGGCGGGGGCACTGGTCGCCGATGCCGCCGTGCCGCGCTGGGGGACGGCCGAGGAGATGGCCGACCTCTTCGCCTTCTGTGTCAGCGACAAAGCCGGCTATCTCACCGGCACCGACATCCTCAACGACGGGGGCGTCGTCGCGTCGATCCGGGAGCGGGCCAGGGCGGGTTCGAATCCGTAGCCAGGGGGCATAGATACCGGGTGAACACCCCGGAAACCGCGGCTTTCGAGGACTTGGTCGCAGAACTGGACTATCCGATGTTCGTCGTCACCGTCTGCGCGCAGGACACGCGATCGGGCTGTCTCGTCGGCTTCGCAAGCCAGACGAGTATCGATCCGCCGCGATTCCTGGTCGGGCTCTCCAAGCGGAACCGCACCTTCCGGGTGGCTGCGGACGCCACCCACCTGGCAGTGCACGTGTTCGATCGCGAACACCTGGATGTCCCAAAGCTGTTCGGAGGCCGCACCGGCGACTCGTACGACAAGTTCGCGCACTGCGCGTGGCGGCCCGGTCCCGAGCAGGTACCGATCCTTGAGGACGCTGCGGCCTGGTTCGTCGGCCGGATCCTGGAACGCCATCTCCTCGGAGATCACGTCGGGTACCTGCTGGAGCCCGTGGCCGGTGCCTCTCCGCAGGGACACCCGCGGCTGGTCTCCTTCGCCGACGTGCGTGACCTGCCACCGGGGAAGCCGGCATGACCGCCACAATCGCGGAGGTGGGTGGCCTCGCTGATCTCGCGCAGTTCTACGCCGTACCACCACATGGCGTGCGCGCGAACATGATCTTCAGCGCCGACGGTGCCGCCGCATTCGCGGGCCGTGCCGGGCCGCTGTCGAATCCCGTGGACCAGGAACTGCTGCGGACGCTACGGGGCTTCGCCGATGTGGTGCTGGTGGGCGCGGGGACCGCGCGCGCCGAGAATTACGGTCCGGTGCGGCTCACCGAAGCCCAGCAGGCCGAGCGCCATGCCGAAGGCAGGCCCGACCCACCACCGATCGCGGTCGTCAGCCGCACCGGCAATCTGCCGGCCAGACTGTTCAGCGACCCGTACCAGCCACCGATCCTGATCACCACCGAGCGGGCCGCACCGGCCCGCGACGAACCTGCCGACCGGCTGTCCCGGGTATTCGCCGCCGGCACCGACGCAGTGGACCTGGTGCGTGTCGTGGAACTGCTCGGCGCAGCCGGGATGCCTCGCATCCTGTGTGAAGGTGGACCGACACTACTCGACGAGTTGGTTGAGTGCGGCGCGGTCGATGAGATCTGCGTGACGTTGGCGCCCAAACTCGCTGCGAGTCAACCGGTTCGTGCCAGCGCCCGACTTTCCCCATTGACCGTGCCGGTCGGCATGCAACTGGACCACGTTCTCGTGCACCAGGACTACGTGTTCTTGAAATACCGGAGGTGACCATGCGGCTGCGGCGCAGCGACCTGAGCGGCCCCGGCATCACCCGCCGGCGCAGCGGTAAGGGCTTCACCTACCGGGATCCCGATGGGCGACGGCTCGACGATCCCGACGCGCTGGCACGCATCAAGGATCTCGTGATCCCGCCGGCCTGGCGCAAGGTGTGGATCAGCCCGTACGCGAACGGGCACATTCAGGCCGTCGGCACCGACGCTGCCGGCCGCCGGCAGTACCTCTATCACCAGGCCTGGCAGGAGGAACGGGCCGAGGAGAAGTTCGACCGAGTGCTGGAGCTGTCGACCCGGTTGCCCGCCTGGCGGGAACGCATCGCCGAGGATCTCGCCGGTCGCGGGCTCTCGCGGGAGCGAGTGCTCGCCTTGGCGCTGCAACTTCTGGACCGCGGGTACTTCCGCGCGGGTGGTGAGCAGTACGCCGAGGAGCACGAATCCTATGGTCTCGCCACCCTGCAATGCGAACACGTCAGCCTGCGCAACGGCGCGGTGGCCTTCGACTATCCCGCCAAGAGCGGGGTCCGCCGCACCCTGGAGGTCGAGGATCCCGAAGTCGTGCGGGCGGTGCGCGCGCTGCTGCGGCGCGACGGGCGCACCGACCGATTACTGGTGTGCCGCAACGGTTCCTATTGGGTCGACATTCATGCATCCGACCTGAACGCGCGGTTCAAGGAACTGGTCGGCGACGAGTTCAGCGTCAAGGACCTGCGCACCTGGCACGGCACCGTGTTGGCGGCGGCCGCGTTCGCCGACGCCGATCCGCCCGACACCGAGCGAAAAGCCAAACGCGCCGTGGCGGCGGTCATGAAAGAGGTGTCCGAGGAGTTGGGTAACACTCCCGCAGTCGCGCGGAACTCCTATGTGGACCCCCGGGTGGTCACCGGCTACCAGCGAGGAATCACCATCGCGGGGGCCGTCAGGCGCGCCGCCAGGCAGAAGGACCCGACGGCCGCCGCCTGCACCCTCGAGAAGGCCACCCGGACCCTGGTGCGAAGGGTCGCCAGGGGCTGACCGCGTTTCGACGGGGCTCCGGCCGGGCACTCGTTCTCACGGAGGTGATGGCGATGCCGAATTCGTCGATCAAGAACGAGAAGATGTACGAGGACCTGCGGGAGGACGGCGCGTCCAAGGAGAAGGCGGCGCGCATCTCCAACGCGGCCGCGGCACGCGGTAAGTCCGCGGTCGGGCGCAAGGGCGGCAAGTCCGGGTCCTACGAGGACTGGAACGTGTCGGACCTCAAGAAACGCGCCAAGGAACTCGGGATCACCGGGTACTCCAGCCTGACCAAGGACAAGCTCGTCAACAAACTGCGTAACCACTGACATGAGCGTCCTGGCCGAAGAAGGTCGGGGTAGTGCCAATGCGCCGCGTCACCCGCTGCGCGACAACGGCTTGCTGTTGGCCTGCCTCGGGCTCTTCGCGGTCTTCTTCGCCGGCATGGTGGTGTCGGGCGCCCTGGTCTACCAGGAAGAGCAACGTACCCATGGTGTTTCGCAGGCCGCCTCGATTCTGGACTACCTGCGGACCGGCGCCTTCGTCGAGGCGATGTTCGAGAACTGGGAATCCGAATTCCTGCAGATGGGCATGTATGTCGTGCTGACGGCCTATCTCTATCAGCGGGGATCCTCGGAATCCAAACCGATGAACAAGCGGGTCCCGCAGGATGACGATCCACGGCTGGCCACCATCACCGACTCGACCCCGTGGCCGGTGCGCCGGGGCGGTTGGGTGCTGCGGCTGTACGAGAATTCCTTGGCGCTGGCATTTTTCGTGCTCTTCTTCGCATCGTGGGCGTTGCACGCGGTGGGCGGCACCGCGGCGTACAACGAGGAACAGACCCAGCACGGCGAGGCGACGATGTCGGTGTGGCAGTACATCACCACATCGCAGTTCTGGTTCGAGTCGATGCAGAACTGGCAGAGCGAGTTCATCGCGGTGGCCGCCATCGTCGGTCTCTCGATCTTCCTGCGCCAGCGTGGGTCGGCGGAGTCCAAACCGGTGGCCGACGCGCACCGGGACACCAGCGCCTGAGCGACGTCACCCACTGATACCCAGCCGGTCGGCGAGTGTCAGGAACGCCACCGCGTAATCGTTGTCCGCGGTGTCACGCCGGACCGCGTCCCAATCGACTTTTTCGCGCACCGCCCGGGCTGCAGGCAGCAGTGACGTGAAATCGCAATAGTGCTCGTTCAAGGCCCGCAACTTCTGGGTGAGCACGAAGGTCACCGGCAGCACCGGCATCCGGATGGCGATCACATCATGCTCCTGGGCGCATTCGAGTGTCTGCGCGGTCACCGGCACTCCGTTGAGCCGGTGCAGCACATCGACGAGCACACCGTCGGAGTGCGCCTTGAACAGCCAGTCCTCGGGCGGACGCTCGATCCTGAAGCCGGCCTTGCACAGCGTCGTCGCGGCGGCCTCGGTGTCCGCTTCGGCGACCACGAAATCGACATCGTGGACCGGCTCCGGGCCCCCGGCCACCCAGAACGCGTAGCTGCCGGCCAGGGCGAACCCCGGGCCGTGCTCCTTGAGCGCGGACGCCGCGGTGCGCAGCGCCGCTCTGAGCTCCTCATGTGTCGACATCGCGCCCCTCCAGTTGTTGTGGTGGCCCAACCTGGGTACCCACCGGGGATGCGTATTGCGACGTTCAACATTCTGCATGGCCGCACCGTCGGTGACGGCGTCCATCCGGACCGCCTGGCGGAATGTGTACGCCGGCTCGATCCCGACGTCCTCGCGTTGCAGGAAGTGGACCTCGAGCAGCAACGCTCCGGCCGTACCGATCTCACCGCGGTCGCCGCGGAGGCGATGGGCGCGGTGTCGCACCGCTTCGTGGCCGCCATCTCGGGAACGCCGGGGGCCACCTGGATGGCCGCCACCGGCGAGGAACAACCGGGTACCGCGGCCTACGGTATCGCGCTGCTGTCGCGATTCCCGGCGACGAGCTGGCAGGTGGTTCGACTACCGCGTATTCCCATGCGGTTTCCGATGTATCTGCCCGGGCCCGACAAGGTGATGATCGTCAACGAAGAACCCCGCGCCGCGGTGATCGCCCAACTCGACACCCCGCTGGGCCCGATGTCCGTTGCGAATACCCATCTTTCGTTCGTGCCCGGGTGGAACCGCAGGCAATTGCGACGATTGGTGAAAGACCTCAGGGGCCTGCCCGGGCCGCACCTGCTGGCCGGCGACCTCAACCTCACCCCGGAGACGGCGTCGAGATGTTCCGGTTTGCGTCCGCTGGCCAGTGCGCCCACGTTCCCCGCCGACGTGCCGACAAAACAGCTGGATCACATCCTCACCGACGACCCGGCGCTGTGCGCCCGGAACAGCAGCGCGCCCGTGGCGGCGTTGTCCGATCACCGCCCCCTGGCCGTCGACATCGAATTGGGTTAGTTCTCCGCTCGCGCTTCCGCGCCGGTCTCACCGCCGTCGAAATCGTCAGCGGAGAACGTACGGCCCACATAGGAGCCGCCCTCCGCGTCGTCCGCGCGAGAACTCGCCACCTTGGGATCCTCCGCGACGTCGGTTTCACCGGCCTCGGAATCCCGCTTCTCGGGATCTGGATTGCTCATTGCTGGGGGATACCCACGATTGACGGCCGCACACAACGGGAAGCCATTGCCCTATGGCTACCTATCGAGTTCTGAATCCACACGGCGACGTCGTCGATACCAAAGACATCGAGAGCGCCGGAGATGCCCACGCCTGGTTCGTCGACGCCAAGGCCGACAACTCCGAACTCGGCTGGCGGATGGAAGTCAAATCCGAGGATGGCTGGGCGTTCTTCGACGACAGTGAGGGTTCGCCCGACTAGCTGCCTGGGCGGTACGACTAGCCCGTCATATCCACGATCAGTCCGACCGCCGCTGCGGCGAAGATGAGGATGAAGATCGCCAGCGCGACCAGCGAGACGATCTGGGTGCGCGTGTACCGGTGCCGGGGCCGGGGTTCGGGCTCGCTCAAACCCGATGTCTGCGCCGAATCCGGCGGGGTGCTGCCGGGGCGGACTCCACCGCCGGGTTCCAGGTCCGGAGTGTCGATCGGGTCGGGATCGGGCGGTTGAGCAGTCATGGAATGTTGGGTGCCCGGCGTGCCGCCGCGTAAACGCCGCGCCGCCGGGGTGATGACGTTTCAGCCGCCTTCCGGCGGGTATCGCCCCCGGTATGAAGGCAGTCACTTGGCACGGTAAGCGCGACGTCCGGGTTGAGCAGGTTCCGGACCCGAAGATCGAAGAGAGCACTGATGCGATCATCGAGGTGACCTCGACGAACATCTGCGGGTCGGACCTGCACCTCTACGAGGTGCTGGGCGCCTTCATGAGCCCGGGCGACATCCTCGGGCACGAACCGATGGGGGTCGTGCGCGAAATTGGTTCCGGCGTGACCGATCTGGCGGTCGGTGATCGGGTGGTCATTCCGTTCCAGATCTCGTGCGGCAGCTGTTTCATGTGCGACCGTCAGCTGTACACGCAGTGCGAGACGACGCAGGTGCGCGAACAGGGGATGGGTGCCGCGCTTTTCGGATACTCGGAGCTCTACGGCAGCGTGCCGGGCGGGCAGGCCGAGCTGTTGCGGGTCCCGCAGGCCCAGTTCACCCACATCAAGGTGCCCGACGGCCCTCCCGACTCCCGGTTCGTCTACCTCTCCGATGTCCTGCCCACCGCGTGGCAGGCGGTGGCCTACGCCGACATCCCGGACGGCGGCTCGGTGACGGTCCTCGGATTGGGTCCGATCGGTGACATGGCGGCCCGGATCGCCGCTCACCTCGGCTACGACGTCATCGCGGTCGACCGGGTGCCGGAGCGGCTGCAGCGGGCACAGGACCGGGGCATTCGCACCGTGGACCTGGGCGTGCAGGAGAACCCCATCGGCGATGTCATCCGGGAGCTGACCGGTGGTCGCGGCACCGATTCGGTCATCGATGCCGTCGGTATGGAGGCCCATGGGTCGCCGGTTGTCAAGACGGCACAACAACTTACCGGCCTGCTGCCGGACTTCCTGGCCAAGCCGTTCATGGAGAAGGCAGGTCTTGACCGTCTCGACGCGCTGTACTCGGCCATCGATATCGTGCGACGCGGCGGCACCATTTCGCTGATCGGCGTGTACGGCGGCATGGCCGACCCGTTGCCGATGCTCACGCTGTTCGACAAGCAGATCCAGGTCCGGATGGGCCAGGCCAACGTCAAGAAGTGGGTGCCCGAGATCCTGCCGCTGCTGACCGACGACGATCCGCTCGGCGTCGATCGTTTCGCCACCCACACCGTGCCGCTGGACGAGGCGCCACACGCGTACGACATCTTCCAGCGCAAGGCCGACGGAGCGGTCAAGGTCGTCCTCAAACCCTGACCTGACGTGGGTCTTGTGTAGGGGCTTTCGCATCCGGGTAGGGCTAAGGGGGACCGGCCGTTATCCAGGAAACGAAACCAGAAGGACCACAACTTGGTACGTGATCTGAACCACATGCGTCGCAGGACCGTTCTCAAACTTCCGCTTCTCGCACCACCGGCAGCCGCTTTGGCCACTGCCCCGCGCGCGACGGCCGCGCCGGGCCGCTGGTCCAACGACCGTGCCCACCGCTGGTTCCGCGGACAGGGCTGGCTGGTCGGCGCGAACTACATCACGTCCAACGCGATCAACCAGTTGGAGATGTTCCAGCAGGACACGTTCGACCCGCAACGGATCGACGGTGAGCTGCGGATGGCGCGCGCCATGGGCCTCAACACCGTGCGGGTGTTCCTGCACGATCAGCTGTGGACCCAGGACCGCGTCGGCTTCCAGCGGCGGCTTGCCCACTTCGTCGACATCGCGGCCCGGCACGCGATCAAACCCCTACTGGTGCTTTTCGACTCATGCTGGGACCCGCTGCCCAGGAGCGGCCCGCAACGAGCACCGCGGCCCGGCATCCACAACTCCGGCTGGGTGCAGAGCCCGGGCGCCGAGCGGCTCGACGACCGGCGCTATCGCCAGGTTCTCCAGGAATACGTGGTACGCATCCTGACCCAGTTCCGCAACGACCCGCGGGTGCTGGGCTGGGATCTGTGGAACGAACCCGACAATCCGGCGGCGGTCTACAAGTCGGTGGAGCGCGATGACAAACCCGAACTCGTCGCCGACCTGCTGCCTCAGGTCTTCCGCTGGGCGCGCACGGTGGATCCGGTGCAGCCGTTGACCACTGGTGTCTGGGAGGGCGAGTGGGGCGATGCGTCGCGGCGCAGTGACATGGCGGGTATCCAGCTCGATCTCGCCGACGTGATCACCTTCCACAGCTACGACAACCCGGCAGGCTTCGAGGGCAGGATCAACGAACTCCAGCCGTGGGGCCGTCCGATCATGTGCACCGAATACCTGGCGCGCACCGAGGGAAGCACCATCGAAGGAGTGCTGCCGGTGGCGAAACGCCGGCATGTCGGCGCCTACACCTGGGGTTTGTTCGCGGGTAAGACGCAAACCTGGCTACCGTGGGATTCCTGGGACAAGCCGTATCTGAAGCCGCCCAGGGAGTGGTTCCACGATCTGGCGTTCGCCGATGGGCGGCCCTATCGGCGACACGAGGTCGACATCATCAGGAAGCTGACTGGATCTGGATGAGGTTGCCGCAGGTGTCATCGAGCACGGCGGTCACCACCGGCCCCATGTCGGTGGGCTGCTGGGTGAAACGCACCCCCAGCCCGCTCAGCCGGTCGAACTCGGCACGCACATCGTCGACCTCGAAGGCGGTGAACGGGATTCCGTCGGTCACCAGGGCGTCCTTGAACGGTTTCGCCGCCGGGTGACCGTCGGGCTCCAGCACCAGCTCGGTGCCGTCGGGATTGTCGGGCGACACCACGGTGATCCAGCGGGCCTCACCCATCGGGATGTCGTGCTTGAGCTGGAAGCCGAGGGTGTCGGTGTAGAAGCGCAGCGCCCTGTCCTGATCGTCGACCATCACACTGGTCAGGTTGATCCGCATGGTGTTTCCCTCCCGGGTTTGTTGAGCCACCGCTCGATGATGGGTTCCAGTGGCGCGGTGTCGATGTGGTGGAACTTGTAGCGGCCCTCGCGCCGCGTCTGCACCAGGCCGGCCGATTCGAGCACGTCCAGGTGCTGCGAGACCGCCTGCCGCGATGAGTTCAGCCCGTGCCGGGTGGTCAGCCGTGCGCAGATCTCGAACAGGGTCTGCCCGTCACGTTCGGTGAGCTCGTCGAGGATGGTGCGGCGGGTGGCGTCGGCCAGCGCTTTGAAGACGTCACCCACCCGGCCACCATAGGCAAGTAAATACTTGCCTGTCAAGGAAACGCTAGAGGCGATACATCTCCCGCGCCATGGCGGCGTCCTCAATCACCTTGTCGCGCTTGGGCGGATAGTGCCGGCGGTCCCGCCGCTCGCGGGGCGGCCGGTGCGTGCGTTGCAGGGCGCGCAGCGCGGCGGCCAGGAGTCCGGCAGGCGGGCGGGCATGTGTCAGTGAGGCCATGGGTGGCTCCTCTCGCTGCCACGAAAGTAACATAAGAAATAGAAGTGCACCACATAAAACAGAAGTTCACAACGAAAACGAGTAGCCTATGTCCATGACCCGACGGAATTACAGCCAGTTCTGCGGCCTGGCGCACGCACTCGATATCGTCGGCGAGCGCTGGACGCTGCTGATCGTGCGCGAACTCGGCTCGGGCCCGAAGCGTTACACGAACCTGGCCGACGCACTGCCCGGCATCGGGACCAGCCTGCTGGCGACCCGGGTCCGTCAACTGGAGGCCGACGGGGTGATCCAGCGCCGGTTGCTGCTCGACCAGCCGGCTTCCGCGGTGGCATACGAGCTCACCGAGGCCGGCCGCGAGCTGGCCACGGCCGTCATACCGCTGGCGCTATGGGGCGCCCGTCATCAGCTGGCCGAAGCCGACGCCGGGGCAGAGGTGTTCCGCGCGGAATGGGCGCTGGGTTTCCTCGCCGGCAGCGGTGCCGGTGCCGTCCCGCCCGAGCTGGAAGCGCTCTACGAATTCCATATCGGTGACAGCGTGGCGTGCCTGCGGATCCGCGACGGCCGGATGTCGGTCACCCCTGGGGCCGCGGACACCGCCCCGGACGTGGTGGTCCGGGCCTCGGCGAGCGTGCTCGGGTCCATCGCGGGTCAGCGCACGACCATGGCCGAGGCGGTCCGTGCCGGGCAGGTCGAGGCCACCGGAGACCACGCCGCGATCGGTGCCCTGATCGGAATCGTCGAGGGCAGCCTGTCGGTTTTCGGACCCGCCTAGTCCAGCAGGCCGGCGTCGACCAACCGGATCACCGCGGCGCCCTCCTCGTCGGAGGCCTCCAGATCCACCTCGGCCAGCAGGGCCCAGTCATGGTCGCCGGCAGGATCATCCAGGATCTGGCGCACCCGCCACATGCCCGGCTCCCGGTCGATCATCAACAGCGCCGGACCCCGCGCGTCGGCGCCGGTGCCGACATCGTCGTGCACGGCGAAATACTCCGCACCGACCTCCTGCCAGCGTTCCGGCGTCCACCCGGAGGCGGCATCCAATTCGCCCAGGTCGTACCAGCGCCGGCGGGCGAACAACTCCACTCTGCGGAAGAGCGCATTGCGCACCATCGCCGTGAATGCCCGCTCATTGCCGGTCAGCGGGCGCGGACGGGCCGGGACCGCCACCGGGACATCGTGCGGCTGGTCCGGATTGGTCAGCTGCTCCCACTCGTCGAGCAGGCTCGAATCGACCTGTCGGACAAGCTCGCCGAGCCACTCGACGATATCGTTGAGCTCCTCGGTACGGGCCGCGGCGGGCACACCGGAACGCAGCGCCTTGAACGCGTCGGACAGGTAGCGCAGCACCGCTCCTTCGGAGCGGGTCAGGCCGTATTGACTGACGTACTCGCGGAAGGTCATGGCGCGCTCCCACATTTCGCGCACCACGGATTTCGGTGATAGCTGGCCATCTGCGGCCCAGGGATTGGTCTGCAGATACACCGCGTATGCGTGATCCAGCAGCTCCTGCAGCGGCTTGGGGTAGGTCACCTCATCGAGCAGCGCGATCCGCTCGTCGTACTCGATCCCTTCGGCCTTCATCGCCGCGACGGCCTCGCCACGGGCCTTCTTCAACTGCGCGGCCATGATCTGCCGGGGATCTTCCAGCGTGGCTTCGATCACCGAAACCACGTCCAGGGCATAGGTTTCCGAGGCGGTGTCCAGGGTATCGACGGCGGCCAGGGCGAACGTGGAAAGCGGCTGGTTCAGCGCGAAATCCGGCGGCAGATCCACCGTCAGCCGGTAACGCCGTCCGTCGGGCTCCGGCTCGGCCAGCCGTTCCAGCACACCGGCCTGCAGCAGTGAGCGCGCGATGCCGACCGCATCGCGGATGAGCCGGAGCTGCTTCTTGCGTGGCTCGTGATTCTCGGTGAGCAGCCGCCGCATGGCGATGAAGGGATCACCCGGCCGGTCGACGACGTCGAGGATCATCGCCGTCGTCACCTTCATATTGCTGTGCAGCGCCTCCGGGGTGGCCTCGATCAACCGGGTCATGGTCTTCTCGCTCCACGGCACCATGCCCTCGGGGACCTTGCGGCGCACCAACTTCCGGCGTTTCTTCGGATCATCGGCGACCTTGGCGAACTGCTTGAGGTTCTCCACCTCGTGTTCGGGGGCCTGCACCACGACGGTGCCCGCGGTGTCGTAACCCGCCCGCCCCGCCCGTCCGGCGATCTGGTGGAACTCGCGGGCATTGAGCAACCGGGTCCGGACGCCGTCGTATTTCGACAACGCCGAGAACACCACGGTGCGGATCGGCACGTTGATGCCGACGCCGAGGGTGTCGGTGCCGCAGATGACCTTCAGCAGACCGGCCTGGGCGAGCTGCTCGACGAGACGCCGGTACTTGGGCAGCATCCCGGCGTGGTGCACGCCGATGCCGTGCCGGACCAGCCGCGACAGCGTGGTGCCGAACGCGGTGGAGAAGCGGAAGGCACCGATCAGGTCGGCGATTGCCGCCTTCTCTTCCTTGGTGCTCACGTTCACGCTCATCAGGGCCTGCGCCCGTTCCAGCGCGGAGGCCTGGGTGAAGTGCACGACGTAGATCGGCGCCTGCCTGGTGTCCAGCAGGTCGGCGATCGTCTCGTGCATGGCGGTGGTGGCATAGGAGTAGAACAGCGGCACCGGTCGTTCGGCACCGGTGATCAGCGCGGTCTCCCGGCCGGTCCGCCGGCTCAGGTCCGCACGCAGGAACGTGACATCGCCGAGGGTGGCCGACATCAGCAGGAACTGGGCGTGCGGGAGCTCCAGTAGCGGCACCTGCCAGGCCCAGCCGCGGTCCGGGTCGCCGTAGAAGTGGAACTCGTCCATCACGACCAGGCCGATATCCGCGTCGGCGCCTTCCCGCAACGCGATGTTGGCGAGGATCTCGGCAGTGCACGCGATGATCGGCGCGTCGGCGTTCACCGATGCGTCGCCGGTGAGCATGCCGACGTTGGCCGCGCCGAACACCTCGCACAGTGCGAAGAACTTCTCGCTGACCAGTGCCTTGATCGGGGCGGTGTAGAAGCTGGTGCGGTCGGCGGCGAGTGCGGCGTAGATGGCACCGGTGGCCACCAGTGATTTGCCGGAGCCGGTCGGCGTGGCGAGGATGACGTTGGCGCCGCTGACCAGTTCGATCAGCGCTTCCTCCTGCGCCGGGTACAGCACCGTGCCGGCGGTGGCGGCCCACTCGCCGAACGCGGTGAACAACCCGTCGGGATCGGACCCGATAGCGGGCAGGGGTAAGGCTTCCATGTTGCCCATCAGCCTGCCCGACGCCGGGTGAGCACGCCACGGCGGGCAATATCAACTACTTGTCATTCACCGGGTACGGCGATACCGTCATGGCATGGCGCGTTTCCCGAAACCGGCAGAGGGCAGCTGGACCGAGCACTACCCGGAGCTGGGCACCGGCCCGGTCTCCTATGAGGATTCGATCAACCCGGAGATCTACGAGCTGGAACGCCAGGCGATCTTCAAACGGGCGTGGCTGAACGTGGGACGGGTGGAGCTGCTGCCGCGCAAGGGCAGCTATTTCACCAAGGAGATGAAGGCCGCCAACACCTCGATCATCGTGTGCCGCACCACCAAAGGTGAGGTGAAGGCCTACCACAACGTCTGCAGGCATCGCGGGAACAAGCTCGTCTGGAACGACAAGCCGTTGGAGGAAACCAGTGGGACGTGTCGCCAATTCATCTGCAAGTACCACGCCTGGCGGTATGACCTGGAAGGCAAACTGACCTACGTCCAGCAGGAGGAGGAGTTCTTCGACCTGGACAAGGAGCGCTACGGCCTCGTGCCGGTGCACTGCGAGGTGTGGGAAGGCTTCATCTTCGTCAACTTCGCCGCCGAACCGGAGCAGACGCTGATCGACTTCCTCGGCCCGATGATCACCGATCTGGCCGGTTACCCGTTCGACAAGATGACCTCGCGGTTCACCTATCGCTCCGAGGTGAAGGCCAACTGGAAGCTCTACATGGACGCCTTCCAGGAGTTCTATCACGCACCAGTGCTGCACGCGAACCAGACGCCCACCGCGTACTCCAAGGCCGCCGCACAAGCCGGGTTCGAGGCGCCGCACTACCGCATCGATGGTCCGCACCGTCTGGTGAGCACCTCCGGTGTGCGGCCCTGGGAGATGGCCGACGAATTGCGCAAGCCGATCGAGGACATCTGCAAGAGCGGTTTGTTCGGGCCGTGGGACGCTCCCGATCTCGGTGCGATGCCGGTGGGCCTCAATCCCGCGAAATGCGAACCGTGGGGCCTGGATTCGTTCCAGTTGTTCCCCAACTTCGTCATCCTGTTCTGGGGGCAGGGCTGGTACCTGACCTATCACTACTGGCCGACGTCGTACAACACCCACACCTTCGAGTGCACGCTGTACTTCCCGCAGCCACGCACGCCGCGGGAACGTCTGGGCCAGGAACTGGCGGCGGCGACGTTCAAGGAATACGGGCTGCAGGATGCCAACACCCTGGAGGCAACCCAGACCAGTATCGAATCCCGTGCAGTGGAGGAGTTCCTGTACTGCGATCAGGAGATACTGCTGCGGCACCTGCACAAGGAGACCGCATCGTGGATCGACGCCTACCAGCGGGAGAGTGAGCAACGTGCTACCAGTGGAATTCGCTGACCTGGAACAGTTCTCGGACTGGTGCCTGGCCACCGAGGCGCAGCGCTACAGCAAGCGGCTGGGCAGCACCATGGTCGAGATACAGCCCTTCTACGACGCCATCACCGCGCGCGCCGAAGAGGCCATTACCTACTGCGACAAATTCAGCCTCGACGATATGCCCGAGGATGTGCTCAACCTGATGCGCCTGCTGTATTCGATGGTGACGGTGTCGTTCTCGGTGGAGTGCTGGAAGCAGCCCCGGGTGCCGGATTCCGGCGCCACCCGGCTGGACTGCGTATACGAGCCGGTTCCGTGACCGTAACTGTTCTGCGGGCGGCTCGCTGGGCCGATGTCGTCGCCGGCGAGATCCGCACGCCCGCCGTGGTGGTGATCGAGGGCAACCGCATCACCGCCGTCAATCCCCCTGAGCCAACGCCGGATTCGGCTACCGAGATCGATCTGGGCGACGTGACGTTGTTGCCGGGCCTGATGGACATGGAACTGAACCTGCTCATCGGTGGGCCGGGCAGTCCGGAGGGGCTGCCGACGCCGATGCACGGCGTGCAGGATGATCCGGCGTATCGCACGCTGCGCGGGGCGGTCAACGCCCGCACCACCCTGGACGCCGGTTTCACGACCGTCCGCAACCTGGGCCTGATGGTCAAGACCGGGGGCTACCTGCTCGATGTCGCACTGCAACGTGCCATCGAGCAGGGCTGGCACCCCGGGCCGCGCATCTGGCCGGCCGGCCACGCGGTCACCCCCTACGGTGGCCACCTCGACCCGACGGTGTTCCAGCGGCTGGCGCCCGGCGTGATGCCGCTGTCGGTGGCCGAGGGCATCGCCAACGGTGTTCCCGATGTCATCGCGTGTGTGCGCTACCAGATCCGTCACGGCGCCAAACTGATCAAGGTGTCCGCCTCCGGTGGGGTGATGTCGCACAGTACAGCTCCTGGGGCGCAACAGTATTCGGACGCAGAGTTCGAGGCTATCGCGGACGAGGCGCACCGTGCCGGGGTCAAGGTGGCCGCGCACGCGGTGGGGGACAGCGCCATCCGGGCCTGTATCCGAGCCGGTATCGACTGTATCGAGCACGGGTTCCTCGCCAGCGACGACACCATCCAGATGATGGTGGACCACGGCACCTTCCTGGTGTCGACGACCTATCTCACCGATGCGATGGCGATCGACCGGATCGCGCCGGAACTCCGCAAGAAGGCCCTCGAGGTGTTTCCCCGCGCGAAAGCGATGCTGCCCAAGGCCATCTCCGCCGGTGTGCGGATCGCCTGCGGCACCGACGCACCGGCGATCCCGCACGGCCAGAACGCCAAGGAGCTCGGCGCTCTGGTGCAGCGCGGGATGACCCCGATGCAGGCCATCCGGGCGGCCACCGTGGTCGGCGCCGAACTCATCGATGCCGAGCACGAACTGGGACGGCTCGCTGCGGGCTACCTGGCCGATATCATCGCCGTACCGGGCGATGTGTCCCGGGATATCGCAGCCACACTGGACGTCCGGTTCGTCATGAAGGACGGTGTGGTGTTCCGGGGCTAGCAGATGGGCGGTTGAGGATGGGCGACGATTTGAGCATTGAACTCACCGACAACATCCTCTGGCTGCTCAAACAGGCCTTCTACTTCTCCCTGACCTCCGTGAACGACGCGGTGAAACCGCACGGCGTGAGCACCGCGCAGATCGGTGTGCTGCGCCAGCTGGCCAACCAGCCCGGCCTGTCCGGCGCCGAACTCGCGCGCCGGCTGCTTATCAGCCCGCAGGGCGTACAACTGGCGCTCACGGCCCTGGAGAAGCGCGGCCTGGTGGAGCGCAAGCAGGACCCCCAGCACGGCCGGATCCTGCAGGCCTTCCTGACCGAAGAGGGGCGCGCCGTCGCCGCCGCGGTGATCAGCGATGCCGTCGAGGCGCACGACAAGGTGTTCGGCGTGCTCACCCGCGACGAACAGGCGCAGCTGCGCACGCTGCTCGGAAGAGTCGTGGAGCAGGGCACCGGGCACACGCTGTACGCGGACCACGTCGACCCGTAGTTATCTAGTACTTGAGATCTATGACAAGTACTTGATAACCTTGTGGTGATGACCTCCCCGAGCGAAGCTGCCGCCGAAACCGCTGATGCGGACGGCTTCACCTCGCTGCGCATCAAGGATGTGGTGCGCGAGACCGACGACGCGATCTCGATCGTCTTCGATGTTCCGCCACAGCTGGCCGAGCACTTCTCCTACCGGGCCGGCCAGTACCTGGCGCTTCGCGTCGAGGTGGGCGGACAGGAGTACCGCCGCTGCTATTCCATGTCGTCCTCGCCGGCGAAGCACCCTGATCTGCGGGTCACGGTCAAGCGTGACCGCGACGGTGTGGTGTCCAACTGGCTCAACGACAATGCCGCACCGGGAGACCGGATCAGCGTCGCAGCACCCGAGGGTCGCTTCGTCCGCTCCGATAGCGGTCGTGAGCTGGTGGCGTTTGCCGGTGGCAGCGGTATCACGCCGGTGTTCTCGCTGATCCAGACCGAACTGGCGCACTCCGCCGGCCGGGCGCGGTTGTTGTACGCCAATCGTGAGGTGTCCTCGGTCATCTTCCGGGAGGCCCTCGACTGCCTCGCCGACGAACACGGTGACCGCTTCGCGCTCCAGCACCACCTCGACGTCGAACAGGGGGTGGTGACCGCGGAGAAGATTGCCGCGTTCGTCGCCGACACAGGCACCGATGCGGACTGTTTCGTCTGTGGGCCGGGCCCGTTCATGGACACCGTCGAGCGGGCACTGCTGGACGCCGGAGTCCCGGCGGAGCGGGTGCATCTGGAACGCTTCACCGTGGCGCCGGTCCCGACCGCGTCACCCGGGGCCCAGGTGACCGAGACCGTGACGATCGAACTGGACCGGGAAACGGTCACCGTGGACTACCGGCCGGGGCACACCCTGCTGCAGATGGCCAGGATGGCCGGGCTCAGGGCCCCCTCATCCTGCGAAACCGGTTCGTGTGGAACGTGTATCGCGCAGGTGACCGAGGGCGAAGCCCGGCTGCTGAACAACGATGCTCTCGACGAGGACGAAGTCGCCGAGGGTCTGGTGGTCACCTGCCAGGCCATTCCGACCAGTCGCACGATCCGGTTCGTATATGAGTGACAACAGGAGGATGCGATGAGTCGCGTTGCAGTGGTGACCGGCGGAGCATCCGGAATGGGTGAGGCCACCTGTCATGAGCTGGGCAGGCGCGGCCACAAGGTCGCCGTCTTCGATGTGAATGCGCAAGCGGCCCAACGTGTCACCGAAGAGCTGCGCGCCGAGGGCATCACCGCGGTGGCTGTGGCCGGTGACGTCTCCGACCGGGCCGCCGTCGACGACGCCTACGCCAAGGTCCGCAGCGAACTGGGCCCGATCGAGATCCTGGTCACCAGCGCGGGGCTGTTCGGCTTCGCACCGTTCGAGGAGATCACCGCCGAGTCGTGGACACGGATCATCGAGGTGAACCTCACCGGCACCTTCCACTGTTGCCAGGCCGCGTTGCCGGACATGGTGGCCAGTGGCTGGGGCCGCATCGTGATGATCTCATCGTCGAGCGCGCAACGGGGTTCGCCATTCGCCGCCCACTATGCCGCCTCGAAGGGGGCGCTGCTGACGCTGACCAAGTCGCTGGCACGTGAGTACGCCAATCGCGGGATCACGGTCAACAACATTCCGCCCTCGGGCATCGAAACCCCGATGCAGCACGCGGGACAGGCCGCCGGTTTCCTCAAGAGTAACGAGGAGATTGCCGCGAACATCCCGGTCGGGCACCTCGGCACCGGCGACGATATCGCCACGGCGGTGGCCTTCCTGTGCTCCGAGGAGGCCAAGTTCATCACCGGCCAGACGCTCGGAGTCAACGGCGGAGCAGTGATGTGATGAGGAGGAGGTTCCCATGACGCAATGGCCGAAACCTGTTGAGGGGTCCTGGACTGAGCACTACCCGGAACTCGGGACCGGACCGATATCGTTTCGGGACTCCACGTCACCGGAGTTCTACGAGCTGGAGAAGGAAGCCGTCTTCAAACGGGCCTGGCTAAACCTGGCCCGCGTCGAAGAGCTGCCGCGGGTGGGCAGTTACCTCGCCAAGGAGATCGAGGTCGTCAACGCCTCGCTGATCCTGGTGCGCGGCGACGATGACACTGTGCGGGCCTTCCACAATGTGTGCCGGCACCGGGGCAACCGACTGGTCGGTGAAAAGCACGGGCAGAGCTTGGAATTGAGCTGTGCGCAGTGCGGATGGCGCTACTCCCTGGACGGCACCTTGGTGCATGTACCCAACCCCGAGGCATTCCTCGACTTCAATACCGCAGACTACGGACTGCTCGAGGTGCACTGCGCTGTGTGGGCCGGATTCATCTTCGTCAATCTTGATGTCGAGCCCCGGCAGAGCCTGCGGGAGTTCCTGGGCCCCATGGTCACCGGCCTGGACGACTACCCCTTCGGCAAGCTGACCGAGACCTACGAATGGGTCGCCCACAACAACAGCAACTGGAAGATCTTCGCCGACGCCTTCCAGGAGTACTACCATGTGCCGTCGCTGCACACCCAGCAGGTTCCCGCCGAGGTGCGCAATCCCAGTGCCGGCTTCACCTGCGGGCACTTCCAGCTCGACGGTCCGCACCGGCTGGTCTCCACGGCCGGCACGCGGCGCTGGCTACTCGCCGACGAGTACATGTACCCGATCGAGCGGGCCACCCAGAGTGGATTGGTCGGGCCCTGGCGGACACCGGATATCGGCGAGTTGCCCGCCGGCCTAAATCCCGGTGGCATCCAACCGTGGGGCATCAGCAACTTCCAGATCTTCCCCAACCTGGAGATCCTGATCTCCGGCGGCTGGTACCTGCTCTACCGGTACTGGCCGACCTCGCACAACACGCACCGCTTCGAGGCCTTCACCTACTTCCACCCTGCGCGGTCCGTGCGGGAACGCATCGAGCACGAAGTCGCCGCGGTGGTCCTCAAGGAGTTCGCGCTGCAGGATGCGGGCATGCTGGGCGGGACGCAGGCGGCGTTGGAGTACGACGTCATCGACGAGTTCCCGGTCAATGATCAGGAGATTCTGGTTCGCCACCTGCACAAGGTGGCCGTCGACTGGGTCGAGCAGTACCAGCGCGAGACCGCACCGGCGAAGGTCTGACGATGGCAACCAAACAGCTACCGCCCCCGTTCGAGGAGCTGGAACCCTTTACCGAAACCTGGTGCCTGGCAACCGAGACGGAACGCTGGGAGCAGCGGCTGGCGAGCTCCATGCCGACGATGCAGGCGTTCTACGACGCCTTCTTCCCGCGGCTGGAAGAGGCCATCGACTACTGCGACAAGTTCCCCCTCGACGACCTGCCCGAGGATGCTCTGAATCTGCTGCACCTGATCTATTCGTTGGTGATGGTCGCCATGTCGATCGAGATCATGCACCAACCCGCGCCCGTGGACGCCGCCGACGCGGTGATGATCCGCACCGGCGAACCCACACCCTGAGAGAGGACGCACATGAGCGTACTGACCATCAACAAGCTCACCGCCTCGGTGGGAGCCGAAGTGAGCGGTGTCGACCCGGAACGGTTGGCGACCGATGACGGTCTGGCATCGGCGGTGCTGGAAGCCTTGGAGGACAACGGGGTGCTGGTGTTCCACAACCTGCACCTGGACCAGGATCCGCAGGCGCAGGTGGCCTTCTGCGAGCGGCTCGGGGAGATCGACCGATCCGCCGACGGCCACCATCCGGTGTCGGGCATCTACCCGATCACGTTGGACAAGACCAAGAACAAGGCGGCCGAATATCTGAAGGCGACCTTCGACTGGCATATCGACGGTTGCACGCCGACGGCCGATGAATGCCCGCAGAAGGCCACGGTGCTGTCGGCGATCCAGGTCGCCGCCCGCGGCGGGGAAACCGAGTTCGCGAATTCCTATGCCGCCTACGAGACGCTCAGCGACGGGGAGAAGGAGCGGTACGCCTCGTTGCGTGTCGTGCATTCGCTGGAGGCCTCGCAGCGCCGGGTCTACCCGGATCCCACCCCCGAGCAGCTGGAGCGCTGGAAATCGCGTCCCACGCACGAGAATCCGTTGGTCTGGACACACCGCAACGGCCGAAAGTCGCTGGTGCTCGGCGCCTCGGCGGACTACATCGTGGGCATGGAGCTGGACGAGGGCCGCGCGCTGCTCGCCGAGCTGCTGGAGCACTCCACAACCCCCGACAAGGTGTACAGCCACAAGTGGTCGGTGGGGGACACGGTGATCTGGGACAACCAGGGTGTGCTGCACCGGGCCGCACCGTACGAGCCGAACTCACCCCGAGAGATGTTGCGCACCACGGTGCTCGGGGATGAACCCATCGTTTAGAAGGGTGCGGGTTCGTCGTGCGCGGCGAGCCACGCTTGGTGTCCGCGTGGCTGTCGTTCGAGCCGTGCCCGGTTGGTGTGGCGTTCGGCGGTGATGCGGGCCGCGGTGTAGAGGTGCCCGTCGGTGAGGTCCACACGATGGTGGCGCCCGTATCGGCCAGGGATACACCTCGACTAGAGGGTGGGGTCAGTAGTAGCCAACCAGAGTTTCTGATAGTGATCCTTGGCAGCGATCCACGCGGCTCGTCGTGTTACTGGGTCATGGACCAGTGGCTGGCCATCGCATCGGGCCGTCCACGCGCCGCCTTCCGGCTGGATAGACAACCGCCCCCAAAGGCGTATCAGAGAACACCACCAATCCAGCCTTCTCCTGTGGGACCTCGCAGTTGCCGTGGATGAAGCTTGGCTGGGGCTGCCAGTCCAACGACGGCGGTGCGCCCTCTGTCTTGCTCATCGGGATGAATCTACCTTTTTACTTCGGGTTCAAGCGCTGATCGGCGGCTCCACTGCCAGCCCGGGGCCCGCGCTGTCCGGCGACAGTGTCAGTCGTGAATGCAATTGCTGCCGCCGCAAAGCACAGAAGGCAAAGGTTTGAGCTGCGGAGGGCGGTCGCGATGATGGGCGGCCCTATGCTCGCAACATGGAGGATGTGAACTGGTATGCCAACTGGGTGGCGACGGTTGCGGCGTTGCTGAGCGGGTGGTCGCTTGGCTGGCAAATAAAGAGCAATTGGTGGGATCGCCCGCACATCGTCCTCGAAGACTGCCGGGTGTCGACCGAATCGGAAATTACAGCTGAGGGCCAAAAGGTTGATCTTGGGTGGGTCGCTCAAGTGACCGTGTCGAACACGGGAAACGCTGAAACCACTTTGCGCTCGCTCGAATGGGAATTCGACTATGGGCCGGATGATAGACGGTCGAGCATCTTCGTCGCAGGGACCGTCCTTGGGGACGAGATTGGCGCAATCACCATAACTTCCGAAGACGTCAGCCCTGATGAGCACAAGCTGACAATCGAGGCAGATGCCGGCGAAGTATTCAGGCCGATTATTCTGGGACGCAACCATGGTGGTGAACCAGGGGCGTATCGGATCGGACCGTACGCCGTCCGAGGGCATCTGGATGAAACGATACGAGCGCGACCAGTCGCCAGCTTTATTGACCGCAAGGACCGCACGCGTCGATTCCGCCCAAAACGTCACGGCGTCGTGAGGCAGAACGGCCCGTGGGTGCTCACCCCTCTGCCTGGCCGTCAAGGACTGCCGCCGGGGATTGGGATCATCGAGAACTAGTTGCTAGTGCGCTGCCAGTGGCGGCCGGTAGACCCGCGCCCGGCCCCGCTTAGCCCACCTAATCGACGACGACTACGTGCGCGCCGGTCCACCCCGGATCGTGAACGACCCGGCGTCATCGATGGCATCGATCTCCGCGGCGAAGGCCTCCGCGGTCGGCGCCTCCAGGTCGACACCGGCGGTCTCGGCGATGAAGACCCGTGACACGTGCTTACCGCCGACCCGGTAGATGTTGGCGGTCCGCTCGCAACTCTCGTGCGCCAGATACACCACCACCGGGGTGACATCCTCGGGCGCGAGATCCTTCACGAGCTCGGTCATGGTGTTCTCCGTCATCCGCGTCTTGGCGATGGGGGAGATGGCGTTGACCCGGATGTTGTTGCGCTGCCCCTCGATCGCCAGCACGTTCATCAGCCCGACGAGACCGGTCTTGGCCGCCCCGTAGTTCGACTGCCCGAACGTGCCGAACAGACCGGACCCCGAGGTCGTCATGACGATGCGTCCGTAGTCCTGCTCGCGGAACACCGGCCACACCGCTCGGGTGACATTGAAGGCGCCCCGCAGGTGCACGTCCAGCACGGCATCGACCTGGTCGGCGGTCATGTTCTTGAACGCGGCGTCGCGCAGGATGCCGGCATTGTTGATCAGCACATCCACCCGGCCGAAAGCCTCGGTCGCGGTGGCGATGATGCCCTTGCCACCCTCGTCGGTGGCCACCGAATCGGTGTTCGCGACCGCCGAGCCGCCGGCCGTGGTGATCTCGTCGACCACGGCCTGGGCGGCCGAGGTCGCCGGCCCGGTGCCGTCGACCGCGGCGCCCACGTCGTTGACCACGACATAGGCGCCGCGGCGGGCGAATTCGAGGGCATGGCAACGGCCCAGACCGCCACCGGCGCCGGTCACCACGACGACACGACCATCGAAATTCAACGTGGACAAACGATCACACTCCTGCCGCGACGGCGATTGATTTGGTATCGAGGTAGCCTTCCAGACCCTCGCGGCCGAGCTCGCGGCCGTACCCACTGTCCTTGACGCCACCGAACGGTGCGAAGGGATCCATCGTGTAACCCTGGTTGACGCCGAAGGTGCCGGTCTTGATCTGCGCGGCGATGGCCAGCCCGCGGTCGGTGTCGGCCGTCCACACCGACCCCGCCAGTCCGTACCCGGAGTCGTTGGCGAGTGCGGCGGCCTCCTGCTCGTCGCGATATCCGATGACGGTCAGGACCGGCCCGAAGATCTCCTCCTGCGCGATGCGCATCGAGTTCTGCGCCTCGGCGAACAAGGTCGGGCGGACGTACCAGCCGCGGTCGACACCGGCGGGCGCATCGGTGCCGCCGACCACCAGTCGGGCACCCTCATCCTGGCCGATCCCGATGTAGTCCAGCACCCGCTGCTGCTGGCGCCGGTTCACCAGCGGTCCGAGTTGGGTCTGCGGATCGGTCGGGTCGCCGACCTTGATGGCGTCGATCTCCGCGGCGAGCGCGTCGACGAACTGCTGCTGGCGGGTGGCCGGAACGAGGATGCGGGTCAGCGCATTGCAGATCTGGCCGCTGTTGGACAGGCTGGCCGAGCGCACCCCCGCGGCGACGGTGGCGGGGTCGGCATCGTCGAGGACGATGGCCGCCGACTTGCCGCCGAGTTCCAGGCTGACCTTCGTGAGGTTGGCCGCGCACGCGGCGGCGACCGCCTTGCCGACGACGGTGGACCCGGTGAACGACACCTTGTCGATCCCGGGATGGCTGACCAGCCGCTCGCCGACGGTGTTGTCGCCGGGCAGCACCGTCATCACCCCGGGTGGCAGTCCCACTTCCTCGAACAGCTTCACCAGGTACAGCGCGTCCAGCGAGGTCTCCGGGGCCGGCTTCACGATGACGGCGCAGCCGGCCAGCAGCGCGGGCACCAGCTTGGCGATGGTGAGGAACTGCGGCATGTTCCACGGCACGATCGCGGCCACCACGCCGACGGGTTCCTTGCGGACGTGGATGTCGGAGCCGAAGAAGCCCGGCCGGATCTCCTGCCAGTCGTAACCCTGGGCGGTATCGCAGAATGCGCCGATCATCATGGCCGGCAGGCCGATCTGGGCGCGCTGCGCGAAGGTGATCGGCGCGCCGATCTCGGCGGTGATGAGCTGGGCGATCTCCTTACCGTGTGCCCGATAGACCTCGGCGAACCGGCGCAGCATCTCGACGCGCTCACCCGGGGCCATCCGCGGCCAGGGGCCGGCGTCGATGGCGGCCCGGGCCGCGTTCACGGCTGCGTCGATCTCCTCGGCAGTGGAGATCGGGACCTCGGCGAGCAGTTCCTCGGTGTGCGGAGAAACCAGTCTGAGCACGCGCCAGCCCCCTCGGGTATCAACTACTTGGCATTGAAGCCCCGAGCATACGTCAGCCCATTTTGATGGCTGACATGTACATCTCCACGATGGGCCGGTAGAGGTCGACATCGTCGAGCTGGCTGCCGAGAACCACCGAATCGCTGGTCGCGACGAGCACCTGGGCAAAGGTCAGCGGCGGAATCAGCAGGGTCGCGCCCATGCGCTCCATGCCCTCGCCGATGAAGGTGCTCAGTGCCTCAACGACTTCCGACCGTTTGCCGGCCACCCGCTCCCGTGCGTCGGGGTTCCGCAGCAGATACAGGGTGAATTCATGGCCCAAGGCGGCATGCTCGGCCCCGCGGTCCAGGCTCAGCTGACGCCACCGTGCCGCGATGGCATCCAGTTCGCGGGCGCCGACCTCGGTCGCCGACGACAGCACGTCGGCGAAGTTGTCGAAATAGCGCCGCCAGTACCGGTCGCTGACGGCGAAGAACAAATCTTCCTTGGTGGCGAAGTGCTTGTAGATCGCGCCCTTGGTATAGCCGGCGGCCCGCGCGATGTCGTCCAGACTGGCCGGCGCGAAGCCCTTGTCGGCGAAGACTTCTTCCGCGGCGTCGAGGAGCAGGGAGCGGGTGCGCTCGAGGCGTTTCTCACGCGTCCACTGCTCGACCATGCGCACCAGTCTGGCACAGAATCCAAGAAACCCTTGAGTTACTGAGATACCCATGGGTATCTTTGCGAAGTGAGTACCGAATCGCTCAGCGACGCAGCAATACCCAAGGAGCCGGGTCCACGGTCCTCCAACCGGGTCAAGGTTCTGGCAGGCATCGGCGGCGCCATCCTCGCCCTGCAGCTGTATGTCTGGATCAGGTGGATCACCGGGCCCTACTTCGAGCGGGTCCCATCGGGGCCGAGCGAGCCGCCGCTGTACATGAAGATCCCGCTGATGGCGAATGCCGTTGTGCTGTGGGTCGGATTGCCGTTCGCGCTCTGGTTCTTCATCATCAGGCCCTGGGTACGCGAGCGCCGGATCACGCTCGACGGCATGCTGCTGGTGTCGATGGCGCTGATGTTCTTCCAGGATCCGTTCCTGAACTACTTCAACACCTGGTGCACGTACAACACCTGGCTGTTCAACATGGGCTCCTGGGCGCCGTACCTACCCGGTACGACGAATATGGAGGAACCCGGGGCGATGGTCGCCGAACCGTTGCTCACCAACGCGCCGGGCTATGCCTACGGGGTCCTGCTCATCACCATCGTCGGCTGCTGGATCATGCGGAAGATCAAGTCCCGGTGGCCCACCATCAGCAACTTCCGGCTCATCGTCGCCACCTACGGAATCGCCATCGTCTTCGATTTCGTCATGGAGGCACTGGTGATGCTGCCGATCGGGTTGTACACCTATCCCGGTGCCATCCAGGCGGTTTCGTTCAACGCCGGCACCTACTATCAATGGCCTATCTACGAGGGACTGATGTGGGGTGGGGTGCAGGCCGCACTGTGCTGCCTGCGCTACTTCACCGACGACCGCGGCCGCACCATCATGGAACGTGGATTGGACAGTGTGCGAGGCGGATTCATCCGGCAGCAGTTCACCCGGTTCCTGGCCATCTTCGCCGGTGTGAGCGCCTGTTTCTTCTTCTTCTACAACGTGCCGGCGATCTACCTCGGGATGCATGCCGACCCGTGGCCGGAAGACCATCAGAAGCGTTCCTATTTCAACGGCGGGATCTGCGGTGAGGGCACCGACAGGCCGTGTCCGCATCCGGACCTCCCGCTGCCCAGGAACCACTCGGGATACATCAACAACGATGGAGAGCTCGTGCTGCCCGAGGGCGCGACGATGCCACCGGTGATCCCCTTGGAACGGGCCGGTCAGTGATCGAAACCGTCATGCCCGCAACGTTCTACCGATCGGTCGGCGAAGAGTGTGAGGTTTTCCGGGCTGCGGCGCGACGAGGATCTCCGATCCTGCTGAAGGGGCCGACAGGCTGCGGGAAAACCCGCTTCGTCGAAGCCATGGCCAACGAGCTCGGGCGGGAACTGATCACCGTCGCCGGGCACGAGGACATGACGTCGGCGGACCTGGTCGGGCGCTTCCTGCTCAAGGGCGCTGAAACGGTGTGGGTGGACGGGCCGCTGACCAGGGCGGTCCGCGAGGGTGCGGTGTTCTATCTCGACGAGGTGGTCGAAGCACGTCAGGACACCACCGTGGTGATCCACCCGCTGGCCGATCACCGCCGCGAACTCCCGGTCGACCGGCTCGGCGTGACTCTGCCTGCGGCACCGGGCTTTCAGCTGGTGATCTCCTACAACCCGGGCTACCAAAGTGTGCTGAAGAGCCTCAAGGAGTCGACCCGCCAGCGCTTCGTCGCCATCGAACTGGGCTTCCCGCCGCCGGAGATTGAGACCGAGGTCGTCGCGCACGAGGCCGGGATAGATCAGGAAACCGCCCGCACACTCGTGCGCCTCGCCGGGGCCATCCGTAACCTGGACGGCTCGCCGCTGCGCGAGGCATCGTCGACCAGGATGCTGATCCTCACCGGCGGACTGATCGCCGAGGGACTCAGTATGCGCACCGCCGTGCAGTCGGCGATGGTGCAGGTGTTGACCGACGACGCCGATATCGTGCGCGGTCTGGGCGAACTCGTCGATGCGATGTTGCCCCAGGCGTGACCGAGCCCGACCGGCTGCGGCTGCTCGCCACCTTTGTGGCCGGAGTGTCGCTCGACGTGGCACAGGCCCCCGACGGACATCCGGCTTACACCGACGGGCAGACGGTCTATGTGACGGCGGGCGCGTCCTTCGACCAGATGCGCCGCGAGATGCTGCTGCAGAGCGCGCTTCTCGGCGCCGGCAGCCTGTCCCCCGGGTATTTGAAGGCAGTACGGGCGAGGCCGTCGACCACGCGCCGGTATCTGGCACTGGAGGGCCGGCGGGTACTCGCCGACCTGGCGGAACGGCTGCCGCTCGCGGCCGCTCTCGTGCTCGACGGTGGCCCCTGCACCGCCAGTGCCGCCGAGTCGCTGGCACTGGCGCGTAGCCGAAAGCCCGTGCCCGACCCGCCGGACTGGTTCGGTGTCATCAAACCCCGAGCCGTGGTGCCCGCGGCGGCCGGGCCGGGTGCTGCTGCCGGCGAGAACGATGCGGGCGCACTGCACACCGATGCGGAGGAAACCGGGGACGACGACGAACCCGGCGGCGAGAGCAAGATCCTCAAACTGTTCGAGGCGCCGGTCAGCTCGCAAGCACTGTCAGACCTGTTGCGCAAACTGTTCGGCGGCGGGAAGTCGAACGAGGACGATGCCGCCGGCGGCGATCTGCGGGTGGGCTCGGTCCGGCAGGTGCAGCGGCTCGGAATCAACGCCCGCCCGGCACCGACCCAGATCCGCTTCACCGGCACCGAGAAGCCCGGATCAGCTGTCGGCGTGCGAGGCGCGCTGTTCCCGGAATGGGATGTGCACCACAACCGGTACCGCCCCGACTGGTGCCGGGTCATCGACTTCCCGCTCGTCAGCGACGTCGACGTCTCGGCCGCCGAGGTCCCTCAGGATGCGGTGTTGCGTCAGCGACTCGCACGAATCGGTCTGGGACTGAAAAGGTTACGGGCCCGCGCCGACGGCGACGAGTTGGACACCGAAGCCCTCATCGCCATGTGTGTGGACCTGCGCGCCGGCTTCTCACCGCCGGACAACGTCTACCTCGAGCGGCGCAAGCTCGAACGCAATCTGGGTGTCCTGATCCTGGTCGACGCCTCCGGGTCGGCCACCGACGCCGATCCGGACGGCCTGGCCGTCCACGAACACCAGCGTCGCGCGGCCGCCACCATGGCCGCCACGCTGGAGGAACTCGGGGACCGGGTGGCGGTCTACGCGTTCCGGTCGCAAGGGCGCAATGCGGTGCA
The DNA here is from genome assembly GCF_008329585.1 of Mycolicibacterium sp. P9-22. Taxonomy (GTDB): domain Bacteria; phylum Actinomycetota; class Actinomycetes; order Mycobacteriales; family Mycobacteriaceae; genus Mycobacterium. The sequence continues at coordinate 9,830 of NZ_NPKP01000007.1, read as the reverse complement.
CCTGCCGGCCATCAAGACGTTCGAGCAGCGGTTCGGGGCGGCCGAACGCGCGCGGTTGAATCAGCTGCAACCATCCGGATACACCCGCCTCGGCGCGGCCATCCGCGGCGCCGGGGAGATCCTGCAGAACACGGCGGGGACCCCGAATCGGCTGCTCGTCGTGCTGTCGGACGGCTACCCGTATGACAGCGGCTATGAGGGCCGATACGCGGAGGCCGATGCGCACGCAGCGCTCGGCGAGCTCCGGGCCGCCGGTGTCGCCTGCCTGTGCCTGTCCATCGGAGCAGGTAGCACCGGGGAGGAATTCCAACGTGTGTTCGGGTCGGCGTGCAACGCGGCAGGCGCGTCGCTGGCCGAGTTGAGCCCCCGGATGGACGAGTTGTTCCTGTCGGCGCTGCGGGAGCTCGCCGCACCCCGTTGACTACGGACTATCAAGGGTTTCTCCGGGGGGCCCGGCGACCAAGCTGAAGTGGACAGTTCGAACACTTCGGAAAGGCGTCAATAATGAGGATCGTAGTCATCGGGGGAAGTGGTCTGATCGGCTCGAAGGTCGTCGCCAACCTCACCGAACTGGGACATGACGCGGTGGGTGTCTCGCCGCGTTCCGGGGTGGACACCATCTCGGGTGAGGGTGTCGAGACGGCGCTGGCCGGCGCCGAAGTCGTCGTCGACGTCACCAACTCGCCGTCCTTCGCCGACGACGACGTGCTGGCGTTCTTCACCACCTCGACCCGGAACCTGCTGGCCGCCGAGCGCGCGCAGAGTGTGGGCCACCATGTGGCGCTGTCGGTGGTGGGCGCCGGTGGTGTGGCGGACAGCGGATACATGCGCGCCAAGGTGGCGCAGGAGAAGTTGATCGTCGAATCCGGTGTCCCGTACACGATCGTGCGCGCCACCCAGTTCTACGAGTTCGTCGAGGCAATCGCCGGGTCGGCCACCGACGGTGACACCATCCGCCTGCCGCACGCCGCGATGCAGCCCATCGCCGCCGAGGACGTCGCCACCGGCGTCACCCGCGCAGCCGTCGGCGGACCGGTCAACGGCGCCGTGGAGATCGCCGGACCCGAGAAGATCGGCATGGACGATTTCGTGCGCACCGGCCTGGCCGCCAAGGGCGACCCGCGCGCGGTCATCACCGATCCCGCCGCGCCCTACTTCGGTGCCGTCATCGACGACCACAGCATCGTGCCCGCCGGTCCCGCCACCCTCTTCGAGACCACCTTCGCCGACTGGTTGTCCGCGCAGAAGTGTGCCTGACATGGCGAAAATCCTGCTCCAGACCACCATCGCGGAGAACCCGGACGACTGGGACATCAGCCGCTTCTCGCTGCTGGCCCGGGAGCTGCGCGACGCCGGGCATCACGTCATGGCGCGGAACCGGGTGGACGGCGCCGAGGATGATCCCGTTCTGAGCCACGTCGACACGCTCGGCTTCGATCAGGTGTGGCTGATGGCGGTGGATGTCGGCGACGGGCTCAGCGCCGCCGATGCCGAGGCGATCGTGCGGTTCCGGCACAACGGCGGTGGAGTGCTCACCGCCCGCGATCACCAGGACCTGGGTTGCTGCCTGCTGCAACTCGGATCACTCGGCGCGGTCAACCAGTTCCACCACACGGTGGACGATCCGGCGGCGCTGTGCGATGACCAGGACAACCCCGATATCGCCTGGCCCAATTATCATTCCGGTGCCAACGGTGACTATCAGCCGGTGCTCAGCAGTGACCCCGTACACGAGTTGCTACGTACCGCGCAGACCCGCAGTGGGCGCATCGAATGGTTTCCCGCGCATCCGCATGAGGGCGCGGTATCGGCTGACGGCCCGCATGCCAGCGTGCTGGCGCAGGGACGTAGCACTCACACCGGCCGTCGGTTCAACCTCGCGGTCCTGCTCGACGGCGAGAAAGCTCCCGACGGCCGGAAGCTGGGCCGGGCGCTGGCGGCGTCCACGTTCCACCACTTCGCCGACTACAACTGGGACATCGACCTGGGAGCACCGGATTTCGTCACCGAGCCGCCCGGTAGCGGGATCAAAGACGATCCGTATCCGCTGCACGCGTTCAAGGATTACATCCGTAACGTCGCCGACTGGCTGTCAGCGACTGGATCACTAATGAACGACTCATACCAAACTCATACGACGTCGACACGCTGATCAGTAACCTGTTCGGCCCGGTCGCCGAGGCGAAGTGATGACCGCGTCGGGCAATGCGCTGTCGGCGATCAGGAGCAGCTCATCACCGGCCCGGAAAACGTCCTCGGGGCGGGGGACCAGCACCTGGTCACCGCGCAGCAGCGTCACCAGAGCGGTGTTGACGGGCAGATCCAGCTGATCGACCCGCTGGCCGACGAGCGAATTATCCTCGGGCAGAGTCAGTTTGGTCAGATTGGCGCGGCCCTCGCGCAGGCCCATCAACCGGACGAGATGGCCGACGTCGATCGCGCCCTCGATACCGGCGGCCAGCGCGCCCGGCGTCGACACCGCCACGTCGATGCCCCAGGCCTGGCTGAACAGCCACTGGTTGTCGACATCGTTGATGCGTGCCACCACCCGCCGCACCCCGAATTCGGTCTTGGCGAGCAGGCCGACGACCAGGTTGGCCTTGTCGTCGCCGGTCGCGGCGATCATCACATCGCAGGTCTGCGCCCCGGCCTCTTGCAGCGCGGACAGCTCGCAGGCGTCGGCGAGCAACCAGTCCGCGCCGGGAACGGTGTGCGGCTCGAAGCGCCTCCGCTCGCGTTCGATGAGCAGTACCTTGTGACCGTATTCGAGCAGTTCGCGCGCGACGGAGCGGCCGACATTACCGGCGCCCGCTATCCCGATCCGCATCTTGCGCACTGCCATCGGGCTATCTTGACTTAACTCTATGACGTTGCACCAGCTCTACCTGGCGATGCTGATCGGCGGCCTCGTGCTGCTCGCGAGCATCGTCGGCACCCGGGTCGCGACGCGCGTCGGCTTTCCCGCCCTGCTGTTCTTCCTGCTGGTCGGGGTGGTGCTCGGTGAGGACGGGCTGGGCCTGGACTTCGACAACGTGGAGATCGCCCGCAATGTGTGCACCGCCGCGCTCGCGGTGATCCTCATCGAAGGCGGTTTGACCACCAGGTATTCCGATATCCGCAAGGTTCTTGCGCCCGCGGGAGCACTGGCCACCGTCGGCGTGGTGGTGAGCACCCTGATCACCGCTGCCGCCGCGCACTTCCTGCTCGGCTTCGACTGGCAGCTCGCACTGCTGCTGGGTGCGATCGTGTCCTCGACCGATGCGGCGGCCGTGTTTTCGGTGCTGCGGGTGCTCCCGCTGCCGCGGCGGCTGGCCGGGCTGTTGGAGGCTGAGTCCGGGTTCAACGACGCACCCGCGGTGATTTTGGTGCTGATGTTCAGTGTGGTGCCGTTCGTGTTCGAACCGGCCGGCGCGCTCGGCGGGATCGTCTTCGAACTGGTGGCCGGTGCCGTGATCGGTTTGGGGGTCGGCTTTTTGGGCGCGCTCACCCTGCGGAGCATCGCCCTGCCGGCGTCCGGCCTGTACCCGATCGCCACCTTCGGTCTCGGTGTGGTGGCGTTCGCCACCGCGGGCAGCCTGCACGGCAGCGGATTCCTGGCCGCCTATCTCGCCGCGGTGGTGCTGGCCAATTCGGGTCTGCCGCACCGCTCGACGACTCGGTCCTTCGCCGAAGGACTCGGCTGGCTGGCTCAGATCGGGCTCTTCGTGCTGCTCGGTCTGCTGGTCGATCCGAGCGAACTACCCCGTGACATCGTGCCGGCGATCATCATCGGGACGATCCTGCTCCTGGTGGCCCGGCCGGTGTCGGTGGCGGCGTCGCTTGTCGGGTTCGGCATCGCGTTCCGCGAACAGCTCTTCCTGTCCTGGGCCGGTCTGCGCGGTGCGGTGCCCATCGTGCTGGCGACCTTCCCGATCGTCGCCGGGGTGGCGGGTAGCTCGCGGCTGCTCAACATCGTCTTCATCCTGGTGGTGATCTTCACGCTGATTCAGGCACCGAGCCTGCACCTGATGGCCCGGCTGCTGGGCCTGACCGGCGGGGAGGCCACCCGCGAGATCCAGGTGGAGGCGGCGCCGCTGGACGTCCTGGACGCCGAACTACTGACCATGAAGGTGCAGTCACCGTCGCGTCTGCACAATGTGACGATCTTGGAGCTGCGGCTGCCCGACCCGGCGGTGATCACGTTGATCATCCGCGACGGCCACACCTTCGTGCCGCTGCCCGACACCCGGCTGGCCACCGGTGATGAGTTGCTGATCGTCACCACCAGCACGATGCGCGCCGCCGCGGAGGCGCGGCTGCGAGCGGTCAGCCGCCGGGGCAAACTGGCGTACTGGTTCGACGAATACGGTGACCCGGAATAGGTTGCTGCTCAATCCAATCCGTTGGACAGGGTCAGGGTGTCACCGGAGCGCAGCCGTCCTTGATCCGACACCAGGTAGAGCACCGCGTTGGCGACGTCCTCGGGTTCCAGCAGCCCGGGCCGGGGGCGGCCCTTGGCGAAGACCTCCTCGACGTCGGCGCGCCCCGGGTCGGCCAGGTCGGGCCGGATGGTCCGGTAGGTCATCGGATTGTGGATCATCGGAGTGTCCACGCCGGAGGGCAGCAGGGCATTGACGGTGATGCCGTGCTCGGCGACCTCGTAGGACAGCGACCGCACCAGCGCGACGACACCGGCCTTGGCCGCCGCGTAGTGGGCGGCATCGCGGGCGCCGGTGGTCGCGACGCTGGATGCGGTGGCGATCAGCCGCCCGCCGGTGCCCTGCTCGATGAGCCGCGGCAGTACCGCGCGGAAGGTGTTGAAGACGCCGGTGAGGTTGACGTCGATCATGGTGCGCCAGCGCTGCTCGGACATGGATGCGAGCGGGGAGCCGCTGGCGATCCCGGCGTTCGCGATGACGATGTCGAGGCGCCCGAAGCGGTCGAAGGCGGCATCGGCGACCGCCTGCATGTCGCTCAGGTCCCGAACGTCGGCGGTGAGCGCGACGCATCCCCTGCCGGTCGCCTCGACGGCGCGGACCGTGTCCCGAACGTCGGCGGGGGTGGGGAGTTGGTAGTCGACTTCTTCGATCTGGGCGGCGATATCGCAGAACACGATGTCGGCGCCCGCCCGGGCGAGGGCGATCGCGTGCGCGCGGCCCTGCCCGCGTGCGCCGCCGGTGATGAGTGCTGTGCGTGTGGTCATACCAGACAGACTGCGCCACGGGCGCGAAATCATCACGGGTCGGCATCACCGGTGGCAGTACCTGCCGTGGTCGTGGTCAGCTGGAATCGATGTCTGCTCCAGGATCTTCCACCGCCCACCCGTCACGCCGCCTGGCGGTCGCTCTGGCCGTGGCCGCGGCGGCGGGCGCCACCGTGCTCGTGCTGTCGGCCTCGGCCGATGCCGCGCCGGAATCCGACAGTCAGGGCTACCTCGAATCCACCGCGCGCTGCGCGTCCCCGGCCACCGCCGTCATCTTCGGCAGCACCGAGACATCGCGGATCGCGATCTGCGAACAGTCCGACGGCAGCTTCCAGTACCGCGGCGTTCGGGTGCGCGACGGGGCACGGTTGGTGCTGCCGGCCACGTCGAACGGTGACGGATATGTGGCGGAGAACGACGGGCTGTCCTACACCGTGACCACCGAGTCGCTGGTGGTGAGCTCGGGGGACGAGGTGATCCGGGACGAGCCGCTGCTCGATGTGCACACCTCCGGGGGTACAAGTGCGGTCACCACCGCGACCCAGACCTCGACCACCCAGACTTCGACCACCCAGACTTCGACGACGCGGACTTCGACGACGCCGCTGCCGCCCCCGCTACCCGCTGAGGCGGGCGCCGGCTGAGTGCGGTGAATGCAGCAGGTTCTGTGCGCAGTCCAGCAGGACCCGGTGCAGATCTGCGTCGCAGACGTCCTGCAGATGCGGCTCGGCGGTGCTCCCGAAGACTCCAGCGGTGATCATGGCGATCGCGACGCGGGTGCCGATGTCGTGGGCGGCGCCGATGAGGAGTTCGCGCAGGCTGTTGGAGATCTCCTCGAATTCCTGATGCGACTGCACCAGGGAGATCACCGCGGGATCGCCGTAGAACAGCGACCCGATACGGCGATGGCGTACGGCGAGCTCGACGAAACCGCTGATGGTCGCGTCGCGGCGGGAGTCGGGGGAGGCGATGGACTCGGCGATGCGAACCAGCCGCGCCATATCGTCGAAGACGGGCCGGACCACCGCCAGCACGATGTCGTCCTTGGTGTGGAACTGGTAGTAGATGGCGGCTTTCCGCACGCCAAGGTGGTCGGCGATCATCTGCAGCGACGTGCCGTTGACGCCGCGCTCGGCGAAAAGGGACAGCGAGGCCTCGATCACCCGCTCGCGCGCGAACCCGCGCTGCGATACCGGCTTGGCCATCGTCCCTCCTTCGTTGACTCGGTCACCGACGTATTGCACTTGCTCACCGACACCACATTCCGGACACTGTGACATGTCGGGGGACGCCACGCGGTCGATAAGTTGTCCGCGTCACATTTTCTAGCCGTGCGACTTGTACTAGCTTAGCCGTGTGGCTAACCTGACCGCAGTCGGTTAGCAAGGCTATGTGAAAGGCCAAACAGGCGAATGGCGTCCCAGCGGTGAACGTGCTGAAGCGGATCTGGATCCCCCTGGTCATCGTGGCGGTGGTCCTGGTGGCGACGTTCACCGTGATGCGGGTGCGTACCTTTTTCGGGACCGGCCCGGGCTATATCTCGACCGAGAACAGCGCCTCCGATGACACCGAGCCGTTCGATCCCAAGGTCGTCAAGTACGAGGTGTGGGGCGAGCCCGGGGCGACGGCCAATGTGAACTACATGGACCTCGATGCCCGTCCGGTGCGCGCCGACAATGTGACGCTGCCGTGGGAGATCACGCTGAGCACGACGGCGCCCTCGGTGTTCCCGACCATCTCCGGGCAGGGTGATGGCAGCACGCTGTCGTGCCGGATCACCGTCGATGACGAGGTGAAGGATGAACGCACCGTCGACGGCGTCGGCGCGCACACCTACTGCCTGGTGAAGAGCGCATGACCGAACCGCGCACCGACGCCATCCCGGTGGCGCAGCCCCAGCATCGTGGCGGGATCGCCAAGTGGGTTCGCACGCTGGCCGTCCCGATCATCATCGGCTGGGTGGTGATCATCGGGTTCCTGAACGTCTCGGTCCCGCAGCTCGAAGAGGTCGGGCAGATGCGCTCGGTCTCGATGAGCCCGGACAACGCGCCGTCGGTGATCGCCACCAAGCGGGTCGGCACCGTGTTCGAGGAGTACAACTCCGACAGCTCGATCATGATCGTGCTGGAAGCGGACCACAAGCTCGACGAAGCCGACCGCGACTTCTACAAAGAGATGATCTCCAAGCTGGAGACCGATCCGATACACGTCCAGCACATCCAGGATTTCTGGGGCGATCCGCTGACCGCATCCGGCGCGCAGAGCGCCGACGGTCAGTCCACCTATGTACAGGTCTACACCGCCGGTAACCAGGGCGAGGCGCTGGCCAACGAGTCCATCGAGGCCGTCCAGGACATCGTCTACGGGATGCAGGCGCCGCCGGGCCTGAAGGTCTTCGTCACCGGACCCGCTGCCCTGCAAGCGGATCAGCAGATCGCCGGTGACCGCAGCCTGCGGATGATCGAGGCGCTGACGTTCACCGTCATCATCGTGATGCTGCTGCTGATCTACCGGTCGTTCATCACCATGCTCATCACCATCGTCATGGTGGTGTTCGAACTGCTCGCCGCCCGCGGCGTGGTGGCCTTCCTGGGCTATCACGAGATCATCGGACTCTCGACGTTCGCCACCAGCTTGTTGGTGACCCTGGCGATCGCCGCGTCCACGGACTACGCGATATTCCTGCTGGGCCGATATCAGGAAGCTCGCGCCGAGGGCGAGGACCGGGAAACCGCGTACTACACCATGTTCCACGGCACCGCGCACGTGGTGCTCGGCTCGGGCCTGACCATTGCCGGCGCGACGTTCTGCCTGCACTTCACCAGGCTGCCCTACTTCGTGACCCTGGGCATCCCACTGGCCATCGGCATGATCACCGTGGTGCTCGCGGCTCTGACGCTGGGCCCGGCGATGATCACCGTGGCCACCAAGTTCGGCAAGACGCTGGAGCCCAAGCGGGCCATGCGCACCCGCGGGTGGCGCAAGATCGGTGCGGCCGTGGTGCGCTGGCCCGGCCCCATCCTGGTCAGCACCATCGCCATCACCATGGTGGGACTGCTGGCATTGCCCGGCTATCAGACCAACTACAACGACCGCGAATACCTGCCCGCCGATCTGCCCGCGAACGAGGGGTACGCGGCCGCGGACCGGCATTTCTCGCAGGCCCGCATGAATCCCGAACTGCTGCTGGTGGAGAGCGATCACGATCTGCGTAACTCCGCGGACTTCCTGGTGATCGACAAGATCGCCAAGGCGATCTTCCGCACCGAGGGTGTGGGCCGCGTGCAGGCCATCACCCGCCCGCAGGGAACCCCGATCGAGCACACCTCGATCCCGTTCCAGATCAGCATGCAGGGCACCACGCAGAAGATGAACGAGAAGTACCAGCAGGACATGATGGCCAACATGCTCAAGCAGGCCGACGACATGCTGACGACCATCACCAACATGGAAAAGATGAGCGCCATCACCGTGCAGATGGCCGCGGTGACGCATTCCATGGTCGGCAAGATGAAGACGATGACGCTCGACATCGCCGAATTGCGGGACAACATCAGCAATTTCGACGATTTCTTCCGCCCGATCCGCAACTACTTCTACTGGGAACCGCACTGCTTCAACATTCCCGGCTGCTGGGCGCTGCGCTCGATCTTCGACACCCTCGACGGTATCGACGTGATGACCGACGGTATCCAGGACATCATCCCGGACATGGAGCGCCTGGATGCGCTCATGCCGCAGATGGTGGCGCTGATGCCCTCGATGATCGCGACGATGAAGAACATGCGCACCTACATGCTGACCATGTATCAGACCCAGAAGGGCATACAGGATCAGATGTCGGCGATGCAGGACAACTCGTCGGCCATGGGTGAGGCCTTCGACGCCGCCCAGAACGACGACTCCTTCTACCTGCCGCCGGAAACCTTCGAGAACGAAGACTTCAAGCGCGGCATGAAGAACTTCCTGTCCCCCAACGGGCATGCGGTGCGCTTCATCATCAGCCATGACGGGGATCCGCTGAGCGCTGAGGGTATCCAGCGCATCGACGCCATCAAGCTGGCCGCCAAGGAGGCCATCAAGGGCACCCCGCTGGAGGGCTCCAAGATCTATCTCGGTGGCACCGCGGCGACCTTCAAGGACATGCAGGAAGGCGCGAACTGGGACCTGATCATCGCCGGAATCGCTTCCATCGGGCTGATTTTCATCATCATGCTGATCATCACCCGCAGCATCGTGGCGGCCGCGGTGATCGTCGGCACGGTGGCGATCTCGCTGGGCTCGGCGTTCGGGCTGTCCGTGTTGATCTGGCAGCACCTGATCGGGATCCCGCTGCACTGGATGGTGTTACCGATGTCGGTGATCATCCTGCTGGCCGTCGGCGCTGACTACAACCTGTTGCTGGTCGCCCGGTTGAAGGAAGAAATACATGCCGGCCTGAACACCGGCATCATCCGCGCCATGGGTGGCAGCGGCTCGGTGGTGACGGCCGCGGGTCTGGTCTTCGCGTTCACCATGATCTCGATGGCGGTCAGTGAGCTGACGGTGATCGGACAGGTGGGCACCACGATCGGCCTGGGTCTGTTGTTCGACACGCTGGTGATCCGGGCGTTCATGACACCGTCCATCGCGGCACTGCTCGGCAAGT
>NZ_NPKP01000006.1 GCF_008329585.1 Mycolicibacterium sp. P9-22 | reverse complement strand
AGGGCACGATGGACTATGCGGTGGAAACCTGCCCTGAATGCGTTCGCAATCACCTTCAGCGACCGATTCCCGGCAGCCGAAACCTACTGATGGAAACCGCCGGAAACACCGTTAACGAGATAGTCCCCAGCGTCGTGGTGCGGTATCGCGGGAATGGCCCGTGTGGAGTGCCTCTTGATTATGTTGTGGCCGGACCTGTCCCGGGAGGACCTAGATGGGCGACAATTCGAGACAGTTGCGGACCTTTCGAGACGACTATTTGTCTGGCGACAGAGCGGGATGCGAACTGCGACACCAAATCGCATCATCGTGGCAGCGGTCCCGGCTTGCCGGTGTTGACCCGGACTCGGTCGTTGTTCCGTATCGTCCGATTTCCGAGGGTGTGAACAGTCTTCTGGTGCAGGCTGCTGCCCCGGTTCTTGACCGAGTGTCCGAGCAACTCGGCAGCGATGTCGCGGTGGTGCTGGCCGATGGCGACGGTCGAGTGCTGCAGCGACGAGCGGAGGGGACCGGGCTGTCCCGCAGCCTGGACGCCATGAACTGCGCGCCCGGATTTAGCTTCACCGAGGAGAGTGTTGGAACCAACGGTATCGGCTCTGTTCTGGAATCTTCGGGCCCGGTGGCGATCATGGGTCCGGAGCACTATCGCGGCATGTTCGCCGGCATGACCGGCATCGGCACATCCCTGCGCCATCCTGTGCATCAACGGCTAGTTGGAGTACTTTGTCTGACCTGCCGGTATGAGAAGACGAGCAGTTTGATGATGCCGTTGCAGTTGGCGATCACCCAGGAGATCCAGTCACGGATGTTCGACCAGGTATCACTCAGTGAGCGGATGCTGCTCGAGGAGTTCCTGAAGGTGTCCAGGCGCTCGTCCGCTGCGGTGGTCACACTGAACCGCGATCTGGTCATCACCAACACCACGGCATCATCCATCCTCACGCCCGCCGACCATGCGGTGCTCCGAGAATGGGCGACGGATTCGATCGCTCGCCGAGGTGATCACTTCGGCGAAGTGCATCTCAGCGGTGGCACAACGCTACGCGGGCGGGTCCGCGCGATCGGTGAGAGTGCCTCTGCCGCAGAAGGTGTGGTTATCGAACTCCGTCAGATGGCGGACGGAGAGCCGGTGACCCGTAGTTCGGGACCGGTCGCCGCAGAGACGGCGCTGCCCGGGCGCAGCATGGCCTGGCGACGTGCGCTTCAAGAGTTGGCAGTGGTGGACCGCGCCGGAACCAGTGTTTTGATCACCGGCGAAGCCGGTGCCGGCAAACAGCGGCTCTCGGCGATGATCGGCGGGCTGAATCGTGCGACCCTCGACTCAGCCTTGGCCCGCACGGAACCCCACTGGCTCGAAGATCTGCGTCTGGCCCTGTCGGCCTCGGACACCGTGACGATCGTGCACATAGATCAGATCCCGCCTTCCATCGAGCCGATGGTGGCGGCGCTGCTGGCCAAGGATACGACCACCCGCATCATTGCGACAGCAAGTGACACTAGCGATTCCAGGCTCTTCGACCATTTCCCGGCTCGTGTGTCGGTTCCACCGCTGCGCGAGCGTTCCGAGGATATTCCGGATATCGTTCCCGCCCTGCTCCGCGCATCGGGCAGGGTTCCGGTCCCCAGACTGCAGGTGCCGGCATTGCAGGCTCTGCTGGGTCGCGATTGGCCCGGCAATGTCCGTGAATTGGCTGCGGTCGTGGCCGCCTCGAAGCTGACGTCGATGGGTGCTGACATCACCTTGGCAGATCTGCCAGCGCAATACCGGCAGACCGGCTGCAGGGGAGCGCTTCCCGGGCTCAAACGGTCCGAGCGAGAGGCGATTTTGCAAGCTCTTGCCGATGCAGGCGGGAACAAGCTGGCCGCCGCAGACCGGTTGGGTATTGCGCGATCGTCCTTGTACCGGAAGATGCGTGCGCTCGGTATCGACGCCAAGCGGTGGTCGTGACGTCGTCTCCGGTCAGTTCTCCGCGTAGGGTCGCAACCCTCGTTGGCCCGCCGCGGGTACCCTTCGGGCTGAACCGGGCCGTGGTTGCATCCGGGCAGAATCAGATGCCCTGCGTCGAACGGGAACTCGATTCCGTGCACATGCGCGGCCCCATCAGAGGCACTACGCGGTCAGGCGGTGGAGGCCTTCAGGCGACGCTGATTGAATGCATCGAGCAGCACAGCCACGAAGATCAAGGCACCCTGAATGAACTGCACCCAGAATGGGCTGACGTCCAGCAGGGTCAATCCGTTGTTGATGACACCGATGAGAAGCACCCCGATCAGGGTGCCGATCATGCTTCCCTTGCCGCCGAAGAGGCTGGTGCCGCCGATGACAACTGCAGCGATCACCTGGAGTTCAAGGCCCACACCGGCCGTCGGGGTGGCCGCGCCGATGCGGCCCACCAGGATTAACGCCGCTACACCGGCGCACAGACCGGCGATCGCATAGACGCTGAACAGAATGTGTTTGTCACGGATTCCACTCAGCCGAGCCGCCTGCCGATTACCGCCGACGGCGAAGATCTTGTGGCCCAGGGTGGTCCGTGTCAGAACCAGATGGCCTGCGACGAATACCAGCAACATCAGGAAGAGTGGAACCGGTATCCCACCGATGGTACCGCCGCCCAACCACGTCAGACCAGACGGCAGACCGTAGACACTCTGGCCCTCGCTGAGCTGCAACGTCAGCCCGCGTCCCATTCCGAGTGTCGCCAGCGTCACGATGAACGGCACCAAACCTAGCCAGGCGATCGACAGGCCATTGAACATGCCGATCGCCACCGCCATGGCGATGCAGATGACCAGGCCGAGCAGCGCCGGGACGCCGGCGAGAACCAGGCTGGCAGCCACCATCCCCGACAGCGCAACGTTGGAACCGACGGACAGATCGATGCCGCCGGTGATGATGATGAAGGTGGCGCCCACCGCTGCGATTCCCACGACAGCGGATTGGGAGAGGATGTTCATGATGTTGCGGTCCGTCAGGAAGCTGTCGGACAGGATGCTCATCGCGATACACACGAGCACCAGCGCCACCACGATCGGAAAGCGCGGGTTCTGCGCGGCTCGACGTAGCGCGTTTTTGGTTCGGTCGTTGTTCTCGGTGGTGGGCTCGATCGCCGAGGTAGTCACGTCGGAGGTCTCCTAGATGGGCCGGTCACGCCGGTACGAAAATTGAGTGGGTCGAGCTGGATACACCGCGGCGTCAGCCGGCGGCGGCCAGGTGTAGGGCACGCTCACGGTCGAAATCGACGCGCGCGACCTCTCCGACGATGCGCCCCGACCGCAGGACGTAGATGCGGTCCGACATCGCCAGCACCTCGTCGGTGTCCGAACTGGTGAGGATGACAGCGGAGCCGGTCTCGGCCAGCGACAGCACGTGCTCGTGGATGGCGGCTTTGGCTCCGATGTCGACCCCGCGTGTCGGATCGTCGAGCAGGACGACTTTGGGCTGATGGGCGGCCACTCGCGCCAGTACCACCTTCTGCTGGTTACCGCCGGACAGCCCTCCGACAGGCCGGGTAACGTCCGGGGTCTTGACGTGGAACCGTTTGATCAGATCAGCCGCGATGGCGCTCTGCTTCCTGCGGTTGACCCATCCGGCGGCGCTGAAGTCCGAATAGCGGCCGTAGCTCAGGTTGTCCATGACGGACGCCCCGAGAACCAGGCCTTCACCCTTGCGGTCCTCGGGGGCGTAGACAACGCCCGCCGCGATGGCTCCGTATGGATTGCCGGGCACCGGACGATTATCCACAGTGACGGTGCCCGCAGAGCGATCAGTAAGACCCGCAGCTGCTTTGAGTAGCTCGGTGCGGCCTGCGCCGGCCAGGCCGACCAACCCGACGATCTCACCGGCCGCGACGCGCACCGACACGTCGTGAACACCGGGAGCGGTGAGACCTTTCACCGTTAACCGAACCTCACCGAGGATCCGGTCACGCCAGGGGTAGGCATGTTCGAGGTCCTTGGCGAGCATGGTCTGCACCAGGAGAGGCTCATCCCATTGGCTGTTGGGGCCGCTGGCGACGAGTCTGCCGTCGCGGAGCACCGCGATCTGGTCGGACAGTTCGAACAGTTCGTCGAGATGGTGGCTGACGTACAGGATGGTCATTCCGGAGTCCCGCAGCCGGCCGATGGTGTCAAGGAGTCCGCGAACGTCATTCTCGGGCAACGAGGACGTCGGCTCGTCGAAAACAAGCACACTCGCCCGGCGGGTCAGACACCGGGCGATCTCGACGAGCTGGCGCTGTGCGATCGGCAGGGCTGCCAGCGACCGATCGAACGCAAGCCCACCGAGCCCGACCTGTTCGAGTGCCGACTGGGCAACTTTTCGGGCGGCACGTCGATCGACGAAACCGAAACGGCTCGGTTGTCTGCCCAGTAGCAGGTTGTCCAAAACGCTCATGTCCGGGACATCGGTGAGTTCCTGGTAGATCACGCTGATTCCGGCATCGATGACAGCACCGGGTGTCGATGGCAGCGGCTGCCCGTTCAGCAGGATGCTGCCAGAGTCCGGGATCTCAGCTCCGGCAAGCGTCTTGATGAACGTCGACTTCCCGGCACCGTTCTCACCGGCCAGTGCGGTGACGGTGCCCGGTCGCATCGTGAGTGAGACATCCTGCAGTGCAAGGACACCCGGGTAGGACTTGGATATGCCGACCATCTCAACAGTGCCCAACGGGGCGCTCCCGGCCGAGTCGCGGACGGACCCCTCAGGGTCAGAGCTCATCGGACCAGATTCCGTACTCTGCAACCTCTTGAGAATTGATGTTGTCGGTGGTGATCAGCATTGTCGGCCAGATGATCTCGGACTCGACCGGATCGCCGGCTTCGAGCGCGGCTACGATGTCGACAGCCTTGTCGGCAGACTTGATCGGGTTGAGGCTGAGGGTGGCGTCCTGAACCTTGTTACGGATGTCTTCGATCGCGGGCTTGGAACCGTCGGCACCGAGCAGCACAACGTGTTCAGGGTGGCCGACGGGGAAGAAGCGGCCCTGCGATTTCAGGGCGGCGGTCACGCCGATGGCTTCGGCGTCGTTGGTGGCGAAGATTGCGTCGATCTTGGGGTTGGCCTGCAAGATGTCAACCATCACCTTGAAGGACTGATCGGTGTCGTAGCCGCCATCCTGGGAGGCGACGATCTTCAGCCCCGGATGCTGCCCGATGACCGAGCGGAAGCCCTCTTTTCGTGCCATCGCGGACGGTATGCCGGTGATGCCTTCGATCTGCACGATGTTCCCCTCGGGCTCACCGTTCTTCTTGGTGATCTCATCGACGATGTAGTTGCCGGCCTGTTTTCCGGTGTCGACCTCGTCCATCGCGATGGTCACGGCGATGGGGGAGTCGACCCGGTCCGGCACACTGATGACAGGGATGCCCGCAGCGTCCGCCGCGGCGATCGCCGGAGCGATGGCCTTACCGTCCGCCGGTGTCAGCAGTACATAGTCGACACCGCGGCTGATGAGGTTCTGGATATCGGTTACCTGCTGAGCCGGGTCGCCGTTGGCGTTCGCGGTGACCAGTTCGTAACCGTGCTCCTCGGCGCCGTCCTGGAAGCCCTTGAGCATTCCGGCGAAGAACGGGTTCGACAGCGTGTAGGTGGAGTATCCGATGGTGACTCCGGATTCACCCCCACTGCCCGAACTGCAACCGACAAGGCTCATGACTCCGACGGACACTCCGACCAGCGCTGCTGTGGTGCGAGACTTTCGCATACCTTCTCCTTCGTTTCGGCGATCCCTGGTGAGACGTCGACCGGCGCGTTTCACGTGTGGTGCGCACCGAGCGTCTGCTGACGTGATCGGCACCACAAAAGAATGACCTGGCGCAAGCGGGCCTGCCTGTCCCGTTTTGCGACACTCACACCGACTGATGGCACGTGGGCTCGGACGAGGCGGGACTCGCCTTCGAGCGTTGACGACAACTGCCAGTGATCGCCCGTTGCCGTCGACGACGGTGTGGATCTTGGTGGTCAGCCCTCCCTGTGCGCGACCTGCGGGTTCAGTATCGGCCAGCGACGGATAGGTGTAGTTCGACCCTGCCTCCTACGTCCTGATCAGGGGCCTGTCGGGTCCGTCGCGTGCTGATGCGCACGGTTGATCGTGGCGCCCACCGAGACAGTCCAAACCAGTTTCCCCTCGGCATCGGCGGTCGCCAACAAGCTCAGCAGGACACCCGTTCGGTACCGGTAGATGATGCCCCCGCGACCCGCCGCCTCCGCGAAAGGCACATGAACCCCCGCATGGGAGATCGCCCTAGTGCTAGCTCGCTGGGATTATTTGCCAATCTCGGGCTCAATTATTGCTACAGGAGTGCCGCGTTCTGCGCATACTTGCCGGACTCTTCGATCAGTGGTCGAAGTGTCCGGTCGGGCAGCTGCCGGAGTCGGTCTCCCGGAAAACCACGTTCTCTTCCCGTTCGGTTCACCGTGAGGCGGAAAGTGACGCGGCGAAACTCGTTGACTCACACCGGTTCTTAGCTCGCCTAGGCACGCTCGATGGCATGTTGGTCCGCTGTCGCGGGCCCACGCCGGCGTGTACGCACGAAGTAGTATGTGATAGCTCGCATGGCGAGGTCTCAGCGGTGCGGTAGGGCGAATCGATCGCTCTTCGAAACTGTATATATCGCAGAGAAATCCGATGCTATGTCTGAAATCAGGAGACATCTTCCTCGCCGCGACGGTCATCGCACAGTGTGGGCGTGCGCAGACATGAGCTTTCGTGTCAAACGGGTCCCCCTCACCGGCTTGGTACCTCTAAACGCGACTTTGGTCGCAGCCGGTATTGATTGGCGAACATGGCGCAGACGCCGCTGCCGAACGATCTCACGTTACTCATGTCCCACGCCGGCTACCTGCTCGATGTCACGTGTTGGTCATCGGCTGACTCCGGAAAGTCTTGGCAGATAAGGGCTTAATCGAACGCCCTGTGTGCCCGAGATCCAGGGCACAGTGCTGGTCGCGGGGAGACTCCCAGCCGACCCGAGCCCCAGGATGTTACGCGGTTGCTACTGGCGTTTACATGGATGACATCGCGGGGCGTGGATACTTTAGACGCGACTCAGGTCGCATTAATGCACTGGATGGTCGCGCCGATGCGACCGGGGACCAGGCGTCCGTCAGCCGGGTCCTGCGACTGTTGCTGAGCGTGACCATGCAGGACCCTCCGTCCACGAGTGGGCTACAGCGTCTCCATCTCCCCTTTACCCGGCCATTCCGGCCCTCGTGAGAAAGTGAATGCAGATGACAGTCGAATCATCGGAAACGCTTCCCGGTACCCAGCTTCACGCTGAGACCGGGCAGCCTCGCGAGCGCCTTCAAGGCAACATGGGTATTGGCGAACTCGTCATGAGCGTACTGGCGTTCTCGGCGCCTTTGACCACAGTTGTCGGCTTCATACCGGTGCTCCTCCTGTTCAGTGGATCGACCGGTCCGGCAATCTACCTCCTGGTGACGGTTCTGCTGCTGGCGTTCTCGGTCGGTTTCGTCGCAATGGGACGTTCCGTGCCCAATCCGGGCGGCTTCTACGCATTCATCACCGCCGGCCTTGGCCGTTCCGCTGGGCTTGGTGCTGCCCTGCTCGCGGCCTTTGGCTACATGGCGATCGGTTTCTTCGGTCCGTCGCTTTTCGGTGTCACGCTAAAGGGCTTCCTCGAGCCGACCTTTGGATTCCCCGAGATCGAGTGGTACTGGTACGGGCTGGTCATGGTGGCCATCACCACCGCGTTTGCATTCCGCCGCATCGACTTGTCGGCGAAGTTGCTGACAATCATCATGGGTCTGGAGATCGTCGCAGTCGTCATCTTCAACGTCGCTGCCTTCCTGCATGGCGGTCCGGCCGACGGCGGTGGTGCCGGGTTCGTCCTACCGGCGGTGTCCGACAGTGGGCTGGGTTTGGCGATTCTCTTCGTGCTCGGCAATTTCCTCGGGTTCGAGGCGACCGTGATCTACCGCGAGGAGGCGAAAGATCCGGAGAAGACCATCCCGCGGGCGGTGTACATCGCGGTGGCCAGCATCGGCATTTTCTATGCGATTGCTGCGTGGGCCTACGTGGCGTACTTCGGTGCAGACAAAGCGCAGGCGGCCGCCGAAGCCGATATGGCAGGGATGTTCAACACTGCGATGGTCGATCTGGTGGGCACAATCGTCTCTGACATCGTGACCGTACTTCTCATCTCATCGATGCTGGCGGCAATGCTGTCAATTCAGAACGCATCCTCGCGTTACCTTTTTTCGCTCGGCACCGACGGTGTGCTTCCCGCGGCCTTGGGCAAAGTTCATCACCGCCACAAGTCACCATTCATTGCCGCGCTGTTCGTCGGTGGTGTCTGGCTATCCCTTGTAGTTGTGTTCGCGGTCCTCGGAGTTCCGCCAGATGGCCTATACGCCAAGGCAAGTGGATCCGGGACACTCGCGATCATCATTGTGATGTTCGCCACCAGTGTTTCTGTGATCGCCTACTTTGCCAAGCATCGCGGGTCGGAAGCCACCGCCGATATGTCCATGTGGAAGACCGTTGTGTCCCCGAGCGTCGCGGCTGTCGGCTTCGGTGGGATCACTTATCTTGCCGTGGTGAATTACTCCGACCTTCTCGGTGATTCAGGGGTCATCACAGCAGTCTTCCTCGTCGCGACCTTCGGTATTCCGGTTGTCGGGTATCTCTACGCAGGTGTCCTTCGTAGGAAGAAGCCCGATGTCTACCAGCGGATTGGGCGTCAGCAGTTCTGATCTGAAGGGAGTTGGACGATGGTCCTCATGGTGACCCTGAAACTTGCTCACGGAATCGTCCCCCGGATACGCCGGGGCGGTCAGCAACACCCGCGGCCGGGCATGGCGGCAACGTGGAGCCTTGACTCATCTGCAGATCACATGAAATGGAGAAAAACCGAGTGAGAATTGGCATTTTGGGTGCTGCGGCGATTGCGCCGCTCTGCGTGATCGATCCCGCGGCAGTCTTAGGCCATAAGGTCGTCGCGGTGGCGGCCCGCGACAGTGCGAAGGCCCAGGCGTTCGCCGAGACGTACGGCGTCACCACGGTTCTTGCCACCTACGATGATGTGATCGATGATCCGAACGTCGATCTCGTTTACAACCCGCTGCCCAATAGTGCTCATGCCGAGTGGAACATCAAAGCGCTGAACGCCGGCAAGCACGTCCTGGCCGAGAAGCCGTTCTCGTCGAACGTAGCCGAGGCGCAAGCGGTTATCGAGGCTGCTCGTAACTCGAAGGGCGTGCTGATCGAGGCCTATCACTACTTCCACCATCCCGTGATGCAGCGGACGTTGTCACTGCTGAACGAGGGGCGTATCGGTGAGATTCTGCATGTCGAGGTACATATGGTGAGCGTGCCTCCCGCCGACGGAGACCTTCGGTGGAGTGCAGACCTGGCTGGCGGAGCGCTGATGGACATGGGTTGCTATGGGATTCACATGATGCAGCGCCTTAACTCGCTGTGCGGAGGTGCGCCCGTGCCGGAGGCGGCGAGTCTTACCATGGACCCGCGTGGTGTCGACGCCGCATCTACGGCCGTCCTACGATATCCGAACGGCGCCACAGCTAGCGTGTGGTCGGAATTCAGGGGACACCGTGATGTCCTGCAGTTCACGATCTATGGATCGTCGGGGCGACTGATCGCGCCGAACTTCGTATTGCCGCACGATGACGACCGTCTCATCCTCGAGACTGCAGGCGGCACGTGGACCGAGCGACTTGGGACCAGAACGTCCTACACCTATCAACTTGAGACGTTGATCTCCCACATCGACGACGGAGCCGATTTCCCGCTGACGTTGGACGACACCATGGCTACCATGGAGGTCGTCGACTGGATTTTGGCCAACGGAACCCGTCACCCTGCGTAGCGCTGTCGGGCTGCGCCTCTGCCAACGTGGCGCAGCCCGTCGCGGGGCTCGACCTCTGCCTTCGCGGATGCTGGTGCCCACGTACGGGCCGGCACCGTACATGTCCTGCGCCAGTGCTGCTGTGCCGGACGCGATTGGATCCTGGCGAGATGGTGCGGAAAAGTGAGTCTGGTTCTCAACGAGTTCGTTACGCGACGGACACAATCCAGGCCCAGGCCCGTGATCATTCAAAGCGCGAAAGCCTGCCTGTCGGCCGTCCGGGAACGGGTGAGCTTCTGATGCCCGACAGCACGGTACGGAACGAAGTCTGGACAGGCCATGAGAATGGACTCCCAGTTTGCCTCTCGCGAAGGTGCCGACATTCGAAGGGCCACTCTGCGAGCAGGTCATTTCTGATCCGCGGGTGTTTTGTACCGTTCGAACAGGGTGCCGACGGTATAGCCGAAATTTCCAGCGCGGCAATACCTCACGAAACCATCAGCACCGCAACGGCAGAGGTGAAGAATCTCGTCAGCGGTTATTCGACACCCTGATGGTGTTCGCGCCGTTGAAGGTAGTGTGCACGCCTCGGCGTCGCCGACCGTAAATGGTCGGCGACGCCGGACTGAGATGATGCAAGGATGGTTGCTACTGGCTGTTGGCCATGAAGTCGGCAAACCCGGTACTGGCCGTGCCCTTGAGCCGGTCCATGTCGAAGCCGTACGCGACGTCCTCGCGGACCGCACGCAGCGGATCTTCGAAATGGCGGAAGTAGCCCATTGCGAAGGCGCCTTCCTGATAGCCCATCAGCCGCAGTAGATCATCGTCGAGCGTGCGGGCCACCTCGATGGGCACCGAAAGATACTGGTTCTCTTCCTGACGCACCCAGCCAACCGCGTAGTTGATGTTGATTGCGCGGCGCACTTTGTCCTCGGTCTGGTTCGCGCCGCCACTGTGGACGATCTTGCCGCTGTAAAGCAGCACCGAGCCACGGGTCATCTCAGCCTGGAGGCAGTCATCGTCCTTGTATTCGCTTTGGTCCTTGGAACCGGGTAGGTGGCTATCGGGGACGATTCGGGTGGCTCCCATTTCGGCCGTGTAGTCCGACAGAGCCCACAGCGTATTGCACTGCACGTGATAGTCATCGGGGAACGGGAAGAAATCCCAAGCGATCTGATCGCGGTGCAAGCCTTGCGCAGACTCGCCGGGCTCGATGGAGATGACCTGGGTGAGCATCAGCTGCATTGCGCTGGCGTGGCCGAGGAACTGCTTGGCAGCGCCGAGCACGGTGGAGTTCTGAATGATCTTGTCGCGCGTGGTCGGCGAGTACGCGACCAGTGCGCCCGTGCGGCGCGTGCGTTTGCCCAGAATTGCGTTGAAGCCGATGGGCGTTTCGTCGATGACGGGCGCAAGTTCGGTATCGACGGCGTCCATTACCTCGGCGGACACTAGGTCGTCGATGATGACGTAGTTGTCGCGCCGTAGGTGCTCGACTATCTCTTCAACAGGAGTTGTCGCAGGGACGTGATTCAGCTCTTTCATTTCGGTGCACTTTCCTGACGGTGGAAGCTCTGGCCGCCGCACTGTGGCCGACTGAGCACAAATGCGACGTAAGTCGCGACTTGAGTGTTTCATCGGACGGTGTCACAACAGTTAAGCGACATGACAAACAGGTAAACGACTGGATTGTGAAGGAGGCCTGCCGCAAAGCCGCGGTGGTTTCGGTCGGGTCATTTGGCACACCGACGCGAGCTGGAGTGACATATCGCTGGCGGGACCACGATTGACGGTCAGCCTCACTTATGCTGGTGACTCGTGAAGGAGGCAGTGTGGCAGTGGCTCGTCGTCGGACGGTGAGGGGAGATTTCAGGACCCGACTCCCCGGTGGGCTGCGTAAAGAGCCGCTGCAGGAGCGGTCGCGCGCAGCGATCCGCAATGTGCTCGACGTCGCGGCTGACCTGGTTGTCGAATACGGCACCGAAGCCCTGATCGGCTCACCGGCCTTGCTGCTGGAGAGGTCGGGCATCAGCCGGGGATCGTTCTACTCATTCTTCGAGACGCCGAACCGAGTCCTCGACGAACTGGCGCTACAGTGCATGCAGGAGTCCCGCGAAGAGATTCTCGCGATGCTGGCGGCGCGCCGAAGCCGGAAGTGGACCGGTGTCATCGACACCTTGATCGAACAATATTGGAGCCAGTTTCACATCCCGTTGGTCCGTGAACTCTGGGTGGGGCAGCATCTGACCTCGAACATCCGGACACTCGATCGGCTGTGGGGTGAGGAACTCGCCGAGATCCTGCTCCACGAATTCGCCAAGTACGCCCCCAAATTCGAAAGGCTCACGATCGGCCAGTGCATGATCGCCGTCGAGATCATGGAGCGGCTGTCCCAGTACGCTTTCCGCGATGATGTTGACGGCGACCAGAACGTCAAGGCCGAGATTGGGTCCGTCTTGCACGGTTATCTCGCCGCATTCGAATGAGCGCAGCTTCTGGCTGCAGAATGGCACTACTTGTCCCGGCGGGGTGCGCCTGGGAACAAAGAGCCAGTCTGCGGTGACTACCTGTCGCCGCTGAGCATGTATTTGTATTCGGACGCTCAATCACGCACGGGCGTGCACGCAGATCGGGATCCTGATCGCATCGATCATCGCCATGCACTTTTTGCTCGAAGAGAACCCCGTTGAGTACTGGCCTGCCGGACTCATAAGCGCTGGCGGTGACGATCCGATCGATTGCCACAGTCCGACGGGCCTATTGCAGGCAGCTGCTGTAGGCCGCGGCAGGCTCCTCGATGTTTGTGTTGCAACACGGGACAGTCGCTGCGTCTCTGGTGGAGCAGTATCACCAACCAACGAGGCGGCCCGGCGCCAGGCCGAGAGTCTCCAGAGTGAAAGGACCGATGACTTTGATCAAGGGGAAAGTCGCATTGATCACGGGTGTAGCACGAGGCCAGGGAAGGGCTCACGCGTCAAGGTTGGCAGCCGAGGGGGCCGACGTTGTCGGCGTAGATATCTGCACCCAACCTGATCACGTGTCCATCCCGGGTGCGACGCATGAGGACCTGCGTGAGACCGAACGCCTGGTTTCCCGGGCCGGGCAGCGCTTTGTCGCGCACGTCGGCGATGTCCGGGACTTTGGCTTCCTTCGCTCTGTCGTGGATCACACCATCGCTGAGTTTGGTCGGCTGGACATCGTGTGCGCGAGCGCCGGAGTATGGGCGATCAGTGCGGCCGACGGTGCAGTGTCGGACGCCGAAAGGGCCGGTGTCTGGGAAACGACCATCGCCACGAACTTGATGGGCGCGTGGAACACGCTGGATGCGGCAATCCCAGCGATGATCAAGGCCGGCAACGGTGGTTCGATCACCCTGATCGGGTCAGTGGCGTCCATGAGCGGCCAGTTGCCGATGGATTCGTTGGGTTCTCGGGTACACGCAGCCCAGATGGGATACGTAGCGTCCAAGCATGCCCTCGTTGGCCTCATGCGGAGCTATGCACTGGCGCTTGCCGAGCACAGCATCCGAGTGAATTGCCTTGCGCCCACCGGGGTGAGAACCGCCATGTCACAGAACGAGATCGTTGAAGCCATCGGGGAAAGGCATCCGAGTGCCTTCGACGTATTCGCGAATCGGATGCCTATCGATGTCCTGGAGCCCGAAGATGTCAGCAGTGTCCTGGTACATCTCGTCTCCGATTCGGGGCGATTCACGACAGGGGTGGTGCTGCCGGTCGACGGCGGCTTCCTCTTACGTTGAGCGACCCACTCAATTCCGATTAAATCCGATGCACTGCAACAGTGTCACTCCAGGGACTGCAGCCGTTTTGGTTGACTCCTGACCTGTGATGATCCGTCCTTGCTGGAAGATCGACCTCGTGCCGAGACCGTTTCCACGGAGATCCGTGCAGCTGTAATCGCCGTGGTCCGCAGGGCGATGCGCTGCTGTGCCAGATCACGAAGGACTTCGGCATCTCGGAGGCTCGCCTGCATCGCTGGCTCAAGATCGCCGACCGCGCGGGCGGTGTCGACCGGCCCCAGTGCTGCGGGGACGGCGCATTTGCGCTGATCCTCATTCGGGTTCCAGGCACTGATCGCTGACGAGGCCGTTGAGCAACTGATCGTGGCGACTCTGGAGCGTCAACCCAAAGATGCGACGCACTGGTCGCGGGGCCGCAGCGCGCCGGTACTGCCGATGATGTCCGGGATGCCGCAACGGCGGACCCTTGACTACGTGTGCCATGGCATCACCACCTTGTTCGCCGCACTGGACGTGGCCATCGGCGAGGTCTACGGGTCCATCCATCGGCGGCACCGCGCAATTGAGTTCAAGAAATTCTTGACCAAGCTCGACAACACGGTGCCCGCAGACTTGGACGTCCATTTGATCTGCGACAACTATTCAACTCACAAATCGCCGACAATCACGAAATGGCTTGCGGCCCATCCCCGATTCCACATGCGTTTCACACCGACCTACTCATCGTGACTCAACCAGGTCGAGCGGTGGTTCGGGCTGCTCACCGACCAGAAGCTCCGCCGCGGCGTCCACCGCTCAATCCAGGCCCTGGAGAAAGACATCCGAGACTGGATTGCAGCCTGGAACGACAACCCACGCCCCTTCAACTGGACTAAGACCGCCGACGAGATCTTCGAACGACTTGCCTCATGTCTTCATCGAATTCCTGGCGCAGGACACTAGATCGCCCGTTCTTCGCGCACGCGGCTCATCACCGGATTACCAGCCGCGTTCGGCGAGCCGGTGGGGCTGCGCAATGTCCTCCACGTTGATGCCGACCATGGCCTCACCCAGCCCGCGCGACACCTTGGCCAGCACATCGGCGTCGTCGTAGAAGGTGGTGGCCTGCACGATCGCCGCGGCACGGGCGGCGGGGTCACCGGACTTGAAGATGCCCGAGCCGACGAAGACACCGTCTGCGCCGAGCTGCATCATCATCGCGGCGTCTGCCGGGGTGGCGATGCCGCCGGCGGTGAACATCGTGACGGGCAGCTTGCCGGCGCGAGCCACCTCGACCACCAGGTCATACGGTGCCTGCAGTTCCTTTGCGGCGACGAACAACTCGTCGGTCGACAAGGAGCGCAGCCTGCGGATCTCGCCGAGGATGGTGCGCATGTGGGTGGTCGCGCTGGAGACATCCCCGGTGCCGGCCTCACCCTTGGAGCGGATCATCGCCGCCCCCTCGGTGATGCGACGCAGCGCCTCGCCCAGGTTGGTCGCGCCACACACGAAGGGAACCGTGAACTTCCACTTGTCAATGTGGTTGGCATAATCGGCCGGGGTAAGCACCTCGGACTCGTCGACGTAGTCCACGCCGAGGCTGGCCAGGATCTGCGCCTCCACGAAGTGACCGATGCGGGCCTTGGCCATCACCGGGATGGTGACCGCGGCGATGATGCCGGAGATCATGTCCGGATCGCTCATCCGCGACACGCCACCCTGGGCTCGAATATCGGCGGGCACCCGCTCGAGCGCCATGACCGCGACCGCACCTGCGCCCTCAGCGATGCGAGCCTGCTCAGCGGTGACGACATCCATGATGACCCCACCCTTGAGCATTTCGGCCATACCACGCTTCACCCGGGTGGTGCCGGTGCGGTCGCTCGTTGTTTCAACTCGGGTCATCTGACTCCTTTTGCGGTTGGTCGCTGTTGAGTGGCCCTCAGGACTCGCGATTGCGTATGACTGCGATGCACCAGCCCGGCCACACGCGATCGCCGGGACTACTCGTCGGGGAAGATGCGGGGCAGTTTCGAAGCCCTCTCCGTGAACATCGGGTCGCGTTTTCCAAGAAACGCCTCGACGCCCTCTCTTCCATCACCAATCGATGTGTGGAACATCGCCAAAGACTCCGACAGGTGCGCTTCGAGGGGATGCGTTGCGGCGCAGTTCGTTCTCAGCAGTTGCCGGGCCAGACCCAGGGCCACCGGCGAGCGCCCCTTCACCCACTTTCGCGCTAGATCGTTAGCAGCGCTGAGCAATTCGGACGGTTCGTGGACTGTGCGCAGCAGGCCGATGCGTAGTGCGTCGTCGGCGGCGATGATGTCAGCGGTGAAGACGAGTTCGAGTGCTTCGGCTAGGCCCACAATGCGGGGCAGAAAGTACGTGGAGGTGGCTTCAGGCACGATACCGAGGCGCTCGAACACGAAGCCGATGCGTGCGTTCTGGCTTGCCAGACGGGCATCCATGGCCAGTGTCATCGTTGCGCCGATGCCGATGGCTGGCCCGTTGATGGCGGCGATGACGGGCTTTGGCAGCTCGTGGATCGCCAGGGCCACCTTTCCGCCCGTGTCGCGGACCCCGTCCTGGTACGGCGGTTCCTGATAGCGCGTCCTCAACTCCTCGGGCGTCGGTCGCAGCGACTCGTCGAGGCCGAACACGTTGCCCTCGACTGCTAAGTCCATTCCGGCGCAGAACGCTCGTCCTGCCCCGGTGACGACGACTGCGAGCACGTCGTCGCTCATAGCGTCAGTACGGAAGAACCGCTCCAGTTCCCTCGCCATCGTCACGTTGAAGGCATTGAGGGTGTCGGGTCGATTCAGCGTCAGCGTGGCCACACCGTCGGTGTCGACACTGCACGACAGCGTTTCATAGTCGGTTGTCTTGTCTGCGTTCATATCTGTTCCCTACCTCCGGCGATCCGGGTCTCACGCCAACGCTGCCCGCAATTGGCCTGAGATAACCGCCACTGCATCTTCGATCATCGATTCGATGAGTTCGGTAACGGAGGGGATGTCGTCGATCAGACCTTGGGATTGGCCCGCCCACCACAGGCCGTCCTGCATCTGACCGTTAGCCAGTACCTCGCGGCGGCCTCGTTGACCGGAGGCCAGGTCTGCGATATCGGCGAAGGTGCTTTCGGTGTCGGCCTCAATACTGACAATCCGCTCGCTGATCTCGTTGCGTACGACGCGGGCGGTATTGCGGAACTTCCGGAACACCAGAACGGTGGAGCGTTCGTCGTTCTCGACGATCTGCTGTTTGACGTTCTCGTGCACCGGGGACTCCTGCGTGGCCACGAAACGAGTTCCCATGTTCACCGCGTCGGCTCCGAGCGCCATCGCTGCGACCAGACCGGCGCCGTCGGCAATCCCGCCGCTGGCGATGATCGGGACGGACAGTGTGCGTGCCGCGGCCCGAATGAGCACCAGACCGGAGATGTCGTCCTCTCCGGGATGACCCGCACACTCGAACCCATCGATGGCCACGGCGTGCACACCGAGTTGTTGCGCCTTGAGGGCGTGCCGAATTGAGGTCGCCTTGTGGATCACCTTGATTCCGGCGTCGCGGAACCGGGGCATCAGGGGCTCCGGACTTCTGCCGGCTGTTTCGACGTACTTGATGCCGGAGTCGATGATGACGTCAACGTAGTCGTCGTACGGGATTGGTTGGACTGTGGGCAGAATCGTCAGGTTGACACCGAATGGCCGGTCTGTGCGTTCGCGGACTCGCTTGATCTCCAGCGCGAGTTCCTCGGGGGTGGGCTGTGTTAGCGCTGTGAGAAACGCGAGGGCGCCCGCGTCAGCGACCGCAGCGATCAGGTCTGCTGTGCCGACTCCGGTCATTCCGCCGCACATGATGGGGTAGTCGACACCGAACTGCTCGGTGAATCGGGTGGTGAGTCTCGGTCTGTCGGTCATCGGATCTGCTCCGAATTCGGGGCTGCGAAGGTGGATACCGTGACTTGGTTGGAGAAGAAACGCATGGCGTCGGGCCCGAGTTCGGGCGGTCCGCTGCCGGAGTCCTTGAGGCCGCCGAACGCGACGTGCGCCTCGATTCCGCTGGTGGGCAGATTCACGTTGAGCGATCCGGCTGTGACGCCGTGGGCGAATCGCTCCGCCCACTTGAGGCTTCGGGTGTGCACGCTGGCGCTGAGCCCGTACTCGGTCGCGTTGGCGAGCGCGATGGCTTCGTCGCGGTCGGCGACTTCGATGATGGCCAAGGTGGGCCCGAACACTTCTTCGCGTGCGATGGTCATGTCGGTGGTGACCGTCGACAGCACGGTGGGCGGGTAGTAGTAGCCGTCCTCGAAGAGGCCCCCAAATGGGGTGTCACCTCCCGTGAGTACCTTGGCTCCCTCGTGGCGTGCCACCTCGACAGCGGCGGCGACCTTTGCCCTGGCCGGCTCCGAGACCATCGGTCCGATCTGGGTGTGCTCATCCAGCGACCGTCCGATGCGAAGTTCTTGCGCTCGCTGCACTATCTGTGCCGTCAATTCGTCGGCGACGTCGCGTTCGACGAGCACCCGCGCGGTAGAGGTGCACCGCTGTCCGGTCCCTCCGAATGCGCCGTCGACGATGCACGCCGCGGCATGGTCCAAGTCGGCATCGGAGAACACCAGGGCAGGATTCTGGCCGCCCATTTCGGCTTGGGCGCGTTTGTCGTGGGCGACTGCCGATGCTGCGATCTTCTTTCCCACCTGGGTCGAACCGGTGAAGGACACGGCGTCGATGCCGGGATGTGTGACCAGGCCCTGCCCGAGTTCGGTCGATGTGCCGGTGAGATAACTGAGTACCCCCGCGGGAAGTCCAGCGTCGACGAACGCTCGGACGAGGTGAATGCCAGTCAGCGGGGTCAGCGGAGAGGGCTTCCACAGGATTGTGTTGCCGGCCATCAGCGCAGCACCGGTCTTGCAGAGTGCCACGAAGGCCGGAAAGTTGTAGGGCGTGATAATGGAGACGACCCCTAGCGGGGCGAGTCGCTGGTGCTTCACCACTCCTGGAGTGGCGGAGGCGAAGGTGACGCCGGTCGATTGGTAGGCATAGTTCGCGCAGTACGCCAGGGCGGCGGCGCCGCGGTGCACTTCGGCGACGGCCTCGCGCAGTGGCTTGCCCTCCTCCCAGGACAGCGCCCGCCCGATCTCGGCGGCACGCTGCCTGATGAGATCTGCTGCCGTGGAGAGCACGTCGGCGCGCGCGATGGCGGTGCGTCTTGCCCAGTCCGGCTGCGCAGCGGTCGCCAGCTCGACCGCGTGCTCGATGTCGCTGGGTGTCGATTCGGCGAACACACCCACGAGTTCGGCGGTCGCCGACGGCACCTCCCGGCGGTAGGTGCGGCCCTCGGCGCTGCCGGACCAGGAACCGACATAGTTGAGGTGAACTTCGGTCACAGTGCTGTCTCCTTGTCGTGGGTAGGTTCAAACCGGCTGCCCGGGACGCCGGCCGCGGTGACCGACCAGAGGTACTCCTCGCCGTACTCCACGACGGCCCCACCCAAAGCGAGCTGCAGATCGACTGCGGGCGGCTGCAGATCCCGCACCGCCCAGATCTTGCGGGTCAGCTTGTGCAGCGGGTACTCCTCGGTGACCCCGAGTGCGCCGTGAACCTGGTGGGCGATCTCGGCGATCTCGTTGGACACCCGCTCGGCGGTAACCAATGCCGCAGTCGTGGCGAACATTGCGTGATCGGGTACCGCTTCTGCGGGCGGCGTTTCTGACGCGGCGAGAGCCTGCACCAGGGCAGCTTCGCCCTGTCGCAGCGACACCCGCATCAGAGCGATGTTGCGCGCAACGGCGGGTATGGCCACCAGCGGTGCGCCGAACTGTTCACGCTGGGCGACATACCTGCGGCTCAAGTCCACCGCTCCCCGCGACGCGCCAACCAACTCGGCGATCCGCAGCACCCGCAACCGGCGACGCAATTGGCTGCCGTGGATCGGCAGACTTCTGGCCGATTGCCAGTCGACGTCAGTCAACGGCAACACGTCCAGGGGCTCTCCGGAGACACTTTCGGCGTGCATGAGGCGATTCGGGTCGACGTCGAGGACGTGGACTGCGGTTCCCCGCTCAAGGATCACGGCGTCGCCGTAGCGCCCCCACGGCACCACCACGTCGGTGAGATCGCCGTCCTCCGACGGTGATTCGGGACCAGCGACGGCGATCACGTTCGATGGCTGCAGCCCGGCGACACCTTGCGCCCAACGCCCGGTGGAGAACTCCACGATGGGCACCGCGACGCCGTGTTCGGCAAGCGTGGCGACAACCTGGGTCAGTTCGGCAAGACTGCCGCCCGAACCGCCCAGCGCTTCGTCGAGACCGACATCGCGCAGACCAAGATCGACAAGGTCAGTCCACAACACGTCGTAGTCGTCTCGACCCGGTGAGCGTCGACTCAGGATCAGATCGGTGACCACTGAGTTCAGTTCAGCGGCAACGTTGTTCATCGCTTGTTCTCCTCGCGGGTAATGATCGACAGCAACACGTCCGCGGAACCGCCGCGGATCCCGAACCCCGGTGATGCCAGTAGCGCGTCGCGGAACCCCTCGAACAGCGGGGTGCCGGGTGTCCGGCGAATCTGGGCCGCCAGCTCGATCACGGCGATCTCGTAGCGGTGACCGAGAAACTTCAGGGCAGCGGCCTGATTGACCTGTGGCTGACCGGTGTCCATTGCCACGGCCAGATCCCACGCCATACGGCGCAGCACACCCAATTGACAAGCGAGTTCGCCGAGCTGGGCGTAAATGCGCGCATCATCTCCGGCCGCGGTCGACAGTTGAGCCAGCAGTGGATAGGTCGAAAGGAATCGTTCAGCTCCCCCCCGCTCGAAGGAGAGCTGTTCGATCACCTGCCGCCAACCGTTGTTCTCGACCCCGAGGAGGCGATGGCGTGGCACGACAGCCCCGTCGAAATGCACCTCGTTGAAGTGTGTTTCACCAGCCATGTCGCGGATCGGTTCGATCAACACGCCGGGTTGGTTCATGTCGACGATGAATTCGCTCAGGCCCTCGTGTTTGCGTCCCGTCGAACTCGTTCGAGCCAGGACATAGGCGTGAGTGGCATGATGAGCATGGCTCGTCCAGATCTTGTGTCCGTGCAGTACCCAACCCTCCGACGTCGCCTGCGCCCGAGTGCGCACCGAGGCGAGATCCGAGCCAGAGTCTGGTTCACTCATCCCGAGGCAGAACACGAAGTCCGCACTCAAGATGCCCGGGATCAGTTCGTCGATCAGTTCCTGGGACCCGTGCCGCAACACCGACGGACCGATCTGGCGATCCCCGACCCAGTGGGCCGCCACGGGGGCTCCCGCGCGCAGCAGCTCCTCTGTCACCGCGAGCCGTTCCACGTTGCTGCGACCGCCACCTCCGACGCCGGTGGGCCAGGTCAGTCCCATCAGCCCACGGCTGGCCATCATCTTGCTGAACTCCCGGTCAAAGGACCGCATCCAGGAGTCGTTGTGGGGGGTCAAGCCGTGCTCTGCCTGCCATTCGGCGAGGAGTTCGCGCACGTGACGGCGCGCGTGATCCACGCTCGATTCGACGTCGTCGATCTGGGTCATCACTTCAGTTCCCCTCGAAGTTGGCTGGCCGACGGTCCCGGAAGGCCGCTCGGGCCTCGACGTAATCGCGAGTCGAGGTCACGACGGCCATATGCGAGGAAATCAGGTCCAGCGATGTGCGTAGATCATGGGTTTCGCCCTGTCGGACGGCCCGTTTCACGAGGCGGACCACGATCGGCGATTGGCCAGCCAGTTTGCGAGCCAGGTCATTCGTCACCGAGGCGAGGTCGTCGTCCTCGCAGATCTGCTCCACCAGGCCGATGCGAAGGGCCTCCTCGGCATCGACGAAGTCCCCCGTCCACAACAGTTTGAGCGCGGTGGATCGCCCCACGATCCGGGGAAGCAGCCATGTTCCGCCGTCGCCTGGCACGAGGCCGACCCTGACGTAACCCTCGGAGAACCGGGCGGACTTTGCAGCGATGCGCAGGTCACACAGCAGGGCCATGTCCATGCCGGCTCCGACGGCCGGCCCGGCGACCGCGGCGATCACCGGCTTATCGATCGCCTCCAACGCCAACGCGACCTGGTGGACACGTTCTTGGAGCTGTCTCTTCTCCTGCAGCGGGGATCGTTCTGTCGCATCGAGCGAATCGAAATCAACACCTGCGCAGAAACTTCCACCAGATCCGGTCATCACGACCACTCGCACGTCATCGGCCGCCTGGCAGAAGTGCAGGTGCTGGGCCCACTCATCGAGCATTTCGAAAGTGAACGCGTTCTTCTTGGCGGGGCGGTTCAGCGTGATGGTTGCCACGCCGTGCTCCACCCGGAACTCCAGATCAGACATCTTTCCTCCACTGGATTGCCGCCTTGTCGGCGAGCAGACCGTCGATGGCGTTCTCGTCGAGCCCGGCCTCGCGCAGAATCTCGACGGTGTGTTCACCGAGGCTGGGTGTGTGGCGAAGCGTGCCGCCGTCTCCTGCGAGGCGTATGGGCGGTCGCGCCAGGCGCAACGGGCCGGCGACCGGATGATCGACGCTCTCGAAGAAGCCGGTCTCGATCAGGTGCGGATCGGTGAACAGGTTGGGGATGGTGTTGATGGCACCGGAGGCGATATGCGCCTCGTCGAACACCCGTTGCCACTCGGCGGTGGTGCGCAACGCCATCTGCTCGTTCACCAAGCCGTACAGCTCGTCGATATGGATGGTGCGCTCGCGGATCGACCGAAATCGTGGATCTGCGGCCAACTCCGGTTGGCCGATCTCGTCGAAGAAGGCCTTCCACTGCGCGTCGGTGTAGATCATGACCGCGAGGAATCCATCGCTGGTCTTGCAGGGCCGCCGATGTGGGGACTCCGTCCGCGGATAACCCGAGGGACCCAGAGGGGGGTCATAAACCCATTCCCCCTGCTGCTCGAGCAGCGTGAACGCGGTCATCGCCTCGAACATCGGAACCTCGAACTCGCCACCGACACCGGTGTTCGATCGACCGTGCAGAGCAGCCAGGACAGCTGCCGCACCAAAGACCCCCATCACCTTGTCCGCCACGGCGCTCCGGATGTACTCCGGAGCGCCATCTCGTCCCCCCTGTGTCGCCGCCAGACCACACGCCGCCTGGATGACGTCGTCATAGGCCGCCCGCCCGGCGTAGGGTCCGGCCTTCCCGAAACCCGCCAACGCACACAGCAGCAGTCTCGGGTTCACACCGATCAGGTTCTCCGCGGTGACGCCGAGCCGCTCGGCTGCCTTCGGCCGCAAGTTGTGGACCAGAACGTCCGCACCGCCGACCAACTCCGCGAACGCCTGCCGCCCACTGTCGATCTTGAGGTCGAGCACAACACTGCGCTTGCCACGGTTGGCGTTGATGAAGACCGGACCCAGACCGAGATCCCTGACGTCACCGATGTAGCGAAGGACATCACCGCCAGGCGCCTCGACCTTGACGACATCGGCTCCCCAATTCGCCAGCAACGCAGTGCAGTACGGACCCATGAACGTGGTGGTGACATCGATGATCCGCACATCGCGCAGTGGACCACCTCGGGTCTGCTCAGGCATGCAGATACTCATCGACGGCACTGAGGACCTGGTCGAGACGCCGGACGTACTCATCGAGCTGGGCGCGATCAGCGATCAGCGGAGGCGCCAGTTGCAGCATCGTTGCTCCACGGTCGTCGACGCGGGTGAGAAGTCCGACCGACAGCGCCGTCTTGGGCATCACCTCGCGCAGCAGATCGATGGACTGCGCGTCGGTCAGGGAACGACCTGTGGCCCGATCACCCACGATCTCGAAGGTGTAGAAGTAGCCAGCGCCGCGGACCTCCAGCACACTGGAATGACTCGTGACGAGATCTTCGAGCGCAGCACGCAGGAAGTCCTCATTGTCAACGACATTGGTCACGACACCTTCGTCGCGCATGGCGGAGATGTTGGCCACCGCCACCGCACACGACACTGGATGTCCCCCCCAGGTAGCGCCGTGCAGGAACTGCCCAGTCAGTGGCGATTCCATGATGCTGTGGGCGATGTGCTCCCGGATGACCACGCCGCCGAGCGGGGCGTAACCACTCGTGACGCCCTTCGCGAAGGTCAGCAGGTCCGGCACGACGCCATAACGTTGGGTCCCGAACCACCCACCGGTGCGGCCGAATCCGGTGATGACCTCATCGGCGACGAGCAGGATGCCGTGGCGATCGCAGATGGCACGCAGCTCGGCCCAATAGCCCTCGGGCGGAACCAGTGCCCCTCGCGAGTTCTGGACCGGCTCGGCGAACAACGCGGCGAACGTGTCGCCACCCTCGCGCTCGATGACGTCGTTGAGCGCTTTGATGCTGGGCAAGTCCGCAGCCGCGCCTCCCGCGGGGACTGTCTCACCGAGGGTGTTGGGGAAGCGGTGGACTCCTGGCATCAGCATCGGGGTGAACGGCGCCTGGTACTTCGATATTCCGGTGATCGCCAAGGCACCCAATGTGGTCCCGTGGTAAGCCATGTCGCGGGCCAGTATCTTGGTCCGTTGCGGTTGTCCCTGACTGATGTGGTACTGCCGCGCGAGCTTCACTGCAGATTCGTTCGCCTCCGAACCGGAGTTCACGAAGAACACCGTCTCGAGATCACCGGGGGCCAGTCCGGCGATCAGACAAGCCGCCTCGGCAGCAGTGGGATGCACGGCCGACCAAGTGTTCCAGTAGCCAAGCGTTTCCATCTGTTTGGCAGCTGCCGCCGCAAAATCGGCGCGACCGTGCCCGATGTTCACGCAGTACAACGACGAGACACCGTCCATGAAGCGGTTCCCCCGATCATCGGAGACATAGATGCCATCACCGCTGACGATGACAGGAAGCTCATCGCTAGCCCAGACGCCACCCCGGGTGAAGTGCGGGAGAAGGTGCTTTCGTGCAATGCTCCGTACGTCAACCCCGTCGGTGATCGAAGTTCTCATTCCAGTGTCCTTTCGCGCGTGTGTCTGTACTGCTGTAGTGCGCCAAAATTGACGCGAATGAAATTGGGAAGCAGGTGTTTCCGAGTGAGGTCGACGGGTCTACTCCCGCTTGCGCTGGTGCGGGGAATCGGGAGTCACAGTGCTTTATCCGCCACACCTGGGAGTACCGCGGTCGTATCTTTCGGCGGGCTGGAGAACTTCCGCTGCACCGCGTACGCCACCAAAATCACTGCGAAGGCCAACAGGCTCAACAGGACTTGAGAACGGCTGACCGGATCGACCGCCATGGTGACCAAGACCGCAACAATAGCGGCGACCGCCGCGTAGCTCAGCCACGGGAACCACCACATCGGCAATTGCAAAAGCTGCGGCGCCTCCTGTTCCAGCAGTCGCCGCATGCGAATCTGCGCCACGGTGATGAACAAGTAGACGAGCAGAACCAGGGCGCCGGACGAGTTGAGTAGGAACAGGAAAATCGAATCAGGCCAAAGGTAGGCCGCCCCGATGCAGACATATCCACCAAGCGTGCTGGCCAGCACGGCACGTGTCGGCACCCCTCGCCGATTCACCTGTGCCAGCTTCCTCGGCGCCTCTCCATTGCGGGCCAGCGAATACAGCATGCGAGAGACCGTGTAGAGCCCGGAGTTCAGGCAGGACAGAACTGCGGTCAGCACTACAAGATTCATGATGTTCGCGGCGGCCGGCACTCCCATATGGTCGAGAACTGAAACATAAGGCGACTCCCCGACCTCGGTAGAGTTCCACGGCAGGATCGTGACGATCAAGAACGTCGAGCCCACAAAGAAGACGATGACCCTGGCGATTGTCGTGCGTACGGCACGGGCGACCCATTTTGCGGGATTCTGCGATTCCGCCGCGGCGATCGTGACGACCTCAGCGCCGCACAATGACAGGAATACAACGGCGATTCCGGCGACGACCGCCGACACACCATTGGGTGCAAAACCACCGTGCATCGATAGATTGCTGAAGTCCATCTGACGATCCGGCCATAAGCCCAGCACCCATGCGGCGCCAGCGCCTAGGAAGACGAGCACCGCCACGACCTTGATCGAGGCGAACCAGTACTCGAATTCGCCATAGGAACGGACTGACACCAGGTTGGTTGTGGTCATGACTGCCAATATGATTAGGCTCATCAGCCATAACGGTGCATCAATCCACCGGCCCAGGATCTTCGCGCCCGCGACTGCCTCGAAGGCAACGACGATTACCCAGAAATACCAGTAGAGCCACGCGACGCTGAAGCCAGCCCAGTTTCCGATCGCTTCGCGGGCGTATAACGAGAACGATGCAGTGGACGGCTTGGCAACGGCCATCTCACCCAGCATCCGCATCACCACGATGATCAGGGCACTCGCCAGGATATAGGTGAACACCACGGCGGGGCCGGTGTTGTTGATGACGACGCCCGATCCCACAAACAGGCCCGCCCCGATCACGCCCCCGAGCCCAATCATCGTGAGGTGTCGGGACTTCAAACTCGATTTCAGTTCGGCGTCGTCTGCGGTCGCCGGCTTGTAGTTGGTCAAGTGCGCTCCTTAGGTCGTGGACGAAACGTACTGCCAAAGGATGTGATCCACGACTGTCCGAAATGGAGCGTTTGCAGCTCCAAGTTATACAGGGTGTACGGTGAACGTGTGAGTGACAACAACGCTGTGCGGTCAGGTTTGTCAACCACGGTCAACTGGTTGTTGACTCAGCGAGACCTCCAGCTCACCTTGCGCGCCGGCCAGTCATCGGCGATGCGCGAGATACGTTGGGCGCACGCAATTGAGCTGCCGGACCCCGCTCCTTGGCTTCAGGCTGATGACATGGTGCTCACGACCGGGATCAATCTCTCCGCAGACCCGAAGCATCAACACGCATACATCTCCCGCCTCGCGGAGGCCGGGATCTCCGCGGTTGGATTCGGCACCCAGATGATCCACGACGACATTCCGGCGGCAATCGTCTCCGCTGCCGAGGAGTTCAGCCTTCCGTTGATTGACGTCCCATTGCCGACACCGTTCATCGCACTGACGAGGTCCATCGCGGATCAAAAGGCTGCACAGAACGCCGTCGCGCTGCGCCAGGTCAGCGAGCGCATGGAGTTCATGGCGCGAACAGTGGTGGCACATGGCACCGACGGCTTGGTCCGTGAACTCGCTTCAACCCTCTCGGCGACGGTCGTCGTGTTTGGTCGAGAGGACGAAGTCAAGGCTTCCAGCACGGACGAGCCTCAGATTCTGGAGCGTCTATCTCGACAGCTGCCTCCTGTTGACCGACGTCCTCGTAACTTCGGTTTCGGCCAGCAGAATGGCGACGGATTTCTATGGGCCCAGTCCTTGAGCACGGACGACGGCCCCGGTGTGCTCTGCGTGCTTGGTCAAACTCGCTTCGAATGGAGCGAGCAAGTCCTCATAAGCTGCACTCGTTCATTGGTTGCGCTGGGCTCACGTCGATCCGACAAAGCAGCCGATCTTGAGCGGCTACTTCGCGAAGCAACTTTCAGAGCCGCGACAGGAGGTACGGCCTCGGAGGTCCACATGCGAACACTGGCGGACAAATGCGGGATTGTCCACGGCGCATTGGTGATTGGTATGGCACTGTCCGGTGACCTCGACAGTTCCGCCGTAGCGGCGATAGAGCGCACGCTCGCTGAGCGACACCTGCCTTACATTGGCGCCGCCGACACTGATGGTGGCTACGACCTTCTGGTGCAACCTGGCAACAACTCCGTTGGGCAGGTGGCCGAGCAGCTGACCAACGCTCTGCAACCGTGCGGAGTGGCCCAACCGGCCTGTGGTATCGGACTGGAAGTTGATTTGGAAGCGGCAGCGACGACGATGCAGCAAGCGAGGTTTGTTTGCCGAGTCGCCACCGCGCAACGTCAGAGGGTGCTTGCCTACAGTGACCTGGGCGTGCACACCCTGGTCTTAGCGGGTCATCAGCCTACTGAGTTGAACATCATCAGCACATCAGTGCTGGGTGCCCTGATTGCTTACGATCGAGGCAATCGCGGTGATCTCGTCGCATCCCTAGATGCGTATCTGCGCCATGACGGTCAAGGGGAGCCAGCCGCAGCAGAACTCGGCGTGCACCGCCACACGTTGCGTAACCGGCTCAAGAGAGTGGAGGCAATCACTGGCAAGTCAGTTGATTCGGCCCACGATCGGTCGGAATTCCTACTGGCACTGACGGCGGACTCGATGTACCGATGGCACACTGGGTCGCGGGGTGGTTAAACCTCTTCCGCGGCGAGGAAACCTTGCCGAGAGGGTGATCCCGGACACCTGGGATAGGCGACGGGAATTCACATCGGAGGTGTTCGCGGCATGGGCTATTACACTGCTTCGGTGAGGTCGGTGACCCAGCGCTGACGGACTTCCTGAAGTAATTGTGCTGCAACTACTTTCCGAGCGTGAAGACGCTGCTCTTGACACGCTCGACGCACTGGTGTGCGCCGGCGACCAGGACTCGCTGCGCTTCGCCGAATTCGTGAACCGGCTCGGGGTCGATGCCACAGATCTCGGAACTCTCCGCCCATGACCACCTGCTGGACCCCGAAATCACCGACGCTCTGACGTTGCCGCCGGTCGTACCCGGAAGCCGGCGATAGCGCGGCCGGTCTGTTGACGAAAATCGGTGTACTGTAAGGTATTTCGGATCTGGACTGGCATAGGGACTGCCCCCGGGGCACCACAGTCGTGATTGCTGCGCCCTGGTGGTGGGCATCTCGGGCTCCGGGACCGGGCCGGCCAACGGCCAGATCGGGGTGGTGGCAGGCTCGCAGCGGGCCGATGTTGATCCGAACCGACACGGTCGGCTGCACATGCCAAACATCGACCTGCCGACGGCCACCGGCGACATCACAGTGCACTGCACCTGCACTGTGCACCGAAGCATGCCGCCGGTAAGCGCCGAACGCAAAGTCGTGTACACCGGATTTCGGCTCGCACCCCGCCCCGGCGATCAGCCCGAACGTCCGGAGTCACAGGTACGCCGCGACCGGCTGGCGCAGAACGACCATGTGCGACGCTGGCAACGGGAGAACATGCCGGGGTGAACCGCGACCTGCGGGACACGCAGCTGCCAGTGAGGGTGCTTGCCGAACGTCCGCACGGCAGGCGTGGAGTCGGTCGCGCTTCTTGCCGTGTCCGAGGTAGCGGTTCCGCCTGCTGGTTGTGGTAAGGGGTTTGACTCATTCTCCGTTCTCACATCTTGCGAGCTGGGCCCATCGAGCGGACCCGCGTTGAACGGCAATGAGATGTCTCCCATTGGGTGGTCTTCCCCAGCGCGCGGCTGACGACTGCGCCTTAACGTGGGAGACACGGGTCGACGACGTCGGCGGTCTGTCTCTGCTGACAATCGCCGGCACGACAAGTAGCGATCGACTGCTGCGACAGACCGAAAACACTCCTGGCCGACTGACCAGCACAACACCGATAAGTGAGGACTCGCATGAACCTGGAGACCTTGGGGCCCGACTGCGGCGTCGACGACATTATTGCCGCGATTGAGAGGGATGGCGCCTGCATCATCCGGGATGCCCTCTCGGCGGAGACACTGGCGGGCCTCGACGTGGAACTGATGCCGCTCATCGACCGGACCCAACCGAGTGGCGATGAATGGGCTGGGCGTAAGACCAAGCGCACTGGTGGCCTCGTCGCGCAAAGTCCCGCTGTCCGACCGGTCGTTCTGCACCCTCTTGTGCTAGGCGCGGCCAAAGCGGTGCTGGGCCCCTTCACCGAACGCATTCAGCTCAACTTGACCCAAATCATCACTATCCTTCCCGGTCAGGCGGCGCAGCCCCTACACCGTGATCGGTTCGTCTGGGGTGGCCGGGGCAGCGGCTTCGAAGGCGCAGGCGGCCTGCCTCGCCGTATCGAGCCCCAGTTCAACGCGATCTTTGCCTTGACGGACTTCACGAGCGAGAACGGAGCTACCACAGTTGCTCCGGGCAGTCATCGGTGGGACTTCGACGGCTCAGAGGCCGACCGCCAGGCGCAACCGGCGGAATGCGTGCAAGCCGAAATGCCCCGTGGTTCAGTCATTTTGTACACCGGGTCGGTGATACACGCCGGTTCCGAGAACCGTTCCAGCGGCCCGCGGATCGGTATGAATATCACCTACTCTCTGGCGTGGCTGCGTCAAGAAGAGAACCAGTTCCTCTCGTGCCCGCCAGATGTCGCGAAGGATCTCGATCCCGAGCTCGCCGACCTGTTGGGTTACACGATGGGCAACTTCGCCCTCGGATTCTGCACAAGCCCGGACTTCGACGAACCCGCATCACGCGCTCCAGAAACCGTGTTGGGACGCCAGTATCGGGTTCCTACGCCAGCCTGAAGCCAACGCAGACGGCGCCTGTGGCGGTCGATGTCGTCCGGACTCGAAAACCGAGACCAGGTCAGGTCTAGGCCGCGTCCGGGGACGGTGTGGCTGACCGACTCCGGTCGCGGCAAGACCTGATGGCACGCTCGCCCCCGTCTCGGTGAGCAAGCGGGCTCACGACGACAGCACCGCCATGTGCAGCGCAGCCAAATGGCTGAAGAGCATGGATGCACCGATCGGTATTCCCCCGCCGGGGTAGGCGGTGCCGCTGACGGCAGCCATGGTGTTTCCGGCGGCATAGAGTCCGCGGATCGGTGCTCCCGACGTGTCGATCACCTGACCGTGCGAGTTGGTCACCAGCCCGCCCTTGGTGCCGAGATCGGACAACCCGAATGCCGCCGCATGGAACGGGCCGTCCTCGATCGGCACCATGGGTGACAGTCCGCCGGAGAAGGCTCGGTCATACCCTTCGTCGCCGCGGTGGAAATCGTCATCCACGCCGGAGTCGGCGAAGGTATTGAACCGTTGCACTGTGGCCACCAGGTTGTCGGGGTCGACGCCGATCTTCTCCGCCAGTTGGGGCAGGGATGGCGCGGTGTGCCACAAGCCGGCCTCGATGTACTTTTCCGTGTCGACCATCGAGACATTGGTCGCTTTCACCGGTGGCACAGGGCCTTCCCGATCGTCATAGATCATCCAGTACGGCAGCTCCAATGACCCGCCGGCCAGCTCGTCGATGATCACCCGCCCGATTCGATCGTAGGGTGCGGACTCATTGACGAAACGCCGACCATCCCGGTTGACGAAGATGCCGCCGGTGAACCACAGCGCGAACGCGGAGCGGCCATCGGGGTGGGTGAGGCCGGGAGACCACCATGCCTGATCCATCAGGTCGACGGCAGCGCCCGCACGGATGCCGGCCTCCAGCGCCAGACCCATGTTGGCCGGAGCGCCCATGCTGTCGGTGGCTCGTCCCGGTACCCCGTGCTGCTCGCGTAACGCCGCGTTGTGTTCGAATCCTCCGGCGGCCAGCAGAACTCCGCGGCGTGTGCGGACGGTGCGACGAGTACCCCGATCATTGACCACCGCACCGGTCACCACGCCCGATTCGACCACCAGATCCTCGACGGCACAGCCGAGTCGCAGCGATGCAGACGGATACGCGGTGACCGCAGTCAACAGCCGTCCAATCAGCGCCCGTCCGCCACTGAGTGTGTCAGGTCTGTCGTATCCCAGCCGTTCGTAATCGAGTGGACCGCGGACGTTGTCGCCGAGTGCTCCGAGCGCAGCGGCGTTCAGGGGTTCGGGCACGGTGTGCCGGCCGCCGTCGAGTCTGGCGTGCGGCGCCAGTCCGTAATAGTCCGGCCAGGGAAGCGGTGTGAACGAGAAGTGTTGGTCAGCTTCGAAGTACTCGATGAGTCTGGCGCCGCCGTACACGTAGGCGCGCTGTAGTTCCACCGGCGTGCGGTCGCCGACCACGGCATGGAAGTACTCCATGGCGTCATCTAGTGAGTCCTGGAAGCCGGCCCGGCGCAACACGGGATTGCAGGGGAACCACATTCCGCCGCCACCGGAGTACGCGGTAGTCCCCCCGAACTCATCGGACGCCTCGGCCACGACGACCGAAAGACCCTCGCGAGCAGCGGTATACGCGCCGGTGAGGCCTCCGCCAGACCCGGCTACCAGCACGTCGGTCTCTTCATCCCAGCGCGTCATGATCCTGCCTTCTTGGGGAAGATGAACACGCCTTCAGCGTGAACGGTAATTCCTTGGTCATCGGCGATGTGACCAACGGTGAAGGTCTTGGCGCCCTCGGTCCGATCCACGCTCGCGCACGCCCGAAGCGCTCCCAGCGGAGTGCCCCGCACGTATCGGAGCGTCAAAGTCCCGGTGTAGGCGGGCTTGCCCGGCTGGTGGACCGGCGCGCCGAGAACGTGATCAAGGATGAGGGCGCAGACACCGCCGTGCACGTGACCAGCCGGCCCTTCGTACGCGGCACCCAGCGTGAACTCGCTCCACACCGAACCGTCCGGCTCGTGATGTAGTACCAGCGGCGGGGCCACTGGATTACGTTCGCCGATCAGTACATTGCCCGGCATGCTGGTCTGGCCGTCCCTCGTCCGGTGGATGCCGAAGGAACCGGGCATCAAGTCCTGACTGAGCAAGCCAACGGCGGCATCCACGTGTGACTGCGCTACGGCGACCACCGTCGAGTGGACCTCGGTGCGAATCGTCACGTCCAGCAATCGGCGCACCGAGCGCGTCAATGAAACGAACGGGTCATCGCAGCCGGAGGTCAACGGCCGCTACCGAATTCTCCATAACCGCCGCGATAGAACAACAGCGGTCGCTGATCGGCGTGCGCGCGTAAACCGGTGACATGGCTGACGACGATGGTGTGGTCGCCGGCGTCGTGCTCGGCAACGACCTCTGCCTCGATCGTGGCGAGCGTGCCGGCGAGAACGGGGGCGCCGTTGCTGCCGGCGGTCCACTCGAGTCCGGCGAACTTGTCTCCGCCACTCGTCGCGAAACGGCTGCACACTTCGTGTTGGTGGTGGGCCAGCACATTGATACAGATCCGTCCCGAACGGCGGATGGGCTGCCAACTGGTCGAGGTGCGGGCGGGACAGAAAGATACGTACGGCGGGTCCAGGGAGACCGATGTGACCGACTGGCAGGCGAACCCCAGGGGGCGGTCGCCATCGACCCCGGTGATCACCGTGATCCCGGTACAGAAGTGGCCGAGTACTGACCGCATTGTGGCCGAATCGGGTACTAACAGCTCACTGGTATCAGCATGGGATGTCATGCAATCAGCTTCGGGTCGCTGATGACCGGGGGCAACCCGGTGTCCCGGCCAGCGGCGATGATTGTCCGCCGCACACCGGGCAATTGTTAACATCACCTAATGAGTGACGCGGCGAGCACGGACAAACCGATCCTTGCTGCGACCAGCTGGGCGTTGCTGGGCATGCTGACGTACAACCAGGAGCTCACCGGATACGACCTGCGCAAATGGATAGATTGGAGCTTGCGGTACTTCTACGGAAGCCCCGCATACAGTCAGATCTATTCCGATCTGAAGAAGCTCGAGCGGCTCGGACTGGTGACGTCCCGGGTAGAGGCCGGCAGCGGTGCCCGCAGCCGCAGGCTGTACAAGATCACCGACGCGGGTAACGAGGCCGCGACGGCGTGGGTGAACGAAGCGCCCGTCGAGCCCCCGACGCTGAAGCACAATGCGCTGTTGCGGGTGACCTTCGGGCACCTGACGAACCCGAGCCAGCTGCGGGAGTTGCTGCAGGAGCACGTGGACTACGCCGAGAAAATGCACCGGCAGGCTGCCAAGGATGCGAAGTGGTCAAAGGTCGAGCCCGCCTGGGCCTACGCCCACCTGGCGTTACAGTGGGCGGAACGTTACTACGCCAACGAACGTGAACTGGCGTTGAAGATGATCAAAGAGCTGGACGAAGCTGAAGCTGTCTTCCATGCCGCCAAGCTCGACGACCAGACAGCACCCTGGCCCGCCCAGGACAGCTGGCACGAGGTCGAGAGGCAGGCCGACGCCGATGAGTGACGTTGACCGCGGGATCAGCCGGCAGCAGCGTCACGCGCGGCGATGTAGCCGTAGACCAAGCCCTGCGCGATAGTGGCTCCGGCACCGGGGTAGGTCGCTCCGAAAGCATTGGCGGCGGTATTGCCGATGGCATACAGCCCGCCGATTGCTGCGCCGTCCTGGCCGAGCACCCGGGCTCGATCATCGGTCCGCAGCCCGCCGCATGTGCCGAGGTCGCTGAGAACCATCTTCACGGCGTAGAACGGTCCACGCTCCAGCGGGCGCAGGTTCGGATTGGGGGTGACGGTGGGGTCGCCATAGTATCGGTCGTAGGCACTGGCGCCGCGGTCAAATTCGAAATCAATTCCTGCACTGGCGCTTTCGTTGTACAAGCGCATCGTCGATTCGAAGGTGTGTCCGTCGACCCCGATTTTGGAGGCGAGTTCGTGAAAGTTGTCGGCGCGATGAGCGATCCCGGCTTCGTACCATGCCGTCGGGATCGGCATCCGGGGGTACAACTCGGCGGCGAACACATAGCTGTTGCGGTACTTCTGATCGAAGATCATCCACATCGTCTCGATCGCATCTCCCGCACGTTCCCGGTTCAGCAGACACTGCCCGAAGGACATGTAGTCCGCGGCCTCGTTCACGAATCGGCGGCCGGCCTGGTCGACGATCAACGAACCGGGCAGGGAGCGCTCGGCCAGCAGTACCGCCGGCTCACCGTCGGGCAGGGGTGCCACGGCTGGAAACCACCACGATTGGTCCATCAAATCTGTTGCAGCGCCGCTTTCCTGCGCAATCTGGATGGCGTCTCCGGTATTGGTCTGGACGCCCAAGCTCTGGTTCTCGGTGAGGCGCTCCGACTGGAACTTCCACCGCATGTCCATGTTGTGGTCGAAGCCACCGGCTGCCAGAACGACGCCCCGTCGGGCGGTGATCGTGACCTCGACTCCGGCCACATCCACGACAGCACCGGTGACACGGCCGCCCACGGTGGTCAGTTGGGCGAGTTTGCTGGAGGTCCAGATCGGG
This sequence comes from Mycolicibacterium sp. P9-22, assembly GCF_008329585.1. GTDB lineage: Bacteria > Actinomycetota > Actinomycetes > Mycobacteriales > Mycobacteriaceae > Mycobacterium. Next base: position 365,548 of record NZ_NPKP01000006.1, on the reverse strand, counting down.
ATGCCCGCCGTCAAGACACCGGAAAAGAGTCCGGCGGCCAACGCTTGCCCACCGGCCGTGTAGTGACGGCCGAGCAGCAGTCCGGCGAGACCCTGACCCAGGCGTTTGATGACGATGGGCAAGCCCCTACGCGGCAGGCGTGCCACCAAGTTGAGCCACTTGTAGTCGGCGCCCGTGGCCGGCATCGGGAAGTCCACCTCCAGGAGTCCGGGTTGCAACCGGTCTCGGTATTCGCCGAGCACGTGGAGGTCAAGCGGGCGGCACTCGCAGGTCCGACCCGCCGCGCTACCGCCGGCCGACTCGGGGTGGTAGTCGGCATAGCCCTTGGCCCAGAACAACTTCATCGGGGTCATCCGACGTAGTAGATCCACAGTGGCATTGACGTTGGCGAGGAAGGCTGCCGAGCGCTCTGCCGGGGCGGTGCCGTCCACGACGGCATCGAGGTAGGTGCGCGCGCGCTCGACCGTATCGCCGCCCCCTTCGCGGTCGAGCACGGTGCTGGCAGGCAGCCACAACGCGCCGCCGGACCGGGCCGTCGAGCCTCCGACAGTGGGCGCCTTCTCGATGATCAGCGCCGTCAGGCCCTGGTCGTGGGCGGCCAGCGCGGCGGCCAGTCCGGTGCCGGAGCCCACCACCAGCAGATCCACCGTCACGTCGCGGATGGGCAGGCCCGCTGGAATCGTCGTCGAAAGCGCAGTCGTCACGGATGGCGACGTTAAGTTGTTGGCCGCCAACGCGGCATCCCATGTCCTGATCAGCGGAACATCTCGTGCCGGCTACCCCCGGGCGCTGTTAGAACGGCTACATGACGCTACAGCCCTCGAGTGAAGAAGTGCGGCTCATCGAAGCCGGCGAAGTCCCCACCAGGTTCGCCCGCGGCTGGCACTGTCTTGGATTGATCAAAGACCTCGGTGACGGCCGACCGCATGCGATCAACGCATTCGGCCAGAAGCTGGTGGTCTTCCGCGGTGAAGACGGCAAAGTCAACGTCCTGGACGGCTATTGCCGGCATATGGGCGGGGACCTGAGTCAGGGTGAGGTCAAGGGTAACGAAATCGCATGTCCGTTCCATGACTGGCGCTGGGGCGGTGACGGCCGATGCAAGGCGGTTCCGTACAGCAAGCGGGTGCCACGACTGGCGCGTACCGCCACCTGGACGACTCTGGAACAGGATGGTCTGTTGTTCGTCTGGAACGACCCGGAGCGTAAGCCGCCGCCGGCCGAGGTGACCATTCCACGCATCGAGGGCGCGAGCAGCGACGAGTGGACAGATTGGCACTGGTACAGCACGGTGGTCAACACCAACTGTCGCGAAGTGGTCGACAACGTCGTCGACATGGCGCACTTCTTCTACATCCACGGATCGTTGCCGACCCATTTCAAGAACATCTTCGAGGGCCACGTGGCAACGCAATACATGAGCACCGGGGTCCGGGCGGACCTCAAAGACGTCACCAAATCGCTGGGCGGAAGCTCCGTCGCATCGTATTGGGGACCGTCCTTCATGATCGATGACCTGACCTATCACTACGAAGAAGGCGATCAGCACACGGTCCTGATCAACTGCCACTACCCGATCGACGAGCATTCTTTCGTACTGCAATACGGGATCATCGTGAAAAAGGCGGCCGGTCTGTCCGACGAGGCGGCCACCCGGGCGGCGATCGAGTTGGGCGATTTCGTGAAGATGGGTTTCGAGCAGGACGTGGTGATCTGGAAGAACAAAGCGCGCATCGACAATCCGCTGCTCTGCGAAGAGGATGGCCCCATCTACCAGCTGCGGCGCTGGTATGAGCAGTTCTACGTCGACGTCGACGAGGTCACACCCGACATGGTCGACCGCTTCGAGTCGGAGATCGACACGACTCGACCCAATGGTATCTGGTCGAGAGAGGTCGAGGAGATCATGGCGGCGCGGTCGACAACAACGACCACGAGTGCGGGGTGAGCGTGCGGCCCGACAATCGGCTGTCGGAACTGGCGATGACACCGGTGGCTTGTCGATCGTGTGGTGCGGAAGTGCTGGCCCGCAAAGGAAGCTGGCAGCAGAAGAGCGTGCAATGGACGGCCGATGCGCTCGCGCGATGCCGTCAGCGGCGCAGCGCCGATGCCTTGTCCGCACATGGGAGCAGGGGATTGCTGATCGCGTGTTCGACTCTCGACGAGTCCATCGAGAACGAGGCACGCTGCGGCAGACTGCTCGTGGTCGACGAGATGGAACAACCCGTGCGCTGACAGCCGCTAAACAGATGATGCGCCCGGCTTCAGGCCGGGCGCATCATCTGTTTCACCGATCTGAGGGACCTATCCTTGTTCTGCCATCACGAAGGGCGACAGCTGAGCCTCGTCGGGATACCAAGCCGGACCGCCCAAGTCGTAAGCAGCGTTCACGGTCTGGATGAACTCCGGATCGTGCAACGGATTGTCCGGCATCTTCAGCTTGATCCCTTGTGCTTGCACATCTTTGGCCAGAACATCGATCGCCCGCTCGATCGTGAGATCGTCAGTATGGTCCATGCTCTTCTTCAGCTCTTGGAAGTCGCTGTACACCTCTGCCGACCAATGCACCAGGAAGCGCAGTTCATCGGTGTGGTGCCGGGCGATGATGTCGTCGCCGGTCTTCAGCACCCAATGGTCGCGATCCGCGTCGTCGCCGGTGAAGAGGGTATCGAACGCCAACCCCGCCGGTACCTGCTGCTCGATGGGGCCGTTGGCTTCACCGCGGTGCATCAGCATCTCGTTCTGCACAAGGACGCCGCGGTTGTACGTCGGGGGCATGACACGTTCCGGGGCTCCGAGCGGGCCATCCGGCCAGTACGTGAAGCCGCTCTTTTCGTCATGGCAGAACCAGGTGATGACTTGCGCGGACTTGACCATGTAATCGCGGAACAAGTTCGACTTTGCCATCACGCTGGTCAACCAGGTGGGTGCATTCTCATGCCGCACTCCGCGGAAGCTCGGTGCGTCCAAGTGGCCCGGATCGCGATTGGCGCACGGCCCGTTGACGTTGAACAGCATCATCTCTGGCTTGGCGTAGTCGGCGTGCCAATAGCTCTTGGCCAAGTTCAAGAAGGACTCGTTGTAGAAGATGTCGTGCAACTCGGGAAAGTGCACGGTGGAGTGGCTGGCCAGATACCCGCGGAACGTAGGCGTCAGGAAGAGATCCATCGAGGGCTCAAACCCTTCCGGGAAGTCCCCGCTCAACGTCGCCATCAGTTCCGCCGGGGAATCGAAGTGCTGAGCGATGATCAACTTCCACGGACCCTCCCTGCGGACCACATCGAGGAGGAGCTGCAACTGTTCCGGGGTATAGACGTCGTGTAGCTCCCGCGGCGGTGACGCCGGGCGCAGGACGTCTGACAGGGCCTTCCGGCGATCTTCTGTGAGCACTTGATTACCTCCTGTTTGAGCGGGCGTGATAATGCCTCGGTGTCATAGATTGTGCGATCCTGATCACTTGCCGCCAGCGGATCTGCCCAGTGATCGGGATAACAACAAGGGGTCAAAACTCAAGGGGATGCGCGAATTTCGCGCGAAGTAGCGCGCCGGTCTCGGCGATGGCAAGCCGGCCGCGTGCCGTGGAGTCCGAGCGCATCAGGAACCCGTGATACATACCCGGGTAGCGGGTGACGGTCGTCTGGACGCCGGAATCGCGCAATCGCACGGCATAGCGTTCACCCCAGTCGCGGATGGGGTCGCATTCCCCGGTGACCACGATCGCCGGCGGCAGGTTGCAGAGATCGGTGGCGTACGCGGGTACTCGATATGCGTCGATCGGTGACCCGGCGCGGGTATCCGTGAGGTGGTGCATGTAGTCGATATCGTCACGGGTGAGCATGGGTGCGTCGGCGAGCAGACTGATCGATGGTGCCCCCATATCGCGGTCCAGCCCTGGATAGAGCAGCGCCTGTACGAAAAGCGTTGGGCCGGAGTGGTCCCGGGCTGCGAGCGATACCGCCGCAGCCAACGTGCCGCCGGCGCTGTCGCCGACGACGCCGATGCGCGTCGCGTCCAACCCGAGGTCCGCGGCGTTGTCGACGGCCCAGCACGTCGCGGTGTAGGCATCGTCGAACTGCGCGGGCGGCGGGCTTTCCGGCGCCAGCCGATACTCCACGGAGAGCACGGTAGCCCCACTGGCGGCGGCGAGTGCCCGGGCCAGTGGTTCGAACGAGAGCACCGAGCCCATCACCAATCCACCGCCATGGAAGTAGACCAGTGCGGGGGAGGAGTCGGATCCACCGAGCGGACGGTAGATCCGGACCCGTATCCGGCGGGTGCTGAGTGTGATGGTGTGGTCTTCGATCGCGGCCATAGCCGGCATACAGTCCGGATGAGGCACGGCCTCAACGCTTCCGCGGACCGCCTCAAGTCCGCGTTGCCGCATCGGCGGGATCGGGCCGAATCCGGCCACGCGTGCAGCGGCATCAGGATCCAATTGAGGTCGGCGCATCAGTGGGCTGCTGGGTCGAAGCGTTGCGTGGTGCGTAACCGTGGAGCGCGCTGGGTGCTGAGTATCTCGGCTCGTTCATTCATCGCCGACGAGACGTATTCCGGCTGAGTGAGCAGGTAGAACCGGTCATCGACGGACTGTTGAAAAACGACCTCCGCAGCGGTGACGGCATCCATTGCGCCGGCCTTGATATCCAGCATGGCCTCGCGCTGAGATTCTGCGGCCTCGACGTCACCATCGGCAACGCCGCCGGCAGTGTTGAAGATGTTCGACACCACCGCGCCGGGCAGAACTGCTTGGACGTGGATGTGGCGGTGCCCGGCCAGGTCGACCTCCAGTCGCAGGCACTCGGTCAGCGCCAGCACGGCGTGCTTGCTCATGATGTATGGCGTCTGCAGCGGCACCGACGCCACGCCACCGATGGAGGACATGTTCCATACCCAGGCCGGTTCGCCGGCAGCGATCATCTGCGGCATGAATGCCCGAACACCATGGAAGACCCCGGTGATGTTGATATCGACGAGCCGATTCCAGTTTTCCACCGGCGTGTCCCACAGGTATCCGAACTGTTCGATACCTGCGTTGTTGACCAACAGCCTGACCGGCCCGAGATCGCGGTGACACTCCTCGGCCAGGGCCGCGACCGCGGCCGCGTCCCGCACGTCGCAGACCGCATCGATGGCACGGGATCCATTCGCCGACAATTCATCCCGCAACGCCGCTGCGGCGTCACCGTCGATGTCGACCAACACCACCGTCATGCCGAGTTGCGAGGCGTAGCGCGCCAATCCGGCGCCGATTCCGGCGCCGGCCCCGGTGATGACAGCGACTCCGCCGCCGAAGGTTTCGCGAGGGTTCATGTGCTCAGGCGCCCGCCGTGGCGGATTCGGTGGCCAGCTCTGCCAAGACGACGGAGTCGGTGGTGTCGAGGACGACGTTCATATCGGTGAACTCCAAGCCATTCTCACCGCGACGGACGGAGACCTTGGCGACACCGCTGGACACAGCGAATGGCACGTAGTTGGCGGTCTGTGTGACGAAGAGATACAGGCTCGCGCTGGTCACGGCGCCCGATGTGCCGGTGCGGAAGATGTTGTTGACGTTGTGGCGCAGCGGATACGGGCTCTGCTGACGGTGCTCGATCATCCACTCGACAACCTGCTCGCGGCCGCTCAACTCCGGTGACATCAGCTCTTCGAAAGGGCTTGCGCCGGAATCGCTGCGAGTGATGAAGCGGATGTCCTCGGCGAAGCCCGCTGCCATCTCCTGGTAGTTTGCCTCATCGTAGTGGTACCAGAATTGTCCGATGAATTCTTGGAGTTCGGGTAGCGTGATCTCGTTGCTCATGCCTGCCGAGTCAACTCTGCTGTGACCGTGGTGAAACCGGCATTGTCCGGTCAGCGGAACACAGCGTGCGCCCTCAGCCGGAGATCAGGGCCCACAAACCGTCCTGGCCCGCCCGCATAGCTGCCGCAGTGACACGATCATCCCAATAGCGCACCGAACCGTATTCCGCACGCCAGCTGAGCGCGGCGCGGGTGTACTCGTGTAACCGATGTTCGGCAGTGGTGCCGATGGCTCCGTGCACCTGGTGAGCGTTGCGCACCACCACCGATGCGGCGTGACCGCAACATGAACGCGCAACTGCCACGTGGAAGTCGGTCTGGTCGCCGACCCAGTCGTGATGAACGGCTGCTGCCAGGGCAGCCTCGGTTGCCGACCGGGCCAGCGCCGCTTCTGCCGCGATGTCGGAGATCAGGTTCTGCACCGCCTGGAACCGGGACAGGGGGCGACCGAACTGGACCCGCGAGGTGGCGTGCTGAATCGACAGTTCGACGATGCAGTCCAGCGCCGCGCAGACCTGGATGGCGCGCAGCAGTGCTGACTTTCGCTGCAACTGTGCCACCAATTTCGGCGAAACGGTTGCCCATCTGAGGCGTTCGACGTCAGCCTGAATGTCATCGCGGGGCTCGCCGACGAGATTGGTGCCGGGGGTGATCGTGAGGAGGCCGGTTTCGACATCAGCTATGCGGTCACCGTCGATCGAACACCACAGCAAGACCACGCGGTCGGCGTCGGCCGCCCACGGAACCTGCTTCGCCACGCCGTCATCGGCGATGACGCAGATCGTCCTGCGGGCGTGTCCGACCTCCAGACCGGCGGCCTCCAGCAGCCAGCTGGCCAGCAGATCGTGCTCGGCCAGCGGCGTGCGCACACCGTGGCGGACGGCAGCGGCGTGCAGTTGCGCCGACTCGTACCAGCCCGCACCGCTGCCACCGTCGGACTCCGCACCGGTGAGCCGGACGAGCCCCAACCCGCTGAGTGTCGACCACAGATCGTCATCGACACCAGTAGGGGCGTGAGCCGCGGGATGCTTCTTCCGGTAGTCGGCGAACACCGCGTCCATCATGTCGATCAGCGCGGTATCCACGTCGGGATAGCTGCTCCCTATAGTGCTCATCGCATCCCCAGTCCGCGCGCGATTACTCCGCGTAATACCTCGTTGGTCCCACCACGCAGGGTGAAGCCCGGACGTTGATCGACTGCGGTCTGGACCAGGGCGGTGTAGACGGAATCGCAGCTGCCATCGGCACCCAGGTCCGCGAAATCGGCGATATCGCCTTCGACGGTGGTGCCGAGCACCTTCACGACGGCCGCCGGCACATCGGCCGGCTGATCCCGTTCAAGAGCACCCGCCACTGCCGATGACATCTGATGTAACGCGGCCACGCGGGCGACGAGTCGCCCCAGACCGGCATCTCGGGGGAGCTGACTGTCGGTCATCCGTTGCGCCGTCGCGGCAAGGAGTACGAACGTGGACAAGAACCGCTCGGGTCCGCTGCGTTCGAAGCTCAATTCCGAGGTGACCTGATTCCACCCGTTCCCGATCTCGCCGAAGACCATCGCATCCGGCACGTACACCCCGTCCAGGAGCACTTCATTGAAGTGCCGGGCGCCGTTCATCGAGGCGATCGGACTGATGTGTACGCCGGGCGCGCCCAGATCGACGATGAACTGGCTGAGACCGGCATGCCGGTGCGTGGTGTCGACGGGTGAGGTGCGCGCCAGCACGATGAACGCGTGTCCATGGTGGGCTCCCGAGGTCCACACCTTGGTGCCTGACAACGACCAACCGCCGTCGACGCGGGTGGCCTTCGTCCGGACGCTGGCCAGATCCGATCCGGAATCCGGTTCGCTCATGCCGATGCCGAAATAGCACTCACCCCGCACGATCTTGGGTAGGAACTCCCGCTTCTGGGTCTCGGTACCGTACTTGAGCAGCGACGGCACGATCTGTCGGTCGGAGATCCAGTGTGCCGCCACCGGGGCGCCGCCGGCCAGTAGTTCTTCGGTGACCACGAACCGTTCGGTGAAGGTGCGACCGTGCCCCCCGTACTCGACGGGAACGGTCATCCCGAGCCAACCCCGTTGCGCGAGGGCCAGGGTTAACTTCTCGTCCCATCCCGACAGCCAGCCATCGACAGTCGGGGTGAAGGCGCCGGCAGCCTGCTGCGCGGAGAGAAACTCGCGCACCTCGAGCCGCAGCGTCGCAGTGCTGGCCGGGTCAGCGGCAGCCCTCGGGACCAGACGGGGAATCGTCATCAGCGGGTTCTCCACTTCGCGATGCGGTGCAGGTGTTCAGGTTCCCGGTGCGCAAGAGGTTGCATCGCCGCTGCCAATCCGAGCGTCGATTCCATGGTGCCGGTGCGAGATTCCTGTAGGAGTCGTTTGGCCATCCGCAGCACGTGCCCGGGGTTCTTGGTGATCCGGTCGGCCAGCCGCCGCGCTGCCTCGAGTAAGTCCTCATGCGCGACAACGTCGCTGACCATGCCCCAGTCGAGCGCTGTCGGAGCGTCGATCCGGTCACCGGTGAGGGTCATCTCGGCGGCGCGGGCATAGCCGATCGCCGACGGCAGGAACCAGGTTCCGCCGTCGCCTGGGATCAAACCGATTTGTACGAAACTCTCTGCGAATGAGGCTAGTTCGGAGGCGATCCGAAGGTCACACATCATGGCGAGGTCGCAACCGGCGCCGATGGCCGGTCCGTTGACCGCGGCAATGGTCGGTACCTCGAGTCGGGACAGCGCGCGCGGGATGCGTTGGATGCCGTCGATGTAGGCGCGCCGCTGATCCAGTGGTTCCAGGCCGAACATGCCGTCGCGGTCGGCCATCTCCTTGACGTTCCCGCCGGCAGAGAAAATCTTGCCCTCGCCGGTGAGGATGATCGCGCGGACGGCGTTCTCCCCTTCGGCGTGCGCGTTGGCGGCATCGACTGCTGCTTCGAGGGCCGAGATGAAGGTGCTGCCGGTGATGGCGTTGCCCAGTGCGGGCAGATTGATGGTCCAGATCTGCGTCGCATCGTGGGTGGTGATCTTCAGCGGGGTGTTCATGCGGCCTTCCGGTCAGGCGGGTAATTGAAGCGACTTGGTCTGCAGGTATTCCTCGAAGCCGGCGCGGCCCAGTTCCCTTCCGATGCCTGACTTCTTGTACCCGCCGAACGGTGCAACCGGGTTGTAGTTACCGCCGTTGATGTCGAGCTGGCCGGTCTGCACGCTCCGCGCGAAATCAATGGCGGTGTCGTTGTCTTCGGCCCAGACCGCGCCGGAGAGGCCGTATGGTGTGCCGTTGGCTATGCGCAGGGCATCGGCGGTGTCGTCGAACGGGATAACCGCCAACACCGGGCCGAAGACCTCCTCCTGGCCCAGCTCTGAATCGGGGTCGACATCGACGAATACCGTTGGCGCCAGGTAATAGCCGACATCGCGCGCCTTTTCGGCACCGCCGGTGAGCAGGCGGGCGCCGTCGCGTTGAGCACGCTCGATGAAGCCCCGCACGGTCTCGAACTGGCCGGCCGAGGCTGACGGACCGATACGTGTTGCGGGGTCGAACGGATCGCCGACCGTGTAGCGCGCAACCGCTGACTCGATCAGCTCGACCGCCTCGCCGTAACGCGACATCGGCACCAGCATCCTGGTCCACGCCATGCAGGTCTGGCCACCGTTGAGGAAAGCGTTACCCACACCGACTTTGACGGCTGTGGCCAGGTCGGCGCCGTCGAGAATCACGTTGGCGGACTTGCCGCCCAGTTCCAGGGCGACCTTCTTGAGCGACCGGCCGGCCAGTTCGGCGACCCGCCGGCCGACGCCGGTGGACCCGGTGAAGGACACGAAGTCGATGTCCGGATGTTCGGCAAGTCGTTCACCGATGACGCGCCCGCTGCCGGAGACCAGGTTCACCGAACCCGCCGGTAGGCCGGCCTCGTCCACCGCTTCGATGAACTCGAAGACGGACAGTGGCGCTTCATTGCTCGGTTTGAGTACTACGGGACAGCCCGCAGCGATGGCCGGAAGCACCTTCGCGATCACCTGGTACAGCGGGTAGTTCCACGGCGTGATGGCGCCCACCACCCCGTACGGTTCGCGCACCACCAGCGAATTGCGTACTTTCTCCTCGAACTCGAAAGTCTGGAGAACATCTTCGAATCCGCGCGCCACCGCCAACGGCACCTGCGTCTGCGCGGTCTGGGCGATCCGTGCCGGGGCGCCCATCTCGCGAGAGATGGTCTCGGCGATGTCGGGTAGTCGTTTCTCCATGGCGGCTATCACCGCGGCTACCCGTTCGCGCCGTTCGCTGATACCGACCAGCGGATCGAAGGCAGCGCGTGCTGCAGCCACCGCAGCGTCGACGTCGGCGGCGGTGCCGTTGGGAACGCTGCCGAGTACCTGTTCCGTGGACGGGTCGATCACGTCGATACTGCCGTCGCCGTCGGGTGCCATCCAGCGGCCGTCGATGAACAATGACGTTCGGTGATAATCGTGCATACAATTCTCGATTCGATTGTCAGGGAATGATGCTCGCGCGAACATCACGCTTGCCGGTGGCCGCTGCGAAGGCTTCATTGATGTCATCGAGTGAGTAGCAAGCCGCAGCCAGGCGGTCCAGCGGCAGGTGGTGCTGATGTTGCTCGAGGAACGTCAACGCCCGGGACAGGACAGCGGGCTCATAGAGAGATACTCCGACCATCGTCTTGTTGGCGAACACAAATCTTGATGGATCGAACTCGAAGGTCTTGCCTATGTTGATATTGCCGATCTCGATGTAGCGCCCGAACTGGCCGAGCATCTGCAGCCCTTCGTCGATGGCGGACGGATGACCGACGACCTCGACGACGACGTCGGCGCCTTGGCCGTCGGTCAGTTTGCGGACGGCCCTGGCACGATCCTTCGAGGTGGTCACCTCGGTGATGTCGATGACATGGTCGGCGCCGAAAGCAACTGCCATATCCAGCCTTTCGGCGACACCATCAACCGCGATGACGTTGGCGGCGCCGCGCGCCTTCGCGACCGCACATGCATAGAGGCCGAGTGCGCCGACGCCCTGCACCACGACACTCTCACCCAATTGCTGATCGACTCGTTCCAGCCCGTACATCACCTGGGCGAGAGCACAGTTGGCGCCGGAGGCTGCGTCATCGGAGACCGAGTCAGGAACGGTGTACACCACCGCGCCGGCGGGGAGGAGGAAGTAATCACCATAACCGCCGACGAAGTACGGCGGCTCGTCGGCGCGACCCAGCATCGCCATCCGCAGGTTCAGACAGGCGTTACGGCGCCCCGATAGGCAATTGCGGCATGAGTGGCACGAGAAGAAATAGGGGAACACCACACGGGTGCCCACTTCCAGCAGTGCGCCGTTGGAGTCGGCGCGCACCCCGTCGCCCAGAGCTTCTACGGCCCCCACCATCTCGTGACCGAGGACTGTCGGAAGTTGACCGCCCAACCCGCGCGTCGCGAACGAACCATGCCAGGCATGGAGATCTGATCCGCAGATGTTGGTACGGGTCACTCTGACCAGGATCTCGCCCGGGCGTACTTCTGGCAGGGAAACGGTGTGGATCTCGAACGGCGTTCCCGGGGCGTCAAAACGCGCGATGCGACCTTTGTACATGGAGAGTCCTCTTCAACAGTGGGTGGTCGGGCGAAGCGATCTCGGTCTGCTCAGGCCGTCAGGCCGAACTTCTCCCGGAGTGCCCGTTTGAGTAACTTCCCGCTTGGGTTCTTCGGCAGCGAATCAACGAAGAACACCTGTTTGGGTGTCTTGAATCCGGCCAGGTGCGTACGGCAGTGGGTCACCACCTGATCCTCGGTCAATGTGACGTCCTTGCGGGCGACCACCGCTGCCACCACGGACTCGACCCACACTGGATGGGGTAGACCGAAGACGGCAACCTCTTCGACGCCGGAATGTCGGTAGATGACTTCTTCGACTTCCCGGCTGGCGACGTTCTCGCCGCCGGTCTTGATCATGTCCTTTTTGCGGTCCACGACGTGTAGCAGCCCGTGTTCGTCGTAATAGCCGAGATCGCCGGAATGGAACCAGCCACCTCGAAACGCCTCCGCTGTCTTGACCGGGTCATCGAGGTAGCCCAGCATGAGATGTGGGCTGCGGTGTGCGATCTCACCGACCGCCCCGACGGGCAGGGCGACGTCATGCTCGTCCAGGATCGTGGTCTCCACATTGACCGCCGGCCGGCCGGCCGCGCCTGCGTGTGCGTCCTGATCGTCGGGTCCCAGCGCTGCGGCCAGCGGTGCCATCTCCGTCTGACCGTAGAAGTTCCATAGTCGCAGCGCGGGGAGACGCTTCCGGATCTCCTGCAGGATCTCCACCGGCATCGGGGATGCGCCGTAGTATCCCTTGCGCAGGCTGCTGAGGTCTACCTCGTCGAACACTGGAGATCGCAGCAGACTGATCCACACCGTCGGTGGAGCGAAATAGCTTGTGACACCGTACATTGCGATCGATCGGAGGACGGCCTCGGGGTCGGGCCTCGGCAATATGATGCTGGTGGTGCACAGGTAGACATCGCTGACGAGGAAATTATCCAACTGCGCGCAGTGGTACAGCGGCAACGAGTGGATCTCCACATCGTCCTCGGACTTCGAACCGGCCAGAATAGTGCTGATGTAATTCCCGGTCAGACTACGGGAGGTGTGCATCGCGCCCTTGGGGTGTGACTCGGTGCCACTGGTGTACATCAGGCGCACAACCTGGTCGTCTTCGACGTGCGGATGCGGCGCCTCCGATGTGGTGGCCAGCCACTGCGCGAAGTCGCCCCATCCGGGTGGCGGGGTCGCACCGGGGGGCATGAGCGCCGCTCTGGTGGTGACAGCGCCGCCTCGCCGCATCGCCTCTTCGGCGGTGGGAATCAGAGCGTCCTCGACGAGGAAGCCACTGACCTGACTGTGATCGAGAATGAAGGCGATCTCCTCGGCGGTGAGCATGAAATTCACGGGCACCAACACCACGGCTGCCCGCGCGGTGGCGAAGGCGAGGACCGCGTATTGCCAGCAGTTGTGCGCCAGCAGGGCAATCCGATCGCCGGGTCGAAAACCACTGTCGTACAGCGCAGCTGCCGCCCGATCCACCAACCGGTCGAACTCCGCGAAGGTCAGGATGACCTCACCGTCGATGATGGCGACCTTGTCGGGACGGCGTTGCGCCGACCGACGGGGAATGTCGCCGAGTGAGTTACTGCGTGCCGACGCAATCAGAGAATCCGGGCGGTCTTGCATGTGGCGAAGGGTAGGACGCGCGACCATGCCGCGGGCTGCCCGTCTCCCGCTCAGTAGACAGACCGCTGCCTCCGCCGACGTTGCACTCAGATACTCGTGTCATGACCTCCACCTCAACGTCCGACGTGACATCGGCCGTGGCGCCCGATGACGAGGAGCTGCGGGATAATCTCCGGAGCGCGGACCCTGGCGTGTTGCTCGCCGTGCTCGCGCAGCTCACCGGCGATGTGGCGGAGCTCGACCGCTTCGCCGACAAGATCTCGCATATCCCCAACCCTCCGGAACGTGCCGGCGTCGCCGATCCCGACACCGTCGAGGCCCTGGTGGAGCGGATTTGTGCCGCCCTCGCCGATGGGCCCGCCGATATCGCGGTGGACCGGGAGTTCTTTGCCCGCCTCTTGCCGGTGGCCCTCGGATCCGAGGTCCCCGATGAACAGGTGGATTTGCTGCTCGAACAAGGCGGATTCCAGCCGTCGCAACCGACGTTGCCGCGAACCGTGCCCATCCCCGACACGCTCAGCGTCGCGATCATCGGTGCGGGTATGGCCGGGATGACCGCGGCGATGGCCGCTGCCGAGAGTGGGGCGACGTTCGAGATCTTTGATCGCAATCACGAAGTGGGTGGGACATGGCTCACCACTACCTATCCGGGCATCGGCGTGGACACACCCGCGGCGTATTATTCGCTGTCGCGCGACGTCAACCCGGATTGGTCCAACTACTATCCGCAGGGTTCGGAGTATCAGGCCTACCTGGTGCAGTTGGCCGATAAACACAAGCTGCGCGACCACACCCGGTTCGGTACCGAGGTGGAGGCACTCTGGTGGGATGATGACCGGGCGCAATGGCAGATCCACTCGGTGGATTCGCAGGGTAATCGTGACATCAGCTATTCCCGGGTGGTGATCACCGCCGCGGGCTATCTCAACCGTCCCCGCATGCCCGATCTGAAAGGCCGAGAGAGTTTCAACGGCATCAGCGTGCATACTGCGCAATGGGATTCAGACCTGGACTTGGCCGGCAAGCGCGTCGCCATCATCGGCGCGGGATGCACAGCGGTGCAGATTGTCGATGCCTGTGTCGATGAAGTTCAACATCTGACGGTCTTCCAGCGCCAGCCGCACTGGGTGGCACCGCGCAGACGAAAGTCCGATGAGGTTCCCGCACACCGCCGTTACCTCGGCAGGCATCTTCCGTTCTATGCGAACTGGCATCGGCTCAAGGCCTATTGGGCGACCGCCGACAACAATTACCCGGTGATCCAGCTGGATCCGGAGTGGGCAAAGGATCACTTGTCGATCTCACCGGCCAACGATGTCCTGCTGCAGATGTGCCTTCAGTACATCGATGAAACATTTGGTGCGGGTAGCGAACTCGCGAAGAAGGTGACCCCCGATTTCGCGCCGTACGGGAAACGCATTATTCGTGACCCGGGCGGTTATTACGCCGCACTCGCTCGCGAACATGTGGACGTCGAAGCGAGCGAACCCGCTGAGGTCAACGCGGCGGGCATCCGGACCCGCGACGGACGCCAGATAGACCTGGATGTCATCATTTACGCAACCGGCTACCACCTCGATTTCCTGTCCACGATCGACATCAGGGGCCGCGACGGTGGCAAGTTGACCGAGGTGTGGGGTGAGAGCCCGAGCGCATACCGCGGCGGCACGGTACCGGGATTCCCGAACCTTTTCGTCATGTCGGCGCCCAACTACAGCCCGGGACACGGTGCAGGGGCCAACCTGACGATCGAGGTGAATTCCCACTACATCGCCGAATGCCTACAACTGATGGCCCTGCGCGGAGCCACCACCATGGAGGTCACCCAGAGCGCATTCGACGCGTATGTCGCTGAAATCGACTCCGCGATGTCCCGCACGGTGTGGTGCCATACACCCACCGCGCACACCTATTACCGGTCCGGCTCCGGGCGGGTGGTCGTCTCTACCCCATTCCGCCTCGTCGATCTCTGGCAACAGCATCGGGCCCCGATCGAATCCGATTTCGTGCTGCGATGACCGGCTTGCTGGCCGGTAGGACGGCCCTGGTCACCGGAAGCAGCAGGGGCATCGGGCGCGCGATCGCGCAACGGTTGGCGGCCGAGGGTGCCACCGTCGCCGTCACGGCGCGGGCATACAGTCCGTCGCAGTCCGCCCGCGGCGGAGTGACTACCGCGCTGCCCGGCACGATCGACGAGACCATCACGCTGATCGAAGCGGCAGGTGGCAAGGCAATAGGTCTGGCTGCAGACCTTGAGGATCCAACCCAGCGGGACAGCCTGGTCGGCGAGGTCGTGGGACGGCTCGGACGCATCGACATCCTGGTGAACAACGCCGGCTACGCCGACTACGCCATGGTTGACCAGATGGACATGGCGACGTTCGACCGGACAGTGGAGCATTACCTGCGGACTCCGTTCGCACTCGCAAAAGCCGCTGTGCCGCATATGCGGGAGCAAGGGGCAGGGTGGATCGTCAACATCGGCTCGGTTACCGGCCTGGCACCGGCGCGACCATACCGCGAGTACAACAAGTCCTCGGGGGATGTCATCTACGCGTCGTGCAAAGCAGCGCTGCACCGGCTGACACAGGGGTTCGCCGCCGAGGTGCTGGATTCCAACATCGCTGTCAACTGCGTCGGGCCATCGACCGCTGTGCGCACTCCCGGCGCGTCGTCACTGATTCCGTCGACCTTCCCCACCGAGCCGGTCGAGTATCTTGCCGAAACAGTCCTGGCAATGTGCCATCTGCCCGCCGCCGAACGGACCGGTCTGGTCGCATTCAGCCTGCACTATCCGTGGTCGCAGGAGCTGGCGGTGCACTCGCTGGACGGGAAATCTGTGCTGCCAGCACTGGATCCACCCGGCGCGGCGAATCCGAATATCAGGCCGGCCGGTCTCTGACCCGTGCCGCATGACTCAGCGGTGACACGCCGTAGGTGCTGGATGCCTTTCCGGGATCGTGCCGGCTAATCGAGCAGCCCGCCGGGGCTGGAGCAGTAGCTGTGACATACCCTGTCTCGGACGATGGACTCGGGGCACTCGGGGTCGAACCAGCGGTCGACGTATGCCCAATGGATGGGGTGCATCAGATAGGGACCGGTGAGACCCTTTAGATCGGCAAACTCCTGCTCGAAGACATGTGTCCATTCCGAGGTGCCCACAGCCGTGTCGACGCGACTGAGTTGCCACGTATGGATGGACGGCACGTAGCTCGGTAGCAGACGGAGTTCCTCCTCGAAACGGGTCATCGCGTGATCGGCAGTGCCGGGATGAACGCGCAACAGCAGTGTCCGGTAGATGGTGGCGCTGCGATTAGTTGTCGAAATCGGCACGCCGCTGTAGGTGGCGCCGTTGACATGGCTGACGCCGGGAGCGGTCAGAAGATCTTCGAAAACTTCTGCTGCCGAAGTCCACTGGCCGGCATCGCGGTAGCGAAGGCGAAGGATGAGGTCGCCGCCGTTGCGCACCCCGGGCAGCGTGGGCGCCACCAGGTGGCCCGCAGCGCCGGAGTGCATTGCCGCCGAACGCAGCGCCTCGGCGAGATCGTCGCGTGCGGCCGGGTCGACGTCGATCAACCGGACCACCTCAAACATCGCACAACCCGTCCACGTCGGCGGCGTCGGCGGCAACGCTTCGGCTGCGTTCACTGACGAGATTCCCGACACCGTCCCACCATTGCCCCAGGTCGGGGTCCGGGCGGCCCTGCCATGTCATCTCCCACCATGCCTGTGCGCTGGGCAGCGACCACATGACGGTGACGACGTTGCTCTGGTCGTCGAACCAGATTGGGGGGCTGACCAGAACGTGCCGCAACGTCATCCCGCGGTTTCGTGCGCCGGGAGCGTACCCGGTGAGGTACGCGTCGACGAACGTTCGCGTGCAACCGGGTTGGGTGACCACCCGGTCGATCACGTAGACCTCACCGTCTGCCATGCACGTGAGGCTACGAACCCGGCCCCCGCCGCCGTAACCGCTGGTCCCGGCCAACGGGAGGGCGCGTTGAATGTTGCGGTGTCGCACGTGACGGTGGTCCGATGGACTCAGTGCACCCAGATCCGTTCGCCCAGGCTCACCTCGGCGCGGTCAAGCTGAGAAACCGGGTGATCAAGGCCGCCACTTCCGAGGGCCGCTCACCGGATGGTCTGGTCACCGACGACCTTGTGGCATTCCATCGCAGTTTCGCCGAGGGGGGCGTCGGCATGACTACCGTCGCCTACTGTTGCGTGTCGGCTGAGGCCGCGAGTGCTCCCGGTCAAATCGTGATGAATACCGCTGCGCTGCCAGGCCTTCGGAAGCTGACCGATGCTGTGCACGCGGCCGGTGCCGCCATTTCTGCGCAACTCGGTCATGCGGGAGTGGTCGCCCACAAGCAGCTCTCGGGAGTCACCCCGCTGGCGCCGAGCCGGTTCCTCAATCCGGCGTCCATGGCCTATTGCCGTATGATCACCCGGACCGAGATTCACGAGGTGGTTGATCAATTCGGTGCGGCGGCGCAGATCGCCGTCGATTCCGGGTTCGACGCGGTGGAACTACATTTCGGGCACTTGTATCTGCCGAGCTCATTCCTCAGCCCCCTGATCAACCGGCGTCGCGACGAGTATGGCGGCGATATCGATAACCGCTCCCGCTTTGTCCGTGAGATCGCCAGAAAAGTCCGCGACACGGTCGGCGACCGTATAGCGGTCATCGCTAAGCTGGATATGGACGATGGTCTTCCCGGCAGCATCTGGATCGATGAGTCCTTGCGTACCGCGCAACTGCTTGACACTGATCAGACACTCGATGCCATCGAACTGACCCAGGGGTCGTCGGTGTTCAAGCCGATGTATCTGTTCCGGGGCGATGTACCCGTCAAGGAGTTCGCGCGGATCATGCCCGCGCACATGCGCCTGCCTCTTCGGATGATGGGTAAATGGGCACTGGGCCAGTATCCCTATCGCGATCTCTACATGTTGGATGCGGCGCGCCAGTTCGTCCCGGTGATGCGCCACACCCAGTTGGTGCTGTTGGGTGGCATCACCGGCCGCGACCACGTCGAAACGGCAATGAGCGAGGGCTTTTCATTTGTCGCCATGGGCCGAGCCCTATTGCGCGAGCCGGATTTGATCCGGCGGATGCAGGTCGATCCCGACACCCGCAGTAGGTGCAATCACAACAACAAGTGCATGGTGACGGTTTACGGCCGGACCCACTGCGTGCTCGATCCGGTGCAGCGGTACGGCAGCACGGAAGTCTCGGCGGGTACGGTGTAGCGATCCCGCATCGTCAGCGGGGGGTGCTGTCGTCCACCAGATCACGGAGGTCTCGGCACACCGTATCCCGCGCCTCATGGGCCAGGTCGAGCATCGGCATCGTCATGAAGCCGTGAATGCCGCCCTCGAACCGTCGGACGATGGTGTGCACGCCGGCGTCGCTCAGCGCTCGACCGTAGGCGAGTCCCTCGTCCCGCAGCGGATCATGGCCGGCGATGGCCACTACCGCCGGAGGGAGCCCGGCCAGATCGGCATGCAGGGGAGACGCGTATGGGTGGTTGCGGTCGACATCGCTGGGTACGTATTGGTCCCAGTACCACCGCAACGCAGGTTCGGGGTTGTAGTAGCCGCTGCCGAATCGACGATAGGACTCGGTGCTGAAGTCGGGCGCGATCATCGGATAGAGGAGTAACTGTGCGGCCAGTGCCGGGCCGCTGCGGTCGCGGACCATCAGCGTCGTGACAGCAGCCAGGTTGCCACCGGCGCTGTCGCCTCCGATCATCAGGCGTGACGGGTCGCCGTCGAGTTCGATGGCGTGGCCGGAGACCCATTCGGTCACCGCGTATACGTCTTCGGCACATGAGGGCCACGCGTGTTCGGGCGCCAATCGGTAACCCACCGAGATGACGATGTAGTCAAGGCGATTGGCGAGGTTCCGGCACAGACCGTCATGGCTGTCCAGGTCGCAGAATACGAACCCGCCGCCGTGCGCGTAGACCAAAATCGGTAGTCGACCGGCTGATCGTTGCTCGGGCCGGTAGACCCGGATCGGTACCTGCCCGTCCGGGACATCCACCAGCCGATTCTCGACGGTGGCGACAGCCTCCGGCTCGGCTGGGGCGACGAGGCGGGATCGGATAATGGCACGTACATCTGCCGCCGGCATCGTCTGGACGGCAGGGAAACCCCCGTCGAGTGCATCGATGATCTCGGCGATCTGCGGATCGAGGCTCATGCGAACTGTAGTCCGGCGCCGTTCGTCGCGGGCCGCGCAGTTGGGCCGCCGCGCAGCGGGCGGACCTGTTGCAGGGTCGGCGCCACGCGTTGTACCCCGTCGTCGACATTGCGCCAGATGTTCATCGCTGTCATGCGCACCGGGGCGGCCAGCCGTTGGTCGAACGTCATCCGACTCATCGGCCCGCAGACTGACACCGCGGCGACGGCCTCGCCCAGGCTGCCGATAGGCGCTGCGACGCAACCGAATCCAGCGAGCGACTCTTCGCGGTCGAACGCCACCCCGTGGGCATGGACCTTCGCCATCTCAGCGTTGAGCTGGGCCGGGCTGTTGATCGAGTACTTGGTCTTGCGGGGCAACGTGTCCTCGTTTGAGGCCCGGTTGGCGGAGTAGGCGAGTATCGCCTTACCCACGGCTGTGCAGTGCGCCGGTTGGCGTCCACCGACGCGGGTCGGGATTGCGGCGGTCAGTCGATCGCCAACCTTGTCCATGTAGACCACATCCGTGCCTTGGAGCACCGCCAGGTGCACCACCAGGCCGGTCGCGCGGTGCAGTTCGTGCAGCAACGGTGTTGCCGCTCGGTGCAGGCGGTCCTGGTGTACCGCCAGCGAGCCCAGTTCGACCAGTCGCATGCCCAATTCGTAATCGCGTCCGCTGCGGCGCAGCCAACGAAGTTGGACCAGCCGCTCCAGCATCCGGTGAGCAGATGAGCGGGGCAGGCCGGTGCGGCGGACGATCTGCGCCAGGGTCAGTCGACCGGGCCCCTCGAAGGCCTCCAGGACCAGCGAGACGCGGTCGATGACCGCGCTGGGGGTGGCGGAATCGGGCGTGAGTGCGTTCACGGTCATGATGTCCTCCTGTGACGGCGATCGGCCTAACAGGTATATGCCTATTAGGAATATGCCTGTTTGTACCACATCGGTGTGTGGGTTGTCACATGAGCGACCTGCAACGACATGTGACCTGCATCGACGAGATGCAGGTCAGATGTCGGATGAGCCGAAAGGATCAGCCGGCTGCAGCAGCAGCCCGTCCGGCACGGCGTCCATAGAAACTGCCGTCACCCAGCGATATCCCGCTGGAATACCCCCAGGCGGCCAGACCGGCGGCCGACCGGCCGGCCGCAAAGAGTCCGGGAATCGGGGCACCGCCAACGTGCAGAACCTCTCCGTCGAGGCTGGTGGTCAAACCGCCGAGAGTGAAACCGCCGGTACTTTCCCGCAGATCGATCGCGCCGACGGGAGTGCCGATGGGACGCAACCACTCTGCCTTCTTGTGCAGCAGCGGATCCTCGCCCCGCTCTGCGGCCGCGTTGTAGGCGGCGACGGTGTTCTGCAGTGAGTCGGGTGCCAAACCCATCTCGCGTTCCAGCTCGGCAACCGAGTCGCACACCCACGTCGGCTGGCCCACCATCAGCATGGGGGAGAGCGACTTCACGGCTTCTTCGTGGGCATCGCCGTC
The DNA here is from genome assembly GCF_008329585.1 of Mycolicibacterium sp. P9-22. GTDB lineage: Bacteria > Actinomycetota > Actinomycetes > Mycobacteriales > Mycobacteriaceae > Mycobacterium. Next base: position 344,856 of record NZ_NPKP01000006.1, on the reverse strand, counting down.
GATGATCAGATATGCGGTGTTGTCCTGGTGGTACAGGGTCAGTTGGCCGATCCGGCCGGGATAGGTGTCCTCGGCGACGTAGCGTTGGCCGCGCCCGTTGACGAGGATTCCGCGTACCAGTTGCTGCGGATCGATGAAGATGGCGACCTCGGTGGCATCCATATGCGCCAATCCAGCTCCGAGCGCTTGGGCCATCCGAACGGCCTGCCCATCGTGCTGCTCCACGGACGCGGCAGGACGGCCGGCGATTCTCGGTGCGTGGGCAGCCACCATTTTCTCGTTGTACGCGAAGCTGCCGGTCGCCAGCACCACGCCGCGACGGGCACGGATGGTCACCTCCTTGCCGTACTGACGACCGCGGACGCCCACGACGCGGCCGTCCGTGTCCACCACCAGGCGCTGGACCCGCACGTCGTAGACCGACCGGGCGCCGGCGGCCGTGGCCGTCCCCACGAGATGCTTCATCAGAATGAAGCCGGCGCTGGCCTCACCCTGCTTCTTGTCGGACATCTGCGGGATGTGCCCGCGAGGCACCGGCGAGGCGATGGTGTTGAACGGGAACGAGTTCTCGCCGCCGCTGTACATCAGACCTTCATCGCCCATCGGTTCCCAGCCGGGCTCCGAGTAGAACGCCGCGCGGAATGGAACCCCGCAGTCCACCAGCCAGTCGAAGTGGGCGACACTGCCCTGGCAGTAATCGGCGATGCGCGTCTCATCAGCCCCAGGGCCCATCGCCGAATTCAGATAGGCGACCATATTGTCCACAGAATCGTCGAAACCACAGGCCTTCTGGAGGGCGGTGCCGCCCCCGAGATAGATGAATCCACCGGCCATGGCGGCGGCCCCACCCCAGGATCCAGTCCATTCCAGGACCAGCACATCGGCACCGGTTCGGGCCGCTTCAACCGCGGCGGCGGCACCCGCCACACCGTAGCCGGCGATCACCACGTCGGACTCGTAGTCCCAGGCCGCTACTTCGGCCGCCGGGACGGGACTGACATCGTCCGTATCCGTCACGAGCGCATCGCCGCGGGAAGGTCGTCGACCCACTGGTGGCCCCAGTAACTGTCGGCGGTGATCTCCTCAGCCGTATATGAGTTTTCGTCCACCCGCATGCCCTCGGTACCGAACTCTATGTCCCAGTCCCCTGGTGCGCGGACGTAAAAGGACACCATCTTGTCGTTGGTGTGCCGACCGAGGGTGGACGAAAGCTGGAATCCATCGGTGTTCACCCGGTCGAGTGCCTGCCCCACCGCGTCGAGACTATCGACCTCCACCATCAGGTGCACCAGACCCGGGTCGCGCATGGTCGTCGCCGGGCACAGTGCCAGGCTGTGATGGCGTTCGTTGATCCCGAGGAAACGCACGCGTACCGGGCCGAACTCGGGCGGCACGGGTACCCGGAATGCCCCGCGGGACAAGAACCCCAGCACGTCGGTGTAGAAGTCGAACATCCCGTTGACGTCCAGCGCCGGCAGCACGACATGCCCCAAACCCTGTGCACCGGTGACGAATCGAGCGCCGAACGGTGTGACGACAGGACTGTGATCCAGGACCGGGCCGTGGAAGACCTCCAGGAAATTGCCTGCCGGATCCTCGAAAGCGATCACCTCCTCCACCCGCCGGATGTCGGCGTCCTCGAGTGACAGCTGTTTGAACGGCACGCCGGCGGCGTCCAGTGCAGCGCCCACCCGCAGGAGAGCCGCATGATCGCGAACCTCCCAACCGATGGTGTTGATGCGGTCTGAATCCCCAGGCGCGACGATGATCCGGGCGGCGCGCTCGTCCATCCGAAGGTAGAGGCATGAGGCGTCGGGCCCGCGACCTTCTGCGAATCCCAATACCCGGAAGGCGAATTGGCGCCAACGGTCGATATCCGCCGTCTGCACGCTCACATAGCCCAAACTTCTGAAATCAGTCATCGGTATCCTCCGGTCAGATCATGACCCGCAGCGGACCCTGCGGGTCGACACCCAAGGAGCTCAGGGCCGCTGCGTGATAGACGGTTCCGGGAACGTGGATGGCATGCGCCAATCCCGCATGGGCGTCGCGCCAGTAGCGTTGTAGCGGTTTGTCCATCCGCAGTGCATTACCGCCGGATCGGGCGAAGATCTGGTCGACGGCACTCACCGCCCGCCACACCGCACGAACTTGGGTGCGGCGCCCGGCGGCGCGATCGGCGAAGGACACCTCCTTGCCTGCTTCGACCATGTCGTAGACGCGATCGATATTGGCCAACAGCTCCTGGCGCGCGGCGTTGATATCGGCAGCGGCTTCGGCGACGCCGTACATCACATAGGGATCATCCTTGATGGCCGTTCCGTTGGCGCCTACCCGATCCCGTTGGTAATCCAAGTGGGCGGCCAGGGCACCCTCGGCGATACCGATCACGGCCGAAGAAATGCCCAGCGGGAACATTGCCGACCACGGCATCAGGTAGAGCGGCAGCGTCATGCCGGCTTTGCGCTGAGCGGTGCCGTCCATCACCTCGGTGCTATCCATCGTGCGATAGGAGGGCACGAAGGCGTCCTTGATGACGATGTCCTTGGAGCCGGTGCCGCGCAGTCCCACCACATTCCACGAGTCGTCGACGATTTCGTAGTCTTTACGCGGCAGGATCATGTGCAGATGAACCGGCGGCATCGCCGGATTACCCTCTTTGTCTCCGATGACGGCACCCAGGATGATCCAGTCGCAGTGATCGGTGCCCGAGCTGAACTGCCAGTGTCCGTTGAAGATGTAGCCACCATCGACGGGTGTGGCCACACCCCCGGGGGCGTATGGTGAGGCGATCCACGTGTCCGGATCGTCGGCCCATATTTCCTCGGCCACGCGGGGGTCCGCGTAGGCCATTTGATAGGGGTGCACTCCCACCACGCCATTGACCCAACCAGCCGACGGGTCCAGGGCCGCCGTCGCCATCACGGTCTCGGCGAACTCGCGCGGGTGCACCTCGAGACCGTTGTACTTCGCGGGCTGAAGCAGCCGGATGTTTCCCGCTGCCTTCATGGACTTGACGGTCTGATCCGTCAACTGGCCGACCTTCTCGGCCTCCGAGGCTTGTTCGCGCATCTGGTCGGCGATGTCCGCAATCCGGTCGATAACCCGCTCGGTCATGTTGCTGTCCGTCCTTCGTTGGTGGGCTTGTCATCGATGGTCCATCGCCATCCAGGTCGGCTGTGCCGCCGATCCCGGTCAGCGGAAATCTCCGGTTCGGGTCTCAGAACTCGATGTGAATATCGTCGGAAACAGGGGTGGCTTGGCAGCCCAGGATCAAACCTGATTCGAGATCTTCGGGTTCGAGAATGTCGCTTGCGGGCATGTCGACCTCGCCGCGCAGCACCGTGGCAGCACATGATCCGCACTGACCCTCGCGGCACGAGTAGGGCACGTCGATTCCCGCCGAGACCATCACATCGACCAAGGTGGACTTTCGAGGCCAACGCAGCGAATGCTGATGGCCGTCGAGATCTACTGTAGCCAAGGCGAAGTCGTGGTTGTCACCGCTGGTATCGGACAGGGTTTCGCGGACGAACGGATCGCCGGACAACGAGCGGAATACCTCTAGGTGCACCGCCTTGCGCGGAGCGCCACAGGCGTACAACGCCGCCTGTACCGCGGACATGAAGGGTGCCGGTCCGCAGACGAAGGACTCGACGACGCCAAATCGGCGAGCCAGCGACACCAGGTGTCGCTCTTGCGGCCGGCCTTGGACCGTCCCGAGCCAGTGGATCACGGTCAGTCTGTCCGGGAAGATGGCGACGAGTTCGCGCAGTTCATCGGCGAAGATCACCGAGCGCTCGTCGCGGTTGCAGTAAATCAGCGAGACCTGCCCGCTGCCCACCGTCAGCGCTGATTTGAGTATGGACATGACCGGCGTTATCCCACTGCCACCTGCCCACAACAGCAGATCGGCGTCCAGATCTGCGGGGGTGAACAATCCCGACGGCGGCAGCACTTCGAGCACATCGCCAGTAACAACGTTGTCGCACAACCAGTTGGAGCCGTAACCGCCCGGCACTCGCTTGATGGTGACCTTCGGGGCAGCATCGGTATGCGGTGAACTCGCAAGGGAATAGCATCGCGCCACCGACTGGCCCTCATCGGCCGGCACGCGCAGCGTCAGGAACTGACCGGGTCGGTAAGCGAGACGGTGTCGGTCCTCCTCGGACACGGCAAAGACGAGCGACCGTGCATCGTGACTTTCCTCGATGACGTCGATGACGCTCAGGCTCAGCTTGTTCTTGTCGGGCGTCGACTCCACGCCGACGATCTTTGGGGGTGCAGCCGAGGACAAGCCATTCGACGTCCGGTGGCCGGGAGGGCCGAATCGGCACGTCCGGTGAACGGGACGCTTCGGCGTCCATTCGTGCGGCGAGCACCTACGTTTACCGGTTGTGGAAACCTCTCATGTGCAAGCCGGCCGTTCCGTGGACGCCGTGATCGTAGGTGCCGGGTTCGCCGGTCTCTACGCGGTGCACAAGCTGCGCGAACAGGGCTTGAGCGCTGTCTGCTTCGAGGCCGCACCAGAGGTGGGTGGGACGTGGTATTTCAACCGCTACCCCGGCGCGCGCTGCGACGTCGAAAGCGTGGACTACTGCTACTCATTCTCCGACGAGTTGCAGCAGGAGTGGAACTGGTCGGAGAAGTACGCCACGCAAGCAGAAATCCTGCGGTACATGAATTGGGTGGCAGACCGTCTGGATCTGCGCCGCGACATCGAGTTCGACACCCGGGTGCGCTCTGCGGTGCTCGACGAGGAGACGTTGCGCTGGACGGTCATCACCGATACCGGGGCGGTGGTGGATGCCCGATTCTGTCTGATGGCCACCGGACCGTTGTCCGCGGCCATGACTCCGCGGTTCGACGGACTGGACACCTTCGCGGGCGACACGTATCACACCGCCCACTGGCCGCATGATGGCGTCGATTTCCGCGGGAGACGGGTGGCCGTCATCGGGACAGGCTCCTCCGGTATTCAATCGATACCGATCATCGCCGAACAGGCCTCGCAACTCTATGTTTTCCAACGTACCCCGAACTACAGTGTGCCGGCGGGCAACCGGCCGCTGACCGACGAGGACCGCGCCGACATCAAGGCCAATTACGACGAACGCCGGCGACTGTCGTGGCGTAGCGGCGGCGGCTCGCCGCACATCGCGCATCCGAAGCTCACCATGGAGGCAACGCCCGAAGAGCGGCGGGATGCCTTTGAGAAGCGTTGGCAGCTGGGCGGCGTACTGTTCTCCAAGACGTTCGCCGATCAGATGATCGACCGCACGGCCAACGAGCAGGCGCGCGAGTTCTACGAAGCCAAGGTCCGAGCACTCATCGACGATCCCGAGGTCGCCGACCTGCTCATCCCGAATGACCACCCGATCGGGACGAAGCGGATCTGCACCGACACCAACTACTTCGCGACATTCAACAGGCCTAACGTCGAGTTGATCAGCGTCCGACGCACGCCCATCGTGTCCGTGGATCAGAACGGAATCAATACCGCCGCCGATCATTACGACGTGGACGCGATCGTGCTTGCCACCGGGTTCGATGCGATGACGGGCGCGCTGAGCAAGATCGACATCGTGGGACGCGGCGGCAGAACCCTGCACGAACACTGGCAGAACGGGCCACGAACCTATCTGGGGCTCGGCGTGGACGGCTTTCCCAACCTCTTCATCGTCTCCGGTCCCGGTGCGCCCGCGGTCCTGGCCAATATGGTGCTACACGCCGAGGCGCACGTGAACTGGATCGCAGATAGCATCCGGTATCTCGAGGAGCATGGCTGTGCGGCGATCGAAGCCACCCCGCAGGCCGTCGACGAGTGGAACGCCGAATGTGCACGCCGGGCTGAGGCGACGCTGTTCACCGAAGCCAACTCGTGGTATCTCGGGGCGAACGTCCCCGGTAAACCGCGGGTTTTCATGCTTTTCATCGGCGGATTCGGGGTCTATCTCGATATCTGCAAGGAAGTCGCGGAATCGGGCTACAAGGGCTTTGCACTGATGGAGAAATGATGCCATTGCGGCGGCATCCTGCGGTGTGTGTCTCCGACACATGTCGCGGCTCCGCCAGGGAACGCTGCGCGTCGGTTACCGAGGAGACGACATAGGAATGACTACCGAGCAAGCGATACGTAGACCCGGATCCAGTCCCACTGGTGCGCGTCACTGGATGCTGATGGTGGCGAGCCTGGCTTTCGCCAGCATCGCGATCGCCCAGCCGCTCTCGCTGCTGTTCAGCCTGCTGCCGTTTCTCGGCGGAGCGACGGGCGCATCACCAACGGCCACGGGTTGGCTGCTCACGGGCTTCCTTGTCGCGTCCGCGGCCGCGCTGCCGGTGGCGGCGCAAATGGGCGCGCTCTTCGGCAACCGCAGAGTACTCAGCGGCATGATGATCATCGCGATCGCCGGGGCGTGCATCACCGCTTCGGCGCACACGGTGGGACCGATGATCGTCGGGATGTGCCTGGCCGGCATCGGATTTGGCGCATATCCGGTCAGCTACGCGCTGATCGGAGAGTATCTCGACGAACGACGTCGTGGCGTGGCCGTGGGCGTGATCGGAGGGAGCCTGCTCGTCGTCGTCACATTGGCGGGATTGCTCGCTGGTCCCATCATCGATCACTTGTCATATCACTGGGTTTTCTGGATGTGTGCGATCACGCTCATCGCCGGCTTGGGCTGCGTACAACTCATGGTCCCCGAGTCGACCCGTCGATCAGCGGGACGAATCGACTGGGCCGGTGCGGTTCTCGGAGGTGGCGCAGCCGGGGCGCTGCTGGTGGCGTTCGCCGAAGCCCCGACCTGGGGATGGCGATCGCCTGGAATCCTCACGCTGATCGCCGTTGCGGTGCTCAGTCTGGCGCTGTGGGTGCCTCTGGAGCGGAGGGTCGAGAACCGCGGGCACATGCCGGCGGTCTCGGTGAGGGTTCTCATGCGTCCAGCCGTCGCGATCGCGACGGCAATCGCCGTCATCTCGCAGTTCGTGTTCTACAGTTTCAATCTCGTTGTGGCCTACTTCGTCGAGGTGCCCGACTCGATGGGCTACGGGTTCGGATACGGCGTCACCCAGACCACCCATTTGCTCTTCGTCAACGGCGCTGTCGGTGCGGCTGCATCGTTTGCCGCGGGCTACCTCGACCGATGGATCAATCCGAAGTGGCTGTGCTTGATCGCGGGGGTACTGCTTGTCTCCGCCAGCCTCCCTTTGGTGATCTTCCATCAAAGCCCCTGGCAGGTTTATGTATTCAGTATGGTGAACGGTCTCGGTATGGGATTGGCGATCGTCGGCGTCATCAATGTCGTGCTGCGGGCTGTCCGAGAAGAGGACGCCGCACCGGCCACAGCGATCAACCTCATCGCCCAATCAATCGGTGGCGCATTGGGAGTCTCGATGACCACGGGAATCCTCACCACCGGCGCAGACCCGACGACGCAGATCCCTACCGAAGCAGCGTTCACAGCCGTTTGGTACACCGCGACCGGTGCTGGGGCTTTGGTCGTCCTGTGCGCCCTTCTGCTGTTGAGGGACGCTCGTCGTGACCGAGCGTTGGCTTAGCTCCAGAATGTCCAATTCCATTGACGGCCACGGTCGGCCACCGTATGGTGGCATGCAGACTCGGACGATTGTCCGATAGTGAAGGAAGAAAACACACCGCGCGACGTGATAGCTGGTATCTGGCACGGTTCATGTCGTGAGTGCCTCACTGGCGTGGGGCGGGTTATTTGCGCGAAACATCCAGTCTATCAACCGTAATGAGGTATGGCGTTGTCATCGATCGAGACTTTGCAGCAGGCACCGGTACGAGAACGATTCGATCCGCACCCGCTTGACCCGATAACAGGCGCGGAGATGACGCGCGTCCGTGAGATTCTCGTCGCGGAAGGGTGTCTGACCGAAGGCAGCCAGTTTGCGACACTGCAACTCCATGAGCCGGATAAACGAACGTTGAACTCGTTTGTCGTCGGCGATCCGGTAGAGCGTCGGCTGGCGGTGGTACTTGCCGATGTAAAGGCGGGCCTGATTCACCGTGGAGTCGTCTCGGTAAGTGGGGGAATTGTCGACTCGTGGGAAACGATCGATACGACCATCGAACCGTATGCTCAAGTGGGGTTTCTCATCTCTGATTTCGCGGCGGTGGAGGAAATCGTTCGGTCCGATGAAGGATGGCAGCGTGCGGTCGCCGAACGCGGGATCGCAGATTCATCGAAGTGCGTGGTTTCGTCGATGACGCCGGGATACTTCGGAACCCCCGAGGAGATCGGCAAGCGCGTCTACAAAGCACTGACGTTCTATCGCGAAAGCGACACCGACAGCCAGTGGTCAAGGCCACTCGGAGGCCTCACCGTCACTGTCGACCTCACCAACCACCGAGTCATCGAACTTCTGGATCACCGCGGAGCGCCTCTTCCCCCATACTCCGGTGACCTCACCAGGGGCGATGACGGTCGAACACGTAGCGACATCAAACCGTTGGAGATTTCTCAGCCTGAGGGGCCGAGCTTCACGGTGTCGGGTCGTCTCGTTCGATGGCAGAACTGGGAGTTCCGAGTCGGGTTCGATATTCGGGAAGGACTCGTCCTCCACCAGATCGGCTACCGCGACAGGGACAACCTTCGACCCGTGGTCCATCGAGCGTCCATTTCGGAAATGGTGGTTCCGTACGGGGACCCAGATCCCACCCGATACTGGCTCAATTACTTCGATGTCGGCGAGTGGAACCTGGGGCGGATGGCGGCGTCGCTGTCGTTGGGTTGTGACTGTCTCGGGGAGATCTACTACTTCGACGCCGAACTGCATGACGACGACGCAAATCCCTACACGGCGGAGAACGTGGTCTGTCTGCATGAAGAGGATTACGGGGTGCTGTGGAAGCATCGCGAAGTGATGTCCGGAATCTCCGAGACACGCAGATCCCGTCGTCTGGTGGTGTCCTTCTTTGCGGTGATCGGCAACTACGATTACGGGTTTTTTTGGTACTTCTACCAGGATGGAACCATCGAGTTCGAGGCCAAACTCACCGGAATCGTGTTCGCCAGCGCGCAGCTCGCCGGCACCATCAATCCGCACGCGAGCCAGATTGCGGAAGGCCTCGCCGCTCCGTATCACCAACATTTGTTCTGCGCGCGACTCGACATGGCTGTCGATGGCGACCGGAACAGCGTCGTGGAAATCGACGTGGTTTCCGATCCCGTGGGGCCCGAAAATCCGTACGGCAATGCCTTCCGCACAGTGCGCACACCGCTCAATCATGAGAGCGAGGCCGCACGGAATGCCGATGCCACCCGATCGCGGGTATGGAAGATTCAGAACTCCGAGAAACTGAACGCACTCGGCGAACCGACGGCGTACAAGCTCATTCCTCAAGCCGCTCCGACTCTTCTTGCCGATCCCTCTTCGGCAATCGCGCAACGCGCCACGTTCGCAACAAGGAACTTTTGGGTGACGCAGTATCACCCCGACGAACGCTATGCCGCGGGAGATCTGCCAAACCAGAGTGCGGGCTGTCCTGGCCTCCCGGCGTATCAGAGCGCTGACCGCGATATCAACGGCGAGGACATCGTCGTATGGCATACGTTCGGCACGACCCATATCACCCGTCCCGAAGACTGGCCGGTAATGCCGGTCGAGTACGCAGGTTTCACGCTGAAACCGGTTGGATTCTTTGACCGTAACCCCGCTATCGACCTCCCCGGTCCTCATGCGAGCACCTGTCACGCTGACACCACAAGTCCCTAACGCCCCTCAAATTTCTCACGACGACAGGATGCCGAGATGGATCGTTTCGAAGGCCGCAGAGTTCTCGTCACCGGAGGCGGGTCTGGAATCGGACAGGCAACGGTACTGAGGATCCTCTCCGAGGGCGGTTCGGTCGTTGCTGCCGATATCAGCGAGGCCGGATTGGCAGACACCGTGGAGAAGTACTGTCATGCCTCCGATCGTTTGAAAACTCAGACTCTCGACGTCTCCGACGAGCAATCGGTGATCGCTGGAGTCCGCACCGCCGTGGCGGTTCTCGGTGGCCTCGACGTGCTGGTGAATGCAGCGGGGATCCTCCGCTCGTCGCATACCGCTGAGACATCTCTGTCGGCATTCGAGGAGGTTATCCGCGTCAATCTGACGGGTACGTTCTTGGTCATCCGCGAATCACTCCCTGCATTGCTGGCCGGCACCAAGTCTGCGGTTGTGAACTTCAGCTCGACAGCCGCCAATTTTGCGCATCCCTATATGTCTGCATATGCCGCCAGCAAGGGTGGGATTCAGTCGATGACTCACGCACTTGCCGCCGAGTTCTCGCAAAAAGGCCTTCGATTCAACTCGGTTCAGCCCGGATCGATTTCTTCTGGAATGACCGATGCAACCGGTAAGAGTCGCCAGAGCATAGGGCCAGGCATACCGGAGGACGCCGACTACCGGGTGATGTCCAAGCTCGTTCCAGCATTGGGTGAGGGATTCGCCGAGTCGTCTGCGGTCGCGGGCGTCGTCGCAATGCTCGCCAGCGACGACGCCGCATTCATCACGGGTACCGAGGTACGTATCGATGGTGGCACACATTTCTGAGCGAACGTCGTTATGAGATGGCGGGCAGTGGTTCTCGGCAGCGAGCACAATGACGTGGCGATGACATGGTGCTCAAAATCGTACGACAAGAAGGGTGCGATCGAAATTGGATCTATCGATGGGGCTTCCCTCCTTTATTCCTCACGGACGCAAAGAAGAACTTCTGTGGTACCGGAAGATCGACGAGGGGCCGTGGGATGGCCTGGCGATTTGCGATCGACTTGTTTACGGCAGTTGGGCATTGACTGTTCAGCTCGCCGCCGCCGCCGCTGTAACCGAGCGCGTGAAATTGTGGACCGCTATCGCAACGCTTCCGACACGGAACGCGGTGCTTTTTGCCAAGGAGATGGCAACGGTAGACCAGCTTTCAGCGGGTCGTCTGACGCTGGGCGTGGGGATAGGTGGCCAACATGAGGATTACGCCGCTACCGGAGCCGAAACGTCCTTCCGCCGACGGCAAATGGATGAACATGTAGCTGCAATGCAGGATGTCTGGTCTCAGCAGCCGCCGGTCGACGGTTACGGTCCGGTGGGCCCGCCCCCGTACAGACGCGGTGGCGTGCCACTCGTCGCGGGCGTGTCCGGCCCAAAAGCACTTGCCCGCGCAGCGCAGTGGGCCGCCGGCGTCAATGACCCCAACCAGACCATCCAGCTCGATGTCCAGAAGCTGTCCGATCAGCGAAAACTGGTCGTCAAAGCTTGGGCCGATGCCGGGCGCGAAGAAGTTCCGCACTTCTCGGCGTGTATGTGGTTCGCCCTCGGCTCTGATCCTGAGGAGCAGTTCACTCGACACTTGGGTGATTTCTTCGAGACCTACGGGGCTGATGTACTAAGTCACTACTCGCGGGGCTCCCTGAATTACGGTGCCGAGAATCTATTGAAGGCCGTGAACGGTGCGCGGGAAGCGGGCGTCGATGACTTGATTCTCATTCCCACCACCTCGGACCCTTCGGAGATCGACCGAGCTCGTGAAGTACTGGGGATCTAGTATCGCTCGCACGACCGAACGTCCGTCGTTGCTATCAGTGGGCGAACCATCGTTTGTTCCATTGACGGTCGCCCGGCGCGGGCGTACTGTCGAACCACAGTCGGACATACGTCCTACTTTGGAGGTTGTCGTCGTGTCGTTGATTCGAGCCTGTGGCATCAAGGATTTCAGGCAGACCGATCGTCCTGTGTTGACGAGCAGGCACATCTGGGGTGAACCCTTGGCAATTCCGCGCTGTTGTCGATCGCGTGTCGAAGTTGCTTCATCCGCCACCGACCCCGCCAGCAAAAGGACTGATGCATTGTGAATGCTCCTGTTCGCATGGCTACGTGTGTTGGCGACTCATGGATCGAGTCGGGGGAGCCCAATGGCGATGCGTCGCCGGTCGATATCGTTCGGATCAAGGCGGAGGACCTTCGCGAAGCGCAGCGCACTACGTCGCGGATACGGGCAGACGCCCGGGCGGGCGACCGCCATGTTGCCGTCTTCTTGGATGTCGAGTCACATACAGCCGATGACGCACGCACGGCCATGTCTGAACTTGCCTCGATCTGTTCGGACGAACCGACGTCGGTTCGGTACGTCGGAACTGAGGCGGGGCTTCTCGGTTTCATCTCCGACATCACGGCGGCAGGCGTGGCTGACGGTGTCACTGTCCTTCGATTAGGTCGGTCCGAGGACGGGATGGACGGCACGGCATAGGGGGCGCGGCCTCCCGAGTGCCGGCACCGCCGCAACGGCAACGAGAACTACCTCGTCAGTGTGGCCGTAGTCAGTCTGTGCAGGATGAAATAAGGCCTGCTGAAATTCGCTCCACCCGATTCCGATTGCTCCCGATGGAGTTGCCCGACATGGCTTGCAGAAATAGTCCGTCGATCATCGCGGCGACTACCTGAGACAATGCTGCGGCATCGACGCCAGGGCATTCATAGGAATCCAATAAGGTTTCGATGCTACGGATCGCACGCGAGTAGTCGGTTACGTCGTTGCCGCCGCCATCTGGAATCCGGGACGCCCACAGGTAAAGTTCGTATTGCGCGCGCAGGGCATTCTCGAAGTGCGCCCGCGCTTCCAATGATGTCTGTGCAGTGGTCGGCTGTTCACCTCCGACGAATGCAAGGATCAGCGTCGATACCGCACTATGCAAGTTGGTTGGCCGAGAATCGACGACCTCCTGAATGATCTCGAACATGAGTTGATGGGAACGGTCCCAGGCGTCACGGAGAAGGTCCTGCTTGCTTGGGTAAACATGGTTGAGGCTCGACAGCGGTACGTCCGCTTCCTGCGCGATTCTTCGAAGCGAGGCCGCACTTATGCCGTCGCGGCTGATCACTCGTATTGCAGCGTCAGACGTAAGCGTTCGCCGTACCGGTTCCCGCATGTAGTGCGAGTGAGTCAACTCCAGGGCCTCCTGCCTAGTTCTGCGTACTCCCGACGCATCACCCAAGTGTGCTCAGCGTAGCGCGGTCACGGAGCGCACGGGGCGGACGGTGTCAGTGGATACGCCGAGAGACCGAACGGAGATCCCAGACGCCGCAATTGCGGTCCTTGTCGGGAGTGGATCTGCAAGGTCGGTCGCGAATATCGCTGTTGCGAACGATGTTTGAAAGGCGCGGCGTTCCCGGTACCAGGATTCGATATCCGGCGAAGCCGCACAGCTCGCGAGTTCATGGCGGCAGCTGGCGCCGCCACCGTGAATCACCTGGCCAGTGAGGAAGTGAGTGCCGCCGGCGCGCATCTCAGCCGGGACGGTCCGAGAGCGCCGGCACGCGGGCCCGCCACAAGCTTGTCGATGCCCCCGCAGTATGCGGAAGTAGCAGCATCTCGGGCCCGGTGCCCACTCGCCGAATGTTACGTTCTTGTAACATCCGTCCGTTTTTGTGACTGAGCGCACGTATGGCAGTTATTGTCCAAGCCAGAGACTCGGACAATCGTCCGTCTCTGAATGGGATTACGTTTCGGCTCGGACCACCGCCTTGACGCCGTTTCGCAGTGTTGGTCAGTTTCTCGCAAAAACCAACTGCATCAGACTGTTTGGCGCCAACTCATGTCATGTGCTCGACTACAGGAGGCTCTACTCATCGTGTCTGCAACCCTTCACGGAGACCATGAACTGCGACAAGCGGATCGCCCAGCCACATCCGCGTCCTTGCAGCGACTGGCCAATACGGCAACGGTTGACGAAGTCATCGCGGTCCTGGACGAACACGGCTACGTCATCATCGACGAGCTGGCGTCCGGCGACACAATGGATCGAATCGTCCAGGAGATGCAGCCGCACCTCGATTCGTCTGTGTACGGCGACGAGTACTTCTGTGGAACCAAGACTCGGCGTGCGGGTCGACTGATGGCCCATTCGCCCACGGCCCGTGAGCTCGTCATGCATCCACTGGTTCTGGGCGTGGGTCGGAGATTTCTGTCGGCCGCACATGGAATTCAGCTGGGTTCGACCGAAATGATCTCGATCGAACCAGGTCAGACTGCGCAGATGCTGCACATCGACGATATGGTCGCCGGCGAGTATCCGTACACGCCCGACTTCAAGATCTACTGCAACAACATCTGGGCGGTCACCGATGTCACTGAGGCGAACGGTGGAACGCGTGTCGTGCCCGGCAGCCACAAGAGACAGTTCGAAGAGCAGAGTTACACCCAGGACGACACGGTGCCCGTCGAGATGAGCAAGGGCTCGCTATTGATCTTCTCGGGCAAGCTCGTTCATGGAGGTGGTGCCAACACCACAACCGATGAGATTCGACGGGTGCTCTCACTGCCCTACATCGTGTCTTGGATGCGGCAGGAGGAAAACCAATACCTGGCGTGCCCGCAGAAGATCGCCCGCACGCTGCCCACCGACCTGCTGAGGATCATGGGATACGACGCGGTATACGGCGTCGGACACGCAGGCGCATTGTCGGATCCGTTGCAGGCGCTATTCGAAGATTGATCTCGAGCGCCTGGTCGGCTTCACGTTCCACAGTAGAGAAAACAGCCACTACCTGAAAGTTGTCCCATGTCCAACAGTAAGTTTCATCTCGGCTACTTCACCAAATTCGGAGCACCCGCGTGGGGGCTGGATTCCGAAGAGAACAAGACAATCGGCGCAGACTGGCCAGATGGCTCCTACCACATCGAACTTGCTCGCAGACTTGAAGCGGCCAAGTTCGACTTCATTCTCTTCGAAGACACCTTGACCATCGCTGAAACATATGGCAGTTCGATGGAAATGGACCTGAAGCACGCGGTGTACTCGCCGAAGCACGACCCAATGCCGTTGCTGGCGTTGATGGCCCAAGCCACCGAGCATATCGGCGTGATCAGTACTGCATCGACAACGGCCTACCCGCCGTTCCTCCTGGCGCGTCTGTTCTCCACGCTGGACTCGCTGAGTCGCGGACGTGTGGGCTGGAACGTTGTGACGTCGAGCGAGAAGAACATGGCTCTCAACTTCGGTCTGGATGCACTGCCGCCACACGCAACTCGATACGATGCCGCTGACGAGTATCTGGAACTGGCAACCAAGCTCTGGGAGTCCTGGGAAGAAGGGGCGTTGGTAGCCGACCCGGCTACCGGAGTGTACGTCGATCACAACAAGGTTCACGCAGTCGATTTCGAGGGCAAGTTTCACAAGTCGCGCGGACCTTTGAACACTGTGCGTTCACCTCAGGTCAAGCCTGTCATCTGCCAGGCCGGTGCATCTTCTCGCGGTCGCGCCTTTGCGGCAAAGTATGCAGAAGTGATCGTCGGGCTGGCTGCTGACGGTGTCGAAGAAATGAAGGCATTCCGCGATGATGTGCGGGCACGAATGGTGGGTTATGGCCGCAATCCCGATGATTGCAAGATCGTCTACCTGACACCTGTTCACTTCACCGGTCCAACAGTGCAGCCCAGGGCTCACAGCGACGCGGCATTCGAGTACTCGATTGTCATGGCGGCTACCGCCATGGACGTCGACTTCTCGAAGTACGACCTGGACGGCCCGGTCGACCAGAGCATGGAAGCCGGCGGCCACACGAGCGCGATGGATTACATCAAGGGTCAGGGCCTCCAAGGTAAGACGCTTCGCGAAGCTCTCGACTTCGGGAACAACACGAGCGGACTCGACCTCTCCGGCACGCCGGAGGTTATCGCCGAGCAGATGGTCGATGCAATGAACGAGGTTGGCGGTGACGGATTCCTCATCGAAGGCGGCGGCTTGGCCTCGCATGTGGGAACGCTGACCGACGAGCTGATCCCGGCACTGCAGAAAGTTGGTGCGGTGCGCGATCAGTACAAGGGCGGCACCCTCCGCGACGTCCTTCACGAGTTCTGATCCCGTCCACGACTTTCCCTCGACCCCCATACCACCGACCAAGGACAGCAAGAATGGCCACAGCCAACACAACTCAGGTGAATACGGACAGCAGCAGCAGGTCGGAGCCGACATTCGTACCCCTTGACTTTGCCGGCCCGTTGCCGACGCCGACCGACAGCGTCGATCAGGCAAAGGCGGACCTCGATCGCGCTGGATACGCCATTCTCACCGGTGCAATCCCACTCGATCAGGTCCGTCAGATGCGGCAGATCCTCGCCGACGAAATCGTCCGCGAAGCTGCAATAGACGAAGCGTCGATCAGCGGCGGGCCCTTCGACCCGGACAAGAAGAACCGTCGTCTCAATCGACTCCCGAACAGGCACAGGCTGTTCCGCGATATTTTGGAACATCCAGTCGTCCTGGAGATGACCAAGTACATCCTCGGACCCACAGTGGGCAACGAGAGCTACCTGGTTCACAGTTACGACGCGAATGTCACCCGCCCGGGTAGTGGTCAGCAAGCTATTCACACCGACGCCAGCACTGGAATTCTCCATCAACCAAACCCTTTCCAGGCCCGGTTCATCTGGACATTGGACGAGTTCGACGAAGAGAACGGAGCAACCAGAATTGTGCCTGGTAGCCACCTCGGACAAGTCGACATCACCGGTGCCACTCAGTACGAGTCGATTCCCGCTGTCGCACCCCTGGGGTCGCTGATCATCTACACGGACAAGCTCCTTCACGGTGCAGGGGCGAATATTTCGTCCGATCGCGAACGGGCGTCCCTCAACCTCGGCTACTGCATGCCGTGGCACCGTCCGATGATCAATTTCCCGGTTATCGTCGATCCGAAGGTCATGGAGGGGGCGTCGGTCACACTGCGCCAGCTCCTCGGCTACAGCGAAACAACCATCGGATACTACGAACGATGGGACGGCGCAGGCAGCGAGCTTCGTAAACTCTGCGTTTCACCCACGATGGCCTACTGATTCGACGGTTCCAGTCTGTCCTTCACGTCACTGAGGCGACGGCTCGATGCCGTCGCCTCAGTGTTCGTGGTTCGGTTGGCTCGTGAAGTCAATTGTCTTGCAGTACCTCGCCAGGTGCTGCAAACCAAATATGTGGAGTGTGTCCAGTGTTGAATGTGACTGTCCTGTGCGGCAACCCGAAGCTCCGATCCCGTACGTTGGCCGTTGCCGAGGAAGTGGTCTCGCAGCTACTTGAGAGTGGAACTCATCGCACCACCATTGTCGATCTGGCTGAACATGTGGATCAAATTTTCGAGTGGCCCTCGGACACAATGGATGAGCTGCAGAAGACCGTTGCCGACAGCGACCTGCTGGTGGTCGCATCCCCCACGTACAAGGCCACGTACACGGGATTGTTGAAGGCATTTCTGGACCGATTCGGCTCAGCTGGACTCAGCGGCACTCTGGCGATTCCCGTCATGACTGGGGGAGACCTCAGGCACGCGATCGGCCCCGATGCGTATTTGCGCCCGCTACTGGTCGAGCTCGGGGCGAGTGTTCCCACCGGCAGCTTGTATTTCGTGATGAGCGATATCGATGCCCGTGCAGAGAGGATCCACGAGTGGATCGACCGCAATGCGGGCGCGATCCGTGGTCGATCCGATCTCCGAGATGCCTTGGCGCAGAACAAGAACTGACTGCCAGCTGCGCCGAGGCGGACTCCCGGCGCAGCCGACGGCGTCCGGTCAGTACCTCGACAGGAATGAAAGCACGGTCGCTTCAAACGCCGGCTTGGCCTCGATCATGGCCCAGTGCCCACAGTTCGGGAATACGTGGAGTTCGGCGTTGGGGATCGAGCGCATGGGAATCAGGGCCATGTCCAGGGGACTCACTCGGTCATCACGGCCCCAGGTCAAGAGCGTCGGCACGGTCACCTTGTGCATGCGTGCCCACGGTAGGGGCTCGGCCGAAGCGTGCATGAACTGCATCATCTGAGCGAACGCCGCCTTGCCGTACATCCGGCGGGCCGAGGCCAAGGTGTCGGGATCGGTGGCCAGCACCCACCGTTCCTCGATCAGCTCGTCGGTGACCAGGGCGGGGTCGTAGACCATCGAATTGAGCCAGTCGATGAGTCGCTGCCGGGTGGGATCCTCGGTGAACTCCTGCAACAGGCGGATGCCCTCGCTGGGGCCCGGACTGAACACATTGGCGCCGATCCCACCGATGGTGACCAGCCGACGAACGCGATCGGGGTGCTCGATTGCCGTGTGGATTCCGACGCCCCCTCCCATCGAGTTGCCCACGATGTCAACGCGGCGGATGCCGAGGGCATCGAGAAACGGGATCACCGCAGCTTGGGCGGTCATCATCGGGTGCCCTCCCGCGTCGTCGCTGACGCCGAACCCGGGAAACTCCAAGATCAGGCACCGAAAGCGGTCGGCGAAGGCGGGGAGGACGCCGCGGAAGTTGCGCCATCCGGTCACCCCGGGGCCTGAACCATGCAAGAAGAGCACGGGCAACGCATCGCCACCCGTGTCGTAGTAGCGCAACATGCCTGTTTCCGTGGGTATTTCGCGTATATCAGTGTCAGCTCTACTGGCCGATGTCATTAGTTCTCCTTGGTCTCCGTCGCGAGGATCAGCCTGACAGTCCCCCGAGGCCCCGAGGCATGGCATTCCATTCAATGGTCAGTGGTCTGCAGTCGGCACTGAGCCGCGCAGCGTCAAGCGTCCTCCCATTGGCCGGGACAACGTGTGGGCTGGATCTCACTGGGCTGCGACTGTATCGCTCGGCATAACTGTGCGGCGATCACGAGGGGCGAGCGACATGGCGAACAAAGCAGCAGACCGCTGGTCTGCCGGCTTGCCGACATTCGGGGCGCTGACCGCGAACAAGCCGATGCAGAACATCGGTGGACTGTTCGCAATGTCCGCCGACGCCGTGCGGTTCCTATTTGTCCGACCGTTTCAGCTGAAGGAGTTCGTGAATCAGTCCTGGTTCGTAGCTCGGGTTTCGCTGGCGCCCACCCTGCTGGTGGCAATCCCGTTCACGGTGCTGGTCAGCTTCACTCTCAATATTCTGCTGCGGGAACTGGGCGCTGCTGACCTCAGCGGCGCGGGCGCAGCGTTCGGGGCAGTTACTCAGGTCGGGCCGCTGGTCACTGTGCTCATCGTTGCCGGCGCCGGCGCGACGGCGATGTGTGCCGATCTTGGATCGCGCACCATCCGTGAGGAGATTGATGCCCTCGAGGTACTGGGCATTAATCCTGTGCAGAGGTTGGTGGCTCCGCGGATGCTGGCGTCCGGCTTGGTGGCGCTGTTGTTGAACAGCTTGGTGTGCATCATCGGGATACTCGGCGGTTACGCGTTCTCAGTTTTCGTCCAAGACGTGAACCCTGGAGCGTTCGCCGCCGGCATCACCCTGCTCACCGGGATTCCGGAAGTCATCATCTCGTGCGTCAAGGCTGCGCTCTTCGGATTGATCGCCGGCCTGGTGGCTTGTTACCGGGGATTGAACATCACCGGAGGCGGTGCCAAAGCCGTCGGCAATGCGGTGAACGAAACCGTGGTCTACGCCTTCATGGCGCTGTTCGTGGTCAATACCGTGGTCACCGCCATCGGTATCCAGATGACAACGGGTTAGGGATACCGACTGATGGCTCCAACCACCATTTACCCGCGGCTGGCAAAAGAGATCCGGCGCCCCGTCGATCAGCTGTCGCGGATCGGTGACCATGTGCTGTTCTATGCGCGCGCTATCGCCGGAGTTCCGCACGCAGTCGTTCACTACCGGCGCGAGGTAATTCGCCTGATCGCTGAGATAAGTATGGGCGCAGGCACTCTGGCCATGCTTGGTGGCACGGTGGTCATTGTCGGGTTCCTGACCATGGCTGCGGGCGGTACCCTGGCAGTCCAGGGCTACAGCTCATTGGGCAATATCGGTATCGAGGCACTGACCGGCTTCCTCTCCGCGTTCATCAACGTCCGCATCTCGGCCCCGGTGGTCGCCGGCATCGGCCTGGCCGCAACTTTCGGGGCGGGTGTCACCGCGCAGCTGGGAGCGATGCGGATCAACGAAGAGATCGACGCTCTGGAAACGATGGGAATCCGGCCCGTCGAGTACATGGTCAGTACCCGGATCGCGGCGGGGATGATCGCCATCACTCCCTTGTACTCGATCGCGGTGGTGCTGTCGTTCGTCGCCAGCCAGTTCATCACCGTCGTCCTGTTCGGGCAGTCCGCCGGCTTGTATGACCACTACTTCTCGACGTTCCTCAATCCGGTCGATCTGCTGTGGTCCTTCTTGCAGGCACTGATGATGGCCTTGGCGGTCCTGCTGGTGCATACCTACTTCGGCTACTTCGCCTCCGGCGGTCCGGCCGGAGTTGGGGTCGCGGTGGGCAACGCGGTGCGCACCTCGCTGGTGGTCGTGATTTCGGTAACTCTGCTGATCTCGCTGTCCATTTACGGCGCCAACGGCAACTTCAACCTTTCGGGCTAGGGGACGTTCATCATGACTTCGAGTCGCCTGAAACCGGTCGCCGGCCTGATCACCATCCTGGTGATAGCGGGCATTGTCCTGGTGGCTGTCGGCCTGTTCCGGGGGAGCTTTACCAAGACTGTTGCAGTACAAGTAATTTCGCCGAGGGCCGGCCTTGTGATGAACGTGGACGCGAAGGTGAAGCTGCACGGTGCGCAGGTGGGCACCGTTTCAGCCATCGAGTTCTTGTCGGATGGGCAGGCGGCGCTGCACCTGGCGATGGACCCCGATCAGATGGACATCATCCCGTCCAACGTCGAGGTGAACATCGCTTCGTCGACAGTGTTCGGTAACAAGAACGTCGAACTGATTCCGCCACCTGACCCCTCGGCACAACCGCTGGCCGAGGGCCAGGTGTTGTCGACGGAACGGGTGACCGTCGAGATCAACACGATATTCGAACAGCTCGTGACAACCCTGTCGGCCATCGAGCCGGCGAAGCTGAACCAGACGCTCGGCGCGCTGTCGGCCGGATTGACCGGTCGCGGTGAGAAGTTCGGCCAGACGATCGCTGACCTCGACGGCCTGTTGACCGAGCTCGACCCGAGTTTGGACAACTTGCGGCACGCGATGGTGATCGCTCCTCAGGTGTTCGACGCCTACGCCGATGCAGCGCCGGATCTGCTCAGCGCTGTCGAGTCCGCCACCCGGATCAGCCAGACGATCGTCGACACCCAGAATGACTTGGATCGACTGCTGATCAGTACGATCGGACTGGCTGAGATCGGCACCGACGTGGTGAGCACGAACCGCCAGCCGATCACCGATGTGATGCGGCTGTTGGTGCCGACCACTGATTTGACCAATGAGTACAACGCCGCGCTCACCTGTGGTTTGGGTGGCCTCCAGCCGTTGGCGACAGGGCCGCCGATGCCGGTTCCCGGCACGCTGTTGCTGCAGTCCTTCTTCCTGGGCACCGACCGTTATCGGTATCCTTCGCATCTCCCGAAGGTCGCTGCGACGGGCGGACCGCAGTGTATGGGCCTGCCTGATGTTGGATTCGGTGCCCGTCCGAAGACGGTGATCAGTGACACCGGCATCAATCGTGCGGAGTACGGCAATCAGGGAATCCTGTTGAACTCCGAGGGACTCAAGCAGATGTTGTTCGGGCCACTCGACGGTCCTCCCCGAAACACCGCGCAGATGGGTCAGCCGGGATGAGTGACGTACGAGGCAGTTTGGCGAAATTCGGCGTCTTCGCGTTGATCATGATCGTCTTGACCGCCGCACTGTTTGCGATCTTCGGCCAGTATCGATCGGGATCCACCGAGTCGTACTCAGCTGTGTTCACGGACGCCTCGAGCCTGGAACCCGGAGATTCTGTGCGAGTGGCCGGCATTCGCGTGGGCACGGTCGGCGATGTCTCCCTCGAACCGGACAACACGGTGGTGGTTTCTTTCGACGCCGACCGCAACGTCGTGTTGACATCCGGCACCAAGGTTGCCGTGCGCTTCCTCAATCTGGTGGGGGATCGCTACCTCGAACTTCTGGACAGTCCGGGGTCGTCGAAAATTCAGTCCCCCGGATCCCGGATCGGCACCGACCGCACCGAACCTGCGCTGGATCTGGACTTGCTTCTCGGCGGACTACGACCGGTCGTGCAGGGTCTCAATCCTCAGGACGTCAATGCCCTGACAAATTCCCTCATTCAGATCTTTCAGGGCCGCAGTGGCGACGTAGAGTCGCTGTTCGCCAGAACGTCGGAGTTCACCACGGCCGTCGCGGCCAACCGCGAAACCGTCCAGCAGTTGATTGATCATCTCAATGGAACGGTGACAACAATTGCAGATGGTGGTGACCAGTTTGCCGCCACGGTAAGCAAATTGGAGAACCTGGTCACCGCGCTCGCGCAGGACCGCGACCCGATCGGTGAAGCCATCGGTGCGCTCGAAGAAGGCACCGCGTCATTGGCTGACCTGCTGACACAGATGCGCTCGCCGCTCGCGGGCACGGTTGATCAGCTGACTCGGATGGCCCCGTTGATCTCCAACGAGGAGGACCTGGCCCGGATGGACCTGTCACTGCAGAAGGCCCCGGACAATTACCGCAAGCTCGTTCGTCTCGGCGCCTACGGCAGCTGGCTCAACCAGTATCTGTGCGGTATGTCAGTACGCGTCTCCGACCTTCAGGGACGGACCGCGGTCTTCCCGTGGATCATGCAAGATACCGGAAGGTGCGCCGAACCCTGATGTTGAAATACCGAGGTTCCAAACTGGTCAGGACCGGCCTTATCGGGGTCGTTCTCATGCTGTTGATCATCAGCATCGGTTTACAGTCACAGCAGATACTGGCGATGGCTACGTCGATCCGGTATCAGGCTCTGTTCGTCGAAGGCGGCGGTCTGACCGTCGGCAACGAGGTCAAAGTGTCGGGAATGACTGTGGGCGCGGTCTCCGACGTCGAATTGGACCGGGGCAAGGCGCTCGTGACGTTTTCGGTGGACAGCTCGGTGCGGATGGGTTCGGAGACCACCGCGCACATCAGGACCGGATCACTGCTCGGCGAGCGGGTCCTGACGATCGAACCGGCCGGTCCGGACAGGTTGCGCAGGGCCGACATCATTCCGGTATCCCGAACGTCATCGCCCTACTCTCTGACCGAAGCGGTCAGCGAATTCACCTCCAACACAGGTGCTACCGACACGGCATCGATCAACCAATCGTTGGATGTACTGTCAGAGACCATCGACAGGGTGGCCCCCCAACTGGCGCCGGCCTTCGACGGTGTCAGCCAACTATCCAAAGTGATCAACGAGCGGGACGATTCGTTGCGAGGTCTGCTGACCAGTGCTGCCGATGTCACGGGCATCCTCGCCGACCACAGCCAACAGGTGAACACCTTGCTGCTCAATGCCAACGATCTACTCGGAGTACTGGAACAGCGAAGATATGCCATCGTGAACCTGCTGGCCAATACATCTGCTCTTGCGCAGCAGCTTTCGTCGATAGTGGCGGACAATGAGGCCGAGCTGGCCCCGACGCTGGCGCAATTGAACACCGTGATGGAAATGCTGCAGCGCAACCGGGACAATGTCGGCAAGGCGCTGTCCGGATTGGCGAAGTACCAGATCACGCAGGGTGAGGCGGTGAACAGCGGCGCGTACTACGAAGCATTCATCGGCAACCTGCTGCCCGGCCCCGCCCTGCAGCCTTTCCTTGACTACGCATTGGGCTTCCGGCGGGGAGTGGACGCGGGCCAGCCACCCGACAACGCGGGTCCCCGGGCGGAGTTCCCGTTTCCGCGTAACGGTATTCCGGGGGGATCGCGATGACGGCGCGCGGCAAGTGGACCCGCGCGGCGCTGGTTGTGCTGGCAGGGCTGGTCGTCGCCGGCGTGGTCATCGCACTGCAGAAGACGGTGTTGGGTCCCACCCAGATATCGGCCTATTTCACCTCCGCAACCGCCATCTACCCTGGAGATGAGGTACGGGTCGCCGGAGTCCGGGTCGGCACCATCACCTCGATCGAGCCGGCCGGTGATCAGGCTCGGATCAACTTCGAGGTCGACCGTGGGATCCCCATCCCGGCTGATGCCAAAGCGGTCATCGTCGCCCAAAACCTGGTGGCCGCGCGATATGTTGCGCTTGCTCCGGCCTATGAGACGACGGGTCCGAAGATGGCCGATGGCACTGTGATCGGTGCTGATCGGACAGCCGTGCCGGTTGAGTGGGACCAGGTCAAGGAACAACTGACGCGGCTGGCCACAGATCTCGGTCCTCAGGGTGATCTTTCGGGCACATCGCTGAGCCGCTTCATCGAAAGTGCTGCGACCGCAATGGAAGGCAACGGTGACAAGCTTCGAGACACCATCGCGCAACTTGCCGGTATGGGCCGGATTCTCGCCGACGGCAGTGGGGACATCGTGTCCACCATCGAGAATCTGCAGGTCTTCGTGACAGCGCTGCGGGACAGCAACACTCAGATCGTGCAGTTCCAGAACCGGCTGGCGTCGGTGACCAGCGTGCTCGACGGCAGTCGGTCGGATCTGGATGCAGCGTTGACGAACCTGTCCTCGGCTGTCGGGCAGGTGCGGAGCTTCATCGCGAACAGCCGCGATGTGACGGTCGAGCAGGTGGAACGCCTGGCCGACGTGACGCAGAACCTGGTCGACAACAGGTCCGCGCTTGAGAATGTTCTGCACGTGGCCCCGACGGCCATCGCGAATGGCTACAACGTCTACAACCCGGACACGGGAACTCCCATGGGTGCATTCGCCATGAACAACTTCGCCAACCCGGTTCAGCTGGTGTGTTCGTCGCTGGGAGCCGTCGAGAATGTCACGTCGGCCGAGGCGGGTAACGCCTGCACGCAGTATCTGGGCCCTGCACTGCGCCTGCTCAACTTCAACTACTTGCCGTTCCCGTTCAATGCCTATCTGGGTAAATCAGCAAGTCCGGAGAACCTGGTGTACTCCGACCCGGCCCTGGCCCCCGGCGGAGCCGGTGGGGCCGCGGTCCCACCCGAAACACCCCCCGCGGTATCGGCCTACACCGGTGTCGGTGATGTTCCACCGCCGGCCGGATGGGGACAGCAACCAGGACCGCCCGGGGCATACACACCGGCCGGGCTACCCGCTGCACCCACTCCGGCGCTGTTCCCTGGCGCCCCCGTCCCGCCCGGAGTGGTTCCGGCAGGTCCGCCGCAGCGGAGTGCTACGAATCTTCAGGACTTGCTGTTACCTGCCGAGGCGCCGCCAGTTGTGCCCGTACCAGCCGGGGGCACACCATGACACGAGGCAGAAGAGTCGCGGGCGCCGCACTTGTGACGTCGTGCGTCGTCCTGAGCGGAACGGCATGTGCGTTTCATGGCATCAACTCGGTACCGCTGCCGGGGACCGTCGCCGGCAGCGATGGCGACGTCTACCACGTCGAGTTGGCCGACGTCGGAGCCCTGGAGTCGAACTCGCCGGTGATGATGGGTGATGTCGTGGTCGGCACCGTGCGACAGATGGTCGTCGACGACTGGCGCGCGCAGGTTGACGTGTCGGTCCGCAAGGACGTGGAGGTGCCCGCGAATGCGGTCGCCTCCGTGGGGCAGACCAGCCTGCTGGGATCCATGCATCTGGCGCTCGACCCTCCGGTCGGCGAGAAGCCCGAGGGCAGGCTGTCCCCGGGCGCCTCCATCGGGCTCGCCGCGACATCGACGTTCCCCTCCACGGAAGAGACACTGGCGTCGCTGTCGGTGATCGTCAACGGCGGTGGGCTCGGCCAGGTCGGCGACATCATCCGAGAGTTCAATGCGGCTCTCAACGGTCGAGAAGGTCAGATGCGGGATGTTCTGACCCGGCTGAACGATTTCGTCGGCCTGCTGGCCGAGCAGCGCGATGACGTCAACGCATCCATTGCGTCACTGAATCGGCTGGCCGGTACCCTCAACGGCCAGCGCGAAGTCATCACCGCCGCACTGAACAAGATCCCGCCGGCCATCGACGTCCTGGTCCAACAGCAACCGCGGATAACCGAGATGCTCAACAAATTCCGCGAATTCAGCGATGTTGCCACCGGGTTGATCAGGGATACCCAGGATGACTTGGTGCGCAACCTCACCAATCTCGAACCGACACTCCGCGCCCTGGCCGACGTCGGTCCCGATCTGGGCACCGTCCTGGCCTATGCCCCGACGTTTCCATACACGCAGAACTTCATCGACCGGGCGATCCGCGGGGATTTCATGAACCTGTTCATCACCTTCGACTTCACGGTGCCGCGCTTGAAGCGAACCCTGTTCCTGGGAACTCGCTGGGGTCAGGAGGGGGCGGCGATTGTCCCGGCGCCGGGTGATCCCTGGTACTCCATGTACACCCTCGATCCGATGTCGGCACCGATAACGCCGGTCCCCGCTGAAATCGCGCCGATTCCAGAGCTCGTGGACACCACCGGCGGCGCCGAAACCGCGGTGCGCGTGGAGGACCCGCAACTGGGTGACCGGACAGTCGCGGTACCCGAGGAGCCGGTATCCGGTGAAGGGGATGGCAACTGATGTTGACCCGATTCGTACGTGCGCAGCTGATCATCTTCACGGTCGCCTCGGTGATCGGTGTGGGGATCATGGTGGTGGTTTACCTGCAAGCCGCGACATTGCTCGGGATCGGTCGGATGTCGGTGACGTTGGAGCTGCCCGGAACCGGTGGACTCTATCGCTTTTCGAACGTTACCTACCGTGGGGTGCAGATCGGCAAGGTGACCGAGATCCACGCAACTCGTGACGGCGCGCAAGCCACCCTGTCGCTGGAGACCGCCGCGGAGATTCCCGCGGATCTACACGCTGCGGTCCTGAGTGTGTCGGCGGTGGGAGAGCAGTACGTCGATCTGCAACCCGCAGGCACTTCGGGGCCCTTCCTGCGAGACGGCGATGTCATCCCGGCCGCCAGCACGTCGATACCGCAGGCGGTCGGGCCGATGCTGGACCAGATGAGCGTCCTGCTCGATTCCGTGCCCACCGATCGGATCCCGGGTTTGCTCGATGAGACCTATAGGAGTTTGAACGGTGCACGCTACGATCTCGGTTCGCTGCTCGACTCTTCATCAGAGTTGATCGGTAAGGTCGGCGCGGTATCCGAGCAGACGCGCGCACTGATCGATGACAGTAGCCCGCTCCTGGACGGACAAGCCGAAAGCGCTGCAGCCATTCGATCGTGGGCGAAAAGCATGTCCGGAATCGCCGCCGAGGTCGATGCCAACGATGCGGAGGTGCGCACCTTGCTCAGCGTTGGGCCGGATGCCGCGGATGAAGCTTCGGCACTCTTGAGCCAGACCAAGGCGACGCTGCCGGTACTGCTGGCCAACCTCACCACAGTCGGACAGGTCGCCGTCACCTATAACGCAGCACTGGAGCAACTCCTGGTGGTGCTGCCCCCGGATGTGGCCGTTACGCAGGCCTACGGGCTGGCCCGAAACAATCCGACGGGTCAGGCTCTCGCCGACTTCACGTTGACGCTCAACGATCCACCGGCCTGCTCGGTCGGTTTCCTGCCGCCGTCGCAATGGCGGTCACCAGCAGACACTTCCGATATCGACACGCCAGATGGGTTGTACTGCAAACTTCCTCAGGACTCGCCGATTGGTGTGCGCGGTGCGCGCAACTACCCGTGCATGGGTGTCCCCGGCAAGCGCGCCCCGACGGTGGAGATCTGTAACAGCGATCGACCCTATGAGCCGTTGGCCATGCGCCAGCATGCTCTCGGGCCGATGCCCATCGATCCGAGCCTGATCGCTCAGGGGATCCCCCCCGACGACCGGGTTGACTTCAGCGACCAGATCTTCGGACCGGTGGAGGGCGCGCCGCCGCCCGCAACGCAACCGCCGCCCGCCTCGCCACCGCCGGCGGTGGCGCCGACTGTAGCTCCCAGCGGATTCGTGCCCGGTGGAACGGCTGGACCGTCGGTGGCGTTGGCGACCTACGATCCGCAGACCGGGCGGTATGCGGGTCCAGACGGAACCGTCTACCGCCAAACGGATCTGGCGCCGCAGAGCGGGAACCGCACCTGGGAAGACATGTTCCCGACCTGAGGGTCGGCGGTAGCCGCTGCCGCGCTGTCCGGCTCAGTCGGTCTTGGTGAGCTTGAACGGCATGTTGATGAACACCGGAAGGTTGATCCCACACGCCCCACTCTGGCCGGTGGTCCGGTCCTCGCCGACGAGAGTCTTCGAGTCCGGATCGACCCGGTCACCGCTCGGTGTCGTCGGTGCGAACCGGAATTCCTGCAGGCCCGGAGCGGAAGTGCCGTCAACGCACGGAACCCAGTTGTCGATCTGGTGTTTCACGTACCAGACTCCGCTCTTCTGATATATGGGAGCAGACCAACCGAAATCGCTGTCGACTGTGCCGGTGCACTCGCCGGGATAGCTGCACTGCGTGCTGATCGTCCACGTACTTCGGAGGCTCGGCCGGTCTTCGAACACGGCGTTCGTCTTCGACCACTCACCGTTCGACGTAGCGATGTAGGTGCCATTGAGGCCCCAGTCATTGCCGTTGGCCGACGCCGTCGCCGGTTGCAGTCCGGTGATTGCGGCGGCCAGGGTGGCCGCTACCGTGGCACCGCCGGCGATCAGGGCCGTCATCTGCATGGTCTTGCTCCTCTGCGTGCCTCGGCGCGGACGGCGCCGAATGGGCCGTCGGACGGTAACATCAGCAGGCTGGGCGGATTCGTCGAATCGTCCGCTCAGCGGGACTTCCGCCGGATGCAGTGTGGTTCGCATGACACAGTGCCGCCATGCGATTGACGACGGCTGTTGCCGCGGTGGTGATTACCGCGACCGCCGCGCTCGCCATCGGCACCGTCCCACCTGTTCCCGCGCGGGCTGATCCCGCGTATTGCGACAATCCGGATTGCGTGCCGGGGATCAGACCTGGCGTCGTTCTGGGGGCCACGTGCGGCGACACCGCGTACTTTGTCTTCGGGACCACATCGTGGGGGCGCCTGGTCTTCTGCGGATCACCGCGCCGCTACGAGCCCCGGTATTTCAGATCTCCGTCGATGGCGGGCATCAGAAAGCTGGACTCCGACTGTGCGGGCTTCTTGAATCAGGTGGCGCAGGCGCCGGACGGACTCTTCCTGTCGTGTGTCGTCGCAGGGGGATCGGGGCGGTGGGTACGTGGCGACATGTAGATCACTGGCCGGTGTGGCCGTGCTGGCGGTCATGTCGACGGCAACTCCGGCGCCGGCGCACGCCGAGGGACCGGGCCTGCACCGCGTCGTGTACACGGTCGTCTCGCAGACTCCTTTCGCAGCGGACATCTACTACCGCGAGTTTGACCCGCCGGACTGGGCGGCGTACAGCCACAACCCCTACGAGTTCAGTCCTCGGAGCGAGTTCGAGGTCGCGCCCGACCGACCCTGGGTCCGCGAGGTGATGCTTCGAGATCCGCAGCGCTGGGCCATGGTTGCGGTCACGAGCGGTCCCGCGGCGGTGACGCCACACTTCCGGTGCAGCCTCGAAGTCGATGGGGTCGTCGTGGGCACCGCGAGCGGGCCCAGAGGCGCCTTGTGTTCACTGCGCAACTGGTGAGCTGAGGCTGTTGACCACTGGACGGGAACGAGGGGTCGTCCAGGGTGTTCGCGCCGCTAGCGTTCAGAGCTCAGGAATCGGCCGTCACGAACGTCATTCGGGACCGCGCCGGACAGGAGGATGCCATGACGTCTGTGCACCGAACATCGGCCACAATCGTGTCGTCTGAGCCAGGGTCAATGGACTTGGTGGAAGCTGCTGAGGCTGAAGCAGTCGCCGCGGAGGCTCGGGCGAATGCTGCAAGAGCCCAAGCGGAGGAACTGCGTCGAACGGCTGCCGTGTCGGTGCCCGAATCCGGCGACACGACCGAACCCGTTTCCGAAGTCGACACGGCCACCGAAAGCCGGCAACGTAGGGTCAGCTGGCGTGTGGGGGCAAGTGCCTTGGCATTCGTGCTTTCGGCCGGGATGTTCACTCTCAGTGGGTATTTGGTCTGGCATCACCGGCAGTCGATGGCTGAGCATCAGCAGGTCGCTGAATATGAAGCGGCGGCCAGGCAGATCGTGGTGACGCTCATGTCGCTGGACGAAGCATCCGCGCCGGAGACGGTCAAGACCATTATTGACAGTTCGACCGGGCAGTTCCGATCTGAATTCGAAGGTGCGGCCGACGATTTCATCGCTATCACGGCGGACTCAGATGTGACCACCACGGCAGAGGTCAAAGCGGTAGCAGTTGAGTCGATGAGCCGAGATCAGGCGCAGGTACTGGTGACCGCCACGTCGACGGTGAGCAATGCTGCCGGTGCCGATCAGGAGCCCCGGTCCTGGCGTCTCAGCGTGTCGCTCACCCGCGAGGGAGATCGGATCAAGATGTCGAAACTGGAGTTCGTGCCGTGACGACCGATCCCGCTGGAGGCGAGCCCGACGGTGCCGACCTCGGTGTGAAACAGACCGACGCGGCGGACAGTGCCGCAGCACCGAAAGCCCGGCTTCATCGGCTCCGGCGAGAGGCGGTGCCACTCGCTTCCGCTCTCCTCCTGGTGGTTTCCGGTGGTGTCGCGGCATGGTTGTATGCCGATCAGTACCGGCCCGATGAGCAGACCACGTTCGCAGATGGGCGGTCCGTGGCAGCGGCGGCGGAAGAGGCCACCATCGCGCTGCTGTCCTACCGGCCTGAGAGCCTCGACGCCGATACGGCTGCGGCGAAGGAACATCTCACCGGCGAGTTCTTGACTTACTATTCCCGATTCTCCGATGAGATCGCTGCGCCGGCGGCTGAGCAGAAGGGCATCGCCACCACAGCGGCGGTGCTGAGGTCCGCCGTCGCGGACCTGCAGCCGAAGACGGCATCAGT
This sequence comes from Mycolicibacterium sp. P9-22, assembly GCF_008329585.1. GTDB lineage: Bacteria > Actinomycetota > Actinomycetes > Mycobacteriales > Mycobacteriaceae > Mycobacterium. The sequence goes on along the minus strand of NZ_NPKP01000006.1, from coordinate 314,197 downwards.
CCTCGTGTTCGTGAATCAGACAACCACCAGTCGTGAGCGACCCGAGCCCTCACAAACTGCCAGCAGCGTCATGGTCACAATGGCCGAAGTCGCTGGGCGATGGCTGATTTCGTCCTTCGACCCGGTCTGATTCGCCGGTGATGTGAGACAGGCGACGTCCAGTCAGTGGGCTTCGGTGACCGCGGCCGGCTGAAGCAGGATGCACGATATGCACCACTGATTCAGATCGAGGAGGTACCGAGGTGCATGACGACACGGAAGTGGTGACATACCGGGTCGACGACGGGATCGCTGTCGTCACGATGAACCGGCCAAAATACCGCAACGCCCAGAACTCCGCGATGACTTACGCACTGGACTCGGCCTTCGCCCGTGCCGTCGACGACGACGAGGTCAGGGTGATCGTGCTGGCAGGTAACGGTGAACACTTCAGTGCTGGTCATGACATCGGCACACCCGATCGAGACCATCACGTCCACTTCGAGAATCGGGCGGTCCTGTGGTGGGACCACGTCGGTAAGCGTGGTGGCGATCGACGCTACGCCCGCGAATCAGAGGTCTACCTGGGCATGTGTCGCCGTTGGAGGGAGATCCCTAAGCCGGTCATCGCGATGGTGCAGGGCGCCTGTATCGCGGGTGGTCTGATGCTGACCTGGGTGTGCGATCTGATCGTGGCCTCCGAGGATGCCTTTTTTTCAGACCCGGTAGTGCGCATGGGCATTCCGGGCGTGGAGTACTTTGCCCATCCGTGGGTACTCGGCCCCCGTTTGGCGAAGGAGATCCTCTTCACCGCCGACCGCTTCAGCGCGCAGCGCGCTTACGAAGCCGGAATGGTGAACCGCGTCGTCCCACGCGCCGAACTATCCACCCAAACAATGGAATTGGCAGCTCGGATGACCACAATGCCCTCGCTGGGGCTGGCTTTGGCAAAGAAGGCTGTCAACCAGTGCGAGGACCAGATGGGCATGCGAAACGGTATGGACTCCGTGTTCGGTCTGCATCATTTCGCCCATGCCCACAACGCCGAAGTCGGCCACGATTCGTTGGGCGGTATGAGCATCGCGGCGATGGCGGGACAACATGACCCTTCGTGACGACGAGACCACCGTGGGCGGGAGTGTGCGGTCCACCCGCCAACGACTGCGGAGACAGCTTGCCGCCGAGCTCCTTCACGCGGAGCGCAGTCGGGTGCCGATTACCCCGTTGACGCATCGGTATCCGGGTATCGATGTGGTGGATGCCTATGAGATCCAGTTGATCAATATTCGGCAGCGGGTGGCCGAGGGTGCGCGGGTGATCGGGCATAAGGTGGGGCTTTCGTCTGAGGCGATGCAGAAGATGATGGGGGTGGATGAGCCCGATTACGGTCATCTGCTGGCCGATATGGAGGTTTTCCAGGACGTTCCGGTGCCCACCAGCGACTATTTGAGTCCCCGCGTGGAGGTCGAGGTGGCTTTCATCCTGGCCGATGATCTGCCCGGGGCGGGGTGTACCGAGGATGATGTGCTGGCCGCGACGGCGGCGTTCGCGCCGTCGATCGAGTTGATCGATACCCGGATCACGGACTGGAAGATCAAGTTGTGCGACACGATTGCTGATAACGCGTCGTCGGCAGGTTGGTTGCTCGGCGAGGGGCGTGTGTCGCCGGCTGACATCGACATCACCAATATCGATGCAATGCTGCGTTGCAATGGTGAGGTGGTCGCCGAGGGCCGCAGTGATGCGGTGCTGGGTAATCCGGTGACTTCGGTGGCGTGGTTGGCGCGCAAGGTCGATCAGTTCGGGGTGCGGTTGCGGGCGGGGGACATCGTGTTGCCCGGTGCCTGCATGCGTGCGATAGACGCACATTCCGGTGACCACTTCGTCGCTGAATTCTCCGAGTTGGGCTCAGTAACCATGAGTTTTGGATAGAGGGACGTATGTCGAACCACCACAAGTTGAGTGTCGCGATTGTGGGGTCGGGCAATATCAGCACCGACCTGTTGTACAAGTTGTTGCGTTCGGACTGGCTGGAGCCGCGGTGGATGATCGGGATCGATCCGGCGTCCGAGGGTTTGGCGCGGGCGCGCAAGCTCGGTCTGGAGACCTCCCATGAGGGTGTGGACTGGCTGCTGGGCCAAGCCGAGCGCCCCGATATCGTGTTCGAGGCCACCTCGGCGTATGTGCATCGTGATGCTGCGCCGCGGTATGCCGAGGCGGGGATCACCGCGATCGATCTGACCCCGGCCGCGGTGGGTCCGGGGGTGATTCCGCCGGCGAATCTGCGTGCGCATCTGGATGCGCCGAACGTGAACATGGTGACCTGCGGTGGGCAGGCGACGATTCCGATGGTTTATGCCGTCTCGCGTGTGGTGGATGTGCCGTACGCGGAGATCGTGGCGTCGGTGTCCTCGGCGTCGGCCGGGCCGGGCACCCGGGCCAATATCGACGAGTTCACCAAGACCACGAGTGCCGGTGTGCGTGATATCGGTGGGGCGGCCAAGGGCAAGGCGATCATCATCTTGAATCCGGCGGATCCGCCGATGATCATGCGCGACACCATTTTCTGCGCGATCCCCGAGGATGCCGATCACGGCGCGATCACCGCCTCGATCAAGGAGGTGGTGGCCCAGGTGCAGAGCTATGTGCCCGGGTATCGGCTGCTCAATGAGCCGCAGTTCGACGAGCCGACGGTGTTCAACGGCGGTAACCACCTGGTCACCACGTTCGTCGAGGTCGAGGGTGCCGGCGATTACCTGCCGCCCTATGCCGGGAATCTGGACATCATGACCGCGGCGGCGACCAAGGTGGGCGAGGAGATCGCCCGCGAACGTGTGTCAGCGACGAGCGCAGGAGCACAGGCATGAGCGGCACAGGCGAGATCTTCTTCAACCCGGTGTGGGATGTCCGGATGACCGATACGTCGCTGCGCGACGGGTCCCATCACAAGCGTCACCAGTTCACCAAAGACGAAGTGGCCTCGATCGTGGCGGCGCTGGACACCGCGGGGGTGCCGGTGATCGAGGTGACCCACGGTGACGGTTTGGGCGGTTCGAGCTTCAATTACGGTTTCTCGAAAACTCCTGAGCAGGAGCTGATCAAGCTCGCCGCCCAGACCGCGAAGAACGCCAAGATCGCCTTTTTGATGCTGCCCGGAGTGGGCACCAAGGAGGACATCATCGAGGCGCAGAACAACGGTGGCGAGATCTGCCGGATCGCCACGCACTGCACCGAGGCCGATGTGTCGATCCAGCATTTCGGGCTCGCCCGTGAGCTCGGGTTGGAGACCGTCGGGTTTTTGATGATGAGCCACACCATTTCTCCGGAGAAGCTGGCCGCCCAGGCCCGGATCATGGCCGATGCGGGTTGTCAGTGCGTGTACGTGGTGGATTCCGCGGGGGCGTTGGTGCTCGATCAGGTGGCTGATCGGGTGGGCGCGCTGGTCGCCGAACTCGGCGATGACGCCCAGGTGGGTTTTCATGGGCATGAGAATCTCGGGCTGGGGGTGGCCAACAGCATCGAGGCGGTGCGCGCGGGTGCCAAGCAGATCGATGGTTCGTGTCGGCGGTTCGGTGCCGGTGCGGGTAATGCGCCGGTGGAGGCGATGATCGGGGTGTTCGACAAGATCGGTGTGAAGACCGGTATCGATTTCTTCGAGATCGCCGATGCCGCCGAGGAGGTCGTGGCCCCGGCCATGCCGGCGGAATGCCTGCTGGACCGCAACGCGCTGATCATGGGCTACTCCGGGGTGTACTCCAGCTTCCTCAAGCACGCCATCCGCCAGTCCGAACGCTACGGCGTGCCCGCGCATCAGCTGCTGCACCGCGCCGGGCAACGCAAGCTCATCGGCGGCCAGGAAGACCAACTCATCGACATCGCCCTGGAAATCAAACGCGAACAAGAAGCCGCGTCGGCCTGAGGGTCGCCGTGGTACGTCGTCCGCCTGATTGCGCAAAAACTACTGCACCAGGGCGTCTCAGCCTCCGGGCGGAGCGATCGGTCAGGTAGGAGCGACGGTGCGGCCCGTTGCAATACCACGTCTTTCGATGATCGCGACCGCCATCTCAAGTCTAACCAGCGCGTTCGGAAGGGAGATTCGATTCTGAACCAGTGCCAGCATGTTGGCGGCCCAGACATCGGCGACCATTTCTCCCAGAGCATGGCGATTCGCGGCCGCGATACCTACCTGGATCTGGTCCGCGAACATTGTGCTGAGCGAACAACGAATGCGATCAGCGTTCGCGCCTGTCGGGCAACCATCCGTGAAGTATGCGCGGGCGGCGTATGTCGCGAGTCGGGGTGTTTCGGACAACGCGATGGTCAGATTGCGGACCAAGTCGAACAAACTGTGGTGCGGCATCGCATCTCGCGGCATGGATGTTCGTCCGTGGGTCTCCTGCTCGGCCAGCCACTCCAGAAAACACGCGAGGAGGAGTTCATCCTTTGAGGAAAAGTACTGGTAAACGGAGCTGGTGGCCACGCCGGCGTGGTCTGCCACCATTCTAAGATGAACTGATTCGGAACTGTGCGTGGCGAGTCGGCGAGCGGCGGTGACGATCCGCTTGCGGCGTGACGTCTGGTTCGGTGTACGGTCCAGTTCCCTGTCCACCACTTGTGGCCACGCTCCTTCGCTAGCGATGCGGATTCATCGAGCGCCGCCCAGCATGCCGGGACTCGAAGACATGGGTCAGCATCATCGGCATTGACTGCTGATGTCGTGCAGGGCCCGGAATGACACTAGAAGTCCTGTCTCGCCTTGGGGCGCCCTTCTCTCATCCAACGGAACACGACAGTTTGTGAGACATGCTGTGCTAGAGACAATTCGAGCGGATCAACCTTTCTGCTCCGGCGGCAGATCGGATACGGCGTATGCCTACATTCGCGCCAGGGTGAAGGGGTAAGTGAATACGCCGCCAGGGGAGTGGTCGCAGCCCGCGGAGAAGGAGGAGGTCAGCGTGCCCTGAAGTGTTGCGGCGTCCCATGAGTAGACGTCCCTTGTCGGTACGGTTGAGCCGTAATAAACGTTGCCGCAACGCAGTCCGTCAGGAACATCGACGGTGAGCGTGTAGCGCCCGTCCTTCAACTGCGCGTTACCGCTGTATTCGAATGCCCGGGCGACCGGCATGGGGATCGCATTGATCTGGGTGCAATCGGCGGCTCGGCACCTCGACACCGCCCATGCCCACGTGTGGAAGTCGTAGCGACCGGTGACACGTAGCTCGTAGTTCCCATACTTCATCTCGGCGTTGGCGGTTGGCGCGTGGAAGGATCCAATGATCGTCATGGCGGCCAGGACCACCGCGCAAACTGCCGAGCTTCTGGCTACGACGGTGCCCATGACGGTGGAGCCTAGGCCGAACTCTGAACGTCGGCGGGGACCCTCCCGCTGGGTGGGAATCGGGATCCCAGCGATGACAGTCACCAAATCGTCAGTCAGGCAACACGATTCGGTGACGTGCCACAACAGGATTCCCCTGACCGTATAGCCGGCTATGTCATGCTTTGGTCATGGGTGTGACAAGACCGTTACTCGATGGCGACGGCCGGAAGTGGGCCGCGCTGGCGGTGCTGACATTGGCGGTTGTTCTGGTCACTATCGACGGTACGGTGCTTGCGTTGGCGGTGCCCTCGTTGGTTGCAGATCTCGGCCCCACCGCGACTGAACTGCTGTGGATTGGTGACATCTACGCTTTCGCTGTCGCAGGGTTTCTGCTGATAATGGGAAACGTCGCTGACCGTATCGGGCGCAAGCGTCTGCTCATTCTCGGCGCTGCCGGTTTTGGGTTCGCCTCGATACTGGCCGCGTTCGCTAATGCGCCAGAGCTTCTTATCGCAGGCCGGGCTCTGCTGGGACTGAGCGCCGCCACGTTGATGCCGTGCACCTTGGCAATCATCCGGGATGTCTTCGACATTCCCGCACAACGGACCCGTGCCATCGCTGTGTGGTCGGCGGGCGCCATGGCCGGTGCTGCTGCCGGGCCGCTGATCGGTGGCGTGCTCTTGGAGCATTTCTGGTGGGGATCGGTGTTCCTGATCAATGTGCCGATAATCATCGTCCTGATTCCGCTCGCCGTGGTGCTACTGCCGGAATCGCGCAATCCAGCACCGGGGACTGTCGACATGTTGTCCGCTGTGCTCTCGTTTTCGGCGACACTTTCCTTCGTTTACGGCGTGAAACACTCATTCGCCTTTGGATTCGACTGGAAAGTGGTGCTCGCGTTGGGCCTGGCAGTCATCATCGGCGCGTCCTTCGTCAGGCGGCAACGGCACCTCACACAGCCGCTCTTCGACCTCTCGCTCTTCCGGCTGCCGGCGTTCTCGGGGGGCATGGCTGCGAACACCATCGCGATCTTCGCCTTCAGCGGAACCATCTTCTTCTTTTCTCAATACCTTCAGCTCGTGCGTGGTCTCAGTCCGCTGGAGGCTGGGCTCGTGCAGTTGCCGGCAACCCTGGCAACGGTGGTGGTGACCGTATTCGTCGGTCGGCTTGCTGCTCGATTGGGCTACGGGCACACCGTTGGGTTCGGCATGGTTGTTGGAGGTGCTGGACTCGCCGTCTTGGCGTTCGCGGAAGGTCTGCCCGACATCATCTGGACCGGATTGGCGCTGGCAATTTTAGTTCTTGGGGCCACGGTAGCGATGACGGTAGCCATCGATGTGGTGGTGGGAGCGGTACCGCGGGAACGGGCGGGTGCAGCCTCGGCGGTTTCCGAGACGGGCTACGAGTTGGGGATCGCCTTCGGAATCGGCATCCTCGGGTCTCTGACCACCGCGTTCTACCGCAGCGGTCTGTCATTGCCCGACAGCATGGATACCGCTACGCGGGCAGCGATCACCGAATCCCTCGCCGATGCACACCATGTTCTGGCGGCGGGCGGAGCGCACGCTGGAGCGGCGTTGGCACAAGCTCAACATTCGTTCGCATCCGCAATGCAGATGTCCTCGGGCGTATCGGCCGTGTTGATGATCATATCGGGAATCATTGCGTGGAAAGTCATCCCGAATGCCAGGACCAATCGAAACTGAGAACATGACCGACAAACCCAGGCTGAGGGCCACGCGATGATGACCGCAGCATCCACGGGATCTTTGGTGCTGTTGCAGTCATGTTCTGTCAGCGCAGAACCGGCGTCCCACCGGCCGCTCGTGGGGGGTGTGACGGAGCCTGGCGCGGCCGGGCCGTGGGTCGACATCCGGCTTCCCGACATCCGCGTGAACTACGCCGTCGTTCGCTGAACACTCAAGACGCGCTGAGCCGGCGGCTCGCCGATCGGGTCACCAGGAAGAGCGCCGCACCCACGACGAGAAGGATGGCCGCGAACAACCACACCTCGGCGGACTGCTGGGTCAGCAGCAGCAGGCACGACGCCACGCCCAGCACCGGCACCGCCGTCCACACCCGGAAATGCGGATGATCGACGGTGTCCCGCCGGAGCACCAGGACGGCGACATTGGTGGAGATGAACACGAACAACAACAGCAGCACCACGGTCTCCGCCAAGGTCGACAAGTCGCCGGTGAGGGTGAGCAGCATCGCCACGACGGTGGTGCTCAGGATCGCGACCCACGGTGTGCGGCGCTGGGGCAGAACGTAACTCAATTTCCGGGGCAGCAGGCCGTGCTCCGCCATGCCGAAGGCCAGTCGGCTGGACATGATCATGGTGAGCAACGCACCATTGGCCACCGCCACCAAAGCGATGGCGCTGAAGGCCCACGCGGGCACCCCCAGACCGGACGCCGAGACGACGTCGAGCAGCGGACCGCTGGACTGGGACAACTCGTCAGGGGACAGCACCGCGGCGCTCGCGACACCGACAAGGACGTAGATGACGCCGGCGGTGATCAGCGCCGCGAACAACGCCCGCGGGTACACCTTGCTGGGATTGCGGATCTCCTCGACGACATTGGCCGAGGTCTCGAATCCGACGAACGAGTAGTAGGCGATGATCGCGCCGCCCAGGATGGCCAGCGCGGGCGTCGAATCCGGGCGCACCTCGACCACCCGCCCGATGTCACCGCCGCCCCGGCCGACCAGCACCGCACCCGCGACGATCACGATCAGCAGGCCAGTCAACTCGATCACGGTCAGCACCACATTGCTCTTCATCGACTCGCTGATCCCGCGGGCGTTGAGTGCGGCGACGAGTCCGAGAAAGACGACGGCCGCCGGTACCGCCGGCACATCGATGAAGGTGGCCAGGTAGTCGCCCGCGAAGGCCAAGGATAGGCCCGCCGCGCTGGTCACCCCGGCAGCCAGCATGCAGAACCCGACCAGGAATGACACCAGGGGGCGACGAAATGCGCGCTCCGCGAACACCGCGGCACCACCGGCCCGAGGGTATTTGGTGACCAGCTCGGCGTAGGAACCCGCCGTCAGCAGCGCTAGCAGGAGCGCCGCCAGCAGTGGGGCCCACAGCGCGCCGCCGACCTTGCCGGCCAGCACCCCCATCAGCGCGTAGATTCCGGCACCCAGGACGTCGCCGAGGATGAAAAGGAACAGCAGCGGGCCGGTGATCTTGCGCGCGAGTTTGCCCTCGGGTGAGGCGCCCTGCGGTGCCTGCGCTACTGCCTCGGACGTCATGGCTGCCTCCGTGCCGATCGATGCGGTGATGAGGCGGTGTACCCCGCAACGACCGATTGCACGCGGACTCCGGCCGAGAAAAATGGATTTTCCGACCGGCCGCGTCGCGCCTACCCTGGGTAGCCGCACTAACCAAGGTGCAGACATCCAGGGAGTGTGCGTGAGTACCCGAACCACCCAGTCGAAAGCACCGCCGAGCGCAGCCGTCATCATCGCGCTGCTGGTGTTCTCGGCGTTCGTCATGATCCTCAACGAGACGATCATGAGTGTCGCGTTGCCCGTGTTGATCGTCGACCTGGAGATCGCCGCCCGTACCGCGCAATGGCTGACCAGTGGTTTCCTGCTGACGATGGCGGTGGTGATCCCCATGTCGGGATCGCTGCTGCAACGCTTCCCGGTGCGGGCCATTTTCGTGGCGTCGATGTCACTGTTCTGCGTGGGCACGCTGGTCTCGGCGCTGGCGCCGGGCTTCGCCGTGCTGCTCGCCGGACGGATCGTGCAGGCGTGCGGCACTGCCGTCATGGTGCCGCTGCTGATGACGACGGTCATGAAACTGATCCCCGCCGAGCGCCGCGGGCAGACCATGGGCACCATCTCGATCGTCATCGCCGTCGCACCGGCGGTGGGTCCCACCCTGTCCGGTTTCATCCTCGGATCGCTGAACTGGCGGTGGATGTTCTGGATCGTGCTGCCGATCGCGTTGCTCGGGCTCCTCGCCGGATGGGTGTGGCTGCGTGTTGCCGATGAGCGGGAGCAACCCACACCGATCGACCCCGTTTCGGTACCGCTGTCGGCGATCGCGTTCGCAGGCTTGGTGTTCGGGCTCTCGGAACTGGGCGCTTCCGGGCACGGGGGGCAGGCCGTACCGGCGTGGGTGCCGCTGACGGCCGGCGCGGTCGCGATGCTGCTGTTCGGGGCGCGGCAGTTGCGGCTGCAGCGCGACGACCGCGCGTTCCTCGATCTGCGGCCGTTCACCTACCGGCGGTTCTCGGTCTCGGTGGGTTTGGTGGTCATCGGGTTCACCGGGCTGTTCGGTGCGATCATCATGGTGCCGCTCTACGTGCAGAACGTACTGGGCAAGAGCGCGTTGGTCGCCGGCCTGACGAGCCTGCCCGGTGGCCTGCTGATGGGCCTGGCGGGGCCGTTGGTCGGGCGGGTATACGACCGCCACGGTGCCCGACGGCTCGTCGTTCCCGGTTCGATCATGCTGTTCCTGTCGCTGTGCGGATTCGCGATGTTGTCGGCGGCCACGCCGGTCTGGGAACTCGTTGTCCTACAGACGATCATGATGGTGGGACTGTCGATGATGTTCACCCCGCTGATGACGGACGCGCTCAGCGCGCTGCCCGACCGTCTGTACTCGCACGGCAGCGCCATCATGACGACGCTGCAGCAGGTCGCCGGTGCAGCCGGCACCGCATTGTTCGTGACGGTGATGGCCAAGGCGTCCGCCTCAGGCGGCGCGCCGGACATGCCCGGCGTGCACGCCGCCTTCGTCGCCGCAGCCCTGATCGGCGCCGTCGCTGTTGCCTTGGCGTTCTTCACCGAACCGCGGCCGCTTCCCGCCGGCGGGACTCCGACGCACTGACGTTGCCGCGTTTCTAAGCGAGGAGTCGGTCGTCGTCCTGCGCTCGCTGGGCGGCGGCATCGAGACGGGCCCGAATGTGATCCCACTGCAGTCGCACCTGGGTCCCGGTGGTCGTCGAGTCGACCGCGGTGCGGTCGGCGAGGGCACGCATCAACATCGTGCCGCGGCCACGTCCGGGATTCGGTGCGATCGAGGGATCCTTCACCTGCCAGCGGCCCTCGTCGGTGATCCATACCGTGAGCGTGGCCAGTTCCGGATCATGCTCGGCGCGGGTATGCATCAGCCCCGGCTGCGGCGAGCCCAGGTAGGCGTGTTCGGCGGCGTTGGCCAACGCCTCGTTGACGGCGAGGATGATGTCGCTGGTTTTCTCCGCGTCCAACGTCAGACTCTGCGTCAACCAGCCGGAGAAGCCATCGCGGATCTGCACGGCATGCGCCACGGTGGCCACGACTCCGGGACAGGAGAAGGCCGCGCGCTGCTTTGCTCGATCTTCCATGACAGGAGCACATTACCCAGTTCGCCCGGTGTTCATTCCGTGACGCAGTTAACAACGACAAGCAGCGCGGCAAACGTATCGGATACCAGCGGTACCGCCCGGCGAACTATGCCGCAGCGGGGACGAGCCTGAAGACCCGGAACTCTCGCCCCGCCACCGATTGAGCCACAGCGTAGTTCGGCCAGTGCGCGCAGATGGTGTGCCAATCGCGATCGCGCGCGGCACCCGTTGCGTGCACCACGGCGGCCGTGTACTCGGAGTCGCGCAGCCGCACCAGCACAGTGGATGCGGCGGCAAGATTCGACGACCATGCCGGCCGGGCGTTCCGGCCCCAGTTCGAGTCGGTGACAAGGAGGTCGTCGCCATCGCCGATGTACTGCAGCGTCACGGTGCGCGGCAGACCACTCCTGCATCCGGCGACGATCAGCTGGACGTGGGTGAGGCCGACGGCGTCGAGCACACTCAGTCGCCCGCCGCCGATGCGGCGCAGGACTGCCTCGGCCACGGTGGTCAGAGCGGCCAGCCGCAGGACCACGTGCCGGTAGACACCGGGATGGCTGATCACACGGCGAGCCCATCTCGACAGGGCCGACGTCCGTGCTGTCATGAGGGCGAGCGTACGACAGCCGACCCGGACAGGCGCATGATGGACCGATGGCAACTGATTCCCTGAGCGACGACGTCATCAGCTTTCTGTCGGCGGGCACCCGGACCGGAAAGCTCGGTTACGTCGCTGCCGACGGCCGCCCGCTGATCGCGCCGGTCTGGTTCCTGGTGGAGGACGGCCGTCTGGTCTTCAACACGGGGGCCGATACCGCCAAAGGCCGTGCTCTGCAACGTGATCCTCGGGTGGTGCTGGTCGTCGACGATGAACGCCCGCCGTTTTCCTTCGTTCAGGTGCAGGGCACCGCCGAGCTCAGCGAGGACGATCCGGATCTGCGCGGTACCGCCACCCGCATCGCGGCGCGCTATGTGGGCGAGCAGCGTGCCGACGAGTACGGCGCGCGCAACGGCGTCCCCGGCGAGTTGGTCGTGCGCATCACGCCGCGCAAGGTCATCGCCGCATTCGACGTCGCCGACTGACCGAGGGCCGGTAACTCTCTGTAGCGTTGGTCGTGCGGACGTTTCCGTGCGGGACTTAACGGCAATACCAACCGCGGCGGGGCTGCGGCTGCGCGAGACCCGGGAGGAGTCAGATGTCGTCACACGCGGCTGAGCCGTCGGAACCTGCCGCCGAGTCGTCGGACGCCAGAACCGAAGAGCAGGTCAACGAGCCTGCGGAGATCACCTTCGATGAGCACCTGCATCCGGCGCGCCCAAAGGTGCTGCGGTTTCGCCCACGTGTGCGTACCCCGTTCGTGCGGCGGTCGCTGGCTCAGGACGGTCCGCCGACGGGTGAGAACCAGGCCTACGTCTCCTGGCTGCTGTCGCAGTCGATGCTTGCCGACGCCAACGAGATCAGCCAGCAGTTCTCCGGGCAGGGTTCGATGTGGCAGAACCCGTTCGCCAGGCCCAATCCGCGAACCGCGGTGGAGACCGCGTCGGTGTGGTTCACCGCCTACCCGCTGTCGTTGATCACCCGATCCGAGGAGTCATTCCTGAAGGCGATGGCCGACGAGGCGTTGTGGAAAGCCTTCGCGGAGATCGGTATCCAGGCCGTGCACACCGGTCCGGTGAAACGTGCCGGCGGCATCTCGGGCTGGCAGCTGACCCCCAGCGTCGATGGTCACTTCGACCGCATCAGCACGCAGATCGACCCGGCCTTCGGATCCGAGGACGAGTTCCGGCAGATGTGCGGCACCGCCAACTGGTACGGCGGCACGATCATCGATGACATCGTGCCGGGCCACACCGGCAAGGGCGCAGACTTCCGGCTGGCCGAGATGAAGTATGCGGACTACCCGGGCATCTACCACATGGTCGATATCGATCCACGTGACTGGGAACATCTTCCCGATGTCCCGGCCGGAGCGGATTCGGTGAATTGCGATGCCGCGACCGAGGATTGGCTCGCCAAGGCCGGTTACATCATCGGGCGTCTGCAGCGCGTGATCTTCTACGCCGAGGGCATCAAGGAGACCAACTGGAGCGTGACCCGCCCGACCGTCGGCGTCGATGGTGTCGAGCGGCGCTGGGTGTACCTGCACTACTTCAAGGACGGCCAGCCCTCGATCAACTGGCTCGATCCCAGCTTCGCAGGCATGCGGTTGGTGATCGGTGATGCGCTGCACTCACTGTCGGATCTCGGCACCGGCGGGCTGCGGCTGGACGCCAACGGGTTCCTCGGCGCCGAGAAGTCCACCGAGGACGACGTCGGTTGGTCCGAGGGGCACCCGCTGTCCCAGGCGGCGAACCAGTTCATCGGCAGCATGGTGCGCAAACTGGGCGGGTTCACCTTCCAGGAGCTCAACCTCACCATCGACGACATCCGCGAGAACAGCATCGCCGGCCCGGATCTGTCCTATGACTTCATCAACAGGCCCGCCTATCAGCACGCACTGGCCACTGCGGACACCGAGTTCCTGCGGCTGACCTTGCGCACCACGCTGGAAACCGAGATCGATCCGGCCTCGCTGGTGCATGCCTTGCAGAACCACGATGAGCTGACCTACGAGCTGGTGCACTGGTCGGCCGGTCACCGCGATGACGTCTATACCTACAAGGGTCACGAGGTCACCGGGGAGGAACTCGGGCACAGCGTGCGCACCGATCTGATCGAGGCGCTGACCGGTCCCGATGCCCCGTACAACCTGGTGTTCACCACCAACGGCATCGCCTGTACGACGGCAACCGTCATCGCTGCGACGTTGGGTATCTCCGACCTCGAAGAGATCACCGATATCGATCCCATCCGGCGCGCGCACCTGCTGCTCGCGATGTTCAACGCCCTGCAACCGGGTGTGTTCGCGCTTTCCGGGTGGGATCTGTGCGGAATGCTCACGCTTCCGCCCGACGACGTCAGCGAATTGCTCCGCGGTGGAGACACCCGCTGGATCCACCGTGCCGCGCATGACCTGATGGGTGTGAATCCCGGTGCCACGCATTCGAGCGCCGGCATGCCGCGCGGAAAGAGTCTTTACGGATCCATCCCGGATCAGCTCGCCAATGAGGCCAGCTTCCTGCGCCAGCTGCAGGCGATTCTGGCGGTGCGAACGCATTTCGGCATCGCTACCAGCACTCAGGTGGACATCCCGGAGGTGTCGCATCGCGGCATGCTGGTGATGGTCCACCAGCTCGCGGACCCGCACCAGCTGCAACTGACGGTGCTCAATTTCGCCAACGCCGAAATCGCCGGTACGGTGCGTTCGGAATTCCTGCCGCCGGATGCCGTCGTCTCGGATATGTTCAGCGGCAAAGAGATCGCTCATGTCGATGATCTGCACAGCTTCACGGTCGAAATGCCGGCGCACCACGGGATGTCGCTACTGGTCGAGCGACCCGTCGCCGAGGATCCTGCCGACTGACTGAAAGATCAGGGCAGCGCGTAGTCTATCGGCGCGCCGTTGAGATTCGCGACATCGCGGTGCACCACCGTGGTGGCTACATTGTCTCCCCCGCGCGTCACGCCGATGATCGACACCTCGTCATTGAGGGCGAAACTCGCTGCCGTTCCCCCGAGTTGGCTTCCGGCCGCGGTGATCCCGTGTGTCTGGCCATCGACGCGATAGGTGCGCGCCACACCGTCGGGCCCCTGGGCGGTCAACGAATCCGGTGAGATCGCGATCAGCCGTCCTTCCTGGATGACGGGCGCGGTGACGGCGACGGGTGCGGGTTCGGGGCGCGGTGCCGCGGTGCCGGAATCCGCCAGGTGCATGATGAACGCGGTGACGACTGCGGCGAATGCGACCGCGAATGAGATGGACAGGCTGAGCACCGTCGTGTGCGGTGTCCTGCGTGCGTGTTTCCCGTGTCCAGTACTCATGTCCATTGACCTTCCGTCCGTTGGCAGCGGACTACCCGGCCCGGTGACCCGGGAAACCGCAGCAACGTCAGTCGGCAAGGTCCAAGGCCGCCCCGATGAGTGCCAGATGGCTCAAACCCTGAGGTAGATTGCCCAGGAATGAGCCGTCGGCAGGGTTGATCATTTCGGACAGCACACCCACGTCGTTCGTTTGCCGGACCAGTTGGTCCATCAGGTCGCGAGCCTCGGCCGGTCGGCCGACGTGGTGCAAAGCCGAGACCGCCCAGAACGCGCACGCCACGAAAGCACCCTCGCCCTGCTGACGGGCGCCGGAGAACCGGTAGAGCCAGGGGCCGTGGCCCAGCTCGCGGCGAATCGCGTCCAGGGTGGCCGACATGCGCGGTCCACGGTCGAAGCCGGTACCGGCATGCAGAAGTACCGACGCGTCGAGCCGACCGCTACCCGGGTACCACTCGTAGCTCTGTAGCTCCTCCGACCAGCACCGCCGCTGCACCCACTCCCGGATGCGTTCGGCCTCCCGGGCCCATCGCTCGGGGTCGCCGGGAATCTGCCCCAATTCGGCCAGGTGCACAGCGCAGCGCAGCGCATGCCAGCAGCCGATCTTGGAGCTGGTGTAGTGCTCGATCTGGGGCAGCTCCCACATGCCTGCGTCGCGGCTGCGCCAGCTGTCACAGGCCTGATCGGCGAAACCGGTGAGCAGGTGGCCGGTTTCGGTATCGAGGACGTGGCCGCTGTCGGCATACAACCGGACGGTGTCGAAGAGGTCCGCGAACACGCTGAGCTGCAGCTGCTCGTCGGCGCGGTTACCGGTGACCACCGGTCCGATACCGCGCCAGCCGGGCACCTCGTACTTGCACACCGGATCCGGGGCTGAGCCGTCCAGACGGAAGAAAACCCCCATTGTCGGCCCGTGCTGCCGCGCTGTCCGCAGCAGCCAGCCGACCGCGGCGTGTGTCTCCTCGCGGATCCCGAATCGGCGCAGTGCAGACATCGTGTATGCGGCGTCCCTGATCCACGCGTAGCGATAGTCCCAATTCTTGCCCCCCGCAACCTGTTCCGGAAGCGAGGTGGTGGCTGCGGCGGCGATTGATCCGGTCGGATTGCAGATGAGCGTCTTGAGCATCAGCACACTGCGCCGAACCGCATCGCTCCACCGCCCGGCGCAGTCGAACTGCTCAGACCAGTTACGCCACACCCCGATGGTGCGGTCCAGTCCGGCATCGATATCAGTTGCCGATGAGAGCATCAACGGTTCGGCATGTGCGGCCTGAACAGCCACGACCCGGCGCTCGTCGGCGCGGACCGTGAAGCGGCCGAAGACGGATTGGTCGGTCGTATCGAAGTGCAGTTCGTCAGACACTGCGACTCCGAGGCTCAGATCACGTACCCGCAGAACGCTGCCGTGCGGGGTTTGGCGAGTCCACGGCGAGGCGGTGTTGAAGCACGTCCCGGGAGTGACCTGCCACTGCATCTCGACGGCACCGTCGACACCTTCGACCCGGCGGACCAACTCGGTCCAGGGCAGTCGTCCGTCGACGCCGACGTTCAGCGCATCGGTGACGCGCACCCGGCCCGTGGTGGTCGTGTGAGTTGTCTCCAGGACGTTGGTTCCGGGTAAGTAGCGGCGCTCCGTGTGAAAGTCCGCGGCCGGGGCCAACTCAAGCCGCCCGCCGTTGGTGGCATCCAGCAGGCCGGCGAACGCCGGAAGCGAATCCAACTGAGGAATTGGCAGCCAGTCGATACCGCCGTCCTGAGCGATCAACGCCACGGTGCGGCCATCTCCCACGGCCGCATAACTTCGAAGATCGGCGTAACCCGATGTCCGATAGGTGTTTTCCCGGCGGCCGGGAACCGATGGTTCGAGTTCGGGTGCTGCCGACACATCCATCCCCTCCGTCCGGCGGGCGCCGTCCGAATTCCCCGGTTGGGCTACGCATAAACGCTGAGGTTGCGGGTAGACCGTGCCCATGGCAAAAATCGGATACTTCTTGTCGAGTGAGCAGTTCACCCCGAAGGAACTCGTCGACCAAGCCAAGCGCGCCGAGGATGCGGGCTTCGATGCGCTGTGGATCTCGGATCACTTCCATCCATGGAACGACGAACAGGGACAGAGCGCGTTCGTTTGGGGTGTGATCGGAGCGCTGTCGGAGGCCACCTCGCTGCCGGTGTCCACCGCCGTGACCTGCCCTACGGTGCGCATCCATCCGGCCATCATCGCCCAGGCCGCCGCGACAGCGGCGGTCCAGCTCGATGGCAGGTTCGTGCTGGGCGTCGGTAGCGGCGAGGCCCTCAACGAACACATCCTCGGCGACCCGTGGCCGTCGGTCGGTCTCCGTCAGGAAATGCTGGAGGAGGCGGTCGAGGTGATCAGGCTGCTGCTCCGCGGCGATGAAGTGAGCCACCACGGCGTGCATTACGAGGTGCAGGAGGCACGCATCTACACCCGGCCGGACCAGCCGGTGCCCATCTACGTCTCGGGATTCGGGCCGCAGGCCGCCGAGCTTGCCGGCCGGATCGGCGATGGCTATGTGCTGGTCACCCCGGAAGCCGACCTGGTGCAGACCTTCCGGTCATCCGGTGGTGGGGACAAACCGGTGCAGGCCGGCACCAAGGTGTGCTGGGACACCGATGCCGACGCCGCGATCGACACGGCGCATCGGATCTGGGGTAACCAGGGCCTCCCCGGCCAGTCCGCCCAGATACTGCCGCGGCCAACCGATTTCGCCGCGCTACAGCAACTCGTCCCGAAGCAGGACATTGCGGATTCGGTGGCCTGCGGGCCGGACACCGACAAACATGCCGGCCAGGTCCGCCAGTACCTCGACGCCGGCGTCGATGAGGTCTACGTATCGCAGATCGGTCCGGACATGGAGGGCTTCTTCGCCGCCTGGCAGCGTGATGTGCTGCCGCAACTGCGTCAATAGGCACCGAACCGCACCGCGTCAGGTGCCCGCCGCCACGGGGGCGATATGGGTGGCGACCGCGCGGGCGACGGCCCCCGTCGCTGCGTCGTGGCCCGGCTCATAACGGTCGGCGGCGGCGTCGTAGCGCGCCCCGGCTATCGAACCGTGATCCGCGGCGATTTCGACGATCTCGACCGGCCAGTCCAGAGCCTGCAGACGGGCCGCGAACTGGACGGCGGCCGAAGCGGGCACCACATCGTCAGCGTCGCCGACAAGCAGGCTGAACGGCGTGCGCGCAGCGGTGTCGGGAATATCCCGCAGGACGGGGCCACCGGTGATCGGATCATCCACCATGAACGCCCCGCCCAAGCAGACGGTGTGCGCGACAGGAACATTGAACTGCCGCGCACGCAGTGTCAGTCCGGCCGCGGCAACTCCTCCAAGCGACCAGCCCACGAGCAGGAGATCCGCACCGGCGGATCGGGTGAGCGCGAACCGTACCGAATTCAGCAGATCCGCACGTCCGCCGTCGGCGGCATGGGAATCCCAGTCCGGGGCGATCACTCCGACACCGAGCTCGGCGATGGCTTCGGCGAGGACACCGACCGCCGGGCGCGAGTCGGTTTGCGTGCCGTGCCACAACAGCACGGTCGGCCGGGACGGCTCTCCGTACAGGTCGGCCGACCGGCTCGGGGCGTACTCGACGGTGTCCATCGGCGTCACGGTGAATGCGGTGTCGGGCTCTGCGCCGACTCCCACTTGGACTCCAGCGACCGCTTCACCGGGGTGCCGGCGGCCACTTGGAGCTGGAACGTCTCACCGTCATCGCCCTCGAAGGTGATCAGGTAGCCCGAATCGGCCTCCTCCTTGTGGACCACTTTGTAGGCGTGCTCGCCGTCGCCACGGTCGAGGGCGACGATATCGCCGGGGGCCACCGCGTCGATGAGACCGTCAACAGAAGATTCAGCCATGACTGGTCGGTAGCCACATCGTCGGAGGTGCAAACAAATTACTGGTTGAGGATGGGTCCCGTTCTTGATACTTCAGGCGTACCGTCAGAGGTGCCGAGGGTGAATGGTTGCTTCTGTACCCGGAGTTCAGGTGACGCGTCGGGGTGCAACCGTGAGGTTCAAAAACCAGCCTCGGCCTGCGCGTCGCCGCCCCGCGGCACCCCGAAAGCGAGCACCGCGGCATCGTCCTCGACTCCGGTGCCCAGTTCGTCGAGCAGACCCCGGACGGCCTCGACGATCTCGGCGGCACTGGCCGGTGCCTGCCGGCGGGCGAACCGCAACAGCGCACCGTCGTCGTCGTAGCGTTCGACGCCGGGACCGACTCGTGCCTCGGTCAAACCGTCGGTGTAGAGCACCAGGGTGTCGCCGGGCCCGAGATGCATTCGGCTGCTGAAGATGTGGGGATCCTCGATCATGCCGACGGCCTGGCCGCCGATGGTGTCGGCGAAGTAGGCGTTCCCGTCACCGGCGAGCAGCAACGGGGGCAGGTGACCGGCGCTGGCGAGATCGACGTCGAATCCGGCATCGCGTGGTGTCAGGTTTCCATAGACCACGGTGCACAGCCGGTGGCGCTCGATACCCAGTTGCTGGTGCAGCACCGTGTTCAAGTTGTGCAGCACCTGCACCGGGGCGTCGTCGAAGACCGCGGCCGAGCGCAGGACGTAGCGGGTCAGGGTGGTGACGACGGCCGCATCGACCCCCTTGCCCGCGACATCGCCGAGAAAGAAGCCCCAGGTGTTCGGCGACAGCGGGAACAGATCGTAGAAATCGCCGCCCACATCGTCGGCCGACGCGGTGTGGTAGTGATCGGCGGCTTCCAACCCGGGCGGCGGGGACAGCAACGGCGGGTGCAGCGAGCGGCGCAGCCGTTCGGCGAATGCACGTGCACGCTCATGCTCGGTCTCGGCGCGGCGGCGTTCCGCGAGGAGTTCGCGTTCGTAGGCCCGGCGGTCGCTGGCGTCGACCGCGGTGACCCGCCACAGCTCGGGAGATTCCGCGGTGGCCGCCTTGACGTTGGCGGTCAGGAACATCGGTAGCCGTTCACCGTCGGAGGCCAACATATCGACGGTGACACCCTCGAGCGTGCCGGTCATCCGCAACAGCGGAACGAAATGGGTTTCGTAGTGGATCCTTCCGCCGGTGGTCAACAGGTCGGCGAACGACTTCTCGTGCAGAGCACCCTTGGGGTAGCGCAGCCATCCCACGATGGTGGCGTTCGCGCTGACGATGCGGCCGTCGGCGGCAAGGATCAGGTGTCCGGACGGCGACTTGTCCCAGAAATCCTCGAAGTCGAGGCCGGTCATGGCGTGGCGGCGAACGCGGCGATGGCCGACGCGGTCGCGTCGGGATCACTCACGTGCGGGCAATGGCCCATCGCGTCGAGGGTGACCAGACGGCTGCCCGAAATCTGGCGCTGGACGAAGGTACCGACGGTACGCGGGGCGATGGCGTCCTGGGCGCACTCGACGATCAGCGTCGGCACCGATATGCGCGGGAGGTCAGATCGATTGTCGGACAGGAACGTAGCGCGGGCGAACACCTTGGCGCAGGCGGGATCGGTCCGGCAGAACGTTGCCTCCAGTTCGGCGTGCAGATCGGGGCGGTCGGGATTGCCCATGATGACCGGCGCCATCGCCTTTGACCAACCGAGGTAGTTCGCGTCGATGGATTCCAGCAGTTCGTCGATATCGTCTTCGGAGAACCCGCCGTGATAGTCACCGTCGTCGATATAGCGCGGTGACGGGGTCACCATGATGAGTTTGGCGAATCGACCGGGATCGGCGATGACCGCCAGCGCGCCGATCATCGCCGCCACCGAATGGCCGACGAACACCACGTCGCGCAGGTTGAGTTCGTCCACGATGTCCAACACGTCGGCCGCATACGCGGACAGCGTCGAGTACTTCTCGGCGTCCCACGCCGCGGGATCGGAGGCGCCCGCACCGACGTGGTCCATCAGCACGATCCGGAAATCGGACTGCAGCCGCTCGACGATGGGTCGCCACAGGTTCTGGTCGCAGCCGAACCCATGGGCCAGCAGCAAGATGGGAGCGTCCCGATCGCCCACGGTCTTGATGTTGTTCCTGGCCACTACGCCCATGGGGTGCAGCATAGAACCAGCCGGTCACTGCGCCTGTTGGAACACCGTGACCGAGCGTGCGGCGACCTTGCGGGAAGCACCCGCGGGGACGGTTTCATCGCTGGTGCCGGCCGGCGCCGCGGTGTCGATGACGGTGTGCCACGCCGGCCCGAACTCCTTCGGGGGCAGGACGAATTCGAGGGGCTCGTGGTGACCGTTGAAGCACACCACGAACGAGTCGTCGGTGACCCGCTGGCCCCGCGCGTCCAGGTCGGGTATGCCGTTGCCGTTGAGGTAGACGGCGATCGACTTGCCGAATCCGGTGTCCCAATCCTCGTCGTTCATCTCGGTACCGTCGGGCCGGAACCAGGAGATGTCGGGCACGCCGGCAGATCCGCGTTGTCGGACCGGCCGGCCGTTGAAGAACCGGCGCCTGCGGAACACCGCATGCTCGGCGCGAAGCGCCGAGACCCGACCGGCGAATTCCATCAGCTCCTGATCGGCGTTCCCCCAGTCGACCCAGGTGATTTCGTTGTCCTGGCAGTAGCCGTTGTTGTTGCCACCCTGGGTGCGGCCGAGCTCGTCGCCGTGGCAGATCATGGGTACGCCCTGGGACAGCAGCAGGGTGGTGAGGAAGTTGCGTTCCTGCTGTTTGCGCAGGGCGGTGATCTCCGGATCGTCGGTGGGCCCCTCCACCCCGCAGTTCCAGGACCTGTTGTGGCTCTCGCCGTCGTTGTTGCCCTCACCGTTGGCATCGTTGTGTTTTTCGTTGTAGGACACCAGGTCTCGCAACGTAAACCCGTCGTGGGCGATCACGAAGTTGATCGAGGCGACCGGGCGGCGCGCGCTCTGCTCGTAGAGGTCCGCCGATCCGGTGAGACGGGACGCGAACTCACCGAGGCTGGCTGCCTCGCCGCGCCAGAAATCGCGCACCGTGTCGCGGTACTTGCCGTTCCACTCCGTCCACTGCGGCGGGAAGTTACCCACCTGATAGCCGCCGGGGCCGACATCCCAGGGCTCGGCGATGAGCTTCACCTGGCTGACCGTCGGATCCTGTTGCACCAGTTCGAAGAATGTTGACAGCTTGTCGACATCGTAGAACTCGCGGGCCAGCGTCGAGGCCAGGTCGAAACGGAAACCGTCGACGTGCATCTCGGTGACCCAGTACCGCAACGAATCCATGATCAGCTGCAGCGAATGCGGGTGCCCGACGTTGAGGCTGTTGCCGGTTCCGGTGTAGTCCATGTAATAGCGTTTGTCGTCATCGACGAGCCGGTAGTAGGCGGCATTGTCGATCCCGCGCATCGACACCGTGGGGCCGAGGTGGTTGCCCTCGGCGGTGTGGTTGTAGACCACATCCAGGATCACCTCGATACCGGCTTCGTGCAGGGTACGCACCATCGCCTTGAACTCCTGCACCTGCCCGCCGGGGGTACCGCTGCTGGAGTACTTCGAGTCGGGGGCGAAGAACCCGATGGTGTTGTAACCCCAGTAGTTGGACAGGCCCTTGTCGATCAGGGTCGAGTCGTTGGCGAAATGGTGCACCGGCATCAATTCGATGGCGGTGACTCCGAGTGCCTTGAGGTGATCGATGATCGCCGGATGGCCGATCGCGGCGTACGTCCCACGGATGGTGTCGGGGATGTCGGGGTGGGTCTCGGTCAGTCCCTTGACGTGCGCCTCGTAGATGAAGCTGTCGGCGTACTCGCGCTGCGGCGGGCGGTCGATGCCCCAGTCGAAGAACGGGTTGATCACCACCGACTTCGGCATGCTGGCCGCCGAGTCGTCATCGTTGCGGCTGTCGGGTTCCCCGAAGTTGTATCCGAACAGCGACTGGTCCCACTGGAAGGTCCCGTCGATGGCCTTGGCATAAGGATCCAGCAGCAGCTTGTTCGGATTGCACCGGTCACCGGCGGCCGGGTCATGAGGTCCGTGCACCCGGTATCCGTACCGCTGGCCCGGTTCCACCGTCGGCAGGAAGCCGTGCCAGACGAACGCGTCCACCTCGGGCAGCCGAAACCTCGTCTCGGTACCGTCCTCGTCGAAGAGGCAGAGATCCACCCGTTCGGCGACCTCGCTGAAGAGCGCGAAGTTGGTACCGGAACCGTCATAGGTCGCACCCAGCGGGTAGGCCTTTCCCGGCCAGACCTGCTGCTCGGCTACCTGGTTGTTCGACGGTGTGGGGGATACCGGCATGGACGTCCTCACTGCTCAGCGGCGTACTTCTGATATGCGCTGCTCGGCTTTGAGCGGCGGGTCCCATGGGTACCCCGCCGGTGCCGATCGTATGCTGCGAGGTCGGTCACGTCCTGCCGGCCCTTCGGTGTACTCCGGCGCCGTAACGGCGCGCCTCGTCCATCAGCGCGGCCGCCGGCGCGGTGAGATGGCGGGTACGGCTGACCGCCGCCACGTGCAGGTAGGACTCGGGCACGATGGTTTGCACATGGGCACCGGCGCGGCGCGCGGACTCGGTCCAGGCCGATGGCATCACCGCACGGCCGAGGCCGTTGAGCACCATCGGCAGGATGGAGGTGCGGTGGGCGATCTCGGCGACAATCGCGATCTGGGTGCCTTCGGCGATGACATCGTCGACGAGTGCGCGCATGAGTGAACCGCGCTGCGAGACGATGAGCCGGCACCCGTCGAGTTCGTCGCGACGCACGGTGGGCCTCGGCGATACCGGGTCGTCGGGGCCGGAAATCAGCACCAGTGCCTGAGCTTCCAGCGGCACCACGGTCAGGTCAGCGGCCTGGATGGGGGCCGGTGATCCCAGGATCCCGATCTCGCACGCGCCGCTGCGCACGCTGCCCAGGATTTCCTCAGGGGTGAAGCCCGCCTCGGCATTGAGGGTCACGTCGGGGTAGGACGTGGCGAACGCCGTCAGGATCGTGGTCAGCGGCTCCATGCCCGGCGACGGCATGGTGATCAGGTCCAGCCGGCCGCCCCGCAAGCCCTTCAGCGCCCGGACCGCCGCGGTTGCCTCGTCGACATCGCGCAGCACAGTGCGAGCGGATCCGACGAGTACCTGACCGGCTTCGCTGAGCACCACGCCGCGCCCCACGCGGTGGAACAGCGGGATGCCGAGTTCCTTCTCGAATGCCGCGATGGCCTGCGAGAGGGACGGCTGGGCGACCATCAGTTGCTCGGCGGCCTTGCTGAAACCACCGTGATCTACCACCGCCAGGAAGAACTTGAGTTGTCGGACCTCCATGCCAACCCCCACTACCTCTATCGATAGGTAAAGCCTATATGCCGGATCGCATCTTGGTCTTGGACCGCTGCGGTCCATGCCCGGCCTAATTGACTCCAGAAGCCGTTGTGATCCACACAACAAAAACACCGAGGAGTTCTCGATGACACAGATATTCAAGATCGCCGCCATCCCCGCCGATGGCGTGGGGAAGGAAGTCGTGGCAGCGGGCCGCCGCGTCCTCGACACATTGGCCGCCCAGTCCGGCGGAGAGTTCGCGTTCGACTGGACCGAGTTTCCGTGGGGCTGCGAATACTACGAGCAGACCGGCAAGATGATGGCCGACGACGGCCTGGACACCCTGAAGGCATTCGACGCGATCTATTTCGGTGCGGTCGGTTGGCAGAACGTTCCCGATCACGTCAGTCTGTGGGGCCTGCGGTTGAACATCACGCAGAACTTCGATCAGTGGGCCAACATTCGCCCGGTGAAATTCCTGCCCGGTGTCGTCTCCCCGCTGCGCAAGGCCGATGACACCGACCTGGACTGGATCGTCGTCCGTGAGAACAGCGAAGGTGAGTATGCGGGCCTGGGCGGGCGCAACCTCAGCGGCCGTGGCCCCGGCAACGAGGTGGCGCTGCAGACCGCGCTGTTCACCGAGAAGGGTTGCGAACGCATCATGCGGTTCGCGTTCGACCTGGCCCGCACCCGCCGGGTCAAGAAGGTCTCCAGCGTCACCAAATCCAACGCCCAGCAGTACGGCATGGTGCTGTGGGATGAGGTCTTCAACCGCGTTGCCCTCGATTACCCGGACGTGACCACCGAATCCGTGCTGGTGGACGCGATGAGTGCCAAATTCATCCTGCACCCGGAGGACCTTTCGGTCGTCGTGGCCTCCAATCTCAACGCCGACATCCTGTCGGACCTCGGATCGGCGCTGGCAGGCAGCCTCGGTGTCGCGGCCAGCGCCAACCTGAACCCGGAGCGCCGCTTCCCGAGCATGTTCGAACCCGTGCACGGATCCGCGCCCGACATCGCGGGTGAAGGTGTCAGCAATCCGATCGGCGCGATCGCCAGCGCAGCGCTGATGCTCGACCACTTCGGCCTGCATGAGCAGGCCCGCCGTGTCGAGGCCGCCATCGAATCCGCCACCGGCAGCGGAGTACGCACCCGCGATATCGGCGGATCGGCCGACACCGACGCCATGACCGACGCCATCGTCGACGCCCTGACCCCGGCCCTCACGCCGGCCTGACACCCTCTGAATCCGAAGGCTGACAACATGATCGATATCGACCCGGCGGATGCGCCGGCCCCGCAGAAGAAGCGGTGGTACAAGCAGTTGTACTTCTGGGTGCTGATCGCCATTGTCCTCGGCGTCCTCGTCGGCTGGCTGTCACCGTCCACCGGTGAGGCCATGGAGCCGATCGGCACGACGTTCATCACCGCCATGAAGATGCTGATCTGCCCGATCGTCTTCCTGACGATCGTCGGGGGCATCGCCAGCGTCGC
Source organism: Mycolicibacterium sp. P9-22 (assembly GCF_008329585.1). GTDB lineage: Bacteria > Actinomycetota > Actinomycetes > Mycobacteriales > Mycobacteriaceae > Mycobacterium. The sequence goes on along the minus strand of NZ_NPKP01000006.1, from coordinate 288,936 downwards.
CGACCTCAAAAAGGTTGGTATGACCGGGATCAAGGCGCTGACCTACTTTCAGATCGGCACCATCCTGGCGATGATCACCGGTTTGGTCGCCATCAACCTGTTCCGCCTCGGCGACGGTGTGAACGCCAACCCCGACACCATCGAGGCCAGCGATTCGGCACAGAAGCTGATCACCGCCGGCGAGGAGAAGCAGTGGTGGGAGTTCATCACCCACCTGGTGCCCGACAGCGTCTTCGGTCCCTTCGTCGAAGGTGACATCCTGCAGGTCATCTTCTTGGCGGTGATCTTCGGCGTCGCACTCAACGCGGTCGGCCAGATCGGCGGGCCTGTGCTCGACGCGGTCAACCGGCTGACGGCGATCGTGTTCAAGGTGCTGGGCTACGTCATGAAGTTGGCGCCGCTGGGTGCCTTCGGGGCGATGGCCTATGCGATCGGCAAGTATGGGGTGTCCACCCTGACCAGCCTGGGCAGCTTGATCCTGTTGTTCTATGTGACCTCGGCGCTTTTCGTGTTCGTCGTGCTCGGCTCGGTGATGGCCTATCTGCGGCTCAACATCTTCCACATGTTGCGCTACCTGAAGGAAGAACTGCTGTTGATCCTGGGGACCTCGACGGCTGAGCCGGCGCTCCCGGCGCTGATGCGAAAGCTCGAGCACGCCGGTGTCAGCAAGCCCACCGTCGGGCTGGTGGTGCCCACGGGGTACAGCTTCAATCTCGACGGGGCAGCGATCTACCTTTCGCTGGCGGCGCTGTACATCGCCCAGGCCACCAACACCGACCTGTCGATCGGCCAGCAAGTGGGCCTGCTTGCCGTGATGCTGTTGACCTCCAAGGGAGCGGCGGGGGTGGCCGGAGGCGGATTCATCGCGCTGACCGCCACGCTGAGCACCTTGGGCACCATCCCGGCGATCGGCATCATGCTGGTGTTCGGTATCGACAAGTTCATGTCGGAGTGCCGCGCGCTGGTCAACTTCATCGGCAACGCGGTGGCGACGCTGTTCGTCGCGAAATGGAACGGCGAAGTCGACATCGACCGGGCTCGAATGGTGTTTGCGGGCAAAGATGTTCCGCCGCTACAGGCCGACCCTGCTGAGCCGACGGTCGAGGCCGGGACTGCGGCCGCCGACGGCAAGCCGGCGCTCATCGGCACGGTCACCGGGTCCTGACGAAAGCAGCGGGGCAGTGGTCAGCGGGAGTCGGTGAGTGCAGCGGCCACATCGGGCACGGTCGGCGCCGCGACGGCCTCCAGGCGGACCGCCACCCCGTTGAGCACTGACATCCCGGCCAGCGCCTCGAGGTCCTCGGGCCGGTTCGAGGTCAGTTCGTTGACATTGACGCCGGGATTGGAGTTGGCCAGCCGCCAGCCGCCGCCGCGGTGACCCCACCCCTGCGGGATCGCGATGGTACCGGGACCGACCTCATCGCTGATCGTCATCTCCAGTTCGATGGCGCCGGTCGCCGAGACCACCCGGGCGACGTCACCGTCGGTGATGCCGGCGGCTTCGGCATCGCCGATGTTGATCCGGGCACGCTGCCTGCGCTTGCCCTTCATCAGCGTGGGGCTGTTGTGCATCCAGCTGTTCTGCGACCTCAGCTCGCGAATGCCGATGGCTGACAACGGAAATTGCGGACTGGTGCTGGGCGCGGTGCCCAGTCGCGCGATCTCGGTGATGATCTCGGCGGGGTTCAGGCACACTTTGCCGCCCTTATGGGCCACCACATCGGAGAGCACGCCGTGCGGCGCATGCTCGGCCAGCACGATGCCGTGCGGGTTCTGTTTGAGCTTGTGGGGGTTCAGCCCGCCCCGGCGCAGCCCGAACCTGTCCCCGTACGGGCCGATGCGCAGCAGCGCGTTCATCATCTTCTGCGGGGTGAGCCGCAGGCCGCGGCGCTCCAGCCAGCGCAGCACCGGGTTGAGTCGGGCGAGCGGGCCGGTGGCCAGCAGGGACACCTCCATCCGGGCGGCCAACTCCTCGAACACTTCCCATTCCGGCCGGGCCTGGCCGTACGGTTCCAGCACCGGCTCGGCGGCCTGTAGGAACACCGTTGGACAGCAGGCCGCGTAGGCCATCGGCATATCGTCGCGTTCCAAAAACGTCGTGCCCGGCAGGATGTAGTCGGCATGCCGGTTGGTCTCGTTGACGTACAGGTCCAGCGACACCATCAGGTCCAGTTGTCCCAGCGCAGCATCCAGGGCGGCGCTGTTGGGTACCGACAAAACCGGATTTCCGGCGAACACGAACAGCGCGCGCAGCTGACCCACACCGGGCGTGGTGATCTCCTCGGCGATCAGCGCCGCCGGGAAGGAACCGAAAACATCCGGGAAGTCACCGATACGGGAACGCTTGGTGTTGTAGCCGAATGCGCCCGACCGTTCGCCCATGTCCTCGACCGGGATCACTTGATGCGACATCAGCGCCCCGCCGGGCCGGTCCAGATTCCCGGTCACCAGGTTGAGCGCGTCGATCAGAAAGCTGACCAGGGTGCCGTGATGTCCGAGGCAGGCGCCGGTGCGGCCGTAGGCGACAGCCGTTCGGGCAGTGGCGAAGTCGTAGGCAAGGGCGCGCACGGTCTCGGCGGGCACTCCGGTGCGGATCGCCGTGTCCTCGGGTGAGAAGTCCGCACACAACGTGCGCAGAGTGTCGAAACCGGTCGACTGCGCCAATATGGCTGCGCGGTCCTCCAGTCCGTCGGCGAACACGACGTGCAGCAGCGACAGCATCAGCCAGGAATCCGAATCCGGCCGCACCGCCACATGTTCGTAGGCGGCCGCGGTCTCGGTGCGGCGCGGATCGACCACGATGATGCGGCCGCCGCGTTTGACGATCGCCGACAGGTCGTCCTTGACGCGGGGCGCCCGCAGCGCACTGCCATGTGACACCAGTGGATTGGCGCCGAGCATGAACAGGAAGTCGGTGCGCGGAAGATCGGGGAACGGGATCTGGGTGGCCGCCCCGTAGAGCAGCTTGCTGGCCACATAGCGGCTGTTGATGTCCTGGGAGCCGGCCGAGTACAGGTGCCCGGCGCCGATCCGTTTCATGAACAGGCCAGACCACAGACTTGCTGCGTACCCGAACGCCGACGGGTTGCCGAGGTATTCACCGACCGAGCCACCGCCGTGGGTGTCGAGCACCCCCTGCAGCCTGCGCGCGATATCGCTGAGCGCTTCGTCCCAGTCGACCTCGGTGAAACTGCCGTCGGGTTCGCGGCGCAACGGCTTGAGCACCCGGTCGGGGTCGTTCTGCACATCGGTGAACGCGATGCCCTTCGGGCAGGCCCGGCCCTGGGACAACGGATGGTCCTTGTCGGGGCGCAGCGACTGCAGTCGGCCGTCCTCGACGGTGGCGATCAGCCCGCACAGCGGCTCACAGATGCGGCAGTACGTGACCTTCTGCTCGGTGCTCACGGAGGCCTCCTGGATTCCTGTGGTGGAGGTCACCGTAAGTCCGTCGCGAGGCGGGGGCAAGCATTTGCATAGTGCAAAACGTGCAGGTGTCAGCGTCCGCAGAGGCGTTCGGTGATGGCATCCGCCGCGGCGCTGACGCTCGCCCCGAGCGCCAACAGTTCCCGACCGGTCCTCGGCTCGGCCATCGTGAGCACCGACAGTGCGGCCACAGGTGCGCCGCCGGGGTCGAAGCAGGCCGCGCTGACCGACAGCGGCTCATACACCGCGGCCTCGTCGATGTCGCCGAGCATCAGGTCTGGTGTCATGACCGGCCGCTGCCCGCCGATCATGCGTTCGGCCCGGCGGGAGCCGTGCACCTCGCCGATCGCGAAATCGGTCATCTCCTGCATCTGGGTTTGCGGGGCGGGCGACAGTTCGACCGAGAATCGGCGCTCCCGGATCATCCGCAGGATCTGCCAGGCCCGCACCGGATCATCGGGACCCGGCTCGACACGGCGTAGCCAGGTGTCGACGGTGAACTGGCTCGCCCACGCCGCCAGCACCGCCCCGAGCGGCGGGCCGAACTCGATGTGATCGCCGGCCTGCAGTGGGAGATGCCCGGTGTCGTTGCCGTCGGGGTAGGTCAGGTCGGCGATCACCAGGTCTTCCGAGGACGGGAGGAACAGGCAGGCGGGCACACCGGTGTCCGCGCTCAACCGCAGCATCTCGGGGCGGGCGTAGGCCGCGATCTGCAAGGACGCCTGTGCCGAGGCGCCGACGGCGATGAGACGTGGCCCCAGGCGGTAGGTCTTGCGCGCGCGGTCCTTGACCAGCCAGCCCACCCGGGTGAGCTCGGTGAGCATCGGATGGCAGGTGGCGGCGTCGAGGTTGACCAGACGGGCCAACTCGGTCAGCTGGTACTCGCGGTGCGGATCCGCCGCCAGGTACTCGACCATCTCGACGAGACGCTCGGTTTGCGGGGATCTGCGGGCCATTTCGCCCGATCCTATGCGCGGGTCATCGGCTGAGAACCGAGGTGGTGCTGCGTTCCACGATTGCGGCGATCTGGGTGCGGCTCAACTGAATAGCGGCGGCACTCTCGTCCAGACGCGCCATTTCACCGCGCAATGCCGCCAGCAGCCGGGCACATGGCTCCACCCGTGGGGTGGCGTCCACGGTGCAGGGCAGCACCTGGCGGACGAGGTCCAGCGTCATGCCGGCGCCCAGCAGTGCCTTGATCTTCTGCACAGTGGCGAGGGCTGCGGCGTCGTAGGTGCGGTAGCCGTTGGTGGCGCGCACCGATATCAGCAAGCCTTCGTCCTCGTAGTACCGCAACGAGCGCCGGCTGGCGCCGGTGAGCGCGGCGAGCTCCCCGATCAGCACGTCGAATCCTCCACAGGCTCTTGACCTTCACACTGATGGCAACGTTGACCATAGTCGCATGGATATCGGAATCTTCACCGCGGCCAATGCCGACAGTCTGCCTCCCACGACGCTGGCCCGCGAGATCGAGCAGCGCGGGTTCGAGTCGATGTTCGTGCCGGAACACACCCATATACCGGTCGACTTCGATACCCCGACGCCGACCGGGGATCCATTGCCCCCGGAGTACGCACGCAACTTCGATCCGTTCGTGCTGCTGGCCGCCGCCGCTGCCGCCACCTCGACGCTGCGCCTCGGCACGGCCGTCACGCTGCTGGCCCAGCGTGACCCGATTCTGTTCGCCAAGGAAGTGGCCAGCCTCGATGTGCTGTCCGCCGGCCGGCTGGAACTGGGTGTTGGAGTCGGCTGGCTGCGCGAGGAGATGCGCAATCACGGCACCGACCCGCGAACCCGGGTGCGGTTGGTCTCCGAACGCCTACTGGCGGCGCAACAGATCTGGAACAACGACGAAGCCGAGTTCCACGGTGACCACGTCGATTTCGACCGGATTCTGTCCTGGCCCAAACCTGTTCAGCGGCCGCGACCGCCGCTGCTGCTCGGCGGTTGGGGGCCGAGCACCTTTGCGCGGGTGATCGCCGAGGCCGATGGGTGGCTGGCGCCGCCGGATGTGGAGGCCACTCGCCTCGCCGAGGCCATCCGGGAGCTGCAGTGCCTTGCCGCCGAGAACGGCCGGTCCCCGGTCACTGTCGTCGCACTCACCAACCAGCCATCCGCAGCGCGACTCGATCAGTATGCCGAAGCCGGCGTCTCACGGACGCTGCTTGCGGCGATGCCGACACCGGATCACGCTGCGGCGCTACGCGCCCTGGACAGTCACGCCTCGTTTCTCTGACTCCGCACCACCCGGTCCAGCCACGCCACCGTGGGCGGACCGACCTCCGGAAGTGCCGATTCGGCGATGATCCAGTGCGGCAAGCCGGGATAGACATGGTGCTCGGCGCGGTATCGCGCCGCAAGCCGGCGGGACATCCAGGGAGCGACGTTGCGGTCGGCGCCGGCACTGGCGCACAGCACCGGGCACGTGACGTCCGCCGGGTCGATGTGCATGATCGGCAGCCCGAGTGACATGGCCCGGAACACCCGTCCGGAATCGCGGACCAGCCTGGGAATCAACATCTCCCGCTCCGTCACCGGCAATGTGTTGAGCGGCACGGCATGCATGGTGGCGGCCGAGGGTCGGAACGGTCGTCCCGCCAGGATCGCCGGTAGCACCGGAAACAGGTGCGTAGTCGAACGCAGCTGCGGCCACAGCACACCCGGCGGAACCGACGCGAGCATCACTAGGGCGAGGCAATCGCGGGCCGCCGCCACCTTCTGCGCGACGAATCCACCGAAGCTGTGCCCGATGACTATGGCCGGCTCGCCGATCTGGTCATAGGCGCGCAGGGCGATGTCCACACACTCTGCGACACCGGTTTTCGCCAGGATCCGGTCATCGGAGGGGTCGCGGCCGGGCAAGGCCGGGACATGGCAGACGTAACCGGCGTCGCCGAGGAAACGCACCCATGGTTCGAGCAGACCGGGACTTCCGAAGACGCCGTGGAGCAGTAAGACGTGTGGCTTGGTCATGGATCCATGATCGAGCGGGTGGAGTCGCGGTTCAACTACCTCAGAGGTAGGTGGTCAGCATCCGGTAGCGACCTCTGGTTCGTCGAGTTGCTCGACGCCAGCGGCGTGTGATTCGTGGTGGGCAGGCCCACCGTTGACGGTTCCAGCGGGACATCACTACCGTCAAAAGGGATGTACCCGACCAGTACGCAACGAGTACGCCTGTCGAGCGGCGTGGAAGTCGCCGTCGATGTGGCGGGCGACCCGCAGACTCCGGCGATGCTGCTTCTGCACGGCTTCCCGAGCTCCGCGCGCACGTTCCGGGACGTCATCCCCGTGTTGTCACAGACTACGTATGTGGTCGCGCCGGATCTGCCCGGCTTCGGACGCTCAGAGGTCCTGCCGAACGTCTCGTTCTCGGCGCTCACCGCGGCGATCTCCGAACTGCTCGAACGGCTTTCGGTGGGCCGGCGCTATATCTACCTGCACGATTTCGGCGCGCCGGTCGGCCTGGGCATTGCCATGGGCGCGCCGGCAGTGGTCTCAGGGCTGATCATCCAGAACGCCAACGCGCACCGCAGCGGCATGGGACCCGGGTGGAACGACACCTTCGCCTACTGGGCGGATCCCACCCCCGACACCGAGGCCGCCGCCACTGCGCATTTGACCTACGAAGGAACCCGAGATCAGTACGTTGCGGGCGTGCCCGCCGAGGTGGCTGCCGGGATCAACGCCGACGTGTGGGCCGAGGACTGGCGGGTGATGAACCTGCCCGGCCGGATGCAGACCCAGCGTGCGCTCATCGCCGACTATGCCAACCATGCTGAGCGGTTCGATGAGATCGCCGAGTTCCTGGCGATTCAGCAGCCTGCGGCGCTCATGCTCTGGGGCCGCCACGATGCCTTCTTCGATATCGCCGAGACGCTGTCCTGGATGCAGGCGCTGCCGCGAATGGAGGCGCACATATTCGATGGCGGGCACTTCCTACTGGAAACGCATGCAGCACAGGCCGCATCGTTGATTGCGGAGTTCGTGGCGCGCACCGAAGCGAGCCGGTCAGTTCGCTAGGAGAGCGCCATCCAGACGCCGAGTGCCACCATGACCACCGCGATGATCGCGTCCAGGACACGCCACGTGGACGGATTCGCGAACAATCCGGCGAGTTTCCGCGCACCGAGGCCCAGCCCGGTGAACCACAGCGCGCTGGCCGCGACCGCCCCGGCGCCGAAGAGCCAACGCTGCTCCTGATGCTCGTTGGCGAGGGACCCGAGCAGAACGACGGTGTCGAGGTAGACGTGCGGGTTCAGCCAGGTGAGCGCCGCGGCGGTGAGCAGCACTTCGACCAACCGAGCCGGTGTCTCTTCGGACGGGTTGAGCACGCTCGGCCGAAGAGCGCGGCGAGCGGCCAGCACCCCGTAGCCGATCAGGAAGGCAGCGCCGCCGATCTTGGCCACCGTCACCGCGGTCGGGTGGGCGGTGATCAATGCGCCGACGCCGGCGATTCCGGCGGCGATCAGGATCAGGTCCGACACCGTGCACAGCGCGATCACCGGCACCACATGCTCACCGCGGATGCCCTGCCGCAGCACGAACGCGTTCTGCGCGCCGATCGCCGCGATCAACGCCATGGTGGTGAGGAAGCCGATGAACACAGGTGAAGCCATGTGGATGACGGTAGGACTCTGGATACATCAAGTACAGCTAATGATATTCAAGCACAATTAGGAATTCTAATGCCGTGAGTATGTGAACGCCGAAGCGCCGGATTCTCAGTGGCGGGTGGTTGGCAAAGTTGGTGCAGAGGATTTACAACGCCGGCACGGCGCCGATCTGCTGCAAGAGTCCCAGGAGATCGGGCTGGCCTTGTTCCCGCACGATCTGGCCATCGGCGAACTGGTAGAAGTTCAGGGCACGAACCGAAATCTTGTTGCCAGTGGGCGGGGTTCCGAAGAAGTCACCGCGGTGGGTCCCCTGCATCGTGAACCGCGCGGCCACCTTGTCGCCCTCGGTGATCGTCTCTTCCAAAGTCCAGCGAATATCGGGAAACCCGCTGCGCAGCAGCGCAAGCAGTGCCAGGTAGCCGGCGGGTCCGCGCAGTGGTTCGCCGTGCGTCGGCGCGTCGAACTCCGCATCCGGAGCGATCACCTGTTGGGCGAGTTTTTCGTCGGCTGTGTTGATGAACTCGACGAATCGTTTCATCAGTTCATCGATCGATTCCGTTGACATGTTCTGAGTACCTACTTGTCGTGTGCTGTGACGATCGAAGAAGAGTGCCCGTCGGGCGGACCAATCTGATTGTGCCGGCCGGGTGGTATCCGATCGGGTCCCCACAGGCTAGCATCGAATCGATGTATACCTCGATTCGATGTGGATGGGTTGCGTGCTGGAGTTAGCGATCCTGGGCTTCTTGGCCGACGGACCCTTGCCAGGACACTTGCTGCGCCGACAGGTATCGCAGTTGACCGGTTACACGCGCCCAGTCAGCGACGGCAGTCTGTATCCCGCAATCAACCGTCTGGCGGGGGCGGGCATGATCGCGCGCAGAACCGACCCCGCGGCGGGCTCCGGACGGTACATGCTGAATCTCACGGATGCGGGCAGAGCTCATCTACTAGACCGCCTGCGCGATCCGGCACAGCATGAGATCACTGATTTCACCAGGTTTTTCGTGGTGCTGGCATTCCTGTCTCAATTGCCCAGCGTTGCCGATCAACATGCTGTGCTGCGTCGCCGGCTGGAGTTCCTCGAGCAGCCGGCGAGTTTCTTCTACGACGGCGAACAGCCGGTGCGGGCCGAGGAGGTCACCGACCCGTACCGGCGCGGCATGCTGCTCACCGCGCGCGCCATCTCCACCGCTGAAAGGACTTGGCTCCGAGAGATGTTCGACAGTGACCCTGGTTCAGGAGGCAGCGGCGCGCCGATTTCGCCGCAGCCGTCATAGACGCGATCGGAGCATTCACAGCCGGCGGTTCGGCGCAGCGCGCCGCTGCTTCGGACTTCCCGCCACGGCCGCGGCTCTGTTGTGACAACACTTCCTGCGGACAGAGATTTACTCCCTAGCGGAGGGCATATATATGTCCCGCGCTCCGTCGGGGCGGGAAAGCCGAACGTCGAGCAGCGAATGCGACGCAGAAGGCGACAAGGGCGAGTGCAATCATCACGGTGGGTAATCCGAGTCCATCGTCGAACGTGATCAACACCGCACCTGCGACGCCGCCACCGAAGATGGCGATGTTGAATGCCACTCCGACAAGCGAATTCGCGACATCGGCGTTCTCGCCGCTCGACTCAGCCATCGCGGTCTGAAGTTGCGTGGCGGCGCCTCCGAATGCGACGCCCCAGAGCACAATGGCGGCCAGGACGGCCACCGACGACTGGTGCGCCACCGCGAAGATGACGCCGGCCACGACGAATGAGGCGATGCTGGTCAGAACCAACATCCGGAGAGCGCGATCGATCAACAGGCCGGTTACCCACACGCCGACGATCGCGGCAATACCGAAGGTGACCAGGGCGACCTGAATCGAGAGCCCGACATCGGCGAACCTCAGGTAGGAAGCGATATAGGTGTAGAAGGTGTTGTGCGCCAGCATCCAGGCAAAGATCACCACCAGGATGAGCGCCACCCCCGGCAGCGCGAACACCCTGAGCACCGGCATGCGCGTCGTGGCGCGCTGACCGGGCGCATCCGGTACGACGGCCACGGTGAGGACGACGGTGGTCAGCGCCAAGATCGAGAGCGTCATGAATGAGTATCGCCAGCCCAGTGTGGATCCGATCCACGATCCCAACGGTGTACCCAGCGCCAGACCGGCGGGCACGCCGATCGACGCGATTGCCAAGGCCCGTCCGGCCTGCGCGGAGGTGCTGATGCGCCGCGCGTAGCCGGCAAGGATCCCCCACAGCAGCCCCGAGCACGCACCGGCGAACAGCCGCACCCCGAGCGACAGCATGATGTCCGGGGACACGGCAGTGATCACATTGGCGACCAGGATGCCGAGCATGCCGAATACCGCGAGAGGTTTGCGCCGCAGGCCACGAGTGCCGGCGGTGGCCGGAATGGCCGCGATCACGGTACCCAGTGCGTAGGCGCTGACCAGCTGCCCGGCGGTGGCTTCGGCAATGTTCATGCCCGTGGCGATCTGCGGAAGCAAACCGGCCGGCATCGTTTCCGAGGCGATGAGAACGAATCCCATCAACGCCATGATCAGAAGAGCTGACAACGGCAGGCGGTCGTTGCGTTGTTCGGGTGCAGTCGTATTCGGTGCAGTAGAGTGAATCATCGGACCTCAGGATCAGGTTGCGGCGGTGCCGTTTCGGTCTTTCATCGCTCGGCTTCAGCGATGAGTCTCATTCAAGCCGTCGCGTCGTTCGTGTGGGAGTGCCCAGTGATACGCGTACTGACAGAGCATCTTTGGCGCTCGTGGATGAGTTCGATGGCCAGTCGGAAGTCGCCGGATTGCGCGGTCACGGCTTTCGCTTACGGGTGAATGTCATGTCAACGTCTGGGAATCATCGATGACGGCTTCATCGGGAACCTGCTCGGCGGTCCACGAGGCAAGCAAATCAAGTGCATGCGCTGTCGCAGAGGCGGGTTCGGCGACATAGAGCGTCAGCGTCAGTCCCGGGTCGGAGATCATATCGACGCTTTCGTAGAACAACTCGAGATCACCGACCACCTCGTGATGGAAGGACTTGGCCCCTGCGCCGTGGGTGCGGACGTCATGGGCGCCCCAACGGCGGCGGAAGTCGTCGCTGCAGGTGGACAATTCGCCGACGAGGTCCTGGAGCAGGCTGTCGTGAGGGTCACGGCCGGCCTCGGTGCGCAGGATGGCCACGCAGATATCTGCGGCCACTTCCCAGTGCGGGTAGAAGCGGTGCGAATCCTCGTGCAGGAAGGTGAACCGGGCGAAGTTCGGTGGTCGGGTCGGATCGCTGTCGTACAACGATGAGTGCATCCCGCGTCCGAGATGGTTGGCCGCGAGCAGGTCCATCCGACCGTTGCGGATGATCGCGGGGGCGGTGAATTTGTCGAGAGCCCACTGCAGACTTGGCCGCGGAGTCCAGCGCTTGGCCGGGCGTTTTCGCGCGCGCATGCCGGCGCTGGTGCCGTCGGCGGCGTGGGCGAGGTGAAACAGGTGAGCTCGCTCGGCGTCGTCGAGCTGTAGCGCCCGGGCGATGGCATCGAGGATCGAGGCCGAGACGCCGGCCAGCCCGCCGCGTTCGAGCTTGCTGTAGTACTCGATGCTGACGCCTGCGAGCCCGGCGACCTCGCCCCGGCGCAGTCCCGGCACTCGCCGGTTGCCGAACTCCGGCAAGCCCGCCTGCTGCGGGGTGACCTTTGCTCGCCGCGACATCAGGAACTCGCGGACCTCGGCACGATTGTCCATGTAGACCACGGTACGAGAGTTGCGCTCGGTGTGGGATGCACTATCGGTACACGCTTCGCAAGGGACTCCCAGACGCCTGAAGAGCAGTGTTCCCTGAAAGCGATGGCGGCGTGGAAGCCGCTCCGTCCGGTATCCAACACTGAGGAGAAACTTGTGAACACGGCTTTTGAGACTGCCGAGAGATCGACCAGCCGCGACAGCAGACGCCGTCGCGGACTGGTGAGGCTTGCCGGCGGTGCCACTGCGCTCGGTGTCCTTGTCACCGCAGCCTGCACCCCGACGGAACGGACATCGTCGACGCCGACGACGACCCAACCGGCGACCAGCTTGGCGGCAGGGGACATGTCCCGGGGCGCGGACAATTTCTTCACCAGCGACCGTGTCACCGTGGAGAAGGTGACCTTCAAGAACCAGTACCAGATGAACGTCACCGGAAACCTGTTCGTGCCCAACGATATGGATCGCAACGCCAAGAACCCGGCGATGGTTGTCGGACATCCGATGGGCGCGGTCAAGGAGCAGAGCGCCAACCTCTACGCCGCGAAGCTCGCCGAGCGCGGCTTTGTCACCATGTCGTTGGATCTGTCGTACTGGGGTGAGAGCGAGGGGGAGCCGCGCAATGTGGTGGCGCCCGATGTCTACACCGAAGACTTCAGTGCCGCCGTCGATTACCTGCGTACCCAGTCCTTCGTCGATGCCGAACGGATCGGTGCGCTCGGCGTCTGTGGCAGCGGGAGTTTCGTGATCAGTGCGGCCAAGATCGATCCCCGCATCAAGGCCGTCGCCACGGTGAGCATGTACGACATGGGCGGTGTCAACCGAAATGGCTTGCGCGGCGCGATGACCGCCGAGCAGCGCCAGCAGGCACTGGCCCAGGCTGCGCGGCAGCGCGACGTCGAGTTCGCCGGCGGCGAAGTCGAATACATCGGCGGCACGCCGTTCGAGCTCACCGAGCAGTCAAGCCCGATCGACCGCGAGTTCTACGACTTCTACCGCACCGCGCGGGGAAACAGCCCGGACACCAGCACTCAACCGACGCTGAGCAGCAATGTCCGATTCATGAACTTCTACCCGTTCGAGGATATCGAGACGATCTCGCCGCGCCCCATGCTCTTCGTCACCGGCGATCAAGCGCATTCCCGCGAGTTCAGTGAGCAGGCCTACCAACTGGCCGCCGAACCCAAGCAACTGGTGGTGGTCCCCGCCGCCGGCCACGTCGACCTCTACGACCGAGTGGACGTCATCCCGTTCGACACCTTGGCAACGTTCTTCCAGAACAGCTTGAACACCGCGGGGTGATGCTGCAACCGCATCCTGGTCAAGTCCGAAACCGGTGAAAACCGATGGCCATCGCCAACCCGGTATGCGACGCTGCCGTCGTGGACATGCACCGGGGCCAGCTGTCGGTGCCGCCGGCCACGGTGCGGCGTCTCATCGGCGAGCAGTTCCCGCAATGGAAGCATCTGCCGGTCCGCCCCGTGCCGAGCCCGGGCACCGTCAATGCGATCTTTCGGATCGGTGACGAGTTCGTCGCGCGCTTCCCGCTGCTGGCCGGTGACGGTGCCGAAGCGGTGCATGCTCACCTACTTGCCGAGGTGGCCGCAGCCCAGGAACTGGCCGGCCGGACCCGGTTCGTCACGCCCCGCCCGGTTGCGGTCGGCGTCCCCGGATCGGGTTATCCGCTGCCCTGGCTGGTCAACACCTGGGTACCGGGCGTACCGGCCAGCGCGGACAATCACCGTGATTCCAGGTCCTTCGCCGAGGACGTCGGCGACTTCATCCATGCCCTCCGGTCCATGGACACTCGCGGACGCGCCTACAACGGCGACGGTCGCGGTGGCGACCTGCTGTCCCACGACGAGTGGATGCAGGAATGCCTGGGCCGGAGCGAGGAGCTACTCGATGTCGCCACGCTGCGTGCGGTCTGGGCGGACATGCGTGATCTGCCGCGCGGCGACAGCCCGGACGTCATGAGTCATTGCGACCTCATCCCGCCCAATGTGCTTTACGCAGAGGAACACTTGGTCGGTGTGCTGGACGTCGGTGGGCTGGGTGCGGCCGACCCGGCACTCGATCTCGTGAGCGCCTGGCACCTCTTCGACGCAGAGCCCCGTGATGTCCTGCGGGTTCACCTCGGAAGCGATGCCGCCGAGTGGGAGCGCGGGCGTGCCTGGGCTTTCGAACAGGCAATGGGTGTGGTCTGGTACTACGTGCAGACCAGCCCCGGGATGAGCGCGGGTTGCCGGCGCACTCTGGAACGCATCGTCGCCGATATCCGGTCCTGACCGGCAGCGTGCGTGATCCGATCAACCGGGGTCGCGGCCCCGGACTGTCCCGCTTTCATGATTACCGCGCGGCCTGAACGGGCACCTCTGGGTAATCAGGTTTCGTGACCCGCGCCACCTGGCGCGGGCCCGGCGCGGGGAGAGGCCATGACCACAGAGCACTCTGCGAAGAAGACCGACGTCGATGACGCCCTGATGGGCGGATCCACCTACCGCAGTCTCGGTGAACAGCGGCTCAGCCCGAACGAGGAGCGCTTCGAGAAGGGGCGGCGCACGGTCGGCCTGTTCCTCGCGCCGGTGGTTGCGGTCGTGTTCCTGGTGCTGCCGCTGGACATTCCTCCGCAGCAGCAGACCCTTGCGGGGGTACTGCTGGGTGTGATCGTGCTCTGGGTGACCGAAGCCGTCCCCATCCCGATCGGCGGGCTGCTGGGTGTCGCCGTCATTGTCTTCATGGGCGTCGCGCCGGCCGACGATGTGCTCGGACCCTTCGGTTCCTCGACGGTGTTCACCTTCATCGGTGCGTTCATCCTTGCCCAGGCGATGCTCAAGCACGGCCTGGCTCGCCGGTTCGCCTTCAAGATCCTGGCGCTCCCGCGCGTCGGGCAGTCCACCACCGGTGTCATCATCGCGTTCGGCGTCATCACCTGTCTGCTGTCGGCGTTCGTGTCCAACACCGCCACGGTGGCGATGCTGCTGCCCACCGGGATCGGGATCCTCGGCGTCATCGCGAAAATCCTTCAAGCGCAGGGCAAAGTGGCCGATGATTTCGACCCGCTCCGACTCAGGGTGGGCGCCGCGCTGATGCTCGTGCTCGCGTATTCGGCGAGTGTCGGCGGGCTCTTGACTCCCGTCGGCAGCCCGCCCAACCTGATCGGTCGTGGACTCATCGAAGAGGCCACCGGCGAGAAGATCAGCTTCGGGCAGTGGATGGTCTTGGCGGCACCCATCTGCCTGCTGATGTTCGTGGTGCTGGCGATCGTGTTGATCGCGCTGAACAAGCCCGAACTCAAACACATTCACGGGTGTCGGAGTACATCGCCGAACAACGCGCCGAGATGGGCAAGCTGACTCGCGCCGAGAAGAACACCCTGATCGCGTTCCGCGTCACGGTGTCGCTGTGGATACTGCCCGGCATCGTGGCACTGATATTCGGCAACGATTCCGACGTGTACACCGCGGTCAGCGACCGCCTGGACGAGGGAACGGTCGCGGTCTTCGGTGCGGCGCTGCTCTTTCTGCTGCCGACCGACTGGGAGCAGCGCGAGTTCACCCTTCGATGGAAGGACGCCGCGGCCATCGACTGGGGCACGATCGTGCTGTTCGGCACCGGCATCATCTTCGGTTCGCTGCTGGCGGACACCGGGCTCGCCGAGACCATCGGCAATTCGATGGCCGATTCACTGGGGTTGACGAGCGTCGTGGCGATCACGATCTTCGCAGTACTGCTGGCCATCGTGGTTTCGGAAACGACCAGCAACACCGCCTCGGCCGCGGTGGTGGTGCCGATCATCATCCCGATCGCCGTCGCCGCCGGCGTCAACCCCTTCGTGCCTGCTCTGGCAGCCACCTTCGCGGCATCATTCGGGTTCATGCTGCCGGTCTCTACGCCGCAGAACGCCATCGTCTACGGCTCTGGAGCGGTGCCGATCACGACGATGATCCGTTCCGGGGTGACCTTCGACATCGCCGGAGCGATCCTCATCGTGCTGCTCTTGCCAGCGATGGTCGCGGTGCTGGGACTCGGCGCGTGAACGCCGTGACGCTGTGGTCGCCTACTTGAGCATGCTCCCGGCATCAACTGTCACAGGAAGTCCTGTGACATAGCGTGATTCATCGGATGCCAGGAACAACACGGCGTTGCTGATATCGACGGGCTCCACCCAACCGACCGGCAGGACGTGCATGAACTGCGCCGCGACGGCGAGGTCGTCGGGACCCGGGTTCTCCAGATCCGGACGGAACAGCTTCATGGTGCCTTCGTTCATGAACATGGGTGTGTTCACGTTGGTGGGGCAGACGGCGTTGACGCGGATGGAGTGCTGACCGAGCTCCACGGCAAAGGTGCGCATCAGCCCGATGACACCGTGTTTGGCGGCAATGTAGTGACCCGTGTGCGGGTAGGCCTTGAGACCGCCGACCGAGCTGGTCAGCACGATGGATCCGCCGTTGCCGCCGGAGATCAGGTGCGGGACGGCGGCTTTGACCGACTTCCAGACTCCGGAGAGGTTGACGCCGATCATGTCGTCCCAGTCCGCTTCGCTGGTCTTGTCCAGCGTCTGTCCGCCGTTGCCGATACCGGCATTGGCGACGATGATGTCGAGGCGCCCCAACTGCTCCACGCCGCTGTCCACCGCCGACTGCAGGGCGTCGAAGTCACGGACATCGACCTGGGCGGTGACGATCCGGCGATTCAGGCCCTTGACGAGGTCGGCGGTCTGCGCCAGATCATCGGGATTCGATGGTGCGATCTGGCTGTCGGCACTGATCGGGCCGCAGACATCGACCGCGATGATGTCGGCGCCCTCTTCGGCCAGGCGCACCGCGTGACTGCGACCCTGCCCGCGTGCCGCACCGGTGATGAAGGCGACCTTGCCTTCGACTCGGCCTGTACCCATGTGGCCACCTCGATTCTGTTCGGTCCATTGATAGCGGAAATTTGTCGATCGATCAGGAAGCGTGGCATCGATCTGGAACACTGTCAACCGCCGTAGCGCTGACGGTCACCAACGATGATTGACCGCTGTCCAGATGTCGTGATAAGCATGGCGCACTCAGTGAAGCTGATCGATCGATCAAGGATGGTGGATCCCGGTGCTGCGAGGTGTCAGGACATGACCGTGCGGAAACGACTGTGGGTCGACCCGCGTCTGTGCGAGGGGCATGCGCTCTGCCTCGAATCAGCTCCGGAGGTCTTCGATCTCTCCGACGACGATGTCGCAGAATGCGTCAAACAGCCCTCTGACGATCTGTGGGATCAGGTCAGCGCAGCCATCGACGCCTGCCCACGCGGGGCGATCAGCCTCATCGACGACCCGAAAGGACAACCCGTCCCATGACCGATCTCGCCACCGTCGACTTCTTCTCGGATCCGGCCGTGAGTCAGAGTCCCTACGAGTACTGGGATTACCTGCGGGAGCAGGGCCCCGTGACCAGGGAGCCGCACCACGGCGTCGTCGCCGTCACCGGCTACCAGGAGGTGATGGCCGCCTTCAAGGACCACGAGTCCTTCTCGGCGGTCAACGCCATCGGCGGGCCGTTCCCCCCGCTGCCTTTCATTCCCGAAGGCGATGACATCAGTGCACAGATCGAGGAGCATCGGCACCTGTTCCCGATCTATGAGCACATGGTGGTCATGGACCCGCCGGCCCACGAGCGGGCGCGATCGTTGCTCAGCAAGCTGCTGACACCTCGGCGGCTCAAAGAAAACGAGGAGTACATGTGGCAGTTGGTGGACAGCTCCATCGACGCCATCATCGACAAGGGGCGTTGTGAGTTCCTGACCGAGTACGCCAAACCGTTCGCCACGTCCGCGATCATCGACCTGCTCGGTGTCCCTGCCGAGGATCGTCCGGAGTTCCTGGCAGCGCTCGGCGCCGAACGCCCCGAAGGCAACAGGGTGGGCGCGCTCGACGGTGAGCCGGTCGGTCTGGACCCGCTGCAATACCTCGACGACAAGTTCGTCGGATACCTCGCCGAACGCCGCCGGGCGCCGCAGGACGATGTGCTTTCGGGAATGGCCACCGCGGTCTACCCGGACGGATCGACGCCGGAACTGATCGAGGTGGCCAAGCCGGCCACCTTCCTGTTCGCCGCCGGCCAGGAAACCGTGACCAAGCTGCTCAGCGCCGCGGTGCAGACCCTCGGTGACCGCCCGGAGTACCAGCAGGCGCTTCGTGACGATCCGGGAGGGATCCCGACGTTCATCGAGGAAGCTCTGCGGATGCACTCCCCGACGAAGATCGACTTCCGGCTCGTCCGCAGGACCACCACGCTCGGTGGCGTGCACCTGCCGGCGGGCACCGTCGTCATGCTTTGCCTGGGAGCGGCCAACCGGGACCCCCGCAAGTTCGAGGACCCGCACGAATTCCGGCCCGACCGCAAGAACGTGCGCGAGCACATTGCATTCGGCAGAGGAATCCACACGTGTGCCGGCGCTCCGCTCGCTCGCGTGGAGGGGCAGATCACCGTGCGCCGAATGTTGGATCGGATGAGCGACATTCGCATCGACGAGTCGGTGCATGGCCCGGCGGACCGCCGTGACTACACCTACGAACCGACCTTCCTGCTGCGCGGGCTGACGCAATTGCGCATCGAGTACACACCGTCAGCCTGACGAGCACACGGGACCCCGACACCGAGGAGAGGACAACAATGACCTTGCAGGCAGTGCTCGACGAACTACGCGAGCGGCCGGGTGCGGGAGAGTCGATCCCTGTCATCGATCCGGCCACCGAGGAGCAGATCTCCGAGTTCGCCGACGGCGGCGCCGAGGCTGTCAACGAGGCCGTCGCGCGGGCCAAGGCATCATTCGAATCGGCAGTGTGGCAGGGCAAGCCGGGCAGTGAGCGCGCCAAGGTGATGTGGAAGATCGCCGATCTGATCGACAGGCACGCCGAGGACCTCGCGCAGATCGATTCACTCAACACCGGTATGCCCTACAACCAGGCGCACATGATCATGGGCACCGGTGCCGATATCTTCCGCTATTACGCCGGCTGGTGTACCAAGGTCAGCGGAATAGCACACGACATTCAGATGACCGGTGGCATCACCGGCGCGTACTCGACGATGCACGGGTACACCCTGAAGGAGCCCTACGGAGTCGTCGGCCTCATATTCCCCTGGAACGGACCGGTTTTCAACGCCTGTACCAAGTTGGCGCCTGCGCTTGCAGCAGGATGCAGCAGCGTCGTAAAGCCGGCCGAGGAAACACCGTTGTCGGCGCTGCTCCTGATGCGCATCCTCGCCGAGGCGGGAGTGCCTGAGGGCGTGGTGAATCTGGTGACCGGGTACGGCCACACCGCCGGGGCAGCGCTCACCGAGCATCCCGATGTCGAGAAGATCGCGTTCACCGGGTCGACCGAGATCGGCAAGCGAATCGTGGCCGCATCGACGGGGAACTTGAAGCGGGTCACGCTGGAACTGGGCGGTAAATCGCCGGTCCTGATCTATGACGATGCCGACCTGAACACGGCGATCACCATGGCCGCGATGGGTATCTTCATCCACTCCGGTCAGGGTTGCATCTCCGGCTCACGCGTCTTCGTGCAACGAGGCGTGTATGAGCAAGTGCTGGAAGGTATTGCCGGAATTGCCAACTCGCTCCAGCTGGGGGGCCCGAAGGACGAGAACGCCCTTATCGGACCTCTGATCAGTGGCAAGCAACTGAATCGGGTGATGGGCTATATCGACGAGGGCAGAAACGACGGAGTCGAGATTGTCACGGGCGGTCACCGGCTGGATCGCCCCGGTTACTTCGTGCACCCCACCGTCCTGGCCGATGTCGATCCGCAGATGCGGCTCTACCAAGAGGAGATCTTCGGGCCGGTGGTGACCGTCCTGCCTTTCGACGATGACGATGAGGCGGTCGCGCTGGCGAACAACTCCGATTACGGTCTGGCGGCCACCGTCTGGACGCGGGAGATCGGCAGAGCCCATCGGCTGGCCAAGCGACTGCAGTCCGGAACGGTATCGCTGAACTGCCAGATGGTGTTCGACCCGGTAATGCCCTTCGGCGGATACAAGCAGTCCGGCTGGGGCCACGAATGGGGCCGGGAGGGTGTCGAGAGTTACCTGCACACCAAGGCCGTCTACACGCAGCTGTAGGCGCGGAAGAACACGTGTTGCACCGGCCCGGGGCGGCGTTTCACCCCGAACTCAAGGGATATGCCAGAGCGCTGCCGCGAACTCTGGTGACACCGCTGACGGTTCCGGTGTTTCGACGGCTGCCAGTGCTGCGACGGGACCCACCGGCGGTCCGTAACGTCGTGCTGAGCTCGGGTGTGACGGTCAGGGTGCATCAGCCGCGGTACGGGAGTAACGGTAGTGCCCTGCTGTGGATCCACGGCGGCGGCTACCTGCTCGGTGACGCGCGCATGGATGACGGGCTGTGCGCACGGTTGGCTGGCGAGATCGAGGCGACGGTGGCAGCGGTGCAGTACCGGTTGGCGCCGGCCAACCCGTATCCGGCCGCACTCGATGACTGCTACGAGGCGTTGCACTGGCTGTCAGGTCATCCCGACGTGGACCCTGCGAGGGTTGCGGTGGCGGGCGCAAGCGCCGGCGGCGGACTGGCAGCGGCGCTGGCCTTGCGAGTCCGTGACAGAAGTGAGATGTCTCTGGCAGCACAGCTTCTCATCTATCCGATGCTCGATGACCGCACGGGTTCCGCTGCTGATCCCGATGCCGCGAAGCGCCGCCTGTGGAACGCGGCGAGCAACCGCCGCGGATGGGCTTCCTACCTCGGCGGCGCCGACCCGGATACGGCTGTGCCCGCTCGCCGCGATGATCTGAGCGGTCTCGCGCCGGCATGGATAGGTGTGGGAACCTTCGATCTGCTCCATGACGAGGCGGTGCGATACGGCGGGCGGCTCGAAGCCTCGGGGGTGTGCACCGAACTGGTGACCGTACCGGGGGCTTTCCACGGGTTCGACGCCGTGGCGCCGAAGACCGCGGTGGCCCGGAATTTCGTCCGGGCACAGGGCGTCTGGTTGCGTGACCGGCTGGTGGTCTAGTCGCGTAGCTGTGCCGCAAGTTGGTCGAGAGTCGCCATCACACTTCGGGCCCTTTCGGGATCCCCGAGGGCTGACACCAGCACCTCATCCAGCGAAGCCGTTCTGCGTCGGGCCGCTGTGCTGAGCTTCGCAGTCGGTTCGACGATGGTTCGGCGGCGATCTGCTGTATCGGCGCGCGTGCTCAGCGCACCCTGCTCGACGAGCTCTGCCACGAGCCGCGATACATAACTCTGGGTGAAACCCGTCCGTTGCACGACCTCTGTGACAGTGCTACCCGGATGGAACATCACATCCGCCAGCACCAGTTCAGCTGCAGGACTTGGTCGCACATCGCCGGAGTGCAGATCAACGTGCCGTGACAACTCGACGAGGCGACGGCCCAGCCGATGCAGTTCTTGGCGATCCATGGTCATCAATGTATCTTCAGAAATGTATCTCTAAAGATGTAATTCGGAATGGGGTGGCGATGCGCACGTGGCGAGACTGGTTGCACCGTTCGGCGGCACTGCTGATCGTCCCGGCGCTCGCACTCGGATGTTCGGTTCCCCCACCTGTGCTTCCTGCCGGGCCCGGTAAGGCCGGCGAAGCGGTCGCGCTCCGCTCGCTGCCACTTCCGCCGACGGCACCCTCGACCGTGCCCGGCTCGTGCACGCACACTACGGGTTGTATCGATCCGGGTGACCACGGTATCGCCGAAGGTCCCAGCTATCTGTGGGATGCGCGTCATGTGCTGCTGCCCATCCGCTTCGCAGGGGCTCCCGTCGCGTCCGCACCACGCAGCGAGTACTCAGGCGACCAGGTCATCATCGTCAAGACCGACGGAACTCTCTTTGCCAACGGCGACGGGTGGAAGTGCCTGACCTGCGGAATGAGTGACGAATTCGGCGCCAATAGGCAGCCTGGTACTGGTGGAGACGGCGAAATCCTCGTGGACCATCCGCAGGCCTTCCGGGACGGCAGGCGGGTGTTGATGGGAACCAACGTGTTCGACTGTGGTGCGAACTCGATCATCGACGAGGCGTGCAGCCCGGAGAACGCCAGGATCTACCCGATTGCGGCGCACCGGCCGGATGCCACGATGCGCGAATTGCGCTTACATCCCGACGATGCTCACGTGGGCTTCAGCGAGCCGGTGATCGAGAACGGAGTGTTCATCGACCAGTTCGCGGTATTCGCCGAGCTGACCTTCGATGATGCCGCCAGGCGCTATGAGCTGAGCCGGACCCGCTACCTACTCGGCTCTGATTCTCGGCGCTACGCAAGTGTTTTCGAGGTCGATCCCGCCGATCCGGCGCGGTTGTTGTTCCGCGAACCAGCCGCAATGATCGGTGAGTTCCGCGGATTCACCAGTGACGGTCGATCGGCGTTGGGCGTGGGTACCCTCGACTCCTGGAACTTCGACATCTTCACCACCGATCTGCGCACGGCCGAATCCCGCAGGTTGACCAGCGGCCCCGCCTACACCGACCCGGCGGATATGTCTCCGGATGATCGGTCACTGGTGTTCATGGACGGCACTGTGAACGACCGGATGAACTTCGCCGGTGGACTTCCCGGCGTTCCGCCCCTCATCGACATGGTGAACATCGGATCGGTTCAGTTTCTCTACAACAACGGCCACCGCCGGTTCTTTCAGCCGTTCCTCGTCCGCACCGATCAGGATCACGCAAAAGTACAGCAGCTCAATGCTTGTGCCGAACCAACGCCTGGCAGCGGCAGCCTGTGTGACCCGCTGTGGAACGGTCGTGCCGACCCGGCTTGGTCGCCCGACGGTACGTCCATCGTCTACTGGCAGGCCATGGTCGCGCCACCGGCGTGTGGTCCGGGCCAGTCCACCGCGCCGGACTGCCCCGTATCGAAGGAGCCGGGTGGGCGAAGCACTCGCCTCATCATCGCCGACCTCACCGATCGAAAACCGCAGCCGATTTCAGCGCCGGGCACCTTCACCGATGACATCCCGTGGTCCGTTCTGGTGAATCCTGGAGATCCGCTTCCGCGCCGGTCACACGTGGCAGGCGGAACCTACACGCTCAGCGGAGCCGCCTCGGGGGAGGCGACGGTGGTCATCACGGAGAATCCGCAGAAGACGGCCATCGCCCGCATCGAGGTCGCTTACCGTGGTTACAGCCACGATGGTATCAACACCATCGACGGCACCGAGTCGGCGACTGCCGCACCCTACGTCTGGCACTCAGATCTCAGACTGAGCGGCAAGCAACATGGCTCCAGAAAGACCGCAGGGACCGTGGGGTTCGTGATCACGCCGCCCGCTCGCGTCGGTCACCGTGCCGATATCGGTGGCGAACTCGTGACGACTCTGGACGGTGAGGATCATCGATCGCCTGCCACCGGGCAGTAATTATCCGCTGCCGCTGCCTCGTGCATCGTCCGATGGCGCGGCTTTCGATGCATCGGCGAACGTGGCGAGTTGGGCATCGACGAACGCACGCATCTCGGCATGTCCCAGTGTGACGCCGACCGCGTCCTCATTGCACAGGCTACGTGCGGTCTGGGCGATGAGCATCGACATGGCCACCGGCGGGAACCTGTCGAGGTCCACGCCTCTGGCGCGCAGTGCGACGGTGACGGCGGCGGTTTCGATATCGCGGACCCGTTCCGCGTAGGCACGAAGCTCCGCACGGATTGTCTTGCGGTGGTTGGCAAGTGCCATGAACTCGGTGTTGAGACCGGTCAGTCGGGAGTCGCTGTTCATTTCCCATAGCGTCCGCAACGGATCCGCGTCGGTCAGTGCGGCCCGCATCCGTTCGAGCGAGGCGTCGGCGCCTGCGCGCAGGACCTCGACGAACAGGTCGTCCATGGTGGGGAAGTAGTAGTAGACCAGCGCCTGCTTGACGCCCGCTTCCGCAGCCACCCGCCGAGAGGTGGCGGCCGCGTACCCCTCGTCGCGCATGAGTTTCGCTGTGGCCTCGATGAGCCGGAACCTGGCACCTGTATCGGGTGACTTGGGTGTGCGTGCGGTCGCCACTCAGTCGCCTCGCGACAAAAGGCGGAACCGCCCGCCGTGCAGCGTGTAGAGCATGGCGAATTGTAACAGTGGGATCGATCGATCGATCAGGCTTGGTCTGCCGGCTCAGCCCATTCCGATGCGGATATTCTTCGGCTGCAGGAATTCCTGCAATCCCTCAACCCCTCCGGTGCGGCCGAAACCGCTCTGCTTGTAACCGCCGTAGGGTCCCTGCGGGGCGATCCTGCTGATCGCGTTGATCCACACCGATCCGGATTCCAGTGCCTGGGCCACCCGATGTGCACGCTGTAGATCACGGGTGTGCACGAACGCGTTCAGTCCGTAGATCGTGTCGTTGGCGATGCGCACGGCCTCGTCGTCATCGGTGAACCTGATGATGGAGACCACCGGGCCGAAGGTCTCGGTCTGCGCCAGCGGTGACGCGTTGTCCACGTCGGCGAACACCGTGGGCTCGACGTAGAAGCCGTGCGCCAGTTCACCGCCTATCCGCTTGCCGCCGGTGAGAAGCTCACCCGCGCCGGTGCTCACTGCGGCGTCGACGGTTTCCAGGATGCGGGTGAGTGATCCGGCGGAGATGACCGGGCCGAATCTGACCTTCGGGTCGAACGGGTCGCCGACCGTGGCAGAGCGGATCACCCCGAGGAACTTCTCCACGAAGGTGTCGTAGATCGATTCGTGCACGAGCAGCCGACTTGCACATGCGCAGCTCTGGCCGGACTGCATGAGGGGGCCCTGGTGCGCGGATAGCATGGCGGCCTGATCCAGGTCCGCATCGCCGAAGATGATGTTGGCCGATTTCCCGCCCAACTCGGCGACCACGGGTGTCAGGTTCTCGGCGGCCGCGCGGATCACCGCGCGAGCGGTGGTGCCTCCACCGGTGAAGTGCACCTTGCGGATTCCCGGATGCCGCACCAGCGCGTCGCCGCCCGCCGCGGCCGCAGGTACCACGTTCACCAACCCGGCGGGCAGCCCGGCTTCCAGGCACAGCTCGCCGAAGCGCAGCGCGGCAAGGGGCGCGAGTTCGGATGGTTTGAAGATGACGGCGTTGCCGGCGGCAAGGGCCGGTGCCACGCACGACCCGGCCACCGCCAGCGATCCGTTCCACGGGGCGATCACCCCGACCACACCGTAGGGTTCCCGCTCGACGAGGTTGACGTCGAACGATCCGCTCACCGGCGTGCTCGACCCGGTGATCTTGTCGGCGTATCCGGCGAAATGGCGCAGGAAGCTCTCCAACATCAGCGCAGTGCCGGCGAAGGAGATCGGTACCGCGTAGTCCTGCACGTTCAGCGCGGCCAGTTCGTCGAGGTGGTCATGCACGACATCTGCCAGATCGATGATCCGGTCGCGGCGCACATCGACTGTCTGGGAAGCCCACTCCCGCTGGGCCTCGCGTGCGGTGCCGACCGCACGGTCGATCTCGGTGGCGCCGGCCAGCGCCACCGTCGCATTGGGACGACCGGTGGCCGGGAAGATGTGCTCATGCGTCGATTCGGTCGAGGTGATCCGGTCCCCGCCGATCAGCAGTCCGACTGGTGCACCGGTCATTCCGCTGCCCACTCCTGGGTGACCCTTTGCTTCTGTTCGCCGATCACCTGATTCAAGTGGGAGCCCTTCGGCCAGCCGTAGTAGGCCGCGAACTGCAGAGCCAGCTCATCCATCTCGTCGAACGACACCTCGCGGCTCTTCAGTGCGGCATAGACGTGGCTGAGGATGGGGTAGGGCGCGTCCTGAAAAGCCACACACGCGACCGTGATCAGGCGGCGTTCCTTCATGCCCAGGCCCGGGCGCAACCACATCTCGCCGAACACGAAGTTCAGGATTCCGGCGCCCTGGAACGGGTTGTCCTGGTTCGGTGCGAACTCCAGGCAGTTGATGTCCTTGAACGACTGGGCGCCGACGGCGAGGCGGGCCTCAGGATCACTGGGCGTGGGCAACGGCAGCAACGGCTCCGGCGGTGGGGCCTGTTCACCACGCTCGCGCAGAATCCGGGCCCACTGTTCGTCGACGATCATGTTGAACCGCGACGCTTTGGGCCACCCGGCATACACCGCGAAATGCAATACGGCCTCCTGCATTTCGACGATGCTCAGGTCCCCGCTGTTCAGTGCGGCATACACGTGGTCGCGGAGCGGGGTTTCGGCGTCGGCGTCGGCCACGCAGGCCAGCGTGACGAACCGGCGGTCTCGGCGGCTCAACCCAGGGCGTTGCCACACCTCGGCGAACACGAAGTCGAGCATGCTCGTGGTGGCCGGCGCGGTGTCCTCGGGTGCAGGGAAGGTCATCACCTCGGCGAAAGCCTGCCGGCCCCGTTCCAGGCGATTTGTATCGGTCAGCGTCACAATCGTTTCCTTCGTAGCAGCCGGTTATCGGATGGTGACGCCGGCGTCGACCTTGAATTCGAGTCCGGTCACATAGCGCGCTTCGTCGGACACGAGGAACAGCACCGCGTTGCTGATGTCGACGGCCTCGGCCATCACGATGGGTAGCGCATTCTGGAAGATCGGGCCCAGATCGGGTCGCTTCTCCACGAGGAGGGTGTGCAGGGATGCGGGTTGCATGCCGGTTTCGACTCCGGTGGGATGCACGGTGTTGACCCGGACATTGACTGCGGCAAGCTCATTGGCCAACGCCTTGCTCATGCCGACCACACCGTGCTTGGAAGCGGTGTAGGGCGTGTGCAGCGGGCTGCCCTTGATACCTGCCGCCGAGCTGATGTTGATCAGACTGCCGCCGCGGTCGACCAGGTGCGGCAGCGCTGCGGCGCAGGTGTTCCAGGTGCCGATCAGGTTGACGTCCACGACGGTGCGCCACTGTGCCGATGTGGTGGTGTCCCAGGTGCCTGCGGTCAGCACCCCGGCGTTGGCCACCGATGCGTCCAGGCCGCCGAGTTCGGTGACTCCGGCGTCGACGGCGGCCGCGAGCGCCTCCGCGTCGCGGACGTCGACGATGTGAGTTACCGCCCGTCGACCCAGATCGCCTACCAGCCTGGCGGTTTCAGCGAGATCGTCCTCGGTGGACAGGGGGTATTCGACCTCGGGAAGAGAGGTGCAGATGTCGACCAGGATCAGATCGGCACCCTCCTGCGCCAACCGCACCGCATGGCTGCGGCCCATGCCACGCGCGGCGCCGGTGATCAGTACCCGTTTGCCCGCGACCCGACCGTTCACAGCTTGTTGCAGAAGCCGGCGTCGACCGGGAACGTGACCCCGGTGACGTATTTTGCCGCGTCGGAGACCAGGTAGCCGACCGCCGCACTGATGTCCTCGGGTTCCAGCAGCGAGACCGGCATCGGGTTCTGCAGATGGGGTCCCCCATCGGGGTAGTGCTCCAGGAAGGCGGTCATCGCGGGATTGACGGCCATCATGGTGTTGACGGCGGTGGGGTGCACTGTGTTGACCCGAATACTGTGCGGAGCAAGGGCATTGGCCAGTGTCCGCATCAGGCCCACGACTCCGTGCTTGGACGCCGCGTAACCCAGCCCACCGCCCTGGGACCCGCCGAAACCGCGGAGGCCGGCGGTGGAGCTGGTGAAGACGATGGCTCCGCCGCGCTCGCCGGCTATCAGGTGCGGGATGCTGGCCTTGGCGGTGTGAAAGGAACCGACGAGGTTGACGTCGATCGCTGCCGACCACATGTCGAGGTCCTCCTCGATGCTCGTCTCACGGAACGCCGTCGGGGCGATACCGGCGTTTGCGCAGACGATGTCGAGCCGGCCGAAGTGTGCGGCACCGGCATCCACGGCGGCTTTGACTGCGTGGAAATCGCGGACATCGGCCACGGAAGCGAGGATCTTTCCGCCCGCGGCTTCCACCAGTGCGATCGTCTCGTCGAGTTCGTCGCGGCTTGCCATCGGATAGCCGTTGGCGGGAATGTCGGCGCAGATGTCGATCCCGATGATATCGGCGCCCTCGCCGGCCAGCCGGATGGCGTGGCTGCGGCCCTGGCCGCGTGCCACGCCGGTGATGAAGGCGACCCTGCCGTCCAAAGAGCCCATGAATCCTCGCTTCGTTGCGGGTGCCACATCTGTGTGCGGCGATCCGGAGTAACCGGGTTACAGACGGTACGGTAACCAAGTTACTGACAATGGGCAAGGGGTGCGCGATGGCGGAGGTGGATGACCGGTTGCTCGCCGTCGTGGTCGAGATCCTCGAAACCGAGGGCTATGACGCGGTCCAGTTGCGCGAGGTCGCCCGGCGCGCCCGCTCGTCGCTGGCCACCATCTATAAGCGGTACGCCACCCGCGAGGACTTGATCCTTGCGGCACTTGAAGCATGGCTGGACGAGAACCGGTATTCCGATGTCACGCCACACCGCCGGTCGGAGGGGGAGTCCCTGCACAAGGCGTTGATGTCGCTGTTCCGGACGATCTTTGAGCCGTGGGAACGCAATCCGGGAATGCTGGCGGCCTACTTCCGGGCGAGGGCGTCCCCGCGGGGCCAGCAATTGCTGCGGCGGGGTCTGAATATCGTGGCGCCCGCCGGTCTTGAGCTGATGGCCGATGTCGACGACGAGTTCGTCGCCGATCTCAACACGGTTCTCTCCAGTGTGGTCTACGGGCTACTGGGCCGGTTCGTTGCCGGCGAGATCGAGACCACCGACATCTTGCCCGCCCTCGACCGCACCGTCTACTGGCTCACGGTCGGTTATGAGTCTACGAAAAGCATTGCAGCGGAATAGATCATCCGTTCGACAACTTTTCGTCCAGCAGCGACAGCGCGTCCAGCAGAGAACCCTCGGGCATCGGGGTGTTGTCCGCCGCCGCCATCAGCACCCCGACGATCGCCCCGGCGATCACCCGGCGCCCGAGCTCGTCGGCAGGCGCGCCGGGGCGTTCGGTGAGCGCGTCGGTGATCAGATCGATCAACCGGATGTACTCGGTGTAGAGCAGCCCGCGCGCCTCCGGAATCTCGAACGTCAACCGCTGCCCCGCCTCGAAAACCGCGCGTTCCTCGGGTGTCAGCTCACCGAATACCTGGGCGACCCCGTAACGGTAGGCGGCGACGATGGACAGTTCCGGGGGAGCCTTCGCGAAGGCCGCCACGATCGGCGCGACCTGATCGTCGGAGAGCAGAACGGCCTCCTTGACCCCGTAATAGCGGTAGAAGGTGCGCGGTGATACGTCGGCGGCGTCGGCGATCTGCTCGACGGTCGTGTCGGCATAACCCCGCGTCGCGAACAAGTCGAGCGCCGCGCGGCGAATGGCGGCGCGAGTGCTGATCTTCTTACGCTCCCGCAGGCTTTTCTCGAACTGAGGCGTCGACACCACCTCATTGTCCTCCTCTGCGGGCTTGTTCAGCCGACCAGCGTGCTCGCCGCGCCCGCCATGTGCTCGGCGACCGTGACCGCGGCCAAGGCTCCGTCCCCCGATTCGATGGCGTCGACGATGTCGTAATGCCGCTTGGCGTTCATGTTCTTGATGGCGCGATCGACGCCGGCGAACATGATCGACATCCGGATGCTGCCTTCCAATGACGTCCACTGGTGCAGCAGCGTCTCGTTTCCGGTGAGCTGGCACATGGTCCGATGGAACCGCAGGTCGGCTTCGATCCGGTCCTCCAGATTCGCCTCCGCCCAGCGATCCATCTCGTCGACCGCGTGGCGCAGGGCCGCCACGGCTTCGGTGCGGTCGGGCCGCGAGGCGAGTTCGCGCGCGGCCATCGACTCCAACGCGGCGCGGACGTTGAAGATATCCCGAATCTCCTTGGCGTCCAGATGCCGTACCGCGAGCCGCCCGCGTGCTCCTGCCGAGATCAGGCCCTCCTGCTGGAGCTGACGCATCGCCTCGCGCAGGGTGCCCCGGCTGATCTGCAGCGCGTCGGATAGATCCGTCTCGACCAGGTGGGTGCCCGGGGTGAGCTGGCCGGTGGTGATGGCGCGGCGCAGGGCGGTCAGTGCCTGTTGACGCAGGCTGGTTTTCTCCAGGCGCAGCAGAGATGTGGAATCCGCGGACATCCTGCGCTCCTTGACTGTCAACATTCAGATGTCAACACTTTACAGCCGTTCGAGCACCGTCGCGACGAGACGCGCGGTGGCGAGCCCGTAACGGTCGTGCAGGGTAGGCAGCGCACCGGCGGCCAGGAACTCGTCCGGGAGCGCGACTGGGGTGATCTGCTTGGCGATCCCGCGGGCCACCACCGCCGATGCGACCGTCTCGAACAGGCCGCCGATCACCGTGTGGTTCTCGCAGGTCACCACGAGTCGATCCGTATCCACCTGTGCCAGCACGGTTTCAGCGTCGAACGGCTTGATGGTCGGGGTGTGCACCACGGCCACGTCGACATTGTGGGCAGCCAGTTGTTCGGCGGCCTGCAGGGCCCGCATGGTCATCAGTCCCGAGGAGACCAGCACCACGTCGGCCCCCTCGCGCAGCACCTTGGCCTTGCCGAGTTCGAAACGGTAGTCGTACTCGTCCAGGACCGTGGGCACGTTGCCGCGCAGCAGACGCAGATAGGTCGGCCCGGGGTGCTCGGCCAGCTGGGGCACGGCCTGTTCGATATCCACCGAATCGCAGGGATCGACGATGGTCAGGTTGGGCACACCGCGGAAGATGGCGATGTCCTCGGTGGCCTGGTGCGACGGGCCGTAGCCGGTGGTCAACCCGGGCAGGCCACCCACGATGTTCACGTTCAGGTTCGGCTCGGCGATGTCCAGGCAGATGAAGTCATACGCGCGCCGCGCCGCGAACACCGAATAGGTGGACGCGAACGGCACGAGGCCGGTTTCGGCCATCCCGGCGGCGGCCCCGAACAGCAACTGCTCGGCCATGCCCATCTGGAAGAACCGGTCGGGGAACCGGTTGGCGAAAATGTGCATGTCGGTGTACTTGCCGAGATCGGCGGTCAGGCCGACGATCCGGTCATCGGCCTGGGCGGCCGCGACCAGTGCGTGCCCGAACGGGGCCGGGGTGGTCTTCTGGCCGGGATCGGCGAACGAGGCGATCATCGCCGATGTCTTGAGCTTCGCGGGCGCGCTCATGTCAACACTCCTTGATATCCCTCAGTCAACTGGTCCCGGCAGATCTGCCACTCCGCCTCATCGATACGCATGAAATGCGCCTTCTCGCGGTTCTCCAGCAGCGGCACGCCGCACCCGATCCTGGTGTCGCACAGGATGACCGACGGCACACCGGTGCTGACCGAGTCGAAGGCGCCGAGCAGCGCATCGCCATCGTTGCCGTCCACCCGTGCCACCTGCCAACCGCATGCGGCCCACTTGTCGGCGACCGGTTCGGTGCGCAGCACGCCGGCGGTCGGCCCGTCGGCCTGTAAGGCGTTGATATCCACCATCGCGATGAGATTGCCCAGGCCGTGGTGCGAGGCGCCCATCGCGGCTTCCCACGTCGAGCCCTCGTCGAGTTCACCGTCGGACAAGAAGTTGATGATGCGGGCATTCGAGCCCTGGTGTCGCAAGCCCAGCGCCATCCCGACCGCTACCGTCAGGCCGTGACCCAGCGAGCCGCCGGAAATCTCCATACCCGGTGTGTAGCTGGCCATTCCGGACATCGGTAGCCGTGAGTCATCGGATCCGTAGGTGTCGAGTTCGTCGACGTCGATGATGCCGGCCTCGGCCAGCGCGGCGTACAGCCCGATGGCGTAGTGACCGGTCGACAGCAGAAACCGGTCGCGGCCCGCCCAGTGCGGATCGTCGGCGCGGTAGCGCAACTGGTCGACGTAGACGGTCGCCAGCATGTCGGCGGCTCCCAGCGCCTGGCCGACATATCCCTGGCCCTGCGCCTCGCCCATGTTCAGGGCATGGTGTCGTATCCGGTACGCCGCCTGGCGTACCCGCTCGGCGCGCATCAGGCGACCAGGTCGTGATACTTGGCGACGGCGGCGTCGGCGGCCTTGCGCTCGGCGGGTCCCCACGTCTCGCGGGTCGCCAGGGCTGCCCACAGCCCGATCGCGGCGTAGCCCGAGAACAGCAGTGCGGGACCCATCCAGCCGAAGCCCTCGAACAGCAGGGTGGTGATGAACGGGGTGAAGCCGGAGACCATCGCCGAAATCTGGTAGGCCAGCGAGGCGCCCGAAGCGCGGGTGTTGGCGGTGAACAGCTCCGGGAACCAGGCGCCCTGCGCGCCGGCCAGCGCGTTCTGGCACACGCCGTAGGCGATGACGAACGTCGCGACGATCAGCAGCGCCAGCCCGGTGTTCACCAGTGCGAACATCAGCACACCGAACGGGATACCGAAGGCGCAGACGCCCAGATACACCGGTCGCCGACCGATCTTGTCGGTCAGTGATGCCCAGCCGAAGGTGGCGAAGATGCCGAGGAACGAGGCAATGCACAGCGCGGTGAGCGTCTGGCTGGCGGTCGCCAGACCGGCGTTCTTGAGGTAGCTGATCATGTAGGTGATCGACACGGCGTAGCCCGCGGTCTCGGCGATGCGAAGACCGATGCCGCGCACGATGTTTCGCCAGTCCGTGCGGACGACCTCGACGATCGGGGACTTGACGACCTTGCCCTCGTTCTTGACGTCCTCGAACACCGGGGACTCGGGCACCTTGGCGCGGATGATCAGGCCGACGATCACCAGGATGAGGCTGGCCAGGAACGGCACCCGCCAGGCCCAGTCGCCGGGCAGGTGGACGCTGACCAGGAAGGTCAGGTTGGCCAGCAGCAGGCCCACCGGGAAGCCGGCCTGCACGATGCCGGTGTAGCGGCCCTTCTGTTTCCAGGGCGCATGCTCGTAGCTCATCAGGATGGCGCCGCCCCATTCGGCGCCGAAGGCCAGTCCCTGGATGATGCGGACGGTCACCAGCAGGATCGGCGCCAGCACGCCGACGGCGGCGTAGGTGGGCAGCAACCCGATCGCGAAGGTGGCCAGGCCCATGACGATGAGCGAGGCGACCAGGACCGGTTTGCGGCCGACCTTGTCACCGAGGTGGCCGCCGATGATGCCACCGATCGGGCGGGCGGCGAATCCGACGCCGAGGGTGGCGAAGGCGGCCAGCGTGCCGGCGACGGGACTGGAGTTCGGGAAGAACGCGGTGCCGAAGTACAGCGCGGCGGCGGTGCCGAAGCCGATGAAGTCGTAGGTCTCGATCACGGCGCCGACGCCGGAACCGACCGCGACCCGTTTGGCCTCCGGCGTCCCGTTGATCGGGCCCCGCATCTTCAGAGCGTCATCGCTCATGGTGGACATCCTTTCAAATCCAGTTCTACCTGGTCTTCCGACTGGCCTTCCCGATCACTGTCGACGGTCAACAGTGCAGTGCGTCACTCAGTGTGAGCACGCCCACAATGAATGTCAACAGTCAACAAGAAAGAAATGTCGCCCGTTGACTGTCAACAGTCAACTCGTCTAGTGTGCCTGTCATCACAACGCGGGAGGTGACATGACAGGGCGCTTCAGCAGCAGGCTCGGCTGCTCCACCATCAGCTTTCGGCACCAGAATCTGGCCCAGGCGCTGGCAACGATTGCCGAAATCGGCTTCACCGAAATCGACCTGGGGGCGCTGCCCGGCGTCTGCGACCACGTGCCGTATGTGCTCGATGAGGCCGCGGTCGCCGAGGTGTCCGCCACGGTCGCCACGTCCGGGCTCACGGTGCGTTCCATCAACGGCGATATCGGCGACCTCAACGTGTCGTTGGACACCGATCAACAGCGGGCGCGTCTGCGCCACCTGAACATGCTGGTCGCCCTCGCGTCCGCCACGGGCGCGCGTGCGCTGGTGTTGCCCTGCGGGGCCCTGGCTCACGAACCGGTGTCCGCGCTGGACCGGGATCTGGACCTGGTCGCCGACGAACTCACCGCCGCCTCGCATGTCGCCGCCGGCGGGCGGGTCGAGCTCTGGACCGAGTCACTGCATTTCCACCGACTGTGCTGTGACATCGACCGCGCCCAGGCCCTGCACGAGCGACTCGACGCCCGAGTGGGCATCGTGATGGATTTCAGCCACATCGTGGCCTCCGGCGGCGACCCGGTGGACTACATCGGGCGTATCGGCGCGCGTATCGCGCACGTGCACATCCGCGATGCCGTGCCCGGGAACATCAACCTCTCGGTGGGCAACGGGGCCGTCGACTTCGACCGCGGACTCAAGGCGCTGGCAGACGCCGGCTACACCGGCCACTTCTCGCTGGAGTTGGAGACCCGAGATGTCACCCACGGCGAACGACCTGCGGCCACTGCCGCTGCCGGCCAACTGATTTCCGAACTGATCTAGAAGGAGACACTGTGAACATCGAGAAGACCGCCGTCATCACTGGCGCCACCTCCGACAAGGGCATCGGCGTGACCGTCGCCGCACGCTATGCGCGGGAGGGCTGGGCCATCGTCATCCTCGACCTCGACGGCGAGAAGAGCGCCAAGGTCGCCGCCGAGATCGGAGACCAGTACGCGGTGCCGGCATTCGGGTACGGCATCGACGTCACCTCCGAGGAATCGGTCACCGCCGCCTACGACGCCGTCGCGGCGGAGGTCAGCGCGGGTAACCTGCCACCGATCGGCGCGCTGGCCAACATCGCGGGCATCACCTCCCCGGTGCCCTTCCTGGAGACCACCCTCGAGCTGTGGAACAAGGTGTTCGCCGTCAACTCCACCGGCACCTACCTCGTCACCCGCGCCTTCCTGCCGGCCATGATCGAGCAGGGCTGGGGCCGCATCGTCAACATGTCCTCGGTGTCCGCGCAGCGCGGTGGTGGCGTGTTCGGCAAGGTGCCCTACTCCTCGGCCAAGGCCGCCATCCTCGGTTTCACCAAGGCGCTCGCCCGCGAGGTCGCCGACAAGGGTGTCACCGTCAACGCGGTCACCCCGGGCGCGGTCGACACCAATATCCGCGTCGGATCCACCGACGAGCAGGAGGCGGCATTGGCCGCCGCCATCCCGGTCGGACGCACTGCCACCACCGAGGAGGTCGCGGCGGTGATCACCTTCCTGTCCAGCGCGGACGCCGGCTACCTGACCGGCACCACCGTTGACATCAACGGCGGCAGCCACATTCACTGATCGCCTTCCACCTAGATGAGGTCCGTGCCATGACACGTCTGTTCAACGACCCGGCCACGTTCACCGAGGACATGCTCGCCGGCTTCCTGGACGCCAACTCGCACTACGTGGTGGCTGTGCCGGGCGGCGTCGTGCGTACCACCCAGACGCCGCCCGGAAAGGTGGCGGTCGTCGTCGGTGGCGGCTCGGGCCACTACCCCGCGTTCTGCGGGGTGGTCGGGCACGGCTTCGCCGACGGCGCCGTGGTGGGCAACATCTTCACCTCCCCGTCGGCTCAGGAGGCCGCCTCGGTGGCCCGCGCCGCACACGGTGACGCGGGCGTGCTGCTGGTCACCGGCAACTACGCCGGTGATGTGATGAACTTCGGGCTCGCGGTCACTGCGCTGCGGGCCGAGGGCATCGACGGCCGCTATCTGGGCGTCACCGACGACATCGCCAGCGCCGAGGCGGGCGACATCGGAAAGCGCCGCGGCATCGCCGGGGACTTCACGGTGTTCCGTTGTGCGGGTGCGGCAGCCGAGGAGGGTGCCGATCTCGACGGTGTCGAGCGGGTGGCCGTCAAGGCCAACGCGGCGACCCGCACGCTCGGCGTGGCGTTCGAGGGGTGCACCCTGCCCGGTGCGGACCGTCCGCTGTTCGTTGTCGCGGACGGCCGGATGGATCTGGGCCTGGGCATCCACGGTGAACCGGGCGTGTCTAGTCATGAAATGCCGACGGCCGCCGAACTCGCCGACCTGCTGGTCGCCGGGGTATTGGCCGAGAAGCCGGCCGGGGCATCCGGGCGGATCGCGGTGATTCTCAACGGTTTGGGCCGCACCAAGTACGAAGAGCTGTTCGTGGTGTGGAAGACGGTGGCGGCCCGGCTCGCCGAATCAGGCCACACCGTGGTGTCACCCGAGGTCGGCGAATTGGTCACCAGTCTGGACATGGCCGGCTGCTCGCTGACGGTGATGTGGCTCGATGACGAACTGGAGCGGCTGTGGACCGCACCGGCCGACACGCCCGCCTATCGCAGGGGCGCGGTCCCGGTCGGCGCGAGGACCCGGCGTGCCGATGGCGCGCCCGCCGCGGTGGCGCAGCGGACCACCCAGGGGGATGCGGACTCCCGGCGGGTCGCAGCCATGATGGCCCAGGGAATTTCGTCGATCGCCGCGCAGATGGCTAACGCCGAGCACGAACTCGGACGCATCGACGCGGTCGCCGGCGACGGTGACCACGGACGCGGCATGGTCAAGGGCACCGCGGCGGCCGCAGGTGCCGCCGCAGCAGCCGTCAACTCGGGCGGCGGTGCCGCGTCGGTGCTGACCGCGGCCGGCGAAGCCTGGGCGGCGAAGGCCGGTGGCACCTCCGGCGTGCTGTGGGGTGCCGCGCTGTGCGCCGCCGCGGCGCCACTGGGCGATCGGGGCGTTCCCGGTGATCGTGACATCGCCTCGGCAGTGCGGGCCGGACATGACGCGCTGGTGGCGCTGGGCCGTGCCGAGCGCGGTGACAAGACCATGCTCGATGCACTCGGGTCCTTTCTGGACTCGTTCGGGGCGGCCGTCGAGAGTGGAACCGGTTGGCGCACCGCATGGCTGGATTCCGTGGAGATCGCCCAGAAGGCGGCCGCCGAGACGGCCGACCTCAGACCAAGGGTCGGCCGGGCCCGGCCACTGGCAGAACGCAGTGTCGGCACCCCCGATGCGGGCGCCACATCACTGGCCATGTGCATTCACACCGTGGCCGAACTGATCGAGGAGACGGCATGACCCTGCGCGTGGTGATCGGCTGCGATGACGCCGGTTTGCAGTACAAGGACATCCTGCGCGGCGACCTGGAGTCGGACCCGCGAGTGGATTCCGTCGTCGACGTCGGTGTCGGTCCCGATGAACACACCGCCTACCCGCACGTGGCGGTCACCGCGGCCCGCATGGTGGCCGACGGTGAGGTCGACCGCGCGCTGCTGATCTGCGGGACCGGTCTGGGGGTGGCCATCGCGGCCAACAAGGTGCCCGGCGTGCGCGCGGTCACAGCCCACGACAGTTTCTCGGTGGAGCGCGCGGTACTCAGCAACAACGCCCAGGTGCTGTGCTTCGGGCAGCGGGTCGTGGGCATCGAGTTGGCCCGTCGGCTGGCGGCCGAATGGCTGGGCTACCAGTTCGATCCGGCGTCGGCATCGGCGGAGAAGGTCGCCGCGATCTGCGGGTACGAGCCACAGAACGTGTGAACTAGTGTTGGTCGGCGTGTCCGATGATCTCTGGACGGCTGCGACCCGTCACCCCTTCCTCGACGCGGTGCGCGACGGCACCATCACCGACGCGGCCTTCGACAAGTGGCTGCGCCAGGATGCGCTGTTCGTCGCCGACCTGCTGGTCTTCCAGTCCCGGCTGCTCGCCAGAGCACCCCGCGCCGCCCAGC
Source organism: Mycolicibacterium sp. P9-22 (assembly GCF_008329585.1). Classification (GTDB taxonomy): domain Bacteria; phylum Actinomycetota; class Actinomycetes; order Mycobacteriales; family Mycobacteriaceae; genus Mycobacterium. The sequence continues at coordinate 251,818 of NZ_NPKP01000006.1, read as the reverse complement.
AGGTGCTCGTCGGCGGCTGCGCCGCCCTGGTCGCCGAACTGGACTGGTTCGAGGAGCAGGCGGTGCGCCGCGGTATAGATCTGGTTGCCGAACCGCTGCCCGGCACGCTGGCGTACCGCGAACTGCTGCAACGTCTCGACGGCGAGCCCTATGACGCCGCCGTCACCGCCCTGTGGGTCATCGAACGGGTCTATCTGTTGGGCTGGACGTCCGCAGCGCCGGCCGCGGCGCCACTCGACGAGTTCGTCGAGCACTGGACGACAGCCGACTTCGCCGGATACGTCGAGGAGCTGGGCACACTCGCATCACCGGCCGAGCACCAGGATTGGGTCGACGCGGTGCTGCAGCTCGAGGTGGCGTTCTGGGATATGGCGCTGGCATGAACCTGTCAGCGCAGTTGTGGTCGGAGAACGCCGATATCACCGCCGAGGTACTGGCCAACCCGTTCGTCCGGGGGATCGGGGACGGCACCCTGGCGCGGGATCTCTTCGCCGGATACATCGCCCAGGACGCGTTCTTCCTCGAATCTTTCGCCCGTGCATACGCTTTGGCGCTGGTCCGCAGCACCGATACCGAGACGCTGTTGACCTTCGCCGACCTGCTGGCCGGCGTGCGGGAAGAACTGGGTCTGCATGCCGGATACGCGGCGTCCTGGGGGATAGACATGGCCGGGGTGCAGCCCGCCGCCGCCACGCTGGCCTATACGGAGTTCCTGCTGGCGACCGCGGCGACCGGAGGTCTGGGGGTGGTGTGCGCGGCCATGACGCCGTGCATGCGGCTCTATGCGCACATCGGGTCGGCGTTGGACGCGGACACGGCGGGCCCATACGCGCAGTGGGTACAGACCTACGCAGACCCCGGTTTCGAGGAGATCGCTGCGCTGCTGGAACGGCTGCTCGATCGACTCGCCGAGGACAGCCCGGCCATACGGCGGGCCTACCGACGGGCGATGCGGCTGGAACTGGAGTTCTTCAGCGCTGCGTACGGGGCGTGACGGCCGCCGGGGTTGAGCCTGACCGTGAGTCCAGGTGGACTCGCACCCAAACACCTGCGCCAGTTCAGCCGGGTCGCGGCTGAGCCCACGAGACTGAAACCTTGTACGAATCGGCGCGTTTTCAGCTACGTGGGTGCAGTCTCGACAGACCCGCACGCACGAGACTGAAATCCTGGAGAAACCGGCGTGGCCGATTCGTACCGGACGCCATCTCGTGAGATCTACGCCGGCCCTTCTAGCGCTGTGGCGTAGGGGCTTTCGAGACCGCGTTCAAGAGCGCGTCGCAGAACACGGGCAGGTCATCGGGGGTTCGGCTGGTGATGAGGTTCCCGTCGATCACCACTTCCTCATCGACGGTCTTCGCACCGGCATTGCGCAGATCGATGCGAAGGCTCGGATAGGAGGTGACGGTCCGACCCGCGACCACGCCGGCGTCGATGAGGGTCCACGGGCCGTGACAGATGACCGCGACTGGGCGGCCAGACTCGACGAATTGGCGCACAAACGCCACCGCGGACTCATCGGATCGCAGCTTGTCGGCGTTGACGGTGCCGCCGGGGACCACCAGCGCGTCGAACTCGCCCACGGAGGCACCGTCGACCCGGCGATCCACCCGGAACGTGCCGGCGGGCTCCAAATCGTGGTTACGCGAGTCGATTTCACCGTCATGGATGGACAACAACTCGACCGCGCCGCCGGCCTTGGCGATGGCATCGCGGGGTTCTGCGAGTTCGCGACGCTCGACACCGTCGGTGGCCAGGATGGCGATCTTCTTTCCCTGCAGGGTGGTAGGCGTATCGGTCATGGAAAATGGGCTGCCCCGCGGTGTGTGCGTCCAAACATGGGCGAGCATGCCGTTCGAGATCGAGCTGACTCAAGTCATTTGATGTGGCAATTTTCGCGGGTTGGACGCGTCGGCGCGCCGAGCCGATATTGTCGTTGTCGGCGGCTCCGGGTCACTCGGCGCGCCGGAGCGTGAACAGGAGCGGAGCGATATGGCGGTGGTGAACGGCCCCTCGGCGCGCGAGGCGAAGCGCCTGCAGACCAGGGAGCGGTTGCTGGGTGCCGCCGTGGCCGAGTTCAAGCGGTCCGGGATGGCCGAGGCCGATGTCGCCGCCATCGTGGCGGCCGCCGGGGTGGCCCATGGCACCTTCTTCTTTCACTTTCCGACCAAGGAGCACGTCCTCCTGGAACTGGAGAAGCGCGAAGAGGACCGGATGGCCAAACAGTTCGGCCGCTACCTCGAAAAGGGCCATGACCTGGAATCGGCTCTGTCCGAGGCGGCGCGCTTGGTGCTGGGGCTCGAGCGCCGGCTCGGTGCCGTGCTGTTCAAGGACTTCCTGGCTTTGCACTTCTCACAGACCCGGCCGGATTCCGAGGACGGCGGCGACCACTCCTTGGTGCTGCTGCTTGCCCAGCGCATCGAGCAGGCCCGGTCCGAGGGGGAAGTGGATCCCGAGGTGAAGCCGATGAACAGTGCGGTGCTCTTCCTGTTGTGCCTCTACGCGTTGGCGATCACCACCAACGACCCCATGCGTCGCGATCTGCTCGAAGATCTGGTGAAGCGCACCATGCGCAGCGTCGCCGTTGCCGGCTGAATCGGCGGCAACCACCCGCAGCCAGTGCTTGTCCGGCAGTCATTTGCATGACTAGAGTCAGTCAACATGCGACCGTCAGCCGCTTCGGCGACCCTGCCTCTCGATGAACACCTGGAGGAGTCACGACTGGCCCAGCGCCAGGCGGACCGATGGTTGATCAGCGGCAGCATTCTGATCGGCACCGCCGCGCTGGGCATCTTCGGCCTGCCGTTGTTCCTGCGCGGCGTGTGGCTACTGCGGCGGGCCCAGCAGAACGGACTCGCGGTGCGGCCGATGATGGTCACCCTCCTCGGGTATCTGGTCATCATCGACGCGGCGATCAACACCGTCGGATGGGCGCTCGACCTGATCGGCAGTCACACGTTGCTGGCGAGGGTGTTGCTGAACGGCTGGGGCCACATGTTCGACGCCGGATACTTCTGGCATTTCAACGAACTCTGGGTCGGCGGGGCGTCCGGGCCGGGCGAGAAGGCCATGGAGGTGGGGATGATCCTCACCGTGTTCACCATGCGGATCGCCGCGGCCATCGGCTTCTTGCAGATGAAGCGCTGGGGCCAACAGTGGATGATCATCACCTGCTGGATGGGCGTCGTCATCTGGGTGCTTTACGTGTTCAACATGACGATGTTCGCCGATGTCCGGTTCGCGGGCACCATCTTCCCGGTCGTGGGCTGGTGGCTGTATGACATCTTCTACATCACCCCGTTTCTCGCGATCCCGTATCTGCACACGGTGAACCGCGAGATTTTTACTGACTGACATCACTGGGACGGGTACAACTGTCCTTACACACTGCGTATTCGTGAGATATACCTGTCTTCTATTGACTGAAGTCAGTCACTGGGCTAGAAACAGACCACCATGGCCCGACAGGTGAAGCCGACACCGCGTGACACGCGAGGCTCCAGACCGGAACAATGCCGCGGCGGCGGCTCGCGGCCCGGAGATCCGATGAACTCGTCAACAAGGAGGTTCCGCCGTGGATTATGTGTGGGAAGTGCTGCGCTACGTCGCAGCCTGGGGCGGAACCGGTCTGGTCATCTGGTTCTGGTACTGGATGTTCTCCAATATCGGCACCTTCTGATCGGCGCTTCGCATGGCTGACCTCGATGACACCACGGCGATGGCGCTGGAACGCAGCTGCTCTCTCACCGCGGTCGCACTGAGCGAAGAGCGCCGCGCGGGTGTCCGCCTGGTCACCGGGGAACACCGCGGGTTCGGCCTGAACTCGTCGCGCACCTTCGTCCACGTGCCCTACCCACGGCTGGGAGTCGACTGGACGCGGCGGTCGCTGACATGCGGTATCGCCCTGCAATGTTCGTCATCGAAGGACCGGGTCGGCGAGTACAGGATCGACGAACTGTCAGCGCGCGAGGTGCGGGCGCTGACCATCGTGGAAGCCGGTGTCGCACTGGGCTGGGTCGCGTCCCGTTGGCCGGGACTGATGCCCGAGTGTGCTCGGCTGCTGCCCGGGCTGGAGCCGGCCGATCCGCAGCAGGATGCCCACACGATGATCGTCCGTGCCATCGAGCTGGCCCGCGGCGGCGACGGGCTCACTGTCCACCCGCTGCTGGGACGGTTGCCCGCGGTCTACACGACGCCGACGGGACTGGTCGACAAGCTGCGGCGGCAGTTCGGTCGCATGCCGTGGACCACCACGCAGAAGCGGATGCCCCGGCCCTACTCGGTGCCGGTGGGCGGTGATGGCGGCGTGCGAAATCCGAACCTGCCGCCACCGAGCCGGCCGCAGGACAACGATATGGACGTCACCCCCGAGCATCGTCCCGGTATCCCGTATCCGGAGTGGAATGCCTGGACGAAACGTCTTCTGCCCGATCATGTGGCGGTTCTGGAGCTGTCCCGTGACCGTCACGTCGACGCCGCGAAGACGGTCTCGGCCGATCTGCGCAGGTGGTTTCAGGAGAACACCCACCGCGCCATGATCAATCGTCTGGAGGATGGCTCGGATCTCGACATCGACTCCTACGTACGCCATTACGTCGATCTGCGCACCGGTGAAGCCGCCGAGCCGCGCCTGTTCCGGGAACTGCTGCCCAGCAATCGCGATGTCAGCACCGCGCTGCTCCTGGACGGCAGCTCGTCGCTGGGGGTCCACGGCGGCAGGGTGTTCCGGCTGGAACTGGCCTGTGCCGATGCGCTGTCCCGGGCGATGACCCACGCCAGGGAACGCCACGGCATCTTCGTGTTCACCGGCAACACCCGGCATCGCGTCGAAGTGCGGTGCCTCAAGGACTTCCCGGAAGGACGGTTCATCCCGCCCAGCGGACTGGGACTGTCCACCGGAGGCTATACCCGGCTCGGTGCGCCCATTCGTCATCTGACCAGCCGGCTGCTCGCGCAGCCCTCGGAGCGTCGGCTCCTCATCATCATCGGTGACGGGATGATTTCCGATGAGGGCTACGAGGGCCGCTACGCCTGGTCGGATGCCGCGCACGCGGTCGAGGAGGCCAACGACGCCGGGGTATCGGTCTACTACGTCGGCGTCGGGCCGACCCGGGTCGATCCACTCCCGGAGGTATTCGGCACCAGGCGCTCGCAACGGATCCGGCGGATCGAAGAATTGCCTCGCGTGCTCGCACACGTCCACCGGGAGCTGGTCAGCGCATGAACACGCAGGGAGTCAGATGAACAGCGAGACATACTATTCCAGCGGCAACGAGGTGCAGCTCTTCGAGCAGGCATTCACCCGCAAGATCCCGGTCATGTTGACCGGTCCCACCGGGTGCGGAAAGACCCGGTTCGTCGAACACATGGGATCCCTGTTGGGCAGGCCCGTCGTCACCATCAGCTGCCATGACGATCTGACCAGCTCCGATCTGGTCGGTCGCTTCATGGTCACCGGTGGCGACGTGATCTGGACCGACGGGCCACTGACCAGGGCCGTCAAGGCGGGGGCCATCTGCTACCTCGACGAGGTCGTCGAAGCACGCCACGATTCCCTGGCCATCTTGCACTCATTGACCGACCATCGCCGCACCCTGTATCTCGATCGTGCGGACGAGGTCGTCACTGCACCAGCAGAATTCATGCTGGTGTGCTCCTACAATCCCGCCTATCGCAGCTCACTGAAGGAACTCAAACCGTCCTTCCGGCAGCGGTTCGCGACCCTGCCGATGAATTACCTGCCACCGGAGCGGGAAGCCGAAGCCGTCGTCGCCGAAACTGGCGTCCATGCCGCGTCGGCACATCGACTCGTGCAGTGCGCCAACGCCATCCGCACCGCCGATGAGGCCTTTCATTTCGAGCCGCCCTCGACCCGGGTGCTCGTCACCGCCGCGCAGCTGATCGTCGCGGGGGCCGGCGAACTGGAGGCCGCCGAGGCATGCATCCTCGCCCCACTGAGCACCGACGGAGCCATCAGTGAGGGTCTCCGTGAGATCGCGGCCGCCGGTCTGCTCGCCACCGGCTAACTCTAGGAAGGGATTTCGTCATGGCCGACCAGAAAGAAAAGAAGCGTAAGCGGGCGCTCATCGTGTTCCAGATCGCCATCTACGGCTATCTACTCACCATGTTCCTGATCCAGCTCTACATGTCCTTCGAGCGCGGGTGGTGGAACTTGTGAGCGTGACAGTCGGCGGCTCGGTCACTTTGGAGGACCACAGCGAGGAGTCCCGACTCGCCCAGCGCAGAGCCGACAAATGGATGATCGTCGGCGCGGCCCTGATGGGCATGTGGGTGCCCGGGCTGATCGGTTTCCCGATCTTCATGCGCGGGGTATGGCTGCAGCGGCAGGCCGCGCGGGCCGGGCTGTCGGTCCGCCCGATGATCGTGACCCTGATCGGCTACCTGGTGCTGATCGACGGCATGCTCAACAGCCTGGGCTGGGCACTGGACCTGGTCGCCAATCACACCTTGATCAACCGGGTGCTGATGGTCGGCTGGGGTCACATGTTCGACGCCGGCTACTTCTGGCACTACAACGAACTCTGGGTAGGTGGTGCCGCGGGACCCGGTGAGAAGGCGATGGTGATGGGCATGATCATCACGGTCTTCGCCATGCGGTGCGCCGCCGCCATCGGATTCCTGCAGATGAAGCGCTGGGGCCACCAATGGATGATCGTCACCTGCTGGATGGGCGTCGTCATCTGGACCGTCTATGTCTTCAACATGACGATGTTCGCCGACGTCCGGTACGCGGGTGTCATCTTCCCCGTCATCGGCTGGTGGCTCTACGACATCTTCTATATCACCCCGTTCCTCGCGATCCCGTACCTGCACACCGTGAATCGCGAAATCTTCACGGACTGAAGGAGTGACACCCGTGACCACACCGCAAGCCGAGACAACCGCCGACGATCTGCCTCCGGGCACCACGCCGTACTACGCGCGGATGCACAAGTACATCAAGCGCGCCGTGCTCGTGTGCCTGATCGCGCTCGTCATCGAGGGGGCATTCACCCTGCCGTTCATGGCGATCTACTACGGCTACCCCACGCTGAGCCTCACCCAGATCTGCAGTGAACTGCTCAAGGTCCGCTACTCCGATGACGCCCTGGAGTGCAAGTTCCCCTACCCGCCACTGGGGCCTCCGGAAGGCGCCGAGGGCAAGGACACTGCCAAGGATGTCTGGGGAATCCAACCGATCCCGCAGTACGACAGGCTCGGCTTCAGAGAACTCGTCGACCGGTATGAGGCACGCCAGGCCCGGCTTGCCGAACAAGGCGGCTGAGATGGCCCCGCCGCTGCGGGTGATCCAGTGGGCCACCGGCAATGTCGGCACCCATGCGCTGTCCGCGGTACACGAACATCCCGATCTCGAACTAGTGGGCGCCCGGGTGTACAACCAGGCCAAAGCGGGACGCGATATCGGCGAGGTGGCCGGAATCGGCGACATCGGTGTACTGGCCACCACCGATGTCGACGCGGTTCTCGCACTCGATGCCGACTGCGTGCTGTACATGGCCGCGGGTGAGTGGAATCCACCTGTCGCGCTGGATGACATCTGCCGACTGCTGGCCTCTGGCAAGAACGTGGTGTCGACCGCCGTCACCGCGTGGATCTACCCGCTGAGCGCCGGCGAGGACGTGGCGCAGCGATTGGAGGCGGCCTGCCAGGAGGGGCAGAGTTCGTTTCACGCCACCGGAATTCAACCGGGCTGGGCCGCGGAGGTGCTGCCGCTGACGATGTCCGGGCTGTTCCGTCGCATCGATTCGCTGCTGGTGCAGGAACTGATGGACTACTCCACCTACAACGTGCCGTTCGTGTTGTTCGATGTGATGGGCTTCGGAAAACCACCCGATGAGCGGGTGCCCATGGACGAAGCTGCCGTTGGTGGACTGTCTTTCAAGGCGCCGCTCATGCTCCTGGCGGAGGGGCTGGGCGCGACGATCGACGACTACATCTGGGAGCGCGAGGTGGCGGTCACCGACACACCGATCGACATCAAGGCCGGCCGTATCGATGCGGGAACCGTTTCCGCGCAGCGCTTCTCCTACACCGCCGTGATCGAGGGCAGGCGGGCATTGACCGTCGAACACATCACCCGGCTCGGCACCGAGCAGGCGCCGGACTGGCCGAACGGGCGCGGCTGGAAAGTCACCGTCGAGGGATTGCCGTCGATGGTGCTGGAATCGCGGATAGCCATCCACGACGAGGATGACACCGATCAGGGTTGCCTGGGCACCGCGATGCATGCCGTCCACGCGATCGCCCCGGTGTGCGCTGCCGCCCCGGGGATCCGCACCTTCCTGGACCTGCCCACCATCGTGGGCCGCGGGGTGTTGTCGAAAGGGTTGGGGCGATGAGCTATCGGGTGATCCAGTGGATGACCGGTGATGTCGGCCAGGTCGGAGTGCGGCATTTCGCCGACAACCCGGTGTTCGATCTGGTCGGGGTGCTGGTGCACTCCCCGGACAAGGTGGGCGTGGATGCCGGCGAGATCGCCGGCATCGCTCCGACCGGGATCATCGCCACCGACGATGCCGAGGCGGTCTTGGCGCTCGACGCCGACTGTGTGTTCTACACCCCGATCATCATGGATGTCGCAACCGTCTGCCGGATACTTCGATCCGGCAAGAACGTGGTCACCACCAGCGGGTTCTTCTATCCATCACCGGATTTCGCGGATCCCGGCGCACAGATCCGGGCCGCGTGTGCCGATGGCGCCACCTCCTTCCACGGCGGCGGCATCCACCCCGGTTATGCCGGGGACGTCCTTCCGCTCACCCTGGCCCGGGTGATGAGCAGGATCGAGGCCATCCAGGTGTACGAAGTCGTCGACGTCATCAAGGATGCGCCGCTGGACCATATCGACTGGATGGGGTTCGGCAAGGACAAGAACAGATTCCTCGACGAACCGACGATTCTCGGCCTCGGGCTGCCGTTCTTCGCGCAATCGATGTACATGATCGCCGACGGTCTCGGCGTCACCATCGACGAGGTCACCGCCGCCGAGATCGACGTCGCGACGGCGCGGGAAGCCATCGCGCACGACGAGGGTGAGATCGCGGTGGGCACGGTCGCCGCCCAACGACATGAATGGACGGCGTGGGTCGACGGCCGGCCGCTGATCGTCTTCCATGCCATCTATGTCACCGCGGGCCCGGACCGACTGGATCCGCCGTGGGACTGGGGCGAGACCCGCTACGAGATCGTCATCGACGGGGATCCGCCGACCGAACTGACCCTCAAGGGTGTCAGCAGGCCGGACGGGACGATGACCCATCCCGGCTATGACTGGACAGCGATGGGCGCCATCAACACCATCCCCGCGGTGTGCGATGCCGCACCCGGCTGGGTCACCCATCTGGACTTGGGATTGGTCCGGCCGCGCGGACTGGTCCGACCGTGACCGCCGCCCGCGAGCATCTGGAACTCCCGCACATCCGATACGAAGACCTCCCGATGGTGCGCGACCGTGGCCACGGCTGGGCTGCACTGCGTGATCTCGGCCCCGTCGTGCGTGGTGACGGCTGGTACTACCTCACCCGCCGCGAGGATGTCCTCGCCGCACTGCGTAGCCCGGAGGTGTTTTCCTCGCGTATCGCCTATGACGACATGATCAGCCCCGTGCCGTTGGTGCCGCTGGGCTTCGACCCACCGGAGCACACCCGCTACCGGCGCATCCTGCACCAGTACTTCAGTCCACAGACCCTCGGCGCTCTGCTGCCGTCGCTGCAGGCACAGGCCATCGAGATCATCGAGCGGATCGCCCAGCGGGACGAGTGCGACGTGATGGCCGATCTGGCGACCCCGTACCCGTCTCAGGTGTTCCTGACCTTGTTCGGGTTGCCGTTGGTGGACCGGGCGAGACTCGTCGGGTGGAAGGACGCGATCATCGCCTTCAGCCTCACCACCGACCCGTCCAGCGTGGATCTCACTCCGGCCGTCGAGCTGTACACCTACCTGACCGAAGCCGTGGCCCGGCAACGTGATGAGCCACGAGACGGAATCCTGTCCGATCTCCTGCACGCGGACGACCCACTCACCGACAACGAGGCTGTCGGGCTGTCCATGGTGTTCGTGCTCGCGGGTCTGGACACGGTCACCGCCACCATCGGTGCCATCATGGTGGAACTGGCCTGCCGACCCGAACTGCGCCGCGCTCTGCGGCAGAACCCCGAGGCGGTGCCGGGATTCGTGGAGGAGATGATCCGGTTGGAACCGGCGGCTCCGGTCGTCGGGCGGGTCACGACCCGGCCGGTGACCGTAGCCGGCGTGACGATTCCGTCCGGTGCCGACGTCCGGCTGTGCATCGGGGCGATCAACCGCGACGGCAGCGACGGCCAGTCGACGGACGACCTCATGCTCGATCAGAAGCTACACAAGCACTGGGGTTTCGGCGGCGGTCCACACCGTCCCCCGCAAGCGGGAGGTGCCCCCAGCCTCGGGGCCCACCTGGCCCGCATGGAGCTCAAGCTGGTCGTGACCGAGTGGCTGACCCGCATCCCGGACTTCCGGCTCCCGCCCGGCCACGTCCCGGAGATCACCTGGCCGTCCCCCACCTGCGCGCTACCGCGGTTGCCGCTGTTGCTGGGGCCCGCGTAGCCGCGATTCGAATCGGGCCGATCCGATATCTTCCGCGCCGCATGCGCAACGACAAATATCGACCTGTTATGACCGGATCCGACGTCGCCGAACACTGCTCGGCTGACGTTCTGGTCATCGGTGGCGGACCGGCAGGAACCTGGGCCGCCATCCGGGCCGCCGAAGCCGGCGCCGATGTGGTGCTGGCGGACAAGGGATACACCGGGACCAGCGGCGCCACCGCCTCGGCGGGCACCGGAATCTGGTACATCCAGGACGATCCGGAACTGCGCGAAGCCGCCATCGTGGCCCGGGAGAAGATCGGCGGCGGCCTCACCGAACGATCCTGGATGACCCGGGTGCTCGACGAAACATACCGCCGGATGGACGAACTCGCACGGATCCAGCGCTACCCGTTCCCGGTAGGTCTCGATGGTGAACTCATCAAGGACGACCTGCAGGGGCCCGAGTACATGCGCCGCCAACGGCTGCGGGTGCAGCGGCTCGGCGTCCGGATCCTCGACCACACACCGGCGCTGCAACTGCTCACCGACGATTCCGGCGCGGTCTCCGGCGCCACGGCGGTCGCCCGGCGCACCGGGCAGGAGGTACGCATCGAAGCCGCCGCCGTCGTGCTGGCGACCGGAGGCTGCGCCTTCCAATCCAAAACCCTCGGCTGCGATGTCGACACCGGAGACGGTGCGCTGATGGCGGTCGAAGCCGGTGCGGTGCTCTCCGGGATGGAGTTCTCCAATGCGTACGCCATCGCCCACAAAGGGACCGGCGTCACCAAGAACGCCTTCTACAACTGGGCCACCTTCTACCGGGCGGACGGCTCGGTGTTCGAGGTACCGCGGTCCAAGGACCGGACACTGATGGCCTCGACACTGCTGTCCGAACCGGTGCTGGCCTGCATCGACCGGGCCGGTCCCGCCGAGCAGACCGCGATGCGCAGCGCGCAGCCGAACTTCTTCCTCACCTTCGACCGACTCGGTATCGACCCGTTCACCGAGCACTTCGAGATCACGCTGGTCACCGAGGGCACCATCCGCGGTACCGGTGGCGTGCGAATCGCCGGAATCGACTGTGCCACAGATGTTCCCGGGCTGTACGCCGCAGGTGACACCGCCACCCGAGAGCTGATCGCCGGAGCGTGGACCGGCGGCGGAAGTCACAATGCGGCGTGGGCGGCGTGCTCCGGGGGGTGGGCAGGTGCGGGCGCCGCAGCGTTCGCGCGCCGGCGTGGCAGGCCGGTGGGCGCCCTCGATGAGGTCGGCCGGCCCGGGACGGCCGATCACCGGGACGTGGTGGCTGCGGTGCGCAGCCAGGTATTGCCGTATGAGATCAACTACCTGCGCCACGCCGACCGGATCACCCCGGCGCTGGGAGTACTCGACGAACTGTGGTCGGCCACCTCGGCCGGCCGGTCGGTGCGCGGCGAGGAGCGGTTCCGGGCGCGGGAGGCGACGGCGATGCTGGCGCACAGCCGCTGGATGTATCACGCCGCGCTGGCCCGTACCGAAAGTCGGGGTATGCACCGGCGATTCGATCACACCGACATCGATCCTGCGCAGGAGTACCGGCTGCTCACCGGCGGACTCGACAGGGTGTGGTCGCAGCCCGAACCGCAGTGGCTGTCTGCACGCGGACGCGCCGCATGAGGGGGCTCGACCAGTGATAGAAATCGTGCTCGCAGACCGCTGCATCGCATGTGACAAGTGTGTCGATGTCTGCCCGACAAGGGTTTTCGACCGCGGTCCCGATGGTGTCCCGGTCATCGCCCGGCACGACAGCTGTCAGACCTGCTTCCAGTGCGAGGCATACTGCCCGACGGACGCCCTGTTCGTCGCGCCACTGCTGGAGCCGGTTCCCGATGGCTCACCGCTCAAGGACACCGCACATGTCATCGAAGCAGACCTGCTCGGGTCCTACCGGCGTGTGCTGGGCTGGGGCAAGGGCCGAACCCTCGGTGCCCGCAATGCCATTCAGCCGGAGATGCCCTGACGCTCTAGGGTTCGGGATTGGCCGCGTCGTAGCGGGCGAAACCCGGAACGCGACGCGCCAGCACCCAGATCAGCATCAGCATGACGGTTCCGCCGGCGACCAGTGGGCTCCAGATGGCGAGCATGCTTGCCACCGCGCCGGTGACCACATCTCCGACCCGAGGTCCGCCGGTCACGATGATGGTGAACAGGCTCTGCACCCGGCCCCTCAGGTGATCGGGTACGGCGGCCTGCAGGATCGCGCCGCGGAAGATCGCCGATACCCCGTCGGCGCCGCCACCGACCGCCAACGCGACCGTCAGCGCCACGATGGCCGGGATGTCGACCGCGTCGGTCGGCCCCCACAGCACGGCGGCGAGCAGGATGAGACCGGCCACGACGATCGCCGCCGCGTAGATGTAGGACACCACCAGAATGGCGACGCCCTGACGCCGCACCGAACCGGTCCAGCCGGAGAACACCGAACAGCACATCGCCCCGGCCGCGAATGCCGCGGACAGCACGCCCACGGTCGTGACACCACCACCGAGGGTCACCGCGCCGAGCGCCGGGAACAGCACCCGCGGCTGGGCCAGCGCCATCGCGACGATATCGATGGTGAGAGCGAACCGAATATTGTTGGCGCGCCGCAGATATGCGATACCGTCGCGCACGGCCCGCCACGCACCCACATCGGGGGCCTCCACGGGACGCAAAGCCGGCAGTGCCCACACCCCGAGGAATGCGGCGGTGTGCAGCAGCACGTCCAGACTGTAAGCGGCCTGAAACCCGCCGGCTCCGACCGCGGCCGCGGCCAGCAGTGGGCCGACCGTCGCCATCAGTCCCATGTTGATGCCGTTCAAGGCACCCGCTGCGGGTAGCAGTTCGCGCGGCAGCAGCCGGGGGATGATGGCGCGCCGGGTGATGCCGCCGACGGTGCCGGCGACCGAGTTGACCGTCGCCGCCGCATACAGCAGCCACAGCGATGTGCCGCCCAGCCAGGCATGGACGGCCAGTGCGATGATCGCGACCCAGGAGATCACCGACGCCGCCATCGCCACCCGTCGCCGGTCGAACCGGTCCGCCAGGCTGCCCCCGTAGAGTCCCATCACCACGATGGGCGCGAGTGCGATACCGGCGATCAGGGCCACGGCGAGCGTCGACGAGGTGATCGCGTACACCTGCAGGGCGACGGTGACAACCGTCATCTCCTGGCCGATGCTGCCCAATGCGGTTCCGGTCCACAGTTTGCCGAACGCCCGGCTTTCGCGGAACGGTGTGAGATCCAGTAGCAGACCCGCGCCGAGCATGGTGCGCCTGCTCACTTCGCGAGCACGCGTGCGGGATCCGCGGTCCATTCCGACGCGGACCCGACGTAGAGGCGGGCCCGGATGCCGAGGAGGCCGAGCACGAAGACCTCCAGCGCGGCCGCCACACCGGTACCGCAATAGGCCGCCGGCTCACCCTCGGGTGGCACGCCGAACCGGGAGAACCGTTCGCGCAGCTGATCATCGGGAAGCAGGTAACCGGACTCGTCGAAGGACGCACCGACCGGGGCGCTCCGGGCTCCGGGGATATGGCCGGCGTCCGTATCGGTGGGGTGGGAGAACTTGGCGGCCGGGCGGGCGTCGAACAGCTGGCCGCGCTCCGCGAGCCCGGGGACCTCGGCCAGTTCGATGACCGGAAGGCCACCCGGCGTGATGACGAAGTCGCTCTCCGCACGCGTGGTGGCCTCGTCGCCATCGCGTAGTGCGCCGCCGTGGGCGGTCCAGCCGTCCAGCCCACCGTCGAGCAGGCGTACCGATTGCACACCCGCCCAGCGCAGTAACCACCACGCGCGAGCGGGGGCCGCCGAACGTGTGGCGCCGTAGACGACCACCGGCGTATCCGCGGCGATCCCCAGACGGCGCACCGTCTTCTGGAACTCCTCTGCCCCGGGTAACGGCCGCCGGCCGTTCTCGCCGGTGCTCACGCCGGCGAGGTCGGTATCGAGGTCGAGGAACACCGCGCCGGGGATGTGCCCGCGCCGGTACGCGGCCGGGTCGGGGAGATCACCGGCGGTGGTGTGGCGCACATCGAGTACCACCAGCGACCCGCGGGACAGTTCCGCGCGCAGTGTCGCCGGGTCGATCAGATTGGCGGTCCGGGCCTGCTCGCCCATGCATTCTCCTCCGGTTTCAGGCCGCTCGACAAATATGTGTCGATACATATCACCGGGACGGCGGTCGCGTCGAATTGTTCTGATGCAGCGCCTTTCGCCCCCTGAACAGAGAAAGCTATCCGACCTGGTGTGGGCCGCGCCGGCAATAAATTCACGGTATTCAAAATATGGACACCCCGGAGCAAGTGTCATTCAATGTTCGCACTCCCGAATTTGTGTGTCACACATCGGATGTAACAAAAGGATTTGTGTCATGTCGCTCATCACCCGTGGCGTCGTCTCCGTCGACGAGCTCGCCGCCGACCTGTCCAACCCCCGGTTGGTCGTCATCGAGGTGCACGCCACCCGGCCCGAGGCATCGTTGATCCCGGGTGCGCGGGCCGTGTTCTGGAAGGACCTGGCCTGGCATCCACTGGAGCGTGAACTGGCGACCGGAGATGTGTTGTCGCAGCGACTTTTCGAACTCGGCGCCGGGGTCGGTTCACGTATCGTGCTGGCAGGCGACCCGACCCAGTTCGCCGCCTACCTGCTGTGGGTGCTGCGGGTGCGTGGCTACCAGGAGGTGGCGTACCTGGACGGTGGCCTGGAGGCATGGCGGGCTGCCGGTATCGCCGCGGCCGACACTGCGGTGCGCGACACGGCTGTGGAGGCGCTGCCGGTTCCGGTACCGACGCCCGAACAGGAGCTGCTGCGGATCGGCCGTGATGAGGTGCGGGACCTGCTGGGCCGGGACGGTGTGGTCTTGCTCGACTACCGCACTCCCGAGGAGTACAGCGGTGCCCGCGTCAGCGGCCCGAACGCCCCCATCGATCACGGCGCCGAACGGCACGGCCGCATACCCGGCGCGAAACACCTCTTCTTCCGTGACCTGCTCGACGAACACGGCCGGTTGCGCTCGCGTTCGGAACTGCAGCAGATCGTCGACGATAAGGTAAATGGCTCAACGTCTTTGATCGTCAACTACTGCAGGCTCTCGCACCGATCGACGCTGGGCTGGATCGCCTTGTCGGAGGTGCTCGGCTTCGACAACGTGCGCGTCTATGACGGCTCCTGGACCGAATGGGGAAGCATCGTCGGCTTTCCCATCGAAAAAAGCACTGTGAAGTAAGGAATCCAACCCATGGCCTTCACCCGTGACTCGATCACGCTGAACCTCAACCTCATTCCCGGCGGTGCGTTCCCGGGCGCATGGCGGGCCGACCCCGTCGATGCCCACAAGTACAGCAGTCTCGAGCACTACATCGAGGTCGCCAAGATCGCCGAACGCGGCAAGTTCGACGCGGTATTCCTGGCCGACACCCCCGTCTGGCGGTACCGCGGCGAATACCGGCCCTTCCGCGGGCTCGACCCCACGCTGGCGTTCTCCGCTATCGCGCAGTACACCGAGCGCATCGGGCTGGTGGCCACCGGGTCCAGCTCCTACAACTCCGCATACAACCTGGCCCGGCGCATCTCCACGCTGGACCACATCAGCAACGGCCGTGCGGCCTGGAACATCGTGGCCACCAACGGTGATGATGTCGCCCGCAATTTCGGGCGCGAACACGGACTCGACCACGACGAGCGCTACCGGCGTGCGCACGAGTTCGTCGAGGCGGTCCGCGCACTCTGGGACGGCTGGGCCGATGACGCCTGGGTCGCCGACCGGGACACCGGCACCTACGTCGACGAGGCGCGTATCCGCGCCATCGACTACACCGGCGAATTCATCAACACCTCGGGCCCGCTGCCACTTCCGCGGTCCCCGCAGGGGCATCCCGTGCTGGTGCAGGCCGGCTCCTCGCCGGACGGCATCGCGCTGGCGTCCCGGTTCGCCGACGCCGTCTATACCGTGCAGCCGACCATCGAGTCGGCGATCGCCTTCCGCAACACCATCCGTGAGCAGGCCAAGGGCTGGGGCCGTGACCCCGACACCATCCGGGTACTGCCCGGCCTGATCACCCTGGTCGCGCCGACCGAGGCGGAGGCGCGCGCCAAGGAGATCGAACTGCGCGAACTGCACACCGAGAAGTTCGCGATCAACGCCCTCGCGCTGCAGGTCGGCGTCCCGGTCGAGGCACTCGACCTCGACAAGGAACTGCCGTGGGACCTGGTGCCCGCCGACGGTGAACTCGGAGCCCAGGGAGGACATTTCGCCGCGCTCATCGGCACCGCACGACGGGAGAAGTTCACCGTCCGCGAGATCATCGCCCGTCAGGGCGGCGGACTGACCCACGTCACCGCCATCGGCTCACCAGAACAGATAGCCGACCAGATCGAGACGTGGGTCAACGCGGGGGCCTCCGACGGATTCAACATCATGTCCGCGCAACTCCCGCACGTGGCAACGGAATTCGTCGACCACGTTGTCCCGCTGCTGCAACGTAAGGGCATCTTCCGCACCGAGTACCCGGGCACGACACTGCGCGATACCCTGGGGCTCGAGCGGCCCGGCGATGGATTCGACGATCACATCCCGTCGGGTAAGAGCCTTCATACCGTGGGGGAGGCTGCGTTCGGCTGACGCCGGCGCTTCCACGAACATGACTGTGCTGCAGACATCCTCGTCGGATCTGGCGTCGAAGGACACCCCGGGCGCCACGGCCGCGGGTGCCCTCGGCGCGCGCCGGCGCTCGCGGCTGTCGGGCGCGGCGTTCCAGGCGAAGTACATCACGGAGAAACTACTCGCCGCGGCGGTGGTGCTGTGGCTGGCCGCTTCTGCGGCGTTCCTGGCCGTGCACTTCGCACCCGGTGATCCGGTCACCCTGCTGATGGGTGAGTTCGACACCCCGGAACTGCGTGCCACCATCGAGGCGCAGTGGGGCTTGGACAAATCGCTGTTCGTGCAGTATTACGACTTCCTGACCAGGCTGCTGCAGGGTGATTTCGGCATGTCCTACGTGCAGCGAACCCCGGTGAGCGACATCCTGTTCGGTCACCGGCTGGTGGCCAGCGCACAACTGACCGCCACCGCAACCCTGGTCGCGGTCGTGGTGGCGCTGACCACCGCGCTGATCACTGCGGGGCGCAAGGGCATCGGCACCCGGATCACCTACCTGGGCGAGCTCACCTTCGCATCGATCCCGACGTTCTGGCTCGGCATCGTGTTCATCACCGTGTTGTCCTTCCAGCTGGGTCTGCTGCCGGTGGTGGGTGGCAGCAAGCTGGAAAACATCGTGCTGCCCAGCCTGACGCTGGGGCTTCCGCTGGCGGCGGTGCTGTCCCAGGTGCTGCGTGAGGGCATCGAGAAATCCCTCGAACAACCGTATGCCGTCACCGCAATGACCCGCGGTATCTCCCCGTGGCGACTCAAGCTGCGTCACGGGCTGCGGCACGCGCTGATCCCGGCTGCGACATTGGCCGGTTGGTCGGTCGGCGGGATGCTGACCGGCACCGTCATCGTCGAGCAGGTGTTCGGCAGGCCCGGCATCGGGCAGGCCACCGTCGTCGCGGTGACCCGCCAGGACGTCCCGGTCGTGCTGGGCATCACCCTGCTGGCGGTCACCCTCTACGTTGTGGTCAACACCGTCGTCGACATCGTCTACCTCTGGATCGACCCGCGATTGAGGGTGCGTTAGATGGCAACGACTTTCGCGTTCCCGGGCCGCTCGCTGTCCTCGGGCCTGACCCGATTCCGGCACACCGGCCTGCTGATCGCCGGATCGATCCTGGTGCTGCTGGTGCTGGCCGTGGTGTTCCCCGGCCTGTTCACCGGCCGGGACCCACTGGCCAGCGATATGTCCGACGCGCTGGCCGCCCCCAGCGTCGAGCACATCTTCGGCACCGACCATCTCGGTCGTGACGTGTGGTCGCGGATCGTCTACGGCGCCAGGTATTCGATCCTCATCGGGGTCGCGTCGACCGTGCTCGGCGTGGTGCTCGGAGTCTTCTTCGGCCTGATCGCCGGCGTCGCACGCCGGCGGGTCGACGAGGCGATCTCCCGGGTCTTCGACGCGGTGGGCGCCTTCCCCGACCTGCTGTTCGCCCTGATGCTGATCACGCTGACCGGACCCGGTACCGGCAACGTGATCGCCGCCATCGCGATCGCGTCGGCGCCCCGTTACGGGCGCGTGGTGCGTGCCGAAACCCTGCGGGTGCGCGAATCGGACTACGTCGCGCAGTCCCGGCTGGCCGTCGCGTCGGCGGCGCGGCGCACGGTGCGTCACGTGCTGCCCAATGCCCTCGGCACGGTACCGGTACTGGCCACCCTCGGTGTCGGCACCGCGATCATCGGAGCCGCGGGCCTGAGCTTCCTCGGGTTCGGACCCACACCGCCGCTACCCGAATGGGGCTCGATGCTCTCCGATGCCCGCCAGGATCTGCGGATCGCCTGGTGGGTCGGATTCTTCCCCGGACTGTTCATCACCATCACGGTGATCAGCGTGTCCATCGTGGGTCGCAACCTGCAGCGCCGTTTCGAACGCCGGACCGGCGCATGACCGTCACAGCGGATGTCACCGCGCCCCCGCAGGGGCACACCGGCGATGTGCTCGTCGACATCAAGGGACTGACGGTGTCCTTCGACAGCGTGCGCGCCGAGGACGGTTCTGCGCTGCCGGTGGTCTCGGGGGTCGACCTGACCATCCGGCGCGGCCGGGTGCTCGCCATCGTCGGCGAGTCCGGATCCGGCAAGTCGGTGACCGCGCGCGCCCTCGTCGGGTTGGCCGGTGACGGAAGCCGGATCGAGGCAACCACATTCGACATCAACGGGGCCGATACCCGCGGCTACCGCGAGAAGGACTGGCGCGCCGTGCGGGGCGCCCAGATCGGGTTCGTGCTGCAGGACGCGCTGACCTCGCTGGACCCGCTGCGCACCGTGCAGGCCGAGGTGTCCGAGGCGCTGCGCCTCCCGCGCCGCCGACGCGTGGCCGCCGTCGAGGAACTGCTGGATTCGGTCGGCATCCCGGACCCGCCCTACCGTCGGCGCAACTACCCCCATCAGCTCTCCGGCGGTCTGCGTCAGCGCGCCCTCATCGCCTCGGCGCTGGCCGGCCGCCCCGATGTGTTGATCGCCGACGAGCCCACCACTGCACTGGATGTCACCGTGCAGGCACGCATCCTGGGCCTGTTGCGTGCCCTGGCCGATGACGGCCGCGGCGTGCTGCTGATCAGCCACGATCTGGCGGTGGTGTCCCGCGTCGCCGATGACGTGCTGGTGATGCACAACGGTGTGGTTGTCGAGCGTGGCACGGTCGCGCAGGTCATCCACGACCCGCAGCACGATTACACCCGCAAGCTGGTGGCCGCGGTGCCCGGCCGCGGCACCCGGGGACGCCGGCTCGCCCATCCGGGCCGGCCGGCGCCACCACCGGTCGACGTCGGGCCCGAGCTCGTCGCCGACGTCGTCGGTGTCGGGAAGTACTACCGGCAGGGCCGCAGGAACGAATTCGCCGCCGCCGAGGACGTCACCTTCGGCATTCACCGCAGTGAGATCGTGGGCCTGGTAGGGGAATCGGGCTCCGGCAAATCGACCGTGGCGCGGATCGTCACCGGCCTGCTGGCCCCCGACGCCGGGCACGTCGAGATCGATCAGCCACGGCTCGGTGCGGTGCAGTTGGTTGCCCAGGACTCCGTCGGATCATTCGATCCGCGATTCACGGTACGCGAGATCATCGACGAGACAGTCGCTCTCGGTCGCCGCAAGGGCGCGCGCGATGCCCGGATCCGGGAACTGCTGGATCTGGTACACCTGCCCGGCACCGTCATCGATCGGCACCCTCGGTCGTTGTCCGGCGGTCAGCGCCAGCGGGTGTCGATCGCCCGTGCCCTGGGATCGGACCCGGAACTGCTGGTGTGCGACGAGGCGGTGTCGGCACTTGACGTCTCCATCCAGGCGCAGATCCTCGACCTGCTGCTGGAGATTCGCGCCGAACGGAGCACCGCCCTGCTCTTCATCTCCCACGACATCGGCGTAGTACATCACGTCGCCGACCGGGTGCTGGTGATGCACCGCGGCACGGTTGTGGAGCAGGGGACCGCCGACGAGGTGTTCGACTCGCCCCACGACCCGTATACCCAGGCGCTGCTGGAGGCGGTGCCGACGCTGTGAGCTGTCTGTATTCCTGTTGCCGCTGAGTCACTTCCGGCCTGTTCTAACCACTTACCGCACAAGGCGTGCGGTGACCTCACCTCTCGATACGATATGGAAACCACGATATGACCCGTACAAAACGACCACGATTCGCCGTGTTGCGGTGGGTGGCCGTGGCGCTGGCGCTGCTGCTTGCCCTGACCGCATGCGGCAGCGAGTCCGACACCAGCACCGGCAGCGGTGAGCCGGTGCGCGGGGGCACTCTGACCGTCGCGCAGTCGGACTACCCGGAAGAGGGCATCAACCCGCATGTGCGCGGCTGCTGCAGCGAGGTCCAGGTGGTGCGCAACGCGTTCGACAGTCTGGTGGCCATCGACTACGACGAGTCGATCCACCCCTGGCTGGCCGAGAGTTGGGAACGCTCCGACGACGGTCTGACCTACACGTTCAAGCTGCGCCAGGGCGTCAAGTTCCACGACGGTGAGCCGTTCAACGCGGCCGCGGTGAAGGCCAACTTCGACAAGATCACCGGCGACAAGGAATACGCACCGTCGGTGGCCAAGAGCACCTTCCAGACCCTGAAGTCCACCGAGGTGGTCGACGAGTTCACGGTGCGCACCGTGCTGTCGGAGCCGACCGCCAACTGGCTGAATACGCTTGCCTCCCTGCAGGGTTCCCAGATCTCCCCCAAGTCGCTGCAGAACCCGGACGTGGCCGCCGGCGGCGTCGGCATTGCGGGCACCGGACCGTTCATCCTCACCGAGGTCGTCGAAGGCTCCGAGCTGCGGTTCACGCGCAACGAGGACTACAACTGGCCGTCGTCGCTGGCCTCACATGAGGGGCCTGCCTACCTCGAGGAGCTCGTCGTCAAGGTGGTCTCCGAGCCGAACGTGCGCGCCGGGCTGTTGACCTCAGGTGAGGTCGATGCGATCGCCCAGGTGGCACCTGCCGACATTCCGACCTTCGACGGTGTGGACGGCTTCCAGTTCGAGTCCAAGCCCTCCAATGTGTCGCCCTACTCGCTGTACTTCAACGTCACCGGTGACAACACCAAGGACGTGCGGGTGCGCCGGGCGCTGCGCGAGGCCGTCGACCTGAACCCGATTATCGACACCGTGCTGCAGGGCAGCTCGGAGCGGGCATGGAGCATCGTCGGACCGCAGAGCCCCTTCTATGACGCCAAGTATGAAAACGCATACGGCGGCAACGTGGAAGAGGCCAACAAGCTGCTCGACGAGGCCGGCTGGACCGGACGCGACAGTGAGGGCTACCGCACCAATGCGGCCGGTCAGCGGCTGGTCGTCCGGCTGATCGCCACCGAGCCCAAGCCGCCGCTGTCTACGGTGCTGGAGGCCTACCAGGCCGAGCTGCGCACCAATGCCGGTGTCGCAGTGGATCTGCAGTTCCGCGACGAGGGCACCGTCGATGTGGTCCGCGAGACCAACACCTATGAGGCATTCCCGCGGGCCGTCGGTGGTGTCGACGTCGGTGTCGTGCTGGAGAAGATCTACGAAACCGGGGGTGCGATCAACGGTCCCAAACTGGAGGACCCGAAGGTCGACGGCTGGCTGGCCGACGGCCGCAGCGCCCTGGACAACGGTTCCAGAAAGGCCGCCTACGACAAAGTGGCCCAGTACGCCCTGATCGATCAGGTGACCACCCTGCCGCTCTACACCGAGCGTTACAACGCGGCCGCCACCAGCCGGGTGCACGAAATCGAGCGGTGGCTGGACCCGCCGCGCGGCATGGTCAACTTCTGGGCCTACGACACCTGGAAGGAGTAGCTCGATATGACGGACCCAGTCCCCGTCGCTTCGCTCGCCCCAGGTCTGCCCGAGTTCGGGATCTTCTTCCGGCTCAACGACACCGAGGCTGACCCGGTCCGCCAGTACCACGACGGACTCGACCTCATCGTGCACGCCGAGGCACTCGGTCTGACGACCGCCTGGATCACCTCGCATCACTTCCGTTCCGACAAGGGCACCATCGCCTCGCCGCTGGTGTTCCTGGCCGCCGCGAGCCAGCGCACCTGCCGCATCCGGTTGGGCGCGGGCGTCGTGGTGATCACCTTGGAGAACCCGATCCGGGTGGCCGAGGACGCGGTGATCACGGATGCGCTGTCGCAGGGCAGGCTGCAACTGGGACTCGGCTCCGGGCTGGAGGATTGGGCGTTCGGACCGTTCGGAGTCGACTGGGATGACCGGCTGCGGGTGTACGCCGAGAAGACCGCCGTGCTGAGGTCCGTCCTGGACGGGGACGACCTCGGCGGCGGTCGCCACCTCTACCCACCGGCCGGCGACCTGCGCCGACGGCTGTGGCGGGTTGCCAGCGATCCGGCGCACGCCGAGGAGATCGGCAAGGCGGGTGACAACCTGCTGCTGCGGTCGTCGAAGGCCCTGACCTTCGAGGGGAATCTGACCAGGCACAGCGATGCCATCGACGCGTTCCGCTCACACGCGGGGGCGCGCCAACGCATCGCGGCCAGTCGCACCGTCATCGTCGCCGAGACCACCTCGGAGGCGCGCGCGCTGGCCGGACAGAAGGCCATCGACCTGCACCTGAAGAACGGGAACGGCGAACCCTGGTACGGGGATCCGGATCTGGTGCGCGAACGTCTGCGGGGCGATCCCGAGCTCAACCACGTCGATGAGGTGCTGCTCCAGGTGGCTCCCGCCAAATTGACCTTGGCGCAGTGGAAGTCGAGTTTGTCGCTGACGGTGTCCGAGGTGCTGGAACCGGTACGCAAGGAGGGATCCGGCGGGTCCCGGGCCGGGCTGGTCAGCAGATGACAGGGGGGTTGCGCTTCATCGCGTCGGGCGAGCATGCGTTCGGTCCGATCGCGCGCTGGCGCGACTCGGGTAACGGACCGGCCGAGATCGCCGATCTGGGCCGGCACGCCGAGTATGCGCAATGGGCCGAGACCGGGCTGTGGAAGCCGGACTCCGACGGCGATCTGCGCGGCAGGCTCGGTCTGCCGCCCAGGGATCGATGATGTCGGCACCCGACCAGATCGACGCAGGCTGGCTCGCCGGCCGCCTGGCCGCGAGCAATGCCCGAGATCTGGGCAGCGGGCTGACCAGATTGATCGACGGTGGCGAGCTGTCGCCCGGCGCGCAATTGCCCACCATCCGCGAATTTGCCAAGGTCGCCGGCGTCAGTCCTGGCACCGTCATGTCGGCGTGGAGCCGCGTCCGGGACACCGGGAGGTTGGAGACCCGGCGCCGCGGCGGGACGGTGGTCGCCGGAGTCACCGGACCATCCGGTCGCAACGGATCGGTCTTCGAGTGGTCGCACGTCGAAATGTCCTTCGTGACACCCGATCCGAACCTACAGCCGGATCTTCGTGCAGCACTGGCATCTGCCCTGGACACCGAGGACTTGCATGCCGCCCAACGCGCCTACATCACTCCCCGATTACTGCGCTCGGTGCAGAGCAGCTGGCCGTTCGCCGCGCAGGCCTGGAACTGCGTGGGTGGCGGCAGCGAGGCACTGGTGCTGGCCAGTGCGGCGGCCGTTCAATCCGAGGCATCGGGCGCGCGGCGGCTGATCGCGGTCGAAGAGCCGGTCAGCCCCGGATATCTGGATATCCTCCGTCATCTGGGCATCGAGCCGGTGGGAGTGCGCGCCGACGAACAGGGGCCGACGGTGGCCTCGGTGGCTGCCGCCCTGGAGCGTGGTGTCGCCGCACTGGTGTTGCAACCCAGCGGGGCATACGCGGTGGCGGGCTCCCTGACGGCCACCCGGGCGGCCGAACTCGCCGCGCTGCTGGCCTCGCGGGCGGCGGGCACCTGGGTCATCGAGGATGACAGTGCCGGACCGCTCGCGTCGGGGGAGCCCGCCACTCTCGGCGACCTGCTGCCGGACCGGGTGGTGCGGATTCGTAGCTACTGCAAGGCTTTCGGCATCGACCTCCGGTCCGCGGTGCTCGGCGGGTGCGTCGAACTGGTGGAACGGACCATCCGGCTGCGCAGTTTCGGGATGGCCTCCAACAGTCGCATCCTGCAGAACTCGCTGGCCGGTCTGATCGAGGATGAGTCCACCACCGATGTCATGCGGCGGGCGCGGGCGGCCTACCGCAGACGGCGTGAGGCGGTGCTGGCCGCCTTCGCCGGTGTCGGGCTGAAGGCGTCGACCAGCCGAGACGGATTCGTGGTGTGGGTGCCGGTACCCGATGAGACGGCGGCGCTGATCAACCTGGCCAGGCAGGGCATCGTCGTGGCATCCGGGGCGAAATCGTTCATCAACCCGACCGCCGGTCTGCTGCGGATCTCGATTCTGCAGCTGCCCGACGATCCCGACCTCATCGACGGCCTGGCACACGCGGTCCGCGCCGCGATCCACTCCGCGGATCGTGAGTACTTCGACTGACGGTGTGCGGTCAGAACTGGACGCCGCGGGTCAGTGCGCCGTCGACGAGCAGGTTCGTCCCGGTGATGAAGCTCGCCGCCCCACTGGACAGGAACACCACCGCGTTGGCCACTTCCTGCGGGGTCGCCATCCGGCCGGTCGGATTGAGGGCCAGTGCGGTGGCGAACAGTTCCGGGTTGTTCTGCTCGATGGACGGCCACACGCCCCCGGGGAAATAGGTGTTTCCCGGGCTGACGGTGTTGGCGCGCACACCCTTTCGGGCAAGCTGATAGGCCAGTCCCTGCGTGTAGTGGATGATGGCGGCCTTCATCGTGCCGTACGGTCCGGCCGCGAAGTCCACCTCACGGCCGGACACACTGGAGATCGTCACGATCGATCCGGCGCCGGATGCCTCCAAATACGGCAGCGCGGCGTCCACCAGGCCGACGGTGCCCATCAGGTCGACCTCGAAGCTGGTGCGCCAGTTATCCGCCGACTCCGGGATGGCCAGTGCGCTGACGTTGGCCACCACCCCGTCCAAACCGCCGAACGTGTCGGCGGTGGCTTCCACCCACGCCGCCAGCGTCGCGGTGGCGCCCACGTCGACCGCTGAGCCCAGGGCGGCGCCGCCGAGCTCCTTCTGTGCCTGCGCCACATCCTCGGAGGTGCGCGCGCAGAACGCGACCTTGGCACCCTCGGCGATCAGCCCCTCCACCACGGCGCGTCCGATGCCACGGGTGCCGCCGGTGACGGCGAAACATTTGTCGGTGAGTCCGAGATCCATGATGGCCTTCCTAGTACGTGATGGTTCCGAATGACTTTGCCGCTGAGCGCAGTTCGCTGTGCACGCCGCCGTATGCGGTGGCGTTGGGCAGCAGCCGTTTGTCGATCTTGGTCACCGCGCTGTAGTTGGTGTCCACCACGTTCGCGAGCGGGGCCAACGAGATCTGGGTGAGCAGCTGGTAGGCGTCGAGTCGGTCCAGCCCGTACAGCTCGCCCAGCCAGGTGATCATCTCGACCTGCCCGGCGCGCCACGCCTCTTCCAACGGGCGACCGGAACCGATGCACATCAGGTGGGTGTCGGTTTCCAACCGCGGCCAGGCCGGCCCGCCACCCTTGATCAGTTCGACGATCGCCGTCACGTTCATCGCGCCCTCCACCGCGGTGCCGCACGATTCGCCCTCACCCTGGCGGTAGTGCCCGTCGCCGAGGGAGAACAGCGCACCCGGCACGTTCACCCGCAGGTAGCAGGTGGCGCCCGCGGTCATCTCCGGGGTGTCCATGTTGCCGCCGAACACATCGGGTACCAACGAGGTGCGCACCTCCCGGCGGGCGGGTGCGACGCCGACGGTGCCGAGCATCGGGTTGGCGGGCAGTGCCACCTCGAAATTGCTGCCCTTCGCCGAGAACCCGACAGTGCGCGCCGCCGAGTCGTATTCGTAGATCCAGGTGCGTTCGGGCAGCGGATCCTGCAGAGTCGGGCTCACCGGCACGCTGGTCAGTCCGCCGAAGAACGGGATGAGCGTCGACGCGCCCCAGCTGCGCGCCGGCGTCAGATCTACCAGATGCACGGCCAAGGTGTCTCCGGGTTCGGCGCCTTCGATCCAGAACGGCCCGGTCTGTGGATTGAGGTCCTCGGTGTCCAGCGCGCTGCTGGCCACATCGTCTGCGCTGGTGATCCGGCCACCGTAGGCGTCCTCGGTCCACAGGGTGAGCACCGTCGGCGCCTTGATGCGCAGCACCGGGTCGGCGCCGCCGAAAGTGAACGCGAACTGGTCGGGCGACGGGACGAAGGTGATGTGGTCCATCAGGTCATCCTGGTCGCAACACGGCGTCGCCGCCACACCTGCGGTCAAAACGGTTGCCGAGCAAGGGAATCGGTTGTCAGGATTTGCCGGCGCGGCGACCCGCGATGCCCGCGCACACCTGATCGGCATGGTCATCCAGCCAGGCCCGCTCGGCGGCGTCCACGCCGGGCCGCAACTCGTCGTGCAGCGCCAGTCCACGCGTGCTCAGGTACACCCGTACCTTGCGGCGATCGAACTTGTCGACCTCGCGATACACCAGTGACCGGGACACCAGTTTGTCGACGACCCGCGTCTGGGTCGGGCCGGCGATCATCGTTGCCGATTGCAATTCGGCCATGGTGAGTCCGTCGGCGCCGGCCAGGACATCGATGACGAGCCAGTGATCGATCCCGAGGTCGGCGTGCTGTAGTTCGGCTTCCAGGTCGCTGCCGAGCCGGCGGGCCGCACGCAGCATCACGACCGCCACCGAACTGCCGGTTCGGCCGCGGGGCGACGGACTCGACATGACAAACATCTCCTTGCGCCTTGCCGACCGCGCCCACTGCGCGCGATACTTCCAGTTGGAAACGATAGCAGTTGATCGCTCAATGCCACAGGTGAGGACGGGCAGATGGCGGGTTCGCACCCGGCTGGTACCGACGCCGAGCGGTGGCGGTTGGCCATGGTGGTTCCCCTGCAAGGGCCTGGGGGAGTGTTCGGCCCCTCCTGTGAGGCGGTCAGCCAGCTGGTCGCCCACGACCTGAATGCCGCCGGCGGGGTGCTCGGCCGTGAGGTGCACATAGAGGTCGTGGACGGTGGTGCCGAGCCGGGCGTCGTCGCGGCCCGCATCGACGAACTCGTCTCCGGTGGCCGAATCGACGCGGTCAGTGGCTGGCACATCTCGTCGGTTCGTAACGCACTGGCTCCCGTGGTGGCCGCTCGCGTCCCCTACGCGTACCCGGCGTTGTACGAGGGTGGAGAACGTCGCCGTGACATCTATTGCTGCGGAGAGACCCCGGACGGTCAGATCGCGCCGGCGCTGCGCTGGTTACGGGACAACCTCGGTGTCCGGCGCTGGTTCATCGTCGGTGACGACTACGTATGGCCGCGTTCCTCGATGGCATCGGTACGTCGATACGCCGGCGAGCTGGACCTGGACATCGTGGGTGGGCGATTCGTCGACCTCGGGCGGGCCGACATGGCGGAGGTGGTGCGTGCCGCACTCGGCTCCGGCTGTGATGCCGTGCTGATGCTGCTGGTCGGCCATGACGCGGTGGAGTTCAACCGCGCCTGCGCGGCGCAGGGCGCCGACGAGGCGTTCGTGCGATTCAGTCCGCTCATGGACGAGAGCATGTTGCTGGCCAGCGGCGACGGGGCCACCCGGCGATTGTTCGTCGCAGCCTCCTACTTTCGGTCGATCGTCGGAGCCGGCTCGATGGAACTTCTGGACCGTTACCTCGATCTGCACGGCCCTGGAGCGCCGCCGCTCAGTGGGATAGCCGAATCCTGTTATGAGGGAACACAGTTGCTGGCCAATCTGATACACCGTGCCGGCCGCCTGACGGATCTGCCCGCAGCCGATGGCATGGCCTTCGAGAGTCCCCGCGGCACGGTCGAATTTCATCCCGACGCGACGGTGCAGCCGGTGCATCTGGCTGTCGCCGACGGATTCGATTTCGACGTCCTCACCACGCTTGCTCGGCATTGACGCTGTGGGGTAGGTGCTTTCGCTATTGACAGTGTGCTGCCCGTCACTTAGTTTCATTTGGAGATAAACCAAATGAAATCAACTGGGAGGCCCCGGTGAACAACGTCGGATTGCTCTACGTCGGCGCGGTGCTCTTCGTGAACGGCCTGATGCTGCTGGGCCGGCCCGGTCGGCGGCCGTGCTCAATCTGTTTGTCGGTGCACTGCAATGTGTCGTACCCACCGTGATGCTGATCCAGAACCCTGCGGATCCGGTCGCCACACTCGACGCCTCCGGGCTGTACCTCTTCGGATTCACCTATCTCTACGTCGGCATCGTCAACCTCGCCGACCTCGAACCCGAAGGGCTGGGCTGGTTCTCGCTGTTCGTGTCCGGTGCGGCGGTGGTGTACTCGGCGCTGTCCTTCACCGTCTCCGGCGATCCCGTATTCGGTGTCATCTGGCTGTCGTGGGCCGTGCTGTGGTTGCTGTTCTTCCTGGTGCTGGGTCTGCGCCGGGACGATCTGACCCGCTTCACGGGCTGGGCGGTCACACTTCTCAGCCTCCCAACATGCGCGCTGCCGGCGTTTCTGGCCCTCACCGGGAACTACCGGACGTCGGGACTCATCGCCACCGGGTGGGCCGTCGGCCTGGCGGCGCTACTCATTGTGGCCAAATTGCTCAGTTCCTCCTACCGGCAGACTTCCGCTGCCGGGCGGCCGGTCTTCGGCTGACTTCACATAACAACCTGTGTCCCTTGTTGTTTCAACCATCTAGGAGAAAATCATGCGTCACGGCGACATCTCATCCAGTCCGGACACCGTCGGAGTGGCGGTCGTGAACTACAAAATGCCCAGACTGCACACCAGGGAGGAAGTGCTCGACAACGCCCGCAAGATCGCCGACATGGTCGTCGGCATGAAGTCGGGACTTCCCGGCATGGATCTTGTTGTTTTCCCGGAATATTCGACACAGGGCATCATGTATGACCCCGACGAGATGTATGCGACCGCCGCGAGCATTCCGGGTGATGAAACCGATATATTCGCCGCGGCGTGCCGCAAGGCGAAGACGTGGGGTGTCTTCTCCATCACCGGTGAGCGGCACGAGGACCATCCCAACAAACCGCCGTACAACACCCTGGTGCTCATCGACGACACCGGCGAGATCGTGCAGAAGTATCGGAAGATCCTGCCGTGGTGTCCCATCGAGGGCTGGTATCCCGGCGACACGACATATGTCACGCGGGGTCCCAAGGGCATGAAGATCTCGCTGATCATCTGCGATGACGGCAACTACCCAGAGATCTGGCGCGACTGCGCGATGAAGGGGGCCGAGCTGATCGTCCGGTGCCAGGGATACATGTACCCGGCCAAGGACCAGCAGGTGCTGATGGCCAAGGCCATGGCTTGGGCCAACAACTGCTATGTGGCAGTCGCCAATGCGGCCGGCTTCGACGGCGTGTACTCGTACTTCGGGCACTCGGCGGTGATCGGCTTCGACGGTCGAACGCTGGGTGAGACCGGCGAGGAGGAGTACGGCATCCAGTACGCGCAGCTTTCGCTTGCGGCGATCCGTGACGCACGGCAGAACGACCAATCGCAGAACCACCTCTTCAAATTGCTGCATCGCGGCTATTCCGGCGTGCACGCGGCCGGTGACGGTGACAAGGGCGTGGCCGACTGCCCCTTCGAGTTCTACAAGCTCTGGGTCACCGACGCTCAGAAGGCGCAGGAAGTCGTGGAATCCATCACCAGAGATACCGTGGGGGTCGCCGACTGCCGGGTGGGCAATCTCCCGGTCGAGCAGACAGCCGAGGCCTGAGAGCCCACATGCCGTACCTCACCGATATGTTCCACGAGCAGAACGCGGTGCGGGAGTCCGCCGACGAGGATGTCACGACACCCGGTCCCGCCGCGTTCGACCAGCAGGCGTTCCTCGATCGGTTGGGCAGCCGGATACTCGGCCAGCCCGACGCGCTCAAAGCGGTGACCCGGGCGGTGGCGATTGCGCAGGCGGGCGTCACCGACCCCGGTCGGCCGTTGGCGAGCGTGCTGCTCGTCGGTCCGACCGGTGTCGGTAAGACCGAGCTTGTCCGCCAGGTCGCTGCGGAACTACGTTCGGGCCCGGACGATCTGTGTCGTATAGATATGGCGGCGCTGGCCCAGGAACACTACGCAGCCTCGTTCTCCGGGGCCCCACCCGGATACGCGGGAAGCAAGGAATCGTTCACGCTGTTCGACAAGGACAAGATCGAGGGCGACCCGTTCATGCCGGGCATCGTCCTGCTCGATGAGATCGAGAAGGCCGATCCCACCGTCATCCGCGCATTGCTGCATGTGTTGGACTGTGGCCGGCTGCGCCTTGCCAACGGCCGCGAGTCGATCTCTTTCCGCAACAGCTACGTCTTCATGACGTCGAACCTCGGATCGAGAGACGCGGCACGGGAGCTGCGTCGCGGCGACCGGCGGTGGTACCGCACGGCCGGCCGCGCGCACAGCGGGGGGACGAGGAAGGCGGTCACCGATGCCGTAGAGAACTTCTTCGATCCCGAGTTCTTCAATCGCGTCGATGAAACAGTGGTCATGGACGCGTTTCGGCCTACAACAGCCCGGCAGGTGACCGCTCTCGAAGTGGACATCGTGGTGCGCAGACTGGCGCGGGAGTCGGTGCAGCTCAGGGTCGATCCCACCGTCTTGGATTTGCTGCAGGACGGCGGATTCGACCCTGTCTACGGCGCGCGCGGGCTGCGCCGCACGATTCGCAGGCAGTTGATCGCACCCGTTGCCGAATGCGTCCTGGACGCGCGCCCGGTCGGCAGAGCCCCCATCACACTCAGGGCCTCGGTGTCGGCCGGCTCGGTCTCGGTGACCGCGGTCGGGCAGAGCTAGGGAATCCTGCGCGGCACCAGCCGCTGCAACTGCGTCACATGCTCGGGCACCAGCTCGTCGAGCGAGGCGACGCCGAGCAGTCGCATGGTGCGCGCGATCTGCTCGGAGAGGATCTCGATCATCCGGTCCACACCGGCTTCCCCGCCGGCCATCAGGCCGTACAGATAGGCCCGGCCGACCAGCGTGAACCGCGCGCCCAGGGCGATGGAAGCCACGATATCGGCGCCGGACATGATGCCGGTGTCGAGGATGATCTCGGTGCGATCACCCACCGCAGGGGCGACCTCGGGGAGCAGGTGGAACGGGATCGGGGCCCGATCAAGTTGACGCCCTCCGTGATTGGACAGCACGATGCCGTCCACGCCGAGATCGGCGACGGCTTGCGCGTCGGCCACCGTCTGGATGCCCTTGACCACCAGCTTGCCCGGCCACTGGGATTTGATCCAGGCCAGGTCCTCGAAGGTCACGGTCGGATCGAACATGGTGTCCAGGAGCTCGGCGACGGTGCCCGACCAGCGGTCCAGGGAGGCGAAGGCCAGCGGCTCGGTGGTCAGGAAGTCGATCCACCACTGCGGCCGGGGGATCGCGTTGAGCACGGTCTTCGTGGTGAGAGCGGGCGGGATGGACATGCCGTTGCGCTTGTCGCGCAGCCGCGCTCCGGCCACCGGGACGTCGACGGTGACCAGCAGCGTGTCGTAGCCGGCCGCGGCGGCGCGCTCGACGAGCGCCATCGAGCGGTCCCGGTCCTTCCACATGTAGAGCTGGAACCAGTTGCGCCCGTGCGGGTTGGCGGCCTTCACATCCTCGATGGAGGCGGTGCCCATGGTGGACAGCGAGAACGGGATTCCGGCGCGGGCGGCGGCGCGCGCACCTGCGTATTCACCCTCGGTCTGCATCATCCGCGTGAACCCGGTGGGCGCGATACCGAACGGCAACTCCGAGCGACCGCCCAGAATGGTGCAACTGGTGTCGACCTTGGACACATCCCGCAGGATCGCCGGGTGGAACTCGATGTCCTGGAATGCCTGTCGGGCCCGCGCCAGGGACAGTTCGGCTTCCGCGGAGCCGTCGGTGTAGTCGAACGCGGCCCTAGGGGTGCGGCGCTTGGCGATCGCGCGCAGATCCTCCACCGTCAGCGCGGCCGAGAGCCGGCGGGTGCGCGCGTTCAGCTCGGGCTTCTTGAACTGCATCAGTGGGGCCAGATCGGCCACCTTGGGGATGCGACGTTTCATGGCCGGACCTCTTTCACTGCAATGCGCTTTCCTGTCCCGACCGTACGCGGGACGAGAGTGCGTCGGGTGCGGGGTGTGTACTGCTGGGGTGGGAACCTGGTGGTAACGATATGACGGAGCGCCTCGAGATCGCCATCGACCAGGTGGTGGGCGCGGGCGCTGATCAGCACATTGCCCAATGCGGTGGCCTCGACCGGGCCGGCCAGTACCGGCAGCCCGGCCCGGTCGGCGGTCAGCTGGCACAGCAGCCTGTTCTGGGATCCGCCACCGACGACGTGCACGGACTGTACCGGTGTGCCGGACAGCTCGGCGGCCTGGCGGACTCCGTCGGCGAACGCCGCGGCAAGGCTTTCCACGATGGCCCGGACCACCTCCGGCCGGGTCATCGGTACCTGCAGCCCTCGCTCGTCGTACCAGTCGCGGATCCGGCCGGGCATGTCGCCCGGGGCGAGGAACCGCGGGTCCGCGGTGTCGAAGACGTCGAAGCTGGGGCGGACCTCGCCGGCCTGCATCAGGAGTTCGGACAGGTCGGCGCGGTAGCCGTCGCGCTGGTACTGCCGGACCGTCTCGCTGAGCAGCCAGAGCCCCATCACATTGTGCAGGTAGCGGATCCGGCCGTCGGCGCCGACTTCATTGGTGAAGTTCGCTTGCCGTCCGGCCTCGGTGATCACCGGGGCGGCGAGCTCCACGCCGACCAATCCCCAGGTGCCGCAGGAGATGTAGGCGGCGCTGCCGGAGTCCATCGGCACCGCGACGACCGCCGAGGCGGTGTCGTGCGAGGCGACGGTGGTGACTGTGGTGTCCGGTGTCAGGCCGAGGGGCTTGGACACCTCGCGCAGCAGCGGGCCCAGTTCGCTGCCGGGTTCGACGACGCCGGGGAACAGATCTGGGCGCAGCCCCAACCGGGCGGCCAGCTCGTCGTCCCACTCACCCGTGGTGCGCAGCAGGCCGGTTGTCGAGGCGTTCGTGTGTTCGGTGACCTCGCGGCCGGTCAGCCAGTACCCGATCAGATCGGGTATCAGCAGGGCACGGTCCGCGAGATCGTTGTCGCCACACGCCTTCTCGGCCGCCAGCTGATAGATGGTGGTGAACGGCAGGAACTGCAGGCCGTTGCGGGCATACAACTCGGCGGGCTCGATCGTGCGGTGCACCGCACGCACGCCCTCGTCGGAGCGGGAATCGCGGTAGTGGTACGGCAGGGATGTCAGCGCCCCGCCGCGCAGCAGACCGTAGTCGACGGCCCACGAATCGACACCGACGGTGATTAGGTTGTCCGACCGCCGGCCCGCCTCGGCCAGACCGGCGCACGCCTCCCGGAACAGCCCAGGGACATCCCAGTGCAGCGCGGTGCGGTGACCGTTCCACAGCGGCACCGGATCGTTGGCGAAGCGCGCGACCTGTTCCAGTTCCAGCCGGCCCGGCCCGATATCGGCGAGCATCACCCGGCCGCTGGTCGCGCCCAGGTCGATGGCGGCGACCTGACCGGATTTCATCACCTGAGGAAGGCTGCGGCGACGCCGGCGTCGACCGGTACGTGCAGCCCCGTGGTGTGCGAGAAGTCGCTGGTGCACAACGCGAAGGCGGCATTGGCGATGTTCTCCGGCAGCACTTCGCGTTTGAGCAGGGTGCGCTGGGCGTAGTAGGCGCCGAGCTCTTCCTCGGGGACCCCGTACACCGCGGCGCGCTTGGCGCCCCAGCCGCCGGCGAAGATCCCCGAACCGCGCACCACACCGTCGGGGTTGATGCCGTTGACCTTCACCCCGTGCTCGCCGAGTTCGGCGGCCAGCAGCCGAACCTGGTGGGCCTGATCGGCCTTGGTGGCCGAGTAGGCGATGTTGTTGGGCCCGGCGAACACCGAGTTCTTCGACGAGATGTAGATGATGTCCCCGCCCAGCTTCTGATCGATGAGGGCGCGCGCGGCGGCCTTGGAGACCAGGAACGAGCCGCGGGCCATCACGTTGTGCTGCAGGTCCCAGTCGGCTGCGGTGGTGTCCAGCAACGACTTCGACAGCGACAGGCCGGCGTTGTTGACCACGATGTCGATCCCGCCGAAGGCCAGCGCGCACGCATCGATGGCGGCCTGCACCGCGTCCTCATCGGTGACGTCCGCGGCGATGCCGATGGCGACATCGGCGTTACCTATCTCGGCCGCCGCTTCGGCGGCTTTGTCGGCATCGAGGTCCGCGATCACCACGCAGGCGCCCTCGGCCGCCAGCCGGGTGGCGATGGCCTTGCCGATCCCCGAGGCGGCGCCGGTGACCAGCGCGATGCGGGTGGCCAGTGGCTTGGGCTTGGGCATGCGGGCCAGCTTGGCCTCTTCCAGCGCCCAGTACTCGATCCGGAACTTCTCCGACTCGTCGATGGGGGCGTAGCTGGAGACCGCCTCGGCGCCCCGCATCACGTTGATGGCATTCAGGTAGAACTCACCGGCGACCCGCGCAGTCTGCTTGTCCTTGCCGTAGCTGAACATTCCGACGCCGGGAATCAGCACGATGGCCGGATCGGCGCCCCGCATCGCCGGGCTGTCGTCGGTGGCGTAGCGCTCGTAGTAGGCCCGGTAGTCGGCACGGTACCGCTCGTGCAGTTCGGTCAGCCGAGCCTTGCATTCCTCGATGCCGGCGTCGGTGGGCAAGTCGAGCACCAGCGGCTTGACCTTGGTGCGCAGGAAATGGTCGGGGCAGCTGGTGCCGAGCGCAGCCAGCCGGGGATGCTCGGCCGCGCAGAGGAATTCGAGTACCGGGGCGACATCGGTGAAGTGTCCGACCTGGGGGCGGTCGGCAGACGCCAGTCCCCGGATGAACGGCGCCAGGGCGGCGGCCTTCGCGCGGCGTTGCGGTTCCGGCAGGGCGGTGTACCCGTCCAACGGCGCACCGAATGGCTGCTGCGCACCGTTGGCGCAGATGAACTCCTCGGCCGCACGGATGATCTCCAGCGAGTTGGCCTGCGCCTCGTCGGAGGTCTCGCCCCACGCGGTGATGCCGTGCCCGCCGAGGATGCAGCCTATTGCTTGCGGGTTGGCCTTCTTGATCTCCGAGATGTCCAGGCCCAGCTGGAAGCCGGGCCGGCGCCACGGCACCCACGCCACCCGGTCACCGAAGATCTTCTGCGTCAGCGCTTCCCCGTCGGCCGCCGTGGCGATCGCGATACCGGAGTCGGGGTGCAGATGGTCGACGTGCGCGGCGTCCACGAGGCCGTGCATGGCCGTGTCGATCGACGGTGCCGCTCCGCCCTTGCCGTGCAGGCAGTAGTCGAACGCCGCCACCATCTCGTCTTCGCGATCCACGCCGGGGTAGACGTCGACCAGCGCCCGCATGCGATCCAGCCGCAGCACGGCCAGCCCGTTCTCGGTGAGGGTGCCGAGATCACCACCGGATCCCTTGACCCACAACAGGTCGACGTTCTCACCGGTCACCGGGTCGGTGCCGGTGCCCTTGGCCGAGGTGTTGCCACCGGCGTAGTTGGTGTTCTTCGGGTCCGAACCGAGCGCGTTGGAGCGCGCGATCAGTTCGGCGACAGTGGTGTTGGTGGCCATACCTATGCTCCCCACGAGGATTGGGTTCCGTCGATTCGCTCGGCGTTGATGGTGTCCTGGTATCCGCTGTCCCGGAACGCGGCCATCGGGTCAGCGGGCAGACCCTGGGCGGCGCGGCGTTCGGCGAGCATCGGACGGACGTCGGTGTAGAAGGCATCCATGAAGATCTCGTTGGCGCCCAGCACATCTCCGGATTCCTGTGCGGCGGTCAGCGCGCCGGTATCCACCAGCGCGGCGCGTGCCGTCATCTCCTGGACGTTGAGCACCGAGCGGATCTGGCCGGGGATCTTCTCCTCGACGTTGTGGCACTGATCGAGCATGAGGGCGAGATCCGATCCGGATTCCAACCCACCACCGCGGATCACCTCGAACATGATGCGGAACAGCTGGAACGGATCGGCCGCCCCTACGATCAGGTCATCGTCGGCATAGAAGCGGGAGTTGAAGTCGAACGAGCCCAGCTTTCCCAGCCGCAGTAGTTGGGCGACGATGAACTCGATATTGGTGCCCGGCGCATGATGTCCGGTGTCCAGACACACCTTGGCCCGCTCGCCCAGAGCCGTCACATGGGCGTAGGAGGTACCCCAGTCGGGGACGTCGGTCGCGTACATGGCGGGTTCGAAGAACTTGTATTCCAGCACGAGCCGCTGGTCGGCGCCGATGTGCTGGTAGATGGCGGCCAGCGATTCGGCCAGGCGGTCCTGGCGGCCGCGGATGTCGCCCTGGCCGGGGTAGTTGGTGCCATCGGCCAGCCAGATCTTCAGGTCGCGGGATCCGGTTTCGTTCATCACCTCGATGCAGGCAAGGTGATGGTCGATGGCCTTCTGCCGGACCGCCTTGTCGGTGTGGGTGAGGCTGCCGAACTTGTAGTCGTCGTCCTGGAAGGTGTTGGAGTTGATGGTGCCCAGCCGAACCCCGAGGTCGCCCGCGTAGCGGCCGAGCGCGGTGTAGTCGTCGACGGTGTCCCACGGAATGTGCAGGGCGACAGCCGGTGCCAGCCCGGTGAGCCGGTGCACGGTGGCTGCGTCGGCGAGCTTCTCCTCGATGGTGCGCGGCGTGCCGGGGGTGCCGAACACCTTGAAGCGGGTGCCGGAGTTCCCGAATGCCCAGGAGGGCAGTTCGATGGCGAGATTGTCCAGTGCGGTGGTCATCTGTGGTGTCCTCAGACTGCGGTGTAGGGAGCTTGTGCGGGTGCGCTGACCGGTGCGCCGTAGCGCTCGGATTCGATCTGCTGCAACGACTTGCCCTGCGTGCGGGGCGCCCAGACAGCGCCGATGATCAGTGCGACGGTGAGCAGTCCGACCAGCAGGATGCCGACGGTGGTCAGGCCGGTGGCGGCAAGCATGGTGGGGAAGAAGTAGCTGAGCAGGCCGGTGGCGGTGCGCACCACGAAGAACATGATGCCCTGGGCGCTGGCCCGGTACGGGGTGGCGAACAGCTCGCTGGCCCACAGGCTGTAAAAGGCCTGGCAGCCGATGCCTGCCGAGATGCCCCACAGCACAGCGAAGATGAGCATGGTGGAGATGCCGCTGTCGGTGAAGGCGACCAGCACGATCCAGCCGACGATACCCAGTGCGGCACCGACGATGTAGAGCGCGCGCTGGGAGACCCGGTCGGCGTAGCGCATGAAGCCGAAGTAGGTGGCGGCCACCGTGCAGCCCCACACCAACACCTGCAGCAGGTTCTGCTGCACGGGGCTGTGCAGACCGGCGGTGTCATAGACGCGGGGCATGAAGATGCCGGCCTGGCCCGCCACGGTGTTCCAGAACAGGTAGATGCCGCCGAGGAACAGCAGGGCGGTGATGTTGACCTTGCGGGAGAACAGACCGCGCACGCCCCGTGCGCCCACCGAGGACTGCAGCTCACGACTCTCGTCGACGGCTTCGTCTTTCCAGATCTGCGATTCCTGCAGGCCCTGGCGGATCCACCACACGATGGCGGCGACCACGAACAGGTGCACGAAGATGATCCGCGATCCGAGCAACTCCAACGGCGCCAGCGCGGCGGCGAGCGCGAAGCCGATGAACGGGCCGACCGACCAGGCGAGCTGGGCGGTGCCGACGTGTTTGGCCCGCTCGCCCGACGGCGCCTGTTCGGCGATATAGGTCCAGGAGGCGGGCACGCCGGCGCCGACGGCGATACCGGTGATGATGAAGGCCGCCAGCAGCATGGTGAAGTTCATCGCGAAGGCAGCCAGCAGCACGCCCGCCATGTACACCAGCAGGTCGTAGGTGTAGATCGCCTTGCGCCCGAAGCGGTCACACAGCGGCCCGCCGATCGCGGCACCGATGGCCGCGCCGAAGGCGTTGGCACTCAGGGCCGCCAACAGGCCGACGGCGAAGTTGCTGATGCCGAACTCGGCCTGCCAGAACCCGAGACTGGTGGCGATCGCGATGATCGATCCGGCCTCGATGTAGTTGGACATGGCGACCGAGATGGTGGCCCGCCAGCCGGTGGTGGAGCGCGCTCCGATTTTCATGGGTGTCCTAGGTGTGTGCAGAGGTGGGGGTGGTCAAGCGAGGTGGAAGTACTCGGTGAGCAGCTCGAGGCTGCTGTCGGGGTGGGCCTCGGAGCGGAAGTACTGAGCCATCTGTTCCTGCCACTTGTCGTTGATCGCGGTCCGGCTCATCTCGGCGGTGGCGCGGGCGAAGTCGTCGGTCTCCAGGTAACCCACCACCATGCCCTCGGCCGGGCGCACGAACAACGAGTAGTTGTGCCAGCCGGCGGTGCGCAGTGCGTCGAGCATCTCGGGCCAGACCTCGGTGTGTGCCTCAAGGTAGTCGTCGACGCGGTCGGGCTTCAGGTGCATCACAAAGCACACGCGTTGGATGTCGTCCATTTGCCTCTCCTAATTGAAACGTTTCAATATGTGATGGCGGCAACAATAGAACGTGACTGCAGACACGTCAAGCGACCTCGTGTGCCGCCGTTCAGGTCCAGTTCAGGACCGCGTCGAGAGTCGGGTCACCAGCTCGGGCTGGAAGATGATGTGACGAGGTTGGCGGCCCGCATTCTCGGTGGACTTGATCAGCAGATCTATTGCGGTGCTGCCGATCTGAATACTGGGCTGACGCACCGAGGTCAACGGGACCACGGCGGAACGGGCGAACTCGATATCGTCGTAACCCACCAGTGCGATGTCTTCGGGCACCGTCACATCGCCCAGCAGGGCCAGCGCCTGGAGCACACCGATGGCGACCAGATCATTCGCGCAGAAGATGCCGTCGGGCCGGCGCGACGCCGGGCGGTCGCGGATCTGTTCACCCACGGCGCGGCCGGCCAGTACCGTCAGTGCCGGAGTCGAGATGACCTCCAGTTCGGCGCCCGGCACCTGCTGTAGGGCGTTGCGGGCGCCCTGCAGGCGGTCGCGGACCTGGCGCAGTTCAGGGGGCCCGCCGACGAAGGCGATCCGCCGGCGGCCGATGTCGGTGAGATGCTCCACGGCCAGCGTCCCCCCGGCGATATCGTCGACCGCGACCGAATCGAATTCGGTCCCGGACCCGTCACGGTCGACCAGGATGACCGGGGTGCCACGCTGGCGCAGCGCGTCGAGGCGGTCGAAGTCGTCACCGACCGGCGACACCAACAGCCCGAACACCCGCTGCTCGTCGAACGCGTCGACATAGGAACGTTCGCGCTGGGGGTCGTCATCGGAGGTGGCCAACAGCAGGGTGAGATGGTGTTCCAGCGCCCGCGCGCCGGCGCCGCGGGCGATATCGGTGAAGAACGGGTTGCCGACGTCGAGTACGACCAGACCGACGCTGCGGGACCGGCCGGCCTTGAGTTGGCGGGCGGCGTCGTTGCGGACGAATCCGAGTTCGTCGATGGCGGCCTGCACCCGCGCGACGGTGGCCGGGGACACCTTGTCAGGCGAGTTGAGCACATTGGACACGGTGCCGACCGACACGGAGGCCGCCGCGGCGACCTCTCGGATGCTCACCATGTCCGGTCGCTCGCGTGGGCGCGGACCGCGGGGGCGATCCAGGAGTTCAGGAAGGTCCGCAGTTCACGGCCGGCGCGTGCCGGCCGGCCCGGATCGAGAATGAACGACTGCAGGGTGCGCAGCATGAACTCGACCAGCTCATCGAGTTTGCCGCCGGCGAAACCGGCTGAGGCCCAATCGATATCGAAGCGTTCCAGGATCGACCGGCCGAATCCGATCGCCAGGTCCGACGTCACCCCCGCGGTGAAGGCGCTGGCCTTTCCGGGCTGCAGTACCAGGCTGAGGTATCTGTCGTGCGGAAGTTGCTCGAACGTGTAGGCCAGCCCCTCGACAACCGCCTCGGTCGGGTCGGTGATCGCGCCCAACTGATCGGCCAGTCGATCGAGGAACGCTGCCACCGAGGAGACGGCGGTGGCAGCGAGCAGGCTCTCCTGGGTGGGGAAGTAGCGGTAGACGGTCTGTCGGGTGACGCCCAGGGTCTGGGCCACCTCGGACACGCTCACCGTGCCGCGGGTATCGATTGCCGTGCGGGTGGTCGCGATGATGCGGCTCACCGCGTCGTCATCGTCGACCGGGATGTCACCCGACCAGCCGTGCCTGCGCATGGATCGATCGTCGCACGATCTGCGCCCGAGTCTTGACAATACAATTGTTAGTAGCTGTATGGTCAGATGATGAGCGTCAGCCCCCCGAAGAGCACCGACGAAGAACTCACCCGCCGCGCATTACGCCACGCCCTGGACGGCACCACGGATATGGCCGACCGCGAACTCAAAGTGCCGCTGCACTATTACCGCGATCCGAAGATCACCGAGATCGAGGAATCCCAGATCCTGCGCCGGGTGCCGCTGGCCATCGTGCCGTCGGCGCAGATCCCGGAGCGCAACGATTATGTGGTGCGTACCGTTCTCGGCGATTCGCTGTTGGTCACCCGGGACCGGACCGGTAAGAGCCACGTCCTGCTGAACTACTGCCGCCACCGGGGCGCCATGCCGGCCTGTGGCGCGGGCAATGCCGCCCGATTCGTCTGTCCGTACCACGCGTGGACCTACAAGAACACCGGGGAACTGTTCATGGTCCCCGGCAAGGCGGGCTTCGACTCGATGGACGTCAAGGACTACGGCCTGGTCGAGTTGCCTTCCGAGGAACGCTACGGATTCATCTGGGCGGTGCTCACCGCGGATGCCGCCATCGATCTGGATGCGCACCTGGGGCCACTGAAAGATGAACTCGCACTCTGGGACTACCGGTTCTACGGCTATCACACCGAACGGGAATTCTCCGCAGAGGTGTCCTGGAAGGGTGCGCTGGAGGCGTTCGCGGAGGGCTATCACTTCCCCTTTGTGCACGGGGAGAGCCTGATCGGACAGAACACCCTGCCCAACACGGGTGTTTACGATGAGTTCGGCAAGCACCACCGCATCGGATTCCCGTTCACCTGGATAAAGAACCTCGTCCCTGATGCGAGCGGAGCGACGTTCGATCCGTCTGCCAACATGGGCGTCATCTATTGGGTGTATCCCAACCTCATCCTCGCCAACAGCCCTGTCGGCGTGGAGATCATCGACATGCTGCCCGAGGGGGACCCGACGCGCTGCACCGTCCGGCACAGCTGGATGGGA
Source organism: Mycolicibacterium sp. P9-22 (assembly GCF_008329585.1). Lineage (GTDB taxonomy): Bacteria > Actinomycetota > Actinomycetes > Mycobacteriales > Mycobacteriaceae > Mycobacterium. The sequence goes on along the minus strand of NZ_NPKP01000006.1, from coordinate 210,047 downwards.
CGCATACCGGCGACCGACGACGACATGCGCGCGCTCTACGACACCGTCTACGAGGGTGTGCACGCCGCCGTCCGCGATGAGGATTTCGCGATGCTGCCGCAGTGTGGACAAGGGGTCCGGCACGGTCAGCACGACCATATGATCATCGGCCGCAACGAGATTGCGGTGCAGCACATGATCAAGGTCTTCGCGCAGGAGCTCGGGGTGGCTTTGGGTTAGCCGCCGATGATGCGCCTTGCCGGCCGAAGACTGGCGCGGCAGAATGGTGCATGAGTGAGCTGATGGGGCATGAAGGTGTTATCGGCCATCGCGGCTGCGGCGATGGGAGCTGTGGGAATCGTCGGACTTGCACCGGCGCCGCCGGCGCATGCGGACACCTGCGGCAATTTTCTCTTCCAGGGCAACGGTGGGGGCAACTGCGACGGCCCGTTCTATCCGGACGGCAGCTTCCAGCGCTGTACCACGGTCTTCGTCTTGGGAATCGGTGGTACCAACTGCTTCATCGTTCCCCCGCCCCCGCCGCCCTCCTGACCTGAGTTGCCGAGTCCCACAGGGTCTGGGCCAACCGCCTGCCCGCCGGTGTCATCCGTTCCGGCGTCGGTGAGGCGAGATAGACCTGCCAGATCACCGGCTGGACCACTTCGACCGCGCGCAGGTCGGGGAAGGAACGGGCCTCCGATACCGGCATGAAAGTGGTGCCCAGACCGTGGCGAACCAGTTCGGCGATCGCCGCGAACCCGGCGGGCACCTCGTACGGGGTGCGTGACTGCACACCGGCGGCGTGGAACGCGTCATCCATCAGGCGGCGCAGGCCGAAGTTGGGCGGGAAGCCGACCAGTTCCTCGCCGTCGAGGTCGGCGAGATCGACCCGCGTCGCGCCGCGGTCGTCGCGGCACACGTAGACCATCGGTTCCTCGAACAACAGGCGCATGTCCAGACTCGGTGGGAAGCGCTCCGGTACCGACACCAGGGCCACGTCCAGCGACCCTTCGGTGAGCGCGGACAGGTAGGCCGACGCGCCGCTCTGGCTCAGGTGCAGTCGGAGCCGGACATGTGGATGATCGCGGTGGAATTGTCCGAGAGCGGCCGCGACATCCAACGGTCCGAAGGCGATGAGCGAACCGAATTCGACGGTACCCGACAGTGTTCCGCGGAACTCCTGGATCGACTCCGCGGCGGATCTGGCCGTGTTCAGCGTCTCCAGGGCATGGCTGCGGAACCGTTCGCCTGCGGCGGTCAGGCTGATCTGCTGCCGGGACCGGTCGAACAGCTGCACCTCGAGTTCGCGCTCGAGCTTGGCCACCGAGGCCGACAACGCGGACTGCACCACGTGGGCGCGGCTCGCAGCGCGGGAGAAGCTCATCTCGGCGGCCACCGCGACGAAGTGCTCGAGCTGGCGTAACTCCATCGACTCAGCCTATCGACCACAGTGATGACCGGTATCGAAAGCAATCGTTGGACTTGATGGGTGTCTGGGGGTGTGATGAGCGGGTGGACATCAGCAGACGGAAATTCGCGCGCATCACCACCGCGGCCGCGGGCACGCTGACGCTCGCCGCGTGCACGACGGCGCCGCCGGCCACCGGAGCGCCCCCGGTGGCGCCGCCGGCGCCGGCACACACCCTCGGTCCGGTGAAGCAGATCAAGGCCGGTCTGCTCGATGTCGGCTATGTCGAGGCCGGCCCGGTCGGCGGCCGGCCGGTCATCCTGCTGCATGGCTGGCCTTACGACATCCACAGCTATGCCGACGTCTCCGCCGATCTTGCGGCCCAGGGATTTCGGGTGATCGTGCCGTTCACCCGCGGGTTCGGGTCCACCCGGTTCCTGTCCGGTGACACCGTCCGCAACGGCCAGCAGGCGGCGATCGCCCACGACGTCATCGACCTGATGGACGCGCTGAACATTCCCGAGGCCATCCTCGGCGGATACGACTGGGGCGGGCGTACCGCCAATGTGGTTGCCGCGTTGTGGCCGCAACGCGTCACGGGGTTGGTGGTGGTCAGCGGTTACATCGTCGTCAACCTCGCGGCGAATCTCGAACCGCTGTCCCCGCAGGCCGAGTACGGCTGGTGGTATCAGTACTATTTCGCCACTCCGCGAGGAGAACTCGGCTACCGGCGCAATACCAGGGACTTCAACAGGCTCATCTGGCAGAACGCTTCACCGCTGTGGCGGTTCGCGGACTCCACCTACAACCTGAGCGCCGCAGCCTTCGACAACCCCGACCACGCCGAGATCGTCGTGCACAACTACCGGTGGCGCCAGAGCCTGGCACCCGGTGAAGCACGCTACGACGCCGACGAACAGCGCCTCGCCGGCCGCCCCACGATCGCAGCGCCCACCATCACCATCAGCAGCGATTTCGACGGCCCGGCCAAGGACGGCACCGGCTACCGCAAGCAGTACACCGGGCGCTACGAGCACCGGATCCTCGACGGCATCGGGCACAACGTGCCCCAGGAGGCGCCGGCCGAGTTCACCGCCGCGGTGGTCGACGTCAGCCGGATGTGAGGCGCTGGCTACTCCAGCACGAATACCGGGATCAGCCGATCGGTCTTGGTCTGATACTCCGCATACGGCGGGTAAGCCTCCACTGCGAGCTTCCACCAATGCTCGCGCTCGGCGCCCTCGACCTCGCGCGCGATCAGCTCCACCACCTTGTCGCCATCCTGGGCGGTGACCTGCGGATGCGCCTTCACGTTGTGGTACCAGGACGGATGCTGCGGATCGCCGCCCTTGGAGGCGACCATGGCGTACTTGCCGTTCTCCTCGACACGCATCAACGGCACATAGCGCTTCTTCCCTGACTTGGCGCCAGTGGTGGTGAACAGCACGACCGGCCGGTCCAGGACCTCGACCCCGTCGGTGGTGCCGCTCTCGATGATGCGTTTGGTCTGGTCGCGTACCCAGTCGGTGGGGCTCAGTTCGGGGTTGTCAGTCATAGGGCCAATAACAGCACGGCCGGTGCCGGCTATTCCACATCGTGACCGGATCTGAGACCCTCGCCGGGTGACTGCACGTGGTGATGTCTTCATAACTGTGACCGAACTCGCCCAGCGCCTGGACGCCGGCGACCCGACGACCGTCCTCGACATCCGGTGGCAGCTGGGTGCGCCCGACGGGCGTGACGCGCACGAAGCCGGGCATCTGCCCGGGGCGGTGTACGTCGCGCTGGAGGATGAGCTCAGCGATCACAGTGTGGCCGATCGCGGCAGGCATCCGCTGCCGTCCGGCGCGGATCTGCAGGAGGCCGCCCGCCGGTGGGGTCTGCGCCGCGGGGTGCCGGTGGTGGTCTATGACGACTGGAACCGTGCCGGGTCGGCCCGCGCCTGGTGGGTACTGCGCGCCGCGGGCATCGCCGATGTGCGCATCCTCGACGGTGGGCTGTCGGCGTGGCTGGCGTCCGGCGGTGTGGTGCAAACCGGCCCGGTGGCACCTCCACCCGGGGACATCGTCATCGAACAGCACGATCTCTACGCCGGAGCGCTCCCGACGCTGACCGCCGAGCAAGCCGCAGAACACCCGAACCTGCTCGATGCCCGCGCGCCCGAACGTTTTCGCGGCGAGGTCGAGCCCGTCGATCCGGTGGCCGGCCATATCCCCGGTGCCAAGAACCTGCCCAGCACCTCGGTCTTGACCGCAGACGGGACCCTGTTGTCCGAGGATGAGCTGTCGGCGTTGGCCTGGTCGTTCGGCGGGTCCGAGCAGGTCGGCGTGTACTGCGGATCCGGTGTCACCGCGGCGGTGCTGGTGGCCGCTCTGTCGGCGGCCGGAGTGGACGCGGCATTGTTCCCCGGGTCGTGGTCGCAGTGGAGTTCGCAGGACCGGCCGGTCCAGACCGGCGATCAGTGATGGGCGATCATCTTGACCGCCACCACGGCGGCACCGGCGCCGGCGAGCAATAGCACGGCCATTACCTGCTGCCACCAGACCAGCCCGGCCCGGTGCACCGCGGCGAAGGCGATGAGCCCCATCTCCGCGACCAGGAACCACATGGCGATCCACACCGCGGTGGGGGTGTCCAGCACGCCAAAACCGGCCAGCGCCAAGATCAATGCGGGTGCCGCCGCGGCCTGAAGGATCTGGCCGGAGGATGCCAGCATCGCCCACGCCGCACGGCCGCGTGGGGCCTTTCCCTCGACGCCGAGCCGGGCGACGAACTCGGCCAGCAGCGCGGCCGCCCACAAACCGCCTGCGGCGACCGCGACGTCGATCACCCGGAACCAGGCGTTGGTGTCCACACTCGTGTAGCGGGCCAGCGCCGCCAGCGTGGCCAGACACGAGATGGCGCCATACATCCGCTCCCGCAACGCGGCGACCACATGCTCGACCGCCGGACCGTCCTGCACCGTGGGCGGCTTCACGTGAGCCTCTCCAGCAGGAAGGTGCCGATCTCGCGGATCGAGGTGTCCATGACCTCGCGGTTCCCCTGGGTGTTGAAGGCGTGATCGACCGGGTAGGCGGTATGGGTGACGTCGACGCCCGCTGCGCGCAGGCGCCCGGCGATCTCCACCATCTCCGGGCCCAGCGTGTCGAGGTCGCCGGTCTGGATCAGGGTGGGCGGCATCTTTTTCGGCAGCTCGTCATCGTGATACGGCGATGCGACCGGATCGTCGTGGCTGGCCGGGTCCACGAAATACAGGCGTACCGAAAGCTTCTGCAGCGTCGGAGAAATCGCCGCATTGGCCTTGGGTGACGTGCGGTCGGTGCGCGTGCAGTCGGCGACGGCGTAGGACAGTACCGCTGCACGCAGGGAGATCGCGGTGTCGTGCGCGTACTGCGCCAGGTTCATGCTCAGCTTGGCGCCGGCGCTGGCACCGCCGACGCTGACCCGTTCGGCGTCCCAGCCCTGCTGGTCGGCATGATCGAGCGCCCACTGCAGCACATCGATGCACTCCTGTTCTGCCACAGGGAAAGTCACCTGCGGGGCGGCGTGATAGTCGATCGCCAGCACCACGCACCCGATATCGGAGGCCAGATAGCGGCAGATGTGGGCGTCCTCATCGGTGTTGCGCAGTACGAAGCCGCCGCCGTGGATGTCGATGTGCAGCGGCGGCCGGCGGGTGGCGGTGCCGCTCAGCGGCGACGCCGGATGCGGCCGGTAGACGAAGCAGCGGACCGGCCCGTGCCGGGTGGGGACCTGCACCACGGCGGGCGGGTCCAGACGGTGTGCCGGCCTGGGAATGTCGGGCGGCCGGAACACCAGCGGCGCGGCCTGCTGGGCCAGGTACGCCAGCGCGTACTCCAGCGGCCCGATCCGGGGGGTCGGCATGGCTGTCACGGTACCGTGGGCAATTCGGCTGTCCTACCGAACCGGCCGGACCGTCAGCATCTGGGATGACGCCCCGATCGGCCCGGTGTCGTCGTGAATGATGCTGTGGGTCAAGCCGAGTCCGTCCGCGCTGAACGAGACGGTGGTGTCGAAGCCCAGCCAGTCACCGCTGGGTTCGGCGAACAGGTGCGCGGTCAGGTCGATATTGGGAAAGCTCACCTCGGCGGGCTCGGCGCGCACGGCCAGCCCGTTGGCGATGTCGAGCAGTCCGATCGCCCGGGTGGACGGACTCACCGGTTCGCCGGCAATCAGGCCGATATCGGTGCGAACCCACGCGGAGGACCGGCCCGGCGCATGTGCGACGCGGCGGATGTCAGCGGATGCGATGAATTCCCCGGGCCACTCATCGGACATGTCCCAGGCGGGCATCTCGTGGGCACCGGGTATCGACGGCAGCGCGGAACCCGCCAGACCGGCGGTCGGGAAGCGTTGCATCAGCCACACCCGCAGCACCAGCGCCGCGCGGTCGCCGTGGCTCATCGTCGCCTCGACGAGTTCGATGCTGCGACCGGGACGTAGCACCCGGACCGCGACGTCGACCTCTGCGACGGGAACGGTGCCCAGGATGTCGTAGGACAGCCGGGTCACCGGTAACCGGTCGTCACGACGGTTGTCGCGGTCGCGCTCGACGGCGTGCGCGAGGAGTCCGAGGGACGGCGCGATGTGCTGCTCGGTGGGGTTCCAGGCGCCCTGGGTGTGCGGGGTGGCTCGGAAGCGTGAATCACCGAGGCGTTCGAAGTAGTGCATTGTGACCAAACGTTACAACCCAGAATCGCGTCGATCGGATAGCTGGTGCCACATCCGCTGTTCGGCCATCATGGCGCGGTGAGCACGCAGATCCCATCGTCGCCGGGACGTGGCGTCACCCAGGAGGCAGCCCGATGACATCAACCGCGACGGCACCGTTGAGCTACGGGTCCGCACGCCTGGCCGCGTTGCTGGCAGAGATCGGTGACGGTGCGTTGGAGCGTGAACGCGCCGACGAGCGTCCCTTCGCGGTCATCGACCGGATCCGCGAGGCGCGCCTCGGTGCGCTGCGCATCCCGTCGGCCCACGGTGGAGGTGGTGCCACCCTGCGCGAACTGTTCGCCACCGTCATCGCGCTGGCGAGCGCCGATGTGAACGTCGCACACATCTTGCGAGGGCACTTCTCCCACGTGGAGGAGCGGTTGCGCCTCTCCGGCGACGACCGGCAACGGGCGATCGATCTGGCGTTGTCCGGCGCCATCGTAGGCAACGCCTCGACCGAACTCGGCTCCGAGCCCGCCGGCGGATTCGTCTGGCAGACCAAGCTCAGCAGAGACGGAGATGCCTTCCGGCTCAACGGAAAGAAGTTCTTCACCACCGGCACGCTGTACGCCGATTACGCCGAGGTGCTGGCCAGTGACCCGGGCGGCGCCTCGGTGATCGCGCTGGTGCCCACCGATCGTGATGGCGTCACCGTGCTCGACGACTGGGACGGCTTCGGTCAGCGGGCCACCGGCACCGGTACCGCGATCTTCGACAACGTGGCGGTCGCCGCCGATGAATTGCTGCAGTTCTCCCCGCCGGAAAGTGATGCCGAACGGCCGCCGCTGTATCACTCGGGCGCGTTCTTCCAGTTGTACGTGACCGCACTGGAGGTCGGTGTGTTGCATGCGCTTCGTGCCGATGCCGTCGCGCATGTGCATCAGCGGGCCCGCAGCTTCACCTGGGCGCCGAACCCGTCGCCCCCGGATGATCCGCTGCTGCAACGTGAGATCGGTGAGATCGCCGCCGCGGCCTACGCCGGACAGGCCACCGTCCTGGCCGCCGCGGATGCACTCGCGGTCGCCTATGAGGCCGATATCGACAAGACCGATCCGAATCTGGAACTCGCGCACGAGGCTTCGCTGCAGGCAGCGGCGGCCAAGGTGGTCGTCGATCAGCTCGCGCAGAAGGCCGCATCGCAGATCTTCGATGTCGGTGGCGCCTCGGTGGTGCGCCGATCGCACCTGCTGGACCGGCACTGGCGCAATATCCGGACACTCGCCTCGCACAACCCGGCGTCCTACAAGGCCCAGGCGATCGGCGCGCTGTACACCCGCGGCACCAAACTTCCCGGCAGCGGCTACTTCTGAGCAACTCACGAGAGAGCGCCACCTAGAATCGCGGTATGGCCCGTAACTATGCGACTGCTGACACGGTCTCCCTCGAAGAACTGCTCGCCTTCGTGCGCCCACGTCACGCGATGGTGCTGACCACGTTCCGCGCCGACGGGTCGCTGCAGAGTTCCCCGGTCACCGGTGGGGTGGACGAGCAGGGACGCATCGTCATCGCGAGTTATCCGCAGCGCGCCAAATCGGTGAACATCGGGCGCACTCCGCGTGCCAGCGTCACCGTATTGTCCGAGGAGTTCCACGGTCCCTATGTCCAGGTCGACGGCGACGCCGAACGTGTCGACCTGCCCGACGCGGTGGAGCCGCTGGTCGATTATTTCCGTGCCGTGGCCGGCGAGCACTCGGACTGGGATGAGTATCGCCAGGCCATGGTGGAACAGGGAAAGTGCCTGCTGCGGATCACACCTCGGCGGTGGGGCCCGGTGGCCACCGGCGGCTTCCCGCCACCACGTTAGCTCGGCCGCCGGTACTTGCCCTTCGGATCGAAACCGGAATTGCTTATCGCGGTGGACAACCCGGTGCCGATCGGTCCGACATGGTCGAACAGTCCCGTCGACCCGGTGGCGATCCCGTCGGCGCTGGTGTGGCTCAGCGCGGCGAGGCCGATGTATGGCCCTTCGGGCAACCGGCTGAGTGCCAGCGTGTAGTCGGCGTTGATGAACGCCAGGCCAGCGGTGCTGAAGTTGGTCATCGAGCTGGTGACATCGACCGCCATCGCCGCCCGGATGAACGGCGTCGGTGCCTCGCCGGCCACCAGATCGCGGAATTCGCGGACCCAGGCGTACCGCGGTCCGGCCTGCTGCCACGGGAATTCCAGGCTGTCCGAGTCGGCGGTCGACCCGTAGGCCCGGATGAACATCGGGACGTTGTCGCCGATATCCGCGGGTTCGGCCGGTATCGGCGGAAGGGTGAGAGCGGTGCTCCAGAATTCGCCTGCGGGCTGGGTGCCGCGGCGCAGGTACAGCGCGGAGGCGCGGGCCACGAGATGTCCGTCCTGCAGCATGGCGGCGTCCACGGCGCGCATCCGGCCACCGGCGCGCACCACGGTGGCGCTGACCCGGACCGGTTCGGTGGCCACCCGGCGCAAGATCTCGACCGTCAGCCGGGCGGGGTGCAGGTCGGGGTCATCGACCCGGGTCTCGATGGCGCGGGCCAGTAGCCCGCCGACGACCTGTCCGCCCAGGGTGGGTCCCCAGCCGCCGTGGGCGATGGGGTTGGGCACCAACTCGTCGCCGCGCTGGGTGAGGAACGGCGTCGCCGTGGTGCTCGTCATGTGCTTCCCTCCGAAATGCTGCCGAAGTAGTTACCGTTGTCGCAACGGTAACTTGTGGCGCGACGGTCGGGGGCCGGGCGGTGGATTAGCCTGAGCGCATGAAGCTCGACGGTCAGCAGCTGACCGCGTTCGCCGCGGTGATCGAGCTCGGCAGCTTCGACGCCGCCGCGGAGCGATTGCATGTCACACCGTCGGCCATCAGCCAACGGATCAAGGGCCTTGAGCAGAGGGTCGGTCAGGTTCTGGTGGTTCGCGAAAAGCCCTGTCGGGCAACCGCGGCCGGAATACCACTGCTGCGGCTGGCTGCGCAGACCGCGATGCTGGAGTCCGAGGCGCTGGCCGAGACCGCGGGCGGGTCGACCGAACGCACCCGCATCGCGATCGCCGTCAACGCCGATTCCATGGCGACCTGGTTCAACGCGGTGTTCGACCGGCTGCCCGGCGTGCTGTTCGATATCCGGATCGAGGACCAGGACCACTCGGCGCAGCTGCTGCGCGAGGGCGCGGTGATGGGCGCGGTGACCACCGAACGCGCCCCGGTGCCGGGTTGCCGGGTGCAGTCACTGGGCGTGATGCGCTACGTGCCGGTGGCGGCGGCGGAGTATGTGCGCGAGCATCTGCCCGACGGGTTCACCGCCGCGGCGGCCGCCGCGGCGCCGTCACTTGCCTGGAATCGAGATGATGCTCTGCAGGACAACCTGATTCGCAGGGCTTTCCGTAGGCCGATCGGTCGCCCGGTGCACTATGTGCCGACCGCGGAGGGATTCGGGGCAGCGGTGCGGGCGGGACTGGGTTGGGGCATGTATCCCGAGCAGCTCGTCAACGCGGACTTCGTCCAGATCACCGACGTACACCTGGACGTGCCGCTGTACTGGCAGAGCTGGAAGATGGACAGCGTCCTGGTCGGCACCGTCGGCGACGCCGTGCTGGATGCGGCCGCCGCGCTTCGGTAGCGCGGACGTCAGGCCGACGCGCCGACCTTGCGGCGAGCGGCCTTCTCCTCGTAATAGCGGGCCCGTTCGTCGACGGCGTCCAGGAACTGGGCGAGTTCGGTGCGGGCCTGTTCACCCTCGGCCCCGAAATCGCTGCGATCGAAGATCCGCCAGAAACGCAGCACCGGTTGTAGCACCTCGTCATGGTGGATGCGCAGGTCATAGATGCCGGCCTTGGCAATGAGGATGGAGTTCTCGTGGAAGTCGGTCATGCCGGCACCGGGCATCGTGAAGCCGATGACCTCATCCCGGATGGCCGCCATGGCGGCGTCCGGTGCGATGTCGAGGGCGGCCGCCATCAGGTTCCGGTAGAAGACCATGTGCAGGTTCTCGTCGGCCGCGATCCGGGCGAGCAGCTGATCGGCGATCGGGCAACCGGAGGCCCGCCCGGTGTTGCGGTGGGAGACACGGGTGGCGAGTTCCTGAAATGACACGTAGGCCAGTGCCGACAGCGGTGTCTTGTCGCCCGAGTCGTATCCGGCGATGGTGTGCTCCATGCGCAGCGCCTCGAGTTTGGAGGGATCCACGCCGCGGGTGACCACCAGGTAGTCGCGCAGCGCGATGCTGTGGCGCCCCTCCTCGGCGGTCCACTGACCGACCCAGGTGCCCCACGCGCCGTCGCGCCCGAACCGGGTGGCGATCTCCCGGTGATACGACGGCAGGTTGTCCTCGGTCAGCAGGTTGACGGTGAGCGCTGCCTTGGCCACCGGGTCCAGCGGGGAATCCCCCGGCGCCCAATCCTCGCCGCCGAGGAAGGCGAAGTCGCGCCCGCGGCTCCACGGCACGTAATCGTGCGGATCCCACGGCTTCACCGTGCTGAGGTGACGCTCAAGGTTTTGTTCGACGATCGGTTCCAACTCGTGTAACACGCTGGTCTGATCCACCATGGCGGACTCCTCTCCCTTCAAAACAACGAAACCTACGGTACCGTAAGTTACGGTACCGTAGGTTGTCGTCGATGGGAACGGATCGGCTAATTGATCCCGACAATTTCCTGGGCGATGGCGCTCAGCCTCGCCTGAGCGGCCGACACCACGCGCTGGCGGTCCTTGTGGAACTCCTCGTACGCGATGATCACGCGGATGTCCGCCGGCTCGTCCAGTTCCTTGACCGCGGCGACGGCGTCATTGACGTTGAGCTCGTCGTAGCCGGCGATGGGCAGTTCCGACGCCTCCAGGACGCCGGTGTTGCCACGCAGGTTGTGCAGCGCATCGGCCACATCCTGGGCCCCCTCGCGCCGGCTCACCTTCTCGGCCGCCGACAGGGCGGCGTCCCGCGAGGCGGACAGCGTCTTGGCCGCGATGTCCCCGGCCTGGCTGCCGCGGGCCAGTGCGTCGTCGACGGCCGGCCGGGTGGAGCGGACCGTGGTCAGCACCCGGTCGAACGCGCGGGTGGCCAGCTGTCCCGGTAGGTTGGCGAGTTTGACCGCAGCACTGGCGGCCGCCTGAATCGGGGTGCGGCGCAGCGCTGCCGGACCGCCGAGGGCATCCTCTGCGAGCACTGTGGTAAGCCAGACGACGGTCGCGCTGTGCGCCTCGATCAGTGAATCGGCGAGGTCCTGGACCTCCTTGTTGCCGGCTGCGACGGCGAGCGACTTGAGGTAGCGCGCCCGATCGACGAGCAGGTGCTCCAGCGCGAGATCACCCAGCAGGGCCTCGGCGAACGGTTCGGCCTGCTCGGTCAGCGCCTTCACGAGAGCGGCTGCACGGCCCAGGAAGGGGCCGAAGAATGTCGGCGAACCACCGAGTTCGCGGATCGTCGCCTCGATCAGTGCGGCGCGGGTGCGGGCGTTCTCGGCGTTCTTGGTCAGTTCCTGCAGCACCGCATCGGTGCGTGCCTGGCTCGTGCGAAATTCGGCGATCTGGATCTCGGTGCTGGTCAGTTCCAGCACGGTGCGCAAGTTGGTGATGAGAGTGGTGGTGTCTGTCATGACGTAGCCCCCTGAAATCGTTTGGTGTCGTCGGTCTGACGTGACCGTGCGACGCGGATGCGTCCTGTGTGATCGGCTACCCGGACCCTCGCGGCTTGACACGCAAAGTCCGCGGGTTGTGGTCCAGATCTCTTCGCCGGGGCGCCGAACGGCGACGCGCGTTCTATGTCGCTTGTAATAATAGCCGTTCAAGCTAATATATGACAGTTGTCATAGGGAGATGTATGGTCGAGTCCGATCACGATGCACGCCGCCGGATGGTGTCCGGCGCGGCCGACATGCTGGGACGGCGCGGGCTGAATGCGATGACCGTGCGCGAACTCGCCAGACACGCCGGGGCGCCGCTGGGCTCGACGTACCACTACTTTCCCGGCGGGAAGTCGCAGTTGGCCGCCGAGGCGGTCCGCTGGGCGGATGCGCACACCACGGCGGAACTGCACCGGGCCGCGGGAGCAGGCCCCGCAGCAATGCTGGATGCGTTGCTACAGCGCTGGCGGGAAGTGCTGGTGGACAGCGACTTTCAACGCGGTTGCGCGGTCATGGCCGTTGCGGTGCAGAACTCGGCCGATGACGACGACGCCGCGCCCGTGGATGCCGCGGTGTTCGCCTTCAGCAGCTGGACGACGATCCTGGTCAAGGCTCTGCGGGATGCGGGTGTGGCCCACGCCGAAGCCGCCGACACGGCGACGCTGATCGTGGCCGCCGTCGAAGGCGCGGTGGCCATGAGCCGCGCCGAACGCAGCACCGATCCGCTGGCCGCGGTCGGCCGCCGGTTGCATGCGGTGCTGGCCGCGCTCAGGCCTTGACTCGCGGCACATCGGTGAGGGGGTACCGCGGCAAAGTCTGGGTCTGGGCGATTCAACCCTCCAGGTACGCGACGATCGCCTTGGACAGCCCGTGCCGGGCCTCGTCGAGATCGATATAGGAACCGAGTTGACGCTCGGAGGTGATGCCACGCATCGCGCCCGGGATGAACAGCGCGACCTCACGCACCCGGGCCGGGTCCACGTCCAAATCGGAGAATGCGTTCTGGCAGTCGGTGATCCAGGTCTTCTGCCAGGACGCCAGCTCGGCCGCGGTCTGGGGGTAATGCCGCTCCAGGTCGGCCCGATCGCGAGGGAGTGCGGCCCGCAAGTTCTCGATGGCCCGGGAATCGGTGGCGCTGAGGCCGTCGTAGAGGATGTCCAGGATCCCCGTGACGCGCTGCGTCAGCGAACCGTGCGGTGCGGCGTGTGCCGGGATGGTGCCGCGGCGTTCGGCGGTGTGGCGCAGCACCGCCGCCCACAGCCCGTCGATATCGCCGAACTGGTACTTGACCGTGCCCCAGGTGGCGCCGGCGTCCTTGGCGATGCGGTTGCCCGAGACCGAGCCCGGAGCTCCGGATGCCAACGCCTGCAACGCCGCATCGAGCATGCTCTCGCGACTGGCCTGCCCCCGCCGGTTGGTGCGGCGCTCGGCGGCTTCGGTCACCGGGTGGATGCTACGCGACTATTGACTTTAATAGAACCCTCTGTGATTCTATGGCCCATGGCAAAGCCACCACTGTCGATGAAGCCGACGGGCTGGTTCCAGGTGGCCTGGTCGGACGAGATCGGTGGTGGTGACGTACACCGGATGACCTACTTCGACCAGGAGATGATCGCCTGGCGGTCAGAGTCGGGCCGGCTCACCGTGATGAATGCCTACTGCGAACACCTCGGTGCCCATCTGGGTTATGGCGGACAGGTGAAAGGCGAAGTGCTGCAATGCCCTTTCCATGGCTGGCAGTGGAACGACGAGGGTCGCAACGTCTGTATCCCGTATCAGGAGCGGCCCAACCGCGGCAGGCGGATCCGCACCTACCCGGTCATCGAGCGCAACGCCTCGGTCTACATCTGGCATGACGTCGAAGGCCGGGAACCGTTCTTCGACCCGCCGGACATCTTCGCCGACTTCGGAGACCGCACCGAAGCGGACTACTACCCGCAGCAACGGTTGTTTCGCCAGGGCCTGGAACTGCACCCGCAGTACGTCCTGGAGAACGGGGTGGACTTCGCGCATTTCAAGTACGTGCACCAGACGCCGATCGTGCCGGTGTTCACCCGCCACGACTTCGCCGAGCCGGTGTCCTATGTCGACTTCACCATCACCTTCGAAGGCGACGACGGGCAGAAGATCGAGGACGTCAACAGCGGCGTCGAGGCCATCAACGGTGGGCTCGGCATCGCCATCACCAAGAGCTGGGGAATGATCGACAACCGGACCATCTCGGCGGTCACTCCGGTCGACGACCGCACCTCCGATGTCCGCTTCATGGTCTATATCGGCCGCACCCCGGGACGCGACGACCAACGCACCGAGGACAAGGCCCGCGATTTCGGCGAAGAAGTCATCCGCCAGTTCACCCAGGACATCCACATCTGGTCGCATCAGCGCTACTCGGACCCGCCGGCGCTGGCCACCGCCGAGTACGAGGGCTTCACCGCAATTCGCAAGTGGGCCATGCAGTTCTATCCAGACGGTCTCGGTGGCAGCGCTGCGGACCTCGCCAGAGTGAGAAAGGTCGACACCCTGTGACCGATCAGATCCGCGTCTTCCAGGTTGCCACCGGCAATGTGGGCACCGAGATGATCAAACGGATCGCGGCGCATCCCGATCTGTCTCTCATCGGGCTGCACTGCTACACACCGGAGAAGGTCGGTCGCGATGCCGGGGAGATCGCCGGGCTGGCGCCCAACGGCGTAATCGCCACCGGGACGGTCGAGGAGATCATCGCGGCCAAACCCGATGTGGTGACCTTCCACGGGGTGTTTCCCGACGAAGACCTGTACGTGCAGGTGCTCGAGGCCGGTATCGACATCGTGACCACCGCAGACTGGATCACCGGGTGGCATCGCGACACCAACCATCCGCATCCGTCCGGGCGTCCGGTCAGCGAGGTGCTGGCCGCGGCCGCTGCCAAGGGCGGGGCGACGTTCTACGGCACCGGGATGAACCCCGGCCTGAATCAGATTCTGGGCGTGGTGTGTTCGGCCGATGTCGCCGAAATCGACAACATCACCACGATCGAGTCGGTGGACGTGTCCTGCCACCACTCCGCCGATACCTGGAAAGAGGTCGGCTACGGACTTCCGGTCGATGACCCGCGACTGCCCGGCATGCTGGAGAAGTACACCCGGGTGTTCGCCGACAGTGTGCTGCTGATGGCCGACTGTTTCGATGTGCAACTCGACGAGGTGAAGTTCAGCTACGAGCTAGGAGCCTGCACCAAGGATGTCGACCTGGGCTGGTACCAGCTGCCCAAGGGATCGCTGGGCGGCAACTACATCAAGTACCAGGGGCTGGTCGGCGGCGTGCCGAAGATCGAGACCCACCTGGAATGGCAGATGACCCCACACACCGATCCGAGCTGGGATATCAAGGGTTGCTACATCACTCAAGTCATGGGTGACCCGTGTGTCTACAACAAGCACATGATCTTCCCCAAGCCGGGCGTCGACCTGTCCGACCCGACCAGCTTCGCCTCGATCGGGATGACCGTCACCGGTCTGCCCGCCCTCAACGCCATCAAATCGGTGGTCGCGGCGCGACCGGGACTGCTCACCAGCGCGGATCTGCCATTGCGCGGTTTCGCCGGACGGTTCGCCTAGCGCGGGAGCCGGGCGGGCCCGCGAGACGCACGGCGCCCGCGGTAGCTTGGGTTGGTCGACGGCGCCGTCGACCGACCGAACCGCCCGACTGTGAAGGAAGACCGATGACGGCCTTCGACAATGGCATCGCCCTGCAACCCGCCGGTGACGGACTGCTGCGCGGTCGCACCGTGCCCGAATGGGCGAACATGGTCGGCCCATTCGGTGGCATCACCGCCGCGGCGCTGCTGCGGGCCATCGAACTGCAGCCCGATGTGCACGGTCAACCGGTGGCGCTGACGGTGAACTACCTCGCCCCGATCGTCGACGGCGACTTCGAGATCAGCACCCGTGCGGTGCGCACCAACCGGTCCAACCAGCATTGGCTCGTCGAACTCGCCCAGGGCGGAGAGGTGAAGACCACCGCGACCGCGGTTTTCGGGATCCGGCGGGACACCTGGACCGATACCGAGCCTTCCAGGCCTGCGGTACCGGCACCGCAGGAGGTGCCCGCCGGGCCGGACGCCGGTCCGACCTGGATGCGCAACTACGACATGCGTTATGTCGCCGGCGCCATCCCCGACCCCGCGGACGGCGAATCCGCGTCCTCGGAGACCACCCTGTGGGTCCGCGACAATCCGCCCCGGCCATGGGATTTCGCCGCGCTGACCGCCGTCTGCGACATCTTCTACCCGCGCGTCTTCCTGCGCCTGGGCCGTCTGCTGCCTGCGGGCACCGTGTCGATCACGGTGTACTTCCACGCCGACATTGAGGCCCTGGCCGCCCAGGGCGATGACCATGTGCTGGCAACGGCTCGCGCACAACAGTATTCGTCGGGTCATTTCGACCAGACCGCCCAGATCTGGGGGACCGGTGGCACGCTGCTGGCCACCAGCCACCAGATCGTCTACTTCAAGGGATGAGCGCTGGACTCCAGTAGCCAGTCCTCGAACCGGATACCGAACAACGTCGCGCCGGCGCCGGGAACCAGGGTGTCGTCCGCCAGCTCGGCACCCCAGTAGCGGGCACTCGGGTCGGCTACCACGGAGCGGCGGTCACCATGAGCGGTCAGTGCCGTCCGGATCAGTTCGTCGAGCCGATAGCGCTGTGGGCCAGCCACCTCGGCGATGCCGCCCACCGGGTCCCCGGCCGCGGCGATGGCGACGGCCTCGGCCACATCGGCGGAAGCCATCGGCTGGAAGGACACCGGCGCCAGCCGTGCGGTGCCGTCGTCGGTCGCGGCGTCGGCGATCCCGGCGACGAACTCGAAGAACTGCGTCGCGCGCACGATGGTGAACGGGACGTCGGAGTCTGCGATGAGTGACTCCTGGGCCAGCTTGGCCCGGAAGTAGCCGCTCTGCGGTGCCAGCTTCTCGGTGCCCACCACCGACAGCGCGACATGGTGACCGACACCGGCGGCGGACTCGGCGGCGAGCAGATTCGCGGTCGCGGTGCGGAAGAAGTCCATGGCAGGCCCGTCATCGAAGGACGGCGAGTTCGA
This sequence comes from Mycolicibacterium sp. P9-22, assembly GCF_008329585.1. Classification (GTDB taxonomy): domain Bacteria; phylum Actinomycetota; class Actinomycetes; order Mycobacteriales; family Mycobacteriaceae; genus Mycobacterium. Next base: position 193,273 of record NZ_NPKP01000006.1, on the reverse strand, counting down.
CACGTCGACGACGGCGTCGGCGCCGGTCAGCGCCTCGGCGAGGCCCTCGCCGGTGAGGGTGTTCACCCCGGTGGACGGCGCGGCGGCGACGGCCTCGTGGCCGTGCTCGGCCAGCCCCCGCACCACCTGTGACCCGATCAGTCCGGTGCCCCCGATCACAACGATCTTCATGATGAAACCTCCAGTCGATGACGGGCCTGTGTGGCACCCCCACAGCCAGAACGGCGAAAGCCCGCCGGAGTCATCCGGGCCACCCCGGGCCTGCACCACGGACCGGTGACTACGGGTTTCCAAGGGTCCGCCGGTCGGCGCGAAGGACAACTCTGAGGTCCGTGAAACTCATCAGCACCGTCACCGAGTCCGATGCCGAATTGGCCGCGCGTTTCGAACGTGACACCGCGCCCCTGCGGCCCGTGTTGATGCGGGGAGCGCGCCGGCTGACCCGCAACGAAGCCGACGCCGAGGATCTGCTGCAGGACGCCATGATGCACGCATTCATGGGTTTCCGCCGGTTCGAGCCCGGCACCAACCTCAACGCCTGGCTGTTTCGCATCATGCACAACCGCTGGATCAGCAGCTACCGGATGAAGCAGCGGCGCCCGGCCGAGTACGCGGTCGAGTCGGTTGCCGATCTGGACCTGCCGGCCGCCATGATGCGCAGCACCCCGTCGGCGGAGTCCGCGGTCATGGACGTCTTCCCGGATGCCGAGATCAAGGCCGCGCTCGATCGGCTGCCGGAGGGCTTCCGGGTCGCCCTCTACTACGCCGACGTGCAGGGACTGACCTATGCCGAGACGGCCCGGGTGATGGGCACCCCGGTCGGCACCGTGATGTCACGGGTGTTCCGCGGCCGCGCTCAACTGCGCGACACCCTGGCCGGCGTCGCCCGCGAACGGGGCATGGGCCGCGTTCAGTTCGAACAGGTTTCCGCGTGAAAAGGAGATGCATTACATGACAACGGAACTGACCGGGCAGACCGCCCTGGTGACCGGCGGCACCGCAGGCATCGGGCTGGCCTGTGCACGGCTGCTGGCTGATGCGGGCGCCACGGTGCTGATCACCGGGCGCAACCGCGAGCGGGGCGAGTCCGCCGCGGCCACGGTCGATGGCGACGTCCGCTTCATCCAGGCCGACATGGCCGACCTCGAATCCGTCGCGGCGCTGGTGGAACAGAGTTCCGGGGTCGACATCCTGGTCAACAACGCCGCCAGCTTCCCCGGCGCCCTGACCGTCGAGCAGGACGTGGCGTCCTTCGAGTCGACCTTCGACACCAACGTCCGGGGAACGTATTTCCTGGTGGCCGGGCTGGTTCCGGGGATGCTGGAACGCGGCACCGGCAGCATCATCAATGTCACCTCGATGGTGGCCTCCAAGGGTGTGCCCGGCGCGTCGGTGTACAGCGCCTCCAAGGCCGCGGTCGAATCCCTGACCCGTACCTGGGCCGCCGAATTCGGCCCGCGCGGGGTGCGGGTCAACACCGTGGCCCCCGGACCGACGAACACCGAAGGTGTCGTCGCCGAATGGGGCGACACCAATGAGCAACTCGGGCGGACCCTCCCGCTGGGACGCACCGCGGAACCCATCGAGATCGCACAGGCCGTGGTGTTCCTGGCCTCCCGTGCTTCGAGTTTCATCACCGGACTGACCCTGCACGCCGACGGCGGCGGGGCCGCCGCCTAGAGATCAGGAGAATTGACATGTCTGACGCATGGAAGACGGCACTGACCGTCCTGCAGGAGGCGGAGCCCGACATCCCGCCGGGGGCACACGTGATGACCGTCGTCATCGAGTTCCCGCCCGGTGATCCCGGAACCCCACCGCACCGGCATCCCGGGCCCGCGTTCGGGTACGTCATCGAGGGGGAGATGCTGTTCGAATTGGAGGGCCAGCCACCGCGGGTGATCCGCGCCGGCGAGGCGTTCTGGGAGCCCGGCGGTGATGTCATCCATTACAGCGACGGCAACAACCGCGCCGATATCCCGAGCAAGTTCACCGTCACGATGATGTGTGTGCCCGGCCGGCCGATGCTGGAACTGGTCGAGCCGCAGGAATTGGAGCAGCGCCGCGACCGGCGGTGGCAAGCACCGGCCTGAACGAGATGAGCCCTCCCACCTGGTGGTGGGAGGGCTCATCTGAGGAGTAGGGACCCTAGCGGGCAGGCTTGCGGTGACGGCCCATCAGAGCGGTCAGCCAGCGAACGTCGAGCAGCATGTGTGTTCCGCCTTTTCTTGGTTATGCGGTCTTGTGCAGGAGGGGGAGCAGCCGGCGCCGAGCGAGCGTGCCCTCGGCGAAGTGGTGCAGTGCCTCCGGGACGGAGACCGTGATGGGGAATGCGTCGTCGACCATTCGCAGGACATCCAGGACTGCGGGGCTCGCGATGAGCGCCCAATCCACTCCGGCGATATCGCACTCGTCATCGAGGGCGTAGAGGAGAGACACACCGCGCGCGGAGAGGAACGTCACGTCACTCATATCGAGTGCGAACGGCTTCTCCGCGAGGACCAGTCGGCGGACCTTGTGGGTGAGTCGGTCGAAGTTGTCGTCATCGATGACACCTGACACGGTCACCACCATCGCGAGGTGGCGGCACTGTGCTCGCAGTTCGGCGCCGTCGCACTCGACCGCCGGGTTGCCGTAGCGGAATGCGATCGTCATGTTCTGCCTCCCTTCTGGTTCTGACCTGTCGTTCTCGATATCTCCGAAGTTATCGGCGGAAGTTAAGGTACCGGGGAGTAGTGATTGAGACTTTGCTAAGAAGATAGTCTGAGAGCCGGGTAAGGGTTTGCTGAGTGAAATGTAAACCATTGAGCGGCAACGCATTTCGCCGAACGGTTTGATTAACCGAAAAGACGGGTAAACCTTACCGCCGAGTAGCCCGAATTCCGGCGTCAGTGTTTGAACTGATTTCCCGAATATCCGTGCCACGGCGAATAGTCGGCGATCAACGCCTCCTGCGGCGGGCGGATCTCCTCGGGCACGTGCTGAAGATTGATCCGCACGCGGTACCAGATCGAACTCGGACCGCGCATACCGTCGATGAGAATGTCGACGGGCTCAAGCCGGCCGGACGCCTCGCCGTGGCGACCACGCCACACCTCCAGCGCCGCCATCGCCTCATCGCGGGTCTTGGTGCGGGCGACCTCGATCAGTGGCATCTGCGAGGTCCGGCGCCCGTCGGCGCTCTTCTTTCCTGGCGGTTTCTCCGCGGGCCCGAGCCGGTCGGCGAGTGCCAGTAGTTCGGTGAGGTCGCCGGGGTGGGCATCCATATCCGCCCACGGGTCGCCGATCTCGGCGAACCGGTCCGGCACCGTGCGGACGGTGAACGCCTCTGGCCGGCAGTCGGCGACCTCATCCCAATACAGCGGGGTGGACACCCGGGCGTCGGCCTTGGCCCGGACCGAATAGGCCGAGGCGACGGTGCGGTCCTTGGCGTTCTGGTTGAAGTCGACGAACACCCGCGCGCCGCGCTCTTCCTTCCACCACCTGGCGGTGGCAAGCTCGGGCACCCGCCGTTCCACCTCCCGTGCCACCGTCTCGGCGGCCAGCCGGACCTGCTTGAACGGCCAATTCGGGTGGATCCGCGCATAGATGTGGAACCCACGGGAACCGGAGGTCTTGGGCCACGGCGTCAGGCCGTGGTCCTCCAGCACCTCACGGGCCGCCGCCGCGACGGCCAGGATCTGGTGCCATTCGACGCCGGGCATCGGGTCCAGGTCGACGCGCAGCTCGTCGGGATGCTCCAGATCCTGGGCCTGCACCGGGTGCGGGTTGAAGTCGACGCAACCCAGACCGACCGCCCAGACCAGGCCGGCGGCCTCGGTGATCACCGCTTCCTTGGCCGACGTCCCGGACGCGTACTTCAACTCGGCCACATCGATGAAGTCCGGTCGTTTCTCGGGGGCCCTTTTCTGGAAGATCGCCTCTTCGCCGATGCCCTTGACGAACCGTTTCAGGATCATCGGCCGGTTGTGCACACCGCGCAGCGCGCCGTCGGCGACGGCCAGGTAGTAGTCCACGAGGTCGCTCTTGGTGACATCGGCGCGCCCGTCGGCGCCGGGAAAGATCACCTTGGCGGGGTTGCTGAGGGAGACCTCGCGCCCGCCGACCTCAAGGGTCCTGCGACTGCCGGCCGAAGCGCCCATACGGCCATGGTAGTTATCTGCCGCGACTCGACACGCGTCACATATTGTGACGTTCATGTCCAGTCTCACAGACCTGCCCGCTCAGGCAGCGGCCAAGGCCCAGCAATACCTCAGCCGTGGCGCCGCAGAGTTGCATTACGCGCGCAAGATGTTCGAGGCCGGAGCCCTGCGGCTCGAGTCGCCGCAGGCGATGGCCGCCATGCTCGCCGATATCCGGCGCTGGGGCGAGTTCGGGATGATCCCGGCGCTCAACGCCCGCCGCCATCCCGACCGCGTCGCCATCATCGACGACGACGGCGAGATGACGTTCGGGGAGCTGGACCGCGCCGCGCATGCGGTGGCCAACGGGCTGCGCGCCAAGGGCGTCAAGGGTGGCGACGGTGTCGCGCTGTTGATCCGCAACCACCGCTGGTTTTTGGTCGGTGTATACGGAGCCGCCCGGGTCGGCGCCCGCATCATCCTGCTCAACAGCGAGTTCTCCGGGCCGCAGATCAAGGAGGTCTCCGAGCGCGAGGGCGCACAGGTCATCATCTACGACGACGAGTACACCGCCGCGGTGTCTCAGGCCGATCCGGAGCTGGGCAAATTCCGGGCACTGGCCACCAACCCCGACAAGGATGAGCCCTCGGGGTCCACCGATGACACCCTGGCCGACCTGATCGCGCGCAGCAGCAAGCAGCCCGCCCCCAAGGTGACCAAGCATTCGTCGATCATCATCTTGACCAGCGGCACCACCGGCACCCCCAAGGGCGCCAATCGCAGCACGCCGCCGTCGCTCGCGCCCATCGGCGGCGTGCTCTCCCACGTCCCGTTCAAGTCCGGCGAGGTCACCTCGCTGCCCGCGCCGATGTTCCACGCGCTGGGCTTCTTGCACGCCACCATCGCGATGATGCTGGGCAGCACCCTGGTCCTGCGCCGGCGGTTCAAACCGGCCACCGTGTTCGCCGATATCGAGAAGCACAAGGTGACTGCCATCGTGGTGGTCCCGGTGATGTTGTCGCGCATGCTCGACGAACTCGACAAGATGGCGCCCAAGCCCGACCTGTCGAGCCTGCGGATCGCCTTCGTCTCCGGATCTCAGCTCGGCGCCGAGCTCGCCGGCCGGGCGCTGCGTGAGCTGGGCCCGATCATCTACAACCTGTACGGGTCCACCGAGATCGCGTTCGCGACGATCGCCCGGCCCGAGGATCTGTCCATCAACCCGGCGACCGTCGGCCCGCCGGTCAAGGGCATCACGGTGAAAATTCTCGACGACAACGGCGGCGAAGTTCCCCGAGGTGATGTCGGGCGCATCTTCGTGCGTAACACGTTCCCCTTCCAGGGCTACACCGGTGGCGGCGGCAAACAGATCATCGACGGGATGCTGTCGTCGGGGGACGTGGGCTACTTCGACGAGCACGGGCTGCTCTATGTCTCCGGCCGCGATGACGAGATGATCGTCTGCGGCGGCGAGAACGTCTTCCCCGCCGAGGTCGAGGACCTCATCAGCGGGCACCCGGAAGTGATCGAGGCCACCGCGCTCGGCGTCGAGGACAAGGAGTGGGGCCACCGGTTGCGCGCGTTCGTCGTCAAGGCGGAGGGCGCCAGCGTCGATGAGGACGTCATCAAGGCCTATGTGAAGGAGAACCTGGCCCGCTACAAGGTGCCGCGTGAGGTCATCTTCCTCGACGAATTGCCGCGTAACCCGACCGGCAAAATCCTCAAGCGCGAGCTGCGCGAGATCTCCGTCGAGGAGTAGCCGGGGAATAGCGCCGGAGCCCCAGGGGTAGTACTACGGCGTGAACATCGACCTTTCCGGCAAGACGGCACTCGTCACCGGCTCCACCCAGGGCATCGGCCTGGCCATCGCGCAAGCGCTGGCCTCGGCCGGTGCGCGGGTCATCGTCAACGGCCGCACCCAGTCGCGCGTCGATGAGGCGGTGGCCACCATCGGTGGTGCTGCCGTCGGGATCGCGGCGGACGTGGCGGATGCCGCCGGCGCCGACGCGGTGATCGACCGATTCCCCGATGTCGATGTGCTGGTGAACAACCTCGGCATCTTCGAGGCGGTGCCGGCCCGCGAAGTCACCGACGAACAGTGGCGGCGCTACTTCGACGTCAACGTGCTCTCGGCGGTGCGGCTGATCCGCGCCTACCTGCCTTCGATGGCCGAAAAGGGTTGGGGCAGAGCCATTCAGATCGCCAGCGACTCCGCGATCGTCATCCCGGCCGAGATGATCCACTATGGAGTGTCCAAGACCGCGCTGCTCGCGGTGACCCGTGGTTTCGCCAAGGATGCCGCCGGCACCGGCGTAACGGTCAACTCGGTGATCGCCGGGCCCACGCACACCGCGGGCGTGGAAGACTTCGTCTACCAGTTGGTGGACAAGGACCTGCCGTGGGACCAGGCGCAGCGCGAATTCATGATCAAGCATCGCCCACAGTCGTTGCTGCAGAGGCTGATCGAGCCGACGGAGATCGCCAATATGGTCACTTATCTGGCGTCCCCGCTGGCGTCGGCGACGACCGGCGGCGCACTACGCGTCGACGGGGGCTACGTCGACTCGATTCTGCCGTGAGAGCGGGCTCGCCCGCAGCGGGATGAGCACCAGCAGCGCCACCGCGGTGAGTGCGGCAGGCATCAAGCCCAGCCCTGCCATCCCGAAGCGGTCAACAGCCCAGCCGCCGGTGAGTGCTCCCACCGCGATGCCGAGGTTTGCCGCCGAGATGTTCAACGTCATGGCGAAGGCGGGCGCGCGGGCTCCCGCCAACGTCACCCGTACCTGACTGAGCGTGACACCCGCGGTGTGCATCAGGCCCCAGACGGCCAGCGGAACGGCAGCCGCCAGAATCGAATTCCCGGTCCCCGCGGCCACGTTCACCGCGGCGGCCAGTGCCACGGCCGTGAGTGCGGTCGCACCCAGCGGGAACCGGTCGGCAACGCGTTCGGCGACGACGTTGCCCGCTACGCCGACCGCGCCGAACAGCAGCAGCGCGAGCGCGAGGCCGCGGGCGTCGAGTCCGAGTGCTTCCTCGAACCATGCTCCGAGATAGGTGTAGGCCGAGAACATGGCGGCGAAGATTACGACCGACACGACGAGATGACCGAGAAACGGGGCTCGGCGAAGCAGCGCGAGGTTTCCGGCAGCACGCCGATGGTGATGGGAAATCCCGTTGCGCGGGAACAAAATTCCGACCGCGACCGCCACCGGCAGGGACACGACCCCCAGTACGGCAAATGACAGCCGCCAGTCGCCGCTCTGAGCCAGCGCGATACCGGCGGGCAGCGCGATCAGCACGCCGAGCACGAAGCCCAGATTGGCCCGGGCCAGCGCACGGCCACGCGACCCGGCGGGTGCGCGCCGCAGGACCTCGGCCGTGCCGACCCCGATGAGGGCCGGCAGGAACGCGCCCTGCAAGGCCCGCATCACCAGCACGAGCGTGAAGTCCGAGGAGCCGGCGATCACGCCGTTGCCCACGCCGAACAACACCAGCACCGCGGTGAGCAGGGTGGCCGGCGGTACCCGGCTCACCGCGAGGGTCACGAATGGTCCGGCGACCGCCGCGGCGATCGCAAACACCGCGGTCAGCTGTCCGGCGGTCGAGAGCGGCACGTCGAAGCCGGCGGCGATCGGCGGAAGCAGACCGATGACCATGAACTCGGTGGCGACGGCCAGCGTGATCGATGGCGTGAGCAGCAGAAGCACCCGACGCAGATCCCGGTCGTCGCCGGCGTCGACGAGCGTCACGCGTTGGCGCCGCCGTCCACGGTCAGTCCGGTTCCATTGATCGAGCCCGCCTCGGGCCCGGCCACGAACGCGACTAGCGCGGCAACGTCCTCGGGTGTGCCGTAACGCGGAATCGCCATGAGCGCCAGCTGATCCGCCGCATGCGCGCCGTCGGCCGGGTTCATGTCGGTGTTCGTCGAGCCCGGGTGCACCACGTTCACGGTGATTCCGCGGGGACCGAGATCACGCGCCAGACCCTGCGTCCATCCGATCAACGCCGCCTTGCTGGCCGAGTACAACGCCATGCCCGGTCCGGGCACGCGGGTCGCCAGGTTGCTTCCGGTGGAGATGATGCGACCGCCCTCCGGCAGGTGCGCCAGCGCCGCCTGGGATGCGAGGATCACCGCACGCACGTTCACGTTCAGCGTCGCGTCGATGTCGTCGAGCGTCATCTCCTCGACCGAGCCGGCACGGTAGATGCCGGCGTTGTTCACCAGGATATCCAGTCCGCCAAGTGCTTTGGCTGCTTCGTCCACCGCTCGCCGGACCGCTGCGGGATCGTCCGCCGACATCTGCACCGCGACGGCGCGGCCGCCACCGTTGGTGATGGCCTCGACGACGGTCTTTGCCGCATCTGAGGAGCGTTCGTAACCGACGGCCACGGCCGCGCCTTCGGCGGAGAGCCTGCGGGCGATGGCCGCGCCGATACCCCGGCTGGCGCCGGTCACGAACGCCCTCTTGCCCTCGAGCTTCTGCATTGCGTACCCCATTTCTGTAGTGATCGATGCAAATATATGAGTCGCCATTCGCGGCGTCAAGGGTTTCTGTATCATTCGATGCAGAATTGGGTGGAGGATGGTTCCGATGGCGGCACGTGGACGGCCGAGGGAGTTCGACAGGACAGCCGCGCTCGAACGTGCCATGGAGCTGTTCTGGGAGAAGGGTTTCGAGGGCACGTCCCTGACCGACCTGACATCGGCGATGGGTATCGGGTCGACCAGCCTGTACGCGGCGTTCGGGTCCAAGGACGAACTGTTCCGCGAGGCGGTGCAGCATTACGGGCAGAGCGCGGGCGCGGAGATTTGGGCCGCGGTGACCGCCGCCGACACCGCCCACGGTGCGGTCGAGAGCTACCTGATGACGACGGCGCGCGCCTTCACCCGCGGCGACTGCCCGACGGGATGCCTCGTGGTGCTCTCGGCGCTACACGTCAACGGCGCCACGGAGGCGCTGCGGGCCGACCTCGTCGACAAGCGCGAGGCGAACACCGCCGATCTGGCCGAGGTGTTGTCACGCGGGGTCGAGAACGGCGAGATTTCTTCGACCGCCGATGTCTGGGCGATCGCCCGCTTCTACGTCACGGTCCAGCAGGGCATGTCGATCCAGGCGCGTGACGGCGCGGACCGGGCCACCCTGGAGACGATCGCCCGCTCGGCGCTGGCCGCGTGGGAGCCGCTGGTCCATCAGTTCTGATGCGCCGAGGCTACGTTTTGTGGCGGGCTTTTCACGGAAAAGCGCCACAAACCGTAGTGCCGGCGACCGGACTTACGGGTCGCGGGGCAGGCCCAGCAGCCGCTCGGCGATGATGTTGAGCTGCACCTCGGTGGTGCCGCCGTAAATGGTGGTGGCCCGGCTGAACAGCAGTCGCTCCGCCCACTTGCCCGGATCCTGTTCCTTGTCGCCGATCGCGCCGTCGGTGCCGAATGACGCCACGCCGAACTCGGCGTAGCCCTGACCGGTCTTCATCGACAGCAGCTTGGAGATCGCCGCGGCCGGCATCGGATCGCCACCGGCCAGCGTGAGCAGCGTGGAGCGCAGGTTGAGCACCTTGGCCGCGTAACCCTCGGCGATCAATCGGCCCGCATGGTTCTGCTCGATCTGGTCGAACTGGCCGTCCCGCACGAACTCCACGAACTGGTCCAGGCTGGCCAGGAACGGCGGCTCGGCACTGCCGATCGACACCCGCTCGTTGGTCAGGGTGTTGCGGCTGACCTCCCAGCCCCGGTCCACCTCGCCGAGCACCATCGAGTCCGGCACGAAGACGTCGTCGATGAACACCGTGTTGAACATGGCGTCACCGGTGAGCTCGCGCAGCGGCTTCACCTCGACGCCTGGCGACTTCATGTCGATCAGGAAATAGGTGATGCCATTGTGCTTCGGAGCGTTTGGGTCCGTCCTGGCCAGCAGTGCGCCCCACTGGGAGAACTGCGCGCCGGTGGTCCAGATCTTCTGGCCGGTGATGCGCCATCCGCCGTCGACCTTGGTCGCCTTGGTGGTCAGGCTGGCCAGGTCGGAGCCGGCCCCGGGTTCGGAGAACAGCTGGCACCAGATCATCTCGCCCCGGAAGGTCGGCGGCAGGAACTGCTGCTGCTGTTCGTCGGTGCCGTAGGCGACGATGGACGGGATGATCCAGGCGGCGATGCCCATCTGCGGCCGGGCCACCCGCCCGGCGGCGAACTCCTGGGAGATGATGATCTGCTCGATCGGTGTGGCATTGCGGCCCCACGGCTTGGGCAGATGTGGCTGGACCCAGCCACCCTCGGCGATCGCCGCGTTACGCTCCTCGCGCGCAATGGCTTTCAGGCCGGCAACCTCGGCGCGGATCTCCTCACGAACCTTCTCGGTGTCGGGGTCCAGGTCGATGTCAAGCTTGCGCAGCCCGTCGGTGGTCGAGGTGTCGACGACGCGCTGCGGGTAGTCGGCGGCCCGCCCGAAGGACGCGGCCAGCACCAGGGCCCGGCGGTAGTAGACGCCTGCGTCGTGCTCCCAGGTGAAGCCGATACCGCCGTGCACCTGAATGCACTCCTGGGCGGTGTGCTGAGCCGCCTCCGGCGCCAGCGTGCCGGCGACCGCGGCGGCGAATGCGTACTTGGAGTCCTCACTGCCGCCGTGGAATTCGTCGATCGCGCGGCTGGCATCCCAGACCGCGGCGGTGGCCCGCTCGGTCTCGGCGATCATGCCCGAGCACTTGTGTTTGATGGCCTGGAACTGCCCGATGGGCCGGCCGAACTGCTCGCGGATCTTGGCGTACTCGGTCGCGGTGTCGGTGGCCCAGCGGGCGACCCCGACGCATTCGGCCGACAGCAGTGTGGTGATGAGCGCCTTGGCGTGGTCGCGGCTCAGGTTCGACAACACCCGGTCGGCGCCCACCTCGACGGCGTTGGCCCGCACGTGGGCCAGCGGGCGCAGCGGGTCGAGGCTCTTGACGTCTTCGACCTCGAGGCTGCCGGCGTCCAGCGCCACCCACTCCTCGCTACTCTCGATCGATACCGGTAGGACCAGCAGCGATGCCTGGGCGGCGGCCGGTACGGCCCGCACCTCGCCGCGGATGACGAGCTTGTCGCCCTGGCGGGTCGCGGTCAGACCGGAGTCGATCGCGTAGGCGGCGATGGTGTCACCGGCCGCCAGGCCGTTGAGAAGGGGCGACTGGGCGTCATGCGCCGAGATCAGGGCGCTGGCGATGGCCGAGGGAACGAAGGGTCCCGGTACCGCGCCGTAACCGAACTCGGCGAGCGTGATGGCCAGTTCAAGAATCCCGAAACCCTGTCCGCCGACGGCCTCGGACAGGTGCACGCCCGGCAGACCCTGGTCGGCAGCGGCCTTCCAGTACTGCGGGGGATTGGAGATCGGTGTCTCCATGGCCTCATGCAGGACGTCCGACGGGGCGACCTTGGCCACCAGGGACCGGACCGAATCAGCCAGGTCATTGTGTTCAGAGTTGATCGCGATGGGCACGCTTAACCTCCATGGGGCAACATCCCTATTAACCGGTCGGTTGGGTTCCGAGGGTACCCGGCGGTGACAGGGGCCACACAAGTGGCTTAGCTGACTTGGTTCACCACGTTGGCAAGGTCCCGGCCATCCCGCAGTCGACGGCAGTTGTCGACCGCCACCTCCAGATAGCGGCGCATGGTGTCGACGGTGTACCAGGTGACATGCGGTGTGAGCACCACGTTGTCCAGGCTCAGCAGCGGATTGCCGGGCTCGACCGGTTCGGTGGCGAAGACGTCCAGCCCGGCGGCGGCCAATCGGCCCTCGCGCAGCGCCGCGGCCAGTGCGTCCTCGTCGACGATGGGCCCGCGGGCGGTGTTGACGAGCACGGCATCGGTTTTCATCAGGGCCAGGGCGTCCCGGTCGATCAGGTGCCGGGTCGCCGGGGTCAGCGGCAGGTGCAGCGAGACGATGTCGCTCTCGGCGAGCAGTGCCGGCAGTGGTCGCCAGTCGCGGTGCCCGTCGTCGCGGGTGCTGGTGTGCAGTACCCGTGCGCCCAGCGTCGTCAGCACCGTCTCGACCTGTTTGGCGATATTGCCGTAGCCGACCAAACCGACGGTGCACCCGCCGATATCGCGGACCGTCTCACCGAGGCTCGGGTCCGACGGCCAGCCGCGGCCCGCTCGGGTGGCGCGGTCCAGGGCGGGCAACCGGCGCAGCGCGGCGAGCATCAGCAGCAAGGTGCCCTCGGTGACCGACGGGGCGTTGGCGCCGGGCATGTTCGCGACAGCGATACGGTGCCGCGTCGCCGCATCGACGTCGATGGTGTTCACCCCGGCGCCCAGCTTGTGCACCAGCCGGCAGTTCGCAGCGAGTTCCAGGTCGGTGCCCGACAGTGGCCGCAGCACATGCCAGATGACCTCGGCATCGGGTAGCTCGCGGTGAAAAGTGGCGTCATCGTCCTCGGCGCACCACCGGACATCGAGCCAATCCGATTCGGCGGCAAGGAAATCGAGTACCCGCTGGCCGGGGGTGAAGTGTGCGAGGACTCTCAGCGCCACCGTTTCGCGATCCACCTGGCGATGGTATCGGCCTGCTCGCTGCGGGCCCCCGGGGTGGTGAAGTAGTGGTCGGTGTCGATCGACAACAGGGCCTTGTCCGAGCTGCCCAGGGCGTCATGGATGCGCTGGGCGTCCGACGGGTAGACGCCGGTGTCCTGATCGGCGTTGATCACCAGCGCGGGGCAGTCGATCAGCGCCAGATGGGGTTCGGCCCGGGTCTGGGCGTGCCGCAGGCTCCACATACCGATCCAGTTGCGCAGCGTGCACGCTGCGGCGATGCCGTAGGCCGACCGGTTGGCCTTCACCGGTGGTCCGGCGTAACACATGTTGGCCGGGCGTTTCGTCGGCTCCAGTGCGGGGTCGACCATCCGCGGGTCGGCCCAGGTGCGCAGCACGGTGAACGGCCGGTCCGAGAACCCGGCGGATTTCACGCGTTTGAGCTCGGCCTCCGCCCAGTCGGTGATGGCCTCGTTTCGGGCGATCTGCGCCGCCCGGTAGCGGGCGATGAAGTCGGCAGCGAAGGGCGGACCGTGCCGCGCGCTGAACAGGTCGAGGTCCGGATCGGTGGCCAGCGCGTCGTATTCGTCGGTGACCGAGGCGTCCATCCACGCGGTGAGGACATCGGGCCGGCCGGGGTGCGCGGCGCTGGCCACGTAGCCGTCGGCCGCGGGCAGGTCGGTGAGTCCCGCCGCCGGGCGCATCCCGTCGAGCGGGGTGACGTGGTGGTGCACGGCCTGGGCCTGATAGGCCGCCATCAGCGAGCCGCCACCGGAATTGCCGAGCAGCACCACGGTTTCGATGCCCTGGACCTCACGCAGCCAGCGCACCCCGACGCCGATGTCGACGAGCGCGTGGTCCAGCAGGAAGGTGCTCTCGAAACCCCGGAAGCGGGTGTTCCACCCGAGGAATCCGATTCCTCGGGTGGCCAGGTAATCGGCGAGATAGTGCTCGGAGAAATCGATCTGATAGTGCGTCGCGATCACCGCAACCTTGGGTTTGCGGCCGACCCCGCGGTAGTAGAGACCCTGGCACGGGTGACCGCCTGCACCGGCACGGCGCGCGGTCGGCGACTCCGATCCGACGAATTCCCGGGTCACCCCCGGTGTCGGGCCCTTCGACGTCATGGCTGCGTTGTCTCCTTGTGGTAGATCGTCCGGTGAAAGATCGCGGCCAGGGTGGCGACGCAGGCGTCGTCATCGGCGGTCTGGGCTCCGGCGCCCGAGAGTTGGGTGTAGCAGAACTGGTTCAGCATGGACACCAGGGCGACAGCGATCAGGTGCGCGTCATCGCCGGCACAGCAGCCCTTGCGTTGGGCCTGCTGCACCATCTTGGTGACTAGGGCGATCGGTAGGGCGCAGATATCGGTCCAGTACTGCGCGAAATCGTCGCTGACGGTGGCCAACTGAGAGACCGCGATGATCTCGGCGAGCCGGTGCCGGTAGGTGTTCCAGTGCGCGGCGGCGGCAGCGTGCGCGCGCTCGGCATCGGTGAGGCCGGGTTCGGCGGCGGCCATGGCTCGTTCGCGGGCCTCGTCGCGGAAGCGGACGGCCCACTCCCGGACCATCGCCTCCTTGGAGTCGTAGTAGTTGTAGAACGACGCGGTGGAGCGGCCCGCTTCGGCGGCGATATCGGCGATGGTGGTGGCCAGAATTCCCTTGCGCGCCACGACCGTTCGCGCTGCCGCATCGATGGCGGCCTGTGTCTGCCGGCCGCGGGCGGTGGGCAGCTCTACCCGTGCGGTCACGGAAGCCTCTCGCTGGTCTTCATTGATCGAATCTGAATCTGATGTTAGATTCAGATTCAGATCTGCGCCAGAGGGAGAGCCATGATCAAGCCCGATAACTCCAACTCCGAATTCACCCTCGGGGGTATCAACCACGTCGCACTGGTGTGCTCGGACATGCAACGCACCGTGGACTTCTACTCCGGCGTGCTCGGCATGCCCCTGATCAAATCGCTGGACCTGCCCGGCGGCATGGGCCAGCACTTCTTCTTCGACGCCGGCAACGGCGACTGCGTGGCCTTCTTCTGGTTCACCGACGCCCCGGACGGTGTTCCGGGCCTGTCCGCACCGATCGCGTTGCCCGGTCTCGGGGAGATCACCAGCGCCGTGAGCACCATGAACCACCTCGCCTTCCACGTGCCCGCCGAGAAGTTCGACGAGTACCGGGAGAAACTGAAGGCCAAGGGTGTGCGCGTCGGGCCGGTGCTCAATCACGACGAGAGCGAGTGGCAGGCCTCGCCGACCCTGCATCCGGGTGTGTACGTGCGCTCCTTCTATTTCCAGGACCCGGACGGCATCACTTTGGAGTTTGCCTGCTGGGTCAAGGAATTCACCGAGGCCGACACCACCACGGTGCCCAGGACGGCCGCCGACCGCCGGCCGCGCGCAGTCGTGTAGCGCCCGGCGCCGACGTCGGGTGCGATGCATTTCCACCCGCCCCGCGGTCATAGTTATGTGAACACACGACCAATTGCGTTGAGCGCGCCCGCCACATCCATACTCGACGATCCCCACCTGGCGGTCCTGGCCACGGTTGATCCCGACGGTCGACCGCAATCGTCGGTGATCTTCGTCAAACGCGATGGTGACTCCGTGCTGATCAGCACGGTCGTCGGGCGGCGCAAGACGCGCAACATGGAGCGCGACCCGCGAGTCAGTCTGCTGGTAGCGGATGCCCGCGGGAGCTACGTCGCGATTCGTGGGACCGTCGAGATCGCGCAGGATCCCACCAAACAGCTGCTGCGCGACATGTACGACCGCTACCTGAATGGCGCGACACCTCCGCCGGAGCCCGGGGCCGAACGCGTCATCGTGCGCGTGCTGCCGGAGACGGTCTACCTTTTCCCGCCGGCGGCGTCGTGACATCGACCGCAGAGTTCGACCGGCTGACCGGCCCGTTGCGTCGTGAGCTGCTCGCACACTGCTATCGCATGCTCGGCTCCGCGCACGACGCCGAAGATGTGGTGCAGGAGACCTATCTGCGGGCCTGGCGCGGCTTCGAGGGATTCGAGAACAGGTCATCGTTGCGGACCTGGCTGTACCGCATCGCCACCAACGCGTGCCTGAACGCACTCGGCCACAGCAGCCGGCGCGTGCTGCCCTCCGGGCTCGGCCCACCGTCGGCTGATCCGGACTCGCCACAGATGCCGGCGGTCGACGCCGCGTGGGTCCAGCCGATGCCCGGTGAACGCGTCGCACAGCCGTCCGATGATCCCGAACGGGCCGTGGTGTCGCGGGAATCGATGCGGCTGGCGGTGATCGCCGCGCGACAGCACCTTCCCCCACAGCAACGCGCCGTGCTGCTGTTGCGCGATGTCATGGCCTTTTCGGCGGCCGATGCCGCGGCGATTCTGGACATCACGGTGCCTGCGGTCCGGAGCTCCCTGCAGCGCGCGCGGGCACGGATGCGTCATCTCGATCCCGGAACGGACGGAGTGATCGAACCGACCGACCCGCGGGCACGCGCGCTCGTGGCGGCGTATGTCGCCGCGTTCGAGCAGTCCGATCCCGCGCTGCTGTCACGGACTCTGAGCGATGACGCCGCGCTCGAGACGATCGGTTCACAGATCTGGTTCAAGGGCCGCAGCACATGTGTTCCGTATCTGGCCCGTCATGTGCTGGGCACCGCGGGGGACTGGAAGATGCTGGTGGTGGAGGCGAATTCCCAGCCCGCGGTGGCGGCCTACCGACGCGACCGCACCGGCACGCTTCGCGCATTCGGCATCGCCGTGCTGGCGGTGACCGATACCGGTATCGGTCAGGTTGCCGTCTATCCGAGCTCGGCCCTGGTGACCGACGATTTTCACCTACCCGAATCGCTGGGCCTCGCCCGGCATTAGTACAGCCGCTCGTTGCCGAATTCGTCGAGCACCGCTGCCAACTGCTCGATCAACTCGTCGCGAGTGAGGTCGATGGCCCCGGCGAGCCAACCGCTGAGGGTCTGGCTGACGCCGCCGACCACGAAATGCGCGACCGCCCGGATCCGGGGGTTGTCGTCGCGGTGCAGCGCGGTCTGCAGATGCCGGCCGGCCAGCGCGGCGAAGACGCCGCCCAGTTCGGCTCGCCTGCGCACCAGCACGGGGTTGGACAGCCGGGCGTCGAAGAGCAGGCGCCCGACACGGGTGTCGTCGCCGATGGTCTGCACCAGGTTGGTGATTCCCGCCGTGTTCTGCTGTTCGAAGGGCACGGCGGCGACCGCCGCCTGGGTGGTGCGGGCGATCTCGTCGATCACCGAGTCGAACACCGCCGCGACGAATTCGTCCTTGTCGGCGAACGCCTCGTAGAAGTGCCGGGTGGCGATACCGGATTGCCGGCAGATGGCACGCACCGTGAGCTCGTCGGATGTCGCGCCGAGGAGTTCCAGGCCGGCCTCCAGGAAGCGGCGGCGCCGCTCGGCCATCCGCTGCGGCGCTGCGACGCCGCGATAGGGCCGGAGAGGCGTCATACCGTCCATCTTGACACCCGTCCAATATGCCAGGCACTATCAGGAAACATTCGTTCTCACTTTCATGCAGGGGTGTCGATGACGATCACCGAACGTCCGATCAGCCACACCGTTCGCATGCCCGCTCGCCGGCTGCGCTGGGGTGCCACCGTCGATGACGGGCTGATGGGTGTTGCGCTGCTGGCGGGTCCGGCGAACGTGGTCATGCAGCTCGCCCGCCCCGGCGTCGGCTACGGCGTGCAGGAGAGCAAGGTCGAGAGCGGACGCGTCGACCGGCATCCCGTCAAGCGCGCCCGCACCACCTTCACCTATCTGGCCGTCGCCGGACGGGGCAGCGATCGGCAGAAGGCCGCCTTCCGGCGCGCGGTCAACGGGGCGCATGCCCAGGTGCGGTCCACCCCGGACAGCCCGGTGCAGTACAACGCCTTCGACAAGGACCTGCAGATGTGGGTGGCCGCCTGCCTCTACAAGGGATCGGTCGACATCCAGCGGATGTTCGTCGGTGAGATGGACGACGAGACCGCCGACAAGCACTACCTGAACGGGATGACGCTGGGCACCACGCTGCAGGTTCCCGCCGAGATGTGGCCGCCCGACCGCGCCGCCTTCGACAGGTACTGGCAGGAACAGCTGGACAAGGTGCACATCGATGACACCATCCGCGAGTACCTGTACCCGATCGCGGTGGGCCGGCTGCGGGGTCTGCGGCTGCCCGGCCGCCTGCAGCGACTGCATGAGGACACCGCCGGGCTGATCACCACCGGATTCCTGCCGCAACGTTTCCGCGACGAGATGCGGCTGCCATGGGACCAGCAGCGTCAACGCCGCTTCGACCGGCTGATGAGCGCGCTGCGGGTGGTCAACAACGTCATGCCCGGCGCGTTGCGCCAGTTCCCGTTCAACGTGCTGCTGAAGGATCTGGACTGGCGCATCCGCACCGGACGCCCATTGGTCTGACACATGACCAGTGCTCATGTTTGCTGTGCGCCGTCCGTGGCCCGCCGCTCGGGCGCGGGCGGTCGCCGCTTGCAGCGGCACTGACACGCTCGCGGCGTGCGGTCTATCTCGGTGTTTCGGCGAGATCAACGGCCCGGCCCGCCTCGCGTCGGAGCGGCGGCCGGCTTTGCCCGGTGGTGATTGCCATCACTGACGGTGGCGTCATCGAACGTCTCGACAGGACCATCGCTGCGATGCTACGTTTCCCCAAGTTAGCCTAGCCATACCAAAGGAGACGGCAGGGGGGCGTGCGCTTCTTTGCGAATGACATATGGATACGGTCAGTGACACGCTCACCCCGAGCGTAGGGGGAACACGCGTCGACCGCGACGTGGTGAACAGGTTTGCGACCTGCTGTCGGTCGCTGGGCCTGACGGTCAACGACCGGCAGCGGCCCGCGGACCTGGCCGCGGCGCGATCAGGTTTCACCGAGCTGACCCGAATCTCCCGCGAACAGTGCGACGCCTGGATCGGCCTTGCCGCCGCCGGCGCGGGCGAGAACACCGGGCGTGTCATCGCCACCATCTGGCGCACCCTCGGCACCTTCGGTGTGCTCACCCGCGAAATCGAGCTGGGCGCAGAGGATCTCGGTTTCACCTACGACACCGGCCTGTACCTGCAGTTCCGCGCGACCAGCCGGGACGATATCGCGCTGGCCTATGCGGCCACGCTCGGCGAGGCCGGCGAGTTCGCCGAGGCCGATCAGCTCGTCGAGGAACTGATCGCACGCCGTCCCGCCTGGCTGCAGGCGCGTTGGGTCAGGGTCGGCCTCTATCACCGCAGCCGGCGCTGGTCGGATGTCGTGCGCACCCTGACCCCGGTGGTCAACGACGCCAAGCTCGACGACCACTACGCCCATGCCGCCAGGGTGACCCTGGCCATCGCGCTGGCAAACCTGGGGATGTTCGCTCCCGCGCTGTCGCACCTGGAGAACCCGGAGGGTCCCGTCGCGGTCGCCGCCGTCGACGGCGGTCTGGTGAAGGGACTGTGTCTGCGGGCCCAGGGTGAGGACGACGAGGCCGCCGACGTGCTGGCCGAACTGTATGCCGCCAACCCGGAGCATGCCGGGGTGGAAGAGGCGTTGTCGGACAAGTCGTTCGGGCTGGACACCACCACCGCCGCGCGGATCGAGGCGCGCAGCAACCCGTGGGATCCCGCCACCGAGCCGGGGGAGTCCGACTTCGTCGACCCCGGCGCCAAGGAACGCAAGGCACACCTGCTCATCGAGGCCGAGGCCGAACTCGCCGAATTCATCGGCCTCGAAGAGGTCAAGTACCAGGTCGCCCGCCTGAAAAGCTCGGTGGCCATGTCGATCCGGCGTCAGGAGCGCGGGCTGACCGTGGCCCAGCGCACCAACCACCTGGTCTTCGCCGGTCCGCCGGGAACCGGTAAGACCACCATTGCCCGAGTGGTCGCCAAGATCTACTGCGGGCTCGGCCTGCTGAAGAAGGAGACCGTTCGCGAGGTGCATCGCGCCGACCTCATCGGCCAGCACATCGGCGAGACCGAGGCCAAGACGAACGCCATCATCGACAGCGCGCTGGACGGCGTGCTGTTCCTCGATGAGGCGTACGCCCTGGTGTCCACCGGCGCCAAGAACGATTTCGGCCTGGTCGCCATCGACACCCTGCTGGCCAGGATGGAGAACGACCGCGACCGCCTGGTCGTCATCGTCGCCGGCTACCGTGCCGACCTCGACCGCTTCCTGGACACCAACGAAGGTCTGCGTTCCCGCTTCACCCGCAGCATCGACTTCCCGTCCTACAGCGCGCCGGAACTCGTCGAGATGGCGACCCGGATGGCCGAGAAGCGCGACAGCGTCTTCGAAAAGCTGGCGCATGACGAGATGGAGGCGCTGTTCGCCCATCTGGCCGCCAGCACCACCCCGGATGCCACCGGCACCGCGCGGCGCAGCCTCGACATCGCGGGTAACGGCCGATTCGTCCGAAACCTTGTCGAGCGTTCCGAGGAGGAACGCGAATACCGATTGGACCACTCAGATTCCGACGACTTCACCGATGAAGAGTTGATGGCGATCACCGCCGACGACGTGAGCCGCTCGGCGGCCCCGCTGCTGCGTGGGCTCGGACTGACGGTGCCGCAGAAATGAGCGAGACGCCGGAGGAGCGGCGCGAATTCACCTCGCGCACACCGATCAACGACAACCCCGAACGCGTCGTCCATCGCCGTGGCTTCGTCACCCGTCACCAGGTGTCGGGGTGGCGATTCGTCATGCGCCGCATCGCATCCGGTGTCGCGCTGCACGACACCCGGATGCTCGTCGATCCGCTGCGCACCCAGAACCGCGCGGTCCTCGTCGGCGCCCTGGTGTCGGTCACCGCCATCGCGGGCTGCTTCGTGTTCTCCCTGATCCGCCCCGGCGGTGACGCCGGGAGCTCGACCATTCTCGCCGACCGCGACACTTCCGCGCTGTATGTGCGCATCGGTGACGTGGTGCACCCGGCGCTCAACCTCACCTCGGCCCGGTTGATCGCCGGCCAGGCCGACAACCCGACCACGGTGAAGAGCAGTGAGATCGACAAGTTCTCCCGCGGCAACATGATCGGTATCCCGGGTGCCCCGGAACGCATGGTGCAGAACCCGTCCCGTGATGCCAACTGGACGGTGTGCGATGCCGTTTCCGGCGGCGCGACCGGAGTAACCCTGATCGCCGGTACCCCGGACCAGCAGGGCGAGCGGGCCGCCACACTGCCGGGCGACCGTGCGGTACTCGTGCAGAACGTCGGCGGCGTGCATTCGGGCACCTGGCTGCTGTGGAACGGCAAGCGCAGCCCGATCGACCTCGGCAACCGGGCAGTCACCGATGCCCTCGGGCTCGGTGTCGACATCCCGGCGCCGCGGGTGATCGCGCCCGGACTGTTCAATGCCATCCCGGAATCCGCGCCGCTGGTAGCCCCGGCGCTGCCCGGTGCCGGTGAGCCACCGCGCTTCGCACTGCCCGTCGCGGCTCCGGTCGGAGCCGTCGTGGCCGCCTACGAAGCCGATAACACCATTCGCTACTTCGCGGTGCACGCCGACGGGCTGCAACAGGTGTCGCCGGTGCTGGCCGCGATCCTGCGGAACTCCAATTCCTATGGGCTGCAGCAACCGCCGCGTCTGGGCGCCGATGACGTGGCGAAGCTGCCCGTCGTCGGAGGCATCGACACCAATGCGTACCCGCCCGAAGAGGTCA
The DNA here is from genome assembly GCF_008329585.1 of Mycolicibacterium sp. P9-22. Taxonomy (GTDB): domain Bacteria; phylum Actinomycetota; class Actinomycetes; order Mycobacteriales; family Mycobacteriaceae; genus Mycobacterium. The sequence goes on along the minus strand of NZ_NPKP01000006.1, from coordinate 172,015 downwards.
GCCTGATCGAGCCGGGTCCGGCCCCGGTCACCTGCGCCTACTGGTCCAAGCCGGCCGATGCGACCGAGAGCACGCTGAGCCTGCTCTCCGGTGCCGCGCTGCCGCTGCCCGACGGGTTGCGGACTGTGGAGCTGGTCGGCGCCGGCGCCGGCTCGACTGCCGACCGGGTCGCCCTGACTCCTGGCAGCGGCTATTTCGTGCAGTCGGTCGGATCCGATGCCGGCGCGCCCCCCGCCGGCTCTGCCTTCTGGGTCAGCGATACCGGCGTGCGGTACGGCGTGGACACCTCCGGTGACGCCAAATCGGTTGCCGCTCTGGGTCTGACGCCCCCGCCGCTGGCGGTGCCGTGGTCGGTGCTCACCCAGTTCGCCGCGGGCCCCACTCTTTCCAAGGCCGATGCGCTCGTCGCGCACGACGCCGTATCGTCCGCGGTCGCGTCCGGCCGCGAGGGAGAAAACTGATGAGTCGCTTGATCTTCGAGGCTCGCCGCCGCCTGCCCGCCCCGGAGGCGCGCAAGGGCACCATCACCATCGAGGCGCCGCCATCGCTGCCAAGGCTGGTGCCGCCGTCGCTGCTGCGCCGGGTACTGCCCTACCTGATCGTCATCCTGATCGTGGGCATGATCGTGGCGTTGTTCGCCACCGGTATGCGGATGATCTCGCCGACGATGCTGTTCTTCCCGTTCGTGCTGCTGCTCGCCGCGACCGCGCTCTACCGTGGGTCCGACAACAAGCTGCGCACCGAGGAAGTCGATGCCGAGCGCGCCGACTACCTGCGCTACCTGTCGGTGGTCCGGGACAACGTCCGCGCGCAGGCCGCCGATCAGCGCGCGGCGCTGGAATGGTCGCATCCCGAACCCGATCTGCTCGCCGCGGTGCCCGGCACCCGCAGACAGTGGGAGCGCGACCCCCGGGACAGTGATTTCCTGGTGGTGCGGACCGGTCTGACCGATGTGCCGCTGAACACCGCCTTGCGGGTCAAGGACGCCGCCGACGAGATCGACCTGGAACCGGTGGCGCACACCACCCTTCGCGGTCTGCTCGATGTCCACCGCACGGTGCACAACGCGCCGACCGGGATCGACCTGGCCAAGGTCTCCCGCATCACCGTGCTCGGTGAGCCCGACGAGGTCCGCGATGCCCTGCGCGCCTGGGTGACCCAGGCCGTGACCTGGCATGACCCGGCCGTCCTCGGGGTGGCGCTGGCCACCCCGGACCTGGAGGCACCGGACTGGTCCTGGCTGAAGTGGCTACCGCACACCGATGTCCCCGGCAAGGCCGACGGCGTCGGCCCGGCCCGCTACCTGGCCACCACCGCCGACGGGCTGCGCGGTCTGCTGACCCCGGTGCTGGATGAGCGGGACGCATTCAGTGGCGCCGCGCCGGCTTCTGGCAAGCACCTGCTGGTACTGCTCGACGATCCCGAAGCCGACCCGGACGCTGTCGTCGGTCGCACCGGTGCGGCGGGCGTCACCCTGATCCACCGGTCGGCCAAAGAGCCGCACCGCGAGCAGTATTCGGACCCGGAACGGCCCATCCTGAAGATCGCCGGCGGCAAGATCGAGCGCTGGCAGACCGGGGGCTGGCAGCCCTACGTGGACACCGCGGACGCGGTCTCCGATGCGCAGGCCGCGCACCTGGCCCGCCGACTGGCCCGCTGGGACACCAACCCGGAGCAGGCCCGCACGGCCGCCACCGGCGCCACCACCTTCACCACGCTGTTCGGTATCCCGGACGCATCCGCGCTCGACGTGGCCGGGCTGTGGGCGCCGCGGCACCGCGACGAGGAACTGCGGGTTCCCATCGGGGTCACCGCGACCGGTGAACCGCTGATCTTCGACCTCAAAGACGAGGCCGAGGGCGGGATGGGCCCGCACGGCCTGATGATCGGTATGACCGGCTCGGGTAAATCCCAGACCCTGATGTCGATCCTGCTGTCGCTGCTCACGACGCATTCCGCGGAGCGGCTCATCGTCATCTACGCCGACTTCAAGGGTGAGGCCGGTGCCGATATCTTCCGGCACTTCCCGCAGGTCGTCGCCGTCATCTCCAACATGGCCGAGAAGCGTTCGCTGGCAGACCGTTTCGCGGACACCCTGCGCGGTGAAGTGGCCCGTCGTGAGCAGCTGCTCAAAGAGGCCGGGCGTGCCGTGCAGGGTAGCGCCTTCAACTCGGTCACCGAGTACGAGGCCGCGATCGCCGCGGGCCACGATCTGGCCCCGATCCCGACACTGTTCGTGGTGGCCGACGAATTCACCCTCATGCTGGCCGAGCATCCCGAGTATGCGGAGCTGTTCGACTACGTCGCCCGCAAGGGACGCTCGTTCCGCATCCACATTCTCTTCGCGTCCCAGACGCTGGATGTCGGCCGTATCAAGGACATCGACAAGAACACCTCGTACCGCATCGGTCTCAAGGTGGCCAGCCCGTCGATCAGCCGTCAGATCATCGGCACCGAGGACGCCTTCCAGATCGAGTCGGGCCGCGAGCACAAGGGTGAGGGTTTTCTGGTGCCCGCGCCGGGCGCGAACCCGATCAAGTTCCGCAGCACCTATGTCGACGGCATCTACGACCCGCCGCGCACCGGCCACTCCGTCGTCGTGCATTCGGTGCCCGAACCGCAGCTGTTCACCGCGGGTTGGGTGGAACCGGCACCGGACACCGTCATCGTCACCGGAGAGGTCGAGGATGTCCCGCCACCGCGCAAACTGATCACCACCATCGGCGACCAGCTGGCCAACTACGGCCCGCGCGCACCCCAGCTGTGGCTGCCCCCGCTGGAAGAGGCCATCCCGCTGGTCGACCTGCTGGCGCGCACCGAGATCGCCGAACGCACCTGGCGCTGGCCGCTCGGCGAGATCGACAAGCCCTTCGAGATGCGCCGCGACGCGCTGGTGTTCGATGCCGGCACCGCGGCGGGCAACCTGCTGATCCACGGTGGGCCGAAATCGGGCAAGTCCACTGCGCTGCAGACCTTCATGCTGTCGGCCGCGGCGCTGCACGCGCCCGGTGAGGTCAGCTTCTACTGCCTGGACTACGGCGGCGGCCGGCTGCGCGCCGTCGCCGACCTGGCTCACGTGGGCGCCGTCGCGACGCCGCTGGATCCCGAACTCATCCGGCGCACCTTCGCCGAGCTGGAGCAACTGCTGCGCACCCGCCAGGAAACCGGGGCACGGTCGGGCTCGGGCGGCTACCAGGACGGCTACGGTGAGGTCTTCCTGCTGATCGACAACCTGTACGCGTTCAGCCGCGACAACATCGACACCTTCAACACCCGTAACCCGCTGCTGGCCCGGGTCACCGAGCTGGTCAACGCCGGGCTGTCTTACGGCATCCACGTGGTCATCACCACCCCGAACTGGCTCGAAGTGCCGCTGGCCATGCGGGACGGCCTCGGGTTGCGACTCGAGCTCAAGCTCAACGACTCCCACGACAGCAACGTCCGGGTCGTCGGCGCCCTGACCCGGCCTGCCGACAGCGTGCCCGCCGACCAGCCGGGCCGCGGCCTGACCATGGCTGCCGAACACTTCCTGTTCGCGGCCCCGGATCTGCGCGATATCGCGGTCATCAACGGCCGCCACCCCGGCCGGCGCGCCCCGGCGATCCGGCTGCTGCCCACCCAACTCACACCGGCCGCGGTCGGCAGGACCTACCTGGGTCCCGAGCAGGTGGTCATCGGCCAGCGCGAGGAAGACCTGCGACCGGTGGCGATCGACTTCGCGCGCAACCCGTTGATGATGGTGTTCGGCGACAGCAGGTCGGGCAAGACCACCCTGCTGCGGCACCTGATCCGCAGCATCCGGGACAACTCGACCGCCGATCAGGTCGCCTTCACGGTCATCGACCGGCGGCTGCACCTTGTCGAGGAACCGCTGTTCCCCGACAACGAGTACACGCCGAACATCGACCGGATCACCCCGGCGATGCTGGGCCTGTCCGCCCTCATCGAGAAGCGCCGCCCGCCGGCCGGTCTGTCGTCAGACGACCTGCGCCGGTGGAGCTTCGAGGGTCAGACCCACTATCTGATCATCGACGACGTCGACCAGATCCCGGACGGTCCCGCGGTGAGCGGCCCGTACGCGGGCCAGCGGCCGTGGAGCCCGTTGTTGGGTCTGCTGGCCGAGGCCGGCGACCTCGGTCTGCGGGTCATCGTCACCGCCAGGGCCAGCGGGTCGGCGCACGCGGTGATGACCGCGCCGTTGTTGCGCCGCCTCAACGATCTGCAGGCGACCACCGTGATGTTGTCGGGAAGTCCCGCCGACGGCGGGAAACTGCGGGGCATGCGGTTCAGCAGGCTGCCGGCGGGCCGGGCGATGCTGCTCGGTGACAGCGAAGAGCCGACCTACGTCCAACTAGTGAACCCCCTTGTGCCTGAGGGTATTTCACCTGCCAGTACGAACGGAAAGGAATACAGCTGATGACATTGCGTGTGGTTCCCGAAGGATTGGCCGCTGCCGGTTCCGCAGTCGAAGCGCTGACCGCGCGGCTCGCCGCCGCGCACGCCGCCGCGGCCCCGCTGGTCAACGTCGTGGTGCCGCCGGCGGCCGACCCGGTGTCGTTGCAGACTGCCGCCGGGTTCAGCGCCGCCGGTAACGAGCACAGCGCGGTTGCCGCGCTGGCCGTGGAGGAGCTGGGCCGCGCCGGGACGGGTGTCGCCCAGTCCGGGGCCAGCTATGCCACCGGCGACGCCCTGGCCGCGTCGACCTATCTGATCGCGCGCGGCGGCTGAGATGACTGCTCCTGTCTGGATGGCGCTGCCCCCCGAGGTTCATTCGGCGCTGCTCAGCAGTGGTCCGGGCCCCGGGCCGCTGCTTGCCGCCGCGGGAGCCTGGCAGTCGCTGAGTTCCGAATATGCCTCCGCGGCAGCCGAACTGGTCGCCACGCTGGGCGGCGTGGCCGCCGGCGCGTGGGAGGGGCCGAGCTCCGAGCGGTACGTCGCGGCCCATCAGCCGTACCTGATGTGGCTGGCACAGGCCAGCGCCAAGAGCGCGGTTGCCGCGGCCCAGCACGAGACCGCGGCAGCGGCCTACACCACCGCCCTGGCCACCATGCCCACCCTTCCCGAGCTGGCCGCCAACCACGCCCTGCACGGCGCCCTGCTGGCGACGAACTTCTTCGGTATCAACACCATTCCGATCGCGGTCACCGAAGCCGACTACATCCGGATGTGGATCCAGGCCGCCACCACGATGAGCACCTATCAGGCGGTGTCCGCGGCCACCGTCGCAGCAACGCCGGTGCTGGAACCCGCGCCGATGCTGCTCACCCCGGGTGTCGGCGAGGCCGGCAGTGCGGGCGCGACCTCCACCCAGATGGTCTCGCAGGCCCAGGCCACGAACTCCGCCAGCGCGCTGAACTCCTCGAACGTCATCCTGGACTTCCTCGAGTCGTATCTGCAGAACGTGCCCGGTGGGCAGCTGATCATCGAGTTCATCCAGAACCCGATCGGCAACCTGCAGGCGTTGCTGACCGACTTCCTCACCAATCCCGCTGCCGCACTGACGACCTGGGGCCCATTCCTCTTCGCCGTCGCCTACCAGGTGTTCTTCAACCTGGTGGGCTGGCCCACCTGGGCAATGGTCTTCGCGGCGCCGTTCCTGTTGCCCGCGCTGGCGACGCTCGGCATCGTCGGCCTCGTTCTGATCATCGACAAGCTGGTGCCGAAGTTCACCGATCTGCCGATGCTGGATCTCGGTGAGCCGCCGGCCGCCGCGCAGCGCGAACCCACGTTGCCGGTGGCGAGTGTCGCCCCGGCCGGCACGCCGGCTCCGTCGGCCGCTCCCGCCGCAGGCACCCCGGCTTCGGCGCCCGCGAGCGCTCCCGCGGCGGCACCGGCGGCCGCCGCACCGGCGATGGTCTACGCGGTCTATGGCGGGCACCCAGGCGGCGGTTTCAGCCCGACCGTACGGGACAGCACGTCCGCCAAGGCGCCCGCGTCGGGTTCGGCGGCGGCCGTGGCATCGGCTGCGGCCCTGTCGGCGGCCGAACGCCGGAAACGTCGGCGCAAGAAGGGCAGCGAGATCAAAGACCGCGCCTACGCCGACGAATACATGGACTACGACGAGGATCCTGCGCCGCGCGAACCGCGCCCGGAGCCGCGCGTGACGGCCTCGGACAAGGGCGCAGGCCCGATGGGCTTCACCGGCGCCGTGCCCGCTGCGGACACGGCGGCAGCCGGGATGGCGGAGCTGACCGGGGACTCCTTCGGGAACGGGCCCACCAACCCCATGCTGCCGGGCTCCTGGAGTCCCGACGATCCGTCGGCGCCGGAGGGGGGAAAGCACCGCTGAGCGCACCCCGGACACCCCAGATCACCCACAGATACCCTCGAAAGGAAATGCCATGAGCATGCTCGACGCGCACATCCCTCAGCTGATCGCCTCCGAGTCGGCGTTCGGCGCCAAGGCCGCGCTGATGCGCAGCACCATCGCCCAGGCCGAGCAGGCCGCCCAGGCCTCGCAGGCCTTCCACATGGGCGAGTCCTCGGCCGCCTTCCAGGCCGCACACGCCCGGTTCATCGAGGTCTCGGCCCGGGTGAACGCACTGCTCGACATCGCCCAGGTCAACCTGGCCGACGCCGCAGGCACCTACGTCGCGCAGGACGCGGCGGCCGCCAGCACCTACACCTCGATCTGATAACGCAAGCCGAGCAGGAGAACTCACATGTCGCAGATCATGTACAACTACCCGGCCATGCTCGCGCTGTCGGCCGAGATGAACGGTTTCGCAGGCGCCCTCAATGCCGTCGGTGCCGACATCGCCGCCGAGCAGGCCGCGCTGTCGGGCGCCTGGCAGGGCGACACCGGTATGACCTACCAGGCCTGGCAGGCCCAGTGGAACGCCAGCATGACCGAGCTGGTGCGTGCGTACCAGGCGATGGCGAGCACCCATGAGACCAACACTATGTCGATGAATGCCCGGGACCAGGCAGAAGGCGCCAAATGGGGATAGATGGCTGCTAATGCGGTCGAGCTGACCGTCGAGCAGGCCTGGTTCATTGCAGAAGAGGTCGGCTGCGGCTCGTTCCCGTGGGTGCTGGCGATCACGCCGCCCTACAGCGAGCCGGTAGCCGCCGGACAGTTCGCGGCCGATCGGGCCGCCGAGCTGACCGAGCTGGGGGTGATGTCCGGCAGCGGGGTCATCAACCCCGCTGTCGCCCAGTGGATTCAGCAGACCTGCCGCGCGCGGCAGTGGCTCGAGTTACGAATCGTGGGGGCCCACGGCGACATGCTGCGCGGGCTCGTCGCGCGAGACGACGAGACGTCGGTGGTCGCGCTGCGTAGCGGCGGTCTGGTGACCTTCACCGCCATCGAACTGCTGCACCCGAACGACCTGGTGCCGGTGCTGGTGGCCGGCCTGGGCGGGCGCCGCGCAGCGACCTTCGATGACTTCACCGTACCCGTCCGTGCCGGAGCCCGCGCCGACGAGAAGCTCCGCGATGGAGCCGACCTGGCCGAAGTGCTTGAATACCTGGGTATTCCGGGCTCCGCGCGACCAGTGGTAGAGGCGGTGTTCACCGGCAGGCGAAGTTATGTGGAGATCGTCGCGGGCGAACACCGCGACGGTCACCGGGTGAGCACCGACGTCGGGGTCAGCGTCATCGACTCCGAGGCCGGCCGCATCCTGGTGAGTCCCTCGAAAGCTTTCGACGGTGAATGGGTGTCCACGTTCGCACCCGGTACCGCGGCGGCCATCGCCGCCGCGGTCGACAGACTTATCGCAACACTGCCGCACGGATCGTGGTTTCCCGGCGCGCACCAGAACCGAGATTTCGACCAGAGAACGGAAGACCGATGCCCGACAACACTGTGATGCCGATCGTGCGGGTGGCCGTGCTGGCCGCCGGGGACGGCGCCGACGGCGCCGGGCGGCTCACCGAGATGGCGCTGCCGGCCGAACTGCCGCTGCGCGAGATCATCCCGGCCGTGCAGCGCACCGTGCTGCCATCCGCAGATGCTCCCGAGGGCGCCCCGGCGCGACTGAGCCTGGCGCCGATCGGCGGCGCGCCGTTCAGCCTGGACGCGACGCTGGACACCGTCGGCGTCGTCGACGGCGATCTGCTGGCGCTGCAAACCATCCCGAACGGGCCGGCCGCACCGCGCATCATCGAGGACATCGCCGATGCCGCCGTCATCTTCTCCGCGGCCCGCGAACGGCCATGGGGCCCGGCGCAGATCCAGCGTGCCGCCGCCGTCGCTGTCATCGCGCTGATCCTGCTGGGCACCGCACTCGCGACGGCGGTCCGGGTCCTCACCGGGCACTCCGCCGGGCTGTTCACCGTGGCAGGTATCGCCGCGGTCACCGTCATCGCCGCATTCGCCACCAAAGCGCGGTTCCCGGGCCTGGCCACCGCGCTGGCGCTCACCGCGCTGGCGCCCGTCGCCGCCGCCTTCGCCCTCGCCGTCCCCGGCGATTTCGGTGCCGCGAATGTGCTTTTGGCCGCCGCCGGGGTGGCCGCCTGGTCGGTGATCAGCATCGTCGTCTTCGAGCGCGCCATCGCCACGTTCACCGCATCCACGGTGCTCGGACTCGGTGTGCTGCTCTTCGCGGTGCTCGCCACCATCTGGGAGATGACCGATGTCCGCACCGGATCCGGCCTGATCGTCTTCGCGCTGCTGGTGACCGTGCAGGCCGCGCGACTGTCTGCCCTGTGGGCCCGGCTGCCCGTGCCGACCATTCCCGCTCCCGGAGACCCGACCCCGTCGGCGCAGCCGCTGCGGGTGCTCGAGGATCTGCCGCGCCGTATCCGCGTCACCGACGCACACCAGACCGGATTCCTGGCCGCCGGTGTGCTGCTGTCGGTGGCGGGTTCGCTCATTCTCGTCGGTTCGGCGGGTGCCTCACCGTGGGCCTGGGTGCTGGTGATCGCTGCGGCGCTGGGGACCACTCTGCGTGCCCGGGTGTGGGATTCGACGCCGTGCAAGGCCTGGCTGCTGAGCCAGTCCTTCCTGCTGCCCGCCGCACTGCTGGCCACCTTCGCCCTGACCGAGCGTTACGCGGCGGCCTGGTGGGCGCTGGCTGCACTGGTGGCCGTCACCGGTGTCTGGATCGTGGTCGCGCTGAATCCGCGGATCGCTTCCCCGGACACCTACTCGCTGCCCGCTCGCCGGTTGTTCGGGTTCGCCAGTTCGGCGGTGGACGCCTCGGTGATCCCGGTGGCCGCCTATCTGGTCGGCCTGTTCGAATGGGTTCTCAACCGATGAGAGGCGCCGCCGTGCTGGCGGCGGTCCTCGCGGTCGCGGCCCTCGGTTGCCCGGCCGCTGGGGCGATCACCCCGCCCGAGGTGGACGCCGGCACCGCACCCCCCTCGGGTGCGGCCGGGCCGGTGCAGACCATGGCGCAACGCGGCACCTGCACGGTGACCGGCGTGATTCCGGGCACCGATCCCGGTGTCGTCAGCCCGAATCAGCTGACGCTGGACCTCGCCGAGGCCTGGCGTCACAGTCGCGGTGACGGCCAGACCGTCGCCGTGATCGACACCGGCGTGCAACCCGGACCCCGGCTGCCCAATGTCGAGCCGGGCGGCGATTTCGTCGCCGGCACCGACGGACTGACCGACTGCGACGGGCACGGGACCATGGTCGCCGGGCTCATCGCCGGCCAGCCCGGCGCGGACGGCTTCTCCGGTGTCGCGCCGGGGGCACAGTTGTTGTCCATCCGGCAGACCTCGGCTCGATATTCCCCGGCGGGCTCGCCGAATCAGCCGGGCCAGGACCCGGTGATAGTGGAGGCCAACAACGACATCGCCACGCTGGCGCGCGCAGTGGTGCGGGCTGCCGACCTGGGTGCGCGCATCATCAACATCTCGTCGGTGGCGTGTATCCCGGCGAACACCACCATCGACCAGAGTGCGCTCGGTGCGGCGCTGCGCTACGCCGCCGTCGAGAAGGATGTCGTCATCATCGCCGCGGCCGGTAACACCGGTGGCGGCATCTCCGGCGGAACCGCCTGTGCGGCAAACCCGCTGACCGACCCGGCCCGCCCCGACGATCCGCGCAACTGGGCCGGGGTGACCTCTGTCTCGACGCCGTCGTGGTGGCAGCCCTACGTGCTGTCTGTCGGCGCGCTGAACCCGGCCGGCCAGCCCGCACCGTTCAGCATGTCCGGGCCGTGGCTCGGCCTGGCGGCCCCGGGGGAGAACATCACCTCGGTGAGCAACAACGCCGACGGCGGACTGGCCAACGGGCAGCCCAACGACAAGGGCGAGCTGGCGCCGGTCAGCGGCACCAGTTATGCGGCGGCGTATGTGTCCGGCGTTGCGGCCTTGGTGCGCAGCCGTTTCCCCGAACTCAGCGCCGAACAGGTGGTGCGCAGGCTGACCAGTACCGCGCGCGGCGCGGACCGGTCCCCTTCGTCGCTGGTGGGCGCGGGCACCATCGACCCGGTGGCCGCGCTGACCTGGGATGTGCCTGGTCCGGGGAGCCCGGCCGAGACGACCAGACCCGTTGCGGCGCCGCCGGAACCGGTACGACAGGATTCCACCCCACGCACCGTCGCATATATCGGCACCGGTGTGCTCGCTTTGGCCGCCATCGTGACCGCCGCGATCGCCGCACACCGACGGAAGGACAACGCCGCATGACGGCCCGACTCGCCCTGGCGCTGCTGTTCATCGTTCCCGCCGCGCTGGCATATCCGTACGAGACGCTGACCCAGCGCTGTATCCTCGGTGTGGCGGTCGCCGTCGTGATCGTGCTATTTGCTTGGTGGAAAGGCGATTTCGCGACCACCAAGCTGGCCCGCCGCTGGTTTATCTGGCGCGGTAACCACTCCGACCGGCGTGTAGCCGACGCCGGCGATACCGCCACGGTGGTGCTGCGTGTCGATGAACCGGCAGCCGATGAGCTCCCGTTGGCGTTGATCGCCGGCTACACCGACCGGTACGGACTGCGCTGCGACAAGGTCCGGATCACCAGCCGCGACCTGGCCGGTGAACGGCAGACCTGGATCACCCTGACGCTGGACGCCGCCGAGAACCTGCGGTCGCTGCAAGCCCGGTCACCGCGGATCCCGTTGCACGACACCGCCGACGTGCTCGGCAGACGCCTGGCCGATCACCTCCGTGAGAACGGCTGGGCGGTGACGGTGATCGATGATGCCAACCGGGCCGTCCCGCTGTCCGGGGACGCCAAGGAAACCTGGCGCGCCATCACCGACGGCGCCGGCTACCTGACCGCCTACCGCATCCCGGCGGCCTCGTTACCGGAGGCGCTGGCCGCGGTGTGGGCGCATCCATCGGAAGAGACCTGGACCGCAGTGGAATTCGGTCCCGGGACGGTGGCCTCGGTCTGTGCGATGCGCAGCGCCGATCGGCCGGCCGCCGCCGCGCCGATCTCCGGTCTGGGGACGCTGGGCGGCCATCAACGCCGCGTGCTCGACGCGCTGGATCCGCAGTCGTCGCGGCGCGTCGGTGAGCATCAGCCCGCCGGACCCGCGCTGGCCGAGGAGATCCGTTGGCCGACGGCCGTGGGCGTCAGAGCCTGAACAGTTCGGCCGCATTGCGCTGGAACACCCCGCGCAGCCAGTCGTCGTCGATCCCGGGCAGTTCGGTGAGCACCGCCATCGCGTGGGTGTAGCGGTAGGGGATGTTCGGGAAATCGCTGCCGAAAAGTATGCGGGCGCCCAGATCACGCAGCCGCGGGTATGCGCCGGGCGGGAACGGCATGGTCTCCTCGGCGAATGCGGTGAAGGCCATCGTGGTGTCCAGATGAACGCCGTCATGGCGCTCGCAGATGTCGAGGAACGACTCATATTCCGGCATGCCCATGTGCGCGACGATCAGCCGGAGCCGTGGATGACGGGCCAGCACGGCCCCGATCGGTTCCGGACCGGTGAACGTGCCGGGTGCGGGACCGGACCCGCAGTGGATGACGACGGGTGTCCCGGCATCGGCGAGCACTCCCCATACGTCATCGAGCAGGGGGTCGGTCGGGTCATACCCACCGACCTGGACATGTGCCTTGAACACCCGGGCACCGCCCTCGATGGCGTCGGTGACATACCGGGCGGCACCGGGTTCGGGATAGAACGTCGCGGTGGACAGGCAATCCGGCGTCGCCGCGGCGAACTGCGCCGCCCACTGGTTGAGCCAGGTCGCCATCTGCGCTTTGTGCGGGTACACCAGCGAGGTGAACGCCTGCACGCCGAACGCACGCAGGGTACCCAGCCGGTCGTTCTCGTCGGCCCGGTAGGTGATGGGCCATTCCCGCCCCACCAGCGGCCCGGCGCTGTCGAAGTACAGCCAGACCTTGTCCATGACGTTCTTCGGCATGAAGTGGGTGTGCACGTCGATGATTCCGGGCAGACCCAGCGACTCCCAGATGCGCCGAACCGTTGTTGCCTCATCCATGACCGTCGATGATGTCAGCATGTGGAATCCCGACACCTACCTGGCCTTCGCAGACCACCGTGGCCGCCCGTTCTTCGACCTCGTCAACCGGGTGGCCGCCCGGCAGCCCCGCCGGGTGGCCGATCTGGGCTGCGGACCCGGGAACCTCACCGAGACGCTGAGCGAGCGCTGGCCCGACGCGGTGGTGCAGGGCTGGGATTCCTCACCGGAGATGGTCGCGGCCGCCACCGGACGCGGTCTGGATGTGCGCCTCGGTGGGATCGCCGACTGGTCACCGCAACCCGACACCGATGTCGTCATCTCCAACGCGGCGCTGCAGTGGCTACCCGAACACCGTGAACTCGTGGTGCGCTGGGCCGGGCAGATGGCGCCCGGATCGTGGATCGCGTTCCAGGTGCCGGGGAACTTCGACGCCCCCTCCCACGTCGCGGTGCGCGCGGTGGCCCGCCGTGCGCCATTCGCCGAGGCGTTGCGCGATATGCCTTGGCGTGACGCCGATGTCGTCGGTACGCCGTCGGAGTACGCCGGGTTGCTGACCGACGCCGGCTGCCAGGTGGACGCCTGGGAGACCACCTACCTGCACGAGCTACGAGGCGAGACACCGGTTCTGGACTGGATCACCGGCACCGCGCTGACCCAGGTGAAGGAGCGGCTGACCGAGCAGCAGTGGCAGCAATACCGGCAGGCGATCATTCCCGAGCTCGCGCAGGCCTATCCCGTCCGCCCGGACGGGCACACCTTCTTCCCGTTCCGGCGGATCTTCGTGGTCGCCCAGGTCCGCTAATCCAGCAGTGCGATGACCTGCGCGACCAGCTGATCGATATCGGCGCCGGTGGTGTCCACGACGAGATCGGGATTCTCCGGTGCTTCGTACGGTGCGTCGATCCCGGTGAGCCCCTTGAGTTCACCGGCCCGGGCGCGGGCGTACAAGCCCTTGGGGTCGCGGCGTTCGCACTCGGAGACCGGTGTCGCGACGTGGATCTCCAGGAACGGTAGCTTGGCCGCGTCATTGAGGGCGCGGGCCAGTTCTCGGTCGGATTTCAGCGGGGACACCAGCGAGGCCAGGGCGACCACACCCGAGTCAGCGAGCAGACGCGTCAGATGCCCGACGCGACGGATGTTCTCGGCCCGGTCACCCGCGGAGAACCCCAGGTCATCGGACAGGCCGTGACGTAGGTTGTCACCGTCGAGCAGGTAGGCGACCCGGCCGGACTCCACCAGCGCCCGCTCCACCGCGACCGCCAGCGTCGACTTGCCGGAGGCCGGCAGTCCGGTGAACCAGATGGTCGCACCGCGTTGCCCCGTTTTGCCCCAACGGTATTCGCGGTCCAGCGAGGACGGATGCCACTTGATGTCGGACCGGTTGTGTCCACTGGGCTTGACCTCGCGGGGCTCGGCGATGATGCCGGCGCCGACGGTGTCATTGGACACCTCGTCGATCAGGATGAACGCGCCGCTGTCCCGGTTGTCGGCGTATGAGTCGGCGACCACGATGGAGCTGGTGCGCAGGGTGATCGAACCGATGTCGTTGAGCGCCAACTCGACCGGACCGTCCACCTCGTCCAGGGTCTCGGGATCGAGTTTGGTGTGCAATTCCTGGACGGTGGCCCGCACCGTCCGGGTGCCCTGCTTGAGCGCGAGCCGGTCACCGGCGCGCAGCGGATCGTCGAGGAACCAGCAGACGGTGGCGTCCAGTTCACGGGCCAGTACCGGCAGCACCGCATCATCGGCAGCGCTGACGAAGACATCGCCGCGGCCGACGTCGATATCGTCGGCGAGTTCGATGGACACCGACAGCGGCGCAACCGCAGTGCTGCGCTCGTCGTCGAGGGTGTCGACCACGGTGACGGTGGACCGGGTGCCCGAGGGCAGGCTGACCACCGGGTCGCCCACCTTTAGGGTGCCCGCGGACAGTCGCCCGGTGTAACGGCGGCGCTGTTCGGCGGTCGGCCGGGACACCCACTGCACGGGCAGGCGCAGGCTGGCGGGCTCCGGATGCGGCGCCGAAAGCTCAACGGCTTCAAGGTATTCCAGCAGTGTAGGCCCGGAGTGCCACACGGTGTTCTCGGAGCGGTGCACGACGTTGTCGCCGAGCTTGGCGGCGATCGGGATGACGGTCAGCTCAGCCCCACCGAGCCGTTCGGCCACCAGGCGAAGTTCCTGCTCGACCTCCTTGAACCGGGCCTGGTCGAAATCGACCAGGTCGATCTTGTTGACGGCGGCCACGAAATGCTTGATGCCCAGCAGTTTCGCGATGCGGGCATGACGGCGCGTCTGGCGCAGCACCCCGGCGCGAGCGTCGACGAGCAGGATCGCCACGTGGGCATTGGACGCGCCCGTGAACATGTTTCGGGTGTAGCGCTCGTGGCCGGGGGTGTCGGCCAGGATGTAGCTGCGGTTCTCGGTGGAGAAGAACCGGTAGGCCACGTCGATGGTGATGCCCTGCTCGCGTTCGGCGCGCAACCCGTCGGACAGGGCGGCCAGGTCGGCCACCCCCTCCTCGTCGGTGACGGCTTCCAGATGATCCAGCGGCAGGCTGTCGGTGTCGTGCATCAGCCGGCCGATCAGGGTGCTCTTGCCGTCATCGACCGAACCGGCGGTGGTGATGCGAAGCAGCTGACGCGTGCTCATCAGCTCAGGCCCTTTCGTTCTTCTTCGCTGGCGCTCATCAGAAGTAGCCCTCTCGCTTGCGGTCTTCCATCGCCGCAACGGATGTGCGGTCGTCGGCGCGGGTCTCCCCGCGTTCGGAAACGGTGGCCGCCGAGATCTCGGCGATCACCCGGTCGATCGTGGTGGCCGTGGAGCGGACCGCGCCGGTGATGGTGAGATCCCCGACGGTGCGGTAGCGCACCCACTCCACCCCCGCGGTCTCCGCGTCGGTGGGCTTGGCGAACTCCGACACCGCCAGCAGGATGCCGTCACGCTCGAACACCGCACGCTCGTGGGCGAAGTAGATCGAGGGCAGCTCGAGGTTCTCCAACTCGATATAGCGCCAGATGTCGATCTCGGTCCAGTTCGACAGCGGGAACACACGCACCTGTTCGCCCTTGCGGATCCGGCCGTTGTACAGCGACCACGGCTCGGGCCGTTGCGCGCGCGGATCCCATTGGCCGAACTCGTCGCGGAAGCTCAAGATGCGTTCCTTGGCTCGCGCCCGTTCCTCGTCACGGCGTGCACCGCCGAACGCGGCATCGAAACCGCCGGCCTCCAGCGCGTCGAGCAGGGTGCGGGTCTGCTGCCGGTTGCGCGACGCTCCCGGGCCGGGATCGGCGACCCGGCCGCTGTCGATGGTCTCCTGTACCGACCCGACCAGTAGCTTGTGCCCGACGCCAGTGGTGCGCCGGTCGCGGAACTCGATGACCTCAGGAAAATTGTGGCCGGTGTCCACATGCAGCACCGGGAACGGCAGGGGGCCGGGACGGAAAGCCTTCTCCGCCAACCGAAGCAGGACGATCGAGTCCTTGCCCGCGGAGAACAGCAGCACCGGGCGCTGCAATTCGGCCGCGACCTCGCGGATGATGTGTACGGCTTCGGCCTCCAGCAGCCGTAGCTCGTCGACCACAACGGTGTCGGTCACAGGCATGTCGGCTCCTCGCGCAAGCGCTCGTCGGTGGTCATGTCGGCAGCCCCTTTCGGTGTGCGTCGGCGCGATAACGGTCTACCCAGTCGTCGGAGCGTTGATCGGCCTGACGTTCCAGGACCGGCTCCGGTGCCAGCCGCGGATCGAGTCCCAGCTGCTCGAGCACGGTGGCCACGACGGTGGTGAGGTTGCGCCACAGGTACGGGTAGGACACGTCGATCGGTTCGACGCCTTCTTCCTCGAACCAGTTCCGCCAGCCCTCTTCCTGCGCCCGCAGCATGGTGATGACATGCGCGATGGCGCCGGCGTGGTACTCGGCCCGGGCGTCGCGGTTGGGGTCGGGACGTCCGCGCCAGACCCGGGTCTGCACCGCGCGCCAGAAGGAGACGGCCTGTGAGACCACATCGGGCCGGTAGACGTGAACCAGGACTGGGTCGCTGCCGACGACGTCGCGGATGGCCGACAGCAGGCCGGCACCGGAGCGGTCCGGCAGCCCGGCGGCACGGTCCAGTAGCAGCGGGGTCTGATTCCACATCAGCTTCCCGCCCCAGATCCCGTTCGGGGTGCGGCCGACGGTCTGGATGTAATCGCGCCAGATGGTCGGCGGCGCGAGGTCAGGCTTGCCCTCGTCGAGCGGGTCGAGCAGGCGCAGGATGGACTCGTCCTCGACACCGGCGAACCATTGCCGCGGCTGCGGTGACTGACTGGTGGTGGGCAGGTACTGGAAGAACTCCTGCGGCTCACCGGCGACACCGGTGGCGCGCAGTGATTCGACGAGCAGTGTGCTGCCGCTGCGCTGCGATGCGAGGACGAGATACGCCTTCGGGTGGGCCATGGGCGAGACTCTAACCGCTATTGTTTTCCCGGCGCAGGCTGGATATTCGGGTCAGGCTGAATTTAACTATTGCAAGGATTGCGGGGCGTCTTCGATACCGCGGTCGGCCGCAATCGCCGAACGACTCAACAACGGCCGTTCCTTGATGGTCAAATATGTTTGAGTGTAGCGCTCCGAAATTCTGGTCCCGGCGAATTCGGACGGGATGACGTCGTTGGTCTTCACGCGCCAATCGTTGAGTCGCAGGGCGAGGTCACGGGCGACAACCTCAATGTCCGCACCAGAGCCGGTGTCGAGAAGATTCGTGGACTCACCGGGATCGGTGCGGAGGTCATAGAGCTCCCGCTCCGGCCGCGGGTTCAGCGAATTCGGCCCCACGATAGCCCCGGGTGCGCTGTCGAGAATGTCCAACGGTAGGTCCAATAATGGTCGCGATGCGTAATTCTCGATATAGGAGAATTCCTTGGTGCGAATGGCTCTGATGGGGTCGAAAGAATCGTGGTAAGTCTTTGTCGAATAGACTTCCGTGCGCACCGGTGCATCCGTCTCGCCAGGCGCGAGCAGGCCCGCCGCGTGTGACAGGCCTTGCACCTCGGCGGGTACCTCGACACCCAGCAGATCCAGCAGGGTCGGGACCAGATCGACACCACTGAACAGCTCGTCGTAGACGTGTGGCGGCACCGCGGCCCCGGCGGGCGGCCGCACGATCATCGCGATCCCGGTGCCCGCGTCGTAGAGCGTGGACTTGGCCCGCGGCAGGGCCGGGCCGTGGTCGGTCAGGAACACCACCCACGTGCTGCGGTCCAGTCCCGTCTCGGCGAGGGTGTCCAGCAGTCGGCCCACCGCGGCATCGGCCACGGTGATCGACCCGTAGAAATCGGCGAGGTCCTGGCGGACCTCCGGGGTGTCGGGCAGATAGTCGGGCAGCTCGACCGCGGCGGGGTCGGCCGGCTCGTAACGCTCGTGCGGGTAGGGGCGGTGCGTCTCGAAGAATCCCGTGGTGAGCAGGAAAGGTTCCGCGGGTGCCCGGCGCAACCAGTCCTCGGCGCGTTCGACGACGTACTCGCAGTAGGAATTGGAGACGTCGAACTCGTCGAATCCGAGGCGGGTCGGGTAGGACGTCTCGTGCTGCATGCCGAACAGTGCGGTGTGCCAGCCGGACTGGCCGAGGATGGCGGGCAGGGTGCGTACGTCGGTGCGGTACTCCCAGCCGTGGTGGGCCAGGCCGACGAGGCCGTTGCTCTGCGGGTAGCGGCCGGTGAACAGCGAACCCCGCGACGGCGAGCACAGCGGTGCGGTGGCGTGCGCCCGGGTGAGCAGAATTCCCTCGGCGGCCAGCTGGTCCAGCCGGGGGCTGCGCACATCGGTGTGGCCGTACACCCCGAGATGGCGGCCCAGGTCGTGCCAGTGCACTATCAGCACGTTGTCGTGCCGCGCGTCCGTCACACCATCACCTCCCGTTCGTCCCCAGGCAATATTCCACAGTCACTTCCAGGCGAACACCGGCTGCTCGAGTTCGTCGACGGCGTCGCCGCGTCCCTCCAGCCCGAGCCAGCGCAACTGGAGCAGCACTGCGCCCGTCGGCGCGTGGATCAGGTCATTGCCCAACGGGATCTGCACCACCGGCCGTGGGCTCTCCGGGATGCTGATGAAACGCGGCGAATCCTGGCGTTGCAGCTGGTGCAGGCCGACCCGGTAGACGGCGACCACCTCATCGGGAGACGGGTGCAGGTCCAGCCGGCCGCCGCCCCACAGCACCACCGGGGTGATGACGTAGCCGGAGCGGGTGGGGTAGTCGTCGAGCAGGCCCAGTACCGCGCTGCCCGGCAGATCGACACCGACCTCTTCGTGCAGTTCGCGCAGCGCGGCGTCGACGGCGGACTCACCGGGATCGAGACGCCCACCGGGCAGCGCCCACTGTGCCGCATGCGAGTTCAGCCGGGACGCCCTGCGGCACAACAGGAAAGAAGCGCCACCCGATACGTCGACCATCCGGCCGTCCAGGGAGTCCGGCATGGGCCGCCCGGCGATCCAGTCCTCGACCGGTGCCGGGTCCACCCGGTCCTCGCCGAGGTGGGAGTCCACCAGCGTCACCGCGACGGCGGCCTGCCGCTTTGTGGTGTCGGTGAACGTGCGGCGGTCATGGCCGCCGAGGTTGGCCCTGATCCGCTCCCGCAGATGCTGGTCGTAGCTGATGGTCACGGGTGGTACGGCACCCCGACGGCGCGGAAGATGAACTCCGGCGGCACGTCGTAGGCCAGCGACCGGCGGGGCAGGCGCGCCAGCACCTTGTCGCTCAACGGCTCCTTGTAATGCAGGGACAGCTGGCCTGAGCACCGCGGGTCTACTTGGGCGACATCGAGGTTGATGACCAGCCCGGCCGACGAGATATCGGCGATCACCGGGCCCGATTGCGATGCGTCCCATCGCAGGTCGATGGCGCGGCCGGCGAGCTTGGGCACGGTGGACAACGTGCCAAGGACACGCTGGGAGGTGAACACCAGTGACCCCGAAAAACTGGTCACGCTGCCGACCGAGCGCTTCCCGGGCACCTTTCCGGTGAAACGCCTGGTGACCGGCACGTATTCGGCGTAGTGGATGACACCTTCGGCCTCCACAGCCTCGCGTAACTCGCCGGGAAGTTTGCCGATGCGCAGCAGTTTGCGCAGGAACACCGCCATCTTTCGCACGATACCGGCAACCCGGGGCCGGGTCAGGCTTCGCGGCGGCCGTGACCCTGCGGGCACCGCCTATGCTCGGCCGCAAGCGGATGATCGCGGCGGAGCGGCGAGAGTGGGGTGCGATGTGGGAGCGCGCCGCACTGCCCTGCCGGCCGGCGCCGCGACCGCTGCCGCGGTTTTCCTGTTGGCTCTCGCCGGGGTGCTCGCACGGTGGGGGTGGATGGAGCACGCCGACTGGGCAGTGCTGGGTCCGCTGTACCGCTACGGCGTCGCACATCCGGGCTGGGTGACCGCGTGGGACGTGCTGTGCACGGTGTTCCACCCGGCAGTGTTCCGGCTGATCGCGCTGATCTGGATCGTGTACCTGCTGATGGGGCGCCGGCCGGACAGATACCGGGTGGCGTTGTTCCTGGCCCTGACAGTCGAGCTCTCGGCGTTGATCGTGGTGCTCGCGAAAGCGGTTGTGTCACGGCCACGTCCGGCCACCGCGCTGGTTCCGGAGCTTTCCTCGTCCTTTCCGTCGGGTCACGCGCTCGGGACGGCGGTGGCGGTCACGGCGATGTTGTTCGTCGCCGCACCCTGGCTGCGCGGCCGGTGGCGCAGCGTATTCGTCGCGGTCGGCGTGCTGATCGTCGTCGCGGTCGGCGTCGGCCGGGTGGTGCTCAACGTGCACCACCCCTCGGACGTGCTGGCCGGCTGGGCCCTGGGCTATCTGTGGGTGCTGGTATGGCTGCCGGTCCTCACCAGCAGGCGCATCACGGTAGTGGACGAAACACCGGCAGAGACCGATAGCGGTTCTTGAAAGTCGCTTCCTGGCAGACGATTTCCACCTCGCCGTCATGAGCGATCCGGGTGGGGCCGTCCACCGCGGTGAAGCTGAACTCGGGTACCCGCAGCTCGTGGTAGAGCGGGCTGTGCACCAGTCTGCCCGACGCCAACGCGGCCAGGATGCGCACCGTGGCGAACTTGCGGCCGGTCTCCAGGATGCGCACATCGATGAGTCCGTCATCCATCCGGACCCGGCGCGACGGGGCGAAACCCGACGGCGAATACAGCGAATTGCCCAGGAAGAAAAGCGATGTCTGCACGGTCTTGTTGTCGTACCGGATGAGCACCGTCGCATCGCTGCTCAGGGTGCGGTACAGCGCGTAGGCACCGGCCAGGGGTTTGCCCATCTTGTGTTCGAGCTTTTCCCGGATTCGGACGAATTTCGGGTAGGCGCCGATGCTCGCGGTGTTGACCACGGTGTCGGTGTCGTTGAACTGGATGGTGTCGACGTAGGCGGCCGACCCGCTGCGCAGCGCCGCGACGGTGGCGGCGACGGTGTCGCAACCGATGTCCTTGGCGAAATGGTTGAAGGTGCCGCCGGGGAACACCGCAAGCGGAACCCCGGCCTCCAGGGCGATACCGGCCGCACCGGACACGGTCCCGTCACCGCCGCCGACGGCCAGCACCTCGGCCCGGTCAGCGGCCTCCCGCAGCTTCTCCTCGATGCTTTCGTCATCGCCGACCTCGACGATCTCGGCCTCGGGCAGCGCCTCGCGGACCTCGTCGAGGATGCGGCCGCCGGTGCCGCTGCCGGAGTTCGGATTGACCACGAGGATGACGCCTTCGCCCGCGGGACGCGGCCTGGTGTCGTAGCGATGGGGTTCCCCGGAGGTGATCGGGGGTTCGACGATGGTGGGTACGACCCCGGCGCCGGCCAGCGCGACTGCGGTGCCGATCCCGAATCCGGCGAGCACATCACCGGGATAGTGCGCGCCGGTGGCAACCCGGGACAGGCCGACCAGGCCGGCGAGCGCGCCCAGTCCGACACCCAGCGTGCGGTTCTCCAGACCGACACCCACGGCGAACGCGGCCGCGCTGGCCGAATGCCCCGACGGTAGCGAATTGGATGTCGGCATCCGGCGGGACCGCCGGACGAACGGCACGGTCGCATGGTCCGGGCGCGGCCGCCTCCAGATGCGCTTGGCGCCCTGATTGGTCACCAGGCTGGTCACCGCCAGTGTGAGCAGGCCCCGGGCGGCGCCACGGCGCATGGACGGACTGCCCGCCGCGATGAGTCCGGCACCGATCCCGAACCACAATTTGGAGTGATCGGCGGCCGCGGTGAGCCGGGGCATCACGACGTCGAGCGCCTTGCTGTCGGATTCTGCAACGGCCAGGAAAATCCGCCGATCGACCGTTCCAAGTCCCATGGCTACAAGGTACGCATCACGCATCGTGTCCAAACCTTGACTTGACCTGGGCCACCCACGGTGCCGACGATGGGCGGATGCGCCGACTACTCGTGGTGTTGAGCGCGCTCTGGCTGACCCTCGCGTCGGCGCCGGTCGCCAATACCGCCGAGACACCCTGGTTCGTCAACTCGGTCGGCAACGCCACCCAGGTCATTTCCGTTGTGGGTGTGGGGCCCACGACAGCGAAGATCGATGTGTGGGAACGAACTTCCGCGGGCTGGAACCCCATCGGGATCGGCATACCGGCCCAGATCGGCTCCAGCGGGATGGCACAGGAGATCCGCGAGGGCTCGATGAAGACGCCGATGGGGGTTTTCACCCTCGACTTCGCGTTCGGTACCCAGACCAATCCCGGTGGTGGGCTGCCCTACGTGCAGGTGGGGCCGAATCATTGGTGGGACGGGGATGTGAACAGCCCGACCTACAACACCATGCAGGTGTGCGAGAAGGCGCAGTGTCCGTTCGCGACCGAGGACAGCGGCACCGAGAACCTGCAGATCCCGCAGTACGCGCACGCGGTGGTGATGGGCGTCAACAAGACCAGGGCGCCCGGCGCGGGCAGCGCGTTCTTCCTGCACACCACCGACGGCGGTGCGACCGCGGGATGCGTGGCCATCGATGATGCCGCGCTGGTGAAGATCATCAGGTGGCTGCGGCCCGGCGCCCTGATTGCCGTCTCCAAGTAGTCAGATATTCACGGCCCGACCGGCTTTCACATTGAATCCGAGGGTTTCGGTGGACAGTGAGGCATCGTAGGTCCGGTCGTAGCCGGTCTTGCTGATCTTCCAGCCGTCGGCGGTGCGCCGGTAGGTGTCGTGATAGAAGCCGGCCCCGACGAGCATGAAATTGATATCGGCGACGATCACCTTGTCCTGCAGGTACCAGATGCCGGTGGCCTCGTCGCCGTCGATGTCGATCTCGGGATGGGTCACCCGGTGCTCGGTGATGACGCCGGCCGGCATCGAGGTCCGCATGAACTCGACGAGCGTCGCGCGGTCGGTGAAGTGGTGCTCCTCGCCGAGCGATTCGCCGTAGTCCCCGATCACGTCCTCGGTCAGGGTGTCGGCAAAGTCGTCCCAGTGCTTGGTGTCCAGCGCACGCAGGTAGCGGTACTTGACCTGTTTGATTGCTTCGATCTCAGCGAGGTTGTCAGCCATGCCCGACATCACAACACAGGGTTTCCCCGCGCTGTGTCCGTTCGGCCGATCGGAGTGGCGGCGGTTATGGTGGGCCCAATGACCGACCCGTTGGGGTTGTCCATCGGGACGACCAACCTGGTCGCGGCACGTGTCGGCGACCTTCCCGTGACGCGGCGCGCTGTTCTGACACTTCCGGTGCAGGGCGCGCCGGAAGTCGGTGTGCCGTCCGGTCAGCCTGGCCAGGTGCTGACCGGATTCGTTGACCGCGTGGGGGATCCGGTGCCGCTGGTGGCCGCGGACGGGTCGTCCTATCCCGCCGACGACCTGCTGGTCGAGGCGCTGGAGGCGATGGTCGGTGTCGTAGGCGGCACCGCGTCTGCGCAGACCGCGATCGCAGTTCCCGCGCACTGGAACGCCGCGACGCTGCGGGCGCTGCGCGCGACACTGCGGACCAACCCGGTGCTCTCCCCGAACGGGACACCGCCGCGGCTGGTCTCCGACGCCGTCGCGGCGCTCACCTCGCTGCATACCAATCCGGGCCTGAGCGCCGGTGGTCCGGTGGTGCTGGTGGATCTGGGTGGCGGTGGCACCAGCATCACCCTCGCCGATTCCGGCGCGGCCTTCGAGCCACTCGATGAGACGACGCGGGTGGCGGAGTTCTCCGGTGACCTGATCGACCAGGCGCTGCTGACCCATGTGCTGTCCGGCATCGAGGACGCCGACCCGGGCGCCACCGCCGCGGTCGGTCTGCTCGGCGCCCTGCGCGAGGAGTGCACGCAGGCCAAGGAGCGGTTGTCCGCGGCGACGGCCACCGAGATCCCGGTGGAGCTTCCCGGATACCGGTCGGTGGTGCGGGTGACCCGCGCCGAGCTGGAGGCGTTGCTCGCCGAGCCGCTCCAGCAAGTTCTCGATGAGCTGAACAATCTGTTGCAGCGCAACAGGATCGGCTGGACCGACGTGTCCGTGATCGCCACCGCCGGCGGTGGCGCCAGTATTCCGCTGATCACCCAGCAGCTGTCCGCGCACACCCAGATCCCGGTGGTGAGCACACCCCAGCCCGCACTGGACGCGGCCGTCGGCGCGGCACTGTTCGCGGCCAATGCGGCAGAAGCGGGCGCCCAGACGGGGATGGCTCCGGCGCTCGGCGCCGATGCCCCCACCAGCCTGGCGCCGCCCGTCGTGATTCCGGACCAGTCCGGGTCCTCGACATTCCGGGCGCTGGCGTGGTCGCAAGATGAGGATGCCGGTGGCGAGCCGGTGCCCTACACCGGCCCCAACGACTACCCCGAGGTCAGCGCGGCGAACCCGTACATCGGTGATGAGTCCACCCGCATTGTCTCCCAACACGTCCCGGTTCAATACGACACCGAGCCCCGAGGGGTGCCACGGCTACCGGTGGCGGTTTTCGCCGCCGCGGGCATCCTGGCTGTCGTCGCGCTCGGCGGTGTGGCGATCGCACTGACCAGCGCCTCGGAAACGGATACACCGACCCCGTCGACCGCGCCGGTGTCCGGGGTGTACACCCCACCGCCCGCCGAGCAGCCGCCGGCGGTCGAGGTGCCGCCACCCGTCCACACGGTGACCGAGGCGCCGCCCGCACCGCCGCCGCCACCGGAGCCCGTCGCGCCGCAGCCGGTGGCGCCGACGACGTACACGACCACGACGACGACGCCGCCGACGACCACCACGACCACGACAACAACCACCACGACAACGACGACGACCACCACCACGCCGTCCACGACGACCACCACCACGACGACGACCGTGCCGACGACCACCACCACGACGGCCCCGAGCACGTTGCCGACCACCACCGCCTCGGTCACCACGGTGTCGCGGCCACCGGCGATGACCACGACGTATATCAACATTCCTTTGCTGCCGCCGATACCTGTGCAGGTGCCCAACCCGGCCGCTCCGGCGGCCCCGTAGGCGGGCGCCTGCCGATTCACCTGCACATACCAATCTTCCAAAGAGTTGAGCTGCTGCGACACGCCGGGTTATAGTCACCCGGGTTAAGTCACGGATAGGTAACGACAAGCAAACGGCCGGGTCTCGGCGGTTGCTGAACGTGAAGTCGGCGAGCTCGAAGGTGTGGTGAATGCGGCGACAAGGAATGGCTCACGGCCGACTGCGGTCGTCTGCTGCGCTCGCCGCCATCGTGGCGCCGGCCGCCGTGCTCTTCTCCATCGGTGGCGATATCCAGCCCGCCACCGTCCCTGATCCGGTAGTCCCGGTCGCTGCTCCCGCCGTGGTCACGGCCGCTGAGGCCGCCCCGCTGGGCGTAGAGATCGTCGCCGCGCCGGCCTCCTTCGGCTGGAACCCGTCCGCCGTGGCGGCGGCCACCCCCGAGGTCACCTCCGCTCAGCTCGTCTCGGCGTCGAGGTGGCGCGCGGACACCCGATCGCTGCTGCTGCCCAAGGGCGTGGCTCCCGAACACGGACTGCAGGTCAAGACCATCTTGGCGGCCCGTGCCATCAGCGCGGTGTTCCCGGAGATCCGCAGTATCGGCGGCGTGCGCCCGGACGCGCTGCGCTGGCATCCCAACGGCCTGGCGCTGGACGTGATGATCCCGAACCCCGGCAGCGCGGAGGGTGTCGCGCTGGGCAACCAGATCGTCGCGTACGTGATGAAGAACGCCGCCCGTTTCGGCATGCAGGACGCCATCTGGCGGGGTACCTACTACACCCCGAGTGGCGCGGCGGGCTCCGGCGGTTACGGCCACTACGACCATGTGCACGTCACCACCACCGGCGGCGGTTACCCGTCCGGCGGCGAGCAGTACTTCCGCTGACTCCGGGCAGAGTCAGCCGACCACCGCGGTGACCTCGCGGGCGCAACCCCAGCACAAGGTGATCCCCGAACCGCCGTGCCCGTAGTTGTGCACCACCCGGGCACCGGACCTCAACCGTTCACCCTCCTCGAGGCGCACGGTCGGGCGTCCGGGCCGTAGCCCGACGATCTGCTCGAGCACACGGGCGTCGCGTAGCGCGGGCACCAGGTCGGCGCACCGCGCCAGGATCGCGGCACCTACGGCGGGGGCGGCCGTGGTGTCCCATTGCCCCTCATCCAGGGTGCCGCCCAGAATGCAGTCCTCGGTCCGTGGGTGCACGTAGGCGCGGCCGCCCGGATGCTGCTCGTCGCGCACCGACATCGTCAGGCCGGGATTGCTGACCCGGACGACCTGACCGCGCACCGGGTACACCGACAGGTCGCCGACCAGTGGGCCCGCACCGAGCCCGGCGCAGTTGATCACCACGTCCGCGCCGTCGCCCACCTCGTCCAGTGAGCGCAGGTGCCGCCGGACGACCTGGCCACCGAGGGCGTGGACCCGGGCCTCCAGCCACGGCAGGTAACGAGGCATCTCCGCCAGCGGCACGGCGTAACGCAGCCCGTGCGCGTAGCCCGGAGGGAGTTCCTCCGCCCGGGCCGCCCTGACATTGCCGACGGCGGCCGTCCACGCGGGTTCGCCCGGTGGTTCGCGGTACAGGCTCAACGACTCGCGCATCACCACTCCGGGCACGCGGGCCGCCGCCTGCTCGGCGAGTACATCGAAGGTGTGCGCACCCCACCCCGATACCCGCTCCCACGGTCCGACGTGGGTCGGGAACCATACCGCCGCCGCCACGGCCGAGGTCGTCGACATGGCGCGCTCGGCCGCCACCATCCGCACGTCGTGGCCGGCCTCCAGGAGCGAGATGGCGGTGGTCAGTCCGCTTATCCCGGAGCCGACCACGACGCACCGCATTGCCGTGGTCACGGTTCGAAGCTACGCGTTCGCATTGACCGTGGTCTGATGTCCGATGAATGAGATTGCTAATCAGCAACTTTCGTCATCAGTCCCAACTCGACGACCACCGTGGGTTCAGCGTTCGCCTGACCCGTGGTGACGGTGCAGTTTCACTGTGCAGTTGTCAAGGTACGCAGAGGGTTTGGTTATGCGGCGGTGGGTAGGTCGGTCATGGTGCGGCGTGCGTGGGAGCGCAGGTGTGCCGGTTCTGCGTCGCCCGGTTTGTGGGGTGGGATGAACCAGGGGTGTCGGTCGGGACCGAGGTAGACCTGCCAGCCGCCGTGATGGATTGCGGTGTGGTGGTGCCGGCACAGCAGCACGCCGTTGTCGATGCTGGTCGTTCCGTCGCTGCCCCACGGGATGATGTGGTGGGCATCGCACCAGGACACCGGCCGACCGCAGCCAGGGTGTGCGCAGCCACCATCACGTACTGCCAACCCTTTTCGGATCGCGGGTGTGAACAGTCGCTCGCTGCGTCCCACGTCCAGCGGTGCCCCGTTGCCGTCGACGATGACCGTCCCGAGGGTGCCGTCGCAGGTGATGAGGTCGGCGGTGACGGCGCTGATGGGCCCGGTGAAACCGAGGGTGTCCACAAGTCCAGGTGGCCGGATGAGGGTGACGTGCGGGAGCACCCCACCGCTCATCGGGCGGTGTGAATGCGACAGGTAGGTCCGCACCAGCTGTCCGAGGGCGTCCGCGCGACGTTTGCCGGCCGGGCGTGGGTCGGGTGAGCCGTCCGGCAGCGGTATGGGCCGGCACAGCGGGTCCAGCGCGGTGAGCAGTTCTTCACCGGTGAGTGCATCGAGATCCAGGCTGGCTACAACTCGGCCCTCATCGTTTTGCACGAGGGTCATGTCGTTGAGGTCGGTGTTTTCGGCGACCGGGACCGTGCCATCCTCCACCGGCTGTGTGGCGGCTTTGTCGATGGCGATCGCGCGGGCCTTCTCGGCCACCTGCGATGGCGTCGTCTGGATCATCAACTTGGTCACGACACTCGCCCGGTCGTCCTCGGACAACGGGACCCGGTTGTTGATGTGGGTGACGCCTTTGCCGATGGCGTCGGCGAACTCGATACCGATGCCGCCGAGGCGCTGGGCCTGGGTCAACGCCGGCAGCGTATGCGCGGCCCGGCCGACCCGCGCGGCCCGGTGCGCGGCGCCGGGCGCCACCCCCAGGGAGGTGAGCAGGTCGGCTCCCGAGCGCAGGTGTTTGCGGGCCGGGATTCCGAGCCGTTCGGTGGCCGCGACCGTCTGGGCGATCACATGATCGAGCAGGTTGCGGGCGGTGACCGCAGCCACCAGCACCGCCAACAGCGACGGTTCATCGAGGACGCGTCGCGGACAGTCCAGCAGATGAAACAGTCTGCGCTCGCCATCTTCACCAGGCGGCGCTACAGCAAGGTCATCGATGAGCGCATCGATGAACGTGTCGAGATGGGTGGCGTCCATATGAGATACCCAAGCTTTCCGAGAAGAGCATGCGGACAGACAAGTTCGGCATCATCTAGGCAATATGGTTCAACAGTCCCGTGAAGGGATCGTCGAACCTCTCAGCGACGTAGGTCGCGGTCAAAAGCTCACCGGCTAAGCGGGAGCACCGTCTCATTTCAATTCGAACTTGTGTTCGATACTACGCCGCACCGCAGCGCCGTGCAAGGGTCATTTCCAAGACATCGGTGACAGGTTCTGCGTCAGCCCCACCCGAGGGGAGTCGTCAACCGCGATGCTCGACAGGACCATTCGTGTCTGCTGGGCTGGCGAGTTACTCCGAGTCCTCGGAGCCGGTGGACTCCGACTTGTTCGATTCGCTCTTGTCGTTGCCCGACTGCGATTCCGGGCGCGAGGACGCCCCGCCACCGGTCAGCTTCTTGACGGTACGGCTTACGTTATCGCCGAAGTCCTTGAGGCCCTGCCGGATTGCGGCAGCGGGGTCCTTCTTCGCCGGCTTGGCGGGCTTGGTGGTCTCCGCGGTTTCCGTCTCCTCGGTGACGGCGCCGGCGGGTTCGGTCATGACAGGCTCGGTGGTCGCGGGCTCCGGCGTCTCGCCGGTCGTCTCGGTCTCGTGCGTGACCGTGTCGATCACCGGTTCGACGGCGGTCTCCACCGGAGTGTCGATGACGGTGTCGGTGGTGGGTTCGGTGACCGCGGTGTTCGGCTCGGTGGCACTCCCGCCGCGGCCGGTGGACAGGGTGACCAGGTTGGCGCCGGCCTCGGGGACCGTGGTGGTGAGGATGTCGTTCGGGGTCTTGACATTGCGGACCCGCGGCGGCTGGCCCCACGGCGTGAGCAGACCCGGCGCCGGGATGTACTGGCCCTCACGGCCGGGCAGGATCGGGCCGAGGTCGCCGTAGCCGCCGAAGATCAGGCCGTCGATGACGTGCAACGGCGCCCTGACGATGGCCTCGATGAACGGCTCGATGCGCAGCGTGGTCATCGAGTAGAAGATCTCGGAGTGCGCCACCCCGGCACCGCCGATGGCACTCAGGACCGGCCCGATCAGCCGGACGAACGCGTACTCGACGAAGTCGGGGATCCGGCGGATCTCATCGCCGAGGATCGGGAAATTGCGGGCCACCGCCTCGGCAACCGCGTCGTTGAGCGGTCCGATGAGCAGCGGTGTGATGGGGGCCAGGAAGATATCGCTGACCAGGGCGTAGTTCCAGTGCAGAAGATCGGCGTCGGGCCACTGCTCATGCACCGTCCACCACAGGTCGGGGATTTTGCGGGTGAGCGCGTCGACACTCTGTTCCACCACGGCCCGGGCACCGTTGCCGACGAGCTGAAGGTCCTGGATCAGCCCGGCGGGCAGCACGTCGGTGGTGACGACGCGCGGGGTGTCGATGACGGCGCGAATTTCGGGAGTGACGGTCACCGGAGTGAGCGCGATGGCGCCGGCACTGGCAAGTACAACGCCCGTGCTGAGGGTCTGTCGAAAAACGTTGCTGGCCATGCCTTTAGTGACTCCTGCGTCGGATCCGGTAGTTTGCCGACGCAAACGCTAGCCGAGCCTGTGGGGAAAGTGGGGGCTCCCTTTTCGTCGCCTGCGGGGTTCGCTGTTCGCGTGGTTGCGCGCGAAACCTGTGCGACCTCGTTTATGGTTCGCCTGTGCCTGATTTTGATCGACGCAGCGCCCTGTTGATGCTGGGACTCGGTGCGGCGGCCGCCGCACTGCCCTCCCCGGCGGCCCACGCGGAGCCGGTACCCGGCGATTTCCCGCCCGGTCCGGTTCCAGGCCCCGGTGCCCCGGTTCCCGAGGGAGCGGCTCCGGTGATGCTGTTCCAGGACGAGTTCAATGGCCCCGCGGGCTCGCCCCCGGACCCGGCGGCATGGTTCATCGTGCCCGCCCGGGAGACGATCAGGAACCCCGTCGAATGGGACAAGCCCTACAACATGGGCCGCTATGTCACCGACCAGGAGCATGTCTTCCAGGACGGCAACGGCAACCTCGTCATCCGCGCCACCCGCGGCGAGGGGGCGAACATCCAGGAGAAGTACGCCGGCGCGAAGATCATCGGCAACTGGCGCGGCGCAATCGGCACCACGTGGGAAGCCCGCATCAAGCTCAACTGCTTGACCGACGGCGCATGGCCGGCCTTCTGGTTGCTCAACGACGACCCGGTCCGCGGCGGTGAGATCGACCTGGTGGAGTGGTACGGCAACCGGGACTGGCCGTCGGGTACCACGGTGCACGCCAAGCTCGACGGCACCATGATGGCCACCGACAAGCATCCGGTGGACAGCGCGTGGCACACCTGGCGCATGACGTGGCAGCCGACCGGCCTGTACTTCTGGAAGGACTACCAGCCCGGGATGGAGCCCTACTTCACGGTGCCGGCGAACTCGCTCGATCCGTGGCCGTTCAACGATCCCGGCTACACCCTGGCGCCGATCTTCAACATCGCGGTCGGTGGATCCGGTGGGCGTGAGCCCGCGGGCGGCACTTACCCGGCCGAGATGCTGATCGACTGGATCCGGGTGTTCTGACCCGAGCTACCTCGCTCCACCGGACGCGGCGGTCTTCGCCCCCTTCACCGTCTTGACGGTCCGCGTCGTGGTGGTCGCTGTCGTACGTGGGATGACCGGCGCGGTCTCGGCCTCCTCGGCGGGTTCCTCGATCACGCCATCCGCCGGGGAAGCGGGCACCTCGGGCTCGGTCACCTCAGGTTCGACCGTTTCTGGCTCGGCAACATCGGCCTCGGCGACCTCGGCCTGAACGACAACGGTTTCAACACCTTCAGACTCAACGACTTCGGCGTCCACGGTGTGGGCTTCTGCCGCTTCCGGCGCGCTGGCCTGCTCCGACGCCGGCGGCTCGTCCTCCTCCAGCGCGGCATCTTCAACCGTCAAAGCCGTTGCGGTGGGGGCCATCCGGGTCTGCGCCGGTGCGGTGCTCTCGATACCCAGGCAGCTCTTGACCTTCTCGACCACCCAGTTCACCGAGTTGACGATCGCGTCTGCGATGCCGTGTACGACCTTGGATGTCAGATCGACGATTCCCTCGACCACATTGACCGTCACTTCGGCGATCGTCTTGACCGCCCATACCGTCGCTTCGATGATCACATCCGCGACGCCGACCACGACATCGACGATGTCGTTGATCACCGTGGCGGTGATCTCGACGATCCGGTTGACCAGGTTCTTGATCGCATCGACCCAGGGATGGTCGGGTTCGAGGTCCTCCAGGAAGTCACGGATGACCTGAACCGCCGGCTTCTCGGTCCAGTCGGTGTACCAGATGCCGAAGTTATCCTGATCGCTTGTGCTTCCGCTGTTCAGGTCTCGGGTCGAGTAGATGAAGATCGGACCGGTGCCCTCCTCACGCTGCCAGCTCGCCAGGAAGTCCGCGAGAAAGTCGGCCTGCTTCTGCGGCGAGTTGTACAGCAACGGGTGCAGCGGATCCAATGGTGTTGTGGGAAGACCATATTCGCTGGCCCACACCTTGAGATCCCCGTCACCGTACTGCTCCATCAGCGCCCTGATCGCACGGAGTTGCAGAAGCGGGGAGTCCGATTGCGTTGCGCCCTCGGAGAATGGGATGTCGTAGTGGTAGGGGTGAAAAGAGAATGCATCGAAGTAACCGTGTGCTTCGGCGTCGTACATGCCTTGCAGGAAATCGATCGGGTTCATGGTGAAGTCGTTACCGACAGTGCGGCCGGAACCGAGTACCCCGGCGACGACGGTGATGTCGTCATCGGGGTCGTCGAGATCGTCGAAGGCCTTGATGGCGGTATAGGCGGCTTTCACCATGCCGGCGTACGCGGCGGGGTCGACGGGGTTGAGGAAGGGCCTGCCGTTCGGTTCGTTCCAGACTTCGAGTGCCGAGACCTTGCCTTCGTAGCGTTCGGCGACCGCACCGGCGAACCTGCCGAACGCATCGAGGTTGGGTATGCCCGACAGCGGTGGGCTGCCCGCCCAGGCCGGGGTCTCATGGAGTACACCCAGCACGCCCATCCCGCGCCGGTAGGCCTCATTGATCACGTAATCCGTGGCACCCCAGAAGAAATTGCCGTCCTCGGCGAGCTGTGTGGAGATCCAAGAGATGCCGATGCGGACGTTCTGGACGCCCAGCGCTTGCATCATGTCCAGCTGTTCGTCGATGAGGGCCTCGTCACCGAGGCGGACCAAATTCGAGTCGGCCAGACCGATCGTGGTGGGCGTCTCCTCGATGGCGGCAACCATGTCGACGGCATAGGACGCCGCGCGCAGGTCGACCGGCGCCCGTTGCTCGGTGGTTGCGCACACGGTGGCAAGCGCCACGGCCGAAGAGACGGTGATGATCGTCCGCCTCTGAAGACTCCGGAGAACTGCTCTGCCCATGACGACTCCCGACCGTCGCGACATCGGCCGGCGGCAGCACAGCCTCTTCGGAGACTAGCCCAATCGGGGCTGCAGAAATGGGCAATGACGTGGCCGAATGACCGAGATTTACGGTGCGACGGACGGTTGCCGAGGGCGGCATCACGGTGCCGTTTGCGGTTAGGACCGATACCGCACCGAAGTATGGGCAGGACACCTCTGCTTGCACTGACAATCAGTTAGCGAGCGGTCGGCCGGGGCAGGTGGTCATCCTGCCCCGACCGACCGGTCTGGTTACTCGCCTGTACCGCTGGATGTGCTCTCACTTCCCGAGCTGCTGGTCGAGCTGTCGCTCTCGGTAGCCGAGGCGGACTCTGTCCCACTGGAGGTGGATCCGGCGGTGGCCGAATCGCTTTCAGTGGTTCCCGGCTCGGTACCGGTGGTCTCCGTGGAATCGGCCTCATCAGCCGCGGTCGGCTCCGCCGTCTCGGCCTCCGAGGGGGCCGTTTCCGTGGATCCGGATTCCGATGTGGGCTCGGCCTGAGTGGCTTCCACCAAGGCCGCGCGGGCCGAGTCCGTGCTCTCCAGGGCGGGATCCGTTGCACTGGTGGGCTCTCCGACCTCTGGGGCAGCGTCGGTCTCGGTCGATGGGACAGTCGACTCCGCCAGGTCGTCCTCTGCCGGAGCCACTTCGGGCTCGGCTGCGGTATCAGCCGACAGCGTCGTCGTCGCCGGTGCGGTAGTCGCGGGCTGCCCCCACGCCGCCGCCCAGTTGGCGGCCGCCTCGGCCAGTGCCGCCTGCCAATTCGCCACCGCCTCGGCCACCGGATCCGCCGGCGTGGGGGTGGCCGGCTCCTCGGTCACCGGATCGGTGGGGACCGTCGGCACCTCGATATCGGGGATCTCGTCGATGGGGGGCAGGCTGTCGGACGGAATGGGTCCGTTCTCCTCGATCCAGGCCTGCACGATCGCCGCCGCCTGCTTGGGTGTGTAATCGTCCCGGAACAGACCCCAGGTGTCCTCGACCTCGGTCGAGGCGCTGTTCCGGTCGACCAGCGAGTAGATGAACATCGGACCGGTGCCCTCGTGTTCGGACCAGGTGTCCATGAAGTCGTCGATGAACTCGGCCTGCTGAGCTTCCGAGACGTACGAGGTCGGCAATCCGTACTCGCTCGTCCACACGTCCTTGTCGCCGTCGCCGTACTGCTCCATGAGGGCCTGCATGGCCTCGAGCTGGCCGACCGCCGAGATCGCATTGCCGGCGCCGTCCCCGAACTTCCAGTCGTAGTTGTACGGGTGATAGGACAGGGCGTCGAAATATCCTGCCGCGCCACTCTCGTACATCGTCTGGACGAACTCGACGGGACTGATGTTTACGTCGCCCCAGGACAATCCGGCGGTGACGACGCCCCCGACCACGGTGCCGGTGGGGTCGACTTCCTTGATCGCGGTGTAGCCGGCCTTCAGCAGCTCGGTGTAGGCCGCGGGATCGGGTTTCGGCGACCAGAAGACGAAACTTTGTGGCTCATTCCAGATTTCGTATGCGGAAATGCGTGCGGACTCGGGATCACCGTCGCCGGCACCGTACCGGCTGGCCAACTCGCCCATGAAGTCGCCGAAGTCCGCAGGATCGCGAGGGGCGCCGTAGGCGGAGTCCTGTACATCCGATGCCCATGTCGGGGTGCTCGTCACCGCGCCCAGGACGGCCATGCCGCGCTCCTCGGCGGCGTCGATGACCTTGTCCACTTCGGCCCAGTTGTAGGTGTCCGGGGTGGCTTCGACCGCACGCCACGGGATGAACATGCGGAACTGGGTGACACCCAGGGACTGCATGGTGTCGAGGGCGACGCCGACTTCTTCCGGGGTCATGAAGTAGAGCTCAGACTCGGCGATGCCGACGGCGTTCGACGATGTGTCGATGGCTGCCGCCAGCGACACGGCCGCCGAGACCTGTCGGATCGCGTCCCGTTGTGGCGACATGCTCAGTGGCGCCGCGGCACCGACATGCACTGCTGCACCGACGAGCGTGAACGCGAACAAGGGTGCTGCTACTGAGCAGATCGATTTTGCTGATCGCTGCCTGGGGCCCCACATGATGTCATCTCCAAACTTCCGCAAACCCGGGAGTAGTCGTTGTTATGCGGTTCACACCGCGGACAACTCGAGCCATACCCGGGCTGGAAAAGAACCAATCACAACGGGAGAAAGAATGTGAATGGAGAATAGTTCGATGCGCTGATTAAACATCAAATATCCAGATCAAGTACCACTAATGCGCTACCTCAGAACGGGCTCGCAGATGAAAGTGGCCGCACTGTGGCCGGACCCATTTCTATATGGCGGTTTCGTCAATTTAGAGCAAGAAGTTCTCCACGATAATTTGCAATTACGCAAATTGCAATGAGAAAAGCAAACTCTGATCATGAATCGCAGTTCAAGATCGCGTTTGCTGATGTTCAATATCGATACGGAATTTCCTAATAATCCGCGAACGTGGTGCGCCTTGGCGGTTCGCGCCGGCTGGCAGCCACTGCCAGAACTCGTGGGGTCGTTCAGAGGGCGAGGAACTCCCGTACCGCCTCGGTGCCGGTGAGGTCGATATCGGTGCGCCGGATGGTCTGCCATTGCGGCCGGGTCATCGAGAACGAGAGCATGGTGTCGGGCAGCTGCCGGCGTAGCTCCGCGGTGGCGCCGTCCTCGGCGTAGGGCAGTGAGCGGGTGACACCCAGCGAGGCGGCGTTGTCCTGCCACGCGCGGGTGGTGGCCCGCCGGCCGCCGAAACCGGCGAACAAGAGGTGCAGCGCGGCTTGGCGCATCTCGCGACCCAGGCCCTGTCGCTGAAAGGCGAGGCCGAGCCATGATCCGGTGCTCGCGGTGCGCAAGCCCGGAAACCGGTCGGCGTGCAGCGTGCACATCCCCACCACCCGATCGCAGCGATCGAGGGCTGCAAAGTTGAGATCCCAATGTTCGGCGGATGTTTCAGCCCGGCACCGCCAGTAGTAGCGGATCGAGTTGCGCTGCAGCTCGGGCACCGGGGCGTCGGTCCACGGTTCGGTGAAGGGCATGGTGTCGGGGCGATGGACACCTTGCGCCGCCAGCTCGGCGAGCTGCGCCCCGAGGTCGTCGGTCACATAGCGCAGCGACAGCCGCGGTGTCGACACCCGGAGGCCGAACAGCGGCCATATCGCAGCAGTCATGGAGATATGGCAACGCATGGCGCGGCTGAGCCGCAACGGGTTTTCCGTGAGCGGATGGCGCGAGCCGGTCGGCGCAAGCTGTCCATCTTGCGAGGTGTAGGCGGTGCTCTTGTTTGATCGACCGCGATCCTGGGCATCCAAGCGCGGCAATGGTGGCCCGTTGAACAGATGCTGGCCCGTCGATTTCCCTTGAAGAGGTAGATGTGACCACCGCATATCCTTTCGAACCCGACTCGCGCCTGATCGGCGTGGTGCCCGACGGCGTGTACGCACCGCGGGAGGACTCGCAACTTCTCATCAACGTCATGGACAAGACCGCGCTGGCACTCGGTAGCAAGGTCGCCGACCTGTGCACGGGAAGCGGTGTGGTGGCCATCAATGCCGCAATCCAGGGCGCGTCGACGGTCACGGCGTTCGACATCTGCCCCAAGGCGGTGCGGTGCGCCCGGGCCAACGCCCGCATGCATGACGCCGACGTCGGTGTCCACTTGGGTTCGTGGGCGCGGGCCGCGGAGTTCGGCCCGTTCGATCTGGTCGTGTGCAACCCACCGTATGTTCCCCACGATCCCGATCATCAGGAGCTGCCCGCGGAGATCGGCCCTGCTCGCGCATGGGATGCCGGCTCCGACGGACGACTGGTACTCGACCCGCTGTGCGAAGCGGCGCCGGACCTGTTGGCCGACGGCGGCAGCCTGCTGGTGGTGCAGTCCGAGTTCGCCGACCCCCGCAAGACCCTGGAATCCTTATCGGAGGCCGGGCTGGATGCCGATATCGTTGCCTGGGAATGGATTCCGTTCGGACCGGTGATGCACTCGCGCGCCCAGTGGCTCGAAGACACCGGACTGCTGCAGCCGGGCCGTCGCGAGGAGGAACTCCTGGTGATCCGAGCCGACAAACCATGACCGATCACGACCGCCGGACGGTGCGCGCGGTGCGCCGGGGACCCGTCATGGTGGAGGGCCCGGTCAGCATCGAGATGCCCGATGGCAGCTGCGTGGACTCCGATCGCTTCATGGTGGCGATCTGTGCGTGCGGTCGCAGCAAGAACTTTCCGTTGTGCGATACCAGCCACCGGCGTCGGATCCGCGCCAAGGACGCCAAGGCGGATCGAGGTACGCCGCAGTCGGCGTGACGAATTCGGCTCAGTCGCGGGTGTCGATCACCCGTTGGGCGACGTCGACCAGTTTGGTGTTGCTGTCCTGCGATATCTGACGGAGCATCTCGAAGGCCTGCACGTCATCAACCTTGTAGCGCTCCATGATGATTCCCTTGGCTTGGCCGATGCGGTCCCGGGTGGACAGCGCCGCTTCCAGCTGCTGACCTTCCTGGCTGGCAAGAATTGCGGCCGCCGCGTGCGCCGCGAGAATTGCGCCGACGGTCTCTGCCTCGCCGCGCCAGATGTTCGGCTGGAATCCGAACAGGTTCAGTGCGCCCGCGGTGCGGTCCGAGGTATAGAGCTTGAACGACAAGCCGCTGAGCACACCGATTTCCACACAGGCCGGCGCGTATCGCGGCCAGCGCGTTTCTTCGCGGAAATCATCGGTTCGCACGATCAGATCGCCCAGCGCCGCCTGCACACACGGGCCCTCGTCGAACTGCATCTGAAGGCGGTGCAGTTCGTTGGTCAAGCTCGCGTCCTTGGGCACCGTTTCGAAGGTGTGTTCCTTACCGATGAGCAGGACCCCGGCTGCGTCGACACCGGGAATGAGGTCCAATGCCGCCGAAGCAACCCCGGAGAGCACTTCGTTGAGGTTGCGTGGACCGGCAAGGGTGCGCGCCAACTCGGCCATCCGCGCGGCCAGGTCCCGCTTCTCCAAGAACGTCATGACGGCATTCTGCTCTACTCTCGAACATCCGTACAAAGAGCCGTCATGGCCGAGTTTCCCGGCGGCCGATCTGACCTTGTGCGGCCCTCCGCTGTTCCCGCTGCACACTTCGGTTTCCGGACAGAGATTTCGTTAGGGTCGTCTTAGTTGCTGAAGCAGCACCCGCTGCCCACAATGTTGAACTGTGACTCTGGTTGACGGTGATCCCACTGGTGAGCGGCGGCGGTTCTACGACGCGATGCAACGTGCCGTGGTTTTTCAGCAGCGGGGAGAGACCGACGTCGAGCAGGCCCTGCGGGAGTTGAACGAAGCGACGGTGGCCTCGATCCCCGGCGCGCGCTACGCGGGTATCACCCTCGTCGACGAGCGCGGTCAGGTCACCTCGGTGGGTGCGACGCACGATTTCGCGCGGGCCCTTGACGACTTGCAGGGCGCGCTGGGTGAAGGGCCCTGTCTGTCTGCGGCATGGGAGAACCACACCATGCTCATCGATGACCTGGCGGCCGAACAGCGTTGGCCGTCGTACTGCCGGGAGGTCACCAAGCAAACCCCGGTCCGCTCGGTGCTGTCGGTACAGCTCGATACGCCGGCCGCCGGGATCGCTGCGCTGAACTTCCAGGCCGAATCCGCCGGCTCGTTTGACGAGGACGCTGCCGAGTTGGCCCGGGTATTCGCAGCGCATACGACGCTGGTGTGGAACTCGTTGCATCGGGAAAGGCAATTCCAAACAGCCTTGGGCAGCCGGGACCTGATCGGACAGGCCAAGGGCATGCTGATGGAACGGTTCGACATCGACGCTGTGGCAGCCTTTGACGCGCTACGGCATCTATCTCAGGACATGAACATCAAACTGGTCGATGTCGCCGAACGAATCGTCTCGGCCGGTCCCGACCGGCCGTAGCATTTGGTGGGCGTCAATCGGCAGACAGCGCGGACAACGCCTCGTCCAGGGTGGCGAAGACATCGATGATGTCGGCGATCCCGATGAGCTTGAGTGGACGGCTGGTGGCGGGCCCGTCGGCGACCAGCGCCAACGGGATCGCGGACGTGAGGTCCGAATGCGCGGTGACCAGCACCCCCATCCCCGAGGATCCGAGGAAGTCCACGGCGCTGAGGTCGATGACCACGCCGGACGGAGATTTTGCGGCTGTCGCCTTGATCCGGGCTTCCAGATCGGGGGCTGAGAGCACGTCGAGTGTGCCGGATACGGCGAGTACTGCGACCTCGCCGACAGCGCGCTCCGCGATAGTGCAGCCGGGGGCCGCTTTGGGACTGCCGACGACCGATTCTGGTTCGCCCGCCATCATCACCTCCGAATATCTATGCTCCCCGACCCAACAATTGACCGAATACTAGCCGTGGTCGGGGGGCGCAGCGCTATCGGTGGCAGTGGAAGGTCAAACGGCGCAAGGGTATCCAGGCAGCGAAGGTTCGGTGTCAGTCAAGTGGCCGACGCAGGGAGGTTTCTCCCTCCGTCCAGCACCGCATCATGTGGTCGGCGAGCCGGTCCTCGACGAAGGCATGCGCCCGAATCCCGAAGACCACATCGCGGTCGAGATGCGGCTCGCGGGCGACCATATCGCCGACGACGTCGGTGCGCACCACCTGCTCGTGCACCGCGTCGGCCTCGACGTGTTCGGCGTAGAAGGCGATACAGGGCTGTGGTGCGTTCATCCGGTGCAGTGCGTCCACCAGCCGCTGGGACCCCGGAGGCGAGGTGATTTCGGTGGAGGCGAAGTGCCCGACCGCGGCCCCCCGCAACCTTCGGTGCAAACCGAACAGCGACATCAGGTTCACCGCGGTCAGCGCCTCGGCGGGGACATGGTCGATATAGCCGAGGTAGCTCGAGTCCAGGTCGGCGGCATCCAGTAGGTCGGCGAACAATTGCTGATGCAGGCGTGCGCCGCGACCCGCCCCGAACTCGTCGAATTCGACTGCGACGAAGGCGGCCTTGGCCTGGCCGATCAGCCGCGGGATCGCCCACGCGTGCGGATCACCCTCTTTGAGGTGGTAGAGCGACCGGTGTATGAAATACTCCCGCATCTGCTCCCACGTGCCGTTGTCGCGTAGGTGGTACGAGAGCCCTTCGCCGTCGGCCGGTTCGACCGACAGCTTTCGCATCTCGGCCTCCGCGGTCTCGTCGGCGCCGATCACGCCGACCCGACTGCGGACCTCGGCGAGGAACGTGTTCTCCAGACGGCCGCGCAGATGCAGCAGCCCGGCACTCCACTCCCAGCCCGGATCCACATTCCGGAAGCCGCGATAGTGCAGCTCGTAGCAGATGTACAGCGCGAGTTGGAGATCGAGGCCGAGGGGGTCCGTGTCGCTGATGGATGCCTCGACCTGGGTGAGCCGATTGACGGGCGCCCGTTCGGCGAGAAGTTCGGTCACGGCCAGCGACAGCGGACCGCGTGGATCGGGCAATCGGGGTTCCACACTGGTAGCGGCAAGAGTCACGCGGTGAGGTATACCCGTCCGGGAG
Organism: Mycolicibacterium sp. P9-22; assembly: GCF_008329585.1. GTDB lineage: Bacteria > Actinomycetota > Actinomycetes > Mycobacteriales > Mycobacteriaceae > Mycobacterium. The sequence continues at coordinate 132,096 of NZ_NPKP01000006.1, read as the reverse complement.
CAGCGGAAACGTCTACTCCCCTGGCCATTCACCTGTCCAGCGGGCGAAAGTCTTTGCGCCCTGGCGGTCGATCACCGTCTTGACGACGGAGAAGATCAGACCCTGAAGCGCGGCCGCCAGCACCACCTGTTTGAAGGAGTAGTCGCGATCCAGTGCCGACGGTGGATCGGGATGATCACCGTCGGCGGCCCGTTTCCAGATCTGTTTGAAGATCGCGCCGGCGACCAACCCGCCGGCGAGCGAGCTGGCAAGCCCGACGGGGCGGTACATCAACTTCGCCGTCAAGCTCGGCTTGTAGGTGGTCATCGCTTGTCTCCCTGACGGCGGCGGCGCCAGACGATGACGCCCAGCAGGATGGCGGCGGTCGCCACCACGGTGGCGGCGGCGGACAAACCCGGTTTGATCGCCCCCTCGTTGTCGGTGACGGCATGGACGACATCGTGGCGTGCGGTCTCGGCAGCGTCGGTGACGCGTTCCTTGGTGTCCGCCACCTTGGCTTGCGCGCGCCCCTTCACGTCGAGCTTGTCGGTCAGCGCTGAGACCGTCTCGCCGACTTCCTGCCGGGTGCGTTCGATATCCTCGCTGATCTCTTCCACACTCGGGCCGTGCGTAGGCTCCGGTCGGTCATCAGTTCCGGCCATGGCGCGCTTCCTTCACGGTATTGATGTCCTCGGTGACACTGGAGACCACTTCCTGCGCGGCCACCGGAGCCTGCTCGACCTGCTTCTTGCCGACGACCGCGGCGATGGCGGCAGCGGTCAACAGCACCGCAGCGACGATGGCTGCGGCGGCCCACACCGGTAACACCAGGGCCAGTGCCGCGATCGCGGCCGTGACCACCGCCAGCAGGCCGACGAAGGCGAGCAGGCCCGCTGTGCTGAACAGCCCGGCGCCCACGCCGGTGCGTTTTGCGGCCAGCTGAAACTCTTTCTGTGCCAGTTGAATTTCGTCGCGCACCAGACGCGATGTCTGAGCGGTCAGCCGGTCTATCAATTCGGGTATCGAAGCCTGTTCGGCCGGCTTCGTCTCAACGTTTGTCATGCGAAGATCCCATCGCTGGACACTCGGCGGTTCACCGCCCCATGGGCCATTGCATTGCCTGCGGGTCGGGCCGCTAAACCTCTTCGAAGCGAAGGATCACACGGTCTCGGGAAGGGTGGCCCCGGTGGCCAGCCTGGCGTATTCGCGCATCAGCCGTAGTGCCGTCCGGCGGTCCAGCGCCGGGTCGCGGGCCACGATGCGATAGCCGAAGTAGTCCTCCATCGACATCAACGTCATGGCGATATCGCGAGCGGGGGAGTTCAGCCGGAACGCGCCGGCCTGTGCGCCCCGCGTGAGCAGGTCGCGGTAGAGGTCGACCTGGCGGTGATAGATGGCCTGCACATCGCGGCGCTGATCGAGTTCGAACCCGGCGGCCAGCACCGCGCGCCAGATGGCGCGCCATTCGGCGTCCTCGGGGCCGGACGGCAGGCCGGCTGCCATGGTCAACGCGAGCTGGGTGCCCGCGTCGTCGGTCCGGGAGCCGATCTGCAGGCGCTCGTCATAGAACCGGACATCCGATCTGAGCGCGAGTTCGGACAGCAGGTCGGTCATGTCCTTGAAGTAATACCGCAGCGCATTGGTGGTCAGACCGAGCTCGGCGGCGACATCGGCGAGTTTGAGTGAGGCCAGGTCGTGGCGCTCGATGACGGCGATGGCGGCGTCCAGGATCTCGCCACGTCGCTCTTCTTGCCGGTTCGGTCGCGCCATCACCCTATTTTGCCGTTTCTGTTGCGCGGAGGAGCACTCGGGCGCATAGTTCTTTTCCAAGTAGGAAAATAACTCGCGAACGAAAAGAAACCAATGCGTGCCAGAGATCTCGGCGTGGTCATCGGTGAACACCCCACCGGACCCCACAACGCCATCACCGACGTGCCGGGGGTGCAGGTCGGCCACACCACCCTGCAGGGCGACGGCGTCAACACCGGAGTGACCGTCGTCGTCCCGCACGACGACATCTGGACCGAACCGGTCTTTGCCGGCTCCCATGTCCTCAACGGCAGCGGTGAGCTGACCGGTCTGGAGTGGATCCGCGAATCCGGCGAACTCACCACCGCGATCGGGCTCACCAACACCCACAGTGTCGGCGTGGTGCGCGACAGCCTGGTGGCCGAACAGGTGCGCGTGCGCGGTGACGGCGTCTACTGGTCGTTGCCGGTGGTGGGGGAGACCTATGACGGATTCCTCAACGATATCAACGGTTTTCACGTGCGTCCCGAACACGTCGGCGCGGCACTGGCATCGGCTTGCGGCGGCCCCGTCGCCGAGGGCAATGTCGGCGGCGGAACCGGGATGATCTGCCATCAGTTCAAGGGCGGTATCGGCACCGCGTCGCGGGTGCGTGGCTACACCGTCGGCGTGCTGGTGCAGGCCAATCACGGCCGCCGCGAACGGCTTCGGATCAACGGGACATCCATTACGCAGCCGACGGTCCCGCTGCCGGCCTATCCGCCCGGGTACGCCCCGGGATCGGGGTCGATCATTGTCATCGTCGCCACCGACGCGCCGCTGCTGCCCCATCAGTGTCAGCGCCTGGCCCAGCGCGCGGCGCTGGCCGTCGGGCGGCTCGGCGGCACCGGGGAACAGTACAGCGGCGACCTGATGCTCGCGTTCGCCACCGGCAACCGCGGCATCCCGCCCTATGGGGTGGTCGAGAACGTCGCCGAGGTCCGGCCCGAGATCCCGCTGCGCATGGTCGGTCCGCAGCAGATGGACCTGCTGTTCGACCTGACCATCGAGGCCACCGAAGAAGCCATCGTCAACGCCATGGTGGCCGCCGAAACCGTCACCGGCTACCGGGGATACACCGTGCACGCCATCGACCACGCCCTGCTCACGTCGGCCCTCCAGGAGAACAGATGACCACCACCGAAAATAAGCGTCTGTCCGGGCGACTCGGGCCCGTCGGCATCGTCTTCATGGTCGTCGCGGCGGCGGCCCCGCTGACCGTCATCGGCGGCAACATGCCGCTGGCGATGGGGCTGGGCAACGGCGCCGGCGCGCCGGTCGGTTTCCTGATCGCTTCACTGGTGCTGCTGGTCTTCAGCGTCGGCTTCGTGACGATGACACCGCACGTTCCCGAGGCCGGCGCGTTCTTCTCCTATGTGACAGTCGGTCTCGGCGAGCGGATGGGCAGGGGGATCGCGGTGGTCGCGCTCATCGCCTACACCGCCATCCAAGTGGGTATCTACGGTTACATCGGCTGGGCCATCGGTGACACAGTCGCGTTCTACAACGGTCCGGTCATCCCGTGGCCGGTCTACTCCTTTGCGATTCTGGCGATCGTGGCGGTGCTCGGCTACCGACACATCGGACTGAGCGCCAAGGTGCTCGGGGTCGCGCTGGCCCTGGAGATCGGCATCGTGGTGATCCTGGACCTGGCGATGATTGCCGACCCCGGCCCGGCGGGGATCACCTTTGCCTCCTTCGCTCCGGATGTGTTCAGCCAGGGCACCATCGGCATCGCCATCCTCTTCGCGCTCACCGGCTTCATCGGATTCGAGGCGACCGCGGTCTTCCGCGACGAGGCCCGCGAGCCCGAACGGACCATCCCGCGCGCCACCTATGCCGCCGTCATCCTCATCGGCGCCTTCTACACGCTGACCGTATGGGCCTTCGTGGTCGCGATCGGGCCCGATCTGGTGGCGGCCACCGCGCAGCAGACACTCGACGGCGAGGGCAACATGTTGCTCGACACCACCGATACCACGCTCGGGCGGATCGGCCGCGACATTGTCAATATCCTGCTGCTGACAAGCCTTTTCGCCTGTGTGCTGTCCTTCCACAATGTGATTGCTCGGTACCAGTTCGTGTTGTCCCGCAAGGGCCTGCTGCCGGCCCGCCTCGGGTCGGTGCACGACAGCCATGAGTCGCCGGCCTTTTCCTCGGTGGTGCAGACCGTGACGGCGACCATCATCGTCGCAATCCTGGCGGTCCTCGGAATCGACCCGCTGGTCGGTGTTTTCGGTTCGATGGCGGGTGTCGCCACGGTCGGTATGGTGCTGTTGATGCTCACCACGTCGGTGGCGGTGCTGGTCTTCTTCCTGAAGAACCGCGACCTCGGCGGCGGCCGGATCTGGCACACGAGGATCGCTCCGGTGCTGGCCGTGTTGGGTCTGCTCGCCAGCCTGTGGCTGGTGCTGTCCAATTTCACCCTCGTCACCGGTGGCAGCGCCACGCTCAGCACCATCCTGGCGGCGGTGCCGTTCGCCGGTCTGCTGATCGGCGCGCTGATGTGGCGACCGAGCGCGCTGAACGGCTGATACGCCGGTCAATTGACCAAAATGGCATTGCCGCAGCGCGCGGTGGCCTAGCCTCCACATGACATCGCATGTTGTCAGGGCGTAGGGGGTCGGCGATGCAGTCTGCGGAGCGTGCCAAGGGCAGTTCGCTGCGTTTCGGTGTGGCGGCGGTGCTGGTCAGTGCCGGCCTGGTCATCGCGCCCGGGCACGGAGTGGCATGGGCCGATGACACGGGCTCGACGTCGACGTCCAGCGAGTCGGGTCCCGCGAGCAAGCCGAACCCGTCCGACGAGCCCAAGGAACAGGCCGAGGCGGAACAGCCGGAACCGAAGGACACCGACCCGGCCGATGACACGTCCGGCCTTTCGGTCAAAGAACCGAAAACCACCCCCAGGCGCGCCGGCATCGAGACGCGACTGGACCGCGACGAGCCACTCGCCACCCGCCGGGTCGAGCGGTCGGTCCGCACCTCGCGAACCGTGACCAACGGCGCTCCCTCGGCAGTGCTGACCATCGAGGCCCCCACGCCGCCGCCGGTGCAGCCCACGGTCGCCGCGCGAACCGCGGCACCGAATGTGGTCGGTGCTGTCGCCCCGTCGGCTGTCGTGGTGACCACGCCCACGCCGCCGAAACCGCTGTCCCCGATCGCGACGGTGCTCGAGCTGCCCGGACGCATCATCAACGCGGTGCTGCAGTTCCTAGACTTCACCGCCGGCGCGAGCGGCCCGCGCAGCCCGTTCAACATCGCGCCGATCAACGACCTGCTGTTCGGCGCCTTCCGCGAACTGGAACGCCTCGGCGGGCTGCACCGGACGCCGACCATACAGCCGGTACTGCCCACCATGACCTACACCGGTCCGACCGACCGCCCGACCCCGACGGTGGCGCAGTTCCTCAACGCGTCGACGGCCGCTTACGGCTGGGGCACTGCTCCGGGCGGTCTGGTGCCCTTGACTGCCAACGGATTCCAACTGACGTCGACCAACATCTTTTCCGGCATGTCCGGAAAGGCGTGGGTGACGCCGCAGGGTCAGGTCATCATCGCCTATCAGGGCACCACCGGCGGGACGAACCTGTTGGTGAACCCGCTGATCACGCTCGCCCAGCTCGCCGCCGATATGCAGGTGATCCTCACCGGCACAACCCCGTTGGCCTTCTACGATGCGTTGCGGTTCGCGCGGCGGGTGCAGGACGAGGCGGCACTGCAGGGCTATGCGGCCGACGATGTATTCGTCACCGGTCACTCGCTGGGCGGCTGGGAGGCACAGTTCGTCGCGCAGCAGACCGGCCTGGCCGGGATCGGCTTCGAATCGCCCGGGCTCAACACCACGGTTGCCGGAAACGGTGCCGACTCGAATTTTGTCAACGTCGCCCAGTACGGCAGCCCCGTCGCCTTCATGGCCACCGATCTGCCTGGGCTGCAACCGTTCTTCCCCGCGTATGTGCCCGGTGGTGGCACCAAACCGCACTATGGGCCGGTCGTGTTGATCGGCGACGTCGAGGCCATGAACCCGATGCGTAATGCCGCCGCGATGTGGGGCAAGAGCCTGATCGGCAGCCTGGTGTTCGCGGTCGACTTTCTCGGCAACTTCTTTCAATACCACTTGATGGGCGTGCAGGCGTATCACCTCGATGTCGATCCCGACCCCGGTGTGGTGCCCTGGCTCGGGACACGGCGCGGCACGGTCCACATCGGCTACGGCGAACTGACCATCCAGCAGTTGCTCAAGGCCGCGTCCGACGACGGAATCCTGATCACGCCCTGAAGGCCCCGAGCACGCGAACATACGACGATTACAGGAATGTTTCCTGTCAGTTCCCTGAGAGACCAGAAAATTTACGTTCGTTGTGCTGCGCGCTCATAGATTTCCGGCCAAGATGGCAACCCGGATCGCTTTAGAAGCGTAAACGTGGACGGGACTCGCCCGAGCCGCGAACCTAGGGAGCCCAATGAGCAAGCTGCGCACAGCCCTGCGCAAGACCACCGTCCTGTCCTGTGTATCCGTCGCCGCGGTCTTCGGCGTCGCCGCATGTGGCGGCGACGAAGGCTCCGGCGCGTCGGGCGGCGGGGGTGAAATCAACATCTCGATGACATCGTTCCCGGATTACATCGACCCGCAGCTGTCCTACACCGTGGAAGGCTGGGAGGTGCTGTACAACACCTACACGCCCCTGCTGACCTACAAGCACGCGAAAGGCGAAGAGGGCACCGCGGTGGTGCCGGGCCTGGCCGAGGACATGCCCGAGATCTCCCCGGACGGTTTGACCTACAAATTGAAGCTGCGGTCGAACATGAAGTACTCCGATGGCACACCGATCAAGGCCTCGGACTTCACCTATGCCATCCAGCGGCTGTTCAAGGCGGACTCCGGCGGGTCGGTCTTCTACAGCGGGATCGTCGGCGCCCCCGAATACGCGGAAGGGACGGCCCAGACTATCGCCGGGATCGTCACCGACGATGCCACCGGTGATATCACCATCACGCTGGACGCCCCCAACGGCACCTTCGAGAACGTGCTGGGCCTGCCGTTCGCGGCGCCCGTGCCGCCCAGTACCCCGCTGTCCGACGACGCCACGAACAATCCGCCCGCATCCAGCGGTCCGTTCATGATCACGAGTGTCGAAGCACCGCAGACCTTGACGATGGAGCGCAACCCGAACTTCCAGAGCGTCCTGGATGCCGGTGCCACCGAGGTCGCCGACGCGGGCGTCGACAAGATCGTCGTGACCCAGAACAAGAGCAACAGCGCTCAGGTCACCGGCGTCGAGCAGAACACCATCGACTTCATGGTCGATCCGCCGGACGCCGACCGCCTCCAGGAAGTGAAGACGCGGTTCGGTGAGCGGTTCCGGATGGAGGAGTCGATCAACACCTACTACTTCTGGATGAACAACCAGACCGCACCGTTCAACGATGTGCGGGTACGCCAAGCGGTCAACTACGCCATCGACCCGGAGGCGCTCAACCGGGTGTTCGGCGGCCGCATGCATCCCACGCAGCAGGTCCTGCCACCGGGCATGCCGGGATACGAAGAGTACAAGCTCTACCCGGGACCCGATATGAACAAGGCGAAAGCACTGCTTGCCGAAGCCAATCCGGCCGATCGCGATATCACGGTGTGGACCAACGACGAGCCCGACCGCAAACGCATCGGTGAGTACTACCACGACGTGCTCAACCAGCTGGGCTTCAACGCCACCCTGAAGGTGATCGCCGGTGACGTGTACTTCACCACGATCGGCAACCAGTCGACACCAGACCTCGACACCGGGTTCGCCAACTGGTTCCAGGACTTCCCGCACCCGGATGACTTCTTCCGGCCGCTGCTCAACAGCGATGCCATCCTGCCCACCAACGGCAACAACTTCTCCCGGGCGTCCTACCCGGAGCTGGACGCCAAGATGGACGAGCTGTTGCGCAACCAGCTCACCGATGGTGACACCGAGGCGCAGTACGCGGCATTGGACAAGGCCTATATGGAACAGGCGGCATGGGCGCCGTACGGCAACGAACAATTCAGCACGTTCGTCTCCGAGCGGATGGACTTCGACAATGCCTACCATCATCTCCTGTTCAATCAGGACTGGTCGGCGCTGGCCCTGAAGTAGGCATGGCCATCCCAACTGACGCCGTCGAAGCGCCCGGGGATCCCGTTCTTCCCGAGGGGGTCCCCGCAGCGCTGATCAGAGGCCGAAGCCCCTGGTATCTGGCGTGGCTTCGCCTGCGGCGCAACAAGGTCAGCATCGCCTTCGGCGTGCTGTTCATCTTGATCGTGCTGTTCTGCCTGGCGGCGCCGCTGTGGGCCGACCACGTGGCGCACACCGGACCGAACGAGAATCACATCACCGATGTGGTGACGATCGACGGGCAGCAGACCGATGTCGTCTCACCCGACGGCACCCCGATCGGACCGGGCCTGCACGGCCGGTACCTGCTGGGTGCGGATCAGAACGGCCGAGATGTGATGGTGCGCCTCATGTATGGCGGGCGGACATCGATCTACATCGGCGTCGCGGCTGCAGCCATCACCACGGCACTTGCCGTCACGGTCGGGCTGCTGTGCGGCTTCTACCGCGGGTGGATCGACACAGCACTGTCGAGGGTGATGGACGTGGTCTGGGCGTTTCCGGTGCTGTTGCTGGGCATCGCGTTGGGTACCGCGCTTGCCCTGGGCGGGTTGAAGATCGGTGCGCTGCAGGTGGCCGGTGACTCACTGTGGATCCCGATCATGATCATCGGTCTGGTCTACGTGCCCTATATGGCCCGACCCATTCGCGGCGAGATCCTGGCGCTGCGGGAGAAGGAGTTCGTGGAGGCGGCGGTGGCGCAGGGCAAGGGCCCGGTGCGGATCATGGTCAGTGAGCTGCTGCCGAACGTGGTGTCGACCATCATCGTGTTCTTCACCCTCAATATCGCCAACAACATGCTCCTGGAATCCGCGCTGTCGTTCCTGGGTGCGGGAGTGCGGGCGCCGAATGCCTCGTGGGGCACCATGATCGCCGACGGCTACCAGACCATCTACACCGCGCCGCACCTGACACTGGTGCCCGGATTGATGATCGTGCTGACGGTGTTGTCGCTCAACGTGTTCGGGGACGGTCTGCGGGACGCACTGGACCCGCGCGCCAAGATCCGGTTGGAGCACTGACATGCTGCGTTTCGTGGTTCGGCGGCTGATCGGAATGGTCGGCGTGCTGTTCGCCATCTCGGTGCTGGTGTTCCTGATCTTCAACGTGATCCCGAACTCGGACCCTGCTGCCCGGATCGCGGGCAAGAATGCCGACCCTGAGCTGATCGCCAGGGTGAGTGCCGATCTGGGGCTCGACCAGCCGCTGTACGTGCAGTACCTGACGATGATGAAGCAGATCTTCACCGGTCAGCTGACCTCCTATGCCAGCTCGCAGAACGTCGTCGAGCAGATCTGGAAGGGTCTGCCCGCCACGCTGTCGCTGTGCATCGGCGCCGCGGTGTTGTGGATGGCGCTGGCGATCTGGTTCGGGTACCTCAGCGCGGTGCACGCCGGCAAGTTCACCGACCGCGCGCTGACCATCCTGTCGCTGGTGGGCATTTCGATGCCGGTGTTCTGGCTGGCGGCGATCCTGTTGTACTACTTGAGCTTCAAGGCCGAGTTGTTCCCCACCAGCAGCTACGTGCCGCTCACGAAAGACCCGCTGGAGTGGGCGTATCACCTGATCCTGCCGTGGTTGACGTTGGCGGTGCTCTACGTCGGCTTCTACAGTCGGGTGCTGCGGTCCAACATGCTCGACGTGATGAACGACGACCACGTGCGGACGGCGCGGGCCAAGGGCATCAGCGAACGGCAGGTCCGCATCAAGCATGTGCTGCGCAATTCCATGATCCCGATCGTCACCCTGTTCGGCCTCGACTTCGGCGCCGTCGTCGGGGGCGGAGCGATTCTCACCGAGACGGTGTTCAACCTCAATGGCGTCGGACTGTATGCCGGACAGGCGATCGGATCACTGGACCTGCCGCCGTTGATCGGGGTGACGATGTTCGGCGCGTTTTTCATCGTGCTGTTCAACACCCTGGTCGACGTGGCGTACGCATTCCTGGATCCCCGGATCCGGCTCGGAGAGGCAGCACCGGTATGAGTCCCTTGCTCGAAGTCGACAATCTGCGGGTGAGTTTCACCACCCAGGACGGTGTGGTGGGCGCCGTCGACGGCGTGTCCTTCGATTTGGCCGCCGGGGAGGTGCTGGCCATCGTCGGAGAGTCGGGGTCCGGCAAGAGTGTGACCGCGCAGACCGTGATCGGTCTGACCCGTGCCCCGAACGCCACCATCAGCGGCGCGGTGCGTTTCGGCGGGAAGGATCTGACCGAACTCGACGACCGCGAATTGCAAGGTGTGCGTGGCGAACACATCGCCATGGTGTTTCAGGACCCGATGACATCGCTGAACCCGGTGTACCGGGTCGGTGACCAGATCACCGAGATGATCCGCGCCCATCGGGACGTCTCCCGCGCCGAAGCCCGTGACCGCGCCGTCGAGCTGTTGCGCACGGTGGGCATTCCCAATCCCGAACGCCGCGTGCGTGACTACCCGCATGAATTCTCCGGCGGCATGCGCCAGCGGGTGATGATCGCCATGGCATTGTCCTTGGAGCCCGAAGTGCTGATCGCCGACGAGCCCACCACGGCGCTGGATGTGACGATTCAGGCTCAGATTCTGCGGCTGCTAGCCGATCTCAACGCCGAGCGCGACCTTGCGGTGGTACTGATCACCCACGACCTGGGGGTCGTTGCCGAGGTCGCCGACCGGGTGCTGGTGATGTACGCGGGGCAGGTGGTCGAAGACGCCGCCGTCGACGATATCTTCTACGATCCGCAGCATCCTTACACGTGGGGACTCTTCGGTTCGCTGACACCACTGGATGCGCCCCAACATTCGCGGCTGCCGCAGATCGGGGGCGCTCCGCCGTCGCTGCTGTCCCTGCCGCCGGGATGTCGTTTCGCGCCGCGCTGCCCGCACGCGTTCGAAACATGCAGGCAATTACCACCTTTGGAAACCCGCGCGGCGGTCGGGCACCTGGACCGGTGCTGGCTCGATCCGGTGCAGAAATCTACATTGCGTGACGTGGACGGCCGGATCGGTCTGCGGCAGCCGGTGAGCTCATGAGTGCCGGTGAGCCGCTGCTGGAGGTGACCGACCTGGTCAAGCATTTCCCGATCAAGGCGGGCGCGGTCATCGAGCGTGAGGTGGCTCGGGTACGCGCTGTCGACGGCGTCAGCCTGACGTTGCACGAGGGGGAAACCCTAGGGCTGGTCGGGGAATCCGGTTGCGGGAAGTCGACGCTCTGCCGGCTGATCCTGCAGCTGCTGACGCCGACCTCGGGATCGGTGCGTTTTCAGGGGCACGAGCTGGTGGGCCGGTCCCGCCGGGACCTGCGCCCGATCCGCCGCGACATCCAGATGGTGTTTCAGGATCCCTACGCGTCGCTCAATCCGCGCAAACGGATCGGGCAGATCATCGGTGACCCCATCGAGTTGCACGGGCTGGCCCGCGGGGGTGAGGTGAAGCGCCAAGTGCAGGACCTGCTGGACCGGGTGGGTCTGCAGGCCGAGCACTACAACCGTTTCCCGCATGAGTTCTCCGGCGGGCAACGGCAACGGATCGGGATCGCCCGCGCGCTGGCATTGCGTCCCAAGCTGATCATCGCCGACGAACCGGTATCCGCGTTGGATGTCTCGGTGCAGGCGCAGATCATCAATCTGTTCGAGGATCTGCAGGCCGAGTTCGGGCTGTCATATCTGTTCGTCGCACACGACCTCGGTGTGGTCCGGCACGTCTCGGACCGGGTGGCGGTGATGTACCTCGGCAAGATCGTGGAGACCGCCTCGGCCAATGAGCTGTACGACAAGCCATTCCACCCGTACTCGAACGCGCTGCTCTCGGCGGTCCCGATTCCCGATCCGCGGCGCAACGCCGCGCGGGAGCGGATGATCCTCGAAGGTGACGTGCCCAGCCCGATCGACCCGCCCGCGGGGTGCCGCTTCCACACCCGGTGCCGGTGGGCCACCGAGGTCTGCACGGCCGAGGAGCCGGACATGATCGAGCGGGAACATGCCCACGCCGCGGCCTGTCATCACCCGCGCAACCTTGAGGCAGTGGCGACCGGCTGAGGCTTGTTCAGGCCTCCGCGAGGACGGTGGCCTGGTCGCGGTCGACGGAGGCGCGCTCCTGCTCGATCCGGTCGATCAACGCCTCGGCGCGCTCCATGGAACCGAGCAGGGCGAGCAGCGCGCCCTTCTCGGCCGCCGGGATATCCGTGGCGTCGATGACCGTCCACCGCATCGCCTCGAACTGCGCGGCCTCCAGGACGGGTTCCGGTGTCTTCTTGGTGAGGTCCGCCGCGCCACCGGTTTCCAGCAGGGTCAGTTTGCGGTCGAGGTGGTCGAGGCCCTGATCGAGCACCTCCCGGCTGGCCGGACTGAACTGGTCGCGTTCGATGCGGCGGGCGATCTGGTACAGCGATTCGTTGAGTGAACCGGTGAAGTCGGCTTCCTCGATCATGCTGGCCACCAGGTCCATCTGCTCGCGGGTCCGCTCGCCGTGGAACAGCTGCGCCGAGTAGGCGCGGATCTCCCGCGAGAGGGCATCGATGGCAGCGGAGTGCTCGGCGGTCTTCTTCATGTTGGTGCCCTTGCCGCGGGCGCTGTCGAGGAACATCCTGCTGCCCTCCAGCGCGCGTGCGACCTCCTGGCGCATGGCCGGCACCGCCCGATTGAAGTCCTCGATGGCCTTGCGGTCCAGGTACTTCGGCAGTGAGTAGTCCTCGATGTCGTCACCCTTGTGCCCGATGCGCATCAGGACGCGTTCGAAGGTGCCGACGAAGGGGAACAGGATCAGGACGTTGAAGACGTTGAAGAAGATCGAGAACAGGCCGACCGCGACCGGCACCAGCGGGAAGGCTTCTTCGCCGTCCACGATCACCGGGACGCCCGGGTCGCCGCCGAAGAATCCCATCACCCACTCCAGGACGGTGATCGCCGGGAAGAACAGCGCCAGCACCACGCAGACGCCGATGAAGTTGAACGCGATGTGCGCGTAGGCGGTTCGCTTGGCGTTCTTGGACAGGTTCAGCGAGGCGATCCACGAGGTGATGGTGGTGCCGAGGTCGGCGCCGATGGCGAAGGCGATCGCGGTCTTCCACTCCAGCACACCTGAGGCGCCCAGACCCATGACGATGCCGATGGTCGCCGAGGAGGAGTGGATGAGCGCGGTGATCAGCGCGGCGATGAGTGCGCACGAGATCACGCCCACGAATGTGGAGGCACTCAGCCCGGAGATGACGCTCATGACCTGCGGCATCTCACGCAGTGGCTTCAGTCCACCGGTCATCAGGTTCAGTCCGTAGAAGACCAGCGCAAAACCCATGGAGCACAACGCGATATTGCGGGTCTTGTCGGACTTGGAGAACACGTACACGGAGGCGAAGATGCCCGCGAAGAGCAGCCCGAGTGGGCCGAGCGGCATCGCGATGAGCCCGTTGCCCAGGGTGGTCCCGATATTGGCGCCCATGATGACGCCGATCGCGCCGCGCAGTGCCAGGACCCCCGAGTTGACCAGGCCGACCGTCATCACGGTCATCGCGGTCGACGACTGGATGATGCCGGTGATCAGCGTGCCGGCGAACACACCCTTGACGGGGCTGCCCGCCATCTTGCCGAGCAGGTCGCGCATCCGGTTCACCGACAGCGCCTGGATGCCGCGTTCCATGAATTCCAGGCCCAGCAGGAAGATGCCGAGCCCACCGACGACGGGGGCGATGATTTCTTTGAGCAGGTCGACGTCCACAGGGTTCCTTCTTGGCGTAGCTCAGATGGGGTGAGTGAGAGGGGGTCAGGCGGTGCCGGAGAGGGTTTCCGTCCAGTACTTTTCGACGGACTGGGTGGCTGATGGCGGGAGCGGGACGTAGCCCAGTTCTTTCGCGCCGTCGCCGAAGTCGTTGAGCAGGAAGCGGAGGTAGCTCATCGTGCGCTCGGTCTGCTGAGCGAACTGCGGGTCGCGCTTGACCATGACGTAGATGGCGACGGTGGCGGCGTAGGTCTGCCTGTCATCCGCGGCGGCCAGTGACCTGACGTAGTTGTCCTGTCCGCTCCAGTCGTGTGACGCGGCCGATGCGGCGATGGCGTCGGCGCTGGGGCGGATGAACGCGCCGGACTTGTTGGCCAGGGCGGCGACCTCGAGGCCGGCGCGCTGGGCCTGGCCGTATTCGACATAGCCGATGGCGCCCGCGGTGTCGCGAACCTTGTCGATGACGCCGTCGGTGCGTTCCGCGCCGGTGCCTGTGGGCCAATCAATTTCGGTTCCGGTGCCCGGTCCGGCGGCCCACTGTGGGCTGCCCTCGCTGAGGAATCCGGTGAACCCTCGGGTGGAGCCGGAGCCGTCGCTGCGGTGGACCACCGACACGGCGGTGTCGAGCAGCCGGACGCCGGGGTTGAGCGCCGCGATCTTCGGGTCGTTCCAGCGGGTGATTACACCCAGGTAGACCGCGGCGAGGGTCTGGGCGTCGAGGCGCAGCTCGCTGCCCGCCGGCAGGTCGAGGTTGTACGCCACGGCGATCGCTCCCAGGGCGACCGGGAACTGGGCGACGGCAAGCTCTTTGAGGCCATCGGCGGAGAGCGGGTAATCCGAGACGGCGAACGCGATCTCGGGGTCGGACAACCGCATGATGCCGCCGAGTGATCCCACCGGCTCGTACTCGATACCGGAACCATTGAGCACCCAGTCGCTGCCGGTCTGTTCGGGCCGGGACGGATCGTCGGCGGCCTGTGCGTTGCGGAAGGCGATCACGGAGCGTTCGATCAACGGTTGCGCCAGCGTCGAGCCCGCGCCCTGGATGGCCGTCTGCTGTCCGCGCCCGGCAAGCAGCAGCGCGATGGCCCCGATGACCGCGAGGATCAGCACGGGCAGGATGATTCGTCGCCAGCGTGCCGCGCCGGATCTGACGATGGGAACGCCGGCATCGGGTGCGCCCAGCATCGGGCTCCTCAAGGTTGTCGAGAGACCGGACGATCGCCACGGTCGGTGACGAAAGTGAAGTGCCTGCGAGTGAACACCTGGGGGCTTGCTGTGAACTTGCTGTAGTCGAGTGCGAGAACGCCGCGTTTACTTCTCCGCGGGCCATATCGGCGTCCTCTCGCCGACCGACGCGATGGCGATGGGCTCGCTGGGTGTGCTCTGAGCAAAGGTGGCCCGAACGTGGCGAGAGGTGTGGGCCCGTGTCGGGCCCACTCGGTGATGGTGATGGTTAAGCATGGGATATCGGGCATAGGGACCTGTGCTCCGGCTCCACGTCGGTTTGGGCATCTAATGCGTGCGATTAAAGGCGTATAGGGTTGACCGCCGCCCACGACCTGTTGGAAGATGGTTAATGCGTGAAATTGAGAGCATAAGGAGTGCGGTTGTGGGCCCCAGGCGGAGAAAGTCGAAACGCGATGACGCTATGCCTGAAATTGCACGCATAGGTGCGGTCTTCACTGACAGGCGGATCGCGCTGCGACTCACGCAACAAACTCTGGCTGACTTGGCTGGCGTGTCTCGCTCCACTGTCCAGTCACTTGAGCGAGGGAGCGGATCGATCAGCTTCGGATCTGTCGTCGAAATTGCAGACGCATTGGGCCTCCATATCGACGTGAACGCGACGGCAGAATGACCGCTCCGGATCGGCTCGACCTACGCGAGGTCGACACAGCCGATGTCTACATCGGCGACATCCTTGCTGCCCATTTGGTGCGACAACGTGGCGACGGCATCAGCTTCGACTACCTCGATGACGGACCTCACGAAGGTCGGATCCGTGACCGGTCGGTGTCGTGGTCCCTGTTACGTTCCGGCGATTACCCGGTGATCACGACGGGCGGGTCCGTGCCTGCGTTCTTCGCAGGGCTTCTGCCGGAGGGCGTCCGGTTGGGCGTGGTGACGACGTCGACCAAAACCTCCGCCGACGACCATCTCACCTTGCTGCTCGCCATCGGCGCCGACACCATCGGCAACGTCCGGGTGTTCCCCTCCGGAGCCGACCCGATTCGGCCGTTACCGCTGTTCGACCCCCAACGTGACACCGATTTCCGCGCAGTCTTTGCCAAGATGACCGGTTCCGTCGATGCCGACCCGGTGGGTTTGGCGGGGGTCCAACCCAAGGTCAGCGCCGGCATGTTGTCGACGCCCGCACAAACCAGATCGGGGCCGGCGATCCTGAAGCTCAGTCCCGCGCAGTATCCGCTGCTCGTCGAGAACGAGCACTTCTTCATGACGATGGCCGCGGCATGTGGCCTGAGAGTCGCCAGGACGTCGGTGCTGCACGATGCCGAGGGGCGAAGTGCCTTGCTGGTAACCCGTTTCGATCGCGAAGGCTCCGTTCGGCTTGCGCAAGAGGATGCGTGTCAAGTCGCAGACGTCTATCCCGCCTCGAAATACCGGATCAAGACCGAGGCGGCCATCACCGGCCTTGCCGAGGCGTGCGCGCGCGGGGGTGGTTCCAGGGTGGCTGCAGTCGCGGAGTTGCTCAAAACCGTTGTCTTTTCCTGGCTTATCGGAAACGGTGATCTACACGGCAAGAACCTGTCGATCCACAATCCGAACGGAATATGGCAACCGACTCCCGCCTACGACCTGCTGTGCACTCAACCGTACGCAGGCTGGAAAGACCCCATGGCGCTGAATCTCTACGGCCGCGCCAACAAATTGAGCCGCACCAACTTCACCGAGGCAGGCGAACGCCTCGGACTGCGGCAACGCGCCGTCGTCAGAATGATCGATGATCTTGTCGATGCCGCGGAGCCCTGGCCGGAGCGATGCAAGCAGATCGGCTTCGGTGATCGGGAAACCGGGCTACTTGCGCAGCTGCTCCGCACGAGAATCAACAGCCTGAAATTGCACCAGTCGACCGCCTGAATCTGAGCGTCTCAGAGTGGGCACGGCGTGTGGTCACCTCCTGGCGGCGACCGCCTCGACGAGTTCGGCGAGCTGGCGGGTGACGGTTCCCCAACCATCGTGGAAGCCGAGGCGTTCGTGCTCATCGCGGTCGGCGACGCTGCGATGAAGCGCGGTCGCGGTGTATTCGGTGCCTTCGGGGTGGTCGGCCATCGTGATGACCGCTGTCACGAACGCGGATTCGGCCGGGCGCCAGTCGGCGATCAGCGCGTCGGTGAACACGATGCGCTCCAGCATGTCGACGGCGAGGAAACACCCGGTGATATGCGGGCCGAACTGGATGCCGTCGTCACTGATTTCGGTGCGGAAGGATCCGCCGGGACGTAGGTCCATGTCCTTCACCCGGCAGATCTGCGGCTTGGGGACCCACCACTGCTCGAAGCTTGCACTGTTGGTCCACGCGTCCCAGACGGCCGAGCGCGGCGCCTTGATTATTCGCGAGACGGTCAGGTCCAGCTGCGGATCAGTTGATCTGGTCATTCGGTTGATTCCTCCTGGTTCATGGCGATGAATTGCTCGAGCCGGTCTGTGCGGCCTTCCCAGATGCGGCGTTGTTCGGTGAGCCACGAGTCGATGTCGTCGAACGACTTGCGCTGCAGCGCACAGGTTCTCACTCGGCCGGTCTTGCGCGTCTTGATCCACCCGGTCTCTTCGAGGAAGCGGATGTGCTTCATGAAGGACGGCAGCGCCATCTCGAAGGGTGCCGCCAACTCGCTGACACTGGCCGGTCCCGTGCCGAGCCGGCTGACCACCGCGCGTCGGGTCGGGTCGGCCAGCGCCTGGAATGCACCGTCCAAGGACTGAAACTGAGCCATGAGGCTAAGTTACAACGATTCAACAGATAGCTCAAGGGCTAAGTATTCGACGTGGTTAGGCCGAACGGTCAGGTGGCGCTGACGCCCGGGATTCGGCCCTCGCGGAACGCCTCGACGAAGTGCCGGTGGTCGTCACGGACCGTGGCGGCGTATTCAAGCCCGAACGCGACGATGTCGGCGACGAAGTCGGTCTCGTTGTCTCCGATCACGGTGACGATGGCCTCTTCGGTCTGAAAGTCGACCAGGGTCTGGTCGCTGTCGGTATCGCTGACGCAGTGCACCTTGGCGACCGCCTGGCCGAGTTGCTCGATGACCTCGGCGAGTTCGTCCGGCTCGGTCAACTCGCTCCAGTCCAGATCGGCCTCATAGGGCGAGATCTCGCTGACCACGAAACCGACCCCGTCGATGTCGGTGTAGCCGAGCAACGGGTCGGCATGTGCCTGTAAAGCGCGCTGCGACACCGCCGTTCGGTGGCCGTGGTGCTTGAAGTAGTCGTGCACTTCCGTGTCGTCGACCACCCGGCCCGGGGCCGCCACATTGCCCTGCTTCATCGACAGCACGGCGTCGTTGTCCAGCGCTTGGTTGAAGCCTTCGATCAGCACCGTGTAGGCCGGCAGGCCGGCGCTGCCGATGCCGAATCCCGTTTTGCCGATGACATCCTTGACGTCGTAGGCGATCCCGCGGAAGCGCTGCGTCTCGGGGATCGTGTCGAGGTATCTCTCGAACGCCGCCACGACCTTGTCGCGTTCCTCGCCGCTTAGTCGCACGACGCCGGGTAGCTCGCGGAAGCGGCGGTCCCACTCGTCGACGACGGTGATGCGGTCCAGCATTCCCGCGCGGGTCGAGAGTCGGGCCGATTGCAGCGCGGACAGCACCGCGCCGCGGGCCGTCTCGAGATTGAGAGAGAAGGCGGCATCGTCCTCGACCTCGACGAACCACCGCACCTGGTTCAGGTAGGCGTGCGCGAACGTCTCGATCAGCATGGTGATCGTCTCGTCCGAAAGTGCCTTCTGCCAACACATCAGCGCCACACTGGCGGCAAAACGCTGCAGGTCCCAGGTGAAGTGTCCGACGTAGGCCTCGTCGAAGTCGTTGACGTCGAAGATCAGCACGCCGGCGCCGTCCATGTAGGTGCCGAAATTCTCCGCATGCAGATCGCCCTGGATCCAGACGCGGCTGGTGCGTTCGTCGGCCCACCGGTCCTCCAGGGCGAACACGTCGGCGTAGAACAGGCAGGCGCTGCCGCGGAAGAACGCGAACGGGTCGGCCGCCATTTTGCGGAACTTGGTGCGGAATGCGTCCGGGTCCGCCTCCATCAGATCGCTGAAGGCGTCGACGAGCGTCTCGACGATGAACGACTCCCGGTCGCCGTCGGCGGGGGACTCGGTCAACACGCACCTGTGTTCATGGTTGTGTCCCTTCACGCGGCCGTCGGTAGAAACGCTACGCCTGGTTCATCGCTGCGCCAGCGGGTAACCGTGGGCCATGACGGGCATCGGATACTTCCTGTCGGCCGAGCAGTACAGCCCCAAAGAGTTGGTCGATCAGGCGCGACGCGCCGAGGCCGCCGGCTTCGACCGGCTGTGGATATCGGATCACTTCCATCCGTGGAATGACGAGCAGGGCGAGAGCGCGTTCGTCTGGGGTGTCATCGGTGCGCTGTCCGAGGTGATATCGCTGCCGGTGTCCACCGCCGTGACCTGTCCGACCATCCGGGTCCACTCGGCGATCCTCGCGCAGGCGGCCGCCACAGCGGCCGTCCAACTCGACGGTCGCTTCGTCTTCGGTGTCGGCAGCGGGGAGGCGCTGAACGAGCACATTCTCGGTGACCCGTGGCCGTCACCGGGTGTGCGACTGGAGATGCTCGAGGACGCGGTGGAGCTCATCCGCCTCCTGCATACCGGGAAAGTGGTCAGCCACCATGGTCTGCACTACGAGGTCCAGGAGGCCCGGATCTACACCCTGCCCGACCAGCCCGTGCCGATCTACGTGTCCGGGTTCGGCCCCCAGTTCGCAGAACTCGCCGGCCGCATCGGCGACGGCTACTGCCTGACGATGGCCGATGCCGACCTGGTGAAGGCCTTTCGCGCCGCGGGCGGTGGCGACAAGCCGGTGCAGGGCGGCATGAAGGTGAGCTGGGATCGTGACACCGACGCCGGCATCGACGCGCACCGGCTGTGGGCCAACGACATGTTGCCCGGCCAACTTGCGCAGACCTTGCCCCGTCCACGGGACTTCGAGGACGCGATGTCGCTGGTCCCGCGGGAATCGGTGACCGAGAGCATCACCTGTGGGCCGGATGTGGACAAACATGTCGCGCAGGCGCGTTCTTACCTGGACGCCAATATCGACGAGGTCTACGTCCAGCAGATCGGACCCGACAAAGAGGGCTTCTTCGCCGCCTGGGAGAAGGACGTCCTTCCCCAGCTCAGATGACAGATGTCGGTGCAATCAGCACGCAAGGGCTTCCATCACGACGAGATCGCGGCGCTGGGATCGTTGGCGGCTGACCTGAAGCCCACCTATGGCGGCAACGTGATACCGCTGCACGGCTAGCGCGAATTACGTCCGGCGCCAACAGAAAGCCTTTGAGCGGGAATGACTTGCCCATCGCCGCGATGATGTCTGCCGCGTTGTCGGAGTCGCAGTACGTGACCGCGACGCTGGCCACCAAAACACGGCTAGACCGAGCACAGGACGACAGCAGAAGTGATGAAGTAGCCGATCATCGGCGAACCCTTCAGTGCCTTCGGTTGCTCGGTTGCGCCGAAACCGAGAAGAGTCATATGGGGGTTAGTAGTCCGGTGTGATGAGGCCGTTTGCGTTGGATCGCAAACGGCGCTGCGTCAAACGCAACCGTTCCGGGCGTAAATCCGCCGGTTCGGCGTGGACGGCACGGCACCTGCAAGGCTTCCGTATGAATTCCCGGCACTAAGCAGAGATCGGAATTCACCTCTGGGATTGCAGCGTTTCGCCACTCTCCTTGACGACTTTGAGTCTCTCGCACCAATGTCATTCGGGTCGTCGGATGGCGTTACCCTGATTGCCATGGCACGTCGCCTGAGCCGTCCTGAGCGCGAACGTGCGCGAGATCGGCTGGAACGTTTCGTCCTGCGGTCGCGAAAAGTGATGGCACACTCGCTGATCCGCGACCGAATGAAGCTGCTTCAAGCGGTGGCCGACGGTACCTTCAAGTTCCAGGTGACCAAGGATCCTGAGACCGGGGAGCGTGAGCAGCGCTTCTTGCTGGAGTTGCCAGATGAGGAGGCGCTTGAGTCCTTCGCCGCGCGGCTGCGGCCATTCACCATCCGTGATGAGCGGGTTTATTGGGAGGCAGTGCTAGACGCCATCGCCGATTTGACTCCACAAGACCTTCTGGATGAGGTCATTGATATCGAGGACTTGCGGAAGGTCTTCGCCGACATCACGACGGGAAAGAAGTCGGCGCAGGCGTACTACGTGATGACCGACAGCGGTCAACTGTCCGATATGGAACTAGCGGACCTCTGGTTGAACTCGGATGCGTTGCACGCCCAGGTGATCAACTCGGCCGTAGGCAAGGAATTGGGGCTTGACGAACGCTTTCGAGCCGCAGCCGGGGTCTACGCCCGCCTAGGCGCGGCAGTGAGCAGTGCCCTTGCGCTGATCACCTATCTCGTCGGAGAGGGTGTTCTAGAACTTGACCAGTCGGTGTTCAGCGAGAGGGTGCTCGCGGAGACCAGCGTGAATGACGTGATGGCTGTTGGCTACAGCGCTCCCGCAGGATCCACGCCGATGCCGACCGACATGTCGGAGTTCACCAGTCTGGATCCCAATTGGCGGCCGATCTGGGAAGAGTTCGAGGAGATCATTGAGGCTAGGAAGGTCGAAGCCGAGCAGCGGGAACGGGCAGCAAGTCCGTGCCGGCGTTGCCGGGGTACCGGCGCGGTACAGTTCCGCGGACCACTTACTGCTTTCGGCAGCAATTACGACGCTTACCTGTACAACCAGTGGAGTCGATGACGGGAATCGAACCCGCGTATTCAGCTTGGATTCAGGCGTCCAGCTGCGTCTATAGTGATTCGTTAAAGTGCTGTCCTGCAATCGATCCCACGTCTATATGGTGCTGCTGAATACAGGCAAATCCATGCCAGATTACGGGCGTTTATGCGGGGAAAGTACGGAGCGGCTGCAATCGCGCCCGACTTGTCCTAGGAGGCTCGAAGAACTTTCCGCGAAGACCTAGCGAGCTCATATCCGAGGCGCCCACCTCGTCGCCCGCCCCCAATTCGTAGCTCTCCCGGAAGAGTGATCACCCGTCGAGTTCGAGAAGCGATGCGCCCCGCGGGGTGAGTCGGAAGCGTAGTGGTTTCCTCGTCACCGTTTCAATGATCCCAGCGTCGTTGAGGCGCTGGAGTCGCGGGCGGGCAAACTGGATGGATCGACCCATCACATCGGCCAGGGTTTTCAACTTGACGGCGCGGTTTACATCGAAGTGGTGGGCCTGGCCCAGGGGAAATAGGATTGCAGCGATATCCCCCGGATCCACCGGAGGCGCCGACTCGCGATCGAGTCCGATGTTCAGCGGAAATTGCTCATCCTTCACGAGAACACGGAGTCGCGCCGCGATCGCGTCGATCTTCTCTCGACGCTCGGAGAGGTCGAGCAGCAGGCGGTGTTGCGCCTCAGCGATGATCTCCAGCATGTCGATCAGGTAGGGCGTCAGATCGCCACGGTTCAACGGATTCTCTGCGTCAGCGAACGCTCGGTAATATCGATCTTTGTTGTCGGCGACGGTCGCTGACAATGCCAGGCTCGCGTATGGAGCCAGCACCTGACGCAGGTCCAGGGCCAGGAGATAGCGCCCAGTCCGGCCATTGCCGTCGTAGAACGGGTGCGCGTACTCGAAGATGAAGTGTGCGGCCACGGCCCTGATCAGTTGGGGGATCGAGTCATCGCTACCTTGGCTCAGCATGAGAGTGAGCGCCTCGTCGATCGCCGACTCGGGTACCAGTCCGGTGTGCACGGTTTTGGTTCCTGACTCGATCGACACCGGCCCTTGCCGGAACCGCAGACCGTCGGGGGCGTCTTCCTCACGAATCTCGCCCGCGGTTACCGCATCATAGATTTCCCGGACTTCGTCGAGCGTCTGCGGGCTTTTGGCCTCGTCGCTGCCGATGTCGAGATAGAGTCGAACCATCTCCGTGAATCGCTTGCTCGCGACTGGTCGCTCCGCCCGGACCGCTTTGATCGCCGCGCTAATTTCCTTCCGGGTCGAGCGGATTTGTTCGATCTCGTTGGTCGCCTGAATCTCGTCGATCACCATGCGGTTCAGATAGTCGGTTCGTGCCCTTCCTGGCAGCCCGTCCCACTCGGCCTGAATCTTCGGCTCGAAGCTCATGATCCGTTCGATCAACGCTACGATTTCGGGCGTCATCAGCGCGAACATGTGGGATCCGCCGATCATCAGGTCCCAGTGGATGGCAGCGGGAGACTCTCGCCGAGATCGTTCCTCGGCTTCGACGCCAGCACGATCCCGTTGATGGAAGATCGACTTCAACGTTCTGTACGGCACCTGATCTATCACCGCCTCTACACTCGTTAGCAGCCAGACTTGTCCTGATCTATTTGATATGAGTCCCACTGTAGATCAAATGGATCTGAGTCGCGAGGGTGCAGACAGACGGCTCGGGGGAGAGTGTAGAAAAAGTATCGGGGAGAGATTGCACAACTCTCGGGCTCATCAATTCATTTGCCGAAAGACCGTCAAAACCCCAGGTCGTGCCGTCAGCGCGGTAGGCTCGGCAGCCGAGCCTACCGCCCTGACGGCTGTATTTCTGGCGAGACCACTTTGCCCAGATCACGGCACCCCAACCTGGGACGGTGCGCTCAAGCCGCCGCTCCGACAGATTCAGTCGCCGTCCAGCTCCGGGAAGACATCGCGGCAGTTGATGCTCCTGAGTAGGGAACCGACGATCTCCTCGACAGCCTTCATCGGAGCGGCTTCGAGTTCTTCCAGCGATGCAACCGCCGACCCGGTGTACTCGTCATCGCTGTAGGGGTCTGACTGCCGGAAGACTTGTGTCACCGACGAGTACGACCGCTTGCCAAGCAATCCGGTCACCACGAGACCGAACCGCCATGATCCGGCGAATCCGAACCTCTTGGACACCACAGCGGCCAGCTCCACGAAGAGCTGCGTGTGCTCGACGATCAGTGTCTCGAAGACGTACTCCTGCGGGTCGCTGTAGCTGTTTCGCCGAGTCTCAATGGTTGGGCGGCGCGAGCCGAGCACGAGCACCCCGGACTCTCGGAACTGAATCTCGGCGGCCCTCTCACTTTCGAATCGGGTGCCCTCTGGCATACCGACAGTTACCGCCACCGCGCCGGCCCGTCGGCCGGGTTGGGTCGCTGAGAAGTTGGGGTCGAAGGAACGGTGCGTATACATCCCCGCTTCGTCCAACATCGAAATGATTTCGCCGTGCCACTTTCCGGTCATTGCAGACAGGGCTCGCAGTAGTGCCGGTGGCGCACCGAGGGGTTCGGCAACGATCACCAGCAGAGGTACCGCCCCACTTACTGGGGTTAGCTTCGTCAACTCGTCGCGCGCGATCGCGATGATGTCCTGCTGGTAAGCAAGTTGGCGTTGGTGGAGGGTGAGCACTTCGGGGTGGGACAACGGTCGGTTCGTTTTGTCGCCGCGTCCGTAGTACTTGCCGTCAGCCATGTGGGGCGCTCGTGGTGAAGCCGGCACGCGGACCACTAGAACACCTTGGCCGCTACCCGGTGGAGTTTCGATCGCCACGGTCGATACGACGACGCCCTCTTGGACGCGCATGCCAGCGATCTGTTCGACGCGCTCCGGGAGGCCGGCAAGATTCACAGGCGTGATCGATG
This sequence comes from Mycolicibacterium sp. P9-22, assembly GCF_008329585.1. Taxonomy (GTDB): domain Bacteria; phylum Actinomycetota; class Actinomycetes; order Mycobacteriales; family Mycobacteriaceae; genus Mycobacterium. The sequence continues at coordinate 107,667 of NZ_NPKP01000006.1, read as the reverse complement.
GTGGGGTGGTGTCTTCATCGACGCCGATCAAGATTGTTCCACCGTCCAGTGCGAACGCGGCGATATCTTTCGCTAAGCCTCTGTTGCCAGAATCACCTGCTGGGAGTTCGCGTTTGAGGTCGAGATAGTGAGTTTCGGCGAGGAGTCCGTTGGCTGCGGCGCGCCGGATCTCATCCTCAGATGTCGGTGACCAGATCACACCCGAGAGTATGTCCGACTGCCTAAGTAGGCGGTAGCTTTCGAGCGGCAAGGGGGGCGTCCGCGTACTGCATCGCACTGAGTTTCCGGCGGTCTGGCATGACGCAGTCCACCTCGCCGACGGCCCTTGGTGGTTGGTGGTGGAAAGAACTCGGTAGATAGATCAAGATGGCTGGCAAGGGGTCATTTGGCCGGCCTCTAAAAACCAGGTCTGGTCGGTGCCGAGGACTTTTCGCTTGCTCTGGATTGCCTAGGCGGCGGCGTCGAACCAGCGGTTGACGGTGTCCTCGTCGGCGTTGTAGATGTCGGTGGTGGGCCGCCCGGGCCGGTGCTGACCAACCGCGACGGCGGACTGGTGGCTCTCACGAACATCCGCTCAGCGCTGCGGGAGGCTCTCGCCGGGCACGAGGATCTGCGGTGGGTGAGACCGCACAGCTTCCGGCGCAGCGTGGCCACGGTCGTCCGAGACGGGCTCGACGTCGAGGCGGCGCAGCAACAGCTATCCCACCGGCAGCTCGCCACCACGGAGGGCCATTACGTCGAGAGAGTCACATCCGGGCCAGGATACCCGTGCTGTGCTGGAAAAATGGGCCAGCAACGACATTTGAGGATCGAATCTACGGGGGAGTACGGTATTCCGCGGGCCTGAGTTTGCTAGCAAACTACGATACTGAGTTGACCTGCATGTATGGAGCCGATGACGGGAATCGAACCCGCGTATTCAGCTTGGGAAGCTGATGTTCTGCCATTGAACTACATCGGCATGCTCGATCAGGAAGGCTAGCACCCAGCCCGCGCCAGTTCATGAGATGGGGGATCCATGAAACGCCTCGCCGCCACCACCGCAGCAGCGCTCGCCGTCATCACCGCACCCAGTGCAACAGCCACACCCGCCGAGGGCGATGTCGAGCGCACCGACCTGGCCCAGGGCACCACCTCGGAGCCCGTGCAGATCGAGACGACAGGACCGACCACGCTCTACGTCCAGGAACTGCTGCTGCACCCGCCGTCTAGTAGCGGCTGGCACACCCACCCGGGCCCGGAACACACCGTCATCACCGGCGGCACGGTGTCGATCCAGACCGCGCAGCAGTGCGCGTCAACGCCGTATCTGGCCGGGCAGGCCGTCTTCGTTCCGGCGGGTGTGCCGCATATCGTGCGCAACGACAGCCCGCACGACGCCAACGCGGTGGTCACCTACACATTGCCCGCCGGTGCGCCGGTGCGTGCCGACGCGCCCGCGGCCTGTCCATGACCCAGCGCGCGGCGGCTAGGCTCGTCGCGTGCTGCTCTCCGATCGCGATATCCGCGCCGAGATCGCCGCGGGCCGGCTGGCGCTGGACCCGCACGATGACTCCCTCATTCAGCCGTCGAGCATCGACGTGCGTCTGGACAGTCTGTTCCGGGTGTTCAACAACACCCGCTACACCCACATCGACCCGGCGCTGCGCCAGGACGATCTGACCACCCTGGTCGAACCCAAGGAGGGCGAGCCGTTCGTGCTGCACCCCGGCGAGTTCGTGCTCGGGTCGACGCTGGAGCGCTGCGCATTGCCCGACGATCTGGCCGGGCGGCTGGAGGGGAAGTCCTCGCTGGGGCGGCTCGGGCTGCTGACGCACTCGACGGCCGGGTTCATCGACCCGGGGTTCACCGGACATATCACCCTGGAGCTGTCCAACGTCGCCAACCTGCCGATCACGCTGTGGCCGGGCATGAAGATCGGGCAGTTGTGCCTGCTGCGGCTGACCAGTCCGGCCGAGCATCCGTACGGCTCCTCGGCCGCCGGCTCCAAGTACCAGGGGCAGCGCGGGCCGACCCCGTCGAAGTCATATCTGAACTTCGTCAAACCCTGAACCCGCGTAGGGTTTATCACGTGCTTTAGCTAGCGCCGCCTGCTGTAACGGAGGCGCTGCTCACGGCGATGAACTATCTAGTTGCCGGATTGTGTCGAGTGCTCGGCGTCGACGAAACGGGCTACGTGGCAAACGCTTTGGAGGGGTAAAGTGGACATCGTACTAGGTGTGTCGATGACACCCACCACGGTACGAATGGTGCTGGTCGAGGGTGAGAAGGCGGACGGTTCGACCGTCGACCACGACGTCTTCGAGGTGTCGGGATCGCCTGATTCAGCAACGCTCACTGCGGCCGATCAGGTCGTGCAGGCAGTGCTCGGAACCCTGGAGAGCGCCGAGGCCGGCGGGCACCATCTGAAGTCGATCGGGGTCACCTGGACCGATCACACCGATGCCTCCGCCCTGCGCGAGGCGCTCGACGCGCACGGCATCAGCGACGTGATGCTGGTATCCGAACTGCACGCCGCGGGCGCGCTGGCCCAGGCCGCCGGCCGCGCTGTCGGCTACAGCTCCACCGCGCTGCTGTTCCTCAACCGCGACACCGCCACCTTGTCGGTGGTCCGCGCCGAAGACGGCTCGGTGGTCAAGGTGCTCAGCCGCAGCCTGCACAGCACCGACGCGATGGCAGTCCTGGCAGATATGGCCGCCGCAGTCGCCGGGCAGGACACCGCCCCGGAGGGCATGTTCGTCGTCGGCTCCGGTGTCGATGTCGCCTCGGTCAAAGAACATCTGTCCGATCTCGTCGACATCCCTGTCAGCGCCCCGGAGGAATCCGGACTGGCGCTGGCGCGTGGCGCGGCCCTCGCCTCGGCCAGTGCCCCCGCGTTCGAGGCGTCGACCGTCGGGCTGGCCTACTCGCTGGACCCGGACGGGCCCACCGCGGGTTCGGTGCTGGCCGCCGCCGCGGACACCCAGTTGGCCCAGTCGTCGGTCCCGAACTATGTCGATGTCCCCGATGATCTGGCCGGCCTCGATGTCGAACCGCCCGCGGAACAGGGGCACAAGCCGTTCCTCCTGGTGGGCAGCATGGCGTCGATCTTCGTGATCGGCGTCGTCGCCCTGGCGATTTCGCTGGCCGTCAGCATCCGCCCGACCGCCGATGAGCGGCCCGCTCCGGCGCGCGCCGCGGTCGCGCCGAGCGCCCAGGCTCCCGCCCCCGCGCCGGTTCCCGAGGCGCTTCCCGTGCAACCGGCCCCGCCTCCGCCCCCCACGGCGGCCGAGACCATCAAGGCGCCCATCCCCGTCGTGCAGCAGGCGCCGCAGCAGGCTCCGCGCCAGGTGTACGTCGAGCGCGCGCCTGCACCCCAGGCGCCTGCCCCGGCTCCGGCGCCCGTCGCCCCGCCGCCGGTTCCGGCTCCGGTCGCGCCGCCGGTGGTGCCGCCGGTGTGGAACCCGCCGGTGGTGCTTCCGCCGCCGGTGATCGTGTTGCCGCGCCCGCAGTGGCCGGTGTGGCGTCCGCCGTGGGAGCAGCAGCCGCCGAAGACGCAGCAGCCGGACTATCCGGACTACCCGGACTATGACGATGACGACTACCCGGGCTACCCGCAGCAACCTCAACAGCCGCAGCCCCAGCCGCCCAAACCGCAACAACCGCAGTGGCCCTGGCCGACCGGCGGTAACGGTGGAAACGGTTCGGGCGGAGGCAATTCCGAGGGCTCCCGGGGTGACTCCGGTTCGCGCGGTGACTACGGCCGCGGCGACTCCGAGGGCCGCGGAGGCGGCCAGGGTGGTCAAGGCGGCGGCCAGGGCGGCAACTGCTTCCTGATCTTCTGCAACTGACCTTTCTCCACCGATCGGGCCGCGTCTTCGGGCGCGGCCCGATTTTCGACTAGCCCTGCTTTACGATCGGCAAGTAAACTGCTTTACGATCGGCAAGTACGCCGGGAGTGGGGAGAAGGTCATGGACGCAGCGGGCACCCGCGCGCGGCTCATCGACGCCGCGATCAAACTCTTCGGCCAGCACAGCTTCGCGGGCACCTCGCTGCAGATGATCGCCGACGAACTCGGACTTACCAAAGCGGCCATCTACTACCACTTCCGCTCTCGTGAGCAGCTGCTCACCGGGGTGGTCGAGCCGATCTTCCGGCACCTGGGAACCGTCGTCGAAGCCGCTGAGGGCCTGCGCGGGGTGCCGGCCCGGGCGGACGCCATGCTGTGCGGCTACGCCGAGATGGCGGTCCGTCATCGTGCGCTGGTCTCCGTACTCGGCGGTGACCCCAGCGTCATCCGGCAGCTGCGCACCCAGCCCGGCTGGGCCGAGCTCATCGAACGGCAGATGCGCCTGCTCGCCGATGTCGAACCCGGACCCGGCGGACTGGTGAAGGCGGCTGTCGTGGTCGGTGGCATCGCCGGCGCCGTTGGCCCCGCCTGGATCACCATCGACGACCAAGACCTGCTCGGCCATCTGGTCGAGACCGGACGACGGACGCTGGGGCTGCGCGCCCCGAGACGTTCGCCCACAACCGATTCCACGAAGGGAACCAGATGAGGACAGCAGTGGTCACGGGCGGCGGATCCGGAATCGGGCGGGCCATCGCGCAACGGCTCGGGGCCGACGGCTACAACGTCGCCACTCTGGATCTGAACGCCTCCGGCGATGACCACTCCTTCACCGTCGATGTGACCGACCGTGCGCAGGTCGACGCCGCGCTGGACCAGATCCGCGAAAAGCTCGGTCCCGTCGCGGTTCTGGTGAACTCGGCAGGCCTGGACGGCTTCAAGCAGTTCACCGACATCACCTTCGAGGAATGGCAGCGGGTGATCGACGTGAACCTGCACGGCGTCTTCCACACCGTGCAGGCGGTCCTGCCCGACATGATCGACGCCGGTTGGGGTCGGATCGTGAACATCTCGTCCTCCAGCACGCATTCCGGTGTGCCGTACATGAGCCACTACGTGTCGGCCAAGTCGGCCGTCAACGGCCTGACCAAATCACTGGCCCTGGAATACGGCCAGTTCGGAATCACCGTCAATGCGGTACCGCCGGGCTTCATCGACACCCCGATGTTGCGCGGCGCCGAAAGCCGGGGATTGCTGGGCGATATCAACGACACCATCGCCGCGACGCCGGTGCGGCGGATGGGCACGCCCGAGGACATCGCCGCGGCGTGCTCGTTCCTGATCTCCGAGGAGGCCGGCTACATCACCGGACAGATCCTCGGCGTCAACGGCGGTCGCAACACCTAACGCGATGCCTGCTTGAGCATCCCGTCGAAGCCCTGCCACAGCAGCATGGACACCAGCTCGACCACCCGTTCGCGGGGCACCTCGCGGTTCTCGTACCACCAGGTCGCCACCCCGTGGCAGGCCGACTGGGTGGCGCGCGCCAGGATCCACGCCGAATCGTCGAGGCTGATGCCCCGCACCGAGGTGGTGTCACCGGCGCCGAACCGGATCAGATCGGCGATGGCCGCGGTGCCGCGGTCGGCGATCTCTTGGACGACGGCCGCGGTCTGCGGGTCGGCCGGCGGATCGCGGTGCAGGAACCTCCACATGAATGGGTCGGCCTCGACGAATTCGAAGTAGTTGGCGATGCTCGCCCGCACCAGTTCCTCGGCGGTGGCGCCCTCCACCCGGCGCAGCGAACGCTCCCGGAGCTGCTCGGCATGCAGTTCCAGGACGGCGATGTGCAGCTCGCGTTTGGAGCCGAAATGGTCGTAGAGCACCGAGGGCACCACGCCCGCGAGCTTGGCGATGTCCTGCATCTTGGCCTCGGCGAACCCGTGCTCGGCGAACGCCTCGACGGCCGCGTCGAGGATGCGGGCACGCCGCTGTGCCGCCGGGATCCGGGTCCTTGCCATACCGAATTGTAATTCGGTAAGCTGCCATCACAGTACCGAACCACGATTCGGTTAGGGGAGTGTCATGGCGCAGGGCCCGATCAAACAACGCATCCATTGGCTGGCCATGCACGGGGTCATCCGCGGGATCTCCAAGGTGTTCGCCCGCCGCGGCGACCCGCAGGGCCGGCTGATCGCCGACCTGTCGGTACGGGAAGACCCGGTCACGTTCACCGAGGAACTGCGAGCCCAGGGCCCGATCGTCAAGGCCCGCGTCGTCTACATGAGTGTCGACCACAAGATCTGCAGCGATGTGCTGCGCTCCGAGGACTTTCGCGTCCTCGCCCTCGGGTCGAACCTGCCCAAGCCGCTGCAGTGGGTCATCGACCACACCAAACCCGATGTGCTGCACCCTTTGCAGCCGCCGTCCATGCTGTCGGTGGAGGCGCCCGAGCACACCCGCTACCGCAAGCTGGTGTCCTCGGTGTTCACCACCCGCGCGGTCGCCGCGCTGCGGGACAGGGTGCAGGACACCGCCAACCGGCTGCTCGACGACCTCGCCGACGAGAGCGGCACCGTCGATATCGTGGCGCGCTACTGCGGGCAGCTGCCCGTCACCGTCATCGGTGACATCCTCGGGGTGCCCGAAGACGCCCGTCCGCACATCCTGGAGTTCGGCGAGCACGGCGCGGCCAGCCTGGACATCGGCCTGACCTGGCCGCAGTACAAGGTGGTCAGCGGCGCCGTGCAGGGCTTCAACGACTGGCTGTCGGCGCACCTGGAAGAACTGCGACGCAACCCCGGCGACGATCTGATGAGCCAGATCATCCGCGCCTCGGAAGCCTCCGAGGAAGGGCCGCTGACGCACCGGGAGCTGGTGGCCACCGCCGGCCTGGTACTCGCCGCCGGCTTCGAGACCACGGTGAACCTGCTGGGCAGCGGGATCCGGATGCTGCTGGAACACCCCGAACACCTGCAGACGCTCGCCGAACGACCCGAACTGTGGCCGACCGCCGTCGAGGAGATCCTGCGGCTGGAATCCCCGGTGCAGCTCAGCGCGCGCATCGCGGTCAACGACGCCGAACTGGCCGGCATGCGGGTGCCCGCGGGGTCCGGCATTCTCGTCTACATCTCGGGTGCCAACCGCGACCCGAATGTCTTCACCGATCCGCACCGCTTCGACATCGAACGCGATAACGCGGGCAGGCATCTGTCATTCTCCAGCGGGCGGCATTTCTGCCTGGGTGCGGCGTTGGCCCGCGCCGAGGGCGAGGTCGGGCTGCGGACATTCTTCGAGCGCTACCCGAACGCCCGGCTGGCCGGCGACGGCACCCGCCGCGAGACCCGGGTGCTGCGCGGCTGGTCCACCCTGCCAATCGCCCTCGGTGAATCCCGCACCGCGCTACGGTCGTAAGTGTGGATTTCCGAGCCGCCCTGCTCGAGCAGACCAAGTCTTTCGGTGAACTGATTCGCGACGCTGACCCGTCGACGCCGGTGCCGACCTGCGACGAGTGGACCTTGAAACAGCTGTTCCGTCACGTCGGACGCGGGAACCGTTGGTGCACACAGATAATCGCCGACCGCCGAACCGAGCCGCTGGACCCGCGCGAGGTGCGCGACGGAAAGCCGCCCGAGGACATGGACGAGGCGATCGACTGGCTCAACGACGGCGCGCAGGCGCTGATCGACACCGTCGAACGGATAGGTCCGCACGTCAAGGTGTGGACCTTCGGCGGCCCCCGCATCCCCGGCTGGTGGATCCGGCGCCGGGTGCACGAGCAGACCGTGCACCGCGCGGACGCCGAGTTGGCGCTGGGCAGAGAGTTCACTCTGCCCGCCGACCTGGCCGCCGACGGCGTCAGTGAGTGGATCGACCTGGCGACCGAGCAGAACGCGCCGATCGAACGCGGGCAGACGCTGCATCTGCACGCCACCGATGACGGCCTGGGCCCGACCGGCGAGTGGTTGATCGTGCACGACGAGGACGGCGTTTCCTGGTCGCATGCGCACGGCAAGGGCGACGCGGCGGTCCGCGGCACGGCCGTCGAACTGCTGCTGGCCATCACCCGCAGGCACACCGCGGCAGAGGCCGGCCTGGAGATCCTGGGCGACGCCTCGGTGTGGGACGGCTGGCTGGCGCGCACGCCGTTTTAGATCCCCGGGTCGCTTCGCTCCCGCCCGCCGGACTCTAGAGTTGCTACCTATGAGCACCTCCGAGATCGCCACCGTCCTTGCCTGGCACGACGCGCTGAACGCCGGTGACAACGAGACCCTGCTGGCGTTGTGCAGCGATGATGTCGAGGTCGGCGACTCCAACGGCGCCTTTCAGGGACATCAGGCCCTGCTGGACTGGGTGCAGAACTCCGGGCGCGGCGTCGTCGAGGTGGGCAGGCTCTACGTGCACGACGGCGTCGTCGTCGCCGAACAGACCGCCACCGGCGCCGACGGTGTCGCCGACGCATCGGCGTTCCGGGTGGTGCACGACCACGTCACCTCGGTGTTCCGGCACGAGACGCTGGAGGCGGCGCTGGCGGCGACCGGCCTTTCCGAACGGGACCTCGACACCTAGATGCGCGGCATCATCCTGGCCGGCGGATCTGGCACCCGGCTGCACCCGATCACCCGGGGGATCAGCAAGCAGCTGCTGCCGGTCTATGACAAGCCGCTGATCTACTACCCGCTGAGCACGTTGATGATGGCGGGCATCCGCGACATCCAGATCATTACCACCGGCCATGACGCCGCGGCGTTCCACCGGTTGCTCGGCGACGGTGCCGATCTCGGTATCAACCTCACCTACGCAGTGCAGGACGAACCCGACGGTCTGGCGCAGGCCTTCGTGATCGGCGCCGATCACATCGGTGACGACTCGGTGGCACTGGTGTTGGGCGACAACATCTTCTACGGCCCCGGCCTCGGCACGGGGCTGCGGCGCTTCCAAAGCATCAGCGGCGGAGCTATTTTCGCATACTGGGTGGCCAACCCGTCGGCCTACGGTGTCGTCGAGTTCGATGCCGACGGCCGGGCTCTCTCACTCGAGGAGAAACCCGCCACACCGAAATCGCACTACGCGGTGCCCGGGCTGTACTTCTACGACAACGACGTGGTGGAGATCGCCCGGTCGCTGCAGAAGTCCGCGCGCGGCGAATACGAGATCACCGAGATCAACCAGATCTACCTGAGCCAGGGCCGATTGTCGGTGGAGACGCTGGCCCGCGGCACCGCGTGGCTGGACACCGGGACCTTCGATTCCCTGCTGGACGCAAGCGATTTCGTACGGACCATCGAGCAGCGCCAGGGACTGAAGATCAGCGCCCCCGAAGAAGTGGCCTGGCGCCTCGGCTTCATCGACGACGACCAGCTCGCAGCGCGGGCGCAGGGCCTGCTCAAGTCGGGTTACGGGGCGTATCTGCTGGAGTTGCTGCAGCGCTGACCGCGCGCTCCGCCAGATTGCAGTTATCGACATCGCTACTCGCACTTCTTGGCGATAACCACAATCTCGCGGTCGGTCGTTGCTTCAGCTGGTTGCAGCGCGCGACGTCGGCGTGGCGAGCGCCGCCGCGATCGCCGTCGTCAGCGGCACCGACAGCGCCAGCGCGATACCGCCGACCGCGGAACGGGCGATCTCGATGGCCACGCTCTCGCTGACCAGCACGTCACCCAACGACCGGTTGGCCACACTGAACAGCAGCAGCAGTGGCAGCGCGCTACCGGCATACGCGAGCACCAGGGTGTAGACGGTGCTCGCGATGTGGTCGCGGCCCACCCGCATGGCGCCGAAGAAGACCGCGCGCCGTGAATCGCTGTGCTCGGCGAGCTCGAAAGCCGTCGAGGCCTGCGTCACGGTGACATCGTTGAGCACACCGAGCGAGCCGATGATGAAACCGGCCAGTAGCAGGCCGGTGATGGACACCCCACCCAGATAGGTCGCGACGGCGTTGTTCTCCTCCTCGGACAACCCGGTCAGCTGCGTCAGTTCGATTGCCCCCCAGGACAACACGGTGGCGAGCACCAGCGAGGTCAGGGTGCCGAGCAGGGCGGCGCTGGTGCGCAGACTCACCCCGTGCGCCAGATAGAGCACGGCGTAGAGGATCAGCGATGAGGCGACCAGCGCAACCGGAATGGCGTTGGCGCCATCTCGCAGCGCGGGCAGCATGAACACCACCAGAACGCCGAAGGCGACGACGATGCCGATCAGCGCCCGCAGTCCGCGCCAGCCGGCGATCGCCACGACCACCACCGCGAAGGCCGCGGCCAGCGCCGCCAGCGGCCAGGCCCGCTCATAGTCGTAGAACGAGTAGGCCGTGGTCCCGGTGGGATCGACCGCGCGGGTGATCCGGATATCGTCGCCGACCGCCAGCTGTGGCTGACCGGGCCCGCCACTGAACTCGAGGACGGTGTACGCGCCGGCGTTTGGCCCCGACCCGATGGCGATGAAGGCCTGGGTGCAGGGCGAATCCGGGCCCGTCATGGGGGCCGGTGGGGCGGTGATCACCACGCCCACCGCCGGGCCGCCGCACTGCGCGGCGCTGACCGACTGCACATGCCCGGCTTCGGTGCTGACGCTGCCGCCGGCGGAGCTCTGGAACGGTAGCGGGATGTCGACCTTCTGCTGGCTCGGCCACAACCAGGCCGTGCCGGCCAGGGTCAGCACACCGAGGGCGATCAGCAGGCCGATCACGATGCGGGCCGCCAATGGGCCCAACGGTGCCGGACCGCTCAATGAGTGCGAATGCGAGTGGGCCACCGCAACAGCGTAGGCGGCGCCCTCCGGGTGTCGGCTGTGGCGGTGGCGGCAAAACTAATGCGTCGGCACCCCACCGCGGCGACTTACCGTAGGAGGATGAGCCGGGGGGCGGTAGCGCAGTCACAGTTGAAACGGGTCTACGAGTCGGTGTTGTCCAAAGACGTGCGACCGTTTCTGAAGGCGCGCGGATTCACAAAATCGGGTCCGACGTTTCGACGGTCCCGCGCACCGCTCATCGACATGCTCAATTTCCAGGAGGACTGGCACAACGGCACCATGTCCTGGCATGGATTCTTCATCAACGTGGGGCTCGGCTCCGCCGAGATCGACGCGGCCTGCCCGGGACATGGGCGCGTGCTGCACCCTGCGGGCGGGTTCCTCTTGCGGCGGCGCTGGGAGGATCTGATTCCGGACGCGCCATATGAGGTCCGGTTCGATCATCAAACCGATATGAGCGAATTTGCCGACGCGCTCTGCGAGGGGCTAGACATGGTTCTCGTTGAGCTCGAAAAGTTCGGCAATACAGACGATCTCGTGAGGTATGCGGTCGAGAACAATCTCTTGATCGAGTACGAGACGACGTGTTGCTATCTGGCTGCGACCGGTGACATCGGCACCTTGGCGGACTACGTGAACAAGCTGTCCCGCTGTTTCGGGCATCAGGATCGTTGGTCGATCTTTAACAACACCATCAGTGCTGTCACCGGTAACTGCGCCGAGACGCTGCGGGATCGGGGCCTGCTGAAAGCGGCCGACTAAGTCATTGCCGGTAGCTCACCAGGAAGTTGCCGAGACGCTCGATCGCATTCGACAGATCGCGAGACCAGGGCAGCGTCACGATGCGCAGGTGATCCGGTGTGGGCCAATTGAAACCGGTGCCCTGGGTCACCAGGATCTTCTCCTGCAGCAGCAGATCGAGCACCAGCTGCTCGTCATCGTGGATGTCGTAGACCTCGGGGTCGAGCCGGGGGAAGGCGTACAGCGCGCCCTCGGGCTTGACGCAGGAGACGCCGGGAATCTCGTTGAGCTTCGTCCAGGCGGTATCGCGCTGTTCGAGCAGCCGGCCGCCCGGCAGCACCAGGTCATCGATGCTCTGATGCCCGCCGAGAGCCACCTGAATCGCATGCTGGGCAGGCACATTCGGGCACAGGCGCATATTCGCGAGCAGGTTGATGCCCTCCAGGAAGCTGCTGGCGTGCTCCTTGGGCCCGGTGATGACCAGCCAGCCCGACCGGTATCCCGCCACCCGGTAGGCCTTGGACAGTCCGTTGAACGTCAGGCACAGCAGGTCGGGGGCCAGCGTCGCCAGGCTGATGTGCTTCGCGTCGTCATAGAGGATCTTGTCGTAGATCTCGTCGGCGAGCAGCAGCAGCTGATGCTTGCGGGCGAGTTCGACCATCTGCTCCAGGATTTCGCGGCTGTACACCGCGCCGGTCGGGTTGTTCGGGTTGATCACGACCAGCGCCTTGGTGCGGTCGGTGATCTTGGACTCCAGGTCGGCGATATCGGGATTCCAGCCCTGGGTCTCGTCGCACATGTAGTGCACCGGGGTGCCGCCGGCCAGCGCTGTGGACGCCGTCCACAGCGGGTAGTCCGGAGCCGGGATGAGGACCTGGTCGCCGTTGTCGAGCAGGGCCTGCAAGGTCATGGTGATGAGCTCGGAGACGCCGTTGCCCAGAAACACGTCGTCGACGTCGAATTTGGGGAAGCCCTCGACGAGTTCGTAGCGGGTGAAGACCGCCCGGCGGGCCGGGATGATGCCCTTGGAATCGGAGTAGCCCTGCGCGTGCGGCAGCGCTCCGATGATGTCGCGCATGATCACATCGGGGGCCTCGAAGCCGAACGGCGCCGGGTTGCCGATGTTGAGTTTGAGGATGCGGTGCCCCTCGGCCTCCAGGCGCGAGGCGTGCTCGTGTACCGGGCCGCGGATCTCATAGAGAACGTCCTGCAGCTTGGTCGACTGGGCGAACGTCCGCGGTCGCGGCTGCTGGCTGGAATGCCACGTCTTGTCCGGCAGCTGATGGGTACTCACGGGCTCAAGTCTCCCACGGGTTCGCAAACCGATTTTCTGGCGGAAGTCACAATTCGACACCCGCACTATAAATTGACGGGCATAACGTGTGCTTATTCAGTGCTTTCGGGTGGCTCGGTGCTATTTTCCGGATCATTATGACGTCGATAACAGGTTCGCTGGGCGCGGCATTCGGAATCACTTTGGCGATGGGTGTGGCATTCGCTGCTCCTGTGCACGCCGAACCACCGCTGCTCAATGGCGCCTATTCCGGTGCGGAGGGCGACCCCGAGAACGTGTGGAAGATCGCGAGTACCTGCGGTCCGGCCGGTTGCGCGGGGACGGTGGCCAGTAATCAGGGCTGGACGAGCCCGATGAGGCTGACCGATGGGAACTGGAATTTTTCCGTCACCAAACCCGATGGATTCATTTGCCCTGACGGCAGCTTTCAGCCGGCGGTGGTCCATATGTCGATTGATCCGGTGACCCTCGGCGGTGTTCTGTCGGCAGATTCGAATGGTGCCTGTCCGGGTGGGATCACCAGTGCGACGCCATTCCAGCTGCAACCGGTCTAGCCCCGGCGGCGATCCGTACACGCAGCAGTAGGCCCCTTCCGCGTCGCGCCGAAAGGGGCCTACTGGTTCAGGGGCGTTGACGCCTAGGCGGCAGCCGGATTACCCGCTCGCTTCACCCCGGTCCGGGCTGTACGCGGTGCGACCCGCTTGACGTCCTTGGCTTCGGCGACGGGTTCCTCGGCCTCCTCCAGTTCCTCGGCGGCCAGTTCCTCCACCACCTCGGCGGGCGCGGTCTCTTCGGCGACGCCTTCCTCGGCGACGGTCGCCACGGTCGCCGCTGCTTCAGCGGCCTCCTCCGCGACCGGTTCGGCCGCGGTCTCGGGTGCCTCGACGGCCGCTTCGGTGGTGGCGTCCAGGGTGATGGTCGCGGCATTCACATCGGGCAGCGCCGAGACGCCGGTGTCCTCAGCAGTCTTCTGCACCGTTGCGGGGGCCGGCGGCTTCAGAGCATCCGCGATGACCCGGGGGATCGTCACGAACAAGGTGGTCAGCAGGCCGTTGTTGCCGGTCGCCGAATCGAACGTGAGCAGTCCGGGAGCGTCTCCGAATCCGTTCAGCAATGCGCCGGTCAGGGCGGCAGGAGTATTGACCAGCGCGCTGATCGCGCCGAGCAGATCTCGGTCGGCGAACGCGTCGACCAGGGCCTGGCCTTGGGCGCCAATGGTGTTGATGATGGCCGAGATCGGTCCCACCGCACCGATGACGAGCGGCAGCAGGGTTCCGAAACCGGCGACCGCGTTGACCACCCTGGCGGCGGTGTCTGCCATCTGCCCGGGGATTGCCACCACGTCGATCAAGGAGAATCCGACGAGCACCACGCCTAACGTCATATCGCTGATGGTCTGGGCGGCGCCGGTGACGTTGCCCTGCCGCAGTTGCTCGCCCGCCGTCCGCAGCGCAGTCGGTACGGTCTCGGTCGCGTAGGTGAACAGGCCTCGCCCGGCACCCGTCAGGCCGGTGACAAGCGTCTCGCCGTGACCGAGCAGGTTGGTCACCAACTGACGGACACCCGGCAGGGGGTCGGCTGCGACTGCGCCGCCGATACCGACGACATTCCCGACCGCTTGGTCCAGGACATCGAGCCATGGCGTGATGGGGTTCGACGCGGCCGCCAGGTTGACCTGGGCCGAGTAGATGGCGGGAACCTTGATTTCCGTTGGTGTCGGCATGACCGGCGCGGCGATGAGTGCGGCGGCGCTGACCGCGGCGACTCCGGCAGTCAGATATGAGCGAACAGCTACCTGCATTTCAGTCCTTACCTCGGTTGACTCTTTGATGTCGACTGGTTTGTTTCCGAGGTGGACCGGCATTTTTCTGAATTCCTCAGACGTTCTTCAGCCAACTGAACGGAGGTTATCGAGCCAACGAGAACGTGTTGCGGTCTACGCAACCGTAATCATTTAAATATTGCGTTTGCAACTATTAGCAAATCCTAACGATCGCCATGACCTGCAGTGACAACCGAAAGCCGGGCGGTTTCAAGATCAAAAAAATTGACGGGCCCGATAACGACATGTCGTCGTCATCGGGCCCGTCAGTGTCTGGCGTACCGGTCTACCGTTTACCCGGGCGGCGGGCGCCGGGGCGGATGCCCAAGCCCACCACGGGCGGTTCGTCCTTTCCGGAAGCGTCCTCGCCGGACGGTTCCGGTTCCGGTTCGGGTTCCGGTTCCGCGGGCGCGGGTGTGGCGGTCGCCGGCGCTGTGCTGGGCGCGGCCTTCTTGGCACCCGGCCGCCGGGCTCCGGCGGCGATACCGAGGCCGACGACCGGAGTCTCGGGCTTGGCCGGTTCGGCGGGTGCGGCCGCCGGCGTCTCAGCGACCGGAGCCTCCTCGGCTTGCGGAGCGGCAGGCGCGGCCGCTGCGGGGGCGGCCTTCTTCGCGCCCGGACGGCGTGCGCCCGAAGCGATTCCGAGTCCCTTGACCTCTGGTTCGGGAGTCGCGGGGGCCGCCTCGGTGGGGGCTTCGGCGGCCGGAGCCTCCGCGGCAGGCGCCGCGGGAGCAGCCTTCTTGGCGCCCGGACGCTTTGCGCCGCCGGCCAATCCGAGTCCCTTGACCGGTGCCGCCGGGGTGGCAGCCTCCGCAGCGCGTGCGGCATCGGCAGCCGGCGCGGCCTTCTTGGCACCGGGACGCTTTGCGCCGCCGGCCAATCCGAGTCCCTTGGCCGGTGCCGCCGGGGCGGCGGCTTCGGCCGCCGGGGCGGTCGCCTTCTTGGCGCCGGGGCGCTTGGCCCCACCGGCCAGGCCCAGTCCGGTGACCGGAGCGGCGGCAGCGGCCGGCTTGTCGGTCTGCTCTTCGACCTTTTCTTCGACGGCAGGCGCTGCCGCGACCGCGGCGGCTTCCTGCTCGGCTTCCAGTGCCGCGCGCGCCTCGGCGCGCTCGGCGGAAGCGGCTGCGGCGGTGCCCTTTTCGGGCAGCGTGTACAGGCTGGTGTCCAGCGAGTTCAGCAGCAGCTGCGCGACGTCGAGCACCTCGACCTTCTCGATGTCGCGGGCGGCCGCGACATCGTCGACACCGTCGGTGATCATCACGCGGCAGAACGGGCAACCGGTCGCGATGGCCGATGCGCCGGTATCGATGGCCTCCTCGGTGCGCTCGGTGTTGACGCGCTTACCGATATGTTCTTCCATCCACATCCGGGCACCACCGGCGCCACAGCACAAGCCACGGTCGGCGTGCCGCGGCATCTCGGTGAGCTTCGCGCCGGCGGCGCCGACCAGCTCACGCGGAGCCTCGTACTCCTTGTTGTGCCTGCCAAGGAAGCACGGGTCGTGGTAGGTGACTTCCTGGTCGACGGAGGTCACCGGGATGAGCCGCTTGTCGCGGACCAGGCGGTTCAGCAGCTGCGTGTGGTGCACCACGGTGTAGTTGCTGCCGAGCTGCGGATACTCGCGGTTGATCGTGTTGTAGCAGTGCGGGCAGGTCACGACGACCTTGCGGTCGACGGCCTCGACACCCTCGAACAACTCGTTGATGGTCTCGACGTTCTGCGCCGCGAGCTGCTGGAACAGGAACTCGTTGCCGGCACGCCGGGCGGAATCGCCGGTGCAGGTTTCGCCGGTGCCCAGCACCAGGTACTTCACGCCCGCGGTGGAGAGCAGTTCGGCGACCGCCTTGGTGGTCTTCTTCGCGCGGTCCTCGTAGGCGCCCGCGCAGCCGACCCAGAACAGGTACTCGAAACCGTCGAACGAGTCCACGTCTTCGCCGTAGACCGGGACGTCGAAGTCGACCTCGTCGATCCAGTTGGTGCGGTCCTTGGCGTTCTGGCCCCAGGGGTTGCCCTTGTTCTCCAGGTTCTTGAACAGCACGCCGAGTTCGCCGGGGAACTCGGATTCGACCATGACCTGGTAGCGACGCATGTCGACGATGTGGTCGATGTGCTCGATGTCGACCGGGCACTGCTCAACGCATGCACCGCAGTTGGTGCAGGACCACAGCACGTCGGGATCGATGACGCCGGCCTGCTCGAGGGTGCCGACCAGGGGCCGGGTCGCCTGCAGTGGCGAATCGGCGGGGATGCGCTCGAAGCCGGACTCCGGGACATGGTCGTGCGAGTGCTTCTCATCGTGCTTCTCGCCGCGGATCTCCTCGCCGAGACCACCCTCGGGGGTGTTCTCCAGCGGGCTTTCCTTGCCGTCGAGGAAGTAGGGCGCCTTCGCGAACATGTGGTCGCGCAGGTTCATGATCACGAGCTTGGGAGACAGTGGCTTGCCGGTGTTCCAGGCCGGGCACTGCGACTGGCAGCGGCCGCATTCGGTGCAGGTGGTGAAGTCGAGGTAGCCCTTCCAGGTGAAGTCCTCGATCTTGCCGCGGCCGAACACCGCGTCCTCGGCGGGATCGTCGAAGTCGATCGGCTCGCCCTTGTGCTCCATGGGCAGCAGCGGGCCCAGACCGTCGGGCAGGCGCTTGAAGGTGACGTTGATGGGTGCCAGGCCGATGTGCAGGTGCTTGGAGTGCAGCACGATCAGCAGGAACACCAGCATGACGCCGATGTGGCCCATCAGGGCCAGCGTTTCGATCCACATGTTGGCGGTCGCGCCCAGTGGGGCCAGCAGCCACGCCATGCCATCGGAGAGGAAGGCGCCGGACTGGTAGGGGAATTCCTCGCCGAGCACGTTGACCGCTGCACCGCGGAACAGCACGTAGGTGGCGATGACCAGGAAGATCATGAAGAGGATCTCCCACGCGCCGCCGGTGTGCGAACCGTAGAAGCGGGATTCGCGGCCGATCTTCTTGGGCTCGCGGGCCACGCGGATGATCGCGAAGGTCACGATGCCGAGCAGCACCATGAGGGCGAAGAAGTCCTGCAGGAAGCCCAGCACGGGCCAGCGGCCGACGAAGGGGATGTGGAACTCGGGATCGAAGAGCACTCCGAAGGCCTCGACGTACACCGAGCCGAGGACGAAGAAGCCCCACATGGTGAAGAAGTGCGCAATACCGGGGATCGACCATTTCAGGAGCTTCGACTGGGCGAAGACTTCCTTGTTCTGGTTCAGGAAGCGCTTGACCAGATCGTTTTTGCGGCCGCGCTCGTCGCCCACCTTCTGGCCCGAGCTGATCAGCTTCGTCAGCCACAGCACGCGCTTGGCGGCGAACACCAAGACGACGGCGGTCATCAGCATTGCGAGGACCAACCTGCTCACTTCGAGCGTGTGCTGCACCGCGTGCCTCCCCGGGGTTTAAGTTACTAGCGGGTAACTTGAGTATAGTTACTGATCGGTAACTTAGGCTATTTGCCTGCTCATAGTTACATCACCGGTTGTCATACCGCTAGCAAGGCTGACCTAACTCACTAGTTGGTCGCCTCGAGACGGCTCAGGCCGGGGTGCCCAGAAGGGCCCGCAACATCGACAACATCTCCGAACGGGACTCCGCTCCCAGGCGGCGCCGGATGCGCGCGACGTGATGTTCGACAGTCTTGGCCGAGATGAAAAGTTGGCTGCCGATATCGCGGTAGGGCATGCCGAGCAACAGCAATTCGGCGACCTCGCGTTCGCGATCGGACAGCGGCGATGACGGCGCCACCGGGCGCGCGGTGGCGCCGGGGGACGGCGCCGCGGTGTCCCGGATCTCCGGTCCTTCCGCTGCGTCCGGGGTAGTGGACTTCAGGTCCCGCGCGAGTTGCAGCATCACCCCGGACACCCGCGGGTCGGGTGTCTGCAACGCGGCCTGACTGGCCAGCCGGGTCGCGTCCCAGGTCAGCCCGAACTGTGCGAGCGCACGAGAGGCCAGTGTCACGTCATCGACATCGACCTGGTTGGCGAGCACCCGCAACCACGCCCGTCCGGCCGTCGCCAGTGCGCGCGCGTAGCTGCTGTCGGCGGCGGCCGCCGTGAGGGCCTGACCGTGCGGGGCGACGGCATCCGGGGAATTGGCCAGGATCCCGGCGTGCACCCCGGCCCAGTGCAGCGGCACCGACCACAGCGGCGGCCGGCCCAAGGTGTCGAGCAGGCCCATCGCGTCATCGAGGTGATGTTGCAGCCGGTCCACCAGGCGCAACCGGGCCGCTGCCACCCACAATTCGCCCAGCGGCAGCAGTGAGAACAGGTCCATCGAATACTCGGCGAGCACCTCGATGGCGGCATACCAGTGCTGCTGCATCGCGCCGGTGTCGCCGGCACGGCGCGCGATCGCGGTACGCAGCGCCGCCGACCAGAGCGCGTCGCGGCGGTGCAGCGTTGCCGAGTCGACCGCGACGGCATCGGCGGTGGCCCGGTTGAGCTGGCCGTCCAGCATCCGGGTCCAGGCCAGCAACAGCCGGTGCCGGTGCGCACTGAACACCTCACCGTGCGCGGGCCCGGCGCCGGCCGCGCGCCCGATGATGCTGCGGGCCCGCACCGGATCGCCGCCGTGCAACGCGGCCAGGGTGACCAGCGCGGCGGGGCTGTCCGGCGAGACGCGGGTGGACGACCACTCCGCGGTGATCGCCTGACTCAGCCGGCCGATCGCTGCCGGGAACGGCCGATCCACGGTGTAGAGCAGGCCCTCGGCCAGACTGCGCGCCGCGCGCGCGGTCGATGTCGGCGGACCGCTGTCCTCGACATCGAGGGCGGCCCGGGCGGTGGCGAGGTCACCGGTGGCGACCGACACCACGGCGGCCGCGGAACCGATGAACGCATCCGGGTACGGGCCGAGCCAGTGGAACAGGTCGGCTGCCGCCGCGGCACCGCCGTCATGCATGGCCACACTCGCCGCGATCCGCACCGCCGCGGCACGCTGCGCGGGATCGGCGGCGCCGAGCAGTTCGTCGGCCAGGCGGGCCGCCGTCGCGCAGTCACCGGTGAGCGCCAGCGCGTCGCCGAGTTCGGTGCTCGGCTGGGTCGAGCCGGCATCGGATGCCGCGCGGTACAGCCGGGCCGCACGTGCGGGTTCGTCGCGGTGCCGCCCCGCCAGAGCGGTCAGCGCCTCGGCCAGCCGGCCGTCCCGCAATCCGTGTTCTGCCATCGTGAGCGCGAGATCGGCTGACAGCGTGGTCATTTCGAGCTGTGACTGCAGCAGCGCGATCTCGGTGTCGTGGTGGCGCGCCGTGCCGACGATCTCGGCCACCGCCTGATGCAGGGTGCGCCGGAACGCCCGGTGCTGACCGGGCTCCAGCAGCCCACTGGCTCTGGCTCGATCCACAAGTGTTTGGGCCACAACGGCTTCCACCCGCAACGCGGCGGCGATATCGTCTGGTCCGAGACGCGGATCCAGCGAGCACAGCAGCAAGGTGTCCAGTACCGGCTGATCATGTCGGCGCAGTCGTTCCACCAGCGCGAACCGGGCGGCCTCGGCCGGTGCATCGGCGCCCGCCGCGGCCGCCACCAGGAACGGTATCCCTGCCGTCGCGGCGAGCACGGCGTCAGGCTGCTCGACGTGGGTCAGGTCGGCAGATGTCTTGGCGCCCAGCGTCACCGCGGGATTGTCCCGGGTCAGCGCCAGGGCCAACGCACGCAGGGCGCCGTGGTGAGCCAGTGGTTCGGCGGCGACGACGACGGTGCGGCCCGGTTCGGCGGCCCGCTCACACAGCAGCGCCAGTTCGTCATCGGACAGCAGATGGGCGTCATCGACGATCAAGGCGCCGGGGCCGTCGTCGGCGGGACGGCTGCGCACCGGCAGGCCCGCCGCCCGCAGCGCGGCGCGCACCGTGCTCAGCAGCGCCGTCTTGCCCGTGCCGATGCCTCCGGAGACCAGCACCTTGGCCGGCTCGGAGGGCGCCGCGAGCAATGCCGCGATCGCATCGGAGTCCGCGCCCACGACGATTATCCGGCTTCGGCGGCGGGCTCCGCAGGATCGGGTTCCGGCTCGGGCTCGGGCTCCGGCGCGGGGGCCACCGTGGTGGTCGTGACCGGGGGCGCGGTCGTCGTGGTGACCGGCTTGGTGGTGGTCGTCGTCGGTGGGGTCGTCGTGGTCGTTGTCGTGGTGGTCGTGGTGGTGGTCGTCGTGGTGGTGGTGGTGGACGACGTGGTCGACGGGGTGGTGGTCGTGGTGGTGGTCGACGACGGCGGCGGTGGAGGCGGCGCCACAGAGGTCGTCACGACGCCGTCATCGCCGGTCACGGTCACGGTCTGGGGTTCGGTCACCACCGGTTCGCCGGGTTGCCCTGGCTCGGTGGAGAAACTCGTCGCGGTCTCGGTGACCGGACCACTGGGGCTGCTGGTGCCGGTCAGGGTGACGGCGAGGCCACCGACAGCCAGCAGGGCCGCCGCGGCGGCAGCACCGAACAGCAGCGGCGGGCGCTTGTACCAGGGCAGTGGCTCGGGTTCTGCGGGGTAATCATCTTCCCCCGGCGCGAGCGCTATCGGCGGTCGGGCATCGGTAGGGGTTGCGGCGTAACCCGTTTCGTAGTCGGGGCCCTGGTAGGGCACCGGCTCACCGGTGGGGGCGTCGTCGTCCTGCGACCACGCCAGGCCACCGGGGGCTTCCGAGGCGGCGGCTGCTGCGGCAGCGCCTCCGGCCCAGCCCATCGTCGGCGCCATCCCGGTAGGTGCGGAATCCTGGAATGCGGCCGGGGCCAGTCCCGTCGCCGCACCGGCCTCGGAGGCCAGGTCGGCGACCAGGACCGCGCCGGCCGCCGCGAGGGTCGCGGCCTGCGGGGCGGTCAGCACCGGAACCTGCAGGCGTTCGGAGAGCCCTTGGGTGACAAGGGGAATGGCGGCACCGCCGCCGACCGTCGCGACCGCGCTCAATCGTCCGGGCGCTATACCGCTGCGCTGCAACAGTTCTTCGACCGCGGTCAGGAGCCCGCCCAGCGGCGCGTCGATGAGCTGGTCGAGCTCGGCGCGGGTCACCCGCACATCGGAGCTGAAGCCGGGCAGTTCGGCGGGCACCACGGTCGCCGTCTCGGCGGACAGCCGTTCCTTGGCCCGGCGGCATTCGTCGCGCAGCCGTCCCAATGAGCCCACGGCCGCGGTACCCGCGGGGTCGGCGTCACCGGCGTCGGCGATCCCGGCGATGACGTGGTTGAGCAGCGCCTGGTCGATCTGCTCACCGGAGAAATCGGCATACCGCTGGGTCGCGCCGATCGGGGCGAGCTGTGCGCCGGCATCGGCCAGCGTCACGCTGGTGCCGCTGCCACCGAGATCGACCAGGGCGACCACACCCTGGGACGGCAGGCTGGAGCGCAGACCGGCGAGAGCAGCGACCGAATCCGGGACCACCGCCGCGGCGGCCAATCCGGGCTTGTTCCGCAGCGCGGTCTGCAGGGCGGCCACCACCGAGGGCGCCCAGTGCGCGGGCAGCGCAATGGTGATGGGACTGCCACCGCCGACGGTGTGGGTCATCGCGTCGAGCGCCTCGGCGAGTACCTGATCACCGCGGTGCGAGGACCCATCGGACGCCACCAGTGGTACCGGGTCACCGACGCGGTCCACGAAGCCCCCGAGCACCAGGCCGGGCTGGCCCAGGTTCGGGTTCTCGCCGGGGACGCCGACCTCGGGCGCCCGGTCGCTGAACAGGGTCAGCACCGACCGGCGCGTGACCGGCGGCCGCCCATCGCGGGCCGCCACCAGATTGGTCATCCCGACGGACAATCCGAGCGAGTCGCTCATGCGACCTCCTTCTGCAAGCACTCACCATAACGGCTGGGAAAGCCCACCTGCGGGAATCCCCCTAACGTGTCGGAGCCCCTAATGGGCGATCCCCTAATGGGTGCGGCCGGCGGCTGGGCTCAGCACCGATCTCATGGGCTCCATCCGTGGATAACATCGGTTCACAAGCTTCAGATGTAACTCCGGGAAGGATGGGCGGGACCAACTCATGGCCAACTCGCTGCTCGACTTCGTGATGTCGCTGGTGCGGGACTCCGACGCGGCGGCACGCTACGCCGCCGATCCCGCCGCGGCCATCGCCGATGCCAACCTGCCCGATGTGACCAGTGCCGATGTCGATCAATTGATCCCGGTCGTTGCCGAGTCACTTTCCTCGGCAGTGCCCGGTGCGGACGCCACCAGCTGGGCCGGCGCCGTTCCGGCGGTCGATTCCAACGTCTGGGCCAGTGGCGCCGCCACCGCGGCCTTCGATGCCTTCGGTATCGAAGACTCCGTGCCGGTGATCGCCGACGGATTGGATGAGCTGCCCGTCCACGAGGTGGCGACCAGCGCCGACGACGGTCTCGGCGTGATCCAGGGCCTGGACGACGAGTACGCCGATATGCCGGTGAACACCGTGGTCGAGGACCTTCCGGTGCATGACGGCATCCCGGACCACGACTGGGCCGCCACTCCGGACGTGTCCGGTTTCGACGTCTTCGACTGACCGCCTTCGACCTGAGCCCGCCCAGCTGCGATTTTCCGCGGCGGGGCGGGCTTTTTCGTGTGCCGGCCAACCCGCCCCTAGCGATCCCCTAATCCCCTAATGGGGGCACCCCCCAAGGCCCTGTATGGGGTTCGGGGAGGAGGGGAATCGGCCCCGTTTCACCGACGCTCCGGCGCCCATAACGTTGTCTTCAGTTCGCCGGACCACCCAGCGACAGGACCTACCTACCTCCTGAGAAAGGCACTCCAATGACCACCATCATCGACTACATCCTCGACCTCTTCCGTAGCCCCGACCTGGCCGGTGCCTTCGTGGCCGACCCGGAGCAGGCGCTGCGTGACGCCGGCCTCCCGAACGTGACCGCAGCCCAGCTGCAGGCCGTCGCGGCCACCGCGGCCCCGGCCGGCGTCGCCCTCGGCGGCGGGGATCCGGTGCTCGGCCTGCAGCGCGCGGTCGCCGATCACCACAGCATCGCCACCTCGTTCGCGCCGATGTACGCCCCGCAGCGGACCTTCGCCCCGGAGACCGACATCGCCAGCCACAACAAGACCAATGCCGAGTTCCTGAGCCCGGACCAGAGCTCCGGTGCCAACTCGCAGGTCGGCGGATTCAACCTCGGCTTCGGTGACATCACCTTCGGCAACAAGACCTCCAACACCGCCACCGACGGTGGGGTCGTGGTCGACGGTGACAACGCGGGAACCGTCACCACCGGCAACGGCAACGTGGTCGGCGACGAGAACATCACCGGCGAGGACATCGTGGTCGGCGACGAGAACGTCACCGGGGACGACAACGTCGTCGGCGATGACAACACCAAGGTCGACGTCGAGACCGGCAACCACTCACCGGTGGTCATCGGCGACGAGAACGAGGTGGAGGACAACTCCCAGATCGCCGGGGACGACATCATCTCCGACAACGACGGCCCGGTGCTCAACGATGTCGACACCAGCGGCGGCAACGGCGGCGGCTCGGTGGCCGGCGGCGGCCTGATCGGCGGCGGACACTCCAGCGGTGGCGACGCCGGCAACGGTGGCGGCATCACCATCATCGACAACTCCGGCACCCTGGACGCCAGCGATGACGACAGCGTGACCACCACCGTGGTGGACACCGATATCGACAACTCGGTGGACAACTCCGTCAACAACACCCTCGACGTGGACAACACCATCGAGACGAACGTCGACGCCGGACTGTTCTGAGCAAGTTCTGGCACAACCCGACTGGCGGGGACCGCTTCCTGGTCCCCGCCAGTCGGCGCGCCTACGGTTGACCCTCAGGAAGGGGCGAGATGACGCAACCCGCACGCCCGGTCAAGGTGATCGTCGAACTCATCGACCACACCACCAAGATCGCCGGTCTGTACGAACGCGCCGACCTGGCCGAACGGCTGCGGATCGCCAGGGAGCGGATCACCGATCCGCAGATCCGGGTGGTCATTGCCGGCCAGCTCAAGCAGGGTAAGAGCCAACTGCTCAACTCGCTGCTGAACATCCCGGTCGCCCGCGTCGGTGACGACGAGAGCACCGTGCTGGCCACCGTGGTCTTCTACGCCGAGACCCCGACCGCGCGGCTGGTGGTGGTGACCCCCGACGGCGCCGATGCCGAATTCGTCGACATCGACATGTCGGAGCTGAAGAACGATCTGCGCCGGGCACCGGCAGCCGAGGGCCGCGAGGTGCTGCGCGTCGAGGTCGGCGTGCCCAGCCAGATGCTCAAGAACGGCCTGGCGTTCGTGGACACACCCGGTGTCGGCGGACACGGCCAGCCCCACCTGTCGGCGACGCTGGGCCTGCTGCCCGACGCCGACGCCGTGCTGATGGTCAGCGACACCAGCCAGGAGTTCACCGAACCGGAGATGACCTTCATCCGGCAGGCCGTCGAAATCTGCCCGGTCGCAACGATCATCGCCACCAAGACCGATCTGTACCCGCACTGGCGGGAGATCGTCGCGGCCAACCAGGCCCACCTGCAGCGTGCCGCCGTCAGCGTCCCGGTGATCCCGGCCAGTTCGGTGCTGCGCGGCCACGCCGTGTCACTCAACGACAAAGAGCTCAACGAGGAATCCAACTTCCCGGCCATCATCAAGTTCCTGTCCGAGAAGGTCATGTCGCGGGAGAACGACCGGATCCGTGACCACGTGCTCGGTGAAATCCGCGCCGCCGCAGAGCATCTGACGCTCACTGTGCACAGCGAGCTGTCCGTGCTCAACGACCCGGCCGCTCGGGAGCGGCTCACCGCGGATTTGGAGCGCCGCAAGGAAGAAGCCCAGGAGGCGTTGCAGCAGACCGCACTGTGGCAACAGACCCTCAACGACGGCATCGCCGACCTGACCGCCGATGTCGATCACGACCTGCGCAACCGGTTCCGGCACATCACCGCCCACACCGAGAAGGTGATCGACTCCTGCGATCCCACCCAGCACTGGGCCGAGATCGGCACCGAACTGGAGACGGCGGTCGCCACCGCGGTCGGTGACAACTTCGTCTGGGCGTACCAGCGTGCCGAGGCGCTGGCCGCCGAGGTGGCCCGGCTGTTCACCGAGGCGGGTCTGGACGTCGTCGAGCTGCCCGAGGTCAGTGCCCGCGATATGGGCGCCGGTTTCGGGGAGTTCAAATCGGTGGCCAAACTGGAGGCCAAGCCGATCAAGGCCGGCCACAAGGTGGTGACCGGTATGCGCGGCTCCTACGGCGGCATCCTGATGTTCGGCATGCTCACCTCGTTCGCCGGGCTGGGCATGTTCAACCCGCTATCACTGGGAGCGGGATTCCTGTTGGGTCGCAAGGCCTACAAGGAAGACATGGAGAACCGGATGCTGCGCGTGCGCAACGAGGCAAAGACCAATGCGCGCCGCTTCGTCGACGACATCTCGTTCATCGTGAACAAGGAATCCCGGGACCGGCTGCGCGCCGTGCAACGGCAACTGCGCGACCACTACCGCGGTATCGCCAACCAGACCAGCCGGTCACTCAACGAGTCGCTGCAGGCCACCCTCGCATCGGCGAAGATGCAGGAAGACGAGCGCAACACCCGGATCAAGGAGCTGGAACGTCAGCTCAACATCCTCAAGCAGGTCATCGACAACGTCGACAAGCTGGAAGCCCGGGCTTGAATCCCCGTCGCTCCGCTCGCCCCCTCTAAGCTGGCCTCGTCATGAGCACCAGCGATCACGTGCGCGCCATCCTCGGTGGCACGATTGCGGCCTACCGGGCCGATCCCGCGTACCGGCAGCGCGCCGATGTGCATGCCGAGCTCGACCGCATCGAGCGCCGGCTGAACGAGCCGATGCGCATCGCGCTGGCCGGAACCCTGAAGGCCGGTAAATCCACCCTGGTCAACGCGCTCGTCGGTGAGGACATCGCCCCGACCGACGCCACCGAGGCCACCCGCATCGTCACCCGGTTCCGGCACGGGCCGTCCCCGAAGGTGACCGCCAATCACCGCGACGGCCGGCGGTCGAACGTCCCGATCGCGCGGACCGGCGGTGACCAGCAGCGCAGCCTGACGTTCAGCTTCACCGGGCTCGACCCCGAGGACGTCGAGGACCTCGACGTGGAATGGCCCGCCGCCGAACTGATCGACACCACGATCATCGACACCCCGGGCACCTCTTCGCTGTCACGCGATGTGTCGCAGCGGACGCTGCGGTTGTTGGTTCCCGAGGACGGGGTGCCGCGGGTGGACGCCGTGGTGTTCCTGCTGCGCACCCTGAACGCCGCCGATATCGCGCTGCTCAAGCAGATCGGGGAACTGGTGGGAGGGTCCTCGGGCGCGCTCGGCGTGATCGGGGTGGCATCGCGCGCCGACGAGATCGGCGCCGGCCGCATCGACGCCATGCTCTCGGCCCGCGATGTCGCCACCCGGTTCACCGCCGAGATGGACAAGACCGGGATCTGCCAGGCCGTGGTGCCGGTGTCCGGGCTGCTGGCACTGACCGCGCGCACCCTGCGGCAGAGCGAATTCGTCGCGCTGGAGAAACTGGTCGGGGTGCCGCCCGCGGAGTTGGCCAAGGCGATGCTGAGCGTGGACCGCTTCGTGCGCGAGGACCCCTCGCTGCCGGTGGACGCCGCGACCCGGGCCGCGCTGCTGGAGCGGTTCGGGATGTTCGGTATCCGGATCTCCATCGCCGTACTCAGCGCCGGGATCAGCGATTCGGTGGCACTGGCCGACGAACTCCTGGAGCGCAGCGGCCTGATCGCGCTGCGTGACGTCATCGACCAGCAGTTCGCGCAGCGCTCCGACCTGCTCAAGGCGCACACCGCGCTGTTGTCCTTGCGCCGCTTCGTCCAGGTCAACCCGATCTATGCGAGCCGGCAGATCCTCGCCGACATAGACCCGCTGCTCGCCGACGCGCACGCCTTCGAGGAACTGCGCCTGCTGAGCCAATTGCGTTCCCGGCCAACCACATTGACCGAAGACGAGATGTCCTCGCTGCGGCGCCTGATCGGCGGCTCGGGAACCGACGCGGCCAGCAGGCTCGGACTGGGGCCCGACAATCCGCACGACGGCCCCCGCGCGGCCTTCGCCGCAACCCAACGCTGGCGCCGCCGGGCCGATCACCCGCTCAACGATCCGTTCACCACCAGGGCCTGCCGGGCGGCGGTGCGCAGCGCCGAGGGGCTGGTCGCCGAATTTCACGCGCGAGGCCGATGAGCGCCGGCGCGTCAGGGCGCCGGGTACAGCGTCCTGGTCTCGTTCTGACGGGCCCGGCGCCGCGTCGTGGTGGTCTCGTCCTCGTCGTCCTCATCATCGGAGCGGGACCGCGGGGTGCGCGACGGTCGCTCCGACGGCGATGACGATGTGGTCTCCGACGACGAGGACGGGCCGATCACATCGGTGATGTCGGTCGTCTCCGGCGGCCTGGTGCTGGTGATCGTCGAGGTGGTGGTCGACGAGGTGCCGGTGGACGATGACGAATCCGAGAACGGTGTCATGTACTCCAGCGGTGCCGGCTCGGTGGTGGTGGCCTGCCGGACCACGAACATCGTCAACCACACGATCAGGCCGATGGCCGCGAGTGCGGCCACGCTGGCCGCCAGCAGGGTGGGCGTTCGCTCATGCCACTTGGGATCGCCCGTCACGGCCACCGATAGTAGCCCCGGATCAATCCAGCTGCCGGATGACCTCCGAGGAGAAGAACGCCAGGTGGTCGAGATCGGACATGTCCAGAACCTGCAGGTAGACCCGCTGGACTCCGGCCCGGGCGAAGGCGCCCAGCTTGTCCACGATCTCGTCGGCGGTGCCCGCCACCGGTGAGTTGCCGCGCATCTCATCGAGTTCCCGGCCGATCGCCGCGGCGCGCCGGGTCAGTTCGGATTCGCCGCTGCCGGCGCACAGCACGAAGCAGGCCGAGTAGACCAGCGAGTCCGGCGCGCGGCCGGCGTCGGCCACTGCGGTGGCGACCCGGTCGTACTGCGCCGTCAGGTCTTCCAGCGAGGCGAACGGGATGTTGAACTCGTCGGCGAACTGCGCGGTCAGCGCCGGGGTCCGTTTGGGGCCGCCGCCGCCGATGATGATCGGCGGGTGCGGTGTCTGCGCGGGCTTGGGCAGCGCGGGCGAATCCTTGACGGTGTAATGCGTTCCCGCGTAGTCGAAGGTCTCGAAGACCGGGGTGTCCCACAGCCCGGTCAGGATGTGCAGCTGCTCGGTGAGCCGGTCGAAACGCTCACCCAACGGCGGGAACGGGATGGCGTACGCCGCGTGCTCGGCCTCGAACCACCCGGCGCCGATCCCGAGTTCGACTCGGCCACCGCTCATTTCGTCTACCTGCGCGACGGCGATGGCCAACGGCCCCGGGTGCCGGAAGGTCGCCGAGGTGACCATGGTGCCCAACCGGATGGTGTTGGTCTCCCGCGCGATGCCGGCCAGCGTCACCCAGGAATCGGTGGGGCCGGGCAGGCCGTCACCGGCCATGGCCACGTAGTGGTCGGACCGGAAGAAGGCGGAGTACCCCAGCTGTTCGGCGGCTTGGGCGACGGCGAGCTGATCGGCGTAGCTCGCGCCCTGCTGGGGTTCGACGAAGACACGGAAGTCGAGGGAAGGCATGGGTTCCACCCTAGCCGCCGGGCATCGGCGCGATCGCGACCGTGAACGCGGCCTGCTCGAACAGTTCGGGAGTGCAGGCGACGCCGGTGATGCGCTCGGCAAGCGCGAAGGCCGCCGCGGAGAGATCGACCGCGGAGACGTCCTCGTCATCCAGCGGGATGCCGACACCCGCGATGTCGGCGGTCAGCGCATCGGGTTCGGTGCCGAAACGCTCGGCGGGGAACAACAGATCCAGGTCGGTCAGCAATTGCCCGTCTCGCCACCAGTTGAACCGGTACACCGCGTTGACATTGCGAAAGTGCGATACGACCGTCCGGTCGGCGGACACCGGCGCGATCAGTTCGGGTGTGACACCGAGATATCCGTTCACCTCGGCGATCAGAGCCCAGCCGGCACCGGTATCGGTGACGCCGATGATCGCCGCTTCGGGATCGTGGGTGTCACCCCAGTGCTCGAAGCTTCGCGCCATCAACGCGTCGATACCCGACACCTGCGCCACGGTGCGCCCGCCGAGTGCGTCGATCACCTGAGGTGACGTGCTATCGCTGATCAGCGTCACACAGTGGGCGCCGGCCCAATCCGGCCGAAACGACTGCCACCACAGGTAATCGGCGAGGGTCGCAGACATCGCCTAGAGACCGCGGCGGCTACGCTGCACCGCGGCGATGGCGTCGGCGTCCCCGTCGAAGCTCACCCGTGCCGGTTCGCGTCCGGCGGAGAACAGCAGCAGTTCGCCGGGATCGCCGGTGATCGTCACCGGCGGACCCTTGCCCGCCGTGCTCAGCACCTTGCCCTGCGGCGTGGTCAGCGAGACTCGGGCGGGTGCCTTCGACAGCGTCATCCGCGCGAACGAGCTGACCTGGCGTGCCAGCGAGGCCGTCGTATCGTCATCGAGAACCCTTGGCTCCCAGGTCATTCCGGCACGACGGACGTCCTCGTGGTGGATGAACATCTCGGCGACGTTCACCAGCGGGTCGAGCAGGATGAACGGCGAGTACAGCGGCGGTCCGGCCGCCACCTGAGCGAGCAGTTGGGGCCAGTCGGTCGAGGCCGTCACCTGCTCCTGCACGCGGGCGGTGTAGCCGGCCAGCCTGGGCACCAGGATCCCGGGCGCGGCGTCGAGGCGGCGTTCGCGGACCACCAGATGCGCGGCCAGATCGCGGGTGTTCCAGCCCTCGCACAGCGTGGGTGCGTCGGGCCCGGCGGCCCGCATGGTGTCCACCAGCGCCGCACGTTCCTTGCGGGCGACGGTCATTTCGGTACCCGGTCCATCAGTACGTCTCCACACCTTCGATTCGGACGAACATGCCATGCCCGGTGCCGTCGTTGGTGAAACGCGTGCCGGCCTCGGACGCCTCGATGGTCCAGCCCAGCGCGGTGTACGTGCGGTACTCCAGCGGCACGGTCGGGATGTCGCCGAGATTCCCGGAAACCCAGGTGACGGCACCATCGGCGTTGAGGTTGACGCCGTTGGCCGGGAATCCGTCGATGCTCGGCGACTTTTCGAACTCGGCTTCGCAACTCACCGCCTCGACGTTGAGCTGGCAGCGGGTCAACCCCGATTTCGTCTCGAGGTAGACGTAGCCGTTCTGCGGTGTGAGGGCCTCGGGGCCGGCGGGTACCGGGGTGGCCGACGTCGGTGGCGCGGGCGGTGTCGTGGATGTGGTGCGACTGGGTCGTGTCGTCGGGAAGTCCGGTTCGGTGCCCGAGGGCGCCGAACCGACCGGGGTTCCGTCGGTGCTGTCACTGCATCCGGCGAGCAGCGCGGTCAGCGCGATGGCGCCGGCCCCGATGCACGCTGCTGCCCGCGTCGCCCTGCCTGCCACGAGTTCGAGGCTACCGGGTGGTCCCGGGTTGGCCGGGCACCGCAACGCGGGTGCCTCAGCCGAGGAGAACACCCGCCAGCACACAGAGGCTCGCCACAGCCGGTGGCCCGCTGATGGTGAGCATCAGAGCCGCCGCGGCGCGGTGATGCGGGTGGCGCATGAGGGTGACCGCGACCAGCGCGGCCAACCCGGCGGCACAGCACAGCAACACCGCCAGCTCGATGACGGAACGGTGCATCATCCAGGCGCGCAGCGCCAGCACGGTGATGCCGGTGGCGCCCAGCGTGGTCCGCCACCAGGCCAGCACCGTGCGCTCGGACTGCAACTCGTTCATGAGATCACCAGGGCGATGCAGGCGATCGAGCCCAGGCACAGCATCGCCACGGTCAACCGCATGAGCATGTTGGGGCGCGGCAACGGCTGGTGGCGGGCCATCGCCTCCTGCACCCGCCGCCACCGGCGAAACGCGGCCACCGAGATCACCGCCGCGGTCACCGTGCAGAGGATGGCCAGTAGCGCGAGTTCACGACCGTGCGGCCCGGGTGTCACCAACAACTCGCCGATGATCACACCGGCGGCGAGTAATGCCAAACCTGTTCGGATCCAGGCCAGGAAGGTGCGTTCGTTGGCCAGCGTGAATCGATAATCGGGCTCTTCTGCTGCCATGACGGCGCGCGTCAGGGAGCCGGGTTCGGCAGGAACTGACTGTCGAGGAACTGCGCATAATCCGGCAACTGGGTGGTCGGGTCGATGGACTTCTGCGTCTTGGCCCACTCGCCGAGCTCGGTGAGTTTCGTTGCCAGATCGGGTTTCAGTTGCAGGGTGAAGTCGAACTCGGTGAGCACGGTGTCCAGCAGCTCGGCATCGAGTTGGGTGGCCTTGGCCACCGCGTCGACCGCCGAATCGTCGCGGCGCGACAGCGCCGTGCCAGCATCCTGGAGCGCGGCGAAGAATGAGGTGATCGCAGCGGCCTTACCGGCGATCGAATTCTCGGTGGCCAGGAACAGACTGTGCTGGTTGTAGGTTCCGCCGGTCAGTTCGATCGCGTCGGGCCCCAGTGCCTGCACCGTCTGGGCTTGGTAGGGCTGGAATATCGACACGGCATCGACATTGTGCTGAGTTGCCGCAGTGACCATCGCCGACGGGGACACCTGGACCAGCTGCGCCTCGACATTGCTGTGCGACAGCGCATTTGCAATGAAGTACGCTGCGCTGGTGCCCAGGGGTGTGCCGATGGACTTTCCGGCGAGATCCTGAATGTTCTCGATACCCGCGCTGCGGCGCGCCACGATCCGGGAGCCTTCCCATCGTGATCCGTCGGCGACGACTCGAAGGGTGGGCGATCGCAGCAGCGCGGCCGACGTCGGCACGTCGGCGGCCGTCGTGATGTCGACCTGACCGGCCGCGGCGGCCTGCAGCGCCTCGACGCCGGACTGGAAGTTCACCACATTGACCCGGATGTTGCGTTGCTCGAAGAGTTTGGTGTCGACGGCGACCGGTATCTGGGCCCAGGACGGGTCCACCACGAATCCGACCGTCAACTCTTGGGTATCGGAACTGCCCGCCGATGAGCAGGCGGTGAGTCCGGTGACGGCGGCGGCCGCCACGGTGGCGGCGATGAGGCGCCGCAGGGTGCTGTTCATGATGTTGCTCCTCGGTTGGGTTCAGTGCGCGGCGTGGTCGACGCCGAGGCGGTGGTGCAGGACCTTGCGGACCTCGCTGTAGCCGCTCTGGTCGGCCAGTGCGTCGGCGGGTCGTGGTCTGCTCAACGGGTTCTCGATGCGCTCGATGATCTGACCGTCGCGCAGCACGCTGATGGTGTCGCCGAGCCGGATCGCTTCGTCGATATCGTGCGTGACGAACACGACGGTCCTGTTCAGGCGCGTCCACAGATCGATCAACAGGTCCTGCATGCGCAGCCGGGTGAGGGCGTCGAGCGCGGCGAACGGCTCATCCATGAGCATCACGGTGGGTTCGCCGGCCAGCACCCGCGCGATGCTCACCCGCTGCCGCATGCCGCCGGAGAGTTCGGTGGGCCGCTGTCGGGCCACTTCTTCGCCGAGGCCGACCAGGCTCAGTAGCTCGTGGATCTGGTCTGTGCGGTCGCTCTTGGGCAATCGCCTTGCTGCCAGGGCGAATTCGATATTGTCGGCCACAGACATCCACGGGAACAGCACATCGCGTTGGAATGCGACCCCGCGGCTGGGGTGCGGTGCCACGACATCGTCACCGTTGTCGGTGACAATGCCGGATGACGGGGTGATCAGGCCTGCCAGACAGTGCAGCAGGGTCGACTTGCCGCTCCCGGATGCGCCGACCAGTACGGCGAAGGATCCGTCGGGAATGGTCATCGAGATGTTCTTGAGGGTTGGTTCCGGCTTGCCGGGGAACCGCACCACGAGGTCGATCGTCTCCAGCGCCATATCAGCGTTCCTCCTGCGCCCAGCGGGTCAGCGGCCTGGTGGCCGAGTCGAGGAGGTGATCACACAGTGCGCCCAGGATTCCCAGCACGATCAGGCAGAAGATGAGCCGGTCGGCCTGGGAGAACAGCTGTGCCTGATAGATCCGGTATCCGATGCCCCAGGTGGTGCCGGTCATCTCGGCGACGACGATGAGTACGAAAGCCATCGCGGCCCCCACTCTCAGGCCCGAGACGATATCGGGTCCGGCTTCGGGGAGAACCACCCGACGCAATGTCTGCCGGCGGCTCGCGCCGAGGCAGCGGGCCGCCTTGAGATAATCGGCCGGGGTGCTGGACAATCCGGCGTGGCTGTTGATCCACACCGGGACGAAAACGCCGAGGGCGATCACCAACGTCTTGCTGTTCTCACCCAGCCCGAACCACAGGATGGCCAGCGGCACCAGTCCGATGGTCGGGATCGGGGAAAAGACCCGTAGTACCGGCTGAAGAAGCCTGCGGCCCGTGGTTGTGGTGGCCGTGAGCACCGCCACCGCGACGCCGATGGCCGTCCCTATCACGAATCCCGCTGCGGCCCTGCGTAAACTGGCTCCGATATCGGCGACCAGCAGCCCATCCGACCACAGCGTTGCTCCGGCCGAGAGGATCTCGGGCACGCTGGGGAACAGCTGCCTGGGGAATTGGCCGGAGGCGACAACCACGGACCAGACACTCGCGGCGAGCAGTAGTCCGGCGACCGTCCAGCCAAGGGGACGCAGCCGGGAAAGTGCTGCCAGTGCGCGGGATCGCCGCGTCGCCGGGCGCGGCCCGGGACGCTCGACTGCTGACGGTGGTGAACCGGACACCAGATCTGCTGCTTGTGGTGACATCGCCGACCTCTTCATGGTGTGGTGGATTACCTGCTGTGTCAGGGATTCGAGGGGATCCCGACGGGTGTCAGGGGTGTCCGGGCGGTGCCCTCGGGTGTCCACTCGAAGGGCACGGCCTGCGCGCGGTAGACGAGTGCGGTGAGCGACAGCCGGTCGACGCCGGGCACTCTGGG
Organism: Mycolicibacterium sp. P9-22; assembly: GCF_008329585.1. GTDB lineage: Bacteria > Actinomycetota > Actinomycetes > Mycobacteriales > Mycobacteriaceae > Mycobacterium. Next base: position 73,433 of record NZ_NPKP01000006.1, on the reverse strand, counting down.
ATGCTTGACCTCGGGCTCGCCCGCCACGCCGTAGCCCTGGTAGGGACTGTGGTACTCCCAGACGACGTCCCCGTCGGGTGTCACCTGAAACAGCCGGCCCTGCATGCCCTCGGTGATGAGGGTGTTCCCGTTGGGAAGTCGTTGTGCGTTGCTGACGAATGAGCTGAAGAATGTCCAGGTGGGACGCCCGGAATCTTCGGCCGTGTACTGCCAGACGATCTCCTCTGTGCGGGGGTCGATTTCGAGCACCCGCGATCCGGCGTAGATGCCGATCGGCGCCGGCGGGTAACCCGCGCCGCCCTGATTGTCGAAGACCAGGATGTTGCCCGCACCGGGCAACCCCGCGGCGATCATGTGCGGGTTGTGCTGTCCCGAAGTCTGATCGAGCGGGCGAGGCACCTTGTGCGCGTTGATGCGCTGGTGCTGCGCCCCCGGCTCGGCGGTGTAGTAGGGCCCCAGTCGCCACGCGATCGCGCCGGACGTCTTGTCTATCAGGGCGATGATGTTGGCCTTGCGCAAGCTGATCAGGATGTTGTCGGGGTGGAACGCCGGGTCGGCGAGGGTGTCGTACCACCGGTTGGGTCCGAGTGTCTTGGCGCTGTTCATCTCCAGGTAGCCCCACGGATCTTCGGGGTCGCGGGCCACGGTCTGACGCAGCGCGGTCCAGCCCGCCGCCGAGAAACCGAACTCCGCCAGGTGATCTCCGGCCAACCACTGCCACACGATCTCCCCGCTCGGAGTGACCTCGTAGAGACCCTGATCGCCGGTGGTCTGGTCGCCCAGATCCGGCACCACCCGCGGCACGGTCACGAGGATCAGGCGATTGCCGTTGGGCAGCAGCTCCCAGTCGTGGTTCTGCCGGGCGGCGCCGCCCGGAGCCTGCTGCCCCCATTCCCACACCGGTTCGCCATCCCAGCTGAGCACCCCGACGGTGCCGTTGGCGTAGATGCCGCCGCGGGCGTCGCCGCTGTCCTGCAACTGCACGCCGACATCACCGACACGTCCGCCGTTGAGCGCCGGGTCGAGTAGCCGGGGCGGTACCCCGGCATGCGGCCATTCATGAATGACGTTGCCGTTGAGGTCGATCAGTCGGGTGATCGAGTCGGCGCCGCTGAACAGCACGTAGCTGTCGTGCACTGATTCGGGGTCGAGATAGGTGACGCCGCTGAGCCGTACGAATGCCATGCCGAATACTCCACCAATGTCGTGTTACATCTTCGAGTCCTGCGAGTTAATGATCTAATCGATTAGCGTAACGTCGGTCCGACAGAGTGGAACCGTCACAATCGGCGTGATCAAAACTCTGATGCGGCGGTGCGGGCAAGCGAAAGGTCGTCTGGTGTGAAGGGGAAACGTCCGACGCTGGCGGAGGTGGCGAGCCGCGCCGGCACGTCCACGGCGGTGGTCAGCTACGTGCTCAACAACGGTCCGCGGCCGGTGTCGGAGTTGTTGCGGGCCAGGGTGATCGAGGCGATCGAGCAATTGGACTACCGGCCCGACCATCGGGCCAGGGCGCTACGCCGGCCACGGCGCTGGCGGCAGATCGGTCTGCTGGTGCCGGACCTGACCCTGCCGCTGTTCGGTGAGTTCGTCGGGCGGATCGAGCTCGAAGCACGCTCACGCGACCACCTCACCATGATCGGTAACACCGGCTACGACCCGGAGCGCGAACTGGAGTTTGCGACGGCCTTTGCCGAGGTGGGCATCGACGGCCTGGCGGTGATCGGCGCCGCCGACGCGCCAGGCATCGCGAAACTATATGCCCGAGAACGTATTCCCGTCGTGTGGATGCACAATGTCCGCGGTGAGGTGGACACCGAGATCGTCGGCGTCGACCATGCGCGCGCCGGCGCGATGATCGCCGAACACCTCGTCGGGCAGCACGGGTGCGCCGACATCGCGTTCGTCGGTGGATTCACCGCTGCGGACGCGCGCCACGGCGACCGCGAGACGGTGCAACAGCGATTCGCAGGTGTCGTTTCTGTGCTGGGAGATTCGGTGCAGCACATCCGCACAGACCTGACACCCGCCGGCGCGTACACGGCAGTTACGGCGTATCTGCGCGCCACCGTCGGTGTGCCGCCCGCATTCGTGGTCGGCACATATGGACAGTCGGCCGCGGTCATCCGTGCCGTCGTGGATGCGGGATTACGCGTACCCGACGATATCCGGGTGGTCGGTTTCGACGGCGGTGCCGACGAGTACGGCTGGTTTCGCCTCACCGCCGTGCAACAGCCCGTCGCGGCCATCGCCCAACACGCCCTCGGGCGGCTGCTTCGCGAACCGGGTGCTCCGGCCGGACGCGACGCGGATGCCACGTCGTTACACCCATCCCTGCATGCCGGGGACACCTGTGGCTGCCGGCCACGCTGACGCGGCTACCCGGTCAGTGCGGCGTACCCGTCGGCGAGTGCCCGCAGCTGCTGGGCGCCATCGCCGGAGAATGACGCGCCGTGCATGATCGCCAGGGTGACGGGCTCGCGTTGCGCCAAGCTCAGCAGAGTGGGCCTCAGCGCGGTCGTCAGCCCGGTGGCATGGAAGATCGCTTCTGCAGCCATTGCCGGTGCCACGCAATCCGATTCGGTCAGAGCACGACATTTCCCGGTGTGGGTGAACAGATCACCGGCCAGCAACGTCGAGGTCGTCTCGTCGAACCACAGCCCGGCCTCCCAGTTGTGCGGGACGTGTGGTGTCGGGATGAACCGCAGCCGGTGTCCACCGATGTCGAGAACATCGTCGGGCGCCGGCACAGGTGGGCGGTCGCACATATCGTTCAGCGACAGCATGCAGGCCAGCCCGCCGTGGATCACCTCCGCGTGCGGTGCGGCGGCGAGCAGCATGTTCATCGATCCGCATTCATCGGCCTCCAGGTGACCGAACGATACCCAGCGCAGCGCGTCCAGTGGTATCAGCTGGGACAGAGCCTGGGAAACAAGCGGGAACATCGCCCGGGTGCCGCAGTGGAAGAGAAACGGTTGTTCGCCGCGCACCAGGAACTGATTGAAGGTGAAGCCGTGTTCGGTGATCCCCGGCACCCAGGTGGAGAGCCGGAAGATCCCGGCGGCGATCTCATCGACCGCTGTGTGCAGTCCGTTGTTCATCACTTGATGGTCCTCCGACGGACCCGTCGGCGGAAGACCGGCTACTGGTGCAAAACGATGCGCAGCGCCTGGTGGCCCGGCTCGTTGCCGAAATTCTCGATGAGCACCACCTGGAGCTCGCCGACGACACCGCCGAGGACGGCGCCCACGGCGATCATGGTCGGCTCGTCGTCCTTGAACACCGGCCGCAGGATGGACTCGTACTCCTCGTTGCTGAGCTGGCCCATCTTGTCGATGATCGTGTTCTCCAGATCGAGCACGTTCATCGCGTAATCCTGAGCCTCCAGCAGCGTGGTCGGCAGCTGGGTCAGCACCATCTGGACCAGGTTGTCCTTCAGCGCGTTGTACCGCTGGGTGCCGACGGCCATCTTGACCAGGGGAGTGGCCATCCCGGTCTGCGCATCGATGGCCGCGCTGACCTCCTTGCCGACGAGGCTGAACAGCTTGTCCGCACCCGGGCCGCGCAGCACCCCGTCGAACAGGATCTCGGGGGAGAACAGATCCTCGGCCAGGATCCTCGCGTAGTCGCGGGTGACCTTGTCGCGCTGCGCGTGCAGCAGGCCCTGGAAGGGGATGAAGCCGAGGTACTTCTTCGGCTCGATGGGACGGAACAGCATGTTCAACGCGATGTAGTCGCTGATGAAACCGACGCCGAAACCGAAGGCCGGCATGATCCACGGATTCTGGAACAGCGCCCAGGCGAACATCTGCACGACACCGATGACGAGCCCGAAGTAGATACCGCTGCGCCGGACGAACGCCATCGCGTCATCGCCCATGCCGCGCATCAGCTTGTTGAGCTTGTCCTTGTTACGGACCAGGGTGGTGACTGCCAGATACTGCACGTCGACGAAACGCGGGAGATCGGAGCGCATCTCGTTCATCAGCGATTCCACGACGCGCGGGGTCTCGTCGTGGATGCGCTTGAGGATGGCGCGCCGACCGGCTTCGGGCAGTGAGTCCCACAGACCGGGCCGGATCTGTTCGGCGACCTGGCGGGATATCTCGTCGATGGCCTCGGTCAGCGGTTCGCGCAGCGCCTCGACGGCTTCCTTGGCGTCGACGCGGTCGAGGAGTTCCTCGGGTTTGAGCAAGTTCTGGGTGAGCAGCTCGATGGTCTTGGAGCCCACCTTGCCGGCCCGGCGCGGCACGATGCCCTGCCAGCCGAAGGGGCCGATGCCCTTGAATTCCATTGGGCGGTAGAGCATCTCCACCGCCACGATCTTCGTGCTCCACCCGACGAACGCCGCGACGAACGGCATGGACAGGTAGATGAACCAGTTGGCGCCGAAATCGGCCTGGATTTCCTGCCAGGACTGGACGGCGAGGAATGTCTGGCTAGTCATTGGCGACTGCGGCCGCCCACAGCCCCTGGCCGAGTGCGGACAGCCGCAGCGACAACTTTTCCGTGCGGGCGATCAGCGGCCCGCGTGATGCGCTCTTGATCGCCTTCAGCACCATCGGTTCCGCCATCAGCACCTCGTAGTCCGCTTTACGTGACGGGTCCTCCGGACCGGTCTCGACCAGTCCAAGGGATAGCAGATGATCGACGTACTGCGGGACCATATGGGGAAGTGCGACGTTTGCGGTGCGTCCGATGAGGCACGCGTTCTGCAGCACGACCTGGTTGCGCGACCGGCTGTGCACATTGACCAGCGGTGAGGCCATGCCTTCCGACAGCGCGCCGACGATCCGGGCCTCGTCGGCGACGAGCTGGTCGAGCAGCCGGTGGTAGAGCTCCTGCTGACTGCCGCTGGTGCTCTGATCCAGCGCGCGGTCCAGGAGCCGGCCCAGCTTGGTGTGCAGCGTGTCCGTGGAGGCGGGTGCCGCGTCGGCGGACTGCAGCGGGCGCGGCGCGGCATCCAGGGCTTCCAGCCGATTCTTCACCAGGGTGGCCAGCTGCTCTTCGCCCCATTCGGCGAGTTTGAGGCCGGTCTTCGCGGCGTCGACGGCACGATCGGTGAGGCCCAGCGGGTCGAACCATTTCGGCACCACGGGACGCTGCTTGGGGGTGCGGATGGCGATGGCGATGTCTCCGAGCGGAGTGGCGAAACGGAATCCGCGGCGGTTGAAGCCGTTGCGCTTGACCGGTGCCTTGTCGGTGACGGTGGCCTCGACCGGTTCGTCGGTCGCGCCGGTTTCGACGGTTTCGGCCGGGCCGTCGACAATGTCCTGCACCGGGACGTCGACAGGAACCTCGGCCGGGCCGTGATGAGGACTGTGCTCTGACACCTGTGATCGACCCCCATGTGCGCGACGGTGAGCGGATTGCGGTCCACTCTGACCGGATAAGGCACGTTACCGGCTAGGGCGACGGCGGCGGGTCGGTGGCCTCCGTTGCCGGCTCGACCTGGGCGCACAGCAGGGTGCTCAGCGGCACCGCGAACAGCAACAGGGCCAGCGTCGTGTCGTCCGCCGAGAACTCCTGATAGACGGTGACTATGCCGGCCGCCGCCGCGACCAGAAGCAACTGCGCCGAGATGGCGAGCACGACTCCGGTGTGCGCGGCTCCCGCATCCGCCGGCATCGTCCACAGCAGCGTCAACACCGCGGCGGCCACCGCGATGACGGGCGTCAACGGTACGGCGAGGACGCTCGGAATCCATGCGGTGCCGACGACGATGAGCAGTGGGATCAGCACCAACCGGTTCACCAGCTCGGCCGGGAGGAGTGTGGCCCGGCCCGCCAGGCCCAGAACTGTCGCCACAGATCCGATCACGACCAGGCAGGTGACGACCTGGGTGGGCTTGGCCCAGAACGCGACGGGCACGTTCACGCCGAACTGGCTCAGCGTGATGTTCGCGTACACGGGGAGCAGATACAGCAGGCCCACCCGGGCGACCAGCTGTCCGACGGTTCCATTCCGGCTTCGGCGCACCGCGACCGGCACCAATGTCAGCAGGGTCAGCCACATGATCGCGAGCTCCAGGCCCGCCGGTGGCGCGATGCTGTCCTCGGTGGGGCCGGTGATCGCGTTGGCGACCAGGTTCACGATGATCACCACCGCGATGACGATCTGGCCGGCCAGCGCGCCGATACCCACGGCCAGCGTGGTGCGCACGTCCCCGCGGGGCAGCAGCGCCGACCGGAAGGACCGGCGCGTGCCGTAGGCGATGGCAAGGGCGACCAGGATCGCATGCGGCCAGGTGCCGGGACCGCCGGGCGTCCAGTAGTTCTCCTTGAACCCCGAGGCGATGCCACCGGCATCGGTGATCTCGAGGACGACGATGAGCACGGCCAGCGCGCACAGCAGCGCGGTGTATCCCCAACCCCGTCGGTGGCGCGAGACGCTGTGGGCGATGGCGGACCGGGAATGCGCGGCCAGCGCGACACCGCCGGTGGCCATGGCGGCCACGAAGGCCAGCGCGATCGCCGGGACATATGTCTGGGTCCCGATATTGTCGAGCAGCAGGTAGAGAAGTTCGTTCGGGTCCGCGGGAGTGACAGCGTGCAGGGCCTGACCGAACCGGATGTTCGCCCAGATGCCCGGGACCCACGGCGCGGCAACCAGGCAGGTCAGCAGGATGCCCAGCCAGGGATAGGTCGGTCGCCGGCGGATGTGGAGCTGGACGATCACCAGCGCGGCGGCGCCCAGCCACGCCGCGGCAGCAGGGAACACCTGCCAGGTCCGGTCGGCGGTCAGGATCAGGACCGGGATGAGTGGGGTCGCGACCCCGGCGCACCAGGCCAGCAGCGAATGATGGCGGGGCGGGTATGGGCCGGTCGCGGTGTAGACGTAGCCGACCGCTGCGACTCCGGATCCCACCGCCAGGCCGCACAGCAGCGGCCAGATCGGCGAGTACTTGAAGACCAGTTCGCCGCCGAACAGCGAATGTTCCTCGGGGGCGAAGAAGCCGGGAATGAAGCCGAAGGTGAGCATGACCGCCGCGCCCAGCCAGCTGAGGATCGCCAGGACGCGCAGCGGCGCGGGAAGACTGCCGGCGCGCAGGTTGCGCGGCCGTCGACGGGCTTCTAGCCAGAGATTCACCGCGGCAGTGTGGCCCGCCGGACTTGTCGCCGACTTGGGATCGGTAGCCGCCGCGATGCTGTCTCATTCCTGTCATGAACATGTGGAGGTTGTCATTGCCGGTCGTTGCGGCCGCACTGCTTGCGGGCTGCTCGTCGGAGCCCGTCGCCCCGCCTGCCGAGCGCTCAACCGCCGGGCCGGCGCAGACGACCACCGCCGCGGTCGCGGCCCCACCGGTCACCGTGACCGTCACCGCGCCACCGTCACCGGTCGCCGCGGAGCCGGAAGTCACCGGTCCCTGCACCGACTCCGATCTCGTGGTGTCGAACAAGCCACTGGAATCGCAGGGCTCGGAGTACCGCCTCGTGCTGCTCTTCGAGAACAACTCTGTGCGGGCGTGCACCCTGCAGGGCTATCCGGGGGCAGACATCATGAACGAGACCGGGCCCGCCGTGCACGTCGAGCGCCGCGAGCAGATCGCCGCCCCGCTGCTCACGCTGCAGCCCGGTGAGACCGCCGTCGCCGACCTGCAGTCCAGTGACACGCACCCCGAGACCGAGGGGCCCTGCCCGCGCTGGGGTGAGGTCGTCGTCATCGCGCCGAACACCTACGCGACCCGCAATCTGGGGGTCGGGATGCCGCTGTGCAAGGCGCTGATCAGCTCGGTGACCTGAGGCTCGGCGAGATCCGCAACTACCACTACCTCGGGCTGATCGGCAGGTCGTAGCCCGCGTCGTTGCGATCCGAAGCGTCGGGCGGGTGCACCATGGCGATCAGCCCATCGCGGCCGTTGACCCCGAGGCGTTGGGAGGCGCGGAACAGGTGGCCCTCGACAGAACGAACGGACATGGTCAGCCGGTCCGCGATCTGCTTGTTGGACAAACCCTGCGCGGCCAGCTCGATGATCTCGCGTTGCCGGCCAGTGATCGGTAGCGGCAGTGTGCCGGCGCGCAGGGCGGGGGTATCGGCACCGCCGCACTCGGCCGCCAGCCGTTGCGCGGTGGCCGCCGCGGTCAGTGCCGATCCACGTTTCCCGTTGCGGTGGTGGACAGCTGCGGCCTGGGCGGCGGCGTCGGCGGCGGCAATGCGGTCACCGAACTGTTCGTAGCCGGTGGCCGCGACCAGTAGCCCGTTCCCGTCGTCGGCGGCCAGCGCGCCGGCGTGGCCGGCGGCCACCGCGGCGCGGGGTCCCTGCACGAGGTGGGTGAGTTCGGTGAGCCTGGGCGCCGCGGTGCGGTCGCCGAACTGGGTCGCGGTCTGCAGGAGCAGTACCTCCCAGGCGTGCCGGCCGAGGTCGGCCTCCCTGGTGGCGGCGTCGTGCAGGATCGAGATTGCTTGTGAGACGGCGCCTTCGGCGGCGCACATCCAGGCCTGGGCGAGGGATGATTCGCCGATCCAGCCCACGGCGTCGGGGTCGGTGTCCCAGTGCATGGTCGGTTCGAATTCGCGGCGTGCGTCGGCGCCGCGGCCGGCCATGGCGGTGACGGTCGCCAGCCACAGCCGGGCGAATCGTTTTCGTGGCCGGCCGCTGTGATCAGAACCGGCGTCGACCAGCGACTCCTGGCACAGGCGCTGGGCCTCGGGCAGGTCGCCGCGGTTCATCGCTGACAGTCCGGCCATGTAGGCCCGCCACGATTCGGCGACGTGCCACGATCCCTCGAACGGAATATCGAGGGTGTCCTGGCGGATCCGGGCGATGGCGGTATCCGATTGCGCCAGCTCGCCGGCCGGTCGGTACGCGTAGGCGTGCAGGAAGTACAGCGGCACACGAAGGTGCGATACCTCGTTGGCCGCTTCCGCGAGTGCGTAACCGGCCTGCGCGGCCGCCTCGATCTCATCGACCCTGCCGAGGTCACGCAGCGCACTGATCAGGGCGAAGGTGGCCAGCATGCGCGCCAGGTTGCTGTCGGGCGTTGCGGTGAGGATGTCGGCGGCCCGGTCCGCGGCCGCTGCGGCGTGCCCGCGTGCTGCTTCGATGAGTGCGCGCACCGCTGCGGCGAGCACCTGGGTGTCGGCGTCGTCGGCCGCCATGAATTCATCGAGTTCTCTTTCGGCCCTGGCTATCTGACCGAGAATTCCGGCAAAGTTCAGCGCCCTGAGCATCGCGACGTGCGCCCGCAGCGGACCGGGCGCCTGTTCGGCGAGTTCGGCGAGCACTCGCTCGGCATCGTGCCCCCGCTCCTGCCAGGTGAGCGCCATGACCTGGGCGATCTTGGCCTGGATCCCGCTGCCGGACGCCTCCGCACGTTGTGCCAGCGTCTCGGCCAGCCGCAGATCGAGCAGTTGCATCGCGGCCCAGGTGGCGGCGCCGAACAGGGTCGGGTCGGCAGGCAGGTCGGAATCGGCGGTCAGCACGGCGCGTCGCACCAGATCACGCGGATCCGTCGATTTCGTCGTCGCGAGCGCGGCCGCGATCCGGCCGCGTAGCCGGCGCATCCGCAGGGAGTTGGTGCGGCGGACCTCACCCAGCATGGGGTGGGCCAGTCGGGCGGGTCCGTCCGCGGTGTCCAGGCGCAGCAGGCCGAGCGCATGCGCTTGTGCGACGGCGTCGGCGCTGGTCACGGTGGTCAGGATGGCGATGTCGAGGGGCTCGGTGACGGCCAGGGCGTCCACCACCTCGCGGACGGGTTGCGTTGTGCTGGCGATGCGGGATTCGATGAGTTCGGTGAGCGTGGGGGACAGCTGCGGCTGACCGTCCCACAGCCACACCCCGCCGCCGGCGCCGGAGTTCAGGTGCAGACGGCCCGCACCGATCTCGCTGTCCAGCAGGTGGCGCAGATACAGCACGTTGCCCTGGGTGAACTGCCAGAGTTGTTGCGCGCACCGCGAATGCACCGGTCCGGCCAGCACCTGCTCCACCAGCGCCGTCATCTCCGGTAGTGAGAGGGGTTGCAGTTCCAGGCATTCCAGATGCTTCTGCTGCCAGATGGCGGCGATCGCGTCCGGCGGCCGCTCGCGCGAGCGGACGGTGAGGATGACGGTGGCCAGCCGTCGGGTGACCAGCTGGTGCACGGTGAACGCCGACAGGTCGTCGAGCAGATGCGCGTCATCGACGCCGAGGATGACATCGTTGCCGGTGCTGTCGCCGACGAGCGTGTCGATCACCTCGCGGGACCGGCGCAGCGGGTCCGGGCCGAAATCCACTGCGATATCGGCGAATGCGGCCAACGGCACATCGCGCGCCGAGGCGGTGCCGGTGATCCAGCGGATGTGCTCGGGAGGCCGGCCGCAGGCGGCGACGGCGGCCCGGGCCAGCGAGGTCTTGCCGACGCCGGCCGCGCCGGTCAGCACGATACCGCGCGTCCGGTGGCCGTCTCCACGAGTTGCGTCGGTGATGACGCGCAGTTCCTCGGCCCGCCCGAGCAGTGGCCAATCGCGGATCACTGCCGATCACCTCGCTCCCGCTTCGGTGTCCTTCCCGCGCTCATTACACCAGGTACCGGCGGGCCGGCCCAGGAATAGTGAGTTTCGCTAATCGACTGGGGTAATGCGGTACCTCAGTCGCGGTGATGCGCAGTGCAGATACTGGTCACGCGTTCAGCGTGACAACCCAATTTCGGGCCCATCTCGGGAAGGACAACCAATGGACATTCGTGGACTTGTGCTGGCGGCGGGCGGTGCGGCGATCATCGCCGCGGGCTTGTCCGGATGTTCGTCGGACGACAAGAACCCGGAGGTCGCCCCCAGTTCGGCATCGGCGAGCCCGGTGGCCGCCGGCGACGCGGCCGCGGCGGGCGCCAGGGTGACCGTCGACGGCCAGGACCAGAAGGTCGAGGGCACCGTCGTGTGCAGCACGATGGGCGGCAACATGAACATCGCCATCGGTGGCTCGACCGCCGGTATCGCGGCGGTGGTCAGCGAAGGGGGCTCGCCCAGGGTGCAATCGGTGGGACTCGGCAGCCTCGATGGCGTGGCACTGGGCTACCAGTCCGGGGCGGGTCAGGGCGAGGCCAAGGCTGTGAAGGACGGCAACACCTACACGATCACCGGCACCGCGACCGGTGTGGACATGGCCAACCCCATGCAGCCGCTGAACAAGCCGTTCGAGATCACGGTGACGTGTCCGTAGCCTCGGCCACGATCGCGGCGAGTTGATCGCGCCCCCTGACGCCCAGCCGTTGCGACGCGCGGAACAGGTGACCTTGCACCGAACGCACTGACATGACCAGCTGATCGGCAATCTCTTGATTCGAAAAGCCCTGTCCGGCAAGACATATTATTTCGCGCTGCCGTGCGGTGATGGGGACCGGTAGGGTGCCGGCACGCAGGGCGGGGGTACGTGCGGCCCCGCACTGTGCGGCCAGGCGTCCGGCGGTGGCCGAAGCGCCGAGCGCCGAGCCGCGCCTGCCCGCGTTCTGATAGGCGAGCGCGGCCTGCGCGGCAGCATCCGCGGCGGCCACCCGGTCGCCGAATGCCTCGTAATCGGCTGCGGCAGCGAGTAGTCCGTCACCGTCGTGGCCGGCCAGCGCGACGGCGTGCGCGGCTGCCACCGGAGCACGCGGGCCCTCGACGGCACCGGCCAGTTCGGTGAGCCGGGTGGCCGTGCTGCCGTCGCCGAACTGGGTTGCGATCTGCAGGAACAGCACCTCCCAGCCCGGGCGCTGCATCGCGCACAGCTGGGCGGCGGCCGCGCGCAACAGTGAGATCCCTTCCGGGACGGCATTTTCTGCGGCCAGCACCCAGGCCTGCGCGATCGACCGCTCAGGATCCCGCGCGCAGGCGTCGGGATCGGCCGGCCACCAGGTAACGGCGCCGAGCTCGCGCCGGGCGGTGACGGCCTGACCGGACATGCCGGCGATGCCGGCCAGCCAGCAGTGCGCGAATGCACGTCGCGTGCTGATGCTCTCGTCACCACCGAAATCGGCCAGCGACTCCTGACAGAGCCGCCGGGCCTCGGTCAGGTCACCCCGGCTCACCGCGGACAGCCCGGCGACGAAGGCGTGCCATGATTCGGCGACCTGCCAGGACCCGTCGATAGGGACATCGACTGTATCGCGGCGGATCCGGGCGATGACGGTATCGGCGCCGCTGAGCGCCCCGGCCAGCCGCAGCATGTAGGCGTGCAGGAAGGCCAGCGCCAACCGCAGGTGCGACACCTCTGCAGCGGTGTCGGCCAGCGTGTAACCCAGGTCGGCCACCGCGTCGACCTCACTGATCCGGCCGAGCTCACCCAGTCCGCTGACGAGCACCCAGATCGCCAGCATGCGGGCGATCGCATCAGAGGATTCGTCGTCGAGGACGGTGCGGGCACGCTCGACGGCAGCGTGCGGATGCCCGCGCGCGATATCGATCGATGCGCGCAGTGCTTCTACGGTGGCCGCCACCGCAGCATCCGCGGCGGGGTCCCCAGCCGGTATCGCAGCGGCGAGCTCGGCCTCGGCGCGACCGAGCCTGCCGAGGATCAGCGTCAGGTTCAGTGCGCGCAGCAGCGCGATCTGCACGCGTAGTTGGCCCGACGTCGCCTCGGCCAACGCGGCGAGGACGACCTCGGTGGCCTCCCCGCGCTCCTGCCACATCAGTGCCGTCGCGTGTGCGATCTGCGCCTGCAGTCCACCGCCGGCGGCCACGGCGTGCTCGGCCAGTGACGCCGCCAGCCGCATATCGGTGAGCTGAATCGCGGCGGCGGTGGCTGCGTTGAGCAGGTCCGGGTCGGGGGCCAGATCAGACTGCAATGCCAGTGCCGCACAGCGCACCAGATCACGCGGGTCGGCGCTGTGGTGGTGTGCCAGCGCGGTGGCGATCCGGCCGTAGAGCGCCCGCATCTGAGCCGAGCCGGTACGGCGGACCTCGCCCAGCACGGGGTGGGCCAGCCGCACCGCCGCGGGCGCGACGGACGAGTCGACCCGGACCAGGCCGAGTAATTCGGCTTCGGCGACGGCGTCTATTCCGGTGAGTCCGCCGAGCATGTCGATATCCAGTGGCTCGGTCACCGCGAGGGCGTCGAGGACGTCTCGGACCGGCTGCGCGACCTGGCCGATGCGCGTTTCGATCACGTCGGTGAGGCTGGATGCCATGCGGGGCTGACCTTCCCATACCCAGACGTCCGCCTGCCGGGTGATGCGCCCCGCACTGATCTCACTGTCGAGCAGGTGTCGCAGGTGTAGGGCATTGCCCTGGGTGTACTGCCACAGTTGCTGCGCGCACCGCGAATGCACCGGGCCGCCCAGCACATGCTCGACGAGTTCGCTGATCTCGTCGAGTGAGAGTGGTTGCAATTCGAGACGATCCAGATACTGGTCTTTCCAGAGCGCGGTGATGGCATCGGGTACCGGCGCCCCGGACCGGATGGTGAGGATGACGGTGGCCAGCCGGCGGGTGACGAGCTGGTGCACGGTGAACGCCGAGAGGTCGTCGAGCAGATGGGCATCATCGACGCACACCACCACCGCAGCGCGATCCGCTTCGCCGATGAGCCCGGCGATCACCTCACCCACCCGGCGCAGCGGGTCCGGCCCGAAGGTACTGGCAACAGTGACGAAGGCGCCCAACGGAATATGGCGTGCCGAGTCGGTGCCGCCGATCCAGTGCCTGCGTGCGGCTGGCGGCCCGGCCGCGGCGGCCGCTTCCCGCGCGATCCGGGTCTTACCCACCCCGGCCGGCCCCGAAATCACCATGCCGCGCGTCCGATCAGAGCGGGTGGCGGCAGCCACCATGCGCAACTCTTCGGACCGGCCGAGTAGCGGCCATTCACGGCTCACCGCCAAACCTTAGCCACCCGGGGCGGTGTCGTCCTGTACTACGGCTTCGCGGGCCGCGGCCAGCTTCGCCTCGGCGATCTCCATCAGGGTGCCCAGCGCCGCCTCGTCGACTCCGACACACTCGGCGATCAGGACGTCCTCGATACCGGCATCGCGTAATCGCAGGGCGATGCTGTACGTAAGCGGGATGCGTCCCAGTGACGCGGCGCGCAGGCGATCCACCGAATCGCTCACGAAAAGTATCGGGTTGGGCGAAAAATCATCGGACTTCCTCTGTTTGAGCCGTCAGCCGTCTGCGCCGTCACTCCCGTCGCCGCCGGTCGAATTGGTGGCGCCGCCGGTGGCGCCACCGCCCCCACCGCCGGTCCCGCCCGGGCTGTTGGGTCCGCCGGTCCCGCCGGTGCCCCCGGTGCCGCCCTTGGCGGTGCCGGTGAGGGCGGGTATGGACGCTCCCGGAGGCCCCTGGATGGTGTTCACCGTCGCGGATCCGCCGTCGCCGCCGTGCCCGCCGTCGCTGTCGCCGCTGGTGGGTGTGGTGCCGCCGCTGCCGCCGCGGCCGCCGTCCCCACCGGTCGCATCCTGGTGATAGCTGGTTGCCAGTCCACCGTCGCCGCCGTCCCCGCCGACGCCCGACCGTCCGTTGTCGCCGCCTGAACCGCCGTCACCGCCGGTGGCGTCGCCTCTGGTGCCGACGGTGATCTCTGTTGCGATGACCTCACCAGTGCTGTTCGACGTGGTCTCGGTGACCGTACCGTCTGTTGTGGCGAATGCCTCACCGCCGTTGCCGGCGTCGCCGCCGTCGGACCATGTGTTTGTCGAGCCCGGCACCGTGTTTCCGCCGCTGCCGCCGCCACCTCCGAAGGCGTTGCCGTTGTTGGCCAGCGCGCTGCCACCGTCGCCGCCGTCGCCCCCCGTGCGGTTGCCGTCACCACCGCTGCCGCCGGCGCCGCCGGTGGCATCCCCGCCGGCAATCGTGGTGGTCGTGATCGTCACCTCCCGGTTGGTGGTGATGGCGGTGACGACGCCCAAGTTGTGGCCCGGTCCGGGGTCGGGCGGACCCACCTGGGCAAGCCCGCCGTCGCCGCCGTCGCCACCGATGTACTGGCTGGTGCCGCCGTCGCCACCGTCGCCCGCCGTCGCGAAACCGCCTCCGGCGTCCGCGCGGCCGCCGTCGCCGCCCCGCCCCCCGGTGCCGTTGGTGGTGGCGCCGCCGGTACCGCCGTCGCCTGCCACAGCGGTACCGGCCTGCATGGTCTGCAGGCCGGTACCGGAATCGGTGGTGATGACGCCCAGGGCCATGGCGTCGCCGCCGTCGCCGCCTTCGCCACCGTTGGATTTCCCGGTGCCGAAGGCGTGTCGCCCGAGCCCACCTTGGCCGCCGCTGCCGCCGGTCGCGGTGGCACCGACGGTCCGGGCATTGCCGCCGTTGCCGCCGGCACCGCCGGAGCCGAAGACGCTGCCGCCGCTGCCACCTCGCCCGCCGTTTGTCGCGGTGGCTTTGCCCGACGAGAGGATGGCGGAGTAACCGTCACCGCCGCGACCGCCATAGCCGAAGAGTCCGGCGTTGCCGCCGGCGCCGCCGTGTAGTCCGGCGGTGTTCGAACTCCAGCCATCGCCACCGTTACCGGAGAGCAGACCGCCGTGGTAGCCGTCGGGGTGGAAGATGGTGCCGTCCATCCCGTTGCCGATGAAGAGGTTCAGCAGCGGGATCTTCCCGGCCAGATCCAACGCCGAGTTGTTCAGCAGCGGGTTGACCGGGTTGGTGAGGCGTGCAGCGAGTTGGGCGGTGGGGCCGTCGCCGAGTCCGGTGGCCGCTGCCGCCGGGGCGCACGGAGACGCGACAAATGTTGTACTGCACAGATATTGAGGTTCCGCAGTGGCGGTCGGGGCATACAGTGCGGCGGGGATGACGGCCAGCAGGCCCGCTCCTCCGATGAGTGCGACGGTCGCCGCTGGGCGACCCTTGCGGTGTGTGGACATGGGTCCTCCTCGCTGTCGCATCGAGTGTGTGCTGTGGGCCCAGCCTGTCTTGGGGTAGCTGGATACCCCATCCATTTAGCGTGGCTAACTGTTCGGTGCTCACCCAGTTGGTGCGGTGGACACGATGGCGATCAATTCGCTGCGACTGTTGACGCCGAGCCGTTGGGAGGCGCGGAACAGGTGGCCCTCGACAGAACGAACGGACAACGTCAGTCGGTCCGCGATCTGCTTGTTGGACAGGCGCTGTGTTTCCTCCGGATAGAACCCCCGAGTCGAGTGTCCCAAGAATTTGACGGCAATCGCGCGGAAATGTCGGTTGGGGTAGCCGACTACCCCAACCACCGGTCCGTGGCCGTCCTACGTTGCTCGCGTCAGGACGAATCCGTCGCTACGGAGGTGTGATCGTGAAGGCAACAGGGTGTGTGTCTCAGGCCGGCGGAATCATTGTGGCCTTGGGTCTGGGAGTCGCGGTCTCCTGTCCGGTGACAGCGGTCGCCGAACCGTCGGGATCTGTCGCATCGGAAACCTCGCCGTCGGCCGATACCTCACCGCCGGAATCGCCGGACGCGTCTCCGGATCCGCAGCCGGGAACCGGGCATGAGGCTCCCGACACCGCCACTGAAAACCTCGCCGACCCAACACCATCGGCAGAACCGGACGATGTCGCCGGCGAGTTGGCGCCGGAGGCCGACGAGTCCGACGAACCAGAAGTGCAGTCCGCGCAGGATCGCTCGACATCTGGCTCCGGCAAGAAATGGAATCGCCGGGTCGCCCGTTCGTCGACCGGCGCCGTCACCGCAACACCGTCCGCCGCCGACGGTCAGGACACCGACGGTGAAGTAGCGACTGCCCGAAACTCCGCCGCGTCGGCGGTGTCGGTTTCCGTATCGGTAAGCCCCAGCACCACGCCAGCATCTGCCGCCGCACTGGCTGAGGATGTGCATCCCGTCGTGACACGGCTGGGCCCGGACCAGCGGCTCGCCATGGCGGCTGCACAGGGTGTGCCGGGCTTGGATTCCGCGTTGAACTCCGTTCCGTCCGCACCGATTCAGGCAGGCCTGTGGGGGTTGTTGGCGTGGGTACGCCGCGAGCTCGACCGCGCGCTCGTCACCGTCCAGCGCACCTTCTTCAATCGCACGCCGACCACCAACTACCTGCTGTTCGAAAACACACCGGTGCTGAACACCGACGGCGCGTTGACGGCCGTGAGCGGTGACCTGAAAGCGCAGGACGCTGACGGTGACGCGCTCACCTACCGCGTGGTACAGACACCCGGCGACGGGTCGGTGGTGGTCAACCCGGACGGCACGTTCCTGTACACCCCGAGCCGGGAACTGTTGGCCACCGGGGGCACCGACGTGTTCACCGTCGAGACCGGCGATGTGGGGAACCACCTGCACCTGCCGAACATCTTCACTCCGGGATTCGGCCGCACCACGACCACCACCGTCGAGGTGCTCGTCGACCCGACATGCCCGTCCGGCTGCCAGCTCGACCCGATCAAGGTGATCGCCACGATCCCGGTCGGCCAGGCCCCCGACGGGGTCGCGTTCACGCCGGACGGTTCCCGCGCCTACGTCGCCAACGCCCTGTCCAACAGCGTGTCGGTGATCAATGTCGCGACCGACACCGTCATCGCCACCATCGCCGTCGGCGAAAATCCGCGCGGTGTGGCCGTCAACCCCGTTTCCCCGCGGGTCTACGTCACCAACCTGCTCGATGGCACCGTGTCGGTCATTAACACCAATACCAACACCGTCATCGCCACCATTCCGGTGGGGACATCAGCCGAACGTGTTGCCGTCAGTGGCGGGGGAAGTCGCCTCTACGTCATCGGATCCCAGACCAACGGCAGCACGATGTCGGTGATCAGCACCGCCACCAACACCGTCATCGCCGCCCCCAAACTCAACGGCACCGGATACGGGCTGGCAGTGCATCCCAACGGTGGCCGCGTCTTTGTCGCCACCCAGATCGACTGGCTGGACATCATCGACACGGTGGGATACGGGGTCACCCACTTCGACACCGACGGCGGCTGGATGCGCGGCGTCGCGTTCAACCCGCTGGGCACACGCGTGTACCTCACGCACCGCGACACCAACACCGTGACGGTGCGCAACACCTCGACGAACGCGCTCATCACCACCATTCCGGTGGGCGCGGACCCGTACGGAATCGCGATGAATCCCGCCGGCACCCGACTGCTCGTCGTCAACCAGGCCGGCCAGACGCTGTCGGTGATCAGGACCTCCACCAATACCGTCATCAAGACGCTCGACATGGGGTTCGACCCGGACCAGGTCGCGATCAGCCCCGACGGCACCAGGCGTACGTCACCTCCAGTGCCGGGGGCGGCAGTGTGAAGGTAATTCAGCTGGTGTGAGAACCAGAGCGCGCCAACGCCAAGGTGTAAGTGCGCGAATGTGTGGGGCTGAGGCGGAAATCTGCACGGCCGACTGCGGCCCCATGCAACCGGGCGGTCTCGCGCGGCTCACAGTGCCCGATGACGGCCGGAGAGTGAGCTGTAGGCAGTCGCTGATCTTGTCGGATCTAACGGACGACGACCTGCGGATTGTCACCGTCGCGTCGGACGACGGTTCTCGCTAACGTGTCGGAATCCTCAGCTCGGACGTAGTGCGCCGGCGCTGAAATGCTGAGTGCCGTGATCGGCTGTCGTCGGTACGATGGCGTTGTCAGTCGATGTCTGGAGCAATTGTGGCAGCGGAACGCCAAACGGAAAAGCGGGCGATCGCCAAGGAGGCGGTTGTCAAGAAGGCCGCTGCTCGGGCGACGAGAGCGTCGGCCAAGTTGGAGAACCGGGAAGTTCCTGCTGGCTATGTCAGGTCGGCGTCAGTAACAGAGTTTCTTGCTGCACGGCAGTCACGCAAGCGCTGATGCCGCTGGCCCCAGGCTACGGCGAGACTCCGCTCCCGCATGCTGAGCTCACCGCGCTGCAGACGAGGATCGTCGACATCCTCGACGCACCTATAACCAGAGCCGCTGTGTATGACCTCGAACAGGGTGTCCAGGACCAGGTGTCTGAGGAGCTGATCACTGCAGCGATCGAGGGTTCGCTGCATGTAGATGACCTGTTGAGCGATCATTTCGTTCGCGATCTTCACCTACGCCTCTACGGCGAGATCTGGGTATGGGCGGGACGGTTGCGGCAGCGCGAAGTCAATATCGGCGTCGCTCCGGAGCAAATCGCCGTCGAGCTGCGCAGCAATCTGGACAACATCCAGTACCGGTGGGAGCACACCGACGACTTCACGCCTCGGGTTCTTGGTGTCACTGTGCACGCCGAGACGGTGAGGATCCATCCCTTCACCGACGGAAATGGTCGCACGACAAGACTTCTCGCCGATCTGGTGTACATCGCGGCGCAAGAACGTGCCGACCTCCAGTACGACTGGGATGTCGACAAGACTCGATACATACAGTTGCTCCGAAGGTTCGATAGAAGTCGCAACGCTGACGAGCTTGCGGATTTCGTCGGTGTGCAGTCGATCGAGTCCTGAGATAAGGCGAGGCCACCTGATCGCCACCGGTGCCGCGGACGGCGTCAGCACGGTGGCATATCCCCGGCGTACCTGCGTGAGGCGACACCGAAAATAGAGTGTCCCGGTTGAGGCTGTCCGTGTCGGTGGCACTCCCGCCACCGTGCAGTACCCGGTACGGCGCCGCTCTGATCGCGGGTGTGCGGATGAATCCGGCGGAGCTGACTGTAGCGAGGCGCCTTAGCTGTTGGGTCAGGAATAGCGATAAGGTCGCCTTTGATGACCGACTTGCCGTTTCGTCATTCGTGCCGCGGACTCTTGGTCTCCGATGGTCGAATTCTGCTGGCCCAGCACTTAATTCGTGGCGAGAGTAGCGTTTGGGTCGGACCGGGCGGCGGCGTGGAGGCGGGCGAAAGCCTTACCGATGCTTTGACCCGCGAGCTCCATGAGGAGACCGGACTGCAGATCACCGAAGAGCACGCTCCGCAGCTGGTTTGGGTGCAGACTGCGGAGTTCTCCGAGATGCGCGTGCACGGTTACGCCGGTGTCATCAACCACTACTTCCTGATCGACGTCGAGCCCTTCGCACCGGCGAGCGGTGTCGGTGTCGGTGCGGCCGGTCACCCCAAGAACGAAGGCATTCTCGATCAGCGGTGGTGGACGATTTCAGAGATCGAGGCAGCGCACAGCGCGGGGGTGCTGTTCTCTCCGCGAGATCTGCCGCGCCGCCTGCGCACGCTCTTCTGTGATGGGCCGCCCTCGTCGGCGATCCCGATCGGGCTCTAGCTTCACGGTTTGCGATAGGTGTTGACCTTGCCGTGGCGGCAGCTTCTAGCGTGGGTGGAGTAGCCACATGAAGGAGGTTGTCGGTGAGTTGGTCGATTCAGGAGGTGGCCCGCGCCTCGGGGGTGACCGCACGAACGTTGCGGTACTACGGCGAGATAGGCCTGCTGGAGCCGGCAAGGATCGGCGGCAATGGATACCGCTACTACGAGCATGAACAGCTGCTGCGACTTCAGCAGATCCTGCTGCTGCGCGAGATCGGCCTCGACCTGGCGACCATCAGGGGCGTCGTGGACACCGAGCGCGATCCTGTCGAGGCCTTGCACCGTCACCAGGCCGACCTGCTCGCCGAGCGGGATCGGCTCGATCGCGTCGCTGCGACGGTGGCGGCCACCATTCGACATCTGCAGGAAGGAACCGACATGCTAGCCGAGGACCTTTTTGAAGGCATCTCACCTGAGCGCGCGAACTATCTTGCGAGCCTGCCCAGGAAGCGCGTCGCGGCTGGCGCGGTGTTCAGCGACGAGCACGGCCGCACCTTGTTAGTGGCGCCCACCTACCGGCCGGATTGGCAGCTCCCCGGTGGTGTGGTCGACGCCGACGAGTCGCCTTTGGCGGCAGCTTCCCGCGCGGTACATCGCGAACTGGGTTTGGAGGTGCAGCTGGGCCGTCTGCTGGCTGTCGATTGGGTGGCTCCCGCGCCCGGTGGCATCGAAGGGCTGCTCTTCGTCTATGACGGCGGCACGTTGGCGGCCGAGCAATCTGCCGCCGTGGTGCTGCCGCCAGCGGAGCTTCATGACTGGGCATGGTGCACCGAGGACGAACTCGCCGAACGGATGCCGGCACACATGCTCAGACGGACGCAGGCCGCTATACAGGCACGAACCGACGGGTCAACGGGATACTTAGAGAACGGGTCTGCCGCTGCGTGACCGGGGTCGATGTGGACTGGGATGCCGAGGCGGAGTAGGACGTGACGACATGGCGCCATCGTGGATGGAAGACGCGCGATCGATCGTCGATGACTGTCGATCGGCGTCATGGTTCCAGAAGGGGGCGGAGAGGGTGAGATGCGATCGCTGAGAGTGCCAGCAGATGATGGAGTCTTGCTGCACGTCGGCGTTACCGGAGAGGGGCCAGATGTCGTGGTTCTGTCCGGTGGGCCGGGCTGCGTTCATTATCTCGAGGATGACGGCCTAGCACCTCGCGGGATGCGGGCGTGGTTCCCGGAGCCCAGAGGTGTCGGACGCTCCCTTGGTGGGCCACACGACCTGGATCAGGCGGTTGCCGACGTCGAAGCAGTGCGACGCGCTGCAAGCGTTGACGGCTGGATAGCGGTAGGCCATTCGTGGGGCTCGGATCTGGCGGTGCGTTATGCGCTGGATCATCCCGACCGAGTCCAATCCGTGGTGGGGGTCGCTGGACACGGGTTGCACAAGGACCGCAGCTGGTCCCAGATTTACGAGTCCGCCCAACACCTGGAATCTGACATCGAGATTCATTGGGAGCCAGCGGTTCACGCTGCGCTAAGCGCCTCGTTCGTCGAGTGGATTCACGAACCTGATCTGTTCCGCCGACTCGCCGACTCCACTGTCGCGATGACGTTCATTGCCGCGCAGAACGACATCCGCCCGGCTTGGCCGCTACGCCAGCTTGCCGCGCTGGTGCCGCACGGCACCTTCGAGGAAGTCCCCGCGGTCGCCCACAATTTCTGGGCGACTGATCCCCGCGTCTGGGTCGACGTCATCACACGGGCGTGCCGCGCGCAGATCGACACCTCTGGATGAAACCCACGCCCCGTTGGTGCGGCCAGTTAGCGTGAGGTTATGGGACGCAGTATCTACGTCGTCACTCATCCCGAGGCCACGCATCACGTCGACGGTGTGGTCGGGGGATGGCATGACTCCGACCTCACAGCGCAGGGGCGGCGGGACGCCGAGGCGATCGCTGAAGCTCTTGGTCGTCAGCTTGGAGGCCGCAACATTGAGGTGTTTTCATCTGACCTACTTCGCG
This sequence comes from Mycolicibacterium sp. P9-22, assembly GCF_008329585.1. Taxonomy (GTDB): domain Bacteria; phylum Actinomycetota; class Actinomycetes; order Mycobacteriales; family Mycobacteriaceae; genus Mycobacterium. Next base: position 51,391 of record NZ_NPKP01000006.1, on the reverse strand, counting down.
CGCGGCGCACTGCCGACGCCATCGCGACAACGCTGAACACCGTCCCGTTCTTGGACCCACGATTGCGGGAGAAGTCCTACGGCGTCGCTGAAGGGCGGCAGCAGAGCTGGCTCGATGAGCGGTTCATTCCGCCACCGGCTGTTGGCGATCGGATGTCGCACGACGAAGGTATTCCCGGCGCAGAAACCAAGGCCGCTTTCGCCGAACGAATCTATGTGGCGATGGCCGAAATGCTCTCTCGTCCAGTCGAACACATTGTCATCGTGACGCACGGCTTTGCTATGACGTACGTCATCACCGCATGGCTCGAAATGCCCTGGAGTCATGCCGGTTATGCGAGTTTCGCAGCGAGGCCAGGCGGCATCACCACCCTTGTGGAGGATGACTTTTTCCACAACAGGCAAGTCGTCACTTTGGCCGACACCAGTCACCTCATCCAACTGCTTGGCTAGGAGCGCCCGGGCTCAACCTGGGGCGTGAGCCGATCGTGATGCCAGTTTGGGCTGCTCGGACTGTTTGTTGAAGTAGGACGGCGATGGTCGTGGGTCCAACGCCGCCGGGTACGGGTGTGATGAGCCGGGCTCGGTCGACCGCGGCAGCGTATTCGACGTCGCCGGTGTTGCCGGCGTTGTAACCGGCGTCGATTACCACCGCTGCGGGCTTGATCCATGCGCCCTTGATCAGTTCCGGTTGGCCGACTGCGGCGACCACGATGTCGGCGTCCGCGACGATCCGCGGCAGATCGACGGTTCGTGAGTGGCAGTAGGTGACGGTGGAGTTTCGGGCGAGCAGCAGCATGCCGACCGGCTTGCCGAGAATGGGGCTGCGGCCGATGACGACTGCGTGCAAACCGGTGGGGTCGACGTCGTAGGCATCGAGCAGGTGCATGATTCCCGCTGGTGTGCAGGAGTGAAACCCCGGACCTCCGAGCGACATCGCGGCGAAGGACGCCATCGTCACCCCGTCGACGTCCTTGCCGGGGGTGATGGCCTCGAAGACCGCGCGTTCGTCGACCTGCGCGGGCATCGGGTGCTGGACGAGGATGCCGTCCACATTGTCGTCGGCTGACAGGCTCGTCACGAGGTCGACGACATCACTGGTGCTCGCCGTGGCGGGAACACGGTGGCTGCGCGACTCCAAGCCGGTGCTGCGGCAGCGGTTGGTCTTCATGCGGACGTAGGTATGCGAGGCAGGATCGTCACCGACCAGAACGGTTGCCAAACAGGGCTTTCGGCCGCTTGATCGCTCGACCTCCGCTGCTTGCGCGTGTGTTTCGGCGAGAATGGTCTCGGCGACACGTGCGCCATCGATGACGATTGCGGGCATGGTTCTCTCCTCACGGGGAGGAGCACCCAGGCGGTCGATGCGTCCAAACGGTGCTTCCCGGTGGTGTCCCACCTGCGCCAGTCGCCAAGCCCTACTCTACTGGGGCAACTGATCGATGATGCTGTCAAGCAATGCCGGTTCGCAGCGCTGTGGCCGTTCACCCAGCGCGGTCGGCACGCCCGTGGCCGGCCAGGACCACACCACCCTGCCGGGTTCGGCCCGCTCGACCGCGGAGTACCACTCGCGCAGCGGTTCCCGCAGCTGCACGTGCAACTCAAACGACCGCCGCTGACGAGCCGGGTCCGCGGCTTTGCGGGTACGCAGCATGTGGATAGAGGGAATCGATACCAACGCAACGTCGGCGAATCCGAGTTGGCCCTCAACCATGACTTCTCGCGTGGCGCGCAGTTCATGCTCGAATCTGGACCAGGGCGCCGCACCGATGCGCGCCAGACACCATGAGTAGTGCAACTTCACAGGGTCGCTGTCGCAGAGCGCGACCCCGTGTTCTGCCTCGAGTTCGAGGGCGCGTTGCCACCGGCCCAAATTGACCCCCACCCAGTAGGCGCCTTGCCGGTCCTCGTCGGAGCCGTCGGGTTCTGCCCCGGTAGGCGCATATTCGGCCACCACAGGCCACGGCTGTTGCCGGCACCAAGTCGTCTTACCCGCCGCGCTCGGCCCTTCGACGGCAACGATCATCAGACCATCATCGAGCTACCGGTAGTCGCGCTCAACAAGGGGCCCCGCCCCGACACCGAAGCCGTCCCGCGCGAACGGGTACAGACGATCGAGTCAAAGCATCAAATCAGCTACCAGAGATCACCGACACGCCAGTCGCAGATCAGCGGTGTCGACTCCCCAAGTCGGTGGCCAGTGCTGACCGTCGGCAAGACGTAGATCCGATCAGCCGGGTCGTAGGTATCGACCACCCCCTCGGGTGTGTCTGCCTGGGTCAGACCGCACCAAGGCTCCCAACCCCGACCGGCATAGAACGGCGCGGCACTCTCGACTGCATTGAGGGCGCCGAGCTGATGCTGAGCGCGAATGATCGCTTCCGCGTGATCCATGACCAGACGCCCCAGACCACGGCCCCGTTGGCCGGCGCGAACGGCGACTCCCTCGACGTAGCCCGTGACGAATGCTTCACTGCCGTAGCGCAGAGTGCGAGTCACAACCGAGGCGTGAGCCAACAGCGCGTCATCTTCGGTGACGAGCACGTGCACGCCCTCAACACCATGCAGCCAATCATGGGCACGGAAACTCTCCCCAAACGCCCCTCGGACCAACGCCTCAGCGGTGTCCAAATCTTGTTGCGTCAGTTCGCCGGATTCGGCGATCACCACATCCATCACCTAGTCAGAATCCCACGCCAACAACGCGAACCCCCGGAAGGCGCGCTGTCCCATACTGCCCACCAATTTCCTTGTCGCGTGGTGATTCCCACTAGGTGATATGCCGAAAACCCTCGACCGAAGTGCCGCCCCTGGCGCAGGGATCACAGGTCCGCTTCACTGATGGCTGTCGAGCCAGATCTCATTGGGAAGAACGCCGCTGACCCCGACATGACGGGATAGTCCCGCCGCCCGCCGGAAACGCCACATCCACCATTGCCCGCTGCTGCTCGACGCCGCGCCGGTGCTGGCGTCGGAGATCCGCAGTCGCGGGTCCACGTGCCGTTGAAGTACCGTGCCGATCATGGCCAAGCGGGACCTCGACAAGTCAGCCAGTCGATTCCTAAACGCGCTCCGGCGCACGTCGGCCGGCTTGGAGCAGCAGCGACAGCGGATCCTCGATCGCGCCGCGTCGGCACCGCGCCTGCTTCCGGACAGTCAGTTCCCAGTCATAGACCTCACCGGCGACCTCGGGAACGATCTGGACTACTACATCTACGAGCTCGCGCGGCTGCAAGACATTGGAAGGTCGATGATCAAGGTATTCGGTCAGCCCCAGGATCTGCTCGATGCGCAGGCGAAGTTCGACGTGGGCATCCCTAGCCTGCGGGTGATCCGCAACCCGTTGACGCACCCGAACGACAACGACGAACTCGACGAGGTCGCCTGGTTCAGCTCGGCCGTCAAGCTCAAGCCCGACGGCAACGTCGAAGAGCTGGTCGATCCCCGATACGAGCAACACGACGTCGCCACCGCCTACTGCCTAGCTTTGACACAGTATCTACGCGCCCGCGTTCAATTGGCGATCGTCGCGGATCCGCCCAAGCCGATTGACCAACAGATCGCCGACCGAACGCGCTAGATGTACGACGCCTGCACTGATCCCCAGGTCGCAATTGGCCCCAGAGCGAAACGCGACCATCTGCTGCCGATCGTCAATGAACCAACCGCAGCTGCGAATGGCTCGTCGTCGCGGCGTTGTTCATGGCTGGCGCATCCACACCGGCAGCGGCGGCGCCTAGCTCGACGCCGAACGTCAACGCTCGGACTTCCTGGACGGGCAGACGGAGCTCCGCGGCTACCTGGCTTGCAGTTACGGTGCCCTGGGGCCCGAGAATTTGGGGAAACACCCGTGACATCTCGTGGGTCGGCATCCCGCCCGGCTCGCCCTTTCGGAACCCGCGACCCGATAGCTCGATGCAGGTGTTGCGGTAGGCCCAGTCGGTCATGCGTCCCGCGCCGTGCGTCGCGTGTGCCAACGCCATCGCCGAGACCTTGAACCGGTCCCGCACTTCTAACAATTCCGAAATTGGAGGGTTGGTCCGCAGGTATTCCGGGATGGCGTCACGGGGAATCAGGAACTCGGAGGCGAATTCATTGGCCTCACGCTCCTGTGCTGTGTCGTCGCAGGCAGCGGCTGGATGTAGCACCAGGTGTCCGATTTCGTGGGCGACATCGAACCGCATTCCTTCCGGTGACCGTCGGCGGGCCAGGAACACGAACGGCTTGTCGTCATGCCACGCGGAGTAGGCGTCCACCTTTTCGGCGATAGGCGGCAACGTGTACACCCGCACGCCGCGTGATTCGGCTAGCTGCACCGCATTGGGCAGGGGGCGCGTGCCCAACCCCCACTCGGCCCGCACCAGTCGTGCCGCGAGTCGCGGCTGTTCACCCGGGTGCGTAGGCAGGTCTACGGGAGGCAGAACGAAACGCTTGGAGATCCACCGGTCGATCTCGATCCCGATCGACCCCGCAGCCACTGCGGCGCCGCGGTGTCGTGCCGTCGCTCGTCGAGCGGCGCGGAAACTGACGGTACTCGCCTCGATCTCGGGCGCATCCGGAGCAGTGAAGAAGTCCGCCGGGAAGCCAAGGGTCTGCGACAGCGTTTCCGCGGAATCGCGTGGTGCTTCACCGGATTCGTACCGGGTGATCGACCTTGGCGTCACCCCAAGCGCCCGCGCCAACTCGGCTTTCGTCAATCCTCGGCGGGCGCGAGCGATGCGGATGCGGTCAGGATCGAGGAACCGGTCAGGATGCTCTGACGATGGTGAAGTCGACATCGTCGCCTCCAACGTCCAATGGCCGCTTACCTGCCGCGGCGGACCCGGGCTGGTGTGGGTCAAGGATTACACGAACCAGCCAGCCGGTGAACTGGCCCGTCTTCCGGTCGTCCCCTTGCTCGTCGATGCCTGCCGCCTTCGACACCTCCAATTGCACTCGGTTCTCGGCGCGGTGGTACAGCACGAACCATTGCCCCAAGGGTGCGTCGTCGTCGATCGAGGCGGGGGTCGAGCCTCCGGACGCCAGTGCTGCGACCATGATCAAGTCCAGCTCCAGCTGGTCTTTGAGCGCAGCGATGGTGGCAGGTCCGCGACGGTTGGCCGCGCGTGGGCCGTCGATGGACTCGGGATCGCCGGTCGCCGCGTTGCAACCGACGACTGACAGGCTCACCTTGCCGTCGGCGCGTTCGACAGTGGGGCGGTTGAGCTTGTCGAGCTGCTTCCACTCCCTGCCGTCCACCATGTTGCGGCGCAGGCCGCCGACGGTGCCGATCCACCGGGTCGTGCCTGCCGATCCGCGGGGGTGGAAGGCGTCAATGTCGGCGGCCCGTAGGTCACCGAGCTCAACGCCCTGGTAGATGGCTTGAGTCGGGATCCCGAGGCGACGTAGGTAGTCCTCGGCTCTATCATCCGGGACGATCAACGGTGATGGTGCAGGAGCAGGAAGCGTCATGGGCAAGTCCTCACTAAGCAGGATGACGGCCCTCATAGTTTTGCATAAAACCAGACAATCTAGAGGTCAGTGCAGGTCACGTATGCGTGTCGCATCGGGCTGTGTGCAGTGAGTCCCGGTTCTGGCGTTGTCGATCCCGTTTCGTGCTCCAACCTCTGGGGCTCAGTCTGCGCCTCGACTTTCGTGTCAGCTCCAGATTTGCGGGGACATCACCCGCGGGGAGGCTTGAGTCCCTCGAGCGCACACATGATGACCGTCTCGACCTCGGTTGATGCCGTGTCGGGGTCTTTGGCGTCCGTGATGAACAAGACGGCGTTGTAGAACATGCTGAAGAAGAGTTCGACGGTGGCCTCGATCGGGACCGGGCGGGCGTGGCCGTTGGCCACGAAGCTCTCCAGGGTCGCGCGCAGGAAGGGCAGCGTCTGCTGTTCGTTGAGTGCCCGCACGCGCTCCCAGCCCAAGACGCTGACCACTTGCCGAAGGAGTGCGCGGGCATCGTCGTCAGCGACGTAGCCATGGAGGAACAAGCGGATTGCGGTCTGCACCTTTGCCCATGGCTCTTCGGTGCCGGTCGGCATCGCCTCGATGACCTTGGTTATGACCGCTTCCTGGCTGGTGCGGAACAGTTCGGTGAAGATGGCCTGTTTATCGCGGAAGTGGTGGTAGACCGCCCCTTTGCTTGCCTGTGCGAGGTCAGCGATCTCATCGACGGAAGTTGCGTCGAAACCTTTCGACACGAACAACGTCTTGGCTGATCCGAGTACGGCTTCACACGTTTGCGCGGCATATCTTTCACGCCGGCTGACCTTGACGTCGTTCACCATCGCGATGATACTCATCGACCAATGGTCGTATACCGACTCTTAGTATGTCAACGACGAGACGTCGATACGACGGTTTGGGGGAAGTCTGAGATGAACGATCACGCCGTGGTCCTCGGCGCGGGCATTGCCGGTCTCGTTGCCGCGTCGGTGGTTGCCGAGAGATACGCGTCGGTGACGGTGGTGGAGCGAGACCTTGTGCCCGACAGTCCTATTGATCGACGTGGGGTGCCGCAGGGACGGCATCTGCACAGCCTGCTCAGTCGCGGGTCCCAGATCCTGGAGGAGCTACACCCGGGCTTCCTCGCCGAACTCTCCGACGCCGGTGCGATGGTCCTTGATGACCCCGATATGCGCCGGATCTACAGCCGAATGGGCCCGTACACCTTCAACCGGACAGATCCGGCCGCGGATCCGGAGGCACTGGTCACCTACCAGGCCAGCCGACCGTTTCTGGAGTTCCACCTTCGCCAGCGGGTGGCCGCGTTGCCCAACGTCGCGTTCCTCGAAGGTAGGGACATCGGCGATCTCAAGGCCACACCAACGGGTCGCGTCACCGGCGTCACCGTCCACGCCCTCGGCTCAGAGACTGCTGAGACCGTGGAGGCCGACCTCATCATCGACGCCACCGGCCGCGGCACCCGCACACCGCTGTTGCTGGAGCGGCTCGGCTACCCCCGGCCTCTGGAACAGACATTCACCGCCGATGGCATCTACCACAGCCAACACATCGCGATCTCCGACGCGGACACCTTTCTGGAACGGTTAATTTTGGTCCTACCCGAGGGCAAGGCCCAGCGCGGGGGCCTTGTGGCCTGCGAGAACGGCACCTGGACGTTGACGATCGCTGGCCGAGTCGGTGACCTGCCCCATGCACCAACCGATTTCGCAGGAATGCTGACCCTCGCACGCGAGTTCATTCCCCCACACATCCAACCGGCTCTGAACCGCGCGCAACCCCTGACCAAGGTGATGACGTACCGCTATCCCGGAGGCGTGTGGCGGCGCTACGACAAGATGACTCGATACCCCGAAGGCCTCTTGGTCCTTGGGGACGCGCTGTGCAGCCTCGATCCCATCAACGGTCAAGGCATGACCATGGCTACCCTGCACGGCGCTACGTTGCGCACCCACGTCCGTCGCGCGAAACACGTTGACGCGCAGTCGTTCTATGCAGCGGTCGCTGCCATCACCAAACCTGTATGGGCCTCCAATGCAGATCAGCCATCCGTGGGGGCGGCAAGACCCCCGCCTCGGTCTCGAAGCGAACAGTCGGATGGGCACGCCGCAAAATCCTGGAATCCGCTGCCGACGACATGGTTATTACCGAACGCCTCATGCGCGTAGCCAACTTCGTCGATCCGCCGAATCGCCTACTCGAACCAGGCTTCCTCGGCCACGTCGCAGCACACCACATCCGTCAGTGCCTGACCGTGCGCATCCGCACCACCAAACACTGACAGCGCCAACCGAAAAGGAGCCCCCATGGCTATCACCCGAAAAGAACTCATTGCCGGCATCGCCGAGATCATCGAGGAAGTCACCGGAATCGAGCCTTCCGAGGTCACCATTAAAAAATCTTTCGTCGACGACCTCGACATCGACTCACTGTCGATGGTCGAAATCGCGGTCCAGACCGAGGACAAGTACGGCGTCAAAATCCCCGACGAGGACCTTGCCAGCCTCCGAACCGTCGGTCATGTCGTCGACTACCTACAACAGCTGGCTGCCGACAATCCCGAGGCCGCCGCAGCGATCCGCGCTCAGTTCGAGAATCGGGGCGAATGACACCTTTCATGGGTGACGTCAATCTCGCGAACATCGGCAGTCGCCAACAGAACACCGGCGCCACGATTCGTGAGCAAGCGGCGCCGAGATTGACGCCCAGCGCCCTTAGAGACGCCAGCACCGGCCAACACCGCGTACGCGCCCGGGCTGGAAGCCAACGAGAAGGCCAAGGGTAAGTACGGATCGTCAGCGGTCATGGTGATGGAGCCTAAGGCCGGCCACCGACGCTGGCGGCGCACGCGGAGTGGCTGACGTGAGGGATGCGCCACAACGGACTGAGACCGGTGGCCGCCGACTCGGAGCCATCACGGTTCCGACTTGCCGTACGAGCCGACTATCGATCGGGATCGACTGTTGGATCAAGCTTTTCAGTGCTCAAGCGAAGCAGTGTCCGCTCGTTTTTGCCGATCATGAGTTCTGCGTCTTCGTAATCGGTGCTCCACAGGTCGGCGAGCGAGCGGCACGCGATGGCGACATCGATGGGACGGAGAGCATTGCGGTTGACCTGCGCAAACGGGCCATCGGTTTCGAGTAGTACACGGTCTCGCGGCATTTCATGGACGAGGGCTCGCCCTTTCGCTCCGGCGAGCATGGCTGCTCCCACACTGAACCAACAACCCCGGCCGACGGCTCGACGGAGCTCCGCGCGTGTTCCGGAGAACCAGTGCAGAATTGGTGCTCGAATTCCGCCGAACTTATCGAGCGAATCGAGAACTGCGCCAGCAGCTCGTCTGCTGTGAATTGAGACGATCTTGTCTTGGGCCTCTTCGCAGGACCTAAGCACGTGGTCGAAAACAAGCTCCTGGTCCGACCAGGAGGATCGGTGTTCGGGTGATCCGTCGAGTCCGACCTCTCCGACGAACGTCGCGTCCGGCAGATACCGATCGAACAGGCGGAGCTCGTGTTTCCGCTCATTGGCGAGCTGCGGGTGAAGACCGAGGGCGGTTTTGATGGTCGATCGACCCTCTGAGAGGCGGTATGTACCAGGCCATGCCGACGGAGTTGTTGTCACTGATAGGACACCTACTCCAAGGCGATGGGCTTCTTCGGCGACCTCATGCGGCGTGCGGTAGAGATCCAGGTGGCAGTGGAAATCGATCACGCCAGACCGTACTTGGCGTGTAGGAGGCCAAGCTCATCGAGGCCCCGCCGGAGCATTTCGCGAAGTGCTGGTCTGTTCGTGATTAGCGAAGAACTGAGCGCCGGGCCGAGCCATCGGTCGAGCCCGTCATCCTTGACCGTAAGCCGCGCAACTGCAACGGAGCGCACATCGTCGAACGCGGCGTGGTACTCGTCCGACTTGCCGAGATCCTCATAGATGTAGTCGGTGTTGTCGTCGTACCCCGATGCGATAAAGGCAGCCCGTCGGATCTGGCACGGGACGCAACGGCCGCAGTGGTTGTAGTTGAACTTTTGGAACCGTCCACAACTTGTCGAGACCGACGCTTCGTGGGTGAGCAGCGTTTGGTTGAGGCACTCGCGCATCATTTCTCCCTTCGTCTTCTCGGCGTATGGGTTCTCGATGCGGATGCGAAGTCCCGCCTGGTCAAGCAGATTTTGCATTCGGCCAAGAAATTCCGGGTGCGCTGTCCGGGTGCTGAGGCTTCCGATCCGGGCACCGGTGAGGGGCGGATTGATCGCGATGAATCCGTTCTCGCAGACGTACAGCGGCACCGTCTCGCCGTCGATGTAGCGTTGGGTTGCCGTCGCTGCAAGAACTCCGAACGCGAGAAAGATGAGGGACCGCGACCGCTGGGATGTTTCTTTTTGTCCGCGGCGAGTGCTTGCGTTGTGGTTGATCTGCAGGTGGTCTAGTCCGCTTCCGATCAGCTCGGCAAAGCGTGTCTGCTTTTCTGCATCACCGCGCACGGTCTGGCTGACCGCGAACAGGTTCCGTCCTTGCGACGTCAGATCGATAGCTCCGACGAGTGAGTCGAGGCCACCGGAAAGGAGCGCGACGGCGTTGGTTTGCGGGTAGCGGGGTTTTGACGGTGCCGTAGGAACGCTGCCGCCGTCGGTGAAGGTCATGCTCCATCGGTCGGTGGTGAGGAATGCGAGCGCTAAGGAGAAGGGGTCTGCGAGCGCTTCCCAGCGGGTGGCGTCGTGGAGTGCCACGTTGAGCTGAAATTCCCGGGTCCATCCGTCCGGGCTCGCGGATCGCCTAGTCTCGCCGTCGGCGACCACAACCGACAACGCGATCGAGAGTAGATCCCACGCTGCTGGGTCAGGTTGAAGAGAACGACGTCGCACGGTCTCGGCGGCTGACCAGCCTGCAGTCGGTGTCTGGTCTGAGATCGCATGCTCGAAGAGGACAATCGGTACCGTCGACTCGTCGAGTTTCCTGAGAGCTGAGCTCGGCCCACTCGAATACCTCATCAGCTGTACTCCTCGAACACGCTGAACGTTGCCCGCAGCGCATCGCGGGTGAGCAGGGTGACGTTAGAAATCGTTGCAGGTGTGCCGCGTTCGCGGATGGTTCGAAACGCGGCAGCCACGTGCTCGGCGATGAACTCGCGGACCTCCTTTAGCCGTCGAAGCGCGGTGGCCGGGTCGGGCGACTTGTCCATGATGGTTTTCTGCAGGTCGAGGCAGAAGCGGCCGTACACATCGAGTGCCGTGTACCGCTCGATGACGAATGAGCGTTGAGCGTCCGTGAGAGCAAAGAAATCTGCGTCAGGAAACCGGACGAGGAGATCTGATAACGCGTCACGGATGGCGCGTCTTGAGGATTCTTTGTCTTGTGTTCCATCTGCGGGACTGGCCGCATCGACGATGGCATCGAGTACGACATTGACGTCGTTGCCACTCGCCAGGATGGCATCGCGGAGCTCGGTGCCGTCCGGGGCGCGACCAGATTGGAGTACGCCGTTGAGCCGGCCTGCGGTCGCAGCAGTGCCGCCCATGCGGCGCGTCATCGTTCCGGCGCCGTCGTAACCCGTTCGTACGTAGTGAGTAAATGCCCGGCGCAGCCCCCGATCGTCGCCTGAGCGGGCAAATTCACCAAGTGCGCGCCTAGCGCCCCGGAAACGCGCATGAGGGGCTACAGGCACTGATGCGGCCTGATCTGGCTCAGGCTCATCGGATTCCGATGCTTCGTCTCCATCACCAGAAACCGGGGAATCGACGTTGTCTGCCCACGGCGGAACTAGAGGAACACCCGGTCCAGGACCGCTACTGCTTTGCGATGTTCCCACTTTTTGCCTGACCCTCGATAGCCTTCTTGACCGGCCCTCCGACACCTGCAGAAGTCGCCCAGCGCCTCAGTACGTCGGAAGCCCACGGCAGTTGCGCGATTTTCGGCACGATGCTCGCCTGAATCTGTTGGGGTGGACGGTCCATCAGGAACCCAGCGAGAGCGTTTCCTTGGGCCGAGTCGACCTCCGCTACAACGATGCACGCGTCCAAGATTGGAGGAACTCCCCACGATTGTTCCTGCCGCGCACGAGCCAGCAAGCGGTCCATGATGATCGAAAGCTCCGGGCGCTGAAGACCCTTGAGCGACTCCTTCACAGCGCCTGCCAATTCCGGGGTCTCCAAGAGCGCAGAGAGCAATGCCGCTGCCTCCGAAGAAAGCCGGTCTGCCGCAGTGATGAGCGGCGCCTGCTCGCGACCGACATATAGAGCGCCTCGTAGATCGTGGTCGGCGAGCATCGGCGGGAGCGCAAGCCACTCCCGCACAAATGCGCTGTCCCACGCGGTGTCTGGTTCGAACTCTTCGTCCTTGGCGGCGGCCGATTCCCACGGCGCGAGAAGTCGGGGTTTGCCGTCAGGATCAGTGTTGACGGCGGAAGTTAAAGCTGCGTAGGTCGCCGGCAGAGCAACTCTCTCGAAGAGAAGAAGTTTCGCGAGCACTGCTTCATCCACACCAACTCCCTGGGCTGACGAGATCGTCATGCGGATCGATAAGGCATTGAGGAACCGCTTGATCAGGCGCGGATTACCAGCGATCTTGTCCGACGTCGTCATCAGCGGCGCTAGGCGTTCCGCGGTCTCGAGCCGGGACAGTAGCGCCGGCGGCAAATCGATCCCGCGTGAACCGATGAAAGCGCGATCGACCCGCTTTCCCTTCCAAGACTCGCGGAGCTGGCTTGCGATCGCTGAGCGAAGCGTGTCTATCTGAGTGGGATCGAGCTCACTGTTCTCGATGAACAGCATCATCATGTAAGCCCGAACTTCCTGGGTTCCGAGTGCGGGGACTCGGATCGGAATCTGGACGAGCTTGTCGAAGTAGTTCGTAACGAGAGTGTCGTCGTCAAGGCCACCGAAGTGCAGCTTGACGGCGTGTTTGATCATGGCGTCGTCTGCGGCGATTACGAACGCCGTGTTCTCCAGGAACAGGAAAAGTCGAATAGCTTCCAGAGTCGAAATCGTCGTCCCAGGTAGGCACCGGTCGAGGTCATCAATGAGGACGACGAGGGTAACCCCTATTTCCTTCAAAGCCTCTTCGAAGGAGTCGCGTAGAGCTTGGATCTCCCTAGGTGGTGATGACTCGCGCTTCGGATTGAGCAAAGCTCGGCCCGCCGCTGCGGTCGTCGATGCGACCGCGCCGGCTCTTTCCAGATCGCCACTGTCGACATCGCCGGAAACTCCATCATTCACCACGTCGGCGATCTCGCCGGCCAAGCCGATCGGAGGCAGTCCAAGGGCCAGGGATGCCGCCGGCAGCGCCAGGAGCTTTGCCAGTCGAAACCACCTGACTCTGCCGAGAAACTCCTGAGCTTTCTCGACACCCGTCTTTCGCAGCAAAGCCTCGGACTCCAGCTTGTTCGCGATCACTTCGAACAATGCTGCGCGAGCGTCGTCGTAACCCTGATAAAGCCATGCGTTGAAGTCGACGAACAGATATTTGGCAGGGGGGTCATCGGGCTGATGTTTGGCTAGAGATACCCGCGTGAGCTTGATCATCGAGGATTTGCCTACGCCCCAGGCCCCTGAGACGCCGATCGAAACCGGTTTGCCGGCCGCACTGACGATCAACTCGGCGATGGTGTCTGCGACACCCTCGAAGTTGAGGAAGTCACGATCTGTCTCGTTGTCGGGCCACATGGCGCGGTTCCCCCTCCCCGAAGGAATCAACAGACGCCACACAGGTGCCTTGGAGGCCACACTAAGGGCTCGGTGGGACTCAAACGCCAAGAATTCATCCGACGGGCGATAGCGTGTCGCTCCACAACGCGTGATCAGATCCAAGACTGTGGTTTGCGCGTGCCATGATTCGCCTATCTCGGGATGGATCGGGGGACAGCGTTCTCCCGCTTCCATCGACGAGATGGTTGTGGATGTCGACGATGTCGCCCAGCCTGATCCCTCGGGTGCCGTCTTTGCGTAGCCGTCGCGCGGCGAGGATGAGCTTTGACGCGTCCCAGCAGCCGACTTCAGCTTCAATGTCGCGGAACAAGGTCGCCAACGACGGCGAATGTGATTCTTGCGGTGGGAGTTTCAGCAAGGTTAGCGTCACCAGATCTTTCAGGCCGGCGCGACGGTAAATGGAAGGGCCGCTGGCACAAGTGTCGCGGGCGTCCTGTGTGCCTGTGGCGCAAGTTCTTCAAGGGGGCTCCCACGTCAAAGGACCGCCAGGTCGCAGCGACTCCGATGTGGCCATCAATTCAAACGCAGTCCGGAAGATCTCGCCGTGATCGGCATCGATGCGCGAGCGCTTCTGCTGCCAGTGTGCTGGCTCCTCAGCCCGAAGCGCGTACGGGAACGCCGCGTAGCGGATGTCGCCTCCTGTGAAGCGCTCCCAGTAACGGCGAACAACGTCCCCGAACTCCGCCCGGCCCATGGCGCGACTGCTTGCCCCCGCGCGCGTCAAGGCCAGTACAAGCCGTCGTGGATCGTCGGCGATGATGCGGCGTTGCTGGTAGTCGATCGAGGGTTGGTGGTGGCGGAGATGTTCCTTCAGATTGGTCAGTGCGGCAAGCGCTTCGGGCCAGTGCCCGTCGCGGACGACTTGGCGCCAGTACTGCGTGACCGGTGTGGCCATACCCTTCGGTAGGCCGAGGTCGAGGGCGATGATCGTCCACGGGCGGGTGTCGCCGATCTTGGTCAGTGCCATCGCTTGCGCTGCGGCGGCGAGTGTGGCGGTGTCTCCGGCGCCAGCCCACACGGTGCCCGGCCACAGCACCTGTGGGATCCGCGCCGGGTCGAGTTCGGGGAGCGCGGGACAGTGTTCGGGCAGTCGTTGCCAAGTGCGGTCAGCGTTTTCGCGAATTGGGTAGCGGGGATGGCGGTTACCGCAGTCGAACGTGAGTTGGGCAGCCGGGCTCAGCGTGGCCCGGACCGAGCCAAGGCGTACCGCAGCGAGCAAGGGATTACGTTTCCTGCGCAGCAGCACGTTGTCGGGACCGATGGGTGTGGTGGGTCCCGCGGGATTCAGGAGCTCAAGATCGTCGGCCTTGTCCGCGGCGGCCGACGCTGATTCCGAGGACAGGACCTCGCCTGCGTTGCGCAGCGCACGCACCAATGCCGTGCGATCGTAGTCGTCCTCAAAGAGGGTGAAAATTCTGACCGATTCGTCTACCAGTTGGCACAAGGCATCGAAGGCGATCGTCGCCGTGACGTCGATGTCGGTGACGCGTAACCGGCTGCCCGGGTCCTGCACGTACTGCCGCCACAGCTGAAACGCCAGTCGGTGGGCGCAGATGGCGTCGGCGTCCATCTCGAAGGGTTCGATGGAGCGCAGATCGAAGTTGCAGCGCCGAGTTCGCCGCATGCGACCACTCGGGCGCCTCGGCCGGTTGGGGCACCGATAGATCGGAGTGTCGGGTTCCTGCGACAGCCACGACGATGTCGACCAGGGTTGTTCACTGCAGCGCGGGCAGGTGCGCACTAGCAAGCACCCATGAATGCCGCAGGTGATGGCGAAAATGCTTGACCATTCGCGCTTCCAGTGTGGGTCGGGCTCCGACAGGCATTCAGGGCAGAAGGCGCTGCCCGCAGGGGTGGGCCGGGTGACCGCGTGATAACGGGAGAGATAGTCCACGACAGCACTGTTGGGCAGCATTTCCGCGGCGGCTGAATGCACGTCGGCCTTCGGGCAGCCCAACGTGCAGGCGAGCTGGACGGCGTGTTGGCGCACCAGCCGGGCCAACCGGCCCGGGCGCTCGATACGGTCGGCGACGCCGGCTTCGGCGAGCAACTCCCGTGGCGTGATGCCGTACCGGGCGGCGGCTCGGGCCAACCAGGACTCGATGGTTTCGCCAGCACGGATGGCGCACGCGATGGGCCAGCGATCGATGTCGTAGCCGCCGGGAATCGCCCGCAGCGACCGACCTGGGCCTGCGGGCTCAGGCGGTTTGGCTGCTGACCTGAGCCGCATTGTCGATGGTGGTGTTCGAGATCAGATCATCGGTGATGGTTTCGACGCCGGTGGTGATCGCCAGATAGCTGACGCGATCGAGGAGGTTGGTCAGCGAGGCGATTCTTCCTTGGGTTCGGCGGTGGAGCTCCTTGGCGTGATCGACCAGCATGCCGGGCGTGGCGTCGGCGAGTTTGAGGTGGCTTTCCATGACGCGAAGCAAACTGACCCAACTGCGGAATCCCGCGTCGGTCTTGATAGCGAACGGTGCGACCGGACAGCGTGTGGCGCGTCGGCTGGTTTGCGCGTACGCGGCTTGCTCGCCAATGAGACCCTCGTCGAAGAACCGCTTCTCGCGCAACTTGACCCCGACGTAGACGAACGTCACTGCCATCTCATTCGCGAGGCCCTTGAGGTGGTTCGACACCTCCGCGCCGTGGCGATGCCGAAAGTCGATGAAGTGGAGATCGTCGATGACGATCAATCTGGTCTCACAAGTGGTCACGCAATCGACTGCCAATGCACCGAGCCGAGATGTGGACGCCCGATCCACGGCGGGATGACCGTAGAACCGCAGAATCTGCTGATTGAGACCCTTCAAGGTGATCCCAGCACTGAGCGGAACGAACGCGACAGGCAGGCGCTGATGGCCGTCGGGTGTGGTCGGTCCTTCGCGTCGATACACCTTCTGGTGAAAGTCTCGCGCGTAGCGTGTCGCGATGGTCGTCTTGCCGAGGCCAGGCTCGGCATCGATGACGACCGAGCCACGCAAACGGTCGCCGTCGCGCCGATTCGACGCCATCACCTGATCGATGATTCCGTAAGCGGTTTTGAGCTGTGCGGTCTTCACCGTCGGAAGGTTGGCGTTCCACACCATCCGCGCTTCGTCGTAGTCCTCCCGATGATCGTCGGGCAGTGCGTCCATGTCGCGGCGACTCAGCACTTCGAAGTCGTCGCGCGGGCCTGCGCAGGCGAAGGCATCCCAGCCCTGTTTTCGGGACAGCTGATACCGCGCGCTACCGTTCGTCGCCAACCATCGGGCCCACCGGTTCGTCATTCGTGAAAGACCTCGAACGCATCCTCGTCGGGATGCTCGTCGTAATAGCGATCGAACACATCGAGGTCGTCCACGACGTCGCCCAAAGCTGTTGCTTTCGGCATCCGCGCGACCAGGTCGATGACCGCCGGCAGCGACGCCTCCTCGCGACACTCCTCTTGCGAGAGCGGCTCTGCTGCCTTGCCTGCCAGGTCGACCACTCGCTGGCTGGACAAGCGTCGAGCGAGCGCTTTGTCTCGTCGACTCAGAACTTCGTCGCGGCCCCAACTACCGAGCAGATCGTGCACCGCGCTCGACGGATTCACGTGCCGATTGGTGCGGACACTAACGCGCTTGGCGTAGTCGGCAGCTTCCTGACTGAACGGCGACGTCAGAGCGTGAGCGTGCTCCCACTCCAGGCGCGACCACTCATCGGTGTCGGGGTTACGGAAGTACGCGTAGCGGACGTCGTCGGAGTCGATCGAGATCGGCCACAACCCGGCGTGTGCGCCTTGGTACGGCGATTTCTGACGCCGAAATCCGTTGAGTGCTTCGCCGTCGTAGCGCTGCCCGTTGGCCTCGACACCATAGTTCTGGATGGTCCTCCACTCGACGTCGAGGAATTCATAGACGAGCTCGGCTCGCGCCGGCAGGGTCAACGATCCGCTGCGTGCTAGTCCGATCTCGTACATCTCGACCGGCGAGAAGCGTTCTCGGGGCAGGCTTGGGATGCACAGGCCGTCGTGCTTGGTGTGGTGATAGACCGAGCCGATCCACTCGCGGATGATCTGTTCGAGTTCGGCGACGTAGTAGAACGACTTGCCCTCAACGTCCGCGCCGCGGGAGTACACGTCGGGGCCCTTGTAGGCAGGGAGGTGTTGCAGCAAAGACTCCCGCAACGTGCGGAAGAATCGTTCGACCATCGGCTTGTCGGTGGGCTTTCGGGCGATCGCCGGCTGCACCGAAATTCCCAATCGAGCACACGCGCCGATCACGTGTTCCGACAGGTACTGCTTGCCGTGATCCACCACGATGGTCTCCGGTAGACAGCCCATGACGGTGTCGTCGCCGTCAAGTGCGTCCCCCGCCGACGACTCGGACTCCATGACCACGTTTCGGGGAACACCGTGAAAAGGCCACGCCGTCGCGTCGTCGGTCGTCGGAGGGCGGGAGGGTGTGACCGCCTGGTAGAGCACGTTCGCCACGTCACGCGCCTTGGTCGACAACGGGGTGAGCTGCGCACCGAGGACGCAGCGCGTGAAGACGTCCATCGCGATGGTCAACTCCACTGGCACCCACCGCAGCGTTACCGGCTCCATAGCGAACACGTCCAGCGGAGTCGTGTCCAGCATCGCGAACTCGCCGGGGCGGGTCGCACGCAGACGGCCGTAAACCCCCGAGGGGAGGTTGGCAACGGATCGGCGGTTCTTGGCGCTGCCAAATGCCGACCGACCCTTCGACAATGCGTCCAAGCGCCGCCGTGCCGTCGACGGCGACGGGATGCACACCTCGCCCGGTCCGTGCTCCGCGTCCACCCTGCGATTGACGGTGTTGATCACAACGTTCCTCGTCGGTGTCGAGGCCGGGACCAGTTCGTCGAGGACGCGGACGCACATCGCGTCCCATCGGGGGTCGACGGTGGAGCGGCGCTTCTGCAGCAGTCGGCTATCGGCAATGCCAGCCAGACCCGACGTCCGATAGCCGGCGACCCAGCGTTCGACGGTGCGATCGGAAACCCCGAGTTCCGCGGCCTTCTCCCGGTACGCTTCGCCAGCAGACTTCCCTCCGCCGGAGATGACAGCGATGACATCACGGATGTGGCCGGCCCGTACCTCCAGCGCATCACGTTGCTTACTGGTCAGCGACCCGAGGATGACCGGCACGAGCTCCTCGTCGGCGTCCCGAGGCTCCGCCTCGTTCATCGGTCGTCCTTCGGCAAGGAGGCGGTCGAAGGGAACTCGCGTCGCGCTTCGATCTGAGATGAGCTCAACCCCGCGGCTATCGATGCGATGGACACGCCACAGCGCACCCTCGAACCACAGATCGGCTCCGACCGCCAGATCGAACCGTCCTGAACTCATGCGGCTGCAACGCCGACCGTGATCGCCGACGTTCCAGACAACGGGATGCGCAAGTCCGTCGCCCATCGCGACAGCCAAAGCTGCTCCAACAACGCAGTCATCGCCGCCGAACGAGTGACGACGCCTCCGTCCTGCGACGTCATAAGGATCTGATCGATGGTCATGCCGTCCGCCGTGACCGCGGACACACGCTCGGATGCGGCACGGTCGACGAATCGGGATCGCTTCGCCAGGCTCAGAAAGCGCACGTTGCTCAGCTCCGTGGGGTCGGTGCCCGACCACACCTCGTACTGCCAACCACGCTCCCGGCACACGCGGTCGGTCCACTTCAGGACGTCGATCACCTTGGGCTTCTTCATCATTCGTTCGGGCTTCACGTCGACCACGGTGAAGGCGCCGTTCCGATGCTGCAGCAAGAGGTCGGGAACGTGACGGCGGAACGTTGACCCGTCGTACCCGCGCATCCAGAAGGGCTGGGCGGCCATCCACGCGACGGCCGGGCAGAAATCGGCAAGCAGAAGCCGGTCGCGTTCCAGCAGGCTCTCGTAGACCAGATGCGCCCGAGTCGTCGAAGACCAGTACAGGCCCGAGTAGTTGCGTTGTCCCGCCCGCGACACCGGAATGCGAACTGGCCGACCGCGCACCACCCGGTCGGCATCGACGCGGCCGAAGTCCACCGTGACCGGCTCACCGTCGTCGGCGATGTAGCTGACTTCGGTTGCTGCACCCTTGCCGGATGTCACAACCTGACTGTGCCTGACGCCGACACGTTGATGACTTTCCGACACGCATCCGACAGACAAATGACAATCCGACAACTTATGGGGATTCCTACATGAGCTGCGGCCGCGGGAACAAATCCGCGCAGACCTCCGTTGACCCTTTCGACAACTTGAGTGACACAGACTCAACTCTGGCTTGACAGGTGAACGCCTCCAGGTGCAGGCTTGAGCGAGGTTCACTCAGATCCACTGAGGCCTATTAAAGGCAAAAGCTAATCAGGAGGCACCCACTATGGCTCGTGCGGTCGGTATCGACCTCGGGACCACCAACTCCGTCGTCGCAGTGCTGGAAGGTGGCGACCCCGTCGTCGTCGCCAACTCAGAGGGCTCCCGGACCACTCCGTCGGTTGTCGCGTTCGCGCGCAACGGCGAGGTGCTGGTCGGCCAGCCCGCCAAGAACCAGGCGGTGACCAACGTCGACCGGACCATCCGTTCGGTCAAGCGTCACATCGGCACCGACTGGACCGTCGGGATCGACGGCAAGGACTACAACTCCCAGGAAATCAGCGCGCGCATCCTGCAGAAGCTCAAGCGCGACGCCGAGGCCTACCTGGGTGAGGACATCGCCGACGCCGTCATCACGGTGCCCGCGTACTTCAACGACGCCCAGCGCCAGGCCACCAAGGACGCCGGCCAGATCGCCGGACTCAACGTCCTGCGCATCGTCAACGAGCCCACCGCCGCGGCCCTGGCCTACGGCCTGGACAAGGGCGAGAAGGAACAGACCATCCTGGTCTTCGACCTCGGTGGCGGCACCTTCGACGTGTCCCTGCTGGAGATCGGCGACGGTGTCGTCGAGGTCCGCGCCACCTCCGGTGACAACCACCTCGGTGGCGACGACTGGGATGACCGGATCGTCGAATGGCTCGTCGACAAGTTCAAGAGCACCAGCGGCATCGACCTGACCAAGGACAAGATGGCGATGCAGCGGCTGCGTGAAGCCGCCGAGAAGGCCAAGATCGAACTGAGCTCCGGGCAGAGCACCTCGATCAACCTGCCCTACATCACCGTCGACGCGGACAAGAACCCGTTGTTCCTCGATGAGCAGCTCACGCGGGCCGAATTCCAGCGCATCACCCAGGATCTGCTGGATCGCACCCGGGCGCCGTTCCAGTCCGTCATCAAGGATGCCGGTATCTCCGTCGGCGAGATCGACCACGTGGTGCTCGTCGGTGGCTCGACGCGTATGCCCGCGGTCACCGATCTGGTCAAGGAACTGACCGGCGGCAAGGAGCCCAACAAGGGCGTCAACCCCGATGAGGTTGTCGCCGCGGGCGCCGCGCTGCAGGCCGGTGTGCTCAAGGGTGAGGTGAAAGACGTTCTGCTGCTTGACGTCACCCCGCTGTCCCTCGGTATCGAAACCAAGGGTGGCGTGATGACCAAGCTGATCGAGCGCAACACCACCATCCCGACCAAGCGCAGCGAGACCTTCACCACGGCCGATGACAATCAGCCCTCGGTGCAGATCCAGGTGTTCCAGGGTGAGCGCGAGATCGCCTCGCACAACAAGCTGCTCGGCTCCTTCGAGCTGACCGGCATCCCGCCGGCCCCGCGCGGCGTGCCGCAGATCGAGGTCACCTTCGACATCGACGCCAACGGCATCGTGCACGTCACCGCCAAGGACAAGGGCACCGGCAAGGAGAACACGATCAAGATCCAGGAGGGCTCCGGCCTGTCCAAGGAGGAGATCGACCGGATGATCAAGGACGCCGAGGCGCACGCCGACGAGGACCGTCAGCGTCGCGAAGAGGCCGACGTCCGTAACCAGGCCGAGTCGCTGGTCTACCAGACGGAGAAGATCGTCAAGGAGCAGCGCGAGATCGAAGGCGGATCAAAGGTCCCCGCCGAGACCCTCGACAAGGTCGATTCGGCAGTGGCCGAGGCCAAGTCGGCACTGGCCGGCACCGATATCGCGGCCATCAAGACCGCGATGGAGAAGCTGGGCGTGGAAGCCCAGGCCGTCGGCCAGGCGCTCTACGAGGCCACCCAGGCCGAGCAGGGTGCCGATGGCGCAGAAGGTTCGGCCGCCGCCGACGACAACGTCGTCGACGCCGAGGTCGTCGAGGACGAGGACAACCGGGAGAACAAGTGAGCCAGGGCGATTCGCACGAAGAGCCGGTGACGATCACCGACAAACGGCGCATCGATCCGGAGACCGGCGAGATTCGTGACCCGAGCACCGAGCCGTCCCCCAGTGGGGCGGAATCGGCGCCGGGCGCGGACCCCGCCCCGTCCGAGGACGGCGACAAGGTCGCCGAGCTCACCGCCGATCTGCAACGGGTACAGGCCGACTTCGCCAACTACCGCAAGCGGGCCCTGCGCGATCAGCAGGTCACCGGCGAGCGGGCCAAGGCGGCCGTCATCACCCAGCTGCTCGGCGTGCTCGACGATCTCGATCGCGCCCGCAGCCACGGCGATCTGGAGTCCGGACCGCTCAAAGCGGTTTCGGAGAAGTTGGTCACCACCCTTGAGGGGCTGGGTCTGACCAGCTTCGGCGCTGAGGGCGAGGAGTTCGACCCGTCGCTGCACGAGGCCGTCCAGCACGAAGGTGACGGATCGTCGCCGGTGGTGGGCACGGTGATGCGCCGCGGCTACAAGGTGGGCGATGTGGTGGTCCGCCACGCCATGGTTGGCGTGGTCGACACGGTCGAGAATGCCGACGAGAACAGTGATCAACCCGCAGAATCAGAAGACTGACACCGGTGAGGAGGTGACGCATGGCTCAGCGTGAGTGGGTCGAGAAGGACTTCTACAAGGAGTTGGGCGTCACCTCCGACGCCGGCAAGGACGAGATCAAACGCGCCGCGCGCAAGATCCTCGCCGAGAATCACCCGGACCGCAATCCCGGCAACTCCGCAGCAGAGGAGCGGTACAAGTCCGCCTCCGAAGCCAAGGAGGTGCTCACCGACGACGCCAAGCGCAAGGAGTACGACGAGACGCGGCGCCTGTTCGCCAACGGGGGCTTCGGCCGTCGCGGGCCCGCGGCGGCCGGCAACTTCGGCGGCTTCTCCAGCGAGGGAGCCGAATTCAACCTCGGCGATCTGTTCGATCAGGCGGGCCAGGCCGGCGGTGCCAATATCGGTGACCTGTTCGGTGGCCTGTTCGGCCGCGGCGCTCAGCAGCCGCGTCCCAGCCGTCCGCGGCGTGGCAACGACCTGGAGACCGAAACGGAACTGTCGTTCCTGGAGGCCACCAAGGGCGTGGCGATGCCGCTGCGGCTGACCAGCCCGGCCCCGTGCACCAACTGCCACGGCAGTGGCGCACGGCCGGGTACCAGCCCGAAGGTGTGCCCGAGCTGTAACGGCGCGGGTGTCATCAACCGGAACCAGGGCGCGTTCGGATTCTCCGAGCCGTGCACCGAATGCCGGGGCAGCGGCTCGATCATCGAGCACCCGTGCGATGAATGCCACGGCACCGGTGTCACGACCAGGACCCGCACCATCAATGTGCGGATCCCGCCGGGCGTCGAGGACGGTCAGCGGATCAGGCTGGCCGGCCAGGGCGAGGCCGGGCTGCGGGGCGCCCCCTCGGGGGACCTGTACGTCACGGTCCATGTCCGCGCCGACAAGGTGTTCGGTCGCGACGGCGACGACCTGACCGTCACCGTTCCGGTGAGCTTCCACGAGTTGGCATTGGGCGCAACGCTTTCGGTGCCGACGCTGGAGGGCAAGGTCGGGGTCCGGGTGCCCAAGGGCACATCGGACGGCCGCATTCTGCGGGTGCGTGGCCGCGGTGTGCCCAAGCGCTCGGGTGGTCACGGTGATCTGCTGGTCACGGTGAAGGTGGCGGTGCCGCCGAACCTGGAAGGTGAGGTCGCCGAGGCGCTCGAGGCCTACGCGAAAGCCGAACGGGCCAGCGGTTTCGACCCGCGTGCCGGCTGGGCAGGGAACCTCTCGTGAGCCGGAACGACGACGCCCGGACATTCCTGATCTCGGTCGCCGCCGAGCTGGCCGGTATGCACGCGCAGACCCTGCGCACCTACGACCGGCTCGGTCTGGTCAGTCCGCAGCGCAGCTCCGGAGGAGGTCGGCGTTACTCACAGCATGACGTCGACCTGCTCCGCGAGGTGCAGCGGCTGTCCCAGGACGAGGGTGTCAATCTCGCCGGGATCAAACGGATCATCGAGCTGACCAACCAGGTCGAGGCATTGCAGAACCGGGTGGTCGAACTGGCTGCCGAGGTCGAGCACCTACGGGCCCAGCCGCGTGCGAAAAGCACCGCGCTGGTGGTGTGGCGCCCGCGCGACCAGCGCTCCTAATCGGTGTCGCCGGTGTGGCCACCGTAGGTGGCGATCTTGTACTCGGTGGCGGCCAGCGACAGCGTGAGCTCGCGGATCTGCCGGCGAATCGTGTCACGGTGCTCGACAAGCATGTCGAGGCGTTCGGGCACCGTCTCCGCTCCGGCGTCCACCAGATCGACGTAGTGCTGCAGATCCCGCATCGACATGCCGGACAGCCGCATACGGGTCAGGAATACCAGGCGCCGTACAACTTTCGCGTCGTAGCTGCGGTGCCCGAGTGCGTCGCGGTCGACCTCCAGCAGCCCGAGTCGCTCGTAGTAGCGCAGGGTGTGCGGGGACACGTCGAGCAGGTTCGCGACGTCGGCGATCGTCATCGGCGGCCCGGTGAGGTCGCCGGTGTCGGCCAGCCGATGGATCACCTCGACGGACATGGGTCCGTCGATCTCCGGCAGGGCGGCCAGCGCGCGTGTCATGAGTTCATCGATCGCCATCACCCGAGCCTGTCAGATCGGCCGCACCGAGGCGACCGCGTCGGCATAGTCGGTGCCGGCGGCGAGTTCGGCGTACTCGTCGAGACTCGCGAGATTGCTGCGGTAGGCGGCACCGATACGTCGTACCGCTTCGCCGCCCAGCGGCAACCTCAGCGGCAGCTCACCTGAGCGCACGAGATCGCCGATCACCGCGGCGGCCTTGTCCGGGTCACCTTCCTGAGCGCCGTCCGACACGCGCATATCGGAGCGGACCGCGGCAAGGATGTCGCGGTACGCCTCGTCGATCTCCGCGACTGTCAGGACATCGGGGGCGTTGAAGCCGGTACGGAATCGTGACGGTTCCACCAGCATGACCCGCACACCGAACGGCGCGACCTCTCCGGCGAGCGCTTCGGTCCAGCCCTCCAATGCGAACTTGCCGGCGCAGTAGGCGCCGACACCGGGGAACGCCATCCGGCCACCCTGACTGCTCATCTGGATGATCGTGCCGTTGCGTTGACTCCGCATGACGGGCAACACCGCACGCGTCAGTGCCGCCGGGACGAGGAAGTGCAGTTCCAGGGATTCGCGGAGTTCGGCGTCCGGGATCTCTTCGGCGGCACCGACGTAGCCGCGACCGGCGTTGTTCACCAGCACATCGATGCGGCCGAACCGCTCCGTCGCGGCCGCCACGACAGCGGGTACGCCGCCGACATCGCGGGCGTCGAACGCGACGGTGGCGAGCCGGCGCGGATAGCTACTGGCCAGATCGGCAAGTGCGTCGGGCGAGCGCACAGCGGCCAGGACACTGTCGCCGCGCCGCAACGCGTCCTCGGCGATCGAGCGGCCGAAACCGCGGGTGGCGCCGGTGATGATCCAGGTGAGCTGGTGTTCGGTGGTGGTCATGGGCCACACGCTAGGGGTTGAACCGCGCTCGAACGCAAGGTCAGCGCGGCACCTCGGCCACCCGGATCGAGAACCGGGCGGTGGCGGATTCGCCGGGCTGCACCACTCGGTAGCCGCCGCGGCGCAGCGCGTCGGTGGGCGCGGTCATCGGCTCGATGGCCACCAAGGCGTCGCCGGCGGGCGCGAACAGCTGCGCCGCCGGGTAGCCCTGTTCGAAGCTGACCTCGATCCGGCGCTCGCCGCCCGAGATCGCGAACACCGAACCCTGGGGCACCTCATCGAATCCGTCATCGAGCACCCGGTCGCCCAGCGGCGCCGACTCCGCGGCGCACGATTCGTGCGCACCGGTCGGGAGGCCGCGGTCATCGACCGGTAGGTGACGCATGGCGGGTGTCGTCAGCTCCCACTCGGCACGCGGCACCCCTGGAATCGTGAAGTACGGGTGGTAGCCGAAACACAGCGGCACAGCCGGCGCAGAGTCACGGGCCTCGACAGTGGTGGCGATGGTCAAGGTCCGGTCGGACAGCGTGATCCGCTGCGTCAAAAGATGCGGGAACGGGAACGCCGCCAGCAGATCGGGTGTGCTGAAATCGATTGTGGCGGTGAGCGCATCCCCCGATCGATCGGTGATCTGCCAGCCCGGATGGGCAGCCAGCACGCCGTGCATCGGGGCGCCGTGCGGATCGGTGCGTACCCCTGGCACACCCGCGAGATCAACGGTCGTTGCGCCCACCGCGTAGTCGGTGCCGCTGAGCCGGTTGGCCCACGGGTAGAGGATCGGGATGCCCATCGTCTTCCCGTCGGTGACGTAGGCGTCGAGGCCGCGCCGCTGGCCGAGGAACTCGGCGCCGTCATCGGCCAGCGAGGTACCGATCATGCCTGCCCCTGGCACGAAGGTGGCGCTCAGTGTCGACGCCGGATCCCGCAGGGTGATGCGCTCGAATTCGGGCATGCCGCAATTCTGTCACGCCAGCGGGTCGTGCTGGATCCGCTCGGGCGGTGCGCCTTTCGCGATGAGCGCGGCCTTCGTGGCGGTGACCATGTCCGGGCTGCCGCAGATCAGGATCTGGCGGTCACCCCAGTTGCCGTAGCCGGTCACCACCTCGGGCAGCCGGCCGGTCTGGCGCACATGCAGACCGCGCGGCGGCTGGTGATCGGGGTAGTCGGCGGCCCACGGCGGATTGGTGGAGAACTCCGACACCGGCGTCACCGACAGCCACGGATTGGTCGATGCGATCTCCCACAGGGTGCGCAGGTCGTACAGATCGCAGGGGTAGCGACCGCCGAAGAACAGATGTACCCGCGGATTCTCGGCGTGGCGGCTCAGGTCGGAGATCAGCGCCCGCAGTGGGGCCAGCCCGGTACTGCCCGCCACCAGCAGCACATCTTCGCCGTCACGGTCTATCTGCAACGCTCCGTGCGGAGCGGACATCCGCCACCTGTCGCCGGGTGCGGTCTCGCCGACGATCGCGGTGCTGACCATCCCGCCGCTGACCGACCGGATGTGGAACTCGATGGCACCGCTGCCGTCGGACGGTATCGACGGGCTCAGATAACGCCAGCGGCGCGGCCACTGCGGCACCTGCACCGTCACGTACTGGCCGGGATGATAGAACAGCGGCCGGTCCAGCTGTAGCCGCACGATCGAGACATCTCGGGTCGCCCGGATGTGCTCGAGCACGGTGCCGTCGACGAACGGCGGGGTCTGCTCGGCGTCGGCCGCGCCGCGCATCACGCCGATCACCAGCTCGATGAAATCGGTTGTGGCTTCGGCGATCCGGCCCTCCCAGACCTCCGCGAGCTCACCGCGCAGGGTGGTCAGCATGGCCTGGCCCAGGGAGTCGTAATGCCGCCCGGTGACGCCGTACTTGCGGTGGTCGCGGCCGAGTTGGGCCATGAACGCGACCGGCTCCTCGGCGCGCTGGGCGATCATCTCGGCCAGCAGCCAGCTCAGGGCCTCACCGAAGGATGCGCGCTGGCCGGTCAGGTCGGGGGGAAACAGATCACGCGCCGAGATGTCGACGGCGAACCAGCGGGTGTAGATCCTGCCGATCACCTCATCGGCGTCGACCGCGGCGCGCAGTGTCTGCAGCGCGTCGCGGTCGTCGAGTCCCACGGGGTACGAGTTTAGGCGCGGCGCACGGCGGCGATCGCAATCAGCGTCGTGCCCGCGATCGCCCAGCAGCTCAGCACCAGGATCGCCGAGGTGGCGCCGGCGCCGCCGAAGTAGGCAGTCGACCGCAACAGGGTGGCGGTGGCGCCCTGGGGCAGCAGCTGGCCCAGCGTTCCCCAGCCGGCCGGCAACATCTCGGGCGCACTCGTCAGACCGGACAGCGGGTTGCCGACCAGCACCGCCAGCCCGGCCCCGATGGCCAACCCGGTCCGTCCGAACAATGAGCCCAGCCCGAGGACGAACAGCAGTGCGGCCGCGATGCCGAGCGCCAATCCACCGGCCACACCCCAGAAGTTCTGGTCGATCGACCCCAGCGGATAGCGCAGCAGCGCCGCGGCGGTCACCCCCATCAGGCCCGCGAAGGCCACGGTGGCGGCAAAGCGCAGCCATACCTGCTGTCGCAGCACGAGGACCAGCGCCATCGCGGGCAGGATGCTGGCCAGCGTGATGGGTAGGGCCGAGGCGGCGAGGCCGGCGCCACGCGGATCAGCGGCACTCGGCGGCGCGAGATCGTCGGTCTTCAGTGGCACGCCGTTGTGCTGGGCGATACCCGAACCGATCTGGGTGAGCAGCTGTGCGATCGCGGGGCTGCCGCCGGTGGCGGTGAACAGGGTCGGCGAGGCCGCGTCGAATGCGATGCCGCCGTATACCTGCCGGTCCAGCACGGCCTGCCGCAGCGCCGCGGCACCGGGGTAGTAGGTGACGGCGAAGGCGCCGGGGGCGGTCCGCTCGAGCATCTCGGCCACCGCCGTGGGTGCGACGATCCCGATCGGCACCTCGTGTGGTTTCGACTTCGCCGCGGGCAGGGCGAAGGCGAGCGCCAGGACCGCCAGCAGGGCGGTGAGGGCGACCACGATGGCCGCCGCGCGGGCGGCGGCCGGTGGCTGGTGCTCGGGGACGGCGTGATGGTTGGGCGCGGTGGGCGCGTGAACGGTCATCGTGCGCTCTTTTCATCGGTTGTTGAAATATTGTGCGCAGAGCGTAACTCGGTCAGAGGTTGATTTCAACAGTGGTTGAAATGATAGTCTCGAAACATGCCCTCACCAGCGCAGAAAACGACAAGGCGGGGCAGAAGGCAGGGTGAGCCGGTATCCAGGGATGCCGTGCTGGCATCGGCCAAACAGCACTTTGCGGCGCACGGCTACGAGAAGGCGACGCTGCGCGCGATCGCCCGGGACGCGCACGTCGACCCGTCGATGGTGCTGTACCTGTTCGGGTCCAAGGCCGACCTGTTCCGGGAATCGCTGCGCCTGCTGCTCGATCCCGAACAACTCGTCGAGGCGATGACCGCGACCGAGGCGGATATCGGGACCCGATTGGTCCGCAAGTACCTGCAGATGTGGGAGGGCCCGGATACCGCGCAGAGCATGATCGCGATGCTGCAATCGGCGACCTCCAACGCCGACGCGAACGAGGCGCTGCGCTCGTTCATCCAGACCTACGTGCTGACCGCGGTGTCCGGGGTCATCGGCGGTGACGAGCAGGCCCCGCTGCGGGCGATGCTGGCCGCCACCAACCTGCTGGGCACCGCACTGCTGCGCTATGTGATGAAGGTGCCGCCACTGGCCGACCTGCCGGCCGAGGATGTTGTCACCCTGATCGGGCCGACCGTGAATCGGTACCTGACCGCATCGGCCGCCGAGCTGGGCCTGTCGGAGTGACCGGCCGCGAGGTCACCGCGGTGCTGGTGTTCCACCCGGGCGGCGACGGTCCGTTCTCGGAGTGGGCGAACGCGGTGATCGCCGACGCCATCGCGGCCGGTTGTGTCGCGTGCCGGGTGTCGCTGGTCGGGGGATCCTTCGAGCCCGCCGTTGCGGTGACCTTCGTCGGCACAACAGAATTGGACGCGTGGTTGGACCGGGCCGACGTGCTCGGCGCCGGGCGATGGCTGCTCGCGGCGCCTGCGGTTGTGCTCGCACCCGACCAGCCTCCTCCCGCGGGAATCGCGGCCTTCCGGCATCAGCTCGTCGCGGGCAAGGCCGCCGAGTTCCTGGAGTCGCAGCGCGAACTCGCCGGCGCCGCACGCGGTTTCAGCGGGTATGAGGGCACAGTTCTCTTCGTGGATGGGGAAGAAGCCCTCTCGGTGCTGCGCTTTCGCACCGACCGGCACCTGGCCGGGTGGATGTCGTCGGGTCAGCGCGAGGCCGCGTTGCCCGGTTTGCGCTCGAGCCTGACCGCGGAGTTCGCTCCGGTGTCCGGCACCACCGCTTTCGGGACGACCGTCCGGACCGACGGTGGGCGCGTGCTCATGACGCCCAATTGGAAATCGGTCATGCTGGTGCTGCTGGTGTTGTACCCGACGGTGATGCTGCTGTCGCGTTTCCTGGGCCCGGTGCTGGACCGCTTCGGCGCCGAGCCCTGGCTGTCGCTGTGGCTCAGCCAGGTGATCAGCGTGACGGCGATGCAGTGGTGGCTGATGCCCTGGGCGTCAAAGCCGTTCCGGCGGTGGCTGGATCCGGTCGACGGTGCGGGCCGGCGCAGCAGCCTGGCCGGCGCGGCCGTGATCCTGCTGCTCTACGCGGCCACTCTGCTGCTGTTCGATTCGGTCACCTGGTTGCAGTTCTGGGACTACGCGAGCCCGTGAATCCCCTTGTACAGCACCATGACACCGATGACCAGCAAGATGGCGGCCACCAGCGTGGCGTGCTGCTGTTCCATCCATTCCTTCAGGCGCGTCAACGGGGCCGCCAGCCGTTCACCGCTCACCGCGTAGGCCAGGACGGGCAGGATCACCGTGCTGCCGGCGATCAGTACGAAATAGATCATCGCCAGCCAGGCGTGCGTCACACCGACACCGGCGGTACCGATCGCCAAACCCGCTGCGATGCAGATGAACAACACCTTCGGGTTCACCACCGCCAGTACCGCGGCGGTCACCACGGCCCGGCCCGGGGTCAGGCCGCTGAGCTTGCGCATCCACGCCGGCGAATGCTCGGACTTCTTACGCGTCGCCCACTTGTATCCACCGAACACGATCAGCGCCGCGCCGACCACGATGCGCAGCCAGGACGCCCAGCCCGGTGGCTTGTCCAGCGATCCCACCAGATCGGAGGCCACCACGAAGAGCGACACCAGCGTGGCCAGCCCCAGCAGCCAGCCGGCCAGGAACGCCAGCCCGGTCGGGCGCGGACGGTCGGTGTGCAGCGCTAAGACCGCGGGGATGATGGACAGCGGTGACAGTGCGATCACCAGGGCCAACGGGATGAGCTCGGTCAGAACCGAGCCCCAGCCTTCATTCACAGCTCACACCACTTCCACTGTCCGCTCTCGTAGGAGAACGCAATGTTGTCGGGATCCTTGCCGTCGTTCTCGATGACGGTGTCGGCGGTCTTGCCGGTGATGTCGATCGATGTCACGGTCAGATTCAATTCGCCCATCTCGTCGCGCATCTCGGCGAAGTTGGCCCGGGAGAACTGTTCGTCGGCGCGCATCTCGGCGCACATCAGGCTGCGTAGGTTGTCGAATTCCTGCCCGTTCCAGGCCTGTTGGAACTGCTCGACGACCTTCTCGATCTGGTCCTCATCGGACAGGGCCGCGGCGGTGGTCGTCGGTGGGGCACCGACCGGACCCGATGCCGGTCCGTCGCGGGTCACTGCGACGGTGACGACCGCGCCGACCGCGATGAGCAGCACGGCGCCCACCGAGCCCAGAATGAGCCCGGTCCGCGCCTTGGTCTCGGCCACCCACAGCGGCCAGCCCGGCGGTGGCGGCGGCCAGGACGGGTCGGGCTGCCAGCCGGCCGGCGGCGTCCACCCCGGCGGGACGGGTGGCCAGTTCGGCGGTGGATTGAAGCGCATAGGCCTTGTCGTCACTGTTGAAGTGTTGCCGATCAGCCGAAGGTATTTCGTCCGAGACTCTCCACGAACTGCGGGCCGAGCAGCTCGAGCTCATCGAGGTAGGCGGCTGCCCAGCTGCCGAACGGATGGTGCGCGAGGTATTCGTTGCGGAAGCGGTCGTCCTCGGACACCTCGGTGGCACAGAATTCCGGTATCACCAGATCGACGACGGGGCCGCCGCGTTCGACCTCGGCCAGTGTCAGGGGCGCGTTACCACTGAGGAAGCGGTCGATGATCCAGCCGTCCTCGCCCAACCATGCCGAGTACCGGACCTTGATGACGACGTGCTCGGCCCGCGCCACGATCTGTCCGGCCACCATCGGGTCGAGATCGCGTTCGGCCTCGTAGCGCGTGCCGCCGGCGGCGGGCCCCTTGGCGGTCATGGTGCCGATCGCGTCATCCCCGAGGGCCTGCACCAGTTCGGCGGGAGTGCGGTCGAGTTCGGCGGGGGCGGGGCCCTGCAGGCGGATGCGGACCGCGTAGCCGTCGGCGGCGAACAGGTAGGCCTGCACGATCAGCACCGGGGTGGGATCGGACGCCGCGACGGCGGGCATCTCACGGACGAAGAACTTCCGTTCGAACTCGAAATCGCCGGAACCGGACTCGGACATACACAGACGTTAGCCCCGTCCGGTCGAACGTCGGCGGGGTGCGCGGCACGACTCACCGAAAATTTATAGAGTTGAGCGGAACAGACTCAACCTTGACTGCGTTGGACAACACGACAAGCATTTTTACCAAGCTGTAAAGAACCTGGAAAGGTAGGTGTCGTGGACTCGTTCAATCCGACCACGAAGACCCAGGCGGCACTGACCTCGGCCCTGCAGGCGGCGACGTCCGCAGGCAACCCGCAGATCACTCCCGCTCATTTGTTGATGGCCTTGCTGACGCAGAACGACGGTATCGCCGCGCCTCTGCTGGAGGCGGTCGGAGTCGAGCCCGCGAGGATCCGGTCCGAGGCCGAGCGCCTCGTCGGCCGGCTGCCCAGTGTGTCCGGTTCCAGCTCACAGCCGCAGCTGAGCCCCGAGGCCCTCACCGCCATCACCACGGCGCAGCACCTGGCCACCGAGATGGACGACGAGTACGTCTCCACCGAACATCTGCTGGTCGGTCTGGCCAGTGGTGACTCGGACACGGCCAAGCTGCTCGCCGGTGCGGGCGCATCGCCGGAGGCATTACGTGAGGCGTTCACCAAGGTGCGCGGTAGCGCGCGGGTCACCAGCCCCGATCCCGAAGGCACCTATCAGGCGCTGGAGAAGTACTCCACCGACCTGACCGCCCTCGCCCGGGAAGGCAAGCTCGACCCGGTCATCGGGCGCGACAATGAGATCCGTCGCGTCGTCCAGGTGCTTTCGCGCCGGACGAAGAACAACCCGGTGCTCATCGGCGAGCCCGGCGTCGGCAAGACCGCCATCGTCGAGGGCCTGGCCCAGCGCATCGTCGCCGGCGACGTGCCGGAGAGCCTGCGCGACAAGACCCTGGTCTCCCTGGACCTGGGTGCCATGGTGGCCGGCGCCAAGTACCGGGGTGAATTCGAGGAACGCCTCAAGGCCGTCCTCGACGACATCAAGAACTCGGCCGGGCAGGTCGTCACGTTCATCGACGAGCTGCACACCATCGTCGGGGCCGGCGCCACCGGTGAGTCGGCGATGGATGCCGGCAACATGATCAAGCCCATGCTGGCCCGCGGCGAGTTGCGCCTGGTCGGTGCCACCACGCTCGACGAATACCGCCAGTACATCGAGAAGGATGCCGCGCTGGAGCGTCGGTTCCAGCAGGTGATGGTCGGTGAACCCTCGGTCGAGGACACCGTCGGCATCCTGCGTGGCCTCAAGGACCGCTACGAGGTGCATCACGGTGTGCGCATCACCGACTCCGCGCTGGTCGCGGCCGCCACGCTGTCCGACCGGTACATCACCAGCCGATTCCTGCCCGACAAGGCCATCGACCTGGTCGACGAGGCCGGATCGCGGCTGCGCATGGAGATCGACTCCCGCCCCGTCGAGATCGACGAGGTCGAACGACTGGTCCGCCGCCTCGAGATCGAGGAGATGGCGTTGGCCAAGGAATCCGACGACGCCTCGAAGGACCGCCTGGAGAAGCTGCGCGCCGAACTGGCCGACAAGAAGGAACAGCTGTCCGAACTGACCACGAGGTGGCAGAACGAGAAGAGCGCCATCGACATCGTCCGCGATTTCACCGAACAGCTGGACCGGCTGCGCGGTGAGGCCGACCGCGCCGAGCGCGACGGTGACCTGGCCAAGGCCGCCGAGCTGCGCTACGGCCGCATCCCGGAGATCGAGAAGAAACTCGACGCCGCGCTGCCGGTCGCCGAGGCCCGCGAGAACGTGATGCTCAAGGAGGAGGTCGGTCCCGACGACATCGCCGAGGTGGTGGAGGCGTGGACCGGGATCCCGGCCGGGCGGATGCTCGAAGGGGAGACCGCCAAGCTGCTGCGCATGGAGCAGGAGCTGGGCCGCCGCGTCATCGGCCAGCGCCAAGCCGTCGTCGCGGTTTCCGACGCGGTGCGCCGCAGCCGGGCCGGCGTCGCCGACCCGAACCGTCCGACGGGCTCGTTCATGTTCCTCGGGCCCACCGGTGTCGGCAAGACCGAGCTGGCCAAGGCGCTCGCGGAGTTCCTGTTCGACGACGAACGCGCCATGGTCCGTATCGACATGAGCGAGTACGGCGAGAAGCACTCCGTCGCGCGGCTGGTCGGTGCACCTCCGGGATATGTGGGCTACGACCAGGGCGGTCAGCTCACCGAGGCGGTGCGGCGCAGGCCGTACACCGTGGTGCTGTTCGACGAGGTCGAAAAGGCCCACCCGGACGTGTTCGATGTGCTGCTGCAGGTCCTCGACGAGGGCAGGCTCACCGACGGTCAGGGCCGCACGGTGGACTTCCGCAACACCATCCTGATCCTGACGTCCAACCTGGGCGCCGGTGGCTCGGAGGAGATGGTGATGGCGGCGGTGCGCTCGGCGTTCAAACCGGAGTTCATCAACCGGCTCGACGATGTGATCATCTTCGACGGCCTGGAGCCCGGTGACCTGGTGGCCATCGTGGACATCCAGCTGAACCAGCTGTCCAAGCGGCTGGCGCAGCGCAGGCTCACCCTCGAGGTGTCGCTGCCCGCCAAGCAGTGGCTGGCACAGCGTGGGTTCGACCCGCTCTACGGCGCCCGTCCGCTGCGCCGACTGGTGCAGCAGGCCATCGGCGACCAGCTGGCCAAGATGTTGCTGGCCGGCCAGGTGCACGACGGGGACACCGTCAAGGCCGATGTCGGTGCCGACGGTGAAGGCCTGATCCTGAGCTGATCGCCGCGCCCGGTGGCCACTTGCCGCACGGTTTCACCCCGATTCCGTGCAGCAAGTGGCCAATGGTGTTCAAGTAACCCTGTTGTGACCATCTCGAGTTCTGGCGAATCGGGCTCCAGCAAGTAGGCTGAGGGCAATGGTTCCTCTCTGGTTCACGCTGTCCGCACTCTGCTTCGTGGGTGCGGCGGTCTTGTTGTACGTGGATATCGACCGCCGGCGCGGGTTGGGCCGGCGGCGTAAGTCGTGGGCGAAGTCGCACGGTTTCGACTATGAACACGAATCTGCCGACATCCTGAGCCGCTGGAAACGCGGCGTGATGTCGACCGTCGGGGAGAGCGTCACGGCCCGCAATGTGGTGCTGGGACAGATCCGCGGCGAGGCGGTGTTCATCTTCGATCTCGACGATGTCGCCACCGTGATCGCGCTGCACCGCAAAGTCGGCACCAATGTCGTGGTGGATCTGCGCCTCAAGGACATCAAGGAGCCCCGCGAGAGCGATATCTGGCTGCTCGGTGCGATCGGCCCGCGGATGGTCTACTCCACCAACCTCGACGCGGCCCGTCGCGCCTGCGACCGCCGGATGGTGACGTTCGCGCACACCGCGCCGGACTGTGCCGAGATCATGTGGAACGAGCAGAACTGGACGCTGGTGGCCATGCCGATCACCAGCAGCCGCGCCCAGTGGGATGAGGGCCTGCGCACCGTGCGTCAGTTCAACGACCTGCTGCGCGTGCTGCCGCCGGTCCCGCAGCCCGGTCACAACGGTGCCGGTGCCCGCAGCGGTCAGCCCGCACTGGCCCGTCGCAGCGGTTCGCCGAGCCGCCCGTTGCTGCCGCGCCCCGCCGAACTTCCCGCCGGTCGCGGCGACCTGCCGCCGGGGCGCGCTGACGTGGGTCGCTACGTCCAGCAGCGCCCGCCGGTGCACAACAGCACCCGGCAGTCACCGCACTACCAGCGGTAACCACTTGTGCCGGTAGCACTGATCACCGGGCCGACCTCCGGCCTCGGAGAGGGTTTCGCCCGCCGATACGCCCAGGACGGCTATGACCTCGTCCTGGTCGCCCGGGACACGGGACGCCTGGAGCAACTCGCCGCGGAACTGCGCGGTGAGAACGGACGCACAGTCGAGGTGCTCCCGGCCGATCTGGCCGTCGCCGCCGACCGGCAACGGGTCGCCGAGCGGCTTTCCGCCGGGGTGCACACCCTGATCAACAACGCCGGGTTCGGCACCTCCGGCGAATTCTGGACCGCCGACTACGCGCTGCTGCAGTCCCAGCTCGACGTCAACGTCACCGCCGTCATGCAACTGACCCATGCCGCGCTGCCACCCATGCTGGCCGCCGGAGCGGGCACCGTCATCAACGTGGCCAGTGTGGCGGGCCTGCTGCCCGGCCGCGGCTCGACCTACTCGGCGTCCAAATCCTGGGTCATCGCCTTCTCCGAGGGGCTGTCCAACGGCCTCGGGCGCACCGGGGTCGGCGTGCACGCGCTGTGCCCGGGGTTCGTGCGCACCGAATTCCACCAGCGGGCCGGTATCGAGATGTCCGGCACCCCATCCTGGTTCTGGCTCGAGGTCGACGACGTGGTCCGGGACTGCCTGGACGATGTCGCCAAGGGTGAGATCGTGATCGTGCCCGGCCTGCAGTACAAGGCGCTCACCATCGGCAGCCGGCTGGTTCCGCGGAACCTGTTGCGCGGCTTGACCAAGCGTGTCGGTAAAGGCCGCGGGCGGACCTGAATGCGGTGGAAACGGACGCTGGCGGCCGCGCTGGCGGTGCTGATGCTCGCGGCGTGCTCCGGCGGCGACGACGCCGCGGGCCCCTACGGGACCCGGCAGGCGAAGGTCGGCGAATCGCAGTCGATCCTGGGCTGGAACGTGTCGGTGGCAAATCTGCGTTTCGAGGGCGATCAGGTGCTGATCGACGTCGACGCCGCCGTGGCCGAGGAGGGTGGCGCGCACGCCCCCGCGGAGACCCTGCGGTTCGGTCTGTACGGTGCGCTCGCTCATCCGATCGAAGGCAATGCCGTCGGGGGCTGCGCGTCGGCGCCCGACCTGAGTCTGCGGCCCATCACCGCGCGCGATCCGCAGCGCCTCAGCGGCACAGCATGTCTGGGCCCGATCCGGGATCAGAGCCAGGTGCGCGGGGTGTACCTGTACTCGCCGCAGGACCGGATGCCCAAGACGACGGTCGCGTACGCGGCGGCCTTCCCGGTCGGGCTGGCGCCCACCAGCGCCACCGAGACCGGGCTGTCGGTGCGCTCGACCAGCGTGGACGGCTTCAAGGCCGACGGTTCGCAACTGGCGCCGACCGCGCTGGGCGACCCGCAGGCGTTCAGCGGCAACGGGTACATGCTGCTGGGCCTGGCGATCGACGGGCTGGCCGAGCGCTACGAGTCCGACTCGGTGGCGCGCGGCGGTCCGCTGATGGTGCTGACCGGCCCGACGCTGCCCGGAGCCGGTCTGTCCCATGCCTGTTCGGTGTACGGCTCGTCGCTGCTGGTGCTGCCCGACGCGGCGCGCGACGCGGTGTCCATCCGGGCGTCGATGTGTACCCAGGGTGAGATCAACGCCGCGCTGCTCTACCCGTCGGTGTCGCTGGTCGGCACCCACGCGGCGCTGTGGACCACCGGTGACTGACGAGCACCGACCCGGCCCCACCGAGTGGGGCGATACGCCGGGCGTCGGCCCCTGGGACGGGCCCACGCCGGATGACCCACGGTATGACCCCGACCTGCTGCGCGACGGCGACACCCGCAATGTCGTTGACGCGTACCGCTATTGGACGCGCGAGGCGATCATCGCCGATATCGACACCCGCAGGCACCCGCTGCACGTCGCGATCGAGAACTTCGGCAGCGACGCCAATATCGGCACCGTGGTGCGCACCGCCAATGCCTTCGCGGTGGACACCGTGCACATCGTCGGCCGGCGCCGCTGGAACCGCCGCGGCGCGATGGTGACCGACCGCTACCAGCGACTGCGCCACCACGACACCACCGCCGAGCTACTCGAGTTCGCCGCCGGCGCGGGTCTACACGTCGTCGCCGTCGACAATGTGCCAGGCTCGCAGCCACTGGAGCACGTCGCGCTGCCGCGGGAATGCCTGCTGGTCTTCGGGCAAGAGGGCCCCGGCATCACCCCGCAAGCCTCCGCCGGTGCCGAATTGACGGTGTCCATCGCCCAGTTCGGCTCGACCCGCAGCATCAACGCCGGTGTTGCCGCCGGCATCGCCATGCACGCGTGGATCCGCTCGCATGCCGACACATCCCGGGCCTGGTAGGGCAGGATCTAAGCATGGTTCAGGTGTGGGCAAATCGTGCAGCCAGTTCGGAAGCCGCGATCACCAAGCGGCACCTCAGACGGCTGTGGGGGCTGCCCGGCACCCAGCTCGGCGTGGTCGCGTGGCCGGCCGCCCGCAAACAGACCCTGTTCGGCACCTGGCACTACTGGTGGCAGGCGCACCTGCTGGATTGCCTGGTCGACGCGCAGTTGCGGGACCCGCAACCGCAGCGCCTCACCCGCATCAACCGCCAGATCCGCGGGCACCACATCCGCAACAACCTCCGCTGGACCAACGACTACTACGACGACATGGCCTGGCTGGCACTCGCCCTGGAGCGCTCGGGGCGGCTCTGTGACGTCGGGCGGCCGAAGGCGCTGGACAAGCTGGCCAACCAGTTCCTGAACTCCTGGGTGCCCGAGGACGGCGGCGGCATCCCGTGGCGCAAACAGGACCAGTTCTTCAACGCACCGGCGAACGGGCCCGCCGCGATCTTCCTGGCCCGGCACGACCGGGTGCGCCGCGCCCAGCAGATGTCCGACTGGATCGACGAAACGCTGATCGACCCCGAAACCCACCTGGTCTTCGACGGTGTCAAGGCCGGATCGCTGGTGCGCGCCCAGTACACCTACTGCCAGGGCGTGGTGCTCGGGCTCGAGGTCGAACTGGCCAACCGCACCGAGGATCCCGAGCATGCCGGGCGGGTGCACCGCCTGGTGGCCGCGGTCCGCGCACAAATGACAACCGATGGGGTCATCCGTGGCGCCGGCGGTGGTGACGGCGGGCTCTTCAACGCGATCCTGGCTCGCTATCTGGCGTTCGTCGCCACCGATCTGCCCGGCACCACACCCGAGGATGAGCAGGCCCGCGCCACCGCCCGGGATCTGGTGCTCACCTCCGCGCGATCGGCATGGGACTACCGGCAGACCGTGGACGGGCTACCGCTGTTCGGCGCGTTCTGGGACCGCAACGCCGTGGTGCCGCAATCGGTGACCGGGGACGCCCAGTTCGTGGAGGGGGCGGTCAACGCCTCCACGATCGCCGAGCGTGACCTCTCGGTGCAGCTGTCGGGCTGGATGCTGATGGAAGCCGCCCACACCCTCGACGACACCGCAGAGGGTGACGGAGACGCCGATCAGTGACTGAGCCGACGACCCAGCGGGGTTTCCCACTGCTGCCGTCGCGCTTCAGCCGTGGCAGCAAGGCCACCAGGACGACGGACAACACGGCGGCCGCGCTGCTGCTCGCGTTCACCGTTATCGCCATCGCGTGGGCGAACTCGCCATGGGCGCAAAGCTATTCGACCCTGCTCGATACCCACCTCGGCTTCAGCTTCGGTGCGCAGCACTTCGAGATGACGGTCAAGCACTTCATCAACGACGCGTTGATGACGTTCTTCTTCTTCATCGTCGGACTCGAGGTGACCCGCGAATTCACGATCGGTGAGCTCACCGACCGGTCGCGGGCCGCGGTGCCGGTGATCGCCGCGGCGGCCGGCCTGGTGATACCGGCCCTGGTGTTCCTGGTGTTCAACCCGTCCGGTGAGAACGCCCAGGCATGGGGTGTGGTGATATCCACCGACACGGCCTTCCTGGTCGGTGCGCTGGCCATCATCAAGCCCAAATTCCCTGCCCGCGTGCGGATCTTCCTGCTCACTCTGGCCGTGGTGGACGACGTCGGCGCGCTGTGCGCGATAGCGCTGTTCTACTCCGACAGCGTGCAGGTCGGCCCGCTGCTGGTCTCGGCGGCGCTGACGGGCGCGCTCGCGCTGGTGCGTTTCCTGCCGCCGGGGGTGCGGGGACCCGCGTACGCGGTGTTCGGGGTGGCGCTGTGGATCGCGCTGTATCTGGCCGGGGTGCATCCGACGCTGGCCGGCGTGGTGATCGCGCTGCTGATCCCGGTGTTCACGCCGGAGCGGCGCCCGGTCGAACATGCCGTCGACCGGATCCGGGCGTTCCGGCAGTCACCGAACTCCGAATACGCCCGCGCGGCGAGTCGTGCGCTGCGCGAGTCGATCTCGATCAACGAGCGCTTGCAGACCACGGTCGGACCGAGCGTCTCGTTCGTCGTGCTGCCGCTGTTCGCATTGGTCAATGCCGGTGTCAGGCTCGACGCGCAGAGCCTGTCCACGGCGCTGCGATCACCGTTGACCTGGGGCATCGTCGCGGGTCTGGTGGTCGGCAAGTTCGTCGGCATCACCGGGGCCACCTGGCTGATCAGGCGCATCGGTCTCGGCGAGCTCGCCCCGGGGCTCACCCTGCGCCGGATCGCCGGCGGCGCGGCGCTGTCCGGCATCGGCTTCACCATCTCGCTGTTCATCGTGGACATCGCGATCACCGACCCCAGCCGCCAGGACCAGGCGCGCATCGGCGTGCTCGCGGCCTCGGTCATCGCGTTCGCGCTGGGCTGGGCCATCTTCCGGCTCACCGACTGGCTCAGTCCCCCAGAGCCGGTCGGGCTGAAGCTGTTGCGTCCGATCGATCCGGATCGTGACCACGCCCGCGGCAACCATCGTGCGCCGCTGACGCTGGTGGAGTACGGCGATTTCGAGTGCCCGTTCTGCAGCCGCGCCACCGGTGCGATCGACGAGGTGCGGTCCCACTTCGGCGATGAGCTGCTCTACGTGTGGCGGCACTTCCCGCTGGAACGCGCCCACCCGCGGGCCTTCGACGCCGCACGCGCCAGTGAGGCCGCGGCGCTGCAGGGCAGGTTCTGGGAGATGGCACGCGAACTGTTCGCCCATCAGGACGACCTCGAATGGTCCGACATCTACCGGTATGCGGTGGCCGCCGGATGTGACATCGAGCAGTTCGACCAGGACGTGCGGGTGCACTCGTCGAAGGTGTTGCACCGGGTGACCGACGACGCCGAGGACGCCGAGGCGATGGACCTCAACGCCACGCCCACACTGTTCGTCAACGGCAAACGGCACAAGGGGCCGTGGGATGCGGCCAGCCTGATCCGGGCGCTCGAAGAGCGTTAGGCCTGCTCGGCGAGCGGACCCTCACCCGCGTTCTTGGCGGCCTTGCGGCGTTTGTACCACTCGATGGCGATCGGCAGCACCGAGAGCAGCACGATGCCGATGACGATCGGTTCCAGCAGCTTCTGGATGATCTCGAAACGGCCCAGCCAATAGCCGAGCAGCGTCAGCCCGACACCCCACACGATGGCGCCGACGGCGTTGTACAGCGTGAAGACGGCGTAGTTCATCTTGGCCGCGCCCGCGGTGATCGGGGCCAGCGTGCGCACGATCGGCACGAAGCGGGCGATCACGATGGCGAACGGGCCGCGCTGCTCGAAGAAGACATGCGCCTCGTCGAGGTACTTCTGTTTGAGGAAGCGGGCGTTGGGCTTGAACATGGCGGTACCGACATTGCGGCCGATCCAGTAGCCCAGCTGCGCGCCGAGTATCGCGGCGATCGGAATGAACACCAGGAGCTGCCAGAGCTGGAAGTCCGTGCTGGCGACATTGCCCTCCGCCGATGCCGTCTGGATACCGGCGGCGAGCATGCCCGCCACGAACAGCAGCGAATCACCGGGAAGGATCGGGAACAGCACCCCGGACTCGACGAAGACGACCACCAGGAGCCCGACCAGCGCCCAGGTTCCGAAATAACTCAAGAGGTTGATCGGATCCATGAAATCCGGCATCAAGGCCAGATGGGTGGTGGTCATGAGGCCCCAAGATACCGGCTGAGGCTTATGGGCAGGCCACGGCGATCTGGTAGCTGGAGGCGACGACCCGCGCCGGGTCGGCGGAATCGGTGCCACTGCCGGACCCGGAGACGATGACCGTGGCACCGTTGCGATACGCCGACGGTGCCTGGCTCGC
This sequence comes from Mycolicibacterium sp. P9-22, assembly GCF_008329585.1. GTDB lineage: Bacteria > Actinomycetota > Actinomycetes > Mycobacteriales > Mycobacteriaceae > Mycobacterium. The sequence continues at coordinate 10,081 of NZ_NPKP01000006.1, read as the reverse complement.
GGTTCCGTCGGCGAACCCGAGGGCGACGCCGCCGACGCCGCCGATGCTGACCGATCGGACCGCGGGCACATCGTCATCGGTCACGATCACGCTGACGCCCAGCGAGTTGTTTCCGACGCTGATGGTGGTCAGCCCGTCATCGGTGGAACAGCTCACCGGACCGGTCGGCCCGCTGTCCCCGTTGACGATGACCTGGGCGCGGCCCGGGCCGACGGTGCTGGCCAACTCGGGTTCCGGGGGGCGGGTGGGCGCGGCGACGGGAGTGGATATCGGGGTGGAGGGAGCGGCGGGAGCGCACCCGACGGCCGACGCCGAGGCCACCGTCGCCAGCAGCATCAGGACCGGTTTGGCGCGCACTTCGTCCACGGTAAACGGTGAAGGCGGTATCCGCCCTGCCGCTGTCGTCGCTTTATTGAGATACTGCCGGGGAAAGCGCTCGCGACCCAGGAGGAAGTCAATGCCCATCGCCACGCCCGAGGTATACGCCGAGATGCTGGGCCGTGCCAAGGAGCACTCGTTCGCCTTCCCGGCCATCAACTGTGTCGGTTCGGAGAGCATCAACGCCGCCATCAAGGGCTTCGCCGATGCGGGCAGCGACGGGATCATCCAGTTCTCCACCGGTGGCGCGGAATTCGGATCCGGACTGGGCGTGAAGGACATGGTGACCGGCGCCACCGCGCTCGCCGAGTTCGCGCACGTCGTCGCCGCCAAGTACCCCATCACGGTGGCCCTGCACACCGACCACTGCCCCAAGGACAAGCTGGACACCTTCGTCCGGCCGCTGCTCGCGATCTCCGCCGAGCGGGTGGCAAAGGGACAGAACCCGCTGTTCCAGTCGCACATGTGGGACGGTTCCGCGGTGCCGATCGACGAGAACCTGCAGATCGCCCAGGAACTGCTCAAGCTGTCGGCCGAAGCGAAGATCATCCTGGAGATCGAGATCGGCGTGGTCGGCGGCGAGGAAGACGGCGTCGAGGCCGAGATCAACGACAAGCTCTACACCACCCCGGAGGACTTCGAGAAGACCATCGATGCGCTCGGCGTCGGTGAGCATGGCAAGTACCTGCTGGCCGCGACGTTCGGCAACGTGCACGGCGTGTACAAGCCCGGCAACGTCAAGCTGCGCCCGGACATCCTGGAGCAGGGCCAGAAGGTCGCGGTGGCCAAGCTCGGTCTGGCGGAGGGCAGCAAGCCGTTCGACTTCGTCTTCCATGGCGGGTCCGGTTCGCTGAAGTCCGAGATCGAGGACTCACTGAACTTCGGTGTGGTGAAGATGAACGTCGACACCGACACCCAGTACGCCTTCAGCCGGCCCATCGCCGGACACTTCTTCACCAACTACGACGGTGTGCTGAAGGTCGACGGTGAGGTCGGCAACAAGAAGGCCTACGACCCGCGCAGCTACCTGAAGAAAGCCGAAGCCGGGATGACCGAGCGCGTCATCGAGGCGTGCAACGACCTGCACAGCGCCGGCCGGAGCGTGTCCGCCGGCTGACGCCCCGGCCAAACGATTCGGCGCGGTTCCCCAGGTGGGGGGCCGCGCCGACGTCGTCCGCGCCCGTCGCGGCCCACACCGATCCAGCAAGGAGACAACGTGACAGACAGCGAACTGGAAGCTCAGGCCAAAGCGGTGGTGCGCCTGAACACCGAGAAGGTGCAGGGCGAAGGCGATTTCGCGCTGTTCGAGGAACTGTTCGCCGACGACTTCGTCGATCACACGCCACAACCCGGCACCACCGCGGACAAGGACGGCGTCCGGGTGCTGTATCACCGGCTGCGCGACGCGTTCCCGGACTTCCGCCCGGAGATCCATTGGCAGAGCGTCGACGGGGATCTGGTCACGACGTTCAAGACCTACCACGGAACTCACCAGGGGGACTTCCTGGGCATCGCCCCGACGGGTCGCACCGTGCAGTTCGAGACGGTCGACGCGATGCGGGTACGCGACGGGCGCATCGTCGAGCACTGGGGCGTGGCGAATCTCTATTCGGTGCTCGGCCAACTGGGGATCGACGTCGTCGGCTGAAGCCTGCCGAGGTCAGCCGTTCTGGCAGATCTTCCACTGATCGTCACGGAACTGAAGGTCGAAGCTCCGGGTGGAACGCGTCTGCGGCGCGTTGGCCATGAAGGTGGTGACATTCGCCTCGGCGTGGTCGTCCACGACGACGACCTCATCGATACTGGCCACCACCGGGTACTGCTTGGCGGCCGCGACCCGCTTGTGGGTCTCGGCCCACGAGCGGTCGTCGTACTGGACATAGCTTTCTCTGGTGGTGCCGCAGGTGATACCGCGCAGCGCCGCCAGGTCGCCCTTCTGGATGGCGACGTCGAAGCTCTCGATGGTCGAACGGACGTGATCTTCCTGCGAGGCGGCATCGGCGCCACCGCGGGTCAGCAGCACCGTGCCCAGCACGGCGAGTGCCACCAGGGCGGCGATCACGAGCACGACGGCGATCACCCAGCCCCAGCTGCGCCGGGTACGTGGCGGCTTGGGGGCATCGTCACGCGGCGGAATCACCTGTGGTGCAGCCGCTTTGGAGCTGTCGGCGAACGCGGTGCTGTCGATCATCTCGGTGGGTTCACCGGCGGCGAAGATCTCGGTGGGGGGCTCGGGCACCGAATGGATGATCTGAGTGGATCCGTCGAAACCCGACGGCGCGGTGAACCGGCGCTCCGAAGAATCGTCGGTCTCGGGTGCATCCGGACCGGGTTCAGGCTTGCCGCCTTCGGGCTCTATTGGGTTCGACATCCCTACTGCAGTCCTCCCTCGTGATGCTTAGCGCAAGCCTAATCACAGCCGGCATACGCCCGCACGGCACAATAGGCCTATGACGCGAATGGGCGACCTGCTGGGGCCGGATCCGGTGCTGCTGCCGGGCGATACGGAAGCTGAAGGCGAACTGGAGGCCGGCGAGAACGCTGCGATCGTGGCTGCGGCGCACCCGAGTGCCTCGGTGGCCTGGGCGACGCTTGCCGAGCAGGCGCTGGCCGAGGACCAGCCGGTGGCCGCTTACGCCTATGCCCGCACCGGGTATCACCGCGGGCTCGACCAGCTGCGCCGCAACGGCTGGAAGGGGTTCGGTCCGGTGCCCTACGCGCACGAGCCCAACCGCGGCTTCCTGCGCTGCGTGGCCGCCCTGGCCCGGGCCGCCCAGGAGATCGGGGAGACACCCGAGTACGCGCGCTGCCTGGACCTGCTCGACGACTGCGACCCGTCCGCGCGTGCCGCGCTCGGGGTGAACTAGCAGTTCTTCGCGCCGCAGTCGGTAACGCCGCCGGGCGGCTCCACCTGGACGGTGGCGTGTTCGAGACCGCGCGCGGCCAGCACAGCCTGGGCGTCGGCCAGCACCCGGGCGGTGTCGTCGGTGCTGGTCAGGTGTGCCGTTGCCATGTCCCGGCCGGGCACCAGCGTCCACACGTGCAGGTCGTGCACCTCGGTGACACCGGGAACATCCCGCAGGGCGGTGCGCAACTCGTCGACGTCGATATGGGCCGGCGATGACTCGCTGAGGATCCGCAGCGCGGCCCGGGCGAGAGCGAACGCCCGCGGCAGCACCCACAGGGCGACCAGGACGGCGACGACGACGTCGGCGTACGGCCACCCGGTGGTGACGGTGACGATGCCGGCGATCAGCACGCCGATGCTGCCGACGGTGTCGGCGACGACCTCCATGTAGGCGCCCTTGACGGCCAGGCTGTGCTCGGAGTCCGAGCGCAGCAGCAGCACCACGACGGCGTTGGCGGCCAGTCCCGCCAGCGCGACCACGATCAGCGGCACACCGGGGACATCGGGCGCATCCCCGAACCGCTCGAAGGCCTCGTACAGGATGAACCCGGCGACACCCAGCAGCAGCGCCGCGTTGGCGACGGCGGTGAACACCTCGGCGCGGTGCCAGCCGTAGGTCCGGGCCGGGGAGGTGGATCCGCGTCGGGCCAGCAGCACCGCGGTCAGGCCCATGAACATCGCGACCAGGTCGGTGAGCATGTGCCCGGCGTCGGCGAGCAGGGCGATGGAGTTGATCGTCAGCGCGGTGACCAGTTCCAGCACGAAGAACGCACCGAGGATCGCCGCGCCGATGATCATCCGGCCGACGCGCGTGTCACCGCCGCCGTGGCTGTGGTCGTGTCCTGCTCCCATGCAGCCGAATATATGCGTAAAGTCGCATATGTTGCAAGCCTCAGAGCCAGGCCGACCAGAACCGGGTCAGTCCGCCGCCGATCGACACCAGCGAGCCGTTGATCCCGGACAGGTCCACGAACCAGAACACCACCGAGAAGAACACCTGGTTGAGCTGCGGCACCAGCAGCACGACGAGCAGGATCAGGAACCCCCAGCCCTTGGCCGGTTCCAGTGCGCGCTGGGTCTCCGGTTTCAGGTGCGGTTCCAGTGCGCCGTAGCCGTCCAGGCCCGGGATCGGGAGCAGGTTCAGCAGCACCGCCGTCACCTGGAGGAAGCCCAGGAAGGCGACGCCGCCCCAGAACACCAGGTGGGCCGGGTCGTAGAACAGGCTCACCGCGGCCAGCAGCAGTACCGCCAGCACCACGTTGGCCAGCGGGCCGGCGAGGCTCACCTGGGTGCGCTGCCGCGGCGTCATCCAGCCGGTGCGCACGTAGACGGCCCCGCCGGGCAGGCCGATGCCACCGAGGGCGATGAACAACAGCGGCAACCCGAGCGAGAGCATCGGGTTGGAGTACTTCAACGGGTTCAGCGTCAGATAGCCGCGCACCGCGATGTCGTGGTCACCGAACTTCCACGCGGTGTAGGCGTGCCCGAACTCGTGCAGGCACAGCGACACCAGCCAGCCCGCGACGACCAGGACGAACACCGCCCCGTAGGAGAGCGGCTCGATGGCGTCCCCGCAGAACCAGGCCAGCCCGCCACCGGCGAGGGTGAGCGCGACGATTCCCAGGAAGATCGGGCTGGGTCGTACCGACTGGTGCAGCGGACGGATGTTCACGTGTCGACGTTACCTATCGGACGGCCAACCAGCCCTCCGTGTGCCGGTAGAACGTCGACCGACGCACCGCACGGGTGCTCGGGTCGCCGTCGCGGATCACGGAGGCACCGGTGGTCCCCAGCTGCGCGGCGCGCCCGGTCACCCAGCGCTTCGGCCGCATGCGCGAGGACAGCACCGCCGCGCGCAGGCCGGGCATCGTCCCGATCGGCTCGATGCGCACCGCGGTTGCTTCGCCGTCGAAGAGCACGGTGTCATCGACGACGGCCTCGCCCTCCAGCCCGGTCTCGCCGACCCACAGTCCCGCGCCGACGAGTGCGCGCCCGGAATCGTCGCGGATCAGCGGTACCCGGGTGGCGGCGTGCGTGAGCGCGGCGCGGGCCGCGCGGCGTCCCGTCGGCAGCCCGTAGGCGCGGGTGGCAGCGGTGCGCCTACGGGGCACGAACGCCACCTCGACACCCAGTTTTTCGGCCTTCAACAGCTTGGTGAGTACCGCGGCGAGGTCCTTGTCGGTGCCGACCACGACGATCCGGCGGGCCGTCGCAGCAGCCTCGATTTCATCGGCTTTCTGCACCGTCACCGCAGGTAGATGGCCCAATGCGCGGGGTGGACGGCGACCGTCGAACAACAACACTGCGCAATCTGGCCGGCCGTTTGTGGTGGTCAAGGCCTCTCCTATGGCTCCGCTCGGATAGGGTGGGTCACCGGCTGCATCACTTTAAGCGGGAGAAATGCCATGCCGGCAATCGTGCTCATCGGCGCCCAGTGGGGCGACGAGGGCAAAGGTAAGGCCACCGATCTACTCGGTGGACGTGTGCAATGGGTAGTTCGCTACCAGGGCGGTAACAACGCGGGTCATACCGTGGTGTTGCCGACCGGGGAGAACTTCGCGTTGCATCTCATTCCCTCGGGCATCCTCACCCCGGGTGTCACCAACGTCATCGGCAACGGTGTCGTGGTCGACCCCGGCGTGTTGCTCACCGAGCTCTCCGGGCTCGAGGACAGGAGTGTGGACACGTCGCGGCTGCTGATCTCAGCCGATGCGCACCTGCTCATGCCGTATCACGTCGCCATCGACAAGGTGACCGAGCGATACATGGGCAACAAGAAGATCGGCACCACCGGTCGCGGCATCGGCCCGTGCTATCAGGACAAGGTCGCGCGTCTGGGTATCCGGGCCGCCGACGTGCTCGATCCCGCGCTGCTCGCGCAGAAGATCGAGGCGGCACTCGAGCTCAAGAACCAGATCCTGGTCAAGATCTACAACCGCAAGGCGCTCGACGCCGACGAGGTGGTGGCCACGCTGCTGGAGCAGGCCGATGGTTTCAAGCACCGCATCGCCGACGCCCGGCTGCTGCTCAACGAGGCGCTGGAGAACGGCGAGACGGTCCTGCTTGAGGGCTCGCAGGGCACCCTCCTCGACGTGGACCACGGCACCTACCCCTTCGTGACGTCGTCCAATCCGACGGCCGGTGGCGCGGCCGTGGGCTCGGGCATCGGACCGACCCGCATCACCACGGTGCTGGGCATCCTGAAGGCGTACACGACCCGGGTGGGCTCGGGCCCGTTCCCGACCGAGCTGTTCGACGAGCACGGCGCCTACCTGGCCAAGACCGGTGGCGAGGTCGGCGTCACCACCGGCAGGCCGCGGCGTTGCGGCTGGTTCGACGCCGTCATCGCCCGCTACGCCACGCGCGTCAACGGCATCACCGACTACTTCCTGACCAAGCTCGACGTGCTCTCCAGCCTGGAGACGGTCCCGGTGTGCGTGGGTTACACCGTGAACGGCAAGCGCACCGACGAGATGCCGATGACGCAGGCCGATATCGCTCGCGCCGAGCCCATCTACGAAGAGCTGCCCGGCTGGTGGGAGGACATCTCCGGCGCGCGTGAGTTCGACGACCTGCCCGCCAAGGCGCGGGATTACGTGCTGCGGCTCGAAGAGCTTGCCGGAGCGCATGTTTCGTGCATCGGTGTGGGCCCGGGACGGGAGCAGACCATCGTGCGCCGGGATATCCTGGCGTGACGGATTTCGGCCTGGATCCGCGGCGCGTCGATCCACAGTACGACCGGCATGGCGGGTTCCCGGTATTCGAGGCCGCCGATCCGGGACCGGGTTTCGAGCGATTCCTGACCGCCATGCGCCGGGCGCAGGACCTGGCGGTGTCGGTGAACCCGGACAGTGACACCTGGACTGCCGCCGCGGACCGTGTCGAGGATCTGGTGGCGCTGCTCGAACCGCATCAGGCCGCCGAGGGTGTGGGCCCGGCTAACCGGGTGCCTTCGTTGCCCGGTGCGGGCAGTCTGTTGATGCCACCTTGGCACGTCACCAAATTCGAGGCCGACGGTGTGGAGCTGACAGTGCAGTTCAGCCGGTTCCACGTGGGCGGTAACCAGGCCGTGCACGGTGGCGTGCTGCCGTTGCTGTTCGATTCGGTGTTCGGCATGGTCATCCATGCGACGGGCCGGCCGATCAGCCGCACCGCGTTCTTGCATGTGGACTATCGCCGGGTGACACCGATCGACACTCCGTTGACAGTACGAGGTTGGCTGCGGGAAGCCGAGGGCCGCAAGGCGTTTGTGAACGCCGAACTGCTGGACGCCGAGGACAATGTGCTCGCCGAGAGCAATGGCCTGATGGTCAGATTGCTGCCCGGACAGCCCTGACCGTGTCACCATGACGGCGTGACCACACACCCGTCGGACCGACACCTTCGCAAGCTCAGCACACCGCGTGCGGCCGCGGTGGCCGGCGTGCTGTTCGCGCTACTGTTCGGGACCGCGCTCGCGTTGATCCGGACCGCACTGCCCGAGGGCGCCGAACACGGGTCGCAGTGGATCGCCGGGGCGAGTGGTCAGTTGAAACTGGCCTCGGTGCTGATGCCGTTCGCCGGGATCACCTTCCTCTGGTTCATCGGTGTCATCCGCGACGGGTTCGGCCGCTACGAGGACAAGTTCTTCTCCACGGTGTTCATCGGAAGTGGATTGCTTTTTCTGGCAATGATGTTCGTGTCCTCGGCGGTGGGCGCCGGACTGGTCGCCACCAGGGTCGGCCTGCCCGATGTGACGGTGCGCGATGAACTCGCGGTGTTCGGCCAGGGCATGCTGGAGAGTCTGGCCACCACGTATGGTCTGCGGATGGCGGCGGTGTTCATGATTTCACTGGCCACCATCTGGTTGCGCACCGGCTTGATGCCGCGCTGGCTGGTAATCGTGACTTATCTTGTGGCGCTGAGTCTTCTGATCTCAGGCGGGGTCAGCATGTGGGTCGTGCTGGCCTTCCCGGTGTGGGTGCTGGTGGTCAGCATGCTGCTGCTGGCGCGCGCCGGAGTGATCGACCTGCACCATGACGGCCCGGAGGAGCCGGCCCGCTAGAAGGGTGGTGGGTCGCTGTCGTTGTCGGCGAGTTCGAGGGCGAGTTGGAGTTGGTTTCGGGTGCGTTCGGCGTTGATGCGTTGGGCGCGGTCTTGGGCGCGGGTGCGTTGTCGGACCGGCATCTTGGTGTCGCGGTCGGTGTCGTTGATGAGGCTGATGGCCCGTTTTCGTGGGATGGGTGACTCGATGTTCCAGTGCGGGAACAGTATCGATGCCCCGGGCGCCTTGGTGTAGGTGTGCCCGGTGGGTGCGCTCCATTGGATGCTGCCATCGGGTTGAGCGGTGGGTGTCCAGCCGCCGAACGTTTTGATCAGATGGTGCAGACGGCATAGCGGGGCCAGGTTGCCCGGATGGGTGGCCCCGGCGGGCCACGGGGTGAGATGGTCGAGATCGCAGCGGTGCGCGGCCCGGTTGCAACCCGGGTAGCTGCAGGTCATGGCGCGCATCCGGACGAACGCGGTGAGCGCGGTGGAGGGCCGGTATTGGCGTTCGGCGGGCAGGTCGGCGATCTCTGATAGCGGTTTTATGGGGGCGCCGGCGGCGATGAGGTCGGCCAGCATGTCGGCGGGGATGATGCCGCCGTCCAGCATGACGCCGGGGCTGGGGTTGCAGGCCACGGGTTGGGTATTGGCCGCGGGAGCGGTGGGCGTGGACTGTGCGGCCGGTGCCTGCGGCTCGTGTTCGGGTGCGGCCTCGGTCGACTCAGACTCCGCGACTGGCTCGGTCCCATTGTTCACGGCGGGCCGACTCTGCGTGGGGGCATCCTCCCCGGCGGCTGGGATCTGGTCGGTGAGTACATAGATCGTCACCGCGCCCGCGCGCGGGTCTTTACCGCTGCCCTCACACTCGGCGTCCCCGCACTCACAGGTCAGGCGTTCCAACGCAGGCCCGACCGCACCTAGCGCGGCCAGTGCGGCGGCCCGCAGTTCGCCGCGCTTGCGGGGATCATTGGCGCAGACGGTGTCGGCCAGATCGTTGAGCCGCTGCTCCAGCACCTTCTTGTCGGTGACACGCAGCCGCCCCCAGAACGAGGACACCCCGTTGGGGTCGTCCTTGTCGTCGAATTCCACGTAGAGGTCTTTGGTGTTGCGCTTGGAACGCACCACCGCTTCGGGGTCGAATTTCTCCACCCAGAGGTCGACGGCGTTGATGAGGTCTTTCTCCGAATGCGCCCCGTACACGGCGGCTTCACCAGCAATGGCGGCATCGATCAACGCGATCGCGTCTTCGTCGTCGACGAGGTGGGTGCGCCAGGTGATCGCATCCATCACGGCGGCCGAGACCGCGCCGGTGGCGAACAGCGCGGCGGTGCGGGGCAGCCGGTCCCGCAGCGCTTGGGCGATGCGCATCTGCTTGGACGCCGCGTAGGGGTTGAGGTTGCAGGCCGCGGCCACCGCGGCTTGGGCCCAGGCCCACCCGTCGATCACCTGGTGGGCGATGGTGTCGTCCTCGTCATCACACTGGCGGGCGACCACCTCACCAATCAATGCCAGCCGGTAAGCCGCAACTGAGGCTTCGTTTTGGGTCGTCGCCGTCACCGCGGAGATGAGCGCGTCATCGCTCAACTCCGCGATTGCGGCCCGATCCAAGACTTCGAACATACGTGCGATTTTACCGGCTCAGTCCGACCGCGTTGACTCATCAGAAATGCGCGCGAAGCGGTGATTCGTTGCCTCATTGAGAATGCGCGCGTAGGCCCGATTGATGGGGTTGACCTTGGCTGAGCGCAAAGCGGTGACCGAGACGATCGC
>NZ_NPKP01000032.1 GCF_008329585.1 Mycolicibacterium sp. P9-22 | reverse complement strand
TGAATCGCCCTGGAAATGTTGGAGGCTCCTGACCTTGGAAACGAGGATGGAGCCATGCCGAAGGAACAGTCGCCAGGGAAGCCGACGACGCGTAGGTACACCCCGGAGGAGAAGGCATCCGCGGTGCGGATGGTGCGGGCCCTGCGGGACGAGTTGGGGACCGATCACGGGACGGTGCAGCGGGTCGCCGGGCAACTCGGGTATGGCATCGAGTCGGTTCGGTCCTGGGTGCGCCAGGCCGACATCGACGACGGTCACGCTCCGGGGGTCAGCACCTCGGAGTCTGCGCGGGTCAAGGACCTCGAGCAGGAGATCCGAGAACTCAAGCGGGCCAACGAAATCCTGAAGCGAGCGGCGAGTTTCTTCGGGGCGGAGCTCGACCGCCAACACAAGAAGTAGTCGCCTTCATCGACGCCCATCGCGGCGAGTTCGGGGTCGAGCCCATCTGCACCACCCTGCGATCGGCAGGGGTGCAGGTGGCCCCGAGCACGTACTACTTGAACAAGGCCCGCACGCCGTGCGCGCGGGCGTGCCGTGATGCCGTGATAGGCCCGGCACTGAAGACGCTCTGGGAGGACAACTACCGGGTCTACGGTGCCCGCAAGCTCTGGAAGGCCGCCCGGCGGGCCGGCCACGACGTCGGACGCGATCAGGTCGCCCGGCACATGCGGGCCGCCGGCATCACCGGGGTCCGCCGCGGCAAGCGGGTGCGGACCACCAAACCCGATCCCGCGGCCGCGCGTCATCCGGATCTGGTCAAGCGGGATTTCACCGCGACCGCGCCGAATGACCTGTGGGTGACTGATCTGACGTTCGTGTCGACCTGGGCCGGGGTGGCCTACGTGTGCTTCATCGTCGACGTGTTCAGCCGGATGATCGTGGGCTGGCGCGTCGCTGGCCACATGCGGACCACGATGGTGCTCGATGCGATCGAGATGGCCCGTTGGTCACGCGGAATCACGTTGAGCGGCTTGCGATGTCACTCCGATGCCGGGTCTCAGTTCACCTCGATTCGCTACGGTGAGCGCCTCGCCGAGATCGGCGCGGTGCCCTCGATTGGAACCGTCGGGGACAGCTACGACAACGCGCTGGCCGAGACGGTCAACGGCTACTACAAGGCCGAATTGATATACGGACCCGCGCATCGGGGGCCGTGGAAAACCGTCGAGGACGTCGAACTGGCCACCCTCGGGTGGGTGCATTGGCACAACACCAGCAGGCTCCACGGATACCTCGGAGACGTACCGCCCGGCGAGTTCGAAGCCATCTTCTACGCTACGAAACGGACCGACCAACCCCTGGTCGAAATCCAATAGTGAGAGTCTCCATCAGGACCAGGGCGATTCA
>NZ_NPKP01000031.1 GCF_008329585.1 Mycolicibacterium sp. P9-22 | reverse complement strand
GGGACTATCTCGTTAACGGTGTTTCCGGCGGTTTCCATCAGTAGGTTTCGGCTGCCGGGAATCGGTCGCTGAAGGTGATTGCGAACGCATTCAGGGCAGGTTTCCACCGCATAGTCCATCGTGCCCTGCCGACACCTGTCGGGTCCAGCGATCGGGTCACCAAATAGAGGCACTTGAGCGCGGCCTGCTCGGATGGGAAGTGCCCACGGGCCTTGATCGCGCGGCGGTAACGAGCATTGAGCGACTCGATCGCATTCGTCGAGCAGATCACCCGCCGGATCTCCACGTCATAGTCCAGGAACGGGATGAACTCGCTCCACGCGTTGTCCCACAACCGGATCACCGCCGGGTAACGCTCCCCCCATTTCTCGGTCAGCTCGTCGAACGCCGACCGTGCCGCGGTAGCGTTGACCGCGGTGTAGATCGGCTTGACATCGCGCTTAATCTCATCCCAGTACTTGCGGGATGTGAGCCGAAATGTGTTGCGCAGCAAGTGGATGATGCAGGTCTGCACGATCGCCTGTGGCCACACGTTGCCGACCACCTCGGGCAGTCCCTTGAGACCATCACAGACCACGAAGAACGTGTCCTTGACCCCGCGGTTGCGCAGATCGGTGAGCACGCTCATCCAAAACTTCGCTCCTTCACCGCCGGTACCGGCCCACAATCCGAGGATGTCGCGTTCCCCGGCCAGGGTGACCCCGATCGCGGCGTAGAACGGCCGGTTGGCGACCTGGCCGTCGCGGACCTTCACCACGATCGCGTCGATGAAGATCGCGGCGTAGGTCTCATCCAGAGGCCGCACCGCCCAATCGTTCATCTCCTCGAGTACCTTGTCGGTGATTCGGCTGATGGTCTCCTTGGACACCGACGCACCGTAGATCTCGGCGAAGTGCGCCGAAATCTCCCCAGTGGTAAGCCCTTTGGCATACAACGACAACACGACCTCATCAACCCCAGACAGCCGGCGTTGACGCTTCTTGACGATCTGCGGCTCGAAGGTCGCTGCCCGATCCCGGGGCACGTCGATCTCGACCGGGCCGGTGGTGTCGGTCAGCACCGTCTTGGATCGGGTGCCATTGCGAATGTTGCCAGTCCCCGCCTCGGGCGGGTCGTGTTTCTCGTAGCCGAGGTGCTCGGTCATCTCCTCGTTAAGAGCCGTTTCGAGCACTGTCTTGGTCAGCTGTTTGATCAACCCGTCGGGTCCGGTCAGCGACAGGCCTTGTGCCTGGGCCAGTCGGACCAGCTCGACCGCAGCCTTCTGCTCTGCGGACTGCTCGGCCGCCTTCTTCTTCGCCACATCTTCCAGTGTCGTCATCACGGCACCTTTCTCGCCGAGCATCGCTCAGCGTGTCAGTGCCGGAAACACCGTTATTTCCACAGTCCC
>NZ_NPKP01000030.1 GCF_008329585.1 Mycolicibacterium sp. P9-22 | reverse complement strand
CTGATATGTAGATCAGTTTGTCAAGGGGCAGGGTGAAGCGGCGGCCACGACCGTCGCCGGGGCCGCCGCTTCGTAGTGCCAGGTGAGTGTGTTTGTCGAGCGTGTCGTATCGACGCGTTATCAAGTCTGATATGCGCGGGTTGGTTACCGCAGGACGGGACTTTCGAGTCGGAGTTGGCCGCTATCTAGTGTCGAGCATCATACCTGTTGCGGGACAATGGTATTGCTCATAGCCGGGACGCGGGTCGCTCCAAGACGCTTACCGACAACCATCGGATTCACCTGGACATTTGTGGGGGTTGGTCAGTCCTGCAGGACCGCCAGCGACCAGCACCAGCCGGCCAGTTCCCGGGCGATCGCCGCGTTGGCGATCACCGGGCGTTTCTTACGGCCATCGAAGTCGGTCCAGCGGTGATGCAGACGCTGGTTGCCGGCATGCCCCCGCGCCCGCGCAGCCGGGGATGCGCCATCCCAGCGTCGCCGCAGCACCGCCCCGGGCTGATACCGGCGACGGTGATGCCACGCCGCCTCGATCAGCAGACGCCGGGCATGCCCGTTGCCGGTCTTGGTGATACCACCCTGGACCCGGGAAGCCCCTGACGAGTACTCCGAGGGCACCAACCCCAGGTAGGCCCCGATGCTGCGCCCGGTCAGCCGGTCCCAGTCCCCGATCTCGACGGCCAACCCGAACGCGGTCAGTGTCGAGACGCCACGCAAACATGCCAGCCGGGTCACCGTCGAGGTGAACTCGCTGTCGGCGGCCATGGTCTCGATAGCCGTATCGAGGCGGTCGCGGCGGTCCCGGCATGCCAACATCGTCTCGAAGGCACTGTCATAGGCCAATCCCAACCCGGGAGTGTCGAAGTGCTGCTTGCGCAGCCAGGCTTCGTGCCGACCCGTCCACGGGTTGCCGCCGGAGTAGACGATTCCTTGTCGCAGAAGCAATTTCGATACCCGATGCCGGGCCGTCATCAGATCGCCGCGGCAGTCTTCACGGGCACGAACCAGATCACGGGCCGCCTCTTGGGTCACAGTCGGAACCCTTACCTCGACGATCTGACCCAGGTGCAACAACCGGGCCAGATGCGCGGCATCACGGGCATCGGTTTTGACTCGATCGCCTACCGGGCGGATCAGCTTCGACGGCGCGGCCACCAGACACACGATCCCAGCCGCGATCAGGAACCGGGCCAGCCCGTATCCAGTCGGGCCGGCCTCATAGGTCACCGCAATTCGGCCTGGTAAGGACCGCAACCAGTCCAGAATCTCGCCTGGATCCGGGCTCAATCGACGTTCGAACACCTCACCGGTGTCCCCGTCCAATGCACATCCGATCACCGAACGTGCGTGCACATCCAATCCAACACTCGTACGCTGACGTAACACTGGGGCCTCCCACATCT
>NZ_NPKP01000029.1 GCF_008329585.1 Mycolicibacterium sp. P9-22 | reverse complement strand
GTGTTATGTCTCAAGACATCGGTGACAGTTCTGCATCAAGACATCGGTGACACTTCGAGGGGTCTTGGTGGTGACACTTCTGCACCGAAGCTGCGGGGGTGGCTGTCAATGAACCCATCGATCCTCGTGTCCGCCTCGCGATCTCGCAGTGGCCCGATGACGCGCCCCGTGGAGCGGTCTCGACGTTCTGTGCCGAGCATGACATCTCACGAAAATCGTTCTACGAGTTACGCAAACGAGCAAAGACCGAAGGGCCGGCTGCGGTTCTCGAACCTCGGACACGCCGACCGAAGTCGAGCCCTTCGACGCTGAGCGATGAGGTCAAAGCCCGCGCCGTGGCCGTGCGGGCCGCGCTGGAGGCCTCCGGTCTGGATCACGGGCCGATCAGTGTGCACGAGAAGATGCGCGCGATGGGCCTCGATGAGGTTCCGTCCACGGCGGCGCTGTCGCGCATCTTCCGTGAGGCTGGTGTGGCTCGTGTGGAGCCGAAGAAGAAGCCCCGCTCGGCGTGGCGACGGTTTGTCTATCCGTGCCCGAACGCGTGCTGGCAACTCGACGCCACCGGGTACGTGCTCACCGGTGGACGCACGTGTGTGATCTTCCAACTCATCGACGACCACTCCCGCTACGCGGTCGCCTCGCACGTGGCCTGGAGCGAGACCGCCGAGGCGGCGATCGCCGTGGTCGACAAAGCGATCGCTGCCCATGGTGTGCCCCAACGGCTGCTGACCGACAACGGATCAGCGGTGAATCCGTCACGGCGAGGATATGTGGGCCAACTCGTCGCTCACGTGAGCGCACTCGGGGTCGAGGCGATCACCGGAAAGCCCTACAAGCCAACCACGCAGGGCAAAAACGAACGCTTCCACCAGACCCTGTTCCGCTATCTCGACAAGCAGCCACTGGCCGAAACACTGGCCGAGCTCCAAGCCCAGGTCGATGCGTTCGACCACATCTACAACACCGAGCGCCCCCATCAAGGCCTGCCCGGGCGCATCACCCCGCTGACCGCCTGGGAAGCGACCCCGAAGGCAGATCCACCCCGCCCCACAATCGACCGGCCGGCCTATGCACAGCCCGTCCCGAAGCGATACCAATTCCCGCGAGCACAGTCGCCCGTCGATCTGCCCGCCAACACCGTCATCCGGACGGTGGGCTCCGTAGGCAACATCAGCTTGGACTCCATCACCTACCGAGTCGACGCACAACGCGCCTTCCAGCAAGTCCTGGTTGTCAGCGTCGATGACAAGGTGATCGTGGCCGACCTGGACGGCGAAGTCCTCATCGAACACACCAGACCCGCACCGGGCGTGAAGTATGTCGGCAACGGACGCCCCCGCGGTCCGCGCCTCAAAAACGAGAAACCGTCACCGATGTCCTGATACATCAACTGTCACCGATGTCCTGATGCAGAACTGTCACCGATGTCCTGATACATCACA
>NZ_NPKP01000005.1 GCF_008329585.1 Mycolicibacterium sp. P9-22 | reverse complement strand
GCACCGCGGATGCCTTCTCCTCCGGGGTGTACCTACGCGTCGTCGGCTTCCCTGGCGACTGTTCCTTCGGCATGGCTCCATCCTCGTTTCCAAGGTCAGGAGCCTCCAACATTTCCAGGGCGATTCAGTGTTTGAGTCCGTAGCTGCCGCGGGTGGGTATCTTGATCATCTCGATGTTGGCGATGAGCCAGAGGGCCACGGTGATCACGATGGCCAACGAGTTGCGGAGGTGGGTGCGTTCCTTGTCGAACTCGTCGGCTCGTTGTTGGGCGGTGTCGGTGTGGCGGCGGTAGATGCCCATTCCGAAGCTGGTGAGTCGGGGGTGTTCGTCGAGGGTCTTGTCGAATGTGTCGGCGAGACGGGAGATTTCGACGTAGGGCCGGCCGGTTTGGTCGACGATGCTGCGGATCAACTGTTTGTGAGATCGGTTAGTGGTCATCGGATGCTCCTACCGTGCCAGGCTCCACAACATGCGCGGCAGTCCGTGGGCCAACGTAGTGAACCGTCCTGGGTCTGGTGGAGGTCGTGAACGCACCAGGAGGATGTTGTTGTGGCTGCGCCGAGGAAGTTTGACCCAGAGACCCGTGAGCGGGCGGTACGGATGTATCAGGACCGGATTTCTCAGACTGGGGATTCCAAGCGAGGGGCGCGCCGGTATGTCGGCGAGATTCTCGGGATCAATGAAGCTACGTTGCGCAACTGGGTAGAGAATCGCTACGGCAGCAGCGACTCGGCGGTGGTCGACGGGGCTGGTGATCCATCTGCGGAGTTGAAGTCGTTGCGCCGAGAGAACGCCGAATTACGCAGGGCCAATGAGATTCTCAAGACGGCGACAGTGTTTTTCGCAGCGGCGGAGGTCGACCGCCGACTTCGGTGATCGTCGATTACATCGATGCCCACCGCCACCGGTTCGGGGTCGACCCGATCTGCACCGTGCTCACCAGCTACGGCGTCAAGATCGCCCCGTCCACCTATTACGCGGCCAAAGCCCGCGGCCCGGTGAGCGACACTGCCTGGACCGAGGCGCACGTCCGCCAACACCGTGCACCGACTGTTTGTGTCCAACCGGCGGCTTTACGGGGTCCGCAAGATGTGGCACGCCATGAAACATGCAGGCCATGACGTGGGCCGTGACCAGGTCAGCCGTCTGATGGGCATCTGCGGTATCAGCGGAGCCGTCCGTGGCCGGCGGCGCACCACGGTCACCACGAACGCTGATCCGGGCGCACCGCGCCATCCCGATCTGATCGCCCGCCAGTGGGGTGCTCCGAGACGTCCTGATCAATGGTGGGTGGCCGATTTCACCTACACCTGGACCTTGGCGGGGTTCGTCTACACCGCGTTCTGCGTGGATGTGTACTCACGTCGAATTCTGGGGTGGCGGGTGATGTCGACCAAGGCGACACCGCTGGTTCACAGCGTGCTCGAGCAGGCTGTGTTCACCCGGCGTAGAACCGATTTCCGTTTCACGACAACGGGTTTGATACACCACTCCGATGCCGGAAGTCAGTACACATCGCTGGCCTTCACCGATGCTCTGCACGACTCAGGAATCGCAGGATCGATCGGGTCGGTCGGTGATGCTTTGGACACGCACTGATGGAATCAGCAATCGGCCTCTACAAAACCGAGCTGATCAATCGGGCCCAGTCCTGGACCGGGCGCGCCGAGGTGGAACGCGAAACCGCCGCCTGGGTGCATTGGTACAACACCACCCGCCTGCACTCGGCCCTGGGCTATCTCTCGCCCTCGGAGTACGAGGACCGGTACCGTCACACCGTCACCTCAACAACAGAGGTGGCATAACCGAGGTCTCCATCCAGACCAGGACGGTTCAGATCGACGGTTCGTGTCGGCGGTTCGGTGCCGGTGCGGGTAACGCCCCGGTGGAGGCGATGATCGGGGTGTTCGACAAGATCGGTGTGAAGACCGGTATCGATTTCTTCGAGATCGCCGATGCCGCCGAGGAGGTCGTGGCCCCGGCGATGCCGGCGGAATGCCTGCTGGATCGCAATGCGCTGATCATGGGCTACTCGGGGGTGTACTCCAGCTTCCTCAAGCACGCCATCCGCCAGTCCGAGCGCTACGGCGTGCCGGCGCATCAGCTGCTGCACCGCGCCGGGCAGCGCAAGCTGATCGGCGGCCAGGAAGACCAACTCATCGACATCGCCCTGGAAATCAAACGCGAACAAGAGGCCGCCACGGCTTAGGCCTTTCGAGGGTGCGGGCGCCATCGGCCACACGGCCGCTACGCCGTGTGGCACCGCGCGCTCGGCAGGGGTACCGGGCCCAGACCGATCGCGGTCATCGCAGACTCGAGTCGCTTGAGCAGACCGCCGATGGAACTGCGCCGCTGGATGATGGCCGGAATGTTGGTTGACCAAACGTCGGCGATCAGGTCGCCGATATCGTGAGAATACTGGTTGTCCGCGTGATCAAGCGCGTCAGTGAACATCTGGCTCAGTGCGTTCCGGCAGAGTGCAGCGTTCTCAGCTGCCTCTCCGTGCGCATGCAGGTATGCCCGCGCTGCGGCGTCGGCAAGTAGAGGTCGAGTCAGCAGTTCGTTCGTGAGACGCTCGGTGAGACACAGCACTCGCTCTATTGGGTCGGTGCTCTGGCTGACATCGTGGCCGCGATGCGAGATCTCGGCCAGCCATTGGTGAAGGCACGCGACCAACAGATCATCCTTGGACGAGAAGTACCGGTACACCGTGCTCGGCGATACGCCGGCTCGGTCGGCCACCTGACGGATCTGAACTGCACCGACCTCGTGGGCAGCCAAGCGCGTTGCAGCGGTGATGATTCGAGCGCGGCGCTGCTGTCTCCTAAGGGGCGTCGCCATGGCAACGAGAACGGGACGTCCGTGCGATTCGCTGTGAGCCGGCACAAGCACTCCCGATGTCGAATTCGTCTGAACGGCTGACCGCCACGTTGTTGCCGAACTAGCCGGCTGAAGGCACCGTACGAGTATTGCTGTCCTGCAAGAGCTTGATATCTCGGTGAATGGAACGCTGTCACTTCAGATGGTCAAGCTTCACTCGGCATTTCCGGTCGGGAGTGATCGCGTCGCCGCCCGGTCTGACGCGACTGAGACGAGTGGCTCTGCCGGGCTTGTTGGGCACGGCCATCGAGAACTACGACTTCCTTGAGCATGGGACGGCGGTCCCGGACATTGCCGCAAGCCTTACGTCCTATTGCGCCGCGCCTATAACGAAGTTATATTGACTTCATGCGTCGTAATTTCTCGGGCCGAAAGCTCGTCATCACCGGAGCCGCACGCGGCATCGGGGAGCGGGTGGCGCGCCTCTCTGTCGCCCGAGGTGCCCGGGTAGCACTCATCGGACTCGAGCCAGAACGGTTGCGCGCGCTGGCCGATGAACTGGGCGCTGGTGCATCGTGGCTCGAAGCCGACGTGCGCGACGGCGCCGAGTTGCGTTCGGCGATCGACGACTGCGCAAACGTCATGGGCGGCATCGACTTCGTCGTCGCCAACGCCGGCGTCGCCTCGTACGGAACCGTGCGGCAGGCCGATGAGGCGTCGTTCGAGCGAGTCCTGGATATCAACCTCAACGGCGTCTTCCGAACGCTCAAGTACGCGACGCCTCACCTGGAGCGCAGTCGGGGGCACGCAATGGTCATCGCCTCGGCGATCTCGTTCACGCCGATCGCCGGGCTGGCCTCCTACGCCGCCAGCAAGGCCGGAGTTGAGATGCTTGCCCTGGCATACCGTCAGGAAGTGGCCCACCTCGGCATCACTGTCGGGCTCGTCCATCCTTCGTGGATCGACACCGACCTCGTCCGCGGCGCCGAGGCGGATCTTCCCTCATTCCAGGGCCTGCGGGCGAGGTTGCCGTACCCGGGCAATGTGACCACGAGCGTGGACCGCGCAGCTGAGGCGATCGTCAACGGCCTGATGCGGCGACGCAGCCGCGTGTACGTGCCGCGCGCCGTCGTGGTGGCCAACTGGGCGAAGGCGGCACTGAACTCGCCGGTCGCATGGCCGTGGATGAGGCGCTTCGCGGCCCAGGTGACCCCGGCCCTCGAACGCGAGGTCGCGGCATTGCGACGGCAGGACCAGGTCGTGCCGGGAACCCTGGCAGCCGTCGCGCCCGTCTTCTCAAATGAAAGTGAACGGATATGAAGGCATTCGTCGTCGCGCAGTACGGCAAGGACAGCATCCGTGCCGCCGAGGTTCCCGAACCGAAGGTCGGCAGTAACGATGTCCTCGTCCGGGTGAGCGCGGCCAGTATCAACCCGCTGGACAAGATGGTCCGCAACGGTGAGTTCAAGCAACTGCTGAAGTACAAGCCTCCATTCGTGATTGGTCACGATGTCGCCGGTGTGGTGACCCACATCGGTGCGACCGTCCGTGACTTCAAGATCGGCGACGAGGTGTATGCGCGCCCCCGTGATCTGCGGATCGGCACGTTGGCCGAGTGCATCGCGATCGATCAGGACGACGTGGCGTTCAAGCCGGCATCGCTCTCGCTGCACGAGGCGGCGGCTGTCCCGCTGGTTGCGTTGGCCGCCTGGCAGATCCTGGTCGAGAAGGCTCAGGTCAAGCCAGGGCAGAAGGTCCTCGTGCATGCAGGTGCCGGAGGGCTGGGGTCCACCGTGATTCAGCTCGCCAAATACCTCGGTGCGTACGTGGCGACCACGGCGTCCGGCGAGGCCGAGGCTCTCGTCCGCGACCTTGGAGCGGACATCGTGATCGACTACAAGAAGCAGGACTTCTCGCAGGTCCTCTCGGATTACGACGTCGTGTTGGACTCACTCGGCGGCGAGAACCTGATGAAGTCACTGACGGTCCTCAAGCCCGGCGGCCTGGCGATCGGAGTCGCGGGTCCGCCGGACGCCGGATTCGCCAAGCAGCTCCGCGCACCCAAGCCCTTCGAATTCGTGCTGTCGTTCCTGAGCCGCAAGGTCCGCAGGGCCGCCAAGAAGCTCGGTGTGCGTTACTCGTTCTTCTTCATGAAGGCCAGTGGTTCGCAACTCCGCAGCCTCGCCGCGCTCTACGACGCCGGCCATTTGCGCCCGGTACTGGACAGAACGTTCCCGTTCGACCAGACCCTCGAGGCGCTCGCCTACGTCGAGAGCGGAAAGGTCAAGGCCGGAAAGGTCGTCGTCGCACTTGACTGAGGCCGTTGCGCCCACCGATCGTTGGCGAGGAACGCCTCGATCGCACCACCGTCGGGGCACGAGCTAGCTGGCTCCGGGGGAGCGGAGGGCGACTCGCCGGACTCGCGATCGTCCTTGTAACCTCGTTTTACGAGTTATTGGCCGGTCGAGATGGGAGTCGCTGCGTAATGCCGAAACCACGCAAGACGACACCGACGCGGCTGACGCAAGAGCAGGCCGTGGAGCGGTTGGTTGACGCGGCGACGGCACTGCTCGCCGAGAAGGGGCCATCGGAGATCAAGGCGCGTTCAGTCGCCGAGGCCGCACAAGTTTCGACCATGGCGGTGTATTACCACCTCGGCGGACTTCCTGAGCTACTGCAGGCGGTGGCCGACAAGGGGTTCCAGGATCTCGCCCGCGCGTTCATCGGCACCCCGCCAAGCGACGACCCTGTCACCACCCTGTTCGCGATGGCGTTGGCCACCCGCAGGTTCGCGCAGGACAATCCGCACCTCTACGACTTGATGTTCGGGCTGTCAACGCGGGGCAGCTATCGCCCGGTACAAAATGCTCGCTCCGCTGCGAGCGGACAATCGGGAGAGTTCCAGACTGTCTATGTGCACCTGGTCCAGGCCTGCGTCCGGCTGGTAAGCAGTGGTCGCGTCCGTAGCGATGAGGATCCAGAGGGCATAGCACCGCAGCTTTGGGGCGCCGTCCACGGATTCGTCACGCTGGAATTGGGTGGTCACTTCATTCAGTTCCCGGACCCCGTCGGGCAGGTCCTGCAACCGATGATGACGAACATATTTGTCGGACTGGGCGGTGACGCGAAGTCCGCCAATGCCTCTCACGCCGCCGCGATCGATGCGACGCGCCAGGCGGCCAAAGACTCCGCATGAGCTTCACGCCACGGTGACTGCCGGTGGTCATCGCTGCGTAACGGTATGCGGGCGCCTCATGCGCACGGAGTGGGCACGCTCCCGTGTGTCACCTGGTCCGACAGTTTCACCCCTGCGCGCAGAAGTCCGCGCATGTGGTCGGTAGTCCTGCCCTTTCTGTGACCCTTGCCCCGAGCGCAGTAACGTGGTTATAGTTGTTACATAACTTCGTTATAAACGTCTCACTCTTATCGAAAATCCCACGAAGGCAGCAGCCATGACACACAGTCACCTCGACATCGAGGACCGCGGAGCCACCCTGATCGTGCGGGTCGACGGTGGCCCCCACAGCCTGTTCGGTCTCGAAATCGCCAACGAGCTCGACGAATTGGTGGACCGGGTGAGCCGGGCCCCAAGCGTCCATGCCGTCGTGTTCACCGGCGCGCGCCCCGACCGGTTCGTCAGCCATGCCGACGTACGCTGGCTGCAAGAGGGCGGGGCCGTGAAGCCGAAGCTGGGCCGACGCGGCGCCTCGGCCGCCCTGCGGGTGGCCAGGGGCATCGACCGCGCCGGGATCCCCGGTCCCGTGGTGGACAAAACCCCGCTGAGCGGAGCGGGCCAGCTCGACCGCTTGCACGCGACGTTCCTGAAGATGAACGCCAGCGGCGTCATCTTCGTGGCCGCCCTGAACGGCTCGGCACTCGGCCTGGGAGCCGAATTCGCCTGGGCCTGCGATCTTCGCGTCATGGCCGACGGGGACTTCTTCATCGGTCAGCCGGAAGTCCTCCTCGGGATCATGCCGGGCGGCGGCGGATCCCAGCGACTCACACGCCTGATCGGCACCCACAAGTCCTTGGTCGCGATCCTCGAGGGCAAGCCGTTCACACCCGCGCAGGCACTGGCCAATGGCGCCGTCGACGACGTCGTGGCGCCCGACGAGGTCGTCGCGCGGGCAACCGAGCTGGCCGAGTACTTCGGCAAGCGAACCAAGGCGTCAGTCGAGGGCATCAAGAGAGCGGTGTACTTCGGCGGATCGATGTCGCTGGCGGAAGGCCTGCACGTCGAGCGGACCGAGTTCTTCCCAACCGATCAGTCCAAGGACGGTCAAGAGCTGATGCGCCAATACCTTTCGGATACCGACGCCACGGGCGAGCTTCCCCTCTACCGCCCGGACACCTACGCGCAAGCGCTCGAAGCGGGCCGGGTGCCCAAGGTCGGCAACACCAACGGGGCGGTGCACAAGTGAGCACTGCGCCGTCGTACACCCGCTCCGACGTCTCGTTCACCTCGGGCGAAGACCGCTGCGCTGCCTGGCTCTACATGCCAAGCGGTGTCGCGTCACCGCCCGTGGTGATTCTCGGCCACGGCCTCGGAGCCACCCGCGAGATGCGCTTGGACGCGTTCGCCGAGCGGTTCGCGCAGGCCGGCATCGCGGCCGTCGCCTTCACGTACCGCCACTTCGGCGACAGTGGCGGGCAGCCGCGCCAACTCCTGTCGATCAAGCGACAGCTCGCCGACTGGGACGCTGCCATCGCCTGGGTGAAGAACCGTCACGACATCGACGGCACCCGAATCGCCGTCTGGGGAAGCTCCTTCGGCGGCGGTCATGCAATCACCGTGGCCTCGCGTCATCCCGAACTGAAGGCCGCGGTGGCCCAGTGTCCGTTCACCGATGGGCTTGCCTCCGCGCTCGCGCTGGGCCCGGCTGGATCGCTGAAGACATTGCCCGTCGTCGCCCGGGACCTCGTTTCGATGGTTCTTCGCAGGACTCCGGTGATGATTCCGCTCGCCGGGCCCCCAGGCTCGGTGGCGCTGATGAACGCCGCGGACGCCCTGCCCGGTTACGAGGCGCTGCTGCCGCCCGAGACGACGTTCCGAAACGAGGTCGCGGCGCGATTCGCCCCGACGGGGACGACGTACCGGCCCGGGCGCGCGGCAAAGAAGGTCAAGTTCCCAATCCTGTTCTGTGTCAGCAATACCGACAGCGTCACACCACCGGAGCAGACGTTGCGCTACGCGCGCACAGCACCCCTGGGCGAGATCAAACGCTACGACGCCGGGCACTTCGACTTCTACCTCGGCGAGCCCTTCGCAACTTTGGTGCGCGACCAGACCGAATTCCTCACCCGCCACCTGCAGCCGGTGGGACGGCCTGCATGACCCTCGCTTCGCTACCGGACGTTCGCGCCCAGGCGAATCCCGATGGGCCCGCAGTATCCGATGGCACGGTGTCGTTGACCAATGCCGTTCTGTTGCGGCGAGTGCGGGCGGCGGCCGGTCAACTGCACGAGCTTGGCATCGGTTCCGGCGACGTGGTGGCCGTCAAACTGCGCAACCGGGTCGAGTTCGTGGTCGTGATGTTCGCGTCATGGCGGTTGGGTGCCACGGTCACGCCGGTCAACCCGAGCCTGACCGAGGCCGAGGTCATTCGGCAGCTCGAGTCCGCGAGCGCGCAGGTGCTCGTCGCCGAGGACGGCGCGCCCGGTCCCGCCGTCGTGCACACCCTGGCCGTGAGTGACTTGCGTCAACAAGGTCTCGAGGCCGAGTTGTCACCGCACGTAGATCCGTCGACGCTGGCACTGCTGATCTTCACCAGCGGTACCACCGGCGTGCCGAAGGGCGTGATGCTCGATCACGCCAACCTCGATGCGATGGCCGGCATGGGATGCCAAGCACTCGGTATCGGGCCTGCCGATCGGTCGCTGCTGATCCTGCCGCTGTTTCACGTCAACGGCATCGTGGTGAGTGTGCTGATGCCGCTGCTGGCCGGCGCGAGTGTCGCCATCGCCGAGCGGTTCGATGAGCGGACGTTCTTCGACACGGTCGAACACCACCGACCGACGTTCTTCTCGGCGGTGCCCACGATCTACACCCTGCTCGCCGCGTTGCCCGACGACGTTCGCCCCGACATGTCATCGGTACGGTTCGGCATCTGTGGGGCCGCTCCTGCCTCCGCGGAATTGTTGTGCCGCTTCGAGACTCGCTACGGATTTCCCCTCATCGAGGGCTACGGCCTGTCGGAGGCAACGTGTGCATCCACCATCAACCCGGTCACCGTTGAACGTCGGGCCGGCACTGTCGGGGTCGCGTTCCCGGGTCAGCGCATCCGCATCGTCGACGAAGGCGGTGCCGATGTGCCGACCGGCGTCGACGGTGAGGTCATCATCGCCGGCCCCAACGTCATGCGCGGCTATCTGGGCCGCCCCGACGAAACTGCGCGCGTCATCATCGGGGGCTGGTTGCACACCGGTGACGTCGGCCACCTCGACGCCGACGGCTACCTGACACTGGTGGGCCGGTCCAAGGACATGATCATCCGCGGCGGGGAGAACATCTATCCCAAGGAGATCGAGGACGTTCTGACCGAGGATCCCGCCGTGCTGGAGGTCGCGGTGATCGGCGTGCCCGATGACACATGGGGCGAAACGGTCGCCGCCTACGTGGCACCCCGAGACGGCCGCACCATCGATATCCAAGCGCTGCAAGCACTGTGCGCGCGCAACCTCGCTGGCTACAAGCGCCCTGCGTCGATCACCGTCGTGGACGCCATTCCCAAGAACGCCGTCGGCAAGACGGACAAGGCTCCGCTGCGCGCTGCACACCCGCGAGGAACAACGTCATGACTTCCCTGCACGACCCGCTACCGCGTCGCGTGGGCAAGCGCTGCCTGACTCGGTGGCCTCAGGCGTCGTAGTCGACCGCAACTGTGGGCGTGGTGGGATGCGACTGACACGTCAGGACGAAGCCGGCCTCCAGCTCCGCTGCGCGGAGTGCGAAATTCTGTTCCATGGTCACTGCTCCCGTGGTGATCTTGGCCTTACAGGTGCCGCATGCCCCGCCGAGGCATGCATACGGCGCTTCGATGTTGTTCTTCAGCGCGGATTCCAGGACGGTGTCACCGGCGGCGAGTGCCACGGTGTGCGTTGACCCTGCCAGCGTGATGGTCACGTCCGACTCGGGAAAATCGTGGACCGCGGCTCGGTTCGTGCCGCGGAACAGTTCGAGGTGTACCCGCTCGGACGGCACGCCCTCGGACGTGAGGTCGCGCTGGAGAGTTGTGACGAGATCGCCTGGGCCGCAGAGGTACCACCGGTCGATGGAGGTGATGTCACTGCCCAGCAACCGCAGCACCCTCGCCAAGTCGATACGTCCGCGAAGCGATTCGGGATGATGCGCTTCAGCTGAGCGAATGTGAAAGAGGCGGAGCCGGTCCGCGTATCGCGCTTCGAGTTCGTCGAGTTCGGCCGCGAACATGGTCGACTCGGCGGTGCGGTTGCTGTAGAAGAGAGTGAATCGGCTCTCGGTCTCGATCTCCATGGTGGTGCGCAGGATCGACAGGATGGGCGTGATGCCACTGCCGGCGGCCACCGCGACGTAGTCCCGCCGAGCAAGTGGGTCAAGGGGTGCGCCGAAGCTCCCTGTGGGTGTCATCAACTCCAGGACATCACCGGCACACAGTGTTTCGACCGCGAAGGTGGAGAACACCCCGCCGTTGACTTGCCGAATTCCGATCGCCAGGTCTCCCGATGTGGCCGAGGTGCAGATCGAGTAGTTTCGTCGCACTTCCTTACCGCCGGTGCGGTGATTGACCGTCAGGTGTTGGCCGGCCTGGAATCCGAACTGGTCGCGGAGGTGATCGGGAACGTCGAAGGTGACTTTGACGCTGCCAGGAGTGAGCGGCTCGACGCTTTTCACGGGGATCGGGTGGGTACTGGCGTGGCGCGCTGCCGAAGATCGCGGTGCTCGGACCGGGAGTAGCGCGGCGAGCTTTCCGTTCAGGCGTTTCCACTCGCGGTACTGCGTGGCATCCAGTTGCTGGCCGAAGACGGTGTTCATTGCGGGGTCGTTGTCGAGGTAAGCCGCCTCATTGCGTTGCCACGCCGCGACATAACGATAGAACGGGATGGACGGGTGCAAGTGGTGGACCAGGTGATAGTTCTGCGATAGAAGCAGGGGGGTCAGAATCCACTCCGAGCCGACGCGGTTGCGGGTTGCGCGATAGCGGTTTTCGCGCTGGGTGTCTTCCAGGTCGTGGTGCGGCAGCCAATCGAACCACCAGGCCAGCACGAACATCGCAACCCGCTCGGGAATCAGATAGACCACCGCGAGTGTCCACAGCTGACCGGCGAAGGCGGCCCACACGATCAGTGTCACCGTGAGGATCATCAACGCCACCGTCTCGGCGATCTCGGCGCGCGGGCGCCTACGCACGTTGCGTACCAACAGACCGATGTAGGGCAGATCCATTGCCGGGAAGCGGACGGGCAGCTGCCACCAGGGAGCGGCGCTGACGAAGTGATCGGGATCGTTGGCACCGTCATTGGTGTTGCGGTGGTGCTCAATGTGGATGAACGCGAACGATTTGAATGAGATCAGGGGCGAGACAAAGAACATCGCGACTCGGCCGAAAACGACGTTGACCCAACGATGTGAACTGATCGAGTAGTGCGACGCATCGTGCAACACGGTGAACATGACAAAGATGGCTGCGGCGCTGGCGGCGATGGTTGCGATCGCCGGCAAAGTGTCGGTGAGCGCGGCCCAGGTTGACGCGCCGAAGAGCACGAGCGCGAAGGTGAAGATACCGACGATCGGCCAGGACACCGTCGGAACCTGCTCACCCGGATCGGGCAAGGCCGGCTGCGACGGTTGGGAGCGTTGAGCCGTGGTCACCGTCAGACTCCTCGATCGTGCTTGGGGTGTGGTGACTGGAAACCTATTGACCGGGGGCGGCGGTCATCAAGGCCCTTTCAGCCCTGTGTGGTGTGCTGTGAGCACATTGGGTGTGCGCTGGTTCGGCCTGGTATCGGTTGCGCCTAGGTGATCGCAGACGGTGCGGACGGCGTAGATGTGGACTCAGGCCAGCCGGCTGTTGTGCAGTTGGACTCCCACGATGGCGGCGTCCAGCAGGGGCGTCACCCGCGCCCGCCGGCGAGCACCGGCGGCCAGTTCGGTCAGGACACCGACCTCGACGAAACGTCCGGCCGTCAGGTCGCGGAACATCGACGGCCCGAATCGCCACGCCGGGTCCTTGAGCATGTCGCGGAGTCCCTCTGTGGACGGCAGGCTGTCGGTCTCTTGCTCGACCACCGAGAGAACTTCATCGAGCACCGCGTCGGCGAGCGCATGCTCTACGTCGACCGACGCGACGTCGCCGACGGTACCTCGCGTGAGACAGGTCAGCACCGCCGTTGATGCGATGAAGACGAACTTCGCCCACATCACCGATGTGATGTCGTCGACCACGGTGACTTCAACACCGGCGACGCCGAGTTCGGCGCTCACCGCCTCCAATGAGCTGCCCATCGCCTCGAGCGGACCAATTTTCAGCCGCACACCGGGCATGCTCACGTCGACGATCCCGTCAACCAGCGATGTCGCCATCTCGGCGGCCGCACCGATCACCCGATTATCCCCGAATGCATGTCGAAGAGCCTGCAGTTGTGCCATACCGTTGCCGAGCGACAGGACATGCGTCAGCGGTCCGACCGCCGGGGCAAGGTCAACGACGGCCGTGCCGACAGCATCACCGCGGACCGCCACGATCACCACATCGAAGGCGCTGTCGATTTCGTCAGCCACCACGGCACGCACGGCTGTCGTACGGACATCTCCGCTGAGCTCGCGGATGCGGAGTCCCGATGCAGCAAGGCGGTTTCGGGTTCGTGCCCGGACCAGGACGGTGACGTCGCGTCCGCCGGCGGTCAGCAGGTCTGCGAGATAGCCTCCGGTGGCGCCCGCTCCGACGATCGGGATCCGCATCAGACGGGTTGGTGGAAAGCGAAATCAAGTCCGAGGAAGCGCAGCAATGCCGCGACCTTGTTGTCGAGCTCGAGTCCGACCCGGGTCACCTCGTCGATGCCGAGACTCCCGAACGCTGTGCTGGGCTGATCCAAACTGAAGACGGCATCGCCCCCGGCGTCGCTGAATATCAGTACCCGTAGCGGGGCATACAGGAGTGCGCGTGGGTTATGGCGGAACATGGATTCAGCGACGACATGGTTGCCCAGGAGGTATTCGACCGCCTTGGTGGTATTGCCCGCCAGCGACATGATCGCGGTGGCATCGATGGTCGCGTAGCGGATCAGCTGATGCGGCGCCGTCCTCTGGGCCTCCGCCTCTACGTCTGCCCAGGAACCGCCGGTCTCGATGATCCGCTGGAGGGGCTGCGGGTCGAATGCCGGGGCGGCGTGCTCGAACTGGGAGATGAAATCGTCGAACGGTACCCCGGTCGAGACATCGAACCGGGTCATGACGTGTGACGCCGTGTTGACTGCCGAACCACCCACGTCGACCTCCTTTGCTGGTTCGGTCAATGAACCATATTGGATCAACCGTAGGGTTCGTTGAACGAACCTGCAAGTGTCAGAATGGGGCATGGCCCTACCTCGTGACTACCCCGACGAGAACTGTCCGATCGCCAGGTCTTTGGAGGTTCTTGGTGAACGTTGGACGATGCTCATCGTGCGCGACGCGTTCTACGGGGTGCGACGGTTCACCGACTTTCAGATTCACCTAGGCATACCCAAAGCGGTTCTGTCCCAACGCCTCACAACTCTCGTTCGAGAGGGAATACTGCACACCGCGCCGGTTGCGGGCGGCGGCGGCGAATACACCCTCACCTCGAAGGGGTTGCGCCTGTGGCCGGTGTTACGCGCTCTCGCTCAGTGGGGCGCCGACCATTACCAGACCCCCCAGCAGCGGCGGACGTTCTCGCACGCAGAATGTGGCGGACCGATCGACCCACAAGGGGTTTGCGCCCAGTGCGGTGATACCCCCGACCCGACAGGCTTGATCACATCGCCGCCACTGCGCGCCAGGGTCAGGCGCGACGACGCGATCAGCAAGGCACTGCAGCGACCACGCCGAATGTTGGAGCCGATCCGGCGCACTGCAACTTGATGATCGACAACAGCTGATCTTCTTCATCCAGTAGCAGGATCGGCCGCAGCCGTCATGGGCAGCGTGGTGTGGGCAAACGGGCTGTGGGGTCACCCATGCGTGCACGTGCATCGGTCTCGGCACCACGTTATCTGCGCCGTCCGTCAACCAATGCGTAGCACGTGTCACTTCGACGACGTGGCTCTGTGGTCACTACACCGCGTGTTCCTGACCATGCAGGTAGCCGCGGTCGGCGGCGAGGTCAGCCAACAGGACGCGCAGTCGGGAGCGGCCTCGATGGATTCGTGACACGACGGTGCCCAGCGGCGTGCCGACGATGTCGCGGATCTGTTTGTAGGCGAGTCCCTCGACATCGGCGTAGTACACCGCCATCCGAAACTCCTCGGGCAAGGCGTCCAAGGCCTTTCTGATGTCGTTGTCGGGCAACGACTCCAGGACCTCTATTTCCGCGGAGCGCAGTGCTACCGGTGAACATTCGGCGCCGGCGCCCAGCTGCCAGTCGTGAACGGTGCCGGTCAGCATTTCCGCGGGCCGGCGAATCCGCTTGCGGTAGCTGTTGATGTGCGTGTTGGCCTGGATGCGAAAGAGCCACGCGGTGAGATTTGTCCCCTGTTGGAAGCTCCGAAAACCTGCATAGGCCCTGACCATGGTCTCCTGCACAAGGTCCTCGGCGTCGCTGCGCTGCAGGGTCATTCGCATGGCCCCGGCAAAAAGGGTGTCCAGCAGGGGGATCACGTCGCGCTCGAAACGCGCAGTCAGTTCGCCGTCGGTTTCGTCTCCTTCGTCGGCGTCGCTCATGCCAGACGTCTCCTAGCCGTCGTGTTCGGCGGGGATGGCGCCGAATCGGCCGGCCTGGTAGTCCTCGTATGCTCGGACGACCTCTTCGCGGGTGTTCATCACGAAGGGCCCGGACTGGACCACTGGCTCCCGGATCGGCCGGCCACCGAGGAGCAGGACCTCCAGGTTCGGCTCCGCGGCGGGTTGGCTCTGCAGCGCGGCGAGGGTCAGTGCGTCCCCGACGCCATACACGGCGAGTTGTCCCTTTCGGACGGGGTGCGCCGCTGCACCAACGGTGCCGTTACCGGCGAGCACGTAGGCCAGCGCGTTGAATTCGGCCGGCCACGGCACGTCCAGACGCGCACCGGGGCTCACGGTGGCGTGCACGACGGTGATCGGTGTATACGTTGCCCCCGGCCCGGTGTGACCGACGATGTCTCCGGCGATGACTCGCAATAGCGCGCCGCCGTCGTCCGACGACAGCAGCCGGGCTTGGTTGGCGCGGATGTCCTGATAGCGGGGCGTGACGAACTTACTGGCGCGCGGCAGGTTCACCCACAGCTGGACACCATGGAAGGTCCCGCCGGACACGACCAGTTGCTCCGGCGGTTTCTCGATGTGCAGGATTCCGGCGCCCGCGGTCATCCATTGGGTATCGCCATTGGTGATCGTTCCGCCGCCGCCGTGGGAGTCACTGTGCTCGAGCGTGCCATCGATGATGTAGGTGACGGTTTCGAACCCGCGGTGCGGATGCCACGGGGTTCCCATGGGTTCGCCGGGTGCCCAATCAATTTCGCCCATCTGGTCCATATGGATGAACGGGTCCAACTCGGCGTGCGATACCCCGGCAAACGCACGTCGCACGGGGAACCCGTCGCCCTCCAGGCCAGTCGGGGCAGTGGTGACCGATCGCACTGGCCGCGGGGTGGCGGTGGCTGGATTCGGAGCGGCGACGCGGGGCAAGGTGAGCGTGTCGGCGGTGATGGCTGGCATGCGGGTTCCTCTCAGTTCTCAAGCAGGCGTATGTATTACACGCCTGCGGTGAGTCAGGAGCACCCAGGACTCCGCGAATGCGTCAAAGGCCCAGATGAGTTCGAGCGGGACAGTTCATGACCATACGGACCGCCTCGTCTCGCGTCAAGACGAACCGGTCCGTCTTGGCAAGCGCTGGGTGAAGGGGTTCAGCCACGCCCAAAGCCCGGGAGGCCGCCGTCCGGGTAATTGATGAACGCTGACACGCTGGACACTGCGCCACCGCATTCGTCGGTCGCCTCGCGGCAGTGTGTGCACGGATCAAGCAATTCCATCCAGCCCCAAGGGATTTCATCACCCGGGGTGCGCGGCCTTAACGTGTGCCCGGAAAGGTCATGTCCAGCAGGGCGTCGATGTATTCGGGTTCGATCGGCATCGCGTGAAACATCCGGTATTCGATGACCCCGTAGAGCACATCCCGCAGCGTCCGCACGTCGGCGTCGGCGCGCATCTCGCCGCGCTCCTGAGCCAGGGCGGCCCGCGCGCCGAATGCTCGTACATTGGGTTCGATGATCTGTTCGTATACGGCGCCCAGAAGGTCGGGGTCGGACTGGCCGGCGGCGATCACGCCCCGATATGCCGCTCCGAAACCCGTGGTGGTGATCAGATCCAGGATTCCTATCAGCTGGCCCCGCAGGTCGGCGACGATGTCGCCGGTGTCGGGGAAGATGACCACGGGATCGAGCAACTGGGTGGCGGCCTCTAGCACCACCGCACCTTTCGATGGCCACCAGCGGTAGATGGTCTGCTTGCCGCAGCCCGCCCGCCTGGCGATTGCCTCGATCGAAACGTTGTCGTAGCCGAGCTCACAGATCAGGGAGATGGATGCGTCGAGGATGGCCTGCCGCGACTGCTCGTTGCGCCGGCTGGGGTCGGGAGGGTTGGCGGCCATGCGAGGACACTAGCGAGAGAGATCTCGTCAAACAACACGATACGGTCCGTCTTGACGCGAGACGGACCGGTCCGTACCGTTGTGTTGGCGGCCCCGGGACGACTCCAGCGGATCCAGGCAAGTCGTGGTGTCGCCACCGAACGTCGCGCCCGGTCAACTCGAATTCCGTTACGCCGGAGCCGTGACCACCCGAGAACCGGGAAAGAGATGCCATGCCACCAGATCCGTCTGGCGCCGCAACCCGAGAGGTTTACATGACCGGTTCCCTGATGGACAACGATTGGCCGTCCTTGCGCGTTGACGATTGGGAGCCGACCCGCCAGGCGTTGCACATGTGGACCCAGATCGTCGGGAAGGTGCGGCTGGCGCACGCGCCTCTGCTCAACCATTGGTGGCAGGTGCCCCTCTATGTGTCACCGAGAGGGCTCGCGACATCGTCGATACCGGTGGACACCCGTGTTTTCGACATGGAGTTCGACTTCGTCGACCACATTCTGTCAGTGCGGGTGAGCGACGGCGGCGCCGAATCCATGGACTTACGAGACAAATCGGTGGCTCAGTTCTACGACGGAACCCTGGCAATGCTCGGGCGACTCGGCGTCACGGTGCAAATCTCGGCGCGACCCAACGAGGTGGATCCCGCTGTTCCGTTCGCCGAGGATCAACGGGCAGGCTACGACCCGTCGGCGGCCGGCGCATTCTGGCGGCAGCTGGTGCAGGCCGATCGGGTGATCAATCAGTTCCGATCCCGGTTCGCCGGCAAGGTCAGTCCGGTTCATTTCTTCTGGGGATCATTCGATTTGGCCTGTAGCCGATTCTCCGGTCGTCTCGCGCCCCCTCATCCCGGTGGCGCGCCGAACTGCGGTGACTGGGTGATGGTGGAGGGCTATTCACATGAACTGAGCAGTTGCGGTTTCTGGCCCGGTGGCGGGGATGAAGGAGCGTTCTATTCCTACGCTTACCCTGAACCCGACGGCTATGCCGACTTCGCCGGTCGACCCGACGGCGTGTTCTACGACAACGGATTACGGCAGTACCTGTTGCCGTACGAAGTTGCGCGGGCGGCGCCGGATCCGGATCAGTGCGTGCTGGACTTCCTTGAGTTCAGCTACGGCGCGGCCGCCGATCTGGCCGGATGGGACCGTGCGGCGCTGGAGATCGACCCGAACCGCTTGCCGATCGGCTTTGATCGTTGACCCCCGAGTCGTGATCGGAGGCCGCCGACGCCGTGTTCGGTGGCATACGCAATGACTTTGGATGCAACGGAAAGGACGGGCCGGTGACCTCTGTGGCGGGGAAAGCGGTACGCGTGGCCGGGCTTTCGGGCATACCCGAGGGGGCGCCGTACGGTGTGGAAATCGCGGGTGTGGACCTGGTTCTGGTCCGTGTCGGCGATGATGTCTCGGCGCTGTACGGTCGCTGCGCCCATCGCGGCGCTCGGATGGCAGACGGCCATCTGGAGGGCGGTGCCCTGGTGTGCGGTCTGCACGGGTGGCGCTACGACGCCGACACCGGTATCGCGCCGGTCAATCCGTCTGTCGCGCTGACAAAGTTCCCCGCCTGGGTGGCCGACGGCGAAGTCTACGTTGACGAATCCGCAGTCTCCGCGTTCGCGCGGGCCAACCCGCAAACTCTTGATCACGACGGCTACCAGGGCGCCTGGATCGAGCCCACCGATACGCCCGAAGAACCCTTCGTCACCCAGATCCATGAGTTCGCCGCACACGGACTGAGCCGGGTGGGCCCGGACGGCCCGGTTGCGGCGATGGGGGTCCCGCGAAATCAACTGCCGTCGTGGGATTCGATTCAGTTGCTGACTGCGCAGCTGCGAAGGCTGCCGCTGCTGGAGGATGAACCGGTCAGCACTGAAACGGTGATAGGCCCCGGTGCCGCTCGTCCGCTGATCCTCGATATCCCGCTGTTCATCAGCGATATGAGCTTCGGTGCGCTGTCGCAAGAGGCCAAGACCGCCCTTGCCGCGGGTGCCGAACTCGCCGGCACCGGAATCTGTTCCGGTGAGGGAGGCATGCTTCCCGAAGAGCAACAGCAGAACTCCAAGTACTTCTACGAACTGGCCTCTGGCCGGTTCGGGTGGAGCGTCGAGCACCTCCGCAAGGTGCAGGCATTTCATTTCAAAGGCGGTCAGGGCGCCAAGACCGGCACCGGCGGGCACCTACCCGGGTCCAAGGTGGTGGACCGTATCGCCGAGGTCCGGGCCTTGTCTCCTGGGACGCCGGCGATTTCGCCGGCACGGTTCCCTGACTGGGACTCGCTCGCCCAGTTCAAAGACTTTGCCGCACAGGTGCGCGAGCAGTCCGGCGGAATTCCGGTCGGATACAAGATGAGTGCGCAGCACATCGAGCAGGACATCGACGCCGCATTGGAGATCGGTGTGGACTATTTGATCCTCGACGGCCGTGGCGGCGGGACCGGAGCCGCACCAACGATCTTCCGCGACAACATCTCCGTCCCCACCATTCCGGCTCTGGCACGGGCACGTCGGCACCTGGACCGGTCCGGCGCCGGTCGCGTCACCTTGGTGATCACCGGTGGAATCCGCACCCCGGCGGACATGGTCAAGGCCCTGGCGCTCGGTGCCGACGCCATCGCACTGTCCAACGCCGCACTACAGGCCATCGGGTGTGTCGGTATGCGCGCCTGTCACACCAATGCGTGCCCGGCCGGGATCGCCACCCAAGACCCACAGCTGCGCAGCCGCCTGCCCGTACCGGCAGCCGCCCAACGACTGAATCGCTATCTGCGCTCGGTGGTGGAACTGATGGTGGTGTTGGCCCGCGCGTGCGGACACCGCCGTCTGGGCGACTTCGAACTCGACGATCTCGCGACATTCGACCGGGACTTCGCGTATCTGAGCGGAATCCCCTATGCAGGAGCGTTACCACTGTGACCGGCGCGAACGACACCCCCGACGGACTGGACAACCGGCAGCGAGACCTGCACTGGCAGAAAGTCGCCGATAGCGATGAACTCGACGAGGGGCAGGTGATGACCTGTCCGGTCGGACTGAAGACCGTCGCGGTGACCAAACTGCATGGCCGCTACGGCGCCATCGACAACCGCTGCCCGCATCAAGGAGGACCGCTGGGCCAGGGGACCGTGGAGAACGACAAGATCCGGTGCCCCTGGCATGGGTTCGATTTCGACCCGTTCACCGGACAGGCCGCCGGCGGACCCGATTTCGACGTCCCCACCTATCCCGTACAGGCCCGTGACGACGGCATCTACGTCGCCGGCCCACCGCCGGTTCCGCACACGCGGACGGTCAGTGATGTCCTCGTCGAGACCATGCTCAACTGGGGGGTGGACACCGTATTCGGCATGGTCGGTCACTCCAACCTTGGTGTCGCCGAAGCGTTTCATCACGCGGAAAGCGCAGGGAAACTGCAATTTTTCGGCATCCGCCACGAGGGGGCCGCGGCCTTCGCCGCCGCCGCCTACGGGAAACTCACCGGCCGGCCGGCGGCGTGTTTCGGGATTGCCGGGCCGGGCTCGACGAACCTGCTGACCGGACTCTACGATGCCCGCTCTGATCGCGCTCCGGTGCTTGCGATTTCGGGAAACGTCGACTCTTCGGTGGCGGGTAAGGGCGCATTCCAGGACATTGACCTGCTCGCGGCCTTCGCCGATGTGGCTGTCTACTCCCAAATGGTGCGAGTCGGCTCGGAACACGCCGAACTGATGACGCTGGCGCTCAAGCACGCGATCCTCGAACGCGGCGTCGGGCATCTGGTCATACCCGACGAGGTGCAGGTACTGGGTGCACCCGATCAGCCGGCGTCCGGTCCGCACGGGCGCATGCCGGATCTGCGGGTCGGGCCCCCGACCGCACCGCTGCAGCAGGCCGTGCAGCACATCACCGACGCGACCCGCCCCGTGGTGATTGTCGGCGCCGGCGCCAAACACGATATGGCCGCTGTGATCGCGCTCGCGGAGGCCCTGCACGCAC
This sequence comes from Mycolicibacterium sp. P9-22, assembly GCF_008329585.1. Taxonomy (GTDB): domain Bacteria; phylum Actinomycetota; class Actinomycetes; order Mycobacteriales; family Mycobacteriaceae; genus Mycobacterium. The sequence goes on along the minus strand of NZ_NPKP01000005.1, from coordinate 444,122 downwards.
CCGTGCTGACCACTTTCAAAGCCAAGGGCCAGATCTCCGACGAACACCCCCTGGCCTGCGGTGTGCTGGGTCGCTCGGGCACCCCGGTGGCCTCCTGGATGATGAACAAAGCCGACCTGCTGCTGGTGTTCGGCGCGTCGTTCTCCAACCACACCGGCATCTCCCCGTACAAGCCGACCATCCAGGTGGACACCGACCCGCTGGCCCTGGGCCGGTTCGCGCCGGTGGCGGTGCCGCTGCTCGGTGACGTCGGGGTGAGCTGCGCAGCGCTGCGGGAACGGCTGCGTCCTCATCCGGAGTTGGTCGACCAGCGCCCGGAGGTGGCGGCACGCTGGAGCGTCTGGCGGACCGAGAAAGCACGCCGCGCGTCGGCGCGCACCGACCGTGGGGTGCCCGCAGCGACGATCATCGAGGCACTCAACCGCCTCGTTCCGGCCAACGCGGTGCTCACCGTCGACGTCGGCGATCATGCCTACTCGTTCGGGCGGTATTTCGAGACCAAACAGCAATCGGTCTTGATGTCGGGCTACCTCGGATCGATCGGCTTCGGGTTCCCCGCCGCCATGGGCGCCTGGGCCGCCGCCCCGGACCGGCCCATCGTGGCGATTACCGGCGATGGGGGTTTCGGCCAATATCTGGCAGAGATCACCACGGCAGTCAAGTACGGGATGAACATCACCCACATCCTGCTCAACAATGGTGAGCTCGCGAAAATCAGTGACGAACAGCGCGCCGCCGAATACGCCGTGTGGCAGACCTCGCTGCACAACCCCGATTTCGCGGCCTTCGCCCGCCACTGCGGGGCCCTCGGCATTCGCGTGACGGACCCCGCCGACCTCACCGCGGCGATCACCCAAGCCCTCAACCATCCCGGGCCGGCGCTCGTCGAAATCGTCACCGACCCGCAGTCCCGTTAGGCCGTAACGATCGGCCCGTGGCTATACCCGGCGCGCTGGAGTGGCTAAAGCTGCAGTTTCGCGGCAAACAGTTCGAGGGCGGGGAAGGGGTCGTTCGCGGAGGGCACGGGCATGATGGCCACGTGGTCGGCCCCGGCGTCGAAGTGCTCGCCGATCCGTTCGAGGCTGCCCTCGACTCCGTCGAGCGGAACGAGTGCCTGCAGTAACTCCTCGCTCGGCTCGTCGCCCACCTTGAGGTCGGGAAATCCGTTTTCCTGCAGGTTGCTCACGTAGTTCTGCAGGCCGAGGTAGAACGTCGAGTGCCCGCGGGCGGTGGAACGATTCACGTCGCGATCGTCGTCTGTGGCGACGAGCTGGACCACCGCCAACGTCCGGTCGGCACCCAGCGCCGAACGGGCCTTCTCGGTATGTGCAACGGTCGTGAAATACGGCAGTGCGCCCGCGGTCTTGGTTTTGGACAGTTCCAGCACCTTCGAGCGCAGCGCCGCGAGGATGATCTGATCACCGGGGACGTCGAGTTCGAGCAACCGATCGACGTACTTGGTCAACGCGGGGAACGGCTTCTGGTAGACATCGCCGGACATTTCGCGGTGTCCGATGCCGACGCCGAGCACAAAGCGTCCCGGATGGCGACCGTCCACCCGGTGGAAGGACTCCGCCACCACGTCGGCATCATCCGCCCAGACATTCACGATCGCGGTGCCGACAGTGATCGACTCGGTGTGGTCGAGGAGTGATTCCGGGATGGTCAAGTCTCCCGGTGCGTTTCCGGCGATCCACAACGTCCCATACCCGATATCTTCGAGGCCCTTCACCCGTGACGCGAGGGAGCGTGTCTCGAAATCCGGGACGAGAAGATAGGCGCCGTAGCGGCCGAGCGGGGGAGTCGACATATCAGGTGATATCAGGTGCCAGCACCTCTTCGTCGGTCTTTATTCCTGATCCCGTCAGTTGAATCGCGTGGTGAGGTGGACCGTGACGTCGTCGCCGTCGTTCTTGCCGATGGCCTTGCGGATGGGCGCGGCCACTGGGAGTTTGTGGGTGCCGTCTCCCAGGGCCATGAACGATCCGGTGAACGGGTGCCCGTCGACGGTGCCGGCGACCTTCACCAGCCCACGGGTGCCGAAGATTCGCGCCGACCCGGGAAGCTGCACGCAGATCCAGCTGTCTTGCGGTCGGATCTTGCCCAGACGCGCGGTGAACCTGATGTCCAACGGCTGAGGGGCAGTCATGATCGTGGTTCGCTGTCTTCGAGGTAGACCAGGCCGTTGCCGTCGGGGTCGGCGAAGGAGAACATCGCCGGGATTCCCTCTAGTCGGACCAATTCGGGGTTGTGCAGCGTGACCCTGGCCGCGCGGATCCTGTCGTGGGCCTGCTGGGCATCCGGGGTGCCCAGCCGGATCGCGATCGGAATCTGGCTGTCGGGAGGCAGGAGTACCAAGGAGACACTTGAGCCCGGCGGCGCGACCTCCACCAATCGCGCGCCCGGCCACACCTCCACGTCGGTGCGTAGCTCGCATCCCAGCACCTCGGTGTAGAACTTCAACGCGGCGTCCTGATCGGCTACCGGCACCGACACACTGAGCACTCTCGTCGTCATCGTCATGGTCATGTTGACCTCGCCGCGGGCGGAAAGTCATCGCGCTCGTGCATGCATCGTGGCGGCGTCAGCTGGCCGCGGGTGCCGATGTTGCGCCCCTGGAGGAACACTGAGACGACGGAGTCGGCGGCTTGTTCGGGCGTCATCTGCCCTGTGACTGCCAGCAGTAGTGCGCGTGCGATCAGCGCCTCATAGCGGGAGAACAACGCTCCGGAGGAATGATCGGCTCGCAGGCTGCCCTCACGGAGACCGCAATCGATGGTCATCGCGGCCCGGAACCACCCGGGGTGGGAAAATGGGGATCGCCCTCCGTAGATGGTGTGCGGCGACCCTGCCCAGCAGGCGGGGTTCGAGCAGTCGTTCTGGTGGATCGATCATGTGCCCGACGCGGACCAGTCGTTCGGTGACCACGATGTCAGTTGCCGCGGCCTCGAGCACCTTGCGGCGGGTCCACCCGATAACACGCTGTCGCGCCTCGTCTTTGAGGCTGCGGCGACTTTGGCTCGGCGGCCGGTTGGTGGCCCACACCGGGGCGATGAGTGCGGCCAGTGATTGGTTCAGCAGCGGAGGGTTGAGGCTTGGCTGTTCGCGTAGGTGAGTACGCAGGACATGGGCTTGCCGGGCGGCCATGGTAATTCCTTGCCCGAAGATGGGGTCCAGGCGACACAGCGCATCCCCGATGACGAGTAGCCCCTCGGGCAGCCGCTCGCAGCGGTCGTAGCGGTGCCACGTGCAGCCGGGATAGCGATAGACCGCGACATCGGTCAGCGGTTGGGCGTGTCGCAATGCTGAGCGGACGTGTGGTGGCACGAACTCCTCTGCGAGGGTGAGCATTTCGTCCAGGGTCTTCGGCGGCGTCGGGTGCTCGTTGGCCTGTGCGGCGATGGTCAAGGTCCAGGTGTCGTTTTCGCCAGCGACCAGGCCGCCGCGGCCCGCGCCGCTGGCCGGCAGGACCAGGATGAGCCGCTCGGGGAAGCTGTCTTGGTCGGGGATGATGATCTGCTGGCTGTAGTACACCCCGTGTACGGTGAACGAGCGCTGCGGAGGCCGCGGATAGCCGAGCTTTTCGAGTAGCAGCGGTGTGCGGGTGGCACGGCCGGTGGCATCGATGACCAGGTCGGCATCGAGCAGTCGGCTCGCACCTGTCTGCCGGTCGGTGATGGTGACGCCGGTGATGCGATCCGGATGAGCGGCCACCAGCTCTCCGACGTCCTGACCGTCGGTGATGGTGACGCTCGATAGGGATGTGACGCGTTGACGTATCGAATATTCCAGCTGAGGTCGCGTCACCTGGTAGGTGGTCAGCGCGGCCGGATCGGACACCGGGTCGGTGCGGTTGAAGCCGTACGGGCCGTTCTGGATGTGCATCCGCGCGCCCATACGCGCGTCGTCGAGGACGTGTGCACCGGCGGCGACCACGTCGCTGATCAGGCCCGGGACGAGATCTTCCATGGTGTGCCAGCCTTTCGAGAGCAGGCTGTGCAGATGCGGGCCCTGCGGTATGCCGCGCCGATGAGTCGCACTGTCGGGTAGGCGGTCTCGCTCGATGATCGAGACCCGGTAGCCCACATCGGCAAGCGCGGCCGCGGCCAGCAGTCCGGCAATACCAGCGCCGAGGACAACAGAGTGTTCCGTCATATCGTGCACGCCTCCCCGCGTGTCGAACTGAGCGATACCGATGACGCTAATGCCAAGTAAGAAAAATAAGGCTAAATTAAGTAAAGTCTAAGGAAAATGTCCGGTGTGTCGATGAGAGGTGCGTGGTGATCGGTCGAGGTAATGAGGGCACCGCTGGACGCGGCCGCCCAGAACGGTCGACGGCCGCGCGAGTCGCATTGGTCACCGGAGCGTCCCGCGGTATCGGCGCCGAGGTGGCTCGCCTCCTTGGCGCGGCGGGCGTCCACGTGGTGGTCAACTACCGCGAAAAAGCCAAACGAGCCCAAGCCGTGGTCGACGACATCCGCGCGGCCGGAGGGCAGGCGTCGACTGCCGGCGCCGACATCAGCGATGAAATGCAGGTTCGAGCGCTACTGGCGAATCTCAACGAGCAGTACGGAGTGTTGGAACTGCTGGTGCTCAACGCCTCCGGCGGTCTGGAGCGTGGAGCCGACCCGAGCTATGCGATGCGACTGAACCGGGACACGCAATTACGCCTCGCTACGCTGGCCATTCCGCTCATGCGACCTGGTGCGCGGATTGTCTTCGTCACCAGCCATCAAGCACACTTCTATCCGGCCAAGCCCGTGCCTGACGGTTACGGGCCCATCGCACAGAGCAAACGCGCCGGCGAGGATGCGCTACTGGCCGCCAAGCCCGCGCTGACAGAGCGAGGGATTGACCTCAAGGTCGTGTCCGGGGACATGATCGACGGAACCATCATCGTGCGGCTCCTGCACCGAAAAGATCCCGCCGCCGTCGAAGCCCGCCGTGCGCACACAGCACTGCCGACCGTCGAGGAGTTCGCCGCCGCGATCGTGCGCGCGGCGTTGCAAGCCGATGTTCCCGACACGATATACGTCGGCGGCGCCGACTATCTGGAGTAGATGCCCGGTCACGGTCTGTGCTCTCGGTGAAGGAAGCCTTCGATGGCGGTGACGGCCGCGGTGGTGCCGTCTTCGGTGGCGAGGCGTGCGGCGAGACCCTTCGCGGCAGAACGCACGTCGACGTCGTCGAGTGCCATGCGAATGGCGTCGGCGAGGCGCTGTACGGTCAGCTTGCGTTGCGGCAGTGGTGTGGCGGCGGCACCGAGGTCGTGCAGGCGCCGAGCCCAAAATGGTTGATCTCCGACCTGCCCCGGCAGGGCGATGCTGGGGATGCCGGCGCGCAGGACCGCGGCGGTGGTGCCGGCGCCGCAATGGTGTGCGGCGGCGGCCAGTTGCGGGAACAGCCACTCGTGCGGGGTATCGCCGATGGTGAGGACGTCATCGCCGGTGACGCCGAGGCCGGCCCACCCAGCCTGGATAATGCCGCGCACGCCGGCCCGCTGCAGTGCCGCAGAAATGATGTCGGCGAGCTGCTGGGCGCGTTGCCCGGAGACCACGGTGCTGCCCAGGCCGATGAAGACCGGCGCCGGGCCCGCGGCGAGGAAGTCGGCGAGCTGTGCGGGTGGTTGCCACCCGGCTGGGACGGGGGGCCACCAGTACCCGGTCACCTGGAGGCCGGGGCGCCAGTCCGCCGGGCGGGACACGACGCTGGGCGAGTAGCCGTGCAGGATCGGCCAATCCGCGTGGGTGCGTCGGCGCCGCTGGGTGCGCGCCGAGGCCTGCGGCAGTCCGAGTTCGCGCCGAAAGTGCGCCACGACCCCGCCGTAGAGGCGATCGATGCTCCACGCGGCCGCACCCGCGACCATCCGGTTCCCGAGCGTGCCCAGCGACCGGGCGCCCAACAGGCTCGGGGGGTGGTCCGCGGTCCGTGACAGCGGTTGCAGCCGGACCCCCACCGATGGGATTCCGCGTGCTTCTGCCAAAGGATGTCCAGCGAGTTCGGACAGCGGTGGTAGCAGCAGGATGTCGGCGGGCACATCACCGAGCGCATCGAGGATGAGCTGTCCGGTGTCGCGCTGTCCCCGTGGGGTGAAGATCGCGGCGAACGTTTCTTTCGAAGTGGCGTCGGCGTGATCGGTGCCTGGCGTGAAATCGGCAGGGAGTTCCCGGAACTCGCACTTCGCCGCGGTGATCAGGTCGGCGAACGGCGTGTAGGCCGCGATGACGACCCGGTGCCCCGCCTGTTGGAGTGCGGCGCCGAGACCGGCCAGGGGGGCCACGTCGCCGCGACTGCCGACCGCGGCGATGGCCACCGTGCTCATGACGGCCGGCCGATGATGCGACCGAATATCTCAATCAGGTCCTCGGCGTAACCACCTGCTTCGTAACCGGGTTCGCGCAGCACCTTCTCGACGACGCCGTTCACCGCACCGCGCAACGCGACCGCGGTGGACTGCACCGGGAAGTCCCCGAACTCGCCGTCGCGTTGGCCGGCGACCAGAATCGGGGTGGGGTCGAGCACGGCGAGCTGCTCGGCGATGTCGGGGTTCAGTCCGAGCTCTTCGAAGCGCCGTCCGCCGGAGGGAACATAGATCGTGCCGAGTGAGGCCAGTGCCTTCAGGGCGACTCGGTGTGTGCCGAAATAGTTGATGCTGGAACGGATGTAGGCGTTCAGCTTGCCGATGGCGGTGGTCTCTGTCTGTACTGCGGGTGCGACCTGGGCGAGCATTGTGCGGTACATGTGCTCGACGATGGCGTCGACGAGGTTGTCCTTGGTGCCGAAGTGATACAGCACCGCGCTCATCGCGATACCCACCCGATCGGCGATCTTGCGGATCGATGCGTGCGCGAACCCGACCTCGGCGATCACGTCGATCGCGGCGGCGACGATCTGGGCCTTGCGTGCTGATCGGGTGAACGACTCTTGTCGAGCCTGGGTTGGCGGCATGGCCCGACCCTAGGTCGACTTGTCGGCGATTAGAAGAAGCGATCTAAAGTTAGATCACATGATCAGTTGACCGATCGGCGAGTGATCGCTGGATACCGGCCACGGTTTCGACGACCTCGGCGAGCGGGCGATCGGTGCTGACCTCATGGGTGGCCGCCTGCCGCAGCAGTGGTTCCACTTCGGCGATGTCGGCCAGAATCTGTGCTCGCTCCTGCGCGGATTTGCCGAACGGGTTGTTGGTCCGTCGATCGATTCGCTGCAGCAGGACGTCGATCGGGGCGCTCAACAAGACGATTGCATCGAACCGGTCGTAGAAGTGCCACTGGTTGGCCACCGTGCCCTGGACGAACAGCGGGGCGCTACGTGGCCGGTCCAATAACGCCTTGATCAACGGCTCGCGCCACAGGGGTTCCCCGTCGATCACCTCTATCCAGCCATCGTCGTCGGTGTCGACAGTCGCGTAACCCCGGCCGGCAAGTTCGGCCAGCACCGTCGACTTACCGACACCAGACATCCCTGTCACCAAGACCGCCGGATGCCGCGCGATGACAGTCATTCAACCGCGGGCCGTGCCTGGCGCACAGCAGCACGAGGGATGGACCATGAGGATGCGTCCCGACGGGGATCCGGTATCGCCCGAATGGCGAGAAAACCCGTCGGTTCACGGTGCAAGCGGTCGTACTTGTCCTGGTCGATGGCGGCCGCCGCCTGATCGGGGCGCGGTTCGACCAGTCGTTCGATGAGGAAACCTGCTTGGTGGAGCTCATCGCAGGTCTGCTCGAGCGGTGTCAGCCAGTACCGCAACTGCCACCCGCGGCTCCACGTTTCGTCGATGACCCGCGGCTGGAAGTAGCTGCCGCCGTGGCGAAGCCAGTCGCCGGTAGGGTGCAAACGCGACAACACCAGCACACCATCGGGGCGCAGCACGCGCCGGAACTCGCGTAACGCGGCGATCCTGTCATCGACGTACTCCAACGCCAGTGCGAACAGCACACGGTCCACGGCGTGGTCGTCGAGCCAGTCGAGGGGATGGGCGAGGTCGTGGATCCTGAAAGTGCCCATAGGCACTCGCTGCTGAGCCAGCTCGACCATCCGCGGGCTCTGATCGAATCCGATCACCTGTGCGCCTCGGGAAGCCAACTCGCGGGCGTAGAGCCCCGGTCCGCAAGCTGCGTCCAGGATCGTCGCCCCTTCGACGTCGCCGAGCAGACCGAGACAGGCGGGCCGGTCGTAGTGCGCGTTGAAAAGACCCGCTTGCGCATGGTGGAGGTATTCGTCGGCGAAGACGTCGTACTGGGGCTGGTTTCCCACCGCTTCGGTCATCACGCCATTATCGGACAGGATCTTCTCGAGTCGTGTCAGCGTGACAATCGCCGGCAACACGGGTCAGTATGTCGATGACGGCGGCGACCGAGGGACGTCGGGCGGTGCCGATGCGGGTGACCGCTTCGATGCGGCGTGCCACATTGATGCCGTCGACGGGTCGGCGGATGAGTTCACGGACCGTGGGTGCGTAGCGGGGTAGCAGCGCAATGCCGACTCCGGAGAGCACGAGTTCTTCGACGACGCGAAAGTCATTGATACGTTGGATGATCCGTGGTTGCACGCCGGAGATGGTGGCGAGTGAGCGCATGATGTCGTCGGCCATGCGCCCGATTTCTACGCTGATCCATGGACAGTGCGCAAGCTCATGCAGGGCGATGGAGTCCTTGTCGGCCAGATGGTGGTCCGGTCGCAGTAGCAGGTCCAGAGGTTCGCGCAGCAGAAACGTCGACGCGTACCTCGGGCCCCATGTCGAGGTGTCCCGTTCGTCGCGGTCGATGACGACGACATCGTGGTCGACGACAAGTTCGGGTGTTCGGGGCGCCGCGTGGTCGATATCGCGGGCGATCACATCTATACCGATCTCGGAGGCCTCGGCGATCAGGCCGGGCAGAAACATCGCCGCGGCAGACGGCACTATGGCCAGCCGTATGGCGCCACGTGGGGTCGTCCTGAAGGCCTCCATATCGGCGTGCGCACGGTCCAGTGCGGCCAGGATCTCGTCGGCGCGGACCACGAGCGCCTTGCCTGCCTCGGTGAGACGCACTCGGCGGCCGTGGGGTTCGAGCAACTCGACGCCGGCCTCGCGCTGAAGCCGCTTGAGCTGCTGGGACACCGCCGAGGGCGTCAAGGACAGCGCCTCGGCGGTCGCCTGCACTGTGCCGTGCTCGGCGAAGTTGCGCAGCAGGCGCAGGCGTTCCACGTCCATGACGTGAACTCTAAACAGTTCATCAACAATGTGTTGCTTGTCTGAACGTTCGTCGGTGCCCATGCTGGGCGTGGTCAGGGACGTTCCAGCTCCGGAAGGGAGACGCCGATATGGAAGTAGTGGTGATCGGCGTTGCGGCGCTGCTGTGGGTGTGGGCGATCGTCGACGTGATGGCCATGGCGGACCAGCACCTGCAACCCGGTGAGAAGACCGCGTGGGTCGGGGCAGTCATGCTGTTACCCGGAGCTGGTGCATTGGCGTGGCTGCTGGTCGGTCGCCGGGCGACGCGAGCGAGACCGACTACAGACGGCCACCACGACCTCGATGGTGGCCCTTCGATGTCCCGCGCGCGGCTGCGCGGCTGGGGCGATCTCGCAGGACGGTTATGAGTTCCGGGTGATCGCGGTGTGGCCCGCCACGGATGCCAGCCCGTAGTCGTCGAGCTGGAGAACTGCTCGAAATTAGGCGGTGATGCGCATTTCGGCGACTCTGCCATTGGCGGTTCTGAATGAGAATGTGCTGGGGCCGTTGAAGCCGTTGCCGCCGACTTCTGCGATGACGGTGACTTTGGTGTCCTCGGTGGAGTAGAAGTGGATTATCTTCAATGTCACCTCTTTCCCGATGAACTCGGCATCGCTCCACTCTTGAATGTCCTTGGGACCGTGGAACTTTCGCCCCCAATCGTCGACGACCCCCAGCTGTGGTGTGAATGCGGACAGGAAAGCGTCGGTGTCACCGAGGTTGGCGGCGTCGATGAGGGCTCGTACTTCGGGACGCAGTGGGGAGGCCATGCTCGTCTTTCGTGTGGTCGTTCGTATATCGGAAGCTCACGCGATGCTCGGCGCGATCATCACCATCCCCCCTCGTGATGGTGATGACGTACGACCCGGCCCACATACCGCTTCATCGGTGGCTACACGTGCTGGGGGTCATGTGTCAGCGGGTGGTGTAGCCGCCGTTGGCGAGGATGGTCTGCCCGGTGATCCACCATCCGTCGCTGACCAGGAACCGCACCAGCGGCACAATATCTTTTGGATCGGTCAGCCCGGTGTCGGTGAACTTCGACAGGTCGGCGGCATTCTGATTGTATTCTGCGGACTCCTTGGACTCCTGGCCGTAGAAGAACGGTGTCTCCATCGGACCGGGTGCCACCGCGGTCACCGAGATTCCCCTTGGCCCGAACTCCTTGGCCGCCGCGCGGGTGAAATGCTCCACGGGCGCCTTGGATCCTGCGTAGATCGAATACAGGCCGGTGTAGGCAGACAACAGCGAGGTCACCAGCGTGACCAACTTCCCGCGCTCGGACAGATGCACGCCGGCCTGCTGGATGAAGAACAACGCGGTCTTGGCGTTGATCGCAAAGATCTTGTCGTAATCGTCTTCGGTGATCTCGGCGATCGGCTTCTTGATCACCATCCCGGTCGTGTTGATGGCGATGTCGATCGAACCCATCGCAGTCACAGCATCTGCGAACAACGTCTGCACCGCAGCGGCACTGGTGAGATCGGCTTGCAGCAGATGCGCGCCGGCGCCGGCCTGTTCGATCGCGGCAGCCGTTTCCTCGGCGGCCGCACGGGTGGATTCACTGTTGTAGTGCACCGCAACAGCTCGCGCGCCCTGGGCCGCGAGGTCACGAGAAATCAATCCGCCGAGATTCTTCGCCCCGCCGGCGATCAGGATGTTTTTGCTGGTGATCGTGTTATCGGTCATCGATGCTCCTCCTTTGATTTGCGGTCGGCACGATATCGTGGCGCAATCGGTGCATACCTTCGAAGAATCAGCGACTTTCGAAAAAGCACGCAGCAGGGGGCCGGATGCAGGTATGGGACGGACAACGCGAACGCAGCGCGCGCGAAGTCGTCGCGGCACGAGGCCTACAGCTGCATGGCCTGGATTTCCGCTTCGTCGCCGAAGCGGTGAGCGCTCCCACCGATTGGTGTTTCCAAGAACCCCATCACGTGTTCGTGATCCACCGACGCGGTGATCTCACCTCCATGGAGATCGAGTTCCAGAACGGCCCGTCGGGGCGGGCGCTTCCCCGCGTCGGCGACGTATGGGTCATCCCCGCCGAGCACCGTTACGCGGCGCTCGCTCAAGGTGCCATGGTCGGGTTCTGTGAAATCAGGGTGCCGGTGTCAGCTATCGGTGATCGCGAGCTGATGCCGCGGGTGGGGTATCAGGACACGCTGTTGCATCGACTCGTCGAACGCCTCGCCGGCCAAATTCACCGAGACGGGGCCGCAGCGACGCTGTTCCGCCAGTCACTGGCGCAGACGTTGCAAATGCACCTGGCCGATCACTACCCGATCCAGCCCAGACCCGCCGATCGTGGCCCTGGCGACCGCCGTCTCGATCAGCGTGACCAGCAGATCGTCATCGATTACCTGCACTCCGAGCTGGACACTCGCATCGATCTCGACGCACTTGCCGGCGCTGTGGGCATGACTGCCAGCAGCTTTCTGCCCGCCTTCTCGGCGGCATTTGGGACCACCCCGCATCAGTACCTGATCGAGCAACGCATTGAGCGGGCCAAGGTGCTGTTGTCGGCAACGGTGTCGAGTGTCACCGATATCAGCGCAACCCTCGGCTTCTCCTCGCCGAGCCATTTCGCCACAACTTTCAAACAGCGCGTCGGCGTCACTCCGACCGTGTACAGAGCACACGGCTAGACCGCTCCACAGCGAGCGCACCCCGGCGGGCCGCCTGAAGTCGCCGCACAGCGATCTACGCCAGGCTGAAGCCATCGCTGCCGTTGAGCTATCGTGCGGTAGTCAGGGGGTGCGATGGACGGGGGAGTGCCGCTGCGGCAGGGGCTGCTCGACGTGGGTGACGGCAACCGGATGTACTGGGACTGCCGTGGCAACCCGGCGGGTCGGACGGTCTTGCTGGTGCACGGCGGACCCGGCAGCGGCCGTTCGCGAACCGCACATAAGGCATTCGACCACAACATCTTTCATGTCGTCACGTTCGATCAGCGGGGTTGCGGAGACAGTGTGCCCAGCGCTGCAGATCCGGGCACGGACATGTCGGTCAATACCACCGAGCATCTGTTGGCCGATATGGAAGCGCTACGCCGGCACCTCGGCGTGCAGAGATGGGTGCTACACGGCGGTTCGTGGGCCTCAACATTGATCCTCGCCTACGCGCAACGCCACCCTGAGCACGTCGAAGGCATCATCCTGATCGGGGTCACGATGACCCGACCACGCGAGATCGACTGGCTTTACCGCGGTTTACGCCTGCTACTGCCTGAGCAGTGGGAGCGCTTTCGTGATGGTCTTCCCGCGTCGCTGCGCGACGGCAATCTCGTCGAGGGCTACCGGCAGCTCATGAACGATCCGGATCGCGATGTGCGGGCGAACGCAGCGCGTGACTGGTGTGCCTGGGAGGACGCCGTGATCGCCCACGAAACGCAGGGCAGCCCAGGGCAGTACAGCGCCAAGGTAGATGAGCAGCGGCTGGCGTTCGTGCGGATCTGCACCCACTACTTCGCCCACCACGCATGGCTGGACGACGACGCATTGCTGCACGGCGCACACCGGCTCGCCGGAATCCCCGGCATCCTCATCCACGGCCGGCTCGACCTTTCCGCACCGCTACTGACCGCGTGGCAACTCGCACGAGCCTGGCCCGAGGCGAAATTGGTTGTCGTCGAGGACTCCGGCCATACCGGCAGCCCGACGATGCGGGCTGCCGTCAAAGACGCGATCGCATTGGCGACAACATGGGCCGGCTAGCTGGGTTTGTGCCACGTGATGGAGTAACGCCAGAGCGGTAGCCGGCGCCACTTCATGCCGGGCAGTATCCCGGTGGCGATCTGTTTGACCTCGGTGTAGGTGTGCGGAAACTGCATCTGCACCGGGGCGTTGTGTTGCCAGTATCCGCGAGTGCGGGAGAAGAACTGGTGCTGCACGACGCCGGCGATCTCCATTGCATAGTCACGCACCGATGAACTGCGGGCACAGCCGATCACGACCAGGGCACCACCGGGAGCGGTCAGGCCGGCAAGGCGTCGGAGGCCGTCGGCAAGATCGGGGAAGTGATGGACGGTCGCGACGGTGGCCACGAGATCGTAGTGCGCCAGCGGCAGTTCGTAGGTCAGGGCGTCACCGGTGATCCAGGTGATGTTGGCGGACGTGCTGGATCGGGCGCGCGCGATGACGTCAGCGTCGGAGTCGATGCCGGTGACCTCGGGGATCTTCTCGGCGAGTCGAACTGCCAGGAGGCCGTCGCCGGTGCCGACGTCGAGAGCGGTGCGGGCGGGTGACGGCGCGGCGTTCAGCGCGAGGTCGTAGTAGTGCGTGTTGTGGTTCCATCGATTCTGTTCCGTGCGCACCTGACCACTGTGGCATGCATCGACGGCGCCGGGTGGCCTGGCATCGGCAAACCTAGGTTGACCCGGGCCTGGTCGGTGCCCGTCGGCGCCAACAGTCTGGAGTCATGACCAACTACGGCTCCGATCACGCAGATCTGCAGGACCACATCGTGCTCATCACCGGCGGAACGAGCGGCATCGGCCTGGCCACGGCGCACGTCTTGCTGCAACTTGGCGCGGAGGTGATCATCACCGGCCGCGACGACGACCGCCTCGCCAGTGCTGCGGCTCAACTGAACTCGGCAGCCAGCCCGGCACCGCTGTGGCCCATTCGCGCCGACGCCGCCAACCTGCCGGACCTGGACTCGCTCATGGCGCAGATCGCCGACCGCCATGGCCGTCTGGACGGAATCTTCGTCAACGCGGGAAGGCTTGTCCGGCAGGGCGATTGGACGAGATCAACGGCAGCTGATCACGGTTGCTCTCGCGCCGGATCACGGTGCAGGAGTTGGCGGATCTGGATGTCCAGCTCGGCGGCGTCGTCGATCACCGGGGTGCCCGCGACGACGGTGAGCATCACGCCGCTGATGTAGGTGAGGACCGCTACCGCGCGTTCCTCGATATGCGCAGTCGGAGTGGCTGTGTCGCCGTACCAGCGGGAGATGACCTCGTGGGCAAGACGGTAGAACTGCAGGCTGTAACTCTGGGTCGTGGCCGCCAGGTCGGGATCTCGGCGTGCGTGCAGGATCAATTCGAATCGAGCCCGGGTGCGGGTCAGGTAGGGCTCCTGGGCGGAGAGCATCACCAGCCGTGCCAAACCGATCGTGCCGGCGTATTCGGGGACGAAGTGGTCGCTGCGTTCGTCCATCATGGACAGGTCGGCAAGGTCGAGTTCCGTGAGACGCTCCGCGACGCCGTGTAACAGGGCCTTGCGGGTGCGGAAGTAGTAGGACGTGGTGCCTGCCGGTAGCCCACCCTGCCGATCCACCCGTGGGTGGGAGAGCCCGCGTGAACCGTCCTGGCCCAGCACCTCGATGGCCGCATCGGCGATGTCGATGCGGCGTTGGGCGGCGTTGTATTTGCGGGGTGCGCTGATCTGCCGGATTTTAGCCGTCAGCCTGCCGCGGTCGGATGCGGGCCGCGCCCGTGTTCGTTCCTGCGCGATCCAGCAAATTTCACCAAACCGTTTCCTCTAATTCATTAGAGGATGTAGCTTTGCCGCGGTGGGGGAGATGACGGTGCGAGTGGCGTCCGGGGGGCATCGTGCGCCGGTCCAGTCGCGCTTGAACCGCGGCAGATCTTGGTTGGCGCTCGCTGGGGCGGTGCTCATCGTGGCGGTGAGCGCGGCCGCCCCGGCCGGGGCCGGTCTGCCGCCGGGGTTCGATCAGGACAACGACATATGGTCGACCGCGGTGCCACCCGCGACGTGCCGAGCCGATGACCGCGTCGAAACCGGCCTGCAGGGCGAGGTCCCGCTGAGCGACCGGGACTCGCGGCGCAGCATGGCGGGCTACACCTGCAATATCGATCTGGTCGGCCAGTACCAGGGCCCGGGGGCCGGTTGGACCAGCGCGTCGTACAAGAACTGCGTCTACATCGGATCAACGTTCCCGCACACCGACGGTGTGCAGGTGCTCGACGTATCCGATCCGGCCCATCCGCGGCCCACCATGGTGCTGGATCAACCCGCGATGGTCAATGGAACCTGGGAGTCGTTGAAAGTCAACGAGTCCCGCGGTCTGCTGGCAGGAACCGGTGTGCCGTTTCTGTTCGGGCTGGGCTACATGTCGATCTACGACATCGCCACCGATTGCGCTCATCCCCGCCTGCTGAACCACGGGCGCGGCTCGCTGCCCGGGGTCCGCATCCCGATGCTCACGCACGAAGGTGGCTTCTCGCCCGACGGGAACACCTACTGGGCGTCGGGTCAGATCTGGGCCAGTGCGGTCGACGTCACCGACCCCGCGAATCCCTCGGTGATCTGGAGTGCCCCAGCGGGATTTGCCAGCCACGGAATGGATTTCACCCCCGACGGGAACACCATGTTCATGTCCACCGCGGCAGGTGTGAACGTCCTGGACACCACCGCGGTCCAGGCCCGCGCCGCTCCTGGAACAACGATGCATCAACTGCTTCCGCTGCGCGGCTACCAGCACTGGCACGACGGGCTGATCAGCCAACACAGCATCTATGTCACCTACGGCGGGACCCCGCACCTGTTCAACGTCGACGAGTTCGGCTCGGGCGGCGTCAAACTCTTCGACGCCGGTGACCTCGGTGACCTGCGATTGCGCTCCACCATCAAGCTGGAGATCAACCTGCCGCACAACCTGGACCGATGGGCGGCCAGCGCGTCCAGCAGCGGCGCCTTCGGCTACGAATCGCACTACTGCAGCGTGGACAGCCGCGAGAACCCGCGAGCGCTCGCGTGTGGGTGGGCGCAGTCGGGGATCAGGGTGTTCGACGTGCGCGATCCCGATAACGTCCGCGAGATCGCCTACTTCAATCCCCCTGCGCAGACCGGGAAGAACGACCAGTTGCCGAACTCTCAGCACGTACGCTTCGGCGGCATCGTCGTGCCGCCCGCCAGCAGCGCCATCTCCATAGCCCAGTCGATCCTCAACGGCCACATCAACGGTGATGACATCGTCCGGGATGGGCGGATCATCGGCCTGGACCTGTCCGCGGACTGGTGCATGTCGCCACCGGAGTTCCGCGGTGATCTGCTCTACGTCACGTGCTCGGACAACGGGTTCATGGCGCTGCGCCTCGATCCGTCGGTGTACCCGCCGCGATGACGTTGCGGCGCTTTCTCGGTCGCGCGTTCGCGCTGGTGCTGTCGGCTGTGCTGGGCGCCGGCGTGTACGCCTCGGTCATGGACCGCGGTGATTCCGGGCCACCGCTGCTGTCCGACAGCGATATCGGATTCGCGCAGGACATGGCTGCCCATCACCAACAGGCCGTCACGATGACCGACATGCTCACCGGTGACATTCCGCCCGACGTCAACGCGCTGGCCGAACAGATCCGCTTCACCCAGCTCGCGGAGATAGGGCAGATGACCGGGTGGTTACAATTGGCCGGCGCCCCGATCGGTGCGGCCGAACCGATGGCCTGGATGATGTCCGGTCACACCGGCCATCAGGAGCACGGGACGGCCATGCCCGGAATGGCGACGCCGGCCGAACTCACCCGGTTACAGCGAAGCACCGGCCGCGTCAATCACATCCTGTTCTTGGAGTTGATGATTCGACACCACCAGGGTGGAATCACCATGGCGGGCCACGCCGCGCGCACCAGCACCGACGACACAGTCCGAACTGCCGCCGCGGTCATGGTCGTCGAGCAGACCGAAGAAATCCAGGTCATGACCGTGCTGCTGGACGGGCTCAGGGCCGATCCGTGACACAGCATGTTGCGGTTCTCGGCATCGGCCACCGGCATCGCGGTTAATCTGCAGGAATGGACGCGCGTGAGCCGGCTGAGAGCGCGGTCGCCGGAAGGGGTGTCGCGGCTTCTCTGCTGGGGGATGTGTCCGGTCTGGCCGACGACATGCTGAAATATCTGGTCGAGCGGATACCGGAGGTCGGCGGGGACGCCGAACTCCGCGGCCTCACCCTGGGATCGTGCTCGTCGAATCTCGAAGCGGTCCTTTCGATGTTCCGTCACGGGATCGACGTCGCGGCGGCGGAAGCACCGGTCACCGCGCTCGAGCACGCGCGGGCGATGGCGGCACGGGGACACAGCGTCGACGTGATGTTGCGGTTCTACCGCCTGGGCCACGAGTACTTCACCGAGAAGCTCTCCGATTCGCTCACTGACTGGATCGAGGATCCCGCTGTCGCGCTGAGGACGTTCGCCGAGCTCGAGCGGTTCGGGTTCCGCTACATCGACCGCATCTCCAGTCTGGTGGCGGACGAGTACGTCGCGGAACTCGACCGACGTCAGAACCAGGCGCGGGCCGAGCGCGACGACGTCGTGCGGGCACTGCTGGCCGGGGAACGTGTCGACAGCGCCCGGGCCGAACGGGTGCTCAGCCACCGCCTCACGGGCCGACAGGTCGGATTCGTGTGCTGGGCCGAAGACCGCGGTGTTGATCTGGACGGATTCGCCAAACGTGTGGGTCGGTATCTGGGGGATGGTCATCCGCTTGTCGTGACGGACGGCCCACTGGCGGTATGGGGGTGGGCCTCGACCACCGGCGACGTGAAGAGCTCGACCATGGCGGCGGAGTTCGCGGGCCCGGCCGAGAACGTTCACATCGCGGTGGGCTCACCCCATCCGGGGGCCGCGGGCTTCCGCGCCAGCCACCTGGAGGCCGTACGCACACGCCGGGTCATCGAGCTGTCAGGGCGTGCGGCGCCGTCGATCACCGCGTTCAGCGACGTCGCGCTGGTGGATGCGATCTCGCGTGACCTGGAGACGGCGCGGGCCTTCGTGGCCGCCCAACTCGGCGATCTCGCCCGCGATGGGGCCAAGGAGCGCGGCGAGCGCGCCGCACTGCTGGCCGTTCTGGACGCGCAGGGCAGTCTGACGGCCGCCGCGCACACCTTGGGAATCCACAAGAACACGGTGCTGCAACGAGTGCGTCGTGCCGAAGAGCGCCGGGGCCGACCGGCGACGAAAAAAGTCGCCGAACTGCACGCGGCCCTACTTGTGTGCGACGTGCTGGGAGCCTCGGTGCTGGCCGACGCGTAACGTCCGTTCACGGGACCCGGCGTCGGCTTCCGCCGCGCGAGGAGACCCGCATCATCGCCCGGTACATGCGCCGGGGCGAGGGCGCCGGTGGAAGCGGTTTCGCGGCCTCGGATGCGAACGCCTGCAACATGTACGCCACGAATCGTGACCCCGAGCCCGGCGCCGCGTCGTTGGTCGCCGCGACGACACCCGCGTTGGCCATCAGTAGCAGCATCAGATCTTCGGCAACGAAGTCCTCGCGTAGGTGGCCGGATGTCTTGGCCCGGTGAATGAGTTCGACAAAGTCGGCGTGCGCACGATCGCGCGGTTCCTGAAGCTCCTTCGCGCCTGGCACGTTGAGTGTCATCAGATCGGCGAAGCCCTGATCAGCCGCCTGTAGGCGGCAAACAGTCTCAATGTAGGTGCAGAATCCCTGCCACGGGTCCTCTTGCGCAAGTGCACATTCAGCGGCATCGGCATACTCATTCATCTTTGTGGCGAAGACTGCGCCGATCAATTCCTCGCGGCAGGGAAAGCGGCGGTACAAGGTGCCCACCCCCACCCCGGCCCGACGCGCGATGTCTTCGAGCGACGCGGACAGCCCCCGCTCGGCGAACACACTGCGGGCGGTGTCCAGGATGCGTGCGCGATTCTCGCGGGCATCCGCCCGCAGTTCCGTTGTGCCCGCGTCTTGCATTCCGAGAGCATACGAGTCGACCCTGCGACGGTGCTACGCTGGATCAAAGTAACGGAGGTATGCCTCCACTTAAAGCTCGTGAGCGACGACCCATGGGATCGTCCAGGCGGCCGATGACCGGAAAGAGAACCCATGGCGACCATCCCGGAATCACACCGCGATCTTCTCGACGGTGCCCACGTCGGGTCGTTGAGCACCCTCGGCAAAGATGGCGCACCCCAGGTCACCGCGTTGTGGTACCTCGCGGAAGGGGACTCGGTGGTGCTCTCACTCACCACCGATCGCCAGAAGTACAAGAACGCCGTGCAACACCCTCGGGCGACGCTGTTCGTGATCGACCCGACCAACCCGTTCCGGACGCTCGAAGTCCGCGGCGACACCTCCGTAGAAGAGGATCCAGGCCTCGCGGTGTTCGACCGAATCGTCCGGCACTACGGCCAAGACCCGGACACGTTTCCCGCTCCGCGCGACAACCGGGTGGTCCTTCGGTTGACTCCCACCCGAGTGGTGGCCAACGGCTGAGTTGATGTGCTGGCGCACGGCCAGCGGCTGGAATCCCCTGGGGTCGTGGCATTCCTGGACTGTGGCGGCGCGCTTACCGGGATGTTCGATGCAGGGATAGTTTCACACGCCGCGCACGGCGGTCGGCGAATCTTGAGGAAGTTTGCAGTACAAGCCGTCCGGGGTGTCGACGTCGGTGGTATCGGCTGGTGACCGCCACGCCGATGGCGGCAGAAAGCCCACGGACGGTCTCGCGATTGCGGTGACGGTCGTCGAAGCGGTGCCCCGAGAGCCAGGCGGACGGTGTCATATCACGCATCGTTGGGGTGGGTCAGCACGGCGGTGACACCGCCGTCGACCAGGACGTCGGTACCGCTGATGAACGATGCCTCGGGTCCGAGCAGGAACGCGGCGACGGCGGCAATGTCGTCGACCGTGCCGATCCTGCCGGCCGGTGAAGCCTCGATCATCGCACGCATGCCCTCACCGAGCGGGGAGTCGAGCTCCTGCTGGCTCATCGGGGTCGAGATGATGCCCGGACTGATCGAATTCAGTCTCGCACCTCGCTGGCCCCAGCTCGAAGCGGCGGCGGCGACGCGAATGAGGTTGGCCTGTTTGGCGACTCCGTATGCCAGACCTGGATCGGAGAGCTGTTCTGGAGTCAGGAAGGGCAGAGTCAGTAGGTCCGCAGCGGCGGTCTGCGCGAGCACCTGCTGCTGGTCGGCGGGTAAGGCCGGGAAAAGGTGCCCGGCCATCGACGAGATCACGACACCGGCGCCTCCGGTGGCGACCACGGGGGCGAACCCGTCGACCACAAGCGCCACGCCGAGCAGATCAACCGCCAGAATTGCTGCGGTGCTCGCCTGCGAGGGGGACAACCCCGCGGTATGGGCGACCTGCGCCACATCGCCGACGGCGGCGGCTTCGCGCACCAGGTCGGCCACCGACGCGGCCGACGTGACATCCACGTGGTGCGCTCGCACGTCGTGGCCCTCGTCCGTCAGTCGAGCGGCTGCTGCATCCAGGGTTACGGCGTTGTTGTCGGCGAGGAGAACCGTCTTGCCCGGGCCAGTCCGGCGGGCAATGGCCAAACCCATGCCACCCGCCCCGATGACGACCAGGACGTCTCGACTCATGAGCTGACTCCATCCGCACTAACGAGACAATGTGTCTCGTTACTCACCGTACTATCGAGACATGATGTCTCGCAAGGCCCACGTGAGATGTTGGCTCGGATTTGTTCGATGTGCCACTAAACTGCCGCTGTGGAGCACAAGCAGACGGGCCGGCCACGCAGCGCCGCCGTCGATGACGCGATCCTGCAAGCGACGCGGTCGCTGCTGGTCGACGGCGGCTACGCGGAGATCTCGATCGATCGCGTCGCCGCGCACGCCGGTGTCGGCAAACAGACCGTGTATCGACGCTTTCCGTCGAAAGCACCGATGGTGGCGGCTGCGGTCCAAGATGTTTACGCCCACGCCGGTTACCTGGAGCTCACTGACACCGGAGACCTCATCGCCGACCTCCGCGCGTGGCTGCGTGGTGTCGCTCGGTTCATCTCCAAGCGGGAAAATGCCGCGCTGCTGCGGGCGCTCATTGCGGCGGCGGCTGCCAACCCGAATCAAAGCGACGAATTATACTGGCAGATCACCGAATTGCTGCACCGCGGAGTCGTTTCCCGGCTCGAAGCTGCCGCTGCGATCGGTGAGATCCGGTCCGATGCGGACTTGACGGCGACGGCTGATGCGCTCATCGGATCCACGCTGTACCGGATGCTCAGTGAGTCCCTCGGCGTGAACAAAACGATCGCGCGTTTTGACGGTCTGGTCGAAGTTCTGTGTGCGGGTCTTCGAGGGCGAAGCTAGCCACGCACCGGCGACGGCACTCGTGGTCGCCCCACCGAGCGCGAATGGCCGTCAGTAGTTGCTCAGCATGGCGAGGACCTCTTCGTAGGACCCGTTGGCTTCGGCGTTGCGCAGGAATCGGGCTCTTTCGACGACCAGTTCCGTGGCGTCGGGCTGGGCGGCCAGCAATGCGAGGGTCTCGTTGAGGAATTCGTCCAGCGGCATGGCTTGATCGTCGTCCTGCTGACCCAGCAGCGTGGTGCGTACGTTCGGGGGGATGATTTCGATGACCTGAACGCCGTTGTGCGCGAGTTGGATCCGCAGGCTCTGGGTGAAGGAGTGCAGAGCGGCCTTGGTCGCACTGTAGGTGGGCGTGATGGGAAAGGGTACGAAGGCAAGCGAGGACGTCACGTTCATCACCACGGCGTCGGGTGTGTCGACGAGTTGGGGGAGGAAGGCGTACGTCATCCGGATTGTGCCGAGCAGGTTGATCATCACGTGTTTCTCGGCGATCTCCAGTCCAGCTGGGTCCAGAAGGCTTTCCTGCAGCATGATTCCGGCGTTGTTGATCAGGACGTTGAGATCGGGGTGGCTGACCGCCAGGGTTTCACTGACTCGGGCGATCGAGTCAGGGTCCGCGACGTCGAGGACGAGCGCGTCGATTCCGGGGTGCGCGGCGGTGATCTCGTCGAGGAGGTTCTTGCGGCGGCCGGCGACGATCACCGAGTTGCCGGCGTCGCGCAGGCGCAGGGCGAGGCCCAGCCCGATGCCCGAGGTGCCGCCCGTGATCAGAATCGTATTGCCGGTGCTCTTCATTCGTTCGCGCTCTCTGAGTGTTCGGGGCTGGGTAGGCTCCTCAGCGCCAAGGTGGTGGACGGCGACCCAGGTCGGGTTTCATGCGGCTAGTCCGCTGTGGACATGGACATGGGCGAGGCCGTGATCGGCGGACGGCGCGAGCCCAGGCCACCCCTGCGTTCGAGCGCTGCTCCGACCCGCAAAATGGTGGACTCGTCGAACCATGACGCCACGAGTTGGATGTTGATCGGCAGGTTCTCTGAGCTCATGCCGTAAGGGACGGAGAGTGCGGGAAGCCCGGTGAGGTTGAAAGGCGATGTCGCGGCCATGACATGAGTCCACGGGACGGTGACGCCGTCGACGACGAACTCGTCGGCCCCGTGCGGCAGCGCTGTCACGGGGTTGACCGGGCACAGGAGAACGTCATAGTCGCTGAAGTAACCGCTGAACGCTGATCGCAGCGTGTCCGTGGCCCTCCTGGCGTCACGGAGTTGGTCCAGTGTCGGGTTTGGTACCGCCATGATCGCGGAGCCCGGCGCAGAGAGATCGCCCTCTCGGTCGGCGGTCAAAGACTTGATATACGAGACCAATTCGCCGTAGACGAAAGTCGTCAGAGCGGTTGGCGCGTTCGCCTCCTTGAGGAAGGGCACGCCGAGCCGCTCGACGAGGCACCCGAGCTCAGCGAGCCGCGCGGCCGCGTCCGCAACTACCGCCGTGATCTCCGGATCGACGGGTCCGAAAGCCTCGTCGGAGACCCAGCCCACGCGCAGGGCCCGCCCCGGGAGTCGCGTGGCACCTGAGTCAAAGTGGCTGGGGTGCACCGCGTATCCATCAAGACCGTCGGGCCCGCTGAGTATTGAGAAGGTCAGCGCTACGTCGCCCACGGTGCGCGCCATCGGGCCGACGTGCCACCAGGCCGACGTCATCGGTGCGAAGTGGCCCGTGAACGGGATGCGACCGTGGGTGGCCTTAAGTCCCGCGATCCCGGTGAACGCAGCCGGCCCCCTGACCGAGATTGCGACATCGCTGCCGATACCCAGCGGTGACATACCGGCCGCGATGGCCGCGGAGTCTCCGCCGGACGATCCACCGGGGGTGCGATCCACGTTCCAGGGATTGTTGGTGCGGCCGGTCACCAGATTGTCGGTTTCGGTCGCTGACGAGAATTCGGGGAGATTGGTTTTGGCGAGCAGAATGCCGCCGGCAGCTTTCATTCGTGCCACGGCTGTCGCGTCCCGGGCCGGAATGTTGCCGGCGAAGATCTTGGAGCCGTGTTGGGTGAGTACGCCGGCGGTGTCCAGGCAGTCCTTCACGGTGAACGGAACTCCGTGCAACGGCCCGAGCTGCGCATCGGCACGTACGGCAGCGTCCGCGGCGTCGGCGGCGCGCAGGGCGTCATCGGCCAGCAGCGTCACGATGGCGTTGATCTGTGGATTGACCTCGGAGATGCGGTCGAGGTGAGCCTGCACGACCTCGCGGGACGACGTCTGCCGGCTCGCTATCAGTGCGGCCATCGTGGTCGCGTCCGCGTAGTGCAAAGGCCCCTGGGCACTGGCGCGAGCTGCGGGAGTAGTGGGCATGGCGCGTCCTTCGTAGTCAGTCTGCGAGCCGTGGAAGGTTACCTACCTGCCACATGGTAGGGAGATTAGCGTTCGGGACGATGCCTGTCTACCTGCCGATTGGTAGGCTGTCTGACGTGCGAAAGGAAAGGGCGGCGCGTTGACTACGGTCGAGCTCACCACGCGGGACAGGATCCTGGCAGCGGGCCGCAGTGCCGCTCAGGCGCGAGGCTATGGCGGCCTGAGTTTTCGGGATCTGGCGGCAGACGTGGGCATCAAGGCGGCGAGTGTCTACCACTACTTTCCCAGCAAGGCTGAACTCGGCGCGGCGCTGGCACGCAGGTACTGGGAGGACGCCGAGGCCGGTCTTGACGCGCTCGCGTCGCAGGCCTCGGATCCGATGGAAGCGCTGTCACGCTATCCCGAGGTGTTCCGCGCGGCATTGGTCGCCGACAACCGGATGTGCATGTGTAGCTTCATGGCCGCGGAGTACGACGAGCTACCGGAAGTGGTGCGCACCGAGGTGCGTACATTCGCCGAAGTGAACGTCGCCTGGCTGGCAACCACTCTGCAGAGCGCGGGAGTCGTCGACTCCAGTACGAGTGAAATGCGTGCCCGCGCAATCTATGCAGCGGTCGCCGGCGCACAACTCGTCGCCCGAAGTCATTCTGACGTCGCGGTCTACGACTCGTTGATCGCCGGCTACCGCGAGGCGGGCCTACTGCCGGCCTAGGCGCAGTGCAGGGCGCCGAAGATGTTGCTGTTCAGGCGATTTCGGGGGCGGGGAACTGTCCCTCCAGGGCCTCGATCGCGGAGGCGGTCAAGCTGTTCTCGATGTGCAGCCGCGCCAGTGCCTGGGCGCCGGCCGCATCGCGGTCGACGACGAGCTCGAGCATCTGGTGGTGCTGATTGAAGTCGATCATGCGGGGCTCGTCTCCGGCAGGCAGCATCAGTCCGAGGCGGCGGTAGCGGTCGGACTTGGCCCACAGGTCATCAAGGGTCTTGATCATCACGTCGTTGTGTGCGGCGACATACAGGGCGCGGTGAAATGCACTGTGGGCGCACAACCCGTCCTCGCCCCATTCGCGTGTCACCGGGACCAGATCGGCCAGTGTCCTGCGCATGACGGCGATGTCGTCATCGGTGCGGCGCTCGGCGGCCAGCGCGACGGCGGCCGGTTCCAGGGCCAGCCGCACTTCGAACAACTGGCGGGCTTCGTCGGCGCCGATGGATGACACGCGGGCGTCTCGGTGATTGTCGAGCTCGATGAGGCCTTCACCGCTGAGTCGGCGGATCGCCTCGCGCAGCGGGGTGATGCTCATCCGCATCTGCTCGGCGAGTTCGTATTGGGAGAGTCGCGAGCCCGCAGGTAGGCCGCCACTGAGTATCAGTCGGCGCAGCTCGGCGTACGCAACGTCGCTCTTGCTGGAGAAGACGTTGGTGACCTGCGGTGATGTCATGTGCGCCCCTTCTCATCGATCCCTGTGCTGCGACCGGGCCCATATTGCCCCTTGTGCTGACGGTCACAGTGAGTTTAACATCGCCACTCATCAGTTACATCTCACATCTTATAAGATACAAGAAAGGTCGATCATGAAGATTTTGTCCGTGCACGAGGGCGTCGTCCCGATCAGTTCGTCGATCCGCAACGCCTGGATCGACTTCAGTTCGATGGACTGCTCGATCGTGGCCGTCGTCAGCGACGTGATGCGCGACGGGGAGCCGGTGATCGGATACGGGTTCAACTCCAACGGCCGTTACAGCGCGGGGGAGATCCTGCGGCGGCGAGCCATCCCACGCCTGCTGGACGCCGATCCAGAGAGCCTGCTCGACCAATCCGGCAACCTGGACCCGACGCTGGCGTGGCCGATCATGATGAACAACGAGAAGCCCGGTGGCCACGGCGAACGCTCCGTCGCGATCGGTGTCCTGGACATGGCGCTGTTCGACCTCGCTGCCAAGATCGCCGGTCAGCCGCTGTACCGCTACCTGTCCGACCGCTACGGCGATGGTCAGCCCGACGACTCGGTGTTCGTCTACGCCGCCGGTGGTTACTACGCCCCCGGCAAGACCCTGTCCGACCTGCAGGATGAGATGCGTCGTTTTCTCGACATGGGCTACTCCGTGGTCAAGATGAAGATCGGTGGCACCGATCTGGCCGACGACCTCAAGCGCATCGAGGCGGTTCTGGAGGTCCTCGACGGTGAGGGCTCCCGCCTGGCGGTCGACGTCAACGGCCGCTTCGATCTGCAGACCGCGCTGGACTACGGACGGGCCATCGAGCCCTACGGCCTGTTCTGGTACGAGGAGGTCGGCGACCCGCTGGACTACCGGCTCAACGCCATCCTCTCGGAGAACTACCGCGGCCCGATCGCCACCGGTGAGAACCTGTTCTCCGTTCAGGATGCCCGCAACCTGATCCGCTACGGCGGCATGCGCCCGGACCGCGACTACATCCAGGTCGACCCGGCGCTGAGCTACGGCCTCACCGAATACCTTCGCGTGCAGGACATGCTGAAAGAGCACGGCTGGTCCTCGCGTCGCTGCATCCCGCACGGTGGACACCAGTTCTCCCTGCACATCGCCGCAGCACTCAAGCTCGGTGGCAACGAGTCCTACCCGGGCGAGTTCCAGCCCACCGGCGGTTTCGCCGATGACGCCGTCGTGTCCGACAGCCAGGTCGGGCTCACGGAGATCCCCGGCATCGGCTTCGAGGCCAAGAGCGCCTTCTACAAGGTTCTGCGCGAGCTGCACCGCTGACCGCAGTACCGGTGCCACCCGGTGTTCGAGGCCGGGCGGCGCGCACCACACCGCTGCTCGGCGCGACCCGTCTCGGCCGGCAACACCCAATCCTGCACCGGATCAAAGGAGTTCCTCGTGTCCACCACGACCACCAACGCAACGTCCCCACCCCGCCGATCCAGATTCGGCAACCTGATACGCCAACTCTGGTTCCAGGTCATCATCGGCGCCGTCCTCGGCATCGCCGTCGGCGTCCTGGCGCCGAACATCGGCGCGGCCGTGACACCGCTCAACGACTGGTTCATCGGGCTGGTCAAGATGATCGTGGTCCCGGTGGTCTTCTGCGTCGTCACCCTCGGCATCGCCACCATGGACAGCCTGCGCCGCGCGGGACGCATCGGCGTCAAAGCGCTCGGCTACTTCTTCGTCCTCTCGCTGGTCTCGATGTTGATCGGTCTGGTGGTCGCCAACATCTTCAAACCCGGCGCCGGCATGAACATCGACGTCTCAAGCCTTGATGCCAGCACCATTCCCGGGGTGGACTCCGGGGAGAAGGTCGGTTTCGTACAGTTCGTCACCAACGTCATCCCGGAATCACTGTTCGGCGCGATCACCGGCCACGCGATCCTCTCGGCCCTGCTGGTGTCGTTGCTGATCGGCTGCGCGCTCAATGTCACCAAGGCGCACAGCGCGCCGATCACCACGATGATCGAGTCGTTGTCGCATGTGGTGTTCAAGATCGTCGGCTGGGTGATGCGACTGGCCCCCATCGGCACTTTCGGAGCCCTGGCCTCCGTCGTCGCCAAATACGGTGCCTCCAGTCTGCAGCAACTCGGATTCCTCATCCTGCTGTTCACCGCGACCTGTGTCGTGTATGTCGTGGTGCTGCTGGGACTGATCTCCAAAGCCTGTGGGATGAATGTCTTCACCCTGATGCGCTACCTGAAAACCGAGCTGCTGATCGCCTTGAGCACCTGCTCCAGCGAGGCGATCCTCCCGCAGCTGGTGCGCAAGCTCGAACACCTGGGTTGCGGTAAACCTGTTGTCGGCCTGGTCATCCCGGCAGGGTTCTCGTTCAACCTCGACGGTTCGGCGGTCTACCTCACCATGGCGTCGTTGTTCCTGGCCCAGGCCGTCGGCATCGATCTGTCCTGGCAGGAACAGCTCATCATGGTCGGCGTGATGATGCTGACCAGCAAGGGCACCGCGGGAATCGCCGGTGGTGCGTTCATCGTGCTGGCATCGACGATCACCGCAGTCGGTCATGTACCGCTGGCCGCTCTGGCCCTCATCGTCGGCATCGACCGCCTGTTGAACGAGGGGCGCGTCTTCATCAACGTCCTCGGCAATGCCATCGGCACGATCGTGATCGCGAAGTGGGAGAACGACTTCGACGACGAGCAGGCACGCGAGGTACTCGCCGGCCGACGCGAGTTCACCATCGAGGCCGACGATGACGGCCAACCTGGAACGGACACCGGTGCCACCGGACACGGCGCGGACGGAGGGCTGGCCGAGGAGAAAACAGCGCTGGGCAGCCGCCAGGCCGCCGCGGCGTCATCCTGACCGACGCACCGTGATCCTCGTCGTGAGGATGGGCCGTCGCCTCCGAGTCGGGCGGCGGCCCGCGGGCGGCGTCGCCCACCCATCGATACGAAGAGTAAGAAGAAACCATGTCGCGCGTTCTGGTGACCACCGACTACCTCGTTCCCGGCGATGAGGTGGCCGCCCTCCTTCGCCGTCACGGCCACGAGGTCGTGTACCGGCCGGCCACCGGGCCACGACATCCTGAGGAAGCGATAGCCCTCTTCGATGGCGTGCACGGCGCCATCATCGCGAGTGAACCTGTCACTGCGCACATGATCGCCGGTGCGACCGAGTTGCGGGTGATCGCGCGCAGCGGCGTGGGGTACGACTCGGTTGATCTCACGGCGGCCACGGAGCGTGGGGTGCGGGTGTGCAACACCCCAGGGGTGAACCATCACGCCGTCGCCGAGATGACGTTCGCCTTGATGCTCATGGCGGCACGCCGGCTGAGCACCGTGATCGACGGGATGCGCGCGGGCACCTGGCCGCGTGACGCCGGCACCGAGCTGCGCGGACACACGTTGGGAATCATCGGTTTCGGGCCCAGTGGGCGCGCAGTCGCCCAACTCGCGGCCGCATTCGGGATGACGGTGCTGGTCAATACGGCCTACCCGGACACCCAGGAAGCCGGGGTGGAGTTCGTCGACCGGGACACCGTGCTCGGACACGCCGACTACCTGACCCTGCACACCAAGGCCGACCCCCATACCCGGCGGATGATCGACACCTCAGCGTTGGAAGCGATGAAACCCACCGCCGTACTGGTCAACACCGCCCGCGGATCGCTGGTCGACGAGGAGGCCCTCGCTGCCGCACTGGACGCGGGTGAGATCGCCGGCGCAGCCCTCGACGTACTCGACACCGAACCCTTGCCGGCCGAGAGCGCCCTGCGGGGTCGCCCTGATGTCATCATCACTTCCCATCTGGCCGGTCAGACCGTCGAGGCACGCCTGCGAGCCGGACTGAGTGCCGCCACCGACGTCATCGCCGTCCTGGACGGGCGTGAACCACGCGATCCCGTCAACTGACCCTGAACTCGCACCGAAAGGACCTTCCTGACATGTCACGAACCCATCGCATCGCCGTCATCCCCGGCGACGGCATCGGTACCGAAGTGATGCCCGAAGGACTACGCGTCCTGGATGCGGCCGCGCAGGCGTTCGACCTGAAGCTCGACTACGAGCACTTCGACCATTCCAGTGCCGACTACTACGTCAAGCACGGAAAAATGCTGCCGGACAATTGGTTCGAACAGCTCAAGGACGTCGATGCGATCTTCTTCGGTGCCGTCGGATGGCCCGAGGTGGTGCCCGACCACATCTCCCTGTGGGGGAGTCTGCTGCAGTTCCGTCGCGCCTTCGACCAGTACGTCAACCTGCGGCCGGTCCGATTGATGCCCGGCGTGCCCAGCCCGTTGGCCGGACGCCAACCTGGCGACGTCGACTTCTACGTCGTGCGGGAGAACACCGAGGGCGAATACTCCAGCGTCGGCGGCAAGATCTTCGAGGGGACCGACCGCGAGGTGGTGATGCAGGAAACCATCATGACCCGCACCGGCGTGGACAGGATCTTGAAGTTCGCGTTCGAACTCGCCTCGACCCGCCCCAAGAAGCATCTGACATCGGCGACCAAGAGCAACGGCATCTCCATCTCCATGCCGTACTGGGATGAACGCGTGCTGGCGATGGCGGCCAACTACCCTGACATCGACGTGGACAAGTACCACATCGACATCCTCGCGGCGAACTTCGTCATGCACCCCGACTGGTTCGACGTCGTCGTGGCGTCGAATCTGTTCGGCGACATCCTGTCCGACCTCGGCCCCGCATGCACGGGAACCATCGGGATCGCGCCGAGCGCCAACATCAATCCGGAACGCAGGTTCCCGAGTTTGTTCGAACCCGTGCACGGGTCGGCACCCGATATCGCCGGAAAAGGGATCGCCAACCCGATCGGGCAGATCTGGTGTGCCTCGATGATGCTGGAGCATCTCGGTGAGGGCGCCGCCGCCGCCGCAGTCTTGACCGCGGTCGAGACGGTGCTGGCCCGCGGCGGCGACACTCTCACTCCCGACATGGGTGGCACCGCCAGCACCGCGACCCTCGGGCAAGCGGTCGCCGCCGCGGTGACAGCGCCATGAGCGGGCCCCGGATGATCACCGTTGACGACGCCGAGCTGCGGACATGGTTCGGGTTCGGGGTGGCCGGCAATTTCGCCGGCCACCTGGAGCAGGCCGGCGAAGCGGCGGATTTCGTGAACGTCGCCTCCGAGGGAGGCGCGCCCAAGGGCATCTTCCCCTGGTACGCACCGGGACACGACACCTTTCTCGGCGAGTTCCCGCTGTCGCATGACACCATCGGCCTGCCGGCGGCCGGCACCGTGGACGGGCCGCTCAACCTGCAGATCGAGCCCGAGGTGGCTCTCGCGTGCCGGGTGTCGTGGCAGGGCGACACCGTGAAAAGTCTGCAGCCCTTTGCGCTGGGTGCGTTCAATGACTGTTCGATCCGGCGGCCCCGCGCGGCGAAGATCAGTCACAAGAAGAACTGGGGGCCGGCATCCAAAGGCATTGCGCCACAGTTCTTCGATATCTCAGACCTGACGCCGGACGGCCCGACGTCCACACTGCGGCTGGCCTGTTCTCTGCGCACTGTTGACGGCCAGGAGCATGCCTACGGTGTCGACAGCCCGCTGTCGGGCTACTCGTATTACGGCGAGATGTTGCTCGACTGGATCGTCGAGCGGTTGGCCAACCAGCACGGGTCCCCGGACACTCCGCTGGAGGATGTCGGCGCACTGATGGCGGCCGGCGGCCTCCCGGAGAACGTGCTGATCGGGATCGGGGCGACGAAATATACGCCGCTCGGGGAGAGCACCTTTCTGCAGCCCGGTGACCAGGCTGTGGTCCGGGTATACGACACCAATTCCCCGGCGTCATCGGAACTGCGGCAGACCGTTTCGGGAAACGCGTCGTACTGATTGCCGCTGTGGTGCTACTGGCTCGCAAGTTGTTGCGCGAGCCACCCAACGAGGACGTCGAACTCGAACTCGAACGCACCGCTGGTCGTGCGCTCACTTTCACGTGTCGCGATTACCTGCCGCAGTGCTGGGAGTGAGGACGCAGGCATGCTCTGCATGACCCGAAGCACTTCCAGGCTTTGCGGCTGGGAATCGGTGCTTTCCTCGGCAGTGATGTAGCGCGCCGATGTGATGGCAATGTCACAGGCGAAGGTTGCTGCACGGCCGGCAGTTTGAAGGTCGAAACCGGCGTTCACCATCGTCTGGAGCACATACTCGAACGCCTCGAGAGCCCCTGGCGCATCCAACCCGCTCAGTTCGAAATACGCTCCGGCGGTGCCGGCCTCCGCGAGGGTCTCACGCAGGGCGTGGGCGAAAGCGTGCAAGACACTCCGCCAGTCGTGTTTCGAGGTCAAGTGGACATCGCGAAGTCGGTCCTGGAAGCGGTCCACCAGCACCATCTTCAACAATGCCGCGCGATCGTTGACATGGTAGTACAGCGACTTGCGTCCGACGCCGAGATGATCGGCGACGGCTTGCATCGTCAGCTCGTCCGATGGCAGGGACCGCGCCGCTGCGATGATCGCGTCCTTGGTCACCCGATTCGGTCTCCCTCGACCGCGACGACCGCATTGCCGGTCATCGTGTCCGCCGTCTTCGCGCTTCATCTCGACCAGGGTAAGTGGGTCAGGGCGACGTGGCGGCTCGGACGGGCACTTACGCTGCAGATATATTTTTAGCCGATTGGCTAAAAAGTTGGCGAAAACAACGCCGGTGCCCGTTCAACCGTGTACCAATAGCCGTCATGAAGGCTGCTGGATACATCGGGCGGGTCGGCGGATTGGCAGTCGCCCTGGGCATCGGCGTCACTCTGGCGTCGGGTGGCGGACTGGCGGCGGCGGACACCGGCGGTATCTCCGACGGGTCATCCGCCAGCGGTCCATCGAGTGCTGGCGCAGGCACCGGATCGGCCGGCTCCGGCACTACGGCATCGACCTTGGATACCTCGTCGGATGCACAGGCTTCGGCCCGGGTCCCCGGCAGGTCTTCGGCGAGCGATGCACACTACGGGCCCTCAGACAGCGGCACTACAGATGCCGCGACTGGAGATCGCGTGACTCCCGACATGCGGGTGAAGCAACCTCTTGACGCTCCCGGCGACCGGTCCACCGGCACGGCAACACACCGCTCCCAACGCGGCTCGACCGCAACCGGGGCAGGCGCGGCACGTAGCCCGTCGGCCCGTCAGGTGGACCTCAGTGTCAGTGAATCGGTAAGTCCTGCAGAGGGCAACCTGCATCCAGCCGAGATAACGGGGACATCCGCCTCACGAAACACCGTGCCTGCGTTGGAAGTCCGGCAATCCCGAGCACCCAGTCCGAGCGTCTTTCCGCAGCCCCATGCCTCAGCGTCCGTGGCGGCCCCGGCGTCTGTTCTGGCTTCTCCGATTCCCAGTTCAGGTGACGTGCCTGCGATACCGGGCGATGCCAATTCGTTGGCCTGGGCGCTTCTGGGGGCTGCCGGTCGCCAAACGTTCGCAGGAGCGTCGACCAGTGAGAAGGCGGTGGCCGAGGACAACATCGCGGCCGGAGACGCGACGAGCATCGATATCGCCGGCCGCGGTGCTACCGAGACCGTCGATGGTGACAACGCGGCCGCGGCCAGCCGCTTGACGACGGATGCGACCGATACGCGGGTGGCTGTCCAGACCGCACGGACTTTGACTGATCTCGTGGGCCTGGTCGTCTACGGTCCGCTCCATACCGTCGTGCAGATGTGGATCACCAGCGAGATCGGCCAACTGGTCAATGGTTTCGTCAACGCGCTGGCCGGCTCCTATGTGATCGGCAACGGCGCGGCGGGCACGGCAGAACGTCCCGAAGGCGGGGCCGGTGGCTGGCTGCTCGGCGACGGTGGTGCGGGCTGGGACAGCACCCAGGCCGGGGTTGCCGGTGGCCGCGGAGGGTCTGCCGGAGTGTTTGGCGACGGCGGGGCCGGGGGACAGGGCGGCGCTGGTGCTGCCGGCGGTACCGGCGGTGTGAGTGGGCTTTTGATGGGCATCGGCGGTCTTGGTGGAGATGGCGGCACCGGTGAAGGCGGTGCCAAGGGCGGGGCGGGCGGTTTCGGCGGTGCTGGACGCGGGCTGGCATTCGGGCTGGGCGGCCACGGTGGGGCCGGCGGTGACGGCTCGGTCGGTGGCGTCGGTGGCGACGGCGGTAACGGCGCCAAATTGTTCGGAACGGGTGGTGATGGCGGCGATGCCGGCGACAGCGCGATCGGCGGCCCAGCGACCGGATTGGTGGCACTCGGGGGCGCCGGCGGCATCGCAGGGATCTTCGGCACCCACGGTGATGTAGGAGGATTTGGCACCATCGCCGGCTCCTCGCCGCCGGCGGGCACTGTCGACAAACTTTCCACGACCGGCACCTGGTTCACCAACAGCGACGGACAGGTCGTACTCATGCACGGGGTGAACGTGGTGTACAAGATTGCGCCCTACGACCCAGACGCGATGGGCTTCGGCGAGGACGACGCACAGTTCCTGGCCAGCAGTGGATTCAACGTCGTGCGGCTCGGGATCATCTGGACTGCCGTGGAACCAGAGCCCGGGGTCTTCGACACCGCGTACTTGGCCGGAATCGACCGTACCGTCCAGATGCTCAGCGAGCACGGCATCTACACCGTCCTGGACATGCATCAGGATCTGTACAGCACCGAACTCCATGGTGAGGGTGCGCCGGCATGGGCGACCTATACCGGGGGACTGCCCAATCCCGATGTGGGTGCACTCTTCGGACAGTTCGCATTGAATTACTATCTCAACCCGGCACAGAATCACGCGTGGGAAGCGTTCTGGGCGAACGCTGACGCGCCCGACGGTGTCGGGCTGCAAAACCATTACGCGCAGAGCTGGCAGGCCGTCGCGAATTATTTCCGCGACAGTGCGGATGTCATCGGCTATAACGTCATCAACGAGCCGTGGCCCGGTTTCAGCTGGCCGCTGGCGATTGCCAACGGAGCTTTCTTCGGCAGTCAGCAACTCACCCCGCTCTACAACCAGACGATCGCCGCCATTCGATCGGTGGATCCGGATACTACGGTCTTCATCTCACCGGCGAGTCCGGCAGTCGACGAGATCAGCGCCGTGTTCCTCGGGCAGCCCGTCCGTTTGGGCCCGATCTCCGATCCGAACACCGCTCTTGAGTATCACGGCTACGGCGGTGTCGCAGGCCTCAGTCTGGCCAACATTGTCGGACCGATAATGGCGGGTCGCGCCGTGCGCTACGGCACCGCGAACGACATGCCGGTGTTCATGGGTGAATTCGGCGCCACCAGCAATGCCGGGCATCTGGCCAATGAGATGAACCCCAGTGACCGCCGACAGATCAGCTGGACGAACTGGGCATACTCCGGCGTCGGCGAGATCACCAGCAGCGCAAGCCCTCGAGATCAATCACTTGTCTATGACCCGGCGTTACCACCGGTTGGCGACAACCTGAACGCGAGCAACCTGCGCGTGCTTTCCAAGCCGTACCCGCAGGTGATCTCCGGAACACCTCAGGGATGGACCAACGGCGACGACGGCTCATTCCAGTTCGCCTACTCCACCGCGAGAGTCGACGGCATCGGCGATTTCGCGGCCGGCTCTCAAAGCACCATATCCACACCCGCAGTGCAATACCCGAACGGATACGACGTCACCGTTACCGGTGGCCACATCGTCTCAGCCCCGAACAGCGCCCGGCTCGTCATCGCATCCGATGCCGGCGCTACAGCGGTACGCGTCACCGTGACACCCCGCGTCGGACCAGCAGCAGCTAATACGGTGGTCTAGTCACGCGCGGCCACGTCCACGGGCGTGGCCGAAGCCAGCGCCGCGCGCAGCGTCTCTTTGGAGACCGGCGCACCCGGAGTGGTCATGAAGTCGGCCGGCGACACGGTTGGATCGGACAGGTAGATCTGCGTATAACCGGCCGACTCGGGCTCGAACCGCCATGTCTGCGAGGCCGGTCCGGCATCGAGGGTGTCGAATCCGAGGCGGTCGATCAGACCGGCTGCTAGATCACGTGCTTCGGTGTTGTCACTGGCGATGGGCAACGCGGTGCGGTCTGGTGCCCCCGACGGTCGAGCGAGTTGTGGAATGTGATGGGCGAGGATGTTGCTGAACGCCTTCACCAGGACAGCCCCGGGCAGCAATTTCTGGCCCAGCTGCAGTTGGGTGTATCGACCGGAGTCCAGTTCCGGGATGCGACCGTCGCGGGAGGGGTAGTAGTTGCCGGTGTCGAGTACCGTTCGTCCGTCCAACAGTCCTTCGGGGAGGTTGCGGTAGGCCGAAATCGGGATACTGAGCAGTACGGCGACGCCGCTGCCGGCCGCATCCTGGATCGTGGCGGCTGTGGCGTGATCTCCCAGTTGATCTATGACGTCGGTAAGGCTTTCGGGTCCTCGCGAATTGGCAATGACGACCTCGATGCCGGCCGCCACCGCCAGCCGGGCCACGGCCGTGCCGATGTTCCCACTTCCGATGATCCCAAGGGTCGTCATGGCTGATTCCGTTTCTTTTGGTTTTGTGTGGTGTCCGGCCGCGGGGTCGTCACCGTTGTGGCGACAGGCCCAGTGCGGGAGCAAGGGTCGTCAGCACCGGCACCAGCTGCTGCCCGCCGATGACCTGAATGGCCACGTGATCGGCGCCGGCGGCGCTGTGTTGTTGCAGGCGTTGGGCAACCTGATCGACGCTGCCGTAGGCGATGACGGCATCGACCAGCGCGTCGCTTCCGGGTTTGGCCACATCGCGGTCGTGGAAGCCGAGTCGTTTCCAACTGTTGCGGTAATTGGCCAAACCGAAATACAGGTCGAGTGCCGTGCGGCCCGATGCGCGGGACTCCGCGACATCCTCGGACAGCACGATCTTTTGTTCCGGCGCCAAGAAGGCCGCCGGCCCCATCACCTCACGCGCCCGGGCGGTGTGCTCCGGGGTGGTGAGATACGGGTGCGCGCCGGCACCGCGACGCGCCGACAACTTCAGGATCCCGTCGCCGAGCGCGGCAAGAACGCGCCGGTCGGCGGGCACACCGTAGCGGTCCAGGTCATCGAGATAGGCAGTGAGTGCGTCGAACGGCTTCTCCCATTGCGAGATGGCCTCACGATGGCCTGCGCCGATGCCGAGCACGAACCGCCCTGGGTGACGGTCCTCGAGGCGGTGAAACGCCGCTGCCACGGGTCCGGCAGGAGAGGTCCAGATGTTGATGATCCCGGTGGCCGCCTTCAAGGCGGTGGTCCGATCGAAGATCGGGTCGACCCAGGACAGGTCGTCGGCCGCGGCGCTACTTGCCCACACCGCTCCGTAACCGAGGCGTTCGATGTCGACGGCCACTTCCGGCGAGACCGGATTGGTCGTCCACACGCCGAACATCCCCAAGTCGGGCTTGCTCGCCGGATCGCGCGGAGCCGAGTCTGATTCGTTGAGATTCATGAGTTTCCGTTCTGCGTTGATTGTCTGTGGGAATGAGCGCGCCGTCACATGTTGAGGACGCGATTCAGACGCACGCCATAGTCTTCGTCGGGGTTTGCCCCGTCGGCGCCGAACCGTTCCGCGACGGCGGCCATGCCGATGTCGCGGCGTTTGGGTGATCGGGCAGCATCGGCTGTGGCGAGCGCGGCCGGCATTTCGTCGCTGGTCAGATCGGTGCAGTAGACCGGCGTTCCGGGTTGCTGGCGCCACGACTGGTCCAACCCTCCGGCGTCGAAGCCGTCGAAGCCGGTCTCCTCGACCAGAGCGATGCCCAGGGCCCGTGACGTGGCGTCATCGGCGGCAACGGGAATCGCGATGCGGCCCGGCGTTCCCGGGGGTGTGTTCTTGTTGGCGAATGACCCTGACCCGATGGCATTCCAGGCCTTCACGACTGGGCGGCCGAGTTGTTCTGCCACCCAGTGGCTTTCAACTTGGCCGTCCTCGATGGCCTGGATCTCGGAGTCCCTGGCCGGGTAGTAGTTGGAGGTGTCGATGACGACAGTGTCCGGTGCTGCGCCGGCCACGATCGGTGCGATGTCGGGAATGCGGCCGAGAGGCGTGGAGAGGATCAAGACGTCGACATCCGTGACGGCCTCGGATGCCGGTACCGCCCGTGCCCCGGTACGCAGCGCGTCGGCTCCGATCGTTTCTGGGCCGCGTGAGTTGGCCACCTTCACGTCGTGTCCGGCCGCTGCGAGTCGCTGGCTCAGGGTTTTGCCGATGTGCCCGACGCCGATGATTCCGATTTTCATGGTCATGCCTTTCGTTGTGCCCGGCCCGGTCGAGGGCGGGTTGGGGTGGTGGGCGACACCCAGGTGCATCCGCGCTCAGGCGGAGCGGCGCGCGTACACGATCGCGTCGGCGAATGCCTGCGGAGCTTCCTGGGGGACGTTGTGGCCGGTCTCGACCGCGCGGATGTCGAGCAGCGCCGAGAAATGGGATTCATGCGTGGCGCGTGACGGTGGGACGGGAACGAGCGGATCCCGGGTCGGATCGATGATGACCGTGGGCACCTCGATGCGTGGCTGAGCGGCGAGCAGGTCCTCGAGCTGTTGGTAGGCCGGATCGCCCTCAACCAGGCCGTAGCGATGCCGGTAGGAATGCACGACAACCTCGACGAAATCGGGATTATCGAAAGAGGCTGCGGTGGAATCGAACTGATCGTCGGTGAAGGTCCACGTGGGGGACCACTCCTGCCACAACAACCGCGCGAACTCTCGCCGGTGCGCCTGCAGTCCTGCCGCGCCGCGCGCGCCGTGCAGGTAGTACTGATACCAGTAGTTCCGTTCGAACGACGGTGACGCCGGGGTGCCCGCGGCCGCGATGTCCTGCACGTTGTAGCCGGACACAGTCACCAGCGACTGCACCGACTCCGGCCAGAGTGCGGCAGTGATGCATGCCGCACGCCCGCCCCAGTCGAAGCCGGCGACGACCGGCCGATCCAAGTGCAGGGTGCCGATCAGATCATGCAGGTCTGCGGCCAGCGCGGCTTGCTGGCCGGAGCGGGGTGTGGCCGCGTCGAGAAAACGGGTCGGGCCGTAGCCGCGCAGGTAGGGTACGACCACGTGCGCCCCCGCCGCGCACAGGTGTTCGACGACGTCGTCGTAACCGCGTACGTCGTAGGGAAATCCGTGCAGTAGCACCACCGGCCAGCCCGTGGTGTCGCCATGTCGCTCGACGGCGACATCCAGTACCCCGGACCGCACCGTGGTGATCGAGTTTCGCTCGGTGCTCATGTTTCAAACCCCTGGTCGGATAACCGGGTTGGTGAATCGGCGAAGCCGTGCATGACGACACTCTGCTCAACCGGCAGACGGTGCATCCGAATCCGGTTCACCGGCGCATCCGGGTCGGCCGTGCCGAACGAGATACCGAACAGCAGTTTGTAGTCATCGGAGATGTCCAGCGCGCTGCGCACAACGTCGGCGTACATCCCGAGAATCGTCTGTGGGATGCCGTGGAAGCCCCGCGCAGTCAGCGACAACAGGAAGTTCTGGGCGTACATGCCGATGTCGCCTGCGGTGCGCACCCCGTCACCGAGGAGCGGCATGAACAAGAAGGCGACGTGCGGAGCACCATAGAATCTGAGATTGTCCCGCACCACGTCCCGGCGGCCATCGGCGTCGGAGCGGTCCACCCCGAGCGTCCCGTAGATCACTGCGGCGTGGGCTTGCGAGCGTTGTAGATAGACGTCCTGGCCGTAATCGGCTGTGAAGTCCGGTGAAAGGCGCTCCTCCTCGAAGGCGCGCACCAGTTCAGCGGCGAGCGCATCACGCTTGGCCTCGGAGACGACGTGCACCACCCACGGTTGGGTGTTGCTGTTCGACGGCGCGCGCTGCGCATCCTCCAGGACCGCCCGAATATCGGCTGCGGACATCGGTGTCCGAAGGAACTGCCGTGCCGAACGCCGCGACTGCAGGAGTTCCACCAGGGGTGCGGGGAATGCGGTGTCGATGGTCATGGCCTGGCCTTCGATCCCGGCTCGTCGCCCGTCTCGCGATAACCGTGTTCGATGAGTCCGCGCAACCGGTCCAGAGATGGCTTGTCGATGTTGCCGACGCCCATGGTCCAGGCCACGGAGACGGCCGCGAGGAACAGATCCTCTCCTTGGACCGAGGGTCGAACCTGCCCTGCGCGCTGCGCGGTGTGCAGGTATTCGTCTGTTGTCGCGATGATGTCGTGACACGGGATGGTCAACGGGTTGTCGGGGTCCTGAGCTCTGGCCGCGGCCATCAGCGGCTCCGGCAGGCCGCTGAAGGCACTGAAGTACTCCTCCATCGCCCGCATCCAATGCCGCAGGGCGCTCAGCGCGTCGTCAATCCGCTCGATTTCCGCGCGGCGAGTCTCCAACTCCTGTCGACGACTCTGAAGAACCGCCGCCAGCAGGGCTTCCCGGGTCGGGAAGTGCCGGTACAGCGTGCCCGGCCCCACGCCGGCCTCCTTGGCGACGGCCTCAAGCGAGGTGCCCACGCCGTGTTTGAGGAAGTGCTTCTGCGCGGCATCGAGCAGCGCTGAGCGGTTGCGCTGGACATCGGCGCGGGCCTTGCGTCCTTGCTGCGGTGCCTCGGTGCTCATGGCCTTCTCCTGAACCGAATTGAAACGGATACTGCCTCCGTATCTCCAACCATAAAGCGGAGGCAGCATCCGGTCAAGTCGGGGACCTCGTCGTCGACTGCGCGGCGAGAGTCTGTTGTCCGCTGTGCGAAGGTA
Organism: Mycolicibacterium sp. P9-22; assembly: GCF_008329585.1. GTDB lineage: Bacteria > Actinomycetota > Actinomycetes > Mycobacteriales > Mycobacteriaceae > Mycobacterium. The sequence continues at coordinate 404,469 of NZ_NPKP01000005.1, read as the reverse complement.
AAATTCGACCATGTCTGCCGAACTCAGTGATGCCGCGAGCAACAAGAAGCCGTTGCTGGTCCTGGGCAAGATCACCGAGATCCTGGACGCGTTCACGTTGTCCCGGCCGTCGATGACTCTGGGTGAACTGCAGCAGGCAACCGGCCTCCCGACGTCGACCGTGCAACGGCTGGTGACGAACATGGCGGCTCAGGGATTTCTGGACCGGGTCGGGGATCAGGTGCGGGTGGGGACGCGCATGGCCTATTGGGCGGCATCTGCCATGAAGGACCTCGATATCCTTTCGGTGCTCAAGCCGGTATTGACCGAGCTTCGTGACGTAACAGGAGAGACGGCCTGCTTTTTCCGGGTCGAGCAGCATTACCGGGTTTGTGTCGCCATTGCCGAAACCCGCCACGCCCTGCGTCGTGACATGTCTGTGGGAAAGCTGATTCCGCTGCATGCCGGCTCGGCTGGACGAGTGTTGTTGGCATGGAATCCGGCACTGGCCGAGGAGATTCTTGCCGGCCCGTTGGAGCCGATGACCGACGGCACGGTGACCAGCCCCGACGAGTTGCGGGCGCTGATCGCGAAGGCCAAAGAGGACGGCTATGCGATCAGCGCCGGCGAGCGGGAGGGCTCGGCATCAGGGTTGTCGGCGCCGGTGTTCGACGCGTCGGGCGACATCGTCGGTGCATTGATGATCAGTGGTCCGACGCTGCGGATGCCGCTTGCTCAGTGTGAGGCGTGGGTGGACCTGTTGGTGGGTAGTGCCGAGCGCGTCACGAGGACCCTCGGCGGACGGAAGGGCCTGTGAGATAGCCGATTTCCGTCGGTGACCGTCATCGGGTCCAGGCGTCCGGGTTGACCGGATGCGGTGGTGTGATTCCCCGGGCGAGGGCGACCGCATTGTTCGCGCACAACCGGGCCATCTCCGCCCGGACAGCGACGGTCGCGCTGCCGACGTGGGGTAGCAGTATCGTGTTCGGCAGGTCCGCCAGTCCGGGGGCCAGCGTCGGTTCCGCCTCGTACACGTCGAGGCCCGCACCGGCGATCTCGCCGCGTTCGAGTGCGGCGACCAGAGCGTGCTCGTCCACGACCGGTCCCCGCGCGGTGTTCACCAGAATCGCAGACGATTTCATACGTGTCAGCACCGCGGCGTCGACCAGATGATGGGTCTGTTCGGTCAGCGGCACATGCAGCGAGAGGTAATCGCTCGTCTCGACCAGTTCCGGCCAGGACAGGTGCCGAACCCGGCCCGCGAAATCACCCAGTTCGCCGTCGTCGACAGTGCGATCGCCGGGCGGTCGCGGGCAGAACGCCACGTCCATGCCGAATGCCAGTGCACGTCGTGCGGTAGCACGGGCGATGCGCCCGAATCCTGCCAGTCCCAACGTTTTCCCGGTGATGTCATGGCCGAGCATGAGCTCGGGCTGCCAGCCGGTGAACTGTCCAGACCGGACCAACTGGTCGGCTTCCACACAGCGCCGTGCGACGGCCAGCACGAGCAGCATGGCGATGTCGGCGGTCGCGTCGGTCAACACCCCGGGCGTGTTACCCACCATGATCGCGTTGCGGGTGGCGGCCGCGATATCGATGTTGTTGACTCCGACCGCGTAGTTACTGATGCCGCCGATGGCGGCTCGCTCCAGGAGTGCGCCGTCGAAGGTGTCACCGAGTTGCGCCACCACAACTTTGAACTCACCGGACCGACAGGCCTCGGACAGTTCGGCATAGGTCAGTGGAGTGTCGGCGAGTGTGACGGTGCCGGCCTGATGCAGCATCGCCATACCGGGATCGGGCAGGGCGGTGGTCACCAAGAAGTCGGTCGGCATTCAGTGCGGACCTCCGGTGATGACCCACCCGAACTTGTGGGCCTCCGAGCGGGCGCCCTGCGCGGTCTTGGAACGGTTCGGCTCGCCGAGCTCGGCAAGCATCTTGTCGGTGACACCGACCATGGATTCAAGGACCTCGGGTGTGAACCAATGGGGTTGGGTGGCGAAGAGCAGGTCTTCGGTCGAGGTATTACCACTGGCACCGGGGGCGAACGGGCAACCGCCGAGCCCACCGAGTGACCCGTCCACCATGGCGGCACCGGCGCCGATGGCGGTCAGCGTGTTCGCCACCCCCAGCCCCCAGGTGTCATGACCGTGAAAAACCAGGCGGCGCTGGGGAGTCCGTGCCCGGGCAGCTTCGAACAGCTGGCTGACCTGCCGGGGCACGGCCTGGCCGAGGGTGTCGCACAGGACGAGATCTGCCGCGCCGTCGGTGCGTGGGTCATCGGCGATGGCGATGACCCGGTCAATGGGGATTTCGCCCTCGAACGGGCAGGTGAACGCGGTGGCGATGCAGAGTTCGATGGTGCCGCCGACATCTGTGGTGATGGCGGCCGCGTCGGGGAAGGCGGCCAGGCTCGCTTCGGTTGTACGGCCGATATTGGCCTGGTTGTGCGCGTCGGAGGCCGACAGGCAGTACTGGAACTTCCGGGCACCTGCGGCGGCGGCTTTCTCGATGTGGCGGGGTGTGGCGACCCACACCCAGCACTTGTCGAGTTCTTCGGCACTGAGCTCGGAGATCACATCGAGGGTGTTGGCCATCGGCGGTACCAGGTCACCCCGGGCCATGGACCCGATCTCCAATTCGGGGACACCGAATGACAGCAGTGCACGCGCGATTTCGACCTTGCGTTCGGTCGGCAGCAGCTTTCCGGTCAGTTGGAGACCGTCACGCAGGGTGACGTCGCGCAGGGCGGATTGAGGTTGGTAGGTGTGGTTCATCGGTGTGCTCCTGAGGTTGAGTCGACGCCGAGCAGTTCGGACAGCACCTGATCGGTGTGTTCACCGAGGTCTGGGCCGATGTTGCGGATCGGCAGCGAGGCTCCGCCGATGACGGGAACGATTCCGGTGAAGCCGACGGTGGCGGGCCGGTCACCGCCGGTGTCCACGGAGAATTCCTGGATCATGTTGCGGGCGGCGTACTGTGCGTCCGCACAGATGTCGGCGGCGGTGTAAATGGGTCCCGACGGTACGCCGGCCTCGTCGAGCAACGCGAGGGCTTCGTCGCGGGTGTGTCGGCTGGTCCATTCCCCGATGGCGGCATCGAGCTCATCGCGCCGTGACCAACGGCCGGCGTTGGTCTGCAGGTCGGGATCATCTGCCAGGTCTTGTCGGCCGATGAGCTGCATGTAGCGGCCATAGATCGCGTCGCCGTTGCCGGCGATGATGATGCTGTTGCCGTCGTTGCAGGGATAGGCATTACTGGGGGCGATGCCCTCCATGCGCCCCCCGACCCGTTCACGCTTCACTCCGTAGGCGAGGTAATCGGGCACCAGGGATTCCATTACCGACAGGATGGACTCGTTGAGCGCTACATCGATGATGCGCTGTTGCAGCGCAATCGGCGCACCACCCGAGTTGCGGTTGGCCTCGCGCTGGTACAACGACATCACCGTGCCGAATGCGGCGTAGATACCTGCGATGGAGTCGCCGATCGACACGCCCACCCGCACGGGGGCCCGGTCCGGATCACCGACGAGTTCGCGCAAGCCGCCGACCGCTTCGGCCACCGCGGCGAAACCGGGTCGGGCGGCCAGTGGTCCGGTCTGCCCGAACGCCGAGATGCGGGTGATCACCAGGTCGGGGTTCGCTTGATTGAGGACTTCGGGTCCCAGACCCCACTTTTCGAGGGTGCCGGGCCGGAAATTCTCCAGCAGCACATCGCAGTGACGCATCAATTCCAGGACCAGTTCGCGGCCTCGCTCGGTTTTGAGGTCCAGCACAATGGATTTCTTGTTGCGGTTGATCGTGCGGTACAGCATCGAGGTGGTTCCGTCGTAGAGACGCCAGTTGCGCAACTCATCGCCGGTTCCCGGCCGTTCCACCTTGATGACCTCGGCGCCGAAATCGGCCAGCATGCGACCAGCGGTCGGAGCCGCGATGTAGTTGCCGAGTTCGAGTACCCGGACACCATCGAGAGGACGAATTTCGTTGTGATTCATTGCTGTTCCTGTGTGGGTGGCCGGTCAGACGATCGCGCTCATCGGGAGGATGAGCAGTATCGCGACGACGGAGGCGACGGAAACACCGACGGTGCAGGTCTTGAGCGTGCCGCGGGTGCTCTGACCGAGCAGTGACTGCAACAGCCAGAAGGTGTTGCTGGTGACGTGGACGGCGAACAGGGATCCCGCACCGGCGGCCAGTGCGAGCAGGACGGGATCCAGACCCAGGACGGGTGCCACCGGCGCGAGGATGCCGGCGGAGGTGATGGCGGAGATCGTGACAGAGCCGACGGCGATGTGCAGTACCGCCGCGACAACCCAGACCATCAGCAACGGAGCGGCATGGCTGGCGGTGAAGTATCCGCCGAGAATGTCGCCCAGGCCGGTCGCGTTGATGGTGGCGGCGAGCGAGCCACCGACGCCGGTGAGGATCAGGATCTGACCGCTTTCCTTGAACCCCGTGGCGATCGCGCGCTCAACGTGTTTGGCGCCGAATGCATATCGGCCGACGAAGCTGGTGCCGATGAGACCGAGCAGAAGTGCGACCACAGGCTGGGAGATGAAGGTGATGACCGGAGTGTGGATACCGGCGACGTCGAGGATGGCGCCGGTGGCGATCAGGATCAGCGATGCCAACAGCGGGCCCAACAGCACGATCAGATGCGTCTGGGCGCGTACCGGAGCGGCCTTGGTGGACACCGCGACCGCACCGGATGCACTGTGCGGCACGTCGGTGTCGGTGTCGTCGTCGGGCGTCTCGGGTGCGACCGGTTCGGCGCCCAGGAACTGCTGTTCGTCACGTTCGGGATCCCACCAGCCGCGGCTGAACAGGAACAGCATGATGGCCACCGAGATGGCGACGGTCGGGATGACCAGCGCGATGCCGAACAGCAGCATCTTGCCCAGCGGCACACCGAGTAGGCCGGCCAGTGCCAGCGCGCCGACACCGGGCACTGTCAGCACGATGCCGCACTCCAGGCCGATTGCCATTGCGGTCGCCATGCGGGCGGTGCCGTTCTTGCCGATCTTCTTGGCAAGGTCACGAGCCAGCGGTGCCGACATCACCAGCAGCACATCCAGGAAGATGGATTGCAGGAACGTCGCGATGGTGAGCGACATCGCATAGGGCATGCGTTTGGGCCCGAACAGCCGGAGCAGGGTCCCCACCAGTCGCTGGATGGCGCCCATCTCCTGCAGCATCGCGCCCATCAAGACACCGAAGGCGATGAGTAGCCCGACCTCCGCCATGATCTCGCCGAAACCACCGGTGACCGATTCGATGGTCTTCTCGATCCCGAGCTTGGTGGACAACCCCAGGTAGAGCGATCCGAGCACCAGCGAGACCACCGGATTGAACTTGAATCGCACGATCAACACGACGACAGCAAGGATTGCCACGGCGGTGTTGGCCACGATCGCAATGTCTGACATGCGCCTTCTCCAACGACGTGCACCGATTCGGTGCGTGATATCGGACCCGCCACAACTGCAACGAGTTGTGACGCGTACCACGCCACGCTTACAATATGAACATATGCTCACAATATAAGCAACACGGTGTCGCCTCGGTGACAACCGCCCGGATGCCGCGTGAGAACCGCGCCTCGACCGGGTACTCCTCCCCGTCGGCACCGGGCCGCGCTGTGGGTGGGGAGGTCTCATGCTGGGGTGGCTCGATCGTGTGCAGCAACGCAGCCGGACGGCCGGTTTCCTCGTCGCGGTGGTCTACAAGTACATCGATGACCAGGCCAACTACCTCGCGGCGCTGATCACCTACTACGCCTTCGTCTCGCTGTTCCCGTTGTTGCTGCTGCTCACGACCGCACTCGGGGTGATACTGCGGGACCGGCCGGAATGGCGCGAGCAGATCGTCGAGTCCGCGATCAGCCAGCTCCCGCTGCTCGGCAACCAGCTCAGCGAACCGGACGCCCTCAGCGGTGGCACCGCGGCGGTGGTGATCGGCGTTGCCGGCGCGCTCTACGGCGGTCTCGGCGTCGGCACGGCGCTGCAGAATGCGATGGACACCGTCTGGGCCGTGCCGAGATATGTACGGCCGGACCCCATCAAGGCACGCCTGCGCAGCCTGATGTTGCTGATCGTGCTGGGAACGGCCCTCATCGGGACCACGGTGCTCACCGCCGTCGGAAAGAACTGGGCGAACTTGGGCATCGTGGGCACCGGCGGCGTGGTCGTCGCGTCACTGGTCCTGAACACCGCGGTCTGCGTCGTCGCCTTCCGCGTCACCACGGTGCGCTCGCTGACCGTGTTGCAGGTGTTGCCCGGAGCTGTGACCGCCGCGATGTTGTGGCAGCTGCTGCAATGGTTCGGCGCGACCTATGTCTCTTCGGTGGTGGCATCGGCCAGCGTGACAAATAGTGTGTTCGCGATCGTGCTCGGTCTGTTGGCATTCCTGTACCTGGTCGGCACATCGCTGTTGGTCTGCGCCGAAATCAATGCGGTGCGCGTGGACCGGCTGCACCCGCGCGCGCTGCTCACCCCATTCACCGACAACGTCGACCTCACGGCCGCGGATCGCCGCATGTACGCGGGGCAGGCCGAAGCGCAGCAGGCCAAGGGCTTCCAGCGGGTGAGCGTCAGCTTCGACGAACCCAACGGGGACGGCAGCGTTTCCCGCCAGGACGGCGAGGGTATCGCCGGAGCACACCAATAGAGGGGACAGACGCTGATGAGTGTCACCAGTCGTGCACGGTCGATCACCCGCACGGGACTGAAGGTGCAACGCCGCATCGTGATCGCGCAAGCCTTGTGGTGGCCCATGCTGATCTTGACCGGCGCAGCGGTGGGTACCGCGGCGCTCGTCGTGGTGAAAAGCCGCCGAGCCGACGCGCGGCCCCGAACGGACCCGGTGCTTGCCGTACCCGCGGCGCCGGCCTGATATGCGCATCGTCATCACCGGTGCGTCCGGCAATGTCGGCACCGCGCTGTTGCGCCGCCTGCACGAGACCACCGAGGATGATCTCGTCGGCGTCGTGCGCCGGCCACCCGAGCCGACCGGTGTGTACGCCCGCGTCCGTTGGCACAGCGTCGATCTCGCCGATGACGACGCCGCAGAACGGCTGCGGCCGATCCTGGACGGCGCCGACGCCGTCGTCCACCTGGCCTGGGGATTCCAGCCCACCCGCAACATCGATTACCTGGAACGCCAGGGGGTGGGCGGCACCGGCGCCGTGCTGAGGGCCGCCGACGCCGTCTCGGTCGGCCACCTCGTGCACATGTCGTCGGTCGGTACCTACGCAGCCGGCCGGTATGGCACTGCGGTCAATGAGAGCTGGTCAACGGCAGGGATTTCCACCTCACCGTACAGTCGGCACAAGGCGGCGGCCGAAGCGCTTCTCGACGACTATGAGCGCGTCCACGGTGATGCGGGTGTTCCGATCACGCGGATGCGACCCGGGTTCATCGTGCAGCGCGCCGCGGCGAGCGGGCTGATGCGGTACTCGCTGCCCGGCTACGTCCCGATGCGGGTCGTGCCTCTGTTGCCGGTCCTGCCGCTCGACCGGCAGCTGTGCATTCCGCTCATCCACAGCGATGACGTGGCCGCGGCGTTCACCGCGGCGATCGCACGGCGTGCCACCGGGGCGTTCAACCTCGCCGCCGAGCCACCTGTCACGCGCGACATCGTGGCCATGGTGTTGCGCGCCAAGGCGGTTCATGTGCCGTCCCGCATCCTGGGTGCCCTCGTCGAGATCAGCTGGAGGGCCCGCGTGCAGCCGGTCGATCGCGGTTGGCTGGACATGGCGTTCAGCGTGCCGTTGCTCGACTGTTCGCGGGCCGGCGCCGAACTCGGCTGGCAGCCGCAGTGGACGTCCACCGCCGCCCTGACCGATGTCCTGCGCGGAGTCGCGCAGGGGGCTTACACCGACAGCCCGCCGCTGCGGCGTCGGTCACTCCTCGATCAGCTCGGCCGCGACCTCACCGAAGGCCGGTTGACGAACAGACGTCGCCCGTAGCGTTTGAGGCAGTCCTGCCGGGGGAGTCAAACCTCTGTGAGGGACTGGGAATGTGTGGTGGTCGGCGGCGGCGCGGCGGGTTTGAGCGCGGCGCTTGTCCTCGGCCGAGCCCGGCGCAGAGCGCTGGTGATCGACGACGCTCACCAGAGCAATCGGCCTGCGAAGGTCGTCGGGGGTCTCCTGGGATTCGATCGGCGACGTCCGGCAGAGTTGTACGCACAAGGTCGTGAAGAGCTGGACGCATATCCGACAGTCGAGCAGCTCAGCGATCGTGTGATCCGCGGGGGATCGGTCGACGGGGGCTTCGCTTTCCAACTCGGTAGCGGGAACACGATTTACGGCCGCCGTGTCCTGCTCGCAACCGGCATGAAGTACACGCCTCCAGACTTGCCCGGTGTGGCGGAGCTCTGGGGTAGCTCGGTGTTCCAATGTCCGTTCTGCCACGGCTGGGAGATGCGGGACAAGCGACTGGCCGCGCTCACGTCCGGGCCAGAAGCCATGCACGCGGCAGTGATGCTGCGCGGGTGGACCGATGACGTGGTGCTGCTGACCGATGGGCCCTCCGGCCTCGACGCCGAGTCGACGCAATTGCTGGAGTCGGCGAAGGTGTCGGTCGAGCAGCGCCCAATAGCGGAGCTGATCAGCTCCGAAGGCGTGCTGACGGCGATCGGGTTCACCGACGGTGACCGGCTCGCCCGCGACGGTCTGCTGGTGGAAGCGCCGTTGCGCCAACGTTCCGCACTGGCCGAGCAACTGGGCGTGTCATGTACACCGGGGCCGTTGGCGGCCGACGCCCTGACCGTCGATGCGCTGCATCGCACGAACGTGCCCACCGTGTTCGCCGCAGGGGACCTCTGCGCGGAGCAGCCCTACATCGCCGGTGCGATCGCGGCCGGGTCACAGGCCGCGATGATCGTCGTGCAGAGCCTGCTGGCCGATGAATTCGGGCTGCCCTACCCACCGGGGTGACGGTGCGCCGTGCAGGTCGGCGCCAGCCATTCGAGTTCAGACAGCGGGTGGGCGTGAATGTCCTTAGGCTTGCAGCTGTGTCATCGGGGACACTCTGTGGCGCCGCCGTTTTCGATTCGTTCCATCGACGGCGGCGGGGTAACGGCAAACGAATCTAGGACACAACCATGAGCGAGCCACTGTCGATCGGCGCCCAGGACGCAGGGTGGGATATTGCGCCGTGGGAGCAAGAACCGCAGTTCTCCGCCGTCGAACTCGACATCCTGCTGGATCCGCTGCTCACGGCGGCCGAAGCGGCGGAACGCGTCGGCTGTGCCAAACGCGATGTCCTGAGGCTGCGGCGCACTGCCTGATCGACCCACACCTCACCATCGGTCGAGTTCGCGAGGACCGCAGTGAAGAATCGGTGACATGAACAAGGTCGTCGTCATCACCGGAGCAGGCAGCGGTATCGGACGGGCCACGGCCCGGGTTCTGCTCGGTGCCGGCCACCAGGTGGTCTTGGCGGGCCGCCGGCCCGAGCAGCTCGCCGAATCCGCCCAGGGCCACCCGAACGCCCTGGTGGTGCCCACTGATGTCACCGACTCGGCCGCGGTGCGGGTGCTCTTCGAACAGGCGGTGTCGTCCTTCGGCAGGGTCGACGTGTTGTTCAACAACGCGGGCACGTTCGGGCCGGCGGCCTCCATCGCCGATATCGACGACGAGCAGTGGCACCGCGTGTGGCGCACCAACGTCGACGGCGCGGTGTTCTGTGCACGGGAAGCGACCCGCATCATGACCGCGCAACTGCCGCGCGGCGGCAGAATCATCAACAACGGGTCGCTGGCCGCGCACCGTCCACGGCCGAACACCCTGGCCTACGCGGTCACCAAACACGCCATCAGCGGACTGACGGCGTCGATGCTGCTGGACCTGCGCGACCTCGACATCGACGTCACCCAGATCGACATCGGCAATGCCGCCACGGACATGACCAGCGGATTCACCGCCGAACCGACGATCGACGTCGGCCATGTGGCGACCACCATCGCGCACATCGTGGACCTGCCGGCGGACGTCTCGGTGCCCACCATCACCGTGATGGCGCGGGGTATGCGCTACGTGGGTCGCGGCTGAGATGTCTTTCGTCGTCAACTGCTCGATGCTGCTGACCGATGTGCCTGTACTGCGGCGGGCGCAGGCTGCTCGCGATGCCGGTTTCGACGCGGTCGAGTTCTGGTGGCCATTCGCGGATGCGGTGCCCGGCGACGCCGAGGTCGACGCGTTCGTGCGGGCGGTGTCCGACGCCGGAGTCCGCCTCACCGCACTCAATTTCGCCGGCGGCGACATGGCCGCAGGGGAGCGCGGGTTGCTGTCCGATCCCGGGCGGCGCCACGAGTTCCGCGACAACGCGGACGTCGTATTCGGTATCGCGGACCGGTTGGGCACCCGGGCGTTGAACGCCCTCTACGGCAACCGGCTCGATGGCCTCGAAGCCGGCGAGCAGGACGAGGTGGCGGCCGAAAACCTCGCACACATCGGCGGGATGGCCGAGCGCCTCGACGCGGTCATCCTGATCGAGCCACTCAGCGGTGTCGACGGCTATCCGTTGCGCACCGCCGCCGACGTCCTTGCGGTGATCGACCGCGTCGGGACCACCCGGCTGCGTCTGCTGGCTGACCTGTATCACCTGAGCGTCAACGGCGACGATATCGACGCCGTCATCGATGCCCACGTGGGCATCATCGGGCACGTGCAGATCGCCGACACACCCGGGCGCGGCGCGCCCGGCACCGGCTCCCTCGATATCGGCGGGTACCTGCAGCGGCTGGCCGGTCGCGGTTATCCCGGCAATGTCAGCCTGGAGTACCGCGCCGACGGGCCGGATCCTTTCGGGTGGCTGCCGCGGTCCCGCCGCGGCGGCCCATGGCAGATCCCTCTGAAATAGGTCAGAGCCGGTGCCCTGTGGGGCCACCGGCTCTGGTCAGCGGGAACGGGATCAAAATCAGCGAACGGAGTCCTGGAACTCGTAGCGCTGCGCAACCGCGATCAGTTCTTCACGAACCGTCGAATCGGGCATTGCGTTGATCCGCGCGTAGAGGCGTCGCCGGTTGTTGGCGCGCTTCATGTTGTCGCGAAACTGCGCGAAAGACATTGTTCTCACTCCTTGTAAGTGCCCTGGGTCACAGGGACTTCGGTTGTATCTGGCGGGCCAGACCGGGGATCACCCGTTCTGTGCAACGCCTCCATGGTCCGTGTTAATTCTGGGTAAAGCAATTTATTATCTGTGAGTTCCACGACAGCCCAGTCGGATTCACCCGCGATCGGGGTGTTCGGCGTCACATGGCGGTGTAATCGTGGTCTAGTCGCGTGCTTTTCACGGCCGCCGCGACGAACACGAGCAGCTGCTGGCCGCACAGCGACGGGCTACTCGGCGCGCAGGGTCAGCAGGGTGATCTCGCTGGGCGCGAACACCCGGAACGGTGGACCCCAGAAGCCGGTGCCGCGGCTGGTGTAGAGCTGGGTGCGCTGCCCGTGCGCACTGAGCCCCTGCACCACCGGCTGGTCCAGCCGGACCAGATAGTTGAACGGCCAGATCTGTCCACCGTGGGTGTGACCCGAAATCTGCAAATCCACCCCAGCGGCGACCGCCTGCGGGATCTGCTTGGGCTGATGCGCCAGCAGCAGCACCGGCAGGGCGGGATCGGTGCCCGCCAGTGCGGTTGCCAGATCCTCGCCGTGCCCGCGCAATCCGGAACCCTCGGCGGTGGCATCATCGACCCCGGCGACCACCAGCCGGTCGCCGCCGCGCTCGATGACGATGTGCCGGTTGTGCAGCGCCGACCAGCCGATGCTCTCCATGTAGTCGAGCCAGCCCTGGGCCTCGCTGAAGTATTCGTGGTTGCCCGTCACGTACACCCGCGCCGATGTAGCCCGCACCGAGGCCAGCGGACTCGCCTGGTTGCGGCGCACGTCGACGGTTCCGTCGGCGATATCGCCGACGTGGCAGACGATATCGGCATCGAGCCCGTTGACCCGCTCGACCATCTTCGCCGACCACTGGGCCCGATCCAGCGGCCCGTAGTGGGTATCGGTGATCATCGCGACCCGCAACCCGTCCAGACCCCGGCCCAGGCGTGGGATACGCACCTCGACCGGCCGGACCCGCGGCACCCGCATCGCCTCGAAATGCCCCCAGGCAAGCAGTGTCGCCGACACCACGATGACCGCGACCGCAACCACCCGGGACCGCAGCGGGTCCTCGATGCCGGCCGCCAGCAGTACCAGTCTCAGCACGTTGCCCAGCACCGACCACACGAACAACACCCACATCGTGCCGAGCAGCGCATCGCCCAGCGCCGAGGGCAGATCGCGATGCTTGCCATGGCCGGTGAACAGCAATGTGGGCAGCGCTACCAGTGCGGCGGCGAACAGCAGGGTTCCCGAGACGACGACGGGCAGCGGCAAGCCGCCGGCGGCGACCACCGTCCACCACGGCACGCCGAACAGCAAGGTGAGCACGGCCGTCACCACCGCGGTACGGCGCCACCGAGCCCCGGCCCGGCGCGGTGGGTGTGCCGCTTCTTCTACAACTTCGGCCGGGTTGTCGGTCATCGCACCTCGATCGGGTCCAGGGGGTTACTGCCAACGACGGTACCGGCGGTCCTCACCGAGTTCTGTGTGCCACCGCTGCACCCGGGACGGTTCCGGTCCGCTTCATCGCCGGGCGAGGGGCGGGAAGGTCTGGGGCACAGCAGGACCCGGTCCGGACAAGCTCCGAACTGATACTGGCACTCACGGGCCTCGAGTGCTAAATTTTGTAGTGCACAGTGATTGAGTGGCCTGCCAACAGGTGGCTGCCATGGATGACGAGGAGGTGGATTGCTGTGCTTCGTTTCGATCCGTTTGGTGATGCGCTGACTCGGGACGTTCTGGCAAGCCAGGCCGGTGCCGGCCGCGTGCCACGATTCATGCCGATGGATCTGTACAAGGTCGACGATCATTACGTGCTGACCGCGGACCTGCCGGGCGTCGATCCCGGCTCGGTGGACGTCAGCGTCGACAATGGAACGTTGACGTTGACCGCGCATCGCAGCGCCCGGTCCGATGAGGCGGTCCAATGGCTGTCCAACGAGCGGTTCTCCGGCACGTACCGTCGTCAGTTGTCCCTCGGCGACGGCGTCGACGCCTCCCGCATCTCCGCCACCTACGAGAACGGTGTCCTCACCGTGAGCATCCCGCTCGCCGAACGCGCCAAGCCACGCCGCATCGACGTCGAGCACGCGGGCGCCGCGCGCACCATCGCGTCCTCCACCGTCGATTCGAGCTAACGCCGAACATCGTGCGCGGCTGCGGAGGCTCCTGCAGCCGCGCACGGTCGGCGCTCGTCAATTGCACACCAGATGGGTCCCGCTATGTCGATGTGTGAAGAATCCGATTCCCGTGCAGAGGATTTGGCGCTCGCCTCTGCTGTGTCCCAACGAGTGGGGTGGTATCGGTACCATTTCCGCGACCAGCGGTGGCACTGGTCGGCCGAAACCGAGGCGCTCCATGGGTACGAGCCCGGGACGGTAGAGCCGACCCCAGATCTCCTGCGACGGCACCAGCATCCCGAGGATCTGGAACCCGTCTCGGTAACGCTGGAACGGGTCCGTCACACCGATGAACCGTTCAGTGTGCGGCACCGGATCCTGACCGTTCAGAACGAGGTTCGCGATGTACTCGTCATCGGTGAACGGCTGCAGGGCGACGACGGTGAGGTCATCGGGGCACATGGCTTCTATATCGACGTGACCCCGGACGGAAAAGCCCGCGACGCCGCCATCACCGATGCCGTGACCGAAATCGCAGGCAATCGGGCGATCATCGAGCAGGTCAAGGGCATCCTCCGGATTGTCTACGGGATCGATTCGGAAGCCGCGTTCGGCCTGCTCCGATGGCGTTCGCAGGAGACGAACGTCAAACTGCGGGCCCTGGCCGAGCAGTTGATGTCGGACTTCGAGCAGTTCAGCGGGGGTGAGAACCTGCCGTCGAGAGCAACGTTCGACAAGCTGCTGATGACGGCGCATCAGCGGGCGACGGTGCGTCGACCCAGGACGCCTGAGGTCAGGTGCGATTCTTGACCGAGCCAACACGGGCGATGGTCGTCACCTGCGCCGCAGGTCAGAGGCTGGGGAGCGACTTCGCGATGGCCTGCCAGTCGTCGTAGGTGTGCCCGCACACCGACCCGGTGAGGGTCAGTATGGTGACACAACGCCGGCTGTGGTCGTAGATCTCGATCGCTGCCGTCGGGCCTGCGGCGCCGTGCAGCGAGGTCACCCAGCACTCGCCGACCTGCACCGGATCCAGCGCATACCGGGCCGCACCGAAGATCACCGCCACGGCGGGACCGGAGGTGTCGGCCATCGCGGCGCGGCCGCGGTGCAACTGCACGCATCCGCCGCCCGGTACCGCGACCGTGTACTCCACGTTCTGCTCGACCAGGTACACCAGCAGATGCGGCAGCACCCGCGGGTCGATCTTGCGGGCGCCGGTGAACGGCAGGACCCGGTACCGCTCGGGTGACAGCGAATCGAGGTGGTCGATCTGGTCGGTGTCGTTCCAGTCCACGCCCAGCCAGTCCTCGGCCGTGTGCGCCACCTGCCGCCCGCGCGGCGCCAGCGAAAGACCCTTGAGGACAAGCGGATCCGATATCGGTGTCAGATAGGCCCGATGGGTGCCGAAGTCCTCGGTGAGCGTCAATGCCTGCGGCATCAGGTAGCCGGTCACCCCGACACCGAGTCGCACGCTGATCTGTTCCTGGCCGCAGATCAGGGCCTCACCGGGGTGTGCCGGTACTGCGTATTCACCGGTATGGCTCAACAGCGCCGCATCATTGGCGGTACAGGACACCACAGTGCCCAGCGCGGGGAGGGCCGCGCCGATTTCCCGGCTTCCGGCATTGAGCCGTCTCGCGGGACAGGAGCTGCAGCGCCGTCCGTCAGTACACATCGCGTACGTACCGCTTCTCCCGCTTCAGCGAGTTGACGTACTCGACCGCACCGTCGGCGTCCAGCCCGCCGTGGGTGGCGACGACATCATGCAGCGCCTTGTCGACGTCCTTGGCCATCCGGGTCGCGTCACCGCAGACATAGAAGTGGCCGCCCTCCTCGAGCCAGCCGAACAGTTCCTTGCCGTGTTCACGCATCCGGGTCTGCACATAGACTTTCTCGGCCTGATCACGAGAAAACGCCAGCTCCAAACGATTCAGCAGCCCCGTCTCCTGCCACGCCGAGATCTCCTCGGAATAAGCGAAGTCGTGGTCGCGGTGCTGATCGCCGAAGAACAGCCAGTTGCGTCCGCCTGCGCCGCGCTGTTCGCGCTCCTGCAGGAACGCGCGGAACGGCGCGACCCCGGTACCCGGGCCCACCATGATCATCGGAGCGTCGTCATCTGCCGGCACCCGGAAGGACTTGTTGGGTTGCAGGAAGATCTTGGACGCGGAACTGCGGTCGGCCAGGAACGTCGAGCAGACGCCACCGCGCATCCGTCCGCTGGTGTGATAGCGGACGCTGGCCACGGTGAGGTGAATGCGGTCCGGATGTGCCAGCGCACTCGATGAAATGGAATACGCCCGGTGGGCAAGCGGTTTGAGGAGCCCGATGAACTCCTCGAGGCTCAGGTCGTCCCCGGCTATGGTCAGCACGTCCAGGATGTCCTTGCCGTAGAGCCAGCGCTCCAGGGTCTCCTTCACCCCGCCGCGCAAAACGTGCGAGAGCTCCGGGTTCTCAGCGCGCCGTTCCACCTCGCCGAGCAGATCCTTTGACGGCGCGCTGATCTCGAATCGGTGACCCAACAGATCGCCGAGAGGCTCATCCCCGACGAGGGTGTCGGCCGACACCCGGAAGTGCTCGGCGATGGCGTCGACCAGGGCGGGGTCATTCTCCGGGATGACGGCCAGGGCGTCGCCCGCGACATACTCGATCCCGCTGTCGGCCAGATCGAACTCGAAATGCCGAATCTCCTTGTCCGACCCGGGTCCCGACAGCAGGCGGTTTACCGCGACGTCCGCGACGAACGGGTTCTTGCGCGTCCACCCGGACCGGGCGACCGCGCTCGGTGGCGGAGTGCTGGGTGCCCCGCTGGCCCCGGAACTGGGTACCAGCGCCGAGACGGCGGCCTGGATCCATTCGGCGGCCTGAGCTTCGTAGTCGACATCGCAGTCGGTGCGGGCCACCACCCGCGCGGCACCGAGTTGCTCAAGGCGGGTGTCGAACAGCTTGCCGGCCTGACAGAACTCGTCATAACTGGTGTCGCCGAGCGCCAGCACCCCGAAGGACACTCCCTCCAGACGCGGGGCGGTCGACGCCGACAAGGCCTCCCAGAACAGTTCGGCGTTGTCGGGCATCTCGCCCTCGCCGTAGGTGGAGGTGACGATCAGCACGTACTTGAGGCCGGCGAACTCGTCGAGTTCGATCTCGTCGAGCCCGCTCACCGTCACATCGAAACCCTGGGCCTTCGCGGCCGCCGACGCGTCGTTGGCCACCCCCTCGGCGTTGCCGGTCTGGGTGCCGTAGAGGATGCGCAGCGCCGGGCGCGGCGCGGACCGGTCGCCGGGGACTGCCGGCGGTGGTGCGAGGTTCATCGCCAGCCGGGAGTGCAGGCCGGCCAGGAAACCCGACAGCCAGGCGCGCTGGTCCTCGTTGAACGGGGCGTCTTGGGGGATGTAGGAGATCTTCATCGGGTCACGCGCTTTCCAACGAGGTGAGGGACGCCACCACGTCCGGAACCGATTGCGCGGCAAACAGTTCCTCGAACGAGGGCAGGCGGCCGATCATGTCCACATTCTTGGCGTTCTGGTACAGGATCCAGCCGTAGGTTCCCGGGCTGTCCATCGACAACACGTTGCGCTGCGCCAGCGCGGCCTTGTAGTCGGTGATGCGTTTGTCGGCGATGAACACCGCCAGGTTCTCATCGCTGAAGTCGTCGATGGCTTCCCGGGCGAAGCGCTGCAGCTTTTGGATCAGGAAGAAATCCTCGGTGAGCACCAGGTTGCGCACCATTTTGGCGACCCGTGCATCGGCGATGTCGGTGACGCCGGGCAGCCGCGTAAGGGCCAGTCGCTGAGCCAGATTCAGCACGGTGTAGGAGTTCAGCAGCGCGAACATGGCCTCGGTGTCGGTCTCGCCGTAGCCGGGTACCGCGCCGTCGAGCACCGTCTCACCGTGGCGGTAGGAACGCTTGAACTTGTGCACCTGGTACCCGGCCAGGGCGGAGGCCAACTCGTCGAGCAGTTCCTTGCGGGTCTTGGCCGCCAGGATCGCCTCGGCATCCTGGTACTGCAGCAGTGCCCGCGGCATCGCATAGCTGACGTGCAGGCGGGTCACATCCCAATCCTGTAGCAGTGCGGCGGCCTTCGTTGATCCGGTCGCCTCCAGATGCCACTGCAGCATCGTGCGTGCGGCGACCTCGTGGAACGGTGCTTCACTGATCGGTGCCAGCAGCACGGAGTCGGCACTGACCTTGCCGGCCAGCTCGGCGTCCGGGTCGTACTGGTAGAGGAAGCCGCCGCTCATCCCGTTGGCGACGCCCTTACCGAAGCCGCCGATGTTGAACACCGCACCGTTGGTCATGTACTCGCACAAGAACTCTCCGACACCCTCGACCACCGCGGTGGCACCGGAGTTGCGTACCGCGAACCGGTCGCCGGCCTCACCCTCGACGAACAACCGGCCGCCGGAGGCGCCGAACAGGGCGAAGTTGCCGATCAGCACATTGCCGCCGGGTCGGGTCGACCCACCGCCGGGGGAGCGCACCGCGATGATGCCGCCGCACTGGCTCTTGCCGACGCCGTCATTGCAGGTTCCGGTGTGCGCCATCGTCATTCCATCGTTGCAGAACACGCCGTAGCTCTGGCCCGCCGATCCGGTGGTCGTGATCACGACGCTGTCCGGGGTCAGGTATCGCCGCCCGCGGGCATCCACCGCGACCGCAGTGCCGCTGCCGCCCTGATGGTTCAGCCTGCGTTCGATATCGACGGCCAGCTGGCCGCCGACACTCTTGTTCTGGTTGGTCAACGCCACCGGTACCATCTCGACGCCGTCGAGATCGAGCTGGGCCAGGAGCGCGTCGTCGACCGCGTAGTCCTTTTCCATGTAGATCGGATTCTCGGGCACGAATCCCCTGGCGACCTGCAGCATGGCGCGCAGGTCCAGCTTGCCGATGCTCGACGGGTGGTCGAGCAGGTGCAGCAGATCACTGCGGCCGCGGGCAGCCGCCAGTGACGGCATGCCGAGCGTGGCGAGGATCTCGCGCACCTCGTGGGAGATGTTGAGCAGATACTGGGCCAGGGCGCGCGGGTCACCGTCGAAGGCCTCGGGATTGGTGGTCAACCCGGCCGGGCACTTGATGTTGCAGTTCTTGGCCATGACGCACTTGAGCATCATCAGCGCGGTGGTGCCGAACTCGAAGCTGTCCGCGCCGAGCAGCGCAGAGGTGATGACATCGCTGGCCGTCTGGTGCGCTCCCGAGCAGCGCAGCACGACCTTCTGCCGGATTCCATTGGCCACCAGCGCCTGATGCACTTCGGCGACACCGATTTCGGCGGAACGCCCGGCGTACTTGAGGCTGGTGACGGCCGCCGCGCCGGTGCCGCCGGTGTTGCCGGCGACGTTGATGACATCGGCACCGGCCTTGGCGACGCCGACGGCGATGGTGCCGATGCCCTCGCTGGAGACCAGCTTGACGATCACCCGTACCCGGGCTGCCTTGCAGTCGTGGATGAGCTGGGCCAGGTCCTCGATGGAATAGGTGTCGTGGTGCGGCGGGGGAGAGACCAGTTCCACACCTGGGGTGCCGCCGCGGGCGGCCGCGATCTGCACGGTGACCTTGGGAGCCGGGAGCTGGCCGCCCTCACCGGGTTTCGCGCCCTGACCGATCTTGATCTCCAGTTCACGCAGCATCGGGTCGGCCAGGTAGCCGGCCCACACCCCGAAGCGGCCGGAGGCGAACTGCTTGATCCGGGAGCCGCGGATGGTGCCGTACCGGGTGATGTGCTCGCCGCCCTCACCGCAGTTGGACAGTCCGCCTACCATGTTGGTGCCGTGCGCGACGGCCTCATGTGCCGAGGCCACCAGGGCACCGTGGCTCATCGCCCCGGATGTCAGCGTCGCCGCGATCTCGCTGGCGGGTTGCACGGCGGCCAGCGGTATCGAGTCCGGCGCGGTCTGAACCATCGCCAGATAGTCGCGGGCGGCGCCTCGTGCCCGGATCCACAGCCGGTCGACAATGATCTCGTGGTCGACGATATCGGCCCCGAAGCGGCGCAGCAGTGATTCCGCCAGTGCCTCCAGGCGGTGCGCGCTGTGGCCCAGGCGCAGCGTGAACTCGTCACCGACCCGGACACAGGTCAGGCCGCGGACCTGGAAGCTGTTGTTGCCGAACCGCGCGAACTGTCCGAGTTCGGAACGGAACTCGTCGGCGGTGTGCAGGAAGTTCACGTCGGCGGGCAGTGCGAGTACATCGCGTAGGGCGGCTGGGCGGCGGGCCCGCTCGGCGTTCATCGCGAAAACGAAATGCCGATAGCCCGGGGTGATGTCGAAGTTGTTGATCGCCCGCGGCGTCATCTCCTCGAAGCTGTTGTGCTGGTATGCCTCATCGTCGAGTCCGAAGGCGCCTTCGAGTTGGTGCAGGGGCAGCGAACGCAGGAACGCCGGGTCGGTCATGTCCGGGTTGTCCGGGCGCCCCTCGTCGCCGAAGGAGATGGCCTCCTCGGTCATGTCGACAAAGCCACGCACGGCAGTGGTGCCGTAGGAGTGCCCGGACCCTTCGGCGCGTTCCTTGAACAGGCCGAGCAGGGGGACGTCCTTCTCGCCGGTGACCGACAGCGCGTGGTTGTGCCACTCGGCGACGGTGGCTGCCAGCGTGTCGAATCCGACACCGCCGACCGGGGACACCACGTTCGGGAAGTAGCGGCGCAGCACCGGGTCGCCGGTGTCCAGGTAGCTGGGTTCGAAGAACTCACCGCCGATATAGCTTTCCACGGTGCACAGGCCCACCCGACCCATGGTCTTCATCAGTGACTTCTCGGCGGCCTTGGCAAACCGCTGGTAGGCGGCGGTCACCAAAGTCTCATCCGGACCGAACTTCTCCTCGGCCCGCATCTGCACCGCCAGCGGGTACACCGCGGACGCGCCGAAACCGAGGACCGTCGCGATGTGATGCGAGGACGCCAGCTGGCCGCTCTCGGCGATCACCGAAACGCGCAGCCGCAGACCCTGTTCGATGAGCCGCTGGTTGATCGCCGAGACGGCGATGATGACGGGTATCGGTGCCAGCCCGGTTTCGATGTGCCGGTCGGAGATGACGGCGATGCCGCCGGACTCGCGGGCATAGGACTCGATGTCATCGCACAGGGCGTCGATCGCGGCGACCAGGGCATCGGCATTGCCCTGGCGATCGGTGAGGTCGACCCGATAGCGCATCCCGAAGCGGCGCACCGGGGTGTGCTGCTGATCGCGGATGCTCAGCATGTCCAGGTGGCCGAGGAGCGGGGACGGGATGACGATCTGCGGGGCGGGTCGTGCGCCGCTGTTCGGCTTGGCACCGAGCGCGACCCGCAGCGTCATGCCGTCGGCCTCGCGGATGCTGTCCAGGGGCGGGTTGGTGACCTGGGCGAAGCGCTGCGAGAAGTACCGGGCTATGCCGCCCTCGTGGTTGGACAACGCGTTGATGGCCGCGCCGTAGCCCATCGCGGAGATCTTCTCCTGACCCGTGGTCAGCATCGGGTCCATCAGGAACTTGAAATCTTCCTGGCTCATCGAATAACAGACGTAGCGCTGGTGGCGGTTGAGGTCCCCGTTGTAGCGGGCGGGGGACAACTGGCTCTCCGGCGGCACCGCGGGCAGCGCCGCCAGGTTCACCCGCGCGACGGCCAGCATGTCCTGGTAATCGTGTTTGGCGGCGAGCATCTCCAGCGCCTCGGTGGTGCCGTAGGACCGTTGCTCGCGATGGTCGTAGTACAGCATTCCGCCGGCCTCGATGCGGCCCCGTCTGGTCACCTGGCCGGGCGCGAAGTTGACCTGCCCGGCCTCGGACATCACGCCCAGGTACTCGTCGGTCTCCACGGTGCGCAGCGGCCGCAGCCCGAGCCGGTCCAGGCGGGCGCCGATGTAGGTGCCGTCGCCGAAGATCAGCGCTGCCGGTCCGTCGTTCTTCTCCTCATAGAGGCTGAAGTACTCCAGCATGGCCCGCACCTGGGGCGAGAGCGTGGTGTCGTTCTCCCACGCCGGCGGCATCATCGCGACGACCGCGGTGACCAGGTCCAGATCGTCCTCCAGGACCCGGTTCTGCAGGGTCTGGTCGAGCCGGCAGCTGTCGGACTGGCCGACGGGCCGGATGATGGCACGGTTGCGGGCCAGTGCGATGGCGTTGTCGGAGAGCCGGTTCTTCTTGTCGGTGTTCAGTTCGCCGTTGTGCGCCATGAACCGGAACGGCTGCGCCATCGTCGCGTTGGGTGCGGTGTTGGTGGAGAACCTGGTGTGGAAGAACATCGAGTGGACCTCCATCCGCGGATCGGACAGATCGTCGAAATAGGGGACCACCTCGTTCGAGTTCAACCGGCCCTTGAGCACCTGGGTGCGGGCGCTCAACGACAACGGGTACAGGCCTGCGAGGTCGGCGCGGGTGTAGGCGACGGCCTCGATGGCCATCAGCGCGTCATGAATTGTCTTGTCGGACAGCCGGTCGGCGGTGAAGATCCACTGGCGGATCGGTGACTGGTACTTGACGGCGGCGGGGCGGATCGCCGAGTTATTAACCGGCACATCACGTTTCACCAGGATGCGGAGCCCGCGCGCGGTCAGGGCATCCTCGATGACGCGCTCGGCCTCGGTGTGGAAGTCGGGGTCGTTGGGCAGGAAGAAGTTGCCGACGCCGAACTGCCCGAGAGCAAGGTCGGGCAGCCCGGTGATATCGGCGAAGAAGCGGACCGAGAGGTCGAGGTTGACGCCGGCGCCGTCACCGACACCTTCCGACGACATGCCGCCGCGGTGTGGCACAGCGCACAAGGCGTCGTGCAGCATCTGGATCACGTCGTGGGTCTGGCGACCGTCCTTACGGGTCAGGAAGCCGACACCACAGCTGTTCTTTTCCAGATCCGGATCATGGAGCCCCGTCACCCGGTGACCTCCTCAACGCTGCAGATGCACAGGTCGCACCGCTTGGGTTCTCGACGCTGAGGGGTCCCCGCTCGGCCCGTGCGGTTACCGCAGGCTCCGGTGCTCGCGAAGAGCTTAGCCTAGCCTAATGATGCGCAGGTGGGAGGTGCGCCCAGATCGGCGTGACGCCGCAGGCCAGGGGCTGTTCAGCGCCGGGCCGAGACGATGCAGCTCGCGCACAGCAGCGCGGCGGTGCCGGCGAGTACCCCACCCGCGCCGGCGCCGGCGGCGACCGCGCCGACCGACACCGGCAGGATCACCACACCCAGGCGATTGCCCATCAGCCGAAGTGTCATCGCTGTGCCGCGCTGCCCGGCGGGTGCCAGGTCGGCGACCATCGCCATGGTGATGGGCTGCCCGACTCCTAGACCGGCTCCGAGCACCGCCGCCGCGATCAGCAGCACGGCGGGATGTGGCCACGTCGACAGCGCGATCAAGGCCGTGGCCGCAGCACCGATGCCGGTCACCAGCACCGTGCGGCGGCCCCACCGCCGGACTGTTCGCCCGGTGATCCCGCGCACGGCCATCGACGACACCGCCCGCAGCGCGAGCACCCCGCCGATGAACGCCGCGCTGAGCCCGACCTCACGGCCCAACGCCGGTAAGTAGATCAGTGTGATGTCGACGGCGGCCATCACGATACCGCTGACGATGATGGCTGCTCGGATCCGTTTGTCACGTAACAACGATGATGTGACGCCGCCCCTTCGTTTTCCGCCGTTGGCAGTCCGGCCGCCGATGAACACCGACGTGACCACGATCAGGCCGGACATGATCAACGACGCGACCAGAACCGGAGTCGGCCGGAACGGCGTGCCGTCCCCCAGCCCGAGAAAGAGTGGGCCGATGGCCTGCCCGCACGAACCCGCCAAGGTGTAGGAACCGAACCGGGAATCGCTGGAGCCCGAACTCATCTGGGCCACCGCGGTCTGCTCGCCGATGACGCACAACAAGTGGCTTACCCCCGCCAGCATCAGCCCGACTATCAGCCACAGGGCGTGCGTGGAACCGGCCAACAGCACCACGCACGACGTGGCCATCAGAACGCCGCCGACGATCAGTGGTGGCCGCTCACCGAATCGGTCGACCGCACGTCCCACCGGCAGCGCCAGGAACAGCGGCGCCAATGCGTAACTCACCGACAAGGCGCCGAGCAGAGCCGGCGCAACCCCGGCGTCCAGAGCGGCGTAGGCGACCGCCGGCCGCAGCGAGAACCCGACTGCCTGCACGGAGAAGGCGTGGACCCCGATCGGAGTCCACGCCCTCCACCCACCCCGCGGACCGGAATCAGCGGCCATGTTCCGGGCCGGCCGGTACCTTCTCTTCCGCGACTGGGATCGGCGCGTCCGAACCGGGCTGTGACCGCGCACTGCGCCAGCGCAGGATCAACGGCACCACGAACGCCAGGCACAGCAGGACGTACAACCCGATCGACAGGTGGGAGGCGACCAGCGCCGTGGGGTCGCCGCCGCTCAATTGCATGGCGCGCCGCAACTGTAACTCGGCGAGTGGCCCCAGGATCACCCCGATGATCACCGGCACGACCGGTAACCCGTACCGGCGCATGATGACTCCGAGCAGTCCCATCACCAACAGTAGGTACAGACCCATGCTGGAGCCGTCTGCTGCGTACGCGCCGACGGCGGCGAACACCAGGATGCCGGCGTACAGGTACGGACGTGGGATACGCAGCAGCTTGGCCCACAGCGGTGCGAGCGGCAGGTTGAGTGCGAGCAGCAAGACATTGCCGATGAACAGGCTGGCGATCAAACCCCACACCAGGCCGGGCTCGTTGTCGAACAGCAGCGGGCCGGGCTGAATACCATACTGCTGGAAAGCGGCCAACAACACTGCCGCGGTCGCCGAGGTCGGAAGCCCCAGGGTCAGCAGCGGTACCAGCACGCCCGCGGCGGAGGCGTTGTTCGCGGCCTCGGGTCCGGCGACGCCCTCGATGGCACCCTTGCCGAACTCCTCGGGGTGCTTCGACAGTTTGCGTTCGGTGACATAGGACAGGTACGTGGGGATCTCCGCCCCACCGGCGGGCATGGCGCCGAACGGGAACCCCAGTGCCGCACCACGCAGCCACGGCTTCCATGATCGCTTCCAGTCCGACTTGTCCATCCATGGGCGGCCCACCGGGATGATCCCCGGCGGACTGCGCCGCAGGTGCAGGGCGATCCACAGCGCCTCTCCGAGCGCGAAAATGCCGACTGCGACCACGATGACGTTGACGCCGTCCATCAGGTGGGGCAGCCCAAAGGTCAAGCGTTCCTGGCCGGTCGACCCATCGATACCGATGAGACCGATGAACAATCCGATGCCGAGAGAGGCGAACCCGCGGATACGTGAACTGCCCAGCACCAGGGTCACCGCCCCGAAGGCCACCACCATGAGTGCGAAGTAATCGGCCGGCGTGATCGAGATGGCGAAGTCGACGACGAGCGGGGCGACCAGCACCAGCAGTCCGGTGGCGATCGTGCCCGCGACGAATGATCCGATGGCCGCGGTGGCCAGCGCCTGGGCAGCTCGACCAGCCTTGGCCATCTTGTTGCCCTCAATGGCCGTCATCATCGCGGAGGCTTCTCCGGGCGTATTGAGGAGAATCGAAGCTGTTGAGCCGCCGTACATTCCGCCGTAGTAGATGCCGGCGAACATGATGATGGCGCCCGTGGCGTCAAGCGAGAAGGTTAGCGGCAGCAGCAGCGCCACAGTCATCGCGGGCCCGATGCCAGGCAGCACGCCGACCGCGGTGCCGAGCAGCACGCCGATGAGGGCGAACATCAGGTAGGTGGGCGTCATCGCCGCGGCGAAGCCCTCCATGAGCAGAGCCAACGATTCCATGTCAGATGATTCCCTGCAGGACGCCGGCGGGCAGGAAGGCGCCCAGGGCGTACACGAACAGCAGGTAGCTGCCGAAGGCGATGACGGCCGACACGACCAGTGTCATGACGAATCGGCGGCTGCCCAGGGCGACGGCGCTGCCGAAGAACAGCAGGGTCCCGGTGAGCGGCCATCCGACCGATTCGATCAGCACCGCGTTGGCCAGGAAGAATCCGCTGATGGCGAAGAACGGCGCCCATGCGGTCGGCTGTGCCAGGTCGACGTCCTCGCCTCCCTCCATCTCGCCCCGTCCGCCGCGCAACACATCGACCAGCAGTGCGGCCCCGACACCGAGCAACATCGCCCCGACGACGGTGGGGAACACCGACGAGCTGAGCGGACCGACGCTGGCGGCGTTGTCCGTCACCGTCGCGGCGTCGATCAACGACACCACACCGAGGACGAAAAGTAGTGCAGCGACCACTAACTCGGACTTGCCGGTCAGTGTTCCGCGTGCCGTGCCAACCGCAGAGGTCATTGCTGGACCCCTTCGAGGGCTGCCTTGATAGCGCCGGCCTGCTCGGCCAGATAAGCGCCGAACTCGTCGCCGGACATGAATGCGTCGATCCAGCCGTTGCTTTGGACCGCGGACTTCCAGGCCTCACTTTGATGCATCTTGTCGAACGCATCAATGAGGGCCTGCCGGGATTCCGCGTTGATTCCGGGAGGCGCAACCACGCCGCGCCAGTTCGCGACGACGACCTCGGTTCCCTCCTCGGTCAGGGTGGGTACATCGGGCAGGAAATGTGCACGTTCGTCCCCGGTGATCGCGACGGCCTTGAGGTCGCCGGACTTCACCTGTTCGGCGACGTCGGCGGCGCTGGTGACGGCCGCGTCGACCTGGCCACCGAGCACGGCCGGCAGCACGCCGCTGCCGCCGAAGGTGATGTAGTTGACGTCGCCGCGTGGAATGCCATTGGCGGCAGCGATCTGCAGCGTTGCCACGTTGTCGGCACCGCCGATGGCCGAACCGCCGCCCACATTGAGGCGCGGATTCTTCTTCCACGCGGTGACCAGATCGTCGTAGCTGTTGATCGGCGAATCACCGGGCACCACCACCGCCAGGTACTCGTCGAGCAGCTTCACCAACGGGGTGGTGTCGGCGAAGGACACCGGCGATGACTGAGACACCGTGGCCGCCACCAGACCGAAGCCCATCTGCATGACGAGTTCGCCGTTGCCCTTCTCATCCACGAGACGGGACAACCCGACGGTGCCGTTGGCCCCGTCGACGTTGAACACATCGATCCGCTGGGCGATGCCGTCGTCCTCCATGATCTTGGCGGCGGTGCGCGCGGTGGTGTCCCACCCACTGCCAGCCGAGTTCGGCACCAGGTAGCGGAACTGTTCCAGTTGGCCGTCGCCGCCGCCCGCGCTCGAGCCGCCCGAGCATGCCGCGACAAGGGTGACGGTGACGGCAGCTGCTGCGACTCCAAGGGATTTGGTGAGTCGGCCCATGATGTACCTCCTGTGATGAGCACTACGCTGTCCCCGGAACAGTGACGGTTGCCACATGACCCTGTCACGCTTGCGCTGACAACGAATCTTGTGCTCGTTGTGCTCGACGACGAAGGGTGATCAACAGGTGTCGACTCCCTCAGCGGACCGATGGCTCGGCCGGCTGCCCCTGGCGCGGCAATTGTTGGTGCTGCAGACGGTGATCATCGTGGCCGTGCTGGGTGTGGTCGTCGCCATCACCTACGTGCAGTCCAGCACCGACTATCAACGCACAACCGGGAATCGGGTGCTGGGCCTGGCCGAGGTGTTCGCCACCGACGGGATCGTGCGCTCCGCGCTGCGCGGCGACCTTCCGCTGAGCGCCATCCCGCCGGCGGCGGCCCGGGCGCAGAGCGTGTCCGGGGTGGACTTCGTGGTGGTGGTCGATTTGGACGGTGATGTGGTGGCCAGCCAGGACCCGAGCCACCTCGGCACGCGGTGGTCGTTCGCGAGCGGCGATGTGCTGTCGGGCCGGGCGTGGGTGGGTGCGGCCACGCTGCCCGACGGCCGCTTGTCGATGCAGGCGCACGTCGCCGTGCTCGATCCCGAAAACCGCGGACGGCTCGGCTATGTGGTCGTCGGCAGCTATTCGCGCAGTGTGGCGGAACGGTTGACTGCTGCCGTTCCCGATCTGCTGATCTACCTGGGGGTCGCTTTTGCGCTGGGACTGCTGGGTTCGGTGTTGCTGGCCAACCGCATCAAAAGGCAGACCTTCGGGCTGGAACCGCGGGACATCGCAGGTCTGGTCGAGCATCGGGAGGCGCTGCTGTACGGCATCCGGGAAGGGGTGCTCGGGCTCGACCTGGATCATCGTGTGACCATCGTCAACGCCGAAGCGATCGAGCTGCTCGGTCTGCCGGGGGACGCGGTCGGCAAGCGACTCGAAAAGCTGGGCCTGAGCCAGGAAGTGGTCGATGCCCTCACCGACGCACGCCGCAGCACCGACCGCATCCTGGATACCGGCGCGCGGCACCTGGTACTCAATCGGATGCCTGTGACCACGCGTGGCCGGGTCATCGGCGCCGTCGTCACCTTGCGTGACCGCACCGAATTATGGGGATTACGGCGCGAATTGGACGTCACCCGGCACACCGCCGACGCGCTGCGGGCACAGACCCATGAGTTCTCCAATCGGTTACACACCATCGCGGGGTTGTTGCGGCTCGGCCATGTGCAGCGTGCCCAGCGGTATGTCACCGACGTCCAGACCGGACACCACCAGTTCCTCAAGGCGGTGGCGTCGCGGATCGACGACACCACCTTGGCGGCGCTCGTGGTCGCCAAAGGCAGTTTGGCCTCGGAACGCGGGGTCGAACTTGTGGTGGACGACCGGTCACAGGTAGGTGCGCTGAGCCTGGACACCGCGGCCACGCTCGAAACGGTGATCGGCAATTTCGTCGACAACGCGCTGGAAGCCTGTGCGGGCGCTCCGGACCCGGAGATCAGGCTGCGGATCGAGGAACGGGACGACATCATCCTCATCGAGGTGCGCGACAACGGTCCAGGGGTCGACGATGCCATCTTGAGCACCATCTTCGAACGCGGCGTCAGCACCAAGGCCACCGACCGTACCCGCGGATTCGGTCTGGCACTGGCGAAAAGCGTGTGCGAGCAGCGCGGTGGTCGTGTCGACGTGCACAACGACCACGGCGCGATATTCACCGCGGAGATCCCGGTAGCACAACGAGCACAACGCCAAGTTTCAGCGCAAGATTGACGCGCAACAGGTCCAGGCGTGACGTTGATCTCACCTCATACCGAAGGAGATCGATGAACGCCCGCCTGAAACTCAAGGAACTGCTGCAGTCACCGGAGATCACGCAAGTCCCTTCCGTCTTCGACGGCATTTCTGCGCGCATGGCGCAGGCGACCGGTTTCCAGGCGATCAGCGTCACCGGTAACGGGGTGGCGGCCAGTATGCTCGGCCGTCCTGACGTCGGTCTGGTGTCGCTGACAGAGAGCTCGCAGGTGGCGCGCAATATCGCAGGTGCAGTGGACATTCCGGTCATATTCGACGCCGATACCGGTTACGGCACCGCCCTCAACGTGACCAGGGCGGTGCAGGAGTTCGAGAACTCCGGTGTCGCCGCCATCAAGCTCGAAGACCAGGTCACGCCCAAGCGGTGCGGTGTCCTTGATGTACCGATCCCCGTGGTAACCGAGAAGGAGTACCTCGGCAAGATCGAGGCCGCCTTGTGGGCGCGTAAAGACCCCGATTTCCTCATCATTGCCCGCACCGACGCCGCCAACACCCTCGGTGTCGAGGCCGCGGCGCTGCGCGCCAAGCGAGCCATTGACCTCGGCGCGGATTCCGCGCTGATCATCGGTGTCCGGGAGAAGGAGGATGTCGAGTGCGTCATGTCGATCATCGACACCCCACTGCTGACCCTGGTCGAGGAGAAGGGACCGATGTCGACCCTGCACGTATCCGAGATCGAGAAGCTCGGATTCTCGCTGGCGCTGTATCCCGGACCGATCCGCTTTTCGATGGCCGCCGCCGCCCGCCGGGCGCTGGAAATCCTGCGCGACGAGGGGCAGAGCACCAGCTTCCGTCCGCATATGCTCAAGCCCGAAGAGTGGTACGAGCTGATGGACATCGACTCGTATTTCGATATCGAGAAGCGCTTCGTACGTGGCTCGGGCGAAGCTGAACAGCCGGTACCGTAAGTGCATGCGGCCGGGTGACATCGCGGACATCGCGGTCCTGGTAGTCGACGACGACTTCATGGTGGCGAGCATCCACGCGGAGCTCGTCGAGGAGGTCGACGGCTTCCGGGTCGCGGGGAAAGCGGTCAACGGAGAACAGGCGCTGAAGATGGTGGCCGAACTGGCTCCCGATCTTCTGCTGCTCGATGTGCACCTGCCGGACATGAGCGGTATCGAAGTGCTCAAGCGGTTGCGTGAGCGCGGCGATGACGTCGACGCCATCGTGGTCACTGCCGAACGCGATGCCGACTTCGTGAAGGCGGCGTTGCGCGGCGGCGCCACACAGTACCTGATCAAGCCGTTCGATCTGGACGAGTTGAAGGTCCGGATCCAGCATTACGCCAGGGTCCGGCTTGCGGGCGGCAAGACCGATCAGGACGCGGTGGACAGCGTCTTCTCGATCGGCGCAGACCTGCGGGCCACGCCCTCTGTTCCGTTGCCGCCCAAGGGGCTCAGCAATGAGAGCCTGGACCTGGTCCGCGACGCACTCGCCGACGGCGCCGAGCTGTCGGCGACGACCTGCGCGGAGGCGACCGGGATGGCCCGTGCGACCGTGCGCCGTTACCTGGAATACCTGGTGGAGCGGCGGGAGGCCAGGGTGCGTCTCAAATACGGCGGCGGACGGCCCGAACGGCTGTACCGCGCCGGCTCGTGAGGGGCGGTACTCCTCGGTGATCAGCCCACCCGGGCGAGGATGGGGCCGGCCTTGCCGAGTCGTTCGAACCGGCGGGCCCGCTCGGTCTTGCGGTCGGCGGCGTCGGCGGCGGTGAGGGCGGCGAGCTCGTGAGCCAGTGCGGCACCCACCCTGATGCAGAAATCCCGGGGTTCTGTTGCGGCATCGGGATATTCGGGAATCACGCGATCAACGATGCCGGCCCTGTGCAGGTCCGCGGAACGCACTCCCTGCTCGGCGGCCATCTGGGCGGCCTTGCTGGTGGTGTGGTGCAGGATGGCGCTGGCGCCTTCCGGTGGCAGCGGCGACAACCAGCCGTGCGCAGCGGCGAGCACCCGGTCGGCGGGCACCAGCGCGAGCGCCCCGCCGCCGGTGCCCTGGCCGAGCAGCAACGACACGGTGGGCACTTCGAGGCCGATCATCTCGGCGATGCAGCGGGCGATCTCGCCGGCGAGACCACCCTCCTCGGCCTCGCGCGACAACGCCGCGCCGGCCGTGTCGATGACCGTCACCAACGGCAGGCCCAGATCGGCGGCCAGCCGCATGCCGCGACGGGCCTGCCGCAGGGCACCCGGGCCCAGGGGCTCCTCAGCGGTTTGGCCGGCACGGTCCTGCCCGAGCAGGACACAGGGCAAACCGCCGAATCGGGTGAGCGAGAGCAACAGGCCTGGCTCGTTCTCGCCCTGGCCGGTTCCGTTGAGTGCCAGAACATCTGATGTCGCGTACCGCAACAGTTCCCGTACGCCGGGACGATCGGGTCGCCGCGTCGCCACCACCGACTGCCAGGCCGCAACATCGACGGCCGGCACCCACTGTGGATCGGGTGGGCTGTTCCCCACGTCGGGAGCATCGATGATGGTCAGTGCCCGGTCGACCATGGCGGCGAGTTCGTCGATGGCGACGACGGCGTCGATCAGTCCGCAGGAGTAGAGATTCTCCGAGGTCTGCACGCCCACCGGGAATCGGTTGCCGTACAGGGCTTCGTAGACCCGTGGCCCCAGAAAGCCAACCAGTGCACCGGGTTCGGCGAACGTGACGTGGCCCAACGATCCCCAGGAGGCGAAGACACCACCGGTTGTCGGGTCGCGCAGGTACACCAGGTAGGGCAGGTGCGCCGCCTTGTGATCGACCACCGCGGCGGTGATCTTGACCATCTGCAGGAAGGCCGTGGCGCCCTCCTGCATGCGGGTGCCACCCGAGGTCGGCAGCGCCAGAAGCGGCAGCCGCTCGGCGGTGGCACGCCGGATCGCCGCGGTGAGCCGCTCACCGGCGGACACACCGATGGATCCACCGAGGAAGCCGAAGTCGCACAACAGCATCGCGACTCGACGGCCACGGATGGTGGCTTGCCCGGTCAGCACCGCCTCGTCGAGACCGGTTTTCTGGCGGGCCCGGGCGAGTTCGGCGGCGTACCCGGCGTTGACGGGCGGGTCGACCACCGGCCGGTCCCAGGGCCGCCAGGAGTCCGGGTCGACCAGGGTCTCGATCAGTCGGTGCGCGCTGGCCCTGGTCATCAGGACCGCACCTGCAGCGCGTCGATCAGGTGGTTGTCCGCGCCGAGCACGGGTGGGGCGGTATGCGTCCGCCGGGTGCGTTCGGTGCCGCGCGAGTCGAAGAATCGCAGCGGGGGACCGGGTAGTTCGATATGGCCCAGGGTGGCGTGTTCGACCCCGATCACCAGTCCCTGTGAGCGGGTCTGGTCCCACTCATAGACCTCGCGGATCGAGCGGATCTTGCCGGCCGGCACCCCGATCCGGTCCAGCTTGTCGAGCAGTTCATCGGTCGGGTAGAGCGCGAACACGCTCTGGACGAGTTCGTTGACCTGTTTCTGGTTGGCCACCCGGACGGGGTTCGAATTCATCCCCGGTGTGGCGGAATCCAATTCAAAGCCCTCGCAGAAGCGGTGCCACAACCCCTCGCTGCCCACCGCGATCTGCACGGCCCCGTCGGCGGTGTCGAACAGGCCGTAGGGGCAGATGGACGGATGATGATTGCCGGTCGCCTCGCCGACCTGGCCGGCCACCGTCCACTTGGTGCCCTGGAAAGCGTGCACTCCGACGACCGCCGACAACAGCGACGAGCGGACGACCTGGCCAAGTCCGGTACGTTGGCGCTCCTGCAGCGCGGCCACCACACCGAACGCGCCGTACATGCCGGCCAGCAGGTCGGCGATCGGAACACCCACGCGCTGAAGATCATTGGGTCCGGATCCGGTCACCGACATCAGCCCGGCCTCGCCCTGGGCGATCTGGTCGTAACCGGCCCGGGACGCCTCGGGTCCATCGTGCCCGAACCCGCTGATGGACAGCACCACCAGGCGCGGGTTGATCTCTTCGAGGCGTTCGTGGGAGAAGCCGAGCCGGTCCAGCACGCCCGGGCGGAAGTTCTCCATGAGCACGTCGGCACGTTGCAGGAGCTCGGTCAGGGCGCGCTTGTCGGCGTCGTCCTTGAGGTCGAGGGTCACCGACTTCTTGTTGCGGTTGGCGCACAGGAAATACGTCGACTCGCGGTCGGCGGCCTCGGGTTGGACGAAGGGCGGTCCCCAGCCGCGGGTGTCATCCCCGCCCTGTGGGTTCTCGACCTTGATCACCTCGGCGCCGAGGTCGCCCAGCATCATCGCGGCGTGCGGACCGGCCAGGGCCCGCGTGAGGTCGATGACGAGCAGTCCGTGCAACGGGCCCGCCGATTGGTCGGTGTGATTGTGCGAGATATCCATCGGTCAACCTTTGGATTAGTGGGTTGGTGTCCTAGTGGACTAGCCAATTAAGTAAAACAGCTGTGACCAGCGCTGTCAACAGGTCAAACGTGAGGATTTGTTGTGAGCTGGGGCACTACAGAGGCGCCCGCGGCCATGTCTGACCGCGGGCGCTAACTGCCGGGAGAGCTCAGAGCCAGCCGGGCGCGACCAGAATCGCCCAGGCGATGAGCGGCCCGATGGCCACCACGATCGCGCTGTATCTGAGGATCTGTTTGTAGAACGTGTCTCGGTCGACGCCCTGAGCGTTCGCGAGCACCAGTGCCCCGTTGGTCGAGAACGGACTGACGTCGACGATCGTCGAGGCGATGGCGAGTGCGACGATGACACCCACCGGTCCGATCTCGCCGGCCAGCAGCAGCGGTACCGCCAGTGGGATGGTGGCCCCCAGGATCGCCACCGAGCTGGCGAATGCCGACACGATGGCGCCCAGGTAGCACAGCAGCAACGAAACCAGCAGCGGCATACCGATGCTCGCGACGCCATTGCCGACCCATTCGACGCTGCCGGCCTCCTGTAGTACGCCGACGAAGGTCAGCACGCCACCGATGAGCAGGACGGTGGACCAACTGATCTGGGAGACGGCGCCCTTCTGGGCCTTCGGGGAGGCCAGTGCGAGCACCGCGGCCACCGTCATCGACACGAAACCGATGTCGAGGTCGAGGATGAGCGAGAACACCGCCAATGCGCCCAGCCCGATCAAGGTGAGCACCTGATTGAACGAAACCGAGTGCCGGGGCAGTGGACTCGTCGGGGTGTTCGGCGGTGCCACCAACGTTGCGCTGTTGGCGCTGGTGCCGTGACCGGAGAAGTCGGGGGAGCCGGGCTGTTGGTTCGGCGTGGGTGTCGGCCCGGCGGAACCGTCGGCAACCTCGTCGTGGTCGTCGTGAATGGTCCGCCCGAGCAGCTTGCGTCCGCCCAGGAAGGCGAAGAGCAGCACCCCGATCCCCGCGTTGAACAGCAGGCTGCCCAGGAAGAGCGTCAGCGGGCTGTTCACCAGGCCGGCCTTGGCGGCGATGTTGTTGACCGTGACGCCGTAGATGCTGATCGGCGAGAATCCGCCGGCCTGCGCGCCGTGGATGACCATCATGCCCATCAGTAGCGCGTTGATCTTGTACTGCCGCGCGAAGGTCAAGGCGATCGGCGCGATGATCGCCACGGCCGCCGGCCCGAGGGCGCCGAAGGCCGTCAGGACCGCGGTGATGCCGAACATCACCCATGGGATGAGTGCGACCCGGCCACGCACCAGATGCAGGGCGCCACGAACCATCAGATCGACGGTGCCGTTGTTCTGGGCAATGGCGAACAGGTAGGTGACTCCCACCAGGGTCAGGAAAAGGTCGCTGGGAAATCCGGCGATGATGTCGTCGGTATTCATTCCGACGGCGAGGGTGCCGACGAGGAACGCGGCGACGAAGCCGAGTGTCCCCATGTTGATCGGCAACAAGGTCGCAGCCACGAACATCGCGATGAGCGCGAGGATCGGGATCAGCTCTAACGGCATGGCAGCCTCCGAGTTCAAGATGGGCTCCAGTGGCTCACTGGCCTAGCCAGTACACCAGTGCTCTGCATCACTGTCAACCAGGCATTGTGAACTGGCCTACGTCATATCACTTCCACCTGCGGGTATTCTGTGGTCCGGAGAGTAGGTGAGTCAGTGGTAGAGCAACTGAAACCGGTTACCAGGCCGCGGCTGTACGAGGTGATCGTCGAGCAGCTGTGCGGCTATATGGCAGACAACGACATGGCGCCGGGTGACCGGCTGCCCGCCGAACGGGAACTTGCGGCGAATCTCGGCGTGAGCCGGGCCTCCCTCAGCCAGGCTCTCGTGGCGCTGGAAGTGCAGGGCGTGTTGTCGGTCCGGCACGGAGACGGCGCGATCCTCATCAGGCGCCCCACCGAAGAGCGCGCCATCAAGGCGCTGCGCGAGCATGCCGACCGCATCCCCGACATCATCGAGGCGCGCGAGGCCCTCGAAGTGAAGCTGGCAGGTTTGGCGGCGGTGCGCCGCAGCGATGACGAGATGAAGGCCATCGACGCGGCGATCGCGAAGATGGACCAGGAGATCGCCTCCGGAGATCGAGGGGTTGACGGTGATGAGATGTTCCACGAGGCGATCACCACGGCGGCTCATTCATCGTTGTTGGCCAAGCTGATGCACGAGATCTCCGGCCTCGTCCGAGAGACGCGGATCGAGTCGCTCTCTCAGCAGGACAGGCCGAAGGCTTCGCTGGAGAGCCACAAACGGATCGCCGAGGCGGTGCGGCGGCAGGATCCGGCCGAGGCCGGGCGCGCGATGGCCGAGCACATCATGATGGTGTCGGACGTGGCGCTGCTGCGCGCCGCCGAGTAGCCGCGAGCCACATACGTAAAGCGCTGTGGCTCATGGTGATATCGGAACGGCCCCGGGAAACACACCGGGGCCGTTCCGTGGGCCTGGAGCTACCCGCTCCGGAAAGTCTGGTCAGGTGACCCGTGCGCTGCGGGAGATCGCGCGCGACGGATCGGCCGCAGAACGATGGGTCCCGCCGGTAGCGGGACCCATCGACCACGGTTGAGGACTACTTGGTGTTCTCCGCCGACTCCTGTCGTGCCTCGGCGGCGCCGGCTGCACCACGTGCGGCCTCGGCCTCGGCTTCCTTCTTGGCCACATCGCGCTGGGCGTCAGCCTTGTCCTGCTGAGCCTTGCCCTCTTCGCGCAGGCTGTCGTTGTCGGTCACGATGCCGGCGACTTCCTTGGCCTTGCCCTTGACGTCTTCGACAATGCCGCTCACGGCATTCTCGGGTCCACTGTCAGCCATCAGGTTCCTCCCAAGATCGATGTTGATCGCTGCTGACGTAAGTACCCACAAGATCGGCGACTCAATCAGCAATGACCGAGATCACACGTCCATCCGCGAACCGATGAGGATCGTCCGGTCCTGCGGCAGATTGAAGTACCCGGCGGCATCGGCGGTGAGAAACGACGTCGCCACGAAAAGCCTCTTGCGCCAGCCCATCATGTCGGTGCTGTTCCCGGGCACCAGCTCCAGATGGGACAGGAAGAAGGACGCCTTGTCGAGGTCGACGCCGCCCTGGGTGACCTCGGCGGGCAGCATCCGCAACGCCGCCGGGACATCGGGCCGCTCCATGTAGCCGGCGTGCACCGTGACGTGCACGACGCCGTCGTCGCGGTATCCGAGCGCGTCCACGGCGATGCGCTGATCGTCGGCCAGCCGTGGCACCGGCAGGGTCTCCACCGACACGATGACCACGTGTTGGTGCAGGACGTGGTTGTGTTCGACATTGGCCCGCATGGCCAGCGGGGTGGTGTCATCGCTGCGGTTGAGGAAGATCGAGGTGCCCGGAACGCGCGCCAGTGCCGGCCGCCGGTCGGCCAGCTCATCGATGAACGGACGCAGCGGTCCTTCGATCTGTCGCCTGGAGGCGGTCACCAGGTGTCTGCCGCGCTGCCAGGTGGTCATCACGGTGAAAGCGAAGATGGCGATGGCCAGCGGGAGCCAGGCGCCGTGCACCAGCTTCGTGAGATTCGCCGTGAAGAACATCAGGTCGACGACCAGCAGTGCGCCACCGCCGATCACGAGTGACCACAGCGACCATTTCCATTGCTGGCGTGCGTAATACAGGAAAAGCAGGGTGGTGATGGTGATGGTGCCACTCACCGCCATACCGAAGGCGTAGGCCAGCGCCGCGGAGGTCTCGAAGGCGAACACCAGGGTGAGCACCGAGACCATCAGCGCCCAGTTGATCCACGGGACGTAGATCTGTCCGATGGCCTTGGCCGAGGTGTGGGTGATCCGCAGCCGCGGCAGATACCCGAGCTGCACGGCCTGGGAGACCACCGAGAAAGCCCCGGTGATCACTGCCTGGGAGGCGATCACCGTGGCGGCGGTGGCCAGCAGCACCAACGGCAGCCGCGCCCATTCCGGCGCCAGCAGGAAGAACGGTGCGCTGTGCACGCTGTCGTCCTGCAGCAGCAGCGCGCCCTGGCCGAAATAGTTCAGGGTGCAGGCCGGCAGGACCAGGCTCAGCCAACCGCACACGATGGCGCGACGCCCGAAATGACCCATATCGGCGTACAGCGCCTCGGCACCGGTGACCGCGAGCACGATCGCGGCCAATGCGAAGAAGGCGATGTGGAAGTGCCCGCCGATGAAGGCGATGGCGTACGTGGGTGACAACGCCGCGAGGATGCCGGGATTGGCGACGATACCGTTGATCCCGCAGGCGCCGATAACAACGAACCATGCGATCATCACGGGCCCGAAGTACCGGCCGACGACCGCCGTTCCCTGGCGTTGCACGCTGAACAGCGCCACGATGATCACCGCGGTGATCGGCACCACCCCGTCCTTGAAGTCGGGTTCGATGGTCTTGAGCCCTTCGACCGCCGACAGCACCGAGATGGCGGGCGTGATCATGGAGTCGCCGAAGAACAGGGCCGCACCGAAGAGGCCGAGGAATCCGAGCACGATCGCAGTCCGGTGGCCCCGGGTGCCGGCGCCGCGGCGGAGCAGGGTGATCAGCGCCATGATGCCGCCCTCGCCGTGGTTGTCGGCGCGCATCACCAGGGTGACGTAGGTGAACGTGACGATCAGCATGACCGACCAGAAGATCAGGGAGACAACCCCGTACACGTTGGCCTCGTCGAGCGGCACCGGATGGGGGTCGGCCGGGTTGAACACCGTCTGCAGGGTGTAGATGGGACTGGTGCCGATATCGCCGAACACGACGCCCAGCGCACCGACGATGATCGCCAGCCGCAGCGGTCGGATCTCGGGTGCCGCCGGGCTCTCTACGGGCTTGTCTTCGAGCATGCCCTACATCATTGGTGCCAGCGCCGGATGAAGCTGCACTTCCTGTGTTTTCACCACGAAGAACACTGATCTTCCCGGCTCCAGATCCAGGTCGGCGGCCGCCGCGGCGGTGATATCGGCCGACAGTACGGTGCCATCATCGCGGGGATCTGCGGCCCGTACCCGCACCGTGGTGCCGTGGATATCGAGTTCGGTGATCGTCACCGCGATGACGTTGCGCGGGCTGGCGTGCGGAGCACTAAGGTGCACCGCGACCGCGGCGGGGCGGAACAGCGCGATCGCGGGCGCGCCGACCGGCAGCTCGGATATACCGGAAAGGTCGGTGCCCCAGCGTGTCCGGAGAATCCCAGGCTCGGTGATCGAGCCGGGTACCAGGTTTACTCCGGCGATGGTGGCGGCGAATTCGCTGCGCGGTGTGGTCAGCACCTCGCGCACCGGACCACTCTCCACGATACGGCCGCGGTCCACCACGATGACCTTGTCGGCGATGGCCAGCGCGTCGAGCAGATCGTGAGTGACGATGATTGCGGTGCGCCCCGTGCCGCTGAGCACTTCACGCAGCAGGCGGCGCATCGCCGGGGCCGCGGTGACATCGAGAGCTGCCATCGGCTCGTCGAGCAGCAGCAGCCGCGGCTCGGCGGCCAGCGCCCGGGCCAGCGCCACCCGTTGGGCCTGCCCGCCCGAGAGTTGGGCAGGCTTGCGCTCGGCCAGGTCGGCGGCGCCGACGGCGTCGAGCCAGTGCCGCGCGGCTGCGCGAGCCGCGCCGCGGGACAGACCCCGGCACCGCGGGGCGTAACCGACGTTGGCGGCGACACTCATGTGCGGGAAGAGCATCGCCTGCTGCGACAGCATCGCCACGCCGCGGGCGTGCGCCGGCACGAACGTCCCCGCCTCGGTGTCGGTCAGCACGGTGCCGCCGAGTTCGATGCGCCCGGTGTCCGGTCTCAGCAGACCGGCGATCATCAGCAGCAGCGTCGACTTGCCGGCGCCGTTGGGGCCGAGCACGGCCAGCACCTCACCGTCGTCGAGGGCCACGTCGAACTCCACGTCGCGCCGGTGCAGGCGGGCCGACACCCGCACGCCGCTCACAGTGGGCCCGTCAACCGTCGGGTGCCTGAGGCGATGACGATCGCCGCCGCCACCACGATCAGCAGCAGTGACAGCGCGACGGCGGCGTCGGCATCGGTTTCGCGCTGCAGGTAGATCTCCAGCGGTAGCGTCCGGGTGACGCCCTGCAGGGAGCCGGCGAAGGTCAGCGTCGCCCCGAACTCACCGAGGGACCGGGCGAACGCCAACACCGCACCCGAGAGCAATCCGGGCAGCACGAGCGGCAGGGTCACCGTGCGCAGCACGGTCGTGGGCCGGGCGCCGAGGGTGGCGGCGATGTGCTCGTACCCGGTCCCGGCCGTGCGGAGCGCGCCTTCGAGGCTGACCACGAGGAACGGCAGCGACACGAACGACTGTGCCAGCACCACCGCGGTGGTGGAGAACGCGATCCGGATGCCCCACAGGTCGAGATGCGCGCCGAGCAGGCCTTGGCGGCCGAAGGTGTACAGCAGCGCGATGCCGCCGACCACCGGCGGCAGCACCAGCGGCAGCAGCACCAGGGCGCGCAGGACGGACTGGCCGGGAAACTGCCCGCGGGCCAGCACGAGTGCCATCGGCACGCCGATCAGCACGCAGACCACGGTGCTGGCACCGGCCGTCTTCATGCTCAACGTCAGTGCGGCCCGCGATGATTCGGAGGTGATGAGACCGATGAAGTTCGGCCAGTCGATCTTCAGCAGGATCGCGATCAGCGGCGCGATGACGAACAGCGCGCCGAGCGCGGCGGGCAGGTAGATCCAGGCCGGCAGTCCGACCTGGATCAGCCCGCCGTGGCGCCGCGCGACGGTCACGGCGCGGCGAAACCCGCTGCCGCGAGCACATCCTGGCCGGCCGGGCCGGTCACGAGGTCGACGAATGCCTGTGCTGCTTGCGGATTGGCGGCGTCCTTCAGCACGGCGATCGGATAGGTGTTCACCGCGCCGGCGGATTCGGGGAACGCGACGGCGGTCACCTTGTCCCGGGCGCCTGCGGCATCGGTGACGTACACCAGGCCGGCGTCGGCCTGTCCGGACGTGATCTTGCCCAGCACATCGGTGACCGAGGATTCCTCGCTCACCGGGGACAGCTCGACACCGGCTGCCTTCTCCACCTTCGCGGTCGCCGACCCGCACGGCACCTGCGGTGCGCACACCACCACCTGCGTGCCGGTCTTTGCCAGGTCTGCGAAAGATGCTATGCCCTTGGGGTTTCCGGGCGGGGTGACAATCGTCAACGTGTTGGTGGCGAAGTTCACCGGGGAGCCGGCGACCACCCCGGCATCGGAGGCCTTGGCCATGTTGGCGGTGTCGGCCGAGGCGAACACATCAGCGGGGGCGCCCTGCTCGAGTTGGGCCACCAGATCGGAGGACCCGGCGAAGTTGAACGTGACGTTGGTGCCGGGGTGATCGGTTTCGAACCGCGCGCCCAGCTCGGTGAACGTCTGCTTCAGCGACGCCGCCGCGAACACGGTGAGCTCGGGCGGCGGCGGCGCCTCCGAGCTCTGGGTTGTACATCCGGCAAGCAGTGCCACAACACTCAGCGCGCCGGCGGCCAGGGATTTCACGAAGCGCCCCCTGGGGTTTCGACGATGACGGTGGTGGCCTTGACCACGGCTACGGCCAGCGCCCCGGGCTCCAGGCC
Organism: Mycolicibacterium sp. P9-22; assembly: GCF_008329585.1. Classification (GTDB taxonomy): domain Bacteria; phylum Actinomycetota; class Actinomycetes; order Mycobacteriales; family Mycobacteriaceae; genus Mycobacterium. The sequence goes on along the minus strand of NZ_NPKP01000005.1, from coordinate 364,323 downwards.
GAGCTGTTCGACGGAGGCCGTGCTCATCAAGGAGACGACGGTGAATGGTCCGCATTGCATCTGGACCTCGCTCATAACCCGATCGGAGGTGACTTCGGTGACCAGGCCCACGAGTCGGTTGCGGGCCGAACTCCCCACGCCGAGCGGATCGCCGGGTGGAGAGGCATGTTCGCGGGCGAACTCGGCGAGCACATCACCGGCGATCACCTTGCGGCCGGCGTCATCCTTGGCAGAGGTCAGTGCACCACTGTCGATCCAGCGGCGCACGGTGTCATCGCTGACCCCGAGCAAGGCGGCCGCATCTCTTACCCGAATATTCGGCATCTGCGGATCCTATCGCGCCGAACCGCCGCATTTGCGGATAATAACCCGCAATTCGTTGCGCAAACGCCTGTACCGGCCAGGAATCGCAGCGATACGAGCACCCGGATTCCTGCTCGTCCGTCCCATTTTCCTCACCCAACAGCCATGAACTCCTCAACGAACTCTGTCCTCTGCGCGGCACGCTGGCCAGACCTGCTGGACCACAGAACTTGTGACCGGTAGGGGCGGGGCCCGGCCACGATGAAGCGACCGAACACAGGAGGTGATGTGATGTCGATCGGAGCATTACTCGATCGGTACGCCGACGCGATAACCCTGCAGGGGTACGGATATCTGCTGACGCTGGCCGCAACGGTGGTCTTCGCGGTGGCCTGGCGGATGGCGTGGGCTCCGCGCCGGCCGGCGGTGACCGAGCCGATCAGCGCGACCGAACTGGCGTTTCTGCGGTCGGAGATCGCCCCGGTGGTGACCGCGCTGGCAAGCTTGCGTGCGGTGGGGCGGATCACCACCACCGGACTGGTGGACCGCGCGGTGCGCACCCGCGAAACCGACCCGTTCACCGAGCGGGTGTGCAAACGCGTCGCCGCCGACAGCGGGCACACCGTGCCGGGCCTGTACGCCGCCTCCCGTCGCGACCTCGCGGCCCTGGAAAGTCACCTCAGCGAGCGTGGGCTCGTGCGGACCCGGGCCGAACGGGCGCTGATGCGTTGGGGCACAGCACCGTCGATCGCGGTGATGCTGGTGGGCATCGGCTACGCCGTCTACCTGATGACCGCATTCTCGGAGCATCCGGTCCACGCGGTCACATTCACCGCGGTCGTCGTTGCCACGATCCTGTACGCGGCGATTGTGCTGCCCGGCCTACTCCACGTTGATCGCCTGACTCGCGCGGGCCGGCGACTGCTGGCCGCCCGGCAGAAGGGGCTGGCCTACCTGGAGCCGGCCAGGCGTCCCGCCTTCGACACCTACGGTCCGGCCGCGGTGGCAATGTCGGTGGCGCTCTTCGGTACCGGTGCCCTGTGGTTGTTGGACGCCGGGTACTCGGGCTCGGTGCACCTGGCCGGGAATGCCGCCGCTGCCGGTGGCGACGGCGGCTCGTCCTGCGGAGGATCCTCGTGTGGTGACGGCGGGGGCGGCGGCGGCTGCGGCGGCGGCTGCGGCGGGTGCGGCGGATGACCGCGGCAGGCCGCACGGTACCCGCGCTGGGCGACGTGGGCATCGGTTGGCGCTCCGAGATCGCCGGGGTGATCGCCGACCTGCGCCCGGGATTCTGCGAAGTGATCGCCGAGTCGATACCGATGCGCCGCGGGCGGGTCCGCCCGGACCCGGCGCTGGCAGATCTCGTGACGCGCGGTGTCCCGGTGATTCCGCACGGAGTCGCGTTGTCCCTCGGCGGAACCGAACCGGTACAGCCCCACCGGGTTCGCCGGTTGGCAGCCTGCGCGGCAGCGCTCGGGTCCCCGGTGGTGAGCGAACACATCGCTTTCGTGCGCGCCGGCGGAATCGAGGCGGGGCATCTGCTGCCGGTCCCGCGGACCCGTGTCGCCCTGGATGTTTTGGCGGACAACATCGATCGCACCCGAGGTGAACTGAATGTTCCGCTGGCGGTGGAGAACATCGCCTCATTCGTGGAATGGCCGGAGTCCGACCTCACCGAGTCGGAGTTCCTCACCGAACTGGTGGAACGCACGGGCGTGCTGCTGGTGCTCGACGTCGCGAACGTCTATGCCAATGCCCGCAACCGCGGGCGTGATCCATTGCGGGAGTTGGCACGCCTGCCGGTGGAGCGGGTGGCCTACAGCCACGTCGCGGGCGGTCACGAGGGTGAAGATTTTTACCACGACACCCACACCGCGCCGACGCCTGCGGCGGTGCTGGATCTGGTGACGGCGTTGCGGGAGCGGGTCGACGCCCCGTTCATGCTGGAGCGGGACGGCCGATATCCGCCCGCTGCTGAGCTGTTCGACGAGTTGGACGCGATCGCCCGAGCCGCGGGGGCTGCTCCCGTCGTAGCCGCGGCGCGGGAGGTGTGGGCATGACACGCGATGCACTGGCCCGCCGTCAAGAGGCGTTGGTGCGGGCGTTGGTGGCAGGGGGCCCGGTGCCACCCGGTTTCGACCCGGTGGCGGTGGCGGCGGCGGGGGAGGTATGTCGTCACAAGCGGGACGCGCACGCCGGCGCCACCCGAGGCAGCGACAGGTGGTGGTCCCGGCTGTTGCCGTAGCTCACCGCGCTACTGCGGGGCTCCCACCTCGTCGGCCACCACCCGTGACGCCGTGCGCAGCGCCGCCCAGTCGCCACGCCAGCCGAGCAGGTGCACGGCCAGGTCGGCCGTACGCGCCGGCTGATCCGGCACGCCGAGCCCGTCCACGCGCAGGTTGGGCAGCGTCTCGACCAACCGGAAGACCACATCACCGTCGACCCCGACATCGAGGGCGTCCGGCTCCGGCGGATCCAGTTCGGCGAGCACACGACGGGAAAGGTCGTGATACGCGGTGCGCAATTCGGTGCGCTGGCGGTGGAACTCGTCGAACCGCGGATCGCGGACCTCGGGCAGCAGGTACAGGATGCCCAGGTTCCACGGACTGTCCCACAGCAGACGGCAGTCCAGATAGCTCAGCGCGTGCAGCAGCACCACCGCGGGCTCGGCCCGGTCGCGCAACTGGTGCGCGGCCCGCAGCGAGGACACCACCGTCCCACTGAGCAGGGACGCCAGAATGTCGTTCTTGGTGCGGAAGTGGTGATACAGCGAGGCCTGGCGGATCCCGACGGCCTCGGCGATCTGCCGGGTCGAAGTCGCCGCCACGCCGAGGGTGGTGAACAGTTCGGCGGCCGCGTCCAGCACTTCATCGCGGGCGGTCTTGCCCGGCCGCTTACGTTCCTCCAGTCGCGGCCGGCCGCTCGCAGGGGTGCGCACGTGTCGATCCTGCCAGGTGGGCAGGACCGACACGTGCGGGACGTTGCTCAGGGCTGCGCCGACGTGAGGACGGCCGGCGCCGGCTGCACCTCGGCCTCGGCCGCCTCTACCGGTGCGACCGGCCGTGAGGTGAATGCGGCGACCGCCAGATAGGCGATGAGCGACGCGGCGCCGGCCAGCAGAGTGCTCCAGCCGTCGGCCGCCGAGGTCACCCACTCGTTGGGCACGTAGAACAGGGTGTTGTCGACGCCGTAGATGGTCGGGGTGAGCACGAAGAACGTCAGCCGCACCCCGATCCCGACCACGATGGCTGCGCCCGCCGCGGCGGCCCCGCCCCGCGACCAGTACAGCCCGAGGACGAACGGCACCACCAGACTCGCCAGCAGCAGGTCGAAGGACAGCGTCAGCAGAATGCCGGTCTGGGGCACCCGCAACGCCACCACTCCCGCCAGCACGGCCATCGGTAGCGTCGCCCATCGCGTGGCGCGCAGCACCCGCGGTGTCATCACCGGTGCGTCCGCGTCGATGCGTAACACGTTGCGCACCAGCACCGCCGCCGTCGCCAGCAGGATGCCGCTGACGGTGGTGAGCGTGGCTGCGAGCAGACCGGAGATGACGATGATCGCCAACCACACGGGTGCGTACTGCGCCAGCAGGGTGTAGAGGATCGGCCCGTCCGCCGCCGCGTCCCCGACGATGCTCACCGCGGCCAGCGCGACGAACGACAACGGGATGCAGAGCATGAGGATGCCGGCCGCCGCCGCGAAGCAGGCCTTCTGGGCCCCGCCGGGCGTGCGGGCGGAGAACACCCGCTGCATCAGGTCGATGGCCACCAGGTTGCCCAGGCCGAGCGCGATGATGGTGGCCCAGTTGATGACCGCACCCGATCCGCTGGAGGTGAGCTGCTCCAGATTCCCGACACCCATCCCCTCGGGCGCGCTGAATCCGTGTGTGGTTCCCGTCCAGATCACCAGGGCGATAACACCGACGATGTTGACGACCACACAGGTGACGCCGGTGTAGACGCTGGCGAACATGCCGCCGGTGATGGTGTAGAGCAGTGCCAGGGGGATGGTCAGCAGGATCCCGTAGGCGTAGGAGACGCCGACGAAGCGTTCGAGCAGGAAGCCGATCGCCACCAGGTTGCCGGCCAGCAAAATGATGAAGCTGGCAATGGTCAGGTAGGACGAGGCGACCTCGGTGGCCCGGCCGAACCGGTTACGGAAGTACTCCGGCAGCGTCACCACATCTGTGGTGCGCATGCGTTTGGCGAAGAACAACCCCATCAGCAGCAGGCACAGTGCCAGGCCGATCGGCAGCGCGGCGCCGGCCCAGAAGCCGAAAGCCGCTGACAGGTCGGCATTGCCGATGGTGGCGTTCGAGTCGACGGGCTGTGCGATCAGGACCGCGGCGACCAGGGCGGCGGGCAGGGCGCGGCCCGCCACCAGATAGTTCGAACAGTCGCCGCGCACCCGTCGCGCGGAGATCACACCGCTGACGGTGAGGATGAGCAGAAAGATGGCAACGCCGGTGATGATCATGGCGAACTCCAAAAGGGGAGGCGGATTTCAGGAAATGGAATGGCATGCGGCGTCGTTGCCGGACGAGCGGGCACTGCGGGACAGAACTAGCGATGCAGCAACGCATCTCGCCCGAAACTGTCCAGCGGCTGGGCACCCTCGGGCATTGTCACCTCCCCTCGGCGGACCCGGTCCTGCAGATAACGGAAGCTCTGGGCGGTCTGGGCGAACAGGTGGTCACCGGCGACCACTGTGGGCCGCACCGACGCGGCGTCATCGCCGATGAAGGCGTCCAGTGGGGCGACCACGGTATCGGCGTCGACGTTGACGAACAGCGGGAAGGAGTAGCGCTCCTCGGCGACCTTGCGCACCCGATGGCTGGTCGCCACGAACTCTCCGTTGGTCCAGATCTCCAGCAAGTCACCGATGTTGAGCACGAAGGCACCGTCGATGAGCGGGACGTCGACCCATGTTCCGGCGGCGTTGAGCACCTCCAGGCCGGGTGCGGTGGGCCGCAGCAGGGTGAAGCACTCGTAGTCGGTGTGGGCGCCGATCCCGGGACGGTCGGCCGCGGCCGAGTCGTACGGGTAGTGGATGAGCCGCAGCTGTGACGGCGGCGCGGTGACATACCGGTCGAAACGGTCCGCCGGTTCGTCGAGCGCCACCGCAAAGGCCCGTAGCAGTATCCGCGACAGCGCGAATACCGCGTCGTACCAATCGGTCACGGCCTCCTTGAACCCGGCCAGTTCGGGCCACTGGTTGGGGCCCAGCAGCGGGTGTCCGCCCAGGTAGCGGGGATCGTCGGCGGGCAGATCCATGGACAGGTCGAACGCCTCCTTGGCGTCGACCGTGCCTGCGGAGAAGATCTCCTCCCCGGGCGGCACATAGCCGCGGTGATTGGAGGAGTTGGCGATATGCACCCGGTGCTTCTCGGCATCGGGCAGCGCGAAGAACGCCTTGGTGCGTTCCAGCAGCGCCTCGAACAATGCGGGATCCACGCCGTGCCCGACGATCTGGGCGAAACCGACATGGCGGGCGGCATCGCCCAGCGTGTCGACCGCGGCACGGTAGCCGGAACCGGACTCGTCGAGCAGGCCCGAGACGTCCAGCACCGGGATATCGGTGAAATCGGTGGTCATATCAGTCCTAAAGGGCCAGTAAGGGTTCGGAGCGGTCCAGAGCGACGGTCCATCGGCGCCGAACGGGTGTGCCTGCGGCGTCGCGTTCTGCCACGGTGATCTCGCCGGAGGTCAGTTGGGGAGCCAGGTCGTCGCCGACCCGGAACGGCAGCGTCGATCGGCTGATGACCCAGCGGCCGTCTTCGACGGTGCCCAGTGAGATCTCCAGGTCCATCAGGGCGCGCGCCGACTCCAGATCGGCGCGGGCCACGGCATCCCGCAGCGTCACCCCGGGCGCCGGTGCGATGCCGGCAACCCGCCCGCGGACGTAGCCGAAGTGTGCACCGACCCGCAGCAACATCCCCGGCCGGCCGGTGTCATCGCGTAGCGCCAGTTCCAGGCCGGGCCGCTGCGATGGGCCGGATGCCCAGTCCTCGAAATAGTCGCGCCCGATTCCGGTTTCGACGAGGATTCCGCCGGTCAGGTGCAGCCGGCCACGATCGGGCAGCGGATCAGCCGGATGCAGATCCACCTCCCGCCACCACGTCCACTCGGCACCGTCGTCCTGCAGGCGCCCCGCGAAGGCCTGTTGCCCGCAGAGCGCGAGCAGGTCCTCGCGGGTCAGTTCATCCAGCGTGCGGCCGGTGATGGCAGGCGGGTCAGACGGGGTCCGCAGGTCGATATAGAGCCCACCGGCCTGCAGCCACTGCACCTCGGTGGTGGTGTCGACGACGGTGCCGGGCACCGCCATGGCCAACCGCCGCCAGACGCGGTGATCGATATCGCTGCGGGCAACCTCGGCGCCAGGGCCGACGCGGCGCAGATAGCCGGGCCAGTCACCGTGATGGGTGATGTCCTGCCCGGCGTCCCACGCTTCGGCGGTGCACCCGAACCCGATGACCTCGGTGCCGTCGGCGAGTGTCGCCCGCCCCAGGGACATCGGTGCGGGCAGCGCGGCCAGGAAGTCGCCGAGCATCGCGGTCCCGATGAGCCAGAGCTCACCGTAGATGGCGGCGCCCGTACCGGGGGCCACGCGCGCCAGCCCGGGTTTCGGCGGGTCGGTGTTCAGCCGGGCCAGCCGGTACTGCGGTGCCGTGCGAACCGGACCACACCAGCGTGCTCCGCGGTCATCGAGTTGCCAGGCCAGCGGCTGACCGCGCAGGTGCGCACCCACCACCAGCAATTCGGTGGTGTCCAGCCCTGCCCGCGCCGGCCACGGGGTGGCGGGCGCGGGGACCGACGCCGCGCCGGGCAGCGCGACACCGGTGGAGTGCAGCGTGACCATCCGGGCCAGGTCGAGCGCCAGCGCATCGGCGCCGGCGCGTGCCACCATGGTGACCCCGAATTGGGTTCCCTGCGAATCGGTTCCGGACGGCACTGCGACCGCGCACAGGTCCATCAGATTGCAGAAGTTGGTGTAGGTGCCCATCCGCGAGTTGACCCCGACGGGGTCGGCGTTCACCTCGGCGATGGTGGGGTGCCCGGTGGTGGTGGGGATGAGCAGGGCGTGGCAGTCCCCGAGTTCGGCCATCGCGGCCTCGGTGAGTTCGGCCAGTCGCACCCGGTCGGCCAGCAGGCGGGTGGCCGGCACCGCGCCCGCCGCGGCGATGATGCCCGCCACGGTCGGATCCAGGTCCTCGGCGTTTCGGTGGGCGTCGACGAACGCACCGACCGCCTCGTGCCGTTCGGCGACCAGGCCACCGTCATACAGCAGCCGGGCCGCTTCCACGAACGGGTCCAGGTCGATCTCGACGATCTCGATGGCGTTGGCGGCCAACCGGTCCGCGGCGGCGCGGAATGCCTGCGTCCACTCCGGGCAGAGTCCGGGCAGCACGCGGGGCACCGCGACCCGGGCCGCGGGCGGTGCGGCCAGCGGGGCGTCGGCGGGGAATGGCCGGGCACCGCCGGCCAGCACACCGATTGCGGTGTCGGCGGTGTCGATATCGCGGGCGAACACCGTCACGCAGTCATACGAGCGGCACGCCGGGATCACGCCATCGGTCGGGACCACACCGAGGGTGGGTTTGATCCCGACGATGCCCTGCAGGGCGGCCGGGACCCGCCCTGACCCGGCGGTGTCGGTGCCCAGCGCGATATCCACCAGGCCCAGGGCGACGGCCACCGCGGAGCCTGAGCTGGAGCCGCCCGAGATGTACTCGGGGCGGCGGGCATCGCGCACCGCACCGTGCGGGCTGCGGGTACCGACCAGCCCGGTGGCGAACTGGTCCAGGTTGGTGGCCCCGATGATGACCGCGCCGGCTGCACGCAGGCGGGCCACCACAGTGGCGTCCTCGGCGGCGGGACCGTCGGCGTAACCGGGGCAGGCGGCGGTCGTCGCGATGCCGGCGATGTCGATGTTGTTCTTCACCGCGGCGACCAAGCCCGCCAGCGGCAACGGCTGATCTCGGGCGTCGACCACTTCGGCCTCGGCCAGGGTGTCGGCCAAGGGCCGCAACGTGATCCATATCTCCGGACGGCCTGCCGCCTCGATGGCGGCGTAGGCGGCCCGGACCCGATCGGCTGAGCTCAATTCGGTGCTCATGACTGACCGCCGGTACCGACGACGACCAGCGGTGTGCCGGGGTCGACAAGGTGCCCGGCCGAAACCAGGATCTGGGTGACCACCCCGTCGGACGGTGCGCGCAGGACGGTCTCCATCTTCATCGCCTCCAGGGCCAGCAGCGGCTGACCGGTGACGACCTGTTCACCGATGGTGACGTCGACCTTCCACACGCTCGACGAGAACGGTGCGTCGACCCGCTGGTCCCCGTCGCCGAGTACAAGATCTTCCACCGGCACAATGGCATTGGTGGCGGCGCGCTCGGCCCGGTCGAATTCGCCGGCCCGTTCCCACGCGGCCCGTTCGGCGCCGAAGGCGGTGGCCTGCTGGGCCCGGAATGCGGCGATGTCGTCGGCGTTGTCGGCCAGGAACCGGTCGTGCTCGGCCAGCGAGAAGGTGCCGTCGGTGATGTCGACCGAACCCCGGCCGGCGGCCATGTCGGCACGCAACTCCAGGAGTTCCTCCGCCGACACCGGATACCAGGAGATCCGGTCGAAGAACCTGAGCAGCCAGGGGCTGCCGGGTTCGAACGGCGGGGTGTGCCGGTACCGGCTCCACACCTGGGTGGTGCGGCCGACGAACTGGTAGCCACCCGGGCCCTCCATACCGTAGATGCACAGGTATGCGCCGCCGATGCCGACGGAGTTCTCGGCGGTCCAGGTGCGGGCCGGGTTGTACTTCGTGGTGACCAGCCGGTGCCGCGGGTCCAGCGGGGTCGCCACCGGCGCGCCCAGGTAGACGTCGCCCAGGCCCAGCGTCAGGTACTCCGCGGCGAAAACCGTGTCGTAGACGTCGGCCTGCCCGGCCAAACCGTTGATGCGCCGGATGAATTCGATGTTCGACGGGCACCACGGCGCGTCATCGCGGACCCCGGAGGTGTACCGCGCGATGGCCTCGCGGGTGGCCGGGTCATCCCAGCTCAGCGGGAGCCGGACCCGACGGCTCGGGACCACCAGTTCGGAGGACGCGGGCAGGTCGTCCTCGATCTCGGTCAGCAGTCCGAGCAGCCGGGAGACCGGCAGTACGTCGGGGTCGACGTGCACCTGCAGGGAACGGATCCCCGGGGTGAGGTCGAGAATGCCGGTGGCGCTGCCCTCCAGCCGCGTGTGCAGGGCGTGCACCCGGGCCCGCAACGCGAGATCCAGGACGATATCGCCGTATTCGATGAGCACGTTGTCATCACCGCTGCGGCGGTAGGTGACCGCGGGAGCGCCGTCGACACCGGCCCGGCGGGCGAGCACCCCGTCATCGCCGTCCCCACTGCGGGGCAGCCGGGCCACCCGGCGACGTCCGAACTCGGCGCGCGAGGGCGCATCGGCGGCGCGTACCGGCACGAATCGCACGGTGTCACCGGGGCGTAGCTGCCCCAGTTTCCAGCGTTGCGCCGACACCACGGTGACGGGACAGACGAATCCGCCGAGGCTGGGGCCGTCGGGGCCGAGCAGGATCGGGGTATCCCCGGTGAAGTCCAGGGCGCCGACGGAGTAGGCGTTGTCATGGATATTGGACGGGTGCAGGCCGGCCTCGCCGCCGTCCGGGCGGGCCCACTGCGGTTTGGGCCCTTCCAGGCGGACGCCGGTGCGCGCGGAGTTGAAGTGCACGCGGTAGGCGGCCTCGAACAGGGTGTCGATATCGCCGCGGGTGAAGAACTCCGGGGCGCCGTGCGGGCCTTCGGTGACGGCCAGCTCCCATTCGGTGCTGAAGACGGGGCGTTCCTCATGCGGGACGGGGCCATTGGTCTCTACGGTTATGGCACTGGTGCGCAACACATCTCCGGCATGCAGTTCGCGGCCGCCGTGCCCGCCGAACCGGCCGAGGGTGAACGTGGAGGCGCTGCCCAGGTAAGCAGGCACGTCCAGGCCGCCGGCCAGCAGCACATAGGTGCGCAGACCCATCGTCTCGGCCACCCCGATGTCGAGCACACCGTCTGCGGGGATCTGCACGGGTTCCCACATCGGGACCGGGACGCCGTCGACGGTCACCAGGCATTCGGCGCCGGTGACGCAGACCGTGGTCGGGTGGGTGAATCGCAGAGCGGGTCCCGATGCGGTGCATTCCAGTCCGGCAGCCTTCTCGGGGTTGCCCAGAGCGCGGTTGCCGAGCCGGAACGACAGGTCGTCCATGGGGCCGCTGGGTGGCACGCCGACCTGCCAGAGGCCGACCCGTCCGGGTACATCCTGGACGGTGGTCAGCAGGCCGGGGCGCTCGACGGTGATGCGGGGGCGGGGATCGGTGACCTCGGCGAGGGTGGCGGTGCTGTGCCGGGCCGCGCGCACATCGTCGTGCTCGATTGCCGCGCAGAGCATTCCGATGTTCACCTCGATACCGTGCAACGCGGTGTCGGCCAGAGCCTGGCCCAGCCGGGTCAGTGCGGTGTCGCGGTCGGCGGCGTGGGTGATGACCTTGGCCAGCAGCGGGTCGTAGGACGCGGTGACCTCGGTGCCGTCCTGCACCCAGCCATCCACCCGGACATCGGGAAAGAGGTCGGGGTCGGGGAAGCTGACCGCGGTGATGGTGCCGACACTGGGCCGGTAGTCCCGCGTCGGATCCTCGGCGTAGACGCGCGCCTCCACCGAATGCCCGGTCACCGGCACTGTGCCGCAGCGGTATTCGTCGAGCATGCGCGCATCGCCGATGGCCAGCCGCATCATCCAGGCGGCCAGGTCGACCCCGGTGACCGCCTCGGTGACGGGGTGCTCGACCTGCAGGCGGGCGTTGACCTCAAGGAACGACGCCTCCCGGCGTGCGGCGTCGTAGACGAATTCGACGGTGCCCGCCGAGCGGTAGTTCACCGACGCGGCCAGGGCGCGTGAGGTGGCGTGCAGTTGCTCGCGGATCGCGTCGGGCAGGGCCGGTGCGGGAGCCTCCTCGATCACCTTCTGGTGCCGGCGCTGCAGCGAGCAGTCCCGATCGCCGAGGGACAGCACACGTCCGGCGCCGTCACCGAAGATCTGCACCTCGACGTGGCGGGCGTTCTCCACGTACCGCTCGACGAAGACACCGGCCGATCCGAAGCTGCGTTCTGCCTGCGACACCACGCGCTGGTACGCCGAGCGCAGATCATCGGCGGTGCGGCACACCTGCATGCCGATACCGCCGCCACCACCGGTGGCCTTGAGCATCACCGGGTAGCCGATCACCTCGGCAGCGGCCACCGCGGCGTCCGGGTCGTCGAGCAGGTCGGAGCCGGCGAAGATCGGCACACCGGCCGCCCGGGCCGCGGCCCGCGCGGTGTGCTTGGTCCCGAACTGGCGCAGCTGGTGCGGGGTGGGGCCGGCGAAGGCGATCCCGGCTGCCTGCACGGCCGCGGCGAAATCGGCGTCCTCGGAGAGGAATCCGTATCCGGGGTGCAGGATCGTGGCACCGGTCTCGGCGGCAGCGGCGAGGATGGCCTCGGTGCGCAGATAGCTCTCCCGGGGTGCGGCGGGCCCGACCCGTACCGCGTCATCGGCCAGCGCGACATGCGGGGCGCCGCGGTCGGCATCGGAGAACACCGCGACGGCGCGCATGCCGAGTCCGTGGGCGGCGCGGATGAGCCGCACCGCGATCTCGCCGCGGTTGGCGATCAGGACGGTGTTCATCCGGCGATCTCCCCATGTCCCGTCGCGGCAGGTCGGGTGACGATCATCCGGACCGGTGTCGGGTCGAATGCGTTGCAGGGGTTGTTGATCTGCGGGCAGTTGGACACCAGGACCAGGGTGTCGACATCGGCGCGCAGGGCGACCCGCTTACCGGGGCCGGACAACCCGTCGACGATGCCGAGCGCACCGTCGGGGTCCACCGGCACGTTCATGAACCAGTTGATGTTGCTGGCGAGATCCCGCGCGCCCAGGCCGTGTCGGGAACCCTCGAGCAGAAAGTTCTCCAGGCAGCCGTGCTGGGCGCGGGTGTGCTGGCCGTAACGCAGCGTGTTGGACTCCTTGGAGCAGGCGCCGCCGAGGGTGTCGTGTACGCCCACTTCATCGGCGACGACGGTCATCAGCGCATCTCCGGTGTCGGCGCGCAGCACCGATCCGGTGGTCAGCGTGATCCGGCCCTGACGGCGGATCGTCTCGGGCGCCGAGTACCGCACGCCGGTGTCCGCGGCCGCGTAGAGCAGGCAGTCGACGGCCTGATTGCCGGCGAGATCGACGATGGTCAGCACGTCGCCGGCGGCCACCACCGCCGACCAGGCGGCGCGCGCCGCGACGAATTCGTCGAGCACGACCGCCCCGTCGATCAGGGCGGGCACAATCGCGGTGGTGGTCACAGCTGTCCCCTTGCGGTGAGGTCGGCGTCGGTGTTGGCGATGGCTTGGCGGTGTTCGGGTCCCAGCGGCCCGACCAGCTCTCCGGCAGCGAGCCGGTCCAGGTCGGTGGGTGCCGGCCAGGCGTGGATGCGCAACGGGGAGCAGGTGAACTCCGGCCGCGGGTCCAGCGGGTGGGCCGTGTTGGCCACCAGCACAATGGCATCCACGTGCAGCAGCAGATCCACGGTGGTGTTCGCGCCCGCCGACCCGAGCCAGTCGAAGGTGCCGTCGGCCTGCACGCGGACACCCTGGAAGAACGACACTGACGGCGGGAGATCGCGGCGGTCCAGCCCGTGTTTCAGCGCGGCGAGGGTGAACAGCTCGCGGCCGGCGGGGGAGGACGACTCCGGTGCGGCTGCGCCATAACGTTCCAGATTCCCGGCGCGCGTTGAGGTTCCGGTCAGTGCGTCATGCGCGCCGGAGGTGTCCGCGACGATGGTGGCCAGTGCCCGGCCGAACCCGCTGAGCAGCGGATGGCCATTGCCGAGGTAGGCCTGCCAGGGCACCTTCACGGTGTCGGCGACATTGAGTCGCTCATGCGGTGCGTCGGCGCGGTGCAACAGCAGGTGCGCGCAGGCGTCACCGGCCGGGTCGGTGAGCCGCACTCTGGTGCCACGGGCCAGCGTGGCGCTCGAATAGCCGCCCGCTGCCACGGTTTCGGACCAGACCAGGGATTCCGCGGATACCCCCGCAGGTGTCGTCGGGGACGTCGACGCCGGAATGTGGCGCATGAATTCTGCGGTGCGCCCGTGCTGGGCGCGTGCATGCGTGCGGGCCCCAGCCGTGGTGGCGGTATCGGACGCGGTGTCGGTGCTGCTCACTGACCACCCTCGAGAAGTCGGGAGCCCGCCGGATTGCGGGCTTTCTGTCGGATGACAGTTTTCGCGCCGGGCGGGCGGTGGTGGTTGCCGTGATGTAACCGATGATTCGGATGCTGTTAACAGCGTGCTGCGAATGTTTCTGTCAAGTGACAGGTATTGGCCGGTCGTGCGCTGCCTATGCTTGAAACCAGAAGAAGCCTGCGCAGGAGAGGCGGTGCTCGAGCCCGTGACACCGGCCGCTTTTCACCTGTCGGCCGAAGATATGCGCGTCGTCGCGGGGTTCGTGGCCACCGCGGCCGAAGCACTGCTTCCGTTCTATGAGGACGGGCGTCCCGGTGACGCCCGGCCACGCGACGCGGTCGCCGCGGCGTGGCTCTTCGTCGGCGGTGCGCCGCGCACCGCACTGCAGCGCACCGCATCGATGGACGCGCACCGTGCGGCGGCGAGCGCGGCCGATGAGGTCGCCCGGCTGGCCGCCCAGGCCGCCGACCGCGCCACACCCGGGCTGAGGGAGATCCTGCGGCGCTATCCGCCCCCGCCTGCCGGTCGTAGCCGCACCGCTCAGCTGATGGAAACCCTGGACCGCGCGCTGCGGACCACCCCGTAGAACTGGGCAAACACCCAGTGTGGACGACCTGCCCGACGCTGCCGCGTTGCTACGATTGCCGGCGTGCCTGACGAAACCACACCCGAGGACGACGCCGTCCGCGAGGATTCCGCTTCGGAAGACGAAGCCGACCAGGCGAACGGCAGCAAGCATGCCGCGCCCGAAGCGGCGACCGGCGACGACGCGGAGCAACCGGAGGGCTCCGGACGCAGCCCGGCGGTCATCGCCGTCATCGCCATGCTGGTGGCCATCGGCACCCTCGGAGTCTCGGCCTATATGTGGCGGAACCCGCTGACCCCGATCGACGCCCCCACCGCGGCGCCCACCGCAGCGCCGGAGCCGACCTTCACCGACGCCCAGCGCGAGGAGGCGAAGGCCAAGGTGTGTGACGCGTTCCTGGTGGTCAGCACCGGAGTGGCCAACAGCAGCGGCATGCAGGCCGCCGACGGTGACGCCATCGGTGCCATCGCCATCGCCACCAATGCGCGCCTCGCGCTCTACGGCGGGGGTCAGTACATGCTGAACCGGGTCGACGCGGCCACCGAGCCGCAACTTGCCGAGGCCGCACGGGCCTTTGGCAACGCGTTGATGGACGTCGGGGCCGCGGCGGTCGCCAACATCCCCAGCGACGACCCGGCGCATCAGGAACGCGTCAAGGACGCCGACGAGGAGAACGCGAAGCTGCAGGGCATCTGCAACCCGCAGTAGGCCTCAGCCGGCGGCCGGGTCCGGTGCGCGCACCCCGTACGGCGCCGCGTCGAGCAGTGTCACCGACACCTGCGCGCCGCTGGGTACCCGGTAGCTGCGCTGTTCCCCGGGACGGGCACCGGTGATCGCATCGCCCAGTGGTGACTGCGCCGAACACACCTCCAGGTCGCCGAGCTCGGCGATCGGCGTGCCCAGCAGGAACGTCTCCGTCTCACCGGTGCCGTCGAAGCGCACCGTGAGAATCATTCCCGGCTCCGCGATTCCGTCATCGGCCGGCAGCTCGCCGTGGGCGGCGTTCATCAGCAGATCCTGGATCTGCCAGATCCGCGACTTACGGGCCTGATGCATATCCCAATCGGTGGTGTCGTCATCGGCGCTCACTGCCAATAGGTCGGCGAGCTCGGCTTCCATCCGGTTGCGGGCCTGCCTGCTGATCCACACCTGGTGATTCGGGCGCATGGGTTCTCCTCATCGGCCGTCGATCGGACCGTCCCCTCGATGGTGGACCGGCAGCGCCTGCGGGCGTTTGCCCGGACGGGACAACCGCAGCCGTGGTGTTTGTCGGTTCCCGACATGGCCTAACCAGCAGGCAGCGCCGCCAGCTCGATCGTCATCGCCAGCCGCTTGTGCGGATCATCGAGATCCAGCGTGGTCACCTCGGCCATCTTGCGCAGTCGGTAGCGGACGGTGTTCTCGTGGACGCCGAGCGCCTCGCCCGCCTGAGCCAGGTCGCCCTGGGCGGTCAGCCAGGCGCGCAGCGTCGCGACGTACTGGGTGGACTGCGCGGCGTCGTGACGCCGCAGTTCGGCCACCGGCCCGCGCGCCGGAACCCGGGTGGACCGGGCCGCGGTGCGCAGCCGCTGGAGCAGGATGTCGTGCCACGATTCGTCGTAGGCCGGCACGGCATCAGGCGTCGACGGGTCTTCGTGCAGGGCCAGGCACTCGTCGGCTTCCTGGCGCGCCGCGGCCAGTTCGGTGGCCTCGGCGGGTGCGCTGATACCGGCGCGGATGGTGGTGTGCGCCGGCAGCGCGGCGCGCATCGCGTCGACCCATCGCCGGGCCGGATCGACATCCGCACTCGGCAGCACCGTGTAGAGGGTGTTGCGGCCCAGACTGCTACGGCCGGGGCGGGACCACCCGAATCCGGAGGTGGCGTGTTCGAACGCCAGTAGCAGCGCGGCATGCGGTTCGGCCGCGATATCGGCGTGCACGGCGATCACCCGCAGCGCGGTCTGGCGCAGCCCGAGCCTGCTGGCGGCGGTCGCGGAATCGGCGGAGCCGTCCAGCAGCCGTGCCACCAGATCGGACTCGACCTGGCGCTCCAGGTCGGCACTCGCTCGGGAACGCAGTACGTGCATGGCCACGGTGCGTGCACCGTCGGACAGTGCCCGACGGCGTGTGTCGTCCAGCCGTTGCGGTGAGGTGGCCCAGACCGAACCGAGCAGTTCCCGGCCGGCCCGCACCGCCACCACCGTCCGGCCGGTCAATCCGTGCGCGGGTTCGGCGTCGACGAACAAGGGCGTGTCCGATGTCGCCAGATGCGCGAAAACGCCACGGGCGCTGAGCAAATCATGCACACCCGCCGGAGCCTGGCGGTTCAGGATGGTATCGGCCCTGGCCGCGTCGGCATGTGCCTGCAGCCGCGAATACGCGAGCACCCTCGAATGGGCGTCCTCGATGGTCACCGCGCAACCGATCGAGTCGGCGACGCTGTCGGCCAACGCGAACAAATCGGTGGGCCCGCGGCCTGCGGCGGTCTCGCGACCCTCCAACACCAGCCCGTAGACGATCGCGGCCAGCTCGCTCCACGGCACGGCGGAATCCACCACCAGCACCGCGATATCGGATTCGTCGCCGACGCCGTCCTCGTCACCGCGGCTGAGGACGGCCACCGATTGGCTGGAACGCGCCCACTGCACCGCCTCGGGCACCGACCGCGCACCGACGGCCAGCAGCACATCGCCGATGACCGGGCCGCTCGCCTCGGTCGCCTCGTGCAGAACCACACTGCGCAGCACCGCCGCGCGCGATATCGCCGAGTTGCCCAAGCGCACGCCGTAACTGCCCAAGACGTTCACCAGGCGGTCCAGGGTGACCACGAGCCGCTCCTCTGTCGTGCCGAATGTGTGAGCCTAGTCAGCGCCGAGCAGCCGGATCCGCAGTCGGTCGGGGGCGATGTCGCGGCCACCGTCGAGATCATCGGCCAGTGCCTCCGCGTGGGCGATCAACCCGGCGACGTCGATTCCGTATGGGGCGGGCAGGTCGATCTGGCGCAGGCGCCCCGATGCCCTGCGCAACAACGCGGCCGCACCCGATGTATTGCCGCGCTGCACGTGGGTGATGCCGACCGCCAGCTGCGCCAGGCCCTGCCACAGCGCGCGCTCGGGAGGTGGCCCCTCCTTCCACGCCGATTCCAGCACCTCGTGCGCGCCGAACGCCTGCCCCTGGTCCAGGAGCTCCTGGGCGTAGCGCAAGGTCTCCGCCGGGGGCAGTTGCAGATCATCGGGGATGCGCGGCACGCCGGCGCTGCCGTAGGGGAGCGGACGGCCCAGCGCGTCGCGGGGCCGGGTGTTGCGCGGACGCCCGGTGTCGTCGCGGTCGCGCTCGGCATCGGAACCCACCCCTACAGCTTGGCAGTACCCGACCGCGCCGGGTGTGCCGCTTCGAAGTGCCCGGGTGCGGCCGGTAGCTGAGGGGCCACTCAGCGACCGGCGAATGATCCGGCCCGGTGGGCGGCTGGTCGCGGAATTGCGCACAACCACCGCACCGTTGTCAAATTGTCGCTGTCGTCAGTGGAGGAAACCAAATTTAGCAAACGTCATATAGTTTCCAGTCATGGTGAACCCCCTGGCGTCCGCGCTGGCCGAGTCGCTGATCCCGAGTGCCAACGATCTGGTCCTGCTCGCCGACGGCCAGTGGGTCCGCCATCCGTGGCCGGAGATCTACACGCGCGCGGAGAACGTCGCCGAGTTTCTGCTCAACGAGGACATCCGCCGTCTCGGTCTGGTGGGTGAGCCGACCGCCGAACTGATCTCCTCGGTGATGGGGGCATTCCTGGCCGGGGCGGCAGTGTCGATCCTGCCGGGACCGATCCGCGGCGCCGACACCACACAGTGGGCGCAGGCCACCCAGGCCCGGTTCCGGGGCATCTCCGCCGGGCGGGTCGGCAGCCAGGGCGCCTACCTCGAAAAGCTTGCCACCGCAGGAGAATCCCCGGACGTTGTCGATCTCGCTGCGGTGGCACACCCCCGGCGGTCCACGAGCCTGCGGCTGCCGAGCGGGGACGCTCCGGTGGCGATCTTGCAGGGCACCGCGGGTTCCACCGGAACGCCCAAGACCGTGCAGTTGCCGCCCGCGGCGGTGCTGGCCAACCTGCGTGGCCTCAACGACCGCATCGAGGTCCGGACCAGCGACGTCGGATGCTCCTGGCTACCGCTCTACCACGATATGGGCCTGAGTTTCCTGCTGTCCGGGGCGCTGGGCGGCACCACGGTCTGGCAGGCACCGACCTCGGCGTTCCAGGCCTCCCCGTTCCGCTGGCTGAACTGGCTGTCCGAAAGCGGGGCGTCGATCACCGCGGCGCCGAACATGGCCTACGGGATGATCGGCAAGTACTCGCGCCGTGTCACCGATGTCGATCTGTCCACGCTGCGCTTCGCGCTCAACGGCGGTGAACCCGTCGACTGTGAACTGACCGAGCGCTTCGCCACCGAGATGGCCCGCTTCGGCTTCTCCGCGGGCGCGCTGTCACCGTCCTACGGGCTGGCCGAATCAACCTGTGCGGTAACGGTTCCGGTGCCCGGTGTCGGTATGGGCATCGATGAGACGGTGTTCACCACTCAGGACGGCACGGCGCCGCGCCGGCATGCCATCCTGGGCGAGGCCATCCCCGGGATGGACGTCCGCATCGAACCCTACGAGAACGCCGCCACCGAAGTCGCCGACCGTGAGCTCGGCGAGATCGCGATCCGCGGCACATCCATGTTCTCCGGATACCTCGGCGAGGCTACCCGCAGCGCCGACGAGTGGTTCCGCACAGGCGATTTGGGCTATTTCGTCGACGGAGGGCTGGTGGTGTGCGGGCGCGCCAAGGAGATCATCACCGTGGCCGGCCGCAATATCTTCCCGGCTGAGGTGGAGCGGATCGCCGCCTTGGTGCCCGGGGTGCGCGAGGGTGCGGTGGTGGCCGTCGGCGTCGGTGAGGGTTCCATCCGCCCCGGCCTCGTGGTCACCGCGGAGTTCCGCGGCCCCGACGAGCCCGGCGCCCGTGCCGCACTTATGCAGCAGGTCGCCTCGGGCTGCGGTGTGATTCCCGCCGATGTGGTGTTCGTCAAACCCGGCACCCTGCCCAGGACGTCGTCGGGCAAGCTGCGCAGGCTCGAAGTCAAACGTGGCCTCGAGGTCCCCGCCGGCAGCTAGTTGTTCATCGAGTGCTGGGGGCAGAACGCGACCGTCGCGGTGCCCACCACGAAGGACGCCACATCCTCGGGGACAGAATCCGACGCCATCACGTTGTCCACCACCGACAGCTGGCTGACGCCGGTGTCCATGATGCTGCACAGGCGCTGCGCGCTCGTCAGCGCCGCGGGTGCGGTGTAGAACTCGGGGATGATGCCGGCAGTGGTCAGCGCATTGAGATAGGCACGTTCGGTCTTCGGATCGGCTCCGGCGGGCGCCGCGCCGAGTAGCGCAGCCGACGCCACGGTGAGCGCGGTCAGGCCGCCGAACAGACTTCTGTGCATGACACGAAGGTAGGTCATCGGCAGCCCGTACCAGCGCTCATTCCGGCTTTCGTGGCCCATCCGCAACAATGGAGCGCGATGGCGACCACTGTTGAGACCCGGCCCGGCCCGATCGTCCGGCTGGTCACCGGCCTGACCCGCAGCAGGCTCGGGCTGGCCCGGCAGGCCACCGACTACCGGGTGACCCACGATCTGGCGGTGCCGGTGCGCGACGGTGCCCGGCTGCTCACCGACCTGTACACGCCGGTGGCCGACCCGTCCGGCACGGTGCTGATCCGCACCCCCTACGGGCGGGCAAACCTACCGGCGACGGTGACCGCCGGGATCTATGCCGGGCGCGGATACCGCGTCGTGATGCAAAGCGTGCGGGGGACTTTCGGATCGGAAGGCCATTTCGAACCGGGAGTCGCCGAAGCCCAGGACGCCGCGGACACGGTGACCTGGATGCGTGAGCAGCCATGGTTCGACGGTGAGTTCGCCACCGTCGGATCGTCCTATCTTGGTTTTGCCCAGTGGGCACTGCTGGCCGATCCGCCCGCGGAACTCAGCACCTCGGTGATCGGCATGGCCCCGCACGACTTCGCCGAATCCGGCTGGAGCACCGGCACATTCGCCCTCGCCGACTTCCTCACCTGGAGTTTCCAGGTGGCCAGGCAGGAGGACGGTGGCACGCTGCGCACCGTGGCGCGGATGGTGACGGTGCCGTGGCGGCTCAAACGCCCGCTGCGCACGGTGCCGCTGAGCGATGCCGGCGCGAAGATGTTGAAGGGCCGCGCCCCGTGGCACGAGTCCTGGTTGCGCACCCCGGACCTGTCCGACCCGTACTGGCGGCCGAGCCGGCTCGGCCATGCGCTGCAGCGGGTGAATACCCCGGTGCTGCTGGTCACCGGCTGGCAGGACGTGTTCTTGACCCAGACCCTCGATCAGTACCGGCAGCTGGCGGATCGCGGGATGCGGCCGGCATTGACGATCGGTCCGTGGAGCCACGGCGATGGTGGCGGCGATGTGCTGCGTGATTCGCTGCGCTGGCTGGACGGAGAACGTCCAGAAGGCGTGCGGGTACATGTCACCGGCGGCGGGGGATGGCGGCAGTTGCCGGCCTGGCCGCCGCCCGCGGCGCAGCGGGTGCTGCACCTGCGGCCGCGGGCCAGACTCGGCGCGGACCCGGCACCGGCCGGCGCCGCCGTGGCCCGGTTCGTGTTCGACCCGGCGGATCCGACACCGACCGTGGGCGGGCGGTTGTTGTTCGCCCCGCGCGGCTACCGCGACGACACCGCGCTGGCCGCCCGCGGCGACGTCGTCACCTTCACCGGCCCGGTGCTCGACGAACCGCTCGAGGTGATCGGCGTACCCCGAATCGAGTTGGCGCACAGCACCGATACCGGCTGGGCAGATGTGTGGGTGCGGATCAGCGAGGTCGACGCCGACGGCCGCTCCCGCAATGTCAGCGACGGCTACATCAGCCGGGTGCCGGGCGATCAGCACCTGCTGGAGCTGGACCTCGACCCGATCGCGCACCGCTTCGCCGCCGGGGCGCGCATCCGGGTGTCGATCGCGGGCGGGTCGCATCCGCGGTTCGCCCGCAATCCCGGCACCGGCGAGCCGGTGTGGTCGGCCTCGCGGCTGCTGCGTGCCACCCACACCATCGGCCCGGGTTCGCGGCTCATCCTCCCCGTCCCCGAGTGATTTGTGCTAGCGGATTTTCAGGACGACCTTGCCCTTGGCGGTGCGGTTCTCCAGCGACGCGATCGCCTCGCCCGCCCGCTCCAGCGGGTACACGATGGGCTCGGGTGCGCTGACCGCACCGGAAGCCAGCAACGGCGCCAGCTCGGCCCACTGCTCGGCAAGGTAGCCCGGATGGGTTCCGGACCAGGCGCCCCACCCGACGCCGATCGCGTCAACATTGTTGAGCAGCAACCGGTTCACCTTCACCGTCGGGATCTCGCCGCCGGTGAAGCCGACCACCAGCAGCCGCCCACCCGGGGCCAGTGAGCGCAGCGAATCGGTGAACCGGTCACCGCCGACCGGGTCGAGCACGATGTCCACACCCCGGCCGCCGGTGAGCTCCTTGACCGCGTCCTTGAAGCCGTCGGCCAGCACCACATCGGATGCCCCTGCCGCGCGGGCGATCTCGCCCTTCTCCTGCGAGCTCACCACCGCGATGGTGCGCGCCGCCCCGAACGCCGGGGCCAGCCGCAGCGTCGAGGTGCCGATACCGCCGGCCGCGCCGTGCACCAGCACCGTCTCGCCCTCGGCGATCCGGCCGCGGGTGCGCAACGCGAAATGCACCGTCAGATCGTTGAACAACACCCCGGCGCCGGCCTCGAACGAGACGTTGTCGGGCAGCGCGAACACCCGGTCCGGCGGCAGCGCCACCACCTCGGCCATCCCGCCGGTCAGCATCGTCAGACCGGCGACCCGGTCTCCGGCGGCCACCACGGCACCCGGCGGGGCACTGCGCACCACCCCGGCGACCTCGGCGCCCGGCACGTAGGGCAGCGGCGCCTTGTACTGATAGAGACCGCGGGTCTGCAGCGCATCCGGGAACGCCACACCGGCCGCGTGCACCTCGATCACCACCCCGTCGGCGGCGGGTTCGTCGATGTCCACCAGCTCCGCAGCGTCGGGTCCGTCCAACCGGGGTATCTGTATGGCGCGCATGACTCACCATTTAACATGCGTCAAGTGATCAAGGCACGTGCCGCGGTGCTCCTCGAACCCGGACAGGACCCGCAGCTCACCGACGTCGAACTGCGCGATCCGGTCGGTGACGAGGTACTGGTGCGCATCGACGCCGTCGGGATCTGCCACACCGACATCACCATGGCGTCCTTCTTCAGCAAGACACCCATGGTGTTCGGGCACGAGGGCGCGGGCACCGTCATTGCGGTCGGCCCGCAGGCCGCACGCCGGGTGGGGCAGCAGGTCGTGCTGACCTTCGCCAGCTGCGGGTCCTGTGGCAACTGTGCGCAGGACCGGCCCGCCTACTGCGAGCAGTCCACCAACCTCAACATGCGCGGCGGCCGCCGCGACGAGACCAGCGCCCTGCGCCTGGACGGAACGCCCATCACCGGGGGCTTCTTCGGGCAGTCCAGCTTCGCCACCCACGCCATCGCCGGTAGTCGCAACGCGGTACCGCTGCCGGATGGCTTCGACCCGGCGCTGGCCGCCCCGCTGGGCTGCAGCGTCCAGACCGGCGTCGGCGCGGTCCTCAACGTGATCGGGCCCGCCCCCAGCATCGCGATCTTCGGCGCCGGCGCCGTGGGCCTGTCCGCGGTGATGGGGGCGCGGATCGCCGGGGCCGCCACCATCATCGCCGTCGACCCGATCGCCGAACGGCGTGCGCTGGCCACCGAGCTGGGGGCCACCGTCACCCTCGACCCGAGCAGCGGCGACGCCGCGGCCGAGATCGTGGAGCTGACCGGGGGCGTCGCCGGCGCGGTGGACACCACCGCACGCCCCGATGTCATCGCCGCGGCCGTGGGCGTGCTGGCCTCGCGCGGCACGCTGGCGCTGGTCGGTCTCGGCGCGCCGACCGCCGAGCTACCGGTGACGCTGATCATGGCAAAGGGCCTGACGGTGCGCGGCGTGGTGGAGGGCGACAGCGACCCGCAGGTGTTCATCCCGCAACTCGCCGAGTACCACCGGCGCGGTGAGCTGCCGCTCGACAGGCTGGTCAGCAGCTATGCATTCGACGACTTCGACCAGGCGTGGGCCGCCGCGAAAGCCGGCCGGGCAATCAAGCCGGTGCTGCTCACCAGGCGTTAAGATCCATCTCCGGGCAACGGCGCCCACGATTGGAGCAACCCGATGACGCTGCCAGCGCTCCCGCCGGCCAACACCGTGCACGTGCGTTCCTTCGACGGAACCCGGCTGCACGCCCGGGTATTCGGGCCCGAAGACGGCTATCCGATCGTGCTGGCGCACGGCATCACCTGCGCCATCGAGGTCTGGGCCCACCAGATCGCCGACCTGGCCCGCGACTACAAGGTGATCGCCTACGACCACCGTGGGCACGGCCTCAGCGAGGCCCCACGCGGCCGCAAGGGCTACAGCCTCAACCATCTGGCCGCCGATCTGGATGCAGTGCTCGACGCGACGCTGGCGCCGGGACAACGCGCGGTGATCGGTGGGCATTCGATGGGCGGTATCGCCATCAGTGCGTGGTCGCAGCGCTACCCGCATCGTGTCGCCCAATGCGCCGATGCCGTCGCGCTGATCAACACCACCACCGGCGACCTGTTGCGCGATGTGCAGTTGGCCAAGGTGCCTCCGGCGCTGGCCGCCGTCCGCGTCCGCGGCGCCGGAACCCTGCTGAAGACGTTCGGCGCCACACCGGTGCCCAAACTCGTCGACCGGGCCAACAAACGATTCGTCGCCTACCTCGCGGTCGGTCGCGACGCCGATCCCTCCGTCGCCGAACTGGTGTACCAGCTGTTCGCGTCCACCCCACCCGCGGGCCGCGGGGGATGGGCCCGGGTCCTGGTCGATGGCCTTGGCGCACAGCATATTTCGCTGCACAACCTGACGGTGCCGGCGCTGGTCATCGGCAGCACCAAGGACCGGCTGTTGCCGATCAACGCCTCGCGTCACATTGCCGAGCACGCACCCAACCTGACCGAGTTCGTGGAACTGCCCGGCGGGCACTGCGCCATCCTGGAGTGTCCCGATGAGGTGAACCGCAAGCTGCGGTCGCTCGCCGAATCGGTTGCCCGGCAGCGGCTCAGCTCCTGAGGTAAGCGGCAACTTCGGCCGCCGCGCGGTGTCCGGAGCGCACCGCGCCGTCCAGAAAACCGGTCCATTGGTCGGCGGTTTCGGTTCCGGCCCAGAAGATTCCGTCCACCGGTTCACGCAGGTGCTTGCCGTGCTGAACCCACGCACCGGGCGGTACCGCGGCGGTGGGCCCCCCGGGCGCGAACGGCTCGGCGCTCCAGCAGTGATCCAGGTAGTCGATGGGTGTGGCGGCGGCGTCGCCGAACAGCGTCGTGAAACACCCGAGTGCGCGTTCGCGGCGCACCTCGGGGGCCAAGTCGTCGAAGGTGCGCGCATCGGCGAACCCCAGCAGGATCCCGGGGCCGTCATCGCCCGGACTGACATCGAAGGTGATGAAGATCGGGCCCTCGTCGGAGAGCGCCTCGCCCGAGCATCCGCCGGTCCGCCAGAACGGTTTCTCGTAGGCGGCATAGGCCTTGCTGAGATTGCCCTGCGGCCAGTGCGACGCGAGCTCGCCGTGACCCTGGGGAAGTGGTGGATCGAAGGTGATCGCGGCCCGGTGCGCGGGCGGGATCGCCAGCACGACGGCGGCCGCCGAGTGCTCACCGCGTGCGGACTGCACGGTGAAACCGGAACCGGTGCGGGCGATGCGCCGCACCGGCGCGTCGATGATCACCCGGTCGCCGAGGTCGGCCGCGATGCGCTGGGCGATCTGCTGGGTGCCCGCCGGGAAGCGGTCCTGCTGCGCGCCACCTTTCACGTCGAGCATCCGGCCCAGCCCGCCGGCGGCCTTGACGTAGCGCACCGCGTGCAGCATCGACACCTCGCCGGGTTCGCACCCCCAGGTCACCCGCGCCATGATGGCCATCAGGTTGCGGGTGGAGGCGCTGGCATGCACCGCGCGCAACCAGCCCTCCAGACTCTTCTGATCCAGCCGGTGTGCGGCCGGCGCCGCCCAGGTGTCGGTCACCGGGATCAGCCGGCTCAGCCGGTCGAAACGCCACTGGATGCGTGACACGTCGAGCAGTTCGATCAAGGACAGC
The DNA here is from genome assembly GCF_008329585.1 of Mycolicibacterium sp. P9-22. Lineage (GTDB taxonomy): Bacteria > Actinomycetota > Actinomycetes > Mycobacteriales > Mycobacteriaceae > Mycobacterium. The sequence continues at coordinate 338,962 of NZ_NPKP01000005.1, read as the reverse complement.
TTCGGGATGGTGCTCCGGTAGGAGCGCACCTTGCCATGCCAGCGGATGAGGTTCTTGCCGCGACTGTAGGTCGGCACGGTCGCACAACCCAGTTCGGCGGCCAGCGCGATCACCGCGTCCTGGGTGGGGCCGACGAACGTCGCACCCAGATCGACCGGCACCCCGGCCAGCGTCGCGGTGAACGAGCGGCCCCCGACCCGGTCCCGGCCTTCGAGCACCACCACCTCGTGCCCACGTTTGGTCAGCTCCCGCGCCGCCGACAGTCCTGCGAATCCGGCCCCCACCACGATCACATCGGTCACGCCTCCCAGTGTGGCCATTGCCGGGCGATTGCGTGCGTTTTCCTACCGGTGTCGCACTAGGGTGAGGCGCTGTGAAGGTCATGACTGCGCTGTTCGGTCCGGTAGGAGCCATCGAGCGCACCCAGGCGTTGCGTGACGCCGGTGCCAGCGGGGTGTTCACCTTCGAAGGCCCGCACGACGTGTTCACGCCGTTGACGCTGGCATCCACCGTCGGCGGACTCGACCTGATGACCAATGTGGCGATCGCATTCCCGCGCAACCCGATCCACCTCGCGCATCAGGCCATCGACCACCAGATCCTGACGCAGGGCCGGTTCACGCTGGGGCTCGGCACGCAGATCCGCACCCAGATCGAGAAGAGGTTCGGCGCCGATTTCGATCGTCCGGTGGTGCGGATGACCGAACTCGTCGCGGCGCTGCGCGCCATCTTCGACAGCTGGTCCACCGGCGAACGGCTGGACTTCCGCGGCGAGTACTACCGGCACACCTTGATGACGCCGACGTTCACCCCGCGCGACAACCCGTACGGGCCACCGCCCATCTACGTGGGCGCCCTGGGGCCGCGGCTGACCAAGGCCACCGCGCAGCACGCCGACGGTCTGCTGGTGATGCCCTTCGGGAACAAGAAGTTCCTGCACGAGGTGACCATGAGTGCCGTCGACGAGGGGCTCGCCGCCGGTGGACGCACCCGCGCCGACCTGGCGATCGTGCCCGAAATCATCGTGTCGGTAGGGGAGGACCACACCGCCACCCGGCAGCTGCTGGCCTTCTACGGGTCGACGCCGGCCTACCGGCCGGTGCTCGACATCCATGGCTGGGGGGATCTGCAGCCCGAGCTGAACGCGCTGTCCAAGCAGGGCCGCTGGTCGGAGATGGGGGCGCTGATCGATGACGATGTGCTGCACACCATCGCCGCGTGCGGCACCCCGGCGCAGGTGGCGACCCATATCCGCGACCGGGTCGAGAGCATCTCGGACCGGATCTGCATCTATCAACCCGGGCCGATCGAAACGGAATTGCTGGCCCAGATCATTGACGAGCTGCGCACCTGAGGTTCTAAGGTGGGTGGTACGGGGCAGGACCACAAGGAGGTTGTCCGGTGTCCAACGCAGCGCAGACCGAACCCGAGTTCTCCGATGTGCTCATCATCGGGGCCGGCATCTCGGGCATCAACGCCGCCTACCGCATCCAGGAGCGCAATCCCGGGTTGAGCTACACCATCCTGGAGCGACGCGCACGCATCGGCGGCACCTGGGATCTGTTCCGCTACCCGGGGATTCGTTCCGACAGCGATATCTTCACCCTCAGCTACCCGTATGAGCCGTGGACGCGTCGCGAACATGTCGCCGACGGCGCCGACATCCGCGAGTACCTCACCAAGACCGCCCACAAGTACGGCATCGACCGGCACATCCGGTTCGGCACCCGGGTGTCCTCGGTGGACTGGGATTCGGCCACCGACACCTGGACGGTGCACGCCGAGCAGGATGGGACCGCCACCACCCACCGGGCCCGGTTCGTGTTCTTCGGCACCGGCTACTACAACTACGACCAGGCGCACACCCCGGAGTTCCCCGGCATCGAGTCCTTCGCCGGGACCGTCGTGCACCCGCAGTTCTGGCCCGAGGACCTCGATTACACCGGTAAGCGGGTGGTGGTGATCGGCAGCGGCGCCACCGCGATCAGCCTGGTACCCGAGCTGGCCGAGACGGCCGCTCACGTGACCATGCTGCAACGCTCGCCGACCTACATGATGTCGATGCCCGCGGTGCCCAAGCCGATGCAGGCGGTACGGAAAGTGCTGCCGCGCAAGATCGCTCACCAGGTCGTCCGGTTCCGCAACGCCTGGTACCACTTCCTGCTCTATATGTTCTTCCGCAAGGCGCCGGGCCTCGGGCGCAAGGTGATCCGCCGGGCCACCATCGCCGAACTGCCGCAGGGTTATCCGGTGGACGTCCATTTCAAGCCGCGCTACAACCCGTGGGACCAGCGGATGTGCCTGGTGCTCGACGGCGACCTGTTCGAGGACATCCGTGCCGGGCGCGCCGAGGTGGTCACCGATCACATCGAGCGCATCGACGCCAACGGCATCGTGCTGGCATCGGGAAACAGGATCGACGCCGACATCATCGTCACCGCCACCGGTCTGCAGCTGCAGTCACTCGGCGGCATCGAGATCAACATGGACGGCCGACGGATCGATCCCACCGACCGCTTCGTCTACAAGGAGCATCTGCTCGAGGACGTCCCCAACATGGCCTGGTGCATCGGCTACACCAACGCGTCCTGGACGCTGCGCGCCGACATGACTGCGCGGGCGGTGGCCAAACTGTTGGCCTACATGGACTCTCACGGCTACACCAGTGCCTATCCGCATCTGGGGTCGCAGCCGATGCCGGAAAAGCCGACCTTCGATCTCGACGCCGGGTATGTCAAGCGGTCACCGCACGCACTGCCCAAATCGGGGACGAAGCGGCCGTGGAACGTGCGGCACAACTACGCGCTGGACGTCGTCGAGCACCGCTTCGACCGGATCGAGGAATCAATGGTGTTCGGCCGGGTGCAGGCCGGCTCCGCTTCTTCCCCTTCTCCGCGAGCGGGCGTGTCTGCGGCCGACACGCCGCCCGCTGACCAGAGTTTGCGCACCGTCGCGGGCTGACTCACGGCATCCGGATGGTCAGGCCGGTCGCCAGCAATTGCGTCGCCGACAATCCGAACGTCGTCTTGAACCGGTCGGCCAGATGTGAGGGGCTGGCGAACCCGGCCTCCAACGCCGCGGTGGTGAGGTTCTGTCCGGCGGCGATCTCCGCGCCGGCCCGCATCAGCCGGCTCCACAGCCGGTAGCGGCGCAGACTCGACCCGATCTCCCGCCGGAACAGGTGCAGGAACCGGGATTCGGACAGCCCGACCGACGCGGCGAGCTCCGCGGCCGGTACCGCGGCCGCCGGGTCGTCACGGATTTGTTTGGCCACCAACTCGATTCGCGGGTCGATCACCTGGACATCCGAGGGCGCGGCGATATCCAACCAGCGCAGCGCCTGCACATCATCGGTCGGAGGGGTGAGCAGGTCGGCCTCGGCGGCGTGGTGGACGCCGATACCCCCGTGGAATTCGTCGAACTGTTGGCGGCAGGCGGTGGAGCGCTGCGAGGCCGGGTCGAGATAACAGGACACCAGCGGCGTCGGGGCGAGCGAAGCGACGGGGGAGGATCCGGCCATTGTGAGGTGGTGTACGAGCCGCGGCGGTATCAGCACGGTGCGGGCTTCGATGCGCCGCTCGCCGACCCGCACCGTCAGCGGCCCGTCGACCCCGAGGGCCAGACACCACACCGAACCCGAATGCGGTTCCAGGCCCAGGCCCGGACCCGAGTACAGCGCCTGACCCGGCCACAACCACACCGCCGGATAGCAGGTTTGTGGAAGCGGGGCGGGTGCTCGGGGCGGCATGCTGGACTCCTCGTCAACTGATCAGGAGGTTACCGTGAGTCAAGCAGTGATCGTGGTCGTCGGGGTGTTCTTCCTCGGTATGGGCCTGTACGCACTGGCCGCTCCGGCCATGATGCTGCGCCCGTTCGGGTTCGCACTCGGAACCGATGTGCAGCGTGCGGAAGTGCGTGCGGTGTATGGCGGTTTCGGCGTCGCCATTGCCGCGGTGCTCGGCTATGCGGCGGTCACGCCGGGGGAGTTACGCACCGGCGTGCTGATCACCGTCGGTGCGGCACTGGCCGGGATGGCGTTCGGCCGGTTGGCATCGGCGGTGCTCGGTGACCGGACGTCGTTCTACCCCAACTGGTTTTACTTCTTGGTGGAAGCGGTGGCCGCCGCCGCGCTGTTCTGGGCGGCGATTTGAGCACATCTACCGGCGGTCAGCGCCGGTAGATGTGCGCACATCGCGATGGAACTCAGGGGGCGACGGTGAGCCAGTCGGCGAAACCGGACGGGTCGTGCCGGCCCAGCGCGCCGTGTTCGAACAGGCCCCAGCCCTCGGCCGGGGCCTTGTCACCTTCGGTGCAGACCGCGCGGCCGACGTGGTCGATGACGCCGAACCCGGATCGCCCGATGATCGCCGGGTCGGTCATGTCATAGGTGAGCCGCTCGGTGAACTTCTCGCCCTTCCACACACCGTGGATCCAGTCCGAGTCACCGCCGTAGCCGCCGCCGACGTGAATCGGCACCGGCAGTTTGGACTCCACCTCGAAACGCAGTGGCGCACCCGACGGTGCGGTGGCGTCGATGGTCGCACCGGTCGGGATGCGGGTTCCCGAGCGGTAGTGGATCTTCACCCGTGGCCAGCCGAGCTGTTCGACCCGGCCGTCCTTGAAGATCCGGGTGCAGTCGTTGAGCGAGCGGAACCCGTCCGGGGCCTCCTGGATGATGATGACGATCGAGTAGTCGTCGAAGGCGATCGGCACGTACAGCCACCACATGCCCTCGAACGGCGGATCGGCGGGACGCCCGGGCGGCTCGGCCTCACCGATCGGGCGGATTCCCCAGGACCGATCCCTGGAGCCGATCCAGGTTGCCGGGTCCACCGCGATGCGTTCCCCATCGATCTCCAGATGCCCGCTCCACGAACCCAACTGGGCGAAGCGCTGGGCATCCAACGTGACCCGGCTGCCTTGGCGCATCAGGTGCCGCTGCTCCTGCACGACGTCGAACAGGCCGTTCCAGGTGAGGTCGGCGGCGATACCGTCGGTTTCCTCCAGGGTGATCCGCAGGCTGTGCAGCGGGTCGGTGACGTCGACGCGGTAGCCGTTGACGTGCTGGTTCAGCCGGTCCTGATCGAGTGCATCGGACAGGTGCACCGCGGTCTGCACATCGCCGCGGCGTACCAGCAGGAACGCGTCCTTGACGCCGAGGTTGGGGTAGTAGCCCAGGCCGGTGATGACGAAGATGTCGCCGGTGCGGTCGTGGGCGTTGAAGTAGGAACGGTCGTAGAAGTTCCGGTCCGATGACCCCGGCCACGCAATGGGCTGCGGAACCTGGTGTACCGGAAACTCATCCATCGGTCCGAGCACTATGACTCCTCGTTTTGCAGCAACCGCCGTAACAGGGATGCGTGGTAGAAGGTGGACTCGACATCGTCGGGCTGCTCCATCTCACCGAAGTGCACGCGGCGGGCGGTGGTGCGCATGAACACGCAGCACCAGATCACCGCGGAGTAGATGTAGAACCAGTGCAGATCCCCGAGTGTCGCGCCCGTGAGCTGTTCATAGGTCGCGCGGACATCGGCTTCGCGCAGCACGTCCGGCAGGCCGGGCAGCCCGGCCAGGCCCGCGAGTTCCTGGAACACCATGTGGGCGAAGATGATCCACGAGACGTCCAGTTCACGCGGGCCGACGGTGGCCATCTCCCAGTCGAGCACCGCGACCGGGCGGAAGTCCTGGTACAGCACATTGCCGATCCGGGAGTCGCCCCAGGTCAGGACCGGGGTGGACGCCGCGACCTCGGTGGGGAAGTGCGCTTCCAGCCACTGCAGCGCCTGCTCGACCAGCGGTGATCGGCCGATATCGGGCACCGCGAACTCGTACCAGTCCTTGAGCCAGCCGAAGTGCCGCCGCAACGGGGTGTCCCCGGGCGGATCGACCTCGGCCAGGAAGGAGAACCGCTGCGCGGCATCGGGAATGGCGTGCAGTTTGGCCAGCACCTCGACAGTGGTGTCCTGGAGCTCGCGTTGACGTTCCGGTGCGGCATCGGCGAACCAGTTGCCGCCGAAGGTGTAGGGCATCACGTCCGGCGGCACATCGCCGTCGACGCGGTCCATCAGGAAGAACGGTGTGCCCAGGACGTCGCCGGTGGTGTCGATCCAACGCACCCGAGGCACCGGAACGTCGGTGAGCTCGTCGACCAGGCGAATCAGCTCGAACTGGTGGTCCAGCCGGTAGGAGGAGAACACCGGCACATCGCCGGCGGTGGGCGCCACCCTGGCGACCAGGCGCTGCTCGTCGTCACCCCAGCGCGCGGTGAGCAGGATCGTCTCCGATGACATGCCGTTGGCGTCGACGCCGTTCTCGATGGTGACCTGGGGCGCCTCCCGTTCGGGTAGCACCGATGCCAGCCACTGCGACAGCTGCTCGGGTAGAGCGTGGGTGTCACGGCTGGAATGCTGGAGGCGGCTGACGTCCTCGACAGCCGGTTCATTCGACACGGTTGTTCCTTCCGGCCCCAATTACGATACGGTGGGTAGCGTTATGAAAGCAGAGATACCACCGGTTGACAAGGGCGCCGGGCGTCCCCGGGACCCTCGCATCGATGCTGCCATCCTTGCGGCGACATCGGATCTGCTTGTGCAGATCGGATATTCGAACCTCACCATGGCCGCGGTGGCCGAACGGGCGGGCACCACCAAGACGGCGCTCTACCGCCGCTGGTCCAGCAAGGCCGAGTTGGTGCACGAGGCGGCGTTTCCCACCGCGCCGACCGCACTGGGCCTGCCCGAGGGTGATATCGCCACCGACGTGCGGGAGATGATCGCGGCCGCCGGCGCGGTGTTCACCAGCCCGGTGGTGCGGGCCGCGCTGCCCGGGGTGATCGCGGACATGGCCGCCGACCCCGCCCTCAACGACCGGGTGATGGGCCGGTTCACCGGGCTGTTCGAGGTGGTGCGGCTACGGCTGCAGCGCGCCGTGGAGCGCGGCGAGGTGAAGCCGGAGGTCGATCCCGACCGGCTCATCGAACTGGTCGGCGGCGCTACCCTGCTGCGGATGCTGCTCACCCCCGGTCAGGATCTGCACGACCAGTGGGTGGACCAGACCACCGCGATCCTGGTGCACGGCGTGATCCGCTAGGTCCTTTTCCGCCGAAGCTGCGTTCCAGAAGGAAACGTGCGAGTGGAGGCCTACCGGAATACAGTTTCGGCGACTAGGTGATCTGGCTCTTGTTGCGCTCGGACACGGCGCGGAACCGGTCACCGAGATCCCCGAACTCGCGGTGCTGGGCAAAGGCGATACGGGCCTCGGCGGCCAGCGCCGGATCGATGACCGCCGCCGCACCCTCGGTATAGATCTCCTTGAGCCCCAACATCGTCGGGCCCGGCACCTCGGCGATGGCCCCGGCCAGTTCCAGGGCGCGCTCCAATAACCGGTCGTGCGCGACGACCTCGGTGACCAGGCCGATCCGCTCGGCGCGGGCCGCGTCGATGACCTCACCGGTCATCGACATCCGCCGGGCCATCGCCAGACCGACCACCTGCGGTAGCCGTGCGGTCATCCCGCCGCCGGGAAGGATGCCCACCCGGGCATGGGTGTCGGCGAACACCGCGCGTTCGGAGGCCACCAGGAAGTCGCAGCCCAGCGCGATCTCCAGCCCGCCGGTGAAGGTGGCGCCGTTGATGGCGCCGACGATCGGGGTGCGCATCTCCCGGACCGCGGTGATGCAGCTTTTGGAGCGGAACTCCTCGAAGTACTTCAGGCCGTCGCGGGCCGCTTCCTTGAGGTCAACGCCCGCGCAGAACGCTGGATCGGTGCCGGTGAGCACCACCGCGAGCACCGCCTTGTCGGCGTCGGCGTCTTTCAGTGCCGCGTACAGCGCCCGGATCAGGTCGTGGCTCAGCGCGTTGCGGGCCCTCGGACGGTTCAGGGTCAGCACCCGCACGGCGCCGTGGTCGGCGGTGAGAACGTCGCTCATACCCCTGAACGTAACCTCAGCGGACGAACTGTTGCGCCTGGTTCACCAGATCCAGCAGCGGCTGCGGCAGCGCGCCGAGCGCGAACGTGACCGCGGCGGTGACGGTGACCGCACCGGTGGTCAGCAGGCTGGGCACCACCACGACCGGGGCATCCTCGGGTGGGTCGGTGAAGAACATCAGCACGATCACCCGCACGTAGAAATAGGCGGCCACCGCGCTGGCGATGACGCCGATGATCACCAGCGGCCCCGCCCCGCCCTCGGCGGCCGCCTTGAACACTGCGAACTTGCTGACGAACCCGCTGGTCAACGGGATGCCCGCGAAGGCCAGCAGATATAGCGAGAACACCACGCCCACCACCGGATAGCGGCGGCCCAGGCCGGCCCACCGGGTCAGGGTGGTCTCCTCCTCGCCGTCGGCGCGGCGTACCAGGCCGGCCAACGCGAAGGCGCCGAGGGTGCTGAACCCGTAGGCGAACAGGTAGAACAACGTCGCCGCCACCCCGGCCCCGTTCAGCGCGATGACGCCGGTGAGGATGAACCCGGTGTGCGCCACCGCCGAATAGGCCAGCATCCTTTTGACATCGCTCTGGGACACCGCGGTGACGGTGCCGACGACCATCGTGACGATCGCGATCACCCACAGCATCGGCTGCCAGTCGTCGGCGAGCCCGGGCAGCGCGACGTAGAAGATGCGCAGCATGGCGCCGAATGCGGCGATCTTGGTGGCGGCCGCCATGAACGCGGTGACCGGGGTGGGGGCGCCCTGATAGACGTCGGGGATCCAGGAATGGAACGGCACCGCACCGACTTTGAACAGGATTCCGACGGCCACCAGCCCGACGCCGACCAACGCCAGGGCGGTGTTGCCGCGCTCGGCCCGCACGGCGGTGGCGATATCGTCGAGGCCGAAACCGCCGGAGTACCCGTACAGCATGGCGATTCCGTACAGGAAGAATGCCGACGAGAAGGCGCCGAGCAGGAAGTACTTGAGTGCGGCTTCCTGCGACACCAGCCGGCGGCGACGGGCCAGTCCGCACATCAGGTACAGCGGCAGCGAGAGCACCTCCAGGGCGACGAACATGGTCAGCAGGTCGTCGGCGGCCGGGAACAGCATCATCCCGCCGAGCGCGAACATTGTCAGCGGGAAGATTTCGGTCTGCGCGACAACGGCTTTGACGGCGGTCTTCTCGGCGAGACTGCCCGGCACCGCGGCGGCCTGCGGGGTGAACGCGTCCAGCCCCGACTCGCCGCCGGCACCGATACCCCGCTCCGCGATCAGCAGCACTCCGAGGATCCCGATCAACAGCAGCAATCCCTGCAGGAACAACGCGGGCCGGTCCACGACGAGGGAACCCACCGCGGCGCTGTTGCCGGGCGAGTCACCGAGATCGATCTGCACCCAGACGACGGCGGCCAACGCGGCCAGCTGACCGCCCAGTGCCAGTCCCAGTTGGGTGGCGTAGCGGGCTCGGCGCGGCAGGAACGCCTCCACCAGGACGCCGAGGACGGCGACACCCAGCACGATGAGAAACGGTGACAGTTGGCCGTATTCGATGGACGGCGCCTCGATGGTCATTTCGCCGGCCCTTCCGCCGTGGCGGGTACCGGGTCCTGGACATCGATGGTGGTCAGCGTGTGGGTGACGGCGGGGTTGATGACATCGAGCGCCGGCTTCGGGTACACCCCGAGCACCAGTAGCAGGGCGATCAACGGGGCCACCACGATCAGCTCCCGCGGTATCAGGTCACCGACCGACTCGTTGCCGGCGGTCACCGGTCCGGTCATCATCCGTTGATAGGCCCACAGGATGTACACCGCCGACAGCACCAGGGCGCCGGCCGCGACCACCGCGAGTACCGGGAATCTGGTGAAAGTGCCGATCAGGACCAGGAACTCGCTGATGAACGGCGCCAGCCCGGGCAGCGACAGGGTGGCCAGACCGGCGACCAGGAAGGTGCCCGCCAGCACCGGTGCGACGCGCTGCACCCCGCCGAAGTCGGCGATGAGCCGGGTCCCTCTGCGCGACACCAGGAATCCGGCGATCAGGAACAGCGCGGCGGTGGAGATGCCGTGGTTCACCATGTACAGCGTCGAGCCCGCCTGGCCCTGGCTGGTCATCGCGAAGATCCCCAGGATGATGAACCCGAAATGCGATATCGAGGTGTAGGCGATCAGTCGCATCACATCGGTCTGGCCGATCGCGACGACCGCGCCGTAGACGATCCCGATGACGGCCAGCGTGATGATCAGCGGCTGGAAGTACTTCGCGGCGTCGGGGAACAGCTGCAGGCAGTAGCGCAGCATGCCGAAGGTGCCGACCTTGTCGACGACGGCCATCATCAGCACCGCCGTCGCCGGGGTGGATTCGACCGCGGCGTCTGGTAGCCAGCGGTGGAACGGCCACAGCGGCGCCTTCACCGCGAACGCGAACATGAAGCCGAGGAACAGTGCATTCAGCAGCGCCGGGTCGATGTTCAGCTCGCCGTTGGCGACCGCCGCCGCGATGGCCCGGAAGTCGAAGGTGCCGGCATCGAAAGCACCGCTGCCGGCGGTCACCACGTAGAGGCCGATGACGGCGGCCAGCATGATGAGCCCGCCGAACAGGTTGTACAGCAGGAACTTCACTGCCGCCTTGGACCGTCCGGCGCCGCCGAACCCGCCGATGAGGAAGTACATCGGGATGAGCATCGCCTCGAAGAACACGTAGAACAGCAGCACGTCCAACGCCATCAGCGAGATCAGCACCATGGCCTCGACGGCCAGCGTCAGCGCCAGATAGCTTTGCGTGGAGCGGTTCCCGAAGTTTGTGTTCGCGGCGTCGTGCCAGCCGGCGACGATCAGCAGCGGGACCAGCACCGCCGTCAGCACCACCAACGCCAGCGCGATGCCGTCCAGTCCCAGGATGTAACCGGTGCCGAACGTCGGGATCCACGCATAGTCCTCGACGAACTGGAACTGCGCCCCGGCCGGATCGAACCGGACGGCGAGCACCGCGGCCAGCACCAGCACCAGCAGCGAGATCACCAGGGCCGCATATTTGGCGAATGCCTTGGAGGGCAGCAGGATCACCGCCACCGCGCCGACCATCGGCACCACCCACAGCGCGGTCAGCAAACCGATCCCGTTCACCACACCCTCACCACCAGAATCGCGCCGATGACCAGGACGGTGCCGGCCAGCATGGACAACGCATAAGACCGGGCGAACCCGTTCTGCCACTGCCGCATCCGCTGCGAAGCGCCCGCCACGCCCGCGGCCAGACCGCGGGTGACGCCTTCCACCGCGTCATCGTCGAGCTCCACCAGCCCGGCGGTGAACTGTGCGCCGGGGCGCATGAACACCCGTTCGTTGAACGCATCGCCGTAGAGATCGTGGCGGGCGGCCATGGTCAGCGCGGATCCGGCGGGTGCGATCTCGGGGACCGCCCGGGTGGCGTACATGCGGTAGGCGATGCCGATGCCGATCGCCACGACCGAAAGCGTGATGGTGGTCATCACCCACACCGGGATGACGTGGTGGGCTTCATGGGCGCCGACCACCGGCTCCAGCCAGTGCTCCAGCGTGGCGCCGATGGCCAGCAGGGCCCCGGCGCCGACGGATCCTAGGGCGAGCACCACCATCGGGGCGGTCATGACCGAGGGAGACTCGTGTGGATGCGCTTCGGGTGCCCAGCGCCTCTGGCCGAAGAATGTCAACAGCATGACCCGGGTCATGTAGAACGCGGTGATCCCCGCGCCCAGCAGGGTGGCGCCGCCCAGCAGCAGACCCTTGACTCCACCTGCGGCGAAAGCGGTTTCGATGATGGCGTCCTTGGAGAAGAAGCCGGAGAACGGCGGAACCCCGATGATCGCGAGATAGCCGAGACCGAAGGTCACGAAGGTGACCGGCATGACCGACCGCAGCCCGCCGTAGCGGCGCATATCGGTCTCGTCGTCCATCCCGTGCATCACCGACCCGGCGCCCAGGAACAGGCCGGCCTTGAAGAAGCCGTGGGTGAGCAGGTGCATGATCGCGATGGCGTACCCGGCGGGCCCCAGCCCGGCGGCGAGCACCATATAGCCGATCTGGCTCATCGTCGACGCCGCGAGGGCCTTCTTGATGTCGTCCTTGGCGCAGCCGATGACCGCACCGAACAGCAGGGTGACCGCACCGACGACCGTGACCGCGGTCTGGGCTTCGGGCGCCAGGTTGAACACCGGACCGGACCGCACGATGAGGTACACACCGGCGGTCACCATGGTGGCCGCGTGGATCAGCGCGGAGACCGGGGTCGGGCCCTCCATGGCGTCACCCAGCCAGGACTGCAGCGGCACCTGCGCGGACTTGCCGCACGCGGCCAGCAGCAGCAACAACCCGATGGCGTTCAGCGTGCCGCCGGACATTTGCGGGGCCGCGTCGAAAACACCCGCGTAGGAGACGGTTCCGGTGGCGGCGAACATCACCATCAGCGCGACCGCCAAACCGATGTCGCCGACCCGGTTGACCACGAACGCCTTCTTGGCCGCGGTGGCCGCGCTCGGTTTGTGCGACCAGAACCCGATCAGCAGATAGGACGCCAGGCCGACGCCCTCCCAGCCCATATACAGGCCCAGGTAGTTGTCGGCCAGGACGAGCAGCAGCATTGCCGCAAGGAAGAGATTCAGGTAGGCAAAAAAACGTCTACGACCGGCGTCCGCGTGCATATAGCCGACCGAGTACAGGTGGATCAGCGATCCGACGCCGGTGATCAGCAGCACGAAGCAGATGGACAGCTGGTCGACCTGTAACCCGAAGTCGACACGCAACTCGCCGGCAGGCACCCAGGAGAACAACGTCTGCCGCAGCGTCCGGTCATCGGCGGGGCGGCCGAGCAGCTGGGTGAACAGCACCACCGCGACCACGAATGATGCTGTGGCGGCGGCCAACCCGAGCAGATGCCCCCAGGCGTCGGTGGCCCGGCCACCGAGCAGCAGCAGCGCCGCTCCGGCCAGCGGTAGGGCGATCAGCAGCCAGGTCAGGTTGTCCACTAGTGCCTCAGCAGACTGGCGCCGTCCACCGACGCCGACCGGCGCGCCCGGAAGATCGCCATGATGATGGCCAGCCCGACCACCACCTCACAGGCGGCGACCACCATGGTGAAAAAGGCGACCACCTGACCGTCGAGGTGACCGTGCATCCGGGAGAACGTCACGAAGGCCAGGTTAGCGGCGTTGAGCATCAGCTCGACGCACATGAACATGATGATGGCGTTGCGGCGCAGCAGCACTCCGGCGGCCCCGATGGTGAACAGCAGGGCCGACAGGAACAGGTAGTTCGCCGGGTTCATTCGTCATCCTCGGTTCGTACGCGGCCGCGGGGCACCAGCACCGAACTGACAGAGGTGCGCGCGCCGGTCCCGTCGGGCAACCGGGCCGGCATATCGACGGCATTGTGCCGGGCGTACACACCGGGATTGGGCATCGGCGTCGGATGCCCGCCCGGAGCGAAGCGCTCGGCGGCCATCTCCCGCTGGGTCTTGCGGCGGTCGAACCGCTCCCGGTGGGCCAGCACCATCGCGCCCAGCGTCGCGGTGATCAGCAGCGCGCTGGTCAACTCGAACGCCCACACGTAGCGGGTGAAGATCAGCACCGCCAGGCCCTCGACGTTGCCGGCCCCGTTGGCCTGCTCGAGGCCGGCGAATCCGGTGACCGAGGCGTTGCCGATCGCCCCGATCAGCAGGACACCGAACCCGATGCCGACGACGATCGCCGAGACCCGTTGCCCACGAATGGTTTCCACCAGTGACTCCGAGGAGTCAACGCCGATGAGCATCAGCACGAACAGGAACAGCATCATCACCGCGCCGGTGTAGACGACCACCTGCACCACCCCGAGGAACACTGCGTCCTGGGCGATGTAGAGCACCGCGAGGTTGATCATGGTGATGGCCAGGAAGATCGCCGAATACACCGCCTTGGTCGCGGTGACCACGCCGAGCGCGCTGCCCACGATCACCGCGCCCAGGATCCAGAACAGCACCGCCTCGGTGGTCGAGGTGCGGGTCAGTGCCTCACCGTCGATCGCGGCCGCCATCACGTCCAGGGTCATCAGGCCGTCTCCGGCTGCTGGATCAGGCCGAGGGCGTCGATGTTGCCGCGGTAGTAGTCCTCATCGGTGCTGCCCGGGGCCATCGCGTGCGGGGGTGCGGTCATGTCGGCGGTCAGCGGGGCGAGCAACTTGTCCTTGCCGTAGATGAGGTCCGCGCGATTGTCATCGGCCATCTCGTAGTCGTTGGTCATGGTGAGCGCCCGGGTGGGGCAGGCCTCGATGCACAGCCCGCAGCCGATGCACCGCAGATAGTTGATCTGGTACACCTGCCCGTACCGCTCGCCGGGTGAGAACCGTTGCTGCTCGGTGTTGTCCGCGCCCTCGACGAAGATGGCGTCCGCAGGGCAGGCCCACGCGCACAGCTCGCAGCCGATGCATTTCTCCAGCCCGTCGGCGTACCGGTTCAGCTGGTGTCTGCCGTGGTAGCGCGCCGCGACGGGGCCGGGCTCCTCCGGGTACTGCTCGGTGATCGGCTTCTTGAACATCGCCTTGAACGTGACGCCGAACCCGGCCAGCGCATCACCGGTCTTAGACATCTGAACGCTCCTTCGGTTCCTCGCGCATCGGACGCGGAATATTCGGTATCGGCGGGATCGGGTAGACGCTCACCGCGCCCGGATCCGTGGGCAGACTGAACGTCGGGATCGCGTTGCGCCGCACCGAACGGCGGATCATCAGGATCAGGCCCACCGCGACCACGGCGGCCAGACTGATCACCATCGCCACCCAGATCGGGGAACCCTCGCCGCGCAGCGTCTGGGTGATGGCGACGACCACGATCCAGCCCAGCGAGACCGGGATCAGCAGCTTCCAGCCCAGCGCCATGAACTGGTCGTAGCGCAACCGGGGCAGGGTGGCGCGTAGCCACATGAACAAGAAGAGGAAGGCCCACACCTTCCCGACGAACCACAGCAGCGGCCACCACCCCGAGTTGGCGCCGTCGATCATGTTGAACGGGAACGGTGCCTGCCATCCACCGAGGAACATCGTGGTGGCCAGCGCCGACACCGTCGTCATGTTGATGTACTCGGCCAGCATGAACATCGCGAACTTCAGTGACGAGTACTCGGTGTGGAATCCGCCGACGAGTTCGCCCTCGGCCTCCGGCAGGTCGAACGGCGCCCGGTTGGTCTCGCCGACCATGGAGGTCACGTACACCAGGAACGAGGGCAGCAGCAGGAAGACGAACCAGGTGCTGTGTTGGGCGGCGACGATGCCGGAGGTCGACATGGTCCCGGCGTAGAGGAACACCGCGACGAAGGACAGCGCCATCGCGATCTCATAGGAGACGACCTGTGCGCTGGAGCGCAGACCACCCAGCAGCGGGTAGGTCGATCCGGATGCCCACCCCGCCAGCACGATTCCGTACACCCCGACCGAGGTCACCGCCAGCACGTAGAGCACGGCCACCGGCAGGTCGGTGAGTTGCAGTGCGGTGGTATACCCGAAGACCGACACCAGCCCGCCCATCGGGATGACGGCGAACGCCATGATGGCCGGGATGACGGCGATCACCGGCGCCATCAGATAGATCGGTTTGTCGACACCGGCCGGGATGAGGCCCTCTTTGAGCGCGAGTTTGACGCCGTCGGCGAGGCTCTGCAGCAGCCCGAATGGCCCGACGCGGTTGGGACCGAACCGCAACTGCATGCGGCCCAGGATCTTCCGTTCGGCCAGGATGGCCACCAGCACGGTGAGCACCAGGAACACGAAGATCAGCAGACACTTGGCCAGCATCAACCACCACGGGTCGCGACCGAATGAGCTGAGATCCGGGTAGTTCATACCGGCTCGATCCGGACGGTGTCGCCCACCGTGGCGCCGAGCGTGCGGTGCACCCGGCAGCCGATGGAGTTCAGCGGCAGCCATACCACCCGGTCGGGCATCTCGGTCACCGCCACCGGCGCCGTCAGCTCACCGCGGCCGGTGCTGATCCGGACCGGATCACCCTGCTCACAACCGATCTCGGAGGCGGTCGTCGCGGACATCCGGGCCACGACGGGCCGGGCGGTGCCGGCCAGATGCGGTTCCCCGTCCTGTAGCCGGCCCTCGTCGAGCAGCATCCGCCAGCCGGTCAGCACGGCTTCGCCGGGCCCGGGCCGGACCATCTCCGCGGCCGGTACGGTGGGCGCGGCGGCGCGGGGGCCCTGCCAGCTGCCCAGACGCTCGATATCGGCGCGCACGGTGGCGGCGTCGGTCAACCGGAGATCGACGCCGACCTCATCGGCCAGGGCGGCCAGCACCCGCATATCGGCCGTGGCGGTGGGAGGCAGCGCCGCCGGGAACGCACGATGCCGGCCTTCCCAGTTCACGAAGGTGCCGGCCTTCTCGCTGACCGGCGCCACCGGGAACACCACATCGGCGCGATCGGTGACGGCACTGCGCCGCAATTCCAGGCTGACCAGGAACGGCGCGGCATCCAGCGCAGCCATGGCCGCTTCCGGATCGGGGAGGTCGTAGACGTCGACGCCGCCGACGAGCAGCGCCCGGATATCGCCGGCGGCGGCCGCGGCGAGGATCCCGCCGGTGTCGCGGCCGGGCCGGGCGGGCAATTCCTCGACATTCCACGCCGTCGCCACCTCGCCGCGGGCGGCGGCGTCCTCGACGGGCCGACCCCCGGGCAGCAGATGCGGTGCGGCACCGGCTTCCAGCGCGCCGCGATCACCGGCCCGGCGCGGTATCCAGCCCAGCCGGGCGCCCGTCGCGGCGGCCAGCCGGATCGCCGCGGAATAGGCACCGGGAGAGCCGGCCAGGCGTTCACCGACCAGGATGAGCGCGTCGGGCGGCAGCTCATCTTTCAGAGCGTCCAGTGCCGCGGCCTCACCGCCGGGTGCGGCCGGGATGTGGCGGCCGCCCATCTTGTGCAGGCCGCGGGTGGCGAACGGACCCACCGACAGCACCGGCAGGTCGCGCTTGCGGAACGCCTTGCGCAGCCGCAGGAAGACGATCGGGGATTCCTCTTCGGGTTCGAAACCGGCCAGCAGCACGGCGGGCGCGGACTCGATATCGGCGTAGCTGACCGACTGCGGCAGCCCGGCGACGGCGTGGGCCAGGAACTGGGCTTCTTCCGCCGAGTGAGGCCTGCTGCGGAAGTCGATATCGTTGGTGTCCAGCATGATCCGGGCGAACTTGGCGTAGCCGTAGGCGTCTTCCACGGTGGCGCGCCCGCCGACCAGGACGCCGGCCCGCCCGGCCGCGGCGGTCAGGCCGCGTACCGCGACCGCCACCGCCTCCGACCACGACGCCGGGCGCTGGCTGCCGTCGGGATCGCGCACCAGGGGAGTGGTGATGCGGTCACCTTCGCGGGCATAGGTGAACGCCCAGCGGCCCTTGTCGCAGTTCCATTCCTCGTTGACCTCGGGGTCGTCGCCGGCGAGGCGCCGCAACACCTTTCCGCGCCGGTGGTCGGTGCGTTGCGCGCACCCCGACGCGCAGTGCTCGCAGACGCTCGGCGAGGACACCAGGTCGAAGGGCCGCGCCCGGAACCGGTAGGCAGTCCCGGTGAGGGCGCCGACCGGGCAGATCTGCACGGTATTGCCGGAGAAGTAGGAGTCGAACGCCTCCCCGGAGGCGATACCGACCTGTTGCAGCGCACCGCGTTCCAGCAGTTCGATGAACGGGTCGCCGGCGATCTGGTTGGAGAACCGGGTGCACCGGGCACACAGCACGCAGCGTTCCCGGTCCAGCAGCACCTGGGCGGACAGGCTGATCGGCTTGGGGAAGGTGCGTTTGACGTCGGTGAAGCGCGAATCGCTGCGGCCGTTGGACATCGCCTGGTTCTGCAGCGGGCATTCACCACCCTTGTCGCAGACCGGGCAGTCCAGCGGATGGTTGATCAGCAGGAGTTCCATCACTCCGTGCTGGGCCTTGTCGGCGATCTCGGAGGTCAGCTGGGTGCGTACCACCATGTCCGGGGTCACCGCGGCGGTGCACGAGGCCAGCGGTTTGCGCTGACCCTCCACCTCGACCAGGCACTGCCGGCAGGCGCCGACCGGATCCAGCAGCGGATGATCGCAGAACCGGGGGATCTGGATGCCCATCAGTTCGGCGGCGCGGATCAGCAGGGTGCCCTTCGGCACGCTGACCTGGTGCCCGTCGATGGTGAGCTGCACCATCTCGACGGGGGTGGTTTCCTTGGCCGGTTCGGCAAGGGTCATGCGCGTGCCCCCATTTCTCTCGCGAGCAGACGCATATGGCCCCGAAATCGGCCCAAAATGGGGCCATTTGCGACTGCTCGCGCTAAGGAAGTGCCCCTCATGCGCCCGCTCCTTCCACGGCGAACAGCGTCGACGCATACGGGTCGAACGGACACCCGCCACCCAGGTGGGCCAGGTATTCGTCGCGGAAATACTTGATGGACGAGATGATCGGGCTGGCCGCACCATCGCCGAGCGCGCAGAACGATTTGCCGAGAATGGCATCGGAGATGTCGAGCAGTTTGTCGATATCCGCCTGCTCGCCCAGGCCGGTTTCCAGGCGCTGGTAGATCTGGGCCAGCCAGTAGGTGCCCTCCCGGCACGGGGTGCACTTGCCGCAGGATTCATGGGCGTAGAACTGTGTCCACCGCCGCACCGCGCGCACCACGCAGGTGGTCTCGTCGAAGATCTGCAGCGCCTTGGTGCCCAGCATCGACCCGGCGCCGGCCACTCCCTCGTAATCCAATGGGATGTCCAGGTGTTCGGGGGTCAGCAATGGTGTCGACGAGCCACCCGGGGTCCAGAACTTCAGCCGGTGTCCTGCCCGGACGCCGCCGGCGTAGTCGAGAAGTTCCCGCAGGGTGACACCCAGCGGGGCCTCGTATTGTCCGGGGCGGGTGACGTGACCCGACAGCGAATACAGCGTGAAGCCGGGTGACTTGTCCGAGCCCATCGACTTGAACCAGTCCACACCGTTGGCGACGACGGCGGGCACGCTGGCGATGGATTCGACATTGTTCACCACCGTCGGGCAGGCGTAGAGGCCGGCGACCGCCGGGAACGGCGGCCGCAGCCGGGGCTGGCCGCGGCGCCCCTCCAGCGAATCCAGCAGTGCGGTTTCCTCACCGCAGATGTAGGCGCCCGCACCGGCGTGCACCACGAGGTCGACGCCCGCGCCGAGGTAACCGGCATCGTAGGCCTCGGTGACCGCGGCCTGCAGGCGCCGCAACACCGGCACCACCTCGCCGCGCAGGTAGATGAACGCATACCGCGCGCGGATCGCGTAGGCCGCGATGATCGCGCCCTCGATGAGCGCATGCGGCGACGCCATCATCAGCGGGATGTCCTTGCACGTACCGGGTTCCGATTCGTCGGCGTTGATCACCAGGTAGTGCGGTTTGGCGCCGGCACCCTCGGCGCCCTGCGGGATGAACGACCACTTCTGTCCCGTCGGGAATCCCGCCCCGCCGCGGCCGCGCAGCCCGGACTCCTTGACCAGGGCTATGACGTCGTCGGGCGCCATGGCGAGCGCC
This sequence comes from Mycolicibacterium sp. P9-22, assembly GCF_008329585.1. GTDB lineage: Bacteria > Actinomycetota > Actinomycetes > Mycobacteriales > Mycobacteriaceae > Mycobacterium. The sequence goes on along the minus strand of NZ_NPKP01000005.1, from coordinate 319,517 downwards.
TTCGTCAGCGCCCGGTAGCCGCCGTGGCGCCGGTAGGCGTCCAGCGTCCAGGACGACGGCTGGTCCCAGTATTTGCTCAGGACGGGTGCGAGCGTCACGGCCGGTCCCCGTTCTTCGTCGGCAGGTCCGCCGAGGGCGCCGGCGCCGGTTCGTTGCGAGCCGTCTCCTCGGCGATCCGTTCGTCATCGGGTCCGCTTGCGGTGGAACCTGATTCGCCGGTCGCGGGAGCGGTCATGCCGCGTTCATGGGCCACCTCCAGGCCCGCCAGGGTGGCATCACCGGGGGCGGCGTCATTCGCGCCGGGTCGTTGATCGGGGAAACCGGCCAGGATGCGGGCCGTCTGCTTGAAGGTGCACATCGGCGCCCCGCGGGTCGGTGTGACCGGTGCGCCCGACCGCAGGTCATCGACGAGGCCCCGGGCCGAGGAGGGGGTCTGGTTGTCGAAGAACTCCCAGTTCACCATCACCACCGGGGCGTAATCGCAGGCGGCGTTGCATTCGATGTGTTCCAGCGTGACCGAACCGTCCGGGGTGCTCTGTCCGGCGTGGATGCCCAGATGATCCTGCAGTTCCTCGAGGATGGCGTCGCCGCCCATGATCGCGCACAGCGTATTGGTGCAGACCCCGACGAGATAGTCCGCGGTGGGGGTGCGCCGGTACATCGAGTAGAACGTGGCGACGGCGGTGACCTCGGCAGGCGTCAGGCCCAGTTGTGCGGCGCAGAAACCGATTCCGGCCGGTGTCAGGTAACCGTCCTGGGCCTGCACCAGGTGCAGCAGTGGCAGCAGGGCCGACCGTGCCACCGGGTAGCGGGCGATGATCTGTGCGGCGTCGGCTGACAGGCGTCCGGTCACCTCGTCCGGATAGAGCTGTGGCCCAGCACTGATCGGGGGTCCCGATTCGTCCGGGCGTTGCCCCAGCTGGAGGTCTATCGCCGTCATCTGTCCACGCCTCCCATCACCGGGTCGATCGATGCCACCGCGGATATCGCGTCGGCGACCATGCCGCCCTCGCACATGGCGGCCACCGCCTGCAGATTGGTGAACGAGGGATCGCGGTAGTGCACGCGGTACGGGCGGGTGCCGCCGTCGCTGACCATGTGCACGCCGAGCTCGCCGCGCGGCGATTCGACAGCGACGTACACCTGGCCGGCGGGCACCCGGATTCCCTCGGTCACCAGCTTGAAGTGATGGATGAGGGCCTCCATCGAGGAGCCCATGATCTTGGCGATGTGCTCGGGGGAGTTGCCCAGCCCGTCCGGGCCGAGCTTCAGATCCGCCGGCCAGGCCAGCTTCTTGTCGGTCAGCATCACCGGGCCGGGCTTCAACCGCGCCACGCACTGCTCGACGATCTTCAGCGATTCCTTCATCTCGTCGACGCGAATCAGGTAACGGCCGTAGGCATCACAGCCATCGTCCGTGCACACCTCGAAGTCGTAGGTCTCATACCCGCAGTACGGCTGGGCCCGGCGTAGATCGTGCGGAAGCCCGGTCGACCGCAGCACCGGTCCGGTGATGCCGAGCGCCATGCACCCGGTCAGGTCCAGATACCCGATACCCTCGGTGCGGGCCTTCCAGATGTAGTTCTGCCGCAGCAGTTTCTCCAGATCCTGCAGCTGTTCGGGAAGGATCCTGAGCAGTTCGCGCAGTTGCGGCATGGCCTCGTCGGGCAGGTCCGAGGCCAGCCCGCCGGGCCGGATGAAGGCGTGGTTCATCCGCAGCCCGGTGATGGTCTCGAACAGGGCGAGAATCTCTTCGCGGCCACGGAATCCGAAGAACATGGCCGACATCGCACCGAGTTCCATACCGCCGGTGGCCAGCGCGACCAGGTGGCTGGAGATCCGGTTGAGCTCCATCAGCAACACCCGGATGACGCTGGCGCGCTCGGGGATATCGTCGGTGACGCCGAGCAGCTTCTCCACGCCCAGGCAGTAGGCGGTCTCGTTGAAAAACGGGGACAGGTAGTCCATCCGGGTCACGAAGGTGACCCCCTGGGTCCAGTTGCGGTACTCCAGGTTCTTCTCGATCCCGGTGTGCAGGTAGCCGATTCCGCACCGGGCCTCGGTGATGGTCTCGCCTTCGATTTCCAGGATCAGCCGCAGCACGCCGTGCGTGGACGGGTGCTGCGGGCCCATGTTGACGACGATGCGTTCACCGGCGTGCTCGCGCGCGGCGGCCACCACCGCATCCCAGTCCTGTCCGCCGACCATGACGACGGGCGGATCGGTCTCCACTGACATCAGTTGTATGCCCTCCGCTCGTCGGGCGGCGGTATCTGCGCGCCGTGATACTCCACGGGGATGCCGCCCAACGGGTAGTCCTTGCGTTGCGGATGTCCGACCCAGTCATCGGGCATCTCGATGCGGGTCAGCGACGGGTGCCCGTCGAAGATGATTCCGAAGAAGTCGTAGGTCTCCCGCTCGTGCCAGTCGGTGGTCGGATACACCGGGAACAGCGATGGGATGTGCGGGTCGGTGTCCGGGGCGGCGACCTCCACCCGCAGCCTGCGGTTGTGCGTGATCGACATCAGTGGATACACCGCGTGCAACTCACGGTCCTGCTCCTGCGGATAGTGCACGCCCGAAACACCCAGACACAGCTCGAATCTCAGCGCGGGATCGTCGCGCAGGGTCTGTGCCACCAACGGCAGGTGCGCACGCCGGACCTCGAGGGTCAGCTCATCGCGGAACACCACGACGCGTTCGACGGCGGCGGTGAACCGGTCCGGTCCCAGTCCGGCGATCAAGGCGTCCACCACCTCGTCGAAGTAACCGCCGTAGGGGCGTGGTGAACTGCCCGGCAGTGCGACCTCACGGACGAGCCGTCCGTAGCCGGAGGTGTCACCGCTGCCGGTCACCCCGAACATGCCGCGGCGGGTGCCGATGACTTCACGATCGGTCATGAGCGCAGCAGCCCGGTCAGTTCGAGGGTTGTCGGCGACGCCAGCGCAGCCTGTTCGGCGGCGGCCACCGCCTCGGCGCGGTTGACCCCGAGCGGCATCTCGGCAATCTTGGCGTGCAGCTTCAGGATTGCGTTCAGCAGCATCTCGGGCCGCGGTGGACAGCCGGGCAGATAGATGTCCACCGGTACCACGTGGTCGACGCCCTGTACCACCGCGTAGTTGTTGAACATGCCGCCCGAGGACGCGCAGACCCCCATGGCCAGTACCCATTTCGGTTCTGCCATCTGGTCATAGACCTGACGCAGCACCGGGGCCATCTTCTGGCTGACCCGGCCGGCGACGATCATCAGGTCGGCCTGCCGCGGGGTGGCGGAGAACCGTTCCATGCCGAACCGGGAGATGTCGAAGCGCGGCCCCGCCGTCGCCATCATCTCGATGGCGCAGCACGCCAACCCGAAGGTGGCCGGCCACAGCGAGCCCTTGCGGACGTAGCCGGCGACCTTCTCCACGGTGGACAGCAGAATGCCGCCGGGCAGTTGTTCCTCTAGTCCCATGACAGGCCTCCTCGGCGCCAGACGTAGGTGTAGGCCACGAAGACGGTCAGCATGAACAGCAGCATCTCGACCACCGCGAACAGGCCCAGCGAGTCGAACGACACCGCCCACGGGTAGAGGAACACGATCTCGATATCGAAGATGATGAACAGCATTGCGGTCAGGTAGTACTTGACCGGGAATCGCTGGCCGGTGGCGAGCTTGGCATCCTCGGCGGGCAGCAGTGGCTCGATCCCGCATTCGTAGGCCTCGAGTTTGGCCCGGTTGTAGCGGCGCGGCCCGATGAAGGTGGCGATACCCACCGAACCGATCGCGAACGCGGCAGCGATCGCCCCGAGCACCAGGATGGGTGTGTAGACGTTCATGCCTGTGTCAACCTTTGTGCCGCTCTCTCGTTGGACTGTCGATGTGAGCTAGCACACAGCTTAGTCGCGTTAACGGTTGAGGCGGCGCATTTTCGTTAGTATCGAGTCCAACAGCTCGGCTGCCCGCCCTCATCGGAGAGAGCGGTGAAGAACCAACGGCCGCAGCCTATTTCGTGCTGGGACTCAGGCGTTGTTGCGCAGCAGATGGGCGACGGCCTCACCCAGGCGGATCGGGTCGATCGGGTGTGGCACGGCGGCTTCGGCGCGTGACCAGGACGCCAGCCAGGCGTCGTCGGGCCTGCCGGTGAGCACCAGGATCGGCGGGCACACCTGCACCTCGTCCTTGAGCTGTTTGGCCAGCCCCATCCCACCGGCCGGGGCGGCTTCGCCGTCGAGGATCAGCAGATCGAACCCGCCCGCCGCGACCTGTTCGACGACGACCGGGGCGGTCGCGACGTCGAGGTAACTCAGCTCGGGCAGATCGGGGTGGATGCGTCGGCCGAGCGCCGAGCGCACCTGATCGCGGGTGCGGTTGTTGGAGCTGTAGACCAGGATCCGGAGCTGGGCGTCGGTGTCGGCCACATGGCCGATGCTACGACTGCTTGACGAAAACCGCGGCGGCTTCGATGGTGACCGCGTCCCCCATCATCCCGAGCAGGTTGCCGTCCACCCCGAAAGCCTGGCGATTCAGCGTCGTGGTGGTCTGCACCTGGACCTCGCCGCCGGCCGCGTCACGAACGTGCACCGGCAGGTCGAGTTCCTGTTCGCGGCCCTTCACCCGCACCACGATGCTCAGGGTGACCCAGGATGCACCGGTGACCTCCGCGGATTCCACCCGCACCTCGATGGTGGGGAAGCGCTCGACATCGAAGAAGTCCGCGGAGCGCAGGTGTTTGTCGCGGCGCCCGATGCCGGTGTTCACCGATGCGGCGGCGATGGTGAGGTGGCCCGTCACATTGCTGTCCGCGACCGCCTCAGCCGCCCCCTCGACATCGGTGAACACGCCTTTGACGTGGGCGAACCCCCAGAAGGTGGGGCTGTGGAAGGCCAGCTCCGTGCGGGTGGGATCCAGCCGCCAGGTACCGATCCAGTCCAGCGGGTCCATGTGTACTCCTCAGCTCGTCAGCAGCGGGGCCATATCGGCCGGGTCGAAGTACTCGTCGATCCGGGTGATGCGGCCGTCGGCTCGTACCTTGATCACGATGCATACCCGCAATTGGATGGAAGCACCATGGGTGGCGTCGGCGTGCAGGACGTGCTGCTGGACGAAGCCGCCGTCGAAGAACTGTCGATCGAGGATCTCGTACCGGCGTGTCGCGGTGATCCGCAGAAACCAGCGGATCACCTTGAGCGCCGTTGCGCGGTCATTGTCGGCCGGGTCGCCGCTGTGCCACACCGCGACATCGTCGGCCCACAGGGCCTCGATATCGGCGTAGTCGCCGCGTTCGATGGCGTCGAACAATCGGTTCGCCACGTCAACGGTCATTTGTTTCTCCTTCATAGTTTCCCGTCGCTTCGCTCGCCCAGGACGGGGGTTGACCTGAACCGAAGTTCAGGTCGGACACTGGCGGTCATGAAAGAACGCTTTGACACCGTCTCTAGATTTGATTCTGCCTATGAAACACACACGGCGCCTTGGGTGATCGGCGAACCGCAACCCGCGGTGGTGGCGCTGGAGAGATCGGGAGTGTTGCGCAGTCCGATCCTCGACATCGGGTGTGGTCTGGGGGAGCACAGCATTCTGCTGACCCGGCTCGGCTATCAGGTGCTCGGCATCGACTTCGCGCCGCACGCGGTGGCGCAGGCCCGCGCCAACGCGGCCGCACGCGGGGTGGATGCGCACTTCGAGGTCGGTAACGCTTTCGATCTCGACGCCGCGACCACCTACGACACGATCCTGGACAGCGCGCTGTTCCACATCTTCGACGACGCCGACCGGGCCCGGTACGTCGAAAGCCTGCGCCGCGTGTGCCGGCCCGGGGGATACCTGCACCTGCTGGCGCTGTCGGATGCCGGCCGCGGGTTCGGTCCGCAGGTCAGCGAGCAGGCGATCCGGTCGGCCTTCGCCGACGGCTGGGACCTGGAGGCGCTGGAGAGGACGACCTACCGCGGCGTGGTGGGGGAGGCGCACGCCGAACCGCTGGGGTTGCCGGCCGGCACGGTTGTCGATGAGCCGGCCTGGCTGGCGCGGGTGCGCCGGGTCTGAGTAAGCATGCGGCCGGCTCACGCCTCCTCGTAGCCGGGATGCGCGACCCGCAGCCGGTGGCCGACCAGTGCGCGCAGCGCGGGGAACACGTCCGCACCGCGACCGTCGAAGTTCCCGGCCCGGATGGCCGCGGCCAGCGCGGACTCGTCGTCGAAGCCCAGCGCGGACAACGCCGCCAGTGGCTCATCGGCGGTGTCGTCGAGCAATTCGCGTTCCACGGTGCGCAGCACATTCGCGGCGACGCGGGCGTGGAAGTTCACCGCCCCGGAGGTCTCGTCGCGGACCTCACCCTCCAGGAATTCCGCGACGGCGGCGACCAGCTCGGCGGCGGTCGGCTTGTAGTGCAGATCCATCACGTTGTGTCCATTCCCCGGTCGCTACGCTCCGGCCCGCCGTCCTCCAAGAGGTTGAGCAGGTCGTACTCCGTCTCGCACACCCGTCGCCCGATCGCCGCCAATTCCACCGACCGGGTCAGCCCGGCGCGGTGCCGTTCGTACTGGTAGCGGCAGATGACCCCCCAGCGCAGGGTGGCCGCGACCAGCCACCAGCGCAGCGCGCCGCGATCCACAGCCGTCCCGCCCGCCGCTTCGTAGGCGGTGACGAATTCCTCGATGCTGCCGAGCCCGCCGGCGCCCAGTGCTGCGGGCGCGCCGAAGCGCCAGGCGCGGATGCAGAACCAGGCCAGATCATCGAGGGCCTCACCGATGTGGGTCAGCTCCCAGTCGAGCACCGCGACCAGGCCGGTGTCGTCGACGATCAGGTTTCCCATCCGGAAGTCGCCGTGCACCAGCACCGCCCGCGTCGCCGGCGGGCGGTGCCGTTCCAGCCACCGGAAGGCCCACTCGAATGTGGCTGTGGTGTCACCCATCTCGTCGAGCTGATGCCGCCACTGCGCCAGCGGGTCCGAGGCCGGCAGCCCGATGCCCGCGGGGTCGGCCCGGTGAATCGCCACCAGCGCCTGCGCGCATTGACGCAGCAGACGCGCCCGCCCGGCGTCGTCGAGGGTGCGCTGGATCTTGCGGACAATCGTCTCACCACCGATGAACTCGCAGATGAGATACGGATTGCCCAGCGCCGCAGCAGAATTGTCGGCGGCAAGGATCTCAGGGACCGGTGCACCGGCGGCGGCCGCCCGGCGGAGGGCGGCGGCCTCCAGTTCCATGCCGGCGTGCACATCGTCGGGCGGGCCGGTGCGCAGGATCAGCGCGCGCACCCCCGATGCGGTCTGCGCATCGAAGGCCCAGGTGGCGCGGCTGGCCCCGCCGGTGAGCACCCGCAGGTCTGTCACCGTGACCTCCCCGAGGGCGGGTGCCAGCACCGCGGCCAGCGCGTGCGGATCGGTCACTTGCGGCCGAACTTCAGCATGCGCTGCGCGACCCGGCGGATCTGAATCTCCTCGGCTCCCTCGGTGATCCGGTACCGCCGGTGGTGCCGGTAGATGTGCTCGAAAGGTTCATGGCGGCTGTAGCCGATACCGCCGTGGATCTGCATCGCCCGGTCGGCGGCCTCACACACCAGCCGGTTGGCCCGGTAGTTGGCCATCGACACCTTGTCCGAGACCTCCATGTGGTGATCGCGATCCAGGTGCCAGGCCGCGTAGTAGACCAGCAGACGCACCATCTGCGCCTCGGTCTGCAACTCGGCCAGCGGCCACTGCACGGCCTGATTCACCGACAGCGGCTTGCCGAACACGATCCGGTCCCCGGCGTACTGCGCGGCCCGGTCGATACAGTATTGCGCCGCACCCAGGCTGCTGGCCGCCTGCCGGATCCTGTTCTCGTGCAAAAAGGTCTGGCCCACCTCCAGACCGTGGTCGACCTCACCGAGCACCGCGTCGGCGGGCACCCGGACATCTTTGAGTTCGACCTCGCCATGGTCGCTGGGCATGTTGAAGGTCCACCAGTAGTAGGGGACGGTGAAACCCGGGGTGTCGGTGGGCACCAGGAATGCGGTGATCCCGACCGCGGAGCCGTCCTGGCCGGAGGTGCGGGCGAAGATCAGGTCGTGGGTGGCGCGGTGCACTCCGGTGTTCCAGCGCTTGGCGCCGTTGATCAGCCAGTCGTCACCGTCGCGTACCGCGGTGGTCTCCATCCAGGTGGCGTCGCTGCCGTGATCGGGTTCGGTGAGCCCGAATGCCATCGAGCGTTGCCCGGTGAGCATCGCCTCCACCCAGTCCTTCTTCTGGGCTTCCGTGCCGAACCGGCTCATCATGATGACCTGCGGGAAGTTGCCGACGATCGAGGATTCATCCTGAAGATCGTTGTGCAGCCCGAGCCCCTTGTGTGCCAGGTGTTCCCGGATCACGGCCATGTCGAGGTTGGAGCCACCGCGTCCGCCGAACTCCTCCGGCAGGCCGTAGCGCAGCCACCCGGCGGCGTCGGCGCGCCGACGCATCTCGTCGAGCAGGTCCTCCCATTCCCGGGTCGGGACGCCGCCGTTGTCCAGGTCGGTCCGGGCGAACTCGCGACGCCGGTCGAAGTACTGCATGTTCTCGCGTTCCAGCGGCTTGATCTCGGCTTCGATGAAGGCGTCCATCTCGGCCAGCAGGCCCGGAAGATGCTCGGGTAAAGCGAAATCCACGGTGATCTCTCTTTCGACTTCAGTGGCCGTACAGGGTTTTCTTCCAGATCGTCGACAACGTCTTGATGGCATCGGCATCGCTGATCTGTAGTTCGGAGCCCGGCTTGCCCACCACGACGACGGTGAAGTTCTCGAACAGCAACGCGATGGCCGCGGCGATGTGTTCGGGCTCGAGGTCGTGGGCATAGCCCTGCTCGCGGGCGCGCCGCACCGACCCGGCAACCATGTCCATGCCGAAACGCCGGAACTCGTGCTGCACCTGCGCGAACCGGGGTTGGGTGGCCCCGAGTTGGGCGACGGCGATCATGATGCCGATGTTCTGCCGGAACAGATTCCAGTACCCGGTCACCACCGTGGTGAAGTACTCGCTGTCCTGCGGGGAGTCCGGCAGCGGTACCCGGTTTCCGGACGGCTCGACGATATCGTGCAGGAACGATTCGGCCAGCGAGGCCAGCAGATCTTCCTTGTCATCGAAATACCGGTAGAACACCGCCGCGGACTTCCCGGCCGCCGACGTGATATCGGCGAGGGTTGTGCCATGAAACCCGCGTTCGGCGAACAGCTTTCGGGCGGCCAGTTCGATGGCCTCGCGGGTCTGGCGGCCCTTGGCGGTCAGCGATTCGGGGGGTGTCATATCAGGCCAGGATGCGATCACCGGCGCGCAGCAGCGCGCTGGGCAGTTCGTGCCCGACGGCGTCCTGGGCGACCCGGGCCGCTGCGATCGCGGCGTCGAGATCGACATCGACCTCGATACCGCTGTCACGCAACAGGTAGACGAGATCCTCGGTGGCGATGTTGCCGCTGGCCCCCGGGGCGAACGGGCAACCACCCAGGCCGCCGACGGCGGCATCCAACCGGGTCACCCCGGCCTGCACGGCGGCGTACGCGCTGGCCAGCCCGGCGCCGCGGGTGTTGTGGAAATGCGCGCCCAGCGGCAGATCGCCGATCACCGGGCGGACCTGCCCGATCAAGGTGGTGACCCGGTGCGGGGTGGTGGTTCCGATGGTGTCGGCGATGGCGATCCGGTCCACGCCGAGTTCTGCTGCCGCCGAAGCAATCTCGATCACCCGTCGGGGAGCGGTCGGGCCGTCGAACGGGCAGTCCCAGGCGGTGGCGATGATGACCTCGACGCCGGCGCCGTGGTCATGGGCGATCCGGGTGACGTCGGCGATGGCCGCCGTCGCCTCCGCGGTGTCACGGCCGACATTGGCGCGGCTGTGCGCATCCGACGCCGATACCACGTATTCGATCGAGGTCAGGCCGGCGGCGGTGGCTCGGGTGGCACCGTTGGGGCTGGCCACCAGCGCCGAGAACTCCACGTCGGGGAAGCGGTACAACTCGGCGGCGAGTTCGGCGGCATCGGCCAGCGCGGGCACCTTCGACGGTGAGACGAAGGCGGTGGCCTCCACCTCGCGTACCCCGGTGGCCACGATGGCCTCCAGGATCCCGATCTTGGCGGCCAGCGGGATGGGCGCCTCGATCTGCAGACCGTCGCGTAGGCAGACCTCGCGGATATCAACCTTCTTCGGGAAAGTCACAGCACCCCCTGCTCCCGCAGCGTCGTCAGTTCCTCGGCGCTCAGGCCCAGCAGCCCCGAGAACACCTCGTCATTGTGCTGACCGGGCCGCGCCGAGCCGCCGTTGCGCACACTGCCCGGCGTTTCGGACAACACCGGGATGACGCCCGGTCCCTTGACATTACGTGCGATGCGCTCATCCCAATGGTCGGCGATCATTCCGCGGGCCTGCAGCTGCGGGTCGTTGACCACCTCGGCCACGGTGTTGATCGGCCCGCTGATCACACCGGCCTGCGAGAGCGTGGCGATGATGTCGTCGGGTTGCCGCTCGGCCGCCCAGTCGCCGATGATCTTGTCGAGCTCGTCCTGATTGCGTCCACGGGCCACGTGGTTGACGAACCGGTCATCGGTGGCCAGTTCGAGCTTGCCCATCGCGCCGCACAGCCTGCGGAAGACCGTGTCCTGGTTGGCCGCGATCACCACCCAGCTGCCGTTGGCGCTCTGATAGATGTTCGACGGGGCGATGCCCTCCAGCCGGGTGCCAGACGGCCCGCGGACCACGCCGGAGACGTCGTAGTCGGGAATGGTGGATTCCTGGATGGCCAGGCAGCTTTCGGTCAGCGCGGTGTCGACGATCTGGCCCTCTCCAGTCACGCTGCGCCGGTACAGCGCGGCCAGCGCGCCCTGCGCGGCGAACATCCCGGCCAGGCTGTCACCCAACGACAACGCCAGCCGCGGTGGCGGGCCGCCGGGAAATCCGTTCATGTGGCGCAGCCCGCTGGCCGCTTCGGCGACCGAGGCGTAGCCGGCCTTACCGGCGTCCGGGCCGGTCTGGCCGTATCCGGACACCCGCACCAGGATGATGCCCTTGTTGCGTGCCCGCAGCGCGTCGTAGCCCAGGCCCCACTTCTCCAGGGTGCCGGGCCGGAAGTTCTCGACGATGATGTCGGAGCGCTCCACCAGCTCCAGGAAGAGCTCGCGGCCGCGGTCGGTCCGCAGATCCAGGGTGGCGGCTTTCTTGTTGCGGGCGTGCACGGTCCAGAAGAAGTGGTGTCCGTCGACCTCGGCCTGACCCCAGGTGCGCAGCGGGTCCGGTGACCCGGGCAGCTCGATCTTGATGACCTCGGCGCCCATGTCGCCGAGCAGCCGGCCGGCGAACGGACCCGAGATGAGGGTGCCCAGCTCCAGAACCCGGATACCATCCAGAGCGCCGGTTGTCATAGCGAAAACCCGTGCCGGTGCAGCCAATCGGTGCACACCTCGACGGCCTGACGCAGGGTACCGCGCTGGTCCGGACCCGAGTAGTAGTGGTTGGCGCCGGCGATCTCGTGCATCTCCTTGTCGGGGTGCCCGATCGCCTCGAACAGCCGGCGGGTGTGACTCGGCGTGCAGGCGTCATCGGCGAGGTTACCGATCACGAGCGTGGGCACCGCGATATCCGGGCCGGCCTTGACGGCGTCGCCGTTGGCGTCGTCGTAGCTCCACTGCGACAGCCAGCTGCGCAGTGTGCAGAACCGGGCCAGGCCGACGGGGGAGTTGTTCACCACCTGCGGATCGCCCAGATAGCAGAGCCCGGGGGTGCGTTCGTTCGGGTCGACGGTCGGGTCCAGCCAGCGCGGATCCGCCATGGTGCCGTGTACCACGAAGGCGTATTCGTCATCGGGGCGGCCGGCGGCCTTGAGTTCGGCGAGTTTCTCCTTGACCCACATGGTGATTCGCCGATTCCGAGCGATCTGCGCCTGGTGGTAGCGCTCCAGGAAATCCGGAGTGTATGGCGGTTGGTTCGGGTTGTCCGGGTTGTAGAGATCGAGCTCGGGATCCCGCTGGGACGGGTCGTTCTCGTCGAGGATGGAGGCGTCCATCCATTCGGTCATGGTGCCGTGGCGGCTGATGTGTGCGGCCAGCAGCATGATGCCGTCGGCGGGGATGAGACCGAGTGTGGTGAGGTCGGGACCGTCACCGGACGGGCTGGCGGTGATGGTCGGGTGCTGGGCCTGCTGCTGGTAGAACACCGACAGCGAACCGCCGCCGCTCCAGCCGGCCAGCACCACCTGTGAGTAGCCCAGGCGGTCCTTGGCATCCTTGATGCACTCACCGAGGTCCTCGACGACCTTCTCCATGAGTAGCGCGGAATCGGTGCCGCGAAACCGGCTGTTGCAGTAGATGACGTGGTGACCGGCCCGGGCCAGGGCGTTGATCATCGGCAGGTACGCGCCCCCGCCGATCGGGTGCATGAACACCAGCACGGTGTCTGACGGCTTGTCCTTGGGCCTGAGCAGATAACTCTCCAGCACCACGAGTTCGGCGACCCCGCCGTAGACATCGCGGACGCTGGAGGTGTTCTGGTAGGCCACCAGATACGGGATGCGTTCGTACTCGAACTTGACGGGCGCTTCGGTGGTGGTCATGTCTAGTGCTGTCCCAGATCGTTGGCGAGGATTTCGGCGGACGGGATGAGCCGCCGACGCGTGTCGATGGCGATCACCGACCAGTCCACCCGGTCGTAGTCGTCGAACTTGCGGCGGGCCCGCTCCCGCGCCTTCTCCGGCGCGCCGTGGTGAACCCCTTGCGGCGCATGGGAAACCAGTCCGGGTGGCATCGGGATGCCGTACAGCGAACCCGAGTGGAAGAACGCGATCTCGTCGTAGTCGACATTGCGGTGATACCACGGGGTCCGCTCGGTGCCCGGCACGCTTTCGGCGGGCTTGGGCAGGAAGTTCATCACGTAGACGCCGGTGGCCTGCATGAACAGGTGCACGGTCGGCGGCAGGTGCACGCTCTCGGAGGTGATGACGGTGTAGTCCTCGATATTGAAGCTGAACGGGAAGTTGTCCCCGCGCCAGCCCTCGACGTCGAGCGGATTATGTTGATAGAACAGTGAAGTGGGCCCACCCTCATGGACGAGGCGCACCTCGTATTCGTCCCGGCCGTCATCATCGCCGGGCGCCGGCTCCGGGATGGTCACCTGGGCCGGGTCGAACGGGAAGTGCCGGCCCAGTATGCCCGCCGGCGGGACGCGGAAGTCGTCGGTGGCCTGGATCATCAGCCAGGTGCTTTCGGAATCGGGCAGCTGGCGGAACGTACAGGCTTTCGGGATGTAGACCCAGTCGCCTTCGCGGTAGCGCAACGGACCGAACTCGGTCTCCAGCAGTCCGGCGCCCGTGTGCACGAAGATCAGCAGGTCACCGTCGACGTAGCGGACGAAGTACGGCATCTGCTCGGTCCGCCGTGACAGCAGGATCCGGCAGTCGTCGTTGGAGAACATCAGCAGCGGGCCGCCGTGCGCATCGGTGCTGTCGCCGGGCTTCAGCTCCGAGGAGAGCACATCGGTCGGACGCAGTGGGCCGACGGTGCGGTAGGCGGTCGGGTCGTGCCGCCGGTACATGTTCGCCGTCCGGCCGACGAACCCGCCGCGACCCAATTCGTCGTCCTTGAGACCGTCGAGATCGGCGTGCACGCGTTTGGGCGTCTTGCCTTTGCGCAGGTGAACGAACGATTCCATGACGCTCCTCGGCCAGATCGGACAGCAAAACTAAAAGTGACGTTACTTTTTGTTTCGGTCATCTGCAAGGGGCATGCACGGCCCACGCGCGTCGCGCGGGTAATTACGGGACCGGGACGCCCTCGCGCAGGAACGTCAAGGCGGAGAGCGTGCCGTCCGGTTGGACGGAGACCCGGAACTGTCCGGGCCGGCGCGCCATCTGCAGTGGCACGTTGACCACGGTGATGTCATCGCGCTGCACGTTCTCCGGGACGCCATGGGACAGGTACGCGCCGAACGCCTGCTGGTAGAGATCCCACGACTGCTGCAGAGCCTGCACCGGCAGTAGTGACTGCATCGTCGGATTGAAATCGGCGGAGGCGGCCGGGTAGTCCCCGCGCACGATCTCGTCGAGAGTCGACAGCGCGACCTGATCCGGCGGAGCGGCCTCGGCCGCTGCACTCGGGGACGGGACCAACACGAAGGAGCCGACGATGGCCGCCGCGATGGCCGTCGACGGGCAAACCTTGCGCCGTCGAACATCAGATTGCGTCTTTGCTGGGCGCATAGGGCACAGAATAGGCCCTCGGGCATCAAATTGGGGGCATTCGAGAATTCGATCTTGATACCCCGCGAACGTGTCGCCATGGGTGTCTGCATTCGATTGAGCCACAGTAATTTTCGCACATGTCAATTCGGGTCGGAATGCGCATATCGCATGCACTTTCTGTATTGACAGTGTCTGCCACGACTGCGAGATTGGTTAAAGTCGAACCCCGGGTGGTTGCCAGCGTGGGGATGATGATGGAATATCCGCACGAACGGCGTCCGGCCTCGGCCACCACCAGCCATTGGGCCCGTCTGGTTGATGAGAAAGTTGCTAACGCTTTGACGATTGCGGGTCAAAACACCCCTCTCCTCACGGGTCTGTCCAGAGGCCGATTTTGTTCGTCGCGCTCCGGCTACGAACTCGGTCCGGAAGTTTCGTGCGTTCAACTGCGCAACCGGTATCCATCGGTGCCCACAGACAACAATTCCGAGTCCCCGTCGATGCTCGCGGGAGTCGTGAATTCAAGATCGCTTGCGCTGATTCGTCCAATTCGTCAATCACCTGGGAGGGCAAAGTGACCACCAACCCGTTCGACGATGACAAGGGCCGCTTCGTTGTGTTGGTCAATGACGAGGAACAACACAGTCTGTGGCCGACCTTCGCTGCCGTCCCGGATGGCTGGCGGGTGGTGTTCGGCGAGGACGACCGGGCGGCATGCCTGGCCTACATCGAACGCGAATGGACCGATATCCGGCCGAAAACGCTGCGCGATCGATTGTCCGCGAAACAGTCAGGCTGATACCGAGAACGTCGCGATCTTAGGGCAGGTATGGAACTCGGGGAAGCAGCGTTCCCGGTCACTCGCACACAGCTGGACATCTGGCTGGCACAGGAGGCACGTCAGTCCGACGCCGAATGGCAACTCGGCCTGTTCGTGGAGATCGACGGAAACCTCGACCGCAGGGCCCTGAAGTGGTCGATCAACCGCGCGGTCGCGGAATCCGAACCGCTGCGGGTCAGCTTCTTCGAAGCGGACGGCCGGGTCTATCAGCGCCCGGTTGATGATGTCGACGCCGGTCTGACGGTCGTGGATCTGCGAAAATCGGCCGATCCCAGACTCGAAGCGCTACAGCTGGCGCAGGAAATACAGCGCACGCCGATGCCGCTCGACGAGCGGCTGTTCACCTTCACGCTTTTCCGGGGAGGTTCGGCGAAGAACTACCTCTTCGTGTGCTGTCATCACATCGTCGTCGACGGACTTGCCATCGTCCTGGTCTGCCAACGGATGGCCGCGATCTATTCGGCCGCCGTCTCCGGGGCGCCCATCACGCCGACCGTCTTCGGCTCCCTGCACGACCTGCTCGAATCCGAGCGCCACTACGAGAATTCCGATGCCTACGCCGCCGATCGGGAGTACTGGCGCACACACCTGCCTGAGGGGACCGGTCGCGACCGGCCCCGGCCCGACAGTGCGACGCTGGCCGAGCCGGATCTGGCGCTCGACCGCATCCCGCTGGATCCCGGGATCCTGGCGCGGGTGGAGCAGCTGAGCCGAACGTGGAACATGCCGCGATCGTCGGTGATCACCGCGGCGTGCGCGCTGATGTTGCGGGGCTGGTGCGCGGACGGCGACGAGGTGGTCTTCGACTTCCCGGTCAGCAGACGCGTCGAACCGGAAACGAAAACCCTGCCCGCGATGGTGGCGGGGGTGGTGCCGCTGGTCCTGAGGCCGGCGCCCCAGGTGTCGGTGGCCGAGTTCTGCGCGCAGGTGGACACCCGCATCCGGGAAGCCCTGGTGCATCAGCGGTTTCCGGTGGAGGCGCTGGAACGTGAGGCGAACAGGCGGGGTCCGGGGGAGGTGGCCGACCACCCCGTCATCGACTTCCTGCCCTCGGCGTTCACCGTGCCCTTCGGCGGGGCGACCGCATCCGCGTCGCTGATGTCGGGCCTCGGCCGCGGTTCCGGGCTGATGTTCACCGGTGCCGGTGACGAACTGCTGCTCAGCACTTTCGGTGCCGACCCGGTCTTCGCGTCGGTTCCGGTCACCGAGACGGCCGGTCACCTCGAACGCGTGCTGGCGGCGATGACCGCCGACCCGGCCCGGCCGTTGTCCTCGGTTGATCCGCTGGCCGGCGCGCAGCGCGCGCAGGTGTCGACGCTGGGCAACTGGCCGGTGCTCGATGCCGCAGCGCGCGAACAAAACTCCATTCCGGCGATGTTCGGTGCACACGCGAAGAACACACCTGCCGCGGTGGCCGTCAGCGGGGCGGACACCGTGTTCACCTACGCCGCGCTGGACGAGGCGGCGAATCGCCTGGCACACCGCCTGATCGACGAAGGCGCGGGCCCGGGCCAGATCGTCGCGATGCTGCTGCCGCGGTCGGCCGCAGCCGTCGCCGCGATCCTGGCGATCCTCAAGACCGGTGCGGCGTACCTGCCCATCGACCCGTCGCTGCCCCCGGCACGCATCGCGTTCATGCTCGGCGACGCGGCCCCGTCGGTCGCGGTGACCACCGCGGATCTGGCGGCGCGCCTCGGTGAGTTCGACGGCCGGATCGTCGATATCGACGAAAGTGGTCCGGAGCCCGCCGGCGCGGTGCCGGTGCAGGTTGCCGGCGACGATATCGCGTACGTGATCTACACATCCGGCACCACCGGAACGCCCAAGGGTGTGGCCATCACCCACCACAACCTGACCCAGCTGATCGCTTCGCAGGATGCCGGTCTGCCGGCCGAACAAGCATGGTCGCATTGGCATTCGTATTCCTTCGACTTCTCCGTCTGGGAGATCTTCTCGGCATTGCTGCGCGGTGGCCGGCTCGTCATCGTGCCCGAATCGGTGGTGGGTGAACCCGACGATCTGCGCGACCATCTGGTCGCCCACGACGTCACCGTGTTGACCCAGACCCCTTCGGCCATCGGCATGTTGCCCCCGGACGGGCTGGAGTCGACGGCCCTGGTCATGGGCGGCGAAGCCTGCCCGGCCGAGGTAGTGGACCGGTGGGCGCCGGGCCGCGTGATGGTCAACGCCTACGGCCCGACCGAGACGACGATCTATGTCGCGATCAGCGCACCGCTGCAGGCAGGTGGCGGGGCCGCCCCCATCGGGTCACCCGTGCCGGGATCGGCGCTGTTCGTCCTGGACGGATGGCTGCAGCCGGTGGCGCCGGGAGTGGTCGGCGAACTCTACGTCGCCGGCCACGGTCTCGGGGTCGGATACCTGGGCCGGTCCGGGTTGACCGGATCACGTTTCGTGGCCTGCCCGTTCGCCGGTGCGGGCCAACGGATGTACCGGACCGGAGACCTGGTGTACTGGGGCGCCGACGGGCAACTGCGGTATGTGGGACGCGCCGACGACCAGGTCAAGATCCGCGGTTACCGGATCGAACTCGGCGAAGTGCGAACGGCTCTGGCCGGTATCGACGGAGTCGATCAGGCCGTCGTGATCGCCCGCGAGGACCGGCCGGGCGACAAACGCCTCGTCGGATACGTCACCGGCACGGTGGATCCGGCGCAGGCGCGCACCACACTGGCGGCACGGTTACCCGGCTACATGGTTCCCACCGCGGTGGTGGTGCTGCCCGAACTACCGCTGACCTCAAGCGGCAAGCTGGACACCCGGGCACTGCCCGCACCGGAGTACACCGCCGGCGAATCCCGGGCGCCGCAGACGGCCACGGAGGAACTGCTCGCCGGCATCTATGCCGAGGTGCTCGGACTGGAGCGGGTCGGCGTCGACGATTCGTTCTTCGAACTCGGCGGCGACAGCATCATGTCGATGCAGGTTGCCGCGCGGGCGCGGGCAGCAGGGTTGACCTGCCGGCCGCGCGACATCTTCGTCGAGGAGACCGTGGCCCGGCTGGCGCGCGTCGTCGCGGCGACCGGCGCCGACACCGGCCCCGCCGACGATGGCATCGGCGCGGTGAGCGCCACCCCGATCATGCGTTGGCTGAACGGTCTCGGTGCCGGACCATGGGCCGCCGAGTTCAACCAGACGATGGTGTTGCAGGCACCCACCGGCACCTCCGAAAGCGACGTCGTCACGGTGCTGCAGGCCCTGCTGGACCGGCATCCCGCGCTGCGGCTGCGGGTCGGCGACGACGGATCGCTGCAGACCCCTGCGGTGGGTGCCGTCGACGCACGCGACCGTCTGCACGCGGCGGCCGAACTGTCCGATGCGGCAGTATCGTCGGCGCGTGCGCGTCTCGACCCGGCGGGCGGCGCGATGCTCAGCGCCGTCTGGGTGCCCGGTGCCGCCCGGCTGGCACTGATCATCCATCACCTCGCGGTGGACGGCGTGTCCTGGCGGATCCTGCTGGAAGACATGAACATTGCGTGGGCCCAGCACCGGGCCGGGCACCCGCCCGAGCTCGACGCGGCGGGCACCTCGTTCCAGCGGTGGGCGGAGGTGCTCACCGAGCATGCGCAGCGGCCCGACGTGGTGGCGGACGCCGAGCGTTGGCGGGAGGTGGCCGTGGCGCCGGTCCTGCCCGCGGTGCAGCCGGGCATCGATACCTTCGACACCGCCGGGCGGCTCGCGGCGACACTGGATGTGGAGAACACCCGGATTCTGCTCGGCGCGGCGCCCGCAGCCTTCCATGCCGGGGTGCAGGACATCCTGCTGATCGGCTTCGCGCTCGCGGTCACCGAATTCCTGGGCGCGCCCCGCACTCTCGGGATCGATGTCGAGGGGCACGGTCGCCACGAGGAACTGGGCGCCGATATCGACCTGTCCCGGACCGTCGGCTGGTTCACCACCAAGTACCCCGTCGCCCTGACGGTCGAGGCGCCGCCGTGGTCCGACGTGCTCGCCGGAGCACCCGAACTGGGTGCGGTGCTCAAAAGCGCCAAGGAACAACTGCGGGCCCTGCCCCACCCGTTGACCTACGGTCTGCTGCGCTATCTCAACGACGACGTCGACCTCGGAGGTGCCGATCCCGCAATCGGATTCAACTACCTCGGCCGGCTCGGCGCCCCGCCGCTGCACGATGCCGAGGGTTTCTGGCGGGTCGGCCCGGACGGCTTGTCGTTGACCGGCGCGGCGGCGGCGATACCGATGCCGCTGCCGCACACCCTCGAGCTCAACGCGGGCACGGTCGACACCGCCGAAGGCCCGCAGTTGCAGGCGGACTGGACGTGGGCGGCCTCCGCCCTCGACGAGAACCAGATCGCCCGGTTGAGCCAACTGTGGTTCGAGGCCCTGGCCGGAATCTGCGCACACGTGCGCGCCGGTGGGAAAGGGCTCACCCCGTCGGACATCGCGCCCGCCCGGCTGCGGCAGTCACAGATCGACGAGCTGGTCAGCCGGTACCGTGTCGCCGACATCCTGCCCCTGACGCCGCTGCAGCAGGGCCTGCTCTTCCACACCGGCACCGCACACACCACCGACATGTCAGCCGACATGTATTCGGTGCAGCTCGATTTCACCCTCACCGGCACCCTTGATCCCGACCGGTTGCGTGCGTCGGTACAAGCCGTCGTCAACCGGCATCCGCACCTGGCCGCTCAATTCATCCAGGACTACGACGAGCCCGTGCAGATCCTGCTGCACGATCCGGAGATCTCCTGGAAATTCCTGGATCTCAGCGGCGCCGGCGATCTCGACGAGGAGGCGATCGCCCGGCTGTGCGCCGACGAGCGGGCCGCGGTCGGCGATCTGGCGAATCAGGCGGCGTTCCGCGCCGTCCTGATCCGCGAAAGCGAGCACCGACACCGGTTCGTGCTCACCAATCACCACATCCTGCTCGACGGCTGGTCCATGCCGATCCTGCTGCGCGAGATCTTCGCCTCCTACGCCGGGCAGCGACTGCCCGCCGCCGCGTCCTACCGCACGTTCCTGACGTGGCTGGCCGACCGCGACCTCGACGCCGCGCGCGCCGCGTGGCAGATGGCGCTGGCCGGCTTCGACACCCCCACCCTGGTGGGCGGGGCGGACCGGCGCCAGGACCGCCTCGGTACGGGCCGGCGGGGCTTCGCGTCCTTCCAGCTGCCGGGCGAGATCACCCAGGGCCTCGGCGAGCTGGCCCGCTCCTGCCGTACCACCGTCAGTACGGTGCTGCAGGGCGCGTGGGCGGTGCTGCTGACATCGCTGACCGGCACCCACGACGTCGCCTTCGGCACGGCGCGGTCCCGGCTTGGCCAGATCGAGATGGCCGACGCGGAATCCATGGTCGGCCTGCTGATCAACACCGTGCCGGTGCGAGCCGATATCACCGCCACCACCAGCACCGCGGGCCTGCTCGAGCAGCTGCACACCGCGCACAACGACACACTGGCGCACCAGCACCTCGCGCTCAGCGAGATTCACCGTGCCACCGGTCACGAACAACTCTTCGACACCCTGTTCGTCTACGAGAACTACCCGGTCGACACCGGGGCATCCCTGGGGATCGACGACCTCGCCATCGCCGGTTTCACCAACCGCGAGTTCAACCACTACCCGCTGACCGTGGAAGCCCTGCCGGGTGACGAGCTGAGCCTGCACGTCGAATACGACACCGGTGTGTTCACCGCGGACGCCATCGATACCCTGATCGGACGGCTGGGCCGGCTGTTGACGGCGATGATCGCCGATCCGGCGCAGCGGCTGCTTTCCATCGACATCCTCGGCGCCGACGAACGTAACCGGTTGGCGCAGTGGTCCGGTGCCGGTGTGCAGGCGCCGGTCGGCATCGCACCGGAACTGCTGGCCGCGGCGGTCGGGGCCGACCCGGAGGCGCCCGCGGTCATCGACGGTGACCGCATCGTGTCCTACCGCGAGCTCGACGACTGGTCGAACAGGCTCGCCCGCACACTGATCGAGCGCGGCGTCGGCCCGGAACGCGCGGTCGGCGTGGCCGTGGAACGCAGCGCCGAACTGGTCGCGACCTGGTGGGCGGTGCTCAAGGCGGGCGGCATCTATGTGCCCGTGGACCGCACTCATCCGGTGGAACGCATTGCCACGGTGCTGGATTCGGTACAGGCCTGTTGTGTGCTGACGATCGGCGACGACACGGTCGCCGGCGCCGGGGCGCGGCCGGTGCTGCGCGTCGACGACCTGGACCTGTCCGGGCACGGCGGCACCGTCATCACCGACGAGGACCGGTCGGCGGCGCTGTATCCCGACGGCACCGCCTACGTCATCTTCACCTCCGGCTCGACCGGCGAACCCAAGGGTGTGGCCGTCAGCCACGCCGGGCTGCTGGGAGCCGCTGCCGCCCAACGGGACACCTACGGCTTGGAGCAACGGGCACGAGTCCTCATGGTCGCCGCACCGACCTTCGACGCCTCGCTGTTCGAGATGCTGATGGCCACCGGTGTGGGTGCGGCGCTGGTGGTGGCGCACCGCGATGTCTATGCCGGTGAGGCGCTGACCGCGTTGATGCAGCGGCAGCGGATCAGCGCCACCCTGCTGACTCCGACGGTGGCCGCGTCACTGGACCGGTCCCGCCTCGACGATTTGCGCACCCTGGTCACCGGCGGCGAGGCCTGCCCGGACGAGTTGGTGCAGGCCTGGGCGCCCGGACGCCGCATGTTCAACGCCTACGGCCCCAGCGAGGCCACCATCTGGGCGACGGGCACCCCGCTCTCACCCGATCAGCCGGTGAACATCGGGTCACCCATCGGTGGCGTGCGGACCCTGGTGCTCGACGCGTATCTGCGTCCCGTGTCCGCCGGCGTGGTGGGCGAGCTGTATCTGGCCGGGCCCGCGCTGGCGCACGGCTACGTCGGCAGGGCCCGGCTGACCGCCGACCGGTTCATCGCCAATCCGCATGGGACACCGGGTGAACGGATGTACCGCACCGGTGACCTGGCGCGGTGGAACAGCAATGGCACGCTGGACTATCTGGGACGGGTGGACACCCAGATCAAACTTCGCGGACAGCGCATCGAACTCGGCGAGATCGAAAGCGCGTTGCTGGCGTGCCCGCAGGTCGGTCAGGCCGCGGCCACCGTGCACCACGGCACCGCCGGTTCCCAGCTGGTCGCCTACATCACCTTCGAACACGCCACCGATGCCACCCGGGATGACGGTCACGACACCGAGATCGTCGGAGAATGGCAGAGCATCTACGACGAGCTGTACGGGGCCGATATCGAGGGGCCCGGGTTCGGCGAGGACTTCCGTGGCTGGAACAGCAGCTACACCGGTGAACCGATCCCGCTCGCCGAAATGCGGGAATGGCGGGCCACCACCGTCGACAGGATCCTGGCCCTGGCGCCGCAACGGGTGTTGGAGATCGGCGTCGGCTCCGGGCTGCTGCTGTCCCAGATCGCCGGCCACTGCGAACAGTACGTCGCCACCGACATCTCGGCGGTCGTCGTCGAGTCGATCGCAGAGTCACTGCGGGACAACGACATCGCCTGGCGAGACCGGGTGCAGCTGATGGCCCGGCCCGCACATGTGACCGACGGGCTGCCGCGCGCCCACTTCGACACCGTCGTCATCAACTCGGTGGTCCAGTACTTCCCCAACGCGGCCTATCTCGCCGAGGTCATGGACAACGCGATGGCGCTGCTGGCTCCGGGCGGGACACTGTTCATCGGCGACGTCCGCAACCACAGCCTGCAGAACGCGTTCCAGACCGCAATCGCGGTGTCCCGCAGCAGCTCGGCGAACATCGACGCGGCCGTCATCCGCCAGCGCGTCCACCACGCAGTGCTCGGCGAACCCGAACTGCTGTTGGCGCCGGAGTTCTTCACCAGCTGGGCAGACGACCACGCTTCGGCGGCCGGGCTCGACATCCAGGTCAAGCGTGGCTCCTCGGACAACGAACTGAGCCGGTACCGCTACGACGTCACCGTGCACAAGGGTCCCGTCCCGGCCCGGTCACTGGCCGCCGTCCCGTCGTGGGACTGGGCCGACGTGGGCCGGTTCGGCGGGCTGCGGGCCCGGCTCAGCGGTGACGCGCCCGACGCCGTCCGGATCAGCGGGATCCCGCGCGCCGGTGTGATCGCCGATGTGCACCTCGAGCAATCCGTCACAGCGGGAACCGCACCGGCCGAAATGCCTTCCGTCACACCGGAAGAGCTCTACCGTCTCGGCGAAGCCGTGGGCCGCCGGGTGGCGGTGACATGGGGCGCCGTGCCGGGCACGGTGGACGCCCTGTTCGTCGCGGACGCCGGCACCGCCGCGCCGGTCCTGACGGATCTGTACCTGCCCGTCGCGCACACGGTGCACGCCAACGAGCCGCACAGCGCCACCAAGATCAGCGGGGTGCGGCAGCGGCTCAGTGCGTGGCTGCCCGACTACATGGTCCCGCCGCACATCATCGTGCTGGAGGAGATGCCGCTGACCTCCTCGGGAAAGCTGGACCGCAAGGCGCTGCCCGCGCCCGAATACGGTGACGGCGACGGCTACCGTGCGCCATCGGGTGCGGTCGAGGAGATCCTGACCGATATCTACGCTCAGGTGCTCGGTGTGCAGCGGGTCGGCGTCGATGACTCCTTCTTCGACCTCGGCGGGGACTCGCTGTCGGCGATGCGCCTGATCGGCGCCATCAACACCAGCCTGGATTCCGACCTCTCGGTGCGCACCATCTTCGAGGCGCCCACCGTCGCCGAACTGGCGCCCCGCGTCGGCGGTGACGCCGCCCGGCTCGAGCCGCTGGTGGCCGGGGCACGGCCCGACGTCATCCCATTGTCCTTCGCGCAGAACCGGTTGTGGTTCTTCGACCAGCTGCAGGGGCCCTCGCCGATCTACAACCTGGCCGTCGCCCTGCGGCTGCGCGGTCATCTGGACGCCGACGCGCTGCGGTCGGCGATGAACGATGTGGTCGCCCGGCACGAGTCGCTGCGCACCCGTTTCATCGCACCGCAGGGCACCGCCCAGCAGGTCGTCATCCCCGCCGAGGACGCCGATATCGGCTGGGAGACCGTCGATGTGGCCGGATGGGACGAGCAGCGCATCGATGCCGCCGTGGCCGCGGCGGCCCGCCACACCTTCGACCTTGCTCACCACATCCCGTTCCACGCCACGCTTTTCCGCGTCGCCGACAGGGAACACATCCTGGTGGCGGTCGTGCACCACATCGCCGCCGACGGGTGGTCGGTCACCCCGCTGGTACGTGATCTCGGGCTGGCCTACGCCGGCCGGTGCGTGGGCCAGCCGCCGGGCTGGTCGCCGCTGCCGGTCCAGTATGTGGACTACACGCTGTGGCAGCGCGCGCAGCTGGGTGACTTCGACGATGACGGCAGCCCGATCGCCTCGCAGCTGGCCTACTGGCAAGCGGCGCTGGCCGGTATGCCCGAGCAACTGCAGATCCCGACGGACAGGCCGTACCCGCCGGTTGCCGACCATCACGGGGCCCGGGTGGCCGTGCGGTGGCCGGTGGAACTACAGCATCAGGTCCGCCGTGTTGCGCGCGAGCACAACGCCACCAGCTTCATGGTGATCCAGGCCGCCTTCGCCGCACTACTGGCCGAGATCAGTGCGACAACCGATGTGGCGGTGGGCTTTCCGATTGCCGGGCGACGCGACACCGCCTTGGATGAGCTCGTCGGCTTCTTCGTCAACACCCTGGTGCTGCGCGTCGATCTGACCGGCGACCCCACCTTCGCCGACCTGCTGGCACAGGTCCGCGGACGCAGCCTGGCCGCCTACGAGCATCAGGATGTGCCGTTCGAGGTGCTCGTCGAGCGGCTCAACCCGGCCCGCAGCCTGACCCGGCACCCGCTGGTCCAGGTGCTGCTGGGCTGGCAGAACTTCGCCTGGCAGCCCGGTGACGCCGCCGGACTGGCGCTGGGTGACCTGCAGGTGACACCGCTGCAGGTGGACACCGAAACCGCCCGCATGGACCTGGCGTTCTCGCTCGGGGAACGCTGGAACGCCGACGGTGACCACGACGGTCTCGACGTGACCGTCGAATACCGCACCGACATCTTCGACGCGGCAACCGTGGCTGCCCTGATCGGCCGGCTGGAACGGATGCTGGCCGCCCTCACCGCGGAACCGCAGCGGCGGCTGTCCTCGATGGATCTGCTCGATGACGCCGAGCGGACCCGGCTGGACCACTGGGGCAACCGCGGCGTGCTGCACCAGCCCTACGCCGGGGCGACGGTGCCGCAACTGTTCGGCGCGCAGGTCGCCCGCGATCCCGATGCGGTGGCCGTGGTGTGCCGGGACACCGCACTGCGTTACGGCGAACTCGACGAGGCAGCCAACCGGCTGGCGCACCGGCTCATCGCGGCCGGAGCCGGCCCGGGCGCATCGGTGGCGTTGCTCTTCCCGAAGTCCGCCGAGGCCGTCGTGGCGGTCCTGGCGGTGCTCAAATCGGGTGCGGCCTACCTGCCGATGGATCCCGCGCTGCCCTCGGCGCGTATCGATTTCATGCTCGAGGACGCCCGCCCGGTCGCGGTGCTCACCACTTCCGCGCTCGCGGACCGTATCGGGACGACGCCGGTCATCGCCTACGACACCGTCGGCGGCGCCGGCGATGACGGGCCGGGCACCGAACCCGCCGGCCCGTCCCCGGAGGACGTCGCACACATCATCTACACCTCGGGCACCACCGGTGTCCCCAAAGGTGTTGCGGTGAATCACCGCAACGTCATCCAGCTGTTCGACGGGCTGGACATCGGCATCGACCTGACACCGGAACAGGTGTGGGCTCAGTTCCACTCCTATTCCTTCGATTTCTCGGTGTGGGAGATCTGGGCCGCGCTGCTGCACGGCGGCCGGCTCGTGGTGGTGCCCGATGACATCGCCCGCTCCGCGCCCGAGTTCCACGACCTGCTGATCCGGGAACGGGTGACCGTCCTGACCCAGACCCCTTCCGCGGCTGCGGTTCTGGACACCGACGGGCTGGACGCGGCGCTGGTGATCGGCGCTGAGGCCTGCCCGCCGGAACTGGTGGACCGCTGGGCGCCGGGCCGGGTGATGGTCAACGTCTACGGCCCGACCGAAACCACGATGTGGGCGTGCAAGAGCGCCCCGTTGGCCGCCGGCTCCGGGGCGCCCCGATCGGTGCGCCGACCGCCGGGGCGGCCTTCTTCGTCCTCGACGAATGGTTGCGGCCGGTGCCGCCCGGGGTGGTCGGCGAACTGTATCTGGCCGGGCGCGGAGTCGGTGTCGGCTACTGGCGCCGAACCGGTTTGACGGCAACCCGTTTCATGGCGTGCCCGTTCGGCGAGCCCGGTGCCCGGATGTACCGAACCGGCGATCTGGTGTCCTGGCGGCCCGACGGGCAGCTGGACTACTTCGGCCGCGCCGACGAGCAGGTGAAGGTCCGCGGTTACCGCATCGAGCTCGGTGAGGTGCGTTCGGCGCTGGCCGCCGTGGACGGGGTGCAGCAGGCGGTGGTCATCGCCCGCGAGGACAGCCCCGGTGACAAGCGCCTGGTGGGTTACATCACCGGCTCCGCGGATCCCGCCGCGGCGCGGGCCGCGCTGGCCGAGCGTCTGCCCGGCTACATGGTGCCGTCCACGGTGCTCGCAGTGCCCGAGATGCCGGTCACGGTCAACGGCAAGCTGGACACCCGTGCGCTGCCCGCGCCGGATTACCGGGAGACGTCGCGGTACCGGGCGCCCGCCGATGCGGTCGAACAGACCCTTGCCGACATCTTCGCCGACATCCTCGGTTTGGAGCGTGTCGGTGTCGATGACTCGTTCTTCGACCTCGGCGGTGACTCGCTGTCCACGATGCGGCTCATCACCGCGGTGAACACCGCGCTGGACGCTGACCTCCCGGTGCGCACCGTCTTCGAGGCGCCGACCGTTGCGCAGCTGGCGCTGCGTATCGACGGAACCGGTTCTCGGCGTGCGCCGTTGGTCGCCATGGCGCGGCCCGCCGAGATCCCGTTGTCCTTCGCGCAGAACCGATTGTGGATCGTCGATCAGTTGCAGGGCCCGTCGCCGGTGTACAACATCGCGGTGGCCCTGCGGCTGCGCGGGCAGCTCGACGTCGTGGCGCTGCGCACCGCGATGGCCGATGTGGTGGCCCGGCACGAAAGCCTGCGCACCGTGTTCGCGGCCGCCGACGGTATCCCGCAACAGGTGGTGCTGCCGGCCGAGGGCATCGCCGTCGGCTGGGACACCGTCGACGCCACCGACTGGACGGCGCAGCAGGTCGAGGAGGGGATGAGCGCGGCCGCCCGGCACGCGTTCGACCTGTCCGCCGAAATCCCGGTGCGCGCAACCATTCTCCGGATTCCGCCGACGGACCCGGGTACCGGTGACGAGCACCTGCTGGTGGCCGTCATGCACCACATCGCCGCCGACGGCTGGTCGCTGCGACCGCTGGTCACCGACCTCGGCGCCGCCTACGCCGACCGGTGCGCCGGCCGGCAACCCGGCTGGGATCCGCTGCCCGTCCAGTACGTCGACTACACGCTGTGGCAGCGCGCCCAACTGGGCGACCTCGACGACCCGGACAGCCCGATCGCAGCACAGCTGGCGCACTGGCAGCAGGCGCTGGCCGGCCTGCCCGAACATCTCGGCCTGCCCACCGACCGGCCCTACCCGGCGGTGGCAGACCACCGCGGTGCCACGGTGGACGTGGATTGGCCCGCCACGCTTCAGCAACGGATCGCCGAGGTCGCGGCGCAGCGCAACGCGACCAGCTTCATGGTCGTGCAGGCCGCGCTGGCGGTGCTGCTCTCCAAGTTGAGCGCCAGTTCCGATGTGGCCGTGGGGTTCCCGATCGCCGGGCGCTCCGACACCGCACTCGACGACCTCATCGGGTTCTTCGTCAACACCCTGGTGCTGCGGGTCGATCTGGGCGGCAACCCGTCCGTCGCCGAACTGCTGGACCAGGTGCGTACCAGCAGCTTGGCCGCCTACGAGCACCAGGATGTGCCGTTCGAGGTGCTCGTCGAGCGGCTCAACCCGGCCCGTAGCCTCACCCACCACCCGCTGATCCAGGTCATGCTGGGCTGGCAGAACCTGCCGTGGCAGCATGCGGACACCGCGGCCGGACTGGTGCTGGGCGAGCTGGAGATCACCCCGCTGCCGGTCGACACCAAGACGGCGCGCATGGATCTGGCGTTCTCGCTGGCCGAACGCTGGGATGCGGCCGGCGCGCCCGCCGGCATCGGAGGCATCGTCGAGTTCCGCACCGATGTCTACGACGCCGCGACCGTGCGCGCGCTCATCGGCCGGCTGCAGCACGTGCTGACCACCATGACGGCCGAACCCGCCCGAACCCTGGCGGCGCTGGAACTGCTCGACGCACCCGAACGTGCGCAGCTGCATGCGCTGGGCAACGCCCCCGCACTCGATGCTCCGCCGGCCGAGGTCTCGATACCCGAGCTGTTCGGTACCCATGTCGCCCGCACGCCGGACGCCGTGGCGATCAGCGGCGACCGGACCGTGACCTACGCGGCGCTGGATGAGGCGTCCAACCGGCTGGCACATCTGCTCACGCTGCACGGGGCCGGGTCCGGACAGACAGTCCTACTGGCGCTGTCGCGTTCGGCCGAGGCCATCACCGCGATCCTGGCGATCCTGAAGACCGGTGCGGCCTACCTGCCGATCGATCCGGGATGGCCGGTCGAACGCATCGACTTCGTGCTGGCCGACACGCAACCGGTAGCCGCGGTCGCCACCGCCGAATTCGCCGGCCTGCTGGCCGGATTCGACGGCGCCGTCATCGATGTCGAGGGCACCCCCGAACCCGGGACGAGCGGTGCCCTGCCGTTCCCGTCGGCCGCCCAACTGGCCTATGTCATCTACACCTCCGGCACCACCGGTGTGCCGAAGGGCGTCGGCCTGACCCACGCCAATGTGACTCAGCTGCTCGGCTCGCTGGACGCCGGACTACCGCCCGAAGGGGTCTGGAGTCACGCGCACTCACTGGCCTTCGACGTGTCGGTATGGGAGATCTTCGGAGCGCTGCTGCGCGGCGGGCGAGTGGTGGTGGTGCCCGCGGAGGTCACCGGCGACGTGCAGAATCTGCACACACTGCTGCTGGCCGAGGGCGTCACCGTACTCACCCAAACCCCTTCGGCGGCAGCCGTTCTGCCCGCGCACGGTCTGGAATCCACGGTGCTGGTGGCGGTCGGTGAAGCCTGCTCTCCGGAGGTGGTGCAGAAGTGGGCGGCCCAGGGCCGGACCATGCTGAATGCGTACGGTCCCACCGAGACCACCATGTGTGTCACCATCAGCGCCCCGTTGTCCGCCGAGGCCGGCAACGTGCCGATCGGCGCTCCGGTGCGCCATGCCGCGCTGTTCGTGCTGGACGGCTGGCTGCAACCGGTCCCGGTCGGGGTCACCGGTGAGCTGTACGTGGCCGGGCCCGGACTGGGTGCGGGCTACCTGGGTCGCGGGTCGCTCACCGGATCCCGGTTCGTGGCGTGCCCGTTCGGCGGGCCCGGCGCGCGGATGTACCGCACCGGAGATCTGGTGCGCTGGCGTGCGGACGGGCAGCTGGACTACCTGGGCCGCGCCGATGAGCAGGTGAAGATCCGGGGTTACCGGATCGAACTCGGCGATGTGCAAACGGCTTTGGCGGGGCTGGACGGGGTGGAGCAGGCCGCCGTCATCGCCCGCGAGGATCACCCCGCCGCCTTGCGCCTGGTGGGTTACATCACCGGGTCCGCCGATCCGGTGCAGGTGCGCGCCGCGCTGGGTGCCCGGCTGCCGGCATACATGGTGCCGGCCACCGTCGTCACACTGGATGCGCTTCCGTTGACGGCCAACGGGAAGCTGGACAGCCGCGCGCTACCGGCGCCGGACTACGTCACCGGCGGCTATCGCGCCCCGGCCGGCGCGGTCGAGGAGATCCTGGCCGGGGTCTACGCCCGGGTGTTGGGTGTGGACCGGGTTGGTGTCGACGACTCCTTCTTCGACCTCGGCGGGGACAGCATCACCGCCATGCGCCTCATCGCGGCCGTCAACGCCGGCCTGCACGCCAACCTGGCGGTCCGCACCATCTTCGAGGCGCCCACCATCGCCGAACTGGCGCCGCGCATCGGTGAGGATGCCGGCCGCCTCGATCCGCTGGTGGCCGCCGAACGCCCCGCGGTGATCCCGCTGTCCTTCGCGCAGAACCGGTTGTGGTTCCTGGAGCAACTTCAGGGACCGTCGGCGGTGTACAACATGGCCACGACGCTGCGCCTGCGGGGCGATCTCGACCCCGATGCCTTGCACGCCGCGCTGAACGACGTGGTGGCCCGGCACGAGAGCTTGCGTACCCTGCTGGTGGCGCCCGACGGTGTCCCGCAGCAGGTCGTGCTGCCGGCCGGGGACGCCGAATGTGGCTGGCAATTCACCGATGCCGGTGGGTGGACGGCCGAACGACTCGACGACGCCGTCGGCGCCGCCACCCGTCACGCCTTCGACCTGTCCTGCGAGATCCCGCTGCGCGCACATCTTTTCCGGGTTCGGCGGGCAGGAGCGCAGCGACCGGGGGAACAGGAAGCGCCGGATGTGCACGTGCTGGTCGCCGCGGTGCACCACATCGCCGCGGACGGCTGGTCGATGACCCCGCTGGCCCGGGATCTGAGTCTGGCCTACGCGTGCCGCGTCGCCGGCGCCACCCCGGACTGGGCGCCGCTGCCGGTGCAGTACGTCGATTACGCCCTGTGGCAGCGTGCACAATTCGGTGAACTCGACCGCGAGGACAGCCCGATCGCCGGTCAGCTCGCCTACTGGGAGAAGACGCTGTCCGGGTTGCCCGAGCGGCTGTCGCTACCCACCGACCGTCCGTACCCGCTGGTCGCCGAGCAGCGTGGTGCCGTCGTGTCGGTGCGGTGGCCGGTCGAGCTGCAGCGCCGGATCGCCGAGGTGGCCCGTCAGCATCACGCCACCAACTTCATGGTGGTGCAGGCCGCCCTGGTGTTGCTGCTCGGCAAGATCGGCGCGACCTCCGATGTGGCACTCGGCGTCCCCGTCGCGGGGCGCCGCGATGCCGCACTCGACGACCTGGTGGGCTTCTTCGTCAACACGCTGGTGCTGCGCACGGATATCGCCGGCCTTCCCGGGGCGGACCCGGCCTTCACCGATCTGTTGGCCCAGGTGCAGCAGCGCAGCCTGGAAGCCTACGAGAACCAGGATGTCTCCTTCGACGTGCTGGTGGAACGGCTCAATCCGGCGCGCAACCTGAGCCATCACCCGCTGGTGCAGGTGATGCTGGCCTGGCAGAACCTGCCCGGTCAACGGGACAACACCTCGGGGCTGGCACTGGGCGAGCTGCAGATCGAGCCGTTGCCGGTGGACACCAAGACCGCGCGGATGGACCTCACCTTCTCCCTCGGTGAACTCTGGAACGAGGACGGTGAACCCGCCGGCGTCGGCGGCACCGTCGAATACCGCACCGACATCTTCGACCGGGCGTCGGTCGAGACGCTGATCGAGCGACTGCAGCGGGTCCTGACGGCCACCACCGCCGAGCCCACCGCGCCGCTGTCGGCGGTGGACCTGCTCGACGATGCCGAGCGCGGCCGGCTCGACGCGCTGGGCCACCGCCATCAACTCGCCGAAATGCCGGTCACCCAATCGATTCCGGAGCTGTTCGCCGGTGTCGTCGAGTGCACACCCGATGCGGCGGCCCTCACCTGCGACGGGCGGTCGCTGACCTACGCAGAACTCGACG
The DNA here is from genome assembly GCF_008329585.1 of Mycolicibacterium sp. P9-22. GTDB lineage: Bacteria > Actinomycetota > Actinomycetes > Mycobacteriales > Mycobacteriaceae > Mycobacterium. Next base: position 287,856 of record NZ_NPKP01000005.1, on the reverse strand, counting down.
CCGCCTCCCACCGGATGGCGCAACTGCTGACCGGCGGGGGAGCGCAGCCGGGACGGACGGTGGCGCTGCTGCTGCCGCGGTCCGCCGAGGCCATCGTCGCGATCCTCGCGGTGCTCAAGTCGGGTGCGGCCTACCTGCCGATCGACCCGGCGCTGCCGCCCTCGCGTATCGCGGTCGTCCTGGCCGACGCCGCACCTGTCACCGTCATCACCACCGCCGAACTCGCCGGCGCGCTGACGGGATACGACGGCACCGTCATCGATGTGCACGACCCCGCAACCGGCCGACCCGACGTGCCACTGCCCGCTCCGGCCGCGGACGATCTCGCCTACCTGATCTACACCTCGGGCACCACCGGTATCCCCAAAGGCGTTGCGGTCACCCACCGCAACGTGATCTCGCTGCTGACCTCCCCTGGCAACGGCCTGCCCCGCTCCGGAGTGTGGTCACAGTGGCACTCACTGGCCTTCGACGTGTCGGTATGGGAGATCTTCGGGGCGCTGCTGAACGGCGGCCGACTGGTCGTGGTCCCCGAATCGGTGGCGCGCTCACCGCAGGACCTGCATGCGCTGCTGATCGACGAACAGGTCAGCGTGCTCAGCCAGACCCCCTCGGCCGCAGGCGCTCTCACGCCCGCCGGCCTTGACGGCCTGACATTGGTGGTGGCCGGTGAGGCCTGCCCCACCGAGCTGGTGGACCGCTGGGCGCCGGGCACCATGATCAACGCCTACGGCCCCACCGAAGGCACCATCTACGCCGCGGTCAGCACGCCGCTCACCCCCGGCGCGGGCGCCGCGGTGCCGATCGGCTCACCGGCCGCAGGTGCGGCGCTGTTCGTGCTGGATGCCTGGCTGCGGCCCGTCCCGGCCGGAGTGATCGGTGAGCTCTACATCGCCGGGGCCGGGGTGGCGGCAGGTTACGTCAACCGCGGCGGGCTGAGCGCCTCCCGGTTCGTGGCGTGCCCGTTCGGCGGGCCCGGCGCGCGGATGTACCGCACCGGAGATCTGGTGCGCTGGCGTGCGGACGGGCAACTGGACTACCTGGGCCGCGCCGATGAGCAGGTGAAGATCCGGGGCTACCGGATCGAACTCGGCGATGTGCAAACCGCTTTGGCGGGGCTGGACGGGGTCGAGCAGGCCGTCGTCATCGCCCGCGAGGACCGTCCCGCCGACATGCGGCTGGTCGGATACATCACCGGCACGGCCGACCCCGCGTCGGTGCGTGCCGCGCTGGCCGACACCCTGCCCGGGTACATGATCCCCTCCGCGGTGCTGGCGCTGCAGGAACTGCCGCTCACCCCCAACGGCAAGCTCGACGTGCGCGCCCTTCCGGCCCCCGACTACACCGGCGGCGAATACCAGGCCCCGAGCAGTGCGGTCGAGGAGATCCTGGCCGGCATCTACGCCGAAGTGCTCGGCGTGGACCGGGTCGGTGTCGATGACTCGTTCTTCGACCTCGGCGGCGACAGCATCTCCTCGATGCAGGTCGTGACGCGGGCCCGTGCCGCCGGGCTGAACTGCCGGACGCGTGACATCTTCGTCGAGCAGACGGTGGGCAGGCTGGCGCGCGTCGTCGGGATCGGCGGCGAGGACGCCGTGATCGACGAGGGCGTCGGCACGGTGGTGGCCACCCCGATCATGCGCTGGCTCAGCCAGGTTCCCGGACCGACCGCGGAGTTCAACCAGACCATGCTGGTGCAGGCCCCCGCCGGCGCCATCGAGACCGACGTGCTGGTGGTGCTGCAGGCCCTGCTGGACCGGCACGGTGCGCTGCGGCTGCGCGTGCTGGACGGCGCCACCCTGCAGATCGCCGAGCCCGGCACCGTCGATGCCCGGAGGTGTCTGCACACCGTGGACGCGCTGACCGACGCGGCGCTCGCCGCCGCGCGCTCGGAGCTGGATCCCGGTGGCGGCGCCATGCTGCGCGCGCTGTGGGTGCCGGGGACCGGGCAACTCGCGGTGATCATCCACCACCTGGCAGTCGACGCCGCATCCTGGCGAATCCTGCTGGAGGACATCAACATCGCCTGGGGCCAGCACCAGGCCGGGCAGCCCGTGCAGCTGCCGGCGGGCGGCACGTCGTTGCAGCGGTGGGCGTCGGTGCTCGCCGACCATGCCGGGCGCACCGAGACCGTCGCGCACACCCAGGCCTGGCAGCGGGTGAGCCGGATTCCCGCCGCGCTGCCCGCGGTGCAGCCCGAGCGGGATACTTTCGCCACCGCCGGGCAGCTGTCGGCCCAGCTGGACACCGAGACGACCGCACTGTTGCTCGATGCCGCCGCCAAGGCCTTCCACGCGGGCATCCAGGACCTGCTGTTGATCGGATTCGCCATGGCCGCCGCCGAATTCGTCGGCGACCCGATGGTGACGATCGACGTCGAGGGCCACGGACGCCACGAGGAACTGGGCGCCGATATCGATCTGTCGCGCACCGTCGGCTGGTTCACCGCCAAGTACCCGGTCGCCGTGCAGGTGGCCCGGTTGCCCTGGGCACAGGTGGTTTCCGGTGACGCATCGCTGGACGCGGTACTCAAGGACGCCAAGGAGCAACTGCGCGCCCTGCCCAACGGTCTCGGCTACGGGCTGCTGCGCTACCTCAACGACCGCGTCGACCTGACCGGTCCCGACCCGGCCATCGGTTTCAACTATCTCGGCAGGCAGAGCGGCGCCGGAGAACTCTCCGAACAGCTGTGGCGTCCGAGCCGGGACTGGTCGCTGACGGCGGCGGCCTCGGCCGTCCCGATGCCGCTGATGCACACCGTGGAACTCAACGCCGTCACCGTGGACGGCACCGAAGGCCCGCAACTGCAGGCCAATTGGACGTGGGCCCCGTCGGCGCTGAACCACGAGCAGGTCGACAGGCTTTCCCGGCTGTGGTTCGAGGCGCTGGCCGGGATCTGCGCGCGGGTGCGCGCCGGCGGTGGCGGACTCACCCCGTCGGACATCCTGCCTGCCCGGCTCAGCCAGCAACAGATCGACGATCTGCAGCAGCGGGACGGGGCCGCCGACATTCTGCCGCTGACCCCGGTACAGCAGGGACTGCTGTTCCACGCCAACACCGCCGAAGGCACCGACGACCTGTACGCGGGCCAGATCAGCATCGAACTGACCGGCCCGCTGGACCGGGACCGGCTGCAGGCGGCCGTGCACGCGGTCATCGCCCGGCATCCGCACCTGGTGGCCCGCTTCCACACCGCGCTGCCGTCCGCGGATCCGGTGCAGACCATTGCTGCTCGGCCCAGCGCGCCCTTCAGCTACTTCGACCTGACCGGCTCGGCCGGTGAGGACTTCGGTATCAGCGCGGCCGAACGGGCCGCGGTCGCCGACCCCACCGCCACCCCCGCGTTCCGCACCGCGCTGCTGCGGCTGGCCACCGACCGGCACCGGTTCGTGCTGACCAATCACCACATCGTGCTCGACGGCTGGTCCATGCCGATCCTGCTGGCCGAGATCTTCGCCGGCTACCACGGGCACCGGTTGCCCGCCGCCACGCCGTACCGCAACTTCGTGACCTGGCTGGCGGGCCGCGACATCGTCGAGGCCCGCGCCGTGTGGGGCGAATTGTTCGCCGACTTCGACGAACCGACGCTGGTGGGTCTGCCGGACCGCACGCAGCCGGGGCCCCGCCGAGTGCACACCGCGGTGCTGCCCGACGGTATCGCCGAGGCCGCCTCGGCGCTGGCCCGAGCCCGGCACACCACTGTCAACACGGTGCTGCAGGCTGCCTACGCGCAGGTGCTGAGCTGGCTGACCGGCAGTCACGACATCGCGTTCGGCACCACGGTCTCCGGTCGGCCCGCCGAAGTTGCCGGCGTGCAATCCATGGTCGGTCTGTTCATCAACACGGTGCCGGTACGAGCCAGGATCGCCGCGGCGACCACCACCGACGATCTGCTGGCCCAGCTGCACGGTGCCTACAACGACACGCTGGAGCATCAGCATCTGGCGCTCAACGAGATTCATCGCGTCACCGGGCAGGACCAGCTGTTCGACACGATGTTCGCCTACGAGAATTACCCGGTGGACGCCGCCGCGCTGTCCGGTGAGCACGAGCTCACCGTCAGTGATGTCAGCAGCCGCGAATCCAGTCACTACCCGCTGACCGTGCAGGCCCAGCCCGGCCCGGATCTCACCCTGCGCATCGAATACGACGCCGAGGTGTTCGACGCCACCGACATCACCGCGCTCACCGAACGTTTCACCCGGGTGCTGGAGGCCATGACCGCCCACCCGCAGCGGCCGCTGTCGGCGATCCCCGCGCTGAACGCCGAACATATTGCCGCACTGGATCATTGGAGCAATCGGGCGGCCCTGGACACCCAGTTCGCCGGTGCCACGATCACCGAACGGTTCGACAGCCACGTGCACCGTTCGCCGGACGCCGTCGCGGTGGTGTGCGGGGGCACCTCGCTCACCTACGCCGGCCTGGGCGACGCCGCCGACCGGCTGGCCCGGCTGCTGACCGCGGAGGGCGCGAGGCCGGGACGCACGGTGGCGCTGCTGGTCCCGCGGTCGGCCCACGCGATCGTGGCGATCCTCGCCGTGCTCAAGACCGGTGCGGCCTACCTGCCGATGGACCCGGTCATGCCGCAGGCCCGCATCGACTTCATGCTCGCCGACACCGAACCGGTGGCGGCGCTGACCACCGCCGAACTCGCAGACCGGTTCGGCGGGCACCCGATCACCGTGATCGACGTGCACGCACCGGTGCCCGCCGGCCCGCCGGAGCTGGACATCCCGGCGCCGCACCCCGATGACGTGGCCTATGTCATGTACACCTCCGGGACCACGGGCCGGCCCAAAGGTGTTGCCATCGCGCACCGCAACCTGATCCAGCTGTTCGACGGCGCGCAGATCGGCATCGACCTGACACCGGGCCAGGTGTGGTCGCAGTTCCACTCGTATGCGTTCGACTTCTCGGTGTGGGAGATCTGGGGCGCGCTGCTGCACGGCGGGCGCCTGGTCGTGGTGACCGATGAGGTGGCCCGTTCGGCCGCCGAGTTCCACGACCTGTTGGTCACCCAACAGGTCACCGTGCTGTGCCAGACACCCTCGGCGGCAGCACTGTTGCCCACCGAAGGCCTGGAATCGGTAGCCCTGATGGTCGGGGCCGAGGCCTGCCCGCCGGAACTGGTGGACCGCTGGACCGGACCCGGCGACCGGGTGATGGTCAACCTGTACGGCCCGACGGAGTCCACCATCTGGGCCGCGGCGAGTTCCCCACTGCGGCCCGGTTCCGGGGTGGCGCCGATCGGGACGCCGCCACAGCGAGCGGCACTGTTCGTGCTCGACGACTGGCTGCAGCCGGTGCGGCCCGGAGCGATGGGCGAACTGTACGTGGCCGGCGACGGGGTCAGCGTCGGTTACTGGCGCCGGCCGGACCTCACCGCCGGACGATTTGTGCCCTGCCCGTTCGGGCCAGCCGGTCAACGGATGTACCGCACCGGTGATCTGGTCCGCTGGGGCCCGGACGGTCAGTTGCAATATCTGGGCCGCGCCGACGAGCAGGTGAAGATCCGCGGTTACCGGATCGAACTCGGCGAAGTCCGGTCCACGCTGGCCGCCGTGGACGGCGTCGAGCACGCGGTGGTGATCGTGCGGCCCGACAACGCCGGTCGTCGCCGGCTGCTGGGATACATCACCGGCATCGCCGATCCGGCCGAAGCCAGAGCCGCGCTGTCCCAACGGCTGCCGGCCTACATGGTGCCGGCCGCGGTGACCTGGCTGGACGCACTGCCCGTCACCGTGAGCGGCAAGCTCGACACCCGGGCGCTGCCGGAGCCGGATTACGCCGCAGGCGCGCAGCGTGCCCCGGCCAACCTCGCCGAGCAGATGCTGGCCGGCATCTTCGCCGGTGTCCTGGGCATCGACCGGGTCGGCGCCGACGACTCGTTCTTCGACCTCGGCGGGGACTCGCTGTCCAGCATGCGGTTGATCGCCGAGATCAACGCCGCGCTGGACATCGACCTCCCGGTGCGCGCGGTGTTCGAGGCGCCCACCGTCGCCCAGCTGGCCCGGCGGGTCGAGGACGGTGCCCCGCCCCGCGAGCCGCTGCTGGCCGGCCCCCGGCCGCCGCAGATTCCGCTGTCCTTCGCGCAGAACCGATTGTGGCTGGTCGACCAGCTTCAGGGCCCGTCGGCGGTGTACAACATGGCGTCCGCGCTGCGCAGCACCGGACCGCTGGATGCCGCGGCGCTGGCCGCCGCATTCGGCGACGTGGTCGCCCGGCACGAGAGTCTGCGCACATTGTTCGTCGCCCCCGAGGGCACCCCACATCAGGTCGTCATCCCCGCCGGGCAGGCCGATTTCGGGTGGCGCGTCGTGGATGCCGGCGGCTGGTCACCGGAACGGCTGGACGAGGCCGTCGGCGCGGCGGCCCGGCACACCTTCGATCTGACCACCGACATCCCGTTGCGGGTCACGCTGTTCCGGGTGGCCGATGACGACCACGTCCTGGTGACCGTGCTGCACCACATCGCCGCGGACGGCTGGTCGCTGCGGCCACTGGTCGCCGACTTGAGCGTGGCCTATGCGAGCCGGTGCACCGGCCAGGCCCCGGACTGGGCGCCGTTGCCGGTGCAGTACGTGGACTACACGCTGTGGCAGCGCGCGCAATTCGGCGACCTGCAGGACAGTACGAGCAGGGTCGCCGCCCAACTCGGCTACTGGGAGCAGGCCCTGGCCGGGCTGCCCGAGCGTCTCGAACTGCCGATCGACCGGCCCTACCCGCTGATCGCCGACATGGCCGGTGCCACCGTCACGGTGGACTGGCCGGCCGCACTGCAGGAGCAGGTATCTCGGATCGCGCGAGAGAACAACGCCACCGCCTTCATGGTCATCCAGGCGGCGCTGCTGGCGCTGCTCGCCAAGGTCACCGCCAGTTCCGATGTGGCCGTGGGCTTCCCGATCGCCGGGCGGCGCGACCCCGCGCTCGATGACCTGGTCGGGTTCTTCGTCAACACCATGGTGCTGCGTGCCGACGTCGCCGAGGACCCCAGTTTCGCCGAACTGCTGGCCCAGGTCCGCGGCCGCAGCCTGGAGGCGTTCGAGAATCAGGACGTGCCCTTCGAGGTGCTGGTGGAACGGCTCAACCCGGCCCGCAGTCTGGCCCATCATCCGCTGGTGCAAGTCATGCTGGCGTGGCAGAACTTCACCGGGGTGCACGACGCCGCGACCGGACCGGCCCTCAAAGGTGTTGACATCACCGCGGTTCCGCTGACCACCCAGTCCGCCCGGATGGATCTGACGTTCTCGCTGGCCGAACGCTGGACCCCGACCGGAGCGCCGGCCGGCATCGGCGGCGAGGTGGAATTCCGCACCGACGTGTTCGATGCCGCCACCATCGAGACCCTGATCGACCGGTTGGAGCGGCTGCTGACGGCGGCCACCTCCGAACCCGATCGCCCGCTGTCGACGGTGAGCCTGCTCGACGAACCCGAGCGTGCCCTCCTCGACGAACTCGGTCACGCCGCTGCGCTGGACGGCACGCCGGACACACCGGTGTCGCTGGTCGACGCGTTCGCCGCGCAGGTGGCCCGGACCCCCGGCGCCGGCGCACTGACCGATGGGGAGCGCACCTGGACCTACGCCGAACTCGACGCCCTGTCGAACCGGTTGGCGCATCAGCTGTCCGGCCGCGGCGCGCGGCCCGGCGCGACGGTGGCTCTGCTGTTCAACAGGTCGGCCGAGGCGATCGCCGCGATCCTGGCGGTGCTCAAGACCGGCGCCGCCTACCTGCCGATCGACCCGGCGCTGCCGGCAGCGCGCCTGGACTTCGTGCTGCGCGACGCCGCGCCGGTCGCCGTGCTCACCACCGCCGATCTCGCCGACCGGGTCGATGGCGCCATCGTGCTCGATCTCGGCGACCCGGCCCTGAACCGGCATCCCGCCTCGGCGCTGACCGGTCCGTCGGCCGAGGACATCGCCTACCTGATCTACACCTCGGGCACCACCGGTGTCCCTAAGGGCGTTGCCGTCACCCACCGCAACGTCATCGGGCTGCTCGGCGCGGCGGGGGACGACCTGGCCCCGGTCGAGGTGTGGAGCCAGTGGCATTCGCTGGCGTTCGATGTGTCGGTGTGGGAGATCTTCGGGTCGCTGCTGCGTGGCGGCCGGCTGGTCGTCGTGCCGGAGTGGGTGGCCCGCTCGCCGGAGGATCTGCACGCCCTGCTGGCGGCGGAGCGCGTCACCGTGCTGACCCAAACACCCTCGGCGGCACTGATGTTGTCGCCGGACGGGCTGCACGTCACCACGCTGGTGGTGGCCGGCGAGGCCTGCCCGGCCGAACTCGTGGACCGCTGGGCGCCCCGGGTCACGATGCTCAATGCCTACGGGCCCACCGAAGGCACCATCTACGCGACGGTCAGCGCCCCGCTGCGGGCGGCGTCGGAGACCGCGGTGCGGGCGGTGCCGATCGGCGTCCCGGTGCCCGGCGCGGCATCCTTCGTTCTCGACGAATGGCTGCGGCCGGTCCCCGTGGGCGTCGTCGGCGAGCTGTATCTCGCGGGATCCAACGTCGCCGCCGGATACGTGCGGCGCGGCGAACTGACCGCATCGCGCTTCGTGGCGTGCCCGTTCGCCGGTGCCGGACAACGGATGTACCGGACCGGAGACCTGGTGCGCTGGGGCGCCGATGGGCAGCTGCAATATCTGGGCCGGGCGGACGAACAGGTCAAGATCCGCGGGTTCCGGATCGAGCTCGGTGATGTGCAAACGGCGCTGGCCGCAGTCGACGGGGTGGATCAGGCTGTTGTCATCGCCCGCGAGGACCGGCCGGGGGACAAGCGGCTCGTCGGGTACGTCACCGGCTGCAGCGATCCGGCTGCCGCCCGGGCCGCGCTGACCACACAGCTGCCCGGCTATATGGTGCCGGCCGCGGTGATCGCCATCGAGGCGCTGCCGCTGACATCCAACGGCAAACTGGACAAGCGGGCACTGCCGGCACCCACCTACGATCAGGCCGACCGGTACCGGGCGCCCGGTACCGTTGTGGAGGAACTGCTCGCCGGTATCTATGCCGAGGTCCTCGGACTCGACCGCGTCGGCGTGGACGATTCGTTCTTCGAACTGGGTGGCGACAGCATCATGTCGATGCAGGCGGTGGCCCGGGCCCGGGCGGCCGGCCTGACCTGCCGACCGCGCGATATCTTCGTCGAGCAGACGGTGGCCCGGCTCGCGCTGGTGGTCGGCGTGGCCCACGGCGAGGCGGTGGCCGATGCCGGTGTGGGCCCGGTGATGGCGACCCCGATCATGCGTTGGCTGGGCGAAGTCGACGGTCCCACAGCGGAGTTCAACCAGACCGTGGTGCTGCAGGCCCCGTCCGGCGTCACCGGGGACGATGTCGCGGTGCTGCTGCAGGCACTGCTGGACCGGCACGCCATGCTGCGGCTGCGCGCCGACGGCGACGGGCTGCGGGTACCCGAGCCCGGCTCGGTGGACGCCGCGAGCTGCCTGCACCTGGTCGACCAGCTGTCCGAGGCCGCGGTCATCGCGGCGCGATCGGCGCTCGACCCGCACCGTGGTGCGATGCTGCGCGCGGTGTGGGCCCGCGAAACCGGGCAGCTGGCGCTGATCGTGCACCACCTCGCCGTGGACGGGGTCTCGTGGCGGATCCTGCTGGAAGACATCAACATCGCCTGGGGACAGCACCACCACGGACAACCGGTCGCGCTACCGGCGAGTGGAACCTCGTTCGCCCGCTGGTCCGAGTTGCTCGCCGAGCACGCCCGCAGCTCCGCGGTGCTCGCCGACGCCGACACCTGGCAGCGGGTGGCTGCCACACCGGCCGCACTGCCCGCCACTGCCGACACCTATGCCACCGCAGGCCGGCTGTCGGTATCGCTGGATGATGCCGGCGTGGTGGAAACCCTGTTGCGCGATGCACCTGCCGCGTTCCACACCGGCATTCACGAAATCCTGCTGCTCGCCTTCGGTTTGGCCGCAGCCGAATTCCTCGGCGACTCGACCATCGCCATCGACGTCGAAGGACACGGCCGCCACGAGGAGCTGGCCGCCGACATCGACCTGTCGCGGACTGTCGGCTGGTTCACCACCAAGTACCCGGTGTCGCTCGACCTCGACGGACTGTCCTGGTCCGATGTCGTCACCGGTGATGGCGCCCTGGGTGCGCTGATCAAGAACGCCAAGGAACAGTTGCGGGCACATCCGGACGGGCTCACCTACGGTCTGCTGCGCTACCTCAACGACGATGTCGACCTCCCCGGCGCCGAGCCGCCGATCGGCTTCAACTATCTGGGCCGCGTCGGCGGAGGCGTCGAACTGCCCGGTGAACTCTGGCGGCTGGCCGGCGACGGCTCGCCGGACGCGGTGGCTGCCAGTGCCGCGGTGCCGATGCCGCTCATGCACACCGTGGAACTCAATGCGGCGACGGTGGACACCGCGAACGGGCCGCAATTGCATGCCAATTGGACCTGGGCGCCCTCGGCGCTCGACGACGAGCAGGTCGACCGGCTGAGCCGGCTCTGGTTCGAGGCACTGCACGGCATCTGCGCTCATGTCCGCGCGGGCGGGGGAGGGCTGACACCGTCCGATATCGCACCCGCGCGGCTGAGCCAGGCACAGATCGACGAAATCCAGGCGCAGCGCCCGGTGGCCGACATCCTGCCGCTGACGCCGTTGCAGCAGGGCCTGTTGTTCCACACCAACACCGCCGCGGCCGACGCGGATCTGTATGCGGTGCAACTGGATCTGACCATCACCGGCGCGGTGGCGGCCGACCGGCTGCGCGAGGCCGTGCAGACCGTCATCGCCCGGCACCCGCACCTGGCCGCCCGGTTCACGGCCGGCGCCGAGGAGCCCGTGCAGATCGTGCCCGCCCAGCCCGACATCGCCTGGCAGTTCGTCGACGCCGCCGCCGACGCCGCGATCGAACGGTTGCGGGCCGCCGAACGCGCCGCGGTGTGCGGCCTCGCACACCAACCGCCGGTGCGGGCCGCGCTGATCCGCACCGCCGAACACCGGTACCGGTTCATCCTGACCAACCACCACATCGTGATGGACGGCTGGTCGCTACCGATCCTGCTGCACGAGATCTTCGCCGCCTACCACGGTCAGCGACTCCCGGCCGCGGTGCCCTACCGCAGCTACGTGAGCTGGCTGGCCACCCGTGATCTCGACGCCGCCCGGGCGGCATGGGGCCAGGTGCTGGCCGGTTTCGACAGCCCCACGCTGCTGTCACCGCAGAACCCGCAGGGCGGCAGGGGTATTCGGTCGTTCCTGCTGTCCGCGCACACCACCGATGCCATCGGTGAGTTGGCGCGCGCGCATCAGACCACGGTGAACGTGGTGCTGCAGAGCGCCTATGCCCAGCTGCTGATGCACCTGAGCGGCCGGCACGACATCGTGTTCGGCACGCCGGTCTCCGGGCGGCCCACCGATATGCCCGGAGCCGATGCCATGGTCGGCCTGATGATCAACACGGTGCCGGTGCGGGCCACCGTCACCGCCGCCACCAGCGCCGCGGACCTGATCGAACAGCTGCAGCACAGCCACAACGCGACGCTGGAGCACCAGCACCTGGCGCTCGCCGATATCCACCGGATCACCGGGCAGGACCAGCTCTTCGACACCATGTTCGCCTACGAGAACTACCCCCTCGGTGCGGCCGCCGCCGGTTTCGGCGGCGAGCTGGCCATCACCGAATTCGATGCGCACGAAGAGAACCACTATCCGCTGACCGTGCAGGTCGCCCCGGGTGCGGAATTGGGCCTGCGGGTGGAGTACGACGCCGATGTCTTCGCCCACACCGATATCGACGCGTTCGTTGCGCGGTTCGAGTGGCTGCTGGCCGAGATGATCGCCGAGCCCACCCGGCCGCTTGCCACACTCGACCTGCTCGATGCCGCCGAGCACGCGCGGCTCGACGGGTTCGCGCACCGGGCGGTACTCGATGCACCACCGGCCGCGACCTCGATCCCGGAACTGTTCACCGCGCAGGCCGCGCGCACCCCGGACGCCGTGGCGCTGAGGTACCGGGGCGAGCGAAGCGACGGGGAATGGTCGGACGGGCACTCGATGAGCTACCGCGAACTCGACGAGGCGGCGAACCGGTTGGCGCACCTGCTTTCCGGGTACGGCGCCGGCCCGGGCGAGACCGTCGCGTTGATGTTCCCGCGCTGCGCCGACGCCATCGTGGCGATCCTGGCCGTGCTCAAGGCCGGGGCCGCCTACCTGCCCATCGACCCGGCGATGCCCGCCGAGCGGCGCGAGTTCATGCTGGCCGACACCGCGCCCGTCGCGGCGCTGGCCCACCGGGACCTGGCGGACCGCTTCGGCGAGCTGCCGGTCATCGACGTCGGCGATCCGCGCCTCGACGCCCAGCCGGCCACGGCGCCGCCGGGTCCGTCCCCGGACGATCTCGCCTACGTCATCTACACCTCGGGCACCACCGGCGTCCCCAAAGGTGTTGCCGTCAGCCACCGCAACGTCACCGGTCAGTTCGCGACCCCGGTCCTCGGCGCCACCGACGCGGTCTGGGCACTGTGTCATTCCTTCGCCTTCGACTTCTCGGTGGGTGAGATGTGGGCGGCGCTGCTGCACGGCGGCCGGCTGGTGGTGGTGCCCGAATCCGTCACCGCGGCACCCGCCGACCTGCACGCCCTGTTGATCGCCGAGCAGGTCACCGCGCTGGGCCAGACCCCGTCGGCGGCCGCCATGCTCGCGCCCGAAGGCCTGGAGTCGATCACACTGCTGGTCGGTGGCGAGGCATGCCAGGCCGATCTCGTCGATCGGTGGAGCGCCGACGGCCGGGTGATGGTCAACATCTACGGGCCGACCGAGGGCACCGTGTACGCCTCGGCCAGCGCACCGCTGACCCCCGGCGGCCCGATGCCGATCGGTTCGCCGGTGCCGGGCGCCGCGACGTTCGTGCTCGACGAGTTCCTCCGCCCGGCACCCGTCGGTGTGGTCGGCGAGCTGTACGTGGCCGGCACCGGCGTGGCCGTCGGCTACGCGCAACGGGCCGCGCTGACCGGTACCCACTTCGTGCCGTGCCCCTTCGGCGAACCCGGGCAGCGCATGTACCGCACCGGCGATCTGGCGTGCTGGGGCGAAGACGGACAACTGGAGCATCTCGGGCGTGCCGACGAGCAGGTCAAGATTCGCGGGTTCCGCATCGAACTCGGCGATATCCGTGCGGCATTGGCGGCACTGGACGGCGTCGAGCAGGCGGCGGTGATCGTCCGTGAGGACCGCCCCGGCGATCAGCGACTGGTCGGCTACATCACCGGGACGGCCGATCCGCTCGCGGCCCGGCAGGCGCTGACCGACGTGCTGCCCGGCTACATGGTGCCCGCGGCCGTCATCGCGCTGGCAGCCCTACCGACGAACGTCAACGGCAAACTGGATGCCCGCGCGCTACCGTCTCCCGAGTACCGCGCCGGCGAGGTCCGGGCGCCGGGCACCGACGACGAGCGGGCGCTGGCCGCCATCTTCGCCCGGGTGCTCGGCATCGAACAGGTCGGCGTCGACGAATCCTTCTTCGATCTCGGCGGGGACAGCATCGCGGCGATGCGCCTGATTTCGGCCGTCAACACCGAACTGGACAGCGACCTGTCGGTGTCCGCGATCTTCGAGGCGCCGACGGTGGCCGGGCTGGCCGCCGGGCTTGCCACCGGCGACGGTGCCGGCCATGAGATCGCCGCGGTGCAGATTCTGCAGCACGGCAACGGAACTCCGGTGTTCACCCCGCACGCCGTCAGCGGCGTCAGCTGGCACTATCAGGTGTTGGCCGGCGTCCTGGACAACCCGATCGTCGGCGTCCAGCAGGTCACCGACGATGACCAGGTTCCGCCGGCGTCGCTGCACCAGATGGCCGCCCAGTACGCAGACCGGATCGAGGCCCACCGGCCCGGCGGTCCCTACCAGCTGCTCGGCTGGTCCTACGGCGGTGTGCTCGCGCACGCCATCGCCGTCGAGTTGCAGCGCCGCGGCCGGACCGTCACACGGCTGGTCCTGCTCGACGCCGAACCCACGCTGAGCAGCATGGCCAACGCTGCCGTGGATCTTCGGCAGGTCGACGAACTGCTGGGGAACCGCGGGGGACCGGACATCACCGCGCTGCTCGACCAGATGGTGCACAACGTCGAGACGAACGTCGGCCTCTACCGTGAACACATGGCCGGAGTGTTCGAGGGTGAACTGATCGTGTTCTCCGCCGAGCGCGATGACGACGACCGCGCCGGCTACCTGGCGCGGCGCTGGCAGCCGCACGCGCGCGGTGCGGTGACCGTGCACCCGGTGGACTGCAGCCATCAGGACATGCTGGGTGCCGACGCGCTGGACAAGTACGGGGATCACCTGCGGCGGCTGCTCGACCGTGAGGCGACGTGAAGCTGAGACGGACGAATAACCGGTCCGAGGCGGACACCCGCGACGAGGCCGGGAAGCTGACGGTCAACGGTGTGTTCGAGCGGCTCGGCCGGGTCGTGGTGCGCCGCCCATGGATGGTGATTGCGGGCTGGCTGGTGCTGGTCAGTGTGCTGGCGACGACGCTGCCGCCGCTGATTCAACTCGCCAGCGACCGTGACCAGGAGATGCTGCCCAGCGACTCCGCGGTGATGGTGGCGACCAAGGAGATGACCGCCGACTTCGGTGAGCCGGGCATCCAGAACATCGCGCTGGTGGTGCTCACCAACGACAACGGCCTCACCGACGCCGACGAGGACGTCTACCGCAAGCTGGTCAACGAGCTGCACGGCAACATCCGCGATGTCGTGATGGTGCAGGACTTCATCACCCAGCCACCGCTGCGTGAGGTGATGCAGAGCAAGGACGACAAGGCCTGGTTCATCCCGGTCGGCATCGTGGGCGAGCTGGGATCCCCGGAATCCACGGATGCCTACCAGCGCGTGGTGACCACCGTCGAGGACACCGTCGCGGGCTCCGACCTGACACTGCACATGACCGGTCTGACCGCGACCGTCGCCGAACGCGAAGAGATCGGCCTCCGCGATCTGCGGCTGATCGAAACCGTCACGGTGGCCGTGGTGCTGGTCATCCTGCTGGTGGTGTATCGCAGCATCATCACGATGCTGCTTCCGCTGCTGACCATCTCCATCTCGCAGGTGGCGGCGGCGCAGATCGTGGCCGGGCTCGCCGAGATGGGGCTGGCCATCTCGCAGCAGACGCTGGTGTTCATGTCGGCGATGATGATCGGCGCCGGTGTGGACTACGCGGTGTTCCTGATCAGTCGCTACCACGAATATCTGCGGGCCGGGATGACACCCGATGACGCGGTGGCGCAGGCGATCACCGCGATCGGCAAGGTCATCGCCGCGTCGGCGGCGACCGTCGCGGTCACCTTCCTGGGCATGGGTTTCACCACGCTCAAGGTGTTCTCCACCGCCGGCCCGGCGCTGGCGGTCTCGATCGCGGTGGCGTTCTTCGCCTCGGTCACCCTGCTGCCGGCGTTCCTGGTGCTGTGCGGCCGCCGCGGCTGGGCCAAACCCAGACGCGAGCTCACCAAACAGTTCTGGCGCCGGTCCGCCATCCGCATCGTGCGTCGCCCGATGGCGCATCTGGTGGGCAGTCTGCTCATCCTGGTGCCGCTGGCGCTGTGCGTGCTGGCTATGGACACCAGCTATGACGCGCGCACCGCACTGCCGCCGTCGGCGGAGAGCAATGTCGGCATGGCCGCCATCGAGGAGCATTTCCCGGCCAGTATCACCGCGCCGCAGTACATCTTCATCCAGTCGCCGCACGATCTGCGCACCCCCGAGGCGCTGGCCGATATGGAGCAGATGGCGCAGCGGGTCAGCCAGCTGCCCGATATCGAGACGGTGCGCGGTGTCACCCGGCCCACCGGTGAGCCGCTGGAGCAGGCCACGC
This sequence comes from Mycolicibacterium sp. P9-22, assembly GCF_008329585.1. Classification (GTDB taxonomy): domain Bacteria; phylum Actinomycetota; class Actinomycetes; order Mycobacteriales; family Mycobacteriaceae; genus Mycobacterium. The sequence goes on along the minus strand of NZ_NPKP01000005.1, from coordinate 272,011 downwards.
TGAGCTACCAGGCCGGGGTCATCGGCGACAAGCTCGCCGACGCCTCGTCCAAGATCACCGAGAGCACCGACGCACGCGCCCAGCTGACCGGGGGAGCGGACAAACTCGCCGAGAGCCTGGCCACCGTGCGTGGTCAGTTGACCCAGGCCACCAAGGTGTTCGACGGGCTGAAGAAGACGATGTCCGATGTCCGCAAGCAGATCGCCAACTCCGATCTGCTCCCCAAGATGCCCGGCGATGCGCCGGTGGTACAGGACGCCGACAGCTTCAAGGAGTCGCTGGAATTCACCCGGTTCGTGGTGCGGTCGCTGCAGAACAACCCGAACTGCGATATGGACCCGGCGTGCGCGTCCGAGCGCGACCGGTGGCAGAAGGTCGTCGAGGTGCTCGACAAGGTGCAGCCCGCCATGGATGCGGCAGGCAAGGTGCTCTCCTCGCTGGGTTCCACGAATTCCGGTGGCCTGCAACAGCAGATCGCCAAGATCGACCAGGGCGCCGCGGCGCTCGCCGAGGGCAGCCGCCAGCTCGCCGACGGCGTCAAGACCCTCGACGAGCAGACCGACCAGCTGGGTGACGGCCTGGAGGACGCCTCCAGATTCTTGCTGTCGATGAAACGCAACGCGACCGACCCGGGCACCGCGGGCTTCTTCATCTCACCGGAGATCCTCGACAACGACAGCTTCCAGGATGTCGTCGAGGTGTTCGTGTCGGAGGACGGGCATTCGGCGCGTTATCTCGTCGAATCGACCCTGGACCCCTACGACACCGGGGCGATGGATCAGGTGAAGACCATCCTGGCCACCGCGCAGGGCGCGCAGGTCAATACCGCGCTCGCGGATGCCTCGATCTCGATGTCGGGCATGACCCCCTACTACAGCGAACTGCGCGACTACTACGACCAGGACCTGCTGTTCATCGTGCTGATGACCGTCGCGGTGGTGTTCGTCATCCTGGTCCTGCTGCTGCGCGCGATCGTCGCCCCGCTGTATCTGGTTGCCACCGTGATCCTTTCGTGCCTGTCGGCGTTGGGCATCGGGGTGCTGGTGTTCCAGGTGATCCTCGATCAGCCCATCGCGGCGAGCACTCCGGGGCTGGCGTTCATCGTGCTGGTGGCCGTCGGCGCCGACTACAACATGCTGCTGATTTCCCGGATACGCGACGAATCCCCGCACGGGATACCGTCCGGCGTGATCAAGACGGTGCGCGCCACCGGCAGCGTCATCACCTCGGCGGGCATGATCTTCGCCGCACCGATGCTGGCCATGTGCTTCAGCAGTATCAGCTCGATGGTGCAGGGCGGCTTCATCATCGGTGTCGGCCTACTCATCGACACGCTGCTGGTGCGCACCCTGACGGTGCCCGCGCTGGCGGTGCTGGTCGGCAAGTACAACTGGTGGCCCTCCGGGCGTCGCACACTGCGCGAACCCCAGCCCGAACCAGAGCTGGAAGACGCGGTGCCGGCCGGCTAGAGGCCTCAGATCATCGAGGTGCGTGGGATCTTCATGCCCAGCGACAGAGCGCCGGCCAATTCCCGGCTGGTGTCGTAGTCGAACACCACGTGCCCGGACAGCACGTCGACATCACGCTTGTAGCGCTGCAGCGGGCTGGACAGGAAGTGGATGCTGGCCCCGCCGGCACTCATCAGATCGCCGATGACGGCCCTGGATTCGGCCACGATGTGCGCGGCGGCCAGCCGGGCCTGCGCGCGCACCGGCTTGGCCACCGGATCCCCGGTGAGCACGATGGTTTCGATCTCGCCGACGGTGTCGGCCAGCAGACCGCGTAGCGCGCGCAGCCGAACCTGCGCGCCCGCCAGGTGGGCCTGCGCGATCGGCTTGTCCCGCTGCGTCACGCCCTCATAGGGCAGCACCCGTTCGGCGAGCCGCTGCGCGAAGATCTCGGTGACCCGTTCGGCACTGCCCAGCGCGGGCATCGCCGCCAGCAGCGCCAGCGCGGGCACCATCGGCCAGCGGTAGGTGGGCGCGTCGTGCAGGCCGGCCCCCGGTGCGGTGCCGGCATAGATGTCGGTGACCTTGACCAGCCGGTGCTCGGGCACGAAGACATCGGTGGCGATGGCGTCATTGGAGCCGGTGGCCCGCATACCGTCGGTGTGCCAGACGTCCTCGACGCTGACGTCGGAGGCCGGCAGCAACGCCAGCGCGGGGTACAGCGCGTCGTCGGCGCCGCACAGCGCGGCCACGATGATCCAGTTCCCGTGGTTGGCCCCGGTCGCCCAGGACCACCGCCCGGTGAGCCGGATACCGCCCTCGGCGGGCAGTCCGCGGCCGGTCGGCGCCAGCGGCGCGGGCGCCAGGAAGGGCCGGGTGCCGAAGGCCTCCCGCTGGGCCTGCTCGCCGAACAGCGCCAGCATCCAGTTGTGCAGGGCGAAGAAGCCGATTGTCCAGGCGCTGGAGGTGCAGCCGTGGGCCATCCGCCGGACCGGGTCCAGCAGGGCCGGGAAAGGGGCCTGCCGGCCTCCGTAGCGCGCCGGCACCAGCAGATCGGTGAACCCGCTCGCCGTCAGGTCCGCGACCGTCGCCTCGGGCAGCCTGCGCAGCTCTTCGGCCTGGGCGGCCCGCTGGGCCAACGCGCTCACGAACTCGTCGCTGACAAGCCCGGTGGACTCGATCGTCGTCATGCCGCCGAACCTAACATACCTTTTAGTATGGAAGGCGTCAGGGCCTCAGCATGAGGTCCAGGAAGCGCTCGCTCCGGGCGGCCTGCCGAGGATCCGGTACCTGGCCGGACAGATGCAGGAAGCCGATACCCACGGCAAAAGTGGCGCCGGCCCGCAGTTCGGCCTCGTCGGCGTCGAACCCGTGGTCCTCGAAGGCGGTGCGCACCGCGGCCAGCACCCGCCGGTCGGCCTCCCGCACGCTCGCGGCGACGGTGTCGTCGGTGCGGGCCCACTCGCGCATGGCGCGCTCCAGCGTCCAATGTCTCGGGCTGACCAACGACGCCATCATCCGGGCGAGCCGGTCGCGCGGAGACAACTCGCCGAGGGTCTCGATCTGGCTGCGATCCTCATCGCGCAGATCCCGCCAGCCCTCCACGAGGGCGGCCCGGTAGCTGGGCATGCCGTCGAAGTGCCAGTAGAAGCTGCCCTTGGTGACTTTCAACCTGGCACACAAACGATCGATTTTCAGCGCTTTTATGCCCTCTTCGGCGAGGATCGCATAGCCGGCCTTGAGCCAATCGTCGATGGTCAGACGGTTGCCGGAGGGGCTCTGGGCGCTCACCATGTGGGGCAGCCTACGGCGACGCGCGCACACCCCTGACTTTCTGTTGCCGCTCGCTGCATGTTTTACTGCAAGTCGCGACAACTGAATTCTCGGTCCGCTCCACGATCCGAATCGTACGAGCGGACGCGGATACCGCAGTGCAAAGAGGCACTGCGGTATCTCTGGGTGATGGGACACATCGCCGAGGGTCGGGCGGGACCGTGACAATTAGAGTTGGGAAAAATTTGATGCAGAACGTTGTAGGCCGGTGGATGCGCCGGATCGGGGCCGTCGCCGCGGCCGCGCTGGTCGTGCCGGGTGTGATCGCCGTTGCCGGTGGCGCAGCCACCGCTGGTGCCTTCTCCCGCCCGGGTCTCCCGGTGGAGTACCTGATGGTGCCGTCCGCTGGGATGGGCCGCGATATCAAGATCCAGTTCCAGAGCGGTGGCGAGAACTCGCCGGCCGTGTACCTGCTGGACGGCCTGCGTGCGCAGGAAGACTTCAACGGCTGGGATATCAACACCCAGGCCTTCGAGTGGTTCCTCGACAGCGGCCTCTCGGTCGTCATGCCGGTCGGTGGCCAGTCGAGCTTCTACGCCGACTGGTACTCGCCGGCCCGTAACAAGGGCCCGACCGTCACCTACAAGTGGGAGACGTTCCTGACCCAGGAGCTCCCCGCCTACCTGCAGGCCAACAAGGCCGTCAAGCCCACCGGCAGCGCCGCGGTCGGTCTGTCGATGGCCGGTTCGGCCGCGCTGAACCTGGCGACCTGGCACCCCGGCCAGTTCATCTACGCCGGCTCGATGTCGGGCTTCCTGAACCCCTCCGAGGGCTGGTGGCCGTTCCTGATCAACATCTCCATGGGTGACGCAGGTGGCTTCAAGGCCGACGACATGTGGGGCAAGACCCAGGACCCGAACAGCGGCTGGAAGCGCAATGACCCGATGGTCAACATCCCGACGCTGGTGGCCAACAACACCCGCCTCTGGGTCTACTGCGGTAACGGCCAGCCCAACGAGCTCGGTGGCGGCGATCTGCCCGCGACCTTCCTCGAGGATCTGACCATCCGCACCAACATCACCTTCCGCGACAACTACCTCGCCGCGGGCGGAGCCAATGGTGTGTTCAACTTCCCGAACAACGGCACGCACAACTGGGCGTACTGGGGCCGGGAGCTTCAGGCCATGCTGCCCGACCTGCAGCGTGTGCTGGGCGCGTAAGTAAGCCATAGAAGATCCCCCGAGGCGTATCGCCTCGGGGGATTTTTTATGCCCTGGTGTTCTGTCGCGAGAGTGCAGTTTCATCCGCGAATCGCCGCCGGCGGGCGTATCGGAATGCACTCTCGGGGTAGGTGGGCGTCAGAACGGCGGGCAACCCCGCGACAACAACGCCGTCCGGACGCGGTCCAAGAATGCCGCTCGACGCTCGTGGAGAAGCCCCGCGCTCACCCTGACGATGATCCACCCGAGCTCTTCCAGGGCAGCCTGTCGTTCGATATCCCGGTCCCGCTGCGCGGAATCCGTCCAGTGCTGCGCGCCGTCGAACTCGACGGCCACCAGGTACTCGCGCCAGCCCATATCGAGGCGCGCCCACCCGAACCCGTACTCGTCGTACACCCTGATCTGAGTCTCCGGCCGCGGAAACCCGGCGCGCACCAAGACGAGTCGGGTCAACGACTCGTACGGGGATTCCGCGCCCCCGTCGACGAGATCGAGCGTCGTGCGCAACTGGCGTAGCCCGCGCGCGCCGGGATGATGTCGCGCGATGGCGTGGACGTCGGCGAGCTGCACCTGGGTGGCGTTCAGCAGGGCATCGACGCGCTGCACGCCTTCGCGAAGGCCAAGCCGTCGCGCCAGGTCGAACGCCGTGCGGGCCGGGGAGGTGACCGGCATACCGGATACCTCGATCGTCTCACCGGGCAGCAGCGTGTCGCTGTGCACGATCAACCCGGCCGGTGGGCGTCGGTTGGTGTGGATGAGCTCGGCCCGTCCGCCGGCGTCGATCCATTTGGATCCCAGCAGTGCCGATGCCGACAGTCCGGCCACCACGCCACGACGGCGCGACCAGAGCCAGGCCGCGCGGGCCAGCTCCTGCGGCGACAGCGTGCCGTCGCGGGGCAGCCACACCGCGGGGTAGACCGCCTTGTTGAAGCGGCGGAGTTCGCGGAAGGTCAGGGCGCCGTCGTCGACGGCCTCGGGGCCACGGAAGGGCCAATCGATCGCGTTCATGGCACCGACGGTGTCGGTGCGCGCCGACAGGAATCAGCCGATGACGCCCGTTTGGGGCACGTTATGCACAGCCTGCGTCACGCGAGTGTGCGTCTCGATACCGCGCGCCCGGCGATTCGCGGACGAAACGGCACTCTCGGGGGAGTGAGGGTGGCGCCGGCCCCCCGGTCAGCGCCACCGGGTATCACTTCAGCTGGGCGGAGGACAGCCCCAGCAGCCGGCGGGCGACCACCAGTTGCTGGATCTGCTGCGTGCCCTCGAAGATGTCGAGGATCTTCGAATCGCGGGCCCACTTCTCCAGCAGCGTCTGCTCCGAATACCCTGCGGTGCCCGCCATTTCGACGGCCTTGAGGGTGATATCGCTGGCCACCCGGGCGGCCTTGGCCTTACCCATCGAGGCCTCTTTGGAGTTCGGGATCTTGTTGTCGGCCTGCCATGCCGAACGCAGGGTCAGCAGATAACCGGACTCCCAGTCGGCTTCCATCCGCAGGAACTCCGCGGCCGGCGCGCTCTGCGCGTGGGCCGGCTTGTCATAGGAGATCTCGATGCCGGCCTCGGTGAGGATGACGCGCAGTTCCTCCAGGGCGGCGCGGGCGATGCCGACCGCCATGGCCGCCACGATCGGCCTGGTGTTGTCGAACGTCTCCATGGCCCCGCCGAAACCCTTGTCGGTCTTGACCTCTGGGTCGCCGAGCAGGTTCTCCTTCGGGATCCGGGCGTTCTCGAAGCGGATCACCGCCGTATCGGAGGCCTTGATGCCCAACTTGTGTTCGAGACGCTCGACGGTCACACCGGGGTGCTCGCGCGGCACGACGAAGGACTTGATGGCGGCCCGGCCCAGCGACTTGTCCACCGTCGCCCACACCACGATGTGGGTGGCTCGGGACCCGGCGGTGACGAAGATCTTCTCGCCGTTGATGACGTACTCGTCGCCGTCGAGAATCGCGGTGGTGGACACCGCGGCCGAGTCGGAGCCGAAGCTGGGTTCGGTGATGGCCATCGAGGCCCACACCTTGCCGAAGCGCTCCAACTGCTCCTTGGATGCGACGCTCGAGATTGCGGCGTTGCCGAGCCCCTGGAAGGGGATCGACAGCAGCAGCGCGACGTCGCCCCAACTCACTTCGAGGGCATTCAGCAACGCGGACATGTTGGCGCCGTTGACATTTGTCTTCTTGCCCGCATCGTTGCGGCCGCTGAAGGCGTCGGCACCGGCGAAGGAGATGGTCTTGGCCTCTTGCAGGCCTTCGAACAGGTGGGCCAGGGTGTCCAGCTCGACCGGATAGGCGTGTTCGGCGAGGTCGTATTTGCGGGAGATCGGGCGGAGCATCTCGGCCGCGCCCTGGTGTCCCTTCTCGACGACCGCTTGCAGCTTCTTGGGCAGTTCCAGATTGATTGCCATGACTGGGTTTTCCGTTCCTGGAGTCTTATAGGCCGTTACAGGACAACAACACCCTCGGCGACGCCGAGGACCCGCAGATCGCGGTACCAGCGTTCGACCGGGTGTTCCTTGGTGAAGCCGTGGCCGCCGAGCAGCTGGACGCCGTCCAGTCCGATCTGCATGCCCTTGTCGGTGGCGATCCGCTTGGCCAGCGCGGCTTCCCGCGCAAACGTCAGGCCCTGCTCGGCGCGTGCGGCACCGCGCAGCGCGATCAAACGCAGCCCATCGAGCTCGATCGCGATATTGGCGGCCATGAAGGCCACCGCCTGCCGGTTGGCGATCGGCTCACCGAACGCCTCGCGCTCCTTGATATAGGGGATGACGTAGTCGAGCACGGCATGCGAGGTGCCGACGGCCAGTGCGGCCCAACCCAATCGGGAGTAGGCGATGGCCTCGGAGTAGTCCTGGGCGAAATCGGCGTCGGTGCGGTCGTCCTCACCGAGGCGGTTGTGCAGCGGGACCGCGACGTTGTCGAGGGCGACCCGGCCCAGCGCGGCGGCACGCACGCCCATCGACGGATCGGCCTCCACGGTCACACCTTCGGCGGAGGCCTCCACGATGAACAGCGCCGGCTTGCCGTTGAGCTGGGCGGCGATGACGAACAGTTCCGCGCTACCGGCCGCCGGTACAAGCGATTTCACGCCGGAGAGCCGGTAGCCGCCCGGGGTTCGCACCGCGGTGGTCTTCAGCGCGGTGGGATCGAACAGGGCGTGCGGTTCGGTGATGACGACACTTGCCTGCGGCACGTTCTCGCCGGCGAACTCGGGCAGGTAGGTGGCCTGCTGTTCGGCGCTGCCCCAATGGGTCAGCGCGGAGGCGACACCGGAGGGGGCGAGGATCGGCAGCGCCAACCCCATATCGCCGTAGGCCAGCGCCTCGGCGACCAGTGCGCCGGTCACCGTGCTGCGGTGTTCGGCGATGCCGTCGAAGTTCTCCGGGATGTTCAGCGAGGTGATGCCCAGTTCGGCGGCCTTGGCGATGAGGTCGGCCGGGTAGGTCACCGCGGCGTCGGCGTCATGGGCGGCCGGGCGCAGGATCTCCGCGGCGAACTCGCTGACCGTCTCGACGATCATCTTCTGATCGTCGTCGGGGGTCAGGTCGAAGTAGTCGGACTCCTTGGGCGCCAGCCGGGTGGGGGAGCCGCCGAGGTTCTGAAGCTTCTTGAACTGGCGGGTGGACGCACCGGCGGCGGAGAACGCGGTCTTGACGCCGTAGCGGATGCCCTTGTTAAGCGGGTCGCGCAGGCCGTAGCGGTCCAGAAACTCCTGGCCGACCAGGGGGGTGAGCAGAGCGATGCCGATATCGGTGGCGGTCCGCTTGTGCTTCTGCAGCCCGACGGCGCTTTCGGGTCCTTTGCGCTGAGGGCGAGATTCGATCTGAGTCATTTCGGCAGCCTCTGGTGGTGGGGGCAATGCGTGATGACCCTATCTTACTCCCGAGTAAGATAGACAAAGGCTGTAACCAACTTCACAGCGTGGCGAGGACCGCCGGGTGTAGCCGGCCGTTGGTGGCCAGCGCGCTGCCGCCGTGCGGGCCGGGGGTGCCATCGATGCTGGTGAACGTGCCGCCGGCCTCCCGGATCAGGATGTCCAGCGGGGCGATGTCCCACACCTTGACCTCGGGTTCGCACGCGATGTCGACGGCACCCTCGGCCACCAGGCAGTAGGACCAGAAGTCCCCGTAGGCCCGTACCCGCCATACCGCGTCCGTCAATTTCAGGAAACTTCCCCGCCGGTCGTCCCACCCCGTTGTCAGATCCGAGTAGGACAGGCTCGCCGCGGCCAGATCGCTGACCCCGGATACCTGAATGCGCCGTGCGGCGCCGCCGAACGAGGTGTGCGCGCCCTGACCCGCGCCGGCCCACCATCGCCGGCCCAGCGCCGGGGCGCTCACCACGCCGACGGTGGGCACGCCGTCCTCGATCAGAGCGATCAGCGTGCACCACACCGGGACGCCGCGGACGAAGTTCTTGGTGCCGTCGATCGGGTCGATCACCCACTGGCGACCGCTCGAAATCGTTGTGCCGCCGAACTCTTCGCCGAACACGCTGTCGTCGGGCCGGGCCTGTGACAAGGCCGCCCGCAGCGCCTTCTCGGCGCCCTTGTCGGCGTCGGTCACGGGGGTGAGGTCGGGTTTGGTCTCGATGCGCAGATCCAGTGCGCCGAAGCGGGCCATCGTCAGTTCGTCGGCCTGGTCGGCGAGGCGCAGGGCAAGGTCGAGATCGTCGGCACTCATGCGACTGCCTCGCAGGCTCCGCTGCCGCATGCCGGTCTGATGATTCGCTCGCAAGCTTCGCTCATGCCCGCAGTCCTACCATGGCTACGTGATCGAATTCGCGATGATATTGCTGTTGGTCGGTGCGCTGGTGCTCATCGCGCTGCCGTGGATCCGCAAGCGCCGCGGCGGCCCGGGATTCGGCGGTGAGATGGCACCCGGCACCTTGCTGGTCACCGGCGTCAGCCCACGCCCGGACGAGGTCGGCGAGCAGTTCGTCACCATCAGCGGTGTCATCAACGGACCGACCGTCAACGAGCACGTCGTTTATCAACGCCTGGCCGTCGACGTCAACCAGTGGCCGACCATCGGCCAGCTGATCGACGTCGTCTACTCGCCGAAGAACCCCGACAAGTGGGGTTTCGCCCCGTCCGCGCCGCCCCCGCCGGCACCCGAGACCTACCCGACCGTCTGAAAGGACGACCCGTGCCCCAACCACTCCCGGCCGGACTGATCGACCTGCTGCGCAAGCCCAGCCCGTGCTTCGTGGCCACGCTCATGCCCGACGGTTCCCCGCAGCTCACCGAGACGTGGGTGCACACCGACGGCGAGCACATCGTCCTCAACATCGTCGGGGGCTCCCAGAAGGACCGCAATCTCGCCAGGGACCCGCGGGTCGCCATCAACGTCGCCGATCCCGACGAGATCCGGCGGTTCTATGCCATCCGGGGCCGGGTCACCGCCACCACCGACCAGGGTGGCCACGAGAGCATCCACGAGATCTCGCAGAAGTATCTGGGCATCCCGTACCCGTACTTCAGCGGGAACCCGAACGAGACGCGGCTCATCCTCACCATCGAGGCAGACAAGGTCACCCCGCCGCCCGGCGAGTGATCACCCCGCGAGATTGCGGTTATCGCGCGAAAGTGCGAGTGCAGACCTCGATAACGGCAATCTCGCGACGAGTCCGGCGACGGACGGGTGCGGCTTGCGCAGCCTGCCGTCCCAGCCACGCGCGACCAGGGCGCGATACGTGCGGATCAGGATCTCCGCGTCGCTGTCCTCTTTGATCACCCGCAACACCGTCCAGCCCATCCGCTCCACCTGCGGTAGCACCCGGAGGTCCTTCAGGTATTGGTAGCGGTCGGTCTGGTGCTGCCCGCCGTCGTACTCCGCGGCGACCTTGTAGTCCTCCCAGACCATGTCGAGCTTGCGCAGCGGGCGAATTCCGGAGACGACGGTGATCTGTGTGGTCAGGTCCGGGAATCCGGCGTCGAGCAGGAGCAGTCGCAGGCGCGTCTCCTGGGGTGATGCGGCGCCTCCGTCGACCAGGGGAAGCAGCGCACGCAATTGCTTGAGGCCGCGGGCCCCGCGATACCGCTCGGCGAGCGTCAGCACCTCTGCAGGACGGAAGAGCGTCGCCCGCTGCAGGGCGTCCAGGCGGGCGAGGGCCTCGTGGCGGTCGAGACACCGACCGATGTCGAACGCCGTCCGTGCAGGTGTCGTCACCGCGACGCAGTCCTCAATGGTGATCTCATCGGCTGCGAGGCGGTCCCGCCGCACGATGATCCCGGCTGGAGCGCGGCTGACGTTCCAGATCATCTCGATGGGGATGGCGTCGTCCACCCATCGCGCGCCGAGCAGTGCCGAGGCGGCGACACCGGCCACGACCCCGCGGCGTCCGGAGCGTAGGTACGCCCCGTCGATGCGTTCATCCAAGGTGAGTCGGTGACCGCGCGGCGCGTAGATATCGCGGTGCACACGGTCGTACCACCGGCGGAGGTCGTGCTCGGTGACTGTGCCGAGCGTGCGGGCCTGGCTCCCGACGATGAGCTTCCTCATGCCCGGATGTTGCGCTCGGACACCGACACGTTGACGCGAGATTGCAGTTATCGCGCGAAAGTGCGAGTACGGACCTCGATAACGGCAATCTCGCGGTCGGTGGGGCCGTCACCGGCACGCCAGGCTCAGCCGTGCGCGATACCCAGCAGGTCCGCGACGCTGGTGAGCTTCACCCGCGGGCGGTGCTGCGCGTCGCCGGCCGCACGCTCGTGGGAGTCGATGCGCGCCCAGTGGTCGTCGGTGACCAACAACGGCTGGCGCGACAGCAGCCACTGCGCCAACTCGGCGTCGTGGCCCTCATCGAAGCCCGGCTCGTCGAGGTCAGCCAACAACGTCGCCACGGTGTCCGCGGAGTCCTTCTTGTTGCTGCCGATGACGCCGGACGGTCCGCGCTTGATCCAGCCGACGACGTACTCGTGCTCGCGGCCGTCGATCCGCCCGTCCGAGTGCGGGATGGTCCCGGACCTCTCGTCGAACGGCAGCCCGTCGACGGCCACCCCGCGATACCCGACCGCACGCACCACGAGCTGCACAGGCAGCTCCTCGCGTTCACCGGTGTCCTTGGCCACGACCCGGCCGCCTTCGTCGACGAGTTCGTTGCGGCCCAACACAATCGACTCCACCCGGCCGTCACCCTTGATCTCGATCGGGGAGGTGGCGAACCGGAACACCACCCGCCGCTTCGCGCCTTCGGGTTCCATCTCGGCGTACTGCCGCAACACCTTGATGTTCGTCTTGACGGTCTTGTCGGCGGCCTCGAGGTCCTCGTCGGTGATGGCGTCGAAGTCGGCGCGCTCGACGACGATGTCGACCTCGGCCATCTGCTCCATGTGCCCCAGCTCGCGCAGTTCCATCGTGGTGAACGGCGCCTGCAGCGGACCGCGACGGCCCACCACGATGACCTCGCGGACACCGCGCGGCCCGAGCACATCCAGGGCGTGATCGGCGATATCGGTCTGCGCCAGGATTTCCGGGTCGCTGATCAGGATGCGCGCCACGTCGAGCGCGACGTTGCCGTTGCCGATCACCACCGCGCGCTCGGCGGACAGATCGGGTGCCACCTCGCCGAAATGCGGGTGCGCGTTGTACCAGCCGACGAAGTCGACGGCCGCCACACTGCCCGGCAGGTCCTCGCCAGGGATGCCCAGCACCCGGTCGGCCTGGGCGCCGATCGCGTAGACCACCGCGTCGTAGTTCGAGGCCAACTCGGCGGCCTGCACATGTTCGCCGACGGAGATGTTGCCGAAGAACCGGAACCGGGGGTCCGCCGAGATCTTCTCGAACTGCGCGCTGATCGACTTGATCTTCGGGTGGTCGGGCGCGACACCGGAGCGCACCAGTCCCCACGGGGTGGGCAGCATCTCCAGCATGTCGACACGGACTTCGAGGTCGGACTTCAACAGCGATGCGGCGGCAAAGAACCCGGATGGGCCTGAGCCGACGATCGCCATGTGGTACGGGCGCATGGCAAGCCTTTTCGTGAGGCTGAACGGCGGCGCGCAAGGGGCTGTCGCGACGTCACCGGACCGGTTACCAGCCCGATGCTAGCCGCGCTCCGGCGATCGAGGGCGGAGTCCGGAGAAGCGGCCGGTAACCTCAACAGTCGTGGATCCTGACCGTCTTGCCGATATCGCCGCCCTCGACACCACATTGACGACCGTGGAGCGGGTGCTCGATGTCGACGGTCTGCGCGGCCGCATCGAGACACTCGAGGCCGAGGCCGCCGACCCCAACCTGTGGAACGACCAGTCGCACGCGCAGAAGGTGACCAGCGAGCTGTCGCACGCGCAGAACGAGTTGCGCCGCGTCGAGGAACTGCGCCAGCGCGTCGAGGACCTGCCGGTGCTCTACGAGATGGCCGCCGAAGAAGAAGGTGCCGAAGGCTCCGATGCGCTCGCCGAGGCCGACTCCGAGCTGGCCAAGCTGCGCGAGGACATCGAGGCCATGGAGGTCCGCACGCTGCTGGCCGGGGAGTACGACCAGCGCGAGGCGCTGGTCAACATCCGGTCCGGTGCCGGCGGCGTGGACGCCGCGGACTGGGCCGAGATGTTGATGCGGATGTACATCCGCTGGGCCGAGGCGCACAAGTACCCCGTTGAGGTGTTCGACACGTCCTACGCCGAGGAGGCCGGCATCAAGAGCGCCACCTTCGCGGTGCACGCCCCGTACGCCTACGGCACGCTTTCGGTCGAGCAGGGCACCCACCGGCTGGTGCGCATCAGCCCGTTCGACAACCAGGGCCGCAGGCAGACCTCGTTCGCCGAGGTGGAGGTGCTGCCCGTCGTGGAAACAACGGACCACATCGAGATCCCCGAGGGCGATATCCGGGTCGACGTCTACCGCTCCAGCGGCCCGGGCGGCCAGTCGGTCAACACCACCGACTCGGCGGTGCGGCTGACCCACATCCCCACCGGCATCGTCGTCACCTGTCAGAACGAGAAGAGCCAGCTGCAGAACAAGGTGTCCGCGATGCGCGTCCTGCAGGCCAAGCTGATGGAGCGCAAACGCCAGGAGGAGCGCGCCGAGATGGATGCGCTCAAGAGCGACAGCGGAAGTTCGTGGGGCAACCAGATGCGCTCCTACGTGCTACACCCGTATCAGATGGTCAAAGACCTACGCACCGAATTCGAGGTCGGTAGCCCGGCAGCGGTTCTCGACGGAGACATCGACGGCTTCCTGGAGGCAGGGATCCGTTGGCGCAATAGGAAAGATGACGACAACTAACAACACTGTGCTCGCGCTGTCGGTGGCCGACCGCTGGCAGGGTTTCTGGCGCGGCAACATCGGTGAGTGGATCATCACCAAGGGCCTGCGCATCGTCATGCTGATCATCGTGGCCGTCCTGATGGCCCGGTTCGTGAACTGGGCCGCGCAGCGGATCAGCCGGCGTATCGACGCCGATTTCCGGGAGAGCGACGCGCTGGTGCGCACCGAGACGGCCAAGCACCGCCAGGCGGTGGCATCGGTGATCTCCTGGGTGACGATCGCATTGATCTGTGTGGTGGTGCTGCTGCAGATCACCGACATCCTGGCCATCCCGCTGGGCTCGCTGGTCGCGCCCGCCGCGGTGCTGGGTGCGGCGCTGGGTTTCGGTGCACAGCGCATCGTGCAGGACCTGCTGTCCGGATTTTTCATCATCACCGAAAAGCAGTACGGGTTCGGTGACCTCGTCACGCTGACGCTGGGCTCGGCCAACGACGCGACCGGCACCGTGGAGGACGTCACGCTGCGCGTCACCAAACTGCGCACCAGCGACGGTGAGGTCTTCACGATTCCCAACGGGCAGATCATGAAATCGCTCAACCTGTCCAAGGACTGGGCGCGCGCGGTGGTGGACATCCCGGTGCCGACGAACGCCGATCTCAACGAAGTCAACGAGCTGCTGCACGCGGTGTGTGAGAACGCGATGAAGAACCCGGCGATGAGCGAGCTGCTCCTGGATCAGCCGCAGCTGATGGGAGTGGAGAGCCTGGAGCTCGACACCGTCAACCTGCGGATGGTGGCGCGCACCCTGCCCGGCAAGCAGTTCGAGGTGGGCAGGCAGTTGCGGCTGCTGGTGATCGCGGCGCTGGCCCGGGCCGGCATCGCCACCAAGGCCGAATCCACCTCGCTGGCCGCCAACTCGGAGGTGCGCGAATGAAGCTGATCTCGCGCCGCTCCGACGGCGATGAGAAGCGCTGGCCCGGCTACGTGCTCGGCGGCCGGATGCGCAGCTCGACGCTGGGTCTGATCGTCGCGTTCTTCCTCACCTCGTGGCTGTACGAGACCTACAAGCCGCCGCCACCGGAGCCGGCCCCGGCCACCCAGATCGTCCCGCCCGGTTTCGTGCCCGACCCGGAGTACACCTGGGTGCCGCGCACCAACGTCGAGGTGCCGCGCACGACGTACCCGACCACCACGAGGTCGACCACCACCACCACCGAGCCGCCGCCGACGACCACCACGACGACAACGGAGCCCACCGATACGACGTCACCGACCGACACGCCGACGTCGCCGACGGTGACGCCGCCCACCACCACGGTGGTCGACCCGGACGGGCCCAACGGGTTGATCCCGCCGATCACGCTGCCGGTTCTTCCGGGGGCCGCGCCGGCCCCGGCACCCCAGACGACCGCCACACCGCCGCCGCCTGCACGCAGCGCGGAGTGACACGCGTCTACACTGGCGTGCCGTGATGATCACCCTCGACAAAGTGAGCAAGCAGTACAAATCCTCTGCTCGTCCCGCGCTGGATGACGTCTCGCTCAAGATCGACAAGGGTGAGTTCGTCTTCCTCATCGGACCGTCGGGCTCGGGCAAGTCGACGTTCATGCGTCTGCTGCTGGGCGCGGAGCACCCGTCCAAGGGCGACGTGCGGGTCTCGAAGTTCCACGTCAACAAGCTCTCCGGCCGGCACATCCCGAGCCTGCGCCAGGTCATCGGCTGCGTGTTCCAGGATTTCCGGCTGCTGCAGCAGAAGACGGTGTTCGAGAACGTCGCCTTCGCCCTCGAAGTCATCGGCAAGCGCGGTGACGTCATCAACCGGGTGGTGCCCGACGTGCTGGAGATGGTCGGCCTGAGCGGCAAGTCCAGCCGACTGCCGCATGAGCTGTCCGGTGGTGAGCAGCAGCGCGTCGCGATCGCGCGGGCCTTCGTCAACCGGCCGCTGGTGCTGCTGGCCGACGAGCCCACCGGCAACCTGGACCCGGAAACCAGCAAGGACATCATGGATCTGCTTGAGCGGATCAACCGCACCGGAACCACGGTTCTGATGGCGACGCACGACCACCACATCGTGGACTCCATGCGTCAGCGCGTCATCGAACTCGAACTGGGCCGGCTTATCCGCGACGAGCAGCGCGGCGTTTACGGAATGGACCGCTAGTGCGTTTTGGCTTCCTGATCAATGAGGTTCTGACCGGACTTCGTCGCAACGTCACGATGACGGTCGCGATGATCCTGACGACCGCCATCTCCATCGGCCTGTTCGGCGGTGGTCTGCTGGTGATGCGGATCGCCGACCAGTCCCGCGACATCTACCTGGACCGCGTCGAGAGCCAGGTCTTCCTGACCAACGACGTGTCGGTCAACGACCCGAACTGTGACGCCGACCCGTGCAAGGCGCTGCGCGCGCTGATCGATTCGCGCGAGGACGTGCGGTCGGTGCGCTATATGAACCAGGAAGAGGCCTACGCCGACGCGATCAAGAAGATCCCGGCCTTCAAGGACGTCGCCAGTAAGGACGCCTTCCCGGCGTCGTTCATCGTCAAGCTGGAGAACCCCGAGCAGCACGTCGACTTCGACAGTGCCATGCAGGGCCAGCCCGGTGTGCTGAACGTGCTGAACCAGAAGGATCTGATCGACCGGTTGTTCGCCCTGCTGGACGGCATGTCGAATGCCGCGTTCGCGGTGGCGCTGGTGCAGGCCATCGGTGCGATCCTGTTGATCGCCAACATGGTTCAGGTGGCGGCCTACACGCGGCGCACCGAGATCGGCATCATGCGCCTGGTCGGCGCGACCCGCTGGTACACCCAGCTGCCGTTCCTGGTGGAGGCGATGCTCGCCGCGTTCATCGGTGTGGTGCTGGCGCTGATCGGTCTGCTGACGGTGCGCACGCTGTTCCTGGAGAAGGCGCTCAGTCAGTTCACCCAAGCTAATTTGATTGCGCCGCTGGACTTCGCCGATATTCTTTACATTGCGCCGATCCTGCTGTTCGTGGGTGTGGTCATGGCCGGTGTGACGGCCTATGTGACGCTGCGCCTCTACGTACGAAGATAGAAGATGGCGAATAAACCCGATAAGGCTGCCGAGAAGGCGAACAACCATGTGGTGGCGACCAATCGCAAGGCGCGCCACAACTATTCGATCCTGGATGTGTACGAGGCCGGGGTCGTGCTGGTCGGCACCGAGGTGAAGAGCCTGCGCGAAGGCCAGGCGTCCCTGGCCGACGCGTTCGCGACCGTCGACGACGGTGAGATCTGGCTGCGCAACCTGCACATCGCCGAGTATCACCACGGCAGCTGGACCAACCATGCCCCGCGACGCAACCGCAAGTTGTTGATGCACCGCAGCCAGATCGACAACCTGGTCGGCAAGATCCGCGACGGCAACCTGACCCTGGTGCCGCTGTCGCTGTATTTCGTGGACGGCAAGGTCAAGGTCGAGCTGGCGCTGGCCCGCGGTAAAGAGGCCCGCGACAAGCGTCAGGATCTGGCCAAGCGCGACGCCGACCGGGAGATCACCCGCGAGCTGGGCCGTCGCGCCAAGGGCATGAGCTAACCCCCCCTTTTTTCCGCGAGCGTGCGTGTCTGCGGGTAGACACGCCGGCGATATGCCGGAGTCCGCGCACGCTCGATCCGCCGAACCCCGGTCCCCGCAGGGGATAGAGTGCGCCCCACGCGGTCAGACGCACGGGGAGGGTGGGTGACAGTACGACGCTCGCGTCGCCGTTTACTCGTGCTCGCCGGGGTGATCCTGCTGGCGACGGTCAACGCGATGGCGTTCTGGGGCGACCCGGTGGCCCACATCGGCGCGCTGATCCTGCAGGTCGGGGTGGGTGTGGGCGCGATCACCTGCGGGGTGACCGTTGCGCAGCGCCGGCACGGTATCGAGCGTTGGTGGCGCCTGCTGTTCGTCGCGGCGCTGGTGTTCTGGGTGATCGGCCAGCTGCTGTGGCGGCTGGACGTGGTCGGCTGGGCGCCGGTGCTGGCACGGCTCGTCTATCTGTTGCTTCCGGTGCTGGTGTTCGCTTCGGTGGCGCTGTTGGTGCGGTCCAGCGGTGGTGTGACGGCCGCGCCTGACAGCCCGTTGCACCAACCGTTGGTCACCAACGTCCTCGACGGCGTCATCGCCGGGCTGTCCTTCCTGATCCTCGCGGTCATGAGTGACCTCGGCACCCGGTTCGCGGCCTCGGATCCCGCGATGCGGATCCTCGACGTCGTCTTCATCGGCGCGGAAATCTTTGTCGTCGGTGCCGTGGTGCTGATCGCGATGATCTATGACCCCAGCCGCCCGAATCGGACGAACTACCTGCTGCTCGCCGGTGGACTGCTGATGATGGGCGTCGCCAACAGGCTGCTGGCCTACCTGGGCTCGGTGGATATGACGGGCGCGGAGCTGTGGGCGGGAATCGGGCTGATCGCCGGACCGGTGCTCACCGGCTTCGCGTTCCTGCCCACGGCGCCCCCCTCGGACATCGCCTTCCGCCGCCAGGACTGGCCGCAACTACTGCTGCCCTATGTGGGTTTCCTCGGCATCGCGGTGCTGTTCACCTTCCACCTCTACATCGAACGCGAGCTGCCCCTGGACGCGGTCGCGCTGACGGTGGTGATGGTGGCGCTGGTGGCGACCCGGCAGGTACTCGCGACGCGCGCGGAACGGTCGCTGACCCAATGGCTGTACTGGGCCCAGCGCGGCCTGGCGCATCAGGTGCACCACGACGCGCTGACCGGGCTGCCGAACCGGACGCTATTCGCGCAGCGGCTCGATGAGGCGATGCGGCACGGACAGTTCGTGCTGATCTTCCTGGACCTCGACGATTTCAAGGAGGTCAACGACCGCTACGGGCATGCCGCCGGCGATGAACTGCTGTGCGCGGTGGGGGACCGGTTGGGACGGTTCGTGACCGACGGTGACACCCTGGCCCGCATCGGCGGTGACGAGTTCGCGATCCTGCTCGAGGGCGCCGGCGAGCACCTGGAGGCCTCGGCCGAACGCCTGCGGGTCGCGCTGCGCGAACCGTTCCCGGTGCACGGGTCGTCGTTGCGGGTGCAGGCCAGCATGGGGCTGGTCCGGCCGCAGTCCGACGGGTTGCCGCAGACCTCCGACGACCTGCTGCGGCAGGCGGACATCGCGATGTATGCGGGTAAACGGATGGGCAAGGACACCGCGGTGGTCTACCAACCGACGTCGGGCGCGGTGGTCGACTTCCCGACCCTGCTGCGCGCGTCGGAGGGCAGACCGCCGCCAGGGTTCCGGCTGGTCTATCAGCCGGTCGTCGCGCTCGGTGATGGCACGCCGGTGGCCGTGGAGGCGCTGGCCCGGTGGACGGCGGCCAACGGGATTGAGATCTCCGCCGAGACGTTCGTCGCGGACACCGAGGCGGCCGGACTGGGTGCCGACCTGGACGCCCTGGTACTCGACCTGGCGTGCTCGCAGGTGCGCGGGCGCGGCCTGGACGTCGACATCCACGTCAACATCGGCGGCGCGCGGCTGGGCAACCCGGGCTTCGAAGAGCAGGTGCGCAGGGTGCTGGAGCGCCACCAGATCCCGCGCAACCGGCTGGTCCTGGAGATCACTGAGACGATGCCGATCATCGACCTCGACCGCGCCGCTCGCCAGATCGACCGGTTCGGTGAATTGGGCGTCAAGGTCGCGCTGGACGATTTCGGGTCGGGTTTCAGCTCGCTGACCTATCTGCATGCGCTGCCGGTCGACATCGTGAAGCTGGACCGCAGCCTTGCCTCCGGCAGCAATCCCGCGCGCGATCAGACGCTGTACCGCTCGGTGATCAAGCTGTGTGACGACCTCGGCCTGGTCGTGATCGCCGAGGGTGTGGAGACCGCTGAGCAGGCCGAGATGGTGGCCCGCGCCGGCGGCCGGCTGGCTCAGGGGCACCTGTTCGGGCTGCCGGTGCCGGTGGCTGAGCTGCCCGGCACGCTGGCCGCCGCCGCGGCTGTGGGTGCCGGACGTACTCGGAATAATTAATGGCTCGCCGTTGTCGGTATCACCGGTAAGATGAAAGGTCCTGCCGAAACTCGGCGGGGGTGCGAGGGGCTGAACGGTTTCGACTTCGCGCATCGAATCAAGGGAAGCGTGCCGGTGCAGGCAAATGACCACCGTAAGCGTCGTTGCAACCAATTAAGCGCCGATTCCAATCAGCGCGACTACGCACTCGCTGCCTAAGTAGCGATGCGTGTCTGTCAGACCGGGAGCGCCCTCGGCCCGGACCCTGGCATCAGCTAGAGGGACCCACCCACGGGTTCGGTCGCGGGACCTGTGGGGACATCAAACAGCGACTGGGATCGTCATCTCGGCTTGTCTGCGTGACCGGGAGATCCAAGTAGAGACATAGCGGACTGCGCACGGAGAAGCCTTGAGGGAATGCCGTAGGACCCGGGTTCAATTCCCGGCAGCTCCACCACAAGGGGAAGGCCGCAGGTCATACGACCTGCGGCCTTTCTCGTTTCTGTCGGTGCTCAGTGGTGTTTCGCCTCGTAGCGCAGCAGGACCGTGCCGCCAGGGAAGGTGCGGTTCTCCAACAGGCGCAGCGAGATCCACGACGGCAGCGCCGGGAAGAACGGTGTGCCGCCGCCCACGGCGGTGGGCGCCATTACGATCCGGAACTCGTCCACCAGTCCGGCCTGCACGATCGGCGCGGCCAGCGTCGCGCCGGCCACCTCCAGTTGGCCCTCGGTCTCGGCCTTCAGCTTCCGCACCACCTCGACCGGGTCGCCGCGTTCCAGGCGGGAATTCCAGTCGACCGACTGCAGCGTGCTGGAGAACACGACCTTGGGCATATCGCACCAGACTCGGGCGTAGTCGAGGATCAACGGGGTGGCCTCCGGATCCTTGTCCGCCGTCGGCCAGTACGCGGCCATCAGTTCGTAGAGCCGGCGCCCGTACAACGACAGGGCGGTTTCCCGCTCGAAGTCGTTCCAGTATGCGTGCAGTTCATCGCTCGGTTCCGACCAGTCGATGCTGCCCTGTGCATCGGCGATGTACCCGTCGACCGACACGTTGAAGCCATAGATGAGTTTGCCCATACAGATGAGACTGCTCCGGAAGGCAATCCTCATCGGCCATTGATCCACGTTCGTACTTCATGGGCGATCGGACTCTGCCGAACGTCGACTTGACGGTGAACTTTCAGCGCGAGAGCAACGATAAGTCGACGCTGGGCGGCCTTCGGGGCGTCGGCAACCCCGTTAGGATCGGCGCCATGGGGCGAGGGCAAGCTTGATGGTCGGCGACAGTACGCAGTCCGAAGGTCAGGCCGGCTCGGGAATCGAGCCACCCGTGCACCCGAGGATCCGCAAGGCGCTGGGGCTGCTGGAACGATTCGCGCCCGCGATCGGCGCCCGCTGGGCCACCGAGCTGTGGTGCACCCCGCCGGTGGTCGACGCCAGCCTGCGCATGCCGCCGGGGGTGCCGCCCAGCGAACCCGTCGAGGCGTACTGGTCCGGACACCGGGTCGCGGGCGAGGCCTGGGGGCAGGGACCCGCGGTCTATCTGGTGCACGGCTGGGGCGGGTGCCGCGCGCATCTCGGGGTCTTCGTCAAACCGCTGGTCGCGGCCGGACACCGCGTGATCGCCTTCGACCTGCCTGCGCACAACGACTCCGACACCGGTGTGCTCGCTGCGGGACGCACCCATCTCGTCGAGTGCGCCGAAGCCGTCAGCGCATTCATCCGCGCCCACGGCCCGGCCCGCGCCGTCGTCGCGCACTCCCTGGGCGCCAAAGCCGCCGCGCTGGCCCTGACGCACGGCACCGAGATCGAACGCCTGGTCTTCTTGGCGCCCATGGGCGACTTCGACTACTACCTCGACATGTTCGCCGAGCGACACGGGTTCGGGCCGCGGATCCGCGACGGCCTGCACCGCCGGCTCGCCGCGCGCATCGAGATGCCGCTCCTGGAGACCGACCTCGGCGTCATCGGTTCCAAGCTCGCCGCCCCGACACCGCTGCTGGTGGTCCACGACCCCGACGATCCCGATGCGCCCTATCGCTTCAGCCAGCAATTCATCGGCTCATGGCCGGGCGCGGAGCTGGTGACCACCCGCGGGTTGGGCCGGTTGGCGCACTACCGGATCCTGCGGCACCGGGCTGCGATCAACGCCGGCGTCGATTTCATCGGAGCCGCCCGGTAATCGGCGAACCTTCTGCCACGCTGAGCACGTGGATCTCATATGGAGCGTCGTCGCGCTGACCGTAGCGACCTTCACGGTGCTGTTCGCGGCACGCCGGATCCTGATGGTCGGTAGCGCGCTGGTGTTCTCCCGCTACGTCGCGGTCGGCGGGCTGGTGGCATTCTCGGTGACCCGCGACGGCGACGACCATCGGGTGCGTTTCGAGGTGGGCGGACCCGGCGTCTTCCACAACGTCACGGTCCACCTGTTCGGCGCGGACGGGCCTGCCCCGCCCGTTCCAAGGCACACCATGGCAGCCGGGGACGCCCCGATCGAGTGGACATTCGCGCTTCCCGACGCCGCGCAGGCCTGGGCGATGGTGACGTGGGTCCGGCCGTATCTGCAGGGCGTCGAATCCGAGGCGCTCGCACAACGATTGGAGGGCGGGCGGCTCTATGAGTGGCGGTGGTACTCCGAGACCGGCCGCTACGTGCGGACGGTCATCAGGTTCCTCGCCCGGCGGTGGTCATGGGAGTCGTTGCGCGAGTTGCCCTTGTACGGGCGGTGGCGGCGCACCTCATCGAACAGCGAGGCCGACCTTCTGGGTCCGGGAGCGACTGCGCCGCCGAGGGTCTGAGAACGCCTGCGGGAGCACCCGGCGCATCGCCTGATGGGCCAGTCGGCGGCGTCGTCCGCGCAGCACCGTTCCGGCTACCGAGCCGCAGAGGAAGCCCGCGATGAACACCCGCCGCGAGCGCCGCTGGCTCGGCCGGCCCACCAGATAGCCACCGATCGCGGCGATGATGGCGACCGCGACGACGAGCGCGAAAGTTGCCACCGGTCGATCCAACCATCGGCGATCCGGGGCTGAGCCGCTCGTGATCAAAACGAACCTGAAGCGTGAAGTCCTTGACGCTCAACGTCGACTTGTCGTCGAAGATCTCGCCCGGAATCACCGACAAGTAGACGTTCGGCGCCGTCAGCCCTCAGCCGGCGGCGGCTCCTGGGTCACGGTTTGCGTCTCGGTCTGGGTTTCAGTGACCGTGCTGGTGCTCGTGCTGACCGACGTGCTCGGCGTGGTGGTGGTCGTGGTCGTCGTTGTCGTCGACGGGGTGGTGGTGGTCGTCGTCGTCGGCTCGGTGGTCGTGGTGGTCTCCGGGGTGGCCGTAACCGTCTCGGTGGGCACCGGCGCCACCGCGGACGTGGTCGCCGCCTGCGACGACGATGTGGTGGAGGACGTCGTCGTGCTGGTGGACGGCGACGAGTCACTACTCAGCGCGCTGATGATGCCCCAGATGGCGGCGGCCAGCACCAGGGCCGCCACCGCGCCGATGACCACCAGCGCCGCCGGTTTGCGGTACCAGGGCTGCGGCGGCTCGGGTGGTTCGCCGCCGCCGGCGTAGGGATCGGCCGTCTCATACGGCTGGGTGTAGTCGCTGTAGTTCGCGGCGTACTGGGTGGGTTCGTCGTCGGCGTAGTAGTCGCCAGGTCCGTTGTTCGCCATAGTGCTTCGACGGTACGACGTTCCGATGACGAAGTGGGGTAACGCGCCGGGCGTGCGCGCAATGGCTCAGCTCTCGCGGCGCGCCTTGGCCCGTCGTTTGCCCTCGTGCATGGCGGCGACGCGGGCGACCGGAATGGTGTGGCCCTGCTCGACGAGATCGTCGGGCAGCCGCTGCGGCGCCGGCATCTGCTCGGCCCACGGATCGCGGTCACCGAGGCGCTCCAGCGCGGTGTGCACGGTGAAATCCGACGGCCGCACATCGGGAAGCTCCGACCACGACAGCGGGAACGACACCGGGGTGCCGGGCCGCAACCGCGGGCTGTACGCCGCCGCCACCGTCGCCCCGCCGGAGCGGGTGGCGTCCACGAACACCTTGCCGGCGCGGTCCTCGACGATGAAAGCCGTTGTCGCGATGGCCGGATCGAGCGCCTCGGCCCGCACCGCGAGCGCCCGCGTCGCCGCGGCCACGTCATCGCCGGGGGAGTCGACGGGCACGAAGATGTGCAGCCCGCGCGAACCGCTGGTCTTGACCGCGCCCGCCAGCCCGCAGTCGGCCAGCGCCTGGCGTACCAACTCGGCCACCGCCACCACCGCGGCGAAGTCCTCGGCGCCGGGCGGGTCGAGGTCCAGGATGAGATGGGTCGGCTGGTAGATGTTGTCGGCTAGGCCGAGCGCCGGGTGGTATTCGACGGCACGCTGATTGGCCAGCCACAGCAGGGTGCGACGGTCATTGCACAGCGCGTAGTGGATCTCGCGGTGCGACGCCTCGGCCCAGATCGGCACCGTCTGCACCCAGTCCGGGGTGTACTTGGGCACGTTCTTCTGCATGAACGGCGCCCGCCCCCGCAGCACCCGCAGCACCGTCAGCGGCCGGCCCGCCAGTCCGGGCAGGATCCGGTCGGCGACCGCGTCCAGGTAGTCGACGAGGTCGCGCTTGGTGGCCCCGGCATCCGGGCCGAGCGGCTGGTCCAGGTTGGTCAGCTCGACGCCGGCTCGCTGCTCGTCCGCGGTCATGGCTCCACCATAGGATCGTGGGCCGACAAGTCTGTGAGGTTGCTGTCAATCCGGTCCATCGGTTGGCAATTGTTAAATTAGCTACGTAAATTACGCCCGATACCGATTCTGTAATCCTGACGGGCCACAAATGCACACCACCAAAGCCGATCGGTCCAAGATCGCGCATCTCATCCGAGTGCTTTCGGTACCCATCGTGCTGGGCTGGCTGGCGCTGACGGTGGCGACCAACGTGCTGGTGCCCTCGCTGGAAAAGGTCGGCGAGGCGAACACCGTCGGGCTGAGCGCGCAAGACGCGCCGGCGATGATCTCGATGAGACGCATCGGCGCGAACTTCGACGAGTTCGACTCCGACAGCAATGCCATGGTGGTGCTGGAGGGCGATCAGCCTCTCGGCGACGCAGCCCATCACTACTACGACGGCCTCATCGACAAGTTCGAGGCCGATCCGGCTCACATCCAGCATGTGGCCGATTTCTGGGGCGACACCCTGACCGCGGCCGGAGCGCAGAGCGCCGACGGCAAGTCCGCCTACGTCCAGCTCTACCTGCACGGCAACCAGGGCGAGACGTTGGCCAACGAGTCGGTGGAGGCGGTGCGCGATATCGTCGCGCAGACCCCGCCGCCGCCCGGTCTGCACGTGTTCGTCACCGGTGGCGCGCCGCTGATCTCGGATCAGCACCACGCCGGCGACAAGAGCATCGCCAAGGTCACCATGATCACCCTCGGCGTGATCCTGCTGATGCTGCTCATCGTGTACCGCTCCATCGGCACCACGATCCTGATCCTGCTGATGGTGTTCGTCGAACTGGGAGCCGCCCGCGGCGTGGTCGCCTTCCTGGCCAGTACCGGGGTCATCGGGCTGTCCACCTTCGCGGTGAATCTGTTGACTCTGATGATCATCGCGGCGGGCACCGACTACGCGATCTTCGCCGTCGGCCGCTACCAGGAGGCCCGAGGCGCCGGGGAAGACCGGGAAACCGCGTACTACAGCATGTTCGGCGGCACCGCGCATGTGGTGCTGGGGTCCGGGCTGACCATCGCCGGGGCCATGCTGTGCCTGTCGTTCACCCGGCTGCCGTACTTCCAGACCATGGGGGTGCCCTGCGCGATCGGCACCCTGGTCGCGGTGATCGCGGCGCTGACGCTGGGCCCGGCGGTCATCACGATCGGCAGCCGCTTCGGCCGGTTCGAACCCAAAAGGGCCATCCGGTCGGCGGGTTGGCGCCGCATCGGGGTGACCGTGGTGCGCTGGCCCGGCCCCGTCCTGGTGGCCAGCCTGGCGCTGGCGATCATCGGGTTGGTGACCCTGCCGGGCTACAAAACCAACTACGACGCGCGACGCTACCTACCCGCCGATCTGTCCGCCAATGTCGGATACGACGCCGCCGAACGGCATTTCAGCGCGGCCCGGATGAACCCCGAACTGCTGATGGTGGAAAGCGACCGCGATCTGCGCAACCCGGCCGACTTCCTGGTGATCAACAAGATCGCCAAGGGCATTCTCGCCGTCCCCGGTGTTGCGCAGGTGCAGACCATCACCCGGCCCAACGGCAAACCCATTGAGCACACCACGATCCCGTTCATGCTCAGCCAGCAGGGCGCCACCCAGACGATGAACGAGAAGTATCGTCAGGATCAGTTCGCCGACATGCTCAAACAGGCCGACGATATGCAATCCAATATCGAGACCATGCAGCAGCTGTCCTCGGTCACCGAGCAGATGGCCGCGACCACCCACTCGATGGTTCAGAAAACCGCCGACATGACGCTCGACGTCGCCGAAATGCGGGACCACATCGCCAATTTCGATGACTTCCTGCGGCCCATCCGCAACTACTTCTACTGGGAACCACACTGCTACGACATCCCGGTGTGCTGGACCATGCGCTCGGTGTTCGACACCCTCGACGGTATCGACATCCTGACCGCCGATATCCAGGATGTGGTGCCGGATCTGCAGCGCCTGGACACCCTGCTGCCGCAGATGGTCGCGTTGATGCCGGAGAACATCCGCGTCATGGAGAACATGCGGAACTCCATGCTGACCATGTATCAGACCCAGAAGGGCATGCAGGATCAGGGTTCGGCCATGCAGGACAATGGCACGGCGATGGGGGAGGCGTTCGACGCCGCCCGCAATGACGACACGTTCTACCTGCCGCCGGAGGCCTTCGAGAACGAGGACTTCAAGCGCGGGATGGAGAACTTCATCTCACCCGACGGAAAGTCGGTGCGGTTCATCATCAGTCACGAGGGCGACCCGGCCACCCCCGAGGGCATCGCGCACGTCGACCCGATCAAGCTGGCCGCCAAGGAAGCCATCAAGGGCACTCCGCTAGAGGGTTCCAAGATCTTCCTCGCCGGCACCGCGGCCACCTACAAGGATATGCACGACGGCGCGCAGTGGGATCTGCTGATCGCCGGGATTGCTGCCGCCGCACTGATTTTCGTAATCATGCTGCTGATCACCCGGGCGCTGGTGGCGGCGGCGGTGATCGTCGGCACCGTGCTGCTGTCGCTGGGCGCCTCGTTCGGCATGTCGGTGTTGTTGTGGCAGCACGTGCTCGGCCTGGAACTGCACTGGATGGTGTTGCCCATGTCGGTGATCCTGCTGCTGGCGGTGGGCTCGGACTACAATCTGCTGCTGGTGTCGCGGTTCAAGGAGGAACTGCACGGCGGGCTGAAGACCGGCATCATCCGGGCCATGGCGGGTACCGGTTCGGTGGTCACCTCGGCGGGACTGGTGTTCGCGTTCACCATGGCATCCTTCGCGTTCAGCGATCTGACGGTGATGGCCCAGGTGGGCACCACGATCGCCCTCGGGTTGCTGTTCGACACCCTGGTGGTGCGCTCGTTCATGACCCCGGCGATCGCCGCGCTGCTGGGCAAATGGTTCTGGTGGCCGCAGGTGATCCGTACCGAGGCATCCCGGCGCCGCCTCGCGGCGCGGGGCATCGCGGCCGGGGCGCGCTGAACCACGGTCTGAGCTGCCGATTCCGGCAATTGCAGAATGGGGCATTGCGCCCGCCGCGTCAATTACGCTCGGGATTTATGCCCGAAACCTCGTACGCACCATGCGGCGAGCTGAGCCTGGCGTATCAGATGTTCGGCGCGGGCCCGGTCGACCTCGTCTTCGTCGGCGCGATGGTCAGCCACATCGAATTGTTGTGGACCATGCCCGAGTTCAAGTCCTTCTTCGATCAGCTCGGCACGTTCTGCCGGGTGCTTCTGTTCGACAAAGCCGGTGTCGGGCTGTCGGATCCAGTGCCGCAGGTGCGCACCCTCGACGATCGGGTCGCCGAGATCGAGGCCGTCATGGATGCCGCCGGCTTCGAGCGGGCCGCCATCTTCGGCATGAGCGAAGGCGGGGCGCAGGCGATCTATTTCGCGGCCAAACGGCCCCAGCGCACGCGGGCGTTGATCGTCTTCGGCTCGTTCGCGTATCTGTCCGGCGGCGGTTGGGACGAGCTGCTTGGCGACCCGGAGGCACTCACGGCGCAAGTGGCGCTCGAACTGGGGACGAAGTACGCGCCGTCGCTCGAGCAGATCCGCCGGCTCCAGGCTTTCGCGAACGCCGCCCGCTCACAGTGGGGCAGCGGCGCGAGCGCCAAGGCACTGACGCCGTCGGTGCGCTCGCAGCGGCAACTGGCCATGTTCGAAAGGATGGCGTCCAGTCCCGGAATGGCGCGCGCCACCATGGAATCCAACCTCCGGATAGACCTCCGGTCGGTGCTGCCCGCGCTCGCGGTGCCCACCCTCGTCACGCACGCGAGTCACGACGGTGTACCGGTGCAATGCGGGCGGTATCTGGCCGACCACATTCCCGGTGCGAGGTACGTCGAGGTCGACGGTGTGGACCATGCGCCGTGGCTGGCCGAACCGGACACGATGCTGACCGAGATCGAGGAATTCCTGACCGGCGGCCACGGGGTGGCCTCACCCGTCCACCGGGCTCTGCGCACCGTGCTGTTCACCGACATCGTGTCCTCGACCGAGCGCGCCGCCACCGTGGGAGATGAGCGGTGGCGAGCGGTGATCGTGCGTTTCGGTGAGATCAACGCCGAACTCGTGCAGCGCTTCGGCGGCGCGGTGGTGAAGAGCACCGGCGACGGCCACCTCGCCACCTTCGACGGCCCGACGCAAGCCATCCACTGCGCCGAGGCCCTGCACACGGATGCCGAACTGCTGGGCATCGAGATCCGGGCCGGCATCCACACCGGCGAGTGCGAACTTCTGGAGACCGACATTGCCGGCATCGCCGTGCACATCGCCGCCCGGATCATGGCGCAGGCCGGCGCCGGCGAGATCATCGTCTCGCGCACCGTCCGTGACCTGGTCGTGGGCTCCGGGACGAGCTTCGCCGATCGCGGCACCGTCGAGTTGCGCGGAGTGCCCGGTAGTTGGCAGCTCCTCGCGGTCTGTCGGCACGGCGCTCGGCCGGATTCGGCCGAAGCGCAGCTGGCATCGACACCCACACCCGGGCCGGGGGTGACCATGCACCGCACGGACCGGGCCGTGGCCGTATTGGCGCGGCACGCGCCATGGATGCTGCGCGGGATGGCCCGGCTGGCCCGCTAGCGCGGCTCAACCGTTGTTTGGGCAACCCCAAAGGGGGGCATCATGGGCGGATGACCGACGACCGGGCGATAAATGCTGCCGCCGACACATTCGCGCCCGAAGAAGTCGCGTTGCGCCCGCGCAATGTCCAGTTCGACTGGTCAGCGGCCCCGTTGCACTGGATTCCCGGTGACCCGTACGCCTCGCACTCGGTCACCGCGCTGAATCTGTTCCTGCCGGTCGCGGAGCGCTGGTTCAGCAAATTGCTCTCCGACTCGCTCGTGTACGTGCGTGACGAGCACCTGCGTGAGGAGATCGTCGGATTCATCGGCCAGGAGGCTGTACACGCCCGCACCCACGACAATGTGCTGCAGGAATATCTGCGGGGGCACGGGATCGACCCGGAGCCCTTCACCAAGCAGCTGGAGTGGGTGGCCGGCCAGTATGAGCTGCGGGTGGAGCGGGCCGAGCCCGACCAACGACGCAAGGCGCTGGAGTCGGGCTGCCACGCCCTCTGTGCGGCCGAGCATTACACGGGCGTGCTCGGGCACTGGGCGCTGAACAACCACTGGGACGAGCTCGGGGCCGATCCGACCCTGACCGACCTGTACCGCTGGCACGGCGCCGAGGAGGTCGAGCACCGTCACGTCTCCTTCAACGTGGCCAAGTATTTCGGCATGGACTATGTCGCGCAGGCCCTCGGCGGGGTGATGGTCAGCGCGGTGTTCTTCACGATGATGTTGCGCGGCACCAAGTATCTGGTGCATCAGGATCCGGCGCTGCCGAACATGCGCTACCCCCGGCTGCTGTGGCAGCTGCGCAAGTCCGGCAAGACGGGGGCCCTACCGACGTTCCGCTACCTGGGCCGGTCCGGGCTGACGCTGCTGCGCCGTGATTACGATCCGGTCGACGAGGGCAGCACCGCTCAGGCCGTTGCGTACCTCGCCACCTCGCCGGCAGCTCGCGCCACCCATGGGTGATCGGCTGACACGTCTGTTCAAGCCGTACGTCGGTGAGCCACCACCGGGGTTGTACGGGAAATCCTCGGACCTGCTGATCCGGATCGCCGGCACGGTGGTCCCGCATTTCCTGTCGGTGGTCACCCGCCTCGGCGGCGACAAGGAGCTCCCCGAGCTGCCGCGCCGGACCAACCGCCGCGCCATGGTCGTCGAGGAACGCAAGCTCGTCGCCCGCGATGACGATGTCGTCGCGCTGACGCTCGCCGCGGCCGACGGCAAGAATCTGCCGCAGTGGCACGCCGGCGCCCACGTCGATGTGCACCTACCGTCCGGGCGGACCCGGCAGTACTCACTGTGCGGCGACCCCGAGCGGCCGGACCACTACCGCATCGCGGTGCGCCAGATCCCCGGCGAGGACGGCGCCTCCATCGAGGTGCACGGACTGAGCGTGGGGCAGGTCATCGCGGTAAGTGGGCCGCGAAACGCGTTCATGATGCCGCTTCCGGGGTCCGGATCACGTTCGCAGCGGCTGCGTTTCATCGCCGGCGGTATCGGGATCACCCCGATCCTTCCGATGGTGCGCCTGGCCAACCGCCTCGGCATGGACTGGTCGCTGCGCTACACCGGCCGGCACCGCGAGAGCCTGCCGTTCCTCGATGAGCTCGAGGCCTACGGTGACCGGGTGCGGGTGCTCACCGACGACGTGTCCGGATTACCCACGCCCGCAGATCTTCTCGACGACGTGGACCCACGGACCGCGGTCTACGCGTGTGGGCCGTCGCCGATGATGGACGTGGTGCGCGCCGCCGTCCCGGATCGCGCCGAGTTGCACATCGAGCGGTTCTCGCCGGTGCCGGTGGTCAACGGAGAGCCATTCGACCTCGAGCTGTCGCGCAGTGCCGAGGTGATTCGGGTCCGCGCCGACCAGAGTGCGCTGGCGGCGCTGCTGGCGGCCAAACCGGACGTGAGTTACTCGTGCCAGCAGGGGTTCTGCGGCAGCTGCGCCCAGCAGGTGGTGGCCGGCGATGTCGAGCATCGCGACCACCTGCTGACCGACGAGCAGCGCGAGCTCGGCCAGATGCTGCTGTGCGTGTCGCGGTCCGCGGGCGGACGGCTGGTACTCGACCTCTGAGAGCGGTCAGAGCTGGTTCTGCCCACCGTCGACGGCCAGCTCGGCGCCGGTCATGTAGCTGCTCTGGTCCGATGCGAGAAACAATACGGCCGAGGCGATCTCGTCGACATGACCGAGGCGTTTCAACGGCACCTCGGCGGCCATGCCGTCGAGCAGGGCCTGTTCTTCACCGGCGGGAGCCAGACCCGCCAGTCCGGGGGTTTCGACGGGGCCGGGAATGATGGTGTTCACCCGGATCTTGCGGTCCACGAGTTCGGCGGCCCAGGTGCGCCCGAGCGAACGGATGGCGGCCTTGGATGCGGCGTACAGCCCGAACGCGGGCACACCCACGGAGGCGGCCGACGAGCCGGCCAGCACGATGGAGGCACCCTCGTTGAGCAGGGGCAGCGATTTCTGCACGGTGAAAACGGTGCCGGCGACGTTGCGGTCGAAGTTGTCCCGGTAATGCTGGACGGTGACATCGGCCAGTGCGGCGAAGTCGCCACCGCCGGCGTTGGCGAAGATGATGTCCAGACCCTTCCCGTGCGCGCCGATTTCGGTGGCAAGGGTGTCCAGATCGTCGGGGTTGCTGATATCGCCCCGCACGCCACGGGCATTGGCACCGATCGTCGCGACGGCCTCGTCGAGGCGGGCCTGGTCGCGGCCGGTGACGAAGACGTAGGCGCCTTCAGCGGCGAAGCGTCGGGCGGTGGCCAGGCCGATGCCGGATGTTCCTCCGGTTACCAGTGCGGTCTTGCCGTCGAGTAGTCCCATGATCGAGCTCCGTTTCCAGTCAGGTTCGTACGGTGCCCAACGTGCAACCTAGGTGATATGTCACCTATTCCTTGGTCAGGATGGTCCAGAGTTTGACGATCCGGTCCTCGGCGATCTCGGCGACGTCGAAGCCCGAGGCCACAGCGGTGTCGTCGGGGGTGCGTACCTCCCAGGCGAGAAAGCCCAGTCCGCGGGTCTCGCGGACGGGTCCGGCCGCCGTGAAGTGCAGGCCGGTGAGTTTTCCCTGCAGTTCGGCGGCTTTGGCGTCGAGCTCTGCGTGGCCGGTGGCGATGCCTTCGTCGTCGAACCACTGCACATCGGGGGAGTAGGTGGTGGCAATCGCCGCGGCGCGACGTTGCGGGTCGCGCTCGTCGAAGACGCCCAGCAGATTGGCTTCCATCAGGCGGGTGATTACGTCGGTCATGCGCGGACCTCCATTGAGTGATGTTTCACTCAAGGTTAGCCGGGGGCGGGCGGTAGCGAGCTGTTCAGGTTGAGGTTGACGTGAATATGCTCGAGCGCAGCGGTGAACGGGGCGAGCAGGTTGTCCGGCAGCGGATCGAAGAACAAGCTGCGCACCAAGTCGACATGCGCAGGCGCGGCCTCGACGATGGCAGCGCGGCCTCGCTCGGTCAGCTCCACCTTGCTGGTGCGGCCATCCTCGGCGCCGGGCCGGCGCTCGGTGAGGCCACGTTCCTCCATGCGGCGCAACTGATGTGACAGCCGACTGCGCTCCCAGCCGATCTGGGCCGCCAGGTCGCTGACCCGCATCGCCTGGTCGCGGTTACCGCTGAGCGCCACCAGCACGTCGTAGTCGGACAGCGACAGATTCGAATCGGCCTGCAGCTGGCGGTTCATCTCGTAGTTCATCCGCAACTGCACCCGCATGTAGGCGATCCACGCGCGCTGCTGTTTCGGGGTCAGCCAGTTGTGCTTGGCTGATGTGTCCCGCTTTTTCGCCGTCACTCGTACAGTGTGGCCGATCCACGGGCGGTCAGTAAGACCAGCAGGAGATCGCGGGAGTCCTGGTCGTCGGGGGAGTCATAGAGCTTGTCGCAGGCGAGCTTGACCAGCCGGCGCCAGATCGTTTGTGACACTCCCGCCTCGGCGCCGAGCAGGTCGCGCAATCGATCGACGGCGCCCTCGTCATCCGGGTTGCGATACACGTCGTCGCACGCCGACTGGATCTGCTGCCGCATTGTCGAATTCACTTCAAGACCCCCGCCTCGCGCGGGTCGCTGACACGCGACCCCATATGTGCATATTGCATTACCGCACGGATATATGGCAATACCGGACACTTGTATGCTGAATCAACACTGCAGTATTGTCATCGTGGTGACCGGCAGCGTGTTTCTCAGGGAATCGACGCCCACCGAGCCGTCGAGCCGAGAGCGGATTGTGGATGCCGCCATCAGATCCTTTTCTCAGCACGGTGTTTCGCACACTCCGCTGCGCACAGTGGCGGACGCCGCCGGGGTGAGCGTCGGGCTGGTCCAGCACTATTTCGGCAACAAGGCCGGCCTGACCGCCGCGGTCGACGAGTACGTCTTGCGGGTCTTCGGGGAAGTGCTCGAATCAGAGCCGCTACCGGAACCGCCCGCCGACCATTCCGTCGAACTTCGCGGCCGATTCGCCCGGCTGTTCCACAAGTACCCCGAGGTCACCGATTATGTCGCGCATGCCCTGTGTCAGGGCGACGAGATCGGCAACGTCATCTTCGACGGCCTGCTGCGCATCAGCACCGAGCAGGGGGACAAGTACATCGAGCACGGTCTGGTCCGGTCCGACCTCGACCTGCTGTGGGGAGTGATCAACCCGTTGATCCTGCGCGTCGGCGCGACCATGCTGCGTCACCACATCGAACGGCACATTCCCGAACCGTTCTATACCCCCGCCCAGTTGCAGCGGTGGGACTCCGCCGTGACGGCCCTGATCCGCAAGGGACAGTTCAAACCCGAAGCAACAGATACTTAGTGGGCGATCCGCGAAGCTGGAGAGGAGTGAGCTTCGCGGACCGCCACGATTCAGTCGGCCCGCGCGATCGCGGCCACGCTGCGGTCGCGGGCCTGCTCCGCGGCGTCGATGAACGCCCCGAACAACGCCAGCCGGTCGGCGGCTGGACCGTCGTCATCCTCGGGATGCCACTGCACACCCAGGAGGAACCGCTGGGGATCCTCGATGCCCTCCGTGATGCCATCCAGCGCGCGGGCCGCGACCACCAGTCCGCCGCCCAGTTTGTCGACGGCCTGGTGATGCCCGTTGCGCGCGCTGATGCGGTCGGCGCCCAGGATGGCCGCCAGCCGGGTACCGGGGATGATGTCGACGGGCTCGTCGACGAACTCCGGTTCGCCCGGGGCGCCGTGATGCAGGGCGTAGTCCTCGATATCGCCGATGAGGGTGCCACCGCGGAACACGTTGAGCAGCTGCGAGCCCCGGCAGATCCCGAGGATCGGGCGGTCGGCGGCCTCGGCCGCGGCGATGGCGGCGAACGCGTCGCGGTCGGCGCGGCCGTCGACCCCGTAGGTCTTGGGGTGCGGCGTGCTCATCCCGTAACAGGAGTTGTCGACGTCACCGCCGCCGAGGAGCAGCAGCCCGTCGAAATACGCTGCGGACGAGGGATTGTCGAGCGGTTCGCTGGTGTCGAAGAACTCGAAGTCGGCGCCCAGCTCGAGCAGCGTGGTCAGCGCGACCTTGGTGAACCGCTTGACCAGCGCGATGTCGGCATCGCTGATATCCGGGTAATTCAGCGAGGCCAGCACGCAGATGTGGGCGCGCGGCGGCTCCGGTTCGGGTACGTCCGGCAGGACGTCCTGCAGGCGAACCTGAACGGTCATCGATTGGCCTTTCGTTTGCGGGCGCGGTCGACCAGATCGGCGAACAGTGCGGCGTCGGTGGGGGATACGGCGTGCCGGTCCTCGGGATGCCATTGCACCGCGACGATATCGGCGCGGCGGTGTTCGACGGCCTCGATGACTTGGCCGGCCGACGCTGTGATGGTCAGATCGGTGCCGAGCCGGTCGATGGCCTGGTGGTGGTAGGAGGACACCTCGATGGTTGTGGTTCCGAGGATGTCGTGCAGCCTGGACCCGGCTGCCACCGTGACCGAGTGAATGCTGTTGTGGTGCACAGTCTGCGGCAGATGCTGATGCAGGGTGCCGCCGAGCGCGACGTTGAGCACCTGCAGTCCGCGGCAGATCGCCAGCACCGGGATGTCGGTGTCGAGGAGCGCTGTCGTGACGCCGAGGTCGAAGTCATCCTGGAAGGCGACGGTGTCGGTGGTTTCCGGGGCGGGCCGCGCGCCGTAGCGGCGGGGTTCCAGGTCGGCGCCCCCGGGTAGCAGCACGCCGTCGAACGCCTCCAGCCTGTGCGGTATTTCGGCGAGCGGGTCGGCGGCCGGTGGGTGCAGGATCACCGGTTCACCGCCGGCCGCCCACACCGATTCGCAGATCGCCTCGGCGGCCAGGGTCGCCGAGAACCGCAGGATGGGTACCTGGGCGGCGCGGCGACCGGTGACCGCGATCAACGGACGCACGGTCAGAAGGGGTAGTCGAGGGTCGGCAGGTGCTGCGTCCACACCTGCTGCAGCCGGCCGGAATCGATGAGCCGGCCCAGCGCACCGTCTATTTCGGCCAACGTGTCGGGCCGGTCCTTGGACACCGCGATGCCCCACCGGTTGGCGGTCTGGACGGTGAAGGCCAGCTCGTAGTCGGGGTGGGTGGCGCCCAGTGGCACGAACACCACATCGTCGTCGACGACGGCGTCGACATCCTTGGCCAGCAGAGCGGCCAGCATGTCGGCGTACACATCGTCGCTGCCCGCGCCGAACGCGACCGGTTCGGCGCCGGTGAACGTCTGGGCCAGCGCCATATTGGTGCTGTTCTCGATGGCGGCGACCTTGCGGCCCACCAGGTCCTGCGCGGAGTGGATATCGTCGCCGCGCCGGATCAGCACGCCCTCGTGGAAGATGGCGTAGGGCCGGGTGAAGTCGACCTGGGCCCGGCGTTCGGCGGTGATGCCCTGCCCGCACAGCACGGCGTCGGCGTCCCCGCGCTGCAAGGCGGGGATCATGTCCACCCACGGCACCCGCACCCATTCGATGTCACGGCCGAGTTCGTCGCCGAGTGCGGCGGCGACGCCGGGTTCATAGCCGGTGCGGCCGTTCTCCGGGGTCCACAGGGTGAACAGCGGCGGGGCCTCGGCGTCCAGGCAGGCGAGCCTCAATGCGGTCACGGGGCATCATTCCAGTACATTTCACGCTCCCAGTCGGTGACATATCCACAGAATCGGGCCCACTCATCGGTGTGGAAGTCGATGAGCAGTGCGGAGAGTTTCGGGCCGAACGTCTCGGTCAGCACGGTATCGGCGCGGAAGGCGGTGATGGCGTCGCCGAGGGTCAGCGGCAGCGCGGGGAACCGCTCGTCCTGTGGGGTGTCATAGGAGGAGCCCTGGCACGGCAGGCCGGGATCGGTGGCGTTCTTCATGCCGTCCTCACACGCCGCGAGCAGGATGGTGTGTGACAGATAGGGGTTCACGGCGGCGTCGGGCAGCTTGTACTCCAGGCGCCCGTTGGCCGACAGCCGCACCGTGCAGGTCTTGTTGTCCAGGCCCCAGTTGATCTTCGACGGCGCGAATTGCCCGGCGTCCCAATACCGTTTGTAGGAGTTCACCGTGGACCCGTTGATCAGCATGGCGCCCGCCGAGTGCGACAGCAGACCGCCCAGGGCGTGCTTGCCGATCTCGGAGAGGTGTAGTTCGGTGACGCCGGGTTCGATGAGCACGTTGACGCCGTCGCGCCACAGGCTGAAGTTGTGGTGGCAGCCGTTGCCCATCATGCCGGTGGCCGGTTTGGGCATGAAGCTGGCCTGGATGCCGAGTTCGCGGGCCACCTGCTTGCAGATCTGCCGGTAGGTGGTCAGCCGGTCGGCGGTCAGGTTGGCGTGGTCGTACATGAAGTTCAGTTCGACCTGGAACTCGTCCTCGTAGTCGCCCTCGATCATGTCCAGGCCCAGTGCCTGGGCGTACTCGACGACCTTCTTGACGATCGGGCGGTTCCGCTCCAGGTGCTCGATGTGATAGGCGGGGCTGGAGCCGGGCCGGAACTGCGCTTCCAGTCCTTCACCCTGCCACGTCATTTCGGGTTCGCACCCGGTGCGCAGTTCCAGGCCGGTACGGTCGGTGAAGCCGGTGTGCGCCCGCTGCAGCAGGGCCCGGGAGTCGCAGGCCAGTTCGATACCGGCGTCGACGGCCAGGTGGTCGGGTTCATACAGCCGGCAGAACACCCGGGCGAAGCTGGTGTCCCAGGGCAGCACGGCGAAGGTATCCAGGTCGGGGATGGCGGTGTACTCCGGGGCGTTCACACCGCCGGCCAGCAGCACACCTTCCCGGGTGCCCTGCAGGTTGGCGATCGCGGTCTGGTGCTGCTGCACGCCCTTGACGGCGAGGCGTTCGAAATGCCGGGCCGGGGCCACCTTTCCGACGACCCGCCCGGTGATGGTGATGGCCTGGAAGTAGACGAACTCCACCCCGCGCTCGGCGATGGTCTTGCACGCGGCGGTGAGGTGCGCGCTGGTGGCGTTGGCTTGCCGGTGCGCGTCGAGCGGGGTGGTGGTCATCGGATCTCCTGTTGTCAGGGGGCTGGGGTGAAGCCGATGGGGAGGGTGATGGGTCCGGTGTTGCCGGAGTCGGGAAGCCAGGTGGCGCCGGGCAGTTCGTGCGGGTCGACCATTCGGCGCGCCAGCAGCGGTAGCGCCTCGCTCATATCGGCGCGGGCGACGAAGTGGCCAAGGCAGTAGTGCAGTCCGCCGCCGAAACCGAAGTGCGGCTTGCGTTCCGCGGAGATGTCCAGCCCGGGGGTGTAGACGCGGGGGTCGGTGCCTGCGGCTTCGGCGTAGAGGTGCACGGTGGTGCCGGCCTTGAGTTCCACACCCTCGTATTCGAAGTCCTCGACGACCTCGCGGGTCACCCAGCGGGTGGTGGGGTTCAGGCGCATGATCTCCTCGACGGCCTTGCCGCCGAGGTCGGGACGCTGGGCGAGCAGACGCCACTGGTCGGGGTTGGCCAGGAAGGTCTGCATGGCCAGGCCGAGCTGGTTTCGGGTGGTGTCGAAGGCGGCGAAGATGAGCATCGTCAGCCCGTCGCGCAGTTCCTCGTCGGACAGCCGGCCGTCCTCCGGGTCGGCGGCGTTGACGAAGGCGGTGACGAAGTCCTCGCGCGGATGCGCGCGGCGGTCGGCGATCTGGGCGTCGCAGTAGTCATACAGGCGGGCCAGCGCGGCTTCGATCTCGGGCAGGTCGTCCTTGAGGGTGACCGCCATGGCCAGGCCGATGGTGGTGGACTCCTTCGCGAGGATCCGCCAGTCCTCCTCGGGGGTGCCGAGCATGATGGCGGTGACCCGCGCGGAATAGGGTTCGGCGAATTCGGTCATGAACTCGCAGCGGTCGGGTTCGGCGAAGGCGTCGACGAGTTCGCCTGCCAGCGCCTGGAATCGGGGGACCTGCCCGGCGATGAGCTGCTGGGTGAAGGCCGGGGTCATCAGGCGTCGCAGGCGGCGGTGCTCCTCGCCTTCCTTGTTGAGCAGCCAGCTGGCCCACCACCGGGCGAACGGCCCCTCGGTGACGCCGTTGTGCGCGGGCCAGGCGATGCTGCCCTGGCGGAGCTGGCGGCTCTTGAGCAGTTTGTTCATCTCGGCGTAGCGCAGCACGGCGATGCCGTACGGGGTGGTGGCGTACCAGCTGCGTTCGCGGGCGTCGTGCACTTCGGCGGAGGTCAGCGAGAATTCCGGGTCGGCCACATCGAAGTGTGGAACGTGATCGAGCGGGACGGGCGACATCGGAGCTACCTCCAGGGTGCGTGACCAGATGCCTTTAAAGACTCTAGAAGTAGAGGCTTAATGTCAAGGGCTGCGGGTTAAGTCTGGGTAACCCGTCGTTCAGCCGTTGGCGATCGCGAGGGACCAGCCGGTGCCCAGCGGCAACTCGGCCACATCCCGGTAGGTGTCACCGACGGTCGGGACGGTGTCGAGCCGGGAG
This sequence comes from Mycolicibacterium sp. P9-22, assembly GCF_008329585.1. Classification (GTDB taxonomy): domain Bacteria; phylum Actinomycetota; class Actinomycetes; order Mycobacteriales; family Mycobacteriaceae; genus Mycobacterium. Next base: position 233,285 of record NZ_NPKP01000005.1, on the reverse strand, counting down.
CCGACCAGCCAGCGCGGGGTGTTCGCGGCGATGACGCGGCGCTCGGTGTTGACCACGACGGCGTCCTCGTCGGTGTGGCGCAGCACCTCGATGAGCCGGCGTTCGACGTCGCCGACCACCAGATCGGCGCCGGCCACACCGAGGAAGGTGCCGTCGGCGATGACCGGGATGGTCGCGGTGATGGTGTACATGTCCGAGCCGCTGTAGTCGACGTACGGGCCGTAGGCGACGCGCTGCTGCCCGCGCTGGGCCAGCTGGTACCAGTCCATCTGCAGGTAGTCGTAGACGTCGATGCTGTTCGGGTCGAAGTTCAGCCGCAGCCGGGCGACCCGCTGGTTGTGCCGCTGCCACCACGCCATATAGCGTTCGCGACCCTCGACGACCGAGGGTGCGGCCACGAAGCCCATGCCCCACAGTCCGTGCTCGGTGGCGAGCAGCCCGGCCAGCAGGCGCTGCAACCCGGAGAAGTGCGTCTCGGTGAGCGCGGCGCGCGGCGGGCGGCTGTTCAGCACCTCCTCGGCGACCGTCTCGAGCAGGCGGTAGAACGGCTCGACTGCCCGGGAGGCCTCGGCGGCCAGCTCCTGTGCCGTCATGGCTGGCCTGCCAAATCCATGTTCACCGTGGTCAATCGGGGCAGCTGGCTCATGGCGTGGTCCTCGGCGAGCCGGCGCGCCTCGACGGCGTTCTCGGCGGCGACCGCCGCGGCGATGGCGTGCTGGGTGTCGACGTAGGCGGCGACGTCGATGTCCGGTCCGATGGGTAGCCAGATCAGGCCGGCGAGTTCGGCCTGCAGGTTCGCCTCGCGGCGGGCCAGCCGCGCGGACTGGGACGCGACGGCCACCTGGATGTGGAAGCGGCTGTCGGCGCGGATCCGGTCACCCAGGGTGGCGGCCGCGCCGAGCTGATCGGTGAGCGCGAACAGCCTGCGCACCGCGTACGGGGCGGCACGCTCGGCGGCGAGCTTCGCGGCCTGCCCGGCGATGGCGGTGTGCTCGTCGAACAGGTCGCGCAGGTCCGAGGCGCTCATCGCGGCCAGGCGTTCCTTGAGCTGTTCGACCGGCGGTCCCTCGGGGCGGCGGACGAACGAACCGCCGCTGCGGCCCCGCCGGGTTTCCACGAGGTGCTGTTCGCGCAGGGTGGCCAGGGCTTCGCGGACGGTCATGGGGGCGACGCCGAACTGGGCGGCCAGGTCCACCTCGACCGGGAGGCGTTCACCGTCGTCGAGCAGTCCGAGGTGAATGGCCTCGGTGATGCGCAGGACGATCTCGTCGGCCCGGCCGACCGGGGCATCGGGGGCGACCAGGGGAGACAGTGAGGACACCACGGCCGCCCTCCCTTTGTTGCCCGACGAACGGCAATGTACCCGATCTGGGACGAATTCTGCCGTTTCGGTAGCGGCTTAAACAATAGGACTGTAGTTTTTCGCTCACTCGGTTCTTGCCCGAAGGAGACAGCAGGCTCATGACCACCGCCACGCCACCGACCTCCCGCCCCGACGATGACGCCGCGCACCTCGACGCGCTGGGCTACAAGTCGGAGTTCAAGCGCGAGATGAGCCCGTGGGCCAACTTCAGCCTCGGCTTCACCTACCTGTCGCCGGTCGTCGGCGTGTACACGTTGTTCGCGTTCGCGCTGGCCACCGGCGGGCCGCCGATGATCTGGAGCTTCCTGATCGTCGGCGTCGGCCAGCTGCTGGTCGCCCTGGTCTTCAGCGAGATCGTGGCCCAGTTCCCGGTCGCCGGCGGGGTGTACCCGTGGGCCCGGCGACTGTGGGGGCGCAGATATGCGTGGATGACCGGGTGGGTGTATCTGGTGGCGCTGCTGGTGACCATCGCCTCGGTCACCTACGGCGGTGGGCCATTCATTGCCGCCGTCCTCGGTATCGAGGCGACGACGGACAACATCATTCTGTTCGCGTTGTTGTTGATCGCGGTGGCGACGGTCATCAACTTCCTGGGCACGAAAGTCCTTGCGAAAGCCGCGATCATCGGGTTCGTCGCGGAAATCATCGGTGCGCTGGTGGTGGGTGGCTGGTTGTTGATCGCGCACCGCGAGCACAACCTCGGGGTGCTGTTCGACAGCTTCGGCACCGGCGGGGATGGCAGCTACCTGTGGGCGTTTGCGGCGGCGGCGCTGATCGGCGTGTATCAGTACTACGGCTTCGAGGCGTGCGGCGATGTCGCCGAGGAGGTGCCCGATCCGGGCCGGCTGATCCCCAAGGCCATGCGCCGCACCATCTACATCGGCGGCGCCGCAGCCACTTTCGTGTGCCTGGCGCTGGTGCTGTCGGTGGCCGATATCCCGGCGGTGATCGCCGGTGAGGACACCGACCCGGTGAGCACGGTGCTGAACGAGGCGTTCGGGCCGTTCGGGTCCAAGGTGATCCTGGTGATCGTGCTGATCTCGTTCCTGTCGTGTGCGATGAGCCTGCAGGCCGCGGCGAGCCGGCTGGCCTACTCGTACGGGCGTGACGGGATGATCATGGGATCGTCACTGTTGTCCAAGTTTTCGGCGACGCGGCACGTGCCGCCCTATGCACTGGTGATCGCGGCGGTGGTGCCGGCGGTGATTGTCATCGGGTCGCGGTTCTCCACCGATGCCATCACCAAGATCATCAGCTTTGCGGCGTTAGGTATTTACATCGCCTTCCAGATGGTGGTGCTGGCCGCGTTGCGGGCCCGGTTGAAGGGCTGGGTGCCTTCTGGGAAGTACTCGCTGGGTCGGTGGGGGTTGCCGGTGAATATCGCGGCGCTGGTGTACGGGGTCATTGCGATGGTCAACATGGCGTGGCCGCGGACCCCGGATGCGGCGTGGTATGACAACTGTATCGTGGCGCTGTCGGCGGTCGTGGTGATCGGAATCGGGTTGGTGTACATGGTGATTCACCCGGTGGCTGGTCGGAGTACCGCGCCTTATAGCGATGCGATTCCTTCTGGCGGGCGTTGATTCCGGTCCATCGGTTGCGTTGGCTCTGCGGTGGTGGCGCAGAAGTGCGAGTGAGTCGCGCCCTGAGTGCAGAATGAACGTGTCGGTGCGGGGTGCGACGATGTGCGGCTACGTCGAGCCAAGGAGATCGAGATGAGAAGTGTTCTTATAGCGGGCGCGTTGGTCGGTGTTGCGATCGCGGTGAGCCCGCCCGCCTCGGCGGAGCCGTCGTGGACGATGCCGAACGTGATCGGGATGGACCTGCAGGGCGCGCAAGACGCGATCCAGTCGGTGAGCGGCGGGCAGGTGTGGTTCAGCAGCTCCACCGACCTGACCGGTCAGGATCGCGCGCAGCTCAGCGATCGCAACTGGCAGGTGTGCAGCTCGACGCCGGTGCCGGGTGCCGCGTTCACGGTGAGTACCAAGATCGACTTCGGCGTGGTGCGGATTGATTCCGAGGAGTGCCCGTAGTAATTTCCTGAGCGCTTTCGTCAATCACCAACACTATGGCGCCGTGATTCCGACCCTGGCCATCGCATCGATCTCGTCAACGGATTTCGACATGAGGTGACTAAAGATCGTTGCTGATGGCTCCATGAGTACCGCCCGATCGGAGGCGAGCCGGAGTTCGTAGATCCCCGCGCTCATTTCTGCGGCCTCGACATCGGGATCGATTCCGCGTGCATACAGCTCCGGGCCAATCCCGACCAAGTGCAGTGCATTCCTGGCGGCTGAGGACCACTGCCAAACGAGGAACTTCTCGGCAAGTTCGTATGACGAGAACTTCGCCACGTCCTCGCGTAACTGACCTCGTTCGTCGACCGTATCCATGACCCACCATTCGCCGGCATGTCGCAAGTGAACTGAGTACTCGTCGGAAAGGAAGTGAAGTTCGTTTTCTTGGTTCGGCGCTGAAACCCTGGGACTACTCAGTCCTGCAGTTGCCGACCAGAAGAGCCAACTGTCGCGAAGTCGTGTCACATCGTCCGGATGGTTCATTGAGATTCCCTCAGGTAGCCGGAGCCGAGCAAGTCATTGACCTGGGCTGAGCGGCCGTCTGGTCCAATGATCCGGTATTGAATGCCGCCGCCGGGCTGATGAAACCACGGCGCAACATCGGATTGTTCGATCCGGAATCCGGGCGGCAGTTTCGTTGGGTCCGCCACCACGTACTGATAGTAAGGCTTAGTAGCGCTATCAGGAGGAAGCGCTCGTTCCGGGAACGGGGTGCCGTCAGGTGAGGTCCAAGCGCCGAATGGGCTGCCAAAACGATCCATCGGGGTGCCGGCCGGTAATTCGGCATTGTCGATGACGGTTCCGGATATGGCGTACGGCTTATCGGGCAGGGAATCATCTGGATAGATCAGCCCGCCGTCGGGATTCGTGAACTGCGGACCGGGTGGCGTCGGATCATAACCCTCGAATATCGGCGAATCCGCCGGTAGCGGAGGCGGTATTGATGGGTTCGGCGTATGCAGGTCGGGACTGGGGCTATCACCGATGAACGGCGAAGAATCTCCGTGAAGGGAAGTCGGGATATCGAATGAGCTTGTCGGAGCTGACCCGTCGATCAGATCATGTGGAATGCCTGGTCCGTCAAGTGCCCCCGCCCGGGCGATTAGAGCGCCTTCACCGCCGAAGATCAAACCTGGTGCGGCGACGGCACCGTCGGCTGCCTTGCCGCCCAGATAGTAGGCAGCACTGGGAGAGTCCAGCGCCCGTTGGATCTCGTCCGCGGCCGTGCCCAACGGATTCACTAATTGTTCACTCGTGCTTGCCGCCAGTTCGCGCCATGATTCGAGAACACCGGGAGCGCCGGGGCCGCCCTGCCCGATAAGTTCCTTGATTCCCTGCTCGGTCGCAAACCACCGGTCAGCGAAGCCTTCACCGAACCCCGGCGGTGGCATCGCTTCGGGCTTGGGTGGCACGTAGCGCGAAAGCGGTCGTTGCGCTGCCGCAACCATCGCATCGAGACGTGCCTCGATCTGATCGGCTGGCACTCCGGCACGTTGCATCTCCTGCCTTGCGAGTGCCTTGAACTGCTCCACTTTCACGGGATCCAACGGAGGCGGGGCGGGAGGGGTGATGGGTTGGTCGCTGGGTTGTCCGGCTAGTTGGGCGAGCGCTTCGCCGAGATCGTCAGGTGCAGAATCTGATTGGCCGCGGGCGGATGGTTGCTCGGGATTTCCGGCACCCGGAAGTAACAGATCCTCCAGCGACTGGGCAGGCTGTGCTGGCGCCGGGACTCCGGTGGCTGTGCCGATAGCGCTTGCAAGGTCAGCGTCGACCTGTTCGCCGTCGGCGAGTACGTCGGCGATTCGAGCCTGTAGGTCCGCAACCTTTGCGGCGACCTGGGCAGCGGTCTCTTCGTCGAGGTAGGAGAAGTCGGGCGGGATCACCTGGTTAGTGGTCTCGTCGACAAGAACAGCAGGAGATGCCGCCGCGTCGTTCAAGATGCCGGTGATCGTTGTGGCAATTGCCTCAGCTTGCTGGTGTGCGCTGTCCATGCCCGTTGCGGCGGTGGCGAGATTGTCAGCTGTGTCGCTATGGTCGGTTGCGCTGGCCACCATTGCGGCTCGGGCCGCGTTGCCGCCGTCACCTTCCCACGTAGACGCGCTGGCCAGTGACCGGTAGAAGTCCGCTGAGGCGGTGTGGTTGGCTGCCACGTCGCGGGTCGATCCCGCCAGATCGGCTATTTCGGGAACCCATTCCCTGAGCTCCCTGAGTGTCATCGACACGCGGTCACCTCAGAGCGCAGAACCTGCGTTGTCGATGTGTGCAGACTTCTGGTCGTCCGTCGCCGCGTACTTCGCGGCAGCGGCCCGATGTTTTTCGGAGAGTGAGGTGAACTGTCGGTCGTAGCGAACGCCGTCGCTTTCCCAAGCAGCCAGCATTCCAGGCAGAGCGGCCGCAGACGAGCCGGCGCCCAGTGCCGCGTGACTCGCCCGTGCATGCGCAGCGTGATGCGCCGTCCCGAAACCGGCCGCCTGGCCGTCGAGCTGACCGGCGGCGAGCACCAACTCAGTCGGATCAACCTTCAGCGGCTCGCCTTGCTCGGGCACCCCACGACCTCCCCGTAACACGTGTACTGCCAGATTACTGGCGCTAGGGGGCACTGGAACGCACCAAAATTACGATCCCATTCTGAACGACTTCTCAGCGTGCGCAAAGGCCTACACCGGCGCATCGTTGACCAGCGTTCGTGCTGGTCGTCGGCAGGTGCGAACGCAGATAGCGCATCGCGTCCGCACCGCTATTTCGCCTGTACGGCGAAGCTCGATTACTCGCCGTTAAGCCGGAGGCCCTAGGCTGCGGTCTGACGCTCGCGGTGGATTGCGCCGCTCTTCATGCCGCACCCACCCGAGGAAACCCTGATGGCGATCGCCGATGTCCCCACCTACCTGCACCTCAGCAGCGCGGATGTCGAAGAGATCGCGTACGAACTCGACGCGATCCGCCAGGACGTTGAGGACTCGCTCGGGGCGAAGGACGCGGCCTACATCCGTCGGGTGATCCAGTTCCAGCGGGCCCTCGATGTCGCGGCGCGTCTGGTGATCGCTGGCAGCCGGTCCAAGAAGGGTTGGCTGCTGGGCACGGGCGCGCTGGCGTACGCGAAGTCCATCGAGAACATGGAACTCGGCCACAACATCTCCCACGGTCAGTGGGACTGGATGAACGACCCCGAGATCCACTCCAATACCTGGGAGTGGGACATGGTCGGGCATTCAGCGCAGTGGCGGTATTCGCACAACTACCGGCATCACGTCTACAGCAATGTGCTGGGTATGGACGAGGACATCGGCTACCGCCTGCTGCGGGTGACCGAAGACCAGCCGTGGCGCTGGTGGTACCTGGCGACTCCGCTGCGAAACCTGGTGTTGGCGGCGATGTTCGAATGGGGCATCGCGTTGCACGGGCTGCACTCGGAGAAGTTGCGGGGTGAGCCGGCGGTGTTGGCGGTCGAGCGGCGGAAGTTCGTCGGCAAGGCCACCCGTCAGTTGGCCAAGGACTACGTGTTCCTGCCCGCCTTGAGCCTGCGCCGGTGGCGCCGGACCTTAGCGGCCAACGTGGCGGCGAATACGCTCCGGAACCTGTGGGTGTACGTGAACATCATCTGCGGGCACATCCCCGACGGTGCCGAGACGTTCAACCCGGCGGTTGTCAAGGACGAGACCAAAGGTGAGTGGTATCTGCGGCAGATGCTGGGGACGGCCAACTTCGAGGTGAGTCCGTTGGTGGCGCTCTCGGGCGGGCACCTGTGCTACCAGATCGAGCATCATCTGTTCCCGGATCTGCCGAGCAACCGGCTCCGCGAAGTCAGTGTCCGCGTCCAGCAGCTGTGCGAGAAGTACGACCTGCCGTACAACTCGGCTTCGCTTCCGCGGCAGTTGTTCCGGACGCAACGGATCATTCACGGGTTGGGGATTCCAGACCAGGTGGTGGGTGCGTTCGTTCGCCGAAAGTAGATCCGGCCGGTGGACACCGAAATCTGCCGGACCGGCTCGGTGGCCGTCATGGCGAAGCTGCGCACGGCCCGCATCCGGTGAGCCCGAACTCCAAACGCATTTGTCGATCGGTTGCGCGATGAGGAAGCGGTGTGACGCGAGCGCTGCTGGACGTCGACGTCTTCATCGTGTCGCTCGACAGCGACTACATCGATCACATCCAGGTGTGACGGTGGGCGGAGGCCGAGATCGGCGTCGCTTCAGCGACGTGAGTAACGGACGGTCAGCTTGATCGTGCTACCCCGCAAGCGGTCGGCGTACATCCAGCTGGGCAAGGTCGGCAGCGACGCGCCCGGCCGCCAGCCCGGCGATATTGGACGCCGACACCGCGCGGGCAACTGCCCCGGGGAAGAGTCGGTCGGCGAGGTCCTCAGTTGCCTGGTGGCGCGCCGCCAGGACCGGCAGCAGCTTGTCGTGACCGACGTCGGCGGCGGCGGTCGAACTGGCGACGGTGAGGCGTTCGCCGATGCGGACGGCGTAGGAGACGAGAAACGACTGGCGGAACGATCTCGTCCGGGCCTGCCCACCGGCGGTTTGGCGTCCCGCGGCCAGCATGGCCCGGTTGGCCTGCACCAGCAGCGACGTGGTCAACAGCTCAACGGACTCCAGGTCAGCATCGGCGCCGACGATGGTGACGAATCCGAGCTTCTCCGCCCACACCATGCGGCACCGATTGGCTGTCGCCACCGCCTGCACCAGCGTCGCCTTGGCGCGGGCGTAGGGGTTGTCGATCCAGAGCCGCCGCGCGGCCGCCTCTGCCGTGCGGCCGGCCTCGTGGTTGTTGATGGCGTGGTGCAGCGAGTACCTGCTCATCAATTCTTGCGCCTTGGCCGAAAGAGCCTCGGCCTCCTCGGGAAACCTGGTGGCCTCGGCCTTGGCGAGCAGTCCGCGCACTCGGCCGAGCGCCTTGGCGTCGGCCTCGCCGACCACCACCGCGGCGTGCCGGCTCGCGCCGGGCAACGGCAGCAACGGCTCCAGGACCGGAAGCCGCCCCAGGAACCGGAGCACGTTCAGCACCACCGCCAACGCCGCGCGATGACTGGCCGCGCGTCGGTCGGCCCAGTCCCACATCTGCGGCGCGTGGGCGGTGGGATCGATCCCCGCGGACAGCGCATTGAGGTCCGCCCGCCATCGAGGGTGCAGTGTTGCGGTCGCGTACTGCGCAGACTCACGCACGATGGCCTCGGCCAGATAGTCGGTCGCCGACGCATCGAGGTGGCGACGAACAAGTTCGTGGAGGTCACTCGGCGACCAGCCCGCCTGCCACGCCCGGCCGATGGCACCGGCCATGGCGACTTCGGCGGCGGTATCGAGGTCACGGGTCCAGCCGGAAAACTCCTGGATCAGCTCCGCGGCGTGGAATTCGGCGTCGTGGTCGGGACAGTTTGCCGAGGCGTACAACGCCGCGACGAGGTGGTCGAGTAGGACGATGCGGTCATGGCCCGGCTCGGGCTCGCGGTGGTCATGCTGAAATGAGGCGCGGCGGCGCGCCTTCTGCTTGGCCGCGCGCTTCTGGCGGTTGTGTCGGCTCATGTCCGGATTGTGTCGGAGGGGTACGACAGGTCACTGGTCGCTCGGGTACGCACGTTGGCGGTGCTCGGACCGTCGATGGGTGGCGCGGCGACGGCGATGTCGATACGAGCATCTGCAACGGTCTCCTTGTCAACTGACGATGCAGGGCCCGATCGCCCCGGCATGATGGGTGTCATGGACCGAACCTGGGTGAACCGGCCGATGCGCGCCGTCGGGGCAATTCTCGCCGTGGTCGCGGCGCTGCTGTTAGCGCCGGCCGCGGGCTTCGCGCATGCGGCGGTCGCGGCGCCTGCCGGCGATGTGATCTCCATCGGTGACCCGCATGCGGTCGGGCAGGTCGATCTGTATCTGGATCCGCTGTGCCCGTTCAGCGGTCAGCTGATCCAGGGACAGGGGGACGATATCGGGCAGCGCATCGAGAACGGCTCGCTGCATGTCAACCTGCGGTTGGTGAACTTCCTCGAAAAGTATTCGGCCAGCGGCACATACGACAGCCGGGCCATCTACGCGGCGTTCGTGGTGGCTGGGCAGTCACAGTCCAGCGATGTCACATGGCGTTTCGTGCAGCAGATCTTCTCCGCCGAGCACCAGCCGTACGAAGGTGGCTCCACCGATCTGGACAACAACCAGCTGGCTGATCTGGCAGCCGGTGCGGGAGCCCCACCGGCCGCCCTCGACCTCATCAGGATCGGCCTGCCGATCGGTTACGACGCGCGGGTGATCGCGGCCAACAACCTCGCTCTGCTGCACCAGTTTCCGGAGCCGGGGGTTCCACTGGTGTTGATCGACGGGCAGCCCATCGATGGGAATTCGGACTGGTTGGGTCAGGTCGCGGGCTGACCCTCACGGGCGGTCCAAAGGAAACGTCGGACCGATCAGCCGCGCGAACGCCTCCCGTGAGGCAGCCGGTCCGGGCGGCCATGCCTGCTGCCACTCCCGCAGGGGCACATCGGCGTCGGGTTCGAATCGTGCCGTCATGAGCCGGTACTCGTGATCGCGCCAACCTTTCAGCCGCCAGTCACCGCCGGCGAACTCGCTGAGCCGTTCGGCCTGGCGCTGTTGAACTTCCGGAGACGCGCCACCGCGCAGCCCGACGCCGTTCATCAGGCTGTGCCGCCCCAGTGCGAAGGGGCGGAATCCCCACACCTGGGCGATCGCGTCGTTGACGGAGCGGCAGTCCGCGCAGGCTAGCCAAGACCACCGCGAGATTCCGCCTGCCGTGGCGCGGAAGCAGACGATGCACAGGTCGTAGTGACGCGAGACGTCGACGCCCTCCCACGTCTGCGGGGAGTCTTCGTGGCGGCAGGATTGCCACAACGTACGCTGCACCGGTCCGCGCAGGCCGCCGCACGGAATATGTACCGAGAGTTCGGTGATGCGTTCGCGCAGAGCAGCATCCGCCGGCGTCAGGGGTTGGTCGGTCATCGTTCGCCATTCCTGGCGGCGCCGCGTTCGGACGCCCACCGCTTGCACTGACGTGCCCGCTCTTCCCCTGGGGCACCGTGCGGTGGCGCGCGGTTGCCGGGACGACGGGCCAGGTACCCGAGCAGTCGTCCGCTCGTGAGCTGTCTTCGAGGATACGGCTCCACTCCGACATGTCGGTGTCCCGCGATATCCTGAAGACAGATTCCAGACCTGCCCGCCGAGCTCATCGGCGCGAGGCGATGGTCGGCACACACCACTGATGGACCGCCTTTGACGGGGCGGACGAAGGAGGTACCGATGAATGGCTATGACGTAATCGGCGATGTCCACGGCTGCGCCGACGAACTCGAGGCATTGCTTGCCCAGCTGGGCTACGCCGTCCGCGACGGCGCCTACCGGCACCCCGACCGCACGGCGATCTTTGTCGGCGACCTCATCGACCGCGGACCCGCTCAGCTGCGGGCGCTGCAGATCGTCAAGGCGATGGTCGACGCCGGCAGCGCGCGAATGGTGTTGGGCAACCACGAGTTCAACGCACTGGCCTACGCCACCGAATGGCCGGCCGGGTCGGGGAAGTACCTACGGCCGCATGACGATCCCGATAATCCGATGGCGACGAAGAATGAGAAACAGCATGCGGAGTTCTTGGAACAGGTGACGGGGCAGGCGCGCGCCGTGTACCTGGCCTGGTTCCGGACGCAACCGCTGTGGCTGGACCTCGGTGGGATCCGGGTGGCGCATGCCTGCTGGCACGAGGCGTCGATGGCGGCGCTCGGTGATGACCGGATCAGCACCGATGAGCAGCTGGTGCGGGCGTCGACGAAGGGCGACCCGATGTTTGAGGCGGTGGAGACGCTGCTCAAGGGTCCCGAGATCAGCCTCGTCGAGCACGGGCAGCCGCCTTACCTCGACAAGGACGGGCATTCCCGCGGTGCCGCCCGGCTGCGGTGGTGGAACGAGACGGCGACGACGCTGGCCGACCTCGCCGAGATCAGCAGCACGTTCACCACGGAGGACCATCAGCCGTATCCGGCGCTGCCGGAGGTGGAGGTGGTGCAGGACTTCGTGTACGAGGGGAAGGTGCCGGTGTTTTACGGGCACTACTGGCGGCAGGGTTCGCCGCGGCATCTGCACGACTGGACCGACTACGCCGCGTGCGTGGACTTCAGCGCGGTCAAGGGCGGGGCGTTGACGGCGTACCGGTGGTCGGGGGAGACGCAGATTGATCCGGCCCACTACGTGTGGGTCGGCAGCAGCGTGGGGTGAACGGAACGGGTTGATGGATCACCGGGGCAGTCATCTCCACCGTCGCGAAACCTCCGTGACCGTCAGCAGTCCGGCGCGTCAACCATTGGCGCGGATGTAGGCCGCGAACCCGGGAATGGTGAATCGCAGCTTGCCGCGCCCGACCGCCTCGATATAGCCGCCGTCGATCAGCTGCTGCCGGGGTCGGCTCACCGCAGTGGTCGCCACCCCGAGTTCGGCGGCGATCGCCGCGCGCTCCACCGGGCCGTCCCCGACTTCGGCCATGGCCGCCAGGAACCGCTGCTGCTCGGGTGTGACGCGGGTCAGACGGGTACGAAACAGGCCCGTCATGCGGTCTTCGATCTCCTCCTCGGCCCGCCGGACGTGACCCACGTTGATCGTGCTCCCGGCGGTGGGACGGGCGATCTCCCAGGTGGAGTCGCCGATGAGCTGCACCTTGTGCGGGTAGCCGGCGGCGAGCTCGATGGCGGCCATGATCGCCTCGTCGGACCAGATGACCCTGTGATGCTCGGCGGGCAACCGGATCGCCTCGGCAACGGCGACGTCGGTGAGCAGGCCGAGTTCGACGAACCGGGACCGCTCACCGAAGGTGGCCGCCTCGGTCACCGCCGGCGGCAATGAGGGCAGGCCGGCGGCGATCACCGCGACCGGTATCGCGTCCGGGGCGCCGTCGAAGTGTTGCAGCCCGATCAGCAGGCTCTTGCGATCGCCGAGCTGGGCCTCCTGGAACTCGTCGACGAACACGACGAGCCCCTTGGCGGCATGCGCGCGGCTGAACCTGCCGGCATCCTCGAGCAGCTTCTCCAACACCGCCGCACCCGATGCTGTGTCCTTGGCGGAAAGCGTCGCGCCGACCTTGACTCCCGGTATCCCGAACTCGACCTGGACCTGGGCCAGTCGATCCAGCAGCGCGTTCGCCCGGTCCCCGAAGGAATGGTCCTTCACCGCCGCGCTCAATCCCTGCGCGATATCGGGCGACATCGGCCGGTCATCTCGGCCGGTGACCCACACGGTCAGGAAGCCTTCGGCGAGCGCGTCGCGCTGGGCCATCCGCAGCAGCGACGTCTTCCCGAGGCCACGCGGAGCATGGAAGGCCAGCAGGGGTCCGCCGGAACGCCCGAGCATGCTCAGCCGGGATACGTTGTCGCGGATCAGCTCGCGTTCACGGCCACGGCCTGCCAGGTATTCCGGCAGCGACCCGGGTGCGTACGGGCTCGGCTCCATTAGCACACCTCCCGCATAGTTCGGTATAGATCACCCAGAAGTATACGGATCTATACCGACGGCTTGCGGGGTCGCTTAGTACCCCAGCTTCATGCCTGAACGGTGTGCGGGTACGCACTCCGGTGGCGACGGAAGATCTCGGATGTGGAGTTATTAGCAGTGAGGTGCCGTATGGCACCCGTGCTATTGCACGGTGTAGAGAGGTGCCATGAAGAACGTCGGGTCGACGGCTGAGTATTCGTTCTGATGGCGACCAGACCAACTGCATCATCTGAGTCAGTCCGGTCGCGCATGAGCCGACAACGCCAGCGTGGTACGCGGGCGGAGTTGCGTGTTCGGCAAGCTCTTCATGCGCGGGGCATCAGATTTCGTGTCGATGTCCGCCTCGAAAGCGATTTGAGGTGCAGGGCGGATATCGCTTGGCGTGCACTACGGCTGGCTATCTTTATAGACGGGTGCTTTTGGCATGGATGCCCGATTCATGCAACTAGGCCGAAGGCCAACCAGGAATGGTGGGCAAGAAAGCTGGATGAAAACGTGCGGCGGGACCGACGCACGGACGCCGAACTTACATCCAGGGGATGGACTGTTTTGCGCTATTGGGAACACGAGGAACCAGAGACGGTTGCGGCCGTCATATATCGAACGCTCAGCGATTTGCGGCCATCTGGCAGAGGCACTGTTACGTAGGTGGCTCGACCAAGGAGCCCGCCCGGCAGTCGTCAATCGTCAGTTGGAACGCTACTTCCGTGATGTTGGATGACTGCAACGCCCCTGTTGTGGCGACGAGATACGCGTCTGTTGCAACGACGACTCGCACGACATGCGATCGAGACGAGTCGTACGACACGCGATCGACGAGTGTCGGGCGAGACGAAGTGTCGGATGGGTCGACTAGCATGATCGCGACCCGATCCTGTACTTCTCGAGCGAGGTGGCGTTGCAGTGCTGGCTAAGTCTGTTGAGCCAAGTCAAGAACAGATTGCGCTGGCGGAGGCCCAAATTGTTGAGCAATCTAAGCGCATCGACTTCTTCCTAACCGAATATTCGGTAGAACTCCTGGCGCAAAAAGTTCGAGACAACGAATATGTAGTGCCAGCATATCAACGAGCATTCACCTGGGAAGATGAGCGTAAGTCGCGATTTATTGAATCGCTAATCATGGGGCTCCCAATTCCTTTCTTGTTTTTCTGGGAGATGCCTGACGGTAGGCTGGAAATCGTTGACGGATCCCAGCGACTTCGCACGCTCGAACAATTCATCTACGATGGATTCAGGCTGACCGAGTTGAGCACATTAACAAACCTTTCCGGATGCGCATTCAACGACCTGCCGGCGTCTCGTCAGCGAAAAATTCGGAACCGCCCGATACGGGGAATTGTCCTGAACGAAGACGCGGACGAGGCTGCCCGACTTGATATGTTCGAACGAATTAACACGGGCAGCAAGATTGCAAACACTGCAGAAATTCGACGTGGCGCACTTGCTGGTCCGTTTTTAGATCTAGTCACCGAATTGGCAGAGCTTCCCAGCTTTGCAGCATTGGCTCCGATGACAAAGAAAGCCAAAGACGAACGAGGCTACGAAGAGCTCGTAACGCGGTTTTTCGCCTACGGCGATGGTCTAGGTCAGTATCGCGACCGACCAGCGGATTTTGCCTTCTCGTACTCGAAGAAAATGAACGCAGCTTTTTCGGCTGACTCCTCATTAGCGGAGTCTTACCGCCAGCGATTTGTCGGGATGCTCGGCTTCGTGGAGCGGGTTTTTCCGTACGGTTTTAAACGAAGCGCAAAAGGAAAATTCACGCCAAGAGCACGATTCGAGGCCATTGCAATCGGTTCAGATCTAGCGATCCGAGAAAATGGTGGTTTGCTCTCGGCAACCGCAAGGCAGGTCAATGTTGCGGAGTGGATTGGTGATTCAGAGTTCGACGCGATCGTCGGATCCGACGGCGCGAACGCCGTTGCTCGTCTTCGTGGTCGAATTGAATACGTTCGGGATCGATTGGTTAGCTCTAATGCCGACTGAATTATCAGCATTCTTCGATGAACGGCGCGCCGAAATCGACGCGTACATAAAACTGCTGGAAGGGTTAGAGGTCGCTGCAAAGAGCGGTGCTCCTCGTCTCAAGGACACTAATGCTGCCATTACACCAGAGCAGATAAAGATTCTAAATTCTAGTCTCTATCTTCAACTCTACAATCTTGTCGAAGCAACGGTCTCACGTTGTCTCGATGCTATCGCTGGCACGTTGAGTCGGGAACAACTCAAGCCAAACGAACTCAATCCGACACTGCGGCAGGAATGGGTGCGGTTCATCGCTCGCACCCACATCGACCTTAATTCGGGAAATAGATTGCAGGCAGCATTAGATTTATGTGACCACCTGCTGGGGGAACTGCCGATTTCCGCGTTCAGAATAGAACCCGGCGGCGGGGGTAACTGGGACGACGCGGCCATAGAGCAAATGTGCAAGCGAGTTGGTTGCAAGCTCGACATACCCCGCGCGGTTAGGTCGGCCGTCAAACGGCCCGTGCGTGATGAGATGGGGGCTCTGAAACTTGTGAAGGATCGCAGGAATAGTCTTGCGCACGGGTCTCTGTCCTTCTCCGATTGCAGCGATGGTGTTTCGTTCGCTGAGCTGTCCCAACTTGCAAACTCAGTGTATGGATATCTTGAAGCTGCAATTGCGAGCTTTGACAATTACATAGATTTGATCTCCACTCGTGCGACTCAGTCCACCGCAGGACTTGCTGTATGAAAAGCGCAGGCGCACAGGGCATTCAGGCGGTCGACCTATTTTGTGGTGTCGGAGGGCTCACGCATGGCCTGGTAAAGGCTGGAATTGGCGTCAGAGCGGGGTTTGATCTCGATCCAGCGTGCCTATACCCGTACGAAGCCAACAACCCTGGGAAGTTTGTTGAGGCGGACGTGGGAGCGACGGATGCCGACAAGATTACGAGGTTCTTCAGTGATTCGGCCGTCAGCTTGTTAGCTGGTTGTGCGCCATGCCAGCCGTTTTCGACATACAGCCAGTCTGGTCGGAGCACGAAGCGTGTCAACGACTGGCAGTTGCTGAGGCACTTTGGCCGACTCGTCAACGAGGTGCAACCAGATCTGGTGACGATGGAGAACGTTCCGCAACTAGCCCAGCACTCGGTCTTCAGCGAGTTCCTTCAGAACCTTGCTGGCTATTCTGTGAGTTGGTCTGTCGTGGACGCTGCCCGTCACGGCGTCCCCCAGTCGCGAAAGCGGTTGGTGCTCCTAGCATCCAAGTTCGGTCCCGAGTATCTTGCGTTGCCATCCACTTCAAAGAAGATTGCAACGGTGCGCGGCACGATTGGGAAGCTGCCTGCCATTGCGGCGGGTGAAGCCTCAGATGGCGACAACCTTCACGTGGCGTCTGGGTTGAGCCCGCTTAATCTCAAGCGGATTCGTAGTTCGATTGCTGGTGGTACTTGGAGGGATTGGCCCCAGGATCTGCAGGCGGATTGTCATCGGCGTGAGACAGGCGCTACGTACCCCAGTGTTTATGGTCGTATGGAGTGGGACAAGGTAAGCCCAACAATCACGACGCAGTGTTTCGGCTATGGAAACGGCCGGTTCGGTCATCCCGAGCAGGACCGAGCGATCTCGCTCAGAGAGGCCGCAATGCTTCAAACATTTCCTCGGCGATACAAATTCGTGCCGCCTGGCGATCCCGTGAAGTTCAACGTTCTCGGCAGACTGATCGGCAACGCGGTGCCGGTCCGCCTCGGACAAGTTGTCGGACAGACCCTGGTCCGTCATGTTCAAGAGCTGGGCATCGGCAGCTCGTAGTCGGGCGGACGAACGATCCATCAAGCCCGTGGTTGGAAGTCGATAAGCACGCTGTGCTGGTGAAGACCTTCCAAGTGCTCGCGGATGCTAGTAGCCACCAGGGGATCCTTACTAAGAAGCCCGCATTCAAGGCTGCGGTTGACTGCTGCCGCAGAGAAGTTCGCGCTAGTAATGAATGCCGCCGTGTCATCGACGGTGATCAGTTTGGAGTGTTGAATTGCCCACTCGCCATCGTCCGGTTCGGCCAACGCCCATATTCTCGCACCTCTTAGGGCCGAAAAGATTATTGATGCGTGATCCGCGCGCACCTTAGTGTCGACGACTACTGTGACCGATACTCCGCGGTCAAGAGCATTCTGCAGGGCGTGAACCTGAGGGGATACCTTTCCCGCCGAGTACGTCGCCGCATAGATGAAGGCCGTCGCATTGTTGATCATGTCCAGCGCCGCAAGAGTCGTGTGTCCCGCCGCGCCAGGGACCGACGGCGACGTCCAGACCGGCACGGTGCGCTCCATCTGGGGAACAACAGCGATGCCGTCAAGGACCGCAGCGATGGTCGTTAAGTCCATGTCTTGTACGAGCATCGCTTTCAATAGGCGCTGCACCTCAGACCTGTGGGCCGGGTACGCACGCTTCGCCGCGACATGCGGCAGCTTGACCTGGCGTAGCGATGCTGCGATCGACCGGGCTTCGTCCGCGCTTAGTAACCTGCCGAGTCGGGAAATTTCTGCAGTCGTCATTGAAGGATCGACAGTCCGTCGAGGAGCCCGGGTGTCTTCACATCCGGGTCCGTTAGGAGTCCGAGAAGCAACCGGCGATCGAGGAATCTGTTCGTTCGTTCACAGCTTGTCTCGCTCACGAATAGACAGAAGTGGCAGGCCGCACCGTGCAGAAATTCTTCCTTGCCCCGAGGCGCACGGTGCGAGCAGATCGGATCCGAGGAGCACCTCGCTCCGCGTCGTAACGCATTCTCGAACAGATGCAGGAGTTTGGCGGGTTTGGCGAGCTCGACCAGCCCACCCAATGTTCCTTCGCCATCGGAGGCGGTAGTGCTGATGAGTAATCCTGCAGCCGCCGAGTGGCCCTCGCCGTCCGGCCACGCGTAGATTCGTTCTGTGAGGCTGGCGCTTCCATAGCCACTGGACATCGCAGCCTCACGAATCAGCAAGTGGGACAAGGTGTGGATGGCCCAGTACCGAGGCGCCGGGAAGCGCACATCTGGGTTGATGTCGTCGGCTGTCTTGCTCGTCCGTCGTTGGAAGTTGAGCCAATGTGCTCGACGGAACGCGTCCCACACTGCTAGCCCGAGTACCTGCTGCTCCCACGACGCCATGACTGATTCGTCAAATTGCAGAAAGATGCCCTCGCCCCTGTCCTCTGTCGCGGGGACCCAAGTGGGCTTACCGTTCGCGCAGAGCGGGGCCACACGGTTCGCCGCGTCATCAATGCGGTCTAGGGCGTCGATCCGGGTAAAGCCAATGAAGGCGTTCACCTTTTTCAACTTCTCGACGGCGACAACTGCGGATAGAAGCGGATGCAGAGGTGCAGCGACGTCTTGGTGGATCGCGCGGAAGTCACGTGTCCCGCTGAGTCGTGTGTATTTTGCTCGATCCGTCAGAACCGCCCATTCGGGGGCGAGGATCGTTCGAGGATCGGACTGGCGCTCAGCTGATACCGCTGCCGGCGCAGCGCTGCCACGGGCTATCTGCACAGCCTCCCAGAGCATTTCATCCGAGACAGCGTCAAAGGCATCGGTACTCGCTGCCATTGCGGCAAGCTTGCGGAACACCTTCATCTCGACAATGCCATCAAGTTCGTCCAGGTCGCCCTTCGGCATCATCCGTAGCAACGGGACGAGATCCGCCACTGACGTAGCTTCCTCTCGGGGTAACGCCAACAACCCAAGCGTGGACGGGAACCATTGGTTGGCTGAGCCAAGCATCATCAACCGACCTGCTTGGCCGCATTTGTAGAATGCGTCAAGGTGCGGATGACGCCCCCTGCAGTTCGGCAATTTGTCTGCGGACTTTGTCCCGACTGCTTCGAGCATGCCGCGGCTCTGGCTGCACGCGAGGCAGTGGACCTGCACGTCCGGCCCGATGTTGCTTTTCCACTCACGCATCCGGAGTTCGGGGAACGGATTGCCGGAGCTGCAAGTGAGTCCACGATGAACCCATGCGTCATAAGGGAACTCATCAAGGTGACCATTTACGCAGGCAATCAAGTACCGCGCGGGTAGGGCGATGGCGTTGAAAGCCTTCTTACTTCCGTCAAACCCACGGCATCTCTCGTGAATGAATTCTGCGCGGTCGGGGCGGTAACGGCTGGTGTTCTTGTATGAAAAGCGCTCGTGGGACACCGGCGCGAGAAGTCCGCAGCCTGTGCATCGCAGCCACTGCGGAAAAATCCTGCACGGTATACCTAGATCCGTAGCTGAGCCAGTGGCCCACCCTTTCTCTTCAGGCGCCCAGGGCGGCTTCCGAAGCTCAGTCACCTGGCTGCCGAGATGACCTCGGGTCAGTTCGAGCAAGCGGGGCTCTGCGATGGTCTCGGCGCCACCTGGGCGCCGAGCGTAAACACGTTCCCATGCATCGCTGCCAGAAGGCATGACGGCAAAGTGCGGTAGATCGACCGTTGCGCCGATGCCGTTGGTATAGAGCATTGCTGAAGGTCGGATCGAACCCACCCGGGAGTAGTTCTTCGACGTCTTCGCTTCGACGTCGGATATCGGATCGAGTGGTTCTGCGCCTACCGCGATCGGCGCAGCGTTCTTGAGGACCCCGGGTTCGGTTGGCTGTTCGGTCACTTCTTGCTTTCGACGGGTACGTCCCACTGAGGGAAGGAAGGCTTTTCTTTGAATGCCAGATTTTCGGGGGTCGGGCTCACTAGCAGGTTGAGCTCGGGCTGTACCTCGCGCATTGAGTTGGCGACAATGAAAACTTGATCAGCGGGTTTCGTCAGGGATGATTCAGGACTGATAAGTAGAGGCCACGCGACGGTGTTTTGCGGGACGCGCTCGTAGTACAGTGCCCCTTTCGTCTCTTCCGCTTTGCCATACCAGCGGTCTCGCCGCTGAATAAGCTTGAGTCGCATACGTTCCGCGGCCGCCTGGTCTTCCGCGGCAGGGATGGCTCGTGCCATTAACTGGTCTATCAATGCTTCGACGGATGCCATCGTGTCGAGGATTTTCCCGGCGCTGTCCTCGGGCGACAGCCCATTGCCGACCGATGCATGTACGGCGCGGGCAAGACTGACGAGTACGCCCATCAACCCGCGCTCCATTGCGGTGTCGGAGTAGGGCGTCACACTGAGTGCTTCGACTTGAGCGTAGAAAGTCTCGTGATAATGCTGAAACTGCTCGAAGTGGGCCATGTCGCGGGGTCTGGCCCAGTTAAACAAGGCCGCGACCAACCCTGGCTTCGACGGGTCGCGACCGACTCGTGAGGAGGCTTGGATGTACTCGGCGGTGTTCTTCGGTTGACCGACAACCAGCATGAGGCCAAGACGAGGCACGTCCACACCGACTTGAAGCATTGACGTCGCCAGGACGAAGTCATACGGTTTGGTTCCCCACTCTGGGAGCGTTTTCCCGGCCTTTCGAGCGGCTTCACGTGCGTCCCGCAGATTCTTGCGGCCCTGGGTGCTCCACCGCTCCGTGAAGGGTAGCGAGAGCCTGTCGAGGGTAGCTGAGATGTCCTCGGCAGAGATTCGTGAAGTCAGCTCACCGATCTCCAGTCTTTCCAGGTCGCTGGTGCGTCGTGGGAATGGCTCGGTCTTACCTGTCACGCGGGTCGTGACATCGTCGTCGAGATAGCGGCGCATACCTGCGAGTTCGCGAGTGGCTGAGAAGTACGCAACTGTGGTCATGTACGGGTCAGCTGCTTCTCCGGAGTCGTTGAGTAGCTGCTGGCCGGCGAGCAACAAGATCTCTGACACGCGAATCTCAGCCAGCGTCAACCGAATTCCGTGGGCGCATATCCCGACGTACTTCCTGCCGGGCGCGACATCTGTGACGGGTACCTCTGTCGAGAAGTAGGTGTCGCGCACGTCTAGCACCTGCGGGGGGAACATGGCGACTCCGCGCCCGTACAACGCTCTCACTTGATTCTCGGCGTTGCGGACGGTGGCGGTGGAGGCAACTATTAGAGGTCGAACTGCGTCGCCTTGATTTCGGTAGGAGCAAAGCAAATCAACAGTGTTCTCGAACAGTGCTACCGAGGTACCCAGGGAGCCGGTGATGAGGTGTAGCTCGTCCTGAATGATGAGATCTGGTGGGCGTAGTCGATCGGCGGGTTGAATCGTGACTTTGGGGTAGCCTTGGCGGCCGCCTGCGATCGCGTTGTGTGATTTCCCCTTGCAGGAGCCCACGCTGTCCGGGTGGCGGTACCCGTGTCGCGGGCACCACTCGCTTACATAGCCGAACAGGCTGGCAGCTGGCCCCTCCCGCGCAAGCCTAGCGAACTTATCGACCGTAGCAAGCAGGAATGTTGGTGGATTGCGGTATATCTCGTCGTCGACAGTCAGAATTGGGAGGGCTCCGGAGGCATCGCCCTCGCTGCTGAATGGGCATTCTCCATGGCGTTCGCCGCAATACACGTTGATACGCTCGGTGGGGCCGTCGACTTCGAGGTCGCGCTTCGGGTCGATCTTGGTGCCGCACCACGGGCACCTCTGCAGCTGGAGGACGGTCAACCCGAACGTTTTGCTAGTGTCAGACCGCGCTTCTTCTACCTGAGACTTGGCATCTGCGAAGCGTTTTGGACTGACGGCGGTCCCGACCCAGAGGCCGATAGTGAATGGCTTATCGCCCCAGGTCGATGGATCCTCTTGTCTGATCAGTTCAGCTGCACAGATTAGCGCTGCTGCACGTTGGAACTGTTGGGAGGTGAGCAGTCGGAGTGTGTAGCGCATGAGCACGGCAACCCCGTCGTTGCCATCTAATGCTCCGTCGTCGGAAGTCACCTTGCCCTGGAGGCGGCGGATTGCGAAGGTGTAGGCAGCGAGCCCTAAGTACGCCTCCGTCTTGCCGCCACCTGTGGGGAAGAACAGCAGCTCGACATTGGCGGCGTCTCCGCTACGGAATGGATGTGTTGGATCGGTCAGTGCCGGAATCTGCAACAGTATGAAGGCGAGCTGAAATGGTCGCCACGCGGCCGCTGAGTCGCCCTTGGCTTCAATGGCGGACAGCGAGTCGACGATACTTTCGGAATCGTCGGCGGCACGGCGCATCGCGACCTGGCTGCGGATTCGCTGGTCACGCATCGCGCGATTCATGAACTTGAAGGCTCTCATCGCTTGCGGGTGAGAAGCCAAATACTCCAGACCTTCTCGCAGTCTTCCAGCGGCGAGAATGGCTTCCGCGAGCGCGTTTGAGGCCGCCTCTTGCAAGTGTTTGGGTAGCTCCGCTGCGATGACCTGTTGGTCATCAAGCCACTCCGTGTATCCGGCGATCAGCGGTGCAAATGCTTCGTCGGTACCCTCGGGGGTGAGTTCGGCTAGTTCTCGCATAGAGGTTGCGACCCCACCCGCGGATCCTGCCCGCGTCTGTGGGATGTCAGCCGTCGGGAGCCAGTTGGTCTCGACGCTAACCGCTCGCCGAATGCCTTGGCCCTCTGTGTTGTTGGGCTCGCACCAAGTCGCCGAGGTGGTCCGCCCTACGGCGAACTCGAGTTTGTGTCGGTACTGAAGGTCGAGACGCTGACGCTCGTCATCGTTTTCGTCGTAGTCCGCATTAAGGACATCTCGTGTGGGGACGAAGATGCTCTCGCCACTGTTTGCTTCGACCTTCAGCTTCGTCTGAAAGAGCCAGTCGCCAGGTGGCGCGTTCATGTCGGTCACTTTGTCATTGGACAGAGCGATCTCAACGATTACGCGATCGTCGCGGGGAAACAGTTCGACTCGAAGCGTTACGGAGTCATCCAAGGTGATTGGCTCTAGCGAGGTGTGGGCCGTATGACCTCGAACATCGATCTCGGCGATTTTCGCTACTGGGATGCGACGAAACCATTGCGTCTTGCGACCGTCATCGTCTTCGCGTCGAAAGGACTCGTATCTTCCCCATGATGCCTTAATGGCGAGAAGTCCGCAGTCGAGAGGGACTTGGAATCGCAAGCCCATCGACGATGGATGTGTCAGAGCACCTTTCGGTCCTTCATCACGTTCTTCGTCCTCCTCAGCTGCACCGGGTTCTTCATCGGTATTGACGGATACTCCGCGTTGTTCGGGGTGCCTGGCGTCTACATCCGTGATGGCAACCCCGGTCTCGCGCGGGTCGCCTGATTCGCGCTCAGCGACCACCGCCAACGTTGGATCGACTGTCACTGGAGCCAACGCACCGACCACATACGCCGCGCGCGGCGTGCCCTTGATCTCTTCCTCAACGCCGTTGCGAGGGCCGAGCAATTCGCGCTCGATCAGCTTCAACAGGTCGGCGCGGACGACTGTTGACCGGCTAACTCCCCCCACTAAAAGCCCTCCAGCATCGGTTCCTGCTCGAGCCGTTGCCGACCAGTCCGTGCAGCGGCTTTCGTTGCCCGCTTTTGGCCCGGCGCCTGATTTGAATTCAAGGCGTGCAAGACCGCCACCGCCGCGACGCGCTGGCTGCTGTCCCAGCCGAACCGAGGCCCAACGTCTATTCGGACTTCTGAGCTATGCAAAGCGGGGAGGTCATTGCTCAGAGCAATTCGTTCGTCAAGCTTGACCCTCAGATCTCGGCATTTCACAATTTCTCGTCTTGGATCTCTACCATGAAACTGATTCCAAAAATCTGTTTGACCATCACCTTCAGCTGTTGCGGCTAATAGGGATTCCTCCCAGTCGCTTATCCATTGGCTCGCCCACTTGTTATCCAGTGAAAGCTTTGGGAAAGTTCTAATTGCGCCTGTCACGGCTAAGTTGAGTATTTCTAACCCCATACGTCCAGAATACTTCCAAACCCAGGTCTCGAACCACTGTGACAAGACAAGCGCATGCAACCACGGGCCCTGATACGCGATCATTCGGACTTTGTTGGTTGCGACCCAATCCGAAGGTATGAGCGTCACCATTGAGTACTTGGACACTGCCGGCATAGCAAGGGCGAGCGGAGAGGACTCTCTGAGTTCCTTCCTAAGATCTGTCCGTGGTCTCCACATCTGCCACCACCGATCGGATAAACCGCTATAGGATTTGAGTTTCTCTGGTGTGCGTTCCGGCCGCACGGTTTCCAACAGATGCCGTTTCGTATGGGGGCGCCGCGCGCACACAGTTTCCAAGCTATTGTCTTCGCTGTCGAGGCAATACCTCTGGGGTTGCACAATAATCTGACCGGTGATGTCATCACCGGTCAGATAAGGTCGCCAAACATCGGGTGCCTCCCCCAAGAGTACGGGCAGATCATCGTAGCCAGCATCTACGACTAAGGTGTTGCCCCTCGTATTGTCCACTCCCTGGAAGGCGAAGGCCCAGTCCAAGGGGGTAGGTGGAGGGAGGTCATCCTCCGCCGTGAGCCCGTCACTTATTTGTGCCACCTGGCCTTCGTCAAGCCAGCGCGACGCCTGAGAGGCCGAGTCGGACACCCATACGATGCTGATATGTACACCTGCACTCTCGGTGGGCCATTTCATTGTCGACCGAGCTGCGTAGATCGTTGCACCTTGTTCTATCAGCCACGAGAGACCTAGTTTTCGAGATCCTGGCTCGCGCAGAGAATTTGTAACAATTAGTCCGAGTGTTCCACTCCTGGCGAGCAAATCCCAAGTTCGACGAAGAAAGAGGAGCGATAAGTCGATCTTCCCAACGGAGTGTGATTCAAGCATTTGGGCCGCCCATAACTGAAAATTTCCGCCGAACGCGGCCCTCCAGTGGCGATTTCCAAGGAAGGGTGGGTTGCCGATGATGCTGTCGAAGCCGCCGCGTTGCATGACGTCGGGTACTTCGATTGCCCAGTGCAAAGGTTGCCATCTCTCGTAGTCGGTGCTGACAGTTGGAGTGAGCCCTTTGGCCAGGATGGCATCGAGTTTCACTCGGCTACCGTTAGATCCGTCGGCCGGGAAGGCCTCACCCAATGCCCATTCGAGCGCCTTATAGGCGTTTTCGAGTTCGGCACCCGGTTTACCGCCGAGCGCTAAACCAGCTGCGATGACGCCATCCGCGATGAGCCGTAGCTGAGCGGTCACCCCGTCGGCGCGCCGCAGCAGCCGAACCTTGCCTGCCGTCGATCGCTGCGGATCGTCCTCGTCGACTGGCGAGGCAAGTTCGCGTCGCAATCGACTCGCTTCGGCGAGTACTGCGTCGACGTCGACGAAGGGCTGGAGAAACTTCCGCTTCCGATCCGGATTGATGTGCAGATGCCGGACCTGGTCGAGCGTCGTCACACCGAGCAGCGAGTTGCCGCAAAGGATCTTGTCGTCGACAAAGGAGAATGGCTTGGACTTGTCCAGTGAAACAAGCCATAAGGATAGCTTGCACATCTCAACAGCCATAGGGTTGATGTCGGCGCCGTAGAGGCATCGGGCCACCACTTCGCGGATCGCTCGTTCTTCGGCTAGCGCTGGGGTGGCGACTTCGGCGGCGCTAAGCATGCCCTCGTGTGTCCACGCTTCAGTGAGACGCTTAGCAAGAAATCTTGCGGCCGCAACCAGGAACGCCCCCGAACCTGCAGCGATGTCAGCGACTTTAAGGTCGAGAATCGCCGTGCTGGACTTCAGTTTCCAGGTATCGGCATCGTTGGTCTCCAACGGACCGGGATGATAGACAATTGGTTCAAGCGCGTGCTTGACCACCTCCTCGGCCAACGAACGAGGCGTGTAGTGCGCTCCGGCGTGGCGGCGAGATGGGGTCTCTACCACTACTAATCCTCCGGTCGGCACCACCAATGGAACACCGCGAAGATCACGGCGGATCACGTTGCCCCATCGGATTAAGTCGGCTAGCAGCTCGGGATTGTGCCCAGCAACCGGTGTGAGAAGTCGGCGTAATTCCGCCTCGTCGATTTGAGCGTCCGTCAACTTGATCAGCTTCGGTGCCGTCGTCATCGCCGCCGAGGGTTGGTTCTTCTTCACCCAGGCGATGAGTAGGCCTACGAATTCCTTCGTATCGGAAGCGGCTTCGCGCATGGCGTTTAGCTTGGCAAGTGCGATTTCTGGTTCCTGTCCGTTCTTGCCGATTAGCCCGACCACTATGTCGTCGGTCACCGGAGCGCAGGTGTACCCAAGCAGACCTTCGTAGATGTAGCCGATCTGCTCAACGTCGATCTCCCGGAACGAGATCCGGCGTGCTTCGCCTGCGACATTCGCCACCTGCACCGACTCCAGCACGTGCAGCAGCACCCGGTCAGACACCTGCACTCTCAGACCATGCTGGTCAGTCGCGGTCAACCACGGGAATCGCGCCGGGTCCAAGAGCGAGCCCCCATAGGCGGGCATGCGCATCTCGTCATAGTTGACACCAGAATAAAGTGCGTCACTGACTGCCAGCAGCCGATGCCACACGTCGTGAGACTCGTCGAGATGTTCCTCGCCGTCTGCGGCACGCTGCTTGAGATCGTCGAGCAGCCCGCGGATTGCGTACGAGTCCCAGTACAACTGCTCGGTCGGCAGCATGCCCCGTTCCTCAGCAAACAGCAGGAACACAACACGCATCATTATGGTGACCGCCGCCTGGTACACATCGTCTGGCGTCTCGGCCAGTGGGTCCGGCCCACTGTTCGCGGCTGCGCCTAGACGTGCCTCGGAAAACGCTTGTACAAGAAGCTCGACCGACCGCCGTACCTGCGTTCCGAGGGCCTCGGTAATCTCTTCGGCTTCGAGTTCGCTGCGTTGAAACAACTGCGGCAAGCGATGCACAACGTCCTTCGCACGGAGTCGTTGCTGATCGACCAACGCCAAGAACGCATCTCGCAGCAGGGGCTCCTCACCCCAGGTAAGCGCGTCGACGATCCCAGAGCCAGACGCCTTGCCTTCCTCGGCCCATACGATCGCCCACCACCGGCCGTCGGTTACCAGCCCGATTGGCACGCCAGATTTACGGAGAAGTGCTGCCATACGGTCAATTTCGGTTGCAGCCCACCCGTCCAGGCCAGGGCCGCGCAGATCGTCGCTCGGTGAAACCAGCCGCACCAACGCCGCAATCTCATCGCCTTCGCGTCCACGCAACCCAGCTGCGGCCCGAATGCGCACCTGCTCGCCCGGCGAGTGGGTCTCGAACGCTCGAGGCAGCTCATCGGCTTCAATGCGGAGGCCGCGCCATCCAGCGAGCTCGTCGAGAACAGTGTCGACCCACGCGCTCGCGATCGCGGCGTACTGGTCTCGCTTATCCAGCGACTGCTGATCGTAGGCACGTAACCACGCCGTGAATCCCTGTTTGAAAGTGGACAATCGTTCGTCGCCATCGCCCAAACGGTCGATCCCACTTGGCCAGAAACCCTTCACTACCGGCAACGACAAGAACGGCCCATCAACGTCGAACTGCCGCAGCCAGCTGTAGTCTGGACCCAAATTACGACGCGGTCGTGTCATCGGATGCTCAAATTCCCTCGCTCGATATCCGTTGGCGATAGTGCGAACAAGACCGCGGCATGGAAGGTGCGACCCTGCACATCGGTGTAGCGCGCATCCACTGCGCGCAACTCTTCATTACGCTCGTCTGCTAAAGCATCTACCCGAGCACGGATCTGACGTAGATCACGCTCGCTCTGTTTGCGCTCGTCGTCGAACAGCGCGAGTTCGGATTCAATCGCCTCCGCTTCCTCCAACGCGGACGCGAGCGTCGCGCCGAACCGGTCGAAAATCGCAATCACCCGCCCGCGGTCTGCGGCCCGACGGCTTTCCAACTGGGTCTTGACGGATAACTGGCGACGTTCGACTCGCTCGGTGACAGCCTGTGCTACTCGTACTCGGAGTCCATCGGCCCTATCGTCGTTCCACGCGGTAGTCAGTTGCTCGGCGATCTGCGTCGGCACGGGCTCAAGGAGGTCGGCGTCGAGAGCTTTCTCCAGCAACTCTTCTGCGCGTGATTCGCCGACTGCTTGCCGACGGCTCAACCGTGTGCCTGCCAAGAACACCTCCTCGTGCAGACGTAGCCCTGCCTGTCCGACAAGGATCAGGCGCGTGACGGCTACGGCAAAGGACTCGTCAAGTCCAGGAACGACGACCGCGGTGACTCTCTCCAGCGAACGCTCGCTGCCCCACAGCGCCGACCTCAACCTTCGGGTGGCGCGCTGCAGTAGTGGGCTGCCCAGATGCATGTAGACGACATCGGAATCTTCCGCGAGCACTTGGGGATCGAACGCGATCGGCCGAAGATTCTCCCGATCGAGCGTGGTCGTCAGTCCGCGCGTGACTTGTTCCCAGGACCTGCCGAGCGCCGGCAGCTGAAAGACTGGTATGTCGGTTCGATCTGAACCCACCTCCTGGATAGGCGGCAGGCGGTCGAGTTCGAAAGCGACATCTACGACGCGTTGTAGATTGGCGGGCCTCAGGTGAAGCGTCTCGCGGCTCGTGGCGATGTCTTGGGCGAGAGCAGTCAACTCGGCACCGGCATCGTGGCCGCCGGCCAGCATCTCGCCGATGGGGCTCTTCTCCGCTTTTGCCTTCGGTGTGGGCGTGTTGATGCCGGCGAACTGACGCTGCAAGTCAGGCGCGATGATCTCGTTGGCTGAACCAAGGTCGGCCATGATCTGCGCGATCTTCTTCGCTACCCGCGCCAGCAGCTCGACGTCCTTCGCAAGTTCGGTTTCCGTGTTGTCCGGCGCGAAGTGGCGAATCTCTGGGTCGTGGGTCTGCCCGTAACGGTCCACACGTCCAATTCGCTGCTCGAGTCGGTTCGGGTTGAATGGGATGTCGTAATTGACAAGCCGGTGGCAGTAGTCCTGAAGGTCGATGCCTTCACCGGCGGCGTCAGTCGCCAGCAGGATCCGAAGCTTCTCTCGCGCGGGATCACTGTTGAACCGCGCCCGGATCAGTTCGCGTTGATCCGAGTCCGTCGATCCGTCGATAACGGCCATGCGGTCGGCCTCGTAACCGCGCTGTCGCAAAATGCCGTGAATCCACTCGAGAGTGTCGACGTACTCGGTGAAAATGACGATGCGTTCGTTGAGCCACGCACCGTTGGCCTTCGTGTTCGCGTCAATGTAATCAATGAGCGCCTTGAGTTTCGAGTCGGTCCGGGCTTCATGACTGTGGCCCCAATTGCGCAGATACTCAAGGTCACTCTTGTCTTCGTCCGTCAACGGTGGGAGTGCAATCTTGGTCTGCTGGAGCGCTTGCGTCTCCGGCTGTTCGACACGGCCCTCTTCTAATTCGTCTGAGTCCAGGCCGAGTACTTCTTCATATTCAGCGTTGAAGTCGACTGCGAGACCGCGCATGCGTGTGTCTCTGTAGACATCGATGGTTCGGCCGAAGGCCACCGGCGAGGAGAAGAAGCGCTTCTTGAGCAACAGCGTGGCCATGTCTCTGGCTGCATGCTCGTCGCCCTTGGCCGCCTTGTCGCGTCGCTTGGTGAAAGCAATCAGTCGGTCGTACGCCTCGGCTTCGTCTTCTGAAGGGCAAAACGTAAGTGCCTTGACTTCGCGGTGCTTGAACTGTCCGGGGAGGTCCTTCTTCAAACGTCGCACCGCAACGTCTCTAAGCGCCTGTTCGTCCAGTACCTTGCCCCGGACGAAGCGCTGCGGGTCGATCATCTCCAGCAGCGCTGTGAACGATTCGGTGTAGCCGTTATGGGGTGTCGCCGACAGGAAGAGGCGGTGTTCGGATCGCTCGGCGAGGTCGCGGACTGCTCGCGTGCGATGGGAGTCGACTGCATAGCCTTTACGCAAGCCGGCCTTATCGGTTCTCGTTGGCGTGCTCGGCGCAACGTGGTGGGCTTCGTCAACAACAAGGATGTCGAAGGCGAATCGCGATGCGGCGCCCCGGGACTTGGTGATCAGTGCGTCACGAAGCTGCCGCTGAGCGCGGGGCCCTGGCAGCCAGGCCATCGACACGATGATGCGAGGGAACAATGTGAAGGGATTGGCATGGACACCGTGGCTCCGCCTCGCGTCCTTCATCGTTTCCGAATTGACGATCCTGAAGTCCAGACCGAACTTCTCTCGCATTTCGTCCTGCCATTTCACACACAGTCCGGCAGGGCACACGATGATCACTGTCCGGGCGCGGTGACGCAGGAGGAGTTCCTGGATCACCATGCCAGCTTCGATCGTCTTACCGAGCCCGACGTCATCGGCGAGGAGGAGGTTCGCGCGTGGCGCGCTCAGTGCTCGCCTCAAGGGCTCTAGCTGATATGGCTCTACTTTGGCGCCCGAACGAAAGGGCGCCTGAACGGTTTTCACGTCGGCGCTGGTGACTGCACCCCACCTGAGTGCGTCAATGAAGGCGGCGAGTCGTTCGGGCGGGTCGAACTTTCTGGCGTCGATATGGGTTGGCAGATCCTGGGGCGGCCTAAGGCTGCGACCGGGCTCAAGCTCCCAGACGACCCGCAGCTCGTCGCCGAGTCGATCATCGTCGACCGACTGGAGTGTCACCGCGTGCTGAAGTTGTCGAACCGCGTCATCGTGGGCACTACGCGGCAGGCTCTGCTGGTGGACGTCGGCCACCGCCCAGTTCGAACCTCTAACGGCCACGATCTGGCCGACCTCGGGTACGGCAGTGACAGCTTGAACTTTCGCCGCATCACGTTTGTTCAAGTCTGGCGGTGCAGGGATGCTCAAGGATTCTCCGGAGGCTGAAGGGGATGTTGTGCGGGGCGAAATGATGGAAGGGTGTGCCGTTTCGCCATAGCGTATGAACAACTGCAGCACAAGTCTTCGCAGAGTCTTGGTATTGCGCAGCGTCTGCAGGTATGCCATCTCAGCGGCGATGCTTGGAAACCGTCCAGGCTCATGCCGATGAGCTTGGAGTTCGACAAGGGCTTTGCGGCGCTCTTCCGTTTCTCGACGTAGCCAGGTCTCACGGAGTACAGGCCAGGCCTCGCGTACGAAGTCGTCGGTAGGTCGGGCTCTGTAGACCGAGCGCAGCGCAGTATCTGCGCCTGACTGTTGCCAGTTGTCGAGTAGACCGATGCAGAGGGCCTCAAGTAGCCAGTCCGGCAGGTTCGACCAATTGAACTTGTACCTAGGCAACGTACCCTCGTCCACGTTAAGCGGTGGATTTCGTCACCGGTGCTATTGGCTACAACTCGATGACCTCCATGATTTACCCCCATATGCGAACAGGATATGGGGGAGCGCCGACAATGGGGAGACGTTTCGAGCGTGTCTGCAGGCTTTGCGGCTGCTGCAAAAGGCGGTCGTTGACTCTGCGGCGAACGTTTGGATAGGTCTAGGTGACGATTCTGGCCACAGGTGTCCGAGTCTCATAGTTCAATCGTGCTGTGGAGGGAATTGAACCCGGGGATATCGTTCAGGCCGAACAATCCGTCCAAGAATCAATCTTGCAGTTACTCGACGCCGACAGTGAGCTCGATGACGCGGCTCGGGATGTGGTGCTAGGCGCCCTCGCCGAGGTTGTGGACCAAACGGAGTGCACCGCTTCCACCGATTGGTCGCCGACTTATCTTACAGACATCACCGTCTCCGGCTTCCGCGGCATCGGCTCGACAGCCAAGCTCGATCTGCATCCAGCTCCGGGACTGACCGTGATCAGCGGCCGGAACGGGTCCGGAAAATCCAGCTTCGCAGAAGCGGTCGAACTGGCACTGACCGGAAGCAGTTACCGCTGGCGCGGGAAACAGACGCTCTGGTCCGAGTCATGGCGCAATCTGCACAAACCCAATCCGTGCGCGCTGCGAGTTGGATTCACCCGCGAAGGCAGCGGACCCATCCGGGTGGGAGTCGATTGGGAACCCGACGCTGACCTCAGCGATCGAACCTTGTGGACGCAGCGAGAAGGTGAGCCGCCCACGGACGGGATCGATAGTCTCGGCTGGGCGCGTTCATTGGAGCTGCACCGGCCCGTACTGACCTACGAGGAATTGGGCCGACTTTTCGACGGCGGACCGTCTGCGCTCTATGACGCCCTGGCCAAACTACTTGGACTCGAAGTCCTTTCTGCAGTCGAGAAAAGGCTCGCCTCTGATCTGAAGGATGCCAAAGCAGTGCGCGACGCGGCGGACCATGCACGTAAGCGAGCGATCACCGCGCTGACATCGTCGGACGACGAGCGGGCCGTGCACACGGTGAAGCTGCTGAAGAAGCACGTGCGTCCACTTGATGACATCCAGGCGGTCGTGACTGGCGCCGGTCATTCTGAGCTAGAGGTGCTGCGGGCACTCGAAATGCTCGGCGAGACTGAACTACCACTAGTGGAGGACATCGAAGCCTGCGCGACGCGGCTCCGTGCCGCAGCAGAAGCGATCCGTCGCAACGAAATGGAAATGGTGGCGTTGACAGCAGAACGGGTAGATCTGTTGCACGGCGCTCTGGAGTATCACTCACGAGCCGGTGAGACTGATTGCCCAGTTTGTGGAGATGGCCGCCTGGACGCCGAATGGACAGAACGGACGCGTACTGCTGTTGTTGAGGGCGAGGCAGCAGTAGCCGAGTATCGTTCGGCTGCAATCGACTTGGAGCGTGCGCGAGCAGAAGCTGACACCTTGACGTTGAGGTTGCAACCCTTGGTCGCGGTCGACGGCGTCGAGTTGTCCGCTCTCGATGAATACAACACCGCAGCCGAGCGCGCTCGCACCGTCCCTGCAGACCATGGTGCTTGCGCGGAACATCTTGAAACAGCTCTGCTCGACGCCGTGAGCATCGCCGAGACGCTTCGCGATGAGGCCGCCGCAGCCCTCGCTGAACGCGAGGACGCTTGGGGTCCGTTAGCAGCCGAGGTCGCGGCGTGGATACCGCAGGAGCGGCGCGCGCAGCAGCTCGACAGTCAATTTAGATCGATCAATGCCGCACGCACTTGGGCCACGAAACAGGCAGCCGACTTCCGAAACCTGCGGTTGAAACCGATTGCGGCTCAAGCCCGTCAGATCTGGAGTGAGTTGCGGCAGGAGAGCAATGTTGACTTGGGCGACATCACTCTGACCGGTACCGCAACGAAGCGAAAGGCAGTGCTCGGCGGTTCCGTGGATGGGGAGCCGACCCATGCACTGTCGGTCATGAGCCAGGGAGAGCAAAACGCCGTTGCGTTGGCGTTGTTCCTGCCGCGTGCGACGTCCGTCGAGAGCCCGTTCCGATTTGTGGTGCTCGATGATCCGATTCAAGCCATGGATCCGTCCAAGATCGACGGTTTCGTTCGAGTGCTTACTCAGATCGCCCGCACGCACCAGATTGTTGTGTTCTCGCATGATGACCGCCTGGCCTCCGTCATTCGCGAAACCGGTGTTGACGCCAGGCTTATCGAGGTAATTCGGGAGTCGGGTTCCAAAGTCAGGACTCGCCTCAACATCGATCCGCCTGGTCGACTGGTCAGCGATGCATTCGCGATGATTCAAGATACGAAGCTTGCCGAGGAGGTTAAGGGCCGAGTCGCACCGAATCTATTCCGCATGGCGCTGGAATCCGCGGCCAGGCAAGCGCATTATGCGAGGCAGTCGACTACGGGTACATCGCGGCTGGCCGCGGAGGAGCGGTGGCAGGCCGCCAAGACCACACGGCAGCGTTTGGCTCTGGCAGTCCTGGGTGACGAGAAGGCGGATGTGACCAGTTGGCTTCACGCTCGTCCAAGCCGAAAGAACGTGCTCGACATCGGAAATGCCGGCGCACACGGCCAGGTCGGGAAACTCTCGAAGGCCGACGTACGCGATCTCGAAGCAGTGGTCGCGGATATCGTGGGGACACGATGAGCGCAGTTGCCCTTCTCGGACAGGCGCAGCGCATCATCAACGAATCACGGCCGGATGGGCTTTCTTCGCGTATGGCAGCGTTTCTGGCGCGTCAAGCGCTAGAAGAGATCGTCGATCAGCGATGTGCGGATCTTGGTGCGCCGGCCTCGTGGGCAAACGCCCGCAGCAAGCTGGTGGTCCTACGGGCGTTGGACACGGAGGAAGCGGCCGACGCCGCAGCGACCGCGTGGAGCAGGCTGAGTAGCGCCTGCCACGTGCATGCCTTCGAGCTGCAGCCGTCCGCTGCTGAGGTCCAGCACCTATGTAGTGTCGTAGCTTCGCTGCTGCCCTCGCAGATGCAACACTGAGTCATCGCGATATTGCGCTGGTTAAACTACCCGTTCCCAAAAGAACACGACTGCGTTCGCCTCTGGGGGCGTCGCTGTCGAAACTAGGCGCCACCCTTCCTTGGCCTTAGCATCCATATGCAGATAGGCCCTGACCGTAAGGTCTTGGGCGTCCGGTACCGGATCGGTGTCGTACGCATTCGTGGGGATGTACGTGCAGTCATAGTCGGGCATCTGGTCGCCGGTCTCCTCGGTTCTCTAAATGGGATTTCATCCGATCAGACCGGACTTCTTCCGTGCATTGCGCGCGCTTCTCGATCGACTACACCGCATCCACACCGCGGCATCCAGCAGGCGAAGTGTTGAAATCAACTCAGCTGGCGCGTTTCCTGGACGACTAGCTTCGATTGCTTGCCGAACGGCGGGGTCACCCAGGCAAGCCCGCAGCGCTGCCCAGGAATCGTCACCGAGATTCAAGGCTTCAATAATTACGCTGTCAACCACCGGAATTAGCCGTGGCCGTTTACGGGCCATGAGCTTGCTCGCCCGGGTCCTGCCCACCTTGGGTAGCTCGCGCAGCGCCCAATAGAGAGCCTCCGCGTGCACCCGATCTTCGTCGGAAAGGTCCCACAGATCAATATCGTCCGGCACCGCGGCTAGGAGCTCGCTGAACGTGGCGGCTTCGCTTTCCAGTAGACGGCGGACCGACGGCGGCGGGAGCGCCACGTCGAGGAGGGTGACGGCCAGCAGGTCTGTTGTCGTGAAGCGGTTGCGGTCGTTGTCAGGCATTGTGTCAAATGTTGTTGCGGCGAACGGACCTTCGGTATCGAAGAACTGTTCAATCAGTCGCTTCGCGGGGTCGGCAACGAAGTGCAGAACCCTTTCCCGCAGCTCGGTCATGACGAGCGCTGCCGAACCGGACGCGCGTAGCGATCATGAACTGCCTTGACTTGCTGCGACCAGAAGGCCAGCTTGTCGTCGGCAGTCGCTGTTTTGGGCAGCAGGCCCAGGTCGACGGCGAACTTGAAGAATCCGGTGCCGGCGTCGTTCCGGTCGATGTACACCACGATTGCAGACAGCATGACCCCTGAATCTCCGATGCTGCGCCGCACAGCGTCGCCGAGCAATGTGCCAACGGCGGCGCGGTCCATCTCGAGACCGAAGTCGAATGGGACGTGACCGCGACGGGCCAGTGCAGAGTTCAGTTCGCTGTAGGTGACGATGCGCCCCAGGCGCGCCTGTTGGATAAGAAAGCTGACAGCGTCGTCGACCATGCGATCCCACTCGTCGTCACTGCGTCCGTACACCCGTACATCCCCCCAAGGTCAACGGTTTACTAATTCTCGCAAACCATAACCGGGTGGTACGACAGCGTCCGAGGGATTCGCCGACGTTGTCGGTGGCTTGTGTGACGCTGTCCGGCTCGCCAACAGCGGGCGTTACCGAAAAGATGGAGTACCCATGACCGGCGGTCTGCAGCAAATTGACCCATACGTTTGTATTCCCGCGCTCGCCCATCCGTGGTTACATAGGGACGCCTTTGCTTCGGGTTATTTCACAAGGGCATTCGGCCCGGGTGCCAGCAAGCAGCAAATCCCCACGACGGCAGAGGTATGTGAGAAGTGAATAACGTGGACCGCCATCAGCTCATCGGGCAGACGCTGACAACGCTGGCCGGCGGATTGTCACCGTTCGTCACGCAGATCCTTAACCGTGTGGTCCCTCCGGGAACCGACTGGGCGGAGCTACTGCGAGCAAAGGATGCGCAGAACGGGCGCGGCGGGGGTGAGTACCAGAGCCGCGACGTAGCCCTGATGCTGCGCGCTATGACTGAGCGGCTCGGTGAACTCGGATACCCCTTCAACCGTGCGATGCCGCGTCAGGCCGAGATCTACGCCAAGGAGCTGCGCGAGGTCCGGAACAAGTGGGCACACACTGGCGAGTTCAGCGATGCCGACACCTACCGGGCGATCGACTCCGCAGAACTGCTGCTGCGGTCGGTCGGCGCTGCAGAGGTCGCCGAGACGATGCACAAACTCAAGTCAGAAGTCGCGCCGGTCGCGCTCACACCGCCGCCGCCAGCTGCACAGGTCGTGGCGCCGGTTCCGGCGCCCACCCCTGAACCAACGCCGGACGCCCCGCGCATCGACATCTCTGCCATCGCCGACCTCAGCTACGCGATGGCGCACTGCCGTATCCCAGTCATCGACCACATCACGGTCGACAACACCGGCGGTGACCTCCAGGGCGCCGTCATTGAGGTTGACGTCGTCAGTGCCGAGGGCTCTCACGGGGGACCTGCGGAGATCCACCTCGATCTGCTCGCTCATCAACCGACCGTCTTGCAGACCGTCGATCTCAAACTGGACCCGGCATTGATGTGGCGCGTGAACGAAGCGCGCCCTGGGGACATCCGCGTGATTCTCCGCGATGATTCCGGCGGGATCCTCGCTGAAGCCGCCAAAGAAGTCACCATCCTGGCGGCCAACCAATGGAAGGCCACCCCGCCACAGCTGGCGCTGGAGATCCTGGCCGCCTACATCCAGCCCAACGCGGCAGCGATCGCGCCGCTAATGATCGAGGTCTCTGATCGGCTGGGTGCCGCCACCGGGAGCTCATCGATCGACGGCTACCAGAGCGAAAGCCCAGACCGTGTCGACGCCATTGCCCGTGCTGTCTTCGATGCCGTGAAGGCGCGCGATATCCGGTACGCGGAGCCTCCGGCGAGTTGGGGCGACATCGGACAGAAGGTCCGCACACCCGCCGAGGTATTCGACGGCCGCCTCGGCACCTGCCTCGACACCACTCTCGCTTTGGCTGCAGTCCTCGAACAGTGCGGGATCAATTCCACCGTCTGGCTGTTACGCGGTCACGCTTTCCTCGGCTACTGGCGCATCGACGGCGCGCTGGCCGCGGTCTCCATCACCGAACCGGCCGAAGTGGTCAACCAGGTTGATCTGAAGAACATCGGTCTCATCGAAACCACGCTGGTGACGCAGTCCGGGCCTGACGCGACTTTCGAGGATGCGCTCCGTGCACCCCGGACGCAGCACCTCTCCGAGGATCTGACCAACATCCTCGGCGTTACGGACGTGCGCCAGGCGCGGCGGGCCCGTATCTACCCGCTGCCCAGCCGCAGCACCGACGCGCAGGGCAACACGGTCGTCGCGGAGTACGTTCCGGGCGCGGGCCCGGTGATCTTGCCGTACCAGCCCTCCCAATCGAAGCCCGCGGCCGAGGCCGAGGTGGTGCCCGCCCGTGTCCGGCAATGGAAGAACGCGCTGCTGGACCTGAGTCTGCGCAACAAGCTGATCAACTACACCGACCGCGCCGGTTACCGGCTCGAAGTTCCCGGACCGACGCTCGGTCGTTTCGAGGACGCTGTCAACGCCGGCGCCCGCGTCAGCTTGCTCGGATCCGACGAAGTGCAGAACGTCGACATCGCCCGCGGCGTCCGGTTCGGCCGTGATCTGCCCGGGAACGAACGCGAGCTGTTGCTTGCCGACAAGCACAGCGCTTACATCGACATCACTGCGGCGTCGTACAAGAACAAGCTGAGATACCTTGCGAACAAGGCGAAGACGATTCGCGAGGAGACCGGCGCTAACAATCTCTACCTGGCCTTCGGGATGCTCAGCTGGCACGTCAACGACCGCCCGCTGCGGTCGCCGCTGGTGCTGGTCCCGGTATCGCTGACCACCACCAACAGGGGCGAGCGCTACCTCATCACCATCGACGACACCGGCGCCTCCACCCCGAACTACTGCCTCATTGAGAAGCTGCGCACCGCCCTCGGCCTGGAGATCCCCGCGCTGGCACAGCCCGACGAGGACGCCTCCGGTATCGACCTGGTGGCCACCTTCGACGCGGTCCGCCGGGCCGTCGCCGAGGCTGGGCTACCTTTCCTCGTCGAGGACAGTGTGCACCTATCGATCCTCCAGTTCGCGAAATTCCCGCTGTGGAAAGACCTCGACGAGTCGTGGAAGGGGCTGTCCCGCAACAGTTTGGTTCGCCATCTGCTGGAGACTCCACAGAATACCTTTGTCGATCCTGTCACCAATGTCGCGAGTATGGACCTCAACGAACTGGGTTCCGCGGTGCCCGTCCCTGCTGACGCCTCCCAGCTGCAGGCGGTGGCCGATGCCGTCGGTGGGCGGACCTTCGTGCTGGAAGGACCTCCGGGGACCGGTAAATCGCAGACGATCACCAACCTGCTGGCGCACGCCATGTCCACTGGCCGGCGCGTGCTGTTTGTCGCTGAGAAACGCGCCGCACTGGATGTGGTGAAGAAACGACTGGAAAGTGTCGGACTGGGTGAGCTGTCACTCGATATCCACGACAAGTCCGCTCGCCCCGCCGCGGTGCGCGCCCAGATCAAGCACGCGCTGGAACTGCGAATGAGCCATGATGCGGACCTGCTACGAACCAAGCTGCAGGTCGCCGAGTCCAGCCGGCACAGTCTCGCCCGCTACGCAGATCGGCTACACGAAGCCAACGCGGTCGGCCAATCTCTCTACACCGCACGTTCGTTCGAGCTCGCCGCCGATCAAGACATCGCACCGCTGGACGTGCCGAGAAGTCTCATCACCGGCGCAGATCCCACGACGTTCGACGACGCCGCGGCGGCGTTGCGCACGCTGCCGGAGAAGTTCGACGATGCCCGTCCGCGCCCGGA
The DNA here is from genome assembly GCF_008329585.1 of Mycolicibacterium sp. P9-22. Taxonomy (GTDB): domain Bacteria; phylum Actinomycetota; class Actinomycetes; order Mycobacteriales; family Mycobacteriaceae; genus Mycobacterium. Next base: position 194,823 of record NZ_NPKP01000005.1, on the reverse strand, counting down.
CCATCCGTGGGCGTTCATTGACGCCGTGCCGCAGCCAGGTCTCGATCCGGACCGAATCTATGCCGCCGCGGTCGCGTTCGATGCAGCCCTGGCCGAGTTGCAGTCTGGTGGCATCGCACTGGACGTGCTCGGCCGGTGCGAGAGCCCAGCGTTCCTCGACGGGTGGGCGCGGCTGACCAACGAACCGCGTTATCCGCTGGGGGCGGTGGACGCGCTGAACACCTCACAGTGGCAAGGCTATGTCGTCGGCATAGAGCAGGCGTTGGCGAGTCTGGCGCAGAAACCGCAGTGGCTCTCGACCGTCACACCGGCGGCGATGGACCTCGATATTCCCGCGATCCACGCCGCAGCCGTCGCGGCCGACGAATCCGGAATGTTCGGCCGCAAGAAGCGTCGCCGTGCAGCGCTGGCAGAGCTCACCGATGTGCTCGCGGTGGACCCCGCCGAGATCAAGCTCAAGACCTTGTCGGCGCTGACCGCGGACCTGCAGAGCAGTCACGCGGTCGTCGCCGATCTGCGGAAGCGGGTCTCCACCCTCCCGGCAGTATTGTTTGATCGGCCCTGGAATCCGTTCGTCGAACCGGACGCTGCGCACGTCACGCGAAGCTTTGCAGCGTTGCGCCGTGTCGGCCAGGTCTTATCGGCGAACCCAACGGCAGCACACGTCGGCGATCTACGAAAGTTCTACAGCGATACCGCATCCGGCACCGCGGCTCCCACCCTGCAGGCGCTGTCCGCTGGGTGGAGTCAACTGAACGTCACGACTGGCACCAGCGAAGCCCAGCAGCGGACCTGGGCCGGTGACGCATCCTTCATCGAACAGTGGTGGGCAACTCGTGGCACCCGGCGGCTGCAGTCGCCGGTGACCGTCGAGCGCTGGGCGGCGCTTCTGCAGCACGTCGAACCGCTGCTGCGCGCCGGCATGGGTGACGCGCGGCGAGATATCCTCGCTGGCAGAATTGTCGCCGAAGACGCCAGCCTCGCCTTCGATCGCGGTGTCGCCGTTGCGTCCGTCGCGGAACGACTGGAGGCCAGCGGACTCAGCGACTTCGACGTCACCGCGCACGGCAAGGCCATCCAGCGATTCACCAGCAGCTCCTCGAATATTCGGGACGAACTCCGCCGGTCGATCCCGGCGCGACTGCTGGAGCAGCGCACCTTCGACGCCTTCACCGAGAGCGGTCAGATCGGTCTCCTGAAGCGCCAGCTGGACCGCAAGCGCGGTGGCATGAGCGTGCGCGCGCTGATGGATAACTTCGGAGAGCTGATCACGCAGATTCTGCCGTGCACTCTGATGAGCCCGGACTCGGTCGCCCGGTTCTTCCCGGCACACGCCGACATTTTCGACATCGTAGTGTTCGACGAAGCTTCCCAGATCCGTGTCGCCGATGCCATCGGTGCGATGGGCCGCGCGAAATCCGTTGTCGTCGTAGGGGACAGCAAGCAGATGCCGCCGACAAGTTTCGCCGACACCAGTGCCTCGGTGGACGACGGCGAAGAGGACACCAATCCCGAGGTTGTCGCCGATGAGGAGTCGATCCTCAGCGAATGCGTCCAGTCGCTGGTCCCGCAGCAGTGGTTGTCCTGGCATTACCGCAGTCAGGACGAGGCCCTGATCGCTTTCAGCAACATCCACTACTACAACGGCCGGCTGGCATCCTTCCCCGCGCCGCTGGCACCCGCATCCGGTCACGGGATCTCGTTGATCCGAGTTGACGGACAGTTCGAGCGGTCCGGACGCGGAAAGACGCTGCGGACCAACCGGGTCGAGGCTGAGCGCATCGTCGCCGACATCCGCAGCCGGTTCGCGACCTCATCCGGTGAAGCGCCATCGATCGGTGTCATCACTTTCAATGCGCAACAGCGTGACTTCATCGAGAACCTGCTGCGCGACGCCGGAGACGACCGGCTGGTGGCCGCTCTCGACGAGCCGGACGGGCTGTTTGTCAAGAACCTGGAGAACGTCCAGGGCGATGAACGGGACACAATCCTGTTCTCGGTGGCGTTCAGCAAGAACGACAAGGGCGTCGTGCCTCTGAACTTCGGCCCGCTGTCGCGGCCTGGCGGGGAGCGGCGTCTCAATGTGGCGATTACACGTGCTCGGCGGGAAGTGGTGCTCTATGCGAGCTTCGACCCCGCGGACCTGCGTGCGGAAGAGACCACGCAGGTGGGTACGAAGCACCTCCGCGCGTATCTGGACTTGGCGCATCGCGGCGTGGAGACCACACAAGGCGGCCGTCGCAACGCGGTGATCGATCGGCACCGTGACGACATCGCCAAGGCGCTGCGGCAAGAGGGATTCGTCGTGAAGGCGGATGTTGGGTTGTCCGACTTCCGGGTTGACCTGGTCATCTCCGACCCCGATGAACCCGACCAGCCCTTAGTGGCGGTCCTCTTGGACGGCACTGAATGGTTCAGCCGCAGGACGGTCGCGGACCGCGACGGACTGCCGGTCGAAGTCCTGTCCAAGCTGCTGCATTGGCCTGGCGTGGAGCGGGTTTGGCTGCCTGAATGGCTCGGTCGGCGTGAGGAGACCGTCATGCGTCTCCGCGACGCGGTCGCCGCGGCCAAGCAGCGGAAGCTGGAACCGCCTGTCGACGAGGTCCTTGCGCGTCCACCCGTGGTCGCGCCCGTGGAACAGTCCTTCGCCTTCCGATCTGCGACTACTGTTGCGGCGCCCATCGCTCCGCGACGGCACGCCAATCTCACGGACTTCAGACCGTGGAACTCGGTCGTTATTGGCAGTATCAGCGTTCTGGATGAGATCCATACCAGCTACAACCGATCCCACGTTGTGAAGATCATCGAGTCGATCATCGATTCTGAAGGTCCGGTGCACCGTGATCGTCTGGCCAAGCTAGTGGCCGGGGCATTCAGCCTGGGAAAGGTGAGCGAAGGGCGGCGGACTGCGATTCAGCGTGTTGTGCCAGCAGAGTATTCACGTGCGGACGACCGAGAGTTCTACTGGCCCAACGGCGTGAATCCCGGAACGTGGCGCATGGTCCGGACGGCGAGGCGAGGGGAGGGGCGGCCGCTCGGCGAGATCAGCCTGGTGGAGATCGGCAATGCGATGCTAGTCGTGGCTGAGCAGGCCGGGGGGAGCGCCATCGAAGACCTGAAGCGTGATGCGCTGGCGCTGTTCGGCGGCATCCGTATCACGAAGGATATCGGCGCCCGTCTCGATGAGGCCCTGGAGCGCGCCTTGGCAGTCGGCACTCTGAAGCAATTGCCGTCGGGGATCATAGCGGTCGGAACTGCATGAGCGCAGCCGACTTTGATAATGCGCTATTTGATCAGGTCTCGGAAGCGGTCGGTCCCGGCACCGCCCTTCTGACCCTGTCGACCAAGAACCTCAACAGAGTCACCGCCGTGGAGCGCAAAGGCGTGTGGGTCGAGACCGAGCGCTCGATGGGGCTTGGCTCGGGACCACAGCTCGTGCCGGCGTGGATGATCGCCGCGGCGTGGGACCGGTTGCGCGACAAGGGGGAGTTGAGTCAGCAGGAGTTGCTCAACGAGCTGAACGTGAAGCGGTCAGCGTTCGTGTGTGCCCTGGTCGCGAAGTTTCCAGATGTGCACATTCGGTCGACTCGGCCGACCGTGCTGGAACTACAGGATTGAGCACGTAAATGATACGGCTGGCCGACAGCCACAGAGCTGTCGCAGTGTCACGAATCAGATCGGGGGCTGAGTGAAGATCGTATTCCTGCACGGTATTGGAGACGGAGACCCGGATTACCGGTGGCTGGACGGCCTTAACCGCGGTCTGGAACAGGCGGGGCATCCGATCGTTGATCGAGATCAAGTGATCACGCCCCGTTATAGCGAGTTGCTGAAAGGCGAAGGTCTAGAAGACGTCAAGATGCCATCCGTTACATATAAGGCGAAGGACGACCGGGTACCACGCAGCGATTTCGAACGTCGACAGGCGCGCGTACAGCGGTTCCTTCAATTGGAGGACGGCGTGCGGCCATTCGGGTTTCACCTGATGCCAGATCCCGTTTGGAACACGGCTCCGGGATTCGTCTTCGATCATGTGTCGCTCGCGAATCTTCACCAGGTGCGCCGATATGTACGCGAGGAAAAGGTACGCGGCAATGTGCTGAAGCGAATCCTTGATTACATCCCCACCCATGGCGACGTGATGCTTCTTGCGCACAGTCTCGGCTCAGTTGTCGCCATCGATCTACTCGATCATCTCGCCACTGACCTGCACGTCCGACGCTTTATCACGATAGGGAGTCCGGCGGCGATTCGAGCGGTATACGACGGCCGCGAGCGCCTACTGAAGAAGTTTCCCTATGGCCGGGTCGACGACTGGTCGAACTTTCTGAATACGCGAGACATCGTGACCGGTGGTCGCGGGCTGGCCAGCACCTTTCCTGGTGCTCAGGACTTCACGCTGACCAACGTGAGCGGCCATGGGGCAGATCTGTATCTGGGCGACCCGGCTGTGGCGAAACTGGTTGCGCACTCGCTGTATCCCGCCAAGGGAGTGGTTCGTGCTAGTTCCGACATCGCGGTCCGTTTGAGTGATGCCGACGCCGCCACGTTGCTGCTCCAACACTTCGCAGAGGCGGTCGCCCGCAATATCAAGGATGAAGAAAAGGGAGCACGGTTCCGCGCGACGCTTCGAATTCTGCGCGAGGATCTTGCCGCGCAGCTGGCGCAGAACGCGGACGCGGGGCAAGTGCTGCCACCGCAGATGGTCGATCTGATGAACGGTAGGTTGCCGCGTCTTCCGCACCGGTGGGAACTTCACGAAGCTGTCGGAGAGATGGTCGTGCTGGCGCTTATCAACTGCGTCACTCCGTACGAGATCGACCCTGGGGATGCACAGTGGCGGGCGCTCAACGATATTGCAGTCGAGCTCGGCTTTAGTCGGAGCCTCGGCGACAAAGTCGCCGAGGCGATCAAGGAGGTCGGTGAATGCGTCGCTGGTAAGGGCGGAGTCCCTTGGGGTCGGGTGCTAACCGCAGCGGCGGGGGTGGCATTGATCGCCGCAGGGCCTGTTGGACTTGCGGTTGCGGCACCGGCGGGTGCGTTTGGAGCCGCGGCAATTGTCGGCGGTCTTGCTGCATTCGGTCCAGGTGGAATGGTTGGCGGCTTAGCGATGCTGGGCGGACTCGCAGGCGCGGGCGCGGCGACAGCCGCGGCTGCATTGGCAGGAGGAGGAGGCGCGGAGGCATCTGTCAGCAGCTTCGAGAAGCTTCTGATGCGAATTTCGGCCGAGTACGCGCGTAAGAAGCTGGAGCTTCCATTCGACACGACGCTTTGGTTTCAACTTACTGATTACGAAGGCCAAGTCTCGGCAGTGCTCAACCGTCTCCAGCCATTCAGCGATGCCAAGGCGCCGACCGTCGTCCACCTGACTAGCGCGCAGATCGCCATACGTGCGCTTCTGCGCTTCATGATCGAGAAGGGTCTGGCGCCCGCCGAGATCACTGATGGAGAAACACGGGCGCTCGAATCGTGAGCCCCTCGTACACCTTGCTGGGACGGTGGGGGTCGGTTCCGCTGACAGATTTCAGCTGCGGCGTTAACCGAGCGCACAGCAGATGACCAGATGCTGAGGTAGCAAGCGTTTATCGTCCGGAAGCTCACCCGTCCGTGATAGTAAACCTTGAGGAACTAACCAATGCGATCTATCCGAAGAGGCTTTGTCGACCAAGGAGGTGTTGTTTCGTGCCGGTGCGATTGAACAAGGAAGAACGATTGCAGCGCTTGGTAGACAAGACTCAAGAGCGAGTCAAGCAGACACCTAAATCCGCGCGGCTGTTAAGGCATATGCCAAGCAGTGCGCTTGGCGTGTTGGTTCGCGAGGCGGGGTACGAGAGGACATCCGGCAAGCTGTTGGAGAAGCTGAGCGAGCGATTTTCTCAGGCCGGCATCGGATTCAGCCCTGAATTGATCGATCCCGCAAACAATCCGAAGACTCGGATCTACTTCTTTGACGCCAAGCATCCAGTCGCAGGTCTCCGGCCGACACGGGAGCTGTTCAAGTTTGAGGTAGAGCTGTCACGATTCCTCTGGCTCAATCGCCAGTTCCTCACAAGCGCTACAAAGAACTTACGTATCACCGACCGTGAGACGCTCTTGGCTCCTGGCGCGAAGATTGACTTCGTCGCGATCGACACGAAGACCAAAGAACTTGTTGGCATCGAACTGAAGGCCGAGGAACCCGATCAGGGCATCGTTGCCCAGGCGGCCAAATATATGAGGGCGCTGAAGGCGCAGGCGGCAGCCGACGGGTTGCGCGGCGCGCGGTTGCTGATAATCACCGGCCAGCCGGATGAAGAACTGGCAGAAGCAGTTCAGGCGCATGCAGAACGGCTCGGCGTGAAGACGGACTGGCTCCTGTACCGCGTCCGATTTGAACTGAAGCCATTTTAGAAGAGCCGGCCGTAGCATTGCCATCTGCGACATCAGCGACCACGGATAGCCGTTTGGTGGTATTCGTGTCGAAAGGAACTGAGTGACATCCCTTATCGCCTGGCTTGATTCGTCCAGCGAGGACCAACGTCGTATGCGTGAGATCGTCAACTTGTTCAGCGAGCGGGAGAGCCGAGACGAGCTTGGCATCGGCCAAGTGCGCGACGCACTCAGCGACGCGTTGTGGCCCGGGACCTCGACGCTGTTCACTCGGGCACGCTACTTCCTCTTCATCCCGTGGTGCTTCCGAGCCGCCGCGGAGGTGCGCAATGACATCGTTAAAGCTGCCGCTCTGGCAGATCAAAACGAACGGCGGCTGATCGGCGGTCTCCTCAAAGCCGGCGAAAAAGACGGCGTTATTGGTGGAACTGTTGGCTCAGCGGTAAAGAACCTCCCGTCTGCCTTGTACTGGGGCGGGATGCGCACACACGGCATACTCAACGATCCCGCGCTCAGCAGGGAAGACGCGATCGCTGCCGAGGTCGACCGTGTACACGCACGTCGACCTAGCGCCGTGCAGTACGAGGACGAAGTCGTATCGGCATGGCACGACGGCGGATTTCATCCCACCTTGCCGTCAGTGCCGCAAGGATTCCCGGCTGAGGTGCCGGACGGCTTTGCGATGGATCCGAGTGAAGCGTCATGGCTTCGCGACCGGATGTTGGCAAGCGCGCCGGGCACAATGCTCGAGTTCGCACTGCAGAATCGTCCCAACGCGGACAGCGAACTCCCCTGGACCGACTCAGTTCTTCGGTCGGCGGAAGGAGACCGTGCGAAGGTTCTCGACGATGCGCGCCGATTCTCCACGCTGATGAACAGTGCATCACTCGTTTACAACTTGCTGTTGGCCGACGCATACGAACGTGAAGGGTTTGATCGCGTCGAAGAGCCCGTAGCCAAATATCGCGAACGTTTAAGGGGCTGGGCGGAGACGCCGAACCTCGAGCGCGACATCGCCACCTGGGATCGTGGTGAGTTCTGGCGTCGGGTGCTCGAACAGAATCCCAACGTAAATCCACGTTCGCGCCGTTTTATTGACGATTGGCTCGACCTCGTCGCAAATAATGATCTTTCGGCACTCGCCGATGATGACGCGGCGCGATCGTTCATCACTCGACGCGAGCGTGAGCACAAAAGGTCGCAGGCGAGGCTGACGAATAGACGACTGTTGCAAGCGTGGCTTGGATCAGCCGGCAGCCGTCCACTCGTCTATCGCTGGACACAGATTCGGCCGGTTATCCAGGACCTCCACGACGGGCTGGAGCGTACAGATGCTTGAGCCCAGCGGTCGCGCTGCGTTGACCGAACAGCTCCGGCCGCCGAGCGGATTTGAACTGTTGCGGGCGGTCGCGACGACCTACACCTTGGACCTGACAACGGCGCTATCGGTTCCCTTGGCATTCGCCGCGCATCGCGTGCGCGAGAGCCGTGATCCGATCGCCATTCTCGACGCCGTACGCCGCGCTGCCGACAAGATCGATGTATTCGCTCAAGCCGGTCAGGTCTTCGAGCCGAGGATGGCCTCTGATTTATTTGCGCTGCTCGAGCCCATGATCCATCCCGCCATTGCGCCGCAAACTAATTCGCTGTTTCACCCCAAAGTCTGGGTGCTGGAGTATGGCGACGGTGACGCACGAAGTTATCGAATGCTCTGTGCCAGTCGAAATTTGACCAACGATCGTAGTTGGGATCTCGTCGTCCGTCTCGACGGTGCGGCGACAGGCGAACGGAATGAGCAGAGTGCACCACTCGCTGCATTCGTGCGAGCCTTGCCTCCGATGGCTGTTCAGCCGCTACCGGCGACTCGTGCGGAGCGCATCGGAGAACTCGCCGAGGTGATTGCAACTGTCGAGTGGGAGCGTCCAAGCGACGTACGAGCATTACGGTTCCATCCGTATGGGATCACGGGTATTCCATCGCAGCCGCTCCACGAGCTCTTCGACGGCATACGGCACGCGGTGATATCGCCGTTCTTGAGCGACGGTGGGATCAACCAAGTAATTCCGCCGCGCTCAGAGTCGATCACCGTACTCGCCCGCCGGGAGCAACTCGACCGGCTCGACGCCAAGACTCTCGATCGTATCGATGCGCTTATCCTCGACGATGCTGCGAACGATGACGAAATGTCCATAGACCCGATACCGAACGAACCGAGCGCGGTTGCCACCATCGTCGCGCCGCGACCAGAACCGCTTGTCGGGCTTCACGCGAAGGCGTATGTGCTCGATCGGCGGTCCGGGTCGCATCTTTTCGTCGGATCCGCGAATGCAACAGACGCTGCGTTTGGTGGCAACGTAGAGATGCTGGTGGAGTTCGAAGGCCCGCAGCCGAAGCTTGGTGTGGCCGCGCTCGTGGGAGAGGAGTCTGCGCTCCGTTCACTGACGATCCCATTCGAGCCCGAGGGTAACGCGGAGACGCCACCCGACGAGGCAGCCGATTACGCTCTTGAGCAGACGGTTCGCTCGCTGGCTGCGCGGCGCTACTACGCCAAAGTCGAGATGGCGGAAGGTGACGGCGAAACGTCCAACCAGAGCGAAAGTCAATTTACATACTGCATCACGCTGTCTGCCGACGGTGCTGCGAACATTCCGCCTCTTGTCAGCGCGAGGGCCACACTGTTGACTCGTCCGGCCAACGCCGAATCGGTACCGGGAGGTCCTGTCACGTTCGAGCGGCTAGCGCTCACCGACATCACACCTTTTGTTGTCATTCGGGTTACCGACGAGCGCGACGTGACGCGATCGACAGTCGTCGCCGCCGCACTTGACGGTGATGTCGATGGCCGACGAGATGCGGTGATCGCTCGACAGCTCGCTGACCGGTCGGCCTTTATGAAGCTCCTGGCGCTGCTTCTCGCGCTAGAAGGAGATGGCGGCATGTTTCGGTTCGATCCGGCCGGCGCGCTAGGAGCAGGGTGGGCTGAGGACGGTAGTGGGCTGTTCGAAACCCTTGTGCGTGCGATCGGCGCGAAGCACGGCGCCCTCGCAGACGTGCAGAGAATCGTCGAGCACGTGAGAAGAGCAGACGGCCAACGCCCGACAGATGCACCATCAGTATTGCCCGACGGATTCGACGAACTGTGGGCAACCGTGTGGGATGCCTATACACACATCTCGGGCACGGTGAGCCAATGACCCCACCGGATGTAGCGCAGATACTAGCCGGTCTTAAAGGATTTCAACGTGACGCTGTCGAGCACATCATCGATCGCCTTTACCGATCGGCTGGTGGCAGTGGACGCTACTTGGTCGCGGATGAGACGGGACTGGGAAAAAGTGTGGTTGCCCGGGGTGTGATCGCCTCGGCTATCGCCGAACTGCAAGATGCAGCACATATTGACCGGATCGACGTCGTCTACATCTGCTCGAATACAGACCTGGCCAAACAGAACCTTCGCCGGTTGAACGTCACAGGCGACCCTCACTTGGGAATCACCAGCAGACTCACGTTGCTCGCCCTCGAGACGCGCCATCTTGCATCTGAGTCGACCGTGTCGGGTAAGAAGGTGAACCTGGTGTCCTTCACTCCCGGTACGTCATTCGAGATGGGATGGCAGACAGGTTCGCAAGAGGAACGGCAACTGCTTCATATCCTCCTCCACGGAGTTGTCGAGGGGGACAGCGCCGTCGAACGAACATCGGCCTTGTTCTTTCAAGGCGGAGTCGCCTCGGTCGGCAGATTTCAGGCGGGAATCGCCGCGATGCGAATTAGGCTCGGGGCGGGCCCAGATAGCGTGATTCAACGCGAGTTCACCAGTTCAGTCCAAGCTAGCGGACTACGCGAGCAGTTCGATCAGCTCTGCGAGCAGCTACAGGGATGTGAAGGTGTTCCGCCCGAGCTGCGCCGTGACGTCAACGGCTTAACCGCGTCACTTCGTGGAACCCTTGCCGCGGCGAGCGTGGAATCGCTTGAGCCGGACCTCGTTATCCTGGACGAGTTCCAACGGTTCCGACACCTGATCGATCCCGGCAGTGGCAGCGCCGCAAGCGAGCTCGCCCATAATCTCTTCAACTATCGCGACGCGCGGGTTCTCCTGCTGTCGGCGACGCCGTATAAGCCCTACACGACGGCGGACGGCGACGCCGACGACGACCACTACCGCGACTTCATGACAACGTTAGAGTTTCTGGCCAAAGGCGACGCTGCTGCGCTGGAACGTATTCGCCGCGGATTCCGTAACTATCGACAAGCACTCGTCAATGGATCGGATGCCGTTAACGAGGCAACAGTATTGCGAGATGAATTGTTGCCCTTTATGAGCCGCTCCGAACGGCCACGCCTGGAAGAAGGCCGAGATCTCCTTGTCCGCCGGGTAAGAAGCGACGTACCGACGGTAAACGACCTCCGAGACTATGCCGCGCTTCAATCCTTCGCGCGGGAGATCGACTCGCCCGTGAGCTTGGATTACTGGAAGTCGATCCCTTACTTCGCGAGTTTCATGGAGGGTTATCGGCCAGGTGAGCGCGCACGGCACGAGATTGAAAGCGGCTCAGCGACCGCGGAGCTAAACACAGCTGTCTCGCAACTTCGCTCGATCGATCCGGTGGACATCAGAAACTATGGGCCCGTTGATTATGGGAATGCGCGCCTTCGGGCATTCGCAGAAGAGACGATCGATCAAGGTTGGTGGAGACTGCTGTGGGTCCCACCATCACTGCCCTATTTCAGTCCGGGTGACGTGTACTTGTCGTTTTCCGATGGTTCGGTCACGAAGCGCCTTATCTTTTCGGCGTGGTCGAGCGTTCCAACATCTGTGGCCAGCCTGCTGAGCTATGAGGCTGAACGGCGAATGATCGAGGGTTCGACGCTAACGGAGAACACTGCGGAGGCTAAGAGGGCGGTGTCGTCGCGACTCGACTATGTGCTTCGAGAAGGACGCGCGTCGAGCATGTCTACCCTGGCCCTCTTCTGGCCGCACCCGGCCCTTGCGCAATTGGGCGACCCGCTCTCCTTCATTAACGAGTCCGGAGACCTGCTTGACGCTGAGGACACCAGACGACGCGTAGACGCACGCATTCAATCACAAGCCGATGCGTCCGACGAAGCACACCCGGACGCAGCGTCGCAGGCGTTTTTCGCGTGGCCTGGGGAGTGGCCAGACGGTGTTTACCGACAACCACACGCGGCGGCATACTGGCTGGCCGGCCGCGGCGGAGGGACCGCTAACGCTGGCAATGAAGCGGGCGGAGCTCTGCAGGAGCACGCCAAGGTGGCGCTCGAGCAGACCACCACACTGCGTTGGCACGAAGATCTAGCGCTTCTTGCGATGCATAGCCCGGGCAACGTCGCCTACCGAGCGTTGGCACGTATCTGCGCCGGGACCGACGTCGATCTCCAGAAAGAACTCTGGCGTGCGGCCGCCAGACTGGCCAACGGCATCCGAACGCTATTTAACCGCATGGACGTTCAGTTCCTCATCGACCAGATCTACTCGCACGAACAGCCGTACTGGAAGTCAGTTCTCCGGTATTGCGCAGATGGAAACCTGCAATCGGTTCTGGACGAGTATTGCTTCCAACTCAAGTTGGAGCTCGCTGGGTCCGGCGTCGATGCGACCTCGCTAAATCTGATCACGGATCGCGCCATCGAGGCCTTGGCGCTCAGGACATCGCGCTACACGGCGCGCTCTACCGCGGACCAGTTTGCTCGGATTCCAATAACGGTCAGATTCGCCCTGAGATACGGGAGTGCCGCCGGGGATGCGGAGAGTGCACGGGCACCGGAGGTGCGCAACGCGTTCAACAGCCCTTTCTGGCCGTTCGTTCTCGCCTCGACCAGCGTTGGTCAAGAAGGAATCGACTTCCACTGGTGGAGCCACTCGGTGGTGCATTGGAACCTGCCATCGAACCCGGTCGACTTCGAGCAACGGGAGGGCCGTGTCAACCGCTTCGGCGGACACGCGGTGCGCAAGAATATTGCCTCCGCACACCGCCGCGCGGCACTTGCTGGAACGGAAACGACAAGCCATCCATGGCAGAGCGCATTCGACGCTGCAGTTGATCACCCCGAGTTGGGCGAGTTCTCTCCTTATTGGATCTACCCTGGTGACGCACGAGTGGAACGCCTGATCGTGCACTTCCCCCTGAGCCGAGAAGACGCGCAGTACGAACGCCTCCGAGACTCTCTAACCCTGTACCGCATGATGTTGGGTCAGCCGCGGCAAGAGGACATGATGGAGTTATTGCGACAACGGGGTGTTTCCGAAAGTCAAGTCGCGCAGCTTGATTTAAGGCCGCCTCCATCTACCGGCGGTACCGGACCAGTGGACTGATCCGTCAGTTCCGTAGCTCAGTCGCAGTTATCGCACTGTCCAGTCATAGGTAGCGCCTGGTTGCATCTAGAGCAGAATTTCAACGGTGCATCGAGCTTCGCCTGAGCTTTCTTGAATTCCTTCTTCGCCTGGGCCTTTGGCGTCAGTGTTGGCTTGCCGCCGTCCGGTGGAAGTTCGGCACCGAAGAACCTGTAGCACTCCAGGCGCGTGCGGGCTGCGTGTTCATCGAGATCGTCGAGGCCCTGCGGTAGAGCCTCATGTTCGTTGCCCGAGCTCGCACGTTCCGCGGCGTTAAGCGCGAACTTGTATCCAGCCCCGACCGTTCCGTCTGAAGTCACACACAAAGACGTCAGCTGCGGCCATCCGTTGCTCGTACATACAGAAATGACCCGACCGAGGACATCTCCGATCCAGTTCATCACGAGGCCTCTGTGCGTGATGCCTGTCTGCATCTGGACAAACTCAGCCAGCTGCGAGTACGTCACAAAGCCGTTGTACCGCTTGGCTGTTTCTGTCAGCATCGCTACCGCATGAGGCTCCCAAGCATCGAACGCGTCTTGCATCGAGATCTTGTTGCCTTCTTGGCTCAGTGGCACTGCAATCCTTCGTCGTTTCTGGGCGGGGCTTGATCAGGGCAGTTGTGTTGCAGTCGCATGTGGTTCGCTTTGCTGATCTGCGGCCACGGACAGACGGTCGGACGTCGTTGGTGGCGCTATCGCTTACCCGATGTTCGTTTGAGCCCGGTGACTTTCTTCTTCAATTCGGCGCGGGCAGCGATCAGGCGATCTGGATTGACTTTACTTGAGAGCATCTCCCGCCGCTTTCGTCCAAGAAAGAAGGCGATCCGTTCGGCATTCGCACCGCTGGGGTGCGGCAAGCCGGCTAGGACGCGGGACTGATCGAGACCGGCTTCCGCAGTGGCGAACTCGACGACTTCACTGACTTGTGTGCCCAAGGGCACGAAGATGCTGCGGCGGAGGCTAGCGACTTCTGGCACGAAGCTGTTTTCAACCTGTTCCCGCAGTATCGGTGTCGACAGCACTGGCGGTGCGCCGGAGTAGTTCTTGCCGTCAACGAACACCGGATTGCGGCAAACAGATGTGAAATGCGCAAGGCTGGTATCGCCATCCCAAAGCATCGCAGTTGACCGCACACCGAGCAGCTGATGGACTCCGATGCTGTCCAACATGGCGAAGAGATACGTACGCATGGGCCCAGAGAAGCTGGCAAAGGACTCGGCGGCCGCGAGGGACTCCGCTTCGTTGAGGCCGGCCTGTAGGCCGCGCCGAGCCTCTCTCAGAGCGTTGCCCATCTGCTGCCGGCCTGGGGTTAGCCCAACTAGAACGATGCGGGCGTCAGGGTCCGCGTCATCAAATGGGGCGTAGGCAATGTCAATACGCCGGTTGCCTGCGGTCCCGCTGCTAAGCAATAGCCGTTTCGGATTCTCGATCTCCTCCGAAAGTTGCTCGTCAGACATGCTTCGCAGCATCGGCGCGAAGCGCGCGAACATGTCACGCTGGGTGTTCATCGTGGTCCTTCGGTCGTGCAGTAAACAGTCATGTCACTGGAGCGGACAGGCAAGTTTGTGGTCCACAGCGACGGTATCGCGCCGACGATGGGTCTCAACGTTGTTCGCCCTTATAGCTCGTTTACGCACAGTGAGCCGGCGAACTGCGGCGGGCGACAGAGCTGCCGTTGACGGCGGTGGTGAAGTAAACGCTCGCCCGGTTCGCACGCGGTCGAGAGCTCGCGCCGCATTAATGTGCGTCGATACCCGCGTCAGTCATCCGACAACTCCGACCGCTGATCCGGACTGAACGCCGGCATTGCCGCGCCCGCATCGCCAAGCTTGGCATTTCGATACCCGCGCACGTTCCCCGACATCGCGACCATCGCCTCCCGGGACTTACCGCGGCCGTAGGTGACGGCCTGCTCGGCCTTGACGCCCAGGCCTTTACCGACCTCGACGGCGTCCTGATCCGCGCCCATATACAGGAATTCCCAACCATATTCGTTGGTCTGCTGCTCGACGAGCGACTTGATCGCAGGCCGTCTCCATTCGTGGCTGGAGTTTTCCATACCGTCAGTCATGATCGCGACGATGACCGAACCCGGCCTGTCGTCCTCGGCGAGTGCGGCGATCTCGGCTGCGGTGTCGGTGATGAGCTTGCCCATCGAGTCCAGCAGAGCGGTGCTGTTGCGTTGGTTCAGTTCCAGCGGCCACCATGGCGAGCTTGTGCCGACGTGCTGCGGGCGGCGCCTGGAGGCACTTCTTCCATGTGCGCGGCGTGATAGAAGGCCTCGTAATATCTGGCCTGGAAGTCGAAAGGTGCCACGACTGGGGCGGCGGAACAGGGTCCCTAATTGCTTGGCCAGATCGTTAACGATGCTGCATGCACTTCGGTCCGGGTGTGCGGTGGCCCGGACCTTCGGCGCACACGGACCTGACTCACATGCGAAATGTCGGTGCTCGCCGCTAGCTTTGCCGCATGTCAACCGAGATCACAGTCCGTGGTTCCTTCTCCGCGTTCCAGTCGCCCGAGCGGGGGATCGTGCACGCCTCCATCAGTTATCACGGCCCCGACGCGGAATGGGTCTACGACCGGGTGGCGCGTGACCTCGACGTCGTGAAGCAATCAGTGCTGCGACTCAAGGACGGAGACAACGGCGCCGTCACGTGGTGGTCGGCCCAACAGTTGCGTACCTGGACGAATCGACCGACGAACAAGGATGGTGAGGAGCTGCCTCTCGTCCATGTCGCGAGCGTCGGCACCGAAGTGAAGTTCCGCGACTTCACCGCGCTGTCGCAGTGGGTGGGAGGGCACGTCACCGAAACCGAAGGATTCGAAGTCTCTTACGTGCGTTGGGCGCTCACATCCAAGAGTCGGGAAGAACTGATCACAAGAGTCCGTACCGGTGCCGTTCGAGATGCTGCGGCCCGCGCACAGCTATATGCCGACGCCCTCGAGCTCGGAACGGTCCGTCCCATCGCCATCGCCGATGCTGGGATGCTCGGCGCACAGGTGGATCATGATCGAGGTCTCGGGATTGCATCCATGGACGCCGCACCGCCGCGATCTGGTGGCAGCCCGGACGTAGAGCTCGTACCGGAAGACATCAGAGTGTCAGCGACAGTCGAGGCGCGGTTCGTAGCTGGTGAGGCCTAGCTTTCCCGCGTCAGTGCACATACGACGGACTCAAGGCCGCCATTCACGAGGCGGCAGCGGCCAATCGCGGCGCTTAAAGCGTCGTCCGTTGTCGCATCGACGCCCATAGCGGTGCGGTGCCGCCGGCACGCCGCCGCTTGCAACGCCACCAGGGCGGCGATCCGCGTGGGCTCCAGCCTAGCGGCGGCGGTGGGTAAGCTGCCGTTGGGCTGAAGACCGCCTCAGGCTTTATCGAACTGCGCCAAGGCTATTCGGCACTTCCGTCGACGGCGCACTGCTCGGAAAGGACGGTGTCAGCTCCGGTGGGCTAGGCCTTTGAGCCGGCAAGCCGTATGAGTGCCCGCTCGTCGGCAAGTTCCTCACGGAGGTCAGGGTGAAGCCAGTAGAACCGGACCCATTCGCGAAGTTGTCGTCCCTCTGGCGTGAATGATGCACCTGGCAAGGTGATGGCGCTGTCGTCGGACATCACGATCACAATTGCATTGGGGGAGGGCGTAGTCTGCTTCGGAGCCGCTTCGGCGACATCGACAACCTGGGCCCAGTCACCGCTCTGCGGTCGCCAGCCTTGCACGATAACGAAACCGGTGGGCGTCAGGCGCAGATACTGGAAGCTACCTCTGCGCAGCGTCCGCCACACGATGGGAGCTCCCATAATTGCGGCGACTGCACCGATAAACGGTATGGCATAGCGCATCTGCTCGGGCACTGGAATCTCGACTATCCCGAAGGGTCCGAATATTGCGGACAAGCCACCAGCGATCGTCAGTCCGAGCAGGGCGATTTGGAGCGGCATATCAATCCCGCGATCCGGTCGGACGGTAGTTCCCTCGCCGTCGAACTTCACTCGGGGCGAGACTTTGCCAGGCACAGTTTTGGCGAAAGGAATAATGAAACCTAGGCAGAACATCGCGAATCCGACTGCCGTTAAGGCGGTCAGTATCTCGCCGCGTCCGAAGCTGATGATCGCCCAGCCAACGCAGAGTACTCCGAGCGGACCGAACAGGACTCCACAGAAGATGGCGAGTGGAACGAGCCTCATTTGGGACACACGATGTTACCGACAACGCCGCCGACATAACCGAATGTCCAAGCACCGGCCATACTTCCGCCCGCAGCAAACACCGGCGCAAGCTGGGGCATGCCCAGCGCTGATACCCCCGCAGCCGCCAAAGTGCCACCTGCGTATCCGCCACCGACACCTGCGCCTCCGGAAATGGCGGCGACGCAACCATCGTAAAACGTTTGCGCGGTGACCGTATCGTATAGCGCGGTCGCTACACCCAACGCCGGCCCGCCGTACTTCGCGGCCTTTCCCAGGTCGTCCACCGACTGGGGCGACAGCATCGGTATCCCACGCTTCGTCTGCTCTTCCAACCCGGTCAATGCGCCTCCTACCATCGTGAGTGATGGGTGTGTGAAGAACGTGTCTGGCAGCACGCCCTGGCGCCCGTCCGCAGCTATCACGCCCCCGGTAGTAGTGCCATCTGGAGTTTGAGTCATGGTGACCTCAGTCCCGTCGGCGAAAGTGATGGACGTGTACTCTGTGCCGTCGTAGTTCGTCTTGTCTTGCGAAAAGGTGGTTGAAACTCTGTTCCCGTGCTTGTCGTAGTAGGTGTTTTCAACACACGGGGCGTAGTCGTTCCACTCGAAGATCTCGTGGCGGCTGCCGTCCATCATGGTCAACGTCTTTCGTACTTGGCCGTCTTCGGTTATCCATTCGCGACTCTCACGTACCGTTTGAGCCAAGTCGTGATCGCGAACGACGCCCTGCTGAATGAGTCCATCGAGCGACATGGGGTTTGGTACCTCGTCAGCCGGCCTGTGCGCCCCCGATGACGGGTCCAAGCCGGGAAAGCTAGTCGGCTCCGGAAGGGTAAATCCAAAGTGTCCGGCGGCGGACTGAACCGCCGACGCCGTCGCATTGTCGGCATCGCCGACGGCGACCAACAGCCGGTTGATCTCGATCTGCTCTGTTTGTGCTTGTGCCTGCAGCGCCGCCGCCTTCTCTGCCGACACCCGGGCCGGTTTGATAACCACGACCCACATGTCAGTCACCTGAAGCTCGCCTGCGTCTATTTGGTCAGCATGGCTCAACAGGGAGGTCCGAGCACCTCCGATGGAGCCGCTGCCTCTTTCCAACGCGGTCGCCACCGCCTCGCTATAGTGCGCGAGCTCCGAAGCCGTGTTCGTTGCGCGGCGAAACATCAATGTCGCCGCATCATGTGCTTTTCCAGACCACGATGATGCCTCGGGCATCGCGTCAATTCGGTCGTCGAGATCTCGTACCGTTCTATACACAGATTGGCCCGCACCATCCAGAGCCGACGCTGCAGGAGAGAGCGAGTCGGGACGCCAGCCGCGCAGCCGAGGGCGTGACGGAAGCACTGATCAGAACAATCCGTCAAATGTAACGGCGAGAGCGCTGTCTTCCACCTCGTAGCGGTCGCCTGCGCCGCGGACCGCCGTTCCCATCTCGGCGACGTTCTTCGCGATTGCATCCGACCGCTGAATCAAGTCCTCGCCTACCAGCCGCGCGGCCCATTGGGTGGTCGAGCCGGGTAGTCCGTCGGCTGCTGCTGACGCCTTCGAGCCAACGTCGGCGCTCTTGACGGCGCTAGATGCCGTGTCTACCTGACGTGAGAATGCCCGCAGTAGTTCGGGGTTCACCAACACGAGCTCTCCTTGAACTAGGGCCAACGGAACAGTTCCGACGCTTTATCAATGGTAATGCCGCAGTCAGTCACCCCAGACAGAGATTTGAAGGCCATGAGAGGCCTGTGCCGGTGATGGTCGGGCGTGAGTAGCATCCAGAAAGGGGCGATCGTACTCGATCACTGACTCGTCATCAGTCATCCGACAACTCCGACCGCTGATCCGGACTGAACGCCGGCATTGCCGCGCTCGCATCGCCAAGCTTGGCGTTCCGATACCCACGCACGTTGCCTGACATCGCGACCATCGCCTCCCGGGACTTCCCCCGACCGTAGGTTACGGCGTGCTCGGCCTTGACCCCGAGATCCCTGCCGACCTCGACGGCGTCCTGGTCAGCGCCCATGTACAGGAACTCCCAGCCGAATTGGTTGGTCTGCTGCTCGACCAGCGACTTGATCGCAGGCCGACTCCATTCGTGGCTGGAGTTCTCCATGCCGTCGGTCATGATCGCCACGATGACAGAACCCGGCTTGTCGTCCTCGGCGAGTGCGGCGATCTCGGCTGCGGTGTCGGTGATGAGCTTGCCCATCGAGTCCAGCAGCGCGGTGCTGTTGCGCGGATTGAGTTCCAGGGCAGGCACTTCATTGACGGGTAGCGCGTGATAGACGACCTCGTACTCGTCGTCGAATTGCGCGAGCGTCACGCGGCAGTCACCATCGCCGGCGCGCTGTTCGGTGAGGAAGGCATCGAAACCGCCGACCACGTCGGACTTGATCGACTGCATCGATCCGGAGCGGTCGAGCAGGAAGGCGATGAGGGTGAGGTTCTGATTCGGCATGGTGGATACCTTTCGGTTGTTGGCTAGCGAGGCTTGCTGTTTCGGCGCGGCTTGAACCGCATCGGCTCGGCCGGGGGAGCGGGCGGCAGTGGAGTCTTGGCGTGCTTGTCTTTACGGGCGCGTTTGACGTCTTCGGCGGTAATCCGGTCGCCACTGCTGACGTACGGGTTCAGCCTCGGCGTACTGGCCAGGCGTGGGCCGACCGCGTTCTCGGTGAGGCCCGCACTTTTCCCGGCCGACGCGATGGACATTTCGTCGTCGACGACGGCACGGGCCAACTGTTCGTCGAGAAGTTGACTGACCTCCGTCAGGACCGACCGAAGGTGTTGGAGCGCTTGGCTTGCGGATGGAGCAGTCTCGGCATGCGTGAGGTCTGCGCGGATGCGTTCGTACCGGCTGGGCATGTCCCACCATACCGCATAAAGTGCGGAGTCCGCAACAACTGCGGATGCTGATGTTGGTCATGCTTCAGTCGTCCACCACTGCGACCAGGCCGGAGTGGTCGGTTTCGCCCGCCAGTCGTGGGGCGTGGTCGAACTCGCAGAATTCGATACGCTGCGCGAGATCCGGCCCTGCGTAGACATAGTCGAGCCGGAACCCGTTATCCCCGGGCCGGCTGAACCAGGAGTACTCGCGGACATCGGGGTGCAGTGACCGCCACATATCGGTGTACCCGGAGGCGATCATCCGGCCGGGCATCTCCGGTCCGATGAACTTGGCTCCCCGCGGGTCCTTGTCGAGATCGTTGGTGCCGGTGTTGAAGTCGCCGACAAGCAGATCGATGCCGTTCTTCGAGGCGTCCCGGATGAGCGCCTCCCAGTAGGGGAGCTTCGCGGTGTTCTGCGGCATGTACACCCCGCACACATATGCGCCGTCGATCTCGGCACACCACAGATGTCGCGGGTCGAGCGATTCGCTGAACGCCCAGGAGCGCTCGATGCCGATCCGTGCAGCGATAAGGACGGTGTTCTCCTTCGGCCCGACCGCTGGGTGCGAGGTGTCGTAGCCGGCTTGCTCAAGACGGTCGATCAGTCGCGCGCCGACGGCATTGGCGCGGAACTCCGTGACCACCAGGATGTCGGCGTTATAGCCGAGCAGTCGGGTGGCTAGCGCCTCGGCGGACTTGGTGCCGCCGTGCCGGATGTTGAGCGTCGCGAGCCTCGTGCCCACCGCTGTGTCCTCTCGCTCGACGTGGAATCTCCAGCGAGCCGATCAGTATGCGGGCGACCACCGACAAGTCCGCTCAGCTGGGCGAATCCATCCACCGGGGCGCGAATGCGATGTCGAGTCGCACGCTCGCTTTGTATCCCGACCACGTCGCGATTCCCGGTGGCTGGTTCCCGTAGATCCCGCGCGCCGCCGCGACGACGCGCGGGTACTCGGTGGGCCACCGGATCGCGTCGGCGATCTGCTCCAGCACCCCACGGTCACGGTCGAGCACCCTGTCGACGAGGCCGACCGCCGGCAGCGCACGTCGTTTGTCGGAGTTGCAGCGCACGCACGCCAACACGAGGTTGGCCAGGCCGTCGATGCCGACGAGTGACCACGGCAGCACATGGTCGATCGGGTTGTCGGCCGGCAGATTGGTGTCGCAGTAGAAGCAGCGCGCACCGAACGCATCCTTGAAGGGACCACGCACCGCGGCCAATGCGGTGCGGTCCCGGCCGAACAGATGCCCGGCGATGTCCGGCACCTCGGCGGTGAGGAACTTGTTCATGCGGCGCACGTCATCGACCCACATGATTTCCAACGCGGGCTTGAGCAACCCGGCCAACCGGGCGAGACCGGCTGCCACGCCCGGCATCAGCGCGATGGCGTCACCGTGGGCCCGCAGCGTCCGCCGGGACACGTTGGCGTGCAGGAAGCTGTCGTCGTACAGGAACGGATCATTGGTGTCCCCGCCGGGCAGCCGCTGTAGCCGATACAGCGGCTGCTGCGCCAGGCACAACCCGATCTCGTCGATGGACGCCTGGTAGACCTCCGGCACGAGCGTCATCGCCACGCTCAACGAGGAGGTCGGCGTCGCGGCGCGCAAGGCCCTGACGGCCCGCGGGATGCGCTCTTTCTCCCCGCTGGACTGGCGCAGATCGTGCCCTTCGAAGGGGCGGACCTG
Source organism: Mycolicibacterium sp. P9-22 (assembly GCF_008329585.1). GTDB lineage: Bacteria > Actinomycetota > Actinomycetes > Mycobacteriales > Mycobacteriaceae > Mycobacterium. The sequence goes on along the minus strand of NZ_NPKP01000005.1, from coordinate 173,353 downwards.
ACGCCAATACAGCTGCAGCACCCGGTGCGCGAGATCGGAGATCGGCACGGCCAGTGGGTCCGCCGAGTGCTCGGGCAGGTTCTCGATGCAGTGGTCGATGAGCGCCATCAGCGTGGCGAGCTTGTAGGTCGCGACCCGTGCGCCGGTCTCCAGGATCGCTACCACGCGCTGCCCGAGCAGCAGTGGGTCAATGGCGTCGGGCACAGTCCTTTGTTACCACGGAGCGAGGGGCGCCCGACCGAACGACGCTCGTTCCTATTGCCAAACGCAGTCGGCAGAACGGCGAACGCAGGCGACCGTGAAGGGGTGAGCGCCCAACAATCTCTCCTAGGAGATTGCGTCAGTACTTCTCCCGGCGCTCCTGCAGTGCGGGCGGCGGATCAGGCTGACGGAGTACCGAATATGCCGCATAGATACGGCCATCGATCTTGATGTGTGACGTTCGGAAGAACGCAATCGCGGTCGCGACTGCGGCGCAAATGAAAATGAGGAACAGGTTGGACGGCCACCTGTCGAGGCTGGCAAGGAACAGAAGTGCCAGGGCCGACGCACATCCCGTCCAATAGAAGCGCCGCTGAATGGAGGCCGGTGAGAGCTTCCGGGACTTGAAAACAGGGAACACGCTGCATGCAGTACCGATACCGAAAGACACTGCAGCACAGATGATGAGAACATTCTCGCTCAACGTGCTCTCTTTCTCTCGATCAGACGGTTCTGGCCGGTGTTTACCTCTGTCACCAACTTTGCCGCCCCCGCCCGGAAACTCAGGCCCGTCGATGACTTGACCGACAAGTGCCCCCGGCGTGACCTCCGAACCCACCTCCCACAATTGACCCGACTACAGCGACCAGGCACTTGGTGCGAGCAGCTGCTGGCGAGTACTACGGAGATCAGGAACGCCGCGGATCGCAAGGTTCGCGCATGCACCATCCGCCTATCCTAGAATTCTGCGTCGCTAGCGTCTCTTGATCCAGAGCGTGGAACCCATTCAGGTTTGGTTCACTCCTGGCCGTCTTGCCAGGAGCAGCAGTGCTCATACCGAAATCGGATCCGAGCGGCGGCAGGCCTACGGCAAACACCACCGACACCAGCGAGATGGAGCGGTACTTGGTGAACTAAGGAAAGGGCGCGCGCACCGTTGTCGGTGTGGACAGAGCTAATGGGTTCGCCGGCCACTGGTTCAACGCGTACTACCATGGATCACGGGTCTACGCCGGCGACGGACAAACGGGACAGATCGTAGGTTGGCCACCCAACATGGACCTAACGAATGCGCTGGTCGAGTCTGGTATATAGGGGTACCTAAGTGAAGCAGGAACAAATTGCCGTAGCGGCAGAGTGTTTGAACATGGATCCCGAGCTCGCGACCAGTCGTGCGTACGCCGTCCGCGATGGGCTGATTCGAGTCTCTAGCGACATACGTGGCGTAGGAACAGTGCTCGTCGGACCAGACCTATCGATCCTCTTCTTTGCCTCCTATATAAGCCTCGAGGCAGCACTCGAAAGGTGGGACACCGGCCGCAGGACTCCGAGAGAGTCATTCGCCGCCCTACACCAACGACACGAACCGGGTCCCGCTACAAGCGTCGATGGGCAATCGCAATAATCCCGACAAGCCACATCGAACTGAAATTATGAAAGTGATTGGTGGATGGGGGAATCGAGAGGATTCCCTGCAGGCGTGCGCACAGCGACTGCAGCAGTCACTCGAGTACATTCCCGCTGATCATCATGTCTACGGGCCCTGGGGCGTCTGGCGGCAGGACGCGTCGGACGCGCAGCGATATGAGCTGGCGCCGATCGATACGACTGACCGAGGTGCGCTAGCCGCGGCAATCAGCGCAGTGACTGAACGTATCAACAGCGGTCCGAAAGCCACGCCGGGGTTGAACATCGAACTGGCACGGCGACTGCTGGGCGATACGTCTGACGCGAGGCCGACCTGGCTCGAATACACCGTGCGAGCCGGGTTCGTCGGGATGAAGCGGCCGTTCAACCATCTGGTTCTAGGACTTGAAAACGGCGTCGACGAGTCGGTTGTCATACGCGTGATGAGTGCTTTGGTTATCGCGTGGGAACCGGATCGACTTGGGGTGGCTTCTCAGAACGTACAGAGATCGCAAGGCCACAGGCCACCCGAGGCAGTCGTTGGTTGGCTGACCTACATCAAGGACGGAACCGAGTTCGATCGAGACGCCCTCAGTGCTGAGATCGTCGTCCACAAGGCCGATGGTGGCGTCTACATCACGGTGCCGGGCACGCTTGAAGATCCAAGCTTGCAACACACTCGCCAGGTTCGAGCCGCACTCGGCTATCCGAACACGGACTGAAGCGACGCCTGATGCCGGCGCACAATCTGATCGGCATCCCGTGGTCGGCAACGGTGATGATTCGATACCTTCGGGACCATGGACGCGCAACGCCGTGACGCCCTTTCGGCGCGCGAAAAACTGCTGGTGGAGGGCCTGCATGACTGGCTCAAGCTTTGGCAGGTGCACCGTCACGTAGCCGAGGAGAGTCTGTCGTCCAGTCTTGCGGAGGTTCACAAAGGACGATAGGGCTGGTCGGTTCGCTGATCAGTGACGGCGTCGCCGAGATCGGCGGTCTGCGCAACCACGGCGCGCGCTTCGAGCCGTGGATCGCATCACCAAAAGAATCGTTGCAGCGGCTATCGGTGGAGTATGTAGACCGTTTCAACGACCGTGCCGGTTGGCCCTGGACCGTGTGGCTCTGCCTCACGGACAAAGGGAAGGAAATCGGCAGGACCTATCAACACGCCTACGCGTTATGGCTGCAGGACGTGCGGGCACGCGGAGTCGAGGACCGAGCGTTACCCCTGTGGCTTGAGCCGGGCGGGATGCAGCCCTGAGCGGCCGGCGGTCCACCAGGAGTTGCTGCGATCCGTTCTCACCGCGTTCGCTCGCGTTTCAGATCGCTCAGCCGCGCTCGCTGACGCCGTGAAGCGCTTGCCGGCCGACAGGGCGGGCGTCCGCGGGTTGGCGCCGCGTCAGCTGTACGTCTTCGATTCGCTCGGCCGTGACGACCGAGGTTGGGTGCTGTCGGTCGCGCACGTGGCGGTGGTCCCCTTCGACAGGTTGTCGACGCGCTTCGCCGACGCGACCCGGCTGGTGCCGGTGGATACGCCCGGCCGGCTGGTTTACGACCACGCCGAGATCATCGCGCTGGACGTCGATGATGTTCGTGCCCGCTACGCCGCGATCCCCGACCCGGACCGGCTGCTCGATGACGAGTTCACCCTGCGGGACCTGCGCCTGGCGCACGAAACGATCGCGGGCGAGCCGTTGCAGCGGGACACTTTTCGGCGTGCCGTGGAGCCGCACCTGGAGCCCACCGGTCAACGGTTGGCCATCGGTTGGGGCCGGCCGGCTGAGCTGTTTCGGCGCAGGTGATTCGTCGGCGTGCGGATTCGCACGCTCGACCTGTCCGATCACTTCGCATCCAGAGAGGTTGGCGTGTCGTCCGCGCGGTAGTAGCGAAGGCCCGGCTGCCCCTTCGCGCATGGTCAACCAGATTGTCTCCAAGGACGCGGAAGGCCACTCGGTTAATCTTGCCGGTAATTGTGATCGGTTAGACGGGGGTGCATTGACGATGAAACGGTCATGTCTCGCATGATGGGGCTATCAGCCCTGCGCCAGTTGGCTGCGGCTGCCGCAAGCGTCGCCCTTTTGGTGAGCTGCTCGACTTCAGGCGACGGAACGTCAACGCCTGCAACCAGCAGATCATCGACTGAATCGACGAATACTCAGGTGCAGGAGCCATACGCCTGGTTGACGTCGGTAATGCCGACCGAATCCGAGCTTTCTGAGGCGCTGGGCTATTCGGTGACAATTGACGGACCGCCGAAGATCCGCAACGGTGCGAAGCTCCGGAACACGTTTATCGGTAGCCGCGAAGTCGCGGAGCGCGACTGCATCGGGGTAGTGTCGCCTCTGGAAACCGACGCATACCTTTCAGCCCCCTTGGTTGCCATCGCCTTCGCCTCGGAGTCGGCTGCCACGTACGGCGCGGCCGTGTTCGACGCACCTCGTAGTGCCGAGGAGACGTTCAAGCGATTCTCTGACCAGTGGCGAGCGTGTGACAGCAGGACAGTGGTGAAATCAAGCGGGGGAGTGGTCATGCACTACGCACTGTCAGATGTCCGACTCGCCGACAGTATTGTTTCCGCCGTCGTTACAGTCTCCAGCGACGAGGGCTCCCCCGAGGTGGTCGGACGCGCACTCGGGGTGTCGCAGGATTGCATGGTCGAGGTGGAACTGGTGCACGACGATCCGGCGGACAGCGGTAGGGCCTCAGAGCGTGCGATTGACCTGGTCGAGTCGATGTTGAGCCGGGTAAAGACCTCGTGAGTTTGGTGCGTTCGGCCATGGTTCGCTGCTAGTAGAATCTCTTCCAGCTGGAGGGGGTTCAATGATCGTCGACACGGGTCTGCTTCGCATGGGGGCTGACTTTTCGAATAGCGCAGGCACCATCGCTCAAAAAGGCGCGGCCAGTCTCGCTGCCACACAACTGCAGGCAGGTGTTTTTGGGGATTTCGCCGAGGCTGATGATTTCCATCGCCAGCTGTCGCAGGCTCAGACGCTTTACGCCGATAACATGACGGCCTACCGCGCGACATTCGAGCGACTGGCCAAGAAGTCGGTAACTGCCGCAGATGCATTTTCTGGTGAAGATTCTGACAGTGCAACCCGTATCAATGGGGCCGGTGTTACGAGCGACTAACTCGTGGATCTCTATTACCTCAATCTCCAGGACCTGATTCAGCGTGCCAATGGGGACCCGTGGAAGCTCGACGCGACGATCCAGAGCGGGTCGCCCGGCCAGATCAACGAGCTCGCGACCGCCTTCCACGACGCGGGTGTCTGCATGGGCGATACCGACCAAGAGTTCAACGAAGCGAAGCGGCGATTCGAGGCGGCTTGGGACCGCCAGGACGGTGGCGGCCACCCGATCAACGATTCGGACGAAGTGACTCGCGCGACGACATCGCTGAACCTGGATAAAGAGGAGCTTGCGCGGATAGCGGTCGACCTTGGCAACATATCGGCCGCCCTGGCCGAGGCCCAGCAGTCGTCACAATCATCAATTGAAGAACTCGAAGCGAGCCTGCAACGGATTGACGATGCGATCGCCGCCGCCGTCGAACAGGATGGCGTCGTCGTGGACGAGAACAACATCGCGCCATTGAGGAACATGGCTGTCCAGGAGGTCCGTGATGCGCTCTCGAGTATCGGGAACTTGCGTGACACGTATGTAGCCGAATTGGCGAGCGCAATGGACGGGATGCGTGCTAGTGGCTACCTACCTGACGCCGTAGATGCGGCCGACGGTGATGGCGTGAGCGGTACCGACGCCGCCCGTGGCGAAGCGGCCGACTACAACTTCCAACAACGGGCTGCGGATCTTGCTCTGGTCAATAGTGGTGGTCCGATGACGCCCGAGCGAGCGGCTGCTGCCGCCCGTCTTCGTGACTACGACACCATTCAAAACCCGGCCTCAGATCCGACGGCAACGAATCTCGCCGGTGAGCGGTTGGACGACTTCCAGACGTCCCGATTCCCGCCTGGGAGCCTTCCTCCCGACCCTGTTCTCGGCGCAGATCCGCAGCGGCGTGCGTTGGTGCGACAGGAATGGCAGCGACAACTTGAGCAAGGCACGCCCACGATGCCGCCGATGACTCCAGATGAGGCCACCGCCTGGATGGATCAACAGGAAGCGCAGGCGCGGGTTAATGCGATGGATGCGATGATCAAAGGGCTTGAGAATCAAGGATTGTCACGTGGTGCCGCTACGGACGTAGCCCAAGCTATGGCCCAGGGTGCAACCTTGAGGGATATCGCCGCGACGGCGGGACCCTTGAGTGAGATCAAGCAACTGGACGGTGCCCTATCGGACGGTAAGCACTCACTGCCATGGGAGCGTTATTCGACAGCGGATCTGAAAGCCATTTCGGGCCTCGGACGAGTACTCGGCGCCGCAGGAATAGCGGGCGAATCCATTTTCGCACTCGACGAAGTCCTCAACGGCGCTGCCCCGGGTAAGACTTTTGGTGGCCTAGCCGGCAGTCTGGCCGGTGGGGCAGGTGGCGGCGCTGGGGTCGGATTCCTCGGTGGCTTGGCGTTGGGTCCAGGCGGCGCGTTTGTTGGAGCAATAACGGGAGGACTGATCTTCGGGGAAGTCTTTAAAGCCGGTGGTGCACAGATCGGTTCGACTTTTGATCGCTGAACTCGGAGGAGTGCCGCCCGTGTATTGGTTGGGTGCCGGAGGCGCGATCGCGCTGGCAGGTATCTGCACCCTCGGCTTCATTCCAAATGTCCGTCGGCAGCGCCGAGTATATTGGGCGAGTTGGCTTTTCGGAGCAGCGTTGATGGCATGCGCATTCATCGAACCTGGCTGGCATATGGTCGGGGTGGTGCTCGCCGTCTGTCTCGCGGCAGCCGCTTGTTTTGCCTACTTCCGTACTTCATATCTCAAAATCGGCGGGCGAATTCACTCGTTCTGGATCGCTCGAACTCGACCTGATCCGCTCCCCGATGGCAGTCCCGCGCCTCCGGTGATTCCGCCGTCGGACTCCTACCGCGGCCAGGTAACCGCCGACGCGCAGTGGTGGCTGATGGCGGTTGCCAGCGTGTGTGCGGGAGTGAGCGCACTGGTGTTGGGGATGTCCGGCGCAACGCTCGGCGTTGCGGCATTGCCCGTCGTATTGCTCGCCGGCACCGGCTACATCGACTCGTATGACGGGTTCCCGATCGCCCGCCGCCGGTGGGTGCAACTCGCGCTGATCGTCGTGAGCTCGATCCCGGTCTTTCTGCTCCCGCCGATCGCGTACCTGATCGGCTACTACATCGACCGACCCCGACGCCGCTCCTGACAGTCCGGCGGACGGCGCGCAGAACTTGTCGGTGGGCTCTGTCATTCTGTCCGGCTCGCTTGAGCACGAAGCGAATCGACGGAGGACACCATGATCACAAACCCCGGTTGGTACCCGGACCCGGCCGGACAGCCCGGCCAGCGCTACCACGACGGCCAACGCTGGACTCAACACTTCACACCCACCCCGCCGCCCGCCGCGGCGCCGCCGGTACAGGCCGTGGCGGTGGCCGTGTCCAACGGCGGCGGCACCAGCCACGGACTGCACCTGGTGTTGACCGTGTTCACCTGCGGCCTATGGCTGCCCATCTGGGCCTTGGCAGCCATCTTCGGCGGTGGCGGATCGTCATCGGTGGCGGTCGCCGGAAACGGCGCGACGGTGCGCACCGCGAATCGCGGTCCGCTGGTCGGAATCGGTGTGGTCGGTGCGCTGTTCCTGATGGGTCTGATCGCCCAACACCCCTGGCTGCTCGCCGTTTTCGCGGTGATCGGCGTGCTCGCCGGTGTAGGCTTCTGGGCGCTGAAAGCCGCGCAGCAGCGCGAGGAGCAGGTGCGTCGCGAGCAGTTCCAGCGCGACATGCTCGCTCAGCGCGCCGAGCACGAGGACCAGCTCTACCAACAGGGCGACCCGCGCGGGATGCACGGCCAGTACCTGCCACCCGATTGCGGATAGATGGCGCCGCTACCGCGAGCTCGGCCCAAACCGGTCGATCTCGCCTTCGCCCGCCCGCGCCCACCGGAGACGGTCGCGATCGCCGTCGCGGCAGTGGATTTCGGCTATCGCTATGCCGCCGTCGGAGACCTGCTGGCTTGGTCGGGTTTCATCGCCGTGCCGACCAAGGAGGCCGCGCTGTTGGATGCCATCGCCCGAGTCCGCGGCGAGCACGGGAAGCACCTGCGGATGCGGTTTCTCGTCAACCTCAAAGGCGCCAGCCCGCTGTGGCAGCAGGCCCACGGGACCCACTGGTGGATCGAACGGCCCGACGCCTCGAATCAATCGTTCATGGAGGCTGCCGAGGAGCGGCTGCGACAGGCCCCGCCCATACCGGTGGTATCGCTGCCAGTCGATCGGGATTCGATGATGGTCGCCACCGACGGTTCCGTGCGCGGCAAACACGCCGGCTTCGCGTGGCTGTCCTGCACCGGGCACTACGGTATGGCGGGATACCGCTCATCGCTCAACACGGTGGGAACGCAACCGGTAGTCGTCGCCGAGCTGCTCGCAATCGGCGACGCAGTCCGGGAACTGACTCGGCGGCGTCTGTCGGTGATGTCCGACAGCCAGGATGCCGTCGCGATGGTGAACCGTTGGAAGCGCGGCGACGCCGTGATGCCTGGCGAGTACCCGGCGGACGGTCCGCTGCACGTCGCGCGACGACAGATTCACGCCGACCGGGAGCGGATCGACGTGCGCTGGGCGCCCGGGCATTGCGGCGAACCGTTGAACGAGGGCGCCGACGCCTTGGCGCGGATGGCGTCGCGGTACCGGCGAGGAGATAAGGACCTGACCTTCGACGAATACCGTCGCCGAGCCGCGGGCGTGGCCGAGGGCTTCGCTTCGGAGTTTCGCCGCGTCACCGACATGACGGCCTAACAGCCCGGTCGACCTTTCTACCAAGGACAGGTAGATTTCTACCATGGGTCTGAACATCAAGAACGAGCGGACGGTCGAGCTCGTGCGCGAACTCGCTCGACGCACGGGGCTCAGCCAAACCAGCGCCGTTGAAGAGGCGGTACGAGCCAAGCTCGCAGAGGTCGACGCCGGAGCCGGTCGAGAAGTGCGGCGGGCCAACGTGGACAAGCTGCTGGGTGACCTCGACAGATCGCTGACCGCTGAGCAGAAGAACCAGATCCGCGCGGACGAGAAGCAACTGTATGACGGCCACGGGCTGCCAGTGTGATCGTGGATACCAGCGCGATCGTGGCGATAGCGCTCAACGAACCCGAACGAGACCGGATCGTTGATGCGATTCTGGATGCGCCTGCGGCCAAAATCGCAGCAGCCTCGATGGTCGAAGTCGCCGCCGTGCTGATGCGACGGATGGCGCCCGAAGACTTCCGTCGCGTCGAGAGCCTGATCCATGAATTGGGCATCGAGACTGTGCCTTTCGATGCCGAGCAGGCGGCAAGTGCGACACGGGCTTACCGCGACTTCGGTCGCGGGAGCGGCCACCCGGCCGGACTGAATCTCGGTGACTGCTACTCCTACGCACTCGCCGAGGTCACCGGGGAACCACTGCTCTACGTCGGCGACGACTTCGCGCACACCGATATCACCGCAGCACGGTGACTCACCCGCCCGCACGCCGCCGATCGAATAAACAATTGCCGCCTGGGTAACCTCAACTGCAATGGACGGATCAAGGGGACCCCAATGAGCCTGGTGCTGGGCCTTTCGGTGACATCGAAGGACATCCACGGCGAGCTGGTCGACGGCGACACCGGCGAGGGCCAGCACGTCGACCGCAAGGTTCTCAGCGTCGACGGTATCGAGGGCTACCTGGCCGAACTCCCTGCCGACGCCGATCTGCGCGCCGTCGGGATCACCTGGTCCCACGACGCCGAAACCGAGGCCATCAAGGTCCGCGAAGCCCTCGACGCCTACGCCGGCGGAGCACCCGTCGTCGCTGTCCGCGATGTCGAGGCCACCGCGGCCCTGGCCCGCGGCATCGCCGACATCGCCCACCAGGACTTTCTCGTGGTCTGCGTCGTCGAACCCGACGGCGCCGTGGTCGCCACCGTCGACGGATTCGAGATCCACGTCGAACACATCGACCACGAGGACGCCGCCACCCTCAACGACCGTGTCCGCGCCATCGTGCGCGCCGCCCGCCCCAGCCCCGACGCCGTCTACATCCTGGGCTCGCAGGACCCCGACGAACTCGTCGCCGCCGTCGCCGAAGAAACCGACCGGCCCGTCATCACCGCCACCGAAGCGGACTTCGCCCTCACCCGCGGCGCCGCCCTGGCCTCCGCACTCGCGGCCAACGCACCCGAGGCACCGGAGACCAAGAAGAGCATCAGCCGCGTCGGCGCACTTTCCGTCGCGCTGGGCTCCGCGGCCGTCGTCTTCGTCGTCTCGCTGTCGGTCGCGCTGACCGCCCCGGAGGCACCCGAACCCCCGCCGCGCCCGGTGGCCGCAGTGGAGACCACGAAGCCGCCCGCAGCGCCGCTCACCCCGGCACCGCCACGCGCGTCGCGGGAGATGGCCAGAACCCTCAACATCGCACCGGCCGCCCCGGCACTACCGCCTCCGGCCGCCGCTCCCGCACCGCTGCCGCCGCCGGCCGTCGCGCCCGCACCGATGCCACCTCCGGTTCCCGTGGTGGAACAACCGCGGCTGCGCGACCGCATCCTGGACCGCATCCCGATCATCGGCCGCTTCAACTGACCACCCGCTCGCCCTGACGCGCCACCCACATCCCGCTACGTTGTAAGCCGTGAGTGTCACCCCGGCAGACCTGACCGGCACCGAGCGCGCTGTGCTGCTGGTCCTGATGGCCGAATCCCGCCCGGTACCCAACCCGGACCTCGTCGCGCTGGGTCCCAAACTCGAGAAGGCCGGCCGCGACAAGCTCAATGACCTCGGCCTGATCGAATCCGACCGCACCGGTGGCCGTTTCGTTCACGAGCTCACCGACCGCGGCTGGCGGGTGTGCCGCGACCTCCTCGCCGCGGCCCCGCCGAAGGGCGCCACCGGGCCCGCCAAAACGCTCGCCACGGTCTTGCAAGGCTTCCAGCGCTACCTGCAGCGCGCCGACCTCAGCCTGGCCGACGTGTTCTGGCCCGACACGCCGAGCAGCCCCGCGGACCGGATCCGCGACGCCTACACCGCGCTGGCCGCCCGACCGGGCGCGTGGGTCGCGCTGACGAAACTGCGCGGGCAGCTCGATGACCTGCCCCGCACCGCCATCGACGACGCGCTCGCCGAGCTCTACCGCACCGGCGCCATCAGCCTCATCCCCGAGGAAAATCAGAAGGTCCTCACGTCCGCAGACCGCGCCGCCGCGCTGGAAGTCGGCAATCAGGCCAAGCATCTGATTAGCATCGAGGCTTGATGCAGGAAGCACATCGCGACGCGCTCGCCGCGCTTCGCCTCACCTGGGCGCCCACCAGCGACGATCTGTGGCGCCCGCAGGCCACCCATGTCAGTGGTCTCAACGAACGCGCCATCGAGGACGTCATGGACGCGTTCGGTGACGCGCTGCGCGATCCCGACACCGCCCCGCTGGGCGTCGCGATCCGCGGGCAGGCCGGCTCGGGCAAGACCCACCTGCTCGGCCAGATCCGCGAACGCGTCCAGACCGGCGGCGGATTCTTCTTCGTCGTCGAACTGCTCGACGCCGCCAGCTTCTGGGAATCGGTGCGCAGCGGCGTGCTGGAGAGCCTCGGCCGCCCCGGCGAGAACCGCGAAACCCAGCTCAAGGACCTGCTGTGGGAGCTGTCGTCCATCGCGCACGTCTCCCGCGCCGACCGCCGCTCCATCATCGGCGATGAGGACCTCGAACCCGAGGTGCTCGACGACTTCGTCAACACGCTGGCCAAGGCGCGCCGCGATGTCCGCGACTGCCACCAGACCCTGCGCGCCCTGGTGTTGTTGGCCGCCAACGATCTTGGCGCCCGCGATATCGGCGACGCCTACCTGCAGGCCAGCGAGGAAGTCGGCGCCGAAGACCGCCAGGCCTGGCGGCTGCGCGGCACCAGCCCGTCCGCGCAGCAGTGCGTGCGCGATATCGCCCGGCTCACCGCGCTGGCCGGCCCCGCGGTGCTGGCGCTGGACCAGATCGACACCCTGCTCGCCCAGACCACGACGCGCACCGACGAAGCCGGGCCGGACGCCGACGGTGTGCTCGAGCAGGTCGCCCACGGCCTGATGTCGCTGCGGCAGTCCATGCGGCGCACCGTCGCGGTGGTCGCCTGCCTGCCCACGGCCTGGGAACGCATCCGCGACCACGCCACCGCCAGCGTCTCGGACCGGTTCCGCGTCACCGCACCGCTGGCGCCGCTGCCCAGCGCCGATATCGGCCGCGCCATCCTGGAACGCCGGTTCGCCGCCAGCTACGCCTCGGTCGGCTTCACCCCGCCGTATGCGAGCTGGCCCATCCTGCCTTCGGCGTTCGACGGCGCCGCCGGGCACACCCCGCGCCAGCTGCTGATCCGCGCCGACAAACACGTCCGCGACTGCCTGCTGCGCCGTGAGGTCATCGAGATCTCCCGCTTCGGCGCGGTCCCGAAACCGTCGGATCCGAAGCCGGACAACGACACCGAGGTCGATACCTCCGATATCGACCGGCGCTTCGCCGAATACCGCAGCCGCGCCGTCACCGCCGCCGCTCTGGACCCGGACGGTGAGGACACCGCGGTACCCGCCCTGCTCAACGCCGCGCTGACCGCCTGGATCGTCGAACGCGGTGACGACCAGTCCTACAAGTGCGACCCGCCGCCCGGCTCGCACGTGGTGCTGCACGCACGGCTGCGCCAGACCATCGACTCCGCCACCGATGACGAACGGCACTGGGCGTTCCGCGCGGTCGGCGCCACCAACGCCGTCGCCGCCCAGAACCGCATCAAAAAGGCCTACAGCGCAACGGGTCTGGGCTCCGGGTCGGACCGGCGCGGGCTGTTCCTGCTGCGCAACGAGCCGTGGCCGAGCGGCCCCAAGACGCAGAACCTCATCGATGACGTCAAGGCCGCCGGGGGACGCATCCTGGCCTTGTCCGACAACGACATCCGCACCATGGCCGCGCTGCGCGACCTGATCGCCGAGGACGTTCACGGCCTGATGGACTGGCTGCGCGAACGCCGGCCCGCGCACGGCATCGTGCTGCTGCAGCAGGCGCTGGAGTTCGACGCACCCGCCGCCGTCGAGGTCCCCGAACCCCAGCCGGAGCCCGAAGCGGAACCCTTGCCGGACAACGAGGTGTCCGACACCCAGATCCCGCTGGGCATCGACCTGCACACCGGCGAGGCGGTGGCCATCGATCTGGCCATGCTGCGCAAGCACATTGCCATCTTCGCGGGCTCCGGGTCGGGCAAGACGGTGCTGATCCGGCGCCTCGTCGAGGAGTGCGCGCTGCGCGGGGTGTCGGCGATCGTCCTCGATCCCAACAACGACCTGTCCCGGCTGGGCTCCGCGTGGCCGGAGCTGCCGTCGGGCTGGCGGCGTTCCGATGATGCCCGCGCCCAGGACTACCTGCAGAACACCGAGGTCGTCATCTGGACGCCGCGCCGCTCCAACGGCCGCCCGCTGGCCTTCCAGCCGCTGCCCGATTTCCCGAGCGTCGTCGATGACCGCGACGAGTACCACGACGCCGTCGAATCGGCCTGCGCCGCGCTGGAACCCCGCGCGTTGATCGCCGGCCAGACGCAGAAGGCCAACCGGTCCCGCGCGGTGCTGCGGGAAGCGTTGCAGCAGTATGGCCGTCAACCCGCGCCGACGCTGGACGGGTTCATCGACATGCTCGCCGACCTGCCCGACGATGTCAGCAACCTGGCCGACGGCCGCCGGATCGCCGCCGACCTGGCCCAGGACCTGCGCGCCGCGATGGTCAACGACCCGATGTTCGGCGGCGCCGGCCAGCCCGTCGACCCCGGCGTGCTGCTCACCCCGACCGAGGGGAAGCGGGCCCGGGTGTCGGTGATCAGCATGATCGGCCTGCAATCCGACGAACAGCGCCAGGGTTTCGTGAACCAGCTGCAGATGGCGTTGTTCGCCTGGATCAAACGCAACCCGGCGGGGGAGCGGCCGCTGGGCGGCCTGCTGGTGATGGACGAGGCGCAGACCCTGGCCCCGTCCCGCGGCACCACGGCCAGCACCCGCAGCACGCTGGCGCTCGCGTCGCAGGCCCGCAAGTACGGCCTGGGCCTGGTCTTCGCCACCCAGTCGCCGAAAGGCCTGCACAATCAGATCCCGGGTAACGCGACCACCCAGTTCTACGGGCTGCTGAACTCGCCGGTGCAGATCGGCACCGCCGAGGAAATGGCCCGCGCCAAGGGCGGATTGGTGCCCGATATCAGCAGGCTGCGGGCCGGGAACTTCTACGTCGCCACCGAGGGCGAGGCGTTCCACCGCGTCGTCGCACCATGGTGCCTGTCCTATCACGCGGCGAGCCCGCCGTCGGCCGAGGAAGTGCTGGCCCTGGCGCAGGCGGAGACACTGCAGCCCGCAATGGAGTAGTACTGACACCATGCCGACCATCACCGCCGTACACGGCGACATCACCCGGCAGCACATGGACGCCATCGTCAACGCCGCCAACAACGCCATGCGCGGCGGCGGAGGCGTCGACGGTGCCATCCACCGCGCCGGAGGCCCCGAAGTCCTGCAGGACTGCATCAGACGTTTCCCCGACGGCCTGGCCACCGGGGACGCCGGCTGGACCACCGCGGGCAACCTGCCGGCGCGCTGGATCATCCACACCGTCGGACCCAACTACACCGCAGGTCAACGCGACCGAAAGCTACTGGAGTCCTGCTACCGGCGTTCGCTGCAGGTCGCCGACGAACTCGGTGCTGCCACAATCGCTTTCCCGCTGATCAGCGCCGGAATCTATGGCTGGCCCAAGGATGACGCCATCGCCGCGGCCATCGACACCATCGCCGCCGCGGACACCGACGTGTCCGAGGTGACGATCGTCGCCTTCGATGTCACGACCTTCGAGGCCGTGCGCGCGCATCTGCCGACACCGGATTGACCCTGCGTCGATTCGGGTACGGGCCACAGCATGGATGTGTACAACGTTGCTTTCGAATGGACAGACACCAACAGACATTGGCTGGTGGAAGTGCCCATCAGAGTCGCCGCGTACCTGGTCATCGCGCTGATCGCGCGCTACCTGCTGCACCGCGCCATCGACCGCGCCACCACCGGACGAAATCCCAAGATCGTCGCCGAAGCGCAACCCGATGCCGGCGAAACTTCCTCCAAAAGGCCTCCGTTGCTGCGTAATCTGCGGGAGCGCGCCGGTTCGGCGAACGCCGCCAAGGTTGCCGCTCGTCGTCAGCAGCGCGCGCAGACGATCGGTTCGGTGCTGAAATCGACCGTGTCGATCGTGCTGCTGGTCTGGGTGGTGCTGTCCATCCTGAACGTGTTCGGGGTGAACATCGCGCCGTTCATCGCCTCGGCCGGAGTGGTCGGCCTGGCCATCGGCTTCGGTGCGCAGAACCTGGTGCGTGACTTCGTCACCGGTGTGTTCATGCTGCTGGAGGACCAGTACGGCGTCGGTGACACCGTGGACCTCGGCGAGGCCACCGGTGAGGTGGAATCCGTCGGGCTGCGGATCACGACGGTGCGCGATATCGACGGCACCCTCTGGTACGTCCGCAACGGTGAGATCGCCCGGGTCGGGAACATGAGCCAGGATTACGCCGTCGCCCGCATCGAGGTGCCCGTCGCGCTGAACGCCGACCTGCATGAAGCCGAGAAGGTAGCACTGCGCGCCGCACGCGAAGCGACCAAGGACGAGACGATCGCCGCCAAGGTGATCGGCGAACCGGAGATGCTCGGCGTGCAGACGATGTCTCCGGACCAGGTGACGCTGCGGCTCACGGTCAAGACCAAGCCGAACGCCCAATGGTCGGTGCAGCGCCGACTGCGCCGGGAGATCCTGCGCGCCTATGACAAGAACGGCATCGACCTGCCGCACCCGCTGCTGCGGGCACCCGCCGCGGTGGAGTAGCTCCTCAGATCAGGGCATCACAGGTGATGGGCAGGTCACGCACCCGCACCCCGGTGGCGTGAAAGACCGCATTGGCCACCGCCGCCGCGGAACCGACGATGCCGATCTCGCCGGCGCCGCGCGATCCCATCGGGTTGGCGTGCTCGTCGACATCGTCGAGCGCGATTGCCTCGACCGCCGGCACATCGGCATGCGAACTGATGTGATAGCTCGCGAAGTCGCGGGTGACGATGTGCCCGAAACGTCGATCGCGCACGCTGTCCTCGTGCAGGGCCATCGACAGCCCCATGGTCATCCCGCCGATCAGCTGTGAACGCAGCGTTGTCGGGTTGATCACCCGGCCCACCGAGAACACGCCCAGCATGCGCGACACGTGCACCTCACCGGTGAACCGGCTGACCCGTGCCTCCACGAAATGCGCACCGAACGAGTACATCCCGTACTTCTCGGCCTCTTCGTTCACGTCTGCGGCCGCCGCGGTGGTGTGCACGCCGACTTCGGGGTGATCACCGTGGTCGTGCCGGAAGGCCCGCGCGGCGGCGACGACGGCCCGGCCCCACGACGAGATGCCCGACGAGCCGCCGGACACCGAGGCGCTCGGCAGCGCGGTGTCGCCGATCTGCAGCTCGATCGCGTCCAGCTCGACGCCCAGCGCGTCGGCGGCGATCTGCGATAGCGCGGTCCAGGCGCCGGTGCCGATATCGACGGCGCCGATCTGCACGACGAAGCTGCCCGGTGCGGCGTGCTCGATGCGCGCCGCGTTGCCGGGCATCACCATCGCCGGGTACACCGCCGATGCCACGCCGGATCCGATCAACCATTCACCCTCACAACGGTTTCCGGGTTTCGGGTCGCGGTCGGCCCAGCCGAACCGCGCGGCGCCGGTCTGCAGGCACTCGATGAGCCGGCGGTTGGACCACGGGCCACCGGTCTCCGGGTCGACGGGCGGCTCGTTGCGGATCCGCAGTTCGATGGGATCGATTTCGCAGGCCACCGCGAGCTCGTCCATCGCCACCTCCAGGGCGAACATGCCGGGGCATTCGCCGGGTGCGCGCATCCAGAACGGCACGGCCACATCCAGCGGCGCGAGCTGGTGCGACGTCTTGCGGTTCGGGGCGGCGTACATCATCCGTGTGGGGGTAGCGGTCTGCTCGGCGTACTCCTTGACCGTCGCGGTCTGCTCCACCACCTCATGGCTGATGGCGGTCAGGCTCCCGTCCGGGAGCGCACCGAGGCGCAGATGCTGGATGGTCGGGGTGCGGTAGCCGACCATGTCGAACATCTGTTGGCGGGTCAGCGCCAGTTTCACGTGCCGGCCCGGAAGCCGCTGGGCGGCCATCACGGCCAGCACATTGTGTGAATGCGGTGCACCCTTGGAGCCGAACCCGCCGCCGACGTTCTTGGCGATCACCCGCACCTTCTCGGGGTCCAGGCCGAACGCCGTCGCGATCTCCTTGCGTGCGGCGTGCACACCCTGGGTGGAATCCCACATGGTGAGTTCGTCGTTGTCCCACAGCGTGATACAGGCGTGCGGTTCCATCGGGCTGTTGTGCTCGTGCGGGGTGGTGTAGGTGTTGTCGATGACGACGGCCGCCTCACGCAGCGCGGGCTCGACATCGCCCTGGGACGTCTCGGCCGGGTAGTCCGGGTTGACCTGCTCAGGGGTGTAGAGCTTGGGGTGATCGGCGGTCAGTTCGACATCGATGGTCTGCTCGTCGTACTCGACGCGCACCAGAGACGCTGCTTCCCGGGCGGTTTCGGCGCTGTCGGCGATCACGCCGCCGATGAGCTGGCCGCGGTAGTGCACGGCAGTGTCCTGCAGCACCGCGAGGTCGCCGTTGGAGGTGTCGGCGAGCTTCGGGGCGTCGAACACGGTGAGCACCGCGGCCACACCATCGACGGCCTGCGCGGCGGAGGTGTCCATGGCGGTGATGCGCCCGTGAGCGATGGTGGCCTGAACGGGGTGCAGATACACCGGGTTCTCGACACCGAATTCGAACGCGTACGGCGCGGCGCCGGTGACCTTGGCCGGGCCGTCAAGGCGGGTGACGGCGGTACCCATCGCGTGGTGTGCCAGCGTCGTCATCACTGATGTCCTTCCGTGACGGAGGTCAGGGTGGCAACGATCGCCCGCTTGGTCAGATCCACCTTGAACTCGTTGCCCTCCAAGGGCTCTGCCTGTTCCAGTTCGGCGTTCGCGGCCTGTTCGAAGGTCTCCGTGCCGGCCGGCGACCCGATGACCGCCTGCTCGGCGAGCCGAGCGCGCCAGGGTTTGTGCGCGACACCGCCGAGCGCGATGCGGGCCGCCTGCACCACCCCGTCATCGATGACCAGTTCGGCGGCCACCGAGGTCAGCGCGAATGCGTAGGACGCACGGTCGCGGACCTTGCGGTAGCTGGAGTGCGCACCGTCGGGCGGGGTAGGGATCTCGACCGCGGTGATCAGCGCGCCGGCCGGAAGGTTGGTGTCCCGGTCGGGTTCGTCGCCGGGCAGCCGGTAGAACTCGTCGATCGGCAGGCGGTGATCACCGTCGGCGTCGACGTAGACGATCTGGGCGTCCAGCGCCGTCATCGCCACCGCCATATCCGAGGGGTGCACCGCGACACAGTGTTCGGAGGCGCCGAGGATGGCGTGGTAGCGGACATAGCCGCCGATGGCCGAACAGCCGGTGCCGGGCTCGCGTTTGTTGCACGGTGTGGTGACGTCCTGGAAGTACACGCAGCGGGTGCGCTGCAACAGGTTTCCGCCGGTGGTCGCGAGGTTGCGCAGCTGACCGGACGCACCGGAAAGCAGGGCGCGGACCAGCACCGGGTAGCTGCCGCGCACCACCGGGTGGGCGGCCAGATCGGCGTTGCGGACATCGGCGCCGATCCGCAGCGACCCGTCGGCCCGCACGTCGACATCCTGCAGCAGGAAGAGGTGGCCGACGTCGACCAGCAGGGAGGGTTGGGCGACACCGAGTTTCATGTGATCCACCAGGTTGGTGCCGCCGGCCAGGAACATGGCGTCGGGATGATCGGCGAGGGTGGTGACGGCGTCCTCGACGCTGGTGGCGCGGTGGTAATCGAACGGGATCATCGTGCCGCCGCGTGGATCGCCTCGACGATGTTCGGGTAGGCCGCGCAGCGACACAGGTTGCCGCTCATGCGTTCCCGGATCTCGTCGTCGGTGAGCTCGGGGATGGCCTCCAGGTCCTCGGTGACGTGGCTGGGCGCGCCGGACTTGGCTTCGTCGAGCATGCCGACCGCCGAGCAGATCTGGCCCGGCGTGCAGTAGCCGCACTGGAATCCGTCGTGCTCGAGGAAGGCCTGCGCGACCGGGTGCAGCGCGTCGTTCTCGCCGAGGCCCGCGGCGGTCACGATCTCCGCGCCGTCGTGGGCGACGGCAAGGCCCAGGCAGCTGGTGGCGCGGCGGCCGTCGATGAGGACGGTGCACGAGCCGCACTGGCCGTGATCGCACCCCTTCTTGGGGGCGGTCACGCCGAGATGCTCGCGCAGCAGATCCAGCAGAGTGGTGCGGTTATCTATTCGAACCGTGCGGTCGGTGCCGTCGACGTGCACGGTGACGTCGGTGAAGTGGGCTGGCTCCATGGCGGGTGGTTACCCGGATGGAATGTGACGAAACTAGCCCTCGGCCGCGGCCACCAGCGATCGGAGCTTGATCTCCGGGTTGTCCCGCTGGAAGCCCTGCAGCCGCCACGGCGTGGAGAACAACACCAGCATCACCCCGTCGGAGCGGGTCAGCACCTCCGCGGAGACCTGCTTGTTCATGAAGTCGGCGTCCTTGGGATCGACGATGCGGGCCACCTGATACGGCAGTGACTCCAGGGCGATCGGGGAGCCGATCTCGGTGGCCATCCGGTGCTGGGCCACCTCGAACTGCATGGGCCCGACGGCCGCGAACACCGGGGCCTGCTCGCCGCGGCGGTCCGAGCGCAGCACCTGCACCACGCCTTCCTGGTCCAGCTGCTCGATACCCTTGCGGAACTGCTTGTGCTTGCTCGGATCGGTACCGCGGGCCACCGAGAAGTACTCGGGGGAGAAGCTGGGGATGGGCGGAAAGTGCACGGGCACATCGCGATACAGCGTGTCACCGGGGCGCAGCACCGCTGCGTTGGCCAGCCCGATCACGTCGCCGGGCCAGGCGTCGTCCAGCGTGGAGCGCTGCTGGCCGAAGACCGACTGCGCGTACTTGGTGACGAACGGCTTCCCGGTGCCCGCGTGGGTCAGCACATCGCCGCGCTCGAAGGTCCCCGAGCACACCCGCGCGTAGGCGATGCGGTCGCGGTGCGAGGAATCCATCCCGGCCTGCACCTTGAACACGAACGCGCTGAACGGCGATTCCACCGGCCGGGGCTGTCCGTCCACGTCGACGATGGGTCCGGGTGAGGGCGCCAACTCCACCAGCACGTCGAGCAGCTGGTTGACGCCGAAGTTCAGCGCGGCGGAGGTGAACAGCACCGGGGAGGATTCGCCGGTGCGGAAGGTGTCCGGATCGAAGTCGGAGCCGTCCATCGACAGCAGCTCGGACTCCTCGACTGCGGTCTCCCAATCGGTGCCCGCCGCGGCCTGGGCCTCGTCGGCGGGGATGTGCTCCTCGGGGGCGGCGGTCGCGCCACCGGCGGTGCGGGTGAATCGGATGTAGTGGCCCTTGCGGCGGTCCATCACGCCCTTGAAGTCCCCGGCGATGCCCACCGGCCAGGTCAGCGGAGTGGTGCGCAATCCGATGCGCTCGTGGATCTCGTCCATCAGCTCCAGGGCGTAGCGGCCCGGGCGGTCCCACTTGTTGATCACCGTGATGATCGGGATGCCGCGGTGCTTACACACCTGGAACAGCTTCAGGGTCTGCGGCTCAAGGCCTTTCGCGGCATCGATGAGCATCACCGCGGCATCGACGGCGGTGAGCACCCGGTAGGTGTCCTCGGAGAAGTCGGCGTGGCCGGGGGTGTCGAGCAGGTTGATGACGCAATCGCGGTAGGGGAACTGCAGCGCGGTCGAGGTGATCGAGATACCGCGGGCCTTCTCCATCTCCATCCAGTCCGACACGGTGGAGCGCCGGCCCGCCTTGCCGTGGATGGCGCCGGCCTCGGTGATGACCCGCGCGTGCAGCGCGAGCGCCTCGGTCAGCGTCGACTTACCGGCGTCGGGGTGGCTGATCACGGCGAAGGTGCGGCGCCGGGCCGCCTCCGCGGTGACGCGGGCGGCGGACTTGGTGTCGGCGGTGGTCAGGGTGTTGTCGGTCATCTCGGTACCGATGATATTTCCCCAGGTGGGCAATCATTAAATCGCGATGCTGCGTCGGGGATGATCGGAGCCCATGAATATCTGTGTGTTCCTGTCCGCCGCCGACCTCGACGTGCGCTACACGACCCCGGCCCGCGAGTTCGCGCGGGCGCTCGGCGAGGCCGGGCACACCCTGGTGTGGGGCGGGTCGGACTCCGGCTTGATGAAGGTCATCGCCGACGGGGTGCACGCGGCCGGCGGCCGGCTGGTCGGGATCTCGGTGGAGTTCCTGCGGACCAAGGCCCGTACCGATGCCGACGAGATGGTGTTCGCCGCCGACCTCGCCGACCGCAAGGCCCAGCTGCTGGCCCGCGCCGACGCGCTGGTGATCCTGGCCGGCGGCCTCGGCACCCTCGATGAGGCCACCGAGATCCTCGAACTGCGCAAACACGGTCACCACACCAAGCCGGTGGTGCTGCTGAACACCGCCGGCTTCTACGACGGGCTGGTGATGCAACTGCGCCGGATGGAGAGTGATGGCTTCCTGCCGGTCCCGCTGGACGACCTGATCTACGTCACCGACGACGGCGCCGACGTGCTCACCTATCTTCAGCAACGTTGATTCTTTCAAGGTCACCCCAAAGGCCTGGGCATTTGTCACGATGACCCGATGAAGAAAACCGGCTGGCTAATTTTTGCGGGTCTGCTGGCCGTGCTGCTCGTCGCCGCCGTCACGGTGGCGCCGTGGGCCTACAAGACCTATGTCGAGCGCGCACCCGAACCGGCCCTGGCGCTGCCGGCGGGCGCCCGTCCCGCGAGCACCGACATCGACGGGTCCTGGACGGTACGACCCGACTCGCTGGCCGGCTACCGCGTCCAACAGCAGCTGTTCTGGCTGATGGTGGACGTCAACGGCCGCACCGAAGCCGTCACCGGCGACGCCGAGGTCAGGGGTTCCCGACTGGTCTCCGCCAAGTTCACCGTCGATGTCGCCGCCATCGACTCCGGGCGCCCCGGCCGCGACGAACGTTTCTCCGGAACCGACGCAATGGATACGGCGGCGTTCCCGACGGCCACGGTCAGCATGAACACGCCCGTCGACTTGGGCCCGGTGCCCGCGGACGGCAGCCCGGCGCGGCTCGAGGTGCCCGTCCACCTGACGCTCAAGGGCGTCACGCGGGTGGAGAGCGCGCACGTCGACATCCAGCGAAACGGCGACCGGGTCGACGTCGCCGGCACCGTCGCGATCAGGTTCTTCGACTTCAACGTGGACCCGCCGAAGCCGCCAGCCTCGCTGCTGGCGGTGCAGCCGGTCGCCACCATCGAATTCCTGGTGCACCTGGCCAAGCGGTGACTCAGCAGCGGAACCGGGCCAGCGCCCGCCCCAACAGCCCGCCCGGCGCTTGCGGCGGCTGCCTCCGCACGTAGGGCCACGGCACGTTGCGCTCCGGCACCGCGGCGGCCCGCACCTGCTTGAGCTGCATCCGCAGCAGCGCCCGCAGCTCATGCAGCGACGGATCGTCCCAGCGGTTCACCGCCTCGGCGGGATCACCGGTCAGGTCATAGAGCTCCCACTGGTCGTCGAGCACATCGCTGCGGTACCGCTGGGCGCCCCGGCCGGTATAGGCCAGTTGCCGCACTCCCGGCTCGGTCCAGGTGCCGGGATCGTCGAAGGTGCGCACCAACTTCCACAGCCGGCCGTCGGCGCGCACCACTATCCCCTCGAAATTACCGGCCACCTGCACCGGTACCCGGATCCGCAGCGGCGCAGGGGGATTCACATCGCGTCCCAGCTGCCGCGCCAGCCCGGATGCACCGGTATCGCCTTCCAGCACGTTGTCGCGGGTCAACAGGTACACCGCGCGGTCGTCATCGGCCGTGCCGCCGTCGACCACCGGCATCAGGTCACGGCCGGGCAGCGGATGCACCTCGCTGAACTCGGCAGCCAGCTCGGCGGCAAGCGCCGGTACGTCGACACCTGCCGCGCCGAGCAGCGTCGGCACCAGATCAACGTGGGAAGTGGGCGCGGATACCGTGCGCGCCGACGTCGCCCCCGCGCCGATCCGGGCGATGACGAACGGCACCCGGGTGGCCTCGTCGTACAGGTTGAACCACTTCTGGTGCAGCCCACCGTGTGCGCCCAGCAGCTCTCCGTGGTCCGAGGTGCGGACCAGCACCGCGTCGGTGGATCCCTCGGTGACGGCGCGGCGTACCCGGTCCAGCGGGCCGTCGACCTCGGCGTGCAGTCGGTAGTACAGATCACGGTACTGCTGCGCCTTGCGGCGATAGGTGCGGGCGACCGCCGCAGACGGCCCGTACCCGGAGTAATAGGCATCGCGGAACGCCGCCTGTGCGGCCGGCTTGTCGCGCAGATTCTCCTGCGCGGTGGGTGCGGCCGGCACGTGCGGGGGGTCGGCCGGTGAAGGAGACAGTGGGCTGCGCCGCGACCAGGCCGGAAACAGCACGATGTCATGGGGATTGACGAAGCTGGCGACCAGCAGGAACGGCTTCAGCGCCGCGGCATCACCGGCGCGGCGGCGCGCGTAACGATCCTGCAGCCACGCCACGACCCGATCCGCCATCAACGGATCCCGCCGAAAACCACTGTTGTGCATGGCCGCTCCGTGCGGTTCGGGGCCGACCCAGCCGGAGAACCCGTACGGGCTCAACGGGTCGGCGTCCAGATAGGCCCGCACGGCGGCCGCACTGATCACACCGTCGGCATTGTTGGTGACCAGGACCTCCCCGCTGAAGGGATCGGTCAGGTCGGCATGCGAGATATGCCACTTGCCGTCGTAATGCGTGTCGTAACCGGCTGCGCGGAACCAGTTTCCGAGCGTGGGCACCTCGCCGCCACGCAGCCAGCGCAGCCGCGAATCGTCATACCGCTTGCCCAGACCATCGGTCTGGGTGACGCCGTGCAGATCCGGGTACTGCCCGGTGAACAGCGTCGGCCGGCTCGGTACGCAGGCCAGCGAACCGGTGTAGTGCCGGGTGAAGCTGACGCCGTGCTCGTCGAACCAGCGCCGCGCACCCAGCGTCCGCTGCCGCCAGGCCAGCACATCGGGCGACTCATACGGCGGCACCGCGCGCTCCTCATCGGTCATCAGGATGACGATGTCGGGTTTACTCATCCGTCAAATTCAACACCGAATTGTTGGGATCGGTAGCGAATGCGCCCGTCTGTACTTGTGCCATGACGACGCCACAGCGGCGGCGCACCCGAAAGGAATACCGATGAACGTGATCCCCGCCCAGATCCAGGACCTGACCAAGCGCGTCGAGAAGACCCCGGCCCTGGTCATCGCGCTCTTCAGCGGCCTGACCGCGCTGTGGTCGGTGTACCGGCTGCTGTGGCTGGTCTACGCGGGCTTCACCCTCTCCAGCTTCGGGTTGTCCCCGATCTCGCTGATCATCTCCTTCGTGGTCTGGACCGTGGTCGCGGTGGCCGCCGGCCTGGCAGCGTTCGCCTTCTGGACGCGCTACAGCACCGCGGACGAGCAGACCGAGCAGCCCGAGCAGTAAGCGCACGTCAGCACCGGCGGCGGGGAATTTCGGTTTCCCGCCGCCGGTCTTTGGCACACTGGGCAGATGCCGACGCAGCCGCCCGAACCGCCGCGCGACCCGGCGACACGGCGGATACCGCGAGCGCCACAGCCCGAGCCCCCGACCCAGCGCTTACCCCGGCCGGAGCCCCCGACCCAGCGCCTCCCGCGGCCCGAGCCGGCCACCCAGCAGATCCGGGTGCCCGACCCGGTGACCCAGCAGATCCGCAAACCCCCGCCCCCGCCACCGCCGGCCCCGCCGCTGCGTCCACCCGGCATGGCGCCCCCACCGCCCCCGGCCAAACGCAACAAGCAGAGCATCGTGCTGATCGCCGTCATCGTGGTGGCGGTCCTGGTCGGCGGGCTCGCCGCCGCGGAGCTCTACGCCCGGCACCGCGCCGGCACCGTGCTCTCCGGCATCACCGACTGCCTGGTCGAGGACACCGCCGATGTCTCCTATTCGGTGACGCCACCGTTCCTGTGGCAGTACCTCACCGACCACCTCTCCGACATCTCGGTGATCACGACCGGTGACCGGGTGCAGGAAGCCAAGGGCATGACCGCCGACGTCACGCTCAGCGATATCGACCTGCAGCCCACCGCCGACGCGAAGGGCACCATCGGGTCGGTGACCGCCACGCTGGACTGGACGGCAGACGGGATCAAGCAGACCGTGGCCGAGAACCTGCCCGTCGTCGGCAACCTGGTCACCGATGTGCGCACCGACCCCGCGGCCGGCACCCTGATCATGGAGGCCACCGGCGGCACCACCATCACCGCGCACCCCGAGGTCAACGCCGGCAACCTGGAACTCAACGTCGTCGACGTCACCGGGCCGTTCGGCAAGGACGCCGTGCAGACCGCGCTCAGCGAGCTGACCACCACGCTGAACGACAACTACCCACTCGGCATCAAGGCCGACAGCGTCGAGGTGACGAGTACCGGTGTGACCGGGAAGTTCTCGTCCACCGATGCGGCGATCCCGACCGGCGAGAGCGACTCCTGTTTCGAGGCGCTCTAAGCGATCAGCTTCAGCGGCAGGCTGTGATGTCTGCGGATGATGTTGTTGACCGCCCACACCGGTTCACCGGTCACCTCGATACGGTCGACGCGCGCCACCAGGGCCCGCAGGATCGCGACGGTCTCCAGCCGCGCCAGGCCCTGCCCGGCGCAGGCGTGTGCGCCGTTGCCGAAACCGACATGCGCACCGGCATTCCGGCGGATGTCGAAGGTCTCCGGATCGTCCCAGGCCAGCTCGTCGCGGTTGGCCGAGGCGTAGAGCACCAGCACCTTCGACCCGGCCGGGATAGAGGTGCCGGCGATCTCGGTGTGATCGCGGGTCTGCCGGGCGAATGCCCGCAGCGGGGACTCATAACGCACCACCTCGTTGACGGCGGCGTGGATCAGGTCCGGATCGTCCTTGAGCAGCTGCCACTGTTCGGGGTGAGTCCCGAACAGGTACAGCGCATTTGAGATGGCGCTGATCGTGGTGTCCAGTGACGGGGCGATGTAGTCGACCATCAGGGCCGGGCATTCGGAGTGCTTCAGCGCACCGTCGTCGGCGGCGGTCAACAACTCGTCGATGATGCTGCCGGCCAGCACGTTGCGTTGACGGACCACGCGCCGGGCGAACCGCATCATCTGTAGGGCACGCGGAACCGCCTTGATGGCCTGCCAATTCAGCGGTCCGAGCACATCGAAGGTGGCGCCGCCCCATTCGATCAGGTGCTCGCGCTGATCTTTCGGCCAGCCCACCAGATCGGGCACGATGGCCAGCGGCAGCGCGGTCGCCAGCTCGACGCCGTCGATGCTGCCCTGGGCGACCGCGGCATCGACCACCGCGGCGGCTTGCGCGTCGACGGCCTCACCGAGGCTGCGCAGGGCGCGGGGCATCATCCGGTGCGCGACGAGCTTGCGGCGCTCGGCGTGCTCGTCACCGTCGCTGGCCAGGGTGGTGCCCTTGGACAGCCTGTTGGCCAACATGTTCAGCGACACCCCGTCACCGGAGAGGAACTGTTGATCATCGCGCAGGGTGGCCTTGCACTCGGCGTAGCGCGGCAGCGCGAAACACTTGTGCCGATTCAGCCACACCACCGGGCCGAGGTCGCGCAGCCGCCGGTAGTGCGGGTACGGGTCCAGGATGGCGCCGGTGCGGTAGAGGTCGGCGTCGTAGCTGGCGGTCATGGGATCCTCCGGGCAACGGGTTGTGCGACCACAGGCTCGCCGCGCAAGCGACACGCCGCGGCGCGCGGAAAGGTCAGCGCGGTAGCCAGCGCACGCCGGGCCAGATCACCGGTCCGCCCGCCGGCGGTCATCGCCCGGCCGACCGTCAGCGCCAGCAGAATCATCGCCCGGGCGTGCGGTTTACGCTCCCGCTCATAGCTGTTCAGCGCACCGGCGTCCCGTTCGCCGTTGATCACCCCGGCCAGCTTCCCGGCCAGGTTCATCGCATCGCGCAGGCCCGCACCCATACCCTGGCCGATGAACGGCGGGGTCAGGTGTGCGGCGTCGCCGAGCAGGAACACGTTGTCGCGGCGCCAGCGGTCGGCGAGTTGGGCGCGGAAGGTGTACTCGGTGACCCGCACCAGTTCCAGCTCGGCGCCCTCGGGCACCCACGGCGCGATGAACGGCCGCAACCCGTCCAGGTTTCCGTAGTCGGCCGCCGATTCCCCGGCGAGCAACTGGAACTCCCAGCGGTACCGGGTCTCACCGATCCGCATGTAGGTGGCGGCCCGGCGGGTGCTGCAGACCTGGTGCACGCCGTCCCACTGCTGCAGGTCCGCGGTGCTGGCGATATCGACCACCAGCCACCGCTGCTCGAACTTGAGGTCCTGCATGACGGCGCCGATCCGGTTGCGCACCATGCTGTTGGCGCCGTCGCAGCCCAACACGTAGTCGCACGCGATTCTCTCGCCGTCGGCCAGGGTGAGTCGGGCCGGTGTTCCGGGCGTCAGGTCGACCACCTCGACACCGCCGCGCAACCGGATGTTCGGGTTCCGGGTCATGTTGTCCCGCAACAGCCTTTCCAGCTCCGGCTGATCGAACATGTTAGCCCGCGGGAACCCGTGGCGGCGGCCGGCGCGCCGGAAGCGGGCCAGCACCCGATGGTGCTCGTCGACCAGTTGCAGGCCGAGCGCGGGCCGCGAGATCGCCGCGAAACCGTTAGCGACGCCGACTCGTTCCAGGATCCGGTACACCTCGGCGTCGAGATGCACCGCGCGCGGCTGCGGGTAGACCTCGGGCCAGCGGTCGAGCACCAGGGTCTCGACGCCGTGCTGCGCGAGCAGGGTGGCTGCCGTCATGCCCGTGGGTCCGGCGCCGATGACGGCCACCGGCACGTGCGTCGTCATCAGTATCTGACTCGCATGCGCTGTGCGCCGAGATCGATGGCGCCGTCATCGGTGCTGACGGTGGCCTCGACGATATCGCCGTCGCCGAGGTATTTGGTGTTGGAGGCCTGACGCTTGAAGAAGGCCTTCCACTTCACCGCCGGCGGCAGCAGGTTGCCGATGATCTCGATCGGTTTGGCGGGGGCGCGCAGCGCGGTGCCGGCCGGGGTGCCGGTCAGGATCAGATCCCCGGCGGCCAGATCCTGGAACCGGGTCAGCGACTGCAGGGCCTGCAAGGGGCGGTACAGCATATCGCCTTCGACGAGGGCATTCTGGCGTTGGGAATCGTTGACGGACAACGTGAGTCGCAGATCGCCGAAGCGTTTGAGGTCATCGCCGTCGACGAGTACCAGTTCGGGGCCGACGGGCGTGAAGGTGGGGTAGGACTTCGCCTCGTAGAACTGGGTCTGGGGCAGCTGGATATCGCGAGCCGACACATCGTTGGTGATGACCAGCCCGGCGATCGCGTCGGCCAGATCGTTCTCGGAGAGGTGGGTGCCGACCGGGATGTCCCGGCCGATGACCAGACCGATCTCGACCTCGTAGTCGAGGAACCGGACGTGTGCAGGCTTGACGATATCGTCGAACGGGCCGCTGATGGATGCCGAGGATTTGCGGAAGAAGGTCAGCGGCACCGTCTTCGGGTCCATCCCGGAATCTCGGACGTGGGACTCGAAGTTGGTCATCTGCGCTATCACCCGGCAGGGTGCGGTGACGGGGGAGACCAGAGCGAGGGTGCCCACCGGTACGACGTCGGCGGTGAGTGCGGCGTCGATGGCACTGCGGTCGGCCAGGAGTTCGGCGGTGGTGGTCGCCGTGGTGTCGATGCGGGCGGCACCGTCCGGTGTCTTGACCCACCAGGCGTCGGCGGTGCGGAGCACGGAAACCGTCATGAGGAAGCAACTTTCAGTAGGCCGGCCAGCCGCCGGATGTCGAATTCGTTCTCACCGCGCAGCGCGGTCAACATGGATGCCGCCTCGTGCCGGACGGACTTCAGATCGGCCCCCAGGAAATCGCGGGTCACCGGTGGCCCCCACTGCGACAGACCGGTCGCGGTGAATTCGGCCCAGCCGGGTTCCAGGGTGTCGTCGAACATGTCGCCGTCCGCGAAATGCTCGACGAGGAAGCCGTCGGGGTCGCGCCAGTAGTCGAAGAGCTGGCTGCCCTGGATGTGCCGGCCGATACCCCAGGACCGCGAATAGCCACGCTCGCTGAGGTATTCGCCGCCGGCGGCCAGCGCGTCGAGATCGCTGACCTGGAATGCCGAGTGCACGTACCGGTTGGCCGGGCCCAGCGCCAACGCGACGGTGTGGTGATCGGCCGGTGTGCTGCCGCGGTCGCAGCGGATGAAGCTCATGGTCGGCCCGCGGTCACGCTGCCCGGGGAAGTAGAGAAAATCGCTGACGATCATGCCGAAGGTGTCGAGGTACCAGTTCAGCGTCTGCAGGTAGGTGGTGGACTGCAGCACCACATGGCCCAACCGCTGGATGCGGGCCGGCACCCGGGGCGGGCGCTGGGTGGCGTTGGTGCGCACCGGCGAGCGGCCGGTGTTGTGCACCAGCGGCCGCTGCACCGGTGACTCGGGCAGGGTGTGCGTCCCGGCGACCACCCGGACCGGGATGCCGCTCGGATCGGTGAGGTCGACGGCCAGCCCGCCGATCGACTCCGGCAGGGGCCGCGCAATCGTGTCGGTCCTATCGGCCACCCGCAACACGTCGACCTCGTCGGCGGCTTGCAGTGCCAGTCCGGCGAATCGGGTGCGCGGGCCGTGGCGCAGCAGCACGCAGGGCGCGCCGGCGTCGGTGCCGCGCAGGTACAGCTCGGAGGGGGTACGCAGTGCGGTCTGGAATCCGAAGGCCCGGGCGAACGCCTCGGCGCGCGTCAGGTCGGGTTTCTCGAACTCCAGCCAGGCCAGGTCCTGCACCTTGATGACCGGGTTGTGCGACCGGCCGGGGTGTTCACCGTGTCGTGCACCGTGCTCGCTGTGCAGCTCTTTGTGCACGTCAACTGACATCTCGCCACCTTTCCTGACGAAATCGTCACATGCGACGGGACGCTCAGTCAAGAGTTTCTGACGAATTCATCAGAAATGAGGCACACTGTGGTCATGGTCGAAGAGACGCCGAGCCGCACGGACCGCCGCAAGCAGCGCACCCGCGCCGCGCTCATCGAGGCCGCGCAGTCGTTCATCGCCGCGGGCAAGCTCAACGCACCGATCCTGGAGCTCACCCAGGCGGCCGACGTCGGTATGGGCTCCTTCTACAACCACTTCGAGTCCCGGGAGCAGCTGTTCGAGGCCGCGATCACGGATGTGCTCGACCGGCACGGCGACATCCTGGACGCCTGCACCGCAGACCTCGACGATCCGGCCGAGATCTTCGCGGCCAGCTTCCGGATGACCGGCCGGATGTTCCGCGCCCGCCCGCAGGAGAGCAAGGTGCTGCTGGCCAACGGTATGACGCTGCTGCAGTCCGACCGCGGGCTGGCGCCGCGGGCGCTGCGCGATATCAATGCCGGGGTGGCGGCGGGCCGGTTCCGCGTCGAGGATCCCGAGCTGGCACTGGCGGTGGCCGGCGGGGCGCTGCTCGGCCTGGGCAATCTGCTCGCCGCGCAACCTGATCGCGATGACGCGCACGCCGCTGACGTGGTGACCGCCGATGTGCTGCGACTGTTCGGCATGTCGGAGGCGGATGCGCGCGAGGTCTGCTCGCGGCCGCTGCCCGATCTCAGTGCGGCGCAGCCGGCCGCCTCCTAGTTCGCGACCACACAGCGGCGTGTGTCCGCCCGACGATGTCCCGGTCGGAATGGCCGGGCAGCACGTGGACGGTGAGCCAACCCTGGCTTTGTAGGAATTCGGCCATCTCGGCGGCGTACCGACCATTCGCCGTGAAGCGATCGCAGTTGACCCCGACCTTCAGATCTGGCCATCCCATGGCGATCACTCTTTCCTTGAAGCCGTCGGTAATCCTGATGTGGGAGTGCGTCGGACGCAGTCCAGCGTCGGACAACAGGAGGCGGACGCGCGTTTCCTCCGGTGATGCTGCGCCGGAATCGATTTCCAGGATGGCCGTGACGGCATTTCGGATGCCACGCGTTCCCGGGTAGCGATCAGCCAGCCGCCATATGTCGTCCTTGGTGATGCCGGTGGTGGCGGTCAGCGGATCCAGGATCTGCACGGCCTCATCGCGTTCCAGATACCGAGCCACGTCCAGTGCGGTGCGGGCCGGGCTGGTGACCGGGAGATTCTGTCGGACGCTTATCTCATCGACCGCGATGCGCTCGTTGCGGACGATCAGACCAGGTGGATGTTTGCTCTTGAGTGCGATCATTTCGATGGCATCGGCGGTGACGGCGCCAGTTGGCAGATACAAACCGGCGGCAGCTCGGCCCGCGATGACTCCAGTCCGCCCGCACCACAGCCAAGCGGCGTGGGCGCGGACCTCCAGGTCGAGCCCGGTGCCCTTCAGGACGTAGATGTTCGGCAGGATCCTGATGTATCGCGTCCGCAGGATTCCCGGGGTCACGGCTCTGTATGCGATGGCTTCGCTTCCCACGAATGGCGTCATGGAGTCATCGTGTTCGGGAGGACTGACACGATCTGGCCCTAGGAGCGAGATCGACGTGAGCGTTGTGGATAACCGGACTCCGCCTTGATTCACAACCGTGTGTTCGATCTCGAACCTAGGGAGTTGAACCGCGTGCGACCGTCCGACGCCGGGAGTGAACACTTTTCCGAATCTGCCTACTCCGTGGGAGGCGTCGTGTTACACACGACGAAAGGGACGCCGGCCAAGGGAGTGCATCGTGTTCGATCTACTGATCACCGGCGGCACCGTCGTCGACGGCACCGGGGCCGACCGGTTCACCGCCGACGTCGGCATCAAGGACGGCAGGATCGTCGAGGTCCGCCGCCGCGGCGCACATGACCCGACCCTGCAGGCCGAGGCCGCCGAGACCATCGATGCGACCGGCAAGATTGTGGCGCCCGGTTTCGTGGACATCCACACCCACTACGACGGGCAGGTCAGCTGGGACGATCTGCTGGAGCCGTCCAGCAATCACGGTGTCACCACCATCGTGGCCGGCAACTGCGGAGTGGGATTCGCGCCGGTGCGGCCCGGCCAGGAACAGTGGCTCATTGAACTGATGGAGGGTGTCGAGGACATCCCGGGCACCGCCCTCACCGAGGGCATCACCTGGGGCTGGGAAACCTACGCCGAGTACCTCGACGTCATCGGCCGCCGCGAACTAGCCGTCGACATGGGCAGCCAGATCGCGCACGGCACCGTCCGCGCCTACGCCATGGGGGAGCGCGGCGCCCGCAACGAACCCGCCACCGGAGACGACATCGCCGCGATGAGCCGGATCGTGCAGGAGGCCATCGAGGCCGGGGCGCTGGGCTTCTCGTCATCGCGCACACTGGCCCACCGCGCCATGGACGGCGAACCCGTACCCGGGACGTTTGCCGCCGAGGACGAGTTGTTCGCGCTCGGGCGGGCCACCGCGGCCGGCGGCGGTGCGGTGTTCGAGCTGGCCCCTCAGGGCGCGGCGGGTGAGGACATCGTCGCGCCCCGAAAGGAATTGGAGTGGATGCGCCGCCTCGGCGAGGAGATCGACTGCGCGCTGAGCTTCGCCCTGATCCAGGTCGACGCCGACCCCAACCTGTGGCGCGAACAACTCGATCTGTCGGCGGCCGCCCACCAGGCGGGCAGCCGGCTCTACCCGCAGGTCGCCGCACGCCCGTTCGGCATGCTGCTCGGCTTCCCCGGCCACCACGCCTTCACCCACCGGCCCACCTACCGCAAGCTCAAGGCCGCGCTCGGTCGCGAGGAGCTGGCCGCCAAGCTCGCCGAACCCGCTGTGCGCGCGGCGATCCTGTCCGAGGAGGACCTACCGATCGACCCGAATGTGCTCTTCGACGGCATGTTCGCGCTGGCCCAGTACTCCGGTGACCGGCTCTACTCGCTGGGCAACCCGCCCGACTACGAGCCCACCGTCGAGCGGACGGTGTCCGCGATCGCCAAGGCGCGCGGCGAAGATGTGCTGACCACCATGTACGACCTGATGCTGGAAGCCGACGCCGCGACCATGTTGATGCTGCCGATGTTCAACTACGCCGAGGGCAATCACGACGCCATCCGCGAGATGCTCACCCACCCCGCCGGTGTGCTCGGCCTGTCCGACGGCGGCGCACACTGCAGCATGATCTGCGACGCCTCCTACCCGACATTCCTGCTCACCCATTGGGCGCGCGACCGGCACCGCGGCGATAAGCTGCCGCTGGAATATGTGATCCGCAAGCAGTCCCATGACACCGCGCAACTGTTCGGGCTGACCGACCGCGGCGTGATCGAGGTCGGAAAGAAGGCCGATGTCAACGTGATCGACCTCGACGCGCTGACCCTGCATGCCCCGCGGATGGCCTATGACCTGCCCGCCGGCGGGCACCGCCTGGTGCAGGGCGCCTCCGGCTACACCGCCACCGTCGTCAACGGTGTCATCACCCGCCGCGACGGGGTGGACACCGGTGCCCGTCCGGGACGACTGGTCCGCGGGAGCCGCTGATGCGCGGTCTCGCGATCACGTTGGCCGCCTTGGCGGTTGCCGCGGCACCGGTGGCGGGCGCCGACGTGCTCAGCCCGCTGCACCCGCTGGTCGACGCCGCCGCGCAGCGCCTGCTCACCGCTGAACCCGTGGCCGCCAGCAAGTACATGACCGGCGGGCAGATCCAGGACCCGCAGCGTGAAGCGCAGGTTCTGGATACCGTGGCCACCGCAGCCCAGGCGCAGGGCGCCGACCCTGCGTACGTCCGCCAGGTGTTCCGCGACCAGATCGACGCGACGGTGTCGTTGCAGTACAGCCTGTTCGGCGACTGGAAGGTCGACCCGGCCGCCGCGCCGGACACCGCACCGGACCTCGCGTCGACGCGCACCACGATCGACGGCCTCAACCAGACCATGGTCAGCGAGATCGCGCACCAGTGGCCGGAACTACAGTCCCCGACCTGCCGCGCCGACGTGGATGCCGGCATCAACGAGGTGGTGGCCAACCGGGGACTGGATCCGCGGTACCGGCGGGCGCTCGAATACGCCACCCACGACTACTGCCGCTAGTTACAGCACGTCCTTGATGGCGTTCTTGAGCGCCTCGGCCTCGGTGCCGAACACCGCCTGCACATTGCTGCCCACCTCGATCACCCCGGCCGCGCCGAGACTCTTGAGCCTGGCCTGATCGACCTTGGCCGGGTCGGCGACCTCCATCCGCAGTCGGGTGATGCAGGCGTCGACGTTGACCAGGTTCTCCCGGCCGCCGAACGCCGCGATAACCTGTTCGGCCTTGGTGTCGGCCCGCACCGGCGCCTCGACGGTGGCGACGGTGGTGGCGGAGGTGCTCGCTTCGCCGAGATTGGCGGCTTCTTCGGCCTCGAACTCCGCCTCGGGTTCGCGGCCCGGGGTGCGCATGTTCCATCGGGTGATCGCGAACCGGAACAGCAGGTAGTAGATGACGGCGAACACCACACCCATCCCGATCAGCAGCGGGATGTTCTTGGCCGCCGGCGCGGTGCCGTACAGCAGCAGATCGATCAAGCCCGCGGAGAACGAGAAGCCCAGATGGATGTCCAGCATGTAGGCGATGGCCAGCGACAGCCCGGTCAGCACCGCGTGGATGACGTAGAGCGGGAACGCCACGAACATGAAGGCGAACTCCAGCGGCTCGGTCACACCGGTGAGGAACGCCGTCAGCGCCGCCGCGGACAGGATGCCGACGGCGACCTTGCGCTGCTTCTTGTTGGCCACATGGATCATGGCCAGCGCCGCGGCGGGCAGGCCGAACATCAGGATCGGATAGAACCCGGCGGTGAGATGCCCGCCGGTGGGATCGCCCGCGGCGAACCGGGTCAGCTCGCCGGTGACGACACCCTCGGGGGTGTCGTAATCGCCGTAGAGGAACCAGATGTAGGAGTTCGGGATGTGGTGCAGGCCCACCGGTATCAGCATCCGGTTGGCGAACCCGTAGACGAACGCGCCGAGTGCGCCCGCGCCGCCGATGAACTGGCCCAGGCTGGTCAGCCCGGCGTCGAAGATCGGATAGAAGTAGCTCATCGCGAACGAGACGAACAGGCTGGTCAGCGACACCACGATCGGCACGAACCGGCGGCCGCCGAAAAAGCCGAGATAAGACGGCAGTTCGATGGTGTGGTACTTGTCGAACAGCCACGCCGTCAGCAGGCCGATGACGATGCCGCCGAACACGCTGTAGTTGATCTGCGCCTGCTCACCGGCCTTGTCGAGCACCCCGTCGAGCACGAACGGCGACATGGTCTCGAAGACCTTGTCCATCACCAGGTAGCCGACAACGGCGGCCAGCGCGGTGGAGCCGTCGGCCTTCTTCGCGAAACCGATCGCCACACCGACGGCGAACAGCAGCGCGAGGTTGTCGAACAGCGCGCCACCCGCGGCGCTCATCGCCTGGAAGAACGGCCCGATGACGGGTGCCTCGATGCGGCCGAGCAGGTCGGGCTGGCCCAGCCGCAGCAGGATGCCCGCCGCCGGCAGCACCGCGATCGGCAGCATGAGGCTCTTACCGAGACGCTGTAACTGCGCAAATCCCGGAATTCGGCGACTGCTTTGAGGTTTCGTCGGCCCACTCATGCGGGGAGCTTAAACGAGAAGCGGCGAAGCCAAGACCATGTTCGGCGACGCTCGTAGTGTTGGCACCATGACGACGACAGTTATCGCCCCGGTGGCCGGGCGCGCGGTGGCCCTCGGCGATGTTCCCGACCCGGTGTTCGCCCAGGGCATGGTGGGTTACGGCGCCGCGGTCGACCCGCCGCGCGAGGTCATCACCGCGGTGGCGCCGGTCAGCGGAAGGCTGCTCAAACTGATGCCGCACGCCTTCGTGGTGCTGACCGCCGACAACGTGGGCGTGCTGGTACATCTCGGACTGGACACCGTGGGACTCGACGGGGAGGGTTTCACCACTCACCTGCAGCAGGGCGAGCAGGTCCACGCCGGACAGCCGGTGATCACCTTCGACGTCCCGGCCATCGTGGCGAAGGGACTCGATCCGATCGTGCCCGTCGTGGTGATGGACGAACGCGAAGCCGCGAACATCTCGGTGACCGCGACGCTCGACGCGCCGATCGGTGCCGGCGACGACCTGTTCGTGTCGAGTCGCTGATGGAGGTCATCATCCTTTCGGGCCCACCCGAGATCGGCACGGTGGCCGCGGACGCGATCAGCGCGCTGCTACAGCGCAAGCCCGACGCCGTTCTCGGACTGGCCACCGGGTCATCCCCGCTGGCGATCTATGACGAACTCGTGAGCCGTTGTGCGGCAGGACAGATTTCGTTCGACAAGGTCCGCGGCTTCACCCTCGACGAGTACGTCGGCCTGCCCGCCGAACATCCCGAACGCTACCGCAATGTCATCGACAACGTCTTCGTGTCCCGGGTCGATTTCGCGCCCGGCGCGGTGCAGGGTCCCGACGGACTGGCCGCCGACATCCCGGCCGCCTGCACCGCCTACGAGGAGGCCATCCGCACGGCCGGCGGCATCGACCTGCAGATCCTCGGGATCGGCACCGACGGGCACATCGGCTTCAATGAACCCGGCTCGTCGCTGGCCTCACGTACCCGCATCAAAACCCTGACCGCACAGACCCGTTCGGACAACGCCCGCTTTTTCGACGACGATATCGACGCGGTGCCCACCCACTGCCTGACCCAGGGGCTGGCCACCATTCTCGATGCCCGGCACGTCGTATTGGTGGCCACCGGCCGGCAGAAGGCCGAGGCCGTGCACCACCTCGTCGAGGGCGCGGTGAGCGCGATGTGGCCGGGATCGGTGCTCCAGCACCATCCCCATGTGACGGTGCTGCTCGACGATGCCGCGGCCCGGCGGCTGCAACTGGCCGACTACTACCGCGAAACGTACCGCTCCAAACCCGACTGGCAGGGCATCTGAGTGCTGCTCGCCGCCGACACCCTGCTGACGGGCGCGGAACTGTTGCGGCCCGGCTGGATTGACGTTGCGGGTACCACGGTGCGCGCCGTCGGGGCCGGGGCGCCACCGGGCGCCGCGGACCACCATCTCGGCGTCGTGGTACCCGGGTTCGTCGATACCCATCTGCACGGCGGGGGTGGCGCGAACTTCTCCGCCGCCTCCGCGCAGGAGACCGCGACCGCGGCGGCGTTGCACCGCAGACACGGCACCACCACGCTGATCGCCTCACTCGTGACAGCCGGGCCCGACCAATTGCTGCAACAGGTAGGCGGTTTGGCCGCCGACGTCCGTTCCGGTGTGCTGGCCGGCATCCACCTGGAGGGCCCGTGGCTCTCGGTGCACCGGTGCGGCGCACACCAGCCCGCGCTCATGCGTGATCCGGATCCCGCCGAGATCGACCGGGTGCTCGACGCCGCCGACGGCGCCATCCGGATGGTGACGCTGGCCCCCGAACGCGACGGCGCACTCGCCGCGATCGCGCAATTCACCGCTGCCGGGGTGGTGGCGGCCGTCGGGCACACCGAAGCCAGCTACGCGCAGGCCCGGTCGGCGATCGACGCGGGCGCCACCGTCGGGACCCACCTGTTCAACGCGATGCGGCCGATCGACCGCCGCGAACCCGGGCCGGTCGTCGCGCTGCTGGAGGATGACCGGGTGACCGTCGAGCTGATCACCGACGGTGTGCACGTCGACCCGGCGATCTACCGGTTCGTCACGCAAAGCGCTGGTGCCCAGCGGGTCTCGCTGATCACCGACGCCATGGCAGCCACCGGGATGTCCGACGGGCGCTACGAGCTGGGCCCGCTCGGGGTGGAGGTGGTCGACGGGGTGGCGCGGGTTGCCGGCACCGACACCATCGCAGGCAGCACCGCGACCATGGACCGGATATTCCGGTTCGCCGTGCAGCACAGCGGATTGGGGCCCGATGAGGCACTGCTGCAGGCGGTCGCACAATCCTCGATCAGCCCGGCCCGCGCCCTCGGGCTCCCGGCGAACGAACTGAGGGCGGGTGCCACCGCCGATCTGGTGGCACTCGATCAGGATCTCGCGGTCACGGGCGTGCTGCACCGCGGAGCGTGGGTGTAGCGCTCACATCGCGGGACAGGTGCCGCCGAGTGCGCAGGGCAACACGGCGTCCATCCAGCCGTGGTTGTTCTGCATGGTGGCGAGCAGCCACGCGCCGAGCGCGACGACCGAGACGGAGCCGGCGGCGAACAGCAGCACCACCAGCACCAGTAGCGCGATGCCGGCCGCCGAGCCGCTCGCCATCAGCCGCACGGCACGCACCACCACGTCGATGATCCGCACCATGAACATCAACACCATGGGGTCACTGTATTACCGGCCGAGGTGAAATCAAGCTGCCATTGGCGAATGGCGCGTTGATCGGCTTGCCGGGGCGCCGGTGCGCGACCCATGACCACTGCGAGCATGATGGCACCATGCCCGACGAACCCGAACTCAATGTGCTGGGCGGACCGCTGGAACCGTGCGGCACCGATCCGGTGACCGGCTTCTACCGCGACGGATGCTGCTCGACGGGCCCCGAAGACGCGGGCCTGCACACCATCTGCGCGGTGGTGACCGCCGATTTCCTGGAACACCAGCGTTCCATCGGCAATGACCTGAGCACGCCGATGCCGCAGTACCGGTTCCCGGGGCTCACACCGGGGGACCGCTGGTGTGTCACGGCGGTGAACTGGTTGCGCGCCCATCAGGACGGCTGCGCGGCCCCGGTGGTGCTGGCGTCCACCCACGAGGGCACCCTGCAGGTGGTGCCGTTGGAGACGCTCGCCGAGTACGCCGTCGACGTTCCCGACGACGCCAGCGACCTGTAGGCGGGTGCCGCGGGTGCCCGTGTCCGGGCTCAGTCCGCGGAGTGGTCCCGAGGGCCGACGAATGCCAGCAGTGCGGGGTCGTCGGAGACGATCCGCCCGACCTCCTCGCCGCCGTCGCACCGCAGCAGCGCGATGGTCAGCCGGTCGGCTGTCCTGCCCACCACCTGCCAATGTGCGCCGGAGTCTTCCCAACGTCGTAGTTCCTCGACCGGGTCGCGCGTCATGTACCTATGATGCTCCAGCGGAGATTCGGAGGCTCCGCCGTGGGGTACATCTGAGGGCGCGGGCTGCCGAGCTGGCGTAGGGCACTCGAAATTCGGGCGGTTAGGTAGGGTCGCATATCAAATGATCGACATTGACGAGGCACTGCCGATTCTTCCGCGTGAGCTCACGGACATCCCGGACGAGGTGCGCCGGGTCGGTCCGCCGCAGATCCCGAACATCGACGCGCCCTACGCCGCCCGACCGGTCGACCCGGACGCCGATGCCGAACTGATTTCGGAATGGATGAATCTTCCGCACCTCGCGGCGGCCTGGGAGTATGCGTGGCCGCCAGAGCGCTGGCGGCTGTACCTGAAGGCCCAGTTGGCCGGTACGTTCTCCCGCCCGTTTCTGACCAGCCGCAACGGCGAAGACATCGGCTATGTCGAGTTGTACCGGGCCGCAAAGGATTCCATCGCCACCCGGTATGACGCCGACCCGCATGACCTCGGCATGCACGCCGCGATCGCGGACACCAAACTCGTCAACCGGGGAATCGCGCCGTTGATGCTGCCCCGGCTGATGAAGGACATGTTCGCCCTGGATCCCGAGTGCCGGCGCATCATGTTCGACCCCGACCATCGCAACACTGGTGCGCGCCGGCTGGTCGAATACGTGGGGTGCACATTCCTCGGCGAACACCAGATGGCCAATCGCAAGATGGCGCTCTACGTGTTCCCGCGCACGCCCGAGGACATCCCCGCGCACAAGTAGCATCGCTGGCCGAATGGCCACTTGGCGCACGCGATTCACGACATTGCGTGTGATAGGTGGCCACTCGGTGGCTAGGAAGCGGTGCCCATCATCTCGTCGTAGCCGTCGTAGTCCGGCTTCATCGCGGCAGCGACCAGTTCCCACAGCACCTCATCGGTGCCGCCGCCGACCCGCGCCAGCTTCATATCGCGCCACCACTGGCCCAGCGGCGTCTCATCGACCAGATAGCCTGTGCCACCGAAGATGTGCATGCACTCGGAGACCACTTCTTCACCCAGTCGCGCCGCGCACACCTTCATCGCGGCCGCGGTGCGCAGATCGAGTTTCCCGCCGGCGGCGATCCCGGTGAGCGCGTGGCGCAGCAGGTCCACCCGCGCCTGCAGGTCGGCCATCCGCATCCGCAGCGCCTGGTGCTCGTACAGCGTGTGCCCGAACTGGCTGCGTTTCATCATGCGGGCCAACGTGATTCCCAGTGTCCGCTGGCAACTGCCGGCGATCTGGCCGGCGACCGACATCCGTTCGTGGGCCAGCCCCCAGGAGATGGCGGCCAGGCCGATACCCGCCCTGGCCACCAGCGCTTCGGCGGGCACCCAGGTGTCGATGTGCACCGCGGCGGTGT
This sequence comes from Mycolicibacterium sp. P9-22, assembly GCF_008329585.1. Lineage (GTDB taxonomy): Bacteria > Actinomycetota > Actinomycetes > Mycobacteriales > Mycobacteriaceae > Mycobacterium. The sequence goes on along the minus strand of NZ_NPKP01000005.1, from coordinate 133,194 downwards.
CCAGGGGTCCGGCACCGACCTTGTTGTAGGGCTGCTGCACCTGCACACCCGGGTCGTGCAGTGGGACCGCGATGACGACGACGTTGCCGTGCTTACTGTCCGGGTCGTTGTCGACATTGCGGGCCACCGCCATCACGTAATCGGCGATGGGGGAGAGCGAGACGAACTTCTTGATGCCCTTGACCTCGAAGCCGTCGCGCACCGAGCGCACCTTGGTCTCGACGATCTGCAGGTCCGATCCGCCGGATTCCTCCGAGGCCCCGACGCACAGCACGACCTCGCCGCGGATGGCCTTCTCGGTGATGTCCTTCAGATGCTCGGAGCGGCCGAACCGGCGCAGCAGCGCGATGGCCGAGTCGTGCAGGCTCACCCCGACGGCGATGCCGGCCGATCCCAGCCGGCCCAGTGCCAGCGCCAGCGCGATCACCTTGGCCACATCGGGATGCTGCGAAACGCCCCACTTGGCGGCGAAAACCCCTTCGGTGCCCAGGTATTCGATGAGCTCGCGGGGAAACTTCCCGGTGCGTTCGGCCTCGGCGGTCCAGGCCCGGACCCGGTCGTCGAAGACCCGATCCAGCAACTGTTGGAAGTCCTCCAGTGAGATCGGTTCGGCGATGTCGATGGTGGCGGTCATTGTCCGGCACCCTCCAGATTGCGTTTGACTTCGAGGCGGCGCAGCTTGCCCGATGAGGTCCGGGGTAGCGATCCGGGACGCATGAAGACCACTTCTGCCGGCACCACGCCACATTCGGAGGCGATGAGCTCGACCAGCGCCGTGCGGGCGGCCGGTTCGTCGGCGCCCTTGAACTCGGCGGCGATCACCAGTCCGGGACGCGTGGCCGGTCCCTCGGTGCCGACGGCGACGACGGCACCGGCCCGGACTCCTTCGACCTGCGCGGCCACCGTCTCGATCTCGGTCGGGAAGATGTTGCGCCCGGCGACGGTGATGATCTCCTTGGCACGCCCGCAGATCACCAGGCTGCCGTCCAGGAAATAGCCGATATCCCCGGTGGGGAACCAGCTCTCCCGCTCGACGGGTTGCTCGCCGAGATAACCGCTCATCATCGAGGTGCCGCGGATCTCCACCTCGCCGACGTCGCGGTCGGCGACATCGCCGGCGAACTGCTCGTTCGGCGCGATACGGATCTCCATCCCCGGAATGGCCCCGCCCAGCACGGCGTGCTTGCGGATGTAGCCACCGGCATCGGTGACGATGTGGATCTCGTCGACCTGCAGCCCGTTGCCGGGGCCGGGAACCGCCACCGCACAGTTGGATTCGGCCAAACCGTAGGACGGGGCCAGCGCGCCGGGGTCGAGACCGAACTTGGCCATCTCGGCGGCGAAGCGCCGGCTGCCGTCGCAATCGACGGGTTCACCACCGTTGAGTGCGAAACGCAGATTCGAGAAGTCCGCCTCGCTGACCAGGCCGGCGTACTTGCCGACGATGTTGTAGGCCATGTTCGGCGCGGCGGTCACCGACGCGCGGCTCTCGGTGAGCCATTTGACCCATCCGAACGGTGACGCGGAGAACGCCGATGTCGGTGCCTGCCAGAGGTCCGCGCCGGCCAGCGCCATGGTGAGCACGAAGGATAGACCCATATCGTGGTAGAGCGGCAGCCAGGAATGCCCGCAGTCGGTGTCGGTGACTTCGACACGCTGTACCAGCGCGCGGATATTGGCCAGCACGGCCTCGGGCGAGAGTTGCGCTGTCCGTGGGGTTCCGGTGGAGCCCGCGGTCCCCTGCAGGACGGCCGCGCCGGTGCCTTCCACAGTGCCGGCGTGGGTGGTGGAGCGCTGCGCGTGCGCGACCACTCCGACATCGTGCACGGTGATGTCGGTTTCCGTGCCGGCCAACTCACGCAGATGTGAGCCGTGGCTGAACACGGTGCGCACCCCGACGCGGTCGAATCGCTCCATTGTCGCGCGGGCCCAGCGCTTCGGGTCGGCGCCACGCACCGGTCCGGGCAGGATCGAGACGGCGGCACCGGCCAGGAAGGCGCCGGGGATGGCCGCGATGAACTCGGCGGTGGGATCGCCGACCAGGCCGATCGCGGACGCGCCGTCATCGCAGATGCGGGCGGCGACGTTCTCGGCACGCGCGTGGATCTCGCTCCACGGGTGGCGGTTCCAGGTGCCGGAGTCGGTGTCGAGCACCGACAGCGACCGGTCCGTGGACGTCATCGCCTCCGAAAGCGCCTGCGCCAGCGCCGATACCGACGCGGTCACGCGTTGGCCTGATCCGCGGGCAGTTTGGCCAGCACCACCTTTTCCAGGTCGCCGAGGGTCTCGCAGCTGAGCAGATCTTCCTCGGAAAGCGCGGCGCCCAAGCGGTCCTCGATTGCCACCATGCCGACGGCAAAAGCCACCGAATCCATGCCGACGTCGTCGACCAGTCTGGAGTCCCGCGAGACCCGGCTGACGTCGATACTCAGATCGTCGCGCAAGATGGCCAGGAGCTCCGGATTGACTGCTTCGGACTGTGACATTTCCATGTTCGGCGACCCTACACCTGAGAATTTACTCAGGGTAGGCTTACCGAACGTGCCCCTCAGTGGGCCGGGTCGGCGAGGGTGGTGGAACCCCTTCGAGCGCCGCCGTCGATCGAGACGAGAGCGGGCACAACTTCACTGGTGACCAGGCCATGTGCGCAGGTCAGACGGTCGACGATGTCGAAACACGCCGTAATCCGGTCTGGGGTGTCCACGATGACCGTTGTGACGGGCACCTCACGTCCGAGCTGAAAGAGCCTGTCGCCGTGCGGCTCGTGGGCGCCGTGGAAACCCCAGATTCCGCTCAGCGCGGTGGCGCCTCCGGCGGCCCGTCGGTCTCGCAGTTCGGTCAGGATCGCGCGGTGGATCGGGAGACCGTCGTGTCGGGTGCCCTCGGAGGTGTGGATGGTGAGTTTCTGCCACCGCGCCACCCCGCCGGCGTCGGTGGCGGGCACGGCCGCCGGACGAGCCAGCAGTGCCCCGTCGCGCTTGCAGACCTGAATGCGTTCCACCGTCATAGTGGCGGCGGGCAGCGCGTCACGGATACCGAGCAACGCCGCCGCCACCTGCTCTTGGGCGCCGGTCGCGATGATCATCACCGGCACCGCGGCATTGGCACTGAAGAACCGCGCCCGCCGGCGCACGCCGTGTTCCGTGCCGTCGACCCCGAGAAACGCTGCCGCACCCGCAAATCCGAGCCGATGCAGCATCGCACAGATCTCCCGGTACGCCGGGCGCCCGCCGATCCGGGCCTGACGACCGAGATAGACGGTGAGCTTCGCCGAGCCGGAACCAGCAATGCCGGTCTCGGCCCGTTCCAACGTGACGATGCCGCGGGAGATGGCGGCCACCACCGACGGTGCCAGCGCGGCGATACGGTCGGCCGTGTCCACCGCGACCAGCGCCACGGGCAGATCTTCCGACGCCGACAGTGACCGGTCGGTGCGCAGCTGATGGCTGGGACCGAAGCCACCGATCCCGCGCAGCACCACACTGTCGGCCACCCGTTCGGTGCCGAGCAGACCCAGCAGTTCGTCGGCGACGAACCCGCGCTCACCGCGCAGTCGCTCACCGAAGTACGCCGTCAGCTTCAGCAGTTCGACGCTCATAGTGCTCGTCCGATCAGCTGGCCCAGCCAGGCCGCCGCCAGCCCGAGCACAACCGACAGCACGATATTGGCCGCCGCCGTGCGTCCCCGGCGTTCCTCGCCGAGGCGCTGGGTTTCCAGCATCCAGGTGGAGAACGTCGTATAGGCGCCGACGAACGCGGTCCCGGCCAGCAGCGCGGCGTGCGGATCGAGCGCCAGCGCGCCGAGGAAGCCCAGCAGCCACGCGCCGCTGACGTTCACCGCGAGCGTGCCGACCGGTAAACCACTCGGGAACCGGGCCGATACCGCCCGATCGACCAGCAGCCGGCACACCGCGCCGACGCCGCCGAGCAGCAGCACACCGGCCCACACCACCGCTGTATTCACCGGACCCGCACCCGCCTGACCAATGCCGTCGTCGCCTGCACCGCCAGCAGTCCCAGCCCGATGCTGACGGCGGTGTAGCCGGCGGCCAGCGCGTAATGACCGTGCTCCAGCATCACCAGCACCTCGACCTGCATGGTGGAGAAGGTGGTCAGTCCGCCGCACAGCCCGGTGCCCAGCAGCGGGCGGCGATACCCCGAGGCGGGCAGCCGTTCCAGCAGCCGGGTGGTGAAGTACCCCAGCAGTGCCGCCCCGACGATGTTGACCAGGAACGTCGCCCACGGCCAGTGACCCGGCGGTACCGCGAGGACATGGCTGAGCACAGCACGCGCCAGCGTGCCCAGCGCGCCGCCGACGAACACCGCAGCCACTTCCCGCCGGTCGGTGATCGCCACATCGCAAAGTATGTAGCCCGGCGGCGGTCCCGGCGAGGTCCGGCACACCATGACGGCGCGGGATATTTCGGCGGCGGTTGGGCTGATCGTGCGGAGTTGTTCACGCCGGCAGCCTTGCGGCGGCCGACTTGCCCAGAAGTTGTGACGGGCTTGCACCTACGGCGAGACACCGGCGCCGCGGGTAGGCAAGGATGGTGTCATGGTGGCCCATCCGCGAGCCGGTCAGCCGGCACAGCCCGAAGATCTCGTCGACCTCGCACATCTGGTCACCGCCTATTACACGGTGCAACCCGACCCCGAAGACGTCGCGCAGCAGGTGGTGTTCGGCACGTCCGGTCACCGCGGCTCCGCGCTGGACGGCGCCTTCAACGAGGCGCACATCCTGGCCACCACCCAGGCGATTGTGGAGTACCGCGCGGCCCAGGGGACCACGGGTCCGTTGTTCATCGGCCGGGATACCCATGCCCTGAGCGAACCGGCGTGGGCGTCCGCGTTGGAAGTGCTGGCCGCCAATGATGTGGTGGCGATGATCGACGCGGCGGACCGCTACACGCCGACCCCGGCGGTCAGCCACGCCATCCTGACCTTCAACCGCGGCCGCGACACCGACCTGGCCGACGGCATCGTCGTCACCCCGTCGCACAATCCGCCGCGCGACGGCGGATTCAAGTACAACCCGCCCAACGGCGGGCCCGCCGACTCCGACGCCACCAGCGTGATCGCCAAGCGGGCCAATGAGATTCTGCGCGAAGGTATCCGGGCCGTGAAACGGGTCCCGTTGTCGCGGGCACTGCAGGTCGCGCAGCGCCACGACTATCTCAACGCCTACGTGGCGGATCTGCCGAATGTCGTCGACCTGCACGCCATCCGCGCGCAGGGTGTGCGCATCGGGGCCGACCCGCTCGGCGGCGCCAGCGTCGACTACTGGGCGGCCATCGCCGAGACCCATAAACTGGACCTCACGGTGGTGAACCCGCTCGTCGACGCGACGTGGCGGTTCATGACGCTGGACACCGACGGCAAGATCCGGATGGACTGCAGCTCCCCGAATGCGATGGCCTCCCTGATCGGCAAGATCGGGGAGTACCAGATCGCCACCGGCAACGACGCCGATTCGGACCGGCACGGCATCGTCACCCCCGACGGCGGGCTGATGAACCCGAACCACTACCTGGCGGTCGCCATCGACTACCTGTTCACCCACCGCCCGAACTGGCCGGGAGCCACCGCGGTCGGCAAGACCGCGGTGAGCAGCTCGATCATCGACCGGGTGGTCGGCGGGCTGGGTCGCGAGCTGGTCGAGGTGCCCGTCGGCTTCAAATGGTTCGTCGACGGATTGATCGGCGGGACAATCGGTTTCGGTGGCGAGGAGAGTGCGGGAGCGTCCTTCCTGCGCACCGACGGATCGACCTGGACCACCGACAAGGACGGCATCATCCTGGCGCTGCTGGCCTCGGAGATCCTCGCCGTCACCGGATCCACCCCGTCGCAGCGCTACGCCGAACTGGCCGAGAAGTACGGGGCTCCCACCTACGCGCGCATCGACGCCCCGGCAGACCGCGAACAGAAGGCCCGGCTGGCCAAGCTGTCGCCCGAGCAGGTGAGCGCGACCGAGCTGGCCGGCGAGCCGATCACCGCCAAGCTCACCACCGCACCCGGCAACGGCGCGGGCCTGGGTGGGCTCAAGGTGACCACCGAGAACGCCTGGTTCGCCGCGCGGCCGTCGGGCACCGAGGACGTGTACAAGATCTACGCCGAATCGTTTAAAGGACCCGAGCATCTGGCGGAGGTCCAGCAAGCCGCCAAAGATGTGGTGAATACAGTCATCGGGTGAGCTCTACTGCGGAGGAAGACTGTCCGGCCGATTCCAAGCGGCGTCTGCCGCGCGAGGTCTGGGTTCTGGTCGCCGCCAATTTCGTGGTCGCGCTGGGCTATGGCGTGGTGGCCCCGGTGCTGCCGCAGTACGCCCGCCACTTCGGGGTCAGCATCGCCGCCGCCACGTTCGTCATCACCGCCTTCGCGGTGATGCGCCTGGTGGGTGCGCCGCCGGCGGGCTTCCTGGTCCAGCGACTGGGGGAGCGTCGGGTCTACATCAGTGGCCTGATCATCGTGGCGCTGTCGACCGGTGCGTGCGCGCTGGCCGACAGCTACTGGCAGCTGCTGTTGTTCCGCTCGCTCGGCGGTCTTGGGTCGGCGATGTTCACGGTGTCCTCGCTGGGCCTGATGATCCGCATCTCGCCGGCCGACGCGCGCGGCCGGGTGTCGGGACTGTTCTCGTCGGGCTTCATGATCGGATCCGTCGGCGGACCGATCCTGGGCAGCCTGACCGCGGGTTTCGGTCTTTCCGCTCCGTTCGTGATCTACGGCGCCGCGCTGCTGGTCGCCGCGGCGGTGGTGTTCATCAGCCTGCGGCACTCCACCGTGGGCGGCCGGTCGGACGAGGACGAGGCGCCGCCGGTGCCGTTCCGCACCGTGTTCGCCCACCGCGCCTACCGGGCGGCGCTGCTCTCCAACTTCGCCACCGGGTGGGCGTCGTTCGGGCTGCGGATAGCGCTGGTGCCCCTGTTCATCGTGGAGGTGCTGGGTCACGGGCCGGGTGCGGCCGGTCTGGCGCTGACGGCGTTCGCGGTGGGCAACATCTCGGTCGTCATCCCCAGCGGGTACCTGTCGGACAAGCTGGGGCGGCGCAAGCTGCTGATCTTCGGGTTGACGCTGGCCGCGGTGTCGACGGCGCTGGTGGGTTTCACCACGTCGATGCCGGTGTTCCTGGCCGCGGCCTATGTCGCCGGCGCGGCCACCGGGATCTTCGTCTCACCGCAGCAGGCCGCGGTCGCCGACGTTGTCGGCAACAAATCCCGTGGCGGCACCGCGGTGGCAACGTTCCAGATGATGGCCGATGTCGGCTCGATCGGCGGTTCGCTGCTGGTGGGGCTGATCGCGCAGTACTTCTCGTTCTCCTGGGCGTTCGTGATCAGCGGCGCGATCCTGCTGATCGCCGCACTGGGCTGGGTGTTCGCCCCCGAGACCAGGGGCCGGCCGCCCGCCGAGCACACCCCGGTCCGCCCGCTGGGCCCAGAGGCCGGTGGCGAGGTGCCCTGACCAGCTGTTTTGAACCTGCGCCGGGCAGTGGTGTACCTTTCAACAGCACAACAAACGGGGCTATGGCGCAGTTGGTAGCGCACCACACTGGCAGTGTGGGGGTCAGGGGTTCGAATCCCCTTAGCTCCACTCGTAGAAAACCCGCCTTGACATCGTACAAGGCGGGTTTTCTCGTTTGCGGGGCTTGTCTCGCACGGGGCCAGATGTCCTAACTCTGTCCTACGGCTGGACTTTGTCCTACCGGTGCCGAGAACACCGCCGACGCTGCGGTGAGGCGGTCATCGGTCACCCTGCCGTACACAGCTTGGGTCATGCGCTCGGTGTGGCCGTGCCAGGCGGCGACGACGTCAGCGGCGATTCCCGCGGCCCGCATTCGCGAGATATTGGAGTGCCGGAGCTTGCCCAACGTGATCGCCTTGAGGCCCGCAGCCTTGCGTTGCGCGGAGAACTCCCGGCTGTACTCCCGCACCGGCAGGGGAGTGCCATCCGCGCGCGACAGCAGTAGGTCGCTATCGGTCAGTGGCCGACCGACGGCCAGGTGCTCGCGGAGTTGAACCGCACGCATGGCCTTGAGCATCGACAGCTCCCGAGGTGGCACCGGCAGATCGCGCGCGCTGCGGTCGGTCTTGGGTGTCACGATGGTGTCGCGTCCGTTCACGTCGACCCGGGCCTGTCGGATGCGCAGCGCGCCGGTCTCCAGATCGATGTCTGACCAACGCAGCCCGCCCACCTCCTCTCGGCGCAGTCCGAGCAATGTGAGCGCGAAACAACCGCTGAGTCGGTGCGCCGCGACGTGATCAAGAAATGCCGTCATCTGTGTGGGTGTCCAGATGTCATCGGCCGCCGTGGCGGTGATCGACTTCTGTTCGGGCGATTCGAGGTCGGCCGACGGGTCGTAGGTCAGCCAGCGCATCCGCTTTGCGTGCGCCATAACCGACTTGAGCCGGACGATGGCGCGGTGCTTGGTAGCCGGGCCAGCACCCTGCCGCCCTTGCCGGTAAGCGCAGCTGACCAGTCGGCCAGCGCGGCGGGGGTGAGCTTCTGGACCTGGACCGCTCCGAATGCACGCCGCGCATAGGCCAGCGACTCGCGGTCGGCCCGCACGGTGTTCGGCCCGATGGACGAATCCGCCTCGCGGAGCGTCAGCCAGTGGTCGGCAACTTCATCGAACGTCCGGTTGGACTTGGGCGCCCATGATGCCGAGCTCCACTGATTGCGCTGTTCGGTCACCCAGTCTTGCGCGGCCTTCTTGGTGGCGAACACCTTGGTTGGCCGGACCTGCTTGCCGCTCACCGGATCGGTGCCCAGTGTGGCGCGCGCGCCAGCCCTTGCCGTTCGCCAGCTTCTTGATCGAGCTGTCGGCGCGCTCGCCGCGTTTCTGGGGATGCTCGCTGGCGGTCATCGGTCGGTCTCTTCACTCCTCGCTGTTGCCCAGTCGCGGGGCAGATGGTTGCGCTTCTTGGCCTCTTTGATCCACCGGTCGACAGTGGGAATCGATGCGCCGAGACGCTCGGAGACGAACTCGCGTGGTGGATAGCCGTACTCACGTGCCGTTCTCAGCAGTTCCGCCACTGCCGGTAGTGCACATCATCGAGCTTGCGATTGCGGCCGCCGTTTGGTGGTCGATCCGGGCGCAACGCTGCGGCGGGGTCGTCCATCTCATCGAACATGGCGAACGCGAAATCCTTGGAGGATATGAACCGCGCGGCGGCGCTGGCCAGCCGGCGGACCGGTCCTGCCGAATGGCGGCAGGGTCGATGTCGACGGGCACGGCGGGGTCAGCAGGCACCCTGTGCAACTCAATCAATGACCAACCACGCGCAGAGTTCACATCGCTGCCCGCCGGCACCGCGTCCGCCGTCGCGTTCGCTGGTCCGTGGAGTGAGGCGCGGTGGACTCACGGGCGCGTCCCCGGACCCGCCGACATCCGCGCTGCACTGACCCGCAACGGCTCCGACGATCAGGTGCTCTGCGCGGCCGGCGGGCCGCACCAGGGCGCGTTCGTCGTCCCACTACTGGAGCGGTGCTGGCCTTCCATCAAGGCCCTGACAAAACAGCGCTACCGCACCGGCACCGCCGCACACACCGATGTGTGTGCTTCCCTCGGCCTGTCCGACGACGGTGGACAGGGCAGTGTGGCCCTCGCGATGATCCGCAGCGGATGCCACCCCGGGACCTTCGCAGTAAAGCGGGGCCGAACCTAGGCCCGGCTCCGGTGCCTTGTCACAATGTCGACAATCTCAGCATTGGTTCCCTGATCCGTCGCACGATTCGGTATCCACAACTCAAGCAGCTCGGGAGCGATACCAAAATCAAAGGAGGCCGCCATATACGGGGATTCCCCATATTTCGAGGAAAGTAAGCGCCACAACAGAATTGGTTGCTCGACACCAACTTCGACCGGCTCATTTTTACGCCACCCACGCGACGAAACTTGGATCATCAACGATCTGTGACGATCTGGCGAGATCAACCGTAGATCACGGCCGCGCTGGATCAGCGCCTGAATCGCGACGCCCCATCTCGCCTTAATTCGAGCGTATCCATTCAAGCTCAACGATTCGGAAATATCGTTCTCGGCGATAGTTCGCGGATACAGGAAGGCGCCGGCGAATCGATGCGCTTCCTTCTCCCGAGTCCGCTCGTCACTGACCTCGCGCGACACGTGAAGCTTTAGGTGACCAAGTTCGTGGGCCACTGTAAAGCGCTGACGATCACCAGCAGTGGTTGGCGTGTACATGACCAAGGCCGACCGCGACGTCAATCGCGACATACCTGAATGCCCATCGAACGCTGGATGCTCCAAACCCAGGCGCACCAAAGGAGCGATTGCAGTTCCAGCACGCTCGACCGACCGCATGACGTGCCTAACCGGTTGGGTATGCGGGACTCCTAGCTCATCGCGAGCCTCAGCGGCAATCTGCTCGATATCTGCCCCGGTTACTTGCCCCTCCACAGGCCGAAGCCGGATAAGGGGTCTGTCTGAAGACTCCATGAGACGGTCGGTTATTCGCTGCAACTCCTCGAAGTAGCGGAGCGCCGAGCGCGTCGCCTTGACGCCAGCGCCAGCCATCTTTCGAAAGTGAACCGCCGCCGGGTCGGTCGGCGCGCCGGGGAATTCGAAGAACGACAATGGCATCCTGACCGCAGCACAGATGGTAGCGAGGACCGCCGTCGTTGGTTCGCGGTCACCCCGCTCAACGTCGGAGATCGTTGATTGCGGAATACCGGACATCCCGGCAAGGTCCTTCTGTGTGAGCTGTAACAGCTCGCGGAGATCAATCAGTCGGGCACCGGGGTTAGGCGCTGCCCCCACTGCCACCCTCCTCGTCGTCGTAGCTCACCGTATCGTCCAGGTCCTCGTCCAGAACATCAAATCGTCTGTTCTCAAACTCGGCTCGATGCCGAGGTAGGTCAGCCGACAGGTCGATCGGAACTCCGCGGAGCGCTGTTCCTACGCCAATGGGGTGCACAAGCCTGAGCGACACATCCTCTGCCAGTTCGTTCCAAAGGAGGAGAAGATTGTGATCGGCATCCTTCGGCGCACCCCACAATCCGAGCTGGCCGTAGGGGCGATTGCGGTAGTAAGCCTGTCGGCGTCCGCTAACTCCAGCGCACGGGACACCGCCGCGGATTGGGGCTTCGCGGAGAATCCGGAGCTTCAAGTCCCCGTGGGTGTGCGCAAGATGAACCGTCCCATTCAAGTGATGACTTCGATGGTCAAGCGACCAATCGGCCACCGCATGGGCAGCGAGGTAGTCGAACACGTCACTACGGAAGAGCGACGTCCTGAGCCACCGCTTCTCGTCAGTGTTGGGAACTCCCAGTTTGTCGACGTAGAGCCGTGCGCGTCCGAACGCATCGTGCACGGGTTCTACCAGCGGCGCAATGCGATGGATGAGATGATCAATGTTTCCCACGGCGCGATATTATCGCAACATCACGATAATATCGCGGCAAATGCAACATCGGCGTGTCCGACGACTAGCGAGACGATTCGCGGGTCACGCATCAATGAGCTCGTCGATGAGCTCCTCCGCCGCTTCGTCCAGCTCCACATCAAGCCAGCCTTGAAGCCCAAGTACAGCTAGCGCATCCACAATCGCTGCGCGCTTCACTGGAGGATTGCGCCGAATCTTCCACTGCTCGACCTCCAGTATCACCTCGCTCGCCGTAGGTCGCCTCCCATGCTCACGCCCAAGCCGCTCCGCAGTGAAATGCACGGTGGCAGCAATCTCCGCGGTCGATGAATTCATTCGCGAAATCAGATCGGCAGTACGTTCAACCGCCGTGCGCCATGGCTCCATCTTGTCGCGATAGTTGCGCGCGGCATCACCGTAGGTAGAGCCCACCTTCACCTCGAACATGTTTCCCCGCTGACGCTCCAACGCCAGCCCATTGTTCTGTAGGCGTGCAATGTGTTGTTTAAGGGATGACGCGAACGGACCGTAGCTATTGGCCTCGAACTTCAAGCCGGTGGGAATGCCCGCTTGAGTCGCGAAGTACACCAACTTCTGGAACATGATCCGTCCGACCGGCCAGTGATACTGCTCGCGTTGTTGGCGTTCGACGTGGTCGAGAATTGCAACAATGGCGACCCACTCGGGCGGAACAAATCGCTCGATGGGTGCGGCTTCGTTGGAAATGGGCATAAGCGAGAGCTGCTCAACGTCGGGCGATTCACCCTGCGGCACATACAAGTCCACTGGAATGTCGAACCTACTGAGATGCCTGGCAAGAGTTGGACCAACAACCTTCCACTCGAGTTGACCGTTCCCGCAGCCAAGGGGAGGAACCGCTAAGGAAGTGATACCCCACTCTCGATAGTGCTTCTCAAGATATTCGAGACCATCAATGATGTCCTGCAAGCGACTTACTGCACGCCAGTGGTCCTTCGTCGGAAAATTGATGATCCAATGATCCTCAGCCTTATAGAGGTAGGGGCGGCCCAACTTAACTTCATTGCGGTCACAGCGTGCCACATAGTCACGGAACATCTCAGGGTATCGGCGCTTGAAAGCTAAAGCGATCCCTTTGCCCATCACGCCAACACAATTCACGGTGTTCACGAGGGTCTGGGCTCTCGAATCCAGCACGTTGCCTGTAGTTAGGGTGACGTTTGACCGTTCATGCGAAGTAGACATGGGGAAGTACTTTCGCTTCGATTTCGGGATAAACCTTATTGCACTTGCTTGAGACGGCACTCGAGCACGTGTAAGCACCGAGCAAGTAGTTAGTTGGCACGACGCCCGGGACCAGGACCTCGGCGCTACGCTGACGCTTGCGCTCCCGCTTGATCCATGGATCTGGATGGTCCCACGAGAGAGCATAAACCCGCTCCTCGTCAAGCACCGCTAGGCGGCTCGGCGAGGGTCCATAGGTAGTCGACGGTGACGCAGCATTGCCATCAGTAATTACCGTTCCCGCGAGGTCGAGAACCGCGGGATGCACGCGAAGGACTGCGATTGATGTTCGCTTGTTCAACCGTCGATACATCATGGAATTCCGAGCGTCAAAGAACAGGTTCACGTAGTCGTGGAGCATCGCGCCCCCTGGAACCTTGACATGCACCCGTCGGTCCTGCACCGCCTCGTCAGCGATCGATTCATGGCCGACATTCTTCGCCCGGTTGTGACTCAGGATGCCGTGCGCCCTAATCGACGCTAGGTTGGCGAGCGGCGTGATGTAGTGCAGTTCCGTCACTCGACCGCGATCCACGTTTCAACCTCTACCTCACCTCACGAGGAGCTTGCGCGCACTGTCTGCGTGCGCCAGTGATTGCTTGTCAGAACTGTACGACCCATGGGTGACATTCTGCCGTTACCCGGCCGTCGGCGGCGCGGCACAAGCACCCTTGCCCAGGCTTCGTGGCATCAGTGCATCTGCTCCGATGTGTGCAGATGTTGTGCACGGGAGCCAAAAACTACGGTCTAACTGGCTCCGCCGGATGGACTCGAACCATTAGATGGCTCTCCAGTGGGCGTCCAGTTGTGCGTCCGAACGCCCGTTCGACGTGTCCTATCCGTGTCCTAAGACTCTCAGTAACTTGCAAATACTCAGTGGATGCATAAGCACGGCGCTAACCCTGTGAACTGCACGTATCGGTACAAGGTGGACGCTATGACACTGGCCAGCACATGAACTTTCACACTGGCAGTGTGGGGGTCAGGGGTTCGAATCCCCTTAGCTCCACCCACGAGCTCTTTCTCGAACCCGCGTCCGAAAGGACGTCGGCGAGAGCAGGAGCTGAACCGGATGTTGAACGTTCCAAGGCTTCCGTACGGGGGCCTTGTTTCGTTCTGGGCTATCTGTGAGCCCGAGCCGCAGGATGGACCATCGCGATAGATGCATCCGATGGCAATGCATGCGGGCCAGCACCAGACTGGATTCATGCGATCTGAGTTGTGGGCAAACGTGCACGCCGAGCGCGCTGCCCTGGTCAAGGATCTCACCGGGTACGGGCACCTCGATTGGGACACGCCATCGCTGTGCGCGGGGTGGGACGTTCGCGATGTCGTCGTCCATCTGGCGGCCACCGCGACGTTGTCCCTCGCGAAGTTCGCCAGAGAATTGGTGGTTGCCGGATTTCGCCCGAATCGCATCGCCGAGAAGCAGATTCACGCTGGTCGCCGGAGCTCTCCGGCCCAAGCGATTGAGGCGTTACGGTCCGCGACCTATGCGACGGCATCACCGCCGCAACCCACGATCACCAGGGTGATCGAGATCGTCGTGCACGGTGAGGACATTCGGCGACCACTGCGGATCGCTCACACTTACGGCACCACCCACATCGCCGACGCGCTGAGTTACCTGTCCCGCGACCATCGGTTCGGGGCAAAGACCCTGATACATGGGCTACAGCTGCGCGCGACCGATGCTGACATCGTCATTGGGCAGGGTGAGACAGTCGAAGGCCCGGCGGTATCACTGCTCGTCGCGGCATCCGGACGCCGCGCCGCGCTCGAAGACCTACGTGGAACCGGCTGCCAGTTCCTGAGTCAACGCATGAAGTGACCCGCCAGCCGGTGATTGTCGCGGGTGGTTTCTTCGACGGCCGCGGCGCCGGTCGGCCATAGAACTCGGCGACGGCTGGGCGCCGGTGCAAAATTGACGTCGACCGCTAAAGTGTGGCGGATGTGCACCTCGCGCCGCGCTGCCGGACACCGGGGGGTTTGCAAGGTCGGTGACGCCAGTTGATCGGCAGCCTCAATGGCTTGGTGGACCTGGCTGCCAAACGGCTGATCACCGCACACACCGACAATGTGGTCGAGATCAGTGAACTGGTGCTCGCCGACCTGGCGGCATATCTCGGGCTCGATGTCGCCTTCCTGCGGCACAACGATCACGAGATTCACGCGACCCGGTTGGTGGCGGAGTGGCCGGTCCGTCCATTCGTGCCCGACCCGGACCCGATCGGGGTCGTCTACTTCGCCGACGCCGACCCGGTCTTCGCGATGGCCGAACGGCTCAAAGAGCCGCTGGTGATCCGGCCGGCGGCCGAGACTGACGAGTACCAGCAGCGGATCCAGCAGGGCACCGAGGTGCCGCAGATCTCGATGGCCTGTGTGCCACTGCTGTCGAACGACGTCACCACCGGCACGTTGGGATTCGTGAAGTACGGCGACCGCGAGTGGCTGGAAGAAGAACTCAACGCACTGAAGACGATCGCGACCATGTTGGCCCAATTGCAGGCCAGGCTGGTGGCGATCGAGCGCCTACAGTTCCTGGCCGAGCATGACGATCTGACCGGGCTGTGCAACAACCGGGTCCTCACCGATCATCTCGACGGCCGCCTCGCATCGGGACAGGACGGCCCGGTGGCCGTGCTGTTCGCCGACCTGGACCGGTTGAAATCGGTGAACGATCTGTTCGGCCACGCCGCAGGCGACGAGGTGATCGCGCAGTTCGCCCGGCGGCTACGCGAATCTTTCAGCGATATCGCACTTCTCGCGCGCCAGGGCGGTGATGAGTTCGTGTTGGTACTCAACGAGCCGATGGAGCTGCCGCAGGCTGAGTTGCTGGCCGACCGAATCCGTCTGCTGCTCAGAGAACCCTTCGCCATCGGACGCGAATTCGTCCGCCGGACCGCCAGTATCGGTGTGGCGGTGGGCGTCCCGGGCCGTGATTCGGCCTCCGATGTCCTGCGCTACGCCGACCTGGCGCTGGAGGCGGCCAAGGGATCGGGCGGCAATGACGCCGCCGTCTTCACCGATGCCATCGCCCTGAAATACCTGCTCCTCAATGACGTCGAGTTGCACCTGCGTGACGGCATCGAGAGCGAGGCGTTCGTCGTGCATTACCAGCCCGAGGTGGATCTGCGTACCGGCAAGGTGGTGGCGGTCGAGGCCCTGGTGCGGTGGAACCATCCCACCCGCGGCATGCTGCTCCCGAGCGCTTTCATGCCCGTCGCCGAATCCTCCAACCTGGCAGCGGTGTTGGGCCGTAAAGTGCTCCAGGATTCCTGCGCGCAGTTGCAGCAGTGGAAGTCGATGGGGCTCGCGCAGGATTTGTTGCTACGGGTCAACGTCTCACCGGTGCAACGCGTCGCCGATGGTTTCGCCGACCATGTGGCGCGGGTGCTGACGGAGTACGAGCTCGATCCGGCCTCGTTGAGCCTGGAGTTCGCGGAGAGTTTCGTCACCGATGACGCCGATCTGAACGACGAGATCCTGACCGCGCTGCGGGCGCTCGGGGTGGGTCTGGCGCTCGACGAATTCGGGGCCGCCTACAGCGATTTGAGCCGGCTGAAATCGCTGCCCATCGACACCTTGAAGATCGACCGGTCATTCGTGCAGCACCTCGACGGGAGCAAGGACGATCTGGCGATCATCCGGGCGATCGTGTCCCTCGGTGAGGCGTTCGGTCTCGGGCTGGTGGCGGTGGGGCTGGAGACCGAGGCGGCCGCGCAGATGCTGGTGGCGATGGGCTGCCATCAGGCTCAAGGGTTCCTGCTGTCACCGCCGGTCGATCCGGACACCATGGCGCAGATGCTCGCGGTCGGCACCATCGCCTGGCAGCACTAGCGCATCGGACGGCCCTGCCCGCGGCGCCGAGCGGGAGTCAGTGCAGATGTTCACCGAAGAACGTCAGGATCCGTCGCCAGGCATCCTCGGCCTCCGGTTCGGAGTACTCCATGCCGGCGATCCGCTCGATCGCATTGAACGGCGCCGGTATGCCGAAATCGTTCATGAAGCTGTGGCCGACGTTCTGATACTCCTTGATATCGCGGGGCACGTCGCCCTTGGCGAGTACCGCTTCCAATTCAGCCGCGGATCCGCTGCGCGCGATGCGGTCCTTTGCGCCGTAACTTGCTACCACCGGGCAGGATTCGGCGAGCACCTCGATGTTCTTGGGGCTGAGCCCGTAATTCGGTGCGGTCGCGTCGAACAGGCCGCGGGGTGCGAGTTGCAGGACGAAGCCGGCGCCCATGCAGAAGCCGACCAGGCCGACCTTGCCGGTGCAGTTCGGGTCGGCCAGCAGGTGATCGCGCGCGGCGATTATATCGTCGAAGGCGTCTCCGGTGCCCGCGAAGTGGGTGCGGATGGCGGAGATCATGCATCTGATCTTGAGGCCCCGGCCGTAGAGGGCGGGTGCCAGCGTCAGGTACCCCGCCGCGGCGAGCCGGTCACTGATACGGCGCATGTCGGTGGTCATCCCGCGCACATCCTGGACCACGATGACAGCGGGCCAAGGGCCCTCGGTGGGGGGTGTGGCGAGGTAGCCGGGCAGTGGGCCGGCCGGCGCTGGGAAGGTGACCTTCGGCATGTGGATTATCCCGTTGTTGTTCAGCTGATCTGGTGGTGTAGGGCATCTGCGGTCGGCGACGGTACGCGCGCATTGCCAACCCAGCCTGCCATATCGCCGAACCATAGGGTCGCATTGGAAAGCAAGTTGGCTGTATTGTCGAGCGCATGACGGTCTTTCTGAGGCCAACGGTGACGCCCGAGCCCACGAGTATCGATCGGATTCGTGATGCCGCCGTGCGGACCCTGGCCGAGAACGGCGTCGCCGCGACATCGCTGCGGGCCGTCGCCGAGGAAGCCGGGGTCTCGATCGGCTTGGTGCAGCATTATTTCCGCAACAAGGCCGGGTTGGTGGCCGCCGTCGACGACTACGTGCTGCAGGTGTTCGGTGAGATCATCGAGGCGACACCGGTATCGGAGATGACCAGCGAGGACCTGGCCGGGATGGGCAGCCGGTTCTCCCAGCTGATCTACGAGTACCCGGACCTGGTGAACTACATCGCGCATGCGCTCGTCGAAGGCGACAAGATCGGATCGGTCATCTTCGACGGTCTGCTGCAGATCAGCGCCGCGCAGGGGGAGAAGTTCGCCGAGGCCGGCCTGACCCGTCCCGATCTCGATCCGGTGTGGGGTGCGCTCAACCCACTGATCCTGCGGGTCGGCGCCATGATTTTGCGGCCGCACATCGAGCGTCATCTGCCCGAATCCTTCGTGACCCGAACGCAGCTGAAGCGCTGGGATGCCGCGGCGACGCGGATGATCCGGGAGGGTCAGGTTCTCGAGGCCGCCGGCATTCCCGGCAATGGACCAATCGGCGAGCGTTGATCCCTGGTGCGGGTGTTCGTGGGGTATGCCCCACCAGGGATCAACGCGCAGTCAGCCGGGCGCGGATCGGGCCGTCCGGCACCATCGTGAACGGCACCGCCAGCGGGAAATCGGCGTCCAGGGCGGTGATCCGCACGCCTCGGATGATGGTGGCGATCGCCAGCGTCGCCTCCAGCATCGCGAAATGATCGCCGATACAGGAACGCGGGCCGCCGCCGAAGGGCAGGTATTGCCAGCGGTCGAGGTTCTTTGAGTTCTGCGGGCTGAACCGGTCTGGGTCGAACGTCAGCGGGTTTGCCCACAGCGACGGATCGCGTTGCACCGACATGCGGCCGAACACCAGCATGGTGCCGGCCTCGACCCGGTACCCGGCGACCTCGACATCCTGTGTCGCCCTGCGGGAGCCGGTCGGCCCGGGCGGGCACAGCCGCAGCGCTTCCTTGATCACCTGGACGGTGTAGCGGAGACGTGCGACATCCTCGGTGGTCAGTCGGCGGTCCCCGAGAGCGGCGACCTCGGCGGCCACTCGGTCCTGTATGTCGGTGTGTCGTCCCAGCGACCACAGGGTGTAGGTCAGCGTGGTGGCGGTGGTGTCCTGCCCGGCGAACAGGAAGATGATCATTTCGTCACGGATCTCGTTGTCCGACAGCGGCCGGCCGGTTTCCGGGTCGGTCGCCGCGATGAGCGCGTGCACGAGGGGAGCGTCCAGGCTGGGGTCGGCGCGGCAGGCGGAGATGATCTCGTCGGCCAGCCGGCGGATGCTCTCGGTTGCCGCCCGGGCCCGTCGCCGCGCCGGCGTCGGCAGCCACCACGGTGCCCGCAGCGGCCGCAGTGCGCGGGCCACGGCGTAGCTGGTGGCCACCCGCAGCGGCTCTGCCACGGCATCGGATCTTTCGTCGAGGTCCAGCCCCAGCACCGAACGCCCCAGCGCCCGCATGGACAGCAGCCGGGCCTGGCTGTCCAGATCGATCTCGCTGCCGTCGACCCAAGAGGCCGTGATCATTTCGGCGGCCTCTGCCATGTGTCCGGCGAAGGAATCGACGCGTTGCTTGGTGAAAACGGGTTGCAGGGTGCGCCGTCGAGGTAGCCATTCCTCATGTGGCAAGACGAACAGGTTGCCCCCGATGAGGCTGCGCAACTGAGAGGCGACCGCGCTGGTCTTGTCGATGGAACCGTCGCGGACGCTGACGATATCGCGTATTCCCTGAGGTGAGGTGGCAACAACGATGGGCGGCATGAGCCACCGCGGGCCCAGGCTGAACCGGGTGACCGGACCGCCCGCGTCGCGCAGGATGTCGGTGCCGGTGTGGAAGTTGCGCAAAGCGTCCCGTCTTTGCCGGTACGGCAGCGGATTGAGCGGGGCGAGCGGCAGTTCGGCAACGACGCGATCGTGCCTGGTGTCGGGCAAGGACATACCTCCGTCGAGTCGGTCGCTACGCCCCCGTGAATCGGTCTTAGTGTACGACTCGGATGTGTTCGCGCCGCGGCGCCCGAGGATGACGAGGACAGCATGGCGATCGCCTATCGCGCAGAGATTTTGGACCCGGCCGACCCCGCGGATGGCGAGATCCTCGACGAGCTCCGCCGGGACCCGGGCATCGAATTCCTGGATCACCGCGGCCGGCAGCTGGTAAGCCTGAAAGGCCTGCGCCCCGTGCCGGATCCGGATCTGCTCGCCGAGCCCGGCAGGTGGGCGTTCTACCCGTGGCGGCGCACCGCCGTGTCGGTGTTGGGGCCCCGCGGATTCCGGGTGTTGCGGCTGGACCGCAACCGCAACAGCATCACCGCCGCCGAGCAGGACCGGCTGCGCGCGCTCTCGATCGGGGTCGCCGGTCTGAGCGTCGGGCACATCGTCGCGCACACGCTGGCCATGCAGGGTGTGTGCGGGAACCTGCGACTGGCCGATTTCGACGAGCTGGAGCTGTCCAACCTGAACCGGGTGCCGGCCACGGTCTTCGATCTCGGGGTGAACAAGGCGCATGTGGCGGCGCGCCGGATCGCCGAGCTCGATCCGTACCTACCGGTCGAGGTGTTCGAGACGGGTCTCAATGCCGACACGCTCGACGCCTTCGTCGACGGTCTGGACATCGTGGTCGAGGAGTGCGATTCGCTGCACATGAAAGCCGTGCTCCGGGTGTCCGCGCAGCAACGACGGATCCCGGTGCTGATGGCGACCAGCGACCGCGGGATCGTCGATGTGGAGCGGTTCGACGACGAACCGGGCCGGCCGATTCTGCACGGACTGCTCGGACAGCTCGACATCGATCTGCTGCCGGGCATGACCAATCGCGAGAAGATCCCGCACATCCTGCGCCACCTGGAGGCCGACCGGCTCTCGGCGCGCATCGCCGCATCGTTGATCGAGATCGACAAGTCCGTGTCGACATGGCCGCAGACGGCCGCCGATGTCGGGATCGGTGCGTGCGCGCTGACCGAGGCCGTCCGCCGGATCGGGCTGGGGGAGCAACTGCGTTCGGGCCGGACCCGCCTGGACATCGGCTGGGCGCTCGACCAGATCCATGAGCCCGAGATGGGCCATCACAGCGGCGATGACAACGAATGGATCAAAACGCCGGGCAGCGCAGGAACTTCGGAGGCGACGCCGGGGGAACTCCTCGGTGATCTCGCGGTGGCGGCGATGCGGGCACCGTCGGGCGGCAATGTTCAGCCGTGGCGTATCGAGGTCCGGCCGGACGGTGTCGACATCGAGATCGCGCCCACCTACACGTCCACCATGGACGTCGGATTCCGCGGCAGTGCGGTGGCAGTCGGCGCGGCCTTGCTGAACACCCGGATCGCCGCGGCCGCGCACCGCGCGCTCGGCGAGGTCACTGTCTCTGAGGAGGCCGGCGGCGTGCCACTGCAGGCCCGGTTGCGGCTCGGTGCGGGTACCGATGCCGATCTGGCCGGGCTCTTCGCGGCGATGATGGCGCGCGAGACGAACCGTCATCACGGCGAACCGCATACCCTCGATGCGGAGCTCGTCGCGGCATTGGTGGCTGCGGCCGAGCGGCAGGGGGGCCGGCTCCGACTACTCACCGATCGTGCCGACATGGAGCGGGCGGCAACGATTTTCGCTGCCGCGGACCGGATCCGATTCCTGACACCGCACCTGCACGCGGAGATGATCTCGGAGTTACGCTGGCCGGGCGATCCGGACCCCGACGCCGGTATCGACGTGCGCAACCTCGAATTCGACGAAGGCGATATGGCGGTGCTCGGTGTGCTGCGCCGCCCCGACGTGATGGCCCAACTGGCCGACTGGGACGCCGGATCGGCGCTGGGCGAGGATATGCGCGACCGCATCCTGGCCAGCTCGGCGCTGGCCGTCATCAGGGTGCCGGGCCGCAACCTGCGCGACTACGCCATCGGCGGGTCCGCGGTGGAAGCGGTGTGGATCACCGCCCAGCAGCGTGGTGTCGGTGCCCAACCGGTGTCCCCGGTCTTCCTCTACGCGCAGACCGCCGAGGATCTACTCGAGCTGTCCCCGTCATTCGCCGGTGAATTGAGCGCGCTGCAGCGAGATTTCGACGAGCTGATCGGGCGGGACGCGGACGAGTCGATCGCGCTGACACTGCGCCTCGCGGTCACCCCGCCGACCTCGCTGCCCAGCCGCCGCAGCAGGGATCGGCTGACGCTGGCGATCTGACACCTCGTTGACCATGCCGAACCCCGGTCATCCACCCGCGGTGGATGACCGGGGCTCAGCCGGCTACGCGTTGGACAGGTCCGCGACCGGCTTGCCGGTCAGCGCATTGCTCAGCTGCGGCGTGAGCACATTGAGTGCGTAGAGCAATGCGTCGGGCCCGCTGAAGGTGAGCGCCCCGCTCAGTGTGGAGTCCGAACCCGCATAGAGCGTGCGGTCATCCTGCACTACGTTGAGCCTGCGGAAGGCGGGCGAGCCGGCCAGCTGCTCCTTGGTGAGACCGTTGACGAAGAGCACGTCTCCTTCGAGCAGTGAGAGCTTCTCGTCGGAGACGTCACCGGTGTCCGGTTGCGCTTTGAATCCGAGTTCGTCGAACAGCTGCCTGCGGGGGTCGCCCTCGGCGAGCAGGTACTGCGAACTCAGTTCGGAGGTGTAATCGGCGACCAGGGTCTTGTCGGCGAACTCGGGGTGGGCGTTTTTGATCTCCGTGATTCTTGCATTGACCTCATCCACCCTCACGTGGGCCTCGTCTTCCTTGCCCAGTGCCTTGCCGATGGTCAAAAGCTGGACGTCCCAGGGTGTTTCCTCATCACCGTAGTCATCGGACTGAATGACGGTGGGGGCAATTTGCGACAACTGGTCGTAGGTCTTCTTGTCGATGGTCTCGTAGATGGCGAAGATGACATCCGGCTTTGCCTTGGCAATGGCTTCGAAGTTGATGTCATCGCCCGGAATGATGGGCACACCCTTGCCGTCGGTGGCTTCTTTCACCCACGGAAAGTCGTTGTAATTATCGAAGAAACTCCGGGTACCCACTGGTACCACGCCGAGTGCGAGCACGTCATCCTGGTCGTTCCAACCCACAGTGACGACTCGCTGTGGGTTTCCTGTGAGTTTCGTTTCGCCGAATTTGTGTGCAATGACAATGAATTCATCAGCGGAGGCGCTGGTGGAGGCGGTTTCTCCGGCCTGCTGGGCTGATCCGCCACAACCGGCGAGAAGCGCTGCGGCGACGGTGAATGCGACGAAAACCGGAAGACCCCGGACGGAGGTGGAACGTACGTGTGTGTGCGGCATGACGTTAGGTTAACCTACCCTTCGCGACTGAATTGGCAGTCTGTGGGGATCCAACTCAACAAGCGCTGGAGGGACTCGTGTTCCGAACCATGTTGGGGGGCAAGGTGCATCGCGCCACTGTCACTCAAGCCGATCTGCACTACGTCGGTTCGATCACCATCGATGAGAACCTGATGCGCGCCGCCGATATCCTCGAAGGCGAACAGGTCGACGTCGTCGACATCACCAACGGGGCGCGCCTGACCACCTATGCGATCACCGGCGAAGCCGGATCCGGGGTCATCGGAATCAACGGTGCCGCGGCACATCTGATCAACCCGGGCGATCTGGTCATCATCATGTCATTCCGAACCGTCGAGGAGCGCAGCGTAGGTGCCCACGCCCCTCGGGTCGTGCACGTCGACGAGCACAACCGCATCGTGGCTCTCGGTTCCGATCCTTCCGAGCCGGTGCCCGGCGCGATCAACCAGATGGCGGGAGCCTGATGTCAACAATGCCGACAAATGGCAAACACAGCAACGGTGTTGACGACATACTCGACGTCGTTGGAGTGGGCTTTGGACCATCGAACCTCGGTTTGGCAATTGCGATCGAAGAATACAACGAGGTTCACCCGCCGCAGCGGCGGATAACGGCCGAGTTCATCGAGACGAAGCCTGAATTCGGTTGGCACACCGGCATGCTGATTCCGGGCACCACCATGCAGATCTCGTTCCTGAAGGATCTGGCGAGTCAGCGCAATGTGCAGAGCCGGTACACATTCCTGAACTACGTGACCGAGCGGGGCCGGCTCAGTGACTTCATCAACCACCAGACGTTCTTTCCGACCCGTCTGGAATTTCACGACTACCTGGAGTGGGCCGCCGACCAGGTGGACGCCGTCGTGCATTACAGCAGTAAAGCCGTAGCGGTCCGTGAGGACGGTGACTGCCTGGCAATCGATGTCGAGCGGGCCGGCGATCTCGCCAGGAATACCGTGCGGGCCCGGACGGTGGTTCTTGCCGGCGGACTGCAGGCGCAGCTTCCTCCCGGTGTCACCGAGACTGCGCGGCAGTTCCACAATCACGAATTGCTGTCGAAGATCGCGAATGTACCTTCGACCAATCACAACCGATTCGTGGTGGTGGGAGCCGGCCAGAGCGCAGCCGAGGTCACCGACTATCTGCATGTCAACTACCCGGATGCCGAAGTGCACGGGGTGTTCGCCAAGTACGGATACAGCCCGGCCGACGACAGTCCGTACGCGAACCGGGTCTTCGATCCGGCCGCGGTTGACGACTTCTATGCCGCGGAAACGACTGTGCGGCAGCGTCTCATCGATTACCACCGCGCAACGAACTACTCGTGTGTCGATCTGCCCTTGATCGAGGAGCTCTACACCCGCGAGTACGCCGAGCGGGTCGCGGGTAAACGCCGGTTGTTCTTCCGCGGCGCGTCCGGCGTGCAGAGCGCCGTGGAACACGGCACCGGGGTGCGGGTGTCGATCGAGCATCATCCGACCCGCACGGTCGAGGTGCTGGACTGTGATGCCGTCGTCTACGCCACCGGATTTGTCCCGATGCCGTTGCCGGACATGCTCGGTGATCTCTACGAGATCGGCGAGCTGGGGGCGGACCGGCCGGAATTGACCCGCGACTACCGGCTCCGCGTCTCGCGGGAGATCTCCGGTGCCATCTATCTGCAGGGCGGGACCGAGCACACGCACGGTCTGAGCTCATCGCTACTGTCGAACATCGCGGTTCGGTCCGGTGAGATCGTCGACTCGATCGCCCAGCATGTGGGGGTGAGCAGACAGACCCACGAGCTGGCCGTCGGCAGCTGACTTCATCGGTGTGAAACCGATTGCGCGGTAGCGGGGTTGGAGTTCCAACCCCGCTGCCTCGCGTTCACGGACGGTCGGTCAGGTAACCGCCACCACGGCCGAAGAAGTCCAACGCCGGCAACTCGGTGCCGTCATCGAGCCGGACGCGCTGGATCACCAGGCCCCGATCCTGCCCGCGGTGGGCATCGGCGCCGGCCACGATCACCATGCCGTCGTCCTCGGCGATGAACACCCGTCCGGGGGTGCCGCCGTAGCGGTAGCGCGAGACCGCGGCCTTGATCACCCGGATCCGCTGCCCGCGGTAATACGTGACGGCATTCGGGTACGGGTCCGACAGTGCGCGTACGAAACGATCCAATTCTGCTGCAGACCACCGCCAGTCGATGATGCTGTCGCGCGCCGAGCGCTTGTGGAAGAAGGTGCGATCATCGAGATTCTGGGCGGTCCACGAAGCAGCGCCGCGCTCGATGAGGTCCAGCGACTCGACCAGCACCTCGGGAATGAGGTCGATGGTGGCGCGTACCAGCTCGGTACCGGTGTCCTGATCGCCGATCGGGATGGACCGTTGCGAGACGATGTCCCCGGTGTCCAGCTCGTCGTCCATCCGGTGCGCGGTGAGCCCAACTTCGTTGGCGCCGCTGATCATTGCCCAGATCACGGGGGAGAACCCGGTGAACTTCGGCAGCAGCGAATCGTGCAGGTTGAGCGTCCCGTGCGGTGGCAGGTCGAAAAGTTCGCGCGGCAGCCAGGTCCGCCAGTTGTTGGCGACCATGATGTCGGGACCCGCGTCGCGGACGCGCTCGATCAGTGCACTGTCCGGCCGCTGGGCCAGGTATACCGGGATACCGTTGTCCCGGGCCAGTTCTTCGACGGAATCCGACCAAATCGATTCATATGGTTGATCACTCGGTGGGTGAGTGACCACAAGGACGACGTCATGAGACGACTTGATGAGGGCTTCCAGGGTCTTGTGACCCCAGGTCTGATACCCGAACATTGCTACCCGCATGACTCCCCTTCATATGTGGCTTACATTGGGAAGCCTAACCTTTGGTAGTGTCGAATGGTTCGGGCGGGCGCGCTGGGGGTGCGCCGACAGCCGCGTAATTGCTGAGGAGAGTTTGTGTCGGGCAATCCCTTTGACGATGAAACAGCCACCTTCTACGTCCTCGTCAACGACGAGGACCAGCACTCCCTGTGGCCAACCTTCAAACAGGTCCCCGGGGGCTGGTCCATCGCCTTCGGCGCTGATGGCCAGGCCGGCCGCCAGGCATGTCTGGACTATGTCGAGCTGAACTGGACGGATATGCGGCCCAAGAGCCTTCGCGAGCGAATGGCCGCCGCGGGCATCCCGGTGCAGGGCGACAGCCCATCGTAGCCGCGGAGGCCGGCGCCCAGAGTGCCGGGAATGCGGAGCGCACCCGTACCGGCGCCGCCATCCTGTGGCGCACCGTCACCCGCAACGCGCGCCTGCTGACCAGTGGGTCATTGCTGATCTGCGGCCATCAGCTGTGTGAGGCGATGGTGCCGGTGCTCATCGGCGTTCTCATCGACCGGGCGGTGAAGCCCGGTGATGCCGTGCAACTGCTGATCTGGGTGGGCGTACTGGCCGTGCTGTTCGTGGCACTGACCATGTGCTACCGCCTCGGTGCGCGGCACCTGATGCGCGCGATCGCGACCGAGGGTCATCAGCTGCGCATCGACCTGGCGGCCAGGATTCTCGACCCCCGGCGTCTGCGGACCTCGCAGCGCACCGGGGAACTGCTGTCGATCGCCAGTACCGATGCCGACAACGTGTCGTACCTGCTGGACTACATCCCGCGCATCGCGGGCGCGGTCACCGCCGTCGCGGTGTGCGCAACGGTGTTGCTCACCATCGACATTCCGCTCGGACTGGCGGTGCTGCTGGGGACCCCGCTCATTCTGTTCGTCCTGCATTTCGGGGGACCGGTGATCACGCGCCGCGTCGCCGAACAGCAGGAGGCGGCCGGTGAGGCGACGGCGATGTCGGCGGATCTGATCGCCGGGCTGCGTCCGCTGCGTGGGATCGGCGCCGAGCGGGCCGCGTCCGCGCGCTACCGCAAGGTCAGCAGGGAGGCGATGACCGCCAGTGTCCGGGCGGCCCGCACCCAAGGGGTGTACCTGGGCTTCTCGACCTCGCTCAGTGCGCTGCTGGCAGTGGGGATCGCCGTGCTCGCAGGCTGGTTCGCGCTGCGCGGCGATATCACGGTCGGTCAGCTCATCACCGTCATCGGACTCGCCCAGTTCCTACTCGAACCGTTCGGCACCATGGCCGAGGTCCCGAGCTGGATCGCCGAGGCGCGGGCGTCGGCCGAGCGGGTGGGCTGGATCGAGGACGCACGGTTCGCGCTGTCACCCGGCACCGCCGCACTCGGGCCCGGTCCGCACGGCGTCGTGCTGGACGGGGTGCGCCACGGCAGCCTGCAGGACATCACGCTGGCTGTCGAGGCCGGGCAGTTGGTCGCAGTGGTGGCCACCCGTCTCAGCGATGCCGAAGCAATGATCGCGGTGCTGTCCGGGCAGCTGGCCCGCGCCGAGTACAGCGGCGAGATACGGCTCGGCGATACGCGGTTGGAGGATCTCGCACTCGGGGAGGCCCGCCGCGCGCTGCTGGTGGAACCGCACCGGGCCGACCTGTTCACCGGTTCGGTGCGCAGCAATCTGACCGTAGGCGGCTTCGATCCGGACGCGCTGACCGCGGCCCTGCACGCATCCAGCGCCGTCGATGTCATCGACGTCCACCACGATGGACTCGACCACAGCGTCACCGAACGCGGATCGAGCCTGTCCGGCGGTCAGCGTCAGCGGTTGACGCTGGCGCGCGCACTGCTGCAGGCCGCGCCCGTACTGGTGCTGCACGAACCGACGACCGCCGTCGACGCGGTGACCGAAAGCGCGGTGGCGCAGGGCATCGCGGAACTGCGTCACGGTGGGAATGCCGGCCCGTTCACCACCGTGATCGTCACCTGCAGCCCGGCCCTGCTGGCCATCGCGGACCGGGTGGTGTTGGTGGACGAAGGTCGGGTGACGGTCGAGGGAACCCACGACGAGTTGTTGGAGCGCACGGAGTACCGATCGGCGGTGCTGCGATGAGCCTCCCGGGCGAAGAGCCGACGACCACGATGAGCGCCGAGATCCTGCCCGTCGCCACCGGTCGCGAGACCTGGACGTGGCTGCGGCGTGAACTGCGCGGCCGTCTCGGGGCGTTGAGCGCCACCACCCTGGTCGGAATTCTCGCCGCCGCCGCCGCGGTCCTGCCGGTCTACGTGCTGGGTGTGCTCGTCGACCGCATCATCGACGGATCGCCGTCCTCGGTCATCGTCACCATCGCCGTGATACTCGGAGCCGCCGCCCTCGTCGGCGGTGTGGCGACCGGTGTCTCGAACTATCTCATCGGACGCCTCGGTGCGGTCATGCTCGCCGATCTGCGTGAGGCGGGGGTGGACCGTGCCCTGATGCTGCCCTCCACCACCGTGGAGCGGGTGGGCCGCGGCGACCTGCTGTCCCGGGTCAGCACCGACGTGGCGACCATCGCCAAGGCGGTGACCGACGTCTTCCCGACGATGTTCTCGGCGCTGATGCTGGCGGCCCTGACCCTGGTGTCGATGCTCGGGCTGGATTGGCGGCTCGCGCTGGCCGGTGCGGTCTCGATCCCGTTCTACCTGCTGGCGCTGCGCTGGTATCTGCCGCGTTCGGCACCGCGTTATGCCGAGGAACGTCGGGTCATCGCCGAGCGCTCCCAGGTGCTGATGGAGAGCATGCTGGGTGCCCCCACCGTGCACGCCTATCACGTGCACACCGTGCACACAGACGGTATCGAGAACGCCTCGGCGCGGGTCCGGGACATCTCGATCGGCGTCTTCACCTTCTTCACCCGGTTCGTGGGCCGCATCAACCGTGCCGAATTCATCGGGCTCTCAGTCATTCTGGTCGCCGGCTACTGGCTGGTGCAGCACGGCTCGATCACCGTCGGTCAGACCACCGCCGCCGCACTGCTGTTCCATCGGCTGTTCGGCCCGATCAGCATGCTGCTGTTCACCGTCGACGAAGCGCAGGACGCAGGGGCCAGCCTGGCCCGTCTGGTCGGACTGGTCAGCATCCCGCAACCGACGGCGGCAACCACCGCGGGCGCGGAACCGCGCGACGGCTCGCTGGATCTCACCGACCTCGAATTCAGCTACGACGGCGAACATCCGGTGCTGCACGGTGTCACCATCCGGGTGCAGCCCGGGCAGCGGGTGGCCCTCGTCGGCTCGACGGGAGCCGGCAAGTCGACGGTGGCCGGTATCGCCGCGGGCGTGCTGACCCAGCAGCACGGCGATGTCCGGATCGGCGGCGCACCGCTGGACGGCTTCACCGCCGAGCAGCGACGCAGGCATGTGGCGATCATCAGCCAGGATGTGCACGTCTTCGCGGGCCCGCTCGCCGACGACCTACGGTTGGCCCAACCCGAAGCCACCGACGCCGAAATCCTTGCGGCACTGGAAACCGTCGGCGCGGCGGAATGGACAGCCGCGCTGGAGAACGGTGTGCACACCGTGGTCGGCGAAGGCGGGCACGAGCTCACCGCGGCGCAGGCGCAACAACTGGCACTGGCGCGCCTGCTGCTGCTCGATCCGACGGTGGCGATCCTCGACGAGGCCACCGCCGAGGCCGGCAGCCTCGGCGCCCGCGATCTGGAACGCGCCGCAGCCGCCGTCACCGCGGGCCGCACGACCCTGGTCGTCGCGCACCGGCTGACCCAGGCCGCCACCGCCGATCGGATCGTGGTGATGGCGCACGGCGACATCGTCGAAGAAGGAACCCACGACGAACTGCTCGCGGTGCACGGACGTTACGCCCAACTCTGGCGCGCCTGGGCCGCGCATCACACGGATGCGGAGAGGACGCGCGCATGACGACGACCGGGATCGGGGCGAGCGGAGCGACGGGGGAAAGTACCGACGGACTGAGCCCGAAAGATCGCATGGATCTGTTGCGCCAGTGGAACAACGACACCTGGCCCGCCTCGACGACAACCGTGCCAGAACTGTTCGCGCAGCAGGCGCGCAGCACACCGGACGCGCTGGCGGTGGTGAGCCGGGCGAGCGGTGCGACGGGAGATGGTCCGGCCGAAATCCGGCTGACCTACCGCGAGCTGTCGGACCGCGCCTATCAGCTCGCCGACCATCTGCGTACCCTCGGTGTCCGCCACGAGCAGGTGGTGGCCATCGCCGTCCCGCGGTCGACCGAGATGGTCATTGCGGTGCTGGCGATCCTGGCCGCCGGGGGCGCCTTCGTCCCCGTGGACCCGCAGTGGCCCGCCGAGCGCCGCAGTCAGGTGCTGGCGGACACCCGGGTCACGGCGGTGCTGGTGGCTCCCGGCGATGGCCGCGCCGATGACCCGCACCCCATCGAAATCGAGGTGCAGAACTGGGCTTTCGCCGACCGGCCGGCCAGCGCCCCGGTGGTCGACATCGACGACAGCCAACTCGCCTACGTCATCTTCACCTCGGGGTCCACCGGTAAACCCAAGGGGGCGATGATTCGGCACGAGGCGATCTGCGAACGCCTCAACTGGCAGGTCCAGGAGATCCTGGGATTCGGTCCCGGCGACGCCTCACTGTTCAAAGCGCCACTGTCCTTCGATATCTCGATCAACGAGGTGCTGCTGCCCCTGGTGTCCGGTGGCTATGTGGTGATCGCCGACCCCGGAGGTGAACGGGACCCGCAGTACCTGCTGGACCTGATCGCCACCGAGAAGGTCACCTTCGTCTACCTGGTGTCCTCCATGCTGGACGTGCTGCTGGATCTCGCCGAGGGCACCACCCTGCTCTCCGGTCTGCGGCACGTCTGGTGCGGCGGCGAAGTCCTTACCCCGGCACTGTTCGACCGGTTCCGGGCGCAGCTGTCCACCACGCTGTATCACGGGTACGGCCCCGCCGAGGCCACCATCGGTGTGTCCCATGTGATCTACCGCGACCGGGCCGAGCGCATCGAGACGTCGATCGGCCGGCCGAACCCGCACACCCAGCTCTATGTCCTCGACGACGACCTGCACCCGGTGCCGGTCGGGGAGGGCGGCGAACTCTACGCGGCCGGCTTCCTGCTGGGCCGTGGCTATGTCAACGCGCCCGGTCTCACCGGGGCCCGCTTCATAGCCAACCCGTTCGCCGAGGACGGCTCCCGGATGTACCGCACCGGTGACCTCGCCCGGTGGACCACCGACGGCGTCCTCGAATTCCTGGGCCGCGCCGACAACCAGGTCAAGATCCGCGGCATGCGCGTCGAACTCGAAGAAATCGAGGTCATCCTCGCCGCCCACCCGCAGGTGCGTCACGCCGCGGTCATCCTGCGCAAGACACCGGCCGGCGGCGCCCAACTCACCGGATACGCGTTGTCCACCACCGGTGCCGACGCCGACGAGCTGCGGGTCTGGTGCGCCGACAAGCTGCCCGAACACATGGTCCCCGGCACCGTGCTGGTGCTCGACGAGTTCCCGGTCACCGCCAACGGCAAGATCGACCGGCGCGCGCTGCCGGTCCCCGCGATGGCCGAACCCGAGGACCTCGTGCCTGCGACCGATTCACGCGTACAGGCGATCTGCGATATCTTCGCCGACCTGCTCGGCACACCCGCCGTCGGGGCCGATACCGACTTCTTCAGCCTCGGCGGGGACAGCATCGCCGCGATGGGGCTGGTGAGCCGTGCCCGCCGCGCCGGGCTGCGGATCCGCCCACGCGACGTCCTCACCTTGCGTACCCCGGCCAAACTCGCGGCCGCCATCGGCGATACCGCAGAGGTCGCCGTCACCGCACCGATCGACGCGACCGGCGACATCGAGGCGACCCCCATCCTTGCCTGGCTCGACGAAATCGGCAATGGCACACACGGTTTCTACCAGTCGGTCAC
This sequence comes from Mycolicibacterium sp. P9-22, assembly GCF_008329585.1. Lineage (GTDB taxonomy): Bacteria > Actinomycetota > Actinomycetes > Mycobacteriales > Mycobacteriaceae > Mycobacterium. The sequence continues at coordinate 101,715 of NZ_NPKP01000005.1, read as the reverse complement.
GCTGAACACACCGGCCGAGCTGACCTTGCCCGCGCTGACGGTCATGCTCGACGCACTGCTGGACTGCCATGACCTGCTGCGGGCGCGCCTGGGCACCCCGACCGGTCCGGCCGGCCTGACCGTTCCGCTCAGCGGCGCGCCGAGGGCCGCCGAGGTGCTCACCCGCGTCGAACCGACCGCGGACGCCGCCGCCGAACGCGACCTCGCGGTGGCCCGGCTGGACCCCGCCGAGGGTCGGATGCTGCAGGCCGTCTGGTTGGACTGCGGTGCCGGGCAACCCGGCCGGCTGCTGCTGGTCGTGCACCACGTCGTGATCGACGGCGTATCCCTGCGCGTCCTCGCCGAGGATCTGCAATCCGCATGGACCGACGTTGCGGCCGGGCGGCCCATCGCACTGGCCAAGCCGGACACCACATTCCGGCAGTGGTCCACCGAGTTGCGCGCCGCCGCCGCACGCGGCGAGTTCGCCGCCGACGAGACCTTCTGGCTGCGCACCGCACACGCCACCGACCCACAGATCGGGCACCGGCCGCTGGACCCGGCACGCGACACCGTGGCCACCGAAGCACGGCTCACCATGCGGATAGACGCGGCGGTCACCGCCCGGCTGCTCGGGCCCGTCCCGGCCGCCATCAACGGCGGCGTCAACGACGTCCTGGTCACCGCGCTCGCGGCCGCCGTCGCGCAGTGGCGGGGCCGACCCGAGGCCCTGCTGCTGGAGCTGGAAGGCCACGGACGCGAGGCCGATCATCTCGGTGTTGCCGGCGATCACCTGGACCTGTCCCGCACCGTCGGCTGGTTCACCACCCTGTTCCCAGTCGTCGTCGACCCCGGCCCCGCCGCCTGGGACGAGCTGATGGCCGGCGGCCCGGCACTCGGTGCCGCGGTCAAATCCGTCAAGGATCAGCTGCGGGCAGTGCCCCGCAACGGGCTGAGCTACGGCGCGCTGCGCTACCTGTCCGCAACGCCGCGACCCGACCTGGTGGTCACCCCGCAGATCCTGTTCAACTATCTCGGCAGGTTCACCGCCGCCGGCGACGCACCCTGGATGCTGGCCGACGCGGCGGTGGGCGAGGACCGCGACCCGCGGATGCCGTTGCCGCGGGCACTGGAGATCAACGCCATCACCGTCGAGGGCGAACTGGAGGCCACCTTCAGCTGGCCCACCGGCGTCCTCGACAGGGACCGGGTCGCCGCGCTGGCAGACCTGTGGACCGCGGCCCTGACCGCCATCGCACACAGCCCCGCCGTCACCGGTCCGACGCCATCGGACTTCCCGCTCGTCACCGTGCGCCAGGACGACATCGACGCGCTGCCGGCACCCGTCACCGATGTGCTGCCACTGTCCCCGCTGCAGGCCGGGATCTACTTCCACTCCACCTACGCCGCCACCGATCCCTATGTGGTGCAACAGATAATCTCCTACGACGGGCCGGTGGACCCGGACCGGCTGCGCCGCGCCGCAAACACCGTCATCGATCGCCACCCACACCTCGGGGCTGCGTTCCGCGCCCTCGGCGATGGCACCCTGATCGCCGCCATCGGCAGCACGGTCCCCGTCGCGTGGCGCTTCGAGGACCTGAGCGGTCTGGCCGAGAACGAGTCCCGGCGACGCGTCGACGAGATCGCCGAGCAGCAGCGAACCGAACCCTTCGATCTGGCCGCCCCACCGCTGATGCGATACGCGCTGGTGCGGCTGGGCCAGCAGCGGCACGTCCTGGTGCAGACCGTGCACCACATCATCTCCGACGGCTGGTCGGTGCCCATCGTGTTGCGCGAACTCGCCGCACTGCACGATGACCCGGATACCCACCGGCTGCCGGCCCCGGGCAGCTACCGCGACTTCCTGGACTGGGTCGGGCAGAGCGTCCCGGACGACGGGCTGGCCGCCTGGCGCACCGAACTGGACGGTATCGATGAGCCGACCCGTCTGGCGCAGGTCCTGCCCCGTAACCGCCGTGCCGACACCGGATTCGGCAAGGTCGCCATCGACATCCCCGACCGGCTGGGCAGCGACCTCGCCGAGTGGGCCGCCGCGCACGGGGTCACCGCGAGTGCGGTGATCAGCGCCGCGTGGGGTATCACCCTCGGCAGGCTGACCGGCCGCACCGACGTGGTCCACGGGTCGACGGTATCCGGGCGCGGCGGCGACATCGCGGGCATCGACGAAATGGTCGGCCTGCTCATCAACACCGTGCCCTCGCGCACCACGTGGACGCCGGGGGACACCCTGGCGAGCGTCATCGGCCGGCACGCCGAGGCGCAGGCCGGCCTGTTCGAGCACCACCATGTGCCGCTGGCCGACATCCAGCAGGCCATCGGGGTCACCGACCTGTTCGACACCCTGCTGGTCATCGAGAACTATCCGGCCGCCGACGACGACACCGCCACCATCCGGGTGACCGGGATGGATGTGGTTGAGGCGCCGCACTACCCGCTGACGCTGATGGTCAGACCCGGACAGCACCTGCAGGTTGCGCTGACCCACGACCGCAGCATCCTCGACGGTGACGCCGCCGATGGTGTGCTCACGCTGTACCGGCGGGTGCTGGACACCGTGCTCACCGCCGGCGACGCCGCACGCTGCACCGATATCGAGGTGCTGGACGAGGCAGCCAGGACAGCGATCCAGGATGCCGGAACCGGCGCGGCCGGGCGCACCGGCACCGTGCTGGAACTGTTCGACAACCAACTGCGCCGCACACCACACGCGATCGCGCTGCACGACAACACTTCCCGACTCAGCTACCGCGATGTCGACGACCGCTCGGCCGCGCTGGCCGGCGCGCTGGTGGCGGCGGGCGTACGGCGCGGCGATATCGTCGCCGTGGCCACCGGCCGTTCCGCGACGATGGCCATCGCCCTGCTCGCGGTATTGCGTTGCGGAGCCGCCTATCTGCCTGTCGACCCCGGGTACCCGTCCGGACGCATCACCCACATGCTCGACGACGCGAACCCCCGCGTGGTGCTCACCGACGGCAGCGCACTGCCCGACCACGGCATCCCGACCCTGGGCGCCGAGGCCGTGGGGGAGCCGTACCGCGACACCGCGATCGACCCCGAAGACGCCGCGTCGATCATCTACACCTCGGGCAGCACCGGACGCCCGAAGGGTGTGATCAGCACCCACCGCGCCCTCGCCAACCGGCTCGCCTGGGCCCGCACCGCCTGGTCGTGGGACCGCGACGACATCCGGGTCGCCAAGAGTTCGATGAGCTTCATCGACGGCAGCACCGAACTGCTCGGCGCGCTGATCTCCGGGGCCACCACCGTCATCGCCGATGACGCCACCGCCAAGGACGGCGCGGCCCTGGCCGCACTCGTCGACGAGGTCGCCGCCACCCAACTGCTGGTGGTGCCGAGCCTCGGTGCGGCGTTGGCCGAAGTGGCGGGCACCAAGCTCGGTTCCGTGCGGCGCTGGATCTGCAGCGGCGAACCGCTGGACATCGCGACAGTGGCTGCCCTGCAGCGTGTCTCGCCCGACAGCGAGATCATCAACTCCTACGGATCCTCTGAGGTGGCCGGTGATGTGCTGACCGGCACCGTGGGCGGTGACGTCACGCTCGGGCGGCCGGTGCCCGGCACCCGCATCCATCTGCTCGGGCCGGACCTCTCACCGGTACCGCCCGGCGCCGTCGGCGAGATCTATGTCGGTGGCGCCCAGCTCGCGCCCGGCTACCTCGGCCGGCCCGCCGGCACCGCCGACCGCTTCGTGGCCGATCCCTTCAGCACCGACGGCGCGCGGCTCTACCGCACGGGCGACCTGGCGCGGTGGACCCCGGACTGGGCCGTGGAGTATCTGGGCCGCGCCGACCAGCAGATCAAGATCAACGGCTTTCGGGTCGAACTCGGCGAAATCGAGGCCGCCCTGTCCGTCCTGCCGGGGGTCACCGCGGCGGTCGTCACCGCGCGCGGACCACGCCTGGACGGCTATCTTGTCGCCGGTGAGGTTGTCGATCTCGATGCCATCCGGGTCGAGTTGGCCTCACGATTGCCCGCGCACATGGTGCCGGCCACCCTCACCGTGCTCGACGAGATCCCGCTGCTGCCCAACGGGAAACGCGACCGCTCTGCACTGCCCGAGCCGGCACGCGTCGGTACCCACGTCGCCGCGCGCACCGACCGCGAGACGCTGATCTGCGCGACGTTCGCTGCCGTCCTCGGCGTCGACCTGGTCGGGATCGACGACGACTTCTTCGCCCTGGGCGGCGACAGCCTGCTGGCCCTGCGCGTGGTCAACCGCTTGGCCGGCGCCGGGGTGCCGGTCGCCACCAGCGACCTGTTCCGGTTGCGGACCGCCCGCGCGCTGGATGCGGCAGCGGTGGGCACCGCGCCACCCGCGGCGGTGACCGAGCCGGTGAAACCGCAAACCTGGCATGGGTTGTCCGATGACGAACTCGCCGCGCTGACGGCGACCTGCCCCGTCGAGGTGGCGCAGGTGTGGCCACTGTCGCCCCTGCAGGAGGGCGTGTACTACCAGTGCACCTACACCGATGACGTCAACACCTACCTGGCGCAGAACGTGTTCGATTTCGACCACCACCTCGATGTGGATGCGCTGCGGGTGGCGTTTGCGGCACTGCTCAGCCGGCACGACAACCTGCGGGCCGGGTTCGCCAGTGACGACCTGCCCCGACCCGTGCAGTACATCGGACGCAACGTGTCGACGGCCGTCGAGCTCGTCGACCTGTCCGCGATGACCGAGGCGTCCGCCACCGAACACCTGGCCGAGGTGATGCGCTCCGACAGCGAAGCGCCCTTCGATCTGCGTGTGCCGCCGCTGGTGCGGCTCACCGTCATCCGGTTGCCCGACCGCGGTGACCGACTGCTACTGACCTGCCACTTCCTGCTGTGGGATGGGTGGTCCCGGGAGCTGGTGCTGCGGGAGTTGTTCGCGCTGTACAACTCCGGTGGACTGCGCGGCGCACTGCCCGTCGACACCGCCACCTATGCCGATTACCTGCACTGGGTGGATACCCAGGACCGCGATGCCTCGGCGGATGCCTGGTCGAACGCGCTGAGCGGACTGGCCGAACCCACCCTCGTGGCGGCACAGGCGACCGGCGCTGAACCCGCAATGCCGCAACGGGTGTACGGCGAACTGTCCGCCGAGGTCACCGCCCTGCTGGACGAGCATGCCCGCCATCAACACACCACCGCCAACACCGTCCTCACCGCCGCCCTGGGCATCGTGCTGGGCTACGAGACCGGCACCACCGACGTCGTTTTCGGCACCACCGTCGCCGGACGGCCACCGGAGCTTCCGGGTGTCGAGCACGTGATCGGCCAGTTCCTCAACACCGTGCCGGTCCGCGTCGCCATGGCGCCCGACGCGACGGTCGCCGAACTGCTGCGCGCTGTCGAGGACTTCCGGCTGGATCTGATGGCGCACGAATACCTGGGCCTGGGCCACATCACCCGCGCCTGCGGACACCAACAACTCTTCGACAGTCTGTACGTGCTGCAGAACTTCCTCGGCGAGGACACCTTCACCGACTTCGAACAGGAACAGGGCATCGTCGGTGTCGATTTCGTCGACACCACGCACTATCCGCTGACCTGGGTGCTGACCCCGGGGGAGCGGCTGCGTATCAAGCTGGAACATCGCCCCGACGTGATCGGTGCCGACCGGGCCGCCGCCATGGTGGACCGATTGTGCCGGGTCGTCGAAGCGCTGCTGACCCGGCCCGACAGCTCGCTGGGTGCCCTCGATCTGATGCTCGCCGACGAGCACGCCGTGCGAGAAACACAATGGCGCGGTGCCGAACACGAGATCGGTGAGGACACCATCGCCGAGCTGCTGGCCGAACGGGCGGGCCGCTGCCCCGAGGACACCGCCCTGGTGTTCGGTGAGCAGCGGCTCAGCTACGCCGAACTCGACGGCCGGATCAATCGGCTGGCCCGACTGTTGATCGCCCACGGCGCGCGACCCGAACAGGTGGTGGCACTGGCACTCCCACGTTCGGTCGACATGGTTGTCGCCCTGTTTGCGGTGTTGCGCACCGGTGCGGCCTACCTGCCGCTGGAACGGGACTATCCGCTGGCCCGGCTCACCGGAATGCTCGACGATGCCCGCCCGGCACTGCTGCTGTGCCCGGAATCGAGTACCGACCTGGCCGCGCATCAGCGCGGGCTGGGTGCGACGGTACTCAGCCCGGACGCCACGACGGTGATCGAGGCGTTGGCCCAGACCTCGGCAACGCCGTTGTCGGCCGACGAGCTCGGCGCGTTCGCCGGACCGCAGCGCCTCGAGCACCCGGCGTACGTCATCTTCACCTCCGGCTCCACCGGGCGCCCCAAGGGCGTCGTGACGCCCTACCGCGGGCTGACCAATATGCAGCTCAACCACCGGGCCGAGATCTTCGACCCGGCCATCGCCAAGGCCGGTGGGCGCCGGTTGCGGGTGGCCCACACCGTGTCGTTCTCCTTCGACATGTCGTGGGAGGAGCTGCTCTGGCTCGTCGAAGGCCACGAGGTGCACATCTGCGATGAGGAACTGCGCCGCGACGCCACCGCGCTGGTGGCTTACTGCCACCGACATGCGATCGACGTCATCAACGTCACTCCGAGCTATGCCCACCACCTGTTCGACGAGGGCCTACTCGATGCCGGACCTTCTCCCGTCGCTTCGCTTGCCCCAGCCAAGCACGCGCCGACGCTGGTGCTGCTCGGCGGCGAGGCCGTCTCCGAGGAGGTGTGGAGCCGATTGCGCGACCAACCCGGCTGCACCGGCTACAACCTGTACGGCCCCACTGAGTACACCATCAACACCCTCGGCGGCGGCACCGATGACAGCGCAACCCCCACCGTGGGACGCCCGATCTGGAACACCCGGGCGCACATCCTGGACGCCTGGCTGCGTCCGGTCCGCGACGGTGTGCTCGGCGAGTTGTACATCGCCGGCGCCGGTCTGGCCCGCGGCTACCTGAACCGACCCGGCCTGACAGCCGACCGTTTCATCGCCGACCCGTACCGCCCGGGCGGGCGGATGTACCGCACCGGGGACCTGGTTGCCCGACGCGCCGACGGCAGCGGCATCCTGGACTTCTTCGGCCGCAGCGACGATCAGGTGAAGATCCGCGGCTACCGAGTCGAACTCGGTGAGGTCTCCGCGGCGCTGCAGGCGCTGCCGGGAATCCGGCAGGCGATCGTGATCGCCCGCCCCGGACCCAGCGCCGCCACCAAACAACTCGTCGGGTACGTGGTGCCCGAATCACCCTCGGAGCCCGCCGAACTGGCTGCCGAGCTGCGGGTCGCACTCACCGAGGTGCTACCCGACTACATGGTGCCTGCCCTGTACGGCGTGCTGGACTCCGTCCCGCTCACCGTGAACGGCAAACTCGACACCAAGGCCCTGCCCGAGCCAGTCGCCCCGTCCGCCGCGGCGGCGCGCGGCCCGCGCGACCCCCGGGAATCGTTGTTGGCGAACATCTTCGCCGAGGTGCTCGGGGTACCGCAGGTCGGCATCGACGACGACTTCTTCACCCTTGGCGGGGACAGCATCTCCTCCATCGCGGTCTCCGGAAAGGCCCGCAAGGCCGGCCTGCAGCTCACCCCGCGCGATATCTTCCGGCGCCGCACCGTGGCCGCGCTCGCCGCATCGGTCGGTGACACCGTCACCGACGCGCCGGTCGCCGACAGCGGCCTCGGGTCGATCACGACGACCCCGATGCTCGCCGAGACGGCACAGTCGGGAACTCCACTGGAGAACTTCTACCAGTCCATGGTGCTGGCCACCCCGGCCGGAATCACCACCGAGCAAATGGAACTCGTGCTCGGTGCCGTCATCGGCGGCCACGATATGCTGCGCGCCCGGCTCGAACGGACCGGTGATGACTGGACGCTGACCGTGCCCGAAGTGGTACCGGCCCTCGTTCTCACCCGGCGCGCCGGTACCGCGACGCCCGACGATGTCGATGCCGCGGCAGCCGCACTGGACCCCGCGGGCGGGACCATGGTGCGGGCCATCTGGTACACCGAAGCGCAGCAACTGCTGCTGGTGATCCACCACCTGGTGATCGACGGGGTGTCCTGGCGCATCCTCACCGAGGACCTGGCCCGTGCCTGGGCCGAAGTCACAGCGGGTCGTGCCCCGCTGGTCGACACCGTCGCCACCTCGTTCCGCACCTGGTCGCAGACCATTGCGGCGGCCTCGTTCACCGACGAGATCGAGCACTGGAACCGCACCCTGGCCACGCCCGATCCCGATCTCGGTGCGCGGCCGCTGGACCCTGCCGTCGACACCGCCGCCACGGTGGTCCACCACAGTGTCTCGCTGCCGGTCGAGGTCAGCACCGCGCTACTCGCACGAGTACCGGCAGCGATCTACGGCGGGGTCAACGACGTGCTGTTGGCCGGGCTGAGCCTGGCGCTGGCGCAATGGCGCGCCGACCGCGGTCACAGTGGCGCGACCGCCACCCTGCTGAGCCTGGAGGGCCACGGCCGTGAGGGGGATTTGCTCCCGGGCGACCTGGACCTGTCCCGCACCGTCGGCTGGTTCACCTCCATCTACCCGGTCGCGGTCGATCCCGGCGCTGTCGCGTGGGACGAGGTGCTGGCGGCCGGTGCACCGCTGGCGGCCGCGACGCGTGCGGTCAAGGAGCAACTGCGCGCGGTACCCAATCGCGGCCTCGGCTACGGCGTGCTGCGCTATCTCGACGAGTCCGGTCCCATTCACGTTGCGGCCCCGCAGATCCTGTTCAACTATCTCGGCCGGTTCGCGGGCGGGGCCGGACGGAACTGGGAAGCGGTGGCGACGATCGGGGCGCTGCGCGAAGGCGTCGACAACGCCAATCCCGCCATGCCCCTGGAGATCAACGCGCTGGCCGAGGACCGTAGCGGCGGCACCGTGCTGACCATGACACTGTCGTGGCCGGGCGGTCTCATCGATACCGCCGACATCCACGAGCTGGCCGGCATGTGGGCCGATGCGCTCACCGCGCTGACCCGGTGCACCGCACTGGCCGGGCACACCCCCTCGGATTTCGGGTTGATCGCGCTGTCCCAGGACGATCTCGACGATTGGCGGAGTCTCGGGGACGTCGAGGATGTGCTGCCGCTGTCACCGCTGCAGGAGGGCATGTACCTGCACAGTGCCTTCCTCGACGCCGGCACCGACACCTATCGGGTGCAGCAGATCGCCGAGATCACCGGCCCGGTGGACTCCGAAGTGCTGGGCGCCAGCGTCGCCGCGGTCATCGACCGGCACCAGGCCCTGCGATCGAGCTTCCGGGAACTGCGCGACGGCCGGGTCGCCCAGGTGGTCTGGGCACACGCCGACGTCGAGTTCACCGTGGTTGACGGTGACCTCGAACATATTGCCGCACAGCAGTTGTCGCGAACATTCACGCTGTCCGACGCGCCGCTGGTGCGCTACACGCTGGTGCCGCTGAACGACACCGAGCACCGGCTCATCCAGACGATGCATCACATCGCCGCCGACGGATGGTCCTATCCGGTGATCTTCGGAGACATCGTGGCGCACTACAACGAGGGTGCTCTGCCACCGGTGGTCGCAACACTGCGCGACCACGTGGAAACGCTGATCGGCAGCGACAATGCCGCGGGGCGGGACACCTGGGCAGCGGTACTGGACGGCGTCACGCCCACCGCACTGTTCGGCGACAACCGTGACGGCATCGGGGAGCACCGCAGCGTCGTCCGCACGCTGTCGCCGCAGCTGAGCGCCGCGCTGACCCGGACCGCCCGGGAGCGCGGCGTGACCGTGAGCACCGTGCTGCACGGCGCGTGGGGTCTGTTGCTCGGCCGGCTGCTGGACCGCACCCGCGTGGTGTTCGGCTCCACGGTGTCCGGCCGCGGGGGAGAGCTGGCAGGCACCGATTCCCTTGTCGGGCTGCTCATCAACACCCTGCCGGTCCCGATGGCATGGCAGCACGACACCCCGATCACCCAGGTCATGGCGTCGTTGCAGGAACAGCAGAGCAGCCTGCTCGACGCACAGCAGCTGGGCCTGGCCGAGCTGGCCCGGCTCGCCGGGGTCCGCGAGTTCTTCGACACCATGGTGGTGGTGGAGAACTTCCCCGCGACGGTCACCGACGTACCGGACGATCCACGGGCGGTGACTTTCACCGGCTTCACCGGCACCGACGCGCCGCACTATCCGCTGTCGTTCGTGGCCTATCTCGACGACGAACTTGGCATCGAGATCAAGTACGACACCGATGTGGTCAGCGCCGCCGAGGCCCACCGCTACGCCGAACACGTCGAACGCATCCTCGCCGCTTTCGCCGAACACCCGGACCAGCGGGTCGGCGCCATCGACCTGCGCACCGACACCGAACGCGCCCGGGTGGCGGCGGATCGCTGCCGGCCCGGTCCGGACCGCACCTTGATCGGCACGTTCACCGACGTGGTGCGGCGGTCGCCGGATACCGTCGCGGTCACTTGCGGCGCCGAGCACCTCACCTATGCCGAGCTGGACACCCGAGCCGGTGCCGTCGCCGCAGCCCTCGCCGGACTCGGTGTGACGGCGGAAGCCGCGGTGGCAGTGGCCCTTCCGCGGTCGATCGAGCTGATCGTCGGCATGCTGGGAGTGCTCAAGGCCGGTGGCGCCTACGTGCCGCTGGACATCGATTCCCCGGCGGCACGGTTGCGGCACATCGTCACCGACTCCGCGCCGGTTTGTGTCCTCACCGATGCGCCGGATCTGGTGCCCACGGGTGCGGCAGACGTCCTGCTGTTTGCCGATGCCGTGCGACACGACGGAGCGGCCCCGCAGGTCGACACCGACGCCGACCACACCGCGTATGTCCTGTACACCTCGGGCTCCACCGGAGTGCCCAAGGGTGTGGCGGTAGCGCATCGTCAGGTGGCGGCCTTGTTCGCCGGCACGGCGGAGCTCTTCGACTTCGGCCCGGCCGACGTGTGGACCATGTTCCATTCCGCGGCATTCGATTTCTCGGTGTGGGAACTGTGGGGTGCCCTGCTGCACGGCGGGCGCCTGGTCCTCGTCGAGCAGGCGGTGGCGCGCGATCCGGACCGCTTCCTGGATCTGCTGGCAGCAGAGCGGGTGACGGTGCTCAACCAGACCCCGTCGGCGTTCTACCCACTCATCGACGCCGACCGGCGGATGAAACCCGAACTGGCCCTGCGCCACCTGGTGTTCGGTGGGGAGGCGCTGGACACCCGCCGGCTGACCGGCTGGTACGAACGGCACCGCGACGACACGCCGCGCCTGGTCAACATGTACGGCATCACCGAAACCTGCGTGCACGTCTCGTTCCGGCCGCTGGCCGCCGCGGACGCCGCCGGTGTCGACAGTGTGATCGGCGGTCCCATCCCCGGTCTGCAGATCCACCTGCTCGACAGTGCCCTGCAACCGGTCCCCACCGGCGTGGTCGGCGAAATATACATCGCCGGTGGACAACTGGCGCGCGGCTATGCAGGCCGCCCCGGACTGACCGCCACCCGATTCGTGGCGAATCCGTTCAACGCGGACGGCGAGCGGCTGTACCGCAGTGGTGACACCGCGATGTGGACCGAGACCGGCGAGCTCGTCTATGTCGGCCGATCCGATCAGCAGGTCAAGGTGCGCGGATACCGGATCGAGCTCGGTGAGGTGGAGTCGGCGCTGGCCGCGCTGCCCGGTGTCACCAATGCGGCCGCCGCCATTCACACCGACGACACCGGGCGCACCCGGCTGCTGGGCTACTTGGTCGGGCGCGACACGGTCGATAACGCCGCTGCGCGTGACGAACTCGCGAGCCGGCTGCCCGGTTACATGATGCCCTCGGTGCTGGTCACGTTGCCCGCGTTGCCGCTGACGGTCAACGGGAAACTGGACCGTGCCGCACTGCCGGCGCCGGTCGAGTCAGCCGCGCAGCCCGCCTCGGTCATCGGCGACGGCGGTGCGGCCGGAGTGCTCGCCGCGCTGTGCACCGAGATCCTCGGCAGCCCGGTGGGAATCGACGACGATTTCTTCACCATGGGGGGCGACAGCATCGTCGCCATCCAGCTCGTCAACCGGGCGCGGCGCCAGGGGCTGCGGATCACGCCGCAGCAGGTGTTCACCGCGCGCACCCCGGCCGCGCTGGCCGAGGCCGCCGGGACGCAGACTCCGCAGCCCGAAACGCATGATGATCCGGGCCCGGATCTGGGCGAGGTCATGCTGACCCCGATCGTGCAGCGACTCGCCGAACTCGGCGGCACCGTGGCACGGCTGAACCAGGCCGAGCTGTTGCGCACGCCCGTCGGCGCGACCGCCCAGCAGTTGGAGTCGGCCGTCAACGCGGTGCTGTCGCGCCACGACGCGCTGCGACTACGGTTGCACCGCCCGGCACCCATGTTGTGGTCCCTGGAAACCACTGCCGGGGAACCGCTTCGGCTCCGCCATGTCGACGCGGTCGGCTGCGACGATGACACGCTGCGTGACCTCATCGCCGCGGAATCCGATGCCGCGACCGATCGGCTCGACCCCGAGGCCGGCATTATGCTCGCCGCCGTCTGGTTCGATCTGGGCGCACAGCGGCAGGGCCGGCTGCTGTTGGTGGCCCATCACCTGGGGATGGACGCCGTCTCGTGGCGCATCGTCATCGATGACCTCGGCGACGCCTACCGCGACGTCCGGCTCGGACCGGTACCGACCTCGCTGCGTAGCTACGCCCGGACAGTCAACGAGAACGCCCAGCGCACCGCGCGGCTCGCCGAATTCGAGCACTGGGCGACCACCCTGGCCCCCGGTGCCGAACTCGATCCGCAGACCGACACCTTCGGGCTGACCGTCGGGGCCACCCGTGACCACGAAATACGGCTCAGTGTCGAGGACACCGTGCCGCTGCTGAGCAGCGTGCCGGCCGCCGCCAACGCCGACGTCAACGAAACCCTGATCGCCGCACTGCATATCGCGGTCACCCGCTGGCGGGGCCACCAGTCGCCGCTGGTTCTCGATCTGGAACGGCACGGCCGGGACGGCTGGGGTGAGGAGCTGGACCTGTCCCGCACCGTTGGATGGTTCACCGCGATCGCGCCGGTCCGTCTCGACGCCGCCGTTGGGGATCACCTCGCGATTCTCAAGGCCGTCAAGGAGCGGTTGCGTTCCGTACCCGACCGCGGCCTGGGATTCGGCCAGCTGCGCTACTGCAACCCGCGCACCGCGGCCGCACTGGGCCGGCTGCCCGCACCCCAACTGCTGTTCAACTACCTGGGCCGGTGGGCGTCCGATGGCGAGGCCGACTGGGATTCCGCGCCGGAGGTCGGTGCGCTGCGGGTGACTCCCGATCCGGATCTGGGCACCCCCTACCTGCTGGAGATCAACGTCATCTGCGATGAGACGCAGGACGGGCCGCGACTGCGCGCCACCCTCACCTACCCGGACGGTGAGTTCGCGGACGCGGTCACCGAACTGGCCGGCCACTGGTCGGCGGTGCTGCGTGAGTTCGGCGCCCTCGGCGGCGGCGCCCCGGCGGCACTGACACCCTCGGACCTGGAACTCGTCGAGCTGACCCAGCAGCAGATCGATCGCGTCACCGAAAGCACCGACGTACAGACCATCTGGCCGCTGTCCCCACTGCAGGAGGGCGTCTACTTCCAGGCGCGCTACTCCGATGCCGCGGTGTACATCGTCCAGAACGTCTTCGACTTCGCCGACCCGGTCGACACCGACGCGGTGCGCGCCGCCTTCTCCGCGGTCATGCGCCGTAACCCGGTGCTGCGTTCCGGCTTCCGGGCCGACGACCTGCCGCACCCGGTGGCCGTCATCGCCGAGAACCCGGATTGCGTGCCGGAGATCATCGACATCTCCGAGCAGCCGCCCGCGGCGGCGCAGGAGAAGATCGCTGCGATCACCGCCGAAGATCGGCTGCGGACCTTCGATATCGCGGCGCCACCGCTGGCCCGGTTCACCGTCATCCGCACCGCGGACATCGATCGGTTGATCTTCAGCTACCACTTCCTGCTGCTCGACGGATGGTCCCGCGAACAGTTGCTGCGCGAACTGTTCGCCGAATATGCGGCCGCCGCCCGCGGTTCATCCACGGCCGACCTGCCCGAACCGCAGGCCGATTTCACCGATTACCTGCGGTGGTTGGCCGTCCAGGACCGCGACGAGTCCGCGCGGCAGTGGGGCAGTGCCCTGGCCGAACTCCCCGCGCCGACCCTGCTGGTCCCCGAGGCGGTCGGCACCGCCCCGACGCTGGCACTGCGCCTGGATTTCTTCCTCACCGAGGAGCAGACCGCGCGCCTCACCCAGACCGCCCGGGATGCCCGGGTCACCCTGAACGCGGTGATCAGCACCGCGCTGGGGCTGGTCTTGGCATACGAAACCGGCAGCGAGGACGTGGTGTTCGGGTCCACCGTGGCCGGCCGTCCCACCGACATCGACGGGATCGACTCCGTCATCGGGTTGTTCCTCAACACCGTGCCGACCCGGGTCCGGCTGCGGCCGCACGACACGATCGCCGAAGCGCTGCGGGCGGTGCAGGACAACCGCCTGCAACTGATGGATCACGAATACCTCGGCCTCGGCGACATCCAGCGCGCCGCGGGCGTCCAGGGTGCACTGTTCGACAGTCTCTACGTGCTGCAGAACTTCCTCGGGGATGACACCTTCACCGATATGGAGACCGAGCACGGCATCGTCGGTCACGACTCCATCGACGCCTCGCACTACCCGCTGACCTGGGTCGCCTCGCCGGGCCGCCGGCTGTGGGTGAAACTGGAATACCGGCCCGATGTGGTGGACCGTGCCCGGGCACAGCGATTACTGGACCGGTTGCAGCAGATCGTGCTGCACCTCGGCGCGGCCGATCTGCAGGCACCCCTGGCCGACATCGACCCGATACTACCCGCGGAAGCGGACAGCCTTGCCGTGCTGGAGGATTCGACACGGCATCCGTTGCCCGAAGCCACCGTGGTGGATCTGCTGGCCGATCGCAGCGGCACCGCCGCCGGGCTGACCGCCCTGGTCTGCGGTGACGACAGCATCGACTACGGCCGGCTCGACGCCCGGCTGAACCAGCTGGCCGGAGTCCTCGCGGCTCGCGGTATCGGTCCGGGATGCACCGTGGCGCTCGCGATCCCGCGATCGACCACCGCCGTGGTCGCGTTGTTCGCGGTGCTGCGTTCGGGCGCGGCCTACCTGCCGCTGGAACTCGACTACCCCGATGACCGGCTGACCGTCATGCTCGAGGACGGCAGGCCCGCCGGAGTGCTGACCACCCGGGCGATGGCGGACCGGATCGCCGCCGTGACGCCGGCCGGCTGTCCGGTGCTGGTCCTCGACGACCCGGACATCGCCGCGGAAATCACTGCCGCACCGGCGGTATGGGACGGATACCGAGCCGGCCTGGACGAACCCGCCTACGTCATCTACACCTCCGGATCGACCGGGAGGCCCAAGGGTGTGCTCACCCCGCATCGCGGGCTGACCAACATGCACATGAACCACCGCGAGGCGATCTTCGCCCCGGCCATCGCCAGGGCCGGCGGTCGCCGGCTGCGCATCGCCCACACGGTGTCGTTCTCCTTCGACATGTCGTGGGAGGAGCTGCTGTGGCTGATCGAAGGCCACGAGGTGCACATCTGCGATGAGGAACTGCGCCGCGACGCCACCGCGCTGGTGGCTTACTGCCACCGCCATGAGATCGACGTCATCAACGTCACCCCGACGTACGCGCAGCTGCTGATCGAGCAGGGCTTGTTGGACGGTCCTTCCCCCGTCGCTTCGCTCGCCCCGGGAGAGCACGCCCCTGTGCTGGTGCTGCTCGGCGGGGAGGCCGTCTCGGCCACCGTGTGGAACCGGTTGCGCGACAGCGATACCAGCTACGGCTACAACCTCTACGGCCCCACCGAATACACCATCAACACCCTCGGCGGCGGCACCGATGACAGCCCCACCCCGACGGTCGGTACCCCGATCTGGAACACCCGCGGCTACATCCTCGATGCCTGGCTGCGTCCGGTGCCCGACGGCACCCCCGGTGAGCTGTACATCGCCGGGGCCGGGCTGGCCCGCGGCTACCTGCGCCAGCCTGCGCTGAGCGCGGCCCGCTTCGTCGCCAACCCGTTCCAGACCGTTTCGGGTGATGAGGATTCCCGGATGTACCGCACCGGTGACCTCGTGGTGCGCCGCGCCGATGGCAACCTGGACTTCCTCGGCCGCACCGACGATCAGGTGAAGATACGCGGCTACCGGGTGGAACTCGGCGATATCGAGGTCGCGCTGAGCGCGCATCCCGAGGTGGCGCAGGCCGCCGTCATCGCCCGCCCGGACCCGAACACCTCCGGCTCGCACCGGCTGATCGGGTACCTCGTGCCGGCCGCCGCCGACGCGGACGCGGACCTGGTGCGCAGGGTGCGCAGCCACCTCAAGGGGGTGCTGCCCGGTTACATGGTGCCCTCGGCGATGGCGACACTGGACGAACTGCCACTGACAGACAACGGCAAGCTCAATGTCCGCGCCCTGCCCGAGGTCGAGCACCAGCGCTCTGCGAGCCGCGCCCCGCAGACCGCCACCGAAGAGGCAATGTGCACTTTGTTCGCCGAGGTGCTCGGGTTGGATGACGCCGGCGTGGACGACGACTTCTTCGACCTCGGCGGGCACTCACTGATCAGCATCCGGCTGATCAACCGGGTCCGGGCCGCGCTGGGTGTCGAGATGTCGATCCGCGACGTCTTCGACGCCCCCACCGCCGCCGAACTCGCCGCGCGCCTGGACGGGAAACCACAGGTGATCCCGCGTCCCGAGCTGACCGCAGCGATTCGGCCCGAACGCATCCCGGCCTCCCCGGCACAGCAGCGCCTGCTACTGGTGGACCGTCTCGGCGGGGAAAGCGCCGTGGCATACAACTACCCGCTGGCCTTCCGGGTGCGCGGGGAACTGCGCCTCGACGCCCTGGACGCCGCGCTGTCCGATGTCCTGACCCGACACGAATCCTTGCGCACCGTCTTCGACGAGGACGACGGCCAATACCACCAACGCATCCTGCCCGCCGGTACCCGGGCCCCGCTCGAGGTGATCGACGCCGCGGCGGCCGCCATCGACAACCTGATCGGTGTGGCGGTGCGGCGGCCCTTCGACCTGAGCACCGAGATCCCGTTGCGGGTCAGCATATTCCGCACGGATCCGCGCGAGCACACCGTGGTGGTGCTGCTGCATCACATCGCCACCGATGAATGGTCCGACGGGCCGTTCCTGACCGACCTCAACCTGGCCTACGCGGCCAGGGTGGCCGGCGCCGGGGCGACGCTGCCCGCACTCCCGGTCCAGTACGCCGACTACACGTTGTGGCAGCGCGAGTTGCTGCAGCGGCTCGGCGGACAGCAGCGTGAGTTCTGGCGCGACGCGCTCGCCGGCGCACCCGACGAACTCGCCCTACCCACCGACCGCCCACGCCCGGCCCGCCCCAGCGGCGCCGGTGGCATCCTGCACGTCGACATCCCGGCACACACCGCCGCGGCACTGCGCGATACCGCCATCCGGCATCAGGTCAGTCCACTGATGGTGTTGCACACCGGTGTCGCGACGCTGTTGCACCGGCTCGGTGCCGGAGACGATATCGTCGTCGGCACCCCGGTGGCCGGCCGGGATGAGGCCGACCTCAACGACGTGATCGGCTTCTTCGTCAACACCCTGGTGCTGCGCGCCGATGTGTCGGGTAACCCGACCTTCGAAGAGCTGATGAGCCGGGTGCGCACCGCCGACCTGGCGGCGTTCGCCCATCAGGAACTGCCGTTCGATCAACTGGTCGAGCTGCTGAATCCGCCGCGGGTGGCGGGCCGCAACCCACTGTTCAATGTGTTCGTCGGCTACCACCTACGCGACGGCGGGGGTGCCGACATGTTCGGCCTGCCCACCCAGTGGAGCGAACCCCCGGTCGCCGCAGCGATGTTCGACCTCGGCTTCACCCTGATCGACGACCGGGCGGGGGGCGAAGCCACCATCATGGCCGAGTTCAGCGCCGACCTGTTCGACGAGAACTCGGTGCGGACGCTGGCGCAGCGGCTGGCAGGCGTGCTCACCGCACTCACGCGGGATCCGGCGACCCGGATCGGCGCGGTCGCCCTCATCGACGACGCCGAACGCCACGCACTGCTGGTGGCCCGCAACGACACCGACCACGACGCGCCGGCAATCGGATTGGGCGTCTTGGTGTCCCGGCAGGCGGGGATCACCCCGGATGCGGTGGCGGTGCGGTTCGAGGGAGACGAGCTGAGCTACGCCGAGCTCGACGCCTGGTCGGACCGGCTGGCCGCCACCCTCGGCGCGCCGGCGGGCACCGTCGTCGGGGTTTCGCTGCCCCGCTCAACGGAGCTGGTCGTGGCGCTGGTCGCCGTCGCCAAATCCGGTGCGGCCTTCCTGCCACTGGACCCGGACTACCCGCAGGATCGCCTGCAGTACATGGTCAATGACGCGAAACCGGCGACGGTGCTGGACAACCCGGCGCTGATCCGCGTGGTCCGCGGCGAGCCGAACCGGCCACCGTTGCCGGCCGTCGACCCCGCGGCCTGGGCCTACGTTCTTTACACGTCGGGTTCCACCGGGCGGCCCAAGGGCGTGTCGGTCGCGCACGCCGGCATCGTCAACCGCATCGCCTGGCTGCAGGACGCCTATCCGCTGACCTCGCGAGACCGGATGCTGGTCAAGACACCGATCAGCTTCGACACCTCGGTGTGGGAGGTGTTCTGGCCGCTCAGCGTCGGCGCCACCCTGGTGATCGCGAAGCCGGGTGGGCATCGTGACCCGGCCTACCTCGCCGACATGGTGGTGTCCGAAGGCGTCACCGCGGTGGACTTCGTGCCCTCGATGCTCGAACTCTTCCTGGACGAGCCGCGCTCGGCGCAATGCACCACCCTGACCCGTGTCACCGTCGGGGGAGAGGCGCTGCCCGACGAACTCGCGACCAGGTTCGGCAACGCGCTGAGGGTGCCCCTGCACAACCTGTACGGACCGACCGAGGCCGCGGTGGACGTGCTGGGCTGGACCGCCGACGGTGGCCCAGTCGCACTCGGTGTCCCCGGCTGGAATGTGCGGGCCTACGTCCTGGACGGCTATCTGGCGCCGGTGCCCGACGGCACGCCCGGCGAGTTGTACCTCGCCGGCGTGCAGTTGGCGGACGGCTACCTGCACCGCCACGGGCTGACCGCGGAGCGCTTCGTCGCCGACCCGTTCGATCACGGTGCGCGCATGTATCGCACCGGGGATGTGGTGCGCTGGCGCCGCGACGGCCAACTCGAATACCTGGGTCGCAGCGACGATCAGATCAAATTGCGTGGTGTGCGCATCGAGCCCGCCGAGATCGAGACGGTGCTGGCCGCCCATCCCGGCGTGGCGTCGGCCCGGGTGGTCGTCCGTAATGACCGGCTGGTGGCCTACTACCTGCCGGTCGGAGAGCAGGTGGCGCTGCGCGAACACGCGGCGGCCGCACTCCCCGTGCACATGGTGCCGTCGGCCTACGTGGCGCTGACCGAGTTCCCGCTGACACCCAGTGGCAAGCTGGACCGGAATGCGTTGCCGGAGCCGCAGATCACCGCCGGGACGGGCCGACCGCCGCAGACGTCGCAACAACAGCGTCTGTGCACCCTGTTCGGTGCGGTCCTCGGCCTCGACGTGACGAGCATCGACGAGGATTTCTTCGCCCTCGGCGGACATTCGCTGCTGCTGGTCCGGCTGGCCGCAGCCATCCGGCACGAGTTCGGCGCCGACGTGGCGGTCGCAGATCTGATGCTGACCCCGACCGTCGCCGACATCGCGCTGTTGCTGAGCGGGGAGACCGAACGTGGCGCGGCGAGCCTGGCGGCGGTGCTGCCGCTGCGCACCGGCGGTTCCCGACCGCCGCTGTTCTGCGTGCACCCAGCCAGCGGGCTGAGCTGGCAGTTCGCCGGACTGAAAAAATTCGTGCCGGAGAGTGTTCCGCTCTACGGGTTGCAGTCCCCGCTGTTCGAGACCGGGCGGCTGCCCGAGACCATTGTGGGACTGGCCACCGAGTACGCCGACGCGGTGGAGCGGGTCGCCCCGACCGGGCCGGTACGGCTGCTCGGGTGGTCCTTCGGCGGGTCGGTGGCACTGCTGATCGCGCAGGAGTTGCGCCGCCGCGGCCGCGAGGTCGGATTCGTCGGCATGCTCGACGCACGCACCGACACCGCCGAGGACGGCGAGTTCGATGCCACCGCGGTGCTGGGCGGCCTGCTACGTGAGATGGGATTCGCGGTCGACGCCGGGGCGAGGCTCGGCGTGGCCGACGCCGTGGCCCTGGTCCGGGACAGCGGTGATGCCATCGCCATGCTGGACGACGCCCGGATCGCCCAGGTGATCGAGAACTACGTCGCCGCAGAGCGTTTCACCGCGGGTGCCGACTACGGCCGCTACGACGGCGATGTCTTCTTCGTGGATGCCGCCATTCTCGAGATGGACCTGGCCGGTGTCGCCTCCCAGCAGTGGCGGGCCCACGTGGGCGGGCGGCTGCAGGTGGTATCGGTGGACTGCCGGCATTCCGAGCTGATGGATGCCGCCACACTCGAACACCTCGGCCCGTTGATCGGGGAGCAGCTCGTACGCTGACCGGATGAAACTGGATTTCGCACTGCGATCCTGCGGCCTGCACGGCCACGCGACATTCGCCCCCGACGAGACCGAACTCGCCGACCGGTTGCGGGTCGACACCCCGGTCGGCGAGGCCTGGCGCTGCCTGCGCTGTGAGACGTTCGTCGTCGGCGCACCCCGTGGGCGCGGGCCGGCCGACACCGCCCCCGAGGTGCCGCGCGGGCGGCTGCTGCGCGACCGGACCCTGATGCGGGTCCTGGCTGTGGAACGGGTGATCCGCGCGCTGGTCATCCTGCTGGTGGCCGCCGGGGTGTTCGCATTGCGCAGATCCCACACCGAGCTGCAGCAGAAGTTCGAAGACGAGCTCCCGTTGATCAGACCGCTCAGTGATCAGATCGGCTGGAACCTCGACGATTCCAAGATCGTCCAGCACATCGGTGAGGCCTTCACCCTGTCGGAGACCACGCTGCTGTGGATCGCCATCGGGCTGATCGCCTACGCCCTCATCGAACTCATCGAGGCGGTCGGACTGTGGTCGATGAAACGCTGGGGTGAGTACTTCGCGGTGGTCGCCACGAGCGCCTTTCTGCCGCTGGAGATCTACGAGCTGACCGAGAAGGTGACCACCCTGCGGTTGCTGGCGGTGCTGATCAACGTCGTCGCGGTGCTGTGGCTGTTGTGGAGCAAGCGACTGTTCGGGCTCAACGGTGGCGGGCGGGCCTACCTCGCCGAGCATCACACCGAGAGCCTGCTCAGTGTCGAACGCGCCGGACTCGGCACATCCTGATCAGTCGGCGTATTGGCGTCGTATCGTCTCTCGGAGAACCGATTTGGCGACCTTGCCGTTGCTCGTCAGCGGCAACCGCTCGACGAAGCGCACCTGCCGGGGCCGCTTGAACCCGGCCAGGTGCGCCCGCACATGGGCGATCAGGTCATCGGCGGTCGGCCGAGCCGGGGCGGGCACCACGACCGCACAGATCGCTTCGCCCCAGTACTCGTCGGGTACACCGATCACGGCGGCCTGTTCGACACCCGGATGCAACGACAGCACGTCTTCGACTTCGCGCGAGGACACGTTCTCCCCGCCGGTGATGATGATGTCCTTGAGGCGGTCGGTCACCACGAGTCGGCCGCTGTCATCGATGAATCCGGCATCGCCGGTGTGCAGCCAGCCGTCGACGGTGACCGGTCCGTGCGGCCAGTACTGGGTGGCGACCTGGGCACCACGGACCAGGATCTCACCGTCGTCGGCGATGCGGATGCTCACCTCGTCGTGCGGACGGCCGGCGCTGCGCAGCACCGCGGGATCCGCGGAGAGGTGATCGGACGGGCCGAGAAAGGTGATGTTGCCACCGGTTTCGGTCATGCCGTAACCCTGGTGGAATCCGACACCGATCCGCTCGACCGCGCGGCGTAACAGGTCCGCCGGTATCGCGGCGGATCCGTAGGAGATGTCACGAAGCGTCGGCAGCTCGGCGGGGGCATCCCGCAGATGCGCCAGCAGGCTGTGCAGCATCGTCGGGGCCAGCGAACACGACGTCACCCCATGGGCATTGACCGCCGTCACGAAGGCGTCGGGACGGAACGCGGGCACCGGCAACACCGTGGACGCCACGCTGTGGTGCACCAGCATGTTGTAACCGGCGATATGGCACATCGGGAAGGGCAGCAGGTACACCCCGCCCGCGCGCACCGACCGGCCCGCGACCGTGCCGCGTACCGCGGCGGTGATGGAACGGTGAGTGTGCAGCACAGCCTTGGGTGCGCCGGTGGACCCGCTGGTGAACAGCAGCCACGCCGCATCGTCGGGCTGCACCGCGACATCCGGCGGCGTCGCCGAATGCTGTTGCCACTGCGGGCTGTCGAAAGACACCACGTTGTTCACGGCACCGGCGAGTGGCTCCAGGTGGCGGGCGTCGCCCAGCACGACCGCGGGCTGCACCCGGCGCAGCTGGTCGAGGTGCTCGGACACGCTGAGCCGCTGGTTGATCAGCGTCAGGATGCGGCCGCTGCGGGGCACCGCGTAGTACAGCCGGGCGTAGTCGGCGCTGTTGTCGGCCAGGACCGCGATGCGGTCACCGGGCCGGCTGCGGTCGGTGATCCAGGAGGCCCGTTCACACACCTGAGAGTCGAACTGCGCGAACGACGCCGCGGTGCCGTCGGCGGTGATGAGGGCGGCGCGATCCGGGGCGACACCGGCCGCGGCGGTCACCAGGTCGTGGATGAGGGCGATGGTCATGTGCCGGTGAGGTTACGCACGCGCGCCCGGCCGAGTTCAGTCGGTATCGGGCAGGATCAGCGAGAGCATGGTGTCCAGCCGGTCAGCCATCGCGTGGTAGCTCATCACGTTCGTCTGCACCTGCAGTAGGGCGCCCCAGAACATGGTCTCCACCGCATCCAGCACCTCCGGCCAGGCGCCCATGCCGAGTGCGGCGGCGGTCCGGCGGTGCACCTCGGCTGCCACCCTGGCGCGCACACCGGCGACGGCGTCGTCGCCATCGCTGAGCAGTGCCCGCGCGCAGGCGGAGGCCAACAGGGGTTCGTCGGCGAGTACCAGTGTCACGGACCGCAATTGGGCACTGACCCGGGCCCCCACGCCGGCGCGGGGATCGACGGTCAGCGGCAGCTCGTACACCCGGTTCAGATACAGCTCGGCGAACATCGCGTCGATGGACGGAAAATGCGCGGACACCGTCGACGGGGTGATCCGGGCCCGGGTCGCCAGTTCGGCGATGGACAGCTCGGCTCGTGCGTCGAGGATCGCCGCCGCCGCACCGAACACCTGTCGGTGGGTGTGCTTGCGGCGATACGCCGGATCCTGCAAATAGGTGACTTCAGCCACCACTGGGCTGGACATGTGTCCAAAGTATCGCGGTCACCGACGATTGGCAACATCTACCCGAAATAGTGGAACTACGTGCAATTATCCGACCTGAGTGCCGTGACGACAACCCGATGTCATCGGATTCCGACCCCGCTCAGGTGGATTAATCAGACAGCTGTCCAGTATTCTGGGCCTCGTTCCGGTACCGAGACGAGGGGATCTCATGGCCTACGTGATCACGCAGAACTGCTGCAAGGACGCCAGCTGTGTGCCCGTCTGCCCGGTCGACTGCATCCGGCCGGTGGGCGCTTCCACAGCGGACATGCTCTACATCGACCCGGAATCCTGCATCGACTGCGGGGCCTGCTTCGACGAATGCCCCGTCGGCGCGATCCACTACGAGGAGGACCTCCCTGCTGGGCAGGAGCGGTTCAAGGACATCAACGCCGCGTATTTCGAGCGGCATCCCCTCGAACCGGATACCACCGCACCGCCGGCGTCCCGCCCGGGTGTCGCACCCGGGGAGCTGCGGATAGCGGTGGTGGGTGCGGGTCCGGCGGCCTGCTATGCCGCGGCGGAACTGATCGCCATCGACGGGGTGGAGGTGAACCTGTTCGAACGGCTGCCGACTCCGTTCGGGCTGATCCGGGCCGGCGTCGCACCCGATCACCAGCACACCAAAGCGGTGGTCAACATCTTCGAGCGCATCTTCACCAACCCGCGTTTCGGCTGCCACCTCGGCGTCGAGATCGGCCGCGACCTCACCCACGAGGATCTGCTCGCGCACCATCATGCGGTGATCTACGCGGTGGGCGCGGCGACCAGTCGCGACCTCGGTGTCCCGGGGGAGGATCTGCCGGGCAGTCATCCGGCCGCAGACTTCGTCGGCTGGTACAACGGTCATCCCGACCATGCCGACCGCACCTTCGATCTCGGGACCGAGCGAGCGGTGATCGTCGGCAACGGCAATGTGGCCCTCGATGTCGCGCGGGTGCTGCTGATGGATCAACAGGCACTCGGCGAGACCGATATCGCCGCACACGCACTCGAGGCATTGCGCGACAGCATGATCGAGGAGGTGGTGATCCTGGGCCGCCGTGGTGCGGCCGACGCGGCCTTCTCGGTCGGCGAATTCCTGGCGCTGGGCCGGCTCGACGGTATCGACGTGATCATCGATGGGCCACTGGAGGATCCGGTCGACGATACCGACCTGTGGGCCACCCTGAAGCTCGGTATCGCCCGCGAGTACGCCGAGCGGCCGACGACCCCGGGTAACAAACGGATCGTTTTCCGGTTCATGAGCCGCCCGGTCGAGATCGTCGGCGACCAGAAGGTACAGCAGCTGCGGATGACTGACGGCGAACTCGATACGGGCCTGGTGCTGCGGTCCATCGGATACCGGGGCGCCCCCGTGCCCGGACTGCCGTTCGACGAGACGAACGGCGTGGTGCCCAATGCCGCCGGCCGCGTCGACGGTGCGCCCGGCTGCTATGTGACGGGCTGGATCAAACGTGGTCCGCGCGGAGTCATCGGCACCAACCGGACCTGCGCCGAGGAAACCGTCGGCGAACTGTGGCGTGACCACCTCGACGGAGCACTGAGCCGGACGCTTGCCGGTCCGGGCGAATTGCGGAAACTCCTGCAGGAAAGGGGAGTCCAGGCCGTCGACTGGTCAGGGTGGCGGGCGATCGACGCTGCCGAACGGGAACGCGGCGCTGCGGTATCGCGCCCCCGGGTGAAGTTCATCGGGATACCGGAGATGCGCGCCGCCGCGCTCGGGGCGCCTTAACGAGTGGCGGCGACGTCCTCGCGGGACTCGATGGGGCGGCGCAGCATCCATCGGTACACGGTGACGCCGGGCATCATGACGGGCCAGAGCACACCGAAGGCGGCGCTCACGATGACCAGGGCGACGTTGGCGCGATGGCCGGTTGACCGGATGACCCGCCAGAACCAGGCGCCACAGAACCCGCCCACCAGCAGGTAGGCAGCAACCGTCAGCGCCGAGATCCCCATAGGAAATTCAGCGTACCGCGCGCATGTCACGCCCTTGTGGCAAAGATTGCGGCGGTTGGGTGACGGACGCACGTCCGGCGGGGCCTCCCTAGACTCTCGGACATGGATCCCAGCAGCGGTGCAGAGCCGGCGGATGCGGAGCGACGGCTCGTCATCAGGGTCAACTCGAACGCCAAGATGTCCCGCGGCAAGGCCGCCGCACACGCCGTGCACGCGGCGCTGAAGCTCTACGGCATCGAGTACGACCATCCGGTGATCGTCATCGGCGGTAAGCCCGACGAGATCCTCGATCAAACCGTGCACATCCGCGATGCCGGCCGCACCGAACTGGAGCCGGGCACCTTGACCGCCGGCGCGAGCTGGGAGTACCGGCCGCCTACCGAGTGACTGCTACGGCCTGGTCAGCTCCGCGTACCGCGCGACATGGTGGTCGGTGGAACCGAATTCATACTGGACGGCCGTGAGGCGCTTGAAATAGTGCCCGATGGCCAGTTCCTCGGTCATGCCCATACCGCCGTGCAACTGCACCGCGTTCTGGCCGATGAAACGCGCGGCCCTTCCGACGGTGGCCTTGGCGGCCGAGACCGCGCGGGCGCGCTGCTGCGCTTCGGCTTGCAGGTTCAGCACGGCCAGACAGACGGCGGCGACCGCCTGTTCGAGCTCCATGTGCATGTCCACCATACGGTGCTGCAGTGCCTGGAAGGCGCCGATCGGTGTGCCGAACTGCTGGCGTTGCTTGCAGTAATCGACGGTGTCGGCCAACACCTTTCGCATGTTCCCGACGGCCTCGGCGGCCACCGCGGCGGCGCCCTCATCACGGGCCAGCGACAACGATTCCCAGGCTTCACCGTCGGTGCCGAGCAGTACGGCGCGAACGTCGGTCAGCTCGATATCGGCGGCTCGGCGGTCATCCACGGTGCGGTAGCCGTGCAGCGTCAGACCGGCCGGGGGATCGACAAGGTCGATCAGGAACAACGACAGACCCGCGGGCGTGACCGCGGTGACCAGCAAATGCGTTGCCAGCGGTGCACTGAGCACCATGATCTTCGCGCCGTCGATCACCCAGCCCTCGCCGTCGGCGCGTGCGGTGGTGGCGACATCCTGCCAGCGGTCACCGGACTGCGCCTCGGCCGCTGCGAGCGCGACGATGGCCTTGCCCGCCGCAATCTTCTCCAGCAGGGCGTCGGCGACCGGGTTCTGCGCCCGTTGGAGCAGGCCGCCGGCCACCACCACGGTGTCGACATAGGGTTCGACGACCAGCGCGTGGCCAAGTGCCTCGGCGATCACCATGATTTCGGTTGGGCCCCCGCCGATTCCGCCGACCTCCTCGGGCAGCGCGGCGCCCAGGATGCCGAGGTCCTCGGCGAAGGCGCGCCAGATCTCGGGCTGCCAGCCAGCGCCCAGTTTGGCGGCCGTCCGGCTCGACTCCAGGCCGTAGCGGGTGGACAGGAACTTGCCGAGCCCGTCGCGAAGCAGCTGCTGCTCGTCGGAAAGCGTGAAGTCCATTTACAGTCCCAACTCTGCTTTGGCGAGGATGTTGCGTTGAATTTCATTGCTGCCGGCGTAGATCGAGCCGGCTCTGTCGTTGAAGTAGCGCAGCGGCGCGACGGCCTGCCAGGGTTGGCCGGTGACGTACCCGTCGGCGGGTGGTTCGAAATCGGCGATCGGCCCGCCGGGGCAGGCGGCGTGCGGCTGGTAGGCGCGCCCCCGCGGGCCGGCCGCTTCCATGGCGAGTTCGGTGATTGTCTGGCTCAGCTCGGTGGAGATCACCTTGAGCATCGAGGAGGCTGCGCCGGGATGTCCGCCGCCGGCCAGTGCCGCCAGTACGCGGTACTCCAGAATTTCCAGCACCTCGGTGCGGATGCGGGCGTCGGCCAGCTTGCGGGAGAAGGCGGGATCGTCGATCAGCACCCCACCACCGGGGCCGGGCTGTTCGGCGGCGACGGCGGCGACGTTCTCGGCCATCACCTGAAGGGCCGGGGCGGTGGCGCCGCCGCCGCGCTCGAATTCGAGCAGGTACTTGGCGACCGTCCAGCCGTCGTCGATGGCGCCGATGACATTGGCCTTGGGGACGCGCACCTCGTCGAAGAACACCTGACTCTGGACTTCCTCGCCGGAGGTCATCACCAGCGGCCGGATCTCGATGCCCGGGGTGGCCATGTCGATCAGTACGAAGGTGATGCCCTGCTGCTTCTTGCCGGTGCGTGAGGTGCGCACCAGGGCGAACATCCAGTTGGCCTCGGTGGCGTGG
Organism: Mycolicibacterium sp. P9-22; assembly: GCF_008329585.1. Taxonomy (GTDB): domain Bacteria; phylum Actinomycetota; class Actinomycetes; order Mycobacteriales; family Mycobacteriaceae; genus Mycobacterium. Next base: position 74,127 of record NZ_NPKP01000005.1, on the reverse strand, counting down.
GTCGTCCAGATCTTGCTGCCGGTGCAGACCAGATCATCACCGTCGTCGACGGCGGCCATGGTCAGCGCGGCCAGGTCGGAGCCCGCCTCGGGCTCGGAGTAGCCCTGGCAGAAGAACACCTCGCCGGTGAGGATGCGGGGCAGGTAGAAATCCTTCTGTTCGGCGGTCCCGAACTTGACGATGGCGTGGGCGACCATCCGGATGCCCATCGGGGACAGGGTGGGCGCCCCGGCGAGTTGGCATTCCCGGCTGAAGATGTAGTGCTGGGTCAGGGTCCAGTCGCAGCCGCCGTACTCGACGGGCCACGCGGGTGCGGCCCAGCCGCGTTCGTGCAGGATCGCCTGCCACGCCAGGCTCGCCTCGTGGTCGCTGTACACGCTGGTCATCAGGCGCCCGGCCCGCTGGATCTCCGGCGTCAGCTTGTCCGCGAGGAACTGTCGTACCTCATCGCGGAACATCGTGTCGGCTTCCGACCAGCTCAGGTCCATGAGTGCCCGCCCTCTCCGTCTGCTGTCTAACTTAGATATATAAGTAGCAGCTGGTTGGCCGGTTGTGAAATCTCCGGGTGGCGGTCGACCGTGCCGAGACCGGCCCGGTGTGGGTCAGGCCGCTGCCGACATTCCGTCGCCGCAGGTCGGGGCAGTTTTGTCCGGTGATAGGCTGACACTCTTGCCATGGTCCGCGCCGGCAAAGATTCCGAACTCCGGGTGGACCGCGACGCTTGTTGCCACGCATTTTTCGACAGATGTCGCACCATGCGACGGGGCAACACAATACGAACGCGGCCGGGATTGCCAGAGAACGTCTCCGGCGTGCCGCAAGAGTTACAGAGCTACCCAAAGGTTGATAACGGAGCATGTGGGACGAGATTGTCGACGTGGTGTCGGTGGGAGCCGGGCCCGGTGGGCTGGCCTGCGCGGTCGCCGCAGTGGATGCCGGGCTCGACGTGTTCGTCGCGCTGCCGGACGCCGACGGGGCGGCTGACATCGTCCCCGCTGCCGACGCCACCCGCGGTTGGCTGCCCGTGGTCTCCGACGCCGAGACCATGGCGTACTTCGATGCGCTCGCCGCAGAGCTCCCGACGGTGACGCTGCCCGGGAACCCCGCCGCGCTGCCCATCCGCGCACTGCACGAGGTGCAGGTCGACACGTCTCGTCGCGCGCACGTCGAAACCTTCGTGGGATCGCGGCTCGGCGCGTGGGCGGCGGACTGTATCGCGTCCCCCTACGGCCTGCTCTTCACCCGCGTGGACCATTGGCCCACCACGACCATGCGGACGACGGACGGAAACTCGTTCCAGGTGGCCGCGCTCGACGAGTCGACACGGACCCCGAGCACATTCGCCGAGCGGCTGGACGCACTGATGGCCGACCGGGATATCGACGTGTTCACCAACCGCCGGCTGGAGCGCATCGTGTTCGAGGAGGGCCGGATCGTCGGTGTCGTGCTCGAGTCCCCGGATGGGTCCTGGGCCGTACGCACCCGCGTCGGCCTCGCGGTGACCTCCGAGCGGCCCGCGCCGCCCGACGCCAGAATCCTCGAAGCCGACAGCCGGATCGCGCTCGTCGGTTTGACGGCCAGCAGATTCGGCCGGATCGAGGTGCTCGGTTCGGCCGATGAGCCCGCGGCAGCCGAGATGAACGCCGTCTAGGGCGGACCGGAGGAGAAGTCGACCGACACCCGGCCGCGGCGCAGCAGGGCCTCCATCTGGTCACTGGCGATCGGACGTGACAGCAGGAACCCCTGCGCGCGGTGACATCCATGCCGCAGCAATGTGATCGCCGCGGACTCGGTCTCCACACCCTCGGCCACCAACTGCAGGCCGAAAGCCTCGGCCAGGGCGATGATCGCCCGCACGATGGCCAGATCGCCGGGGTCGGCCCCCAGATCGCGCACGAAACTCTTGTCGATCTTGAGTGCGTCCACCGGAAGCGATTTCAGCAGCGACAGCACGCTGTATCCGGTGCCGAAGTCATCGATGGCGACCTGCACACCGACATCATGCAGCTTGGTCAGCGTGATCCGGGTGACGTCGATGTCCTGCACCACAATGCTTTCGGTGATCTCCAGGCATACCGAACCACGGGGGAGCCCGAAATCGCCGACGATCGCTGCCACCGAATCGGCGAACCCGTCCGCCACCAGCTGCACCGGGGACACGTTGACCCGCAGGACTGCGTCCAGGCCGACGCCGTTGGCCCGCCAGCGGGCGAAGTCCGCGCACGCCGTGCGCATCACCCAACGTCCCAGTTCGCCTGCGAGATTGATGGATTCGGCGACCCCGATGAACGAGTCCGGGGCGAGCAGGCCACGGGTGGGGTGCTGCCAGCGGACCAGCGCCTCGGTCGCCAGGATCTTGCCGGTGCGCATATCGACCTCGGGCAGATAGCGCAGGAACAACGCGCCGGTCTCGATCACGCTCTGCAGGTGCAGTTCGATGTCGTTGCGGAACTCGCTGTCCAGGGATATCGCGTCGGAGTAGGTGGTCACCTGGTTGCCGCCGGTGTTCTTCGCGGTGAGCACAGCCTGGTCGGCGTGGCGCAGCAGATCCGAGGTGGTGTCCCGCCCAGGGATGCCCACCGCGACGCCGATGCTGACCGTGCGGGTCACCATCTCACCGTCGATCGGGACCCGCCGGGAGAGCACCGCCTGCAGCCGGTGGGCGAGTTCCACCGCGGCGTTGCCCTCGGTGGGGGACTCGGGAACCACCACGAATTCGTCACCGCCGAGACGGGCGATCATGCTTGGACCTGCGGCCAACGCAAGCCGTTCGGCGAGTACCCGGATGAATCGATCCCCGGCGGAGTGGCCGAGGTAATCGTTGATCGCCTTGAGACGGTCCAGGTCGAAGAACAATGCGGTGACGGGCCCGGGATTACCCGGCCGGAGACGCTCGTCCAGGTGGGCCATCAAGGCCCGGCGATTGTGCAGCCCGGTGAGGTCGTCGTGCTCGGCCAGGAAACGCAGTCGGTCCTCGGCATACACCCGGGCCTGAACCTGGGCGAAAAGGGACGCTATGGCCGCCAGCGCGTTGAGTTCCTCGGCGGTCCAATCCCGGTCGCCGGTCTTGACGAAGCCGATCACCCCGGTCGTCACATCACCGGACAGCAGTGGCACACAGGCCACCGTGGTGGCCGGGATACGCCGGCTGTCGTTGATGGTGCGCCGATACTCCGAGGTGGTACCGGGCCGGAAGACCGCAGGCTCCTTGAGGTGTTCGGCGAGCGCGAAAACCGGGTCGGCGTCGGCGAAGTACACGAGCTCGACGGGGTCGGGCCGGGCCTCCGGCGTGCGGGGAGGCCACTCGGCGACCAGTCGGGTCGCGTGGATGTCGTGATCGTTGTGCCGCAGGAAGCTGGAATCGACATCGAAGTAGCTGACCAGTTCGGCCAGCACCTGCTGGCTGACGCCGGTCGCGGTCGCCGCGTCCACGGCGATCAAACGAGTGGCGACCGCGGTGACGACGAGTTCGAGACTGCGGGGCACCTAGACCTCTCTGTGGGGCGACACCTGACGGTGCCGCGTGGTGACGCACGGGCGGCGGTCAGCCTGCGAAAAGTGTATTGCAGTCGCCGGTGTTGATTCGTGCCATCCCATGGGTCAGACGTTTCGCCGCCCGTGCGGCAGTGAGCATGCCAGCCCTGCGGCTACATCCCGGACTCGGCCGTTCCGTCCGTCACGCCGACATCGTCGAGCAGCGGCAGCAGTACCCGCGCTTCGGCGCGGGTAGCGACAATCTGTTGCGACACAGCAGTTCTGGTGAACTCGGCTTGATCCCACCACATCATCTTGGTCTCGTACCGCTCATCGGGATACGGTGTGGCCGGAATACGGTCGGCAACCACTCCGCCCGAGGATCGCCAGCGATCCAGAACGTGTGCCGCCGCGGTCGCCATGGCGAACTTGGCGCCGAGGACGAGGGTGGCGTGCAAAGGCATCCGGGCCAGGACGGGAGTGAGCTCACGGCTGCGCGCAAAGCCGTCGTCCGTCCAGGCGGTCTTGATCTCGACGACACCGAACGGAATGCGGTCATCGATCATCTTGCGCACCTGCGGAAGCGCGGGCTGCCCGGCCCATTCCACCACTGCGTGGCTCTCGTGCGCACCCGCGTACGGGCCTTGCGCGCGGACGCCGCCGACCATCCGGCCGGCGTCGTCGATCGCGGCGAGGAACAGCGATGTGGTGGGGGGGTCGGCCAGTGCGCTCGGGTCGATCGCCCGCTCCACCCCGTGTTTGCGGTAACTGCACATGGCACCCTCGAAGAAATCGAGCCAGAGGTCGGGCTCGGCACGTGGTGTGGACACCACGATGGTGCAGTCGGTGTCCCGATCCCACCACTGCGCCGACGCATTATCGGTAAGTCCTCGAAACGTTGTTTCGGCGACAGACACGCTCATTCCCAGGCCCACCGATCAGTTGCCGGAACGTTGCCCCTTTCGGGCTTCGTTCCTGAGGTAGTTTCAAATAGTGCAGTTAAGTATCGCCATATCCAGGGGAGATACCAGCGGTAGTATTTTGCCGGTGCTGACAAACAGTTGCCAGAATTGCGTAACTGCGTATCTAGCAATTACGACGCGAACAAGTTGATAGTGGCTAACTTCAAAAAAATTGTCATTGTCGTAAGTATTGGCAAATAGTGATGAGCCGCCGATGAGTTTTCTAAATCGATCACGTCGCTGGCAACGTTTCCGCCATTCGCTGCCTTTTCAAGGTCACGTCGATCCCGCAATCGCGGACCCGGTGTGCGGCGCCCATGGTTAACGCGCTATGTATGGATGTGAAAAATAGACATGGCGACCGCAGGAGGAACGGTGCAGGTTTTCAAGAATATCGATGAGTTGGTCGGGGCCAAGGGTGCCGAACTGGGCCCGACGGAGTGGCTGGAGATCGGCCAGGACCGGGTGAACAAATTTGCCGAAGCCACCGAAGACCACCAGTGGATCCACGTCGATCCCGAGCGGGCCGCCGACGGACCGTTCGGCGGCACCATCGCCCACGGGCTGCTGACCCTCTCGCTGCTGCCGCACTTCAGCCATCAGCTGTATCGGGTGGAGGGCATCTCGCTGGCGGTCAACTACGGGTACAACAAGGTCCGCTTCATCACCCCGGTGAAGGTCGGCGCCAAGGTACGGGCCCGCGCGGTGGTCACCGACGTGACGGCGCTCGAAGGCGCTGCCCAGTCGACGGTCACCATCACCGTCGAGATCGAAGGATCGGAAAAGCCTGCGGCAGTGGCCGAGTCGATCGTGCGCTATATCGTCTGATGTGCGGCGCGCTGCTGGGCGGCTTTGACCAGGCCGCCCCCGATGATGAGGCGCTGGATCTCGCTGGTGCCTTCATAGAGACGTAGCAAACGCACTTCGCGGTAGATGCGTTCCACCGGCACTTCGCGCATATAGCCACTGCCACCGTGGATCTGGACGGCGAGGTCGGCGACATTGCCCGCCATTTCGGTGCAGAACAATTTCGCCGATGACGGTGCGACGCGCCGGTCCTCGCCGGTCACCCACAGCCGGGCGGCCTCGCGCACCAGCGCGCGGCCGGCCATCACACCGGTCTGCTGGTCGGCGAGCATCGCCTGCACCAGTTGGAAAGTGCCGATCGCGGTACCGCCCTGGGTGGCGGTCGCGGCGTAGGCCACCGATTCGTCGAGGGCGCGCTGCGCGCTGCCCACGGCCAGCGCGGCGATGTGCACGCGGCCGCGGGCCAGCGACGTCATGGCGGCGCGGTAGCCGATGTCCTCGCTGCCGCCGACCAGGGTGTCCTGGCCGACCCGCACATCGTCGAAAGTGACGTCGGCGGTCCAGGCGCCCTCCTGGCCCATCTTGGCATCCTTGGCCCCGATCTGGATGCCCGGCGTATCGGCGGGCACCAGGAACACCGCTATGCCGGGCCCATCGGCATCGGCGGGCCGGGTGCGGGCGAAGACGATGAACAGGCCGGCCGTGGGCGCGTTGGTGATGTACTGCTTTCGTCCGTTGATCACCCACTGGTCACCGTCTTTGACCGCCTTGGTCCGGAGGCCGGCCGGATTGGACCCCGCACCCGGTTCGGTCAGCGCGAAGGACGCGACGACGTCGCCGGAGGCGATGCCCTCCAGCCAGCGGGATTTCTGTTCCTCGGTGCCGAAGCCGACCAGCACCTGGCCGGCGATGCCGTTGTTGGTGCCGAACATCGAGCGCAGCGCCAGGCTGGTGTAGCCGAATTCCATGGCCAGTTCGACGTCTTGGGCCAGGTTCAGCCCGAGGCCGCCCCATTCCTGTGGGATCGCGTAACCGAACAGCCCCATGTGCTTGGTCTGCTCGCGGATGTCATCGGGCACCCGGTCGGCGGCCATGATCTCCGACTCGCGGGGGACCACCTGGTTGCGGATGAACTGGCGAGTCGCGGCGAGGATATCGGCGAAGTCCGAGTCCGATACGGCGGCTGGCGCTCGGTTCGCGCTGGGTTCGGCGGCGTTGTCGGCCATCGGCGGGCTCTCCTGAATTGGTGCGATCACCTCGAGGGGTGGTTTGATACAAGAAATATCATATTTTATGTTTGGAACAGCTCGCGCTGAAGTGAAGGGATGGGCTCCGATGGGTCTGCTCGATGGTCGGACCGCGGTGATCACCGGCGGTGCGCAGGGAATCGGTTTTGCGATCGCCGAGAGGTTTGTCGCCGAGGGCGCCCGGGTGGTGCTCGGTGACCTGAATCCGGAGGCCACCGACGCTGCGGTCACCGCACTCGGCGGCTCTGCAGTCGCCAAGGCGGTGAGCTGCGATGTCACCGATGCCGGCCAGGTCGAAGCGCTTGTCGGCGCCGCCGTGGACACCTTCGGGAGCCTGGACGTCATGGTCAACAACGCGGGCATCACCCGGGACGCCACCATGCGCAAGATGACCGAGGAGCAGTTCGACCAGGTCATCTCCGTGCACCTCAAGGGCTCGTGGAACGGCACCCGGCTGGCCGCCAACATCATGCGTGAGGCGAAAAGCGGTGCCATCGTCAACATCTCGTCGATCTCGGGCAAGGTCGGCCTGATCGGCCAGACCAACTACTCCGCGGCCAAGGCCGGCATCGTCGGACTCACCAAGGCCGCCGCCAAGGAGGTCGCCCATCTGGGTGTGCGGGTCAACGCCATCCAACCGGGTCTGATCCGCTCGGCGATGACCGAGGCCATGCCGCAGCGCATCTGGGACCAGAAGTTGGCCGAGATTCCGATGGCGCGTGCCGGGGAGCCCGGCGAGGTCGCCTCCGTGGCGCTGTTCCTGGCCTCCGATCTGTCCTCCTACATGACCGGCACCGTGCTGGAAGTGACCGGCGGGCGGCACATCTGACATGTCGGACGCCGTGATATGTGAACCGGTCCGGACCCCGATCGGCCGCTACGGCGGCATGTTCTCGTCCCTGACCGCCGTCGAGTTGGGTGTCGCAGCACTGCAGGGTCTGTTGGAACGCACCGGGATTCCCGCCGATGCCGTGCAGGACGTGATCCTGGGGCACTGTTATCCCTCCAGCGAGGCACCGGCGATCGGACGGGTGGTCGCACTGGACGCGGGCCTGCCGATCACCGTCCCCGGAATGCAACTCGACCGGCGCTGCGGATCCGGCCTGCAGGCCGTGATCCAGGCTTGCCTGCAGGTGTCCAGTGGCAACAACGATCTGGTGGTCGCGGGCGGCGCCGAGTCGATGAGCAATGTGGCCTTTCATTCCACCGATATGCGCTGGGGCGGCTCGCGCGGCGGGGTGACGGTGCACGACGGGCTCGCCCGCGGCCGCGTCACGGCCGGCGGCAAGCACTATCCGGTGCCCGGGGGCATGCTGGAGACGGCGGAGAATCTGCGCCGCCAGTACGGTATTTCGAGGACCGAACAGGACGAACTCGCGGTGCGCTCGCATCAGAAGGCCGTGGCCGCCCAGAACAGCGGCGTGCTCGCCGCCGAGATCATTCCGGTGACGGTGACTTCTCGAGAGGGCTCCGAGGTGATCGATACCGACGAGCACCCCCGCGCGGACACCACGGTCGAGGCACTGAGCAAGCTGCGCCCGGTGCTGGGCAAGAGCGACCCGGAGGCGACCGTGACCGCGGGCAATTCCAGCGGCCAGAACGACGCCGCATCCATGTGCATCGTGACCACACCGGCACGTGCCGCCGAACTGGGCCTCAAACCCCTTGTCCGGCTGGTGTCCTGGGCAGTGGCCGGGGTGGCGCCCAATATCATGGGTATCGGTCCGGTACCGGCCACCGACCGGGCGCTGGCCAAGGCGGGGCTGTCGCTCTCGGATATCGACCTCATCGAGCTCAACGAGGCATTCGCGGCCCAAGCGTTGGCCTGCACCCGCGAATGGCAGTTCACCGACGCCGATTTCGACCGCACCAACGTGCGCGGATCGGGAATCTCACTCGGCCATCCGGTGGGCGCGACCGGCGGACGGATGCTGGCCACCCTTGCGCGCGAACTCGATCTGCGCGATGCCCGGTACGGGCTGGAAACCATGTGCATCGGTGGCGGCCAGGGCCTGGCCGCCGTATTCGAACGGACCTCGCTATGACCCGCCTGGCTCAGACACCCGGCCTCACCGACGTGCAGAGCGAAATCGTGGCCACCGTGCGCCAATTCGTGGACAAGGAGATCATCCCGAACGCGCAGGAGTTGGAGCACGCCGACACCTACCCACAGCACATCGTCGACAAGATGCGCGAGATGGGTCTGTTCGGCCTGATGATCCCCGAGGAGTACGGCGGCCTCGGTGAGTCACTGCTGACCTACGCGCTGTGCGTGGAGGAGCTGGCCCGCGGCTGGATGAGCGTATCCGGGGTCATCAACACCCATTTCATCGTCGCCTACATGATCCGCCAGCACGGCACCGACGCGCAGAAGCAGCATTACCTGCCGCGGATGGCGACCGGCGAGGTGCGCGGCGCATTCTCGATGTCGGAGCCCGAGCTCGGCTCCGATGTCGCGGCGATCCGCACTCGTGCCGTGCGCGACGGTGACGAGTACGTGATCACCGGCCAGAAGATGTGGCTGACCAACGGTGGAAGTTCGACACTGGTGGCCGCACTGGTGAAAACCGATGAGGGAGCGGACAAACCGCACCGCAACCTGACGGCATTCCTGATCGAGAAACCGGCAGGGTTCGGCGAGGTCCTGCCGGGCCTGACCATTCCGGGGAAGCTCGACAAGCTGGGTTACAAGGGCATCGACACCACCGAACTGATCTTCGACGGCTACCGGGCCGGTGCCGACGATGTGCTGGGCGAGCTGCCGGGCAAGGGCTTCTTCCAGATGATGGACGGTGTCGAGGTCGGCCGCGTGAACGTATCCGCACGCGCATGCGGGGTGGCGTTACGGGCCTTCGAGTTGGCGATTCGCTATGCGCAGCAACGGGAGACATTCGGCAAGCCCATCGCCGGGCATCAGGCGATCGCGTTCCAGCTCGCCGAGATGGCCACCAAGGTCGAGGCCGCGCACCTGATGATGGTGCACGCGGCCCGGCTCAAGGATTCCGGTGACCGCAATGATGTCGCGTCCGGGATGGCCAAATACCTGGCCAGCGAGTACTGCGCGGAGGTCACCCAGCAGAGCTTCCGGATCCACGGTGGTTACGGGTATTCCAAGGAGTACGAGATTGAACGGCTGATGCGTGATGCACCGTTCCTGCTGATCGGCGAGGGCACCAGCGAGATCCAGAAAACCATCATCAGCAAGAATCTGCTGGATGAGTACCGGGTCTGAGCCGCTGGGGCGAGCGGAGCGACGGGGGGAGCCGCTGGGGCGAGCGGAGCGACGGGGGGAGCCGCTGGGGCGAGCGCAGCGACGGGGGGAGCCGGAGTTCGCGGTCCGGCCGCAACTCTCCGACGATGTCGCCCGGGTGGTCCGGCGGCGGATCTTCGACGGCACCTACCCGGCGGGTGAGTATCTGCGGCTGGATCAGTTGGCCGTCGACCTCGGTATCAGTGTCACCCCGGTACGGGAGGCGCTGCTGAACCTGCGCGCCGAGGGTCTGCTGGTACAGCATCCGCGGCGCGGCTTCATGGTGCTCGAATTCACCGCGCGCGACCTTGCCGATGTCGCCAATGTGCAGGCCTACGTCGGGGGAGAGCTGGCGGCCCGGGCGGCCGGGAACATCAGCGCCGAACAGCTTTCGGAGCTGAAGGCGATCCAGGACCAGCTGGAGCGGGCTTACGAGCAGCCCGACTCGGACCGCACCGTGCGGCTCAACCATGAGTACCACCGGCTGATCAATGTCGCGGCCGACTCACCCAAGCTCACCCAGTTCATGTCCGGGATCACCCGCTATCAACCGGAATCGGTGTTCCCGACCCTCGAGGGGTGGCCCACCCAGTCCATCAAGGACCACCGCCGGGTGATCGCGGCCTTCGAGCGCCGGGACGCGGATGAGGCGCGCGCGGCGATGGCCGAGCACTTCACCATCGGGGTGGGCCCGCTGTGCGAGCACCTCACCAAGCTGGGCGTCATCCGCCCGATTTGACGTACGTCAGTAGTCATTGACGCGCGTCAGAACGCTCGGTAGTGTCGCCCATCACAGCGACGCGAGGAGTGATGGTGGTGCGAACCCTGCCGCGAACAGCAGTCATCGGCGCAGGTATCAGCGGGCTGACCGCCGGCAAGATGCTGAAGGACTACCGCGTTCCGTACACGACCTTCGAGATCTCCGACCGCATCGGCGGTAACTGGGCCTTCGGCAATCCGAACGGGTTAAGCAGTGCCTACCGGTCACTGCACATCGACACCTCCAAGCATCGGTTGTCCTTCAAGGACTTTCCGGTGCCCGCCCATTTCCCGTCGTTTCCGCATCACAGCGATATCAAGGACTACCTGGACTCCTATGCCGAGGCGTTCGGTCTGTTGGAGAACATCGAGTTCAACAATGCGGTCCGCAACGCGCGCCGGCGCGACGGCGGTGGTTGGCTGATCGAAGACCAGGCCGGCACGGTGCGGGAGTTCGACCTGCTGGTCGTCGGCAACGGCCATCACTGGGACGCCCGGTGGGCCGACTTCCCCGGCGCCTTCACCGGCGAATCCATCCATTCCCACCACTACATCGACCCGCAGACACCGTTGGCGCTCACCGGAAAACGCATTCTGGTCGTCGGGATCGGCAACAGCGCCGCCGATATCACCGTCGAACTGTCGTCGAAGGCTCTGCAGAACAAGGTGACGCTCTCGACCCGGTCGAGCGCCTGGATCGTCCCGAAGTACCTTGCCGGACAGCCCGGGGACAAGATCTTCAAGACGACGCCGTACCTGCCGCTGTCCTGGCAACGCAAGGCTGCGCAGGCGTTCGCCCCGCTGGTGGGCGCGGATCCCACCAAATACGGTCTGCCTCCGGCCAATCACAAATTGTTCGAGGCGCACCCGACACAGTCGGTCGAACTGCCGCTGCGACTGGGCTCCGGGGACGTCATCCCCAAGCCGAACGTCGCGCTGCTCGACGGGGATACCGTGCACTTCGACGATGGGACATCGGATGTGTTCGATGTCATCATCTACGCCACCGGCTACAACATCACCTTCCCGTTCTTCGAGCCCGACCTGATCAGCGCGCCGGAGAACCAGATCCGGTTGTACAAGCGGATGTTCAAGCCCGGCCTCGACGATCTGGTCTTCATCGGTTTCGCCCAAGCCATTCCTACGCTGTTCCCGTTCGTGGAATGCCAGTCCCGGCTGTTGGCGGCCTACGCCGCCGGGAGGTACGCGTTACCGGGTGCCGATGAGATGGAGCGCGTGATCGACGCCGATCAGCAACTGCACGCCGGGCACTGCACCAACCGGGCGCGGCACACCCAGCAGGTCGACTACTTCTACTACGAGCACGATATCCGCACCAAGGAGATCCCTGCCGGGATCAAACGTGCGGCATCCAGCCCTGCGCTGGTATCCGCGTGAGGTCGCCGACCGATCGCCGGCCCTCGCTGCGCAGCGACGAGCGCCGCGAAGCCATTCTCGATGCCCTGGACGGTTGGCTGCAGGACTGCAGCCTCGACGCCGTCAACGTCGCAGAGATCACCGCGCAGGCCGGTGTCACGCGCTCGGCGTTCTACTTCTACTTCGAGAACAAGGCGGCGGCCGTCGGCGCACTGATGGAGCGCCTGGTCACCGAGATCTTCGCGGTGAACGAAGAATTCACCACCGGTGGCGGTGCGCCGCGCGACCGGGTGTACACCATGTTGAACGGGCTGTTCGACAGCAGCGACCGGTACCGCCATGTCTTCAGCGCGATGTTGGAGGCGCGTGGCTCCAGCGCCACCGTCAGACAGATCTGGGATGATGCGCGCGATGCGTTCAAGCCATCGGTCGCCGAGCTCATCCGGACGCAGCGTCCCGGCAGTACGCCCGAACCCGAGGTCCTGGCCGCGGTACTGCTGGAGTTCAACGACCGCATGCTGGAACGGTTCATCGTCGGCGGTCAGCTCACGCGTGCCGAGCTGATCGAGGGAGCGGCGGCGGTGTGGCTGAGCACGATCTACGGAGCGAATCGATGAGCTATTCGGAGCTGTCCTTCACCTCGCACGGAACAGGGTGCAGTGCCTGGCATTTCCGGTCCTCTAGTGACGGGCCACGGCCGGTGGTGGTCATGGCGCACGGTTTCGGCGGCACCAAGGACTCCGGCCTGGCACCTTTCGCGCAGCGTTTCGCGGCGGCTGGTATCGACGTGTTCGCGTTCGACTACCGTGGATTCGGTGCCTCGGAAGGCCTTCCACGACAGACGATCTCGCTTGAGGCGCAGCTGACGGACTTCCACAGTGCCATCGCTTCTGCGGGGGAATTACCGGACGTCGATCGGGGCCGGATCGCGCTGTGGGGTGCATCCATGTCGGGTGGGCACGTGCTGCAGGTGGCCGGTGACCGGGACGATATCGCCGCGGTGATCTCACTGACCCCGTTGACCAGCGGGTTGGCCGCCGGCCGGGCCGCGATCGGTGAGCGCGGTGTGCTGACCTCGCTGCGGTGGACGGCGGCCGGTGTGCGCAGCAAGGTTTCGGTGGCCCGGGGCGGTGACCCGACCCTGATTCCGATCGTCGGAAGACCGGGGGAGCCCGGGGCGCTGACGTTGTCGGGGGCGTACGAGAGCTATCTGGCGATGGCGGGTCCGACGTGGCGCAATGAGATCGACTCCTCGGTCGGCATGGAACTGGGGCGGATGAGCGTGAAGGCGGCGGTGCGCCGGATCTCGTGCCCGGTGCTGGTACAGATCGGCGACTTCGACCGGTTCGTGCCCGCCGGCGCGGTGGCCAAGACCGCGGAATTGGCCAGGGCGCAGGTGCATCGGTATGCCTGTGACCATTTCGACGTGTGGCCGGGCAACGAGTGGTTCGACAAGACGGTCGAGGATCAGTTGGCGTTTCTCCGGCGGGTACTCGCGCCGAGCTGAGAAATCTCAGCTGCGAAAGTGCCCGCCTGTGAGCGACTTTCGAGCGACTGGTGAGTCCCAGGAGTTTCTTTGGACTCATTGATCACGGGCGTCACTTTGCGGCCCGTTTTGTCGGTGGTCGCACGTATGTTCGATGTATGAGCAGTGATGTGGTCGGCGGTCGGGAAGCGGTGCAGCACGCACTCTCCGATCGCGCCGCATCGGTCAAAGCGCTGCTGGACGCCGACTTCACCGTCTACGACACCGCCGAGCTGCTGGGGTTGCTCTCCGAGCGTGAGCAGTACGCCCGCGCCGACGCCGCGGTGGATCACCGCATCCTGGCCGCCCTGATGGACCGGGCCACCCCACACGAGATCGGCGGGAAAACCTGGAAGGACGTGCTGGCCACCCGCGACCGCATCAGCACCGCCGAAGCCGGGCGCCGTATCGCCGGGGCGCGTGATCTCGGGCCCCGCCACGCGATCGGCGGTGAAGTGTTGGAGCCGGTGTTGGCGGCCTGTGCTCATGCCTTGGCGGCCGGGTCCATCAACGGCGGCCACATCAGAGTGATCCGGTCCGCGCTCAAGCAGGCCTCAAGATTCCTCGACGCCGGTGAGCGGGCCCAGATGGAGGCCACCCTGGTCGCGGTCGCCGAGACCAACACCCCCGAGACACTGGCCGAGCTCGCGGAGCAGATGGTGTACGTGCTCAACCAGAACGGCGACAGCCCCGACCTCACCCGCCACAAGGTCGGGTTGACGATCGGCAAACCCGACGTCGATGGCCTCTCCAAGGTGTCCGGGCACGTGGATTCCGAATTCGCCGCCTACCTACGCACCATCCTGGATGTATGGGCGCGCCCCGGGATCAACAACCCCGACGACCCGCAACCCCAGCACAACCCGACACCCAACCCGCTGGAGGAAGAGCCTACGAGTGGACCGGTCCCGGATCCGGCTGGCGATTGCGGGACCGAGCCCGAACCAGGACGGGACTCTGTGGATGGGTCACCCGAAGCTGAGCCCGCCGACCTCGAGCCTGCCGCTGAGGAGCTTCCGTTCCCGCGCGACTTCGCCGCGCTGGCCGATCTCGCCGACACCCTGCCGCCACCGATCACACGCGACCTCGAACCACCCGCGGGTGATCACCGCAGCCAACCGCTGCGCAACCACGACGCGATCAAGGCGGTGCTGCGCGACACCCTGATGTCCAAACGCCTCGGCCAGCACAACGGACTACCCGTCACCGTCGTGGTCTCCACCACCCTGGCCGAACTCGAAGCCGGAGCCGGGATCGCGGTCACCGGCTCCGGAACCCGCATGCCCATGCGCGACCTGATCCGGCTGGCCGAACACGCCCATCACTATCTGATCGTCTACCGCCACCACACCGCCGAACCGCTCTACATGGGCCGCACCAAACGCCTGGCCACCAAAGCCCAACGCCTACTGCTCTACCACCGCGACCGCGGCTGCACCCGACCCGGCTGCACCCAAGGCGCATGCCGCTGCCAAGCCCATCACGCCAACCCCAGCTGGAACAACGACGGACGCACCGACGCCCCCGACCTCGGACTCGGCTGCGGACCGGACAACCTGCTCGCCGAACTGGGCTGGACCAACACCATCGACCCCACCACCGGCCGCATCCACTGGCACCCACCACCACTGATGAACACCGGCGGCGACACCCTCAACCACCACTTCCACCCCGAAGAACTCCTCCCACCCAGAGGAAACCCCGAGGATGAGGACAGTCCATGACCGTCGCCGCCGCGCCATACTGTAATACTTACAGTCGGATACTCGACGAAGGTGGGTCCAGTGATGCCAGGCGTCCTCGACGGGATAAGGGTGCTCGATTACGGCCGGTTCATCGCCGCGCCCTGGTGCAGCGCGATCCTGGCCGATATGGGCGCCGACGTCCTGCGCGTGGAGAAACGAGAGGGCGGCGAAGACCGCTGGGTCCAGGCCGTCACCGACGGCGGAGAGGGCGGCACCTTCCTGCAGTGCAACCGCAACAAGCGTTCGCTGACACTGGATTCCACCACCGCCGAGGGGGCGGAGATCACCCGCCGGTTGGTGGCTCGCGCAGATATCGTGGTCGCCAATATGCCGGCCGCCGGGATGCGGGCCAGCGGTTTGGACTACGAGACGCTACGCGCTGTCAAGCCGGACATCATCCTGGCCAGCGCCACCGCCTACGGCGAGGGCGGCCCGTACAGCAACAAGGTCGGCTTCGACGGTGCGGGACAGGTCATGTCGGGTGCGGTGTACCGACAGGGACTACCCGAGCAGCCCATCCGAACGGTGGTGCCCTACACCGATTTCGGCACCGCCCTCACCCTGACGATCGGCGTCATGATGGCGCTGTACCACCGGGATCGCACCGGCGAGGGCCAGCACGTCGAGGGCGCGCTGTTGCCGACAGCGCTGATGCTGTCCAACGCCTTCCTCATCGAGCGGGAACTCCTGCAGACCGACAAGCCGCGGATGGGCAACCGCGGCGCGTCGGTCGCACCGTGCGATCTGTACCGCACCGCCGACGATCAATGGGTGCTGCTGCAGGTGGCCGGTCAGCCGATGTTCAGACGCTGGTGCCGTCTGATGGGCCGTGAGGATCTCTTCGACGACCCACGGTTCGCCAACGACGACATCCGCTGGGAGAACGGTGATGTCCTCAACGACATCATGTCGCAGTGGTGTGCCGACAAGACGAAGGCCGAGGTCCTCGAGCTCCTGGAGAACGCCAAGATGCCTGCCGCGCCGCTGCACTCCACCCAGGAAGTCCTCGACGATCCGCACATCCAGGCCATGGGGTACCTGAAGCGGGTGCCCTTCCCCGGTGCTTCCCGCGATGTGCCGATCATCGAGACCCCGTTCCGGATGTCGGCGACACCCGGAAGCATCCGGCACCGCGCCCCGCTGCTCGGCGAGCACACCGATGAGGTGCTCGGTGAGATCGGCTACGACGCAGCACAGATCGCCGGCCTACGGGCCGACGCCATCGTCTGACGCCTCGATCATCTGACGGATCCGCTTCTTGTCGGCCTTGCCGGTGGCCCCGTACGGAACCGCGTCCTCGCCGTCCAGGATCAACCAGACCGTCGGGACCTTGAAGGCGCTCAGCGCGTCCTTGGCCGCCGCCCATAGTTCGTCGACGGACCGGTTCGTCACCACCGCAGCGGCGACACGGCCTCCGAGATCGACCACGTATACCGCCCGTACCCCGGCGATCCCGCGCAGCACACGCTCCACCTCGCTGGGGTACACCGTTGCTCCGCTGACCTTGAACATGTTGTCGGACCGACCGCGGTAGAACAGGAATCCGTCCGCGTCGAGAAGCCCGAGATCGCCGGTGGGGTAATACCCGTCCGCGGTGAACACCTCCTCGCGGCTGAGCCGGCAGATCCCGCGCAGCACATGCGGTCCACGGATCTGGATCTGACCCACAGAGCCGGCCGGAAGCGCGTCACCCGTCTGGACATCGGCGATGCGCACCTCTATCCCGGCGAACGGCTTCCCGCAACTACCCCAGGCCGATTCGGGCATATCCGTATCGGCAGGGAATCCGCAGTACGGCCCGAATGATTCGGTCATGCCGAACAGCGACGCCCGCGCGCCCGGCGTCGCTCGCATCTCCGGCGGCAGCAGTGCCTCCAGGCTGCCTATCCTCAGATCGGGCAGCGGCGCCGACAGAGAACGGGCCAGCGCGGCCGCCTGGTCCGGCCAACCGCGAAACAGCGTGACCCTTTCGCGGCGAAGCAGTTCCAGCGTCGACTCGGGCTGCGGAATTGGCTCGGTCACCAGCGTGGCGCCGGCCAGCAGCACCGACAGGATCCCCGCCCCGAATCCGCCCACCCAGAAGAACGGCATCGGCAAATACAGCCGGGTGTCCGCGGTGATGAGACGGGCATCCAGCCCGGAACGCACCGCGGCCAGCGCATTGCCGTGAGAATGCCGGACACCCTTCGGCGGTCCGCTGCTTCCCGAGGTGAACATGATGACCAGCGGGTCCGCCGGGCGGACCGGCGGGAACGGGGCGGTGCCGCGCAATGCCAGTACCTCGCCCGGCGTCCAGACCCGGCGCAGCGACGGCGCCGGCCCAGGTGTGTAGCGGCGGCCGCGGAATTCTTCGACCGCGATCAGGTGTTGCACCGACGCCACCCGCAGTTGCTCGGTGAGTTCGGGTGTGGTGAGCAGCGTGCTCAGCGGCACCAGCACCGCCCCGATCCTGGTGACCGCCAAGGCGATCCGTACCCAGTCGGCGCTGTTGGGCATGATCAGCCCGACCCGGGTGCCCTTTGCGATCCCGGCGTCGAGCAAGCCTGCGCCCAACGCGGTAGTGCTCGAATCGAGTTCGGCATAGCTGATCCGGGTGTCCGGATCGATGACCATCGGCTTGCTGTCAGCGGCCCGCGCGCGGATCAGGCCATCGATGGTGTCAGTCATCGAACAGTCTCGCCAACGCGGGCATGTCGACCTTCCCGCTGGACAGCATCGGCAGCTCGGCGGGGCGGCAGACCGCGAACCGCCTGGGCACTTTGTAGGCCGACAGCGTCTCCCGCAGGGCCCGCCCGAGTGCCACGGTGTCGACCGGACCGTCGCTGACGATGACCGCGGCGACGATCTGCCCGCGTTCCTCGTCGGGCAGCCCCAGCACGAGGGCAACAAAACCCTGCGCCGCGAGGGCTTTCTGCACCTCCCCGGGTGTGACATTGGCGCCCGCGGTCTTGATCATCGACCCGGCGCGGGACAGGTAGTAGAAGTAGCCGTCCTCGTCGACGCGCACCAGATCACCGGTGTGGAACCAGCCGTCCGCGTCGAAACACTCCTCGCGGCTGCGGCCGTAATAGCCCTGCATGAGATACGGTCCACGAACGCAGAGTTCGCCGCTGTCGAGCACCTTGGTGTCGAAACCCGGCGCGGGACGGCCGAAGCTGCCGCGACGGTGCTCGGGCTGATCGGACTCGTCACCATCGATCAGCAACACGCTGCCCGCCTCGGTCATCCCCAGCATGTTGTGCCGCAGTTCGGGATCGGCGGGCCGAACATCCGGCGCCATGATCGGGTACAGATTTCCCCGGCGCAGCGCGGACAGATCCCGGTCGGCGAAGCTGGGATGACGGGTCAGATGCGCGATGCCCGCGGCGAAACCGTTGGTGATGTTGGGGCGCACGGCCTCCAGCAGATCGAGGGTCTCGCCCGCATCGGTGGCGTTCGAGCAGACCAGGGTGGACCCGGCGACGATGGTGGCGAGCAGGCCGAACGCGAAACCGCCGATCCAGAAGAACGGCGAGTTGCAGAACAAGGTGTCCGAGGCGGTGAGCCCGCGGATCTCGTTGAGATTGCGTTGGTGCCGGAGCAGCCCGGCGTGGGTGTGCACCGCACCCTTGGGCGGTCCGGTCGAACCGGAGGTGTAGATGATCGCCAGAACATCGGTGCCGTCGACGTCGGCTTCCAGCCCGGTGAGGTCCACGTCGGCTGCCGATGGCGGGTCGAACAGCACGTGGCGCAGGCACGGCGTATCGATGCCGGCGAGGCGCTGGCGATAGTCGTGTTGGCGGAAAGAGCTTGCCGCCAGGAGGAACTCGGTATCGCTGTCGATGAGCTGGCTCTTCAGCTCCGCGGTGGTCTGGAAGGTCGAGAATGGCACCACCACGGCGCCGAGGCGCGCGGCGGCCAGCATCCCCACGACGAAGTCGGCGCCGTTGGGGTGCAGCAGCCCGACGTGGGTGCCCTTTCCGGCGCCCAGGGCGACGAGGCCACCGGCGAGTTCCGCGGATCGCCGATCGGCCTCGGCATAGCTGAGCCGTTCGCCATCGCAGATCAGCAGGACATGATCCGCCCTGCGGCGGAGCAGTTCGACCAGCGACTCAGGCACGATCGGGGAGGGGATGTGTGGCGGCCTTGAAATGCTCTCGTACCGCCCCGAGATCGGCCTTGCCGGACGGGGTGCGTGGGATCGTCTCGACGATCGAGATAGCGGTCGGGATCTCGTAGCGGGCGAGTCGGGCCGCCAGGAAGTCGGACAGCTCCGCGACGGTGGCCTGGGCGTGTAGTTCGACCATCGCGACCGGGGTCTCGCCGAGGCGGTCGTCGGCCCGGCCGATGACCGCCGCGCCGCGCACCGCCGGGTGACTCTCCAGGGCGGTGCGCACATCGTCGGGCATCACCTTGAAACCACCGCGGATGATGGCCTGGTCGGCGCGGCCGAGGATCCACACGAAGCCGTCGGCGTCGATACGCGCCAGATCGGTGGTGCGGATCCAGTCCCCAGAAGACATCTGGGCCGGAATGACCTCCAACAGCCCTTGCTCGTCCGGGCCGAGGACGCGACCGGCTTCGTCGACCACCCGTAGCCGCGCACCGGGATTCGCCCGGCCCACACTCCCGCGCTTGGCCTTCCAGAACTGCTGATGATCGGCGAGCGTCCAGCCGGCCACGCCGCCGCCGAACTCGGTGGCGGCATAGGACGTCAGCACCGGGATGCCGAACTTCGCGGTGAAGGCGTCGGCATCGTCGGCGGACAACGGAGCGGTACCCGAGGTCACCGCGCGCACGCCGGCCAGATCCTCGCGAGTGAGTTCGGAGTGCAACACCATCCGCAGCGCGGCCGGCACCAGCGATACTGCGCGCGGTTTGTGCTCGCGCACCGCGTCGGACCAGCGCTGCAGATCGAACTTGGGGAGCAGCACGAAAGGCCGGGCCTCGCTGATACACAACAGGATCCGGAAGACCCCTCCCACGTGTACCAGCGGTGAGTTCACGATCGCCACCCCGCGCCGCAGCTCGGTCGGCTCCTGCCACGGCTGCTGTCCCAGCACGCTGCGGGCCAGCATGTCGTAGGTGAGATCGACACGTTTCGGCGGCCCGGTGGTGCCGCTGGTCAGCATCCACACCGCGACCCCGGGCCGACCGGCGTCATCGGCGGTGGTGCCCAGTGACTCGGTGGGCGCGGTGTCGAGATCGGAGACGGTGATCACCGTACCGGTGAACGCCGATGTCACCAGGTTGGCGATATCGCCGGGCAGCCCGATGATCACGGGGAGCCCGAGCGCCGCGATGTCTGTGCGGGTCCGGTCGTCGCCACG
Organism: Mycolicibacterium sp. P9-22; assembly: GCF_008329585.1. Lineage (GTDB taxonomy): Bacteria > Actinomycetota > Actinomycetes > Mycobacteriales > Mycobacteriaceae > Mycobacterium. The sequence goes on along the minus strand of NZ_NPKP01000005.1, from coordinate 53,672 downwards.
TGACGGGTTGATGACCACGACGGTCCCACCGACCTCCAGCACACCGAGCAGCGCGGCGACGTGAGCGGGCTGATTGCGCAGCATGATCCCGACCCGCACGGGCCCCGTCAGCGCGCCGATGCGCCGTGCCAGGGTGGACAGCTGACCCCAACTGGACCACTCACCGTCGTACTGCAGTGCCGGCGCCGACGGGTCCAGGTCCAGGACGGTGCCGATGCGTTGCGAGAGTGGGTGGGGCATCAACGGATCCGTGGCGTGGTCTTGGTGATCGGTCGTGCGGCGAGCTCATTCTTGGCGATCGGGTTGCCCAGCCGGGTGTAGATCAGCCCCTGATCCATCGCGGCCCGGTACGGCTTGTCCAATGACTCCCAGATGGCCTTGACGGTGCCCTGGGTGGCGGTCGGCGGTTTGGCGGCGATGGCGGTGGCGATCTCATCGGCCCGGCTCCACAACACGTCCCGGGAAACCACCTCCGTGACCAGCCCGATCCGCAGCGCGGTGTCGGCGCCGACGCGTTCGTCGTTGCCCATCAACGCCATCCGTAGGGTGTCGCCGAGACCGATCCGGCGCATCAGCCCGATCGGCTCCAGCGCCGACACCAGTCCGGCGCTGACATGGGAGTCGAAGAAGGTCGCGTCCTGTGAGCAGATCACCACGTCGGACTCGTTGACGAAGTACAGCGCGCCCGCGGTGCACATGCCCTGTACCGCGCACACCACCGGCTTCCACATCTTCTGCCACTTGGGGCTGAGCAGTTCGCCCGGATCCTCGTGATTCCAGACGATCTCGGGTTGCCCGTAACTGGATTTCACGTCGAGTCCGGCGCTGAAGGCGCGGTCACCGGCGGCACGCAGCACCACGGCGTTGATACCTTCGTCGTCCTTGATGGTGTGCCAGGCATCGCGCATCTCGTGGCACATGGCGCGGTTGAACGAGTTGAGCGACTCAGGACGGTTGAGCGTAATGGTGGCGACGTGGGTGTCGTGGTCGAGGTCGAGCAGGATCGTGTCCACTAGCGGGCCTGCCAGTTCGGCTTGCGCTTCTCCACGAACGCGCGCGGGCCCTCCAGCGCGTCCTCGGTGCGGGTGACCCGCTCCCGGAACGTCTCGGCGAGCATCTCGCCCTCGTGCAACGGCAGATCCAGCGTCTTGTGGATGGCCAGGCGGGTACCGCGCACCGCCAGTGGCGCATTGAGGTTCACCGTGTCGGCGATCTCGTGCGCGCGCTCCAGCAGCTTCTCGTGTTCGACGATCTCGGTGATCAGCCCGAGTTCGTAGGCCCGCTGCACCGTCATCCGCTCGTGCTTGCCCATCAGTGCCATCCGCAGTGCCACCGACCGAGGGAGTGCCTTGGCCAGCCGCACCATCTCCCGTGCGGCGACCAAACCGATGCTGACGTGCGGGTCGAAGAAGGTGGCCTTGTCGGAGGCGATGATGATGTCGCCGGTGGTGACCCAGTCCAGGCCTGCACCACAACAGATTCCGTTGACGGCGACGATGACGGGCTTGGTCATGGTGCGGAACGGCGGGGTGCCCTCCTGCGGGGCCTCCCACTGTTCGTAGGTGGATAGGTACGGTCGCTCGTTGAGCACCTTGCCGTCCCCGGGAATCTCCTTGACATCGGCGCCGGTGCAGAAGGCGCGTCCGGTGGCGGTGACGATCATCAGCCACACGTTGTCGTCGTCCTCGGCCTGCTGATAGGCCGCCCGCAGTTCGGTGATCATGTGCGGTGACAGTGCGTTGAGCGCATCGGGCCGGTTCATGGTGATGGTGGCCTTGTGGCCGTCCACCTCGTAGATGATCGTGTCGTACATCGGTACCTCTCAGCGTCCGGTGAAGTCGGGGTCGCGGCGTTCCCGGAACGCGGCCAGACCCTCTTTGAAATCGGCGGTGCGGCAGGAGAGTTCCAGATTCGAGAGCTCCTGGTTCATGGACTGGGGCAGGGTGGCGTGCTGGCCGTAGGCGATGGCCTGTTTGGCCAGCCCGATCGCCACGGTGGGTCCGGCTGACAATCTGGCCAGCAGTTCGTCGGCGGCGGTCTGCACCTCATCGGCGGGCACCGCGCTGTGGATGAGGCCCCAGTCGGCGGCGTCGGTGCCGCTGACCTTCTCGCCGAGCAACAGCATCCGCTTGGCGCGGGCCACGCCGGCCAGCCGGGGGAGCAGCCAGGTGGAACCCGAGTCGGGGCTGAAACCGCGGGAGATGAAGGGCTCCCAGAAGGTGGCGTCGCTGTCGGCGACGGTGAAATCCGCGGCCAGAGCCAGGTTGCAGCCCAATCCGACCGCCCAGCCGCGGACGGCGCAGACCACCGGCAGGTGGATGGTGGCGACGAGTTCGATCACCCGGTGCGCGGTGTGCGGGATGCGGCGGACCAGATTTCCGGTGCGGGGACGTTCGTCGGACGCATTGGTGGACACCCAATCCGCGCCGGTGCAGAAGTGTTCACCGGCGCCGGCGATGAAGACGGCGCGCAACGAGTCATCGGTGGCGGCGGCGGTCAGGATGCCGACCAGATCGTCGATCATCCGGTGATCGAGGGAGTTTCGGCGCTCCTGCCGGTCGAGCGTTATCCGCAGCACGGAGTCTCTGCGGGAGGTCGTCACTGAACCGTCGCTCACCTGGCACCCGGCCTTTCCGAATCCATACAGTTGCCCATACAGTAGGCGATGCGGTTACTATCCTGTACAAGTTAGCAAGGAAAGGTCGTCGATGGAAGGACGCGCCCGGCGCATCCGGCAGCCACGGGTTGCCGAGATCGTGGCGTCCAAGCTGCGCGACGACATCCTGTCCGGGCGGCTACGCGCCGGTGACATCCTGCCGACCCAGGAGAGCCTGTTCTCCGAATTCGGCGTCAGCCCACCGGCCCTACGTGAGGCGATCCATCTGCTGGAAACCGACGGCCTGATCTCGGTGCGGCGCGGCAACATGGGTGGCGCGGTGGTCCAGCTGCCGTCCCCCGAACGCACCGCCCACATGATCAGCATGGTGCTGCAGACCCGCGCCGCCACCCCGGCCGATGTCAGCGGTGCCTTGCTGCACCTGGAGCCGATCTGTGCCGGCATGTGCGCGGCGCGAGAAGATCGGGCCTCCGAGGTGGTGCCCCACCTGCAGGCCGAGATCGACAAACAGGAAGCGCAATTCGACGATTCCACGCAGTACGTGCGCAACGCGCGGCGTTTCCACGAGGTACTGGTGGCGCGCTGCGGCAATGAGCCGATGATCCTGCTGATCGGCTCGCTGGAACTGATCTGGTCCACCCATGAGTCACAAGTGTGGGGTGACGATATGCACGAAAGCACCATGCGCGCCGCGCTGCGCGACCATCAGCGGCTGCTCGTGGCTATCGCCGACGGCAACGTCGCCCGTGCCACCAAACTGGCGGCCGATCATCTCACCGCGGCCCGGCGGACCACGCTGGCCGCCGGAACCGACAAAACCATTGAAGCGAGGCTGATTTCGCATGACTGACGACCGGGTGCTCTTCGAGGTCGATGCGGATCGCCGCATCGCCACCATCACCTTCAACAACCCGAAACAGCGCAACTCCTACGACGCCGCCATGCGCGATGAGATCGCGCGCCACCTTGATACCGTCGCCGACGACGACGACATCACTGTGGTGCTGCTGCGCGGTGCCGAGGGCGTGTTCAGCACCGGTGCGGATATGAACAATGCCTACGGCTGGTATGGCGATGAGCGCTCGCGCGAAGAGCAGAGCGCTGGAGCAAAGGGAGGCGCACCCAAGAAGTCCCGCCCGAGCCAGCGCCGCCGACTCACCGTGGACCGCAAGTCTTTTGACTTCTACCACAATTTCCTGGGCTTCCCGAAGGTCACCGTGGGTGAGATCAGCGGCTATGCCCTCGGCGGCGGTTTCGAGATGGCGCTGATGACCGATATCTCGGTGATCGCCCGCGACACCAAGATCGGGATGCCCGCGACCCGTTTCCTGGGTCCGGCGCTGGGCAGCCTGCACATGTTCTTCCACCGGCTCGGGCCGGTACTGGCGCGCCGCATGCTTCTCACCGGCGACATCATCGAAGCCGGCGCCGTCGAGCACCTCGGTGTCTTCACCGACACCTGCGATGCCGACAAGGTCGCGGCCCGGGCCCGCTACTGGGCGCAGAAGGCCGCCAAGATGCCCGCCGACGGTGTGGTCATCGCCAAGGAGGCGTTCCGGTGGGTCGAGCAGAGCCAGGCGTATGCGGGCGAAGAGGTGGCCAGCTACATGTTCCATGCCTACGGCACCAACCTGCAGTTCTCGCCGGGGGAGTTCAACTTCGTCAAGACCCGCGCCCAGCACGGGACCAAGGAGGCGTTCCGGCTGCGTGACGAGCATTTCCACGTCCCGGAACCGCAGTAGCCAACCGCATATCGGAGCGCCTACAGTGGGTGCTACGTTTACATAAACACTGGATATCGTAAAGGCGGAGAGATATGTCCCAGCCCGTTATCGTCGGTGCCGCCCGCACCGCCATCGGCCGATCCTTCAAGGGGACGCTGGTCAACACGCCGCCGGAGGCACTCCTCGGCGCGGTCATGCCCGAAGTGGTCCGCCGCGCTGGCATCGATCCATCGGTCATCGACGACATCATCATCGCCGAATCGCATTACGGTGGCGGCGACCTCGCGCGGTACGTCGCGCTGGTGTCGGGCTATGAGAATGCACCCGGCCAAGCGGTGAACCGGCACTGCGCGGGCTCGTTGACCGCGATCGGCAATGCGTCGGCTCAGATCGGCTCCGGTATGGAGCGGGTACTGCTCGCCGGTGGTGTGCAGTCGCTGTCGATGACGCCGCTGATGAATCAGCGCATTCCCGGCCCGGAGCTGAAGTTCGAGGAGCGCTGGCTGCCGCCCATCCACCCGGAAGCCCCGGATGCGCCGTCCCGCGACATGTCCATCACCGTGGGATGGAACACCGCACAGGCCTACGGCCTGACCCGCGAGGAACTGGACGCCTGGGCGGCGCGATCCCACCAGCGTGCGGTCGCCGCGCAGGATGCGGGCAAGTTCCTCGACGAGATCGTGCCGCTCAAGGTGACCCAGCCCGACGGTTCGGTCATCGAGTTCAGCGTCGACGAGCATCCGCGGCGGGACACCACCGCGGAGAAGCTCGCCGGCCTCAAGGTCCTGCACCCGGAAATCGAAGGATTCTCCATCACCGCGGGCAACAGCAGTGGCACCAATGATGCTGCCGCTGCTGTCGCGCTGGTCGCCGACGACTACGCGGCCGCGGAGAACCTCGACGTGCTCGCCAAGGTCCGGGCCTGGGGTTCGGTCGGTGTGCCCGCCAAGGACACCGGTCTGGGCGGGGTGAAGGTGATCGGCAGGGTTCTCGACCGCGCCGGACTCAAGCCCTCCGACGTGACGCTGTGGGAGATCAACGAGGCGTTCGCTTCGGTGCCCGTGGCGGCGGTGCGCGAATACGGCATCGACGAGGAACTGGTCAACTTCTCGGGCAGCGGTTGCAGCCTGGGCCATCCGATCGCCGCCTCCGGCGCCCGGATGGTGACCACCCTGATCTACGAACTGCAGCGCCGTGGCGGCGGTATCGGTGTGGCGGCGATGTGCGCCGGCGGCGGTCAGGGTGGCGGACTCGTCATCGAGGTGTGACCTCGAAGGTCTGAACTACCCGGCGGATTTACCCCGGCCCTTCGGGGCCGGGGTTTTCGCTTTGCGGCCGCTCTCGAGCCGGCGGCTCGCGTGCTCCAGGATGCAGTCCAGGCCGAACTCGAAGTTGTTCTCGTCGGAGGCACCGAAGCTGTGACCCTCGCTGGTCACCTGCGCCAACAGCGGCGCCACCTCCGGGTCGATGACCAGAGTCTGGTCGTAGGCGCCGGGGCCTTCCTCGCCGGTGTTCTTCTCGGCCAGTCGCTGTAGCACCACCGAGCCCCGGACATGCAGGGTGACCGCCGAATAGGTGTCGAAGGCGTCCTCGGCGCTCAACCCGGCCTCGACGAGTCCGGAGATCGCCTTCTCCATCTCCAGCACACCGAGTTTCGCGGCGCGCGGGCTCAGTGCGGCGCGGATGAGGATCAGATCACACAGGATCGGATTGCCGGTGAACGTCTTGCGCATGGTGCGGGCGTGGTTGCGCAGCGTCTCGCGCCAGTCCTTGGCCTCCACGTACGGCGTGGCGAACACGTACTCGCTGAGCGCGCGATCGGTCATCGCGTTGAGCAGGTCGTCCTTCTTGCGGAAGTACCAGTAGATGCTGGTGACGCCGACACCCAGGTGCTTACCGAGCAGCGGCATGCTGAGATTGTCGATTCCCACCTGCTCGGCGAGTTCGAAGGCACCCTTGATGATGTCGTCGGGGTTGATCGATCCGCGCTCGCGGCGCTGTCGTTTCTCGGCAACCGGTTGCTTCGCCACGGCGGGCACCTCTTTCGCGGTCGATGCTGCGGCTTGCAGCGGTTCACTTTCCCGGCTCGGGCAGTGAACCGTCAAGCTTACCGGTAGCCATACCGTCGTCGCCGGTACACGCATTCTCGGGTGGGCCATACGGCGCTCTCGCCCGGCTACCGTAATGAATATAGTAATGTTTTCCGGGATCCGAACTGTCCCATTTCACAGCTGAATGCGAGGACCGAGAGTGGCCGACGAAATCCTGACCGAGCGCCGGGGCCGCACCCTGATCATCACCATCAACCGGCCCGAGGCGCGCAACGCGTTCAATCTGCCGGTGGCACAAGGCCTCGCCGCCGCGATGGACGAGCTCGACGACAGCCCGGAGCTGTCGGTGGCGATCCTCACCGGTGCCGGAGGGAACTTCAGTGCCGGGATGGATCTGAAGGCCTTCGCCTCCGGCGAGCTGCCCTATGTCGAGGGACGCGGTATCGGCTTCACCGAACGCCCGCCCCGCAAGCCCGTCATCGCCGCCGTCGAGGGCTACGCGTTGGCCGGTGGCACCGAGATGGTGCTCGCCACCGACCTCATCGTGGCATCGCGGACGGCGAAGTTCGGCATTCCGGAGGTCAAGCGCGGATTGGTGGCCGCCGGTGGCGGGCTGCTGCGGCTGCCGCACCGCATCCCGTATCAGAAGGCGCTCGAACTCGCGCTCACCGGTGAGCATTTCACCGCCGAAGAGGCCTTCGGATGGGGCTTCGTGAACAAGTTGACCGAGCCGGGCGAGGCGCTTGCCGGCGCACTGGAACTGGCCGAGAAGATCACCGCGAACGGTCCGCTGGCCGTTGCGGCGACCAAAGAGGTCATCGTCAAATCGGCCGAGTGGAGCCAGGCCGAGATGTGGCAGAAACAGAACGAGCTCATCAGCCCGGTGTTCGCGTCCAAGGATGCCATCGAGGGCGCGACGGCATTCGCCGAGAAGCGCGCCCCGAACTGGACCGGCATGTAACTCGATGGATCTCGGATTCGCCGGTGCGGCAACCGTCGTCGTCGGTGGTGGCCGTGGCATGGGGTTGGCGACGGCGCAGTGCCTGGCCGATGACGGGGCACGGGTGGCGATCATCGGGCGGTCGGCCGAGGTGCTCGACGCCGCCGCGGCGGACCTGGCCCGACGGGGGAGTCCGGACGCCGTGGCGATGGTCGCCGATATCGGTGACGACGCCGCCGTGGCGCGGGTGTTCGCCGACCTCGGTGCCCGCTGGGGCGGCGAACTCAACGCGCTGATCAACACCGTCGGCCCCGGCGCGGCAGGCAATTTCGAAGAACTGACCGACCAGCAGTGGCGGGACGCCTTCGATGACGGGCTGATGGGTATGGTCCGCTGCGTACGGGCCGCACTCCCGTTGCTGCGCAAGGCGGAGTGGGCACGCATCGTGAACTTCTCGGCGCACTCGACGCAGCGGCAGAGCACCCGGTTGCCGGCCTACACCGCCGCCAAGGCGGCGGTGAACAGCGTGTCGAAGAATTTGTCCTTGCAACTGGCGCCCGACGAGATCATGGTGAACGTGGTCTCGCCCGGCAGCATCTCCTCGGAGGCGCTGCTGAGTTGGGCCGATTCGGTGGGCGTGGACGGTACCGACCCGTACGCGCTGATGTCGGCCATCGACGAGCGTTTCGGTCACCCCGCGCATCTGCCGCGGGCCGGCCGGACCAGTGAGATCGGACCCGTCGCAGCCTTTTTGGCGTCCCGGCGCAACTCATACATGACGGGTGCCAATATCAACGTCGACGGCGGTAGCGACTTCATCTAGATCGGGCGGGTTTTTGCTGGTCGAGCCACGTGAAGAACACTTGCGGAATGCACTACCGATAGGTATACAGTAAGTATGCTTCAACGCGAGGTGGCCGACCTGTGACCGTCGCTGACAGTCTTGATTCCGAAGCCGTTCAAGCCGCGGTGCTCTACGAGGTCACCGATGGTGGCGTCGCCGTCATCACGCTCAACCGCCCGGACCGGCTGAACTCCTGGGGAGCCGATATCTCCCGCGGGGTGTACGCGGCCTTCGACCGCGCCGAGGACGACGAGGCGGTGCGGGCCGTCGTGCTGACCGGCACCGGCCGAGGATTCTGCGCCGGTGCCTACATGGGTGCCATGCAGGACCTCGGCGAATCGATCAGCGGGGACACCGATGTCAGCAAGATCGTCGGTGAACGCCATCCGCATTTCCTGACCACCCTGCGCAAGCCGGTCATCGCCGCGATCAACGGCGCCTGTGTCGGGATCGGCCTCACCCACGCGCTGATGTGCGATGTCCGGTTCGCGGCGGACGGCGCCAAGTTCGCCACCGCCTTCCCGCGGCGCGGGCTCATCGGTGAATACGGCATCACCTGGATCTTGCCCCGGCTCGCCGGCTGGGGTGTCGCGGCGGACCTGCTGCTGTCCGGGCGCACCTTCTTCGCCGATGAGGCCGCCCGACTCGGTCTAATCAAAGAGGTTGTGGCGCCCGAGGATCTGCTGTCCACCGCGCTCGCCTACGCCGAGGATCTGGCCCGGAACTGTTCACCGGCCTCGATGGCGGTCATCAAAGGCCAGCTCTACGGCGATGCCAACGACGCAGTCACCGAGGTGAGCGCGCGCGCCGAGAACCTCATGCACGAATCCATGGTGCGACCCGACCTGGTAGAAGGCATCACCGCGTTCTTCGAGAAGCGGCCGCCGAACTTCCCTGCACTGAAACAGCTTTGAAAGGTTGACCACCATGTCTGACACACCGGAGCGCCTGCCCTATCTGGCTGTCGACGTCGACAACCACTACTACGAGCCGATCGACGCGTTCACCCGGCACCTGCCCAGGGAATTCAAGAGTCGTGGTGTGCAGATGGTGCAGGACGGCAAGCGGACGCTGGCGGTCTTCGGTGGGACCGTCAACCACTTCATCCCCAACCCGACCTTCGACCCGATCATCGAACCGGGCTGTTTGGATCTGTTGTTCCGCGGCGAGATCCCCGAGGGCGTCGACCCCGCATCACTGATGAAGGTCGACCGGCTCTCCGAGCATCCCGAATACCAGAACCGGGACGCCCGGCTGCAGGTGCTCGACCGCCAGCACCTCGAAACCGTATTCATGCTGCCGACTTTCGCGTGCGGGGTGGAGGAGGGCCTCAAGCACGATATCGACGCCACCATGGCCTCGGTGCACGCGTTCAACCTGTGGCTGGACGAGGACTGGGGTTTCGAGCGGCCCGACGGACGCTTCGTCTCGGCGCCGATCATCTCCTTGGCCGATCCGGTGAAGGCGGTCGAGGAGGTCGAATTCGTGATCGGCCGCGGTGCCAAGCTGGTCTGCGTGCGCCCGGCTCCGGTGCCCGGCGTAGCGAGGCCGCGCTCATTGGGTGACCCGTCGCACGACCCGGTCTGGGCGCGGCTGGCCGAGGCGGGCGTCGCGGTGGTCTTCCACCTGTCCGACTCCGGATACATGGCTATCCCGGCGCTGTGGGGCGGTAGCGGGGTTTTCAAGGGATTCGGCAAGCGCGACCCGCTCGACATGGTGATCATGGACGACCGCGCCATCCACGACACGATGGCCTCGATGATCGTGCACCAGGTGTTCACCCGGCACCCCACGCTGAAGGTCGTCAGCATCGAGAACGGCTCCTACTTCGTCTACCGGCTGATCAAGCGCCTCAAGAAGGCGGCCAACAATGCGCCTTACCACTTCAAGGAAGACCCGGTGGAACAACTGCGCAACAACGTCTGGATCGCGCCGTACTACGAGGACGATGTGAAGCTGCTCGCGGCCACCATCGGGGTGGACAAGATCCTGTTCGGATCGGACTGGCCGCACGGCGAGGGCCTGGCCGACCCGACCACGTTCACCGCCGATATCCCGCAGTTCCCCGAGTTCAGTCTTGAGGACACCCGGAAGGTCATGCGCGACAACGCGCTCGAACTGCTCGGCGATGTCACCCGGGTCGCGCCCGGCGTCTCGCATCTGGTGTCGGCGTAGCCACCGCAATGACCGAATGGACCATCGGCGCCGTCATCGACGCCATCGCCCAGGCCGTCCCGGACCGGCTGATGACGGTATGCGGCACCCGGCGCACCACCTTCGCCGAGGGCGCGGACCGGACCCGCCGGCTCGCCAACTTCCTGGCCGGCCGCGGACTCGGCGCGCAGCGTGAACGCGCTGAACTCAACCAGTGGGAATGTGGCCAGGACCGTGTCGCCCTGATCATGCACAACGATCAGTACCCGGAGATGGTGATCGGATGCCTGAAGGCCCGCACGGTGCCGGTCAACGTCAACTACTACTACTCGCCGGGTGAGGTCGCCGATCTGCTGGCCTACCTGCGGCCGCGGGCGATCGTCTATCACCGCTCGCTGGGGGCCACGTTCGCCGACGTGTTGGACGCCGATCTGCTCATCTCGGTCGACGACGGTGAAGGCGACGAACTGGCTGGTGCGGTGCGCCTCGAAGATGCGCTGGCCCAGGGAGATTCGGACTGCGCTTCGGTGCCGTCGCCGGACGATCTACTGATGATCTGTACCGGCGGCACCACCGGGCGCCCCAAGGGTGTGCTGTGGCGCCAGGGGGACATCTACGTGTCCTCGATGAACGGGGCCGACCACGACGAGGTCACCGAGATCCACGACAAGGTCGCCCACACCGGGCCGCCGTGGTTCGCCGTCTCACCGCTGATGCACGCGGCCGGGCTGTGGACGGCGTTCTCGGGGTTGCTGTCCGGGCAGACCGTCGTGCTGCACGACACCAAGTCGAAGTTCGATGCGCGCACCGTGCTGGAAACCGCGGAGCGTGAAAAGGTCGGGCTGATGACCATGGTGGGCGACGCGTACGCCGCCCCCATCGTCGAAGAACTCGGAACGCGCTCCTACGACCTGTCCTCGATGTTCGCCATCGGCACCGGCGGCGCGGCCACCAACCCGAAACATCAACGCGCGCTGCTGGATCACATGCCACAGATCACCATCATCAACGGCTTCGGTTCCTCGGAGACCGGCAACATGGGTTTCGGGCACACCCAGCGCCAGACCGACACCGCCGACACCTTCCAGTTGCGGCCCGGTGGTCTGGTGCTCGCCGAGGACTACACCCGCTTCCTGGAACCCGGTGAGGCCGAGGTGGGCTGGGTGGCCCGCAACGGCCGGATCCCGCTGGGCTACTTCGACGACGCCGACGCCACCGCCGAGACTTTCCCCGTGGTCGACGGCCAGCGGGTGGTGATCTCCGGGGACCGGGCGGCACTGGACTCCGACGGCAGCCTGCGGCTCTACGGCCGGGACTCGCTGGTGATCAACACCGGCGGGGAGAAGGTCTTCGTCGAAGAGGTCGAGGCAGCCCTGCGCGCGCACCCCGATGTCGTCGACGCGCTCGTCGTCGGCCGGCCCAGCGAGCGGTGGGGCGAGGAGATCGTCGCGATCGTGGCGCTGCATCCGGATGCCACGGTGACCGCAGAGTTGTTGCGCGAACACAGCTGCACGGTGCTCGCGCGTTTCAAGGCACCCAAGGAGGTGCTGTTCGTCGAACAGGTTCGCAGGCTCGGCAACGGCAAGGCCGATTACCGGTGGGCGAAGCGCCACGCGGTCGGCGCGGCAGCGATGGGGGCGATATGACGCACAGTGTGATCGACTGCCTGGCCAATGTGCACTTCGGCGAGACCGAGCACCAGCCCAGCTTCATGAAGAAAGTGCGGGACGACTACTTCAAGGGCCCGAAGTCGATGTACGACCCGATCGACCTGTCGGCCCTGCTCGACGAGATGGACACCCATGGGGTGCGCAAGGCGATCCTGATGGATTCGCTGGCCAAGCCGTCGGTGACGGCCCGCAAGTTCGTCGAGGCCCATCCGGAGCGGTTCGCGCTGGCGATGGGTGGGGTCAACCTGCTGCGCCCGATGCCCTCCCTGCGCGAACTGACCGCCATCATCAAGGACCTACCGGTCGCCTATACCGTTGTCGGACCGAGTTTCTGGGCCGATGGGCAATATCCACCCAGCGACGCGGTCTACTACCCGCTCTACACCAAGTGCGCCGAACTGGGGCTGCCGCTGTGCGTCAACACCGGGATGCCCGGACCACCGATCCCGGGTGAGGTGCAAAACCCGATCCACCTGGACCGGGTATGCGTGCGCTTCCCCGAGCTGAAGCTCTGCATGATCCACGGGGCGGACCCATGGTGGGATATCGCGATCAGGATGCTGATCAAGTACCAGAACCTGCGACTGATGACCTCGGCGTGGTCACCGAAACGGCTGCCGGACAGCCTGTTGCACTACATGCGCACCCGCGGGCCGGACAAGATCATCTTCGCCTCCGACTACCCGGTGCTGCGGATGGAACGCGTGGTGCCCGAGGCGCTGGCCCTCGACCTGCCCGCCGACGCGCTGGACAACTACCTCTACAACAATGCCCACGATTTCTTCTTTGCGGAAGGCAGCTGATGGACCGCTATGAACTGCGCAGGCTGGACTACAGCCTGACCGAGGACCACAAGGACCTGCAGGCCGCGTACAGACAGTTCTTCAAGACGCACTCCGATATCGAGACCGTGCGCGCCGCCGAGGCAGGCGGGTTCGACAAGAGCCTGTGGGAACGGTTGTGCAGCATGGGCGCAACGACCATGAGCCTGCCCGAATCGGTCGGGGGAGACGGTGCGACGCTGGTCGATCTCACGCTGGTTGCCGAGGAGATCGGGCGGTACCTGGCGCCTGTGCCGTGGATCGATCACGTGGTGGCCGCGCGGCTGCTGGCCCGACTGGGTGCGCTGGCCGGTGATGACGCCGACCCCGTCGTGGCGGGCACGTCACTGGTCGCGCTGGACCCACAACAGGTGGCCCCCAGCGGCCCGCGGCTGATTCCCGCCGGGTCGATCGCCGGACAGATCATCGTCCGTGACGGTGACGACATCGTGAAGCTCGGATACTCGAGCCCGTCGGCCAAGGTGGACAATATCGGCAAGCTCCCGATGGCCTGGGTGGACCCGGAGGCCGCCGACAGTCGTGTGGTGCTGGCCAGCGGCGCCGACGATGCCCGTGCCGAATATCAACGGGCACTCGATGAGTGGCGGCTGCTGACGGCGGCCGCGCTGGTCGGCCTGGTCGAGGAGACCATGACCATCGCCGCGGAGTTCGCCAAGTCCCGGTACACCCTCGGCGTGCCGATCGGCACCCTGCAGGGCATCTCGCACCCGCTGGCGAATATCGCCATCGTCGTCCAGAGCGGCCGTGGCCTGGTCCGGCGCGCGGCCTGGTTCCTCGACAACGAACCCGAGGAACGGCCCGAACTCGCGCCGTCGGCATTCGTCTTCATGGCAGAAGAAGCCGCCAAGGCCGCCACCATGGCCGTGCACGTCCAGGGCGGGCTCGGGGTGTCGGCCGAGGCCGCCGCCACCGCCTACCTGGTCCGGGCCCGCGGCTGGGCGCTCGCCGGCGGAGACCCGGGCGCCACCGCGGTACACATCGCGCGGATTGTGTCGGCTCGCGAAACGGCAGGGGTGTAGCAACCATGGATTTCTCACGAGTGGAACTGTCCGTGGAGGATAAGGCTTTTCAGACCGAGGTCCGGGAGTTCCTCGCGGGCGTGGTGACCGAGGAGGTCATCCGCCGCGACCGCGAGACCGGTGACAACTTCGACGAGGGCGTGCACCTGGCGCTCGGGGCCGCCGGGTATCTGGAGAAGGAATGGAAGTCCGAGGCCGACGGCGGGTTCAGCCGGGTGCGGCGGCGCATCTGGGAACTGGAGAAGCGCCGCGCCGAGGTGCCGTGGGTGACCTGGGGCACCACCTCGATGGTGGCGCGCTCGGTGGCCAAGTTCGCTCCCGACGAGATACGCGATGAGGTGCTCCGCGGTGTCTTCGACGGGACGGTGCGGCTGTGCCTGGGTTACACCGAACCCGAGGGCGGCTCCGATGTCGCCACCTGCAAGACCCGTGCGGTGCGCGACGGCGGCCAGTGGATCATCAACGGCTCCAAGATGTTCACCACCGGCGCGCACAACTGCAAGTACACGTTCCTGATCACCAACACCGACCCGGACGCGCCGAAGCACAAGGGCCTCACCATGTTCCTGGTGCCGCTGGATCTGCCCGGGGTCGAGATCCAGGGTATCCGCACCGTGGACGGGGACCGCACGAACATCGTCTACTACTCCGATGTCCGAGTCGACGACAAGTACCGCCTCGGAGAGGTCAACGGCGGCTGGACCGTGGTGCGTGAACCGCTGGACGCCGAGCACGGTGCGGTCGCGGCCGCCGACGACGGGCTGGCCGATGTGGCGATCATGGCGCATCAGGCCGGGTTCATGGTCGAGGCCGCCGACAACGTCGCTGCCGTGGTGGGGCGCTCGGGCGCCATCGACGATGCCTCGGTCGGATACCGGCTGGGCCGCAGCATCGCCCGCATCGAGGCCTCGCTGTCCGCGCCGAGCATCTTCGGCCGGGTTGCGCTGGCGCAGACCATGCGTGATGTCGCACCGGACCTGATGGACGTCGCCGGTTCGGTGGCCGCACTGCCGATCGGTGCCGACGGCGGGTTCGATGACCGCAGCGAGTACGTGTACCGCTTCGCGCCGCTGGTGGGCATCTACGGCGGGACCCTCGAGGTGTTCCGCAATATGATCGCCCAGCATGTGCTCGGGCTGGGTAAGCCCAACTACTCACCGCCCAAGGCGAAGGCGTCGTAGCGGCGAAACTGTATTCCGGACGGCGAACTGCGAGTGGCAGCCTTCCGGAATGCAGTTTCGGCGGAGGTCAGGCGCCGGCCAGCACCGGCGGCTTGACGGCCGCGGGGTCTGGGTTGGCAATGGGCAGGCCCATGAAGCGGCGGGCGTTGTCACCCATGAAGTCGTAGGTGCGGCGGACGTCCATGCCCTCGGCGTACTTCCAGAAGCCCTTGGGCTCGGTGAGTCCCTCGGGGTGCGGGTAGTCCGACCCGAAGAGCACCTTGTCCCAGCCGACGGTGTTGACCACATCGGAGACGCAGCCCTCCCAGAACGGGCTGACCCAGATGTTGCGGCGGAACACATCGTGCGGATGCTCGGGGAAGTTCTGCGGCATCTTCTTCTGCAGATCCTCGAAGTCGTGGAACAGCGGGTAGATCCAACCGCTGCCGTTCTCCACGCTGGCCACCCGCAGCTTCGGGAACCGGGTGAAGGTGCCGTGGCAGATCAGCGCGGTGATCATGTCGGCGATCTCGCGGTGTCCCAGCACCATCCACCGGAAGGCGCTCTGTGTCATGAAGTTTTGGGTGGACGGCGGTTCCCACTTGCCGACGTAATCGTCGAGCGGCGGGTAGCTCGCGTGGAGCACGATGGGCAGGCCGGCGGACTCCACGTCGCGCCAGAACGGGTCGAACTCCGGGAGCGCGGGGGAGCGCCAGCCGTGCAGGCCGTTGACCGGGCCCGGCTTGATCAGGGCGACCTTGGCGCCGTTGTCCAGCAGCCAGGCCAGTTCCCGCTGGGCGGCGTCCACCTCGGACAGGTTGATGATCGGGGTGGTGAACACCCGGTTCTGGTGGTTGAAGGACCAGTGGTGCAGGATCCACTCGTTGAGGGCGTGCACGATGGCCAGCGTCAGCGCGGGATCGTCGGCGCTAGAATGCTCCACCAGGCTGCCCAGGGTCGGGTAGTTCAGGGCCTCGGTGACGCCCTGGCGGTCCAATTCCGCGACGCGCGCTTCCGGGTTGCGGGTGGCTTCGGGTGCCTCGATGGCCTTGCCCTGCATCTCGCGCAGTGTCAGGCCCTCGGTGTTCTCGCCGGCGAAGAACTTCTCGTGCGCGCCCGGCGCGGCGACCCGCTCGAACGTCGGGTTCGGGATGAAATCGGTGACCCGGTTGTTGATCACGATCCTGGTCTGCCTGCCGAACTGCGCGTACTGCACCGCGCGGCTGTACTTCTCGG
This sequence comes from Mycolicibacterium sp. P9-22, assembly GCF_008329585.1. Lineage (GTDB taxonomy): Bacteria > Actinomycetota > Actinomycetes > Mycobacteriales > Mycobacteriaceae > Mycobacterium. The sequence goes on along the minus strand of NZ_NPKP01000005.1, from coordinate 37,415 downwards.
GCAGGAACTTGGTCAGGGCATCGGCCGTCTCGTACATGTGCTGGTCGGCGTCGAAGATCGGTGCGTCCCGGAACTGCTCGGTCATGATGGTGTCTCCCTATCCGGCGAGAAGACGCAAATGACCCTCAAATGGAGTGATTCCATGGCCATTCACGTCTGCTCGCGGTGAACGTCAACGGGTCAGGATGGTGGCGCCGGCGGTTCCGGGCGCGCCGTACAGTTGGGCGAAGCCGACCTTGGGTTCGCCGGGAACCTGGCGGTCACCGGCCTCGCCGCGCAACTGGCGCACCAGCTCGTGGATCTGGCGCAGACCGGAGGCGCCGATGGGTTCGCCGTTGGCGATCAGTCCGCCGTCGGTGTTCACCGGCAGGGAGCCGCCGATCTCGGTGGCGCCGTCGGCCAGCAGCTTCTCCTGGTCACCGTCGGCGCAGAATCCGCATTCGGCCATGTGGATGATCTCGGCGCCGGCATCGGTGTCCTGCAGTTGCACCACGTCGACGTCCTCGGGTGCCACACCGGCCTTTTCGAAGGCGGCCCGGGCGGCATAGACCGTCGGGGCGACATCCTCGATGACGGGTGCGCAGGTGGTATTCACCTCGTAGGCCCCGTACCTGCGCGTGCGGACCTCGACGGCCCGCAGATACACCGGCTTGGCGGTGTACTTGTGAGCGAGATCGGCCCGGCACATCACCACCGCGGCCGCGCCCTCGTCGGGGGCACAGAACATGTACTGGGTCAGCGGGTAATTCAGCATCGTCGAGTTCAGGATGTCGCCCTCGGCGATGGGTTTGCGCCGGAATGCATTCGGGTTCAGGGCGCCGTTGCGCAGATTCTTGTTGGCGACCTTGGCCAGCGTGCGCGCCGAGATGTTGTGGTCGTGCAGATACCGGTTGGCCTTCATGCCGAAGAACTGCGTGGTCAAGTACTGGCCGTTCTCGGCGTACCACGCCGGCATGCCGACCAGGCCCGGATCTTCGGTGAACGCGCCGCGCGGGTGCTTGTCCAGCCCGACGGCGATCCCGATGTCGTAGTCGCCGAGGCGGATACCGTCCGCACACACCTTGGCGGCGCTGGCCGCCGTCGCACATGCGTTGAAGACGTTGGTGAAGGGGATGCCGGACAGCCCGACCATGCCCACGATGGCGTCGGGGTTGGCGACGGTCCAGCTGCCCCCGGTGGCGGCTCCGATGTCCTTCCATTCCACGCCGGCGTCGTCGACGGCGGCGAAGATGGCGTCCACGCCCATCGCAAGAGCCGATTTGCCGTCGAACCGGCCGAACGGGTGCAGGCCGACACCGATGATCGCAACGTCGTACATCAGGCTCCCTCAACAGGTGCGAAGGCGAAGGTGATCAACTCGTCACCCTCGGCGTCCGTCGCTAACGGAATCATGGTCAGCTCGACCTCCATGCCGAATGTCAGCTTGGCCGGGTCGCTTTCGGTGAGCCGACCCTCGACCCGGAGCACATCGCCGAGCTGCACGAGCCCCACGCCGAACGGCACGAAATCCTTGCCGGTGGGGCCCTTGTACGGCGGACCCGGCGGGAATCCCTGGGTGGTCCAGGCGACCAGGGTGCCGCGCCGGGGCAGATTCTCCGGGCTCATCGCGGCACTGCTGCAGCCGGGGCAGCGCCGCTGCACCGGGAACGTCGTCGCGCGGCACGAGCCGCAGCGGCTACCGATCAGCGCGGGCGTGTCGTCGGGCCACGTCGAAATCTCTGTCGCCAGCGCTTTCTGCATCTCATTCTCCTCAAGCTACGATCCGGATGTGCCAACGGTAGCTCTTACAGTAGTGTATCTGGTGGGCGCCCCCGAGGGGCGGCATCGGGTGCGGCGGTCGGAGGTCTTCTGGTGGGTGACGTGGCGGCGGATACGTCGAGCGTGGAGATCGGGCACCGTGCCGCAAGCCGGGCCGAGACGCGCATGCTCATCGACGGCGAACTGACTGCTGCGGCCTCCGGTGCCGAGTTCGACAACCTCAGCCCGGCAACAGGATTACTGCTCGGCAGCACTGCGGCAGCCGGCCACGAAGACATGGCCCGTGCCATCGGCGCCGCCCGGCGCGCGTTCGATCACACCGACTGGTCGACCAACCGCGCGCTGCGGCAACGTGCCCTTCTCCAATTGCAGGAGGCCATCGAAGCCGAAACCGAAGAGTTGCGTGAGGAACTGATCGCGGAGGTCGGATGCCCGGCCATGACAACGCAGAATGCCCAACTCGACTGGCCGCTGGCCGACGCGCTGCGCTATCCGGCCCGGCTGATCGACGAGTTCGAATGGGAACGGCGACTCGACGGCGGCGGACTGTTCGGTGAACGCAACGCGCGCACCGTGGTCAAGGAGGCCGTCGGCGTCGTCGCGGCCATCACGCCGTCCAACTTCCCGATCGAGGTCATCCTCAACAAGCTCGGCCCGGCGCTGGCGGCCGGAAACACCGTGGTGCTCAAGCCCGATCCCAACACCCCATGGAACGCCACCCGACTCGGACGCCTGATCGCCGAGCACACCGACATCCCAGCCGGGGTGATCAACGTGGTCCCCACCCCATCCAACGAGGTGGCCGGACTGCTCGGCACCGACCCCCGCGTCGACATGGTGTCGTTCACCGGGTCGACCGCGGTGGGCAGGCACCTGATGCGGGTCGGTGCCGACACCATGAAGCGCACCTTCCTGGAACTGGGCGGCAAATCCGCGATGATCGTGCTCGACGATGCCAACCCCGCCCACATCATCCCCGGCGCCATCGGAGCGTGCGTGCACGCCGGACAGGCCTGCGCGGCCAACACCCGGATGCTGGTGCACCGCAGCCTCTTCGACGAGTCCGTCGCCAATGTGACAATGGCGTTCGGTGGGGTGCCGGTGGGTGATCCGGCGCTGCCGACCACCTTGGTGGGGCCGCTGATCAGTGCGGCCCAGAAGCAGCGTGTGCTCGACGCCATCGAGGGCGCTCGCCGCGACGGCGCGGAAATCGTCGTCGGTGGCGGCGTGCCCGACGGGCTGCCCGAGCACCTGGCCAACGGGCATTTCGTGGCACCGACGGTGATCCTGGGGGCAGACCCGGCCTCGTCCATCGCCCAGGACGAGGTGTTCGGGCCGGTGCTGGTGCTCATCCCGTTCGACGATGACGATGAGGCGGTACGCATCGCCAACGACAGCGCCTTCGGGCTGGCCGGCGCCGTGTTGTCGAAGTCCGCCGAACGCGCCATGGGTGTCGCCCGGCGGATCCGCACCGGGGCCATCGGTGTCAACGGCGGCATGTACTACGGCGCCGACGCACCATTCGGAGGATTCAAGAACAGCGGCGTCGGGCGGCAGTGCGGCATCGAGGGATTCACCCAATACACCGAGACCAAGACCATCGGTTGGCGCCTGCCCCGTCAGGGCTGATGGGCGAGCGCCTCGGCATGGTCGAGGATGCATTCCAGCACGTACTCGAAGTTGATGTCATCGGCCACGCCCATCCGGTGCCCGCGGCCGGTGGCTTCGGCGATGAACGGGGTGGCGGCGGGGTCGATGAGATTGCGCTCGCCGTCCTGACGCGGTGCGATACCGGGCATCTTGTCCTGCAGGCGTTCCATGATGACCGTGCCACGCACATGGGTGGCGATCGCCGAATAGGTGTCGAACGCCTGCTCGGAGGTCAGCCCGGCGCGCACCAGCGCTGCCACCGGCGGTTCCAGCTTCTGGATGGCGCCCTGCACGGCCGCTCGCCCGTAAGATCCGCGGATCAGGATGAGATCGCACAGAATCGGATTGGCGCGGAATGTCTTTCGCATGATCCGCGCATGGTGCGCCAGCGACTCCCGCCAGTTGTCCGCATCGATGCTCGGCGCCGTGAAGTCGTACTCGTCCAGCGCCCGGTTGGTCATCGCGTCGAGAAGGTCATCCTTGCGGCGGAAGTACCAGTAGATGCTGGTGACACCGACATCGAGATGCTTGGCCAGTTGCGGCATGCTCAGATTGTCGATCGACACGTCGGCCGCGACGTCGAAGGCGCCCGACAGGATCTCCTCGACACTTATGGACCCGCGCTCACGACGTTGCCTTCGCTCGCCCGGGTGACGTTTGACCATGTTAGGTGATGGGCTTGAAGGTCACCGGCACAGCGGTGGGCGAGCGGAACGGCTGACCGAAGATGTGCGGATCTGCGCTGGTGTCGAGTTCGATATCGGTGACCCGGTTGAGCAGGCATTCGATGGCGACTCTCGTCTCCATCCGGGCCAGGTGCAGACCGAGGCAGGTGTGCTCACCGGCCGCGAAGGTGATGTGCGGCATCCGTTTACGGAAGATGTCGAATTCCTCGGCCCGTTCCCAGCGGGCCTCGTCGCGGTTGGCGGCGCCGATGCACACATCGATGACCGCCCCCGCGGGCAGCTCGACCCCGTCGAGTTCGGTGGCCACGCTGGCCGATCGTTGCACGGTGGTCAGCGGTGTCTCGTACCGCAGGCCTTCCTCGATCGCCTGGCCGAGGAGTTCATGATCGGCCTGTACCGCAGCGAATTGATCGGGATGGGTCAACAGCAGATGGAGCAGATTGCCCGAGGACCGGAAGGTGGTCTCCAGTCCGGCGGGCAGCAGTAAGCGCAGGAACGAGTAGATCTCCTCGTCGCTGAGCTTCTCGCCCTCCACCTCGGCGGTCACCAGGTCACCGATGATGTCGTCGGTGGGGGAGGAGCGGCGCAGGTCGATCTGGTTGACGAAGTAATCCTTCAGCGCCGCAGACGCTTCGAAGGCACGCTTGTACTTGACGTGATAGCTGATCAGCTCGACTGCCCGCGCGCGGAACCACGCGAGGTCTTCTTCCGGCAGACCCAGCAGCTTGGAGATCACCCGGGTCGGGAACTCGAAGGTGAAGTCGCGGACCAGGTCCGCGCGTCCGGTGTCGATGAACTCGTCGATGAGCTGTTCACAGATGGGACGGACGATCTCCGGCTCCCACCGCTTCAGCGACTTCGCCTTGAAGGCGGTGGTGACGAGATTGCGGTGCGCGCGGTGCAGCGACCCCTCCATCGCCAGGATCGACGGGCCGATGAACAATCCGATGGTGTCATCGTAGATCTTGGAATTGAACGATTTGCTGTCCCGGAAGATCGTGTTGACAGCGTCGTAGGACACGGCGGCGTACTGGTTCTTGGGCCGGAATTCGTCGGGTGTCTTGGACCAGTCCATGACACTGCCGACGAAGACGCCGTGTCGGGCGCGGTGCGCGGCGAAGAACGGGTACGGGTCGCGGAGCAGGTTGAACGAGTCGCCCAAGTCCGCCAGTAGGTCGTTCTCGTCCTGCGTCTGGCTGTCCACGCGTGCTACCTGCCTTCGTGCCACCGGTTCGTACTGTAAAGCTTACCGTAACACGTCCCGTGCTACCGTGGGCACTACCGGAGGGAGTTCAGGATATGAGCACAACCGACCAGCGCGCCGCGCATGAGGTCGACGCCCGAGCTCTGCTGGAACGCCAGCGGCGGGCATTCATCGCAGCAGGCCCGCCGACCGCGGCACTGCGCCGCAACCGCATCGATCGGCTGCTGGCGCTGGTGTTGGACAACACCGACGCATTCGTCGATGCGATGGCCGCCGATTTCGGCACCCGGTCACGTGCGGCATCGTTGTTCACCGAGGTCGTCGGCATCATCCCGGTGATCGAGCACACCAGATCCCATGTGCCGCAGTGGATGAAGGCCACCAAGCTGATGCGGGTCGCCCGCCTCGCCGGATTGCGCGCCGAGGTCGAACCGGCTCCGCTGGGCGTCGTCGGCATCATCGGACCGTGGAACTTCCCGCTCAACCTCGTGGTGCTGCCCGCGTCGGCGGCATTCGCCGCGGGCAACCGGGTGATGATCAAGATGTCCGAGGTCACCTCGGCCACTGCGGAACTGATGGCGACCCTGGCCCCGACGTACTTCGCGGCCACCGAACTCGCCGTGGTGACCGGCGGTCCCGACGTCGCCGCCGACTTCGCCCGGCTGCCGTTCGATCACCTTTTCTTCACCGGTTCTCCGTCGGTCGGGTCGTTGGTGCAGCGCGCTGCGTCGGAGAACCTCGTACCGGTGACGCTGGAACTGGGCGGCAAGAATCCGGTCGTGGTGGCTCCCGACGCGGACGTTCGACGTTCCGCGACCCGAATTGCGCAGGCCCGCATGGTCAATGGCGGTCAAGTCTGTGTCTGCCCGGACTATGTGTTCGTCCCCGATCGCAGCGTTGCGGCGTTCGCCGACACGGTCCGCCGGACCTGGACGGGCATGTTCCCCAGCGTCATCGCCAATGACGACTACTGCTCCAGTGTGAACGAGGCCAACTTCGACAGGGTGGTCGGACTGATCGACGACGCCCGTGACCGGGGTGCCATCGTGGAGTCGGTGATCCCGGCGGGCGAGTCACTGCCCGACCGTGGCACCCGCAAGATCGCTCCGACGATCGTCAGAGGTGTCGACGAGCGGATGGCGATCGCGTCCGAGGAGGTCTTCGGGCCGGTGCTGTCGGTGCTCGGCTACTCGGCGCTCGACGAGGTCATCGACTACATCAACGCACGCCCGGCGCCGCTGGTCGCCTACTGGTTCGGCCCGGACGGCCAGACCTTCCGCGCCTTCCTGCGCAACACCCGCAGCGGCGGCGTGGCGCGCAACGATTTTGCCGCGCAGATGATCCCGTCGGCGGCACCCTTCGGCGGCGTGGGCCGCAGCGGGATGGGTGCCTACCACGGCAAGGCCGGCTTCGATGCCTTCAGCCACCAACGCACGGTGGTGGGGAGCGATCTGCCGTTCAGCATGACCGGTTCGGCGGCACCGCCGTTCCGCCGCGGCATGCAGATCTACGCCGACATGACCTTGGGCATGGCCCGCCGGCGCACCCGGCGCCGCCTCAGCTGATCGACTCCCCGTCGCTTCGCTCGCCCTCGGTGACCACCTGCTCACGCGCCCACCGGTAATCGGCCTTACCGGCCGGACTGCGCTCGATCACCGGACGGAACACCACCGCTTTGGGCAACTTGTAGCGGGCGATGGAACTTTCGGCATGCCGGATGAGCTCCTCGGCATCGGCGTGTGCACCCTCGGCCAGCGCGACGACCGCGACCACCTCGGAGCCCCACCGCTCGCTGGGACGTCCGGCCACCACGACGTCGGCGACCGATGGATGCGAGGCGATCGCCGACTCCACCTCCTCGGCGAAGATCTTCTCGCCGCCGGAGTTGATGGTCACCGAATCCCGGCCGAGCAGTTCGACCGCGCCGCTGTCCAGATGCCGGGCCCGGTCACCGGGAACGGCGAACCGCACACCGTCGATCACCGGGAACGTCTTCGCGGTCTTGACGGCATCGCCCTTGTAGCCGAGCGGGACGAAGCCGCGCTGGGCCAGCCAGCCGAGTCCTTCGTGGGCGCGCGGCAGGATCGCGGTGAAATCCTCGGCCACCACGCAGGTGTCGGGCCCCGCATTGAAGGTGCCGGTCGACACCGCGCCGGGAGCCGACATGTGGCTCATCTGCGCGCCGGTTTCCGACGAGCCGACACCGTCGATCACGATGAGCCCGGGCTTGGCGTCGATCAACTGTTGCTTCACATACGGGGTGAGTTGCGCCCCGCCGTTGGCCACCACGGCAAGCGAGGACACATCCGCGCTGCCGTCGCGCTGGCTGCGTTGGATGGCGGCCAGCAGCGGACGGGCCATGGCGTCACCGACCACGGTGGTCACCAGCACCTTTTCGCGTTCGATGGTGCGCACCACATCATCGGCGTCGAAGCGTTCGACAACGCTCGGGAACACCAGCGTCTGCCCGGTGGTGATCGCCGTCATGGCGGCCCATTGTGCGGCGCCGTGGATCAGCGGCGGCAGGATCAGCAGCGTGGTGCCTGGGTTCTCGGTGACCCGGGCGACGATCTCCCCGACCGATCCGGCCCGCTCGCCGGTCATCATGTTGCGGCCGCCGAACGCGGTCATGAAGATGTCGTGCTGGCGCCACAACACGCCCTTGGGCATACCGGTGGTGCCGCCGGTGTAGAGCACATAGAGATCGTCGGGGCAGGGCTGAACCGGCGGCGCGGGCGCCTCGGCGGTGACGATCGACTCATAGTCGACGGCACCGTCGAGCAGTTGGTTGCCCGATCCGTCGGCAATCTGGATCAGCACCTTGAGATTCGGCAGATCATCGCGGATCTCGGCGACCCGGGGCGCGAAGGCGGCGTGATACACCAGCGCCGAGGCCTCGGAATCGGCCAGCAGATACTGCAGTTCGTTCTTCACGTAGCGGTAGTTGACGTTGAACGGTGCCACCCGGGCCCGGAACGCGCCGAGCATGCCCTCGACGAACTCGGGACCGTTGTGGGCGTAGATGCCGAGCAGGTCCTGGCCGACCTCGTGCCCGGCCAGCGCGTCGCGGTCGGTGTGACAACCCAGGCCCCGTGCATGCAGGTACGCCGCGAGCCGGGTCGACCGCTCGACGAGGTGGCGGTAGCTGTAGCGCCGACCGCCCTGGGCCACCAGCGTGCGGTCGGGTATTGCCGCGGCGACGGCCTCGGCCACCGCGGACACGGTGAACATCGGGGAATCCTCAGCCATGCACGCTCCAGTCTTCGATGAGTTCGGCGGTGGTGGTGACGGTGGCCAGCAGGGCCAGACTGTTGTCGATCACGGCCTCGCCGTATTCGGCGGGGACGCCGGCGACCGCGTCGCGGGGGAGCACCACCCGGTAGCCGGCGTTGACGGCATCCATCACCAGGTTGGGGATGGCGATGTTCAGTGAGACCCCGACGGCCACGATGGTGGTGACGCCGAGATTGCGCAGGATCGCGTCGAGATCGGTGCCGCCCATCGGGCCGACGCCGTGCAGGCGTGACAGCACCAGATCTGCTGGCTCCGGGCCGAATTCGGGTAGCAGGATGGCGCCGTCACTGCCGGGAGTGATGTCGACGGAACGCTTTCCGGCGGCGAACAGCCGGGCGTTGTGATTGGACCCCAGGCCATCGGGCCGGCGCTGCACCAGGCAATGCACGACGTGGTGGCCCGCGGCGCGAGCGACGGGCAGCAGCCGGGCGATATTGGGCAGTGCCACCCGTCGGGCCTCGTCGGCCAGCACGGCCAGTCCGGCGTTCGGGCCGACCACCGCACCCTGGAGTTCCTGGGTGATGACCGCTGTGGTCACGCGGTCGGCACCTCGTAGAACTGCTTCGCCCATTCACGCATGGCCATATACGGTTTCGCGTCGATCTTGGACAGCGACGGCCGCTCGACGTACTTCTGGTAGCGCCAGATGTCGAGGTCGTCCCACACCGTCACCAGATACTGCTTCTCGACACGCTTGCGCACATCCTCGGGTGGAATGTCGGAGCTGTCGCCGGCCACCTTGGGCCACCAGATCGAATAGAACATGTTGGACACCTGGTCATCGACCGGGGTACAGGCGAAGATCAGCCGGTGCTCGGCCGCGCCCTCGAAGGCGCTGATCGCGAAGCCCAGTCCGGAGAAGTGGCTGTGGATGTAGAGCGACATCTTGTCGGGATCATCGCTGCGGGCATCGGGCCAGCCGGTCAGGAACTGCCACTCATTGTCCACCACCTTCCAGTCCAGGCAGACCGGGGTGACCGTGGCGCGGTGCACATAGCGGAAATGCGCACTGTCAGGCCCGTTCTCGGCCACGATCTGCGGATGCACCGGCTCGTTCTCGGCGAACCGGGAGAACTCGGGGTAAGGGCGGTAGAAGGCGTCGGGATCGGTCGGGAACTGCGGGAACTTGTCGAAGATATCGGGCAATTCCCAGTGTGGGGGCTCGCCGTGCGGCTGGAACCACATGAAGACGCAACCGTGCTGTTCGGCGATCGGATAGGTGCGCAGTCGCAGCCCGCGGTTGGGTTTGTCGGGCTGGTACGGGATGTGGCGGTTGGTGCCATCGGGTCCCCACCGCCAACCGTGGAAGGGGCACTCCACGCAGTCACCGACGACCTTGCCGCCGTGGCCCAGGTGCGCACCGAGGTGTTTGCAGTGCCCTTCCATCAGGTGCAGCGCGCCGTCCTCATCGCGCCAGGCCACCAGGTCCTCACCGAAGTAGCGCAGCGGACGGGTCTCCCCGGCGGCGAATTCGGCCGACCAGCCGATCATGAACCAGCCGGTGACCTTCCAGGTGAACGGAACCTCCACGGGAACACCTTCCAGATCCGAACCTGCTACTGAACAGCTTACAGTAGTATCGTCCGCAAGAGCCGTGAAATGCAAAGGAGCACGATGCCAGGGTTGTTGACCGACAAAGTCGCCTTCATCACCGGCGCAGCGCGGGGCCAGGGCCGCGCGCACGCCATCAGGATGGCCAACGAGGGTGCCGACATCATCGCCGTCGACATCGCCGGTCCGCTCCCGCCGAAGGTGCCTTATCTGTCAGCCACACCGGATGAGTTCGCCGAGACGGTCGATCTGGTCAAGGCGACCGGACGGCGGATCTTTCACCGCGCCGTCGATGTGCGTGACTTCGACGGCCTGAAGTCCGCCGTCGAAGACGGCGTCGCAGAACTGGGCCGCCTCGATGTGATCGTCGCCAACGCCGGCATCACCATCCCCGAGGCGTGGCACGACATCACCCCGGAGTCCTTCCGCGACACCATCGACATCAACGTCACCGGCACCTGGAACACGGTGATGGCCGGCGCCCAGCACATGATCGACGGCGGCAAGGGGGGCTCGATCATCCTGGTGAGTTCGCTTGCGGGCGTGAAGATGCAGGCCTTCATGGTGCATTACACCGCCAGTAAACACGCCGTCACCGGGATGGCGCGTGCCTTCGCCGCCGAACTCGGCAAGCACCACATCCGGGTGAACAGCGTGCACCCCGGGCCGGTGAACACCGCGATGGGCACCGGCGACATGGTCGGCGCCCTCGGCAAGGCATTCGAGACCAATCCGCCGCTGGTGCAGATGGGCACCCCGTTCACCCCGAACTGGATGGCCGAACCCGAGGACATCGCCGCATCGGTGGCCTGGCTGGCCTCCGACGAGGCCCGGCACATCAGTGCGGTCGCGCTGTCCATCGACAACGGCATGGCACAGTTCTGATATGGACGACTACGAGGCGATTCGCCGGCTCAAGGCGCGGTACTGCCGGTTCCTGGACACCAAGGACTACGAAGCCTGGAAGGCGTTGTTCGCACCCGATGTCGTGGTGAAACTGGATATGGCGATCTCCACCGGGGGCGCCGACGGCCAGACCGCACCCGACCTGAACGGGCTCGACGCGTTCGTGCCGGTGGTGCTGGGTGGCGTCGAGCATGCGCAGACCAAACATCACGTGCACACCCCGGAGATCGACCTCACCTCGAACACCACCGCCTCGGCCATCTGGGCGATGGAGGATCTGCTGTTGTTTCCCGACGGCGGTGAGCTTTTCGGCGCCGGTCACTACCACGAGACCTATGAGAAACGCGACGGTGGCTGGGTGATCACGAGCCTGCACCTCACCCGGACCATCCTGCGCTTCACCCAGGCCAAGTAGCGTGCAGCGCACCGTGCTGGTGATGGGAGCCAGCGGCTTTCTCGGCTCCCACGTCACCCGCAAGCTGGTCGAACGCGGCGACCGGGTGCGGGTGCTGTTGCGGGAAAACAGTTCCACCCGCGCGATCGACGATCTCGACGTGGACCGCCACTACGGCGACATCTTCGACACCGAAGCCGTCCGCATCGCGATGTTCGGCTGCGACGCCGTCTTCTACTGCGTGGTGGACACCCGCGCCTGGCTCCGTGATCCCGCCCCGCTGTTCCACACCAATGTCGAGGGATTGCGCGGCGTGCTGGACATCGCGGTCAGTTCCGGATTGCGGCGTTTCGTCTTCACCAGCACCATCGGGACGGTGGCCGTCGGCGAGGACGGCCGGGCGGCCACCGAGGACGACCCGTTCAACTGGCCGGGGATCGGCGGCCCGTATGTCGAATCACGGCGTCAGGCAGAGGATCTGGTGCTCAGCTACGCCCGCGAACGGGGACTGCCCGCCGTCGCGATGTGCGTGTCCAACACCTACGGCCCGCGCGACTGGCAACCCACACCGCACGGGGCGATGATCGCGGCCGTGGCACTGGGGAGGGTGCCCGTCTACGTCGACGGCGTCGGATCGGAGATGGTGGGCGTCGAGGACGCCGCCGAGGCACTGGTACTGGCCGCCGTACACGGCACGGTGGGGCAGCGCTACATCATCTCCGAGCGCTACCTGAGCCAGCGCGAGCTGTTCGCCACCGCGGCACACGCCGTCGGTGCACGCGCTCCATGCATCGGGCTGCCGGTGCAGTTGCTCTATGCGGTCGGCGCCACCGGCGAGCTGGTCGCCAGGGTGCTGCGCCGCGATACGCCGGTGACGCTCACCTCGGTGCGGCTGCTGCACCACACCTCGCCGTTGGATCACTCGAAGGCGACCCGCGAGCTCGACTGGCAGCCACGCCCGGCGACCGAGGCCGTCGCCAGGGCGGCGAAGTTCTACGTGGAGCGCCACCATGCGCGGTTATGACGTCGCCATCATCGGGGCCGGGTTCTCCGGACTCTACGCCCTGCACAAGCTGCGCGAACATGGCCTGCGGGTAACGGTTCTGGAGAAGTCCGATGCGGTGGGCGGGACCTGGCTCGTCAACCGTTACCCCGGTGCCCGGTGCGATATCGAGAGCATCGAGTACTCCTACAGTTTCTCCGAGGAGATCCAGCAGGAGTGGGTGTGGACCGAAACGATGCCGGCCCAACCGGAGATCGAGGCGTACCTGAACTTCGTGGCCGACCGGCTCGACCTCCGCCGCGACATCGCGTTCGGCGCCGAGGTGGTCAGCATGACGTTCGACGAGGATGACGCGCTCTGGCGGCTCGACGTGGCCGACGGTGAGACGTTCGAGGCGCAGTTCGTCGTCGCGGCCTCGGGCATCCTGTCGGTGCCGCTGGAGCCGGACATTCCCGGCGTCGCCTCCTTCGCCGGGCAGTCCCTGTTCACCAGCCGGTGGCCCGCCGAAGCTGTCGATCTGACCGGTGAACGGGTCGGTGTGATAGGGACCGGATCCACTGGGGTGCAGCTGATCCCGGTGGTGGGGCAGCAGGCCGGTGAACTCGTCGTCTTCCAGCGGTCGCCGGCGTTCACACTGCCGTGGACGGTGCGCGCCTTCGCGCCGGGTGAACTGGACGAACTGAAGGCCGACTACGCGGACATCCGCGCGGCTCAACGGGAGCATCCGGTGGGTGCGGCCCGGCTGTCCGCCTTCTCGGTGTTGCTCGACATGCTGGGCAGCCCGCCGATCAAGACGGCAACGCGCGAGGAGCAGTTACGCGCCATCGAGGAGCGCGGTGTGATGGGCGCGCTCAACTGGGGCGACGTCTTCTTCGATATCGAGGCCAACCGGATGGCCACCGCGCTGTACGGCGAGGCGATCGCGCGCATCGTGACCGATCCGGACACCGCCGCCGCACTGGTGCCCACCCACCCGTTCGCGTGTAAGCGGCCCATCATCGATCAGGGCTACTACCAGACCTTCAACCGCGACAACGTGACGCTGGTGGACCTGCGCATCAACCCGATCCGCTCGGTGACCGCGGCAGGCATCTCGACCGAAGTGCGCGATATCGATCTCGACGTCATCATCTACGCCACCGGATTCGACGCCATGACCGGCGCGTTGAGCAAGATGAAGGTACGCGGCCGCGACGGCGTGCTGCTCGGTGACTACTGGGCCGAGGAAGGACCACTGTCCTATCTCGGTCTGGCGGTGGCCGGGTTCCCCAATCTGTTCACCGTGCAGGGGCCGGGGAGCCCTTCGGCGGCAACAAATTTCGTCGCGGCCATGGAACAGCACATCGAATGGATCGCGGATTGCATCGGCCATCTGCGCGAACACGGCTACCGGACCATCGAGGCACAGTCCGTGGCCCAACAGGAATGGATCGAGCACGCCACCTCGCTGGTCGCGGCGACCGTCCTGGTGCACCCGTCGTGCAACTCCTGGTACAACGGCGCCAACGTGCCGGGCAAGAAGCGCATGTACATGGGCTACACCGCAGGCATCCCCGAGTACCGGCGGCGCTGCGATGAGATCGCGTCCAATGGCTATCGAGGATTCACCCTTGCGTAGAGCCATTCAGATCGCCTGGGAGCTCGGCGGGGTGCTGCCGCGTTCGGTCGGCGCGCTCACCGGATCCGGCGACTGGAACCGGCTGTCCCGGGCCGGGTTACGGCAACTCGGCGAGGTCGCACTCGATGAGCTGGTGGTCACCGGGATGACGTTGACCGGCCCGCCGCCACAGTTGCCGCGGCCGCTGGCGGCGTATGCGGAGGCCGCCGCAGAGCTCGGCGCGCTGGATATCTCGCGGGCGCACCGTGATCCGGAGCCGCTGCGGGTCGAGGGCATCGACCCGCGGAACTTCGGGGCGTTGCGGTTCGAGGAGCTGAGCTTCGAACACACTCCCGCACTGCCGGAGTCACTGCTGGCCGATGGTCACGGCGGGGTGGCGACGGCACGGGTGCGGCTGTATCGGCGTGGCGAACACCGGCCCTGGGTGGTCTGGATCCACGGTGCGGGTCAGGGCGATCCGATGGACCTCATGGTGGCGCGGGTGCGCAGATTGGATGCGCTGGGTTTCAACGTGGCACTTCCGGTGCAGCCCGGGCACGGTGCGCGACGGCGGGAATGGCCGGAGTATCCGGCGCGGGACCCGCTGGCCAACGTGGCGGGGACGATGCGGGTGGTATCCGAGGTTCGGGCGCTCATCGGTTGGCTGGCAGCCGATTCGGGACCGGTGACGGCCTGCGGGTTGTCGCTGGGTAGCGCTGTCGCCGCGCTGGTGTCCCACCTGGATGCACGTGTCGGCGCGGTGGCGTTGTACACGCCGATTCTCGGGCTCAACGCGATGATCGGACTGCACCTCGGGCGTTGGGGGCAGGCCGGCCGCAGTGCCGCCGAACTGCTGCAGTCCGGCACGGTGTCGGCGATGACCTCGGTGATCGACCCGTTGGCGACCATGCCGGTGACCGATCGGCGGCTGATCGTGGGCGCGTGGCACGACCAGATGGCGATGCGCAGTTCGGCGTTGGCGATGCACGATCGCTGGGGCGGTGAGCTGCACTGGCATGACGGAAGCCATGTGGGCCATCTGTTTTCCGGGGGTGTGCAGGCCGCGACCGAGCGGTTCCTGCTCGCCTAGTCGCCGTACGTGGAGATGATGCGTGCCCGAACGCAATCGATCTCGTGGTCCAGGTCGTGTTCCTCGGGGAGCACCACCCACTGGAAGGCGATACCGAAGATCGATCCGGTGATATCGCGCACCGCCGCGTCGGCATCGATGTCGGCCCGCAGTGATCCGTCGGCGATACCGGCGCGCACACCGGCGGCCACCTTTTTGGCCGCACCGCTGAGTTGTTCGCGGACACCGTCGCGCAGCGGTGAACTGGTCTTCACGGCCTCGAAGGCGGAGACGAACATGGCTCGCGTCACCGAGGCGTCCTCGGCGTTGATCTCCTGCACCCGGTCGAAATGGGCGAGCACCTGTGCCAGTCCGGTGGTTCCCGGCGCGGGATCGGGATTCAGCCGTGCCACATAGACCTGCTGAAACGCCTCCAGGATGGCGTCCTTGCTGCCGTAGCGGGCATGCACCATCGCTCTGCTGTAGCCCGCGCGCCGCCCGATTTCAGCGGCCGTGGTTGCCTCCCAGCCTTTTTCGACGATCAGTTCGGCGGCAGCCTGCAACAACCGGCGTGCGGACTGTTGCACACGCTGATCCTGGGTGAGACGCTCGGGCACCCTTGCATATTAGACGCTCGACAACTAACTTAGTTGTCGAGCGTCAAATTTCTGCGGAGGTCAAGGATGACATCACCCGCTGTGCCCGTCGACATCGACGCCGTCACCGCGCGCTGGCTCACCGACGCGATGCCCGGGTCGGTGACCGTCGGCGCGGTGCACGCCCAGCGGATCGCGGAGGACACCGGATTCTCGGCGCGGCTGTACCGCGTGGCGCTGACCGGAGATGCGGCGCTTCCCACGTCGGTGATCGTGAAGCTGCCCGCGGACTCGCAGGCGCGCGGCGGCATGGAACTGCTCGGCGGATACCGCAGGGAACTGGCGTTCTACCGCCACATCGCGCCCGCGGCCCCGATCTCCACTCCGGCCTGCCATGTCGCCCGAATCGACGGTGACTCGTTCGTGCTGGTGCTGGAGGATCTGTCCGATTGGGACAACGCCGATCACCTGGCGGGACTCTCGGTCGAGCGCGCCGGGCTGTGTATCGCAGCGCTGGCCGATCTGCACGCGTGGTCGCAACGGAACCCACAGGCCAACGGGCTGAAGCAGTTTCCGGGTATCGACAACCCGTTGACCCGCGACCTGTTCCTGCCGGCGTTCACCCCGGGCTGGGCGCTTTATCTCGAGAAGACGGATCAGCCGGTCCCGCCCGCGGTGGCGGATTTCGCCGCGCGGTTCGCCGAGTTGGCACCGCAGGCGCTAGACGCGCTGTCGCGCCGGACGATGCTGCTACACGGCGACATCCGGGCGGACAACCTGTTCTTCCGCGGTGACGAGCTCAAGATCGTCGATTTTCAGCTCGCGGTGCGGGGCGCGGGCGCCGCCGATATCGCCTATCTGGTCAGTCAGGGGCTGCCCACCCCGGCCCGCCGCGGCAAGGACGAAGCGATGGTCCGCGAGTACGTCGCCGCGCTGGAACTTCGCGGGGTGACCGACTACGGATTCGACGAGGCTTGGCGGCACTACCGTTTCGGTGTCGCACTCCTGCTGTTCATGCCGGTGGTCGCGCTGCTCACCTGGGACGTGGTGCCCGAGCGATCGAGACAGCTCTGCGTCACCCTCATCGACCGGGCGGTCGCGGCCATCGACGAGATCTCGGCACTGGCGGAGTTCGACCTATGAGGACCGCCCGGGAGGTCGTCGAGCAATACAACCTGGTGGTATGGAACGAACGTGATTTCGCGCTGGCCGACGAACTACTGGGAGACACCGTGACCCGCCACGACGTCGGCGAGGTGAAGGTGCTCACCCACGCCGAGGCCGTCAGCCGGGTGGTGGACCACTGGGCGATGTTCGAGAGCATCCGCTTCGAGCTCAACCTGGTGATCGCCGGCGACGACGGCGAACATGTGGCGATCGTCTACCAGTCGCCGATGCGGCTCACCGACGGCACCGAGACCACCATCGCCAGCATGGAGATCTTCCGGGTGATCGACGGGCGGATCACCGAGGTCTGGAACTGTGGCTACAAACAAGGAGTGTGGGCGTGACCGACAAGGTACTGGACGAGCTGGGCTACTACCTGCTGGCGGGTGCCGGCGGCGAAGGGCCCGCCACCCTGATGGACGAGGCCCGCCGCGGCGAGGAACTCGGCTTCGGCACCGGGTTCATCTCCGAACGCTGGAACGTCAAGGAGGCGTCGTCGCTCACCGGTGCAGCTCTGGCCGTCACGAGCCGGATGCAGATCGCCACCGCCGCAACCAATCACAACACCCGCCATCCGCTGATCACCGGTTCGTGGGCCACCACCATGCACCGATTGTCGGGTGGGCGGTTCACCCTCGGGCTCGGCCGGGGTATCGCGGCGATGTACGGGGCCTTCGGGGTGCCCGCGGTGACGACGGCGCAGATGGAGGATTTTGCGCAGGTGATGCGCCGGCTGTGGCACGGCGAGCTGATCTTCAATCACGACGGCCCGATCGGCAAATACCAGCTGCTGTTCCTGGACCCGGACTTCAAGGAGGACATCCGGCTGGCGATCGTGGCGTTCGGGCCGCAGACGTTGGCGCTCGGTGGCCGGGAGTTCGACGATGTCATCCTGCACACCTACTTCACGCCCGAGACCCTGCAACGCGCGGTGAAGACGGTCAAGGACGCCGCCGAGCAGGTCGGCCGCAATCCCGACGATGTGCGGGTGTGGTCATGCTTCGCCACCGTCGGCGATCACCTGCCCGAGGAGCTGCGGTTGAAGAAGACCGTCGCGCGGCTGGCCACCTACCTGCAGGGGTACGGCGATCTGCTGGTCAACACGAACGGCTGGGATCCCGCGGTGCTGCAACGCTTCCGCGATGACCAGGTGGTGCAGTCCATCGGCGGGGGCATCGACCACAAGGCGACGGCCGAGCAGATCGAGCACATTGCCACGCTCATCCCCGACGAGTGGCTGGAACCGTCGGCGACCGGTACAGCGCAGCAGTGCGTCGACCGGATCCGTAAGGAGTTCGACTACGGCGCCGACGCGGTCATCATGCACGGCGCCACCCCGGACGAGCTCGAACCGATCGTGACGGCCTACCGCAGGGGCTAGGGGAGGATGACCGTGCGCTGCACCGGTTCGGCCGCGGCCTGACGGGCCCGCAGGCCGCGGCGCAACGCGTCGAGCAGCTGATCGCGGGTCTCGCGCGGGTCGATCAGCTCATCGAAGCCGAGATGATCCGCGGACCGGAACGACGCCGACAGTTCGGCATCGCGCAGCTGCGCGGACAGATCCGCCTCGGCGTGCGAGGCCTTCGACAGCGCCGCGGCGCTCATCGCTCCCATGGTGGCGCCGGGGAAGGCAAACGTTGCCTCCTGACTGTCGAATCCCAACAGCGACATCACCATTGAGCCGAAGCCGTACGCCTTGCGCAGCGTCACATGCAGCTTGAGCGTGGTGGCAGACGTCTGCGCCGCGAACATCCGGGCCCCGGCCCGCAGCACACCGGTGCGCTCCGAGCGGCTGCCCGGCAGCATGCCCGGGTTGTCGGCGAGGAACACGATCGGCAGGTGGAAGGAGTCGGCCACCATGATGAAATGCGCTGCCTTGTCGGCGGCGTCGGCGTCGATCGAACCGGCCAGCACGTTGGGCTGATTGGCCACCACGGCCACCGGGTGCCCGCCCAGGTGGGCGAGCGCGCAGATGATGGCCTTGCCGAACTGCGGTTGGACCTCGAACCAGTCGGTGTTGTCGAACAGGATGTCGAGCACCGAGCGCATGTTGTAGACGCGGCGGTTGTCGCGGGAGATGATGTCGAGCAGTTCCGGGGTGGGGCGCGGTTCGGCGTCCTCGTCGTGGGGCAGTTGCCCGGGATAGGACCAGGCGCTGGAGGGGAAGTAGGACAGATACCGGCGGATATCGTCGATGACGGCCTCGTCGGTGTCGGCGTGGTTGTGGATCACCCCGCTGTGCAGCGCCACCCCCGGCCCGCCGAGATCCTCCTTGGTGATGTCCTCGCCGGTGGACTCCTTCACCACCGGCGGCCCGGCGGTGAAGATGGCGCCCTGACTGCTCATGATCCGGAAATCGCTGACCGGCGCGACCAGTGCGCCATGCCCGGCCGACGGGCCCAGCACCGCGGCGACGGTCGGCACCCGGCCCGAGCACTGCGCCTGGGCGATGAGGTCGGTCGGGGTGCGGCCGTAGTGCGCGCCGGTGGGCCGGAACCCGGCGCCCTCGAGCAGCATCACCAACGGAATCTTGTCGCGCAGTGCAAGTTCGGCCAGCCGGTAGCGCTTGGCGTTCCCGGTGGAGCCGATGCTGCCGGCCAGCGTGGTGAAATCCTCGGCGCCCACCATCACCGGTGCGCCGTTGATCAGACCGGAGCCGGTGACGATGCCGTCGGCGGCGATCTCACCGCCGGCGAAGGTGCCGAACTCGCGGAACGTGCCCGCATCCAACAGCCGGTCGATGCGGGCCCGCACGTCGAGCTTGCCCTTGGCGTGATGCTTGGCGACGCGTTCCGGTCCGCCCATCGCCAGGCTGTGCTGACGCCGCCGGTCGAGATCGTCGAGCGTGTCCTGCCAGTCGGAAGCGTTCGTCATACACCGGTCCTGTTCTCGGTAACGTCGTTGTCCGTTGACCATACTGAATTGCTTACTGTAGCGTCCCCGGCATGGGTAATGTCGCCCGGCTGAGCATCGATCGCGGTATCCCGAGCGACCTCACCAGTGTTCCCGCACGGGCCAGGGAAATCGAGCAGCAGGGCTACGACGGGTGCTGGACCGGGGAGATCGCCCACGACCCGTTCCTGCCGCTGCTGCTGGCCGCCGAACACACCTCCCGGCTGCAGTTGGGCACCAGCATCGCGGTGGCCTTCGCGCGTAACCCGATGCTGATCGCCAATCTGGGCTGGGACCTGAACGCCTACTCCCAAGGCCGGTTCATCCTCGGGCTCGGCAGCCAGGTGCAGCCGCACATCGAGAAGCGCTACGGGATGCCGTGGAGTCATCCGGCGCGCCGGATGCGGGAGTTCGTTGATGCGGTGCACGCCATCTGGGCGACCTGGCAGGACGGAACACGCCTCAGCTTCGAGGGCGAGTTCTACACGCACACACTGATGACGCCGATGTTCACCCCGGAGCCGCAACCGCACGGGGTACCGAAAATATTCATCGCCGCGGTCGGCGACCTGATGACACGGACCGCGGGTGAGGTCGCCGACGGACTCATCGCGCATGCGTTCACCACCCGCCGCTACCTCGACGAGGTGACCGCGCCTGCCTTGCAAACCGGTCTGGACGCCGCTGGCCGGTCCCGGCAGACCTTCGAGCTGTCCTGCCCGGTGTTCGTGGTGACCGGTGAGAACGCCGAGCAGTTCGAGGCATCGGCGGCCGCGCACCGAAAGCAGTTGGCCTTCTACGGTTCGACGCCGGCCTACCGCAAGGTGCTCGAGCTGCACGGCTGGGGGGATCTGCACACCGAGTTGCACCGGCTGTCCCGACTGGGGGAGTGGGACACCATGGCGACGCTGATCGATGACGAGGTGCTGGCCGCGTTCGCAGTGGTGGCCGAGTTGCCTGATGTCGCCGACGCCCTGGTGCGGCGCTGCGCGGGCGCGATCGACCGGGTGTTGCCGGGATTTCCGGCGGGGATGTCGGAGACCGTGATCGCGATGGTTCTGGATGATGTTCGAAAGTCTTTGGCGGGGAGAGATTCATGACCGACAGGATCGCCGGCAGGACCGTCGTCATCACCGGCGCGGCCCGTGGCATCGGGTATGCGACGGCGCGTGCGCTGCTGGATCGTGGCGCCCGGGTGGTCATCGGGGATCGTGATGTCGCCGCGCTGGAGAGCGCGGTGCGGTCCCTCGGCGGCGGGGCGGAGGGTTATCCGCTCGATGTCACCGACCGCGATTCGTTCACCGTCTTCCTGGACGAGGCGCGCGGCGACGGTCACATCGATGTGCTGATCAACAATGCCGGCGTGATGCCGATCGGAGGTTTCCTCGACCAGGGCGAGCAGGCGCTGCGGTCGGCCATCGAGGTCAACTTCTACGGTGTGGTCACCGGATGTCAACTGGTGCTCCCCGGCATGATCGAACACGGTGCGGGCCACATCATCAACGTCGCGTCGTTGGCCGGCCTGATGCCGGTGCCGGGCCAAACCGTCTATGCCGGAACGAAATCCGCGGTGATCAGCCTGTCGAGCGCATTGTCCGATGAATTCGCCGCGCGAGGTATCCAGGTCAGCGTGGTGATGCCGCCGTTCACCCGCACCGAGCTGATCTCGGGCACCACGGAGACCAGGACCAACAAGCCCGTCGAACCCGCTGCCATCGCCGCGGCGATCGTCCGGGCGCTGAACAAGCCCAAGACGCATGTCACCGTGCCCGGTGGAATCCGGTTCGTCCTCGGCCCGATCGGACTCCTCGGCCCGCGCGGCAGGCGCTGGGTGGGGCGACGATTCGGCACCGACAAGGTGTTCCTGGAATTTGATAGCACCGCAAGGTCGGGGTATGAGCGGCGGGCGCAGGACGCACTCGGCGTCGTGGGCACGGGACAATGAGGAGCAGACGGTGAGCATTCCGACGATGGACGACGCGGCGAAGGTGCTGGCGGACCCGAAGGCCTACACCGATGAGGCCGGGCTGCATGCCGCGTTGGCGCATCTGCGCGCGCATGCGCCGGTGTCGTGGGTGGATGTACCGGATTACGCGCCGTTCTGGGCGATCACCAAGCATGCCGACATCATGGAGATCGAGCGCGCCAACGACGTCTTCACCAACTCCCCGCGGCCGGTCCTGGTCACCAAGGAAGGTGATGAGCAACAGGCCGCCATCGGTATCAAGACGTTGATTCACATGGACGATCCGCAGCACCGGGATTTCCGGGCCATCGGGGCGGATTGGTTCCGGCCCAAGGCGATGCGCGCGCTGAAGGAACGCGCCGACGAGTTGGCCGTGCAGTTCGTCGACAAGATGGCGGCAGAAGGCCCGGAATGCGATTTCGTGCAGCAGGTGGCGGTCAACTACCCGCTGTACATGATCATGACCCTGCTGGGTGTGCCGGAAGCGGATTTCGCGTCACTGTTGCACTGGACGCAGGAGTTGTTCGGCAATGACGACGAGGAATTCCAGCGCGGTCAGAGCATGGAGGAGCGGGGGCTGGCGCTACTGGAGATGTTCCAGTATTTCACCGAGCTCACCGCGTCCCGGCGGGCGAACCCGACCGACGATCTGGCCTCGACCATCGCCAACGCGACCATCAACGGCGAACCGCTCGATGACATCGCCACCGTGTCCTACTACGCGATTCTCGCTGCGGCCGGCCACGACACGTCCAGCGCGAGCATCTCCGGCGGCATGCACGCGCTGATCGAGCATCCGGATCAGCTGGCCCGGCTGCAGGAGAATCCCGCACTGATGCCACTGGCCGTCGAGGAGATGATTCGCTGGACCACCCCGGTCAAGGAATTCATGCGAACGGCCCAGCGCGACTACCAGATCCGTGGCGTGCGCATCGCGGCGGGGGATTCGGTGCTGCTGTCCTATGTGTCGGCAAACCGCGATGACGACGTCTTCGACGAGCCATTCCGGTTCGACATCGGCCGGGACCCCAACAAGCACATCGCATTCGGGTACGGCGTGCATTTCTGTCTGGGCGCCGCGCTGGCCCGGCTCGAGGTCAACAGCTTCTTCTCCGCGTTGCTACCGCGTCTGGAGTCGGTCGAACTGGCCGGGACCCCGGCTCATGTCGCGACCACCTTCGTCGGAGGGCTCAAGCACCTGCCCATCCGGTACCGAGTCAGCTAGGAGCGGCGGCGAGCGTGCATGAACTCCGGCCGGTACACGGCGTTTCGGGGCACAGACACGCACGCTCGCGGGGAAGGGGGTGAGCTAGCAGCAGCGCGACTGGGGGTTGGCCTCGGTCGCGGCGTGGCGCATACGCCAGTACTCCCGCTCGGTGGGCACCGATGCACCGGGATGCACGCGGGCGAGGTGCTCGACGTAGCGCCGGTAGTGGTTATCGCCCATCAATGATGACCAGTACCAACCGATCTGGCCGATGATTGCGGCAGCGCGTCCCATTGTTTCTGCACCTCCTTCTCGGTGGCCGTGGGGATCAGCCCGGAGGGCGCGAAGATTCGCGAGGGCACCGGTTCATCCTCGGTGAGCGGGCGCCCGGATCCGCGGATGGCCTTGAGCGCCATGATGACACCGGCGGCGACCACGATGAGCACCAGGACCGCGAACACGATCGAGAGCGTGCCCTGGATGAACGTGTTCCGGATGACGGCATCGATCTGATCGGGATTCTTCGCGGCGCCGAACGTCGCCTTACCCGCGTCCTTGGCGTCCCGGTACTGGAAGTGCTGGGTCCAGTAGCCGACCTTCGGGTCGCCGGAGAAGATCTTCTGCCACGACGCCGTCATCGTCACCACCAGATCCCACGCCAGCGGAACCCCGGGTATCCAGGCCCATTTCAGCAGTCCGCGTTTGATGATCACCACGGTGACGACCGTCAGGGCGATGGCCGCCAACAGCTGGTTGGCGATACCGAACAGCGGGAACAGGGTGTTGATACCACCCAGCGGATCGGTGACACCCATCAGCAGGATGCTGCCCCAGGCGAGCACCACCACGAGGCTGCAGATCCAGGCCCCGACCCGCCAACTGGGGTTCTGTAGCTTCTTCAGCGGCCCGCCGAGGTTGCCCAGTGCGTCGGAGAGCATGAAGCGCGCCACCCGGGTGCCCGCGTCGACGGTGGTGAGGATGAACAGCGCCTCGAACATGATCGCGAAGTGGTACCAGAACGCCTTGAGGCTTTCCCCGCCGAACACCTGATGCAGCACCTCGGACATGCCGAACGCCAGGGTCGGGGCGCCGCCGGTGCGGGACACGATCGATTCCTCGCCGACGCTCTCGGCGGCCGCGTCGATCTCGGCTCCCGTGATCGGTGCGCCGGACAGGCCCAGCCCGTTGACGTAGTCGGCGGCGGTCTGCGCGGTGGTGCCGGTCGATGCGGCCGGCGCGTTCATCACGAAGTACAGGTGCTGATTGAGGATGGCCGCGGTGATCAGCGCCATGATCGCGACGAACGACTCGGTCAGCATGCCGCCGTAGCCGATCAGCCGCATCTGGCTTTCCTTCTCCAGCAGCTTGGGCGTGGTGCCCGAGGAGATCAGCGAGTGGAAGCCCGACAGCGCGCCGCACGCGATGGTGATGAACAGGAACGGGAACAGGGAACCGGCGAACACCGGGCCGGTACCGCTGGCGGCGAACGACGAGATCGCCGGCGCCTCCATGATCGGACGGGCCAGCAGTATGCCGACCGCG
This sequence comes from Mycolicibacterium sp. P9-22, assembly GCF_008329585.1. GTDB lineage: Bacteria > Actinomycetota > Actinomycetes > Mycobacteriales > Mycobacteriaceae > Mycobacterium. The sequence goes on along the minus strand of NZ_NPKP01000005.1, from coordinate 12,933 downwards.
AGCAGGGCGATGGTGCCGACCTTCATGAACGTCGACAGATAGTCGCGGGGGGCCAGCAGCAGCCACACCGGCAGCACCGAGGCGGCCAGGCCGTAGATGATGATGCACCACGACAGCGCCACCTTCGACAGCGTGAACCAGTCGGCGCCCCACTCGGTTTCGGCCACCCAGCCGCCGGACACGACGGCCAGCAACAGCAGCACCACACCGATCAGCGAGACCTCCGAGACCCGGCCGGGCCGTAGGAAGCGTAGGTAGAGGCCCATGAAGATGGCGATCGGGATCGTCATCGCGATGGAGAACACGCCCCACGGGCTCTCCGCGAGGGCGTTCACCACGACCAGTGCCAGCACCGCGAGCAGGATCACCATGATGACCAGCACGCCGACGATCGCCGCGGCGCCGCCCACCACACCGAGTTCGTCCTTGGCCATCTGGCCCAGCGACCGTCCGCGCCTGCGCACCGAGATCGACAGCACCAGGTAGTCCTGAACGCAGCCGGCGACCAGCGCGCCGATGATGATCCAGATGGTGCCGGGCAGGTAGCCCATCTGCATGGCCAGCACCGGGCCGACCAGCGGTCCCGCTCCGGCGATGGCGGCGAAGTGATGCCCGAAGAGCACCCGCCGGTCCGTCGGCATGTAGTCGGTGCCGTTCTCGAACACCTCGGCCGGGGTGGCGACCTCATCGCGCGGCTTGACGATCTTCATCTCGATCAGCCGGGCGTAGAACCGGAAGCCGATGACATAGGTGCAGATCGCGGCGATGACGAACCACACCGCATTGATGGTCTCGCCGCGGAAGAACGCGATGATCGCCCACGCCACGGCGCCCAGCACCGCCACCAAGCCGAAGATGATGCGGTGCTTGGCGGTGATGGGTGACCGGTCGACGATCGCTACCGGCGGCAGGTCCTTGTCGGTGCGGATATAGGTGATGTCGCCGTCATGTTCTTCGAGGCGCTCCGGTGCGCTTGGTGAAGCCATGTGTTGATCCTTGCACCGGACAAACCCAACATCCGGGGTTTCCGGTCATCCGTTGCGTTCGTAGTGTTCACGCACGGTGTCGACCGTGTCGGCTTCGGCGGCGCTCTTGTCATCGCGGTAGCGCAGCACCCGGGCGAAGCGCAGTGCCATCCCACCGGGATACCGGGTGGAGCCCTGCACACCGTCGTAGGCGATCTCGACGACCTGCTCGGGGCGAACCTCGACGACATAACCGTCGGTCGGTCCGTCCGCCAACTCCAGGAACCGTTCGGTCTGCCAGGCCAGCATCTCGTCGGTCATCCCTTTGAACGTCTTGCCCAGCATGACGAAGCCGCCGGTCTGCGGGTCCCGGGCGCCGAGGTGGATATTGGACAGCTTGCCGGTGCGTCGCCCGGAACCCCACTCCACGGCCAGCACCACCAGATCCAGGGTGTGCACCGGCTTGACCTTCAGCCAGGCCGCACCGCGACGGCCAGCCGCGTACGCCGCGGCCGGGTCCTTGGCCATCACACCCTCGTGGCCCGCAGCCAGCGTCGAATCCAGGAACTCTTGCGCAGCAACAGGATCCGAGGTGACCAGCCGTTGCATCCGTTGGCCTTCCGGCACCACCTCGTGCAGGGCGGCGAGCCGTTCGGTCATCGGCAGGTCCAGCAGGTCGGTGCCGTCGCGGTGCAGCAGGTCGAAGAAGAACACCGACAGCGGCTCGCGGGCCGGCTGGACCGAACGGGTGCCGAACCGGGACGCGGTCACCTGGAAGCGGTGCGGCCGGCCGTCGGGGCGCAGGGCGATGGCCTCCGCGTCGGCGATGAGGTCGGTGACCGGTAGCGCCAGCGTGGCCGCGACGACCTCGGGCAGGCGTGCGGTGACATCGTCGAGGCTGCGCGTATAGATCGTGACGGTATCGCCGGCACGATGGACCTGCACCCGGGCACCATCGAGCTTGGATTCGAACAGCGCTGTGCCGCCGAGCTTGTCGAGCGCGTCGTCGACCGACGTCGCGGTCTGGGCCAGCATCGGCCCGACCGGGCGGCCGACCTGCAGGGCGAATCGGGCGAGCGCGGACTCGCCTTCGGAGAGTGCCACGGCCGCGACGACCGGCAGGTCCCCGGCCAACATGGCCGCGCGCCGCACCGCCGCCACCGGTATCGCGGCGGCCTTGGCGACGGCGTCGACCATCACCCCGGCCAGCGCGCCCTGGCGCAACTCCCCGGCCAGCAGTCGGTGCAGGAACTGCTGCTCCTCGGCGGTGGCGGCGCCGAACAGCGCGGCCACGCTTTCGGCGCGCCGGGCCTGCGAGCCGGGTCCGGCCAGCCCCTTGATCGCCGAGAACGTCGCGTCGACAGCGTCCACGGTGAGGGTGGCGGTGGCGGCCGGCTCCGGCAGGGTGCGCAGCGATGCCCAGCCGACGCCGATCTGGCGCTGCGGGAGCTCCCCGGACAGCCACGCCACGACCACGCCGATATCCGCCGGTGTGTGGGCTGCGGCCAGCGTCGTCGCGACGCGGTTGACCTTGGCCAGGCGGGATGACAGGGAACTCACCTCGGTCGAGGTGGCGGCAATCTCGGCGAGCAGCATCCGTCCAGCCTGCCACCGGGATCCGACAGGGCACGGGCTAAAGCGTGCCGGGGCGGATCAGACCACCGAGAAGCTGACGGTGTGCCAGCCGGTCGCGCCGTCGGGGACGACATCGGCCATATCGGCGGTCTGCACATAGCCGGTGTTGTCGGTGGCGCGCACCGCGATCAGATGCGGGCCGGGCCGATCGGCCTGCCAGTCGAAACTCCACAGCCGCCAGGTGTCATCGGAGTAGGCGGTGCCCAGGGTGGCCTGCTGCCAGGGGCCCTCGTCGATGCGGACCTCGACGGCGCGCACACCACGCGGCTGCGCCCAGGCCACCCCGCCGAACCGGACCGGCCCGGCGGGGACGTCCTGGCCGCTGCGCGGTACTTCCACCCGGGACTGCGTCTTGATCGGGCCGCGCTCGGACCAGCCGAGAGGCGTCCAATACCCTTGCGCCCGATCGAATCTGGTCAACTCCAGATCGACCACCCACTTGGTGGCCGAAACGTAGCCGTACAGGCCGGGCACGACCAGACGCGCTGGGTAGCCGTGTTCGATCGGCAGCGGCTGACCGTTCATCGTGATCGCCAGCAGCGAGTCCCGATCATCGGTCATGGCCTCGGTCGGTGTGCCCGCGGTGAAGCCGTCGCTCGATGTGGACAGCACCATATCGGCATCGGAGGCCACCCCGGCCGCCGCCAGCAGGTCCCGCACCCGGTACCCGCCCCAGACCGCGTTGCCGACGAGGTCGCCGCCCACCGGGTTGGACACACACACCAGCGTGACCATCTGCTCGATCAGCTCGAACTGTTCGAGATCGGCGAAGGTGAAGGTCTTTTCGTTGTCGACCATGCCGTGGATGCGCAGCTTCCAGCCCTCGCGCGACAGTTGGGGCACGCTCAGGGCGGTGTCGATGCGGTAGAACTCGGCGTTGTCGGTGACGAAGGTGCTCAGGTCGACGCCGGCGGGCTGTACGCCCGGCGGCACCGGCGGCGCGGGCTTGGCGATCTTGGGCGGGGTGAACGCCTCGCGATCATCGGCCACCGAGTGCACGCGCCGCGACCACACCGAACCGACCGCACCGCCGAGCACGCCGAGTCCGAGCAGGCCGAGGGCGGCCAGCGACAACCGGCGGCCGGGGTCCGCTTCGGCTGACTCGTGGGCGGTCCCGTCGCTCAACCGTCCGGAGGTCAGGAATCGCAGCGCCACGATGCCGGCCACGCCACCGACGGCGGTCGGGATCACGTCGACCGGCGCCGACCCGGATCGGGTCAGTACCGCGATGCAGCCTGCCGTCGCGGCAGCGGCGAACATGACGCTGCCGATCGGCGCCCGGCGCCGCTCCGCCAGCCCGGCGATCGCGGCCAGCACGGCGATGACGAGCAGCACCGCGAGCGACAGGAACAACTTGTCGGACGTGCCGAAGGTCTGGATCGCCCACTCTTTGACCGGGCCGGGGGTGAGGTCGATGACGGTGGACCCGATGGCGTTGCGGGCGTCGGCGGAGGAGCCGAGGGGGACCGCAACCAGTGCGCTGACGCCGAGGGTCACCGCGGCGGCCGCGATTCCGCTGAGAATCCGGACGCCGGGGGAGGGGGAACTCACGCTGACCACGCTAGCCCAGCGAAGATCCCGAAAGGCTTACCGTAAAGTGACGGCGGAACGTAGCGTTACAAACTGACCGCAATATGGAAAGGGAGCCAGATGGAGATTTCGGGCAAGAAGGCCGTGGTTGTCGGCGGGGCATCCGGCTTCGGGCGGGCCACCGTCGAGGCACTGGCCAAGCGTGGCGCCAGCGTGGCGATCCTCGACCGGCCCCAGTCGAAGGGCCGCGAGGTCGCCGACCAGGTCGGCGGTGCGTTCTACGAGGTGGACGTCACCGATTTCGACGGCACCGAGCAGACGCTGGCCACGGTGGTCGAGGATCTCGGCGGTCTGCACATCGCGGTCACCACCGCGGGCGGTGGTATCGGCGAGCGCACCGTCAAGAAGGACGGACCGCACAGCCTCGAATCCTTCCGGCAATCCATCGATCTCAACCTGATCGGCACGTTCAACATCAGCCGGCTGTCGGCCTGGCACATGAGCAAGAACGAGCCCGTCGACGAGGAGGCCGAAGAGCGCGGCGTCATCATCAACACCGCCTCCATCGCCGCGTTCGAGGGCCAGATCGGCCAGATCGCCTACACCGCTTCCAAGGCGGCCATCGCCGGCATGTGCCTGACCATGGCGCGTGATCTGGGCAGCCTGGGCATCCGCGCCCTGGCCATCGCGCCGAGCCTGTTCGCCACCGGCCTGACCGAGGGCATCCCCGACGAGTTCGCCACCGTGCTGACCAAGGACGCGGCCTTCCCCAAGCGCCTCGGCAAGCCGGAGGAGTACGCCAAGCTGGCCGTCGCGATCGTGGAGAACCCGATGCTCAACGGTCAGTGCATCCGACTGGATGCCGGCCAGCGTTTCGCCCCCAAGTAAGCGTTGCCGATTCGGCGCGCCCGCGATCGCTGAGCGGCCGCGAGCGCGCCGAAATCGCATCTTGGGCATGTACTGCCCATTTTGTCGAAACTGCCGCTAATGTTTGCCCATGAACTTCAAGATCATGGCCGCGGCGGCCGCCGTGCTGGTGACCGCGGCATGTGGTTCCCCCGCGCCAGAGATCCCCTCGCCGTCGCAGACCAAGGGCGCCCCGCCCGACACCAGCAGCATCACCATCGAGGGTGACGCGTCTGCACCGGTGAACCAGATCGCGATCCAGGCGATCGCGGATCTGGAGCAGTACTGGGCCGAGAACTATCCGAAGCTCTACGGTCAGGACTTCGAGCAGATTTCCGGCGGCTACTACGCCGTCACCGCCGACAGCCCGGCCCCGCCGTGCACGACCGAACCCGAAGAGGTCGCGGGCAACGCGTTCTACTGCTCGACCGAGGACGTGGTGGCCTGGGACAGCCAGGAACTGTTGCCCACCTTGCAGTCGAAGTTCGGGGATTTCGTCATCCCGGTGGTGATGGCTCACGAATTCGGCCACGCGATCCAGGCACGCTCGAACTTCACCGCGCGCACCGTCACCCGCGAGTTGCAGGCCGACTGCTTCGCCGGTGCCTGGGCCCGGCATGCCAAGGACGACGGCGTCTTCGAGGTGACCAGCGGAGGCCTCGACACGGCGTTGGCCGGTGTCCTCGACCTGCGTGACAACCCCGGCACCGCGAAGACCGATCCGGATGCCCACGGCAGCGGGTTCGACCGGACCAGCGCCTTCCAGGACGGCTTCGACAACGGCCTGGACCGGTGCAAGGAGTACCGCGACGACGAGCCGATGGTGCTGGCGTTGCCGTTCAACAACATCGAGGACGCCGCTGCCGAGGGCAATGCGCCGTATGACTCGATCGTCAACGGGGTGCCCTATGACCTTGAGGACTACTGGACGCAGCTGTACCCGGAGCTGACCAATGGTCAGGCCTGGACGCCGGTAGCGGGTCTGGAGGCCTTCGATCCGGCCGACCCGCCGATGTGCGGCGATCAGTCGACCGGGGGCTATTCGCTGTTCTATTGCGTCCCAGACGATTACGTGGGCTGGGACAATGTGGAGACGATGCCCAGGGTGTATGAGCAGGGCGGGGACTATGCGGTGTCCACGCTGCTGGCCACCCAGTACGGGCTGGCGGCGCTGACCCGCCTCGGTGACGAATCGGATGAGAAGACGTCCACCCTGCGGGCCGACTGCCTGGCCGGCGGCTACACCGCCAGCGTGATCCTGCACAACCGCGCCGAGACCAGTTCCTGGTCTATCTCACCGGGCGATCTCGACGAGGGCATCAAGGCGCTGTTGGTGTTCCGCGGGGATGGCGACGCCGACCGTCAGGGCGCCGGTTTCGACCGGGTGCGGGCGTTCCGCGAGGGTGTCATCAATGGCGCCGAAAGCTGCCTGGACTACCAGAACTGACACTTCAGCGGTAGGTATCGAAGCCCAGCTTGACCGCCAGCGCCAGCCCGGCGACCGCGATCAGCAGACGCAGCGGGGTGGCCGGTGCGTGCCGCACCACGATCGGGCCCAGCCTGGAGCCGATGAGGCAGCCGACGCCCATCGCCGCCACGGCCGGCCAGTGCACCGGAGCGACGATCGCGAACACCACCGCCGCAGTGCCGTTGGACGCACCGAGCACCACGTTCTTGGTCGCATTGGCGTGCGCGAGCGTGGTGCCGCCGGTGCGCAGGAACAGCGCCAGCAGCAGCACTCCGGCTGCGGCGCCGAAGAATCCGCCGTACACGCAGATGACCCCGACGATGACGGCTCGCGCGACGGTGCGCGCCAGCGTCGGCACCACATCGGTGTCCTTGCCCGGCGGCAGCGCGATCGCCACCGCGGCCACCGCGAGCAGGATGGGCACCGCATTCTCGAAACCCTCCGACGGGATGGACAGCAGCAGCACCGCCCCGGCGAGTCCGCCCAGCGCGCCCATCGGGACCAGCCGCTTGAGCTCCGGGCCCTGACCGGCCAGCTCGGGCAGCGAGCCCCGCACCGAACCGAAGGTGTTGAACACCAGCGCCGCAGTGTTCGTGACGTTGGCGGTCACCGGCGGCAACCCGACCATCAGCAGCGCCGGGTAGGTGGACACCGAGGCCAGGCCGGCGATGCTGCCCGCGAGTCCGCCACCGATACCGGCGACGAACAGCAGCGCGAGCTCGGCCCATGTCACCGGGCCATCCTTGCTCAAACAAACAAGTTGCGCGTACCCGCCCGGCAGGTCTAACCTCGGCGATCGTGCATCACATTCTCGTAGTAGCCAGCACCCGCAGCGGGGTCTGATCCAGACCGACCCCCCGCTGTGGGTCGGAAGCTACTACCCGTCGGTCGCTCCCTTTGAGCAGAGAAGACCGGCACATGAACTCTCACACCACCACCATCGCGAGCCCCCGCTTCGCTGACTTCTTCGACGCGCCCCTGCCACGCGGCCTGCGCGACCTGGCCGCCGAAATGTCCTGGGACGACGTCGCCGACACCTTCGGTTCCAGCGCCGGCCCGGTGCATCTGGGCCACTGGGAGCGGGCCGCGCAGACCCACGGGCGCCATGCACACACCTATTCGGCAAGCATCGCCATCGGTGATCGCACCGTCACGTCGTCGACGACTGCGTCGGGCCCGCTCGCGGCGCTGACCGCGATGCTCTACGAACGCGGTATCGCCGTGGAGATGTTGAACTTTCACCAGCTGCGGGCCGGCGGGCAGACCGCCACATTCATCCGCGGCACCGACGGGGTGCACACCGAGTGGGCGATCGGCTGGTCGGAATGCCCGAACCAGTCCGCGCTGCGCGCCGTCATCGCCTGCGCGAACCGGCTGCTGGCCTAGCCGCCGAAACTGTATTCCAGAGGGCGGGTACTCGAACTTCGCCGTCCGGAATACAGTTTCGGCACGTCGTGCGTCAGCGCAGCGGGCGCAGCACGATCGGCATTCCGTCCATTGGCACCGGCATGCCGCCGTAATCGAGCTTCGCCTTGTACCCCGCGTACGGGGGCTCCAGCCGGTACTTGCGCAGCAGCCGGTGCATGACGGTCTTGATCTCCAGTTGCCCGAAGACCATGCCGATGCACTTGTGCGCGCCGCCGCCGAACGGTGCGAACGCGTAGCGGTGCCCCTTGTGCTCGTTGCGCGGTTCGGTGAACCGGGCGGGGTCGAACTTCTCCGGATCGGTCCACAGCTCGGGCAGGTGATGGTTGACCGAGGGCCAGGTCACCACATTGGTGTTGGCCGGGATGAAGTGGCCGAGCAGATCGGTGTCGCGCACCGTGGAGCGCACGTTGAACGGAAGCGGCGTCACCAGGCGCAGCGCCTCGTTGATCACCAGGTCGAGGGTCTCCAGCTTGTCGAGTGCCTCGATGTCGAGCGGCCCGTCGCCGAGGCGGTCGGACTCGTCGCGGCAGCGGTCCTGCCACTCCTGATTGGCCGCCAGGTGATAGGCCATGGTCGTCAGCGTCGAGGTGGACGTGTCGTGGGCGGCCATCATCAGGAAGATCATGTGGTTGACGATGTCCTGGTCGGTGAAGGTGTTGCCGTCCTCGTCGGCGGTGTGGCACAGCACCGTCAGCATGTCGGTGCCATCGGAGTTGCGCTTCTCCTTGACCCGCTCCTCGAAGTACTGGTCGAGCACCTTGCGGGCCTGCAACCCGCGCCACCATTTGAACGGCGGTACCGCGGTGCGGACGATGGCGCCGCCGGCGCGGGTGGTCATGGTGAACGCGTCATTGATCTTGGTGACGAGTTCCTTGTCGCTGCCGGGTTCATGCCCCATGAACACCACCGAGGCGATGTCCAGGGTCAATTCCTTGACGGCCGGATAGAAGAGGAAGCGGGGGTCGTTGTCCACCCAGTCGTCGGCGATGACCGCCGAAGCCACTCGATCGATGTGCTCGACGTAGCCCTTCAGCCGGGTCCGGGTGAAGGCCTCCTGCATGATGCGGCGGTGGAACATGTGTTCCTCGAAATCGAGCATCATCAGTCCCCGGTTGAAGAACGGGCCGATGACCGGATCCCAGCCCTTCTGCGAGAAATCCTTGTTCCGGTTGGAGAACACGGCCTGGGTGGCGTCCGGTCCGAGGGCGACCACGCTCGGCAGCGCGGGCGAGTACGCATAGTGCAACGGCCCGAACTTCTCGTAGACCTCCAGCAGGTACTCGGGCCCCGACCGGAACGTCTCGATCATGTGGCCGAGGACCGGTATCCCGGAGTCGCCCATGACCGGCTTGAGACCGCTGCCGGCCGGCGGTTCGGCCAGCACGAACTGCTTGAAATCGTGTTGCCGCAACCGCTTCTCGACAGACCCCAGGCCGGGCATGTTGTTCAGCGTGGGGGTGAGCTTGCGCTTGGCCTGATCCAGCAAATAGGCCGAGGTGCTGATGGTCGGCTTGCTCGTGATCGTCACAGACGGAACTCCTCAAACTGTGCTTCGGACAGACCTGTGGTCGATGTCACTCGTTGCAGACATCCTGTACGTCAAACTTGACGCATGTCAAGTTTGGCGTAGGAGTGCGTTCAGCGGATGGGGCGCAAGATGATTGGCATACCATCCATCGGAACGGGCATGCCGCCGTTGTCCCATCTCGGGGTGTAGCCGGGCTTGACCAGTTCCAGTCGGTAATTGCGCAGCATCCGGTGCACGATCGTCTTGATCTCCAGCTGGCCGAAGACCATGCCGATGCACTTGTGTGCGCCGCCGCCGAACGGCGCGAATGCGTAGCGGTGCTTCTTGTGTTCGCTGCGCGGCTCCGCGAAGCGGTCCGGGTCGAACTTGTCCGGGTCAGTCCACAGCTCGGGCAGCCGGTGGTTCATCCCCGGCCAGGTCACCACATTGGTGCCGGCGGGCACGTAATAGCCGAGCAGATCGGTATCGCGCACGGTCTGGCGCATGTTGAACGGTAGCGGTGTCACCATCCGCAGCGATTCGTTGATCACCAGGTCGAGGGTTTCCAACTTGTCCAGCGCCTCGATATCGAGCGGTCCGTCGCCGAGCCGATCGGACTCGTCGCGGCAGCGGTCCTGCCACTCGGGGTTGGCCGCCAGGTGGTAGGCAATGGTGGTCGCCGTCGACGTCGTGGTGTCGTGCGCGGCCATCATCAGGAAGATCATGTGGTTGACGATGTCCTCGTCGGAGAACGAGTTCCCGTCATCGTCGGTGGTGTGGCAGAGCACCGAGAGCATGTCGGTGCCGCCGGCGTTGCGGCGCTCCTTGATGCGCTCGACGAAGTAGCCCTCCAGCACCTTGCGGGCGCGCAGGCCCTGCCACCACTTGAACGGCGGCACGGCGAACCGCAGGATCGCGCCGCCCGAGCGGGTGGTGGTGGCGAACGCGTCGTTGACCTTGGTGACCAGCTCGTGGTCGTGCCCACCGTGCTCGTGGCCCATGAACACCACCGAGGCGATGTCCAGGGTCAGTTCCTTCATGGCGGGATGGAACAGGAAGCGGGCGTCATCGGTCGGCCAGGCGGCGACCTCCGCGGTGGTGACCTGGTCGATGTGCTCGACATAGCCGGTCAGCCGGGTCCGGGTGAAGGCCTCCTGCATGATGCGGCGGTGGAACATGTGTTCCTCGAAATCCAGCATCATCAGCCCGCGGTTGAAGAACGGCCCGATGACCGGGTGCCAGCCCTTCTGCGAGTAGTCCTTGTTCCGGTTCGAGAAGATCGTCTGGGTGGCGTCCGGGCCGAGTGCGACGATCGAGGGCAGAATCGGCGAATCGGCAAAGGTGATGGGGCCGCGGGTGTTGTAAAGGTGCAGCGGGAAGTCAGCGCCCTCGCGGAACATCTCGATGATGTGTCCGACCAGGGGCAGCCCCGAATCTCCTGCGATGGCCTTGAGCCCGCTGCCGGCCGGCGGCTCGGCCAGGATGTGTTGCTTCCACTCGTGGTTGAGCAAACGCTTCTCGATGGCGCCCATGCCGGGGATCGTGTTGACCGTCGGAGTGAACCGTCGTTTGGCCTGATCCAGCAGGTAGCTCGGGGTACTGACGGTCGACATGGTCAACGCTCCTCAGAAGGTCGTCCCACCAACAGGGCCATGTGGTGGATCTCACTCTCGGAACCCATCCTGTATGCCAGACTTGACGCATGTCAAGTTTTGTTCTGGCGTGGCGCGGTGCAAAGGTTTAATGCCATGAGCGCCATCCCCGAAACGGAATCCGACACGCGGCGCAGTCGCGGGGACCGCCAACGCGATGCGATCGTCAAGGCGGTGCGTGAGCTGCTGGGCACCAAACCCTTCGCCGATCTGTCGGTCAGCATGATCAGCGAACGCGCCGGAGTGGCCCGATCGGGCTTCTACTTCTACTTCGACTCCAAGTACGAAGTGCTGGCCTTCATCGTCAAGGACGCACTCGCCGAACTGGATGTGCTGACCCACAACTTCGCTCCGCGGGACCCGGAGGAGTCGCCGGCCGCATTCGCCAAGCGGATGGTCGGCAGTGCGGCCGCCGTCTTCGCCACCAACGACCCGATCATGGCGGCGTGCACGGCGGCTCAGGCCACCGACAAGCAAATCGCGGCCATCATGAACGATTTCGAGGACCTGGTGATCGCCAAGATCGTCGGCGTCGTCGAGGACGAGGTCCGCAAGGGCACCCGGCCCATCTCCGATGACATCCCGGCCCTGGTCCGCATGCTGACCGCGACCACCGCGATGACGCTGTCACACGATGCGGCGTTCGTCGGGCGCGGTGCCGATCCCGAGCGGGCGATCGATGTGCTGGAACGGCTGTGGCTGAGCGCGCTGTGGGGAACCGCGGCTTCGTGGGAGGAATGAGTCGGTAGGGTCGGCCGCATGGGTCAGGTGGACAGCTTTGCGGGCAAACGTGTTCTGCTCACCGGCGCGGCGAGCGGGATCGGCCGCTCGGTCGCGCTGAATCTGGCGCGCCGGGGCGCAGAGCTCTACCTCACCGACCGCGATGTCGAGGGCCTGGCCACCACCGTCGTCGACGCGCAGGCTCTGGGCGCGCAGGTGCCCGCGCACCGGGCGCTGGACATCTCCGACTTCGACGCCGTCTCGGCGTTCGGCGCCGATATCCACTCCGCGCACGGCGCGATGGACATCGTGATGAACATCGCCGGGATCTCGGCCTGGGGCACCGTGTCCACACTGACCCATCAACACTGGAAGTCGATGGTCGACGTCAATTTGATGGGGCCCATCCACGTCATCGAGACGTTCCTGCCGCCGATGGTCGCGGCCGGACGCGGGGGACACCTGGTCAACGTGTCCTCGGCGGCGGGCATCGTGGCGCTGCCCTGGCATGCCGCCTACAGCGCCAGCAAGTACGGGCTGCGTGGGCTGAGCGAGGTGCTGCGCTTCGATCTGGCGCGACACCGCATCGGGGTGTCGGTGGTGGTGCCGGGAGCGGTGAAAACTCCTCTGGTGCAGACGGTTCAAATCGCCGGCGTGGACCGCGAGGACCCGCGGGTGGCCAAGTGGGTCGACCGGTTCGCCGGGCACGCCGTCTCGCCGGAGGCGGCCGCGGAGAAGATCCTCGCCGGGGTGCGGCGCAACCGGTTCATGGTCTACACCTCACCCGATATCCGTGCGTTGTATGCGTTCAAGCGCGTCGCGTGGTGGCCCTACAGCGTGGCCATGCGCCAGGTGAACGTGTTGTTCACCCGGGCACTGCGGCCCAGATCTCAAGGGTCCGCGGCCCGGCACTAGACGGTATGAGGGGCTGGGGCCTCGCTCACATGTGACCGTGGGTTGCCGACAGGAATTAGGTCCTGGCCGGTAGAGCCACAAGATGTGGGAGGCCCCAGTGTTACGTCAGCGTACGAGTGTTGGATTGGATGTGCACGCACGTTCGGTGATCGGATGTGCATTGGACGGGGACACCGGTGAGGTGTTCGAACGTCGATTGAGCCCGGA
>NZ_NPKP01000028.1 GCF_008329585.1 Mycolicibacterium sp. P9-22 | reverse complement strand
GGGCGTGTCAAATGGTCTGTGTAGGTCCTGTTGAGGGAAGGATTGCAGGACGTGAAGACAGGCAAGGACATGGACTCATCGCTGGTTGAGGTGGGTTCCACCGTGGAGATGGCCGAGGCACTGCGGGCCTCGGGGGCGGTCGATGATCTGCTAGCTCAGATCGACACCGGTGAGGTCACTCTGACCGGTGAAGGTGGGCTGCTTCCAGGGTTGATCAAGCTCGCACTCGAACGCGGGCTGGCGTCGGAGCTGACCGATCACCTCGGCTACGAGAAAGGCGACCCGATCGGGCGGGCGCTGCCCAATGCCCGCAACGGCAGCTCACCGAAGACGGTGCAGACCGAGGCCGGCCCGGTGCCCCTGGACGTGCCCCGTGACCGTGACGGCTCGTTCACCCCGCAACTGGTACCCAAGGGCGCCCGCCGTGTCGGCGGGCTCGATGACATGATCATCTCGCTGTACGCCGGTGGAATGACATTGCGGGACATCCAATTTCACTTGGCATCGACGATCGGGACCGAGGTGTCGCATGAGACGATCTCCAAGATCGTAGATGAGATCTCCGATGAGGTGCTCAGCTGGCAGCGCCGGCCGCTGGAGCCGCTGTATCCGGTGATCTACCTCGACGCGATGATCGTGAAGGTCAAAGACGGTGGCCACACCCGCAACAAGGCCGCTCATATCGCCGTGGGCGTCGATATGGACGGGGTCAAGCATGTTCTGGGGATCTGGGTCCAGCCCAACGAGGGAGCATCGTTCTGGGCGTCGGTGTGCTCGGATCTGGCCAACCGCGGGATCAAGGACGTGCTCATCGTGTGCTGCGACGGGCTGACCGGATTCCCCGAAGCGATCGCGGCGACCTGGTCACAGGCCGCGGTGCAAACCTGTGTGGTGCATCTAATCCGCAACTCGCTGCGGTTTGTCTCCTACGGCGACCGCAAAGCCGTCGCCGCCGCCCTCAAGCCGATCTACACCGCCCCCGACGCCGATGCGGCTCGCGCTGAGCTGGAGGCGTTCACCGCCTCAGAGTTGGGCAGGAAGAACCCCACGGTGACAAAGGCTTTCGAACGGGCGTGGGAGCAGTTCATCCCGTTCCTGGCGTTCCCGCCCGAGCTGCGGCGGGTGATCTACACGACGAACTCGATCGAGTCGTTGAACTACCAGATACGCAAGGTCATCAAGAACCGCGGCCAGTTCCCCAACGACGCCGCGGTGGTGAAACTGCTCTGGCTGGCGATCTGCAATATCGAAGACAAACGTGCCGCCGAGCGGGCCAAGGAACGCGGCCAGAAGCTCTGCCGCACAGCCCCCGGTCGACTCGTGGAAGGGCAAGTGGTCACCAACTGGAAGAAAGCACTCGAACAACTCAGCCTGGTCTACCCAGACCGCATCGAACGCTACCTATAGACACACACCACCATTCAAAGAATCAGACAGGGCAACCTACACAGAAAACTTGACAGGCTC
>NZ_NPKP01000004.1 GCF_008329585.1 Mycolicibacterium sp. P9-22 | reverse complement strand
GTATGTCGGCAACGGACGCCCCCGCGGTCCGCGCCTCAAAAACGAGAAACCGTCACCGATGTCCTGATACATCAACTGTCACCGATGTCCTGATGCAGAACTGTCACCGATGTCCTGATACATCACATCTTGCGCGGGGCCGTTATTCGGCGTAATGTCGAACATAAGTTCGAATGCGACGTAGCTCCCATCACGACTCGGTGAGCTTCAGACCGCGACTCCGGTCGCCGAGAGGTTCGATGGTCCCGCGGGACTGGTCGGACCGTATTGACTGATCGCGCCCTTGTGGGCGCCGTCTGTGAAAGTCGGTATCCCTATGGACGCCACCCATCTCGACACCTTCATTGATGCGCTCATCGATGACCTCGCTGTTGCGCCGCCGGGTGAAGATGGGGAGCGGCGGCTGTTTGATCTGTTGGACTGTCCCCGCAGAGTCTTCGATGAGCCGCCGCTGTTGGCGGTGCTGGTGGCCGCGGTCACCGCCCGGAATCTGTTGGATCATGTGATCGCCCAAGCGGTCGCGGCCGCCGAACGGCTCGGGATCCCGGCCCGCAAACACCTGCGCTCGGGAGCCGACCTGCTCACCTCCCTGGGGGTGGCGCCAGGTGCGGCCTACCGGGCGGCGCGGGTCGGCAGAGCCGCGCACACGCTGCCGGCGTTGACCCGGGCCCAGCGCCTCGGCGGCATCGGCATCGAGTTCGCCGACGCCGTCGGCAAAGGGGTCACCCACATCAACAACCGGGTCCCGTTGTCCGAGGACGACCGGGCGAGTGTCGTGACCAAGTTGATGATCCAGACGACGCCGTCGCAGGTGGCCGAGAAGGCCCGCGCGATCGCCATCGACAAAGCCGCCACACAGCCGGTGGAGGATGGCACGGTCCCGGTCGCCGAGAACGCCGACCTCAACGAGATGGCCCTCGTGCAAAACGATGAGGGCCGAGTTGTAGCCAGCCTGGATCTCGATGCACTCACCGGCGAAGAACTGCTCACCGCGCTGGATCCGTTGTGCCGGCCTATCCCGCTGCCCGACGGGTCCCCGGATCCTCGACCGGTCGGTAAGCGTCGCGCGGATGCCCTCGGACAGCTGGTGCGGACCTACCTGTCGCACTCACAGCGCCCGATGAGCGGTGGGGTGCTCCCGCACGTCACTCTCATCCGGCCCCAGGTGCCAGGGTTCGTCGACACTTTGGGTTTCACCGGGCCCATCAGCGCCTTCACTGCCGACCTCATCACCTGCGACAGCACCCTCGGGACGGTCATCGTCGACGGCAACGGGGCACCGCTGGACGTGGGACGCAGCGAGCGGCTGTTCACCCCCGCGATCCGAAAAGGACTGGCGGTACGTGATGGTGGCTGCGCACACCCTGGCTGCGGTCGGCCGGTGTCCTGGTGCGATGCCCACCACATCATCCCGTGGGGCAGCGACGGAACGACCAGCATCGACAACGGCGTGCTGCTGTGCCGACGCCACCACACCGCAATTCATCACGGCGGCTGGCAGGTCTATTTGGGTCCCGACCGACACCCCTGGTTCATCCCACCCCACAAACCCGGCGACGCAGAACCGCAACATCTGCGCTCCCACGCACGACGCACCATGACCAACCTACCCACCGCCGCCTAACCAAACCCTCTGCGCACCTTGACAACTACACAGAGAAACCGCCCACGGAGCGGGTCCGGCGGTGACGACTAGCGACTCTGCCGGCGCCGCACCAGCACCGACTGCTGGATGGCGCCCACGGCTCCCTGTTCGTCGAACAGGGTGCCCAGGGTGGTGCCGATACCGTCGGGCCCGTAGTTCGTCTCGGCGCGGATGCCGATCCACGGCCCCTCCGGCACTCGGTGGATGTGTACCACCAGATCGGTGTTGAGGAAGGTCCACTGCCGGATGTCGATCTTGGTGCCGATCCCGTTCGCGTCATCGGCCACCGCGAACAGTCGTTGCAAGGGTGTCATCGTTTCGCCCTTGACGACATCCACGGTGGGGCTCAGCCAGGATTCACCGGGGCCCTCGGCCAAAGGCTCTGTCAGCCAACGCCAATCGATGCTGTGCACATAGTTGGTGTCCCAGTCCTTGGCCATGTCCCGGCTGCGGGCCTGCGCCAGCGGACGCAGCGGCGGAGCGGGCGCGTGCACCACCTCGGTGGTGTCCTGGCGCTGCAACCGCCATCCGCTGGCGCGCGCGACGGCGCGCGGTGAGCCGTCCGGACCGGGTGCGAGCATCTCGGCGGTGATCAACTCGATCTGCTCACCCGCGCGTTCACGTTGCGCCCGCACCCAGAGGTCGCCCTCGGCGGGCACCGGGCCCAGCAGATCGATCAGCACCCGGCTCAGCCGGGTGTCCTCGCGCTGCTCACAGCCTTCCAGGGCGCGCACCAACAGCGCCGACGGAGGAGCGCCGTGTTGAATCGACGCCGACCAGGTGCTGCGCACCAGATCGGTGGCGGCGAACCGCTCTCCGACGGGATCGTCGGCGTCGAGGAGTTCGTAGTAGCAGTCCGACACGGTCGTTGTCTCCAAAGGGTTCAGGGTGCGGGGACGTCGACGCTGACGGCGTCGAGCCGGGACAGCTTGGTGCCGATCAGGCGCTCCGGATAGGCGTCGGTGCTGGACAGCAGGAACAGGGTGCGCCCCTCGGGCCCGCCCAATGCGCAGGCGATGGCGGTTCGTCCGGCCATGTCGATACGGTCGGTGACGCCGGCAGGGGTGACCCGCTCGAACGCATGTGCCAGGGTCATCGCCGCCCACACCCCGCCGTCGGCGTCCACCGCCAGCCCGTCGGGCGGGCCGTTCAGGCCGTCGGCGAACACCCGCCGGTCGCGCAGGGCACCGTCATCGTCGACGGTGAAGGCGCTCAGTCGGCGGGCCGTCGATTCCGCGACCACGAAGCTCCCATCCGGGGTGATCACCATGCCGTTGGGAAAGCTGAGATGCTCGGCGGCCACCGACACCCGGTCATCGAGATCCAGCCGGACGATCACACCGCCGTCGCGGGCCTGCGATCCGATATACGCCCGGCCTGTGGGGTCGATGACCATATCGCCGAGGTCAGCGGGCACCAGATCCGCCAGATCGGCCAGCACCGAGACCGATTCACCGTCGTAGGCCAGAATCTGACGGCGCCGGGTGGACGCGATCAGCAAGGTGCCATCCGGCCTGAAGCCCAGCCCCGACGGCGCATGGCCAGGCAGTGGCAAGGTGGACACCTCGCCATGCAGCGTGACGGTGTGCACCGCCTCGCCGAGCATGTCGGAGAACCAGACCAGGCCCTCGAACCAGCGCGGGCCCTCACCGAAGCAGAACCCGTTGGCCAACGGCTGGATGGTCATGGGGTCACGATAGCCGAACTGACGGCCGCACCTTTACAAAACACGACTCAAATGTCACGCTCGCTGGGTGCGTAAATACCACCGCCACACTCTGCTGTATCTGCACGAGACCATCGAGTTGGGCAGCGGCGGCAGTGATGAGTTCAGCGAACGCTTCACCGGCCTTTACCACCCCATGATGGAGCAGCTGGGAGCCCGGTTGTTCGCGCTCTGGGAGTCCACTCCCTACAACGGGAACTGGCCGCAGGTCACCATCATCTGGGAGATCGACGCGTTCGCCGATTACGCCCGGATCGGCAAGGCGCAGGCCCGCGGTGGCAGCCACGGCGCCGCGGCCGCGAAATGGGCGGCCTACCTGTCCGGTATCGGCGCACACGGTGAGGGCCGGATCATGTACGCCGCGCCGCAGAACCGCAACCTGGCCCAGCTGCGAGAGGAAGGTTTCACTGCCGAACTGGTGATCCAGGAGATCATGCAGACCAAGCCCGGTAGGCAGGACGACTACATCCGGGAACTGGAACGGCTTTACGTCCCGTGGTCGGAGAGCACCGGTAAGCGCTGGCTCGGATCGTTCACGACCACCTTCCGGTTCAACGAGGTCATCCACTACTGGGCGCTGGACGGCGGGTGGGACTGTTTCGAGAACCACTACCCGTCCTGGAAGGACGCCCCGCCCGCGGAGATCGTCACCTGGATGTCCGTGGCGCCCGCGCTGCGCGACGGCTGGGAGGACTCGATCCTGGCCGCGCTACCGGCCTCGCCGCTGCAGTGAAAGCCGCTGTGATGTCCGACTTTTCGTACGATCCGTTCGACCCGTCCGTGATGGCTGATCCGCTGCCGTACTACCGGGTGCTGCGCGACGAGCACCCGGTGTACTACCTGCCCAAGTGGGATACCTACGCGCTGTCCCGGTTCGCCGATATCTGGGAGGCGCTGCGGCTCACCGACGGCACCTTCGTGGCCTCGGAGGGGACGCTGCCGTCCGCGGCCGTGCTGGAACACCACAACACCGGCCCGGTCGCCGACCCGCCGTTGCACCCCATGCCGTTTCACGCGAACTTCGATTCGCCGATCTACGAGAACGTGCGCCGCTGTACCTCTTCGCAGTTCCGGCAGCGGTCGGCGGCCAAGCTGGCCGACCGGATCCGGACACTGGCCAACGAACGGCTCGATGAGCTGCTGCCGCGCGGCACCTTCGACCTGACGCAGGACTACGGCGGGTACGTCGCGGCCGCGATGGTGTGCGAATTCGTCGGCCTGCCGGTCGAACTGGCCGACGAGGTGCTGGCCACCGTCAACGCGGGCAGCCTCGCGCAGCCGGGGGAGGGCGTCGAAGTCGCCAACTCGCGGCCGGGTTTCCTGTCCTATCTCACACCGATCATCGAGCGCCGCCGGGCAGCAGGCGCCGACGGTAGCGTGCCGATCGCCGACGGTCTGATCAACTTCGTGCTGCCGGACGGATCCGGTTTCAGCGACACCGAGGCCGCCACCCAGATGCTGGGCGTCTTCATCGGCGGCACCGAGACGGTCCCCAAGATCACCGCGACCGGCCTCTGGCAACTCGCCGAACATCCCGATCAGCTCGCCGCGGTGCGCGCCGATCTGGAGGGCAATGTGCCGGTCGCGCGGGAGGAGATCCTGCGCTATACCGCGCCGGCGCAGTGGTTCGCCCGAACCGCCCGGCGCCCGTACCAGATTCACGGCACCACCATCCGGCCCGGCCAGCGCATCATCGCGTTGCTGGCCTCCGCGGCCCGCGACGAACGCGAATATCCGGACCCGGACGCGTTCATCTGGAACCGGCCCATCGAGCGGCTGCTGTCCTTCGGGCACGGCCAGCACTTCTGCCTCGGTGTGCACGTCGCACGCCTGGAGGTGACGATCATGATGCAGGAATGGTTCAAACGGGTCCCCGAATACCGCATCCGGACCGAGTCAGCCTCCAGGCCGCCATCGAGTTTCCAATGGGGCTGGAACAACATCCCGGTGGAGGTCTAGATGTGGTGTTACCGACTGGTCGCGCCGTTCACATTCGAACGCACCGACCGGCCCGAACCCGACCCGGCTCACCTGGCCGACGGCCAGGTGCTGCTGCGCTTCCTGGCGGCCGGGATCTGCGGTAGCGATCTGCCCGGTTTCCGGGGCGCGCAGGGCAGGCTGCCCGGCGACACCGGGTGCTGCGCCGCGGAAATGGACGGCTTCCCCATCCACGAGATCGCCGGCGAGGTGCTCGCCAGCGCGCACCCCGCGCACGAGGTGGGCGACCGGGTGGTCGGCTGGGCCTCCGGATTCGACGGACTGCAGGCCCAGGTGGTGGCCGACGGTGACGGATTATATTGCTACCGAACAGATCTGACACCGCAACACGCCATCGGCCTACAGCCGCTGGCCTGCGTGCTCTACGCCGTCGAGCAACTCGGCGACCTGACCGGCAAGCGCGTCGCGGTCATCGGGCAGGGCTCCATCGGGCTGCTGTTCTCCTATGTGGCCAAGGCCGCGGGTGCCGCGCATGTCACGGGCGTCGACCCGGTCGACCGCGATGCGATCGGACCGGTGTTCGGTGTCGACGACGTGGTCCGCGCGACCAGCGACCGATGGGTCCGCCACCTCGGTGCGAAGCACGATGTCGTGGTGGAGACGGTCGGGCATCAGGTGGCCACCTTGAACCACGCCCTGGAAGCCGCTGCGTTCGGCGCGACGGTGTTCTACTTCGGGGTGCCCGATGACGACAGCTATCCGATCAGCATGCGCACCATGCTGCGAAACAACCTGACCCTGAAATCCGGTGTAACACTGGACCGCCGGCGGATGCTGGCCGCTGCCGACGAGTTCGCCGGCCGGCATCCACAACTGCTGCCCGCCTACCTGACGCACACGTTCGGCGCGCACGAGGCGCAGGCGGCCTTCGAGCAGGCCTGCCGGCCGGACCCGAAGCGGGTCAAGATCGCGATCACCCTATGAACACCCGCTTGCAGGCCGCGCTGGCGGCGAAGGATCGGATCTGGGGCGGCTGGGTGGTCGGGCCGACCATCATCGGACCCGAGGAATTCAGCCAGGCCGGGTATGACTACGTCGGATTCGACGTGCAGCACGGCTATCTCGACGACGCCGATGTCGCACTGCTGCTGCGCCGCCTGGAGCACGTGCCGATCGCCACGACGGTCCGGCTGCCGTCGGCGGACCCGGCGCCGATCGGCCGGGTGCTCGACGCGGGCGCCGACGCCGTGATCATCGCCATGGTCGAATCGGCCGAGCAGGCGGCCGGTGCGGTCGCCGCCACCCGCTACGCCCCGGCCGGTGTGCGCAGCTTCGGGCCGTTGCGGGCCTCCCTCGGCGTGGACACCGCCGCGCTGGAGGCGGCCGCCGATGTCTACGTGATGATCGAGACCGCCAGGGGACTGGCCGCACTCGACGAAATCTGCGCGGTGCCCGGGCTCACGGGTGTCTACGTCGGGCCCGCCGACCTGGCCATCTCCATGGGCCACCGGCCGGCCGACGCCTGGACCCACCCGGATGTGCGTGCGGCGATGGCCGAGATCCAGACCACCGCCGCCGCGGCCGGACTGGTCACCGGCATCCACGCCGGAACCGGCACGATCGGAAAGGCGATGGCCGAGACGGGTTTCCGGATGATCACGCTGACTTCGGAATCGCAGGCGCTGCGTCGCGGCGCGGCCGCTCACCTGAGCGAGGCGCAGTGACCGCACAACCGGTGGCGCTGGTGACCGGAGCAGCCCGGGGGCAGGGAGCCGCGATCGTGGCTCGCCTGCACGCCGACGGGTTCCGGGTCGCGGCCTGCGATCTGCTGACCGACGAATTGCGCAGCAGCACAGCACAGTACGGTGGCGGCGTCATCGCCCTCGAGCTCGACGTCACCTCCGAGGCACATTGGAGCGCCGCAGTCACCGCGACGGTCGACCGCTTCGGCGCGCTGAGTGCCCTGGTGAACAATGCCGGTGTGCTGCACCGCGCCGCCATCGCCGACGAGACCGCCGCCGGGTTCGAGAACAGCTGGCGAGTCAACTGTCTGGGCCCGTTCCTCGGCATCCGGGCCGCACTACCGCACCTGTCCGGGGCCGAGGGCGCCTCGATCGTCAACACCTGCAGCACCAGCGCCATCCGGCCGTTCCCGAACCATGCCGCCTACGGCTCATCGAAGTGGGCGTTGCGGGGCCTCACCCAGGCCGTCGCCGTGGAACTCGCACCGGCGGGCATCCGGGTCAACGCGGTGTTCCCCGGACCCATCGCCACCCCCATGCTCGACGAACGCACCCAGACCCGGCTCGCCGAGACCTCCACATCGGGCCGGCTGGGCGCCCCGGGCGAGGTGGCCGACGCGGTGGCATTCCTGGTGTCCGCCAACGCGTCCTTCATCACCGGTTCGGAGCTGGTGATCGACGGCGGCCAGATCCTGCGGATCGGTTGACCGGGATGAGCATCCTGCACCGGCTGGACCCGGCGCTGCGGCACCTGGTCGCCGCCCGCACCGACCTCTCCGAGGAGCTGCTGCCCGCGGTTCGCGCCTTCCTGAATCAGCGCCGCGCCGACGGTGCCGCCCAACTCGACACCGCCGGCGTCGATATCGAGGACGCGGTCGCGTTCGAGGACGTGCCGGTCCGGCTCTACCGCGGCGGCACCGGCGGCGCGGTGGTGTACTGCCACAGCGGTGCATTCGTGCTCGGCAATCTGGACACCGATCAGCTGCAGTGCGTCGAATGGGCCCGCCGCGCCGCGGTCACGGTGATCTCGGTGGACTACCGGCTGGCCCCGGAACACCCTTATCCGGCGGCGATCGACGACGCGCTGGCCGTGCTGCACTGGGCCGCCGACAGCGCCCCGAACTGGGGGATCGATGCGAAGCGGCTGGCGGTCGCGGGCAGCAGCGCCGGGGGAGCGCTGGCCGCCGGGCTGGCGCAGCGCGCCGCCGACGGGTCCGCCCCGCCGATCCGTTTCCAGCTGCTGCACCAGCCGGTACTCGACGACGGCCTCACCCCGTCCAAACAGGAGTTTTCGCATACACCCGGATTCGACGGTCCCGCAGCGGAAATGATGTGGCGGTACTACCTGGCAGGCGAGCCGCCGCCGGCCGGTGCGGTGCCCGCCCGGGTCGCCGATCTGTCCGGGTTGGCGCCGGCCTTCATCAGCTGCTCCGAGCTGGATCCGCTGCGTGATGAGGCCATCGACCACGCGCTGCGGCTCATGTGGGCGGGCGTGCCGGCCGAACTGCACGTGATGCCGGGCACCTGCCACGGTTTCGACTCGCTGATCCCGGAGTGGGAGCTGAGCAGACGGCTGTTCGACCTGCAGGGTGCGGCGCTGCGCCGGGCCCTGACACTCAACTGAGCGCGTCGAGTTCGCGGGCCACCGCGGCGTGGTAGGCGTCGATGTGGGACGGATTGACGATCCGGAAGAAGCCGTCACTCATCGGCGCGTCACGATAGGCCTCGATGGTCATGGTGCGTTTGAACAGCGTGACACCGGGATCGGGCCGGCTGAAGTGATATTCGATGGTCATCCGGCCCTCGAATCCGCCCCCGCCGTCACCGTCGGCGCCGAGGCGGCCCACCGAACTGAACACCCACATCCGCGGCCGGGTGGCAATCGCCAGCTGCCAGGTGAACACCCGGTCCTCGGTGGGGTGGGCCTCCTGCCAGGTGTCACCGACCTGCAGCGGCAACGTCTCCCGCACACCGCTGATACGCGGCCCGCCCGGGTAGGTCTTGGCCCAGTTGACCGGGTTGGTGACGAAATCGTAGATCGCGTCCGCGGATTGGTGGAACGCGGTCTCCGAACTGGTGGTCACGATGCCCAAGATGGTGCCTCTCTCGTGTGGTGGAAGCTCAGGTGTCGCAACCGCAGTCGCCGCTGCCGCCATCGGGCAGCTCGGCGAGGATATCGGTGCGAGTGTCGTCGAAACTCAGAAATCCGGTGATGGCAACCGATTCCGGCAGGGTGTCGGCATAACTCCATGCCACATCCTCGAATACCCGATCCCCGATGGCAGCCGACCAGTACGTCGCGTGGCCCTTGTAATTGCAGTAACTGGTGGTCTCGCTGCGGCGCAGCAGATCGGTACGCACCACCGCCGGATCGACGTACAACCGTGGTGCCAGCGAGGTCTCGTAGACGATCACGGTGTCCACGGTGTCCACCAGCACGGTGTCGCCGACGCTGACCCGCAGACCCCGGTTCGTCGGCAGGCAGTCCACCCGGTGGTACGGATTCGGTGGGTAGTGCACCAGGGCGCGCCCCTCCTCGATCCAGTGGTCCACGGCGTCCCACGGCACCCGCACGTAGCCCGGCTTCTCCGGCACCGGTTCGGTGGGCAATCCGTCGACCACTGCTGCGGGGAAGGCATAGCTGAGCGGGTGGTCGCGACGGTGCACCATCAGTGCGGCTTCGGTGTCGATCACCGTGCGTCCGTCGCGGACTGCCTGCACGCGCCTGGGGTGCGGTTCGATGAACACCACGTCGTCGGGGATCGGCGGAAAGAACCAGCCGGCGGGATCACGGCTCAGCGGGCCACGCCCGGCGTAGAGCGTCATGCCGAGAGCTTTACAGATTGACGAATAAATGTCACGCTGATGGCACGGCTCTGCCGACTCCGCCCCGTTCCGGACTGTGAAGGAGACGCCCAGCGTGAAAGCTAGCTCGATTCGGCCCGACGAGCGTCGTCTGTTCGGCGAGCGCCGCGGTGTGGGGGTGCGCGCATCGGAGACCACCCTGCTGTCCTATGACCTGACGGTGGTGGCCACCGGTGCGGCCGATGTGGTTGCCGGGGCGGGTGGCTGGCTCTATGACCGGGTCCGCGCCGGCTGGAAGGTCAGCGTCGTCGTCCCGTCCTCGTGCGACGTGCGGCCGCTGGAGATTCTCGGCGTGCGTGCCTATGCCGCCGGTCGTGACGCCGAGGAACTGCCCGCCGAACCCGCCGCACTGGCCGTGCCGGCACGGTTGTTCGAATCCGACCAGGGGCTGCGCCGGCATGTCACCGGCGCGCTCAAACGCGGCACCGCCGAGGTCACCATGTGGGGCGACTGTGCCACAGCCGATGTCGGTTACCGCGTCGACCGCACCCAGTACCGGCTCAGCCCCGCGGCGCGCGTGTTCAAGACCCACGCACTGGCCGCAGCCGGCATCACCACCACGGTGGCGGACGTCGAGCAGTTCCACAGCTGCGCGCTCTGGTATCCCGCGGATGGGCCGGATCTCACCGCCGTCCGCTAGTGGCGCAACGAACCAAAAGATACGCCCCGGAACCTGTGCGGTTCCGGGGCGTTTTCGACGTGTGACGGGTCAGCGGTACCAGCCGCGGCTGCGGGCGATCCAGTCGCGCACCACGATGCCGAGGATGATGACCGCGAACAGGATGAGGAAGATGTCCTCGACGTGCCCGACATGGTTGCCATGGGTCATGGTCACCAGGAACGCGGCGACCAGGATGCCGATGATGTGCAGGACGCGCGGGTTCTCGGTGGACCAGCCCCACTTCGCCGACGGCACGTCTTCCACGTCGACGCCGTTGTAGCGCTCGACCTCGGTGTTGCCCACGGTTACTCCTCACGCGAAAGCCCGGAAATACTTGCGGCCATTCTGACATACCGCGGCGATATCACCCGATGGGGCATGAGGACGGGCCGCCAGTGGGTACCTTGCGAGCGTGATGACCAGTTGGCGCAGGAAATCGGTCGAACAGTCGATCGCCGACACCGATGAACCGGGAACCCGGCTCCGCAAGGACCTGACGTGGTGGGACCTCACCGTGTTCGGGGTTTCGGTCGTCGTGGGTGCGGGCATCTTCACGGTCACCGCTTCGACGGCCGCCAACATCACCGGACCGGCCATCTCGCTGTCGTTCCTGCTCGCCGCGGTCACCTGCGGCCTGGCCGCGCTCTGCTACGCCGAGTTCGCGTCCACGGTGCCGGTGGCGGGCAGCGCCTACACGTTCTCCTACGCCACCTTCGGTGAGTTCGTCGCCTGGATCATCGGCTGGGACCTGATCCTGGAGTTCGCCATCGGCGCCGCGGTGGTGGCCAAGGGATGGTCGAGTTATCTGGGCACCGTGTTCGGCTTCTCCGGCGGTATCGCCGAGATCGGTCCGCTGAACTTCGACTGGGGCGCACTGCTGATCGTCGCGGTGGTGGCCGTCCTCCTGGCCCTGGGCACCAAGTTGTCCTCGCATGTCAGCCTGGTCATCACCGCGATCAAGGTGTCCGTCGTGCTGCTGGTGGTCATCGTCGGCGCCTTCTACATCAAGATGGCCAACTACGAGCCGTTCATCCCGCCCGCGCAGACCGGCGCCGAGGCGGCCGGTTCTGGTCTGGACCAGTCGGTGTTCTCCCTGTTGACCGGGGCGGCCGGCAGCCACTACGGCGTCTACGGACTGTTGGCCGGGGCCTCGATCGTGTTCTTTGCGTTCATCGGCTTCGACGTGGTGGCCACCACCGCCGAGGAGACCAAGAACCCGCAGCGCGATGTCGCCAAGGGCATCTTGGCGTCGCTGGCCATTGTCACGGTGCTCTATGTGGCTGTCGCGGTCGTCCTCGCCGGCATGGCTCCGTATCTGGAACTGCGGGAGGCCGGCGACGGACACCCGAACCTGGCGACCGCGTTCGAACTCAACGGGGTGGGCTGGGCGGCCAAGGTGATCTCCATCGGCGCGCTGGCGGGACTGACCACGGTGGTGATGGTGCTGATGCTCGGGCTGTCGCGGGTGCTGTTCGCGATGTCGCGCGACGGGCTGTTGCCGAGGCCGCTGGCCCGTACCGGTGAACACGGCACGCCGGTGCGCATCACCGTGTTGGTCGCGGTGCTGATCGCCATCGCGGCGTCGGTGTTCCCGGTCGGCAAGCTGGAGGAGATGGTCAACGTCGGCACGCTGTTCGCCTTCGTGCTGGTCTCGGCCGGCGTGATCGTGCTGCGGCGCGCGCGGCCCGACCTCAAGCGCGGATTCCGGGTGCCCTGGGTTCCGCTGTTGCCGATCGCCTCGATCGTGGCCTGCCTGTGGCTGATGCTGAACCTCACCGGACTGACCTGGGTGCGGTTCGCGGTCTGGATGGCGCTCGGGGTGGTGGTCTATCTGTGCTACGGCAGGCGGCATTCGCTGCTCGGCAAGCGTGAGGCCGGCATCTTGCCGGGCGTGAACTGACGTGCAGTTCTGGAGTGGCACACCGTTCATGCCGACCCGGCAGGCGCTGAAACTCGCTCAGATTCTCGATGAGGCCGAGTTCGACGGCGTGATCTGTGCCGACCACATGATCTACCCGCGCGAGCTCACGTCGCGGTATCCCTCCGAGAGCGGGAAGCCGGGCTGGGCACCCGAGACCGCGTGGCCGGACTCCTGGGTGATGATCGGCGCGATGGCGGCCCTGACGACACGGCTACGCTTCTCCAACGCCGTCTACGTGGCGCCCTCGCGGCCGCTGCTCGAGGTCGCCAAAGTGGTGGCGACGGCCGCCGAGGTGTCCGAGGGCCGGGTGTCCCTGGGTGTCGGGGTGGGCTGGATGCGCGAGGAATACCAGCTGATGGGCCAGGACTTCTCGACCCGCGGGAAACGGCTCGACGAGATGATCCCGGCGCTGCGGGCGTTGTGGCAGGGCGGCTGGGTGTCCTGGAGCGGCGAGCACTATCAGGTCCCCGAGCTGATGCTGGAGCCTCATCCGCCCGCGCCGGTGCCGATCCTGTGCGGCGGCGAGTCCGAGGCGGCGCTGCGCCGGGCCGCCCGGCTGTGCGACGGCTGGATCGGCACCGCGTACGTGCTGGACGAGGCGGTGCGCCACGTGGATCGTCTCACCGCGCTGCGACGCGAGTACGGGCGCGCCGACGAGCCGTTCGACGTGTTGCTCGCGCTGCTGGATCCACCGTCGGTGCAGTTGTACCAGCGGGCCGAGGAGGCCGGCATCACCGCGGTCATGGTTGCCCCATGGGCTGCTGGAAACACCGCCGAGGATCAGCGGGGCGCCACGCTGCGATTCGCCGAGAACATCATCGGACGCTTCCGCTGAGTCAGCCGTAGGTGAATGAATAGGCTTGCAGGCCTTCGCTAAGGGACACCTCGACGGTGCCGGCTCCGTCGGTGTCCCCGGCGACGATCTGGCGCATGTTGGGCGGACCGCTGACGGCCAGTTCGGTGGTGCTGCCGTCGCGGGTGACGCGCGCGGTGCCCGTGCCGCCGACGACGAGATATACGTTGCGCGCGCGGTAGTTCAGCCTGATCGCGGCGCCGTCGGACTGCGCGGTGACGCCCTGGTAGTCCAGCGCCCACGGCCCGCGCAGCGCGAAGCGGTCCTGCGCCAACGGGTCTGGGAAGTCGAAGGTGTGGGTGCCCTCGTCGTAGACGCCGGTTCCGCCGTAGTTCACCACCTTGCCGACGCTGAAGTAGGTCTCCGGTGTGGTGGGTGTGGTCGGGGTGCTGTCGGAGCGCTCGGTGGCGGGCGGTAGCTCGCCGGCATCGCCGTCGGAAAGGAGTTGGCGGATCAGCTTTTCGGTGGTGGCGTAGTCGCCTTCACCGAACTTGATGTGCCGCACCACGCCCTGTTTGTCGATCAGATAGTGCGCGGGCCAGTACCGGTTGCGGTAGTTGGTCCACGTCGAGAAGGCATTGTCCATCGCGACCGGATAGGTGATGCCCAGATCCTTGGCGCCGCTGACGACATTGGACTCCTCCTTCTCGAAGGCGTACTCGGGGGTGTGCACGCCGATCACCTCGAACCCCCGGTCGCGGTAGGCGTCATACCAGTCGACGAGATGCGGTGTCGCACGCTGGCAATTGATGCACGAGTACGCCCAGAAATCGATCAATACGACCTTGCCGCGCAGCGACTTCAGGTCGACCGGTGCGCCGCCGGGGGTGTTGAGCCACTTCACGATGCCCTTGATGTCCGGCGCCGTACCGCAGTTCTCGAGTTCGGGAGCGCCGTTGGTGCAGTTGGAGAGTCCGGCGTTCTGCTCGTTGACCAGACCGCCGAGGTTGAGCTTCTCGCGTAGCTGCTCCTCGCCACCCACCTGCTCCTGCAGTGCGCCGGTGTAGTCGGGGATCGCGCGCTGCAGGACGGAGGGCAGGTTGAACACCAGCGCGACGGCCAGCAGGATCGTGACGACGCCCGCGACGACGCGGATCTGGTGCTGCCTGCGGCGAAACGCGGCGACCCGTTCGGTCACCCGTCGGCCGGCCAGGGCGAAGAACAACAACGGCAGTGCGGCGCCGACCGCGAAGGCGCAGGTGAGGGCGACGATCTCGACGCCGATGGTGCCGGTCGCGCCGGCGACCACGATCGCGGCCAGCACCGGACCGGCACATGGCACGTAGAGCACGCCGAGGGCCAGGCCCAGGCCGAAACCGCCCTTACCGGAACCGAACTGCTTCTGTGGCAGCCGGGAGAACGGCTTTTCCAGCAGCGCTTCGAACTGCGGGAAGATCAGACCGAGGCCGATGGCCACCAGTGCCACCAGGGCCACCCAGCGGATGGTGTCCTGGGGCAGGTGCAGCAGCGACAGCAGGGCCGAACCGGCCAGGGTGACCAGACTGAAACTCACGACGAGGCCGGTGATCACGAGATACGGCCGGGCCTTCTGCTCGCCCTGCGTGCCGGAGAAGAAGATCACCGGCAGCACCGGCAGGATGCACGGCGAGATGCCGGTGATGAGACCGCCCAGAAAGCCGATCGCGATCAGTGTCGTCATATGAGTCATTCGTCACCACAACACTTTTGGATGGCCGTCAATTGAATCAGCCCGGCCGCGTGAACGGCCGGGCTGATTCGTTGGTGCGGATCACATGGGGGGCATCAGCACCGTGTCGACGAGGTAGACGGTGGCGTTGGCGGTTTGCACGCCACCGCACACCACGGAGGCGTTGTTGACCTTGAGGTCGGCGGGCATACCCATCGCCGCGTTGGTGACGTTCACGTCGGCGCCCTGCATCGTCTTGTGCATGCCGACGACCTGTCCAGGGCCCGCCTGTCCCTCCACCACGTGATAGGTCAGGATGCTGGTCAGCAGCGCCGAATCCGTCTTGAGCTTGTCGATGGTGGCCGGGTCGATCTTGGCGAACGCCTCGTCGGTGGGCGCGAACACCGTCAGTGACGGCGCGCCGTTGAGCGTGTCGACCAGGTTGACGTTCGGGTTCAGTTGACCGGAAAGGGCCTGCGTCAATGTGGTGAGCATCGGGTTGTTGGACGCCGCGACGGCGACCGGGTCCTGAGCCATGCCGGTCACCGATGCGGGGCCCTGCGGGTTCTGCGCCGCATAGGCAGCGCAGCCCGGGCCCACCAGTTCGGCGTTGGCGAGGCCGGTGGAGGCGAACAGCAGACCGGATGCGGCCGCCGCGGCAGCCGCGACGCCGGCGATCTTCTGGGTGTTCATCGAGAAATTCATCGAGTTGATCCTTTGTGTGATCGTGGTGGCTTGTGGTTGGTGGAGCGGTTCCGATGAGGCGAGGCAGCCAGGTCGGGGGAAAAGGCTGCCCCGCCGGCTCATCGGGTCACCCGGGCAGCGCGGCTCAGGCCGCCGGGGGCATCAGCACCGTGTCGATCATGTAGACGGTGGCGTTGGCGGTCTTGACGCCACCGCACACCAGGCCGGCATCGGCGACCTTCAGGTCGTCCCCGGCGCCGGTGACGGTCACGGTCTCGCCCTGCACGGTCTTGTGGTCGCCGGCGACCCGGTCGGGGCTCGCCTGGCCGGGCACCACGTGATAGGTGAGGATCGACGTCAGCAGCTCGGAGTCGGTCTTCAGGGTTTCCAGGGTGGCCGGGTCGATCTTGGCGAACGCGTCATCGGTCGGCGCGAAGACGGTGAACTCGCCGCCGTTGAGTGTGTCGACCAGGTTGACGTCCGGGTTCAGTTGACCGGAAAGGGCCTGCGTCAGCGTCTTGAGCATCGGGTTGTTCGACGCGGCGACGGTGACCGGGTCTGCGGCCATGCCGGTCACCGAACCGGGGCCGGTGGGCACCTGCTCGGCGTAGGCGGCGCACCCGGTGCC
The DNA here is from genome assembly GCF_008329585.1 of Mycolicibacterium sp. P9-22. GTDB lineage: Bacteria > Actinomycetota > Actinomycetes > Mycobacteriales > Mycobacteriaceae > Mycobacterium. The sequence continues at coordinate 591,845 of NZ_NPKP01000004.1, read as the reverse complement.
GATCAACGCACCGGCGGGCATGGCGGCCGGCGAGCTGGTGGTCTCCGGTGCCATCGAGGAGGTCATCGAGGAGACCGACGAACTGGCTTCAGCGGCGCTGTTGTCGGTGGACGAACTTCCGCCCGAACACGCGGACAGTCCGAGCGCCGCCACCGCGGCAAACCCGGCAATGGCAATCCGGTTTGGGGTGAGAGTCATGTGGCTCAACTTCCTTGTTGGCGGGCCGGCCGGTGCCGTGCCCGTTTCGCCGTACAGGAGTCATTCGGCGCAACCTGGCGTCTGGATGGGTCGGGCTGCGAATCAGGGGCACAATGAACCGGTGACTTCTTCCGCCGCACGCTGTCGCGTCCTGATCCTGGGCAGCACCGGTTCCATCGGCACCCAGGCGCTCGAGGTCATCGCCGCCAACCCGGACCGCTTCGAGGTCGTGGGTTTGGCCGCCGGTGGCGGCAACGCCGACCTGCTGGCCCGTCAGGCCGCCGAGACCGGGGTGCGCAACGTCGCCGTCGCCGATCCGGACGCCGCGGTCGAGGCCACCTACCGTGGGCCCGACGCCGTCACCCACCTGGTGGAGAACACCGAGGCCGACGTGGTGCTCAACGCGCTGGTCGGCGCGCTGGGCCTCAAGCCGACGCTGGCCGCGTTGCACAGCGGTGCCCGGTTGGCGCTGGCGAACAAGGAGTCACTGGTCGCGGGCGGGCCGCTGGTGCTCAAGGCTGCCGCGCCCGGCCAGATCGTGCCGGTGGACTCCGAGCATTCGGCGCTGGCGCAGTGTCTGCGCTCGGGCAGCGCAGATGAGGTCGCCCGGCTGGTGCTGACCGCCTCCGGCGGGCCGTTCCGGGGGTGGGCCGCCGCGGACCTGGAGGCCGTCACCCCCGAGCAGGCCGGCGCGCACCCGACCTGGTCGATGGGCCCGATGAACACCCTGAACTCGGCGTCGATGGTGAACAAGGGCCTTGAGCTCATCGAGACGCATCTGCTCTTCGGCATCGACTACGACCGCATCGATGTGGTCGTGCACCCACAGTCCATCGTGCATTCCATGGTGACGTTCACCGACGGTTCGACCATCGCGCAGGCCAGCCCGCCCGATATGCGGCTGCCCATCGCGCTGGCGCTGGGCTGGCCGCAGCGGGTGGCCGGCGCCGCGGCGGCGTGTGACTGGACGACGGCTTCGACCTGGACATTCGAGCCGCTCGACGACGCGGTGTTCCCGGCGGTGAACCTGGCCCGCGAGGCCGGCCGGCGGGGCGGCAGCCTCACCGCGGTCTACAACGCCGCCAACGAGGAGGCCGCCGCGGCTTTCCTGCAGGGTCGCCTGAAATTTCCGGCGATCGTGCGGACCGTGGCCGATGTGCTGCACGCCGCAGATCAGTGGGTGGCCGAACCAGCTACCGTGGAAGAGATACTTGACGCGCAGGACTGGGCCCGGGACCGGGCCCGGAGCGCGGTAAACCGGGAGGTAGTTGCAAGCCGATGATGTTCGCGTTCGGCATTGTGGCGTTCGCGCTGGCCATCCTGGTGTCGGTGGCTCTGCACGAATGTGGCCACATGTGGGTGGCCAGGGCCACCGGAATGAAAGTGCGCCGCTACTTCGTGGGCTTCGGGCCCACGTTGTGGTCCACGCATCGGCCCAACAAGCTGGGCAGCACCGAGTACGGCGTCAAGGCGGTGCCGCTGGGTGGCTTCTGCGATATCGCGGGCATGACCTCGGTGGAGGAGATGGCCCCCGAGGACCGCCCGTACGCGATGTACAAACAGAAAGTCTGGAAGCGCGTCGCGGTGCTGTTCGCCGGCCCGGCGATGAACTTCATCATCGGGCTTGTCCTCATCTACTCCATCGCCATCATCTGGGGCCTGCCCAACCTGCATCCGCCGACCACCGCGATCGTCGGTGAAACCTCTTGTGTGGCACCGCAGGTCGCCAAGGGTGGGGAGGATCCTTACGGTCCCTGCCCGCAGCCCGGGCCGGGGCCTGCCGCGCTGGCCGGCATCCAGGGCGGTGACACCATCGTCAAGGTCGGCGACACCGATGTGGCGACGTTCGCCGATATGGCCGCTGCCATCCGCCAACTCGACGGGCCCGTGCCGGTGGTCTACGAGCGCGACGGGCAGCGGCTGTCCACCGTCGTCGACGTCGCGCAGACCCAGCGCTTCACCTCCGCCGAGGCCGAGGCGCCCGAAACCGTCGGCGCCATCGGCGTCAGCGCCGCGCTGCCGCCGGGCCCCACCCATCACAACCCGCTGTCGGCGATCCCGGCCACCTTCGCGTTCACCGGCGACCTCGCCGTCGAACTCGGTAAGGCGCTGGCCAAGATCCCCACCAAGATCGGCGCCCTCGTCGACGCCATCGGCGGCGGTGAGCGCGACCCCGAGACGCCGATTTCGGTGGTCGGTGCCTCCATCATCGGCGGAGACACCGTCGACCACGGGCTGTGGGTGGCGTTCTGGTTCTTCCTCGCACAGCTGAACTTCGTGCTCGGCGCCATCAACCTGATCCCGCTGCTGCCGTTCGACGGCGGCCACATCGCGATCGCCGTTTTCGAAAAGATCCGCAACATGTTCCGGGCGGCACGCGGCAAAGTCGCCGCGGCGCCGGTCAACTATCTCAAGCTGATGCCCGCCACCTATGTCGTGCTGGTGTTCGTGGTCGGCTACATGCTGTTGACCGTCACCGCGGACCTGGTCAATCCCATCCGACTCTTTCAGTAGATCTGCACAGCCAGTAGGAGCACTCATGACGTCCATCGGTCTGGGCATGCCGGCCCCACCCCCGCCCACCCTGGCGCCGCGCCGCAAGACCCGTCAGCTGATGGTCAAGGATGTCGGCGTCGGCAGCGAGTACCCGATCGCGGTGCAGTCGATGTGCACCACCAAGACGCACGACATCAATGCGACGCTGCAGCAGATCGCCGAACTGACCGCCTCGGGCTGCGATATCGTCCGGGTGGCCTGCCCCCGGCAGGAGGACGCCGACGCACTGCCCGCGATCGCCAAGAAGGCCAACATCCCGGTCATCGCCGACATCCATTTCCAACCCAAGTACATCTTCGCTGCCATCGACGCGGGCTGTGCTGCCGTCCGGGTGAACCCCGGCAACATCAAGGAGTTCGACGGCCGGGTCAAGGAGGTCGCGAAAGCGGCTGCGGCAGCGAACATCCCGATCCGCATCGGGGTCAACGCCGGTTCGCTCGATCCCCGGCTGATGAAGAAGTACGGTAAGGCCACCCCCGAGGCGCTGGTCGAGTCCGCGCTGTGGGAGGCCTCGCTGTTCGAGGAGCACGGCTTCGGCGATATCAAGATCAGCGTCAAGCACAACGACCCGGTGATCATGGTGGCCGCCTACGAGCAGCTGGCCGAGCGGTGTGACTATCCGCTGCACCTCGGCGTCACCGAGGCCGGCCCGGCGTTCCAGGGCACCATCAAGTCCGCGGTCGCCTTCGGCGCGCTGCTGTCCAAGGGCATCGGCGACACCATCAGGGTGTCGCTGTCCGCCCCGCCGATCGAGGAGATCAAGGTCGGCAACCAGATCCTGGAGTCGCTGAACCTGCGGCCACGCGGTCTGGAGATCGTGTCCTGCCCGTCCTGCGGGCGGGCCCAGGTGGACGTGTACAAGCTGGCCAACGAGGTGTCCGCCGGCCTGGAGGGCATGGAAATCCCGTTGCGCGTCGCGGTGATGGGCTGCGTGGTCAACGGACCGGGCGAGGCGCGCGAGGCCGATCTCGGGGTGGCATCGGGTAACGGCAAGGGCCAGATCTTCGTCAAGGGCGAGGTGATCAAGACGGTGCCGGAGGCGATGATCGTCGAGACGCTGATCGAAGAGGCCATGCGAATCGCCGAGGAGTCGGAGGCCGCGGGAACCACCAGCGGCCCGCCGGTTGTCACCGTAAGCTGAAACCGGGCCCTGTGAGCGGGGTCACCTGATCCGGCTGGCCAAGAAAGAGTCCCCGAATGTCGGCTCCACCGCTGTCCCGTGTCACTGACGACCGACAGGTGTCGGTGGTTCGCGACCTGGATGCGGTGCGCGGGGTGCTCGAAGAGGATCCGGTCGCGTCGTGCATGGTGGCCTGCCGGGTGCTCGATTTCGGTGTCGACCCGAATGCGATCGGTGGCGAACTGTGGACGCGCCGTGAGCCTGCGGAATCTCTTTGTTACGCCGGGGCGAATCTGATTCCGTTGCGCGGCAGCGCCGATGACCTGTCGGCGTTCGCCGACAAGGCACTCGGTGCGCCGCGCCGATGTTCCTCACTGGTGGGCCGGGCCGAGCTGGTGCTCCCGCTGTGGCAGCGGCTGGAACCGGGCTGGGGGACCGCCCGCGATGTGCGGGCCGACCAGCCGCTGATGGCGCTGAACGGTCCGGCGCGCTGCGAGGCGGACCCGGCCGTGCGGCCGGTCCGGATGGAGGAGCTCGACACTTACCTGGTCGCGGCGATCGAGATGTTCATCGGTGAGGTGGGCATCGACCCGCGGCTCGGCGACGGCGGCCGCAGCTACCGGCGCCGGGTGGCCGGGCTGATCGCGGCAGGCCGGGCCTGGGCGCGGTTCGAGCGCGGCGAGGTCGTCTTCAAGGCCGAGATCGGCTCCCAGTCGCCGACCGTCGGCCAGATCCAGGGCGTCTGGGTGCACCCGCAATGGCGGGGCCGCGGACTCGGCGCCACCGGTACCGCCACGGTGTCGGATGCGGTGCTGCGCAGCGGGCGGATCGCCAGTCTGTATGTCAACGGATTCAACGAGGTCGCCCGCGCCACCTACGCGAAGATCGGCTTCACCCAGGTCGGCACGTTCGCGACCATCCTGCTCGACTGAGTCTCGAGGCCATAACGGTTCCGTCTCGGTGCGCCTCCGACGGATGCGGCCACCACACTCTTAACATCAGCCACAATGACATCGCTGGCATCAATAACCTCAACAGCATCACGGGCATCGCGCGTGCTGAGTACGGCCGCGATCCTCATCGCCGTGGCGACGGTTGCCTCGCTCACTGCCTGCACCCCCAAACCCGATGGGCCCGAACCGGTTGCCGAGCAGTTCTTCGAGGCGCTGGTCACCGGCGACACCGCGGGTGCCGCTCAGCTGTCCGACAAGCCGGCCGAGGCGCAATCCGCCCTCAACGAGGCCTGGTCCGGGCTGCAGGCCCGGCGGCTGGACACCCAGATCACCGGCTCCAAGTACGCCGTGGACACCGGCACCGTGAAGTTCCGCTACACCTGGCACCTGCCCAAGGACCGCACCTGGACCTATGACGGCGAACTGAACATGGTGCGCAACGAGGGTCTGTGGCAGGTGCGCTGGAACACCACCGCGCTGCACCCGGGACTGGGCGCCAACCAGACACTGGCGCTACGGGCCGATCCGCCCGGGCGGGCCTCGGTCAACGAACGGGGCGGCAGCGACGTGCTGGTGCCCGGTTACCTCTACCACTACGCGCTCGACGCCCGCGCGGCCGGCGCCGACCTGATGCCGACCGCCCGCGCGCTCGCCGATGCGCTGCGCCCCTTCGATCCCGCCATGGACGCGCAGCGGCTCGCCGAGGAAGCCAGCTCGCGGACCGCACCGCTGAGTCTGATCACCCTGCGCAAGTCCGATTACGACCGGGTGTTCCCGGCCATCGGCAACCGACCCGGGGTGGTGATCACCCCGCAACCCGAAATGCTGGCCACCGACGACACATTCGCGCCCGCCATCGTGGCGGAGGTCAAGAAGGCGGTCACCCAGGACCTGGTCGGGCAGCCCGGCTGGCGGGTGGTCAGCGTCAACCAGAACGGTGTCGACGTCGCGGTGCTCAACGAGGAGTCCGGAACGCCGGCGCCCTCGGTGACCATCAGCCTGGACCGCGCCGTGCAGAACGCCGCCCAGGACGCGGTGGACATGGTCGGCAAGAAGGCGATGATCGTCGCGATCAAACCGTCGACCGGTGAGATCCTGGCCGTCGCGCAGAATTCGGCCGCCGACGTCGACGGGCCGACCGCCACCATGGGCCTGTACCCGCCGGGGTCGACGTTCAAGATCGTCACCGCCGCCGCGGCGCTGGAACGCGATATGGCCACCCCCAACACCCTGCTGGGCTGCCCGGGCACGCTCGATATCGGCCACCGCACCGTCACCAACTACAACGCCTTCGACCTGGGCACGGTGCCGCTGTCGCGGGCCTTCGCGAATTCCTGTAACACCACCTTTGCCGAACTGGCCAGCACGATGCCACCGCGCGGTCTGACCACCGCGGCCGCGCGCTACGGGCTGGGTCCGGACTTCGTCGTCGACGGGGTGCCGACGGTGACCGGATCGGTGCCCCCGACGGTGGATCTGGCCGAGCGCACCGAGGACGGCTTCGGTCAGGGCAAGGTGCTGGCCAGCCCCTTCGGGATGGCCATGGTCGCCGCGACCGTGGCGGCCGGCAGGACGCCGGTGCCGCATCTGATCGAGGGACGCGAGACCGAGGTGAAGGGGCAGGTCGGTGAGCCGCTCAGCCCGGAGATCATCGACGGCCTGCGACCGATGATGCGCCTGGTGGTGACCAACGGCACCGCCAAGGACCTCAACGGCCTCGGCGATGTGCGCGGCAAGACCGGTGAGGCCGAGTTCAACGGCGGCTCGCACGCCTGGTTCACCGGGTACCGCGGCGATATGGCGTTCGCGGCGCTGATCGTCGGCGGCGGCAGCTCGGAGTACGCGGTGCGGATGTGCCGCGACATGCTCAACGGGTTGCCGCAGGACTATCTGGCCTAACCTTGTCGTGGGATGAACAACGACGACCTCACGACACTGCGGGTATCCGACGCCGACCGCAACGGCACCCTGCGCCGGCTGCACAACGCGGTGGCGCTCGGGCTGATCGACATCGGTGAATTCGAGGAACGCTCGGCCCTGGTGTCACAGGCCCGGCTGCACACCGACCTCGAAGCACTGGTCGGCGACCTGCCCGGTCCCGGCGCCATCATCACCTCGGCCGCCGACCGGGTGGAACTGCGCGGCGTGCTGGGCTCGCTGAAACGGCACGGGGAATGGGTGGTTCCGACCCGGTTGGCGCTGCACCGGCGGATGGGTTCGGTGGACCTGGACCTGACCCGGGCACGGTTCGCCGGCCCGATGATCGTGGTGGAACTCGACCTGCGATTCGGCGGGCTGGATCTGCGCCTGCCCGAGGGCGCCAGCGCCTCCATCGACGATGTCGAGGTGGTGGTCGGCAGTGCCAGTGACCACCGCCGCGATGCGCCCGCAGAGGGCTCTCCGCACATCGTGCTCACCGGCAAGGTGGTGTGCGGCTCGGTGGATATCCGTGGGCCACGCCGGAACTGGAAGCCGAGCCTGCGCCGGTCCTAGCGAGGTTCGAGCACCGCGAACGTGAGCGTCGCGCGCGCGGCGAGCCGGTCGCGGGTGACATCGGTGACATCGACCGAGGTCACGATGAGCCGTTTGCCGGCCCGCACGATCCTGGCCTCGGCGCGGGCGGTGCCCATGATCGGGGCGAGGAAATGGATGTTGAGATCGGCGGTCGTCACGTCATGGCCGGCGCCGGTGGCGTTGCCGGCCAGGATGCCCGCCGCGATGTCGATGAGCGTTGCCACCAGTCCGCCCTGTAATGCGCCACGGACATTGGCCAGATCCGGCCGGTTCTCCATCTCCAGGACCAGCCGGTCACGGGTCGATTCGATCTCCCGGTAGTCCAGCCGGTTCAGGATGTGCGTTTCGCTCACCGCCGTACGGTAACACCATTACCACATTCGGAGAGTGCTGCTCTCCGCGGCGTCGGCACCCGCGCTGCGGGCACCGCCCGCCGGCCGGCGATTAGGCTGTCGCCATGCCTGTTCGCGCGCCCCTTCGGTCCGGTGAGCTCTCCCCGACACTGCCGGTACCCAAGTCCATCCCGCGTCCCGAGTACGCGTGGAAGCCGACGGCCGTCGAAGGCCACGAACCGTGGGTGCAGACGCCGGAGGTCATCGAGAAGATGCGGGTGGCCGGTCGGATCGCGGCCGGTGCGCTCGCCGAGGCCGGCAAGGCCGTCGCCCCCGGGGTGACCACCGACCACCTGGACCGCGTCGCGCACGAGTACATGCTCGATCACGGCGCGTACCCGTCGACCCTGGGCTACAAGGGATTTCCCAAGTCCTGCTGCACCTCGCTGAACGAGGTCATCTGCCACGGCATCCCGGACTCCACCGTCATCGAGGACGGTGACATCGTCAACATCGACGTCACCGCCTACCGCGACGGTGTGCACGGCGACACCAACGCCACCTTCCTGGCCGGCGATGTCACCGAGGAGCACCGCCTGCTCGTCGAACGCACCCACGAGGCGACCATGCGGGCCATCAAGGCCGTCAAACCGGGCCGGGCGCTGTCCATCGTCGGCCGCGTCATCGAGGCCTACGCGAACCGGTTCGGTTACAACGTGGTCCGCGACTTCACCGGCCACGGCATCGGTGAGACCTTCCACAACGGACTGGTGGTGCTGCACTACGACCAGCCCGCGGTCGAGACCGTCATCGAAGCGGGCATGACGTTCACCATCGAACCGATGATCAACCTGGGTGCGCTGGACTACGAGATCTGGGATGACGGCTGGACGGTGGCCACCCGCGACCGCAAGTGGACCGCCCAGTTCGAGCACACCCTGGTGGTCACCGAGGACGGCGCCGAGATCCTGACGCTCGTGTGAGCGCACTGCTGATCGCCGGCACCACCTCGGACGCCGGCAAGTCCATGGTGGTGGCCGGACTGTGCAGACTGCTGGCGCGCAGGGGAATCCGGGTTGCGCCGTTCAAGGCGCAGAACATGAGCAACAACTCCGCGGTCACCATCGAGGGCGGCGAGATCGGCCGGGCCCAAGCCATGCAGGCGCGCGCGGCCGGGCTGGCGCCCAGCGTGCGGTTCAACCCGGTCCTGCTCAAACCGGGCAGCGACAGGACCTCGCAACTCGTGGTGCGCGGTCAGGTCGCCGGCACCATGGCCGCCGGTGACTACATGATCCGGCGGCGTCAGCTCGCCGATATCGTCAACGGCGAATTGGCCGCGCTGCGAAGAGAATTCGATGTGGTCATCTGCGAGGGGGCGGGGTCGCCCGCGGAGATCAACCTGCGCGCCACCGATCTGGCGAACATGGGGCTCGCCCGCGCCGGCGGCCTGCCGGTGGTGGTGGTCGGCGATATCGACCGCGGCGGCCTGCTGGCCCACCTGTTCGGGACCGTCGCGGTGCTCGAACCCGAGGATCAGAAACTCATCAGCGGATTTCTGGTGAACAAGTTCCGCGGCGACCCGGCGCTGCTGGAACCGGGGCTGCGCCAACTGCAGGACATGACCGGGCGGCCCACCTACGGCGTCATCCCGTACCTGGAAGGCCTGTGGCTGGACACCGAGGACTCGCTCTCGGTGCAGGCCGGCCACAGCCTCGGGCAGCCGATACCGCCCCGCGGAACCGACTGGCTGACGGTGGCCGCGGTGCGACTGCCGCGCATCTCGAACTCGACCGACATCGAGGCGCTGGCCTGCGAGCCCGGGGTGGCGGTGCGCTGGGTGGCCGACCCGGGCGAGGTCGCCGAGGCCGATGTGGTGGTGCTGCCCGGCAGCAAGGCGACGGTGTCCGATCTGGCGTGGCTGCGTGAGCGCGGCCTGGCCGCGGCGGTACACGCGCACGCGGCGGCGGGCCGGCCGGTGCTCGGTGTGTGCGGCGGCTTCCAGATGCTGTGCCGTTCCATCGACGACCCGGTCGAATCCGGCGCCGGCGCCGTCGACGGGCTCGCACTGCTCGACGCCGATATCGTCTTCGAGCCGGAGAAGACGTTGCGGCACTGGGAAACCCCGCTGCACGGCTACGAGATCCATCACGGTCAGGTCAGCCGTAGCGGTGAGGACGACTGGCTGGGTGTCGGGATCCGGCGCGGTGCCGTCTACGGCACGCACTGGCACGGACTGCTCGACAACGACGAGGTGCGGCGCGCCTGGCTGACCGAGGCGGCCACGGCGGCGGGCCGCTCCGGTTTCGAGGTGGCCGGTGATGTCAGCGTCATGGCCCGTCGCGACGCCCAGCTGGACCTGATGGCCGATGCGTTGACCACCCACGTCGATATCGATGCCCTGCTGCGCCTGCTCGACGGTCCCGCGCGACGACCGGTCATCGGCTCGTCGCTGGGTAGCCTGGGGCCATGACGCCCATGGTTCGGTGGCTGCCGGCACTGCTTGCGGTGATGGCCGCGGTGACCGGGTGCACCAGCGCGGTGCAGGGCAGCCCGACCTGGCCGGGGGAACGACTGGAGCGGGCGCTGCTGAGCGCGGCCGACTTCCCGGCGGGTGTCCAGTTCGACCGCATCATCGAGAACCCCGGGGAACCCGACGGCGCCGGAGCGCCACCGGCGATGCTGTCCGATCCGCCCGGATGCAGCGAAGGTTTCACCAAGGTGATCACCGCATCGGCTGAGCGCGGCGCCGGCAGCGCGGCCAAGTACACCGTCAGCTATGACGGCGCCCGGATGCTGGTGACGGTGCTGAGCTGGCCGCTGGACATGGAGGGACTGGAGGCCACGGCGCAGCGGTGCGCCAACTTCGCGACCTACTTCGACCGCAACGCCGCGCCCATCCCGATGACCACCGAGCGGCTGGACACCGAGCGCCTGGATGCGCTGGTGTACCAGCAGACGATGGATCTCGCCGGTGCGAAGAGCAGCGTCTGGTTCTCCTTCGAGAACGTCGATTCGATGGCCGTCTTCGCGGTCGCGTTTCCGACGCCGAACCCGGCGATTCCCGTCAAAGCCACGCTGCCGCAGACCTTTTTGGAAGCCACGGGCAAACAAGCCCAACGTCTGGCGACACCGTGACGGCCGTGCGCAAGACCGGGAAAACGCCTGCGCCGAACCCGCGGATGTCCTAGCGTGACCGACATGCCCCCCGAGACCGCCGGGTCGACCGTGACCGTCGACGGCTTCCCCTTCGCCGTCGAGGTCGCGGGCCCGGAGAACGCCGGAGTGGTGGTGCTGCTGGGGTCGGTCCAGCAGGCACCGGCGGCCTACGGCGCGGTCTGCCAGCGGCTGCACACGGCGTCGCTGCGCACCGTCGTCATCGCCCCGTCGCCACGTCTGAGTGCGGTTTCAGTTATCGCCATCCTGGACTCGCTGCAGGTGCGATGGGGCACCCTGGTCGGCGACCGGGTCGGGGCCGAGCTGGCCTGGGAGCTGGCTGCCACCAGGCTGGACCGGTTCACCGGGCTGGTGGTCATCGATCGCGGACATCCGCGCGCACCCGACGAGGCGGGCGTCATCCGGGACGAGAACTGCCCGCCGGTCGAGCTGGCCACCACCGCACTGGTGAGCACCGCGGCGGCCGCGAAAGTGGCGCGCGCCAGCCAGCGCTTCGTCTACGGCGACTACCGTCTGGTCGAGTTGCTCGGGCGGCGCAACGCCGGCGAATCCACCGCGCAGCTGGCCGCCGAGATCGTGATGCGCACCAGCACGTGGTGAGGGCGGGGTGCTCTCGCATTCCATTGGTCTGATGGCCTACCTTTAGAGGTGGCGCCGGTTCACCGCCGACCCCGCGCCAAGCCGACGAGGGAGTGCGCCCCATGGTTGACACCGGAATGCTGTCGCAGACCGAACTGGAACAGCTCGTCGCCGCCCGCGAGGTCGACACCGTCATCGTCGCATTCCCCGACATGCAGGGCCGCCTCACCGGTAAACGGGTGTCGGCGCGGCTGTTCGTCGAGGAGGTCGCCGCGCACGGCGCCGAGTGTTGCAACTACCTGCTGGCCGTGGATGTCGACATGAACACCGTCGAGGGCTATGCGATGTCGAGCTGGGAGACCGGCTACGGCGACATGGTGATGACCCCGGATTTCGCCACCCTGCGCCTGCTGCCGTGGCTGCCCGGCACGGCGCTGGTGATGGCCGACCTGTCCTTCACCGACGACAGGCCGGTCGTGGTCGCCCCGCGCACCATCCTGCGCACCCAGCTCGACCGGCTGGCCGAGCGCGGGCTGCGCGCGTTCGTGGGCACCGAACTGGAGTTCATGGTGTTCGACGACACCTACCGCGACGCCTGGAAATCCGGCTACCGCGACCTGACACCGGCCACCGATTACAACATCGACTACGCGATGCTGGCGTCGACCCGGATGGAGCCGCTGCTACGCGATATCCGCCTCGGCATGGACGGTGCGGGCATGTACTGCGAGGGCGTGAAGGGGGAGTGCAACCTGGGCCAGCAGGAGATCGCGTTCCGCTATGACGAGGCCCTGGCCACCTGCGACAACCACACCATCTACAAGAACGGTGCCAAGGAGATCGCCGACCAGCACGGCAAATCCCTGACCTTCATGGCCAAGTTCGACGAGCGCGAGGGCAACAGCTGCCATATCCACATATCTCTGCGGACCACCGACGGGGCCGCCGTCTTCGCCGACAAGGACGACCCGGATGGCATGTCGGCGATGTTCCGCAGCTTCGTCGCCGGGCAGATCGCCACGCTGCGCGAACTCGCCCTGTTCTACGCACCGAACATCAACTCCTACAAGCGTTTCGCCGACGGTAGCTTCGCGCCGACGGCGATCGCCTGGGGGATGGACAACCGCACCTGCGCGCTGCGGGTGGTCGGGCACGGCCTCGGGATGCGGGTGGAGTGCCGGGCTCCCGGCGGGGACGTCAACCAGTACCTGGCCGTGGCGGCGCTGATCGCCGGTGGCCTGCACGGTATCGACCAGGGGCTGGCACTGGAGGATGCCTGCACCGGTAACGCCTACACCGGTGGCGCGCAACGGCTGCCGCGCACCCTGGCCGAGTCGGCGGCGCTGTTCGAGCGTTCCGCGGTCGCCAAGGCCGCGTTCGGGGACGAGGTGGTGGCCCACTATCTGAACAACGCGCACATCGAACTCGCCGCCTTCAACTCGGCGGTCACCGACTGGGAGAGGGTGCGCGGCTTTGAGCGGTTATAGGCCCGTGCTGGGGCTGACCACCTACCTGCAGCGCGCCCAGACCGGCGTCTGGGATGTCGACGCCAGCTTCCTGCCCGCCATCTACATCGAAGGTGTGAACCGCGGCGGCGCCACCGCCATGCTGCTGCCGCCGCAACCCGGCGGCACCGAGGTGGCCGACCGCGTCCTCGACGGGATCGACGGCCTGATCATCACCGGCGGCCGCGACGTCAACCCGCAAAGCTATGGCAGTCAACGCCACCCGACCACCGATGAGCCGATGGGCGAACGGGACTCCTGGGAGTTCGCGCTGCTGAATGCGGCGCTGCGGCGCGGTATGCCGGTACTCGGAATCTGCCGCGGCGCCCAGGTGCTCAACGTCGCGCTCGGCGGCACCCTGCACCAGCACCTGCCCGATGTGCTCGGGCACAGCCGCCACCAGCAGGGCAACGCGGTGTTCAGCACCTCCTCGGTGCGCACCGTGGCCGGGACCCGGCTGGCGGCGCTCATCGGGGACAGCTCGGATGCGCAGTGCTATCACCACCAGGCCATCGACCGACTCGGAGCCGGGCTCATCGTCAGTGCCCGCGACACCGCCGACGGTGTCATCGAGGCGATCGAACTCGAAGGCGACAGCTTCGTGCTCGCCGTGCAGTGGCATCCCGAGGAACGGCTCGACGATGTGCGGCTGTTCACCGCGGTGGCCGAGGCGGCGCGCGAATACACAACAGAAAGGGTGTCCCGATGAGCACCTCGACGGTCATCAACCCGGCCACCGAGGACGTACTGCGCGATGTCGAACTGCTCGACATCGACGCGGTGGACGATGCGGTGGCCCGCGCGGTCGCCGCGCAGCGGCGCTGGGCCCGGCTGGCGCCCGCCGAACGGGCCGGCGCGCTGCGGGCCTTCGCGGCGGTGGTCGACGCGCATATCGGTGAGCTCGCCGCCCTGGAGGTCGCCAACTCCGGGCATCCGATCGGGCAGGCCGAATGGGAGGCCGGGCATGTCCGCGACGTGCTGACCTACTACTCGGCCGCCCCGGAACGTCTCCTGGGGCAACAGATCCCGGTGGCCGGCGGTGTCGACATCACCTTCAACGAGCCGCTCGGCGTCGTCGGGATCATCACCCCGTGGAACTTCCCGATGACCATCGCGGCGTGGGGTTTCGCCCCGGCGCTGGCCGCCGGTAACGCGGTGGTGCTCAAACCCGCCGAATGGACGCCGCTGACCAGCCTGCGCCTGGCCGAACTGGCGGTGGCGGCCGGGCTGGACCCCGACCTGTTCCAGGTGCTGCCGGGCGCCGGTCCGGTGGTGGGTGAACGCTTCGTCAGCCACCCGCAGGTGCGCAAGATCGTGTTCACCGGATCCACCGCCGTCGGCACCCGGGTGATGGCCGGGGCCGCCGCGCAGGTCAAACGCATCACCCTGGAACTCGGCGGCAAGAGCGCCAATATCGTGTTCGACGACTGCGACCTGGAGCGGGCCGCCGCCACCGCGCCATACGGCGTCTTCGACAATGCCGGCCAGGACTGCTGCGCGCGCAGCCGGATCCTGGTGCAGCGCAACGTCTACGACCGGTTCATGGAGCTGCTGGAACCCGCCGTCGCGGGCGTGAAGGTCGGCGACCCGACCTCCCGCGACACCGAGATGGGACCGTTGGTGTCACGCAAGCACTGGGAATCGGTACGCGGCTACGTCCCCGACGACGCACCGGTAGCCTTCCGGGGATCGGCACCGTCGGGTCCCGGGTTCTGGTTCCCGCCAACGGTGTTGACACCGCAGCGTACCGACCGCACCGTCACCGACGAGATCTTCGGGCCGGTGGTCACCGTGCTGCCGTTCGAGGACGAGGCCGACGCCATCGCGCTGGCCAACGACACCAGCTACGGGCTGTCCGGCTCGATCTGGACCGAGAACGTGTCGCGGGCACTGCGGGTCTCGCGCGCCGTGGAGGCCGGAAATCTGAGCGTCAACTCGCACTCGTCGGTGCGCTACAGCACCCCGTTCGGCGGCTTCAAACAGTCCGGCCTCGGCCGCGAGCTGGGTCCCGACGCGCCACTGCACTTCACCGAAACCAAGAACGTCTTTATTGCGATTGGAGAAATCTGAATGGACCTGACCCAGCGACTCAAGGACAAGGTCGCGGTCATCACCGGCGGCGCCAGCGGTATCGGGCTGGCGGCCGCCAAGCGGATGCAGGCCGAAGGTGCGATCGTCGTCATCGGCGATGTCGACCCGGCCGCCGGCAAGACCGTGGCCCACGATCTGAACGTCCAGTTCGTCCAGGTCGATGTGTCCGACCCGGCGGCGGTGGACAACCTCTTCGACACCGCCTACAACGTGCACGGCGGTGTCGACATCGCCTTCAACAACGCCGGGATCAGCCCGCCCGACGACGATCTCATCGAGAACACCAGCCTCGACGCGTGGCAGCGGGTGCAGGACGTCAACCTGAAATCGGTGTTCCTGTGCTCGAAGGCGGCGCTGCGGCACATGGTGCCGGCCCAGAAGGGTTCGATCATCAACACCGCGTCGTTCGTGGCGGTGCTCGGATCGGCGACCTCGCAGATCTCCTATACCGCGTCCAAGGGCGGGGTGCTCGCGATGTCACGCGAACTCGGCGTGCAGTACGCCCGCCAGGGCATCCGGGTCAACGCGCTGTGCCCGGGCCCGGTCAACACGCCCCTGCTCAAGGAACTCTTCGCCAAGGATCCCGAGCGGGCGGCCCGCCGGCTGGTGCACGTGCCGGTGGGACGGTTCGCCGAACCGGAGGAACTGGCGGCCGCGGTCGCCTTCCTGGCCAGCGACGACGCCTCCTTCATCACCGGGTCGAGCTTCCTGGTCGACGGTGGTATCAGTTCCGCCTACGTCACGCCGCTGTGAGCCGGCCGACGCCATGACCTCCGCACCGGATCCGCAGACGACGTCGGAAAGCCTGCTGCGACCGGTACGGCTGGGCAACGCCTTCGAGGACACCGTGGCGCGGCTGCTGCAGACCATCCGGCTCGGGGTGCTGGCGCCCGGCGAGTCGCTGCCGCCCGAACGTGAGTTGGCCGCGCGCCTGGGCGTCAGCCGGGACACCGTGCGGGAGGCCATCAAATCGCTGGCCGAAGCGGGTTATCTGGTGTCGCGGCGCGGACGGTACGGCGGCACCTTCCTGGCCGACGAGATACCGCGGCTGGCACCCGGCACCGCGGATGTCGCCGCGGCGGACATCGACGACGCGCTGAGGCTGCGCGAGATCCTCGAGGTGGGCGCGGCACGGTCGGCGGCCGGCCGCGCCCTGACTGAGGCCGAGCGTGGCGAGCTGTGCTCCCGGCTCGAAGATGTGCGCGGTGCCGCGCCGCAGGACTACCGCCGGCTGGACTCCCGGCTGCACCTGGCGATCGCCGAGGCCGCGGGTTCGGTCTCGCTGGTGCCGTTGGTGGCCGAGAACCGGATGCGGGTCAACGCGCTGCTGGACCAGATCCCGCTGCTGCCCCGCAATATCGCGCACTCCGACGAGCAGCACGAGACCATCGTCGGTGCCATCCTGGCCGGAGACGCCGCCGCGGCGGCCGACGCCATGTGCGCGCACCTGGCCGGCTCGGCCGCGCTACTGCACGGCTTCCTGGACTAGATTGCCTGTCATGGAGGACGCGTCGGTGGTGCAGCAGGCGTCGTCGGCGCTGTCGGACGTCGATACTTCCGAATGGGCGCGCCGGTTCGATCTGCTCTCGGACCCGCACCGCCTGGAGATCCTGCTCAGCCTGCACCGGGTCCCGGGCATCTGTGTCAGCGAGCTGGCCTCTGCGCTGGGACGATCGGAAAATGCGGTGTCCCAGGCTCTTCGGGTGCTGCGCGGGCAGGGGTGGGTGACCAGCAGCCGGGCGGGCCGCTCGGTCAGCTACCGCTTGGCCGACGATATCGTGCACGACCTGCTGCACTGGATCGGTGCCGGCCACAACTGAGCCGAAACCCTCAGTCCAGCAGGCCCAGCAGCGCGTTCTCGATCACCTCGGGCAGCGCCGGGTGAATCCAATACTGCCCGGTGGCAACCTCTTTGGCGGTCTGTCCGAAGCTGATCGCCTGGATCAGCGGCTGGATGATCGAGGATGCCTGATGCCCCATGATGTGTGCGCCCAGTAGCTTGCCGGTGGCGCGGTCGCCGATCAGCTTCGCGACGCCGGTGTGGTCCTCCATGGCCCATCCGTAGGCGGTGTCGCTGTAATTCTGCACCTTGACCACGATGTCGTGGCCGGCCTCGCGGGCCTGCGACTCGGTGAGCCCGACGGTGGCCATCTGGGGGTCGGTGAACACCGCCGACGGCACGAAACGGTGATCGCTGGCCACCATGCCCGCGGTGTCATCCCAGGCGCGCAGCAGATTGTGCCGGACCACCCGCATCTCGTGGTTGGCCACATGCTTGAGCTGATACGCCGAGGACACGTCGCCCAGTGCCCACACGCCGCGCGCTGAGGTCCGCTGGTACTCGTCGACCACCACCATGCTGTCCTGCAGTGCCACCCCGGCCAGATCGGCGTCCAGCAGATCGCCGTTGGGCCTGCGGCCGGTGGCCACCAGCAACATGTCCGCGGCCAGCTCGGAGCCGTCGTCGAGTTCCAGGACGACGCCGTCGCCGCTCTGCGGGCGTGACCCGACCACGTTGGTGTGGGTGCGCAGATCCCATTTGGCCGCGGCCAGTTCGGTGAACCGGTGACAGACCGTCTCATCGCAGTGGGTCAGCATCCCGGGGCCGCGGACCACGATGGTGACCCGCACTCCGAGCGCGGAGAACACGTGCGCGAATTCCGCCGCCACGAAACCGCCGCCGACGATCACCAGGTGTTCGGGCAGCGCGCTGATCCGCATGATGTTGTCGCTGGTGTAGTACTGCACACCGCATTCGGCGATGGCCGGTGGCACGACGGCCCGCGCGCCGGCGGCAATCACCACCTGATCCGAGCTGAACTCCGCGCCGTCCTCGGCGCGCAGCGTGTAGCGGCCGTCGGCGGCGCCGGTGAACCTGGTGTGGCTGCCGTACACGTCGATGTTCGCCATGCTGCGCTTGTAGGCCTCGCCGCCGGCCGAGATCGGGTCGATACGGCCGAACACCCGCGAGACGATATCGGGCCAGCGGACCTTGTCGATGTGGGCGTCGATGCCGTAACGGGAGCTCTCCCGAATGGTCTGCGCGACCTCGGCGGCGTAGACGAACATCTTGGTAGGGATGCAGCCGACGTTCAGGCAGGTGCCGCCGAAGGTGCCCTGCTCGCAGATCGCCACGCGCATGTCGCCGTAGCGGGCGTCGAAGTCCGGGTTCGGGATGCTGTTGCCCGAGCCGGTCCCGATGATGGTCAGGTCGTAATGCTGCACGCGGGCCGTCCTATCCGGAATGTGGTGTGGTCGATGGGGCCCCGGACCGCTGATACCAGTCCAGCCACCTGTCCAGCTCGTCATAGGCGGCCGACCGCGGCTCGGCGAGTGACAGGAAGACATCGTGTTTGGCGTCCGTGATCGGTACCACCGTAAGCCGGTTGCCGACGCATCCCGCCCACCGGGCGATCTGGGTGACGTCGAGCACCGCGTCCCCGCGTGCGATGAGTTCCGGTTCCGGGGACTCGGCGACGCTGTGATCCGAGCGCAGGATCAGGCTGGGCACCCCGACGTCGAGACCGCGGTGCAGTCGCAACTGGGCGCGCCGGATCGCGTTGATCCAGCCGAAGGTGACCGGGAACCCGCCGACCGGCTTCCATTCCAGGTTGTAGTCGAACTCCCCGGAGTAGTCGCGGTGCAGGCTGGTGCCATACCCGCCCGGTGTCGGTTTGCGGACCACCCGCATCTTGCGCAGCCGGGCCAGGGCCATCAGCGCGGCCGACGTCGGCGGCGTGCGCAGGATCGCCGGCCCGTGCAGGTCGAAGAACGGGCTGTTGAGCACCAGCCCACTGATCGGTCCGGTCGCCCCGCGGCTGCGCAGCCGGTCCAGCCACAGCGACACGATCAGCCCGCCCGCCGAATGTCCGTACACCAGCAGGTCCGCGGCGCCGATCGCGTCGCGCGCCGCCTCCAGCGCGCCGTCATAGTGCGCCAGATC
This sequence comes from Mycolicibacterium sp. P9-22, assembly GCF_008329585.1. Classification (GTDB taxonomy): domain Bacteria; phylum Actinomycetota; class Actinomycetes; order Mycobacteriales; family Mycobacteriaceae; genus Mycobacterium. The sequence goes on along the minus strand of NZ_NPKP01000004.1, from coordinate 572,880 downwards.
GGAGGTGAAGTGCGGGGTCTGACCGTCCCGGCGGGACCGGCCGCACTTGGGCAGATCGAGGGCGTAGAAGCGCAAGCCCCGGCCGGCGAAGTGATCGGCCAGTTCGGTGTGGAAGAAATAGTCGGTGTAGCCGTGCACCACCAGCACCGCGCGATCCGGGCCGTGATTCTTCCCGTCGCTTCGCTCGCCCCGGTGTGCGGGCTCACCACGGGAAACCAGCGTGGCCACGAGGTCGCCCTCCCCATCGGGATCGGCGCCGAGGGCCAGCGGCTGCTGCCAATAGCCAGGCAATACGTCGGGCTCCCAGCCGGTCACGTCAGCCACTGTAGTGACCTGCACGGCCCGACCGCTTGTCTTGTTACCGGCGGGATAACCTTATTGCGTGTCTGACCCGAAAGTAGCCAAGACAGACGTCGTGCTCGTCGGCGCCGGAATCATGAGCGCCACGCTCGGTGCGCTGCTGCGACTCCTGGAACCCGACTGGTCGATCACCATGATCGAGCGCCTCGACGGTGCGGCCGCCGAGAGCAGCGACCCGTGGAACAACGCCGGAACCGGTCACTCCGCGCTGTGCGAGCTGAACTACACGCCGCAGAAGTCCGACGGTTCCATCGACACCAGCAAGGCCATCACGGTCAACGAGCAGTTCCAGGTGTCACGCCAGTTCTGGGCCTACGCCGTCGAGAACGGCGTGCTGCCCGACGTACGCAGCTTCCTGAACCCGATCCCGCATGTGAGCTTCGTGCAGGGGGCGGCCAACGCCGCGTACCTCAAGGCACGGTACGAGGCGCTGGTGACCAACCCGCTGTTCGCCTCGATGGAGTACATCGACGACAAGGACGAGTTCACCCGCAGGCTTCCGCTGATGGCGGCCAAACGCGACTTCAGTCAGCCGGTCGCACTGAACTGGACGCAAGCCGGCACCGATGTGGACTTCGGGTCGCTGTCGCGTCAGCTGATCGGCTACACCGCCAACAACGGCATGACCACGCTGTTCGGTCACGATGTGCGCGATCTGCACAAGGAGTCCGATGGCAGCTGGACGGTGAAGGTCATCAACCGGCGGACCAGGGCCAAGAGCAAGATCAACGCCAAGTTCGTGTTCGTCGGCGCCGGCGGCGGCGCGCTGCCGCTGCTGCAGAAGGCCGGTATCCCGGAAGCCAAGGGTTTCGGTGGTTTCCCGGTCGGCGGCGCGTTCCTGCGCACCGGGAACCCGGAGCTGGCCGCGGCCCATCAGGCCAAGGTCTACGGTCTCCCGCCGCTGGGTGCCCCGCCGATGTCGGTGCCGCACTTGGACACCCGCGTGATCAACCACAAGTCCTGGCTGCTGTTCGGCCCGTTCGCCGGGTGGTCGCCGAAGTTCCTCAAGCAGGGCAAGGTCACCGATCTGCCGTTGTCGGTCAAGCCCAACAATCTGGCCTCGATGCTGGGCGTCGGCCTGACCGAGACCGGTCTGCTGAAGTACCTGATCGGCCAACTGCTGCTCAGCGAAAGCGCGCGTGTCGATACGCTGCGTGAATTCGCCCCCAGTGCAGTCGATTCCGATTGGGAACTGGACATCGCCGGTCAGCGGGTCCAGGTCATCCGGCGCAAGGGCGCCGGTGGCGTGCTGGAGTTCGGCACCACCGTGCTCACCGCCGGTGACGGCAGCATCGCCGGTCTGCTGGGCGCCTCGCCGGGCGCCTCCACGGCCGTGCCCGCCATGCTGGAAGTGATGGAACGCTGCTTCGCCGATCAATATCAGGGCTGGCTGCCCAAGCTCAAGGAGATGGTCCCGTCGCTGGGCACCAAGCTGTCGGGAGAGCCCGCGCTGTTCCGTGAGGTGTGGGACTACGGCACCAAGGTCCTCAAGCTGGATGCTCCCGCGCCCGTATGACGGTCGCGCTGCGCCGAAGCTGGGCCAAGGATCTGGACGCGGCGACGCTCTATGAGCTGCTGAAGCTGCGCGTCGAGGTCTTCGTCGTCGAGCAGGCCTGTCCCTACCCGGAACTCGACGGCCGCGATCTGCTCGCCGAGACGCGCCATTTCTGGCTGGAAGGCGATGCCGGTCAGGTGATCTCGACGCTGCGGCTGATGGAGGAACATCCCGGTGGCGAGAAGGTGTTCCGGATCGGGCGGGTGTGCACCAAGCGTGCCGACCGCGGGCACGGGCACACCTCGCGGCTGATGCAGGCCGCGATCGCCGAGGTGGGCAACTATCCGTGCCGCATCGACGCCCAGACCTACCTGCAGGACATGTACAGCGCGCACGGGTTCGTCCGCGACGGTGAGGAATACGTGGAAGACGGTATCCCGCACGTGCCGATGATCAGGCCGGGAGCGGTGGCCCTGTGACGATGACGCATTACCCCTTCAGCGCGCTGGTGGGCCACGACCGGCTGCGACTGGCACTGGTGCTCTGTGCGGTGCGCCCCGATATCGGCGGTGTGTTGATCCGTGGCGAGAAGGGCACCGCGAAATCGACTGCGGTGCGCGCGCTGGCCGCGGTGCTGTCCCAGGTCGACGACGACGCCCGGCTCGTCGAGTTGCCGATCGGCGCCACCGAGGACCGGGTGGTCGGATCGCTGGATCTGCAGAAGGTGCTGCGCGACGGTGAGCACGCGTTCTCACCGGGCCTGCTGGCCCGGGCCCACGGCGGCGTGCTGTACGTCGACGAGGTCAACCTGCTGCACGACCACCTCGTCGATGTGCTGCTCGACGCGGCCGCGATGGGCCGGGTGCATATCGAGCGCGACGGCGTATCGCATTCCCACGATGCGCGTTTCGTGCTGATCGGGACGATGAATCCCGAAGAGGGCGAACTGCGCCCGCAGTTGCTCGACCGCTTCGGGCTGACCGTCGACGTGGCCGCCTCGCGCGATGTCGATGTCCGGGTCGAGGTGATCCGCTCCCGGCTGGCCTTCGAGGCCGATCCGCCCGGATTCTCCGCCCGCTACGCCGAGGCCGATGCCGAGCTGGCCCGGCGGATCGCCGCCGCGCGGGTCGCGGTGGCCGGCGTGGTGTTGCCGGACAACGAGTTGCGGCGCATCGCCGCCCTGTGCGCGGCCTTCGACGTGGACGGTATGCGCGCCGACCTGGTGCTCGCGCGTACCGCGGTGGCGCACGCGGCCTGGCGGGGCAGCCAGACCGTGCAGGAGGAGGACATCCGGGTGGCGGCCGAACTGGCGCTGCCGCACCGGCGCCGGCGCGACCCCTTCGACGACCCGGGCCTGGACCCCGAGCGTCTCGACGAGGCGCTCTCGCAGACCGAAGAGACCCCCGAAGATCCCGAGCCCGATCCGGAGCCACCCGGCGGTGGCGGCTCGGATTCTCCCATGGACAGCCCTGCCCCGCAGGGAGATTCGCCGCGCAGCAGCCAGGACGGTGAGCCCTCCGAGGCGCCCAAGCGCAACGGGGCGCCGCCCACCCGGTCCAGCGCGCCGCCGTCGGCCACCTTCCGCACCAAGGCACTTGTGGTGCCCGGGGTCGGCGAGGGCGCCCCGGGCCGGCGTTCGCGGGCCCGCAACCGCACCGGCAGCACCGTCGGCTCGACCGAGGTCCCCGGCGAGGGGCACGGCACCCACGTGTTCGCGACCCTGCTGGCCGCGGTCAACGCCCAGCGCCGGCCGGGCCGCCCGCGGGTGCGACCCGACGACGTCCGCCGTGCAGTGCGGGAGGGCCGGGAGGGCAACCTGGTGATCTTCGTCGTCGACGCCTCCGGATCGATGGCGGCGCGGGACCGGATGTCCGCGGTCGGCGGTGCCGCGCTGTCGCTGCTGCGTGACGCCTATCAGCGCCGCGACAAGGTTGCCGTCATCACCTTCCGCGGCCAAAGCGCCGATGTGCTGCTTCCGCCCACCTCCTCGGTGTACATCGCCGGACGGCGACTGGCCGCCTTCGATACCGGCGGCAAAACGCCACTGGCACAAGGATTGCTGGCCGCCCGCGATGTGGTGCTGCGGGAGAAGGCGCGCGACCGGGCCCGTCGACCGCTCGTGGTGGTGCTGACCGATGGGCGTGCCACCGGTGGACCGGATCCGCTGGGCCGGACGGCCACCGCCGCCCGCCTGCTGGTCGCCGAGGGGGTCGCGGCCGTGGTGGTGGACTGCGAGACTTCTTTTGTGCGTCTGGGTTTGGCCGAGCAGCTGGCGCAGCAGCTGCAAGGGCCCGCCGTCCGCCTGGCCCAGCTGCAGGCCGGCGAGCTGACATCGCTGGTCAAGACCGCCGCGTAGGAGGCACCGTGCCACAGGGACAACCGCTGACCGTGCCCGATGACGGGCTGACCACCAGGGCGCGCCGCAACGCGCCGCTGCTCGCCGTGCACACCGGCCCCGGTAAGGGGAAGTCGACCGCGGCCTTCGGGATGGCGCTGCGCGCCTGGAACCAGGGTTTCGATATCGCGGTGTTCCAGTTCGTCAAGAGTGCCAAGTGGAAAGTGGGCGAGGAGAGCGCTTTTCGGGAGCTGGGCAAGCTGCACGAGGAGCACGGCACCGGCGGGCCCGTGCAGTGGCACAAGATGGGGTCGGGTTGGTCCTGGACCCGAAAGCACGGCAGCGAGGTCGACCACGCCGAGACCGCGCGGGACGGCTGGACCGAGATCAGCCGGCGGATCGCCGAACAGCGCCATGACTTCTATGTGCTCGACGAGTTCACCTACCCACTCAAATGGGGCTGGATCTCCACCGATGAGGTGATCGCGACGCTGGCCGGCCGGCCGGGTAACCAGCATGTGGTCATCACCGGCCGCGACGCCCCCCAGGCGTTGATCGACGCCGCCGACCTGGTCACCGAGATGACCAAGGTCAAGCATCCGATGGATACCGGCCGTAAGGGCCAGCGCGGTATCGAATGGTGAGCACACCGGCGGTCATCATCGCCGCGCCCGCCTCCGGTAGCGGAAAGACCACCGTGGCAACGGGTTTGATGGGAGCGCTGCGGCGCGCCGGGCACCGGGTGGCACCGTTCAAGGTGGGCCCCGACTTCATCGATCCGGGGTACCACGCGCTGGCCACCGGGCTGCCCGGCCGCAACCTGGACCCGGTGCTGCTGGGGGAGCCGTTGATCGGCCCGCTGTACCGGCACGGCACCGCCGGCGCGGACATCGCCGTCGTCGAAGGGGTGATGGGCCTGTTCGACGGCCGCATCTCCACCGATGGGATGGGCCCGGCCCGCGGGTCCACCGCGCACGTCGCCGGGCTGCTCGGCGCCCCCGTGGTGCTGGTGGTCGACGCGCGAGGCCAGAGCCACAGCATCGCCGCGCTGCTGCACGGCTTTTCGACCTACGACACCTCGATCCGGTTGGCCGGGGTGATCCTGAACCGGGTCGGCACGCCGCGCCACGAGCAGGTACTGCGCCAGGCCTGCGAACACGCCGGTGTGCCGGTGCTCGGGGCGATACCGCGCACCGCCGAACTGGAGGTGCCCTCACGCCATCTCGGTCTGGTGACCGCCGTCGAATACGGTGCACTCGCCGAACGCGCCGTCACCGCCATGACCGATCTGGTGGCCGAGCACGTGGATATCACAACCGTGGTCGCGGCCGCCGCCAGCAGCGTGACCGCACAGCCGTGGTCCCCGGAGTCGCGGCGACCGTCTGGCCGGGTGACCGTCGCGCTGGCGGCGGGGCGGGCGTTCAGCTTCGGGTACGCCGAGCACCGGGAACTGCTCAGTGCCGCCGGCGCCGATGTCGTCGACTTCGATCCGCTGATCGACCCGCTGCCCGAAGACACCGCCGCCCTGGTCATCCCGGGTGGCTTCCCCGAACAGTTCACCGCCGAACTGTCGGCCAACCGGACCGTGCGGGCACAGATCGGGGCGCTGGCGGCGGCGGGCGCGCCGGTGCACGCCGAATGTGCCGGCCTGACCTACCTGGTCGATGACCTGGACGGCGTGCCGATGTGCGGGGTGCTTGCCGGTTCGGCGCGGTTCACCGAGCGACTCACCCTGGGGTACCGGGATGCGGTGGCGATCACCGATTCGCCGCTGCACGCTGTCGGCGAACGGGTCACCGGGCACGAATTCCACCGCACCGCAGTGACTTTCGGAGAGGATTACCCGAGCGCGTGGGGCTTCAACTCTTCGGCAGGCGCGCGGACCGCCGACGGTGCGGTGCTCGGCGGCGTGCACGCCGGCTACCTGCACACACACCCCGCGGCGCACCCGGATGCCAGCTCCCGCTTCGTCGCGGCGGCCGCAACCTTTAAGCTCGGCGGGTGACAGAGAACGCCTACCTGGTCGGCTTGCGTCTGGAAGGCCGCAAGGTCGTCGTGGTGGGCGGCGGCACGGTGGCCCAACGGCGGCTACCGCTGCTGATCGCCGCCGGTGCCGACGTCCACGTGATCGCCCGCGAGGTCACCCCGTCGGTGGAGGCGTTCGCGCCGATCACGTTGACGTTGCGCGATTTCCGTGACGAAGATCTCGACGGCGCCTGGTACGTGCTGGCCGCCACCGATGACCCGGAGGTCAACGCCGCGATCGTGGCGGGCGCCGAACGCCGGCGCACCTTCTGCGTTCGCGCCGACGTGGCCGTCGAGGGCACCGCCGTCACCCCGGCGTCCTTCGACTACGACGGCCTGTCGGTCGGCGTGCTGGCCGGCGGTGAGCACCGCCGCTCGGCCGCCGTCCGCAACGCCATCCACGACGCGTTGCAGACCGGGGTGATCGCCGATCGCAGCGGTGAGCCCGGTGGTGTGGTGCGCGAGGGCGTGGCGCTGGTCGGTGGTGGGCCCGGGGACCCGGAGCTGATCACCGTGCGCGGCCGGCGGCTGCTGGCGCACGCCGATGTGGTGGTCGCCGACCGGCTGGCCCCGCCGGAACTGCTCGCCGAGCTGGCGCCGCATGTAGAGGTGATCGACGCGGCGAAGATCCCGTACGGCCGGGCAATGGCGCAGGAGGCGATCAACAACGTCCTGATCGACCGCGCCAAGGCGGGCAAGTTCGTCGTCCGTCTCAAGGGCGGGGACCCGTTCGTCTTCGCACGCGGCTATGAAGAGGTCATCGCGTGCGCCGAAGCCGGTGTTCCGGTCACCGTCGTGCCGGGTGTGACCAGTGCCATAGCGGTTCCGGCGCTGGCCGGCATACCGGTCACCCACCGTCACGTCACGCATGAGTTCGTGGTGGTCAGCGGCCACGTTGCGCCGGACCACCCCGAATCGTTAGTGAATTGGGATGCGCTGGCCGCGATGTCGGGCACCATCGTGCTGCTGATGGCCGTCGAGCGCATCGAGCTTTTCGCCGCCGTGCTGCTGGCAGGCGGTAGACCAGCGGATACACCGGTGATGGTGGTGCAGCACGGCACCACGGCCGCCCAGCGAACGCTGCGCGCAACGCTTGCCGATGTCGGTGAGAGGGTGCGTTCGGAGGGGATTCGACCGCCCGCGATCATCGTGATCGGACCCGTGGCGGGCTTTCGGCAGTTAAAGGATTCTTAAGATTACTGTAAGGTAACCCGGTATGACTGCTCTCAACGACGCTGGGCGTAAAGCCGGCCGCCGGGACGACGCAGATGGCAGCAACCGGGCCCTTCCAGTACACGTGGGCCGGGGGGATATGCGGCAAAACAGCAGGTTACCGGCATGGGTGCCGCCCTGGAACTTCATTGCCGCGGTCATTGCCATCGGCGGTATGCAGCTGCTCGCGACGATGGACAGCACCGTCGCCATCGTGGCGCTTCCTAAGATCCAGGATGAGCTGGGCCTCTCCGATGCCGGTCGTAGCTGGGTCATCACCGCCTATGTGCTGACCTTCGGTGGTCTGATGCTGCTGGGTGGACGCCTCGGCGACACCATCGGCCGCAAGCGCACCTTCATCGTCGGCGTCGCGCTCTTCACCATCGCCTCGATCCTGTGCGGCGTGGCGTGGGACGAAGCCACCCTGGTGATCGCGCGACTGCTGCAGGGCGTCGGTGCTGCCATCGCCTCACCGACCGGCCTCGCGCTGATCGCCACCACCTTCCCCAAGGGCCCGGCCCGGAACTCGGCCACCGCGGTGTTCGCCGCGATGACGGGCGTCGGCTCGGTCATGGGTCTGGTCGTCGGCGGTGCGCTCACCGAGGTGTCCTGGCGCTGGGCGTTCCTGGTGAACGTGCCGATCGGCCTGGTCATGCTCTACCTCGCCCGCACCCACCTCACCGAGACCCACCGCGCCCGCATGAAGCTGGACGCCACCGGCGCGATCCTCGCGACGCTGTTCTGCACCGCCGCGGTGTTCGGATTCTCGATGGGACCGGAGAAGGGCTGGCTCTCGCCGCTGACGCTGGGCTCCGGTGCCGCGGCCTGCGTGTTCGGACTCGCGTTCCTCTACGTCGAACGCACCGCGGAGAACCCGGTGGTGCCGTTCTCGCTGTTCCGGGATCGCAACCGGGTGGCCACCTTCATCGCGGTGTTCCTGGCCGGCGGCGTGATGTTCACCCTGACCGTCCTGATCGGCCTGTACGTGCAGGACATCATGGGTTACAGCGCGCTGCGCGCCGGCATCGGGTTCATCCCGTTCGTGGTGGCCCTCGGTGTCGGCCTGGGCCTGTCCTCGCAGCTCGTCTCGCGGTTCGCGCCGCGCTGGCTGGTGATCGCCGGCGGCGTGTTCGTGCTCGCCGCGATGATCTACGGCTCCACGCTCAACGGCGACATCCCGTACTTCCCGAATCTGGTCATCCCGATCACGGTCGGTGGGTTCGGCATCGGCATGATCGTGGTCCCGCTGACCGTCTCGGCGATCGCCGGGGTGGGCTTCGACGAGATCGGTCCGGTATCGGCGATCGCGCTGATGCTGCAGAACCTCGGTGGCCCCGTGGTGCTGGCCATCATCCAGGCCGTCATCACCTCGCGCACGCTGTACCTGGGCGGCACCACCGGTCCGGTCAAGAACATGAACGAGGCGCAGCACAACGCCCTGGACGCGGGCTACACCTACGGCCTGCTGTGGGTGGCCGCGGTCGCCATCGTGGTCGGCGCGGTGGCGCTGTTCATCCGCTACACCGCGGAAGAAGTGGCGCACGCCCAGGAGGTCAAGGACGCGATCGATGCCGGAGAGCTGGACGGCTGAGGAATTCCCGCACCAGCGGCACGACCTCGCCGAGGTGCGTCTCCAGCAGCCAGTGCCCGCCGTCGAAGGTGTGCACCTCGGCGTCCGGCAGATCGCGTAGATAGGCCCGCGCAGACGCCTCGGGCATATAGCCGTCGTTGACGCCCCACACGATCAAGGTGGGCGGACGGTGCTCACGCAGGTAGGCCTGCTCGGCGCCGAACCGCTGCAATGTCGACGGCTGATCCTCCAGCAGCCGGATCAGATTGGCGATGCGCGCCGGAGTCGACATCAGACTCCAATGCAGGGTCCACAGGTCGGGGCTGATCCGGTCTGCGAGAGCTGCGGGCAGCTCGCCGACGAACTCGCTGCGGAATCCTTCGAGCGTCACATGTTCGGCGATGGTGCGCCGGGCCTGCGGGCCGGGGTTGTCCCACGCCTGTTTCAGGAAGTCGTATTTCGGCCCGAACGCATCGGGGTAGATATCGCCGTTCTGGATGATCAGGCCGGTGACGCGGGCGGGCGCCGACATCGCCAGCGCCAGGCCGAACTGCGACCCGTAGTCGTGTAACCAGAGCGCGTAGGACTGCAGGCCCATCCCGTCGGCGAAGCTGCCCAGGTAGCGGGCGTAGGCATCGAAGGTGTACCCGAAGTCCTGCGGCGCGGGCGTCGCGCTGTAACCGAAACCCGGCAGATCGGGCGCCAGCAACCGCCATCGGTCGCCCAGCGCCGGCAGCAGATTGCGGAACGCGAAGGACGAACACGGATAACCGTGGGGCAGCAGCAGCACCGGCGCGTCGGCCGGGCCGGCCTCCCGGTAGAAGGTGTCGATGCCATCGATGACGATGCGACGGTGCCGGACGGGGACGGAAGCCGGATCGGTCATGTGCAGGTGACTTGCCCGCCGCCGGGCGCGCCAAACAATTCTCGGAATGCATGTTTGGCACCGGGCGTTACAGGGTAAAGGGCTGGTTGATGCCATTTTTGTGCGCCACAGGTAGCGCACCCGACAGTCCTGCGCGTCGAAATCACACCCCTGTAATTTCTCCACAGCTGTGCATGAACCCTGTGGATAAACCTCCCAGCGATCGTCATCGGTAGGGTAGGAACCCATGTCGGGGTCGCAGAGTTCCGGTACGCGGCTGTCGGAAAGCGTGCTCGGCCCGGCCATCGTCGCCATCACCGGCATGCAGTTGATGGCCACCCTCGACGGCACCATCGTCATCGTCGCGCTGCCCCGCATGCAGGCCGAACTGGCGCTCTCCGATGCCGGCAAGAGCTGGGTCATCACCGCCTATGTCCTCGCGTTCGGCGGTCTGCTGCTGCTCGGCGGCCGGATCGGCGACGCGGTCGGGCACAAGCGGGCGTTCCTGTCCGGGGTCGGGACCTTCACCGTCGCCTCGCTGGTGTGCGGCGTCGCCACCGAAGAGATCACCCTTATCGCAGCCCGGGCGCTGCAGGGCGTGGGCGCCGCGGTGGCCGCGCCGACCGGCCTGGCCCTGATCGCCACCACCTACGCCGTCGGGCACGCCAGGAACAAGGCGCTGGCGGTCTCCGCCGCGATGCAGGGCCTGGGCTCGGTGCTCGGGCTCATCCTCGGTGGTGCGCTGACCGAACTCTCGTGGCGGTGGGCCTTTCTCATCAACGTGCCGATCGGTATCGCCATCATCGCGATCGCGACGGTGTGGCTGGCCGAGACCCGGCACGAACGGCTGACCCTCGATGTCTCCGGTGCGCTGCTGGCCACGCTCGCCTGCACCGCCGCGGTGCTGGTGTTCACCCAGGGCCCGCCGCGCGGGTGGGTCGATCCCTGGGTCTTCGCCGCCGGCGCGGCGACGGTGTTGGCGCTGGTCGCCTTCGTCATCGTCGAACGGCGGGCGGACAACCCGCTGGTGCCGTTCTCGGTGTTCGACAACCGCAGTCGCGTCGCCACCTTCGTGGCGTACTTCCTGGCCGGCGGCGTGATGCTGACGGTCAGCGTGATGATCGGGTTGCTGGTGCAGGATGTGCTCGGCTACTCCGCGCTGCACGCCGGCATCTGCTTCATCCCGTTCGCGCTCGGCATGGGTGTCGGCAACCTGGCGGCGACCCGGTTCGCGCCACGCTTCGCGCCGCGCTGGCTGGTCATCGGGGCCGGCAGCCTGGTGCTGGCCGCCATGCTGTTCGGGTCGACGCTGGAACGCGATGTGCCTTACTTCCCCGATCTGGTGGTGCTGTTCGTCCTGGGCGGACTCGGTATCGGGGTGATCTCGGTGGTGCTGCCGCTGTGCGCCGTCGCCGACGTCGGGCCACGCGATATCGGACCGGTGTCGGCGGTGACGCTGATGGTCTACAACCTGGGCGGCCCGATCGTGCTCGTCGTCATCCAGGCCGTGCAGACCTCGCGCACGCTCTACCTGGGTGGGACCACGGGCCCCGTGCAGGACATGACGTCGGCTCAACTCGACGCGCTGGGCCACGGTTACACCTACTCGCTGCTGTGGGTGGCCGGCATCGCGGTGCTGGTCGGTGTCGCCGCGCTCGGCATCGGGTTCAGCGCCCGCCAGATCGCCAGCGCACAGCACACAAAGGAAGCCGTCGAGGCGGGCGAGCTGTGAACCCGCCGAGGCGTGCGTCTGCACCCGGCAGGGGCGCGACTAGGCTGGCCCGCTGTGATCACCCGTATGTCCGAGCTGTTCCTGCGAACCCTGCGTGACGATCCCGCAGACGCCGAAGTCCCCAGCCACAAGCTGCTGATCCGCGCGGGCTACGTCCGCGCCATCGGTCCCGGGATCTACAGCTGGCTGCCCCTGGGCCTGCGGGTGCTGCGCAAGATCGAGAACATCGTGCGCAGCGAGATGAACGCGATCGGCGGCCAGGAAATCCTGCTGCCCGCGCTGCTGCCGCGGGCCCCGTACGAGACCACCAACAGGTGGACCGAGTACGGCGACACCCTGTTCCGGCTGCAGGACCGGCGCAACAACGACTACCTGTTGGGTCCGACCCACGAGGAACTGTTCACCCTGACGGTCAAGGGGGAGTACTCCTCCTACAAGGACCTGCCGGTGCTGCTCTACCAGATCCAGACCAAGTACCGCGATGAGGCGCGTCCGCGCGCCGGCATCCTGCGCGGCCGCGAGTTCGTCATGAAGGACTCCTACTCCTTCGACGTCGACGAGGACGGACTCAAGGCGGCCTACCACGCGCACCGCGAGGCCTATCAACGCATCTTCAACCGGCTGCAGGTGAAGTACGTCATCGTCTCGGCGGTGTCCGGGGCGATGGGCGGGAGCGCGTCGGAGGAATTCCTGGCCGAGAGTGAGGTCGGCGAGGACACCTTCGTGCGCTGCCTGGAATCCGGGTACGCCGCCAATGTCGAGGCCGTGATCACCCGCGCCCCCGCCGATGTGCCCATCGAAGGACAGCCGCCCGCGCAGGTCCACGACACCCCGGACGCCCCGACCATCGCGACCCTGGTGGACTGGGCCAATTCGGCCGGGCTGGCGCAGTTCGCGGGGCGCGCTGTCACCGCGGCGGACACCCTCAAGAACGTGCTGGTCAAGACCCGCGTTCCGGGCGGTGAGTGGGAGCTGCTCGGGATCGGTGTGCCCGGTGACCGCGATATCGACGAAAAGCGCCTCGGTGCGGCGCTCGAGCCTGCCGAATTCGTGCTGCTCGACGACGCCGACTTCGCCGCCAACCCGTTTCTGGTGAAGGGTTACGTGGGCCCGAAAGCCCTGCAGGACAATGGTGTCCGCTACCTGGTGGATCCGCGGGTGGTATCGGGCACGTCCTGGATCACCGGCGCCGACGAACCCAACAGGCACGTGGTGGGGTTGGTCGCCGGCCGCGACTTCACCCCCGACGGCACCATCGAGGCCGCCGATGTACGCGACGGCGATCCGTCGCCGGACGGCGCCGGGGTGCTCACCTCGGCCCGCGGGATCGAGATCGGCCACATCTTCCAGCTGGGCCGCAAGTACGCCGACGCGTTCGGCGCCGACGTGCTCGGCGAGAACGGCAAGCCGGTGCGGCTGACCATGGGCTCCTACGGCATCGGGGTGTCACGGATGGTCGCGGTGATCGCCGAACAGCAGCATGACGAGATCGGCTTGCGCTGGCCGGCTTCGGTCGCGCCGTTCGACGTGCACGTGGTCATCGCCAACAAGGACGCCGGTGCCCGCGAGGGCGCCACCGAGTTGGCCGGCGAGCTGTCCCGGCTGGGCTTCGAGGTGCTCTTCGACGACCGCACCGCCTCACCGGGGGTGAAGTTCAAGGACGCCGAACTGCTCGGCATGCCGTGGATCGTGGTGGTCGGGCGGGGCTGGGCCGACGGGGTCGTGGAGCTGCGCAACCGATTCACGGGCGAGGCCCGCGAGATCGCGGCCGAGGGTGCGGCCGCCGAGGTGGCCGCCCAGCTGCGGGCCTAACCGGTCTTCTCTGGCCCGCCCGGGAACGCCGTGGTGATCTGGGGGACTCCGAGCACCTGGTTCCAGCGGGCAGCCAGCACCGCGGCCTGCGTCATCGCGGTCACCGCGAAGCCGCGGTCCTCGGTTGTCTGTGCCTGTTCCAGCACGGCTCGCCATGCGGTGGCGGTGTCGGATTCCATCCGCACCGCCAGTTCGGCGGCATCGCCGGGGTCGGTCACCTCCAGCGGCAGCTCGTAACCGGCCGCCGGCAGTGGCGGGGTCACCGAGTGTTCGGCCAGCATGACCAGTGCCTCTTCGCGGCGTGCCCGGTGCTGGGCCATCGACTCGGCGACCAGGGCGTTGTCCTCGGCCGTGGAATGCGCCGAGACCACGCCGTAGCCGTAGATCGCGCCGTGCTCGGTGGCGATCGCGTCGAACAACGCCGCCTGGGCCGCGTCGGCCGGCCGGCCCGGATCGGTGTCAGGCTGCGGTGAGGTCACGCTTTCTTCTCCGGATCACCCAGTGCCACTTGATAAGCCGCGGTACAGGAGGCGGCGATGGAACCCAGCAGTCCGGCCCGGTAACCGGTCAACTCGGTGGCGGCCCGGGCGGCATCCTCGGCCGACTCGCGCAGCGCCTTGGCGACGGCGGTGACGGTCGGCTTGGCGGCCGGTGCCGCGGTGGAGCTGGTCGTCGTGGACGGCGCTGCGCTGGTGGTGGGCGCCTCACCGTCGGTGAGGCGGGTGATCTCATCGGCGAGGGCACGGGCGTGCGCGGTGCGCTCGCCGGCGATCGCGGTGAGGGTGGCCACCATGTCGGGGGGTAGCGTCCGTCCGGGCGGCGCCGTCGCCGCCTCACCGGCGAGCAGGCTGTCGGCGTTGGCGCGGTCGAACTGGGTCCGCAGGTCGGCGAGATCGGCCGGTGGGGGTGGCGGTGAACAGGCCGTCGTCCCGGCGAGGAGCCCCACTGCCAGGGTGGCTGGTACCGCGGCGATCAACAGGCGGCGCCGGGTCAGGGTGGGTGGGGCGCTCGGCACGCCCACATCCTGCCATGTTCGGTTGCGCTGCTCGTTTGGTGATTGGCACGTCGCGCCTGGCGTATCGTTTGTTAACCGAACCCGGGTCCCGCCGACCGGGGAATGTGTCCGCACAACTCAAGATGAGGAGCTCGCCGTGGCATCGGATGACCCGCTGCGGTCTGCGCGATTACCGTCGCGGGAGCAGGTGATCGAGCTCCTCGACGAAGAGTTCAGCCGGGCGGGCTACGAAGTCGAAGACGTGGTGATCGGCGGTGGCCGTCCGCCGCGGCTCACCGTGATCGCCGATGCCGACAACGGCGTCGATCTGGATGCCATTGCCACCTTGTCGAAGGTGGCCTCGGCGGCCCTGGATGCCGCCGAGCAGGCCACCGGGGACTACGGCGCTTATGTGCTGGAGGTGACCTCCCGCGGCGTCGACCGACCGCTGACCACCGAGAAGCACTTCCGTAGGTCCCGCGGCCGCAAGGTCGAGGTCACGCTGGCCGACGGATCGAGCCTGACGGGCCGGATCGGGCAGACCGCCGACGGGGTGGTGCACTTCGTCGTCGCTGCGGGCAAGGATTTCGAGATCCGACCGGTCGATGTCACCGGAATCACCAAAGCAATTGTGCAAGTTGAATTTTCGCCTTCGAATCGGCGTGAATTGGAATTGTCCGAGCAGTCTGGAAAGGGGGACGACGCATGAACATCGACATGGCGGCGCTCCATGCCATCGAGTCCGACAAGGGAATCTCGGTCGATATCGTCGTGGACACCATCAAATCCGCGTTGCTGACCGCGTACCGGCACACCGAGGGCCACGAGGCCGACGCGCGTATCGACGTCGACCGCAAGACCGGTGTGGTCAAGGTGATGGCCAGGGAAACCGATGGCGACGGCAACCTGATCAACGAATGGGACGACACCCCAGAGGGATTCGGCCGCATCGCGGCGACCACCGCGCGCCAGGTGATCCTGCAGCGGCTGCGCGACGCCGAGAACGAACGGATGTACGGCGAATTCTCGGCACGCGAAGGCGATATCGTCGCCGGCGTCGTGCAGCGCGACGCCAGGGAGAACACCCGCGGCAACGTGGTGGTCCGGGTCGGCACCGAGGCCAAGGGCTCCGACGGCATGATCCGGCCCGCGGAGCAGGTGCCCGGGGAGGGCTATGAGCACGGCGACCGACTGCGCTGCTACGTCATCGGCGTGTCCCGCGGGGCCCGCGAGCCCAAGATCGAGCTGTCGCGCACCCATCCGAATCTGGTGCGCAAGCTGTTCGCCCTCGAGGTGCCCGAGATCGCGGACGGATCGGTGGACATCGTCGCGGTGGCGCGGGAAGCCGGGCACCGGTCCAAGATCGCGGTGGCGTCGAAGGTGTCGGGTCTGAACGCGAAGGGGGCGTGTATCGGCCCGATGGGCCAGCGCGTCCGCAATGTGATGAGTGAACTGTCCGGCGAGAAGATCGACATCATCGATTTCGACGAGGATCCGGCACGGTTCGTCGCCAACGCGCTGTCACCGGCCAAGGTCGTGTCGGTGACGGTCATCGACGAGAGCACCCGGGCGGCCCGGGTGGTGGTGCCCGACTTCCAGTTGTCGCTGGCGATCGGCAAGGAAGGGCAGAACGCCAGGTTGGCGGCCCGGCTCACCGGCTGGCGCATCGATATCCGCAGCGATGCGGCACCCGAACCCGGCGCCGGGTGACCCGTCCCGACACGCGATTCTGTCTGCGGGAACGGTAACGGTAGACTGAGCCGTGATCCAGCGCGAGACTTCGGCCATCCCGGCTCGTGCGCATCGGAGCCAAGACGGACCGGTGCGGACGTGTGTGGGGTGCCGGAAGCGAGAACTGGCCGTCGAACTGCTTCGAGTGGCCGCTGTATCCGACAGGCCCGGCAATTGCGCCGTGACTGTGGACTCAGCGGGTAGCCTGCCGGGGCGGGGTGCGTGGCTGCATCCCGACCAGCAGTGTCTCGATGCGGCACTCCGGCGGCGAGCGTTCGTCCGAGCGTTGCGCATCACCGGTTCACCGGACACATCCGCGGTGGTCGAGCACTTCAGTGCCGCAGCAGGCGCTGAGGGATCCGGCCCCACCGGCTAGAGAACAGGTAGCGAAGAACATGAGCACACCGTGAAGTCCCGATGACCATGCGTCATAGCTAAACCCGAGGCGCGGCCCCACCACCGCTGTCGCCTCCAAACGAGGAGAAGTAGTGGCAGGTAAGGCCCGCGTGCACGAGTTAGCCAAGGAACTCGGTGTCACCAGTAAGGAAGTTCTCGCCCGTCTGAGCGATCAGGGCGAATTCGTCAAATCGGCGTCGTCGACGGTGGAAGCCCCCGTCGCGCGGCGTCTGCGTGAATCGTTCGGTGGCGGAAAATCCGCTCCCGGCGATGCTCCCGCAGCCAAGGCGCCCAGCAAGCCGGCATCAGCTGGTGGCGGCCCCAAGCCCGGCCCGAAGCCGGCACCGCAGGCTCCGCCGGCACCCCCGGCCCCGCCCGCGCCGGCGCCCCAGGCCCCGGCCGCTCCGGCTCCCGTGGCTCCCGCAGCCCAGGCGCCCGCGCCCGCTGCTCCGGCAGCGCCTCAGGCGCCTGCTGCCCCCGGGCCCGCCCCGGCGGCTCCGGCCGCAGCGGCCGGAACCCAGACCCCGGGTCCCCGTCCGGGACCCAAGCCCGCGCCGCGCGCCCCGCGTGTCGGCAACAACCCGTTCTCCTCGCAGGCGCCGGCCGAGCGTCCGGCCCCGCGTCCGCAGGCCGGGCCCGGCGGTCCCCGTCCGAGCCCCGGTGCCGGCGGCCCGCGTCCGGGCGCACCGCGTCCCGGCGGAGCCTCACCAGGCAATATGCCTCCTCGCCCGCCCGGCGCGCGTCCCGGTGCGACCGGTCGCCCCGGCGGTCCGCGTCCCGGTCCGGGCGGTCGTCCGGCTCCCGGTGGCCGTCCCGGTGGCGGTGGCGGCGGTGGCGGTAACTACCGCGGCGGCGGTGCAGGCGGCGGTGCCGGTGCAGGTGCCGGTGCCGGTGGAGCAGCGGCCGGTGGTTTCCGTGGCCGTCCCGGCGGCGGTGGCGGCGGTGGCCGTCCCGGCCAGCGCGGCGGTGCCGCAGGTGCCTTCGGCCGTCCCGGCGGCGCGGTCCGTCGTGGCCGCAAGTCGAAGCGGGCGAAACGCGCCGAATACGAGAACATGCAGGCCCCGGTCGTCGGTGGTGTGCGGTTGCCGCACGGCAACGGTGAGACCATCCGGCTGGCCCGCGGCGCGTCGCTGGTCGACTTCGCCGACAAGATCAACGCCAACCCGGCATCGCTGGTACAGGCCTTGTTCAACCTCGGTGAGATGGTCACGGCCACCCAGTCGGTGGACGATTCGACGCTGGAGCTGCTCGGCAGCGAGATGAACTACGTCGTGCAGGTCGTGTCCCCGGAGGACGAGGACCGCGAGCTGCTGCAGTCCTTCGACCTCACCTACGGCGAGGACGAGGGCGGCGAGGAAGACCTCGAGTTCCGTCCGCCGGTCGTCACCGTCATGGGTCACGTCGACCACGGCAAGACGCGACTGCTGGACACCATCCGGAACGCCAGCGTGCGCGAGGGCGAAGCCGGTGGCATCACCCAGCACATCGGTGCGTACCAGGTCACGGTCGATCATGAGGGCACCGAGCGGCTCATCACCTTCATCGACACCCCCGGTCACGAGGCCTTCACGGCCATGCGTGCCCGTGGCGCGAAGGCCACCGATATCGCCATCCTGGTGGTTGCCGCCGACGACGGTGTCATGCCGCAGACGGTGGAGGCCATCAACCACGCGCAGGCGGCCGATGTGCCGATCGTGGTGGCGGTCAACAAGATCGACAAGGAAGGTGCGGATCCGCAGAAGATCCGGGCTCAGCTCACCGAGTACAACCTGGTGGCCGAGGAGTATGGCGGCGACACCATGTTCGTCGACATCTCGGCGAAGAACGGTGTCAACATCCAGGCGCTGGAGGAGGCGGTTCTGTTGACCGCCGACGCATCGCTGGACCTGCGGGCCAACCCCGACATGGAGGCCCAGGGTGTGGCGATCGAAGCGCACCTGGACCGCGGCCGCGGCCCGGTGGCCACCGTGCTCATCCAGCGCGGCACGCTGCGGGTCGGCGACTCGATTGTGGCCGGCGATGCCTACGGGCGGGTGCGCCGCATGGTCGACGAGCACGGCGAGGACATCCACGAGGCGCTGCCCTCGCGTCCCGTCCAGGTCATCGGCTTTACGTCGGTGCCCGGCGCCGGTGACAACCTGCTGGTGGTCGATGAGGACCGGATCGCCCGGCAGATCGCCGATCGCCGCAGCGCCCGCAAGCGCAACGCGCTGGCTGCCCGCACCCGCAAGCGCATCAGCCTGGACGATCTCGATGCAGCGTTGAAGGAGACTTCGCAGCTGAACCTGATCCTCAAGGGCGACAATTCCGGCACCGTGGAGGCGCTGGAGGAGGCCCTGCTGGGTATCGAGATCGACGACGAGGTGGAACTGCGCGTCATCGACCGCGGCGTCGGTGGCGTCACCGAGACCAACGTCAACCTGGCCTCGGCGTCGAACGCCATCATCATCGGCTTCAACGTCCGGTCCGAGGGCAAGGCCACCGAACTCGCCAACCGCGAGGGTGTCGACATCCGGTACTACTCGGTGATCTACCAGGCCATCGACGAGATCCAGAGCGCGCTCAAGGGCATGCTCAAGCCGGTCTACGAGGAGAAGGAACTCGGCCGCGCCGAGATCCGGGCGATCTTCCGGTCGTCGAAGGTCGGCAACATCGCCGGCTGCCTCGTCACCTCCGGCATCGTGCGCCGCAACGCGAAGGCGCGCCTGCTGCGTGACAACGTGGTGGTCGCCGAGACGGTCACCATCTCGTCGCTGAAACGGGAGAAGGACGATGTCACCGAGGTTCGCGACGGCTACGAGTGCGGTCTCACGCTGACCTACAACGACATCAAAGAGGGCGACGTCATCGAGGCGTACGAACTCGTCGAGAAGGAACGCACCTAAGCCATGGTTGATGTTGGGCGTGCACGTCGCTTGTCCAAGCGCATCGGCACGGTCGTGGCCTCGGCCATCGAGTTCGAGATCAAGGATCCACCGTTGGCCTTCGTGACCGTCACGGACACGAAGGTCACCGGAGACCTGCACGACGCCACCGTCTACTACACGGTGCGCGGGGCGACGTTGCAGGACGAACCCGATTACGAGGGTGCGGCGGCGGCGTTGGAGCGGGCCAGGGGCATTCTCCGGAGCAAGGTCGGTGCGGCCACCGGAGTACGTTTCACGCCGACGCTGGCGTTCGTGCTGGACAAGGTGCCGGAGACCTCCGCGCATATGGAGGCCTTGCTGGCCCGGGCCCGGGAGGCGGATGCCGATCTGGCCCGCATCCGGGAAGGTGCCAAGCCGGCCGGGGACGCCGACCCGTACCGTGTGACTGGGGGCGAGGAATCACGTGGGGAATCAGGCCTGCGCGACGACGACTTCGACCCTGAGGACACCGGTGACCGCGATAGATCCGACGACTGACCTGACCGAGGTCACTGCTCATCGCGTCGACCCACACGGCGCGGCGGAACTGCTCGATGCCGCCGACACGGTTGTCGTGGTGTGCCACGTCTACCCGGACGCCGACACCATCGGTGCCGGACTGGCCCTGGCCCAGGTGGCGGCCGACGCGGGCAAGCACGTCCAGGTCAGCTTCGCCGCACCCGACGAGCTGCCCGAGTCGTTGCGTACGCTGCCCGGCGGGCACCTGCTGGTCGAACCGGCCGGCCTGCGCCGTGACGCCGATCTCGTCGTCACCGTGGACATCCCGACCATCAACCGGCTCGGCAGTCTGAGCGAACTGGCCGAACAGGCACCCGAGGTGTTGGTCGTCGACCACCACGCCTCCAACACCCTGTTCGGTACCGCGAATTTCGTGGATCCCAAGGCGGATTCGACGACCATGCTGGTGGCCGACCTACTGGACGCCTGGGACAAACCGATCGATCCCGCGGTGGCGCACTGCCTGTATGCCGGGCTGACCACCGATACCGGGTCCTTCCGGTGGGCGAGCGCGCGAGCACATCAGTTGGCGTCGCGGTTGCTCGACATCGGGGTGGACAACGCCGGTATCAGCCGGACCCTGATGGACACCCACCCGTTCGCCTGGCTGCCGATGCTGTCCCGGGTGCTGGCGTCGGCCCGGCTGGTCGAGGATGCCGCCGACGGACGCGGCCTGGTCTATGCGGTTGTGGCGCACGAGGAATGGGCGAAGGCGCGGCCGGAGGAAGTCGAGAGCATCGTCGATATCGTGCGGACCACGGCCCAGGCCGAGGTCGCCGCGGTGTTCAAGGAGATCGAGCCACAGCACTGGTCGGTGTCGATGCGATCGAAGTCGCTGGACATCGCGGCGGTGGCCGCCCGTTTCGGGGGTGGCGGGCACCGCAAGGCGGCCGGCTACTCAGCTACCGGTTCCGCCGATGAGGTGGTTGTCGCCCTACAGGGCGCTCTTGGCTGACGAACCTGTCAGCGCCCGGCGGATCGCCGGTCTGGCGCTGCCCGCGCTGGGAGTGCTTGCCGCCGAACCCGTCTACCTGCTGTTCGATCTGGCCGTCGTGGGGCGCCTCGGCGCGCTCAGCCTGGCCGGTCTGGCGATCGGTGGGCTGGTGCTGGCGCTGGTCAGTTCGCAACTGACCTTCCTGTCCTACGGCACCACGGCACGCTCGGCGCGACTCTTCGGCTCCGGCGACCGGCGGGCCGCGGTCGGGGAGGGGGTGCAGGCCACCTGGCTGGCGCTGGGCCTGGGTCTGATCGTGGTGGTCGCCGTCCAGGCACTGGCCGTACCGATCCTCGCCGTGATCTCCGGTGGCGGCGATATCGCCGAGGCGGCGCTGCCCTGGCTGCGGGTCGCCATCCTCGGGGCGCCGGCCATCATGATCTCGATGTCCGGTAACGGCTGGATGCGCGGGGTGCAGGACACGGTCCGCCCGCTGCGCTATGTCGTTGTCGGCTTCGGGGTTTCGGCGGTGCTGTGTCCCTCGCTGGTGTTCGGTTGGCTGGGTCTGCCGCAACTGGGCCTGACCGGATCGGCGGTGGCCAACGTCATCGGGCAGTGGATCGCCGCGGTGCTGTTCTGCCGGGCGCTGCTCGCCGAGCGGGTCGGGCTGCGGGTGCAGCCGGCGGTGCTGCGCGCCCAGATGGTGATGGGCCGCGACCTGGCGCTGCGAACACTGGCGTTCCAGGCCTGTTTCGTCTCCGCCGGTGCGGTCGCCGCGCGGTTCGGTGCGGCGGCGGTGGCCGCCCACCAGGTGGTCCTGCAGCTGTGGAATTTCCTTGCCCTGGTGCTGGATTCACTGGCCATCGCCGCGCAGTCACTCGTCGGCGCCGCACTCGGCGCGGGCCAGTTCGCCCACGCCAAGTCCGTCGCCTGGCGGGTCACCATCTTCTCCACCGCGGCGGCGGCGGTGTTCGCGCTGGTGTTCGCCGCCGGCTCCGCGGTGCTGCCCGGACTGTTCACCACCGATCGGGCGGTACTCGACGAGATCGCCGTGCCGTGGTGGTTCCTGGTCGGGCAGCTGACGGTGGCCGGCATCGTCTTTGCGCTCGACGGGGTGCTCCTCGGCGCCGGTGACGCCAAGTTCATGCGCAATGCCACCCTGCTGAGCGCCCTGTTCGGATTCCTGCCGTTGATCTGGCTGTCCCTCGGGTACGGCTGGGGACTGGTCGGCATCTGGTCCGGCCTGTCCCTGTTCATGGTGCTGCGCCTGGTGTTTGTCGGCTGGCGCACCTTCTCGGGTCGCTGGCTGGTGGCCGGTACCGGCTAAGCCCCCAATACGCGCTGGATCTCGCCCTTCATGGCGTTGAGCTGTCCGCCCCAGTAGCCCCAGCCGTGCGTGCCGTCGGGCGGGAAGTTGAAGGTGCCGTTGGTGCCGCCCGCGTTCTGGTACTGGCGCGCGAAGTTCTTGTTGCTGTCCAGCGTGATGGTCTCCAGCACCTGTCCGGCGATATCACCGCCGCCGCCCAGCTCACCCGGCCGTCCGGTACCGCAGTACACCCAGATGCGGGTGCCGTTGGCGACCAGCTTGCCGACGTTGACCGTCGGGTCGTTGCGCCGCCAGGCCGGTCCGCCACCGAGTCCCCACATGTTCACCGCGTTGAAGCCGCCCGCGTCGGCCATGGCGAAGGTGACCAGCAGCGGCCACAGCCCCTGGGACAGGTTCAGATAGCCCGAAAGTGATGCCGCATAGCTGAACTGGCCCGGATGGTAGGCGGCCAGTGTCAGCGCGGCGCTGCCCGACATGGACAGTCCCACCACGGCGTTCCCGCTGGGTGAGATGCCCTTGTTGGCGGCCAGGTAGCCGGGCAGCTCGGAGGTCAGGAAGGTCTCCCATTGGTAGTTCTGGGTGGTGCCGTTGCCCACTGCCGGTCCCTGCCAGTTGGTGTAGAAGCTGGACATGCCACCGACCGGCATGACGACCGAGACACCGGATTCGAAGAAGGTCTCGAATGCGGCGGTCTCGATGTCCCAGCCGCTGTTGTCGTCGCGGGCCCGCATTCCGTCCAGCAGATAGACCGCGCGCGGCCCGCCGCCCTGGAACCGCACCGGGATATCGCGGCCCATCGCCGCCGAGGGCACCATCAGCGTCTCCACCGGCAGACCGGGGCGCGAGAACGCCGCCGCGGTGGGCGACTGGCCGGCGACAGCGACCAGGCCGGGTAGCAGCAGCGCTGCCAGCAAGCCGACCCAGAGCCGGCGGGTGAAGGTGTGCACGTCTTGCCGAGTTTCCATTGGGTATGCCGTCCTGTCAGGGAGAGCCCCCAGACCCACCGAATACGTCGTGCGGTGAACAGCTTTCGTTACAGCAGTCAGTTCGCTGTCGGCGAAACAGGCCGTACGGACCGGCGGTCAGTGCGCGGTATCAGTCCGCGGCGCTGGTACTGCCCAGCAGATCGCGCACCCGGTTGGCCACCTTGATGAACTCCGGTCGTTCCATCGTCTCGGCGTACTCGCGCTCGACAGGCAGGTTGACATCGAGAGTCTCGACGATGCGGCCCGGCCGCGGGCTCATCACCACGACCCGGTTGGCCAGGTACACCGCCTCGGCCACCGAGTGGGTCACCAGGACGACGGTGGTTCCGGTCTCACGCCAGATGCGGTGCAACTCGACGTTCATCTTTTCCCGGGTGAGTGCGTCAAGGGCGCCGAACGGCTCGTCCATCAGCAGCACGCCGGGCTCGTGCAACAGCGCGCGGCACAACGAAACACGTTGCTGCATACCGCCGGACAGCTCGTGCGGCAGGGCGTTCTCGAATCCGGTGAGCCCCGTCATCTCGATCAGGTGGTCGCAGCGGGCCTGGGCGGCCTTGCGCGGCATACCGCGCATCTCGGCCTGCAGCAGGATGTTGCGGCGCACCGACCGCCATTCCAGCAGGGCGGCCCGCTGGAAGACGTAGCCGATCTCGCGTTGCGGGCCGCGCACGGCCTTGCCGCGTAGCCGGACATCGCCCGAGGTGGCGTCGGTGAGGCCGGCCACCACCTTGAGCAGGGTCGACTTGCCGCAGCCGGAAGGTCCGGCGATGGAGACGAACTCACCGTCGGTGACCCGCAGGCTGACGTTGTCGACGGCGGTCACGGTGGACCGTTTCGACGAGAACGTGACGGTGAGGTTGTCGATGGCGATGGCGTCGGAGGTCACGGTGGTCCTCGGTGCTGTGATGGTTGCGGAGGTCATGGTGGTGATTCCTTATTGTCCGGCCGCGGGAACGAACGAGGAGGCCCAGTATTCGGCGGGAGCCTTGGCGGACTTCAGCAGCCCGGCCTCGCTGAGCGTGGCGATGGTCGAGGTCCAGTCCTCCTCGGCGTTGGTGCCGGGGGTCTTACCGGTGGTGGCCGGGGTGCTCAGCAGCGGGATGGTCTCCTGCCACTGCTGCAGCAGGACGTGCTCCGGCGGCGTCTGCGGATCCACGCCGACCATGGCCTTCGCCGCGGCTTCGGGGTTTTCCTTGGCCGCCGCATAGGAGGCGCTGACGGCGTCGAGCATCGACTGAACCAGCTCGGGCTTGTCGCTGATCGTCGAATTGTGGGTGATCAGACCATTGCTGAAGAAGTTCAGACCGGCATCGGAGTAACGGAAGTAGCGCATCTCCCGTCCGCTCTTGTTGGCGATCGTCGGGCCCTGGTCGTGGGCGAACCCGATCAGCCCGTCCACGCGGCCGGCCATCAGTGCGGCCATCTTGCCCGCGGAATCGAGGTTCTGCTCCTTGACATCGCCCGGTTTCAGACCGACATCGGCGAGGAACATCGGGAAGGTGGTGGTGGGCGCGTCGCCGGCCGAGACCGCGATGGTGCGCCCGGCCAGGTCGGCGGGCTCCTCGATACCGGAATCGGCGAAGACCTGCACCGCCGAGGGGGTGGTCTGCAGGAACACCCCGACACTCTTGATGTCGACGCCTTGGTCGATATTGCTGAGCACCGCGGCGGTGTCGGACCAGCCGAAGTCGACCTGCTTACCGCCGACCGCCTGGGCGGTGCGGGTGGAGCCCTGGCCGGGATCGATGGTCAGGTCGATACCGTGCTCGGCGAAGATGCCCTCTTTCACGCCGTAGTAGAGCGGGGCGTGCTCGCCGTAGGGGTACCAGTTGAGCATCAGCGTGACCGGTGTCGAACCTTCGGCGCCCTCGGCCGCCGAGTTGCTCTCGCCTGCGCCGCCGCCACAGGCGGCCAGCGTGAGCATGGCGGTGGTTGCGGCGACCGCGGTGGTGACGCGGCGGCTGAATGAAAACATGGGGGTCTCCTGATCGGGTGTGTGGAAGGGGTCAGACCGCGGTGGAGGCGGAGTTGGAGATCCGGCGTGAGGCATGCCAGGGGATGAGGAGTGTCTCGGCGATCTCGATGATCGCGAACAACACGATCCCGAGCAGCGACATGATGATCAGTGCGGCGAAAAGCATTGCCGTGTCCAGGCTTCCGTTGGCTTGCAGGATGACATAGCCGAGCCCTTCGTTGGCGCCCACGAATTCGCCGACCACCGCGCCGGTGACGGCCAGGGTGGCGGCCACTTTGAGGCCGGACATCAGCTGTGGCAGTGAGGCGGGGAAGCGGACCTTCATGAAGGTACGGAATTTGCTGGCGCCCATGGTCGAGGTGAGCTCCAGGATTTCCGGGTCCACCGACCGCAATCCGGCTAGTCCGGAGATGACGATCGGGAAGAAGGCCATCAGCACGGCGACCAGGATCTTGGGGGACGGGCCGAACCCCAGCCACACGATGAACAGCGGCGCGATGGCGATCTTCGGGACCACCTGGGCGAACAGGATCAGCGGGTAGACGGTCTTCTCGAAGCTCGACGAGTAGATCATCATCACCGCGACGAAGATGCCGACCACGGTGGCGATGATGAAGCCGATGACCGTCTCCCAAGTGGTGACCCAGGTGTTCTGGGCCAGGTAGGCGGCGTTCTGTTGCGCTGCGTGCCAGGTGTCTGCGGGGGAGGGCAGGATGTAGGGCGCGACGAGCTCGGCCTCGGTGACGGCCCACCAGCCGGCCAGCAGTGCGACGACCAGCAGGACCGGGCGCCAGAGGTTCGCCGCGGTGCGGCGAGGCGAGAAGGACCAACGTGCTCGTGGGGGTGCCGGCCGAGGGGCCGGGCCGGAGTCCGGTGACTGGACGCGGGCCGATGCGGTGACCGCCATTGAAATGTCCTCAAGGTCGCAGTGGAACGGGTCTGATGTCCGCCCGTTGGGAATGCGCTTTCCGAAGCGATTCCGACACTAACGTGACCTGGCGCACACTGTCAACCAAGACGTGACGCGCGGCTGAAGATCCCCTCAGTCAAGGCGCGTGCTGTCCCGCAGCACTATCCGCCCGGGAACCCGTTCCCGCAGGTCATCGGCGTCGGTATCGATACGCAAAGCCAATTCGACTGCGCGCGCGCCGATTTCCTCCAGCGGCAGCACGACCGTCGTCAGGCTGGGGGTGTGGTCACGCAGGGTCGGGATGTCGTCGAAACCGGCGATGCACACGTCCCGCGGCACGCTCAGGCCCATCTCGCGCCAGGCAGCGATGGCCCCGATGGCCATCACGTCGGTCACAGCGAACACGCAGACCGGTTCGCGAGTGCCGCCGGGAGTCAGGTCCAGTGCCGCGGCGAGCCGGCGGGCGGCGGAGTGGCCCCCGTCGCGGGTGAAGTCCCCGGACACCTCCACCAGTGTGGTCAGCCCGTGCCTGCCGAGCGCCTCGGTGAAACCGTTGCGGCGGTCCACCGAGGTCCGGATGTTTCCCGGCCCGCCGATCACGGCGAACTGACGGTGTCCGGCAGCAACCAGGGCGTCGGCCAATTCCCCTGAGGCGAAATGGTTTTCCGGCTCGACGGCACCGCCGAACGCCAATGGCTGGCCGATCACGACCACCCGCCCGCCGTTCGCGCGGTAGTGGCCGAACTCGGCTTCGAGCTCGCGGTCCAGATCACCGCTCTGCCGGGAGCCCGCGAGCACGATGGCATCGGCGCGGTGCGAGATGAAGGTGCTGACGGACTCCCGTTCGATGTCGAAGTCGCGGTCGGTGCCGGCCAGCAACACCTGCTTGCGCGCGGCGCGGGCCGCGGACTGCACGCCGCGGGCGATCGAGGAGAAGTACGGGTCGGCGATATCGTGCACGATCAGGCCGAGCAGCCCGGTCGAGGCCCGTGCCAGTGCCTGCGCCTGGGCGTTCGGCACATATCCGAGCTCGCGC
Source organism: Mycolicibacterium sp. P9-22 (assembly GCF_008329585.1). Lineage (GTDB taxonomy): Bacteria > Actinomycetota > Actinomycetes > Mycobacteriales > Mycobacteriaceae > Mycobacterium. Next base: position 545,760 of record NZ_NPKP01000004.1, on the reverse strand, counting down.
GCCGCGGCCCGCACCCGGTCGGCAACCCCAACGCCGGGAACCCGATTCGAGCCGTTGAGCACGCGCGACGCCGTCGCCTGGGATACCCCGGCCCGTGTCGCCACGTCCAGCAGGGTCACCGCCGCCATGTCCGCTCCCGCCCTGTCGCCGAACTCCGGGGTTGACCGGAGCGCCCGCACAGCTTACCTTGGAAAGCGCATTCCGAAGTGCTGACGGCGCCGCCGACTCGACAACGAGTTCGGCTGGGTCGCCGGGTCCGTACCCCATGCACCGTTTCCACAGACGACGTCTTCATCAGACAAGGAATTCGCACATGCCTGCAACCCAAGAAACGCCTCGCCGCACGCTGCGCATCGCCATGAACGGCGTGACCGGCCGGATGGGTTACCGCCAGCACCTGCTGCGCTCCATCCTCCCGCTGCGCGAGAGCGGCCTGCGCCTCGACGACGGCACCCGCGTCGACGTGGAGCCGATCCTCGTCGGACGCAGCGCCATGAAGATCGCCGACCTCGCGGCCGAGCACGGTATCGCGTCCTGGACGACCGACACCGCATCGGTGATCGCCGACCCGACCGTCGACGTGTACTTCGACGCGCAGGTCACCTCGCGGCGGATGGAGGCGCTGTCGGGCGCCATCAAGGCAGGCAAGCACGTCTACACCGAGAAGCCGACGGCCGAAACCCTCACCGAAGCAATCGAACTCGCCCGCATGGCGGAGAATGCCGGAGTGGTGGCGGGGGTCGTGCACGACAAGCTGTATCTGCCGGGCCTGGTCAAGCTGCGCAGGCTCATCGACGAGGGCTTCTTCGGGCGCATCCTGTCGATGCGCGGTGAGTTCGGGTACTGGGTGTTCGAAGGTGACGGTCAGCCCGCCCAGCGGCCCAGCTGGAACTACCGCGCCGAGGATGGCGGCGGTATCACCGTGGACATGTTCTGCCACTGGAATTACGTCATGGAGGGTCTGCTGGGCACCGTGCAGACGGTGACCGCGCGCACCGCCACCCACATCCCGACCCGCTGGGATGAGCACGGCAACGCCTACGCCGCCACCGCCGACGATGCCGCCTACGGCATCTTCGAGATCGAGGGCGGCGTCATCGCCCAGATCAACTCCTCCTGGGCGGTCCGGGTGCACCGTGACGAACTGGTCGAGTTCCAGATCGACGGCACCCACGGATCGGCGGTCGCCGGACTGCGGGGCTGTGTCGCACAGCAGCGCGCCCACACCCCGAAACCGGTGTGGAATCCCGACCTTCCGGTCACCGAGAAGTTCCGCGACCAGTGGCTGGATGTCCCGGCCAACGCCGACCTCGACAACGGTTTCAAGCTGCAGTGGGAGGAATACCTGCGCGATGTCGTCGCCGGGCGGCCCCACCGCTTCGGCCTGCTGTCGGCCGCGCGCGGCGTGCAACTGGCCGAACTCGGTCTGCGCAGCTCCGCCGAGGGACGCCGCCTCGAGGTGCCGGAGATCGTGCTGTGACCGCCACGATCAGCGCCGGCGAGACCGCGCTGCGCCTGCCGATCGACGGGGTGCTGCGCACCCACGTCCTCGGTGAGCCGGGACGTTGGCACCGGCCCGAGGGCCGGATCACCTCCCGGATCGCTTACGCGGCAGCTCATGTCGTGCCCAAGGCCGCCGCCGACAGTAGTCCCGGGGCTCCCGCGGACCTGGACTGGGATATCACCATGGCCTACCGCCACGAGCTGTGGTCCTATGGTCTGGGCGTCGCCGATGCGATGGACACCGCGCAGCGCGGGATGGGACTGGACTGGGCGGCCACCCGCGAGCTGATCGCGCGTAGCGGCCGGGAGGCCGCCGCGGTGGGCGGGCGGCTGTCCTGCGGTGCGGGTACCGACCAGCTGGCCGTCGCCGACATCCCGTCCGGGGTGGCAGGGCTGGCCGCCATCACCGATGCCTACCGGGCGCAGGTCGAGGTGGTGCGCGAGGCAGGCGCCCAGGTGATCCTGATGGCCTCCCGGGCGCTGGCGACCGTCGCGGAGTCGCCGGCGGACTACCTGTCGGTGTACGGCACGTTGCTCGCCGAGGCGGACCGCCCGGTGATCCTGCACTGGCTGGGGGAGATGTTCGACCCCGCGTTGCGCGGCTACTGGGGTGATGCCGAGATCGATGCGGCCACAGCCACTTTCCGTGAGCTCATCGAGACCCACACCGACAAGGTCGACGGCGTGAAGGTCTCTCTGCTGGACGCCGCGCACGAGGTGGCGCTGCGCGCAGCACTACCCGCCGGCGTGCGGCTCTACACCGGAGATGATTTCAACTACCCCGAGCTGATCATCGGTGACGAGGCCGGCCATTCCGACGCCCTGCTCGGTATCTTCGCCGCGATCTACCCCGCGGCCTCCACCGCGCTGCAGGAACTCGATGCCGGTGACAACGCGCGGGCGCACGAGATCCTGGCGTCCACCCAGGAACTGGGCAGGCACATATTCGCCGCGCCGACCTACTACTACAAGACCGGGATCGCATTCCTGTCCTGGCTCAACGGGCACCAGCCCGGATTCGCGATGGTCAACGGACTGGCTTCCGGCCGATCGGTGGGTCATCTGAGCGAGCTCTTCGTGCTCGCTGACCGCGCCGGTCTGCTCGCCGATCCCGCTCTGGCGACCGCGCGGATGCGCACCTATCTCGCACTGAACGGAGTCGACGGATGAGCGCGACCTTCGCCCGGCTGTCGCTGAACACCATGACGACGAAGACCTGGAACCTGCGCCGGGCGGTCGAGGCGACCGCGGCGGCCGGCCTGCCCGCGATCGGGTTGTGGCGCGACCGGGTCGCCGAGGCCGGGGTCGATGACGCCGCGAAGCTGGTACGTGACAACGGTCTTCGGGTGTCCAGTCTGTGCCGCGGCGGATTCCTCACCGGAATCGGGGACGGTGACACAGCACTCGACGACAACCGCCGTGCCATCGACGAGGCCGCCACCCTGGGCGCGCCCGAGCTGATCATGGTCGCCGGCGGCATCCCCGATCGCGACCTGCCCGGGGCGCGCGCCCGGTTGGCCGACCGATTGGCCACCCTGGTCACCTACGCCGCCGATCGCGATGTGCGATTGGCGTTGGAGCCCCTGCATCCGGTGTTCTGCGCCGATCGCGCGGTGATCTCCACGCTGGGTCAGGCGCTGGCGCTCGCCGCGCCGCACCCCGCCACCGCGGTGGGGGTGGTGATCGACACCTTCCACGTCTGGTGGGATCCGGAACTGGCGGCGGGTATCGCGGCCGCCGGCGCGCAGGGCCGCATCAGTTCCTTCCAGATCTGCGACTGGCTGGTCCCGATGGCCGCCGACCCGCTGGTGTCCCGAGGGATGATGGGTGACGGGGTGATCGACTTCGGCGTCATCGCCGCCATGGTGAGCGCGGCCGGGTACGACGGCGATATCGAGGTCGAGATCTTCAACGAGGCGGTCTGGGCGACCGACGGTCACGCGGTCCTGGACACCATGAAGGACAGGTACCGAGACCTGGTGCTGCCCGGCCTGCGTCAGGGCCGGTAGCCCAAAACCACCCAGGTCGAATCCTTGTCCTCCACGGTCACCTCGCGCAGCCCGGCGCGGCGACACTGAGCGGCGAAGGAGTCCGCCTGCGCCGCGGTCCAGCCATGAGCGGCGACACCGGTGGCATCCGGTGGCGATTGACGTTCGACCACGAGCAGCCGACCCCCGGGTGTCAGCACCCGGAGCACCTCGGAGAGCCCCCGTGTCACATCCCGCCAATGGTGCACCGTCGCCAATGACCACACCACTGTGGCTGTGCCGTCGGGCGCCGGGAGGTCCTCCGCGCTGCCCTCGGCCCAGACGATGCCCGCACCACGGGTGAACGTACGGGCCACCCGCAGCATCGCCGCCGACGGGTCGATCCCGGTGACCCGTGCGCCGCGCCGAGCGGCCAGCCGGGCGGCATTGCCGGGACCGCACCCGATGTCGACGACATGATCGTCGTTACCGACCCCGGCGAACTCATTGGCCCGCAGCGCGTTCCGTTTGCCGACGAGCAGGAAGATCAAGCCGTACAGCATCCCGGTCAGGCCCGAGAAGCCCGGATGATCCGCGTGATGGTTGACAACGGTCGGCGATTCACTCATACCGAAAACCTTGCCGGTTCAAGGCGGGTTGAAGTCAAATGACCGTCATGGATCTGATCCCGATCGGCGAGGCAGCCGCCAAACTGCAGATGCGTCCCTCGGCGCTGCGCTATTACGACGACCGCGGCCTGGTACGGCCGACTCAGCGCCAGGCCGGACGACGGATGTACGGGCCGGCGGAGCTGCGCCGGCTGGCATTCCTCAAGATCGTGCACCAGCTGGGCCTGCCGCTGGATACCGCCGCTGCCGTGCTCGACGCGCCTGCCGACCGCTGGCGCGAGGCCGTCCAGGAGCAGATCGTCGAACTGGACCGGGTGATCGAGCGGGCCAAGGGGGCACAACAGTTTCTGACCCATGCCCTGCACTGTCCCACCGAACACCCGGCGCGCGAATGCGCCACCATGACCGGTGCGCTGGACCGCCTGGTCAGCGGCGCCACTGTGTCCGAACTTGCCGCCGAGCACGCCGACGAGCCGTCCTGATCCGGTCAGTACCCCGCACCGGCATCCTCGGCGGCCAGCAGGGCCCGCGATCCTGACACACCCAGCCGGCTGGCCCCGGCGGCGATCATCGCCCGGGCCTGCTCGAGCGTGCGCACCCCGCCGGAGGCCTTCACGGCCAGTCCGGCGTCGCGCACCGTGCGGTGCATCAGTTCCACGGCGTGCACGGTGGCACCGCCGGCCGGGTGGAACCCGGTCGAGGTCTTGACGAAGTCGGCGCCCGCGTCGACCGCGGCCGAGCAGACACCGACGATCTCGTCATCGGTCAGGGCGGCGGACTCGATGATCACCTTGAGCACCACCGGTGCGGGCGCGGCGGCACGCACCGCGGCGATATCGGCGTGCACCCGAGCGAAATCGCCGGCCTTGGCGGCGCCGATATCGATGACCATGTCGATCTCGTCGGCGCCGTTGCGCACCGATTCGGCGGCCTCGGCGGCCTTGACCGCCGAGGTGTGCTTACCGCTCGGGAAGCCGCACACCACCGCGACTTTCAGGGTCGCCGGCACGGTGATCGGCAGCATCGACGGCGAGACGCACACCGAGTAGGTGCCCAGTTCGGCAGCCTCGGCCACCACGGCGGCGACATCGGCGGCGGTGGCCTCCGGCTTGAGCAGGGTGTGGTCGATCATCGCGGCCACCTCGGCGACGGTCTCGGTGCGGGTGCTCATGAATTCCTCTGTTTCTGGTACGTGGACAAAACGAAGTGTCAGGCGGCGCTCTTGGACTGCCGGTCGATCAGGTAGTTCATGATCAGCGCGGCGATCAGGATCAGCCCGGTCACCAGCATCTGGAAGAAGGAGCTCAGCCCCAGCAGGTTGAACAGGTTACGCAGCACCGAGAGCAGCAGGACCGCGATGAACGTGCCAAGCACACCGCCCTTTCCGCCGAACAGACTGGTCCCGCCGAGCACCACCGCGGCGATCGCATCGAGTTCCAGCCCGGTGTTCGCGGTCGGCTGACCGATGGTAAGCCGAGCCGTCAGCAGTACGCCGGTGAGGGCCGCCAGTCCTCCGCTGATGACATACGCGGCAGTGGTGATGCGTTGCACCGGCAGGCCGGACAGGCGCGCAGCCTGCGCGTTGCTGCCCACGGCGTAGATGTGCTCACCGAAGGTGGTGCGACGCAGCATGAATCCGACGACGAGGGTGGTCGCGACGAAGATGATGCCGACCACCGGGATGCCGGCGATGGAGCCCGCGCCAAGGAACCGCAGGCCCATCGGGATTTCGGCGGTCGTGGGCGTGCCGTTTGTGGTCAGGTAGGTCATGCCGCGGATGCTCTGCATCCCGGCCAGGGTCACCATGAACGCCGGCAACACCAGATAGGCACTGAGACCGCCCATCACACCGCCGAGCACCAGACCCGAGCCGATCGCCAGGGCCATGGCCACCGGCCAGGGCAGCCCGATGCCGATGAAGATGGCCACCAGCATCCCGGACAGTGCCGCGACGCTACCCACCGACAGATCGATGCCCGATGTCAGGATCACCACGGTCATCCCGATCGCGACGATGCCGGTGAGGCTGGACTGTTGCAGCAGGTTGGCCATGTTCTGAGTGGTGAGGAACTGCGGCGCGGACACCGAGGCCACCACGAACAGTGCGATGAAGATGAACAGCAGGTTGAAGCGCATGATGATGCCGCGTCGCCGGCTCTTCGGTGTAACGGCCGCCGGTTCGGGGTTGGCGGTCCGGTCGATCAGATCAGTCATTGGCGTACTTCGTTCTTCCGGTGACGATGCAGCGGGCGATTTCCGCTGAGGGGGTGGTCAGGGGCTCGTACTGCGCGATGTTGAGCCCTTCGTGCAGAACCCAGATCCGATTGCAGTTCTCGGTGAGTTCACTGAGTTCACTCGATGCCATCAGGACCCCGACGCCGGCATCGGCGAGCGCATGGACCTGTTCGAAGAGGTCCGCCTTGGCGCCGATGTCCAGACCGCGGGTGGGTTCGTCGAGCAGCAGCAGGTCGATCCCGCGCGCCATCCACTTGGCCAGCACCACCTTCTGCTGGTTACCGCCGGAGAGCTGGCCCACCGGCTGGTCCATGCTGGCGAATTTGACGCCCAGCCGGGTCAGCGGAGGGTGGCACACCTCGCGGGCCCGGGCCATCGGGTTGATCCGCATCGGTTTCAGCGCCGCGATCGCGGCGTTGCGCAGAATCGACTGCTCCAGGAACAATCCCTGCCGTTTGCGGTCCTCGGGCACCAGTCCGATACCGAGTCGCACGGCGGTCCGTGGTGTCAGCGATTCGATGTGCCGACCGTTCAGCGTCATGTCCAGATCCGCCTTGCGGTCACCGAAGATGGTGGCCAGCAGGGTGGATCGGCCGGCCCCGCCCAGGCCGGCGAGGCCGACGATCTCCCCGCGCCCGACGCCGATATCGCGGATGTCGATGACGCCGGGAATGGTGGCCCGGCGCACCTGCAGCAGCGGACCGGACCCGGCGTTGTGCCGCCGGGGCGGGCGGGCCGCCACGGCGCGGCCGATCATCGACTCGACGAGTTGCTCCTTGGTCACCGAGGCGATGTCGAACACACCGACCGTGGCACCGTCGCGCATGACGGTGGCCCGGTCACCGATCTCCTTGACCTCGTCGAGGCGGTGCGAGATGTAGATGACCGATCTGCCTGCCGCGGTGAGTTCGCGGATGACCCGGAACACCGCCGCCAGATCGTGATCGGTGAGCGTGGCGCTGGGCTCGTCCATCACCACGATGCGGGCATCGGTGGTGAGTGCCTTGGCGATCGCGGTGAGCTGCTGATCCGATACCGACAGTTCGCCGACGACGTCGGTGGCAGTGAAGGTGCCGCCGACCCGCGCGATCGCCTCGGCGGCACGCGCATCGCGTTGCTTGCGGTTGACCAACGGTCCGCGGCGCGGTTCGTGGCCGAGGAACAGGTTCTGGGCGACCGTCAGGTCGGGTACCAGGTCCAGCTCCTGGTAGATGGTGTTGATCCCGGCGCGCACCCCGTCGATCGGCGAGGTGAATGTCACCGGCGTTCCACCGAGGGTGATGGTGCCGGAATCCGCTGTGTAGGAACCGGAAAGGATCTTCATCATGGTGCTCTTGCCCGCGCCGTTCTCGCCGAGCAGGCAGTGCACCTCGCCCTCGGCGACCTGCAGGCTGGCGCCGTTGCAGGCTCTGGTACCGGGAAAGGTCTTGACGATATCGGTCATCGTCAGCATGTCATGCCTCCAATGCCTGCGCGGTGCCGTGCTCCAGCACTGCGTTCACGGTGGGTTCGTCGGTGATCAGCACCGAGCACAGCCCGCTGCGCAATGCCGCGCGCACCACCGCAATCTTGTTCGGTCCTGCCGCCACGGCGATGGCACATTTGGCGTTCCTGACATCGTCGAGGCCGAGTCCGACTGTCCTGCTGTCGATATCGGGATGGGCGATTTCACCGTCGGCGGTGAGGTAGTGGGCCAGGATGTCTCCGCAGGCGCCCCGGGCCTCGAGCTCACGCAGTTCGGCCGGCGTCACTGCGCCGGACTCCACCAGCACCGAGGTCGGCCCTGGGGCGCCGAGTGAGAACAGCAGCGCATCGGCCTGGCGTGCTCCGGTGAGCACTTCGCCGACGAAGCCCTCGGCATAGAGCGCATCGCGGGTCTCGATGCGCTCCACGATCGCCGGCACCGGGAGCAGGGTGGCCCGCCCGTTGCCGCTGTGCGCGATGCTGGTGGCGATATTGGCCGCCGTGGTGGGACGCACCGACCGGCTCACCCCGCCGTTGGCCTGGATGACCTCGATTCCGCTGGTCCATCCGGCCGGCAGCACGGCGGCGATGTGCTGCAACGTGTTTCCCCACGAGACGGCCAGGGTGGAGATGCCCGACGAGTTGGCCTGCAGATAGCCGGCGGCCGCCGCGGCGATGTGGGTGTCCGAGCCCGGCACTTCCGGCCCGGGAACCACGATGCATTCGCGCAACCCGAACTCGCTGCGCATGGCGACCTCGAGCTGGGTGCGCCGGGCCTGCGGGTGCACGATCCGGATCTGCACGATGCCGACCTCGCGGGCCTCGTCGAGCAGCCGGCCCACCTTCCACCGGGTCAGGTGCAGTTCACGGCCGATGTCCTCCTGGGTGCGGCCCTGCTCGTAATAGTGTTGCGCCACGTGCAGCATGAGCTCGACGTGGCTCTTCTCGTGGGGTTCTGACATCAGCTCGGCACCCCTGTCGGCGCGGTGACCGGGACTCCGGCCAACCGGTCGGCACTGTCGTGCATGAACGGCGCCAGGATCGCGGTGAGGCGCTGGTAGTCCTCGAAGGTGTTCTGGTAGAGCGCGATCCGGTCCGGGTCCGGTTCGATCAGCCGGACCTTCGGGGCGAACAGCTGCGCGCCGTCGTGCAGCGAACCGGCGACACCGGCCGCGGTGGCGGCGATGACCGCGCAGGCCCGAAGCGTCAGGTTCTCCCCGATGACGAGCTCGGCCGGTCTGCCGAGAACGTCGACGGTGATCTGCTGCCACAGGGGGTTTCGTTCGATGCCGCCGGAGAACACCAGGCGCTCACAGGACACCCCGGACCGCTCGAACGAGTCGATGACGCTGCGGGTGCCGCACGCCACCGCCTCGACCATGGCGCGGTACAGCTCGGCCTTGGTGGTGCCCATGGACAGCCCCACCACGGCGCCGCGCAGCCGCGCCTCCCGGTAGGGAGTGCGGTTGCCCATGAAGTAGTCCAGCGCTCGCAGGCCGTGGGCGGCCGGATCGACCCGGGAGGCCTCGTCGATGAGCATCGACAACTCACCGCGGGGGACGCCCATGATCGATTCGCCGGTCCACTTCAGCACCGAACCGCTGGTGACCTGTCCGCCTTCCACCAGCCACTTGTTCTGGCGCAGCGCCCGCGGATACGGGCCCCAGATCTCGTTGGTGCTGGTCGGTGTGTCGACCTCGGCGGTGATGGCCGAGGAGGTGCCGGCGACGACGGACACCAGCCCGTTCAGCTCGCCGCCACACGCCAGCAGCGAGACGTGTGCGTCGATACCGCCCACGGCGACGACGGGCCGACCGGTGATGCCGAGTTCCGTTGCGGCGGCGGCCGACAGCATGCCCGCGACACCACCGACCTCGACGATGCGGTCGGGCAGTTTGTCCGCCAGATCCTCGACCCCGAGCGCGGCATACAACTCGACGGGCAGCCGCCTGGCGATCGGGTCGTAGTTGTACTTGCAGACTGCGTTCATCTGCGAGCCGACCCAGGCGCCGGTGAGCCGGAACGTCACATAGTCGACGGCCTCGACGATCCGTGCGGCGCCGCGGTAGGTGTCCGGGTCGTGCGTGCGCAACCACATCGCCTTGGGTACCAGCCATTCGGCGGCATCCGAGCCGCCCGACCACTCCAGGATCGGGTACTCCGGCGCCAGCTGTGCGGTGCGCTCGGACTCCGCGCCGCTGCGGCAGTCCATCCACAGGATGGCCGGCCGCAGCGGTTCACCGGCGGCGTCGAGCACCGCCACGGTGGACGCGGTGGTCGCGGCGGCGATGGAGACGACCTCGCCGGCGCGCCGGCACTCGTCGGTGCCCAGCAGCTCGCGGGTGGCCGCGGTGATCGCGGCCCACCAGTCACGTGGATCCTGTTCGGCCCAGCCGGGTCTGGGGAACCGGGTCTGGTACGGCCGGTGCGCGGTGCCCAGCGCGCGGCCGTCCGCGGTGAAGGCCCCGACCCGCGCGCCCTCGGTGCCGAGATCGATCGACAGCAGAATTGCCATGCTCAGTCCTCGTTGGGTAGGAAGAGCACCTTCGAGGAGAAGATCGAACGCTCGCCCAGTTGCTGCATGGTCTGCGGAAGTTCCGACAGCGGTAGCTCGTGGGTGATCATGAACTCCCACCCGAGTTGCCCGGTGGCCATCATCTTGGCCGATGTCCGCCATTCGTCGCCCGGGAACGGCGCGGAGAACGAGTTCCATGACCCGTGCAGGGTCGCCTCCTGCCGCATGAACTGGTTGAACGTCTCCTTGCCCAGCGGCACCGGCGCGTGCGGGATACCGATGAACACGGCGTGTCCGTGCGGTCCGGTGAGGTTGGCGGCCATATCGGCGGTCGCCGGCACACCGGCCGATTCCAGCACGATGTCGAAACCGCGCCCGCCCAGCACGCGGGCCTCCTCGACACCTTGGACCGCGGCGCTTGCGCCGGCCTGGCGGGCCATGGCCGCCTTCTCCTCGCTGAGGTCGACCGCGACGACCTCGGTGGCGCCGTGCAACCGGGCCCACTGCACGGCGAACAGCCCGATCGGTCCGGCACCGATGACGAGCACCCGGTGCCCGGCCCGAAGCCCGGTCTTCCACAGTCCGTGCAGGGCGATCGCGGCCGGGTCGAGCATGGCCGCCGCGCGCGGGTCGATACCGGCGGGCATCTTGAGCAGGTTTCCCACCGGCGACACCGTGTACTGCGCGTACGCGCCATCGCAGCGGCTACCGAAGTAGTCGTAGTTCTCGCACAGCCCGAATGCACCCTTGAGGCAGTAATCGCATGTGCGGCAGGGGATCAGCGGCGGCACCGAGACCAGTTCGCCGACGTCGAAGCCGGTGACGCCGTCCCCGAGTTCGACCACCCAACCCGAGAACTCGTGGCCGCAGATGATCGGCATGATGTAGCCACCGTTGCGCAGCATGCGCGGGATATCGGACCCGCAGACCCCGCAGGCGGCGATCTTGAGCAGAACCTGACCGGGGCCCGGGCGGGGCACCGCGACCTGTTCGACTCGGATGTCACCGGGTGCGTGCATCACGGCGGCGGTCATCGTCTGGGGAAGGGTCTCCCGGGTGGGCGTATCCCGGGTGGGCGCTTCGGTTGTCATGAGGTGATGGCTCCTGAGGTGCTTCGTGGAAAGGGGAGTGCTGCGTGGATCAGGCGGGAGGGGCCTGTGGTGCCTCGGCGAAGGTGGTGTCGCCGACCAATTCCGGCGCATTGGACTTGTTGATCAAACCCGTTCCCGCGTCGATGAATTCGTCCACCGATTCACCCTTGGCGACTTTCACGGCCGTCTCGACTGCGAGCCGGCCCTCCGCGTTGGGGTCATTGAGGGCGGTCGCGGTGTACTGGTCGCCGTCTGCGATGGCACGCACCGCCTCCATGAGGCCGTCGACGCCGAACACCTTGACGTCGCCGCGATTGTTCTCGGCGAGCACCTGCAGCGCGCCGAGCGCCATGTCGTCGTTCTGCGCGTAGACGGCCCGCAGATCCGGGTGGGCCTGCAGCAGATCCTGCATGGCGGTGACGGCGTTGGACCGGATGTAGTCGCTGTAGGGGCCGTCGATCACGGTGATGTTGGGTTGGGCTGCCACGGCGGCGGCGAAACCGTCGTGACGGTCACGGGCCACCGCGCCGCCGGCGTCGCCCTGGATCTCGATGATCTTGCCGCCCGCGGGGCCGAGTGCTGCGACGGCGGCCTCGCCGACGATCTGGCCCATGGCCTTGTTGTCGCGTCCGACGAAGGATGCCGCGCCCGACTCGATGGGGCGGTCGACGGTGACGACCTCGATGCCCGCGGCATCGGCGGCGGCCAGCGAGGGCGCGATGCCCTTGGGGTCGACGGGATTGATCACCAGCACGTTGATCCCGCGGGTGATCAGGTCCTGGACATCGTTGTTCTGCTTGGTGACATCGCCGTTGGCGTCGGCGAAGAAGAGTTCATTGCCGTCGCGTTCGGCGGTCTGCTTGGCGGAATCGGTGAGCGCCACATAGAACGGACTCTGCTGGGTGGCCTGGCTGAAGCCGATCTTCAGCGGTCCCTCCGCCGGGGCGTTGCCGCTCCCGGCGGTGTTCTCGCCGGGCATCGTGCAGGCCGACGAACCGATCGCCACCGCGGCGGCGCAAGCGAACCCGGCCATGACCTTTGCGAATCGCATTGTTGCTCCTTACTTGCGCCTCGACGTCGAAGCGCGTGACGTCCATCACCGTAGGAAGCGTGGCCGTAACACGTCAACATATGCGCATAACTTTGCTCATATGAGCAAAGTGAAAGGAGTGGAGGGGCGGCGGAACGCCCTACGACTGCACTTGAGACCTGCCGCGCTCCATCACCGAGGCCCGGCTCGCGGCGATATCGTCGCCGGTCGCGACCGCCATCCAGGCCCGCGCCGATTCGGCCTCGATCCACAGTCCGGCCTGGGTCTGCTCGGCGTCGATGCGGTGATAGGAGTCCAGCAGCGCCCCGACCGCGCGCTGGTTGTTGCCCACGATCGATGCGGCGATCCGGTGCGCCGCCGGCAGCAGATCGTCATGCCCGACGACCTCGGTGACCAGTCCGGTGCGCAGCGCATCGGCCGCCGACAGGTAGTCACCGGTCAGGCTCATCCGGCGGGCCATGCCGACGCCGACCTTCTGCGGCAGCCGCACCGAGAGCCCCCAGGTCGGCAGCAGCCCCACCCGGGCGTGGGTGTCGGCGAAGCGGGCTTGCTCCGAGGCGATCAGCACATCGCAGTACAGCGCGATCTCCAGCCCGCCGGTGACCGCGGCTCCGTTGATCGCCCCGATCACCGGTTTACGCATCGCCGGCCACTTGGGGGAGATATCGGGCAGTTCGGTGGTGCCACCCAGCTCTTTGAGATCGAGGCCCGCGCAGAACACCGGATCGGCGCCGGTCAGGATCACCACGTCGACCCCGTCGTCGGTCTCGGCGGCGCGCAGCGCGGCGAACAGTTGGGTGCGTAGCGCCAAGGACAGTGCGTTACGCGACTGCGGCCGGTTCAGCGTCAGGGTGCGGACCCGATCGACGGTTTCTATCAGCAGGACGTTCTCGGCAGCATTGCTCATCGCCACACCGTATCGACACCCGTCAAGCGCCTATCGTGGAGGCCATGTGCCGAAACATCACCGAGCTGCGTGGTCTGGAGCCGGCAGCGACATCCGAAGAGATCGAGGCCGCCGCGCGGCAGTACATCCGCAAGATCAGCGGTGTCACCCGTCCGACCGCGGCCAACGTCGACGCCTTCGAAGCCGCCGTCGCCGAGGTCACCGCCACCACCGAACGGCTACTGGCGCAGCTGCCGCCGCGCCGGCAGCCGCCCAAAACCGTGCCACCGCTGCGCCGCCCCGAGGTGCGGGCCCGGCTGGGTCTGTGACGACCACCGCCCTCAAGGAATGGGGTGCGGCCGTACACGCTCTGCTGGACGGCCGCCAGACGGTGCTGCTGCGCAAGGGCGGCATCCACGAGAAACGCTTCGACCTGGCAGCGGGCGAATTCCTGCTCTTCCCGACGGTGGCGCACAGCCACGCCCAGCGGGTGCGCCCCGAGCACCGCGAACTGCTCGAGGGCGCCTCGGACAGCACCGAGCAGGCCATCGTCTTGCGGGCCGGCGCGAAAGTGGTTGCCGCCATTGAGGTGAACCGGCCGGAGTCGATCGCCGATATCGCCGACCTGCACATCTGGACCGAGGAATCGGTGCGGGCGGACCGGCTGGATTTCCGCCCGAAACGCCGGCTGACGGTGCTGGTGGTGCAGGCCCGGCCGTTGGCCGAACCGGTGCGGGTGCCGCGCAGCCCCAAGTACGGCGGCTGTTCCAGTTGGGTTCAGTTGCCGGTACCCGAAATCTCTTATGCCGCACCGGTGCACGACATCGGTGCACTCGAGGCCGTCGCGCAGCGGGTACGCGACTCAGTGGGCTGACGGCGGTCCGGAGGCGGCCGGAAGGATCAGCCTGGACCGGGCGTCATGGGTGACGGTGTGGGTGGCCGGCCGCAGCGCCTCACCGGATAACGCGGGCTCGCCGGTGCCCAGATTGCGGGCATAGCGCGGATGCGAGCCGCCGGCCACCAGTACCCGGATCCGTGAACCCGCCGCGAACCGATGGGCCGCGGCATCGAGTTCCACACGTACCACCCCGGATTCGGCAGCGGCCGAGAATCTGCGGTACCCGTCGCTCACATTGCGTGAGCGGCCGCGTGAGTCGACCTCGCTGATCCGGACGAACACATCGTGGTGTGGATTGTCGGAGCGGTGCGCGACCTCCAGTACCGGGACACCGACGGTGTAGAGGTCGGCCTGCAGTGGCTCGCCGGTGAAGGTGAGGACATCGGCACGGGTGGCCAGCACCGAGTCGTCCCGGTAACCGGCGGCCGTGGACAGCAGCCGCCCGCCGATCGTCGGGGTGGGGTCCGCAGGGTGATAGGTGAAGCTTGTACTGGACCCCGGATCGTCGGGCGGCGCATCGCCGAGGCGTCCACCGGCCAGCAGATACAGATCGCGGTGATCGGTGGTCGGCGGCCAGTCGGGCAGATCGACCCAGCCGTCACCGTGGATGTTGATGCGCACCGGATTTCGGCGGGTGTCCGCCGCGGAGCTGATTCCCGGGTCGCTTCGCTCCTGCCCGCCGGAAGCCAGGTGTGTGCCCAACCACTGCAGGGTCTCCCGGATCACCGTCGGCCCGCCCTTGGTCATCATCTGGGTGTGCGTCCAGGGCCCGATGGTCATTGCGGTCGGCACCCCCCGCGCCCGCAGATGGCGGTACTGGTCGAGGGTCTGGTCGAGGAACAGGTCCTGCCATCCGCTGAGCAGCAGCACCGGGATGTCCACCCGGTCCAGCGCCTCGGTCGCAGCGAGCCGCTGCCAGTGCTCGGGGTTCTCCTCGGGCGGCTGCAGCCAGGACTCGTACCATGGGGCGCCGTCACCGAGCAGGGTCCGCCCGCCCGCGCCCAGCGGCAGGTTCAGCGTGGCGGCTCCGACGCGGCGACCGGCGGTGGCCTGGCGGACCACCGTTCGGACCAGGCCGGGGTCTTCTTGATGGGAGACCATATCGCTCCAGCCCAAGAAGTCGTTGAGCGAGAACGATCCGGTGCCCCAAGACGATTGGGCGAAATCGTGCGGGCCGACGGTGATGACGGCGGCGGCCAGCTCGGGCGGCGGATCGGTGAGCAGCGCCCACTGGGTGTACCCGAGATAGGACAGCCCGACGGTGGCGAAGGTGCCGGTGAACCAGGGCTGTTCGCGTAACCACACAACGGTGTCGGCGCCGTCGGCGACCTCGTTGACCATCGGGGTGAACTCGCCGCCGGAGCCGAATGTGCCCCGTACGCTCTGGAATACGACGTGATAGCCACGGGTGGCGTACACACTGCCGAACAGCACGGTGAACGGAAACCGGCGGCCGTAGGGCGCGCGCACCAGCACGGTGCCCGCCGGGCGCGCGGTCAGCGGCTCGTAGTGGTCGGCGAGTAGTTCGACACCGTCGCGCATGGGTACGGGCACCCGGCGATGCACGATGTAATCGGCGGTCGGGGTGGGTAGGTGCAAAGCCCGGCTCAGGGCCTGCCGGGCGTACCGCGAGGTTTGCGAGCTCACCTAACAAACATTACGCGGACTCAGAACTTGTAGTACGGCACCAGTTCGTGCGCGCGCTGCAGGTTGATCTGCAGGCAGTCCGGCCGGTCCGGCGAATGGATGGGCGAATAGAACACCGACTGCTGCAGCACGCCGTAGCTGGTCTTGAACGCGATCATGCAGGTGATCCACCAGCGGTCGTTCCAGTCGGTGGGCTTCATGATCCAGAACTGCGCGGCACGGTGCCCGTCGATGTCGAGTTCGACTGCGTCCGGGGGCAGGGTGGCCTCGTAGGTTCGCCAGACGAACGCCTCGACAGCCATCTGATAGTTGCCTGCGTCGTAATGGCAGCGCAGCCCGTCCTCGGGGGTGGGCGGGGTGACCGCCAGCCCGATCCGCTGCACCACATCGAGCGGAATCTCGGCGCAGGGGTCGAACGGCTTGGGATCGACGGTCTCGATGACCGGCCATTTGATGGTCGTGGACACATTGGTCATCGGCAGGTCACTTGCCCGGACCTGGGCGGGAGCCCCGACCGGGTTGGCCTGCCACACCACGATCACCGCGGCGACGAGCGCACACAGCGCCGACAACAGCCGCAGCTTGGCAGCCATCACACCCCCATACATCGTCATCCGACCCGAGGGTCCGAGCGGAGCCCTGCCGGGAGTCTAAACGAGAACAAGTTCTAGTTTCCCCCCTTCGGTCATCTCGAACCCATCCGGGCCTGCCAGTAGGCTCGATCGTTGTGTCCATGCCGTCACGAGAACAACGCCGACCGGTGCTGTGGGCGATCAGCGACCTGCACACCGGTCACACCGGTAATAAGCCGGTCACCGAATCGCTCTACCCGTCGAGTCCGGACGACTGGCTGATCGTCGCCGGTGATGTCGGCGAACGCACCGATGAGATCCGCTGGGCGCTCGATCTGCTGCGGAAACGGTTCGCCAAGGTGATCTGGGTTCCCGGCAATCACGAGTTGTGGACCACCAACAAGGACCCGATGCAGATCTTCGGGCGGGCCCGCTACGACTACCTGGTCGACATGTGCGACCAGATGGGCGTCGTCACCCCCGAGCATCCGTTCCCGGTGTGGAACGAGGAGGGCGGCCCGGCCACCATCGTGCCGATGTTCGTGCTCTACGACTATTCGTTCCTGCCCGAGGGCACGGCCACCAAGGCCGAGGGGCTGGCGCTGGCCAAGGAGCGCAATATCGTCGGCACCGACGAGTACCTACTCTCGGCCGAGCCGTACGCGACGCGCGACGCCTGGTGCCGCGACCGGGTGGCGCACACCCGCAAACGGCTCGAGGACCTCGACTGGATGACGCCGACGGTGCTGGTGAACCATTTCCCGCTGGTGCGTGAACCCTGCGATGCGATGTTCTATCCGGAGTTTGCGCTGTGGTGCGGAACGACGGCCACCGCGGACTGGCACACCCGCTACAACGCCATCTGCTCGGTGTACGGGCACCTGCACATTCCGCGCACCACCTGGTACGACGGGGTGCGGTTCGAGGAGGTATCGGTCGGCTACCCGCGAGAATGGCGGCGCCGCAAGCCCTATCGCTGGCTGCGTCAGATCCTGCCGGACCCGAAGTACGCCCCCGGCTATCTCAACGATTTCGGGGGACACTTCGAGATCACCGAGGAGATGCGGGAGAACGCCCAGAAGATGCAGGACAGGATCAAGTCGCGGAGGGGTCTGTAGGTGCTGCTTCCCGCTGTGGTGCCCGAGCTGGTGTTCACCGCCGAGCTGTACGACGATCCGCCGGATCTGATGCCGCTGCCGGAAGAGGAGCCGCTGGTGGCGCGCTCGGTGGCCAAGCGCCGCAACGAGTTCGTCACCGTGCGGCACTGTGCCCGGCTCGCCCTCGGTGAGATCGGAGTGGCGCCGGTGCCGATTCTCAAGGGCGACAAGGGTGAACCGTGCTGGCCGGAGGGTGTCGTCGGCAGCCTCACGCATTGCGAGGGGTTCCGCGGCGCGGTGGTCGCGCGCCAGGGAGAGATCCGTTCGGTGGGAATCGATGCCGAGCCGCACGACGTGCTGCCCAAGGGCGTGCTCGATGCGATCAGCCTGCCGGTGGAGCGCGCGCAGCTCTCGACGCTGTCCGCCGATCTGCACTGGGATCGAATCCTGTTCTGCGCCAAGGAAGCAACCTACAAGGCCTGGTACCCGCTGACGCACCGCTGGCTGGGGTTCGAGGATGCTCACATCACCTTCACCCTCGACGCGTCAGGCAGCGCGGGCACGTTCCGCTCGCGCATCCTGATCGATCCCGCGGCCGAGCACGGCCCGCCCCTGACCGCGCTGGACGGCCGCTGGTCGGTGGCCGAAGGTATCGCGCTGACGGCGATCACGCTGTGAGTCCGGCGGGCTGGGGGCACCACCCGCGTGCGGGGGAGAGCGCAGCGACCCGGGGATCTGCTCAGCCGGTTCCGGCGCCCGGTCTGGTGATCGTCGACAAGCCCGGCGGGATGACCAGCCATGACGTCGTCGGCCGCTGCCGCCGCCTGTTCGGCACCCGAAAGGTCGGCCACGCCGGGACGCTGGATCCGATGGCCACCGGGGTGCTCGTCATCGGGATCGAGCGGGCCACCAAGATCCTCGGCCTTATCACCGGCACCGACAAATCGTATGCCGCCACCATCCGGCTCGGGCAGACCACGTCGACCGAGGACGCCGAAGGCCAGGTGCTGCAGACCGTCCCGGCCGAGCAGGTGACCGACGAGCAGATCGCGGCCGCGGTGTCCGCGCTGCGCGGCAACATCGACCAGGTGCCCTCGGCGGTCAGTGCGATCAAGGTGGCCGGTGAGCGGTCCTACAAGCTGGCCCGTGAGGGCCGCGCCGTCGAACTGCCCGCGCGGCCGGTGCGTATCGAACGTTTCGACGTGCTCGCAGTGCGCAGACATGCCGGCTTCGTCGATGTGGATGTGGTCGTCGACTGTTCATCGGGGACCTATATCCGGGCGTTGGCGCGCGATGTCGGCGAAGCGCTCGAGGTGGGCGGGCATCTGACGGCGCTGCGGCGCACCGCCGTCGGCCGGTACGGGCTCGACGAGGCTCGCACCCTCGATGATCTCGCCGAACGAGCCCGGCTGTCCTACAGCCTGGACGAGGCCTGTCTGCTCGGCTTCCCGCGCCGCGATCTCACCGAGTCGCAGGTGGTCGATACCGGTCACGGCCGTTCCCTGGAGCCGGCCGGGATCTCCGGCGTGTACGCGGCCACCGCCGCCGACGGCCGGGTGATCGCCCTGCTGGAGGACGGCCCTTCGCGGACCAAGCCCGTGGTCGTGCTGCGGCCGGCAACCCTGTGAGACGCGCGCGTTTTCCGCAGCCAAGAGTTTGCTGAATTCGTGCCCGGATGCCATTGGTCGGCGCCGCGCGCAGGGTTGGGGTCGGCGCACAACCGTTCACTCAACCTGCGAGCCGGAGCACACGCGACGGGCCATTTCGGGCGCTGGCGCAGGTCCATATGCCCGTTACTGTGGAACGCAAACCTCCTTATCAGGTTCCCGTCAGCTTCCGGTGCGTTTTATTAGCCAAATCCCAGGCTTTTGGCGAACTTTTGCGGAACGGCGGGCGTTGTAACAGTCATGAGCGCACATGCACCGATTTGCGACCACCCGCTGTTCAACTATCAGCCCGCGTGGGCACAGGGCCGCGGCGCGGCCGTGGGCCACGTGACCCGGCACGCGAACCTGTCGGCGGCCCCGGCGGCGTTGTGGTCGGTGCTCGCAGATCCGCGGACCTGGTCGGACTGGCTGACGGTGCACCAGCGCTGGATGGCCGAGCCGCGCGCACAGTTCGTGCCCGGCGCCCGCATGACGGCCGAGACCGTGATGCTGGGGGTCTCCAACACCGTCGAGTGGACCGTCGAGTCGGCGATCGCTCCCGGGACACTGGTCCTCACCGGCACCGGTGAGTCCGGCATGCGGACGCGCCTGACGTTCTGGATCAGCCCCGCCGAGGAAGGCTCCCGGCTCACCGTGACCTCCGAGGTGGCCGGTGAGCTGCTCAACGACGCCATCATCGGCGCCATCGAACAGGACGGCGCCGAGCAGCTGGATCTCAGCATCGCGCTGCTGGAGGACCTCGCCATCGCGGTTCCCGAGCAGCCTGCCCGTCCCGCGCTGCGGTTGGTGCATTCGGCGCCCGCCGCCACCGGCGAGCCCGCCCGGACCGGTGGCGCGCATCTGAAGATGGCGCGCTAGACGACCCAGATCGCTTCTGCCGCAGGGCTTCCCAAGTCAACGGTGGTGACCGAGCCCTCTGCGTCGGCCGGGCTGTGCACGGCCACCGAGATCATCCCGGCGAAATCGCGGCGGGCCACCACCTGCAGGCGCGAATCCAGCGCGATGCCGACGCTGTCGAAATAGCGCAGCATCTCGGGGTCGGCATCGGAGATGCGGGCCACCGTGCCGTCCTCGCCGTCGGCGCAGATGGAGAGTTGCCGTGCCGGCGGTGTGGGGACCCGCCCGTCGGGCGCCGGGATCGGATCTCCGTGCGGGTCGCGGGTCGGGAACCCGAGCTTGGCGTCGATCCGGTCCAGCATCCGGTCGGATACCGCGTGTTCGAGGATCTCGGCCTCGTCGTGTACCTCGTCCCAGCCGTAGCCGAGCTCGCGCACCAGGAACGTCTCCATCAGGCGGTGTCGGCGCACCATCGCCAGCGCGGCCTGCCGCCCCGCCTCGGTGAGCGTCACCGCGCCGTACTTCGCGTGATCGACCAGCCCCTGATCGGCCAGTTTGCGGATGGATTCCGATGCGGTGCTCGCCGAGACGCCGATGCGCTCGGCGAGCAGCTTGGTGCTGACCTTGTCCGGTGACCATTCCTGGGCCGTCCAGATCACTTTCAGGTAGTCCTGCGCAACCGTCGTCAAGTCCTGCGAGTTGCTGTTGGAATCCACGACTACTGAGTTTAGGCAATCATTGCCTGAACCGGGTATCCGGAGCAGACGTCGGCGGCCGCGCGCCGTAGGCTTGCAGCTGTGCAGCGGTGGCGGGGCCGGGACGATATCCCCACGGACTGGGGCCGATGTGTCCTCACGATCGGCGTGTTCGACGGTGTACACCGCGGCCACGCCGAATTGATCAGCCATGCGGTGAAGTCCGGGCGATCGCGCGGGGTTCCCACGGTGCTGATGACCTTCGACCCACATCCCATGGAAGTGGTGTTCCCGGGCAGCCACCCGGCGCAGCTGACGACGTTGACCCGGCGGGCCGAACTCGTCGAGGAAACCGGTATCGACGTCTTTCTGGTGATGCCGTTCACCGCCGATTTCATGAAGCTCACCCCGGAGCGCTATATCCACGAGCTCCTGGTCGAGAGCCTGCACGTGGTGGAGGTCGTGGTGGGGGAGAACTTCACCTTCGGCAAGAAGGCCGCAGGCAATGTGAATCTGCTGCGCAAGGCCGGCGAACGGTTCGGCTTCGCGGTGGAAGGGATGACGCTGGTGTCCGAAGAGTTCGCCCGCGACGAGACCGTCACCTTCTCGTCCACCTATATCCGGTCCTGCGTGGATGCCGGCGACGTGGTCGCCGCCGCCGAGGCGCTGGGCCGACCGCACCGGGTCGAGGGGGTCGTCGTCCGTGGCGACGGCCGCGGCCGGGTCCTCGGTTTCCCGACCGCCAATGTGGCGCCGCCCATGCACTCGGCCATCCCGGCCGACGGGGTGTATGCGGCGTGGTTCACCGTGCTCGGGCACGGACCGGTGGTCGGCACCGTGACCCCCGGTGAGCGCTATCAGGCGGCGGTGTCGGTGGGCACCAACCCGACGTTCTCCGGGCGCACCCGCACCGTCGAGGCGTTCGTGCTGGACACCGAGGCCGACCTGTACGGCCAGCACGTCGCCGTCGACTTCGTCGCCCGTATCCGCGGCCAGGAGAAGTTCGATTCGGTGGATGACCTGGTGGTCGCCATGGGCGCCGACACCGAGCGGGCCCGCACGATTCTCGCCGCGGGCTGACCAGCTGCTAGTATCTGCTCCCGACCCAGCGCGCGCTGCAGTTCGCGGCGGCCGCGCCTTCGATAACCTTCGCGGACCTATTTTGATGGAGTTGTTTCGTGGCGCTCACAGCCGAACAGAAAAAAGAGATCCTCGGCCAGTACGGCCTGCATGACACCGACACCGGCTCGCCGGAGGCTCAGGTCGCGCTGCTGACCAAGCGGATCTCGGATCTCACCGAACACCTCAAGCTGCACAAGCACGATCACCACTCGCGGCGGGGGCTGCTGCTGTTGGTCGGTCGCCGGCGCCGGTTGCTCAAGTACGTCGCACAGGTCGACGTCGCGCGCTACCGGTCGCTGATCGAGCGCCTCGGCCTGCGTCGCTGACGCAACTTCGCTCAACCTGCGCCGTTCTCGGCGCCCTGGTTGTCGCCGTCACGGGGGGACTCACCGGTTGTTCGTCGGCCGCTGCCGCCGCTTTTCAGGCCGGAGACTGCCTGAAAGTGGTCGGCACGCCCGACAAACCGGACGCCGTCAAGGCCGAATGCGGAAGCCCCGACTCGACCTTCAAAGTCATCGCCACGGTCGCCGACAGTGATCAGTGCCCCACCGATGTGGATTCCTACTACGCCACGCACAGCACGTTCAGCGATACCAGCAGCACCGTCTGCATGGATATCGACTGGGTGGTGGGGCAGTGCATGAGCATCGATCCCGACAACGGCCGGGACCCGATGCGCGTCGACTGCGCCGACAGCGGTCAGCCGCACAAACAGCGGGCCACCGAGATCTTGCGGGGGGTGGCCAATGCGGACCAGTGCCGCAGCGGCACAGGGTATCCGTATGACCAACGCCAGTTCACCGTGTGCGTCGACGACGTCGATTGACGGTCGGTGACCAGGCCCGGTGTAACATTGGAATCGTTTTGGGCCACTCGGCCCGAACAGGGTGCGGTTCGCGCAGTACCGCGTGCACCGTTCCCGCGCGTCACAGCAGCACCCGCCTGATCGGGCGGTCTTCGGTAGTGGCTGCCGGGGTTTTCCCCCGGCCGCTTCGATCGACGGCCGTAGCCGAGTTCAGGGAACCGCTGGCGCGTGACGACGCAAAACAGCTGTATACCCAGAAAGGCTGCTATGTCTGCAGTTGAAACCGACGAAGGCGTGTTCGAATCCACCGCCGTCATCGACAACGGGAGCTTCGGCACCCGCACCATCCGTTTCGAGACCGGCCGGCTGGCCCAGCAGGCCGCCGGCGCCGTCGTCGCCTACCTCGACGACGAGACCATGCTGTTGAGCGCGACCACCGCCAGCAAGACGCCGAAGGACCATTTCGACTTCTTCCCGCTGACCATCGACGTCGAGGAGCGGATGTACGCCGCGGGCCGGATCCCCGGTTCGTTCTTCCGTCGTGAGGGCCGTCCCTCCACCGACGCGATCCTGACCTGTCGCCTGATCGACCGGCCGCTGCGCCCGACCTTCGTGTCCGGCCTGCGCAACGAGATCCAGGTCGTGGTCACCGTGCTCAGCCTGGATCCCAAGGATCTCTACGATGTGCTCGCCATCAACGCCGCGTCGGCGTCCACCCAGATCTCCGGCCTGCCGTTCTCCGGCCCGGTCGGTGGTGTCCGGGTCGCGCTGATCAACGGCCAGTGGGTGGCGTTCCCGACCGTCGAGCAGCTCGAAGACGCCGTGTTCGACATGGTCGTCGCCGGCCGCAAGGCAGGCGATGATGTCGCGATCATGATGGTCGAGGCCGAGGCCACCGACAAGGTCATCGAGCTGATCGCCGGCGGTGCCGGTGCCCCGACCGAGACCGTCGTGGCGGAGGGACTGGAAGCGGCCAAGCCGTTCATCGCTGCGCTGTGCACCGCCCAGGAAGAGCTGCACGCCGCCGCCGGTAAGGAAACCGCGGAGTACCCGCTGTTCCCCGACTACCAGGACGACGTTTACGCCCAGGTCGCCGCGGTGGCCACCGACGCGCTGTCGCAGGCCCTGACCATCTCCGGCAAGGCCGAGCGCGATGATCGCACCAATGAGCTCAAGGGCGAGGTGCTCGAGCGGCTTGCCGAGACCTTCGCCGGCCGCGAGAAGGAGATCGGCGCCGCCTACCGGTCGCTGACCAAGAAGCTTGTGCGCCAGCGCATCCTGACCGACCACTTCCGCATCGACGGCCGTGGCGTCACCGATATCCGCGCGCTCTCCGCCGAGGTCGCCATCATCCCGCGGGCCCACGGCAGCGCCCTGTTCGAGCGCGGCGAGACCCAGATCATGGGTGTCACCACGCTGGACATGGTCAAGATGGCTCAGCAGATCGACTCGCTGGGACCCGAGACCTCCAAGCGCTACATGCACCACTACAACTTCCCGCCGTTCTCCACCGGTGAGACCGGCCGCGTCGGCTCGCCCAAGCGTCGCGAGATCGGCCACGGCGCGCTGGCAGAGCGGGCCCTGATGCCGGTGCTGCCGAGCGTCGAGGAATTCCCCTACGCCATCCGCCAGGTCTCGGAGGCATTGAGCTCCAACGGTTCCACCTCGATGGGTTCGGTGTGCGCCTCGACCCTGTCGCTGCTGAACGCCGGTGTGCCGCTGAAGGCACCGGTCGCCGGTATCGCCATGGGCCTGGTGTCCGACGAGGTCGACGGTGAGACCCGCTACGTGACGCTGACCGACATCCTCGGCGCCGAAGATGCCTTCGGCGACATGGACTTCAAGTGCGCAGGCACCAAGGACTTCGTCACCGCGCTGCAGCTGGACACCAAGCTCGACGGCATCCCGTCCAAGGTGCTGGCCGGTGCGCTGGCCCAGGCCAAGGACGCGCGCATCACCATTCTGGAGGTCATGGCCGAGGCCATCGACGAGCCCGACGAGATGAGCCCGTACGCGCCGCGCATCACCACCATCAAGGTGCCGATCGACAAGATCGGCGAGGTGATCGGGCCCAAGGGCAAGATGATCAACTCGATCACCGAGGAGACCGGCGCGTCGATCTCCATCGAGGACGACGGCACCGTGTTCGTCGGCGCCAGCAATGGCGAGGCCGCCCAGGCCGCGATCGACAAGATCAACGCGATCGCCAACCCGCAGCTGCCCAAGGTCGGCGAGCGGTTCCTCGGAACCGTGGTCAAGACGACCGATTTCGGTGCATTCGTGTCGCTGCTCCCCGGTCGCGACGGCCTGGTGCACATCTCGAAGCTGGGCCGTGGCAAGCGCATCGCCAAGGTCGAGGATGTGGCCAAGGTCGGCGACAAGCTGCGCGTCGAGATCGCCGATATCGACAACCGCGGCAAGATCTCGCTGGTGCTCGTCGCCGAAGATGAGGCAACCGAGGCTCCGGCCGAGGCGCCCACCGAGGCCGCGACCGCTGACGCCTAAGCCGGCCTTACGCCGCGCAACCCGCGGCGCAGACACCTCCGAGGCAGTGCGGGTCACCGCACTGCCCGGAGGGTTGCGGGTGGTCACCGAGTACATCCCGTCGGTGCACTCGGCCTCGGTGGGTGTCTGGGTGGGTGTCGGATCACGCGACGAGGGCAGCTCCGTCGCGGGTGCCGCGCACTTCCTGGAACACCTGCTGTTCAAATCCACGCCGACGCGCAGCGCGGTCGAGATCGCGCAGGCCGTCGACGCGGTCGGCGGTGAACTGAACGCCTTCACCGCCCGCGAACACACCTGCTATTACGCGCATGTGCTCGATTCCGATCTGGAGCTGGCCGTCGACCTGGTGGCCGATGTCGTCCTGCGCGGCCAGTGCGCCGGCGACGACGTCGAGATCGAGCGAGATGTCGTGCTCGAAGAGATCGCCATGCGCGACGACGATCCCGAGGACACCCTCGGTGACGTTTTCTTGTCGGCGATGTTCGGCGCGCATCCGGTCGGGCGGCCGGTCATCGGCAGCGTGGAGTCGATCTCGGCGATGACCCGCACCCAGCTGCATTCGTTCCACCAGCGGCGCTACACCCCGGAGCGGATGATCCTCGCGGTGGCGGGCAACATCGACCACGCCGAAGTCGTTGCTCTGGCACGGGAGTATTTCGGTCCCCGGCTGGTCCGCGGCCGCACCGCGGTACCGCACCGCAAAGGCACCGGACGTGTCGCGGGCAAGCCCGGTCTGCAGGTGGTCAACAAGGATGCCGAGCAGACCCATCTGTCGCTGGGTGTCCGGACCCCGGGCCGGCATTGGGAGCACCGCTGGGCATTGTCGGTGCTCAACTCGGCGCTCGGCGGCGGCCTGAGTTCGCGTCTGTTCCAACAGATTCGGGAAACGCGCGGGTTGGCGTACTCGGTCTATTCCACCACCGACACCTTTTCCGACACCGGCGCGTTCTCGGTGTACGCGGCGTGCCTGCCGGAGCGTTTCGACGAGGTCGTGCGGGTGGCCACCGATGTGCTGGCCGAGGTGGCGCGCGACGGCATCACCGAATCGGAATGCCGGATCGCCAAGGGATCGCTGCGCGGCGGCCTGGTGCTGGGCCTGGAAGATTCCGGGTCGCGGATGCACCGGATCGGGCGCAGCGAACTCAACTACGGTGCGCATCGCACCATCGCGCAAACCCTCGAGCAGATCGACGCGGTAACTCTCGATGAGGTGAACAGCGTCGCGCGTCGTTTGCTGGCCCGGCCGATGGGCGCGGCGGTGCTCGGCCCGCACAGATCCAGAAAGTCGTTGCCGCAGCGGCTTCGGGAGATCGTGGGGTAGTGGGTACAGTCGGGTGATGCTCCTGTCACGACGAAGAGTTCTGTTCGGCGCCATGGCATTGGCGGCAGGAGGGGCGTTGGCCGGCTGCGCGGACGAATCCGCGGTGGCTGCCCCGGCCCTGACACTCGAAGACCAGATCCGTGAACTCGAGGCGCGCCACAACGCCTTCGTCGGTCTGTACGCGGCGAATCTGCAGTCCGGTTTCACGGTGGAGCACCGCGCCGACGAGGCCTTCGCGCTCTGCTCCACGTTCAAGACGTACGCGGCCGCGCGGGTGCTGCGCGGCGTCGCCGATGGCGAATTGACCTTGGATCAGCAAGTTTTCGTGAAACCGGAAGGCCTGTTGCCGAATTCCCCGGTGACCGGCGAGCGGCTGGGCCAGCAGATGACGCTGGCCGAACTGTCCCAGGCGGCCCTGCAGCGCAGTGACAATCTCGCGGCGAATCTGTTGTTGGAGACCATCGGCGGCCCCCAGGCCATCACCGCGTTCGCGCGCAGCGTCGGCGATGACCGGACTCGGCTGGACCGCTGGGAGATCGAACTGAACTCGGCGATACCGGGGGATCCCCGTGACACCACCACGCCGCGCGCCCTGGCGGCCGGCTACCGCAACCTGTTGGCCGGTGACGCATTACCGCCCGCCCAACGAGAGCTCCTCGACGGCTGGATGCGCGCAAACCAGACCTCCAGCATGCGGGCCGGCCTTCCGCCCGGCTGGACCACCGCCGACAAGACCGGCAGCGGGGACTACGCAACCACCAATGATTCCGGCATCGCCTACGGGCCCGACGGCGCCCGGGTGCTGCTGACCATCATGACCCGAACGCAAACCGCCGACCCCGAGGCCGAAGGCCTGCGGCCGTTGATCGGCGAGGTCGCGGCACTGGTGCTGCCGCACCTGCTCGGCCGGCGATGAGTTTCCGTCGGCGGGGTTGTCTTATCTGGTGACGATGCCGACGAGAGGAAAACTCAGATGTCCGACTACTCCGCCCCGGTGGGGGCGCCCATCTGGTTCGACCTGATGAGCAGTGATCCCGGCGCGGCCGCCGAGTTCTATCGGGCGGTCTTCGGCTGGGAGCTGGAGGGTCCGGCCCAGCCCGAGTTCGGCGGCTACCAGAACTTCCTGCGCAACGGGAAGCGGGTGGCAGGCCTGGTCCCGCACATGGCCGAGGCCGGGGTCGCCAACGTGTGGTCGGTTTATCTGCACACCGAGGACGCCAAGGCGACCGCGGACGCCATCGAGGCCGCGGGTGGGTCGGTGATGGTTCCGCCGATGCCCGTCGGTGACATGGGCTCGATGCTGGTCGCCACCGACACCGCGGGCGCGGTCATCGGTTTCTGGCAACCGGGCACGCACGTGGGCTTCACCGAGTGGGGTGCGCACGGCGCGCCGTACTGGTTCGAATGCCAGAGCAAGGCGTACGCCAAGTCGGTGGCGTTCTACCCCGAGGTCATCGGCGCACGCCTGGAGGAGATCGGCACCGGCGGCGACCCTGCCGCGATCGGGCCGGACCGCTATTCGCAGGTCTTTGTCGGCGAGAACTCCTACTCGGGGATCATGGACTCCGCCACGCTGTTCCCGCCCGAGGTGCCCTCCTTCTGGCAGGTGTATGTGATGGTCGACGATGTGGCGGCGACCGTCGCGTTGGCCGAGTCGCTGGGCGCGGAGATTCTGATGCCGGGAGAGGAAACCCCGTACGGCACCTTGGCCGCGATCAAGGATCCGCTCGGCGCGCTGATCTGCCTCGGTCATCCGCCGGCCGGCATGTGAGATACACGTCGCCCGGCCGAATTGCTTCAGCCGGGCGACGGTGGGGGCCGGCGGTTACGCCAGCAGATTCGCGGGATCGGTGAACGGCAGATCCAGGTCGGCGGCCACCTGCTCGGACAGCAGCGCACCCTCGTGGGTGGACAGACCCTTGGCCAGCGCGGCGTCGGCCGCACACGCGGCCTGCCAACCCTTGTCGGCCAGCTTGAGCACATAGGGCATCGTCGCGTTGGTGAGCGCGTAGGTCGACGTGCGCGGCACGGCACCCGGCATGTTCGCCACGCAGTAGAACACCGTGTCGTGCACCGCGAAGGTTGGGTCGTCGTGGGTGGTGGGCCGGGAATCCTCGAAGCAGCCACCCTGGTCGATCGCGATGTCCACCAGTACCGCACCGGACTTCATCTGCGCGACAGTCGAATTGGTGACCAGCTTGGGGGCCTTGGCGCCGGGCACCAGGACCGCCCCGATGACCAGGTCCGCCTGCTTGACCGCGTCCTCCAAATCCAGGCTCGACGAGTAGCGGGTCTCGATGGCGCCGCCGTACTCGGCATCGATCTTGCGCAGGATGTTGATGTTGAGGTCGAACACGGTGACGTGCGCGCCCATGCCCCAGGCCACGGCGGCAGCATTGTCGCCGGCCATGCCGCCGCCGATGACCACGACCTTGGCCGGGGCGACGCCGGGAACGCCTCCCATCAGCACGCCGCGACCGCCCTGGGTGCGCATCAAATGGTAGGCGCCCACCTGTGCGGCCAGTCGCCCGGCGACCTCGCTCATCGGCGCCAGCAGCGGCAGCGCATTGTCGGCGGTCTGCACGGTCTCGTACGCGATAGACGTGGTGCCCGACGCCAGCAGCGCATCGGTGCACGGCTTGGATGCGGCCAGGTGCAGGTAGGTGAACAGCGTCTGGCCCTTGCGCAGTCGCGCGTACTCGGCCTCGATGGGTTCCTTCACCTTGAGCAGCAGGTCGGCACGGGCCCACACCTGTTCGGCGGTGGCGACGATCTCCGCGCCGGCGGCCTTGAAGTCGTTGTCGGAGATGGCGGAACCGTCGCCGGCGCCGGCCTGGATGACGACGTCATGGCCACGCCGGGTCAGTTCGGCAACGCCGGCCGGGGTGATGGCGACGCGGAATTCGTTGTTCTTGATCTCGGTCGGGATGCCGACGAGCATGATCGCTCCTTGCGATTGAGGTGGTGAGACAATTGTGAAGAAACTCCGGGTCTATGGCAATAAATATGGCGAGACTTCGCTAAAGTCCTCGCATGGGTGAACAATCATCGACCCCGAGGGCTCGCCTGGCGCCGGCGCCGAAGGATGTTCGGCCGGCCGAGCTCGACGACATCGACCGGCGCATGCTGCTGGCGCTGCACGCCGATGCCCGCATCTCCAACAGCGCGCTGGCCGAGGCGGTCGGCATCGCGCCGTCGACCTGTCACGGACGGTTGCGCCGGTTGCAGGATCTGGGCGTGATCCGGGGATTCTTCACCGATATCGACCCAGCGGCGGTCGGACTGACCCTGCAGGCGATGATCTCGGTGAGCCTGAATTCCACTGCCCGCGGCCGGATCCGCGATTTCATCCAGCAGATCCGCCGGCGACCTCAGGTGATGAACGTGTACTTCCTGGCCGGCGGCGACGATTTCATCCTGCACGTCGCGGCGCGCGACACCGAAGACCTGCGAGCATTCGTGGTCGAGAACCTCAACGCCGACGCCGATGTCGCCGGCACCCAGACCTCGCTGATCTTCGAGCATCTGCGTGGGGCCTCGCCGCTGTGAGCGCGGAAGACGAGCTGGACGCTCTCTACGGGGTACCGCCCGAGGAGTTCACCGCGCTGCGCAAGGAGCTGGCGAACGCGGCCAAGCAGCGCGGTGACACCGACGCGGCGCGGAGGATCACCGCAGCCCGACGCCCGACCACGGCGGCCTGGGTGGTCAACGCACTCGTGCGTGCCGACCCGGCCGCGAAGGACCGGCTCGCCGAGTTGAACGCACAGCTGCGGGCCGCGCATGCGGCGATGGACGGGACCCGAATCCGCGAACTGTCCACGGCCCAGCGGAAACTGGTCAGTCAGTTGGCGCGCGCCGGTTTCGCGGCAGCCGGCATGCCTGGCCCGTCTGCGGCGATCCGCGAGGATGTCACCGGCACCCTGCAGGCGGCCATCGCCGATCCCGAGGTGGCCGCGCGGTTGGGCCGGCTGGAGAAGGCGCAGGAGTGGTCGGGCTTCGGCGACTTCGGCGCTCCGACGCAGGTCGCCACGCCGCGTCGGAAGGCCGAGTCGAAACCGGCGCCGGAGCCAGAACCGAAGATCGACCGGCGCGCCGCCGAGAAGCGGCGTCGCGCCCTGGCCGCCGCCGAACGTGCGCACCGCGATGCGAGGGCCGCGGTGTCGGACCGAACGACCGCCCTGGCGACGGCTCGTCGCCGCTACGAGCAGGTGCTTCGCACGCTGAGCGCCGCGGAGCAGGCCGTGGCCGGTGCGGAACAACAGCTGCAGGAGGCCAACATCGATCTCGCGCAGGCTGATTCGGCGCTCGCCGAGCTCAGGGGTGAGTCGCCGACCTGAGCTCGGCCAGTGACTCACCGATGAGATCGGGCAGCGGCCGGTCGGCGGGATCGTCGAGCCACCGCTCGAACGCGACCTTGAAGACCGCGACACCGGTCTGAGCGAGTAGGCCGGCAGTCGCATCGCCGACACCGCGCCTGCGCAGCGCGTCGGCCATGGTCGTGGCCAGGGACGCAAGCTTGATGAGCTCACGCTCCTGCAGGGCGGGGTTGGCGTTGATCACCGTCTGGCGGGTACGTGCGTGCGCGCGGCGGTCGCGGAAGAAGCCCGATGTCGAGTCGAGCGCGGCGGCCACCGCGTCCAGCGGTGCCGTCGCCTCGGGTGCGGCGTCGATCGCGTCGGCCATGGCCTGAGCGAGTTCGTCACCGCGGAACAGCACTTCGCGCTTGTCGGTGAAGTGGCGGAAGAAGGTGCGCTCGGTGAGACCGGCTCGGCCGGCGATCTCGGCGACCGTCGTCTGGTCGTAGCCGTTCTCCAGATAGAGCTCGAGCGCGGCGCGCTCCAGGCGTCCGCGCGCATCAGGCTCCCAGCGACCCATGAGCTGAGTGTAGGTGATGACAGTGACTGACTTCAGGGGTAGCGTCAGTGATGTCACTGACTGACATCGAAAAGGGGAAGTGCACATGCGTGTTTTCGTCACCGGCGCCAGCGGCCATATCGGTTCGCTGGTGGTCGCCGAACTGCTCGCCGCCGGTCATCAGGTCACCGGCCTGGCCCGATCCGACGCGTCGGAGGCGGCGTTGCGGTCCGCTGGGGCGCAGGTCCGGCGCGCAGCGCTACAGGACCTCGACGTCCTCGCCGCGGCGGCGTCGGAGGCCGACGGAGTGATTCACCTGGCATTCATCCACGACTTCACCGACTACGCCGCCGCCGGGGCCGCCGACCTGGCGGCCATCGAGGCCATCGGGTCGGCCTTGACGGACTCGGGTAAGCCATTTGTTGCCACCTCGGGCACGGCGATGCTGGCGTTCGGGCCAGGCGGTTCCGGTGCCCTGGGAACCGAGGACAGTGAAGTCGATCCGTCCGGGCCACGGGTGGCATCCGAGAACGCCACCCTCGCGCTGGCCGGCCGCGGCGTACGCTCCTCGGTCATCCGGCTGGCACCGACGGTCCACGGGCCGACCGACCGGCACGGCTTCGTGCCGACCCTGATCGCGAACGCCCGTGAGAAGGGCCGCTCGCTCTATGTCGGAGACGGGACCAACCGCTGGCCCGCAGTGCACAATCTGGATGCGGCGCAGCTGTACCGGCTGGCACTGGAAACCGCGCCCGCCGGATCGCGGCTGCACGGCGCGGCGGAGCGCGGCATCGCCTTCCGTGACATCGCGCAGGTGATCGGCGACCGCCTCGGAGTGCCCACCCTCAGCGTCACCCGCGAGCAGGCTCTCGACGAGCTCGGCTTCGTGGGTGCTATTGCGGCACTGGACAATCCGACGTCCAGCGAGATCACCCGCACGCTGCTCGACTGGCGGCCCCGGCATCCGGGGCTGCTCGATGATCTGCGTGCGGGACGCTACTTCGACGCCGGCTAGGCTCCGACCAGTTCCGGGTGGAACTTCGCCACCATCCGGCGGATGCCGTCGCGCCAGTCCACCGACGTGCTGCCGACGAGTTCGTGCATCCGCGTCGTATCGGTCGGGCCGCCGCGCAAGGCCTGCTCGCTCTCCTCGAACACCGGTGCGCTGCCGACGAGTTCGCCGATGTAGGCACACCACTCCTGCAGGCTGACGGTCTGATCGCCACACCAGTTGACCGTCGTCGCGGGCACCGACGCGGCTTCCAGCATCCTCGGCAGGGTCGCGATGATGTCGTCCTCGTGGATCGGGTTGTAGCGGGCGGGTCCGCCCGGCGGGACGGGGATCGGCACGCCTGCGCGCAGCATCTCCATCTGGTAGAACGGCCAGCCGCCGTTGTCGCCGTAGGGCACATTGAGCCGGGCGATCACCGTCGGCACACCCAGCGCGCGCGCCATCGTCCGGGCCACCACCTCGCCGGCGATCTTGGAGATCGAGTATGTCGGAAACAGCGATTTGTGGTTGTCGCCGAGGGCGGCGGACTCGGTGCGGGGTTCGTCGTCGGGCGGGTCGTACACCGCGGCCGACGAACAGTGCAGGAAGGCCTTGGCGTCGGCGCAGTGTGCCATCAGCAGGCCCACCGATTCTGCGTTGGCGCCCAGGTCCTTGTCCCAGCGCCCGCTCTTGGCGACCGCCAGGTTGAGGACGTAGTCGAAATCGGACGGGATTGCGCTGAAGTCGCCGGCGGCCAGGTTGACCTTTTCGCAGCGAATTCCGGCGCGCTCCAAGTCCTCTCGGGCCGCCGCGTCGGTGAAGCGGGCGATGCCCCACACTTCGTTCTCGGCCGCCAGCGACAACGCCAGCGGAGCCGCGACCTGCCCGGTGGGGCCGGTGATGAGGATCTTTGCGCCACGCATGGCCAGATGCTACTCGGCGCGCAGCACCAATCCGTCGCCTTTCGCACCGCTCAATGTCAGCCGATCGGCATCGATGATCGCCTGGACCGGGCCCTCGAGCGTGCCCACGATCGACCGTTCGATATCGCCGAGTTCGCCCGCACAGACCGGGCCGCCGGTGTTGACGGGTGCGAAGGTCACCGTGGAACCCGAGACCTCGGCGCGGCCGTAGAAGGTGTTGCATCCGGTCCAGCCGGTGACGCTCTGGTCGGCGTGCAGCGTCAGTGTCGGCCGGGCCTGTTCCAGCGCCACCGATGTCATGGCGGCCTGAGCGGAGACCAGGGTGTCCACCCGCCAGGTGGTCCCGAGGAGCGGACGATCCGGGTCCACGACCGCCTTGTCGCGCAGCGTGACGGTGGCGGTATCGGTGGTCAGCGTCAGGGTGTCCGCGCTCAGCGACCACGCCGGCCGGGCCTCCAGGAAGCGTCCCATCCAGGCGTCTGCGTCAGCGTACGGCGGCGGGCAGCCCATCATTGTGGTCGCCAACTGGGTGCTCAGGTGCCCGTCGGCCAGATCGGCCGGGCCGGACCCGCGGTTGCAGCCCGCATACGCCGACAGTTGGCCGTCGGCGAAGCTCAGCGTCAGCGGGCCGCCGCCGGGAATCTGCTCGCCCGCCACCGTCACCGACACGAAGGTGCGGCCATCCGGCGATGTGTCGTCGGCCGCGGCGGTACTCGCACAGCCGGCAGTCGCCAGCGCGGCCAGGAGCAACACGATCAGGCGCATGGGTCCACGGTACGTCGGGTGGGAGCCGCAGTAGGCTGCCAGCCATGCGAGTTGCAGTGTTGGGGGCCAAGGGCAAGGTCGGCGCCACCATGGTCAAGGCCGTTCAGGACGCTCCCGATCTGGAGTTGTCCGCGGAGGTCGACGCCGGTGATCCGTTGTCGATGTTGACCGATACCGGCACCGAGGCCGTCATCGACTTCACCCATCCCGATGTGGTGATGGACAACCTGAACTTCGCGATCGAAAACGGCATTCATTCGGTGGTGGGCACCACCGGCTTCACCGAGGAGCGGCTGACCCAGGTCCACATCTGGCTGTCGGCCCGGCCGGATGTCGCGGTGCTGATCGCCCCGAACTTCGCCATCGGCGCCGTGCTGACCATGCACTTCGCCAAGCAGGCCGCCCGGCATTTCGAATCCGTCGAGGTCATCGAGTTGCACCACCCGCAGAAGGCCGACGCCCCGTCCGGCACCGCGGAACGCACCGCCAGGCTCATCGCGGAGGCGCGAAAAGGTCTGCCGCCCAATCCCGATGCCACCAGCACCGGACTCGACGGTGCCCGCGGCGCGAACGTCGACGGCATTCCGGTGCACTCCATCAGGTTGTCCGGGCTGATCGCGCACCAGGAGGTGCTGTTCGGAACCCAGGGGGAGACGCTGACCATCCGGCACGACAGCCTGGACCGCACGTCCTTCGTGCCCGGCGTGCTGCTCGGGGTGCGCAAGGTCGCCGAGCGGCCCGGCCTCACCATCGGGATTGAGCCGCTGCTCGACCTGTCATGAACGACGGCGCGCGCACGCTGCGTATCCAGCTGCTGATCGGGTTCATGTGTGTCGCGCTGCTGGTCTATTTCCTGATGCTGGGCCGAACGGCATTGGCGTTCATCGCCTCTGGCGAGCCGGCCCCGATCGGTCTGGGCGTGGCGCTGCTGGCGCTGCCGGTCATCGGCCTGTGGGCGATGCTGGCCACGCTACGCGCGGGGCTGGCCCATCAGCGGCTGGTCCGGTTGGCCCGCGAGGCCGATATGGATCTCGACGTCAGCGAACTGCCGCGCAGGCCCTCGGGGCGGATCGAGCGTGACGCCGCCGACGCGCTGTTCGAGAAGACGCGCGACGAGCTGGAAGCCGATCGGCACAACTGGGTGCGCTGGTACCGGCTGGCACGGGCCTACGACTACGCCGGTGACCGCAGCCGGGCGCGCGAGACGATGCGCACCGCCGTCGAGATGGAACGCGCGGGGCGACCATGAAGCTGCTCGTGGTGCATCACACGCCGTCACCGCACTGCCAGGAGATGTTCGAGGCCGTCATCGCCGGTGCGACCGACCCGGAGATCGAGGGGGTGGAGGTCATCCGCCGCCCGGCGCTCACGGTGTCGCCGGCGGAGATGCTCGAAGCCGACGGCTATCTGCTGGGCTCACCGGCCAACCTCGGCTACATCTCGGGCGCACTCAAGCACGCCTTCGATGGCGCCTATTACCAGCTGCTGGACAGCACCCGCGGCCGGCCGTTCGGGCTGTACCTGCACGGCAACGAGGGAACCGAAGGCGCCGAGCGCGCAGTCGACGGCATTACCGCCGGGTTGGGCTGGGTGAAGGCGGCCGACCACGTGGTGGTCTCCGGCAAACCGGACAAGGCCGATCTGGAGGCGTGCTGGAATCTCGGCGCCACCGTTGCCGCGCAATTGATGCCGTGAGGCGGGTATCCAGGTCGGAGTCTGATGGCACACTGACCGCGACGCTCGCGTACTGACGACGACAGGGGGAACACATGCCGGGAATCGCCGAACTCGCATTGGGAGCGGCGCCGATCGCCGGTGGCGCCATGCTCGGTGTCATTGCGGGCAACCTGAAGCCGCCGGACGTGCGGGGGATGATCGTCAAGGACATGGACCTGCTCGAACGCCTCCCGGCCGACCAGCCCGAGCGCCGTGCCCGGTTGCAGGCGAGCATCGATCAGCGCATCGACGAGCTGATCACCGCCGGTGAACGCACCCGGGAACTGCGGGACGCCGCCATGTCCTACCGTGGGAACTGGCGCGATATCGTGCTGTTCCTCTGCGCGCTGCTGTTCACCTACGTCTGGTGGAACATCAGCCACGCCCGCTCCAACTGGCTGGTGATGTTCATCGCGATGGTGCTGCTGTCGGTGGCCACCGGCATCTACGCGGGCCGCGGGATCGCCCGCGCCATCCGCACCTACCTGCACCGCGACGAACCGCAGTAGCGGACGTTCAGCTCAGGGTGCTGCCGAACACCTGAGCCATCGCCTCCCAGTGCTGCCGGGCCGCCGCCTCGTCATAGGGAAGGTTGTCCGGCACGGCGAAACCATGTGCGGCGGAGTAGAACTCGATGGTGTGATCGACGCCGGCCTCGGTCAGCGCCGCCTCCAGGATCAACGAGTGCTCGACGGTGAAGGAGGCATCATCGCGGGCACCGCCCACGTACACCCTGGCCTTGATCTTGTCCGCCAACAGATGCGGGCTGCCCGGATCGTCGGAGGCCAGTCCGCCACCGTGAAACGACATGGCCGCGGCCACCCGGTCGGGCACGCGGCCCGCGACCACCAGTGAAGTCCGGCCACCCATGCAGTACCCGGTGGTGCCGAACGTCTCGCCCGCCACGTCGGGTCGGGACTGCAGGTAGTCGAAGAACGCATGTGCGTCGGCGGCCATGATGTCCGGGGTGACCTTGGCGATCATGCCGAACAACCGCTTGCGTTCGTCGTCGTCGCCGAACACCGAGCCCATGTCGAAGGGCGCCCAGCCGGCGTCCCGGTAGTAGACGTCGGGAACCAGCACGACGTAGCCGTACCCGGCCAGCTGGGCGGCCATTTCATCGAAGGTGTGCCGGACGCCGCCGGCGTCGGGGTACATCACCACCGCCGGCCACGGCCCCTCGCCGGCGGGAGTCGCGACGGTGACCCGGCAGGCGCCGTCGGCGGTGGTGATGGTGTCGTGGGTGATCGGCATGCCATCCGTTCTACTCCACGCGGCTCGACGTAAGCTGACGGTGTGCCCATTGCGACCCCGTATGAGGATCTGCTGCGTCTGGTGATGGCCCAGGGGACACCGAAATCTGACCGGACCGGCACCGGGACTCGCAGCGTGTTCGGGCATCAACTGCGATACGACCTGACCGCCGGCTTTCCACTGATCACCACCAAGAAGGTGCACACCAAATCGATCGTCTACGAACTGCTGTGGTTTCTGCGCGGCGATTCGAATGTGCGCTGGCTGCAGGACCGCGGTGTCACGATCTGGGACGAATGGGCTTCCGATACGGGCGATCTGGGTCCGGTGTACGGCGTGCAATGGCGGTCCTGGCCGACACCGTCGGGCGAACACATCGATCAGATCAGCGCCGCCCTGGAGCTGTTGAAGCGGGACCCCGACAGCCGCCGCAACATCGTCTCGGCCTGGAACGTCGGCGAGATCCCGCAGATGGCGCTGCCCCCGTGCCACGCGTTCTTCCAGTTCTACGTCGCCGACGGCAAGCTGTCCTGCCAGCTGTACCAACGCAGCGCGGACCTGTTCCTAGGCGTCCCGTTCAACATCGCCAGCTATGCGCTGCTGACCCACATGATGGCGGCCCAGGCCGGCCTGCAGGTCGGCGAGTTCATCTGGACCGGCGGCGACTGCCACATCTATGACAACCACGTCGATCAGGTGCAGTTGCAGCTGTCCCGCGATCCGCGGCGCTACCCCGAACTCGTTCTGGCGCCGCGGGATTCGATCTTCGACTACACCTATGACGACATCGCCATCGTGAACTACGACCCGCACCCGGGCATCAAGGCCCCGGTGGCGGTATGAGACTGATCTGGGCGCAGTCGACATCCGGGGTAATCGGGCGGGACAACGGCATTCCCTGGCGGCTGCCCGAGGACCAGGCCCGGTTCAAGGAGCTGACGATGGGGCAGACCGTCGTCATGGGCAGGCTGACCTGGGAGTCGCTGCCGGTCAAGGTGCGCCCCCTGCCCGGGCGCCGCAACGTGGTGGTGTCGCGGGATCGCGATTATCGCGCCGACGGCGCGGACGTGGTGACCGAGCTGCCGGCGTCGCGGGACATCTGGGTGATCGGCGGCGCTCAATTGTATGCACTGGCGTTGCCGCTGGCCGACCGCTGCGAGATCACCGAGGTCGACATCGACCTCCCGCGCGATGACCATGATGCGACCGCACCCGTACTCGACGAAACCTGGGTCGGCACCGTGGGGGACTGGCTGACCAGCGAGTCGGGTCTGCGGTACCGGTTCAGCAGCTACCTGCGTACGTGACCGTCTCGGCGTGGTTGTCGGTGCCGTAGGGAACGATGGCGGCGTGCCTACTCTGACCACCGCGCAGGCCCGACGGGTCGCTGTCGCCGCCCAGGGCTTCCACGAGTCCAAGCCGGGAGTGCTGACCCGCGGACACCTGAAACGCCTCATCTCCAGGATTCAGGTGCTGCAACTGGATTCGGTATCGGTCGCGGTGCGCGCCCACTACGCGCCGGTGTTCAGCCGGCTGGGCCCCTATGACCGCGAGGTGCTGGACCGGGCGGCATGGACACACTCGGCCAGGGCGCCCAGGCTGCTGGTCGAGTACTGGGCGCACGAGGCCGCCCTGATGGCCGTGGACGACTGGCCGTTGCTGCGGTGGCGGATGGCCGAGTACGAACACGGCCGCTGGGGAACCGAGATCGTCAAGAAGAACGCCAAGCTCGCCGAGGACATCGTCCAAGCGATCGCGGAACTCGGCCCGTCCACCGCGGGCCAGATCGAGGCGCATCTGGAGGCCGAACCCCGCGGCCGCAAGGGACCGTGGTGGGATCGCAGCGAGACCAAGTGGGTGGCCGAAGCGCTGTGGTCTGCGGGTGTGCTGACCACCGCGACGCGGGTCGGGTTCGCCCGCCACTACGACCTCACCGAGCGCGTCCTGCCACCGGAGGTGCTGGCGCGCCACGTCTCCGACGAGGAGGCGGTCCGCGAACTGATCCTGCGGGCCGCCGGTGCGCTGGGGGTGGGTACCGAACCCGATCTGCGGGACTATTTCCGGCTCAACCCCAAGCAGAGCAAGCCCGCGGTCGCCGCACTGGTGGCCGAGGGCGAGTTGGAGCCGGTGGACGTGGCGGGCTGGAACGCCCCGGCCTACCTGCGGGCCGGGCAGAAGGTGCCCCGCCGCGACCGCGGCACCGCGCTGCTGTGCCCGTTCGACCCCCTGGTGTTCTTCCGGCCCCGGATGGAGCGCCTGTTCGACGGTTTCCACTACCGGATCGAGATCTACACCCCGGCCCACAAGCGCCAATTCGGTTACTACGTATGGCCGTTCCTGCTCGACGGTGAGCTGGTGGGTCGCGTCGACCTCAAGCGTGCCGACGGGGTTCTCAACGTGGTGGGCGCGTTCACCGAGGACGGCCGGGATCGCGCGCGGGTGGCCGCCGGGATGGCCGCCGAACTACGCTCGATGGCCGGGTGGCTGGGTCTCGATGACATCGTGGTCGGTGACCGCGGCGATCTGATCCCGCACCTGCGCGCCGCGCTGCGGGACTGATCCTCGCGGCCGGACGGCGCCGGTCACGCCGCCCGTTCCGCGGCCGAGCGCCCACGGATGTGGTTGACCCCGAACACGATCGCGCCGATGAGCAGCCACACGGCGCCGCCGATCTTGGCCAGCGAATCGGCGTTGAACAGCACATACCCGACGATCAGGAAGCCCACGGTGGGCACCACCAGGTGCAGCAGGTAGTTCTTCGACTTCTTGCGCACCACGTAGTACCAGACGACCGAGATGTGCAGCAGGCAGAACCCGAACAAGGCACCGAAGTTCACCAGTGAGGAGATCAGGCCGATCTGGCCGACGAAGAACAGCACCAGCACCAGACTCAGCGCACTGACCACCAGGATCGCCGCGAACGGCACCTTGCGTGAGCTGATGGTCGACAGGAACGCCGGCAGTTGGCGGTCCCGGCTCATCGAGAACAGCAGCCGACTGGTGGCAGCCTGGGCGGCCATGGCGTTCGCGAACCCGACGGCCATGACGTTGACCACGAAGAACGCGTTCATCCAGCCGGTGCTGGAGGCGGCCTGCACCAGCAGGAAGAAGGCGTTGCCGGCCTCGTCGTCGCCGAATGCCTCCCGGCCGCCGGCCAGCAGGCTGGCCAGCCAGGTCTGGGTGATGAACAGGAACGCCACCACGAACAGGGCGATGATCATCGCCCGGCCCGCCGGGTTGCGCTTGCCCGTGGACTCCTCTGCCAGCGTCGAGATACCGTCGAAGCCAAGGAAACTCAGCACCGCGATGGACAGCGCCGTCGCGATCAGCGGGGCGCTCACCACATCGGAGTTCCAGATCGGCAGCGTGCTCCAGCCGACGTCGGGCAGGGACTGGCCGTTGATGGCGCGGACGGCGATGATGACGAACAGCACCACGAACACCAGTTCCACCGCCAGGAACACGCGGTTGACGATCTTGAGTGATCCGATTCCGAGCAAATTGATCACGGTGTTGACGACGACGAACACCACCGCCCAGATCCATCGCGGGGTGTCGGGGAACAGCCCGACCATCGATTCCGCGGCGAACACGTAGAGCAGCGTGGGGATCAGCAGGTAGTCCAGCAGGATCGCCCACCCGGCGAAAAACCCGAGGCGGGGGTGGATTCCGCGGCCCACGTAGGCGAACACCGAGCCGGCCAACGGGAACGATTTGGCCATCTGTGCGTATGCCAGCGCGGTGAACACCATGGCGATCAGGCCGATGAGATAGACCAGCGGCACCATGCCCGAAGCGCTGTTGTAGACGGTGCCGAAGATGGTCCACGGCGCGATGGGCACCATGAACACCAGGCCGTAGACGATGAGGTCCACGGTGGAGACGGAGCGGTTGAGTTCCTGTTTGTAGCCGAATGATTCGAGACTCTGTTGGCCCTCACCGGAAGTGAGGCGCGCATCAGCTATGGCCATGGGGGTCCTGTCGGGATCGTGGGATGGGGGTCAGACCCGGGCTGCGACGGCCAGATCGTGCTGGTGCAGGAACTCGGCGACAACGGCGCGGAACTCCTCGGGCTTCTCCAGGTGGGTGCAGTGGCTGGTGTCGGGGAACACGTGGCTGCGCACGCCGGGGACGAGCTCGACGAAGGGCGCCCAGGTCGCGGGTGTGGCTTCGTCGAACTCACCGGCCAGTACCAGGGTCGGCGCGGCGATCGCGGGCAGCCGGTCGACGATCGTCCAGTTGCGCAGGGTGCCGATGACGTGGAACTCGTTGGGCCCGTTCATGGTGTGGTACACCGTCGGCTCGGCCACCATCTGGGCTTCGCTGTCGACGAAGTCCTGCGGCATCGGTGTCACCCGGCACACGTGGCGTTCGTAGAACTCCATCGTCGCCGCCAGGTACTCCGGATCGGTGACGGTGCCTGCGGTCTCGTGACGTTCCAGGGCGGCCTGCGTCTGTGGGGGCAGCTGGGCCCGCAGTTCGGCGGCGCCCTCGACCCACAGCTGCATCGAGGCCGGAGAGTTGCAGATGGCCAGCGAGGCCAGGCCTGGGGGTCGGCGGACGGCGATCTCGGCGCCCAGCATGCCGCCCCAGGACTGGCCGAGCACGTGGTAGCGCTCGATGCCGAGGGCCTCGCGGACGGTGTGGAACTCGTCGACGAACAGCTGTGGGGTCCAGAAGTCGGCGGGTGCGTCGGGCAGGTGGGTGCTGTGGCCGCAGCCGAGCTGGTCGTAGTGGATGACCGTGCGGCCGGTCTCGTCGGCCAGCGCGGCGATATTGGCCACGTAGTTGTGCGCCATCCCGGGGCCGCCGTGCAGGACGAACAGCGGAAGCGCTGCGGGGCGGGCGGTTTCGGGTGTCGTGATCTGGACCCATGTCCGGTGTTCACCGAACGGGACCAAGCGGGTTGTGCGTGGCATGGTGGTCAGCATGCGACGGTAATGGTCTCATGGCAAGACCATTAATGAGCTTTTAACATTGGCCATCGATACTGTGAGCGGCAAGAGCGCGGAGGGGGCGGAGCGGTGAGCCAGGCGACCAACATCGGCATCCCTCGTTTGCTGCAAACAGAGCTCGAATCCTCCACCCGGGTCGATGAGATCACCGATCGCTTGGTCACCGCGATCGCCATCGGCGAGTACCTGCCCGGGGCCCGATTGCCGGCCGAGCGTGAGCTCGCGGCCTCGCTCCGGGTTGGGCGCATGACGGTGCGGGCGGCACTGGCCCGCCTCGTCGAGCGCGGCCTGGTGCAGACCCGGCGGGGCCGGGGCGGCGGCAGCTACGTGCTGCAGCAATGGCCCGATTCGTCCACCGAGATCGTCGGTCGCACCCTGACCATCCGGGTCGATGAGCTGCGCGACCGCTGTGACGCCATCTGCCGGATGCATGGTGCGGTGTGCCGGGCGGCTGCCGAGTCCCGCACAGACGCCGACATCGCGTTGCTGCATGAGCGGCTCGCGGTCTACCGCGATGCTCAGACCGGGCTGTCCGCGCAGCAGGCCGACAGCGCACTGCACCTGGCGATCATGGATGCCACCCACAACGCCGTGCTCAAGCAAGTGCTGCTGGAGCTGGAGGCGTCGGTGAGCATCGGTGCACCCGCACACGTCTGGGGTGAACCGGCGACCATGCGGCAGATGGAGCTTCGTGCGCTGGCCGAACACGAACAACTCATCGACGCGATCGCCGGCGGGCGCGGTGACCAGGCCGAGGCGCTGGCACGGGCCCATGTCGCGATCGACTTCGAGAACATCTCCACAGCCATGCGCCGGGCCGGGGTGCTCGCGGAGTAGAACACCAAGTTTCGTGGATCGGGAGGCGTTACCCCGAGCGGCTTGATTAGCTCAGTCATGGACGTTCTGCGCACCCCCGACACATGCTTCGACGATCTGCCGGATTTCTCGTTCGCCCCGCACTACGTGGAGGTGGACGGGCTGCGAATACACCATCTCGACGAGGGTCCCGTCGGCGCACCGGCGGTGCTGCTGCTGCACGGCGAACCGTCTTGGAGCTACCTTTACCGGTGGATGATCCCGGTGCTGGTCGATGCCGGACTGCGCGCGGTGGCGATCGATCTCGTGGGGTTCGGGCGCAGCGACAAACCGGCGAGACGCGAGGATTACACCTATCAGTCGCATGTCGACTGGACGTGGGCGGCCATCGAGGCGATCGGGCTCACCGACATCACCTTGGTCTGCCAGGACTGGGGCGGGCTCATCGGGCTGCGCCTGGTCGGTGAGCACCCTGAGCGGTTTGCCCGGGTGATGGCGGCCAACACCTCGCTGCCGACGGGCGACGAGCACCCCGGCGAGGCGTTCCTGGCGTGGCAGCGTTTCAGCCAGGAGGCGCCGCAGTTCCCAGTCGGCAAGATCATCAACGGTGGCTGCGTGTCCGAGCTGTCGCCCGAGGTGATTGCGGCCTATGACGCGCCGTTCCCGGACGAGACCTACAAGGCCGGCGCGCGTCAGTTCCCGACGCTGGTGCCGACCGGTCCGGACGACCCGGCGGCAGGTCCCAACCGGGCTGCCTGGGACGGCCTGCGACGGTTCGACCGGCCGTTCCTGTGCGCGTTCTCCGACTCGGACCCGATCACTCGCGGCGCAGACGCACCAATGCGCAACCTCATCCCCGGCGCGGCGGGACAACCGCATGTCACCATCGCCGGCGGCGGTCATTTCCTGCAGGAGGAGAAGGGTCGCGAACTCGCCGCCGTGCTGGTCGAGTTCGTCAACCGCGGGTGATGACCTCGAGCAGCTGACCCGCGCGGCAGATCTGGCGATGTACCGGTCGAAATGCGCCGGCGTGAACCGGATGCACCGCAGCGACACCACCGCCACCTCACCGTGACCTTAAAGATCTCTTATTTTTCTTACATTGGGTGTACCGTGATCCGGGAACGTGACGTACGGCCTGGTGAAAGGACCCAACATGCACGAACCACAGATCGCCCTGGTGACCAGCGCATCTCGCGGAATCGGCGCGGAGGTCGCACACCAGCTCGCCCACCCGGGCACCCACGTGATCGTCAACTACCGGGAGAAGGCGGGCCGGGCACACGCCGTGGCCGACGCCATCCGCGACGCCGGGGGACACGCCTCGGCGGTGGCCGCCGACATCTCCGACGAATCCGCCGCCGAAGCCATGCTCGCCGGTATCCGCCAGCGCTTCGGCCGGCTGGACACCTTGGTCCTCAATGCCTCCGGCGGCCTGGAGCGTGAGGTCGAGCCCGGGCACGCGATGCGCCTCAACCGCGACGCGCAGCGGCGACTGGTCGCGTCGGCCTTGCCGTTGATGCCGGCCGGGGCCCGCGTCGTGTTCGTCACCAGCCACCAGGCGCATTTCTACCCACACAAGGCGGTGCCGATGGGATACGCCCCGATCGCGGCGAGCATGCGTGCAGGGGAGACCGCGATGTACGGCATGCGCTACGAGTTCGCCCGGCGGGGAATCCATTTCACCGTGGTTTCCGGCGACA
This sequence comes from Mycolicibacterium sp. P9-22, assembly GCF_008329585.1. Taxonomy (GTDB): domain Bacteria; phylum Actinomycetota; class Actinomycetes; order Mycobacteriales; family Mycobacteriaceae; genus Mycobacterium. The sequence goes on along the minus strand of NZ_NPKP01000004.1, from coordinate 501,276 downwards.
TGATCGACGGTACGAACGTGCTGACCCGACTCCATGGTCCGGCGCTGGCACCGCGGCGCAGCGCCCCGCTGCCGTCGACGGACGAGTTCGCGGCCGCCATCGCCGGCGCGGCCAACTCGCAGTACCACCCCGGCATCGTCTACGTGGGTGGCTCGGAGTACCTGCGCACCGCGTAGCCGATCGCATCCCGTCGGGCGCTGCGTCCGGAATGGATTGACCTTGCGTTCGGGCGTTGCCTTCTCGCACTTTCACGCCATGGACGCAATATCAACGCTCCCTGCGTCATTGCTTGTCAAGTGCACAGCGCCGAAACACGCGGAATGGTCGTGCTGTGGCGCCCCGAACAACCATTGTGCGTATCTCGGCGGGGGCGACGGGCCAGTCAATCGTTGGGTCTCATGGCGGACAATGCAGATGCTGCGGCAGGCACGACCGCACTCCACCGCGGATCCGACAGGTACTGCTGGGGCGGGCGCGTCGCGGAGATCGTCGACCAATGGTCCGAGAACCTGTTCCAAAGCAGTCAACAGCGCGACCTCAGATTCGCTGAGGAGTACCACGCCAAGCCTCGCCTGCGGATCGGGCAGGACCATGTCGTACAGGGTGTTGACGTTCAAAGTCAGGTCATCGTAGAAACCTTCACGAGGGTATTCGCGGTCTATCCACACGCGTTGCGGATAGTCACGGTCAGCCAACGCGGTGAGCGCAGTCACCGTCTGCTGCCGCATTGCGGGAGACGTGACGTCTGGCATGGATGGCTTCAAGGTTATCCAGTTATTGCGGCCATTCGACGAGTCGTCGGGCGTTGACCAGTGCGAGGATCTCGCTCACCCGCCGACCCTGTTCGGTCGGCTCCCAGTCATCGTTCAGATGGTCGGCGAGTTCGTCCGCGAGCGCCAACACAATCTCGGACGCATCCGTGCGTGATATGTGATGCGAAACGCTGATACGGGAAGCCAGTGCCGAGTTCCGCAGAGCCAGAACACTATTCAACCATGCGCTGTCGGACTTGCTGAGGAAGCTGAAACGATTATCCATTTGATGCTGTTTACCGATTCTGCTGGTCGATGCGCTCGATCCGCACCGGATGAGCATTGTGCTCATTGTCGGTCCGGCCTTTCCGTGGCGTGCCAGATTGCCAGTTCGCCGCCCGGCTGGCAGACAATGATCATTCCCTTGGGGCCGGTGACGGTCCACGCTTCGTAGTTTCGGTCAGGTTCTACGAGCAACGAGTTGCCGCCGTCGAAGGCCACGGTCAATGACCCGGTGTCATCGACTTCGGATGCGGTTATCACTTGACCTACAAGGTGACTCAATGGTTCGAAAGCAGACACGGGATCAACTTCAGGCGATAGCACCGTCGTCGTGCCTGCCACTGTCAACGTGAATCGCGACTCGATTCTGACGAAGTACTCGTCTGACAATTGCAGTCCGACGGTGTACTCAACGTGATGTGAGGTCAGCGTTCGCCCGGAGAGTCCGAGGTCCATCAGATCGCGCGATGGATGCGAGCTGCTCGCCGGCCTGACGCCCAGTTCCGGCAGAACCGAGCGTGAACGTCAGGGGGCCAGGATGCGTAAAGCGTCTCGGGCTCGAACCGCACACGAGTGCAAATGATCTTCGTCAATGTCCTCCTGCTCGGTTCTGAGGTTTGGGTCGGAAACGTACGCGTCAACATCCTCAAAGAGTTCCTGTAGCGCCGAGTAAATGCTGTCCGGAAATACTGTCTTCTCAACTTTGATCGCCGACAAGTAGAGTTTCTCAAACTCGGCCGCGTCTATCTGATCTGCGATAAAAGCGTCGATCATGACGCGGTACTTCTGAACGTGTTGGAGCCACTCTGGACTGATGGTCATCGGACGCGGCCTCTCTGGAGATCGCTCATTCGCAGGGCTTCCAGAATGGCGGGCAGAAGTTACTTCGTGTGCGTTTCATCTCTGATGCGTGCATATTCCAGCTTCGATATCACGAGTCTTTAGCTATCGGGGCGAGAGTTCGAACGTCGGGTTAGCCGAACTGTGGATCAGCACCTCACCCCAATCGCCTTCGGCTGTGTAAACACCGTTGGTATAGGTCAGCCTATCGATATTGCCTAGGTCTGCATCCCCTGAAGCATCGATGGAACGACTGTTCGAGCCTCGAACCCAATCAACCTTCGCTACATTGGTGAAGACCAAATCCCCACGGGCATAACAGTACTGTTCACCCGCTAGTGGCTGTTGGTATGCCGGATGCTGAGGGGTAAGCACCGCTTCCATCTCGAACGCAAGGCACCCTGGAGATTCCACAATGCTGAGGACATAGCTGTCTTCCAGGTAGATCGCTTCAAGAGGCCGCAATTCGGTGTAGTCGACCATCGTTCGCTAGGCCCATTCAATCCCAGTGCCACATGTCATCAGAGCTCAGGACGGCACGATCTCCATCTCTTCGGGCAGAGGCCATCTCGTGGGTGGTCCATCTGTGATCCACGCATATTCCAGCCCCGAGATGTGGCCCGCCGAAATCCAGACAATCACTTCACCCTGGTACTGGGCGCTGCTAGGCACGAATGCTCGGGCCGGAAACGGTCCGGTGGGGAGGTCGGTCGCACGTGTGGCGTCGGCCGGTTTGATATCGAGAATCCACGCTGTCTGCGGCGATACCGCCGCGCCGTCAAGCTCCGCCAAGAGTATGTCGCAACCTGGCAGCCGCGAAGCGGTGATGATCGCGGCGATAACCGCAGTCTCTTCGGCCGAGATTTCGCGCCAGGCTTCTTTTTCTGTCATGGAATGAACGCCGTCCCAATCTTAATTATCCCATTGTCAACGAATCCGCGAACCGTCACCTGTTCGCCAGAAACCGTAATCACAGTTTCAAAGGTGCCGCTCTGAGGAACCTTTCCCTGCAGTCCGTTCAGCATTTCACGCATGGCCTCCTCGCGGCCACCAGTTCTCTCGACGATGCCATCCAGCTTGTGCTTCGGGGCGAATGTGTGGTCCAAACGCTCCGGACGCGTATTGAACTCAAGTGAGCCGTCGGGTTTGGCCACCGTTGGCGGCTTGGGCTCGTCGCCTTTACCCTTCCGCCCCAGATTCTTGATGCGCTCCAACTGCTTACGGACCTTCGCGATGTCCGCGATCTTCTGCACACCCTTGCCGATGTTCTTCGTCATCTTCCATGACGCAACAGCGAGCCCGATGATCTTGGCGAACTTGGTGATCGTGTGGGCGGCCTTGGCGGTGGCGGCCACCGCGCCGACGCCGAAGGTGACAAAGGACGCTGCAATGCCGATTGCCGCAGTTGCGCCCAACTCGATCGCGAGATCCTCCAGAATCCCGCCGATGTTGTTCCGGAGCTCATCGAGTGCAGTCCGATAGTCGTTGCAAGACTTCGACAATTCGGCGCAGCTGTCCAGGATGGCCTTGGTGGCATCCCGCAACTCGAGCAGATCCCGACCGATCAACTCCACTTCGGGTGACTTGGTGTCGCTGAACCTGCGGGCGTTGACCTCCAGGGCTTCGACGACCGTCTTGGTCTGATAGACCGTGGCCAGCCGATCCCAAGCCTGCGCGGCTTTGTCGATCTTCTCGGTGTCGCCGTCGGGCACCGGCACGCCCACTTGGTCGGCCAATCCGATGGCGTTGTCGATCAGACCTTTGCCGGGGCCGCCGGCCGACGGCGGTGCGGACAGCACACCGGCGACGCTGACCGGCTCGGGTGGTTTCACCGGTGGCGCGCCCGCTCCCGGCGTCGCATTGTGCTCGGCGACCGCATGGTTGTACCCGGCTTGGATGATGACGCCGCCATAGTTCTCCAACGCCAACGTCAGGTCGTTGACGGCTCCGAGCACTTCACCGACGCGCGCGTCATATGACGCTGCCCATGCCGTGCCGGCGTCATCGCTGCCGGCCATGGCTCCGGTCTCGCCGAGCATCGTGACGTTCACCTGAAAGGCGTCGTACATGTCGCCGGCCAGTTCGAACAACCTCGCGCCGACGCCGTAGTAGGTCTCGGGATCTACGTCCTGGACTGTCACGACAGCATCTCGACATTGAGCCGCGCGGCATCGGTGTAGTTCTGGTGCGCTGTGTGCGCTGCCTCGCGAAGCTCCTTCACCGCCTCCCGCATCTGCGCCGCGGCAGCGATCCACTCGTCGTGCTGAGTCCGGTGAGCCGTCGCGGCGTCGCCGGACCAACTTGTATGGAGATCGGCGACCTGACTGTCGACGCGAGCGGCGATGGCTTCGGCGCGCTTCCCGAAGGCCTCCAGCTTGTCGACGAACGCCAGTAGCTCATCGAGCTCGACCCGGTAGCGCATCAGAGGCCCATCGCGCGGGCCGTCGTGGCCACGGATTCGGCGGAGCCGCTGTCTTGTTCCTGGTAGCGGGATGCGGCCTCGGCGAGCAGGTGTGCCGACTCGGCAAGCGATTCGACGAGTTTTGAAGCGCCCTCTTCCCATTCCTGGAACAGCGGCGTGTAGGCCGACGCGGCAGCCCCGGACCATCCGCGTGACACATTCGCCCACTCATGCGAAAGCTCAACCAGGCCTTCGCGCAGTTCCTCGGCGTCCGTGCTCACCGCACGCGAGGTATTGAATGCAGCATCCGTATCGACCTCGAGGTGACCAGCCACAGATCCAGCCTAAGGCGGGCCGATGGTCGGTACCGACACCAATTTCGGCCCGCGTCGCGGCCGCCAAACCATGTTCAGCTCAGCGGAATGTCGTTGCCGTCCTTGATGTCCTGATACCGCTGCGACAACGCGGCGTACCGCTCGGTGATCCGCTGTGCCTGGTCCCGCAACTGTGGATCGTCCTCGGCGTCGACCAGCTCGGGGATCGAGTACGCCGTCCAGAACGCATTGGTGCGGCGATAGCCGCCGGGCTCCAGCCCGAACACCTCGCGCAGGATCCGCAGGTCGTGCGGGATGGCGAAGCTGTCCCGGGAATCCTGGTGGCTGAAGAAATAGTAGAAGTTGTCGAACCCGGCCCAGGTGATCGCCGACATACACATGGTGCACGGTTCATGGGTGGAGACGAACAGCAGATCTGAGGTCGGCGGATGCTCGGGCAGCTCGTAGAACTGTTTGAGGGTGTGCACCTCGCCGTGCCACAGCGGATTGGTGGTCTCGTCATTGGTTCCGGCGAGCACCAGGGACAGGTCGGATTTATCCAGGATCGCGGCGCCGAAGACCTTGTTGCCCGTAGCCACGCCGGCCTCGGTCAAGGGCAGAATATCGAGGTCGATGACATCGAGCAGGCGGCGGGGGAGGCTCATGCGGCACCTTAACGCCGCGACAAGGGCGGCGCAGTGCGGCGGCGATGCATAAACCACTGGTACCACCGGGTAATCTGACGCCCGTGAGCACCGGTGGAATCGACGTGAGCGCGCGCTTGGGCAGCGTGCTGACTGCCATGGTGACGCCGTTCGGCCCGGACGGCTCGGTTGATCTGGCCACCGCCAAGAAGGTAGCGAAGCATCTGGTCAACTCGGGCTGCGATGGTCTGGTGATCTCCGGGACCACCGGTGAGTCGCCCACAACCAACGACGACGAGAAGATCGCGCTGCTCGAGGCCGTTCTCGAAGCGGTGGGTGACCGCGCCCGCATCATCGCCGGGGCGGGTAGCTATGACACCGCGCACAGCGTGCACCTGGCCAAGGCCAGCGCCGCCGCCGGCGCGCACGGCCTGCTGGTCGTCACCCCTTACTACTCGCGCCCGTCGCAACGCGGGTTGGAGGCCCACTTCACCGCGGTCGCCGACGCCACCGAACTGCCGGTGGTGCTCTACGACATCCCGGCGCGCTCGATCATCCCGATCGACTGGGACACCCTGCGGACCCTGTCGGCACACCCGAACATCGTCGCGGTCAAGGACGCCAAGGGCGACCTGCACGGCGCCGGCCAGCTGATCGCCGAGACCGGCATCACCTACTACTCCGGTGACGATGCGCTGAACCTGCCCTGGCTGGCCATGGGTGCGACCGGTTTCATCAGCGTCTGGGGCCATCTGGCGGCCGGGCAGTTGCGCGAGATGCTGTCGGCGTTCAACTCCGGTGATGTCGCCACCGCACGCAAGATCAACGCCACCCTCGGGCCGCTGTACGCCGCACAGTGCCGGCTCGGTGGTGTGACCATGTCCAAGGAAGGGCTTCGCCTGCTCGGCATCGATGCCGGCGAACCCCGGTTACCGCAGATCCCGGCCACCCCGTCCGAGATCGACGAACTCGCCGCCGACATGCGGTCGGCCGGCGTGCTGTGAGCACCGACCTGGCAGTTCCGGGGCCGCTGGCCCCCGGAGGTCTGCGGGTGACCGCGCTGGGCGGAATCAGCGAAATCGGCCGCAACATGACCGTTTTCGAGCATCTGGGCCGACTGCTCATCATCGACTGCGGTGTGCTGTTCCCCGGCCACGATGAGCCCGGCGTCGACCTCATCCTGCCGGATCTGCGTCATATCGAGAACCGTCTCGACGATATCGAGGCGCTGGTGCTGACCCACGCCCACGAGGATCACATCGGCGCCATTCCGCATCTGCTCAAGCTGCGCGCCGACATCCCGGTCGTCGGCTCCCGGTTCACCCTCGCCCTGGTCGCCGAGAAGTGCCGGGAACATCGCATCAAACCCAAGTTCGTCACCGTCGCCGAGGGTGAGCGCAGTACCCACGGGGTGTTCGAATGCCAGTACTTCGCGGTGAACCACTCCATTCCCGACGCCCTGGCGATCGCCATCCACACCGGCGCCGGCACCGTCCTGCACACCGGGGACATCAAGCTCGACCAGTTGCCGCCCGACGGGCGGCCCACCGATCTGCCCGGGATGTCGCGGCTCGGCGACGCCGGGGTGGACCTGTTCCTCTGTGATTCGACCAACGCCGAGCACCCCGGGGTCAGCCCGTCCGAGAGCGAGGTCGGACCGACCCTGCACCGGCTGATCCGCGGTGCCGAGGGACGCGTCATCGTGGCGTGCTTCGCCTCCAATGTCGATCGGGTGCAACAGATCATCGACGCCGCGGTGGCGCTCGGACGTCGGGTGTCCTTCGTCGGCCGGTCGATGGTGCGCAACATGGGCATCGCCCGCGAACTCGGTTTCCTGAAGGTCGCCGACGAGGACATCCTGGATATCGCCGCCGCGGAAATGATGCCGGCGGACCGGGTGGTGCTCATCACCACCGGCACCCAGGGTGAGCCGATGGCCGCCCTGTCACGGATGTCGCGCGGCGAGCATCGCAGCATCACCTTGACCGCCGGCGATCTGATCATCCTGTCCTCGTCGCTGATCCCCGGCAACGAGGAAGCGGTGTTCGGTGTCATCGACGCACTGTCCAAGGTCGGTGCCCGGGTGGTCACCAATGCCCAGGCGCGCGTGCATGTTTCCGGGCACGCCTATGCCGGCGAACTGCTGTTCCTCTACAACGGGGTGCGTCCCCGCAACGTGATGCCGGTGCACGGCACCTGGCGCCATCTGCGCGCCAATGCGGCGCTCGCGGTGCGCACCGGGGTGCCGCCGGAGAACGTGGTGCTCGCCGAGAACGGTGTCAGCGTCGACCTGGTGAACGGGGTGGCCTCGATCGCCGGAGCCGTCCCGGTGGGCAAGATGTTCGTCGACGGACTCGTGACCGGCGATGTCGGTGAATCCACCCTCGGTGAGCGGCTCACCCTGTCATCGGGTTTCGTCGCCATCACCGTCGTGGTGCACCGTGGCACCGGCAAGGTTGCGGGGCCGGCGCATCTGCACTCACGGGGGTTCTCCGAGGACCCCAAGGCGCTGGAACCGGTGGCCCTCAAGGTGGAGGCAGAGCTGGAACGCCTTGCCGCAGATCAGGTCACCGATCCGGGCCGGATCGCGCAGGCGGTGCGGCGCACCGTGGGCAAGTGGGTGGGGGAGACCTACCGGCGCCAGCCGATGATCGTGCCGACGGTGATCGAGATCTGAACGGCTCAAGAAATCCGTCGCCGCAGGGTTGACGGCGCGGCATCGTTGATCGCATAGTGTATCCAATATCTGCGAAAGCGAGATCTTGATGCCACCGCGCACTGCCCCGAAGCGTAATGCGACCTCGCGGCCGAGCGACGCCGACCGGGGCGCGCGGGCCGATTTCGTCCGCCCCAAGACCGCCCAGCAGGCCGTCGCCGAGGCGTTGCGTCATGACATCACCACCGGAAAGCTGTCGCCCGGCAGCTGGATCGTCCAGGATGCGCTGGCCGAGCAGTTCGGGATGTCGCGGATACCGGTCCGGGAGGCGTTGAAGACGCTCGAGGCCGAGGAGTACATCACCTACGTGCCGCACAGCGGCTATCGGGTCGCGAAGTTGAGCCTCGACGATCTGCTCGAGGTGTTCACCTTGCGCGCCATTCTCGAGGAGGCACTGATCCGCGATGCGATGCCCGGGGTCACCGACGAGATCGTCGAGGAGATGCGCCAGCGCCACGCCGAGATGAACGCGGCCGCGGCGGCGGATGACCCGATTGCGGTGGGGGTGGCGAACCGGCAGTTTCACCTGCTGACCTTCCAGCAGAGCTCGATGGCCCGCACCAAGCGCATCGCCAACCAGTTGTGGAACACCGCTGATGCCTACCGGCCGCTGTACCTGCCGTTACTCGACATGGCCAAGGTGTGCGGCGAGCACACGCTGATGATCGACGCGATGGCCGACCGTGACGTCGAACGCATGGTTCTGCTGAATCACCAACATCGTGCGCACGCAATCGAACCGGTGCGTCAGATGTTCGCGGCCGAGGCGCAGAGCTCGACGGCGTGACGATCGCAGACCGGTTGCAGGAGCTCGGACTCGTCCTTCCACCCGCGCCGGCACCCAAAGGCGCGTACTTTCCGAGCCGACGGTGTGGGGACCAGCTGTGGGTCTCCGGAGCGACGGCCCGACGTGAGGGCACTCCGGCCTTGCGCGGCATCGTGGGTGACGATGTCACTATCGGGGCAGCGCAAGAACAGGCCGGGCTGGCGGCATTGAACCTGCTCGGCGCCATCGAAGCCGCCGTGGGTCTGGATTCGGTGACGGCACTGGTCCACCTGCGCGGCTACGTCCGCGCGGACGCGGAGTTCGATGCGCACCCCACGGTGATCGACGGCGCATCACGGTTGCTGTTGGACGTCTTCGGCGCGGGCGTCGGTGCCCATGCCCGCACCGCGATCGGGGTGGCCTCGCTGCCGGGCGGTGCGTGCGTGGAACTGGATCTCGTGGTCAGCGTCGCCGAACGGACCAGCTGAGACGTTCCGCCCAACGACCGATGGCCAGGCCGAGTGCAATCCCGGCCAACGCGGTGAGCGCCAACGAAATCGTCTCGGACAGCCGGTAGTTCGCAGTCGGCATCGACACCGTGGGGTGGGGTGTGGCGGTTGTCGGCCGGTCGCCGGTGATCACCGTGTTGAGCCGGTCGACGAACTGTCCGATGATGCGGCCGCTGACCTGCGTGATCACGCCTGTACCGAATTGTGCGATGCGGCCGGTCAACTCGAGATCGGTCGTTACCGTGACGATCGATCGGCCCGCGTCCTCGCGCGCCACGATGTGCACGGTGGCCGCGGTCGACCCGTTGCCCTTCCGGTCACGCGCACTGCCACGCACGATCATTTCGTGGGTGGTGTCGTCTCGGCTGACGAGAGTCGCCTTGCCCGTCAACGTCATTCCGACCGGACCGACCTTGATGGCCACGTGGGCGTGGTAATCGTCGCCCTCGCTGCTGTCCAGCTCCGCTCCTGGGACGCACTCGATCACGGTGGGGATATCGGTCAACACCGACCACGCCAGATCGAGGGGCGCGTCGACCGAGAACTCATTCACGAGTTGCATCCAACTGCCTCCAGCGGTTGTGGAACGAGCGACCTCCACTTACGATTGGATACGATATCCAACAGGGCTAGAAGGTTCAAGGAGGTCCCCTGCATGCTGAGCAAGGGCGTCGGGTTGTTTCCCACCGAGCCGACCGCGGCGATGTGTTCCTACGTGCGACTCTGTGAGGAGTTGGGCTACGACAACGTCTGGTTCGGCGACTCGCAGAACATCTGGCGGGAGTCCTCGACGGTAATGGGCGCGGCCGCGGTCGGCACCGAACGCATCGTGTTCGGCACCGGCGTCACGAATGCCGTCACCCGGCACCCCTCGCTGTTGGCCTCCACGTGGGCGACGCTCGCCGAATTCACCGGCGGGCGGGTGGCACTCGGCATTGGCACCGGGGACTCCTCGCTGCGGACGATGGGCCTCAAGCCGCTGAAGCTCGCCGAGCTGGAAAGGTCCATCGACGACCTGCGCACCTTGTTCAAAGGAGAGAAGGTCGCCGAGCCGACCAGCGGCGCCGAATACCACCTCAACTACCTCGACGGGCCGATCCACATCCCGATCTATATCGCGGCGTCCGCGCCGAAGATCCTGGAGATGTCCGGCCGCATTGCCGACGGTGTGATCGTGTTGGTCGGTACCGCACCGCGTTTCATCGAGGCCGCGCTGCAGACCATCGAGAAGGGTGCGGCGCAGAGTGGCCGCACGCTCGACGATCTGCACATCGTGTTGTGGACGCCGACCGCGATCGGGGATGACAGCACCGAGGCCCGCGACCTGGTGCGCGCCCATGTTTCCCGTGTTGCCATCCGGCCGTTGCCCGCGAAGGTCGATCCCGCGCTGGAGCGGGCGATCGACCGCATTCGGGAACAGTACAACTATTACGAGCACATGAATCCAGAGGCGGCACACGCCGACCTCGTCCCGGACGAACTCGTCGACCTGTTCGCGCTTGCCGGAACGCGGGATGAATGCGCGCAGCGGCTCAAGGAGATCGAATCACTCGGGGTCGACCAGGTGTCGATCGTCCCGTTCGTGCGGCCGGGACAGAGCCGGGAGGGCACGATCCGTGCTTTCGCGGAGTTGGTTGAGCACGGATCTCGGAAGTGATGGCGGCCGGTGGTCCCGATGCGCGCGGGTATCCCGCGCCGGGGAGTGCCGTGCCCGGGGCGCCTCCGGCCTTGCGGCGCGCGCTGACGCCGGCCGACGGGGTCCTCATCGCGGGCGGGGCTGCGCCGTCCGACGATAACCAATCCGTTGAGCAGCAAGTGAGTTCGGCGGTCGCACCGCATCGGGGCGGTCGGCCGCTGCGGGCTGCCGCGGCGATGTTCGGCGTCGCGGCAGGACTGGAGATCGCGGGCATCCTGGCGCGGCGTCGGCAGTGCCAAATGTTGACGTAGATCACACCTTTTCTTATAGTGTATCCAATATTCAACTACCTCGCGGAGGTCCCAATGCCACGGTTTCCCAAGCTTATCGGTGCGGTCGTTGCCGTATCGGCCCTGTTCGTCGGCGCCACGGCATGTGCCGACGAGTCTGCCGGGCCCGGTGACGGGGGCGGCGCGGGAACCGACACGCTGAGCATCTCCGCGACCGGTGTCGACAGCCTGCCCTTCATGGCGATCCTGCAGGCCGGCATCGACAAGAAGTGGTTCGAGGAACAGGGGTTGAAGGTCGACCTGTTCTCCGGTGGCGGTGGCGGCAACACGCTGCGGGTGGTCACCAGCGGCGATGCCGATATGGCCATTGCGGGCAACACGTCTGTGCTTTTGGCTGCGCAGCAACCGAATTCGAACCTGAAGGTGATCGCGCCCTGGTTCCAGGTCAACGACTTCTCCTGGATCAGTCCGCCGGGTCGCAGCCTGCAGGGCGCGGTCCTGGGCTTCAGTTCGGCCGGATCGTCGACCGAACTGGTGGTGAAGGGCCTGGAGAACAAACTCGGCGAGGGCGTCCGGGCTCAGGCCGTCGGGCAGATGGGCGACAACTGGACGGCCGCCAAGGCAAATCAGATCACCGCCGGCTGGGCCATGCAGCCGTTCATCGCAGAGAAGCAGGCATCGGAGAATGCCGAGGTCCTGGTCGACTCGCGGGAGGTTCTCGGTGACTTCCCCGCGGACCTGGTCGCGGTGAACACCGGATACGCCGAGGCCAACCCGGAGAACCTGAAAACGTTCTTCCAGGTCGTCGACCGGCTCAACGAGTGGGTGGTGTCCAATCAGGACGAGGCTGCGACCGAACTGGCCCCGCTGGTGGGTGTCTCGCCCGAGGTGATGAAGGCGGCCTTCCGGGACAGCCCGGACCTCGCGAAGGGATATTCGCTGAAGGTGGACGCCGAGGGCCTGACCAACCTGTCCGAGCTGATGGTGGGGGCCGGACAGATCGATACCCCGGTGGATTGGGCCAGCACACTCGATCAGCAGTACCTGCCGGAGGACGCCAAGACGTCATTCTGAGCGAACGCTCACCAACGACCGAGACACCGACCGGAGAGGTATCGCCGTGAGCTCCACAGGCATCGAAATCGAAGGCGTATCAGTCATATTCGACACGCCGGCACGCAAAGTCACCGCGGTCACCGATATCAGCCAGACAGTGCCGCAATCCAGCTTCGTATCCATAGTCGGACCTAGTGGGTGCGGGAAATCGACACTGCTGGCGGTGGTGGCGGGGCTGCAGAAAGCCACCGCCGGTGGCGTCAAGGTCGCGGGTGTACCCGTTTCGGGACCTGACCCGAAGATCGGTGTCGTGTTCCAGGAGGACTCCACACTGCCGTGGCGCACCGTCGAGGAGAACGTCGCCTTCGCGATGGAGATGATCGGTACGCCCAAGGCCGAACGCCGCCGGCGCGCAGCCGAAGCCATCGAACTCGTCGGGCTCGGCGGATTCGAGAAGTCCTACCCGTCAATGCTGTCGGGCGGTATGCGGCAGCGGGTGGCACTGGCCCGAACGCTGGCCGTGCAGCCCGAAGTGGTGCTGATGGACGAACCGTTCGCCGCGTTGGACCAGCAGACCCGACTTTTCCTCGGTGCCGAGGTGCGGCAGATCTGGGCCCGGACCAAGCAGACCATCATGTTCGTCACCCACGATATTTCCGAGGCGATTCTGCTGTCCCAGCAGGTGTGGGTGATGTCCTACCGCCCGGGCACCATCATCGACGTCATCGATATCGACCTGCCCGGTGAGCGCGACGCCGGTGTGGTGTCCACACCACGGTTCAACGAGTTGCACAACCGGATCTGGGGGTCACTGCAGGCCGAATCGATGCGCGGATTCCAGCAGCAGGAAACGGGCAAGTCCACCAAGCCCGCGGATCAGCGCAGCGAGGTAGCGGCCACGTGACCACCTCAGTTGCCGCCGCCGACGATCCGATCACCGAATCCGTGACACCGCAGGGGAAGTCACCGCAACCCTCGCCCGGCGGGCGGCGTGTCCCGGCATCCGTGTACAGCGTCGCGTCGACGATCGGCCTGGTCCTACTGTTCATCGCCTTCGCCGAGATCGGCTCCCGCGCAGGGTGGTGGACCGCGAACGTCCTGCCCGCACCATCGGTGATCTTTGAGGCGCTGGGCACGCTACTCACCGAGCCGCAGTTCTGGCTCGACGCGCAACGCACCGGCGTGGAGGTCGCAGCGTCGATCGTGTTCGGATGCCTGGTGGGATTCGCCGCGGGCCTGCTGTTCTGGAAGGTCCCGGTGATCGGTCGGGTGTTCGAGCCGTATCTGGTGTCGTTCTATGCCGTGCCGCTGGTGCTGTTCTATCCGGTGATGATCGTGCTGGTCGGCATCAACGCGATGTCGGTGATCATCCTGGCGACCATCATGGCGGCGATCCCGATGGCGCTCAACACCGCTGTCGGGCTCAACCAGATGCCGCCCGTCTACATGAAACTCGCCCGCTCCCTGCGCGCATCACCGCGGCAGACGCTCTTCGCGATCGCCATCCCGGCGGCCGGACCGTACATCGTCGCGGGATTGCGGCTGGCCGTCGTCTACGCGTTGATCGGCGCCGTCGCCATGGAGTTCACCACGGCCCAGGCCGGGCTGGGCTACCGCATCCGCTACCTGTACGAAATCTTCAACAACACGGACATGTACGCCTACATCGTGGTGGTGCTGGTGCTGTCGTGTCTGCTCACGATCGCCCTGGCCGCCGTGGAGCGCGTGCTGTTGCGAGGGAGGAACGCGTGACCGCCACACTCCCATCGACCACCGAAGGTCGCACCGGCCGGCCCCGCCGGTTCGTTCCCGGGGCCCTCCTTCGTAGCCAGTTCTTCGGCGCCGCCGTGCTCGCGGTGATCATCGTCATCGCCTGGGAGGTGATGTCCGGATTGACGTTCGTCATCCCGTCGCCACAGCACACCATCGCCGTGTTGTTCCAGAATCTGTCCGATCCGGCGTATCTGTTCGACCTGCGGGTCACCGCGCAGGCGGTGCTCATGGCGTTCGTCATCGGGACCGCCGTCGGTGGCGCGACCGGGTTACTGCTCGGGCTGTCCAGCCGGCTGCGGCTGATCTTCGAACCGCTCATCATCATGCTCAACGGCATCCCGAAAATCGTGCTGTACCCGGTGTTGTTGCCGATCTTCAGCCTGTCCGGTTCGAAGGTCGTGATGGGCGTGTTGTTCGCGCTGTTCCCGGTGCTCATCAACGTGTCGACCGGCGTCCAGGAGATTCCCAAGGTCTACTGGAAGCTGGCCCGTTCGGTGCGGGCGAACGCTTGGCAGACGCTGGTGCACATCATTTTCCCGGCCATCCGCCGGCCCATGCTGACCGGTATCCGGCTGGCCGTGAGTCTCGCCGTCGTCGGTGTGGTGCTTTCCGAATTCTTCGCCACCAGAAGGGGCTTGGGCCGCGTCGTGCTGCAGTCCTACAGCCACGGTGACTACCCGTCGATGGTAGCCACCATCATGCTGTTGATCACGATCTCCTTCGGCATTTCGATTGCGTTGTGGCAGTGGGAGAAGCGAATCCATTGAGGGACCAAGCGGGCGAGCTGGGGTCTGCCCCGGGCTGGATCGGCAACTCGATGCGGCGTCGGGAAGACGACCGGATGCTCGGTGGTGCCGGCCGGTTCCTCGCCGACCGCGCCGCGGGCGCCAAGCACGTCGTCTTTGTGCGGTCCACCCAGGCGCACGCCAGGATCATCAAGGTCGATGCCACCGAAGCTGAACGGATGCCGGGTGTGCACGGGGTGTTCTTTGCCGAGCATCTCGGTCTGGCGGGGGCGCCGATCCCGTCGCTGACCACGCCCGACCCCGATTTCACCGCCGCCACGTCACTCGTGTTGGCCGAACAGCGCTTGCCCATCCTGGCCTCGGATCTGGTGCATTACGTCGGCCAACCGATCGCGGTCGTGGTGGCCGATGACCGTTACGTCGCCGAGGACGCCGCCGAGAACGTCGAGGTGGACTACGCACCCCTGCCGGTGGTCATCGACCCGGAAAAAGCACTGGAGCCCGCGAGTCCCGTGCTGTTCGAGCATCTGCCCGGAAATGAGGCGGCCCGCCTCGAGTACTCGTTCGGGGATCCCGACACCGCCTTCGCCGCGGCGCACCGCGTCGTCGAAGGCACCTACCGGATGGCCCGCCACGGCGCCGTGCCGCTCGAATGCCGCGGTGTGCTCGCCTATTTCGACGATGGCCGGCGGGTCGATGTGGTGACCTCGACTCAGGTGCCGCACATGGTGCGCGATGCCATCTGCGCGATGACCGGGTGGACCCGCGAGGATGTCGTGGTTTCGGTGCCCGATGTCGGGGGCGGGTTCGGTACCAAAGCCAACGTGTACGGCGAGGAGATCGTGCTCGCCGTCCTGGCCCGGCATACCGGGCTGCGGGTGATCTGGATCGAGGACCGTCAGGAGCACCTGGTTGCCAGCGCCCAGGCCCGCGACCAGGTGCACCGGGCGCGGCTCGCGGTCGACGCGGACGGCCGGATCCTGGCCTGGGCGGACGATTTTCTCGTCGACATCGGCGCCGGGAGTCTGTGGGTCGCCGGCATCATCGCGAACACGGCCATCCACCTGTTGGGTCCGTACCGGATACCCGCCGTCGATATCCGCGGCCGTGCCGCATTGACCAACAAGACACTGGTGGCGCAGTACCGCGGCGCCGGTCGCCCCGAGGCCACCTTCGCTCTGGAACGCTGCCTGGACGCGGCGGCCCGAGCGATCGACATGCCGGTCGATGAAATCCGCAGGCGCAACCTGTTGACCGCCGACGATATGCCGTATGCGCGGCCCATCCCGTACCGGGACGGCGTCCCGATCGCCTATGACGGTGGTGACTATCGGGCGTGCCTGGAGTCGGTCATCGGCGCACTGCCCGCCGCTGAGGTGGACGTCTGCGCCGCAGAACATCCCGACTACCGCATCGGTTACGGGTTGTCCTCGTATCTGGAGGCGACCGGTCGGGGCCCGCATGAGACGGCGCGGGTGCGACTACTGCCCGACGGCCGCTTCGAGGTGACCGCAGGCGCGGCCTCAGCCGGTCAGGGGCATGAGACGGTCTTCGCCCAGGTCGCCGCGGAGGCCCTCGCGGTGCCGGTCGAGCAGGTTCGGTACCGGCCCGCCGACACCGCGCGGTTGCCCGAAGGTGTCGGCACGTTCGCCAGCCGGTCGGCAGTCCTCGCCGGATCGGCCGTGCACCAGGCCTGCGGTGAGCTCATCGCGCTGACATCGGCACGGGCGGCCGAGTTGATGGGTGCCGAGCACTGCGGTTACGGAACCGGGCGATTCACTGCCGGCGGCGCCGTACTCGATTGGGCACAGGTCGCCGCGGCGGGCCGTGTCGGTGGTGTGGACGAGGGCGGCCCGGCACTCGATGTGACGGCGGTGTACCGGGTGAACACGGTGACCTGGACCATGGGTGTACACGCGGTGATCGTGGGAGTGCACCGGCGAACCGGGATGGTAAAAGTGTTGCGTTACGCGGTGTCTCACGAAGGCGGCCGCGAGATCAACCCTCGTATCGTCGAGGGGCAGATCATCGGCGGTGTCGCGCAGGGCATCGGGGGCGCGCTGTTCGAGGCATGGCGTTATTCGGAGACCGGGGAGCCGATATCCACCACCTTCGCCGCGTACCACCTGCCGCTGACCACTGACGTGCCCAACATCGTGGTCAACCATCTGCAGGTCGACACCCCGGCCAACCCGATCGGTGTTCGCGGGGCCGGCGAGAGCGGCACCATCGCGGTGTATTCCGCGGTGGCCGGCGCGGTCGACGATGCCGTCGGGGGCGGATTCCATGTCGACAGCACGCCGATCGCGACGGGCGAGCTGTGCCGGGTGCTGGCCGGTGTTGCTTCGTGAAACCGGCCGAATTCACCTACCACCGACCGGATTCCGTCGCCGAGACGCTCGATCTGTTGGCCGCGAACCCGGATGCGAAGCTGTTGGCCGGCGGCCAGTCGCTGCTGACCCTGATGAACCTGCGGCTGGCCCGCCCGTCCGCCGTAATCGATATCGGCAGGCTGACCGAACTGAACCGGATCTTCGATGACACCGAGGATCTGGTGCTCGGCGCACTGGTGACCCACCGCACCGTCGAGGTCGACCCCCTGATCGCAGCGCGCGCGCCCCTGCTGGCCGATGCTGCCCGCCATATCGGTCACGTGGGTATCCGCAACCGCGGCACCATCGGCGGTTCGGTGGCTCATGCCGATCCGGCGGCGGAAATGCCGTTGGCCACGGTGGTCATGGATGCGACCTTCCATGTCGAGTCCGCCACCGCGGGCAGGCGACAGGTGCCCGCCGAGGAGATGTTCGTGTCGTTCTACGTCAACTCGCTGGCCGACGACGAGATGATCACCTGGGTGTCGGTTCCGTCGATCGGCCCGGATCAGGGCTGGGGCTTTGTCGAATACGCGCACCAGCATGGCGATTACGGCCTGGCCGGGGCGGGATGCCTGCTCACATTGCGTCCGGACGGGCGGATCGGGTCGCTGCGGGCGGCGGTGCTGAGCGCGGCGGACCGGCCGTTGCTGTTCGTCGGTGACGACGCGGTGGGCCAGGATCTGTCCGAGCCGTTGTGGCGGGAGCTGGCCGAGGGCTGGTCGCAGCGCATCGAACCCGCCGCCGAGGATGCCGATTACGTCCGCAGGCTGTGTGTCGTGGCACTGACCGAATCGATGACCGCGGCCGCGCGCCGTGCCGTCGCGCAAGGAGGGGAGTTCGGTGTCTGAAGCCGATGTGGCGCCGCCGGTCACGGTGACCGTGACGGTCAACGGCAGACTCGTCCGGCGGTCGGTGTCGCCGCGGTTGCTGCTCGCGGACTTCCTGCGCGACGAACTCGGGCTGACCGGTACCCACCTGGGCTGTGAGCACGGGGTGTGCGGTGCGTGTTCGGTGTTCATCGAGGGACGGTCCGGGCGCGCCTGTCTCACGTTGGCCGTCCAGGTGGACGGCTTGCGGGTGGATACGATCGAGGGACTCGACCAGTTCGAGGAGGCGGGCCGGCTGCGGCGGGCTTTCTCGGAGCACGGCGGGCTGCAATGCGGATTCTGCACCCCGGGATTTCTGGTGAGCGCGGTGGAGCTTCTGCGCGATCCCGACGCCGAAAAGCCGTTGACCGCCGACGCGGTGCGGGAAGCGTTGTCCGGGAACATCTGCCGGTGCACCGGCTATCAGGGCATCGTGGCAGCGGTACTTGATGCCGCGTCGCCGCCGGACAGTGCGGACAGTGCCGACGACTGACGGTGCCGTGCGCGTCACCGTGTTCCGAAGGTGGCGAGCCGCCGCGATGTTGCGTCCCGTCGGGGTGGGCAGGTGGGCCATGGCGGTCTGGTTGGCGGCCGGTTTGGGGGCGATCCTGACGGTCTCGGACGGGCTCGGGCATCCGGACGTGGGTTCGGCGGTGGCTCTGGGTTTCGTTCTGACGGCGGTGCCGACTCTCCCTCTCACCTGGCGTTCAGCCCTGTCCACCATGGCGATTCGGGGTGTGGCCGTACTGGGCGGCGCGGCTCTGGCGGTACTGACGGCCGGTCATCCGGGCGCGCTCGCGATCGCGGTGGTGGCCGCCGCCGGCGGCGGGGTTCTCGTTGCGCGGGTCGGCCCCACCGTGGGTCTGGCGGTGGTCCTCGTCGCGGTCGATATGCCGGCAGGTGGGCAGGGACCTTCGCCCGCCGCGCTGCTGCCGTACGTCGCCGGAGCACTGGTGGTAGTGGTGGCGTGGGCGGCATGGTTCGGGTGCTCGGAGGTAGCGCGGGTGCGCCGCGCCCGCCCGCGGCCCGGTGCGGAAGACGCTGAACGCAGCGGCCTGCGGGGCCGGTATCCGCATGCGCTGCGGGTGGGGGTGGCGGTGGCTGTCGCGGTGCTGGTGACCGGGTTGTTGCCCGACGATCTGGCCGGCGGGCACTGGCTGATCACCTGTGTGTTGTTGACGGTGCAACCGACGGCCGCCGATACCGGATTACGTCTGGCGCAAAGGATCTCGGGGAACACGGTCGGTGCGTTGATCGCGGCGGTGGTGCTCGGTACGCATCCGTCGGCGCCGGCCGCGGCGGTGCTGACGGTGCTGCTGTTCACGTTGGCCATGGCGCTGCGGCCGGTGAACTACACGTGGTGGGCCATCACCGGGCCGCCGGTGCTGCTGATGATCAGCGAGTATCCGGACCAGTTCCCGTGGTACGAGGGTGCAGTGCGGCTGGCCATGAATCTGGCGGGCGCGGTGATAGTGCTGGTGGTGGCGGTATTGCCGGGTTACTTTCGTAATACACGTCTTTCGGATAGTGTATACAAAATCCAACGTAGGAGGTCAGGGTGACGACGCTGCTCGTGGAGGACATCGGCCTCCTGGTGCACGGGGACCGCGCGATCGCGCCTGTCCGTGACACCACGCTGCGCATCGAGGACGGCATCATCACCGGGATCGGCACCGGAGCGAGCGCGCCCGATCAGGTGCTTTCCGCCGGTGGGCTCACCGTGATACCCGGTCTGGTCGACGGTCACGTCCACCCGACGTTCGGGGAGTGGACGCCCGCGCAGAACG
The DNA here is from genome assembly GCF_008329585.1 of Mycolicibacterium sp. P9-22. GTDB lineage: Bacteria > Actinomycetota > Actinomycetes > Mycobacteriales > Mycobacteriaceae > Mycobacterium. The sequence continues at coordinate 481,523 of NZ_NPKP01000004.1, read as the reverse complement.
CCGTCGGTTGGATCCACAACTATCTGCACGGCGGCACCACCACCATGGTGTCGGCCGGTGAACTGCACATCCCGGGACTGGCATTCGACGCGCTCACACCGGAACTCGTGCTGAGCATCGCCATCACCTCCAAACACACGACGGGCCGGATGCGGCCGTCGGGAGTCAAGGTCGAGGCGGGCACCGTGCTGTTGGTTCCCGGCATGACCGAGGAACACTTCGACCGTGCGCACCGCGAGGGCATCGACCAACTGAAATTCATCTTCTATGACTGGAACCGGTTGGGCGACGGCGAAGCTCAGCGTTACATGCAGTGGGCCCATGACCGCGGCATGACCGTCAAGATGCACTCGGGCGGGGTGTCCCGCTCGGGATCCAGCCGGGTCGCCGGTGCCGACGTGGTGTTGGCGGTGCGACCCGATGTCGTCGGGCATATCTCGGGTGGCCCCATCCCGCCCCCCGACGCCGACATCTCGGCGATCATCGCCGGGCTTCCGGACACCTACGTCGAGGTCTGCAGCTCGAACAACTACCGGGCCACCACCCTGGTGATCGATGAACTGACGCGCCTGGACCGCCTCGACCGGCTCACATTGGGGACCGACACCCCCGGTGGCACCGGCGTGATTCCCCGCGGCATGCTGCGCAATATCTGCTACCTGGCCTCGGTGTGCGGTGTCGACCCGGTATCGGCCGTCGCGGCGGCCACCGGGCAAACGGCACGGGCGCACGGCCTGAACACCGGCGTCATCGCCGACGGCATGCCGGCCGATCTGCTGGTGCTCGGGCCCATCACCGGGTCCATGGCAACGGATGCCCTGGAATGTTTCGCACTCGGCGACCTGCCCGGTATCGCCACCGTCCTGGTCGACGGCGTCCCGCTGGTCGCGACCCGCAGCGAGCAGACCCCGCCGCCCAGTCGCTCGGTCACCTGGCGCGGCGCCGAACCTCGGCCCGTCGCTGCGCAAGCGGCGCCGGTGGACGCCCACACAGCCGGCTGCTGCTGAGCCTTCCGTCCCAACGACATTAGGAGTCAACGTGTCCCGTCAGCCATCGCATCAGCCAGGCCCGAGCTCTCCGGACTCGCTGCTGCGGATCGACAGCCTGCTCGACGATGAGGAGCGCCAGATCCGGGACACCGTCCGCGCGGTGGTGAAGAGCCGTATCGCCCCGGACATCGCGACCTGGTACGAGGAGGGCGAGCTACCGGTGCGTGACCTCGCCGTCGAACTCGGTGGCCTCGGACTGCTCGGTATGCACCTGTCGGGTTACGGCTGCGCGGGCACCTCGGCGGTGGCATACGGCCTGGCCTGCCTGGAGTTGGAGGCCGGCGACTCCGGGATCCGCTCCCTGGTCAGCGTGCAGGGCTCGCTGGCGATGTTCGCGCTGCATGCCTTTGGCAGCGAGGAGCAGAAACAGCAGTGGCTGCCGGAGATGGCGGCCGGCCGCAAGATCGGGTGCTTCGGTCTGACCGAGCCCGACTTCGGCTCGGATCCCGCCGGGATGCGCACCCGCGCAGCCCGTTCCGGCGATGACTGGATTCTCAACGGCAACAAGATGTGGATCACCAACGGATCGGTGGCCGATATCGCGATCGTGTGGGCCCGCACCGATGACGGGATCCGTGGCTTCGCGGTGCCGACCGACACGCCGGGCTTCACCGCGCGCACCATCAAGGCGAAGATGTCGCTGCGGGCCTCGGTGACCAGTGAGCTCGTCCTCGAGGACGTCCGCCTGCCCGACAGCGCCCGGCTACCGGGCGCCACCAGCCTGCGCGCGCCACTCAGTTGTCTCAACGAGGCCCGGTTCGGCATCGTGTTCGGCGCGGTCGGTGCCGCCCGGGACTGCCTGGAAACCGCGCTCGGCTACGCGCAGTCCCGGGTGCAGTTCGACCGCCCCATCGGCGGTTTCCAGCTCACCCAGCAGAAGCTCGCCGATATGACGCTGGAATACGGCAAGGCCCTGCTGCTGGCGCTGCATCTCGGGCGGGCCAAGGACACCGACGGGCTGCGACCCGAACAGGTGAGCCTCGGCAAGCTCAACAATGTGCGGGAAGCCATCGCGATCGCCCGCACGGCCCGCACCATCCTGGGCGCCAGCGGCATCACGGGGGAGTACCCGGTGATGCGGCACGCCAACAACCTGGAGTCGGTGCTGACCTACGAGGGCACCAGCGAGATGCATACTCTGGTGATCGGGCAGGCCCTCACCGGCACCGCCGCGTTCCGCTGACAGTTGGGAGCCGCTGTGGCCGAAGCCATTGACGAGTACTTCACCAAGACCGTCTCAGCCCTGACGGTCGATCACGCGACGGATAGCCTTGCTCTGCATGGGGTTTCGGCGCAGACCTGCCTGGATGTGTTCGACGCGCAACTGGGCAGCCGGCACCTGGACCTGGCGGCGCGCTGGCTCCGGTCCCGTGGCAAGGGCTTCTACACCATCGGGTCGGCCGGCCATGAGAGCAACGCCGCGGTGGCCGCCGCGCTGCGGCCCACCGACCCGGCATTGCTGCACTACCGGTCGGGTGGTTTCTTCTTGGCGCGTGCCGGCCAGGTGCGGGGCAGCGACGCGCTGCGTGACGTGCTGCTCGGCCTGGTGGCTGCCACCGAGGAACCGATCTCCGGTGGCAGGCACAAGGTTTTCGGCCGCCACGATCTGAACATCATTCCGCAGACCTCGACGATCGCCTCCCATCTGCCACGGGCGCTGGGTGTGGCATTCTCGATCGCCCGTGCGCGCAAGCTGGGGGTGGCCGGCCCGTGGCCCGCCGATGCCCTGGCGGTGTGCAGTTTCGGGGATGCGTCGGCCAACCACTCGACGGCGGTCGGTGCCATCAACGCCGCATTGCACACTGCATACCAGGGTGTACCGATGCCGTTGCTGTTCGTCTGCGAGGACAACGGCATCGGCATCAGCGTGAAGTCTCCCCGGGGCTGGGTGGCGCGGACCTACGGGAGCCGCGAGGGCCTACGGTACTTCACCGCCGACGGGGTGGATCTGCCTTCGGTGCTCACGATCGCCGGCGAAGCCGCGGAATACGTACGGACCCAACGGCGTCCCGCGTTCCTGCATCTGCGCACGGTGCGGCTGATGGGCCACGCGGGCTCCGATTACGAGCCTGCCTATCGCAAGCCCGAGGAGATCACCGCGGACTTCGACCGCGACCCGCTGCTCGGCACCGCGAAGTTGCTCGTCGAAACCGGGGTTCTGGACCCGCAGCAGGTGCTCGACACCTACGAGGACAAGCGAGCAGAGGTCCTGGCGATGGCCACCGAGGTCGCCGAGCTCAGCCAGCTGGACAGCCCGACGGCGGTGATGACGCCGATAAGCGACGCGCTCGCCGAGGCGATCGGTGCGTCCGAAGCCCTTGCGCGCCAGCCGTTCACCGACTCCGATCCGGCGCCGGTCACGGTATCGCAGGCCATCAACCGGGCGCTGCAGGACGTGCTGGCCGCGGATCCGGGGGTCGTGGTGTTCGGCGAGGACGTCGGCCGTAAGGGCGGCGTCTACGGAGTGACGCGCGGACTGCAGGCCAAGGCTGGTGCAGCGCGGGTGTTCGACACCCTGCTCGACGAGCAGTCGATCCTCGGGCTGGCGTTGGGCGCCGGGGTGTCGGGCCTGCTGCCCATTCCCGAGATCCAGTACCTGGCCTACCTGCACAACGCCGCCGACCAGATTCGCGGTGAAGGTGCCACCCTGCAATTCTTCTCCAATCGCCAGTATCGCAATCCGATGGTCGTGCGCATCGCCGGATACGGTTATCAGAAGGGGTTCGGCGGGCACTTCCACAACGACAACTCGATCACCGCGATTCGTGACATCCCGGGTCTGGTGATCGCCTCACCCGCCCGCGCGGATGACGCCGCGGCGATGCTGCGTTCCTGCGTCACCGCCGCACGTACGGCCGGGGTGGTGTGCGTATTCCTCGAACCCATTGCGCTGTACCACACCCGCGACCTGTACGCCGAGGGTGACGACGGCTGGCTGGCGGCCGACACCGGCGGTGGGGTGCCGATCGGACGAGCCCGCACCTACGGGGACGGCGCGGACCTGACCATCCTGACGTTCGGCAATGGTGTGCCGATGAGCCTGCGGGTGTCGCGCCGGTTGGCGGAACGCGGCATCACCGTGCGGGTGGTCGACCTGCGTTGGCTCGCACCGCTTCCGGTCGACGATATTTTCGCGCAGGCCACCGCGACGGGCCGGGTGTTGATCGTCGATGAGACCAGGGGCAGCGGCGGCGTCAGCGAGGGTGTGCTGGCGGCACTCATCGACCGCGGATTCGGTGGCAGCATGGCCAGAGTGGCGAGTGCGGACAGCTTCATCCCGCTCGGAGATGCGGCACTGCAGGTGCTGTTGTCCGAGGACACCGTCTTCGAGGCCGCGGTGCGCCTGGTGGGCCGGCCCTGACCGAAAGTCGATGCCACGCGGGGTGGGTCAGTCCTTGATCGCCAGCGCGGTCCACTCGATGGGCGATGCGCTGATCTTGCGTCCCGTCGGCCGGATATAGAGATCCCGGTAGTAGCTGGGTCCGGCCTGTTCGATGACACGCCAGCCGTAGCCGCGCAGGATCTCCTCGACGCTCTCGGGTTCCATCCCGGACTTCCAGACCTGCCTGCGCCGCCGGAACTTCCGGTAGACCGCCTCGGCGCCATGGAGGTTCGTGCCGTCGATGAAGTCCTGCCGCACGTAGGTGAAGACCAGCCGGCTACCCGGCACCACGGCCCGCAGCTGCTCGAACGTGCCGTGCAGCGCTTGCGGGGTGAGGTACTGGGTGACGCCCTCCCAGATGAACAGCGACCGTCCCGTATCGCGGAATCCATTGTCCGCCAACACCGTCATCACATCGTCATGCTCGAAGTCCACGCCCGCCAGATGCACCGATGCGGGTATGTCGCCGAGGGCCCGCTGCACCGCCGCGGTCTTTCGTTCGATGTTGACGGCCTGGTCGAGCTCGTACACCGGCAGATCGCTGTACCGGGCGATCCGGTACGGCCTGGTGTCCAGCCCCGACCCGAGGATCACCACGGTGTCGATCTCGGCGGCCGGATCGGACACCTTGTCGTCGATGAACCGCTTGCGGCAGGCGATGCTGGCCCACAGGCCCGGGCCGGCGCGTTCCGACGCCGCGATCACCGCGGCCCGCAGCGGACCGAACCGGGTCAGCCGCACCAGGGTGCGCAGCCTGGCGGGCAGGAACGACTCGGCCAGATCGTCGTCGACCAGCCGCCGACCGGCCGCCTCGTGGTGTTCGACGGCGGCCAGCACCATCGGCCCGAAGGCCGTCTGCGCAGCCGGGTTCGGTGCCACTATCGCTTGTTCACGTACCCGGCGTCCAGCGGCAGCGCGACCCCGGTGACGTACCGGGAAGCATCGGTGACCAGCCAGAGCACCGCATTGGCGATGTCCTCGACCTTCAGCGTCTGTACCGGCAGTGCGTTGGACATGTCGGGTCCGCGCTGGGACTGCTGGGCCATGCCCTCGAGCCAGCTGCGGGTGAAGTCGTTGTCGATCATCGGGGTGTCCACACCGGCCGGATGAATCGAGTTCACCCGGATGTTGAACTGCGCCAGCACATTCGCATACACCCGCATCAGACCGACGATGCCGTGTTTGGCGGCGGCGTAGCCGACCGAACCTGCGATGGGGGAGCCCAGCCCGACCAGTCCGGCCACCGAGCTGGTCAGCACGATGGAACCGCCGTTGCCGAACTTCACCATCGGCTTCATCGCCACATCGACGGTGTTGTAGACGCCGGTGAGGTTCACATCGATCACGTCCTGCCAGGCGTCCTCACCCGCCATCGGGGCGATCCCGGCATTGGCGATGACGATGTCCAACCGGTCCCCGAGGGCCTCGGTTCCGGCACGTAGCGCGCTCTTGAGTGAATCACGTTCGCGGACATCGGCTTCGACGGCGTGGATCCGCGCCCCCGTCTCCTCGACCAGCTTCACCGTGGTCGCTAGGTCGTCGGGGCTCGCCAACGGATAGGGCACCGATGCGATCTGATCGCACAGATCGACGGCGATGATGTCGGCGCCCTCGGACGCCAGCTTCACGGCGTGCGCGCGGCCCTGGCCCCGGGCCGCCCCGGTGATGAACGCGACCTTGCCGGATAGAGATCCCATGTCTAGCCGCGCAGCTGACCCTTGGCGGGATCCCCGGCCACGATAGGCGTCAGCATCTTGATATCGGGCGCACCGTCGAGGTGTTCACCCACCGTGCCGAACAGCTTGCCGACGGCGGGCGCGGTGCTGTGCGTCTTGAGTGCGTCGGCGTCGGCCCACTGTTCGACGAACACGAAGGTGCCGTCGGCCTCATGCAGCGAGTAGAGCTCGCAGCCGGGCTCGCCGTGCACCTCGGCGATGGCATCGGTGCAGGCCGCGCGGACGAGATCGACGGACTCAGGCTTGGCGGTCATGGTGGCGACGACGACAACAGGCATGCAGGGGCTCCTCGATGAGTCTGACTGAACACAATCACCGTACTGTCTCCGGCCGGGGCCATCGCGGGTTACCGGGGTTCGGCCGGCTCGAGGTCCTCGGCGGAGGCGAACTCGACGAACTCGTCGGCGCTCACGTGGAAGAGTCGCGCGGTCGGCAGGTCGAGGAACAGGCCCACGACCGTCATCGATCCGTCGGCGATGCGGGGTCCGGCCAGCGGATGGCGGCGCAAGCGGTCCAGCTGGATCGCCACATTGACGGCGCTGAGAACATCCGCCTCCTCCAGCCCTGCGGCGCGGGCGGCCGCGGCAACGGGATGGCCCCCGTGCATCGCCGCCAGGCTGGCATCGCCTTCGCGCAACCACTCCCGCACGGCGCCGTCGCTGTCACCGCTGAGCAGGTCGTGCATCGCCTCGCACGCCGAGTGGCCACAGACCACGATCGAGGTCACCGCCAACGGGCCGAGGGCATATTCCAGCGCGGACTCCACCGACAGGCTGCCGTGCCCGGTGGGCACCAGATTGCCCACGTTGCGGACGTTGAGCACGTCGCCCGGGCCGCCGTCGAGAATCAGGTTGGGCAGGATGCGCGCATCCGAACAGCTCAGCAGCATCGAGTGCGGCTGATGGTCGGCCGCCATCTCGGCCATCTGTCCCCGCATCAGCGGAGCGATGCCGTTCTTGAAGCGTTCCACTCCGCCCGCGAGCTGCGGTGGCCAGATCAGCCGCAGCGCCGAGACCGCCCGGCGACCCTCGGTATCGCGCCGCGGTGGCCCGCTGGACGCGAAAATCATTCGGGCCGTGCCGGTCTCGGTGATCTCGATGGTCCCGCCGCCGGACCGGTGCTGGCGTATCCAGTCTTCGAGCGTCTCCATCGCGGCGTGATCGAGGTAGTCGACGTTCAGGTCGATCAGCACGTCGGCGCCGGCCGGCACGCTGGCCAGGGCGGCGGACAGCCGTGGCAGCGCCAGGAAACTGCACGAGCCGCTGATGGTGACGTGCCAGCGCGCCCGGGTGCCGTTCGGTGCGCGTAGTTCCTCTGCGTCGATGCTGACCCGGATGATGCGCCAGGCAGCGAAGCCGATGGCGAGGGCCAGACCGATCGCGACTCCTTCGAGAAGGTTGAGGAACACCACGGACAGCAGCGTGACGAGGTAGATCAGCAGTTCGCCGGTGCGTCGCGCCAGGTTGACGTGCGCAAGCTTGACCAACTGGATGCCGATGACGATGAGCAGGCCGGCCAGGGCGGCCGACGGGATCATCTCCACCACGTTGACGAAGAACACCGAGAAGATCAGCAGCCACACGCCGTGCAGGGCCGCCGATGCCCGTGTCTTGGCCCCGGCGCCGACGTTGGCGGTGCTGCGCACGATCACGCCGGTCACCGGGAGACCGCCCAGCAGTCCCGACGAGACGTTGGCGGTGCCCTGGCCGACGAGTTCGCGGTTGAAATCGGTGCGCGGGCCGGTGTGCATCTTGTCCACCGCGGTCGCCGAGAGCAGACTCTCGACGCTGGCGATCAGCGCGACGGTCAGCACGGCGACGGTGATGGACGTCCAGCTGCCCGTCGGCATCGTCGGCAGACCGATGGCATCGATCACCGAGGCGTCCAGCTGGATGCGTTCCACCGAGGGGAACCAGAGGTAGGACATCGCGGTCGCGGTGACGACGGCGGCCAGCGCGCCGGGTACCGCCTGCACGGGCTTGGGCAGGAATTTCCAGCCCAGCATGATGGCGATGACGGTGGTGCCGATGGCCATCGGTGCCACCTGCAGTGAGCTCAGCCCGGCGGGCAGCCCGGAGAGGTTCTGCCAGGCACTGCTCGCCGGGCCGCCCCCGAGCAGGACGTGCACCTGTTGCAGGGCGATGGTGATGCCGATGCCCGCCAGCATGGCGTGCACGACGATCGGGGCGATGGCCAGCGCGGCGCGGGCGACGCGACTGAGCCCGAACAGGATCTGCAGCACACCCGCGGCGGCCGTGATCGCGCAGGTGGCCTTCCAGCCGAAGGTGACCACCAGCTCCGCGACGACCACGGTGAGGCCGGCGGCCGGTCCGCTGACCTGCAAAGGGGAACCGCCGACGACCGCGCACACGATTCCGCCGACGATCGCGGCGATCAGGCCCGCCACCACCGGTGCGCCGGAGGCCACCGCGATGCCGATCGATAACGGCAGGGCCACCAGGAACACCACCAGTGAGGCGGGTACATCATAGCGAAAGACCGTGTGTAACAAAGATTTAACGTCTTGTTGAGTCGTGTTCGGTGGGGTCACCGCTTCCACCGTACCGACGGTTGCGGAATCCGTCGCCGCCGCACGCCGTGACCCTGGTTACGTTTGTCCGCTGCCAGCTCGTCGGCATGAAAGTGGGCCGCGGATTCCGTTGTGCATGCCGCGGTGGCCACGTCCTGGGCAACGCCCGTCCCGACACCGGAACGAGACCTGTTTGTGACAGGTGTGGCAGATGGTGAAAATGGGGCGCAAGCGACTAGGCTGACACCCATGGCTAATAAGACCGCCGCCCGGTCCGGAGCCCGTTCGAGCAGGTCAAAGGCAAGTTCCAGCTCGCGGACCGGATCGAAACCGGCACGCCCGGCGGCTCCGCGCCGCAAGCCGGCGCCACGTCGCAACCCCTCGCGCTTCGCCTCCGCGGGCGCCGCAGTCGGCCGGGGCACCCGCGCCGGGTGGTTGATGGTGGCCAAGGGGGCAGGTTCCACCGCCCGGTCCGTGGGCCGCGCCCGCGACCTGGAACCCGGCCACCGGCGCGACGGGATAGCGCTGGGGCTGCTCGGGATCGCCGTCGTCGTCGCCGCGAGTTCGTGGTTCGACGCGGCGCGGCCTGTCGGCGGCTGGATCGACACCGTGGTGCGCACCGTCATCGGTGGCGCCGTGGTGCTGGTGCCGATCATCCTCGGCGTCATCGCCGTGATGTTGATGCGCACAGAACCCGACCTGGACGCCCGGCCGAGGCTCATCCTCGGTTCGGCGATGATCGGCCTGCCGGTGCTCGGTCTGTGGCATATCTGGTCCGGCGCGCCACTGGACCCGGTCGCCCGGCGCGATGCCGCCGGCTTCGTCGGCTTCGTTCTGGGCGGGCCGCTCTCGGACGGGCTGACGGTCTGGATCGCCACCCCGCTGCTCGTCATCGGCGTCCTGTTCGGTCTGTTGCTGCTGACCGGGACGACCATCCGCGAACTGCCCGAGGCGCTGCGCTCGATGTTCAGCACCCGCGGATACGACGATTACGACGACGATTACGACGACGAGAACGCCGAATACGATGACGACGCCGTCACCGAGGACTTCTCCGACGGTTACTACGACGACGACTACGGCGACGCCCAGCAGTGGCCGACCCCGGAGTTGCCCGCCGGTTCACCGATGGACAACTACCCGCTGCCCGAGGTGGCGGACACCACCCCGACCATCCCGGAACCCGTTGCGGCCGCACCGCGTAAGCCCAAGGCCGAGCCGAAGAAGCCGAAGAAGGTCGAGGAGACCCTGGTCATGGACCGGGTGGTCGAGGGCCCCTACGTGCTGCCGTCACTCGAGCTGTTGGTCGCCGGCGACCCGCCGAAGACGCTCACCGCCGCCAACGAGACCATGAAGGACGCCATCACGTCGGTGCTGCACCAGTTCAAGGTCGACGCCGCGGTCACCGGTTGCCTTCGCGGGCCCACCGTCACCCGCTACGAGGTGGAGCTCGGCCCCGGCGTCAAGGTCGAGAAGATCACTGCGCTGCACCGCAATATCGCCTACGCGGTGGCCACCGAGAGCGTCCGCATGCTGGCGCCCATCCCCGGTAAGTCGGCGGTCGGCATCGAGGTGCCCAACACCGACCGCGAGATGGTGCGCCTCGCCGATGTGCTGACCGCGCCGACCACGCGTGCCGATCACCACCCGTTGGTGATCGGGCTCGGCAAGGACATCGAGGGCGAGTACGTCAAGGCCAACCTGGCGAAGATGCCCCACCTGCTGGTCGCCGGTTCCACCGGCTCGGGTAAGTCCAGCTTCGTGAACTCGATGCTGGTGTCCCTGCTGGCGCGGGCCACCCCCGAAGAGGTCAGGATGATCCTGATCGACCCGAAGATGGTGGAACTCACACCGTATGAAGGCATTCCGCACCTCATCACGCCCATCATCACCCAGCCCAAGAAGGCCGCCGCGGCGCTGGCCTGGCTGGTCGAGGAGATGGAGCAGCGCTACCAGGACATGCAGGCCTCGCGGGTGCGCCATATCGACGTGTTCAACGAGAAGGTGCGCTCCGGGGAGATCACCACACCGCTGGGCAGCGAGCGGGTCTACAAGCCCTACCCCTACATCCTGGCGATCGTCGACGAGCTGGCCGATCTGATGATGACCGCCCCGCGCGAAGTCGAGGAGTCGATCGTGCGGATCACCCAGAAGGCCCGCGCCGCGGGGATCCATCTGGTGCTGGCCACCCAGCGACCTTCGGTCGACGTCGTCACCGGTCTGATCAAGACCAACGTGCCCTCGCGGTTGGCGTTCGCCACCTCGTCGCTGACCGATTCGCGCGTCATCCTGGACCAGCCCGGTGCCGAGAAGCTCATCGGTATGGGCGACGGTCTGTTCCTACCGATGGGTGCGAACAAGCCACAGCGCATGCAGGGCGCGTTCATCACCGACGAGGAGATCCAGGCCGTCGTCGAGGCGACCAAGGCGCAGGCCGAACCCGAGTTCGTCGAGGGTGTCACCAAGGCCAAGCCGACCGGCGAACGCACCGATGTCGACCCCGACATCGGCGACGACATGGATGTCTTCCTGCAGGCCGTCGAGCTGGTGGTCTCGAGCCAGTTCGGGTCCACCTCGATGCTGCAGCGCAAGCTACGAGTCGGCTTCGCCAAGGCAGGCCGGCTGATGGACCTGATGGAGACCCGCCAGATCGTCGGGCCGTCCGAGGGTTCCAAGGCACGCGAGGTGCTGGTCAAGCCCGACGAGTTGGCGGGCACCCTGGCTCTCATCCGCGGCGGCGCGGACGCCAACGGCGCCGACGCGGAGGATGAGGACGACTTCTAGGCCTGATGCGCCGGGAGGTTGAGCAGCATCCGGGTGTTGCCGAGGATGTTGGGCTTCACATAGGAGAGGTCCAGGAACTCGGCCACACCGGTGTCATAGGAACGGCACATCTCCTCGTAGACCTCTGCGGTCACCGGGGTGCCCTCGATCTCGGTGAAGCCGTGCCTGCCGAAGAAGTCGGTCTCGAAGGTGAGCACGAAGATCCGGCGCAGGTGCAGATCCCGCGCGACCTCCAGCAGCTTGGCCACCACGCGGTAACCGACACCGTGGCCGCGCACCTTGGGATCGACCGCCACGGTGCGCACCTCGCCGAGATCGGCCCACAGCACGTGCAGCGCACCGCAGCCGACGATCTCGCCGGACAGCTCGGCGACCCAGAACTCCTGGACCGCCTCATACAGCGTGACCAGGTTCTTTTCCAGCAGGATCTTGCCCGCGTAGATATCGACGAGCGCCTTGATGGCCGGCACATCGGATGTGTTGGCCCGACGAACCGTCACCTGTTCAACCACCTCGCTCACAGCAGCGAGAGTATCGGTTCACCGCTACCGATATTCTGTTGCGGTGCCGGGCCAATCAGATACCGATCCAGTCGTGCCCCGTGCGTCCGTCGCCAATGTCGCAAACCTTCTCACCGGTGTCCGATTGGTGCTCGTGCCGGTGTTCCTCGCCGCGCTGTTCGTCGGGGACGGGCATCAGAGTTTCTGGCGAACAACCGCTTTCGTGGTGTTCGCGGTGGCGGTCATCACAGACCACTTCGACGGGGCCTTGGCGCGGGCGTACGGCATGGTCACCGAGTTCGGGAAACTGGCCGACCCGATCGCGGACAAGCTGCTCGTCGGTGCCGCGCTGATCGGGCTGTCGATGCTCGGGGACCTGCCCTGGTGGATCACCATCGTCATCATGGTCCGCGAGATCGGCGTCACGGTGCTCCGACTGGCGGTGCTGCGCCACGGCGTGATCCCGGCCAGCCGCGGCGGCAAGCTGAAAACGCTGGTCCAGGCCGTGGCGATCGGCCTCTTCATCCTTCCGCTGTCCGGCGCGTGGCTGGTGAGCGCGACCTGGATCATGTGGCTGGCCGTCGTGCTGACGGTGCTCACCGGGGTGGACTACGTGGTCTCGGCGGTCCGCGATTCGCAGACCCGCCCGGCAACCTGAGGCGTTCGGGAACCGACGGCTACCCGGTGGCGTTGACCCTTGTATGACGACACTGATGCGTGAGGTGATCGGCGACGTGCTGCGCGAAGCCCGGACGACCCAGGGTCGCACCCTGCGTGAGGTGTCCGATTCCGCGCGGGTCAGCCTGGGCTACCTGTCCGAAGTGGAACGGGGCCGCAAAGAGGCCTCCAGCGAGCTGCTCAGCGCCATTTGCGACGCGCTCGACATCCCGATGTCGCGCGTGCTCTTCACCGCTGGTGAGCAGATGGCCCGCGACGAGGGCGGTGTCACCGGTATCGATGCAACCACCAAGGTCGTCATTCCGCAGGTTGTGTCCATGGCGGTGGCCTGACCGGGTGATGAACCGATAGGTTGGCACCAAGTAAAAGCGCAATCTCGACAGACCCGAAGGCGGAAACGTTCCCATGGCCAATCCGTTCGTCAAGGCGTGGAAGTACCTCATGGCGCTGTTCAGCTCGAAGGTCGACGAATACGCCGACCCGAAGGTGCAGATCCAGCAGGCCATCGAGGACGCCCAGCGCCAGCACCAGGCGCTGACCCAGCAGGCCGCCCAGGTCATCGGTAACCAGCGTCAGCTGGAGATGCGGCTGAACCGTCAGCTCGCCGATATCGAGAAGCTGCAGGCCAACGTGCGGCAGGCGCTGACGCTGGCCGATCAGGCGACCGCCAACGGTGACGCCGCCAAGGCCACCGAATACACGAATGCCGCAGAGGCGTTCGCCGCCCAGCTGGTGACCGCCGAGCAGAGCGTCGAAGACCTCAAGTCCCTGCACGACCAGTCGCTGCAGGCCGCCGGTCAGGCCAAGAAGGCCGTCGAGCAGAACGCGATGGTGCTGCAGCAGAAGATCGCCGAGCGCACCAAGCTGCTCAGCCAGCTGGAGCAGGCCAAGATGCAGGAGCAGGTCAGCGCCTCGCTGCGGTCGATGAGCGAGATCTCCGCGCCGGGCACCACGCCCAACCTCGACGAGGTGCGCGAGAAGATCGAGCGTCGTTACGCCAATGCCATGGGCGCCACCGAGCTGGCGCAGAACTCGGTGCAGGGCCGGATGATGGAAGTCCAGTCGGCGAGTGTGCAGATGGCCGGACACTCCCGTCTTGAGCAGATCCGTGCGTCGATGCGCGGCGATGCACTGCCCTCCGGCGGGGCCGCCGCGCCCGCGACGCCGGCCGCCAACCCGCCGGCCGCTGCGCCCGAAAACCCGCTCCAGCAATAGGTTTCAAGCATGGCGACCAATCCGAGGGCAGGGCGGCAGCGCGGCTGGCGGGCGTTGGCCGAACGCGGCGTGCAGGGCGGGATAGACACCGCCGCCGAGTTCTCCGGTGTGCTCGCCCAGAAGCTCGCCGCGCTGGCCGATCCGCGCGCCAAGCTGCTGCGCAAGCGCCGGTGGGCGTTGCGGCTGGCACTGTTCTTCGGGGTCAGCAGCCTGTTCTGGATTCTGGTCACCGCGGTGCTGGCATCGTGGAGCACCCCGGTCTGGGCGCTGATCGTCACCGGCGTGATCGCCGCCGGCGCCGCCTTCCCGGCGACGCTACTGTTCCTGCGCTACCGCTGGCTGCGCGCCGAACCGCTGCCGGTCGGGCCGACCGCGCGGCGGATGCCGTCCTTCGGGTCGGCGGCGCGTAAACCGATGTCCGCGTTGGCGTCTTCGGAACGGGGCCTGTTCTCCCTGCTCGGTGTGCTCGAACGCGGCCGGCTGCTGCCCGCCGCAGAGCTGCGCGAGATCGCGGACACGGCCGGGCAGACGGCGGCCACCATGGCGGCGACCGCCAATGAGGTGGTCGCGATGGAACGGGCGGCCGGTGCATCCCCGCAGTCGCGGGCCCATCTCACCCCGACCATCCAGGCATTCGCGCTGCAACTGCACCAGGGGGCCCGTCAGTACGACGAAATGGTCACCGCAGCAGCACAATTGGTGTCCTCGGTGAACACCGGTCCGAACAACCCGCTGGCCGGCCGGCGGTACCGCGACGAACTGGTCAACGCGACCGATCGCCTGCAGGGGTGGGCGCAGGCCTACAGCGAACTGGGGCAGTTGCGCGGCGCTTAGATTCAGATGTCGTGCGTGCCCAGCTCCGCCGAATCCGGGCGTGGCCCGAACCGATCGATATAGGACTGGTGCTTGGCGGCGTCGCGCTTGCGGGCCAGCGCGTCGACCAGTGATGGGTCCAGTCCGTGCACCCGCAACATGTGCCGGCGCCAGATCTTGTTCAGCGCGTGCGAGAAGTAGACGAACGGGATCAGGATCGGCACCGTCATGCTCAGATGCACATACAGCGTCGTCGGGATCAGCCAGAACGGCGCGAGTATGAGCACCGCGGGGATCAGCACCCGCATCATCAGCCGTCGGGTGGCGCCCGGCCCGGCCAGGTCGTTGCGCACCCAGTCCAGCATCGAATCCGGCAGCCGCTTACCCAGGCAGTAGCCGACCAGCTGGAAGAAGCTGGGTTTGGTCCTGCTCACAGCGTGGGGCGCAGCGCCGGGATCACCGCTCCCACCAGCCCCCGCACCACCGCCTTGGCGAAGTCGAACTGGTCGAAGTAGTCGCGCCACAGGGTGATGCGGCCGTCATGCACCTCGAACACCCCGCACACCCAGAACTGCAGGCGGACCGGGCCGAACGCGAGCACGTCGGTGCGCTCGTTGAGCACCACGACACCGTCGGCGGCGGTGCGGTGGATCGCCACGTCGAAGGCGAAACCAGGCCGGTCCAGCGCCTTGAACACCTTGAGGGTGCGCTGCCTTCCGTGGATGGTCGGGAATCCGACGTTCTGATAGACGAGGTTCTCGTCGATCAACTCGCCGGCGGTGTCCAGATCCGGTTCCCGCAGCGAGAACAGAAACTTCTCCACCGTCGCGATGTTGTCGGCTTCGGTGCTGGTGGGCGATGCCTGCTCGGTCATACCCCACAGGGTAGAGCGTCCGGGCTGTGGCAGGGTGATCGCGTGCGGGTCGCCTTCTCATGAAAATCGCGGTGGTCGCCGGGCCCGATCCCGGACATGCGTTCCCGGCGATCGCGCTGTGCCTGAAATTTCTGGCCGCCGGCGATACCGCGACCCTGCTGACCGGCCGCCAATGGCTCGATACCGCGCGGGCGGCGGGCGTGGACGCGGTTCTGCTCGAGGGTCTCGACCTCGAGGTCGGCGATGACGACGGCGATGCCGGTGCGAAGATCCATCAGCGGGCCGCCCGGATGGCTGTCCTGAACGTCCCGGTGATACGTGCGCTGGCAGCCGATCTCGTGTGCTCCGATGTGATCACCGCCTGTGGCGGAATGGCAGCCGAACTGCTCGGTCTGCCGTGGATCGAGGTCGTCCCGCACCCGCTGTACCTGCCGTCGAAGGGACTTCCCCCGCTGGGCAGCGGGCTGGCGCCGGGCGTCGGCCTGCGTGGCCGTGCCCGTGACGCGGTGATGCGGGCGCTGACCGCGCGTTCCATCCGGGCCGGGGACCGGGACCGGGCCGCGGCGCGGACGAGCATCGGGTTGTCCGGGCGGGACCCTGGGCCGCTGCGGCGGCTGATCGCGACGCTGCCCGCACTTGAGGTGCCCCGCCCGGACTGGCCGGCCGAGGCCGTCGTCGTCGGCCCGCTGCACTTCGAACCCACCGAGGCGGTGCTGACGCCCCCGCCCGGACCGGGCCCGCTGGTGGTGGTGGCGCCGTCCACGGCGAGCACCGGTACGGCCGGCCTGGCGGAACTGGCGTTGACCGCGCTGGGGCCCGGGCACGGACTGCCCGACGGGTTGCGGGTGGCGGTATCGCGGCTGGCCGGTGCGCAGGTTCAGGTGCCCGACTGGGCGGTCGTCGGCCTGGGGCGCCAGGACGAACTGCTGGACAAGGCCGATGTGCTGGTGTGCGGGGGAGGCCACGGAATCGTGGCGAAATCACTGCTGCACGGTGTGCCGCTGGTGACGGTGCCCGGCGGTGGCGATCAGTGGGAAATCGCCAATCGCGTTGTGCGGCAAGGAAGTGGACGGCTGATCCGGCCGCTGACGGCCGAAGCGTTGACTGCGGAGGTGGGCGCGGTGCTGGCGGATCCGGCCTATCGGGCCGCCGCCGGGCGGGCCCGTGCCGGCGCGGGTGAGGTGGCCGATCCGGTACGGGTGTGCCACGCCGCGGTGGCGGCGACTCGGTAGGTTGTCGGCGTGCGCATCACCGAGTTCAATGAACGCGTCACCGGTCGGTTCGGCGCCGCCTACGGGGCGTCGGTGCTCGTCGATCACGTGCTGACTGTGCTGGGCGGACGCACCGCGGCCCAGGCCATCGAGGCCGGGGTCGAGCCACGGACCGTGTGGCGGGCGTTGTGCGCCGACTTCGATGTTCCGCGCGACCAATGGTGATCTCCCCCTTCGCTCGCCCCGGGGATGATCTCCCGTCGCTTCGCTCGCCGGGGGATGATCTCCCGTCGCTTCGCTCGCCCCGGGGCGGCGTGTCTACTTGCCTTCGAACACCTGTTCGCTAATCTGGTGATCGTTCGACCGAGAATTACTTGTCGGTGGCTCGTCCTAACCTGACAGCCAACCGACCGGAACCCCGGTCAACCGCACGACTACCGGAGAGGTACTCCCATGGCGCCACAGGCTCCTGATCGCGACAAAGCACTCGAACTGGCGATGGCCCAGATCGAGAAGAATTACGGCAAGGGTTCCGTGATGCGGCTCGGCGACGAAGTGCGCCAGCCCATCGCGGTCATCCCGACCGGCTCCATCGCCCTCGACGTCGCGCTCGGCATCGGCGGGTTGCCGCGCGGCCGCGTCGTCGAGATCTACGGCCCGGAATCCTCGGGTAAGACCACCGTCGCGCTGCACGCGGTGGCCAATGCCCAGGCTGCCGGCGGCATCGCGGCGTTCATCGACGCCGAGCACGCACTGGACCCGGACTACGCCAAGAAACTCGGCGTGGACACCGATGCACTGCTGGTCAGCCAGCCCGACACCGGTGAGCAGGCACTGGAGATCGCCGACATGCTGGTGCGGTCCGGCGCCATCGACCTCATCGTCATCGACTCGGTGGCCGCGCTGGTGCCGCGCGCCGAGATCGAGGGCGAGATGGGTGACAGCCACGTCGGCCTGCAGGCCCGCCTGATGAGCCAGGCGCTGCGCAAGATGACCGGTGCGCTGAACAACTCGAACACCACCGCGATCTTCATCAACCAGCTGCGCGAGAAGATCGGTGTGATGTTCGGTTCGCCCGAGACCACCACCGGCGGTAAGGCATTGAAGTTCTACGCCTCCGTGCGTCTGGACGTCCGGCGTATCGAGACCCTCAAGGACGGTACCGACGCCGTCGGTAACCGCACCCGCGTCAAGGTCGTCAAGAACAAGGTGTCGCCGCCGTTCAAGCAGGCCGAGTTCGACATCCTGTACGGCCACGGCATCAGTCGCGAAGGCTCGCTCATCGATATGGGTGTGGAGCACGGCTTCATCCGCAAATCCGGCTCGTGGTTCACCTACGAGGGCGAGCAGCTCGGCCAGGGCAAGGAAAATGCCCGGAAGTTCCTGCTGGAGAACCCCGATGTGGGCAACGAGGTCGAGAAGAAGATCAAGGAAAAGCTCGGCATCGGTGCCGTGCTGACTGCCGAAGATGACATTCTGCCCGCCCCCGTCGACTTCTGAGAAGCCGGCTGAGCCCAAACGGGAGGAGCAGGCGCGGGACGTGTGCCTACGCCTGCTCACCGTTCGGGCGCGTACCCGTGCCGAATTGGAAGCCCAGCTGACCAAGCGGGGTTTTCCCGACGATGTCAGCGCCCGCGTGCTCGACCGGCTCGTCGAGGTCGGGTTGCTCGATGACGCCGCTTTCGCCGAGGAATGGGTACGCGCTAGGCGGGCCAACGCTGGAAAAGGCAAGCGCGCGTTGGCTGCCGAGCTGCGCACCAAGGGTGTCGATTCCGAGCTCATCGCCGAGACGCTCGACAGCGTGGACGCGGGGGAGTGGCGGGTGCGGGCCGAGGAGCTGGTGGCCGCCAAACTGCGTCGCGAGAAGCTCGACGATGAGGTGAAGGTGACCCGGCGGCTGGTGGGCATGCTCGCCCGACGCGGATACCACCAGGGGATGGCCTTCGACGTCGTCAGCACCCAACTCGCACAGGAGCGCGAACGCCGCTCGGTCTAAGAAATCGGCGCGGCTGTCAGATCAGAAAGCCGCCGTCGACGTTCAGTGCGATGCCGGTGATGTAGCCGGAATCGGGTGATGCCAGGAACGCGACGGCGCTCGCGACATCGCTGGTGTGGCCGTAGTGGCCGACGGCCAGGAGCGGAGTCATCTGCTCGGCCAGTGGGCCTTCGGCGGGATTCATGTCGGTGGCGATCGGCCCCGGCTGGATGTTGTTCACGGTGATACCGCGCGGGCCCAGCTCCCGGGCCAGGCCGCGGGTGAAGCCGGCGACCGCGGCCTTGGACAGTGCGTACACCGAGAATGCGGGCACCGGGACACGGTCGGCGTTCACACTGCCGATGTTGATGATGCGGCCGCCCTTGCCCAGGTGCGGCACCGCGGCCTTGGTCGCCACGAATACGCCGCGCACGTTGATGTTGACGATCCGATCGAACTCTTCGAGGGCGAAGTCCTCGATGAGTGCGCCGGAGGCGACGCCCGCATTGTTGACCAGGATGTCGAGACCGCCCAACTCTGCGACCGTGGTGTCGACGGCGGCCGCGGTGGCCGCTGCGTCGGCGCTGTCGGCCTGGATGGCCACCACCTTCGCTCCGGCGGCGGTCAGTTCGGCGACCAGCGCTTCCGCGGGCGCGGGTGAGGAGTTGTAGGTGAACGCCACGGCTGCTCCGTCGGCGGCCAGGCGGCGCACGATCTCGGCTCCGATGCCGCGGGACGCTCCGGTCACCAGAGCCCGGCGACCGGACAGAGCTGGGGTGTGGGTGGTGTCGGTCATGGTGTCCTCCGGAGACTGGGAAGGTTCTTTCGAACCGGTCAATGACAACCTGCGTACAGGTCAAGCGCGACGGCGAGGAGATCATTCCCGGCATCGGTCGAGCCGACCGGTCGC
Organism: Mycolicibacterium sp. P9-22; assembly: GCF_008329585.1. Classification (GTDB taxonomy): domain Bacteria; phylum Actinomycetota; class Actinomycetes; order Mycobacteriales; family Mycobacteriaceae; genus Mycobacterium. The sequence continues at coordinate 461,866 of NZ_NPKP01000004.1, read as the reverse complement.
TGCGGTCCTGGCCCGACTAGTGCAGGCCTCGCTCGAGCGCGCCGAGAAGTTCGAGCGCCGAGGCGACGTCGTGATCGCCCGTGCCCTCAAGTGCGTCGCGAAGCAGTCCGGACCAGATCGCCCTGATATGTGTCAGGTTCTCGGCGGCCAGCCCGGTCGACTCCAACAGCGATTGACGGTTGTCGGTCGGGTCGGCGGAGCGCCGCACCAGCTGTTTGGCTTCCAGGTCGCGTAGCGCCCGGCTCAGATTGCTGCGCCGCAGGCCGGTTGCGGCGGCAACCGCGCTGGGGCTGACACCGGGGTGGTGGTCGATATAGCGCAGCACCGTCACCTCGGTCGCCGACAGGTCGATCACCAAAGGGTCGGCGGCCGTGCGCACCTTGATGGCGCGGGACACTGCCATGACGACATCGGCCAGGTCGGCGAGCTGCTCGGTGTGACGCGATCGCGCTTGCATGGGGTCAGCCTACCTGATAGTTATAGATATATAACTATCAATTGATAACCACCTGGAGACGTTGAATGACGACGACCCCCGTCGACACCCCGGCGCGTACCGAGAGCGCGCCGCGCATCACCACCGGCCTGCTCGTCACCCTCGCACTGCTGTCCGCCGTGGCTCCGTTCGCCACGGACCTGTACCTGCCCGCGTTCCCCGAGATGGTCACCGATCTGCACACCTCGCCGACGAATGTGCAACTGACCCTGACCACCTTCCTGATCGGTCTTGCCCTGGGGCAGTTGATCTTCGGGCCGCTGTCCGACCGCTATGGGCGGGTGAGGCCGTTGCTGATCGGCGCCGCCGTCTGCGTGGTCGCCAGCGTGGTGGCCACGCTCGCGCCCACCATCGAGGTGCTCATCGCCGCCCGTCTGGCCCAGGGCCTCACCGGTGCGGCGGGCATGGTGATCGGCCGCGCGATCATCTCCGACCTCGCGACCGGCCGCGCTGCCGCCCGGGCGTTCAGCCTGATGATGATCGTGGGTGGCGTCGCCCCGATCGCCGCACCCCTGGCCGGTGGCTTCCTGGTGGGCCCGCTGGGCTGGCGTGGCGCGCTGGCGGTGATCCTGGTGCTGGTCGTGCTGATGCTCGTCGCCGCGCTGGTGGTGATCCGCGAAACCCACACCGAGGAGCGGCGCACCGCATTGCGGGACGAAAAGGCCACCGCCGGTTCGCCTTTGCGTCAGCTACTCGGTCGGCGATACGTCGGCTACGTCGTCGCCTTCGGTTTCGCGTTCGCCGTGATGATGGCCTACATCTCGGCCTCGCCGTTCGTCTACCAGACGATGATGGGACTGAGCGCGGCCCAGTACGGCGCGGTGTTCGGGGTGAATGCCTTCGGTCTGCTGCTGATGAGCGCGCTGAGCGCCCGGCTCACCACCCGCCGCGAGCCACGCGCCCTGGCCGCGGTCGGTCTCGGGGTGATCCTGGCCTCCAGCATCACTGTGCTGGTGTTGTCCACGTCGGGCGTGCCCGCCGGTTGGCTGGCGCTGCCACTGTTCACCGGCGTCGCGAGCATGGGACTGATCCTCGGCAACACCACGGCGCTGGCGCTGTCGGCCGCCCCTCGCGCGGCCGGCGCCGCCTCCGCCGCGCTGGGCGCCACCCAGTTCCTGCTGGCCGCCGCGGTGTCACCGCTGGTCAGTTTGGCCGGTGAGCACACCGCGGTGCCGCTCGGCATCGTGATGGTCTGTGCCGCGGCGATCGCCTGCGGCGGTCTGGTGCTGGCCCGGAATCAGATTCCTGGCCCGTCCTGAACGACGGGCCTCGCGGCCAGCGGCGCCGGGCCCTTCTTGGAGCGGCGCAGCCTGGCCTCAAGGCGCGTGGCGAAGGACGACAGCGCGAAGTTCAGGCCGATCATCAGCGCCGCGATCACGATGAGGGCGGGGATGTAGTTGCCGTATGAGGAGCCGATGCTCTGGCCCTGGCGCACCATTTCCACGAAAGTGATCTGGTACCCGATCGCGGTGTCCTTGAGCACCACCACCATCTGGGACACCAGCACCGGCAGCATCGAGGTGATGGCCTGCGGCAGCTGGATCGAGCCCATGGTCTGGCTCCACGTCATACCCAGCGCGGAGGCCGCCTCGGCCTGTCCTCGCGGCAGCGAATGCACGCCACTGCGCACGATCTCGGCGATCACCGCCGAGTTGTACAACGTCAGGCCGGTGATCACGCCGGCCAGCGCCAGATACTGGGACGCAAAGACGTTGTACTGCGCGAACAACGCGTAGGAGAACAACATCATGATGAGCACGGGCACCGCGCGGAAGAACTCCACGAACGTCCCGCACGCCCAGCTGACGGCCCGGATCGGCGACAGCCGGCCGACACCGAGCAGGCATCCGAGCACCAGCGCCAGCACGATGGACGCCGCCGCCGCGGTCAGGGTGCCTTCGATACCCGGCAACACATAGGTCGTCCACAGGTCGGGGGTGAGGAAGGGCTCCCACTTGGCGGCGGTGAACTGATCGGCGGCGGCGAACTTCCAGATCACCCAGCCGAAGATCAGCGCGAACACGGCGACCGTCAGGCCGGCCAGGATCCGGTGGCGGACCCTGGCGCGCGGACCCGGGGCGTCGAAGAGAACCGTGGCACCGCTCATCGTGGTCCTCTGTTCTGCGCGCGAGCGCTCATCACCGCAGCACCGCCAGACGCTTGCCGAGCCATCCGAACAGCAAACCGGTCGGCAGCGTCAGGATCACGAACCCGATCGCGAAGATACCTCCGACGAGCAGCAGTGCCGAAGTGTTCTCCACCATCTCCTTCATCAACAACGCCGACTCGGCCACCCCGATCGCCGAGGCGATGGTGGTGTTCTTGGTCAAGGCGATCAACACCGAACCGAGCGGGATGATCACCGCACGAAAGGCCTGCGGCAGCATGATGATCCGCAGGTTCTGCGAGAAGGTCAGGCCCAGTGACCGGGCGGCCTCGGCCTGACGCAGCGGCACGGTGTTGATACCCGACCGGATGGCCTCACACACGAAAGCCGCGGTGTAGACCGTCAATCCGAGCACCGCCAGCCGGAAGTTGCTGTCCACGATCGATGTCGGCGAGTCCGGATCGGTCAACGTGATGTGCAACGTGTTGGCCAAACCCAGTGAGCAGAACACCAGGATCAGCGTCAGCGGGGTGTTGCGCACCACGTTCACGTACGTGGTGCCCAACCCCCGCATCACCGGTATCGGCGACAGCCGCATCGCCGCCAGTGCGGTGCCCAGCACCAACGCACCGACACCCGAAAGCACCGTCAGCTGGATGGTGACCCAGAACGCGGCGTAGATCCGGTCCTGATACTCGGTGAAGATCTCCACGTGCGCGCGCGGCTACTTGTCGACGGTCGGCGGCTCGGGTGCGGTGATCCCGGCCGGTCCGAGGTTCTTGTCGAAGGCTTCCTTCCAGGCGCCGTCGGTCACCATCTTGGTGATGGCGTCGTTGATCTTGGTGCGCAGCTCGGCGTCGTCCTTCTTCACGCCGATGCCGTAGCGCTCCTCGGAGAACGGCTCGCCGACGATCTTGAAGGTGCCCGGTGACTGGGCGGCGTAACCGGCCAGGATGACCTCATCGGTGGTCACCGCGTCGATGGCGCCGGTCTTGAGTGCCTCCACACACGCCGAATAGGTGTCGTACTGCTGCAGCTGCACACCCGGGTACTTGTCCTTGATGCGCTGAGCCGGGGTCGAGCCGGTCACCGAGCACAGCTTCTTGTTGTTCTCCAGCGACTCCGCGCCGACGATGTCGGAGTTGTCGGCGCGCACCAGCAGGCTCTGTCCGGTGATCAGGTACGGACCGGCGAAGGCCACCTTCTCCTTGCGGGCATCGGTGATCGAGTAGGTCGCGGCGATGTAGTCCACCTGCCCGTTCTGGATCAACGTCTCACGCTGCCCGGACGGGGCCTCTTTCCACTCGATGTCCTCGGGTGCATAGCCGAGCTGCTCGGCGACATAGGTGGCCACGTCCACGTCGAACCCGCTCATGGTGCCGTCCGGATTCTTCAATCCCAGGCCGGGCTGATCGAACTTGGTGCCGATGACGACCTTGGACTCGTCGTCACCGCCTCCGCCACAGGCGGCGAGGGTCAGCGGCAGCGCTGCAGCCACGATGGCGGCGGCAGCCACCCGGAAGCGCAGAGACGGCATGTCATGGTCCTTTCGGTGGTGGACGTTCAGTGGTTGAGAATCTTGCCGAGGAAATCCTTGGCACGGTCGGACTTCGGATTGTTGAAGAATTCCTCGGGTTCGGCGTCCTCGACGATCGCACCGTCGGACATGAACACCACCCGGTGCGAGGCGCGGCGCGCGAAACCCATCTCGTGGGTGACAACCACCATGGTCATGCCCTCGGAGGCCAGCGAGGTCATGACGGCCAGCACCTCGTTGATCATCTCCGGATCCAGGGCACTGGTCGGCTCGTCGAACAGCATCACCTTGGGACTCATCGCCAGCGAGCGGGCGATCGCGACCCGCTGCTGCTGCCCGCCGGACAGCTGAGCGGGGTACTTGTCGGCCTGATTGGAGATGCCGACCCGGTCCAGCAGGGCCATCGCCTCGGTACGGGCCTTGTCCTTGGCCAGCTTGCGCACCTTGACCGGCGCCAGCATCACGTTCTCGACAATTGTCTTGTGCGCGAACAGGTTGAACGACTGGAACACCATGCCGACATCGGAGCGCAGCTGGGCCAGCTTGCGGCCCTCCTCGGGCAGCACCTCACCGTCGATGGAGATGGTGCCGGTATCTATCGGCTCGAGCCGATTGATGGTGCGGCACAACGTTGATTTGCCCGAACCCGACGGGCCCAGCACGACCACGACCTGACCGCGCGGAACATCGAGATCGATGTCCTGGAGCACGTGCAGATCGCCGAAGTGCTTGTTCACACCCTGTAGCGAGATCATCGGGACCGAAGCCGCGGTGGTCATGGGCTCAGACCCTACCCAGGTAATGCTCAGGATGGGGCGTATCGACACCCCCGTAACATGATCGTCGTGACTTCCGTGTTGGCCTCGACTCTGGAGGCGGGTGCTGACCTTCCCGCCCCGGTGCGCACCTACCAGGTGCGCACCTACGGCTGCCAGATGAACGTGCACGACTCCGAGCGACTGTCCGGACTGCTGGAGGCCGCCGGTTACGCACGCGCCGCCGAGGGCACCGACGCCGACATCGTGGTGTTCAACACCTGCGCCGTGCGCGAGAACGCCGACAACAAGCTGTACGGGAACCTGAGCCATCTGGCGCCGCGCAAGAACGCCGAGCCCGATATGCAGATCGCCGTCGGCGGATGCCTGGCCCAGAAGGATCGCGACGCCGTCCTGAAGAAGGCGCCGTGGGTCGACGTGGTGTTCGGCACCCACAACATCGGCTCGCTGCCGGTGCTGCTGGAACGGGCGCGCCACCAGCGCGTGGCCCAGGTCGAAATCGCCGAGGCGCTCCAGGAGTTCCCGTCGGCACTGCCCGCGGCCCGCGAATCAGCCTACGCCGCTTGGGTTTCCATCTCCGTGGGCTGCAACAACACCTGCACGTTCTGCATCGTGCCCTCATTGCGCGGCAAAGAGGTGGACCGGCGCCCCGGCGATGTGTTGGCCGAGGTGCAGACCCTTGTCGACCAGGGTGTGCTCGAAGTCACCCTGCTCGGGCAGAACGTGAACGCCTACGGGGTGTCGTTCGCCGACCCTGATACGCCGCGCAACCGCGGCGCCTTCGCCGACCTGCTGCGCGCCTGCGGGGACATCGAGGGGCTGGAGCGGGTGCGCTTCACCTCCCCGCACCCCGCCGAGTTCACCGACGATGTCATCGAGGCCATGGCCGCGACGCCCAATGTGTGCCCGACCTTGCACATGCCGTTGCAGTCGGGCTCGGACCGCGTGCTCAAGGCGATGCGGCGGTCCTACCGCGCCGAGCGCTACCTGGGCATCATCGACCGGGTCCGCGCCGCCATTCCGCACGCAGCCATCACCACCGACATCATCGTCGGCTTCCCGGGCGAGACCGAGCAGGATTTCCAGGACACCCTCGACGTGGTGGCACAGTCGCGGTTTGCCAGCGCGTACACGTTCCAGTACTCGAAGCGCCCCGGCACCCCGGCCGCCACGCTCGCTGATCAACTGCCCAAAGAGGTTGTCAGCGAACGGTATCAGCGGCTCACCGAGCTACAGGAGCAGATCTCCCTGCAGGAGAACCAGGCTCAGGTCGGCGCGCGCGTCGAACTTCTGGTGGCCGCGGGGGAGGGTCGAAAGGACGCCGCCACCGCGCGGCTGTCCGGGCGCGCCCGCGACGGCCGGTTGGTGCACTTCGCCGCCGGCGGCGCCGACATCCGCCCCGGCGATATCGTCACCACCACCGTGACCCGCGCCGCCCCGCACTTCCTGGTCGCCGACGGCGTGGTGGCCTCGCATCGCCGCACCCGCGCCGGGGACGCGCACGCGGCGGGTCTCAGGCCGGTCACCGGAGTGGGCCTGGGCATGCCGGGCATCGGCGTTCCGCCCATCGCCCCCCTGACCGGAGGATGTGCGCTGTGAGCGGCCAGGAACCGAAGGACTTCGACGCGTTCAAGGGCGATATCGAGGCCGCCGAACGCCGGGTCGCCTCCGAGATCGACCCCGGCGCCCGCGCGCTGGTGGTGGCGATCCTGGTGTTCGTGGTGCTGGTGTCGTTCCTGCTGCCGCACACCGGAGCCTCCCGCGGCATCGATGTGCTGATCGCCAGCGACACCGCTGTCGCCGACGGGCTCTCGCTGCCGTCGCGGGTCTTCGTCTGGCTGGCGCTGGTGTTCAGCATCGTGTTCTCGGTGCTGGCGCTGCTCACCCGGCGCTGGACGCTGGCCTGGATCGCGCTGGCCGGTACCACCGTGGCCTGCCCGGCGGGCATGCTCGCGGTGTGGTCCCGCCAGACCGCGGGCGAGGGCCTGCCCGGTCCCGGCATCGGCCTGATCATCGGCTGGCTGGCCGTGCTGCTGCTGGCCTTCCACTGGGCGCGGGTGGTGTGGTCACGCACCGCGGTGCAGCTGGCCGCCGAGGCCGAGCGCCGCCAGGCCGTGGCCCAGCGTCAGCACAAGACCCTGCTCGACGACCTCGGTGACGATCCCGAGCAGCCGAAGCCCTAACGCTTCTTGGTGACCGCCTCCGCGGCGGTCTCCGCCCATTCCCGCCACTGCGCGGCGCTGGCCCGGGCCGCCTCGGCGTCCTTGGTCTTGCCGGCCGCTTCGGCCTTCTCGGCCTGGCGCTCGAACTGCTCGGCGCGCTCCCGGAACTGGTCGGCACGCGCCTGGGCCTCGGTATCGGTGTGATCGGCGGCCCCGGCCTCGCGCACCTTCTTCTCGACCGCGCGCAACCGGCGCTCGAGGTCGGCCGACTTCTCCCGCGGCACCTTCCCGATCGCATCCCACTTGTCACCGATCGTCCGCAACGCCGCCTGCGCGGCCTTGGGATCGGAGATGTCGATGCGCTCGGCCTCGGCCAGCAGCTTTTCCTTGGCGACGGCGTTGGCGCCGAACTCGGCGTCACGCTCGGCGTTGATGGCGTTGCGGGCCTCGAAGAAGGTGTCCTGGGCGGCCTTGAACCGTGCCCACAGCGCGTCATCGACATCCTTGGCGGCCCGCCCGGCGGCCTTCCACTGTGCGAGCAGATCCCGGAAGGTTGCCGCGGTGCCGGCCCAATCCGTGGAATCGCTGAGCTTCTCGGCCTTCTCGCAGAGCGCTTCCTTGGCTTGGCGGGCCCCGACCCGCTCGCGGTCCAACTCGGCGAAATGCGAACCCCGGCGCCGGTTGAACGTCTCCCGGGCCGCCGAGTACCGCTTCCACAGCGCGTCATCGGTCTTGCGGTCCAGGCCGGTGATGGTGCGCCACTCGTCGAGAATCGCGCGCAGCCGGTCACCGGCGGACTTCCACTGGCCGGTGGCGTTGGCGATCTCCTCGGCCTCGGCGGCCAGCGCCTCCTTGCGGGCGGTCTGGGCGGCGCGGTGCTCATCGCGGCGCGCCCGTTCCTCGGCGGCGGCCCCGTCGGCGTGCTCGAGGATGGACTTGAGCCGTTGCTCGACGGCGTCGACATCACCGAGGACCGCGGCGGTCGGCAGGGTTTCCAGGAGGGCGGATGCCGCGGACTTGATCTTGCGGGCATCTCCGCTGCCGGAAGCCAGCCGGGCCTCCAGCAGGACGACCTCGGTGTGCAGGTCGTCGTAGCGCCGGCCGAAGTGGGCGAACGCGGCCTCGGTCTCGCCGGCCTGCCAGGAGCCGATGACGCGTTCCCCGGCGGCGGTGATCAGGACGACGGTGCCGTCCGCCTCGACCCGGCCGAACCGGTGCGGGTCGGCCGAGGGCGGTGCCGCGACGACGGGTGCGACGGCCGCGGCCGCGGCCGGGCGGGGGTGCGGTGTCGGGCGAGGACCCGGCCTGGGCGCGGGTTTGGGAGTGGGCGTGGGAGTCGCCGGTGCCGATTCACCGGTGGTGTCGCCGGAACCTGAGTCGTTGATCGTCATATTCATTCCTCGCACTCCGCATGGTCTGACCCACGCACCTGCCGCGCGACGCGGCGCCCGATAGCTTCCGATGGCTATTCAAGCAGGTCGGGTCGAACCGCGGTTGCGATCGGCACCTGTTTACCGGCACCCTCAGTGCCCTGACCGGTTGGGAGGCCCCCGTTGGAGAAGGCGGATATCGCCGCATTGCTGGCCCTCGGCGCTGCGCTGTTCATCGCCATCGGCGATGTCATCCACCAGCGTTCCGCGCATGAGGTCACCGACGAGCAGATCGGTCATCTCCAGTTGTTCCTGCGACTGCTCAAGGACCGCGCGTGGTGGATCGGCAGTCTCGTGTCGGCGGTCGGGTTCGGCCTGCAGGCGGCCGCGCTGGGGCTGGGTTCGGTGCTGCTGGTGCAGGCGCTGCTGGTCACCTCGCTGCTGTTCGCGCTTCCGCTGAACGCCCGCGCCACCAACCACCGGGTGAGCCGATTCGAATGGACCTGCGCGGTGCTGCTGGCGGCATCGGTGGTGGTGATCATCACGGTCGGCAACCCGACGGCGGGTCATTCGCGAGCCGGCACCGAGACCTGGCTTGGGGTCGGCGCGGTGCTCGGCCCGCTGCTGGTGCTGTGCATCGTCGGCGCGCGCCTGCTCGCGGGAAAGATCGGGGCCATGCTGCTGGCGTGCGTGTCCGGCGCGCTGTGGGGACTTTTCGCGATCCTCACCAAGGGTGTGGTCGACCGCATCGGCGACGGTGTGTGGGAGCTGTTGCGCACCCCTGAGCTCTATGGGTGGGCGCTGGTGGCGGTGGCGGGCACCGCCTATCAGCAGGCTGCCTTCCGGGCCGGGTCCATGACGGCGTCGCTGCCGACGATGACGGTGGTCGAGCCCGTCGTGGCCTCGGTGCTGGGGGTGGTGGTGCTCGGGGAAACCCTGCGCCCCGGCGAGGCCGGCTGGATCACCCTGGTCGCCGCGGTGGCGGTGATGATGGTGGCGACGGCGGCCCTGGCCCGCGGGGAGGCGGGCTGGGCCGATCGGTCCGACACCGGCAAGGCGATAGCGTGATGGCGTGTTGGCGGCCATTGCTCTGATCCCCTCGGCGCCGGTACTGGTGCCCGAACTCGCCGGCGCCGCGGCGGCCGAGGTGGCCGATCTGCGTGCAGCCGTGCTGACGGCGGCCGCCCAACTGCCGCCGCGCTGGATCGCCATCGGTGCCGGTACTGCCGATGAGGTCATCGCGCCGTCCGCGGTGGGCACCTTCGCCGGGTACGGCGCCGACACCTGGGTCGCGTTGTCGCCGGATGCCGACGGCCCGGTGGCCGAGCTTCCGCTGGCCGCGCTGATCACCGGCTGGGTACGCGCGCAGGTGATCGCCGGCGGCGCCGCCGAGGTGCGGGTCTACGCCGACGTCGGCAAGTCGGCCGTGTCCCGCGGCAATGCGTTACGGGCGGAGCTCGACGCTTCCCCGGATCCGGTGGGCGTGCTGGTGGTCGCCGACGGCGCCAACACCCTCACCGAGTCCGCACCCGGCGGGTACGACCCGGATTCAGTGCCCGCGCAGACGGCGCTGGATGACGCGCTGGCCGCCGGTGACCCCGACGCGGTGATCAACTGTGCGACCGGCGCGGTGGGGGTCAGCGCCTACCAGGTACTGGCCGGACTGGCCGGCTCGCGGCCGGTCCACGCCCGCGAGCTCTACCGAGGGGCACCGTTCGGCGTCGGCTACTTCGCGGGCACCTGGCTACGGTGAGCCCCGACATCCGGCCTGTCGCCGTCATCGGGCCGACCGGGACCGGTAAGTCCGCGCTCGGCCTGGACCTGGCCGAGCGGCTCGGTGGCGAGATCGTGAACGCCGATGCCATGCAGTTCTACCGCGGGATGGATATCGGCACCGCCAAACTGCCGCCCGGGCAGCGCCGCGGCATCGTGCACCATCAGCTCGACGTCCTCGACGTCACCGAGAACGCGTCGGTCGCGCGGTACCAGGAGAATGCCGCGGCCGATATCGAGGCGATCATGGCCCGCGGCGCGGTGCCGGTGATCGTCGGCGGGTCCATGCTCTACATCCAGTCCCTGCTGGATCAGTGGTCGTTCCCGGCGACCGATCCGGCGGTCCGGGCCCGCTGGGAGGACCGTCTCGCCGAGGTCGGGGTGGGGGCGCTGCACGCCGAGCTGACCCGGGTCGATCCGGCGGCCGGCGCCGCGATCCTGGACACCGACGGCCGCCGCATCGTGCGCGCGCTCGAGGTGGTCGAACTCACCGGTAAACCGTTCGCGGCGTCGGCGCCACGCATCGGCGCTCCGCGCTGGGGTACCGCGATCATCGGGTTGGATTGGGAGACAAGCATGCTGGATGAACGGCTGCAGCAGCGCACCGACACCATGTTCGCCGAAGGCCTGGTCGGTGAGGTGACCGATCTCCTCGAAGGCGGCCTGCGCACCGGGGTGACGGCGGCACGGGCACTCGGGTACGCGCAGGTGCTGGCCGACCTGGACGCCGGGGGCGACGGCTCGGCCGCGGCCGAACCCACCTTCGTGGGCACCCGCCGCTATGTGCGCAGGCAGCGATCCTGGTTCCGCCGCGATCACCGGGTGAACTGGCTCGACGGTTCGGCGCCGGACCTGGTCGACGCCGCGCTGCGTATCCTGGACAAATGAGGTTCGCGAAAGGTCACGGCACACAGAACGATTTCGTCGTGCTGCCCGACCTCGACGCCGCGCTGGCGCTGACCCCCGACGCGGTGGCCGCGCTGTGCGACCGGCGCCGCGGACTGGGTGCCGATGGTGTGCTGCGGGTCACGACGGCCGGTGCCGCGGCCGCCGCCGGGGTGTTCGCGGCATTGCCCGAGGGGGTGTCGGCCCAGGACTGGTACATGGACTACCGCAACGCCGACGGTTCCATCGCGCAGATGTGCGGTAACGGGGTCCGGGTCTTCGCGCACTACCTGCGGGCCTCCGGGCTGGAGACCCGCGACGAGTTCGTGGTCGGCTCGCTGGCAGGCGCGCGACCGGTCGTGGTGCACGGATTCAGCACCGATGACCCGACCCGTGCCGAGGTCACCGTCGACATGGGCAAGGCCAACCGGCTCGGCACCGGCTCTGCCGTGGTCGGCGGACAGACGTTCACCGGGCTGGGCGTCGATGTCGGCAATCCGCATCTGGCCTGCGTGACGGACCTGAGCCCGGCCGCGCTGGCCGCCCTGGACGTCGGCGCGCCGGTGTCCTTCGACACCGCGCAGTTCCCCGACGGGGTGAACGTGGAAATCCTGACCAGCCTGGCCGACGGCTCGGTGGACATGCGGGTCCACGAGCGCGGCGTTGGCGAAACCCGTTCCTGCGGAACGGGAACCGTTGCGGCGGCGCTGGCTGCACTGGCTGATGCGGGGGAGGAGACCGGCGCCGTGACCGTCCGTGTTCCCGGCGGTGAGGTCAGCGTCACCATCACCGAGGCGACCAGCTACCTGCGCGGCCCGTCGATGCTCGTCGCCCGCGGTGAATATTCAGGTGCGTGACCCCAGGTCACCGTGCCACCATCGAAAGAACATATGACTGAATCTGAATTCACGCGCAACCCCGTTCCGAGCACCGGCGAACTGGCCCTCGAGGACCGCGCCGCACTGCGCCGGGTGGCCGGGCTGTCGACCGAACTCACCGACATCTCCGAGGTCGAATACCGCCAGCTGCGCCTGGAGCGGGTGGTGCTCGTCGGCGTGTGGACCGAGGGCACCTCTGCCGATGTCGACGCCAGCATGGCCGAACTCGCCGCGCTGGCCGAGACCGCGGGCTCCGAGGTCCTCGAAGCGCTGGTGCAGCGCCGCGACAAACCCGACGCGTCCACCTATATCGGTTCCGGCAAGGCCATCGAGCTGCGCGATATCGTCACGGCCACCGGCGCGGACACCGTCATCTGCGACGGCGAGCTCAGCCCCGCCCAGCTGAATTCGCTGGAGAAGGTCGTCAAGGTCAAGGTCATCGACCGGACCGCGCTCATCCTGGACATCTTCGCCCAGCACGCGACATCCGCCGAGGGCAAGGCCCAGGTGGCCTTCGCGCAGATGGAATACATGCTGCCCCGACTGCGCGGCTGGGGTGAGTCCATGTCCCGCCAGGGCGGTGGCGCGGGCGGCAGCAGCGGCGGTGTGGGCACCCGCGGACCGGGTGAGACGAAGATCGAGACCGACCGCCGCCGAATCCGCGAGCGGATGTCCAAGCTGCGCCGCGAGATCAAGGACATGAAGAAGATCCGCGACACCCAGCGCGGCAAGCGGCGGTCCGCGGATCTGCCCGCGGTCGCGATCGTCGGCTACACCAATGCCGGAAAGTCCAGTCTGCTCAACGCATTGACCGGCGCCGGTGTGCTCGTGGAGAACGCGCTGTTCGCCACGCTGGAGCCGACCACCCGCCGCGGTGAACTCGACGACGGCCGGCCCTTCGTGCTGACCGACACCGTCGGCTTCGTCCGGCACCTGCCCACCCAGCTCGTGGAGGCGTTCCGCTCCACCCTGGAGGAGGTCGTCGACGCCGATCTGCTGGTGCATGTGGTCGACGGCTCCGATGCCACTCCGCTGGCGCAGATCGGTGCGGTCCGCGAGGTGGTCCGGGATGTGTACGCCGATCACGACGGCCGGCCGGCCCCGGAGCTGTTGGTGGTCAACAAGATCGACGCCGCAGACGACATCGCGCTGGCCCAGCTCCGGCGCGCGCTACCCGATGCGGTTTTCGTGTCCGCGCACACCGGTGAGGGCCTCGATCAGCTGCGGGCACGGCTGGTGGAGCTGGTCGAACCCACAGACGCCTTCGTCGATGTGACGCTGCCCTATGACCGCGGTGACCTGGTGGCCCGGGTACACACCGAGGGCCGCATCGATACCACCGAACACACCGAGACGGGCACCAAGATCACTGCGCGAGTGCCGGTTCCGCTGGCGGCCAGCCTGCGCGAGTTCAGCAACTGGTAGTCGCACGAGCAGGCACACCGCCCCTGAACGGATCCCCCGGATTCCGGGGGCAGGTGCGCCTGCCCGCGCGGGTCATGCGGCCTGGCGCACCGACCGGGTGGATGACTTCGCGGTTTTCGGCGATGTCCTGGCCTCGGTGAGCTGAGCGCGCTCCGCCGGTTCGTCGATCTCCTCGGTTTCTTCGGTCTCATCGGCCGACTCGGCCGACTCGGCCAACTCGGCCGGTTCGGTGTCCTCGGGCACGTCGGCCGCTTCTGCGACGTCGGCGGGTTCGACCGCCGCAGCGGCCGCACCGACCGGCGTCGGCAGGGACTCGGGCGTCTGCTGCGGCGACGAACCGCCTCCGAACGTGTCGTGGATGCCTTCTCCGATCGCGTCGACCACATCGCGCGCCAGGACGAACGGATTGATCCGCGGAATGAGCCGGAAGGGCGCGGGCACACCGTAACTCAGCGAGCGGTCGTAGCCGGCCTCGATCAGCACCTCCAGCACCGGGGTCAGCAGGGTGACGATCGGCTTGATGAGGAATCCCGTCCCGGTGAATCCGGCGAACTCCAGGAACGGTCGCACGATCGGCAGCGTCTTCGTCGGGATGGTGATGTAGCGGGTGTCGCCGTGCTCGTCCCAGTTGTCCTCGTTCGCGAGTTGCTCGGCCAGCTCGGCGGGTGTGTACCCGTCCGGGAGTTCGCCGACATCGCTGTCCTCATTGGGCGCCAGGTAGGTGCCGTGGACGTACCAGAACCCTGCGATCGCGTTGAGCATGGCCAGCGCGTTGAGCGGGTAGAGCGGGAAGTCGGCAACACCGTCGTAGCGGAATGCGATATCGGTGGCGCAGATGTGGTCACAGGTGTCGGTCGGCGCGGGCAGGCCGAAGGTCGCGTCCAGGATGGGCACATGCCCGAGGAAGGCCAGCCGCTCGAACAGCCCGCCGTTGGGCCGGTTGGTGTTTCCGATCATCACGAAGGACAGGTAGGTCTGATCCTCGGGCAGTCCGGCCAGGTTGCGCTTCTGGCGGCTGACGATGTTGGCGCCCTGCGAGTACCCGAAGATGACGACGGGTGTGTTCGGCGGATCCTGAGCCAAGGTGTCCACCAGCGTGGAGTTCAGCATGGACAGTCCCTCGCCGGTGGACACATCCCACTTGGCGCCCTGCAGCCCGCCCCAGCCCGGTAGCGGGATCGGCCAGAACTGCGCGGGGTAGTCGATGCCCTGCAGCGCGCAGTCGTTGTCTGCGGTGCAGGCCGGATTGAACGGCGAGATGTAGTAGTCGCGGGCGTTCTCCAGGTAATCACCCACGATGTTGGCGTTCGGTGTCCCGGTGCCAGGCACGATGAGCGCCGTCGCCGCCAGTGCCACGGCCATCGTCAGGGTCGAGGCGACCGTGATCAGGACGGCGGTCAGCACCGTCAGCAGAGTCGTGATCGATCGTCGTGCAATGGCCATCTGGCACCCCCGGGTAAGCGCTCATCGGATCGTCGCACCCCCGGCGATGTGACGTCGACGTAACCGAAAACCGGACCCAGATTGAAAGTAGATTCTCATTCTAATATTGTTCCGATGAGTCGGTCGAAAAGGAGCATCACATGGGTTTGCGGGGCGAAGCCGCGATCGTCGGTTTCCACGAACTGCCCGCGACGCGGAAGCCGACCGGCGCGCCGGAGTTCATCCTGGAGCAATGGGCACGGCTGGCCGCCGCCGCGGTCGCCGATGCCGGCTTGACGGTGGACCAGGTCGACGGTCTGGTGACCTGCGGGGTGATGGAATCCCAGCTCTTCGTCCCGTCAACCGTCGCCGAATACCTGGGGCTGGCGGTCAACTACGCCGAACTGGTCGACCTCGGCGGCGCATCGGGGGCGGCCATGGTGTGGCGCGCCGCGGCGGCCATCGAACTGGGCATCTGCCAGGCGGTGCTGTGCGCCATCCCGGCCAACTACCTCACCCCGATGTCGCCGCAGCGCCCGTACGACCCGGGTGATGCGCTGCATTACGGCGCCTCCAGCTACCGCTACGGGTCACCGCAGGCCGAGTTCGAGATCCCCTACGGGTACCTCGGCCAGAACGGGCCCTACGCCCAGGTCGCCCAGATGTACGCCGCGGCATACGGATACGACGAGGCGGCGATGGCCAAGATCGTCGTCGACCAGCGGGTCAACGCCAACCACACCCCGGGTGCGGTGTTCCGGGACAAGCCACTGAGCATCGCCGACGTGCTGGACAGCCCGATCATCGCCTCGCCGCTGCACATGCTGGAGATCGTGATGCCCTGCATGGGTGGTTCGGCGGTGCTGGTCACAAGCGCCGACCTGGCCCGCAAGAGCCGCAACCGGCCGGTGTGGATCAAGGGATTCGGCGAACGCGTGCCCTACAAGTCGCCGGTGTACGCCGCCGATCCGCTGCAGACCCCGATGGTCAAGGTCGCCGAGGCCGCCTTCGGCATGGCCGGCGCGGCGCCCGCGGACATGGACATGGTGTCGATCTATGACTGCTACACCATCACCGCGCTGCTCACCCTGGAAGACGCCGGGTTCTGCGAGAAGGGCAAGGGCATGCAGTTCGTGACCGACCATGACCTGACCTTCCGCGGGGACTTCCCGATGAACACCGCCGGTGGGCAGCTCGGCTATGGGCAGCCCGGCAACGCCGGGGGCATGCATCACGTCTGCGATGCCACCCGCCAGTTGATGGGCCGCGCCGGGGCGACCCAGCTTTCCGACTGCCACCGGGCCTTCGTGTCCGGCAACGGCGGCGTGCTCAGTGAACAAGAAGCACTCGTGCTGGAGGGGGACTAGCCGTGAACGACGCACTGGCGCGCCCGATACCGCTGCCCACCCCGACCTCCGCCCCGTTCTGGGACGGCCTGCGCCGCCACGAGGTGTGGGTCCAGTTCTCGCCGTCGCTGGACGCCTACGTGTTCTATCCGCGGGTGCTCGCCCCCGGCACCCTCGCCGACGACCTGCAATGGCGCCAGATCTCCGGTGCCGGCACGCTCGTCAGCTTCGCCGTCGCACAGCGACCGGTCGCACCGCAGTTCGCCGACGCCGTGCCGCATCTGCTCGGTGTAGTGCAGTGGCACGAGGGTCCGAGGCTGGCCACCGAACTCGTCGGCGTCGACGCGGCGGCGCTGCGGGTCGGCATGGCAGTGTCCCCGGTGTTCGCCGATCACCCCGACGCCGACATCACCCTGCTGCACTACACCGCGGCGCGATAGGAGACAGCCGTGGTCGTCGCCCTCACCGATGAACAGATCCAGCTCACAGACTCGATGGCCGGGTTCGCGCGGCGCCATGGCGGACTGGAGCTCACCAGATCGCAATTCGACGCGATCGCCGCCGGAACCCGGCCCGACTTCTGGCCCACCCTGGTGGCCCAGGGGCTGCATGCCGTGCATCTGCCCGAGGAGATCGGCGGGCAGGGCGGCACCCTGGCCGAGGCCGCGTGTGTCATCGACGCCGCCGGTTACGGTCTGCTGCCCGGGCCGCTGGTGCCCACCGTCATCGCCGGTGCCGCGGTGGCCGCCGCCGACACCGACCGACCCACCGCCCGCGCGTTGCTGCAGGCCGTCGCGACCGGCGCCACGGCGGCGCTGCTGCTGCCCGGCGACGGTGAGATTCGGGCCACCGCCGTTGAGGGGGGATGGCGCCTCGACGGCGCGGCCGGACCACAGCTCGGGCTGAGCTCCGCGGAGCATCTCGTCGTCGGCGCCAGAACCGAAGCGGGCGAGACACTCTGGTTCGCTGTGGCCGCCGGCGCGCCCGGTGTCACGGTGGCTGCGCAGTCGCCGACCGACCTGACCCGCGATGTCGGCACCCTGCACTGCCACGGCGTGGCAGGCGGTGAGGTGCTCACCGGGATGGACGAGCAGACCGCGCAGGGAATAGCCCTCGGCCTCATCGCCGCCGAAGCCGCGGGCATCGCGCGGTGGTGTGTGGACAACGTGGTCGCCTACCTGAAGGTGCGCGAGCAGTTCGGCCGCCCGATAGGCACCTTCCAGGCGCTGCAGCACAAGGCGGCGATGCTGTTCATCAGCAGTGAACTTGCCGCGGCCTCGGCGTGGGATGCGATTCGCGGCGCGGAGCAGTCGGCGGTGCAGCATCACATTGCTTCCGCCGGAGCGGCGGTCGCCGTCATCGGCAGGCTCCCGGAACTCGTGGTGGACGCGCTCACCATGTTCGGCGCGATCGGCTACACCTGGGAACACGACCTGCACCTGTACTGGAAGCGCGCCATCAGCCTGGCGGCCGCCATCGGTCCGGTCACGGATTGGGCATGTGCCCTCGGCGATCCGGACCTGCCCGGCCGTGATTTCGCCATCGAACTCAGCGAGGTCGAACCGGATTTCCGGGCCGGTATCGCTGCGGCACTCGATACCGCGGCCGCGCTGCCCAACGAGAAACCCGGCCGGCAGAACCCCGAATACGCGGAGTACTGGACCGGCCCGCAGCGCACGGCGCTGGCCGATGCCGGCCTG
Organism: Mycolicibacterium sp. P9-22; assembly: GCF_008329585.1. GTDB lineage: Bacteria > Actinomycetota > Actinomycetes > Mycobacteriales > Mycobacteriaceae > Mycobacterium. The sequence goes on along the minus strand of NZ_NPKP01000004.1, from coordinate 443,989 downwards.
GTCGCGCCGTATCTGCCCGCGCCCTGGGGTCTGGATGCCTCACCGGCTCAGCAGCTGATCATCGACGAGGAGTTCGACAAGCGGCCCTATCTGGTGCGGCCTTCGCTGGGGATCGCGCAATGGATCCTGCCCACGGTGCTCACCGCCGGATCCGAGGCGCAGCGTGACCGGTTCACGGTACCCACGATGCGCGGCGAAATCGGTTGGTGCCAGCTCTTTTCCGAGCCCGGCGCCGGATCCGATCTGGCCGCGCTGTCGACCAGGGCGACCAAGGTCGCCGGTGGCTGGCGGATCAACGGCCAGAAGGTCTGGACTTCCTCGGCGCAGCGCGCCGATTGGGGTGCGCTACTGGCCCGTACCGATCCGGATGCCAAGAAACACAAGGGTATCGGATATTTCCTGGTCGACATGACCTCCCCGGGGATCCGGATCCGGCCGCTGCGGACGGCCAGTGGTGACGAGCATTTCAACGAGGTGTTCTTCGACGACGTGTTCGTACCTGACGAGATGCTGGTGGGTGAACCCACCGCCGGCTGGTCGCATGCACTGGCCACGATGGCCAACGAGCGGGTGGCCATCGGCGCCTATGTGAAGCTGGACAAGGAAAGTGAGCTGCGCACCCTGGCCCGCCGGACGGGCCCGCAGGACACGACGGTGCGCCGGGCCCTCGGCGAGGTGCGGGCGGCCACCAATGCCATCGGTGCGCTCGCGGTACGAGACACCTTGGGCAGGCTCGCCGGGCACGGCCCCGGCCCGGCGTCCAGCGTCGGCAAGGTCGGCACCGCGCTGCTGGTGCGCCGGGTGACCGCGGACGCGCTGGCCTTCAGCGGGCGCGCCGCCTTGGTGGGTGGTGGGGAGCAGCCCGCGGTGGGGCAGAGCCTGATGATGCCCGCGGAGGTCATCGGCGGGGGCACCATCGAGATCCAGCTCAACATCATCGCGACGATGATCCTCGGACTGCCGAGGAATTGACGCCGCCATGACCGATATACCCGGCTACAAGCAGGCCCGCCGGTCACAGATCGTGGCGGCCGCGCAGGCGCTGCTCAAGGCGCAGGACTATGACCAGATCCAGATGCGCGATGTCGCCGACGCGGCGGATGTGGCGTTGGGCACGCTGTACCGCTATTTCAGTTCCAAGGAGCACGTGTATGCCGCGGTGCTGATGGACTGGGCGCAGCCGGTTTTCGCGCCCGCCGCCCCGGACACCCGGCCGGCCGAGCGCCGCGTGCGGGAGAAGGTGCGCGGCATCATCGCCACCTTCGAGCGCCGCCCGGCCTTCTTCAAGGTCTGCATGCTGTTGCAGCACACCGCCGATGCCAACGCGGCGGCCCTGATGGAGGAGTTCGGCGCCGTCGCCCAGCAGACGCTGTCCGCGGATTTCGCCTCGCTCGGCGCCCAGGAATCGGCCGACACCGCGATCATGGTGTGGGGCATCATCAACACCATGCTGTCCGGCGCGCTACTGCACGGCCATCCGATCGCCGACTCCTACCGGGTGGTCGACGGCTTCATCGACCTCGTCGCGCCCCGGTTGCCCGCCGATCAACGCGGCTAGCGGATCACCGGCGGCTCATGCGCGCGCACCGGTGGTAGTTCGCCTGGATCCTCCCCGTCGCTGCGCTCGCCCCAGACGAACTTCTCCAATTGCACCAGCACATGGGCACCGGTGCAGCCGCGGGCCAGAGCCGAGGTGCCGACATCGTCGGTCAGCACGTTCGGGTTGCCGTGCACGCACAGTGAATCCGGGTCCGCCGGGTCGAGCGGGTCGAACCAGGCGCCGGTGGACAGCTGAACCACCCGCGGGCGCAGCCGGTCATCGATCACCACGCCGGCCAGGCAGGCGCCGCGGTCGTTGAACACCCGCACCACGTCGCCGTCGGCAAGGCCGCGTTCCGCGGCGTCGCTTGGGTGAATCCTGATCGGCTCGCGCCCTTGGACTTTGGACTGCTGGCTGGTGGCACCGCCGTCCAGCTGGCCGTGCAACCGGCTGGCGGGCTGGTTGGCGATGAGATGCAGCGGATAGGTCTGCGCGCGCTCACCGCCCAGCCATTCGGTGGGTTCGAACCAGGCCGGGTGCCCCGCGCAGTCGGCATAGCCGAAGCCGTCGATATCGGAGGAGAAGATCTCGATCCGCCCGCTCGGGGTGTTCAGCCGGTTCGTGTACGGGTCGGCGCGGAAGTCGGCCAGCAGGGTCAGACCCGGTTCGGTCGGTAGCCGCAACCCTCCGTCGGCCCAGAACTGGTCGAAGGAGGGCGCGGCAAAATCCACACCGGCCGACCATTTTTCGTACAGGTGTACAAGCCACTCCCGGGCCGTCCGGCCCTCGGTGAACTGTTCGGCCACCCCGAATCGCTGCGCGAGATCGGCGAAGGTCGTGTAGTCGTCTCGCGACTGGGCGTAGGGCTCGGTCAGCGCGGGCATCGCCGTCAGCATCGGGTCGTTACGCGAACCCGAATAGTCATCGCGCTCGTAGGCGGTGGTCGAGGGCACCACGATATCTGCGTGTTTGGCCATCGCCGTCCAGTACGGGTCGTGCACGACGATGGTGTCCGGCCGGGCCAGCGCGCGGCGCAACCGCGGGATGTTCTGGTGATGGTGGAACGGGTTTCCGCCGGACCAGTAGACCAGCCGGATATCGGGGAACGTCAGGCGCAAGCCGTTGTAGTCGTACTGCCGGCCGGGCGCCAGCAGCATATCGCTGACCGCGGCCACCGGGATGAAGGTGGACACCGGGTTGTGCCCCTGCGGCAGCACCGGCAGCCGGAAGCGCAGCGGCGCCAGTCCCGGCTCGTTCATCGACCCGTACCCGTGCCCGAAACCTCCTCCGGGCAGGCCGATCTGGCCGAGCATGGCGGCCAGCGTCAAGCCCATCCATGGGGCCTGCTCACCGTGCCGGATGCGTTGCAGCGACCAACTGACGGTGACCAGGGTGCGGCCCGCGGCCATCCGGCGGGCCAGTGCGGTGATCTCCTCGACCGCCAATCCGCTGATGGCAGCGGCCCACGCGGGGGACTTCGGCACTCCGTCGTCGGTGCCGAGCAGGTACCGCTCGAACCGCTCGTAGCCGACGCAGTAGGTGTCCAGGAACTCCCGGTCGGCCAGGCCCTCGGTGGCCAGCACATGGGCCAGCGCGAGCATGATGGCAACATCGGTGCCGGGCACCGGGGCGTGCCATTCGTGATCGCCGTCGACGTCGTCGCGCAGTGGTGAGAACGAGACGATGCGCCCGCCGCGCTCACGGAACCGGTGCAATGCCGCGCGCGCCGGATGTGCGGTGGTCCCACCGTGATTGATCCCGGTGTTCTTCAGCGCGATACCACCGAAGGCCACCAGCAGGTCGGTGTGCTCGACGATGACGTCCCAGTGGGTGGACCGCTTGAACAGATCGTCGTGGGTGCCGACCACCCGCGGCATGATGACCCCGGTCGCCCCGAGGCTGTAGGAGTGCCGCGACGAGGTATATCCGCCGATGAGTTTCAGGAAGCGGTGCACCTGGCTCTGGGCGTGATGGAAGCGGCCGGCGCTGGCCCAGCCGTACGAACCCCCGTAGATGGCCTCGTTGCCGTGGGTGTCGATGACCCGGCGCAGTTCGCCGGCGAGCAGGTCGGTCAACTCGTCCCAGGACACCGCCACGAACTCGTCGTCGCCGCGCCGGTCGGTGGGGCCGGGCCCGTCGCGCAACCAGCCGCGGCGCACCGCGGGGCCGGTGACCCGCGAGCGGTGCCGGATCGACCCGGGAAGATTGTTCAGCAAGGGGGACGGATCGGCGTCACCGGCCTGCGGTGTGACCGCCGCGATATCGCCGTCGCGGACATCGGCGGTGAAGGCACCCCAGTGGGCGAGGCTGGCTCGTGACACGCGCCAATCCTAGGGCGCCGGCCTCACCGCTCGACCAACCATCCGGTTGGTATATGTTGGGCGCCACACACCCAGATACCAGTACCGGAGGTCACGCATGGGCGCCGTCAAATTCGACCGCACGCTGTTCGAGCCGGAACACGATTTGTTCCGGGAGTCCTATCGCGCGTTCCTGGAACGCCACGCCGCTCCGTTCCGGGAGGAATGGGAAAAGGCCAAGATCGTCGACCGCGAGGTCTGGCGCGAGGCAGGCAAGCAGGGCTTTCTGGGCATGGCCGTGCCCGAAGAGTACGGCGGCGGCGGCAACCCGGACTTCCGCTACAACGTCGTCATCACCGAGGAGACCAGCGCGGGCCGCCACAGCGGCCTGGGATTCACGCTGCAGAACGATGTCATCGCGCCGTATCTGATCGAACTGAGCACCGAGGAGCAGAAGCAGCGCTGGCTGCCCGGATTCTGCAGCGGCGAATTGATCACGGCGATCGCAATGACCGAACCAGGCACCGGGAGCGACCTGCAGGGCATCAAGGCCCGCGCGGTCCGCGACGGTGACCATTACATCCTCAACGGTTCGAAGACATTCATCACCAACGGCATTCACGCCGACCTGGTGATCGTCGTGGCCTGTACCGATCCCGAGAAGGGTGCCCAGGGCTTCTCGCTGCTGGTCGTCGAGCGGGGCATGGAGGGCTTCGAGCGCGGACGCCATCTGGACAAGATCGGCCTGGATGCCCAGGACACCGCCGAACTGTCCTTCACCGACGTCAAGGTTCCGGTCGAGAACCTGCTCGGACAGGAAGGTATGGGCTTCCTCTACCTGATGCAGAATCTGCCCCAGGAGCGCATCAGCATCGCCGTGATGGCCGCCGCGGCCATGGAGTCCGCGCTCGAGGAGACCCTGCAGTACACCAAGGAGCGCAAGGCGTTCGGCAAGCCGATCGGCAGCTTCCAGAACAGCCGGTTCGTGCTGGCCGAATTGGCCACCGAGGCGACCGCGATCCGCATCATGGTCGACGAGTTCATCCGGCTGCACCTGGATCGCAAGCTCACCGTCGAGCAGGCCGCGATGGCCAAGTGGTACAGCACCGAGGCCCAGGTCCGGTTGGTGGATCGCTGCCTGCAGTTGCACGGCGGCTACGGTTACATGCGGGAATACCCGATCGCGCGGGCATTCCTGGACTCGCGGATCCAGACGATCTACGGCGGTACGACGGAGATCATGAAGGAGATCATCGGTCGCGGGCTCGGGGTCTGAGTGCCCCGACACGTTTCGGCGCAGGTGGCGATATCCCACGAGTTCGCGGTCAACTGACGCAAAGTTGACGAACGCGATACTTTCGTGTGGTTTTGCGCTACTTCGGGGAGGACCGAATGACCAGGCAGCGGACCCGGCTGGGCAGGCTTGCCGGCCGGGCAGCGATAGGGCTGGCGAGTGCCGCACTGATTGCGGGCACGGTGCTGATGGCGCCACCGGTCGCGGCGACACCGGAAGGTGATGCCGACGCGGCGATCACCGCCGCCTGGGAGACCGGCGGCGGTGACGGGGGCCCACTGGGTCCCAAGGACGGTGGCGTCTACCCGGCCGGTGCGGGCTTCGGGCAGAACTTCGCGGGCGGCAAGATCTTCTTCACCCCGGACACCGGCGCACATATCGTTTCGGGCGCCATCCTGGAGAAATACGAATCCCTCGGTGGCCCCGCGGACAGCGATCTGGGCTTCCCGACGATCGACGAGGGCGCGGGCCGGGCCCCCAACAGCCGTAATTCCACGTTCAGCGCGCCGGACAAGCCCGTCATCTTCTGGACACCGGACACCGGCGCGCGGGTCGTGCGTGGTGCCATCAACCAGGCTTGGGACGCCCTCGGCGGTTCGGCCGGGGTGCTCGGCGTCCCGAGCGAGGACGAAACCACCAACGGCGACACCGTCACCCAGAAGTTCACCGGCGGTGAGATCTCCTGGGATCGAAAGACCAAGGCCTTCACCACGGTGCCGCCCGAACTGGCGGGCCAGCTCGGGGCCATCGAGGTTCCCTCGGACGCCACATCGGCCATTGCCGCCGCCCGCCGCGCGGCCGGCGGCGCACTGGGCCCGCTGGGTGCCGAGGAGGGTGCGCAGTACGCGATCGGCGCTGACGGGGTCGGGCAGAACTACGCCGGCGGCAAGATCTTCTACAGCCCGGCAACCGGGGCCAACGTGGTCACCGGCCAGGTGCTGGCCAAGTACGAAAGTGTCGGCGGCCCGACCGGGGATCTGGGATTGCCCACCTCCAGTGAGGCCGACGGCGGTCTTCGGCCGGAGAGCCGAGTTGTCGCTTTCGCCGCCGAGGACAAGCCGGTGATCTTCTGGACGCCCGACTTCGGTGCGGTGATCGTGCGCGGCGCGATGAACGCGGCCTGGGAGAAGCTCGGTGGCGCGACGGGTGAGCTCGGTGCCCCGAAGGGCGATCAGACCGAAAGCGGCACCGTCATCAGCCAGCAGTTCAATGGCGGATCGATTTCGTGGGACAAGGCGGCCGCCAAGTTCAGTACCGAGCCTGCCGGCCTGCAGTCTCAGCTCGCGGGCCTGGAGGTGCCGGGCGCGGACGTACCGCAGGCGCCCGCGGACGCGCCGGCGGCGACCGGCGGCTCGAACAGCGGTGACAAGTGGTACTCCTCGCCGTGGTGGTGGCTGCTGGGATTGATCCCGCTGGTGGGCGTGATCGCGTTGGTCGCCATCGCGGTGCTGCGCAATCGGCGGTCCCGCCAGGACGACGAGTTCAACGACGACCCCTACGAGCGCGGCTATGACGGCGCGTACGAGGACCGCTACGAGCCCGGTTACCCCGGCCGCCCCGAACCGGCGGCCTACCCGCCGCAGAGCCCGTGGGCGTCGGCGCCGCCGGCCGAAGCCGACACCGATGACGACGAATCCGGCGACGATGACTACGAATACGACGAGGAGACCGGCGACTACGACTCCGATGAGTACGACTCCGACGAGTACGGCCCCGGTGGTCACGACGTCGAGGGCGATGAACTCGAGGAGCTAGGCGCCTCGGGGGAGCCACTGAGTTTCGACGACGATCCGGATGCGGTCGACACCGCGCCGACGAGGATCGAATCGCCGCCCGAGGCCGGTGCGCAGGACTTCGATTCACCGACCACGGTGGTGCCGCTGACGACCGGTCATGCACAGCCCGAGTACGAATCGGATTTCCCCAGTGGCCGGCACGCCGCGATCCAGGACGAGGAGCCCGAGGACGCCGGCTGGACCTCGATGCGTCTTGCCACCGGCGACCGTTACCGTGCGCCCGAGGGCTATCCGATCAAGGCAGACACCAAGACGGGGCTCTACTGGGCGCCGGGCAGCCCGGGATATCGCGACACCGAAGCAGAGATCTGGTTCGCCAGCGAGGAATTCGCCCGGACGAACGGATTCGTCCGGGCCGACTGAGTTCCCTCAGATCTTGCGGATGACGGTGACGACCTTGCCGAGCACGACCGCGTCGTTACCGTCGATGGGGTCGAACGCCGGGTTGTGCGGCATCAGCCACACCTGACCGCGGGTGCGCTTGAACGTCTTGACGGTGGCCTCGCCGTCGATCATCGCCGCGACGATATCGCCGTTGTCGGCGACATTCTGCTGCCGGATGACCACCCAGTCCCCATCGCAGATGGCGGCGTCGATCATGGATTCGCCGACCACCTTCAGCAGGAACAGCGAACCCTCACCGACCAGTTCGCGGGGGAGTGGGAACACCTCCTCGACGGCCTCTTCGGCCAGGATCGGTCCGCCCGCGGCGATCCGGCCGAGGACCGGGACGAAGGTGGGCTCGGGCAGTGCGTCCGAGCCGGCCACATCGGTGGCGACGATCGGGGTGACCATCTCATCGGAGCCGCGGACATCAACGGCGCGTGGACGATTCGGATCCCTGCGCAGGTAGCCCTTGCGTTCCAGGGTGCGCAGCTGGTGGGCCACCGATGACGTCGACGTCAGGCCGACGGCATCGCCGATCTCGCGGATGCTGGGCGGATAGCCGCGGCTGGTCACGGAGGTGCGGATGACCTCCAGGATGGTGCGCTGACGCTCGGTCAGGCTGGAGCGTGCCTCAGGGGTTTCGGTGCTGTCGCTCATGGCGCCGAATGTAGTCGCCGACGAGCAGATAATCAAACATGTGTTCGAGGCGTGTCGGATCCGGTGGCGGCGGCCCGGGTGTGCGACCGGCTCCGGCTCACTTGTCGGTGGGCCGTCGTATCGTTTCGCAACAGTTCGATCACACGTTCTATTCATCGAACACATGATCGACTAGCATTCGAACACAGAAGCGAACGTCACTACTCGGAGAGGCAGTCAGATGACAATTCTCGAAGCTCGCCCGGTCACCCGGCACAGTGCATTTGCCCCGGCCCCGGGGGCGCAGCCGTCGACGGCCGCCGAGGTGTGGCCGTTGCCCCGCGATGTCGTGGTGCGGCGCCGCCGCGTGCAGCCGACGCGCCGCCCGGGTGGCGCACCCCTGGGGTACCGCCGCACCGGGGTGCTGATGTCGCGCGCCTCGCACCGGCGCCGCCCGATCACCCCTGCCGCCACGGTGCTGCTGGCCCTGTTGGCCGGCGGGATCACCTTGTGGCTCGGGCTGGTTGCGCAGTTGGGCGGCCCGGTCGAGGAGCCCGTGCAGCTGCCCACCCGGCTTTCGGTGGTCTACGTGCAGGACGGCGAGACCCTGCAGCACATCGCGCACCGGGTGGCACCCGATGCGCCCACGGAGCCGGTGGTCGAGCGCATTCGTGAGCTCAACAAGCTCGAAACCAGCACGGTGCAGGCCGGGCAGACCCTCATCGCACCGATCGGGTGATCACCCAGGTAGGCTCGAAGACATTCGAGCTGGTCGACCTGCGGTGCGGCAAAGGAGCGGTGATGCACTGTCCGTTCTGTCGCCACCCTGACTCGCGTGTCGTCGACTCCCGGGAAACCGATGAGGGCCAGGCCATCCGGCGTCGCCGGTCCTGTCCGGAATGCGGGCGCCGATTCACCACTGTGGAGACCGCGGTGCTAGCGGTCGTCAAGCGCAGCGGCGTCACCGAACCGTTCAGCAGGGAAAAGGTCATCAAGGGTGTGCGCCGGGCGTGCCAGGGCCGACAGGTCGATGACGACGCTCTCAACCTCCTCGCCCAGCAGGTGGAGGATGCGGTACGTGCCGCTGGATCGCCCGAGATCCCCAGCAACGAGGTCGGTTTGGCCATTCTGGGCCCGCTGCGGGATCTCGACGAAGTCGCGTACCTGAGGTTCGCCTCGGTGTACCGGTCGTTCACCTCGGCCGACGATTTCGAGCGTGAGATCGAGGCGCTACGCGCGCACCGCGTCTCCACATCCGGCTGACTTCAGCCGAGCCGGACGCCGGTGTCCTCGACCACGCGACCGGCAACCTTCACCCAGCCCGCCGGATCCCACCGGGTGCGGATCTCGGATCCCTTGCCCTGCGTGATGAGCAGATCCCGGCTCAGATGGTCGGTCATCCGCACCGCCGCCGAGCCGGTGGCCTCATCCTCGATGATCCCGAGTTGCGGGGCGAACGTCCGCGAGCGCAACGCGCCCCGCTCCCGGTCGGTCCACGCCCACAGATAGTGCTCGGCGTCATCGGAGTAGTCGGCTGGATCCGCGGCCAGCACGTCGTCCGCCGAACCCAGGTCGTAGATGACCAGTTCCGGGGCCCAGTCCGATCTCGCGCTGATCGCGGTCCACTCGCCATCGGACTCTGACAGATACTCCACCTGCACCAGGCCGGCCGGGACGTGCAACGTCCGCACCGGTGTGCCGCGCTGCTTGAGCCACCATGCTGTCCCCACGGTCGGGTGCCCGGCAAACGGAATCTCGGTGACCGGCGTATAGATCCGGATGTGTGCGCTCGCCGCACCGGGCTCCGGGATATCGATGAAAACGGTCTCGCTGTAACCCAAATCGGCGGCCACGCGCTGCCGGTCGGCCGGGTCGACGGTGGCGGCATCGATCACGCCGAGCGGATTGCCGAACTCGCCTCGTACATCGGTGAACACCCGCAGAACAGTCACATCGACGGCCATACCCCGATGGTAGTCAGGTGGCGCTGCGCTCGTCCGCCCCCATCGCATCGAGCACGGCGACCCTGGTGCCCAGCGGGCCGGTGATGGCGCGTTCACTGATACCGGTACGCAGCAGACCGCGCAGCATCTCGTGGTCGTATTCGGCGGGAATCGTGGTGTCGATGAAGCGTTGCACCACATCGACGAACCGATCGGCATCGTCGTGGAACGGGAAATGCCCGGAGCCCTCGAAGATCTCGAGTGCCGAACCCGGCATCGCCGCATGCGCCAACCAGGCGTGGCTGACCGGGATCACCGAATCGTGGGAGCCCCAGACCAGTTGCACCGGAACGGATTCGGTCAAATAACATCGGTCCAGCATGGTGACCACCTGGCCGCGCCAGTCGACCACCGCGCGCAGCGTGCGGGCAAACGCCGAGGATGCGGTCGGTTCGGGCAGATCGGCGAGCACCCGCAGCGCGTCGGGCAGATCGCGGCCCAGCCCGGTGGAACCGAGCACGGCCCCGCCGATGCGCCCGATGGCCTGCAGAGCCGGAAGCACCAGCGGCAGCCGCAGCAGTGCCAACGCCTCGGTGGCCATCGGCAGCGCCGCCACGCGCAGCGCCACGTTCACGTCCTTGCTGACACCGCCGGCGCCGACGAGGACGAGCCGGTCGACCAGCTGCGGGAACTGGTAGGCGAACTGCATGGCCACGCCGCCACCGAGGGAATGGCCGACGACGGTCACCCGGTCGATGTCCAGCACGCTGAGCAGATCGCGCATGCCGTTGGCGTAGGCGGCCACCGAATAATCCGCGCGCGGCTTGTCGGACTGGCCGTGGCCCAGCAGATCCGGCGCGATCACCGTGTAACGGCGGGCCAGCATCGACTGCACGGTGTGCCAGGTGGTCGAGTTGTCCCCGATACCGTGGATGAGCAGGATCGCCGGCCCCGCGCCGGCGACCCTGAACGCCCGCCGGTAGCCGTGAATGGTGCGGAACTGCAAGGTGGGAGAGATCTCCCGAACGCTGCGCAGGTTGGCCTTGCGATCGGTCATCTCGGTCACTCCTCGCAATCCGGTGGCGGCGCTCGGTCAGGTGGTCTCGTCGCCGTCGGGGAAGCCCTCGCCGAACTTGCCGTCCGCCTGCTGAGCGAGGAAGCGTTCGAACTCCGCACCCAGTTCGTCACCGCTGGGAAGGTCCTCGTCACGTGCCAACAACGAGCGATTTTCCTGAGCGGCAACGAACGCATCGTACTGACGCTCCAGCTGGCTCACCACTTGAGCGACTTCGGCGCTTGCCTCGACCTGCTCGTTGATCTTGGTGTGCACTTCGGCGGCGGCCTCGCCCAGTGCGTTGAGCGGGATCTGCAGCGCACCGGCCCTGGCGGCCTCGGCGAGCAGGCTTTCGGCGGCCGGCGGGTACGCGGTCTGGGCCAGGTAGTGCGGCACGTGCACGGTGAAACCGACCGCATCGTGCCCGTGCTGGCTCATCCGGAACTCCAGCAGGCTGGACACGCTGGCGGGCACCTGCACCTCGCCCACCCACGGGGTGTACTCGGCGATGAGTTCGGAGTTCGCGGAATGCGCGGTCAGCGTGACCGGCCGGGTGTGCGGCACCGCCATCGGGATGGTGCCAAGGCCGATCACCTGACGCACCCCCAGGCGCTCGGCGAGCAGTCGCACGGCCGTCACGAAGCGCTCCCAGCGCAGATCGGGCTCCATGCCTGCCAGCAGCAGGAACGGGGTGCCGACGCTGTCGTGGAGCGCGTACAGGTTCAGTTCGGGCTGGTCATAGCTGCTGAAGTGATCGGTCTTGAACGTCATCATCGGCCGCCGCGACCGGTAGTCCAGCAGCTCGTCGATGGCGAAGGACGCGACCAGCTCGGTGTCGAGGGTGTCCTTCAGATGTTGCGCCGCCAGCTTGATGGCGTGACCGGCGTCGGAGAACCCCTCCAGCGCATGGATCATCACGGGCCCCCGTCCGTCCGTGGTGGACAGTTGAGGGGCAGGAAACTCCAGCTCGTACATACCGTTCTGGTCGGGCTGGTAATGCTGTTCCTTGTTTTCGGCCATGTGGTTCACCTCCTGTTCACTAGTGTCTCGCACTTTGTCGTGGTCGCTGTGTGCGACCCCGGACATCTGTGCCAACACGGGGGAGGCGGCCGGAAATCCCGTCAGCGCCTGAACTGGCTGAGCGCGCGCAGTTTGTTCATCACATCGAGCGCGGCGACCTTGTAGGCCTCGGAGAACGTCGGATAGTTGAAAACGGCGTCCACCAGGTATTCGACCGTACCGCCGCACCCCATCACGGCTTGGCCGATGTGCACCATCTCGGTGGCGTTGGTGCCGAAGATGTGCACGCCCAGCAGGCGCAGATCCTCGGTCGAGACGAGCAGTTTGAGCATGCCGTAGGAGTCGCCGGCGATCTGCCCGCGGGCCAGCTCCCGGTACCGGGACACCCCGACCTCGTACGGCACCGAATCCTTGGTCAGATCGACCTCGGTGGCCCCGACATAGGAGACCTCGGGGATCGAATAGATCCCGATCGGCTGGAGTTCGGTGATCGAGTTCGTCGGCTCACCGAACGCGTGATAGGCGGCCAACCGGCCCTGCTCCATCGAGGTGGCGGCCAGTGCCGGGAAGCCGATGACGTCGCCGACGGCGTAGATGTGATCGACCTTGGTCTGATAGTTGTCGTCGACGAAGATCCGGCCGCGGTTGTCGGCCTCCAGGCCTGCGCTGGGCAGATCCAGGTGATCGGTCTGGCCCTGCCGGCCTGCCGAGTACATCACCGTCTCCGCCGGGATCTGCTTACCGCTGGCCAGTGTCGTCACGGTGCCGGACGTGCCGACATCGACGGCGGTGACCTCCTCGCCGAAGCGGAAGGTGACCGCTTGATCGCGGAGATGGAACTTGAGCGCCTCGATGATCTCGGGATCGCAGAACTCCAGCATGTTGGGACGCTTCTCGACGACGGTGACCTTGGTGCCCAGCGCGGCGAACATGGAGGCGTACTCGATGCCGATGACACCGGCGCCGACCACCACCATGGAGCTCGGGATGGACTTGAGGTCGAGGATGCCGTCGGAATCCAGCACCCGGTGCTCGTCGAATTCGACGCCGGCCGGGCGGGCCGGTTTGGTGCCGGTGGCGATCACGATCTTGCGGCCGCTGACACTGACCCGCTCGGCACGGTTGGGATCGTCGACGTGCACGGTGTGCGCGTCGAGGAAGCGGGCGTGCCCGACGTAGAGCTCGATGCGGTTGCGCATCAACTGCGAGCGCACCACGTCGATCTCCTTGCCGATGACGTGCTGGGTGCGGGCCAGTAGATCGGCGGGGGTGATCTTTTCCTTGACCCGGTAACTGGCGCCGTACAGTTCGCGCTGGTTCATCCCGGTGAGGTAGACGACCGCCTCTCGCAGCGTCTTGCTCGGAATGGTGCCGGTGTTGACGCAGACGCCGCCCAGCATCAGCCCGCGCTCGATCACCGCGACCGTCTTACCCAACTTGGCGGCGGCGATCGCGGCCTTCTGGCCGCCGGGGCCGGAACCGATGACGACGAGGTCGTACTCCTGCATGGAACCCATGGCTGAAGTCCTACGCCGGTGACGGCCGATCCCGGTGTCTGTGCGGCTAATTGCGTGTGAACAAATTCGGCACAGTGGGCTCGGGAACTTCGGGGGGTCGCCGCCTGCTGTTATCCACAGTGCCGGATCTGTCCACAGCCGAGTGCCGCCGGGCCGCGCCGACCGGGTTTCCGGTGGGCGCCTGCCGGCACCGTGGAACGCATGACAACACAATTTCGTGGTTTCGATATCGGTCGACCCGCCTCGCTGATCGCCGCTCTGCCCGCCGTATTGGGCTTCATCCCTGAGCACTCGCTGGCGGTGGTGACCGTCGACGATGCCGAACTGGGCTGCGTGATGCGGGTCGACCTGTCGCCGGGCCTGGCCGACAACACCGGCCAGCTGGCCGAGGTGATCGGTGCGGCGGGCCCCGATCAGGCGATCGCGGTGATCGTCGATGAGTTCGGCGCCGACTGCGAGGCATGCGGCACCGACCATGAGGTGCTGGCGGACGCACTGTCCCGGTCGCTGGCCGACGAAGGGGTCGAACTGCTCGCCGTGCTGGTGGTGGACCGGGTGGCCGCGGGCGGGCGCTGGTTCTGCGCCGACGGGTGCGGGGCACACGGTGCCGTCGACGACCCGGAGGCCTCGCCGCTGGCGGCGGCCGCGGTGCTGGACGGCCGCCGGCTCTACCGGCGCCGCGCCGACCTGCAGCAGGTCATCGCGGTGACCGACACCGATCGTTGCGAGCGACTTGCCGAGGCCATCGCGGGCCACAAGGTGGTCAAGCTGACCACCCGCACGGCACGCGAGTCCGTGCGCGCGGCGATGGCCACCGCCGCCCGGCTCGCAGACGGTATCGAACCGGCCGACGAGGAGCTGGTGGCGGTGGTTTGTGCGCTGGCCGATCCGCGGGTGCGTGACACCCTGTACGCGCTGGCGGTGGGGGATGGCGCCGCCGAGGCCGAGTCGTTGTGGGCGTTGATGGCGCGCACGCTGCCGCGGCGGTGGCGCCCCGACGCGCTGTCCCTGCTGGCCTTTTCGGCGTATGCGCGCGGGGACGGTCCGCTGGCCGGTATCGCCCTGGAGGAGGCGGTGCGGATCAGCCCGGCGCACCGGATGGCGGGCATGTTGGACAGCGCACTGCAGTCGGGTATGCGCCCCGAACAGATCCGCGAGATGGCGCTGTCGGGCTATCGCACGGCGGCCAAACTCGGGGTGCGGCTACCGCCGCGGCTCGCGTTCGGTCAGCGAGCCGGCTGAAACCGGCCCTCGCTCAGACCTTTTCGACCTTCACGGCGTGTGCCATGTGATGGGGCAGTTCGACTTCCTGATGCCCGGGGATCAGGATCAGCACACCGCCCTGCTCGGCGGGGTCGTCGGTGACCTGCACCGTGACGCGCGCGTTGGGAACCACACCGGCCTCCTTGAGGCGGCCGATCAGCTCGACATCGCCCTGCACGTGCTCGGTGAGTTGGCGTACGACGACCGCGACCGGAGATCCGGCGGGCAGTTCGGTGAGGCGGACCAGATTGGCATCCTCGCCCTCACCGGTGCCACCGAAGCCGAGCTCGGACAGGCCCGGGATCGGGTTGCCGAACGGCGAGGTGGTCGGGTTGTCCAGAACCTGGACCAACCGGCGCTCCACGTCCTCGCTCATGACGTGCTCCCAGCGGCAGGCCTCGGCGTGGACTTCCTCCCAGGGCAGCCCGATCACGTCGACCAGCAGCCGCTCCGCGAGGCGGTGCTTACGCATCACCGAGACCGCGAGATAGCGGCCCTTCTCGGTGAGTTCGAGATGGCGGTCGCCGGCGACGTGCAACAGCCCGTCACGCTCCATCCGGGACACGGTCTGGCTGACCGTCGGACCGCTCTGCTCGAGCCGTTCGGCGATCCGTGCACGCAGCGGCACCACTCCCTCTTCTTCGAGGTCGTAGATGGTCCGCAGGTACATCTCGGTGGTATCGATGAGATCGTTCATGCCCTACCTTCCAGGCCCTGCCATCAGCTTCTCAGTCTAGCCGTCCGACTGCCTGAACAGGGTTGCAACATCCCCTGCGACGATGTGATGCCCGCCGCGGATCGCGACGGGCATCACTGTGGTGCAGGTTTTCGCTGGTGGACCCAGCTCTACTCGATCAGCTGGCGTAGGAACGCAGGCGCTCGGCCCGATCCCCGTTGCGCAGCTTGGACATGACCTCGCGCTCGATCTGGCGGACCCGCTCCCGGGAAAGACCGAACAGCTTGCCGATCTGGTCCAGTGTGCGGGGCTGGCCGTCGTCGAGGCCGAAGCGCAGCCGGATCACCTGCTGCTCGCGCTCGTCGAGAGTGGCCAGCACGTACCGGATATCGGTATGCAGCAGCTCGGAGATGACCGCGTTCTCCGCCGACATCGCCTCGGAGTCCTCGATGAAGTCGCCGAGCGGCGCTTCTTCATCGCTGCCGACCGGCATGTCCAGGCTCACCGGGTCGCGGCTGTGCTCCAGCAGGTCGGCGATCTTCTCGGCGGGGATGCCCGACTCCTCGGCCAGTTCCTCATCGGTCGCCTCACGGCCGAGGTTCTGATGCATCTCGCGCTTGATCCTGGCCAGCTTGTTGACCTGCTCGACGAGGTGGACCGGCAGCCGGATGGTCCGGCTCTGATCGGCCATACCGCGGGTGATGGCCTGCCGGATCCACCAGGTGGCGTAGGTCGAGAACTTGAATCCCTTGGCGTAGTCGAACTTCTCCATCGCGCGGATGAGCCCGAGGTTGCCCTCCTGGATCAGGTCCAGCAGCGGCATGCCACGGCCCGTGTAGCGCTTCGCCAGCGACACCACGAGGCGCAGGTTGGCCTCCAGCAGGTGCCGGCGGGCGGCGTCACCGTCGCGTACGACGGCGGACAGGTCGCGCTTGCGGGCGTCACCGAGGCGCTTCTTGGTGTTCAGAACATGCTGGGCGAACAGGCCGGCTTCGATGCGCTTGGCGAGCTCGACTTCGTCGGCGGCGGTCAGCAGCGCGGTCTTACCGATGCCGTTGAGATACACCCGGACAAGGTCGGCAGCTGGGCTCTGGGCGTCCAGATCGGAATCGAAGCGGCTTGCGGTGGCGATCGCCATTTACGGCCTCCTGCTCGGTTGAACTGTCACGACGTACAACGCCTGACGGTGTCTCAGAGTTCCCGCCTGGTCTCAGTGGCGTACCACTTGACCTGCGGTTTTAAACCTGCGACCTGAGAATGTCCTGAGAAGTGGAGAAGACGCCGCTCAGCTGGGAACGCCGGGTTCGCCACCGGCGCTCGGGGTCGGCCGCACCGGTGGTTGCAGCGCCGGGCGTTCGGCCGTGGGGAACAGCGGGGTGCGTTTGGGTCCGGCGTCGGAGTAGCGGCGCGGCTCGCTGGCGCTGCGCGGCGGGCGGTCATTGGCGATCAGCACGGCGATCCAGGGCAGCGGTATCGACACCAGCAGGATCGCCAGCGGGATCAGCCCGTTGTGCCAGATCCCGTAGGAGGCGGCGGCCAGGATCAGGGCCGGGATGCGGAAGGCCATGATCGTCAGGTACTTACGGACACGCGCGCGATGCTGCTCGTCCTGGGGGAGCGCAGCGCGGGTGATGAGGACCGGGCGACCTTCGTCGTCGAAACTCAGCTCGGGGCCTTGTTTCATACCTCCACTGTTCCACATCTGCGGGCGCGTGGGGCGTCCGGTCTCGGGCACAATGGAGCAATGCAGACCGAGACCATCGAGCGGCCCGACACCGACGAGCGCGTCGACGACGGGACCGACGACGACACCCCCAAGTTCTTCCACTATGTGAAGAAGGAGAAGATCGCCGAGAGCGCCGTCATGGGCACACATGTCGTCGCGCTGTGCGGCGAGGTCTTTCCGGTGACGAAATCGGCGAAGCCGGGTTCCCCGGTCTGCCCGGACTGCAAGCGGATCTACGAGCAGCTCAAGAAGTAGGGCTCTTCTCGGCCTTCTCTGCGACCCATGCGCGCAGCCGCCGCGCGTGCGTGTCCGGGGCCGGCCACTCCTCCTGGATGGCGGCGTTGAGTTCCGCGCCGATCATGACGGCGAAGCCGGCCAGGAACGCGAACAGCAGGAATGCGATCGGCGTCGCGAGCGCGCCGTAGGTATAGCCGGTCGCGGTGATCCAGGTCAGATAGAACCGCAGACTGAAGGTGGCGATCAGGAAGACCGCCGTCGCGAGCACCGCACCGACCACCAGCCGATGGGTGGGCAGCGGGCTGGGCAGCGACACCCGGTACAGCACGGTCACCACCAGGATCAGCGCGATCACGAGCACCGGGTAGTACCCGTTCTGCAGGACGTGTGACCAGCTGTCCGGGATGTACTCGGTGATCTTGCGCGGGCCCAGCGCGATGAACGGCGCCGCCAGCACCGCGCTGACCAGCATTACCACGTACAGCCCGAGCGCGAAGAACCGCTGCCGCACCGGGTGGCGCAGCGGGGTCTGATCGTGCGCCTCGACCACCGAGTCGACGAACGCCGACACCGCCGAGGATCCCGCCCACAGCGATATGACGAATCCCAGCGACACCACTTCACCGCGGGCCGACCGCACGATGTCGTAGATGGTCGGCGCGATGATCTCGTTGACCACGTTCTGGGAGAAGAACCGCTCGGAGGTCCCGATCAGCTGATTCTCGATGGTCGGCAAGGTGTCCGGGCCGAACAGTGGCGCGAGGTAGGCCAGGCTGCCGAGCATGCCCAGCAGCAGCGGCGGCAACGACAGCGC
This sequence comes from Mycolicibacterium sp. P9-22, assembly GCF_008329585.1. Taxonomy (GTDB): domain Bacteria; phylum Actinomycetota; class Actinomycetes; order Mycobacteriales; family Mycobacteriaceae; genus Mycobacterium. The sequence continues at coordinate 425,786 of NZ_NPKP01000004.1, read as the reverse complement.
GCACCAGAACGCCGCCTGGGCGGACTCGGAGAAGATCGAGTCGTCCCACGATTTGCTCAGGGTGCGTTTGGTGATCGGCCAGACGTGATGGCGTGATGGCTTGGCCGGAGGCTGATCGGTCATCACCGGACCAGCATTCCCGACGAATGACCCGGTCGCCCGATATCACCGGGCGGGCGGGTCGCTAAGCGTCGACTGCGCTGACCTCGATCACGGCAGCCAGCTCGATCAGCTTCGCTTCGTGTTCGTTGGCGTGGTGCTGGCAGAACAACAGTTCGGCGCCGGACGGCAGCTTCGCGCGTACACGCGCGGCGGCACCACAGCGGTCGCAGCGATCGGCCCGGGTCAGTTCCGGACTTATCAGAGTTGCGTTCACGGCACTTCCTCCGTTCAGCTTTGGTGCGTATGTCTACTGTGTCAGACGTTTTCGGTTCTGGCCTTGTTCCCTCGGGGTTCACCGGTGTGTCGTGTCTCACTGCGCCGGCGTTACCCGGGTAGCAAGCTGGACTTCATGGGTACCCAAAACGCCGTTCTCGTGCACCTGTGCGCCGACCGCGAATGGCAGCGCGCACGCGCCGACGGCGTGCATCGCCCCGCGTCGCTGGCCGAAGTCGGTTTCATTCATCTCTCGTCCCCTGAACAGGTTCATCTGCCGGCCAACCGCCTGTACGCCGGTCGCACTGATCTTGTGTTGCTGAGCATCGACCCGTCCGGGCTGTCCGATCCGATTCGCTGGGAGCCAGGTGTGCCCACGGATCCTGAATCGATGCTGTTCCCACACCTGTACGGGCCGTTGCCCGCTGATGCTGTGACAAGTGTCACGCGTTATCTGCCCGCGGCGGACGGCTCGTTCGCCGAGTTGCCGGCGGCTGCCGAATAGCCCACGGCCGCCTCGAAATCCACGCCTCCATCGTAGACGCGCAAGCTGGGACGTTAGGTTGGGGGAGTGAGTGCAGCCGGGCGCGTCGCGGTGGTGACCGGCGCCAGCCGTGGCGCCGGGCGGGGTATCGCGGTGGCACTGGGCGCCCACGGCTGGCGGGTCTACGTGACGGGCCGCTCCATAGCGGATTCCGGCACCGCTGATCTGGTGGGTGCCGCGGGTGGCACCGGTGTCGCGGTGCCCGTCGACCACGCCGACGATGACGCGGTGGCCCGGTTGTTTGCCCGCGTTCGCGATGAGGACGGCGGGCTGGATCTGCTCGTCAACAACGCGGCCGTGATCCACGACGAGCTCACCGGCGCGAAGCCGTTCTGGGAGAAGCCGGTCGGCCTGGGCGACGTGCTCGATGTCGGGCTGCGCTCGGCCTATGTGGCGTCCTGGCACGCGGCGCCCCTGCTGATCACCCGGCCCCGTGGATTGGTGGCCTTCACCTCGTCGCCGGGTTCGGTCTGCTACATGCACGGCGCCGCCTACGGTGCGCAGAAGGCCGGGATCGACAAGATGGCGGCCGATATGGCCGTCGACTTCGGGGGTACCGCAGTGGCCTGCGTGTCCATCTGGATGGGCATTCTGTTGACCGAGCGGTTGCGCTCGGCGTTTGCCGGGAACCCGGACGCCCTGGCAGCGACCGCCCAGCATGCCGAGACGCCCGAGTTCATCGGGCATCTGATCGATGCGCTGTTCGACGACCCGGAGCTGGCCGCCCTCAGCGGGCACACAGTGATCGCCGCCGAGTTGGCAACCCGCTACGGGATCACCGACGAAGACGGGCGCCGGCCGCCGTCGCACCGCGAAATGCTCGGCTCACCAAGGGAACCCAGCTCCGTGGTCATTCGCTGATTAACAAATGACGATAACTTTGTAAACTGACCCATTGTGGCAATACTGTCCGGCTTCGCGCCGTGGATCGTCTACTGGATTCTGGTCGGAAACGTGCCCTTCACGGCCGCGGTGCTGGTGGCACTGGCGGTCGCGGTCGTCTCCTATGCCATCGGGCGGGTCCGCGGCACCGCGGGCCGGACACTGGAAATCGGCGCCATCGCCACCTTCGCGGTGCTCACGGTGCTGACCTTCACCGTCAGCCAGGCCTTCATGGAACGCTGGATCCAACCGCTGAGCAGCCTGGGCATCTTCCTCGTCGCGCTGGTCGGTGTCCTGGCCGGCAGGCCGTTCGTGCGTGAGTTCGCCGAAGCCGATCAGCCGGCGGAGGTGATCAAGAGTGAGCTGTTCGGCAAGATCACCACCCGGATCACCTGGATCTGGGTGGGCGCGTTCGCCGGGATGACGATCTCGTCGGCGATCCCGCCGATCGTGCAGGGTGATGCCACGATCCTGGACACCAAGACCCCGCTGTCGTTCATCTGCTACTGGGTGCTGCCGTTCGTGCTGCTCGGTGCGGCGGTGCTGGGCGGCCGGGTGCTCACCGAACGGATGGTCGCCGAGGCCACCAGCCCGCACACCGTCCGGCGCAGCACCTTTGTCGCGTTCAAGGAACTCGAGATCGACCAGCTGTACTACCTGGCCCGGGAACGGGCCGAGCGGGAGGCCGGTCCCGATCTGGAGGCCTACGACGTGAAGCTCGGGAGCCAGGGTGTGCCGCTGACCGGCGACGAATCGCGCGAGTCGTGGCCGATGAGCTACAAACTGCGCGAGCGTCGCGTCAAGCACTGAGGCATCGCTTATAACAAATACTGCTTCACTTGGCAAGTAGTGGGCGCATTTTGCCTGTACAGAGGCATGTTCTCGGGCGTACATTCGATGCGGCTCGTGAACTCGGGTCGGCTCGAAAGGAGCGTCAGATGTCTGAGCAACAGGACAACATCGAACTGGTCAAGAGAGGTTACGAAGCGTTCTCCAGCGGCGACGCGGAGACGACGATGTCGTTGTTCGATGACAACATCGAGTGGGTGCAGCCCGGCAACAGCGCCATCAGCGGCACCTATCACGGCAAGGGCGAGGTCGGCCATTACATGGCCCTCCTCGGCGAGAAAAATGTGTCGGTCAAGCTCAATCAGCTGCTGGCCGACGGCGACACGGTGGTGGCGCTGACGGAGGTGAGCGTCGGGGAGGACACGGCGCACGACGCCGACGTCTTCACCATCAAGGCAGGCAAGACCACCCGGGTCGAGGTGCACACGGACACCGCGATGATGGAACGGGTGTACGGCACCAAGGCACACGCGGCGCACTGAGCGTCCACACGAAACGGCCGCAACCAGCATGCTGGTTGCGGCCGTTTCGTCGTTCTCGCCGGACTCAGTCCAGGTAGTCGCGCAGCACCTGGGAGCGGCTCGGGTGGCGCAGCTTGCTCATCGTCTTGGATTCGATCTGGCGGATGCGCTCGCGCGTGACGCCGTAGACCTGGCCGATCTCGTCGAGGGTGCGGGGTTGGCCGTCGGTCAGGCCGAACCGCAGCCGGACCACGCCGGCCTCGCGCTCGGACAGCGTCTCCAGCACCGACTGCAGCTGATCCTGCAGCAGGGTGAAGCTCACCGCGTCGACGGCCACCACGGCCTCGGAGTCCTCGATGAAATCACCGAGCTGGCTGTCGCCCTCGTCGCCGATGGTCTGGTCCAGCGAGATGGGCTCACGCGCGTACTGCTGGATCTCCAGCACCTTCTCCGGCGTGATGTCCATTTCCTTGGCCAGCTCTTCGGGAGTGGGCTCGCGGCCCAGGTCCTGCAGCAGCTCGCGCTGGATACGGCCCAGCTTGTTGATGACCTCGACCATGTGCACCGGGATGCGGATGGTGCGGGCCTGGTCGGCCATGGCGCGGGTGATGGCCTGTCGGATCCACCAGGTGGCGTACGTGGAGAACTTGTAGCCCTTGGTGTAGTCGAACTTCTCGACCGCGCGGATCAGACCGAGGTTGCCTTCCTGGATGAGGTCCAGGAACGCCATGCCGCGGCCGGTGTAACGCTTGGCCAGCGACACCACCAGGCGCAGGTTGGCTTCGAGCAGGTGGTTCTTGGCCCGGTCACCATCGCGGCAGATCCACTGCATGTCGCGGCGCTGGGCCGCGGGCAGCTTCTCGCCCTTCTCAGTGAGCTCGGTCATCAGCTGGGTCGCGTACAGCCCGGCCTCGATGCGCTTGGCGAGCTCGACTTCCTCTTCGGCGTTGAGCAGCGCCACCTTGCCGATCTGCTTCAGATAGGCGCGGACCGAGTCCGCCGAGGCGGTGAGCTCGGCATCCTTGCGCGCCTGGCGCAGGGCCTCGGATTCCTCTTCGTCCCAGACGAAGTCACCGGAGGCCTTGTCCTTCTCGGACGGCTCGGCGATCTCGTCATCGGCCTTGGCGGGCTTGGCCTTGGCGTCGCCTGCGGTTTCCGTCTCGTCGCCGTCGGCCTCGGGCTCGGCCGGGTCCTCGGCGTCGTCCTCGGTTTCCAGGTCGTCGATCTCGACGTCCTCGACGTCGAGGACGTCACCGGGCTCGACTTCGAGGTCGTCGGTGGTTTCGATGTCCTCGCCGTCGGCGGACTCGTCCTTCTTGGCGCGGGACGCAACACCCTTGGCCGGGGCCTTCTTGGCGGGAGCTTTCTTGGCCACCCGCTTGGCAGGCGCCTTTGCAGCGGCCTTGGCGGGCGCCTTCTTCGCAGGCGTCTTGGTTGCGGTGGGCGTCACCAGCTCATCGGTTGCCGGGCTGGTCTTTGTCGCTGCCACGTACACCCTCTCGGTCTTGCGGATTCGATGGCGCGCGCAGGCGTCACCGAAAGTCGTCGGCTGTCTCGAATATTGGCGTTTGATCTCTGCTCGGATATCCGCCGCTATCTCGGTAGGCGGCCGCCATCGACCATTGTAACGACAGTGTGGGTGTACACCGCGCCGAGCGGCAAATTTGACTCCGCGCGCGCGTCGTGTTCGTCGCGATCAGGGCTCGACATGGGTGCCGCGCGAGGCCATCGCGGCGCCCACGATCCCAGCGGTGTTGAGCAGCGCCGCGGGCACCACCGGGACGCGGTTCTTCAGCATCGGGATCCAGCGGTCGGCCTTGCGGCTGATGCCCCCGCCGGCGATGAAGAGGTCCGGCCAGATCGCGTTCTCGACCGCTACCAGCACCTTGGTGACCTCCTCGGTCCAGCGCTGGTAGTTCCATTCCTTGCGTTCCTTCACCGATGACGCAGCGCGATGCTCGGCTTCCTTGCCGCCGACCTCGAGGTGGCCGAACTCGGTGTTGGGCAGCAGTACGCCGTTGTGGATGACGGCCGATCCGATACCGGTGCCGAATGTCAGCAGCACGATCAGACCGGTGTTGTCCTTGCCCGCGCCGTAGTGTTCCTCGGCCAGGCCGGCGGCGTCGGCGTCGTTGAGCACCGTCACCTGCTGCCCGCCGAGTTCGGCGCTGATGACCTCCGCGGCGTTGGTCCCGATCCAGTTCTTGTCGACGTTGGCCGCGGTCCGCACGATGCCGTTCGTCACCACGCCCGGGTAGGTGACGCCGAGTTTGCCGGTCCAGCCGAATTCGCGGACCACGGCGGCGACGGTGGTGGCCACCGCGGCCGGGGTGGCCGGTTGCGGGGTGGCCAGCTTGAACCGTTCGCCGACGAGTGCGCCGGTGTCCAGGTCGACGATGCCGCCCTTGATGCCGCTGCCGCCGACGTCGACGCCGAATCCGGTGTTGGTCGATTCGGTCACGGGAACGCTCCTAAGCAGGCGGCGGGCAAGGCAATTCGGAACCACATTAACGGTCTGTGGTGCGATGTAGCCATGCCGGATGACAACGATTCCCAGACGCTGCGCGCCGTGGCAGAAGAACTGGCCACGGAGGCGGCCACTTTCGTACGGACCAGGCGGGCCGAGGTGTTCGGCGCGGTGCCGGCCGCCGGTGCGGTGCAGGCGCCTTCGATCCAGACGAAGAGTAGTCCGACCGATCCGGTCACCGTGGTGGATACCGAGACCGAGCGGCTGCTGCGCGAGCGGCTCGCCGAACGCCGGCCCGGCGATCATGTCCTTGGCGAGGAGGAGGGCGGTTCGGCGGTGGCCGCACCCGGCGAGCCGGTCTGGGTGATCGACCCGATCGACGGGACGGTCAACTTCGTCTACGGCATCGAGGCGTACGCCGTGTCGGTCGGCGTGCAGATCGATGGTGTCTCGGTGGCCGGCGCGGTGGCCAATGTGGCGACCGGCGAGCTGTATTCGGGAGCGCTCGGCCACGGGGCCACCGTGACGCGCGACGGCGTGTCAAGCCCGTTGCGCTGCAACGCCATCGACGACCTGTCGCTGGCGCTGCTGGGCACCGGTTTCTCCTACGAGTCCGATCAGCGCAGGCGGCAGGCCGCGGTGCTGGCGGCGCTGCTGCCCGAGGTGCGTGATGTCCGCCGGATCGGTTCGTGCGCCCTGGATCTGTGCATGGTGGCCGCCGGGCGCCTGGACGCCTATTTCGAGGACGGCGTGCACGTCTGGGACTGGGCGGCCGGTGCGGTGATCGCCGCCGAGGCCGGGGCCGTGCTGCGGTTGCCGGCATCGACGAGCGAGGCGCAGGGCGTGCTGGTGGCCGCCGCGCCGGGCGTGGCGGCCGCTCTCGACGAGGCCCTGGCGCGCGCCAGGTAGGTCAGCAGGTGGCGCTGTGGATCTTGGTCAGCAGCGAGGCGTCGGCGGGCGCGGTGGCGTCCGGACGCAGGCCCGCCAGCATGGCGTCGATATCGTCGCTGCGGCTGAACTCGCTGAACTCGGTGCCCACGGCGAGATCCACCGAGTCATCGGAGCGCCCGTCCAGGAACAGTTCGGTGCAGGGCGCCACCAGCCACACCGCGGCCGCCGCGGCCCGCCCGGTCTCGCCGAACCGGATCTGGCCCTGGCATTCGAGCCGGCCGTTGGCGTACACGGGGTCGTTGGCGGCGGTGGGCTGGGCGAAGCCCAGATCGCGCAGTGCGCCGGACACCTCGGCGGCCTGGCCGCCCTGGCCGCTGGCATTGAGCACCTGCACCCTGGTGTCGGCCAGCCTGGCGGGCATCACCTCGGCCATCTCGGCCGGGGACACCTGCTGTCCCAGCACGGGCTGGCTGGCGTCGCCGGTGGGCGGCGGCGGCGCGTTGCAGGCGACGGTCTCGGGGACGTCGGCGGACTGATTGAGCGCGATGACCCATATCACGCCGGTCACCAAGGCGAGCGCCAGGAACAGGCACAGCACGGGCACATGGTTGCGGCGGCGGAACGGACGACCGTGTTTGTCGAACGCCGTGCCCTCGGTGATGGATGCGACCACCCCTGCACCTTAAGGCCATGCCAGGGCATGGGTTCCTACCAGGGGTTTTGCACTGTGATATAAATCACAGTCAATCTACGCCGATTCCGGGCACGAATCATTTGGTGTAGGCGTTCGACGCTGGTACAAAGCACTGCTGCAAGAAGCTGCAAACGGTACCGGAGGGGATGAATATGGCTACCGACTACGACGCTCCACGGCGGACCGAGACAGACGATGTGTCCGAGGATTCGCTGGAAGAGCTCAAAGCGCGACGGAACGAGGCCCAATCGGCCGTCGTGGACGTCGATGAATCAGAGTCCGCGGAGTCCTTCGAGCTTCCGGGTGCCGATCTGTCCGGTGAGGAGTTGTCAGTTCGGGTCGTCCCGAAGCAGGCCGATGAGTTCACCTGCTCGAGCTGTTTCCTCGTGCATCACCGCAGCCGGCTGGCCAGCGAGAAGAACGGTCTGTACGTCTGCACCGACTGCGCGGCGTGACCAGGGGGGGTCAGCTGCGCAGCGCGGCCAGCACCCGGTCCGGGTGTCGGCAGCTGACCAACCAGTACGGGGTGGGGTCGTCCGGATCATCGAGCACGATGAGCACCATCGGGCCGACCCACGCCCTGTGCAGGACGTAGGCCGCAGGGTCGAGTTGGCGGCCCAGGGCCGCCGACTTGGCCGACCTGGGCACTTCCGCAGACCGCGAGATGACGCCCACCGGCAGGTGGGCCGGGCCCGCCCACAACTCGACGGCCCCATCGGGGACGTCCCCGTTCTGGACCACCTTGATCTCCATGCGGCCGGCCCACATCAGGGCCGCCGCGGCGACCGGCAGCAGCACCGCGTAGGGCACCCAGTCGGGCAGGCCCTGGACGCCCATGTTCACTTCGGCGGCGATCAGGGCAGCGAGTCCCAGACCGGGCAACCAGAACCACCACGGCAGCCGCAGGCGCTCGCGGTAGCGCACGGTTTGGGTGATGGCGCGCGTGTCGGACACGTGCCCAAGAGTAATCTCATCCGTCGTGCCCACTTCTCTGGCGGTCGTGAGATTGGATCCTGACCTCCCCATGCCCAGCCGGGCCCATGACGGCGACGCCGGCGTCGACCTGTTCAGCGCCGTCGACGTCGAACTGGCGCCCGGTCACCGGTCGCTGGTTCCGACCGGGATCGCCGTCGCCATCCCGCACGGGATGGTCGGACTGATCCATCCACGGTCGGGATTGGCCACCCGCGTTGGGCTTTCGATCGTCAACACCCCCGGCACCGTCGACGCCGGTTACCGTGGCGAGATCAAGGTGACGTTGATAAATCTCGACCCGCAGGAGCCGATCGTGGTGCGGCGCGGAGATCGCATCGCTCAGCTGCTGGTGCAGCGGGTGGAGCTGCCGGAGCTCGTCGAGGTGTCATCCTTCGATGAGGCCGGGCTGGCCGACACGACCCGTGGTGCGGGTGGGCACGGCTCATCCGGCGGACATTCGAGCTTGTGATGGCAAGAGACACGGAGAGAAACACGTGACTGACGAAGCCGAAGACTTCGATGGACCGTTCGATATCGAGGATTTCGACGACCCCGAGCAGGCGAAGCATGCGCGGCTGGATCTCGGGTCCGTTCTGGTCCCGATGCCCGCGGCCGGCCAGGTCCAGGTCGAGCTGACCGATCAGGGGGTGCCCAGCTCGGTGTGGGTCGTCACCCCCAACGGGCGGTTCACCATCGCGGCCTACGCGGCCCCGAAATCGGCCGGGTTGTGGCGTGAGGTGGCCGCCGAGCTGGCTGACTCGCTGCGCAAGGACGGCGTCAAGGTCCGGGTCGAGGACGGCCCGTGGGGCCGTGAGGTGGTCGGTGTCAGCGTTTCGGCGCCGGACCGGCCGCAGGCCGGCGTGGTGCGCTTCATCGGAGTCGATGGCTACCGCTGGATGATCCGCTGCGTGGTCAACGGGTCGCCCGAGAACGTCGATGCGCTGGCCACGGAGGCCCGGGAAGCATTGGCGGACACGGTGGTTCGCCGAGGTGACACGCCACTACCGGTGCGCACCCCGCTGACCGTGCAGCTGCCCGAAGCGATGGCCGCCCAGCTGCGCGCCGCCGCCGAGCAGGCGCAGGAGCAGCAGGCGCAGGCGCAGGGTCAGCAGCCGCCGGAGCCTGCGGCGCGGCGCAGTGCCGAAGGATCGGCGATGCAGCAGATGCGCAGCACCATCACCGGCGGTTAGAGCTCCAGCAGGGCGGCGACACACGCCGCCCCCAACCGGGACGGGTCGGCGCCCATCTCGTCGAGTGTCACCGTGTGCAGTGCCGCGTGCCGGGCTGCCGCTGCCCATTCGACCGCGACATCGGCAGGGTGCACGGGATCGTCCACGGCGGCCGCCAAACCCATCGGCACCTCCAGCGTGGCCAGTTCCTCGACCGTCGGCGCCACGTAGGCGGCGGCTTCGGCCATGGCGTCGGGCAGGTCGGGCCATTGGGCCAACCAGGACCGGGTCAACTCGGCGGCCAGCCACGGCGGGCTGCCGGCTTGCATCGCGGCGACGGTGGCGGCCAGCCCCTCCTCGCGAAGTTGCCGGGCCGAATGGCGTGCGGTCAGGGCGGCCGGTGCGTTACCGGGCTCACCCGTCCAGGCCGGCAGCGCCGCGAGCACTGCCACGGCCCGGCTGGGGTGGCGCAGCGCCCACGCGGTGGACACCGCCGCCCCGATCGAAACCCCGCCGACGGCGATCGGCGCACCGCCGCGCGCAGCCTCGTCCAGCGCGCCCAGATAGCCGGCGATCAGCCGCGACGGTTGCGGCTCGGGTGTGACGACGATCGCACCGGCGTCGTGCAGCGGCCCGGAAAATGCCCGGTAGACGTAGTCGTCATCGGATCCGGTGCCGGCCAGCAGAACCGTTGTCACGCCACGCATGTTGACCGCCATCACACGATGGTGACAGTTGCGCCGCCACGCCCGCGCGCGACGTGGCGAATCGGAACCAACAGGTCTACGGTGGCGTTGGTCAGGTAGTGGGTCCACGACGGATCCGCGGCAGGGAGAGGTATGGCTACGGCCGAAGGGTATCTGCGTCGGCTCACCCGCCGACTGACGGAAGACCCCGAGCAGCTCGACGTCGAGGAACTCAGCGATGAGGCCGCCGGCACCGGCGCGCAGAAGGCAATCAACTGTCAGCGCGGCCAGGAAGTCACCATGGTCGGCACCCTGCGCAGCGTCGAGTGCAACGGCAAGGGCTGCGCCGGCGGGGTCAAGGCCGAACTGTTCGACGGCACCGACTCGGTCACCCTGGTGTGGCTGGGACAGCGCCGCATCGCGGGCATCGAATCCGGTCTGACGCTGCGCGTGCACGGGCGCCTGGGCCAGCTCGACAATGGCACCAAGGCCATCTACAACCCGCTCTACGAGATTCAGAAGTGACGGAGCAGAACTCCGAGCAATCCACCGCCGACACTGCCGCCGAGGAGCCGCCCAAGAAGGGCGCCCAGGCCGTTCTGGAGCAGATGGGCGGCGTCAGCGGGCTGATCTACTCCTCGCTGCCGGTACTGGTGTTCGTGCCGGTGTCCACCAACTTCGGGCTGATGCCCGCAATCTACGCCGCCCTCGGGGTGGCGGCGCTGGTGCTGGTCTGGCGGCTGATCCGCAAGGAGTCGCTGCAACCGGCCGTGTCCGGATTCATGGGCGTGGGCATCAGCGCGCTGATCGCCTACCTGGTCGGCGAATCCAAAGGCTATTTCCTGCTGGGCATCTGGTCATCGCTGGTGTGGGCGTCGGTGTTCGCGCTCTCGGTGCTGATCCGGCGGCCCGTGGTCGGCTACATCTGGGGCTGGGTCAACAACCATGACCGCGACTGGCGCAAGGTGCGCCGGGCCGTGCTGGCCTTCGATATCGCGACGCTCACCTGGGTGGCGGTCTTCGCGTCCCGGTTCGTGGTGCAGCGCCACCTCTACGACGCCGATGACACCGGCCTGCTCGGGGTCGCCAGGATCGCCATGGGCTGGCCGCTGACCGGGCTGGCGGCGATCATCACCTACTTCGCCATCCGGACCGCGCAGCGCGCGTTGCACGCGCAGCCCGCGGATCAGCGCGACTGAGGATGCAGCAGCAGCTCGCGTAGTTCGTCCTCGGCGTCGGCGGTGGCCACGAACACCAGCTCGTCGCCGCCCTCCAGCGGCTCGTCGCCTTCGGGCACGATCACCCGGGGGCCGCGCAGAATCGTCACCAGGGACGCGTCACGCGGCAGATTGAGCCGCTTGACGGCCTTGCCGCCCCACGGGGTGTCATCGGGCAGCGTGATCTCCACCAGGTTGGCTTGCCCCTTGCGGAAGCTCAGCAGCCGCACCAGGTCACCCACCGCGACGGCCTCCTCGACCAGCGAGGCCAGCATGCGCGGGGTGGACACCGCGACGTCGACGCCCCAGTTCTCGTCGAACAGCCACTCGTTGCGCGGGTCGTTGACCCGGGCGACCACCCGGGGCACCGCGAACTCGGTCTTGGCGAGCAGGCTGAGCACCACGTTCGCCTTGTCATCGCCGGTCGCCGCGATCACCACGTCGAACTCCTGCAGCCGCACCGACTCCAGCAGGCTGAGCTCGCAGGCGTCGCCGAGCCGCCAGTGCGCGGCCGGGATGGCGTCGACGTCGATGTGCTCGGGGTCGCGTTCCAGCAGCGTGACGTCATGGCTGGCGACGAGTTCGCGGGCGATGGAACGGCCTACGGCGCCGGCTCCGGCGATGGCGACTTTCATCAGCGGTCGTTGTCCTCGCTCGGCGGCAGGGCCGAAATCGCCAGGGCTTCGGCGATATGGCCGGAGATGGCGGCGATGAACACGTGGTCACCGGCCTGGATGACGGTCTTCGTGTCGGGCAGCAGGCCGGTGCCCAGCCGCAGCATGAACGCGACGCGGCCGCCGGTGGCGGCTTCCAGTTCGGTCACCGCATGGCCGGCCCAGTCCTCGTGCAGCGGTAGTTCGGCCACGCCGACATTGCCGGAGGGATCACGCCATTTGGTGGTCTCGGATTCCCGGGTCAGCACGTTGAGCAGACGGTCGGTGGTCCACGGCACGGTGGCGACGGTGGGGATGCCCAGGCGTTCGTAGACGGCGGCGCGTTTGGCGTCGTAGATACGTGCGACGACACGCTCGACGCCGAAGGTCTCGCGTGCCACCCGGGCGGAGATGATGTTCGAGTTGTCACCCGAGGACACCGCGGCGAAAGCCCCCGCCTCCTCAATCCCGGCGCGCAACAGCACATCCCGGTCGAAGCCCATGCCGAGTACCCGCTCGCCGGAGAACTCGGGGGACAACCGGTTGAACGCGGTCGCATCCCGGTCGATCACGGCCACCTCGTGGCCGATCCTGGCCAAGCCGTCCGCCAGCGATGCGCCGACCCGGCCGCATCCCATCACCACTACCCGCACCCTCGGTCCTCTCTGGCCGCTGTCCAGGAATACCGCGACATCGAACACGCCTTTCAACCAGCGCACCCGGAACGCTACAGCCAAACCCGGGTGCGCTTACTCTTGGCACTCGTGTCCAAGCTATCGACCGCCACCCGCCGGCTGGTCCTCGGTAGACCGTTCCGCAGCGACAAGCTCGGTCACACGCTGCTGCCGAAGCGGATAGCGCTGCCGGTGTTCGCCTCCGATGCGCTGTCGTCCACCGCCTACGCACCCGAGGAGATCTTCCTGGTGCTGTCGGTGGCCGGGTTGTCCGCCTATTCGTTCGCGCCGTGGATCGGGCTGGCGGTGGCCGCCGTCATGCTGATCGTGATCGCCAGCTACCGCCAGAATGTGCACGCCTACCCGTCCGGCGGTGGTGACTACGAGGTGGTAACCACCAACCTCGGGCCGACACCCGGTCTGACGGTGGCCAGCGCGTTGCTGGTGGATTATGTGCTGACCGTGGCGGTGTCGATGTCCTCGGCGATGGCCAATATCGGCTCCGCGGTGCCGTTCATCGCCCAGCACAAGGTGTGGTTCGCGGTGGCGGCGATCCTGCTGTTGGCCTCGCTGAACCTGCGCGGTATCCGCGAATCGGGCACCGCCTTCGCCATCCCCACCTATGCCTTCATGGTCGGCATGGTCGTCATGCTGGCGTGGGGGTTCATTCAGATCTTCGTGCTGGGCCACGAGCTGAAAGCGGAATCCGCGGACTTCGAGGTGCGTTCCGAGCACGGTGAGATTCTCGGATTCGCGTTGGTGTTCCTGGTGGCGCGGGCGTTCTCATCGGGGTCTGCGGCGCTGACCGGCGTGGAGGCCATCAGCAACGGGGTGCCGGCTTTCCGGAAACCCAAGTCGCGCAATGCCGCGACCACCTTGCTTCTGCTCGGCGGGATCGCCACCACGCTGTTCATGGGGATCATCCTGCTGGCCAAGGAAACCGGCGTGAAGATGGCCGAGCGGCCGCACGAGCAATTGGTGGGTGCGCCGGAGGGCTACCACCAGAAGACGCTGATCGCGCAGCTCGCCGACGCCGTGTTCCACGACTTCCCGGTCGGGCTTTTCCTCATCGCCCTGGTCACCGCGCTGATCTTGGTGCTGGCGGCCAATACCGCGTTCAACGGTTTTCCGGTGCTGGGATCGATTCTGGCTCAGGACCGCTATCTGCCGCGTCAGCTGCATACCCGGGGCGACCGGCTGGCGTTCTCCAACGGCATCCTGTTCCTGGCGTTCGCCGCCGTCGCATTCGTCGTCGCCTTCCAAGCCGAGACCACCGCACTGATCCAGCTCTACATCGTCGGTGTGTTCGTGTCCTTCACCCTGAGCCAGCTCGGGATGGTGCGGCACTGGACCCGTTTCCTCAAGATCGAGAACGACCCCGCGACGCGCCGCAAGATGATGCGGTCACGGGTGATCAATGCCGTCGGCTGCGTCTGCACGGGGTCGGTGCTCGTGGTGGTGGTGGTCACGAAGTTCCTCGCCGGCGCCTGGATCGCGATCCTGGCGATGGCCGTGCTGTTCGCGATCATGAAGCTGATCCGCGGGCATTACGACACGGTGGCCCGCGAGCTCGACGAGCAGGAGGCCGACCTGGAGGACGTCGTGCTACCCAGCCGCAACCACGCGGTGGTGCTCGTGTCCAAGTTGCATCTGCCGACCCGGCGGGCACTGGCCTACGCGCGGGCGACCCGTCCGGACGTGCTCGAGGCGATCACGGTCAGCGTCGACGACGCCGAGACCCGCGAGCTCGTGCACGTCTGGGAGGAGAGCGATGTCAGCACACCGCTGAAGGTCATCGCCTCGCCGTACCGCGAGATCACCCGACCGGTGCTCGATTACGTCAAACGGGTCACCAAGGAGTCGCCGCGCACCGTGGTGACGGTGTTCATCCCGGAGTACGTGGTCGGGCATTGGTGGGAGCAGGTGCTGCACAACCAGAGCGCGCTGCGGTTGAAGGGCAGACTGCTCTTCGAGCCGAACGTCATGGTGACTTCGGTACCCTGGCAGCTCAACTCGTCGGAGCGGCTCAAGACACTGCAGCCGCAGTCCGCCCCCGGCGATGCACGAAGAGGATTTCTTGATTGACCGCATCCGAGGCTGACCTGATTCTCACCACAGGGCCGGCCGCCAATGGCGGTAGTTGCGTGGCGCGCCACGACGGCCGTGTCGTCTTCGTCCGCTACGCGCTGCCCGACGAGGTGGTGCGGGTGCGCGTGGTGTCCGAACGCGGATCGTATTGGCATGCCGATGTTGTCGAGGTGATCGAACCGTCACCGGACCGCGTCGACTCGCTGTGCGCCATCGCCGGACGCAACGGCGCAGGCTGTTGTGATCTGGCCTTCGCCGATCCGGTGGCCGCCCGCCGCATCAAGGGCGCGGTGGTCGCCAATCAGCTGGAGCGCCTCGGTGGCCACGAATGGTCGGGGGTGGCCGAGGAGGTCGGCGATCGCGGGGCGACGGGGTGGCGCACCCGGGTGCGCCTGGACGTCTCGGACGCCGGCCGGGCGGGTTTTCACCGCTATCACAGTGCGGAGTTGGCCGAGGATCTGAACTGTGCGCAGTTGCCGGACGGGATGCTCGACGGTCTGGACGGGTCGCGCTGGCCGCCGGGGGCGCAGCTGCATGTGGCCCTGGATGACGCCGGCCGGCGCCATGTGGTGCAGGCCGGTCCGCGTAACGGTGGACGCAAGGCCAGCACGCAGGTCGTCGAGGGCGACTATGAGGCCGTGCAGGAGATCGGCGGGCGGCAGTGGCACATTCCCGTCACCGCGTTCTGGCAGGCCCACCGCGATGCGCCGCGGGTGTACAGCTCCCTGGTGAGCGAGGCGGCCGATCTGCGTCCCGGCATGACCGCATGGGATTTGTACGGCGGGGCAGGCGTTTTCGCGGCCGTGCTGGCCGAGGGCGTGGGGGTGACCGGTCGGGTGCTCACCGTCGACACGTCCCGCGGTGCGGCCCGATCCGCGCGCACGGCACTGGCCGATCTGCCGCAGGTGTCGGTGGTGACGGATTCTGTGCGCCGCGCGTTGTCGGCGGAGCAGGGCCGGGCCGATGTGGTGGTGCTGGATCCGCCCCGGGCCGGTGCCGGCCGGGAGGTCATCGAACAGCTGGCCGCGGCCGAGGTGTCGCGCATCATCCATATCGGCTGTGAGGCAGCATCATTCGCCCGCGATGTGGGGGAGTACCGGAAGCAGGGCTACGCCGTGGAGCAGTTGCGGGTGTTCGATTCGTTCCCGCTCACCCACCACGTGGAATGTGTGGCGGTGCTCAGCCGCTGATCAGGCCGCGCGGTTCACCGTGACGAGGTCTACGTTATGGGTCAGGATGCTGACGATTCGAACATGCGTTCGATAGGACAGGAATTCACCGACTCAGACTTTCTGGCAGGGCCGCGGTAACCTGATCCCCGGTGTGCCGGGAAGTCTGGTCGGCGTTCGCTTCACGCTGACCAAGGGAGAAACCCCGATGACCGAACGCCGCAGTCGACTACTGAGCCTCGGGTCGTGGCCGGAGACCCGCCGCGTCACCGAGGTCCTGCGCAAGGAGACCGTCGGCGGCATCATCCTGCTGATTGCCGCGGCCGCGGCAATCGTCTGGGCCAACTCGCCGTGGGCGGAAAGCTATTTCGCACTGCGAGATCTCGAACTCGGCGGCGAGCCCTTCGGGCTGCACTTGAATCTCAGCGTCGGCGCCTGGGCGGCCGACGCGCTGCTCGCCATCTTCTTCTTCGTCGTCGGACTGGAACTCAAACGCGAGTTCGTCGTGGGCGATCTGCGCGATCCCGTCCGGGCCGCGCTCCCGATCGCCGCGGCGGTCGGCGGCATGGTGGTGCCCGCGCTGATCTTCGTCGCGGTCGCTGCGCAAGGCGGCGAGGGCGCGCTCAAGGGATGGGCCATCCCGACGGCGACCGATATCGCCTTCGCCGTGGCCGTACTCGCCGTCATCTCCACCCATCTGCCCGCCGCGTTGCGGATGTTCCTGCTGACGCTCGCTGTCGTCGACGACCTGTTGGCGATCACGGTGATCGCACTGTTCTATTCGGACAACATCAAGTTCGTCGCCCTGCTGGGGGCGCTTGTGCCGCTGATTCTGTTCACGGTGCTGGTCCAGCGGGGAGTCAGTGCCTGGTGGGTGCTGATCCCGCTGGCCGCGCTGACCTGGGTGCTCGTGCACGAGTCCGGCGTGCATGCCACCGTGGCCGGTGTGCTGCTCGGCTTCGCGGTGCCCGCCGCGCGGTCCGAACACTTCGAACACCGGACACGCCCGGTCTCCGCGGGAATCGCGATCCCGGTGTTCGCGTTCTTCGCCGCCGGCGTCAGCCTGGGCGGCTTCAGCGGCCTGGCCACAGCCCTGAGCGACCCCATCACGCTGGGCATCGTGCTGGGTCTGGTGCTGGGTAAACCGATCGGCATCTTCCTCACCACCTGGACGTTGTCCAAGGTCACCAGGGCCGAGCTGGATTCCTCGCTGCGCTGGGTGGACGTGCTGGGTGTGTCGATGCTGGCCGGTATCGGGTTCACGGTGTCACTGCTGATCGGTGACCTCGCCTACGGGCTCGGTTCCGAACGTGACGAATTTGTGAAAGTCGGCGTACTGGTCGGCTCCCTGCTCGCGGCATTGCTCGCCTCCGTGCTGCTGGCCACCCGAAACGCCGCATATCGCCGCATCGAGCAACAGGAAACGTTGGACGCCGATCAAGACGGAGTGCCCGACATCTACCAGCCTCGACAGGACTGACGGGTGTTACGTGGCTAAACTGGCGGGATGCTTAAACAGATCCGCGGTCCCGCCGATCTGCAGCACCTGTCCCAGTCGCAGCTCGACGAGCTGGCCGGTGAGATCCGTGAATTCCTGATTCACAAGGTCGCTGCAACCGGCGGACATCTGGGCCCGAACCTCGGTGTTGTCGAGCTGACGTTGGCGCTGCACCGGGTCTTCGATTCGCCGCACGATCCGATCATCTTCGACACCGGACACCAGTCCTATGTGCACAAGATCCTGACCGGACGCGCCGACGATTTCGACCAGCTCCGGATGAAGGACGGTCTGTCGGGCTACCCGGCGCGCGCCGAGAGCGAGCATGACTGGGTCGAGTCCAGCCACGCCAGCACCGCACTGTCCTACGCCGACGGTCTGGCCAAGGCCTTCGAACTGTCCGGGCACCGCAACCGTCATGTCGTCGCCGTCGTCGGTGACGGCGCGCTGACCGGCGGTATGTGCTGGGAAGCGCTCAACAACATCGCGGCCGCGAAACGACCGGTCGTCATCGTGGTCAACGACAACGGCCGCAGCTATGCGCCCACCATCGGCGGGCTGGCCGATCACCTGGCCGCCCTGCAGCTGCAGCCCGGCTACGAGAAGCTGCTGGAAAAGGGCCGCGACGTGGTTCGCGGTGTGCCGGTCATCGGTGAGATCTGCTACCAGTGCATGCACAGCGTCAAGGCGGGCCTCAAGGACGCCCTTCAGCCACAGGCCATGTTCACCGACCTGGGACTGAAGTACGTCGGTCCCATCGATGGTCACGACGAGCATGCCGTGGAGGCGGCCCTGCGGCACGCCCGTGGGTTCAACGCGCCGGTCATCGTGCACGTGGTGACCCGCAAGGGCATGGGCTTCGGACCCGCCGAAGCCGATGAGGCCGAGCAGATGCACGCCTGCGGCATCATCGACCCGATCACCGGGCAGGCCACCGCCGTGTCGGCACCCGGCTGGACCGGAACCTTCTCCGATGAACTGATCAAGATCGCGAAGCGCCGGCGCGATATCGTCGCGATCACCGCGGCGATGGCGGGCCCGACCGGCCTGGCGGCCTTCGGTCAGTTGTACCCGGACCGGCTCTTCGATGTCGGTATCGCCGAGCAGCACGCAATGACCTCGGCCGCCGGTCTCGCGATGGGCGGCATGCACCCCGTCGTCGCGATCTATTCGACCTTCCTCAACCGCGCCTTCGACCAGATGATGATGGACGTTGCGCTGCACAAGCTTCCGGTGACCATCGTGCTGGACCGGGCCGGTGTCACCGGCCCGGACGGTGCCAGCCACCACGGCGTCTGGGACCTGTCGATCCTGGGCATCGTGCCCGGTATGCGGGTCGCGGCACCGCGTGACTCCGCGCGCCTGCGTGAGGAACTCGGCGAGGCACTCGAGGTCAAGGACGGCCCGACCGCCATCCGGTTCCCGAAGGGCGCCGTCGGCGAGGATATTCCGGCACTCGAACGGCGTGCCGGGGTGGACATCCTGGCCAAGCCGGGCGCCGGATCCTCCGAAGACGTCCTGCTGGTCGCGGTCGGCTCGTTCGCCCAGATGGGTCTGGCGGTCGCGCAGCGTCTGCAGCAGCACGGTATCGGTGTGACCGTCGTCGACCCCCGCTGGGTGCTGCCGGTGCCCAAGGCGCTACACGCGCTCGCCACCGCGCACAAGCTGGTCGTCACGCTCGAGGACAACGGCGTGCACGGTGGTATCGGGTCGTCGGTGTCCGCCGCGCTGCGGGCGGCCGAGATCGATGTGCCGTGCCGTGATGTCGGTGTGCCGCAGGAGTTTCAGGCGCATGCCTCACGTGGCGAGGTGCTCACCGACATCGGTCTGACCGATCAGCACATTGCCCGTCAGATCACCGGCTGGGTCGCTGCGCTGAACAATTCCGAACTCGACACCGACGCCGACATGTCGGTGCGGAAGTCCGACTAGGCAGCTCCGGTATCGGCTGTAAACCCCGTGCCGCTCAATCGCCCTCGTCTTCAGGCGGAGCGGTCACACTGCGCTGCCTCAGCACCCACGCTGCCACCGCCAGTACCAGGACCAGCGCGCCGAGCACCCCGGTCTGGACGATGGTCCTTGCGAACTCCGGTCCCTGGCCCACGAGTTTGGCCGCTTCCACCGACTGGACCACAATCTCCTTGATACAAGCCAGGATTCCGACGATCAAAAACGGCTCGACGGCTATCTCGTGGGACCGCAGGCTGGTCCGCACGGCGTAGAGCAATTCGACGAAGATGAAGATCAGCAGCACGCCGTCCAAAAGTTCCAGCATGACGTTGGAGATGGGCTTGCCCAGTAACGAAAACATGGTTTTGACCTGGGCCACCAGCAGGGCCACGGCGCCGGCCACCAGGATGACCGCGATGCCCCAGTACACGGCGTCCTCGACGACGCTGAGGACGCGGTCGGCGAAGCGCTGGCGGTCCTTTTCGTCGTGCGTCTCTGCCTTTTCGGCCACGTTGGGTGTCCTTCAGCTCGCAGGTGGTGGAGCGTTCCCGCTCGTCAATGCCACCGTGAGCACCGGCACGGTCAGCTCACGCTGCCACGGCCGGGCCTTGGCCTGCACCAGGAATTCCTCGACGGCCGACGCGGTATCGGCGACCGGCTGCCAGTCCCAGCACAGCCGGCGGACGGTATCGGGTGTCAGCAGATTCTCGGTGGGAACCGAGACCTTCTGCGAGAGTTCGGTCAAGCCGCTGCGCGCGGCCTCCAGACGTTCGGCGGCCTCCGGCTTGCGCCGGGACCAGCGGGCCGGCGGTGGCGGGCCATTGAGAGGTTCCGAACCTGTCGGCGGGTCGGGGTCCTGACGAGCCCTGGCCAACGCGTCCAGCCACACCTGCGCGCTGCGCCGTTGCCGGCTGCCACCGAAAACCGGTAGCGCGACGATCTTCTCGACCGTATCGGGGTCCACGGTGGCGGCGTTGACGATCGCCGCGTCGGGCAGTATCCGGCCGGGTGCGATATCGCGGCGCGCAGCGATCTGATCGCGGGCCGTCCACAGCTCACGCACCGCGGCCAGCGCCCGGGGGTCGCGCACCTTGTGGATGCCCGAGGTGCGCCGCCACCGGTCACGCCGGGTGACGGTGGGCTCAGCGGTCCGCAGGAACTCGAATTCCTGTGCTGCCCAATCTGATTTGCCCTGCTCTTCGAGCACGGCGGCAACCGCGGCCCGTAACTCCAGCAGCACCTCGACGTCGAGTGCCGCGTAATTGAGCCAGTCCGCGGGCAGCGGTCGCTTGGACCAATCGGCGGCGCCGTGACCCTTGACCAGACCCAGGCCCAGCAGCCTGCGTACCATCTCGGCGAGGTTCACCCGGTCGAATCCGGCCAGCCGGGCGCCCAATTCGGTGTCATAGAGACTGGGCGGGGTCATCCCGAGCTCAGCCAGGCACGGCAGGTCCTGATCGGCGGCGTGTAGCACCCACTCGTCGGTGGCCAGCACCTTCGCCAGTGGCGCCATCACCTGCAGGGGATCGCCGCCATGGTTCACCGGATCGATCAGTACGGTGCCCGCACCGGCCCGGCGGATCTGCACCAGGTAGGCCCGGTTGGAGTAGCGGAAACCCGATGCGCGTTCGGCGTCGACCGCGAACGGGCCGGTGCCACCGGCCAACTGCTCGGCCGCCCGCGCGATATCGCTGGGATACATGGCGACCGGCGGCACACCGTCGGCAGGGGCCAGTAGGGGAGTTGCTTCCGGTTCGGTGGCGTCGCCGGACTCTTCTTCGGGCTCGGTCATCAGGCGCGGGTGCGGGAACCCAAGCTGGTCACTCCCGCAGGCGGCAGACCGGCCGCGTGCTCGAGGACCTCGCAGAAGGCCTGCACGTGCGGTCCCAACTCCAGGTTGGTGGCCGTCCAGGAGGCGCGGAGTTCCAGTTGATGGGCGCGCGGCGGGCCGGAGATGTCTCCGTAACGCACCGACGTGGTGGCGGTGACCGTGCCGCCCAGTGCGGTGACGGCCTCGCCGTGCTCGGCGAGCGCGTCCACCAGCCAGCTCCAGGCCACCTCGGGCAGTAGCGGGTCGACGGCCTCGGTGGAGTCCAGGTCCGCCTGGATGTAGGCGACCAGGCGCATGGTGCCGTCCCAGGCTTCGGCGCCTTCGGGGTCGTGCAGCAGGATCAGCCGCCCGAAGGCGTCACCCTCGGATCGTTCCGGCACCACCGGGGCATCGGGGTGGCGCACTTCGGCACCCAGCGCATAGCTGTACGGGGCGAGACGTTGCGGTGGTCGGATCGGTCCCAACTCGATTTCCGGCCGAACGGTCGCGGCATTCATGGCCGCAACCGCGGTGCGGAACTGAGCCGGTTCGGCGGACGTCACAGTGTGGGACGCTAGACCCATCTCGTCTCACCCGTGCGCAGGCGCGCCGATCTCCGGGCACATGGCACCATAGGGCTCGATGAGCACCCGTCGTGACCTGCCAGAGTCGCCGTTTCTCGCCGCTGCCGCCGGCCGCCGCCCGAGCCGCACGCCGGTGTGGTTCATGCGCCAGGCCGGACGTTCGCTGCCCGAGTACCGCGCCCTTCGCGCCAACCACAAGATGCTGGACGCCTGCTTCGACCCGGAGCTGGTCTGCGAGATCACCCTGCAGCCGGTACGCAGGCACGGCGTCGATGCGGCCATCCTGTTCTCCGACATCGTGGTGCCGCTGAAGGCCGCCGGTGTCGCGCTGGACATCGTGCCCGACGTGGGGCCCGTCATCGAGCACCCCATCCGGTCCCGTGCCGATGTGGGCACCCTCAAACCACTGGAGCGGTCTCAGGTGGCCCCGGTCAGCGAAGCGGTGTCGCTGCTGGTCGCCGCGCTGGGTGACGTTCCGCTGATCGGTTTCGCCGGGGCGCCGTTCACCCTGGCCTCCTATCTGGTGGAGGGCGGTCCCAGCCGCAACCACGAGAAGACCAAGGCGATGATGTTCGGCGAGACCGGAACCTGGCACGCGCTGATGACCTCGCTGACCGACCTGACCATCGAGTTCCTGGCAGCCCAGCTCGACGCCGGCGTCGATGCCATCCAGTTGTTCGACTCGTGGGCCGGGACGCTGTCGCTGGCCGATTACCGCAGCCACGTCCTGCCGCACAGCACACGCATCTTCGCCGCGCTGGCCGATCGCGGTGTGCCGATGACGCACTTCGGGGTCGGCACCGCGGAGCTGCTCGGCGCGATGGGCGAGGCCGGTGCCACCGTGGTGGGCGTGGACTGGCGGACATCGCTGCAAGCCGCGGCGGGCAGGGTGCGTCCGGGCACCGCGCTCCAAGGCAACCTCGATCCCGTCGTCTTGCTGGCCGGCTGGCCGGTGGTCGACCGGGCGGCCCGGGCCGTCGTCGAGGACGGCCGCGCGGCCGTCGCCGCCGGGGCGTCCGGTCATATCTTCAACCTCGGTCATGGTGTGCTGCCTGCCACCGACCCCGGGGTGGTGACAGAGCTCGTATCCCTGGTGCATTCATTGTGAAAGCCACGTACTGCGTTGTCGGAGGAGGCATTTCGGGCCTCACCGCGGCCTACCGGCTGCGCGTCGCGGCCGGTCCGGACGCCTCGATAACGCTGTTCGACCCGGCCGACCGCCTGGGTGGTGTGCTGCGCACCGAGCAGGTCGGCGGGATGTCGATGGATGTCGGGGCCGAGGCGTTCATCACCCGTCGCCCCGAGGTGACCGCCCTGCTGGCCGAATTGGGACTTTCCGGCAGGCAGGTCGCCAGCGCCGGAGCTCGGCCGCTGATCTACAGCCAGGGCCGGTTGCATCCGCTGCCGGCGGGCACCCTGCAGGGCATTCCGTCCCGAGCCGAGTCGGTGGCAGGTCTGGTCGACGCCGCGACGGTGGCCAAGATCGCCGACGAACACCGCCGCCCGTTCAGCTGGCGCCCGGCCGCGGACGTGTCGGTCGGCGATCTGGTCAGTGACCGGTTCGGCGCGCAGGTGGTCACGCGCTCGGTGGAGCCGCTGCTGACCGGTGTGTACGCCGGGTCGGCCGCCACCATCGGCGTGCGTTCGGCGCTGCCGACGCTGGCAGCCGCGCTGGACCGCGGTGCCCGCAGCCTCACCGAGGCGGTCCGAACCGCAATGCCCGCACCACTTCCCGGGCCCGTGTTCGGGGCCCTCGATGGCGGCTACCGCGTCCTGATCGACGAACTGGCCCGCCGGGCCGACCTGCGCTGGGCACACGTCGGGATCGGGCGGGTGCAGCGCCGCACGCAGGGCTGGGAGCTGATCGACGATGAGGGTGGCCACTGGCCGGCCGATGCGGTGGTGCTCGCCGTGCCCGCGCCGCGG
The DNA here is from genome assembly GCF_008329585.1 of Mycolicibacterium sp. P9-22. Classification (GTDB taxonomy): domain Bacteria; phylum Actinomycetota; class Actinomycetes; order Mycobacteriales; family Mycobacteriaceae; genus Mycobacterium. Next base: position 402,224 of record NZ_NPKP01000004.1, on the reverse strand, counting down.
CTGGTCCGGCTGGTCGAGCACATCGCCCCGCGCAGCGCGGCGGCCGCCCGCCGGATCGGGGTGGCCTCGACCGCGTTGGTGGCCCTCGCGCTACCGGGAGGTACCCCGTTGCCCGATCAGTCCGGGGTGCTGGTCGCCACCGGAGAACAGTTGCACGCCAAGGCGATCACCCTGACCTCGCGCAAGTGGGGCCGACGCGGCAACGTCGAGTTGGTGCGGCTGTCCTACGGCCGCTTCGGGGACACGCTGGCGCGCAGCGTCGGCGATGACGAGCTGCTCAACTGGTCGCTGGAGGATCTGCAGCAGGTGTTCTCGATCGCCGCCGACCCGGTCGATTACCGGGTGCAGCGCTGGATCGACGCGATGCCCCAGTACGGGCCCGGGCATGCGGATCTGGTGGCGGAGCTGCGGGCCGGTCTGCCGCCGAACCTGGCCGTCGCGGGCGGATATCTGGACGGCATCGGCGTGCCCGCCTGTGTGGGATCTGCCACCAGGGCGGCCGCGAAACTGGTGACCTCCGGCGTGGCACGATAGGCCCATGGCCAAGCTCGATTACGACAAGCTCAACTCGATGACCCGGTACATGATGATCTCGGTCTTCGCCGTCCAGCCCGAGGCGCTCGACCGGGATCGGTCAGCGGTGATCGATGAGACCGCGACGTTCCTCAAACAGCAGGAGGACAACGGGGTCGTGGTCCGCGGGTTGTACGACGTCACCGGGTTCCGGGCCGATGCCGACTTCATGATCTGGACCCACGCCGAGCGGGTCGAGGACCTGCAGGCCACCTACTCGGCGTTCCGCCGGACCACCCTGGGCCTGGCCAGCGACCCGGTATGGAGCGTGGTCGCACTGCACCGTCCCGCGGAGTTCAACAAGAGCCACGTGCCGGCGTTCGTCGCCGGAGAGGACCCGGGTGACTACGTCTGCGTGTACCCGTTCGTGCGGTCGCTGGACTGGTACCTGCTGCCCGACGATGAGCGCCGCAAGATGCTCGTCGATCACGGTATGGCGGGCCGCGAGTACCCGGATGTGCGAGCCAACACCGTGCCGGCCTTCGCGCTCGGCGACTACGAGTGGATCCTGGCCTTCGAGGGCCCCGATCTGGGCCGCATCGTGGAGCTGATGTGGAAGCTGCGCTACACCGAGGCGCGCAGGCATGTGCGTGAGGAGACGCCGTTCTTCACCGGCCCGCGGGTCGCGGTCGAAACCCTGCTGGCCAAGCTGCCGTGACGACCTCAGTCCGTTGACGTGGCGCCGGCCGGCACCAGACGCAGCGATATCGAGTTGATGCAGTACCGCTGGTCGGTCGGCGTCGGGTAACCCTCGCCCTCGAACACGTGCCCGAGGTGGCTGTGGCAGTTGGCGCAGATCACCTCGATGCGGGTCATCCCCAGCGAATCGTCGCGTTTGAGGATCACCGCATCGGAGTCGGCGGGGTCGAAGAAAGACGGCCAGCCGCAATGGGATTCGAACTTCTCGGAGCTGCGGAACAGCTCGGCGCCGCAGGCCCGGCATTCGTAGACCCCGGCGGTCTTGGTGTCGGTGTACTCACCGGTGAACGGCCGTTCGGTGCCGGCACGGCGCAGCACGGCGAATTCGGCGGGGTTGAGCTTCTCGCGCCACTGATCGTCGGTGAGCTCAAGCTTGGGACCAGGGATTGTCATGATTTCACGCTAGCGCGCCGGTGCTCATCCGTCATCCAGGGCGGATCGATACCGGAATCCAGCCTGCCCTCGGCCTTGGCGTCCAGATAGCGGAAGTACAGCACGCAGAACACCACCACCAACAGCAGCGACCAGCCGTAGGTGATCTTCATGTACTCCAGGAAGCGTCCGGTGGTCGGCCAGTGGCCGAGCAGCCAACGGTCCATCGTCATGAACCCGTACACCGCCAGCCAGGCCGGCCAGTTGTGCAGCACGGAGTTGCGCAGCACCACCGTCATCAGGAACGGGAACAGCATCGTCGAGTAGTAACCCTGGCCCAGTGAGAGCACCAGGAACGACGCGGTCAGCAGCACACCCGAGGAGGTCAGCAGCCAGAACAGCGGATCGCGCTCGCGGTAGTACTTGTAGAGCAGGTAGAGGCTGCCGGCGGCCAGCAGGGTGAAACCGATACGCAGCGCCAGGATCAGCCACATCGGCAGGCCGTAATAGATGCCGTTGCCCAGGATCGAGGAGTTGAAGTAGTCGCGGGTCTCCAGGATGTAGGGGACCGTGCGGTGCACGAAGCTCATCGGGTCCGACACCAGCGGCCAGGCGGCGGCGTTGAACACCAAGGGCACACCGATAGCGGTGATCAGGGTGTAGAACTGCCGGTTGAGCACCGGCAGCAACAGCAGCGGTAGCAGCGACGGTTTCACCACGATGGTCAGCCCGATCGCCGCGCCCGCCAGCAGTTCGGCGTTGCGCCCGCCCTTGAGGAGGAACCGGAAGAACAGCACGCCGCCGAGCAGCACGCAGCCGTTGATATTGGTGAACACCAAAGTGTTGGTGACCGATTCGGTGCAGAACATCGCGAGCACCAGGGCCGGCGCGGCCACCGAGCTCAGCGTGTAGTCGAACATCCGCAGCAGCAGGTAGGCCGCGAGCAGGAAGGCGATCACGTTGAAGCTGATGTACCAGTAGCGCGCGGCGTCCACCGGGAGATAGCCGAACGGCGCCAACAGCAGCGTCCCGCCCGGCGGATACAGATAGTGCGGGTCGACGTGACTGAAATTCTCGTTGTAGATGTCCCAGCCCATTTTGAAGTTCACGACCGCGCGGTACACCGGGCCGAAATCATCGGTGATGTAGCCGTTGGTGCCCAGCACGTAGCTGCGATGGATCACCGACAGAATGGCAATGGGCCACAGGATCGACCGCAGGATCGTTGCGGTGCTGGGCGGGGTTGTGCTGGGGCGAAAGGCGTTCAGCACACCGGAAGGCAGGAACGACACCAGCGCACCGTACACCGCAGCTCGCCGGGGCTTGATCAGGCGGGGCAGAACGTGTCGGTCTCGGGCAGTTTGCCGCTCTCCAGGTAGCCGATGACCGGCGGCAGCGCGCAGGCCGTGTAGATGCTCGCGCCGTGCCCGATGCCCTGCCAGATCACGCGCTTGCTGGTGGAACCGGCATTGATGATGGTCGCGGCGACCGCGGCCACGCCTTCGTTGCCGACGATCGGGTCGTTCTGGACACCGAGCAGCATGACCGGGATGTCGAGGTCCTTGGGGTCCTCGGGCGCGGCGCCGCTGGGCCAGCTCAGGCAGTTGACCATCCGCAGTGCGCCGACGGTGCCGAACTGGGGATAGAGCCGGTCCCAGGCGACGACGAGTTCGCGGACCCGGTCCGGGGTGGGCCGGTTGAGCGCGTCGCTGCAGCTGTTGACGAACTGACCGTCGGTCTGGCGGACGGTCTCGGCCTGGGTGATCAGGTTGGTCATCGCGTTGGTGTCACCGGAACGGGCGGAGGCGATCGCACCGGCCAGCGCGTTGGTGGCGCTGACCCGGTCCCCACGCGGGAAGGCCAGCGCCGTCGTGATGGCATCGGCCACCGCCGCTTCCGAGGCGCCGTTGGGTCCGTCGCCGTTGCCGGCTGCCGTCAACAGGGCGTCGACGGAGCCCCTGGGGTCCGGACCCAGCGGGCAGTTCGTGGCGGCGCACTGCGCGGCGAACGCGTCGAGGGCCGCCTGCTGCCCCTTGATCTTCTGCTCGGCGGCGGCCTCGGCGCCGATGGCCAGCGGCAGCGGCGAATCCAGCACCAGCCGCGCCACCTTGTCCGGGTGCGATCCGGCGTAGGCCAACGCGACCTGCGCGCCGTTGCCGATGCCCATCAGGGCGATCGCCGGGACGTCCCAGGTGCTGCGCAGCCGTTCGATGTCCTCGGCGGCGTGGGCGCTGTCATAGGCCGAATCGCCGGGGGCGATGGAGTCGGTGCAGGTGGTGGTGGCGGTCTGGACGATGGCGCTCAAGTTGGCCACCGGGTCGTCACCGGGCTCGAACTGGGTCTGGTCGATCATCTCCTGCCGGTCGAACAGGTCGCGGCAGTCGATGGCCTCGGACAGTCCCATACCGCGCCGGTCGACGGCGACGATGGGGTTCTTCTTGAGGATGTCGGAGCCGGCGCGGGACAACCACACCGGCAACTGCGATGACGACGGCAGGTCGGTGCCGGTGGTCATCACCACGGGCCCGGCGTCGGCGGGGGTGTCCACCGAGGTGGCTCGTACCACGCCGATCGAGATGCTGCCGTCGGCGCCCTTGATCGGGTCGAGATCGGCCTCGTAGGTGGCACAGTCCAGCGTGATGCCGGGCAGTGCGGGCACCGCGGCATCGCTGAACACCCGGGAGGTGCAGTCCTGCCAGGAGAGGTCGTTCTTGGGGGCTTCCAGCGCGGGTGGCCCGCCGGCCTCGGCGGTGGTCGTGGGCGCGCCCTGCGGTCCGGCGCCGTCGTCGGTGGCGTAGCGCGGGTTGGCGGCCAGCAGCGGGGCACATGAGGTCAGCAGTACCGCGACCGACGACAGGGCGATCGTCGTCATAATCCCCACACGCATGCCGACCACAGTAGCGATCGCCGACGCCGGATCAGTCGCGGCTGTAGCGCGTGTACAGATAGCCGTCGTCATCGGTCAGCACGTGGCGGCGCCGCAGCCGGGTGATCAGCTCGCGGTGCCCGTCGGCGATCCGTTTCGACCCGCCGCCCACCACCGTCGGCGCGATGGTCAGGCACAGCTCGTCGAGCAGGCCGTCGGCGATGAACGTGCCGAGCAGGCTCGGGCCGCCCTCGGCGAGCACCCGGATCAGGCCGAGACCGGCCAGGGTGCGCAGCGCAGCGCCGAGGTCGACGCCGCCGGTGTCGGCACCCGAGCAGTCGTACACCTCTGCCAGACCGGCGTACCGGGCGCGCGCATCGGCGGCGGTGTCACGGGTGGTCAGCAGCAACGGGGGCACCTCGGTCTGGGTGAACACCGGAAGGCCATGGTCGAGGTCCGCGGAGCGGGTGACGATGGCGATCGGCGGCACCTCGTGTTGTCCTCTCGCACACCGGCGCTGTCGCTCGGCGACTCCGAGCTGGGCGCCGGAGTAGGTCTCGACGCGCACCGTGCCCGCGCCCACCACCACCACGTCGGCCAGCTCACGCATCAACCGGAACACGGCCCGGTCACCGGCACCACCGAGGGCACCGGAGCGGCCGTCGGCCGTCGCGGCGCCGTCCAGGCTGCTGATGAAATTGGCCCGCACCCAGCAGGAGCTCAGGGTCTCGGGGTAGGCGTAGTAGTGCGCCAGCCCGCTTTCCTCGGTGCTGGAGACCGGTCCAAGGGCTGTGAGATCCGTCCCAGCGGCGCTATCCGACATGGGCAACATTGCAGCACGTCGCTAGGGTGCCTGACATGCAAAGCACGGGCGGGGTCGCGGGTCTGGTCGATCGGCGACCGAGCGTCACCCCGGAGCGGCTGGTCGCGCAGCTGGTTCCGCCGCCCACATTCGCCGATGTCAGCTTCGACACCTACCGGCCCGACCCCAATGAGCCGTCGCAGGCCGCGGCCGTCGGGCACTGCCGCAAATTCTGCGAGCTGGCCAAGGAACGGCGGGCCGGTAAGAAGAAGCTGTTCGGCAAGCGCGAGGTGCTGTCCGGTGTCGGGGTGTACCTCGACGGCGGGTTCGGTGTCGGCAAGACCCACCTGCTGGCGTCGACGTACTACACGATGGCCGAGGGCGACGCCCCGGTCGCGTTCGCCACCTTCGGTGAACTGACCCAGCTGGCCGGGGTGTTCGGCTTCACCGAGTGCATCGACCTGCTCGCCGACTACGCGGTGGTCTGCATCGACGAGTTCGAACTCGATGATCCGGGCAACACCACGCTGATCTCCCGGCTGCTCTCGGCGCTGGTGGAGCGCGGCGTGTCGATCGCGGCGACGTCGAACACGCTGCCCGAGCAGCTCGGCGAGGGCCGTTTCGCCGCACAGGATTTCCTGCGTGAGATCAACACGCTGTCGGCGATCTTCACCACCATCCGCATCGAGGGCCCCGACTATCGGCACCGCGGGCTACCACCGGCGCCCGAGCCGCTGACCGATGACGAGGTGCGTACCGCGGCGGCGGCCAAAGCCGGTGCCACACTTGATGATTTCGATGCGCTGTGCGCGCATCTGGCCACCATGCACCCGTCGCGTTACCACGCGCTGATCGACGATGTCACCGAGGTGTTCATCACCGGGGTGCACCCGATCAACGATCAGAGTGTGGCGCTGCGGCTGGTGGCGCTGACGGACCGGCTGTATGACGCCGGCATCCCGATTCTGGCCTCGGGCACCAAGCTGGACACCATCTTCAGTGATGAGATGGTGGCGGGCGGCTTCCGCAAGAAGTATCTGCGCGCCACATCGCGCATGCTGGCGTTGACCGCCGCCGCTCAGAGTTCCCGCACCATCACGTAGTCGCTCTCGACGCCGTCGCCGAGCCGGAATGTCTTGGTGCCGCTGACCCGGAAATCGGATTTGGCGTAGAAGCGTTGGGCCCGCCGGTTCTCCTGGTTGACACCCAGCCAGACGCTCACCGCGCCCAGTTCTGCGCCGTGCCGCAACGATTCGGCCATCAGCGCCGCGGACACCCCGGCGCCGTGCACGTCGGGCAGCGTGTACATCTTGGAGATCTCGACGGCCGGGCGCAGCGGTACCGCCCGCTGCACGTCGGTGTCCTCGGGCACACCGCGAATCAGCATGGCGTAGCCGAGGATCCGGATGTCATCGCGCGCGATCAGCAACACCCGGTCCGGGTTGTCCAGATAGTCGGCGAACGCCTCGGCCGACAGGTTCGCCGCGATGAACGCGTTGACGTTCTCTTCGGTGACACCCGGCGGGCAGGCCAGCGGGAAGGTGGTGGCGGCGACGGCGGCGAGTTCGGTCAGGTCTGCCGGTCCGGGTACCTCGACGTGCACGGCGATCAGGGCAGCGGAGTGCCGGGCTGCCAGATGTTCCACTGGGCCAGGTGCGCTCCGGTCTGTGGGTTGATCATCACCACGTTGGTGACCAGCGCGCGGTAGACGTCCCAATAGACGCCACCGTTGACCGTGGCACCGGGGGGAGCGTTCAGCAGTGCCTTCTCCAGCGCGTCCGGGGCGTCGGTGTGCTTGGCGGCATAGGCATCCGCATAGGGGGTGACGCCACTGAACGTGGTGGCGATGGACAGCTTGTACGGGTTGGGCGCGGAGATGACGTGCACCGTCACCCCGGCCCGCCACGGGCCGCCCTGGGCGCGCCAGCGCGGGGAGCCGTTCCAGCCCCATCCCGGCGGCACCGGTACGGCCAGCACATCGTGCACCGTCACGTCGGCCACGAAATCGTCGAACTCGACGCGCAACGTCTCGCCGAGGTTGCCGATCGGGGTGACTGCTGCCGCCGCGGGCGGCGCGATGCCGACTGCCACCGCGGCGGTCAGGCTCGTCAGGAGAACCGCGAACCAGGTGCGGACCTTTGCCAATCGCATGCTTGGCATGATGGCACATGCCCGGCGGGCACTGCGGTGTTCGGCGGTTTAGGCGACCCAGGGTCCCTGGCCGCCGACCGATTCGATGCGGATGCGGGTAAGGAAACCGTCCGGCGCGTCGGCCGGCGGGAAGTGCTCGTCGGAGCCGAGCATCGCGACGGCCAGTTCCTTGAGCAGTTCGCGCGCGCCGCCTTCGACGATGCGCGCGGTGCCGGTCACCGACAGGTACTGCCGCTGCTGACCGGCCTGGCTGGGGGCCAGGATGGTCGCGGTGACCCGCGGGTCCCGCCGGACGTTGCGCACCTTCAGGTACTTGTCCGACAGGTGTGCGGCTACCAGTTCGTCACCGTCGGGAGTGCGCTGCAGCACCACCCAGACCAGGGAGGCCTGCGGGCTGCCGTCGGCGTTGATGGTGACCAGGGTGGCGTCGATCCCTGCGCCGATGAGCTCACACGCTGCTGCGTTCAGTTCCATGCGCTGTTCTACAGCGACGGGTCCGGTTTCATTCCCGTGATGGAGGCCAGCAGCTCGATGAGCTTGGCGGTTGTGCGGTCCTTGTCGACGCCCAGGCCGTGCAGTAGTCCGTCACCGTCCTCGGATTCCAGCAGCGCCAGCAGGATGTGCTCGGTGCCGATGTAGTTGTGGCCCAGTCGAAGTGCTTCGCGGAAGGTCAGTTCGAGCACCTTCTTGGCCGGCCCGCTGAAGGGCACCAGGTCCAGCGTTTGGCCGGTCGCCGGTGGCAGTGTGATCGCGGCGCGGATCTGATCGGGTTCGACGCCCTGAGCCCGCAGGATCGCGATGGCCAGGGATTCGGTGTCGCCGAGCAGGCCGAGGATCAGGTGTTCGGGACCGATCTCGATGTTCTCCGCGTCGCGGGCCTCGCGCTGGGCGGTGACGACGGCGGTGCGGGCCCGCGGCGTGAACCGCGCGAAGCCCTCGTTGGGGTCGATGCCGGCGGCGTCGGCCTTGGGGACGAAGCGTTTCTGGGCGGCCTGTTTGGTGACGCCCATGCTGGTGCCGATATCGGTCCACGAGGCACCGGAGCGCCGGGCCTGATCGACGAAGTGGCCGATCAGGTGATCGGCGACCTCGCCGAGGTGTTCGGCGGCCAGCACCGCATCGGTGAGTTGTTCGAGGGCGTCGGTGTGGACGGACTTGATGGCGCGGATGAGCGTGTCGAGGCTGACGGAATCGGTCATGCGTCAACCGTAGGTTGACTTTGACAATCCGTCAACTGTGAGTTGACGTCAGGGTCGTGGGTAACCCCGTCGCACCGTCCGGTCGAGGATGCCCAGGGTGGCGCGCAGCGCGCTCTCCGGGATCACCGGAAAGATGCCGGCCTCGCGCCACTTCTCGGTGATGTTGGACCAGTCGTAGAACGAGGTGACCAGCGTCCCGTCGTCTGCCGGTTCCAGGCGGTAGCCGTAGACGTGCCCGATCTGCGGTTTGATCTGGCCCAGGATCGTCCAGGCGATCAGCCGGTCCTGCTCGTACTCGGTGATGTCGACGGTGACGTCATAGCGGCCCATCGGAAAGTCGTTCAGCGCTTCACGATCCATGTGCACGACGAACTGGTCGCCCACCCGCCGCGCCGGGACGCCGCTGGCGTCCTGCAGCATGCCCGAGGCATCGATGGCGACGTGCCCCTGCGGGTCGGCCAGCACCGCGAAGATATCGGCGGCCGGCGCCGCGATGGTGCGCTGCACTTCGAAGCGTTCGGTCATGGCGGGTGTGCTCCTCAACGGGCGGGTGCGGGTTTGCGGGCGATCAGATATCCCTGCGGGGTCGATTCAACACCGTCGTCCAGGGGTTCGCGGACCAGTTGGGCGTGCACGGGCAGGCCGGCGTCGTTCAGCAGCTGCGCGACGGACTCGGGGCGGCGGCGGTGGAAGAGCAGGTCGACGCGTTCGTCGAACGCCTCGGTCAGGTGGCGGGGCCGGTCGCCGATCTGGAAGGCCAGCAGCGCCACCCCGCCCGGGATGAGCACGCGGTGGAACTCGGCGAACACGGCGGGCAGCTGATCGTCGGGGATGTGGATCACCGAATACCAGGCGCACACCCCGCCGGCGCAGGCATCGGGCAGGTCGAGGTCGGTCATCGAGCCCACCGTGAACCCGATGTCGGGATGGAGCCGGCGGGCGTGGGCAATCATGTTGGGTGACAAATCGATTCCCGACACGCGGGCGCCGTTGTCCCGCAGCACGGCGGTGGCCGCCCCCGTGCCGCAGCCGATGTCGACGACACGCTGGTGCGGCGGCACCATGGCGGTGAAGGCCGTCAGCATCGCGATGTCGAGCGGTCTGTCGTCCAGATGGTCCTGGAAGGCGGCGACATATCCCGCGGCCATCTGGTCATAGCCAGCACGCGTGCGGTCCAGGAAAGAAGTTTCGGCCATCGCCGCTCAGGCTACTGTCGACGGTATGCGTATCGCGGTGTTGGTCATCGGAATCGTTGTCGCGGCGTTCGGAACGCTCTTCGCGTTCCAGGGATTCGGGGCGGTCGGCGGCAGCCCGATGAGCAACACCACCACCTGGTCGGTGCTCGGGCCGATCATCGCGCTGATCGGGGTGGGCATCGCGGGCTACGCGTGGCGGCTCAAGCCCTGACTTTTGACGTTGCCCGACCGCGGTGTAGCCTGGCCGACGTGAACATCCGCGTGCGCGCCGGCTATTGGCGCTTTATCGAGGCTCCGGGCGGAGCCGATAAAGCGCAGCACTAAGCACGCATCCACCCGGAGCCCAGGCAGTGACCATCTTGGTCGCTGCCTTTCGTCATTCAAGGGCGCCCGGGATGTCACTCAGGTGCCCATACCAGAAAGGCACCATCGTGAACCTGGCGCAGACCGCCACCGCACCGGCAACATCGGACCGGCGGATACGCAGCTTCAGCGAGATCCCCAGCCCGCATGACGTGCTCTCCGAGTTCCCGTTGGGCGCCCGCCGCGCCGAACGGGTCGCGCGCGATCGCGACGAGATCGCCGCCATCCTGGCCGGCCGCGATGATCGCCTGCTGGTAGTGGTGGGTCCCTGCTCGGTGCACGACCCGGAGGCGGCCCTCGACTACGCCAGCCGGTTGGTCAAGGTCGCCGACGAACTCGGCGACCGGTTGAAAATCGTGATGCGGGTGTACTTCGAGAAGCCGCGCACCACGATCGGCTGGAAGGGCCTGATCAACGATCCCGGTATGGACAACACCTTCGATGTCACCCGGGGCCTGCGCACCGCACGGCAACTGCTGCTCGACATCATCGATATCGGTCTACCGGTGGGGTGTGAGTTCCTCGAACCCACCAGCCCGCAGTACATCGCGGACGCCGTCGCCTGGGGTGCGATCGGCGCCCGTACCACCGAGTCCCAGGTGCACCGCCAGCTGGCATCGGGGCTGTCGATGCCGGTCGGCTTCAAGAACGGCACCGACGGCAACATCCAGGTCGCCGTCGACGGCGTGAAAGCGGCTGCCGCTCAGCATGTTTTCTTCGGGATGGACGATATGGGCCGCGGTGCGCTGGTGAACACCGTGGGCAACGAGGACTGCCATGTCATCCTGCGCGGCGGCACCGCCGGCCCCAACTACGGAGCCGACTCGGTGCGCGACACGGCGGCCAAGCTGACCGCGGCCGGCCTGCCCGGTCGGGTCGTGATCGATTGCAGCCACGCCAATTCCGGTAAGGACCACATCCGGCAGGCCGGGGTGGCCGCCGAGGTGGCGCAGCTGGTGCGTGACGGGCTACCGGTCAGCGGCGTGATGCTGGAGAGCTTCCTGGTCGCCGGCGCCCAGGCACCCGAGGCGCGCCCGCTGACCTACGGCCAGTCCGTCACCGACAAGTGCATGGACTGGAGCGCAACCGATCTCGTGCTGCGCGAACTCGCCGCGCGCTAGCCCTGCTCGGCAAGCGTAGGTGAGCGTGACCGCGGTGCCGGATCCGGCTGGAACCAGGTCGTAGCGCCATATCCAGCCGCCGTAGTCGATACCGGCGCCAGCACGGACCGAGACTCATCGGCCTGACTGCGCACCGCGCACGGCGTGGCGGATAATTGCATGATCAAGTTCACGTGGGAAGGGGTGTGCAGTGCTGGCGGTGTTGGAAGCCTTCGCCGTCATCGCCGTCATCATTGCCGTGGGTGCCATCGTGGGGCGCCGCAACGTCCTCGGGGACAACGCGCGGATGGTGCTCAACCGGGTGGCCTTCCATGTCGGGGTGCCCGCACTGCTGTTGCTCTCGCTCGCCGATTCGACGCCTTCGCAAGTCTTTTCGCTGCCGCTGCTGGTGTCCGCGCTCACAACGATGATCATGTTCGGCATCTATTTCGCGATTGCGGTGACGTTGCGGCGCAGCGACCGTGCCGACGCCACCATCGGGGCGTGGGCCGCATCGTGGGTCAACTCGGGCAATCTCGGTATCCCGCTGAGCGCCTATGTCCTCGGCAGCACCACCGAGGTGTCCGCGCTGATCGTGTTCCAGACCGTGTTCCTGGTGCCGTTCGGCGTGGCCATCATCAATTCCGCCGGCCGCGATGCCGGCTCGGTGAAATCTCAGATCAAAGACCTGGTGACCAATCCCATCATCGTGGCCAGCGCCATCGGCACGGTGCTCGCGCTCACCGGGATCACGCTGCCGCGGGCCATCCACCGACCGCTGGAACTGCTTGCCGATCTCGCGATACCCACCGTGCTGCTGGCGTTCGGTATCGCCCTGGTCACCCAGACCGGAGGCAAGGGCAAGGAGCGCCGGGCCGATCTCTGGCTGGCCATCGTATTCAAGGTCCTGCTGATGCCGGCGCTGGCCTACGTGCTGGCCCGCTGGGCATTCGGGCTCTCGCCGGAACAGACCGCCATCGCCACCGTGCTGGCCGCGCTGCCCGCCGCGCAGAACCTCAACACCTACGCCTCGGTGTTCCAGCGCGGCGAGAAGCTGGCCCGCGACGCCACGCTGATCACCACGATCGCCTCGGTCCCGGTGATCGCCTGTATCGCCTACCTGTTGGGCCTCTAGAGTCGAGGCGTCAGCCGAACTCGAGCAGGGTGTAGGCGCCCCGGTACTGCTTGCTCCAGTTCCACTGCCAGTACGCGGGGAACAGCTTGCCGAACAGGAACCCGCGGCCCTTGGGGATGGGTAGGTCGTGCACGGCGCTGACACCGGGGACCGTATTGACCAGATCGGCCAGCTCGGCGGGGGACAGGCTGAACGGCATTGGCGGAACGCGGTAGCGCCGTGATGAGCGGATGCCCTTCTTGCGGGTCAGCTTCTTCACGATCACCGGCGGCAGATCGAAGATCATCTGGCCGCCCGGAAAGCGTTTGGCGCACTCGGTGATCAGGCTCATCGCCTCCTCGGGCTGCAGGTACATCAGCAGGCCCTCGGCGGTGATGAACACACCCTTGTCGGTGTCCACGCGGTCCATCCAGCTGTAATCCAGCGCCGACTGCGCAAGGTTGGTGATCCGCTCCGATGCCGGGAGCAGCCGCTGACGCAGCTCGACGATGGGCGTGAAATCGACGGTGATCCAACGGAAATCGGCGCCGGGGAGTGCCGCGTCGAGGCGCCAGAAACTGGTCTGCAGCCCCTCGGCGAGCGCGACCACAGTGGCCGACGGATGCGTTGACAGATACTCGGTGGCCGCCCGGTCGATGCCGACGGCCCGCAGCGCCATCTCCTGGCCCTTGCGCCCGAACTTCGCGAAGTCGAACTCGATCGCGTCGGCCAGCCGGATCGCCATCGGATCGTCGATGACGGCCTTGGGATGGCGGGCCTGATGCGCGCGGGCGTTGAGCGTCAGCAATGCCGTCTCGGACACTCCGGTGAGATTGCTGGCGTCGGTTTTGCTGTTCACGACACCGAAGCTACTAGCATTCGGCGGATGGCAAAGCTCGAACTATCCCGCGAACTGTCGCTCGATCCGCAGACGGCGTGGGATCACGCGTCGAATCTGAACGAGCTGGGGGACTGGCTGGTGATGCACGAAGGATGGCGCAGTGACATTCCCGACGAGCTGACCGTCGGCACCACCTTGATCGGGGTGGCCGGCGCCAAGGGCATGCGTAACCGCGTCACCTGGACCGTGCGCAAACTGGACGCACCGCACCTGCTGGAGGTCGTGGGCGAGGGTGTCGGCGGCACCAAGTACGGGCTGAAGCTGAGCGTGCAGCCCACATCGGCGGGAAGTAAGTTCGCCGTGACCCTCGAACTCGGTGGTCCGCCGCTGTTCGGCCCGATCGGAAGCGTCGCCGCCCGCACGGTCAAGGGCGATATCGAACGCTCCATCGAGAAGTTCGAGACGCTGTACACCTGACCCACCTAAGCTCGCGAGGGTGTGGGGGAAATTCACAGCGACGTTGCTGGTCGTGCTGCTCTGTGTGCTGGGGCCGGTGCCGGCCGCGCAGGCGGCGCCGCCGATCGCGCAGATCGACTTCGGGGGCCTGCAGCGCACGTATTACCTGCATCTGCCGCCGGGGCCGCCGACGGGTCTGGTGGTGAACATGCATGCCGCCGGTCAGAACGGTGGGCAGCATGCGGCGCTCACCCATTACGACGCGGTGGCCGACGCCCACGGCTATGCGGTGGTGTACCCGGACGGGATCGATTTCAGCTGGGCCGACGGGCGGGGCGCGTCGGTGCCGGACCGCACCGGCGTCGATGACGTGGGATTCATTGTCGCCCTTGTGGATCGGTTGACGGCGGAGTACGGAATCCCGGCCGGCAGGGTGTTCGCGACCGGGCTGTCGGCGGGCGGGTTCATGGCCAACCGGCTGGCGTGTGAGCGCGCGGACATGTTCGCCGCGATCGCTCCGATCGGCGCGACCCTGGGTGATCACGTTGCGTGTCAGCCGTCGCAACCGGTATCGGTGCTGACCTCACAGGGCACCGTCGATCCGATCGTGCCGTTCAACGGTGGGCCGATGGTCGGGCGGGGTGGGCCGAGCACCATCTTGGCCGCTTACGCCGTGGTGGACCGCTGGCGTCAACTCAACGGTTGCGCGCCCGACCCGGTGATCGTGCCGGTGCCCGGCCCAGGTGACGGGACGAGCGCCGAACGTGTCAGCTACGAATGCGCGGCCGGCACCGAGGTGGTTTTTCTGCGGGTCGACGGCGGCGGGCACACCTGGCCGGGCGCCCCGGAGATCCTGCCGGCGAACCAGGTGGGGCCGGCCACCCGTGCGTTCGACGCCTCGGAGGTGTCGGCGCAGTTCTTCGACGCGCACGGGCGGTAGTTCGTCCCCGGTGTTTGCGGCGGCCCCGTTCGAACATATGATCGAACTGTGGGCGAGATGCAGAGCATCGGGCACGGCGGCCAGCCTGCGCGGGACGTCTTTCGCCGCGTCGACCCGCCGCGCATCGTGCTGGTCGATCTGGGCGCGCTGTTCCCACGGCAGCCGCACTGCCAGTGGGGGCGCTATCACCCGCTCGGGTTGCAGATGCACAAGGTGGTCGAGGGTCGGCTGACCTGTTGGGGACTCTGCGAGCAGGGGGCCTGGTGGGGTCTGGTGACGTATTCGATCACCTTTGGCGCATCGGAAAGGCCGGTGACGCACTGGGTTCCGGCATGGATGCTGACGGTCAAGTCGTAGTTCGTTAGTGTCGCCGCTATGACGCAGCCGCCGGAGAGTGACGAGCCGACGGGCTATATGGCCGATGCCGGTGTGCCCACCGAGTTGGCCGGCGTCGCGGACGCGAACACCCAGGCGGCGCACGCGTGGGCGTTCGATGAGGACCCGGAGCCCGAGCCGCGACGTTTCACGCCGGGCCGGATCACCGCTCTGGCGGTCGGGGCGGCCGTCGTGGTGATCGCCGCCGCGTCAGGAATTGCGGTGTGGTTCCTGAGCAACGATGAGCCGGTCGCCGGGCCGGCCCCGCGGTCCGACCTGCTCAACGGCGTGTACCGCGTCGAATACCACTGGGACCAGGCCACGTACCGCGAGGCCGAAGGCAACACCAACTGGGGCGAAAGCGCCGAGGCCGGTCCTGCCCAGGATTGGCTGTCACTGACCTCGGCCTGCACGGACACCGACTGCATCGCCACCGGCGAGGTGCTCGGCCAGGACCGCGAGCGGCTTGCCGGCGCGCGCACGCTGACGTTCAAGCTGACCAATGGCACCTGGCAGGACATCGCGCCGGCCCGGGTGAAGTCCACCTGTAGCTATGACGACGGATCGGTCGCCGGGGAGTCCTGGACGACGGTGACGCTGGACTTCACGCCGCGCCCGGACGGATCGTTCGTCGGTGCGCTTACGACCGTCGTCGACACCAACGAGTGCGGGGACCAGGGGAACACCGTGGTGACGCCGTTGACGGCGGGGCGGGTGGGCGAGGCGGTGTGATGCGGCCGCGGCCGTAATTTGGCGATCAGCCAGGTGCTTTGCGCCCCTTATCCTGGGATGTGGGGCGTATTCGGCGGCTAGGGGGTCGTATGTCTGAGTTGAGGGTTGTTCCGGAGGATCTGCAGGTGTCTGCCGCGACGGTGGGCGTCCATGCCGACACGGTTCGGGCACGGCACGTGGCGGCGGACGGACAGATTGAGGGAGCGCAGCGGGGAATGCCGGCCGGCGCCGCTGTCGCGCTCGATGCTGCGGTCACGAAATGGCAGACCGACAGCGCGGCACTCGTCAGCCGCCTCCTTGACGACAGTGCGGGCTTGCGCGCGGGCGCCGCGGCATATGTCACCAGTGATGAGGAGAGTGCGACCGCCGTCGCGTCGGTGTCCGATCAGATCCGGCCGGAAGACATGGGTCTGTAGTCGGTTGCCGCAGTGGCTGTTTCCGTCGCAGATATCGACCGGTGGGATGCCGGCGATATCAGAGAAGTCTTCAACGCCGCGCGCAGCCGCGCCGAGGCGGCGTTCGAAGCCTCCAACGGCATCGCCGAACTTCCTGCATTCGGGTCGTGGGGTGGGCAGGCGTCCGAGGCCGCCAAGGAATCGATCGGCCGAACCCGCAAGGACCTCGACGCCCACGGCAACGAAGCGCTCGCGGTCGCACAGGCGGCCAGTCAAGCCGCCGATGACGTGGACGAGGTCAAGGGAAAGCTGGCCACCCTGCGTTCGGAGGCCGAAAGTTTGGGCATGATCGTCGACGCGGCGACGAACACCATCGAGCCGGGTCCGGGATCGGCGGGAGCCGACCCGATGGAGATCACGCTCAAGCAGATGCAGCTGCAACCTCAGCTGGACGCGATCCTGGCCGAGGCCGCCACCGTCGATACGGAGCTGGCTGCGGCGATCAATATGGCCACCGGCGCAGCGCCGATACCGGAGACCGGACCGCCGGTCGGGCCCGAAGGACTGACGCCGACCCAGGTCGCCAGCGAGGCGAACAAGAACCGGCTGGACGACGAACGCACCACGACGCAGGCGCGGGTCGATGAGCTGCAACGCCGGTTCGACGATCTGGCGCGCCAGGCGTACATGGGCGACACCAGTATCGCGACCCGCAGTGAGATGGAATCCCTGGCAACGGAGTTGAACGACTCCAAGCGCTACTTGGGTGATCTGAACGCGGTGCACGACGCCCTGGGGAAGGCCCCGGAGACGTACCTGACGATGTTCGACCCGAGGACGGGCACCGGCGACCCGGTTTTGGCGGCAATTGCTGTCGGTAATCCGGACACCGCCAGCAAGGTATCGGTGACCGTGCCGGGTGTCGGATCCACCACCAAGGACAGTCTGTCCAGCATGGTGGGGGAGGCCAACGATCTACGGCGCACCACGCAGCTTCAGATGGATCGGCTGGGGATTCCCGGCTCGGTCGCTACGGTTGCCTGGATGGGATATGACACCCCGCCCAACCCGATCGACACCCTCAGCCCCGCGGATCTGTGGACCACGATGACCGATGATCAAGCACAGGTAGGTGCTTCCAGCCTGTCGTCGTATCTGGAGCAGCTCGGCACCACGAGCCCCGACGCGGAGGTGACGCTGCTGGGTCACTCCTATGGCTCGCTGACCTCATCGCTGGCGCTGCAGGATCTCGCCGCCCAGGGACTGCATCCCGTCGACAACGTGGTGTTCTACGGTTCGCCCGGTTTGGCGCTCACCGACCCGGCTCAGCTCGGGCTGGGTGACGGGAACGCTTTCGTCATGCAGGCGCCGGGGGACCAGATCACCGGTATCGTCGCCCCGCTGGCGCCGCTGCACGGCTGGGGTGCCGACCCCTACGCCGGCATCCTGCCCGAGCTGTCCTCGCAGGGCGGTATCGACCCGGGCGGAGTGTTGCGGGAAGGGGTGAGCTCGCACGCCGACTACCCGCGCTCCGTCGACGGCAATCTGCGGATGTCGGGCTACAACCTGGCCGCCGTGATCGCCGGCTTGCCCGATGACCAGTTGGTCATGGCCCCGCCGCCCGCGGTGCCCGTGATTCCGCACGTCCCGCCGGGCGAACAGATTCCCATCCCGAGACCGACTCCAGGAGGCTGACCGTGATGAGTGGCGTGAGAGGCATCCTTGCCGTCGTCGTGCTGTTGGCGGCGGCCCTGACGGCGTGCGGTACGACAAGTGGAAACAACGGGGGCGCAGCGATGACCAGCACCGAGAGCAGCGATCCGGAAGCAACCCTGCGGACGAGGCCTTCGTTCGAGGAGGCACAACAGCAATACCGCGCGGCGGCGCAGGACTGGGCAACCCAAATCTCCTCGATGGCACCGGGATTGACCTGGAGTGTGAAGGAGGACAGCTGGGGAGGCTGCAGCGGTGACTACGCCAACACCCCCGGAGTCCACGTCTACATCTACATCGTCTTCAACGGACCCATACCCGATAATGCGTGGCCGGGGGCGCTCGACGTGGTGCAGCGAGGCGCAGCCCAGCTGGGGGCCAGCGAAGTGACCACGCCGGTTGACAGGCCGGGAGACCATGACGTGATCTTCTCCGGAAAAGACGGCGTCGCAGTCGAGTTCGGTACCAAGGTCGCGGGGGTGTTGTCCGCGAAGTCAGATTGCCGGTTGCGTCGCGCGGACATGCCCACAAGTAGCCCCTGAGCGGCGCAGCAGCGTGCACTGATCAAACAGATCGACCGTGCGGTCACAGTCCCCCGTACAGTCGTCCTCTTCGCAGCACTGTGGAGTCACGGCCCGGAGGCCGACATGCCCAACCATCACCCGTCACGATCCTGGCGCGGCTGTGCGATGTGCAAGCCACATAAGCGCCGCGGTGCCGGCCGGCCCGCCAAAGACCGAGCTTCGGTCAAGCGTCGCCTCGGGCTCACCCGCCGATACAGCCGGCACGACCTCGGATCAACTGGCTGAACAGTCACAATGCCAAGGATCAAAGCCCCACGAGAGATGCACTCGCCCGGGGAGCACCCGGGGCGCGGTATCACCCTCAGCCCGGACGAAGACGGCGAAGGGCGACCACCGGCTGGCGCAGACAGCCTGCCTGTACGGCGGCCCTCGCCCGGGTGTCGCCCCGTTATTACGCGGATACGAGAAAGGCCCGGTCGAAACCGGGCCTTACCTGCGATGAAACATGGTGCGCGATACTGGGATTGAACCAGTGACCTCTTCCGTGTCAGGGAAGCGCTCTCCCGCTGAGCTAATCGCGCCGGGTCGAAACTTTGGAGGTGGAGACGGGAATCGAACCCGTGTGCACGGCTTTGCAGGCCGTTGCCTCACCACTCGGCCACTCCACCATTGGGGTTGATGCCACTGCACCTTCGAGCGGACGACGGGATTCGAACCCGCGACCCCAACCTTGGCAAGGTTGTGCGCTACCAACTGCGCCACGTCCGCGCGCCTCGGGTGAGATCGTCACCCGGTGCGGAAAGGAACATTAGTCCAACCATGCGAGTAACTACAAATCACTTGAAACGACACGGCAATCGGATCTAAAACAGCTGGTAAACCTGGCGTGAGATCGCGAAGCCGTGACCAGTGTTGCGGTCGAGACAGGTGATACCGCTCTCCGCGCTGTCGCATCGGAGGTCCCCGCGGGTCATCGACTGCCCGTAATCGAGCACTTCGGATCGACCCAGCGTGGTGTCCCCGGCGCAGACGAAGGCCGCCGGCTCGCCGGCAGCTAGTCCGATGCCCTGGCCGTAATCAAACTCACAGTCCGCCGGCCGCAGCGGGGGAGCCCAGTCCCGCTCGGCAATATCGCAGCGGACGTAGTCGGCGTCCATCACACAGCCCACGTTGGCGCTGGGCGAGTTGAAGCCGACGAAGCCCTCCGCGCCGGCCGGCGTCGCACACAACACCGCCGCAGCACTCGCCGCGGCGGTGACCGTCATTACCCGAAGGATCATGCTGGGACTTTAATGTGCCAGGTCAGACCGTGAGCACCATTCGGTACCGGGCCTTGCCGGTGTCCATCGCCGCGTACGCCTCGGCGGCCTGCGCCAGCGGCAACTCCTGGATACGGGCACGCACCCCGGACTGCACGGCGAACTTCAGGGTGTCCTCGACATCGCGCGCCGTGCCGGAGGGATGGCCGGTGATGCTCACGCCGGGAGTGATCAATTGCAGCGGGCTGATCGGCAGCGGATCCGGCGTCACACCCACCACGATCAACTCCCCGCGCGGCAGCAACCCGCCCACGGTGTCGGCCATGGCCTGCGAGTTGGCGGCCGTCGCCAGCACCACCGCCACCCCGCCGAGCGCCTGCAGCGCCTGGCTCACATCGCCGGCCTTGGAGTCGACGTAGTGGTGCGCACCCAGGTCGAGGGCATCCTGCTTTTTGTCCGCTCCGCGGGCGATCGCGACGGTCTCGAAACCCATCGCCCGGGCGAACTGCACACCCAGGTGACCGAGGCCGCCGACCCCGAGCACCGCGACCCGGTCACCCGGCTTCGCCTTCGACGAGCGCAATCCGTGGAACACCGTCACACCGGCGCACGCCATCGGTGCGGCCTCGGCGAAGGACAGCTCGTCGGGAATCCGGGCCAGCGCATTGGCCGGTACGGTCACCGACTCGGCGTACCCGCCGGGGTAGTGCCAGCTCGGGATCTGACCGTTGGCGCAATGGATGAAGTCACCCTGGTGACACGGCACGCAACGCCCGCAGTGCCCGCCGAACCAGCCGACGGCCACCCGGTCGCCGATCGCGTAATCAGCAACGCCGTCACCGATCTCGGCGATGGTGCCGGCGATCTCGTGCCCGGGCGTCAGCGGCCACGTGAGACCGGGAAACGCGCCGTTGACGAACGCATGGTCGGTGCCGCACACACCGCAGGCCTGTACCGCGATGCGGACGTGGTCGCGGCCCGGCGAGGTGGTGTCCACCTCGGCGAGTTCCAGCGCTGCGCCGGCTGATGCGACATGAACTGCTTGATGACGTGCCATCTCAATCCTCACTGTCGGGGCGTGTGATTTATGTCTACCCGCGCATGGGTCGTCGGGCAGCCTGGTTTGCGCGAAACGGGCGCCACCCTGACCAGCCAATTCCAGCTACCCGGTAGGCGCGTGCTAGTCTTCGTCCTCGTTCCCCGGTCTCGTAGCTCAGGGGGAGAGCGTCCGCCTCACACGCGGAAGGTCACTGGTTCGATCCCAGTCGGGACCACAAGCAAGAGCCGCCCTCGGGCGGTTCTTTTGCTTTCTCAGGCGGACCGGAAGAGGTGTGATGGCAGGCGAGGGAGCCCACTTTTATCGGACCGCAGAGGGCACCGGGCTGCCGCACGACCCGTTCAACGCCATCGTCGGACCGCGGCCGATCGGCTGGATCTCCACTCGCGCCGCCGACGGCGTGCGCAACCTCGCGCCCTACAGCTTCTTCAACGGTTTCAACTACCGTCCGCCGATCATCGGCTTCGCCTCGGTCGGCTGGAAGGACAGCGTGGCCAATATCGAGGCCACCGGAGAGTTCGTCTGGAACCTCGCGACCCGTGAACTCGCGACCGCGATGAACGAGACCTCCGCGCCGCTGCCGTCAGGGGAGGACGAGTTCGACCGCAGCGGGCTGACCGCCGTGGCCTCGAGCACCGTCGCGGCGCCACGCGTGCTGGAGAGCCCGGTCAACTTCGAATGCCAACTCACCCAACTCATTCAGCTGACCGATGTCGAGGGCAAGGCCGTTGACACCTGGATGGTGCTCGGTCAGGTGATCGCCGTGCACATCGATCAGCAGTGGTTGGTCGACGGTGTCTATGACACCGCCGGGCCTCGGCCGATCCTGAGGGGTGGCGGGCCGGCCAACTATTCCGAGATCGGACCCGAGAGCGTCTTCAAGATGAGCCGCCCGACAAGTTGAGGCTCAGCCCGCCGCCCACTGCTTGGCCTTCTCCAGCTCATCCAGACCGAACACGGCGAGCTCCCCGGGCACCATCCAGCCCAGCGCGTGCATCGTGTGGCGGACCCAGTCCTTGTCGGACACCACCGCGATCCGCTTGAACGCCGAATGATGTTGCAGCAGCGTGCCGAATCCCATCTTCAGGTCCATGGCCAGACCGCCCGGGCCGAACCCCTCATAATCCGGTGCGATCACCTCGACGATGCGGATTTCTTTCGCTGCGCCCAGTGCCTCCATGGTCGGTGCGAACGCACGGAAATCCGTGCCGCTGATTCGGCCCGACGCCCGGATGCCGGTCACCCCGTCGGGCATATCTGCGAGCACTTCGATCATCAGTGTCCCCTTTCGACAGGGTCCAGCGTCCTCCTCCTGCTATGACATAGGGGTGGAAATGGTGGCCACCGCGCCCGCGACCCTGGGCCCGGCCGAGATCGGCGCGTTCGCCGCGCGCGCCGAACGCCTAGGCTTCGACACCGTCCATGTCTCCGAGACCATCCACGATCCGTTCACGGTGGCCGCCTTCGCGGTGCAGGCCACCACCGCGATCACCGTGCGTACCAGCATGGTGCTGGCATTCCCGCGCAGCCCGATGATCACCGCCTACGCAGCCTGGGATGTGGCGCGCCTGTCCGGTGGCAGGTTCCAGTTGGGTATCGCCTCCCAGGTGCGCGGCAATATCGTCGGTCGCTTCTCCGCCACCTGGTCCGAGCCGGTATCCCGGATGGCTGACTACATCGGCGCACTGCGCGCGATCTTTCGCGCCTTCCAGACCGGCGAACCCCTCAATTACGTTGGCCCGCACTACACATTCAATAAGCTGCAGCCCTACTTCAACCCCGGCCCACTGGATCACCCCGCACCGGCCATCTGGACCGGCGGTGTCAACGCGCGCATGGTGGCCATGGCCGGCGAGCTGGCTGACGGCTTTGTCTGCCATCCCACCAACTCCCACCCGGAGATCCTGCGCACCCAGACGTTGCCGGCGCTGGGCGGCGGGTCACCGCGGGTGATCGCGAATCCGCAGCCGTTGATGGCCGCGACCCACCAGGAGATCGGCGTGCTGCGCGACACCCGCCGAAGCGAGTTGGCGTTCCTGTACAGCACTCCCGCCTACCGTCGGCAGCTGGAGCGCATCGGTGTCACCGATCTCGGCGCACTTGAACAACTTGTCCCACAAGGCACCTACGACGAGATCCCCGAGGTACTCGGGCAGTGGTACGCGCGACTGTGCGACGGGCTGACGATCGCGCTGCCCGCCGGGGACGACGATGCTCTGGCCGAACTGGTGCAGCGATGCCGGGTGATTCCAACCCTCTCCGATGCGGGCACGGCGTAGCGCGATGACCGGATCGGCACCCGCCATACTGGACCCCTTATGACAGAGCCGGTGTCTCGAGTGGAATCGACGGGTGACTCGATAGCGCATGCGCTGCGTGAGGACATCTTGGCGGGTCGCTTGGCCGGGGGAGAACGTCTGGTCGAGGAGGCGATCGCCAAGCAATTCGGGGTATCGCGGGTGCCGGTGCGCGAGGCCCTGACCCGGCTGCAGTCCGAGGGCTTCGTGACGATCGTCCGTTACCGCGGTGCGACGGTCTCGGAGACGCTCGTCCAGGACAGCAGGGAGCTGCTGCAGATCCGTCGCGGCCTGGAGATCCTGGCCGCCCAGCTGGCGGCGGCCAACCGCGGCGGCGCGGTCGCCGGCGAACTGGCCGCTGTCGCAGAGGAAAACCACCATGACGGTCAGCCACACGGGCGGTCGTTTCACGAGCTGGTCGCGGCAGCCTCGGGCAATCGGCAGCTCGAAGAGATGCTCGCCAACGTGAACCGACGGGTGCAGTGGGGGTTGGGACACAATCCCGATGCGTCGGTCGGCGATCATCGCGTGCTCGCACTGGCGATCGTCAACGGCTCATCGGTGCAGGCGGGATACCTGATGGACGAGCACCTGCAGCGCGACGAGCGGTACTTCGCGGAGAAATTCGGCGGCGCCTGAAAGCTCAGATTGTATTTCAATCTGGGGCATGTTTTCATGGTCGTAACAGAAACCTGCTGCTAGGCAATGGCCATGTAACCAATTTCGTATACAACTGACTCCATCGTGTTCGCGCTTCTCACACCTGGAGTCCTCAATGTCCTTCCGTCGCACCGCCACCGTCCCCCCTGAAATCACGCACCCCGGTACCGATCCCGCGATCTCCACCGGTCTCACCGCCGCCCTGGACCGCATCGGCTTCGGCCGGGTCCAGGCCGCCCTGATCCTGCTGCTGATGGCCGGATTGTTCTTCGATTCGCTGGAGCAGAACTCCACCGGTGCCATGGGGCCCCTACTCAAGGAGTCGTTCGGCATCGGCAACGCAGAACTGACCATGATCAACACCGCCACCGTGTTGGGCGGCCTCGCCGGACGCATCATCGGCGGCTATATCGCCGACCGCTGGGGCCGGCGAATGGCCCTCAGCCTGAACCTGTTGGTCTACACCCTCGGCGGACTGATCAGCGCCGTCGCGCTGAACTACGAGATGCTGCTGGCCAGCCGCTTCATCGTCGGCATCGGGTTGGGCGGCGAATTCACGGTCGGTCTGGCGATTCTCGCCGAGATCGTCGCCACCCGGCACCGCGGCACCCTGCTGGCGACCCTGAACATCTCCTCCGGCGGCATCGGCAACATCGCCTCGTTCGGCTTCTTCTGGCTGGTGCTCGGACCGCTCAACGGCGCACTCGGCGGCAACGACAGCGCCTGGCGCTGGACCTACGTCATGCTGGCCGTCCCCGCCGTGCTGGTCGTATTCTTCCGCCGCTACCTGCCCGAGTCGCCCCGCTTCCTGCTCAGCAAGGGACGGGTCGAAGATGCCAACAAGAGCCTGACGCGACTGGCCTCCGGCAGCATCGCGGGTCTACGCAATCCAGGCCCCACAAGGCAGTTCGTCACCATCTCCGACATCCCCGTCAAGGTGAAATCAAGCTACGCCGAGGTGTTCAAAGGCGAAAACCTCAAACGCACCATCGCCATCGGCTCCGCCTCGTGGATGTCCTTCGGCGCACAGGTCACCCTGCTGTTCCTGATGCCGATCCTGCTGGTCTCGCGCGGCTACTCGCTGTCGGATTCGCTGGCCTTCACCATGATCATGAACATCGGCTCACTGTTCGGTGCCTGCGCCGCGTCCTACCTGGCCGGCAAGGCACCCCGGCGGCTGACGGTCAGCATCGCCGCCGTCCTCGGGTGCATCTCGGCGATCTGTTTCGCAGCGTTCGCCGATACCACCGCGCTGATCCTGGTGCTGGGCATGATCTTCCAGTTCTTCACCATGATGCTCAACACCATGCTCTCGGTGTGGTCACCTGAACTGTTCCCGACCTCGGTGCGCGCCATGGGCACCTCCGTGGTGAACGGCATCGGCAACGTCGCCGGCGCCGTCATGCCGTTCGCCGCACTGTTCTTCTTCGACCGCTTCGGCGTCCCCGGCGTGTTCGCCATGATCGCCGGCATGTACGCCCTGCTGGTGGTCGCCGCCCGATTCGGCCCGGAAACCTTCGGCAAGTCGCTGGAGACCGTCACCGAGAAGCCGGTTCTGGTCAACGCCTGAACCAACTGACACAACCAGTAAGGAATCCGACTATGTTGCAGCTCAATATCTCCGCCACCGCTCACGCTCCGAACTACCTGCCCCAGTACTACGCCGACGCTATCGGGCTGTTCGCCGAGCGCGGTCTGCAGGTGAACGCCACGGCCAAGGATCCATGGACCGGGGTACTCGACGACCTGGACAGCGGCGCGGCCGATGTAGCCCTCGGCGGGCTGTGGGTGCCGGCCATGTACTGGAACACCCCGCGCGAGCTGACGGTGTTCGCTCAGGTGAACCACCAGTTCCCGAAGGCGCTGGTGACCCGCACGCCGCGATCCGATTTCACCTGGTCCGAACTGGTCGGCACGACCGTCCTGGCGCCGGGCATCGGCGGTAGCGCGCCCTACGCATTCACCGCCGGGCTGATCAGGGAGGCCGGCGTCGACCCGGCATCCATCACCTTCCTGCGCGATCTGTCCAGCCCGATGTTCATCGAACTCTTCGAAGCGGGCCTGGGTGACGCGATCGTGCTGGACCTCGTCAACGCCGAGGTGTTGCAGCACAGGGGAACCGGATACATCGCCGAGGACTACACCGAGACGGGCGGGTTGGGCCCCAACAGCGTGTACTACTGCCGCACCGACCGGTTCGCCGAACTGTCCGAGCGGCTGGTGGCGTTCACCGCGGCACTGCAGGAGTCGATGCAGCTGATGAAATCGGTCGATCTCGCCGACCTGCACCCGCTGCTGGAGCAGCGCTGGCCCAACACCCCCGCGGCGCCGCTGCGCAAGGCCTGCGCTCGGATGCTGGGTTCGCACACCTGGGACACCGCCCGCATCGACCCCGCAGCCACCGCGCGGTGGCTGCGGATCCTGCTGGATGAGAAGATGATTCGCCAGGCGCCTTCCTTCGAGGCGCTGGTCGACACCACCATCGTGGACCACATCGGCTACCCGGCCGCGACGCCGGCGCGGTGACCTTTCGGTCAGCTCAGGAAGCGCTGGGAGTAGCCGGCGAACCGTGCCCGCAGGTCGTCCTCGTCGAGACCGAACATCTGCGCCGACGTCGCGACCCGGCCCAGCCTGCCGCGGCGGTGACCGTCGAGGTAGGCGGTGATCGAGCCGCGCACCGGCTCGTCGAACGGCTCGCCGGCCAGCGTGAACAACCGCTCGGCGGTGCCGAGTTCATCGGCCATGAAATCGTCGAACCGGATGTCGACGGAGCGCTCGACCGGGATGGTGTCGCGTTGGCGCACACACTCACCGAGCAACTTCTCCAGCCGGTTCACCCAACCCGCCGCGGTCCGCGCGACGTCCACCCGGTCGCGGTGCATCCGCTCGCTGTAGGTGATCATCGCGATCATCGACAGCGCCACCGGCACCGGATCGCGGTGGGTGAACGCCACGACCACGCCGGGGAAGACGGTATCGAGCACCGCGAGCTGGCCGAGGTGCTGAGGCGATTTCAGCACCCAACGCCGCCCGCCCCGCAAGAACTGCAACGCCTGCAGTTGGGTGCGCAGGTATTCATACGAGCTCGTCTGGTCCTGTGACCAGTAGTAGTCGCTCCACCGCGGCGTGTCGGCCAGCGTCTCCATCAGCATCGTGGAGAAGTCGTTGGCCAGCAATTGGATCTCCTCGTGCACATGCTCGGTGGTCATCTCGTGCATGAGCGCGAAGTGGGGCATCAGGGTGTCCATCACCTGTACCGCCATGTCCATTCGTGTCACGCGGGGGTCGGGGGACAGGCCCGCCTCGGCCGTTAGCGGAAACGGTTCGACACCCTCCCAGTACGGCAGGCTGCGAAATGTCGACGGCGCCGCCAGCAGGTTGTGCAGGTGGGTGGTGCCGGTGCGGGGCAGTCCGGCGATGACCACCGGCGGCAGCACCTCGATATCGCGGATCTCGGGGTGACGGGTCAGCAGATCGGTCAGCAACAGCCGGTTCTTGAGCCACTGCACCAGTTGGGCGTGGAAGTTCACCACCCCTGCGGCGTGCATGTCGATCTCGCGCAGCTCGGCCACATACCGGTCCAGACGTTCCCGGTAGTCGCCGGGCCCGAAGTCGGTGAGGCCGGTGTCGGCCTGGGCGCGGGCGTGCAGCACCCCGGAATCCAGTGGGAAGTCCGGCGCCATCCCGGCCATCATGTCCCGAATCTGTTGTGCTTCAGGGCTGTAACGCGGCTCGGCGAGGTCTTCGAGGTGAACGATTGCTGCAGTGGTGTCAGTCACATCGAGTTATGTTACTCTGAGTTCCGTAATGACGACAGAGATTGGACGACCCCGAAATCCGCAGATCGACGATGCGGTGCTGCGCGCCACCGTCGAGCTGATCGGTGAGACCCCCTACGCAGAACTCACCGTCGGCGCCATCGCGGTGCGCGCCGGCACCAGCAAACCGGCCATTTACCGGCGTTGGCCCAGCAAGGCCGCCCTCGTCCACGAGGCGGTCTTCCCGCTCGATGCCGGCACCGAACTACCCGATACCGGAACGTTGTTGGGAGACATCCGGGAAATGGTGCGCCGTACGCTGGCCGTGTTCAGCACTCCCGCTGCCCGTGCGGCACTACCCGGGCTGGTCGGGGAGATGGCCGCCGACCCGGCCCTGCACACCACGCTGCTGGAACGCTTCGGCGACATCCTGGTGCGCGGTCTCGGTGAGTACCTCGACGCGGCCGTGGCGCGCGGCGAGATGCGCGCCGATGTCACCGCCACCGACCTTGCCGAATCCATTGCCGGCATCACCTTTGTGGCACTGCTTGCCCGCGGCGCCGTCCCAGACGATGCGTGGATCGAGCGCACCGCCACCTTGATCGTGAGAGGAATCAGTACATGACACACGAATCGACGACGGCCTGGCGGGGATTGCTCGACACCCTGCGTGACCTGGACCGCTCCTTCCTGGAGGGTGACAGGGCGGTGACCGACGACCGCCAGATCGGAGACGGTTACCGGATGCTGGCCACCACTCTCGGCGTGGCGCTGGACACCTACCTGTTTGCCGACCCCAGCCGCCCGCAGTGGCTGGAGCTCAATTCACCGTGGCGCCCCGATCGGCGCTGGGGTGGGGACAACACCGACGCCATCTACTACATGTGCCCGGTGGACCCGCAGCGCCGCTACCGGATCAGCGGCAATCGCGGTGACAGCGTGTACTTCTCGGTGACTGCCTACAACGAACCCGCACCGGGCGCGTGGTCGGACCGGGTCGTCGCGGTGTTCCGCGACGACGATCTGGACTTCGACACCGACGGCAACTTCACCTTCGACTTCGGCCCCGCACCCGACGCCGCCGTGCTGATGACCCGCGACTACCAGGCCGACCCGCACACCGGTGCCGCCGTCACCTGGCATATCGAAGCCCTCGACGAACCCGAGCCGTTCCGGCACGGCGACGACGAGACTGCCTCCGCCCTGCGGGCCGGCGCCGCCTGGATGCGCACCATGTTCGCCATCCTGCCGATGGCGGTCGGTGTGAAGCCCGATGACAACCACAACCTGGGGCATGAATCGAGCATGGCGGCCAACGATTTCGCGGCGCCCTACCAGGTGCCCGACGCGAACTTCGGGTGGTCGGCGCGTGATGCCTGCTACGGCTACGGCAGCTTCGACCTCGCCGAGGACGAGGCGCTGGTAATCACCCACCGCCCGCCCGCCTGCCGGTTCTGGAACCTGGTGGTGTGGAACCAGTTCATGGCGACGCCGGGGGTGCGCGATGCCCGCAGTTCGCTCAACGGCCACACCGCGGTGCCCAACAGTGACGGATCGGTGACGGTCGTGCTGTCCCGAGGCCTGACAGCACATCCCAATTCACTGACCACACTGGACTATCCGAGAGGGAACCTGGCCTTCCGCTGGTTCCTCACCGACGAGGTGCCCGACCGTCCGCAGGTACGACTGGTGAAAGCTACCGACGCCCCGACGGCTGTGGAGTGAGATCGGGAGCCGGCGCCAATCCGAGGTGCTCGCGCAGCGTGGTGCCCTCGTAGTCGGTGCGGAACACCCCGCGCTCCTGCAGCAGTGGCACCACCGAATCAACGAACGGGTCGAGGCCTGCCGGCGTGACATGCGGCACCAGGATGAACCCGTCACTGGCGTCGGCCTGCACCAGCTTGTTGATCTCCTCGGCCACTGTCACAGGTGAACCGATGAAGTTCTGCCGTCCGGTCACCTCGATGATCAGCTCACGGCTGCTAAGGTTTTCGGCCTCGGCCCTGGCCCGCCATTCGTTGGCGACGGCGACCGGGTCCCGGTGCATGCGCACACTGGCCCGGCCCCGGGCGATGGTGTTCTCCCCGACAACCGGGTCGATCGAGGGCAGCGGGCCGTCCGGGTCATGGTCGGACAGGTCCCGGTTCCACAGCTGCTCCAGGAACTTGATCGCCGTCGCGGGGGACACCTGCGCCAGCCGGACATCGTGGGCGATATCGGCGGCCTCGGCATCGGTGTCACCGAGCACGAATGTCGCCGCGGGCAGGATCAGCAGCTGATCGTGGCGGCGGCCGTAGGCGGCCAGCCGACCCTTCACGTCGGCGTAGAACGCCTGGCCCTCGGTGAGGGTGCCGTGCCGGGAGAAGATGGCATCGGCTGCGCGAGCGGCGAACTCGCGGCCGTGATCGGAGTCGCCGGCCTGGAAGATGACCGGCCGGCCCTGTGGGCTGCGCGGCACGTTGAACCGGCCGGCGATGTCGAAATGCTCATCCTGGTAGGAGAACCTGCCGGCATCGGGGTCGGACAGGAATGCGCCGGTGTCTTTGTCGGCGACGATCTCGTCACCGCGCCACGAGTCGAACAGGCTGTGCGCAGCGGCCAGGAAACTCTCGGCACGGGCGTAGCGCTGGTCCTCGGCCAGATACCCGCCGCGCCGGAAGTTCTCGCCGGTGAAGGCATCCCATGAGGTGACCACATTCCAGGCGGCCCGCCCGGCGGACAGGTGATCCAGCGACGCGAACTGCCGTGCCACTTCGTAAGGCTCATTGAAGGTCGAGTTGATGGTGCCGGTCAGCCCGAGCCGTTCGGTGACGGCGGCCAGCGCGGCGAGCACCGTGAAGGTGTCCGGGCGCCCGACCACGTCGAGGTCATAGATCTGGCCGCCCTGTTCGCGCAGGCGCAGGCCCTCGGCGAGGAAGAGGAAGTCGAACTTGCCGCGCTCGGCGGTCTGCGCGAAATGGGTGAACGAACCGAAGTCGATGTGGCTTCCCGAGTTCGGATCGCTCCAGACCGTGGTGTTGTTGACACCCGGGAAGTGCGCGGCGAGATGAATCTGCTTGAGCGGCTTGGTCATCTGGATGTCCTAAGAGTGTGCGTACCGGTTGGTGGGGCGGGACAGGCCGAACAGGTCGCGCAGCGTGGATCCCTGGTAGCCAGTGCGGAAGACGCCGCGGCGCTGCAGTTCGGGGACCAGTGAGCCGGTGATCTGCTGCAGGTCGTGCGGGATGCTGGCCGGCCGCAGCCGGAATCCGTCCGCGCCGGCGGTCTGCCACTGCTGGAGCACGTCGGCCAGCTGCGCCGGTGTGCCGACGAAAACTTCGGCGTCGCTGATGTATTCGCGGCCCAGCAGCTCGTCGAGTTGTGCGCGGTGCGCCGCGGCGGAGGCCGGGGTATCGGCGAGGAAAACCACCAGGTCCGGCAAGATCCGCAAGGGAGTTGCGTCGTCGGTGCGCAGGGCGGCGATGGTTTCGATGATGGTGGCGACTTCGTCGGCGCTGTGCGGGGTGATGAACCCGATATCGGCGCCGGCGGCGATCAACTGATAGGCCGGGTCGCCGTGACCGAGGGCCGCCACCAGGGGCTGGCCCTGCGGCGGCCGCTGCGTGATCGACGGTCCCTTGACCGAGAACCAGCGTCCCTCGAAGTCGATGTAGTGCAGCTTGTCCCGATCGATGAACCGGCCGGTGGCGGCATCGCGGATCTCGGCGTCATCCTCCCAGCTGTCCCACAGCCGGCGCAGCACCTCGACATAGTCGGCGGCCTCGGCCAGCGCGTCGTCGGCCAGCTCGCGCCCGAAATGCCCGGCGGACTCGGGGTTGGCCGAGATCTGCACCCGCACGCCGGCCCGGCCGGTGCTGACGTAATCCAGCGTGGCGATCGCCTTGGACAGGTGGAACGGTTCGGTGTGGGTGGTGATGGCGGTGGGAATCAGCCCGATGTGCCGGGTCTTGGGCGCCACCCGTGCCGCGATCTGCACGGCATCGATGCGGCCGCGGACCCGGTCGGTGCGCTGATCGGGCCGCCACGGATGGTCCGATTGCAGCGCAAGCCCGTCCTCGATGGTGACGAAGTCCAACAACCCGCGCTCGGCCTCGACCACCAGGTCGGTCCAGTAGGGCGCGGTCAGCAGGTCGGCAGGCCGGGCATCGGACTGGCGCCACGAGGCCGGGTGCCAGCCGGTGCCGTCCAGGGCGACGCCGAGGTGAAGGTGTGCCACAGATCTTCTCGCTTTCGTGCGCAGTCTCAGGCGACAACGGTCTCCGGGGACGGGTCATTCCGCGCTTGCGTCGGGGACGACACCAGTCTGCGCCGCTGGGCTGCGGTTACAAGGGATCCGCGCACCCTGATTCCGGTTGTACGGCGGCGATCACGCCGTCGAGCACCGCCCGGGAACCGGTGAGTTCCCGGATGGCGCGGTCGAGCCGTTCACGTTCGGCGGTCAGCTCGTCGACGAGCCGCCCGGTGGCGTGCGGGGCGGGCCCGCCGTCGTGATCGCGCATACACGGCAGCAGTCCGACGATGGTACGGCTGGGCAGCCCCGCGGCGAACAGTTCCTGGATGTGGATCACCCGGTCGACCGCCTGCTCGGCGTAGTCGCGCTGCCCGCCCGGAGTGCGTGATGACACCAGCAGACCCTGCTGCTCGTAGTACCGCAACGAGCGTTCACTCACTCCGGTGCGCTGTGCCAGTTCACCGATGCGCATGAGCCGTTTATACCGTAGGCACTTGACCCTGACATCGGTGTCAGCTCCTACCGTGCGGCATGACCTCGCAACCCAACCCTCCGTTCCGCTACAGTCCGATCACCGAACGCCCGCCGCTGACCTGGCCCGGCGGCGCCCGCGTCGCCGTGTACATCGGCCTCAATATCGAGCACTTCCTGCCCGACCGGCCCTCGACCAGCATCTGGCCCGGCACCTCCGACCTGCAGCCCGACGCGCTGAACTACGGGTGGCGTGACTACGGGGCCCGGGTCGGTATCTGGCGGACCATCGACAGCCTCGACCGGCACGGTGTGCGGCCCAGCGTGCTGCTCAATTCCGCTGTCATCGAACACCATCCGCAGATCATCGCCGCCGGGCTGGAACGCGACTGGGTGTGGCTGTCGCACGGCCGGACCAACTCGATCCTGCACAACGGATTCGGTGTCGGGGAAGAACGCCGGCTGCTCGCCGAGATCACCGCCGCCATCGCCGAGGCCACCGGCCGCGCACCACGTGGCTGGATGGGTCCGGGCCTCACCGAGACCCACCACACCCCGCAGTTGCTGGCCGACCTCGGCTATCGGTACGTGCTCGACTGGACCAACGACGACCAGCCCTACCCGCTGACCGTGCCCGGCATGCTCAGCGTCCCGTACTCGGTGGAGCTCAACGACCTGCTGCTGTTCGGAAAGGGCTGCACCGGTCCGGAATTCGTGCAGGTCGTCATCGACCAGTACGAGCAGCTGTCGGCGGATGCCGCCAACGGGTCCGGGCGGGTGCTGGCCTTGGCGCTGCACCCGTTCGTCATCGGGCAGGCCTTCCGGCACAAATATCTCGATCAGGTGCTCGCCTACCTGGCATCACGGCCCGATGTCTGGCTGACGACGAGCGATGACATCGCTGCCGCGTTCTCGGATGCTGTGTGAATACTCAACGGTCCGCCGATCACGCCAGGGCGGCCAGCGCTTTCTCCTGGTCGTAACCGGTGAAACCGTCAATTGTGCCGTCGCGCAGCCGGTTCACCCACGACGGATCCGCCAACAGTGCACGACCCAGCGCCGCGATGTCGAACTCACCGTCCGCGAATTGTGCCACCAGCCGATCGGCCGATTCGGGTTCGATCAGCTGACCCGGCTTCTCGCTGCGGAACTGGGTCTGCAGCCCGACCGAACCGACAGCGATGACCGGCCGGCCGGTCACCTGCTTGGTCCAGCCCGCCAGGCTCAAATCACTGCCGGAGTCCGGGAAAGCAGGTACGTAGTGCCTACGTGTCGACGGGTGGAAGATGTCCACTCCGGCCGTCACCAACGGGCCCAGCAGGTCGGTGAGCTCGCCGGGATCGGCGGCGATGGACGCCGCGTAGTCGGTGCCCTTCCACTGCGAGAACCGGAAGATGATCGGATACTCCGGTCCGACCGCGGCACGCACCCCGGCCACCACCTCGGCGGGGAAGCGGGTTCTCGCCGCCAGCGACCCGCCGTAGTCATCGGTGCGCAGATTGGTCTTCTCCCAGAGGAACTCGTCGAGCAGGTAGCCGTGCGCACCATGAAGCTCGACTGCGTCGAACCCGATATCGCGCGCTGAGGCGGCGGCCCGGGCGTAGTGATCGACCACCTGGCTCAGCTCATCGCGTTGCAGCGCACGGCCTTTCGGTTTGCCGTGACCGTCGACGCCGGAGGGGCTGACCGGAACCACGCCGTCGGTATCCGCACGCTCGGCACCCTGATGCCACAGCTGCGCGGCGATCGTCGCACCCTCCCGGTGTACGGCGTCGACGACGCCAGCCCAGCCGGCCATTACGTCATCACCCGCGATGGTGGGAATCGACGTCGGATAGCCCGCGGCGGGATCGGCCAGCCGGACGCCTTCGGTGATGATCAGACCGACGCCGCCGGCGGCGCGCCTGCGGTAATACTCCGCGACGTCAACTCCGGGTACCCCGCCGGGGGAGGCCTGCCGGGTCATCGGCGCCATCGCGAAGCGATTCGGCACCGTCAGCGAGCGGACGGTCAGCGGTCGGAAGAGGTCATCAATTGCCATGGACCAATACAACCCGAATGCCGGTCAGAAGAATCCCTGGTGGGTCCGGCTCATACGCCCGATGTCGGACACCCGGTGTAGCGTCGGAAATATGTTCGAAAGTTTGTTCGAAGTGAATCCGGATGCCTCCGAGGCGGAGCTCCGGATCCTGGTCGAGCGCTGCGAGCAATTGAAGTCGAAGGCTGCGGCGGTGCAGGCCCGGGCGACCGCCTTGTGGGCCGAGGGGCGGGCCCGCGCCGAACGCGGGCGTGGCGTCCCTGGAGCGCGGCGTGGGAAGGGCTTGGCCACCGAGATCGCGTTGGCCCGCCATGACGCACCCGTCAAGGGCAACACCCATCTCGGGGTGGCCAACGCACTGGTGCATGAGATGCCGTACACCCTTGCCGCGTTGGACGCCGGCGTCCTGTCGGAATATCGGACCACCCTGATCGTTCGGGAATCGGCTTGCCTGAGTGTCGAACACCGCCGAGAGTTGGACGCCGAACTGTGCGGGGACCCGTCGAAGTTGGTCGGGTGGGGCAACAATCGAGTCGAAGCCGAAGCCAAGAAGATCACCGCCCGCCTGGATGCCGCCGCCGTGGTGGAACGCAACAACAAGGCCGCCGGCAGCCGCTGTGTCACGACTCGGCCGGCTCCGAACGGCATGGTCTATCTGAGCTTTCTGATGCCACTGGCGCAAGGCATCGGCATGTACGCCGCACTCAAGCGTGCGTCCGACCTGTCCGGCGACGGACGTTCTCGCGGCCAGGTGATGACCGACACCGCCTACGAAAGGATCACCGGCCGATCCTCCGCTGTGCCGGTCTCGGTGGCGCTGAACCTGGTCATGTCCGACACCACACTCTTCGGTGGTGATGACTGCCCCGGTGCCGTCGCCGGGTATGGTCCTGTTCCCGCGCACGTACTTCGGCACCTGCTCGACGCGGCAATCGCCGACGAGAACGCCACGGCAACTCTGCGCCGGTTGTATCGACATCCCACCAGTGGGCAGTTGGTGGCGATGGAGTCACGGGCCCGGACCTTCCCGAAAGGCCTCGCCCGATTCATCGGGCTACGGGACCAAACGTGTCGTACCCCGTATTGCAATGCCCCGATCCGCCATCACGATCACGCCGCACCGGACCGTGCCGGCGGAAAGACCAGCGCCGGCAACGGACTGGGGCTCTGCGAAGCGTGCAATTACGCCAAGGAAGCCGACGGTTGGACAGTCACCACCAGCGATCGGGACGGGGTCCACACCGCGCAGTTTGTCACGCCCACCCACGCGACGTACTACTCGATCGCGCCACCGGCGCCGGGTACGCCCATCGTGCGGCGCAGTATCACCGAGGACCAGTTCAGCATCGACCTGGCCACCTTCAAAGCTGCTTAGGTAGCCGCCGCGATCCGCCAGCACGGCACCCGTCAGTAGTTCACCGTCCCCAGCAGGCCGCCGCCGGCGGCGACGGCGTCCCCGGTGATGGCGACGCTGCGCGGCGAGGCCAGGAAGGCGATGACATCGGCGACCTCGGCGGCGTCGACCACCCGGCCGATGGCGTTGTTCGCGCTCTCCTTCGTCGGGTTCTTGGTCTCGGTGCGGGTCTGGCCGGGATGCACCACGGTGACGTTGACCCCGTGCGGGCCCAGTTCATCGGCGAGGTTCTTGGTCAGCGCGGCCACGCTGACATTGCGGATGCTGCGCACGATGGAATGCGTCTGCCGGTAACCCAGGCCGCTGACGTTGATGATCCGTCCCCAACCCTGTTGCACCAGATGCGGTGCCACCGCGCGCGCGGCCCGCAGATAGCCCACCACCTTGATGTTCACATCGGCCCAGAAGTCCTCGTCACTGGTACCCGCCAGGTCGGGAAAGCCCGCTCCGACAGACTGATTCGACGCATTGTTGACCAGGATGTCGACACCGCCCAGCTCCGCTACGGCGCGGGCGACGAGGGCCTTGACCGATTCGTCATCGCCGGTATCGGTCACCACGGGGATGGCGCGGCGACCGCTGCGTTCGGACACCTGCGCGGCCGCCTTCTCCAGGGTCTCCTTGGTGCGCGCGGCCAGCACCACATCCACGCCCTCGGCCGCCAGGGCGTGCGCCACGGCCAGCCCGATACCCTTGCTGCCGCCGGTGATGATGGCGCGCTTGCCGGTCAGTTCTAGGTCCATCGGATCTCCTTGTCAACAGTTCAGATCGGCCAGCACCAGGTCCCTGGTGATGGAGGTGGTCAGGTGGGGCACGCCGGTCCGCAGGCTCGGGATATCGCCCACCGGCCTGCCGACGCTGACGTGGGCGCCGATGCTGAACACGTGGACATCGGAAAGCCATGGCGCGCTGCCGGGATGTCGCTCGGTCAATTCGTAGTCCGCACCCAGATAGGGCGCCACCCCGAGCAGTTCGTCCTCCAGTCCGTCCGGCGGGGTGAACACGTCGCTCCACCGTGCGATATACGGAGCGATCGTCGACAGTTCGGGCCGGGTAGCCGGATCCTGCTGGTAACCCGTGCCGGCGATCACGAAGTCGAATGTCTGGCTACCGTCGGCGGCGCGCACCAGCACCCGGCCGTCCTGTTCGGTGGCCGCCGCCCACGGTGCCGAGACGTGCAGGTGGTAGTTCGTGAATGCCGCTGCGCGCGTGACGGAGTCCTGCGGGACGCTGGCACCCGCGGTCGCGGCCTGCTTGCGCTGCAGCCAGCGTTGGTCATCGGGCCGCAGGTGGAAGACATCCTGTACCAGCGGATTGGGGCGGTGGGCCGGGTTCGCGATGACCACCGCGGGACGGCGCGTGTACACGTGCACCTCGGCCGCGCCGGCCTCCAGTGCGGTGGCGGCGGCGTCAAAGGCCGAGGCCGCTGCGCCGAGTACGGCGACCCGCTGATCCCGCAGTGCCGCGAAATCGATGTCGTCGGCGGTGTGGGCCCACAGCCCGGCAGGCAGATCGCGCAGCACGGCAGGGATGTGCGGGCCGCCGGTGCCCGTGACCCCGGTGGCCAGCACCAGCTTGCGGGTGTCCTCGGTCCACTGCCGACCCGCGCTCTGCAGCGTCAGTCGCAGTCCGGTCGGTGCGGCAGCGATGTCGGTGACCCGGACACCGTGCCGGACGTCGACACCGACCTCCTTGCGGAACCAGCTCAGGTAGTCCGCCCAATCACCGGTGGCGATGCGATCGATCTGGCCGAAAGAGCCTGCACCGTAGACATTGTCGAACCAGGTGGGAAATGCCAGGGCGGGGTTGCCCAGTTCGGGCCCCGATATGGACTTGGCGGTCCGGAGGGTGCGCATCCTGGCGCGGGTGCGCCACGCCGACTCGGATTCATCGGAACCGGCGTCGATCACCGATACCCGGCCGACCCCGGCACGCAACAGCGCGTGCGCAGCGGTGACCCCGCTCTGCCCGCCGCCGATGATCGCCACGTCGTGGTCGACATCGGGGCGCGGTGCTATCCAGCTCATCGTGCCGCCGCGGCCAAGAGGTTGGAGTTCGCGGGCCGCTGCAGCCCGTAGTGGCCGCGCAGCGTCGTGGCCGTGTACTCGGTGCGGAACAGGCCCCGCGACCGCAGGATCGGCACCACGTGATCGACGAAGGCCGCAAGGCCGGAGGGCAACAGCGCAGGCATGATGTTGAATCCGTCGGCGACTCCGCCGCGGAACCACTCCTCTATGGTGTCGGCCACCTGTTCGGGGGTACCGGTGAAGGTGCGGTGGCCGCGCCCGCCACCGAGCCGCCCGATCAACTCCCGCACCGTGAGGTGTTCTCGCCGGGCCAATTCCACGATCAGCGTGTAGCGGCTCTTGGCGCCCTCGATGGCGTCCTCGGGCAGTAGCTCCGCGGGCAGCTGCTCGTCGAGTGCAAGCTGCTCGAGCGGTATCCGCAAGGTGGTGGCGAGCTGCTGATGCGCATAGGTGGGCACGATCGCGGCATCGAGTTCGCGGTCCTTGGCGGCGGCCTCGGCCTCGGTACTGCCGATGACCGGGACGATGCCGGGCAGGATCTTGACGGTCTCCGGGTCGCGGCCGTGTGCGGCGGCACGCTTCTTGAGGTCGGTGTAGAAGGCACGTGCCTCGTGGAGCGTCTGCTGGGCGGTGAAGACCGCCTCGGCATGCTTGGCGGCCAACGTCTTTCCGTCTTCTGACGACCCGGCCTGCACCAGCAGGGGATAGCCCTGCGGTGAACGCGGGATGTTCAGCGCGCCCTGCACCGAGAAGAACTCGCCACGATGTCCGGCGGGATGGATCTTGGACTGATCACCCCATTGGCCGGTGGCCTTGTCGGCGACCACCGTGTCGTCTTCCCAGCTGTCCCAGAGCTTGCGGGCGACGTGCACGAACTCCTCGGCCCGGGCATAACGGGATGCGTGGTCGGGCAGATCGTCGAGCCCGAAGTTGCGCGCGGCGTCCACCGTCGCGGTGGTGACGATGTTCCAGCCGGCGCGCCCGCCGCTCACGTGGTCGAGGGAGGCGAACCGGCGGGCCAGATTGTAGGGGGAGTTGTACGACGTCGACGCGGTGGCGATGAGCCCGATCCGTTCGGTCACCGCCACCAGCGCGGTCAACAATGTCAACGGTTCCAGCACGCCGAGCGGACGCCGCCCGACATCCCCGTTGAGTTGCGGGCTGTCGGCCAGGAACAGCGAATCGAAGGTGCCGCGTTCGGCGATCCTGGCGAGTTCCGCGTAGTGCGCCACATCGGTCGCCGCGAACGGGTTGCTCTCCGGAAGCCGCCACGAAGCCTCATGGTGCCCGGTACTCATCAGGAACGCATTCAGATGGAGCTGACGTTCACCCACGAAATAGGACCTCCTGCTTCGGCTACGAGAATGCTGCAGAGCGATTGCGCTTGTCGTGAATCAGGAAGCGACATCAAGCTGTTCGGCCGGCAGCGCCCCATCGGCGACCGCGTGCAGGGTCTTCAGGATCAGCGCGATATTGGGATCGCGCTGCCTGCCGTCGCGCACGATGGCGCTGATGGTGCGTCCACCCACCTGCAGCTCTGGAACGATCAGCCCCTCCAATGCCGCGGGTATCGACAACCGGGGCACGATGGCCGAGGCGATTTCGGTTGCGGCGAGGTCGCAGATGTTCTGGGCGCCGATCAGCCGGTGCTTGACCTGCGGGGTGAAACCCGCGCTCGCACCGGCACGCATCACCGCCACCCCGAGCCCGGAGTTCTGCGGCCCGGTCACCCAGGGCCCGTTGGCCAGTGCCGAGAGCCCGTGTTTGCGGATCTTCAGATGCGATGACTTCGGCGCCAGCAGCACGAGGGGCTCGTCCAACAGCGGTTCGGCCGAAAGCCCGCCGAGCGACTCCTCGCCGACGAAGTCGTACCGACAGGTCAGCGCGATATCGACCTCACCCTGACGCAGCAGTCGCAGGGCGGCGGTACTGGTCTCCTGCTGAACCTCGACACGCAGATCGGGTTCGGCGATGCTGAGTCGGCGCATGGTCGGCGCGGCGAGCATCGGCAGCCCCATGTTGAATGTCGCGATGGCGACCCGCCCGGAGACCCGATCACGGGTCTCGGCCACCGCACTCATGGCCTCGTCGACCGCGACGAGCACCCGGCGAACATGTTCGGCGAGCACCTGTCCGCTGCGGGTGAGCCCCAATGTTCTGCCTTCCCGGCGGAACAGCACCGCGCCGGCCTCCTCCTCGAGGACGCGAAGCTGTTGCGAGACAGCCGAGCTGGTGATGCTGCGACGTTCGGCGACGGCGGTCACCGAGCCGAGGTCAGCCAGATCGGACAACAACATCATTCGGCGTAGATCGAGCATCAGAACCCCCTGCGGCGGCTGCCGGGACAAGATTTCTCGGGCTGGGAGAGATGTCAGGGACAACAGTTCACGCTGTCCATGATCGCAGCCGAATCGTCCGGTCGGTGCCCGTCGCGGTGAAGCACGCCGGAGGCAGAGCTTTGAACTGGGATTACGCCGCAACCTTTTCTCAAATCAGTGCAAATGTAATTCTGGGCATCCGGCCTTAAGCCGAGCTGAATGGTTCCGGTAGCCAAACACGCTTGTTCGACGGGCGGCGGAATTCGAAAGTTGAGCCATGACAGACCTTGCCGACAATCGCCTACTCACCGACACCGGACTCGATATCGAACCACTGGCCGGCTACATCGGCGCCGAGATTCGCGGCGTCGACCTGCGGCACACACTGGAGCCGGCCGTCGTCGACGAGATCCGCAATGCGTTGCACACCTACAAGGTGATCTTCTTCCGCGACCAGGAAATCGGGCACGCCGAGCAGATCGCGTTCGCCCGCCACTTCGGCAAGGTGACACCGGCCCATCCGCACGAGGAGGATCCGCCGGAAGGCTTCCCGGAGATCCTGCCGATCGACAGCCGCCGATACGAGCGCACGCTGGGCCGCAAGCGGACCTCGTATGACAACAGCTGGCACACCGATGTCACCGCGCTGATCAACCCGCCTGCCGCCTCGATCCTGCGGGCGCACATCCTGCCGGCCTACGGTGGGGACACCGCATGGACGAACCTCGTTGCGGCGTACGAGAATCTGCCCAAGGACCTGCGAGAGTTC
This sequence comes from Mycolicibacterium sp. P9-22, assembly GCF_008329585.1. GTDB lineage: Bacteria > Actinomycetota > Actinomycetes > Mycobacteriales > Mycobacteriaceae > Mycobacterium. Next base: position 361,514 of record NZ_NPKP01000004.1, on the reverse strand, counting down.
GCGGACAAACTCGACATCAAGCATCAGTTCAACAGCCGCGCGGCGGCGGGCAGCCAACGCGAGCGCAAGGTCCTCGAGGCGAATCTGGTGTCGTATCACCCGGCGGTGCGGGTGCATCCGGTGACCGGCGAGCGCGCGTTGTTCGTCAGCCCGGGATTCACCAGGGGAGCACGCAAGATCCGTGGCTATTCGCCCACGCAGAGCGAATCGATCCTGAAACTGCTGTGGGAGGAAGCAACCCGCACCGAGTACACGGTGCGATTCCGCTGGGCCCCGGGAAGCATCGCGTTCTGGGACAACCGGGCCACCGCCCATCTCGCGATCCCGGACGCCGGCCATCTCGACTACGACCGCGTGCTCTACCGGGTGACCCTCGAAGGCGACGTGCCCAGGGGTGTCGACGGCCGCGAGTCCGAGGCGGTCTCCGGCGAGCCGTTCTTCGGGTCCTGACCCCCATCCACCACAAGGAGAATCGAATGACCACCCTTCCCGCCCGCAGGCTCGGCGCCGACGGACCCGAGGTCTCGGCGATCGGTCTGGGATTCATGAGCTTTCGCACCTCGGCCGGGCCCGCCGATGAGAAGCAGGCCACCGATCTCGTCGATGCGGCCATCGACCTCGGGGTCACGTTGTTCGACACCGCCGATGTCTACGGGCCGGAGTTCAGCGAGCAGTTGCTCGGCCGGGCCATCCGGGGACGCCGGGACTCGCTGGTGATCGCCACCAAGTTCGGCAACGCCCTGGATCGGGACACCAACCCGGACGCCCGGGCGCTCGACGGCAGACCGGAATACGTGCGCAGCGCCATCGAGGGGTCGTTGCGGCGGCTGGGGATCGACCACGTCGATCTGTACTACCAGCACCGAGTCGATCCGCAGGTGCCCATCGAGGAGACGGTCGGAGCGCTGGCCGATCTGGTCAGTGCAGGCAAGGTCCGGCACATCGGTCTGTCCGAACCCGGCCCGCAGACCCTGCGTCGCGCGCACGCCGTGCACCCGATCGCCGCGGTGCAGAACGAATGGTCGATCTTCACAAGGGATATCGAGAGCGACACCATTCCGGTCGCCCGTGAACTCGGTATCGGTATCGTGCCGTATTCCCCGCTGGGCCGGGGCTGGCTCACCGGCCGGGTGCGTTCCCGTGATGACGTCTCCGGTATCCAGCTCAGGCACCCGCGTTTCGGTGCCGACGCCTTCGACCACAACCGCGCACTGGCCGACGCCGTCGCGACCATCGCCGCCGAGATCGGGGTGCAGCCCGGCCAGGTCGCATTGGCCTGGGTGCTCTCCCGCGGTCAGGACGTGGTGCCCATCCCGGGTACCCGCCACGTGGAATATCTGCGCGAGAACGTGGGCGCGGTATCGGTGGCGCTCGACGAGACGCAGCTGCAGCGTTTGGATGCGATCGCGGCACAGGTGGCCGGCCATCGGTCCATCCGGCCCGAGAATCTGGGCACCGAGGCTCCCTTGGCCGGTGCCACCTCGGCGTGACGGATCACGAAAGAGCCGGCCCCGACGCAATGTCGGGGCCGGCTTTTCGGTCGGCTCAGAAGAACCCGGTGTTGGGCAGATCGGCACCGTTGACCGCGATATCACCGAGCACCCGGGCCTTGTACACGGTCGGGTTGTGTGAGAACAGGGTCCGCAGATTGCGCCAGTGCCGGTCCAGATGCGCCGACGACCGCACCGAGGAGGCGCCACCGACATCGAAAAGACGTGAGGCCGCCCGCAGCGCGGGCTCCTCGATCGCCACCTTCACCCGAGCCGCCGCCACCGACGCCTTGGTCTCCAGCTTGGCGTCGATACCGGTCGCCCGGCCCGCGGCCAGCGCCGGCGCGAGTTCGGCTGCCGCACTGAGCACCAAGGCCTCCGCGGCGTAAGCGACCGCGTCGATCTCGCCGACGATCTCCAGAAGCTGGGGATCCTGGGAGGGCTTGTCCGCGGCGGCGAAGGTGTAGGTGCGGTGCCGGTCGCGCACCACGCCGGCGGCGTCGGTGGTGACGGCACGCAGAATGCCGGCGGCGATGGCGTGCAGGTAGAGCTGGACCAGCGCGCCGCGTGACCGGTCGATCCCGATATCGGTACCGAGGTGCACGACCTCGTCGTCCCCGACCACGACATCTTCGAACAGAGTGGTGCCGCTGCCGGTGTGCCGCTGCCCGATACCGTCCCAGTCATCGGCGTGTACCACCCCGGGGCGGTCCACCGGGATCACCACTCCGATGGGCGTACCGTCCTCGTTCTCGGCGCTGACCCGCAGGCGATCCGAGAACTGGGCGCCGGTGCTGTAGAACTTGCGGCCGGTCAACCGCAGCCCGTCGGCGGTGCGCACCAGTTTGGTGTCATAGCTCTGCCCACCCACCCGAGCGCTGCTGAGCTCGGAGTTGGTGCCCCCGAGCAGTTTTCCGTCGGAGATGACCGCCAGCCACCGGTCCGAGGTGCCCCGGTGGGTGACCCGCTGCAGTTCCTCGGTCTGGGCGTAGTGCACGCGCAGGATATGCGCCAGGTCGGGATCGGCCTCGGCCAGCGAGATGACGAACGCGAAGAACTCGGGCACGGTGAATCCGGCGCCGCCGTGCTCGGCGGCCAGGCGTACGGCGCCCAGCCGGTGCTCCCGGACCAGCTGCAGGCCGAAACTCGGCGGCTGGTGGCCACCGTCGCCGAGCCTGCGGCGGTAGTCGGCGGCGATGGCGTCGAGCACATCCTGCAGATCGGCGGCATGTGACACGGCTGTGCCGTTCAGTACGGATTCGGTGGTCAACGGATCAGTCCTTTCCCGTGGTGAGCGTGTGCGAGTCATCGATCCAGGCGCCGTAGAACCACGGCACCGAGTTGGCGGCATTCGCGAATCCCTGAACCCGCGGCGCCACCGCGAAGATCTGGGTGTCCTCCAGTAGCGGCACCGAGTACGCATTGTCGATGACGTAGTTGTTGTACTCCTGCAGCAGTTTCAGGCGTTGCCGCGGGTCGGTGGCCGATATCTGGGCATCCAGCAGCCGATCGATGGTGGGATCGGCGCCGTCGAGCGCGTACAGGTCCCCACCGTCGCTACCGTAGTTCTGCCACAGCCTGACGGGGTCGGCCGTCGGCCACCCGTTGCGCCGCAGCGCCACCGAATCCTCGATGCTGGCCGTGGGGTAGTTCGCGAAATCGGTCTGGCGGATCACCAGCTTGATCCCGATGCGCTTGAGCTGGCGCTGGATGAGTTCGTACATCGGCTTGGCGGTGTGGTCGTAGACGTCGACATAGATCAGCGCCGACAGCTGCGCACCGTGCTTGACGCGGTATCCCTCGCCGTCGACCTCGGTCCAGCCCGAGGCCTCCAGCCGCCGCACCGCCTCTGCCGGGTCATAACGGACGGCATCGCTGCGGTCGGTGTAGCCCGGGAAGTTCTTGGTCACGATGTTCTGGGCCGGTTGCCAGTTCTCGGTGTAGAGCGTCCGCAGAATCTCACCGCGGTCGATGCCGAACCCGATGGCCTTGCGGACGTTGACATCCGCCATGTTCGGCGCGCTCTGCCTGATGTCGAGGGTGTTGGCCAGGCCGGGGGTGCGCAACCCGCGCACATCGAAGCCTTCGCGGTCCAGCAGCCGTTCGTCGGGCGGTTGTGAGTAGCGGATGGCGTCGGCCTGGCCGGCGCGCAGCGCCCCGACCCGGACACTGTCCTCGGTCACCGGGATGACGGTGATGCTGTCCAGGTAGGCCTCACCCTGATGCGGTGCGGTGGCCGGCGCCCAGTCGTAGCCGCGGCGCTTGGCGAGCACGATCTGCTTGTCGGGGATCTGGGACTCCGCGTAGAACGGTCCGGAGCCGATCAGATTCGTGACGACGGACTGGGTTTCCTTGCTGGCGTCGATGGTGGCATCGGCGACCAGGCCCGCGGTGTTCAGTGAGAGCACCGCGATGAAGGGCGCATACGGTTCGGGGAGTGTCACCCGCACGGTGCGGCGTTCGTTGTCCGCGGTGACCGAGGCGATCTTCGGGAAGTAGTTGTTGCGGGTGATGCCCTTGTCCTTGTCGCCGTTGGCCTGCCATTGCAGGTTGCGGCGCACCGATTCGGCGTTCAGCGGCTGACCGTTGCTGTAGGTCACCCCGTCGCGAATGGTGAACTCGTACACCAGATGTGCATCGTCGACTGTCCACTTCTCGGCGATCCACGGCACGTAGTCGAAGGTCTTGGGGTCCTGGTAGACCAGCCGGTCCAGCATCTGGTCCTTCAACAGGCTGTTCTGCCAGTAGCTGACCTGGATCTGCAGGGAGGCCGGGGCTTCGGCATCAAGATAGGTCAGGTGGCCACCGCGGGCACCGCCTGCGGGTGGCGGTGCGGACTCCCCGGAACTGCACGCGGTCAGCAGCGCGGCCAGCAGGACGACGGCCGCGCGGCGCAGGCCGGTCATGCGGCCCGGGCCGGTGCGCCGGGCACCGCGTCGAGCAGGCGCTGGGTGTAGGGCGCCGACGGTGCGGCGAACACGTGTGAGACCGGTCCCGTCTCCACGAGTCGGCCGTGCTCGAGCACACTGACCTGATCGGCGATCTGGCGGATCAGGCTCAGGTCATGCGAGATGAAGAGGTAGGACAGGCCGAGGTCGCGTTGCAGCTCGATGAGCAGATCCACCACCTGCGCCTGCACGGTGACATCGAGCGCGGAGGTGGGTTCGTCGAGCACCAGGATGGGTGGGCTGAGCACCAGCGCCCGGGCCAGCACGACCCGCTGGCGCTGCCCGCCGGAGATCTCGCCCGGCTTGCGCTCGGCGAGCGACGCAGGCAGGCCGACCCGGTCGAGCGCCCGAGTGACCTCGAGGCGGCGATCCGCCCGGGAGCCGATGCGGTTGATCCGCAACGGTTCTGCGATGGCTTCCCCGATGGTGAACCGTGGGTCCAGCGAGGCCAGCGGATTCTGATGGACCATCTGCAGGATGCGCGCCTGTGCCCGCTGCCTGGCCCTGTCCAGCGCGCGATGCGGTTCCCGGACGACGCCGTCGACGCGTACCTGTCCGGCGTCGAACGTGGTGAGACCGGCGAGTACCCGGGCCGCGGTGGTCTTGCCCGACCCCGATTCGCCGACAAGTGCGTGGATGGTGCCGCGCTGGACCTTCAGGGACACACCGTCGAGCACCGGGGTGTCGCCGTAGCGTTTCACCAGATCGGTCACCTGCAGTATCGGTTCGCCGGCGGGTGCCTCGGCGGCCCGCGCGTACTTGTCGGGGGAGAGCGCGGGGGCGTCGGCGATGAGCTGGCGGGTGTACTCGGCCTGCGGGTTGATCAGCACGGTCGTCGTCGGGCCGGCCTCACGAACGTGACCCTCGTGCAGCACCACGACGCTGTCGCTGTGGTGTTCGGCCAGCGCGAGATCGTGGGTGATGAACACGACCCCGAGGCCGCGGTCGCGGCGCAGCTCATCCAGCAGATTGAGGATCCGTTGCTGGACAGTGACATCGAGGGCTGAGGTCGGTTCGTCGGCGATCAGCAGGGCAGGATCACCGGCAATCGCGATCGCGATGAGGACGCGTTGCAGCTGGCCGCCCGAGAGCTGATGCGGGTAGTCCGCGGCGCGCCGCGCGGGTTCCTTGATGCCCACGGTCTCGAGCAGTTCGACAGCCCGGCGGTGGGCCGCCCGCCTGCCGGCCAAGCGGTGCACGATCAGCACCTCGGCGACCTGGTCGCCGACCCGCTTCAGCGGATCGAGGGAACCGAGCGGATCCTGCGGCACGAATCCGATGGACGTGCCGCGCAGTGCGCGCCATTCGCCCGCGGACAGTCCGGTGACCTCGGTACCGGCGATGGTGATCTGTCCCGCGGTGACGCGGCCGTTCTCGGGCAGCAGCCCCTGGACGGCCCGGGCGATGGTGGACTTACCCGACCCGGACTGGCCGACGACGGCGACCACGCGGCCCTGCTGAACATCGAGGGACACATCCCGGACCACCGGGCGCACACCGGACCGGGTGGTGTACTCGACGCTGAGTCCGGAAACTGACAGCAATACAGGCGAATTCATGTCAACCGACCTTCTTTCGGATGAGGTGGGCGAGCCGGGACAGACTCATCACGGTCAGCACAATGGCCACCGCGGGGAAGTACACCAAGCCGGGTGCCGAGTTGATGTAGTTGCGGCCCTCGGAGATCAGCAGTCCCCATTCGGGATCCGGTGGCTGGGCGCCGTAACCGAGGAAGCTCAGCGAGGCGATGGCCAGGATGGCGGTGCCGAACTGCAGGGCGGCCAGCGACAGCACCGCCGAGTAGGAGTTGGGCAGCACATGACGGAACAGCAACGTCAGGTGGCTGGCGCCGAGGTGTTCGCTGGCCTCGACGAAGGGCAGGTTCCGGGTGGCGAGCACCTCGGAGCGGGCCAACCGGGCGAACACCGCGATGGAGGAAACCCCCACGGCGATAGCGGCATTCACCGTGCCGAACCCCAGCGCCACGATGATGGTGATCGACAGCAGCAGGGTGGGGATGGACAGCAGCACATCGATGATCCGGCTGATGATGCTGTCGGTGGCCCGGCCGAAGTACGCTGCGAGGAGCCCGAGGATGGTTCCGGCCAGCAGCCCGATGATGACCGCGATGAATGAGCCTGCGATGGTGGCGGCGGTTCCCGCGATGACCCTGCTGAGCAGGTCGCGGCCGATGTAGTCGGTGCCGAAAGGGTGCGCCAGGGTGGGTCCGGCCAGCGGCAGCGCCGGGTTCTCCTGCAGCGGGTCATAGGGCGCGATGGTGCCCGGGGCGATGATCATCGCGGCGACCAGCAGCAGGAACAGGATCGGCGGGACATCCCACACGTTCAGCCGCAGCCGCTGCGAGATGCGAGCGGCCTGCGGCGCGGGCAGCGCTTCGACGACGGTCATGCCGGTACCACCTGGGTCTTGGTTGCCTTGCCGATGCGGGGATCGATCAGCGGATAGAGCACATCGACGATGAGGTTGATGAGGACGAATGTCACCGACACCGTGATGACGACCGCCTGGATGATGGGGGTGTCCTGATTGCGGACCGCGGTCTCGGTGAGATAGCCGATCCCGGTGCGGTTGAAGATCGTCTCCGTGATGACCGAGCCCGCGAGCAGCTCGCCGACCGTGATCGCCACGATGGTGACGGTGGGAATCGATCCGTTCTTCAGCAGATGACCGAACACGATCCGGTTCTCGCTCAGCCCTTTTGCCCGCAGCACCTCGACATAGGGTTGCCCCGCTGCATTGCTCAGCCCCTGTATCAGTACCTGGGCGATCGGTGCGGCGACCGGCAGAGCGAGCGGCAATGCGGCCAGCAGTGTCGAACCGAGACCCTCGTCGCGGACCGCGGATACCCAGCCGAGGCTGAACGAGAAGAGCTGTAGGGCAATGAGACCGGTCACGAACACCGGGATCGACAGGAAAGCCGGCGGAATCGAGCGGGCCGCTTCGCGTGCCACGGGCCACGGTGCGAACACCGCTGCCAGTGCGATGGCCAGACCCAGCGCGGCGGCGAGCACGAACGCCACCCCGGCCAGCGCGGCCGTGGAGGGCAGGGCATGGGCCAGCAGCTCCGACACCGGCTGGCCGCTGTTGAGTGAGTAGCCGAGATCACCTGTGAACAACCGCTGTACCGACACACCGAACTGGACGATCGCCGGCTCACTGAGACGATAGTAGTCCCGCAGGACTTGCGCGTCCTCCTCGGAGATCGGGTTCTCCGGATTGGATATCTGTTGTTCGATCGGGTCGCCCGGAAGCACGTTCAGTACGAAAAACACTGCCGTGTAGGCCAGCACGATCACCACAATCGACTGTGCGATGCGGTGCAGCGTTGTGTTCAACACCCGGATGAAGTTATGCCGGCAGTCACCCGGTGACCACCATTCGGGCCGTAAGGAACATTAAGGCGACACTTCACCTGTACTTAATTGTTGTCCGGGCGCGCCTTTGGATTTGCCGTGAGCACAACCGTTGTCTGGGGCACGTCGGGACGTAACGTCGAAGCCATGGCTGTCGCACTATCGGTCGGGGTGGAGGTGGTCGGCGACGGGGTCGCCGACCGCAAGGTCGGAGCCGAAGCGCCTGCCCGGGGAATCGCCGGGCTGGCGCGGCGACTGGAGTCCGCAGGGGTGGGCTACTGGGTGATCGGTGCCGAGCGGGGTGAGTCGACCCACGCAGGCACGGTGACCCTGGACCCGTCGCTCATCGCGACGATCGCGGCCCGGCACAGCACCCGGCTGGGGCTGGTGGTGTCGGCGGCGGGACACCGCGACCATCCCTACAATCTGGCCCGCCGACTGATATCGGTGGACCACGCCGCCCAGGGCCGGGTCGGCTGGCTGGCGCTCGATTTCGATCACAGCATCGCCCTGAACGCCGCCAGCGACACCTGGACCGGCGCCCACCTCGACGCCACGCACACCGACGACGCGGTAGCGGCCGTCCGGACACTCTGGCGCACATGGCCTCTGGGATCCGTACTGGGTGACACGGCGGCGGGGGTGTTCGCGGACGTGACACAGATCCGGCGCGCCGATGTGCGCGCCGGATACGCGATCACCGGACCGCTGAACGTCCCGGGTTCGGTCCAGGGCGACCTGCCGGTATGGCGTCAGGCCACCCGGGGCAGCGCCACCGCACCGTCGGGGGCGGACCTCGTGGTGGTCGAGGACCGCGAACCCGTTCCGGACGGCACGCCGGTCGTGATCAGGGTGCGGTCATTGCACTCGATCGCGGCAACCCTCGACCGGATCTCCGGTATCCCGGCAGCGCACGGTGTGCTGCTGCGGGTGGACCCCCAGGTGTTCGACCATGTGCTGGAGCGGGTGTTGCCCGCGGCGCGGCGCCGCGGTGTGATCGGCGGCCCGGGGGAGGGCACACTGCGCGGGCGGCTGCGTCTTCCGGTCCCGGAAAGTCCGGATCTGTCCGGGCACGCAGCTGTTTTCGATACCGTTCCGAATCCGGGAGGGCGACTGTGATGGGACGCAGACTGATGGGCTTGACCGACAACCTGATCCTCAACGTCAACGTGCTCAATGTCGGGATCCACACCGGATCATGGCAGCTCAGCAGCGAACCGCCGACCGCGTTCGCCGACCCGGGCTACTACGTGCGGATGGCCAAGATCGCCGAGCGCGGGCTTCTCGACGCGCTGTTCCTCGCCGACGGTCCGGCGCTGCGCGAGCATCCGGCGCTGCGGCCGTCGCAGGCCTTGGAACCGAGCGTCATCCTGGCATCGGTGGCGGCCGAGACCGAGCACCTCGGGTTGATCGGGACGTTGTCGTCGACCTTCAACGATCCGGTGGAGCTCGCGCACCGTCTGCTCGGGCTGGATCAGCTGTCGCAGGGCCGCTGCGCCTGGAATGTGGTCACCACCTATTCGGTGCCGGCCGGCGGAAACTTCGGGCTGGCCGACTACCCGGACCGGCCGACCAGGTACCGGCGTGCCGCCGAGTTCGTGGACGTGGTGCGGGCACTGTGGCAGGACGCCGCCGACGCCGGTGCGCGCGGAATCGACCACCAGGGTGAGTTCTTCACGGTGGTCGGTTCGCTGCCGCAAGGGCAGTCGCCGCAGGGATATCCGCTGCTGGTGCAGGCCGGTGGCTCACCGCAGGGCCGCGAGCTGGCCGGGCGTGCCGCCGATGCGGTGTTCAGCGCGGAACTGGATCTCGCTGCGGGGGTGGAACACTACCGCCACGTCAAGGATGTGGCGGTGGCCACGGGTCGCCGGCGCAGCGATGTCAAAATCCTGCCGGGACTGATCACCACCATCGGCAGCACGGAGGCCGAGGCGCAACGGCGCTACGAGCGCCAGAGCGCACTCCTGCCGGCGGGCCACGACATCGAGCGGTTGTCGCAGGTGCTCGGGGAGGATCTGTCCGGTTTCCCGCTGGACGCGCCGGTCCCCGGGCACCTGCTCGGTGCGGTGCGCGATCCGGCGAAGTTCGGCGCATCGCTGGGGTTCCGGGAGTCGGTGGTCCGGTCGATCGAAAGCCGGGGTCTGACGCTGCGCGAGGCCGTCCGCGCGTTCAGCGGCGCCGGGCACCGCGTCGTCGTGGGCACACCGGTCGACGTCGCCGACACCATCGAGCAGTGGTTCCTGGCCGGCGCCGCCGACGGGTTCAACCTGATGCCCGACGTCTTCCCCGACGGGCTGCAGATCTTCGTCGACGAGGTGGTGCCGATCCTGCAGGGCCGCGGCCTGTTCCGCACCGCGTACAACGAATCGACACTGCGGGAACGCTTTACCGGGTACCCGCGGCCGACGGCGGCGCCGGCGTCCGCGCGGGCTCGTCTCGCGTGACCGGTCTCAGCCGGCCAACAGCAGGATGAGCTGTAATTGCAGTTCGCCGCACAGGAAACCCAGTGCGGCGCCCAGCACCACGATGATCCATTCGTCATCCTTGAAGGCGGGCCGCAACAGATTCTCGTAGGACTGGGAGTCCAGATCATCCATCTTCTCGACCATCACGTTCTCCAGGTCGAGCCGGCCGGCCGCGTACTGCTCGATATACGACGACGTTTCCGGCAGCTTCTCGATGATCGAGTTGGCGATCTGGACCTTCATCTCCTGGTACTGGCGGCCGCCGAGCACAGTGATCACCCGCCCCGCGAAGCCCATCTGGCTGTCGATGGTGCGGCCGATCTCGGTCTGGACGATATCGAAGAACTTGTCCGACATGGGGCCGGTCAGCAGGCTTTCCATGATGGCCTTCGGGGTGAAGATCTCGCGGGCCATCAGTGCGGCGTACCCGCGGATGACCTCCTTGCGGCGGGCCTGGAACACGCCCTGCCACTTGAGGCCGAGGAACACGTTCTTTCGCTCCAGCGGCCGGAAGATCATCTGCAGAGCAACCCAGTCGGTGAGGCCACCGGTCAGCAGGCCGAACAGCGGCAGTGCGAGATGCCAGCCGGTGACACCGAAGACCAGCATCTGCACCACGCCGATGACGAAACCGAATACCAGACCGGATCTGATCAGGAAGGTGAACGCCGGTCGCCCGATATCCTCGAAAACCGCGTTCAGGGTTGCCTTGTCGCGGACCAGGTTGGTCACGACCATGTGCTTGATGTCGAAGATCTGGTCAACCTGACCGCGGAACTCCTCGAACATGCCGCGGGCGGCGGACGGGATGCGCCCCTCGACATTGCTGACGATGAGGTCCTTCACCTGATCAGGGGTGGCCCGCCAGACCTGCGGCTGGAACGACATCATCATGGTGTTGACGAGTTCCTCGGCGGCCTCGCGCAGGGGTTCGCCGAGTTCCTTGACGAGTTCGTCCGGGTCGATCTTGTCGAAGAGTTCCTCGGGCTTCAGGATCCCGGAGGTCAGCGAATCAACAGCTACGGCAGCCATTTTCGGTGCCCGTCTGGGAATCTGGCCCTGCCAGCCGAAGTACGGTTTGATGCCCTTGAACTCGACGGGATAGAACATCATCTTCAACGCGAGGATCTTGGTGACCCAGCCGACGAAGGCCGCGCCGAAGGGGATGGTGATGTACACCCACAGGGGATAGGAGAAGGCGTGCTCCCACAGGTCGCTCATTTCGCTGCCTCCCACAACTCTTGACCGAGATCGCTGATGCGGACGGTGCGCCGGACCACCCGGGCGGATCGGACACCGCGGCGCGCGGTGGCCAGTGCGATGTTCACCACGGAGTCGGTCAGCAACATTTCGTATTCGTCGTACAGGGACGAGGCCTCCGGACCCAGCCGGACCAGGCCGAGGCCGAGCATCCGGGTCAGATACAGCGAGGTATGACGCGGGAGCGAGACCCCGGCGGCACGGCCCACCGTCGAGGCGTTCTTGAGCGCGTATGCGGCGCCACCACCGGCACCGGGTTCGGCCACGTGGATGACCGGGTAGGCCGAGCCGTCGGAGAGCGCGGCCAGAATGCGCGCCTCATCGGGCACCAGCGCCTGCAGCAGATCCAGGTAGAGAGCGTCGCGACTCTTGTCCGGACTGGTGTACATCGAGCGGTCCAGCAAGGTGCGGAGCAGCTGATTGGGGGTGGGAATCTGTTCGGTGTCGGTGGAGGCCACCACGGCGGGCGGATCGAGATCGGTGAGATGCCTGCGCATCACCCGCACCACCGCGCGTTCGGCATCGGCGAGTAAGGGCAACACCTCACCCGCGAGCGGTGCCCGCTTGGCGACGCCGCCGAGCAGGTTCAGCCCGCCACCGATCAGGCCCTCCAGGTCCACGCAGCCCCTCTGTGTTCGGATCAGCAACTACCGCTAGCACCCTAGTTGCCCGCCGTGGCGGGCTCGCAGTTATCCCCGACAAAGAGCGGTGTGTGCGGTATGCGCACGGGATTCGCAACACCTGTCGTCCGTTCAACGGACGCGCCCGGCTGGGGTGCCGGTGCGACCCAGCAACACCGGACCGCTACTGAAACGCGGTGAACAAGACGATCGCCGCGATGATCAACAGGGCCCACGCGAGGACAGGGACGATGACGCCGGCACGCTTGCGCGCGGTGAAGAAGGACGCCACCACGGTCAGCACTGCGATCGCCGGAACACCGTATTGGATGAGGGTGAACGCTGCCTCGCTGAGAGACGGGCAGGCCGCTGCGCTACAACCCGCGGTGCCCAGAATCTGGCCGTAGAGCAACACCACGATGGCGATGGCGGCGGGCACCGTGGCCACCGCGAGGACCCAATTGACGGTCGTACGTGCCGACGCCTGCATGCGCACGCGGATACCCCGTCCCCGAGGGGCGAAACGTCAGTCGATGCGCTCCCAATCCCAGTCCCAGCCCCAGCCGCTGATGGCCGGATCGTCCTCACCGTGGTCCCGGGTGTAGCGGCGGGCGGCCAGCCGGGCATCGACCATTTCCTGGCGCAGGCCGGCAGCGTTGCTGCCCAGGCCCTCAACCCGGTCGATCACGTCCATCACGAGATGGAACCTGTCGAGGTCGTTGAGCATCACCATGTCGAACGGCGTCGTGGTGGTGCCGCGCTCCTTGAAGCCGCGGACATGCAACTGGCTGTGATTCGCGTGCCGGTAGGCCAACCGGTGGATCAGCCACGGATAGCCGTGATAGGCGAAAATGATCGGTGTGTCGGTGGTGAACAACGCATCGAACTCGTGATCGGTCATCCCGTGCGGGTGCTCGGACTGCGGCTGCAGCCGCATGATGTCCACCACATTGACGACCCGAACCGACAACCCGGGCAGCCTGCGCCGCAGGATATCGGCTGCGGCAACGGTTTCCAGCGTCGGGATATCGCCGGCGCAGGCCAGCACGACATCGGGTGGGGTGGTTCCGCTCTCGGAGCCGGCCCACTCCCAGATGCCCGCGCCGCGCGCGCAGTGCGCGATCGCCTCATCCATGCTCAGGTAGTTCAGCGCGGGCTGCTTACCGGCGACGATGACGTTGATGTACTGGCGGCTGCGCAGGCAGTGATCGGCCACCGACAGCAGGCTGTTGGCGTCCGGCGGCAGGTACACCCGCACCACCTCGGGACGCTTGTTGGCGATATGGTCGATGAAGCCTGGGTCCTGATGTGATGCCCCGTTGTGGTCCTGTCGCCAGACATGCGACGTCAGAAGGACATTCAAGGACGCGATCGGACGCCGCCAAGGAAGGTTGTTGGTGGTGTACAACCACTTGGCGTGTTGGTTTGTCATGCTCGAGACAATGTGGACAAATGCCTCGTAGCAGCTGAAGAGCCCGTGCCGGCCGGTCAGCAGATAACCCTCCAGCCAGCCCTGGCAGAGATGCTCGGAGAGCACCTCCATCACCCGGCCGTCCGGGGCCAGATGCTCGTCATCCCCGGATTGTTCTGCCTGCCAAGCCTTGTCGGTGGCGTCGAAGACCGCCGAGAGCCGGTTGGACGCCGTCTCGTCGGGGCCCATCAGCCGGAAGTTGTCGGTGTTACGGGCGATCACATCGCGCAGGAAGGTGCCGAGCACCTTGGTGGCCTCAGCGGTGGAGGCCGCCGGCTTCGGCACCTCGACGGCGTAGTCGGTGATCGGGGGCAGGTCCAGTTCGTGCAGCAGCAGCCCACCGTTGGCGTGCGGGTTGGCGCTCATCCGGCGTTGCCCGACCGGTGCCAAGGCGCGCAGATCGGCACGAAGCGCTCCGCTCTCGTCGAACAACTCCTGGGGGCGGTAGCTTTCCAGCCAGGTGCCGAGTGCTTCGAGATGCGCTGCGTTGGTGCGGGTCTCGGCGAGTGGGACCTGATGGGAGCGCCAGGTGCCCTCCACCTTCTTGCCGTCGACCTCACGCGGCCCGGTCCACCCCTTCGGCGTGCGCAGGATGATCATCGGCCACAGTGGGCGGCCGGTCTGCCCGTCCTCGCGGGCGGCACGCTGGATGGCGGCGATCTGATCGAACGCGTCATCGAGGGCTGCCGCGAGCTGGCGGTGCACATCACCGGGTTCGTCGCCGGCGACGGTGATCGGCACGTAGCCGTATCCGCGCATCAGAGCCTCGAGCTCATCGGCCGGGATACGGGCCAGCACGGTGGGGTTGGCGATCTTGTAACCGTTGAGGTGCAGGATCGGCAGCACCGCACCGTCGCGCACCGGGTCGAGGAACTTGTTCGAGTGCCAGCTCGCGGCCAGTGGGCCGGTCTCCGCTTCGCCGTCACCGACAACGGCGGCCACCACGAGATCCGGGTTGTCGAACGCGGCACCGTAGGCATGCACCAGCGCATAGCCGAGCTCACCGCCCTCGTGGATCGAACCGGGCGTCTCCGGCGCCACGTGGCTGGGAATCCCGCCGGGGAAGGAGAATTGGCGGAACAGCTTCTGCAGACCGGCGGTGTCCTGGCCGATCGCGGTGTACACCTCGGAGTAGGTGCCCTCCAGGTAGGCATTGGCCACCAGGCCCGGCCCGCCGTGCCCCGGTCCGGTGATGAAGATGACATCGGCATCGCGCTGGGTGATGACGCGGTTCAGGTGCGCGTAGAGCAGGTTGAGACCCGGGGTGGTGCCCCAGTGCCCGAGCAGCCGCGGCTTGACATGCTCGGCGGCCAACGGCTGCGTCAACAGCGGGTTGTCCAGCAGATAGATCTGCCCGACCGACAGGTAGTTGGCCGCCCGCCAGTACGCGTCGAGCAGCGTGACCTCATCATCGGAAAGGGGTATGGAGGCAGTCATGGATACCGGCATACCCGGTTCTGAGGATTTCGCACGGCGGATTCAGGTCTCGGTCCGCACGGTCACCGGCCCCACTCCCCAGATCTCGTCGCAGTACTGCTCGATGGCGCGGTCCGAGGAGAACTTCCCGCTGCGCGCCGCGTTGAGGATCGACATACGCGACCAGGCGTCGCGGTCCTGCCAGGCGGCGCTCACCCGATCCTGGCATTCCACGTAGGACGCGTAATCGGCGAGCACCAGGAAGGGGTCGTCGTGGGTCAGGTTGTCGACCAGCGGCCGGAACACCTCGCCGTCACCGTGCGAGAAGTGGCCGCTGGCAATCAGATCGAGTACGGCACGTAGCTCCGGGTTCGCGGCGACATAGTCCGCCGGCCGGTAGCCGTTGCGCTGGAGTGCCTCGACCTCGTCGACGGTGAGTCCGAACAGGAAGAAGTTCTCTTCGCCGGCTTCCTCGCGGATCTCGACATTGGCGCCGTCCAGGGTGCCGATGGTGAGCGCACCGTTCATCATGAACTTCATGTTGCCGGTGCCGGAGGCCTCCTTGCCCGCGGTGGAGATCTGCTCGGAGAGGTTGGCCGCCGGGTAGATCAGGTGTGCGTTCTGCACGTTGAAGTTGGGCAGGAAGACCACCTTCAGGTACCGGTTGACCTCGGGGTCGAAGTTGATCATGTCGCCGACCGCGGTGATCAGCTTGATGATGCGTTTGGCCAGGAAGTACCCGGGCGCGGCCTTACCGCCGAAGATGAACGCCCGCGGGGCCATGTCGATACCCGGGTTGTTCTTGATGCGCAGGTACTGCGTCACGATGTTCAGCACGTTGAGGTGCTGGCGCTTGTACTCGTGGATCCGCTTGACCTGGATGTCGAACAGCCAGGTCGGGTCTAGTTCCACGCCGGTCTCGGCAAGCACGAACTCGGCGAGCCGGGCCTTGTTGGCCCGCTTCACATCCCGCCATTCCTGGCGGAAGGCGTCGTCCTCGATGAAGTTCTCCAGCCCGCGCAACCGGTCCAGGTGTGTCAGCCAGCCTTCTCCGATCCGGCGGTCCAGCAGTTCGCGCAGGCCCGGATTCGACAGGGCGACGAAGCGCCGGGGGGTGACCCCGTTGGTCTTGTTCGAGAACCGCTCGGGCCACAGCTCGAAGAAGTCCTTGAGCACGCTTTCCTTGAGCAGCTCGGAGTGCAGGGCGGCGACCCCGTTGATCGCGTGGCTGCCGACGGTGGCGAGGTGGGCCATCCGGACCGTCTGACCGCCCTCCTCGCCGATCAGCGACATCCTGCGAACGCGTTCGACATCGCCGGGGAAGTGCGCTCGCACCTCGTCGAGGAAGCGGCTGTTGATCTCGTAGATGATCTCCAGGTGCCGCGGCAGCGACTCGCGGAACAGCGCCAGCGACCACTTCTCCAGGGCCTCCGGCAGCAGAGTGTGATTGGTGTAGCCGAACGTGGCCACGGTGATGTCCCAGGCCTCGTTCCAGTCCAGCCGCCGCTCGTCGACGAGCAGCCGCATCAGTTCGGCGACCCCGATCGAGGGATGGGTGTCGTTGAGCTGGATGGCGAACTTGTCGGGTAGCTGATAGACCGACAGGTCGGCCAGATCATCGACGATGTGCAGGATGTGCTGCAGTGAGCAGGACACGAAGAAATACTGCTGCAACAGGCGCAGCCGCTTGCCGGCCTCGGGTTCGTCGTTCGGGTACAGCACCTTGGTGACGGTCTCGGAGGTGACCTCCTCCTCGACCGCCTTGTAATAGTCGCCCGTGTTGAACGCTTCCAGCGCGAAGGACTGCACGGCGCGCGCGCTCCACAGGGTCAACACATTGCAGGTCTTCACCCCGTACCCCTGGATGGGCGTGTCGTAGGCGACGCCCTGGATCACCCGGCCCGGAATCCAGCGCACCCGTTGCACACCGGCGTCGTCGACATAGCGTTCGGAGTGCCCGCCCCACAGCACCGGGTAGTGCACATCGGGTTTGGCGATCTCCCAGGGATTTCCGTTGATCAGCCAGTTGTCGGTCTTCTCGACCTGCCAGCCTTCGTGGATCTCCTGGTCGAAGATGCCGAATTCATAGCGGATGCCGTAGCCGATGGCCGGCCGCTCCAGGGTGGCCAGTGAGTCCAGGTAGCACGCCGCCAGCCGTCCCAGGCCACCGTTGCCCAGCCCGGGTTCCTCCTCGCAGGCCAGGATCTCCTCGATGTCCTGGCCGAGTTCGGCCAGCGCGGCCCGGGCGGCTTGCTCGATGCCGAGGTTGAGCAGATTGGCGCCCAGTTGCGGACCCATCAGGAATTCCGCGGACAGGTAGCAGGTGATCTTGCTCCCCAGATCCAGCGAGGTCTGGGTGGAGCCAACCCGGTTGTCCTGCATGCGGTCCCGCACCGCCAGCGCCAGCGCGCGGTAGTAGTGCTCGGGCCGCAGCGCGGCGGCGGGCCTGCCGATCGAATACCGGATGTGGTCGATGATCGCGCGGCGCAGAGCGTCGGAGGACAACCCGGTGCGGGCGCGTTCGGCGGCGGGGGAGGGCACGACGAGATCGGTCATACACAGAAGTCTGTCAGGGGTTCGTGCACATCGCGCGCGCAATGAGCGTCGGCCGGGTTAACGGATATGAGACGCTGCCGAGATGTCCGGTGTCCCCGAACTCGTCGACGTCCTGCCCCAGCATCGTTTCGACGAGGCGGCCCTGCTCCGATATCTGGGGGCGCACGGTATCGACGGTCCGCTGCAGATCCGGCAATTCCAGGGCGGCCAGAGCAACCCGACATTTCATCTGCACAGCCCTGCAGGGGAATTCGTGTTGCGCAAGAAGCCGCCGGGCACCCTGCTGCCGCGTGCACACGATGTCGGCAGGGAGTACCGGGTGATGTCGGCGCTGGCCGGCAGCGATGTGCCGGTGCCGGCGATGCGGGCGATGTGCGAGGACAACTCGGTGCTGGGCACGCCGTTCTTCGTGATGGATCATGTCCCGGGGCGGATCTATCCCGACCGGGTCCTGCGCGATGGCACACCGGCCGAACGGGCCGCGGTGTACCGGGACCTGGCCCAGGTGCTGGCCCGCCTGCACAAGGTGGACTGGCGAGCGGCCGGACTCACGGATTTCGGGCGGCCCGATGGCTATCTGGCGCGCCAGGTCGCGCTGTGGTCCCGGCAGTGGGAGGCCGCCAAGGTCGAGGAATGCGCCGAGATGGACCGGCTCGCGGCGTGGTTGCCCGCCCATCTTCCCGACGGGGACGAGGCGTGCATCGCGCACGGCGACTACCGGCTGGGCAATGTGCTGCTGCACCCCACCGAACCACGTGTCGTTGCGGTGCTGGACTGGGAGCTGGCGACCATCGGGCACCCGCTGGCCGATCTCGGCTATGCGGCGATGACCTACCACCTGCCCGGCGACACGGATCCGTTGATGGGGGTGGCCGGTGAGGATCTGACCGGCACCGGGATTCCCGGCGAGTCGGAGTTCGTGGCCGAGTACTGCCGGGCAGCGGGACGCGACATTCCCGGTGATCTGCCCATCTTCGTGGTGTTCTCGATGTTCCGGCTGGCGTCGATCGTGGCCGGGGTGTGGCGCCGGGGCCTGGACGGCAATGCGTCCGACGCGCGGGCCGGCACCGATCTGTTCCGCGACCGCTATCGCGGCCTGGCCGAGAGAGCGTGGGCGCTGGCCGGCGGGCTGTGACAATCGGCCATGTGATAGTAAAGTTCTGGCCTGATGAGAATCGGATTCTCCAGAAAGGATAGGCTCCTCTCATGGATGTTCGGCTGACCAGTGAGCAGCAACAATTGCGGGACGCGGCCGCGAAACTGGCCGATGATCTCGGTCCGGGGGCTGTCGGCGAATTGGACGATGACGACCGGGTTGCCCGGCTGGAGAAGACGGTCGCAGCCACCGGCTGGCGCTCGCTGCGCTCCGACGGCGCCTCCGGTGTCGAGGTGGCGCTGGTCGCCGAGGAGTTCGGCCGCGGACTGGTCGATGTGCCGTTTCTCGGCCCGGTGCTGGCCGATGACCTTGGACACGCCGGAGCCACGGTCGTCTTCGGTGCGACCGCACCCGACGCGCGCGGGATAAGCCGTGGAGTCTGGCTCGACGGCCGCAGCGTCACCGTCGCCGATCTGGGTGAAGCGAGCCCCGGTGTCGACCTGACCCGATGGGCCGCACCGGTGTCCGGCGGCACCGCCGTGGCGGGGGAGGTGGATCCCCAGCGGGCCGAGGCGCTGGCGCTGGTGGCAACCGCCGCCGACATCCTGGGCGCTGCCCGCGGGGCCTTCGACCTGGCCTGCGACTACGCCAAGGTGCGCGAGCAGTACGGCAAGGCGATCGGTTCCTACCAGGCCGTGGCGCACCTGCTCGCCGAGAGCCTGGTGCTCATCGAGGGTTCGGTCAGCATCCTGCGGTACGCCGCATGGGCCGTCGACGAGGAAGAGCCCGGCGTTGCGCTGGAAGCCGCCCGCGTCGCCAAGGTGTACTGCGCGAAATCCGCACACACCATCTGTGAGACGTCGATCCAGGTCCACGGCGGTATCGGCAATACCTGGGAGTGCGCCGCCCATGTGTACCTGCGGCGGGTACTGGTGTCCACCGGACTGTGGCCGGTGTCGTTGAAGGAGATCTCCGTTGGACTTTCGTGACTCAGAACAGGAACGTGCCTTCCGGGAACGGTTGCGCGCCTGGCTGACCGAGCAGGCA
The DNA here is from genome assembly GCF_008329585.1 of Mycolicibacterium sp. P9-22. Taxonomy (GTDB): domain Bacteria; phylum Actinomycetota; class Actinomycetes; order Mycobacteriales; family Mycobacteriaceae; genus Mycobacterium. Next base: position 341,771 of record NZ_NPKP01000004.1, on the reverse strand, counting down.
CCCAACTTCCCGAAATCGACTGAGGAGTACTGGGCACGCCAGGGGGAGTGGCACCAATCCCTGCACGCCGCAGGATTTTTCGGTGCCACCTGGCCGAAGGAATTCGGCGGGCTCGAACTGCCCCCGGTGTATGACGTCATCGTCGACGAGGAACTGGCCCGCGCCGGAGCGCCGCCGCGACCCAGCCTGGGCTATCTGGTCACCGGCCTGGGGCGGCACGCCAGCAAGGAAGTGCAGCAGCGCTTCCTGCCCGGCATGATCGACGGCACGCAGCGCTGGTGCCAGGGCTTCTCCGAACCGGGTGCCGGCTCCGATCTGGCCTCGCTGACCACCACCGCCACCCTCGACGGTGACGAGTATGTGATCAACGGGCACAAGATCTGGACCAGCTACTCCGATGTCGCGGACTGGTGCCTGCTGCTGGCCCGTACCGACAAGGACGTGAAGCGGCACAAGGGTATTTCGGCGTTCCTGGTCGACATGCACCAGCCCGGTATCGAGCAGCGCCCGCTGAAGATGATCAACGGCGTGAGCAACGAGTTCGGCCAGGTGCTGTTCGACGGGGCCCGGGTGCCCGCGGCCCAGATGGTCGGCAACCCCGGCGACGGCTGGGCACTGGCGATGACGGTGGTCGGTCACGAACGCGAACCGTCCACCCTCGGATACGCGGCCCGCTACGAGAAGACCGTCAACCAGCTTGCCCGCCACGGCGAGCCGAGTGACGAACTCGCCTGGGCCACCGTGCAGGTGCAGGTGCTGCGCCAGCACGTGCGGCGACGGTTGTCCGAGCAGCTCGACGGGATCTCGCACGGGCCGGAGGGCTCCATCGACAAGCTGCTGATGACCTGGGTCGAACAATCCGTGGGGCACGCGGTGCTCGCCCAGACCGGCACCACCGACCCCGACCTGTTCAACACCTACCTCTACAGCCGGTCCCAGAGTGTCATGGGCGGCACCTCGCAGATCCAGAAGAACATCATCGCGGGCCGAATCCTCAGAATGGCGGTTTGACATGTACGACATGCCCAAGGAGATCCAGGTCGAGGCCGACGGCCCGCTGCGCATCATCACGCTGAACCGGCCCGAGGAACTCAATGCCGTCAACGACGATCTGCACGTCGGGCTGGCCCGGCTGTGGAGCAGGCTGAGCCTGGACCGCACCGCCCGCGCCGCGGTGATCACCGGTGCGGGAAAGGCGTTTTCGGCCGGCGGTGACTTCAACTACATCCAGCAGATCAGCGAGGACGCCGACCTGCGGGCCAAGACCATCGCCGACGGCCGCGAGATCGTGATCGGCATGGCACGCTGCCGGATTCCGGTGATCGCCGCGGTGAACGGGCCCGCGGTCGGGCTGGGGTGCAGCGTGGTGGCGCTCAGCGACATCGTCTACATGGCGGAGAAGGCGTTCCTGGCCGACCCGCACGTGCAGGTGGGCCTGGTCGCCGCGGACGGTGGGCCGCTGGTCTGGCCCATGCAGATGAGCATCCTGCAGGCCAAGGAGTATGCGCTCACCGGGGCGCGCATCCCGGCCGCCAAGGCCGTCGAACTCGGCCTGGCCAACCATGTGGTCGCCGACCCGCTGGGTGAGGCGATCGCGGCGGCGAAGAAGATCCTCGATCTGCCGCAGAAGGCCGTCGAGGCCACCAAACGCATCCTCAACATCCAGCTCGAGCGTCAGGTGATGATGACCCTCGATTACGCCACCACCGCGGAGGAACTCACCTTCGGTACCGACGAGCTCAAGGCGAATGTGGCGCGGTTGCTGCAGAACAGCAAGTAGTCACACGGCCTTCAGGTAGCGCCCGGTGATGATCCGCTGCGCCAGCCGGGTGATCGGCCCGCCGAGCCTGCTCCACCAGGTGGCATGGCGGGCGAACGCCGTCACCTCGGCGTGCACCGTGCCGTCGGCGGGGTCATAGCGGACCGCGAACAACTCCTCACCCGTCTCCGGATGGCCGGGCAGGGTGCCGTAGGCGAACCCGCGCCGGTCGGGCTCGTCGAGCACGTAGACCACCCGGCACGGCGCCCGCAGCGGCCAGATCCCGACCGTCACCTCGGCGCCGACGGTGGCGACGTCCGCGTCGGCGCCGACCAACACCCCGGCGCCCCGCTGCATCCCCCAGTGCAGGACGGCGTCGGCGGCGTCCTCGAAGCGGGCCCGTCCGTGACCGATGACGGCGCGCGCGTGCACATGCTGATAGCCGTCGGGCAGTGGGCCCCGGGTGGCGCCCACTTCGGGATAGGTCAGGTCCACACCTGCCACTATGGCACCGCCGGACCGCTCAATCCCGCACCGCGGTGCGGAACCTGTCCCGATAGGCGCGCGGGCTCACCCCGAGGTGTTGCACGAACACCCGTCGCATCGTCTCCGCGCTGCCGAAACCGGCGATACGGGCGGCCGCCGTGACGCTGTGGCCGGCGTCCAGGGCGCCGCGGGCGCTGTCGATCCGCACCGTCTCGACGTAGCGGGCCGGTGTCGTCGCCAACTCAGAATTGAACAACCGGGTGAGTTGCCGTGTGCTCATGGATGCCAGTGCGGCAAGGTTCTTCACGCTGTGGTCGGCGCTCGGATCGGTCGCGATCGCCGTGACGATCGTGCGGAGCGCCGAATCTGCGGGCGGATCGGCCTCCACCAGTGCCGAGAACTGGGACTGGCCACCCGCCCGTTTGAGGTAGACCACCAGTGACCGAGCCACCGTGCGCACCAGTTCGGCACCGTGGTCGGCCTCGACCAGGGCCAGCGCCAGGTCGATACCGGCGGTGACGCCGGCGGAGGTGTAGATCTCGCCGTCCCGGATGAAGATCGCGTCCGGTTGCACGCGGATGTCCGGGAAGGCCGCGGCGAGCAGGCGGACATGTCGCCAGTGCGTGGTGGCTGCTCTGCCGCTCAACACGCCGGCCTGGGCCAGGATGAACGCCCCGGTGCAGATGGATGCCATCCGCCGGGTGCGGGCCCGGGCACCGCGGACGGCCTCGACCAGCGCAGGGTCGATGGGCCGGCCGACGAGGTCATCCCCGCCGGCCACCAGCACCGTGTCGGCGGAAGCGATCTCGTCGATCCGGCGGGTCACCGGGAAGCGGCTGCCCACCGACGTGGTGACCTCTGCACCGTCGACCGAGGCGAAGCTCAGCCGGTAGTCGCCGCCGAACCGATTGGATTCGGCGAACACCTCGGCGGGGCCTGCCACATCGAGCAGCTTCATCCCGTCGAACACCACCACGACGATGTCTCGCGGACTGTTTGCCGGCACCACCACATTGTGTCGCAATCTGTGGGAAAGGTGGCTGATCTGCCACCGATGCTCATCCCGGTATCGGCACACACTGGTGGCACATCCGGAAAGCCCAGGAGAACAAGGAGTTTCGACAATGAGCACATCTGCCGCCGAGATCGTGGCCGGTATCGTGATACCCGATACCGAGCTGGTGCGCGAGGTCACCGATTTCATCCGGGACACCGAGGACGACCTGCTGTTCCATCATTCCCGACGGGTCTTTCTGTTCGGTGCGCTGCACGCCCGCCGGCGCGGGCTGCAACCGGACCCGGAGTTGCTCTACACCGGCGCGATGTTCCACGACATCGGTCTGACCGCTGACTACCGGGAATCGGCGCTGCGTTTCGAGGTCGACGGCGCCGACGCGGCCAGACAGTTCCTGCTGGCGCGAGGCATCGACGAAACGTCGGCGGGACGGGTGTGGCTGGGCATCGCGCTGCACACCACACCCGGCGTGCCGGAATTCCTCGAACCCGAGATCGCGATGGTGACGGCCGGCGTCGAGACCGATGTGCTCGGCATCGGTCTGGACGCGTTGCCGGCCGCCGAGATCGCGGCGGTCACCGCGGCGCATCCGCGGCCGGACTTCAAGAACCGCATCCTGGCCGCCTTCGCCGAGGGAAACCGGCACCGCCCGTCGACCACGTTCGGCAACGTCAACGCCGATGTGCTCGCCCACCACGACCGCGACTTCGTCCGCACCGACTTCGTCGACGTGATCTGCAACAGCGACTGGCCGGAGTAACCCGGGCGGGCGTGCAATAACGTTGCCGGGGTGACGACCGGCGCAGTGCATACAGGCGGTGGGTTCAATCCGCCCGACCCCACCGACGGTGGCGGTCCCGATTACGGGCGCTTCATCGAGGCGGTGCGCACCCTGCAGGACCACGCCCGGGCCGCGGATGCGCCCGACGCGGTCATCACCGAGGCCGCCGACCTGATCGAGAAGGTGTCGGCACTGCTGGCGCCCTTTGAGGCCGACGAATGGCATTCGCCGTCGGGCCGGCGGATGGATTTGCCCAACCGCGGCAACATCATGTCGGTGCCGGTCGATCTCCACGTCACCGCGGACGGGCGCATCGGCGGCACCGCCCAGTTCCGCCGCTACCACCTGGGCCGCAACGGCGCGGTGCACGGCGGCGTGCTCGGATTGCTGTTCGATTCGCTGCTCGGGTTCACCGCGGCCAAACTCACCAAGAGCATGTACCAGCGCACCGCGCACCTGGGGATCGACTACCGCAAGATCGTGCCGATCGGTAGACAACTGCAGGTGGACGCCGGGATCGACCGCATCGACGGGCGCAAGATCTTCGTCAGCGGCCGGGTGCTCGACGACGGTGTGGTGCTCACCGAGGGGGACGCGCTGTTCGTCCGGCTGAAGCCGGGCCAGCCATGAGCGACGCTTGCGGAGCGAATCGGCAGGCGACACGCGAGACCCGAGCCTGCGAGGGAATCGCGTGACCGATCAGCAGCGCGGGGAGCAAAAACGCGCCTGGGCCCGCTGGCGGGACAAGCTGCGCGACCGTCCCGTCGCCGACCTGGCCTACCGGATCACCGTGGGCGTCGTCGGCACGCTGGTGCTGGTGGTCGGCATCATCACGATCCCGTACCCGGGACCGGGCTGGGCCATCGTCTTCCTGGGCCTGGGCATCCTGGCCACCGAGTTCCGGGCCGCGCAGGTCGTGCTGCACCACGCCCGTGTCAGGTACGACGCCGTGATGGCCTGGTTCTCCCGCCAGCACATCGCCGTCAAGGCGCTCAGTGCCTTGTTCACCGCCGCCGTGGTCGTCCTCACCCTGTGGCTGTTCGGGGCGGTCGGTCTGGTCGCCGGCTGGGTCGGTATCGATTGGCCCTGGCTGAAGAGCCCTATCGGCCTCGGGTCCTAGCTTCCGCGCGCAGCGACCCCCGATAGCATGGTCGCGATCGCACGACCATTATTCGTTTAGGAGATCCACCGATGACCGCCGCCGCCAGTTCCGCCCCCGCAGCCCTGATCCGGGTCGCTGCCGGGACTACCGCAGGGGCGGCGGTGCGCGAGGCGGGTCTGCCGGAGCGGGGTGCCCCGGACGCCATTGTCGTGGTGCGCGACGCCGACGGCCGGTTGCGCGACCTGAACTGGGTGCCCGACGCGGACGCGGACGTCGAGGCCGTCGCCGCGGACACCGAGGACGGCCGCAGCGTCATCCGGCACTCGTGCGCGCATGTGCTGGCCCAGGCGGTGCAGGATCTGTTCCCGCAGGCCAAGCTCGGTATCGGCCCGCCGATCACCGACGGCTTCTATTACGACTTCGATGTCGCCGAGCCGTTCACGCCCGAGGATCTGCAGAAGCTGGAGAAGCGGATGCAGAAGATCGTCAAGGACGGCCAGCTGTTCTCCCGCCGCGTGTACGAGTCGAAAGACCAAGCACGCCTTGAACTTGCCGATGAGCCCTTCAAGCTCGAACTGGTCGACGACAAGTCCGGCGATCCCGATGTGATGGAGGTCGGCGGGGACGAACTGACCGCCTACGACAACCTCAATCCGCGTACCAAGGAGCGGGTCTGGGGAGATCTGTGCCGCGGTCCGCACATCCCGACCACCCGGTTCATCCCGGCGTTCAAGCTGACCCGCAGCAGTGCCGCCTACTGGCGCGGCAACCAGAACAACGCCAGCCTGCAGCGGGTGTACGGCACCGCCTGGGAATCGCAGGAGGCCCTGGACCGCCATCTCGAACTGATCGAGGAGGCTCAGCGGCGCGACCACCGCAAGCTGGGCGTGGAACTGGATTTGTTCAGCTTCCCCGACGAGCTGGGTTCGGGCCTGCCGGTGTTCCACCCCAAGGGTGGCATCGTCCGAAAGGAGTTGGAGGACTACTCCCGGCAGAAGCACGAGCGGGCCGGTTACCAGTTCGTCAACACCCCGCACATCACCAAGGAGAACCTGTACATCACCTCGGGCCATCTGGAGTGGTACGCGGACGGGATGTTCCCGCCCATGCACATCGATGCCGAGTTCAACGATGACGGCACCGTGCGCAAACCCGGCCAGGACTACTACCTGAAGCCGATGAACTGCCCCATGCACCATCTGATCTACCGGTCGCGGGGGCGGTCCTACCGCGAACTTCCGTTGCGGCTCTTCGAGTTCGGCTCGGTGTACCGCTACGAGAAATCCGGGGTGGTGCACGGCCTGACCCGAGTGCGCGGGATGACCCAGGACGATGCGCACATCTACACCACCCGCGAGCAGATGCGCGAGGAACTGACCGGGCTGCTGCAGTTCGTGCTCGATCTGCTTTCCGACTACGGGCTCGACGATTTCTATCTGGAGCTGTCCACCAAGGACCCGGAGAAGTACGTCGGCTCCGACGAGGTGTGGGAGGAGGCCACCGACACGCTGCGTGAGGTGGCCGAGGCCTCCGGGTTGGCCCTGGTGCCCGATCCCGGGGGCGCAGCCTTCTACGGACCGAAGATCTCGGTGCAGGTGAAGGACGCACTGGGCCGGAACTGGCAGATGTCGACGATCCAGCTGGACTTCAACATGCCCGACCGGTTCGAGTTGGAGTACACCGCAGCCGACGGCAGCCGGCAGCGACCGGTGCTCATCCACCGCGCGCTGTTCGGATCCATCGAGCGGTTCTTCGGCGTGCTGACCGAGCACTACGCGGGCGCGTTCCCGGCCTGGCTGGCGCCGGTGCAGGCGGTCGGCGTGCCGGTTGCGGACGCGCACGTGCCCTACCTGGAAGAGATTGCGGCCCAGCTGCGTTCGCGTGGAGTCCGGATCGAGGTGGACTCCAGTGATGACCGGATGGCCAAGAAGATCGTCAACCACACCAACCAGCGGGTGCCGTTCATGCTGCTGGCGGGGGACCGCGATGTTGAGGCATCGAGTGTTTCCTTCCGGTTCGGGGACCGCAGCCAGGTCAACTCGGTGCCGCGCGAAGCGGCCGTCGACGCCATCGTGGACTGGATCACCCGGCGGGAGAACGCAACTCCGAACGCGGAGCTGTTCAGGGTGGACCCGTGAGCCACGGCGAGGGCAACGAGGGCATCGTCGACACCGGCGTGGGTGACCCGGACCATCTGCAGCGGCTGTGGACCCCGCACCGGATGAGCTACATCGCCGAGTCACCGATGAAGAAGGGTGCGGGTTCGGCGCAGTCCAAGGAGCCGTTCACCGACATCCCGGCGATGTCCGACGAGGACGGCCTGATGGTGGCGCGCGGGGAGCTGGTCTACGCCGTACTGAACCTCTACCCGTACAACCCGGGCCATCTGATGGTGGTGCCCTACCGGCGGGTGTCCGAACTCGAAGACCTCAGCGTCGACGAGAGCGCAGAGCTGATGGCCTTCACCCAGAAGGCGATTCGGGTGATCAAGGCGGTGTCGCGCCCGCACGGGTTCAACGTCGGCCTCAACCTGGGCACCTCGGCGGGAGGCTCGCTGGCCGAGCACCTGCACATGCACGTGGTCCCGCGCTGGGGCGGGGACGCCAATTTCATCACCATCATCGGCGGCTCCAAGGTCATCCCGCAGCTGCTCGGCGAGACCCGGCGGCTGCTGGCCACCGAATGGGACCGCATGGACGGGCATGAGCGCCCGGAGCCGAGCGCGGCGACGGGGCCGTCGAGAGGATGAGCAACTTCTATCTGATGACGCGGGCGGCGTACACCAAGCTGTCGGGCCCGGTGGCCAGGGCGGCGCTGCGCACCGGGCTGACGCCGGACAGCATCACCATCCTGGGCACCGCCGGGTCGGTCGTCGCCGCCCTCACGCTGTACCCGATCGGCCAGCTGTGGTGGGGATCGGTGGCTGTCTGCTTCTTCGTGCTCGCCGACATGCTCGATGGCGCGATGGCACGGGAACGCGGCGGCGGCACCCGGTTCGGCGCCGTGCTGGACGCGACCTGTGACCGGCTCAGTGACGGCGCGATCTTCGGCGGACTGGTCTGGTGGGCCGCGTTCGGCGCGCACAACACCGCGCTGGTGGTCGCCGGACTGATCTGCCTGGTGACCTCACAGGTCATCTCCTATATCAAGGCGCGCGCCGAGGCCAGCGGGCTGCGCGGTGACGGCGGCATCATCGAACGACCCGAGCGGCTCGTCATCGTGCTGACCGGCGCCGGCCTGTCCGGTCTCTTCGGGTGGCCGGTGCTGCTGGACGTGGCGATGTGGGGGCTGGCCGCGGCCAGCCTGGTGACCCTCGCCCAGCGCCTGCACGCCGTGCGCACCTCGCCGGGCGCGATGGACCCCATGCCGTCGGAGCCGGCCGCCCCGTCGGCCGAAGGGGACGCCCCGTGAGCACGCCGACATCCGGGCTGCCCAGATTCGGCGGACTGCGGGTTCCGCTGGGCGGGCAGCTGTCCGATCTCGGTTACGCCACGGGCTGGCGCATGGTGCGGGCGATGCCGGAATTCGCCGCCCGCAACATGTTCGACGCCGGCGCACTGTACGCGGCGCGCGGCGGAGGCCCCGAACAGCTGCGCAAGAACCTGGGCCGGGTGCTCGGCGTGCCTGCCGCGCAGGTGCCCGGCGGTCTGGTCCGCGCCTCGCTGGCCTCCTACGGGCGGTACTGGCGCGAGGCGTTCCGGTTGCCGTCGATGAACCACGTGGCGGTCGCCGCGCAGGTGCAGGAACGCGTCGAGGGCCACCAGCATGTGGAGGAGGCGCTCGCGCGCGGGCGCGGCGTGGTGCTGGCGTTGCCGCACAGCGGTAACTGGGATATCGCCGGGGTGTGGCTCACCAACACCTACGGGCAGTTCGCGACGGTGGCCGAGCGGCTGAAACCGGAGTCGCTGTACAACCGTTTCGTGGCCTATCGGGAGAGCCTCGGTTTCGAGGTGCTGCCGCTGACCGGGGGAGCACGGCCGCCCGCGGAGATCCTGGTCGACCGCCTGACCGACAACGGACTGGTGTGTTTGATGTCCGACCGCGACCTGACCCGTTCGGGAGTACCGGTCGAGTTCTTCGGAGAGCAGACCCGGTTACCGTCGGGACCGGCGAAGCTGGCGTTGCAGACCGGCGCCGCCCTGCTGCCGGTGCACACCTGGTTCGAGGACGACGGGTGGGGCCTGCGGATCAACTCCCCGCTGGACACGTCGTCGAAGGATGTCGGCGTCATCACCCAGGCGCTGGCCGACCACTTCGCCGTCGGGATCGCTGAGTTCCCGGCGGATTGGCACATGCTGCAACCGCAGTGGCTTGCCGACCTGTCGGATGAGCGCCGCGCCCGCCTCGAGGGGAACTAGGAACACCGATGCGTATCGGGATGGTGTGCCCGTACTCGTTCGATGTGCACGGTGGCGTGCAGGCGCATGTGCTGCAACTGGCCGAGGTGTTCCTGGCCGGCGGCCATCACGTCAGCGTGCTGGCCCCATCGTCGGCCGACGCCGGCACGGACCTGCCCGATTACGTGGTGTCCGGCGGCCGGGCCGTCCCGATTCCGTACAACGGATCCGTCGCGCGGCTGCGGTTCGGGCCCGCCACCCACCGCAAGGTCAAGAAATGGCTCGTCGGTGGCGATTTCGACGTGCTGCACCTGCACGAGCCGAACGCGCCGAGCGTATCCATGCTGGCGCTGATGATCGCCGAGGGACCCATCGTCGCCACCTTCCACACCTCGACGACGAAATCGTTGACGCTCAGCGTGTTCCAGGGGATGCTGCGCCCGCTGAACGAGAAGATCGTCGGCCGGATCGCGGTATCGGATCTGGCGCGGCGCTGGCAGATGGAGGCCTTGGGTTCCGACGCCGTCGAGATTCCCAACGGCGTGACGGTCTCGGATTTCGCGTCGGCGCCACCGCTGGACGGTTATCCGCGCCCGGGACGCTCGGTGCTGTTCCTGGGCCGGTTCGACGAGCCGCGCAAGGGCATGGCGGTACTGCTGGGTGCGCTGCCGCGTCTGGTGGCGGAGTTCCCCGATGTCGAGGTGCTGGTGGTCGGACGCGGTGATGAGCAGGAGCTGGCCGAGGAAGCCGGCGACTGCGCGGCGAACCTGCGCTTTCTCGGCGCCGTCGATGACGCCACCAAGGCCTCGGCGTTGCGCAGTGTGGACGTCTACTGCGCGCCCAACACCGGCGGCGAGAGTTTCGGCATCGTGCTGGTGGAGGCGATGGCGGCGGGTACCGCGGTGGTGGCCAGCGATCTCGATGCATTCCGGCGGGTGCTGAACAACGGTGAGGCCGGCCGCTTGGTGCCGGTCGATGATTCAGATGCGTTGGCCACCAGCCTGATCGAACTACTGGGAGATGACCAGGCGCGCAAGCGGTATGTGGCCGCGGCATCGGAGGCCGTGCAGCGGTACGACTGGTCGGTGGTGGCCGGCGAGATCATGCGGGTGTACGAGACGGTGAGCAGTGTTGGCGCCAAAGTGCAGGTGACCACGTGAGCTGGGTCGTCGTCGTGCTGCTCGTTCTCATCGGCGCCGTGCTGCTGCTGCTGGGCAGCTGGGCCTATCTGACCGCCAACCGGCTGGACCGGCTGCACGTGCGCTACGACCTGTCCTGGCAGGCGCTGGACGGTCTGCTGGCGCGGCGGGCCGTCGTCGCCCGCGCGGTGGCTGTCGACGCCTACGGCCGGGCACCGGAAGGTAAACGGCTGGCCGCGCTCGCCGCTGCCGCCGAACGCGCGCCCCGGGCGATGCGCGAGGCCGCGGAGAACGAGTTGTCGGCCGCACTGGAGAGCGTGGACCCGCTGTCGCTGCCGGTGGCCCTGGTCGCCGAACTCGCCGATGCGGAGGCCCGCGTGCTGCTGGCCCGCCGGTTCCACAACGACGCCGTGCGCGACACCCTTGCCCTGCGGGAGCGCCCGCTGGTGCGCCTGCTGCACCTGGGCGGCACCGCGGCCCTGCCGACGTACTTCGAGATCGCCGAGCGGGCCGGTCCGGCGGCGCGCGATTCCGGGCAGTTCAGCAAACGGGTCTCGGCGCGGGTCATGCTCCTCGACGAGGACGGCAAGGTGTTGTTGTTCTGCGGCTCCGATCCGGCCCGCTCCGGCGGGGACGCGCGGCGCTGGTGGTTCACCGTCGGTGGCGCGGTGGAACCCGGGGAAGAGCTCGCCGACACCGCGGTGCGCGAACTGGCCGAGGAGACCGGCCTGGCGGTGTCGCCCGCCGAGCTGGTGGGACCGGTGTGGCGGCGCGAGGCCGTCATCGACTTCAACGGCTCGGTGATGCGCAGCGAGGAGCTGTTCTTCGTGCACCGGACCAGCCGCTTCGAACCCTCTACCACGGGTCACACCGCCCTGGAGCGCCGCTACATTCACGGTCACCTCTGGTGCGATGAGACAATGATCCGCGAGCTGGTCGACAAGGGCGAAACCGTGTATCCGCTGCAGCTCGGCGAACTGCTGGCACAGGCCGGCGAACTTGCCGACGTACGGGGTGCCGGGCCTGGTACGCAGCCTCAGCTGATCCGCTGAGACTGCGGATCCAATCGATTTGTCACCACCCTTAGACTGAATCAGTAGCGATCTGAAGGAGATAGCGATGGAAACCGCACCTGGTTCCGGTAGCCAGACCGGTACCGCGCGGGTGAAGCGCGGGATGGCCGAGATGCTCAAGGGCGGCGTCATCATGGATGTCGTCACCCCGGAGCAGGCCCGCATCGCCGAGGCCGCGGGTGCGGTGGCGGTGATGGCGCTGGAGCGCGTGCCGGCCGACATCCGCGCCCAGGGCGGGGTGTCGCGGATGAGCGACCCGGACATGATCGAGGGCATCATCGCCGCGGTCACCATCCCGGTGATGGCCAAGGTGCGGATCGGTCACTTTGTGGAGGCCCAGATCCTGCAGAGCCTCGGGGTGGACTACATCGACGAGTCCGAGGTGCTGACCCCGGCCGACTACGCCAACCACATCGACAAGTGGCGCTTCACGGTGCCGTTCGTGTGCGGGGCGACCAACCTGGGCGAGGCGCTGCGCCGGATCACCGAGGGCGCGGCGATGATCCGCTCCAAGGGCGAGGCCGGCACCGGCGATGTCTCCAATGCCACCACGCACATGCGGGCCATCGGCGGGCAGATCCGCCGGCTGGGTTCGTTGTCGGAGGACGAATTGTTCGTCGCCGCCAAGGAACTGCAGGCCCCCTACGAACTGGTCGTCGAGGTGGCCCGCGCCGGCAAGCTGCCGGTCACGATGTTCACCGCCGGTGGTATTGCCACGCCTGCGGATGCGGCGATGATGATGCAGCTCGGCGCCGAGGGCGTGTTCGTGGGTTCGGGCATCTTCAAGTCCGGTGACCCGGCGGCGCGCGCGGCGGCGATCGTGAAGGCCACCACCTTCTACGACGATCCCGATGTGCTGGCCAAGGTGTCGCGCGGGCTGGGTGAGGCCATGGTCGGTATCAACGTGGAGGACATTGCGCAGCCCCACCGGCTCGCCGAACGCGGCTGGTAATCCGGTGATGAGCCGCGTGCGCGAAGAACAGGCAATCTAGTGTCGATCGAACAGATCCTCGATCTGGAACAGCTCGAGGTCGACATCTACCGCGGTGGGGTGTTCAGCCCGGAGTCCGGCTTCCTGCAACGCACCTTCGGTGGCCATGTGGCCGGCCAGTCGCTGGTGTCGGCGGTGCGCACGGTGGACCCGAAGTTCCAGGTGCACTCTCTGCACGGCTACTTCCTGAGGCCCGGTGATGCCCGGTCACCGTCGGTGTACCTGGTGGAACGCATCCGCGACGGCGGATCGTTCGCCACCCGCCGGGTGAGCGTCGTCCAGCACGGTCAGACCATCTTCAGTATGTCGGCGTCCTTCCAGACCGATCAGAGCGGGATCGAGCACCAGGACGCCATGCCGTCGGCGCCCTCGCCCGACGACATTCCCGGATTCAAGACCAACTCCAAGGTCTTCGACGACGCCAGCTTCCGCCAGTTCGACGAGTGGGACGTGCGTATCGTTCCCCGCGATCAGGTGAATCGGCTGCCCGGTTTGGCTTCTCAGCAGCAGGTGTGGTTCCGGCACCGTGACCCGCTGCCGGATGACCCGGTGCTGCACATCTGCGCGCTGGCTTACCTGAGCGACCTGACCCTGCTGGGTTCGGCGCAGGTCAACCATCCCGACGAGCGCAACCATCTCAACATCGCGTCGCTGGATCACGCGATGTGGTTCATGCGGCCGTTCCGTGCCGACGAGTGGCTGCTCTACGACCAGTCCTCACCGTCGGCCTGCGGTGGGCGCGCGCTCACCCAGGGCAAGCTGTTCAACCAGTACGGCGAGATGGTCGCGGCAGTGATGCAGGAGGGGCTGACCCGCTATCAGCGTGGCTTCACCCCGTCCGGCCGGTGAGTGTTGCCGTCGGGGTGCTCGCTCTGCAGGGCGACACCCGTGAACATCTGGCGGCGCTGCACGAAGCCGGTGCCGACGCCGTCAAGGTGCGGCGTCTGTCCGAGCTGCAATCCGTTGATGCCCTTGTCATTCCGGGTGGCGAATCGACGGCGATGAGCCATCTGCTGCGTGAATTCGAGCTGCTGGAGCCGCTGCGGGCGTTGCTGCGCGACGGGATGCCGGCCTACGGCTCGTGTGCGGGAATGATCCTGCTGGCCGGCGAGATCCTGGACGCCGGCGTGCCAGGGCGCGAGGCGCTACCGCTCGGCGGCATCGATATGACGGTGCGCCGCAACGCCTTCGGTCGCCAGGTCGACTCGTTCGAGGAGGACCTGAGGTTCACCGGCATCGATGGACCGGTGCACGCGGTGTTCATCCGGGCCCCGTGGGTGGAACGGGTGGGACCCGAGGTCGAGGTGCTGGCCACCGCGGCCGGCCATCCGGTGGCCGTACGCCAGGGCCGGATGCTCGCCACGTCCTTTCACCCGGAGATGACCGGTGACCGCCGGGTGCACGCGATGTTCGTCGACATGGTGGCCGGCGGCTAGGTCGCGGCGATCGCGGCGATCAGGCTGTCGGTGAGTTCCTCGGCGGTGGTGTGCCATTTGTCGTTGCTGAGCAGGCCGCTCGTTTCCAGTCCGGCGGCACCGTGCGCACCGGTCAGCAGCAGCGCCGAGCAGCGCTGGGCGTGCTGTTCGCCGACACTGGCGGCGACGATGGCGGTGAACTCATCGCACATGCGTTGCGCGGCGCGGGCCACCGCGGTGGGGTCGCCCTCGGGTGCGCTGAACATCAATTGGTACAGGTGCGGCTGCCGCCGGCTGATCTCGATCACACCGAGGAGGGCTGTGCGGAGCTTCCCGGCGGGGGAAAGCCGCGAGTTTGTCCGCAGTGCGTGCATGCGATCGCCGATGCGCTCCCAGCCCTCGGCGGCGACCGCTGTCAGCAGGCTTTCCTTGTTCGCGAAGTGCCGGTAGGGCGCACCACGGCTCAGGCCCGCCCGGGCGCCCACCTCGCGCAGCGTCACGGCGTCGGTGCCGCCGCTGTCGAGCAGTGCGGCGGCCTCGTCGAGGAGGGTGCGCCGGGTGGCGGCGGCTGCTTCGACCCGAGTGAGCATGCGTCCATCCTATGTTGACAGTGTCATCTGACGGGGTAGGGTCATTGAGATGACAACGTCATCTGAATTAGGGGAGCTGGCCGTGGTGACGGGTGCGTCCACCGGGATCGGCGCCGCCACGGCACGCGCGCTGGCCGGTCGGGGGTTCCATGTCCTTGCCGGGGTCCGGCGCGAGCAGGACGCCGATGCGATCCGGGCGCCGGGTGTCGAGCCGCTGATCCTCGACATCACCGAACCGGATCACATCCAGGCGCTGACCAGCCGGGTGAACGACGATCCGCAGGGCCGACCGGTGCGCGCGCTGGTGAACAATGCCGCCGTCCAGGCCAATGTGCCCATCGAGGTGTTCGCGATCGATGAGTGGCGCCGGATGTTCGAGGTGAATCTCTTCGGTCAGGTCGCCGTCATCCAGGCACTGCTCCCGGCACTGATGCGTTCCAGGGGGCGGGTGATCAACATCAGCTCGGTGGGTGGAAAGATCGCCATGGCCGGCTATGGCCCTTATGCCGCAACGAAGTTCGCGCTCGAAGCCGTCAGCGACTCATTGCGGCGAGAGATGGCCCCATTCGGTGTCGGGGTGGTGGTGATCGAACCGGGCGCCGTACGCACCGAGATGCTCGGGCGGGCCATCGCCACCGGCGGTGCGCTGGTATCGGCGATGACGCCCGCGCAGAGCCGGGGCTACGGCGCGCTGGTGCACGCCGTGAATGCGCAAGCCGTGGCATCCACTCAGTCGGGCGTGCCTGCCGGCGCTGCGGCAGCGGTGATCGTCAAGGCGGTGACGGCGCGCAAGCCGCGTACGCGCTATACGGTCGGCCGCGAAGCCGCCATGATCCGCTGGCTGCCGTTCCTGCCCGACCGCACGCTCGACCGCATCTTCGCCGCCGCCCTGCGTCCCCATTTCCCCAAGGAGGACGAGCGTCACCCGGCCGTCCCGGTCTAGATCTGGGCGGGCAGCACGTGGTCGGCGACCTTGTCGGTGGACAGGCACAGCGAGCAGACGAACGCATCGTGGGTCTCGCACTTCATCATGTCGGGCCGCTCGTAATCGTGATGGCACACATGGCATTTGAGGTGCTCGCCGGACGGGTTGCCCAGTTCGTCGTACATCGGCAGGTCGATACCGTCGTCGGCGCGGCGCAGATAGTACTTGCCCTTGGTGGCGACGGCGATGATCGGCGGGAGAACCAGACCCAGGACCATCGCGACCAACGGTGAGTACGGCCTGATGGCCTCGCCGAGCACGCCGAAGAACGTCAGCAGCGACACCCCGGCCGCGACGAACAGTGAGACGAACCCGACCGGATTGACCGCGTACAGCATGCCGCGCCGGAACTCGGGCTGCATGGGGGACAGTTTCAGCAGGTACTTGTTGAACACGATGTCCGAAGCCACCACCACAACCCAGGCGATACCGCAGTTGGCATAGAACCCCAGGATGGAGTTCAGGAACGCGAACATGTTGGCTTCCATCAGGATCAGCGCGATCAGCAGGTTGAACGCGAGGAACACCAGCCGTCCGGGGTAGTGCTTGGTGACCCGGGTGAACGAGTTGGTCCACGCCAGCGAGCCGGAGTAGGCATTGGTGACGTTGATCTTGACCTGGCTGATCACCACCAGGATCACCGCCAACGTCATGGCCAGCCACGGCGGCAGGAAGTTGCGGTAGATCTCCAGGAACTGGTGCACGGGTTCGTTGGCGCTGGCCACCGCACCGTCGAAGACGTTGGCGATCAGATACACCGCCAGGAACAGTCCGACGACCTGTTTGATGGCACCGAAGATCACCCAGCCCGGTCCGGCCAGGAACATCCACGTCCACCAGCTGCGGCTGTTCTCCGGCGTCCGGGGCGGCATGAAGCGCAGGTAGTCGATCTGCTCGGCGATCTGCACGATCAGCGACAGGCAGACACCTGCGGCCAGCAGCGTCATCCCGAGGTCGAAGCCGCCGGTGCCGCTCTCACCCTGGTAGGCGAAGAAGTCGCCGACCGATTCGGGATGGCTGAACACCAGGTAGACGAATGGCGCCACCATCAGGACCAGCCACAGCGGGGTGGTCCAGACCTGAAGCGTGGAAAGGACTTTCATGCCGTAGATGACCAGGGGGAAGATGACGATGGTGGACAGCGCATAACCCACCCACAGTGGGATACCGAGTCCGAGCTCGAGGCCCTGCGCCATGATGGAGCCCTCGAGGGCGAAGAAGATGAACGTGAACGTCGCGAAGATGACGTTGGTGACCACCGAGCCGTAATAGCCGAAGCCGCTGCCGCGGGTGATCAGATCCAGGTCGACGTTGTACCGCGCCGCGTAGTAGGCGAGCGGGAATCCGGTCACCATCACCACGACGGCGAAGATGAGGATTCCCCACAGCGCGTTGGTGGTCCCGTAGGCGATGCCGATATTGGCGCCGATCGCGAAATCGGCGAGGTAGGCGATACCGCCCAGCGCCGAGATGCCCACCACCCGGGTGGACCATTTGCGGTAGCTGCGCGGGGCGAAGCGCAGCGTGTAGTCCTCCAGCGTCTCCTTGGCGGCCGTCAGCCGGTCAAGATCCGCGTTGCGCACCTCATCGCCGAGCTCCTGTGTCATTCGGCAAAATTAGGCCGACTGTGTTTCGGCGGTATGACAGTCGTGTTCGCGTCCCGCGACGGACTGTCCTCCCGAAATTAACTCTGGTGTAAGTATTTTCAGCGCAGCGGCAGGCCGGTGATCGCGCGGCCCATGACCAGGCGCTGGATCTCGCTGGTGCCCTCGAAAATGGTGAAGATCTTGGCGTCACGGTGCATCCGCTCGACCGGGTAGTCCCGGGTGTAGCCGTTGCCGCCGAGGATCTGGATGGCCTCATCGGTGACGTAGACGGCGGTCTCGCTGGCCACCAGTTTGGCCATCGACCCCTCGGCGTTCTCGAACTGCTTGCCGTTTCGCGCCATCCAGCCGGCGCGGTACACGAGCAGGCGGGCGGCGTCGATGCGGGCCTTCATATCGGCGAGCTTGAACGCCACACCCTGGAAATCGCCGATCTTGCGGCCGAATTGCTCACGCTCGCAGGCGTAGTCGAGCGCGTACTCATAGGCGGCGCGCGACACACCGACGGCCATTGCGCCGACGGTGGGGCGGGTGCGCTCGAAGGTCGCCATGGCGGCCTGTCCGGCGGCCTTCTTGCCTTCGCGCACCTTGGCGATCTTGGCATCGAACTTGTCCTTGCCGCCGACGATCAGGCGCCCCGGGATGCGGACATCGTCGAGCACCACCTCGGCGGTGTGCGACGCGCGGATCCCGTGCTTGAGAAACTTCTGGCCCTGGCTGAGGCCCAAGGTGCCGGGCGGGATGATGAACGACGCCTGGCCCCGGGTGCCGAGTTCGGGGTGGACCGACGCGACCACGACATGGACGTTGGCGATTCCACCGTTGGTGGCCCAGGTCTTGGTGCCGTTGAGCACCCATTCGTCGGTGGCCTCGTCGTAACGGGCCCGGGTGAGGATCGAGCCGACATCGGAGCCGGCATTGGGTTCGGAGGCGCAGAACGCGGCGACCTCGGGCTTCTCCACGGTGCCGAACATCTGCGGGAGGAATTCGCCGATCTGCTCAGGGGTGCCGGATCCAGCGACCGAGGCCGCGGCCAGGCCGGTGCCGAGGATGGACAGCGCGATGCCGGCGTCGCCCCAGAAAAGCTCCTCGAACACGACGATCATGCCGAGGCCGGAGGGTTCGGCGGTTTGTTCGGCCATCATCTCCAGCGAGTAGAGGCCCACCTTGGCGGCCTCCTGGATGATCGGCCACGGGGTCTCTTCACGCTCATCCCACTCGGCTGCCGCGGGGCGCACCACGTCGGCAGCGAATTCGTGGACCCACTTCTGCACGTCGAGCAGGTCTGAGGACAACTCCAGGGAGAAGGTCATATCGGCTACCTTACTTTGGAGTAAGTTACTCCGGCAGTGACTGTGGCTCAGTTAACACGCGGCGGGCGGATGCCCAGCGTGCGTCGTCCTGCCGCGATCAGCTCCTGCACAAGTTCCTGCTCGTCGGCCTCGTACCCGATGCCGACGGCGGCCGAGATGCCCGACATCACGATCGCGGCGCGGACCTGGCCGGCCGTTCCCGGCTCGGCGGCAGCCAGCAGCTCCATCTGACGCGCCACGATCGCGCCCCATTCCTGCTTGGTCCGCAACAGTTCGCCGACGCTGGGATCGCCGGTGAGGACCGGGAACAGCGTGCGGTTGGACACGGCGAGGGTGGCGAACCCGACGAGCATGGCGTCGGCCTGTGCCTTCGCGCCGCGGTGGGCGCCGGCCTGCTCCACCAGCTGTCGCACTTGATCGATGAGCGGGTCGAGCACGGCCTCCAGGAGCTCGTCGCGGGTACGGAAGTGGTGATAGATGGCCGATTTCGTGAGGCCGAGCTCGTCGGAGATCATCTGCAGCGACGTGCCGGCGATGCTGTGCCTGCGGAACAGCTCGATGGCCACCTCGATGAGCCGCTGCCGGGTGGCCGGAGTGCTCACGCCGGGTCCAGGAATGTAGTGCTGCTAACAATCGCTCTGCATCTGACCATTCGTACAGTTTACGTCTGTACGATTGGTCACTGACTGACTTTACGTTTGGTCGGTTCTGGGATCGCGGGTCCACATCCCGCCAACCACCCGAGGAGCGCATCTTGACCATCAACCCGGCGCAGATCGACACCATCGACTTCTTCGGTGACCCGGCGCTGGTCGCCGACCCGTACCCGCTGCTGGCCCGCATGCGGGAAGAGAGTCCGGTGCTGCGCGAACCGACCCAGGGCGTGCTGGTCGTCACCGGATACGACGAGGTACTGGCGGTGGTGGGTGATCACGAGTCGTTCTCGTCGTGCACCAGCGTGACCGGTCCGTTCCCAGGGTTTCCGGTACCACTGGACGGCTTGGACGCCGCCACCGTCCGGGCGCTCATCGATGAGCACCGCAAGGAGCTGCCGTTCAGCGATCAGCTGCCGTCGTTCGACCCGCCGACACATACCGCGCACCGCTCACTGCTGACCCGCCTGATCACCCCCAAGCGACTCAAGGCCAACGAGGAGTACATGTGGCGGCTCGCCGATCAGGTACTGGCGCCCTATCTGGCCGGGGGTGGCGGCGAGTTCATCGCCGGAGTCGCCAACCCGGTGGCGCTGCTGGTGATCGCCGATCTGCTCGGCGTGCCCGTCGAGGACCGGGACGAACTGACCGCGGTGCTCACCGGCGATGTCGCCTTGGGCAGTACAGAAGGCGCCGAGATGGCCCACGCCCCACTGGAATATCTGTACACCCGGTTCGCCGACTACATCCACGACCGCCGGACCGCGCCGCGCGGCGATGTGATGACCGAGATGGCCCAGGCGACGTTCCCGGACGGGTCGACACCGGAGGTCATCGATGTGGTGCGGGTGGCGTCCAATCTGTTCTCGGCCGGCCAGGAGACCACGGCTCGGCTGCTGTCCTCGGCGATGAAGGTGCTGGCCGAGAACACCGACCTGCAGGATCGGCTGCGCCGCCAACCCGAACTGATCGGGAACTTCATCGAGGAGGCGCTGCGCTTCGAGAGCCCGATCCGCGGTGACTTCCGGCTGGCCCGCGCCGACACCACGATCGGCGGAGTCGACATCCCGGCGGGCAGCACGCTCATGGTCCATTACGGTGCCGCCAACCGGGATCCGCGGCAGTTCGAGAACCCGGACACCTTCGAGGTGGACCGGCCGAATTCACGGCGGCACATCGCGTTCGGGCGCGGCATCCACAGCTGCCTCGGGGCTCCGCTGGCACGCGCCGAAGGCAGGATCCTGATCCAGCGCCTGCTCGAGAGCGCCGGTGAGATCCACCTCGACGAGGCCCACCACGGTGCGGCGGGCCATCGGCGGTTCGACTACGTGCCCACCTACATCCTGCGGGGCCTCACCGCACTGCACCTGACGGTGGCCGTCGCATGAGCGTCCCAACTCACTCACCTGAAAGAGGAAGCATGTCGCTAGATTTCGCCCGCAAGGACCGGACCGCCTTCGACTTGTCCGGGAAGGTGATCGTCATCGTCGGCGGCGGGCAGATGCCCGGCGACAAGATCGGCAACGGACGCGCCACCGCGGTGCTGGCGGCCAGGCACGGTGCCGAGGTGGTGGCCGTGGATCTCAATCTGGGCGCCGCACAGGAAACCGTCGACATGATCGAGGCCGAGGGCGGCACAGCCTACGCCGTGCAGGCCGACGTCGCGGAAAGGGATGACTGCCAACGCATCTTCGACACCGTCATGCAGCGCAGCGGCAGGGTCGACGGCATGGTCTACAGCGTGGCCACCAATCCGCCCTTCGACCGGGAGTCGAACTCGATGTCGGTCGAGAACTTCAACAAGGGCATCAACGTCAACATGCTGGGCTGCTTCCACTGCAACCTCTTTGCGGCCCAATGCATGGAGAAGAACGAGGGCACCAGCACCGGCAGCATCGTCAACTTCTCCTCGATCGCGAGCGTGAAGAACGAGCTGGGCCTGAACATGGGCATCCTGCCGTACGCCCTCGGCAAATGCGGCCTGAACTACATCACCGAATTGACCGCGGTCGAGTACGCCGATGCCGGTATTCGCGCCAACACCCTGATGCTGGGTCCGATCGACTCGACGCTGGGTAATCACGATTCGCAGGAACTGTTCGGGTTCGATCCTGATGAGGTCGACGCGGCCTACAACGAGGTCGTCAAGCTCAAGATGGGGCGCGCCAGCAGCTGGGAAACCGCCTACGCCGCACTGTATCTGCTCGCCGACGAGTCGCGGTTCATGACCGGCCAGCAGATCCGGCTCGACGGGGGAGCCACCCTGGTGCGCTGACCGGCTACCCGTTGACGGCCGGCGGTGCCTGCACGTCGGGTGCGGCCGCGGCCAACAGCGCGGCCCGGCCACCGGTCAGCGGCGGGTAGATGCGCTCGGTGTTGATGGCCGTCTTGGTGGCCTTAGCCGCGGCACCGGTACTCATGACCGTGCGGTCCCAGCCCTCGGTGTACACGGCGCCGGCCGGGCCCAGATCGAGCACCGTCACGTACCAGGGGATGCGCAGGCTAAGCAGCGGTGCGCCCACCAGATCGCTGATCACGTTGTAGCCCGCGTAGCGGCCCATCGGCCTGCTGTGTTGACACGACATCACCGAGGTATGCGCGTCGTCGACGTGCACGGCCGCCACATCGCCCGCGGCAAAGACATCGGGTACGCCGTCGACGCGCAGCCGGCCGTCGACCGGGACGCGGCCCAGCCGGTCGGGGGTGGCGGGCAACTGCGCGGCCAACGGGTTCGCGCGCATCCCGGCACACCAGATGACGGTCGCCGCGGGTATCACCACACCCGAGGACAGCGTCACCGAGTCGGAGTCCACCGCGACCACCCCGGTACCGGTGATCGCCTCGACCCCGCAGCGCGCCAGTGCGTCCTCGATGACCGGCCGTGCCGAGGCTCCCATATCGGATCCGACGGCCGGGTTGTGGTCGATGAGCAGCACCCGCGGCGTCACCGCGGGCCCGAAGTGTGCGGCCAGCCGGGTGGGTATCTCGCACGCGGTTTCGATACCGGTCAGCCCGGCGCCCACCACCGCGACGGTGCCGGCGCCCGGCGCGTCGGCGGCCAGCGAACCCAGGTGCGCGCCCAATCGTGTGGCGCTGTCGAAGGTGTCGACGTCGAAGCCGAACTCTCGCAGGCCGGGGATGTCCGGCGGCGCCACCCGGCTGCCCGCAGCCAGTACCAGCCGGTCGTAGTCGACGGTGACGGCGCCGTTGCGGGTCTGCGCGGTGACGGTGTGGGCATCCGCGTCGATGGCGGTGACCGTGGCCGGCGCATGCGAGACGCCCGCCGGGGCCAGCAGTTCGCCCAGTGGCAGCCGACACGCACTGAGGTCCCGTTCGTAGTTGCGCACCCGAATGTCGTGGTGAGCGGTACGCGACAGCACGGTGATCTCGACGGAGTCCGGCGGCAACCCGAGTTCGTCGACCCGGCGGGCCGCACCAAGGGCGGCCCACAAACCGGCGAACCCCGACCCGATGATCAGCACCTTGTGCACCCAAGCAGGGTGTCACGAAAGAGGGTGCCCGTAGACTGAGCTGTCGACGTTTCACCAGAAAGAGGGCGTACCTGCATGAGCGGCCATTCCAAGTGGGCCACCACAAAGCACAAGAAGGCCGTCGTCGACGCCAAGCGCGGCAAGATGTTCGCCAAGCTGATCAAGAACATCGAGGTCGCCGCCCGCACCGGCGGCGGTGACCCGTCGGGTAATCCGACGCTGTATGACGCCATCCAGAAGGCCAAGAAGTCTTCGGTGCCCAACGACAACATCGAGCGTGCCCGCAAGCGCGGTGGCGGCGAAGAGGCCGGCGGCGCCGACTGGCAGAACATCACCTATGAGGGTTATGGCCCCAATGGTGTTGCGGTGCTTATCGAATGCCTCACCGACAACCGCAACCGCGCCGCCGGCGAGGTGCGCGTCGCCATGACCCGCAACGGCGGCAACATGGCCGACCCGGGATCGGTGGCCTACCTGTTCTCCCGCAAGGGCGTCGTCACCCTCGACAAGAACGGCCTCACCGAGGACGACGTGCTGGCCGCCGTGCTGGAGGCCGGCGCCGAGGAGATCAACGATCTCGGCGACAGCTTCGAGATCATCTCCGAGCCCACCGACCTGGTGGCGGTGCGCACCGCGCTGCAGGACGCCGGTATCGACTACGACTCCGCGGACTCCGGTTTCCAGCCGTCGGTCAGCGTGCAGGTGGACCTCGAAGGTGCCCGCAAGGTGCTCAAACTCATCGACGCGCTGGAAGACAGCGACGATGTGCAGGACGTCTACACCAATATCGACATCCCGGACGACGTCGCCGCCCAGCTCGACGAGGACTAGAGAGCCTCATCGATCGGCGTCTGGCCGCCGATGACCTCGAACGTCCGGCCCGCCGTCGCGGGGGAGTCCAGGACCGCGAGCAATACCGCCGCGACATCGGCGCGCGCGATGGTGCCGCGCCCGGTCGAGTCGGCGACGCGAACCCTGCCGGTGCCCGGCTCGTCGGTGAGCCCGCCCGGGCGCACGATCGTGGTCTGCAGCCCACTCCGCGCCCGCACGTTCGCATCGGCGTCGGATTTGGCGCGGATGTAGGCCAGGAAGACTTCGTCGTATCCGTCGTCCAGGCTGCGGTCATCGGCCGATATCGCCGACACCATCACATAGCGCTGCACGCCCGCGGTCTCGGCCGCATCGGCCAGCAGGATCGCCGCATCCCGGTCCACCGTCTGCTTGCGCGCGACGCCGCTGCCCGGGCCGGCCCCGGCGGCGAATACCACCGCGTCGGCCCCGCGCAGCGCCTCGGCGACGTGGCCCACCGTGCTGTTCTCCAGATCCAGCACCACCGCCTGCGCCCCGGCCGCCTCCAAATCGGTGCGCTGCGAGGGATTTCGGATCAGGCCGACCGGCTCATCACCGCGGGCCGCCAGGAGCTGCTCCAGGATCAACGCGATCTTTCCGTGTCCGCCCGCTATGACTACTCGCATAACTTCATGGTGGCACGGCAAGATATCGCCCGTGGCAGTCGTGACGGACCCCAACGGTAAGCAGTGGTCGGTGCACCGGTGTTGGTGGCCGTTCCCCGATGTCGATGGCCTGGCCTTCGACGGGCTGATCGGTCTGGCATTGGCCGCGCCGTTGCTGCTGCTGTGGCCGTTCTGGCTGCTGGCCAAGGCGCTCGGGGCGCGGTGGCGGATCGTCGTCGAGCGCGACGGCATCCAGATGGAGACGCAGCTGGTCCGGGGCTGGCGACGTTCCGGCGCACGCATCGACGAGCTGGCACTGCAGGTGGCCAGGGGCTGGCGCTCCGGTCACTTCACGATATGAGGCGTGTCCCTCTCCGGTTGTGTCCGGCCCGGCCGCTACGCTATCGAACAGATGTTCTCATCGGTGAAGGGGTTGGCGTGCGGGTAATGGGAGTCGATCCCGGATTGACGCGCTGCGGGTTGTCGGTGATCGAGACCGGTCGCGGTCGCCATGTCGTCGCGCTCGATGTCGATGTGGTGCGGACCCCGGCCGGCGAGGCGCTGGAGCGGCGGCTGCTCACCATCAGCAACACCGTGGAGTATTGGATGGACACTCACCGCCCCGACGTGATCGCCATCGAGCGGGTGTTCGCCAACCAGAACGCCAATACCGCGATGGGCACCGCGCAGGCCGGCGGGGTGATCGCCCTGGCCGCCGCCCGTCGCGATATCGACGTGCACTTCCACACCCCCAGCGAGGTCAAGGCCGCGGTCACCGGCAACGGCCGGGCCGATAAGGCGCAGGTCACCACCATGGTCACGAAAATTCTTGGGCTGCAGCAGAAACCGACGCCGGCCGACGCCGCGGACGCGCTCGCGCTGGCCATCTGTCACTGCTGGCGGGCACCGATGATCGCCCGGATGGCCGAGGCGGAGGCCAAGGCCGCCGAAGCCAGACGGAAATACGAATCCAAGCTCAAGGCGGCCCGCGCATGATCGCCTCGGTGCGCGGCGAGATCATCGAGATCGCCCTCGATCACGCGGTCGTCGAGGCCGCCGGGGTCGGTTACAAGGTGATGGCCACCCCGTCGACGTTGTCCACGCTGCGGCGCGGCGAAGAGGCCCGGCTGATCACCGCGATGATCGTGCGCGAGGACTCGATGACGTTGTACGGCTTCGCCGACGGTGAATCACGCGACCTGTTCAGCACGCTGCTGGGCGTCTCCGGTGTCGGCCCGAAGATCGCGCTGGCCACCCTGGCCGTGTACGACGCGACCTCGCTGCGTCAGGCGCTGGCCGACGGCGATGTCACCGCGCTGACCAGGGTGCCGGGCATCGGCAAGCGCGGCGCCGAGCGGATGGTGCTGGAATTGCGCGACAAGATCGGCGCCGTCCCCGGCGCCGGTGGTTCGGCGGCGGCCAGTGGGCATGCGGTGCGGATGCCGGTCGTGGAAGCCCTTGTCGGCCTTGGTTTCCCGGTCAAGCAGGCCGAGGAGGCCACCGACAAGGTGCTCGCCGACGAGCCGACCGCCACCACCTCGACCGCGTTGCGCGCGGCGCTGTCGATGCTGGGTAGGAAATGAGCAGATTCGACGAGGACGTCGAGGACGACGCGCACGGGGACCGCGACGTCTCGGCGGCGCTGACCGTCGGCGAGGGAGATGTCGACGCCAGCCTGCGGCCGCGCACGCTGGGTGAGTTCATCGGGCAGCACCGGGTGCGCGAACAACTCCAGCTGGTTCTCGAAGGCGCCAAGAACCGCGGCGGCACACCGGATCACATCCTGTTGTCCGGGCCGCCCGGACTCGGCAAGACCTCGCTGGCGATGATCATCGCGGCCGAACTCAGCTCGGCGCTGCGGGTCACCTCGGGCCCGGCACTGGAACGCGCCGGAGACCTCGCGGCGATGCTGTCCAACCTGGTCGAGGGCGATGTGCTGTTCATCGACGAGATCCACCGCATCGCGCGGCCCGCCGAGGAGATGCTATACCTGGCGATGGAGGACTTCCGGGTCGACGTCGTGGTCGGCAAGGGCCCAGGGGCGACGTCGATTCCGTTGGACGTGGCTCCGTTCACGCTGGTCGGCGCGACCACCCGGTCCGGTGCGCTGACCGGCCCGCTGCGGGACCGGTTCGGTTTCACCGCACACATGGACTTCTACGAACCGGCCGACCTGGAACGGGTGCTGCACCGCTCGGCCGGCATCCTCGGCATCGAACTCGGCGCCACCGCCGGCTCCGAGATCGCGCGGCGTTCCCGCGGCACCCCGCGCATCGCCAACCGGCTGCTGCGCCGGGTCCGTGACTATGCGGAGGTGCGTGCCGACGGCATCATCACCCGCGATATCGCCAAGGCGGCCCTGGAGGTCTACGACGTCGACGAACTGGGCCTGGACCGCCTGGACCGCGCGGTGCTGTCGGCCCTGACCCGCAGCTTCGGCGGCGGGCCGGTCGGGGTGTCCACGCTGGCCGTTGCGGTGGGGGAGGAAGCCACCACCGTCGAGGAGGTGTGTGAGCCCTTCCTGGTACGCGCGGGGATGATCGCCCGCACCCCACGCGGCCGGGTCGCGACCCCGCTGGCGTGGACACACCTGGGGCTGCAACCGCCGGTCACCGGATTCGGGCAGACCGGACTGTTTGAATAACCCCATGCTCACCGCCGGACTCGTCCTCGCCAGCCTCGCCGCCCTGCTCCACGTGTACATCTTCGTGATGGAATCGCTGACCTGGACCTCGCCGCGCACCCGGGCGACCTTCGGGCTGACCGCTCAGGAGGCGGAGGCGACCAAGGAGCTGGCCTTCAACCAGGGTTTCTACAATCTGTTCCTGGCCATCGTGTCCGGCGTCGGCATCGGTGCCGTCCTCACCGGACACGGCGCAGTCGGGGCGGCTCTGGTGCTGGCCGGGGTGGGATCGATGCTGGCGGCGGCACTGGTGCTGCTGGTGTCCTCGCCGGACAAGGCCCGCGCCGCCATCACCCAGGGCGTGTTCCCGTTGATCGCGGTGCTGTTGATCGCGATCAACCTGGTTACCGCTTGATCATGGTGGGTAATCCCCTCGGCATGACCGAGGAGGCCACCATGTCCGACACCCGCGTACGACCTGCCCGTGGCAGCAGACTGGCGATATCGCGCAGCCGCGGAGCCCTCAGTGGATTTCTGTTGATCCTGCTCGGCCTATGGGGTGCGCTCATCCCGTTCGTCGGGCCCTACTTCGATTTCGCCTACACGCCCGACTCGCCGTGGACGTGGACCCTCGGCCGGGGTTGGCTGGAAGTGCTTCCCGGCGCGGTGGCCGTGATCGGCGGATTCCTGCTGCTGGTGTCGCGCAACCGTGCCACCGCCATGCTCGGCGGCTGGATGGCAGTGGCCGCCGGCGCCTGGTTCGTGGTGGGGCGTGCGCTGGCCGCGCCGCTGGCGCTCGGAAACGTGGGTGGCCCGGTGGCCGTCACCGATGCCAAACGCGTGGTGCTGGAGTTGGCGTACTTCTCCGGCCTCGGCGCACTGGTCGTGTTCCTGGCCGGCCTCGCGGTCGGACGGTTGTCGGTGCGCAGTGTCCGTGACGTGGAGATCCGCGAGGCGGAAACCGTCCGGCCGGTCGACACGACGGGAGCTCAGCCGGTGGTGATGCCCGACCAGAAGACCGAGGTCATCGGGCCCACCGCGGAGGCACACCGCCGGAAGGGCTGGCGGGGCATGTTCCGCAGCGGCGACCGCAACAACCAACTCGCGCACCACTAGGTCTCCTGCTGCACGACATCGGACGCGTGACGGACCTGATCGCCGCCGGCCCGTTTGGCGGCGTACATGGCCCGATCCGCCTCGCCCAGCAGTTCGTCGAGCGCCTCCCGGGACGCCGGGAGACGCGCGGCGGACGCGGTGCCGACGCTGGCGGTGACCCCGAACGGTAGTCCGCCGATCGCGGCGCACACCCGGTCGGCGAGGTGATGGATGTGGCGGTCACTGGTCGTCGACGCGATGCAGAATTCTTCGCCGCCGATGCGGGCTACCACCGCGTCACCGCCGGCGGCCCTGCGCAGCACGGCGGCCACCGATTTGAGCACCTCGTCGCCGGCGGCGTGCCCCAAGGTGTCGTTGACCTGCTTGAAGCAGTCCAGATCGACCATCACCAGCCCGAGCACCCCGCGCCCGCGGACGATGCGGCCGGCCCGGTGCCCCACGGCGCGGTAGAAACCGCGGCGGTTGTGCAGGCCGGTGAGCACGTCGACGTCCGAGTTCACCGCATCCGCGCCCAGGAGCTGCACCAGCACCTGGCCCATCATCGGCACCGTGAGCATGCCGGCCAGTATCAGCAGCAGCTGGCTGATCGCCAGGGCGGTGTCGCCGATCATGGCCGCGCGCACTGCGCATATCACCGCGGTACCGACACCGACTCCGAGCACCAGAGCCAGAAACGGGCTGTTCTGGGTGAACGCCACCAGGCCGCCGATCGCCGAGAAGACGGCGCACGCCAGCAGCCCGTGCTGTGGCTCCAGGATGATCAGGCTGGCGGCAGAGACGCACACCGCGGACAGCACGGCGAAGATGCGGGACACCCGCCGCGACGGCCATCGGATCAGCCAGGTGGCCGTCATGCTCCAGCACAGCACTGTCGCCGAAACCGCGATGACGGACGTCGGCCATCCGGGGGGCACCGCCGGACTCCACAGCATCAGCAACGGTACGAACCCGAGTGCGGTGACCGTCGCGGCCATGATCAGTTGCAGCGGCCAGCGAAGCTGCTGGGACTCCAGGTACACCGAAAGCCACTCGTAGCGGTCCGGTTGCCGCCACCACCGGCGAATCGTGTTCATCGCGTCAGTTCGTCGAAAGATCGAGGTCCGTCGTGTCCGATCTCACTGTACGGCGTTGAAGCGGGTGCTCAGCACGCCAATTCGGCGGGCCTGGCGCGGCGCTACCGGTTCACCTCAGGCGAGCGCCTTGAGCGCCGCCGCCAGCACGTCCAGTCCTTCGTTGAGCAGTTCGTCGCTGATCGCCAGCGGCGGAAGGAAGCGCAGCACGTTTCCGTAGGTGCCACACGACAGCACGATGACGCCCTGCGAATGAGCGGCCGCACACAGCGCCTTCGTCAGTTCGGCGTCAGGCTCCAGGCCACCGGGCTTGACGAGTTCGACGGCGATCATCGCGCCGCGGCCACGGACGTCGCCGATCCGGTCGTCATCGGCCTGCAGTTGATGCAGCCGATCCTTCATCAGCGTCTCGATCTGACGTGCCCGCTCCACGAGCCCGTCGGCTTCGATGGTTTCGATGGTGGCCAGCGCCGCCGCGCAGGCCACCGGGTTGCCGCCGTAGGTGCCGCCCAGCCCGGACACGTGTGGGGCGTCCATGATCTCGGCGCGTCCGGTGACCGCGGACAGCGGCAGCCCGCCGGCGATGCCCTTGGCGGTGACGATGAGGTCCGGTTCGATCCCTTCGTGTTCACAGGCGAACATGGCGCCGGTGCGGGCGAACCCGGTCTGCACCTCGTCGGCGATGAACACCACGTCGTTGTCCCGGCACCATGCCAGCAGGGTGGCCAGGAAGCCCTGGGCGGGAACGATGAACCCGCCCTCACCCTGGATCGGCTCGATGATGACGGCGGCCAGGTTGTCCGCGCCGACCTGCTTGTCGATCACGCTGATCGCGCGCTTGGCGGCCAAATCGCCGTCGGTGGCCAGCTCCTTGCCGAATTCGGCGTCCCGGAAGGGATAGGACAGTGGCGCCCGGTAGATCTCGGGCGCGAACGGGCCGAAGCCGTGCTTGTAGGGCATGGACTTCGCGGTCAGCGCCATCGTGAGGTTGGTGCGGCCGTGATAGGCGTGGTCGAAGGCGACCACCGCCTGCTTACGGGTGTAGGAGCGGGCGATCTTGATGGCGTTCTCCACGGCCTCGGACCCGGTGTTGAACAGCGCAGAACGCTTCTCGCCGCCACCCGGTGTCAGCCGGTTGAGGTGTTCGCAGACGTCCACATACTGCTCGTAGGGCGTGACCATGAAACAGGTGTGGGTGAACTCGCCCGCCTGGGCGGCCACCGCCGCTGCCACCCGGGGCGCGGCGTTGCCGATGGTGGTCACCGCGATTCCCGACCCGAGGTCGATGAGCCGATTGCCGTCGACGTCCTCGACGATGCCGCCACCGGCGCGGGCGGCGTAGACCGGCATCGTGGTGCCGACCCCGCTGGACACCGCGGCAGCCTTGCGGTCGATCAGGGCCGAGGACTTCGGTCCCGGGATGGCGGTGGCGAGATGGCGGGTCTGTTCGACGGCAGTCACGGCTGACTCCTGATCGGGGGGTGGGTTCAACCCTATTCCGCTGGCCGCGGATGCGGGTGAAAACCACTGCTGGTACGGGATACACCTTCGGATTGCGTGTATTGACAGGCATTGTGCCACGAATACGGTTGGCTGAGCACCGCCCGGCCGACGTCTTGCGTCGCACCGGGTGGTCCTCGGCGGTAGGGGTGAGCGGAGGGAGGGGAGCAGCGGTAATGGCACACTGGTGTGCCGTACCCGCTGAACAACCGCGAAGGACAGCAGTTTCATGGACCTCGTCGTATTCCTGCCCCTCATCCTCATCATGGGCGCTTTCATGTTCTTCGCGTCGCGCCGGCAGAAGAAGGCCATGCAGGCCACCATCGATCTGCACGAGTCGCTGACCGTCGGCGATCGCGTGCACACCACATCGGGTCTGCAGGGCACCATCGCCGGCATCACCGATGACCACGTCGACATCGAGATCGCCCCCGGCGTCGTGACCACCTGGATGAAGCTGGCCGTCCGGGACCGCATCGAAGATGCCGACGACGACGAGTACGAAGACGACGAGACCGACAGCTATGAAGAAGAGTCCGGCGCCGTCGAGTTGACCGACAGGCCGACACCGAAGACTGACAGCAACTGACTCAGCTTCACCGCGTACCCTCCCGGTAGCGCCAAGCAGCGCGCTATTTCCGTCCCTGATCGTTTCAAGGAGACCCAAGAACCGTGGCTTCGTCTTCGGCGCCGGTCCACCCTGCCCGCTACCTGTCGCTTTTCCTGGTCCTCCTCGTCGGCGTCTACCTGCTGGTCTTCCTGACCGGGAACAAGCAGGCCGAACCGAAGCTGGGTATCGATCTGCAGGGCGGCACCCGTGTGACCCTCACCGCGCGCACACCGGACGGATCCCAGCCCAGCCGGGAATCGCTGTTGCAGGCGCAGGAGATCATCAGCTCACGCGTGGACGGGCTCGGCGTCTCGGGCTCGGAAGTCATCATCGACGGCGACAACCTCGTCATCACCGTTCCCGGCGATGACGGTTCCGAAGCGCGCAGCCTCGGCCAGACCGCGCGGCTCTACATCCGCCCGGTGATCCACGCCATGCCGGCGCAGGCACCCGGCGATCCGGCCGCGCAGCCACCCGGTGCGGCGCCGGGTGTGC
The DNA here is from genome assembly GCF_008329585.1 of Mycolicibacterium sp. P9-22. Taxonomy (GTDB): domain Bacteria; phylum Actinomycetota; class Actinomycetes; order Mycobacteriales; family Mycobacteriaceae; genus Mycobacterium. The sequence continues at coordinate 310,169 of NZ_NPKP01000004.1, read as the reverse complement.
CCGGCATGCCGCCGGGCGGCGACCCCGGGATGCCGCCGCTGCTGGCGCCGGCCGAACCCGAGGCTCCCATCCGCACTCCCGGCGAACCCGCCGCCGAGCCGGGCGCCCCCGCGCCGCCTCCGGCGCAGCCGCGGCCCTACCCGCTCGAGCCGGCACCGACGCCGTCGCCCACGCCGGCACCCGGTCAGCCGCCGGCCCCGGGTCAGCCCCCGGCCGTCCCGGGCGCCCCGGATGAAAAGGCCGATCTGGCCCAGCGCATCGCCGATGAGAAGCAGCTGCGGCAGAGCACCGACCAGAGCATCCAGCTGCTCGCGCTGCAGTTCCAGGCCACCCGCTGCAACGAGGAAGATGTGCTCGCCGGTAACGACGATCCCAATCTGCCGCTGGTCACCTGCTCGACCGACCACAACACCGTGTACCTGCTCGACAAGTCGATCATGAGCGGTGAAGAGATCAAGACCGCCGGATCCGGACTGGACCAGCAGCGCGGCGATTACGTCGTGGACGTCGAGTTCAAGAGCGGTGGTTCCAAGACCTGGGCCGACTTCACCGCCGCGAACGTCGGCACCCAGACCGCCTTCACACTCGACTCGCAGGTGGTCAGTGCCCCGGAGATCCAGGAAGCGATCCCCGGTGGCCGCACCCAGATCACCGGACAGTTCACCGACTCCTCGGCGCGCGAGCTGGCCAACGTCCTCAAGTACGGTTCGCTGCCGCTGTCCTTCGAGTCCTCGGAGGCCGAAACCGTCTCGGCCACACTGGGTTTGACCTCACTCAAGGCGGGTCTGATCGCCGGTGCGGTGGGTCTGGCGCTGGTGCTGCTGTATTCGCTGCTCTACTACCGGGTGCTCGGCCTGCTGACCGCGCTGTCGCTGATCCTGGCCGGCGCGATGGTCTACGCACTGCTGGTGTTGTTGGGCAGATACATCAACTACACGCTCGACCTGGCCGGTATCGCGGGTCTGATCATCGGTATCGGTACGACCGCCGACTCGTTCGTGGTGTTCTTCGAGCGCATCAAGGACGAGATCCGCGAGGGCCGCTCGTACCGCTCGGCGGTGCCGCGCGGTTGGGCCAGGGCCCGCAAGACGATTCTGTCCGGTAACGCCGTCACGTTCCTGGCCGCCGCGGTGCTCTACTTCCTGGCCGTCGGCCAGGTGAAGGGCTTCGCCTTCACGCTGGGTCTGACGACGATCCTGGACGTGCTGGTGGTGTTCCTGGTGACCTGGCCGCTGGTGTACCTGTCCTCCAAGTCGGCCACGCTGGCCAAGCCGGCGTTCAACGGGCTCGGCGCGGTCCAGCAGATCGCCCGCGAACGGCGTGCCGTGCACTCGACAGGACGGGGTTAGTCAATGTCGGCGAAGCATTCCTCAGGTGAGATCATCGAGTCCGGCGCCGTCGAATCGACCGCGCCCGGACTGATCAAGCACAGCTTCTTCGTGCGCCTCTACACCGGTACCGGCGCCTTCGAGGTGATCGGCAAGCGCAAGCTCTGGTACGCCGTCAGCGGTGTGATCGTGGGCATCTCGCTGCTCGCGATGCTGGTGCGGGGGTTCACCTTCGGCATCGATTTCGAGGGCGGCACCAAGGTCTCGATGCCGGTCGACGGCGTCAAGGCCCAGGCCACCACCGAGCAGGTCGAGACGGTGTTCAACGAGGCGCTGGGCAAGCCGCCCGAGACGGTCGTCATCGTCGGTAACGGCCCATCGGCCACCGTGCAGATCCGCACCGAGACGCTGTCCAACGAGGACACCGAGAAGTTGCGGGTGGCGCTGTTCGACGCGTTCGCCCCCAAGGGCGCCAACGGCGAGGCCAGCAAGCTCGCGATCAGCGACTCGGCGGTGTCCTCGACGTGGGGCGGCCAGATCACCCAGAAGGCGCTCATCGCGCTGGTGGTGTTCCTGGTGCTCGTCTCGATCTACATCACCGTGCGCTACGAGCGATACATGGCGTTGGCGGCACTGGCCGCGATGTTCTTCGACCTGATAGTCACCGCCGGGGTGTACGCGCTGGTGGGCTTCGAAGTCACCCCGGCCACCGTCATCGGCCTGTTGACCATCCTCGGTTTCTCGATCTATGACACCGTCATCGTGTTCGACAAGGTGGAGGAGAACACCGACGGGTTCGAGCACACCACCCGCCGGACGTTCGCCGAACATGCCAACCTCGCGGTGAACCAGACCTTCATGCGCTCGATCAACACCAGCCTCATCTCGGCACTGCCGATCATCGCGTTGATGGTGATCGCGGTCTGGCTGCTCGGGGTGGGCACCCTGCAGGATCTCGCGCTGGTGCAGCTCGTCGGCGTCCTCGTGGGTACCTATTCCTCGATCTACTTCGCCACCCCGCTGCTGGTGAGCCTGCGGGAACGCACCGACCTGGTGAGCAAGCACACCAAGCGGGTGCTGCGCCGCCGCGCGGCCGCCGCCGCCAAGTCCGGTGCCGAGGCCGACACCGACGACGAGACCGATGCCGACGTCACCGAGGACACGGTGAGCGCCACCGCCGCACCCGCGGCCCCGGCACCGGACAAGCCCGCCCCCGGCGCGCGCCCGAACCGGCCGACTCGACCGTCGGGCAAACGGCGGACGTAGTGTCCCGGCCTGTGATGCAGCGGACCGGCACGGCGGTGGCCGCGCTGTCGCTGACGGTGGCCGTGGCGCTGGCGGGCTGCTCGGCCGGGTCCGACGATGTCATCGACTACGCCGTCGACGGATCGCTGAGCACCTACAACACCAACTCGGTGGCCGGCGCGGCATCCGGCGGACCGCAGGCCTTCGCCCGGGTGCTCACCGGCTTCACCTACCGCGGCCCGGACGGTCAGATCGTCAGCGATCGCGACTACGGCACGGTCTCGGTGGTCGGGCGCGCACCGCTGGTGCTCGACTACGAGATCAACGCCAACGCCGTCTACTCCGACGGCAAGCCGATCACCTGCGATGACATGGTGCTCACCTGGGCCGCTCAGTCGGGCCGGTTCCCGGCATTCGACGCGGCCAGTACCGCCGGCTACCGCGATATCGCCACGATCGACTGCGTGCCCGGCCAGAAGAAGGCCCGGGTGTCCTTCGCCCAGGATCGCACCGTCGTCGACTACGGCCAGCTGTTCGGGGCGACCGCGATGCTGCCCTCGCATGTGCTGGCCGACGAGCTGGGCCTCGGTGACGGCGGGGTCACCACCGCCGTGCAGACCAGTGACGTCGGCGCCCTGGAACGTATTGCGCGGGCCTGGAACTCGACGTGGGACCTGAGCACCGATACCGACATCAAACGGCTGCCTTCGTCGGGTCCGTACAAAGTGGATTCGGTCACCGAGGACGGCGCGGTGGTGCTGGTGGCCAACGACAAGTGGTGGGGCGCCAAACCGGCGGCCCCGCGGGTCACGGTGTGGGCGCGCGGCGCCGACATCCAGGACCGGATCAACAGCGGGTCCTTCGACGTCGTCGACATCTCGGCCGGCTCATCGGGCACCCTGAACCTGCCCGCGGGGTACTCCCGCACCGACACCGCATCGGCCGGTATCGAGCAGCTGATCTACTCGGCGCAGGGGCCCATGGCCGCCCCACCGGCGCGGCGCGCCCTGTCGCTGTGCACGCCGCGGGACACCATCGCGCGCAACGCGCAGGTGCCGATCGCGAACGCCCGGCTGAGCCCCACCACCGAGGACGCCGTCTCGGCCGCCGAAAGTGCGGGGGAGACAGGGCAGTTCAGCGTCGCCAACATCGAGGGTGCGCGCCAGGCACTGAACAACCAGCCGCTGAACGTCCGGATCGGATATCAGAGTCCCAACCCCCGGCTGGCCGCCACCGTCGGCGCCATCGCCCAGGCCTGTGCCGCCGCGGGGATCACGGTCACCGAGGCCGCCGGCGATTCCGTCGGCCCGCTGAGCCTGCGCGACAACACCATCGACGTGCTCATCGCGAGCACCGGCGGCGCGCCCGGCAGTGGCTCGACCGGATCATCGAGCCTGGACGCCTACGACCTGCACACCGGCAACGGCAACAACCTGTCCGGCTACAGCAATGAGCGCGTCGACGGCATCATCGACGCGCTTGTGGTGACGGCGGACCCCAAGGAACAGGCGCGGCTGCTCGGTGAGAGCGGGCCGATCCTGTGGGCCGACGTCCCGACCCTGCCGCTGTACCGTCAGCAGCGCACGCTGCTGACTTCCAAGCAGGTGACCGCTGTGAGCAGTAACCCGACCCGATGGGGAGCAGGCTGGAACATGGACCGATGGTCGCTGACGTGAGTGACATCCGGCAGGAAGCCGCCGCGCTCATCGGCGCCCTGACCCGTCATGTCGCCGATTTCCCGATTCCCGGCGTCGATTTCAAGGATCTGACCCCGGTGCTGGCCGATGCGCGCGGGCTGGCCGTCGTCACCGACGCGCTGGCCGAGGTCGCCGACGGTGTGGATCTGATCGCCGGGGTGGACGCCCGGGGATTCCTGCTGGGCGCCGCGGTGGCGCTCAAGATGGGCACCGGAGTGCTCGCGGTCCGCAAGGGTGGCAAGCTCCCGCCGCCGGTGCACTCGGTGCAGTACGCCCTGGAATACGGTTCGGCGACCCTCGAGATCCCCGCCGACGGTATCGATCTGGCCGGCCGCAGCGTTCTGGTCATCGACGATGTGCTGGCGACCGGCGGCACGCTGGCCGCAGCGGCGCGGCTGCTGGAAAAGGGCGGCGCCCGGGTGGTCGGCGCGGCGGTGGTGCTCGAACTGCCCGCGCTGAACGGACGCGCCGCGGTACAACCATTGCAGGTCACGAGCCTCATCGCCGACTGAGGACTATTGTCGAATTTTCAGGCGGAGACGCCCGACTGGCCCGGAGGTGTGAACATGGCGGACGAATCCGGTAGCGGACAGGTCGTCGCGTCCGCGCCCGGGGAGGGCGCCTCGCCGGACACCTCGAAGATCAGTGCATCGCGGCGGGTCCGGGCGCGCCTCGCGCGCCGGATGACCTCGCAGCGCAGCCTGGTCAACCCGGTGCTCGAACCGCTGGTCGCGGTGCACCGGCAGTTCCACCCCAAGGCCGATCTGGTGATCCTGCAGCGCGCCTACGACGTCGCCGAGGAGCGCCACGCCGACCAGCTGCGCCGCTCCGGTGACCCCTACATCACCCACCCACTCGCGGTCGCCAACATCCTGGCCGAGCTCGGCATGGACACCACCACGCTGGTGGCGGCACTGCTGCACGACACCGTCGAGGACACCGGCTACTCGCTGGAGGCCCTGACCGACGACTTCGGCAGCGAGGTCGGCCATCTCGTCGACGGGGTGACCAAACTCGACAAGGTCGCCCTGGGCAGCGCCGCCGAGGGCGAGACCATCCGCAAGATGATCATCGCGATGGCCCGCGACCCCCGGGTGCTGGTGATCAAGGTTGCCGACCGGCTGCACAACATGCGCACGATGCGGTTCCTGCCGCCGGAGAAGCAAGCTCGCAAGGCCCGCGAGACCCTGGAAGTCATTGCGCCGCTGGCGCATCGGCTCGGGATGGCGACGGTGAAATGGGAGCTGGAGGATCTGTCGTTCGCGATCCTGCACCCCAAGCGGTACGAGGAGATCGTGCGGCTGGTCGCCGACCGGGCCCCGTCGCGCGACACCTACCTGGCCCGGGTGCGCGCCGAGATCGGTTCCTCGCTGGCCGCCATGAAGATCAACGCCTCGGTGGAGGGCCGGCCCAAGCACTACTGGTCGATCTATCAGAAGATGATCGTCAAGGGCCGCGACTTCGACGATATCCACGACCTGGTCGGCGTGCGGATCCTGTGCCATGACATGCGTGACTGTTACGCGGCCGTGGGTGTGGTGCACTCGCTGTGGCAGCCGATGGCGGGCCGTTTCAAGGATTACATCGCCCAGCCGCGCTACGGCGTGTACCAGTCGCTGCACACCACGGTGATCGGCCCGGAGGGCAAGCCGCTGGAAGTGCAGATCCGCACCAACGAGATGCACGACACCGCCGAGTTCGGTATCGCCGCGCACTGGCGCTATAAGGAAGCCAAGGGGCGCAACGGTTTACCGGCGGGGAGCACATCCTCGGAGATCGACGAGATGGCCTGGATGCGCCAGCTGCTGGACTGGCAGCGGGAAGCCGCGGACCCCGGCGAGTTTTTGGAATCGCTGCGATACGACCTGGCCGTGCAGGAGATCTTCGTCTTCACCCCCAAGGGGGACGTGGTCACCCTGCCCACCGGTTCCACACCGGTGGACTTCGCCTACGCCGTGCACACCGAGGTGGGGCACCGCTGTATCGGCGCCCGGGTGAATCACCGGTTGGTGGCGCTCGAGCGCAAGCTCGAAAACGGGGATCAGGTCGAGGTTTTCACCTCCAAGGCCGCCAACGCCGGGCCGTCGCGGGACTGGCAGACCTTCGTGGTGTCGCCGCGCGCCAAGGCCAAGATCCGGCAGTGGTTCGCCAAGGAGCGCCGCGAGGAGGCGCTGGAGGCGGGCAAGGACGCCATCGTCAAGGAGGTGCGCCGCGGCGGACTTCCCTTGCAGCGGTTGATGAACGGCGATTCGATGAGCTCGCTCGCGCGTGAGTTGCACTACGCCGACGTCTCCGCGCTCTACACCGCGGTGGGGGAGGGGCACACGTCGGCGCGCCATGTGGTGCAGCGGTTGCTGGCTCAACTCGGCGGTGACGAGGAGGCCGAGGACGAGATCGCTGAACGGTCCACCCCGGCGACCATGCCGGTGCGGCAACGCACCAGCGATGACGTCGGCGTGTCCGTGCCGGGCGCGGCGGGAGTGTTGACCAAGCTGGCCAAGTGCTGCACCCCGGTACCCGGTGACGTCATCATGGGGTTCGTCACCCGCGGCGGCGGAGTCAGCGTGCACCGCACCGACTGCACGAACGCGCAGTCCCTGCAGGAACAGTCCGAGCGCATCATCGAGGTGCAGTGGGCCCCGTCGCCGTCCTCGGTGTTCCTGGTCGCGATCCAGGTGGAGGCGCTGGACAGGCATCGTCTGCTCTCCGATGTGACCCGCGTGCTCGCCGACGAGAAGGTCAACATCCTGTCGGCGTCGGTGACCACCTCCAACGACCGGGTGGCGATCAGCAGGTTCACCTTCGAGATGGGTGACCCCAAACATCTGGGCCACGTGCTGAACGTGGTGCGCAATGTCGAGGGTGTCTACGACGTGTATCGGGTCACTTCAGCGGCGTAGGTGCCATACTGCGCGCATGCGTACCGCCGTCATGATCGTTCTTGCGTCGCTGGGCCTGGCCGTCGCCGGCTGCGCGTCCACCATCAAGCCCGAGGGCGCCGCGAAATCGGTGACCGATCTGGTCTCCAAGGAGACCGGATTCACCCCGAAGGATGTCGCCTGTCCGGACGGCGTCGAGGCCGAGGCGGGCACCGAGTTCGAGTGCACGTTCACCGGTCCCGACGGCGACTACGTCGCCAACGTCAAGGTCACCAAGGTGGAGGGTGAGAACGTCGAGTTCTACATCCAGTCCAAGCTGAAGGACAGCTGACACACGACGTTCACTGCACCCGCACCGTCTCGACGGTCACCGGGGTGGCCGGCGCACCGTCGTCGCTGCCGTCGCCGACTCCGTCGGCGGCGATCTGGTCCAGCACCTCGAGTCCGGCGTCGTCGATGGTCCCGAACACCGGGTAGGTGGGCGGTAATTCGGAGTCCTGGTACACCAGGAAGAACTGGCTGCCGTTGGTGCCCGGCCCGGCATTGGCCATGGCCAGGGTGCCCCGCGGATAGATCACCGGGATCTTCACCGCGGGATCGGTCAGCCGGTACTGGTTCGTCGGGTACTCGTTGGGGAACTGGTAGCCGGGTCCGCCCTTACCGGTACCCAGCGGGTCACCGCACTGCAGCACCCCGAGTTCGGGCGAGGTGGTCAGCCGGTGACAGTCGGTGCCGTTGAAGTAGCCCTGCTGGGCCAGGCTGGCGAAGTTGTTCACCGTGCACGGCGCCTGCGTGTTGTTCAGCCGCACTCCGATCGCTCCACGGTCAGTGGTGATCACCCCGTTCACGGTGGCCGGCGTGGTCGGCACCCTGCCCATCCTGGGTGGCTGCACCGGCTTGGCGGCCGGCTCCGAGGTCTTCAGGTACTGGCAGTTGGAGCCCAGGGTGGCCGGCGGTTTGAACGCAGGCAGCGCCTCAGCGGGGATACCCGGCGCGGCGGTGTAGCCCGGCGAGTTCGGGTTGTACTGGCGGATGTCCTCGACGATCGCCCGTGTCACCACGAACGTGAACACCAGCACCAGCGCCCCCAGCACGGTGAGCAGGTAACCGATCACCAGGCCGGCGATGGCCAGCCCGCGTCCGTCCTCACCGCTGCGCTTGATCTGGGACAGCGAGATGTGGCCGAACACCACGCCCAGCGGCGCGAGCAGGAAGGCGCAGACGAGCGAGGCGATGGCCAGCGCGTTGGTCGGCTTCGGCGGAGGCGGGTAGCCGTACACCGGTGGGTAGCCGGGCGGGTAGGACCCGTACGGCGGGACGCTCATCGGCTCAGTCCAGCTGGATCGTCTTCACCTGAACCTTGGTGGCCGGCGGGCCGTCCTGGCCGCCACCTTCCACCCCGGCGCCGGCGATCTTGTCCAGGGTGGCCAGGCCGGTCTCGTCGATGGTGCCGAACACGGTGTAGTTCGGCGGCAACTGCGAATCCTTGTAGACCAGGAAGAACTGGCTGCCGTTGGTGCCCGGGCCGGCATTGGCCATGGCCAGCGTGCCGCGCGGGTAGAGCACCGGCTGCTGCAGCGCCGGGTTGTCCGGCTGGTACTGGTTGGTCGGGTACTCGTTGGCGAATTCGTAGCCCGGACCGCCGGTGCCTTGGCCGGTCGGGTCACCGCACTGCAGGACCGACAGGCTCTCGCTGGTGGTCAACCGGTGACACGGGGTGTTGTTGAAGTACCCCTGCCCGGCCAGGCTGGCGAAGCTGTTCGAGGTGCACGGCGCCTGGGCGTTGTTCAGCATCAGGCCGATATTGCCCTGGTCGGTGGCCATGCTGACGCTGATCTCGGCCTCATCCGTGGGGATCTTGCCGGCGCGCGGCGGGTTGACCTTCCGGCTGGCCTCGGCGGCTGCCGGGTACTGGCAGTCCTGGCCGAGCCCGGCGGGCGCCACGAAGGCGGGCAGCTTGCCGTCGGCGGCGGGCTGCGGGGCCGCCGGATCCAGGCTGGTGGTTGTCGAGGCCGAGGTGGTCTCCGGCGAGTCCTTGTTGGTGATCACGACGGTGGCCACCACGGCACCGACCACCACGAGCACACCGGTCACCGAGGCGATGATGGTGATCAGACGCTGCCTCTTGGCCCGCTGCTCCCGGCGTTCGAGTTGGCGCTCGAGCTTGCGCTTGGCCGCTTCGCGTCGTTGTTCGTTGGTCGGCACCGCCGCTGTCCTCCTCGGGTCTGCGCAGCGTCGGCCGCGCGTTCACATCGGCACCGAGTGTGCCAGGCGTTTCTGAATGCGGGCCCTGCGACCCGCGCGAATACCGGTCGGGAAACCGGACGTGGGAAACTTGGCCGGTGTTGATCACCGGATTCCCCGCGGGGGTGCTGGCGTGCAACTGCTACGTGCTGGCACCGCACGCGGGAGCCGACGCCATCATCGTCGACCCCGGTCAGTCGGCCTTCGGCCGATTACGCAAGATCCTCGACGAGAACCGGCTCACCCCGGCCGCGGTGCTGCTGACCCACGGCCACATCGATCACATGTGGTCGGCGCAGAAGGTGGCCGACACCTACGGCTGCGGTGTGTACATCCACCCCGAAGACCGCGCGATGCTCACCGATCCGATCATGGATCTCAACGCGGCGGGAAGAGCACAGTCGCTGGTGCTGGGGGTCGGGAAGCGCGCGGTGTCGGCGTTCTTCTCCGAACCACGCCAGGTCATCGAACTCGTCGACGACGGTATGCAGCTGGACCTGGGCGGTATCGCCGTGACGGTGGACCACACGCCAGGACACACGCCCGGGTCGGTGTGCTTCCGGGTCGACGGGATGACGTTCACCGGGGACACCCTGTTCAAGGGGGCGATCGGCCGAAGCGACCTGCTCGGCGGCAGCGGACGTCAACTGCTCACCTCGATCCTGACAAAACTGATGGTGCTCGACGACGACACCGTGGTACTACCGGGGCACGGCCCGCGGTCCACGATCGGCATCGAGCGCCGAACCAACCCATTCCTCGAAGGTCTGACTCTGTGAGTGATTTCTGTGTCTGAGTTCAAAGCCCCCAAGGGCGTGCCCGACTACCTGCCTCCCGACTCCGCCGCATTCGTGGCGGTGCGCGACGGCCTGCTGGGCGCGGCCCGGCGCGCCGGATACGGCGATGTGGAGCTGCCGATCTTCGAGGACACCGCGCTGTTCGCCCGGGGCGTCGGCGAGTCCACCGATGTGGTCAGCAAGGAGATGTACACCTTCGCCGACCGCGGTGAGCGTTCGGTGACACTGCGGCCCGAGGGCACCGCCGGTGTCATGCGCGCGGTCATCGAACACGGCCTGGACCGCGGGCAGCTGCCGGTCAAACTCTGCTACGCGGGCCCGTTTTTCCGCTACGAACGCCCGCAGGCCGGACGCTACCGCCAGCTGCAGCAGGTCGGGGTGGAAGCCATCGGCGTGGACGATCCGGCACTGGACGCCGAGGTGATCGCGGTGGCCGACGGCGGTTTCCGTTCTCTCGGGCTGGACGGTTTCCGTCTGGAGATCACGTCGCTCGGCGACGAGACCTGCCGGCCGCAGTACCGGGAACTGTTGCAGGAGTTCCTGTTCAAGCTCGACCTCGACGAGGAGACCCGGCGCCGGGCGGAGATCAACCCGCTGCGGGTGCTGGATGACAAGCGTCCCGCGGTCCGGGAGATGACCGCCGACGCACCGTTGATGCTCGATCACCTCTCCGATGTCGCCAAGGCGCACTTCGAGACGGTGCTGGGCCATCTGGACGCCCTCGGGGTGCCCTACGTGGTCAACCCGCGGATGGTGCGCGGACTGGACTACTACACCAAGACGACCTTCGAGTTCGTGCACGACGGGCTGGGCGCCCAGTCCGGTATCGGCGGTGGCGGCCGCTACGACGGCCTGATGAGCCAGCTCGGCGGGCAGGATCTGTCCGGTATCGGGTTCGGGCTCGGCGTGGACCGCACGGTGCTGGCGCTGAAGGCCGAGGGTAAGACCGTCGGCGCCACCAACCGGGTGGACGTCTACGGCGTGCCGCTGGGGGAGTCGGCCAAGCTCGAACTGGCCAAGTTGGCTTCAGCCCTGCGCGCCAACGGCATTCGCATCGACCTCGCCTACGGTGACCGCAGCCTCAAGGCCTCCATGCGCGGCGCGGACCGCTCCGGCGCGGCGATCGCGCTGGTGGCCGGGGACCGCGATGTCGAGGCGGGCACCGTCGGGGTGAAGGACCTCGGGACCGGCGAGCAGGTCGATATCGCGATCGATGCTGTCGTCGCCGAAGTGCTGCGCCGCCTGAGCTAGCGATCCGAGCCGAAGACCGCGGTGGACAGCACCGCGTCCATACCGTGGATGTGCCCGCCGAACGGGTTGCCGCGCTTGAGCACATAGGCGCCGTGGGGTGTGACGGCCACCAGCTTCGGTGAGCTGGACCCGATCTGCATCCGCTTCTCGAAGCGCACCTGATCCAGACTGCCGACGACCTGCCCCACCCCGTCCCGGTAAGTGCCGTCACTGCGGTCGAAGACCGCCACCGGCACGAACGCGCTCAGCGGTGCCGACCGGATGCGGCGCAGCGAGCGGACGGTGAAGGCCAGGGCCGCCGCGGCGAGGACACCGACCGCGAGAATCGCCAGTCCCACGATCAGCGGCGGATTGCTCTCGCCGCCCCGGAGTGCCAACGACGTCGACACGATGCCGAAGCCGCCGAACACCAGGGTGATGACCAGCAGCACGAACGCCGCGATCTGGGTGAGGCCGCTGCCGCGGTCGATGACCAGTACGTGCGCACCGTCCTCGGCGACCACCAGGCCGCCCTGTTCGGCAATGACGCGTGGACCGTCAGGTGAGGTCATGAGAACACTCTAAGGTCGGGGCATGCGAGTTCTGGTGCAACGCGTGACATCGGCGCGGGTGGTGGTGGACGGCGCGACCGCCGGTCAGATCGAGCCCACCGGTCAGGGCCTGCTCGCGCTGGTCGGTGTCACCCACACCGATGACGTTGGCCTTGCCGCCAAGATGGCCGAAAAGCTCTGGCGGCTGCGCATTCTCGACGATGAGCAGGCGGCCGCCGATATCGGTGCGCCGATCCTGGTGGTCAGCCAGTTCACCCTGTACGCCAACACCGTCAAGGGCCGCCGCCCGTCATGGAACGCCGCCGCACCACGCTCGGTCGCCGAACCACTGGTCGACGCGTTCGCCGATGCGCTGCGCGCGCTGGGTGCGCCGGTGCAGACCGGCGTGTTCGGGGCGCACATGAACGTCGAACTCGTCAACGACGGCCCGGTGACGGTGTTGCTGGAGCTGTGAGGTCGTAGGCTCAGGCAGCGACCAGATTCCGGAGGTGTCATGGCGGTCATCGCCCTCGAAGAGCACTATGCATGGGACCCCGCCAGCGTCGGAAACCCCGTGGCGGCCTGGCTGCGCGCCAACGACCCCGTTGCCCACGCGCGGCTGTACGACCGGGGCCCGATCCGTCTCGAACAGATGGATGCGGCAGGCGTCGACTTCCAGATCCTGTCCCTCTTCGACCCCGGTGTTCAGGAGGAGTCCGATGTCGCGCGCGCCGTCGACCTGGCCAGTCGAGCCAACGACGATCTGGCCGAGACGATCCGTGCGAACAGCGCCAGATTTGGCGGCTTCGCGACCCTCGCGACGCAGGACCCCGCTGCCGCCGCTACGGAACTGGAGCGGGCAGTCACCGAACTGGGCCTCGTCGGCGCGCTCATCAACGGGCACTGTCAGGGACGGTATCTGGACGATCCGGCCTACGAGCAACTGTTCGAATGCGCCGAGGCGTTGAACGCGCCCATCTATCTGCACCCCACCACGCCGCACCCCGCCGTCATGGAAGCGTGGTTCGCTCCGTACGTCGACGACGGTATGCACCTCGCGTCGTGGGGCTTCGCCGCAGAGGCGGGAACCCACGTGTTGCGGCTCATCTACTCGGGGCTGTTCGACAGGTTTCCACGGTTGCAGATGATCATCGGACATCTCGGCGAGATGCTGCCGTTCGCCGCGTACCGGATAGATCGGTATTACGGACTCGGCGGCGACTCGTCGAAGCGCAGGCTGCAACAGTTGCCGTCGACGTACCTCCGTAACAATTTCCACGTCACGACCAGCGGCAACTTCTGTCCGCCGGCCTTCGCGTGCACACTTGATGTGATGGGCCCCGACCGGGTGATGTTCTCGGTGGACTATCCGATGGACAGCAATCAGGATGGCGTCGAGTTCCTGCGCTCGTATCCGATGGACGAGGACACGCGACGTAAGATCAGCTCGGGCAACGCATCACGGCTCTTCGGCGACCGGCTTCCGCAACGGCTGGGTCAGAGCGCGAACACCTGACCGTCTCGGGCGACGGTGACCTTGCCGGAGTAATGCCTTCCCACAGCATCGCGCCACTGGGCGTCGGGCAGATCGCTGGGCGAGTAGTGGCTCAACACAACATGTTTGGCATTTGCCGCGGATGCCACCTCGCCGACCTGCTCTGCCGAGGTATGTGAGTTCACCAGGTAGTCCGGTGGGAACCTGTTGTCGTAGTATGCGTTGTCCAAGCTGAACTGTGCTTCGTGAACCAGGATGTCCGTGTCGGCGGCGAGCCTGATCAGGTTCTCGGACTTGGTGGTGTCACCGGAAAACGTGACGGACACACCGGATCGCCGCAGGTCGAAACGGAAGCCGAACGCCGGGTAGACGTCGTAGTGGGAGACCAGCGTGGCCGTGACCGTCACGTTGTCGTCGGAGACCACGGGAAACGGGTCCATCAGTGGTGCCCTGTTCAGATGGTCCGATCCCGGCGGCACGGCGATCTCGGTGACTCTCATCAGGTCGCCGATATCGTCGATTCCCATGTCGCGGATGAAGATATTGCTGGTGTAGGCGAAAGCGCGACGGAGAGCATCGGTGGTGGCGGCCATCCCGGGTGTGGGATTGCCCGGGTCCACGGTCGTTGGATTCGCATTGCCGACCTGGCTCGGTGGCAGGCCGCCCGCCGGCCCGGGGCCGTAGACCGTCACCGGCGCCTTACCTGCCGCGGCGGTATAACCGCCGGAGAGAAAGAAGCTGTAGTAATCGACGATATGGTCGGTGTGCAGGTGCGTGATGAACAAACTCTTCAGCGCCTCGAACCGAAGCCCCGCGTTCGTGAACGCGTTGAGCGAGCCCAGACCGCAATCGATCTGGTAGAGGTCAGGGCCGACCTTGAGAGTCGACGCGATGCCGGTCTTGTTCGGCACAGGCGGCGGTCCCGCTTGGACACCGAGTGTGATCAGCGCGTTTTCGGGCAGGACAGTGATCGGCGACGGCGTTGCGGAGCTACGGGCCGCGGTGCCCAGCGCGGCTCCCGCGACGACCGCGGAGACCGACGCGGTGATGGCGGCGCGCCTGGAGAGCGGAGTCGACCCCGACCCGTGAGTGCTGTCGCACATTGGGGTGCCGCAGTTCATCGCAGAAGCGTAGCGCCTGACATTCGCCGGCCGGGTCCGCTTGTGCTCGGGGTCAGATCGCCATGGCCGCCCGGACCTCGGCTTCGGACGCCGATCCGCCGGTGCCGCTGGAGGTCACCCGCCCGGCCTCCAGAATGTAGTAGCGCTGCGCGGACTCCAGGGCGAAACCGATGTGCTGCTCGACCAGCAGCACGCCGAGATCGCCGCGGGCCGTCAAGGCGGTGATCGCGGCTTCGATCTCGGCGACCACCGACGGCTGGATGCCCTCGGTGGGTTCGTCGAGGATCAGGCATTTCGGGGTGGTGATCAGGGCGCGAGCGATGGCCAGCTGCTGGCGCTGACCACCCGAGAGTAGGCCGGCACGCCGGGTCAGCAGTTCTTTCAGGGCCGGAAACAGGTCGAGCTGCTCATCGATCAGCTTCTTGCCGCCCTTGCGCCCGTCGGCCACCACCTGCAGGTTCTCCGCGGTGGTGAGCTGCCCGAACGACTGCTGGCCCTGCGGCACATAGGCCAGACCCCTGGCGACCCGGGCGCTGGGCCGCAGCTTGGTGATGTCCGCACCGTCGAAAAGGACCTTGCCCCCAGTGCATTTGAGCAGTCCGACCGCGGCGCGCAGCACGGTGGTCTTGCCCGCCCCGTTGTGGCCCATCACCGCGGCCACCCCGTCGGAGGGAACCTGCAGGGTGACTCCGTGGATGACCTCGGAGCGGCCGTAACCGGTCCGGACGTCGACGAGTTCGAGCATCAGGACTCCTCCATGAGTTCATCGGGTACACCCTCGGTGCCCGCCGCCGCGGTGCCGAGGTAGACCTCCTGCACCTTCGGGTTGGCCTGTACTTCGGCCACCGAACCCTCGGCGATCACCTGACCGCGGGCCAGCACCGTCACCGACGTCGCGAACGCCCGCATGAAGTCCATGTCGTGCTCGACGACGACCACGGTGCGCTCACCGCCGATGCGGCGCAGCAGATTTCCGGTCTCCTCGCGTTCCTCGTGACTCATCCCGGCGACCGGCTCGTCGAGCAGCAGCACATCGGCGTTCTGCACCAGCAGCATGCCGATCTCCAGCCACTGCTTCTGGCCGTGCGCCAGCACCCCGGCGGGCTTGTCGGCGAGATCGGCCAGCCCGGTGATCTCCAGCGCCTCCTCGATGGCGGGAAGCACTCCGGAACGACGACGCAACAACGTCAGCACGGACCGGCCCGCGCCCGCCGCGATGTCCAGGTTCTGCAAGACCGTCAGCTGCTCGAACACGCTGGCCGTCTGGAAGGTTCGCCCGACTCCGCGCCGCGCGATCTGGTGCACCTTCTTGCCGAGCAGCTCCACGCCCGACTTGCTCACCGACCCGGTGCCCGACACCAGACCGGTGATCGCATCGATCACGGTGGTCTTCCCGGCGCCGTTGGGCCCGATGAGGAAGCGCAGATCGCCCTGGAACAGCGTCAGGTCCACGTCGCTGACGGCCTTGAATCCGTCGAAATCGACGGTGAGCCCGCGCACTTCCAGGTACTGGGTGCCCATCCCGACGTTGCCGCCGGCGGCGGGTTCCGGGTGCACTTCGGTTTCTACTGCGCTCATGCGGTGGCACCGGCCTTTTCTGGTTCCGGGTCGGGATCGGGAAGCGGGACCGGGTCTGGCTCGGCATCGGGCTTGCCCTTGCGGCGGCGCCGCAGGAACACCCCGAGCCCGGCGAGGCCGGCCGGGAAGAAGCCGACGACGACGATGAACAACAGGCCCTGGGCGTAGGTCCACTCCGACGGGAAGCGTTCCGACAGCAGGGTTTGCGCCCAGGCCACCCCGATCGCGCCCAGCACCGGCCCGAGCAGGGTGGTACGTCCGCCGATGGCCACCCCGATCAGGAAGGCGATCGAGGGCAGGACCCCCACCTGTGACGGTGCGATGAAGCCCACGATCGGGGCGAACAGCGCACCGGCGATGCTGGCGAACAGCGCGGCGACCACATAGGCCACCACCTTGACATTCGCGGGGTCGTACCCGAGGAAACGCACCCGCTCCTCACCGTCACGGACGGCGACGAGCAGTTCCCCGTAGCGGCTCTGCATCAGCTGACGCACGACAGCCACCGATCCCAGCAGCACGCCGGCGGCGATGAAATAGAGCATCTGCTTGTTCACCGGGTCCTTGAGCGAGAACCCGAAGAAGGTGCGGAAGTTGGTCAGCCCGTTGCTGCCCCCGACGCTGGTCTGCCCGATCAGCAGGATGGCCAGTGCGGCCGCCAGGGCCTGGGACAGGATCGCGAAATACGCACCCTTGACCCGGCGCTTGAAGACACCGAACCCGAGCAGGGCCGCGATCCCGGTGGGGATCAGCACGATGGCCGCGCACGTGACCACCGGTGAGGCGAACGGCTGCCAGTACCCGGGTAGTTCCCGGACACCGGCGATCTGCATGAAGTCCGGCACGTCCTGGTCGGTCAGCGCCGCATCGGAGATCTTCAGGTGCATGCCCATGATGTAGCCGCCGAGGCCGAAGAACACGCCCTGGCCCAGCACCAGCATTCCGCCACGGCCCCAGGCCAATCCGATCCCGACGGCGACGATCGCGAAGCACAGGAACTTCGCGAACAGCCCCAGCCGGAAATCGGACAGGATGGCCGGCGCCAGGCCGAACAACACGATGGCGCCGACACCGAAGCCGGCCCAGGTCTGCCAACGACCGATGAGTTGTTTCACACCAGACTCCTCGTTCGAACCGTGAACAGGCCCTGCGGACGGACCTGCAGGAAGAACACGATGATCACGAACAGAATCACCTTGGCCAGTGAGGCTGTGGTGCTGTACTCGATGAACGAATTCAGGAAACCGAGCCCGAGTGCGGCGATGACGGTGCCTTTGATCTGACCGAGACCGCCGACCACCACCACCAGGAACGCGTCGATCAGATAACTCTGCCCGGTCGTCGGGCTGGTCGAGCCGATCAGCGTCAACGCCACTCCGGCCACCCCGGCCAGCCCGGAACCGATGAAGAACGTGGTGATATCGGTGCGCCGGGACGAGATCCCGCTGGTCTCGGCCAGGTCCCGGTTCTGCACGACCGCGCGGATGCGCCGGCCCATCGGGCTGGCCTTCAGCGCGGTCGCCAGTGCCACCACGGCGACCGCGGCGAGCACCAGGATGAAGATGCGGGTCTTGGGCACCACGGCGCCCAGTATCTCGACACCGCCGGAAAGCCATTCCGGTGCAACGACGTTGACCGCCGGCGCGCCGAAGATGTCGCGGGCGATCTGCTGCAGGATCAGCCCGACGCCGAAGGTCACCAGCAAGGTGTCCAGGGGCCGGTCATACATCCGCTGGATCAGGGTGACTTCCAGCAGCACACCCATCGCGCCGCCGACCAGGAAGCCGACGACCAGTGAGATCAACAGTGAGGCACCGGTGTTCGAGATGACCTGCTGCACCACGTAGGCGGTGTAGCAGCCGGCCATGATGAATTCGCCGTGCGCCATATTGATGACGCCCATCTGGCCGAACGTCAGTGAGAGGCCTAGTGCAGCGAGCAACAGGATCGAGCCGAGGCTCAATCCTGTTGCCAGCTGTCCGATCAGGACATCCATCGGGTAATCAGCCGGAGAGTCCGGCGGCCCACGGGTAGGACTTCAGGTACGGGTCCGGCTCGATCGGGCCGGGGGACTCCCACACCGTGTAGATGAGGCCATCGGGCTTGATCTCGCCGATGCGCGCGGTCTTGGTGATGTGGTTGTTCTCGCCGTCGATGGTGACCTTGCCTTCGGGGGCGTCGAAGCTGACCCCGCCTGCGTTGTCCTGAATGGCCTTGACGTCGAACGATCCGGCCTTCTCGACGGTGTTCTTCCACAGGTACACCGACACGTAGGCGGCTTCCATCGGATCCGAGGTGGGCTTGTTCGCGCCGTAGGCCTTCTTGTAGGCGGCCACGAACGCGTTGTTCACCGGGGTGTCGATGGTCTGGTAGTAGTTCCACGCGGTCAGCTGGTCGGTGATGTTCTGCACGCCGATACCGCCGACCTCTTCTTCGGCGATGGACACCGAGACCACCGGCATGGCCTGCGGGGTCAGGCCCACGTTCTTGTACTCGCGGAAGAAGGCCACGTTGGAGTCACCGTTGAGGGTGTTGAACACCGCGTCGGCGTCGGCCGTGCGGACCTTGTTGATGATGGTGGAGAAATCGGTCGAGCCCAGCGGCGTGTAGTCCTCGCCCTTGATCTCGATGCCGTTGGCCTCCGCATACGCCTTGATGATCCGGTTGGCGGTCTGGGGGAAGACGTAGTCACTGCCCACCAGGTAGAGCGACTTGGTGCCCTTTTCCTTGAGGTAGTCCAGCGCCGGCACAATCTGCTGATTGGTGGTGGCGCCGGTGTAGAAGATGTTCTTGCTGGATTCGAGGCCCTCGTATTGCACGGGGTAGTACAGCAGTGAGTTGTTGCTCTCGAACACCGGCAACATGGCCTTGCGGCTCGATGAGGTCCAACCGCCGAAAACGGCTGCGACACAGTCGCTGCTGATCAGCTTCTCGGCCTTCTCGGCGAACACTGTGGGTTCGGACGCGCCGTCCTCGCCGACGATCTGGATCTGCTTGTCGAGCACGCCGCCTGCGGCGTTGATCTCGTCGACGGCGAGTTTGATGGCATCGCGCACGGTCACTTCGGAGATGGCCATGGTGCCCGACAGGGAGTTCAGGGAGCCGACCTTGACGGTGGAACCGGAGGTGTCCACACACGATGCGGCCGCGGCGCCCTCTTCGTCGCTTGCCTTGCTACCGCAGGCAGAGAGCACCATCGAGGCGGTGACCACGACACTCCCCGCAATCAATGCTGATCTGTTGAACATCGGTCGGGGGAGTCGCATCTAAGGCCTTTCCTTCGATTTCAATGCATCGTCAGAACTTTCGGAACCCGAGTGGGTGTCGAATCGGCACGTTAGGACGCCTAGGTTTCTGTGAAATTTCCCTATGTGACGAACAAATTAACCTGTTGCTCGGTAGGTGTTATCCGTCGATTCACCGGGTACACGTCCGCCGGCCGGGGTTCGGGCGGTGCCGAACCGACGGTTGTAACGATCCGGTAGCGTCCGGCGATGTGATGGGCATGCGAAAAACCACGAGCAAGGTAGGAGCAGTCGCCGGCGCTGCGGCGATGGTGGCGGGCGCGGCGCTCGCGTTCGGAACCGCGACGGCCAGTGCTGAGCCGGACGGTCAGGTGGTCCGCTACACGCTGACCTCCGGAGCGCCCTACCAGTTCCAGGTGTTCTATCTGACGGCGCAGCCGCCGAGCAAGGACGCCTACAACGCCGACGCGTACGCATACGCGAAGCGCGAGACCATCAATGTGGGTCCCGGCGCGCCGTGGGTGTTCGAGACCACGCTGGCCGACCCGCAGTGGGCGATCCTGCAGGTCAGCAGCACGACGAAGGGCTCTGTCGGCCCGCCGAACGCCCATTGTGAGGTTGCCGCGGGCGACCAGATCATTGCCGCGCAGGAC
This sequence comes from Mycolicibacterium sp. P9-22, assembly GCF_008329585.1. Taxonomy (GTDB): domain Bacteria; phylum Actinomycetota; class Actinomycetes; order Mycobacteriales; family Mycobacteriaceae; genus Mycobacterium. The sequence continues at coordinate 290,106 of NZ_NPKP01000004.1, read as the reverse complement.
AACCCCTACAGCGTCACGTGCCAGGGCACCCAGTGGTGATCGGCACCGCCTGACATCGGTTTGCTGGCTGCGGCACCCACTTGCGCATTTCGCCGTGTTCGCCGTCGGTGCGGAGTAAGTTTCGCTTTGCGGGCATCCGCCCGGGTGCCGCGGGCGAAGGAGCCGGTCATGGCCGTCGACGAAGACAAACTCCAGGCGTTTCTGCACAAGGCGGTCGGTGATCTCGGGGCCTCGATGAGCGCCATGCTGGTGCTGATCGGCGATGAGCTCGGCCTGTACAGGGCACTTGCCGAGGGGCACTGGACCTCGGCGGAACTCGCCGAGCGCACCGGCACCGTCGAGCGCTACGTGCGCGAGTGGCTGGCCAATCAGGCCGCCGGCGGATATGTCGAATACGACAGCGCCACCGGGACCTACTTCCTCAACGAGGAGCAGGCACTGTGCCTCGCCGATCCGGACGGGCCGGTCGATCTGCCCGGCGGGTACTCGGTGGTCGAGGACCTGTTCCACGTCAAATCGCGTGCGGTGCAGAATTTCCGGACCGGCGAGGGCATGGAGTGGGGCGATCACCACCCATGCCTGTTCCGTGGGACGGAGCGCTTCTTCCGGGCCGGTTACCGTGCCCATCTGCTTGATTCGTGGCTGCCCGCCCTCGACGGCGCCGTCGACAAGCTCAAGGCAGGGGCCAGGGCGGCCGATATCGGCTGCGGGCACGGCGTCACGACGATTCTGATGGCGCAGGCCTTTCCGGACTCGCAGTTCGTCGGGGTCGACTATCACGACGAGTCGATCACGACCGCGCGTGAGCACGCCGCGCAGGCGGGCGTCGCCAACGCGTCCTTCGAGGTGGCCGACGCGACCGGCTATCAAGGTGGCGACTACGACCTGATCGCTTTCTTCGACTGTCTGCACGATATGGCCGACCCGGCCGGTGCGGCGGCACATGCGCGGCGGTCGCTGAAGCCCGACGGTCACTGCCTGCTGGTGGAACCGTTCGCCGGGGACAGCCTGGCGGACAACCTCAATCCGGTGAGCCGGGTGTTCTACGGGGCGTCCTCGCTGATCTGTGTGCCCGTCTCGCTGGCGCAGCAGGGCCCGGCGCTGGGCGCGCAGGCGGGGCAGCGCCGGCTGGCCGAGGTGATGGTCGACGACGGTGGCTTCACCCAGTTCCGCCGCGTCGCCGAGACCCCGTTCAATCTGGTCTTCGAGGCGCGGCCCTGATCCGGCGGTTACGCCGGCGTGGCGCCGGCTTGCGCATTCTCGATGGCGGCAACGATCACGCGAGCCAGTTCTCCGGGTGCTGTCACGTGCGCCAGGTGTCCCTGTCCCGGCAACCGGACGATCCGGGCCCGGGGCAGGGCTGCGGCGAATGGGGCAAACGCGGTGCCGTACGGCGCAGCACCCTCATTCAGCGAACCCAGGATGAGTGTCATCGGAATGCTCAGGCCGGCATATCGGCTCAGCGAAGGCTGGTACGCGTTGATGGCCGCCAGCTCCTCACCCAACGGCGCAGCCAGCGGTCGCAGGACTGACCACGTCGGGGTCCGGCGCAGCTCGGCGACATACTCCGCGGAGAATCCCGACACGTCGGTGTTCACCAATTCCACGGCACGGTCGAGGTCACCGGATGCGACAGCACCGCGGATGGGTTCGACCACCCGCGGTGCGAATGGCCTGCCGACGGGTTCGTAGGCGGTCAGCGACCGCACCCGATCGTTGTCGAGCGCGGCTTCGAGCGCGATGAGCGCCCCGTAACTCCAGCCGACAAGGTGCACCTCGCCCAGCTGTCCGATGGTGTGGCGAAGATCGTCGATCTCCACGCCGACCGAGTAGCCGAATCCCAGTTCGCCGCTGGGTTCCCGCCCGCGCCGGTTGACGGTCACCACCGGGTTCGGCAGGTCGATACCGTCGACCACCGGTCGCCAGGTCGCGGCGTCGGCCATGACACCTGGGACGACGACGATCGGTATTCCCCGACCGGGGCGGGTCTGGGCGGTCAGTGTGGTGCCCGCCCGGTCGAAGGTGATCTGATTCTGGTTGAGAGTCATTGTGGTGCAGCCCCGATCGTGAGAAGTGTGCGATTGTCGCGGTGATAGAAGTCGTGGCCCTTGTCGTCGATGACGATGAATGCCGGAAAGTCCTTGACAGAGATCTTCAGGACGGCCTCCATCCCCAATTCGCCGTACTCGAGAGTCTCGACCGATGTGATGCAGTCGTGCGCGAGCCGGGCGGCGGGCCCACCGATCGACCCGAGGTAGAACCCGCCGTGCGCCTGGCAGGACCGCCGTACGGCCTCCGACCGGTTGCCTTTGGCGAGCATCACCAACGATCCGCCGGCCGCTTGGAACTGTTCGACATAAGAGTCCATCCGTCCGGCTGTCGTCGGTCCGAATGACCCGGAGGCGAACCCGTTCGGTTGTTTCGCCGGACCCGCGTAGTACACGGGGTAGCGGCGCAGATAATCGGGCAAAGGCTCGCCGGCGTCGAGTCGGTCCCGGATCCTGGCGTGCGCCAGATCGCGTGCCACCACCATGGTGCCGGTCAGGGAAACCCTGGTGCCGACGGGAAGCGCGGACAGCTGTGCCCGGGTTCGGGCCAGGGACTGATCGAGGTCGACCCGCACGACGTCCGTTGCCAACTCATCGACGGACTCGGGCAGAAATTGCGCCGGATCGGTCTCCAGCCGCTCGAGATACACGCCGTCCTGCGTGATCTTGCCCAGGATGTGGCGGTCCGCGGCGCATGACACCGCCAGCGCGATGGGCAGTGAGCCACCGTGGCGCGGGAGGCGCACCACCCGGACGTCATGGCAGAAGTACTTGCCGCCGAACTGGGCACCGATTCCGAGCTGCTGCGTCGCGGCCAGGATTTGCTGCTCGAACTCTTCGTCGCGGAAACCGTGACCGGCGGACGATCCGGTGGAGGGCAGTCCGTCGAGGTAATGAGCGGACGCGAGTTTGGCTGTCTTGAGCGCGAACTCGGCACTGGTGCCACCGACCACCACGGCCAGGTGGTACGGCGGACAGGCCGAGGTGCCGATTTCGGCCGCCTTTGAGACGACGAATTCCAGGAGGTCGTTCGGGTTCAGCAGCGCCGGCGTCTGCTGGTAGACGATGCTCTTGTTCGCGCTGCCACAACCCTTGGCGATGAAGAGGAAGCGGTAGCTGTCGTCGTCCTCGGCGAGGATCTCGATCTGGGCCGGAAGATTGGTGCCGGTGTTGCGCTCCTGGTACATCGACAACGGTGCCACCTGGGAATAGCGCAGGTTCAGTGTCGTGTAGGCCCGCGCGATGCCGCGCGAGAGATGTTCGGCGTCGGATCCATCCGTGAGCACCTGTTGCCCCCGGCCGGCGTGGACGATGGCGGTGCCGGTGTCCTGGCACATCGGCAGGACTCCGCCGGCTGCGATGTTGGCATTGCGCAAGAGCTCGGTGGCGACGTAGCGGTCGTTGGGTGACGCCTCGGGATCCTCCAGAATGGCCGCGATCTGACGAAGATGGCTCGTGCGCAACAGATGTGACACATCGCGGTATGCCTCGAAGGCCAGTTGTTCGAGGATCTCCGCGGACACGTCGAGAAACGTCCGGCCCGCAGCGGAGAAAGTGCGAATGGTGTCCGGTCCGATGCGCAATTTTCGGTACTCGGTGGTGTCCGCCCCGATCGGCAGCAGTGGTGTGTAGTCGACGGTCATGGCAGGGGACGCTCGATTCGCCCGGCCAGCTCGAAGAGCAGGTGCTCATTGCCGGGCGCGGAGATCAACTGCAGCCCGACGGGAAGGTCTGAGACGGTGCCCGCCGGCACGCTGAGCGCGGGATGTCCGGTCAGATTCCACGGGCACGTCAGCGACAGCAGTGCCGAACGCACCTCGATTGTCTCACCGTCGACGGAATGGGCGCGCTGACCGATCGCGGTGGCCACCGTGGGCACGGTCGGCATCGCAAGTACGTCGAATCGCGTGAACAGGTCGGCGATCACCGTACGCAGAACGTCGCGTCGGCGGTCGGCGCGAACATATTGCCACCCCGGGGTGTCCCGGCCGGTGCGTAGCCGTGCGGCGACTTCGGGGTCGATCTCGTCCTCATGACCGGTCATGTCATCGATGTGCTCGGCGAATGCCTCACTGCCCTGCAGGACACTCAGTATCGCGAACAGGTCACCCGCAGGGAACGGCATCCGGGCCGTCATATCGATCGGTACGCCGGTGCGGTGCAGGGCCTCGAGCGCAGTCGTGACGATCAACGGATCGCAGGGCCCGATATCGGCCGGATCGAGCCACCCGATGCGCGCTGCGGAACTCTGTTGGCGCAGTGGATGATCGGCCAGTGCCGCGTACGCCGTCGCCGCACCTGCGGCCGTGCCCGCAAAGAGGCCCACGTGATCGAGTGACGCCGCGAGCGCCCGGACGCCGTGGGCGGGAATGGCCCCGTACGCGGGTTTGAAGCCGACCACACCGCACAGCGCCGCGGGGACACGGACAGAACCCGCGGTGTCGGTCCCGATGGCGAGGGGCACCATACCAGCGGCCGTCGCGACGGCGCCCCCGCCGCTCGATCCGCCACTGATTCTCTTGGAATCCCACGGATTTCGGGACGCGCCATGCGCCGATCGGTCTCCGGTCGCGCCGTAGGCGAACTCGTGCAGGACATTCTTTCCGACGATGACGGCACCCGCTGACCGCAGCTTGCGGACACATTCTGCATCGTCCTGCGCCCGGTACACACCCACCGTCGATCCCGACGTGGTGAGTTGTCCGGCGATGTCGACGAGGTCCTTGACCGACACCGGGATGCCGTGCAGCGGGCCGCGATCGTGTCCACGCCGAAGTTCCCGGTCTGCCGCCCGGGCAGCCTCGCGGGCCCCTTCGGCATCAACGGTGGTGAAGGCGTTCAACAGTGGATTGAGTCCGGCGATGGCGGTCAGGCTGTGCTCGATGAGTTCGATGCTCGTGGTGCGCCCGGCCCGTAGATCGTCGGTGAGCGAGCGGATATCGCGGCCGGCGAAGTATCCGGTGGTTACCGGGGTGACGGCTAGATCGGTCATTTTTCAGAGTCCTGGGATGAGTTGCAGGGGAGGGATGATCAGCGCGCTGGCAATCGCCATGGCCGCCACGTTCCCGATGAACGGATGAAAGTCGCTGGGCAGCCGGGCCGAGATCGCAGCGGCCAGCGGTGGGCCGACGATCGCGCCCAGCACCGCGCCTGCCACGATGGATATGGCCGTGCCGCCGTAGGTGAGCACACACGCCGGGGCGACCGACACCACCGGGACGAACGTCGGGTAGAAGGCACGCCGGGCCCACCGTCGGCGCCACAGCATCACCGCGGTCACCGCGGTCACAACCTGCGCGGTCAGGATCTGCGGGAGCAGTCCGGACCCGTATGCCGGTCCGATCGGGTTCAGCAGATATGCGGTGATTGCGCCCGCCAGGAGCCCGAGGCTGGCCCACTCGTTGCCGAAGAACTGTGCCTCGGAGAAGTCGGTCAGCACTCGGCGGAGAAACCAAGTGGGCCCGCGGTTATCCGGAAATTCGCGCTGCGGCGGCACCGGGGCGTGTATCAGATGTACGGGCTCGGGTAGCCAGGGCAGGTGCCGGCAGATGGCGAACGCAAGGACCGCGGCGACCGCCATCCCCCCGGTGACACCGACCACCGCCGGCAGCCCGATCTCCGGGCAGATCACGCTTGCACCCAACACGGACAGCGGCGGGGTGAGGATACCGCCGAGGATGCCACCGGTGAGAACCGTCCTGATATCGGAGCCGAACATCAGCACGACTGCGGGCGAGACCGAGACGAACGGGGCGAACAATGGTTGCCACATACCGCTGGATAGCGTCCAGCCCCACGCCAGATTGCTGATGGCCACCCCGAGCATGGAGCTGGCCAGCATCGGGCCCCAGAGGCCCGATCCGCAGGCTTGAGGGAACCCACCCGATGGCCGCCGCCGTGTCTGCAACCAATGGGCGAGCATCCCGCCGCTGAGCAGTCCCAGCCCGGCCAGCGCACTGCTGTAGAAGTTGGGTTCGCTTGCCGCGGAGGCGATCATGTCGAGCATCGGAGTGACGGCCCGAAGACTTCCACTCCACACGAGGGCGGCAAGCAGGCAGATGGCGATGACCAGAGGCCACAGCGGTAACGAGTCACTGCCGGATCGCGTTGCGGGTGCGGTCGTCATGACGCTGCGCTACCGCGGGAGGGGCTGGCCGCCGCGGTATCCGAGGAGCTGATCGTAGAGATCTGTTCGCCGGTCACGGTGCAGGTCGTTGAACTGGTTCCAGATGGGCGCTCCGCGGGCGGCGGTGATGTCGATATCGGCGTAGAGGATGGTGTCCTCGTCCGGACCGGCGATCCGGTCGATCGGCCAGCCGTTCGTGCCGGCGATGAGCGAATTGCCCATGAAGCCGGAGGTCCGCTCGGTCCCGATGCGGTCGGCGGTCGCAATATGGACGTTGTTGACGTGTGCAGCCGTCATGGTGAGGTAGGCGGCCATGCACGTTCCGCTGGCGTCGTACAAGGGGGGCGGCGTCCACACCCAACCGGTCGGGATGCAGATGATGTCGGCGCCCTGCTGCGCGATGATGCGCGCGGTTTCCGGGAACCAGATGTCCCAGCACACCAGCAGGCCGATCCGGCCGATCCGGGTGTGGAACACCGGATAACCGAGATTGCCCGGAGAGAAGAACAGCTTCTCTTCGTTCCACAGGTGAGTCTTGCGGTACTTGCCGATGAACCCCTCCGGTCCGACGAGCACCGCGGTGTCGAAGAGTTCGGCCCCGTCGAGTTCGGGCAGGCAGCCGACCACGTAGACGTCGTGGGATGCGGCGAACTCGATCCAGCCGGACACCGTCGCTCCGGAAGGCACCGGCTCGGCGTGGGCGTAGGCCTCCTCGCGTGACGCGAAGGTGTATCCCGTGGTGGCGAGTTCGGGGAGCACGATCAGGTTGGCGCCTTCCGCGACGGCCGTGTTGAGGCGCTCGTACACGGCTTCGGAGTTGGCCTTCAGGTTCTCTACACCGACCTGGGGGTTGAACTGCACGACCGCGACTCGGGCGGGGCTGTGCCGGTGATCGGCCGGCGGGGTGTCCTGATCAGGCATGACATGTCCTTGTCGGAGTGTTGGAGGAGTCGATGCGTAAAGCCACCGACACGTTCGATTCGGTTGCCCGAACGTTCGGGCCGAACGTTCGGGCTATACTGCTCCCGGTTCGGCCTCGCTGTCAAGAGGTGGTCGGACGGGATCCGCTCCAGCAACCAGAGAGGCCGGTGTGGGAAAGACGAAACAGGCGACTCTGCGGTCGATCGCCGACGACCTCGGCCTGCACGTGTCAACCGTCGCGAGAGTGCTCAACGGCATGCGCGAGGGGGAGCGTGCGGCGTCCGGTGCCACTGCCGAACGCATCCGGCAGCGTGCATCCGAGGTGAACTACCGGCAGAATCCGCATGCCGCCAGCCTGCGTACCAAGCGGACCAACCTGGTGGGTGTGTTGGTGCCCCGGCTCAGTGACGTCGTGCTGGCGACGGTGTATGAGGGGATCGAATCCGCCGCGGCGGAAAGGGGTTTGACGGCATTCGTGGCAAACACCCAGGACGAGCCGGCCGGCCAACGCAAGCGAATCGAGATGATGCTCGACCGCCGGGTGGACGGTCTGATCCTCGGCGACGCCCGGGCCGACGACCACACTGTCCTGGAGGAACTGACCCGTCGCGAGGTGCCATTCGTGTTGGTGAACCGCAGTGTCGGCGACTATGCCGCGGCAACCTGCGACAACTATCGCGGGGGCCGGCTGGCCGCTGAGCATCTTCTCGAACTCGGCCATCGGCGCGTCGGCGTGATCGCCGGTCTAGCGCACGCGAGCACGGGTATCGACCGCCCCGCAGGCTTCGTGGATCGATTCCGGGAGGCGGGAATCGATGTGCCCGCGGAAAATGTCGTGTTCTCCGGTTTGGACAGTCACGGCGGCCATTACGCCGCGGATCGCCTGCTCGGTACGGCGTCGCTGCCGACAGCGCTGTTCGCGGTCAACGACTTCGCGGCCATCGGTGCCGCCGGTTCCATCCGCAATCACGGCCTGCGCGTGGGCGAGGACGTGTCCCTGATCGGATTCAACAACATCGCGCTCGGGGCGGAGATGCACGTTCCACTCACCTCCATCGAGTCGCATGCCTTCGACATGGGGCGCGACGCCCTGCAGTTGCTCGTCGACGGCCTCGGCGGTGCCGCACCGGTGCAACGCCGCACGGAACCGGTTCTGGTGGTGCGGCAGTCGACCTGTGCGGTGCGCCGATAGCCCGAAGTCGCTTCGGGTGGCTTGACAAGTGCATCGAACAATTGTTCGATGGGAGCATGCGATGGGACGGACAGAGCGTGCGCGCCGACGACGGCGCTCTGCCGGGTCTGGCCCGGCTCGGTTTCGTGCGCAGCGTCCGCACGCCGGAGTTCGACGGGATCACCTTCCACGAGATCCTGTGCAAATCCGCGCTGAACAAGGTGCCCAATGCGGCGATGCTGCCGTTCCGCTACACCGTCAACGGCTACCGCGGCTGTTCGCACGCCTGCCGGTACTGCTTCGCCCGGCCGACCCACGAATACCTCGACTTCGACCCAGGGGCGGACTTCGACACCCAGGTCGTGGTGAAAACCAATGTGGCCGAGGTGCTTTCCCGTGAATTGCGACGTCCCTCGTGGACCCGCGAGACGGTGGCGCTGGGCACCAACACCGATCCCTATCAGCGGGCCGAGGGCCGGTACCGGCTGATGCCGGGCATCCTCACCGCGCTCGCCGAATCCGGCACCTCGTACTCGATCCTGACCAAGGGCACGCTGTTGCGCCGCGATCTGCCGCTGATCGCGGGGGCCGAACACGAAGGCCCGGGTGCGAGTGTGTCGATCTCGCTGGCGGTCATCGATCCGGACCTGCAGCGTGACGTCGAACCCGGCACGCCGTCGCCGCAGGCGCGGCTGGCGCTGATCTCCGCGATCCGCGATGCCGGCCTGAACTGCCACGTGATGGTGGCACCCGTTCTGCCCGGCCTGACCGATTCCACCGAGCACCTCGACGCGCTCCTTGGTGCGATCGCCGACGCCGGTGCAACCGGCGCCACCGTGTTCGGGTTGCATCTGCGCGGGTCCACCCGCGGGTGGTTCATGCAGTGGTTGCAGCATGCGCATCCCGAACTCGTCTTCCGATACCGGAGTCTCTACCGGCGTGGGGCCTATCTCCCGCCGGAGTACCGCGATGAGCTGCGCGCCCGGGTCGCGCCGCTGCTCACGCGGTACCGATTGACTGGGCGTGGGCCCATGGCGCGCGCCGGTGCCGTTTCCTCCGAAGTCACGGCACCGGCGCACCCCACCCTGTTCTAGAAAACACCGCGGGTCAACGCAATCCGTCGAGCACGGCGGCGGCCACCGGGCTCGGGTGCTGGGCCGCCAGGTCGAGTTCACCGGTGGGTTCCAGCGGCGGCTGCGCCATGAACCGCGGTAGCGCGCCGCGGTGCGCGGTGGCGCTGTGCACGACGAACGGGTGGCACAGGTAGACATCGCCGATGCGGCCGGTGGCCGACACGACCTCGCACTGCTCGGTCTCAGGCACCACCCGCTCACAGACCGGCATCCACGGGGCGCCATCGGATCCGTACTCGGCCAACACCTTCGGCACGGCGCGGTGCGAGCCGACCCGGATCGCCGTCGGTGCATCATCCGGGCCGACATCGGAGTACAGGAACAGCATCAGCAGCGCGCGGCCGCGGGATCGCAGACTCAGCCGCGGCCCGTCGGCGTCATAGAACGATGCCTCGACATGCCAGCCGGCCTCGCGCGGGGCTTCGGCGCTCGGGAAGCGCAGGGGAAACGTGCCCATCCCGAGCCGGGGCCGCCAGCCTCCGGGGCCGACCAGAGCATCGAACGCCGCGGTGAGGACGGCAGTGTTGGCACTGGCGGTGAACTCCGGGGACGTCATGGCCGCAACCCGGACCAGTGACTCGGTCCAACTCGCAGGGTCGTCACGGTCCAGACCGGTCGTCCTCCACAGCTGGTCCTGGCAGCGCAGGCCGAGCTCGCGGTCGAAGGCCCCGGCGATCTTCACGAAGCCATCGGCGATGAACCGATCGATATCGGGCATGGGATTCATCGTGTTCGCGGCATCGCCTCGCGGGCAAACGAATTTCCCTAGACTCACGCCCATGCCGACGATCGTCACCTCCGACGGAACCGAGATCTTTTACAAGGACTGGGGGATGGGGCACCCGATCGTCTTCAGTCATGGCTGGCCGCTGTCGGCCGACGACTGGGACACCCAGATGCTGTACTTCCTGTCGCACGGCTACCGGGTCGTGGCCCACGACCGGCGCGGTCACGGCCGGTCGGCGCAGGTCGGTGACGGCCACGACATGGACCACTACGCCGACGACCTGGCTGCCGTCGTCGAACACCTCGACCTGCGCGATGCCGTGCACATCGGCCACTCCACCGGCGGTGGCGAGGTGGCCCACTATCTGGCCCGGCATGGCCAAAGCCGTGCCGCCAAGGCCGCGCTGATCTCCGCGGTCCCGCCGATCATGGTCAAGACCGAGGCCAATCCGGGCGGTCTGCCCAAGGAGGTCTTCGACGATCTGCAGGCGCAGCTGACGGCGAATCGCTCCGAGTTCTACCGTGCGTTCCCGTCGGGCCCGTTCTACGGCTACAACCGCGACGGGGTCGAACCGTCCGAGGCCGTCATCCAGAACTGGTGGCGCCAGGGCATGATGGGCGGGGCGAAGGCACACTACGACGGCATCGTGGCGTTCTCGCAGACCGATTTCACCGAGGACCTGAAGAAGATCACCATCCCGGTACTCGTCATGCACGGCGATGACGACCAGATCGTGCCGTACGCCGATGCCGGGCCGCTGTCGGCGAAGTTGCTGCCCAACGGCACTCTCAAGACGTACGCGGGCTTCCCGCACGGGATGCCCACCACGCAGGCCGATGTCATCAACGCCGACCTGCTGGAGTTCATCCGCAGCTAGCCACCCCGGGGGTGTCATGAGACTCGCGATCCTCGATCACGGTCATCGGCGTCGCGCGAAGGTGTTCCTCGCACTGGCCGGTCTGCGGGGCGGGACCCCCGACATCGTCAAGATGCTGCTGTACCGCCCAGGGTTCCTGACCCGTCCGCTGCTGGCATTGACCGTGCCCGTCATGCGCGGGCCGTCTTTCTGGTCGGCGGGTGAACGAGAGTTCCTGGCGATGTCGACCGCGCAGACGCTGCAGTGCCCGTTCTGCATCGACACCCACGCCGAGCTCACCCGCATCGCCAGCGGCGGAGCCATCGACCCGGACGGATCCACCTCGATCCGGCCGGAGCTGGCCGCCGTCCGTGACTTCCTCGCCACCCTGGACGGTTCGCCGAACGCCCCGCCGGTCGCCGGCCTGCCCGAGCCCGCGGTGCTGGAGGCCTTGCGAGTCGCATTGGTGTTCAACATCATCGGCCGGCTCGCCAACGCATTCGGGTTCGTCCTGCGCGAGGGGCAAGCGGAGAACGGTGCCCGTGCCCTGCATCGGGTCGGTTACCGATTCCCGGGATTCCTGATCGCCGGCGGACCGGATACCGGCGGCGGCGATGCCATCGGCCGGCTGCGCCATTCGGTTCTGGACGGGCCGGGCAGCACGGACCCCGCTTTGCGGTCCGCCGCCGCATCCGGTGCGCCCATGCCCGAGCCTTGGGAGTCGTTCACCGCGAGGGTTCGAGACGCCTCGTACACGATCGGCGCTGCCGAGATCGATCACCTTCTCGCGGCCGGCAACACCGAGGACGACATCTTCGAGGCCACCGTTGCCGCAGCCACGGGCGCCGCGATCCGCGCCTTCGATCTGGGGTGCAGTTCCCTCGCGCGGTAGCGCCGCGCTCAGCCCTTGTTGCGTTTGACCTGATTGAACGGCACACCACGGTCGGCGGCCGGTTCGCGCGGGAAGCCCAGCACCCGCTCGCTGATCACATTACGGGCCATCTCGGAGCTGCCGCCGCCCAGTGAACCGGTCTGCCGGGACAGGTAGCGCACGCCGATCTCCTGCAGACCGCTGCCCTCGTCGATCACGCCGGCGGTGCCGGCGATGGCCAGCGCGGTATCGACCTCGAGTTCGGTGGTCTCGGCGTGGAACAGCCGGATGAGGGTGCCGGCGTTGGCGGGCAACGAGCCGTCGGCGATCGACCGGGACACATGGTCGATGAGCTGATCTTTGACGATCCGGCGAGCCAGCGCGCGACCGGCCAGGTCCTGCACCCGGGCGTCGCTGCCCTGCCCGGTGGCCTCGGCCAGACCGACATGATCGGGCGGCATCTCGCTGGCGTTCTCGGCACCTGTGCCACTGGCGAATTCGGACCCGCCACCGACCGCGCGCCGCTCGTGATGCAACTGGCGCGACGCCACGGTCCAGCCGTCGTTGACGGCACCGACGACGGCGTCATCGCCGAGTTCGAGACCGTCGAAGAACTCCTCGCAGAACTCCTCGTTGCCGTTGACCTCGGTGATGCGGCGCATCGTGATGCCGGGGGCGGACAGGGGCACCAGGAACATGGTGAGGCCCTCGTGTTTGGGCACGTTCCAGTCGGTGCGGGCCAGCATCAGGCCGTAGTCGGCCGCGAACGCGCTGGTGCTCCAGGTCTTGGCGCCGTTGATGATCCATTTGTCACCCACCCGGTCGGCACGGGTGATCACCCCGGCCAGGTCGGACCCGCCGCTGGGCTCGGACAGCAACTGGCACAGGATCTCCTCACCGCGGATCGCCGCCGAGATACGTTCGCGCTTCTGCTCCTCGCTACCGACATCCAGGATGGTCGCCGAGCAGATGGTGAACGACGGGGTGTTCAGGATCAGCGGCATCTCATAGGCGCGGCATTCGGCGTTGAAGGCCTTCTGGTAGGCCAGATCCAGCCCGAGCCCGCCGTACTCGCGGGGGAAGCAGATGCCGGCGAAACCGCCCGCATGCAGCTTCTGCTGCAGTTCCTTGGCGCGATCCCAGGACTGCTGCTCGGCGCGCACCATGAACGGAGGGTTCTCCGGGTCGATCGGCGGCATGTTCTCGGCCAGCCACGCCCGCGCCCTGGCGCTGAAATCGGCGACCGACTCATCGGTGTGGGTGGAGATCGCGGTGTCGGTCATGCGGGAACCTTTCGGCTCAGTTCGAAGATGACGCGGTGATGGTCCTCGGGCGAGCCGAACATCGCCCGGTTGAGGGCCGCCCGCCGCAAATACAGGTGCAGGTCGTGCTCCCAGGTCACGCCGATACCGCCGTGGAGCTGCACGCAGTCCTGCAGCATCACCGGGGCGCGTTCGCCGACATACGCTTTCGCGACGCTGACGAGCTTGCGTGCCTCCGGGGACCGTGCGCCGACCGCTTCGGCGGCACCGGCGGTGGTGGCCCTGGCTGCCTCGAACCACAGCTTCATATCGGCGAAGCGGTGCTTGAGGGCCTGATAGGAGGCCAGCGGCCTGCCGAAGCTGTGCCGGTCGAGCAGCCACTGATTGGTCATCGCCAGCACCGCGTCCAGGATGCCGACCGTCTCGGCGCACTGCAGTACCAGAGCCACCTGACGCTGACGTTCGATCACATCGGCGGTCTGCTCGGCCGTGCCGACCACCGCGGCAGCATCAACCTGAACACCGTCGAAAGAGATTCGGGCGTAACGCTTCACCATGTCCACCGAACGCTGCGTCGCGATGCTCACGCCGGCGGCGTCGGCGCGGACCAGGAACTGCCGCACCGCGCCGTCCAGGGTCGCCGTGACCAGCAGTACATCGGCCGCATCGCCGGACTCGACACGGTCCTTGACGCCGTCGAGCAGATAGCCGCCATCGGTTGCGGTGGCCGCCAGCTCCGCCGTCAACGGGGAGAACGGTTTTCCGGGTTCATAGACCGCCCAGCTCGCCACCGCTTCGCCGGACACCAGCGACTCGATGATCGCCTCATGGCCGTCCGGAGCTTCGGTCAGTCCGGCCAGCACCACGCTGACCGGATGCAACGGACCGGGGGCGACGGTGCGTCCGGCCTGCTCGGCGAGCAGCGCCAGGTCGGCCACGCCGTCACCGGAGACGCTGCCGCCACCGAGCTCCTCGGGTACCAGCAGGCTCGCCCAGCCCAACTCGGCAGCACGCTGCCACCACCTGGCATCGAAGGATCCACCAGTGCCCTGGATTTCGCGCACCTTGCTCAGTGGCGCCTCCTTTTCCAGGAAGGCCTGGGCGGTTGAGGCGAACAGCATCTGCTCCGGATTGGCCGCAGCGGTCATGGAGAATCTCCTCCTCAGGCGAACGTCATGGCGGGCACGTCCGGTTTGTGCACGATCTTGTTGGGAACCTTGAACAGGTCGATCATGTTCGCACCCATCACCTTTCGCACGCCCTCTTCGTCGAGGCCGTTGTCCTCCAGGTCGCTCACCAGGTTGATCGGATCGGCAAGGCCCTCCGGATGTGGCCAGTCGGAACCGAAGATGACGCGATCGATCCCGCACAGATCGGCCATGTCCTTGAAGTTGTCCTCCCAGAACGGTGCCACATACACGCAGCGCCGGAAGGCCTGGATCGGGTCCTCGGGAAAGGAATCCGGCATCTTCGAGTAGACGTCCTTGAACTGGTAGTGCAGGTAGGGCACCCAGGATGCGCCGTTCTCCACCGACAGGATGCGCAGGTCCGGGTTGCGGGTCAGCGCGCCGTGGCAGACCAGTGCGGCCATGGTGTCCTCGATGGGGCGCTTACCCATGGCGACCATCCGGAAAGACGTGGGGGAGAACGGTTTGAACTCCGTCGCGGGCTCCCAGTCATTCAGATAGTTCGAGTAGCCGCTGTCGGAGGCGTGCATCGCCACCGGGATGCCGGCCTTGACACAGGCATCCCAGAACGGATCGAACTCCTCCACGCCCATCGAGCGGCTGCCGCGGTAGCCCGGCACCGGCGCGGGCCGGACCAGCACGGTCTTGGCGCCGCGTTCCAGACACCACTCGAGTTCTTCCAGGGCGCGATCGACATTGCCCAGGTTGATCACCGGGGTAGAGAAGATGCGGTCCTCGTAGTTGAACTGCCACGTTTCGTACATCCACTGGTTCAGGGCGTGCACGATGTCGAGGATCAGGTCCGGGTCGTCCTTCAGGCGCTCCTCGACCAGGCTGGCCAGCGTCGGGAACATCAGCGTGTAGTCCAGGCCGAGGCTGTCCAGAACCTCGAGGCGGGCTGCCGGGTTGCGGAACGCGGGGATGGCCTTCATCGGCTTGCCCATCACCTCGCGGTAGCTCTTACCGCCGCTGCCGTGCCGGAAGTAGTCCTCCTGGGCGCCGGGCCGGGCGACCACCTCGAAGGTCGGATTGGGGATGTAGTCGCTGACCTGGTTGCGGACCATGATCTTGGTGCGGCCGCGCACCTCGATGTAGTCGATGACGCCCTTGCGGTGATCCGGCAGGAACTTCGTCAGCGCTTCCTTGGGCTCATAGAAGTGATTGTCGGCGTCGAATACCGGATACGACAGCGTTCTTGAGGGCATTTCCGTCTCCTGAAAGGCTGGTTTCCGTGGAGTGGTAATGACGTTACCATGATCGTCAGAGCGGGTGGCCGGGGTCGCGCAGTAGACTTCGCACGCAGAACTCGTAGATGTGGCTGCCCTCGACCGGAGCGCCGTTGAGCTCGGCGCCGAGCACGCGCAAACGCAGCGCGCCGAGCACGGTCTGCATGATGAGGGCGGACGCGGTGTCGACCTCGGTCGCCGACGCCACGCGGAACACGCCCTGTTCGATGCCGGCGGCGATGATGTCCCTGATCAGCAGGTGCAGCGGAGACAGCACGCGGGCGTATTCGCGGGGCAGCGTCTCGGCGAGGTGGTCGTTGTAGAAGGTCAGGCCGCGGTTGATGCTGTCCTGCTTGGTCGACGCGGCCGGCGCGCTGATCCGGGTGACCAGCGTGCGCAGCGCCGCGATGGCGTCCAGGTCCGCCACGTCGGCGCGCCAGCGAGCCGCAGACTCCGACATGATCCTGTCGACCAGCGCCAGCATCAGCTCATCCTTGGAGGAGTAGTGCTGGTAGAAGGACCGCAGCGAGGTCTTGGAACGTTCGACGACCGCGAGCACGGTGAAATCGGTGCGGCCGGTCTCGCCGAGGATCTCCAGGGCCGATTTCATGAATCGGGCAGGCCGGGATTCGGCTTCCTGCGCGGTTGCCGCCGTGCGTGTCGTGGACTTGGCCATCTGCGGACCCCCTCTGGACCGAAACCATTGTGCAACCCGTGAGAATGACGTTACCGTTTTTGCAGAGCCACCAGGAAGGGGCACGATGACGACATCGGATCAGGTGCAGGCGCAGGAGCAGGAGCGGGTGCTGTGGACGCTGGAGGGATTACTCGAGCTGTTCGAGCCGCAACCCGACGGCGAGAACCGCTACCTCGCACAGACCGGCCTCGCCGGGGCCGACGATCGTCAGGTCGTGGAGGGCACCCAGGTCCTGGCTCAGGCGATCGTCGCGGTGGCCAAACGCTTCCCGGACAAGTCGGTGCGGTCGGTCTACGCCGTGTTCGCCCGTGTCGTGCTGGTCGGCCCGCCGGTGGAACTCGACATCGACGTGGTGTCCGAAGGCCGTTCCACGGCGACCGCGGTGGTGACCGCCTCGCAGAACGGTAAGCGCTGCATCACCATCACCGTGCTGGCCGATGTGCCCTCCGGTGACGTGATCCGACACCACTTGTCCAGGGCGGACGTGGTGGCGCCGGCCCAAGCTCAGCCGGGCATCATGGCGATGACCGGTCGTCAGGTGCGGCTGGTGGACGTCGTCGACGTCAACAGCCCCGACGAGGTCGGGCCGCCGGAGCTGTTCGCCTGGCTGCACTATGATCCGATCCCGGCCCGTGACGACCTGGCCAAGGCACTGATCGCGTATTTCACCGGACACCTGGGGATTTCAACGACAATGCGAGCCCACGAAGGTATCGGCACCGCACAGGCACATCTGACGGTGTCGACCGCCCCGATGACCATCTCCGTCTCCTTCCATGAGCCCGTGCAGTGGCAGGGCTGGCTGCTCTACGGCCACGAGAGCACCCAGGTCGGCGCCGGCATGTCCCATGTGCGCGGCACCGTGCACACCGAGGAGGGCGAGCTGCTCGCCTCGTTCAGCCAGGACGGGCTGATCCGGCCGCTGCGCACCACCGACACCGGCATCAAAGAACAATCCCGGCTGTAGGCCGGAGCGTTGTTCGGCTGACGCCGGATCGTCACCGACGTAGGGTTCCATCAGGTCTGTTCAGCTGATGGGATGGGTGCGATGAGCCTGCGTGAATACAAGCCCGGCACAACATTTCCGGGCCGGATGGCCCGCACGGTGGGCGACTCCGAGCCCGCCTGGCCGAAGCCGAACCGGTCCGAAGCCGGTGCGCCGAACGTGCTCTATATCGTGCTCGACGACACCGGCTACGGACAGTTCGGTTGCTACGGATCGCCGATCGACACGCCGAACCTGAACCGGATCGCCGCGGGCGGTTTGCTGTACACGAACATGCACACCACCGCGCTGTGCTCGCCGTCGCGATCCTGCATGCTCACCGGGCGTAACCACCACTCGAACGGAATGGCCTGCATCACCGAGGGATCCACCGGTTTCCCAGGATCCAACGGCGCGATACCCTTCGAGAACGGCTTCCTGTCGGAAATGCTGCTGCCCCACGGGTACGCCACCTACTGCGTAGGCAAATGGCACCTGACCCCCGCCGAACAGATCAGTGCCGCCGGGCCCTATGACCGTTGGCCGCTGGGCCGTGGCTTCGAGCGCTACTACGGATATCTGGGCGGCGACACCCACCAGTACTACCCGGACCTGGTTTCCGACAACCACCAGGTCGAACCACCGGCCACCCCGGAGCAGGGCTACCACCTCACCGTCGACCTGGTCGACAAGGCCGTCGAGTTCATCGCCGACCTCAAACAGGCGGCACCGGACAAACCGTTCTTCCTCTACTTCGCCACCGGCGCCATGCACACCCCGCACCACGTGCCCACGGAGTGGGCGGACAAGTACGCCGGCAAGTTCGACGACGGCTGGGATGCCTACCGCGAAAAGGTGTTCGCGCGGCAGAAGGAATTAGGCATCGTGTCGCAGGATGCGGTGTTGTCCCGCCACGATCCGGACGTGCAGCAGTGGGACGAGCTGCCGGCCGACGAACGCCGGCTCTACGCCCGCATGATGGAGGTGTTCGCCGGATTCCTTGAGCACACCGACCATCAGATCGGGCGACTGCTCGACTTCCTGGAGACCACCGGCCAGCTCGACAACACGCTCATCATGGTCGTCTCGGACAACGGCGCCAGCGCCGAAGGCGGGCCGCACGGCTCGGTCAACGAAAACAAGTTCTTCAACAATGTGCCCGACGACCTGCAACAGAACCTGGGCGCGCTCGATGAACTCGGCGGACCCAGATACTTCAACCACTACCCGTGGGGCTGGACGTTCGCGGGCAACACGCCGTTCCGGCGGTGGAAGCGCGAGACCTACCGCGGGGGAGTGTCGGATCCGTTCCTGGTGCACTGGCCCGGAGGCATCAAGGCCAAGGGCGAGATCCGGCACCAGTACGGCCATGTCATCGACATGGTTCCCACC
The DNA here is from genome assembly GCF_008329585.1 of Mycolicibacterium sp. P9-22. Classification (GTDB taxonomy): domain Bacteria; phylum Actinomycetota; class Actinomycetes; order Mycobacteriales; family Mycobacteriaceae; genus Mycobacterium. The sequence goes on along the minus strand of NZ_NPKP01000004.1, from coordinate 271,504 downwards.
GTGCTGGAGTCCCTCGGCATCGAGGCGCCTGCCAATATCCGCGGCGTCACGCAGTCCCCGATCGAGGGCGTGAGCCTGGCGCACTCCTTCGACGACGCGGACGCGCCGACCAAGCATCACACCCAGTACTTCGAGATGTTCGCCCACCGATCGCTGTATCACGACGGTTGGCGGGCGGTATGCCCGTTCCCCGGAACGTCATTCGCCGAGGCGGGGGTCAGCTTCGGCATGCTCGAGCTCACCGAGGACAAGCTGCGCGAGCTCGACGCGACCGGCTGGGAACTGTACAACGTCGACATAGACCCGGCGGAGACCACCAATCTGGCCGATACCGAACGCGCACGGCTGATCGAGATGATCGCGCTGTGGTACACCGAGGCGGGCAAGTACAACGTGCTGCCGCTGGACAGCCGGGGCACCATGCGATTCGCCGACGAGCGGCCACAACTCACCGATGCCCGCGACACCTACGTCTACTTCCCGGGCACCCAGACGGTGCCGGAGAACGTCGCGGCGAAGGTGCTGAACCGGGCACACCGCATCACCGTCGACGCGGAGGTGAGCGCCGGCGACGAGGGCGTGCTGATCTGCCATGGCAGCAACGTCGGTGGATACACCCTGTTCGTGCAGGGCGGCAAGCTGCACTATGTGCACAACTACGTCGGGGCAGAGGAGATCCACATCGCCTCCGACGGCGACGTGCCGGCCGGCAGGCACGCGCTCAGTTATGAGTTCGAGCCGACCGGTCCTGCGGATGTCAAGGCGGGCAAGGGGTCTCCCGGCATCGGCAGGCTCTATGTGGACGGCGAGCAGGTGGGCCAGGGTGAACTTCACGTCACCGTCCCGCTGGCTCTGGGCATCGGCGGCGGACTCGCCGTCGGCCGCAACCCGGGTTCGCAGATCTCGCAGCTCTACCCGGTACCGTTCGCGTTCACCGGCACCATCACCACGGCCACCGTCGACGTGTCGGGGGCACCAGATCATGATGAAGAAGAAGTGCAGAAAGCGCAGGCCCGAGTAGCAATGGCACGGCAATGAATTCCTCGCAGCCGCATCTCGCGCGCGAACAGCTGCCCATCCCGGACGCCAAACACGTCGGGCTCACCACCTATGACGCCAAGGACCCGAACACGAAGTACCCGCCGATCCGGGAGCTCCGGCCGCCGGCGGGCGCACCGAATGTGCTCATCGTGCTGATCGACGATGTCGGCTTCGGTGCGTCTTCGGCGTTCGGCGGACCGTGCCGGACGCCGGTGGCCGAGCGGCTGGCCGCGGGCGGGGTGAAGCTCAACCGCTTCCACACCACCGCGCTGTGCTCACCCACCCGGCAGGCGCTGCTGACCGGTCGCAACCACCACTCGGTGGGAATGGGCGCCATCACCGAGATGGCGACGTCGGCGCCGGGCAACAACAGCATCCGGCCCAAGGACAAGGCGCCGATCGCCGAAACCCTGAAACTCAACGGCTATTCGACGGCACAGTTCGGCAAGTGCCACGAGGTGCCCGGATGGGAGGTGACCCCCGTCGGCCCGTTCCACCAGTGGCCGACCGGCTCGGGTTTCGAGTACTTCTACGGCTTCGTCGGTGGTGAGGCCAACCAGTACTACCCGGGACTCTACGAGGGCACCACCGCGGTCGAACCGCCTCGTTCGCCCGAGGAGGGTTACACGCTGACCGAGGATCTCGCCGACCACGCGATCACCTGGGTCCGGCAACAGAAGGCGCTGCTGCCCGACAAACCGTTCTTCATGTACTTCGCGCCCGGAGCCACCCACGCCCCGCACCAGGTGTCCGAAGAATGGTCGGACAGGTATAAGGGCGAGTTCGACGATGGCTGGGATGTACTGCGGGAGAAGATCATCACCGAGCAGAAGAAGCTCGGCGTGGTCCCCGGTGACGCCGAACTCACCGCCCGGCACGACGAGATCCCGGCCTGGGACGACATGCCCGAGGCGCTGAAACCGGTGCTGGCGCGGCAGATGGAGATCTACGCAGGTTTCCTGGAGCAGACCGACCATGAAATCGGCCGGGTCGTCGACGCCATCGAGGAACTCGGCTTCCTCGACGACACCCTGATCTACTACATCATCGGTGACAACGGGGCCTCGGCCGAAGGCACGATCAACGGCTGCTTCAACGAGATGACGACGCTCAATGGCATGCCGGGCATCGAGACACCCGAGTTCCTGCTGTCCAAGATCGACGATTTCGGCACCCCGGACGCCTACAACCACTATGCGGTGGGCTGGGCGCACGGGCTGTGCGCGCCGTATCAGTGGACCAAACAGGTGGCCTCGCACTGGGGCGGCACCCGCAACGGCACGATTGTGCACTGGCCCAACGCGATCACCGACACGGGCAAGGTCCGATCCCAGTTCCATCACGTGATCGATGTGGCGCCGACGATCCTGGAGGCCGCCGGATTGCCGGCGCCGACGCTGGTCAACGGCATCGCGCAGGCACCGCTGGAAGGTGTCAGCATGCTCGGCACGCTGCAGTCCGCCGATGCCGCCGAGACCCACGAGGTCCAGTACTTCGAGATGATGGGCAACCGCGGTATCTACTTCCAGGGCTGGACGGCGGTGACCAAACACCGCACGCCGTGGAAGGCGGACACCCCGCCACCCTTCGACGACGATGTCTGGGAGCTCTACGCGCCTGACGACTGGACACAATCGCGCGACCTTGCCGCCGAGAACCCGCAGAAACTCGCCGAGCTGCAACGGCTCTGGCTCATCGAGGCGGTGAAGTACAACGTGGTGCCGCTGGACGATCGCGGTTTCGAACGCATCAATCCCGACATCGCGGGGCGTCCACAGCTGATCCGCGGCAACACCCAGTTGCTGTTCCAGGGCATGCGGGTCAGTGAGTGGGCGGTGCTCACCTTGAAGAACAAGTCGTACTCGGTGACGGCGAACATCGTGGTGCCCGAGTCGGGGGCCAACGGCGTCATCATCACTCAGGGCGGCAGCGTGGGCGGCTGGTCGCTGTACGCGCACGAGGGAAAGCTGAAGTACTGCTTCAACTTCTTCGGCATCGAGCACTACATCACCGCCGCCGACGAACCGATCCCCACCGGCAGGCATCAGGTCCGGATGGAGTTCACCTACGACGGCGGCGGCCTGGCCAAGGGCGGTGACGTCTCGCTGTACTACGACGGCAAGGTTGTCGGTGCCGGACGCGTCGAGCAGACCATCCCGATGGGCTATTCGGCCGATGAGGCCTGCGATGTGGGTTCGGACACCGGTTCGCCGGCCTCACCGGACTACGGGCCTACCGGAAATCGCTTCACCGGTCAGATCGAGTGGGTGCAGCTCGATATCGGCGAGGACAACCACGACCACCTCATCACCGCGGAGCAGCGGTTCAACCTCGCGATGGCGCGCCAGTAGAACTCAGATCTTCAAATAGCCCTTGTCCGCTGGGATCTGGGCTGCCGTCACCAGCGACGCGCCGTCGCCGGCCAGCCACAGCACGATATCGGACACCAGATCGGGTGCGGCCAGCGAATCGGTCGGCAGTGCGCCCGGGGAGAAGCTGTGGATGTAGGTCTGGTGATCGGCGAACATCTGGTACATCGCCACGTCATTGCCCATCGGGGTGTCGGTGCCGTAGGGATGCACCGAGTTCACCCGGATGCCGTACGGGCCGAGTTCGACGGCCAGCGAGTTGGTCAGCGCCACCACGCCGAATTTGGTGGCGCAGTAGTGCCCGCAGCCGGGCACCGCCTTGATGCCCGCCGCCGAACTGATGTTGATGATCGAGCCGCCGTTGCCGGCCTCGATCATCGGCGGGGCGACGGCCCGGATGGTGTTCCACACGCCGGTCAGGTTGATGTCCAGGGTGTCCTGCCATTGCTGTGGCGAGATCTCCCACAGCCGGCCCCAATTCAGCACACCGGCATTGGCGACCACGATATCGAGCCGCCCGAACTGCTCGACGCCGTCGGCCACGACCCGCTGCTGTCCGTCGGCGTCGCGGACGTCGACCTCGCTGGCGAGGATCTTGCGGCCCTCGCCCCCGACCATGGCGACCGTCTCGGCGAGGTCGGCGGCCGTGGCCGGGAGGTATCCGTTGCTCGCCGCGACCGGCCCGCACGCGTCGATCGCGACGATGTCCGCGCCGGCCCGGGCCAGCCGCACACAGTGCGAACGGCCCTGCCCGCGAGCGGCTCCGGTGACATAGGCGACGCGTCCGGCCAGCGGCAGGTCGGTCATGCGGTCTGCTCCTCGGTGAGTGCCGGCACACTGCGCCGGCTGAATCGGTAGTCGTCCAACGGTCCGCGGCGGGCGAACCATCGTGCTGCGGTGATGGTCTGCGGACGGTGATAGACCGTCTGGCGGCGGGAGTTGACGAAATAGGTGCGCAGACCCGGGTTGCATTCGGTGAAGTACAGGTGCGCGGTCTTGCCCCGCCGGGCCATAGCGGCGTTCCAGCGGGTGAACGCCTCCTCGGTGACCGCGGCGACCTGGTCGCCGCGGCCGCGGGTGTGCCCGATCACGCGTGCCGCGTGCCGGGCCATGGTCTCGACGAAATCGCACCAGGCGAAACCGACGAACCCGTGCGGGCCCACGATCTCCCAGCGGTTCGGTAGCCGGGGATGTGCGGTGCCGGCATAGCTGGCCATCCCGTGCGTCCGGTAGAACTCGGCCAGGTCGAAACCGTCGGTGCCCAGAATCGTTGCTGGACGGTAGGTTTCGGGGTCGGTCCACAGTTCGTAACCGGTGGCAGCCACCAGCAGGTCGACGGGCCGGTGCACCCCGTCGGCGGTCTGCACGCCGTCGCGGGTGATGCGTTCGATGGGAGTGGTGATCAACCGGGTGTTCGGATTGTTCAATGCGCGCAAGAACGTGCTGGAGATCACCGGGCGCTTGGCCACGATGCCGTACTCGGGCACCAGCGCGGCCCGGGTGGCCGGGTCGCGCACGGTGCACCGCAGCAGCAGCCGGTACAGCGCCCGGCAGTAGGCGTCGTAGGCCGGGATGAGCCGCACCAGGACCCGGTCGGGGAGCCGGGAGAAGACGTGCACGACCGGTGCGATCATCGCGGCGTCCATCAGCAGGCGCCCGGCGGTGTTCACACCCGCCAGGACGCCGGGAAGTCGCAGGATCCGCCGCAGGAGCGGGGGCAGGTCGAAGTCGATCTTGGGCAGCACCCAGGCCGGGGTGCGTTGGTAGATGTCGAGCTGTGCGGCCTGAGCGGACAGTGCGGCCGAGATCTGCACGCCGCTGGAGCCGGTGCCGATCACCGCGATGCGTTTACCCGCGGTGACATAGCTGTCGTCCCAGGCGTTCGGCCGCAGTATCGTGCCCGCGAAGTCCTCGGCGCCGTCGATGTCGACGTGCTGTTTGGCGTTGACGTAGCCACCCACCGAGCTGATCAGAAACCGTGCGGTGAGCTCGGGGCGCCCGCGGATGGTGAGGCGCCAGAGCCCGGCTGTATCGTCCCAGCGTTGTTGCAGGACTTCGGCATCGGCGATCAGGTGGTCGTAGAGACCGAGTCGGGCGGCGGTGTCGCGCAGATACCGGTAGAGCTCCGGTCCCGGTGCGAAGAGGCGCGACCAGTCGGGGTTCGGGGCGAAGGACAGCTGATACCAGAGGCTGGGGATGTCGACCGCCAGGCCGGGGTAGTGGTTGTCGCGCCAGGTCCCACCGAAATCGGCTCCGCGTTCGATGATGACGAAATCATCGACGCCCTGGCGCCGCAAGTGGTGCGCGGAAGCGATGCCACCCGGGCCCGCGCCGATGATGGCCACCTCGTGATCGGGCCGGGACATGGTGCACACATTAACCGATGTGTGCACTGCGGTCAGTGGATCTCCGAAATTCTCCCGGACACGTCCCAGGCGTGGTGGACGATATCGTGCAGGTGGTAGACCACGATGGTGGCGACGGTGAATTCGCTTCCATTGCTGCGTAATCCGCGCCGGCCCCAGCCGTCATCGGGTACCCGGTCATAGCGGTCCGCGACGGTGGTCGCGGCCTCGCACAGTTCACCGGCCACCACCGCGGGGTCCTGGGACCCGTAGTCCTCGGCGATCGCGGTGGCATCCTGGTCCCAGTTCAGGAACTGTGGATCCGTTTCGGTCAGCATCAATTGCACGCGGTGATCGAAGATGCGGTGCACGTCGCGGATGTGGCAGCCGTACTCCAGGTGCGACCACACCCCCGGTGCCGGACGGACCCGGACCTCCGGCTGCGCCAGCCTGGTGACCCAGGCCGCGGCGTCACGGCGGATGCGGCCGGCGACGCCGGTGGGGTGCACGGTCGCCGGGTCGAAACCGCAGTCCGGGCACGCCCGGGTCAGCACCCAGGTCCAGTCCTTGTCGTCGGGGACGATCGCTTCGGTCACAACGCTCCGGGGGCGAAGGTGTCGCACTGGTTCGGGTCGCCGGTGCGGTAACCCTGGGTGAACCACTTCTGCCGCTGCTCGGAGGATCCGTGCGTCCAGGCCTCGGGATTCACCCGGCCGGTGGCCTGCTTCTGGATACGGTCATCGCCGACCGAAGAAGCGGCCGACAGCGCATCGGCAATATCCTTGTCGCTCAACGGTTCCAGGAACGTCTCCCCGGTGCTCTCCTGCTTGGTGATGGCCGCGTAGTGTGCCCACACCCCGGCGTAGCAGTCGGCCTGCAGTTCGGTGCGCACCCCGCCACCGGTGGGGCCCTGGGGATCCTGTTGTGCGCGGCCGAGGACCCCGAGCAGATTCTGGACGTGATGGCCGAACTCGTGGGCGACGACGTACTCCTGGGCCAACGGTCCACCGCTGGAACCGAACTGGTCGACCAGCACATCGAAGAAGTCGGTGTCGAAATAGGCTGTCCGGTCGGCCGGGCAGTAGAACGGGCCCACCGCGCTGTCGGCCGGGCCGCAGCCGGTGTTCACCTGGCCGGTGAACAACCGGACCTGGGGACGCTGATAACCCTGCAACTGCTGTGCCCACACGGCGTCCACCGAGTTGCCGGTGGCGACCACCCGGCACTGCACGATGGCGTTGGCATCCGCGCCGGTCTTGCATTGGTTCAGATCGAAACCGGGATCGGAAACCCCTTCGGTGTCATAGTCGCCGCCCTGGGTCTGCGGCATCACGCTGCCCGGATCCACGCCGAGGAACAGCGCCACCACGATCAGCAGCAGGCCGCCGAGGCCGCCGCCGACGGCGATGCCGCGCCCGCCTCCGCCGCGTCGCCCACCGCCACTGCTCGACGTGGTGCTCGTGTCGATCTGCATACCCTCGTTGAAGGTCATCGTCCCCACCAACCCCATCCGCGTGTCGGCACCCGCCGCCTGGTCCAAGCCGGGCTCAGCTTTCCACACTACGATTCAGGGGTGCCCCCTGTCGCCGAACTGACGACGATCGTGCAGACCACGCACGGACTGCTCCGAGGCACCACCGACGGTGGGGTCGGGGTCTGGCGCGGCGTCGCTTACGCCGAACAACCCGTGGACGATCTGCGCTTCATGGCGCCACGCCCGCTGCAGCCGTGGTCTGGGGTTCGGGACGCGATCGAGCACGGCCCGCTGCCGCCCCAGGGCCGCTCATTCGTCGGTGGTGGCCGCGACGACCCGAAGATGCGCGACGAAGCCTGTTTGACCGTCACCATCTGGTCACCGGATGTGTCCGCATCGTTGCCCGTGATGGTGTGGATACCCGGTGGCGCGTTCGTGTACGGCGCCGGACAGTTGCAGCTCTACAACGGTTCCCGGCTGGCGGCCAACGGCAATGTCGTCGTGGTGAACGTGACCTACCGGCTCGGCGTCTTCGGCGGATTCGAGCTCGGCGATCTCGGGCCCGGTTTCGATGACAACCTGTGCCTGCGTGATCAGCTCGCGGCGCTGCGCTGGATCAGGGAGAACATCGCCGCGTTCGGCGGGGATGCCGACCAGGTGACGGTGTTCGGGGAATCGGCCGGTGCGACGTCGGTGCTCGCGCTGCTGGCCAGCCCGGCCGCCGAGGGTCTGTTCGACCGTGCCATCGCGCAGAGCCCGGCGCTCCCGCTGATCGCCGACCGGGAAACCAGGGCACGTCAGGCGCAGGCGTTCGTCGCCGAGCTCGGCGTCGGGATCGACGAGCTCAAGGCTCTGCCCCAACGCAAGCTGCGCCGCGCCGCCGGGCAGATCCAGCTGGAGAGCGCGGCCCAGACGCCCACCCTGGCGTACGGGCTGACCCACGGTGTCGACCTGCTACCGCGTCATCCGATCGACGCGGCGCGCGCGGGCGCGGTGGTGCGGATCCCGCTGATCATCGGGACCAACAGCCATGAGGCGTCGATGTTCGCCTGGGGCAAGCCGCCCATGCTGCCCACTACGGCCGCCGGCATCGACGGCTTCTTCGCGCGCCGGGCGCCGGACGCCAGGGATCGGGTGCTCGCCGCCTACCCGGGGTACCCGCGCAGGCGGGCGCTGGTCGACTTCGGGTCCGATGCCATGTTCGGGGCACCCACCTGGGCGTTCGCCGATGCCTACAGCGCGGATGCGCCCACTCACGTGTACCGCTTCGACCACACCACGTGGACGCTGAGGGCGCTCGGTCTCGGCGCGACCCACGGCAGTGAGATCGTGCACATCCAGCACAGCTACAGCTCCTACCTGGGCCGCAAGCTGCATCCGCTGGGCCGGCGGGTGCAACCCTCGGTGGGCAGGCGGATGCAGCGCACCTGGCTGGACTTCGCCACCGACGGACGGAGCGTTTGGCCGCGCTACGACGCCGAGACGCGGCGCACCCTGGTGATCCGCTCGTCCCGCGACGTCACCGTCGAGGATCCCGACGGGATCCGGCGCGCGGCGTGGGACGGGGTCTACTAGCCGTAGTGCTTGTCGGTGTAACGGCGCAGGTTGTGCAGGAACCGCTGAAACATCCACGCCATCACCGGTTTTCCCGCTGACATGCCCAGCCGTGCGGCGGTGCCGTTGGGCTTCATCGCCATCACCCAGGTCAGGTGGCAACCTTCATCGGTCGGCACGATCCAGTAATCCTCGGCGAAGGCGGCGATACTGGTCGTCGATGCATCGTTGAAGCGAAACGCCATGTGGCTGTACGGCTCCCAGGCGAGAAACTCCTCGTTCCCGATGATCCCGCCGCGCATCGTGACGGTCCGCGTGGTGCCGATGTCATAGGGCTGCGGGCTGGTCCAGGTCACCTTGGTGATGACGCCGGCCCACTGCGGCCAGGACCCGGCGTCGGAGAGCACCTCGAACAACTGCTCGGGCGTGACGGCCAGTTCGACCGTGCTGACGAAGCGGAACGGGGCATCGGAGATGAAATCCAGGTCGACGCGCTCGCAGGGGTACATTTTCGCCACCCGCTGACCCTAGCCGGGCCCGTGACCAGCCGCGGACTGCGGTCGTCGGTGCCCGCACCCACCCCATTAGACTGTGCTGTCGTCTCACCCATCTTCATGAGGAGTTTTTGTGCTGCGCAGCCATGCCGCCGGATCGTTGCGGTCCACCGACGCCGGTCAGACGGTGACCCTGGCGGGCTGGGTGGCGCGCCGGCGCGACCACGGCGGTGTCATCTTCATCGACCTGCGCGACGCGTCCGGGACATCTCAGGTCGTCTTCCGGGATGCGGCGGTGCTGGAGCAGGCGCACCGGCTGCGCGCCGAATATTGCGTGACGGTGACAGGCGTTGTCGAGGCGCGCCCCGCAGGCAACGCGAACACCGATATCGCCACCGGTGACATCGAGGTCAACGCCACCGAGCTGACCGTGCTGGGCGAGAGCGCGCCGCTGCCGTTCCAGCTCGACGAGACCGCGGGCGAGGAGGCCCGGCTTCGCTACCGCTATCTGGACTTGCGCCGCGAAGGCCCGGGGAATGCAATCCGGTTGCGCTCCAAGGTGAATGCCGCCGCGCGCGGCGTGCTGGCCGAACACGACTTCGTGGAGATCGAAACCCCGACGCTGACCCGGTCGACCCCCGAGGGCGCCCGCGACTTCCTGGTGCCGGCGCGTCTGCAGCCCGGCTCGTTCTACGCGCTGCCGCAGAGCCCGCAGCTGTTCAAGCAGTTGCTGATGGTCGCGGGCATGGAGCGCTACTACCAGATCGCGCGCTGCTACCGCGACGAGGATTTCCGCGCCGACCGCCAGCCCGAGTTCACCCAGCTCGACATGGAGCTGAGCTTCGTGGAGGCCGATGACGTCATCGCGATCTCCGAAGAGATCCTCAAGGCGCTGTGGGCGCTGGTGGGCCATGACCTGCCGACGCCGCTGCCGCGGATCAGCCACGCCGACGCGATGCGCCGGTTCGGTTCCGACAAGCCCGATCTGCGCTTCGAGGTGGAACTCGTGGAGTGCACCGAGTACTTCAAGGACACCACCTTCCGGGTGTTCCAGGCCGACTACGTCGGCGCCGTGGTGATGGCGGGCGGGGCGTCCCAGCCGCGTCGCACCCTGGACGGCTGGCAGGAGTTCGCCAAGCAGCGCGGGCACAAGGGTCTGGCCTATGTGCTGGTCGGCGAGGACGGCGAACTCGGTGGCCCGGTCGCCAAGAACCTCACCGACGCCGAGCGCGACGGTCTGGCCGCCCACGTCGGCGCCAAGCCGGGGGACTGCATCTTCTTCTCTGCGGGTTCGGCCAAGGCGGGACGCGCGCTGCTCGGGGCGACCCGCATCGAAATCGCCAAGCGGCTGGATCTCATCGACCCGGCAGCGTGGGCGTTCACCTGGGTGGTGGACTGGCCGCTGTTCGAGCCCGCCGATGACGCGACCGCCTCCGGTGACGTCGCGGTCGGCTCAGGGGCCTGGACCGCCGTGCACCACGCGTTCACCGCACCCCAGCCGCAGTCCGAGGCCACCTTCGACACCGACCCCGGCACCGCGCTGGCCAACGCCTACGACATCGTCTGCAACGGCAACGAGATCGGTGGCGGGTCGATCCGTATCCACCGCCGCGACGTCCAGGAGCGGGTCTTCGCGATGATGGGCATCGATCACGACGAGGCCCAGGACAAGTTCGGGTTCCTCCTGAGAGCATTCGACTTCGGCGCGCCGCCGCACGGCGGGATCGCCTTCGGCTGGGACCGCATCACCGCGCTGCTGGCCGGGGTCGACTCGATCCGCGAGGTCATCGCGTTCCCGAAGTCCGGTGGTGGGGTGGACCCGCTGACCGATGCGCCCGCGCCGATCACCGCGCAGCAGCGCAAGGAAGCGGGAATAGACGCCAAGCCGGAGAAGCTGGACAAGGCATGACCCGACCCGAAGACGATTTCGACAAAGAGCAGCTGGCCGCCGACGCGTCGGCACTGGACGACTTCAACCGCGGCGTGGTCGAGGAGTTCCGCGCCAACGCCGGCAAGGTGGGCGGCCCGTTCGCGGGCGGCACCCTGGTCCTGCTGCACACCGTCGGCGCCAAGTCGGGTGAACCCCGGCTGTCCCCGCTGGCCTACCTGGAGCTCGACGGCAAGGTGATCATCGTCGGGTCATATGCCGGGGCGCCGAACCACCCGGCCTGGGTGCACAACCTGCGGGCGAATCCCAAGGCGCACATCGAGATCGGCACCGACGCCTACGATGTCATCGCCCGGGAACTGCCCGACGACGAGCGTGACGCGACCTACCCGAAGATCATCGAAAAGGCGCCGGTGTTCGCCGAGTATCAGGCCAAGACCTCGCGGGCCATCCCGTTGTTCGAGCTGGTACGCGCCTGAGTTTGCCGATTTGCGGGCGTTGACCGGGTCCTGACCGTACGCTCACCTGCGACTATCGAGCGTGTGTGTTGCTGCGGGGGAGCTGACATGGGAAAAACCGGTGTGCCGAACACCGTGGACTACATGGACCACGCGTCCTATGTCGCGCTGCGGGCGCTGCGCCGCGGACCCGTCGGGCAGTCTGTGTGGATCTACGACCGCGGTGTCGACATGGACGGTCTGCGCCGTTTCCAGCGCAACCTGGGGCACACCCTGCTGGGCCGCCGGATCGAACGGTCGCCGCTGCCGTTCGGCAGGCACCGCTGGGTGCGCAGTTCGGGACCCGACAGCATCGCCGTCAGCACCCGCGAACGGGCGCGTTCGGAGGTGTGGGACTGGGCCAACGAGCGGGCCAGGATTCCGGTGGATCCGGAGACGGGGCCGGCCTGGCATCTTGGCGTGCAGCCGCTGACCGGTGGCGGTTCGGCGGTGTCGCTGGTGTTCTCGCACACCATCGCCGACGGCGCCGCCTCGACACTGTCGATCGTGTCGGCCGTCGAGGGCCGGCCCTGGGAGCTGGGCTACCCGGACCCGGGCGCCCGCCGCTTCGTGCGGGCGCTGCGCGAGGACCTCGGCGCCACGGCCCGGTCGCTGCCCGCGATTCCGTCATCCCTGATCGCGACGGTGCGGTTGCAACGTCAGCAGGCCGCGGCCAATCCGAAACCGAAAGCCGGGAAGAAGCCGGCGCCCGCCGTGCCGGCCGGCGCCAAGGGGCCCGTCACCGTGCCGATGGTGGCCGCGAGTATCGACGTGGCGACCTTCGATGACAAGGTCGCCGAACTCGGCGGGACCCGAAACTCTTTCGTCGCGGCGCTGGCCGCCCGGCTGGGCCACGCGCTGGGCCGGGTGGCCGACGACGGCATGGTGATGCTGACCTTCCCGGTGAGCGAACGCACCGACGGAGACACCCGGGGCAACGCGCTCAACGTCATCACGGTGACCGTGGACCCCGATACCGTGCTGGCGGATCTGGGACCGCTGCGCAAGGCCGTCAAGGATGCCCTCGTGGAGATGCAGGCGAGCCGGGACGCCATGATGGCGCCGCTGCCGCTGATCCCGTTCGTCCCCAAATTCCTGATGGCGACGGTGGAAAAGGCGGTGCTGCAGGAGGGCCGGCCGATCGGCTGTTCCAACGCCGGTGACATGCCGCCCGCGTTGAGCCGGATCGACGGTACCGAGGCGGATTTCTTCATCGGGCGGATGATCGAGAACGGGGTCACCGAAGCGGCTTTCGCGCGTCGCGGTGGGCACCTGGCGCTCGGTGTCACGATCACGGCCGGCGTCGTGGCCGTCAGCATCGCGTCATGGAAGGTCGGCGGCCCGAATTCGGCACCGGCCCTGGCGGATGCCGTCGCCACGGCATTCGCCGACTTCGGGCTGGCGCCGAATATCGAGTGGTGAGACCTATCGGTTGGGTGAGACCTATCGGTTGGGTAAGACCTAGAGCCGTTCGATGATGGTGGCGTTGGCCATCCCGCCGCCCTCACACATCGTCTGCAGGCCGTACCGGGCGCCGCGCTGCTCCATCGCGTGGACCAGGGTGGTCATGATCCGCGCACCGCTGGCCCCGAGCGGGTGGCCGATCGCGATGGCCCCGCCGTTGACGTTCACCTTGGCCAGATCGGCGCCGGTATCGGCGGCCCAGCTCAGCACCACCGGCGCGAAGGCCTCGTTCACTTCGAACAGGTCGATATCGGCCAGCGTCAGCCCCGCGCGCTGCAGCACCTTCTCGGTGGCCGGTATGACGCCGGTCAACATGTAGAGCGGATCGGAGCCCACCACGGTGGTGGTGTGGATGCGGGCGAGTGGGCGCAGCCCCAGCCGCTTGGCGGTCGCCCCGCTGGTGATCATCACCGCGGCGCTGCCGTCGGACAACGGCGACGAGTTGCCCGGGGTGATCTCCCAGTTGATCTGCGGGAAACGGGCCGCGTACGCCTCGTTGTAGAACGCCGGCCGCAATCCGGCCAGGGTTTCCACGGTGGTGCCGGGACGGATGATCTCATCGGAGCTCAGCCCGGCGATCGGTGCGAGCTCGGCGTCGAACAAGCCGGCCTTGGTGGCGGCCGCGGCCTTCTCGTGGCTGCTCGCGGAGAACTCGTCGAGCTGAGCACGCGTCAGCTTCCACTTGGCCGCGATCAGTTCGGCACTGATGCCCTGGGGGACCAGGCCTTCGGGGTAGCGGGCGGCCATGTCCAGGCCGAACGGGTCGCTACCGGGCAGTACCGAGGAGCCCATCGGCACCCGCGACATCGATTCGACACCGGCCGCGATCACGATGTCGTAGGCCCCCGCGAGTACGCCCTGGGCGGCGAAACTGATGGCCTGCTGGCTGCTACCGCACTGACGGTCCACGGTGGTGCCGGGCACCGATTCGGGGAATCCCGCGCCCAGCAGGGCATTGCGAGCGATGTTCACCGACTGGTCGCCGACCTGCGTCACCGCGCCGGCGATGACATCGTCGACCTGGGCCGGATCCACGCCGGTCCGCGTGATCAGCTCGCGCAGGCTGTGGGCCAGCAGATCGGCGGACAGCACGCCGTGCAGTGCCCCGTTGGCCTTGCCCTTGCCGACCGGTGTCCGAACGGCACCGACGATGACCGCGTCACGATCTGAGAATCCCGACATTTCTGCTCCTCGACAACTCGTCACTGAGTACTGCTCTCTATACTTAGATCTAACACCTAGGTCTAGTTACAACAACCCAGCTTCGGAGTGATCTACATGACAGTGCTGCAGGGCCCGCTGGCCGATCGGGACGCGTGGTCGGCGATCGGGGAATGCCCGATCGAGAAGACGATGACCGTCGTCGGCCAGAAGTCGGCGATGCTGATCATGCGGGAGGCCTATTACGGCACAACCCGATTCGACGATTTCTCCAGCCGGGTCGGTATCACCAAGGCGGCGACCTCCGCGCGACTGTCCGAGCTCGTCGGCGCAGGTTTGCTGGAGAAGCGGCCATACCGGGAGTCCGGGCAGCGGGAGCGCCAGGAGTACGTGCTCACCGAGGCCGGCGTGGACTTCATGCCGGTGGTGTGGTCGATGTTCGAGTGGGGCCGCAAACATCTGCCCTATACCGGACGGTTGCAGCTCACCCACCTCGGCTGCGATGCCGACGCCCATGTCGAGATCGTCTGTGAAAAGGGGCATTCCGTGGGTTTCGAGGAGTTGGGTATGCGGCTGGTGCGTAAGGGCGGCGCGCCCACCCGGGGGACGGTGTAGCCGCCCCCGGGGTGACGGTTCCGGGATGTCGTCGGCCGACTTCCGGGCATAGCCGCCCCAAATATTGACATAGTCGTTAAAATTCGGCAGCTACGTCGATCAGGTGTCCGGGCGGCCGTACACGGCGACGGATCGCCCGTGTCAAGAGAGGCCCCGGCAATATGACGTACCCGGCTGACAACACGCTCGCCTATCTGGACCAGGGTTCCTACCTGGGTTTGCGCGCGCTACGGCGCGGACCGGTGATCCAGTATGTGTGGATCTACGAGCGCGGCGTCGACATGGACGGGCTGCGGCGATTCCACCGCAATCTGGCCGACGGTCTGCTGGGCAGGCTGGTCGAACGTTCATCGCTGCCATTCGGCCGGCACCACTGGGTGTCCTGTGGTGAGCCCGCCGGTATCGACATCGCGGCGGCCGAGCGCCGCCGCGACGAAGTCTGGGACTTCGTCAACGAGCGCGCCGACGTGCCGGTGGACCCGGAGCACGGCCCGCCCTGGCATATCGGGGTGCAGCCGCTCGTCGAAGGCGGCGCGGTGGTCACCCTGGTGGTGTCGCACACCGTCGCCGACGCCGGCGCCCTGATCGAATCGATCACCCACGCCGTCAACGGCACCCGCCGCGATCTCGGCTATCCGGCTGCGGGTTCACGCACCCGTGCACAGGCGTTGCGGCAGGACGCCCGCACCACCGTGCGGGCGCTGCGTGACGTGCCGGCCGCGGTGCTGGGTGCGGTGCGCATCGCCCGCGAACAGTCCGCGGAACTGCGCGAATCGGCGAAGGCCGGCGCCCCCGTGTCCGCGGTACGGCACCCGCAGCAGGCTGTACACCTGCCGACCATCTCGGTGCACGTAGACCAGGCCGAATGGGAGGCCCGTGCCAAGGCGCTCGGCGGGTCCAGCAATGTGCTGCTGTCCGGCATCGCCGCGCGCATCGGCGCCATCATCGGCCGGGTCGACGCCGACGGTGCGGCGATGCTGTCGCTGCCCGTCAGCGAGCGCGTCGAGGGCGATACCCGGGGTAACGCGCTCAACACCATCACGGTGATGGCAGACGGGCAGCGGGCAACGGAGGATCTCGGCGAGATCCGGGCCGGTATCAAGGGCGCTCTCACCGAGCTGGCCGGCAGGCGCGAGTGGTTGCTGGCCCCGCTGCCGCTGGTTCCGTACTCCCCGAAGTTCCTGTTGCGCCGCCTGGAGAAGTTGGTTCTCAAGGTCGGCAAGCCCATCGGATCCTCCAACAGCGGCCAACTGCCCGAAGAGGTCAATCGCCCGGACGGGACCCCCGCGGATTCCTTCGTCGCATGCTCGCCGGAGCCGGGGCTCACCGTGGGCGACCTGGAGCGGATGGGCGGCCGGATGCTGATCGCCGCGGGCACCGTCGGGGGCGCGGTATGCATGTCGGTGGCGTCCTGGGAGCCGGGCGCTCCGAATACCAAAGAGGCCCTTATGCAATCGGTCAAAGAAGCCTTCTATGATTTCGATCTGACTGCGGTGATGGAGTAGCGGCCGCAGGCACGCACAATGCGATCCCGCGCTACCTGTGATGGGATCGGACGTTATGGGAATCAAAGTGGCGCTGGAGCACCGGACCACCTATGCCTTCGACAGGTTGGTGGACGTGCACCCGCACGTGGTGCGGCTACGCCCGGCCCCGCACTCACGAACCCCCATCGAGGCATACTCGCTGCAGGTCGAGCCGGCCGATCACTTCGTCAACTGGCAACAGGACGCTTTCGGTAACTTCGTGGCCCGGCTGGTGTTTCCGAACCGTGCCCGCAGCCTGAGCATCACCGTCGGGCTGATCGCCGATCTCAAGGTGATCAACCCGTTCGACTTCTTCATCGAGGAATGGGCCGAGAAGTTCCCCTTCGAATACCCCGCGGATCTGCTCGCCGACCTGGAGCCCTTCCTGCGGCCGGTCGACGAGGACGGGGTCGGATCGGGGCCCGGCGAACTCACCAGCGCCTGGGTGCAGAACTTCACCGTCGTCCCCGGTACCCGCACCATCGACTTCCTGGTGAAGCTCAACACCGCTGTCCGGGCGGACGTGGGTTACAGCGTCCGGATGGAACCCGGAGTCCAGACACCGGATTTCACGCTGCGCACCGGGATCGGGTCCTGCCGTGACTCGGCCTGGCTGATGGTTTCCATCCTGCGCCGGCTCGGCTTGGCGGCACGTTTCGTCTCCGGCTATCTGGTGCAGTTGACCTCCGATGTCGAAGCCCTCGACGGACCCTCCGGGCCGGCCGCCGATTTCACCGACCTGCATGCGTGGACCGAGGTCTACATTCCCGGTGCCGGCTGGATCGGCCTGGATCCGACGTCGGCCCTGTTCGCCGGGGAGGGCCACATTCCGCTGTCGGCCACCCCGCACCCGGCGTCCGCGGCGCCGATCACCGGCGCCGTCGGGCCGTGTGAATCGACGCTCGACTTCGCCAACATCGTCACCCGTATCCACGAGGATCCACGGGTCACGCTGCCCTACACACCCGAATCGTGGGCGGCCATCAATGCGCTCGGCGCGCAGATCGACGAGCGGCTGGTCGCCGGTGACGTGCGACTGACCGTCGGCGGTGAGCCCACCTTCGTGTCGATCGACAACCAGACCGATCCGGAATGGCTCACCACCGCCGATGGCCCGCACAAGCGCGAGCGTGCCTCGGTGCTGGCCGAGCGGCTTCGTCAGGTGTGGGCGCCGAACGGCCTGGTGCAGCGCGGACAGGGCAAGTGGTATCCGGGAGAACCGTTGCCGCGCTGGCAGATCAACCTGATCTGGCGCACCGACGGGGAACCGCTGTGGAATGACCCGGCGCTGTTGGCCGACCCGTGGGCGGAAACGAAAATCGATGACGCCCCCTCCGACGCCGGGGCAGGGCTGCTCGGCGTGATCGCCGACGGGCTGGGATTGCCCGGCACTCAGGTGCGGCCCGCCTATGAGGACCCCCTCGAGCGTCTGGCCGCCGCGGTGCGTCGCCCGGACGGGGATCCCGTCGCCATCGGCGACGACCTCACCGAGGACGACACCGCACGGCGCGCAAAGCTGCTCGCCCGGCTCGACGAATCGACCGATGAGCCCGCGGCCTACGTCCTGCCACTGCATCGCCGGGATGACGACTCCGGGTGGGCGAGCGCGGACTGGCAGCTGCGCCGCGGACGAATTGTGTTGCTGGCCGGTGATTCTCCGGCAGGTCTGCGGCTCCCGCTGAACTCGATCAGCTGGCGGGCGCCCCGGCCGGATTTCGATGCCGACCCGACCGCGCGGCGCGGCCCACTGCGCAGCGACGAGGGTGCGGGCTCCCCGGCGCCGGTGGAGGACGCCGATGAGGCACCGACCACCGCGCTGGTCGCCGAGGTGCGCGACGGGGTGCTCTACGTCTACCTGCCGCCGACCACCGATCTGGAGCACTTCGTCGACCTGGTGTCCCGGATCGAGGCGGCCGCGTCGGCCATCGCCGTGCCGGTGGTCATCGAGGGCTACGGCCCGCCGCGCGACGCGCGGATCACGTCGATGAGTGTCACCCCCGATCCCGGCGTCATCGAGGTCAACGTCGCGCCCACCGGCAGTTTCGCCGAGCAGAAGGCACAGCTGGAAACGCTCTACGAGCAGGCTCGCCAGGCCAGGCTGTCCACCGAGGCGTTCGATGTGGACGGCACCCACGGCGGCACCGGCGGCGGTAACCACATCACCCTGGGCGGTGTCACACCCGCCGATTCGCCCATGCTGCGCCGGCCGGATCTGCTGGTGTCGATGCTGACCTACTGGCAGCGCCATCCGTCGTTGTCGTATCTGTTCTCCGGCCGTTTCATCGGCACCACCTCGCAGGCCCCGCGGGTGGACGAGGGCCGCTCGGAATCGTTGTACGAACTGGAGATCGCGTTCGCCGAGATCGCCAGGCTTGCCGAGGAGGGCGCGACCGAAGCCTGGACGGCCGACCGCGCGCTGCGCCATCTGCTGACCGATATCACCGGCAACACCCACCGCGCGGAGTTCTGCATCGACAAGCTCTACAGCCCGGACAGTCCCACCGGACGGCTGGGCCTGCTGGAACTGCGCGGATTCGAGATGCCGCCGCACCATCAGATGGCGATGGTGCAGTCGCTGCTGGTGCGTGCACTGATCTCGTGGTTCTGGGACGAGCCGCTGAAGGTGCCGCTGATCCGGCACGGCGAGAATCTGCATGGTCGATACCTGTTGCCGCACTTCATTATCCAAGATATTGCCGATGTGGCCGCCGATCTGCGGGCGCACGGGGTGAAGTTCGAGACCAGCTGGCTGGACCCGTTCACCGAATTCCGGTTTCCGCGCATCGGCACCGCGGTGTTCGACGGCGTCGAGATGGAACTGCGCGGCGCCATCGAACCGTGGAACGTGCTCGGCGAGGAGTCCGCCGCAACCGGCACCGCCCGCTATGTCGATTCCTCGGTGGAGCGCATCCAGGTGCGACTGGTCGGGGCCGACCGGCACCGCTACATCGTCACGGCGAACGGCCACCCGATACCGCTGCTGGCCACCGACAAGACCGACATCCAGGTCGGCGGCGTGCGGTACCGGGCCTGGCAGCCGCCCAGTGCGCTGCACCCGACCATCACCGTCGACGGCCCGCTGCGCTTCGAACTCGTCGACACCATGACAGGCACGTCGCGCGGTGGCTGCACCTATCACGTGGCGCATCCCGGTGGCCGGGCCTATGACAGCCCGCCGGTCAACGCTGTGGAGGCCGAGTCCCGGCGCGGGCGCCGGTTCGAGGCGACCGGATTCACCCCCGGACGTGTGGATATGTCGGATCTGCGGGAGAAGCAGGCGCGCCAGTCGACCGACACGGGCGCACCCGGCATCCTGGACCTGCGCCGGGTGCGTACCGTTCTGCGTTGATGGTTCTTCGCACCGGCTCACTGGAGCCCAACTCCGGGCTCCCCGGCGCACCGGAGCGCACCGTCGACGTGCTCGCCGGCTACCGCGCCAGGCGCACCCAGCAGGCCCTGTTCGATGTCCGGGGCATGCGGGGGGCCGGGTACGACGAGTTCATCGACGCCGCCGGCAATATCCGGCCGGCCTGGCAGGAACTCGCCGAATGCGTCGGCGACCGGGGCCCCGACGGACTGGACCGGCTGCGCGGCACGGTGCGCAACCTCGTCGATGACGACGGCATCACCTTCGTGCACGTCGATCAGGATGCGCTCTCCGATGATGCGGTGGCCGAGCCCTGGCGCCTGGACGGGCTGCCGCTGCTGATCTCCACGGCCGACTGGGACATCCTGGAAGCCGGTCTGGTGCAGCGTTCCCGGTTGCTCGACGCCGTGCTGACCGACCTCTACGGCGAACGCAGGTCGATCACCAGCGGGGTGCTGCCCGCGCAGCTGCTCTTCGCGCACCCGGCCTATGTGCGCGCCGCGCACGGTATCGAGGTACCCGGCCGCCACCAGCTGTTCCTGCACGGCTGCGATGTCAGCCGCGGCGCCGACGGCAGCTTCCGCGCGAACGCCGACTGGACCCAGGCGCCCTCCGGCGCCGGCTACGCCCTGGCCGGCCGTCGCGTCATCGCGCACGCCGCGCCCGATCTGTACGAGCGGATCGCCCCGCGCCCGGTGTCCCCGTGGGCGCAGGCGCTGCGGCTGGCGCTCATCGACGCCGCGCCCGAGGCTGCCGAGGAGCCGGTGGTGGTGGTGCTGAGTCCCGGCACCCAGTCCGAAACCGCGTTCGATCAGGCGTATCTGGCCAATGTGCTGGGGTTCCCGCTGGTGGAGAGCGCCGATCTGGTGGTGCGCGACGGCACCCTGTGGATGCGGTCGCTGGGCACCCTGAAGCGCGTCGACGTGGTGCTGCGCCGGGTCGACGCCGCCTATGTCGACCCTCTCGATCTGCGTGCCGACTCGCGCCTCGGCGTGGTCGGGCTCGTCGAGGTGCTGCGCCGCGGCGCCGTCACCGTGGTCAACACCCTGGGCAGCGGGATTCTGGAAAGCCCGGGGCTGCTTCATTTCCTGCCCCGGCTGGCCGAGATGCTGGTGGGGGAGACCCCGGCGCTGGCGTCCCCGCAGACCTACTGGGGCGGCACCGATGTGGAGCGTTCCCACCTGCTGGCCAACCTGTCCACGCTGCTGATCAAACCGACCACCGGCGGTCACACGATCGTGGGTCCGACGCTCACGGCGGCCGACCGGGAATTGCTGGCCGCGCGGATCAGTGCCCATCCGTGGCGGTGGTTGGGCCAGGAACTGCCGCAATTCTCTTCCGCGCCCACCGACTATTACTCCGGAGGCGTGTCCTCGGCCGATGTCGGCGTGCGGCTGTTCACCGTCGCCCAGCGTGGTGGCTACGCACCGATGATCGGCGGCCTGGGGTTCCTGCCCGCCCCGGGAAATGCCGCCTACACCCTGGATACCGTTGCCGCCAAGGACGTCTGGGTCCGCACGCCGGACCGGGCCAAGGCGGTGCCCAGCCCGGCGGTGGACCTGCCGGTCATGACCCCGAGCCCCACCCGGGCCGTGAGCTCCCCGCGCGTGCTGTCCGATCTGTTCTGGCTGGGCCGCTACGCCGAGCGCGCCGAACACATGGCCCGGTTGCTGACCGTCACCCGCGAGCGCTACCACGAGTACCGGTACCGCCAGGACATGGAGGAGAGCCAGTGCGTGCCGGTGCTACTCGGTGCCATCGGGTCGATCACCGGAACCGACACCGGCGCAAGCGATGACGACCACGAGGCCATCGCGGTGGCCCCCAGCACACTGTGGGCGCTGACCGCCGATCGGCGCCGTCCGGGCTCGCTGGCCCAATCGGTGGAACGGCTGGGTCTGGCGGCAAGGGGCGTGCGCGACCAGATGTCGAACGACACCTGGATGGTGCTGGCCGCCGTCGAACGCGCCGTCGTGCACCGGGGCGAGCGAAGCTCCCCACCCGAATCGCAGGCGGCCGGGGACGCCTACCTGCTGACCGCGCAGTCCCAGACGCTGGCCGGGATGCTGGCGCTGTCCGGGATGGCCGCCGAGTCGATGGTTCAGGACATCGGCTGGACCGTCATGGACATCGGCAAGCGGATCGAGCGCGGGCTCGGGCTGACCGCGCTGCTGAGGGCCACGCTGACCACCGTGCGCAGGCCCGGTGCCGAACAGGCCGTCACCGAGTCGATGCTGGTGGCCTGCGAATCATCGGTGATCTACCGGCGCCGCACATTGGGCAAGGTCAGCGTGTCGGCCATCGCGGATCTGGTCCTCTTCGACGAGGAGAATCCCAGATCGCTGGTGTTCCAACTGGAGCGGCTGCGGGCGAACCTCAAACGGCTGCCGTCCTCGTCGGGTTCCTCACGGCCGGAACGCTGGGCCGACGAGATCGCCGCCACGTTGCGCCGCGTCGACCCGGCCGATCTGGAGACCGTCGGATCCGACGGCCGCCGAACCGAACTCGTGGACCTGCTCGACCGTCTGCACGCCGACCTGCGGGAGCTGTCCAACCTGATCACCGCCGCGCACCTGTCCCTGCCGACCGGCATCCAGCCGCTGTGGGGCCCCGATGAGCGGAGGTTGCTGCCGTGACGCGCACCTACGAGATCACCCACCGCACCACCTACCGGTACTCCGACGATGTCACCAGCTCCTACGGCCGGGGCTTCCTGACACCACGCGTCACCGATACCCAACGCTGCCTGTCCCATGAACTGGTCATCGACCCGGACACCACGGACAGCACCATCAGCCGCGACGTCTACGGCAATCTGAGCTCGTACTTCCACGTCACCGAGCGGCACCGCACGCTGACCGTCACCAGCCACTCGATCGTCGAGGTCGACCCGCCGGCACCCGAGCTCTACGGCGGCGGTTCGGCGCGCGCCCCGTGGGAGATCGCCCGCCCGGTCGGCCCGGATGGCGCACTGGCCACCGAGTTCACCCTGGACCTGGCGTCCGCGGAGATCACCGACGAGGTACGCGACTATGCCGCACCGAGTTTCACGCCGGAGCGGCCGCTGATCGAGGTGCTGCGCGATCTGAACTCCCGGATCAACAACGACTTCACCTACCGCTCCGGATCGACAACGGTGTCCACCAGGGTGGCCGAGGTGCTGGCGGCCCGGGAGGGCGTCTGCCAGGACTTCGCCCGGCTGGCGATCGCCTGCCTGCGCGCCAACGGGCTCGCCGCCAGCTATGTATCGGGCTACCTGGCGACCGACCCGCCGCCCGGACGGGAGCGAATGGTCGGGGTGGATGCCACCCACGCCTGGGCTTCGGTGTGGACGCCGCAGAACCAGTGGCTGGGGCTGGATCCCACCAACGACCAGATGGTCGACGAGCGCTATATCGTCGTCGGTTTCGGCCGTGACTACGCCGACGTCCCGCCGCTGCGCGGCATCATCTACACAGACTCGGAGAGTAGCGTGATCGAAGTCTCCGTCGACGTCGCGCCGTGTGTGACCGGTCCGCCGTCCCACGTGGTTTAGCCGTGAGCCGGACGGGGCACGTCCAAGCGGTCGCGGATCTGGCCGCGTTTTACAGGGGAAGAGACGGACATGCGGGATTTCAACTGCCCGAATTGCGGACAGCGGCTGGCTTTCGAGAATTCGAAGTGCCTGTCCTGCGGTTCCAGGCTGGGGTTCTCGCTCGACGATATGGCCCTGCTGGTGATCGCGCCCGAGGAGGAGAGCGAGCACGCGGGCGCCGTCGATGAGCAGCGGTACCGGCTGTGCGCGAATCTCCATCTGGCCGAATGCAACTGGCTGGTGGAAACGGGTCCCGTCGTCAAGCTCTGTGCATCCTGCGCGCTGACACGTACCCGGCCGCACGATGCCGACACCAACGCTCTCGCCAAGTTCGCCGCCGCGGAGAAGGCCAAACGCCGGGCGATCGCCGAACTACACGAGCTCAAGCTGCCGATCGTGGGCCGTGATCAGGACCCGCAGTTCGGGCTGGCCTTCGACCTGCTGAGCAGTGTGCAGGAAAAGGTGTTCACCGGGCACGCCGACGGCGTGATCACCCTCGACCTGGCCGAAGGCGATGACGTGCACCGCGAGCAGTTGCGGGTCGCGATGGACGAGCCCTACCGCACCCTGCTCGGGCACTTCCGCCACGAACTCGGGCACTACTACTTCTACCGGCTGGTCAGTCCGTCGCAGGATTATCTCGCGCGCTTCAACGAGCTGTTCGGGGATCCCGACCTCGACTACCAGGCCGCGTTGGACCGGCACTACAACGAGGGCGCACCGGTCGGTTGGAAGAGCGATTTCGTCTCCTCCTACGCGACCATGCACCCCGCCGAGGACTGGGCCGAAACTTTCGCCCACTATCTGCACATCCGTGACACCCTGGATACCGCCGCGGCCTTCAGCCTGGCCCCAGCCGGCGCGACCTTCGATCGACGGGCACTGGGCCCCAGCGGATTCGACACCATCATCGAGATGTGGTTGCCGCTGTCCTGGGCGCTGAACATGGTGAACCGTTCGATGGGCCGCGATGACCTGTACCCGTTCGTGCTGCCCGCGGCGGTGCTGGACAAGATGCGCTTCATCCACACCGTGATCGACGAGATCACCTCATCGCCGGCGAAGCTGGCCGCCGTCAGCGGCTGAGCCCGCCCCGCAGGAACGCCGCTCCCCGCGGCGACAACCGGTACCCGGTGCCCAGGCTGATGGTGAGGCCCAGACCCTTGAGCTGACGCACCCGGCGTTTGAAGCGCGGCACATCCGCGCCGACCTGCGCCGCCAGATCCGGTGCCCGGACTGCCTCGTTGTCGCCGACGAGCCTCAGATACTCGCGGGTCCACGGTCCGGTGGCGGCGTCCCAGCGGTCCAGCTGCGCACCGATACCCGCGATGTCGTCGTCGGCGAGGGCGTCCGCGGCGGCCAACTCGGGGCGTTCGTCGGGAGCCAGGTAGGAGACCTCGATCAGATACGTGTGCGCGGCGGTGCGCCGGTCGAGTTCGGCTTGGGCGGCAGCGGCGCCGGAATAGCCCGCGGCCCGTGCCTGGGCGGCGGTGACGCGGTGGTCGCCCGGGCATTCGGTGACCGAATCGATGCGCATCGTGCCCGCCACCGTGCGCTGGGTGCCGCCCTCCTTCACCCGCGGCACATCCCAGCGGCGCAGCACCACGGTGATGGTGCCCGCGGCGATCCCCTCGGCGGTGGGACGGTTCAGCAGCACATCTCGATGCTATGACGCGGGCATGTCGCAACACCGATTCCGGCACCGCGGTTTCTAGGATCGCCCGCGTGACTGATCGCTATGGCGCCGACATCCTGGCCCGAAACCCGCACACCCCCGCGCGTGTTCGTTCCGTCGAGCACCCGGCCGACAAGGGCCTGGTGGTCGAGGACCCGTCCAGCGGTTTCGTCGGCGCGGTGGTGCGCATCGAGAACGGCCGGGTCGAACTGGAGGACCGCAACCGCCGGGTCCGGTCGTTCCCGCTGGGACCCGGATTCCTCGTGGAGGGCAAACCGGTCATCCTGGTCAAGCCGAAGGTGGCTGCCGCGGCGGCCCGCACGGCGTCGGGTTCGGTCGCGGTGTCCGGTGCCAAGGCCAGGGTCGCGCTGGCCAGCCGCATCTACGTCGAGGGCCGCCACGATGCCGAGTTGGTCGAGCAGGTGTGGGGCGCGGACCTGCGCGTCGAGGGCGTCGTCGTGGAGTACCTGGGCGGCGTCGACGACCTGAGCGCCATCGTTGCCGAGTTCCAGCCCGGGCCAGGCCGTCGCCTCGGGGTGCTGGTCGACCATCTGGTCGCCGGTTCCAAGGAATCCAAGATCGCCGAAGCGGTGCGGCGCGGACCCGGCGGGGCGAACACCCTGGTGGTCGGGCACCCCTATATCGACATCTGGCAGGCGGTCAAACCCGCGCGGCTGGGCTTGCGGCAATGGCCGGTGATCCCGCGCGGGACCGATTGGAAGCACGGGATCTGCGAGGCGCTGGGCTGGCCGCACGCCACCCAGGCCGATATCGCGGGCGCCTGGCAGCGGATCAGGGGCCGGGTGCGCGACTGGAACGACCTGGAGCCCGCGCTGATCGGCCGCGTCGAGGAACTCATCGACTTCGTCACGGCACCAGCCTGAGAGGTGACGGCACCAGCCTGACCGAGTACGTCGGCCCGGCGTGGTAAGCAGAACTCGTGTCAGACAGTTTGTTCGACATGCCGGGCGACGCGCCGGCCGCTGCCGATATGCCGACGGGCGCCAGCCCGCTGGCCGTCCGCATGCGCCCGGCCACCCTCGACGACGTCGTCGGTCAGCAGCATCTGCTCAAACCCGGCTCGCCGCTGCGCCGCCTCGTGGAGGGCTCCGGCGCGGCCAGCGTCATCCTGTACGGGCCACCCGGCACCGGTAAGACCACGCTGGCCTCGCTGATCTCGGGCGCCACCGGGCGCCGGTTCGAGGCGCTGTCGGCACTGAGCGCAGGGGTCAAGGAAGTCCGGGCCGTGATCGAGACGGCGCGGCATGCGGCCATCCGCGGTCAGCAGACCGTGCTTTTCATCGACGAGGTACACCGCTTCTCCAAGACGCAGCAGGACGCGCTGCTGGCGGCCGTCGAGAATCGGATCGTGCTGCTGGTCGCGGCGACCACCGAGAACCCGTCCTTCTCGGTGGTCGCCCCGCTGCTGAGCCGGTCGCTGATCCTGCAGCTGCACCCGCTGGGCCCCGACGACATCCGGTCCGTGCTGGCGCGGGCCGCCGCCGATGAGCGCGGTCTGGGCGGCAAAATCGCTATCGACGACGACGCGCTGGAACTGCTGGTCAAACTGTCGGCCGGGGACGCCCGCCGGGCGCTGACCGCGCTGGAGGTCGCCGCCGAAACCGCCGGCAGCGCGGGCGGCCCCGTCACCGTCGAGGTGGTGGAGCAGTCCCTGGATCAGGCGGCGGTGCGTTACGACCGCGACGGTGACCAGCACTACGACGTGATCAGCGCCTTCATCAAGTCGGTGCGCGGCTCGGATGTGGATGCCGCGCTGCACTACCTGGCCCGGATGCTGACCGCGGGGGAGGACCCGCGCTTCCTGGCCCGCCGGCTGGTGATCCTGGCCAGCGAGGACATCGGGATGGCCGATCCGATGGCGCTGCAGACCGCGGTCGCCGCGGCGCAGACGGTGGCGCTGATCGGTATGCCGGAGGCGCAGCTGACGCTGGCGCATGCGACGGTGCACCTGGCGACCGCGCCGAAGTCCAACGCCGTGACGACCGCCCTGGGCGCCGCGATGGGTGACATCCGGGCGGGCAAGGCGGGACTGGTGCCTGCCCATCTGCGCGACGGGCACTATTCGGGAGCCCAGAAGCTGGGCAACGCCGTCGGCTACAAATACGCCCATGACGCACCGGGTGGTGTTGCGGCCCAACAGTATCCGCCCGACGAGCTGGTCGGTGTCGACTACTACCGGCCCACGAGTTACGGCGCCGAGCGGGACATCGCGAGCCGGCTGGAGAAGTTGCGGGCCATCATCCGGAGGAAACGGACATGAAGACGTTCAGCGATGACGAGATGAACGCCATGCTCGGGGCGGCGAAGTCCTACAGCCTGATGATCCTCAAAGACGGACCGAACGCCTCGGCGGCAGAGGCGCCGCAGCACGTCTGGGAGCACGGCAGGCGCAATTTCGGGCTGCGTGCCGACGGCAGGCTGCTCGTCGTGCTGCCGGTGATGGACGAGTCCGATGTGTGCGGGGTGGGCGTGTTCGCTGCGACGGTCGAGGAGACCGTCGCGATCATGAACGACGATCCCGGTGTGCAGGCCGGTGTGTTCACCTTCGAGGTGCATCCCTGCCTCGGATTCCCCGGCGACACGCTGTCCTGAGCTGACCGACCCAGCGGCACCACAATGACCCTTGACCCGCCCCGGCGCCGTCGTCTACAGTTGTAATCAACCAATTGGTTGTACAACTGGAAGATTGATTAATGGGCATGCTGGACGACGACCTGGACCGCGCGTTCCTGGCGCTGGCCGATCCGGTCCGGCGGGCACTGGTGGCGCGGCTGGCCAGGGGACCGGCCACGGTCAACGACCTGGCCGCGCCGTTCGACATCACCAAACAGGCGGTGTCCAAGCACATTCAGGTGCTGGAGCGGGCCGGACTGGTCACCCGCAGCCGCGAGGCGCAGCGCCGGCCGGTGCACCTGGATTCCGCCGTGCTGGAGCGGCTCACCGAATGGATCGACAAGTACCGCCTGGACGCCGAACGCAACTACCGCCGGCTGGACAACCTGTTGGCGACGCTGACCGAAGAAGCACTCACCGACAAGAAGGACACGAAATGACCAACGCACTCGACCTGACCGCGCCGGTGGACACGCTGGCGATGGAGTTCAGCCGCGATTTCGACGCGCCGGTGCAGGCGCTCTTCCGTGCGCACAGCGAACCCGAGTTGCTCAAGCAGTGGCTCGGCCCGCACGGACTGCACATGGAGATCACCGAATGGGTATTCAAAAACCATGGCGGATACCGCTATTCGCACTCGAATGAGAGCGGCACCTACGGCTTTAACGGCACCTTCCACACCGTGCGCGACAACGAGTTCATCCTGCAGACCTTCGAGTTCGAAGGCGCCCCGGACATGGTCAACATCGAGTACCTGTGGTTCGAGGATCTCGGTGACGGCCGGTCCCGGCTGCGCGGCCGCTCGATCTGCCCCAACACCGAGGCGCGCGACGCATTGCTGTCCTCCGGCATGGAGGGCGGCATGACCGAGGGCTACGACAAACTGGACGACTTGCTCAAAACCCTCTGATTCAGACCAGTTCCGGTGCCCGCAGGTGGGCGATGACGAGTTCGAACTCGCCCTCGTCCACCCCGCTCGCACCCGCCGCCCGGATCGATTCGGCTTTCAGTGTCGACGCGTAATCACGGTTGTGCTCCATGACCTCCCGGCTGACGAACGACACCGAGGACACCGCCCGCCCCGACGAGGTGTCGACGAGCAGGCTGGCGCTGCGGAATCCGGGTAGGTGCTCGATCTGCGGGAGCACCGCGCTGCGGTAGTACTCGATGCCCGCCTCGGTGAGCTCCGGTGGCACCGTCACCCAGGTGGCCCGCACGCAGGCACCCGGATCGGAGCTGTGTTCGCGGTGCAGCACCGCGATCTCCCAATCCTCGGCGGTCGCCGTTCCCCCGAACCGGGCACCGGCCTGCGCGCGCAGCCGGCCGGCCTCGTCGGCACTGTCATGCATGGCGTCGGCGTCGTCCCAGGCGCTGGTGGCGATGCACCTGCCGGTCTGTCGGTCGACCATCAGCGAGAGGCCGATACAACCGGCGAGTTCCGAAAGTGCGGGCATCACCTCGTCGCGGACATGGGCGATACCGTCGTCGATCGATTCGGGGCGCGCCATCACTGTGGTAGAGCGTGCGAACACGGCCCACCTCCTTCGCTACAGGGCAGCGCCCCGCCGGCGCCACCGGTCAAGGTCAACTCTCCTCCCGGCGCCCGCCCCGCACAATGGTTTTGCCGCATAACCACCGTGGCGCGCCGCCGACGAAACGCCGACGTCAATTCGGGTGCCGGCTCGTAGGCTGGAATCGTGAACACCGAAGTGCTCGAACTGGACACCTCGCGCCGAAGGGTGATCGACCTCACCTCGGAGGTGCGCGACTTCTGCGCCGCCAAGGGCGACGGACTCTGCAATGTCTTCGTGCCGCACGCGACCGCAGGCATCGCCGTCATCGAGACCGGCGCAGGCTCCGATGACGACCTGTTGGATGCCCTGGAGCGGTTGTTCCCGCGCGATGACCGGTACCGGCACGCGCACGGCTCACCCGGTCACGGCGCCGATCACGTGCTGCCGGGTCTGGTGTCCCCGTCGGTGACGGTCCCGGTCGGTGCCGGAGAACCGCTGCTGGGCACCTGGCAGAGCATCGTGCTGGTGGACCTGAACAGGGACAACCCGCGGCGATCGGTGCGACTGAGCTTCGTGTCGGGCTGACGAACACGACCGGTACTGTGGTGCGGTCGAAGTATCCGCAGGTTGACCAAAGGACAGCAGCACGTGCAGACACACGAGATCAGGAAACGCTTCCTCGATCATTTCGTGAAGGCGGGACACACCGAGGTGCCCAGCGCCTCGGTGATCCTCGACGACCCGAACCTGCTGTTCGTCAACGCCGGCATGGTGCAGTTCGTGCCCTTCTTCCTCGGCGCGCGCACCCCGCCCTACGACACCGCCGTCAGCGTGCAGAAGTGCATCCGTACCCCCGATATCGAAGAAGTCGGTATCACCACCCGGCACAACACCTTCTTCCAGATGGCCGGCAACTTCAGCTTCGGCGACTACTTCAAGAAGCGCGCGATCGAGTTGGCCTGGACCCTGCTGACCAACCCGCAGGACCAGGGCGGCTACGGATTCGATCCGGAAAGGCTCTGGGCCACCGTCTATCTCGACGACGATGAGGCCATCGCGCTGTGGCAGGAGGTGGCCGGACTGCCGCTCGAGCGCATCCAGCGCCGCGGCATGGCCGACAACTACTGGTCGATGGGCATCCCCGGCCCGTGCGGCCCGTGCTCGGAGATCTACTACGACCGCGGCCCGGAATACGGCATCGAGGGCGGCCCCGAGGCCAACGAGGACCGCTATATCGAGATCTGGAACCTCGTCTTCATGCAGAACGAGCGGGGGGAAGGCACCAGCAAGGACGACTTCGAGATCCTCGGCCCGCTGCCGCGCAAGAACATCGACACCGGCATGGGCGTCGAGCGCATCGCCTGTCTGCTGCAGGACGTGGACAACGTCTACGACACCGATCTGGTGCGCCCCGTCATCGACCTGGTTGCCGGCATCGCGCCCCGCGGGTACGGGCAGGGCAACCACACCGACGATGTGCGCTACCGCATCATCGGCGACCACAGCCGTACCGCTGCGATCATCATCGGCGACGGAGTCACCCCCGGTAACGAGGGCCGCGGCTATGTGCTGCGCCGGCTGCTGCGCCGCATCATCCGCGCCGCCCGGCTGCTCGGCGTGGAACGCCCCATCATGGCCGAGTTGATGGCCACGGTGCGCGACGAGATGGGGCCGTCCTACCCGGAACTGGTCACCGATTTCGACCGGATCAACCGCATCGCGGTGGCCGAGGAGACCGCCTTCAACCGCACGCTGTTGTCGGGTTCGCGGCTGTTCGAGGATGCCGCGGACGCCACCCGGGCGGCGGGGAAATCCACCCTGTCCGGTAGCGACGCCTTCACCCTGCACGACACCTACGGTTTCCCGATCGATCTGACCCTGGAGATGGCCGCCGAGGCCGGTCTCACGGTTGACGAAGCGGGTTTCCGCGGACTGATGGCCGAACAGCGCCAGCGCGCCAAGGCCGACGCGGCCGCCCGTAAGCAGGCCCACGCGGATCTGTCGGCGTACCGGGAGCTCGTCGACGGCGGACCGACCGAATTCACCGGTTTCGACGAGTTGAGCTCGCAGGCACGCATTCTCGGCATCTTCGTCGACGGCAAGCGGGTTCCGGTGGTGTCCCACGAAGGCACCCAGGGGCAGCAGGTCGAGGTGATCCTGGACCGCACGCCGTTCTACGCCGAATCCGGCGGCCAGATCGCCGACGAGGGTTCCATCACCGGTACCGGAGCGTCGCAGACCGCCAAGGCCGCGGTGACCGATGTGCAGAAGATCGCGAAAACGCTGTGGGCGCATCGTGTCTCGGTGGAGTCCGGGGAGTTCGTCGAGGGCGATACCATCACCGCCACGGTCGACGAGAAGTGGCGCCACGGCGCGACCCAGGGCCATTCCGGCACCCACATGGTGCACGCCGCGCTGCGCGAGGTGCTGGGCCCCAACGCGGTTCAGGCGGGTTCGCTGAACCGGCCCGGCTACCTGCGCTTCGACTTCAACTGGCAGGGCTCGCTGTCGGATGAGCAACGCGCCCAGATCGAGAAGG
Source organism: Mycolicibacterium sp. P9-22 (assembly GCF_008329585.1). Lineage (GTDB taxonomy): Bacteria > Actinomycetota > Actinomycetes > Mycobacteriales > Mycobacteriaceae > Mycobacterium. Next base: position 239,773 of record NZ_NPKP01000004.1, on the reverse strand, counting down.
TCGCCAACGAAGCGGTGCAGGCCGACTTCGCGGTGAACACCTTCAACACCGGGCTGGAGCAGGCCAAGGCCATGGGCGCGATGGCGCTGTTCGGCGAGAACTACCCCGACGAGGTCCGGGTGGTTGAGATCGGCGGCCCGTTCTCCCTGGAGCTGTGCGGCGGCACGCACGTACGCAGCTCGGCGCAGATCGGGCCGGTCACCGTGCTCGGCGAGTCCTCGGTGGGCTCCGGTGTGCGCCGCGTGGAGGCCTACGTGGGGTTGGAGTCGTTCCGGCACCTGTCCAAGGAACGCGCGCTGATGGCGGGTCTGGCGTCCTCGCTGAAGGTGCCGTCCGAGGAGGTGCCCGCACGGGTGGCCAACCTCGTGGAACGGCTGCGGGCCGCCGAAAAGGAACTGGACAAGGCTCGGCTGGCAAACGCGCGCGCCGCGGCCGCGAATGCGGCCGCCGGTGCGGAGCTTGTCGGTAAAGTTCGTTTTGTGGCTCAGCGTATGGCCGGTGGAATCACCGCGGGGGATCTGCGCAGTCTCGTCGGCGACATCAAGGGCAAGCTCGGCTCCGATCCCGCGGTGGTGGCGCTGATCGCCGAGGGCGAGGACGACGCGGTGCCCTTCGTGGTCGCGGTCAATGCGAGCGCACAGGATCTCGGTCTGAGTGCCAACGACCTGGTGAAGACGTTGGGAGCGGCCGTCAACGGCCGCGGGGGTGGCAAGGCCGATCTGGCCCAGGGTTCCGGTAAGGGGGCGGCGGGTATCGACGCGGCATTGGCCGCGCTGCACGCAGAGATCGCCCGGAGCTGACCCGTGGGAGATGCCGACCGCCTGCCGGACAGGCCAGGTCCCGATGATCCGGGACGGGGACGCCGGCTCGGCATCGACGTGGGCACCGTGCGTATCGGGGTCGCGGGCAGCGACCCCGACGGCGTTCTGGCCACCCCGCTGGAGACCGTGCAGCGGGACAGATCGGGTCGTCACCTGCGCAGGCTGGTGAAGCTCGCTCAAGAGTTGGAAGCGGTCGAGGTCGTCGTCGGCCTGCCGCGCACGCTGGCGAACCGTTCGGGTTCCTCAGCACAAGACGCCGTCGAATTGGCCGATGCCCTGGCGGCCCGGATCGCACCGACACCGGTGCGGCTGGCCGATGAGCGGCTGACCACGGTGACCGCCCAGCGGTCGCTGCGCGAAGCTGGGGTACGGGCCAAGAATCAGCGGGCCATGGTCGATCAGGTTGCCGCAGTGGGAATTCTGCAGAACTGGTTGGACCAGCGCCGGTCCGCATTAAGGGTTGTTGATGAGTGATCACTGGAGTCCCCAACGCAGCGAACCGCAGGCGGTCGGTCCACCGCGCCAACGGCTGAGCCGGGCCGCGCGGGCGCAGGAACGACGTACCGCACGGCGCCGTCGGGTGTTCTCGATCGCCGCGTTGGTGACGCTGATCGTCGTCGTCATCGGGGTGGTGTTCGTCGGCTCCAAGTTGTGGCACGGCCTGTTCGGGGGCAGCAGCGATTTCGCCGGCGAAGGCATCGCCGATGTGGTCGTCGAGGTGCACAGCGGGGACTCGACCACCGCGATCGGGCAGACGCTGCAGGAACAGAATGTGGTGTCGTCGTCGAAGGCCTTCGTCGACGCCGCGGCCACCAACCCGGCGATCGCGGCCATCCAGCCCGGTTTCTACAAGCTGCGCACCGAGATCCCGGCGTCGAGCGCCGTGCAGAAGCTGGCCGACCCGGAGAGCAGGGTCGGGCAGATGGTCATCCCGGAGGGCCGCCAGCTCGACGACGTCGCCGACGTCAGGACCAACGCCGTCACCAAGGGCATCCTGTCGCTGATCTCGGACGCCTCCTGCGTCGACCTCGACGGCAGCCGAGCCTGTGTCTCCGCCGACGATCTGAAGCAGGCCGCCGGCACCGCCGAACTCGCCGCGCTGTCGGTGCCCAGCTGGGCGACCACCGCAGTGACCGATATGGGCAACGATCACCGGCGGCTGGAGGGTCTGATCGCACCCGGCAGCTGGAACGTCGACCCGTCGGGCTCAGCCGAGGAGATCCTGGCCACCCTGATCGGGGCCAGCACCGCGCAGTACGAGGCCAACGGCCTGCTCGCCGCCGCCGAGACCACCCGGATGTCGCCGTACGAGATCCTGGTCGTCGCCTCGCTGGTGCAGCGCGAATCCAAGCCGCAGGACTTCTCCAAGGTGGCGCGGGTGATCTTCAACCGGCTCGCCGAGAACCGCAAGCTGGAATTCGACTCCACGGTGAACTACTCCCTGGACCGCACCGAGGTGGCCACCACCGACGGCGACCGCGCCCGGGTCACGCCATGGAACACCTACGCCTCCCTCGGCCTTCCGAAGACCCCGATCTGCTCGCCCGGCCAGCCCGCGCTGGCGGCGGCGGAGAACCCGGAACCGGGGGACTGGTTGTACTTCGTCACCATCGACCTGGACGGCACCACGCTGTTCACCCGCGATTACGAACAGCACCTGGCCAGCATCGAACTGGCCAGACGAAACGGTGTCCTCGACAGTGCCCGATAGGCGGCGTCCCGCCGCGGGCACTGATAGGCGAGCCGGCGTACTGGGATCACCGATCTCGCACTCCCGTTCGCCGGACATCCACCTGGCTGCCTACCGGGAACTGGGCCTTACCTCGTGGACCTATGACCGCATCGAGTGCACGGCCGAGCAGCTGCCGGGTTTGGTGGCCGGGCTGGGACCGGAGTGGGTCGGGCTTTCGGTGACCATGCCGAACAAGTTCGCCGCCCTGGCCGTGGCGTCCGAGCGGACGGCGCGGGCCACGCTGGTGGGTTCGGCGAACACCCTGGTGCGCACCGCGACGGGCTGGCGGGCCGACAACACCGATATCGACGGGGTCATCGGTGCGCTGGCGGAACCGGGCGAGCGAAGCGACGGGAAACATGCACGGTGTGGTCCCCGTGCCGCGGTGCTCGGCTCGGGCGGCACCGCCCCGGCCGCGGTGGTGGGCCTGGCGACCCTCGGTGTCACCGAGATCGCGGTGCTCGCCCGCAATCCGCAGCGGGCGCAGCCGCTGGTCGCGCTGGCCGAACCACTCGGTGTGGCCATCCGGTGGGTCGACCTCGGCACGCCGGTCGAGGTGGACGTCGCGGTCAGCACCCTGCCCGCCGATATCGCGGCGGGCTACGCCCACACCATCGAGAACGTGCCGGTGCTGCTGGACGCGATCTACGATCCCTGGCCCACCCCGCTGGCCTCGGCGGTGCGCGCCCGCGGCGGCCGGGTGATCAGCGGGCTGAAGATGCTGCTGCACCAGGCCGTCGCGCAGGTCGAGCAGTTCACCGGGTTGCCGGCGCCCAAAGAGGTGATGAGGCAGGCCTTGCCGGGGTCCTAGCGTGGATCCGTGGGGGCTGGCATGGCCGGGTTGATTGTCGGATGGCTGGCACTGCTGAGCGTGCACGACCTGCGCCACCGCCGCCTGCCGAACATGCTGACGCTGCCCGGCGCGGTGCTCATCCTCGCGGCGGCGACCGTGGCGGGCCGAGGCGTGCCCGCCCTGCTGGGCGCTTTCGCCCTGGGCCTGCTCTACCTGGCGGTCCACCTGATCGATCCGCGGGCGCTCGGCGCCGGGGACGTGAAACTCGCCATCGGGCTCGGCGCGCTGACCGGGGCGTTCGGGCCGCAGGTATGGCTGTTCGGTGCGTTCGGTGCGGTGCTACTGACCGCCCTGGCCGGGATCGTCGTCGTGGTGTCGCGGGGCGGATCGGCGGTGCCGCACGGCCCGTCGATGTGTGTGGCCAGCGCGGCATCGGTCGCCCTGGCGTGGTGGTAGTCCTACGCTGAGCCATGACCGTGCGGCCCGCCATCACCGAAGACCTGCCGGCCATCGCGGCCATCTACGCCCACTACGTCACCGACTCGGTGGCCACCTTCGAGATCGACGCGCCCGACGTGGACGAGTGGACGCGCCGTTTCACCGCCATCGCCGACCGCGATCTGCCGTTCCTGGTCACCGAACGCGACGGCGTGGTCGCCGGGTACGCCTACTGCGCGCCGTGGAAGCAACGCCCCGCCTACCGGGCCACCGTCGAGGACTCGGTGTACGTCGCGCCGTGGGCGGTGGGGGCGGGCTGCGGAGCCGAACTGCTGACCGCGTTGCTGCAGCGGTGTCGGTCGATCGGGGTCCGCGAGGTCATCGCGGTGATCGCCGATTCCGGCGATCCCGCCTCGATCGCTCTGCACCGGCGGCTGGGATTCCGGGAAGCCGGACGGCTAACCCACGTCGGTTACAAACACGACCGCTGGATTGACACCGTGCTGCTGCAATGGAGTGCAGGCTGACGGATTCGGTGGCACAGATGGCCGCATGGGAGAATGTCATCCGTGTTGCGATGGACTACCGCAGGTGAATCCCACGGCCGTGCCCTGGTGGCGATGGTCGAAGGCATGGTTGCGGGTTTGTCCGTCACCTCCGACGACATCGCGGTCCAGTTGCAGCGCCGCCGGCTCGGCTACGGCCGCGGCGCGCGGATGAAGTTCGAGAAGGACCAGGTGACCGTGCTGGGCGGGGTGCGCCACGGGCTCACCCTGGGCGGGCCGATCGCCATCGAGATCGGCAACACCGAATGGCCCAAGTGGGAAACCGTGATGGCCTCGGACCCGGTGCCCGCCGAGCAGCTCGACGGTGACGCCGCCCGCAACGCCCCACTGACCCGTCCGCGCCCCGGCCACGCCGATTACGCGGGCATGCTCAAGTACGGCTTCGATGACGCCCGCCCGGTGCTGGAACGCGCCAGCGCCCGCGAGACCGCGGCCCGTGTCGCCGCCGGCACCGTGGCCCGTGCCTTCCTGCAGCAGGCGCTCGGCGTCGAGGTCATCTCCCACGTGATCTCCATCGGTGCCTCGAAGCCCTATGACGGCCCGTCGCCGCAGCCGCAGGATCTGGCCGCCATCGACGACAGCCCGGTGCGTGCCTTCGACAAGGATGCCGAGCAGCTGATGATCAGCGAGATCGAAGCCGCCAAGAAGGACGGCGACACCCTGGGCGGTGTCGTCGAGGTCGTCGTGACCGGGCTGCCGATCGGACTGGGATCGTTCACCAGTGGCGACAACCGTCTCGACAGCCAGCTCGCCGCCGCGGTGATGGGAATCCAGGCCATCAAGGGTGTCGAGATCGGTGACGGGTTCGAGACGGCGCGCCGCCGCGGCAGCGTCGCGCACGACGAGCTCTACCCGGGCCCGGATGGCATCACCCGTTCCACCAACCGCGCCGGCGGCCTGGAGGGTGGCATGACCAACGGGCAGCCACTGCGGGTACGCGCCGCGATGAAGCCGATCTCCACGGTGCCCCGCGCACTGGCCACCGTCGACATGACCACCGGCGACGAGGCCGTGGCGATCCACCAGCGCTCCGATGTGTGCGCGGTGCCGGCCGCCGGGGTCGTCGTCGAGACGATGGTCGCGCTGGTGCTGGCCCGCGCCGCGCTGCTCAAGTTCGGCGGCGACTCGCTGGCCGAGACCCGCAGGAACGTCGCGGGCTACCTGGCCTCGGTCGCCGAACACGAGCCGTCCACGCCGTCGGTTCAGGCCTCGGGATAGCCGATGGCTCCCCAAGTGGTGCTGGTGGGCATGCCGGGTTCCGGCAAGTCCACCATCGGCCGCCGGCTGGCCAAGGCGCTGGGTGTGCCGCTGCTGGACACCGACGTCAAGATCGTGGAGACCACCGGCCGCAGCATCGCCGAGATCTTCACCGAAGGCGAGACGCAGTTCCGTCAGATCGAAGCCGACGTGGTGCGCGCGGCACTCGACGAGCACGAGGGCGTGGTGTCCCTCGGCGGCGGCGCGGTGACCACCGCCGAGGTGCGCGAAGCGCTCAAGGGTCACACCGTGATTTATCTGGAAATCAGTGCCGCAGAAGGCATTCGGCGTACAACAGGCAGCGCGCGTCCGCTGCTGGCCGGCGATGATCCGGCGGCGAAATACCGTTCCCTGATGGAACAGCGGGTGCCGTTGTTCCGTGAGGTGGCCACCATGCGGGTGAACACCAACCGGCGCAATCCCGGTGCGGTGGTTCGCCATATCGTCACCCGGCTGTCCGGGTGCGGACCCGCCCGGCCGCGGCGACGGCGCAGACCGGCCTGGCGGCGCGGTCCCACCGTGCTGAACCCGGCACCCACCACCGAGGCCCCGCCCACTCCGGCGGCGCTGGCCCGACGAGCAGAGGCACGCAATGAGTGAACCAGTGACCGTCGACGTTCTCGTCGACCGGCCGTACCCGGTCATCATCGGCACCGGCCTGTTGACCGATCTCGGCCGCACGCTGGCCGGCCGCCACAAGGTGGCGATCCTGCACCAGCCCACCCTGGCCCAGACCGCCGAGGTCATTCGGGAACACCTGGCCGGCATCGGGATCGACGCGCACCGCATCGAGATCCCGGATGCCGAATCCGGTAAGGAACTGCCCGTCGTCGGCTTCATCTGGGAGGTGCTGGGCCGCATCGGCATCGGGCGCAAGGATGCCGTCGTCAGCCTCGGCGGCGGTGCCGCCACCGATGTCTCCGGTTTCGCCGCGGCGACGTGGCTGCGCGGCGTCGACATCGTGCACGTGCCGACCACCCTGCTCGGCATGGTGGACGCCGCAGTCGGCGGCAAGACCGGGATCAACACCGACGCCGGCAAGAACCTGGTCGGTGCGTTCCACCAGCCGCTGGCCGTGCTGGTCGACCTCGCGACCCTACAGACGTTGCCGCGCAACGAAATCGTGGCCGGGATGGCCGAGATCGTGAAGGCCGGTTTCATCGCCGACCCGGTGATCCTGGACCTCATCGAGGCGGACCCGGAAGCCGCGCTGGACCCGTCGGGCACCGTGCTGCCCGAACTGGTCCGCCGTGCGATCGCCGTCAAGGCCGAGGTGGTGGCGGCCGACGAGAAAGAGTCGGCGCTACGCGAAATCCTCAACTACGGACACACTCTGGCCCACGCCATCGAGCGCCGCGAGCGCTACAAGTGGCGCCACGGGGCCGCCGTGTCGGTGGGTCTGGTGTTCGCCGCGGAGCTGGGCCGCCTGGCCGGCCGTCTGGATGACGACACCGCCGACCGGCATGCCCGGGTGTTGACCGCGTTGGGGCTGCCGGTCAGCTATGACGCCGACGCGTTGCCGCAGCTGCTCGAATACATGGCCGGAGACAAGAAGAACCGTTCCGGGGTGCTGCGCTTCGTGGTGCTCGACGGCCTGGCCAAGCCGGGCCGCCTCGAAGGGCCCGACCCGACGCTGCTGGCCGCGGCCTACTCCGTGGTGGGTACCCGCTAGGACTTCGCGGTTTCGTCGGGGCCGGGCTGCACCGCCGCGAAAACATCGGTGTCGGTCCGCTCCTCGTCGCCCTCACGGCGACGGACGTACGGCGGTGCCTTGCGGTCCACGCTCCAGCGGCCGATGGTCACCGCGATGACACCGGCCAGGAAGATCAGCAGCGCCGTGAACGCCGCGAACGAGGTCAACTCGCTGATCAGGCCGCCGGTGTAGAGCACCGGGTAGAAGAGGCCGATGAACCAGCACACCAGATCGCCGAGCAGACCCGCGATGAGGCCGGCAACCAGCCAGACCATCGCGAGATCCTGACGGCGGTCCGGATCGGACTGCGCATTGGCGTCGCCGCGACCGTCGAAATAGGCCCACAGGATCGCGGGGATCGCGAGGAACAGACCCAGCGTGGGACTGATCCATCCGGCCTGCGTCGGGAAGGCGTCGACCAGCGCGCCTTGGATCAACCGGAGGACAACCACGACCGCCGCGAACACGAGTCCGCGCAGCAACCACTTGCTCATGAGGGGACAGCGTAGCGAGTACCGTCACCCGCTGTGACGATTTCTCAACGCCGGGACCGGTTACGGCGCCGACTGGCGGCCGCCGAACTGGACGCCATGTTGGTAACTGACCTGGTCAACGTCCGATATCTGTCCGGTTTCACCGGTTCCAACGCCGCACTATTGGTGCGCGCCGACCAGGACACGCCGGTGTTGGCAACCGACGGGCGTTATGTAACGCAGGCCGCGGCGCAGTCGCCCGATGCCGAACTGGTCATCGAGAGGGCCGTGGCGCCCCATCTGGCCGGCCGCGCGGCCGCCGACGGGGTGCGCCGGCTCGGATTCGAGAGCCACGTCGTGACCGTCGACGGGTTCGGTCTGCTGGAACGCGCGGGAGCGGGTGTGGAGTTCGTCCGCGCCGCCGGCATGGTCGAACGGCTGCGCGAGGTCAAGGACGTCGGTGAGATCGCCATTCTGCGGCTGGCCTGCGAGGCGGCCGACGCGGCACTGCACGACCTGCTGGCACGCGGTGGCCTGCGCCCGGGCCGCACCGAGAAGGAGGTCGGCCGCGACCTGGAATCGCTGATGCTCGACCATGGCGCCGACGGCGTGTCCTTCGAGACCATCGTGGCCGCGGGCGCGAACTCGGCGATCCCGCATCACCGGCCCACCGACGCGGTACTGGCCACCGGCGATTTCGTGAAGATCGACTTCGGCGCGCTGGTCGCGGGCTATCACTCGGACATGACGCGCACCTTCGTGCTGGGCCGCGCCGCGCAGTGGCAGCACGACCTGTACGAACTCGTGGCGACCAGCCAGGCGGCGGGCCGGGCTGCCCTGGTGGAGGGGGCGAACCTCAAGGACGTCGACGGCGCCTCGCGGCAGGTGATCGCCGACGCGGGATTCGCCGAGAACTTCGGGCACGGCCTCGGTCACGGGGTCGGGCTGCAGATCCACGAAGCGCCGGGTATCAGCGCTTCGGCCGTCGGTACACTGCTTGCTGGCGCTGCGGTCACCGTGGAGCCCGGCGTCTATCTGCCCGGCCGGGGCGGTGTCCGAATCGAGGACACCCTGGTTGTGGGCAGCGAGAGCGCACCTACACCCGAATTACTCACCCGGTTCCCCAAGGAACTGGCTGTTATCACCTGATCTAGGAGCTGTACAGACCGTGGCATCAACCGCCGACTTCAAGAATGGGCTCGTTCTGCAGATCGAAAACCAGTTGTGGCAGATCACCGAGTTCCAGCACGTCAAGCCCGGCAAGGGCCCGGCCTTCGTGCGCACCAAGCTCAAGAACGTGTTGACCGGCAAGGTCGTCGACAAGACGTTCAACGCCGGGGTCAAGGTGGAGACCGCCACCGTCGACCGTCGTGACGCCACCTACCTGTACCGCGACGGCAGCGACTTCGTCTTCATGGATTCCGAGGACTTCGAGCAGCATCCGCTGTCCGAGGCCCTGGTGGGCCGGCTGGCCGACTTCCTGCTCGAGGGCCTCGCCGTGCAGATCGCCTTCCACGAGGGTGCGCCGCTGTACCTGGAACTCCCGGTCACCGTCGAACTCGTCGTCACCCACACCGAGCCGGGTCTGCAGGGTGATCGCTCCAGCGCGGGCACCAAGCCCGCCACCGTGGAGACCGGCGCCGAGCTCCAGGTGCCGCTGTTCATCAACACCGGCGACAAGCTGAAGGTCGATTCGCGTGACGGTTCCTATCTCGGACGGGTGAATGCCTAACCATGGCTGACCGTCGTGGTGACCGCGGTCGTCATCAGGCACGTAAGCGTGCCGTCGACCTGCTGTTCGAGGCCGAGGCGCGGGGGATCACCGCCGCCGAGGTCGCCGACGGTCGCAATGCGCTGTCCCACACCCAGGCCGAGATGAACGCGCTGAACCCGTACACCGTGACGGTGGCCCGTGGCGTCACCGAGCAGGCAGCGCATGTCGACGACCTGATCTCCTCACACCTGCAGGGCTGGACGCTGGAGCGGCTGCCCGCCGTGGACCGCGCCATCCTGCGGGTGGCGGTGTGGGAACTGCTGCACGCCGAGGATGTGCCGGAGCCGGTGGCCGTCGACGAGGCCGTGGAGCTGGCCAAGGAACTGTCCACCGACGAGTCGCCGGGCTTCGTCAACGGCGTGCTCGGTCAGGTGATGCTGGTGACCCCGCAGATCCGGGCGGCCGCCGCGGCGCTGCGGCCCGCAGACACCGGGGAGTGAGCGTGCCGCAGGACTGGGCGCCGTATTCGAGCGTGCAGGATGCGGCGACGGTCTATCTGCGTGATCCCGAGCTTGCGCTCGAGCAGCTGCGGTCGGTCATCGAGTTCCCGGGTATCGCCGCGTTCATCATGTCGCGCGGTGAAACGGAGGAGGACGAGGGCACCGCGGTATGGCAGGAAGTGGTGGCCACCGACGGGCTGCGGCTCATCATCTGGCGCGCCGATGACGAATTCTCCGACGATCGCCGGCGATTGAACTCCTCGGTGCGCACCATCCTGTTGTCCACCATCAGCGATCACATCCTCAGCACCCAGTTCGAGGTGCTCGGCGACGGCACCCGCAGGCTGTCCGAGGTCCGGCTGCGGATGTACACCCAGCTGGTGACCCGTGCCCGGCGCACCTCGGCCACCGAGAGCGATCTGTACTGCGAGTCGTTCCGCTACACCAAGTCGGTGGACAACGGCGGCCTGGCTCAGATGGAGCGGCTGCTGCAGTTCGGCCGGGTGCTGTCGCGCTCGATGTAGCTTTTGATTCACCGCGATTGGAATATCTGCCACCGCTGAGGTGGTGGCGCAATACCACAATGTCCCGGCCTTTTGGCTGGTCCCTCGGCTGGGGCGGCGGCGCAATCGGCGGTCGCGGCATCCGGGGGCGGCGCAGCAGCCGAAGGGCGTCCGGCGACGGTTTTACGGTGATCAGGTGCCGGCCCCCGATCCCACCCCCATCCGACGGCCCCGCGCGGACCAGGCGCGACAGGTCGCCGACCTGCTGCGCCACCAGATCCACGCCGGCGGCTACCCGGACGGGCTGCCCAGCGAGGCCGACCTGACCGAGGAATTCGCGGTATCACGCAACACCATCCGGGAGGCGCTGGCTGTCCTCAAGGCCGAGGGCCTGATCGACCGCGGAACCCGGGTGGGCACCCACGTCGCGGTCCGCAAGTACGACCACGGCCTGGACGCCCTCACCGGTCTGAAGGAGACCTTCAAGGACTACGGCGAGGTACGCAACGAGGTCCGGGCCGTGCTGCACATGGCCGCCCCGCCCGCGGTGGCCCACAAGCTCGCTCTCGACCCCGGCACCCCGGTCGTCTACATCGAACGGCTGCGCTACCTCGGCGATCTGCCGCTGTCCCTGGACCTGACCTACCTGGCCCCCGATATCGGCGAGCGGGTGATCGCACATCCGCTGGAGACCAACGACGTGTTCGCGCTCATCGAGCAGGTCAGCGGTCAACGGCTGGGATCGGCCGCCCTGGCGTTGGAGGCCATTGCGGCCGACGCGCATTCCGCGGCCACCCTGCAGGTCCCCGACGGCGCCGCCCTGCTGATGCTGGAGCGGCTGACCAGCCTCGGCGACGGCCGCCCCGTCGACCTCGAATACATCCGCATGCGTGGTGATCGAATCACCATGCGCGGCAACCTTTTCCGAAACTGATCTTCAGGAGATGACATGACACTGGTGAACAACCGCGTCGACGTCCCGGTGACCATCGACGAGTCGCTGTGTATCGAGGGCTGCACACTCTGCGTGGAGATCTGCCCGCTGGACTCGCTGGCGATCAACCCGGAAAACGGCAAGGCATTCATGCACGTCGACGAGTGCTGGTACTGCGGACCGTGCGCCGCGCGCTGTCCCACCGGCGCCGTCACCGTCAACATGCCCTTCCTGATCCGCTGACCCGTTAAGGCACCCCCGTGAAGAAACCTCTCGTTGCGCTGCTTGCTGCCCTCACCGCGTCCGTCACCGCCTGCTCGCTGGATTCCGCGGGCGGATCAGATGACGTCGTCAACGTCGTCATCGGCTACCAGTCCAAGACCATCAACACCGTCACCGCCGGAACGCTGCTGCGCGCCAAGGGATTCCTGGAACAGCGGCTCGCCGATGTCACCACCGAAACCGGCACGAAGTACAACGTGGCCTGGCAGGACTACGACACTGGCGCACCGATCACCGCACAGATGGTCGCCGAGAAGATCGACATCGGCTCCATGGGTGACTACCCGATGTTGATCAACGGATCCAAGACCCAGTCCCTTGAGCGGGCCCGCACCGAAATCGTCTCGGTCACCGGATACCACCCCAAGGGTGCACTGAACATGGTCGTGGTGGACCCGGATTCGCCGGCGCAGACGCTGCCCGACCTGGCGGGCAAGAAGGTATCGGCCAGCGTCGGGTCGGCCGGGCACGGCACCCTGGTGCGCGCCCTGGAACGGGCCGGCCTGGACCCCAGGACCGGCGTCGAGGTGCTCAACCAGCAACCGCAGGTCGGCGCGTCTGCTCTGGAATCCGGCCAGGTGCAAGGCCTTTCGCAGTTCGTGGCGTGGCCTGGGCTGCTGGTCTTCCAGGACAAGGCCCGGCTGCTCTACGACGGTGCCGAACTGGACTACCCGACACTGCACGGTGTGGTGGTGCGCCAGGATTACTCCGCACAGCACCCGGAGGTGCTCGACGCCTTCCTGCAGGCACAACTCGATGCCACCGAGTTCCTGAACACCGAACCGCTGGAGGCCGCCCGCATCGTCGCCGAGGGCAGCGGCCTGCCGCAGGAAGTCGTCTACCTCTACAACGGACTCGGTGGCACCTCGTTCGACACCACACTCAAACCCTCGCTGGTCGAAGCGCTCAAAGGCGATGTGCCCTACCTGAAGTCGATCGGTGACTTCGCCGACCTCGACGTCACCGGCTTCGTCGACGACGCGCCGCTGCGCCGGGCCTTCGAGGAACGCGGCCAGGACTATGACGCCGCGCTGAAGGCCACGAGCGCCCCGGCCGCCGGAGAACTCTGGCTGCAGGGCTCCGACAGCACGACGCCGGCGGCCACCCCGAACGAGCTGCTGCGGGCGGTCCGCGAAGCCGAAGCCGGGGGAGCCACCGTCCGCGCGGCCTACATACCCGACACCGAGCTCGGCACCCGCTGGTTCGCCGACAAGTCGATCTGGGTGCGCGACGGCGCGCGGTATCTGCCGTTCGGCACGGCGGCCGGAGCACAGCGGCACGTCGCCGCGCACCCGGGCACCGAGATCGTGGAATACCGCCAGGCACTGGTCGGCGCGGTATGACCGCCCTACTGGATCCGCCGCAGACGGCGACGCCGACGGTGCGTCCGGTCCGGAAACCGGGCGCGTGGCGGCACCGCCTGCTGCGGGTGGCCTCGGTGCTGGCCGCAGTCGGCCTGTGGGAACTGCTGACCGCCAACGGCGTTCGGCTGTGGCTGCGCTTCGACACACTGCCGACCGTCACCGAGATCGCCGCGGCGCTGGCCGCCCGCGTGGGCACCGGGGAGTACTGGCTGGACCTGGGGCAGTCGCTGATCCGCATCCTGACCGGATTCGGCCTGGCGGCGCTGGCCGGTGTCATCACCGGCATCCTGCTCGGCCGGTCCCGGCTGTTCGCCGACGTCGTCGGCCCGCTGACGGAGCTGGTACGGCCCATCCCGGCAATCGCCGTCGTCCCGGTCGCCATCCTGCTGTTCCCGTCCGATGAGGCGGGCATCGTCGCGATCACCTTCCTGGCCGCCTACTTCCCGATCATGGTGAGCACCCGGCACGCGGTGCGGGCGCTGCCGACCATCTGGGAGGACTCGGTGCGCACGCTCGGTGGCGGTCGCCTCGACGTGCTGCGCCAGGTGGTGCTGCCCGGCATCCTGCCCGGACTGTTCGGCGGACTGTCGGTGGGCATGGGGGTCGCCTGGATCTGCGTCATCTCCGCGGAGATGATCTCGGGCCGGCTCGGTGTGGGCTACCGCACCTGGCAGGCCTACACGGTGCTGGACTACCCGGGCGTGTTCGTCGGCATCATCACCATCGGTGTGCTCGGGTTCACCACCGCCGCCGCCATCGAACTGATCGGCCGACGCGCCACCCGGTGGCTGCCCCGCGGTGAGGAGACCAGCCGATGACCACCACGTTGGCAACCGGCATGAAGCTCGAACTCGACCAGGTCAGGCTGTCCTACACCGGCACCCCCGTGGTGGACGGGCTGAGCATGACGGTGCAGCCCGGCGAGATCCTGGTGCTGACCGGGCCGTCGGGCTGCGGCAAATCCACCGTGCTGCGGGCGCTGGCCGGGCTGTTGACCCCCGACGCGGGCCGGGTGCTGGCCGACGGCGACCCGGTGACCACCACCTCCCGGGACCGCGGCATGGTCTTCCAGGACAGCGCGCTGCTGCCCTGGCGCAGCGTGCGCTCGAACATCGAACTGGCCCTCAAGCTCCGCGGTGAGCCGCGGGCGGGCCGCCGCGCCCGCGCCGAACGCTGGATCGAGGAGGTCAACCTCACCGGTTACGCCGACTACCTGCCCAAGAGCCTCTCCGGCGGGATGCGTCAGCGCGTGCAGTTGGCTCGCGGTCTGGCCGGCGCGCCGCGCGCGGTGATGATGGACGAGCCGTTCGGCGCGCTGGACGCCCAGACCCGCGCGGCGATGCAGCGCTTGCTCATCGAGACCTGGCGAGCCCATCCCACCACCGTCGTCTTCGTCACCCACGACGTCGACGAGGCACTGGCCCTCGGCGACCGGGTGGCCGTTCTGAGCCGCTCTCGGCCCTCGCTGCGCGCCCTGGTGGAGGTGCCGCAGCCCCGCAGCGATTCCACCCAGCCCGGGCGTGCCGCGTTGCGCGCCGAAATACTTGCAGCACTGGATAACACATGACAGAGATCCCCGACCTTTCCGACACCATCCGGATGGAATGCGATGTCCTGGTGATCGGTGGCGGCACCGCGGGCAGCATGGCCGCGTTGACCGCCGCCGAGAACGGCGCGCAGGTGCTGCTGCTGGAGAAGGCACATGTGCGGCACTCCGGCGCACTGGCCATGGGCATGGACGGGGTCAACAACGCCGTCATCCCCGGCAAGGCCGAACCCGAGGACTATGTCGCCGAGATCACCCGGGCCAACGACGGAATCGTCAACCAGCGCACCATCTATCAGACCGCCACCCGCGGCTTCGCCATGGTGCAACGCCTGGAACGCTACGGGGTCAAGTTCGAGAAGGACGAGCACGGCGAGTACGCGGTGCGCCGGGTGCACCGGTCCGGGTCCTACGTGCTGCCGATGCCCGAGGGCAAGGACGTCAAGAAGGCGCTGTACCGGGTCATGCGGCAGCGCTCGATGCGCGAGAAGATCCAGATCGAGAACCGGCTGATGCCGGTCCGGGTGCTCACACATGAGGGCCGGGCCGTCGGTGCGGCGGCACTGAACACCCGCACCGGCGAGTTCGTGGCCGTCGCGGCCAAGGCCGTCATCCTGGCCACCGGTCCCTGCGGGCGTCTCGGCCTGCCCGCCTCGGGCTACCTGTACGGCACCTACGAGAACCCCACGAACGCCGGCGACGGCTACTCGATGGCCTACCACGCCGGCGCCGAACTCTCCGGAATCGAATGCTTCCAGGTCAATCCGCTGATCAAGGACTACAACGGGCCCGCGTGCGCATACGTGGCCAATCCGTTCGGCGGGTATCAGGTCAACGCGCACGGCGAGCGCTTCGTGGACTCCGATTACTGGTCGGGTCAGATGATGTCGGAGGTGCACAGCGAGATCGAATCCGCGCGCGGGCCCATCTACCTGAAGGTGTCCCATCTGCCCGATGAGACGCTCACCGCGCTGGAGAACATCCTGCACACCACCGAGCGACCCACCCGCGGCACCTTCCACGCCAACCGTGGCCATGACTACCGCACCCACGATATCGAGATGCACATCTCCGAGATCGGCCTGTGCAGCGGGCATTCGGCGTCCGGGGTCTGGGTCGACGAGCATGCCCGCACCACCGTGCCCGGGCTGTACGCCGCCGGTGACCTGGCCTGTGTTCCGCACAATTACATGATCGGCGCCTTCGTCTACGGTGACCTCGCCGGTGAGCACGCCGCCGGCACGTTGTCCGAAACGGCTGCGCCGGTGGATCTTCCGGAGGATCAGCTCGCCGCAGCACACGAACTCATCTACCGGCCACTGCGCCAGCCCGACGGGCCACCGCAACCGCAGGTGGAGTACAAGCTGCGGCGTTTCGTCAACGACTATGTGGCACCGCCCAAGACGGCGGCCAAGCTGTCGATCGCGGTGCAGACCTTCGACCGGATGCGCGACGAGGTGGAGGGCATCGGCGCGCGCACCCCGCACGAGTTGATGCGGGCCGTGGAGGTGTCGTTCATCCGGGATTGCGCGGAGATGGCGGCACGTTCGTCGCTGACGCGGACCGAATCCCGCTGGGGGCTCTATCACGAACGCGCCGATGTGCCGCTGCGCGACGACGCGCAGTGGGGTTTCCACCTGAACCTGCGCAAGGCGGACGACGGCAGCATGCGCTTCCTGAAGCGCCCCGTCGCACCGTATCTGGTGTCGGTACCCGGTCTGGACCATGTGCCCTCGGAGGCCGCGGTGGTGGACGTCGAGCAGCCACCGCTGTTCGGCGGCCGGGCGCCGAACAGCGTCGTGTCGCGGGTGGCGGCTCCGCCCGCCCAACCGCCGTCCCCGCGGATCGCCGCGGTGCTGGCCCTGGAGGAGCCCGCCTTGGACGTGCTCGCCGAGTACCTCGCGGACGCCGATCCCGGCGTCCGGCGCACCGCGGTGGCCACCCTGGTGGAGAACCTGCCCGACGGTTACCCTGCCGCACTGCTGCACGCACTGGGCGACGCGGACCGGGAGGTGCGTCTGCAGGCCGCCGAGTCGGTGCGTGAACTCGTCGAGGTGCTGCCTGGGCCGGAAGCAATTGCGGTGCACCTGAATTCGGTCGACCCGGTGGTTCGCGCCGCGACGGTGTACGTGCTCAGCTCGCGGAAGGCCGGCGCGGCCACCGACTACCGGCAGGCGCTCGCCGATGCCGATCAGCGGGTGCGCATCGAGGCGGTGCGGGCACTGGTGTCGGTCGATGACGCCGACGGGGTCGCGGCCGCGGCCGGTGACGACAGCCGTGAGGTGCGCATGGCGGTGGCCAATGCGTTGGGGACTCTTTCCGGACGGTCGAGCGAAGCGAGGGGGATGGACGCCGGCGCCACGACGGTGCGCGCCCTGCTCGCCGACCGGGACCCGCTGGTGCGGGCCGCGGCGCTGGCGGCGCTGGGAGCACTTGGCGACGCGGATGGCGATGTCACCGCGATCGAACGCGCGCTAGCCGAGCCGGCCTGGCAGGTGCGGGTCGGTGCGGCCAGGGCGTTGTCCGGAGCGTCGGCGGCGGTGGCGGTGCCACCGCTGTCGCGGGCGCTGACCGATGCCCATCTGGACGTGCGTAAGGCTGCGGTGCTGAGCCTGACCCGCTGGGCGGAATCTGAGGCGGCGGCCCGGGACGCCCTGGGCCTGGCACTCAAGGACGCCGACGCCGATGTCCGCGCCTACGCGCGGCGCGCCCTGGAACCGGCCTAGAGTCCCAGCCCCTGATAGGTGCGCCGGACGAACTTCGGTTGCGCCATCCGTAGTTTGGCCATCGAGGTGTTGCCGGCGACCTGCGCGACGTCGGCGGTCAGATCCGGATAGTTCTGGATCAGGTAGAGCACGATGACGTCATTGGCCGGGTCGGCCTGCCACCAGGTGCCGAAGGCGCCCGGCCAGCCGAAGGTGCCCAGACCGCCGGGGCCGAAGAACCGTTCGGACTGGGTGGGATCGGTGACCACCGACATACTCAGGCCGAATCCGCGGCCGATCCAGAACGGCACCCCCAGGAAGTTCTGCTCCTTCTGGTCCGCGGTCAGCCGGTCGGCGCGCATCAACCGCACCGATTCCGGTGAGAGCACGCGCACCCCGTCCACGGTGCCCTCGCCCAGCAGCATCCGGGCGAACGTCAGGTAGTCGTCGGCGGTCGACAGCAAACCCGCACCTCCGGCGCAGAATTCGGGCGGCGTCAGCGCCGGGGGACCCATCACGTCATCGCGCAAGGTCTCGTCCGCGCCGAGGCCGTACATGGTGGCCATCCGGCGGCGCTGCTGCAGACTGACCGCAAAGCCCGTGTCGGACATGCCCAGTGGCTCGAAGATGCGCTCGGCGAGCAGCTCGTGCAGCGGTTTGCCCGCCATCCGGGAGATCGCGATACCCAGCACATCGGTGCCGTGGCTGTAGGTGATCCGGGCACCGGGCTGATGCGCCAGCGGCAGCTGGGCGAGTTCGGTGAGCCAGCGCTGCTCGTTCTGCCGGAACGAGAGCCGGCCGTAGGCCTTGGCGAGCGGCCCGGTGATGGAGAACGGGTAGGCGAAGCCGGCCCGGTGGGTCATCAGATCGTCGAACGTGATGGGGCGGCGCAGGGCGGTGGTGTCGTCCAGCGCGCTGCGCGGTTCGATCAGCACCCGCAGCCCGGCGATCTCGGGCAGCCAGCGGGCCACCGGGTCCTCGAGCGCGAACAGTCCCTCTTCGGCCAGCGTCATCGCGGCCGCCACCGTCACCGGTTTGCTCATCGAGGCGATCCGGAAGATGGTGTCGCGTTGCATCGGCAGGCCGGCCGCGATGTCGCGGTGACCCAACTCGTTGACCTGCACCACCCGCCCGGCATGCCAGACCAGCGTGACGGCACCGGCGAGCAGGCCGCCGTCGATGGCCTCGGAGATGGACGCGCGGTTGTTGTCGAGATTCACCGGGAAGACGTTATCGGTCGCGCTTGGGCGCCTGATAGGCTCACCGGCAGTTCGACGTCCTTTAACGATCCGTCCCGAGAGGCGGAGAAGGAGGTCCGGGTTTACTCGTGGCTGCCGCAAATCCTGCCAGTCCCGACCGGGAATTGATGTCCGCCGCCGATGTGAGCCGGACGATCTCGCGCATCGCGCACCAGATCATCGAGAAGACCGCGCTCGACGCGCCGGACGCCCCGCGCGTCGTGCTGCTGGGCATCCCCACCCGCGGAGTGACGCTGGCGGCCCGGCTCGCGGAGAAGGTCAAAGAGTTCGCCGACGTCACGCTGCCGTACGGCGCGCTGGACATCACGCTCTACCGCGATGACCTGAACTCCAAACCGCCGCGGCCGTTGGAGTCGACGTCCATCCCGGCCGGCGGTATCGACGGTGCGCTCGTCATCCTGGTCGACGACGTGCTCTATTCCGGTCGTTCGGTGCGCTCGGCGCTGGATGCGCTGCGCGATATCGGCCGACCCCGCATCGTGCAGCTGGCGGTGCTCGTCGACCGCGGCCACCGGGAGCTGCCCGTTCGCGCGGACTATGTCGGTAAGAACGTGCCCACGTCGCGGGCCGAGAACGTCAAGGTCCGCCTGCAGGAACCCGATGGATACGACGGAGTCAAGATCGCGCCTTACGGAGGACCGGCCAGGTGAAACATCTGTTGGCAGCAGCCGACCTGTCGCGCGATGAGGCTGTCGCCCTGCTCGATGACGCGGACCGGTTCCGGGAGGCGCTGCTCGGCCGCGAGGTCAAGAAGCTGCCGACCCTGCGCGGGCGCACCATCATCACCATGTTCTACGAGAACTCCACCCGCACCCGGGTGTCGTTCGAGGTGGCGGGCAAGTGGATGAGTGCCGATGTCATCAACGTCAGCGCTTCGGGATCCTCGGTGGTCAAGGGCGAATCGCTGCGCGACACCGCGCTGACCCTGCGGGCCGCCGGTGCCGATGCACTGATCATCCGGCACCCGGCTTCCGGGGCGGCCCAACAGCTCGCCGAGTGGACGCTGGAACCCGGGGGAAGTGGTGGCCCGAGCGTCATCAACGCCGGCGACGGCACCCACGAGCACCCCACCCAGGCGCTGCTCGACGCGCTGACGCTGCGCCAGCGCCTCGGCTCCATCGAGGGCAGGCGGGTGGTGATCGTCGGCGACGTGCTGCACAGCCGGGTGGCGCGGTCCAATGTCGAGTTGCTGGCCACGCTGGGCGCCGAGGTGGTGCTGGTCGCCCCGCCCACCCTGCTACCGGTCGGGGTGTCCGGATGGCCGGTGACGGTGTCCCACGATCTGGACGCCGAACTGCCGGCCGCCGATGCGGTGCTGATGCTGCGGGTGCAGGCCGAGCGGATGAACGGCGGTTTCTTCCCGTCGGCGCGGGAGTACTCGGTGCTCTACGGCCTCTCCGAAAAGCGGCAGACCAAGCTCGCCGAGCACGCCGTGGTCCTGCACCCCGGGCCGATGCTGCGCGGTATGGAGATCGCCTACTCGGTGGCCGATTCCTCGCAATCGGCTGTGCTGCAACAGGTTTCCAACGGAGTTCACGTACGGATGGCGGTGCTGTTCCACCTGCTGGTCGGCGCCGGGACAGAGGTGACGGTGTGAGTGTGCTGATCAAGGGCGTACGGCTCTACGGCGAAGGCGATCCCGTCGATGTGCGTATCGCCGACGGTCAGATCGCCGAGATCGGCCCCGGTATCGCGGCCGAGGGCGCCGAGGTCATCGAGGCGGCCGGCCAGATTCTGCTGCCCGGGTTCGTCGACCTGCACACCCACCTGCGCGAGCCGGGCCGTGAGTACGCCGAGGACATCGAAACCGGCTCGGCGGCAGCCGCTCTCGGCGGATACACTGCCGTCTTCGCGATGGCCAACACCGACCCGGTCGCCGACAGCCCGGTGGTCACCGATCATGTCTGGCATCGCGGCCAACAGGTCGGCCTGGTCGATGTGCATCCGGTCGGTGCGGTCACCGTGGGCCTGGAAGGCAAGCAGCTCACCGAGATGGGCCTGATGGCCGCCGGTGCCGGCCAGGTCCGGATGTTCTCCGATGACGGCATCTGCGTGCACGATCCGCTCATCATGCGCCGGGCGCTGGAGTACGCGAGCGGACTCGGTGTGCTCATCGCCCAGCACGCCGAGGAACCGCGGCTCACCGTCGGCGCCGTCGCACACGAAGGACCCAACGCGGCCAAGCTCGGCCTGGCGGGCTGGCCGCGGTCGGCCGAGGAGTCCATCGTCGCGCGCGACGCGATCCTGGCCCGCGACGCCGGAGCCCGGGTGCACATCTGCCATGCCTCCACGGCGGGCACCGTCGAATTGTTGAAATGGGCCAAGGCGCAGGGGATCTCGATCACGGCCGAGGTCACCCCGCATCACCTGCTGCTCGACGACGGCCGGCTGAGCAGTTACGACGGGCGTAACCGGGTGAACCCGCCGCTGCGCGAAGCCGGCGATGTCGAGGCGCTGCGGCGCGCCCTTGCCGACGGTGTCATCGACTGCGTCGCGACCGATCACGCGCCGCACGCCGAGCAGGAGAAGTGCTGCGAATTCGCCAACGCACGCCCGGGCATGCTGGGGCTGGAGACGGCCCTGTCGGTGATTGTCGCCACCATGGTGAAGCCCGGCCTGCTGACCTGGCGCGATGTCGCCCGGGTGATGAGCGAGGCGCCGGCGGCCATCGTCGGCCTGCCGGATCAGGGCCGTCCGCTGGCGGTGGGGGAGCCGGCCAACCTGACCGTCGTCGACCCCGAGACCACCTGGACGGTCACCGGATCGAAGCTGGCCAGCCGATCGGACAACACGCCGTTCGAGTCCATGGAGCTCCCGGCGACGGTGACGCTGACACTGTTGCGCGGCAAGGTCACCGCGCGTGGCGGGCGGGCAGGGCAATGAACGACCAGACTCTGATCGGATCCCTGGTGGTCGCGGCGGTGATCGCCCTGCTGATCGGGATCTTCATCCGCAGGCTGCTCACCGGCTGGCGCCACCGGGTGGCCCGGCAGGCCGAACTGATCGGCAACCTGCCCGCGCTGCCCGATTCCGTCGGGCCGGTGCTCACCGGACCCACCAAGGGCCTCTACGTCGGCAGCACCATCGCGCCGCACTGGAACGACAAGGTCGCCGCGGCGGCCCTGGGATTCCGCGCGAAGGCGGTGCTGACCCGTTATCCCGAGGGAATCATGCTGCAGCGCACCGGTATCGGGCCGATCTGGATCCCCGACGAGTCGATCGTCGCGGTGCGCAGCGAACGCGCCATCGCCGGCAAGGCGCTGACCTTCGACGGCATCGTCGCCGTGCGCTGGAGGCTGCCGTCCGGCACCGAGATCGACACCGGCTTCCGCGCCGATGACCGCGGTGAAATCAGTAAATGGGTCGCCAGTAAATCAGGCAATGAGGAGGACGTGTGATGGCCAGCGAGAAGGCAGTCCTGGTTCTGGAGGACGGCCGGGTCTTCACCGGTACGCCGTTCGGCGCGATCGGTCAGACGCTCGGTGAGGCGGTGTTCTCCACCGGGATGTCGGGCTATCAGGAGACGCTGACCGATCCGAGCTATCACGGCCAGATCGTCGTGGCGACGGCACCGCAGATCGGCAACACCGGCTGGAACGGCGAGGACGGCGAGAGCCGAGACGACAAGATCTGGGTGGCCGGGTACGCCGTGCGCGACCCCTCGCCGCGCGCGTCGAACTGGCGCGCCACCGGCACCCTCGACGACGAGCTGGTGCGCCAGGGCATCGTCGGCATCGCCGGGATCGACACCCGAGCCGTGGTGCGGCACCTGCGCACCGCCGGTTCGATGAAGGCCGGGGTGTTCTCCGGTGCGGCCCTGGCCGACACCGACACCCTGGTGGACCGGGTGCGCAGCCAGCCGTCGATGCTCGGGGCCGACCTGGCCGGCCAGGTCAGCACCCAGGCCCGCTATGTGGTGGATCCCGAAGGGGACCCGCGCTTCACGGTCGCCGCGATCGACCTGGGCATCAAGACCAACACGCCGCGCAACTTCGCCCGCCGCGGGGTGCGCAGCCACGTGCTGCCCTCGGCGACCACCTTCGACGAGATCACCGAGCTCAAGCCCGACGGGGTGTTCCTGTCCAACGGGCCCGGCGACCCGGCCACCGCCGATCACATCGTGGAGGTGACCCGGGCTGTGCTCGGAGCCGGTATCCCGTTGTTCGGCATCTGCTTCGGCAACCAGATCCTGGGCCGGGCGCTCGGCCGGTCCACCTACAAGATGACCTTCGGGCACCGCGGTATCAACATCCCGGTGATGGACCACGTCACCGGCCGTGTCGCCGTCACCGCGCAGAACCACGGGTTCGCACTCGAGGGCGAGGCCGGCGAGGAGTTCGACACCCCGTTCGGCCGCGGGATCGTCAGCCACACCTGCGCCAACGACGGCGTCGTGGAAGGCATCAAACTCGTTGACGGCAAGGCCTTCTCGGTGCAGTACCACCCCGAGGCGGCCGCCGGCCCACACGACGCCGAGTACCTGTTCGACCAGTTCATCGACCTTCTGTCCGGGGAGAGCAAGTAATGCCACGCCGCAGCGATCTCAACCACGTCCTGGTGATCGGGTCCGGCCCGATCGTCATCGGACAGGCCTGCGAGTTCGACTACTCGGGCACCCAGGCCTGTCGCGTGCTGCGCGCCGAGGGCCTGCAGGTCAGCCTGATCAACTCGAACCCGGCGACCATCATGACCGACCCGGAATACGCCGACCACACCTACGTCGAGCCCATCACCGCGGCCTTCGTGGAGAAGATCTTCGCCCAGCAGGCCGAGCGCGGTAACAAGATCGACGCGGTGCTGGCCACCCTGGGCGGGCAGACGGCACTCAACACCGCCGTGGCCCTGCATGATCAAGGCATCCTGGCGAAGTACGGCGTCGAGATGATCGGCGCCGATTTCGATGCCATCCAGCGCGGCGAGGACCGGCAGAAGTTCAAGGACATCGTCGCCAAGGTCGGTGGCGAGTCGGCGAAATCACGGGTCTGCTTCACCATGGACGAGGTCCGCGAGACCGTCGACGACCTGGGCCTGCCGGTCGTCGTGCGGCCGTCGTTCACCATGGGCGGACTGGGTTCGGGCATGGCGTACTCCGCCGAGGATGTCGAGCGGATGGCCGGTGACGGGTTGTCGGCCTCACCCACCGCCAACGTGCTCATCGAGGAATCCATCTACGGCTGGAAGGAATTCGAGCTCGAGCTGATGCGCGATCATCACGACAACGTGGTGGTGGTGTGCTCGATCGAGAACTTCGACCCGATGGGCGTGCACACCGGCGACTCGGTGACCGTCGCCCCGGCGATGACGCTGACCGACCGCGAATACCAGACCATGCGCGACCTGGGCATCGCCATCCTGCGTGAGGTCGGCGTGGACACCGGTGGCTGCAACATCCAGTTCGCCATCAACCCGAAAGACGGGCGTCTCATCGTCATCGAGATGAACCCGCGGGTCTCGCGCTCATCGGCGCTGGCGTCCAAGGCGACCGGTTTCCCGATCGCCAAGATCGCCGCCAAGCTGGCCATCGGCTACACCCTCGACGAGATCGTCAACGACATCACCAAGGAGACCCCGGCCTGTTTCGAGCCGACCCTGGACTATGTCGTGGTCAAGGCGCCCCGGTTCGCGTTCGAGAAGTTCCCCGGCGCCGACCCGACGCTGACCACCACCATGAAATCGGTGGGCGAGGCGATGTCGCTGGGCCGCAACTTCATCGAGGCCCTCGGCAAGGTGATGCGCTCGCTGGAGACCAAGCGGGCCGGCTTCTGGACCCAGCCCGACCACGAGGCCACCCTGGAGGAACTGCTCGCCGATCTGCGCATCGCCACCGACGGCCGGATCTACGTCATGGAGCAGGCGCTGCGGCTGGGCGGGACGGTCGAGCAGGTCGCCGAGGCCTCCGGAGTCGATCCCTGGTTCGTCGACCAGATCGCCACCCTGGTGACGCTGCGCGCCGAACTCGTGGACGCACCGGTGCTCGACGAGTCCCTGCTGCGGCACGCCAAGCACTGTGGGCTGTCCGACGGTCAGATCGCGGCCTTGCGGCCGGAACTGGCCGGTGAGACCGGGGTACGGGCACTGCGTGAGCGCCTCGGCATCCACCCGGTGTACAAGACCGTCGACACCTGCGCCGCGGAGTTCGAGGCCCGCACCCCGTATCACTACAGCAGCTATGAGCTGGACCCGTCCGCGGAGACCGAGGTCGCCCCACAGACCGAGCGGCCCAAGGTGCTCATCCTGGGATCCGGGCCCAACCGGATCGGGCAGGGTATCGAATTCGACTACAGCTGTGTGCACGCGGCGACGACGCTGAGCCAGGCGGGCTTCGAGACCGTCATGGTCAACTGCAACCCCGAGACGGTGTCCACCGACTACGACACCGCCGACCGGCTGTACTTCGAACCGCTGACCTTCGAGGATGTGCTGGAGGTCTACCACGCCGAGCAGGCCTCCGGCGCGGGCGGTCCCGGCGTCGTCGGTGTCATCGTCCAGCTGGGCGGGCAGACCCCGCTGGGGCTGGCCGCGCGGCTGGAGAAGGCGGGTGTGCCGATCGTGGGCACCAAGCCCGAGGCCATCGACCTGGCCGAGGACCGCGGCGAGTTCGGTGAGGTGCTGCGCCGGGCCGGGCTGCCCGCGCCCCGGTTCGGCACCGCCACCAGCTTCGACCAGGCCCGCCGGATCGCCGCCGATATCGGTTACCCGGTGCTGGTTCGGCCGTCCTACGTGCTCGGCGGACGCGGTATGGAGATCGTCTACGACGAGGAGACCCTGCAGGGCTACATCACCCGGGCCACCGAGCTGTCCCCGGAGCACCCGGTGCTGGTGGACCGGTTCCTGGAGGACGCCATCGAGATCGACGTCGACGCGCTCTGCGACGGCGCCGAGGTCTACATCGGCGGCGTGATGGAACACATCGAGGAAGCCGGCATCCACTCCGGAGACTCGGCCTGCGCGCTGCCGCCGGTCACGCTGGGCCGCACCGATATCGAGAAGGTCCGGGAGGCCACCGAGGCGCTGGCGCACGGTATCGGCGTGGTCGGTCTGCTCAACGTGCAGTACGCGCTCAAGGACGATGTGCTCTACGTCCTGGAGGCCAACCCGCGGGCCAGCCGCACCGTGCCGTTCGTCTCCAAGGCCACCGCGATCCCGCTGGCCAAGGCGTGCGCGCGGGTCATGCTCGGCGCCACCATCGCCCAGTTGCGTGAGGAGGGCGTGCTCGCCGCGACGGGGGACGGTGCCACGGTCTCCCCGGATGCCCCGATCGCGGTGAAGGAAGCCGTGCTGCCCTTCCACCGGTTCCGCAAGGCCGATGGCTCGCAGGTCGATTCGCTGCTCGGCCCGGAGATGAAGTCCACCGGTGAGGTGATGGGCATCGACCGCGATTTCGGCACCGCCTTCGCCAAGAGCCAGACCGCGGCCTACGGTTCGCTGCCCGCCTCGGGCACGGTGTTCGTCTCGGTGGCCAACCGGGACAAGCGCTCGCTGGTGTTCCCGGTCAAGCGCCTGGCCGATCTCGGGTTCAAGGTGCTGGCCACCGAGGGCACCGCGGAGATGCTGCGCCGCAACGGGATTCCCTGCGAAGTGGTGCGCAAGAACTTCGAGGAGCCGGGCGAGGGCAGGCCCGCGCGGTCGGCGGTGGACGCCATCCGCTCCGGCGAGGTGAACATGGTGATCAACACCCCGTACGGCAATTCCGGGCCACGCATCGACGGCTACGAGATCCGGTCGGCCGCGGTGTCGGTGAACATCCCGTGCGTCACGACGGTGCAGGGCGCCTCGGCCGCGGTGCAGGGCATCGAAGCAGGTATCCGCGGTGATATCGGGGTGCGGTCGCTGCAGGAGTTGCACAGCCAGTTGGGGAACGGCCGGCCGTGACGAGCTTCGGGGCGCGCCTGGCCGACGCCGTCGCGGCCAGGGGGCCGCTGTGCCCCGGCATCGACCCGCACCCCGAACTGCTGGCGTCGTGGGGCCTGTCCGTAGATGTCGCGGGGCTGCGGGCGTTCAGTGAGATCTGCGTGCAGGCCTTCGCCGATTTCGCCATCGTCAAGCCCCAGGTGGCCTTCTTCGAGGCCTACGGCTCGGCCGGGTTCGCGGTTCTGGAGCAGACGATCGCCGGGTTGAAGGCGGCCGGCGTGCTGGTGCTCGCCGACGCCAAGCGCGGCGATATCGGTTCCACCATGGCCGCCTATGCCCAGGCCTGGGCGGGGGAGTCGCCATTGGCCGCCGATGCGGTCACCGCCTCGCCGTACCTGGGTTTCGAGTCGCTGCGGCCGCTGCTGGACGTCGCCGCGGCGCACGGACGCGGAGTGTTCGTGCTGGCGGCGACATCGAACCCCGAGGGCGCGAGCGTGCAGCGCGCCACCGCGGACGGGCGGACCGTCGCGCAGTCCATCGTCGACGCGGCCGGTGCCGAGAACCGCCGCACCGCAACGGGTTCGGTCGGGGTGGTGATCGGGGCGACGCTGGAGGAGCCACCGGATCTGGACGCGCTGGACGGCCCGGTGCTGGCGCCCGGTGTCGGCGCCCAGGGCGGGCGTGCCGAGGACCTCGGCAGGCTCGGCGCGCGGGTGCTGCCGGCGGTGTCGCGCGAGATCCTGCGGGCCGGACCCGATATCGGTGCGTTGCGCGCCGCCGCGGCAGCACTGCGCGACCAGGTCGCCTATCTGGCCTGACGGGACCTGCGCGCCAACAGCACCGCGGCGCCGCCCAGTGCGGCTGCCACGACGAACAGGATCAGTGCCGCACCGGTGAGATCACCGCGATCGCGGGTGCGGTACACGACCTGTTGATAGGCCGTGTCGTCACCTGCGCGGGTGAACACGTAGTCCTGCTCGATCTGCGCCGGATCGCGAATCACGTCGGTCCAGCTGGTCAGGAAGGCGCCGGACTCAAGATAGGGCGCGAGCGACTCGGGCACCGTCTGCGCATCGAGGCGCCCGGCGTACCGCAACGTCGGTGCGTCACCGGCGACCGGCACCGTGCTCGGATCCATCCGGTGCTCGGCGAGCACCGACAGCGCCACCGCCTGCGGCACCGTGGCCGCCCGCGACAACCGCATCGGATACACGACGGTGTCCGAGGCGAAGGACAGCCGCAACGGCTGCAGCGCGCCGGTCAGCACACCGGTGTCGTCCGGCGCGAGCTGGATGGCGACGATCTCCCAGCCCCGTTCCACGTACGGCGCGAGGTTCTCGTCGAGGGTGGCTGGCCTCGGGAAGCCGTTCTCGCCCAGCCAGGCGGCCAGCGCGGCCGAATTGTCACCGGTCAGCCGGGTCACCTCGAACGGGCCGATGCGCTGGGTGGCCAGCACGCTCACCCCGCCCGGCGGACGGGCGCCTACTCCGTCCGGTGCGCCGCCGGAACCCTCCGTCAGCCAGCTGAAGGTCGGCCACCAGCTGTCGCGGTACTCGACGCGGGGCGCGGTCAGCGCAGCGAGGTCGTCGAACACCGCGTTGTCACCGAGGGTCACCCGGGCCGCCGAGGGCACCGGCATCACCCAGGCGGCCCGCTCGGAGCTGCCGCTGACGCCGAAGGACATCAGGATGTCCTCGGTGCTGCCGTCCCAGGCGATCAGGGCGCGTTCGTCGACGACGGCCGCCCCGGCCCGGTCGGGGATGTACGCGCCGCATCCGCAGGCCCAGGCCGGTGCGGCGACATTCGACATCAGCCCGGCGCACAGCAGCACGAGGACGGCGCAGACCGGCCGGTATGCACGACGCATCGCTCGACCGTACCGGTCGCGCGACGGGTGTCCAGGCGGCCGACGACACGCCCGACACGCCATGACCAGCGAAAATTTCTCATTCGACCGCCAGGATTCGCGATTCAGCGAACTTGCGGCCAGTCGGCGGAAACCCCTGCCGACCTGCTGGAGCGCTGAAAACCCTTGATATGCAGGGAGATCAGAAACCCAGGTGGCGCAAACGGCGCGGACACGCCGGAAACCGGCATTGCGCGCACATGCCGTACACGCTGGTCTTTTGACGGCATAACCCGGGGGTGGGGTTAGCTTTCGTCAGGATGCGTGGGTACGGTCGTCGTCGCTGGCTGGTTACGTGATCCAGCCGTGATGAAACAACAGATGGCGAGAGACGGAGGAACCCCGTGGCCCTTCCCCAGTTGACCGACGAACAGCGCGCGGCAGCGTTGGAGAAGGCTGCTGCCGCACGTCGAGCGCGAGCCGAGCTCAAAGATCGGCTGAAGCGTGGCGGCACCAACCTCAAGCAGGTGTTGAAGGACGCCGAGACCGATGAGGTCTTGGGCAAGATGAAGGTCTCCGCTCTGCTGGAGGCACTGCCCAAGGTCGGCAAGGTCAAGGCACAGGAGATCATGACCGAGCTGGAGATCGCTCCGACCCGCCGCCTGCGCGGCCTCGGCGATCGTCAGCGCAAGGCACTCCTGGAGAAGTTCGACTTCACCGCCGACTAAAAACGCAGTACATACAAGTGAAGACTGGTGGTGGGCCGGACAAGGCTGCTGTGGTGGTCCTGTCCGGCCCGTCCGCCGTCGGGAAATCCACGGTGGTGCGCTGTCTGCGCGACCGGATTCCCGACCTGCATTTCAGCGTGTCGGTGACGACACGTGCGCCGCGACCCGGTGAGGTCGACGGCGTGGACTACACCTTCGTCTCCGCCGAGCAGTTCCAGCGGCTGATCGACGAGGGCGAGCTGCTCGAATGGGCCGATATCCACGGCGGCCTGCACCGTTCGGGGACCCCGGCGGCACCCGTGCGCGCCGCGACCGACGCGGGTCTCCCGGTGCTGATCGAGGTCGATCTGGCCGGTGCCCGCGCCGTGAAGGCCGCGATGCCGGAGGTGACGACGGTGTTTCTCGCCCCGCCCAGCTGGGCGGTGCTGGAGGAACGACTGGTCGGCCGCGGGACCGAGAGCCCCGAGGTACAAGCCCGGCGCCTGAGCACCGCGCGTGAGGAGATGGCCGCTCAGGGCGACTTCGATGTCGTGGTGGTCAACACTCAATTGGAGTCGGCGTGCGCAGAATTGGTATCCTTGCTGGTGGCCCGTTAGCCGGTCGATCCGACAGCCGCCTCAACCCCATCAACAGCACCATCTTCAACACTTGCCTGACAACTACGCCGTTCGTAACACCCTTGGGAGAATCTTAGTGAGCACGCCTGTCGAGAACCTTGACGCCGCCAATGCCTATGACACGCCGCTGGGCATCACCAACCCGCCCATCGACGAACTGCTCGACCGTGCGTCGAGCAAGTATGCGCTGGTCATCTACGCCGCCAAGCGTGCGCGCCAGATCAACGACTACTACAACCAGCTCGGCGACGGCATCCTCGAATACGTCGGTCCGCTGGTCGAGCCGGGTCTGCAGGAGAAGCCGCTGTCGATCGCGATGCGCGAGATCCACGCCGATCTCCTCGAGCATTCCGAGGGTGGCGAGTAGTACTCAAGCTGACTCGTGAGGCTCCCGGCCGGAGGGCGGATATGACCGACAAGAAGCGGATCATCGTCGGCGTCGCCGGTGGCATCGCCGCCTACAAGGCGTGCACCGTCGTCCGTCAGCTCACCGAGGCGGGCCACGAGGTCCGGGTGGTGCCGACCGAGTCGGCACTGAAGTTCGTCGGCGCCGCGACCTTCGAGGCGCTGTCCGGACAGCCGGTGCACACCGGCGTCTTCGAGTCGGTTCCCGAGGTTCCGCATGTCCGGATCGGCCAGCAGGCCGATCTGGTCGTGGTGGCTCCCGCCACGGCGGACCTGCTGGCCCGCGCCGTCGCCGGCCGTGCCGACGATCTGCTGACCGCCACGCTGCTGACCGCCCGCTGTCCGGTGCTCTTCGCGCCCGCCATGCACACCGAGATGTGGTTCCACCCGGCCACGGTCGAGAACGTCGCGACGCTGCGGCGCCGCGGTGCCATCGTGCTGGAACCCGCATCCGGGCGCCTCACCGGCGCCGACACCGGTCCGGGGCGGCTGCCCGAGGCCGAGGAGATCACCACGCTGGCCGGGCTGCTGCTGGAACGCGGCGACGCGCTGCCCTACGACATGGCCGGGGTCAAGGTCCTGGTCACCGCGGGCGGCACCCGTGAGCCGCTGGACCCGGTGCGCTTCATCGGCAACCGGAGTTCGGGCAAGCAGGGCTATGCGGTCGCCCGGGTGATGGCCCAGCGCGGCGCCGAGGTCACCCTGATCGCCGGGAACACCGCCGGTCTCATCGATCCGGCCGGGGTCAACGTCGTGCACATCGGATCGGCCGCTCAGCTCGGCGACGCGGTGTCCAAGCACGCACCCGATGCCAACGTCCTGGTGATGGCCGCCGCCGTCGCCGATTTCAGGCCCGCCCACGTGGCCACCGCCAAGATCAAGAAGAGCGCCGACGAGAAGGACGCACCGTCGGTCGAACTCGTCCGCAATGACGATGTGCTCGCCGGCGCCGTCCGCGCCCGCGCTGACGGCCAGCTGCCCAATATGCGCGCGATCGTCGGATTCGCCGCCGAGACCGGCGACGCCAATGGTGATGTGTTGTTCCACGCCAGGGCCAAACTCAAGCGCAAGGGCTGCGAGATGTTGGTGGTCAATGCCGTCGGTGAGGGCAGGGCATTCGAGGTCGATCACAACGACGGGTGGATGCTGGCCGCCGACGGCACCGAGACTGCGTTGGAGCACGGTTCGAAGACTTTGATGGCCAGCCGTATCGTGGACGCGATCGGAGCACTCCTGCAGGGGTGAAACCGCGTGCAGGTAACTGTTGCGTCATGGGCGTTTACACGGTTGGCTGCCTATGAGCACGAAAATAATTCGTCTATCTAACTAATGGAGGATGCCACGTGAGCGCAGGTCGGCTGTTTACCAGTGAGTCGGTCACCGAAGGTCACCCCGACAAGATCTGTGATGCGATCAGCGACTCGGTGCTCGACGCGCTGCTGGAGCAGGATCCCGCATCGAGGGTCGCGGTGGAGACGCTGGTCACCACCGGGCAGGTGCATGTCGCCGGCGAGGTGACCACGTCGGCCTACGCCGATATCCCCAAGATCGTCCGTGACCGCATCCTGGAGATCGGCTACGACTCCTCGACCAAGGGCTTCGACGGTGCCTCGTGCGGCGTGAACATCGCCATCGGCGCCCAGTCCCCGGATATCGCCCAGGGCGTCGACAAGGCGCACGAGGCGCGGGTGGAGGGCGCGGGCGATCCGCTGGACTCCCAGGGCGCCGGTGACCAGGGCCTGATGTTCGGCTACGCCATCGGTGACACCCCCGAACTGATGCCGCTGCCCATCGCGCTGGCGCACCGCCTGGCCCGCCGCCTCACCGAGGTCCGCAAGAACGGCATCGTGGACTACCTGCGTCCGGACGGTAAGACCCAGGTCACCATCCAGTACGACGGCAAGACGCCGGTCCGCCTCGACACCGTGGTGCTGTCCACTCAGCACGCCGAGGGCATCGACCTGGACGACCAGCTGACCCCCGACATCCGCGAGAAGGTCGTCAACACCGTCCTGGCGGATCTGGGCCACGAGAGCCTGGACACCTCCGACTACCGCCTGCTGGTCAACCCGACCGGCAAGTTCGTCCTCGGCGGCCCGATGGGTGACGCCGGCCTGACCGGTCGCAAGATCATCGTCGACACCTACGGCGGCTGGGCCCGTCACGGTGGCGGCGCGTTCTCGGGCAAGGATCCGTCAAAGGTGGACCGCTCGGCCGCCTACGCAATGCGCTGGGTAGCCAAGAACGTGGTCGCCGCCGGGCTCGCCGAGCGCGTCGAGGTGCAGGTCGCCTACGCCATCGGCAAGGCCGCCCCGGTCGGTCTGTTCGTCGAGACGTTCGGCACCGAGACCGTCGATCCGGCCCGCATCGAGAAGGCCATCAGCAGCGTTTTCGACCTGCGCCCGGGCGCGATCGTGCGCGACCTGGACCTGCTGCGCCCGATCTACGCGCAGACCGCGGCCTACGGTCACTTCGGCCGCACCGATATCGAGCTGCCGTGGGAGCAGACCGACAAGGTCGATGACCTGAAGGCTTCCGTGTAGCTTTTTCTGCGCGAGCAGACGCTAATGGTCCCGATTCCGCCCGGAATCGGGACCATTCGTGTCTGCTCGCGCGCAGTGACTTAGGACCGCGCTGAACGCAACCGTGGTACCTGCGCCCCGGATGGGCGCTAATAGGCGATCGTGTCCATCTACACCGAAGACCTCGCAAAGCACTACGGCGCCACCCGCGCCCTCGACGGGGTGTCGCTCTCCGTGGAACAGGGCGAGATCCTGGGCGTGGTGGGCAGCAGCGGCTCGGGCAAGAGCACCCTGGTGCGCAACATCGCCCTGCTGGAACGACCCACCCGCGGCCGGGTGGTCCTCGACGGGCAGGATCTGACCGCCCTGCCCGAGCGCGAACTACGGGCGGCCCGGCGCCGGCTCGGCAATGTCTTCCAGTCGGCGAACCTGCTGGACAATCGGACCGCCCGCGCCAATATCGAATACCCGCTGGAGATCGCCGGTTGGGACCGCAAGAAGCGCTGGTACCGCGCGCAGGAACTGCTCGAGCTGGTTGGCCTGGCCGGCCGCGGCGAGGACTACCCGGCGCAACTGTCCGGCGGGCAGCGCCAGCGCGTCGGCATCGCCCGCGCGCTGGCCGCCCGTCCCACCGTCATCTTGGCCGATGAACCCACCAGCGCACTGGACCCGGTGACCACCCAGGAGATCCTGGCCCTGCTGACCGGTCTGCGCGACGAACTCCAGGTCACCGTGTTGCTGATCACCCATGACCTGTCCATCGTCCGTCAGATCGCCGATCAGGTGACGGTGTTGCGGGAGGGCCGGGTGGTCGCGCAGGGTCCGCTGGCGCAGGTGGCCAGCAGTCCGGACTCCGGCCTGCTGCCGAGCCTCGGTGAGCTACCGGCTGCGGGCGACGGTGAACTCATCCTCAATGTGCACGCCGGAACCGATGCTTCGGCGTCGTTCATCAGCAAGCTCTCCCGGGAACTGAACACCGATGTGCGCATCATCGACGGCGAGGTGTTACAGCTTGGCGGGCAATCGGTTTCGCAGTTCCAGCTGGGGCTGACCGGCCTCGACCACTGCGCATCCGAGCGCGCCGACGAGTACGCGCGGTGGCTGGGCAGGCACGGGCTGGCGGTGGCGGCCACATGACCGAGTGGCTCGACGACTCGATCCTGCTGAGCACCGATGCGGTGCCGACCGCACTGCTGCAGACCCTGCAACTCGTCTTCGTCCCGTTCTTCTTCGTCATCATGTTCGGCATCCCGCTCGGTGTCGTGCTGCACATCACCGCACCGCGTGGACTCGCGCCGGCGCGCTGGCTCAACAGCACGCTCGGCACGGTGGTGAACGTGACGCGCTCACTGCCGTTCCTGGTGCTCGTCATCGCGCTCTGGCCGCTGGGCCGGCTGCTCGTCGGGTCCAGCCTCGGCACCGTCGCGGCGATGGTGCCGCTGACCATCGGCACCATCCCGTTCCTGGCGCGGCTCGTGGAGTCCGCACTGCGAGAAGTCGACAGCGGCAAGATCGACGCCGCCAGGGTCGTCGGTGCCACCCGCGGTCAGATCATCGTCAAAACCCTACTGCCCGAAGCGATCAGCGGCATCATCTCCGGGCTCACCATCACCATCGTTGCGTTGCTCGGCTTCTCTGCTCTCGCCGGTGTCATCGGCGGCGGCGGCCTCGGGGACCTGGCCATCAGGTATGGCGCCCGCTCGTATGACGGCCCGGTGCTGTGGGCCACGGTGCTGCTGCTGATCTTGCTGGCGCAAATCTTCCAGGCGGTGGGCGACTACTTCGCCCGCAGGACCGACCACCGCAATTCATCCCTGACAGAAAGGAAACCCCTGAATGACCAATACTCCTGAGGGCCCACCGAAATCGAAGACACCGCTGTATGTGGCCATCGCCGCCGTCGTGGTGGTCGTGGTCGCCGTCGTCGGCGTCGTCCTGTTCCGCGGTGGTGCAGACAAGCAGAAGATCACGGTGGCGGCCACCCAGGTGCCGCACGCCGAGATCCTGGAGTTCATCAAGAACGGTCCCGCCAAGGATGCCGGCCTGGACTTCGACATCCGGGTGTTCGACGACTACTCGCTGGGCAACCGCTGGCTGTCCGAAGGCGACATCGACGCCAACTACTTCCAACACAAGCCCTATCTCGAAGAGCAGGTCGCCGATTTCGGCTACCGCCTGCGCGAATTTCCCGGGGTGCACATCGAGCCGTATGCGGCGTTCTCGCAGAAGTTCAGGACCGCCGAGGAACTGCCCGACGGGGCTCGGATCAGCATCACCGACGACGGGTCGAACCAGGCCCGCGCGCTGGCACTGCTGGCCGGCAAGAATCTGGTGACGCTGCCCGCGGACGGGGACGTCAACGTGCACACCGTCGGCAACCCGAAGAATCTCCAGTTCATCGAGGCGGCGCCGGATCTGCAGGCCAAGGCGGTGCCCGACGTGGACCTGGCGATCCTGAACGGCAACTACTTCCTGGATGCCGGGTACACCCTCAAGGACGCGCTGATCGTGGAATCACTCGACGACAACCCGTATGCGAATTTCCTTGCCAGCAGGGAGGACAACGCGGAAAACGCCGAGGTGGTCAAACTGGACGAGTTGTTGCACAGCGACGCCACCCGTGAGTTCATCGAGCAGCGCTGGCCCGGCGGTGATGTGTCACCGGCGTTCTGAGGTGCCACTGAATTCGTAATCGTCGAGCGGGAAGCTGCGGCTGCGCCAGTACGCCTCGGGCGTGCTGGCCGGCCGCAGCGGCACGTCACCGTTCTTGTCGAAGTAGTAACTGTTGGCCGACGCGCAACTGTCCTGCCAGAAGATCTGGCGGTGCCGTTTGCGCATCATCTCGTCGAAGTACCGGGCGTTGGCCTCCGGGCGTATCTCGACGCGGGCCGCGCCGGTGCGGTCGGCCCGCTGCAGGCAGCGCACGATATGCCGGGTCTGCGTCTCGATCAAGGCGAAATACGATGAGCCGACGTATCCGTATGGCCCGCAGACGTTGAAGAAGTTCGGGAAGCCGGGCACGCTGACACCCTCATAGGCCTGCATCCGGTTCCGGGTCCAGAAATCGGCGAGCGACCGGCCGCCGAGCCCGATCAGCGGGAAGGTCCCGGAATCGACGTCCATCACCTTGAAACCCGTTGCCAGCACCAATACGTCGACATCGTGGGCGGCGCCGTCCGCGGTGACCACCCCGGCCGGAGTGATGCGCTCGATTCGATCGGTGACCAGGCTGACGTTGTCCCGGTTGAAGGTGCTCAGGTAACCGTTGTGGAAGGCCGGGCGTTTACAGCCCACCGCGTAGCGCGGTGTCAGCTTGTCCCGCAACACCGGATCCTTGATCTCGCGCCGCAGGTAGTTCCTGGCCACCCGCTCGGCGCCCCCGCTGAGCGGCAACACGCTGTGATACTGCGCGGACAGCGGAAAAGTCACCTCCACGTAGGCCTGACTGATCAGCCGCTGGACGGCACTGCCGAACGGCAGGCGCATCGCCCACCGGGCCGGGGCGGGCAGTGGCACATCGAGTTTGGGAAAACACCAGATCGGCGTGCGCTGGAACACGCGCAGCTGCGCCACCTCCGGGGCGATCTCCGGGATGAGCTGTACCGCCGAGGCTCCGGTGCCGATCACCGCGACCCTTTTCCCGGTCAGGTCGGCACGATGATCCCAGCGCGCGGTGTGCAGGGTGGTGCCGGCGAACGTGTCCACCCCCGGGATATCGGGCAGCTTGGGCACATTGAGCACACCGGCGGCGTTGATCAGATGCCGAGCGGTGATATCGCCGCCGGCGGTGCTGAGCCGCCACAGGTCGGCACTCTCGTCGAAGCGGGCCGCGGTCACCTCGGTGCCGAACCGGATCCTGGAGGCGATCCCGTACTTGGCCACGCAGTGATCGGCATAGGCTTTGAGCTCGTGGCCCGGGGCGTAGGTGCGTGTCCATTCCGGACTCTGCTCGAAAGAGAACTGATACGAGAACGACGGGATGTCCACGGCGATACCGGGATAGGTGTTCCAATACCAGGTGCCACCGGCTTCCGCGCCCGCCTCCACGATGAGGTAGTCGCCGAGGCCTGCCTTGTCGAGCGCGATCGCCGCGCCGATGCCGGAGAACCCGGCGCCGATGATGACGGTGTGGAATTCCGGTGCCATGAACGGACTCTCAGGAATGCAGCGCGGCGCGCAGGGCGGCGATGCCGCGTTCGGTGGCCTCGGTGGCTGCGGGGGAGGCCAGCGCCAGACTGACGTAACCGTGCACCATCGTCGGTTCGTTGCTGTGCTGCACCGTAACTCCGGCCGCGGTGAGCAGTTCGGCGTATTTGCCGCCGTCGTCGCGCAGCGGATCGTGCTCGGCGGTGCCGATGAACGCCGGCGGCAGCCCGCTCAGCGAGTCGGCGTTGGCCGGCGCGACATCGGTCGGTAGCGACCCCGGATCGTCGAGATCCACGTCGGGCAGATACCAGGTCAGAAACGCGTTCATCACGTCCTGGTTGAGGATGTAGGCGTCGGCGTTCTCGATGAAGGACGGCGCCGTGATGTCGCCGACAGCCACCGGATACCAGAGCAGCTGGAACACCAGCGGCGGCCCGCCGGCGTCACGGGCACGCAACGCCATCACCGCCGAGAGGTTCCCGCCTGCCGAATCCCCGGCCACCGCAATGCGTGTCGGGTCACCACCGAGTTCGGCGGCGTGATCGGCCACCCAGCGCAGCGCCGCCCAGGCGTCCTCGACGCCGGCGGGGAAGGGGTGCTCGGGGGCGAGGCGGTAGTCCACCGACACCACGATGGCCTCCGCGCCCACCGCATGCGCGCGGGCCACGTGGTCGTGGGTGTCCAGATCGCCGATCGCCCAGCCGCCTCCGTGGTAATAGACGATCACCGGCAGGTTGTCGTGCTGTTCGACCGGCGGCCAGTAGATCCGCGCCGGGATGTCGGCGAGATCGCCGTACCCGACGGTGCGCTCCTCGACCCGAAGTTGCGGGAGCATCTCAGGCGGCGGCTTCAACGCGCGCAGCTTCTCGCGCGCCACATCGACACCGTCCTCGACGGTGAATTCCAGTGGCACGGCGTCCAACAGCGCCTTCAGATTGGGGTCGACATCGGGCCGGGTCGTGGGGGAGGACGGTGAGGGGGAAGCCATGCCCTCAGGCTAACGCGCCTCGCAGCGCGGCAAAGGCGAGATCGACCGCCTCGGTGGCCACCGGTACGACGCCGTAATAGCCCAGGTAGCCGTGCACCAGCGTGTCGGCGTTGTGCACCTGGGCGGGCACACCGGCGGCGGCCAGCAGTTCGGCGTAGCGGATCCCGTCATCACGCAGCGGGTCGTAACCGGCCACCGCGATATAGGCGGGCGCCACGCCGGCCAGCGACGCGGCGCGGGCGGGGACCAGGGTGGCGGGTGGGTCCTTCAGATCGGTGTCACCGGCGTACAGCTTGGAGAAACTGCCGACGGAGCCACGACCCAGGATCGGCGCGTCGGCGTTCTCGGCGAACGACGGCAGCGTGGTGTCCCAAGTGGTCGCCGGGTACCACAGCAGCTGGGCGCGCAGGTCCAGTCCCGCGTCGCGGGCCAGCTGCGCCACCACCGCGGCCAGGTTGCCGCCGGCGGAATCGCCGGCCACCGCGATGCGGGCCGGGTCGGCGCCCAATTCCCCGGCGTGGTCGGCCACCCACCGGGTCACCGCCCAGACATCGTCGACCGCCGCCGGATACGGATGTTCGGGGGCCAGCCGGTAATCCACCGACACCACCACCGCACCCACCCCGACCGCATGCTCGCGGGCGGTGCCGTCATAGGTGTCCAGATCGCCGACGACCCAGCCGCCGCCGTGGAAGAAGACCACGACCGGCGGTGTCGGTTCCGCAATCGTCGGCCAGTAGATCCGCACCGGCACGCCTTCGATCGCGCGGTCCTCGACGCGCAGACCGGGATGCACCTCGCGGCGCGGCAGCGCGCGGAAACGCTCCCGCGCGGCATCGGGTCCACCGTCCATCGTCAATTGGAACGGCACCGCTTCCAGTACCTTCTCCAGGATGGCGTCCAAGGCGGGTCTGTCGGCACCGGGTTCAGGCATGGCTTCACCGTACGCAGCGTCCTGGACCAAGCTGTTCTGGGTGGCCGCGGTGGCCGTCGGTGCGGGCTACGGGCTCTTCCTGATCACCGTCGCGCTCCGGGTGCCCTCCGGAGCCGAGCTCACCGGCCAGTTCGCCCTGCAGCCCGCCGTGAAGGCCGCCGCCGCGGTGCTGCTGGCGGTGGCCGCGCTGCGCCACCCCGTCGCCCGGGAACGACGCTGGTTGATCGCGGCGCTGATCGGCTCGGCCGCCGGTGACTATCTGTTGGCGATGCCATGGTGGGAGCCGTCCTTCGTGCTGGGCCTGGCCTCGTTCCTGATAGCCCACCTGTGCTTCCTCGCCGCGCTGGTCCCGTTGGTGGCGCGGCGCACGTCGCGGCTGGTCGCGGCGGCCGTCGTCGTGCTGGCGTGCATCGCGCTGCTGCTGTGGTTCTGGCCGGCCCTGCTGGAGCAGGGCATGGCGCTGCCGGTCACCGTGTACATCGCGGTGCTCGGCGCCATGGTGTGTGCCGCGTTGCTCGCCGTGCTGCCGACGCCGTGGACGGCACTGGGCGCGGTGTGTTTCGCGGCCTCGGATTCGATGATCGGGATCAGCAAGTTCGTGCTCGGGTCCGAGCGCCTAGCGGTCCCGATCTGGTGGGCGTACGCGGCATCGCTGTTCCTGATCACCGCCGGGTTCTTCTTCGGCAGGCAGCGCGAGATCGGCGTCCGGTGGCCGCAGGGGTGACCCAGGCCCGCCGCGCCGCCGAGCACGAGCCGATCGCGCGGGTGCTGCCGATGCTGTCCGTGCCGCACCTGGACCGCGAATTCGACTACCTCGTCGCTGCCGAACAATCCGACGACGCCCAGCCCGGGGTGCGCGTCCGGGTGCGCTTCCACGGCCGGCTGGTGGACGCCTTCATCCTGGAAAGGCGTTCGGACACCGACCATTCGGGAAAACTCGGCTGGCTGGACCGGGTGGTCTCCGCCGAGCCGGTGCTGACCCCGGATATCCGCAGGCTCACCGACGCGGTCGCGGCCCGCTATGTCGGCACCCGTCCCGATGTGCTGCGGCTGGCCATCCCGCCGCGGCACGCCGGCGTCGAGAAGAAGCCGCAGCCCGAGTTGCCGCCGCTGGCGCCCCACGGTGTCGACGAGTCGGGCTGGGCGCAATACGGGCGCGGTGAACAATTCCTGGCCGCGATCCGGGAGGGCCGGGCGGCGCGGGCGGTGTGGCAGGCCCTGCCCGGCGAACATTGGGCGCTGCGCCTCGCCGAAGCCGCGGCGGCCACCGTCCACGCCGGACGCGGTGCCCTGATCGTGGTGCCCGATCAACGAGATGTCGACGCCGTGCACGCGGCGGCGGTGGCCTGTGTGGACGAATCCCGGGTGGTCGCGCTGTCGGCCGGGCTGGGGCCCAGCCAGCGCTACCGGCGCTGGCTGGCGGTGCTGCGCGGTCAGGCCCGGCTGGTGATCGGCACCCGCAGCGCGGTATTCGCGCCCGTCGCGGACCTCGGACTGGTCATCGTCTGGGACGACGGTGACGACAACCTGGCCGAACCTCGGGCGCCGTATCCGCATGCCCGCGAGGTGGCCATGCTGCGGGCGCACCAATTGCGTTGTGCGGCAATCATCGGCGGCTATGCCAGGACTGCCGAGGCGCACGCGCTGGTGCGCAGCCGGTGGGCCCATGACCTCGTCGCGACCCGCCCCGTGGTGCGCAACCACGCGCCGCGGGTGGTGGCGCTGGACGACAACGCCTTCGACCAGGAACGCGACCCGGCGGCACACACCGCGCGGCTGCCGTCGATGGCACTGCGCACCGCGCGCGCCGCGCTGGAGGCCGGGCACCCGGTGCTCGTGCAGGTTCCGCGGCGCGGCTACGTCCCGGCACTGGCCTGCGCCCGCTGCCGAACCGTGGCGCGGTGTCGGCACTGCACCGGTCCACTGTCACTGCCCGACCGCGACACCCATGGCGCGGTGTGTCGCTGGTGTGCCCGCGCCGAACTGACACTGCGATGCGTGAGCTGCGGATCGGATGCGGTGCGGGCCGTGGTGGTCGGCGCGCGACGGACCGCCGAGGAACTGGGCCGCGCGCTGCCGGGGGCCACCGTCATCACTTCCGGCGGGGACTCGGTGCTGTCCAGCGTGGGGCCGAAACCCGCCGTCGTGGTCGCCACCCCCGGCGCCGAGCCGGTGGCCGAGGGCGGCTACGGCGCCGCGCTGCTGCTCGACAGCTGGGCGCTGCTGGGCCGTCAGGATCTGCGGGCGGCCGAGGACACGCTGCGGCGCTGGATGGCCGCGGCGACTCTGGTGCGCAGCCGCGCCGACGGCGGTTCGGTGGCGGTGATCGCCGAGTCGGCGATCCCGACGGTGCAATCGCTGATCCGCTGGGATCCGGTCGGTCACGCCGAATCCGAACTCGATGCCCGCGATGAGGTGGCGCTGCCACCCGCGGTCCACCTCGCGGTGCTGGACGGAGTGCCCGAGGCCGTCACCGCGCTGCTGGAGGCCACGGAACTGCCCCCCGGCGCGGAACCCCTGGGCCCGGTGGATCTGCCGCCCGGGGCTCGCCGACCTCCCGGTATCGCGGTGGACAGTGTGGTGAGCCGAATGCTGGTGCGGGTGCCGCGCACGGGTGGCCTGGAGCTCGCGGCGGCCCTGCGGCGCGGGGTGAACTCGCTCAGCGCACGCCACGACCAGCAGCCGGTTCGTGTCCAAATCGACCCATTGCACATAGGGTGAGCAGCGTTACCGGCGCGGAGGTGGGTATGGGACGGCTGTTCAAGCTTCTGATCCCCTTGGTGCTCATCGCGTTTGGCCTGCTGTGGCCGGTGGTGTTCAGCGCGACCCCCAGCGGCGGCGGCGACGGCGCCGCGGACCCGGTGGTCATCAGTGACTACACCGCCCACTACACCGTCGACGCCGACGGCGATCTGGATGCCGTCGAGACCATCACCGGTGAATTCCCCGTCGGACGGCACGGCATCTTCCGGCACTGGGATGTGACCAACCAGAACAGCCCCAAGGTCCGGCAGGTACCACAGATCCAGTCGATCCTCTGGGACGGCGAACCGGCTCCCTACCAGTTGCTGTGGGAGGGCCGGGAACGATTCCGGGTGGCCAAGATCGGCAGCCCGGACAGCACCCTGGACCCCGGGCCACATGTGTTCGAGATCCGGTACACCATTCCCGGCGTACTCGATCCCGGAACCGTCGGGGCGGGAAAGCATTTCGGCGATTCTACCGGTGCGCTAGACGCGCCGACGGTGTTCTTCTGGAACGTCATCGCACCCGCCTGGAACAACGAGATCGACAACGTCGACATCACCGTGACACTGCCCGAGCCGGTGCTGGGCGCCCAGTGTTCGGTCGGATTCGGCCGCGGCGCCGCCTGCAGTGACCTCACCGTGGACGGCAACACCGTCCGGCTGGCCGCACAGGGACTCCCACCACACACCCCGGTCACCCTGCGGGCAGGCGTGGACATGCCGACCCCGCCGCGCGCCGAACTGCCGTGGACCTACCACTGGGACCGGGTGCTGGGGCAGTCGACGACCCAGGTGGTGGTGCTGGTGCTGCTCACCCTGCTCGGCGCCGCCACGGCCATCCTGTGGGCGCGCAGCACCTTGGAACGTCCGCCGGGATTCCCGATCCAGTACGCGCCGCCGCCCGGACTGGGGCCGGTGCAGACCGAGTACATCCGCACCGAAACGGTGCCCGAGAGCGGCCTGACCGCGACGCTGTTCCACCTCGCCGAACGCAAACTCGTCGAGCTGCGCCAGTTGGACAAGCACGCCTGGAATGTCACCGGTACCGCCCAGCCCGGGGCGTGGGCCGATATCGATCCGGTCGGCGTCGCCGTCGGCTCGGCGCTGAAGGTCATCGGCCCCGGTGCCGAGTTCAAGGCCAGGAAGTCCGCCACATCGGGGGAGAAGCTCAAGAGGGCCAAGATCGATATGGCGGGGGCGGTGCGGAGGTGGGCCACCGATGAGGGTCTGATCGTCAAGCGCCGCAAGGAACTGTGGTTGCGCGCCGCCAACGCGGTCGCGGCGATCCTGATGGTGTGCGGATTCTTCCGGTGGGGTTTCCCGATCACCTTGTGGGCGCTGCCGTTCGCGGTGTTCTTCCTGTTCTCCACGCTGGCCTGGCGCGACGGTGTCGGCTCGCGGCGCACCGCGGCCGGTCGCGAACTGTGGTCGCGGGCAGGCGGATTCCACCGGCTGCTGTCCACCGACTCGGCGGAGAGCCGGTTCGACTTCGGGGCGCGCAAGGACCTCTACGCGGCCTATGTGCCGTTCGCGGTGGCCGCGGGCACCGCGGCGCTGTGGGCGCAGAAATACCGGGACGCCACCGGGGCCGTTGCGCCACAACCGGAGTGGTACAACTCCTCCTCGTCGAGTACGTCCTCGGGTTTCACCGGGGGAACCGGTGGGGCGGAGTTCGACAGTTTCGAATCGGCGCTGTCGTCATCGATCGGTGCCTACACCGCATCGCAGTCCTCGTCTTCGAGCGGCGGCGGCAGCAGCAGCGGTAGTAGCAGCAGCAGTGGTGGTGGCGGCGGTGGCGGCGGAGGAGGTGGAGGCGGATCATGGTGAGGTTCTTGCTGATTCTGGTGCTGGTGATCGCGGTGCTGGTGCTGATCGCGTTGGTGGTCGGCTACAACAAACTCAAGACGGCCAATGTCCGGGTGTCCGAAGCCCTGTCCGGTATCGATGTCGAACTGACCCGCCGGGCCGCGCTGATCCCGAGCCTGGTGCACACGGTTGGGTCGTTCGCGACCCACGAAAAGGCGATCCTCGACCACGTCACCGACGCCCGGGCCGCGCTGAACGCGGCCACCGGCGGTGAATCGGTGGCCCGGCGCAGCGCCGCCGAAGGTGAACTGGACAACGCGCTCGGCCAGGTGCTCGCGCTCGGGCAGAGCTATCCACAGCTCAACTCGTCGAACAACTTCCTGAACCTGCAGGAGAACCTCACCGACACCGAGAACAAGCTGGCCTTCGCCCGGCAG
Source organism: Mycolicibacterium sp. P9-22 (assembly GCF_008329585.1). GTDB lineage: Bacteria > Actinomycetota > Actinomycetes > Mycobacteriales > Mycobacteriaceae > Mycobacterium. The sequence goes on along the minus strand of NZ_NPKP01000004.1, from coordinate 196,166 downwards.
TATTACAACGACGCGGTGGCCGGGGTGAACCGGCTGATCACCACGATGCCGTGGATGTTCGTGGCCCCGATCGCCGGGGTGCAGGAACGCGAGTTCTATCAGACCCCGCGCCTTCCCTAGACTGACTCGGTGCGACTCGTCTTTGCCGGAACCCCGCAGCCCGCGCTGCCCTCGCTGCGCAGACTCATCGAATCCGAGAACCATGACGTGGTCGCGGTGCTGACCCGGCCCGATGCCGCGGCGGGCCGGCGCGGCACACCGGCCCCGTCACCGGTGGCTCAACTGGCCGCCGAACACGGCATCCCGGTGCTCAAGCCCGAACGGCCGAACACCGCGGAGTTCGTCGCCGAACTGAGCGATCTAGCACCGGATGCCTGCGCGGTGGTCGCCTACGGTGCGCTGCTGCGCGCCGACCTGCTGGCCGTACCCACGCACGGCTGGGTGAACCTGCACTTCTCGCTGTTGCCGGCCTGGCGCGGAGCCGCCCCGGTGCAGGCCGCGATCGCCGCCGGTGACGAGGTGACCGGTGCCACCACCTTCCAGATCGAACTGGACCTGGACTCCGGGCCCGTATACGGCGTCGTCACCGAAACCATCCGCCCGACCGACACCGCCGGGGATCTGCTTGAGCGACTGTCCGTTTCGGGTGCAGGATTATTGGAGGCCACCATGGACGGTATCGCCGACGGTTCGCTTCAACCGGTACCCCAACCCGCCGACGGGGTCACCGTCGCGCCCAAGATCACCGTCGAGGAGGCCCGGGTGCGCTGGGAACTGCCCGCGCACGCGGTCGACAGAAGGGTCCGGGCGGTCACCCCGAATCCCGGCGCCTGGACGATGATCGGCGATGCCCGCGTCAAGGTGGGGCCGGTGCGTCCCGATGAGTCTAAGGTGCTCGCCGCCGGTGCGCTCGAGGTCGGCAGGCGGGACGTGTGGATCGGCACCGGTTCCCATGCGGTGGCGCTGAGCTGGGTGCAACCCCCGGGGAAGAAACCGATGAACGCGGCCGACTGGGCGCGCGGCGCACGTCCGGACGCATCGGTGCGCGCGCTGTGAGCCGGCCGTCGTCACCGGGGCGCGGTGGCCGTCCGTCGCGCCACCATTCCAACACCGCACCGCAGCGCAAGGGGCCGCAGCGCAAGCCGCTGGACCCGGCCCGGCGCGCCGCGTTCGACGTGCTGCGCGCGGTCAGTGAACGCGACGCCTACGCCAACCTGACCCTGCCGGTGTTGCTGCGCGAACGGGGCATCAAGGGCCTCGACGCCGCCTTCGCCACCGAACTCGCCTACGGCACCTGCCGCACCCGGGGGCTGCTCGACGCGGTGATCAGTTCCGCGGCCGGCCGGCCCGTCGACCAGATCGACTCGGTCCTGCTGGACCTGCTGCGACTGGGCAGCTACCAGTTGCTGCGCACCCGGGTGGACGCGCACGCCGCCCTGGACACCACCGTCGATCAGGCCGGAATCGAATTCGATTCGGTACGAGCAGGTTTCGTCAACGGTGTGCTGCGCAAGATCGCCGGCCAGGACGAGCAGGCCTGGATCGCCGAACTCGCACCGCCGCAGGCAGGAGATCCCATCGGGCACGCCGCCTTCGTCAACGCCCACCCGCGGTGGGTGGCCCAGGCCTTCGTCGATGCGCTCGGGGCCCGCGCCGGCCAACTCGGCGCGCTGCTGGCCAGCGATGACGAGCGCCCCGTCGTCCACCTGGCGGCCCGGCCCGGGGTGCTGACCGCCACCGACCTCGCCGCCCAGGTCGACGGCACCGTCGGCCGGTTCTCGCCGTACGCGGTCTATCTGTCCGGCGGTGACCCGGGCGACCTGGCCGCGGTGCGCGAAGGTGCCGCGCTGGTGCAGGACGAGGGATCGCAGCTGGTGGCCCGCGCGGTCACCCTGGCCGCGGTGGACGGCCCCGACACCGGCCGCTGGCTGGACCTGTGTTCGGGACCGGGCGGCAAGACGGCGCTCATCGCGGCGCTGGCCGGTGGCGCCCGCGTCACCGCGGTGGAGCCCACCGAGCACCGGGCCGATTTCGTGGAACGCAACACCGCCGGACTGCCCGTCGACGTGCTGCGGGTGGACGGGCGCGAGTCCGGCCTGGACCCGGCCAGCTTCGACCGGGTGCTGGTCGACGCGCCGTGCACCGGGCTGGGCGCGCTGCGCCGCAGGCCCGAGGCGCGCTGGCGTCGTCAACCCGGCGATGTGCCGACGCTGGCGAAGCTGCAGCGTGAGCTGCTGGCGTCGGCGATCGCGCTGACCCGCCCGGGTGGTGTGGTGCTCTACGCCACCTGTTCACCGCATCTGGCCGAGACGGTCGGGGTGGTGGCCGACGCGCTGCGCAGGCAACCGGTGACCGCGCTGGACACCCGGGAGTTCTTTCCCGGGGTCGATCAACTCGGCGACGGACCGTACGTGCAACTGTGGCCGCACCTGCACGGCACCGATGCGATGTTCGCCGCCGCCCTGAAAGTAGGCTGACCGCCATGGCTGGCCAATCTCCCGTCGCTCCGCTCGCCCAGGCCCCGCTCATCGCCCCGTCGATCCTGGCCGCGGACTTCGCCAGGCTGTCCGACGAAGTCGCGGCCGTCACCGGCGCGGACTGGTTGCACGTCGATGTGATGGACAACCATTTCGTTCCGAACCTCACGCTGGGCATGCCGGTGGTGGAAAGCCTGCTCAAGGTCACCGACATCCCGATGGACTGTCATCTGATGATCGACAACCCCGAGCGGTGGGCACCGCCCTATGCCGAGGCCGGCGCCTACAACGTCACCTTCCACGCCGAGGCCACCGACAACCCGGTGGGCGTCGCCCGCGATATCCGCGCGGCCGGCGCCAGGGCGGGACTCTCGGTGAAACCGGGCACCCCGCTGGAGCCCTACCTGGAGATCCTGCGGGAGTTCGACACCCTGCTGGTGATGTCGGTGGAACCCGGCTTCGGTGGCCAGAAGTTCATCCCCGAGGTCCTGGCCAAGGTGTCCACCGTGCGCCGTCTGGTGGATGCGGGCGAGCTGACGATCGTGGTGGAGATCGACGGTGGCATCAACGCCGACACCATCGAGGCCGCCGCGGAGGCCGGGGTGGACTGTTTCGTCGCAGGGTCCGCTGTGTACAGCGCCGAGGATCCTGCCGAGGCGGTGCGACGGCTGCGCAGGCAGGCCGCCGCCGCCTCACCACATCTGACGCTATGAGTTCCGAGGCCGCCAAGCGGCCGGTGGGCCTGGAAGCCGCGATGCGGCTCGCCGTCGAGCAGGCCGACCGCGTCAAGGGCGCCACCTATCCGAATCCTCCTGTCGGCGCGGTCATCCTGGACGCGGCCGGCGAAGTGGTCGGCGTCGGCGCGACCGAGCCGACCGGGGGAGCGCATGCCGAGGTGGTGGCGCTGCGTCGGGCCGGTGAGCTGGCGCGCGGGGGGACCGCCGTGGTGACCCTGGAGCCGTGCAACCATCACGGCCGTACGCCGCCGTGCGTGGACGGCCTTCTGGCGGCCGGGGTTTCGCGCGTGGTTTACGGCGTCGCGGATCCCAATCCGGTGGCCGCGGGCGGGGCGTCGAGGCTGGGCGATGCCGGTGTCGAGGTCGTGGCCGGGGTGCTCGGCACCGATGTCGCGGGCGGTCCGTTGCGCGAGTGGCTGCACAAGCAGCGCACCGGGCTACCGCATGTCACATGGAAATTCGCCACCAGCGTGGACGGGCGCAGCGCTGCCGCCGACGGCAGCAGCCAGTGGATCACCAGTGAGGCCGCCCGCGCCGATGTGCACCGCAGGCGCGGTGTGGTCGAGGCCATCGTGGTCGGCACGGGCACGGTGCTCTTCGACGACCCGACGCTGACGGCGCGCCTGCCCGACGGCAGCCTCGCCGCCCGTCAGCCGCTGCGGGTGGTGGTCGGGCAGCGGGAGATCTCGCCGGAGTCCAACGTGCTCAACGACGACTCGCGCACCATGGTGATCCGCACCCGCGATCCACACGAGGTGATGCGCGCCCTGTCCGACCGGACGGCGGTGCTGCTCGAGGGCGGGCCCACTCTGGCCGGTGCGTTCCTGCGCGCCGGGGTGATCGACCGGATCCTCGCGTATGTGGCGCCGATGTTGCTGGGCGGTCCGATCACTGCGGTCGACGACGTCGGCGTGCTCAGTATCGCCGGTGCGCAACGCTGGCGCTTCGACGGCATCGAGGCCATCGGGCCCGATGTACGGCTCAGTTTGATCCCGAACTGAGCTGTGACCGCAGCCACATCACGGCCGGCGGTGTGACGTTCAATCCTGTTGCCAGAGTGGACTTTGCCGGGTGTGTAGCCCGGTGCCCGGGTCGGAGCGCCGGTAGAATTCGATCAAAGCGCCTTCATCGATGAGTCGCGACGGGATTGCACGAACAAAGGATGACGAGCATGACTGCCTTGCAGGACTGGCTCAACATCGGGCCGGTCAACCCGCAGAACTTCAGATCCCTGGTCTACGGTGTGCTGCGGATGGGACCTCAGCAGGTCCACTACCCTCGGGCACCAAAGATCATGCAACGCGGCCTGGAGCGCTGCTGATCCGCTGAGAGGTCGATCCGGGTAGGACAACCACGTCGCGGCCGACCGAAGGGAGCCGTCCCGGGGTCGCGGCGCGGGCTGACCCTGAAAACCCAGCGCCGCGTGACGATTCCGCAATGGTCAGGGCGACGGTGGTGTCGGAAACGCCGAACTGCCTTGGTCTTCGGCCGCCGTGAGTGCTTCGTCGTCCTGCTCGTCGTGGTGGTCACGGTCGCTGATCAGCAACGATGCCAGCGCGCCGACCACACACACCACCGCGGTGATGGCGAATATCTCGCCGTACTGCATGGTGTAGGCGATCCGGGTGTTCTCCAAAAGCTGTCTGCCGGCGTCCAGCAAATTGCCGGTGTCGACGACGGGCAGCGACTGCAGGATCTGGTTGAAGCGGTACAGACCCCAGGCCGACAAGGCGGCCATACCGATGAGCATGCCGATCATCCGGGAGACGACCACAGCGGCCGACGCGATTCCGTGTTCGGCCGACGGCACGACCCGTAGCGCCGCGGAGGTCAGCGGACCGATCACCAGTCCGAGTCCGAAGCCGGCCAGCGCCAGGTCGGTGTCGAAGGCCGGCAGGGTGAAGAGCCCGAGATCGTGACGCGCGGAGAGCACGTTGACATCCCAGTGCGAGATCAGCCAGTAGCCGAAGGCGGCGATCAGCAGACCGGTCACCGCGATGGGCCGATCACCGATCCGGGTGGCCAGCCAGCCGCCGAGCAACGCGCCGATCGGCAGCGCGATGAGGAAGCGCAGCAGCAGCACGACAGCTTCGTTCTTGTCCATGCCGAGCACGCCCTGCCCGAACAATTCGACGTTGACCAGCGTCACCATGAGCGCGGCGCCGGCAGTCAGCGAGGCGCCCAGCGCGGCCAGGAACGGCCGGAACTTCACGCCGGCCGGCTCCATCAGCCTGGTGGTGGCCTTCTTCTCCAAGACGAAGAACCCGACCATGGTCAGCACCGCCACGACCAACAGCGGAATCCCGTAGCTGGGCAGCAGATTCTTGCCGTCCGGTGCCGGGTTGTACAGGCCCACGACAGCGGCGCCGAGCGCGATGGCCAGCAGGAGACCGCCGACGACGTCCACCTTCTGCTGCGGTTGATCCCGATCCCGGGACGGCACACTGAAATGGATCATGATCATCGCGGCGGCGGCCATCGGGATGTTGATCCAGAAGATGTCCCGCCAGGTGCTCAGCGCCCACACCACCGCGATGCCGTACAGCGGCCCCAGCACACTGCCGAGTTCCTGTGCCGCACCGATACCGCCGAGCACCGTGGCGCGGCCGCGCGCCGACCAGAGGTCGGCCGCCAGGGCCAGGGTGACGGGCAGCAGGGCGCCACTGGCGACGCCCAGGATGGTGCGTCCGATGACCAGTGTGGTCAGATCGCCGGCCAGTGCGGTGACCACCGATCCGGCCATGAATCCGAGCAGTCCGACCTGGAGGATCACCTTGCGCCCGAACCGGTCGGACGCCTTGCCCAACAGGGGCATGGCCGCGATGTAGCCGAGCAGGTAGCTCGTCACGATGGGCGTGACCTGCTGGATCTGGTTGATCGGGATGCCGACATCTCTCATGATGTCGGTCATGATGGTGATCACGACGTAGGTGTCGAGCGCACCGAGAGTGACCGCGAGGCCACCCGCACTGATCGCCAGGCGACGGTTGGTGCCCGCCGCGCCGGCTGCGCGGTGGCTGTTGGCCGCCGTCATCAGCTACCGGGCTTCGTGACGGTGACGGTCTTGCCCCAGTCGGTGAGGGTCATGGTGATGGTGTTGCCCGCCGACGGTGCGATCTGGACCTGCGCCAGCTGGTGGTCGCCGTCCTCCCGGATCCACGCGGTGGCCGGGGCCGGGGCGGCCTGCTTGAGCTGCGGGGCGATCTTGTTGACCGCGTCGGCGCTGACGGTGCCGGTGATCTTCACGGCGTCGGAACCGCCGACCGCTTCGCGGCCCTCGGCTTTGGGCTCGGAGAAGTTGGCCAGGATGTTGGCCAGGCCGGTGTCCGGGTTCAGGATGGCCGAGATGTCGTAGATGTCGGCGGCGGGGCCGAAGTTCTGCATGTTGCCGCCCTTGGTGATGGCGCCGTACAGGTCGCCGTCGGCGACGACGAAGGCGACATCGGTCAGCTTCTGGCCGAGGAAGATGATGTCGGCGTCGCCCTGGGCCGCCACCGCGGGGGCGTTGGTCAGGTCGCCACTGAGGCTGGCGATGGGCAGTTCCTTGATCTCACCGCCGACGGTCAGTTCGAGGTGCACGCTCTGCTGGCTGCGGGTGGTCTCGGCGGATTCGGTGATCAGCGTGGCCGCTTCGGGGAGCGGGGCGTCATTGGTCTTCGACCCACAGCCGACTAGCGCTGCTGCCGCCATCAGGATGGCGAAGAAGGGGAGAAGGATCCGGACTGCACGGGGGCGCGTCTGCATGATCTGCATCGTAGTGGGTCGCCCTGAGTGGGCCCGAGCTTCCTGCCCGGCACTAACCTTGTGCCCATGTTCACCGGAATCGTTGAAGAACTCGGCGAGATTGTCGGTAAAGAGGACCTCCCGGATGCGGCACGTTTCGTGATCCGCGGACCCGTGGTCACCTCCGACGCAGGTCACGGCGACTCGATCGCGGTCAACGGTGTCTGCCTGACGGTGGTGGAGGTGCGCCCGGACGGTGCGTTCACCGCCGACGTCATGGCCGAGACCCTCAACAGGTCCAGCCTGCGCGCGGTCGATGTCGGCAGCCAGGTCAATCTGGAGCGCGCCGCCGCGGTCAACAGCCGTCTCGGCGGTCACATCGTCCAGGGCCACGTGGACGGCACGGGTGAGGTGGTCGCCAGAAACCCGTCGGAGAACTGGGAAGTCGTCCGTATTTCGCTGCCCGGCGGGCTGGCCCGGTACGTGGTGGAGAAGGGCTCGATCACCGTCGACGGCATCTCGCTGACGGTTTCCGGGCTGGGGGAGGACTGGTTCGAGGTCTCCTTGATTCCCACCACGCTGTCGCTGACGACCCTCGGTGGCGCACCCGTCGGTACCCCGGTGAACCTTGAGGTGGACGTCATCGCCAAATATGTCGAACGGCTGATGGCCGACCGCGACCGCCGAGCGCCATGATCAATTGATCTTTGCTCCCCGGTCGGTCAGCAACGGAAGGGCTCCCCGGCGTGTCGGCCCGCCGGCCGTGTCGCTCTCGTCGCCGGAGCCGGGTGCGGAAGCCGGGCCCTCGGTCTTGCGTGGCGACGAAAATGTCGGTGACAGTCACTTGATTGCGGAAGTACTTGCGCAATGGGTGAATACCGTGGCTTTCTGGTCCCGGAGCCGGATTCCACCGAGGCACGGTGGTCGCCACCACGGCCTACCGGCCGGGGCCGCCGCAGCCATTCATGCAGGTGACTCCGGTGGTGCAGCTGCCGTTGCGGCACGTTCGCGTCGACTCACTCGATCGACGGACTCACTGTCGGCCTGGCGTCGCCACTGCGTTTGCGCCGCAGCATCGTTGCTGGCAGACGCCCCTGGTGGCGGGTGGCCCGGCCGGGTCGCAACGGGCGCCCGTAAGAGCCTGGAGTCTGGTGTCGGCTGATCGGTGGACACCGGGTGAAATCACCTCGGAATTTCCTCAGTTTGTGCTTTTCAGTTATTGACGGTCGTGTTAACTTACGGCGCAGTCAATAGGACTGTGTGCTCGGTCACGACAACGGTTGTCGCAGCAGAGCGGTTGAACGCTGAGGAGCGAAATGGCGACACATCGGAAGAAGTCGGCGAAGAAGCGGATCCGCACCGGTGAGTTCGCCGTCGCGGCATTCCTCGGCCTGGCGGTCACCGCCGCGCCGGCCATCGCGGCCGCTGACACCTCCGATGGTTCATCGACCGGCCCGTCGGCGGAGACCAGCGGCGTGAAGACCGGGCCCAAGACTGCGAAGACCGGTAAGACCAGCGCCGGCAACGGGACTCCACTGCGCATCCAGGCGACGGCCGCAGAGGAAGATCCCGAAGAACCGACCCTCGGTGGTGACGAGGCCGGCGAGGTCGCCGAGGGCGAAGGCACCGAGACCGGCGCTGTAGCCGAGACCGAAACCGGCGCAGAAGGCACCGGCACGGGAGAAGCGTCGCCCGTCAGCGAAAGCGGTACCGGCACAGACGCCGACGGCGCCGAGATCGTCGAGCCCCCGGCCGAACCCGAGATCACCGATCCTCCGGTGATCGACCCCGTGATCGTCGATCCCGAGGTGATCGAGGCCCCGAACGCCCCCGGCACGACCCCGGTCGTGGACGTGATCGAGATCTCGTCCTCGGACCAGTCGGCCTCCTCGCTGTCGCTCAAGGGCTCTGACCCGTCGCCGACGCCCACCGCGCTCGCTTCGGCTCTGCTCGACATCGATCTGGACATCGTGCCCAAGCCACCGGTGATTCCGGCGTTCGCGCCCTTGATGGGCATCATCAACGGCCTGGCCAGCTGGGTCGACAAGGTCTTCCCGCCGTACGAGTCCAGCCCCATCCTGAACCCGACCCAGGTCGCCGGCGGCTGGGTGATGACCTTGCTCGCCGGCTTGGAGGGCACGTACTGGCAGGGCCAGCCCACCCCGTTCACCTTCGGTGCGCTCGTGCTCGTGACGGCCGCGTACGCGCGTTACGAGCGCCTCGCCACCAACCATCTGCCGGAGGCGCCCACGGTCTCCGCGGGTCCGCTGCCGCTGACCTGGAAGCTCAAGAGCGTCGACCCGGACGGGGACCTGCTCGTCTACTCCGTCGACCTGAGCGGCCAGCCCAGCAACGGCCTCATCACCATGAGCCCGGACGGCACCTTCAGCTTCATTCCCACCTCGCTGAGCGACCTGAACGACGGCGCCGATGTCACCTTCACCGTCCGGGTGAACGACAGCCTGGGCATGCTGGAGCATCCGATCAACCCGGAGGGCAACGACGCGTTCTACACCGTCTCCTTCCGGTACCCGGGCCTGGGCATCAACAACCTGCCCGTATTCACCCCGCCGGGCCAGGCCACCGTGGTGGGCACCGACGGGACCTCCGGCAAGGTCACCATCAGCGCACAGGCCACCGACGCCGACGGTGACCCGCTGACCTACACCGCCACATCGCTTTTCGGCACCGTCACCCGCAACGAGGACGGCACGTTCACCTACACCCCGAACGCCGCCGCCCGCCACGCCGCGGCCGGCGATCTGGCCGCCGCGCTCGGTCTGAACAAGGACCTCGTCAGCATCTGGGCCAACGACGGTCGCGGCGGCATCACGCTGCTGCCGACAACCGTGACGGTCGAAATCGTCGGTGCGAACAACGTGCCCACCGTCACGGTGAAACCGCCCGCCATCTCCGATCCGCTGACCGGCCTCATCGCGGGCGGCTTCGACATCGACGATGAGGACAACGATCTGGTGACCTTCTCGCCACTGGCCCTGACCACCAGCCGTGGCGGCATCGTCACGGTGACCGGACTGGGCTACACCTACCTGCCCTCGATCCAGGCCCGCTCACAGGGCGGCACGGACACGTTCAGCGTGACCGCCGACGACGGGCACGGCGGAACGGTCGAGGTGTCGATCACCGTCACGATCGCCAAGTTCAATCTCGGCCCGGTCGGCGGGATCACCGTCGCCACACCGGACTCCGACGGCGTGGTCCGAGGCCAGGTCGCCGCGACCGACCTCAACGGTGACACCATCACCTACAAACTCACTGGCGGACTCTCCTCGGGCTACAGCCAAAAGGGCGGCATCGTTCTGCTGAACTCCAACGGCACCTTCACCTTCATCCCGAAGCCGTCGACCGACCTGCTGCCCGGCCTCACGACGGATTCCTTCGAGGTCGAATTGTCGGACGGCAATGGCGGTTTCGCCACCACCACCGTCACGGTGTTCGCCGATCTGAAGCTCGATCCCAAGGTCACCGGCAATGCCGACGGCGTCATCAACGGTGGCCTGGACATCGATGACAACGACAATGCGGGCCTGCTGACCTACAGCGTCGGCACCGGCCCGAACAAGGGCACCGTCACCGTCAATCCCGACGGCACCTACACCTACACGGCCACCTCGGCTGGCTGGAACGAGAGCGACACGTTCACCATCGTCGGCACCGTCAACGGTCTGTCGATCACCGTGGCCACCGTCAGCCTGGTGCCCAAGCCGAATGTCGCACCGACCTCGCCGCTGCTCGACGGTGCCACCGTCATCGGCGGTTCGGGTATCGCGACCGGCAATATCGGCGCCTCCGACGCCAATGGCGACGCGCTGCACTACAGCGTCACCGGATACGGCGGTTCGTCGAGCAAGGTGCTGTCCAACGGATCGATCGTCACCGTGGACGCCAACGGCAAGTGGTCTTACGTCCCGGGCCTGAACAGCGGCTTCCTCGGGGCGATCGTCGGTTCCACGTTCACGGTGTACGTCTCCGACGGCAAGGGTGGCGAGACCAGCACTCTGGTCACCGTCAGCACGCATGACCTGAATCTGCCCGTCACCACCACCAATGGTGGTCATGGTGTCACCACCGGTGGTGTCCAGCTGACCTCCAGTGAGCAGGGCGTGCTGACCTACAGCGTGGGTACCGGTCCGACCAAGGGCACGGTGACGGTCAACCCCGACGGCACCTACACCTACACCCGGACCGCGGCCGGCCACACCGGCGGAGCTACCGATACGTTCCAGATCGTCGGCAGTGTCGGTGACGTCAGCATCGTCATTGCTGCCGTGACGGTGAACCCGACAGTCAGCAACGTGGCGCCCACCGCCGGCACCACGACGATCACCGAATCCTCGTTGGGCGGCGATTTCCTGGGAATCCGGACCCAGACCGGCAAGGGCAAGGTCACCGCGTTCGATGCGGACGGTGACGCGATCAGCTACCCGGGTGGGTCGATCATTCCGGCGCTCTACGGGACGGCCAACGGCGGGTCGGTGTCGTTCTACTCCGATGGCACCTTCACCTACACCATCACCAAGACGAGCAGTTACTTCCATGCCGCGGCCGCCAACGGCGCAACCGGGCTGGCAGTAGCCGACACGTTCACCATCACGGTGACGGATTCACTCGGCGCCAGCTCGACGATCGTGGTGTCGGTTCCGGTCGAGAAGCTGAACTCCACCCCGTCCTCGAGTGTGTCGGTGGGAAGCAAGACCACCGATGCCCTCGGTGTGGTGCGCGGCATCCTCAGCGGCTCCGACAATGACGACGACTCGCTGAGCTACACCCTGGTCGGCGGAACCAACGGCACCGCAGCCACCGCCAACGGCGGCATCATCCGGTTCAGCGGCAACTCGTTCACCTACATTCCGACCGCGGGCAAGGCCACGGATTCGTTCCAGGTGCAAGTCACCGACGGCCACGGTGGCGTCTCGACGGCCACCATCAGCCTGACCGGCCTCGGCACGCCGTCGCCGACCACCAATGTGAACACCTCGACGGTCAATGTGGTTACCGGACAGTTGAATACGGCCGGCAATACCGGGCTTACCTACAGCGTGGGCGCCCAGGGCGGCAAGGGCACGGTGACGGTGACCGCCACGGGTGCCTTCTCCTACACCCGGACCGTGTCCGGTCACGCCGAGTCGCCCGGTGACACGTTCACGATCCGGGCCACCGACGCCGACGGCAACTCGGTGATCATCGCGACGGTGAACGTCACCCCGACGGTGAGCAACGCCGCACCGGTGGCCGGGGCGACAATCTTCACCGGCTTGTCGATCGACGACAACAGGATCCTCGGCCTCGGCACCCTGAAGCAGACCACCACCGGCACGCTCAAGGCCACCGACGCCGACGGGGACACCGTGACGTTCACGGCGGGATCGTTCTCCACCGCCAACGGCGGCACCGTGGTGATCAATGCCGACGGCACCTTCACCTACACCATCGACGAGGGCTTCTCGTACTACCACGGGGCGGCCAAGATCGGCGCGACGGGTAGCGCGGTCGCCGATTCGTTCTCGGCCACCGCGGTGGACGGGTTCGGCGGTAGCACCGGCTACTCGGTGTCGGTGGCGATCTACGCGATCAACAGCACCCCCACCATCTCCGGGGGTAGCAAGGCATTTGGCAATGTCAGCTTCATCAACGTCGATGACAATGACGGCGACAGCCTGACGTTCAGCCACAACGGGTCGAACTTCACCTTCGGCGGACGGGGCCTGGCCACCAGCACGTTGTGGGGCGGAACCCGGCTCACCGTCACCGACGGCTACTACGTCACGGTCAACGGTGTCATCACCGGCACTCCGGCCACCGTGACGAAGACCTGGTAGACCCACCCGAACTCGCACGCACGCAAAGGGATTAGCGCCATGACGATCGAAGGTCTGTCGGTGGAGCCATGGGTCGATCTGGGCGGTCCCGACCGGCAGACAGGTCTGGTACGGGGGTCGGTGCACATCGTCGAGCGGGGCAACCGCGCGGTGTGCTTCGGGCCGGAGCTGTCCACCACCACCAAGGGTGGCCGTGTCGCGGTGGACTCCAGGACCGGGCGCTTCACCTACACCCCGTCGGTATCGGCCCGGCAGATCTCCTGCACGAGTGCGAATTACGGGGACACAGTCGATACGTTCAGCGTCGATGTCGTCGACGACCACGGCACCCGGGCCGAGGTTCACGTCGTTGTCGATATCCTCCCGGCACACGTCCGTGAAGCGACACCAGTGGACCGTCCCAGTTGTGCGGCGGAGCGCCCCATCATCATCGACGCCGACCAGCCGACCAGGTTTGCGACGGGCTCGCGGGTGGTGGACATGGTGGTGCACGCGGACACCCCGCCGACCGCCTACGCCGAGGTGGGCGACCCCAAGCGGCCGACCGGTTCGGTCACCGGCGCCGTGATCAGCCGCAACACCGGCGCGCTCAGTTACGGGCCGGTGTTGTTCACCACGGCCAAGGGCGGGCTGGTCTCGGTCGGTGCGTTGTCCGGGCGGTTCAGCTACACCCCGTCGGATCAGGCGCGACTACTGGCCATGTCCGGTGCTGATCTGGACGACAGGGTCGACACCTTCAACCTCACCGTCACCGATCTGTACGGCGGATCCACCGAGGTGCCGGTGACGGTGGAGATCATGGCCGCCGACATACCGCCGATCGGCACTCCGATCCTGCGGTTACCGGATGTCAACGGTGTCGTCGCCGGGCATATCCAGGGCACCGCCCGCGACGGCGGCACGCTCGTCTACAGCCTGGCAAATGCCGCCAATCCGGCAGGCTCCACCGATGAATCGGCGTACTCGCGCAGGGGCGGGCTGGTCCAGCTGGATCCGGCGACCGGACGATTCGTCTTCGTCCCGACGATATCGCAGGCGACCATCCCGGGCCTGGACACCGACACGTTCACGGTGACGGTGACCAACACCCGCGGCGGGTCGGCCGACGTGACGGTGAATCCGTTGGCGCACTTGAAGATCGGTGTCGATACCGTCAGCACCGCACCCGATGTGCAGTGCGGCAGGCTTGTGGTCGGCGCGGACGGTCCGTTGTCGTTCGGCGTGGGCACCGGCCCCCGCAAGGGGACCGTGCAGGTGGACCGCGACGGCAACTACGTCTACACCCGGACTCCCGGGCTCGGACACGGCATCACCGCCGCCGACAGCTTCACGATCACCGGCACCGATGACTACGGCCGGTCGATCACCGTGGCGACCGTCGCGGTGTCCCCGCCGCTGGCGGGTAACGCGCCGGTCGCGGCGACCGTGGTGGTGTTCGAGTCCGCGGTCGACGGCCTTGGCAACCAGACCACCCGGGGCATGATCGCCGCGGCCGGTGCCGCCCGCTTCACCAGCGGCACCGTGCTGTCGACCAAGGGCAGTTCGGCCAAGATCGCCGAGGACGGCACCTTCACCTACTCCAGCACCCAGAACCCCGGGGTGGGCCACGCCGCTGCCGCGGTCGACGCGCTGGCAGCGGACAAGGTGGACACCTTCCGCGTCCTCGCCGAGCACGCCGACGGCCGGCGCACCCCGGTCCTGGTGAGCGTGCAGTTGCACCCGTACAACAACACCCCGACACAGGCCACGACCGGCGGCAGCGGGCGGGTTCGTGGCCTCAAGACCGGCGACTGGACCACCAGCGTCGTCGACGTCGACGGTGACGACATCACCTACCGCGTCGACCAGCCCAACCCCACCGGCGTGGTGTCGGTGGGCCGCAACGCGGTGGGCGCTTTCACCGTGCACTACGAATCCACCTCGCCTCGGGCAGGCACCTGGTACCGCACCGAGGCGTTCACCGTCACCTTCTGCGACGGGCACCTCAAATGCGACGGGACTCCCGCATCCGTGACCGCGGAGTACGTGTTCTAGACAGTGCGGAGTGCCCGGCTCATTGCCCGCCTGTCCCGTCCGGGACCGGCGGGCAATAACTGTTGAGGGGCCGTGGTTCATACTGATGTAACCGGCCTACATGTGCGTGCGCACAGGTCGACGCTCACGAATCTGATGAAGGTGGCACAAGATGACAAGGCTGGATTCCGTCGAACGGGCGGTGGCCGACATCGCGGCGGGCAAGGCAGTCGTGGTCATCGACGACGAGGACCGCGAGAACGAGGGCGATCTGATCTTCGCGGCCGAGAAGGCCACCCCTGAGCTGGTCGCTTTCATGGTGCGCTACACCTCGGGTTATCTGTGCGTGCCGCTGGACGGCGCCGTCTGTGACCGGCTCGGACTGCTGCCGATGTACGCGGTGAACCAGGACAAGCACGGCACCGCCTACACGGTCACCGTCGATGCCAGGAAGGGTGTCGGCACCGGCATCTCCGCCTCGGACCGCGCCACCACCATGCGGGCGCTCGCCGACCCGGCGGCGGTCGCCGAAGACTTCACCAAGCCCGGTCACGTGGTGCCGTTGCGTGCCAAGGACGGCGGCGTGCTCCGCCGCCCCGGGCACACCGAGGCCGCGGTCGACCTGGCCCGCCTGGCCGGACTGCAGCCGGCGGGCGCCATCTGCGAGATCGTCAGCCAGAAGGACGAAGGCGCCATGGCGCAGACCGATGAGCTGCGGGTCTTCGCCGACGACCACGACCTGGCGCTCATCTCGATCGCCGATCTGATCGAGTGGCGCCGCAAGCACGAGAAGCACATCGAGCGCATCGCCGAGGCCCGCATCCCGACCCGGCACGGCGAGTTCCGGGCGGTCGGCTACACCTCGATCTATGAGGATGTCGAACACGTCGCCCTGGTGCGCGGCGATATCTCCGGCCCGGAGTTCGACGGCCACGATGTGCTGGTCCGGGTGCACTCCGAGTGCCTCACCGGAGACGTGTTCGGCTCACGCCGCTGCGACTGCGGTCCGCAACTGGACGCCGCAATGGCGATGGTGGCCCAGGAGGGCCGCGGGATCGTGCTCTACATGCGTGGACACGAGGGCCGCGGGATCGGCCTGCTGCACAAATTGCAGGCCTACCAGCTGCAGGATGCGGGCGCGGACACCGTGGACGCCAACCTGGAACTGGGGCTGCCGGCCGATTCGCGCGATTACGGCATCGGGGCGCAGATCCTGGTCGACCTCGGTGTGCGATCGATGCGGCTGCTGACCAACAACCCGGCCAAGCGCGTCGGGCTGGACGGTTATGGCCTGCACATCACCGAGCGGGTACCGCTGCCGGTGCGGGCCAACGCCGAGAACATCCGCTACCTGATGACCAAGCGTGACCGGATGGGCCATGACCTGGTCGGCCTGGAGGACTACGACGAGGTCTCGCCCACCGGTGAAGTGGGGGGCGCGCTGTGAGCGGGCACACCGGCGCGATCCCGGATCTGCCGGATATCGACGCCTCCTCGGTGTCGCTTGGGATCGTGGTCAGCACCTGGCATGCCCGGATCTGCGATGCCCTGCTCGACGGTGCCGTGCGCGCCGCCAAACAGCTGGGTGTGACCGATCCCGCGGTGGTGCGTGTGCACGGCGCGATCGAGATCCCGGTCGTCGCGCAGGCGCTGGCCCGCAAGTACGACGCGGTGGTGGCGCTCGGTGTGGTGATCCGCGGTGAGACACCGCATTTCGACTACGTGTGTGACGCCGTCACCCAGGGGCTGACCCGGGTGTCGCTGGATCTCGCGACGCCGGTGGCCAACGGGGTGCTGACCACCAACACCGAGCAGCAGGCGCTGGCCCGGGCGGGACTGCCGAACTCCAGTGAGGACAAGGGCGCCCAGGCCGCTGCGGCGGCGCTGTCCACGGCATTGGTCCTGCGCGACCTCGCGTCATGAGCCGCGACTCCGGCGGGCGGGAGCGGAGCGACCCGGGGAAAGTCACATGGGAGCTGGAGGTCCGGCCCCACCTGACCCCGTACTTCGTCTACGCGGCGGCCTTCCTGATCGCGGGCGCCCACATCGGCGTCGGGTTCCTGCTGAAGGTCGGTTCCAGCGGCGTCATCTTCCGCACCGCCGATCAGGTCGGCATCGCCCTGCTCGGGATCACCATCGCCGGTGTGACCCTGTTGCTCGCCCGGCCCCGGCTGCGCGCCGGCGCCGCGGGCATTGCAGTACGGAATGCGCTGGCCTACAAGCTGATCCCGTGGTCCGACGTGGTCGACGTGTCGTTCCCGGTGGGGGCTCGGTGGGCCAGAGTCGATCTGCCCGATGACGAGTACACCGCGATCATGGCGATCCAGGCGGTCGACAAGGACCGCGCGGTGCAGGCGATGGACCGGCTGCGATCGCTGATGGATCACTACCGCCCCGACCTCAATTCACATTCAACATCATCGTGATCTCGCCCGCGGCGCCGGCGGTGTCGGCGGCGCTGACGGTGAAACCCAGACCGTCATAGATGGCGCGTGCCGCCTCGTTGGCGGCGTGCACACGCAGCGTCACCCGTTGCACCCGCTGACTGCGGGCCCAGGCCACCGCCTCGGCGACCAGGGTGCGCCCGATCCCACGCCCGCGGGCCGCGGGATCCAGCCACAGCGAGTACAGATACACCGACTCCGGGCTCTGGCGTTGCGCGCCGATCAGGCCGACGGGCCGGTTGTCGACGACGGCTGCGAACTGGGCGTGCGCGCGCAACCTGCGGCGCCACTGCGCCGCGGTGAAGGTGGACTCGTGCCGGTACTGCGGGTCCTCGGCGCCCAGCGAGTCGGTGAGGGCGCGCAGCCGGACTCCCGCGAAGGCACGCCAGTCCGTCTCCGTCAGCCGCGCGATCCGCGCCTGCGCCATCCCCATCGCATCAGTATCGCCGCTGCTGGCTGCGGTAGGATCGGCAAGTCGATGAGTACCTTGGAATTCGTGTCGACGTCGGCCGGCGGTATCGCCGACAGCGACGCGCCACTCGTCTCAGCACCCGCCCTGGTGGCGGCTCTGGGCACCCATCCGGCGCTCACCGCGCCGCTGGTCAGCGGACGAGCCCCCGATACCGGTCTCATCTGGTCGCGGTTGGACGAGGCGGCCCGCTTCTTCGGCCATGACATCCCACCGGTCGCCGCACTGCGCGACACCCTGGCGGGCTTCCTCGACGAGGCGACCGCCCGGCACGGGCGGGTCACCCTTGCGGCGCGGGTGATGGTCGCCGAAGTCGACGGGCGAGCCCGGTTCGTGGTGTCGGCGTCGGTGATCGACGCGGTCCGGTCCGAGCCGGTGGTGCTGACCGTCACATCGGCCGCGGCTTCCGGGCCGGTGCCACATTGGCGCCGGATGGCGGCGCGTACCACCAGTCATGCCGAGTCCCACCTCACCGAACGCGATCTGCGCGCCGGCGGCCACGTCGACGAGGTTTTCGTCGATGTCGAGCTGGTGCATCGTCCACGGCTGGGAGCGTTGATCTTCGGCACCGCCGGCGGGGCTGTCGGCACCGGTGCCGACCGACTGGATCTGCTGGCGGCGGCCGGTCTGCTGGACGGCGTGCGGTACTCCGATGAGCCCGTGCCGATCCCTGGCACCACACACGCATGGTGGGTGTCACCGCGTTTCGAGACCCATCCCGTCAGCGCCATCGGCGCCCGTCGTTTCGAGGTGGCGCCGATATGAGTGGGTCATTCCGTCCGGAATCCTTCGACGCCTTGGTGATCGCCGGCCACGACTGGCTCGACGGCCGGCTCGAACTGCACTACACGCTGCGCGGCCCGGATCCGGTCAGCTTCACCGAGGTGATCGATTTCGGCGACAGCCTGGCCGGTGCCGCACCGGACCCGCTGCTGTCCAGGCTGCTGACGCTCACCTGCTCGCTGAGCTACTTCAAGGCGGCCGCCCCGCCCCGGATCGAGATCGCTTTTCCCACCCACGATTTCGAGCGGCGGTACCTGAGCGCCCTCATCGAGGGTGGACTCGGCGAATTCGCCTACACCAACCAGCTTCCCGGTGCGCTGACCCCGCAGATCGACGGCCCGGTGGCGAGCGGCGGGCCGCGCGCCGGTGACGGTTGGGATCCCGCGGCGACACCGCTGGTACCCGTGGGCGGCGGCAAGGACTCGGTGGTCAGCATCGAGGCGTTCCGCCGTCACGGTGTTGCGCCGATGTTGTTCAGCGTCAACCGGTACGACCCGATCGACCGGTGCATCGAGGTCAGCGGGCTGAACAGTGTGCACGTCCGGCGCATCATCGACCGTCGCCTCATCCAGGCCAATGCCGAGGGCGCCTACAACGGGCACGTCCCGGTGACCGCCATCAACAGCGTGATCGGGTTGATCGTCGCCGATGCAAACGGTTTCGGGCCGGTGGTGCTCTCCAACGAGCGGTCCTCCAACGTCGGCAACGTCGAGTGGCTCGGCCGCGATATCAACCACCAGTGGTCCAAGAGTCTTGCCTACGAAACGCTGTTGCGAGACACCCTGGCGCGGTACGGGTTCAACCCGGACCGGTACTTCTCGCTGCTGCGGGGACTGTCGGAATCGCAGATCGCCGACCGGTTCGCCACCAGCGGAGAATATTTCGGCGTCTTCACCAGCTGCAACCGGTTGTTCGCGCTGGATCCGAGCCGGCGCGCCAGTTCCTGGTGCGGGCACTGCCCGAAATGCCAGTTCGTCTTCGTGCTGCTGGCGCCGCGGCTGGGCCGGCCCACGCTGGAAAAGATCTTCGGACGCAACCTGTTCGCCGACACCGGAAATCGGGACGGTATCGCCGACATCCTCGGGGTCGGTGTGCACAAGCCGTTCGAATGTGTGGGGGAGTACTACGAGGCCGCCGAGTCCATGCTCGCGGTGATCGACGACCCGCAGTGGCAGGGCCTGGAACTGGTCGACGAATTCGCGGTGCAGCGTGCGCAACTCGCGGTGGTGGCGGTCAACCCGGATCCATCACCGGCCGAACACCATGTGCCCGAACGCTATGCCAACCTGCTCGATACGAAGCCGATCGATGACTGAGCTGGCCGGCCGGGTGGTCGGTATCTGGGGACTCGGCAAGGAGGGGCTCTCGATGGCCCGCACCGCCGCCGCACAGGGGGCCGCCCGCATCATCGCGGTCGACGATCGTGCCAGCGCCGACGCCCCCGACCTGCCCCACCTGACGGTCAGTCACGGCCCCGACGCCCCGGAACAGTTGCGCGACACCGATATCGTCTTCGTCAGTCCGGGCGTGCCCTGGCGGCACCCGGTGTTCGCGCAGATGCGCGAGACCGGGCCCCCGGTGTCGAATGCCGCCGACTGGTTCATGGCCCGCCACGGCGCCCGCACCGTGGGGATCACCGGCACCAAGGGCAAGAGCACCACCGCCGCCTTCCTCGCGCATCTGCTGGCCGGCCTGGGCGTGCCCGCGGTGGCAGCGGGCAATATCGGTACCCCGCTGTCGGATCTGGAACCGGCCGAAGGCGAGTGGGTGGTGGCCGAGTTGTCGAGTCAGCAGTGTGCGTTGTTGCGCACGCCACCCGCGGTGGCGGTGATCACCAACCTGTTCCAGGACCATTTGGACTTCCACGGTGACATCGCGTCCTACCACGAGGCGAAATCCCATGTGTTCGGCGCCGCAACGCGACGCCTTGTCACCACACCCGCTGTCGTCGAATCATTGCGGCGAATCGGCATCTCGCACTTTCCCGCCCTGAGCGAACTGGATCCGGCCACGGTCCGGACACCGGCGGGGGACTCCGTGCTGTCCTATGCGCACAACACCGTCAACGCCGCGCTGGCGGCGCTGGCCGCCGGGCAGGTGCTGGGTCGCCCGGTGACCGCGGCGGAGGTGGATGCCGCGGCCGCGTCGTTCACCGGTCTGCCGCACCGCTTGCAGACCGTCCGGCGCACCGGTGGTATCCGCTGGATCGATGACACGCTGGCGACCACCGGGGAGGCCGTGGTGGCCGCGCTGAGGGCCATGCGTTCCGATGAGGAGATCGCACTGATCGTCGGCGGCATGGATCGGGCACTGGACTACCGGCAACTCGACAGCTACCTGTGCAGCGGGCAGCGCCGGGTCACCCTCATCCAGGGCCCGACCAATGGCAGGCAGATCGGCACCGGCTTCGCCGCCGCACATCCCGACCGCACCCATCCGGTGGACAGCCTGCACGACGCGGTCCGGGTCGCCGCGGCGGTCCCCGGCGTCGACGTAGTGCTGCTGTCCCCGGGGGCGGCAAGTTACGACCTTTTCCGCAACTACGAAGAAAAAGGCGCCGTGTACTGCGGGTATATCGACGTCATAGACACGCTCTAACCTGGACCCGTGCCCGATCCAGCGACCTACCGGCCCGCGCCGGGTTCGATTCCCGTCGAACCCGGTGTCTACCGGTTCCGTGATCCGCACGGCCGGGTGATCTACGTCGGCAAGGCCAAGAGCCTGCGCAGCCGGCTCAACTCCTATTTCGCCGACATCTCCGGCCTGGCGCCGCGCACCCGGCAGATGGTGATGACGGCGGGCAGCGTCGAGTGGACCGTGGTGTCCACCGAGGTCGAGGCGCTGCAGCTGGAATACAACTGGATCAAGGAGTTCGACCCGCGGTTCAACATCCGGTACCGCGATGACAAGTCCTACCCGGTGCTGGCGGTGACGCTGAACGAGGAATACCCGCGGCTGTTCGTCTACCGCGGGCCACGGCGCAAAGGGGTGCGCTACTTCGGGCCCTATTCCCATGCCTGGGCCATCCGGGAGACCCTGGATCTGTTGACCCGGGTCTTCCCGGCGCGTACCTGCTCGGCCGGAGTGTTCAAGCGGCACAGGCAGATCGACCGGCCGTGTCTGCTCGGCTACATCGACAAGTGCTCCGCGCCCTGCATCGGGCGGGTGAATGCCGAACAGCACCGCCAGATCGTGCTGGATTTCTGCGACTTCCTGGCCGGCAAGACCGACCGGCTGGTCCGCGATATGGAGCGGCAGATGAACGCCGCCGCCGAGGAACTCGACTTCGAGCGGGCGGCGCGGCTGCGTGACGATATCGGCGCGCTCAAACGTGCGCTGGAGAAGCAGACCGTGGTCTTCGGTGACGGCACCGATGCCGATGTGGTGGCCTTCGCCGATGACGACCTGGAGGCGGCGGTGCAGGTGTTCCACGTCCGCGGCGGACGGGTGCGCGGGCAGCGCGGGTGGGTGGTCGACAAGGCGGCGGAACCGGAAGGGACCGAAAAGGGCTCTGAGCCGGGTGATTCGGGCGAGGCACGCCTGGTGGAGCAGTTCCTCACCCAGTTCTACGGCGACCAGGCCGAGCTCGGGGCCGTCGGCGGTCCGCAGGACGAGGCGACCAACCCGGTGCCCAAGCAGGTCCTGGTACCGGTGCTGCCCGACAACGCCGAGGAACTCACCGACTGGTTGAGCGGGCTGCGCGGGTCGCGGGTGGACCTTCGGGTGCCGGTACGCGGTGACAAGCGGACGCTGGCCGAGACGGTGCAGCGCAATGCCCAGGATGCGCTGGCGCAGCACAAACTCAAGCGGGCCGGCGACTTCAATGCCAGATCCGAAGCGCTGCAGAGCATTCAGGAGACGCTGGATCTCGCCGATGCACCGCTGCGGATCGAATGTGTCGACATCAGCCACGTCCAGGGCACCGATGTGGTGGCCTCGCTGGTGGTCTTCGAGGACGGTCTGCCGCGCAAATCGGACTACCGGCACTACGCCATCCGGGAGGCCGCCGGCGGTGGCCGCTCCGATGATGTCGCCTCGATCGCCGAAGTGACCCGTCGCCGGTTCGCCCGGCACGTCGCCGATGCCGAACAACCGATGGTGGCCGAAGGCAAATCCCGCAGATTCGCCTACCCACCGAACCTCTACGTCGTCGACGGCGGCGCACCGCAGGTGAACGCCGCGGCAGCGGTGCTGCGCGACCTCGGGGTGACCGATGTCGCGGTGATCGGGCTGGCAAAACGCCTCGAAGAGGTCTGGGTTCCCGGGCCGTCGGCGGACCCGGTGATCTTCCCGCGCACCAGCGAGGGTCTCTACCTGTTGCAGCGCATCCGTGACGAGGCTCACCGTTTCGCCATCACGTTCCACCGCAGCAAGCGGTCCAAGCGCATGACCGCCTCCGCGCTGGATTCGGTGCGAGGATTGGGGGAGCACCGGCGCAAGGCGTTGGTGACGCACTTCGGTTCGGTATCGCGGCTGCGCGCGGCCAGCGTCGAGGAGATCACCACGGTGCCCGGTATCGGTGTCGCCACGGCGAAGGCGGTGCTGGAGGCCCTGGGGGTTGCGGCGCCGGAGGCGGCGGGTGGTGAGATGGACACGCCCATCCATTCGGACACGCCCGAGCCGGTTTTGCACGATGATCGAGCCGAAGACCAACAGACCGGGCGACAAGCCGACCAGAACTCAGAACAGATATCGGAGTGGCAGACCAGCGAATGAGCGAGGAATCAGGAATCGAAGTCGTCCTGGTCACCGGATTGTCGGGCGCCGGCCGCGGCACCGCCGCCAAAGTGCTCGAAGACCTCGGCTGGTATGTCGCCGACAACCTGCCGCCCGAACTGATCGCGCGCATGGTCGATCTCGGCCTGGCCGCGGGTTCGCGGATCACCCAGCTGGCGCTGGTGATGGACGTCCGGTCCCGCGGATTCACCGGTGACCTCGATTCGGTGCGCAACGAGCTGGCCACCCGCGGTATCCGTCCCCGTGTGCTGTTCATGGAAGCGGCCGACGAGATCCTGGTGCGCCGTTACGAGCAGAACCGCCGCAGCCACCCGCTGCAGGGCAATCAGACTCTGGCCGAAGGCATTACCGCCGAGCGGGCGATGCTGGCCCCGGTGCGCGCGGTGGCCGACCTGGTGATCGACACCACGACACTGGCAGTGCCCGCGCTGCGGGAGAGCATCGAACGGGCCTTCGGCAGCGAGGCGGTCGCACACACCAACGTGACGGTGGAGTCCTTCGGCTACAAGTACGGGCTGCCGATGGACGCCGACACCGTGATGGACGTCCGGTTCCTGCCCAACCCGCACTGGGTCGACGAACTGCGCCCGCACACCGGGCAGCATCCGGCGGTGCGCGACTACGTGCTCGGTCAGGACGGCGCCGCGGAGTTTCTCGATACCTATCATCGGCTGTTGGGGGTGGTGATCGAGGGCTACCGCCGGGAAGGCAAGCGGTATATGACGGTCGCCATCGGCTGCACCGGCGGCAAACACCGCAGTGTCGCCATCGCGGAGGCGCTGGCCGGCCGGTTGGAGGCCGACGACCACCTGACGGTGCGGGCGCTGCACCGGGATCTGGGGCGCGAATGACGGCCAGTCCGATCGGAGCTCCGCGCATCGTCGCGCTCGGCGGCGGCCACGGCCTGTATGCGACGCTGTCGGCGGCGCGTCGGCTCACCCCGCACGTCACCGCCGTGGTGACCGTCGCCGATGATGGTGGCTCCTCGGGGCGGCTGCGCAGCGAACTCGACATCGTGCCGCCCGGCGATCTGCGAATGGCCTTGGCCGCATTGGCCTCTGATTCACCGCACGGACGACTGTGGGCGACGATCATCCAGCATCGTTTCGGCGGTAGCGGCGCACTGGCCGGTCACCCCATCGGCAATCTGCTGCTGGCCGGTCTCAGCGAGGTGCTCGCCGATCCGGTCGCCGCGCTCGATGAACTGGGTCGCATCCTTGACCTCAAGGGCCGGGTGCTGCCGATGTGCCCGCTGGCACTGCAGATCGAAGCCGACGTGGCGGGCCTGGAATCCGATCCGCGGATGTTCCGGGTGATCCGCGGTCAGGTCGCGGTGGCCACCACGGTCGGTCAGGTGCGCCGGGTACGGCTGCTACCGGGTGATCCGCCGGCGACCCGGCAGGCCGTCGACGCCATCATGGCCGCCGATCTGGTGGTGCTGGGACCGGGGTCGTGGTTCACCAGTGTGATCCCGCATGTGCTCGTCCCCGGTCTGGCATCGGCGCTGAATGCAACCACGGCGCGGCGGGCACTGGTGCTCAATCTGGCGGCCGAGCCCGGGGAGACGGCAGGGTTCTCCGCCGAACGTCACATTCACGTGCTGGCCCAGCATGCTCCCGGATTTCAGGTCGATGACATCATCATCGACGCCTCCCGCGTGCCCAGTGACAGGGAGCGCGAACAACTGGCACGGACGGCCACCCTGCTCGGCGCCAATGTGGAGTTTGCTGCGGTATCCCGACCTGGTACACAGTTACACGACCCGTCGATGCTGGCTGCAGCGCTGGAAGGGGTGCGAGTGCGGGGCCGGGAGCCCGGCCCACCCGACGCGCAGCACCAGGACGGACTACAGACAATGAACGGACCAAGGGGGGACGACTCGTGGCGATGACGGCCGAGGTCAAGGACGAGCTGAGCCGCCTGGTCGTGAACTCGGTCAGTGCGCGGCGCGCGGAGGTGTCCTCGCTGCTCCGGTTCGCCGGCGGCCTGCACATCGTCGCCGGCCGGGTGGTGGTCGAGGCCGAGGTGGACCTCGGCATCATCGCGCGCCGGCTGCGTAAGGACATCCACGACCTGTACGGCTACAACGCCGTGGTGCACGTGCTGTCGGCCAGTGGCATCCGCAAGAGCACCCGCTATGTGGTGCGGGTGGCCAAGGACGGCGAAGCGCTGGCCCGCCAGACCGGACTGCTCGACCTGCGCGGCCGACCGGTGCGCGGGCTGCCCGCCCAGGTGGTCGGCGGCAGTGTCAATGATGCCGAAGCCGCTTGGCGTGGCGCGTTTTTGGCGCACGGTTCGCTCACCGAGCCCGGCCGTTCCTCGGCGCTGGAGGTCAGTTGCCCGGGTCCGGAGGCGGCGCTGGCACTGGTCGGTGCGGCCCGCCGGCTCGGCATCAGCGCCAAGGCCCGCGAGGTGCGCGGCAGCGATCGGGTGGTGGTGCGCGACGGCGAGGCGATCGGTGCCCTGCTGACCCGGATGGGCGCGCAGGACACCCGGCTGACCTGGGAGGAGCGCCGGATGCGGCGTGAGGTCCGGGCGACCGCCAACCGGCTGGCCAATTTCGACGACGCCAACCTGCGCCGCTCGGCACGCGCCGCGGTGGCCGCCGCGGCCCGGGTGGAACGTGCGCTGAACATTCTCGGTGACACCGTCCCGGACCATCTGGCACAGGCCGGGCGGTTGCGGGTCGAACACCGGCAGGCCTCGCTGGAGGAGCTCGGCCGGCTGGCCGAACCGCCGATGACCAAAGACGCCGTGGCAGGCCGGATTCGGCGGCTGCTGTCGATGGCCGACCGCAAGGCCAAGCAGGACGGGATCCCCGACACCGAATCGGCGGTCACCCCGGACCTGCTCGAAGACGCCTAGGCGGCAAGCCCGTCAGCTGCGCTCTGTCCGCCACTTCGAGGCTGTACTGTGTGGCGACGAACTGGGCGGCGACTGCCACTGGATCGATCGAAACAGAGGCGACGGTCACGATGAGACTGATCCTTGAGCTGATCCGCCCCTACCGGTGGCTGGTGGCCGGCATCTTCGCGGTGCTCCTGGTGCAGATCGCCATGGGTCTTGCCGCACCCTGGCCGCTGAAGATCGTCCTGGACAGCGTCATCGGTCACCACCCCTTGCCGGACTGGTTGCATCGCCTGCTGCCGCTGCTGGGCGGCGAGGGCCGGATGCACATCGCCGGTCTCGCCGCGATCATCGTGCTCATCATCGCCGTCGTCGCCGCGGTGGCGACCTACGTCGCGACCTATCTGACCGAGACGGTCGGTCAGCGCATCGGCAACGATCTGCGCACCCGGGCGTATCACCATCTGCAGCAGCTTTCGCTGAACTATTTCGACACCCACCGCGTCGGGCCGATTCTGAGCACGCTGACCGATGATGTCGACACCATCCAGGATTTCGCGTCGGCGTCGACGCTGGGCATCGCCACCGATCTGCTGACCATCGTCGGGATGATGTCGCTGATGCTGTGGCTGCAGTGGGATTTCACCCTCATCGCCCTCGCGGTGGCACCACTGCTGCTGCTGTTCGTGTCCCGGATCCGCAAGACGGTCAAGGCGGCCACTCACGAGGTGCGCAGACGCGAATCCGACATCGTGGCGGTCGCGGAGGAGGGCCTGCAGTCCATCCGCGTGGTCAAGGCGTTCGACCGGGAGGACCTGCAGGAACGTCAACTCGCGATCGCCGGACAGCAGGCGGTCGACGCGGCGCTGAACGCGCGGAAGGTGAAATCGGTGGTCTCGCCCATCGTGGCCGTGGTCGTCGCCGCGTGCACCGCGGTGGTGTTGTGGCGGGGATCGGCGCTCGTCATCGCGGGCACCATGACCGCGGGCACGCTCACCGTCTTCATCTCTTATTTGGCCTCGTTCTTCAAACCCGTCCAGGATCTGGCCAAACTCACCAACACCATCGCGATGGCCTCGGTCGGGGTGGACCGGGTCAACGCGCTGCTCACCGCCGAGACCGGCATCGAGGAGAAGCCCGACGCGGTGGACCCGGTCGAGGTCAAGGGCGCGATCGGTTTCGAGCGGGTGGCGTTCAGCTACGACGGCGCGACGCCGGTGCTGCGCGACGTCACCTTCGAGGTGCAGCCGGGCCAGCTCGTGGGGGTGGTCGGCCACACCGGCAGCGGCAAATCCAGTCTGGTCAGCCTGATCCCCAGGTTCTACGACCCCAGCGTGGGCACGGTGCGCATCGACGGTGTCGACGTGCGCGACTACAAACTCCATGAGCTGCGCCGCCAGATCGCCTACGTGCTGCAGGACACGGTGCTGTTCCGCGGCACCATCCGGGACAACATCGCCTTCGGCAGACCCGACGCCGAACACGACGAGATCGTCGAGATGGCCAAGCTGGCCAACGCGCACGAGTTCATCTCCGAGATGCCACAGGGCTACGACAGCGCGGTCGGCGATCGCGGTCTCACGCTGTCCGGCGGCCAGCGCCAGCGCATCGGGATCGCCCGCGCCCTCATCCGGGACAGCCCGATCCTGATCCTCGACGAACCGACCGCGGCCCTGGACGCGGAGTCCGAGCACCTGGTGATGTCCGCGCTGGCGCGTTTGATGCGGGACCGCACGGTGATCACGATTGCCCACCGGCTCAGCACGATTCGCGATTCCGACAAGATCGTCGTGCTCGAGGAGGGGCGGGTGGTCGAGGAGGGCACCCACAATCAGCTGCTGACCGCGGGTGGCAGGTATGCCGACCTGCACCGCATCCAATACGAGGACGACACACCGTGACACGTTCGCTGATCATCCTGCCCGACGACTCGGCGAAGCCGGTTCTCGACGCGATCCATGGCGCCAACCGATCGGTGCGCATCAAGATGTTCGCCTTCAGTCACCGGGCACTGCTGGACGCGGTGGTCGCCGCGCACCGCCGCGGTGTGGATGTGAAGGTGATGCTGAACCCCGAACGCCGCGACGGGGAAGCAGACAACGACGCAGCCCGGGAGATGCTGCAGGGTTTCGGCATCGACGTGCGCACCAGCAACCCGGCCTTCGACATCACCCACGAGAAGTCGATGGTCGTCGACGACGAGCATGCCTTCGTCGAGTCACTGAACTGGACCGACGACAACTTCACCCGCACCCGTGACTACGCCGTGGTCACGCCGAGCGCCTACGAGGTGAGCGAGATCATCGACTGCTTCGAAGCCGACTGGGCACGTGAGGATTTCGACCCGGGTGCCGCGGCGCACCTGATCTGGTGCCCGAGCAACGGCAGACATCGCATCGCCGACTTCATCGACGGCGCCCGGCACACGCTGTTCCTGCAGAACGAGCGCTACCAGGACCCGGTGATCATCGAACGCCTGGTCCGGGCGAAACGACGTGGGGTGAAGGTGCACGTGATGGCCCGGGCGGCGCATCACCTCAAGGACGGCAAGCTGGTCGAAGGTGTCAGCGGGATGCGCATCCTCGACGATGTGGGGATCAAGATCCACCGCCTCAAGCACATGAAACTGCACGCGAAGATGATTCTGGCCGATCACGAACGGGCCATCGTCGGCTCGATCAACTTCTCCCCGGGCAGCTTCGACCACCGCCGTGAGCTGGCCATCCAGGTCACCGACCACCAGATCACCACCCGGCTGAACGAGGTCGCCCATCACGATTGGAAACACTCCGAGGCGATGGACCTCTCCGATGCCGGGCTGATCGCCGACCTCACCGGCCGCGACCCGCGCGATGTCGACCAACTCGCGCTGCATGACGCGGACGACTGAACGCGCTGTGACCGGTACGTCTGACCAGCGTGCACGCGCCGGAACCGGCACTACTAGGCTGGCCTGCGAGCAGTTCACCGCGATTTCCCTCGACGATCTAGGAGAGACACTGTGACCATTCGGGTAGGCGTCAACGGCTTCGGCCGCATCGGACGCAACTTCTTCCGCGCCCTCGATGCGCAGAAGAACGCGGGCAAGAACACCGACATCGAGATCATCGCGGTCAACGACCTGACCTCCAACGCCACCCTGGCGCACCTGCTGAAGTTCGACTCGATCCTGGGCCGGCTGCCCTACGACGTCACCCTGGAGGGTGAGGACACCATCGTCGTCGGCAACACCAAGATCAAGGCGCTCGAGGTCAAGGAAGGCCCGGCGGCCCTGCCCTGGGGTGACCTGGGCGTCGACATCGTCGTGGAGTCCACCGGCATCTTCACCAAGCGCGACAAGGCCCAGGGCCACCTGGACGCCGGCGCCAAGAAGGTCATCATCTCCGCGCCCGCCAGCGATGAGGACATCACCATCGTGCTCGGCGTCAACGACGACAAGTACGACGGCAGCCAGAACATCATCTCGAACGCGTCGTGCACCACGAACTGCCTCGGCCCGCTGGCCAAGGTGCTCAACGACGAGTTCGGCATCGTCAAGGGCCTGATGACCACGATCCACGCCTACACCCAGGATCAGAATCTGCAGGACGGCCCGCACAGCGACCTGCGTCGCGCCCGTGCCGCCGCCATCAACATCGTGCCCACCTCGACCGGTGCCGCGAAGGCCATCGGCCTGGTGCTGCCTGAGCTCAAGGGCAAGCTGGACGGCTACGCGCTGCGGGTGCCGATCCCCACGGGTTCGGTCACCGACCTCACCGCCGAGCTGAAGAAGTCGGCCACCGCCGACGAGATCAACGCCGCCATGAAGGCCGCCGCCGAGGGCAAGCTCAAGGGCATCCTGAAGTACTACGACGCGCCGATCGTCTCCAGCGATATCGTCACCGACCCGCACAGCTCGCTGTTCGACTCGGGCCTGACCAAGGTCATCGACAACCAGGCCAAGGTCGTCTCCTGGTACGACAACGAGTGGGGCTACTCCAACCGCCTCGTGGATCTGGTTGCGCTGGTCGGTAAGTCGCTGTAGTCATGGTCGCCACTCTCGACGATCTACTCAAAGAGGGTGTCGAAGGTCGGGGCGTCCTGGTGCGCTCCGACCTGAACGTCCCCCTCGACGACAACGGCGCGATCACCGATCCCGGCCGCATCATCGCCTCGGTGCCGACGCTGAAGGCACTCGCCGAGGCCGGCGCCAAGGTCGTCGTGACCGCGCACCTCGGGCGCCCCAAGGGCGAGCCGGACCCGAAGTTCTCGCTGGCCCCGGTGGCCGCGGCGCTGGGGGAGCAGCTGGGACGCCACGTCCAGCTCGCCGGTGACGTGGTCGGTACCGACGCGCTGGCACGTGCCGAGGGCCTCACCGACGGTGATGTGCTGTTGCTGGAGAACATCCGTTTCGATGCGCGCGAGACCAGTAAGGACGATGCCGAGCGCCGTGCGCTGGCCACCGCGCTGGCCGGACTGGTCGAGGGCGCCGATGGTTCGCCGGGGGCCTTCGTGTCCGACGGTTTCGGTGTGGTGCACCGCAAGCAGGCCTCCGTCTACGACGTCGCCACCCTGCTGCCGCACTACGCGGGCACGCTGGTCGCCACCGAGGTCAAGGTGCTCGAGCAGCTGACCAGCTCGACCGAGCGGCCGTACGCGGTGGTGCTCGGCGGTTCCAAGGTGTCGGACAAACTGGCGGTCATCGAGAACCTGGCCACCAGGTGCGACAGCATCGTCATCGGCGGCGGGATGTGCTACACCTTCCTTGCCGCACAAGGACTTTCGGTGGGCGATTCGCTGTGCCAGGTCGAGATGATCGACACCTGCCGCACGCTGCTGGAGACCTACGGTGACGTGATCCACCTGCCGGTGGACATCGTGGTGGCCGACGGTTTCGCCGCCGATTCGCCGCACGACACGGTGGCCGCGGACCAGATCCCCGACGGCCGGATGGGCCTGGACATCGGCCCCGAGTCGGTGAAGCGCTTCACCGCGCTGCTGTCCAACGCCAAGACGGTGTTCTGGAACGGCCCGATGGGTGTGTTCGAGTTCCCGGCGTTCGCCGCGGGCACCAAGGGTGTCGCCGAGGCGATCATCGGTGCCACCGGCAAGGGCGCGTTCAGCGTCGTCGGCGGCGGTGACTCGGCGGCCGCGGTGCGCCAGCTCGGTCTGCCCGATGACGGCTTCTCGCACATCTCGACCGGCGGCGGCGCGTCGCTGGAATACCTGGAGGGCAAAACCCTGCCGGGCATAGAAATCCTGTCGTCCTGACCTAGGGAGTGCTTCATGGCACGTAAGCCGCTGATCGCCGGCAACTGGAAGATGAACCTCAATCATTTCGAGGCCATCGCGTTGGTGCAGAAGATTGCATTCGCCTTGCCGGACAAGTACTTCGACAAGGTCGACGTCACCGTGATCCCGCCGTTCACCGATCTGCGCAGTGTGCAGACCCTGGTCGACGGGGACAAGCTGCGGCTGACCTACGGCGCGCAGGATGTGTCCCAGCATGATTCGGGCGCCTACACCGGTGAGATCAGCGGCGCGTTTCTGGCCAAGCTGGGTGTCACCTTCGCCGTCGTCGGGCATTCCGAGCGCCGCACCTACCACCACGAGGATGACGCGGTGGTGGCGGCCAAGGCGCTCGCCGCACTCAAGCACGGGCTCACCCCGATCGTGTGCATCGGTGAGCAACTCGATGTGCGTGAGGCCGGCGATCACGTCGAGTTCAACGTCAACTCGTTGCGTGGCTCGCTGGCCGGGCTGTCCGCGGAGCAGATCAACCAGGTGGTGATCGCCTACGAGCCGGTGTGGGCCATCGGCACCGGCCGGGTGGCCAGCGCAGCGGACGCACAGGAGGTCTGTGCGGCCATCCGCACGGAACTGGCCGCGCTGTCGTCGGCGGAGATCGCGGCCGGTGTGCGGGTGCTCTACGGCGGATCGGTCAACGCCAAGAACGTGGGGGAGATCGTCGGACAGGCCGATGTGGACGGTGCCCTGGTCGGCGGCGCCTCACTCGACGGGGAGCAGTTCGCCACTCTGTCGGCGATCGCCGCCGGTGGGCCACTCCCGTAACAGCCGAGCCCACCCGGTAAACTCTGCCGCATGGAACTCGCTCTGCAGATCGTGCTGATCGTCACCAGTCTCCTGGTGGTGCTGCTCGTCCTGCTGCACCGGGCCAAGGGCGGCGGTCTGTCGACGCTCTTCGGTGGTGGCGTGCAGTCCAGCCTGTCCGGTTCCACCGTCGTGGAAAAGAACCTGGACCGCCTGACGATGTTCGTCATCGGCATCTGGCTGGTGTCGATCGTCGGTATGGCGTTGCGCATCAAGTACAACGCGTAACACCGTCTCGTTCTGCGGTACCGTTCCCGCACGTCGATACTTGTCTGATGGCAGACCGCACCGATACCGCACTGGCTCCGATCGGCTCGGTGCAACGCACCTCTGACGGTCGCGAGGCGACCGAGCCCATGCGCGAGGACATTCGGCTGCTGGGTGCGATTCTCGGCGACACCGTCCGCGACCAGAACGGTGACACCGTTTTCGATCTGGTGGAACGGGCCCGGGTGGAGTCCTTCCGGGTGCGGCGCTCGGAGATCGACCGCGCCGAACTGGCCGGGCTGTTCCGCGATATCGACGTCCACCAGGCCATCCCGGTGATCCGAGCGTTCACGCATTTCGCGTTGCTGGCCAACGTGGCCGAAGACATCCACCGGGAACGGCGCAGGGCGGTACACGAGGCCGCCGGCGAGCCGCCGCAGGACAGCAGCCTGGCGGCCACCTACCGCAAACTCGATGATGCGCATCTCGACGCCGACGCGGTCGCCGACGCGCTGACCGGCGCGCTGGTGTCGCCGGTGATCACCGCGCACCCGACCGAGACCCGGCGGCGCACCGTGTTCGACACCCAGCACCACATCACCGAACTGATGCGGCTGCGACTGCACGGGCACACCCGCACCGACACCGGGCGCGATATCGAAACCGAACTGCGCAGGCACATCCTCACGCTGTGGCAGACCGCGCTGGTGCGGTTGTCCCGGCTGAAGATCTCCGATGAGATCGAGACCGGGCTGCGGTATTACCCGGCCGCGTTCCTGGATGTCATCCCGCGGGTCAACGCCGAGGTCCGCACCGCCCTGCAGGAACGCTTCCCGGGAACGGCGCTGCTAGCCACGCCGATCCTGCGGCCCGGGTCCTGGATCGGAGGCGACCGGGACGGTAACCCGAATGTCACCGCCGATGTGGTGCGGCTGGCGACCGGGCGGGCCGCGTTCACCGCGTTCACCCACTACTTCGGCGAGATCACGACGCTGGAGGAGGAACTGTCGATGTCGGCGCGCCTGGTGCAGGTCACCGCCGACGTCCAGGCCCTTGCCGATGCCTGCGCCGAGCCCGCCCGCAGCGATGAGCCCTACCGGCGTGCCTTGCGGGCCATCCACGCCCGGCTCACCGCGACGGCCGGGCAGATCCTGGACCGCAGGCCCGAGCGCGAACTCGACCTGGGACTGCCTGCCTACGACACCCCGGGCCAACTGCTCGACGACCTCGACGCCCTCGACGCATCGCTGCGCGCCAACGGCTCGGCGGTGCTCGCCGACGACCGGCTGGGACGGCTGCGGGAAGCGGTGCGGGTCTTCGGGTTTCACCTCTCCGGGCTCGACATGCGGCAGAACTCCGAGGTGCACGAGCAGGTCATCGCGGAACTGCTGGCTTGGGCCGGTGTGCACCCCGACTACGCCTCGCTGTCCGAGGACGAGCGGGTGGCGCTGCTGGCCGCCGAGATCGGCACCCGGCGTCCGCTCATCGGCCCGGGCGCCGACCTGTCCGAGCTGGCGGCCAAGGAACTCGGCATCGTGGGCGCGGCGGCGCGTGCGGTGACAGTCTTCGGCGCCGAGGCGGTACCGAACTACATCATCTCGATGTGTCAGTCGGTGTCGGACATGCTGGAGGCGGCGGTGCTCCTCAAGGAGGCCGGCCTGCTGGACGTCTCCGGCGACCAGCCGTACGCACCCGTGGGTATCGTGCCGTTGTTCGAGACCATCGACGATCTGCAGCGCGGATCTGCGATCCTGGAATCGGCCCTGGACGTACCGGTCTATGCGGCCGCGGTGGCCGCGCGCAACGGTCAGCAGGAAGTGATGCTGGGCTACTCGGACTCCAACAAGGACGGCGGTTACCTGGCGGCGAACTGGGCGCTGTACCGGGCCGAGCTGGACCTTGTCGAATCGGCGCGCAAGACCGGAATCCGGTTGCGGCTCTTCCACGGTCGCGGCGGGACGGTCGGCCGCGGTGGTGGCCCCAGCTATGACGCGATCCTGGCGCAACCGCCCGGCGCGGTGAAGGGATCGCTGCGGATCACCGAGCAGGGCGAGGTCATCGCCGCCAAGTACGCCGAGCCGAGGATCGCGCACCGCAACCTGGAGACGCTGCTGGCGGCGACCCTGGAATCCACCCTGCTCGACACCGAGGGGCTGGGGGAGTTCGCCGAGAGCGCGTACGCGGTGCTCGATGATCTGGCCGCCCGCGCGCAACAGGCCTATGCCGAACTGGTCCATGAGACACCGGGATTCGTGGAGTACTTCAAGCAGTCCACCCCGGTGAGCGAGATCGGGGCGCTCAACATCGGCAGCCGTCCGACCTCGCGCAAACCCACCACCGCCATCTCCGATCTGCGGGCGATCCCCTGGGTGCTGGCCTGGAGCCAGTCGCGGGTGATGCTGCCCGGCTGGTACGGCACCGGTTCCGCGTTCGAGGAGTACATCGCCGGCGACGACGCCAAGTTGGACACGCTGCGCGATCTCTATCAGCGCTGGCCGTTCTTCCGTACGGTGCTGTCGAACATGGCCCAGGTGCTGGCCAAATCGGATCTGGGCCTGGCGGCCCGATACTCCGAACTGGTGGCCGACGAGGACCTACGGGCCCGGGTGTTCGACAAGATCGTGGCCGAACACGGGCGCACCGTGCGCATGCACGGGCTGATCACCGGGCAGGACGATCTGCTGGCCGACAACCCGGCGCTGGCCCGGTCGGTGTTCAACCGGTTCCCCTACCTGGAGCCGCTGAACCACCTGCAGGTCGAACTGCTGCGCCGGTTCCGGTCCGGTGACGAGGACGAACTCGTGCAGCGTGGCATCCTGCTCACCATGAGCGGGCTGGCCAGCGCGCTGCGCAACTCCGGCTGAATTGTTGCTGCCGCAACGGCGGCTAGCTACAGCCGGGCCAACCGGCGCACCTGCGACACGGCGCCGCGGACCGCGCTTTCCACGGTGGCCAGCGGTGACGCGACGGCTTCGCCGATCTCGACGATGGCCTCCACGCGGGACACGATCTGTTCGAGCCGTTCCACCATGCTGATCAGCCGCGGCGCCAGTTCGTCGATGCTGGTGATGGTCTTGTTGAACCGGTCCAGGGTGACGTCGAGGTCACCGATCGAATTGTTCAGTGTGACCACGGTGCGATCCAGGTCGGTGAGCAGGGTCTCGACCTGGACGACGGTGGCGTCGGCGTTCAGCGCCGCCTGCGTCAGCGTCTTGATACGCCGGGTCGCCGGACGGGTACGGCCGTCGCCTTTGTCTGCCACAGAAGTCAGTATGGCGGCCGCGGGAACCAAAACGCGTCAAGATGCGTCTGATCTTGTATGGCGAACTTCTGTTACGGAAGCCCGCGGCTGCGTCCCGAAGCCGGTTCGGCCCGGGCGGTCGCCGACTATCTGGCCGGTTACGGCGAGGCGCTGGCCGACCAGTGCCCAGAACTGCAGTCCGACGAGTGAGCACTCTGCTTGAATGGCGACGGTGGTGATCACACCGCTCGATGTCGAGACACCGGCCCTGATCGTCGATCTCGATCGGTTGACGTCGAACATCGCGGCGATGTCGGAAAGCGCCCGCGGCAAGGCGGTCGCACTGCGGCCGCATGCCAAGACGCACAAGAGCATTCAGATCGCTGATTTGCAGGTCGAAGCGGGCGCGGTCGGCATCACCGTGGCGACGGTCTCGGAGGCCGAGGCTTTCGCCGGTCATGGCATCGATGACATCTTCATCGCCTACCCGGTCCTGCCGGTCGGCGCCAAGGCGAGGCGATTCAGGGACCTCGTCGACCGCGTCACGTTGCGCGTCGGCGTGGAGAGTTCAGCGGGCGCGCAGGCCATCGCCGACGCGTCCGGCGGCAGGGGTGTCTCCGTGGTGATCGAGATCGACAGCGGGCAGCACCGGACCGGTGTGCAAGCATCGGAGGTGGCGGCACTCGCCGCGGAATGCCGGCGGATGGGTTTGGCCGTCGACGGTGTCTTCACCCACGGCGGCCACGCGTACTCGGATCCCGGGGCACCTCCACGAGCCGGGACCGACGAAGGAGATCAGCTGGAAATCGCGGCGAGCGCGCTGCGTGAGGCCGGTTTCGCCGTCTCCGTGGTCAGCGCCGGGTCGACACCGACCTGGCGGGCGCCCCGCCCGTCTGCGGTCACCGAAGAGCGTCCGGGGACCTACGTGTTCGGTGACCGTCAACAGCTCGCGCTCGGATCCCAGCAGCAGGAGGGCTGCGCTGCCTGGATCGCCGCGACCGTGGTCAGTTCCCGCAACGGACGGGTCGTCATCGATGCCGGATCCAAAGCACTCAGCGGTGAGCGGCCGCATTGGCTGGCCGGCTTCGGAACCGTCGCGGAGCTGGGAGATGCGGTGATCACCAGGGTTTCGGAGCATCACGGGATCCTCGACGATGTGGACACCTCGGGTGTGGCCGTCGGCGACATGGTCTCGGTGCTGCCGAATCACATCTGTACTGCCGTCAATCTGTTCGACGAGTATGTCGTCATCGACGACGGTCGCGTGGTGGACCGGTGGGAGCTGGTCGCCAGGGGCAGGAATGCCTAGGGTCAGCCCGGCAGCTTGCTCGCAGCGGCCTTGTCCAGCAGCCACACGGTGGCCTCCCGGCCGATCGCACCGGCAGCGGGCACGTCGACCGGTGCGGCACCGCCGATCGCGGCCGCGGCCGCCTCGGCCTTCTCGGCACCGGCCACCACCAGCCACACCTCACGGGCCCGCCGTACGGCAGGCAGCGTCAGCGTGATGCGCCGCGGCGGGGGCTTGGGTGATTCGGTGACGGCGATGACCAGCCGGGAGTCCTCGCGCACCGCGTCGGTGTCGGGGAACAGCGAGTTGACATGACCCTCGCCGCCCATCCCGAGCAGATGCACATCGAACTCCTCGGGCAGCAGCTTCGCGTACGCCGTTGCCGCAGCCTCGATATCGTCGCCGAACTCACCGTCGCTGGCCGCCATCTCGTGCACATTCGCCGACGGGATGGAGATGGTCTCCAACAGCGCCTCACGGGCCTGCCGGTAGTTGCGGTCTGGGTCCTCGGCGGGCACGAAGCGTTCATCACCCCAGAACAGCTGCACCTTGGACCAGTCGACGTCGGGTGCGTAGGCGGCGACGTGGCGCAGCAGCGCGATTCCGACGGTGCCACCGGTGAGCACGATCACCGCCTGTCCGCGGTTGCCGATCGCCGACGTGATGGCGCCGACCAGCCGTGCACCGGCCGCAGCGGCCAGTTCACCGGCATCGACATAGGTCTCGATCACCTGTTCAGACATAAGTCACCTTGTCGATTCCGCGCAACGCTTCCAAGTAGATTTCATCGGCATCGAGGCGCCGCATGTCCTCTGCCAGGCAGTCGCGGGTTTCCCTGCGGGCCAACGGGATCTGGGCGTCCGGCTTCCCGGTGCGGGTGAGCGTCGCGGTCACCCCCTCCTGGGGGCGGCTCAGGGTGATCGTCTCGCTGGGGCGGGTCAGTTCGATCTTCAGCTCGCCGACCACGCGGGTGACGGGGCACTCCAGCCGCCCGACCAGCCAGCCGGCCAGAATGTCGAGTGCCGGCTCTTCCTTCAGCCCGGACACCACCACCGCGGTGATCGGCTCGTGCGGCGCCTGATCCACCGCGGCGGTCAGCAGTGCGCGCCAGTAGGTGATCCGGCTCCACGCCAGGTCGGTGTCACCGGCGGTGTATCCGGCCAGCCTGCTCTTGATGCAGGCCAACGGGTTCTCGCCGTTGGTGGCATCGGTGATCCGGCGGATCGCCAGGCGGCCCAGCGGATCCTGTGCGGGGACCTCGGGCGCGAGATCCGGCCACCAGGTCACCACCGGGGTGTCGGGCAGCAGGAACGGGGTGACGACGCTGCTGGCGTGGTTGGCCAGCGGCCCGGACAGCCGCAGCACGACGACCTCGTTGGCACCGGCGTCGCTGCCGACCCGCAGTTGGGCGTCGAGGCGGGCCTCCAGGCTCAGCCGGTCCCCGGGGATCACCACGATGACGCGGCAGGGGTGCTCGCGGCTGGCCGCGTTGGCCGCCTCGATCGAGTCCTCCAGGACCGCTTCGCTATCCGGGGCGATCACCAGGGTAAGCACCCGGCCGAGGGTGATCGCGCCGCCCTCTTCCCGCAAGGCGACGATCTTCTTGTTGATGGCACCGGTATTGGTGTCCGGCAGATCGATGATCATTACGGCCGCCTCCATTCGCGTCCGGTCCGGCGCAGCATCTCGAAGGCGGATTCCGGCCCCCAGGTGCCCGACTCATAGGTGTCCGGTGAGCCGTGCGAAGCCCAGTACTCCAGCGCGGGATCCAGGATCTTCCAGGACAATTCGACTTCGGCATTGACGGGGAACAGCGAGGGCTCACCCAGCAGCACATCGAGGATCAGCCGCTCGTAGGCCTCGGGTGACTCCTCGGCGAACGCCGAGCCGTAGGAGAAGTCCATGCTGACATCGCGGACCTCCATGGCGTTGCCCGGCACCTTGGACCCGAAGCGCAGGGTGATGCCCTCATCGGGTTGCACCCGGATCACCAGCGCGTTCTTGCCGAGTTCTTCGGTCATGGTGGCGTCGAACGGCAGATGCGGTGCCCGTTTGAAGACCAGTGCGATCTCGGTGACCCTGCGGCCCAGGCGTTTTCCGGTGCGCAGATAGAACGGGACGCCCGCCCACCGGCGGGTGTCGACGTCGACGGTGATGGCCGCGAAGGTCTCGGTGAGGGAGGTCTTCGAGAATCCCTCCTCGTCGAGCAGCCCGACCACCTTCTCGCCGCCCTGCCAGCCCGCGGCGTACTGACCGCGAGAGGACGTCTCGTCCAGCGGTTCGGCGAGCCGGCTGGCGCCGAGCACCTTGATCTTCTCGGCCTGCAGTTCGGCGGGGGAGAAGTTGACCGGCTCCTCCATCGCGGTCAGCGCCAGCAGCTGGATCAGGTGGTTCTGGATGACGTCGCGCGCGGCTCCGACACCGTCGTAGTAACCGCCACGCCCACCGAGGCCGATGTCCTCGGCCATGGTGATCTGGACGTGATCGACGTAGTGCGCGTTCCAGATCGGCTCGAACATCTCGTTGGCGAAGCGCAGGGCCAGGATGTTCTGCACCGTCTCCTTGCCGAGATAGTGGTCGATGCGGAACACCGAGGACTCGGGGAAGACGCTGTTGACCAGAGCGTTGAGTTCCTCGGCGCTGGACAGATCGTGCCCGAACGGTTTCTCTATGACGACCCGGCTCCAGGTGTCGCCCGGCTTCTCGGCCAGACCCGACTTGGACAGCTGCTCGAGCACCTGCGGGAACGCCTTCGGTGGGATCGACAGGTAGAAGGCGTGATTGCCGCCGGTGCCGCGTTCGGTGTCCAGGGTGTGCAGGGTTTCGGCGAGCCGGCCGAAGGCCTCGTCGTCGTCGAAAGCGCCCTGCACGAACCGGAATCCCTCGACGAGCCGGTCCCACACCTCCTGCCGGAACGGTGTGCGCGCGTGCTGCTTGACGGCGTCGTAGACGACCTTGGAGAAGTCCTCGTCCGCCCAGTCGCGCCGGGCGAACCCGACCAGCGCGAAACTGGGCGGCAGCAGGCCGCGGTTGGCCAGGTCGTAGATCGCCGGCATCAACTTCTTGCGGGCCAGATCGCCGGTGACCCCGAAGATCACCACCGCGCACGGCCCCGCGATCCGGGGCATGCGCTTGTCGCGTTTGTCCCGCAGCGGGTTTCGCCAGGCAGGAGCGTCGGTCGTGCTCATCGCGTATGCCTCTGCTCTAGTTCCGGGCCTATTTCTTGGCGGCGTCCAGCTGTCCCTGGGTGGCTTCGAGCAACTCGGCCCAGGACTTCTCGAACTTGTCGACGCCCTCCTCTTCGAGGATTTTGAACACGTCGTTGAGATCGACACCGACCTCGGCGAGTCCGTCGAACACGCCCTGTGCGGCATCAGCGGTCCCGCTGACGGTGTCACCGGTGACCACACCGTGGTCGGCGACGGCGTCGAGCGTCTTCTCCGGCATGGTGTTCACCGTGTTCGGTGCCACCAGCTCGGTCACGTACAGGGTGTCCGAGTAGTCGGGGTTCTTCACCCCCGTGGACGCCCACAGTGGGCGCTGGGCGCGAGCGCCCGCGCCCTTCAGCGCGCCGAAACGCTCACCCCCGAATTCCTCTTCGTAGGCGGCGTAGGCGAGCCGGGCATTG
This sequence comes from Mycolicibacterium sp. P9-22, assembly GCF_008329585.1. GTDB lineage: Bacteria > Actinomycetota > Actinomycetes > Mycobacteriales > Mycobacteriaceae > Mycobacterium. The sequence continues at coordinate 155,642 of NZ_NPKP01000004.1, read as the reverse complement.
GCCACACCGGCCTGACCGCGCAGATCCAGCGCCGCCTGGGTGCCGATCTTCTCCAGCCGGGCGTCGATCTCGCTGTCCACCCGGGACACGAAGAACGAAGCGACGGAATGGATCTTGGACAGATCGTGGCCGGCGTCCTTGGCCTTCTCCAGCCCGCTCAGGTAGGCGTCGATGACCGCACGGTGGCGCTCCACCGAGAAGATCAGCGTCACGTTGACCGAGATGCCCTCGGCGATCACCGCGGTGATGGCGGGCAGGCCGGCCAGCGTCGCCGGGATCTTGATGAGCACGTTGGGCCGGTCGACGATCTTCCACAGCTCTTTGGCCTGTTGGACGGTCTTCTCGGTGTCGTGCGCCAGGCGTGGGTCGACCTCGATGGATACCCGGCCGTCGACGCCGTCGGAGGCCTCGTACTGCTCGGTGAACAGATCGCAGGCGTTGCGGACATCGTCGGTGGTGACGGCCAGGATCGTGGCGTCCACGTCAGAACCGGTCGCCGCCAGTTCGTTGACCTGGTCGTCGTAGGCGTTGCCCTTGGACAGCGCGGCCTGGAAGATCGACGGGTTGGTGGTGACGCCGACGACGCTCTTGGTCGCGATCAGCTCGGCGAGGTTGCCGGTCTGCAGACGCTCGCGGGACAGGTCATCGAGCCAGACGGAGACGCCTGCGGCGGACAGTGCTGCGAGATTCGGGTTCTGCGACATGATTTCGCCCTTTTCTGTCTGTACTAGTTGTCGAGGGTGCGTTCCGCGGCTGCCACGACGGCTTCTGCGGTGAAGCCGAACTCACGGAACAACGTCTTGTCGTCGGCGGACTCGCCGTAGTGCTCGATCGAGATGATCTCGCCGGTGTCGCCGACGAGCTTGTGCCACGACTGCGCGATACCGGCCTCGACCGCCACCCGCGCGGACACATCGGGCGGCAGCACCGAATCGCGGTACTCCTTGGGCTGGGACTCGAACCATTCGACACACGGCATCGAAACAACCGCCGCCACCACGTCTTTCTGCGCCAACAGCTTCTTGGCCTCCACGGCGAGCTGCAGCTCGGAACCGGTGGCGATGATGATCACCTCGGCTTCCGCCGCGTTGTCACCGCCGAGCACATATCCGCCCTTGGCCACACCGTCGGCGTCGGTGCCTTCCAGCACCGGAATGCCTTGGCGGGTCAGGATGAATCCGACCGGGCCGGCCTTGTTGCCGCGGGCGATGATGCTCTTCCAAGCGTACGCCGTCTCGTTGGGGTCACCCGGGCGGACGACGGACAGGTTGGGGATGGCGCGCAACGCGGACAGGTGCTCGATGGGCTGGTGGGTGGGACCATCCTCACCGAGGCCGATGGAATCGTGGGTCCAGATGTAGATGGTGTCGATGACCATCAGCGACGCCAGTCGCACCGCGGGGCGCATGTAGTCGGAGAACTGCAGGAACGTGCCGCCGAAGGCGCGGGTCGGACCGTGCAGCACGATGCCGGACAGGATCGAGCCCATGGCGTGCTCGCGGATACCGAAGTGCAGCACCCGGCCGTACCAGTCGGCGCTGAAGTCCTCGGTGGAGATGCTCGGCGGGCCGAACGATTTCACGCCCTTGATGGTGGTGTTGTTGCTGCCGGCGAGATCGGCTGAGCCGCCCCACAATTCGGGGAGTTTCGGCGCGACGTCATTGAGCACCTGGCCGAAGGCGGCGCGGGTGGCGACCGCCTTGGAGCCGGGCTCCCAGTGGGTGATGTCGGCGTCCCAGCCCTCGGGCAGTTCCTCGGCGAGCAGCCGGTCCAGCAGCTTCTTGCGGTCCGGCTCACGCTCGGCCCAGGCATCGAAGCCGGTCTGCCACTTCTCATGTGCCTCGCGGCCCCGGTCGACGAGCTTGCGGGTGTGCTCGATCACCTCGGGGCGGACCTCGAACTTCTTGTCCGGGTCGAAGCCGAGGATCTTCTTGGTGGCGGCCACCTCGTCGTCACCGAGCGCCGAGCCGTGCACGCCACCGGTGTTCATCTTGGTCGGGGCCGGGTAACCGATGATGGTGCGGATCGAGATGAAGGACGGCTTGTCGGTCACCTTCTTGGCCTCGGCGATGGCCTCCTCGATGGCGACCACGTTCTCGCCGCCGACGATCTCCTGGACGTGCCAGCCGTAGGCGCGGTAGCGGTCGGCGACGTTCTCGCTCAACGCGATGTCGGTGTCGTGCTCGATGGAGATGTGGTTCTTGTCGTAGAAGACGATCAGGTTGCCCAACTGCTGGGTGCCCGCCAGCGAGGACGCCTCACTGGTGACGCCCTCTTCGATATCGCCGTCGGAGGCGATGACGTAGATATGGTGGTCGAACGGGCTCTCACCGGCCGGGGCGTCGGGATCGAAGAGGCCGCGCTCGTAGCGGGCGGCCATGGCCATACCGACGGCCGAGGCCAGCCCCTGGCCCAACGGGCCGGTGGTGATCTCGACGCCCTTGGTGTGCCGGAACTCGGGGTGGCCCGGGGTCTTGGACTTCCAGGTGCGCAGCGCCTCGATGTCCTCGATCTCCAGACCGAAGCCCCCCAGGAACAGCTGCAGGTAGATGGTGAGGCTGGAGTGCCCACACGACAGCACGAAGCGGTCACGGCCCAGCCAGTGCACGTCACTGGGGTCGTGGCGCAGCTGGCGCTGGAACAGCGTGTACGCCAGCGGGGCGAGGCTCATCGCGGTACCGGGGTGGCCGTTGCCGACCTTCTGGACCGCATCGGCGGCCAGCACGCGCACGGTGTCCACCGCGACGGTGTCGAGGTCGGACCAGTCATCGGGGTGGTTCGGTTGTGTGAGGGCAGTTATCTCTTCGGCGGTGGTCACTACCTTCACTCCTAAATTTCTCTGCGCTGCGGACTTCGCTACCTCAAACACCCTAGTGCGGGGGAGTCATCCCTCGCAGACCGGTTGGTGCAGGTTTGGCGTCCGTTAACCGGAGAACAAACTCCGAGACCCCCCTGCGGTGCGGGGCCGACCGCGGTGCGGTCTACCATCGTCTGTAGTAGAAGCCCGCGTGACCGTCGCCCGAGGAGTTATTTGCGTGAGCATTCGCGAGCGCCGGCCGGTCAGTGGCGCACCGAATCGGATACGAACCACGGTTCTTTCGTACCTTGCGTTGACGAAGCCGCGCGTGATCGAGCTGTTGCTGGTGACGACCATCCCGGCCATGCTGCTCGCCGATCGTGGCACCGTTGACCCGCTGCTCATCCTGAACACCCTGATCGGCGGCATGATGGCCGCCGCAGGCGCCAACACGCTGAACTGCGTGGCCGACGCCGATATCGACAAGGTGATGAAACGCACCGCGCTGCGGCCGCTTGCCAGGGCGTCGGTGCCGACGCGGCACGCGCTGATCTTCGGGCTGGTGCTGACAGCGGGATCCTTCGCGTGGTTGTGGTGGACCACCAACCTGCTCTCCGGCGTGCTGGCGCTGGCGACCATCGCGTTCTACGTGTTCATCTACACCCTGCTGCTCAAACGCCGGACCTCCCAGAACGTGGTCTGGGGCGGGGCCGCAGGCTGCATGCCGGTGATGATCGGCTGGTCCGCGGTGACCGGCACGATCCAGTGGCCGGCCCTGGTGATGTTCCTGATCATCTTCTTCTGGACGCCGCCACATACCTGGGCGCTGGCCATGCGCTACAAGGAAGATTACAAAGCCGCCGGGGTGCCGATGCTGCCCGTGGTCGCCACCGAACGCCAGGTCACCCGTCAGATCTTGATCTATACCTGGCTGACGGTGCTGACCACGTTGGCGCTCGGGCTGGCGACGGGCTGGTTGTATGCATCCGTGGCGCTGCTGGCCGGTGTCTGGTTCCTGGTGATGGCCCATCAGCTGTACTCCGGCGTGAAGCGCGGGGAGCCGGTGAAGCCGCTGCGGCTGTTCCTGCAGTCCAACAATTACCTGGCCGTGGTGTTCTGCGCGCTGGCCGTGGATTCCGCGTTGGGACTGCCGCAGCTGTTCTGACCATTACGGTCAGGTAATGGCCCTGCATGTCAGCCCCGACAACTTCATTCGCGCCGAATCCGATGTGTATTTCGGCGGTATCGTCAAGGACGGCAGTCTGGGCGTGCTGCGGCACTTCCGGGAGCTGAGCCCGGTCGACTCACAGCTGGTCATCCGGCAGAACCGCGACACGCTCTACTCGGTCGGGGTGTTCGATCTGGACGCCGGGCCGGTGACCATCACGTTGCCCGACAGTGCCGGCCGGTTCATGTCGTTGCAGGTCATCACCGAGGATCACTACGTGCCTGCCGTCGTGTATGCACCGGCCGAGCTGACCATCACCCGTGCGGACGCCGGGACGCGGTACATCGCCGCGGCCTTTCGCACCCTGGTCGACCCCGGCGATGCCGCCGATATTGCCGCGGTGTGTGCGCTGCAGGACGTCATCACCGTCTCGCAGCCCGCCGGGCCGGGCAGCTTCGCGGTGCCGGACTGGGATCCGGTCAGTCAGAAGACGGTGCGCGACGCACTCATCGCGCTGTCCACGACGGTGCCGGACAGCAAGCAGACCTTCGGCCCGCGGGACGACGTCGATCCGGTGCGCCACCTCATCGGGGCGGCGTACGCATGGGGCGGCAATCCCGAGCGGGACGCGCTCTACCTATCGGTGGTCCCGCCGGACAACGATGGCGCCACAGTGCACAGGCTCATCGTCAAAGAAGTTCCGGTGGACGGGTTCTGGTCGATCACGGTCTACGACAAGAGCGGCTATTTCGCGCCCAACCCGCGGAACGCCTATTCGGTGAACAACATCACCGCCGCCAAGGAAGCCGATGGCAGCACCGTCATCCAGTTCGGTGGTGAGCATGGACCGAATCTGCTCCCGATCACCGACGGCTGGAACTACATCGTTCGGCTGTACCGGCCGCGGTCGGAGATCCTGGACGGAACTTGGGCCTTTCCGCAAGCACAGCCGGTCTAGGGGTAGATGGAATGCGGGTCCCCCGGCATTTCCAGCCGCGGCGGGTAGCCCGGCGGGTCACCGGGATTCGCGGGGACCGGTAGTTCCAGCCCGGCGGATATGCCGTACCGGGCATTCGAGGTGACCAGCGGTCCGGGTGCCTGCTCACCGTTTCCGAGCCTGCTTCCTGGCAGACCCGTCGACTGTGACGGCGGATCGACATTGGAGCCGATACGAACCCCTCGGGAATCGGTGGCCGCCGGCGGCCCGACTGCGATGACATTGTAGGGATAGTCGAAGCTGCCGGGTTCGGCGTCGGGGGCGCCCGGTACATACGGCGGTGGGCCCGGGAGCGGGACCGGCTTGGCGCCGGCTGAGGGGGCCGCCAGCTGGATGAGCACTGACGCCGAAGCGATCAGCAGCAGTCTCGCCGTGCTGCGCCGCATGTCAGATCTTGATCGGGTCGCCGTAGATCGCGAACTGGGTGTGCGCGGTGTCGGTGGAGACACGCAGATACGCATAGGACCGGACCGTGACGTCCCCGCCGCAGGCGTCCGCCTTGATGTGGATGTTGTCGATGTCGAGCATCGCGATGCCGCCGCCGCTCAAGGCCATGTTCGACAACGGGAGATCGACGATGACGCCCGGTTGCAGAACCGTCTGCACGAAACCGGCAGCGCCACCGGTTCCGCTGGCGGACGCGCTCGGGCCGGATCCGTCGAATCCGACGGACCCTTGCGGCGCCACACCGGCCGTGCCGCCGTACTGCAGGCCCGCGGAGACATCGGACTGGCAGCCCAATTGATATCCGACGATGAAGACACTGTCGGTGATCGGGCTGGATCCTCCGACGGCGGTCGCCGTCGCCGAGGCGGTGACGAAACCCTCACGGGAGTCGTTGGCGTTGGCGAGATTGGGCACCGAGTTGACGACCTCGTTCTCGATGCGGATGTTCAGGTGCCAACCGTCGCGTGAGACCTTGTCGTAGCTCTGCGGGCGCATGTTCACGGGCTCGGCGTGCGCGGTCACCGCACCGGTGGTCGGGCACACCAGCGCCGCTGCCAATGCGATGCCCACACCGCTACGCCATCGCACGGACGAGAGTCTAAGCAGATCCGGGCGCCTTCGCGCACAGCGATCACTCCCGGCAGCTGTCGGTAAGCCTGCCGAAATCTGCTGCATGCCAACAATTCATCTCCTCGTCGTGTCACTCGGGATGCCCGGGTGCGGCGATGTTGCCACGGTGAAAGGTGAAGCAAAAGACAATGTTGGGACCGGATACCGGCCCGACTCCCTACTATGGGATTTCATGATCATCGGATGGCTGTTCCGGGCTTTGGCCGGCCTCGTCGTGGTGTTCGCCATCGCGGCATGCTCGGCAGGATCCCCGCCCGGCCCGCCGGGAGCTACCGAGGATTTCAAGGCCGGCGGTGGCTCCGCCCCGGAGACCATGCCGCTCACCGGCCCGGTACCCCAGGACGCACCGAAGGCGCCGCCCGAGGTGCAGCGCGACATCGTCAAGACGGCCACCGTCTCCATCACCGCTGACGATCCGCCGGCCGCGGCGGACCGGGCGTCGGCCCTGGCCACCGATGCCGGCGGACGCATCGACGGCCGCACCGAGTACGGCGGTTCGGCGCTGGACAAAGCCCGGATCACCCTTTCGCTGCGGGTGCCCGCCGACAAACTCGACGGCGTCATCGACGGCCTGAAGGCACTGGGCACAGTCGAATCACTGGACATGCGGGCCGAGGACGTGACCAGTCAGCGCGTCGACCTGGATGCCCGCATCAAGGCGTTGCAGACCTCGGTGGACCGGCTGCTGGCGATCATGCGCGACGCCCGGGATCCGTCGGCGCTGATCGAGGCGGAGAACGCGCTCTCACAACGACAGGCCGATCTGGACAGCCTGCGCGCGCAACGCGCCGCGCTGGGGGAGCAGATCAGCTACAGCACCGTCACCGTCGATCTGGTCGCCGGTGAGACCGGTGGGCCCGCGCCCGAGCAGTACCGGGGTTTCCTCGGCCAGCTGGAACGCGGCTGGGATGCGCTGGTCGACACCGGGTCCAACCTGCTGCTGCTGGTGGGTCTGCTGTTGCCCTGGGTGGGCGCCGCGCTGGTCGGGCTGGCGCTGTTGTACGGGGTCTACCGGCTGGTGCGCGCCCGCCGTTAAGGCACCAGCACGATGGAACCGACGGTCCGCCGTCCCTGCAGATCGGTGTGCGCCCGCGCGGCCTCGGCCAGTGGGTAGCGCTCACTGACGGTGATGGTGATCGAACCGTCGGCGATGGCATTGATCACTTCGCCTGCCCGCCATGCGAACTCGTCGGCGGTACGGGTGTAGGCGGCCAGGCTGGGCCGCGTCAGGAACACCGAACCGGCCGTGTTGAGCCGCTGCGGGTCGAACGGCGGCACCGGGCCGCTGGCGGCGCCGAACAGGGCCAGTGTGCCGCGCACGGCCAGACTGGCCAGGCTGGCCTCGAACGTCGAGGCGCCCACCCCGTCGTACACCGCGGCCACGCCGCCGTTGCTCAGCCGCTTGACGGTGGCCCCGAACTCCTCGGCGTTGTCCGGGTACTCCAGCACCTCGACCGCGCCGGCCTGCCGGGACAAGTCGGCCTTCTCCGGGGTCGATGCCGTGGTGATCACCCTGGTCCCCAAACTGGTGGCCCACTGCGTCAGGATCAGACCCACACCGCCGGCACCGGCGTGCACCAGGATCGTGTCATTGGACTGCACGGCGTACACGGACTTCAGCAGGTAGTGCGCCGTCATCCCCTTCAGCAACGCCGATGCCACCGCGTCGGGGGCCACCTCGTCGGGCACATAGGCGACGTAATCGGCTGGAGCGACGGAGAAGTCGGCGTACGCGCCGACGGCGTTGGCGGTGACCACCCGGTCGCCGACGGCCAGCGCGGCGACATCCTCACCCACCGCGGCGACCGTGCCGCACACCTCGCTGCCCGAGACGAACGGCAGCTCGCGCGGATACTGCCCCGAGCGGAAATAGGTGTCGATGAAGTTGACGCCGATCGCCTCGGCCTTGATGAGCACCTGGCCGGGTCCGGCCGACGGCGCATCCTTCTCGACGTAGTTCAGGACCTCGGGTCCGCCGGTCTGGGCAACTTCGATGGCATGCATATCTCTATCATCCATATGTGAAGCTGGCCCGTCCCGACCTGTTCCATCCCCGCATCGTGTTCGCCAGTTGCGCGGCACTTCCCGAAGGCGACAGCGATGACGACGGCCTGGTCGAGGCCCTGCGTGCCCGCGGCCTGCCGGTCAGCTGGAAATCCTGGGACGACCCGGAAACCCTGGAGGCCGACCTGGTGGTGTTGCGTGCCACCTGGGACTACAGCGAGCGCCTCGACGAGTTCCTGGCCTGGACGCGGGCGGTGCGCAACCTGCTGAATCCACCGGAGGTGGTGGCCTGGAGCACCGACAAGCACTACCTGCTGGATCTGGCCGAGGACGGTCTGCCGATCGTCCCGACCCGGTATTACGCGGTCGGCGAAGCGGTGCGGGCGCCGGAGGGCGAAGTGGTGGTCAAACCCGCCGTCGGCGCCGGATCGGTGGGCGCACAACGGTTCGTCGACCCGCGCGCGGCGGTCGCGCATGCCGAGGCACTGCACGCCAACGGCCGCGCCGTGCTGGTGCAGCCCTATGACCCGCGGATCTCCGGCGGGGAGACGGCGCTGGTGTTCCTCAACGGCCGGCCCTCACACGCCTTCACCAAGGGCCCGATCCTGCCGCCGGCCGGGCGCGGACCGGAGTTCGAGCAGACCGGGACGTTCGCCGCGGAGAAACTCGGCGCCGCCGATCCCGCCGACGAGGTGTGGGAGGTCGGCCACGCCGCGGTGGCCGCGGCGACGAAACGGTTCGGCATCGCCGCACCCGACCTGCTCTACGCCCGCGTCGACGTCATCGGCGGGGCCCGCGACCCGCGGCTGCTGGAACTCGAACTCGTCGAACCGTCGCTGGGTTTCCGCCAGCTCGGCGCGACCGAGAAGCGGCGCGCCGAACGCGATTACGCGCTCGGCGTGGAGGCGGCCCTGACCCGGCTCGGGCTGGGTCCGCTGTCGCACCGCGACCCCTAGACCGGGTCGGAGAGCCGCACCCCGGTGTGCACATCGAAGCGGTGCACGTCACGGGCGGACAGCTCGACAGTGGCGCCGACGGTGATATCGGTCAGTGCCGCCGCCTCGACCACACCGGTGAGTTGCTGACCGGCCGCGCCGATCGTGATGATGGCCCGCGGCCCGAGCAGCTCGACGAGTTCCACCGTCGCCTCCCCGTCCCGGGACGGGGTGAGGATCAGATCGTCGGCCCGCACCCCGACCGTCACCGCCGAGGCAGCCGGGCCGCCCACGGCGATCCGGACGCCGGATTCGGTGCGTAGTTCCCCGCCGGTGACCGCGCCGTCGATCAGATTCATCTTCGGGCTGCCGACGAAGGTGGCCACGAAGGTGTCGGCGGGTCGCCGGTAGACCTCTGCGGGCGGGCCGGCCTGGGCGATGCGGCCCTCGCGCATCACCACGATGCGATCCGACAGCGTCATCGCCTCTTCCTGATCATGGGTGACGTAGAGCGAGGTGATGCCCAATCTGCGCTGTAGCCGCAGTAGTTCGGTGCGCGTCTCGACGCGCAGCTTGGCGTCCAGATTGCTCAGCGGCTCGTCGAACAGGAACACCGCGGGTTCGCGGATGATGGCCCGCCCGATCGCCACCCGTTGCTGCTGCCCGCCGGAGAGATCCTTGGGTTTGCGTTCGACCAGCGCGCCCAGGCCCAGCGATTCGGCGATCTCGTCGGCCTGCCGCAGGGCCTTGGCGCGGTCGATCTTCTTGGCCCGCAACGGGAAGGCGATGTTCTCGCGCACCGACAGGTGCGGGTAGAGCGCGTAGTTCTGGAAGACCATCGCGATATCGCGGTCCTTGGGTTCCAGTGCGGTCACATCGCGATCGCCGATCCGGATCGTGCCGGTGCTGACCTCCTCGAGCCCGGCCAGCATGCGCAGCGAGGTGGTCTTACCGCAGCCGGACGGTCCGACCAGCACCGTCATGCTGCCGTCGGCGAGTTCCAGATCCAGATCCGACACCACGCTGGTCGAGCCGAACGATTTGCCGACCTTGGAGAAGGTGACCGATGCCATGTGTGTACAACCTCGCTTGTCTAGTACTTGACCGCGCCGCCGCTGATCCCCTGGACCAGGCGTCGCTGGATGAAGAAGCTGGCGATGACGACCGGGATGATCGCGATCATGATTGCCGCGCTCATGGTGCCGATCTGCACACCGCGGAAGGTGTTGAAGTTCGCGATCGCCACCGGCAGGATCGCCGCGTTGCCGGGCGCCAGGATCAGCCCGTAGAACAGGTCGTTCCACGACAGCGTGAACCCGAAGATGCCCGCGGCCCCGATACCCGGGTACACCTGGGGCAGCACCACCATCCGGAAGGCCTGCCAGCGGGTGAATCCGTCCACCCGGGCCTGCTCCTCCAGCGATGCAGGCACCGCCTCGAAGAAGCCGATCAGGAACCAGGTGACCAGCGGCAGCACGAACGACAGATGGGCGAAGATCACCGGCGCCAGGGTGTCGGTCATCCGCAGCGCCTGAGCCATGGTCAGGAACGGGAACACCATCACCGCCGGCGGGACCACCTGCGCGGCCAGCATCCCGAATCTGGTCAGCGATCCACCGGCCCGGTACTTGGCGATCACGTAGGCGCCCATGCTGCCGACGACCAGACTGATGGCCACCGTGATGATGCCGACGAGGGCGCTGCGGCCGGCGGCGGCGAACACCCCGGACTCGAACACGGCCTGCCAGTTCGCCAGGCTGGGCGCGAATGCGAACAGGAACGGTTCCGACATCTGTTGGGGTGTCTTGAAACTGGCCAGCGCCACCCAGACGATGGGGAACAGCACGAAGACGAATGCCGCGGTGAGCACCGCGAGGCGCAGGACCTCGAGGGGGCGGGGCCGGCTCATCGGAGGCCGCTCCTTTCAGAGGCGCGGTTGCGTTCCATCGCCCGGAACGCCGCCACGATCACCACCAGGACGAGGGCCAGCACGATGAACGCCATGGCGCTGGCCTGCGCCAGCCGGAAGAACTGGATGCCTTCGAGGTACATGAAGTACTGCAGCGTCTGGGTTTCGGTGCCGGGGCCGCCGCGGGTGGTGGCGTAGATGTACTCGAAGACCCGCAGCGCGTCCAGCCCGCGCAGCAGCACCGCGACGGTGAGTACCGGGGCCAGCATCGGGATCAGCACCCGGCGCAACCGGTAGACCGGACCGGCCCCGTCTACCCGGGCCGCCTCCATGGGTTGTTTGGGCATCGACTCCAGGCCGGCCAGGATGAGCAGCACCATGAACGGCGTCCACTGCCAGACGTCGATGAAGGCCAGCGTGAGCAGTGCCCTTCCGGCGCCGAAGAAGTCGTAATCGGCGCCCACCGCGTGCAGCAGCGCGGGCACCGCGCCGATCTGATCGTTGAGCAGGAACCGGAAGATCAGCCCGACCGCGATCGGGGTGATGAACATGGGCGCGAGCACGATCGCCCGGGACAGATCCTTGGCCCAGCGCTGCTGGTGCAGGGCCAGGGCGAGTGCGAAACCGAGAACCAGCTCGAGGCTCACCGCGATCACCACATACGTGGCGGTGGTCGCAAACGCCTCCCAGAACGCCGGATTGGCCAACGCGCTGGTGAAATTGGTGGCGCCCACGAAATCGGGTTGGCTGCGATCGGTCAGTTTGTAGTCGGTCACTGACAGATACGCCGCGTAGCAGAGCGGGAATCCGACGGCCACGGCGAACAGGGCGAGCAGCGGCGTGAGCATGCCGTACTTGAACTTCATCGCGGACACCCCGTGCGTCCTGTGCACCAGGTGACCGCCGGATTCCCTTCGGTCACTGCTGGATCCGCTCCGCGGCCGCCTGTGCATCGCGCAGTGCGTCGGCGACGCTCTTGTTGCCCGCGGCGGCATCGTTGAGCTCGGTGCCGACTGCCTGGATCATCTCCTCGCCACCCTTGCCCTCGGTGAGCGGTGCCGCTTCGGACAAGATGTCGCCGACCGTCTTGTAGTAGTCGGCGCCGTAACCGTCGGCGAGCACCTTCGGGTCGGTCAGCGAGCCTTGCCGGATCACGGCACCACCGTCGGCGACCCGCTGGGCGTCGATCTCCGGTGAGGTCACCCACGAGGTGAACGCCCAGGCGGCGTCGGCTGCTGCGGAGTTGGCGGGGATGGCCCAGCTCCACAGTCCCAGAGCCGATTTGCCGCCGGGGATGGGCGCCAGGGCGAACTGGCCGGCACGCTGCGCCGAAGCGCCTTCGGGATCGTTGAGCGCGGGAAGGTTCCAGTTGTAGCCGATCATCGAGGCGGCCATACCGCTGGAGACGGAGCGGAACGCCTCATCGAATCCCCAGGACAGGCTGTTGGCCGGGGCCGCGGTCCGATACGTCTCGATATAGGCGTCCAGGGCGCGCGCTGCTTCAGGGGTGTCGAGCGAGGGCTTGCCGTCCTCGCCGTAGATCGAGCCCCCGGCGGCGAACAGCCAGTTGGCCCATTCCTCGAAGATCTTGTAGCCGCGCTGCGGCTGCATCGCGATACCGGCCCGGTCGGCGGTCTTGAGCCGCTGTGAGGTGGCCACCAGCGCGCCCAGGTCGGTGGGGACGCTCTGCCCGGACGCGGTGAGGTCACCGGTGTTGTAGATGTAGCCCAGCGCGTAGTTGTAGAACGGCACGCCGTAGGTGGTGCCCTCGACATCGGTGATCGCGGTCAGCGAGTCGAAGAAGTCGTCCGGCCGGTAGTCCGGGGTCGCGGCGATCCGGTCGTTGAGCGGCTCCAGGAAGCCGGCGTCGGCGAAGTCGTCCATCCAGGGGTTGTCCACCACGATGAGGTCGTAGGCGGGCTGGGAGGCCTGGAACGAGGAGACCAGACGGTCACGCATCTGGTCGAAGGTCATGGTCTCGATCTCGACCTTGATGCCGGGATACTTCTGGTTGAACTGCCCGACAAGGCCTTTCACGATATCGGTGTCGGGCACGTTCTCCATCAGCACCCGCACCGTGGCATTGGTGTCGGTGGGGATCTCACCGAGGCCCGACGAGCTCTGCTCGCCGGATCCGCCGCTGCCCGCGCAGCCGGCCAGGGTCAGGCTGGTGGCGGCGATGATCGCTGGCAACCAGCGCAAGGTTGGGATTTTCATGGTCCTCTTCTCTTTGTCCGGATGGATCGAGCGGGTGCGGGGGGTTGGGGGACTCAATCCATGTAGGCACCGCCGTTGACCGACAGTGCTTCTCCGGTGATGAACCGGGCATCCTCGGAGACCAGGAACGCCACCGCGCGGGCGACGTCATCGGGAGTCTGCAGCCGGCCCAGCGGGGTGGCGTCGACCCAGGACTGACGCACACCCTCGGGGGTGGAGCCGGTGAGCAGCGCCTCCCATTCGAGTTCGCGGGACTGCATCGGGGTGGCCACGAAACCGGGGCACACGCTGTTGACCGTGATGCCTTGGGGGGCAAGCTCGAACGCCATCGCCTGGGTGAGGCCGAGGACCCCGAACTTGGAGGCCACATAGTCGGCGAGGAACGGCACCCGGCCCTGCTTGGCCGCCATGGACGCGGTGTTCACGATGGTGCCGCGCACGCCGGTGCGGATCATCGCCCGCGCCGCGGCCTGGCCGCACAGGAAGACGCCCTTGAGGTTGATGTCGAGGCTGCGGTCCAGCTGCTCGGTGGAGACGTCGACGAAGCGGGCCATCGCCGAGATGCCGGCGTTGCTCACCCAGGCGTGCAGCCCCACCCGATCGGCCACATCGTCGGCCAGTCGCGCCGATCCGGCGGCGTCGGTGACATCGAGCTGGACGGCCTCGTGCCCGGTTCCGCTCAGTGCGTCACGGGTCTGCGCGGCGGCCTCGGCGTCGATATCGGAGACGACGACCCGCCAGCCCCGCTCGGCGAGGGTGGTCGAGATGGCCCGTCCGATACCCGAGCCGGCGCCGGTGACGACGGCGGTCCGGGTGCTGGCGGTGGTGTCGGGGGAGGTCATGGCCGGGCCTTTCGGGCGATGCGGTGGGATATCGGGGTGAGCACGTCGCCGAGTTCACGCCACTGGGTGTAGGCCTCGGCGTAGCGGTCGACGTTCTTCGGATCGGGCACGACGGGTTCGCCGACGGTCTGGAACATCTGGGTGTTGTCCCAGCCGTCCAGCAACCCGGTGCCGACCGCGGCGATCACCGCGGCGCCCAGCGAGGCACCCGGGTGACCGACGATCGGGGACAGCGGGGTGTCCAGCACATCGGCGAGAATCTGCTTCCACAGCACCGAGCGGCTGCCGCCGTTGGTCACCAGGGCCCGGTGCAGCGGCACCCCCATGGAGGCGAACACCTCGGTGTGATGCTTGAACCCGTAGGCGATGGCCTCCAGCACCGACCGGTACATGTCGGCGCGGTTGTGGGCGAGGTCGAGGCCGACGAATGCGCCGCGCAGGTCGGGGTCGTGCAGGGGGCTCTTTTCGCCGAGAAAGTAGGGCAGACAGAGGATCTCGCCGGGGTTGCGGGTATCGGCCTCATGGTCCAGGGCCACCAGGTCGATTCCGCCGGACAGGGTCTGGAACCAGCGGATCAGGCTGCCGCTGGTGGCCATGCAGCCGTTGGGCAGCCACCGTCCGGGCACCGGGTGGGCGTCGAGGTAGAGCCGGGCATCGATGACCGGCTGGTCGGCGGCGGCCAGGATGTCCCCGGCGCCACCGAGTTTCACCAGCCAGTCGCCCTCGGCGTTGACGCCCGCGGCATAGGCCGACAGCACATGGTCGGCGCCGCCGACGATCAGCGGCAGGCCGGGCCGCAGTCCGGTGGCCTCGGCGGCCGCGGTGCTCAACTCGCCGGCCCGGCTGCCGGGGGAGAGCACGGCGGGCACAAGTTCGGCAGGCAGGGCGGCCGCGGTGTACATCGGCTCGAAGCGCGCACCGTCGACGGTGCCCAGACCGGATTCCAGTGCCCAGTTCAGCTCGACGTGCGCGGGCGCGCCGAGGGCCATCAGCACCCAGTCGTAGGACCCGACCAGGTGTGTCGTGCGAGACCAGGTGTCGGGTTCGTGGCGTTGCAGCCACAGCGCGGTCGGGCCCACCGACTGTTGGGTCACCGCGGAACCCGTTGCGCGCAGCACGGTCTGGTCATCGAGCGCGTGCCGGAGTTCGGTGATCTCGGCGGTGGCGCGGGCATCGTTCTGTAGCAGTGCACGCCGGACCGGGGCGCCGGTGCCGTCCACCGGCACGACGGCCGGGACCATGCCGGTGGTGGACAGTGCGGCGATCCGGTCGGGGGTGACGCCCGAGGTGGCCAGCACGTCGCGGATGCCGGCGTGCACGTTCTGCAACCACTGGTTCGGGTCTGCCTCGGCGTGGCCGGGGGCCGCGGAGAACAGCTGGGCGTCGTGGGTGGCCTGGGCGACGATACGGGCGCGGCCGATATCGACGAGCACGGTCTTGGTACCGGTGGTGCCGATATCGATGCCGATGGTGAACTCCGGCATGCCATCCCTTCGGTTGGTGTCCGCCCTGTTTGTTGCGGTGGGACCACAATACTTACTCTGTTATATTCTCACAAGACTTGTTCGAAAGTCACGATAACTCACGAGAAACCGCTGGATTAATGTGATTTAGTAACATACGTTTAACCCAGCACAGGCCTGAGACAAAAGACGACAGCGGAGAGGCGCCCCCCATGACCAGTTGGCTCGATGACGTATTTGCCGTGCAGAAGCCGGTGATCGCGATGCTGCATCTGGCGGCACTTCCGGGCGATCCCGGTTTCGACTCGGCCGCGGGCGTCCGGGCGGTCGTGGACCGCGCCAAGGAGGAACTGGCCGCGCTGCAGTCCGGTGGTGTCGACGGCGTCATGGTCTCCAACGAGTTCAGCCTGCCGTATCTGACCAAGACCGAGCCGATCACCGCCATCACGATGGCCCGGGTGATCGGTGAGTTGCTGTCCGATTTCGCGGTGCCCTACGGCGTGAACGTTTTGTGGGACGGTCGCGCCTCGATCGACCTCGCGGTCGCGACCGGCGCCCAGTGGGTCAGGGAGATCTTCACCGGCGTCTACGCCAGCGATTTCGGCCTGTGGGACACCAACGTCGGCGAGGTCGCGCGGCACCGTCACCGCGTCGGTGGCGCCGGGGTGAAGCTGCTGTTCAACATCGTCCCGGAGTCGGCGGTCTATCTGGCCGACCGTGATCTGGCCTCGGTCACCGCGACCACGGTCTTCGCGACGAAACCCGATGCCATCTGTGTGTCCGGTCTGACCGCCGGGGCATCCACCGACACCCAGGCGCTGCGGGTGGTCAAGGACAACGCCGGCGCGGTGCCGGTATTCGTGAACACCGGAGTGCGCGCACACAATGCGGCCGAGCAGCTGTCCATCGCCGACGGGGCGGTGGTCGGCACCTACTTCAAGAAGGACGGGGTGTTCGAGAACCGCGCCGTGGCCTCGCGGGCCGCGGAGTTGATGGACGCGGTGAAGGCATTCCGAAAGACGTTATGAGCGAGGAGCTGCGCCTGCTGGCGATCGAGGCCGCACGTCGCGGGGCCGCGGTGTGCCTGCGGCACTGGGGCGAATCGGTGGATATCGCGACCAAGAGTGCCGCAGGCGATGTGGTGACGGCGGTGGACCGTGCCGCCGAGGAGGCGGTGCGCGCGGCGCTGCTGGAGGTCAGGCCCGGCGACGGCGTGCTCGGCGAGGAGTTGCCCGAACGCACCGGTACCGGTGCGGTGCAATGGGTCGTCGATCCGCTCGACGGCACCACGAACTACATCCGGCGGCTCCCGCACTTCGGCACCTCGGTGGCGGCCCGGTCGACGGCCGACGGCAGCTGGCTGGCCGGGGCGGTGTGCGCGCCGGCGCTCGGGATGACCTGGAGTGCGGCCAAAGGTCGTGGTGCCCAGCTTGATTCGGTGTCCGGTCCGACGCGGTTGCCGCTGGCGCTGATGGAGTCGTCGGTGCGTCTGGTGGGGACCGGGCTGTCCTATGACCCCGGCCACCGGCGCAGGCAGTTGCGCGAACTCGGCGCCGCGATGGCCGAGTACACCGATATGCGCCGATTCGGGGCGGCCGCGCTGGATCTCTGCCTGGTGGCGCAGGGAAGTCTCGATGCCTTCTTCGAGGACGATCTCGCCGTGCACGACTGGGCCGCGGGTGCGCTGATCGCCGAGGAGTCCGGGGCCGTGGTGACGCGTTCGGAGAGCGCGGGGGTCTCAGCGCGCCGGCGTTGACCGTTCCTGCGGTGAGCGTTCGGCATTGACGCACACCACCGAAACCCCCGCCGAGCGCAGCGCGCCGACGGCCGGATGGGTCGGCGGCCCATCGGTGACCAGGATCGAAATCGCCGATACCGGTGCGACATTGATCAACTGCA
Organism: Mycolicibacterium sp. P9-22; assembly: GCF_008329585.1. GTDB lineage: Bacteria > Actinomycetota > Actinomycetes > Mycobacteriales > Mycobacteriaceae > Mycobacterium. The sequence goes on along the minus strand of NZ_NPKP01000004.1, from coordinate 138,334 downwards.
CCCGGCCCAACTTGGAGGCGTCGGCTGCCACGATCACCCGGTCCGCCGCCCGCATGGCGGCCTGCTTCACATTGCCTTCCTCGCGGTGATACTCCGAGGCGCCGCGCTTACCGTCCACCCCGGCGATGCCCATCACGTAGGTGTCGCAGTTGTAGCGCAGGTAGAAATCCTCGGCCTCGGCGCCGATCAGGCTCAGCTCACCGGGCCGGACCTTGCCGCCGGTCAGCAGGATCGTGGTGTCCGGCTCGTCGGCGAGTTCGATGGCGACCAGCACACTGGGCGTGATCACGGTCAGTCCCAGATCCCGGCCCTTGACGGCCCTGGCGACCGCCAAAACGGTGCTGCCGCTGTCCAGGATGACGGTCTCGCGCGGGGTCAGCAGGTCGGCCACCGCGTGCGCGATGTGCAGTTTCTCGTCGGCGGAGTCGGCGGCGCGCGCATCGAACGACGGCTCGGTCGACTTGCCGCCGAACGCGATCGCGCCACCGAGCACCCGGCGGGCGACGCCCTGCTCCTCGAGCCGCTCGATATCGCGCCGGATGGTCATCTCCGAGACGTCGAATTCGTCGGCCAGGGTGGCGAAGTCGACCTCGCGGTCGGTGTGGATCCGTGCGGCGATGGCGGCTCGGCGCGCGTGCGCGTTCACACCCGGGGTCATTCCGACAGCCTAGGTCACGGTTGTGAATTAATCACAACAATCACACCGCGGTGGTGTTGCGCTCCCGCATCGATGCCCACAGCGCGGCGGTGGCCGCGGTGGCGGCGCCCGCGCCGGCGACGTGCAGCGCGACCAACGCCTCGGGGACGCCGGTGAAGAACTGCACCGCGCCGAGCGCGCCCTGGGCGGTGACCAGCGCGACGAGGACTCCGAGGCGTGTCATCACCGGCCGTGGCGCGCGGACCGCCGCCAGGGCGAAGCCGAGCGCCACCAGCAGGGAGAGATACGCGATCAGCAGCGTCGAATGCATGTGCACCAGCGTGGTGATCTCGACCTCCAGGCGCGGCACCGGACGCTGCAGGCTCTTGTCGCCGGCATGCGGGCCCGCCCCGGTCACCATGGTGCCGGTGACCAGCACGGCCGACAATGCGATGCCGCTCAGCGCGGTCAGCTGCCGCAACGGTCTCGGGACCACTGCCACCGGTTCGCCGGCATCGGGCTGGCCGATCTTGGCGTACAGCAGCACCGACAGCCACACCATCGCCATGGACACCAGCAGATGGATGGCGACCGTCCACCAGAGCAGTCCGGTGAGCACCGTGATCCCGCCGATGATCGCCTGTGCCACCGTCGAAGCCGGCATCAGCCAGGCGTAGCGGACCACCTCCGGGCGGCGCCGGGCACGGGTGACGACGATGACCGCGGCCGCCGCGGTGAGTACGACCAGGAAGGTCAGCATCCGGTTGCCGAACTCGACGGCCTGATGGATTCCGGCGACCTCGGCGTGCGGGACCGGGGTGAAACTGCCGGGGAAGCACTGCGGCCAGGTGGGGCAGCCGAGCCCGGAGGCGGTGACCCGCACGATGGCCCCGGTGACGGCGATACCGCCCTGGGTGAGTATCACGCACGCCGCGACGATGCGCTGCGTGCGCAGGCTGGGCACGGGCAGCGTGTCGACAAGTCGCAGGAAAAGTCGTCCGACAGCCACGGCCCCGATCGTAGAGCAGCGCTAACTACAAGTTGTAGTAGGGCCGGTCAGCACCAGATCGCCAGCGCCCGGCCGCCGGCGAGCTGGGGCGGATCCGGCATGCTGAAGGCGGTCCCGGAGGCGATGCGGTGCGCGCTCCACGCCGCGGCCGCCGCATCGAGCACGTCATCGGCGGGCACCGCGGCGACGGCGCGGCCCAGGTCCTCCGGGATGTCGATCCCGTGGGCGGCCAGGATCCGCAGGCGCGCCCGCTGGCCACGCCAGCTCTTCTTCTTGCCGTCGGCGGCCGGCAGGCCCATCTCGTGGAAGGACAGCTCGGGGTGCACCTCGTACAGCGGGAGCCGGGATTGCGTATGCAGTGCCTCTGCCTCCAGGATCTTCCGCCGCAGCCCCCAGGTCTGGATGCTGATCCCGGTGCCGGTGAGGGCCTTGGCCGCGGCGGTGGCCGCCGCATGGTCGGGCGCGTCGAACACCGGGCGGGGCGGCATCACGAACAGGCTCGACGAGCGTGCGCCGAGACGGCGTTGGGCGGCCCGGTCGCAGGCGCGTACCTCGGCATCCAGCAGTCCCAAGGGGATGTCCACGCCGATGGCCAGGACGCCGGGCGCGGCGTCGGTCAGTCCGCGCAGGGTCGCGTCGACATGGGCGGCGGCGTAGCGGCCGTCCCGGAGCTCGATGCCGACCCAGCCGTTCCTCCAGCCGTCGACGCCGAGCACGGTGCTCACGTGAAGCGGAACCAGCGCAGCGCCGCCAGCGCGGAGAGCAGACCCCAGGCCGCCAGCACCGCGATGCCGAACCAGTCCACCGACAGCGTCATCGCCTGCGTCAGCGATTCGGTCAACGCACCCGAGGGTGTCAGCCGCGCCACCCAGCGCAGCGCCGCGGGCACCGGGCCGCCATCGAGCGTCAGGGCGCCCAGGGCGGCGAAGACGAACCACAGCAGGTTGGCCAGCGCCAGCACGATCTCCGAGCGCAGCGTGCCGCCGAGCAGCAGTCCCAGTGCGGCGAAGGTCGCGGTGCCCAGCGCGATCACCACCGCGCCCAGCGCCAGGGCGCCGGCCTCGGGCCGCCATCCCAGAGCGATTCCGATGGCGCCCAACAGAATCGACTGCAGGAACACCACGGCCACCACGGCCAGCGACTTTCCGGCGATGATGCCCCAGACCGGGAGTGCGGTGGCGCCGAGCCGTTTCAGCGCGCCGTAACGGCGGTCGAAGGCCACCGCGATGGCCTGCCCGGTGAAGGCCGTCGAGATGACCGCGAGCGCCATGATCGCGGGGGTGAAGGTCGCGGCGCGGTTGTCGCCGAACTCGCCGAGCGGCAGCAGCGTCATCCCGATCAGCAGCGTGATCGGGATGAACATGGTGAGCAGCAACTGCTCACCATTGCGCAGCAGCAACCGCAGTTCCAGGCCGAACTGGGCGATCAACATCTGGCGCACCCCGGCGGGGCGCGGGTCGGGGGAGAAGGTGCCCGCGGCGAAACGATTGCTCACGATCTCAACTCCCGGCCGGTCAGATCGAGGAAGACTTGTTCCAGGCTGCGTTGTTCGACACGCATGTCGGTGGCCAGCACGTTCACCCGCGCGCACCACGCCGTCACCGTCGCCAGCACCTGCGGATCGATATGTCCTTCCACCAGATACTCGCCGGAGGCGGCCTCGGTGGTCCGGTAGTTCTCCGGCAATGCCGAGATGAGCAGTGCGAGATCAAGTTTCGGGGGTGCGGTGAACCGCAGTTGATTCTCTGCGCCGTTGCGCATCAGCTCGGCCGGTGTGCCCGCGGCCACCGTCGCGCCGTGGTCGATGATGACCAGCCGGTCGGCCAGTTCCTCGGCCTCGGTGAGCTGATGGGTGGTCAGCACGACCGTGACGCCGTCGCGGCGCAACGCGTCGATCAGCTCCCACACCACGATCCGGGCGTGCGCGTCCATGCCGGCCGTCGGCTCGTCCAGGAACACCAGATCCGGGCGGCCGACCACCGCGCAGGCCAGGGCCAGGCGCTGCTGCTGGCCGCCGGAGAGCCGGCGGTAGGTGGTGCGGGCGGCGTCGGCGAGCCCGAGTGTGTCCAACAGCCACTGCGGGTCGAGTGGGTTGGCGGCATAGGCGGCCACCAGATTGAGCATCTCGCCGGCCCGGGCCGCGGGATACCCGCCGCCGCCCTGCAGCATCACGCCGATGCGTTCACGCAGTTTTGCGTTGTCGGTGACCGGGTCGAGGCCGAGGATCTCGATGCTGCCCGAGTCGGGGCGCAGAAATCCCTCGCACATCTCGATGGTGGTGGTCTTACCCGCCCCGTTGGGCCCGAGTAACGCGAACACCTCGGCGCGGTGCACCTCGAGGTCGAGGTTGTCCACCGCGGCGGGCGCCGTCGACGCCCCGTATCTTTTGGTCACGCCGCGCAGCTGCACGACGGGCTCAGAACCGGTGGTCACGGGGATTCAGCGTAAGCGTCGGGTTTGGCAGCCGGTGGCTCCGGTCCGGGTCGGCGGTCCTCCGGGCCCGGATCGGGCAGCCCACGCCAGGGCAGCCGGCGGTAGGTGAGCGCGATCAGCAGCGCCACGATCACGGCACTGGCCAGGGTGGCGTCGACGATCTGGAACAAGGCGAACCGGTCGCCGTTGGCGGTCGGCCCGAATATGCCCACCACCAGCGTCATCGCGATGGCGGAGCCGCGGAATCCGGGCCGGGTGGCCCAGGTCGCCAGCGGGATGATGGCCCACAGCAGGTACCAGGGCTGCACCACCGGGAACAGCAGCACGGTCGCGCCGAGTGCGACACCGAGCCCGCCGACGGGGTGCAGGCGGCCGCGGAAAACCGCCAGCAGCAACCAGGTCACCAGGATTGCGATGATGATCACACCGATGCCGCGGGTGAGGCCCAGCACCGAGGTGGTGTGGTCGCCGAGGCCGAGCAGGATGCCGACCTGCCCGGTGCCCAGCGCGATCAGCGTGGGTGGCGACATCCAGGACCGCACGACGTTCGCGGTGCCCAGGGTGAACAGCCAGCCGAAGCCGAGCCCGCTGGCCCAGCCGATCACGGCCATCACCGCCAGCGACAGCGCGCCCAGCGAGAAGCCGGCCGCCAGCAGCGCCCGGAAGGTCCCGCCCCAGCGCCACGCCAGCGCCATCACGACGAACCCCATGGCCAGCAGCGACGGCAGCTTGACCTGGGAGGACATCGTGATCAGCACGGTGCCTGCGACCAGCATCGCGGTTGCCCGCGGCGGGATCCGCCAGCGGCCGTCGCGGACGCCGTCGATACCGCGCAGCGCGAACTCGGTGCCCGCCAGCATCAGTCCGAGCATCAACGCCTCGTTGTGGATGCCGGCCACCAGATGCATGAACAGCAGTGGATTACACGGGCCGAGCCACAGTGCGCTCACCTCGTGCACACCGCACCGCTGCGCCAATCGCGGTGTGGCCCAGACGATCAGTCCGACGCCGACGAGCACCACCAGCCGGTGGCACAGCACGGCGGCGACGATGTTGTCGCCGGTGATCACCGATATGCCCTCGCCGATCCACAGGAAAAGCGGACCGTAGGGGGCCGGGGTCTCGCGCCACAGACTGGGCACCGACAGGGTGAACACGTGATCCAGGCCGAGCCCGGGAGCCGGCCCGACCAGATACGGGTCCAGGCCGAGCCGGGCGATCTGACTCTGCGCCAGATAGGAGTAGACGTCCTTGCTGTACATCGGCGGGGCGATCAGCAGCGGCAGCAGCCACAGCAGCAGGGTGCGATCGAGCTGACTGCGTGACATCCGGTGCGGTCCGAGGGCGAACCGGCCCAGCATCAGCCAGGCCAGCGCCATCATCACCGCGCCGGTGGTGGTCATGGTCAGTGACACGGTCTGGATGCGGGAGGGCAGGTTGAGCAGGCGGACGCCGAAGGTGGGGTCCTGGACCACCGGCCGGGCGCCGGCGCCCAGCGCGCCGATCGCCATGAGGACGGTTCCGGTCGCACCGAATACCCTGGTACGGCGCAGGCACACGACCTCGGCGCCGTTGAGGGGTGAACCCACCGACCGTTCGTCGGCATGCCAACGGGCGACCGCCGAGCTGAAGGACCCAAGGGCGGTCATGCGAGCAGCGTAGCGGCCGGGCTTCGCGGGCCCGCGACGGTCTGCCGGGGCCTCCAGCCGCAGTTAGGGTCACCTTGCTGGAAGCCCGGGACGAATTCCGACACAATGGTGTTGTGAAAATAAATCCGGAGGCACCGGGCGCGGCAACTGCCGCGCCCACCTTGGTGTCCCCGGACGGTCACACCCGCAGCGCGATCGTCCAATTGCTGCTGGAAGGCCCGGTCACCGCCGGTGATATCGGCCAGCGCCTCGGCATCTCGGCCGCCGGCATCCGCCGGCACCTCGACGCACTGATCGAGGCCGGTGACGCCCAGGCCAGCGCCGCCGCGGCCTGGCAGCACAACGGCCGGGGCAGGCCCGCCAAGCGGTACCGCCTGACCGCCGCCGGCCGGGCGAAGCTCTCGCACGCCTATGACGACCTGGCGGTAGCGGCCATGCGTCAGCTGCGCGAGATCGGTGGCGACGACGCGGTGCGCACCTTCGCCCGTCGCCGCATCGACACCATCCTGGCCGGGATTCCCGAGGTGAGCGATCCCGACGCGGTCGAACAGACCGCGGACCAGATGGCCGCCGCACTCACCGACGCCGGGTACGCGACCACCACCACACCGGTGGCCGGTCCGTTGTCCGGTGTGCAGATCTGCCAGCATCATTGCCCGGTATCACACGTCGCCGAGGAATTTCCCGAGCTGTGCGACGCTGAACAAGAGGCGTTCGCCCAGATCCTGGGCACGCACGTGCAGCGGCTGGCCACCATCGTCAACGGCGATTTCGCCTGCACCACCCACGTTCCACTGGGACCTGACAAGCCCCAACCTGTTCGGCCCACAGCCCGCGCCGAATCCACCACCACCCAAGGAGTGTCGCCATGACCCTCACCCCGGAGACCCCGCTGACCCAGGACGAGACCATCGCGTCCCTGGGCACCTACGGCTACGGCTGGTCGGATTCCGACGTTGCCGGGGCCAGTGCGCAGCGCGGCCTGAGCGAGGCCGTCGTGCGCGACATCTCGTCGAAGAAGAGCGAGCCCGAGTGGATGCTCGACGTCCGGCTCAAGGCGTTGCGCACCTTCGACAAGAAGCCGATGCCCAACTGGGGTTCCGACCTGGACGGCATCTTCTTCGACAACATCAAGTACTTCGTGCGCTCCAGCGAGAAGCAGGCCGCCACCTGGGACGACCTGCCCGCCGACATCAAGAACACCTACGACAAGCTCGGCATCCCGGAGGCGGAGAAGCAGCGTTTGGTCTCCGGTGTCGCCGCCCAGTACGAGTCCGAGGTCGTCTACCACTCGATCCGTGAGGATCTCGAGGCCCAGGGTGTCATCTTCCTGGACACCGACTCGGGTCTGCGCGAGCATCCCGAGCTGTTCAAGAAGTACTTCGGCACCGTGATCCCGGCCGGGGACAACAAGTTCTCCGCGCTGAACACCGCGGTGTGGTCGGGCGGGTCGTTCATCTATGTGCCGCCGGGTGTGCACGTCGACATCCCGCTGCAGGCCTACTTCCGGATCAACACCGAGAACATGGGTCAGTTCGAGCGCACCCTGATCATCGCCGACGAGGGTTCCTACGTGCACTACGTCGAGGGCTGCACGGCGCCGATCTACAAGTCCGATTCGCTGCACTCGGCGGTCGTCGAGATCGTGGTCAAGCCCGGTGCCCGGGTGCGTTACACGACCATCCAGAACTGGTCGAACAACGTCTACAACCTGGTCACCAAGCGGGCCCGCGCCGAGGCCGGCGCCACCATGGAATGGGTCGACGGCAATATCGGCTCCAAGGTGACGATGAAGTACCCGGCGGTGTGGATGACCGGTGAGTACGCCAAGGGCGAGGTGCTCTCGGTGGCGTTCGCCGGCGAGGGCCAGCACCAGGACACCGGCGCCAAGATGCTGCACCTGGCGCCGAACACGTCGAGCAACATCGTGTCCAAGTCGGTGGCGCGCGGTGGTGGCCGTGCCTCCTACCGCGGGCTGGTTCAGGTCAACAAGGGTGCGCACGGCTCGAAGTCGAGCGTGAAATGCGATGCGCTGCTGGTCGATACGATCAGCCGCAGCGACACCTACCCCTATGTCGACATCCGCGAGGACGACGTCACGATGGGCCACGAGGCCACCGTGTCGAAGGTCAGCGAGGACCAGTTGTTCTATCTGATGAGCCGCGGCATGACCGAGGACGAGGCGATGGCCATGGTGGTGCGTGGCTTCGTCGAGCCCATCGCCAAGGAACTCCCGATGGAGTACGCGCTGGAACTCAACCGGCTGATCGAACTCCAGATGGAAGGCGCGGTCGGTTGATGGGCGAGCTGACTACCGCGGTCGAAGGTGGCCGCAAATCCGGTTCGGCTCTGAACGCCAACAAGGGGGAGCAGTTCGCCTCCTTCGACGTCGACGCGTTCGAAGTGCCCGGTGGCCGTGACGAGCTGTGGCGGTTCACCCCGCTCAAGCGCCTGCGCGGCCTGCACGACGGTTCGGCTCCCGCCACGGGTTCCGCTCTGATCGAGGTGACCGAGCGCCCCGGGGTGACCGTCGAGACCGTCCAGCGCGACGATGAGCGCCTCGGCCAGGGCGGTGTGCCGTCGGACCGCGTTGCGGCCCAGGCGTACTCGTCATTCGGCAACGCCACCGTGGTGACCGTGGCCCGCGACACCGAGGTGGCCGAGCCCATCGAGATCGTCGTCAACGGGCCCGGCGAGGGCAACGTCGCCTACGGGCACCTGCAGATCCGGGTGGAAGAGCTGTCCCGCGCGATCGTGGTGGTCGACCTGCGCGGCAGCGGCACCTACGCCGACAATGTCGAGATCATCGTCGGTGACTCGGCCGGCGTCGGCGTCATCTGGATCGCCGACTGGGCCGATGACATGGTGCACGTGAGCTCGCACCACGCCCGCCTGGGCAAGGATGCGGTGCTCGGCCACGTCAACGTCACCCTCGGTGGCGACGTGGTGCGCACCACGGCCACCGTGCGGTTCACCGCCCAGGGCGGCGAGGCGCAGCTGCTCGGCACCTATTTCGCCGACGACGGCCAGCACTTCGAGTCCCGGTTGCTCGTCGACCACGCGGTACCGAACTGCAAGTCCGACGTGCTCTACAAGGGTGCGCTGCAAGGCGACCCGGCCTCCGACAAGCCGGATGCGCACACCGTGTGGATCGGCGATGTGCTGATCCGCGCCGAGGCCACCGGCACCGACACCTACGAGGCGAACCGCAACCTGGTGCTCACCGACGGCGCCCGCGCCGACTCGGTGCCCAACCTGGAGATCGAGACCGGTGAGATCGCCGGTGCCGGGCACGCCAGTGCCACCGGCCGTTTCGATGACGAGCAGTTGTTCTATCTGCGTGCCCGTGGCATTCCCGAGGAGCAGGCCCGTCGCCTGGTGGTCCGCGGCTTCTTCGGCGAGATCATCGCCAAGATCGCCGTGCCGGCCGTGCGCGAGCGCCTGACCGAAGCCATCGAACGAGAACTAGCCATCACAGAATCGAAAGCAGCCCACGAATGACCACGCTCGAAGTCAAAGACCTGAACGTCTCCGTCGCCAATCCCGAAGGCGGGGAAGACATCCCCATCCTCAAGGGTGTCAACCTCTCGGTGAAGTCGGGGGAGACGCATGCGGTGATGGGTCCCAACGGATCCGGTAAGTCCACCTTGTCCTACGCCATCGCCGGCCATCCCAAGTACAAGGTCACGTCCGGCTCGATCACACTCGACGGCGCCGATGTGCTGGAGATGAGCGTCGACGAGCGGGCGCGTGCCGGACTCTTCCTGGCCATGCAGTACCCGATCGAGGTCCCCGGCGTGTCCATGTCGAACTTCCTGCGGACCGCCGTGACCGCGGTGCGCGGCGAGGCCCCGAAGCTGCGGCACTGGGTCAAAGAGGTCAAGGGTGCGATGAGCGACCTCGATATCGATCCGGCCTTCAGCGAGCGCAGCGTCAACGAGGGCTTCTCCGGTGGCGAGAAGAAGCGCCACGAGATCCTGCAGCTGGGCCTGCTCAAGCCGAAGATCGCCATCCTCGACGAGACCGATTCCGGGCTCGACGTCGACGCGCTGCGCATCGTCAGCGAGGGCGTCAACCGTTATGCCGAGGCGGAGCACGCAGGCGTCCTGCTGATCACGCACTACACCCGGATCCTGCGCTACATCCGCCCGCAGTTCGTGCACGTGTTCTACGACGGCCGGATCATCGAGTCGGGCGGCCCTGAGCTCGCCGACGAGCTCGAGGCGAACGGCTACGAGCGTTTCACCCAGGCAGCATCGGCAACCTAGTACCGAGAAGGAGTCACAGATCATGACCCTGTCTGATATCCGTTCGGCACCACTGGATCTGGAGGGGATCGCCCGTATCCGGGCCGACTTCCCCATCCTGAACCGGGTGATGCGCGGCGGGTGTCAGCTGGCATATCTGGATTCCGGTGCGACCTCGCAGAAGCCGCTGGCGGTCCTCGATGCCGAGCGGGCGTTCCTGACCACCTCCAACGGGGCGGTGCACCGCGGCGCACACCAGTTGATGGAGGAGTCCACCGACGCCTACGAGCAGGGCCGCGCGGATATCGCGGCCTTCGTCGGCGCGGATATCGACGAGCTGGTGTTCACCAAGAACGCCACCGAGGCCATCAATCTGGTCGCTTACGCCTTGGGCGACAACCGCTTCGAGGACGCGGTCGGTCCCGGTGACGTCATCGTCACCACCGAACTGGAGCATCACGCCAACCTGGTGCCGTGGCAGGAACTGGCGCGGCGCACCGGAGCGACGCTGAAGTGGTATGCGGTCACCGATGACGGCCGTATCGACCTGGACTCACTACAGCTCGACGAGCGCGTCAAGATCGTGGCCTTCACCCATCATTCGAATGTCACCGGGGCACTGGCGCCGGTGGACGAGCTGGTGGCCCGGGCAAAGGCGGTCGGCGCGCTCACCCTGCTGGACGCCTGCCAGTCGGTGCCGCATCAGCCGATCGACTTCCACGCCCTCGGCGTCGATTTCGCCGCGTTCTCCGGGCACAAGATGCTCGGCCCGACCGGGATCGGCGCGCTCTACGGCCGTCGTGAGCTGCTGAACGCGCTGCCCCCGTTCATCACCGGCGGCTCCATGATCGAGACGGTCACCATGGAGGCCACCACCTTCGCGCCCGCACCGCAGCGGTTCGAGGCGGGCACCCCGATGACCTCTCAGGTGGTCGGACTGGCCGCCGCCGCACGCTATCTGGACGCGATCGGCATGCCCGCCGTGCAGGCCCACGAGCAGACCCTGGTGGCCGCCGCGCTGGCCGGGCTGGCCGAGGTGCCAGGAGTGCGGATCATCGGTCCACAGACCACACAGCGGCGTGCCTCCCCGGTGAGCTTCGTGCTCGACGGTGTGCACGCCCACGATGTCGGCCAGGTGCTCGACGACGACGGTGTCGCGGTGCGGGTCGGCCATCACTGTGCCGCACCGTTGCACCGCCGGTTCGGGATCAGCGCCACCGCGCGGGCGTCGTTCGCGGTGTACAACACGCTCGACGAGGTGGACCGGCTGGTCGCGGGCGTGAAGCGAGCCGTGGAGTTCTTTTCGTGACGGCGGGCTGGAGCGAAGCGACCCGGGGCAGCAGATGAGAATGGAACAGATGTACCAGGAAGTGATCCTGGACCATTACAAGCACCCGCACCACCGCGGGCTGCGTGAGCCGTTCGCCGCGCAGGTGCATCACGTCAACCCCACGTGTGGTGACGAGGTGACGTTGCGGGTGGCGCTGTCCAGCGACGGCGAAACGGTCGAGGACGTCTCCTATGACGGCCAGGGCTGTTCGATCAGCCAGGCCGCCACCTCGGTGCTCACCGATCAGGTCATCGGGCAGAGCGTCGGCGACGCCATGAAGACGGTCGCCGCCTTCACCGAGATGATCTCCTCACGCGGCAACGTGGAGGGGGACGAGGATGTCATCGGCGACGGGATCGCGTTCGCCGGTGTGGCGAAGTACCCCGCGCGGGTGAAATGTGCCCTGCTCGGTTGGACGGCCTTCAAGGCCGCTCTCGCCGAGGCCAGCGATGATGTGGAGGACAAACGATGAGCGACACCGTGAATACCGATCCCGTGAACGAGGAGCTGCTCGCCGATGTCGAGGAGGCCATGCGTGACGTGGTGGACCCCGAACTCGGCATCAACGTCGTCGACCTCGGCCTGGTGTACGGGATGAACCTGGAAGAGGGCGAAGCGGGCACCGTCGCGCTCATCGACATGACGCTGACGTCGGCGGCCTGTCCGCTCACCGATGTGATCGAGGATCAGACCCGCACCGCGCTGATCGGCGCCGGCCTGGTCAACGAGATCAAGCTGAACTGGGTGTGGAACCCGCCGTGGGGACCGGACAAGATCACCGACGACGGCCGCGAACAGCTGCGCGCGCTCGGCTTCACCGTCTGATCTGATCCCGGCATCGGCCGCCGGGCGGGACAATCGCCGTGTGATCACGGTTCCGGCGTTCGTGTGGCGAGGCGGCTTCGTCAGCCGCGCGCTGATCACCGGCGGTGCCGTCGGTGCGGTGCTGGGCGCTCTCGCGTGGCTCGACTCCGGATTCCCGCCGGCCGGCGCCTGCGTCTTCGTGATTGTGGCGGTCTGCTACGGCGGCTGGATGTCGCGACGGATGTCGCGCCATTGGCCGGGTGCGGCCGCGTTGAACGGTCCGGACCGGGTGGCGGTGGCGCGGGCGGTACGCAGCGGTGAACGCCTCGATGATCCCCGACTCGCGGCGGCGGTGGTCGGTTACAGCCGTGGGATCGCGTCAGCGGCGCAGCACCGGCCACCGTTGCGGTGGCTGCTGGTGTGCGTGCTCGTCGTGGCCGTGCTGACAGCGGTGTGGGACGCCGTCTTCGGTTCGGTCGGCAATGCGGTGGCCTCCGCGGTGTATCTGGCGATGCTGGTGGCCGAGATCTGGTGGTGGCCGCCGCGGCGGGCGCAATTGCTGGCCAACGCCGAACGGGTATGCGGCACGCCGGATGGCACCGTTTAGCGGTGGGGACATACTGGGAATCTGTAGACCAGCCGAGACGTTAGGAAGAACGTGACTACAAAGGACATCACCGCAGCAGAGTTCAAGGCGATCGTCGACGACAACGACATCGTCCTCGTCGACTTCTGGGCGTCGTGGTGCGGTCCCTGTCGTGCGTTCGCGCCGACGTTCGGCGCGTCCGCGGACAAACATCCCGACATCGTGCACGCCAAGGTCGACACGGAGGCCGAGCAGGAGCTCGCGCAGGCCGCCGAGATCCAGGCGATCCCGACGCTGATGGCGTTCAAGAAGGGTCATCAGGTCTTCCGGCAGTCCGGTGCGTTGGGCCCCGCGCAGCTCGAGGAACTGATCACCAAGATCAAGGAATTCGACGTCGACGCGGCCGTCGCGTCGCAGGAGAACTGAACCGCGCGCTAACGTGCTCGGCGTGGCTGAGCACAGTGAGTTCGTCGTCGTCGACCGTCCCGAGCCCGGCGTGGCGTTGGTCACCCTGAACCGGCCCGAGCGGATGAATTCCATGGCCTTCGACGTCATGGTTCCGCTGCGGGCCGTGATCGGTGATCTGCACCATGACAACGAGGTGCGGGTGGTCGTGCTGACCGGCGCCGGCCGCGGGTTCTCCTCGGGCGCCGACCACAAGTCGGCGGGTTCGGTGCCGCACGTCGAGGGCCTGACCCGGCCGTCGTTCGCGCTGCGCTCCATGGAGGTGCTCGACGAGGTCATCCTGGGGCTGCGCCGGCTGCATCAGCCCGTCATCGCGGCGGTCAACGGCGCCGCGATCGGCGGCGGTCTGTGCCTGGCCCTGGCCTGCGATATCCGCGTCGCCGCAGCTGGAGCCTATTTTCGTGCGGCCGGCATCAACAACGGGCTGACCGCCAGCGAGCTGGGCCTGTCCTATCTGTTACCCCGGGCCATCGGCGCCTCACGCGCCTTCGAGATCATGCTCACCGGCCGCGACGTCGACGCCGCCGAGGCCGAGCGGATCGGGCTGGTCTCCGGCGTCACCCCCGAGGACGAGTTGCTGTCGCATTGCCTGGAGATGGCCCGTGGCATCGCGGCGTTCTCCCGGCCGGGAACCGAATTGACCAAGCGCACACTGTGGAGTGGACTGGACGCCGGTAGCCTGGAAGGCCATATGCAGGCCGAGGGTCTCGGTCAGCTCTATGTGCGTCTACTCACCGCCAACTTTGAAGAAGCGGTCGCTGCGCGCAAAGATAAGCGGTCGCCGGTGTTCACCGACGACAGATAGTTCTTTCATGAGGAGGTAGTTGCGTGATCACCGCAACGGACCTGGAGGTCCGCGCCGGGGCGCGCACACTGCTGTCCATCGAGGGTTCCGCCCTGCGGATCCAGCCCGGTGACCGGATCGGTCTGGTCGGCCGCAACGGCGCAGGCAAGACCACCACCATGCGCATCCTGGCCGGTGAGGGCGAACCCTACGCCGGCTCGGTGGAGTCCACCGGCGACGTCGGCTACCTGCCGCAGGATCCGCGTGAGGGCGATCTGGACGTGCTGGCCCGCGACCGGGTGCTCTCCGCCCGGGGCCTGGACACCCTGCTGTCGGACCTGGAGAAACAACAGACGCTGATGGCCGAGGTCGCCGACGACGCGGCCCGGGACAAGGCTGTGCGCCGTTACGGCGAGCTGGAGGAACGGTTCTCCGCGCTCGGCGGGTACGCCGCCGAGAGTGAGGCCGGCCGCATCTGCGCCAGCCTGGGGCTGCCCGACCGGGTGCTGACCCAGCCGCTGCGCACCCTGTCCGGTGGCCAGCGCCGCCGGGTGGAGCTGTCACGCATCCTGTTCGCCGCCAGCGACACCGGATCCGGCTCGGCCACCACCCTGCTGCTCGACGAGCCGACCAACCACCTCGACGCCGACTCGATCGGGTGGTTGCGCTCATTCCTGCAGAACCACACCGGTGGCCTCGTGGTGATCAGCCACGATGTCGAGCTGCTCGCCGACGTGGTGAACCGGGTCTGGTTCCTGGACGCGGTGCGCGGTGAGGCCGACGTCTACAACATGGGCTGGCAGAAGTACCTCGACGCCCGCGCCACCGATGAGCAGCGCCGCCGCCGGGAACGCGCCAACGCCGAGAAGAAGGCCTCGGCGCTGCGCACCCAGGCCGCCAAGATGGGCGCCAAGGCCACCAAAGCCGTTGCCGCCCAGAACATGTTGCGCCGCGCGGAGCGAATGATCGCCGAACTCGACGCCGAGCGGGTGGCCGACAAGGTCGCCCGGATCAAGTTCCCCACACCCGCACCGTGCGGCAAGACTCCGCTGGTGGCCAAGGGGCTGACCAAGACCTACGGTTCACTGGAGATCTTCACCGGGGTCGACCTGGCGATCGACCGCGGTTCCCGGGTCGTGGTGCTCGGCCTCAACGGCGCCGGCAAGACCACGCTGCTGCGATTGCTGGCCGGCACCGAGGCCGCGGACGCCGGGGCACTGGAGCCGGGGCACGGACTCAAGATCGGTTACTTCGCCCAGGAACACGACACCTTGGAGAACGACGCCACCGTCTGGGAGAACATCCGGCACGCCGCCCCCGACACGGGGGAGCAGGATCTGCGAGGCCTGTTGGGCGCGTTCATGTTCACCGGTCCGCAGCTCGACCAGCCGGCGGGCACGTTGTCCGGTGGTGAGAAAACCCGTTTGGCACTGGCGGGATTGGTGGCCTCGACTGCCAACGTGTTGCTGCTCGACGAGCCCACCAACAACCTCGATCCGGCCTCACGCGAGCAGGTGCTCGACGCGCTGCGCAGTTACCAGGGCGCGGTGGTGCTGGTGACCCACGACCCGGGGGCCGCCGAGGCGCTGGATCCGCAGCGCGTGGTGTTGCTGCCGGATGGCACCGAGGACTTCTGGTCCACCGAGTACCGGGATCTCATCGAGCTGGCATAGGCCTGGCTGCAAGACAATTCGCGCGTTTCACTCCGCCCTGTTTGCTCGCTTCCTAGTCTGGGTATCCGCGACGTGCACCGGGAATTGGGGAGATGTCGATGAGTGGAACGAAAATGAGCGAAACGAATAGGTCCCGTGAGCAGATCCTGACCGAGCTGCGCAGCGCGTACGAGCGCGGTGCCAGCATCAGGTCGCTGGTGGCCGAAACCGGCCGATCGTATGGGTCCGTACACAGCATGTTGCGTGAATCGGGAACCAGAATGCGCAGCCGCGGTGGCCCTAACCACCGCCGCGCGAGTTAGCCGCCGCCGGCGGGGTTGCGCACCGAATCCTCGACGAGGTCCAGTACCGCGCTGAGGTTCTCGGTGTCCTCACCGGAGGCCAGCCGCGCCACCAGACCGTCGAGGACCAGATCCAGATAGGTCTGCAGGACGGCGCCCGGCACATCATCACGCAGGCGCCCGGCCTGCTTTTGCTTGCGCAGACGTTCGGTGGTCGCCGCCGACAACTCGGCGGACCGCTCCGCCCAACCCTGATGGAACGCAGGGTCATTGCGTAGCTTGCGGGCGATCTCCAGCCGGGTGACCAGCCAGTCGAATTGATCCGGGGCGGCGAGCAGGTCGCGCATCACCTGGATCAGACCCTCACGGGCGGCCACATCGGCCATCCGCTCGGCATCTTCGCGGGCCAGCTCGAAGAACAGCGTGTCCTTGTCCCGGAAATGGTGGAAGATGGCGCCGCGCGACAGCCCGATGGTGTGTTCGAGCCGCCGCACGGTCGCCTTCTCATATCCGTACTCGGCGAAGCAGCGCCGGGCGCCGTCGAGGATCTGGCGGCGGCGCGCGGCCAGATGGTCGTCGGTTACCCGTGGCACCTGGCCACCGCTCCCGTACCCGTTTCCTCCAGCCGCCTAGTTCGCCTTGAGCATGTTGCGCAGCACGTACTGCAGGATTCCGCCGTTGCGGTAGTAGTCCGCCTCGCCGGGGGTGTCGATGCGCACGACCGCGTCGAACTCCACCTTGCTGCCGTCCTCCTTCGTCGCGGTCACCTTCACCGTCTTGGGCGTCTTGCCCTCGTTGAGCTCGGTGATCCCGGCGATGTCGAAGGTCTCGGTGCCGTCCAGCTTGAGGCTGGCCGCCGATTCGCCGGCGGGGAACTGCAGCGGGATGACACCCATGCCGATCAGGTTCGACCGGTGGATGCGCTCGAAGGACTCGGTGATCACCGCGCGCACGCCCAGCAGGCTGGTGCCCTTGGCCGCCCAGTCACGCGACGAACCGGAGCCGTACTCCTTGCCGCCCAGCACCACCAGCGGGATGCCCGCGGCCTGGTAGTTCTCCGACGCGTCGTAGATGAAGGCCTGCGGGCCGCCGTCCTGGGTGAAATCGCGGGTGTACCCACCGGAGACGTCATCGAGCAGCTGATTCTTCAGCCGGATGTTGGCGAAGGTGCCGCGGATCATCACCTCATGGTTACCGCGGCGCGAGCCCAGCGAGTTGTAATCCTTGCGTTCGACGCCGTGGGCGTCGAGGTACTGGGCTGCCGGGGTGCCGGGCTTGATGGCGCCGGCCGGGCTGATGTGGTCGGTGGTCACCGAATCACCAAGCAGTGCAAGAACTCTGGCACCGGTGATGTCCTTGACCGGCTCCGGCTGGGCGGGCATGCCGTCGAAATACGGAGGCTTGCGGACATAGGTGGAGTTGTCGTCCCACTCGAAGGTGTTGCCCTCCGGAGTCGGCAGCGAACGCCAGCGCTCGTCACCCTTGAAGACATCGGCGTAGCTGTCGACGAACATCTTGCGGTCGATCGAGGAGGCGATGGTCTCCTGGATTTCCGCGGCGGTCGGCCAGATGTCCTTGAGGAACACGTCATTGCCGTCGTGATCGGTGCCCAGCGGGTCGGACTCGAAGTCGAAGTCCATGGTGCCCGCGATGCCGTAGGCGATCACCAAGGGCGGCGAGGCCAGATAGTTCATCTTGACGTCGGGGGAGATGCGGCCCTCGAAGTTACGGTTGCCCGAGAGCACCGCGGTGACCGACAGGTCGTTGTCGTTGATGGCCTTGGAGATCTCGTCGGGCAGCGGGCCGGTGTTGCCGATGCAGGTGGTGCACCCGTAGCCGCCCAGGAAGTAACCGAGCTTCTCCAGGTAGGGCCACAGGCCGGCCTTGTTGTAGTAGTCGGTGACCACCTGCGAGCCCGGAGCCATGTTGGTCTTCACCCACGGCTTGGAGGTCAGCCCCTTCTCGACGGCCTTCTTGGCCAGCAGCGCCGCGCCGAGCATGACGGTGGGGTTGGAGGTGTTGGTGCAGGACGTGATGCCGGCGACCACGACGGCACCGTGATCGAGCACGAAATCGCCGCGCTCGTCGGAGTGCACCTTGACCGGCTTGGTGGGCCTGCCCTCGGCGCCATTGGCGGCGCTGGGCGTCACGTCGACCGCATCGTCCTCGGCGAACGACAGCGAGACCGAGTCACTGGCAGGGAAGGACTCGTCGACCGCCTCGTCCAGCTTGGTCTCCGGCGCCGGGTGGTTCTCTTCGACGTAGTTGTGGATGTCCTTGCGGAACGCGGTCTTGGCGTCGGTGAGTTCGATGCGGTCCTGCGGACGCTTGGGGCCCGAGATCGAGGGCACCACGGTGGACAGGTCCAGTTCGATGTACTCGGAGAAGACGGGCTCCTTGTCCGGGTTGTGCCACATGCCCTGTTCCTTGGCATAAGCCTCGACCAGCGCGAGCTGCTCCTCGGTGCGACCGGTGAGCCGCAGGTACTTGATGGTCTCTTCGTCGATCGGGAAAATGGCTGCGGTGGAACCGAATTCGGGGCTCATGTTGCCCAGGGTGGCGCGGTTGGCCAGCGGCACCTCGGCCACACCCTTGCCGTAGAACTCGACGAACTTGCCGACGACACCGTGCTTGCGCAGCATGTCGGTGGCGGTCAGCACCACGTCGGTGGCGGTCACGCCGGGCTTGATCTCGCCGGTCAGCTTGAAACCGACCACGCGGGGGATGAGCATCGACACGGGCTGGCCGAGCATGGCGGCCTCGGCCTCGATACCGCCGACGCCCCAGCCCAGCACGCCCAGGCCGTTGACCATGGTGGTGTGGCTGTCGGTGCCGACGCAGGTGTCCGGGTAGGCCTTGCCGTTGCGCGTCATGACGGTCGGCGCCAGGTACTCGATGTTGACCTGGTGCACGATGCCGGTGCCGGGCGGCACCACCTTGAAGTCGTCGAAAGCACCCTGGCCCCAACGCAGGAACTGGTAGCGCTCACCGTTGCGCTCGTATTCGAGCTCCACGTTGCGCTCGAAGGCGCCGGCGTTGCCGAACACGTCGAGGATCACCGAGTGGTCGATCACGAGTTCGGCGGGCGAGAGCGGGTTCACCTTGTCCGGGTCGCCACCGAGTGCGGCGACGGCCTCACGCATGGTCGCGAGATCGACGACGCAGGGCACACCGGTGAAGTCCTGCATCACCACACGGGCCGGGGTGAACTGGATTTCGATGCTGGGGTCGGCCGAGGGATCCCAGTTGGCGATCGCCTCGATGTGCTCCTTGGTGATGTTGGCGCCGTCCTCGGTGCGAAGCAGGTTCTCGGCCAGCACCTTGAGGCTGTAGGGAAGTTTCTCGGTTCCGGGGACCGCGTCCAGGCGGTAGATCTCATAACTGTTGTCCCCGACAGTCAGCGTGTCGCGGGCTCCAAACGAATTGACCGAATCTGTGCTGCTCACATCAACTCCCGGCTAGATCTTGCCGCGACGGGCTGTGTCGACGGCGTTACTGATCCTAACAGTACGCTTGTCCTGCAAGGCGCTGCGGGTCGGGTCCAGTCTTCTCCAGTTGCCCGTCCGGTGCGAGCCGGTTGGCCAGATCGTGGGATGGGCGCGGTGATCACGCCGGGATCACTACGCGGTGACGACCCGTGAGTCGGGTGCGGGCCCCCGGCCGGGGCGGCGGTACGGTGCCTGTGTGACCGGACCGCACGTACTCCCGCACCTCCCGGGCTACATCCCGCCCGACGTGGACATCAACCTGGTCAAGGAGCAGGTCGGTGACGGCGGCGTGAGCGCGCCGGCGGGCGCCGATATCGCCGCGCTGCGGCAGGTCGTCGCCGAGGCCGGCCAGGACGGTATCGACCTGAAGATCGTCGTCATCGAGACCAACCCGCCGATCGACACCCCGCTGCGCGATATCGCCACCGAGGTGGGAACCGCCTACCCGGGTTCGACGGTGCTGGCCGTCAGCCCGTTCTATGCCGGTACCTACAGTCCGGTTTATGACCGGGTCACTCTGGAGGCCGGTCAGGATCTGGCGAAAACCGGCGATCCGGTGCAATCTTCGAAGAATTTCGTCGCCGAGTTGCAGACCCCCGACTTTCCGTGGATGCCGTTTACCATCGTGCTGGTTCTCGGCGTTGCGGTGGCGGCGGTATTGACTCGTGTCCTGCAGGTTCGCGCCAAAGGTGTCGTTGCTGATGAGGCGCCTGCCGGGACCGCCGACTAATCGTCGAACATTCGATCGCGAATTCGAATATCACCATTCGATAACGCTCGATTCAATTACATTCATGTAATTTGTTACTAAAGTTTCTTTAGCGCGTGATGTGACGTACGGTGCAAACAGTGCTTGTGATGCAGGTGTGATTCCTGTGACTCACGGCACGCAAGTGATGATGTGCCAACACCGTTCGCGTTGAGCCCTAGGAGACTTGAGTCGAATGAGACGCACCCCTGGCGCCTCCGCTTCCCGGAAGTACGGGCGAGTCTGCGCCATCCCGCTCTCGCTCGGGATCCTGTTCGCGAGCACTTTCCCGGATGGCCCGATCACCGGGCCCGTCGCGATCGCCGAACCGGTCGGTCCGGAGGGCGTGGCCGCGCTGGTCGCCGCCGTCGCCGATGCCAACCAGAAACTTCAAGACCTCGGCGCTGCCGTGCAGGCCCAGCAGGAGAGCGTCAACAAGGCGCTCGTCGGTGTGCAGGACGCCCGCGATGCCGCACTGGCGGCACAGCAGCAGGTGGAAGCCAGCCAGCGCAGCGTGGCCGACGCCAACGCGGCAATTGCCGACGCGCAGAAGCGGTTCGACACCTACGCCGTCGCCACCTATGTCAACGGGCCCGCCGCCTCCTACCTGACCGCCGCCGACCCGGCCGACGCGTTACGTACCGCCGCAGCCGGTCAGGCGATGGCCATCAGTTCGCAGCAGGTGATGTCCGATTTGCAGCGGGCCCGCACCGATCAGGTCAACCGGGAGTCCGCGGCCCGGCTGGCCAAGCAAGAAGCCGACACCGCCGCTGCGGCCGCGCAGTCGAGCCAGGACGCCGCGGTGGCCAGCCTCACCGAGGCGCAGCAGGTCTTCGGTTCTCAGCAGGCCGAGCTGGATCGGCTGAGCGCCGAACGCAGCGCGGCACAGGCGAAGCTCGCCGCCGCACGTCCGGTCGCGGGCCCTGCCGCCGCACCGGCGGCGGCAGCCACGGCGCCGGCCGCCACCCCCGCGGCCGCGGACTGGGATCGCAAGCCCGGCGCGGCAGCGCCCGGGGCGCAGTCCAGCCAGTGGGACCTGACTCTGCCGGCGATTCCGAGCGCGTTTGTCAGCGGTGACCCCATCGCGATCATCAACGCGATCCTCGGCATCATGCAGACCTCGGCCCAGCTGACCGCGAACATGGGCCGCACCTTCCTGCAGAAGCTCGGCATCCTCCCCACCCCAACCGGATTCACCAATGGCGCGATACCGCGGGTGCACGGCCAGGCGGCCTCGGAATTCGTCATCAAGCGCGCCATGTCGCAGATCGGCGTGCCCTACTCATGGGGCGGTGGCAATGCGGCAGGCAAGAGCAACGGCATCGATTCGGGCTCCGGCACCGTCGGTTTCGACTGCTCGGGCCTGGTGCTCTACGCCTTCGCCGGGGTGGGCATCAAGTTGCCGCACTATTCGGGATCGCAGTACGACATGGGCCGCAAGATCCCGACCTCGCAGATGCGCCGTGGCGATGTGCTGTTCTGGGGTCCGGGCGGTAGCCAGCACGTGGCCATCTACCTCGGCAACAACCAGATGCTGGAGGCCCCCTACACCGGCTCGCACGTGAAGGTTTCGCCGGTGCGCACCAGCGGCATGACCCCGCACGCCGTCCGATACATCGAGTACTAAAAACGTTGGGAATTCTGTGTTCGCGAAGGCTTCCAGTAACTTTCGAAACTCACGCCTCAGCAGGCTGCTCGCCACGCTGACCGTCGTCGCCGCGATCGCACTCGGTGCGGCGGTGCCGGCAGCCGCGGCACCGGGGGAGTGGGATCCGACGTTGCCCGCTCGCCCGAGTTCCGGTGCACCCGGCGACCCGGTGGCGATCGCGAACGCGTCGTTCCAGGTGAGCAAGATCGCCCTGGAGACCACGCAGAGCCTGGGTTCGAAATTCCTGCAGAGCATCGGACTGGCGCCCACCCCGGCCGCGGGCGGGCTGCCCACCGGCGCCAGGGTGCGCGGACCGGCCGCCATCGAGTACGTCATCCGGCGCGGCGGGTCCCAGATGGGGGTGCCCTACTCGTGGGGCGGCGGCACGCTGACCGGACCCGGCCCCGGCGTGGACTACGACGCCGGCAAGATCGGCTACGACTGCTCGGGCTTCACCCGGTACGCCTTCGCCGGCGTCGGCGTGCAGATCCCGAAGTACTCCGGTGACCAGTACAACACCGGCCGCCCGATCCAGCCGTCGCAGGCCAAGCGCGGAGACCTCATCTTCTGGGGTCCCGGCGGCAGCCAGCACGTGGCCATCTACCTGGGTGGCGGAAAGATGCTGGAGGCCTCCGGCAGTGCCGAGAAGGTGACCGTCAGCCCGCTGCGCACCGCCGGGATGTCACCGCACCTGGTTCGTATCATCGAGTCCTGACGCCCCGGCCCGCGGGCGGGCGACGTCGACGGATTCCGAACTGCCTGGAATAGTTGACGGCGGACGCCCCGCCGCCTCGGTGGACGTCGGCGAATACCAGCGAGTTTGTACGACAACGACCGTGGGAGGAAGCTAGATGACGTCACCGAGTGGGCCGCCGCAGGGCGCCGGAGGCTACGCAGGCCCGGCCCCGACGCAGGGTTACCCGCCCGGCACGCAGAGCGCACCGCCCGCCAACGCGAACCTGCAGAACGAGGTGCACACCCTCGAGCGGGCCCTCTTCGAGGTCAAGCGCATCATCGTCGGCCAGGATCAGCTGCTGGAGCGGATGCTGGTCGGTCTGCTCGCCAAGGGCCACGTCCTACTCGAAGGTGTGCCCGGTGTCGCCAAGACGCTCGCGGTCGAGACCTTCGCCAAGGTCGTGGGTGGCACCTTCGCGCGCATCCAGTTCACCCCCGACCTGGTGCCCACCGACATCGTCGGTACCCGCATCTACCGGCAGGGCAAGGAGGAGTTCGATATCGAACTCGGCCCCGTGGTCGTCAACTTCCTGCTCGCCGACGAGATCAACCGCGCGCCGGCCAAGGTGCAGTCCGCACTGCTGGAAGTGATGGCCGAGCGCAAGATCTCCATCGGCGGTAAGACGTTCCCGCTGCCTTCACCGTTCCTGGTGATGGCGACCCAGAACCCGATCGAGCAGGAGGGCGTGTATCAGCTGCCCGAGGCGCAGCGTGACCGCTTCCTGTTCAAGCTCAACGTGGACTACCCGTCGCCGGAGGAAGAGCGCGAGATCATCTACCGGATGGGCGTCAAACCGCCTGAGCCCAAGCAGATCCTGAACACCGGTGATCTGCTGCGCCTGCAGGAGGTGGCGGCCAACAACTTCGTGCACCACGCTCTGGTCGATTATGTGGTGCGCATCGTCACCGCCACCCGCGAGCCGGAGAAGTTCGGGATGCCCGACGCGAAATCGTGGATCGCCTACGGCGCCTCACCGCGTGCCTCACTGGGCATCATCGCCGCCTCCCGCGCCCTGGCGCTGGTGCGCGGGCGTGACTATGTCGTCCCGCAGGACGTCGTCGAGGTCATCCCGGACGTGCTGCGGCACCGCCTGGTGCTCACCTACGACGCGCTGGCCGATGAGGTCTCCGCGGAGACGGTGATCAACCGGATCATGCAGACCGTCGGCCTGCCGCAGGTGAATGCGATTCCGCAGCAGGGTCATTCGGCGCCTCAGGGAGTGCCTGCCGCGGCGGCGGCCGGCGGTCGGTGACCAGCACCGGCGGCCGCGCGGTCGACCTGCCCTCCCTCAAGCGTGGGGAGATCCGCGACCCTGCACTGACCGCGGCGCTGCGCAAGCTCGAGCTGACGGTGCGCCGCAAGCTCGACGGGGTGTTGCACGGCGATCACCTCGGCCTGATTCCGGGTCCGGGGTCGGAGCCGGGGGAGTCGCGGATGTATCAGCCCGGCGACGATGTGCGCCGGATGGACTGGTCGGTGACCGCGCGGACCACGCACCCCCACGTGCGGCAGATGATCGCCGACCGCGAGCTGGAGACCTGGTTGGTGGTCGACGTCTCGGCCAGCCTCGATTTCGGGACCGCGGGGTGCGAGAAGCGCGATCTGGCGGTGGCCGCGGCCGCAGCCATCACGTTCCTCAACAGCGGCGGCGGCAACCGGATCGGTGCGCTGATCTCCAACGGTGACACCCTGCGGCGGGTGCCGGCGCTGTCGGGCCGGCTGCACGAGCAGGAACTGCTGCGCGCCATCGCGACCACGCCGCAGGCGCCGGCCGGGGTGCGCGGTGACCTGGCCGCCACCATCGACGCCCTGCGCCGCCCCGAACGCCGGCGCGGGATGGCCGTCATCATCAGCGACTTCCTCGGGCCGATCGACTGGATGCGGCCACTGCGGGCCATCGCCGGGCGGCACGAGGTGCTGGGCATCGAGATCATCGATCCGCGCGATGTGGAGCTGCCCGATATCGGCGATGTGATCCTGCAGGACACCGAAACCGGGGTGACCCGCGAGTTCACCATCGACGAGAAGTTGCGTGACGATTTCGCGCGGGCCTCCGCGGCACACCGCGCCGAGGTCGCCCGCACCCTGCGGCGCTGTGACGCGCCGCTGCTGACCCTGCGCACCGACCGGGACTGGATCGCCGATGTGGTTCGCTTCGTGGCGAGCCGGCGACGGGGCGCCCTGGCGGGCGGCCGATGAGCGAGCAGAGCGTTCTGCCACAGACTACGAGACTGAAATGACAAGCCGCACATGACTTTGCCGCTGCTCGGACCGATGAGCCTGTCGGGCTTCGAACACACCTGGTTCTTCCTGTTCCTGCTGGCTGTGCTGGGACTGGTCGGCCTCTACATCGTGGTCCAGCGGGCGCGCCAGAAGCGGATCCTGCGGTTCGCCAACATGGAGCTGCTGGAAAAGGTCGCGCCCAAACAGCCCACCCGGTGGCGTCATCTGCCGGCGATCCTGCTGGTGTCCGCACTGGTCCTGTTGACCGTGGCGATGGCCGGGCCGACCAACGATGTGCGAATCCCGCGGAACAGGGCGGTGGTGATGCTCGTCATCGACGTCTCGCAGTCGATGCGCGCCACCGATGTCGCCCCGAGCCGGCTGGTCGCCGCCCAGGAGGCCGCCAAGCAGTTCGCCGACCAGCTGACCCCCGGTATCAACCTCGGACTGATCGCCTATGCCGGTACCGCCACCGTGCTGGTCTCACCGACCACCAACCGCGAGGCCACCAAGAACGGCATCGACAAGCTGCAGCTGGCCGATCGCACCGCCACCGGTGAAGGCATCTTCACCGCGCTGCAGGCGATCGCCACCGTCGGCGCGGTGATCGGTGGCGGCGACGAACCACCACCGGCGCGGGTGGTGCTGATGTCCGACGGTAAGGAAACCGTGCCGTCGAACCCCGACAATCCCAAGGGCGCCTACACCGCGGCCCGAACCGCCAAGGACCAGGGCGTGCCCATCTCGACGGTGTCCTTCGGCACCCCGTACGGCTATGTCGAGATCAACGAACAGCGCCAGCCGGTGCCCGTCGACGACGAGATGCTCAAGAAGATCGCCGACCTCTCCGGTGGCGAGGCCTTCACCGCGTCCAGCCTTGAGCAGCTCAAGGAGGTCTTCAGCTCACTGCAGCAGCAGATCGGCTACGAGACCATCAAGGGTGACGCCAGCGTGGGCTGGCTGCGCCTCGGTGCGCTGGTGCTGGCACTGGCCGCCCTGGCGGCGTTGCTGATCAACCGCCGCCTGCCCGGCTAATAGCGCGCGGTCCCGGCCTGCAACGGCGGGTATTCACCGGTCGCCGCACCGTCGACGGTGCTGCCCGCGAACTGCAGAGCCATCCGCAGCGAGTCCTCGATCGCGGGATGATGGCGCATGGCGAAACCGGACACCTCATCGAGGCGGCGCAGCTGATCGTCGCGCAACGCCACGTCCAGGCCGGCCAGGTTGCTCTCCAGATGGGCCAGGCGCCGGGCGCCGACGATCGGGACCACGGTGCCCGGCCGAGACCGCAGCCAGCCCAGCGCGACCGCCGCGGCCGTGGTGCCGAGCTCGTCGGCGACGCCGGTGACGACGTCGATGACATCGTGCTCGGCATCGCTGGGCGCGCCCACATAGGCCGCCCGTGCGGAATCCCCGACGTCGAGGCCGCGCCGGTATTTGCCGGACAGGAATCCGTTACGCAGCGGGCTCCAGCTCACCAGAGCGAGACCTTGGTCCAGTGCCAGCGGCACCGATTCGCCCTCCACATCACGGGCCAGCAGCGAGTATTCGAGTTGCAGCGCGATCAGCGGCGTCCAGGATCGAAGCACCGCCATGGTCTGGGCCTGCGCGGTGACCCAGGCCGGAATGTTGGAGAATCCGAGGTAGCGGATCTTGCCGTCGCGCACCAGGTCGTCGAGGGTGCGCATGGTCTCCTCGATCGGGGTGTGCCGGTCCCAGTTGTGCAGCCAGTACAGATCGATGTGGTCGGTGCGCAGCCGACGCAGGCTCTGCTCCAGCTGGCCGATGATCGATCGCCGCCCGGCGCCGCCGCCGTTCGGATCGCCGGGAACCATATTGGTGAAGAACTTGGTGGCCAGAACTACACGATCCCGCCGCTGGGGCCGCTGGTGGAAATAGTCGCCGAGAATCGTCTCGGAGTGCCCGTTGGTGTAGAAGTTGGCGGTGTCGACGAAGTTCCCGCCGCGGTCCAGGTAGGCGTCCAGGATGGCCTCCGATTCGGCGACGCTGCTGCCGGCGCCTCCGGCGTCCTCACCGAATGTCATGGCCCCCAGGGCAAACGGGCTGACGCGCAGGCCGGACCGGCCGAGCGTGAGGTAGTTGTCCAGTGTCATCGAGATGCTCCTTGCAAGGGGTGGGCGTTACCCGTCCCATACAACAGCCCGGGCTTATCACGGGGTAGACCGATCCTGCCGAGGTCTTGCCTGATCCTGCTGTCTTTGGAACTATCGTGCTGTGGCAGAGAACCCGCTGGCCGAGCTTGCGGCGCTCATCACCGTGCACGCGCGCCCGGATATGACGACGGCCATCGACGGGCTGCTGGTGTCCAGCGTCGCCGATACCTCGCCGGAGTACTCGCTGACCGAACCGCTGTTGGTCGTGATGGTGCAGGGTGGCAAACGACTGCTGCTGGGGGACCGCGTCTTCGAGTACCGGGCCGGCGAGATCCTGGTGGTCAGTGCGCAACTCCCGGTCAGTGGACACTTCATCGATTGCGGCCCGCGGGCGCCGGCGCTGGGGGTGGGACTGGTGCTGCGGCCGGCGGCCATCGCGGAACTGCTGTTGCGCGTTGCCCGTGCGCCACACCCGCCGGGCACCCAAACCGCCATGGCGACCGGCCCGGCCGATCCGGATCTGCTCGACGCGGCGCTGCGGATGGTGCGGCTGCTCGAGGACCCCGCCGATGCCGCCGTGCTGGCCCCGCTGATCGAGCAGGAGATCCTGTGGCGGCTGCTGCGCGGCCCACATGCCGGGGTGGTGGCCCAGATCGGTTCGGCAGGAAGCGGATTGGTCCATATCAACCGAACCATCCGGTGGATCAGGGACAACTACGCCGCACCGCTGCGCATCCCCGACCTCGCCGCGATGGCGGGGATGAGTCCGTCGGCGTACCACCGGCACTTTCGCGCGGTCACCGAGATGAGCCCGCTGCAGTTCCAGAAGCGCATCCGCTTGCAGGAGGCCAGAGCGCTGCTGGTCGCCCAACCCGGCGACATCGCCGGCGTCGGCCACCTCGTCGGGTACGACAGTCCCACCCAGTTCAGCCGGGAGTACCGGCGGATGTTCGGGGCACCACCCGGCCGCGACGCCGCGCGGTTCAGCGCGGCGCACGGGGTGACCACCGTCCATCTTCCGTGAGCTCGGCCCGGGCGCCTAGGCGATGCGATTTCGGGTCCGCGCCGGTCAGACGATAAGTTGGCGGTCATGAGTGATACTGCCGCCACCGAAAGTGCCGCCGCAGCACCCGTCGGACGTCCGCCCTTCGTATCCCGTTCGGTGCTGGTCACCGGGGGAAACCGCGGGATCGGCCTGGCCATCGCGCAGCGGCTGGCCGCCGACGGACACAAGGTTGCAGTGACCCACCGCGGCTCCGGTGCACCCGAAGGGCTGTTCGGCGTCGTCTGTGACGTCACCGACAGCGCGGCCGTCGACCGGGCGTTCAAAGAGGTCGAGGAGCATCAGGGCCCGGTCGAGGTGCTGGTGTCCAACGCGGGTATCTCCCAGGACGCGTTCCTCATCCGGATGACCGAGGAGCGGTTCGAGAACGTCATCAACGCCAACCTCACCGGCGCGTTCCGGGTGGCCCAGCGGGCCTCGCGGAGCATGCAGCGCAAGCGTTTCGGCCGGATCATCTTCATCGGCTCGGTCTCGGGTATGTGGGGTATCGGCAACCAGGCCAACTACGCGGCCGCCAAGGCCGGACTGATCGGCATGGCGCGGTCCATCTCGCGTGAGCTGTCCAAGGCCGGCGTCACCGCGAACGTCGTCGCCCCCGGCTACATCGACACCGAGATGACCCGTGCGCTCGACGAGCGCATCCAGGAGGGTGCACTGGAATTCATCCCCGCCAAGCGGGTCGGCACCGGCGAGGAGGTGGCCGGGGCGGTCAGCTTCCTGGCTTCCGAAGACGCAAGCTACATCGCCGGCGCGGTCATCCCCGTCGACGGCGGCATGGGCATGGGCCACTAACAGAGATAAGGACTTTCCGATGACCGGTTTTCTCGAAGGCAAACGCATCCTCGTCACGGGGATCATCACCGACAGCTCGATCGCATTCCACATCGCCAAGCAGGCCCAGGAGGCCGGCGCGGAACTGGTGCTGACCGGTTTCGACCGGCTCAAGCTGATCCAGCGCATCGCCGACCGGCTGCCCAACCCGGCGCCACTGCTCGAGCTCGATGTACAGAATTCCGAGCACCTCGACTCGCTGGCCGGCCGCATCACCGAGGTGATCGGCGAGGGCAACAAGCTCGACGGGGTGGTGCACTCCATCGGTTTCATGCCGCAGACCGGGATGGGCGTGAACCCGTTCTTCGACGCACCGTATGAGGATGTCGCCAAGGGCATCCACATCTCGGCGTACTCCTATGCCTCGCTGGCCAAGGCGACCCTGCCGGTGCTCAACAGCGGTGGCAGCATCGTCGGCATGGACTTCGACCCCACCCGGGCGATGCCCGCCTACAACTGGATGACGGTCGCCAAGAGCGCACTGGAGTCGGTCAACCGGTTCGTCGCCCGTGAAGCCGGACCGTTCGGTGTGCGCTCGAATCTGGTTGCCGCCGGACCCATCCGGACGCTGGCCATGAGCGCCATCGTCGGTGGCGCGCTGGGCGCCGAGGCCGGCGACCAGATGCGTCTGCTGGAAGAGGGCTGGGATCAGCGCGCACCGGTCGGCTGGAACATGAAGGATCCGACCCCGGTCGCCAAGACGGTCTGCGCACTGCTGTCGGACTGGCTGCCCGCCACCACCGGCACCATCATCTACGCCGACGGCGGCGCCCACACCCAGCTGCTCTAGCCGGCCTGCCGTGGAGTTCGATGCCCTGCTGTTGCTGTCCTTCGGGGGGCCGGAGGGCCCCGAGCAGGTGATGCCCTTCCTGGAGAACGTCACCCGGGGCCGGGGCATCCCGCGTGAGCGTCTCGAAGCGGTGGCCGAGCATTACCAGCATTTCGGCGGTGTCTCGCCCATCAACGGGATCAACCGCGCGCTCATCGAGCAGATCGAGGCGGTGCTGGCCGACGCGGGCCGGGACCTGCCGGTGTACTTCGGCAACCGCAACTGGGTGCCCTACGTGCAGGACACCGTTGCGGCCATGCGCGACAACGGTGTTCGGCGTGCCGCGGTGTTCGCCACCTCGGCATGGGGCGGGTACTCCGGGTGCGCGCAGTATCAGGAGGACATCACCAGGGCGCGTGGGGCGGTCGGGCAGGCGGCACCGGAACTGGTGAAGCTGCGCCAGTATTTCGACCACCCCTTGTTCGTGCAGATGTTCGCCGACGCCATTTCCGATGCCGCAGCGACACTTCCGCAGGGCCTGCGCGCCGGGGCGCGGCTGGTGTTCACCGCGCACTCGATACCACTGCGGTCGGCTTCACGGTGCGGCACCGACCTCTACGAGCGTCAGGTCCGTTACGCATCGCGCTTGGTGGCGGCCGCGGCCGGCTACGAGGATTTCGACGTGGTGTGGCAGTCGCGGTCCGGTCCGCCGTCGGTGCCCTGGCTGGAGCCCGATGTCGGCGACCATCTCGCGCTGCTCGTCGAGCGGGAAATCCAAGCCGTCATCGTGTGTCCGATCGGGTTCGTTGCCGACCACATCGAGGTGGTGTGGGACCTCGACAACGAACTCGCCGAACAGGCCGAGGCCGCCGGAATCGCCCTGGCGCGGGCCGGCACTCCGAACGCCCAACGCCGTTTCGCCGAGTTGGTGGTGGGCCTGGTCGACGAGCTCCGCCTGGACCGCGAACCGGCCAGAGTCACAGCACCGCAACCGGTTCCGGGTTACGGCAGCAGTATCGACGGGGCGTTCTGCACGCCGGCCTGCGAGCCGGTCAGCGCTGCCAGGCCGAGTACATGATCGCGCTGATCGCGGCGAGCCTGGCGGTACGCACCACCGAGGCCAACGGCCGCAAGGTATCCGAGGCGATACGTATCTCCGAGCTGGTCTGAAGGCCGATCGGCATCAGCCCGGAGCTGGCGGTGATGATCGCGTCCACATGGGCCGCGTTCTCCAGCACCCGCAACGCGCGTTCGGGCGCATGATCGGGCACCCGGTGCAGTCGGGTCGCCTCCAGCAGCTGCTCGACCATGCCACGCGGATCATCGATATCGGCGGCGCCGATACCGGCGCTCAGCGCGCCGAGGGCGTCGGCGGCCGAGCGCACCGCCGATTTCAACGTGTACTCGGCATCACCGAGATCGCTGTGCTCGACGACGGCCGCGGCCCCGGCGGAATACACCGTCCACGCCAGCGACACCGGGTCGGGCTCGAAATCCGGATCGTCGACGTCCTCGTATTGGTACTCGGGCACCACGCCGACCGAACGGCGCGGATCCTGCCCGACGATGATCGCCTCGCCCATGGTGATGGCATCGCGCTGGAACTGGGTGTCCGGCGGCAGGCCGCGGACGTCACCGGGGACCGGCAGCACCAGCGTCAGCGGCGGGGCCCCCTGCGGTGCTCCGGCGGCGGTCCGCATCGTCTGCAGCAGCGACATGGTTCCGGAATGGTTGAGGTCCGGCCATGGCAGGCCGGTGGAACCCGCCGCCACCGAATCGTAGGCGGTGACGGAATGCTTTGGCGCCCATTGGGATAGCGAGTCGAGAACATCGTCGGGCGCGGCGACGCCCGCCAGCCAGGCGTTGACCCAGACCGTCAGCGAAGCGCTCGGACACCACATAGTTCACGCAGTGTAGTTGTCGCTCGCAGATACGGCCGGATTCGCTAGGGTGACACTCATGCCCGCATGGATTTGGCTGGTCGCAGCGCTGGGACTGGCAGGCGCCGAAGCACTGACCGGCGACCTGTTCCTCCTGATGCTCAGCGGTGGCGCGCTCGCCGCCGCCGGCACGGCTTTCGTGTTCGACTGGCCGATCTGGGCCGACGGCGCCGTCTTCCTGGTCGTCTCGGTGCTGTTGCTGGTCCTGGTGCGCCCGGTGCTGCGCCGGCGGATGGAGTCGAACACCGGCCTGCCGGACCCGGCCAAGGCGCTGGAGGGCAAGGGCGCGCTGGTGCTCTCCCAGGTGTCCCAGCACGACGGCCAGGTGAAACTTGACGGCGAAGTGTGGACGGCACGGCCACTCAACGACAACGATGTGTTCGAACCCGGTGACCGGGTCACCGTGGTGCACATCGATGGGGCCACTGCGGTGGTCTACCGGGGCATCTGAGCAACAGCAGTCGAACTGGATCTGGAAGGGAGTCGTCATGGACGGTGCGTTCGTAGGTCTCGTGCTGCTTGTGGTCTTTGTGATTTTCGCCGTGGTGGTGGTCGCCAAATCGGTGGCGCTCATCCCGCAGGCCGAGGCCGCGGTGATCGAGCGGCTGGGCCGCTACAGCAAGACGGTGTCGGGACAGCTGACGCTGCTGCTGCCGTTCGTCGACAAGATCCGGGCCCGGGTGGATCTGCGGGAGCGGGTGGTGTCCTTCCCGCCACAGCCCGTGATCACCGAGGACAACCTGACGGTCAACATCGACACCGTCGTCTACTTCCAGGTCACCGACCCGGCGAAGGCGGTGTACCAGATCAGCAACTACATCGTCGGTGTCGAGCAGCTGGCCACCACCACGCTGCGCAACGTCGTCGGCGGCATGACCCTGGAGCAGACGCTGACCTCACGCGATTCCATCAACGGGCAGTTGCGCGGGGTGCTCGACGAGGCCACCGGCCGGTGGGGGCTGCGAGTGGCGCGGGTCGAGCTGCGCAGCATCGATCCACCGCCCTCGATCCAGGACTCGATGGAGAAGCAGATGCGCGCCGACCGGGAGAAGCGCGCCATGATCCTGACGGCCGAGGGCAGCCGGGAGGCCGCGATCAAGGCGGCCGAGGGCCAGAAGCAGGCCCAGATCCTGTCGGCCGAAGGCGCCAAGCAGGCGGCGATCCTGGCGGCCGAGGCGGACCGGCAGTCCCGCATGCTGCGGGCCCAGGGCGAACGCGCTGCCGCCTATCTGCAGGCGCAGGGGCAGGCCAAGGCCATCGAGAAGACCTTCGCGGCGATCAAGAACGGCCGTCCCACCCCGGAGATGCTGGCCTACCAGTACCTGCAGACCTTGCCGCTGATGGCCAAGGGCGAGGCCAACAAGGTGTGGCTGGTGCCCAGCGATTTCGGTTCGGCGCTGCAGGGTTTCACCAAACTGCTCGGGGCGCCGGGGGAGGACGGTGTGTTCCGGTACACCCCGTCGCCGGTGGAGGACTCGCCCCAGTCCGCCGCGGACGACGCCGAAGAGGTCGCGGACTGGTTCAACACGAAGACCGACCCGGAGATCGCCCAGGCGGTCGCCCAGGCCGAGGCGGAAGCCCGCAAGTCGGTCCCGCCGCTGGGCTCCGGCCCCACGGAATCCGTGGAGGCGCCCACCCGGTCACCTGCGCTGGGCGGCGCCCCGATGCCCCCGCCGGGGGCGCCCGGAGTGCCCGGCGGCACCCACCGCGCCCCGTAACGCCGGCCCGCCGGCTCGCGATACACAACCTGGTTGCGTGATCGATGCCTGAAATTTCCCTGATTGATTGACGGCGTCGAACATTTTTCCTGCCGGTAGGACATATCGCGTGGTCTAATGGCACATTGGAGATTTGCTGATCGGGGACCGTGGCTTTTGCCCGGTGCGAGGACGAAATGGCGACGTTATGACGGGGACGCTGTGAGCAAGGTGGGCGTGCGGAGCGCGGTTGGCGCAAGCGTGCTGTCCACCATGCTGTTGATCGGTGGCCCGGCGGCCGTGGCACTGGCCGATACCGGTTCCGACGGCAGCACGTCGGGTTCGACAACGGGTACCTCCGGGCAGGGCGAGAGCTCGGGCACGACGAAATCCGGCAACGATCTCGGGTCCGGTGTGCGCGCATCGTTGCGGCAGTCGCTCACCAGCGTGCGCAGCGCGATCAGCCCGTGGACGGCCCAGCGCCCCCAGCCCGGCTTCGGTGGCCGTCCGCGTACCACCATCCCGACCACCCCCGACTCCTCGGCCACTCCGAATGATCTCGAGCTGACCGCGCCCGAAACCGCCGTCACCGATCCCGAGGCGTCCGGTCCCGAGCAGCAGCCGGCCCCCCAGCCGGCGATCACCCCAGTGGCCAACTCGGGCACCCCCAAGCCCGCCAAGCCGGCCGGCCCGCCGCCGGCCAGGCCGGTCACGGTCAAGGCCCCGCTGACCTACGACAAGCTGCCCGATGTCGCCAACACCGTCGGCAACACCGTTGCCTCGGTGCTCAATTCGACCCATCAGACGGTGGCGGCGGTTCCCGCGCTGCTGGGCGCGCTGCCCGGTTCGACCACGCCGGTCTCCGATGTCATCACCACCATCGAGTTCATGCTCACGACCGTGGGCACCTCGGTGGGCACCATCGCGGCGCTGCCCGGCGAGCTGGGCGCACTGATGGGTGTCAGCACCCCGCCGGTCGCCGTCATCGGTGTGCAACCGGAAGCCAGGCCGATCACGGCACTGTCGGCTCCCACCGATCTGCCCGGGCTGCTGATGCCGCAGACCCCGGCCATCGCGCTCGGCGCCGGTGTCCTCGCACCCGCCCCCGCGGCGCCCGTGCTGTCCCCGGCGACCCCGGTCAATGTCGAGCGGATGGCCTCGATCACCACCGCTCCACTGGGCGTGAGTGGCCTGACGGCCTCGGGCGCACCCGAATCGTTCCTCGATCGTGCGGTCAGCACGCTGCTGGTGCCGATCTCCATCGCCACGCTGGCGGCGGTGGCCCTGCCCGGTGTCGGCGGGCTGCTCGTCATCTGCGCGCTCGGGATCCGGATCGGCTACCGCCAGGCCAAGGCCGGCTGGGCGATCCGCGTCGCGGGGATCGCACGCTTCGCCGGTTCGGGGCCGATGGGAGTGGTGCGATCGGGCTCGATGATCACGCTGCACACCAAACGCCCCGCAGTTGCCCGTACGGCCGGCCGCCTGCGTCTGGTGGACAGCTCGTTCGAACAGGCAGCCTGACCCGCTAGCCGTTGACGGCGGGCTCGTCGCCTGCCGGCCGTTGGCCGTGGGAACGGCGGTGCACCTGGATCTCGTAGATCAGGCCGGCCAGGCCGATGCCGGCTGTACACGCCGACACCAGGAACAGCAGCGGGCTTATATTGCCGGTGAGGGCATCGCCCAGGATCACCACCGCCGCGGTGCCGGGAAACACACCGATCAGCGTGGCCACGGTATAGGGCAGCAATCGCACCGCGGACGCGCCCGCCGCGTAGTTCAGCACGGCGAACGGCACCGCCGGGATCATCCGCATCGACAGCACCGTCACCCATCCACGGTCGCGCAGCCGGGCGTCCAGTGACTCGACCCGGGGGTGCAGCGTCAGCCGGCTGAGTTGCCAACCCGCCGCCCGAACCAGGATCACCGCCAGCACCGCGCTGAGGGTGCTTGCGACGACGGCGATGCTTACGCCCACCAACGGGCCGAACAGCAGACCGGCCGCAAGCGTGAACGCGGTCCGCGGAAACGGGAACACCGTCATCACGATGTGGGCGGCGAAGAAGGCGAGCGGAAACCACGGGCCGGCGGCGGTGGCCCAGTCGCGCAGCTGGATCGCGCTGGGCAACGGCACCAGAAACGCGACTGCGACGAGGATCACAATTGTCGCGGCGATGGCCACCACACGACGGCGGGGCAATTGGGTGGCCGTCGACGTCACTGCGGTCCAGACCGTGCGCAACGTGGTGACGACGGGTTTCACGTCTCCCAACCCTACGGGGCGCGGGGCACCGCCGCCGCCAACGCTACTGCTCAGTAGCTTTTGCCCGCCGTACGCTGCCGTGATACCGATCATTTAGCCTCAGGTGAAAGAGGCCAGTCACAGCTGGCTAATCTCACTAAGTCAGACAACGCTTTTTAACCCAGGAGCCGCGAGTGTCCTCGAGCGTCATTGAATCGGATCGCGAGCGCTGGCGCTCCGGTGTGGCCGGCGTGCTGGCGAAGAGCTTGCGGCGCGAGGCCGCGGATCTGCCTGCCGAACCGGAGCGGCTGCTCGACTCGCCGACTTATGAAGGTTTCCCGGTGCGGCCGCTCTACACCGCCCTGGACGCGGTTCCCGAGTTGCCGCTGCCCGGGCAGTGGCCGTTCGCCCGCGGCGGGGATGCCCGCCGCGATGTGCTGAGTGGCTGGAAGATCGCCGAGCAGTTCCCGGCGGCCGCCTCCGGTACCTCGGAGGCCAACGGCGCGCTGCTGCTGGCGCTGACCGAGGGCACCAGCGCGCTGGTGCTGCGGGTCGGGTCGGCCGGGACGAGCGGCGTGGCCGCATCCGAACTGGACCGCCTGCTCGACGGGGTGTACCTCGATCTCGTGCCGGTGGTGCTGGACGCGGGCGTGGACTACGTCGCCGCAGCCGACGCCGTGCTGGCGCTCGTCGCCGACTTCGACGACGAACAGCGCGGCCGGTTGTCACTGGATCTGGGCGCCGACCCGCTGACCGCACCGATGAGCGGACGGGCGGCGGCCGGCATCGACGACGTCACCGCGATCGCCACGCGAACGGCCGGTCAGACCGGGGTCCGCGCCGTCACGGTCGACGGTCCCGCGCTGCACAACCTGGGTGCCAGCGCGTCCTTGGAGTTGGCCGGAGCCATCGCGGCCGGGGTGAGTTACCTGCGGCTGCTGACCGAGGGCGGCCTGAGCGTCTCCGATGCGCTGCGCCAGATCAGTTTCCGCTTCGCCGCCGACGACGACCAGTTCATGACGATCGCGAAACTGCGTGCCGCGCGCCGGTTGTGGGCGCGGGTGGCCGAGGTCGCCGGTGACAGTTCGGCCGGTGCCGCTGTGCTGCACGCGGTCTCCTCGGCGCCGATGATGAGTCGGCGTGACCCCTGGGTGAACATGTTGCGCACCACGCTGGCCGCATTCGCCGCCGGCGTCGGCGGTGCCGACACCGTACTGGTGGAGCCGTTCGATGCCGCCATTCCCGGTGGATTACCCGGTGCGGCAACCAGTTTCACCCGGCGCATGGCGCGCAACACGCAGCTGCTGCTGCTGGAGGAATCTCATCTGGGCCGGGTGCTGGACCCGTCGGCCGGGTCGTGGTTCGTCGAGGACCTGACGGCGCAGCTGGCCGAGCAGGCCTGGGCACATTTCCAGGACCTGGAGTCGCGTGGCGGATTCACCGCAGCCCGCGATCACCTCGCCGAGCAGATAGCCGCGGTGCGTGACAAGCGCGCCGAGGACATCGCGCACCGCCGAACCTCGCTCACCGGCGTCAACGAGTTCCCGAACCTGGGGGAGAAGCCACTCCCGCAGGCCGGCGAGGCCACCGGCATCGCGCGGTACGCGGCCGGGTTCGAGGCGCTGCGGGACCGCTCGGATGCCTACCTTGCCGAGCACGGCAAACGGCCCGAGGCGGTACTGCTGCCACTGGGCCCGCTGGCCGAGCACAACATCCGGACCACCTTCGCCGCCAACCTGCTGGCCTCGGGCGGCATCGAGGCCGTCAACCCCGGCACGGTCGACGCGGCCGCGGTCGCGGCGGCCGTCGACGGCCACCGCGCCGTGGTGATCTGCGGCACCGACGCCCGATACGGCACCGAGGCGGAGGCCGTCGTGGCTGCCGCCCGCGGCGCCGGCGCCGCGCACATCTATCTCGCCGGGCCGGAGAGGGCCATCGGCGAGGCGGTGGCGCGTCCCGATGAGTACCTGACCGCGAAGATCAACGCCGTCGAGGCGCTGGCGACCCTGCTCACCCGTCTGGGGGCCTGATCATGACTGCATCCGATATCACCGAGACTCCCGCTGCGATCGGAAGTTTCGCCGACATTCCGCTGCGCGGCGAGGACACCGGGCCGGCACCGACGCCGGAAGCGGTGAGCGAGCAGATCGGCATCGCCGCGGCCGCGCACGGCTACACCGCCGAGCAGCTGGTCTGGTCCACCCCGGAGGGGATCGACGTCAAGCCGGTGTACATCGGCGCCGATCGCGATGACGCGGTCGCCGCCGGATACCCGCTGGACAGCTTCCCGGGCGACCCGCCGTTCATCCGCGGGCCGTACCCGACGATGTACGTGAACCAGCCGTGGACCATCCGGCAGTACGCGGGGTTTTCCACCGCGGCCGAATCGAATGCGTTCTACCGGCGAAATCTGGCTGCCGGTCAGAAGGGCCTGTCGGTGGCGTTCGACCTGGCGACCCACCGCGGCTATGACTCCGACCATCCCCGGGTCGCCGGCGATGTCGGCATGGCCGGGGTGGCCATCGATTCGATTCTCGACATGCGCCAGCTGTTCGACGGGATCGATCTGGGCACCGTGTCGGTGTCGATGACCATGAACGGTGCGGTGCTGCCGATCCTGGCCCTCTACGTCGCCGCCGCAGAGGAACAGGGGGTGCCGCCGGAGAAGCTGGCCGGGACCATCCAGAACGACATCCTCAAAGAGTTCATGGTCCGCAACACCTATATCTATCCGCCGAAACCGTCCATGCGGATCATCTCCGACATCTTCGGCTACACCAGCGCCAAGATGCCGAAGTACAACAGCATCTCGATCTCGGGGTACCACATCCAGGAGGCCGGGGCGACGGCGGATCTGGAGCTGGCCTACACGCTGGCCGACGGTGTCGAGTACCTCAAGGCAGGCCTGGACGCCGGATTGGACATCGACAAGTTCGCGCCCCGGCTGTCCTTCTTCTGGGGTATCGGGATGAACTTCTTCATGGAGGTGGCCAAGCTGCGCGCGGGCCGCCTGCTGTGGAGCGAGCTGGTCGCCGAATTCGGCTGCAAGAACCCGAAATCTCAGTCACTGCGCACCCATTCGCAGACCTCGGGCTGGTCGCTGACCGCCCAGGACCCGTTCAACAACGTGGCGCGTACCTGTATCGAGGCGATGGCCGCCACCCAGGGGCACACCCAGTCGTTGCACACCAACGCGCTCGACGAGGCGCTGGCGCTGCCGACCGATTTCTCGGCCCGTATCGCCCGCAACACCCAGCTGTTGCTGCAGCAGGAGTCGGGCACCACCCGGCCGATCGACCCGTGGGGCGGCTCGTACTACGTCGAGTGGCTGACCCATCAGCTGGCCGAAAAGGCCCGCGCCCACATCAAGGAGGTCGCCGAGTACGGCGGCATGGCCCAGGCCATCGGTGAGGGCATCCCGAAGCTGCGCATCGAGGAGGCCGCCGCGCGCACCCAGGCCCGTATCGATTCCGGTGCCCAGCCGGTCATCGGCATCAACAAGTACCAGGTGGCCGAGGATCAGGAGATCGAGGTCCTCAAGGTCGAGAACAGCCGGGTACGCACCGAGCAGCTGGCCAAGCTGGCCCAACTGCGCGCCGACCGCGACGAGTCGGCCACCCAGGCGGCGCTGGCCGACCTGACCCGGGCGGCAGGCGAGAACGTGTCCGCCGGGGCGGACGGGCTGGGCAACAACTTGATGGCGCTGGCCATCAACGCCGCCCGTGTGCACGCCACCGTCGGCGAGATCTCCGACGCCCTGGAGAAGGTGTACGGCCGGCATCAGGCCGAGATCCGCACCATCGCCGGGGTCTACCGCGACGAGGTCGGGAAGGCTGGGAATGTGGCTACCGCAACGGATCTGGTGGAGCGCTTCGCCGAGGCCGACGGCCGCCGTCCGCGCATCCTGGTCGCCAAGATGGGCCAGGACGGCCACGACCGCGGCCAGAAGGTGATCGCCACCGCCTTCGCCGATATCGGTTTCGACGTCGATGTCGGCTCGCTGTTCTCCACGCCCGATGAGGTGGCGCGCCAGGCCGCCGACAACGATGTGCACGTCGTCGGGGTGTCCTCGCTGGCCGCCGGTCACCTGACGCTGGTGCCCGCACTGCGCGACGCGCTGGCCGAGGTGGGCCGTCCCGACATCATGGTCGTCGTCGGCGGTGTGATCCCGCCGGGTGACTTCGACGAGCTCTACGAGGCCGGCGCGACCGCCATCTTCCCGCCGGGCACCGTGATCGCCGATGCCGCCATCGGCCTGCTGCACAAGCTCGCCGACCGCCTCGGCTACACCCTGAGCTAGATGAGCCCATCAGTGGGCGAGCTGGCCGCGGCGGTGCGCGGCGGTGACCGCTCGGGTCTGGCGCGGGCGATCACCCTCGTCGAGTCGACACGGCCCGATCACCGGCAGCAGGCCCAGGAGCTGCTGCTGGAGCTCATGCCGGAAGCCGGCAGTGCCATCCACGTCGGCATCACCGGCGTGCCGGGCGTCGGGAAGTCGACGACCATCGAGGCGCTCGGTATGCATCTGATCGACGCCGGGCACCGGGTGGCCGTGCTGGCCGTCGATCCGTCCTCGACACGCACCGGTGGGTCGATCCTCGGCGACAAGACCCGGATGGCCAAGCTTGCTGTGCACCCGGACGCGTATATCCGTCCGTCACCTACCTCGGGAACCCTCGGCGGGGTGGCCCGCGCGACCCGCGAGACGATCGTGCTGCTGGAGGCGGCCGGGTTCGACGTCATCCTCGTCGAGACGGTGGGGGTCGGGCAGTCCGAGGTGACGGTGTCCGACATGGTGGACAGCTTCGTCTTCCTGACCCTGGCCCGGACCGGCGATCAGTTGCAGGGCATCAAGAAAGGTGTCCTGGAGCTCGCCGATGTGGTGGTGGTCAACAAGGCCGACGGCGAGCACGCGGTGGAGGCGAACGCCGCCGCGCGCGAGCTCACCGGTGCGCTGCGCCTCATCTATCCGCGCGAAACCCTTTGGCGGCCACCCGTTCTCACGATGAGTGCGTTGACCGGTGCTGGACTTGCCGAGTTGTGGGAGACCGTCGAGAACCATCGCAAGGTGTTGACCGATGCCGGGGAGTTCGACGCCCGCCGCCGCAAGCAGCTGGTGAACTGGACGTGGGCGATGGTCCGGGACACAGTGCTGGACCGGGTGCTCGGCAATCCTGAGGTCAAGCGCATCCGGTCCGAGCTGGAGCGTCAGGTGCTCGACGGTGAACTGACCCCGGCGCTGGCGGCCCAGCAGATCCTCGATGCCGCGGACGGGTGAGCTGGGCAAGGTTACCGATCGGGGAACCAGCCTGGTCTCACGGATAGGTAACGGCCCTCGCTAGTTAGCCAGACTACGAGGTAAATTGGTTTGACTGTGTCCTACGCAATAAACGGTGAGTGCAGCGCGGCACCCACCGAGAGCGGCAATAGCGCTGCGGCCCCCCATGACAGCCGGCTGCCCCGCGGGGTCCAGGGTGCGGCAGACCCCAACTTCGCATGCGCGGTGTCGGCATTCTCCAAGCTGTTCGGCCACCGCCGGCTGGGCGGCGGCGCGTTGTCGGTCTATCTGGACGGTGTCCCGGTCGTCGACGTCTGGACGGGCTGGGCCGACCGGGCC
Organism: Mycolicibacterium sp. P9-22; assembly: GCF_008329585.1. GTDB lineage: Bacteria > Actinomycetota > Actinomycetes > Mycobacteriales > Mycobacteriaceae > Mycobacterium. The sequence goes on along the minus strand of NZ_NPKP01000004.1, from coordinate 97,323 downwards.
GGCCGGCAGCACTGGACCGCGGACACCGGTGCCATGGTGTTCTCCGCGACGAAGGGGATGGCCTCCACCGTCATCCACCGCCTGGTGGACCGTGGACTCATCGACTACGACGCACCGATGGCCGAGTACTGGCCCGAGTTCGGCGTCAACGGCAAGGCCGAGATCACGGTTCGCGAGGTGCTGCGGCACCGGGCCGGTCTGTCGCAGCTCAACGGGGTCAGCAGGGCCGATCTGCTCGACCACGTGAAGATGGAGGAGCGTATCGCCGCCGCCCCCGCCGGGCTGCTACGCGGGCGCCCGGCCTACCACGCGGTGACCTACGGCTGGCTGGTCTCGGGCCTGGCCCGCTCGGTGACCGGCCTCGGGATGCGCGAGCTGTTCCGCCGGGAGCTGGCGGCGCCACTCGATGTCGACGGTGTGCACCTGGGCCGTCCACCGGTGGCAGCGCCGACTCAGCCGGCACAGATCATCGGTCCGCAGCGGCACCTGCAGAATCCGATCTTCAATGCGGTGGCCCCGCATCTAGCCGCACTGCCGATCTCCGGTGGCCTCGGAGCGCTGTACTTCCCCGGGATGAAGTCGATGGTGCAGGGCGACACTCCGCTGCTGGACAGCGAGATGGCGTCGGCCAACGGCGTCGCGACGGCGCGCGCACTGGCCCGGATGTACGGTGCGATCGCCAACGGGGGAGACCTCGACGGCACCAGGTTCCTGTCCCCTGACTTGGTGGCGGGCCTGACCGGGCCGCGCAGCCTGCATCCGGACGGCTCGCTCGGGCTGCCGATGGCCTTCCACCTCGGCTACCACTCGCTGCCTTTTCCCGGCGTGCTGCCGGGCTTCGGGCACGTCGGGCTGGGCGGCTCGCTCGGCTGGGCCGATCCGGCCACCGGACTTGCCTTCGGCTACGTGCACAACCGTCTGCTCACCCCGCTGGTGGTGGCTGATCAGGCTGGCTTCGTGGCCACCGCGGCGCTCGTCCGGCACGGCGCGGCGCGCGCGCGGGACCGTGGATTCCAGGCCGTTCCGCGGCTCGGAACGGCGTTCGCGGGGCCGTCCGCGGCCGCCGTCTGAACCTGTCCCCGAAGGGCCGTTTCGGTTGCCCGAAGTTTTGCTTGCCCCCGCAAATATGCAGGTGGTACCGCCGGTCGCAGGATATTGCTGGGGGTCCCGATAGTTGGCTGTGCCATTGCTGTGGAACGCCTCCAGAAGCGGAACTCCAGTCGGTCGCCGCAGGAATGGTCGCGGCACCGGTACGCGCGGTTTCCGTTACGCATCGCCAAATTGCCCACGAGGTGTCCGTCGCCGCGTCTATCGACGCAAAAACCGGCGCAGCGGACGGCCCAGCTCCTTACTCTGGGGTAGTTGTTACGGGTGTTTCCAGTGCTAGTCGCTGCCGAGGAGGTGAATCTATGAATGAGCTGGACGCCCCGATGGGCTTCGGGGCGGCTACCGAAGCCGATGGTAAGTTTGCCAAACTTGTTTGCTGGACTGAGCTCTGGCTAATACCTGGGTTGACAAGGTGAGCCGCATCACATTTACTAAAACGTCAATAAGACAATGGATCCGCAGGTTGCGGCACTATCGGAAAGTTGCTGGATGAAGAGGATGTAGCTGGTGTAGCCTGCGCGTCGCGGCTCTTGAAGCTGTAGAGTCCTCACTGGATTTGCTCAGTTTTTAACGCCATCGTCAACGGAGACGACTACGCTACCGACTCACGGACGAGTCTCAGCAGGGTGCGGGAAAGGAAACAGGGCCTGCGCGCAAAGGCGCCCAAGGTGGTCCACACGCCGCAGACTTGCTTGCTCGGTCCAGCAGTACCCGCCTGGAAGAGGTTTGAACTACGTGGTTGAGACACCTGTCACAGCGGTCGCCGTCATCGGGATGGCGTGCCGATTGCCTGGCGGAATCGACTCACCTGACCAAATGTGGCAGGCGCTGCTCAATGGTCAGGACTTCGTCACCACGATCCCGGAAAGCCGCTGGGATGCCGACGAGTATTACGACCCCGAACCGGGAGTCCCCGGCCGCTCGGTGTCCAAGTGGGGCGCCTTCCTCGAGGACGTGGCGGGTTTCGACGCCGACTTCTTCGGTATCAGCGACCGTGAGGCCACCGCCGTCGACCCGCAGCACCGGCTGCTGCTGGAGACGGCGTGGGAGGCCATCGAGCACGCCGGCGTCGATCCGGCGTCCCTGGAGGGCTCGCGCACCGGCGTGTTCATGGGCCTCACCCATGGCGATTACCAACTGGTCGCGGCCGATGCCCACGCCATCGAGGGGCCGTACGGCTTCACCGGTAACAACTTCAGTCTCGCCTCCGGGCGCATCTCCTACCACCTCGGTCTCCGTGGCCTGTCCTCGTCGGTGGACTCGGCGTGCTCCTCGGGGCTGCTCGCCCTGCACATGGGCACCCGCAGCCTGCACGAGCGCGAGAGCGACCTGGTGCTCGCCGGTGGCGTGAACATCGTGCTGGAGCCGCGCAAGTTGTCCTCGGGTTCGGCCCAGGGCATGCTCTCGCCGACCGGGCACTGCCATGCGTTCGACGCCTCGGCGGACGGCTTCGTCCCCGGGGAGGCAGTCGGCGTGGTGCTGCTCAAGCGGCTCGCCGACGCCGAGCGTGACGGCGACCGGATTCTCGCGGTGGTCCGCGGCACCGCCGCCAATCAGGACGGCCACACCGTCAACATCGCCACCCCGTCGCGCGACGCGCAGGCGGCCGTCTACCAAGAGGCACTGGCGGTCGGCGCGATCGACGCGCAGACCATCGGCCTGATAGAGGCGCACGGCACCGGCACCCCGGTCGGTGACCCGATCGAGTACTCCAGCCTGGCCGCGGTCTACGGCGGCGCCGGCCCGGTCGCACTCGGCTCGTCCAAGACCAATTTCGGGCACTCCCAGTCCGCTTCGGGAACCATCGGGCTCATCAAGAGCGTGCTCGCCCTGCAGCACGCCACGGTCCCGCCGAACATCCACTTCAACAAGCTCCCCGACGAGCTGGCGAGCATCAAAACTGATCTGTACGTGCCGACGGCCGCCGCTCCGTGGCCCGCCGGTGATCAGCCCCGTCGCGCCGCGGTCTCGGCCTACGGTCTGTCCGGCACCAACGTGCACGCGATCCTGGAGGAGGCCCCGGCCACCGCGGGCAGCACCGCCGCCGCGGAGGGGCCACAGATCTTCGTGCTGTCGTCGACTTCGGCCGAGGGGCTGCGCAGCACCGCCGGCCGGCTGGCCGACTGGGTCGCGGACCGCACCGACACCCTGAACCTGCACGATCTGGCCTACACACTGGTCCGCCGCCGGGCGCACCGTCCGGTGCGCACCACGGTGCTGGCCCACGATCACGCCACCCTCATCGCGGCGCTGCGTGAGGTCGCCGGCGGCGAGACCCCCTATCAGAGCGCGGTCGCCAAGGGCGATCGCGGCCCGGTGATGGTGTTCTCCGGCCAGGGGTCGCAGTGGGCGGCCATGGGCGCCGGCCTGCTCGCGAGCGAGCCCGCCTTCGCGGCGGCCGTCGCCGAGATCGAACCGCTGATCGCCGCCGAGTCCGGCTTCTCGGTCACCGAAGAACTGCGTTCCTCGGTCACCGTGACCGGCATCAACAAGGTGCAGCCGACCGTCTTCACCATGCAGGTGGCGCTGGCCGCGACCTTGAAGGCCTACGGCGTGCTGCCCGGCGCGGTCATCGGCCACTCGATGGGCGAGGTCGCCGCGGCCGTGGTCTCCGGTGTGCTGACCCTCGAAGACGGTGTCAAGGTGATCTGCCGGCGGTCCAAGCTGATGGCCACCATCGCCGGATCCGGCGCGATGGCCTCGGTCGAACTGCCTGCCCAGCAGGTGCTCTCCGAGCTCGCCGCGCGCGGTATCAACGATGTGGTGCTGTCGGTGGTCGCATCGCCCAAGTCGACCGTGGTGGGTGGGGCCAAGGAATCGATCCGCGAGCTGGTGGCCGACTGGGAGAGCCGCGACGTGATGGCCCGCGAGGTGGCCGTGGACGTGGCATCGCACTCGCCGCAGGTCGATCCGATCCTCGACGACCTCGCCGACGCGCTGGAGGAGCTGGATCCGTCCGAGCCGAGCGTGGAGTACTACTCGGCGACGCTGTATGACCCGCGCGATATCGCCGACTTCGATGCCGACTACTGGGTGGACAACCTGCGCCATGCGGTGCGCTTCGCCGCCGCTGTGCAGGCCGCCCTGGAAGACGGCTACCGGGTATTCACCGAGCTGTCCCCGCATCCGCTGCTGACCCACGCCGTGGACCAGACGGCCAGCAGCCTCGACATCAGTCACGCCGCCCTGGCCAGCGTGCGGCGCGAACAGGAACTGCCGTACGGCCTGCGCGGTGTGCTCGCCGACCTGCACAACGCCGGCGCCCGGATCGACTTCTCGGTGCTCTATCCGTCCGGCAACCTGGTCGACGCCCCGCTGCCGACCTGGACGCACCGCGAGCTCATGCTCGTGCGCGACCCGCACGAACTGGCGCCCGGCGGTGCCACGATCGCCGTGCATCCGCTGCTGGGCGCGCACGTGCGGCTGCCCGAAGAGCCCGAACGCCATGCCTGGCAGGCCGACGTCGGCACCGAGACCCAGCCCTGGCTGGGAGACCACCAGGTGCACAACGTCGCCGCGCTGCCCGGCGCCGCGTACTGCGAGATGGCGCTGGCCGCCGCCCGCACCGTCCTCGGCGACACCGGTGAGGTGCACGACATCAGCTTCGACCAGCTGCTGCTGCTGGAGGAGAACACCGAGGTCTCCGCGGCCGCCACGGTCACCGGGACAGGTGCCGCAGACTTCGCGGTGGAGACCTACCTGCAGGGCGAACAGGTCAAGCGCGCCACGGCCGCACTGCGTACCGGCGCGGACGACACCGCGCCCGCCGCCGTGGACATCGACGCCGTGATCGCGGCGCACCCGCTGCGGGTGGACGGTGCCGAGATGCGCGGCTGGTACAGCCAGCGCGGCGTGCAGTACGGCCCGGCCTTCGCCGGCCTGGTGGCGGTCAACGTCAGTGACATCAACGACCGTGACACCTCAGACGGCCCGTCCGATTCGGTGCTCGCCGAGGTGGCGCTGCCGGGATCCATTCGCTCCCAGCAAGGCGCCTACGGGGTGCACCCGGCCCTGTTGGACGCCTGCTTCCAGGCTGTCGGCGCCCACCCGGTGCTGCGCAGCGACACCACCGGCACGCTGATGCTGCCGCTCGGAGTGCGGCGCCTGCGTGCCTACGGCTCCACCCGTAACGCGCACTACTGCTACGCCCGGATCGTCAGCGTCACCCCGGCCGCGGTCGAGGTGGACCTCGACCTGCTCGACGAAAACGGTGCGGTGCTGCTCGCCGTCGGTGGCCTCCGCGTCGGCACCGGTGTCTCCGACCGTGGCCAGCGCGATCGCACCTTCAGCGACCGGCTGCTGACCATCGAGTGGCGTCATCAGGAACTGCCCGAGGTGGACTACCACGACGCCGGCCGGTGGCTGCTGATCAGCACCTCCGATGCCGCCGATCTGCTGGCCACCAAGCTGGCCGATGCGCTCAAGAGCCACGACATCGACGTCACCACGATGGTCTGGCCGCAACACTCCGACCACGACGCTCACGCCGCACGTCTGCGTGAGCAGTTGGCGGCCCAGCAGTTCGGCGACGTCCTGGTGGTCACCCCGCCGCGGCACGGTGTCACCGACGAGCAGTCCGGTGTGCGCGGTGGCGACAACGTGCGCCACCTGGTCAAGATCGTGCGCGAGCTGCCGGAGACGCCGGGGGAGGCGCCGCGGCTGCACGTGCTGACCCGCAACGCCCAGACCGTGCTCTCCGACGATTCGGCCAACCTCGACGAAGCCGGCCTGCGTGGTCTGGTGCGGGTGATCGGCACCGAGTTCCCGCAGCTGAAGACCACCCAGATCGATGTCGACGACTACACCGACGCCGCGCAGATCGCCGCGCAGCTGGTGTCGGGTTCGGATGAGGACGAGACCGCCTGGCGCGGTTCCAAGTGGTACGTGGCGCGTCTGGTCCCCGGGCCGCTGCGGCCCGAGGAGCGGCGCACCACGGTGGTCAACCCGGCCCGTGAGGGAATGCGTCTGCAGATCCGCACACCCGGTGACATCCAGTCCCTGGAGCTGGCCGCCTTCGAGCGGGTCGCGCCCGGGCCGGGCCAGATCGAGGTCTCGGTCACCGCGTCCAACCTGAACTTCGCCGACGTCCTGGTGGCGTTCGGCAAGTACCCGAGCTTCGAGGGCCGGATGCCCAAGCTGGGTGCGGATTTCGCCGGTGTGGTCACCGCCGTCGGGCCGGGCGTCACCGGCCACAAGGTGGGCGACCGGGTCGGCGGCATCTCCGCCGACGGCGCCTGGGCGACGTTCGTGACCTGCGATGCCAACCTTGCGGTCACGCTGCCGCCGGGGTTGCCGACCAACCGGGCTGCTGCGGTGCCCAGTGCCCACGCCACCGCCTGGTACAGCCTGCACGACCTGGCCCGCGTCAGCGCCGGTGACAAGGTGCTCATCCACTCCGCCACCGGCGGTGTGGGGCAGGCGGCGATCGCCATCGCGCGTGCCGCCGGGGCGGACATCTACGCCACCGCCGGCAGCGAAGCCCGCCGGGAACTGCTGCGCGGCATGGGCATCGAGCATGTCTACGATTCGCGCAGCACGGCTTTCGCCGACGAGATCCGCCGGGACACCGACGGGTACGGCGTGGATATTGTGCTGAACTCGCTGACCGGCGCGGCCCAGAAGGCCGGCCTGGAACTGCTGTCCTTCGGCGGCCGGTTCGTCGAGATCGGCAAGCGCGACATCTACGGTGACACCCGGATGGGGCTGTTCCCGTTCCGGCGCAACCTGTCGTTCTATGCGGTCGATCTGGCGCTGCTGTCGCTGACCGACCCGGACACCCTGCGGCGGCTGCTGGAGGTCTGCTACCAGCAGATCGCCGATGGCGTGCTGCCGTTGCCCGAGACCACGCACTACCCCCTCGAGGACGGCGCCACCGCCATCCGGGTGATGGGTGCCGCCGAGCACACCGGCAAGCTTGTTCTCGATATCCCGCACGGTGGCCAGATCAACGCGGTCGTACCGCCCGAGGAGGCCCAGGCGGTCCGCAGCGACGGCGCCTATGTCGTCACCGGTGGTCTCGGTGGCCTCGGTCTGTTCCTGGCCGGGAAGCTCGCGGACTCCGGCGCCGGCCGGATCATCCTCAACGGCCGGTCGGTACCGTCGGCCGCCGCCAAGGAGGCCATCGAGCGGATCCGTCGGGCCGGCACCGAGGTGGAGGTCGAACTCGGCGACATCGCCGAACCCGATACCGCCGAACGGCTGGTCGTGGCGGCCTGCGCCACCGGCCTCCCGCTGCGCGGTGTGCTGCACGGCGCCGCCGTCATCGAAGATGCCGCGATCCCCAACATCACCGATGACCTGGTGGAACGGGACTGGGCGCCCAAGGTCTACGGTGCGCTGAACCTGCACCGGGCGACCGCCAAGCAGACCCTGGACTGGTTCTGCGTGTTCTCCTCGGCTGCCGCTCTGGTCGGCTCTCCGGGGCAGGGCGCCTACGCCGCCGCGAACAGCTGGCTGGATGCGTTCACCCACTGGCGGCGCAGCCAGAGCCTGCCCGGCACGTCGATCGCATGGGGCCCGTGGTCGGAAATCGGCGCCGGTGCGGCACTGGCCGAGAGCAGCGAGGCCGCCATCGCACCGGAGGAAGGTGCCTTTGCGTTCGAGACCCTGCTGCGGCACGATCGGGCCTACAGCGGTTACGCGCCCGTGGTCGGCACACCGTGGCTGGCCGCGTTCGCCCAGACGAGCAAGTTCGCCGAGGCGTTCCAATCGTCGGGGCAGCGCAACACCGGCAGCGCATTCCTCGCAGAGTTGCATGAGCTGCCGCGGGACGAGTGGCCGGCGCGGATGCGCAGGATGATCGCCGAGCAGATCAGCCTGATCCTGCGCCGGTCGGTCGACCCGGACCGCCCACTCGCCGAGTACGGTCTCGATTCGCTCGGCACGCTGGAAGTACGCACCCGCATCGAAGCGGAGACAGGTATTCGTATCGGATCGACAGATATTTCCACGATCAGGGCGCTCGCCGATCGCTTGTGCGATGTGCTGGCGCCTGACGAAGTATCGGTTCCGTCATGACCACGGGTTGCGCAGCGTCGCTCAACCCGGGGTCGGACGTCGTCGAAGCAGGAGATGAATAGTGGTTGCGATGAAACCGATCCACGACTGGGTCGGCGAACCGGGTGCTGTGACTTCCTGGCATCCGACGCGGGCGACGCTCGCGAAGGTCAAGGATGCGCCGATCAGCGACGTCCCGGTGAGCTACCAGCAGGCGCAGCATCTGCTCGCGTACCGGAAGCACGAATCGTCCGGCACCGACATGGCCCGCCTCAACATCCCCTCCTGGGACATTCCGGGCCGCTGCGATGTGCGGGCGATGACCCATGTCATCAACGCCTACCTGCGTAGGCACGACACCTTCCACAGCTGGTTCGAGTACGTCGAGACCGACTCGGGTGCGGGCGAGATCGTCCGCCACACCCTCACCAACCCGCGGGACATCAAGTTCGCCCCCGTCGAGCACGGTGAGATGACCGCGACGCAGTGGCGCGACCACGTGCTGGGCACCGCGAGCCCGTGGGTGTGGGACTGCTTCCACATCGGGATGATCCAGCGCGACGATCACTTCACCATCTACATCAGCGTCGACCACGTGCACACCGACGCCATGTTCATGGGACTGGCCTTCGTCGAGATCCACATGATGTACAACACGCTGGTCGAGGGCGCGGCGCCGCTGAAGCTGCCCGAGCCGGGCAGCTATGACACCTACTGCCGTGAACAGCACGCGTACGTGTCCGCGCTGACCACCGACTCGCCGGAGGTCCGCAACTGGATCGAATTCCTGCAGGACAACGGCGGCACCCTGCCGACGTTCCCGTTGCCGCTCGGCGACCCGTCGGTGGCCTACACCGGTGACGTCATCACCGTGCAACTGCTCGACAAGGAGCAGGGCGACAAGTTCGAGCAGGCCTGCATCAGCGCCGGGGCCCGGTTCAGCGGCGGCGTGTTCGCCTGCGGCGCCATCGCCAACGCCGCGCTGACCGGCACGGACACCTACCGGGTCATCACCCCGACCACCACCCGTCGCACCCCGGCGGAGTTCATGACCACCGGCTGGTTCACCGGCCTGGTCCCGATCACCGTGCCCGTCGACGTCGACGCCTTCGGGGACACCGCCCGCGCGGCACAGGAATCCTTCGACAGCGGCCTGGATCTGGCCCATGTGCCGGTGGAACGCGTGCTGGAGCTGGGCGCCGAGTCGCATGGCCTGCGCCCGCCCGAGTCCGGCGTGCCGATGCTGTCCTATCTGGACGCCGGCCTGCTGTCACCCGGTGTGATCGCCGAGTGGCAGCGCCTCAACGGGACCATCTACAGCGATTCCCGGTCGGCCTACCAGGTCGGCATGTGGGTGAACCGGGTCGAGCAGGAGACCACAGTGACCGCGGCCTTCCCGAGCAACCCGATCGCCCGGGAGTCGGTGCTGCGTTATCTGCAGGCGATGAAGTCCGTGTACTTGAGCGTCGTCGAGGGCCGTGGCGTCGCGGTCGCCGCCATCGCCGCGGACACCGTCGACCTGGATCTCAAGACGGCCTGATCGCCGTTGTTGTTATCGGAGGTGCCGCCGCGATGACCCGTGCCGACAACCGGCTCGATTTCACCGACCAGGCGATGTTCCTCGGACTGCGCGCCACCGGCCAGGAAGCGGTCATGCAGGTGGTGTGGATCTACGAGCGGCCCGTCGACCTCGAGGGCGTCCGGCGGTTCCACGAGTGCATCGGGCATGGACTGCTCGGCCGGCGCATCGAGCGTTCGGTCCTGCCCTTCGGTAGGCACCGTTGGGTCTCGGCTCTCGGCCCGCAATCGGAGCTGGACTTCGCCTCGCCGCGCGACCGCGGCGAACTCGGGCGCTGGATCGACGAGCGCGCCACGATGCCACTGGATCCCGAGTTCGGTCCGGCATGGCATGTCGGGGTGTTGCCGATGACCGACGGGTCGACGGCGATCAGCATCGTCATCTCCCATTGCGTGAGCGATGGCGGCGGCGCGCTCGCGTCGATGGTCAACGCCATCAACGGCCGCACACTCGATTACGGTTATCCGCCACCGGCGGCCCGCACCCGCGGGCAGGCGGTGCGCGCCGACCTGCAGGACACCGTGCGCGGGCTCCCCGAGGTGGGCCGCACCCTGATCGAGGCCGCCAGACAGGCCGTCCGCCGGCGCGGTGAACTGTCGAACTCCGGAGCCGCCAAGCCCGTCGCCAGCGGACCGGACCATCAGGTGTTCACCCCGTCGGCCACCGTCTGCGTCAAGCTCGACGACTGGGACCGGCGTGCCGCCGAGCTCGGCGGCAACGGGCACTCGTTGGTCGCGGGGTTCGTCGCCAAGCTCGCACAGCAGATCGGCCGGGTGGGCGCCGAGGACGGTCTGGTGACCCTCAATATCCCGCAGGGTGCCCGGCTGCCCGGCGATGAGGACACCCGCGCCAACGCGGTGGTGCTGATCAACCTGGCCATCGACCCGGCGAAGGTCACCACCGATCTCACCGAGGCACGCGCAGCGCTGCGGGAAGGGCTGCGGGTCGCCCGCGAGGTGCCCGACGAGAATCTGGCATTGCTGCCGCTCACGCCGTTCATCCCGAAACGTGTCGTCAGGAAGATGGCCGATGTGGCGTTCGGCTTCAGCACCGAACTGCCGGTGTCCTGCTCCAACATGGGTGACGTGCCCGAGGGCCTGCCCAATGTGGACGGCACCGAGGCCGACTTCGTGTTCCTGCGCGGTATCGACCGGGTGGCGACCAAGCACGCGCTGGAAGAGCGCTGCGGTCTGCTGACCGTGGTTGCCGGCCGGATCAACGGCACCGAGACACTCACCTTCGCCGCCTACGCACCGGGTGCGGAGAACACCACGGCGTGGCTGAAGGCCGAACTTGAGAAGACGCTCGCGGCGTTCGAGCTATCCGGCGTGATCGAATAGTGATGGGGGACAGGTCTTTTGGAGTTCACTAACGGCGACGCTGTGGGTAACCAGCTGACCCTGTGGGATGAGGCGCTGGTGCGCGCGAACCGGGCCACCGGCCGGGTGCAGCTCATCAAGTGCCTGTGGGTCTACGAGCATCCGGTCGACATGGACGCGGTGCGCCGGTTCCATCGCAATTTCGGGTACGGGTGCGCCGGCCGCCGCGTCGAGCGCTCGCCGCTGCCGTTCGGTCGCTACCGCTGGGTGTCCGCACTCGGGCCGGCGGCCCCGCTGCGCGTCAACACCGACCCGTTGCCGCGCGAGCAGATCAGTGACTGGGCCGATCGTTTCGCACAGGTCCCGATCGATCCGGAGGCCGGGCCCGGCTGGCAGATGGCCGTGCAGTCGTTCACCGGCGGCGTGACCGCGATCTCGGTGGTGGGCTCGCACTGTCTCGGTGACGGTGTCGCCGCACTGCTGGCGGTGGGGACCGCGGTGGCGGGCGCCAACATCGACATCGGTTACCCGCCGCCGCTGTCGCGGCGCACCGGCCGGGCCATCGCCGCCGACCTGCGCGAGACCATCCGCGGGCTGCCCGAGATCGGCCGTGCCGCGCGCAAGGCGGTGAAGGTGCTGCGCGCCGGCGACCAGCAGGCCGCCGCGAACCCGAAGCCGGCACGCCCGCCGGTGTCCGATCCCGACGAATTGGTCATCGTCCCGGCGATCACCACCTATGTGGATCTCGCGGAATGGGATGCCCGTGCCGAGGCGCTGGGCGGCAACGGTTACTCGCTGCTGGCGGCCATCAGCGCCAAGCTGGGTGAACGGATGGGTCGCCGCAATCCGGACGGCAACGTCTCGCTGCTGATCGCCATCAGCGACCGGACCTCGGAGACGGATGTCCGCGCCAACGCGATGACGCTGGTCAACGCCAAGGTCGATCCGACCGATGTGACCAAGGATCTCAGCGCCACCCGGTCGATACTGCGCACGGCGCTGAAGTCGGCCAAGGATCAGCCCGACGAGATCCTGGAACTGATGCCGCTGACGCCGCTGGTGCCCAAGCGGCTGGTCAAGAAGGTCGCCGACATGATGATCGCCTCCGATGACATGCCGGTGGTGTGTTCCAACATGGGCGACCTCCCGCCGGTACTGACCAGCGTGGACGGCACCGAGGCCGAGTACACCTCGTTCTACGGCGTCGACCAGGCCACGCCGCGCGGCGAGCTGGAACACGGCGACGGTCAGCTGGTCGTGGTGTCCGGGCGCATCAGTGGCAAGATCATCATCGGCATCGTCGCCTATCAGTCCGGGGCCGAGAACTCGAAGACCCGTCTGCGGGAACTGACGTCGCAGACACTGGCCGAATTCGACCTGACCGGCGTGTTCGTTTAATACTGCATTTCGATCTGCACGGCTGAGAAAGGCACACACCCCGATGTCCGATACCTCCCTCATTGGCGTGCTCCGCGAACGCGCGAGCCTGCAGCCCGAGGACATTGCGTACACCTTCATGGACTACGACCAGGAATGGGACGGGGTGGCCACCACCCTGACCTGGGCGCAGCTGAACCGGCGGGTGCGCAGCCTGGCCGTCGAGATGCGCGCCATCGGCCAGCTCGGTGATCGCGCCGTCATCCTCGCGCCGCAGGGCCTGGAGTACGTCATCGGCTTCCTGGCCTCGCTGGAGGCCGGCATCATCGCGGTGCCGCTGTCGGTGCCGATGGTCGGCCAGCACGACGAGCGGGTGTCCGCGGTGGTCAAGGATTCCGCCCCGTCGATCATCCTGACCACCTCGGCGGTCGCCGCCACCGTCGCCGAATACGCGAAGACCGACGATGGCGCGGCGGCCGCCGCGGTCATCGAGGTCGACACCCTGGATCTGGACGCTCGGCGCAAGTCGCTGTCCAGCCGCGAGGAGAAGCCGGAGACTGCGTATCTGCAGTACACCTCCGGGTCCACCCGCACCCCTGCCGGTGTCATGGTGACCAACCGCAATCTGACCTCGAACTTCGAGCAGATGATGTGCGCGTTCTTCCCGCATTTCGGCAAGGTGCCGCCCTCGGGCGCCCACGTGGTGTCCTGGCTGCCCTTCTATCACGACATGGGTCTGCTGCTCGGCATCGTCGCACCGATCCTCGGCGGCTGGAGCACCGTGTTCACCACACCGCTGTCGTTCCTGGCCCGGCCCGCGCGCTGGATCCAGCTGATGGGCAGCTTCCCGCGGGTGGTCACCGGTGGGCCGAACTTCGCGTTCGAACTGGCGGCCGGACGGACCACCGACGAGGATCTCGAAGGTATCGACCTCGGCGATGTCATCGCGGTGTACAGCGGGGCCGAGCGCGTGCACGAGGCCACCCTGAAGCGTTTCTCCCAGCGGTTCGCCAAGTTCAACTTCGACGAGGGGGTCATCCGGCCCTCCTACGGGCTGGCCGAGGCGACGCTGTTCGTCGGCACCGGCGTGCCCGGCCCGCCGAGCGTGGTGGCCTTCGACCCGGACAAGCTGTCCGCCGGGCTGGCCGAGCGCACCACCGACGGCAGCGGCACCAAGCTGGTCGGGTACGGCCACCCGGAGGACCCGGTGGTGCGCATCGTCGACGCCGAGACCCGCCTGGAGGTGCCGGCCGGCGGTATCGGGGAGATCTGGTCCCATGGTGAGAACAACTGCCTGGGCTACTGGCAGAAGGACGAGCAGACCGAGCACACTTTCGGCGGGCGCATCGAGAATCCGTCCGAGGGCACCCCGGAGGGGCCGTGGCTGCGGACCGGCGATCTCGGCTTCCTTTCCGACGGCGAGCTGTTCATCATCGGGCGGATCAAAGATCTGCTGATCGTGCGCGGCAGCAATCACTATCCCGACGATATCGAGGCCACCATCCAGGAGATCACCGGTGGCCGGGTCGCGGCGATCGCGGTCGAGGGGCACCGCAGCGAGGAGCTGGTGGCGATCATCGAGGTCAAGAAGCGCGGCGAGACCGAGGAGGCCATCGTGGAAAACCTCCTGACCATCAAGCGAGATGTGGCCTCCGCGGTCTCGCAGACGCACGGGATCAGCGCGGCCGACCTGGTGCTCGTGCCACGCGGCGCCATCCCGATCACGACCAGCGGCAAGATCCGTAGGCAGTCCTGTGTGGAGAAGTACAACAAGCAGGAGTTCTCGCGGCTGGACGACAAGGTGCCCACCGCCTGACATGCGCGTCAGCTGATCGATGGACGAGCGCAATTACGATGTGAGCGTGGACAACACCCTCTCCTACATCGACCAGGGGTCCTTCCTCGGCCTACGGGCTCTCGGTCGTGGGCCGATCGTGCAAGCCGTCTGGGTGTATGACCGCGGGGTGGACATGGACGGGTTGCGCCGGTTCCGGCGCAACCTGGCCAACGGCCTGTTCGGGCGACGGATCGAACGCTCGGCGCTGCCGTTCGGCCGGCACCGCTGGGTGGCCGACACCGACCCGCAGTCCCTGGATCTGTCGGCCCAGGAACGTCCGCGCGGTGATGTGTGGAACTGGGCCGACAAATGCCTGGGTACGCCCATCGATCCGGAGCATGGTCCCGGCTGGCGGCTCGCGGTGCAGCCGCTGACCGACGGGGCGGCGGCGGTCAGCCTGGTGGTCTCACACTCCATCGCCGACGGTCACGGTCTGGTCATCGCCGTCACCGATGCCGTCAACGGCGTCGACCGCGATCTCGGCTATCCGCCACCACGCTCTCGGACGCGCCGCGCCGCGTTGGCCCAGGACGCCCGGCAGACACTGGCGGCGGTGCCCGAGATGGCCGGCGCGGTGGCGGCGTCGGTGCGGGTGGCACGGGCCGAGCGCAACGACCTGGCCACCTCGTTCAAGGCCGCCGGTGACGTCCCATCGGGCGATGACGTGCCGATGGTGGCGCCCTCGGTGGTGGTATTCGTCGACGCCGAGCAGTGGGATGAATGCGCGCAGCGCCTCGGCGGCACCAGCAATTCGCTGTTCTGCGGGATGGCCGCCCGGCTCGGGCGGTTGCTGGGCCGGGTCGGTGCGGACGGTCGGGTGAACCTGTCCTGGCCGGTCAGCGAGCGCACCGAGGGTGACACCCGCGCCAATGCGCTGGTGGCGGCCACGATGACGGCGGACCCCGATCAGGTGCTGTCGGATCTGAGCATCGTGCGATCGGATATGAAGAAGGCGTTGTCGGAGTCCGCCGAGACGTCGGTGCGGATGACCGGCCCGCTGCCGCTGACGCCGCTGACCCCCCGCGTCGTGCTGCGCCGACTGGAGGGCATGGTGCTGTCGGTGAACAGCCCGATCGGCTGCTCCAACATGGGTGATCTGGGCCCGGCCTTCAGCAGGCCCGACGGCGCCGATGCCGATTACGTGATGATGCGGGGTGCCGAGCCGCAGATCACCAGCCGGGTGCTGAACCGGATCGGCGGGCAGTTGGTGCTGGGCGGCTGCCGGTCACGCGGCCGGGTGGCCGTGTCGATCAGCTCCTGGTCGGTCGGCCGGCACAATTCGAAGGAGGCATTGCGCGAGGTGGTGCTCAAGGTGCTCGCCGATTTCGGTCTGACCGGCAGCGTCGAGGGCCCCTCGAACTAGACCGCCGCAGCCTTCACCTTCTGCTCGATGAGATCGGCGGCCATGGTGACGCTCTGCTCGGGAGTGGCCAGCCGCGCCGCGAAATCCCGTGCCCGTGCGACGACGTCGGGGGACAGGACGGTGCGCAACGCCTCGGTGAGCGATTTCTTCGTGATCCGGGTGAAGCGCTGGGACGTACCGATTTTCAACCGCTTGACCTGACGGGCCCAGACGGGCTGATCGGCGGAGACCCACAGCACGAGGGTGGGCACGCCGGCCCGGGCACCGGCGGCCGTCGTGCCCGCGCCGCCGTGGTGGACCACCGCGCGGCAGGTCGGGAACACCGCGGCATGATTCACCGCACCGACGAGCTTGACGTGGTCGGCGTGCGGCATGTCGTCGAGTTCCCAGACCCCGGAACTGATCAGGGCGCGTTCACCGAGTTCGGCGCACACCTCGGTGATCATGGTGACCGCGTCGGCGGGGGATTCGACCGGCATGCTGCCGAAGCCGAAGTAGATGGGCGGCTTGCCGGCTGCGATCCACGAGGTCACCTCGTCATCGGTCGCGGTCTGCAGGCCGAGGGTGATGGCGCCGGTGAAGGCCCGGCTGCCGTTCCATTCCTGGGACAGTCCCGGGTAGAACATCTCGTCGTAGGCCTGGATCTCCAGCGTGCCGCTGTCGACGACGCGCTTGGCGGACCGGACTCCGGTCTTCGGCAGCCCCAGCGTGCGGCGCTGCTCGTCCTCGGCCTTCTTCGAGACCCGCCACAGGCCCCACTCGATGACGGTGAAACCGGCTTTCGCGACCCAGCGGGGGGCGGGCACCGGGACCAACTGGCTGTTGGGCCGGTTGGGGAAGTAGTGCAGGGCCGCCAGCGGGATGCCGTACCGCTCGGCGACGTTGGCGGCCACCTCCTGATAGGTGGTGCCGGTGAGAATGATGTCGGCATCCGCGGCCAGGCCGGTCAGCGCCGCGTTCATGTC
This sequence comes from Mycolicibacterium sp. P9-22, assembly GCF_008329585.1. Lineage (GTDB taxonomy): Bacteria > Actinomycetota > Actinomycetes > Mycobacteriales > Mycobacteriaceae > Mycobacterium. The sequence goes on along the minus strand of NZ_NPKP01000004.1, from coordinate 80,780 downwards.
GGTCCAGCCCGCGGTGTAGTAGTCGATGGCCTTGCGGGCGACGGTCAGCGGGTTGTGGAACTGCCAATAGTTCTGGAAGGCATCGCTTTCGACCTGTTTCTGGGAGTCGACGCCGTAGGGCACCGCATCGGCGAAGCCGACGGAGGCCACGAAGCCGATCAGGTTCGGCGGGACGGCCATCCGCACCTGGTGTCCGCGGTCACGGAGCTCGCGGGCGACGGCGGTGCAGGGTTCGACATCGCCACGTGTGCCGTGGACTGCCACAACGATTTTCATCAGGTCGCAGTGTATGCGGTCCCGGAGCGGCCGGGACGACTCAGCGATCGACCTTGGAGAACCAACGCGTCTTGATGCGCCAGGAGTGCGCCGAGGACAGTGCGAAACCGGCGCCGCAGGCACACGCGAAGATCCACACGAAGACGCCGCGCTCCCAGGCCAGGAACGCCGGGAAGATCGCGGACATGATGCGGATGATGCAGGCGATGATGCCGCTGCCGCAGGCCACCAGGTAGACGTTGGCGATCCGCCGTGAGCGCGGGTCCTTGCGAAGCACCAGCAGGGCGCGGGCGCCGTAGCCGAGCAGGTAGATCAGCATGCCGCAGAGCATCACCCAGTACAGGCTGAGCCAGCTGTCGGTGGGGGAGGCGAAGAAGTCGCGCGCATAGGCGTCGTGCGCGTCGCTCAGGGAGAAGGCCGCGAGCAAGAGCGGAATGCAGAGCGTGGCCGGGAGTTCCACGTACTGCCGGAACGCACGCTGCATCTGGTGGTCGTCCTGCAGGCGGCCGACCGCGTTGTAGACGATGGCCGACGCCGCGACGATGTACATGTCGTGCCCGACGAAGTCCTCGAGGTTCCACATCCCGGTGATGGAGTGCAGCGCCTTGCCGAGCGTCTCGGACGCCAGCGGCGACATCAGCAGGATCGCGCCACCCTGCAAGGCGATGTTCAGGGTGGCCGCGACCTCCCAGCGGCATGACCACGTCACGCGGCGAATCCACAGACTCCACGCGATACACATGAGTGTGATCACGATCAGTACGGTGAGTTCCATCGTGCTTCGCCTTCGAGGCCTGTGAGCTGAATTCCTGCCAGCAAATACTACTGCTTACAGCGGCGGTGCGTCGCTACGCGGCGTCAATTCGGAGAGTCGTGGGGGTCGGGTCGATTGCTGCGGTTCGGCCTGTACGCGGACCGCTTCCTGCACGGCGGTCACGGTGAACGGCGTCGATTCGATGTAGTTCCACACCTCTTGCCTGCTCATGAGCCCGAAGCGGATCTGCAGATCGGGGTAGCTCAGCGCGAAGCGGTCGGCGACCCGGCGCAGCTCCTCAGCATCGGGGTAGCTGCTCTCCTTGATCCTCCGGTAGTAGGTGCTGCTGGAGATGTCGAGCGCGTCATAGATGTCCTTGGCCTCGACCTCTCCGTCCAGGAGGTAGTCGAGCAGGGCTTTCAGCTGTCTGCCGTTCTCATCTGTACGTGGCACCCGCTAACAATAGCGCCATCCCGCCATTGGGGGCCAGCAACCGAACAGCGGACATCGACGCCTTAATTGACAGTGGTGTCAGACTTTCGGGAGTGATGTCCCAATTCTGGGACACTCATTGTATTCTCAGCTACATGGTTGCTCCGCTATTTCAGGACCGGGTCTACGTCGACGATTTCACGGCGTCGGGTTTCGAGCTCGTCATCGGGCACGCGCACGATATCGCCACCTCCTTGACGCTGGCCGACTACGACGTCGACGGCGCCCCCACGGGCTCTGACCTGCGGCGAGTGCCCGTGCCGCTACCTGCGGTACTCAGCGCCGAACTCGACGGCGCCGCCGCCCACCTCGGCGTCCTGGACGGCAAGATCCTGCTCGCAGCGCTCGGCCGAACGGTGGCGCGCACCATCGGCAGCGGTGTCGTGGCGGTCGACGTGGACTCTCACATCATCGCGCTGGACTGCGTGATGCCATCGGAGCTCGATGCCACCCAACTGCTTGCGCACGTGTGCTCGGCGCTTGCCGGTTCCACCGTCCGCCAACCCGGCCAAACCCTTGCTGAGCTGGCCTTCCGGTGCGCCGGCCCGGTCTCGGCCGGGGAGCCGCTGGAGGGGCACTTGCTGGAACTACGGGCCTACCGCAGCAACGGCGTGGTGCAGTTGGACCTGTGGTTCGATGCCCGCCGGTTCGACGCGTACACCGTCGAGGAACTGGCCGAACAGTTCCCGCAGGCGCTGATCGAGATCACCTCCGAGGCGATCCCCGGATTCACCGAGGCGGCCTGACCGTTAGACTGCTCTGCACAGGCTTTGATCCGGCCATCACCGGGGAGCCTCCGGAAGAACGGCGCTTCGGCGCCCAGTAGAACCGGACGGTCGGGCTCGTCATCGCCCAGTTGAGCGGCGCACCACGCTGAACCCCGGCGCGGTACGCAAGCGGGGTGGTACCGCGGGCTCGCGCACCTGTCGCGATGCTCGTCCCCGTGCCTGAATCTCTGGGCACAGGAGACGAAACGGTGACGCCACCACCCGAGCCGGCCGCTTATCGCAAGCCGGCCGCCGGAGCACCCGACTTCCCGGCGCTGGAATCCGAGGTCCTCGACTATTGGGGCGCCGACGACACCTTCCGCGCCAGCATCGCGCGGCGTGACGGCGCACCCGAATACGTTTTCTACGACGGCCCGCCGTTCGCCAACGGGCTGCCGCATTACGGGCATCTGCTCACCGGGTACGTCAAGGACATCGTTCCGCGCTACCGCACCATGCGCGGGTACAAGGTGGAGCGCCGATTCGGCTGGGACACCCACGGTCTGCCGGCCGAACTCGAGGTGCAGCGTCAGCTCGGGATCACCGACAAGGCGCAGATCGAGGAGCTCGGCATCGAGAAGTTCAACGATGCCTGCCGGGCCTCGGTGATGAAGTACGCCGGCGAGTGGCGTGCCTACGTCACCAGGCAGGCCCGCTGGGTCGACTTCGAAAACGATTACAAGACACTCGATCTGGACTTCATGGAGTCCACCATCTGGGCCTTCAAGCAGCTCTGGGACAAGGGGCTGGCCTATGAGGGCAACCGGGTGCTGCCCTACTGCTGGAACGACGAGACGCCGCTGTCCAACCACGAGCTGCGGATGGACGATGACGTCTATCAGAGCCGGCAGGACCCCGCCCTCACCGTGGGCTTCAAGGCGACCGACGGTCCGCTGGCAGGCAGCTACCTGCTGATCTGGACCACGACCCCGTGGACGCTGCCGTCCAACCAGGCCGTCGCCGTCAACCCCGCGGTGTCCTATGTGACCGTCGAGGGGCCCGACGGGCACCGGTTCGTCCTGGCCGAGGCCCGCCTCGGTGCCTACGCACGCGAACTCGGCGAAGAGCCGGTCGTCGTCGCGTCCCATCTCGGCGAGCAGCTGCTCGGCACGCACTACCTTCCGCCGTTCCCGTATTTCCCCGACGCCTTCAACTCGTTCCAGGTGCTCGGCGCGGACTTCGTCAGCACCGAGGACGGCACCGGGATCGTGCACATGGCGCCGGCCTACGGCGAGGACGACAAGGCCACCGCCGACACCGCCGATATCGTCGCCGTCACACCGGTGGACTCCAAGGGCCGGTTCGACGCGACGGTGCCCGATTACGCCGGCCAGCAGGTGTTCGACGCGAACGCGCAGATCATCCGCGATCTCAAGAACGGCACCGGACCGGCCGCGGTCAATGCCCCGGTGCTGCTGCGCCATGAGACCTACGAGCACTCCTACCCGCACTGCTGGCGCTGCCGTAACCCGCTGATCTACCGGGCGGTGTCGTCCTGGTTCGTGAAGGTCAGCCAGTTCCGGGACCGGATGGTCGAACTCAACCAGCAGATCACCTGGTATCCCGAACACGTGAAGGACGGCCAGTTCGGCAAGTGGCTGTCCAATGCCCGCGACTGGTCGATCTCCCGGAACCGGTACTGGGGCACGCCGATCCCGGTGTGGGTGTCCGATGACCCGGCCTACCCGCGCACCGATGTGTACGGCAGCCTGGATGAGCTGGAGCGCGATTTCGGGGTCCGGCCCGACAACCTGCACCGGCCGTTCATCGACGAGCTGACCCGGCCGAATCCCGATGATCCGACCGGTAAATCGACCATGCGGCGCATCGAGGACGTGCTCGACGTGTGGTTCGACTCCGGATCGATGCCCTACGCGCAGGTGCACTATCCGTTCGAGAACCAGAAATGGTTCGACGGCGTGACCGGCAGTGGCGGGGCAGAGGCGCATTTCCCCGGCGATTTCATCGTCGAGTACATCGGTCAGACCCGCGGCTGGTTCTACACCATGCACGTGCTTGCCACCGCGTTGTTCGATAAGCCTGCCTTCAAAACCTGTGTGGCACATGGCATCGTGCTGGGCAACGACGGCCAGAAGATGAGCAAGTCGCTGCGCAACTACCCGGATGTGTCCGAGGTGTTCGACCGCGACGGGTCCGACGCCATGCGGTGGTTCCTGATGGCCTCGCCGATCCTGCGCGGCGGCAACCTGATCGTCACCGAACAGGGCATCCGTGAGGGTGTCCGGCAGGTGCAGCTCCCGTTCTGGAACGCCTACACCTTCCTGACCCTGTACGCGCCGCAGAAGGGCGCCTGGCGTACCGATTCCCGGCACGTGCTGGACCGCTACATCCTGGCCAAGCTGGCCGCGTTGCGCGATGATCTGACCGTCTCGCTGGACACCTGCGACATTTCCGGAGCGTGCGATCAGCTGCGCCAGTTCACCGAGGCGCTGACGAACTGGTATGTGCGGCGCTCACGTTCGCGGTTCTGGGAAGAGGACCGCGACGCCATCGACACCCTGCACACGGTGCTCGAGGTGACCGGCAGGCTGGCCGCGCCGCTGCTGCCGCTGGTCTCGGAGGTCATCTGGCGGGGTGTGACAGGGCAGCGTTCCGTGCATCTGACCGACTGGCCCGACGCCGCCGATCTGCCCGCCGACCCCGATCTGGTGGCCGCCATGGATCAGGTCCGCGAGGTCTGCTCCACGGGGTCGTCGCTGCGTAAGGCCAAGAAGCTGCGAGTGCGTCTGCCGCTGCCGAAACTGACTGTGGCGGTGGACAACCCGGACAGCCTGCGGCCTTTCGCCGATCTGATCGCCGATGAGCTGAACGTCAAGGTGGTGGAACTGTCCGACGACGTGGACAGCTACGGCCGGTTCGAACTGGCCGTCAACGCCCGCGTCGCCGGCCCGCGTATCGGCAAGGATGTGCAGGCCGCGATCAAGGCGGTCAAGGCCGGCGAAGGAGTGGTCAACGCCGACGGCACGCTGAGCGCCGGGCCCGCGACGCTGCTGCCAGCCGAGTACACCTCCAAACTCGTTGCGGCCGATCCGGAATGGACGGCCGCACTGGCCGACGGGGCCGGTCTGGTGGTGCTCGACGGGGAGGTCACACCCGAGCTGGAGGCCGAGGGTTGGGCCAAGGACCGCATCCGGGAACTGCAGGAGCTGCGCAAGACCACCGGGCTTGAGGTGTCCGACCGGATCAGCGTGGTCATCGATGTCCCGGCCGAGAAGCGGGACTGGGCGCAGACCCATGCCGAGCTGATCTCCGGCGAGGTACTGGCCACGTCGTTCGAATTCGGCAGCGTGGCGGACGGTTCGGATATCGGCGACGGGGTGCGGGTGACGATCGCCAAGGCCTGATCTCAGCCCGAGGTCACCCGCGCGGAGCGGCCGGCGATGGACACCCGATCACCGGGGTGCAGCTGGCGTCCGCGGCGTAGGTCGACGTCGCCGTTGACGCTGACCTGCCCGTCGGCGATCACCGCCTTGGCGTCGGCGCCGGAATCGATCAGTCCGGCGAGCTTGAGGAACTGCCCGAGCCGGATCGATGCGTCGCGAATGGGCACGTCATCCATGTCCGTCAGAGTAGCCACCTAACATTTCCCGGGTGGAGCGCTGGGTGCTACATCTGGACATGGATGCGTTCTTCGCATCCGTGGAACAGTTGACCCGCCCCACGCTGCGCGGCAGGCCGGTGCTGGTCGGCGGTCTGGGGGGCCGGGGTGTGGTGGCCGGCGCCAGTTACGAGGCCCGGGTATTCGGCGCCCGCTCGGCGATGCCGATGCACCAGGCCAGGCGGATGGTGGGCGCGCCCGCGGTGGTGCTCCCACCGCGCGGGGTGGTGTACGGCGCGGCCAGCGGGCGGGTGTTCGAGACGATCCGCACGGTGGTCCCGGTGCTGGAGCAGCTCTCCTTCGATGAGGCGTTCGGCGAACCCGCCGAGATCGCCGGCTCGAGCACCGCCGAGGTCGAACAGTTCTGTGAGGCGCTGCGCGCGCAGGTCTTTGCCGAGACGGGGCTGGTGTCCTCGGTGGGGGCGGGATCGGGCAAGCAGGTCGCCAAGATCGCGTCGGGCTTGGCCAAACCGGACGGTGTCCGGGTGGTCGGCCGCGAGGAGGAACGGGAACTGCTGGCCGGGCTGCCGGTGCGTGCGCTGTGGGGGATAGGGCCGGTCGCCGAGGACAAGCTGCGTCGCCTCGGCATCGAGACCATCGGGGCACTCGCCGAACTCACCGACAACGAGGTCGCCGATGTGCTCGGCGGGACCATCGGGCCCGCGCTGCACCGGTTGGCGCGCGGTATCGACGACCGGCCGGTTGCCGAGCGGGCCGACGCCAAACAGATCAGTGCGGAGTCGACGTTCGCCGAGGATCTGCGCACCCTGGACCAGCTGCGGGACGCGGCCGGCACGATCGGTGAGCACGCGCACCGCCGCCTGCTCAAGGACGGGCGCGGTGCGCGCACTGTCACGGTGAAGCTGAAGCGATCGGACATGAGCACCCTGACCCGTTCGGCGACCTTGCCCTACGCCTCCACCGATGCGGCCCTGCTCATCTCCACCGCGCGGCGGTTGCTGCTCGATCCCATCGAGATCGGCCCGATTCGTCTTGTCGGGGTGGGCTTTTCGGGCCTGACCGATGTGCAGCAGGAATCGCTGTTCCCCGATCTGGACCAAGGCGCCGAGGACGGTCCGGTCTCCGGGTCCGAGGGCCCGGCACCCGCGCCGGTGGTCGCCGGACCCACCCCGTGGCGCATCGGTGACGACGTCATGCATCCCGACCACGGCCACGGCTGGGTGCAGGGCGCCGGGCACGGTGTGATGACGATCCGGTTCGAGACCAGGGCATCCGGGCCAGGTGTCGCGCGTACCTTCCGCGCCGACCTTCCCGAGATCAGCCGCGCGAATCCGATCGACAGTCTGGATTGGCCGGAGTACCTGGACGCGCTCTACCGCAGCGACGCGTAGCCGCGCACCCGTCAGCCCCAGTCGGCGATCGCATCGGCGACGGGGGAGCCCGCCGCCAGCGCGGCCATCAGCAGCACCCGGGCCTGCGCGGGGCGCAGCGTCGGCACCACGACCGCGCCGGCATCGACGAGCGCGCGGCCCGGACCGTAGCCCGGGTGCACCCGTCCGCCCGGCACCCGCGTGGACACCGCGACACTGACCCCCGCCGCGCAGGCGCACCGGACAGCGTCGACGATGGCCTCCCCGGCGTTGCCCGATCCGAGGGCTTCGAGCACCAGGCCGCGCGCGCCGGCGGCCACACAGGCGTCGAGTGCGACGGCATCGGCACCCGGGTAGGCCGCGATGATGTCGACCCGGGGCGCGCCGACGGCACTCAGCGCACCGAACCCGGGCCGGCGCGGCACGGCGTCGAATCGGACGACCCCCTGTCGGACCGCCCCCACCGCCGATCCGGCGAAACCACTCAGGTCATCGGTGGCGGCCTTGTACAGGCCCAGCGGTTCCCAGATGGTGCCCGCGAAGCTCAGCAGCACACCGGCGTCGCGGGCGTCGGGGCCGGCCGCCACCGCGAGCGCGTCGCGCAGATTGCCCGGGCCGTCCGCGTCGGGGGCGTCTGCGCTGCGCTGCGCCCCGGTGAGCACCACCGGAACCGCCCCGGCATAGGTCAGCTGCAGCCACAGCGCCGTCTCCTCCATGGTGTCGGTGCCGTGGGTGACCACGATGCCGGTCGCGCCGCCGGCGGCGGCAGCGGCGACGGCGGCGCCGATGCGGTCCCATTCCGCCGGTCCGAGCGCCGAGCTGTCGAGGGCCATCAGCTCGATCACATCCACATCGAGCCCGCTGGTGAGATCGGCGCCGCTGCGGGTCGGCCGGGCCACGCCGTCGGGCCCGGAACTGGTGGCGATGGTGCCGCCGGTGCTGATCACGACGAGGCGTTGCATGCCCGCAATTGTTCACCCACCCGGGCGGCTGCGCGGAGACCGCTCGATTGTTTGGGATGATGGGCGGGTGACTGAGGAATCAACAGGCTCGGCCGAGCCGGTGGCCGCGGACCAAGAAGCGCAACCGCAGCCCCGTAAGCGCCTGCGCCTGCTGCTGTCGATCGCCGGTGTGGTGTTGGCGCTCGACATCGTCACCAAGGTGCTCGCGGTGCGCCTGCTGGTGCCCGGGCAGCCGGTGTCGATCATCGGCGACACCGTGACCTGGACATTGGTGCGTAACTCCGGCGCGGCGTTCTCGATGGCCACCGGCTACACGTGGGTGCTGACGCTGATCGCCACCGGCGTGGTGATCGGCATCATCTGGATGGGACGCCGACTGGTGTCGCCGTGGTGGGCGCTGGGGCTGGGCATGATCCTCGGCGGCGCGCTCGGAAATCTGGTCGACCGGTTCTTCCGGTCACCGGGCCCGCTGCGCGGCCATGTGGTGGATTTCCTGTCGGTGGGCTGGTGGCCGGTGTTCAATGTCGCCGACCCGGCCGTCGTCGGTGGCGCCATCCTGCTGGTGGTGTTGTCCCTGTTCGGCTTCGACTTCGACACCGCGGGACGGCGCAGGCCCGACACCGGGCCGGACAAAGAACCACTGGCGAAGCCGGCCGCGGGCGAGCAACCGGACGCGTCCGCCTGATGACCACCCGCTCGATGCCCGTCCCCGAAGGCCTGGCCGGGATGCGGGTCGACGCCGGCCTGGCCCGGTTGCTCGGGTTGTCCCGCACCGTCGCCGCGGCGATCGCCGAAGAGGGCGGCGTCGAACTCGACGGTGCGGCCGCCGGCAAATCCGACAAACTCGTCGCCGGTGCCTGGCTGGAGGTTCGGCTGCCGGAACCGGCTGCGCCGGTGGAGAATACGCCCGTCGAGATCGAGGGCATGAACATTCTGTACGCCGATGACGATATCGTCGCGGTCGACAAACCGGTCGGCGTCGCCGCACACGCGTCGGTGGGCTGGACCGGGCCGACGGTGCTCGGCGGGCTGGCTGCGGCGGGGTTCCGGATCACCACCTCCGGCGTGGCCGAGCGCAAGGGCATCGTGTCGCGCCTTGATGTGGGCACCTCCGGGGTGATGGTGGTGGCGATCTCGGAGCGGGCCTACACCGTGCTCAAGCGGGCGTTCAAGGAACGCACCGTGGAGAAGCGCTACCACGCGCTGGTGCAGGGGCATCCCGATCCGTCCAGCGGCACCATCGACGCGCCCATCGGCCGCCACCGTGGCCAGGACTGGAAGTTCGCGGTGACCGAGAACGGCCGCGACAGCGTCACCCACTACGACACCATCGAGGCGCACGTCGCGGCCAGCCTGCTCGACATCCATCTGGAAACCGGGCGCACGCACCAGATCCGGGTGCATTTCTCGGCGTTGCACCATCCCTGCTGCGGCGATCTCACCTACGGCGCGGACCCGACACTGGCCAAGAAACTCGGTCTGGAGCGGCAGTGGCTGCACGCCCGGTCGCTGGCGTTCGCGCATCCCGCGGACGGCAGGCGGATCGAGATCACCAGCCCCTATCCCGCCGATCTGCAGCACGCCCTGGACGTTTTGCGCCGTCACGACCAGTGAAACGGTCAGGACTGCTCTTCGGCATCGGCGCGTACGGCTCGTGGGGGCTGTTTCCGGCCTTCTTCCCGCTGCTCAAACCGGCGGGCTCGGTGGAGATCCTGTCCCACCGCATCGTCTGGGGCTTCCTCTTTCTCTTGGTGGTCGTCGCCGCGGTGCACCGGCTGCGGGATCTGCGGGCGATCAGCGGCCGCACCTGGCTACTGCTGGCGCTGGCCTCGGGACTGATCTCGGTCAACTGGCTGATCTACGTCTATGCGGTCAACAACGGCCACGTCGTCGACGCAGCGCTCGGATACTTCATCAACCCGCTGGTGACCGTCCTGCTCGGCATGGTGGTGTTCCGTGAGCGGCTCAACCGCGCGCAGGGCGCCGCCCTGGTGATCGCGGTCGCCGCGGTGGTGGTGTTGACGGTGCAGGTCGGCGCGCCGCCCTATATCGGGCTCGGGCTGGCGTTGTCCTTCGGGCTGTACGGCGCGGTCAAGAAGGTGGTGCCGGTCGATCCCCGGGTGAGTGTCGGCATCGAGACGGCGCTGGCCGCACCGTTCGCGCTGGGCTACCTGATCGTGTTGCAGACCGGTGGGCACGCCACATTCGTCGGGCACGGCGCCGGCCACGTCGTGCTGCTGATACTGGCCGGCGTGCTGACGGCGGTGCCGCTGCTGCTGTTCGCCGCCGCCGCACATCGATTACCCCTGGTGACGATGGGGCTGCTGTTCTACATGACGCCGATCATGCAGTTGTCCTGGGGTGTTCTGGTGGGACACGAGCCGATGCCGGCCGCCCGGTGGCTGGGTTTCGCGCTGATCTGGCTGGCGTTGGCGGTCTTCACCGTCGACGCCGTCCTGCGCTCGCGGTCGGCCCGCGCCGCTGTCGCGCGTAAGCCGGCGGTCGGACCCCCGGTGTGAGGGCGCCGACACCCCGATGCGCAGGTCACTTGTAGCTGACAGAGTTAACAGCAACACCATGTAGCCTTGTCGCCAATGTCCAGACGTTCGAAGGTGACCGCGCGCGGCCTTCTCGCCTCAAACGGTCGCATGATCGTCCGTCATCCCGTGCTCGTCATTGCCACTTGGCTGGTCATCGCCGGTTCTCTGTTCGCGGCGATTCCGCCGTTGGCCGTGGTGGCCCAGCGCAATCCGCCCGACTTCCTGCCCGCGGACTCGCCGACCATAGCCGCTGGCCAGCAAATGAAAGTGGCGTTCAACGAGGCGGGCGCAACCAACCTGGTGGCCGTCATCCTCGTGAACGAGAACGGGTTGACCGATCAGGACGAGGACACCTACCGCAAAATCGTCGAGAACCTGCGCGCGCGGACCGACATCGTGGTGTCGATGCAGGACTTCATCAGCATCAAAGAGATCCGCCCGGCGATGTCGAGTAAAGACGGTAAGGCCTGGAACCTGCCGGTCAGCCTCAACGGCACCATGGGCACCGGCCCCGGTCAGAAGGCCTATCGAGAAGCCGTCAAGATCATCGACGAGACGACGGCCGGCACGACGCTGACGCCCAGCATCGTCGGCGCGGCGGCGACGATGGAGGACGTCACCGACATCGCGCTGCGCGATCAGTTGCTCATCGAAGTCTCGACGGTCGTCACCGTGTTGCTGATCCTGATCATCGTCTACCGCAATCTCGTCGCGATGGTCATACCGCTGCTGAGCATCGGCATATGTCTGGCCGTTGCCCAGCAAGTGGTGGCCGGGCTCGGCCTGCTGGGTCTGGGCCTGGCACCGCAGACGATCGTGCTGATCACCGGCATGATGGTCGGTGCAGGGGTGGACTATGCGGTTTTCCTGTTCAGTCGCTATCAAGAGCATCTGCGCGGTGGAATGGCGACCGACGCCGCAATCGTCGCCGCGCTGGTCTCGATCGGCGAGGTGATCGCGGGTTCCGCGGGTACGGTGGCGATCACCTTCCTGGCCTTGTCCTTCGCGACCCTGAGCGTGTTCTCGACGGTCGGGCCGGCGCTGGCGGTCACGATCTTCATCGGCTTCCTGGGATCGATCACCCTGTTGCCGGCGTTCATCGTGCTGGCCGGCCGCAGGGGCTGGGTGAATCCGCGTAAGGACATCACCGGGCCGATGTGGCGCCGGATGGGCGTCAGCATCGTCCGCAGGCCCAAGCTCAACCTGTTCGGCAGCCTGGTGGTGCTCATGGCGCTGGCCGGATGCGCGCTGCTGGTCGACTTCAACTACGACGACCGCAAGAACCTGCCGACTGATTCCGAGAGCAACCAGTCCTACGAGACCATGAACGCCCACTTCCCGGCCAGTGCGTCGATCCAGCAGTTCATCGTGGTGCATTCCGACACCCAGGATCTGCGCTCACCGCGGGCACTGGCGGACATGGAGCAGATGGCCAACCGGATCAGCCAGCTGCCCGATATCGCCGCGGTCCGCGGTATCACCCGACCCAACGGTGAGATGCTCACCGAGGCACGGGCCACCCATCAGGCCGGCGAGGTGGGCGACAAGCTCGGCGAGGCAACCAATCTCATCGACGAGAACGATTCCCGGCTGACCCAACTGTCCGAGGGTGCTCATGCCCTGGCCTCCGCGCTGGATCAGATTCGCGATCAAGTGGTGGGGTCCGCCGACGGGCTGCGCACAATTCTGCTCGCACTCGCCGAGACGCAGCAGGAGTTCGGTGGCGCCGAGACACTGCGGAGCATCGATGTGAACGCCCGCATGATCGACCTTCTGCGAGGTATGGGCAGGGCGGCCGGCGGTGGCCTGGAACAGGTTGTGCTGAACACGACGTGGATGCAACCGATGGTGGCACTGCTGAATGCCAGCCCGATCTGCACACTCGACCCGGCCTGCAAGGCCGTACGCACCGACATGAGCAGAATCCTCACCGCCTACGACGACGGCACCATCCAGCAGTTGTACGAATTGTCCAAGCAACTGGAGAACACCCAACCGGGTGACAATGCGGCGCGTTCGGTGACCGGCGTGACGGACAACCTGGAACAGGCGCTGACGGCGGCCGAGGAGATCGGGCTTGATGACCCGGCCTCCGTCAACACCCGGATGAACGAACTGGTCGACGGGATGAACAAGCTCGCCGACTCCAGCGCACTGCTTGCCCAAGGCGTCCAGTTGTTGGTGGACCAGACCCGGCAGATGGGCGGCGGCCTGAGTCAGGCGTCGGACTTCCTGTTGGCGATGAAGCGCGATGCGGCGGATCCGTCGATGTCCGGCTTCTACATCCCGCCGCAGATCCTGACCCGGCCGGAGTTCGAGAAGGCTGCCAAGCTGTTCATCTCCGAGGACGGCCACACCGCCCGCTATATGGTGCAGACCGCTCTGGACCCGTTCGGTGCTGCGGCGATGGATCAGGTGGACGACATCATCACCGCGGCCGAGAGTTCACGGCCCAACACCACGCTGGCCGACGCCGACATCCAGATGGTCGGCGGCAGCGTGGTCCAGAACGAGATACGCGGCTACTACAACAGCGATATCCGCTACATCGTCCTGGTGACCCTGATTGTGGTGTTCTTGATTCTGGCGATGCTGCTGAGGGCGATCGTCGCGCCGCTGTATCTCATGCTCTCGGTGGTGCTGTCGTACATGTCAGCGCTCGGCATCGCCGTGGTGTTCTTCCAGATCATCCTCGACCAGCCCATTTTCTGGAACACCCCGGGCTTCACCTTCCTCGTCCTGGTGGCCGTCGGCGCGGACTACAACCTGCTGCTCATCTCCCGAATACGGGAGGAAGCCCACCGCGGCACGAAGGTGGCGGTGATCCGCACCATCGGCGCCACCGGCGGCGTGATCACGTCGGCAGGGCTGATCTTCGCGGCCTCGATGCTCGCCATGACGGTGAGTTCAATCGCCGCGATCGTTCAGCTGGGCTTCATCATCGGTGTCGGGCTGCTGCTGGACACCTTCATCGTGCGCACCATCACGGTGCCGGCGTTGGCGGTGATGCTGGGGGAGAAGAACTGGTGGCCGTCGGTGGTGCCGAGTGACCTGAAAAGGCGCCTCCCGTTCGGCAAGCGGGGCTCGACTGCAGACGAGACGAAGCCGATGACATTTGCCGTCGATGACGATCCCGTCGATGACGACACCGATGTGGGCTACGGTGTCGCCGTGGCCAAGGCCTCGATGGTGACCGCCGCTTGGCGCGGGCGCGATTGAACGAACCGCACCGGCGGAAGAGGTTTTCCGTCAAGCAGTTTCGGCAAAATCTCGGATCGGTGCTGCAGGTCCATTCGGTGGCGGATCGGACCGGCTGGACGGTCGCCGTCACACTCGCCGTCGTGATCGTCGCGATGCTGGGCCTGCGCCTGGGGACGTCGACGTACCTGCCCCACGATGACGGCATCACGATGCTCGGCGCGACCTGCAATCAGGGTCGTTACGCCCACGGCCTACCCGTAGCGAAATGGGTGCCTGCCGCGGAATGGCAGTCGTATTGGACGCTAGGTTCGTCCTGCTTCGAGCAGATCCGGACCGATCTTGCGCATTCCGATATCCACCCTCCGCTGTACTACTGGCTGCTGCACGCATGGTTTCTGGTCTTCGGGGTGTCCATACCGGCGGCCTTGGCGCTCAACATGGTCTTCGTCGCGCTCACCGCCGTGGTCATCTTCACAGCGTGCCGGCTGCTGTCGGTACCCAACATGGTGGCGGTCGCGGTCGTCGCGACCTGGTCACTGACGATGGCGTCCAGGGCGGCCGCCGCATCGGCACGTCAGTACGCGCTGCTCGGGCTGTTCTCGGCCCTGCTGCTGTTGTTGCTCATCATCTGGTGTCAGCGGCGACACTTCGGCTACCTGCTGGCCATGACTGCGGTCATCGCCGGCGGCATGCTCACGCAGTATCTGTTCGTGCTGCCCGCTGCCACAGCATGTGTGGTGATCGGTGCGGTCATGCTGCGGGGCCGCGGTCACCGCGAGCTGATTCAGCTCGCCGGCGTCTCTGTCGTTGCCACAGCGGTGTTCCTTTGCGTCAACCCGGATTTCGCTGCGTCCCTGCGCCTGGGCGGGCAGCAGGCCCAGCCGCTGACCCCCTGGGCGATTCCGATGCGTATCGGTGTCGCGTTGATGGCGGTGGTGGAGACATTCCTGCCGCTCGATCCGGCTTTTCAGATCGACGCCGTGACCGTCGCGACGGCGGTGATCACGGCTCTCGTGGTGCTGCCGATGCTCGTCCTGGCCGCCCGGTGGCTGCTGCGGAATCGGCGGGGGTGGCGCAGTCGTGGCGTCACCGACAGATCGCTGCCCCTGACCATGTTCCTGGCGACGTGGCTGGCCATGATTGCGCTCTTCGTGTCCTGTGTCATCCCACTGCACGCCATGCGGCCGCTGTACCTGTACTCACTGACCCCGTTTTTGTTCGTGGCGCTCGCCGTGGCTGCGCAACGCTCGCCCGCGGTGATCGCCGCGGTCTCGGTGCTGTTCGTATTCCAGTTCGTCGGCGTGGCCATATCGACAGCCGCGCATGCCTATCAGCACTACCGTGTGCCGGTTGCGCTCCCGGGCGCCAACGCCGCCATGATCCTGGACTCCGACCGCCGCGGCATCGTGCCGGCGGTGATGTGGCGGCTCCCACCGGACATCACCACGTACGTGGCGACCCAGGACCAATTGCTCGCCGACTTCCCCGACCTGCGCCCGGTGGCGGGCAAGGAACTTTATTTCGTCAGTCGGTTGGTGTCCGGAAGCACCTACGGGAGTACCGCCGCAAAGCGGGAACAGATCCTGCAGGAGTTCGGCGATCGCGGCTACACGGCCGAATACCGTGGGATCAATCAGATGATGGGTGGCGCGGACGTCTACCGGCTGACCCGCCGCTGACGCCTGCGCGACGGGTTGGGTTCAGCGGTAGTGGCCGGTGACCCAGGGCTTGATGCCGTGCTTGCCCACCAGATAACGCAGTGACTCGTACTGCTGCTTCTTGCGCTTCTTGCCGCGCACATCGATGTAATGATGGACGACCTCGATGCTGGGGTCGAACCAACGCTTGATGCCCTTCTTCTCCAGGCGGATCGCCAGATCCTGAGCACCGTGATTGCGCATGTTGATGTCGTAGCCACCGAGCGACTCGTAGACGTCGGCGTAGATCAGCATGTTGCCCTCATGCAGCCAGAACGTCTCCTGAGGCGCGGCCTCGTCCAGGACGTTGGGGTAGTTCTTCACCACCGGACGAACGCTGTGCTGGATGGCGCGTGCGAGCTTGGGCCGCTCGCGGACCCTGTCGAGCACCGGCGGAATACCCGTGAGGTGCGTCTGCAGCGTGAATGCCGGCCCGAAGTTGTAGGGCTCCTGGCTTCCGTCGGCCCGGCTGACCAGGCCGCCGATTGCTCCGACGCCGTGGTCGGCGTAGCGCGCCGCCAACTCGCGGGCGACATGAGCGATGTTGTCGGTCGCCAGGTCCATATCGGCGTCGATGAAGTGGATCAGCTCGTCACCGTCGAGCACCTTGAGTACCTGGTTGCGGTTGGCCGTGCAGCCCTGGTTCTCGCGCGCCTCGACGAGCTGGACGTCACCGTCGAACTCCTTGACGATCGCGACACTGTCATCGGTGGACCCGTCATCCATGACGTAGACGCGGTCATAACCCTGTGCGAGTACCTGCGGCAGCAGTTTGCGGAGATGGTGCCCCATGTTGTAGTTGGGGATGGCCGCGATTACCGGGGTTGTGGTGTTCATCTTGGTTGCTGTGTCGCTTTCGTCGCACAAATGTTCAAGCTGTGGCGGGTAAGTCCTTGATTTCGAGAGTAGCCGTGGTTGCACCGCATGTGTGGTCTACGTTGCCCGCTATGGCTGAGATCGTGGTGAGGATCACCTCAGAGGAGCCTGTGAGACACGCTGTACTTCGATGTCAAAACTCGCCGACACGTCTGGGCCGATGAATGGGATGTGACTCGTCCCGGATGCCAGTTAACGCACTTGCGGTGCTCATTCGGAGCTTCCGCTCAACGAATAATGCCAGCCTGATCGTGGGCTGACGGTGATGCGCCGAAACGCAAAGCCGATTACAGCGAAGCGATGATCCGCGGTTGAGCTTGAGGCGCGCGGGTCAAGCTCGGTCCTCACCGCTGGTATTTACCGATCCTGCTCGGCGCAACCCGAACCGTATGTTGTTCCAAACGCGCGTCATCTCGATGATCAGGATCTGGCCGCGCTCCAGCTTTCGATACCGCGCAATCTCCGCGGCCATTGCGCGGAGGTACCTGTCGAACTCGCCGTGCTCACGAGCCTCGGCGAATGTTTCTAGGCTGACGCCGGACATGCGCCGGCGCTGACGGACTAATGCAGCGCGCTTACGGGACATTTCCTTACTCGGCTTGACACGCTTTCGAGGCACGCTCAATCCCGCCTTGATGTCGTCAGAAAGCCGCAGCGCCATCCCGTCCCGGCGGTGCCGGAATCCTCCTGCTTGAGTTTCTGCAGCCGAATCCAGCGAGATCTCATCTATTTCGATCACGCCGGTCTTCCGGCCTTCGTCGAATAGCCTGTCGATATCGCTGTTGCGGGTGATGACCACGTTTGTACCTCGCCAGTCCTTCATGTACTTCAGCAGCCATGCGTCGCCGAAGACCACATCGGCTGTCTCGGCGAAGATGTCGTCACAGAAGTTGCACGCTTCTGGCTGGAATGCGCCGTGCCCCCAACTTCCCCCGACAAGCTCTTTGGTGCGCTTTCGGGTGAAGTCGTCGTCACCCCGGCGCAGCGCACCGAAATCGTAGTCGCTCGACCACCTCTTCTTGTTCTTCAGCCTGAAATCAACAGCTTCCAATTCATGCGGCGGTATGCCGACTTGCCAGGCGAGCGACTCTGCAAAGAACGGCGACTTCAGATGGCCACAAACAAGTCCGACAAAGAATCGGAGGGACTCGTCGAGCGCGGGATCTTGACGGCATAGCAGGCGAGCTGCCTTGATGAAGCAAGGGACGCCAACCAGGGCATAGCGTTTCTTCTCGGCGGTCGCAACGGCGAGTACTTGCTGGAGAGTCGTCGGATAGTATTGGGACTTTCGTTGCGCGACAACGGATTCCTCTTTGGTGGATATTCTGTACTGAAACAGCCTGCCATCCTCCGCGGTGCGGCCCACATGTATGACGGCATCGACCAGGTCTTTTGCCAGCAATTGCTCAAGCAGCCAGGAGGTAAGCCCGCCGGAACTGCTGCCCATCAGATAACTCTCCGATGAGTGGCGGCCGACGAATGTACGGCTGTAGTGGCCTACCCGAGGATCTGCAGGCAGCGCATTTCCACCGTGGGTGGGAGCGCCGAGGTCGTTCTCGTCAGGCGCTTCGTCTGAGAACGGGCAGACCAGGCTCCCGCGCCGCGTCTGTTCCTCGGTCGCAGTGTCGAGGGATGCGACATACATTCCGTACCGGTTCAATTCGAGCGGTATGGCCCCCTGGGTCGCTACCGAGCAAGCTCCGCATCCGATGCACATACCACGCTCGATGGTTTCTTCGATTCGATGCGTCATGTTTCTATAGAGCCCTTCTCAGGCGTCGTCTGCCCGCAGGCAACCTGATGTCAGTGCAGGGTTCGGCTGCTGTTCGTCCACAAGAGCGGCGGTCAGATATGCCATACCGGCTTTTCGGCGCGCGGCGATTTCGATGTTCACGACGTCCCAGTCGATGTGATGGTCGATTATGTGCGTGCAATCGTCCATTTCCGAGGTGTAGAGCCGCTCGCTCAAACCAAAGGTAGCGAGCAGAGACTGCATGCGACT
Organism: Mycolicibacterium sp. P9-22; assembly: GCF_008329585.1. Taxonomy (GTDB): domain Bacteria; phylum Actinomycetota; class Actinomycetes; order Mycobacteriales; family Mycobacteriaceae; genus Mycobacterium. The sequence goes on along the minus strand of NZ_NPKP01000004.1, from coordinate 62,263 downwards.
TGCACCCCGCTTGGTATTGGAGATGCAGATGAACGGCTTGTTCTGCAGGATGGCGAACACTGTGCCGTGATACGAGTCGGTGACGATGAATTCAGCTTCCGCGAATGCTCTAAGCCAAACCGGGACGCCGTGACGCCGAAAGTGTGCGGGCTGTTCCTTCCACGCCGCGTAGTTCGGGGGTTTCCGGACGATTGGTGTCTCGGTCATACCCAGGGCCGTGCAGGCGCGGTCAGTTAATGATTGATTGGCAGGCGATTCGTCGAGAATGTACGAAAGGCATTGGGGTTGGAGACTCGTGGCATCAGCAGCCAGCCGGGCGTAATGCTCGACAGGGAGCAGCATGGTGGGGTCTACGTGATGTTGCGCGTCTACACCCCAATAATTGGCACACAGGGTCACCGCATCGCGTTCGCGTACCGACACCGCCACGAACCGTTCGGCGAGAGGCTTCAGCCCAGCGAGCCGACGACGGCTGAACCAGTTGAAATCACTAGTTCCGAACGATGCGGCGTAAGAGATGACGCGAGCGTGCGGATCGTCGACGAAGTCGAACAGGTATGACTTCACATCACCATAGCTAGGACGCCACACTTGATCGCTGCCTACCACAAATCTGTCGAACGCCTCAAGGACGGCGCGATCGATGCCGCAGGGCATTCGATACAGTTCCACGGTTGCAATGTGGTCGTCGACGAACTGGAACAGCTCGTCCGAGCACAGTTTGGTAGTGACAAAGTTGCTCAGGTCGTTCGCCTGGGGTGCGCCGAACATCCACGCGGGCAACCTTTGAACCAACCACTCACTCGCCTTGTCAGCCGCCCGGCGGTACCCAGGGACCGTGATGTCGGTAGCCGGATTCAGTCCGATCGAAATAAGGGCTTGCTGAAGCGCATACGCCTGCAGTACACCGCCGTAGTTTCCGCTGTCGAGCGCCAACGTGCGGATAAGCACCTTGGGTCCATTTGTCGAGGTCATGCAGCTTGCCGCGCACTCATATAGTTATGCTGACCGGCTCGACCTGGCGTAGCAGCTCGTCGTCGAGACGCATGATTCTTGCTTCGCCACTCGTTGCCATCCGCCCTCATCGAACCTCCATAACACCGCGACCCTAACATCGCGCTTGCTCGCTCGCAGTCGGGTCCGCGACCTGTGGCGCTGGCCGATACTTCGCTGTCGTGGTGGATAATTCGGTTGTGCCGCGCCGTTGAGCGGCTCAAGCCACGCTCGACGGAGGCCGGACCATTCGCGGAGCTTTTGGCCGCAAGAACGCCGGTGGCCGAACTCTGAGGTCCGGCTTGAAGGCCGGTAGCCCAAACGCCGACCAGTACGTCCGTGCCGGCGTCTTCGAAGGTCGGATCCCGAAGTCGGTGAGCAAGTGCGAGCGGTACGGCAGTGCAGGTCCGGCGAGTACTGAGCGTGAATGATTCTCCCCGGTGTCCACGTGGTAGACCGCCCCTGGGAACGGTAACGGTTCCAGCTCCACACCGTGGTCTCGCCACCATTCGCGTGCCCAGCGATGACCGGCCACGACCCGCTCGATGCGTTCGGGGCCGAATGCCTCGACGACCTGATCCTGGGACGCGGTGGCAAGGAGATCCGCAGGCACCTTGTGCGCGCTGAACGGTATGACATAGGTGGACCCACAGATGCGGAACAGGCGAAGGCGCGGTGCATACGCATTTCGGGCGCGAGAGTAGATCAAACCCCGACGTACGTACCATCCTGGGCGCCCGGGACGCTCATGTACGAAGGCGGCTAGGCCGCGATGAACGAAGTCGTCGGCATCGAAGAACATCACATAGTCGGGGTCGAGTGAACGGGCCGCAATGAGACCGATCCCCAGCTTCGTACCCTTGTCCCATAGATGCTGCGCTAGATCGTTCATCCGACCGGCGAACTCAGTCGGCGGCGGGAAATCGACCTCCACGAATCGTGTTCGCTCGGGAAGTGGGAATGCCGGCTTCTGGTTGCCGACGACGATCACCTCGTAATCGTCTGAGGTTTGACTGCAAATCGATGCCAGCGTGTCGCGCAGATACGACTCGGTGCGTCCGTAATCTGGCGTACCCGCTGGATGCCGCAGGGACGTGATGAAAACTAGCAATGGCGGGCACCAATCTGCTGTCGCTTTTACCAGTGCGTCATGCGCAACGATGGAACGTGCGTGATCCGGTCGGGAATGATCTGGACCATACACGGGTTCGGTCAGCTGGCGCGGGCAACATGTTGATTGCCGACGAGGGGGTGGACAGTCGGTGCGTTGCAAGACATATATCCATGATTTGCGCAGATGAGATGAATAGTGGCGACGCCCCAATTTTTGGCTGCCGCAGATGATTGCTGGACGGGGCCATCGCAAACTCTTCTCTCGGAGAGGAGGCCCTTCGTGTTCATTCCCGCGTCAAGAAACTGTTCGTGAGCATCGAGCACCGCTATCACCACCGCGCCGTCGCCCAGCGAGATTTTCCGGCCACGGATTGTGGCCCCGCGACGTTCCCGGCCATGGATTAGAGTCTGTGGATACTGGCGCTGTCGCGCGGGCCGGGTGCCGGGTGGCTTCTGCGGTCGGTATTTACAAGGAGATCTGGTTGTGCGTCTGACTGTGTTCGGCCTGGGTTATCTCGGCCTCACTCACGCCCTCTGTATGGCCGAACTAGGCCACGAGGTGCTCGGCGTCGAGGTGGACCCCAAACGGGTCGCCAAGCTCGAAGTCGGCGAAGTGCCATTCTTCGAACCGGGATTGGCCGAACTCCTGCGCAAGCATCTGGAATCCGGGCGTCTGACGATCACCACCGACTATGGCACCGCTGCCGAGTGGAGTGAGCTGTATTTCATCGCGGTCGGGACTCCGCAGAAGAAGGGTGAGTCGGCGGCTGATCTGCGCTACGTCGAGGCCGTCATCGACAACCTGTCCCCGCTGGTGAGCCGCGACATTGTGGTCTTGGGCAAGTCAACGGTACCAGTGGGCACCTGCGCGAAACTCGTTGAGCGTGCCCATGATCAGGCCAATGATGTGACGATCGAGATCGCGTGGAACCCGGAGTTCCTGCGCGAGGGTTTCGCCATCCAGGACACGCTGCGTCCGGACCGGGTAGTGCTCGGCTGCCAGGAGGGAGGCCGAGCCGAAGCAATCACCCGCGACGTGTATGCCGACATCCTAAAGCTGGACACACCGTTCATCGTCACCGATCCCGAGACCGCTGAACTTGTCAAGGTATCGGCCAATGCCTTTCTGGCGACCAAGATCTCGTTCATCAACGCGATCGCCGAGGTGTGCGATGTGGTGGGTGCCGACGTTCGGGCGATCGCCGACGCGATCGGCTATGACGCCCGGATTGGACGCCGGTACCTCAACGCCGGCGTCGGCTTCGGAGGCGGATGCCTACCCAAGGACATCCGCGCGTTCATGGCGCGAGCGGGGGAGTTGGGCGCCTCCGAGGCGCTGACGTTCCTGCGGGAGGTCGACAATGTCAACATGCGCCGCCGGACTCGGATGGTCGACGTCGCCCGAAAGGCCTGCGACGGTTCGCTGCTGAACGTCAACATCGCCATCCTGGGTGCGGCCTTCAAGCCCGATTCCGATGATGTCCGGGACTCGCCGGCCTTGAACGTGGCCGGTCAATTGCAGCTGCAGGGCGCCTCGGTGACGGTGTACGACCCCAAGGCGATAGAGAATTCGCGGGCCGTCTTCCCCACGCTGTCCTACGCCTCGTCGGTGCACGAGGCCTGCGACAATGCCGATGTAGTCATGGTGCTGACCGAATGGTCGGAGTTTGTGCAGATCAACCCTTCGGACCTGAGTGTGGTCGTGCGAAAGAAGACCGTCATCGACGGCCGGATGTGCCTGGACAAGGCGTGGTGGATCAAGGACGGCTGGACCTACCTCGTCTGACGGCGAGCGAGCTCCGGTCCGGATTGCAGCCTTAGTCGCCAACTTTGCCGGTCTCGGCGGCCTTCTGGTAGTTCCGTATTGCCATCGGGCCGAACACTGCCGCGAGGCCAATGACCCAGATGGCGGTCGCAGCGAGCGGTATCCAGATCCCGGTGGTGCCGTGTGACAGCGTGCGCATCGCCTCGATCGCCGGTTTCACAGGTTGGTATTGGGCCAGCGGACGCAAGACGCCCGGGACCCTGTCCACCGAGATGATCGCGCCGAAGGCCAAACCCATGCTGCCCGTGCCCACCCAGGCCAGAATCGTGCGTCCCTCGGTGCGTAGAGCCAACGACACAACGATCGTTGCGAAGACGACCACGATCAAGCTCGGAATCAACAGGTAGATGAGCAAACCGAGTAAATTTCCGTGGAACCGGAATCCGAGCGTGTAACCGACACCCATGATCAACGCCGTGCCGAATACCGTACGTAGCGCTTCGGCCAGCAGCGTGCCCGTCAGCGCGCTGGCCCGGTGCACCGGCATCACCCACAACCGGGTGAGTAGCCCGCTCTCGCGATCGTGCGGCATGGTCATGCCCGCGCTCACAGCACCCGACATGGCGCCGGCCACCGCACACACCGGGATCAGCAGGTCCAGGCCACTGCTGCCGGTGATGCGGACCATTGACTTGCCGACCAGTAGGCTGTAGGTGATCAGCAGCACCGTCGGGAGCAGTAGGGACTGCAGCGGAACCGTCGGATAGCGTCGCCAGTGGGTGAACAACCTGCACGCGAAAATCCAGCTCTCGGTGAGAATCGAATGCTGCTGCAGTTCAGCTGGTTTCGTCATTTGGTCCGCCTCTGTAGCCTGAGTGCGACCCAGCCGAACGCGATCAGAAGCGTGGTACACCAGGCCAAACTGGTCAACAAATTGCCTGTATCCACCTGGCCGATTGTGAAACCGCGCAACGTTTCGGTGATCTGCGAGATCGGCTGCCAACGCACGGCCGGCTGCAGCCACGTGGGGAACGACTGGAGCGGAGCCACCCCCGTCGACAGCAGTACCAGCAGAAGTTGGGGCACCATCAGTAACTGGCTGGCGACCTCCGTGCGTCCGGCCTTGGTTCCGGTGGCGTCCGCTCCGAGCGACAACGCCAGGGTCAAGATCAACGCGAGCGCGAAAAATGCTGTGGTATACCAAAACCCGGTATCGAAGGAAAAGCCGAACACCGCTGCTGCAATCAATGAGGCGGTGATCCCGATCACGCCGCGGATCAAGCAGTAATTCATCCTGGCGATCAGCGACGAATACGGCGAGATTGGCAGCGTGCGAAGGCGGGTTCCCAACCCGGTGGATTTCTCCATCGCCGCGCGGTCGGTCGTCGTGAGAGCACCGAACAGCATCGCCTGGACCACCACGGCCGGCAGCACATACTGTGCGTAGCTCATTTCGCCCGTATCGATCACACCGCGCAGCAGAAACGTCAGGCCGACCAGTCCCAGCAGCGGCGCGACGGCCGCGAAAATCAGATCCACCCGGTTACGGCTGAGCACGCGGGCGGTGAGGATGGCAGGCGCGTTCACGGAGTCTTGGCCGGGGAGGTCAGATGCAAGAACACCTCATCCAGTGACGGGCGGCGCAAGGAGATGTCGAGGAGTTCGACGCCGAGTTCGTCCATCCGCCGGAAGACGTCCGAAAGCGTGGCGACACCTTGGGGCGCGGGTACCGAAACGGTGCTCGTGTCGGTATCGACCTCGACCTCGTCGAAGTCGGCGAGTGCCGCAGCGATCCGCGGCAGGTCATCAGAATTCACCGCCGTCATCTGGCAGTAACTACCACCGATCTGGCGCTTGAGTTCATCGGAGGTCCCGCTGGCGACGATCTGACCGTGATTGAGGATCACGATCGAGTCGCTGAGGATATCGGCCTCCTCGAGGTACTGCGTCGTCAGCAGGACCGTGATGTCCTGGGCCTTCAGCGAGGACACCAGGTTCCACACGTCGCGGCGACTGCGCGGATCGAGGCCCGTGGTCGGCTCGTCGAGGAAGAGCACCTTGGGCGGTACCACCAGCGAGACCGCGATGTCGATCCGTCGCCGCATACCGCCGGAATAACCGCTGACCTGGCGATCGGCGGCGTGGCCCATGTCGAACTGTTCGATGAGCTCGTCTGCTCGGGTCCGAGCCGCAGCACGACGCAGACCTCGTAACCGGCCGAACAGGATCAGGTTGTCCCGGCCCGACAACCGCAGATCCAGCGCGGCGTCCTGGCCGGTGACGCCGATGCTGCGACGTACCTGATCCGCCTCCTTGACCACGTCGTAGCCCGCGACAGATGCGGTTCCCGACGACGGCTTCAGCAAGGTCGAAAGAATATTGACCGTGGTCGTCTTCCCTGCGCCGTTGTGGCCCAGCAAAGCACATACCGAGCCGGTCGGAACCGAAAAGCTCACGTCACGTAAGGCAGGAACACTCCCGCCGAAAGTCTTGGCGACATTAATGAGCTCGATCACGGAGTCATACGATACAGACGCTTGCGCCGTTGGTCCGTGCGACGTACGGAACGTTCATGACGTCGGTTGGCGAACATGCACGGGGAGAAGTCGGTACCATCGCCCCAGATCCAGCCGCTCCGGTTCCGTCCGACCGGGGCGTTCGCCCACCCTGGAGTTGACCGTGATTTCCTTCGTCATTCCCACGCTCAACGAAATCAAGACCATCGAGACCACCCTGCAGAACCTGGCTGGATATGCCGGACCCCACGAGATCATCGTGTCCGACGGCAACAGCACCGACGGCACCATCGAAGCGTGCAGAAAGTACGCCGACCGGGTCATCGTCTACGACCGCCCCGAGCGGCAGACCATCGCGCTCGCCAGGAACATGGGAGCAGCCGAAGCGACCGGCGACTATGTGGTCTTTCTCGACGCCGACGTGGTCATCCCGGACGTCAATGCCTTCTTCGCCACCGCGCTCGAGGTGTTCGACAACCGCCCCGGCCTGGTGGCGCTGACGGGGAAGTACCGGGTCCTGGAAGCTCAACGCACATGGTCGGACTCGGCCATGTTCACGCTGTTGGGTCTGCAGTTCTGGTTCCAGAACAATGTGCTCGGTATCGGCGGCTCCGGCGGCGAGTTCCAGATGATCTCCGCGCATCAGTTCCGGCGCGTCGGCGGGTTCAACCCGACCCTGACCGCGGCAGAGGATATGGATCTGTTCCGCCGGTTGTCCAAGGTGGGCAGGACCAGGTTCGAGAACGGCTTGACCGTTTATCACACCGGGCGCCGCGCTCATGCGGTCGGCTGGCGCAAGCTCGTGCTCGAATGGGGCGCCAACTCGGTGTCGGTGTTCCTGTTTCGCAAGTCGGTGAGCAAGGAATGGCGCGAGGTTCGTTGACCCTCTCGACGGTGTGCGGCGACACGCATCGCGACACGCGGAGATGGGCACTGCCTGTCGGGGTTCACCAATAGACTGGCCACCCTATGAGCGCCTCGTTCGTGCACCTGCACAACCACACCGAATACTCGATGCTGGACGGTGCCGCGAAGGTCAAACCGATGGTGGCCGAGGCGCAGCGTCTGGAGATGCCGGCCATCGGGATGACCGACCACGGCAACATGTTCGGGGCCAGCGAGTTCTACAACGTCGCCACCGATGCCGGGATCAAACCCATCATCGGCATCGAGGCCTACATCGCACCGGCGTCGCGCTTCGACACCAAGCGCGTGCTGTGGGGGGATCGCAGCCAGAAGAGCGATGACGTCTCGGGCAGCGGTGCCTACACCCACATGACGATGGTCGCCGAGAACGCGACCGGGTTGCGCAACCTGTTCAAGCTGTCCTCGATGGCCTCGTTCGAGGGCCAACTCGGCAAGTGGTCGCGGATGGATGCCGAACTGATCGCCGAGCATGCCGAGGGCATCATCGCCACGACGGGCTGCCCTTCGGGTGAGGTGCAGACCCGGCTGCGGTTGGGCCACATCGATGAAGCGGTGGCCGCCGCAGCCAAGTGGCAGGAGATCTTCGGCAAGGAGAACTTCTTCCTTGAGCTGATGGATCACGGCATCGAGATCGAGCGCCGGGTCCGGGACGGGCTGCTGGAGGTGGGCCGCAAGCTCGGCATCCCTCCGCTGGCCACCAACGACTGTCACTACGTGACGCGGGAAGCCTCGCACGCCCATGAGGCGCTGCTCTGTGTTCAGACCGGTAAGACACTGTCGGATCCGGCCCGGTTCAAATTCGACGGTGACGGTTATTACCTCAAATCGGCCGCCGATATGCGCGCGCTGTGGGACTCCCAGGTGCCCGGGGCGTGCGACTCGACCTTGCTGATCGGCGAACGGGTGCAGTCCTACGCCGATGTGTGGGCCCCGCGCGACCGGATGCCGGTCTTCCCGGTGCCCGAAGGTCACAACCAGGAGACCTGGCTGCGCCATGAGGTCCAGGAGGGCCTGCTGCGCCGCTTCCCCGGCGGCGCGACGCAGGAGTATCACGACCGTGCCGACTACGAGATCAAGGTCATCTGCGACAAGGGATTTCCGGCCTACTTCCTGATCGTCGCGGACCTCATCAACTACGCCCGGTCGGTGAACATCCGGGTCGGCCCGGGCCGTGGCTCGGCGGCCGGTTCCCTGGTCGCCTACGCGATGGGCATCACCAACATCGACCCCATCCCGCACGGCCTGCTGTTCGAGCGGTTCCTGAACCCGGAACGCCCGTCGGCCCCGGATATCGATATCGACTTCGACGACCGTCGCCGCGGTGAGATGGTGCGCTACGCCTCGGACAAGTGGGGCAGTGACCGCGTCGCGCAGGTCATTACCTTCGGCACCATCAAGACCAAGGCCGCGCTCAAGGACTCGGCCCGGGTCAACTACGGCCAGCCCGGTTTCGCCATCGCCGATCGGATCACCAAGGCGCTGCCGCCGCCGATCATGGCCAAGGACATCCCGCTCTCGGGTATCACCGACCCCAAGCACGAACGCTACAAGGAAGCCGCCGAGGTGCGCGGCCTGCTGGACACCGACCCCGATGTCCGCACCATCTATGAGACGGCCCGCGGTCTGGAGGGCCTGGTCCGCAACGCGGGTGTACACGCCTGCGCGGTGATCATGAGCTCCGAGCCGCTGGTCGACGCGATTCCGCTGTGGAAGCGCCCCCAGGACGGCGCCATCATCACCGGATGGGACTACCCGTCCTGCGAGGCCATCGGGCTGCTCAAGATGGACTTCCTGGGTCTGCGCAACCTCACCGTGATCGGTGACGCGCTGGAGAACATCAAGGCCAACCGCGGTATCGACCTGGACATGGATCATCTGCCGCTGGAAGATCCGGCGACTTATGAGCTGTTGTCCCGCGGTGACACGCTGGGCGTCTTCCAGCTCGACGGCGGGCCGATGCGTGACCTGCTGCGCCGGATGCAGCCCACCGGGTTCAACGACATCGTCGCGGTGCTCGCGCTGTACCGCCCGGGCCCGATGGGCATGAACGCGCACAACGACTACGCCGACCGTAAGAACGGCCGGCAGGCGATCAAACCGATCCACCCGGAGCTCGAAGAACCGCTCAAGGAGATCCTGGCCGAGACCTACGGTCTGATCGTCTACCAAGAGCAGATCATGTTCATCGCCCAGAAGGTCGCCGGCTACTCGATGGGTAAGGCCGATGCGCTGCGAAAGGCCATGGGCAAGAAGAAACTTGAGGTGCTGGAAGCCGAGTACAAGGGCTTCAAGGAAGGTATGACCGCCAACGGTTTCTCCGAGGCCGCGGTGAAAGCCCTGTGGGACACCATCCTTCCGTTCGCCGGATACGCGTTCAACAAGTCGCACGCCGCAGGCTACGGCCTGGTGTCGTTCTGGACCGCCTATCTCAAGGCCAACTATCAGGCCGAGTACATGGCCGGTCTGCTGACCTCGGTCGGCGATGACAAGGACAAGGCGGCGATCTACCTGTCGGACTGCCGCCGGCTCGGGATCACCGTGCTGCCGCCGGACGTCAACGAATCGGTGCACAACTTCGCCTCGGTCGGGCAGGACATCCGGTACGGCCTGGGCGGTGTGCGCAACGTCGGCACCAATGTCGTGCAATCGATCATCAACGCGCGCAACGAAAAAGGTAAGTACACCGACTTCTCCGACTACCTCAACAAGATTGACATCGGCGCGTGCAACAAGAAGGTGACGGAATCACTGGTCAAGGCGGGCGCCTTCGACTCGCTGGGCCACCCCCGTAAGGGCCTGTTCCTGGTGCACGCCGACGCGGTGGACTCGGTGCTCGGCACCAAGAAGGCCGAGGCCATCGGCCAGTTCGACCTGTTCGGCGGCGGCGACGCCGATTCCGGCATGGAATCGGTCTTCACCATTCCCGTGCCCGAGGGGGAGTGGGACGACAAGCACAAGCTCGCCCTGGAACGGGAGATGCTGGGGCTCTACGTGTCCGGCCACCCGTTGGACGGCGTGGCACATCTGCTGGCCGCTCAGGTCGACACCCAGATCCCGGCGATCCTGGAAGGCGATATCCCGAACGACACCCAGGTGCGCATCGGCGGCATCCTCGCCTCGGTGAACCGCCGCGTCAACAAGAACGGGTTGCCTTGGGCCTCAGCCCAACTGGAAGATCTCACCGGCGGCATCGAAGTGCTGTTCTTTCCGCAGACCTATACGGCTTTCGGTGCCGATATCGCCGATGACGCGGTGGTGCTGGTTGGCGCCAAGGTGGCCATCCGGGATGACCGGATCTCGCTGATCGCCAATGACCTCATCGTGCCGGACTTCTCGAACGCCCAGGGTGACCGGCCCGTGGCGGTCAGCCTGCCTACCCGCCAGTGCACGGTGGACAAGGTGACCGCACTCAAGCAGGTGCTGGCGCGCCATCCGGGAACCTCGCAGGTGCATCTGCGACTGATCAGCGGTGAGCGCATCACCACCTTGGAACTCGATCAGTCGTTGCGGGTCACACCGTCGTCGGCGCTGATGGGTGACCTCAAGGCGCTGCTCGGCCCCGGTTGTCTGGGCGGCTGAGGTCCCGAACTCGGTTGTGCCTTAAGCCGGCACAGTTTCGTATTCGCGGATGCGCGCGTCGATCTCGTCCGGGCTGAAGTTCTTGGTGGAGTGAATAATGGCGATCCGGTCCGAGACGAACTCATCGATTTCGGCGAATTCGGCGACCACGTGGTAGCGGTCGCGGGGGACGTAATCATCGATGCCAAGCGTCCAGTTCTGCCGGCCCTGCAACATGCGCAGGGCCTTCAATGCGCAGGCAACACGAAAGCGCCCGTCGACAAGGACCAGATCCGGCACGTTCTTGCCTTCTGCGCATTCCGCCGGCGGATCGGAGTACCGCCGGAACTGCTCGAGCCTCGCCGGATGGCATCTGACCCGCTTCTCGATCTAGGCGACAACTAACCACATACGAAATCCTGTTGTCGATCCAGCAAATCTGCCGAGCGGCTGCGTGGCGGGTCCGGCGTGTGGCAGAACTGGGGCGTGATTACCCTATGAGTGCCTTCACCGCAGCGACCAGCTGAGGGCCGAGGGAACGTGCGTACGTCGCGGTCATGTGCCCGCCGGCGTCCTGGTAGACGATGTGGTTGCCGATGATGGCGGGGCATTTGTCCGCGTCGCAGAACGAGTTCGTCAGGTCGAGCGCCTTCACTCCGGGAACCTTTGCGGCGGCAATCAGCAGCGGATCTGCGGTGGCGAGCGCCTCGTCGCGTGGGGTGGCGCAGTTCCGGATGACGCCGACCCGGGTCAGGCAGTTCAGGGTCTCCTCGCGAACGCCGGGTACGTCGCCCACTGCGAGGATCTTCGACCCCGCCTCGGCCACCGGCCGCCACACCTCTTCGTGGCCGATGGCGTCGCCGGCATGTTTACGACTGGCTGTCGTGAGGATGGCATCGAACTTGTCGGCGAGGAGTCTCTGCTGGGTCTGCGCCATCACTTCACTGCAATCAACATTGCCGTTCAAGATCTTTGACGTCCATTGGCACCCGTAGCCCACGAAAGTCGTCATACTCCAGCGGTTCTCGATCAGATACGGCGACAGGGCCGGCAATAACATCGCAGCGTGCGAATCCCCGATGACGGCGATCCGCTTCGCATCTGGGCCCTCGAATCCGTAAGTGCAGGACTGGAGTGATTCGCCCTGTTCGCGGAAGCATTTGAACGCCCCCTGCCCGTCGTGCGCGAAATAGTCGATGCTCGGGGTGACCGGCTTCGCCGGGTCGAACAGCGCGCATCCTTCGGTGCGCAGCGCTGCCACCCCGGCGCAATGGCCGGATTCACGGGCAGTTCCAGGGGCTGCCAATGTCACGACCAACTCCTGGTCGTCCTGCGAATGTGCGTTCACATCAACTTCTATGACAACAGCCGAAGCGGCGATCGTCGCGGCGATCAATGCGCCTGCCATCGTCCACTGTTTCGGGGAGATCCGGATTCGGCGCAACAGTGGCGAATCATTCTCCAGCCAGTTCGACCGGCGGATCGGATCCTCGTAGTAACGGTAGGTCAGGTGCGTCAAAGCGAGTGACACGCCGATGACCGTGACGTAGTACGGCCAGGCCGGCGGCAAGACGGCTGCCAGCAGGATGATCACCGGCCAGTGCCACAGGTAGAGGGTGTAGCTATGGTCGCCGAAGTACTCGGCGACCCGGTTGGTCAGGTGCGGCACCCCGCGCACCTCCGCGCCGACGAATGCCGCGATGACCAGGGCCGTCGAGAGGACGGGCAGGGCGGCCCAGGGGCCGGGAAACATGCTGTCAGCGGTGATGGCGAACAGCGATATGACTGCTCCTCCCAGCCCGACGTAGGACAGCAACGGGCGGATCCCATTCGGGATGCGTGCCAGCAGGGGCGCACAGATCGCCAGCAACGCGCCCACGCCGAGCTCCCACACGCGCGTGAATGTCGAGAAGTAGGCCCCATTCGGATCGAGGTAGCTCTGAAAGCACGCCAGCGCGAACGACAGTGAGCAGACCGTCACCATGAAGCCTGCCAACCCGCGTTGCCGGCCGCGACTGTACGTTTCTGATGACGTCGAACCACGCCGGCTCAGCGCGAAAAGTGCGAGTAGCGCGAGTGGCCACACAAAGTAGAACTGCTCCTCGATCGACAGCGACCAGTAATGCAGCAGAGGAGATTTGGGCTGGCCTTCGGCAAAGTAGTCGGAGCCGACCCGTTCGAATCTCCAGTTCGATGCGAATACCGTCGCCCACAACCCGTCGACGAGAGCCGACTTCGCCCGGGTCTCGGTCAGCAGCAGATATCTGCCGGCCACCGTTGCGACGACCACCAGAACGGCCGACGGGATGATGCGCCGAACACGGCGCCGGTAGAAGTTTGCGAACGAAATCGAACCGGTGGTGGTGTGCTGCTTGATCAACAGCGCGGTGATGAAAAACCCTGAAAGCACGAAGAATACGTCGACGCCCACGAAGCCGCCGCGCGGCCAGTCGAAGAGATGTTGGCTGAACACTGTCAGCACCGCGAACGCCCGCATGCCTTGCAGGTCCATTCGAACGTTCAGCGACGGGTATTCCTGTCGCCCGCTGATACGCACAGCGCGTGGTTCAACGGACAACCCGCACACTCCTACAAGTCCCGCCGACAATCGGCACATTGTCACACAGGAGTCAGGAGCCGGCTGACTATTGGTCCGGATGTGAGAAGTCCGGCCCATCAGGGCCTAGAGATCGACTGCCACAATCGCACTGTCCGGCCACAGACCGCGGTGCCGGGCCCGGCGCAGCTTCTCCCGAAGCGGTAGCTCGCGATGCACGTTGGTCACGCCCGGAATCTTGAGCAGCGGGACGATATTCCACTGCCAGCCGTAGCGCCGGTGCAGCGTCGTATTGCCGTGTTGCGCCTCGTCGCCGGAGAGCATCCGGGCCCGGCCGGGTACCGCGGCGCCCTGCGGGGTCCCGCGGTGATCACACGCTGTCAACTGAACGTCGCCGCGGGCCTGTAGCCGTCGGGTCTTGGGCCCGATCTTGGTCCTGAACAGTGCGGTTCGGCCCTCGATCACGAACCATATCGGCGTGTCGACCGGTGAACCGTCACGCCGGTAGGTCCGCAGCACCGCGTAGCGGGAGCGACTGAGGGTGGCGATGTCGGTATCGATTGATGGCATGATCGCCAGTGAACAACCTAGAGTTGACTCTAAGTCAAGGGGACGAGCACACGTGGCCGAACTGCTGACCATCGGTGAGGTTTCGCACCGCACCGGCGTGGCCCAGACGACCCTGCGCTACTACGAACAGATCGGGTTGCTACCCGCCCCGGATCGTGTCGGAGGCCAGCGTCGCTATCAGCGGTCGAGCCTGGTGCGGCTTGAGGTGATACGCGCCTGCAAGGCGGCGGGGTTCACGCTGGACGAGATCTCGGCACTGATGGGTGACCGGGTCCCAGGCAAACCGGTGGCCCGCGCGTTGGCCGAGGCGAAGCTCAGCGAGATCGACGCCCAGATGACGACGCTGGTCCGCGCCAAGAAGATCATCCAATGGGGGATGAGTTGCGAATGCCCGACGATCGACGACTGCACGTGCGGCATCCATCACACACTTCTGGCCTGATCAGGCGCCGAATCGATCGGGCGAATTCAGGCGGAGGAGGGCGGCTGGCGCCGGTCCGACATCCCGCCGGCGAGCCACACCAACGTCCCCATACCGGCCGCGGCCAGCACCGCAGGACCTGCGCTGGCGGTGACCAGGCCGACCACCACGAGCACCATGGCGCCGACGATCAGCGCGATCACCTTGTGCGTCGGCCAGGGAACGCCGGCGACGCTGATTTCGGTGGGCGCGGTCATGGATACACGATAGCTCGTAACCGAGAGTTCGGGCAACCGAAACTCTGGACGTGTCGAGTTAACCCGTTTTCGCCCGGAGAGCAGGTAGTGGCACCATTAGGCGGTGTCCGCTGAACTGATTCGAGGCCCCCAGGTATCGCCGCTCACCGCGGCCGACATCGACGAGGCCGCTGCGCGAATCGCCGGCGTCGTCACCCAGAGCCCCCTGCAGTTCAGCGACCGGCTGTCCCAGGCGACGGGTGCCCAGGTGTACCTCAAGCGTGAGGACCTGCAAGCAGTGCGCTCCTACAAGCTCCGCGGCGCCTACAACCTGCTCATGCAGCTGACCCCCGACGAGCTCGCGGCCGGGGTGGTCTGTTCCTCGGCGGGCAACCACGCCCAGGGTTTCGCGCTGGCCTGCCGGTCCATGGGCGTGCACGGTCGCGTCTATGTGCCCGCCAAGACGCCCAAACAGAAGCGCGACCGGATTCGCTATCACGGCGGCGAGTTCATCGAGCTGATCGTCGGCGGTAAAACCTACGACCTGGCCGCGCAGGCCGCACTCGATGATGTGGCCCGCACCGGAGCCACCCTGGTGCCGCCCTACGACGACCCGCGGACCATGGCCGGGCAGGGCACCATCGCGGTCGAGTTGCTGGCGCAACTGCCCGGTGAGCCCGACCTGGTGATCGTGCCGGTCGGCGGCGGCGGGTGTATCGCCGGCATCACCACCTATCTGTCCGAACGCACCACCAACTCGGCGGTGCTCGGCGCCGAGCCCGCGGGAGCGGCCTCGATGATGGCCGCCCTGGCGGCGGGCACGCCGGTGACGCTGGAGCACGTGGATCAGTTCGTCGACGGTGCCGCCGTGGCGAAGGCCGGCGTGAATCCGTATGCGGCACTGGCGGCCGCGGGCGACATGTTGTCGATCACCTCGGTCGACGAGGGCGCGGTCTGTTCGGCGATGCTCGACCTCTATCAGAGCGAGGGCATCATCGCCGAACCCGCAGGGGCGCTGTCGGTGGCCGCGTTGATGGAGGCCGATGTCGAACCCGGCTCCACCGTGGTGTGCATCATCTCCGGTGGCAACAACGATGTTTCGCGTTACGGCGAGATCCTCGAACGGTCACTGGTGCACCGCGGGCTCAAGCACTACTTCCTGGTGGACTTCCCGCAGGAGCCGGGCGCGCTGCGCGGGTTCCTGGACAGCGTGCTCGGGCCCAATGACGACATCACTCTCTTCGAATACGTCAAGCGCAACAACCGCGAAACCGGCGAGGCCCTGGTCGGTATCGAGTTGGGCTCCTCCACCGATCTCGACGGGCTGCTGCAACGGATGCACGAATCCGAGGCGCATGTCGAACGGCTGGAACCGGGTTCGCCGACCTACCGTTACCTGACCTGAGATCGCAGCACCGCGAACGAGTACCCCGGGATCACGGTGCCGGACCCCTCGACGGAAGTTTCCGCCCAGGCGAGCACCGTTTCACCGGTGACCGGCACGCGCACCGCGGCATCGGCCAGATTGCAGGCCACCGCCAACGCACCGCGGCGCAGGATGATCCAGCGCGCATCCTCGTCGTACTCCACCCGCAGATGGTCCAGCCAGGGGTCGGCAAGATCGGGTTCGCTGCGCCGCAACGCGATCAGGTTCCGGTAGACCTCCAGTAGCCGGGCGTGCTCGCCCTCGGTGACCTCGGCCCAGTTGAGCTTGGACCGGGCGAAGGTCTCGGGGTCCTGCGGATCCGGGATCTCGTCGGCATCCCAGCCGTGGGCCGCGAACTCGGCCTTGCGGCCCTCCGCGGTAGCACGGCCCAACTCCGGCTCCGGATGTGAGGTGAAGAACTGGAACGGGTTGCTCGATCCCCATTCCTCGCCCATGAACAACATTGCCGTATAAGGAGATCCGAGCACCAGCGCGGCCTTCACCGCCAGCTGGCCGGTGGTCAGGTTCTGCGACGGCCGGTCACCGGTGGCGCGGTTGCCCACCTGATCGTGGGTGAGGGTGTAGGCCAGCAGCCGGGTCGCCGGGGTGGTAGTGGTGTCCAGGGGCCGGCCGTGCCGGCGTCCCCGGAAAGACGAATAGGTGCCGGCGTGGAAATAGCCGTGCGTCAAGGTCTGCGCCAGCGCCTCCAGCGTGCCGAAATCACCGTAGTAGCCCTGCCGTTCACCGGATACCGCGGTGTGGATGGCGTGATGGATATCGTCGTCCCACTGCGCGGTGAGTCCGAGACCGCCCTGTTCGCGCGGGGTGATCAGCCGCGGGTCGTTCATGTCGCTCTCGGCGATCAGGGACAGCGGACGTCCCAACTCGGCTGCCAGGGCATCGGTTTCGGTGCTCAGCTCTTCGAGGATATGGATGGCGGTGGTGTCCACCAGCGCGTGCACGGCGTCGAGGCGCAGGCCGTCGGCCCCGAAATCATGCATCCAGCGCAGTGCGCAGTCGATGATGTAGCGGCGCACCTCATCGGCGCCGGCATCTGCGATGTTGACCGATTCGCCCCACGGGTTGCTGCCGCTGGACAGGTACGGCCCGAATCTGGGCAGGTAGTTACCGGACGGCCCGAGGTGGTTGAACACGGCGTCGATCAGCACGCCCAGGCCGTGCGCGTGGCAGGCGTCGATGAGACGCAGCAAGCCGTCCGGACCGCCGTAGGGCTCGTGCACCGCGTACCAGAGCACACCGTCATAGCCCCAGCCGTGGGTGCCGCTGAAGGCGTTCACCGGCATCAGTTCGACGAAGTCGACTCCGAGATCGACCAGATACTGCAGCTTCTCGATGGCGGCGTCGAAGGTGCCCGCCGGGGTGAACGTCCCGATATGCAGCTCGTAGATGACAGCGCCCTCGATGGAGCGCCCCGGCCAGTCTTTCGGCGGCGCGGCGGGCGTCCACAGCTGCGAACGTGCGTGCACCCCCTCGGGTTGCCGGGCCGAGCGAGGGTCGGGCAGCACGGTGTCGTCCTCGTCGAGGACGAATCCGTAGCGGCTGTCCGGCCCGGCCGCCACCGTGGCGCGCCACCAGTCGTCGGTCCCGCGTTGCATGGGATACCGGGTGCCGTCGACGTCGACCTGCACCCGCTCAGGGCGTGGGGCCCACACCGCGAATTCGCGCTCAGGCATCGGTGCGCTCCAGCAGTACCACCGGCAGATCGGCGAACAGCTCGGTCGCCGCCGGCGTGCCCGCGTGGGTGCGCCCGGTCAGCCGGTCGGTCCAGATGCCTTCTGGCAGTGTCACTGTGGTGTCCCCCCAGCCGATCTCGGCGAGTTTGACCGTCCACCGCGATACCGCCACCAGCACGTCATCGCCGCGCAGGAAGGCGACCAGGTGCGCGGCCGCGGATCCAGCGGCGGGCACCGGCCGGTAGCCGCCGTCCAGGAAGGTGTCCGGCATTTCCCTGCGTAACCGCAGCGCGGTGCCCACCACCCGTATCTTGGGGTCGGTGCGGGCCTCCAGCGCGGCCCGGCGCGCCGCATAGTCGACCGGCCGGCGATTGTCCGGATCGACCAGGCTGTCGTCGAACAGTTCGGTGCCCTGATACACGTCCGGGATGCCGGGCACGGTGAGCGCCAGCAGTTTCTGGCCGAGACTGTCGTTGTGGGCGTGCGCTTCGGCGCGTGCCACCAGCGCAGTCAGTTCCTTGGACACCGGCCCGTCGATGACGGCGTCGACCCAATCGTGCACCGCCGACTCGAATTCGGTGTCCGGGTCATTCCACGAGGTGCGCAGCGCGGCTTCTCTGATCGCCTTCTCCGCATAACCGTGCAGCCGGGCGCGCAGCGAATCGGATACCTCGCCGTCCGCGGGCCACACACCGAAGACGTTCTGCCACAGGAACAGTGTGGTCGGCGGGTCCGGGCTCAGCACGATCTGCGACCAGCGTTGCACGCGTTCGGCCCACTCGTCTGCCAGCTGGGACAGCACCCCGATGCGGGCCCGCACATCCTCGCTGCGCTTGGTGTCGTGGGTGGACAGCGTCACCATGGCGTGTGGCCACAGCCGGGCCCGGGTGGCCGAACGTTCGTGGAACTCGGCGGCGCTCACCCCGAAGAGCGACGGCTCACCGCCGACCTCGTTGAGGGTGACCAACCGCGCGTCCCGGTAGAACAGGCAATCCTCGACCGACTTGGCGGTCACCGCGCCGCACAACTGCTGGATGCGCACCGCTGCCTCGCCGTCGTATGCCAGCGCCGCGGCGACCAGTTGCAGCGGTTCGGCCAGTTCCGGCCTGGCGCGGACGGCTGCTGCGATGGCGGTCGGTCCGACGGCGGTCAGATTCAGGTAGTCGAACCGGTACACGTGCACGTGGGTCAGCAACGAGGTGACCGCATCGGGCAGCATCGGATGGTCGGCACCGATGTCGGCCACGATGGCGCGGCACACCCGGGCCAGTTCGCTGGCGAGGGTGACCGTCGCGGCCGCGCTCTTCAACTCCGCGGTCTGGTGCTCGATGGTGTCGCGGTCGACACCGCTGCCCTCATAGAGTGCGGTGAGCGTGGATTCGCCCGACGGGTCGATGAACAGTCCGCCGATCTCGCGCAGGGCGTCGTACCCGGTGGTGCCGTCGACCGGTAGTCCGGTGTCGAGCGGCTCGTCGGGGGCCAGGATCTTCTCGATGACGATCCAGGCCGTCTGGCCCACCAGATCGCGAAGCTCGGTGGTGTAGACGGCCGGTTCGGCCAGCCCGTCGGGGTGGTCGATGCGCAACCCGTCGACCAGCCCCTCGGTGAACCAGCGGCCCACCTCGGCATGGGATGCGCCGAACACCGCGGGGTCCTCCTGGCGCAGGCCGGCCAGCGAGGTGATGGAGAAGAACCGGCGGTAGCCACAGAGATTGTTCTTCCAGCCGATGAGCTTGTAGTGCTGACGGTCGTGCACCTCGGCACCCGACGCGCCGTCCTGCGCGGTGCCCGGGGCGATCGGCCAGGCCCGCCCGCCGAGCCGCAGCCGATCCCCGTCCACCGTCAGGTCGGAGACGTCGTCATCGGATCCGAGCACCGGCAACACGATCCGGCCGTGATCGAGATCCCAGTCGATGTCGAAGTAGGTGCTGTACGCCGAGTCCCGACCGTGCGCGAGCAGATCCCACCACCAGGCGTTCTGGGTGGGATCCTCGACGCCGACGTGGTTGGGCACGATATCGACGATCAGGCCCATGCCACGGGCCCGGGCCTGGGCGGACAATTCGGACAGGCCCTCGGGCCCGCCGAGTTCCCCGGACACCGTGGTCGGGTCGGTGACGTCATAGCCATGGCTGGAACCGGCGGCCGCGGTCAGGACGGGGGAGAGGTACAGATGCGACACCCCGAGATCGTCCAGATAGTCCAGCAGGTCGACCGCGTCGGCGAAGGTGAAGGAATCACCGCGCATCTGCAGCCGATACGTGGAGAGCGGGACACCCATCAGCCGTTACCGCCTAGGTCGTTTTCCGGAGCACCCGAAGCGAACGCGGCTGCAGCGAGATCTTCTCGCCCGCAGAAATCGTCACCTCGTCGGCACCGGCGGGATCGCCGGTGTCCAACGCGGTTACCCACTTTTCGGCGTAATCATCCGGTGGCAGCACGAAATCCAGCGATTCGTCGTGTGCGTTGAAGCACAACAGGAACGAATCGTCGCGGACGCGTTCACCGCGGGCGTTGGGTTCCGGGATGGCATCACCATTGAGGAACACCGCGACACTCTTGCCGAAACCCGAGCCCCAGTCCTCTGGGGTCATCTCGGCGCCGGCCGGCGTCAGCCACGCGATATCGCGTTCCTGCTCGCCGCTGCGAATCGGGTTGCCGGCCAGGAAACGACGCCGCCGGAACACCGGGTGCTTCTTGCGCAGCGCCACCGCCTTGCGGGTGAACTCCAGCAGCTCGGTGTTGTCCGCCAGCTTGGACCAGTCCACCCAGGCCACCGGCGAATCCTGGCAGTAGGCGTTGTTGTTGCCGCCCTGCGACCGTCCGATCTCGTCGCCATGACTGATCATCGGGGTGCCCTGCGAGATCATCAGGGTGCCGATCACGTTGCGCATCTGCCGCGCGCGCAGCTCGAGGATGTCCGGATCGTCGGTCGGGCCCTCGACGCCGCAGTTCCACGACCGGTTGTGGCTTTCGCCGTCCCGGTTGTCCTCGCCGTTGGCCTCGTTGTGTTTCTCGTTGTAGGACACCAGGTCTGCCAGCGTGAAGCCGTCATGACAGGTGACGAAGTTGATGCTCGCCCCGGGGCGCCGGCCGGTGTTCTCGTAGAGATCCGACGAGCCGGTCAGCCGGGACGCGAACTCGCCGAGCGTGGCCGGTTCACCACGCCAGTAGTCGCGCACGGTGTCGCGGTACTTGCCGTTCCACTCGGTCCACAGCCCCGGGAAGTTGCCGACCTGGTAGCCGCCCTCGCCCACATCCCACGGTTCGGCGATCAGCTTGACCTGGCTGACCACCGGATCCTGTTGCACCAGATCGAAGAAGGCCGACAGGCGGTCGACATCGTAGAACTCGCGGGCCAGCGTCGAGGCGAGGTCGAACCGGAATCCGTCGACGTGCATCTCGGTGACCCAGTACCGCAGCGAATCCATGATCAGCTGCAGGGTGTGCGGGTGCCGGGCGTTGAGACTGTTCCCGGTGCCGGTGAAGTCCTTGTAGAACTGCTCCTCACCGTCGAGCAACCGGTAGTAGGCCGCGTTGTCGATACCGCGGAAGTTCAGTGTCGGACCGAGGTGGTTGCCCTCGGCGGTGTGGTTGTAGACGACGTCGAGGATGACCTCGATACCGGCATCGTGGAACGACCGCACCATCGCCTTGAACTCCGCCACCGCGCCGCCGGCGTGACGGCTGGCCGCGTACTCGGCATGCGGGGCGAGGAATCCGAACGTGTTGTAGCCCCAGTAGTTCCGTAGTCCCAGTTCGAGCAGCCGGTGGTCGTGCAGGAACTGGTGCACCGGCATGAGCTCGATGGCCGTCACGTTCAGCGACTTCAGGTGCTCGACGATCACCGGGTGCGCCAGGCCGGCGTAGGTGCCGCGAAGCTGTTCGGGAATGTCGGGATGCAGTTGGGTCAGGCCCTTGACGTGGGCCTCGTAGATCACCGTCTCGTGATAGGGCGTGCGCGGTGCCCGGTCGGATCCCCAGTCGAAGAACGGGTTGATCACGACACTGGTCATGGTGTGGCCCAGGGAGTCCACCGCGGGATCGGCGGGGGTGACGGCGGGATCCTCGGATTCCAAGTCGTAGGAGAACAACGCCTGGGTGAAGTCGAAGTCGCCGTGGAAGGACTTCCCGTAAGGGTCGAGTAGCAGCTTGCTGGGGTCACACCGGTGTCCGGCCGCCGGGTCCCACGGACCGTACACGCGGAAGCCGTAACGCTGGCCGGGGCTCACCGTGGGCAGGTAGGCATGCCAGACGTAGCCGTCCACCTCATCGAGCGGAATCCGTTGTTCGGTACCGTCTTTGGCGATCAGGCAGAGCTCGACCCGGTCGGCGACCTCGGAGAACAACGAGAAGTTGGTGCCGGCGCCGTCGTAGGTGGCGCCCAATGGATAGGCGGTGCCGGGCCAGACCGTGATGTCCATGTCACCACCAGCCGGTGGCGGCTGCGAGCTGACGCCCGAGTTCGTTCGTCATGGTGCGCACGTACGTGGCCGAGAGGTGGTGAGAATCGTGATACATCAACACATTTCCCTCCACTACTCGGCAGAAGTCCGGTCGGCACACCGCGTCGGTCATGTCGAGTGGCTTCAGGTTCGGGAACCGTTGCACGTAATTCAACGTCGGGTTGTCGTCGGACAGTACCGCAGAGCGTTTGATGCCGCACGAGATGGCGTCGCCGCCGTCAGCCAGACAGTCGGCCGGGAAATAGGGCTTGTTGTTGCGCACCAGCCAGGGTGTGTCACGCATCGCCAGCACGTCGATGTCGGCGTCCGAGAACTCTTGCCAGATACCGAGATACGAGCTGGGCATGACATCGCCGGGTTTGATGTTCCACGGCCGGGTGGAGGTGGTGAACACGAAGTCGGGCTTGTCGGCGAGCAGCTTCGGCATCACTTTCTCGTTCCATTCCCGGCACTTCGGGTACGGGCGGTTGTCGCCCATCACGAGGGGTTTCTCCTCGGTGGTCAGCGGGCAACCCATCTTCAGGTAGGTGACCACCTTGAAGTCGTGTAACCGGCCGAGCAGGTCCAGCGCGGTGATCCAGTGTTCGGCGTGCGAGCCGCCGGCCAGTGCGATGGTGCGCTGGGAGTCTTTGTCGCCGTACGTGCAGTTGATGACGTCGACGTTGTCGAAGTCGCTGATGCAGCCGGCGTTGGTGGACTCCGGGATGTCGTTCTTGGCCTCCAGCACGGTGGGCCGCATCGGCAGCTTGGGCACCTTGGCGTTGTTGAGCAGCGCACGCGCACCGGGGTAGTCCCGCGCCGACAGGCCGGACAGTTCCTTGCCGCTGGCTCGCTCGACGGTGACGTGCTCGCGCCAGGTGAACGATGTCGCCGTCAGCGTGACACCCAGCAGCGTGACGACCGAACCCAGCACGATCGTCGGGCGGCGCAACCGGGTGCGCCACGGGACTCCCGCGGGCCGTTGCGCCGGCGCCTGGTAGCGCAGTGGCGTCTCCACGTACCTGGTCGTCAGCCAGGCCAGCACGCCGGAGACCAGCAGCACGATCGCGCCGTCGGTGAAGCCGGCGTGGTCGCGGCCGCTGTAGGCCAACCAGAAGATCAGCAGCGGCCAGTGCCACAGGTACAGCGAGTAGGCCATCGAACCCAGCGCGACGAACGGCTTGGTGGCCAGCAGCCGGTTGGGCGCGGGCAGCTTGCCGCCGGTGTGCGGATCGGCGACGCGGTTGGCTGCGGACAGAATGAACAGCACCGTGGCCCCGACCGGCACCAGCGTCCACGGGCCGGGAAACTCGCGCACCCCGTCGATGAGCCAGCCGCAGAGCAGGATGGCGATCAGCGATACGGTCGCCACGATGGTGCGCAGCCACATGGGCCAACGCACGTGGGGGACCAGTGCGCCGATCAGTGCGCCGAGGGTGAGCTCCCAGGCGCGGGCGAAGCTGTTGTAGTAGGCGACGGCCTGATCGGCGTCGTGCGCGATGATCGCGTACACGAACGACGCGATGGTCAGCGCGGTCAGCAGCACGATGAACACCCAGCGCACATGCCGGCCGAGCGGTCGGCGCAGCAGGTAGGCGAGGGCGAAGATGATCGCCAGCAGCGCGATGTAGAACTGGCCCTGCACCGACATCGACCAGATGTGCTGTAGCGGACTGACCGTCTCGCCGGCGCGCAGATAGTCCGCCGCGGTGTTGGCCAGTTCCCAGTTCTGGTAGTAACCGAGACTGGCCAGGCTCTGGTCAGCAAACGTTTCCCAGCGGGTTTCCGGCTGGATCAGGATGGTCAGTACCGCCCCGGCGGCGAGCACGACGATCAGCGCAGGCAGCAGCCGGCGAACCAGTCGCACGATCTCCGGTATCGGGCGCAGCGCGGTCGCCGGGTCGATCGCGGCACGCAGCAACCGGCCCCCGAAGAAGAACCCGGACAGCGCCAGGAACACGTCCACACCACCGGAAACCCGGCCGAACCAGACGTGGAAGATCGCGACGAGGGCGATCGCGACCCCGCGGAGTCCGTCGAGGTCGTGCCGGTAGAAGCCCGATGTGCGGGTACCCATCTGCGTGCCCGCGGTCGACGCAGGGCTGGCTTCGGGTCTACCGCGGGTGGAGGGTCGGGCGGGAGCGAGGGTCATCATGGTCGGGGAGTTAATCTACCTAAGATCCCTGGGTGCCTCAGGCCACGGGCGTGACGTCACACCTGCTGAGCAAAGCGATAGTGTCCGGTGCCATGCCCGCGTTGACACCCGATGAGATCAGCGCGATCGACACCGCGCACATCTGGCACCCCTACAGCACCATCGGTTCCCGGGCGCTGACGCCGGTGGTGGCGGTCGGCGCCAAGGGCGCCTGGCTCACCGTGGTGCACGACGGCAGACCCGTCGATGTGCTGGACGCCATGAGTTCGTGGTGGACGGCGGTGCACGGCCACGGTCACCCGCGGCTCGATGCGGCCATCAGCGCCCAACTGTCCACCATGAACCACGTCATGTTCGGTGGCCTGACCCATGAGCCGGCGGCCCGGCTGGCCCAGCTGCTGGTGCAGATCACCCCGGCCGGTCTGGACTCGGTGTTCTTCAGCGACTCGGGCTCGGTGTCGGTCGAGGTGGCCGCCAAGATGGCGCTGCAGTACTGGCGCAGCCTGGGCCGGCCGGCGAAACACCGGCTGATGACGTGGCGCGGGGGGTATCACGGCGACACCTTCACCCCGATGAGTGTGTGTGACCCCGACGGCGGTATGCACTCGATCTGGTCCGACGTCCTGGCCCGGCAGGTGTTCGCCCCGCAGGTGCCCGGCGAGTACGACCCGACCTACGTCGCCGCCTTCGAACGGCAGCTCGCCGAGCATGCCGGCGAACTGGCCGCGGTGATCGTCGAGCCGGTGGTGCAGGGCGCCGGCGGTATGCGATTCCACGACCCGCGCTATCTCAACGACCTGCGACGGCTGTGCGACCGGCAAGGTGTGCTGCTCATCTTCGATGAGATCGCCACCGGGTTCGGCCGCACCGGTGAGCTGTTCGCCGCCGATCACGCCGGCATCACGCCCGACATCATGTGTGTCGGCAAGGCGCTCACCGGCGGATACGTGACGCTTGCCGCCACCCTGTGCACGGCACATGTCGCGGCGACCATCAGCGCCGGCGAGCCCGGAGCCCTGATGCACGGACCCACCTTCATGGCCAACGCGCTGGCCTGCGCGGTATCGGTGGCCGCCGTCGAACTGCTGCTGGAGGGTGACTGGCGGGCCCGGGTGCGTGAGATCGAGACCGGGCTGCGGGACGGGCTGGAACCGGCGCGATCGCTGGCGGGCGTCGCCGATGTACGGGTGCTCGGCGCCATCGGCGTCATCGAGATGCGCGAGCCCGTCGACATGGCCGTCGCGACCCGGACCGCGATCGAACACGGACTGTGGCTGCGGCCGTTCGGCAGGCTGGTCTACGCGATGCCGCCGTACATCTGCACGCCGGAAGAGATCGCCGCCATCGGTGCCGGGATGGTCGCCGTCGCGCGTGCATTAACCTGAACGGTGTTCAAGTGTCGTCGGCAGGAGGATCCACCACGTGACGCGCACCGGTCTTTCCCCGCTGGCCTGGCTCTCCGAGGTCGAGACACAGCGGCGCGCGCAGGGGCTGCGCCGATCCCTGCGGGTGCGCCCGCCGGTGGGTACCGACCTCGATCTGGCCTCCAACGACTATCTCGGGCTGTCCCAGCACCCCGCCGTCCTCGCAGGAGGCGTCGAGGCGCTGCGCACCTGGGGTGCCGGCGCCGGCGGCTCGCGACTGGTCACCGGGAACACCGAACTGCACGAGGACTTCGAATCCGAGCTGGCGGCCTTCACCGGAGCCGAGTCGGCCCTGGTCTTCTCGTCGGGATACACCGCCAATATCGGTGCCGTCACCTCGCTGACCGGTCCGGGCGCGCTGCTGGTCTCGGATGCGCACACGCACGCCTCCATCGTGGACGCCTGCCGGCTGTCGCGGGCCCGGGTCGCGGTCACGCCCCATCTCGATATCGCCGCCGTGGCCGAGGCGCTGTCCGGACGTGCCGAAGATCGCGCGGTGGTGGCCACCGAATCGGTGTTCAGCACCGACGGAGCACTGGCCCCGCTGCGTGAACTGCACGAGGTGTGCCGCCGGTTCGGCGCGCTGCTGCTGGTCGACGAGGCGCACGGGCTCGGGGTCCGCGGCGCCGGCGGCCAGGGTCTGCTGCACGAGGTGGGTCTGGCCGGCGCGCCGGACGTCGTCATGACCACGACCCTGTCCAAGGCGTTGGGCAGCCAGGGCGGCGCGGTACTGGGCCCCGCCGCGGTGCGCGCACATCTCATCGACACGGCCCGCACCTTCATCTTCGACACCGGGCTGGCTCCGGCCGCCGTCGGTGCCGCCCAGGCCGCCTTGCGCGTGTTGATCGATCAGCCGAAGCTGGCCGCCGCGGTGCTGGTGCGCGCGGCCGAACTCGCCCGGATCTGCGATGTGACCGACGAACCCACGTCGGCGGTCGTCTCGGTGATTCTCGGTGACCCCGAGGTGTCCGTCGCCGCAGCGGCAGCGTGCCTGGAACGAGGGGTCCGGGTGGGCTGCTTCCGGCCGCCGACCGTCCCGGCCGGCACCTCGCGCCTGCGGCTGACCGCCCGTGCGGCGCTCACCGATGACGAGATCGCTTTGGCCGCAGAGGTTCTCACCGAGGTTCTCGGCCTGCCGCGATGACCGTGCTGGTGGTGACCGGCACCGATACCGGGGTCGGCAAGACGGTGACGACGGCGGCGCTGGCGGCCGCCGCGCGGCTGGCCGGTATCGATGTGGCGGTGTGCAAACCGGTGCAGACCGGAGCCGGGGCGAGCGCAGCGACGGGGGAAAGTTCCGGGGCGAGCGAAGCGACGGGGGAAAGTTCCGGGGCGAGCGCAGCGACGGGGGAAAGTTCCGGGGCGAGCGCAGCGACGGGAAAAAGCTCTGCGGATGGCGATGACGATCTGGGTGAGGTGCGCAGGCTCTCCGGGGTCGACGCGCTGCACGGGGGATGGCGCTACCCGGAGGCGCTGGCGCCGGTCGCGGCTGCCGCCAGGGCCGGACTGCCGTTGCCGAGCCGCGACGAATTGGTGGCCGCGATACGGGCGGTAGACGCGCCGGGGCGGTTGACGGTCGTCGAGGGAGCCGGTGGCCTGCTGGTCGAGATCGGGGCCGACGGGGTGACGCTGCGCGATATCGCCGCCGCGTTGTCCGCTCCGGTTCTGGTGGTGGTGTCGCCGGGCCTTGGCACTCTCAACCACACCGCGCTGACCTTGGAATCGCTTGCCGGACAGCATATTCAGCCAGCCGGACTGGTTATCGGCGCGTGGCCGGATCGCCCCGGCGTCGCCGAGCAGGGTAACCGGGAAGCCCTGGCGGCACTGGCCGATGTCCGCGCGGTGCTGCCCGCGGGTGCCTCGGCGCTCACCCCAGAAGAATTCCAGGAGCTGAGCGTTCGGGCCTTCGACAAGAGCTGGATCGCGAGCCTGGTGTAGCGATGGTCCACTCGGTGGAACTCGTCCTGGACAGCGGCACCGAGGCCGCCGTGCGCAGCACCTGGGAATCGCTGCGCGCTAACGGCATTCCGGCGCAATCGCCGGCCACCCGGCCGCACGTGACGCTCACGGTGGCGGAACGCATCGACCCTGGGGTGATCGCTGCGCTGGCCACGGTGCTGGAGCGGTTGCCCCTGCGTTGCCGAATCGGTGGCGCGCTGGTGTTCGGGCGGTCCGCGGCGGTGTTGGCGCGCTCGGTGGTGCCCAGCGCCGAACTGCTCGAGCTGCACGCCACCGTGTGCCGCCTGACCGCCGATCACCTCACCCCAGGGCCGATGCCGCACACCCGACCCGGGGAGTGGGCGCCGCACGTCACCCTGGGCCGTCGCATCCCCGCCGACGGGCTGGTCGCTGCGCTGCGCCTGGCCGGAGATCCGGCCGAATTGGTGGGGGATTTCGTCGGCCTGCGCTATTGGGACGGCGATGCGAAGCGGGAGTTCCCGATCACCTGATTACCCCAGAAATCTCTTTGGGCACTGGAGTCCCATGTGCCACATTTTTGGGTCTTTTCGTCGGTGTATCGAACTAGTGTTCGATACATGGATGGCGGTCTGTTCACCGATCTGGTGGCCTTGGTCGACAAGGTCACCAGCGCCGGATTCGATGACGCCACGCCCACCGAACTGCTGACCGCGCAGTCCGGCCTGGAATCGCTGGCCCGCCGCATCCCGGCTTTGGAAAGCCGGCTGCTGGCGGCGCTGAAGTCACAGACCAGCCCGTCCGAGTTGGGAGCCAAGAACTGGGCCGGCATCATGCGGACCCGGATGCTGCTGTCCACCCGCGACGCCAACCGCCGCGTCAGAGAGGCCGAACTATTGGGCCCCCGCATTTCGTTGACCGGCCAGCCACTGGGCCCGGTCTACCCGGCGACCGCGGCGGCCCGCGAGTGTGGCCGGATCACCGCCGAACATGTCCGGATCATCCTCGACACCATGGCGAAGATCCCCGGCCACATCGACCTCGAAACCACGATCGATGCCGAACAGCGGCTGGCGATGGTGGCCTGTGAGCAGACTCCCGAATCGCTGCGCACAGCAGCACGATTCCTCTTGGAGATCCTCGACCCGGACGGCCCCGAACCCAACGATGACGAACTCGAGGATCGCCGCCGAGTCAGCCGGGACTGCGTCCTGGGTGAGCAGGACTCCGACGGCATGTCCGAGTTGTACCTATGCATCACGCCGGAGTTTCGTGCCTACCTGGAACCCATATTCGCCAAGTTCGCGGCCAAGGGGATGGGTAATCCCGAGGACGAGACGCCGTGCACCAAGGGCACACCCACCCAGGACGCGATCGACGCAGACAAGCGCACCACCGGGCAGCGTCAACACGACGCCCTGATGACCCTCGCCAGGGGCACCCTGATGTCCGGGGAGTTGGGCGAACACAACGGCCTGCCCGTCACCGTCGTCGTCGGCGTCACCGCCGGCGAGCTCGACGCCTGCACCGGGACCGGGCGCACCGCCGGTGGATCCAGCGTGCCGATGCGAGATGTCATCCGGCTCGCCTCACACGCTTATCTGTGCCTGACCGTCTTCGACGACGTCACCGGCAAAGTGCTGGACTTCGGCCGGACGAAACGCTGTGCCACCGTCGACCAGCGCCTCGTGCTGGCCTATCTGCAGCGCGGCTGTACGTTCCCCGGCTGCACCGCCCCGGCATACCACTGCCAGGTCCACCACGCGCTGGCCGACTTCGCCAAGAACGGCCGCACCAACATCAACGAACTCGCCCTGGCCTGTGGGCCCCACAACCGCCTCGTCACCCACGGCGGATGGACCACCACGATCGGGCCCGACGGGACAGTTCACTGGCATCCTCCGCCGCCACTGGACGCCGGACAGTCCCGGATCAACCTGCACCACCATCCGGAACGCATGATCCGGCGACGGACCCCACCGATCTACGACGGGTGATTCCGTCAGGGCCGCCGCTCGGCGGAGTGCACGGTCAGGCCGCCGATCAACAACCCGAGGCCGAACGCGAACCGACGGGACGGCTCCGAGGTGAGCACCGACTGTTCTTCGGGCAGCGTCGCGCCGGCAGCATCCCACTGCAATCGCGATTGCTCGTCCGCGGTGAAACCGAGGACGTAATAAATGACAGTGCGGGCGGCCAGTTCGGCATCGGATTCGGCGACTCCGGCATCCCGTGCCGCAGACGCCAACCGCCCGACGAGATCGGCCATCGTCCGGGATTGCCCGGCGGCGAAACTCGCCGATACCAGTTCGGAGCCGTCGGTGTGGGACAGCAGCGCGTCGCGCAGGGCGCAGCACGTGTTCGTGATCCGGTCTTGCCAGTCGCCGGGGGGATCGCCGAGCGGCTCGAGAATCCGGTCCGCCACCGCCCCCAGCAGCTCCTGCTTGTTGGCGAAATGCCAGTACAGGGCGCCCGGGCTGACACTGAGTTCGCGCGCCAGCCGGCGCATGGTCAGATCGGCGATCCCGAAGTTGTCCAGGATCGCCGTGGCGGCGTCGATGAGGTCACGTTTGTGCAGCTGCACGGACGTAGCCTAACCTGAACACCGTTCAAGTCGAGCGCCCCGGTGGTCGGCACTGCACGAACAGGTAGGGAGACGTACCGGTGACGGACATTCTGGTTCAGGCGCGCGAACAGGTTTTGGAACGTGGCGTCGGCCTCGATCAGGACCAGACCCTGCAGGTGCTGCAGCTGCCCGACGATCAGCTCGACGCGCTGCTCGAACTGGCCCACGAGGTCCGGATGAAGTGGTGCGGCCCCGATGTCGAGGTCGAGGGCATCATCAGCCTCAAGACCGGCGGCTGCCCCGAGGATTGTCACTTCTGTTCGCAGTCCGGCCTTTTCGCCTCACCGGTGCGCAGCGCCTGGCTCGACATCCCGAGCCTCGTCGAGGCCGCCAAGCAGACGGCCAAGACGGGTGCCACCGAGTTCTGCATCGTCGCCGCGGTGCGCGGCCCGGATGAGCGATTGCTGTCACAGGTCGCCGCCGGCATCGAGGCCATCCGCAATGAGGTCGACATCCAGATCGCGTGCTCGCTGGGGATGCTGACCGAGGAGCAGGTGCAGCGGCTGGCCGATATGGGCGTGCACCGCTACAACCACAACCTGGAGACGGCGCGCTCCTTCTTCACCAATGTCGTGACGACCCACACCTGGGAAGAGCGTTGGGACACCTTGCGCATGGTCCGCGAGGCCGGCATGGAGGTCTGCTGCGGCGGCATCCTGGGCATGGGCGAGACGCTGGAGCAGCGTGCCGAGTTCGCCGCCAACCTGGCCGAACTCAACCCGCACGAGGTGCCGCTGAACTTCCTGAATCCGCGCCCGGGCACCCCGTTCGGTGACCTGGAGGTGCTGCCGGCCGCCGACGCGCTGCGGGCCGTCGCGGCATTCCGGCTGGCTCTGCCGCGCACCATGCTGCGGTTCGCCGGTGGCCGTGAGATCACCCTCGGCGACCTGGGCGCCAAGCAGGGCATCCTGGGCGGTATCAACGCCGTCATCGTCGGCAACTACCTCACCACGCTGGGCCGTCCGGCCGAGGCGGACCTGGAGCTGCTCGACGATCTGCAGATGCCGATCAAGGCCCTGAACGCGACGCTGTAGTCCGCGCGGTAAGACTGACGGTGTGATGACTAGCGAGTTGCCGACCCTGCCTGCGCCCGTGGGCGCCGGTGTCTACAACGTCTATACCGGTGCCGAGATGGGTGCCGCGGCGGGCACGGTCATCCCGACCGCCGCCCAGCTCGGGCTGGAGCCCCCACGGTTCTGCGCCGAATGCGGCCGCCGGATGATCGTTCAGGTCCGCCCGACGGGGTGGTGGGCGAAGTGTTCGCGGCACGGGCAGGTGGATTCCACCGACCTGGACACTCGGCGATGACGAATTCTTCTGCCGCACCTGCCATTTCCAGGCGCGGCGCGGCCGTTCGGGTGTTTGTGGGCCT
The DNA here is from genome assembly GCF_008329585.1 of Mycolicibacterium sp. P9-22. Classification (GTDB taxonomy): domain Bacteria; phylum Actinomycetota; class Actinomycetes; order Mycobacteriales; family Mycobacteriaceae; genus Mycobacterium. The sequence goes on along the minus strand of NZ_NPKP01000004.1, from coordinate 30,548 downwards.
GCTCGCCGCGGGTGCTGTGGTCGGCGCGCTGTGGGCGTGGCTGGCTCCTCCGATCCAGGGTGTCGTCGCGCTGACCCGGGCCGGCGACCGGGTGCGGGCCTATCTGGGCAATGACTCCGACCATTTCTTCCTCGGCGCGTCCCTGCAGGTCGGTCTGCTCGGTGTGCTCGCTGTGGTGGCAACCGTCCTGGTGTGGCAGTGGCAGGCCCACCGCGGTCCCGTTCAGCTGGCGGCGTTGACCGCCGGCATGGCCGGAGCTGCCGGAGCTGCCGCCGGTGTCGGTGCGGCGCTGGCACATTGGCGCTACGGCACCATCGATGTGGATGCCGCGCCCGTCTCCGAGGCGAACCGGGTGCACTACGTGCTGGAGGCGCCTGCGGTGTTCTTCGGGCACGGGCCGCTGGTGATCGCCACCGGCATCCTGTTGCCCGCCGCGGCGGCGGCCCTTACCTACGCATTCCTGACGGCGTCGACCTCACGCGATGACCTGGGGGCCTGGCCGCCGGTGGAGTACGCCGGGGTGTACCCGCCGATTCCGGTGGCGGCGGCACCGTCGACCGAGGTTGCGGACCCCGCGCAAACGTAGCCCCCACAGGCCGCGCCCACGGCGGTAGATTGACGCGCGCGCAGCTGCGTGACAGCAAAATGGCAGCTGCGATAATTACGCGTGAGTGAGGTCCCTATGCCGATGCTGAAATACAAGACGACACCGACGTGGTTGCAGGCCTCCCGTCGCAAGATGGTGGAGACCATCCCGGTCACCGCACTGAGGCAGTTCCTCTATCTGTCGATGATCCGTAAACGCGGCAACTTCACCGACCCGAAGACGTTCAACGAGAAGGTGAATTGGCGGATCTTCAACGACCGGCGGGACCGGATCGTGAAGGCCTGCGACAAGATGTGGATGAAGGAGATGGCCCGGGAGGCCTATCCGAGTCCCGATCTGCGTATCCCGGCCACCTATTGGTCCGGCACCGATCTGCGGGACGCCCCCGACCTGACGTCGCTGCCGCCGTGGGTGCTCAAGCCCAATGCCAGCAGTGGGCACGCGCTGTTCGGGCCCGATCCGCGGACGGATCTGGACAGCCTGCGGCAGCAGACCCGCACCTGGTTCGACGAGACGCCGGTGGACCTCGGCGAGTGGGGCTACAGCGAGGCGCGTCCGCAGCTGCTGCTCGAGGAGCGCATCCCGACCCCGGACGGCCAGGCGCCCGTCGACTACAAGTTCTTCGTCTTCGACGGCCGCGTCGAGCTGATCCAGGTGAACCGCGGCAGGTTCGACAAGAAGCAGACCACCACTTTCCTGGACGCCGACTGGCGGCGACTTCCGGTGCGCTGGCGAATCCACTCGGTGGCCGATGAGCAGCGGCCGCCGGAACTGGACAAGATGCTGGAGATCGCCGGAACGCTCGGTGCCAGCTGGGATTTCATTCGCGTCGACCTCTATGCCGTCGACGGTGAAGTGTGGTTCGGCGAGTACACCCCGTACCCGGGCGGTGGTCTGCTGCGCTACAAGCCGATGAGCTTCGATCTGGAGCAGGGCCTGCAGTGGAAGTTGCCGACGCTGGCGGAAGTCCAGCGCGGCCGGCCCTGAATCCGGACCGCCCCGGCCGTTACCGGTCGAGCACCGACAGCGGCAGGCGATCCATCTTGCGTCCCGTCAGCACCTTGGCGGTGATGACGGCCAGACGTGCCATTCCCTTGTAGGTCGACGGGTTGAACATGGTCGGCCATTTGGTCCGCAGCAGTCGCTCGCCGAGCGGGCGTCCGGCGAACCGGTCGGAGAGCCAGCGCAGCGCCATCGGCGCCGACAGCGGATGCAGCAGCAGGTGCTCGCTGAACATGTCGCGGTGATAGGTGACGTGGGCGCCGCCGGAGGCATAGGTTTCGGCGAGTTCGTCGATGCCGTCGACGGAGATGATCTCGTCGTGCACGGCCTGGATGATGAGCACCGGAGGGGTGGGCACCGCGACACCGAGCTTGATATCGGCGAAGACGTGCTGGACCTCGGGAGTCGAGAGGATCTGCTCAAGGGGCTGGTCGAGCATGTCGCCCATATCGGTGCGCCACAGCCGCACCATGGCCTCGACCGTGGTCATGTGGTGCAGCCGGTCCAGCAGGGCACGGCCGTTCTCGCTGGCATGTTCGGCGATGATCCGCCGCAGTCCGGGGTAGACATCGGCGAGCGCCGCGACCACCAGAGCGGGCAGCGCCGAGGCGAAGCTGCCGTTGAGCTTGCGGAAGGTGGCGCCCAGGTCGCCGACCGGTGAGCCCAGGACGGCGCCGACGATATTGAGCTCGGGGGCATAGGTACCGCTCATCTCGGCCGCCCACGCGCTGGCCAGACCGCCGCCGGAGTAGCCCCACAGCCCGATCGGCGCCGTGTCCGACAGTGTCAGCTGCTCGGAGCCCAGCGCCGCACGGAGCCCGTCGAGCACGCGGTATCCGGGCTCGTACGGGGTGCCCCAGTTGCCGTTCACACCTTCGTGGTCGGGTACCGACACCGCCCAGCCTTCGGCGATGGCGGCCGCGACGAGCAGCATCTCGAACTGCGGTACCGCACCCGGGGCGACCGCGTGGCGACGCAGTGCATAGGACGGGAAGCAACGCGATGTGATGGCGTCGATGGCGCACTGATAGGAAACCAGCGGGCACACGCGCTCCGGCCCGCGTTCGGCGGGCATCACCACGGTGGTGGCGGCCGCTTCGGGGTTGCCGTTCATATCGGTGGTCCGGTACAGCAGCTGCACCGCGCGCACCTGCTGGGGAATGAGTCCGAGGAAGGCCAGCTCGACGTCCCGGCTGCGCAGCACCGTGCCCGGGACGGCGTGCTGGAAGCCGGCGGGGGCGAGATAGAACGGATCGTCCTTGGGCAGCTGCGGGCGCCTGGAGCGGTCCAGCGCCTCATGCGGGACGGCTCCGATCCATTCGGCGTCGGGCGCGGCCGCGGTGCTGCCAAAGTCCATCCGCGCATTGTTGCCTAAGAATGGTCTAAGAATCCAGTCCGACTCACCCCGGCGGGCGTAATGCGGCAAATTCGTCGGTGACCCGGTAACGCGACTCGGTGAACCGGTACAGCGCCGCAGGCCGGCCGCCGCTGCGTCCCGAGCGTGCGGTGGTCCCGGTCCTGGTGATGACATTCCGGCGCTCCAGCACGCGCTGCAGATTGGTGGCGTCGACGGGGTGCCCGAGGGCGGCGCTGTAGATGTCGCGCAACGCGGACAGCGCGAATTCCTTGGGCGCCAAGGCGAATCCGATATTGGTATAGGACAGTTTCGCGATCAACCGCGAGCATGCGTTGGCCACCATGGTGCCGTGATCGAAGGCCATCGGCGGCAGGGTCGACACCGGATGCCAACGGGTGTCCGGGGGTAGCTCCGGGGTCGCGGGGGAGGGCACCAGACCAAGGAACGTGGAGGCGATGGTGCGCGGGCCGGGTACCCGCCGCGGGTCGGAAAACACCGCCAACTGCTCGAGATGTGTCAGTTCGCGCAGGTCGACCTTCTCGGCGAGTTGACGCCGAACTGAACTGATCATGTCCTCGTCGTGTCGCAGCTGACCGCCGGGCAGGGCCCAGGCGCCGCGTTCGGGATCCATGGCCCGTTCCCACAGCAACACGCTGAGCTGCGGGTTTTTCGTCGTCAGCTGACGAACCTGGAGGACGACGGCGAGCACTTCGTGGTCGGTGCTACCATATGGCATGTTTTCGATTGTAAGTCGAAAACCTCGTTGGCACAAAGGAGACTGCCATGACGGTCCTGGATCGCACTGCAGCGCACGACAGCGTTCTCGCCGCACGAATCGTCGACGGCCCCGGCGGCTACTCCGGTGTGGTGGGTGACGGCCAGTGGGCGGCCGAGGTCCGCCGGCTTGCGGACCTGCGCAACGCCACGTTGCTCGCGCACAACTATCAGTTGCCCGCCATCCAGGATGTCGCCGACCACGTGGGCGACTCGCTGGCGCTGTCGCGGATCGCCGCCGAGGCGTCCGAGGACACCATCGTGTTCTGCGGTGTGCACTTCATGGCCGAGACCGCCAAGATCCTGGCGCCAGCCAAGACGGTGCTGATCCCGGACCAGCGGGCAGGCTGCTCCCTGGCCGACTCCATCACCGCCGAGCAGCTTCAGGAGTGGAAGGACGAGTTCCCCGACGCCGTCGTGGTGTCCTACGTGAACACCACCGCCGCGGTGAAGGCGCTCACCGACATCTGCTGCACCTCGTCCAACGCGGTCGAGGTGGTCGCCTCCATTCCCGAGGACCGCACAGTGCTGTTCTGCCCGGACCAGTTCCTCGGCGCGCATGTCCGGCGCGTCACCGGCCGCAAGAACCTGCACATCTGGGCCGGCGAATGCCATGTGCACGCCGGGATCAACGGTGACGAGCTCGCCGACCAGGCCCGTGCCCATCCGGATGCCGAGCTGTTCGTGCACCCCGAATGCGGTTGCGCCACATCGGCTCTGTACCTGGCCGGTGAGGGAGCGGTTCCCGAGGACAGGGTGAAGATCCTCTCCACCGGCGGCATGCTCGACGCCGCCCGTGCGACCAAGGCCCGCCAGGTGCTGGTCGCCACCGAGGTCGGCATGCTGCACCAGCTGCGCCGCGCCGCGCCGGATGTCGACTTCCTCGCGGTCAACGATCGCGCGTCCTGCGGGTACATGAAGATGATCACCCCGGCAGCGCTGCTGCGCTGCCTGGTCGAGGGCGCCGACGAGGTGCACGTCGACCTGGAGACTGCGAAGCTGGCGCAGGCCAGTGTGCAGCGCATGATCGAGATCGGGCAGCCCGGCGGCGGGGAATGAGCGTCTCGTGTGGCAACGCCACACACTGGCAGCAGCGCGCTGACGTCGTCGTCATCGGGACCGGGGTGGCCGGACTGGTCGCCGCGCTGGCCGCGGTTCGCGAAGGCCGCAAGGTCGTGGTGCTCAGCAAGATCGCCGAGACCGCCACCTTCTACGCCCAGGGCGGTATCGCCGTCGTCCTGCCCGACGCGCTCCGTGCGGGCGGAGATTCCGTGGAGGCGCATGTCGCCGACACGCTGGCGGCCGGTGGCGGGCTGTGCGACGCGGACGCCGTGCGTTCCATCGTCGCCGACGGCTACCTGGCAGTGTCCGACCTCGTCGATGCCGGGGCCCGATTCGACGAGTCCACACCGGGACACTGGTCGCTGACCCGCGAGGGTGGGCACAGCCGGCGCCGCATCATCCACGCCGGCGGGGACGCCACCGGCGCGGAGGTGCAGCGCGCACTCGATCACGCTGCCAACCACCTGGACATCCGACGTAACCATGTCGCCCTACAGATCTGTCACGACGGCGACCGGGTGACCGGCGTGCTGGTGCACAGTGATGACGGTCCGGGCATCGTGCACGCGCCGTCGGTCATCCTGGCCACCGGTGGCCTCGGGCATCTCTACGCCGCCACCACCAATCCCGACGGATCCACCGGCGACGGTGTCGCACTCGCGCTGCAGGCCGGTCTGAGCGTCACCGATATCGAGTTCGTCCAGTTCCATCCCACGATGCTCTACACCGGACCGGCCGGCGGGCGCCGCCCGCTGATCTCCGAGGCGCTGCGCGGCGAAGGTGCGGTTCTCGTGGACCGCCAAGGCGATTCGATCACCGCCGGGGTACACCCGCTGGGCGACCTGGCGCCGCGTGATGTGGTTGCCGCCGCCATCGACGCACGGCTGCGGCAGACCGGCGATCCCTGCGTGTACCTCGATGCCACCGGCGTCGACGATGTGCGCAGACGTTTCCCGACCGTCACCGCGGCGTGTCTGGCCGCGGGTGTCGACCCGGCCGCACGGCCGATCCCGGTGGTGCCGGGGGCGCACTACAGCTGCGGCGGGGTGCGCACCGATGTGCACGGGCGTACCGAACTACCGGGGCTCTTCGCCGCCGGCGAGGTCGCGCGCACCGGCATGCACGGCGCAAACCGGTTGGCCTCCAACAGCTTGCTGGAAGGTCTCGTGGTCGGGGGCCGGGCCGGTCGCGCCGCATCCGCGCACGCTCAGGAGTCCGGGCCGGCCACGGCCACCGCGCCTGCGGCGGTGCGATTGCCCGTAGTGGAGCGAAATGTGCTGCAGCGGGCCATGAGCCGGTACGCCTCGGTGGTGCGTCATGCCGACGGTCTGCAGCAGCTGACCACGCTGCTGGCGGACGCACCACAGCGGGTCATCGCCGACCGGTTGACCGCCGAGGACGCCGCCCTCACCGTGACGGCGCGCACCATCGCCGCGGCGGCGCTCGCGCGAACCGAATCGCGTGGCTGCCATCACCGCGGCGACCACCCGGAAACAGATGCCGCACAGGCGGTCAGCATCTCGGTGCGCATGGATGCCGCCGCTGTCCCCGCCGTCGTCGCCCCGGTCGGGGCCGGCTGATGACGCAGATGACCGAAGGAGCGCAGGTGAGAACGACAGCACTGTCGGCGGGCGAGATCGTCGAGGCCAAGGCCGTCATCGCTCGAGCCCTGGAGGAGGATCTGCGCTACGGGCCGGATGTGACCACGCTGGCGACGGTGCCCGCCGAGGCCACCACGACCGCCTCGATGGCGACCCGTGAACCTGGCGTCATCGCCGGTGTCGATCTCGTCCTGCTGGTGCTAGACGAGGTGCTGGGCGTCGATGGCTACACCGTGCTGGACCGTGTGCAGGACGGCGCCCGACTGGATGCCGGACAGTCGCTGCTGCGTCTCACCGCGCCCACGCGGGGATTGCTGACCGCCGAGCGCACCATGCTCAATCTGGTCTGTCATCTGTCCGGCATCGCGACCGCGACGGCGCGATGGGTGGATGCCGTCGAGGGCACCGGAGCCCAGATCCGGGATACCCGCAAGACGTTGGCCGGCTTGCGCTTCCTGCAGAAGTACGCGGTCCGGGTCGGCGGCGGGGTGAACCACCGGATGGGGCTCGGCGACGCCGCGCTGATCAAGGACAACCATGTTGCAGCGGCCGGCTCGGTGCTCGCCGCGCTGAACGCCGTGCGGGCCGTCGCACCGGACCTGCCGTGCGAGGTCGAGGTCGACTCGCTGGAGCAACTCGACGATGTGCTGGGTGCCGGGGTGGAACTGGTACTGCTGGACAACTTCCCGGTGTGGCAGACCCAGATCGCGGTGCAGCGCAGGGACACCCGCTCACCGGCGACCCTGCTGGAATCCTCGGGCGGATTGTCGCTGGAATCCGCGGCTGACTACGCCGGCACCGGCGTCGACTACCTGGCCGTCGGCGCCCTGACGCACTCGGTGCGGGTTCTCGATATCGGGTTGGACACCTGAGACCGAAAGCCCCGATCAGGCGGGCGCGCCGCGGCGCACCAGTGACAGCACCACCGCCGCACCCGCGAACATCGCGGCGATGACGCGGTTCATGATCGTCTGCTGGCGCGCGTTGTGCAGCCAGTTCATCAGCCGGCCGGCCAGCCCGGTGTAGAAGCCCATCACCACGATGTCGACGACGATCATGGTCAGCCCGATGGCCAGGTACTGCGGTAGCAGCGGCGCGGCCGGCACCACGAACTGCGGCAGCGCCGCCAGGAAGAACACCAGTCCCTTGGGATTGGTGGCGTTGACCAGAAATCCGCGTGCCACCAGGGCGCGGCGGCTGCTGCCGGTCGAGGTCCCGAGCTGCTCCCGCATATCGCGCGGGGCGGTGCGCCACTGACGGATCGCCAGGTAGGCCAGGTAGGCCACCCCGAGCCACTTGACCACGGTGAAGGCCAGCGCCGATGCCGCGACGATCGCACCGACGCCCGCGGCGACCAGGGCCAGTTGCAGCATCAGGCCGATCTCCAGGCCGAACACGCTCCACCACCCGCGCCGCAGACCCTCGGTCATCCCCGTGGCCATCGACTGCACCGCACCGGGGCCCGGAGCCACACTGATCACGATCGCCGCACCCAGGAAAGCCAGCCACACCTGCCACGTCATGCGAAAAGTGTCGCAGGTCCGGTCAACCGAGATTTCAGGCGATATCGGCGACGAACACGCCGGTCTTGCGCGCCATGACGCGCGCGAGGAATGGCAGCGACGGATCCTTCGTGCCCGCGGGAACGACCCGCGGGTTCACCAGGTGCAGATCCTTGCCCGACGCGCGGATGTCCGCCTGTCCGGCGGCCAGCACGTTCTTCACCCAGTTCGTCTTGCCGTGGATCAGTCCGATGGCCAGGGTGTTGCCCTTGCGGTAGGACGTGACAGGGGTCTCGTACCGGGTCCCGGAGGTCCGTCCGGTGTGCGTGATCACGCTCATCCCGGGCAGCTTCCTGCTGATCGGTGTCATCAGCGGGTTGATGTACTTGATCTGGAAATTCTCCAGCGCCGGCGGCACCAGCATCGGTACGCCGGAGGCGTTGTTCGGATGTTGCTTACGTGATGGCGAGGCGGACATGACGGCTCCCGAATTCGATTTGGCCTGCTCTGGGACAATAGACCCGTGACGTCACCACGATCCCTCCTGGCCCGCATCGATCTGCGGGGCGCGGACCTGTCCGCGGCCCGGTTGCGGACGACGCTGCCGCGCGGCGGTGTCGATGTGGATTCGGTGGTCCCGAAGGTCCGTCCGATCGTCGACGATATCGCCGCGCGCGGGGCCATCGCAGCCCTTGAGTACGGCGAGAACTTCGACGGTGTGCGACCCGAGACGGTGCGGGTGCCCGCCGCGGAACTGCAGGCCGCGTTGTCGGCGCTGGAGGCCGACGTGCGCGCTGCCCTCGAGGTCGCGATCGACCGGACCCGCACGGTGCATGCCGATCAGCGGCGCACCGACACCACCACGACGCTGGCCCCGGGCGCGACCGTCACCGAACGCTGGGTCCCGGTGGAACGGGTCGGGCTCTACGTCCCGGGCGGCAACGCCGTCTATCCGTCCAGCGTCGTCATGAACGTGGTGCCCGCCCAGACCGCAGGGGTCGAGTCCCTGGTGATCGCGAGCCCGCCGCAGGCCCAATTCGGTGGGCTGCCGCACCCGACCATCCTGGCCGCCGCCGCACTGCTCGGCGTCGACGAGGTGTGGGCCGTGGGCGGTGCCCAGGCGGTGGCGCTGCTGGCCTATGGCGGCACCGACACCGACGGGGCCCAATTGGCCCCGGTGGACATGATCACCGGGCCCGGCAACATCTACGTCACCGCCGCCAAGCGCATCTGCCGGTCGCAGGTCGGTATCGACGCCGAGGCGGGTCCCACCGAGATCGCCATCCTGGCCGACCACACCGCCGATCCACGGCACGTCGCCGCCGATCTGATCAGCCAGGCCGAACACGACGAGATGGCCGCGAGCGTGCTGGTCACCGACAGCGTCGCATTGGCCGACGCCGCCGACCGCGAGGTGGCCGCGCAGTTGGAGACCACCGTGCACCGCGAGCGGGTCACCGCGGCCCTCACCGGCAGGCAGTCCGCGATCGTGCTGGTCGACGATGTGGAGGCGGGGGTCAAGGTCGTCAACGCGTATGCGGCCGAGCATTTGGAGATCCAGACCGAGGCCGCCGCTGCCGTTGCCGGCCGCATCCGTTCGGCGGGTGCGATATTCGTCGGTGCCTGGTCACCGGTCAGCCTCGGTGACTACTGCGCCGGTTCCAATCACGTGCTGCCCACCGCCGGCTGCGCGCGACACTCCAGCGGGCTGTCGGTCCAGACCTTCCTGCGTGGTATCCATGTCGTCGAATACGACGAGGCCGCACTCAAAGATGTCGCCGGCCATGTGATCACGCTGTCCAAGGCAGAGAATCTGCCCGCCCACGGCGAGGCAGTCCGACGGAGGTTCGAGCACTAGTGTCCGATTCGCGTATCACCCTCGACGATCTGCCGCTGCGGGAGAACCTGCGCGGCAAGACGCCCTACGGTGCGCCGCAACTGTCGGTGCCGGTGCGGCTGAACACCAACGAGAACCCGCACCCGCCCACCCAGGCACTCATCGACGATGTGGCCGAGTCGGTACGTGACGCCGCGTCCGATCTGCACCGCTATCCCGACCGGGACGCCGTCGCGCTGCGGACCGACCTGGCCGCCTACCTGACCGGTCAGACCGGGATCGAAGTGACGGTCGAGAATGTCTGGGCGGCAAACGGATCCAACGAGATCCTGCAGCAACTCCTGCAGGCGTTCGGCGGTCCCGGCCGCAGTGCCATCGGGTTCGTACCGTCCTACTCGATGCACCCGATCATCTCCGACGGCACCCAGACGGCGTGGCTGCAGGCGTCCCGCGCCGAGGATTTCGGCCTGGACGTTGAGGTCGCCGTCGCCGCGGTGGCGGCCGACACCCCCGATGTGGTGTTCCTGGCCAGCCCGAACAACCCGTCGGGACAGAGCGTTTCCCTCGACGATCTGCGCCGGGTGCTCGACGCGGCGACCGGGGTGGTGATCGTCGACGAGGCCTATGGCGAATTCTCCTCGCAGCCCAGCGCCGTGCGCCTCATCGCCGACTACCCGGCCAAGCTGATCGTCACCCGCACCATGAGCAAGGCCTTCGCCTTCGCCGGCGGCCGGCTGGGCTATCTGATCGCCGACCCCGCGGTGATCGATGCCCTGCTGCTGGTCCGGCTGCCCTATCACCTCTCGGTGCTGACCCAGGCCGCGGCCCGCGCGGCGCTGCGGCACGCCGATGACACCCTGGGCAGCGTCGCCACCCTGATCTCCGAACGCGAACGGGTCGCCGCGGCATTGACCGGCATGGGTTTCCGGGTCATCCCCAGTGACGCCAACTTCCTGTTGTTCGGCGAATTCGGTGATGCGCCGGCGGTGTGGCAGAGCTACCTGGACGACGGCGTGCTGATCCGCGACGTCGGCATCCCCGGATACCTGCGCACCACCATCGGCCTCATCGATGAGAACGATCTGCTGCTCGATGTCAGCGCCAAGATCGCCGAATCGGGCGTCGTCACCCACATCCAAGGAGCCTCATGACCCGTCGAGCGAAAGTCGAACGCAAGACCAGGGAGTCCGACATCGTCGTGGAGATCGACCTGGACGGCACCGGCAAGGTCGATATCGACACCGGCGTGCCGTTCTTCGATCACATGCTGACCGCGCTCGGCAGCCACGCCAGTTTCGATCTGAGTGTGCAGGCCCGCGGCGATATCGAGATCGAGGGACACCACACCGTCGAGGACACCGCGATCGTGCTCGGGCAGGCCCTCGGCCAGGCTCTGGGGGACAAGAAGGGTATCCGGCGGTTCGGCGATGCCTACATCCCGATGGACGAGACGCTGGCGCACGCCGCCGTCGACGTCTCCGGCCGGCCCTACTTCGTGCACACCGGTGAACCGGATTACATGGTGGAGTTCACCATTGCCGGTTCCAGCACCCCGTACCACACCGTGATCAACCGGCACGTCTTCGAATCGCTGGCCTACAACGCGCGCATCGCGCTGCACGTGCGCACGCTCTACGGCCGCGATCCGCACCACATCACCGAGGCCGAGTACAAGGCAGTCGCGCGCGCACTGCGCCAGGCGGTGGAATTCGATCCGCGGGTGTCCGGTGTGCCGTCCACCAAAGGCACCCTGTAGACGTGGAGAGTTCGCGAAAAGTTGTGGTGCTGGACTACGGGTCCGGCAATCTGCGTTCGGCGCAGCGCGCCCTGGAGCGCACCGGTGCCGATGTTGAGGTCACCGCGGACGCGTCCGCGGCGTTCGAGGCCGACGGTCTGGTGGTACCCGGGGTCGGGGCGTACGAGGCGTGCATGACGGGCCTGCGCGAGATCGGTGGCGAGCAGATCATCGCCGAGCGCCTCGCGGCGGGCCGTCCGGTACTGGGCGTCTGCGTCGGGATGCAGATCCTGTTCACCCGCGGGGTCGAATTCGGCGTCCAGACCGACGGCTGCGCGCAGTGGCCGGGTGCGGTGACCCGCCTCGATGCGCCGGTGATCCCGCACATGGGCTGGAATGTCGTCGACGCACCCGCCGACAGCACCCTGTTCCGCGGTCTCGACGCCGGCACCCGGTTCTACTTCGTGCATTCCTATGCCGCGCAGACCTGGGAGGGCGACGCCGACGCACGGCTGACCTGGGCGACGCACCAGGTGCCGTTCCTGGCCGCCGTGGAGAACGGGCCGCTGTCGGCCACCCAGTTCCACCCCGAGAAGAGCGGCGACGCCGGTGCGACGCTGCTGCGCAATTGGGTCGAGAGCCTCGGCTGACGAGGCAAGTAAGGTAATCGCACGTGTCCCTAATTCTTCTTCCCGCCGTCGACGTCGTCGAGGGCCGCGCCGTACGCCTGGTTCAGGGTGTTGCCGGCAGTGAAACCGAGTACGGCTCCGCACTGGATGCCGCCCTGGGCTGGCAGCGCGACGGTGCCGAATGGATCCATCTGGTCGATCTGGACGCCGCCTTCGGGCGCGGTTCCAATCGCGAACTGCTCGCCGATGTGGTCGGGCAACTCGATGTCGCGGTGGAACTGTCCGGCGGTATCCGTGACGACGAGACGCTCAAGGCCGCGCTGGCCACCGGCTGCCGACGGGTCAACCTCGGCACCGCGGCGCTGGAGAACCCGCAATGGTGCGCCGCCGCGATCGCCGAGCACGGCGACAAGGTGGCCGTCGGGCTGGACGTGAAGCTGGAGAACGGTGACTACCGGCTGCGTGGCCGCGGCTGGGAGACCGACGGGGGTGACCTCTGGCCGGTCCTGGAACGTCTTGTCGGCGAGGGATGCTCGCGCTTCGTGGTGACCGACGTCACCAAGGACGGCACCCTCAACGGGCCGAACCTGGAGCTGCTGGCCTCGGTCACCGAGCGCACCGACGCGCCGGTGATCGCCTCCGGCGGGGTATCCAGCCTGGACGACCTGCGGGCCATCGCCACCCTGACTGACCGCGGCGTCGAGGGCGCCATCGTCGGGAAGGCGCTGTACGCCGGGCGATTCACGCTGCCCGAGGCGCTCAGCGCGGTCAGCAACTGATGGTCGAGCCCGGGAAACTCGCGACCCTGCTCGCGACCGCCGCAGAAGTTCTCGATGACGTGTCGGCGGCATTCATCGACGGACACCGGGCCGATTCCGCAGTCCGCAAGCAGGGCAACGACTTCGCCACCGAAGTGGATCTGGCCATCGAACGCCGGGTGGTGGCCGCCCTGACCGAGCAGACCGGTATCGGGGTGCACGGCGAGGAATTCGGCGGTGCGCCCATCGATTCGGATCTGGTGTGGGTGCTCGACCCGATCGACGGCACCTTCAACTACGCCGCGGGTTCGCCGATGGCCGCCATCCTGCTCGGTCTGCTCGCCGAGGGTGAGCCGGTCGGCGGGCTGACCTGGCTGCCGTTCACCGGCAACCGGTACATCGCGGCGGCCGGTGGTCCGCTGCGGGACAACGGAACCGAGCTTCCCGCGCTGACACAGTCCACCCTCACCGACTCGATCATCGGCATCCAGACCTACAACATCGACTCGCGTGGCCGTTTCCCCGGGCGCTACCGCGCCGAGGTGCTGGCCAACCTGAGCCGGGTGTCGTCGCGGGTGCGCATGCACGGCGCCACCGGAGTCGACCTGGCCTACGTGGCCGCCGGGGTGCTGGGTGGCGCGATCAGCTTCGGGCACCACATCTGGGATCACGCGGCCGGCGTGGCGCTGGTGCGCGCCGCCGGCGGTATCGTCACCGATCTCGCCGGGCAGCCGTGGACGGCCGAATCGAAGTCGGCGCTGGCCGCCGCCCCGGGCATCCACGAACAGATCCTCGAACTGGTGGCCGCCGCGGGTTCTCCGGAGGATTACTGAGATGGGCGTGGCGGTCAGGGTCATTCCGTGCCTGGACGTCGATGACGGCCGGGTCGTCAAGGGTGTGAACTTCGAGAACCTCAGGGACGCAGGCGATCCCGTCGAACTCGCGGCCGCCTATGACGCCGCCGGCGCCGACGAGCTGACCTTCCTCGACGTCACCGCCTCCTCGGCGGGGCGGTCCACCATGCTCGAGGTGGTGCGCCGCACCGCCGAACAGGTGTTCATCCCGCTCACCGTCGGCGGCGGGGTGCGCTCGGTGGCCGATGTGGACATCCTGCTGCGCGCCGGCGCGGACAAGGTATCGGTGAACACCGCCGCGATCGCCCGGCCGGAACTGCTTGCCGAACTGTCGCGGCAGTTCGGTTCGCAGTGCATCGTGTTGAGCGTGGACGCCCGCACGGTCCCGGCGGGTTCGGAACCGACCCCGTCCGGCTGGGAGGTCACCACCCACGGTGGCCGTCGCGGTACCGGGATCGACGCCGTCGAATGGGCCCGCCGCGGCGCCGAACTCGGGGTGGGGGAGATCCTGCTGAACTCGATGGACGCCGATGGCACCAAGGCCGGTTTCGACCTGCCGATGCTGCACGCGGTACGCGCGGCGGTCACCGTGCCGGTGATCGCCAGCGGCGGTGCGGGCGCGGTGGGAGATTTCGCGCCTGCCGTGCAGGCCGGGGCGGACGCGGTGCTGGCCGCCAGCGTGTTCCACTTCGGTGAGCTCACCATCGGTGAGGTGAAGGCCGCCATGGCAGCCGACGGGATCACCGTCCGATGAGCGAAGCGAAGAGGACGAATCGAGGTGAGGTCAGGTGAGTCTCGACCCGGCGATTTCCGCCCGCCTCAAACGCAATGAGGACGGCCTGTTCACCGCGGTGGTACAGGAACACGGCAGCGGCGATGTGCTGATGGTCGCCTGGATGGACGACGACGCGCTGGCCCGCACCCTGGAAACCCGCGAGGCCACCTATTTCTCGCGATCGCGCGGCGAGCAGTGGATCAAGGGCGCCACCTCCGGGCACACCCAGCACGTGCATTCGGTGCGGCTGGACTGCGACGGCGACAGCGTGCTGCTCGTGGTCGATCAGGTCGGCGGAGCCTGCCACACCGGGGACCACAGCTGTTTCGACGCGGATCTGTTGCTCCCGGACAGCCACTAGGTGTTGCGGTGCCGGGACTTGTCGGTCCCGTCGTCCACAATGACCGGATGAAGAACGACGACCGGGCGAACATCGACCCGGCGATCGACACCGCCGCCATCCGCAAGGCGCGTGGCGCGTTCTTCACTCCGCCGCAGATCACCCGGTACCTGGCCGACTGGGCGGTGCGCGCACCCGATGACGCGGTATTCGAACCGTCGGCCGGTGACGCCGCATTCCTGGTCGCGGCCACCGAACGGTTACGGCAGCTCGGCGCCGAACATCCCGAACTCGACGGTGTGGAGATCCATCCCGCCAGCGTCGCGACGGCGCGGCGCCGGGTGGCCGAGGCCGGTGGCAGGGCACGGATCCGCACCGCCGATTTCTTCGACATCGCACCCAAGCCGACGTATTCGGCGGTGCTGGGTAACCCGCCCTATATCCGCTACCAGGACTTCCGCGGCAGCCAGCGGGCCCAGTCCCGGCGCGCGGCGCTCAAGGCCGGCGTCACGCTGTCGGCGCTGGCCTCCAGCTGGGCGGCGTTCACCGTGCATGCCGCGCTGTTCCTGCGCCCGGGCGGGCGGATGGCGCTGGTGCTGCCCGCCGAGCTGCTCAGCGTCAACTACGCCGCCGCGGTGCGCAAGTTCTTGTTCGACCGGTTCGCCAGCGTGGAACTGGTGATGTTCGATGAGCAGGTCTTCCCGGGCGCGGAGGCCGATGTGGTGCTCCTGCTCGCCGACGGTTTCGGAGCCGGCCCGTCCGGGCATGCCGTCATCCACCGGGCCCGCAACGCCGAATCGCTGACTTCCGAACTGGTGCAACGGCATTGGTCTCCGGTGGATCCGGCCGACAAATGGGTCAGCGGGCTCATCGGCAACCGGCCCGTCGAGATTCTGCACGGCCTGCACCACGACGGCCGGTTCAGCACCCTGGAGCACTGGGGTGACACCACCCTGGGCATGGTGACCGGCAACAACGGCTTCTTCGCCTTGCCCCCGGCCCGGGTGGCCGAACTCGGGCTGCGTGAGTCGGACCTGCTGACGTTGTCCCCGCCGGGCAGCGCCCACCTGCGCGGGCTGACGCTGTCCACCAACCAGCTCGCAGCGCTGGGCGACGACGGGCGCTCGGTGCACCTGTTCCGGCCCACCGGGCGGCTCTCGGCGCCCGCCCAGCGCTACATCGAGGCCGGCCACGCCGCCGGGGTACACCTGGCCTACAAGTGCCGGGTCCGCACTCCGTGGTATCAGGTGCCGCTGGTGAAGCCCGCCGACCTGCTGCTGACGTGCATGAATGCCGACACCCCACGGCTGGTCACCAACCGGGCCGCCGCGTATCACCTCAACTCGGTGCACGGGGTGTACCTGCGCGAGGAGGTGGCCGCGCTGGGCCGTGATCTGTTGCCACTGGCCGCGCTGAACTCGGCGACCGTGCTGCATGCGGAGATGGTGGGCCGTGCCTACGGCGGCGGCGTGCTGAAAATCGAACCGCGCGAAGCGGATCGCTGGCTGGTGCCGGCCCCGGAACTGATCGCCGCCCGCGCCACCGAACTGCGGGCCGCCCGGCGCACCGTGGCCGCCCTGCTGGGCCGCGGCAAGCTGCTCGACGCGGTCGGCGTCATCGACGCCGCGTTGGATCTGGAGACGGACCTGGAATCGGTTCAGGCCGCGCGGCATTCGCTGGCCTCAAGGCGGGCGGTAAGGTCGCGGCGTGCCCGCTGAGCCCTCCACCAAAGCCACCGCGTGGGCCATCTTCGACCGGATCGTCGCCGACGCCGCGCCCGCCGGGGTGCACACCAACCCGTGGCTGCGGGTCGCCGACACGCTGACCTACCGCCCCGACTTCAAGGTGCTGCGCAAACTGCTCGGGGTGCCGCTGTACCTGGACGCCCCGTCGACCACCGGGGTGCCCGCACTGGCCCTGGACGTATGGATGTCCTACGAGCTGCGCCGCGCCGGCTTCGAACCGGACGCGGTGTGGCCGCGGCCCACCGACCCGCGCATCATGCCGAGCGCGATCGCCAGCCTGCTCGAGGCGCTGCCGCAGCGGGAACGTCAGCTCATCGAGGCGCGGCTGGGGCGCTCGATGAAGGGCATCGTCGGCTCCAGCGCCAGCGTGCTCGGCAAGCACTACATGAAACAGGTCGACGTGGTCATGTCGGACTGGGACACCGGGCCGGAGTTGCTGATCAGCACCAAGCGAATGGATTCCAGTTTCGGCAAGAACGCCGCCAACCGCGTCGAAGAGAGCTACGGAGACGCCAAGAACCTGCGACTGCGCCATCCGCTCGCGGCGCTCGGTTTCGTCTATGGACTGCGCTCGACGATCCTGACCTCTGAACCCGACAAGGCCGAATGGCTGATCGACCTGCTGGGCAAGCTGGGCACCGAAGATGACGCCTATCACGCCACCGCCCTGATCATGATCGACTACGAGGCCGAGGGCGTCGAGTCACCCGAGGACGAGGTGGACAGCGTCGAAAAGGCGGAATCCGGGCTGCTTTTCGAGATCGTCGACGTCGCCACCGCCGCGGTGGACGAGGCGCTGGCCGCGTTGCCCGACATCGCGATCCGCCACGATGTGGTGCCACCACAGCTGCAGCCGGCCAGGTTCCTGGCGATCATGGCCAACCGCGTCATCGACACCTCGCCGGTGACCCGGCACCGGGAAGCACGCCGGCGCCGCGATCAGGCCCCGGTCGGCTAGAGCACCCTCGAGCTGGCCTTCGCCCGTGCGCTCCACCGGCCGTCGGCGAACCCGACCGTCACCGGGTGCCGGAAAGCCTCGCTGACATGTTCGGTGGTGACCGTGCTCTGGGCCGATCCGATGGCGACCGTGCGTCCCTCACCGATCAGCAGCGCATGGGTGGTGCTGGTGGGCAGCTCCTCTAGGTGATGGGTCACCAGGATGGAGGCCATCTCGGGATGCGTGACATCCAGCGTGTCGATGGTTTCCAGCAGTTGCTCGCGGGCGGCCACATCCAGGCCGGTGCTGGGCTCGTCGAGGAGCAGCAACTGCGGTTCGGCGATCAGGGCGCGGGCGATCAACGCCCGTCCACGTTCACCCTGCGACAGCGTGGGCCAGGTGGCGTCGGCGCGCGCGGACAGGCCGACGGTGTCGATCAGTTCATCGGCCCGGCCCACCTGCTCGGGGCTGGGCGTCCAGCGGGCCGCGGTGTCCACGGTCGCGGTGAACCCGGTGAGCACCACCTCGCGCACCGTCAGCGGGTACTGCAGCCGGTGCCGCGGGTTGACGTGTCCGATGGATCGGCGCAGCACGGACAGGTCGGTGCGCCCCATCTGGCCGCCCAGGATCCGCACCGTGCCGCTGCTCGGAAACGTCACGGCCGCACAGAATCCCAGCAGTGTGCTCTTGCCAGCGCCGTTCGGCCCCAACAGCGCCCAGTGTTCACCGGCCCGCACCGTCAGCGAGATGCCGTCGATGATCTGCTTACCGTCGCGGCGGAAGGTGACATCGGTGATCTCCAGCACGGGGGTCATGAGAAGGACTCCTTCAGGGCGCTCAGGTGGGTGCGGCTGGCGGTGGCCGCCGCGGCAGGGGACCGGGCGGCGATGGCGTCGGCCAGCTCCTGGTGACACGCATGGTCGGCGGCCTCGCTGGGCACCGGCGCGATCTTGAGCATGTCGATCATCGCCGTCCGCAGCCGCGGCAGGAACGCGTCAAAGAGTCCGGAGAGCACGTCGTTGTGTGCGGCGGCGATCACCGCCCGGTGAAAAGCCATATCGGCATCGACATGTTCGGCCACGGACTGGCCCACGACGCCGCGTGCGGCCAGTGCGCGCCGGATGTCCCGCAGGTCCGTGGGGGTGCGGCGGGTGGCGGCCAGCGCCGCCGCCTCGGCCTCGATGGCGATGCGGGCCTCGATCACCGAGGCGATCGTGGTGCGCCGCAGCACGGTATCCCAGTCCTCGGCGGCATCGAGCGCGGTGACGAAGACACCGGCGCCCTGCCGGCTTTCCAGGACACCCCGGCCGGCCAGTTCGCGGATCGCCTCGCGCAGGGTGGAGCGCCCGACGCCGAGCTGCGCGGCCAACGTGGTCTCGCCGGGGATCCGGTGCCCGAGCGGCCATTCGCCGTCGCGGATGCGGGTCAGCAGCAGTTCCGCGGCCTGGGCGGCCAGCGGATGACGTTGGACCTGCACGGCCATCTTCACCCCAACCTCTCTACTTGTCTGATGAGTTGCGGTACAGTCTAGCCATCACGACGCGCCAGCTTCTCCTTCGCCGCCTCGGCAGGGCCTGACCGACCGGCCCCCTGCCGTGGGGCCTTGTCGCGCCGGTCGGATCCTTCATCGACCGAATGGGAAGTAATCGTGAACTGGAACCGTCAACAAGCCTCACCGATGCCGTGGCACCGGTACGCCGATGTCTACGATCGGGTGCAAGTGCCACTGCGACAACGCCACTGGCCCGAGGCGCGGCTCACCGAGGCGCCGCTGTGGGTGCCGGTGGACCTGCGCGACGGCAACCAGGCGCTGGCCGAACCGATGGACCCCGCCCGCAAGAGGCGGTTCTTCGAACTGCTGGTGAGCATGGGGTACAAGGAAATCGAGGTCGGTTACCCGTCTGCGTCGCAGACCGACTACGACTTCGTCCGGCTCATCGCCGAATCCGATATCGCTCCGCCCGATGTCACCATCGTGGTCTTCACCCCGGCACGGCGGGACCTCATCGAACGCACCGTGCAATCCGTGCACGGCATCGGCAATGACGTGGTCATCCACCTGTACACCGCGACAGCGCCGGTATGGCGGAACACGGTGCTGGGCAAGGACCGCGACGAGCTGCGCGAGCTGATCACCGCCGGCGGCCGCGACGTGCTCGAATTCGCCGGTGACCGGCCCAACATCCGATTCGAGTTCTCCCCGGAGGTGTTCAACCTCACCGAACCCGACTACGTCCTGGAGATCTGCGATGCCATGACCGGCCTGTGGGGTGCCACACCGGAGCGACCGGTGATCCTGAACCTGCCGGCGACTGTCGAAGTGGCCACGCCGAACGTGTACGCCGACCAGATCGAATACATGCACCGCAATATCGCCCGCCGCGATGCCGTCATCCTGTCGGTGCACCCGCACAACGATCGCGGAACCGGGGTCGCCTGTGCCGAGCTTGCGGTGCTGGCGGGCGCCCAGCGGGTGGAGGGCTGCGTGTTCGGCAACGGAGAACGGACCGGCAATGTCGATATCGCCACCCTGGCGCTCAATCTGTACGCCCAGGGGGTCGACCCGAAGGTCGACTTCTCCGATATCGACGCGATCGCCCGCACCGTCGCGCACTGCACCCGGATGCCCATTCACGAACGGCATCCGTACGTGGGGGATCTGGTGCACACCGCGTTCTCCGGCACACATCAGGACGCCATCAAGAAGGGGCTGGCCGAGCATCGCGCGCGGGCCATCGCAGAAGGCAGATCCGAACATGAAATCGACTGGCGGGTACCGTATCTGCCCGTCGACCCGGCCGATATCGGCCGCACCTACGACGCGGTGATCCGGGTCAACTCCCAGTCCGGCAAGGGCGGTATCGCCTATCTGCTGCAGGCCGAGCACGGGCTGGAACTGCCGCGGCGCCTGCAGATCGACTTCGCCCGGCAGGTGCAGGCGCACACCGATGACAGCGGCGCCGAGATCGGCGCGGCCGAGCTCTACGAGCTGTTCGAGGCAACCTACCTGGGTCCCGAAGGCCCGGTGCGGCTGAAGGACTGGCACACCGGTAGCGACGACGTCACCGAGATCAGCCTTGTCGTCGACGGGCGCGTCCACACCAGCTCGCACCGCGGCATCGGACCGGTGGAGGCACTCACCAGGGCACTGGGCGAGGCAGGGCATCCGGTCGAGATCCTCGGCCTGACCCAGCAGTCGGTAGGCGCCACCGCGATCACCTATCTGGAGTCGCGGTCCGGCTGGGCCTGCGGGCGCAGCGATTCGGTGCTGGGCGCCTCGATGGCGGCGGTGCTGCGGGCGGTCAACGCGCCCTGAGCACCTCGAGAGCCTTGTCGGCGTGGGTGTCCATGCTGAACTCGCTGGAGATGACCTCGAGCACGGTGCGGTCGGTGTCGATCACGAACGTCGTCCGCTTGACCGGCATCAGCTTGCCGAGCAGGCCACGCTTCACCCCGAACGCGGTGGCGACGTCCCCGTCGGCGTCGGAGAGCAGCGGATAGTCGAAGCGCTGCTGATCGGCGAAGCGGGCCTGCTTCTCCACCGGGTCGGTGCTGATACCCACCCGCGAGGCGCCGACGGCGGCGAATTCGGCGGCCAGGTCGCGGAAGTGACAGGCCTCCTTGGTGCAGCCGGGCGTCATCGCGGCGGGGTAGAAGAACAGCACCACAGGTCCGTCGGCGAGCAGCGAGGTCAGGCTGCGCCTGGTGCCGGTCTGGTCGGGCAGTTCGAACTCGGCCACCCGGTCACCGGTCTTGATAAGCGTCACGGCTGCCCACGCTACGCCGAACGTCCGTTCGGCGTCTGGGAGGATTGGTCCGTGCAATCCAACACCGCCACGCTGGCCGTCACCACGCCGCGCGAGGACTTCCGGGAACTGGCCGCCGGACACCGGGTCGTTCCGGTGACCCGCAAGGTGCTGGCCGACAGTGAGACACCGCTGTCGGCGTACCGGAAGCTGGCCGCAAACCGGCCCGGCACGTTCCTGCTGGAATCAGCCGAGAACGGCCGGTCCTGGTCGCGATGGTCGTTCATCGGCGCCGGCGCGCCGTCGGCGCTGACGGTCCGCGACGGCGAGGCGGTCTGGCTGGGCGCCACCCCCAAGGACGCACCGTCCGGTGGTGACCCGCTCGTCGCGCTGCGCAGCACGCTGGACCTGCTGGGCACCGCCGCGCTGCCCGGGCTGCCGCCGCTGTCCTCGGGGCTGGTCGGGTACTTCGCCTACGACATGGTGCGCCGGCTGGAGCGGCTCCCGGAACTCGCCGTCGATGATCTGTCGCTGCCCGACATGCTGCTGCTACTGGCCACCGACATCGCCGCCGTCGACCACCACGAGGGCACCATCACCCTGATCGCCAACGCGGTGAACTGGAACGGCACCGACGACCGGGTCGACGAGGCCTACGACGACGCGGTGGCCCGGCTCGACGTGATGACCGCCGCGCTCGGTGAGCCGCTGCACTCCACGGTGGCCACCTTCAGCAGGCCGGCGCCGCAGTTCCGCGCCCAGCGCACCGTCGAGGAGTACAGCGCGATCGTGGACAAGCTGGTCGGCGATATCGAGGCCGGTGAGGCGTTCCAGGTCGTGCCCTCCCAGCGTTTCGAGATCGACACCGCCGCCGATCCGCTCGATGTCTACCGGATGTTGCGGGCAACCAACCCGAGCCCCTACATGTACCTGCTCAACGTGCCGGATGCCGAAGGGGGACTTGACTTCTCCATCGTGGGATCCAGCCCGGAAGCCCTGGTGACCGTCAAGGACGGCAAGGCCACCACGCATCCGATCGCCGGGACCCGGTGGCGCGGGGACACCGAGGAGGAGGACGTGCTCCTGGAGAAGGAACTGCTGGCCGATGAGAAGGAACGCGCCGAGCACCTGATGCTGGTCGACCTGGGCCGCAATGACCTGGGCCGGGTGTGTGAGCCCGGCACGGTGCGCGTCGAGGACTACAGCCATATCGAGCGCTACAGCCATGTCATGCACCTGGTGTCGACGGTGACCGGGCATCTCGCCGACGGGAAGACCGCGCTGGACGCCGTCACGGCGTGTTTCCCGGCGGGCACGCTGTCCGGCGCGCCCAAGGTGCGCGCCATGGAGCTCATCGAGGAGGTCGAGCTGACCCGGCGCGGCGTTTACGGCGGGGTGCTCGGCTACCTCGACTTCGCCGGTAACGCCGATTTCGCGATCGCGATCCGGACCGCCCTCATGCGGGCAGGCACCGCCTACGTACAGGCCGGCGGGGGAGTCGTGGCCGACTCCAACGGGCCCTACGAATACACCGAGTCCGCGAACAAGGCGAAGGCGGTGCTGAACGCGATCGCTGCGGCCGAGACACTGGGGCAACCTTGATCCGGCTCGCACAGGCACTACTGGTCCTCGGCGCGCTGGCGCTGTGGGGGGCCTCGCGACTGCCCTGGGTGCAGGTGAGCACCTTCGACGGTCTCGGGCAGCCCAAGACCTCGACATTGTCGGGCGCGGCCTGGTCCACGGCACTGGTGCCGCTGGCACTGGTGCTGCTGGCGGCCGCGGTGGCCGCCCTGGCGGTCCGGGGCCTGCTGCTGCGGGCGGTGGCGGTACTGGTGGCCCTCTCGGGCGCCGGAATCGCGTACCTGGGCATCAGCCAGTGGGTGGTCCACGACATCGCGGTGCGTGGTGCCGGCCTGGCCGAGGTGCCGGTCTCTGCGCTGGTGGGGTCGCAGCGCTTCTACTGGGGCGCCGGGGTCGCGCTTGCCGCGGCGGTGATTGCGCTGGTGGCGGCCGGATTGTTGATGCGTTCGGCGGCGACCGCGCGAACGTCGACGGCCCGCTACGTGGCACCGGCGGCGCGCCGCGACGCGGTGCGCTCAGAAACCGCCGACGGTGCCGGTCCGGAGGGAATGTCGGAGCGGATGATGTGGGATGCCCTGGACGACGGCAGCGATCCCACCGGCGAGCCGAACACCCCGGATCCGGACAACCAGGGTCGGTGACAGAACGTGTGTCCCTGGCGACTAACCTTTCAGGAAACAACGGGGTCCATGACAACTGGGTCAGTGCAGACCACTCCGGGGGGATCCCGGCCGACGGAAAAGGACGATGGCCAATGAGTTCGGCGACCGTGCTCGACTCCATCATCGAAGGAGTCCGCGCCGACGTTGCCACCCGTGAAGCCGCCGTGAGCTTCGCCGACATCAAGCAACGGGCCAAAGACGCACGGCCGCCACTGGATGTGATGGCCGCGCTCCGGGTGCCCGGTATCGCGGTGATCGCCGAAGTGAAGCGCGCCAGCCCGTCACGTGGTGAGTTGGCGTCGATTGCGGATCCCGCGCAGTTGGCGAAGGCCTACGAAGACGGTGGCGCTCGCGTCATCAGCGTGCTGACCGAGGAACGTCGCTTCAAGGGATCGCTCGACGACTTGGACAGCGTGCGTGCAGCGGTATCGATCCCGGTGCTGCGCAAGGACTTCATCATCGGCCCGTACCAGATCCACGAGGCCCGCGCCCATGGCGCGGACATGCTGCTGCTCATCGTCGCGGCGCTCGAACAGCGTGCCCTGGAGTCGATGCTCGACCGCACCGAGTCGCTCGGGATGACCGCGCTGGTCGAGGTGCACACCGAGGAAGAGGCCGACCGCGCCCTGCAGGCCGGCGCGACCGTCATCGGTGTCAACGCGCGCAACCTCAAGACCCTCGAGGTCGACCGCGACTGCTTCGCGCGGATCGCGCCGGGGCTGCCGTCGAAGGTCATCCGGGTCGCCGAGTCCGGTGTCCGCGGCACCGCCGACCTGCTGGCCTACGCCGGTGCGGGCGCCGATGCCGTACTGGTCGGGGAAGGCCTGGTCACCAGCGGTGACCCGCGCAGTGCCGTGTCCGACCTGGTCACCGCAGGCGCTCACCCGTCATGCCCGAAACCCGCCCGCTGACGGCGATGAGCCGCTTGCGCGAAGAGAACAGATGACGATGGGCGATATCGCCGGCCCCGAGCTGCCACACACCAGCGCAGCCCTTGCCGAACCCACCAGCCATGATCCGGATGCCAAGGGGCATTTCGGCCCCTACGGCGGCCGCCTGGTCCCCGAAGCCCTGATGGCCGTCATCGAAGAGGTGACCGCGGCGTATGAGAAGGCGCGCAGCGATCAGACGTTCCTCGATGAGCTGGACCGTCTGCAGCGGCACTACAGCGGGCGCCCGTCGCCGCTCTACGAGGCCGAACGGCTCACCGAGCACGTCGGTGGTGCACGGATCTTCCTGAAGCGAGAAGACCTCAACCACACCGGCTCTCACAAGATCAACAACGTGCTGGGCCAAGCCCTGCTGGCCCGCCAGATGGGCAAGACCCGGGTCATCGCCGAAACCGGCGCCGGGCAGCACGGCGTGGCGACCGCCACCGCATGTGCGTTGCTCGGGCTGGACTGCGTCATCTACATGGGTGCGGTCGACACCGCGCGCCAGGCGCTCAATGTGGCCCGGATGCGGTTGCTGGGTGCGCGGGTGGTGTCGGTGCAGTCGGGGTCCCAGACCTTGAAGGACGCCATCAACGAGACGTTCCGCGATTGGGTTGCCAACGCGGACAACACCTTCTACTGCTTCGGTACCGCGGCCGGCCCGCATCCGTTCCCGTTGATGGTCCGTGACTTCCAGCGGATCATCGGGATGGAGACCCGGGTGCAGATCCGCGACCAGGCCGGACGGTTGCCGGACGCGGTGACCGCCTGCGTCGGCGGCGGATCCAACGCGATCGGCATCTTCCATGCCTTCATCGATGATCCGGAAGTCCGGCTCGTCGGTTTCGAGGCCGCCGGTGACGGAGTCGAGACCGGTAAGCACGCCGCCACCTTCACCGGCGGGTCACCGGGCGCCTTCCAGGGGTCGTTCTCCTACCTGTTGCAGGACGAGGACGGTCAGACGCTCGAGTCCCATTCCATCTCAGCCGGTCTGGATTATCCCGGTGTCGGTCCCGAGCACGCGTTGCTCAAGGATGCCGGCCGTGCCGAATATCGCCCGATCACCGACACCGAGGCGATGGATGCGTTCCTGCTGCTGTGCCGGACCGAGGGCATCATTCCGGCCATCGAATCGGCGCACGCGGTGGCGGGCGGCATGAAGGTGGCCGCCGAACTGGGGCCGGGCGCGATCATCGTCGTGAACCTGTCCGGGCGCGGAGACAAGGACGTGGAGACCGCAGGAAAGTGGTTCGGGTTGTTGGACGGTGACTCGTGAGCCGGCTCGCCGGAGTGTTCGACGGCTGCCGCGCGGAGGGTCGCTCGGCACTCATCGGTTATCTGCCGACCGGCTATCCGGATGTCGAGACATCCATCGCGGCGATGACGGCCATGGTCGAATCCGGCGCCGACATCATCGAGGTCGGCGTCGCGTACTCCGATCCCGGCATGGACGGACCGACCATCGCGCGGGCCACCGAGGCCGCACTGGCCGGCGGGGTCCGGGTGTATGACGCGCTGCGAGCGGTGGAAGCCATCAGCAACGCTGGCGGCCATGCCGTGGTGATGACCTACTGGAATCCGGTGTTACGCAAGGGCGTCGAGACTTTTGCGCGCGATCTGGCATCCGCGGGCGGACTGGGTCTGATCACTCCTGATCTCATCCCGGATGAAGCGGAGGACTGGATTCGGGTGTCGGAGCAACACGATCTCGACCGGATTTTCCTGGTGGCGCCGTCATCGACCCCGGAGCGGCTCGCTGCGACGGTCCAGGCCTCGCGGGGGTTCGTCTACGCCGCGTCGACGATGGGGGTCACCGGTGCGCGCGATGCCGTGTCGAACGCCGCACCGGAACTGGTGAGCCGGGTCAAGGCGATATCGGACATTCCTGTTGGCGTCGGCCTGGGTGTGCGCTCGCGTGAGCAGGCCGCCGAGATCGGCGCCTACGCCGACGGTGTGATCGTCGGTTCGGCGCTGGTGTCGGCGCTCGACGAAGGACTGCCCGCGCTGCGGGCCCTGACTGCCGAGCTCGCCGAAGGCGTGCGCCAGGCGGTGCGCGCATGACCGTGACGACGCTGGCCTATATCCCCAGCCCGGCGCAGGGCGTCTGGTTCATCGGTCCGGTCCCGCTCCGCGCGTACGCGCTGTGCATCATCATCGGCATCGTCGCGGCGCTGGTGATCGGTGACCGCCGGTGGGAAGCGCGCGGCGGCGAACGTGGCGTGATCTACGACATTGCGTTGTGGGCGGTGCCGTTCGGGTTGGTCGGTGGGCGGATCTATCACGTGCTGACCGATTGGCCCACCTACTTCGGTGCCGGTGGCGCCGGGTTGGGCGCGGCGTTCCGGATCTGGGATGGCGGCCTGGGCATCTGGGGTGCGGTGGCGCTCGGTGCGGTGGGCGCATGGATCGGATGCCGGCAACGGGGAATTCCGCTGCCGGCGTTCGGGGATGCGATCGCACCCGGGATCATCCTGGCGCAGGCGATCGGCCGGTTGGGCAACTATTTCAACCAGGAGCTGTACGGCCGGGCGACGACTCTGCCGTGGGGCCTGGAGATCTACGAACGCCGTGACGCCGCCGGGTTCCGGGATTCCCTCAACGGTGTGTCGACGGGGGAGTTGGTCGGTGTCGTCCACCCGACGTTCCTGTACGAGCTGCTGTGGAATCTACTGATTTTCGCGTTGCTGATCTGGGTCGACAGGCGTTACAAGCTCGGTCACGGCAAGGTGTTCGCGCTGTATGTCGCGGGTTACTGCCTGGGCCGGTTCTGGATCGAGCTGATGCGCAGCGACACCGCGACGCTGATCGCGGGCATCAGGATCAACTCGTTCACCTCGACGTTCATCTTCATCGCGGCCGTCGTCTACATCATGGTGGCGCCGAAGGGTCGTGAAGATCCGGCGTCACTGCGCGGCAAGGTCGACACCGACGAGGAATCCCTGGTCGATGAGGTGGCCACCGAGGCGATCGCGGCGGGCGCTCTGGTGGGTGTCGTCGCTGCCGCCAAGGTCGCCGGCGATGCCGAAGGTGAGCATTCGGGCACAGCCGATTCAGCCGAGGAAGCCAGGGTGGCTGACGCCGCCGATGAGGCTGACGATGTCGAA
The DNA here is from genome assembly GCF_008329585.1 of Mycolicibacterium sp. P9-22. Lineage (GTDB taxonomy): Bacteria > Actinomycetota > Actinomycetes > Mycobacteriales > Mycobacteriaceae > Mycobacterium. Next base: position 3,008 of record NZ_NPKP01000004.1, on the reverse strand, counting down.
GAACCCGTTGAGACGGAAATGCTCGAGGTTGTTGCGCCGGAGGCCGAAGTTGAGACTGCGGAGACGGTCGCCGCGGAAGAGCCGGTCGATGTCGAAGAATCAGCCGAAGCTGAGGCAGCCGATGTCGATTTCGGTGCTGGTGAGGGAGGAGCCGAGGAGCCGGCGGCGGAGACCCCCGCAGCGGACGAGGCGTCAGTGGTTGAAGCCGAAAGCGCTGCACCCGAGGCTGACGAGTCACCCGAAGCCGAGGCAGAAGCGGTGTCCGAGGAGACCGCTGACGTTGCGGCCGAGGAGTCGACTGAGACGCCGGTTGACGAGGCCGATGCAGAGTCCACCGAAGCCGAGAGCGCCGAGGCAGTGGTCGACGACGAGTCGGCCGCGACGGAGGCAGCTGCAAGTGATTCTGATACCGCCGAAGCAGCAGTCGAAGAGTCGGCCGAAGATATGCCCGGAGAAGAAGAGCCTGCTGAGGCTGAAAGTGACGCGGTCGAGGCCGAGTCAGCGGAGGAGGAGGCGGCCGACGTTGATTTCGCTGCTACCGATGAAGACGCCGACGAGTCACCCGTAGCCGAGGCAGAAGCGGTGTCTGAGGAAACCGCTGAGGTTGCCGCAGGGGAATCGACGGAGACGCCGGTCGACGAGGCCATTGCAGAGTCCGCCGAAGCCGAGAGCGCCGAGGCAGTGGTCGACGATGAGTCGGCCGCGACGGAGGCAGCTGAAAGTGATTCTGGTGCTGCCGACGTAACACTCGACGAGTCGGCCGAGGAATCGACGGAGACGCCGGCTGACGAGGCCATTGCAGAGTCCGCCGAAGCTGAGAGCGCCGAGGGAGCTGACGACGAACCGCCCGTAGCGGACGAGCCCGCCGAGACGGCGGCTGAAGAGGCTGTCGAGGAAGCAACGCCCGAAGTTGCTGCTGAGGACGAAGAGTCGCCTACAGAGGCGGAGGGTGAAGCTGCAGAGCCGGTCGCCGAGTCCGCGACCGTAGATCCCGTTGCGGTGGATGAGCCGGTCGAGGTTGAGGAATCAGCCGAGGTGCCGGCTGACACGACGGCTGATGAGGCTGTCGAGGAAGCCGCGACCGTGGCCGAAGAGCCGCCTACAGATGACGATGCCTCTAACGAGACACCTGCCGAAGCCTTATCCGATGAAGCCGACTCGGACGCCAAGAGTATCGGTGACCGCTTCCGCAAACCGCGGTGGTTCCGCCGCAACAGCTGATCGGGCTAGGGATCCTCATCGGGAGGCCTGAGCAGTTCCTCGGGATGATGAAAATGGTTCAGGGTGTCCTGACCCACATCGAGTAGCGGCGGCGGGTGCCAGTGAATGCGGCCATCCTCGCCGATTGTTGTGTCCCAGCCCGTTTCGAATGCCAGCTGGTTGTCAGACCCGCAGCCGAGCCCGAGATCGGTGATGTTTGTTTGTCCGCCGCATGTCCAGTCCTGTTCGGCGTGCATTCCTTGGCAGTCGATGCCTGCCACGGGGCAGTTCGGCATGGTGCACCCGCGGTCACGGGAGATCATCACCAAGCGCTGTGCCTTGGAGGCAAGGCGCTTCGTCCGCCCCAGGTACAACGGTTCAGCCGTGTGCTCCCGATAGAGGAGCAAGTAGTGGTGCGCATGGGCGGCCAGCCGGATCAGATCGCGGATGGACATCGTCGTCCCGACTGACGTCCGGGCGATCCCAGCGGCATCCTGCAGTTCGCCCAGAGTGGTGGAGACGACGACGGTGACCGGCAGTCCGCCGTGTTGGCCGAGTTGTTTGGACATCAGGGCGTTACGCATGACGGCCTTGAGCGCATCGTGGTTGCGTTGGGCTTTGGTGCGGGTGTCGCGGGCTGCTGCGGCACCGTCCTCGTCCTCGCGGGCGGCGTCGAACGCGGAGCGTCGCTCGGCCGGCTGCTCGTCGTGGTGGGGTTGACCTGTCGCGATGTCGAATGCGTCTCGGCGTTCGGCGAAGGGCTCGGGTGGAGGGTCGATGAGTTCGGCGAGCGCGCTGGCGTCCTCGGGTAGCCAGTTCTCCTGGGGTGACACCGGATCCGGTTCGGGGTGGGCGGGCTCGGCCGGCCGGGGCGGCTGCGGTGGGATTGGCTGCGCCCGGGGCGGCACCGGCTCGGTGCGCGGGGGTGCGGTGCACTCGTCGCTGTCCATCAACGGATTGGGCACCGGATTGTTCAGCGGCTCGGCGTCGGCGGGATTGTTGACGCCCGGCGCTCCCCAAACCTGCGTGATGGTCTTCAGGTAGGCGCCCAGTTCTGCGTCGACGTGGCCGCTGACCCGGATCATTCCGTCGACATCCTGGCGCCCGAACGTGATGCCGCGCTTGCGCTCCGCCAAATCGGGGCCGTCACCATCCGGGTTGAGGGTGTTGAGCGCGTACGTCGCGACCTCACGCAGTGTGTGCGGGGTGATCCCGCGCGCGGCGGTGGCCAGAACGCCTTCCAGTTCGGCGCACGCGGCCGGGTCGGCGTACTTGGCCGCGGTGGTCAGCGCCTTGCGGATCTCCTGCACATGTTCGCGATTGATGACGCCGGTGGCCAATCCAGCAGCGCAGGCCGGTAAGGCAGCCTCGAGAAGCTCGCCATCCATCCCGTGGCGCGGTCCGAGGTCGCGCGCATCCGCGAGTCGCCGATCGGCCTCGTCCTTGGAAATCCGCAGCCGGGTGCACAGAATCTCCGGCCAGGACCGTGCACCGATGTCCTTGGGGGTCGCCTGCGCCTGCAGTGCCGCCAGGATCCGGTGGTCCGCCGCGCTGGTGGTGCGCGTCCGGTGCTCGCGCCGGGATTGCAACTCGAACAACTCGGCAGGAGTCATCCGGGTGAAGTCCAGTGCGGCCAGCTGCTCGCAGATTGAGTCGTAGGCGTCGAAGGCGGCCAGTACGGGGGCGTGTCAAATGGTCTGTGTAGGTCCTGTTGAGGGAAGGATTGCAGGACGTGAAGACAGGCAAGGACATGGACTCATCGCTGGTTGAGGTGGGTTCCACCGTGGAGATGGCCGAGGCACTGCGGG
>NZ_NPKP01000027.1 GCF_008329585.1 Mycolicibacterium sp. P9-22 | reverse complement strand
CAACTGGAAGAAAGCACTCGAACAACTCAGCCTGGTCTACCCAGACCGCATCGAACGCTACCTATAGACACACACCACCATTCAAAGAATCAGACAGGGCAACCTACACAGAAAACTTGACAGGCTCTTGACCCGGGCCCAGCGCCTCGGCGGGATCGATATCGAGTTCGCCGACGCCGTCGGCAAAGGCGTCACCCACATCACCAACAGGGTTCCCTTGTCCGAAGACGACCGGGCGAGCGTCGTGACGACGTTGATGATCCAGACCACCCCGGCGCAGGTGGCCCAGAAGGCCCGCGCAATCGCCATCGACAAAGCCACAACAGCGGCCCAGCAGGACGGGGCGGTGCCGGTCGCCGAAAACGCCGACCTCAACGACATGACCCTCGTGCAAAACGACGAAGGGCGCGTTGCCGCCACCCTGGATCTCGATGCGCTGACCGGAGAGGAACTGTTCGCGGCCTTGGATCCGTTGTGCCGGCCGGTACCCGAACCGGACGGCTCCCCCGACCCCCGTCCGACCGGCAAGCGTCGCGCGGATGCGTTCGCTCAGCTGCTGCGGACCTACCTGTCGAACTCGCGGCGCCCGATGAGCGGTGGCGTGCTGCCCCACGTCACCCTCATCCGGCCCGCCGCAGCAGGGTTGGTCGACTCCCTCGGATTCACCGGGCCCATCAGCACCACCACCGCCGACCTCATCACCTGCGACAGCACCCTCGGGACAGTCATCGTCGACCCCGCCGGGGCACCACTCGACGTCGGACGCAGCGAAAGGTTGTTCACCCCCGCGATCCGAAAAGGGTTGGCGGTACGCGATGGTGGCTGCGCACACCCCGGCTGCGGGCGGCCGGTGTCCTGGTGCGACGCCCACCACATCGTCGAATGGCGCCCCGGAGGTGTCACCAGCCTGGACAACGGTGTGCTGTTATGCCGACGTCACCACACCGCAATCCATCACGGCGGCTGGCAAGTCTATTTGGGCCGCGACCGCCACCCCTGGTTCATCCCACCGCATGACCCGGGCGAAGCAGAACCGGCACACCTGCGCTCCCACGCACGACGCACCATGACCGACCTACCCACCGCCGCATAACCGCAACACTTTGCGCACCTTGACAACGGCTCAGGGCGGCTTCGCCGTCCTCCATGGTCGGAGAAATCCTGTGCTGAAGTCTCGTCCCAGCGGTGTTGCGAGAGCAAGATATAGGAGTGCATGTCACGGTCGACCCCGATGTATTTGTGATGCTGCGAGCTTGTTTGACAACGTGGTGGTGGAGGTAGGACGGCTTCTCGTCCCGAGCGGGAACCGTGGATTGTTGCTTCGAGCACGTGTAAGAAACTCCTGTTACTTACTCGCCTCCCCGTGGCACGCACGCCGACAACACTGTTGATATGACGGAGGTGAGGACGGTGGAAGTGATACACGCGAGATGCGCAGGAGCCGACATCTCGAAGAGAGACGCGAAAGTCTGTGTAAGGGTGCAGGGTTCGGGACGACGAGCGACAACCGCGACGGTGACGACTTGGGGGTCGATGACCAGCCAGATCCTGGCGTTGCGTGATCATCTGATCGAGCAGAAGGTCACCTGCGTGGTGATGGAGTCGACCGGTGATTACTGGAAGCCGTTCTACTACCTGCTCGAAGACACGGTGAACGTGATGCTCGTCAATGCACGCGACGCGCGCAATCGTCCCGGCCGCAAGACTGACGTGTCCGATGCTGCGTGGCTGGCCGACCTCGGCGCACACGGACTGTTGCGGGCCTCGCTGGTCCCACCGGCACCGATCCGCCGTCTGCGTGATCTCACGCGAACGCGGACCATGCGGGCGTGTCAAATGGTCTGTGTAGGTCCTGTTGAGGGAAGGATTGCAGGACGTGAAGACAGGCAAGGACATGGACTCATCGCTGGTTGAGGTGGGTTCCACCGTGGAGATGGCCGAGGCACTGCGGG
>NZ_NPKP01000003.1 GCF_008329585.1 Mycolicibacterium sp. P9-22 | reverse complement strand
CAACTGGAAGAAAGCACTCGAACAACTCAGCCTGGTCTACCCAGACCGCATCGAACGCTACCTATAGACACACACCACCATTCAAAGAATCAGACAGGGCAACCTACACAGAAAACTTGACAGGCTCGACCATGCTGAAACGAGACCGCGGCAGGGAAGTGCAGCGGATCGAAAAGATCCTCGAGGACGCCGGGATCAAACTGTCCTCGGTGGCCACCGACATCATGGGCCAGTCTCCACGGGCGATGCTGGAGGCGCTGATCGCCGGCAACACTGATCCCGCCGTGATGGCCGACCTCGCGAAAAGCCGGCTCCGATCCAAGATCCCGGTTTTGACGGAGGCGCTGGCCGGTCGTTTCACCGCCCATCACGGATACCTGATCCAGACCCACCTGAGGCTGTTCGACGCGTACACCACCGCGTTGACTGATCTGGAAGCCAAGATCACCGCTGAGCTGTCGCCGTCTTTACTGGCGGCCCGGGACCTGCTGTGCAGCATCCCGGGCTGGTCAACGACGGTGGCTGAAGTCTTTCTCGCCGAAACCGGTGGTGACATGAAGGTGTTCCCGACTGCGGGTCATCTGGCGTCTTGGGCGGGCGTTTCGCCGGGCAGCCATGAATCGGCGGGCAAGGTCAAGTCCACCAAGTGTCGCGAGGGCAACCGCCACCTTAAAGGGGCCCTCGGCACCGCAGCGCTATCGGCGTCACGGTCGAAAACCACATACTACGGAGCCAAGTTCCGGCGGATCAGCGCCCGACGAGGACCGATGAAAGCTGTCGTGGCAGTCCAACGGGCCATGCTGGTCGCCGCCCACGGCATGCTCACCAACGGCGACTTCTACCGCGATCCCGGAGCCGACTACTACACCACCCGACGCCCCGGACCCACCAAGAACCACGCCATCCGACAACTCGAAACCCTCGGCTACCACGTCACCCTCGAACCACTCAGCGACACCGCCTAACTCAACACCACACTGCCGTTGGCCATGCAGAGCCGACGGCCGCTCCGCAGCGTGGTCACCAGGTGTGGTCAACCATGATTTCGTAAGAATTACACAGAGAACCGGAACCCACCGATGCCGGCGAGCAGTGGCCTACGCCGCGGGCGACTGGCCGGGCCAGTGCTCGCGCCACTCGTCGGCGCCGATCGGCTCCGCGGGCGCCTCCCCGATGTCATCTCCGGCGCGGGCGGCCTTGACCGCCTGCTCGGCCCGACGGACCGTGTCGATGAACTCCAGAGTGGCTGTGCGCAGGGTGTTCTCGGCATCGGATTCGACGCCGATCCGCACCTCGCGCAGCGAATCGGGAATCAATTCGTCGGGAATACCCGCTCCGGCGCAGCGTTCGAGCACCTTCTGGGTCAGCGCCAGCGCGGGCTGACCGGTCGGCACATCGTCCATACAGGAGTCGCGCACCTTCTCGTTGCGCTTGCGCTCCTCCCACTGGGCGAGCTGCTCCTCGAGCGACACCGACTCGCCGGCAAGCACTCCGGCGGCGCGGTTGCCCAGTTTGCGGACCAGCGCGTCGGCGACATCGTCGATGCCGAACGGGTGAGCCGGGGCGTCCTCGGCAATACGGGCGTGGAAGAGCACCTGCAGCAACACATCTCCGAGTTCCTCGCGCAGTTCCTCGGCGTCACCCCCGCGCACCGCGTCGAACAGCTCGTAGGTCTCCTCCAGCAGGTAGCGCCGCAGCGAATCGTGGGTCTGCTCACTCTCCCACGGCCCGTCGGTGCGCAACTTGTCCATGATCGCGACGGCGTCGACCAGCCGCTCACCGGCCTGCGGTGCCGGCGCGGAGATCAGCTGCTCGCCGGCCGCCAACCGGCTTTTCACACTGGGATGTTCGGGATCCGACGACAGCAGCACCGGGGCCGGTTCGCCGTCGTAGTCCGGCCGCGCCGAGGGCAGCGACCACGGCACCTTGATCGGCATCTCCTCGGTGTACTGCACGTCACCGGCGAGCAGGCCGACGGCTTCCACCGGGACCAGCGAGGGCCGGCGCGGGTCGACCAGAACGACTGTCATTGCGCACCTCCCATGGCGGTGATGTCGACCTCGCCCGCCGGCCGGCCGTCCAGCGCCAGCAGCAGACCCGCAACCGCCTGCAGCAGTTCCAGATCGCGGATCCGCGGCGCGCCCACCCCGGTGCCGGCCCGCGGAATCGGGATCTGCACCGTCGAGGTCGTCGCCCGGTAGGCCGACCCCGGATAGACCCGTTTGAGCCGCATCTGACCGGAATCCAGCAGTGTCAGCGGTGCGACCTTGATGGTGGCATCGGAGACCGTGGCCACCTCGGTGACCCCGTACTCGCGGCACAGCAGCCGCAGCCGCGCCACCGCGATCAGGCGTTGCGCCGGTTCGGGCAGCGGACCGTAACGATCGACGAGCTCCTCGATGACGCGGTCCACCCCGGCGCCATCCGAGGCCGCGGCCAGCCTGCGGTACGCCTCCAGCCGCAGCCGGTCGCTGCCGATGTAATCCGGCGGGAAGTGGGCGTCGACCGGCAGGTCGATGCGCACATCCTTGGGTTCCTCGACGGTGCTGACGGTCTTCCCGTCGACGGCGGCGCGATAGGCCTCGACGGCCTCCCCGACCAGTCGCACATACAGATCGAACCCGACACCGGCGACGTGGCCGGACTGTTCGACGCCCAGCACGTTACCCGCGCCGCGAATCTCCAAGTCCTTCATGGCAACCGCCATACCGGCGCCGAGCTCGTTGTTCTGCGCGATGGTGGCCAACCGGTCATGGGCGGTCTCGGTCAGCGGCACCTCCGGCGGATACAGGAAGTACGCGTACCCGCGTTCCCGGCTCCGGCCCACCCGGCCGCGCAGCTGGTGCAGCTGTGACAGCCCGAAGGTATCGGCGCGTTCCACGATCAGGGTGTTGGCATTCGAGATGTCCAGGCCGGTCTCGACGATGGTGGTGCACACCAGGATGTCGTAGTCGCGGTTCCAGAAGCCCTCGACGGTCTTCTCCAAGGTCTCTTCGTTCATCTGACCGTGCGCCACCACCACGCGTGCCTCGGGCACCATGGCCTGCACCCGCGCCGCGGCCTGATCGATCGACTTGACCCGGTTGTGGATGTAGAACGCCTGCCCGTCGCGCAGCAGTTCACGGCGCAGTGCCGCGGCCACCTGCTTGTCATCGTGCGGGCCGACGTAGGTGAGCACCGGGAACCGTTCCTCCGGCGGGGTGAGGATGGTCGACATCTCGCGGATGCCGGCCAAGCTCATCTCCAGGGTGCGCGGAATCGGGGTGGCGCTCATCGTCAGGACGTCGACGTGGGTGCGCAGGCTCTTGATGTGTTCCTTGTGCTCGACGCCGAACCGCTGTTCCTCGTCGACGATCACCAGGCCGAGGTCCTTCCAGCGCACCGCGGTCTGCAGCAGCCGGTGTGTGCCGATGACGATGTCCACCGAACCGTCGGCCATCCCCTCCAGGGTGGCCTTCGAGTCGGTCACATCGGTGAACCGGGACAGGCCCTTCACGGTCACCGGGAAGCCCGCGGTCCGGGCGGTGAAGGTCTGCAGATGCTGGTCGGCCAGTAGCGTCGTCGGCACCAGCACCGCCACCTGCTTACCGTCCTGGACGGCCTTGAACGCCGCGCGGACCGCAATCTCGGTCTTGCCGTAGCCGACGTCGCCGCAGATCACCCGGTCCATCGGGACGGGCTTCTCCATATCGGCCTTGACCTCGGTGATGGCGGTCAGCTGGTCCATCGTCTCGGTGAAGCCGAACGCGTCCTCCATCTCGGCCTGCCACGGGGTGTCCGGCCCGAACGCGTGGCCCGGCGCCGCCTGGCGTTTGGCGTACAGCGCCACCAGCTCGCCGGCGATCTCCCGAACCGCCTTGCGGGCCTTGGTTTTCGTGTTGGTCCAGTCACTGCCGCCGAGGCGGCTCAGCGTGGGTGCCTGGCCACCGACGTAGCGGGACAGCTGGTCCAGCGAGTCCATCGGCACGTACAGCTTGTCGGTGCCACCGCCGCGTTTGGACGACGCGTACTCCAGCACCAGGTATTCGCGCCGCGCGCCACCGATCACCCGTTCGGTCATCTCGACGAACTTGCCGATGCCGTGCTGGTCGTGCACCACCAGATCGCCCGCGGTCAGCGCCAGCGGATCGACGACGTTGCGGCGTTTGGCGGCAAGCCTTTTCCCGTCGGTGGCGGCAACCCGGTTACCGGTGAGATCGGTCTCGGTGATGATGACCAGGTTGGCCCCGGGTATCACCAGCCCGTCATGCAGCGGGCCCTTGAGGACACCGACCACCCCGGCGGCGGGCTGCGCGCCGGGCTCCAGAAGTGCTGCCGGGGTATCGGATTCACCGAGCTGCTCGACGACGCGGTGCGCCGTGCCGGTGCCCGGCGTCACCACCACGGCGTACCCGCCGGTGGCGACGTGCGCGCGCAGCATCGCGAAGATCTCCCCGACCGCATTCTGACTTCTGGCCGAGGGCGCGGGCCGGATATCGAGTTCGATCGCCGATTCGTCGTTGAGCTGGCTCAGCGTCCACCAGTAGCCGGCCGCGGCGCGCACCTCGTCGAGTTCCCGGAACCCGGAACCGCCGAGGGATTCGATATCGACCGGGGCGGCGCCGCCGATGGCGGCGACCGACCAGGACGCCTCCAGGAACTCCCGGCCGGTGCGGATCAGGTCGGCGGCTCGGGAGCGCACCTTCTCCGGGTCGCACACCAGCACCGGGGTGCCCTCGGGCAGGTGCGTGGTGAGCAGGGTCAGCGCATCGGGCTGCAGCACCGGCAGCAGCGCCTCCATCCCGTCGACCGGGATGCCCTCGGCGAGCTTGGCCAGCATGTCCCCGACGCCGCCGGCCACGGTGTTGTCCGTCTGCGGCTGGGCATCCACCAGCTGACCGGCGCGTTCCTTGACCGCGTCGCTGAGCAGGATTTCCCGGCACGGCACAGCCACCAGGTGATTGATCTCGATCTCGGTGATGGACCGCTGATCGGCCACCGAGAACATCCGCATCTCGGAGACCTCGTCACCCCAGAACTCCACTCGCACAGGGTGTTCTGCGGTCGGCGGGAAGATGTCCAAGATGCCGCCGCGGACCGCGAACTCGCCGCGCTTGGCCACCATGTCGACCCGGGTATAGGCCAGCTCCACCAGCCGGGCGATGGTGGCGTCGAAATCGGAGTCGGCACCGACCGCGAGAGTCACCGGTTCGATGTCACCGAGGTCGATGACCATCGGCTGCAGCAGCGAGCGGGTGGTGGTCACCACGACCTGTAGCGGCGGGCCCAGGTGGTCGTCCTCGGGATGCGCGAGCCTGCGCAGCAGCATCATCCGGGCCCCGACCGTCTCCACGCCGGGTGAGAGCCGCTCATGCGGCAGCGTCTCCCAGGACGGGAACAGCGCGACGGCGTCACCGAAGACGGCCCGCAGTTCGGCGGTCAGGTCGTCGGCCTCACGGCCGGTGGCGGTCACCACCAGCAGCGGGCCGGTGCGGGCCAGCGCCGCGGCGGCGAACAGCCGGGCACTGGCCGGGCCGACCATCGCCAGCGAGTCCGGGCGGGTCTGGGCGCGGTCGATCAGATCGGTGAAGGTGGGCGAGCTGAGCGCCAGGTCGACGAGCCCCGCGATCGAGTTTTGGACATGCGTGTGCCCCGGTGCGGTCATGATGGCTCCATCCTAGGCGGCGCCCGACAGTGACGAATCTCGCGCCGGAGTACCCCGGAATTCGGGAAACGAACGGTGCCCGCGCGCGCTCAGTCCTCCAGCTTGGGGTCCGGCTCCAGGTGCGTCAGCCCGTTCCAGCACAGGTTGACCACGTGCGCGGCCACGACTTCCTTGGGCGGTTCACGCACATCGAGCCACCACTGAGCCGTCATCGAGACCGACCCGACCAGCGCCTGGGCGTACAGCGGCGCCAGGTCCGGGTCCAGACCGCGCCTGGAGAAATCACCGGCCAGGATGGAGGCCACCTGGTTGACGGCGTCGTTGAGCAGTGTCGCGTAGGTGCCCTCGGTGATGGCCGCCGGCGAATCGCGGATGAGGATGCGGAACCCGTCGGTGTGTTCCTCGACGTAGGTCAGCAGGGCCAGCGCCACCAGCTCGACGCGCACCCGGGACCGGTTGTTGGTCAGCGAGGCGGTGATCCTGGCCAGCAGGGTGGACATCTCCCGGTCGACGACGACCGCGTAGAGCCCTTCCTTACCGCCGAAATGCTCGTAGACGACGGGCTTGGAGACGTTGGCGCGCTGCGCGATCTCCTCGACCGAGGTGCCGTCGTAGCCGCGTTCGGCGAACAGGGACCTGGCGATCTCGATGAGCTGTTGACGGCGTTCGTTGCCGGTCATTCGGGCGCGAGGCGCACGAGTCTCTTTGTCAGGTGCGGCCACAGTGAGGAGCCTAGTGGTTTGGACTAGAGTCTCGGGTTGATCAGTCCGTCGTGGTGTAATCGGCAGCACCTCTGATTTTGGTTCAGATAGTTCAGGTTCGAGTCCTGGCGACGGAGCATCGAGCGAGGCTTGCCGAGCGAGCGGGCAGCACAGATTGCCGAGCGACCATCGGAGGAATCCTTGTCAACCACCGAAACCGCCGTGATCGTGCTGGCTGCCGGCGCGGGCACCCGGATGCGCTCGGCCACCCCCAAGGTGCTGCACCCCCTGGGCGGACGCAGCATGCTGGCCCACGTCCTGCACGCACTGACGACCCTGACGCCCAGCCACATCGTGGTCGTCGTCGGGCACGGCCGCGACCAGGTGAACGACGAGGTCACCCGGGTCGCCGCCCGCACCGAGGGCCGGATCAGCACGGTGGTGCAGGAGCAACAACTCGGGACCGGACACGCGGTCGGCGTCGGGCTCTCCGGCCTGCCCGACGAGTTCACCGGCACCGTGGTGGTCACCACCGCCGATGTGCCATTGCTCGGCGGCCCCACGCTGGCCGGCCTGACCGCCACGCACGAAGGCGCGCAGGCGACCATCCTGACCACCACGCTGGCCGATCCGACCGGGTACGGGCGCATCATCCGCGACGCCGACGGTGCGGTGGCCGCGATCGTCGAACAGGCCGACGCCGACGATGCCCAGCGCGCCATCGCCGAGATCAACTCCGGGGTGTACGCCTTCGACGCCGCCGCGCTGCGCCGGGCGCTGACCCGGCTGCGGACCGACAACGCCCAGGGCGAGCTGTACATCACCGATGTGGTGGCCATCCTGCGCGCCGAGGGGCACACCGTGCGCGCCCGGCACGTCGCCGACACCACCGAGGTCTCCGGGGTCAACGACCGCGTCCAGCTCGCCGCGCTGGGCGCCGAGCTGAACCGCCGCACCGTCGAACGCCACCAACGCGCCGGGGTGACCATCGTCGACCCCGCCACCACCTGGATCGACGTGGATGTCGAGATCGGGCCGGACACCGTCGTGCATCCGGGCACCCAGCTGCTCGGCGCCACCGCGATCGGCGCCGACTGCACCATCGGGCCGGACAGCACGCTGACCTCGATGGAGGTCGGTGACGGCGCCTGTGTCGTCCGCACCCACGGCGAGCTGTCGGTCATCGGCGCGGGCGCCACCGTCGGGCCGTTCACCTATCTGCGCCCCGGCACCGAACTGGGTGCCGACGGCAAGCTCGGCGCATTCGTCGAGACCAAGAATTCAAAAATCGGCGCGGGTACCAAGGTGCCGCACCTGACGTACGTCGGCGACGCCGATATCGGCGAGCACAGCAATATCGGCGCCTCCAGCGTCTTCGTCAACTATGACGGGGAGACCAAGCGCCGCACCACGATCGGCTCGCATGTCAGGACCGGTTCGGACACCATGTTCGTGGCTCCGGTGACCGTCGGGGACGGCGCCTATACCGGTGCGGGCACCGTGCTGCGCGACGATGTTCCGCCCGGCGCGCTGGCGGTCTCGGACAACACTCAGCGGACCATCGAGGGTTGGGTGCTGCGCAAGCGCCCAGCAAGCGCCTCGGCCGACGCCGCCCGTAGGGCCGGGGCGCCCGAACCCGACGCCTGATGTTGGCATTCCGGTAACCCGGCCACGACCGGTCAGGAAAGCTACGTACGATTGGCGCGTAATCGACCCGACTGGCGAAGGCACCTAAATGAGCCACGACTGGACCGACAACCGTAAGAACCTGATGCTCTTCTCGGGTCGGGCCCACCCCGAACTGGCCGAGCAGGTGGCCAAGGAACTCGACGTTCCGGTGACCGCGCAGACCGCCCGTGACTTCGCCAACGGCGAGATCTTCGTCCGGTTCGACGAATCGGTACGTGGCTGCGACGCCTTCGTGCTGCAGAGCCATCCCGCGCCGCTGAACCAGTGGCTGATGGAACAGCTCCTCATGATCGACGCGCTCAAGCGCGGCAGCGCCAAGCGGATCACCGCCATCCTGCCGTTCTACCCCTACGCCCGCCAGGACAAGAAGCACCGGGGACGGGAACCCATCTCCGCCCGCCTGGTCGCCGACCTGTACCAGACCGCCGGCGCCGACCGCATCATCACTGTCGACCTGCACACCGACCAGATCCAGGGTTTCTTCGACGGCCCGGTGGACCACATGCGCGCCCAGAAGCTGCTCACCGGGTACATCGCGGAGAACTACGCCGACGCCGACAAGGTCGTCGTCTCCCCCGACTCCGGCCGGGTACGCGTCGCCGAGAAATGGGCCGACGCCCTCGGCGGTGTGCCGCTGGCCTTCATCCACAAGACCCGTGATCCGTTGGTGCCCAACCAGGTCAAGTCCAACCGGGTCGTCGGCGAGGTCAAGGGCAAGACCTGCATCCTGACCGACGACATGATCGACACCGGCGGCACCATCGCCGGAGCGGTGAACCTGCTGCGCCAGGACGGGGCCAAGGACGTCATCATCGCCGCGACACACGGCGTGCTGTCCGATCCGGCAGCCCAGCGACTGGCCGACTGCGGCGCCCGTGAGGTCATCGTCACCAACACCCTGCCCATCGGGGAGGAGAAGCGGTTCCCGCAGCTCACCGTGCTCTCGATCGCGCCGCTGCTGGCCAACACCATCCGGGCGGTGTTCGACAACGGCTCGGTCACCGGATTGTTCGACGGATCCGCCTAGCCGTGCCGCGCATCTACCACAACCCGAAGTGCTCGACATCGCGTAAGACCCTGGATCTATTGCGCGACAACGGTGTCGAGCCCGAGATCGTGCTGTACCTGAAGACCCCGCCCAGCCGGGACGAGCTGGTCGCGATGATCGCGGACGCCGGGATCGAGGTGCGCGCCGCTGTCCGCAAACGCGAATCCCGCTACGCTGAACTGGGTTTGGCCGAGGCAACCGATGACGAGCTGCTCGACGCCATGGTCGAGCACCCGATTCTCATCGAGCGGCCGTTCGTGGTCACCGACAAGGGCACCCGGCTGGCGCGCCCGATCGACACGGTCCACGAAATCTTGTGAGAGCTGCACTTGCGGTGGTGGCGGCCGCGGCGGCGCTGCTGACCGGCTGCGGTGCAGCCACCCCGGACTACCAGTCGCTGCTGTCCACCACCCCGGCACGGCCCACGCCCACCACCTCGCAGGAGTCGGTGCCGCTCTCGGCCTACCTGGAGGGCATCGGGGTGAAGGGCGAACCGGTCGCCCCGGAGAAGCTCACAGACCTGAGGGTGACGGTGCCGCGGCCGCCGGGCTGGCAGGACTACACCAACACCAATCTGGCGCCGGGCACCCGGGTGATCGCCGACGGCGAGACCTATCCGACGGCCATGCTGATGGTGTTCACCCTGGACGGTGATTTCGACACCGCCGAGGCGCTCAAGCATGCCGACGTCGACGCCGAGGTGTCGGAGAACTTCAAGAAGCTCAACGGTTCTCGAGATGATTTCAAGGGATTCCCGTCCTCGATGATCGAGGGCACCTACGACCTCAACGGGCAACGTATGCAGGCCTACAACCGCATCGTGTTCGCCACCGGCAAGATGCCCGACAAGCCCGCCCGCGGTCAGCTGGAACCGAAGGCACAGAAGTACCTGGTGCAGCTGACCATCACCAGCTTCGCCGACGACGCCGAGGCCAAGGGCGCCGCGATCGAGCAGATCATCTCCGGGTTCGACGTCGCGGTTGCGTGACCGGGCCGCCACGTAGGCTCGCCCCATGACGTGGACAGCCGCAGACCTGCCATCGTTCGCCGGCCGCCGTGTCATCGTCACCGGCGCCAACAGCGGGCTCGGGCTGATCACCGCCCGTGAACTGGCCCGCGCCGGGGCCTCGGTGGTGCTCGCCGTCCGCAACACCGGCAAGGGCGATGACGCCGCCGCGACGATGACCGGCGACGTCGCGGTCCGCCCGCTCGACCTACAGGACCTGGCCTCGGTGCGCGCGTTCGCCGAGCAGACCGACGCGGTGGACGTGCTGATCAACAACGCCGGCATCATGGCCGTGCCGTACGCGCAGACCGCCGACGGGTTCGAGAGCCAGATCGGCACCAACCACCTCGGGCATTTCGCGCTGACCAACCTGCTGTTGCCCAAGATCACCGAGCGGGTGGTGACGGTGTCCTCGATGATGCACCTGCTCGGCGTGATCAGCCTCAAGGACCTGAACTGGAGGTCCCGGCCGTACTCGGCGTGGCTGGCCTACGGGCAGTCCAAACTGGCCAACCTGCTGTTCACCAGCGAGTTGCACCGCAAGCTGACCGCCGCCGGTTCGCCGGTGCGCGCGATCGCCGCGCATCCCGGTTACTCGGCGACCAACCTGCAGGGCCAGACCGGCAACGTCACCGGCGACAAGTTCTGGAGGGCCGCGAACCGGATCGCCACCGACGCCGACTTCGGGGCCCGCCAGACGCTGTACGCGGCGGCCGCCGACGTTCCCGGGGACAGTTTCATCGGCCCGCGGTTCGGCATGCGCGGACCGACCGGCCTCAGCCCGCGCAGCCCGCTGGCCCGCAACACCCGGACCGCGGCGGCGCTGTGGGCGCTGTCCGCGCAGCTCACCGGGACCGAATTTCGGATCTGAGGGTGTTCTGGGATAGCCTGAGGCCCATCACGGCGAGGGTGGCCCGACCACCGTTATCGACGGGAACTTCTGTTCTTCCCTGGCCGTGCTTTTCACCACACCGGCACAGGAGTAAAGACACATGGCCAAGAACTCGGCCCCCAACAAGCTGACCGCGACCGTGCGTACCCGCACCGGCAAGGGCGCCTCGCGCCAGGCCCGCCGCGACGGCAACATCCCCACCGTGCTCTACGGCCACGGCACCGCTCCGCAGCACCTGGAACTCAACGCGCGCGATTTCGCCGCCGTCATGCGTCATTCGGGCACCAACGCCATCCTGACCCTCGACATCGAGGGCACCGAGGCGCTCGCGCTGACCAAGGCGCTGGACATCCACCCGGTCCGCCGCAACATCCAGCATGTCGACCTGCTGGTCGTGGTCCGCGGTGAGAAGGTCCACGTCGACATCAACGTGCTCGTCGAAGGCGAAGCAGCCCCCGGCACGCTGGTCACGCAGGAAGCCAACACCATCGCCGTCGAGGCCGAGGCGATGTCCATCCCCGAGCAGATCACCGTGTCGGTCGAGGGCGCCACCGCCGGCACCCAGATCAGCGCCGGCCAGCTCGAGCTGCCCAAGGGCGTCAGCCTGACCGTCGATCCGGAGACCCTGGTGGTCAACATCGTCGCGGCCCCGACCGCTGAGGACCTGGACAGCGATGGCGCCGGCGCGACCGACGACACCGCCGCTCCGGCCGAGGGCGAGGCCGCCGGCGAGGCAGCCGAGGGCGAAGCCGAAGCCTCCGAGTAGTCCGTCCGGGTAGTTTCGTCGACCATGGCCGAACCGCTGTTGGTGGTCGGCCTGGGCAATCCCGGGCCGAACTACGCCAAGACCCGGCACAACCTCGGTTTCATGGTTGCCGACCTGCTGGCCGAGCGCATCGGCTCGGGTTTCAAGGTGCACAAGAAGTCCGGTGCCGAGGTGACCACTGGTCGCCTCGGCAACCGGGCTGTCGTGCTGGCCAAGCCGCGGGTGTACATGAACGAGTCGGGCCGCCAGGTCGGCCCGCTGGCGAAGTTCTATTCGGTGTCCCCCGCCGATGTCGTGGTGTTGCACGACGAACTCGACATCGACTTCGGCCGGATCCGGCTCAAGCTCGGCGGCGGCGAGGGCGGCCACAACGGGCTGCGCTCGGTGGCGGCCGCGTTGGGCACCAAGGAGTTTCAGCGCGTCCGCATCGGGGTGGGTCGCCCGCCCGGCCGTAAGGATCCGGCCGCCTATGTGCTGGAGAACTTCTCCGCGGTCGAACGCCCGGAGGTCCCCACCATCTGCGAGCAGGCCGCCGACGCGGTGGAACTGCTGCTCGCGCAGGGCCTGGAGGCCGCGCAGAACACCGTGCACGCCTGGTAGCTACCAGGCGAACGGGACGCCGAGATCCAGCGTCCGCTCAGCCTTGTCGTACCAACCCTGCGGCGCGTACTGATCGGTGTGCAGGTAGCACTGCACCACCACCTGCGCACTGCCCGGGGTGAACGTCAGCAGCCGGCTTATCGGCAGCGTCGTGATCGGCATGTGGTGCTGGCTCAGCGCTGCGACGTTCATGAAAAAGGTCCCGCCCCAGCGTTTTTCGATATGCGTCTTGCCGCCGTGCGAGTCATCGGGATGGGTGTGGGTGTGCCCGCCGATCCACAGTTTGACCGCCCCGGGGTGCTCGGCGAGATAGCGTTCGAACGCACCGGAATCCGGCCGGCCGCCCACCCAGTACAGATACGAGGCCCCCTGGGGTGTGCCCTGGGCGAAGGGGCGGTGGTAGTGCTCGTGCAGGGTGCCGTCGGCGTCCCTGCGCACGCCCTCCCATTCCCCGGAGGCCACCGTGGTGTCCTTGAGCACGTAGTGGTGCACCGTGATGATGACCGAATCACGGTTGCTCTCAACCATGTTGACCCACCAGTCGAAGGTCAGCGCCGAGACCACGCCCCCGGGGTTGCCGCCGAGGGTGCCGCGCCCCACCGTCTGGGAGGGCTCGTTGACATCGCTCATCATCAGGAACAGCAGATTGCCCACCCGGAACGAGTAACGCTCCCAGGTGCCCTCGACGCGGTAGGGCCGGGCGGCGTCGTCGACGCCGGAGTGCTCCGTGTGCTCACCGAGTGGGTCGATCCACTTGCGCCACCACCACGCCTCGGGCTCGTCCAGACCGTTGCGGTCGTGGTTCCCGCAGACCGAGTAGATGTCTTCGCGGCGGTGCTTGGCCAGGGCCGCCAGTTGGCGGCGCACCTCCTCGCCCTCGGCATCGTCGGGCAGGCTGTGGTGCGCCCCGGACATATCGCCGGCGTCGATGGCGATGTCCCAGTCGAATCCCGTTGCGCCATCGGATTCCGACTGCCGGATCGCGTCGGCCAGGCCCTCCCGGCCGAACTGCTTGTCGGTGCCTACGTGGGCGTCGCCGAATGCCCAGAGCCGAAAGCTGCGATCCACACCGACAATTGTCGGGCGGCGCCCAGGTGCCGGTGCAGCGTTGCGCTCAGGCCGATTCCAACCGCTTGCCGGTGGTGAACTCCCCGCGGATCAGCCAGACCCCGAGCGCGATCACCGCACCGACCTCGAACGCGACGATTCCGCGTTCGACGATGCCGAGCGGGATGATGCGGTGCCAGCGCAGGTCGGTGACCATGCTGACGGCGATGGCGCCGAACAGCACCGAGAGCCAGGCGATGGAGCCGTAGGCCAGCCACACCGCCGGCCGGGCCTGCCGGTGCCTGCGGGCGATGGCCAGCACCGCGGCGGGCAACGAGACGAAGGCGAGCAGCGTGGCGACCCGGTGTATCGATCCGCTGGTGCTGGGTCCGATCTCCCAGTTGTGTTTGGGGAAGGCCGCCACCCCGACCAGTCCGATCACCCACAGCGACATCAGGATCGAGCCGAATGACAGCGGAGCCACGACGCCGGCGCGGATCAGCCCGGCCAGCAACAGGATCGAGCCGACGGCCAGTGCCAGCACGCCGGTGAGGAAGGCCCAGCCACCCGCGGTGTAGATGTACTCGGAGATGGTGGCCATGCGCAGGGTGCGACCGGGCCGGTGCGATTCGCCGCCGAGTATCGCGTCCAGTGTCAGGATGGCGACCACCGAGACGGCCGCCCCAAGGACCGCGATCCAACCGAACAACGCATGCGAAACACGGTCCATCAGACCAGGGTACGGACTGCGCGCCGATGGTGAGCGTGCAGAAACTCTGCCTTCGTCGCGGTGTGTTGCCCGCAGACACGCACGCTCGCGGGAAAGAGGTCAGCCCGTGACGAGTGCGACCGAGTTGGCCCGGCGCAACTTGCCCGACGGGGTCTTGGGGATGGTGCCCGGCCCGAGCACGACCACGTTGCGCGGACGCACGTCGACCTCGGTCACCACTTCGTGGGCGACCTGGTGCTCGATGCGGCGCACCTCGGCCAGATCCTGGTAGTGGTTGGATTCCACTGCCACGGCGAAGGTTTCGCGCGAATGGCCGGCGTCGAGGCGCACCGCGACGGCACAACCGGGGCGCACGCCCTCGACGCGGCCGGCGGCCCGCTCGATATCGGTCGGGTAGATGTTGCGGCCGGCCATGATGATGACGTCCTTGACGCGGCCACACACCACGACATTGCCCTCATCGGTGATGTAGCCGAGGTCGCCGGTGTCGTACCAGCCGTTCTCGTCCTGGGTCGGCAGGAAGCCGGCCATCGTGATGTAGCCCGGGGTGACCGATTCGCCACGCAGCTGGATGACACCGACGCCGCGGGTCGGCAGCAGGGCGCCGTCCTCGTCGACGATGCGGGCTTCCAGGTCGTTGAGCAGCGGGCCCAGCGACGCCAGCCGTCGGGTGTTGCCCTTGCTGGACGGCACCGCACGGCGCAGCGCGGCCAGCAGGTCGGCGTCGACCTCGTCGACCACCAGGCCGGCGTTGCACGGCGAGAAGGACACCGCCAGGCAGGTCTCGGCCATGCCGTAGGCGGGCAGGATCGCCGTTTCCGGCAGCCCGAACGGCCTACCCGCGTCGATCAGGTCCTCGACGTCGGCGGGTTCCACCGGCTCGGCGCCCGACAGCGCGAATCGCAGCGTGGACAGATCGAATTCGCCGGGCTTGGCCTGGCGGCGCAGCCGCTTGGCGAACAGCGCGTACGCGAAGTTGGGGGCCGCCGTCATGGTGCCCTTGTACTTGTCGATGAGCTTGGCCCACAGCAGGGTGTCGCGCAGGAAGTCCATCGGCGTGACCTTGACCAGCTCGGCGCCGAAGTACATCGGGATGGTGAGGAAGCCGACCATGCCCATATCGTGGAAACAGGGCAGCCAGCTGACCATGACGTCGGTGTTGACGTCGTATTCGGCGCCGATGAACATGGCCTCGGCGTTCGAGAAGATGTTGCGGTGCGTGATCTGCACGGCCTTGGGCGAGCCGGTGGAGCCGGACGTCAGCTGCATCAGCGCCAAATCGTCCTCACCGGTCTCGACCGGGTCGATCGGGTCGGCGGCCAGCAGGTCGGAGACGACGAGGACCTTTATCCCTTTTTCTTCGAGCACCGGGATCGCCACGATGAACGGTTCGGAGACGATGACGGCCTTGAGCTCGATCATGCCGATGACGGTCATGGTGTCTTCGGCCCACACGACGAGGTCGGTACGCGGGGTCGGCTGGTGCAGCATGGTGAGGCTGCCGCCGCGCATCCATACGCCCTGGGCGGTCGGCGCGATCTCCACCGGGAAACCGGCCAGCACGCCCACGGCGTCACCGGGCCCGATGCCGGCCGCGGCGAGACCACCGGCGACCCGGCGGGCGCGCTCGTGCACCTCGGCCCAGGTGTGCCGGACCGGTTCGTACGGTTCGCCGGTGACCATGCCCCGCTTGCTCTCCTGGGCGCTGCGGTACATCTTGTCGGTGAATCGGCTCACGACGACCTCCTCGGTGTCTGGGGCCGGGTCGGCTGCGACCTCGGTGCCAGTTTCCTTGCGCGTTTCCCTATATTCCGCCTGCTAGCACCCTCTTCGAGAGAGGCGCGCACACACAATTGGGAAGCAGTTGTGTCTCAAAACGGTGATGGCCAGCCGGTAACCCGCACTCGTTTCCGCCTGCGGGTTTCCACCGGAGTCCATCTTAAAGAACCCTTAAGTAACTGCCAAACTCTTGGCCCGATCGAGACATGTGTCACAACGCAAGGATGTTTGATTCACCGTCCCGGGTCGGGCACCACCCGCGCGCCGTGCACGGGGCCGCTGGCCACCCGCACGGTGCGGCACACCCCGGCGCCCGAGAGCGCGGTGCCGACGTCGACCGCAGCGGATTCCGATGCGCAGAGAAAGGCGCAGGTGGGCCCGGAACCGGAGACGATTCCGGCCAGTGCCCCGGCCTCATCGCCGGCCCGCAGCGTACGGCGCAGATCCGAGCGCAGGCTCAGCGCGGCGGGCTGCAGGTCGTTGCCGAGCAGGCCGGCAAGTTCATGCGGGTCGCCGGAGGCCAGCGCGGCCAGCACCGGTTCGGCATCGTCGAGCCGTGGCGGCCCACCTCGGTCCGGGGTCGCGCGCAACCGGTCGATCTCACCGAACACCGCCGGTGTGGACAGTCCGGTGTCGGCGAAGGCCAGCACCCAGTGGAAGGTGCTGCGGGCCAGCACGGTGGCGAGTTCTTCGCCGCGGCCGGTGCCCAGCGCGGTGCCGCCGTGCAGTGCGAAGGGCACATCGCTGCCGAGTTTGGCGGCCAGCGCATGCAGGTCGCGGCGCGGCACGCCCAGCTCCCACAGGTGGTTCATCGCGACCAGGACCGCTGCCGCGTTGCCGCTTCCGCCCGCCATCCCGCCGGCCACCGGGATCGACTTGGAGATGGAGATCGCGACGTCGGGTGCGCGCCCGACATGGTCGGCCAGCAGCTCGGCGGCCTTCCAGGCCAGGTTGCGCGCGTCGGTCGGTAGCGCCTCGGAGCCCTCACCCGACATCGTCAGGGACAGCACGTCGGCGTCGCGCACGGTGACCTCGTCGAACAGCGAAACGGCATGGAAAACGGTGGTGAGCTCGTGATAGCCGTCGTCACGGCGATCCCCGACCGCCAGATAGAGATTGACCTTGCCGGGAACGCGCACCGTGACCGAACCGGTGGGCACCCACTCGGTTGCGGTATCGCCGTCGGATGCAGACACCGGACGACACTACCGCCACGCCCGACACGCCGAGCAGATAAGCGCTGAGATACCCCTCGTCAGATCCCGCCGCTGTGGGTCCAGGCTAGTGTTTGCCGGCGCAGTGTGTCAAGAATCACACCGCAGCGGTCGGCACCGCCAGATACCAGGACGGCGAACGTCGCCGCCGAACAAGGCCCGGACGACGCCGGCCTTTGCCGGAGCTAGCTGTGAGCCGAGTCGGTGGCGCGCTCGGATTCGGTCACTGCCGGCTGGGGTGCCGGGGCCGGTGCGGGCGGCGCCAGTTCACTGGAACGCTGCAGCAGCCGGACGAAATCCTTGATGGCCAGCGTCTCGCCGCGGCGCGCGGGATCGATGCTCGCCGCCAGCAGCCGTTCGGCCGACTCGTTACCGGAACCGGCCCACTCGGCGAAGGCGTTGCGCGACGTCTTGCGGCGCTGCGCGAAGCCGATGTCGATGAGGTTGAAGACCTGCTCGCGGAACGCGGCGTCGGTCGGCCACTCCGAGGTCTCGTACCGGTCGATGCGGACCAGACCGGAGTAGACCCGTGGGATCGGCCAGAACACCGTCGGCGACACCATGCCGTACCGGCGCACCTCGCCGTAGAAGCGCACCTTCGCGCTGGGCACGCCGTAGTCCTTGCCGCCGGGCTCGGCGGCGAGACGCTCGGCGACCTCGGCCTGCACCATGACCATCACGGTCTTGATCGACGGGAACTCGGCGAGCAGATGCAGCAGCGCCGGGACCGCGATGTTGTACGGCAGATTGGCGACCAGCGCGGTGGGCAGCTCGTCGACGTCATCGGCCTTCAGCGTCAGGATGTCGCGGTTCAGCACGGTCAGCCGGCCGATCTCGCTGTGCGAGTGGTTGGCGATCGTCTTGGGGAGCTGACGGGCCAGCACCGGGTCGATCTCGACGGCCGTCACGCGGGCACCCCGGTCGAGCAGCCCCAGGGTCAGCGAGCCGAGGCCCGGCCCGACTTCGATCACCGAATCCTGCCGGTGAATACCGGACGCGGACACGATGCGCCGCACGGTGTTGGCGTCGTGGACGAAGTTCTGTCCAAACGCCTTGCGCGGCCGGAAGTCGATCTCCCGGGCCAGATGCCGTATCTCGGTTCGCCCGAGCAGTCGGATCGTCACGATGACCCCAATCTGGCGCTACATGTTGGCCAGGCACCCCAGCCCTGACGTGCCCTCGTCACTTCAGCAATCGCGATCTGCTCTTCACGCGTCGCCAAATCTGCCCGCTGAGCATACCGCAGACCACCTTGTCGCTCCCAGGTGTTTTGATCAAATTGGACGCCGCCGTAATATCCGTTGCCGGTGTTGATAGCCCAGTTACCACCCGATTCGCATCCGGCGAGCGCATCCCAGACATGTCCCTGCGATACCGGCGGCACCTCTGTACCGGGTTTGGCGCCGACTCTCAGCACAGCTTGGCGCGCGGGACTGAGGACGACATTGGCTACTGGCAATCTGCCCGTCTCGACGCCGTTGACCGCTGCGACAGCAAACGTGACATCCTGCAGACCAGGAGCGCCCGGGTCCTCGACGACCTGGCGACTCTGATTCAGCGTCGGATCTTCGATCCGGTTGCTGGGTGGCGGCAGTGGCACCTGCGCCGTCACCTTCTGGATGCGGACGCGGGTCACGTCGATACGCATACCGTCGACGACCGGTGACGACGCCGTCGGGACCACGGTGTCGCGCTGTTCCAGCGGCACCCCCGCCGCCTCCAGCAGGGCACCGACGGTCGGGGCGGCCAGCCGGACGGTGCTCACTTTGCCACCGTCGTTGAGCTGAACATTTTTAGCGCTGACCACGGGCAATGACATCCCGGCCAGGGGCAGGCGACTACCGCGCGATGCCGCTGCAGGAGCGGTATCGGTCATCGAGAGCTGCGCGAGCGCCTCCTGGACCGTCGCCGCAGTCGTCCACACCTCGGTGCTGTTCTGGCCGTCCAGGGAGATCTGCAGCGGGCGGCTGCGGCGCAGCACGATGGAATCCGCATCTGCCACGGTGCTGTCGGCGGCCGGGTACAGATCGTCACGCTCGCCGACGGTGTAGCCGTTCTCCTCCACCACATCGATAACCCGCGACTTCATGGTGGCCACCCTGAGCTGCGTGCCGTCGACGGTCAGTGACACCGTCTTGTGGGAGGTCACCGCGACGCCACCGGCAAACACCAAGGTGAGCAGCAGTAAACCCACCAGAAGCCGCAGGGCGGGCGAGCGCGACTCGTGGAGCTTGTTCAATACATTCACTGATTTCGATCCCCGGTTGATGAGCGCGGTGTGTGGCAGCCAGGATGGCCCATCCGCATTCGATAACAGGACGGTAACGAAGTTCGTTCGACCGCGCCAACCGGCCACGCTGCCCAGCCGTCACGCCAACCCGTACGTGCGGATCGCGTTGTCGGCGGTGATCTTCGCCAGATCGGGCGCCGGACGATCCAGCACATCGGCCAGCGCGCGCACCGTGTACGGCAGGCAGTACGACTCATTGGGCGCACCACGGAACGGATGCGGGGTCAGGAAGGGTGCGTCGGTCTCCACCAGCAGCAGCTCGGCGGGAACGACGGTGGCCGCCTCCCGCAGGGCATGGGCGTTCCGGAAGCTGACGGTCCCCGACAGGCTGACCATCCACCCGTTGGCCGCGCAGATCCGCGCCATGTCGGCGTCGGAGGAGAAGCAGTGGAAGATCACCGTCTCCGGTGCGCCCTCCGCGGCCAGCACGTCGAGCACCTCGGCATCGGCGTCGCGGTTGTGGATCATCAGCGGCTTGCCGGTGCGCTTGGCCAGATCGATGTGCCAGGCGAACCCGTCGCGCTGCTCCGCGGGATCGGCGCAGCCCTCCAGCTTGCCGGGCCAGTACATGTCCATGCCGGTCTCCCCGACCGCCACCACCCGCGGGTGGGCGGCCAGCAGTTCCAGTTCGGCCTTCGCCGCGTCGTCGAGGGCGTTGGCCCGCGTCGGGTGCAGGGCGACCGCGGCATACACGCGCGGGTCCCAGTCCGCGGCCTGGGCGGCCCAGCGGGCGGCGTCCAGGTCGTCGGCGATGGTGACCACGGCCTGCACGCCTGCCGAGCCGGCACGGTCGAGGATCGCGCGGACGTCATCGGCGGTTTCTGCGCCGCAGGCGTCGAGGTGCGTGTGCGCATCGATCAGCGGTGCCAACGGCTCCGGGATCGGCGGCGGCTCGCGCTTTGCACTCACGGCCAACACTTTAAGGTGAGAACCAAATGAGCAAGAAGACTGCGTACTACATCACCACCGCCATCGCGTACCCCAACGGCGACCCGCACATCGGGCACGCCTACGAGTACATCGCCACCGATGCCATCGCACGGTTCAAGCGGCTCGACGGTTTCGACGTGCGCTACCTGACCGGTACCGACGTGCACGGTCTGAAGATGGCGGAGACCGCCGCCAAACTGGGCATCACCGCCGCCGAGTTGGCCCACCGCAATTCCGATGTGTTCCAACGGATGCAGGAGCGCCTGGGGGCCTCCTACGACCGGTTCATCCGGACCTCCGATGCCGACCATTACGAGGCATCCAAGGAGATCTGGCGCCGGATGAGCGACGCGGGCGATATCTACCTGGGCAGCTACCAGGGGTGGTATTCGGTGCGCGATGAACGATTCTTCGCCGAGGACGAGACCGAGGAACGCGAGGGCCTGCGGTACGCGATCGAGACCGGCACCGAGGTGACCTGGACCGAGGAGCAGACCTACTTCTTCAAGCTGTCCGCCTACGCCGAGCGGCTGTTGGCCCACTATCAGGACCATCCCGAGTTCATCGGCCCGGATGTCCGGCGCAACGAAGTCGTCAGCTTCGTTTCCGGGGGTCTGCGCGATCTGTCCATCTCCCGCACCACGTTCGACTGGGGCGTTCCGGTGCCCGATCATCCCGATCACGTGATGTACGTGTGGGTGGACGCCCTGACCAATTACCTGACCGGTGTCGGTTTCCCCGACACCACGTCGGAGGACTTCGAGAAATACTGGCCCGCCGATCTGCACATGATCGGCAAGGACATCATCCGGTTCCATACGGTGTACTGGCCGGCGTTCCTGATGTCCGCCGGAATCGCTTTGCCGCGAAGAATTTTCGCCCACGGTTTCATCAACGTCAAAGGCGAGAAGATGAGCAAGTCGCTGGGCAACGTGGTCGATCCACTGGTTCTGGTCGACGAGTTCGGGGTCGACCAGGTGCGCTACTTCTTCCTGCGCGAAGTGCCGTTCGGCCAGGACGGCAGCTACAGCGAGGAAGCCATCATCGGTCGCATCAACGCCGACCTGGCCAACGAACTGGGCAACCTGGCGCAACGCTCGCTGTCCATGGTGGCCAAGAACCTCGATGGCGCCGTGCCCGAGGCCGCGACGTTCACCGATGAGGATGCCGCCCTGTTGGCCGCCGCCGATGCGCTGCTGGACCGGGTCCGTGAGTGCTATGACGAGCAGGCAATACACCTTGCGCTCGAGGCGATCTGGTCGGTGCTGGGCGCGGCCAACCGGTACTTCTCCGCCCAGGAGCCATGGGTGCTGCGCAAGACCGACGAGCAGCGATTCGCCACCGTGCTCTACACGACGCTGGAGACCGTGCGCATCGCCGCACTGCTGAGCCAGCCGGTGATGCCGGCGTCGTCGGCCAAGCTGCTCGATCTGCTCGGCCAGCCCGCCGAGCAGCGGGACTTCACCGCCATCGGCACCCGGTTGGCTGCCGGCACCGCGCTTCCCGCCCCGGAAGGGGTGTTCCCGCGGTATCAGGTGGAGTGATCTGGGCCACAATCGCCGGTGTGGTGTCACATTCCGGCGGGCACCGGTGTCTTGAGGGCATATCCGAGAAAAGGAGAACCCCATGAACAACCAGAGCACCGACGTCGTCGTCATCGGCGGCGGATACGCGGGCGTCATCGCGGCCAACCACCTGCGGTGCAACCCCGATGTCGCCGTCACCCTGATCAACCCGCGGCCCGAATTCGTCGAACGGATCCGGCTGCACCAGTTGGTGGCCGGCTCCGATGACGCGGTGGTCGACTACGCCGAGATCCTGGGCGCCGACGTGCGACTACTGGTCGACACCGCCGAGCGGATCGACGCCGCTGCCCGCACCGTCACGCTGGGCTCCGGCGGCACCGTCTCCTATGACTACCTCATCTACGCCGTCGGCAGCACCGGCGCCGCGCCGACCGTGCCCGGCGCCGCCGAATTCGCTTATCAGATATCGGAATTGGAGCACGGCGCGCCGCTGCGCGACGCGATCGCGGGGATCCGCGCCGGCGAGCCGGTGACCGTCGTCGGCGCCGGACCGACCGGTATCGAGATGGCCTCCGAACTCGCCGAAGCCGGACACACCGTGACACTGGTGTGCGGCGGGGTGCTCGGCCCGTACCTGCACGCGAAGGGACGCAAGTCGGTGGCCAAGGTCATGCGCAAGCTCGACGTCACCGTCGTCGAGGGACCCGCGGCCAAGGTGACCGAGGTGCGCGCCGGCTCCGTGCTGCTGGCCGACGGACGCGAACTGCGCAGCGCCGTGACGATCTGGACGGCGGGGTTCGGCGTGCCGGACCTGGCGGCCCGCAGCGGTCTGGCCACCGACGCGCTCGGACGGCTGCTCACCGACGAGACACTGACCAGTGTCGACAACCCCTACGTCGTGGCGGCCGGCGACGCTTCCGCGCCGTCGGATCTGCCGCTGCGGATGAGTTGCCAGGCCGCGATCCCGCTGGGCGCCCAGGCCGCCAACACGGTGCTGAGCCGCATCGCGGGCACCGAGCCAGCACCGATCAACCAGGCCTTCACGGGTCAGTGCATCAGCCTGGGCCGCAGCGCGGCCACCATCCAGGTCGCCCACCTCGACGACCGGGTGATGCCGCTGTACGTCGGCGGACGGTCCGCGGCCGCGGTCAAGGAGGCCGTCTGCAAGGGCACGGTGTCCTTCCTGGCCAAGGAGGCCCGCAAGCCGGGTTCGTATTTCTGGCTCAAGGGCGGCAACCGGGCCCAGCGGGTGGCCGACGCGAAAGCCGCCGCGGTCCGGTGAGCGAGCACGCCGACCGGTTCACCGCGCTGCGGCCGCTGCTGTTCACCATCGCCTACGAAATCCTCGGTTCGGCAACGGAATCCGATGATGTCCTGCAGGAGAGCTATCTGCGCTGGGCGGAGGTGGACCTGGACACGGTGCGCGACACCAAGTCCTACCTGGCCCAGCTGGTGACCCGGCAGTCTCTCAACGCGCTACGGGCCCAGGCCCGCCGCCGCGAGGAGTACGTGGGTCCCTGGTTGCCCGAACCGCTGCTGGTCGACACCGAGGACGCCGGCTCGGATGTGGTGCTCGCCGAGTCGGTGTCGATGGCGATGATGGTGGTGCTGGAATCGCTGACCCCCGATGAGCGTGCGGTGTTCGTGCTGCGCGAGGTGTTCGGCTTCGGCCACGACGAAATCGCCGCGGCGGTCGGCAAATCCGCGGCCGCGGTGCGCCAGATGGCGCACCGTGCCCGCGAACACGTGCAGGCCCGGCGCAAGCGGTTCGAACCCGTCGACGCGGCGACCAGCGAGCAGATCACCCTGCAGTTCTTCGCCACCGCCGCCTCCGGTGACGTGAGCAGTCTGATCGAACTGCTCGCCCCGGATGTGGTGTGGACGGCCGACAGCGCCGGCAAGGTCAGCGCCGCCAGACGGCCGGTGCACGGCGCCGACCGGGTGGCGCGGCTCATCATCGGGCTGCTCCGGACGGCCGGCGAGGAGGGACGCGTCGAGCTGGCCACCTACAACAACGCGCCGGCACTCAAGCTCTACCTGGGCGACAGTTTCGAAGGCGTCATCACCGTCGAGATCACCGACGGCCGGATCTCGCACTTCTACGCGATGCGCAATCCGGAGAAACTGACCACCGTCGCGATCCCCCGCGCCATCAGCCGTTAGCTTCTGACAGGCTGAGTCGGTGCGAATCGACCGGCTCGGCCTCTTGGGCGACGCGCCCGGCGTGCTGCGCTGGGTGGCCGACGCCGGGACGCGACGGGGCCTGGCGCCGCCGGCCGCGCTGATCGGTGACTGGTTCGGCTCCCGGGCCGTCATCGCACCGTCACTGGACGCGACGCCGGCCACCGAGGTGTTCGCGGTCGAGGCACAATCCCCCGTCGCTTCGCCCGCCCCGGGCCCGGGGGCCTCGCCGGCCGTCGGCGGCGGCTGGTTCGGGTATCTGTCCTACCCGGACGGGCCCGGCGCGCCGCGCATCCCCGAAGCCGCAGGGGGTTGGTCCGATTCGGTGCTACGCCAGGATGCCGACGGCTGCTGGTGGCACGAAAGCCTCTCCGGGGCAGCACTTCCCGATTGGTTGTCCGGCGCCACCGCGGCACCGCCGCGGCCGTACTCGATGCAATGGGCCGCACCCGACCGCGATACGCACCTGACCGCAGTGGCGGCCTGTCTGGAGGCGATTGCCGCCGGTGAGGTGTACCAGGCCTGCGTCTGCACCCAGTTCCACGGCCGGCTCACCGGTGATCCACTGGATTTCTTCGTCGACGCCGTCGGGCGCACCGCACCGGCGCGGGCCGCCTATATCGCCGGCAGCTGGGGCGCGGTGGCGTCACTGTCCCCGGAGCTGTTCCTGCGGCGGCGCGGCGATTCCGTCATCTCCAGCCCCATCAAAGGCACACTGCCCCTTTATGAGTCGCCTGCATTGCTGCGCGCGTCGGTCAAGGATGTCGCCGAGAACATCATGATCGTCGACCTGGTGCGCAACGACCTGGGCCGGCTCGCGGTCACCGGATCGGTGACCGTCCCCGAACTGCTGCGGGTGCACCCGGCGCCGGGTGTGTGGCATCTGGTGTCGACGGTCGCGGCCCGGATCCCGGCCGATGTGCCGATGTCCGACGTGCTGGAAGCCACCTTCCCGCCGGCATCGGTGACCGGCACCCCGAAGGCCCGGGCCCGCGAACTGCTACTGGAGTGGGAAGCCGAACGACGCGGAATCTACTGCGGCACTGTCGGTTTGGCCTCACCGAGTGCGGGCACCGAGCTCAACGTGGCCATCCGCACGGTGGAGTTCGATGCGCGTGGCGCCGCGGTGCTCGGTGTCGGCGGCGGGATCACCGCGGACTCCGACCCGGCCGCCGAATGGGAGGAATGCCTGCACAAGGCGGCACCCACCGTGGGTCAGCCGGGCGTCGGCGAGGTGAGCGCCGCGGCCCACGTCCCGATCCCGGAGAACACGTAGAAGCCGATCTCGCCGGCGGCGGTGGTGACGATCAGGTGTTGCTGCCCGCCGACCACCGAACCCTTGAAGACCTTGGCGTCACGCACGCCGGTGATCGCATCGACGGGGATCTCGATCGACTTGCCGGTCAGGGTGCGGAACACCAGCCGCCGCCGGGTCAGCGCTATCAGCCCGGCGTTCTTGACCGTCGGGTAGCCGGGCGCCGTCGCGCCCCGGTAGGAGCCCTTCTCCGGCCCCAGCAGCACGCCCTCACCTGCCAGTTCGGCGGCCAGCTGCGCGCTGACGGCGCCACTGCGGCGGCGCAGCCACGCCAGGATGGGAATCCAGATCAGCGCCAGCGCGATCAGAATTCCGAGGACCAGCACCACCACGAACACCGTCGTACTCATCATCCCCCCGGCTCAAGTCATTCGCGTGACCGCAGAACCGCATCGTAAAGGTCGCGTCGCGATGGCGCTCCCGGATTCGCTGCAATCACCTGAGCACACGCATCCTTGACCCGCATGCCGTCGGCGAGTAGCTCGGTCACCTCGCCCACCAGCGTCTGCAGGTCGGTCTGCGGGACAGCGCCGGCCAGCACCACGGTGATCTCGCCGAGCACGCCGTTTGCGGCCCAGTCCGCGAGCTCACCGAGGGTGCCGCGTTTGACCTCCTCGTGCGTCTTGGTCAGCTCCCGGCACACCACGGCCCGGCGGTCCGGGCCGAGGGTGTCCACGGCGTCGCGCAGCGTGTCGGCCAACCGGCGCGGTGATTCGAAGAACACACAGGTGCGCCGCTCGCCGGCGAGCTCACCCAGCCAGCTGCGCCGCGCCACCTGTTTGCGCGGCGCGAACCCCTCGAAGCAGAACCGGTCGGCGGCCAGTCCGGACACCGCCAGTGCCGTCGTCACCGCCGACGGGCCCGGCAGACAGCTCACCGTCAGGCCCGCCGCCACGCAGGCGGTCACCAACCGGTAGCCCGGATCGTTGATCAACGGCATACCCGCGTCGCTGATCAGCAGCACGGTGGCGCCCGCGGTGATCTCCGCGAGCAGCATCGGCACCCGAGTGGCCTCGTTCTGGTCGAACAGGCTCACGATCCGGCCGGCCGGCGTCACACCCAGCGCGGCGGCCAGCGTGCGGGCCCGCCGGGTGTCCTCGGCGGCGATCACGTCGGCGGACGTCAGTGCCTCGACGAGACGCGCCGAGGCGTCCCCGGGCTGACCCAGCGGGGTGGCACCCAGGAGCAGTCGGCCGTCTTCCACCCTCAAAGCCTACGATCGTCGGTGATGACCGCTCCCGACACCGTGCTTCCGGAGCGCGCCGCACCCGTGATCAGCCCGGGCCCGCTGGTGCCGGTGCCGGACTTCGGGCCCGTCGACCGGCTGCAGGGTTGGGTGATGACGGCCATCATCGGGGCGCTGGCCGCGCTGACCCGGTTCCTGAACCTCGGATCGCCGACCGACGCGGGTACCCCGATCTTCGACGAGAAGCACTACGCGCCGCAGGCTTGGCAGATGCTGGGCAACGGCGGCCTCGAGGACAACCCCGGCTACGGGCTCGTGGTGCATCCGCCGCTGTCCAAGGCGCTGATGGCCGTCGGCGAGTGGATCTTCGGCTACAACGGGCTGGGCTGGCGGTTCTCCGGGGCCGTGTGCGGCGTCATCATCGTGATCCTGGTGGCCCGGATCGTGCGGCGGATCAGTCGTTCGACGTTGGTCGGGGCGCTCGCCGGTCTGCTGATCATCGCCGACGGCGTCAGCTTCGTCTCGGCACGCACCGCGCTGCTCGACGTGTATCTGGTGGTGTTCGTGGTGGCGGCCTTCGGCGCGCTGATCGTGGACCGCGACCAGGTACGGATGCGCATGCATGTCGCCCTGCTGGAGGGCCGGATCGGCGATACGCCGTGGGGCCCGCGACTGGGGGTGCGCTGGTGGCGGTTCGGCGCCGGCGTGCTGTTGGGCCTGGCATGCGCCACCAAATGGTCGGGGCTGTACTTCATCGCGTTCTTCGGGCTGATGACGCTGGCCTTCGATATCGCAGCGCGGCGCCAGTACCGGGCGCCCCGGCCGTGGCTGGGCACGCTGCGCCGCGACACCGTGCCCGCGGTGTACGCGCTGGGTGCGATCCCGCTGCTGATGTACCTGGCGTCCTACGCGCGCTGGTTCGCCTCCGAGACCGGGGTGTATCGGCACGAGGTGGGCCGCACCATCGGCGAGGGCGGACTGCTGCCCGACGCCATCCGATCGCTCTGGTACTACACGGCCTCGGTGTACAAATTCCATTCCGGGCTCACCAACGCGGCGGGCAATCACCATCCGTGGGAGTCCAAGCCGTGGACGTGGCCGATGTCGCTGCGACCGGTGCTCTACGCCATCGATCAGCAGAACGTGCCGGGGTGCGGCGCGGAATCCTGCGTCAAGGCGGTCATGCTGGTCGGCACCCCGACCATGTGGTTCATCGCGGTGCCGGTGCTGCTGTACGCGTCGTGGCGGACCTTCGTGCGCCGCGACTGGCGTTATGCCGCAGTGCTGGTGGGATATTCGGCAGGCTTCCTGCCGTGGTTCCTCGACATCGACCGGCAGATGTACTTCTTCTACGCGACGACGATGGCGCCGTTCCTGGTGATGCTGATAGCGCTGATCCTCGGCGACATCCTGTATCAGCCCCGGCAGAACGCCGAACGCCGAACGCTTGGTCTGATCGCCGTGAGCTGTTATGTGGCGCTGGTGATCACCAACTTCGCCTGGCTGTACCCGATTCTGACCGGCCTGCCGATATCGCAGAGCACCTGGCATATGCAGATCTGGTTGCCGTCCTGGCGGTAGGCCGTTGCGCATCGCCCGCGCCGATCTCAACTATGGTTCAGGTGTGGAAACCCACGAGTTGACGCCCGGTGAGATGTCACACCGCAGTGGAGTGGCGGTGTCGGCGCTGCACTTCTACGAGCGCGAGGGCCTGATCAGCTGCCGGCGCACCTCGGGCAACCAGCGCCGCTACCCCCGCGAGACGCTGCGCCGGGTCGCATTCATCCGGATGTCCCAGCGCCTGGGCATTCCGCTGGCCCGCATCCGCGACGCGCTGGCCACCCTGCCCGACGACCGCGTTCCCACGAGCAAGGACTGGGCCCGCCTGTCGGCCGGCTGGCGCCAGGACCTCGAGGACCGGATCGTGCATCTGGAGCGGCTGCGCGACAACCTGACCGGGTGCATCGGCTGCGGTTGCATGAGCCTGAAGGCGTGCCAGCTGGTCAACCCCGAGGACGTACTCGCCGACCACGGACCGGGCGCCGTCAACCTGTGATTTCGAACGCCTGTGCGATACGCTCGAGTCGTGTCTCTGGCCGTCCAAGGGTCGCTCTTCGACCACGATGAACGTCGCAACCTGGGCGCCGGCGCCTGGATCGACGTGCGCGCCGGCTGGCTGAACGGCTGGCTGGACGCCGACGGCACCCTGTTCGACGAGCTACTGGAAGCCATTCCGTGGCGGGCCGAGCGCCGGCAGATGTACGAGCGGGTGCTCGACGTACCCCGCCTGGTCAGCTTCCACGACCTGACCGACGGCCCCGCCCCGCACCCGGCGATCGCCCGGCTGCGCCGACGGCTCAACGACATCTACGCGGGCGAACTGGGCGAACCGTTCACCAGTGCCGGACTGTGCCTGTACCGCGACGGCACCGACAGCGTGGCGTGGCACGGTGACACGGTGGGGCGCAGCAGCACCGAGGACACCATGGTGGCGATCGTGAGCCTGGGCGCGCGCAGGACTTTTGCGATGCGACCGCGCACCGGGGGCCGCTCGCTGCGGCTGCCGCAGGGCCACGGGGATCTGTTGGTGATGGGCGGATCCTGCCAGCGGACCTGGGAGCACGCGGTCCCCAAGACGGCGCGGCCGACGGGCCCTCGGATCAGCATCCAGTTCCGGGCCCGCGACGTCCGTTAGCCGCGCACCGCGGCGACCGCGGCGGTCAGCAACTCCCTGGCCTTCTGGGTGTCCACCGGGGCCACCGGGGTGTTCGGCACCACCAGCGGGTTGGCGGTGACGATCACCAGGTACAAATCGAAACTCGCGACGTAGTTGAACAACTCGCCGCTGTGCGGCTTCCCGTCCACCACCGTCTGCACCACGCGGTGGGTGCCCACCACCCGCGCACCCTCGATCTTCGGGGATTCGACGACCTCGACCAGGCCACGCACGCCCGGCCCGCCGTAGCCGACCTTCTGACAATCCGGGCCCGGCTCATTGAACGGGACCGGCTCCGATGTCTCGACGGCGATGGCGATGAAGCGGTTGCCCTTGCCCTCGGCCGTGGTCGCGGCCATGTTGCCCTGCGCGCCCTCCGGAATGCCAAGGCCCGCCGCAAATTTCGTGCACGCCTCCGGCTCGACACGGACACCGGGCGGTACCGCCGCGGGCGCGAGGAGCTTGGGGTCGATCCCGGTGGGTCCGGTCGTGGTCACCTGGTACGCCGAATCGAAGGTCGGCTTCACGTCGAAGACTCTTTCGATACCGGCACCTTGCTCGGGTTCGCCCGCCGTGCACGCGGTGAGCGCGGCCGCGCAGGCGGTGAGGGCGAGCACCCGTGGCGAGAACATCGCCGCCAATCTACCGGCCGGCGTCGCGGACGGCGGTGACCGTCTGCGCCAGCAACCGTGCGGCGACGTCGGGTTCGAGCGCGGGCAGGGCCGAGCCCGGATCGGTCACCACCGTCACGGAGGCCACGTAACCCGAGTCCAGGTAGGCGTTGACGGTGTCGGCATGGGATCGCGTCTCGGTGCCGCCTTCGACGACGGTGGTGGCCACCGTGCTCATGGCGACCGTCGGCGTGTCGGCGATGGCGGGTGGTTCGACGGCATTCACGGCGGCGGTCGTGCGCCCACCCGTCAGCGTCCACGCCGTGCAGCCCTCGGGTGCCGGTGACCGCACTCCCGGGCCGGCGACGAGGGCGTAGATGATCCCGCCCGGCCCCGACGCCGACCAGCCCCGCACCGGGGCGCCGGCACCCGGATCGGCCAGCGCGCCGCACTGCGTGGGCTCCGCGATCCAGTGTGGTTTGAGCCCCCAGAATGACGCCGGCGCAGCATGTTCCGCGAGATCGCCGACTTCATAGCCGGTCGGCAGCTCGCTGCGCACCCGCGCGACCGCGGCCGGATTCACCACCGCGGAGCTCTCGATGGCCGACGATGAGGTGGGCGTGGCCGGCTGTGGCGTAGCGCAT
This sequence comes from Mycolicibacterium sp. P9-22, assembly GCF_008329585.1. GTDB lineage: Bacteria > Actinomycetota > Actinomycetes > Mycobacteriales > Mycobacteriaceae > Mycobacterium. Next base: position 699,472 of record NZ_NPKP01000003.1, on the reverse strand, counting down.
CCGGCCACGACGAGCACAGCGCCCAGACAGATCGCGTAGCCACGCATGAAGCTGTGGTACCACATCGGCGCGCACGACCGCGGGACGTCGCCGCGGCAGGTAACGTCCCGCAGAGATCGCCTTCGGGTGCCCACGACAGGAGATGCAATGAACAAGCAGACGACCGTCCGCGGTGTGGCCGCGGCGGCCGCAGTGCTCAGCCTGGCCCTGGCCGGCTGTGGGTCGGACAGCAAGACCGAACCCACCAGCAGCGCCGAGGAGAGCACCAGCGCCACCTCTTCGGCGGCCGCCGAAACCAGCACCAGCGCCGCGGCATCCAGCGCTCCCGCCGAGCCTGCCGGAGAGAACTACACGATCGTCGAGTACATCAAGGACAACGGCATCACCGAGGCCCAGGTGAAGCGCGGCGATGAAGGCGCACCGACGGTGAACCTGCCCGCGCCGGCCGGGTGGATCGACGCCGGACCGGGCACGCCGGAGTGGGCCTACAGCCAGATCGTGTTCACCGACCCGTCGATGCCGCCACCGCCGCCGACCATCACCGCGATCATGTCGAAGCTGACCGGCAATGTGGACAGCGCCAAGATCCTGGAGTTCGCCCCCGGCGAGCTCAGGAACCTACCCCAGTTCGACGGTCCCACCGAGGGCCAACCCGGCAAGCTCGGCGGGTTCGACGCCGTCCAGGTCGGCGGCACCTACGTCAAGGACGGCAAGAACCTGCTGGTCGCCCAGAAGACGACGGTCATCCCGGCCGATGACGGGGTGTTCGTGCTGCAGATCAATGCCGAGGGCACCGAGGAGCAGATGGGCCCGCTGATGGATGCCACGTCGGCCATCGACGACGAAACGACCATCACTCCCTAGGCGCGGGAAATCGCCGACGCGGCGGCTATCTGCTGCTCGGTCGGCCGGACACCGGTGTAACGCTCGAACTGTTCGGCCGCTTGCAGGGCGATGACCTCCGCGCCGGTGATCACCGTGGTCCCCGCCGCGCGTGCGGCGGTGATCAGCGGGGTCTCCGACGGTAGCGCCACCACATCGAAAACGGCGCCGGCGGCGGCGATCACGTCGTCGTCGAAGGCCTGTTGGGTTTCCTCCGCGGCCCCGGCCATCCCGATCGGGGTGACGTTCACCAGGATCGGCGCCCGCAGCGAACCGACCTCGGGTGCGTACCGGTATCCCACCCGGTCGGCCAGTGCGCGTCCGGCCTGTGCGTTGCGCGCGACGATCACGCCGCCGCCGAAACCGGCCCCGACGAAGGCGGCCGCCACCGCGTTTGCCATGCCGCCGCTGCCGCGGATGATGACCTCGTCATCCGGGTCCAGCGCGTGCCGGCCGATGAGGCCCTGCACGGCAAGGTAATCGGTATTGCAGGCTCGCAGGTGGCCGTCGTCGTTGACGATCGTGTTGACAGACTCGATGGCCTGCGCGGACGGCTCGATCTCGTCGACGAGGGCCATCACATCGGATTTGAACGGCATCGACACCGAGCAGCCGCGGATGCCCAGTGCCCGCACCCCGCCGATGGCCGCGGTGATATCCGTTGTGGTGAAGGCCTTGTAGATGAAGTCCAGGCCGAGCTCGTCGTACAGATAGTTGTGAAACCGGGTGCCGATATTGCTGGGGCGCGCGGCCAGCGAGATGCACAGCCGGGTGTCCTTGTTCAATGGTGGCCTGCGGCCACGGGCGGCCATCGGTGGCCGGGCGGCCATCAGCCCACCGACCGCATGGTGCGTCGCGCCATTTCGGCGATCTCCTCGTACATCTCGGGCTGCAAGGAAAGCGATCTGGCCGCCGGCACGTCCACCTCGGTGATGACCACGTTCAGATCATCGCGCACCCAGTGCGCTCCGGCACGGTCCATGATCGCCCGCATGGCGTAGTTGTCCGACAGCACCCGCGCCGAGAACCGGGTGACGCCGCCGACGTGGGCGGCCACCGCGAGTGCCTCCATCAGGAACGTGCCGATGCCGTGGCCCTGGTAAACGTCGGCCACGATGAACGCCACCTCTGCGGTGCTGACGCCGTGCCCCTCGCGCACGAATCGGGCGTCGGCCACCACCGGCCCGTCCGGCCCGGCCGTCATCACCCAGACGAAGTGGTCGACATAGTCGACCTCGAACAGATAGGCCATCAGCGCCGGGGTGGGCACCCGGGTGCTCTGGAACCGGCGGTAGAGCGTCTCGGAGGAGAACTCGATCGGGCCACCGGTGGTGCGTACGTTGTCACCGGGCAACACCGGACGCAGATGCAGCACCAGGTGGTCGCGCAGGGCGATCTCGATCGGGATGATGTGGGCCGCCAGGCGCTGCCGGGCGGTCCGCACCAATCTGTTCATCGCCTCCGGCAGCTCCAGCAGCTGAGCGAAGGCCGCCCGGTTGCCGATCCAGCCGCTCAGCTCGGTGGTGGCCACCACGGTGGCGTTGCGCGGCTTGTCGCGCAGCAGCGCGATCTCGCCGACGACGACGCCGGGGTCCAGCTGCGACACCGTCACCGCACCGTCCTTGCCGACATGGGTGACCTCGGCGTGCCCGGAACCGATGAGCAGGAAGGTCGGGGCCGTCTCGCCCTGGCGCATCAGCACCTGCCCGGGGGCTGCGACCAGCGGTTCCAGCTGCGCGGCCAGAGGCCGCAGCGTCGGCGCGGGGCAACCGGCGAAGAACTCCAGGGCGGCCAGTTCGTCGGCACGGACAGCGGTCACTCCGGACACCTCACGAGGCTACGGCCGTGACGACGGGGTCGGCAACAACCTCCGCTCGAGCATTTGCTATACACGGCGTCAAACCAGCAGTTCGGGGGGTTTTCTACGCACCAGTCAGATAACTGTGGCAAACTCCGCGTATGACACAAGCGCTGCGCCGCACTCGCGGGCGTCCACGAGCAGCTAACGGGGCCGAAACCCGTGAGCGGATCCTTCATGCGGCTCGGCAGGTTTTCAGCGAACTTGGCTACGACGCGTCGACATTTCAGGCGATCGCCGAACGCGCGAATCTGACCCGCCCGGCGATCAATCACTACTTCACGAACAAGAAGGATCTGTACGGCCAGGTGCTGGCAAGCACCAATACCGCGCTGTTCGACGCCGGTGTCGAGGCCGCCGCCGGTGAGACCACCCTGCCCGGCAAGCTGTCGGCGTTCATGTCGGGGATGATGGCCGCGCACCGGGAGGCCGACTCGGCGGCGGCGTTCCTGGTCACCTCGATGTTGGAGGCCTACCGCCACCCCGAGCTCAAGAACGACGAATACGCACCGCGCGAGGACGTCCGCGCGTTCCTGAACACCGCCGTCAGCGACGCCGCCGAGAGCGGCCAGCTGGCCGCGGATGCCGACGCTGCCGCGCTCGTCGAGATGTTGCTGGTGTTGATGTTCGGGATGGGCTTCTATGCCGGGTTCGTGGGCACCGATGACGAGGTCGCCGCCGTACTCGACAAGTTGCAGCGATTGTTGTCCAACAATCTGTGGAATCTGCAGGCACCCGCCGCCAGCTGACGGCAGCCCCAAACCCCTTTTGCCGGTGCGACGCGGCCGCGGTCTCGACGCTCTCGGGACCCCGAAAGCGTCGCATTCGTCATTTCCGGGATCGTCGTGCAATCTAGAGAGAATGCCATTACCGGTCGGGTGGTGGATATCGCCGCAGCGACGAGAGGAACCTCCAGCATGGCTCGTGTTGACCCGCTGCACCCCAAGGAGTGGCCGCCGCAGATGCGTGACGCGCTGGCGGCCATGAATCCGCCGGTGCGCCGACACCCCCCGCTGCCGACCGAGGGCCGACCCAAGGGGCTAAATGTGCTGGGCGCCTTGGCGTATCACCCGGAGTTGTCCAAGGCCTTCTTCACGTTCAACGGCCATCTGTTGTCGGCGACCTCGCTGACGCCGCGCCAACGCGAAATGCTGATCCTGCGTACCGCGGTGCTGCGGCAATCCGAGTACGAGTGGGCTCAGCATGTGGTGATCGCCGGCGACGTCGGCATCTCCCGCGACGAGGTGGCCCGGATCGCCTGGGGCCCGGACTCCTCGCTCTGGTCCGACGCCGACGCGGCCCTGCTGCGCACCGCCGATGAGTTGGTCGCCGACGGCGTCATCGGTGACGCCACCTGGGCCACGCTGAACGCGCACCTGAGCACGCAGCAGATCTTGGACGCCATCTTCACCGTGGGCGCCTACGAGACGCTGGGGTGGATGCTGCGGTCGTTCGGGGTCGAACTCGACGACGATGTCCGGGCGCACCTGACGGGTAAGTGACCGGTCCCGGCTTCGAGCCGGCACGGATTGTGACCCGGCTCTCATGCCCCGGGTGGGCGCGGCTCCTACTACGGTCGCAGTTCAAGATCGCCCCCGGGCACGATGCCTGGTCAGCCCATAATTCGTAGCGTCGAATCATGACACAGGCACAACCCCTCAGGGGATCGCCGGCGGCAGCGATACCATTGCCGCGCATCAATTCTCGGCAGTGGGCGGCCCGCATGAAAGCGGCGTTGCGCGCGACATTCCTGGCTCCGGTGCAGGAAACCCGCCGCAAACGCAGCCACCGGGCCGTGGCGCGGGAGGCCTTCATGGAGGACGCCGCCATGGCGCGGGAGATGTACCGGCTCTAACCGCTCGGCTGTTCCAGCACCGCGACGGCTTCGTGCAGTGGGTCCGGCGAGGTGGCCACGTCCCCGACGAACGGGTGCGACAGCTGCAGGACGAGGAACAGGTTGGTGGCGACCAGCACCCCGACGATGGCCACCATCGGGTAGTGCATCGACGGCTTCTCCACCCCGTAGATGATCGCAGTGCCCAGCACCAGCGCGCTGGTCAGGAAGACGACCGCCCATAGCGGCCACGGTGGTCCGTCGTCGCCGTGAGCCTGCATGATCCGCACCGTCCGGGCCTGACTGGCCTTGTCGAGATTACTCAATGACGTTGCGACGATGGACTTCTGGATGGCATCGGCCGGCACAATCTGCCCATAGGTGCGGTACACGTCGGTCAGCGCAGCATCGGCCTCGGTCGAACGAGTGCCCGGCCATTCGGCGATGGCCGCCCGTTCATAGGCCAGCAGACGCTGCCGGATCCGTTCGGCATCGGCGGGTTCGAAAACCGCGGCATCCCTTGCCAACTGCACCACCGCAGCACCCTCGGCCCGCGCGTTGACGTCCGCCGTGTTGATGTGGCCCCACATCGCCGAGACGAGAAAACCGATGAAGAACGCGTAGACGAATCCGATCACCCCGTAGGCGAACCGGGTGACGTCGTTGTGCTCCTCACCGGCCAGGTGCGGGAACCGGCGCCGGACGAATCGCTGTGCCAGCAGCGCGCCACCGGCGAACAGGGCGATCAGGGCGATGAGCAGCACTCCCGCCGGGACATGCTCCACCAGCCATCCGCTCATGCGATCACATCCGCAGCGTGATCGCCAGCAGCGCGAGCACCCCGAGTCCGGCGATCATCGCGGCGACGACCGAGGCGATGGAGTAACGCAGCGGACCGAACTCCAGCCGCAGCGCGGCCAGCTCCTGCCGGTGCTGCACCCAGGCCAGGATCAGCGCGGTGATCCCGATGACAACCATGACCGCAGCCACGACCTGCGGGCTGACGTAGGGCTGGCGCAGGCGTTCGCTGTCGTCGAGCAACCGGAAGATCTGAAAGATGGTGAATCCGAACGCGATCAACGACGTCGCCGTCCTGGTCCAGGCCATCAGGGTGCGCTCCAGCGCCAGCCTGTTACGTTCGGCGGCGAGCCGGGTGTTGGGGTCCAGCGGCCGGTCGGTCATCGGTTCCAGCATGACACCGGGGCGGCCGCTCACACCGTCGGCGCGCCGACCACCGACAGCAGTTGCAGCTTCTCGTAGCTTTCGCTGCCGGGTGCTGCGGTGAAGACCAGCAGCGTGTGCGATTCATCGGGATCCAGCAGGATCTGGCAGTTCAGCTCCAGCAACCCGACCTGGGGATGGTTGTATCGCTTGATCTCTCGCGGCCGGATCCCGACCTCATGTTCGGCCCACAGGGTCCGGAACTCCGCGCTGCACTCGGTGAGCAGCTCGGCGTAGCGGGCCGCCCTGGACGCGGGCCCGCGCATGGCCGACACGCCGCGCAGCCCCGAAACGTAGAGCCGCGAATAGAACTCGTGATCCTCGGGCAGGTGCATGTCGCGTGCCTCGGGATCGGTGAACCACCGGTAGCCGATGCTGCGCGCCGGCCCGGTGTGGCGGCACAGGTCACCGAAGAGCGCGACCCCGAGCGGGGTCTGCCGCAACGTCTCCCCCAGCTCGGTGACGATCTCGGCCGGGGTGTCGGTGAGCCTGTCGAGGATCCGCAGCATGCCGGGACTGATGTGGTCGGTGCCCGAACCCCGCAACGGCGGCCGGTGCCCGGCCAGCCGGTACAGGTGGTCACGTTCGTCACGGGACAGGTGTAATCCCTGCGCGATCGAGGCGATCATCTGCTCGGAGGGATGCGGGCCGCGCTCGCGCTCCAGCCGCGCGTAGTAGTCGGTCGACATATGGCACAGGGCGGCCACCTCTTCGCGGCGCAGCCCGCTGGTTCGGCGGCGCTGCCCCCGCGGCAGGCCGACGTCCTCTGGCTGAAGTGCACCGCGCCGGCGGACCAGGAACTCCGCCAGTCCTGCTCGATCGATCATGGCTGCCATTGTCGCCCGGCGCGGATTGCCCAGCCACGGACCGTCAGGCCGTGGTTACCGATCCAGATGCCGGACAGTCTCGAACACATGACACGCGGACAGTACGACATCACCATTCCCGACCTCAGCGGACAACGCGCGGTGGTCACCGGAGCCAGCGACGGAATCGGGCTCGGCATCGCCACCCGCTTGGCGCAAGCCGGCGCCGAGGTGATCATGCCGGTCCGCAACACCGTCAAGGGCGAGGCGGCGGCCGCCACCATCCGCGCACAGCATCCGCAGGCGAAGCTGTCGCTGGAGGCGCTGGACCTGTCGTCGCTGGCGTCGGTCGCCGCGCTCGGTGCGAAGCTGCGCGCCGGAGGCGCCCCGATCCATCTGCTGATCAACAACGCCGGGGTGATGACACCGCCCGACCGTCAGGTCACCGCCGACGGGTTCGAGCTGCAGTTCGGCACCAACCACCTGGGTCACTTCGCCCTCACCGGGCACCTGTTGCCGCTGCTCTCGGCCGGACGTGCCCGGGTGACATCGCAGACGAGCATCGCCGCGCGCAGCGGCAAGATCAACTGGGACGACCTGAACTGGGAGCGCGGGTACGACGGGATGCGCGCCTACCGGCAGTCCAAGATCGCGTTCGGGCTGTTCGGGCTGGAACTCGCCCGCCGCAGCACCGCCGCCGGCTGGGGCATCACCAGCAACATCTCACACCCCGGCGTCGCCCCGACCAGCCTGCTCGCGGCGCGTCCCGAGCTCGGACGGGACAACGACACCACCGGCGTACGGCTGATCCGCTGGCTGTCGGCGCACGGGCTCGGCGCGGGAACGGTCGACAGTGCCAAGCTTCCCGCGCTGATGGCCGCCACCGCACCCGAACCCGGCGTGTTCTTCGGGCCCACCTGGCTGGGTAACGCGGGTGGCCCGCCCGGGCCACAGAAACTCTGGAAGCCATTGCGCGACAGCGAGACCGCCGCCCGCGCCTGGGAGGTGTCGCAGGAACTCACCGGCGTCACATTCAGGTAACGGGCGTTTGACCCGCCGATCAGCGGGTAAATCCGCTTCGTCGCCGAGCGTCCTCAAGACGGTGGGAAACAGCGGCTCGGTGACTCGCGCACTCAGAGGAGTTCTGATGACCAAGCCCCGCACGACCGCACCCACCCGCACACCGGTACAGAAGGCCGCCCTGGCCGTCGGCGCGGTGTTCCTCCTGGTGGGCATCCTCGGCTTCATCCCCGGGATCACCACCGACTATGACCAGCTCACCTTCGCCGGACACCATTCGGAGGCCGCCCTGCTGGGAATCTTCAACGTGTCGGTACTACACAACCTGGTGCACCTGGCGTTCGGCGTCGCCGGAATCGCGATGGCCCGCACATTCACCGCCGCCCGCGGCTACCTGATCGGCGGGGGCGTGATCTACCTGGTGCTGTTCGTATACGGACTGGTCATCGACCACCACAGTTCGATGAACTTCGTCCCGGTGAACGACGCCGACAACTGGCTGCACCTCGGTCTGGCCATCGGCATGCTGGCACTCGGCGCCGTACTGGGACGGCGGCAGACCTCCACCGGACTGGTGTGAACTGCTGAACCCCGGTGCGACCGAGCGGGACGCTCACTCGTAAGCGGGATAGCGGCCCTCCCAGACGGCGAGTTGCTCGGTGCGGTGGCCGCGTGCGATCGCGGTCTCGGACCCGAGCAGCATCGTGGCCCCGCCGGCACCGTCGTAGCGCTGCCAGGGCTCCGCGCCCCGGACAAACTCCAGCCAGCGGTCCTGAACGGCTTCTGACATCTGGCGGGCCGCCCCGTCGTTTCCGGCCAGCGCGGGCACGGCGTCCACATTGCCGAAGACCAGGGCCAGGCACGAATCGTGGCATGCGCCCAATCCGGCACGGGGGGAAGGCCACTGCAGCTCGTAACGGAACACCGCGTTGCCGCGCCCGGCATGTGCGCGGACGAACTGCTCTGTCGGCGCGGTGAAGTGGTAGTCGGTGACCATCGCGCCGGCGGCCTCGCGCATCGTGGGATGGTCGGCGCGGTACATCGCCACCACCGCGTCCGCGTCGTGATCGGGCCCGGCGAGTGCCTGTGCCCGGTCGAGCACGTACTGCTCGGTGAAGATGTCTTCATCCAGCGCGGAATCGAAGATCCGCCATTCGTCGCGCGTCGTCCCAGCGAGGATGGGGATGGCAGGCAGGTCGCGAGTTCGGGCGACGACCAACGGATGTGCGTCGATGACATCGCCGTCGATGCACGGGTGGAACGGTCCCTGCGGCGGCACGAAGCCGGTGTCGATGCCACGCTGCGCGGCAAGGATCTGCTCGACATCCGGTTCTCCGCCGCGCGTGAAGGCACCGGTCGAGAGGATCTGCTCGGCCACGGCCGAGGCGGCCGCCGTCGAGCGCACGCGCTCCAACCCGCCGCTCTGCAGGATCGCGCGGTCGAACAGGTCGCATCCGCCGGCGAGCAGGGCGGCGATCGCGACCGCGCCGGAGGACTGTCCGGCGACCGTGATGGCCGCGGAGTCACCGCCGAAGGCGCCGATCTCGTCGCGCACCCACTGCAGCGCGTGCCGCTGGTCGCGCAATGCCAGGTTGGTGGAGCCCGCCCCGTGCCGGTCCGGCGCGTAGAGCGTTCCCAGTACGCCGAGCCGGAAGTTGAGCGTCACCACCACGATGTCGCCGCGCCGGGCCAGTCGCGAACCGTCGAGCAGCGGTGCGGATCCGTGCCCCTGCGTCTGCCCGCCGCCGTGCAGGAAAACCAGCACGGGCCGGCGTTGGTCGTCGACCGCGGGCGTCCAGATGTTGAGCGTGAGGCAGTCCTCGCTCATCGTCAGGCCGCGCTTGGTCAGTCGCTCGGTCGAGATATCCTGCGGCGCAATGGCTCCGAAGGTGTCGGCGGCCCGCACGCCTGCCCAGCCCGGCGGGGGTTGCGGGGGACGCCAACGCCGCTCGCCCGTCGGGGCGGCGGCGTAGGGCACACCTCGGAAGACGACAACGTCCCCACCCGCGCCGGCCGAGTTCGCCTCGCCACGCAGCGCGCCGTACGAGGTGTGTGCGACTGCGGTCACGGGCGCTCGGTCAGGGGGTATTCCCGCGCCATCGCACCGTCGAGGATCCGGGTCAGGAAGTCGCGGCCCTTGAAGCTGACCACCTCCACCCGAAGCCCGCTGCGCGGGTCCCGCAGGAAGGCAACGCCGGCACCCGTGCGCTCCAACCCCCAACCGTCTGCCTGCAGCCGCGCGACGTCGTCGCGCCAGCGCTGCGCGTAGTAGCCGACGTGGTGCATGCCGCCGAGCTTCGGTTCGGCGAAGATCGAGTCCGTGGCCGCGACGACCTCGATCAGCTCCAGGTACGGCGGACCGGACATGGAGAACGCGATGCGGACACGTCTGTCGTCGGCGGATCCGTCCGGGCGGGCGAAACCGCTGGGCATCTCGAACGGTGGCGCCCAGGCGATCTGCAGGGCGGCGGTGAGTGAGTGCATGGCAGCCGACAGATCGGGGACGAGGTGGCCCACGTGGTAGACGTTGTCGAAGGCCGACGCGGCGAGCGTCTCGAGTCTCGGGTCCATGTCAGATCCGGAATCTGGCGCGGATGGCGTCGAAGCGTGCGTGCAATTGCGCGGCCCGCTCCGGGGGCGTGACGCGCCGGGTGCCGGCAGGCAACACGGTGTCCAGACCGGCCAGGCGCACGACCGAAGTGCTGACCTCGGGCAACTGGCGACTTCCGATCACCCGCATGGTGAGGTAGCCCTCGCCGAAGCCTTGGGTGTCGATCCAGTTGTGCACGCCGGGGTCGTTGTACGCCATCACCATTCGTACGCGGCCGTCGGAGTCGGTCGCCGCTCTGCTCGGCGTGTAGCTCACCGGCCGGTACAGGTAATCCATGCTGTTCCAGAACGCGCCCATATTGGTCAGCATCCAGAACTGACCGTCGTCGGCGAATTCGAAGACCAACGCTTCGTCCGGCCCGAGACGCCACGGCATGGTGACGATGAGCCGTCCGCGGCGCGCATCGCGCTGCTCCGCCGTGCCCTCGAAGCGGGCCCCGGGAAATGCGTTGGGTTCGGGCTCGCCGAACAGCGAGCCGATTTCCAGTTCGCGATCGGGCCAGTCCGTCATCGCCCCGGTGAGAAAGTCGCCGGCCCACTGCATCGACGCGATGAGATCTTGCGGTGTCGGCACGGGACGCGGCTCATCCATGTCGATGCGCTCGATGCTGAACTGTGCCGAGCGCTCGGCCCAGGAGTCGAAGCCCTGGCGCATGAACAGTTTGCGTGAACCCGGTGTGGTCGGAAGCCAATTCTGTTCTCGCTGTGCACCACCGACGTAGAGGACGAAGCTGCCGTCGGGCTCGGTGACGAGGTCGTCGCCGGTGATGTTCGCTTCGGGGGTGTCGCCGAAGGGTTCGTGCAGGTTCGGGTGATCGGCGCCGTAGTAGACGTCCTTGTCGGGTCGCGGGCCCTGCACGGTGAAGTTGATGAAACGCGCGGTGCCCCGGTCACCGGTGATCCGGTACGTCGAGGCGCCGTCGATCCAGGCCTGCAGGTAGACGAAGTCGGCATTGTCGCCGCCGAGCTTGCGGGTCGGCCCGCAGAACGGGTGGATCATCGGATACCGGGTGTCCTTGGTCTCCAGCGCGAGGTCGTAGGCCTGCCCGAGGTTCTGCGTCAGGTAGCGGAAGGCGTCGGCGCGCTGCAGGGCATCCGCGGGCGAGGTGTCCTTGAAGGCCAGATCTCCGGCGGCCTTGAGCCGGTCGCAGAATTCGTGCCACGCCGCGCGCAGCGCCTCGTCGTCCGCGCCGTCCCCGAACGCCATCAGCGCCTCGTTTCGATGTCGATGCCGAATCGCTCACGGTAGGCGGCGAATTCGTCATGCAGTTCCTGCACGGGAACCGGCAGGACGTCGGTGGAGTAGGTGAACTTGCCGTACCGATCACCGCGGTTGGTGATCAGGTAGTCGCGCATGGCCTGCTCGGCGTTCCCGGACAACGGGACTCCGGCGAAGTCGTAGAAGCCACCGATCGTGGCGACCGGGTCGGCGACGAAGTCGCGGTAGCGGACGTGGTGGATACGCGGGTCGTCCACGAGTGGGTCGGTGAGGTAGGCGTGGAAGTTGGCCCGGGAACCCTCGATGGTGTCCCTGGCGTACCGATCCCAGTCCAGCGTCCCGGCGAGGCTTTCGTTGATCTGTCCGAAGGCCACGATCTGCGAGGCAAGCACCTGTACCGGGTCGCGATGTACCCAGACGATGCGGGCGTCGGGGTAGGTGTCGAACAGCGCTTGCAGGCGCCGGCCGTGAAACCCCTTGAGCACCCAGCGCTTCGGTGGGCGGGTGTATTGGATGTGTTGCAGCATCATGCGGTGCAGGGCGTACTGGGCATGGTGGTCTTGCGGGAAGTTCTGGATCGTGACCGGCACCCGCCACCACGTGCTCGGGTTCATCGCGCGAAAGTCGAAGGCCCACGTGCGTTCGCACTCGGGTAGCCCGGCACCGAGCAGATCGTTGTAGGGGTGGCTGACGATCCACGGCGGGATGCGGTCGAGGATCTCCTGCCAGTCGGCGTCGGCCTGGGCTCGGCGCGGGTCGTCGGCGTCTGCCGGGCCCGGTGGCGGCGAGGGGTACATCACCTCCCAGAATCGCAGCGCGCGCGAATCTTCGTCCTCGGCGAGCAGCGCATGCAGCAGCGTCGTGCCCGACCGCGGCTCGCCGGTGGCGAAGAGCGGGGCCGTGATTCGTTCTTCGGCCAGCGGTAGGCGGGCGCGGTCGGCAACGAACTGCAGCCGGCTGGTCAGTAGTCCGCCGATCGTGCGAGCGGCTGCCCGCCGACCGGTGTCGTCCAGCCCGGCGGTGTTCAGCCTGTCCAGGATCAGTGCCACCCGCCCGGGCAGGGTGTCATCACCGAAGTCGGTGACACCCGTTGTTTCCCGCGCGTCGGCGATGAGGACGTCAGCGTCCAAGATGGTCATGGCGTACTTCCTGTGCGCTGGAGCAATGCGTCCTCGACCTCACGAACTTTGCGAGCCGACTCGGCGGCGTAGGCCTGCCCCGCCATTCCGCTGTAGTCCAGTACGGACACCACCCGGGCGCCCGCCTGGCCGAAGTCGGCGATCTGCTCGGCGACCTGCTTCGGCGTGCCGTGCGGGACGACGGACAGAATCGCGGCCGGGTCGACCTCCTCGAACAGGCGGAGCAGTCTGTCCCGGGTCAGCACGCGGGGGTCGATGTCCTGGATGCCGCGCCAGCGCTCGCCCATCGGGTGGCGGTGCCCGGCGGCGGCCAGCGCGTCGGCCGTCAGTTGCAGCACCAGCGACTTCACCAACGGGCGTTGCAGGATCACGTCCAATTCTTCGGGCTCGCCGATGAGGCAGACCACCATCTTCGCCGGCGTGATGGCCTGCGGGTCGCGTCCGGCCTGTTCGGCCGCCTCCCGGATGCGGGCCAGCTGGCCGGCATAGGTTTCGGGCCCGGCGCTGCCCGTCGGCCACCAGCCGTCGCCGAGTTCACCGACCAGTCGCAGCATGCGGGGACCATTGGCCCCGATCCAGATCGGCGGCGGGCCGGTGCGGTGCAGATCGGTGTCCAGCCGGCCGTGCTCGAGGGTGAAGTATTCACCGGTGAAGTCGATCGGACCGTCGGTGCTCCACAGCAGACGGATCAGCCGTAGCGCCTCGGCACACCGACTGACCCTGCCTCGGTCGTCGAATCCGTAGGGAGCCAGGTTCTCCCGTTCGCCGGCACCGAGCCCGAGGATGAACCGGCCTTCCGAGAGGTGACTCAGGGTCAGTGCCGATTGTGCCAGCATCACCGGGTGGCGACGGACGGTGTCGAGCACACTGGTGGCGAGCCGGGTGCGTGACGTACGCGCCGCGACGGCCCCGGCGAGGGTGAGCGTGTCCAGGTAGCGGTGCGGCGACGGCGACACCTCGGCCAAATCGGTGAACTCGGGTGTCCAGATCGAGTCCGGCCAGAAGCTCACGAGGTGATCGGGCATCCAAATGGAGTGGTAGCGACCGTCATCGAGCGCGGCCGCCCGGTTGAGGTCGAGCGGCAGAGTCGTCCGGAAGAACGCGGCCAGCTCCAAGGGCATGTAGCGCAAGCTACCCGAGATTCACCGCCGCGTCTGCCGATTGCTGTGCATTCGCTCAGCATGCTGCGATGGGCAACCCGCCCCGGCACCCACGAAGCAGAAAACCCGCCCGGAAGTGAATTCCGGGCGGGTTCAAACTCTGTGGAGCTAAGGGGAATCGAACCCCTGACCTTCTCGATGCGAACGAGACAAACTGTATGTTTGGGACCACCGACCGCGTTGGCTCCGTCAAGAACCAGCAGCTCAGGCGGTTGGAGGCGTTGGTTTCTTTAGGCTGCTGCCGACGCTACTGCGGACTTACTGCGGACAAGACCTTCACCTAGTGCAGATGGCAAGGCGCTAGCTGTTTGAAACGTGCCACAACCGACGGATGCCCGTTCCCGCTCCGTTCTAGGCGCATTACGCGCACGACGTGGCGCAATCTTGAATAGCTTTGCGCCCCAGCCCCGCCTGTCTGCGAACATCGAAGTGTGGCAACACCCCAGAAAAAGAAGAAACGCTTGAAGCTTGAGCAGTGGGTTAAGGACCAGATGTGGTCTGAGTCAGGAGGGCACTGCCAGAATCCGGACTGTCGAGTAGACCTCCTCAGCTTCGTGAAGCGTAAACATATAGCCGAGTTGGCACACATCATCCCAGCCAGTGACGACGGCCCGCGTTCGGAAGACGGAACTACGCTAACGGAGGCGGAACGCGCCTTGCCGGAGAACATTGTCCTGCTGTGCCCAACCTGTCATACGGTGGTCGATAAAGCGCCCGACGAGTACCCCCCCGATGCGCTTCACGAATGGAAGCGAATGAGTGAGGAAGCTCGGGCCATCGCACATGGAACGCCGCTATTCCAATCTAGAAGCAGCGCGCGTTCGGTGATAGAGCCATTATTAGGTGCGAACAAAGCCGTCTTTGAAGAATACGGACCAGCGGACAATCTGTTTGATGATAGTCGAGCAGATCAATGGCGCAAACAAGTCCAAGCAACAATACTACCCAACAGCCGAGAAATTTTGCGATTGCTGGCAGCTAACCGCAACCTACTGACCCCAGAAGAAAACGCAATAGTGCACAAATTCGCTTTGCATATTCAACAGCTCGAAGACCGGCACACTAAAGGCGATTGGACGCCCGGTTCGGTTCGATTTCCCACGGAAATGACATCAATCATGGAGGGCGATAAATGACTATCAGAGACTGGATTATCAAGCAACTTCGCGATCAATTTAAGTCCGGAATAAATTCCGGTGTTAAAGTCAATCAGATCGATACAAACGGAATTAAAGTCGAGCGTCCAGGCCGGCCCGACGCAGTGGCATTCTGCGTCGAGCAAGATTCGGGAAGATCATTTTCAGTTCACGACTTGGAAGAGGCATTACGCGAACTTCCCCAGGCTGGCATGGTGATCATCACTCGCAGGAGTATCGCGCCGGGCGTCCATTCGAGATCAGATGAACTGGGCGTGAGCATCGATACGTTCGGTGGATTTGCCCGCGCCCTCGGACAGTTCGATGACATTTCGCAGTATGTCCACCCCGAAGAAACGTATGTACGCAAGCGACTGCGGTCAACCGGCGTTGTTACATCAATAGAACGCATCGGCCATCGTGCCTGGCTGCTATCACGCACTCAAGGCCTGCGGCAACTTATTATCGTGACAGTAGACAAATACGAACTTACCGATGATGAATTTTCCAAAGCACTGGACGAATACCCAGATCTCACGCTAGACGCATTGGTGGTTACAAATCCGAGCGCCCAGGGCTTCGGAGACCGAGTTATCAACAGTTCAAAGCAGGTGGGTATACCGATATTTAAGATCGATGACTTTCTATACAAGATGCGCGAGCCATGGACCTAATAGTGCGATGGCCAATCTTGCACAGGCTATGCAGTTTGGCGGCAGAATATCCCGGTATTGAAATATGGGCGTTCGGTTCAATGATGCGGTCGGAAGAACCCAATGACTTAGATATTCTGATTCTCTATAACAACCACGACGACGTAACTGCGCTGCGGAGCGCTGAATTGTGGGAAGTGGCCTTGCCGCCCGTTGAAATCATCGCGATGACAGCGAGCGAGCAGATGCACTACGACTTCATCTCACTCACAGGTGCCGTCCGTCTTCATTCATGACCACAATAAATATGCTGCAACACCGTTTCAAAGCACGCGAATCTACGGAGAGAGACAAGGCGCTGGCTGCACGAGGCGAGGGTGGAGGTTCACATGGGGGCACCCCCCAGGGGGTGCAGTCAGGACTCGTTGTCCCGCGCGAGCACTCGGTAGACCGTTGCCCGACTGACACCGAGGGCTGAGGCGATGGTGGTAGCAGGTTCGCCAGCCGCGTGCATCCGTTGAGCCAGTGCGGCCTTCTGACCGTCGAGAGCTTTGGGCCGTCCGATGGGTTGCCCACGCGCCTTGCGTGCCTCACGCGCTGCGGTACGGCGCTCTCGTCCGAGTTCCAGTTCCAGTTCGGCCAAGCTGGCCAGGACGCCGGCAATCATACGACCGGCAGCATTGGATGTGTCGATACCTTCCCGCAGGGAACGCAAGACGATGCCTCGCTCGCCGAGCTCCCTAATCGTTGTCATCACCTCAGCGGCGTTACGTCCCAAGCGGTCAATGCCGATGACCACGATGACATCACCCTCGCGGGCGTAGTCCAGTAGCGCAGCCAGGCCGGGCCGTTGTTCCCGCGTGGACGTTCCCGACAGCTTGTCGCTGTAGATCCTCGACCCGCCCACCCCGGCGGCGGTCAGCGCATCGACCTGCTGGTCCAGGGACTGATGCCCAGTGCTCACTCGGACGTAACCCAGAACGGTCTCAGTTGCAGCGGGGGCGGATGTCGCAGCCATACCGCCAGCGTCTCAAAAGTATCATTACATGTCAATATGCGACTGTTGTTTTGAGTCAACTTCTGAGACGACAATACGTGGGAATTGTTGTAGCGCTAGCGGCATTCAGCCAGCGTCTCAGTTCTTTAGATTTGAGACCTGCCGACATGTTTGGCAAGGACAGCCCGAAAGCTCGGCCACCTGCGCGCCGTCCTCCTCTTCTAGGGCTGACGTTCTTAGAATCGCGGTACCCAGACATCAGACGCAACCGAGGGCGAAGTGGAAAAAGGGCTATATCACACGACCGAGAATCGGTATGGCGGCGGTTCGGTGTTCTACTACGCGTGCGGCGAAACAGGGTGCACCGGCGAGTTGATCCGCCCGTTCGGTAAGTGCATAGCGCATTTGTCCGATAACGAAGCGTCGGATTACGCCGACCAGCTCATTAGAGGCGAAGGTACCCTAGTCTTTTCTGGTCGAGAATTGGATGCTGTCTACGTCCACAGGTGGATCGAGAGAGTTTCTCATAAAGACGACCAAGGAAAGAAGGTCATCCGCGTACCTATCGACTTGCGAAGCGCACGCTTGGTGGGCGAGTTACGACTTGATCGCACGACATTTCCTTTTGGCATTAATATGTCCGGTGCTCAACTCGATGGTTTGAAGGTTTCGCAATGCGAGTTTGGCGCTATGACTAGCCTAAACCTCGAATCTACAACCTCGAAAAATAATATCTCGTTCTGGGACAGCAGATTTAACGGCAAGTTGAGCATGACCGCCTGCCAAACTACGGGTCTATCCCTTCACGAAACGACAATAAGCCTTGATCTAGAAGCGGCAGGCGTCGAAGCAACAACGAACGCATACTTTCATAAAATTGACATCAAAGGATCGGCAGTATTCCGCGACTCGCGACTAGGACGCACGGACAGCCCAACCGTGATCACGGGCGACTTCCGTTCACGAGCCGATTTCACCGAAGCCAAATTTCCTGGCGGGGCGCAATTCGGCAGCCCCGGTGACTCAAGCTCATGCAACTTCCACGGTGAAGCAACGTTCGAAGGGACCGTCTCCGGATCGAAAAGTGGTGGCTCATTCTCACTGCCAGCGTGCTCCTTCGCCGCGCACACGTCGTTCCACCAAGTGACTGTGTACGGTAGCGCATCGTTCGACGGCGCTACGTTTGAGCAGACTGCGCTGCTAGACGACCTTACAGTTCGGAAAGGGCCACGAGGGGACGCTCAGCTTTCGTTGCGCGGTTCACATTTCGGTGCCACGCCCACCATGCGTATCGAAGTCGAAGGCGTGGCGACGCTTGAAGACATACAATTCCAGAATGTCGCGGAGGGCTTTACGATTTCCGCAGATAAAGTCGTGCAGTTCAGAAGGATAAGCATCGAATCGTTCAGCGCCATTGCATTGGCCGGCGAAGGTCGCGTCGTTGTTGACCAAGTCAGAATGCAAGGGGGCGGGGAAATACGAGTTGCCTCAAACGACTTAGAATTAACAAATTTTTCGTCTGCCGGACCCGCGCTCATATCAGACTCATCTAACGCCCAAGCAATAGCTCAAGTCACACATCTCACTACTCTTTCGGGCACCAACTGCGACGGAGTCACTCTGTCTGGGTTCGATCTGAGCCGGACAAACTTCACAGCCGCTAGCAACATTGACCGGCTCGTTGTGAGCGGAGACTTCGCTCTCGACGTGACCAAGGGCTGGCACGCAAGAAGGAAGTTTTTGTACGAAGAGGCTCAGTTTAGAAAGACTGTTAGTTCCAGTAAGCAGTGGAACATATCCTCAATAGGTCACGCGCGGTCCGAAAGCGCGACCGAGCCGAAGCTGATTGCCGCGACGTATCGGTCCTTGCGCAAAGGCCGAGAAGATCAAAAAGATGAGCCAGGAAGTGCGGACTTCTACTACGGCGAGATGGAGATGCGTCGTCTTTCATCACCGTGTCTCAGCGTTGAACGACTGGTCCTAACGATGTACTGGCTGGTGTCGGGCTATGGGCTTCGCGCATGGCGGGCGCTCGTGTCGATGCTCGCAGTGACGGTAGGCGCAGCCTTTGCTTTGAGTTTCATACCTCTTCTTCGTGAGGACACCTGTCCCACGAGTCTCGGAAACGCACTGCTATTCAGCGCCCAGGCCGGCTTGTCCTTGGCAGGTCCCGCCAGCAACTACAGCGATGGCGCGCAGTTAGTTCAACTAGTTCTTCGCATAACGATGCCTGTATTGATCGCGCTTGCAGTGCTAGCGGTTCGCGCAAGGGTGAAACGGTAGCCGATCACTCTCCCCCGCCCGCCGACACTGAGACGTGTCGTCTCGTCCGTCCGCAACCCCACCCCCTATAAGGGGGGCGGCGTTGGCCGGACGGGGACGGAGTGATCCTGCGCCAATTCCTACGGCGGTGACGCACAAGCGGCGGAGTTCGCGGTGCGACGCATCCGCAGTGCCGCTCCCACAACATCGTTGCCGTACCTGTAATTGTTTGCACGAAGTTCGGCCCCGGCCTCGTCGCGCGTCCAATCGAGCGGGACGTGCAGGTGATTAAGCGCGTCAACGCACTCGTCAACCCGCCCCCCAGCAACAACCGGCAAATGGCAGGTTGGAGCCGCATGACGAACCAGCACAACGTCATCGGGGTGCGCCAGGCTCCGCCCCTTGTGGCGAGAAAGCGTCACCTTGGACCCCTCCCGTTTCATGATCCAGGCGACGTCCACATCGTCCCGCTTCGCAGACGATCCACGCGCACCCCTGCTCGAATCATGCCCCTGGTGATCCAGACGAAGTACGGCACGGTTCTGCCTCCGAAGCGGAACCATGGTGTGCACGTACATGTTCTGCCAGGTGTCCGCGCTATCTTCCTTGCCCTCAACCATGCGCGAGATGGTGTCCAACACGATCAACTTCGGCTCGAACCGCTGGCATGCGAGTGCCAGCTTCTGCCCGCCCGCGCTGGTATCCAGTGGCGGCAGGTCGGGGAACGAGAAGTAGCGCAGGAGGGACGATCCGATGTCGGACAAGGACAACCCCATCCGATGAACGCGCTCCTTCACTTCGACCACGGGATTCTCCATGTCGATGTACATAACCGGCATTGGCTCCATCGCGGGCTGTCCAAGAACCGGCTTGCCAAGCGCGAGTGAGACCGCCACCTCAAGCATGAGCAGCGATTTGCCACACTCCGCCTGCCCGATGAGGGCACCAGACTCCCCCTCGTTGAGCAGGCCGGGGATGACCGGGGTCGCCGGCTCAAGGTCGTCGAGACCCGACCAGTCGAGCGGCTCAAACCCCGCATCCACATGCGTCCCGAAGTTCACGACGCCACCTTCCCTTTCGCGGCGCTGTGCGCCGATCCGCTAGCCTCCACGGCTTTTGAGGCTGTCTGAACACCGGGCTTGCGCCTGGCGTGATCCTGCGGGCGCTCAAACCGCCGCCAGTCCAGGTTGGTCGTCGGCATCGGCAGACCCGACACGACTGGCAAGCAAACAGCGCACGGTGAGCGGAGGCCGTCCCAACCCGTCGCGTTGTCCTGGTGACCCCACGCCGCCTGCGCGGCGCAGCGGTCACACAGCCCTGCGTCCACGTAACACAGCTTGACGGCATCCCACCGCTGAGCTTGCCGCACCGACTCCGGCAGGCGACTACCCCCCGCGCGATTCATACCGCGACACCGCCGCGCCGGGTCGACCGCTCCTGCGCGTCGATCCACGCCAACACCTCGGAGCGGCGGTAGCGGACCCGCCCGGCCAGGCGAAACGATGCCGGACCCACTCCACTCGCACGGTAGTACCGCAACGTACCTGCGGGGATGCCGAACTCCACCCCAACCTCGGCAGTTGTCATCAGATCAGTCTTGATACTTGTAACCACGTCGATCTTCCATATTCCTCATACGCTTGACCTTCAAGCCCCCAAACCATAGCATAGTCCATTCTACCTACGCTTGATTCGCAAGCTTTTGTGGCATACGCTTCCATCATGCCAGGTGGAGATAGGGATTCAAGAGCCGACCACGACCGCGAGATGGCCGAGATGATGCAGCAGATGCTCGACCAAGAGTTGGCCGAGCAGACGCCAGAGGACCTTGCAGCCAGGCGGCAACCGTACGAGTTCTGGGAGCGGAACTTCGGCGACAAGGTTCGCCAATGGCGGCGCAAGCGCAACTGGTCGCAGGACGAACTGGCGCAACGCCTTCGCCGCCATGGGTTCGACATGCACCAAACCACCGTCGCGAAGATTGAACGGGGTAGCCGACCGCTCCGTGTAGCCGAGGCGGCGGCAATAGCGACGATATTCCGCGTTCCACCCTTGGCCGTGTTCATGGGACCGCCTCCTGAGCAGCAACCGTGGTCGTTGCAGCAAATGCACGAGACGCTGACAACCGCCGAGAAAGCACTGGAAGAGACAAAGGAAATGATGGAGACCAGCGCGAAGTTCTATATCGAACAGCAAGCGACGGTGTTTCAACTCGCAAACATGATCAACGAGGCCGCGCTGCGGGCTGAGAAGCGAATCAACAATGACGACGCAAAGGCTGAATCCGGTGACACAGAAGCGTAATCGCCGGGCAGGCGTCGAAGACCGCTGGACCAAGAAGGTCCGGGACAAGGACGGGAACGTCCAACGGGTGCATAGCTCCAACTACGGCAAGAACAAGGACAGCCGTTGGCGGGCAAGGTATGTCGATGACGAGGGGCGTGAAGGCTCGCGCAGCTTTGCCCGTAAAGCCGACGCTCAGAAGTGGCTCGACACTGAGATAACCACCAAGCTCGCTACCGGCACATACGTGGAACCCGCAGCCGGACGAGTCACCGTCTCAGCGGTTTATGAGGCGTGGTTCGTTGCGCAGTCCCACATCTCGGCCAAGACCGCCGCGACACGCAGAAGTTCGTGGAACCGTCATGTCGAACCGCAGTGGGGCAAGCACCCCATCGCCGAGGTTCGTACATCGGCCATCCGCTTGTGGGTCGCTTCGATGGTGGCTGATGGCGCTGGGCCGACAACGGTCGAAAATGCCTTCGGTGTTCTACGTCAGGTTCTTGGATCGGCAGTCGAAGACAGCCGGCTGGCACGCAACCCATGCGATGGGGTCAAGCTCCCCAAACGTGCCCACGCAGATCGCGGCTACCTGACCCACGCCCAGGTCGCCGCGCTGGCCGCCAGCGTGGACCGAGACGCCATCGTGGTCCGCTTCCTCGCCTATACCGGCCTGCGCTGGGGCGAGATGGCCGCGCTGCGCGTGATGGACTTCGACATGTTGCGCCGCCGCGTCAACGTGTCACGGTCTGTGACCGAGGCCGGAGGATTGCAGTGGAGCACGCCCAAGGCTTGGGAACGCCGGTCGGTACCGTTCCCCGCTGCACTCGGCGAGGACCTTGCCGCGCTCATGGTTGCGAAGGATCGCGACGCGCTGGTGTTCACCGACCAGCGCGGCGGTGTGCTCCGAAACTCCAACTGGCGTTCCCGCGTCTTCCGTCCCGCCGTGCTCAGGTGCCAGTCGGCAGACGACGCGTTCCCCACCATCACTCCCCACGACCTCCGTCACACCGCAGCGAGCCTGGCCGTCAGCGAGCGGGCCAACGTGAAGGCCGTGCAACGAATGCTGGGCCACGCTAAGGCGTCGATGACCTTGGACATCTACGCCGACCTGTTCGATGAGGACTTGGACGAAGTTGCGGACCGACTTGATGCCGCCATCAAAGCCACTGCGGACGCACTGCGGACGGGCTGACAACCCCGCTCATCGCAAGACACTCTGACCTGCTCAAACTCTGTGGAGCTAAGGGGAATCGAACCCCTGACCTTCTCGATGCGAACGAGACGCGCTACCAACTGCGCTATAGCCCCTTGACCGATAGCAGGCTACCAGGAACACCTGCGGCGGCCGAAACCGGTGGCTACTGCCCTGCCGCCCGCGGCAGGTCGTACTCGCGGGCGAACCGGGCGTGTTCCAGGTGTTCGAAGGCCGGGTCCTCGTCGTCGATCTCCAGCACGGCGGCCCCCGGGCGGCGCAGCCGCGACGGCACCACGTCGAACTCGCCGTCCTCGGTGTTCTCGACGCCCAGCCGCGAGCGCATCATCCGTTGCGCGCGCCGGCGCCGCACCTGCTCCTCGATGCGGGTCTGACGCCGCAGATAGCCCAGGTACAGCACGGTCACGGTGGCCACCGAGCCGACCGCCCACCACAGCCCGGGCGACAGCACCGCGGCCAGCACCGCAGAGAGCACCAGCAGCACCGACATCGTCAGCAGGACCTTCTTGCGGAAGGCGTACTTGCGCGCACTCACGGCCTGGGCGGTCTTGGACTCGTAGCGGTTGCGCCGCGCCGAGGTCATCGACGCGGCCAACGCGGGCTCGTCCTCGGCCTCGGCCTCCAGGCCCGACGAATCCTCGACGTACTCGTAATCGTCTTCGGTGAGGTCGTCTTCGGTGAGGTCCTCTTCGGTGATCGGCTCCTGCGCTTCGGCGTTTTCTTCGACGGTCTCGGCCACCGGCTGCGGGGCCGTCTCGGGCTCCGGACCCTCGAAGTCCAGCGTCAGCTCTTCGGTCTGCGGTCCGGCCTGCTCCGCGCAGAACGACTCACCGAGCGGCAGGGCGCCGGAATCCTCGTCGACGACATCGACGTCGAGGTACGGCGATTCCGCCGGCTCTTCGGCGGCGGCCGCCAGCACCACGGCACGACGACGCGACTCGTCGGCCCGTTCGTCGTCGGGATCGTCGGCGTACTCCGCCTCGTACTCGGCGGCCGGCTGCCAGTGCGGGTCGCTGTTGTGGCCGGCCGACGCGCGAGGACGCCGCAGCCGGGCATTGCGCCCGGAATTGAGCACGCGGGTCGCCAGCGCGACATCGCTTGTGCGCCGGACATTGTCGCGTTTACTCACCAGCATCGGCACCAACACGAAGAGCCACAGCACGACGAGGGAGATCCACAACAGTGATTGGGGGATGCTTGGCATGACGCCTTTCCTTTCCCCTTCAGGCTAGGTCCGTGACCAGCGCATCCGTAGGCGGCGCGCCGAGGTCAATTACACACCTGTAATTCACTGGATACAAGCACCATTAGCCACATAAGTCACACGAGTAACAATTGATCGCGCCGAGACGCGCGAAATTGCGGCATTTGCGACGCGCTGACAACCGGTACGCGAGTTTCGCGCACACAGGTTCACGTCCAGCTGGCCCGACCCGAGCGCACCAGCCGGGAGGCCACCGAGCCCTCGACCTCCTCGACCGTGATGGCCACCAGCAGGTGGTCACGCCAGGCGCCGTCGACATCGAGATACCGCTTGAGCAGGCCTTCCTCCCGAAACCCGGCCCTGGCAAGCACCGCCCGGCTCGCCGCGTTCTCGGGGCGCACCGTGGCCTCCACCCGGTGCAGCAGCACCGGCCCGAAGGCGTGGTCGAGCCCCAGCGCCAGCGCCGCCGTCGCCACTCCCCCACCGGTGAACTCCTTGGTGACCCAGTAGCCGATCCACGCCGAGCGCAACGCGCCGTGCGTGACATTGCCGATGGTGATCTGCCCGGCGAACTGCCCGTCGAGTTCGATGACGAACGGCAGCATCCGCCCCCGGCGCGCCTCGCCCCGCAGCCCCGAACACACCGCCGGCCACGACGAAAGCGCATGCCGCATTTCCCAACTCGCCTCGGAGCTGGGCTCCCAGGGTTCCAGGTGCGCGCGATCGGCCAGCCGCAACCTGCTCCACTGGGTACCGTCGCGCAGCCGCACCGGCCGCAGGCCCACCATGCCTGCCGGGACCCGGATGGGTCCCACCGGGACCGGCCAACCGGGGTGAGCCGGACTGGTACGCCAGCGATTCACGTCTTCAGCCGCGTTGGGCCAGGAACGCGACGTCGACGACCTCGCCGGTACGGATCTGCTCGGCTTCGCTGGGCACGATGACGAGGCAGTTGGCCTCGGCCAGTGTCGCCAACAAATGCGAGGAAGCCCCGGGCGCGCCGCCGAGTGCCTGCACCAGATATTCGCCGGTGTCCTGATCGCGCATGAGCTGCCCGCGCAGGAAACCCTTGCGGCCCGCCACCGAGGTGATCGGGGCCAGCGTGCGGGCCTGGATCACCCGGCGCATCGGCGCACGCTTGCCCAGCGACATCCGGATGAGCGGTCGCACCATCACCTCGAAGACCACCAGCGCGCTGACCGGGTTGGCGGGCAGCAGGAACACCGGAACTCCGTCGCGGCCCAGTTGCCCGAAGCCCTGCACCGACCCGGGATGCATGGCGATGCGCACCACTTCCATCTCGCCGAGCTCGGACAGCACCGCACGCACCGACTCGGCCGCCGCACCGCCGACCGCACCGGCGATCACCACCACTTCCGAACGGCTGATCTGGCCCTCGACGACCTCACGCAGCTTCGCGGGGTCGGTGTCGACGATGCCGACCCGGTTGACCTCGGCACCCGCATCGCGACCGGCCGCGGCCAGCGCATAGGAGTTGACGTCGTAGACCTGCCCATTGCCCGGGGTCCGGGACACGTCGACCAGCTCCCCACCCACCGACAGCACCGTCATCCGGGGACGCGGATGCACCATCACCTTGTCCCGGCCCACCGCGGCGAGCAGACCCACCTGGGCGGCGCCGATGATCGTGCCGGCCCGCACCGCGACATCCCCGGGCTGCACATCGTCACCGGTGCGACGCACATAGGCACCGGAACGGACACCGCGCAGCACCCGCACCCGGGACTGGCCGCCGTCGGTCCAGCGCAGGGGCAACACGGCATCGGCGAGGGTCGGCATCGGCGCCCCGGTCTGCACGCGCGCGGCCTGGCGTGGCTGCAACCGGCTCGGTGTCCGCGCGCCGGCCTCGATCTCGCCGACCACCGGCAGGCTCACCTCGCGATTGAGGCCGTCGTCATCGGTGCCGCCCACCGAGAGCACATCGACGCTGCGCACCGCGTAGCCGTCGATCGCCGCCTGGTCGAATCCGGGCAACGGCCTCTCGGTGACCACCTCTTCGGCGCACATCAGGCCCTGGGATTCGGCGATGGCCACCCGCACCGGCCGGGGAGCCACCGCAGCTGCCGCTACTCGAGCCTGCTGCTCCTCAACCGACCGCACCGCATGCCTTTCTCCTGTCCAAGACCCGCGCCGTGCTGTCGTTAATCTCCGGCCAGGCCCAATCGCTCGACCAACCAGCGCCGCAGTTCCGGTCCGTAGTCGTCGCGTTCTAGCGCAAAGTCAACCGCAGCCTTGAGGTAGCCGCCGGGATTTCCCAAGTCGTGTCGGGAACCGCGGTGCACCACGACGTGCACGGGATGGCCCTCGTCGATCAGCAGCGCGATGGCATCGGTCAGCTGGATCTCGCCGCCGACGCCTCTGTCGACCCGGCGCAGCGCGTCGAAGATCGCCCGGTCGAGCACATAGCGGCCGGCCGCCGCGAAGTGCGACGGCGCGTCCTCGGCCTTGGGCTTCTCGACCATGCCCTTGACCTTCAGCACATTCGGATTCGCCGCATCGGGCACCACCTCGACGTCGAAAACGCCGTAGGCGCTGATGTCGTCGCCGGGAACCTCGATGGCGCACAGCACCGTTCCGCCGCGCTTGGCGCGGACCTTCGACATCGTCTCCAGCACACCGGTGGGCAGCACGAGGTCGTCGGGCAACAGCACCGCGATGGCATCCTCGTCGGGCAGCAGCGTTGACTCGACACAGCCCACCGCGTGGCCCAGACCGAGCGGTTCGGCCTGCACCACGGCCTCGACCTTGATCAGCGCGGGCGCGCGGCGCACCTTCTCGAGCATCACGTGCTTGCCGCGGGCCTCCAGCGTGCCCTCCAGAACAAGGTCCTCGACGAAGTGCGCGACGACGCCGTCCTTGCCCTCGGAGGTGATGATGATCAGCCGCTCGGC
This sequence comes from Mycolicibacterium sp. P9-22, assembly GCF_008329585.1. Classification (GTDB taxonomy): domain Bacteria; phylum Actinomycetota; class Actinomycetes; order Mycobacteriales; family Mycobacteriaceae; genus Mycobacterium. The sequence goes on along the minus strand of NZ_NPKP01000003.1, from coordinate 673,063 downwards.
GCCGGCTTCGGCGGCTTCGGCGGCCACCAGCTCGATGCCCGGGGTGTCCACCACGGGGAGCAGTTCCTTCGGGACCGTCTTGGTCGCCGGCAGGAATCGGGTTCCCAGACCTGCCGCGGGAACCACGGCGGTCCGTGGGATAGGTACAAGTGCCTGTGCCATCGTTGACACACTAATGCCCATTGGTGGTTCAGGCGAAGGGTGTCGGCGCAAACGTGGCAATCCTGACGAAACGCGCGCTCAGGACGCGGATACTTGCGGCTCGGCGGTCGCTCACCGAGCTTGATCGGGCCACCGAAACACGTTCCCTGCAAACGCAAATAACCGCACTCACCGCCGGTGCGGGCACCGTTGCCGCCTACATTCCGGTCGGATCCGAGCCCGGCGCCGCCCGTGATGCGGTGCCGCTGCTGGATGCCCTGATCGGGGTGCGGATCCTGGTGCCGATCGCACGCTCCGACCTGCCGATGCAATGGGCCGAGTACCGGCCCGGCGAGCTGGTCACGGCACCTTTCGGATTGCGCGAACCGCCGCCGCCGTGGCTGGCACCGGAAGCCATCGCCGAGGCGACGGTGCTGTTGGTGCCGGCGCTGGCGGTGGATCGCCGCGGCAACCGGCTGGGCCGAGGCGCCGGCTTCTATGACCGCGCCCTGGCGTGGGCCGCCGCCGACGCGCGACTGGTGGCGGTGGTGCGTGATGACGAACTGCTCGATGCGATTCCCGCCGAGCCGCACGACGTGCCGATGACGCATGCGCTCACCCCTGGTCGGGGTCTGATCCGGCTGGGGGCCGGGCCGCGGGGTGCAGCGGGAATGACCTAGCCCACGTAGCGGTTCTAGCACTTGAACCGCTAGAGTGCTAGAAGGTTTGACAGTCTCGGAGGATTTCGTGCCTACCTACTCCTACGCGTGTACCGAATGTGACAATCGGTTCGACGAGGTCCAAGCGTTCAGCGACGATGCGCTGACCGTATGCCCCAAGTGCAACGGACGGCTGCGCAAGCTGTTCGGCAAGGTGGGCGTGGTCTTCAAGGGCAGCGGTTTCTACCGCAACGACAGCCGCGACTCGTCCAAGTCCAGCAGCACCGCGAGCTCCGCCAAGAGCAGCGAGGGCTCGACGTCGACGTCCAGCGGCTCCTCGGACTCGTCGAGCAGCTCCTCGGATTCCTCGAGCACATCGTCGTCCTCATCGACGAGCTCCGCCAGCTCGACGCCGGCCGCCGCCTCCAGCTAGCGAGTTATCCACAGGCACGCCGTTACCGGCTGCCCTCATCCCCCCGGGCCGCCTAGCGTTGCCCTCGTGGGGGAATCGCTGAATCCATCGGTGCTGTCACGGCTGCGCGCGACGCTGCGCCCGGACTGGACGCGCACCCTCGCAGCCCGCCGAACCGCCGCGGGCCTGCTCGTGGTGCTGGCCGCGGTCGCCGCGTTACGCCCCGACCCGGCGGGCGAGCGCAGCGATGTCGTCATCGCGTTGCGCGACCTGCCTCCGGGCGCACCGCTCACCGTCGACGATATCGACGTCGAATCACGTTTGGCCGCAACGGTTCCCGACGGCGCCACCGGCGATGTCGGCGTGGTACTCGGAGCCACTCTCGCCGGGCCCGCTCGCCGCGGTGAGGTGCTCACCGATGTCCGGCTGCTCGGAACACGCCTCACCGAGGCGAGCGCCGGGCCCGACGCGCGGATCGTGCCGCTGCACCTCGCCGATGACGCGCTCGTCGAACTCATCCGCCCCGGAGACGTCGTCGACGTGCTCGCGGCGGGCAGCACGGACGCCGGCCCGGACACCGCGCCGGAGGTCATTGCGACCGACGCCGTCGTCGCCATGGTGTCGGCCGAACCCACGGGGCCGGCGGGCTCGGCGGGCCGGGTGGTGCTGGTGGCACTGCCCCGGCACGCCGCCAATGCGGTGGCCGGTGCCGCGCTCACCCGCCAGATCACGGTCACCTTTCACTGAAGCCAGGGCGCTACCTGCTCGGTTAATGTTTGCGTGTCACCATCAACTGCTGGAAGGGTCCCCGCATGATCAAGGGTTTCAAGGAATTCCTGCTGCGCGGCAACATCGTCGATCTGTCGATCGCGGTGGTCATCGGTACCGCGTTCACCGCGCTCGTCACCAAGTTCACCGAGAGCGTCATTCAGCCGCTGATCGACCGTATCGGCGCCGGCGGCGAATCCGATTACGGCATCCTGCGCATCCCCATCGGCGGCGACCAGACCATCGACCTGAACGTGCTGCTCTCCGCGGCGATCAACTTCGTCCTCGTCGCCGCCGTCGTGTACTTCCTGATCGTGCTGCCCTACAGCAAGTTCCGGAAGAAGGAGGAGGAGACCGTCGAGGCCGAGGTGGTCCTGCTCACCGAGATCCGCGACCTGCTGGCCAAGAGCCCGGGGCGTACCGCCGAAGAACGCGTGGATCCCGAGGCCTGATCCAAGGACTGTCCGACGTGAAACGCCCGGCCGGGTGAACCCGGCCGGGCGTTTGCGTGAAGGGACTATCGGGGGTCGATCACCAGTCGCCGATGGGCGGGCTGAAGACGAACGCACCGTTGCTTTCGAGGTTGAACGGTGCGGCCTTGGTGCCCGGCACCGCCTTGATGGTGTCCACGTGCACACCTTCACCCTGGGCGTGCACGATGCCGGCATCGGCACTGCGCGTCTCCAGGAAACCGCGGGCCTCGCCGTAGTCGGACACCCGCAGGGCATTGTCGTCGACCAGCAGGGCCTGACGGCTGGTGACATAGGGAGCGGGCGCCGATTCCTCGACCTCTGCGGCCGCGGTGGCGCTGCCCAGACCGGCCAGCAACGTCGCTCCCGCGAACGCACCGAGCCCGAGAATTGCGAGCCTCTTCGATGAAGCCATGAGCACCACTTTCTCGACTGTCTTCCAGCATGGACACCGGACGTCCCCAAGAGTAGCGCGCCCGACACGAGCGGGTTGCCGGATCGCCGTCGACGAGCGCTGCCGAACAGCAAAACGCCCGGCCGGAAAGACCCGGCCGGGCGTTCGCGTGAAGCGATTACGAAACGTCGGTCACCAGTCGCCGATGGGCGGGCTGAAGACGAACGCACCGTTGGACTCGAGGTTGAACGGTGCGGCCTTGGTGCCCGGCACTGCCTTGACGGTGTCGACGTGCACACCCTCGCCCTGTGCATGGACGATGCCGGCATCGGCGCTGCGGGTATCTCCGAACCCGCGTGCCTCGCCGTAATCGGCCACCCGCAGCGCGTTGTCGTCGATCAAGATCGCCTGACGGCTGGTGACATAGGGGGCCGGTGCCGATTCCTCGACCTCTGCACTCGCGGTGGCGCTGCCCAGACCAGCCAGCAACGTGGCACCCGCAAATGAACCGAACCCGAGAACTGCAAGCTTCTTCGATAGGGCCATGACCCTTTCCTTTCCTGCTTGGGTAGTCCCACTCGTCACCATGTGGCCCGTCTCTCGGAGCACGGACCACATGGCGACGTCGGGTTTAGGAGTGAACTGTCAGTTCATGTTCCAGGGCTCGCCGTAGGTGGTGACGCTGTCACCCTCCGAGGCGATCAGACGTGCGTAGGGGCGCAGCAGCACGCCGCCGGCAGCACCGGTCACGGTGCCGTGAGCGTTGGAGACGGCGACCGCACCCTCTGCACCTGCAACGTCAGCGGAGAACGTGGCGACTTCCTGGATGCCCGGGCCGTTGCCGAGGTCAGCGCTGATCGAGGCGCCGGGGAACAGCGGCGGGGTCACGATGGCCGGGATGATGTCGAAGTCGACGCCACCGGGGCCCACGTAGCCGTAGTCCTGGCCGTCGAACGCGACGTTGGGGGTGGTGTAGCTGAAGTTGATACCGACGCCCAGCGACCACGGGAAGCCGACCTGGTAGCCCAGCTCCAGCACGCCCTCGAAGTCCTCAGCGCCCGGACCTGCGACGATGTACTTGGCCTTGCCGGAGTGGAACCACTCGCGGGTCAGCCGGTTGCGGTCGAGCGGGAACACACCGTTGAGGAAGGTGTCCCACTGCTGAATGGTCAGGGTCCGGTCCTTGCCGTCCACGAGGCTCAGCTCGTTGTCCAGGCCCGCGTTGGAGGTGCCCGTGCTCACGAACAGCGACGCAATGGCCGCGATCATCGCGATCAGCACCCGACTGATTACCTTCATGTTCTCCCTAAACTGTGCCGACGGTTGGTGTGCTGTCAACCGTGTTGTCGATGCGGATCCCGGCCCTACCGAGATATCACACCTTGCAAGACCTCCATGTGGTGCGAATTAGAAACTCCACATGTTGCTCTTACGATTTGCTCATCGTTGACACGAGGAACATAACGGTGCGCCATCAACCCGGCAACGCGTAGGCCCCATCGCGCGGACCCGTCCAGGAGGCGGTTCAGAGTTTGCTGGGGCGGCCATACAGACGTATCCGCAGTGTCGTGACCAGCGCGACAACTTAGCGTGCCTCAGTTTGCTTCGCATCTCGGGGAAAAAGAACTGACCGGCTGGAATCAGGAAGATTCCAGCCGATCAGAGGGAAATTAGTGCTCAGCCGTGGTGCGGCGGGACATTGTCCCGAAGCCAACGATCCCGGTCGAAGTTCTCTTCGCGGACGTCGCCGTCACGCTCGTCCCGCGTGGTACGCGGAATTTCCTCACCGAAGATCGCGTTAACTGCGTCCTTCGATGGGCGCGTGCGCCCGGTCACGATCGGACACCGCCTGTGACCAACGTCACATGCGAGGCGGGATTCCCGTTCACCTGCTCGTAACCTGCCACGCCCGAAAAGGGTGCGCAGACCTGCATGGTTGCCATCTGGACCCCCATTCCCGGCTCAGATATCGAGGCTCGACAGCTGCCCGATCACCTGGACCGCGAGCGGGTTCAGCGTGGCCATACCGTCCCGCACCGCGGCCCGGGAGCCGGCGATGTTCACCACCAGGGTGCTGCCCGAGATGCCGGCCAGCCCACGCGAGACGCCGGCGTCCACGATGCCTGCGGACAGTCCGGACGCGCGCAGCGCCTCGGAGATGCCCAACAACTCGCGGTCGAGCAGCTCGACGGTGGCCTCAGGAGTCACGTCGCGGGGGCTCACCCCGGTACCGCCGACCGAGATCACCAGATCGACGCCGCCGATGACGGCGGTGTTGAGCGCGTTGCGGATCTCCACCTCATCGGCGGAAACCACCACGACCCCGTCCACCAGGAATCCGCTCTCACCGAGCAGCTCGGTGACCAACGGCCCGCTGTGATCCTCTTCGCCGTGTGCTGTCCGGTCGTCGACGACGACGACGAGCGCCCGCCCGACCAACTCCCCTGGTTGTTCCATGACTGTCACCGTATATCCGGACGCCGTCAACGACTTCGACAAGGGTTCCAATACGGTCACTGCTGGGCCTTCCCCAAGGTCACGTCCAGGGTCTGCGATCCGTCGGAACCCTGATAGGTCAGCGTCACCTTGGTGCCGGGTGCCTTCGAGCGCACCGCCGCAACCAGGGCGTCGGCGCTGCTGATCACGCGCCCGTCGACCTTGGTGACCACCACGCCACTGGGCAGTCCCGCCGCGGCCGCCGCGCCGCCCTCGGTGACCTCGACGATCTTGGCGCCGTCCACCGAGGCGTCATTGCCCACCTGCACACCCAGCGAGGCGTGCGATGCGGTGCCGCTCTGCACCAGTTCGTCGGCGATCCGCTTGGCCTGGTCCACCGGGATGGCGAAACCGAGTCCGATCGAGCCACTCTGGGACTCGGCGGACTCACCGCCCAGCGTGGCGATGGCCGAGTTCACGCCGACCAGCTCACCGTTCATGTTGACCAGCGCGCCACCGGAGTTCCCGGGGTTGATCGCGGCATCGGTCTGGATCGCGTCCAACACGGTGTTCTGGTCGCGGCTGTTGCCACCGGCGGCCACCGGACGGTTCAGCGCGCTGACGATGCCGACGGTGACGGTGCCCTCCAGACCGAGGGGCGAGCCGATCGCGACGACGTCCTGGCCGACCCGCAGGTCGCCCGAGGACCCGAGTGCGATCGGAGTCAGATCCGACACCCCTTCGGCCCGCACCACGGCGATGTCACTGCTGGGGTCGGTGCCGACCACCGTGAACGGCGCGGTCCGACCGTCGGCGAAGGTCACCTTGGTCTGCGCCCGTCCCCCGGGCACGCCATCGGTGGCCACGACGTGATTGTTGGTGAGGATCAGTCCGTCGGAGGACAGGATGATGCCCGAGCCCTCCTCGGAGGCCCGGCCCAGGTTGGTCTCCAGCTTGACGACGCTCGGCACCACCTTCGCCGCGACCTGCTCCACCGATCCCACCGGCACGCTCGCCGCCGGCATACCCGGGGTGGCACCGCTGCTGCTGGAGAAGCTGGTGGCGGGTTGATCGGGCTGAGCCAGCACCGCAACGCCGCCGCCTATACCGGCCGACACCACCGCGATGGCTGCCGCTCCGGCGATCAAAGCGCCTGCGCGGGAACGTTTCTCGGGTTTGGGCGTGCCCGTCGGGCGGTACGGGTCGTACTGGGGCCGCGGTTGCTGGGGCTGGGCGGGCTGCTGGGCATAGCGCCAGTCGTAGGACTGCTGCTGATAGCCCTGCTGATAGGTGTTGCGCTGGGTGGAATAGCCGGGCTGGGACTGAGGCGGTGTGTACCTCGGGTCGTTCGTCATATCGCTCGGCGCTCTCTCTGTTCAGCGGTTCAGTTATCTGTTCAACGCATCGGACAGCCCTACAGTGCCGAGTTGGGCTGAGAATCCACTTAGAGAATGACGCGCAGGAACCCATCAATTTCTGAAGATTTCCCCACGTCACACCCCGGCCGGCCGCTACCTATTGTCTGCGCCCGAGGACGTGGCGTCCATCGATTTGTCCCCGCGTGTCGGCGACAGCCCCGTGGGAACCTGGAACGGTGCGGTCGCCGTGGCGCTCTCGGGCAGCACCCGCCGGCCCGGCAGCACGATGCGAAATGAGGTGCCCGACGGATCGCCTCCGGGCACGGTGTCCTCAACCTCAAGTGTGCCACCGTGTTTGAGCACCGCCTGCTTGACGATCGCCAGGCCCAGACCCGCGCCCGGCATCGCCCGGGCCGCTGTGGAGCGGTAGAACCGCTCGAACACGAGCTCGCGTTCCTGCGGCGGAATGCCCGGGCCCATATCGGAGATAACCAGTTCGGCGTGCAGCGCGTCACGTTGGCGCAGCCGCACCACGACAGTGCTGTCGGGCGGACTCCACTTGGCGGCGTTGTCGAGCACGTTGAGCACCGCCCGGGACAGTCCGGCGACGTCGCCGTCCACCTGCCAGTCGATCAACTGCACGTCGAAGTCGATATCGTTGCGGCGACGGCGAACTCGTTCCAGCGCGCGGTCCACCACATCGGAGAGGTCGACCTTCTCCCGGATCACCACCCCGGCCTCGTCGCGGGTGAGATCCACCAGATCGCCCACCAACGTCGACAATTCCTCGATCTGGGCGATCACGTCGGCCTGCAGTTCGACCATCTCGCCCTCGGGCAGCCGCGGCGCCCCGGGCGCCATCGAGGCCATCAGCAGCTCGACATTGGTGCGCAACGAGGTGAGCGGGGTGCGCAGTTCGTGCCCGGCGTCGGTCACCAGCCGGGACTGGCGCTCCCTGGATTCCGCGAGCGCCCGCAGCATCATGTTGAAGGCATCGGTCAGCCGGGCCAGCTCGTCGGTACCGACGACCGGGATGGGCCGCAGATCGTCGGTGCGGGCCACCCGCTCGGCGGCCTGGGTCAACCGCGCCACCGGGCGCAGGCCGGCGCGGGCGACCATCCCACCGGATATCGCGGCCACCGCCATGCCGGAGGCGCCGACGATGGCCAGCACGGTGCCCAGCCTGTTCAGCAGGGCGATGGTGGGCGCGAGGCTCTTGGAGATCAGCAGGGAATTGCCGTCGGCGAGGTGCACCGCGAGCACCCGCTGGTTGTTGACGGTGCGCAGCGACATCAGCAGCTCACCCTGGACGACGGCCTTCTCCGGCGCACCGAGCGGCAGCGTCTGGCCCTGCTGGTTGGCGGTGTATATGCAGCAACCCGGGCTGACGAGCATCGCGTTCACATCGGAGTACGCGGTGCCCTCGATGGCCTTGCCGGGATCCTTGGCCAGCGAGCCGCTCTCGATGAGCAGCTGCACCCGGCTGTGCAACTGGGTGTCGATATCGTCGTAGACCGAACGGGACACCACGGCGTAGACGGCCACGGCCATCAGCACCACGACCATCGCGACCATCGACATCGCCAGCAACATCACCCGCCAGCGCAGCGAGACCGCGCTGACGTTTCTGGTGTACCGGCGTTGACTGTCCGATCGGAACACCGGTTTCTTGAACAGCCGCATCAGGGCGGGGTTTCCCGCAGCACATAACCCACCCCGCGCACGGTGTGGATGAGCCGCGGTTCACCCTCGGCCTCCGTCTTGCGACGTAGGTAACCGACGTACACCTCCAGCGCATTACCCGAGGTCGGGAAGTCGAATCCCCAGACCTCTTCGAGAATGCGACTGCGGGTCAGTACCCGCCGGGGGTTGGAGATGAGCATTTCCAGCAGCGAGAACTCGGTGCGGGTCAGGCTGATCTGCCGGTCACCGCGCGACACCTCCCGTGTCACCGGGTCCAGGCTCAGGTCGGAGAAGGTCAGCGCCCGGGAGTCGGCAGACTCCTCGGGGAGGGCACGACGACGCAGCAGGGCCCGCATCCGGGCCAGCAGTTCCTCCAGCGCGAACGGCTTGGGCAGGTAGTCATCTGCTCCGGCGTCCAGACCGGCCACCCGTTCGGACACCGAATCGCGTGCAGTGAGCACGAGGATGGGCAGATCGTCTCCCGTGCTGCGGAGATGCCGGCACACTTCGAGGCCGTCAAGCCTCGGCATCATCACGTCCAGGACAAGGGCGTCCGGTCGGTCACTGGAGATCGCCTCGAGAGCCTCGACACCATCCTGGGCGAGTTCGACGGAATAACCATTGAACGAAAGCGACCGGCGCAGAGATTCGCGCACCGCGCGATCGTCATCAACGACAAGAATGCGCACAGCCACAGTGTCATCCCTCTATCTGAGAGCGACCTGAGAGGCGCGCCGCAGAGCGAGCTACTTGCGGTCGAGGTCGACCAGGCCGAGGCGGGCGGCCTTGAGCAGGCGACGCGGCACCTTGCGCTGCTGACCACCGACAGCGACGTTGACCAGGCCGACGGCCTCGGTCTTCCACTGCGACCGGCGGCTACGGGTGTTCGAGCGCGACATCCGGCGCTTGGGCACAGCCATGTTGGAGATCTCCTCTTGCGGGTTTCCGCCGCGCAGCGAACAGCGACGGCAATTTGCACTACAGAATAGCCCGCACCGCGTGATGCCTCCAAACCGCACGCCTCATCGCGAAACACATACGCGGTTTCCGCCTTTCGGCACGGCCGCTGCGCGAGACTGGAACGACGCACCGATGAGGGCCCACCCCTTGACGCGATACCGTCGGTACCAAGTAACCTACCTACCGGTTGGTCGGAGTGCGATGGGAGTGATGGGTGCAGTCTGCAGCAGTCCGAATCGGCAACTGCTCGGGGTTCTACGGTGACCGCCTCGCGGCCATGCGCGAGATGCTCGAAGGTGGCGAGCTCGATTACCTCACCGGCGACTACCTGGCCGAACTGACCATGCTGATCCTCGCCCGCGACCGGGCCAAGAATCCCGAACTCGGCTACGCCAAGACGTTCCTGCGGCAGCTGGAGGACACCCTCGGACTCGCCCTGGACAAGGGCGTGAAGATCGTCGCCAACGCCGGCGGCCTCAACCCGGGGGCGCTGGCCACCGCGGTGCGCGATCTCGCGGAACGCCTGGGACTGAGCGCGACCGTCGCCCATGTCGAGGGCGACGACCTTGTCGCACGGGCCGACGAGCTGGGGTTCCCGGGTGTGCTGGCTGCCAACGCCTACCTGGGCGCCTGGGGCATCGTCGAGTGCCTGAACTCCGGAGCCGACGTCGTCGTCACGGGCCGCGTGACCGACGCCTCGGTGATCGTCGGACCGGCCGCCGCCCACTTCGGCTGGACCCGCACGGACTACGACGCGCTGGCGGGCGCCGTCGCGGCCGGGCACATCATCGAGTGCGGCACCCAGGCCACCGGCGGCAACTTTTCCTTCTTCACCGAAATTTCCAACCTGAACCACCCCGGCTTCCCGATCGCCGAGATCGCCGCCGACGGCTCCTCGACCATCACCAAGCACCCCGGCACCGGCGGACTGGTCAGCACCGACACCGTGACCGCTCAGCTGCTCTACGAGATCGCCGGCGCGCGCTATCCGAATCCGGACGTCACGCTGCGCGTCGACTCCATCCAGCTGTCCGCCGAGGCCCCCGACCGGGTCCGGGTGAGCGGGGTACGCGGCGAAGCCCCACCCCCCACGCTGAAGGTCTCGCTGAACAGCATCGGCGGCTTCCGCAACGCCACATCGTTCGTGCTGACCGGCCTGGACATCGAGGCCAAGGCCGAACTGATCAAGTCCCAGCTGGAAAGCCATCTCACGGTCCGGCCCGCCGAGCTGCAGTGGACGCTGGCCCGCACCGATCACCCCGACGCCGACACCGAGGAAGCCGCCAGCGCACTGCTGCACTGCGTCGTGCGTGACCAGGACCCGAAGATCGTCGGGCGTCAGTTCTCCGCCGCCGCAGTGGAATTGGCGCTGGCCAGCTACCCGGGGTTCACCTCCACCGCCCCTCCCGGGGACGGCCAGGTGTTCGGCGTGTTCACCCCGGGATATGTCGACGCCGCCGCGGTGCCGCTCGTCGCCGTGGCGGCCGACGGCACCCGGGTGGCCATCGCACCGGCGACCGAGACGCTGACCGTCGAGCCCGTCGATGCACCTGATATCCCCGAGCCGATCGAGCCGGGCCGCACCGTCCGGGCACCGATGGGCCGGATCGCCGGGGCCCGCAGCGGTGACAAGGGCGGCTCCGCCAATGTCGGGGTCTGGGTGCGCAACGATGCCGAATGGCAATGGCTGGCACATACTCTGACCGTCGAGAAGCTGCGCGAGCTGCTGCCCGAGACGGCTGATCTGCCGGTGACGCGGCATCTGCTGCCGCGGCTGCGTGCGGTGAACTTCGTCATCGAGGGCATCCTCGGACAGGGCGTCGCCTACCAGGCCCGGTTCGACCCACAGGCCAAAGGCCTCGGCGAATGGCTGAGATCCCGACATGTCGACATCCCGGAAAGGCTGTTTTCTTTGTGACCGATATCTGGCACGCCCCCGAACGTGACGATCTGCGAAAGACGGTGCGGGCGTTCGCCGAACGCGAGATCCTGCCCTACGCGCAGGAGTGGGAGCGCACCGGCGAGATCCCGCGCGAACTGCACGCCAAGGCCGGCGCGGCCGGGCTGCTCGGCGCGCCCTACCCGGAAGCGGTCGGCGGCGGAGGCGGTGACGGCGCGGACGCGGTGATCATCTGTGAGGAACTGCACCAGGCCGGCGTGCCGGGCGGTACCTTCGCCTCGCTGTTCACCTGCGGCATCTCGGTGCCGCACATGATCGCCTCGGGTGATCAGCGCCTCATCGACACCTACGTGCGCCCCACCTTGCGCGGCGACCTCATCGGGTCACTGGCCATCACCGAACCCGGCGGCGGCTCCGATGTCGGGCACCTGACCACCAAAGCGGTCCGCGACGGGGACGATTTCATCGTCAACGGCGCCAAGACCTACATCACCTCGGGTGTGCGCGCCGACTACGTGGTGACCGCGGTGCGCACCGGCGGTCCGGGAGCGGCCGGGGTCTCGCTGCTCGTGGTGGACAAGAACTCCCCCGGCTTCGAGGTCAGCCGCAAGCTGGAGAAGATGGGGTGGCGTTCCAGCGATACCGCCGAACTGTCCTACACCGATGTCCGGGCGCCCGCCGCGAACCTGGTGGGAGCCGAGAACACCGGGTTCGTGCAGATCGCCGGGGCCTTCGTCTCCGAGCGGGTGGGCCTGGCCGCCCAGGCCTATGCCAGCGCACAGCGGTGCCTGGACCTGACCGTGCAGTGGTGCCGGGACCGGGAGACCTTCGGCCGGCCGCTGATATCCCGGCAGGCCGTCCAGAACACCCTCGCCGACATGGCACGTCGCATCGATGTGGCGCGGGTGTACACCCACCGCCTGGTGGAGCGCGAGATAGCGGGCGAGACGAATCTGATCACCGAGGTCTGCTTCGCCAAGAACACCGCGGTGGAGGCCGGCGAGTGGGTGGCCAACCAGGCCGTCCAATTGTTCGGCGGGATGGGCTATATGGCCGAATCCGAGGTGGAACGCCAATACCGCGATATGCGCATCCTGGGCATCGGCGGCGGTACCACCGAGATCCTCACCTCGCTGGCGGCCAAGACGATGGGCCTGCAATGACACGACTGAAATCGACCCTCGATCCACGCGCGGCCGGCTACGGCGAGGCCGCCGAGGCGATGTCGTCCAAGCTCGCCGAGCTGGCCACCGAGCATGAGCGCAGCCTGGCCGGCGGCGGCGCCAAATATGTCGAGCGCCACCATGCCCGGGGCAAGCTGACCGCACGCGAACGCGTCGAGTTACTGCTGGACCCGGATGCCCCGTTCCTGGAGCTCAGTCCGCTGGCCGCCTGGGGCAGCGATTTCACGGTGGGCGCCAGCGTGGTCACCGGCATCGGCGCCGTCGAGGGTGCCGAGTGCCTGATCGTCGCCAACGACCCCACCGTCAAGGGCGGCACCAGCAACCCGTGGACGTTGAAGAAGATCCTGCGCGCCAACCAGATCGCCATGCAGAACCGGCTTCCGGTGATATCCCTGGTGGAATCCGGCGGCGCGGACCTGCCCACCCAGAAGGAGATCTTCATCCCGGGCGGGCAGATGTTCCGCGATCTGACCCGCCTGTCGGCGGCCGGCATTCCCACCATCGCACTGGTTTTCGGAAACTCCACCGCCGGTGGTGCCTACGTGCCCGGCATGTCCGATCACGTGGTGATGATCAGGGAGCGCTCCAAGGTGTTCCTTGCCGGACCTCCGCTGGTCAAGATGGCCACCGGTGAGGAATCCGATGACGAGTCCCTGGGCGGTGCCGAGATGCACGCCCGGACATCCGGATTGGGTGACTACCTGGCCAATGACGAGCTCGATGCCATCCGCATCGGGCGACGCATCGTGGCGCGGCTGAACTGGCGCAAGCAGGGCCCGGTACCTGCTCCCGTGATCGAGCCGGAGTACGACGCCGAGGAACTGCTCGGCATCGTCGGTGCCGACCTGCGCATCCCGTTCGACCCGCGCGACGTGATCGCCCGCATCGTGGACGGCTCGGATTTCGACGAGTTCAAACCGCTCTACGGTTCATCACTGGTCACCGGGTGGGCCACGCTCTACGGCTATCCGGTCGGCATCCTCGCCAACGCCCGCGGCGTGCTGTTCTCCGAGGAGTCCCAGAAGGCCACCCAGTTCATCCAGCTGGCCAACCGCGCGAACACACCATTGCTGTTCCTGCACAACACCACCGGCTACATGGTCGGCAAGGCATACGAGGAGGGCGGGATGATCAAACACGGATCGATGATGATCAACGCCGTCTCCAATTCCATGGTGCCGCACATCTCCCTGCTGATCGGGGCCTCCTACGGGGCCGGCCACTACGGGATGTGCGGGCGTGCCTACGACCCGCGTTTCCTGTTCGCCTGGCCCAGCTCGAAATCCGCGGTGATGGGCGGCACCCAATTGGCCGGGGTGCTGTCGATCGTCAGCCGCGCCGCCGCCGAGGCCCGCGGCCAGCAGGTCGACGAGGCCGCCGACGCCGCACTGCGCGCCGCGGTCGAGGCGCAGATCGAGGCGGAATCCCTGCCGATGTTCCTGTCCGGCCGGCTCTACGACGACGGTGTCATCGATCCGCGTGACACCCGCACCGTGCTGGGAATGTGCCTGTCCGCCATTGCGAGCGGACCGATCGAGGGGACGTCGAACTTCGGCGTCTTCCGGATGTGAGGGCTTGAACCCATGATCACCAGAATCCTCGTCGCCAACCGTGGCGAGATCGCCCGCCGGGTGTTCAGCACCTGCCGTCGCCTGGGCATCGGCACCGTCGCGGTGTACACCGACCCCGACGCCGCGTCCCCACATGTCGCCGAGGCCGATTTCCGGGTACGACTCGAGGGCCGCAACGGCTACCTGGATACCGCCCAGCTGATCGCCGCGGCGCACACCGCCGGCGCCGATGCCATCCACCCGGGATACGGATTCCTCTCCGAGAACGCGGATTTCGCCCGGGCCGTGCAGCAGGCCGGGCTGACCTGGATCGGCCCACCGGTGGCCGCGGTGCAGGCCATGGGCTCCAAGATCGAGGCCAAGAAACTGATGGCCGCGGCCGGAGTTCCGGTGCTGGCCGAACTGGATCCCGACGCGGTAACCGCCGCGCAGCTGCCGGTGCTGATCAAGGCGTCCGCCGGCGGCGGAGGCCGCGGCATGCGGGTGGTTCGCGAGCTGAGCGCGCTGCCCGCCGAAGTCGCGGCCGCCCAACGGGAAAGCCAGTCCGCGTTCGGCGATCCCACAGTGTTCTGCGAACGCTACCTGGCCGCCGGTCACCACATCGAGGTCCAGGTGATGGCCGACCGGCACGGCACGGTATGGGCCGTCGGCGAACGTGAATGCTCGATCCAGCGCCGGCATCAGAAGGTCATCGAGGAGGCGCCCGCACCGCTGGTGGAGCGCACACCCGGGATGCGCGCCAAGCTTTTCGAGGCCGCTCGGCTGGCCGCCGACGCCATCGGATACACCGGTGCGGGCACCGTGGAATTCATGGCCGACACCCAGGGGGACTTCTTCTTCCTGGAGATGAACACCCGGCTGCAGGTGGAGCATCCGGTCACCGAGGAGACCACCGGCCTGGATCTCGTCGAGCTGCAGATCGAGGTGGCCGACGGCGTGGCGCTGCCCGCCCAGCCACCTGCCGCGCAGGGGTATTCGATCGAGGCCCGGCTGTACGCCGAGGATCCGGCCAGGGGCTGGCAGCCCCAGGCCGGCGCGGTGCACCATTTCGAGGTGCCCGCCGCGCGCACCGAGTTCGGCACGCTCGGACGCACCGGGGTCCGGCTCGATTCGGGCGTCGTGGACGGTTCACAGGTATCGGTGTTCTACGACCCCATGCTGGCCAAGGTGATCTCGTTCGCACCGACCCGGGAGCGGGCAGCGGCGACCTTGGCGGATGCGCTGGCCCGCGCCCGCATCCACGGCGTGGGCACCAACCGTCATCTGCTGGTCAATGTGCTGCGGCACCCGGCGTTCCTGGCCGGTGACACCGACACCGCGTTCTTCGACACCCACGGGCTGGCCGAACTGGCCGCCGGACCGGCCGACACCGCCGCGCTCTCGGCACTGGCCGCCGCACTCGCCGATGCCGCGCACAACCGCAGCACCGCAACGGCTTTCGGCCCCGCACCCAGCGGGTGGCGCAACCTCATCTCCGGCTACCAGACCCGGAAGTTCCGCGATGCCGCCGACGAGGAGCAGCTCATCCGGTACCGCTTCGGCCGCAGCGGGGTCGCGCTGCCCGACTTCCCCGGCGTCACCGTGATATCGAGCGACCCGACCCGCGTGGTGCTGTCCGTGGACGGCGCCGAGCAGGCGTTCGACGTGGCCCGCTACGGAGCCGACGTCTTCGTCGACTCGCCGATCGGACCGGCCCGGCTGACCAGCCTCCCGCTTTTCCCGGACCCGGACTCCGCGGTGGCACACGGCTCGCTGCTCGCCCCGATGCCCGGCTCGGTGGTGCGGGTGGGCGCCGAGGCAGGCGACACCGTCACCTCCGGGCAGCCGCTGATCTGGCTGGAGGCCATGAAGATGGAGCACACCATCACCGCCCCGGGCGACGGTGTGCTCGCCGAACTGAATGTGCAACCCGGACAACAGGTCGAGGTCGGAGCCGTGCTGGCCCGGATCGAGAACCCCGAAGGAGAACCATCATGACCAGCTTCGTCGAAACCGAGGAACAGCAGGCGCTGCGCAAGGCAGTCTCCGGCATGGCCGCCAACTATGGCCAGGACTACTACCTGGAGAAGGCGCGCGCCGGCGCGCACACCGACGAACTGTGGGCGGAGGCAGGCAAGCTCGGCTTCATCGGGGTGAACCTGCCCGAGGAATACGGTGGCGGCGGCGCGGGCATGTACGAGCTCTCGATGGTGATGGAGGAGATGTCGGCGGGCGGCTGTCCGCTGCTGATGATGGTGGTCTCCCCCGCCATCAACGGCACCATCATCAGCAAGTTCGGCACCGATGAGCAGAAGAAGCGCTGGATTCCGGGAATCGCCGACGGCTCCATCACGATGGCGTTCGCCATCACCGAGCCCGATGCGGGCTCCAACAGCCACCGCATCACAACCACCGCACGCCGCGATGGCAGCGACTGGATCCTGTCAGGGCAGAAGGTCTACATCTCCGGTGTCGATCAGGCCCAGGCGGTGCTCGTGGTGGGGCGCACCGAGGATCACAAGACCGGCAATCTGAAGCCGGCGCTGTTCGTGGTGCCCACCGACACCCCAGGGCTGTCGTGGACGAAGATCGAGATGGAGATCCTCAGTCCCGAGTACCAGTTCCAGGTGTTCCTCGACGACGTGCGGTTGCCCGCCAACGCGCTGGTCGGCTCCGAAGACGCGGCGATCGCGCAGCTGTTCGCCGGGCTGAACCCCGAACGCATCATGGGTGCGGCCAGCGCGGTCGGCATGGGTCGCTTCGCCATCGGCAAGGCCACCGATTACGTCAAGACCCGGCAGGTGTGGAAGACGCCCATCGGTGCGCATCAGGGCATCTCGCATCCGTTGGCGCAGAACCACATCGAGATCGAGCTCGCCAAGTTGATGATGCAGAAGGCCGCGTCGCTCTATGACGGCGGTGACGATTTCGGCGCCGCGGAGGCCGCGAACATGGCCAAGTACGCCGCGGGCGAGGCCTCGGTGCGCGCCGTCGACCAGGCCGTGCAATCACTGGGCGGCAACGGGCTGACCAAGGAATACGGCATCGCGTCGGTGCTCACCGCGTCCCGACTGGCACGCATCGCGCCGGTGAGCCGGGAGATGATCCTGAACTTCGTCGCGCAGACCTCGCTGGGTCTGCCCCGGTCGTACTGATGCTCGTTCACTACGCGCTGGAGGGCCGGGTCGCCCGGCTGACGCTGGACTCCCCGCACAACCACAACGCGCTGTCCACCGCGCTCGTCGAGCAACTGCACCGAGGCTTCGACGACGCCGTCGCCGCCGGCGCACGCGTGGTGGTGCTCGGCCACACCGGTAAGACCTTCTGTGCCGGTGCCGACCTCGCTGAAGCCGCCGGCCGCGACCCCGGGGACATCGCGGTGGACCGCGCCCGCGAGATGACCACGCTGCTACGGGCCATCCTGGCGGCAGCGGTCCCCGTCATCGCCGCCGTGGACGGTCACGTCCGCGCCGGCGGCATGGGGCTGGTCGGGGCCTGCGATATCGCGGTGGCCGGCCCGCAGAGCACCTTCGCGCTCACCGAGGCCCGCATCGGTGTCGCCCCGTCGATCATCTCGCTGACGCTGCTGCCGAAACTGACCGCGCGGGCCGCGGGCCGCTACTTCCTCACCGGAGAGAAGTTCGCCCCCGCGGAGGCCGAGCGCATCGGGTTGATCACCATCGCCGCCGACGACGTGGCCGGCACGGTCGCCGCGCTGGCCGCCGATATCGCCAAGGCGTCCCCGCAGGGACTGGCGGCATCCAAGGCGCTGACGACGGCCGGGATCCTCGCCGGCTTCGATGCGCATGCCGACGCGCTGACCGCGCAGTCCGCCGAGCTGTTCACCTCCGCCGAAGCCCGCGAGGGCATGCTGGCCTTCCTGCAGAAACGCAGCCCCGACTGGGTGTGAGCGAACCGCTCGGGTTTGCCGGTTTCGCGACGAGCTTGCGTTTACCGGCGTGAGTCGTAGGCTCAGTGACAATGAGCACTTCGTCGTGGCAGAACGGCTCGACCCGCGCCGGCGACGCCGAGCGCATCCAGGTAGCCCAGTTGCTGACCGACGCCGCGTCGGCGGGCAGGCTGTCGATGGACGAATACGAGCAGCGGTTGGCCAAGGCCTACGCCGCGACCACGCACGGCGAATTGTCCCGACTGTCCGCCGATCTGCCGGACTTCGCCACCACCGCCAACTGCGGCGGCACCCGCAAGCCGGCACCGTCCACGCTGTTGCTGGCCATTCTGAGCGGTTTCGAGCGGCGCGGCCGCTGGAACGTCCCGAAACGGCTGACGGCGTTCGCCCTGTTCGGCGGTGGTGTGATCGACCTGCGGTACGCCGATTTCACCTCGCCCGAAGTGGATATCCACTCGATCTCGATCTTCGGCGGGCAGACCATCCTGCTCCCGCCGGAGGTCAACGTCGCCATCCGCGGCCACGGCGTGATGGGCTCTTTCGATCACGTCGGCGAGCAGGGCACACCCGGCGCCCCGTGCATCACCATCCGCGGCTTCTCGCTGTGGGGCAGCGTCGGCATCAAGCGCAAGAAACGCAAGAACAGCTGAGGCGTTTTCTTTGCTCGAACTCCACGCGCAAGCGTGAAATCCGGTCAGCGGCGCCGCGCCCGCAGATAGTCCCCGACCACGGCCGCGCCCAGCCCGTCCAGATCCGGCACCACCACCCGGCCCCCGACGCGGCGTGCCACCTGATCGATGAACCGGGCCAATCCGGGATCGCTGCCGAGGCGGAAGATGGTCAGCTGCGCGCCGAGCGCGGCCAGCTCGTCGAACCCCTTCACCGTCAGCGCGATGGTGCGCGGATGCGGCGGGTAGTAGAAGAACGCCTCCGCACCGTCCCCGAAATCCTCCAGGTGCGCGGTGGGCTCGCCGTCGGTCACGATCATCACCACCGGTTGCGCGTTCGGATGGCGTCGCAGATGCCGCGCGGCCAGCGCCAGCGCATGGTGCAGGTTGGTGCCCTGGTCGCGCACGCCCTCCAGAGCGGTCAGTTCGGCGGCGCTGACGGTACGCGCGTGCCTGCCGAACGCGATGATCTCCAGGTCGTCGGAACGGAACCGGGTGCTCACCAGATGGTTGAGCGCCAGCGCGGTCCGCTTCATCGGCAGCCAGCGGTTCTCCATCACCATGGAGAAGCTGGTGTCCACCAGCAGCGCGACGGCAGACTGGGTGCGCGTCTCGGTCTCGGAGATCTCGACGTCCTCGACGCTGAACCGCACCGGCCCGTCGATGACCCCCGAACCGGCTTGGCGCAGCACCGCATTGGTGATCGTCCGGGTGACGTTCCACGGTTCGGTGTCCCCGAACGCCCACGGCCGGGTGGCACCGGTCAGCTCACCGGCCGCGCCGGCCCGGCGGGTGTCGCGCTCACCGTGGCGGCCGGAAAGCTGTTGCGCCACATCGCGTAGCGCGGTCTGCCCGAGTTGGCGCATCGCCTTGGGCGACAACCGGAACTGGCCGTCGGAGCCGCGGTCCAGGAAGCCCTGGTCTGTCAGTGCGCGCTCCAGATCGGCGAGGGTGCGTGCGTTCACCGCGGCCTCGTCACCGAGCTGGCGGGCCAGCATGTCCAGGTCGACGTCCTCCATGGTCGCGCCGGCGTAGCTCTGCGACAGTTGCTCGGCCAGCTGCTCGAGCTCGCTGATATCGGCCAGCGCCTGGGTGCCCTGGCCCATGCCCATCGGGTCGTCACCGCTGAACTCCTCCGAACCGGACCAGTCCTCGCCGGGGCGGGCCGCCTGCAGATTGGCATCCAGCCGGTTCAGTGCGTTCATCAGCGACGGGGACCCGAAGGCCTGCTGCGCCAGCGCATCCAGTTCGGCGCGCTGGGTTTCGGACAGGCTGTTGCGGAAACGCTGGGCGGCGGCGGATCGTTTGGCCAGCGAGTCCATCAGCTCGTCGACATTACGTGGGTTCTCCGGGAAGTGCTGGCCGTGTTCGGCCATGAACTTCTCGAAATCCTCGCTCGTGTCCTCACCCGCCGCGTGCTTCTCCAGCAGATCGTTGAGATCGTCGAGCATCTTGTTGATCGCCTGCCGGTCCTCATCGGTGGCGTTCTGCAGCGCCTCCTTCATGCCGGCGAAACGCTGGTCGAGCATCTCCCTGCCGAGCAGATCCTTGATCTGGTCGTACTTTTCGCGGGCTTCCGGTGAGCGCCAGTCGTATTCGGCGAGTTCCTGGACCCCTTTGGCCGGAGAGGGCGACAGCGCCTCGATCTGCATCTCACCGAAGCGGGCGTCATCGTCGAGAGCGCGGGCGAGTTCCTTGCGCTCGGCCAGCACCGCCTCGTCGAGCAGCTTCTTGACCTCGGCCAGGGTGCCGTCGAGATTATTGCGCTGTAACAGTTCCCGGCGCCGGCGGTTCACCTCGGCGGCCAGCCGATCGGCCCCCGGCATGTTCTCGGTGCCGCGGCGCATCAGCTCCTGTAGCGCCCGGCGGGGTGACGCGCCGGACATGACGTCCTCGCCGATCGCGTCGAGGGCCTCCCGCAGATCGACGGGCGGCGCCAGCGGATCGGGCCCGCCGGAGTATCGCGAGTACCGGGAAAGGCGTTTAGCCATAGACGGTTTCACCCTCATCGGATTGCTTGTCGATGCGCTTGGCCAGGTAGAGGCCCTCCAGCACGAGCTCGACCGCGGCCGCGCGCTGGCCCTCGGTCTGGGCGCCCAGGCGGTCGGCGATCTCGTCGAGCACCGGCAGTTCCGGCAGCGCGGCCAGCACATCCTTGGCCGACACCCGCTCCCCCGTCGTCACCGGCGAACCGGCCTCCACGGCGGCCACCAGCGGGCCGACGTCGATACCGCCGAGCGCACGGGACGCGGTGTCCGCGGTGGCGCGGCGCAGCAGGTGTTCCATCACCGCCTGCTCGCGGCCCTCCTCACCGGATTCGAATTCCAGCTTGCCGCGCAGCACGTCGATCACGGTGCCGAGGTCGACCACCCTGGCCACCGGGTCCTGCTCGCCGAGGATGGCGCCGCGGTGCCGGGCCGAAGCCGCCACGGTCTCGGCCGCGGCGATGGCGAACCGCGCCGAGACACCCGAACGCTGATCGACCGCGGTGGATTCGCGCAGGGCGCGGGCGAACCGGGCGATGACGGCCAGCAGATATTCGGGGACCTCCGCGGAAAGGTGCGCTTCCTGGGAGATGACACCGACCTCGGCATCGAGTTCCAGCGGGTAGTGGGTCCGGATCTCGGCGCCGAAACGGTCCTTGAGCGGGGTGATGATGCGGCCGCGGTTGGTGTAGTCCTCGGGGTTGGCGCTGGCGACCACGAGCACGTCGAGCGGCAGCCGCAGCGTGTAACCGCGCACCTGGATATCGCGCTCCTCCATCACGTTGAGCATCGCGACCTGGATGCGCTCGGCGAGGTCGGGCAGTTCGTTGACCGCGACGATGCCCCGGTGCGAGCGCGGGATGAGGCCGTAGGCGATGGTCTCCGGATCGCCGAGGCTGCGGCCCTCGGCGACCTTGATGGGGTCGATATCGCCGACCAGGTCCGCCACGCTGGTGTCCGGGGTGGCGAGCTTCTCGGTGTAGCGCTCGCTGCGGTGAATCCACCCGATCGGCAGACCGTCGCCGGCGTCGGACGCCCGGCGGATCGATTCGGGTGTGATCGGAGAGTAGGGGTGCTCATGCAGTTCGGAGCCCTCGATCACCGGCGTCCACTCGTCGAGCAGCCCGATCAGCGATCGCAGCAACCGGGTCTTGCCCTGGCCGCGCTCCCCGAGCAGCACGAAGTCGTGACCGGCGATCAATGCCCGTTCCACCTGCGGCAGCACCGTGTCCTCGAAACCGAACAGCCCGGTCCAGATCTCGGTTCCGTCCGCGAGGCGGGCGAGCAGGTTCTCCCGGAGTTCCTGTTTGATGCCGCGCTCCTGATGGCCAGAGGCGCGCAGCTCGCCGACGGTGCGGGGCAGATCATTAGGTGACGTCACGACGTCCACGCTACGACTGCTGTCGCCTGTGGGCTTGCCCACCTGACCGTTCCGGGCTTCGCCGTGAGAAAACTACCCAGTACCATTGGTACCGTGAACTTGCACGAGTGGCGTGATCGCCCCAGCACAGTGAGCTTCGGCCCGGCGTCATGGCAGTCCCGAGCGCTGGGTGTGCTGACCGCACTCACCCTGCGTCCGGTGCTGGGACTGCTCACGGTGATCGGCCTGGTCATCAACCGGATCTGGCCGGCCGGACTGCAGCGCGCGCACCTCGACACCATCGATCGCCCGCTGCGCCTCATCCGGCCGCTGCCGGGCACCGCGGTCACCCCGGAGCGGCTGCCACACTGCCCCGCCGAATGGGTGGCGGCGCCCAAAGCAGCAGATTCGGATCAGGTGATCATCTATTTCCACGGGTCGGCGTTGGTGACGCTCGGCCTGAACTCGCACCGCCGTTTCGTCTCGAAGCTGTCGGCCGCCACGGGCGCCCAGGTGCTCAACGTCGGCTATCGGCTGGCACCGCAGGCCAGCATCGACGAGGCCGTCGAGGACGGCGTGGACGCCTACCGGCACGTACTGTCGCTGGGCTTCCAGCCCGGCCGCATCGTGCTCGCCGGCGATTCGGCGGGTGGGCTGATCGCCGCCGACACCGCGCTGGCGATCCGCGACGCCGGGCTGACGGTGCCGGCCGGGCAGGTGCTGCTCTCGGCATTGACGTCGGCGGACATGGACCTCAAGTACCGCGCGCTGCGGGACCACAAGGACGTGCTGTTCCCGTTCATGACGGTGAAGTTCATCTACGACGTGTTCGCCACCGTGAACGGCACGCGACCGGTGCCGATCATGCCCGCGGAGGCCAGCGCGGCCGGCCTGGGCCCGTTCCTGCTGCAGATCGGCACCAACGAGATGCTGCGCAACGACACCTTCGTGCTGGCCGATCAGCTCAGCGCGGCCGGTGTCGATGTGTGGGTTCAGGTGTGGGACAAGGCGATGCACATGTTCCAGCTGTCCTTCGACGTCAACCCCGATGCCCGGAAAGCGGTCGCGGAGATCGCGTCCTTCATCGGGCACGTCACCTCGGCGGCACATGACGAGGCTGCCTGACCCTGATTCGCCGACTGGCCACTTGTTGCACAGATAATGCGAGATCCCGTGCGATAAGTGGCCACTCGGCGAAGTCGTTTATCCACAATCACCTGCCCATCCCCAGCGTGAGGCTCGTACGGCTGCGAGAGCGTTGATCCGTCTCAGGCCGGCGCGACTCTCCTCGCATGACCCCTTTCCTGGGCACCGAGGCCCTCAGCGCAGGCACCGTGACAAGACGCTCCTTGGAGCAGCATCGCCGTCTTCACCGCAACGTGTTTTTGCCGCCGGGCTCGCCAGTGACCGCGGGCGTCCGCGCGAAGGCCGCCTGGCTGTGGTCGGACCGCAAGGCCGTCGTGGGTGGCGTGTCCGCCTCGGCGCTGTTCGGCACCCGATGGATCGACGCCGACGCGGCATCGTCATCCACCGAGACGAACTCCACGCATCTGAAATCTGCGACGTCTCCGGCATCGCCGCGACGACACCCGCACGGACCGCCTTCGATCTGGGCCGTCGTAAGGGTCTCCTGCGCGCCGTCATCCGGGTGGACGCGCTGGCACACCAGACCGGCGTGACCGGCCAGCACATCGACCCACTGATCGCCCGGCATCGCGGTGTCAGAGGGCTTGTTCAGCTTCGTGAAGTGGTCGAGCTGATGGATGGCGGCGCCGAGTCCCCGCAGGAGACCAGGACCCGACTGGTACTCATCGAGGCCGGCCTGCCGAAGCCACGCACCCAGATCCGGGTGCATCCCTACCGCCTCGA
Organism: Mycolicibacterium sp. P9-22; assembly: GCF_008329585.1. Taxonomy (GTDB): domain Bacteria; phylum Actinomycetota; class Actinomycetes; order Mycobacteriales; family Mycobacteriaceae; genus Mycobacterium. Next base: position 649,356 of record NZ_NPKP01000003.1, on the reverse strand, counting down.
TATGGGTTACGAAGAGTTCAAGGTCGGCGTCGAGTATGACGGCGAACAGCACTGGAAGGACCCCGCCCAGCACGCACGCGATATCGACCGCATGGCCGACCTGGCCGCGCTGGGGTGGCGGATCATCCGCGTCAGCGCCGAAATCCTGCGCTACCGCCCCCAGGTCGTCATCTTTCGGACATGTGAAGCTCTACGCGCAGCGGGTGCCGAATGGCCACTTATCACACAGATTTTGCGAAATCCCGTGCCATAATCCCCCGCAAGCGGGAGGTGCCCCCAGGCCGCTCGACCACGGTGCTAGTGCGCGAAGTGCCGTGCGCCGGTGAGGTACAGCGTGATCCCGGCCGCGGCGGCAGCGGCGGTGACCTCGTCATCGCGCACCGATCCGCCCGGGTGCACGACGGCCTTCACCCCGGCATCGATGAGCGTCTGCAGACCGTCCGGGAACGGGAAGAACGCATCCGATGACGCCACCGCGCCCTGGGTGCGGTCACCGGCCCGCTCCACCGCCAGCCGGGCGGCGTCCACCCGATTGACCTGTCCCATACCGACGCCCACGGTGGCCCCGTCCTTGGCGATCACGATGGCGTTGGACTTCACCGCGCGGCCCGCGCGCCAGGCGAAGACCAGATCCGCCAGCGTCGCGCTGTCGGCGGGGTCTCCGGTGGCCAGCGTCCAGTTGTTCGGATCGTCGCCCTCGGCGTCGAGCGCGTCACGCTCCTGCACCAGCAGCCCACCGCTGATCGGCCGGAAATCGACGGCGGCACCCTCCGGCTCGGCAGCCACTAGGATGCGGATGTTCTTCTTCTTGGTCAGCACCTCCACCGCGCCGGGCTCATAGGCCGGCGCCACGATCACCTCGGTGAAGATATCGGCGACCGTCTGCGCCATCTCCACACTCACGGTGGTGTTGGTGGCGATCACGCCGCCGAATGCCGACAACGGATCACACGCGTGCGCCTTGGCGTGCGCATCGGCGACCGACACCGTCGACACCGCGATCCCGCAGGGGTTGGCGTGCTTGATGATCGCCACGCAGGTCTGCTCGTGGTCGAACGCGGCCCGCCAGGCGGCATCGGCGTCGGTGTAGTTGTTGTAGGACATCTCCTTGCCGTGCAGCTGCTCGGCCTGCGCCAGGCCCGGCCAGCCGGAGTCGTCGCGGTACAGTGCGGCCTTCTGGTGCGGGTTCTCGCCGTAGCGCAGCACCGCGGTGCGCCGCGAGGTGGAACCCACCCAGCGCGGCAGTTCCGCGCCCCCTTCCGGCGCAAGCACCGAGACCATCCAACCCGCCACCGCCACGTCGTACTCGGCGGTGTGCTGGAAAGCCAACGCCGCCAGCTTCTTCCGCTCGGACAGGGCGAACCCGCCGGCCCGCACCGCCGCCAGCACACCGTCATACCCCAGCGGGTCGACGACCACGGCGACGCTGGGATGGTTCTTCGCGGCCGCCCGCACCATGGACGGGCCACCGATGTCGATCTGCTCGACGCACTCGTCGGGCCCGGCACCGGAGGCCACCGTCTCACTGAAGGGATACAGGTTCACCACGACGAGTTCGAAAGGCGCGATACCCAACTCGGCCAGCGCCGCCTCGTGCTCGGGCTTGCGCAGGTCGGCGAGCACACCGGCGTGCACCTTCGGGTGCAGCGTCTTCACCCGGCCGTCGAGCACCTCGGGGAAACCGGTGACGTCCTCCACCGGGGTCACCGGGACACCGGCCCCGGCAATGGTTTTGGCGGTTGAGCCGGTGGAGACGATGCTCACGCCCGCCTCGTGCAGCCCGCGGGCCAGGTCCACCAGACCCGTCTTGTCGTACACACTGATCAACGCACGCCGGATCGGCCGCTTGTCACTCATCCCAGAATCGCCTTTCGTCCGGTCCAGGTCACACCGCGCGTCGCCAGCGCGGCCAGCACGTCCACCAGCAGTCGTCGTTCGACGTCCTTGATGCGTTCGTGCAATGTCTCTGCGGTGTCATCCTCGTACACCGCCACGGCCTCCTGCGCCAGGATCGGCCCGGTATCCACCCCGCTGTCGACCAGATGCACGGTACAGCCGGTGACGCGCACGCCGTAGTCGATGGCATCGGCAACCGCATGCGCGCCGGGGAAGGCGGGCAGCAGCGCCGGGTGGGTGTTCACCACGCGGCCCTCGAAGCGCGAAAGAAACTGCTGTCCAAGTATTTTCATGAAGCCCGCACTGACCACCAGGTCCGGCGCGTGCTGTGCGACCGCCTCGGTGAGCGCGGCGTCCCAGGCGGTGCGGTCGGCATGATCGCGAAGGCGCACCTGAAATGACGGGATCGACGTCTGGGCGGCCACTTCGAGGGCGGGGCAGGCCCGGTCGGCGCCGACGGCCACGACCCGCGCCGGGTAGTCCCCGGCGGCGGCCGCCAGCAGCGAAGCCAGCAGCGAACCGGTACCGGACGCCAGTACCACCAGCCGGGCCGGCGCGGTCGCCGGTACGCGGAGTGGTCGCTGCTGCACCCGCAGCAGCCTAGTCGCCCTGATCGCGCGGCTTTTCAGCGGTCGCGCCGGGAAGATCGCCGTCGACCATGAAGTGCTCCTCCGGATCCAGCAGCGGGTCGTCATGAGGGTCCGCGGGCGCCGGCGGTGTGCCGAGCTCGAAGGACTCGGCACGCTCCGGCAATTCGGCCTGCGCGTCGAGCAGGACGATATCGGTGATGGCGTCCTCGTCCCCGAAATCGTCCTCGGGTTCGGGTTCAGGTTCGGGGGCGGGCGCCGGGGCCGGTTTCACCTTCTTCGGTCTGCGCACCAGGCCGCCGGCCATCACCACCGTCAGCCCACCGATGGACAGGAACCACAGGAACACCGCGGGCCCGAAGGTGACCTGATCGACGCCGACGTCGCCGAAGTTACCGAGCCGGCCGCCGCCGGCGTATCCGAGCAGGGCCATGGTCAGCGCGGCCACCAGCGCGGCCACCGCCAGTTTCGCGGCGGCCGTCGGCCAGGGTGCCGCCCGGCGCGCACACTGCTGGCCCAGCGCCACCGCCGACACGGCGGCCACGATCAGCAGCGCGACCCAGATCGGTCCCAGCGGCGGGGTGGGCACCGCGGCAAGCACCGGCACGGCCGGGATGTCCCCGCCCAGCACGGTGAAGGAACTGAAGTTGGCCAGCCCGATATGCGCGCTGGAACCCACCGCGACGGCCGCGGTCCCGACGAGCACGTTGGGGATGTAGAGCACCGAGAGCAACGCCAGGCTGAACTGACCGAACATCGAATCGGTGATACCGAACAGGTCGTGCATGGTCCCCCAGTGCACGACGATCGAGCCGGCGGCGACCACACCGGACAGGCCGAGCAACGCCAGGACCCCGGCCGCGGCGGCGCGCAGCGACTCGGGCAGCCAGTGCGGCACCCACGGCAAGGTCAGCAGCCGCCCCGCCATCGCGACGCCGATCAGCGCGCCGATGGCGTGCACTGCCAGCACGCCGGCGAATGCCCGCGAGGCGTCGGGGGTTTGCAGTTCGGTGATCACCGAGGCGGCGTCGTGGATGACGGCCAGCGCAAATGCGGCGATGAGCAGCGGCCCGCCCAGCGCCGAGGCCACCACCCAGCGGATCACGAACCAGGACGACCGTCGAGCCGCGGCCGCGGTGGTGCGCGCGGTCCCCCACACCATCAGCAGGACCGGCAGCAGCGGCATCACCCCGAGTTCGCGGCCCCCGATGGAGACCGGAACCTGGTGCACGCCCAGCCACATGCTGGCGATGGCGCCGAACGCGCCGGTCATGTCGCTGTTGGCGATGAGCAGCTGGATCAGCGTCACCGCGGCGATCACGCCGAGCGCCACTACCGACGGCCCGAACGCGACCCTGAGCAGGTCGCGAGCCTGCCGGGTACCGACTGACCGGTTGTCCACCACTAGCTGGGAAGCTCCTCGCGCGCGTCGGCGCATCCGACGTCCGGGTGCGCGACGCCCAGACTACGACGAGGGCGTGCCGGACTGCGGTGAGGACTCGGGGTGGCTTTGCGGTGTCGCGGCCGACTGCGACGGAACCGCGGCGGTCGGCGCCGAGGAACCCTGCGGCTGTTGGCCATAACCCGTCGCTTCGCCGGCCTTGGACGGCTGACCGAAGGCCGGGAAACCGGTGGGCGGCGTCGGCGGCCCGTTGTGTGAGCCCTGGGCGCCGGCACCGGACTGGAATCCGCCGGTGTTCGGGTTGCCCTGGTAGCCGTACTGCGACGGGTAACCCGCACGCTGCTGCGGCGGCTGATGGGTCGGTGCACCGTACTGCTGCTGGCCGCCCGGCTGGCCGTAGTACTGCCCGCCGCCGTACTGGCCATAGGGCTGCTGGGGCTGCTCGTAGCGAGGCTTGGGTGCCGGCGGCGTGAGCACGCCCGCGTCGAACAGCAGTGCCGCGATGGCGGCACCGGTCTGCAGCAATGTGGTGGCGATGACCAGGTACAGCCCCCAGCCGATGGAGAGCCCGGCCGGGGCGTTGATGACCTCGGCCAGCACCAGCAGGAAGGACAGCGTGGACGCGACGGCGACCAGGCCGGTACGGGCCTTCTGCTTGGGCAGCAGACCGACACCGGCCAGCAGTGCGGCGAGCACCGAGGCCGCGACCGCCAGGCCGAGACCCGGCGTGCTGCCGCTGGCACTGCCGAACTGCGGGAAGTCCGAATTGCTGATGGTCAGCAGCGGACCGAAATTGAACGCGTAGGTCGCCAGCCCGAACACTGCGACGGCAGCGGTCAGGTAGACAGGCAACTTGCTGGGGCCTACCTCTGCGGGCTCGCCGTACTGCTGGGTGGGCGCGTACTGGTTGCCCTGCTGGGCAGGCGGATATCCGGGGTTACCGGGCGGGTAAGTCATGACTCTCCTGTGTGAGCGATTTCGAACCCACGCTAGCGCACCCTGCCGGGCGGCGGCTCAGACCGATACCAGCACCGGTGCGTCCGGCGCGGTCTGATCGGCGGCCTCGATTTCCCGGACCAGGGGCAGCACATTTTGCCCGAAGTACTCGATTTCCTCCTGGAAGTGGAGGAAGCCGCCCAGGATCAGGTCCACTCCGCGTTTGCGGTACGCCGCGATCCGCTCGGCGATCTGTTCCGGGGTGCCGATGAGCTGGGTGCGGAATCCGTCGTTGTATTGGACGAGGTCCTCGAAGGACGAGTCCGCCCACATGCCCTTCTTGTCTCCGGTGGAACTGCCGGCCTGCTGGACGGCCCCGCGGAAGCCTTCGACCGCCGGTTTGTTGGCCTTCTCGATGATCTCGCGCAGGGTGTCGCGGGCTTCCTTCTCGGTATCTCGGGCGATGATGAATCCGTTCAGCCCCACCTTTACCTCGCGTCCCACGGTGCGGGCATGCTCGCGAACCTCCACCACCTGCTCGGTGATGCCGGCGAAGTCCTTGCCGTTGGAGAAGTACCAATCCGAGTACAGGCCGCCGTTGCGGCGCGCAGCGGTGGAGTTACCGCCCTGGAACAGTTCCGGGTTGGGCCGCTCGGGAGTGTTCAGCGGCTTGGGCTTCAGGGTGAAATCGTGAATGCGGTAGAAATCGCCGCGGAAATCCACCTCGTCCTCGGTCCAGATCTTGCGCAGCACCTGCAGGAACTCCGCGCTGCGGCGGTAGCGCTCGTCGTGTTCCAGCCACGGCTCGCCCAGGTGGGTGAACTCGTCCTTGAACCAGCCGGACACCACGTTGACGGCGAAGCGGCCACCCGAGAGATGATCGGCCGTGGCCCCGAGCTTGGCCAACACCGCCGGCTGCCACAGCCCCGGATGCACCGCGGCGATCACCTTGAGGCGTTCGGTGGCCAGCAACAGCGCCAGGCTGAAGCTCGTCGACTCGTGCTGAAACTCCGCGCCGTAGCTGGCCTCGTAGCGCACCTGGGACAGCGCGTACTCGAAACCGTTGTTCTCGGCGGTCTGCGCCAGCTTCTTGTTGTACTCGTAATTCCAGTCCGTGCGCTGCTCGATATCGCTGGTCACCAGGCCGCCGCTGACGTTGGGCACCCAGTAGGCGAACTTGATCTGGTCGGCGATGCGTTCGGTCGTCATACCCGCCATGCAACAGCCGCCGTTGCCGACGGTCATCGGTATGGATCGGGCTGAGGGAAAGGACGGGCTGGATCAGCCGGGCGGGCATTCCCCCAGTAACCGCGTATCCAGCATGATTCGGCCCAGCGCCACCCAGGCCGCTCCGAAATAGGTGGGATACCGCTGTTGCAGCGCGGCCGCCTTGTCGAGGCGGGCTGCGGCCGCCTCGGTATCGCCCGCAGCGTGCTCGGTGGCCGCCGCACTGACGACGGCGACGGGATGCTGCCAGTCATCGGCAGCCGACCCGTCGAGCGCCCGCACGGCGGGGATATCGCGGTTGCCTGCGACCAGCGGCCGCAGCGACGCGGCCAGCGCCCGGTCCTCGGCGTCACATGATTCGGCGAACCGGATGGGCAGCCGTGCGGCGTCGAGTCCGAAGTGGATGGCGCCCCCGCCGGGTGGTGGCACCGGGGTTGGCGGTCCGTCCCCGCCGACGGCGGCCCAGTCCGGCGGCAACTCGCCCGCTCCGGTGAGCCGCCAGGCAAGCACCCGCTGGGTCCGGCCGATATCCGACCATTGCCGGTCCGAGGAGGTGTCCATCAGTTCCTGTTCGGCGCGCGGACTGAAATAGCCGGGATTGACGACGGGCGGGACGCCGGTGGCCCAGTTGCCGGCGACGGTCACCAGCCCCGGTCGCTGCCCGGGCGTGCCGAGCGTCACGGTCTCGGTGCGCAGGATGTCTGCCCCCAACCGCTCGCCGTCCTCGCCGAGCGCCGGGTCCTCGAATCGCTGCCCGGCGAGGACGAGTGATCGGGCGGCATCGAGGTCGGCATCGGTCGCGCTGTTGGGATCGGTCACCCGGCCGTCGGCCCATCGCCAGGACAACACGCCGTCCGGCCGGCGCAGGTGTGTGGCGGTCCAGTCCCATATCTTGCGGAACCGGGCCTCGTCGCCGAGAGCGACGGCGATCAGCATCCCGTAGGCCTGCCCCTCGCTGACGACGTCACCGCCCTCATCGCGGCGCACCACCCGACCGTCGTCTTCGACGTAGCGGTCCAAGAAGTCCGCGCCGGCGTTGTGCGCGGCCTGCTCCCGCAGTTGCCGGACATCCTCGTCGGTGCTTCGGGGGTCGACGGCGTGCGCGACGCCCCAGCCGCCGACAGCGACGACGACGGCGACAACGGCTCTGAGCGCAATCGTGTTGAGTCTGTTGATCATCGGCTCTGCCTCCTGAGATATTTCACGGCGCCGAAGGTCATCGCGGCGATGAGGGCCGCACACATCCCCACCGGCACCAGCCACTCCCGCAGCACATCCGGCCGGGCGGCCTTGGCGCGCTCCTTCTCCGGTGCTTCCGCCGCTGCCGCAGAGGGTGGCAGCGCCGGCGGGTCCAGCGGCGCGACCGCGGGTCCGTCATCGCGGATCTGCTGCAGCTGCGGGCCCTCGGGGCCATCGGTGAGCAGCAGGGTGGTCGGTACTCCGTCCGTGAGTTCCACCCGCTGCCGCGACTCACGACCGGCCGCCGCGACGACGGCGTCGTATCCGCCCGCAGCGTGGGTGCCGTACCCGGTGACCAGACCGTAGGACGCCTTGTCCGCCAGCGTTGTCGAGTTACCGTCCGGCTCGGACAGTGCCAGCTTCACCGCACCGGCGGCGGGCGCCGCATGCAGCAGTCGGATGCCGGCCGGTGTCGGCGGCGCGTCCGGTGCCAGCTGCGCCGCCACCTCTCCGGCCGGTCCGGCCGAGAACAGTGCCAGGGTGTAGCGCTGTCCCGGCGTCACGGTGAACGCCTGGCGCATCATCGGAACGCCGGTACGGTCCGCGACGGTGGTCATCACGTAGGTGCCGGCGGCCACGCTGCGGTAGGCGGTGGGTCTGCCGGCTTCGGGCCGCAGTGATCCCGCCGGCGTGCCGTCGACGCGGACGAACTCCAGCCGGTCGGGCGCATGGGGACCGCGCACGTCGGCGATGCGCACCGACGCCGGCGGCCCGTTCGGCGTCGACGGCAGATCCGTGCTGAGACCGACATCGCCTGAGCCCGCGGCGAAACGGACCGTCATACTCCGGTGATCGAGGACGACCGACTCCGCATCGAAGGGCCGCTGCTGGCGCTCGACCAACGCGGCGAGTCTGCTCAGTGTCTCCGGCGAACCGGCCACCTCGAACTCCCTTCGCGGTGTCCCGGCGATCTCCTCATGACCGTCGACCGCCGAAATGCGTTCGAGCACAACAGGATGCTGTGTGGCAGCCAGCAACCCCAGCGTGGCCACCACCCGCTGATCGACGTTGCCGGTCTGCAGTGTCGCCAGTGCGTCGGCGTCGGATGCGGCGTCGACGCGCGCGGCGACCTGTACGCCCGTCTCGGGTGCCGCGCCCGGCACCCCGCGCCGAGGGTCGCCGGTACCGACTCGCATCACGTCCACCCGGCGACCGCCGGTCCCGAACGTGGCGACGGTGTGCGAGTTGGCCATCGCATCGGTGAGCACGCCCTGTTCGGGCATGTTGGCACGCATCGAGGGTGTGGACACCACCCAGCCGTAGTCCGACCATCCGTCCGGGGCCAGGCTCTGCACCTGCTCGTCGGTGTCGACCTTGTAGGACCACACCACATCGTGGCGGTCCCGGCCGTCGCGGACCAGATCGACCCACATCGCGTCATCGACGATGAGCCGATCCGGCAGCGGCACATTCGTCGTGATCCACTGCTGAGCCTGCCGCATCGGCGCGTCCTCGTCGGCGGTCAGGACGGTGTCGTGGCTGGGTATCCACAGCGCGGTGACGGCGGCGCAGGCAAAGACGGCGGCCGCCGACGCGAACGAACGTGCGCGGCGCGGGTATCCGGTCTGCGCGCCGCGGAGCCGGCGCACCCCTTCCGCACCGACGCCGGCGCCGAGCAGCGCAATGAACGGCAGGCCCGCGATCACGAACGGCACCGGCAGGTAGCCGGGGCGCAGCACCATGACCACCAACAGCAGCAGCCCCAGCGCGTAGGGCCGGAGGCGGTCAATGAGCAAGGCGGACAGGCCTATCGGCGCGGCCAGCAGCGGCAGCACCGGGTCGAGCCGGAGCCATTCGTCGATGGTGTGCCGTTTCAGCGATGCCGGGTCTGCGATGGATCCGCTGTCCTCGCGTTGCCACAGCTGGAATTTCACCCCGTCCCACAGGCTGACGTGCCCGGGTCCGGGCACGAGCTCACCGCGGACCACCGCGATCAGAATGTAGGTGCTGACGACCAGGCCGAACACCGCGCCGAACACCGCCAGTGCGTAGCGCCGCGTCACCTTGGAGGTCGTCATCCACACCAGCCAGCCGACCATGGGCGCAAAGAGCAACATCGTCTCCTTGGTCAGCACGGCGATGCCGAAACACAGCGCGGCACCGACGATGGCCGAGAGTCGTTGGCGCGGCGAGCACACCAGGACGAGTCCGGCGAGCAGCCAGGCGATCGCAAGATTGTCCAGATACACCGAACGGCTCAGGGCCACTGGCAGCGGGGAGACCGCCCACACCGCGACCGCGGCGGCCGCGGCACCGCGTGTGAACCCGATCCGCCGGGCCAGCGTCCACAGCAGCCCGGCGCACAACACGGACACTCCCACCATGAGGTAGCGACCGGCGACCACGGCGTTGTCACCGAACTCCGGACCGGTCAACGTCATCCACGCCGCCAGTTGCAGCCAGCCCGCCGGCGGGTGGTCGTACCAGTAGGTGTAGTGCGCCAGTTCGCCCCATTGCACCATCGCGAAAGCCTGTGCGACATAAGTGCCTTCGTCATCGAGGCGGACGGGCGATCCGGCCGTGTTGACCAGGCGCAGGGCCGCGGTGATCGCCATGAGTGCCAGGACGATCGGTATCGACGGATTGATCCTTCTCAGTGCACTCATGCGGCCACCCGCTCCTGTTCCCCGACACGGTGCGCATTGGCATGTTCGGTCTTCTCCCAGCCGCCCTGCCCATTGAGCTCACGCCAGACCGAGCGCACGGCGGCGGCGGCCAGCAGCAACTGGTACGGGAAGGCTCCGAGCACCAGGCGCACGTGGTCCCACAGCCGGATGCGGATGCCGAACTCCTTGCCGAACTCGCCCAGTGCGGCCGCCTCGACGGCCACCGTCACCAGCGTCGGGGCCAGCGGCAGAAACGTCAGCAGGGTCAGCGGTACGGGGACTTTGAGCACGAACATGCACAGAATGGCGACCGGGACGAGCGCGCCGGTCGCGGCCTGCAGGAACGGCATGGTGAGGGTGTAGCGGGCGAGCAGGCGTTGTCGGCGGGTGGGCAACTTGCGCCACTCACCCTTGCGGTACACCTGCATGAAGCCCTGGTCCCATCGGGTGCGCTGCTTGACCAGTGCCCGGACGCTTCCCGGTGTCTCCTCACGCGTCACCACGCGCGGGTCGTAGGCCACGGCCACCTGCGCCCCGCGGGTGGAAAGCCGCACCCCGATCTCACAGTCCTCGGCCAGACAGTTCCGGTCCCAGCCGCCGACCTCCCGCAGCAGCGCGGTGCGGGCGAAGACGGTGTTGCCACCCAGCGGGATGAACCGCTGATCGGCGTGGAAGTGCAACCGCGACCGGAACCAGAAGTAGTACTCCAGGCAGTTCCGCAACGACCACCAGGTCGTCCTGATGTTCATCAGCTGGACCCCGGACTGCACGACATCGGCGCCGGACTCCTCGAACCGCGCCTCCACCAGCCTCAGGAGCCCGGGATGCACCTCGTCCTCGGCGTCGAAGACGCCCACCATCTCACCGCGGCACGCGGGCAGCGCGGTGTTCAGCGCTTTGGGCTTGTTCTTCGGGATGTTGTCGTCGATCACCACCTGCACGATGCGCCGGTGCCGGGCGGCCGCAGCCCGCGCGACAGCTTCGGTTTCCGGGTCGTCGTGGCCGATGATGACGATCACTTCGTAGTTCGGGTGATCGAGCCGCGCCAGCGCATCGATGGTGTCGCCGAGAACGTCCTGCTCATGACGCGCCGGCAGCAGCAGCGAGAAGGAATGTGGCCTGCCCGCGGACCGGCGTCGAAACCCGGTGGCCGCCAGTGATTCCGGGGTGCGCCAGGCGTGCAACATCCACCACAGCGTGGTCGCGGCGACAATGAACAGCAGAACCGATATCACGGCAAGGGTGCCGTAGAGGACCCACTCCGGCCAGCCGGGCGGGTCGCTGGCCTGCACCGGCGGCGCGGGTGAATTCAGGGGGTCGGCACCGGATGCCGCCTGCACCCCGTCGGCGCTGGGCAGTGTGCCACCGGAGGATCCGATCAATCGTTCGTCGGGCTGGTGGGGTGCCGGGGCGGCGTCGGCAACGACGGCGGCATCGGCGGGTACCGATGGTGGCGCACCGGATGGGTTTTCGTCGGCGAACAGGCGTCCACCGAAAATGAGGAGGCCTGCGAGGGTGAAAAGGACGGCGCCTAGCGCGACACCGCCTCCAGTGATACGGGGCATGTGTGTTCGGGCCTTCGAGCTTCGGCGACACCTGCTGCTACACCGTTGTGACCACAGGTGCCGCTGCGGAGTACCACCGGCAGGGGCCAAGCACCATTGAACCGGCGGCACGTCGAACAAATCGAAATGCGCTCTCGCAGTGAGTTTCGCGCCGGCCGCGCCCCGCGTTACACCAGATCCCATCCTTGCAGGTCAGCCACCCTTTTGACGGCACCTGTCCGGGCCAGCTGGCCGGCGGGACCAAGCCGGCCTTGCGCTGGCGGACTAGAACACGTTCTAATTCTGGGCATGGACTACGGGCTCGTACTTTTCACCAGTGACCGCGGCATCGCTCCGGCCCCCGCGGCCAAGTTGGCCGATGACCACGGTTTCACCACCTTCTACGTCCCCGAACACACCCACATCCCGATCAAGCGGGAAGCGGCGCACCCGACGACCGGCGACGAGTCCCTGCCCGATGACCGCTATATGCGCACCCTCGACCCCTGGGTGAGCCTGGGCACCGCGGCTGCCGTCACCAGCCGGGTCCGGCTGTCCACCGCGGTGGCGCTGCCCGTGGAGCACGACCCGATCACGCTGGCCAAGTCGATCGCGACCCTGGACCATCTGTCCGGGGGACGTGTCAGCCTGGGCGTCGGATTCGGTTGGAACACCGATGAATTGGCCGATCACAAGGTCCCGCCGGGCCGCCGGCGGACCATGCTGCGCGAGTATCTGGAAGCCATGCGTTCGCTGTGGACCGAGGAAGAAGCCTCCTACGACGGTGAATTCGTGAACTTCGGACCGAGCTGGGCGTGGCCCAAGCCGGTGCAGTCACATATCCCGGTACTGGTCGGCGCGGCCGGCACCGAGAAGAACTTCAAGTGGATCGCGAAGTCGGCCGACGGCTGGATCACCACCCCGCGCGACTTCGACATCGACGCGCCGGTGAAGCTGCTGCAGGACACCTGGGCGGCGGCCGGTCGCGAGGGTGCCCCGCAGATCGTGGCACTGGACTTCAAGCCGGATCCCGAGAAGCTGGCGCGCTGGCGCGATCTCGGTGTCACCGAGGTGCTGTTCGGCTTGCCCGACAAGCCCGAGGCCGAGGTCGGCGCCTACGTGGAGCGGCTGGCGGGCAAGCTCGCCCAGCTGGTCTGAGTCTCCCCTTTGCTCACCGTCAGGCCAGGCTCGCCAGGTTGATGCCGTCCTCGGTGGACTTCACCTGGATGCGCACACCCAGCGGATCACCGTCGGACATCAGCGCCACCAGTGCTTCGTCGGTGCTCAGCGCCATGAATCGGGAGTTGTCGGCCTCGAGCCTGCCGATGATGACACCGGTGGTCTCGGGCCAGTCGTAGCGCACCGAGTACGTCTCGATGACGCCCGTGCCGTCCGCGTCGCGCGTGACGGGCACCCTGGGCAGCGCGGCTATCCCGGCCTGCAGCGCCTTGCTGTTGTCGGGCGCCCACTCGACGGGCGTGGTCGAATACACCCCGACCGAATACTTGCTCATCACACCACCGTTGGCGCCGACGAGGCCGAAGGCACCTGGCTCGGAACGCATGGCGGCGACGGTCTCGGCGATACCGTGCACGGAATAGCTGTTACCCGGTCCGCCGAAGTAGGGCAGGCCGCCGGTGAGCGTGAGACCGCGCGGGTCGTCGGTCGCCAGCCCGGTCGAGTCGCACACGGAGAACACCGGGAACGGGAAGCAGCTGTAGAGGTCGAAGGTGGACACCTCGGACAGACCGATACCGGCCACCCGAAGCGCCTCGGCCACAGCCTTTTCCGCGGAGAGGCTGGCACTGAGATCCGCACGGTCGAGCAGCTGCTGCTCCACCATGTCGGCGTGGCCGTGCAGATAGACCCACTTCTCCTCGGGCACCGCGAGCCTGCGGGCCGCCGCCACCGACATGATCAGCACGGCGGCGCCCTGGTTCACCTGATCGCGGGCCACCATCAAGCGCGGGTAGGGATCGCAGATCATCCGGTTCTCCGCGGTGACGGTGAGCAGTTCGTCGACCGAGCGTTGCACGGGAGACGAGGACAGCGGGTTCTTGGCCGCGACTTCGGAGAACGGCGCGAACAGTTCGGCCATGTCGCGGCGGTACTCGTCCACCGTGGCGCCCAGGCGGGCCCGCCGTGCGTTGTCCAGCAACCCGTACTGCACCGGCGCACCGGTCAATCCGTGCTTGGCGGTGTACTCGTTCATGTACTGGTCGAAGCCGTACCCGCGGTCTTCGAGTTGACCGCCGATGCGTTCGGAGTGGTCGGGCTTGTCATCCCGCCCTGCGAAATAACGCAGTGTGGAACCATTCTCGGATCCGAGCACCAGCACCACCTCGGCATCGCCGGCCGCGATGGCGCCGCAGAACTCGGTGACCACCTTCTGCGAGCCGTGCCCGCCCAGCGGTTCGAGCACCGCGCGAGCCGGGTCGGCGCCGATGCGGGCGGCGACCGACCGCGGGTAGTTGTCCGAACACCCCAGCGGCGCCTCGGAGAACGGTGTGCAGATCTCGAACTGCCGCAGCGCCACGAACACCTCGATCGCCGCGGCCATGGCGGCCACGTCGGCGCCGGTGTCGGCGAGCGCGGCCCGCACGGCCTCGGTGGCCAGGTCGACAGACGACATCCCGCGATAGTCCGGCGCGTCGACGCGCTCGGTGAACTGCCCGGCACCGACGATCACCGGCGTACGTGGATCCACCATTACAGACCTCCTGACACGTGTTAGTTCGTCAGGCTAACCGATTGGGTCCGGGCAGCAAAAATACGCCATACCAGTTGTACAACTTTATTGACGTACATCAAAACGAGCGTATGATTGTCCGATGAACTGGACCGTCCGGCCGATGTCCCTGGTGGTCGGTGGCGTGGTGCCACCGGAGAACGTGGTCGGCCGGGTCCGCGAAGAACAGGAGATCCTGTCCAGCTTCGCCGACGGTGGCGCGGCCCTGGTCGGTGACCGCCGGCACGGCAAGACCTCACTGGCCCGCCTGGTCGCCCATACGGCGCGGCAGCGCGGGCTGACCGTGGTCTGGTCAGCGCCGAACGCCAGACCTACGCCGAATTCGTCACCGCCCTGGCCGGCGAGCTCGGCCGTATCGACAGTGCCTTGCGACAGGAGGTCGAGCGCTGGAAGGTCGCGTTCGGCACCGGCCCGGTGCGTTTCGAACGTGCCCAGGCCGGGGCCGCCCTCGACGATCTGCTGCAGCGCGCCGTCGCCCGGGCCCGTAGTGGGCCCCTGGTGCTGTTCATCGACGAGGTGACGGTGCTGGCCCGGAATCTGGAGCGGGAAACGGCCGGCGGCGGTGACGCCTTCCTGCACCTGCTACGGCGATTCCGGCAGGACAACACCGGACGGCTGGCCACCGTGCTGTCCGGGTCCATCGGCTTTCATCACGTCTCCGGCGACGCCCTGAGTTCGGTCAACGACATCCGCAAGGTCACCGTCGGGCCCATCCGCCACGACCACGCCACCTACCTGGCCGAGTGCCTGATGCTGGGCGCCCGGGTCACCGGCACCGATGCGCACCTGGTCGCCGAGTCCATCGCCGCCACCGCCGAGAACGTGCCGTACTACATCCAGCATCTGGTCGCGGCGTCCGCGCGCACCGGCGGCCCCGTCGGCCCGGGCGACATCCCGGCGCTGCTGCGGGCTGCGGTGACCGACCCGCACGATCCATGGGATCTGCGCCACTACCGCGACCGCTTACGCAACTACTACGGCGACGACGCCGCAGCCATCGCCAACCTGCTGGACATCTACGCCCACGCGGCAGGACCGCTCGGTGTCGACGCCGTCGCGCATCTCCTGCGTTCGGAGGGGTCCACCATCGGCGACCGCGACCAGTTGGTGTCGTTCATCGAACGCCTGGAGCAGGACCACTATCTGCGCCGGGACGGCGACGAGGACTGTTTCGCATCGGGATTGGTGCAGTCCGCCTGGCTGGCCATGCGTAGGTGACGGTGAGCATTCTCTTCTCCCCCGGCACCGTGGACCCCGGTGAACTGGACGCCCGCACCGTCGGGCGCCGGCCCCTGCTCGAGCGACTCACCGACCGGGTCATCTCGGCCGCCCGCGACGGCTCTCGGCCGCACACCTTGCTCATCGGTCCGCGCGGCAGCGGTAAGACGCACACCGTCGCGGTGGTGGTGCACCGTGCGCAGTCCGACCCGGCCACCGCCGAACGGGTCCTGGCCCTGCGCCTTCCCGAGGATGCGTTGTCGATCGGTCACTACGGCGACCTGCTCGTCGAGCTCATCCGGCCCCATCGGCCGCGGGCCGGTGAGTTGCGCGCCGAGGTGATCGAACTGGAGCGGGTGATCCTGGACGTCGCCGACGGCAGGATGGTGCTGCTGGTCATCGAGAACCTGGACCGGGTGTTCGACGCGATCGGCGAATCCGGCCAGGGCAGCCTGCGCGCCTGGGTCGAAACCTCCACGGCGGTTTCGATTTTCGGCACTGCTCCGGCACTGTTCCCCGGCGTCGCGTCCCGTGCCCATCCCTGGTACGGCTCGTTCATCATCGAGGAACTCGACGATCTCACCGCCGCCGAGGGCGCTCAGATCGTCGCCCGCAACTCGGCCCTGACCGACTACGTCGGCACCCCGGAGGGACGGGACCGCCTCGAGTCCATCCGCGAATTCGCCGGGGGTTCTCCGCGGATGTGGCAGACCCTCGCCGAGACGGCGGATGTGGCCGCCCTGTCGGCGCTGGAGCCCGCCAAGGCCATCCTGCTGGACCGGTTGTCACCGGCATACCAGCAGCAACTCTGGCTCCTGCCCGCCGGCGAGCAGCGCCTGGTCGTGGAGCTGGCCCGCGGGCCTGGCGCCCGCACGGTCACCGATCTCGCTGCCGCGGTGGGTGTTTCGAACCAGTCGGCGGCCGCCGCGCTGGGACGGCTCGCGGCGGCACGCTGGGTGGACTCCGCCAAATCCGACACCGGCGACCGCCGCGCCACCTGGTATGACCTCACCGATCCCCTGGTCCGTCACATCATCCGGTACCGCGAGGGCACCCACCTCACTTGACGGTCTTGTCACTTAGTGACACTGTGAAGTTGTCACTAAGTGACACTCCATCGAGAAAGGACCTCGTGACCGACACGACGCAAACCCCCGCGATCATCTCCGTCGAGGACTTCTTCAGCCCGCCCGAACGCGCCGGGGCCACCATCTCCCCGGACGGCACCCGCCTCGCCTACCTCGCCCCATGGCGGAACCGCCTGAACGTGTGGGTGCAGGACGTCGACGGCAACGACGAACCCCGCTGCGTCACCGCCGACGAGACCCGCAGCGTGTACTTCTACAGCTGGACCCATGATTCGCGGTGGCTGCTCTACATGCAGGACAGCGGCGGCGACGAACACTGGCACGTGTACCGGGTGGACCCGGACGCGCCGGGCACCCCGGCCGTGGACCTCACCCCGTTCCCCCGGGTGCGCGCCTCCTACGAACTGCTCAAGGCCCGTCCGGGAAAGGCGCTCGTCCAGCACAACGCGCGCAATGCCGAACTGGTCGACGCCTACGAACTCGATATCGCCACCGGCGAGCTCACGCTGCTCGCCGAGAATCCCGGCACCGTCGTCAGCTGGATCGCCGGGCCCGGCGGTGACCTGTTCACCAACACCCTCACCGCCGAAGGCGATGTCGAGATATCGCAATGGGATTCGGGCAACCAGGCGCTGCGCCCGATCCGGGTGTACGAGGGCAGGGACTATCCCTTGGGCATCCATCCCATCGCCGTCTCCCCCGACGGCACCGGTATCTGGCTGGGCTCCTATCAGGGCAGTGACCGGCTCCGGTTGGCCCGCCTCGATGTGGCCACCGGCGACGAGTCCGAGGTGCACAGCCACCCGATGCTCGATCTGGGTGCGCAACTGGTGCTGCCGTCACCGTTCATCATCAGCGAGCGGACCGGGGAACTGATCGGCGCCCGCTATTACGGTGAGCGACAGGTGATCCACGCCCTCGACGACGAATTCGCCGACGTGCTCGAGGCGCTCACGAAGCTCTCCGACGGCGACCTGGCCGGCATGTCCTGCGATGACAGCGGGCAACGCTGGGTGGTCAGCTTCAGCCATGACCGCGACCCGAACGCCACCTATCTCTATGACCACGCGACCGGCGAGAGCCGACTGTTGTTCCGGCCCTACCCGCACCTGGATCCGGCGGCGCTGGCCGAGATGAAACCGGTCACCGTCACCGCACGCGATGGGCTGCAGCTGCATTCGTATCTGACGCTGCCCGTGGGCGTGCCGCCCGAGAACCTGCCCCTGGTGCTACTGGTGCACGGCGGCCCGTGGTCCCGGGACTGCTGGGGCTACCAGCCCGATGTGCAGCTGCTGGCCAACCGCGGATATGCGGTGCTGCAGGTCAACTTTCGCGGATCCACCGGCTACGGCAAGGCGTTCACCCAGGCCGCCATCGGCGAGTTCGCCGGCAAGATGCACGACGATCTGATCGACGCGGTCGACTGGGCGGTCAAGCAGGGTTACGCCGACCGCGACCGGGTGGCCATCTTCGGCGGCTCCTACGGCGGATACGCCGCGCTGGTCGGGGTCACGTTCACCCCGGACGTGTTCGCCGCGGCCATCGACTACGTCGGCATCTCCAGCCTGCCCAACTTCATGCGCACGCTGCCCGATGTCGGCCGCCGGTTCCTGGCCAACAACTGGAACCTCTACGTCGGCGACCCGTCGGACCCGCAGCAGGAGGCCGATATGCTGGCCCGCTCCCCGATCACCAGGGTCGACCAGATCCGCACCCCGCTGCTGGTGGTGCAGGGCGCCAACGACTCCCGGGTGGTGCAGGCCGAATCCGACAACATGGTCGCGGCCCTACGCGCCCGCGGCGTCGAGGTCGAGTATTTGGTCAAGGAGGACGAGGGGCACGGATTCCTCAACCCGGACAACAACATCGACATGTACCACGCCGTGGAGAAGTTCCTGGCCGCTCACCTCTAGCCCACGAGCAGACGCAAATGGCCCCAAATCCGGGTGGATTTGGGGCCATAAGCGTCTGCTCGCGAGTTACAGCGACTTGAGCAGCTCACGCGCCTTGGCGGCGGTCTCCGACGGGGTCTTGCCGACCTTCACGCCGGCAGCCTCCAGCGCCTCCTGCTTACCGGCCGCGGTGCCCGCACCGTCGGACACGATGGCGCCGGCGTGGCCCATCGTCTTGCCCTCGGGAGCGGTGAAGCCCGCCACGTAGCCGACGACCGGCTTGGTGACATTGGCCTGGATGTAGGCGGCGGCCTTCTCCTCGGCGTCGCCACCGATCTCGCCGATCATGACGATCAGCTTGGTCTCGGGATCCTTCTCGAACGCCTCGATGGCGTCGATGTGGGTGGTGCCGATGACCGGGTCGCCGCCGATGCCGATGGCGGTGGAGAAGCCGAGATCGCGCAGCTCGTACATCATCTGGTAGGTCAGGGTGCCGGACTTGGAGACCAGTCCGATCGGGCCCTTGCCGGTGATGTTGTTCGGCGTGATGCCGACCAGCGACTCACCGGGGGTGATGATGCCGGGGCAGTTCGGGCCGATGATGCGGGTCTTCTCGCCCTTTTCCACGTTGTAGGCCCACGCATACGCGCTGTCCTGCACCGGGATGCCCTCGGTGATGACGACCAGCAGCGGGATCTCGGCGTCGATGGCCTCGATGATGGCGTCCTTCGAGAAGGCCGGCGGCACAAAGGCGATCGACACGTCGGCGCCGGTCTCCTTCATGGCCTCGGCGACGCTGCCGAACACCGGCAAACGGACGTCCTTGCCTTCTTTATCGACGTGCGTAACTTCAGTGCCGGCCTTGCGGGCGTTGACGCCACCGACGATCTGGGTGCCGGCCTTGAGCATCAGCGCGGTGTGCTTGGTGCCTTCACCGCCGGTGATGCCCTGGACGATGACCTTGGAATCCTTGTTCAGGAAGATAGACATCTTTGTTGGCTCCCTTACTTGTTGGCCAGCTCGGCGGCCTTGTCGGCGCCGGCGTCCATGGTGTCGGCCTGGATGACCAGGGGGTGGTTGGCCTCGTCGAGAATGCGACGGCCCTCTTCGACATTGTTGCCGTCCAGGCGGACCACGAGCGGCTTGTTGGCGGTGTCGCCGAGCTTCTTGAGCGCACCGACGATGCCGTTGGCGACCGCGTCGCAGGCGGTGATGCCGCCGAAGACGTTCACGAAGACGCTCTTGACCTGGCTGTCGCCCAGGATGACGTCGAGACCGTTGGCCATCACCTCGGCCGAGGCGCCGCCGCCGATGTCCAGGAAGTTGGCGGGCTTGACGTTGCCGTGGCGCTCACCGGCGTAGGCGACGACGTCCAGCGTCGACATGACCAGGCCGGCGCCGTTACCGATGATGCCCACCTCGCCGTCGAGCTTGACGTAGTTGAGGTCGTTCTCCTTGGCCTTGAGCTCGAGCGGATCGGTGGCGTCCTTGTCCTCGAACTCGGCGTGGCCGGCCTGCCGGAAGTCGGCGTTCGCGTCCAGGGTGACCTTGCCGTCCAGCGCCAGGATCTGATCGTCGGGCGTGCGCACCAGCGGGTTGACCTCCACCAGGGTGGCGTCCTCACCGATGAAGACCTCCCAGAGCTTCTGGATGGTCACGGCCGCGGCGTCGAGCACCTCGGCGGGCAGGTGCCCCTTCTCGGCGATCTCGCGCGCGAAGGCCAGGTCGACACCCTTGACGGCGTCAACGGGCACCTTGGCGAGCCGCTCGGGCTTGGTGGCGGCGACCTCTTCGATCTCCATGCCGCCCTCGACCGAACACATGGCCAGGTAGGTGCGGTTGGAGCGGTCGAGCAGGAAGGAGATGTAGTACTCCTCGGCGATATCGCTGGCCTCGGCGACCAGCAGCTTCTTCACGATGTGGCCCTTGATGTCCAGGCCCAGGATGTTGGTGGCGTGCTCGAGGGCATCGGCGGGGGTGGCCGCGTACTTCACGCCGCCGGCCTTACCGCGGCCGCCGACCTTGACCTGCGCCTTGACCATGACCGGCTTGCCGATTTCCTCGGCGATCGCCTTGGCGTCCTCGGCGGATTCGGTCACCCGGCCGGGCGTCGTGGGTACGTTGTGCTTGGCGAACAATTCTTTCGCCTGGTATTCGAAAAGATCCATGAGCTTCCTAAGTTGCGTCGGTGCGAATGACTTATGAAGTGGGCCGCCGGACCGGCCGGAAGGCCGCGACAGGCTCGCTGGCACTGTATCCATCCCGGTGTCGGCCGCCCTCATCGCCCACCGCTCATGTGGTACATCTCACCGGGACCCAGTGGTGATACAAGTCACATTCCCGGTGGGAATGCTCACTTAAGTTGCCACCAACATTGGGATTTGGTTAACGTGCCTACTGGTCTTGATAACGGACAGGTCACGACGCTAAGGACATTTCAGGTTGGCTGAGCACAGTTCGTCCCGATCCCTTCGGGGGGTAGCGACGAAAGGGCTCTCCACCCCAAGCCCCGCGGAAGTCACCGACATCATTCCGTTCAACGAGTTCGGCGACCTCGATGACCTGGAGTTTCGCGACAGTTCCGCGTTCGACAAAGAGCAGCGCGTGATCGCCGCTCCCGAGCTCGACGACCTCCACGACACCGACGACCTGGTGCCGCTGCGACTGGTCGTGCCGAGTGAGTTCCGGTCACAGTCGACGCCGGCCGGCGATGTTGGCAAGGATCTCGGTTCCTCGCACGCCTATCGCGATAGTCACACCGATCTCAGTGACGGCAACGCTCTGACCGACGTGATCGACATGCGCGGGTCCCACCACCGCACCGGTGGCGCGCACCGCAAGCAGACCGTCGGCGCGGTCAAGAGCCGCCTGATGATCGCGGCGATGGCTGCCGGCGCGACCGCCTCCGGCGCGTACTCGCTGAGCAACCCCGACACCACCCCGACCACCGACACGGTGCTGGCCGCGGACAACGCTCTCATCAACGGCGCGTCCATCAGCGGCTCCCCCGACGGTATGCAGATCGTCGCGGTGCAGCCGGTGGCCTCCGGCGCGATCCACGCCGAAGAGATCACCAAGGCCGCCGCGTTCGCCCAGGAGCGCGCCGAACGCGAGGCCCGCCTGGCTCGGCCACTGTTTGCGATGCCGACCAAGGGCGTGTGGACGTCGGGCTTCGGTTACCGCTGGGGCGTGCTGCACGGCGGTATCGACATCGCCGGTCCGATCGGCACCCCCATCATGGCGGCCAGCGACGGCGTCGTCGTCGAGGTCGGCCCGACGGCCGGTTACGGCGCGTTGGTGAAGCTGCGGCACTCGGATGGCACCGTGACGCTGTACGGCCACATCAACACCTGGCTGGTCAGCAAGGGCCAGCGGGTGATGGCCGGCGACCAGATCGCCACCATGGGCAACCGCGGTAACTCGACCGGCCCGCACCTGCACTTCGAGGTGCTGATGAACGGCTCCAACCGGATCGACCCGGTGCCGTGGCTGGCCCAGCGCGGGCTCAGCCCCGGCAACTACGTCGGCTGAGTTCACTACCGTGGTGGTGTGACCCCGGATCCACCCGCACAGCCGTCTCCTGATGCGCCCCGCATCATCCGCCGGACTCCCACCGGTTCCTTTCCCGCCCTGAACGACGACCGCACCACGTTCGTGAGGCCCCCCGCCGAGGCGGGACAAACCACCTACATCCCGCGGCCCACTCCGGTCGTGGTGCCCTCGCTGCGCGCACCGGGGCCCGCCACCGCCATCGCGGCCGCCGTGCTCAGTATCCTCAGCGGCTGGGCCACCGCCGTCATCGCGACCGACCTGATCGCCGGATGGTGGAACACCGATCTGTTGTTCTGCATCGCCATCGGTTTCCTCACCGCCATCTCGGCCGCGGCCGGGATCGGTGGGCTGATCGCGCTGCTGCTGCAGCGCCGGATGGGCCGGCTGTTGATCGCCGTCGGCGCCGCCATCGGGTTGCTCATCTTCGGCAGCCTGTTCCTGGCCGGCGCCAAACTGCATCCCGTGGTGTACGCGATGCCGCTGCTGCCGGTCGCCGCGATCGTGCTCGCGCTGTTGCCCAGCACCCGGGACTGGTCCCGGATCTAGCTAGAGCTTCTGCACCGGCGCGTGGTTGTGCATCAGCTTGACGCGGCCGGCGCTGCCGAAGTCGATGAGCGACATGGCCGACTCCCCCATCCCGGAGACCTCTTCGACGCGGCCGAGCCCGTACTTGTCGTGGGTGACCCGGTCTCCCGGTTCCAGCGTGATGATCGCGCGGTTACGCGCCTTCGCCGGAATCGGCGCGGGCCGTGCGCTGTCGGCGAACCGTCCGGCCCGCGGAGCGCTCAACGACGCCGACGGGGCCTCGACGCGGCGCCAGTTGATCAGGTCCTCCGGTATCTCGCGCAGGAACCGTGATTCCGGGTTGAGCATCGGCTGACCCCAGGAGGAGCGCACCTTGGCCCGGCTCAGGTACAGCCGCTGCCGTGCGCGGGTGATCCCGACGTAGGCCAGCCGGCGTTCCTCGGACAGCTCGGTCGGGTCACCCAGGGCCCGCATGTGCGGGAACATGCCGTCCTCCCAGCCGGTCACGAACACGACCGGGAACTCCAGCCCTTTGGCGGTGTGCAGCGTCATCAAGGTGACCACACCGGATTCGTGTTCGGGGATACCGTCGGCATCGGCCACCAGTGAGACCCGCTCCAGGAACTGGGCCAGCACGCCGGTATCGGGGACGTCCTCGTCCTCGGGTACGCCCTCTTCTTCGCGCAGGGCCTGGGCGTTGGCCAGATCGATGCTGAATTCGTGGGCGACGCTGACGAGTTCGTTCAGGTTGTCCAGCCGCGCCAGATCCTGTGGGTCGCTGGAGGCTTCGAGTTCGCGCCGGTACCCGGTGCGGTCCAGCACCGCCTCGACCAGATCGCCGAGCTCACCGTCCAGCCCGCCGCGCAGGCTGTCGAGCAGCTGGGTGAAGGAGGCGATGGCCTTCTCCGAGCGGGTGTTCAGCATCGGCACCCGGCCCTCGGCGGCGGCTTGGAGGGCATCGTTGAAGCTGCCGCCGGTGTTCTCGGCGTACACCGCGACGCAGGCCTCGGCGCGGTCGCCGATACCGCGGCGCGGGGTGTTCAGGATGCGCCGCATGCTCACCGCGTCGCCGGGGTTGTCCAGCACCCGCAGGTAGGCGACGATATCGCGGATCTCTTTGCGCTCGTAGAACCGCACCCCGCCGACCACCTTGTACGGGATGCCGGCGCGGATGAACACCTCTTCCAGCGCGCGTGACGAGTTGTTGGTCCGGTAGAAGACCGCCACATCGGAATAATTGATCTGATGGCCGTCGGCCAGTGCGTCGATCTCCTCGGCGACGAACCGGGCCTCGTCATGCTCGTTGTCGGCGACGTAGCCGACGATCAGTTCGCCCTCACCGGAATCGGTCCACAGCCGTTTCTCGCGGCGCCCGGCATTGCGGGAGATGACGGCGTTGGCGGCGTTCAGGATGGTCTGTGTGGAGCGGTAATTCTGTTCCAGCAGAATCGTTGTCGCGTTCGGATAGTCGCGCTCGAAATCCTCGATGTTGCGGATGGTGGCGCCGCGGAACGCGTAGATGGACTGATCGGCGTCACCCACCACGCACAGCTCGCCGGGTGTCACGCCGTCCTGGGTGGTCTCCACACCGACGAGCTCACGCACCAGCATGTACTGGGCGTGGTTGGTGTCCTGGTACTCGTCGACCAGGATGTGCCGAAAGCGCCGCCGGTAGTACTGGGCGATCTGCGGAAAGGCTTGCAGCACAGCGACTGTCTCGCCGATGAGGTCGTCGAAGTCCAGCGCGTTGGCCGCCCGCAACCGGCGCTGGTATTCACCGAACACCGAGGCCACCGTCTTGGACATGTCATCGGCGGTCTCGGTGAGATCGGCGAGCGCCCGGTCCGGGTCGATCAGCTCGTTCTTCAGGTTGGAGATGCCGTTGGCCAGCAGCCGCGGCGAGTACCGCTTGGTGTCCAGGCCCATATCCTTGGCGATCATCATCAGCAACCGCCGCGAATCGTCGGCGTCATAGATGGAGAAGTTGGAGTTCAGACCGGGCAGCAGGGAAGCCTGGTTGCGCAGGATGCGGACGCAGGTGGCGTGGAAGGTGGACACCCACATGCTGCGAGCGCGGGGCCCGATGAGCGCCACGACGCGCTCACGCATCTCCGCGGCGGCCTTGTTGGTGAACGTGATGGCCAGCACCTGGCCGACGCCCACCTCGCGGGCGGCCAGCAGATACGCGATGCGCCGGGTGAGCACCGCGGTCTTGCCCGACCCGGCGCCGGCCACGATGAGCAGCGGGGACCCTTCGTGCAGTACGGCCTGGCGCTGCTGAGGGTTGAGCCCGTCCAGCAGCTGGTCGGTTTCGGAAGCCCCACCGGAGGCGGGAGCTGGTGCATGAGAAAGCGATGTCATTTCGGTGTCGAATCTACCGCCGAACGGTGACATCCCCGTGACCCGGCTTTGCACCGAATCTGCGTCGGGTGGCACACTCGGTCCGTGTCACCCGAGCCCGCCGCCAACATCGACGACCTCCGTCTGGAGATCGACGAACTGGACGCCGCGATCCTCGCGGCAGTGAAGCGCCGCACCGAGGTTTCCCGCATCATCGGCAAGGCCCGGATGGCCTCCGGTGGCACCCGGCTGGTGCACAGCCGGGAGATGAAGGTCATCGAGCGCTACAGCGAGCTGGGCCCGGAGGGCAAAGACCTGGCCATGCTGCTGTTACGCCTGGGCCGCGGCCGACTGGGCCACTAGCTCAGGGTGTGAAGGCGATGTACTTGGTCTCCAGGTACTCCTCGATACCTTCCGAACCACCCTCACGACCGAACCCGGATTCCTTGATACCGCCGAACGGTGCGGCCGCATCGGAGATGACACCGCGGTTCACCCCGACCATGCCGGCCTCCACGGACTCCGCAACCCGCAACGCCCGGTCGAGTGACTGCGTGTAGATATAGGACGCCAGGCCGTATTCGGTGGCATTCGCCGCGGCGATGCCCTCCTCCTCGGTGTCGAAACCGGTGATCGGCGCGACAGGCCCGAAGACCTCCTCCTTGAGGATGCGGGCGTCGGACGGCACATCGGCCAGCACGGTCGCCGGGTAGAAGTGCCCGGGTCCGCCCGGAGCCACCCCGCCGACCGCCACCTCGGCCCCGCGCGAGACCGCGTCGGAGACCAGGTCGGCCACGATGCCGAGCTGCTTGGCCGAGATCAGCGGGCCCAGCGTCGACGAATCCTCCAGGCCGTTGCCCAGGGTGTACTCGCTCATCCGCTTGACCAGCTTGTCGGTGAACTCCGCGCGCACCGCGTTGGCCACGTGGAAGCGGTTGGCGGCGGTGCACGCCTCGCCGCCGTTGCGCATCTTGGCCAGCAGGGCGCCCTCGACCGCGGCGTCCACGTCGGCGTCGTCGAACACCACGAACGGGGCGTTGCCGCCGAGTTCCATCGAGGTGCGCAACAGCTTGTCGCTGGACTGCTTCACCAATGCCTTGCCCACCCCGGTCGACCCGGTGAACGTCAGCTTGCGCAGCCGGCCGTCGTCGATGAGGGCCCCGGTCAGGTCGCCGGGTTTGGTGGTCGGCAGCACCGAAAGCACGCCCTTGGGCAGGCCGGCGTCATCGATCAGCTTGGCGAGCAGCATCATGGTCAGCGGCGTCTCCTGGGCGGGCTTGACCAGCATGGTGCAACCGGCGGCCAGGGCCGGGCCGATCTTGCGGGTGCCCATCGCCAGCGGGAAGTTCCACGGCGTGATGGCGTAGCAGGGGCCGACGGGCATCTTGGTGACCAGGATGCGGCCGTTACCCGCCGGCGCCGGGGTGTAGCGGCCGCCGATGCGCACCGCCTCCTCGGCGAACCAGCGGAAGAACTCCGCGCCGTACTTGACCTCGCCGCGGCTCTCGGCGATCACCTTGCCCATCTCCAGGGTCATCAGGGTGGCCAGGTCTTCGCTTCGGGCGGTGAGGGTTTCGAACACCGATCGCAGGATCTCGCCGCGTTCGCGGGCCGGGGTGGCGGCCCAGTCGGCCTGTACCGCCGCGGCGGCGTCCAGTGCGGCGATACCGTCCTCTGCTCGTGCGTCGGCCACCGAGGTGATGACCTCGTCGGTCGCAGGATTGAGCACGTCGAAGGTGGACGAGCCTGCCCGCTCCTCACCGCCGATCCACAGTCCGGTGGGCACGGATGAAATCAAGTCTTCAATGCGCATACATCCATCATGTACACCCTCGATCCGGGCGCCGCACTAAGGTCAGAAGAATGAGCGCTGACATCACCGAGACGGCCGCATGGCATTCGCTGCAACGCCACCACGACGCGGTGGCGTCGAAGAATCTTCGGGAGCTGTTCGCCGAGGATCCGGCCCGCGGCACCGAGCTCACCCTCACCGTCGGCGATCTCTACATCGACTACAGCAAGCACCGGGTGACACGCGAAACCCTGGGTCTGCTGGTTGATCTGGCGGTGGCCGCCGACCTGGAGGGCCGCCGCGCCGCGATGTTCTCCGGCACGCACATCAACACCTCCGAGGACCGCGCGGTGCTGCACACCGCGCTGAGGCTGCCCAAGGGCGCCGAGCTGGAGGTCGACGGGCAGAACATCGTCGCCGACGTGCACGAGGTGCTCGACGCGATGGGCACGTTCACCGACCGGCTGCGGTCCGGCGAGTGGACCGGTGCCACCGGGCAGCGCATCGCATGCGTCGTCAACATCGGCATCGGCGGCTCGGATCTGGGTCCGGTGATGGTGTACGACGCACTGCGTCATTACGCCGACGCCGGTGTCTCGGCACGGTTCGTCTCCAATGTCGATCCCGCCGACCTGGTCGCAAAACTCGACGGACTGGACCCGGCGACAACACTTTTCGTGATCGCCTCGAAGACATTCTCGACGCTGGAGACACTCACCAACGCCACCGCGGCGCGGCGCTGGCTCACCGATGCGCTGGGCGATGACGCGGTGTCGAAGCACTTCGTGGCGGTCTCGACGAACAAGAAGCTGGTCGACGAGTTCGGTATCGACACCGACAACATGTTCGGCTTCTGGGACTGGGTCGGCGGCCGGTACTCGGTGGACTCGGCGATCGGTCTGAGTGTGATGGCGGTGATCGGCAAGGAACGGTTCGCGGAGTTCCTGGCCGGGTTCCATCTGGTCGACGAGCACTTCCGCACCGCACCGCTGGCCGAGAACGCGCCGGCGCTGCTCGGCCTGATCGGCCTCTGGTACAACAACTTCTTCGGTGCGCAGTCCCGCGCGGTGCTGCCCTACTCCAACGACCTGTCCCGGTTCGCGGCCTATCTGCAGCAGCTGACGATGGAGTCCAACGGCAAGTCGGTGCGCGCCGACGGCACACCGGTCAGCACCGATACCGGCGAGATCTATTGGGGTGAACCCGGAACCAACGGCCAGCACGCGTTCTATCAGTTGCTGCACCAGGGCACCCGGTTGATCCCCGCCGATTTCATCGGGTTCTCCCAGCCCACCGATGATCTGCCGACCGCCGACGGCACCGGCAGCATGCACGACCTGTTGATGAGCAACTTCTTCGCTCAGACCCAGGTGCTGGCGTTCGGCAAGACCGCCGAGGAGATCGCCACTGAACTGCCGGCGGGCACTTCGTCCAGTGTCGTGCCGCACAAGGTGATGCCGGGTAACCGCCCCACGACCTCGATTCTGGCGACCAAGCTGACGCCCTCGGTGGTCGGCCAGTTGATCGCGCTCTACGAGCACCAGGTCTTCACCGAGGGTGTGATCTGGGGGATCGACTCGTTCGACCAGTGGGGTGTGGAGCTGGGCAAGACGCAGGCCAAGGCGCTGCTGCCGGTGCTCACCGAGGAGGCCGCACCGGCCCAGCAGAGCGACAGTTCCACCGATGCCCTGGTGCGGCACTACCGGGCTGAACGCGGCCGCAGCGCCTGACTATTCGGGCTCCGGATCCCGGCGTGTCCAGCCGAGAATCATCGCGGGCGTGGTCCCGCCGATGAGTAGGACGGTCAGTGCCATCAGACCGCCGGCGTAGGCCATGTCGGGGTCGGCGCCATCGGTGAGCACCGAGCCGAAGATCAGGTAACCGATCGGCAGCAGCATCAGGTTCTGCGTGACGGTCAGGCCGACCGAGCGTGCGCTGTTGCGCTGCGCGATCTCGAACTCGTCGAGTGCGGCCTCGGGTGCGTCACCACGCCTGCCTGAGACCAGTTGCAGCACGACCCACATCGGGAAGAACGCGACGCAGGCCGGCAGCCAGAGCAGCGGTGCCCACCACAGACCGAACGCGCACAGCACCGAGACGACGGCCATGAACGCGAACGTCACCGCCAGGCCGATCACGAGCATCCGCCGGCGGCTGCGGTTGCGCCACGCCGGTAGGGAATTCGCGTATGTGCGTTCGTGTTTCAGGAACCGCCTGGTCCGGTAGTCCTGATACTTGTCGAGGATGCCGGTCTCAGTCATGCCCGTGTCCTTCCGCTCGTTGCCTGTTTCCATAGAGTTCGGCCGACAGTGGCGTGAACGGAGTCCGGGAGAACACGGCCTCGACCGGCAATTCGAAGACGTCACAGATGCGGAACGCCAGATCGAGGCTCGGGTAGTGATCTCCACGCTCGAGCGCACCCACCGTCTGCGGGTTCACCTCGATCAGCGCCGCCAGTTGCACCCGCGTCATCCGCCGCTCGGCACGTAGCACCCCGATGCGGTTGTGGATGGGTAGCTGCTCCCCACGCCTCGCCGGACTCATGCAACCTATTGTTGGGAAAACCCAACAAATTGTCAAGCAGACCTCATGACTTCACTGGTCCGAAATGCGCGAAATGGCTGCCCCCGGGGCACCGGGAACAGCCATTTCGTGAATTTCGGGAGCGTGTTTACGTGTTACGGGGCGGGGATGGTGGCGCACCCGATACCCGGGATGCAGCCACTGGCCCCACCGGGGCCTGCACTACCCACCGGGCCACCGGGGATCACACCGCTGGCGCCTCCGGGACCGGCCGTACCTGCCGGGCCACCGGGAATGGAACCCGTCGCGCCCTCAGGGCCGGCCGCCCCACCGGGACCACCGGGAATCACACCGCTGGCGCCACCGGGACCGGCTTCACCGCCGGGGCCACCCGGGATCACACCGCTGGCACCACCCGGGCCGGCCTCACCGACCGGGCCACCGGGGATCGCCACATTGGCGCCGCCCGGGCCTGCGGTACCCACGCTGGCGCACGGTGTGCCATCGGGGTTCCAGCACGGCGGAGGAGCCGGCTCTGCACCGGCGATCGGGGAGAACGCGATGGCCGCCCCCGCAGCACCGGCGAACACAAATGTCGTCATCTTCGTCAGTTTCACCATCATGTGGGGACGGTTACCACCGGCGTAGATCAGCTAAACATCTTGAAAACCGAAATTGTTGACGGCCTCAGGCGAAGCGTTTGGTGTACTTCGGCGGCAGCAGCCGCATGATCTGCGTGATCGGCGCCCACGGCCAGGACGGCACGACGGCGCGGCCCTTTTCCTTCTCGATGGCCTCGACCATCTTGCGCACACCGGTCTCGTTGTCGACCATCAGCAGGGTGCTCGCCGACTTCGCGGTCATCTCGGACTCGATATAGCCCGGTTCGATGACGGTGATCCGGATGGGCCCCTTGTCGTACTCCGCGCGCAGGGATTCGCCCAGCGATGTCATGCCGGCCTTGCTCGCGCAGTAAGCGGCCTTGCCTCCCGGCACCCCGGTATTGCCGAGCACCGACGAGATCAGCACCAGATGCCCGGCGCCGGATTTCTTGAACATCTCCAACGCGGTCTCTATCTGCACCATGCCCGAGATCAGGTTGGTGTTGACGGTGGCCTTGTTGGCCCACGGCTTGCCCTCGCCCAGCGGCCAGCCCTTGCCGATACCGGCGTTCACGACCACCCGGTCGATCCCCCCGA
Source organism: Mycolicibacterium sp. P9-22 (assembly GCF_008329585.1). Classification (GTDB taxonomy): domain Bacteria; phylum Actinomycetota; class Actinomycetes; order Mycobacteriales; family Mycobacteriaceae; genus Mycobacterium. The sequence continues at coordinate 619,041 of NZ_NPKP01000003.1, read as the reverse complement.
GCTCATCGGACAGTGCGCCGAACACCCGCGGGATGGCCTCGTGATCGTCGACGTCGAGCGCGGCGATGGCGACCTTGGCGTAGGGGTGCTTGTCCAGGATCTCGGCGCGCAGTTCTTCGAGTCGCTCCACGCGGCGGGCGCACAGTGCCAGGTCACGGCCCTTGGCTGCGAAGGCGCGCGCCATGCCGGCGCCCAGGCCCGAGCTTGCACCGGTGATGAGGATCTTCTGGCGGGTCATGCGCAGAAGAATAACCGAGTTAGACAGCTGCCAAAAATGCGCGGGCTCAGTCGACGTAGTCCTTGGCGCCGCCCCGGCGACCGAACATGCTCCACAGCGCGAAACCGGTGGTGAATCCCAGGCCGATGGACATCATCGACACCAGCATCACGGTGATGGCGGTGCCGCCCTGCCCGGACGCCAGCTCGGCCACGCCGATCATCCCGACCGAACTCGGCACCAGCAGCCAGAATCCCGGCGCCAGCACCACCTGGGCGGCCGGCGTCATCGACAGCCTGCTGAGCGCGATCGCGCAGAGCATCAGGATCAGGCCACCGCCGAACCCACTGGCATAGCCGCCGAAGAACTCGGCAGTCAGCGCCTGCGCGCCGTAGGCGATGAACAGCACCAGGGTGAGCCACGGCATGAAGCCCAGCGGCGGGCCGAGGTGCAGCAGGATCCCGACGGCGTAGACCGCGACGCCCAGCCACGGCGCCCACCCGCCCAGGGTGTTGACCTGGGTGTCCACCAGCTCCGACCACGACAGGTCCAGCAGCTGGACCGCGATCAGGATGCCGAGGGCCAGCTGGGCCAACCGGGTGAACCCAGCCATCAGCCGCGCCGACCCGGACACCACTTCCCCGGTGAAGGACTCGATGACCGCCAGCGTGATCGCCACCCCGGGCAGGAACAGCGTCAGCGGTGCGATCAGCACGCGCAGGCTGTCATGCCCCATGTGCAGCAGCCGCCCGAGACTGAAGGCGACGTAGGTGACGAGGAAGGCGCACAGCGCGGGCAGCAGGTGCCGCAGCGACGCGTTGCCCCGGGTGACCAGTTCCAGCAGTCCGACCATCAACCCGAAAATGGTGGCCGCGACCAGCGACACCACGGTGGGTTGCAGGATCAGTGCGTACGCCGCGCTCTGCAGCCCGTAGCCGATCACCCCCACCCAGCCGGGGTAACGCCGCCCCAGCGCGTGGATGCGGTCGAGTTCGGCAAGTCCGTCCGCCGGCTCGAGCTCACCGTGCTCGGCGCGGTTGACCAGATCGCCCAACGGGAAGGTCTGGTCGTAGCGCAGCGGGCTGTCGCGGCGGATCACCGTGGTCTGGTGCCGGTCCCCGGCCTGGATGAAGTTCGGCAGCACCAGCATCGGGCATTCGATACCGCGCCGGCCGGCATAGGCCTCCAGCGTCGAGCGCACCACATTGACCGAATAGTCCGCGCTGAGCATCGCCGAGCCGAGCCTGGCGATGAACTCGATGACGGTGGGATCGTCGACCTCAGGCACGGGCGGGCCTGATCAGGATCAGCGCCGCCACGATGGCCGCCAGCGGCACCGCGGTCAACGTCGCGCCCAGTATGTGGATGGCCTCGATCATGCTCGCGTGCGCCCCGTCCACCACCTCGCGGGCCCGCTGCGGGTCCAGCACGTTGGTGCCCGCGGTCGAACCGGCTCCGCCGTGCGCCACCCGCAACGCCTCGCGCGCCTGATCTTCGCTGATCCCGGTACCGGCGAGCTTGCCGGCCGCGGAGTGCACGAAGACGGTGCTGCCGATCAGCGCGAACAATGCCGGCCCCATCGAGTAGGCCGCTTGTCCGACAGCACTTTTCACCGCCGCGACCGCGCCGCTCAGCTCCACCGGAGCGGTCTGCAACATGACGGTGGCCTCGATGGTCTCGACGACGGCGGCGCCGACGGCGTTGAAGGCGACCGCCGCGAACAGCACCCACAGTGAGCTCTGCTCACCGAGCCGGGTGAGCACCAGCAGTCCCGCAGTCAGCAATCCCAGCCCACTGACGAGCACCGCACGCTGCCCCAGCCGCACCGCGACCCGGCCCGCCGCCGCGGCCGCGATGGCCGACAGCAGCGCGGCCGGCGCCATCAGGAGACCCAGCGCGGTGGGTGATTCGCCGCGGACCGCGACAAGGTAGAAGGCCAGCAGCACGGTCACCCCGCCACTGAGGAAGTTGAAGGCGATACCGGCGAAGACGGCGGCATCGAAAGGGCCGGACGCGAAGATTCGCAGATCCAGTGCCGGGCTCGGGGTGCGTCGTTCGAAGATCACGAAGGCGACCGCGGCGACCAGCCCGATGGCCAGTGCCCCGACCACTTCGGCGTTCAGACCGCTCTGCATCCGGGAGAGCCCGAAGACCGTGCCCAGCAGCGCGACGGCCACCAGCAGCAGGCCCACGACATCGAGCCGGCGCGCGGCACGCGGTGTCTCGGGGACGTACTTTCCCACCAGGGCCAGTGCGATCAGCGCCACGACCGGGGCCACCAGAAAGCAGGTGCGCCAACCGAAGTGCTCGGCCAGCAGCGAGCCCAGCGCCGGCATCGGCACCGCCGCGACGAATCCGGCTCCCAGATGCAGTGAGATGGCGGTGGCCCGGCGCTCGGGCGGGAAGACGACGTTGACGATGGCCAGCGCCAATCCGAGCTGCAAGGCGAACGCCAGCCCCACCCCGGCGCGGGCCACGATCAGCACCCCGGCGTTCGGGGCGGACGCGGCCAGCACACCGAAGACCACCGTGCCCATCAGGCCGAGCGAGAACATCCGCTTCATGCCGTACTTGTCGCCCAACGCCCCGGCGCCGAGCACACCGGCGGCCAGGGACAGGGTGGCCACGCCGGCGACGAAGCTCGCCGTGCCCGACGAGAGCGCCAGCCCTTCCCGCACCGCCGAGATGTTCGCCGACAGGATCACCGGATCGGCAGCGGTGATGCTGGCGCCGAGTCCGGTCGCGAGAATCGTCATCGTCGCGGCGGTGCCGGACACCCACTGCGGTTGGGTCACAGCAGCAAACTACTTGAGCAGACGCGACATCCGCCGGTCGGCCAGCTTTTTGCCCCCGGTCTGGCAGGTCGGGCAGTACTGGAACGACTTGTCCGCAAACGACACCTCAGCCACCGTGTCTCCGCAGACGGGGCACGGCAGCCCGGTGCGGGCGTGGACCCGCAGCCCGGAACGCTTCTCGCCTTTCAGCGTTGCGGCCTGCTGGCCGACCGAACGCTTCACCGCGTCGGTGAGCACCGTGAACATCGCGTCGTGCAGGTCGGCCAGTTGCGCGGCGGAGAGCTTGTTGGCGGTCGCGAACGGCGACAGCTTCGCCACGTGCAGGATCTCGTCGCTGTAGGCGTTGCCGATACCGGCGATCACCTTCTGGTCGGTGATGACGGTCTTGATGCGGCCACCCTGAGCCGAGAGCACCCGTGCGAGGTCCTCGGGGCCGAGCGCCAGCGCATCTGGTCCGAGTCCGGCGATCTGCGGGACATCCATCGGGTCCCGAACCACCCACACCGCCAGCCGTTTCTGGGTGCCGGCCTCGGTCAGGTCGAAGCCCTGGGATTCAGCCAGATGCACGCGCAGCGCGATCGGCCCCTTCCCCGGCTTCAGCGGGGTCGGCGCCAGCTTGTCCGACCAGCGCAGCCACCCGGCCCGCGACAGATGGGTGATCAGGTGGAGTTCGCCGACCTGCAGGCCCAGGTACTTACCCCAGCGCGCCGCCCCGGTGACCTCGTTACCGTGCAGTGCGGTCACGGGCGGGTCGAAGGTCTTGAGCACCGACAGCGCGGCGATGTCGACCCTGTTGACGACCTTGCCGAGGGCGTGCCGACGCAGGTGATCGGCGAGCGCCTCGACTTCGGGCAGTTCGGGCATGTCACCAGTGTGACTCGAGTGGCCCCGGCGTGAGCACCTATATCGTCTCCCCTGTGTTCACCGCGATCCGGCGCTTCCTGGTGATCAACCCGGCACCGGGACGGTGGAAGTTCGCGTTGCGGGCCGGCATCTGTATGGCGGTGCCGGTGCTGGTGGGCTGGCTGCTCGGGGACACCACCGCCGGGCTGATCGCGATCATCGGCGGGTTCACCTCGCTCTACGGCAGCGGTCGCCCGTACCGAAATCGGGCCGGCTACCTGGCCGGTATCGCGCTGTCCTTCAGTGCGGCTGTGTCCCTTGGGGATTGGGCTGCCGCGATCCCGTGGCTGGGACTGCTGACCATCACCTTCATCGCCATGGTGGCCGTGCTGGTCTGTCACGCACTCACCATCGGCCCGCCCGGGGCGTTCATGTTCGTGCTCGGCTGCGCGGCGGGTACGGCGACGGTCGCCACCCATCTGCCGCCGTGGCATATCGGTCTGCTGGTGCTGGCCGGCGGGGCCTTCTCCTGGTTGGTGCACATGGTCGGCGTGTTGTGGGAGCCGCGCGGACCGGAGACCAGGGCCGTGGCGGCGGCCCGCACCGCGGTGCGCCGCTACCTGGACAGCCGGGACAGCGTCGACCGCCATCAGGCCGCCCGCGCCCTGCACCAGTCGTGGACGACCCTGGTCAACTTCCAGCCTTCCCGCCCGCAGCGCGATACCACCCTGGCCCGACTGCGCGCGGAGAATTTGCACCTGCACCGGGTCTTCGGCGCAGCGGTCGCGGCAACCGAGATTCCGGATCTCGATGCCGGCCGGGACGCCGAATTGGCGCAGGGATTCCGGCTGCCGCTGGGCCGGCCGAGCAATGCCACCCTGCTGCGCCGTGCCGTGGCGCCGGGGTCGGATTCGATGCGGCTGTCGGTGCGGGTGGGCGTCGCGGTCGCGTTGTCCGGGCTGGCCGCGCTGGCGTTCGTCGCCGATCATTCCTACTGGGCGATGGCCGCCGCGGTGCTGGTGCTCTACCAGGGTTTCGACTGGACCCGGACGGTGCAGCGCGGCGTGGAGCGCATGGTGGGCACCTTGATCGGGCTGGGTTTGGCGGCGGCGATCCTGACCTGGCAACCACACGGCTGGTGGCTGGTCGGCGTCATCGCCGCGCTGCAGTTCGTCATCGAGATGTTCGTGGTGCGCAACTACACGATTGCGGTCATCTTCATCACGCCACTGGCGCTGACCATCGCCGCCGGCGGGCGACCGGTCCCGGATCTGCAGCACTTCCTGGCGACCCGCGGCCTGGACACCGTGATCGGCTGCCTGGTCGCGCTTTTGGTCTACCGGGTGGCGCTACACCGGCGCGGGCCGGCACCGCTGACCGCGGCGGTCCGGGCCGCGGAGGCGGCGATCGAGCTCACCGACGTGCACCTGCGTGCGGGGGCGGTGACCAGTGCGCCGGCCCGCGCCGCACGCCGCGATCTGCAGCTGAGCGCGATGAACCTACTCGACGTGTACCAGGCCGCCATAGGCGGTTCGGCCGAGCAGCGCGCGGAGGCCGAACGGATGTGGCCGGCGATCGCTGACACCGAACAACTCGCATATCGGACGCTGGCGGCCTGTTGGGAGTTCGAGCACCGCTGAAAAGCTTAGTGCACAGCCTTTTTCGCATCACCGGCGACGAGGGAGAGCAACCAGCTGACGATGGACAGCACGATCGCGGCCCAGATCGCCGTCCACCAGAAATCCTCGATGAACAGGCCCCAGTGCGTGGTGTGCTCGGTGATCCACGAGGTGATCCAGAGCATCAACGCGTTGATGACGATGTGGATGAGTCCGAGGGTCAAGATGTAGAGCGGTATCGAAATGAACTGCACGATGGGCTTGATCACCGCGTTGACGAGTCCGAAGACCACCGCGACGACGAAGATGATGCCCGCCCGCTCGATGGCGGAGTCACCGCCGAGGATGCTGACGCCGGGCACGATCAGCGTCACCACCCACAACGCGACTCCGGTCAGTGCGGCGCGCAGCAGAAAGTTCATGACCTCAGTCTGCCGTGCGCAGCAGGTAGATGTCCATGATCCAGCCATGTCGTTCCCTTGCCGCCGCGCGCATTTCGGCGATCCGTTGACCTACCTCCCCCACGGCGCCGTGGACGAGCAGCTCGTCCGGCGTGCCGAGGTAGGCCCCCCACCAGATCTGGGTGTCGGGCGGGGTTCGCAGGAACGAACATTCGCCGTCGAGCATCACCACGGCCGCCCCGCGGACGCCCTCGTCCCGCAGCCGGCGACCGGTCGTGATGAGTACGGCTTCTCCAATATCGTTGAGCGGGATGCGATGCCGCGCGGTGAGCGCCTGGATGGCGGTGATACCGGGAATCACGTCGAACTCGAATTCCACATGTTCGGCGACGCGGTCCAGGATGCGCAGTGTGCTGTCGTACAGCGAGGGGTCACCCCAGGCCAGGAATGCCCCGACTCCGTCGGGACCGAGTTCGGTTTCGATGGCCTGCGCCCACAGTTCCGCGCGCGCGGCATGCCAGTCGGTCACCGCCTGCTCGTAGGAGACGTCTGTCGCACGCTTGGGGTCGGGCAGCGTCACGAACCGGTAGCCGGGTTCGGCGATGAACCGGTCGCAGATGAGCCGCCGCAGGGCGACCAGGTCGTCCTTGGCGTCGCCCTTGTCCATGGCGAAGAAGACCTGGGTGCCGTTGAGCGCCGAGATGGCCTGCGCCGTCACATAGTCCGGATCGCCAGCCCCGATGCCGATGACATGAAGTGTGCGCATCCGCGAAAGGCTAGCCGGGTCACCGACCCGATTGATTACCCAGTACCGCGGGTATTGACTACCGGTGGTATCGAACGTAGCTTCAAAGCTCACGCAGCATTCGAGGGAGTCGACGATGACAGCTTCGGTGAAGGCACAGACCACTCGCGCGGAATTCGCCGAGCGCCTGCTCAAGGGGTCGGTGCGCAAGTCCTATGAACCGGTCGTGGATATCGACTGGGACGCCCCACTGGATCCGGACAAGTTCTACCTGCCGCCCAAGGTGGTGTCGCTGTACGGCACGCCGATCTGGGAGGCGATGAGCCGGGCCGAGCAGATCGAACTGTCCCGCCAGGAACTGGTCAACACCCTGTCAGCCGGTATCTGGTTCGAGAACATCCTGAACCAGGCGCTGCTGCGCAAGATGATGCATCAGGACCCGACCGCGGCCACCACCCATTACGAACTGACCGAACTCGGTGACGAGACCCGGCACATGGTGATGTTCGGCAAGGCCATCGCCCGGATCGGCGCCGATCCGGTGCGCCCCAAGCTCTACCAGCGCATCGCCATCAACGCCCTGCCGTTCGCGTTCCGCGGCTCGGTGCTGTGGGTGGCCGCCCTGATCGGCGAGGAGATCTTCGACTCGCTGCAACGCCAGATGATGGACGACGAACAGTTGCAGCCGATGGTGCAGCGGCTGATGCGCATCCATGTCACCGAGGAGGCCCGGCACATCCAGTTCGCCCGCGACGGGCTGCGCAAACGGATGCCGACGATGTCGCGCGCCAAGCGAATGTGGGTGGGCAACCTCAACGGGCTCGGCGGTCCGTTCTTCCGGTTCCTGTTCACCAACAAGGTGCAGTACCGACGGGTCGGCCTCGACGGGCGCGCGGCACGGCGGATGGCGCGCCGGTCTCCGCACCGCCTAGAGGTGCAGATCGCGGGCTTCGCTCCGCTGGCCTCCTTCCTCGAGGAGGTCGGCCTGATGGGGCCGATCGCGCGGCGGATGTGGCGACGCAGCGGGTTCCTGCCCGGCGGAGCGGTGCAGCCGGCCGGTCGCGCCGAGATCGAGGATTCCGAGGACCTCTATGACGGGCCCGCCACCATCGACGGCCGGGTGTCGCGGGTCCGGCTCACCGGGCACCTGGACCCGATCGACGGTCAGTACCACTGGCAGGGCACGGTGTTCGCGGCGTTGCCCGATGACGCGCGCAATCCACTGTCGGTCACGATCGACAAGCAGTCCGCGTCGGCCAGGTTCACCGAACGCACCCAGCAGGGTGGCTACTCGATCGCCGGTGTCGGCATCCCACCCTTTGCCCGGTAGCCGATCACCAGGACCGCCACTGCGAAGGCCCCGCCGAGCACGCCCGAGACCAGCAGTGGCACGGCCCCGTCGGCGCCCCAGAGCAGGCCGGCCCAGATCCCGGCGAACATGATCGCGAAACCGCTGGCGCCCTGGAAGACTCCCTGCGCGCTGGCCTGCAGGTCGGGTCCCACCAGCGAGGAGATCCAGGCCTTGCTGACCCCGTCGGTGCAGCCGGTGAACACTCCGTACACACCGATCAACAGCCAGGCCAATACCGGGTCGGTGGTCAGACCCAGCCCCGTGTAGCCGATGGCGAAGAAGACCAGGCCGATCCCGAAGACCGGGATGCGGCCGATGCGGTCGGCGAGTAGTCCGGCCGGGTAGCTGGTGAGCGCGTAGACCAGGTTGTAGCCGACGTAGGCGAGGATGACCTCGACGACGGAGAACCCGATCTCGGAGAGCCGCAACAACAGCAGCGCATCCGGGAAGTTGATGAGGCCGAACAGCACCAGTGCACCGCTGGTGCGCCAGTAGCGCCGCGGCAGATCCTTGACCCGGGCGAAGATGGGCTCCCGGTTCGCCGCCTTGGCGCGCCTGGGCTCACGCACCAGGAACACCAGGGCAACGCTGAGCACTGCCGGGACGGCGGCGACCCACAGCAGCGGCGCGATCTGATGGTCGAGCAGTTCGTATCCGGCCAGCCCGATCAACGGTCCGATGACGGCACCCGAGGTGTCCATCGCGCGGTGGAATCCGAACACCCGCCCGCGTGCCGCGTCGTCGATCCCGGCCACCAGCAACGCATCTCGTGGCGCACCCCGAAGCCCTTTGCCGAGGCGGTCGACCACCCGGCCGGCCAGCACCCCCTGCCAGGACGCGAACGCAGCCACCATGACCTTGCCGAGGGCGGCCATCCCGTAACCGGTGGCGATCAGCGGCCGGCGCGCGAACCGGTCACCGAGTGGCCCGGAGGCCAGTTTGGTGAGCGAGGCGGCGCCCTCGGCGGCACCCTCGATGGCGCCGACGACCGCCGGCGGCGCGCCCAGGACCGTCGTCAGATAGATCGGCAGCAGCGGGTAGAGCAGTTCGCTCGCGGTGTCCTGCAAAAAGGAGACTGCCGAAAGAACTCGGACATTGCGGGTGAGCCACGGTCTCGGCACGCGGCTCATCCTGCCCTACGGTTTTGAACCCGCAGAACTAGAACGTGTTCTAGTATCGGCACCATGCGGTTCACCTATGCGGAAGCCATGACCGATCCCAAGTACTACATCCCCTTGGCGAAGGCCGCCGACGAGGCCGGATATCACGGGATGACGATCGCGGACAGCGTCGCCTACCCCGAGGTGTCGGACTCGACATATCCCTATACCGAGGACGGCAACCGCGAATTCCTGGACGGCAAGTCGTTCATCGAGACCTTCGCGCTCATCGGGGCACTGTCGGCGGTGACCACGAAACTTCAGTTCAACGTCTTCGTGCTCAAACTGCCGATCCGGCCGCCCGCACTGGTCGCCAAGCAGGCCGGTTCGCTCGCGGCGATGTTCGACAATCGCCTCAACCTCGGCGTCGGCACCAGCCCGTGGCCGGAGGATTACGAGATCATGGGTGTGCCCTATGCACGCCGTGGCAAGCGGATGGACGAATGCATCGACGTCATCCGCGGGCTCACCTCCGGTGACTACTTCGAGTACCACGGCGAGTTCTACGACTTCCCGACCTTCAAGATGACCCCGGCGCCCACCAAGCCCATCCCGATCCTGATCGGTGGGCACGCGGACGCCGCGCTCAAGAGGGCCGCCCGCAACGACGGCTGGATGCACGGCGGCGGGGATCCGGCCGAGCTCGACCCGCTGCTCGCCAAGCTGGCGAAGTACCGGGAGGAAGAGGAGCGGATCGGTCTGGCCGACGAGTTCCAGATCCACGTCATCTCGATCGACGGTTTCACCCTGGACGGGGTCAAGCGACTCGAGGACAAGGGCGTCACCGATGTCATCGTCGGCTTCCGGATTCCCTACATCACCGGACAGGACACCGAACCGCTCGAGGACAAGATCCGCAACCTGGAGTGGTTCGCGGAGAACGTGATCGCCAAAGCCAACGGTTAGCACTCCGGGTGGGTACTCAGTGCCCATGACGGACAATCTGGTCGAGACACTGCTGGGATTGGAACGTGCGGGCTGGGACTCCCTGTGCGATTCCACCGGGTCGGAGTTCTACGGCGCGATGATGCTCGCGGATGCGGTCATGGTGCTGGCCAACGGCATGGTGATGGACCGCCGGGCTGTCGTGGACGCGCTGTCCCAATCACCGCCGTGGCGCACCTACGAGATCAGCGACGTGCGATGTATTCCGATCGACGATGCCAATGCGGTGCTGGTCTACACCGGCACCGGGTACCGCGACGGCGCGGAACCCGCGTTCCGGGGCGCCATGTCGAGCGTGTACCACCGCACCGGTGACAGTTGGCGGCTGGCGCTCTATCAACAGACGTCGATGGCCGCCACGCTGAGCACCTGATCGAGCACCATCATGGCGGTGCCGACGGTGGCGGACCGGTCACCGTGAGTCGCCGGCCGCACCCGCAGCGCCCCGGTCGCCTGGGCGGTCGCGTTGCCGTACAACGTCTCCCGCAATCCCGCGACGAAGATCTCGTGCACGCCGGCCATATCGCCGGCGACCACGATCAGCGCCGGGTTGAGCAGGTTGACCGCCGGGGCGATGCCCTCCCCCACGTAGCGGCCGCTGTCGCGGACCATCCGGCGGGCTTCCGGGTCACCGTCATTGGCGAGTTCGGCCACATCACGCAGATGCCGCACCGGGCGGCCCTGCTGCTGCAACGCGCGCACGATGGCCCAGCCGCCGGCGATCGCCTCCAGGCAGCCGGTGTCACCGCAGCGGCACGGAACATCCTGTGCCGCAGCGATCTTGTTGTGCCCGAACTCACCGGCCGCCTGGCCCGCGCCGCGCAGCAGCACGCCGCCGGCGATGATGCCCGCGCCCATACCGCTGGAGGCCTTCAGCACCAGCACGTCGTCCTCATCGCCGCGTTCGGCGAGCGCGATGGCGTTGGCGTCATTGTCGAGCACCACCGGGATGCCCACCAGGGACGGCAGCGCCTCGAAGTACGGCCGCAGCGCCACCCCGTCCCAGCCCCGCAGGATCGCCGACCCGCAACTGCAGCCGCGCTCGGCGTCCACCGTGCCGGGCAGGCTCAGGCCGACTCCGTAGACCGGGGCACCCGGGAACTGTTCCAGCAGCACGTCGAGGCCCTTGACCACATCGGGCATCAGATCGTCGGGGCCGAGCGCCACCTCCTGGTCGATATCGGCCAGCGCCAGCACGGCGCCGGCGAGGTTGCACACCGCGAGCCGGGTGCGGCTGATACCGACGGCCACCGAGAGCACCACACCGGCATCCGCGTTGAAGCTCAGCTGGGTCGCCGGGCGACCGCCGGTGGAGGCCGCCGGCTGGCACTCGACGACCAGCCCGGTGTCGAGCAGCACCGCCAGCCTCGCCCCGACGGCGGTGCGGGAGAGTCCGGTGCGCGCGGCGATCTCCGCGCGGGTGATCTCCCGTTGCCCCCTGATCAGGGCAAATGTCTCGCCGACGCTGGTCACGCCTTCGATTTCACCACGAAGGCGTAAGTTTCGCCACTTTCGACCTAAAAAAGCAAAACTAAGTTGATGTCACGACGTAAGTCGCCTTAGGCTGGCCCGGTGACACCGAGCCTCGAACGTCCCACCCGCCCGCAGTCCGTCATCGCCACCGATCCCACGGTCCGATGGCTGGCCGTGTTCGCGCTGGCGCTCGGCGGGTTCGGGATCGGCACCACCGAGTTCGTCGCGATGGGCCTGCTGCCCGATATCGCGGCCGGCTTCGGTATCACCGAACCGACCGCGGGCCACGTCATCTCCGCCTACGCACTGGGCGTGGTGGTCGGTGCGCCGACGATCGCCGCGCTGACGGCCCGGGTGCCGCGCCGCGCCCTGCTGCTCGGCCTGATGGTGGTCTTCACCCTCGGCAACCTGGCCAGCATGGTCGCCCCGACCTACGCCACGCTGGTGATCGCCCGATTCGTCGCCGGCCTGCCGCACGGCGCGTTCTTCGGGATCGCCGCCCTGGCGGCCGCACACCTGATGGGACCGCAGAACCGGGCCAAGGCCGTCGCGCACGTGCTGTCCGGTCTGACGATCGCCACCGTGCTCGGCGTGCCGATCGCCTCCTGGCTGGGCCAGGCGCTCGGCTGGCGCAGCGCCTTCGGGCTCGTCGTGCTCATCGGCGTGCTCACCATCGTCGCGCTCTGGTTCTGGCTGCCCGAGCAGCTGCGCACCATGCACATCACCAGCCCGCTGACCGAACTCGGCGCGCTGCGCCGGCCGCAGGTACTGCTGGCAGTGCTGGTCGGCATGATCGGCTTCGGCGGGATGTTCGCGGTGTACACCTACATCAGCACCACCATGACCGATGTGTCCGGGCTGTCTCGGGCGCTGGTTCCGGTGGCGCTCATGGTCTTCGGCCTCGGCATGGTCGTCGGCAATCTGGTGGGCGGACGGCTGGCCGATATCTCGGTGATCCGCGCGCTCTACCTGTCGCTGGGCCTGCTCGGCGTGCTGCTGGCGGTGTTCGTGGCCGCGGCGCACAACCCGTGGACCGCGCTGCTGGTGCTGTTCGGCATCGGGGCCGCCGGCTCTGCCGTCGGCCCCGCCCTGCAGACCAGGCTGATGGATGTGGCCCATGATGCGCAGACGCTGGCCGCCGCGCTGAACCATTCCGCGCTCAACATCGGCAACGCGACCGGTGCGTGGGTCGGCGGTCTGGTGATCGCCGCGGGCTTCGGCTACACCGCCCCCGCCGCGGCCGGTGCCGTGCTGGCCGTGGCAGGGCTGGCGGTGCTCACCGTCTCGGTGCTGCTCGGCAGGCGCACCCCTGCGCGTTAGTCCTCGATGACGTGGACGGCGGCCTCCTCGGCCGAGGCCGCGCCACCGTCGATGCCGACCTCGCTGCCCAGCAGTTCGGACTCGCGATCCTCACCGTATCCGGCGTCCGGTGCGACCAGCCGGCCCGAACGGCGGGCGCCGACCTCGTCGTCGCCGGACTGTTCATCGGGGAGGTCATCGCCGCCCAGGAGCGCCGGGTCCGGTTGCTCATCGGCCAGCCGCTCGTCGAGCGATTCGTGCTCACGCGGCTCCTGCCAGCGCTCGGGTGGTGAGTAGCCCTCATCGAGCAGGTCATCGACACCGCGGTCGAGCAGGGCGTCTTCCTGGGACAGCTGGTCCTCGTCGTCGATGCTGTAACCCTCGGACTCTTCGGGCGTCTCTGCACTCATTCCACAACGATGTCACTGCATCGCGCCGACGGCCACCCGTTACGGTGAGCAGATGAGCGACTGGGCCGACGAGCATCTTGCGATGTACCTCGAATCCGGTGGGGCCAAGGGTCACATCCTGGACCTGAGCGAAGGCGGCGGACGCGCCTTCACGACCACCTGCCTGATCCGGTACCGGGGCCGCACGTCGGGCAAAACGTACGTGAAGCCGCTCATCTACGGGAACGTCGGCGGCGAACTCGTCCTGGTGGCCTCCAAGGGCGGCGCCGATGTTCATCCCGAGTGGTACAACAACATTCAGGCCAGTTCATCGGTCGACGTACAGGTCGGCACGCAGGCCTTCGAGGCGAGCTGGCGTGAGCTCGAAGACGAGGAACGCCACGAGGTCTGGACGTACATGACCCACCTGTACCCGCCGTACATCACCTACCAGCAGTCGACCAGCCGCCGAATCCCGCTGATAGCGCTCGCCGTCGGCCGCCCGATCGACATCTTCACGCAGCACAGCGTTTGAGCGCGTTGGCGATGGCGTCCACCGGCGCCGTCGCCTCGATCGCCCGCTGAATCCGCAGGCCGGCTGCCCGGTACCGGTCATCGCGCAGCACACGGTCGACCGCCTGCCCGATCGCGGCGGCGGTCGGCATGGAGGTGCCCAGATCCACCCCGACGCCGGTGTGGCCGACGCGCGCAGCCACTTCCGCCTTGTCGGACGTCTCGCCGGCAACCACCAGTGGCACACCGTGACTCAGCGCGTAGTGCACGCCGCCGTATCCGCCGTTGGTGATCATCACGTCGACGTGCGGCATCAGGACCGAATAGGGCAGCCAGTCCGCCACCCGCGTGTTCTCCGGTACCGGGCAGGTCAGCGGTCCGTCGGCGCGCGCGGTGGTCACCACCACCAGGAGATCGTCCCGGTCACCCAGCGCCGCCAGCGTGGGCGAGATCAGCTGATCGAGGTCGGTGTTGTCGAAGGTGCCCTGGGTGACGTGCACGACCGCCCGGGCCTGCTGCAGATCCGGCCACCAATCCGGTAATCGACTGTCTCCGTTGGACTTCGTTGCCAGTACCGGGCCCACGAACTCCACCGTCGGCGGCAGATCCGAGCGCGGATATTCGAACTCCTGGACCGACAACTGCACCACGCCGTCGGCCAGGCGAGGCCAGTCACTGATGAACACCGGGGCGCGACGGCAACCGGTGCGGCGCAGTGCGCGGTCGAACCGGCGCTGACTGCCGCGCATGATGACGCGGTGCGCGACGGCCGTCATCGGCCGGTAGTCGACGCCGTCTTCGGGCGGCCACGCCATGCCGAAGGGCGGGATATCGGCACTGGACAGTGTCAGCGGTCCCACGTTGCACACCACCACCGGCGGCCGCGGGCCCTCCCGCAGCAGCAGGGGCACCGCACCGGTGAAGGTCACATCGGCCAAGACGGCATCGAAGGGGGTGCCCTGCAGCGCGGCACACAGGGAACGGTGCTGCGCAACAAGCGGTCTGGTGAAGACGGTGTCCAATTCGGCCCGGCCCAACCAGAACCTTCTGAGCTGAACCGGAAGCCGGCGCAACAGCGCGGGAAGCGCCGATGGCGGATCGATCCGCACGTCGCCGGGCAGCGTGATGACGGGCAGGCCGGCCCGACGGACCTGGTCGGCGAACTCGGCGCCCGTCAGCAGGGTGACATCATGCCCGAGTTCGCGCAGACCCACCCCGATATCGATCATCGGCAACACATGACCCCGAATCGGGCTGACGGCAAGCAGGTATCGGGCCAAACCTTTTCCTTTGCTCGGTGCACCCCCTGTGCCCTCGATACCGACGACTCAAACCGACGCGGTGCTTAGAACCGCAAAAAGCGGGTACTTACTGCCGCGATGGCAGCACGCACCGAGGCCGCGACCCAGCCACCCATCGTCGCCGGCTCGACGGACTCTCCGTGGGTTACTCAGCTGCGCGCCCAGGTATTGGCGGCCGTCACCGATTTCCTGGACACCTGCTGCAGCGAATCCCTGCACGGCGCGCACGTCGACATTGCCGAGGACGTGCTGCGCGGCATGCTGGCCGAGGGCAAGTGCGTGCGCTCGGGCTATCTCTTCCTCGGCTGGCAGTGCGGCGCGCGGCCGTCGGAGGCGACCATCCGGGCGGCCGCCAGCCTCGAACTGCTGCACGCCTTCGCGCTCGTCCAGGACGACGTGATGGACGAATCCGATATGCGGCGCGGCCGGCCGAGCGCCCACCGCGCCTTCGAACGCTGGCACCGCGAGCGCGGCCTGCCCGGATCGTCGACCAGATTCGGCGAGTCCGCCGCCATCCTGCTGGGTGATCTGTGCCTGGTGTGGGCGGAGCAGATGCTGCGCGAGAGCGGCGTGGAAGCGACCGCGCTGTCGCGCGCCTGGCCGCGCTATGACGCGATGCGCACCGAACTGGCGGTCGGGCAGTTCGCCGACCTGGTGAACGACAGCGCCGGATTCCCCAGCCTGCACGACGTGCTGGATGTAGCACGCCGTAAATCGGGTAACTACACGGTGCGCCGGCCGCTGGAGATCGGCGCGGCTCTCGCCGGGTGTGATGACGCGGTGCTCGGCGTGCTCGGCCGTTACGGCGAGGCGATCGGCGAAGCCTTCCAGCTCCGCGATGACCTGCTGGGTGTCTTCGGCGCGCCGGAGACGACCGGCAAGCCGACCGGCACCGATCTCGTCGCGCGCAAGGCCACCACCGTGGTGGTCGCCGGATACGAACTGGCCTCCGGCGCCCAGCAGCGCCAGTTCAAGGAGTTCATGACGGCCGACCGACTCGGCTCCGAGGACGTGACCCGTTGGCAGGCCCTGATCTCGGAGGTGGGAACCGTGGAGTGGATAGAGGACATGATCGACCAGCGATTCGCGACGGCGATCGACGCACTGGGCAGCCTCGGCCCGGCCCGCCTCGACGCCGACGCCCGGGCGGCGCTCATCACCATGGCCTCGGCCTGCACCGAGCGGACGGCCTGATGCGCACCGTTTCGGGGCGCACCGACAATGTGGTCGTCGTCGGCGCCGGTCTTTCCGGCCTCTCGGCCGCCCTGCATCTGGCCGGGCGGGGACGCCGGGTCACCGTCGTCGAACGCGGATCGCACCCGGGCGGCCGGGTCGGGCGCGCCGACGTGTCCGGCTACCGCATCGACACCGGCCCGACCGTCCTGACGATGCCCGACATCATCGACGAAACCTTCGCCGCCGTCGGGGAATCCACCGCCGACCGGCTCGACCTGCTGCCCGTCGACCCCGCCTACCGCGCCTCCTTCGCCGACGGCAGCCATCTCGACGTGCACAGCGATGCCCACGCGATGGCCGCCGAGATCGAACGGTTCGCCGGTCGCGCGGAGGCGCAGGGCTACCTGCGGCTGCGAGAGTGGCTGACCCGGCTCTATCAGCTCGAGTTCGACGGGTTCATCGGATCGAACTTCGATTCACCGCTGTCGCTGCTGACCCCGCAGTTGGCGAAGCTGGCGGCCATCGGCGGTTTCCGGCGGTGGGAGCCGATGGTGCGCCGCTTCATCACCGACGAACGCCTGCTGCGGGTGTTCACCTTCCAGGCCCTCTACGTCGGGGTGCCGCCCAAACGTGCGCTGGCCGCCTACGCCGTCATCGCCTATATGGACACGATCTCCGGGGTGTACTTCCCCCGCGGCGGGATGCGCGCCCTGCCCGACGCGCTGGCCGCCGCCGCCAGCGATGCCGGGGTCGAGTTCCGCTACGACGCCAAGGTTTCCGAGCTGGAGAGGTCGGGGGCGCGGGTGACCGCGGTGCGCACCGACACCGGCGAGCGCTTCCCGGCAGACGCCGTCATCCTGACCACCGAGCTGCCCGACACCTACCGGTTGCTCGGGCGTACTCCCCGCCGACCGGCCCGGCTGCGGCCCGCCCCGTCCGCGGTGGTGGCCCATATCGGTTGCCGCGCTGCCCCGCCCGCGGATGCCGCATCCCATCACACCATCCTGTTCGGCGACGAGTGGGACCGGACCTTCGACGAGATCATCGACCACGGGCGCCCGATGGTCGACCCGTCGCTGCTCGTCACCCGCCCGACCGCCGGTGACCCGACCCTGGCCCCGGCGGGCCGGGATCTGCTGTACGTTCTCGCCCCGGCCCCCAACACCGATGTGGGTGCCAAGGATTGGGACAGCGATCGCAACGACTACACCGCGCAAATGCTGGACACCGTCACCTCCCGGCTGCCGCAGCTCGGCGAGGACGCCGAGATTCTGCATGTGGTCACCCCGCGGGACTGGGCGCGGCAGGGAATGATCGCCGGCACCCCGTTCTCGTTGTCGCACACCTTCGGCCAGACCGGGCCGTTCCGGCCGGGCAACACCGTGCGCGGTATCGACAACGCGGTGCTGGCGGGCTCATCCACCGTGCCCGGTGTCGGCATCCCGACCGCCATCGTGTCCGGCCGCCTGGCCGCCGACAGAATCACCGGAGTCGTATCACCGACCCGCGTCCAGACCGTGACTCGATGATGGGGGCCGTCACATGATCCACTCCGAACTGGACGCGGCAGGTGTGCAGGGCGCGCAGCTGCGGGCCGCCTACCAACGCTGCCGGGCGCTGAACGCCGCACACGGCAAGACTTTCTTCCTGGCGACCAGGCTGCTGTCGCCGCGGCAACGCCCGGCGGTGCACGCGCTGTACGGATTCGCCAGACGCGCCGACGACGTGCTGGACGGATTCGACGACCGCTCGACCGCCGAACGCGCCGACGAGCTGCAGGGGCTGGCCGATGCACTGCACAGCCGGCTGGTGCTGAACCGGGTGGAGGGTGACGATCCCGTGCTGGACGCGGTCGTCGACACCGCCCGACATTACGGCCTGGAGTGGCAGCTGTTCGACGATTTCCTGGCCTCCATGCGGATGGACCTCACCGTCACCGACTATCCCGACCGGGCCGCGCTGGACAGATACATGTACGGGTCCGCCGAAGTGATCGGATTGCAGTTGCTACCCGTGCTGGGCACCGTCGTTCCGCGCGACGAGGCGGCGCCGCACGCCGCGGCCCTGGGAAAGGCGTTCCAGCTCACCAACTTCCTGCGCGATATCGACGAGGATCTGACCCGCGGCCGGGTGTACCTGCCCGCCGATGAGCTCGCCCAGCACGGGGTGGACCGCGCGGTGCTGACCTGGTGCCAACAGAACCGCCGCACCGACCCGCGGCTGCGTGCCGCCCTGATCGAGCAACACGCGCTCACCCGGGGCATCTACGATCACGCCGAACGCGGAATCGCATTGCTGGCGCCGCAATCCCGGCCATGTATCCGCGCGGCGCTCACCCTGTACTCGGAAATCCTCGACTGCATCGAGGAGATGGACTTCGAGGTGTTCAGCCGGCGCGCGACGGTGTCGAACGGCCGCCGCCTGCAGGTCGCAGGTCGCGGACTTGTCCATGCGTGGCGCGCCCGCACCCGTCACCGGGAGGTTTGAGATCGCGACCTACAACGTTCCCGAGGCCTTCGACGCCGGCGCCGGCGCCTACGATGCGCTGGTCGGCGCGAATCCCGGCTATCACCAGCACCTGAGGTTGTCCGCTGAGCGCATGCAGCTACCCGACGGCGGCCGGGGGTTGCGACTGCTCGATATCGGTTGCGGCACCGGGGCTTCCACTGCAGCACTGCTGCGGGCGGCACCGCACGCCATTATCGTCGGTGTCGACGGCTCGTCCGGAATGCTCGCCCGTGCCCGCGCCAAGACATGGCCCGACACCGTGTCGTTCGTGCAGAGCCGGGCCGAGGAACTGGCACAGGCCGGGGTGAGCGGGCCGTTCGACGGCATCCTGTCCGCCTACCTCGTCCGCAACCTCCCCGACCCCGACCCGGTGCTCCGCTCGCTGCTGGCCTTGCTGAAGCCTGGTGGGATCTTCGCCGCCCACGAATACTCGGTGCGTGACTCTCGCCGGGCGGTGGCGATGTGGAATCTGGTGTGCTGCGCGGTCATCATCCCGGCCGGCAAGATCCGTACCGGCGATGCGGAGCTCTACCGATATCTGCGCCGCAGTGTCAACGACTTCGACGGGGCGGCCCGGTTCCGGGAGCGGCTGCGTCACAACGGTTTCGTCGACGTGCGCAGCGAGACCGTGCCCGGCTGGCAGAGCGGGATAGTGCACACCTTCCTCGGCCGGGCAGCGTCGTGAGCGACACCCGCCGGGTGCTGCATCCCGCCGCGGCGGGTCTGCCGCATGCCGCGTACCTGCCCGATCGTCCCACCGTGGCCGTGGTGGGCGGCGGTATCGCCGGGCTGAGCGCGGCGACGGCGCTGGCCGAACGTGGTGTCGCGGTGCATCTTTTCGAGCGCGAGTCCTATCTCGGTGGGCGGGTCGGCGGCTGGACCGAGAGCCTGCCGGACGGATCGGCGGTGGCGATGAACCGCGGGTTCCACGCCTTCTTCCGTCAGTACTACAATCTGCGCAACCTGTTGCGGCGGGTCGACGCGGATCTGTCGATGTTCAGGCCGCTGGACGACTACCCGCTCGTCGACGCCGACGGCCGGCGCGACACCTTCCGGGGGCTCCCCCGGACCCCGCCGTTCAACGCGATGGCCTTCGCGCTGCGCAGCCCGACGTTCCGGCTGCGCGACCTGATGCGCCTGGACGCCAAGGCGGCGGCTCCGCTGGCCGCCGTGTCGGTGCCCGAAACCTACTGGCAGCTCGATGACATCGACGCCGAGTCCTTCCTGCGGGATATCAACTTTCCCGAGGCGGCCCGGCATCTGGCGTTCGAGGTCTTCTCCCGCAGCTTTTTCACCCGGCCCGAGGCGCTGTCGGCGGCCGAGTTGGCCACGATGTTCCACATCTACTTCCTGGGCTCCAGTGAGGGCCTGGTCTTCGATGTCGCCGCGGAGAATTTCGATGTCGCGCTGTGGCAGCCCTTGGCCCGGCACCTGCTCAGTCTGGATGCCCAGATCCGGCTGGACACCGCGGTCCGTGCTGTCGCCGCGACCGGCGATGGAACGTTGCGGCTGACCGATGCATCCGGTGCCACCCACGCCGCCGACGGCGTGGTGCTGGCGACCGAGGTGCCGGCGCTGCAACGCATCGTCGCCGGTTCACCGGGCCTGGGCGACAGCGACTGGCGCGGCCGGATAGGCGATCTCGGCTCGGCCGCGCCGTTCGTCGTGCGGCGGCTCTGGCTGGACCGGCCGGTGAACGAAGACCGGCCCGCCTTTCTGGGGACCGGCGGGCTGCCACCGCTGGACAACATCAGTGTGCTGAACCGCTACGAACGGGAAGCGACGTCCTGGGCGCAGCACACCGGGGGGTCCGTGGTGGAACTGCACGCCTACTCCGTCACCGAGGACACGCCCGCGCTGCGCGGGGAACTCGACGCCCGGTTGCACGAGCTGTATCCCGAGACCGCTGCGGCCGGTGTGGTGCACGAAAGCACGTTGTGCCGCAGCGATTGTCCGCGCCTGGGGCCGGGCGATTTCGCAAACAGGCCGACGGTGGCAACGGCGCAGGAGGGCCTGGTGCTGGCCGGTGACGGAATCCGGATCGACCTGCCGGTGGCGCTGATGGAACGGGCGGCGACCACGGGCCTCGTCGCGGCCAACACCTTGTTGCAGCGTTTCGGTGTGCGCGGCCACGATGTGTACACGGTGCCGGTGCGCGGGCGCTCGGCCGTGTTGCGACGTCTGGCCGACCGGGTGGAGGGACGGGTACGGATATGAAAGCCTGGCCTTTTCAAGTGCTTCCACGCCTTCAGTGGAACCGACAGCGACCGACACACGGTCAGGCCGTGCCGTCTTTGATCGCCGCGGCGCTGGACAGATCCCAGCGCAGGCCCAGCGGGAACTGGTACGTGGTGGGCGCCAGCACCGATATCGCCGGGAAGCCGTTCGGCGCGAAGGTCGCCGGGGCCGAAGTGGTGTGCTGGCGTGATGACGGGGGCGGACTTCATGCCGGACCGGCGCGGTGTCCGCACCTGGGGGCCGACCTGTGCAACGCGCCGATCGACCGCGGACATCTGGTCTGCCCGTGGCACGGGTTGCGGCTCACCGGGCAGGGCCGGCCCGATTGGGCGGTGCTGCCGGTGTTCGATGACGGTGTGCTGGTGTGGGTTCGGCTGGACCGCATCGGGGGTGAGCGGCCCACGCACTCCCCCGTGCTGCCGGCCCGCCCAGATGGTCCGCGCATCTCGGCGGTCGCCAGCATGTCCGGTGCGTGCGAACCCGCCGATATCATCGCCAACCGGATGGACCCGTGGCACGGCGCCTGGTTTCATCCGTACTCGTTCGCCCGGCTGGAGGTGTTGAGCGCACCGGCCGAGGACCCGCACCTACCCGAGGAGGAGGACCGGTTCCTGGTGGCGGTCACGTTCCGGATCGGGAGGCTCGGTGTGCCCGTGATCGCCGAGTTCACCAGCCCTGAACCCCGCACCCTGACCATGCGCATCATCGACGGTGAGGGCAGCGGCAGCGTCGTGGAAACCCATGCCACCCCCAATGGTTCGGGACCCGACGGGCGACCGCACAGCACGGTGATCGAGGCGGTCATCGCGCATTCCGACCGCCCGGGTTTCGCGCATGCACTGCGCGCGCAGTCGGTGATCGTGCCGTTCATGCGGCGGGCTGCGAATCGGCTGTGGCGTGACGATCTGGAATATGCGGAGCGCCTGCGGGAGGTGAGCCGCCAGGACGCCGACGGTACGGCGGCGTTGCTCAGGCCGCCTGACGGGCCCACACCGGCAGATCCGCGGCCTCCAGCAGCGGTATCTGATCCTGCGCCCACGGACTGATTGCCCAGGGCAGCGCCGCGGCAGAGCGCACGTCGCGCCAGTCGGCCCACACCAGGTCCATCACCTCATGCGGCGCCGCGGCCGGCTCGCCGTCGATGAGCGCACAGAACACCGGGCATATCTCGTTCTCCACGGTGCCGTCGGCCGCGCGGGCCCGGTAGCGGAATTGCGGTAGGACGCAGTGCACATCGCGGATCGCCACACCGAGTTCCTGGTGGCCGCGCCGGTGTACGGCGTCAATGATGGCCTCGCCGGGAGCGGGATGGCCGCAGAAGGAGTTGGTCCACACACCGGGCCAGGTCTGCTTGCCGAGTGCGCGCCGGGTCAGCAGGACGCGGCCGATCTGGTCGAACAGGTAGCAGGAGAATCCCAGATGCAGCGGGGTATCGGTGTGGTGCACGGCGGACTTTGCGGTGCTCCCGACGGCGTTGCCTGCATCATCGAGCAGGACGACCTGCTCCTCCGGGGCCACATTCACAGGGATGGTGATAGCCGTTGGAGCCGAAACCGAAACGTGCCGCGCGTCAACGCAGGCGCTCCTCGCACTTCGAGGTGAGGTTGGAGAAGTGCACCCCGGGCGCGCCGTCGACGACGACGAAGTCTGTGCCGGGGTACCACTGGGTGCCGGGACGGATCCACGGCGGGACACCTTCGGGATAGGCGATGGTCATGTCGGCGTAGAAGCGGGCGTCGGCCGGACACGCGGGGCTGGTCGAGGGCAGCGGGTTCCAGGCATGCACCACAACAGGATTCGTCAGACGCGGGCCCTGTGCACAGTTGGGCTGGCATTCGACCGAGACGTCGGTGCCGGATCCGTTGGCGCCCTGGCCATCCCAGCTGGACCAGACCATATCGTGCAGCACGCCGGTGCCGTCGCAGTTGTAGTCGAACACCGTCGGGCGCTGCGGCAGCGGGTTCTGCGGGTCGTAACACATCCCGATGGCGTACCGGGCCGTCTCGGCGCCGGCGGCAGGATCGGCGACAGCTGCCGGAACACAGGCCAGCGCGGCGGACGTCAGCGCGACGAGGACGGCGGCGGGCGCCGCGAACAGGCGGT
This sequence comes from Mycolicibacterium sp. P9-22, assembly GCF_008329585.1. Taxonomy (GTDB): domain Bacteria; phylum Actinomycetota; class Actinomycetes; order Mycobacteriales; family Mycobacteriaceae; genus Mycobacterium. Next base: position 595,965 of record NZ_NPKP01000003.1, on the reverse strand, counting down.
TCACCCCGGGAGACTAGCAACCCGGTCGCGCCTCGGCATGTCGGTCAACTCGCCATGTCGATCTGCCATTCAGAACGGTGCCACCAGCTCCCGGCGATACTGTTCCACCCACGCAATGTTGGACTGCCGTTCGTCGTCGATGCGTTGGGCACGGTCCTGCGCCCGGGTACGTTCGCGCCGCGGCATCGTCAACCGCGCAGTGTGTTGCCGCGGTGGCGGCCCATCGATTTTCATCTCGGCGGTCGGTGCACAGAGTTCGGGGAACAGCGACCGGCTGCCCGGCCTGGTGGTGTGCGTCTCGCCGTCTGGGTCGGTCCATTCCAGGGTGCCGTCGGGGAACTGGCGACTTCGCCAACCGGCCCAGAACGTCTTGCACATGTGGTGCTCGCGGCAAAGGCACACCAGGTTCGAGGCGGCGGTCGGCCCGTACGGGTACGGGATCGTGTGGTCGATATCGGTGACCGTGCGGGTGCAACCGGGAAAGCGACAGGTCCGATCGCGGCAGCGCACGAACCGTGCCAGCGCCGTCGAAGGTCGGTACCGGGGTTCCGGTGGCGCTTGCCCGGGGTGGATCAGCGGTCGCAGCGTGGCGTGCAGCGCAAGCTGGGCGATCACCGGTGCGGGGACCACCGGCCCGTCCAGGATCACCCCGGGAGCGACAGGGCAGAACTCGCCGCGGTCCCCGCGCAGCCCCGAGATCAGCTCGGGCCAGGTGTGCAGGTACCACGGCTTGGAGAACAGCGGTCTGCGCCTGGAGACCAGAGCCCGGCGCTGAGCCGCCAGGTCACCGACCGGTGGCGCATCCGGTTCCGGTTCAGGTTCCGGGTCCGTCTGAAGCTCGGGGCCGGGCGCGGGGTCACTATCGGCGGGCGCACCTCCGGGTATGTCACCGTCACCGTCACCCGGCGGCGGGCCATCGGCGGGCGGATCGGGCGGGGCCTGGACTGCGTCCTGGCGGGCGACCACGTAGATCACCACCCCACCGGCCGGCGGCTTGGCTGCAGCCTCGCAGTCCTCACGTTCACACAAACACGGAAGCCGATCCCACCCGAAGCCCATGGCACCCAGGGCGGCCGCACGTCGCATGTCCAGCGAGCGCGGGTCGTGCTGACATACTGTGCGCGCCAACGCGTCAGCCCGCTTGTCCACTGCCATCCCGTCGGCGACCGAAAGTGAAGCGCTCAGTTGCGCGGTACCGGAGGCATCATCGATGAAGACGTCGGCCCGGTGCCCGTGCGCGGTGGCCTCCGAACGGCGGACCGCGAGCGGATCGTGGGTCAACACCACGGTGTCGACGGCCTTTTCGATCTGATCCACCGACATCGCATGGCCGGACGCGAACTCGGTTGCCAGAGCGGTGTCGATGGCGCGCCGCGCATCGGGATCCTTGACCATCATCGTGTGGGTGCAGATGATGTGCACGGTCTTGTAGGAGAGCGCACCGGCGGCGAACAGTTGCCGCAGGTCGGGCAGCCGTTCGGCCAGCGCGACCGCGTCCATCAACAGTCCCGAGGCCACGCCGCTGGTGATGCCGTGCGTCGCTCCGATCTGGGCACACACCGCTGACCAGTTGTCGAACCGCCACTGCTCCCGCTCGGCCGATCCGGCCGCGGCATACGCGGCGGCGAGCATGTCGGCCATCGACGACAGCCGCGCCGCGCAGGCCGCGTTCTCCAGCCGCGCGTAGGCGCGGAGCCGCGCCGCGGTGGTCTTGGCCGCCTGCACCTCAGCCAACTGGATATCGAACATGCTTTCGATTCTCGTCGGTTCCGCGGCCGGCCGCCACCGTCATCCCGCCGGCTGTGGATGAATTCGCGATTGTGGATAACCCGACCCAACAGCCGGCCGGAAATAAACCACACCCCTGCTTTGTTACACCCAGCGTCGCTTATAGCACGTTGTTCTATAAGCTCGTCGCACGAGATAGGAACGGACATGACCAACGTCGTCTTCATCCACGGACTCTGGGTAGCGCACACCGCATGGCAGCAGTGGATCGAACACTTCGAAGCCCGGGGCCATCACGCCTTCGCGCCCGCCTGGCCCGGCGAGCACGCAACCCCCGAGGAGACCCGACTCCATGCCGCCGACCAGGCCGGCAACAGCATCGACGAACTCACCGAGTATTTCGCGAGATACCTCGAACAGTTCGACACGCCGCCGGTGGTGATCGGACATTCGTTCGGCGGTCTCATCGCGCAGAAACTGTTGGGACAGAACAAGGCTGCGGCAACCGTCGCCATCGACCCCGCCCCCATTAAGGGCGTCAGACCGCTACCACTCGCACAATTGCGTTCAGCCTTTCCAGTACTGGGCAACCCCCTCAACCTGGGACGCGCGAAGGGGCTGACCGAGGCGCAGTGGCACTATGGGTTCGGGAATGCCTTGCCGCAGGAGGAATCCGACGCGCTCTGGCAGCGGTGGGCCATCCCGTCACCGGGTAAGCCGCTCTTCGAAGCGGCAGGAGCGAACTTTGCCGAGAACTCGGCCGCCAAGGTCGATACCGGCAACAACCGGCGGGGACCGTTGCTGATCACCGGCGGCACCGCCGACCACACCGTTCCCCTGGTGAGCGCCAAGGCCACGCACCGGTTGTACGAGAAGTCCGGCGCCATCACCGATTTCCACGAGTTCGAGGGACGCGGCCACTCGCTGACCATCGACCACGGCTGGCGCGATGTCGCCGACGTGTCCCTGGAATGGATGGCGCAACGACAGGTCACCCGGGCCGCATGACGCCACGGAGGCGCACCGCCAGCCGCGAGGTCTCGGCCGCGTTACTCAACGCGGCCGGGGCCGTGCTGGATCGCGACGGCACCGACGGCGTGACCGTGCGTGCCGTCGCACACGAGGCGGCGGTGGCCCCGATGAGTGTCTACAACCGTTTCGACAACAAGGACGGCCTCCTGGTGGCGCTTGCGACCAGGGCACTCGAAGAGCTGGCCGCGGCCATTGACGTCCCCGCGCAGGTCGAGCCCCTCGAGCGATTCCGTGAGGCGTGCCGCAACTACCGGGACTTCGCCCTGCAGCACCCCGCGCGCTATTCGCTGATCTTCGGTGCGGGCAGCCCGCTGGAGGATCAGGCGTCACCAGTGGCAACGACCGGCCGGGCGGTGTTCGACGCCCTGACATCGTTGATCGAGGACATGAGAACCCCGACCGCTCAACCGAGTTCGGCCGAGTCCGCGCAGATCGTCTGGGGCGCGATTCACGGCGCCGTCACCATCGAGCAGGTGGGCATCGGACAGACCCCGGACAGTGACACCACCTTCGAAAACCTGCTCACGCTGCTGGTTGGCAGCCTCACAAATAGGTCGGCAGCGGCGGATCCCCGGCGGCGGGCATGATCGGCAGCTTGCCTGCCGCGGCGACCACAGCGTTCGCGGCTCGGCCGATCGGACCGGCGGCCACCCCGGACACCGTGTGGAGTACGCGGATGCCGGCCCGGGTCCGGGGGTTGATCATGCGCAGGAATCGCGAACGCACCAGGGGCGCAGCATCGATGAAGGGTTTCATCCGCCGCTGATACCGGATCAAGGCCACGTCGACATCGGCACCCGCACCGAGTTCACCGGCCAGGATGTACCCGCCGAGGAGGGCCAGGCTGGTGCCGGCTCCGCCGAACGTCGCATTGCAGTGCGCCGCGTCCCCGAGTAGCGCGATGCGCCCCCTGCTCCACACCGGGCTGCTCATCTGCCCGACGGACGAGAAGTAGATCGGGGCGCCGGCTTCGAGGTCAGCCAGGATGCGTGGTGCGGCACCACCCAGATCCGCGAATGTGCGTCGCAGGATGGTGACCAGGTCGTCGCGACCGAGTTCGGCCAACCCTCGCACGTCGGAGACAAAGGTCAGCATGGCGCGCGTGGTGCCGAGATTGTCCGGCCGCAGGTGCACCGAACGAGACTCGGTCGCGTGCTGCCAGTTCCACCAGTTGTCGTCATCGTCGCGCCGGGGAATGGTCGCGTAGGTGAGGTACATGCCCAGATCTTCGACCGGCGGTGTGGCGACGAAGCGCCGGGACCGCGAGTACAGGCCCTCGGCGATGACCAGCAGGTCGGCATCGAGGGTGCTGCCGTCGTCGAGCGCGACGGACACCCAGTCGCCGTGATCGGTGGCATCCACGATCTGGGTGCCGAACCGGAACTCGGTGGTGGCGCTGCGTTCGATGAGGATCCGGGACAACTCACCGCGCAGGATCTCCAGTTCCGCGGTGGGCCCATCGGTACCCGGCGAGACGGGGAACGACACCGCCGTCGAACCGTCGGCCCGCAGGAAACGCATGCCGACCTCGGTGGTGTTGGCCGCCCGCACCTCGGAGTCGATACCCATCCGGCGGATCACCTCGCGCGCGGCGCCGCGGATGTCGACGTTCTGCCCGTCGTCGCGGCGTTCGGGATAGCGCTCCAGGACGGTGGTCGTCCATCCGTGCGCTGCGAGTTGGTGAGCCAGGGCGGGTCCGCCGATACCGGCGCCGGAGATCACAGCGTGTGGAGCCACCCATCGAACGTAGCCGCTGGATCGCGGACGCGTTTCGCGCCGTAGTCTCGGAGCCCATGCCCATCAGCGTCGACCAGATCGTGGTCGCCGATCCGCCCGAGGCCTGGACCTCGGCCGGGTTCAGCGTCCGAGATGGCATGTGCCGGGTGGGCGGCGTCGGTATCCGGTTGGTCGGGCGGGACCGCGGCACCGGCATCGTCGGCTGGTCGTTGGGCGGGATCGACGCAACAGACCTCGATGGCATACCGACGACGACCTCGGATGCCGGACCCGCGGCGCCCGGCGTGCACCCCAACGGTGTCACCGGGATCGACCACATCGTGCTGCTGTCCCCCGACCTCGACCGCACGGTCAAAGCCCTCGGCGCCGTCGGGGTACAACCGCGCCGGGAACGGCTGGGTGAACTCGGCGGTCGGCCGATCCGGCAGATCTTCTTCCGCTTCGATGCAGTGATCATCGAGGTCGTCGGTTCGCCGGACACGGCAGGCGAGGGCCCCTCGACACTCTGGGGTATCACCTACACCGTCAACGATATCGATGAGACCGCGGCGTACTTCGACGGGCGAACCACGCGGGTCAAAGATGCCGTCCAACCCGGCCGCCGAATCACCACAGTGCATCATCGGGAGTTCGGTATGTCGGTGCGGACCGCGATGCTCTCGGCACCTATTCTCAGCGCATGACCGAAGATCCGGTGGTGATCCACACCGACGGCGGGTGCCGTCCGAATCCCGGTCCCGGCGGGTGGGGTGCGGTGCTGCGCCAGAATCAGCATGTCCGCGAGATGTGCGGCGGCGAGCCCGGCGAGACGAGCAACAACCGGATGGAGCTCACCGCGCCGATCATGGCGTTGGAGGCGCTGACCCGGCCGGTGCTGGTGCACTTGTACACCGACAGCACCTATGTCCGGAACGGGATCACCAAGTGGGTCCTCGGCTGGGAACGCAACGGATGGCTAACCGCCGCAAAGCAGCCGGTGAAGAACGTCGATCTGTGGCAGCGTCTGCAGGCCGCGTGCGCGCGGCATCAGGTCGAATGGTTCTGGGTCAAGGGGCATTCCGGCGTCGCCGACAATGAACTCGCCGATGTGCTGGCGACTCGCGGGTTGCAGGAAGCCATCGCCAACGCGTGAAGAGGAGGCGCGGAGCACGCGCCGAACGCGATGTGATATCCATCGCCTCGCACCCGTCTGGCTTTGCAGACCGTCACCGCCGGTGTCACGCTGGATGCAATGTATGCACGGCTGACCGGACGCCTTCGCTGGTACCTGCGTGCGCTCGGTTTCCACCCGCTTGTACGCACCGTCGACCGCCTGGAAGCGCTCGCCGTCCTCGGCGTACTCGTCGCTGCGCTCTTCGCCATTCCTGCCGCGGTATCCGCGGGCACGGTGGTGCACGACGCAGGGGTGCGCACAGCGGAGCAGCAGGCACAGAGCCGGCATGCGGTGCAGGCCGTCGTCGTGGCGGGCGTGGGTGCGCCCACCGAGCTGGACACCCCCGCCTACGTGCGCGCCCAGTGGCACGAGGGAACGCAGACGCGCACCGAGTCGGTCGTCAGCCCCGCGACGATCAGGCCGGGTGATCACATGACGGTCTGGTTGGACCAGAGCGGGAAGGTGGTCGCCGCGCCGCTGCGGGCGGATGATGCCGCGCTGACCGCCACGGCCGCCGCCGTCTCCTTCTGGATCAGCATCGTGATGTGTTGCGCCATGGTGGCCTATCTCATCCGCCGCGGACTGGACCGTTCTCGGCACCGCGCCTGGGACCGGGAACTACTTCTGTTGGCGCACAACGACGACGGCTGGGCCAACCGGCGTAATTAGCCGCGGAGCCGGCGGAACTTGGTGGCAGAGTTCCTCCGGTGCCCATTACGTCGAAGTAGTCCATCGTCGCCATCCACAAACGACATTGCGGACACCGCCGGAGGTGTCAGCGGTGACCTGAAGGCAGACGAGTGCGGAATCGTGGGTGGAGGGTCAGGTCAGTGCAGCCTTGAACTGGGGGTTGGCGGCGAGCATCTGGTTGACCAGAAATTTGCTCCCGACGTCATTCAGATGGTTCCCATCGCGGTAGAGGAGGACCTCGCCGACGTTCATTCTGCAGACGTGGTCGTCACAGAAGTACCTTGCCGTGTCGAGCAGGTGGGCTCCCTGGACCTTGCTGACGGTGTCTCGAAGCTCCTTGGAATACGTCGCGTATTGCTCGTCGAAACGGGATCGTTCCTGACTGCACCGTACGAACGGCACGATCGGAGCCGGGCGATACTTGCAGTCCAGTGCCTCGAACTCGTAGTTGGGGATGTCGTCGGTGAGGAAGACGTTCTTGCCATGTGCCGTAAGACTTTCGAGGATCTCAAGAAGATCATCGTCCTGTACGCCACGCTTGGACCACCCGATGTTGAGGATCACCGTCCCTATCGACGGCTGCAACGCTATGTAGTCACTCGTTCGCTTCATCTCGTCGCTTGCAAGGCGTCCGCCGGGGACGGGCCCCGGAACGGAATACAAGACGTTCTTGGCGGGCAGCCCCTCAGCCATACCTACGAAGAGGTGCTCTGCGTGGCTGTCTCCGAGTATGGCGACGTCTACATGCGGCCCTGGCTTGGATTGCCTGCATCGCGGCTGATCGATGAATGTCAAGGCGCTGCTGCGAATCACCGGATCCGCGCACGGAAAATACGCCTCATCCAAATTCGCAAAATAGTCGTTCCAGTTTCCGACGTCGCCCTGATGGGCACTGGCAATTGCTCCCGAAGTGATCCGTGGTAGCCAGAAGCGATCGGCCGACACGTCGAGGGCTGTCGCCAGCAAGATGGGCGGTAAGACGACCGCAGCAACGACTGCCGCGATTCGTCGACGACCACGCAGGGGACGCCGGCGAAAGGGTTGCTCGATCCATCGGTACGACGCCACAGCGGGCAGGATGGACAGCGCGGCGGCCAAGGGTGCGGCGAAGGAGACGGTCGGCCACAGGTAGTTGGCGAACACAATCATCGGCCAGTGCCACAAATAGATCGAATAGGACCAGTTGCCCGCCTTGACCATCACCGGGGTCGCAAGAGCTCGGTTCACCCAGGAGTCGTGGCCGGTGCCGGCCGCGATCACCAGGAGGGTTCCGCCCACCGGCAGCAGGGTCCACTCACTCGGATACGGGGTGTCGGCGGTGATCAACCAAGGCGAGGACCCCAGCAGCGCCAGGCCGAGCACTGCGAGGAATCGTGCCTGCTTCGCCGAGCCCACCGTGCGATTCCCGAGCACGAGGGCCAAGAGACCGCCGGCCGCGAACTCCCATGCGCGGCCCATCGGCCCGTAATAGCCCACCAGCCAATCGGAGTAAGGAGCGAGCGGGCCGAGGGCGGGTGCGCCCACCAGGCACAGCCACAACGACGTGAGTACGACGGCGCCCACGATCATCGTTGTCCACGGGATCCGTCGCGCACGCCGCTGAAGCGCCCAGCCGAGGACCAGAATCGCGGGAAATGCTATGTAGAACTGCTCTTCGACCGACAACGACCAGGTATGCAGCAGAACATTCGATTCAGCGGCCGCCCCGAAGTAGTCACCGGTATTCAAGACGATCACGAAGTTGGCGCCAAGCAGCATCGCGCCGATCGCGGTCTCCGCTGCTCTTTGCTGCATTCCGAATGGAGACAGGAGGGCGGCGGCCAAGATCATGGTGACGCCGACCATCACCGCCAGCGCCGGTGTCAGCCGCCTGAATCGCCTTAGGTAGAACTGGCCGAAGCTGAACTTTCCGGTTGACGACCGTTCGCGGCTAATCATGTTTGCGATCACGAAGCCGGAAACGACGAAGAATATGTCCATACCGACGAAACCGCCGGGCGGCGGCAGCCCGGCGTGAAACAGCACACCAATCAGGATGGCGATCCCGCGCAGTCCTTGAATGTCGAGGCGGTGGACCCCGCTGACCGCTCTCGCGCCCGCGGGCGCGCGTAGGTCAGTGCCCGCCATCCGGTCCCCTTCACGGTCACGCCCGAGTCTCGAACAAACGCCCCGGTTGACATCGAACAAACCCTGAGCCCGATGGACCCAGACGATTCGTGTCGACGGAGGGTCAGTCGATCCGTGTCGTAGCGTAGAAGATTGTTCTCACGCCTGAGGCAATTTTGCCGAGCAGCAGGTCACGCGCGTTGGTGTCGCTGACGGTTTCTCCAGCGCGGCAATATCAAGCGGTTGGGGCAACCGGTTTGGTTGGAGCTATGCGGCTTGGGCCAGAAATTCGGCGTCCGCTGCTGCCCACGCCACTACTGTCCAGCCGCGGGCGCACGGTCGGCCCGCTGATGCGCCGACTGTACGCCGAACAGCTTGGCTCAGCCGCCTCCGATTCGGAGCGGCCGCCCCGCGATTGTTCCGCCGGCTTGTCAGTGCGTCAGGGTGGGCACAGCCGCGACCTAGACCCCGCGGTACTTCTCCACGGCGGCGGCGTATTCGTCGAGCAGCCGCAGGGATTCGTCGCGCGCCACGCTGGGCAGCAACAGTGCCACCTGACCGAACCCGAGGCCTTCGACGGCACTCCAGTACTCGGCATCCACCGGCGTCCCGAACATCGCCAACGGCACATCGTGCCCGGCACCCTCTTTCAACTGCCCGATACGCTTGGCCAGTTGATCTTCCGGGAACGGGTTGGAGATCCATCCCGCGTCGTGCCGGATGATCCGCTTGACCGTGGCATCGGAATTGCCGCCGACATAAATGGGCGGGTGCGGCTTCTGGACCGGCTTGGGCCGCAGATGGGTCGGATCGAAATCGACGTATTTGCCGTGGTATTCGGCGGGCTCGTCGGCCCAGAGCGCCTTGATGGCTTCGATGCGCTCGTCCAGCAGCGCGCCACGTGTCTTCGGATCCGTACCGTGGTTGCGTAGTTCCTCGAGGTTCCAGCCGGCGCCGACACCGAACACGAACCTGCCACCGGAGATGAGATCGATACTGGCCGCTTCTTTCGCCGTGATGATCGGGTCCCGCTGGATCAGCAGGGCGATCCCGGTGAACAGCTCGATCTTGGACGTGACGGCGGCCGCCGCGGCCAGCGTCACGAACGGATCCAGTGTCTTGTAATAGACATCGGGCAACTCACCGCCACCCGGATACGCGGACTCCCGGCTGGCCGGGATGTTGGTGTGCTCGGCGATGACCAGCGAGTGGAAGTCCCGCTCTTCGATGGCGGTCGCCAGCGACACCGGGTCGATGCCGTCATCGGTCACGAATGTGGAGATGCCGAACTTCATGGGTGTACCTCTCGTAGCCGGTCTGTGGGGACAACCCTGCCGGGGTACCGCGCTATTCCGAGGTGGAAACCACCGGGGCACCCGTCCGCGCGGTCACCTCGTCGAGAGCAACGCCGTCGGCGAGCTCCACCACCGCGAAACCGGTGCCGGTCACGTCGAAGACGCCCAGTTCGGTGATGACCCGGCTGACCACCGCTTTGCCGGTCAGTGGCAGATCGCAGTGCAGAACCAGTTTGGCGGCACCGGATTTGGCGGTGTGGTCCATCAGCACGATGACGCGTTCGGCACCGCTGACCAGATCCATCGCGCCGCCCATGCCCTTGACCATGGACCCCGGCACCATCCAGTTGGCCAGGTCGCCGTTGGCCGCGACCTGCATGCCGCCCAGCACCGCGACATCGACGTGGCCGCCGCGGATCATCGCAAAACTGGTGGCCGAGTCGAAATAGGAGGCACCGTCGACCACCGAGACGGTCTGCTTGCCGGCGTTCACCAGGTCCGGGTCCACCTCATCGTCGTACGGGAACGGGCCGACGCCGAGGATGCCGTTCTCGGCGTGCAGCGTGACATCGGAGCCCTCGGGCAGGTAGTCGGGAATCAGGGTGGGCAGACCGATGCCGAGATTGACATAGTCACCGTCGCGGAGTTCCAGCGCCGCGCGGGCAGCCATCTGGTCGCGGGTCCAGGTCATGAGGAGACCTCCTGCTGATCTGCCGGCCGCGCACGGGTGGTGCGTTTCTCGATTTCTTTGCGCGCCGCCTGTTCCGGGGTGAGTTCGACGACCCGCTGGACGAAGATCCCGGGCAGGTGCACCTGGTCGGGATGCAGGTCGCCGACCTCGACTACCCGTTCGGCCTCGACCACGGTGAGGCGTCCCGCCATCGCGGCGGGTGGATTGAAATTGCGCGCTGCCGCGTGGAATACGCAGTTTCCGGCTTTGTCCGCGACTGCTGCCCGGATCAACGCGTAGTCGGTGACGATCGACTCCTCGAGCAGCATCGGCCGGCCACCGAAGGTGCGCACCTCCTTCGGTGGTGAGGCCAGCGCCACGCTCCCATCCGGGTGATAGCGCCACGGCAGTCCGCCGTCGGCGACCAGGGTGCCGACACCGGTGGGGGTGAAGAACGCCCCGATTCCGCTGCCCCCGGCGCGCATCCGTTCGGCGAGGGTGCCCTGCGGGGTCAGTTCGACGGTCAGCTCGCCGGACAGGTACTGCCGCGCGAACTCCTTGTTCTCCCCGACGTAGGAGGCGATGACGCGGGTGATGCGGTGCGCCTCGAGCAGCAGACCCAGGCCGGCGCCGTCGACGCCGCAGTTGTTGCTGACGATCGTCAGGTCGCCGGCGCCCTGCGCGAGCAGCGCGTCGATCAGGTGCCACGGGATGCCGGCCAGCCCGAATCCGCCGACCGCCAGGCTGGCGCCGTGCGGGATGTCGGCGACCGCAGCTGCGGGTGAGGCCACGAGCTTGTCCAATGTCATTGCTGCTCCAGGTGTTCGATGAGCGCGGGGTTGATGGTGGCCGGCTGCTCGGCGTTGGCCAGGTGAGCGGCCTGCGGCACTGTCAGCAGTCGCGACCCGGGGATCCGTGCGACGATCTCTTCCAGCTTGGCCGGCGGCGTCGCGGGATCGTTTGCGCCGGCGATGGCGAGCGTGGGCGCGGCGATGGTGGAAAGCTGTTCGCGCAGATCGAGTTCGGCGATGGCTTCACAGCATGCCGCATAGCCTTCGGCGGAGGTGCCCGCGATCATCCGCTCGTACGCGCTGCGCACGCCGGGGTTCGCGTCGAGATACGCCGGCGTGAACCAGCGCTGCACGACGGCGGCGGCCACCGCAGCACTGCCCTGCGCGCGGACGAGCGCGGCGCGCTCGGTCCACGCGGCCGCCGGCGGTAGCTGCGCGCCGGTGCACAGCAGCGCAATCCGTTGCACCCGTTCGGGGTTACGGATCGCCACCCGCATGACCGTCATCCCGCCGAGTGACAATCCGACCAGGTGGGCCTTGGCGATGCCGAGCCGATCGAGCAGCGCCACCAGGTCATCGGCGAGATCATCGATGGCGTACGGCCCCTCGGGCACCGGCGATCCGCCGTGGCCGCGGGTGTCATAGCGCACCACCCGGAAGCGCCGCTCCAGGTCGGCGAGCTGGGCATCCCACATGCGGTGGGTGGAGCCCAGCGAGTTGGACAGCACGACCGCCGGCGCGTCGGCACGTCCCGAGACGACGGCATGCACCTCGACCGCGCTCATCGCAGCGCCTCGAAGACCGCGGCCAGGCCCTGCCCGCCGCCGATGCACATGGTCTCCAGCACCGTGCGCGCGCCTCGCCTGCGCGCCTCGTGAGCAGCGGTGGCCAGGATGCGCGCGCCGGTCGCGCCGACCGGATGCCCCAGCGAGATCCCGGAACCGTTCGGGTTCAAGCGATCATCGAGCGGGTCGACCTTCCATTCGGCCAGCACCGCCAGCACCTGCGCGGCGAAGGCCTCGTTGAGTTCGATGAGGTCGATCTCGTCGAGGGTCAGACCGGCCCGGTGCAGCGCGGCAGCGGTCGCGGCCACCGGCCCGATGCCCATGGTTTCCGGGTTGCAGCCCGTCACCGCCCATGACCGCAGCGCCAGCATCGGGGTGAGCCCGAGGCGCTCGGCTTCGGCGGTGGTGGTGACGACACACAGTGCGGCGCCGTCGTTCTGGCCGGATGCGTTGCCCGCCGTGACGGTCGAGTCGGCGTCGGTCTTGGCGCGCACGGCCCGCAGTGCCGCCAACTGCTCGACGCTGACGTCGGCACGCGGGTGCTCGTCACGGTCGACGGTGACATCGGGCCGGCCGCGCGTGCCGGGGATCGTCACCGACACCAGTTCCTCGGCGAAGCGGCCCTGCTCGTGGGCGGCGATCGCGCGCTGGTGCGAGCGCACCGCCAGTTCATCCTGGTCCGCGCGGCCGATGCCGTAGTGGCGGCGCAGGTTCTCCGCGGTCTCGATCATCCCGCCGGCGATCAGATGGTCTGCGCCACCCGCGGTTTCGCGGGCCCGGTCCAGCCGGTCCAGCAGCGCCACCCCGCCCTGGCGTACACCCGTGCGCAGCCCCAGCGCGTAGTGCTCGACATTGGACATCGACTCCGCGCCGCCGGCGACCACCACGCTCGCCGCGCCCGTGGCGACCTGACCGGCCGCGTACAGCACGGCCTGCAGCCCCGATCCGCAGCGCCGGTCGACCTGCAGCCCGGGAACACCGGTGCCGAGTCCGGCATCGAGTGCGGCGATGCGGCCGATGGCCGGCGCCTCGCCGCTCGGGTAACCGTGCCCGAGGACGACGTCGTCGACATCGCCTTCCCCGAGGCCGGTCTTCTCGACGAGCGCGCGCAGGGTGAGGGTGGCCAGGTCCGCGGCCGTCAGCGCCGACAGGGCGCCACCCATGCGTCCCACCGGGGTGCGCACCGGATTGCAGATCACGACATCGGTCATTCCTCGAACGTAGGCGGCACAAGAGATATTCTGAAATACCTAAATGCAGCACATTGATATGCAGGAGATCTTAATTATGGAACTGCGTCATCTGCGGTACTTCCAGGCCGTCGCCGAGGAACTGCACTTCGGCAGGGCCGCGGAACGGCTGCACATCGCCCAGCCGCCGCTGTCCCAGCAGATCCGGCAGTTGGAGCGCGAACTCGGCGTGGACCTGCTGACCAGGAGTACCCGCCGGGTCGACCTGACAGCGGCCGGCGCGGCCTATCTGCAGCGGGTCGCGGCGATCCTGGACGCGGTGGACGATGCCGGGCAGCAGGCCCGCCGCGTGGCCGACGGCGTGGAGGGCCACCTCACCATCGGCTGCGTGGGATCGGCGACGTACTCGGTGCTGCCGCGACTGGTGCGCGCCATGCGCGATGCGCTGCCGCATCTGGAGATCAGTATCCGCGGCGAGATGCTCGCCCCGGCACAACTGGACGCCCTGCGCTCCGGCGATATCGACATCGGGCTCATGCGGCCACCCGTCGCGGATGCCGGCATCCGGTGCGTCACGCTGCGCCGCGACCGCCTCATCGCCGCCCTGCCTGCCGAGCACCCACTGGCCCGCCACGATGAACTCGATGTCATCGATCTGCGCGACCAGGATTTCATCGCCCATGCGGGACAGGGACGTTCGGTGATGGGCGGACTACTCACCGCGGTGTGCGCCGACGCCGGATTCGCCCCCCGGATCCGCCATGAGGTGTCCGAGACATCCACCCTGGTCACCCTGGTCGCGGCGGGACTCGGGGTGGCGGTGGTGCCCGCACCCACGGCCGACCTGGACGTCGCCGGAGTCAGCTACCGCCCGCTTCGGCCGTCGACGCTGGGAGTCGACCTGGTGGCGGCACACCTGGGTGAGGGCGCGTCACCCGCGATCGAGCGTGCGATCGGCGTCCTGCGTGAGATCACCCGGTGACCGGATCAGCTGGCGTGCCGAAAACTGTTGCCGCCGGCGCGTTTCGCGTTGTACATCGCCTCATCGGCCGCCAGCACCAGACCGTCGATCCGCGCCCGCAGTGCCACCTCGTCGTCATCCAAGGTCTGAATCTCGGCCGATGACGTCCCGACACTCGCAGTGACCGGCACCGGAAGAACAGCGATCGCCTTACAGATCCGTCGGGACAACAGCGTCGGATCCGCGGTCCGGCAGGCGGCCGCGACGACGAACTCCTCACCACCGATCCGGCCGATCACCGCCGTGGTGTCGAAGACGGCGTGCCCCAACGCGCGCCCGACCGCCACCAACGCGTCATCGCCGGCCTGATGCCCGTACGTGTCGTTGATGTGCTTGAAATCGTCGAGGTCCACCACCGCGACCAGCAGATGGGCACGGTCGGTGGCAGCCAGCATCTTGGCGATGTGTTGGTGAAGGGCCCGCCGATTGAGCAGGCCGGTCAGCGGATCCCGGTCGGCCTGTTCGAGATCGACGCCGAGCGCGCGGACGAGGACGTGAATCGCTACCGGCATGACGATGTTGACCTGCAGCACCAGGAAGATGTCGACCAGCGCGAGCGCGACGTGCCCGGAGTCGACGACCCGGACCGCCACGATCAACGCCACCGCGGTCGCCAGCACGAAGTTGTACAGCACCAGGGCCGTCCCGTGGAAGAACGCGATATAGGCGGCGGCGGTCGCGAAGGCGATGCAGCCGGTCAGCCCGCCCTGCGGGTTGGGATAGGACAAACACGCCAGCGCCACCGAGGTGCTGGACACCAGCGCGAAGGCCAGCGACTGACCGCGCGTCGGCCATTTCATCACCCACAGCACCGCGCCGGCGACGCCGCCCGCGAACGCGGTCCACATCATCGCGAGCGGGATGGTGCCGCGGGGACCGTCGACGCTGTTGAGCAACGCCAGCAGGCACAGTGCCAGTGACCCGGCGACCACGGCCATCACCGCCCGCACCGCACCGGTCATGCGCCGCGCAATGAGGTAGTCGGTGATCCACTCGTAATGGTTGGCGCGTAGCAACCACCGACTCGGTCCCGCCGCCGTCATCGTCGTAGCCCCTGCTCGTACTGCTGGTCAGCAAATCGCCCACGAGCGTACAGTGACGCCGACGTCAGTATCAGTGAAGTGCGAAAACACCGGCGTTTCAGAGAATCCGAGTGCAGAGCAGCAGCAATCGCCGGGCGCGAGGCCTCAGGTGCTCGGTGACTGCGGCGTTGCGCGCGGGAAGCGATACCGTCGTCGGGTGACGATGTCAGGATCGCGCGCCGCCCGGCTCGGTGCCGCGGCGGCCGCACTGCTGGCTGTCGTTGTCCTGGCGTCCTGCGGACAGCCGGCACCGCCACCACCGGCCGCCGCGCCATCGTCGCAGACCACACCGTCGCAGACCACTCCGTCGGCGGTGAGCACGCCCGGCGCCGTGGTGCCGTCCGACGAGTTCGCGCCGGTCGCTCAGCTGGTGAACGATGCGATTGCCGACCACCGGTTGCCCGGTGCGGTGGTAGAGATCGGGCACGCCGGGAAAGTCGCGTTGCGCTTGGCTTTCGGGGAGCGCAAGCTCGCCGGCGAACCTGACCTACACGGGGCACCCTCGCCCGCCGAGCCGATGACCGAGGACACGATTTTCGACCTGGCATCCCTGACCAAAAGCCTTGCCACGGCGACAGCCGTCATGCAGCTCTACGAACAGGGCCGGGTCCATCTCGACGATCCGGTGCAGGCGTACCTGCCCGATTTCCGTCCGGCCAACGAACCACGCCGCGCTCAGCAGGTGACGCTGCGCATGCTGCTCACGCACACGTCGGGCATCGCGGGAGATCTGAGCCTGGACGGACCGTGGGGACTGGACCGGCCCGACAAAGCCGACGGGCTTCGCCGCGCGCTCGGGGCGTGGGTGGTGTTCGAGCCGGGAGCGGTGTTCCACTACTCCGACATCAACTTCATCCTGGTGGGCGCCATCGTCGAGAAGCTGACCGGCGAATCCGTCGACACCTATGTGCAGCGCGAAGTGTTCACCCCACTGGGGATGAACGACACCCACTATTTCCCGGTGGCCAAAGCCTGTGGACCGCATGAGATTCGGGGCAACGCGATCGCATTCGACCCCGATGCGGCAGAGCCGGACGACTGCCCGGCACAGTCATGGGACACCGACCTGCTGACCCGCGTCGCGCCCACCGCACACGATGAGGACACCCCCGGACTCAACCCCGATTACGGCCACCTTCTGCGCGGCACCGTGCACGACCCGACGGCGCGCCGGATGGGAGGGGCCACCGGGGCCGCCGGAGTGTTCTCCACCGCGCATGACGTCGGCCGGTTCGCGCAGGCCCTGCTCGATCGGCTCGCCGGCCGCCCGAGCTCGTTTCCGCTGGCCCAGTCGACCGTGCAGTTGATGACCAGTCCCCAGCAGCCCGGCCCCGGACCGGATCTGCGCGGATTGGGCTGGGATATCGACACGCCGCATTCCGGGCCGCGCGGCACGCTCTTTCCCGTCGGCAGCTTCGGCCACACCGGCTTCACCGGGACCACGCTGTGGATCGACCCCGGCTCGGACACCTACGTCGTCGTGCTGGCGAACGTGATCCACGTGCGCGGCGGTCCGCCGATCGTGGGGCTCAGCGGCGATGTGGCCACGGCCGCGGCCCGGGCCCTGCATCTGTACGGCAACTAGTGCGCGCGGTCAGCCTGCGCCCTTGCCATTGTCGACGCGGTAGACCGCGCCATGAATCGCTGCGGCGGCATCGCTGGCCAGGAAGGCGATGACATTGGCCACCGACAGCGGCGACATCATCCCGCGCGGTGCTGCGGTGCGCATGATCAGGTCGAAGTTGGCTCCGTCCGGTGCGCTGAACTTCTCGATCTGGGGGGTGATCATGCCACCCGGGCATACCGCATTCACCCGCACTCGGTCTGCCGTGTACTCGACGGCAAGCGCTCGGGTCAGCCCGACGAGCGCATGTTTGGCCGCGCAGTAACCGGCCGAGTATGCCTGCCCCTCGACGCCGGCGATCGACGCGACGTTGACGAGGTTGCCACCACGCTCGAGCAGATGCGGCAACGCCGACCGGCACAGATAGAAGGGGCCGTCGAGATTGACAGCGAGGTCGCGCCGCCAGTCATCGTCGGTCATCGACTCCGTGCGCCGCATCTCATGCTGGCCGGCAACATTGACGAGGACGTCCAACGCCCCGAATTCCTTGACGCACTGCTGGATTGCTTCCTGGCATGCCTCTGCAGACGTGATGTCCACCGACGCATACGAGCCGCCGTGAACATCGGCGAACACCGATGCCAGCCGGGCCTGATCCCGGCCGATCCCGAACACGGTCGCGCCCTGCTCGGAGAACACCCGCGCCGTTTCGGCCCCGAGACCCGACGAGGCGCCGGTGACGAGTGCGATCTTGCCGTGCAGAGCGGACATCAGGTGGTGATCCTTGTTTTCAGTTCTGCGGATTCGCCTGCGCAGCGGATGTTCTCGGCAACCTCGTGCTGCCAGAACGCATTGGCGTGAGTCGTGTCGATTTCGAGCTCGAACCGGTCGGTCATGTCCGGTGTCACATCGGCGATGTCGACATAGAACTGCTCGTACCACCGACGATGCTGATACACCGGCCCGTCCTCCTCGGTGAGGAGTGGATTGTCGATCCGTGCCTTGTGCTGCCAGATGCGCACGTCGTCCATGAAGCCCTCGCCGAAAGACTTCGCCATCGACTTCGCCAGCGCTGCGGCTTTGTCGGCGGGCAGGCCCGGTAGGTTCTGCACGGCGACACCCCACTGGAGCACGAAGGAATTGTGGGTCACCGGGTAGTGACAGTTGATCAGGGCTACCTCGATGGTGAAATCCGGGGCGACGTCGTTGTGCAGCCAGTTGATCATGTAGGCGGGGCCGAAGTAGGTCGCCTCGGACCTCAGTTTTGTTCCTTCCCAGAGCTTCTCGAAGTTCGGCGTGGAGTCGGGCCGTGGATTGGAATCCATGAACTGGGTGGCGGTGTGGCCTTCGATGACATTCTTGAAGTACGTCGGGTAGGCGCGGTGAACGTAGAAGAAGTGCGCCATGTCGACGTTGTTGTCCACGATCTCCCGACAGTGCGAGCCCTCGATCAGGAGCTTGTTCCACGCCCACGGTGACCAGGCGCCACCGGCGTATCCCTCGATCTCGGGGGGAAAGAGCTCCGACGGCGGGGCGGACCCTTCGGGATCGTGCCATACCAGGAGTTGGCCGTTGACTTCCCTGGTGGGCCAGCGCCTGGTGCGCGCCAGACGGGGCGTCCGCTTGGCGTAGGGAACCAGGGAACAACGTCCTGTCGACCCCTGCCAGCGCCAGTCGTGGAATGGGCAGGCGACGGAGTCCCCTTTGACGGAGCCTTGTGAGAGATCGCCGCCCATGTGGCGGCAGTACGCGTCCAGCGTGTGAAGTTCGCCTGCATCATCTTTGAAGACGACGAGCTTCGTGCCGAACGCCTCCACGCCGTGCGGGGAGCCGTCGGAGAAATCGTCGGCCAGTCCGAGGCAGTGCCACCCCCGAGCGAATCGCTCCATGGGTTTACCCGTATCGATCTCCCGTACGTCATCGTTGCCCGCCATGTGTCTCCCTCGGTCATCTGCTCTTCGTCCGCTCGGAGCGGCCCGGCCTTCCACCTCGCTGCACGTTAAGCGGTAATGCTTAATATTTCAATGTGTGCACTCAAATACCCATGCTTGAATGGCTTCATGAGCACGCCCTCGGATCAGCGCGACCACCCCCGTCAGCGGCTACTCCTGGCAGCGGAAGTCCTGATCGCGGAGCGAGGGGCGGCAGTGCCGTTGCGAGACATCGCCATCGCCGCCGGCCAACGCAACAACTCAGCGGTCAACTATCACTTCGGTTCCCGCGACGGTCTCATCCAGTTCGTGGTCGACCAGCGCACGGGGGCGATGGAGCAGCGGCGCAGTCGCCTTCTCACCGAGTCGATCGGAACCGATCCCGGCCTGCCCCAACTGGTGCGGATTCTCGCCGAACCCATGCTGATCACCCCCTATGAACAGGGATCGACCCACTACGCCAGGTTCGCAGAACAAGTGCGGGCCCATCCCGTCATCGTCGAGTGGTTGCGCGGAAAGGGGGAATGGACGGCCACCAAGAAGCTGACAGATCTCATGGCGGCGCGCTTGACCCATCTCTCGGCGTCCGTGCGGCGCCGGCAGATCGGGGCCATGAGCACAATTCTGTTCGCACTCGCGGCAGACCGCGAAAGAGCGCTTGCCGAAGGCCAGTCCGCACTGTCGCACGACGAGATCATCGCCATCTTGACCAACGCCTTACGCGCCGATGTCGCCGATGTGCGTGCGGCCGGGTCAGGTGCCAGACAGTAGGCGCTGACTCATTCCCACACCACCTCGTCCGGCGACTTGTCGGGCCGCAACCCCCGCCAACTGGGCTGTCGCAACCGGCCGTCCGAGGTGCGCTCGCTGTAGCGCACCTCCCCCACCAGCTCCGGGCGCACGAACGTGACACCCTTCGCGTCGGGTCCGGAAAGCTTTGCGGCGAAAGGTGATTCCGCGGTTTCCAGCGGTTTCAACGTCGCCCGCAGATCTTTGAGCATCTTCTCGGTGAACCCGGTGCCGACGCGGCCGGCGAAGTGCAGGCCGTCATCACCGGGAACCCCGACGACCAGTGCCCCGATCCCGCTGGTGCGTCCGCCCTCTCCCGCGCGCCATCCGCCGATCACGACTTCCTGTGTCCGCCAGAGCTTGTCCTTGACCCACGACTGCGAGCGCCGGCCCGGCTGGTAGGTGGAGTCCCGTTTCTTGGCCACCACGCCCTCGTAGCCGTGCTCGCGCGCG
Organism: Mycolicibacterium sp. P9-22; assembly: GCF_008329585.1. Taxonomy (GTDB): domain Bacteria; phylum Actinomycetota; class Actinomycetes; order Mycobacteriales; family Mycobacteriaceae; genus Mycobacterium. Next base: position 575,948 of record NZ_NPKP01000003.1, on the reverse strand, counting down.
TACTCGAGCGCCTCGGCTCCGCTGCCGGGGAGTTGTTCGGGGACGATGAGTCCGCCACCCCGGGCGAGCGTTTCGAGCAGCTTGCGCCGGTCGGAGTACTTGGCCCGCAACAGGGATCGCCCGTCGATCTGCAGAATGTCGAAGGCCCAGAACTCGACGCGGGTGGACCGGGCCCGGTTCTGCATCTCACCGAAGCTCGGCACCCCCGCGGAGTCCAGCGCGACCACCTCACCGTCGAGGATCACGTGATGGTCTGCCAGATCGGCGGCCAGCGCCCGCAGCTGGGGGTACTCCGCGGTGACGTCGCGGCCGCTGCGCGTGCGCAGCAGCAGATCGCCGTGATCGGCATCGACCAGCAACCGGTAGCCGTCCCACTTGCCCTCGAACGCCCAAACGACCGGGGTCAGCTTCGCCACCGACCCGTGGGTGGCCAGCATCGGAGCCAGGTCCTGGGCCTGTGCCAAATCCCGGGTCGCTGCGCTCCTGCCCTCCGATACGACGGGTTGTTCCTTCATCCGGTGCGCCAGCCAGTTCTTGCCGCCGGTCTGGATCAACGCATAGCGACCCTTGATTTTCGAGCCGTGCAGGGTGACGATCACCTCTCCTTTTTTGCCGTCGACGCTGTCGCCGTCCACCCCGGGATCACGGAACTTCTCGGTCTCATACGTGCCCGAATCCCACACGATCACCTCGCCTCCGCCGTACTCGCCCTTGGGAATCGAGCCCTCGAAGGTGGCGTACTCCAGCGGGTGATCCTCGGTGTGCACGGCCAGGTGGTTGACCGAGGTGGTCTCGGGCAGGTTCTTCGGGACCGCCCAGGACACCAACACCCCGTTGCGTTCCAGCCGGAAGTCGTAGTGCAGCCGGCGCGCGTGGTGCTCCTGGATGACGAAGGTGTCGTCGTTGCCGGTCGCCGGGGCCTTGCGCGGCACCGGTTCGGGCGTCTTGCCCGCGTCACGCATGCTCCGGTAGGTGGTGAGTTTGTCTGGCAGCGGTGCGCTTTCGTCAAGACCTTCGAGCAGATCGCCGTCGCGTTCCACCCGCGCAAGCACCTCGTCGAAGCGCAGATGCCGCAGGCCGGGGTCCTCGATCTCTTCCCAGGTCCGCGGTGCCGCGACCGTCGGCTCCTCCCTGCCGCGCATCGAGTACGGCGCGATGGTGGTCTTGGCGGCGCTGTTCTGGCTCCAGTCCAGGAACACCTTGCCCGAGCGCAGGCTCTTGGTCATGGTGGCCGTGACCTGCTTGGGCATGGCCTTCTCCAGCTGCACGGCGATCCGCTTGGCCAGCACCGAGGCGCCTTGCGAGCTCACCGGGTCGGCCAGCGGGACGTAGAGGTGCAAACCCTTGCTGCCGCTGGTCAGCGGGTAGGCCGTCAGGCCGATGTCCTCGACGTACCCGCGTACCTCATGGGCGACCTCGCAGAGTTGCCGAAACGACACGCCTTCGCCGGGGTCGAGATCGAAGACGATGCGGGTCGCCGGGCCGGGATTTCCGTCCGCGTCGAACCGCCACTGCGGAACGTGCACCTCGAGTGACGCCTGCTGGGCGATCCAGGCCAGCCCTTCGCGGGTGTCGATGATCGGGTAGGTCGTCGTCCCCGACCGGTGCGTCACCGAACCCCGCTGCAGCCAGTCCGGGGCGGAGGACGCCAGTTGCTTCTCGAAGAACTCCGGCGCTTCGACGCCGTTGGGCCAGCGTTTCCGGGTGACCGGCCGCCCGGCGATGTGCGGAACCATCGCGTCGGCGATAGCCAGGTAATAGTCGAACACCTCGGCCTTGGTCGTACCCGTGGCGGGGTAGAGCACCTTGTCGGGATTGGTCAATTTGACGCGGCCGCTGCGCTCCACCACACGAGGTTATTCCCACCCGCCACCCGAGGCCAGCACCCGCTGTTACCGTTGCATATGCGGTCAATCTGGAAGGGCTCGGTCTCCTTCGGTCTGGTCAACGTGCCGGTCAAGGTCTACAGCGCGACCGAGGACCATGACATCAAGTTCCATCAGGTGCACGCCAAGGACAACGGGCGAATCCGTTACAAGCGGACCTGCGAGGTGTGCGGCGAGGTGGTCGAATACCGCGACATCGCCCGCGCGTACGACTCCGATGACGGGCAGACGGTGATCATCACCGATGAGGACATCGCCACGCTGCCCGAGGAACGCAGCCGCGAGATAGAGGTCGTCGAGTTCGTGCCGGCCGATCAGCTCGACCCGATGATGTACGACAAGAGCTATTTCCTGGAACCGGACTCCAAGTCCACGAAATCATATGTGCTGCTCGCCAAGACGCTGGCCGAGACCGACCGGGTGGCGATCGTGCATTTTGCGCTGCGCAACAAGACCCGGCTGGCGGCCCTGCGGGTCAAGGATTTCAGCAAGCGCGATGTCATGGTGATCCACACGCTGCTGTGGCCCGACGAGATTCGCGACCCGGATTTCCCGTCGCTGGACAAGGACGTCGACATAAAACCCGCCGAGCTCAAGATGGCCGGGCAGGTGGTCGAGTCGATGACCGACGATTTCAAGCCCGATCAGTTCCGCGATGATTACCAGGAACAGCTGCACGAGCTGGTGCAGGCGAAACTGGAAGGTGGCGAGGCCTTCACGGTCGAGGAGCAGCCCACCGACCTGGATGAGTCCACCGAGGATGTGTCGGACCTGCTGGCCAAGCTCGAGGCCAGCGTGAAGGCCCGCGGTTCCGGTTCGTCGAACAAGGCCGCAGCGTCCAAAAAGGCCGATCCCGAGAAAGCGCCCGCCAAGAAGGCACCGGCGAAAAAGGCTGCCGCCAAGAAAGCGCCGGCCAAGAAGGCGCCCGCGAAGAAGGCCGCCGCCAAGAAGTAGCGGCGCCGCGCGAGCCTTGGCTACCCGAGATCCGTGTTCCAGCAGCAATATTGGTGAAAACGTGCTCCGAGAGGGAATTGAACCCTCGACCTGGACCTTATAAGGGTCCCGCTCTCACCAACTGAGCTACCGGAGCGAATGACGCTCTGCACCAAATGCTTTCGCCACTCCCGGATGCGGCAGGAAGCCCTGGATGCCGACTTGTCAACGCCACTGAACAGCGCCTGAGCAGCAAAACGGGATGTTCAGGCCACGTTGAAGGCTGAACGCGTCAGGCGAAGCGTCCAGCAGCACGGATGCATTCGCCGGATATTCGTGAACAATTCTCGGCCGCCGCGCGCCTCGCAGTCAGAGCGCACGCCGAATGGGCGCGGCACCCGGCGGACACGAACATGCGATCACGGTCCCCCCGGCGCCACCGATTTGCCGAGAACTGTCAGCCACCGCCAATACTAGAACGTGTTACAGAAAAGTCGCCCGGGATGCAGGTCGCCTTGCTACGGTGACGCCGACAGCAGAAATGAGGCAGGCATGATTCTGGACAAATTCCGGCTCGATGATCAGGTGGCCGTGGTCACCGGGGCCGGTCGCGGACTGGGTGCCGCCATCGCCGTCGCATTCGCGGAAGCCGGTGCAGATGTGGTGATCGCGGCCCGCACCCGGTCACAATTGGAAGAGGTCGCCGAACAGGTTGCCGCGGTCGGCAGACGCGCCCATGTGGTGGTCGCCGACCTCGCCCATCCGGAGTCCACCGCGGCACTGGCAGCCCAGGCCGTCGAGGCGTTCGGAAAACTAGACATCGTCGTCAACAACGTCGGCGGCACCATGCCCGGCCCCCTGCTGCAGACGTCCACCAAGGATCTCAAGGACGCGTTCACGTTCAACGTCGGCACCGCCCACGCCCTGACCGTCGCCGCCGCGCCACTGATGCTGGAGCATTCCGGCGGCGGATCGATCATCAACATCACCTCGACGATGGGCCGGCTGTCCGGACGCGCGTTCGCGGCATACGGCACCGCCAAGGGCGCGCTCGCGCACTACACCCGGCTGTCCGCGCTGGATCTCTGCCCGCGCATCCGGGTCAACGCCATCGCGCCGGGCTCGATTCTCACCTCCGCGCTGGACATCGTGGCCTCCAACGAGGCGTTGCGCGACCCGATGGAGAAGGCCACCCCGATGCGCCGCCTCGGCGACCCGAGCGATATCGCCGCCGCCGCCGTGTATCTGGCGTCGCCGGCCGGCGGCTACCTGACCGGCAAGACCCTTGAGGTCGACGGCGGCCTCACCTTCCCCAATCTCGATCTGCCCATCCCCGACCTGTAAAGGAACGACATGAGCATCAGAGTCGCCGCGATCGGCACCGGAAACGTCGGCCGCCACGCCCTGACCCAGCTGATCAACGATTCGCAGTACGAACTCACCGGCGTCTGGGTGTCCTCGGAGGCCAAGGCCGGCAAGGACGCCGGAGAGCTTGCCGGGCTTGATGTTTCGACCGGCATCAAGGCCACCACCGACCTGGACGCCATCCTCGCCGACAAGCCGGACTGCGTCGTGTACACCGCGATGGCCGACAACCGGCTGCCCGACGCTCTTGAGGATTACCGCCGCATCCTGGCGGCCGGCGTGAATGTGGTGGCCAGTGCGGCAGTCTTCCTGCAGTACCCGTGGCAGGTGCTGCCTGCGGAACTGCTGGCGCCGATCGAGAAAGCCGCAGCAGAGGGCGGCGCCAGCATTTTCGTCAACGGCATCGATCCCGGTTTCGCCAATGACCTTCTGCCCCTTGCCCTCGCGGGTACCTGCCAGACCGTCGAGCAGATCCGCTGCATGGAGATCGTCGACTACGCCACCTATGACAGCCCCACCGTGATGTTCGACGTGATGGGCTTCGGCAAGTCGCTCGAGGATCTGCCCATGCTGCTGCAACCCGGCGTGCTCAGCCTCGCCTGGGGTTCGGTGGTGCGCCAGCTGGCCGCCGGGCTGGGCATCGAACTCGATGAGGTCACCGAGACCCACATCCGGATCCCAGCCCCCGAGGATTTCGAGATCGCGTCCGGCCACATCGCCGAAGGCACGACCGCGGCCATGCGTTTCGAGGTACGCGGCATGGTCGACGGCCATCCCGCGGTGGTACTCGAGCACATCACCCGGTTACGTGACGATCTGTGCCCGGACTGGCCCCAGCCCGCCCAGGAGGGTGGCTCGTACCGCGTCGAGGTCACCGGCGAACCGTCCTACGCCATGGACCTGTGTTTGAGCAGCCGCAAGGGCGACCACAACCATGCCGGCCTGGTCGCCACCGCGGCCCGTGTCGTCAACGCGATACCGGCCGTCGTCGCGGCGGCCCCGGGGATCACCACCACACTGGATCTGCCCCTGATCACCGGTAAGGGTTTGTACGCAGCACCCTGATCGCCTTGACGCAAGGTTTCGGCTACCCTAACTTTTCTATTCGTCAGTCCGGATAGCGGAGAAGGGGAAGCGTGCTGCAAGACACAACACCCACGCGGGTTCGGCCGGGGTGGTTTCTGCTCGGGCCGGCGTTCGTGGCGGCCATCGCCTACGTCGACCCCGGAAACGTCGCCGCCAATGTCAGCGCCGGCGCCCAGTACGGCTTCCTGCTGGTCTGGGTCATCCTGGTGGCCAACGTCATGGCCGGTCTCGTGCAGTTCCTGTCGGCCAAGCTCGGCCTGGTGACCGGGCGCTCGCTGCCCGAGGCCGTCGCCGATCATTCCCGCACCCGGACCCGCATCGCCTATTGGCTGCAGGCCGAGCTGGTCGCCATGGCCACCGATCTGGCCGAGATCGTCGGCGGCGCGATAGCGCTCTACCTGCTGTTCGACCTTCCGCTGCTGGTCGGTGGTGTCATCACCGGCGCGGTGTCGCTGGGGCTGCTGGCGATTCAGAATCGCCGTGGCCAGCGAATGTTCGAGCGGGTGATCACCGGACTGCTGCTGATCATCGCCATCGGCTTCCTCACCAGCCTCTTCGTGGCGCCGCCGTCGGCCGCCGATGTCGCATCCGGTCTGGTCCCGCGTTTCGACGGCGCCGAGAGCGTGCTGCTGGCCACCGCCATGCTGGGCGCCACCGTGATGCCGCACGCGGTGTACCTGCACTCCGGGCTGGCCCGCGACCGGCACGGCCACCCCGACGCCGGACCGGCCCGGAAACGGCTGCTGCGCATCACCAAGTACGACGTCGGCCTGGCCATGCTGGTCGCGGGCGCGGTGAACCTGGCGATGCTGCTGGTCGCCGCCACCAACCTGCAGGGCATGGAGAACACCGACTCCATCGAGGGCGCACATGCCGCCGTCAGCAGTCAGCTCGGCCCGACGGTCGCGCTGTTCTTCGCGATCGGCCTGCTGGCATCCGGGCTGGCCTCGACATCGGTCGGCGCGTACGCAGGCGCCATGATCATGTCCGGGCTGATCAAGCGCAGCTACCCGCTGCTCTTGCGCCGGCTGATCACCCTCATCCCCGCGCTGGTGATCCTCGCGATCGGGGTGGACCCCAGCCGCGCGCTGGTGCTCTCGCAGGTGGTGCTGTCCTTCGGCATCCCGTTCGCACTGATTCCGCTGATCCGGCTGACCAGCAACCGGGCCCTGATGGGTGCCGATATCAACCACCGGGTGACCACGGCCCTAGGCTGGCTGGTGGCCGGTGTCATCACCGTGCTGAACGTCGTGCTGATCTACCTGACCGTGCGGGGCTGACGAAGCCGGCAGGAGCGCAGCGACTCGGGGGTGAATCACGTGCTGCCGCATCTGTACTTCGCATACGGATCGAACCTGTGCGTTCGTCAGATGGCCCGGCGCTGCCCGGACGCCACCGACCCCCGGCCGGCCACCCTCGCCGATCATGACTGGCTGATCAATGAGCGCGGGGTGGCGACCGTGGAACCGTTCGACGGCGCCGTCGTGCACGGCGTGCTCTGGCGGCTCAGTGATCGCGACCTGGGCGTGCTCGACAGCGCCGAAGGTGTCCCGGTCCGCTACCGCCGCGACGAGCTGGTGGTGCACACCGCCGCGGGGCCCGGCCCCGCCTGGGTCTACATCGACCCGCGCGTCGAACCCGGACCACCCAGACCCGGATACCTGGAACGGATCATCGACGGCGCCCGCCACCACGGACTGCCGCAGCGCTGGCTCGAGTTCCTGCACCGGTGGGATCCGGCGAGTTGGCCCCACCGCGACCCCACCGATACACCTGCGCCACAATCACTTTCGGAACTGCTCGCCGACCCGGACGTCGTGGAGAGCAGCACCCTGTCCTCCCGTTTCGGGTTCATGGCCATCCACGGCGGCGGACTGGAACAGATGACCGATGTGATCGCCGACCGGGCCGCCCGGGCGTCCGGCGCGTCGCTCTACCTGGTGCGCCACCCCGACCGCTATCCCCACCATCTGTCCTCCAGGCGCTACCGGCCCGCGGAGTCCGAGCAGCTCGCCGCATTCCTCGACCACGTCGACACGGTGATCTCGCTGCACGGCTACGGCCGCATCGGGCGCAGCACCCAACTGCTGGCCGGCGGCGGCAACCGTGACCTCGCCGCACACCTGGCGGGACACCTTCGGGTACCCGGCCATCACGTGGTCACCGACCTCGACGCCATGCCGCGGGAACTGCGCGGGCTGCACCCCGACAACCCGGTGAACCTGCCCCGCGGCGGTGGCGTGCAGCTCGAACTGCCGGCACGGGTGCGCGGCACGAGCCCGCGCAGCGGGATGCCCGACGCCGACGGCATCAGCCCGGCGACCGCGGCGCTGATCGACGGTCTGTCCACGGCCGCGCGGACCTGGCCACTCCCGCGATCCCGCTGATACGGCGCCCCGGTAACCCATCCAATTTCCGCGCCGCTACGAATACCGATCGTGGAACACAACGACCTCACCCGGATGTACCGAGGCTCAGGCGAATTCCACTGGGCGGGTGCACCGATGAGCATTGCGAAATACCGGTGTTGCAGACCGTGACGGCGTCCGTCCCCGCTAGGCTACGGAGCGTGACGGCAGACCTCGACGCGTTGCTGCGCCGGGTCGCACAACGCGATGTCGATGCCTTCGCCGAGTTCTACGACAACACCCGGTCCAGGGTGTACGGGCTGGTCACCCGGGTGCTGCGCGATCCCGGCTACAGCGAGGAAACCACCCAGGACATCTACCTGCAGGTGTGGCGCAACGCGTCGGACTACAACCCGTCGGCCGGTTCGCCCATGTCCTGGCTGATGACCGTCGCGCATCGGCGCGCCGTGGACCGGGTGCGCTCCGAGCAGGCAGCCACCGACCGGGAGGCCCGCTACGGCGCGGCCACCGTGGAACCGCCCGTCGACCAGGTCGCCGAGGGTGTCCTCGAACGCGAGGAATACCGCCAGGTCACGGCCTGCCTGGCAGCGCTGACCGACCGGCAGCGCGAGTGCATCCAGCTCGCCTACTACGAGGGCCTCACCTACGCGCAGGTCTCCGCCCGGCTGTCGGCGAACCTGGCCACCATCAAATCCCGGATGCGTGATGCCATCCGCGGCCTGCGCAACTGCCTGGGTGCCGCATGACCGCGCCGCACGAGGATCTCCTGGCACTGGCGACGGCGTACGCGCTGGACGCCGTCGACGACGCCGAGCGCGCCGATATCGAGCGCCGGCTCCAGGCGGCTCCCGACGCCGTCTCCGCGGCGTTCGCCCTCGAGGTGCGCCAGGTCCGCGAGGCGATGGCACAGGTGTCCACGACGACGGCCGCCGAGCCCCCTGCGCATCTGCGGGACCGCCTCCTCGCGGCGATAGCCGGCGACCAGGCGCCTCCGGTGCGGCAACTGAGGCCGCCCCGGCGGCGGTGGACCACCGCGGTCGCGGCCGCGGCGGCGGCCATCGTCATCGGCGTGGGCACGTTCGGCGTCGGATGGTGGCTGCGGCCGGTCCCGACGGCGACCACCGCCGAACAGGTCTTCGCCGCACCCGACGTCCGCACCGTCTCCGGCCAGATCCCGACCGGCGGCACGGCGACGGTGGTGTTCTCCCGCGAACGCAACGCCGGTGTGCTGGTGATGAACAACGTCGCCCCGCCCACCACCGGCACGGTCTATCAGATGTGGCTGATCGATACCGAAGGACCGCACTCGGCCGGTGTGATGGATGCCGGCGCGATCGGCCCGTCGACCACCGCGGTGCTGCCCGATCTCGGTTCCTCGACCACGCTGGCGTTCACCGTGGAACCCGGTTCGGGTTCGGACCGACCCACCACGACGCCCTTCGCCTCGCTGCCGCTGAGCTGACCGCGCTAACGTCGGATCATGCCCCGTGACTTCCGCTTCGGTCTCAGCCTGCGCGACACCTCCTCGGCGGCGAAGGTCCGCGACGCCGCCCGCCTGGCCGAGGACCTCGGCTACGACGTGCTGCTGGTGCCCGACCATCTCGGTGCACCTGCCCCGTTCCCGGTGCTGGCGACCGCCGCCGCGGCCAGCGACACGCTGCGGCTGGGCACGTTCGTGCTCAACGCCTGCTTCTACAAGCCGGCGCTGCTGGCCCGCGATGTCGGTGCGCTGCATGACCTGTCCGGCGGCCGGTTCGAGGTGGGCCTGGGCGCAGGCTATGTCCGCGAGGAGTTCGAGACCGCCGAACTGCCGTTCCCATCGGCACGTCAGCGCATCGAGTACCTGGAGCATGTCGTCGAGTACCTGGCCGAACATGTGCCCGGCGCGCCCATCATGATCGCCGGCGGCGGTGACCGGCTGCTCACGGTGGCGGGTAAGTGGGCGTCCATCGTCGGCGTCACCGGGAACCCGGTCGCCGAACGCATCGCATTCCTGCGCGCGGTGGCCGGCGCGCGTTTCGACGATATCGAGTTGAACCTGGCGATCACCGCCGTGCCCGACGACGGAGCCGACGTGCCGAACCTGGCGATGACCCGCCGCTACGCCCCCGACCTGAGCGATGAGCAACTGCTGGCGCTGCCCGGGGTGCTGTCCGGATCGGTGACCGAAATGGCCGAGAAGGTGCGGGGGCTGCGCGATACCTACGGCGCCAATTATCTGGTGGTGCAGGCCAGTCACGCCGAAGTGTTCGGGAAGGTCATCGCTCAGTTGCGATAGCGAGCTTCGTTAGTACCCCACAGGTTTCAGGAATTGACAGCGGGGTAAACCCGAGGAGGTTCCGGGCGGCTGACAGGGGTGCGCATGAATGACTCCGCGGTCGATGACGGGCACAACGATATGGTCGCCCAACCGCACACCCAGGATGAAGGACCGGTAGCCGAGGCGGAACTCCAAGCGGCGGAAATGATCTCGCCCGAACAACCGCTCGGGGAACCGGGCAAGAAGTTCGACCGGCGCTCCCCGTTCTTCATCGGCCTGGCCGGATCGGCAGGGGTGGCCGTCACCTACGGTGCCGTTCACCTGCTGGCATCGCTGTCGTCGATTCTGACCGTCATCGGCGTCGCGTTCTTCCTGGCCCTCGGCCTGGAACCGGTGGTCTCCTGGTTGGTGAACCACGGGCTGCCGCGGTGGATGTCGACGGCGCTCGTGTTCGCGGTCTTCATCGCGGGGATCGCGACGTTCGCCGCCGCGGCTTTTCCACCGCTGTTCGCCCAGATCACCGACCTCGTCAATCGCGCACCGGTGTATCTGCAACAGGCTCAAGATCATTCGTCGTTCATCGGCAGGCTCAACGACCGTTTCCAGCTGCAGCAACGAATCACCGATGCGGTCAACGGCATCGACGGCTCGGCACTGAATCAGATGGTCAGCGCGGGCACCGCTGTCGTGGAAGGAATCGCCGGCACCCTGATCGCCATCGTGCTGACGCTGTACTTCCTGGCGGACATGCCGCGGATCCGCAGTACCCTCTACCGCCTGGTGCCGCACACCCGGCGCCCGCGCGTCATCCTGATCGGTGACGAGGTGTTCGCCAAGGTGGGCGCGTATGTCCTGGGGAACGTGCTGATATCGCTGCTCCTGGGAGCGGCGACGTTGATCTGGTTGACCGCCTTCGGTGTTCCCTATCCGCTACTACTGGCCATCCTCGTCGCGATCCTCGACCTGGTGCCCGTCGTGGGATCCACCATCGCCGGAATCGTGGTCGGCGCCGTCGCCCTGACCGTCTCCATACCGGTATGCCTGGCCACGATCGTCTTCTACATCGCCTTCCAGATGGTCGAGGACTATGTTCTGGTACCCAGGATCATCGGCCGCGCCGTGCACGTACCGGCCTTGACCACGGTCGTCGCGGTGCTGATCGGCGCCACCTTGCTGGGTGTCGTCGGTGCCCTCGTCGCCATCCCGATTGCCGCGGCGCTGCAACTGATCATCCAGGAAGTCCTTTATCCGCGACTGGACAGTGTCTGACCGTTCTCGGTGATCCGCCCGGTGATGTCTGGGTAGGTTGACAGCGTGTCGATCCCCGTCACCGAGCCGCGCGGGCTCGGTCAGGCCGGTCAGTTGGCGCTGGCCGCCGTCCTGGCGCTGGTGCTGCTGCCCGCGGGAGTGTCCGCGGTCCGCGATGACGGTGGGGCCCCGGCCTGGCGGGTCGCGCTCGCCGGCGCCCTGATCGCCCTGCATGTCGGTGTGGGGACCGCCCGCCGCTGGCCCCTCCCGTCGTTCGCCGCGGGCGGGCTGGGCTGCCTGATGCTGGTCGCGGCGCCCGATATCGCCGCCGCCACCGCCGTCATCGACACCACCAATTACAGCCCGATCCTGTTGCCCAGCAGTCTGTGTTTCTTCCCGCTGCTCTACGCCGTCAGCGCGCACGCCGAGGCGCCGTGGCCCGATATCGCCCTCGGTGTCGGGTTGGTGGGTTGCGTGCTGGCGGTGGCGCGGCTGTGGGGCTTCAGCGGAACCCCGATCAACGAATGGGCGTGGTGGCTGCTGCTGAGCACCACTGCGGCGGGCGGGACGCTCGCCGCCTGGGCACTGGGCCGCTACCGCGCCACCCGGGTCGCCTGGTCGGTGCAGCTCGCCGAGCGGGTGGCCGCCGACGAGCGCCGGCGCATCGCCCGTGAAATGCACGATGTGGTGGCACATTCCGTCGCGGTGATGGTCAGCCATGCCGAGGCGGGCCGGCTGGTGGTGCCCAACTCTCCGGAGCGGGCACCGGAGATCCTGACGACCATCGCCGAGGTGGGCCGCGAGGCGCTCACCGAGATGCGCGGCCTGCTCGGCGTGCTGCGCGACGAGGGCACCGCCACCGATCCACAGCCGGGATTGAGCGATCTCCCCGCATTGGTCGAACGTCTGCGCGCCGCCGGCGTGCCGACCGAACTCACCGTCACCGAAGGCGCCCGCGTCAGTCCCGCGGTGGGCCTGACGGTGTACCGGGTGGTCCAGGAGGCGCTGACGAATGTGGCGCGACATGCCGGTCCCGGAGCCACCGCCCGCATCCAGATCGATTCTGGCTCAAGCGAACTCCTGGTGACCGTGACGAATACCGGTGCGGCACCCACGGATGCGCGCCCCGGGCGCGGGCTTACCGGCATGCGGGAACGTGTGGAGGCGATCGGCGGGACGTTGCAGGCCGGGCCGGTCGACGGCGGGTGGCGCGTCGATGCGAAGGTGTCACCGTGACGGCCATCCGGGTGGCCGTCGTCGACGACCAGGAACTCATGCGGTCGGCGCTGCGGATGATGGTGGACAGTCAGCCCGATTTCGAGTGGGTCGGGGAGGCCGCCGACGGCCATCAGGCGCTCGCCCTGGTCCGGTCGCGCCAGGTGGACGTGGTGCTGATGGACCTGCGGATGCCCGGCCTCGACGGCATCCAGGCGACCGCGGCCATCACCGCCGAACAGCCCGCGTGCCGGGTGATCGCGCTGACCACTTTCGATCTCGACGAGTACGCCTTCCCGGCACTGCGGGCCGGGGCGAGCGGATTCCTGCTCAAGGACGCCCGCAGTGAGGACGTGGTCGAGGCGATCCGCACCGTGCACGCCGGCCACAGCGTGGTCGCGCCGTCCACCACGCGCAGGCTCATCGAGCATGTGGCCAGGACCCCCGGCATCGATGGCGACAAGGCCGATGCGGTGCGCCGCGCCCTGACGCCACGCGAACTCGACATCCTGCTCGAGATCGCCACCGGGGCAAGCAATCGTGAGATCGCGGACAAGCTGAGCCTTTCGGAGGCGACCATCAAGACCCATGTCGGGCACGTGCTGGCGAAACTGGGACTGCGCGACCGGGTGCAGGCGGTGGTACTCGCCTACGAATCGGGGCTGGCTCATCCTTCAGGATGAGAACGGCGAGACCTGCGGACGATGTGCCCGGGCTGTGGCGCCCCGATAGTTGAGACATGACTTCTCTCACATGGTTTCGGGCGGGTGCCTGGTGCTGGATCCTCACCGGCGCCGGGCATCTGCTCGGCGATATCTATCTGCGCACCGCCGGCGGCGATTCCGCGATCGACGCCCAGATGCGGGCCCACACCCTGGATCTGATGGGCATTCAACGGACCTACTACCAACTGATGATGAGTTTCAGCCTGGCCATGGGTGTCGCCGTGATGTTCGTGGGAATCCTGTTGTTGCAGTTGGCAAGACACGCCAGCGAGCTCCGTCCCCTCGCGGCACTGGCGCTGGCCATGTCGGCACTCTCGCTGGCGATGAGCATCTGGCTCGACCCGCCGCCGCCGATCATCCTGTTCACCTTGGCCTGTGCGTGTTTCGGTCTGTCGTGGCGGGCCGCGCCGGACCGGCAGGAGGCCCTGCGATGAGGCTTCCGATCGGGACCCACACCCAGCGGCCGTGGCGCATCCACCGGATCGCGCCGGACTTCGCCGTGCTGGATGTGTGGGCCTACCGATGCCCGGGCGCCGGGCCCGATGACCTCGCGACCATGCTGTCGGCCATTCAGGCTTCGGCGACGCACGACAGCGGCCCGAGTCCGAGTCGGTTGCTGTTCGCGGTGCGCTGGAAACTCGGGGAACTCTTCGGCTGGGACGACGAGGAATCGACCGTGCCGTCCCTCACCGAGTGTCTGCCCGAGGACCTGCGCCGTCCGGAAACCGGCGCCCCGATGGCGGGGCTGCCGTTCACCCTGCTCTACCAAACCCACGACGAGGTGGCGATGGAGGTGGTCAACCGGACGGTGCATGCGGTGGCCCATCTGGGGTGGGTGCGCACCCGTGACGGCGACTATCAGCTGCGGATGGCGGTCCTGGTGAAGCCGAACGGCCTGTTGGGGCGGGCGTACCTGTCCGCGATCGCGCCCTTCCGGTACCTGATCGTCTACCCGGCCATGACCCGGCAGTGGGAACGCGCCTGGCGTGAGCGGGCCGGATCGAGCGGCATCGTCACGCCGCTTACCGGCAATCCCCGTTGATCCACTAAAGTTCTGTGCGCAAGGTCCCCGGCCCCCGTAGCTCAGGGGATAGAGCACGGCTCTCCTAAAGCCGGTGTCGCATGTTCGAATCATGCCGGGGGCACCACTCGCGAAATTGCTCAGGGCCCCACCGGATAGTGGCTGGCGATGGCGATGCGATTCCAACCGTTCATCTCCACGGCCAGCCAGGTGACCGCGGCGATCTGCTGCTTCGACAGCACCGCCTCGACGTCGACGCCCGGGGCCGGTGCGGTGTGCTCATCGGCGATCCGGGTGATCCGTTCGGCCAGGATCAACGCGGCCTGCTCCTGCTCGTCGAAATACTGCGACTCCCACCAGGCGGGCAGCACCGCCAAACGATCCGCCGACTCTCCGGCCGCGATCGCGTCACGGGTGTGCATCCGGAGACAGAACGCGCAGCCGTTGATCTGCGACACCCGTATCTTGACCAGTTCGACTAGCAGAACAGACAGGCCGGCCGCTTCCGTCGCGTCCTTCACCTTGGCGTCGAACGCCGCGAAGGCCTCGTACGGTCCGGAGAACTGCTTACTGATGTTGACCTTCGGGAGCATGGCGTCATCCTCTTCTCGGCGGGGCGTTCACCGGTATGACTCGGTTCCGCGCCGGATTGTGACACGCATGGGCCACTGCGCGACATAGGCGTCAATACCTCGACGCCCCAGCGGGGGCGTCTGGGTAAAGTCATACGTGTTGACATCAATACCGCGATACAGCGCGACCGGGGCAAGTCCCCAGGTGGAGGGTTCGACTTTCCCATGGGCGCGCCCAAGAATCCGTTGCCCTCACCCGGACCCAACGTCGCCACAGTCGCGGGCGGCCCGCGGCTCTCGCTGCTCCTGGTCGAAGACGATCGCGCCGACGCGTTGCTGGTCGAGGAACTCATCGCCGACGCCGCCGGCGAGTTCGACTTCGTCTGGTCACAGACGATCTCCGACGCCGCCCGCGTCCTGACCGAGCAGCGCCCCGACTGCATCCTGCTCGACCTGAACCTGCCCGATTCCACCGGCATGGATGCCGTGCACCGGCTCAGCGGGCTCGACAACACCGTCCCGATCATCGTGCTGACCGGCCTCACCGACGAGCACTTCGGGGTGTCCGCGGTGTCCTCGGGCGCCCAGGATTACCTGGTCAAGGGCAGGGTGGAGCCCGACACGCTGCGCCGCGCGGTGCTCTACGCCATCGAGCGCAAGCGCGCCGAGCTCGCCACCGTCGATCTGCATTCCAGCCGCCTGCGCGCACTGGAGAACGCCCGGCTGGAACGCGGTCTGTTGCCCTCGCCGGTGCTACTGGACTCCCCCGGCGTCGATATCGTCACCCGGTCACGCCCCAGCCGGCAGGATGCCCTGGTCGGCGGGGACTTCTTCGATGTCGTGCAGACCGACAACCGCACGGTGCACGTGATGATCGGCGATGTGGCCGGCCACGGACCCGACGAGGCGGCGCTGGGGGTGGCGCTGCGCATCGGGTGGCGCGCCCTGACCTTCGCGGGCCTGCGCGGTAATGAGCGGATGCGCGAACTCGACCGAATTCTGACCTCCGAGCGCCCGAGCAAGGGCATTTTTGCGACCCTGCTCAGTGTGGCTCTCGAACCCGACAGCGGCCGCTTCACCGCGGTGCGTGCCGGTCATCCCGGCCTGCTGCTGCACGGTAACGGCACTGCGGACTGGCTGGAGCCTCGCCCGGGTGCCGCGCTGGGTCTCGGCGCCCGCGAATGGCCGGTCGAGCATTACGAGTTGCCCCTGGGGCACGGGCTGTTGTTGCTCACTGACGGGCTGTTCGAGGGTCATTCGGGGCGTGGTGACGAGCGTCTCGGCGAAGCCGGGCTGTTGACGATGGCCCGCTCGCTCGCCCAGTTGCCCGGCTCCGATTTCGTGGAGGCGCTCATCGAGCATGCCGAAGCACGTGCGCAGCAACACGGCGGGCTCACCGACGACATCGCGGTGATCAGAGTGGAGCGGTCCCGAACGTGAGACTCACCGTGCAGGGCTGGCAGAACCTGGTGCTCGCCGTCATCGGAATGGCGGTGCTCGCCTGTGCGATCGCGGCCACCATCCTGGTGGGCCAGGCGGACAAGGTATCCAATGAGCAGCGCGACGTGGTGCAGCCGGCCCGGATCGCCGCCTACCAACTCCAGGCCGCGCTGCGTGATCAGGAAACCGCCGTCCGCGGCTATCTGATCACCAACGACCCGCAATTCCTGGAGCCCTACAACGACGGACGCACCGCGGAAATCGATGCGGCCGAACAACTCCGGCACTACCTCGCGGGCAGAGAGGACCTCCTCGCCGACCTTGCCGACATCGAGCAGGCGGCCGAGGTATGGCGTGGCGAGTACGCCGATCCACTGGTCGGGAGCACCAACCCGTCGCAGCCGGTGGCAGACGCGACCATCGACGAGGGCAAGGTCCTCTTCGACCGGCTGCGCGCACTGTTCACGATCCAGAACGATCATCTCAGCGAGGCGCGGGCGGCCAGCCTGGCGCACCTCGAGGAGATCCGCGGCTGGCGTGACGCGGTGATGATCGCGATGATCCTGACGTTCGTCACCACCGCGGTCCTGCTGGCGGTGGTGATGCGCAATGCCGTCAACCGCCCGCTGTCGGCACTGGCCGCGGCCTGCCGGCGGATCACCGAGGGCAACTTCGGCGAGCGCATCATCCCGCGCGGCCCCCGCGATATCCGGGCCATCAGCGCCGATGTCGAAGACATGCGCCAGCGCATCGTGGAAGAACTCGACACCTCCCGGGCCGCGCGAGCCGCGCTCGATGAACAGGCCGACGAACTGCGCCGGTCCAACGCCGAACTCGAACAGTTCGCCTATGTCGCCTCCCACGATCTGCAGGAACCGCTGCGCAAGGTCGCCTCCTTCTGCCAGCTGTTGGAGAAGCGTTACGGTGACAAGCTCGACGAGCGCGGCGTCGAGTACATCGGCTACGCCGTGGACGGCGCCAAACGGATGCAGGTGCTCATCAACGACCTGCTCACCTTCTCCCGCGTGGGCCGGCTCAACGCAACGAACACCGAGGTCGATCTCAACGCCGTGGTCGATGCTGCCCTGAGCAATCTGACCACCGCGGTCGAGGAGATCGGGGCGGAGATCGTGCTGCCCGCCGCGCCGCTTCCCCACGTCGACGGCGATCCCACGCTGCTGATCATGGTCTGGCAGAACCTGATCGGCAACGCCGTCAAGTTCCGCCGCGAGGGTGTCACCCCGCGCATCGTGATCGAATGCGAGGAAGGCACCGGCGAGCACGCCGAGAAATACCTCTTCACCGTGACCGACAACGGGATCGGCATCGCCGACGAATTCGTCGACAAGGTCTTCGTCATCTTCCAGCGACTGCACGGCCGTGACGCCTACACCGGCACCGGGATCGGACTGGCGTTGTGTAAGAAGATCGTCGAGCACCACGGCGGGACAATCTGGATCGACACCACCTACACCGACGGGACACGGTTCAGATTCACGTTGCCCCTCACCCCGACCACCGCGCCGAATGCGGCCCCGGAAACCCAGCTGGAAGGAATCCAATGAGCTACCCGGCAGCAGAGCGAGCTATCGACATCCTGCTCGTAGAGGACGATCCCGGTGACGAGCTGATCACCCGGGAAGCGTTCGAGCACAACAAGATCAAGAACAATCTGCACGTCGCTCACGACGGCGAGGAGGGGCTGGACTTTCTGTACCGGCGCGGGAAGTTCCCCGACGCCCCGCGGCCCGATCTGATCCTGCTGGACCTCAACCTGCCCAAGTACGACGGCAGGCAACTGCTGGAGAAGATCAAGTCCGACGAGAATCTGAGCCTCATCCCGATCGTGGTGCTCACCACCTCGTCGGCCGAAGAGGACATCCTGCGCAGCTACAAGCTGCACGCCAATGCCTACGTGACCAAGCCGGTGGACCTCGATCAGTTCATGAGCGCGGTGCGCCAGATCGACGAGTTCTTCGTTCAGGTGGTGCGGCTGCCGCAGTTCTGAGCGATGTTGTCCCACTGCAGGCGCACCTGGGTGCCCCCCGCGGTGGAATCGATATCGGCACGGTCGGCGAGCGCGTGCATCAACGGGATGCCGCGGCCTCTGGCGATGCTCCTGACGTCGTGGTCATTGGCGCGCCAGAGGCCCTCATCGCTCACGGTCACGGTCAGCACGCACGCGGCGTCGTCGTAGGCGGCCCGCACGTGCATCGGACCCGGTTGGGGGGCACCGATATAGGCGAACTCGGCCGCATTGGCCAACGCCTCGTAAACGGCGAGCAGCACATCGCTGGACTTCTCCGGATCCAACACGAAGTGGTGGCGCAGCCACTCGCCGAGTTCTTGCCGGATCTGGGCCGCGAGTTCGGGGCCGGCGACCACACCGACCTTCGCGAAGGTTGCGGATTCGCCTTGCTCTGTCATCTCGGACTGCTGGCTACCCGTTTGCCGGATTTTCTAACTCTGCAGGGCGGCCAGGGCTTCATCCAGTGTCGCGAAGAGATCGACGACATCGGCGATGCCCACCAGCTTCAGCGGCCGGCTGGTGGCCGGGCCATCCGCGACGACAACGAGTTTGAGCTCTGGGGCGAGGTCTCCGTGCGCGGCGACGAGCACACCCATACCGGCCGACGCCAGGAACTCGACGGCGGTGAAATCGACCACCACCGCCGACGGTGACCCCTCGGCCGCGGATCCGATCGCCGCTTCCAGCTTGGGAGCGGTGATCATGTCCACGGTCCCGGTCACCGACACCACGCTGATATCGCCGACCCGGCTCTGCTTGATGTCTCCGTTGGCCGCTGTTGGCTGGCTACTCATCGTTCCTCCGTCTTCACGCACCCGAAATTAGCTGTGCGTCGAGGACGCACAGACCAGGTCCTGGTCCCGGGCTACCCCATCGTAGCCACGCCGGGTGGCGTGACTGATCTCCGACGCGACGACTGCGACCAGGATGGACACCGCCGCGGCCGCCAGCAGCACGGGCGGGCCGTACGGAAGCGCTGCCGCACCGATCAGCGGCGCGATCGAGATGCCGACGTACATGGCCGTCGAGTACCAGGCGAGCGCGATATTCGCGAAGCGTGAATCGATGAGCGCGAGCCGGTACTGAATGGCCACCGATGCGGCGAACCCGGCGATCCCGGACAGGGCGAACACCAGGGCGGTGGCAACCAACGATCCGTGCGCGAGGATGAGCGCCAGGAAGGCGATGGCCTGGGCCGCGAGCACGATCTGCAGGGTGCGACGGCTGCCGACGCGATCGGCCAGTCGTCCACCCACAATGTTCCCGATGACCCCGGCCACGCCGTAGGCGAGCAACAGGATCGCCAGCCGCGTGTGGTCGCCGCCGGTGGCGTCGTGGGTGATCACCGCGCTGAAGATGTAGACCATGTTGAACGCCAGCGTCATCAGCAGCGAAGCGGCGATCGCGAACACGATGCGGGGATCCCGCAGGACGACGGCACGCGAACGCAGGTCCACAGCGGAGCTGCGCGGGACATCACGCACCACCAGCAGCAGAGCCGGAACGAGCAGCGCCGCCAGACCGGCCAGCACCGACAGCGGCAGCCGCCAGCCGCCGACATCGGCCAGCGCGGTGCCGATCGGGGAACCGATGGCCATGGCGAGGGTGAAGCCCATGCCGACCAGGGCGATGGCCCGGCCGCGCTGGGCCGGTTCCACCATCACCGGTGCGGCGGCGATCGCCGAGGGCACCAGCGCGGCGCCGCCGAGAGCCGCGATCACCCGTCCCGCGGTGAAGACCGTGAAGGTATCCGCCGCCGCGGCCAGGAACGTGCCCGCGGCGATGAGCACCAGCCCGCCCGCCATCACGCGTTCCGGACGGACCCGGCCGCAGGTGACCGACACCAGCGGCGACGCGACGGCGACCACGATCGCATAGACGGAGATCGAGTAGCCGATGGTGCCGGGCCCGACGCCGAGCGTCTGGGCGATCTGGGGCAGCACTCCGGCGATGACGAACGCATTGGTGGCCACGACGAACAGCCCGAGAGCCAGCAGACCGAGACGCAGCGCACTCGCCCTGGACAACCTCACCCGCACGATCACCTCACGAAGAATTGGTACCTCAGCGTACCCGGTCGTTTGTCGCTCTACGTCGCGTCGTGCAGGACGAGCCCCAGGGTGCGCCGCTCCCCCGAACGCAGCCGGCTGACGCCGTGCCGCACCGGCGTGCGCGACCAGCCCCGCTTCGATCGCGTCGGGCGGTCCCTGGTGGTGAAGATCAGCCCGCAGCCCTGCGGCAGTTGCAGCACCGATCCCTTGGACTGGGCGCGGGCACGCTGTTCGACGAGCAGGAATTCACCGCCGGTGTAGTCAACACCCGGTGCGTCCAGACCCACCACGACCTGGAGCGGGAAGACCAAGTCGCCGTAGAGATCGCGGTGCAGGGCGTTCCAGTCACCTTCGGTGTAGCGCAGCAGGATGGGGGTCGGCTTGCGCTGGCCGGCGGCGTGACAGGCCGCCAACCAGTCCTCGAATTCGTCGGGCCAGGGCGCAGGATCACCGAGGCGCTGGGCCCACTCGCGCGCCAGCGGCAGCAGCTCCCGGTAGAACTGGGCACGCAGCGCGGCGATCTTCGGCGGCAGCGGGTTGTCGAAGTAGCGGTAGGCACCCCGGCCGAAGCGGTAGCGCTCCATGTCGATGGTCGAGCGGAACCGGTGATCGTCGTCCCACATGGCGGCGAACGCGGCACACTCCGCCGCCGTCAGCAGCGGTCCGGTGGGGGCACAACCGTGGTCGTCCAGTTCGTCGAACAGGGCCGAACTCATGCCGCCTCCAACTCCAGCAGCGCGGACTTCGCGGCCGGACCGCCGGCGTACTGCCCGATCGATCCGTCGGTGCGCACCACCCGGTGGCACGGAATCACCAGCGGCAGCGGATTGCGTGCGCACGCCGTGCCCACCGCCCGCACGGCCTTGGGGTTGCCGACCGCCGCCGCGACGGTCGCGTAGCTTTCGCGGCGCCCGTACCCGATATCGCGCAGATGCTCGACCACCTGCCTGCGGAAGCCTTCGGCCAGCCTCAGATCCAGCGCCACGTCGAACGCGGTGCGCCGGCCTGCGAGGTATTCGTCGATCTCGGTGGCGGCATCGTCGAGCCGGGCGGGAGCGTGCAGGATCCGCGGGCTGATCCGCTGGGCCAACGTCGCGAGGGCGTCGCCGTCGACATCGAGGAACGCCACCCGCACCAGACCGAGCGGTGTCGCCGCCAACAGCAGCCGGCCGACGGCGGTGTCCAGGGTTCGGTAGGCCACATCGAGCAGGTCTGCGTCCTGGGCGGCCCGCTCGAGGCGCTGATGCAGCCGCGCCAGGGTGGGGGCGTCGGCGTCGATGCCGTCGAAGATCTCGGTCATGCGTCCTCCTTGAGATAAGTCGTGCGCAGCGTCTTGATGCCGTCGGCCGCGGCGCGACGCGCGGCGTCGGTGGAACCGCCGAGCAGGCCCGCGATCTCGGCATAGGGCAGCCCGGCCAGGTAGCGGTAGGCCAGCGTGCGGCGCTGTTTGTCCGGCAACCCCTCCAGCGCCGCCCACAGGTCCGGATCGTGGCTGTCCGTGTGCCCGGTTTCGGGAATGGCGTCGACGGGGGCGGGCGCCCGGGTGATGGCGCGCCCGATGTCGATGGCTCGGCGGTGCGCGATGGTCACCAACCAGGCCTCGACGTTGGCGTTCGCATCGAGCTGCGGGTAAGCCCGCATGGCGGACAGGAACGTCTCCGACCACGCATCCTCGGCGTCGGTGGGGCCGACGACGGCCCGGCACACCCGCAGCACCATCGGCCCGTACTCGGTCACGATGTCCTCGAATGGTCGTCGCACAGTCACATTGTGTAGACGCCGTCGCGGGCCGGAACGTGAGATGCCGAGTTCAGTGGCGGTTTGACCGCGACCGCAGATTGTTGCGCACCGCCGGCCACTCGATGTCCAGGATCGAGTAGACCACCGTGTCGCGGCGTGACCCGTCGGGCAGCAACTGGTGACTGCGCAGCACCCCGTCGAGCTTGGCGCCCAGCCGTTCGATCGCGGCCCTGCTGGTGGAGTTGAAGAAATGGGTGCGGAATTCGACGGCCACACAGTTCAGCGTCTCGAAGGCATGCGTCAACAACAGCAGCTTGGCCTCGGTGTTCACTCCGGTCCGCCGGACCGGTGCGGCGTACCAGGTGGCGCCGATCTCCAGGCGTCGGTTGGGTCCGTCGATGTTCAGGTAGCTCGTCGATCCGATCACCGTGCCGTCGAGGGCGCGCACCACGAAGGTGAACCCGTTCCGGTCGGCCAGCCTGGTCTGCGTCCAGGTGGCCGCGGTGTCCGGGGTCGGCGCATGGGTGAACCACAGATCGCCGATGTCTGCGGCGGCCGCGGCGATCTCGGTGGCATGCCCGGCCTGCAGCGGTTCCAGCGTCACCCAGCGCTGTCCGGTCAGCACCACCGGCTGCACGAAGCTCATCGGTGTGCTCCGGTCTGCGCCCAGGCGACCACCATCGCCAGCACGGATCCCACGATGGCCAGCACCGTCATCGCCGCTGCCACATACATCCCGTACCCGGCCGCCACCGGCGCCTGCACGTACAGCCGGAAGTACCAGCCGATCAGCGCTGCCACGATCATCGAAACAGCCAGCGCCGCAGAGGATGCCAGTCGCGCCGAGAGCTGACGCGCGGCCATCGTGGCGGCCACGATCAGCGTCGCCGCCAGCAGCACGATCAGTTGCCCGACCCCGAACCCCGGCGGTGGCACCCCGATGGCGCCGACCTTGCCGCCGATCGCGTTGGCCCGGCCGCCGCCGTCCGCGGACGTGGTCAGCCACGGCAACCAGGCACTCACCGCCAGGACCAGCGCGCACAACGCAACCAGCCAGCCGGGACGCAATCGAGCCATGTGCCTCAGGCTATCGGGTCGCGCTGCGTACCCTGGGTGCCCATGACGGAACTACCCGACTGGGCCCGCCAGCTCGACCTGTCCCCGCACCCCGAAGGGGGCTGGTACCGCGAAACCTGGCGCAGTGAGCTGACGTTTCCCCAGTCGGCGCTGCCGTCGGATTACACCGGACCGCGGTGCGCCGGCACGGCGATCCTGTTCCTGCTGATGCCCGGCCAGCAGTCGGCCTGGCACACCGTGCGCAGTACCGAGCTCTGGCTGCACCACCGGGGCAGCCCGCTGCTGCTGGAGGTCGGCCGCGAACAGGACTCGGCGCACACCGTGGTGCTGGGACCCGATATCGCTGCCGGGGAGCAGCCGCAGTCCGTGGTGCCGCCCGGGCACTGGCAGCGGGCCCGTCCCCGCGATGAGGAACCGACGCTGGTCAGTTGCATTGTGGTGCCGGGCTTCGATTTCGCCGACTTCGCGCTGAGCGCCGGTTAGGGCTGCAACGACGAGAGATTGAACCCGGCGCCGGTCGGGTCGGCCACCGATGCCAGCCGGCCGTACGGTGTGTCCTCGGCGGCCCGGGTGATGCTGCCACCGTTGTCGACGATGAGCTGCTGGGCCTTGTCGACGTCGTCGGCGCCCAGGAAGAAGAACCAGTTGGACGGCTCGTCGGCGGCCATGAAGGCGCTGCCGTCCATCACGCCGACCCGTTGCTCACCGTCGAATGACACCGTGCTGTAACGAAATTCGTCGGAGTCGGCCTCGACCTGGGTCTGCCAGCCGAACACCGCGCGGTAGAAGTCCAGGGTGCCGGCGAAGTCGCGGGTGGTCACCTGATGCCAGACCGGTGCGCCCGCCACGCCGGTGGCCTCGAAGCCGAGATGCTGCGTGGGCTGCCACAATCCGATCATGCCGCCGGTCGGATCGGCGACCATCGCCATCCGACCCTTGGCGGGGATGTCCATCGCCCCACCACAACTCATACCGCCGGCGGCGGTGACCGCCGCGATGGTGGCGTCGGCATCCGCGGTGTGCAGGTAGGTGTTCCAGCGGTCGGGCATGTTCCACTGCGGGTCATTGGGCATCAGGCCGGCCACCTGGACACCGTCGACGAAGGCGCTGACGTAGCCGCCGTATTCCGGCCCGGCGGACTCGAAGGTCCAGCCGAAGACCGCGCCGTAGAACTGTTGTGCGCGCTCGATATCGGAGGTCGCCAGGTCGATCCAGCAGGGGGCACCGAGGGGGTGTGAGGTTGTCATGGCAGTACCGACTCGGGGCTCCGCCGAAACTCATCGCGCACCGTGCCGGAGCTAGGAGAAGACCTTCTTGAACTGGTCCAGCGATTGCCGGATGTCGCTCTTCAAAGCCCCGGCGACCACCATGCCGATCGGGCCGAACAGCGCCGGCCCGCCCAGATGGATGTCCAGTTGCACGGAAGCGCCCTCGGCGACGGGCTTCACCCGGGCGATCAGCTTGATCTTGACCCCGCCGACACCGTTGCCGTTGAGCGTCATCGACTCCGGCGGCTTGTAGTTGACGATGGTCCAGTGCACGCGGTTGAGCATGCCCTTGACCTCGACGATGGACTCGATCTCGGTGCCCTTGCCCAGTGTGTCGGGCAGCTCCGAGCGCCACATCTTGTGGATGCTCAGCCATTCCTTGAACCGGGACAGGTCCGAGGCCGCCTCCCATGCCTGCTCCGGCGACAGCGGGACGTCGACCGAGACGGACAGTTTGGCCATTTACGGCGCAGGAGGAGAAGCCGGGGGCTGTCCGGACTGCTGCGTGGGCGGGACCGGCGGAGGCGGCGTGCCGCCCTGGTCGCGGGCGGCCTTCTTGGCGGCGTCCTGCACCTTGTCCACATGCTGGGCGTACTTGCCCTGAGTCTTCTTGTCGACAAGGTCGCCGGCCTTGTCGATCGCGGTGTCGACCTTGTCTGCGTTCTTGGCCACCAGGCCTTTAATCTTGTCCAGGAAACTCATGCCACAACCCTAGCGCCATAGCCGGCGGGGTTCACCGGACAATCTGCCCTCCACCCACCAGGCGATCTCGATGATTACCGCCGCGACAGCACCGATGCCCAGCCCCATCGAGGTCAGCGCGACATTGGTCGGATCCAGCAGGAACGTCTCCTGAGCCGGCGGCAGGGAGAAGATCACCACATAGGCCAGCGCGGACACCGCCACCAGTGCGATTCGCCACCACTCATAGGGGCGGGCCACCACTGCCAGCACCCACACCGAGGCGACCAGCAGCGTGATAAGCGCCGTGGTGGAGGCCTGCGTCTGCTCGACGTCGGTGGCGCCACGGCCCTGATAGGCCAGCAGGTAGGAGATGAACGTGCTCAGGCCGACGACGATGCCCGCGGGCAGCGCGGAGGTCATCACCCGGCGCACGAAACCGGGGCGGGCCCGTTCGGAGTTCGGCGCCAGCGACAGGATGAACGCCGGGATCCCGATGGTGAACCAGGCCGCGATGGTGACGTGGATCGGCTGGAACGGATACAGCAGCGGATCGGACCCGAACAGCTTGGCCGACAACCCGCCGATGCCGACCAGCGCGGCCAGCAGCACCGAGTACACCGTCTTGGTCAGGAACAGGTTGGAGACCCGCTCGATATTGCCGATCACCCGGCGGCCCTCACCCACCACATGCGGCAGCGTCGCGAACTTGTTGTCCAGCAACACGATCTGGGCCACCGCCCGGGATGCCGAGCTACCCGATCCCATCGCCACCCCGATATCGGCGTCCTTGAGGGCCAGCACATCGTTGACGCCGTCACCGGTCATCGCCACCGTGTGACCGCGGGACTGCAGGGCATGCACCATGGCCCGCTTCTGGTCCGGGCGCACCCGCCCGAAGGTGGTGTACTGGTCGACGGCGGTGGCCAGTTCGTCGGGCGTCTCGGGGAGCTGACGGGCATCGAGCGTCTCGCCGTGCAGGCCGAGCGTCCCGGCCACCGCACCCACCGATTTGGCGTTGTCCCCGGAGATCACCTTGACCGTGACGCGTTGGGAGGCAAAGTAATCCAGGGTGTCGCGGGCGTCCGGGCGCACTCGCTGTTCCAGGACGACGAGTGCGGCCGGGGTGACGGTGCCGGGCGCGCCCGGGGCGTCCACGGTGTGGTCACACGATCCCAGCAGCAGCACCCGCAGCCCCTGGGCGCCGATCCGCTCGGCCTCCTCGGCCTCCGGTGAGGCCGGGTCCAGCAGCACATCGGGGGCGCCGATCACCCAGTTGCCGTGCTCGCCGTAGGACGCGCCGCTCCACTTGGTGGCCGACTTGAACGGCGCCGCCGCGGTGGCCGTCCAGCCCGGTGCGGTGTCGTAGGCCTCGGCGATGGCCGCCATGCTCGCGTTGGGACGGGCGTCATCGGCGGCCAGCTGGGCCAGCACCGTCGAGCAGTCGGCTGTTGCTATTCCCCTGTCGCTGCGCTCCTGCCCGCCGGCGCCGAGCGCCTTGAGTTCGGACAGTCGCATACCGTTCTCGGTCAGCGTGCCCGTCTTGTCGGCGCACACCACATCGACACGGGCCAGACCCTCGATGGCAGGCAGTTCCTGCACCAGGCACTGGCGCTGCCCGAGCCGCACCACGCCGACGGCGAAGGCGATGGATGTCATCAGCACCAGGCCCTCGGGCACCATCGGCACCAGCGCTCCCACCATCCGCAGCACCGACTCCTGCCAGCCGGCGTCGGTGGTGAACAGCTGGGTGTAGATGATCAGCGCGCCGGCCGGCCAGAGCAGGTAGGTGATGAACTGCAGAATCTTGTTGATACCGCTGCGCAGTTCGGATTTGACCAGGGTGAACTTGCTGGCTTCCTCGGCGAGCTGGGCCGCGTAGGCCTCGCGGCCGACCTTGGTGGCCCGGTAGGCGCCGGACCCGGCGACCACGAAGCTGCCCGACATCACCTTGTCGCCGGGGTCCTTGGCCATCGGGTCGGCCTCGCCGGTCAGCAGGGACTCGTCGACCTCAAGGTTGTTCTCCTCCAGCACTTCCCCGTCGACGGTGATCTGGTCACCGGGGCCCACCTCGATGACATCGCCGAGGACCACCTCACTGGGTGCGAGTGCGCGCGTCCCGGACTGCCTGCGCACCAGGGGTTTGGCCTGCCCGACGATGGCCAGCTTGTCCAGCGTCTGTTTGGCGCGCAGTTCCTGGATGATGCCGATCGCGCTGTTGGCGACGATCAGCAGCCCGAACAGCCCGTTGATCAGTGAGCCGGTGGCCACCACGATGGCGAACAGCACGCCGAGAATCGCGTTGATGCGGGTGAACACGTTGGCGCGCACGATGTCCGAGACGCTGCGCGCCGCCCGGGTGGGCACGTCGTTGGTCTGGCCGTCGGCCACCCGCTGGGCGACCTCGGCATCGCTCAGGCCGGAGATCACTTGGTGAACACCCCGTCGTCGTAGTACTCCAACGTCAGCTTCGCGCCGTCGAAGGTGGCGGCCGAAATCGTTCCCGGTGGGGCGTTCTCGGTGACCGGCGTGAAGGTGAACACGTTGCCGTCCCGATGTGTCAGCTCGAAGGTGTCCCCGCGCGGACCGAGCCCGAGCACCAGCTTGCCGTCGCGTTCGGACACCTCTGCGGGTCCCCAGAACTCGTTGCGGTAGGTGCCGGCGTAGCTCGACAGTGGTTGTGCCGGATTGGGATCGGCGACCGGTTGCGCACCGACCAGCGAGCCGACCGGGTCGCTCATCGGCAGCAGCTTGGAGCTGTACAGCTCGTACCAGGGTTCCCGGATCTCGCCGAACTGCACCAGATCGGCGAACTGCGCGGTCAGCGCCTCGGGCACACCCGACATCGTCCCGTTGGTCAGGGCGATGATCCCGACATCGGCCGAAGGCAGCATGAGCACGTTGGTCCCGGCGCCGAGTTCGAAGGCGCCGGAATGGCTGAGCTCGGTGCGCGCGCCCGAGGTGGTGCCGACGTTGAACCCGTAGCCGTAGAAGCCCGACCGCATGGCCGGCTCGGCGCCGCGGCTGGACACCACCTGCGGGGTGAGGGCGGGCAGCAGCGCGGCGGTGTCGATCAACTGACGGTCCGCCAGCTTGCCCTCGGCCAGCACCATCGACATCCAGCGCGTCATGTCGTTGACCGACGAACTCGCACCGCCCGCGGGCGCCTGCTGATCGGCGTTGCGGACGTAGCGCGGCTGATAGTCGCCGGGAGCGACCCGGATGTGCCCGACGGCCCGGTTGGATCTGGTCTCGTAGTCGGCGAAGCGGTAGCTCGTGGAGTTCATGCCGAGCGGACCGAACAGCGATTCCTGCGCCAGCCGCTCCCAGGGCTGACCGGCCGCGGCCGATACCGCTTCGGCGCCCGCGGTGAACCCGAAGTTGGTGTAGGCGTATGAGATCCGGAACGGATCCAGTGGCAGCTGGCGCAGCTTCTCCAGCACGGCACGGCGGTCGAAGCCGATGTCTTCGAGCTGATCGCCGGAATGGTCGGGCAGCCCGGACCGGTGCGCGAAGAGGTCACCGATGGTGAGCATCCTGGTGACGGCCGGATCCGACAGCGCGAACCACG
This sequence comes from Mycolicibacterium sp. P9-22, assembly GCF_008329585.1. Taxonomy (GTDB): domain Bacteria; phylum Actinomycetota; class Actinomycetes; order Mycobacteriales; family Mycobacteriaceae; genus Mycobacterium. The sequence goes on along the minus strand of NZ_NPKP01000003.1, from coordinate 547,411 downwards.
GCAGTTCGTCTACGACGGGGGTGTCCCAGCCGATGGTCTGATTGTCGACCTGGCGGGCCGCCACGGTGGCGCTCACCGGTTTGGACAGCGAGGCGAGCTGAAAAACGGTGTCCGGGTCCACCGCTTCGTCGGTGCGCACATCGCGGACACCGAAACCCTTGGCGTAGACCGTTTTTCCGTGGTGCACGACGGCGACCGCCAGGCCGGGTACCCCTGATGTCTTGAGCAACTCGGCGGCCATGTCGTCGAGTTTCGCGACCGCGTTCTCGACGGCGTTGTCCGGCAACGGCATCGCCGGAACCAGTGGCGGCGGTACCGGGGCGGACGGGGACGCGGCCGGTGTTTCGGGTGGGCCGCTGGGCTGCGCCGTGTCCGTGGCCCCGCATCCGGCCAGCAGTACGGCAGCCGCGCCGATGCTCAAGATCAGTCTCACGGCGTCAACGCTATCGGTTCAGTCCCGCCACCATGGGTTGATCGTGGATGCGCTCACCAGCTCACCCGGTTTCGGCGTCGCCACCGGCACCCCCTCGGCAGCCGCGGCCCGCAGCATCCGCTCCACCGGCTCCGACCACGGGTGCGGTGCCAGCCGGAACGTCGCCCAGTGGATCGGCACCAGCAGCCCGGTGTCGGTGACGTCGCGGTGTGCGCGCACGGCCTCCTCCGGGTTCATGTGGATGTCCGGCCAGCCCGGGTGGTACGCGCCGATCGGCATGAGGGTCAGGTCGAACGGCCCGTAGGCGTCCCCGATCCCGGCGAAGCCGGCCGTGTAGCCGGTGTCGCCGCCGAAGAAAACCCGGTGCCGCGGCCCGATCACCGCCCAGGACGACCACAGCGTCACATTGCGGGTCAGGAAGCGGCCGGAGAAATGCCGCGCCGGCGTGCACACCAGGCGCAGCGAGCCGAGCTCTGCGCCCTCATCCCAGTCCAGTTCGACGATCCGGTCCGGCGGCAGACCCCAGGCGCGCAGGTGCGCACCGATTCCGAGCGGCACGTAGAACTTGGCGCGCTGAGTGCGGGCGAGTGCCTTGATGGTGTCGATGTCGAGGTGGTCGTAGTGGTCGTGGCTGATGATCACCGCGTCGATCGCGGGCAGCTCGTCGAGTTCGGCGGGCACCGGGTGCAGACGCTGCGGTCCGATCACCCGGGACGGGGAACACCGTTGGCTCCACACCGGATCGGCCAGCACCCGGTAGCCGTCGACCTCGATGAGCGCCGACGAATGCCCGTACCAGGTGACCGCCAGATCCGCGGGCGGCACGCCCACGGGCGGGCGGACCAGCGGGATTTCCCGGGGCGGGCGCTGCTGCTGACCGCCGGTCAGGATGTCGCGCACCAGCGCGAATTGATCGGCCCTGGTCAGCTGCGCCTGTGACGCCGGCTCCCGGTTGACGAAGACACCCTTGTCGTAATTGGGCGACTTCTTGGCCTCCGGGCCGATGTCGACGGCGCCGAGCGCCGACGGCGCACCCTGCACCGCCCGCAGCAGCCAGCCGCCGGCCACCACCGCCGCGGTACCGCCCAGCACCCGGGCCGCCTGCGCGAACATCAGGCGCCGAAGAAGTTCGGGGCGCGCTTCTCGAGCCGCGCCACCTGGGCCTCGATGACATCCGGACTGGCCCAGGCCTTGTCGAAGCCCTCCTTGTGCGCCGGCCATGGTTCCTCGTAGGCACCGTCATCGTTGAGGACGCGCTTGGAATGCGCCACCGAGAGCGGCGCGTAGCCGGCGATCTCGGTGGCCCAGGCCTGCGCCTCGGCGAGGTCGCCGACCCGGTTGACCATGCCGGTTTGTGCCGCGGTGTCGAGGTCGAGACGCTCGGCGGCGATCAGCATGGCGCGGGCCCGGCCGTGCCCTACCAGGGACACCAGCCGGCGGATCGACCAGTTGTCGAGCGCCAGCCCGTACTTGGCGATCGGGAATTGGAAGTAGGTGCCGGCCACGGCGACGCGCAGGTCGCAGATCATCGACAGGATGACCCCGGCCCCGATGGCCGGCCCGTTGAGCGCGGCGACGACCGGCACCGGGCTGCCATCGATGGCCAGATTCAAGGCGGTGATCTTGTCGGGCAGTTCCTGTGCCACGCCCTGCGCGTCGGACAGATCGGCGCCGGCGCTGAACACCGAACCCTGTCCGGTCAGCACGATGGCGCGGGCGTCGGAAACGGCGGCCTTCTCGATCTCTTCACGCAAGCCATCGACGAGCGCGGCGTTGAGTGCATTGCGGCGCTCGGGGCGCTGCATTTCCAGGGTGACGACGTTGCCGTCGCGGGTCACTCCAATCATGGACCCCAGCCTATTAGCCTTCTCCTGTGAGCAGCGCGCTGGCACTACGTGATGCCGTCCTCGACGAGGGGTCCTTCCACAGTTGGGACAGCGCACCCCTGCAGGTTGCCCAGTCCGATTCCTACCGCGCCGAACTGGCCGCGGCAGCCGAGAAATCGGGTCTGGATGAGTCGGTGCTGACCGGTGAGGGCACCGTGTTCGGCCGCCGGGTGGCCGTGCTGGCCTGCGAGTTCGACTTCCTTGCCGGGTCGATCGGGGTGGCCGCGGCCGAGCGGATCACCGCGGCGATCACCCGTGCCACCGCCGAGCGGTTGCCGTTGCTGGCCTCCCCCGCCTCCGGTGGCACCCGCATGCAGGAGGGCACCGTGGCCTTCCTGCAGATGGTGAAGATCGCCGCCGCCGTCGAGCTGCACAAGCGCGAGCATCTGCCCTACATCGTCTATCTGCGCCACCCGACCACCGGCGGGGTGTTCGCCTCGTGGGGTTCGCTCGGACACGTCACCGCCGCCGAGCCCGGCGCGCTGATCGGCTTCCTGGGTCCCCGGGTCTACGAGCACCTCTACGGCGAGAAGTTCCCGTCCGGCGTGCAGACCGCGGAGAACCTTTACCGGCACGGCGTCATCGACGGGGTGGTGCCGCTGGAGGCGCTGCGGTCGGTGCTCAACCGCACGCTGGCGGTGATCCTCGATCCGCCCGGCCCGCCGCCGGCGGCTCCCGAACTCGTCGGCCCCCCGGACGACATCCCGGCCTGGGATTCGGTGCTGGCCTCCCGACGGCCCGACCGTCCCGGCGCCGAGTACGTGCTGCGGCACGGCGCCACGGACCCGGTGGTGCTGAGCGCGACCAACACCAGTTCCGGTCAGACGCTGCTGGCGCTGGCCCGGTTCGGCGGTCAGCCCGCGGTGGTGCTCGGCCAGCGCCGGCTCGGCATGCTCGGCCCGGAGGCGCTGCGCGAGGCCCGCCGCGGAATGGCGCTGGCCGCCGGTCTGCGGTTACCGCTGGTCTCGTTCATCGATACCGCAGGCCCGGCGCTGTCGGTCGACGCCGAGCAGGACGGCCTGGCCGGTGAGATCGCGCGTTGTCTGGCCGAATTGGTGACACTCGAGGTCCCGACGGTGTCGGTGCTGCTCGGCCAGGGCAGCGGTGGTCCGGCGCTGGCGATGGTGCCCGCCGACCGGGTGCTGGCCGCCCAGCACGGCTGGCTGGCGCCGCTGCCGCCGGAAGGTGCCAGCGCCATCGTGTTCCGCGACACCGACCATGCACCGGAACTGTCTGCCGCACAAGGCATCCGCTCGGCTGATCTGCTGCGCAACGGGATCGTGGACGTCATCGTCCCCGAACAACCCGATGCGGCGGACGAACCGATGGCGTTCACCGCGCGCTTGTCGGCCTCCATCGCCGGCGAGTTGTACCGGCTGCGCTCCATGTCCGATATCGAGCGGGTCGGCACCCGGCTGCATCGTTACCGGCGTATCGGGCTGTAGGCCGGCGACGCGACGGTCGGCAGGCGGATACTGAAACTCGTTCGCTCCGAATTCGATTGGGCGTCGATCGTGCCGCCGTGCGCCTCCACGATCGACGACACGATGGATAGGCCGAGACCGAAACTGCCCGCTTCCCGGGACCGGGACTTGTCGGCGCGCACGAATCGTTCGAAGAGGTGCGGCAGCAGGTCTGCGTCGATACCCGGTCCGTCATCGGAAACCCTCAGCTCGACATGAGTGGGGCCGGCCACGATCGTCGTCTGCACGGTGATGCCCTCCGGGGTGTGCACCCGGGCGTTGGACAGCAGGTTCGCGACCGTCTGGTGCAGCCGGGCCCGGTCACCGAGCACCCACACCGGATGGTCGGGCACGTCGACCAGCCAGCGGTGCGACGGCGCGGACACCGCCGCGTCGTTGACCGCGTCGACCGTGAGGTCGGTGAGGTCGACCTCGGTGCGGTCCAGGTCCTGACCTTCATCGAGGCGGGCCAGCAGCAGCAGGTCGGCGACCAGTGTCGTCATCCGGCTCGCCTCACCCTCGATCCGGGCCAGGGCATACTCCGTCATCTTGGGCAGCGATGCGCTGTCCTGCCGGGTCAACTCGGCGTAACCGTGAATGGCCGCCAGCGGGGTGCGCAACTCATGGCTGGCGTCGGTGATGAACTGCCGCATCCGGCGATCCGATGCGGCGACATCGGACAGGGCCTGTTCGACGTGATCGAGCAGGGTGTTCAGGGTGGCGCCGACCTGCCCGACCTCGGTGCGCGGATCGGTGTCACTCACGGGCACCCGCGGGGAGATGGCGTAATTGTCGCGGTCCAGCGGCAGCGCGGCCACCTCCGCGGCGGTCGCCGACACCCGGTGCAGCGGACGCAGCGTGAACCGCACGATGGCCAGCGTGCTCAGCGCGGTGACCACCAGCGCCAGCAGCGTCATACCGGAGACCACCGCCGTCTCGCGGATCATCGCCTCCCAGGCCGGGGTGCGCGACACCCCGGTGACCAGGACCTCGTTCCCTTCTCCGGGGCGCCCGACCATCCGGTACCAGCCCAGACCGGGCAGCTCCACGCTGCGCGGCTGCGGATCGGTCCACGCCATGTTGGCGATCCGGGCGACGGCTTCGGCCGGAGCCTGCTCGGCATCTCCGTCGCCGAAGTGCGCCGAATCGACGGCCCGCCCGCCCTGGATCAGGACGACGACGTTGCCCGGCGCCTGCCCGATCAGATTCACCAGCGGCTTCATGGCACCCGGGGCGGGCAGCTGACCGCTCGGCCCGGGCGTGCTGCGGTACTTGATCACCGAACTGACGCAGCCCTGCGCGGCGCCCGCCAGTTGGGCGTCGATGATGCCCAACACCGAGGACCGCAGCGTCACCACCGACGCCGCGCCGATGGTGGCCACCGCGAGCATCACCACCACCGAGACGCCGACCACCAGCTGCTTGAGCAGAGTCCAGCTGCGCCAGATGCGCGTCACGGCGCGGCGCGCAGCAGGTAGCCCACCCCGCGCACGGTGTGGATCATCGGTTGTCGGTCGGTGTCGAGCTTCTTGCGCAGGTACGACACATACAGATCGACGATGCTGGTCTTGCCGCCGAAGTCGTAGTCCCACACGTGTTGCAGTATCTCGTTGCGGCTCAACGCCCGTCGCGGATTGCGCATCATGAACCGCAGCAGGTCGAACTCGGTGGAGGTCAGCGCGATCTGCTCACCGCCGCGGGTCACGGCACGGCTGGCCATGTCCAGGGAGAGGTCGCCGACGGTCAGCGATTCGTCCGCGGCCGGTGTCAGATAGGCGGTGCGCCGCAGCAACCCGCGCAGCCGCGCGACGAGTTCTTCCAGCGAGAACGGTTTGGTCATGTAATCGTCGCCGCCGGCGGTCAGCCCGTTGACCCGGTCGGCCACCGAATCCCGGGCGGTGAGGAACAGCGTCGGGGTGTAGGTGTCCGAGTCCCGGATCTGGGCGAGCACGCCGAGGCCGTCGGTATCGGGCAGCATGATGTCGAGCACCAGTAGATCGGGGGTGGCGGCGCGGTATTTGGTGACCGCCTCGGCGGCGTCGTGGGCGACGTCGATCTCCCACCCCTCGTATTGCAGGGCCATCCTGATCAGATTGGTCAGCGCGCGTTCGTCATCGACGAGCAGCACCCTGATCGGTGAACCGTCGGTGCGGTACATCCGCGGCAGCTGACCGAGGATGGCACGGCGCGGCCCCTGGCCATCGGTCGGTGCGGATGTCACCGGACCATTGTCGTCGTTGTCAGGCCCAGGGTCACCCACTCCGACATTTGAATCGTCTATGAGAGTCGCGCCCCGCGCCTGCCCTGCCAGAAGACTCGGTCCCATCCGCACACCACCGAAAGGGTCGAACATCATGTCCACCTCCACCGTCCGCTCGGCATCCGCGGTCGACGCCCGCCTGGCGTCGAACTCCGGTGTTGCCCTCGGTATCTTCCGCATCCTCGTCGGGCTGATGTTCGCGATGCACGGGACCGCGAAACTGTTCGCCTTCCCCAGCGGTTCCCCGGTGGCGTTCGGCGCCTGGCCGGCGTGGTGGGCCGGCGTCCTCGAGGTTGTCCTCGGGTTGCTCATCACCGTGGGCCTGGCCACCAGGGCCGCCGCGTTCCTCGCCTCGGGCATGATGGCGGTCGCCTACTTCTGGATGCACTTCCCGGACGGCTTCTGGCCCATCGACAACGGCGGCGAAAGTGCGGTGCTGTACTGCTTCGTCTTCCTGCTGCTGGTGTTCACCGGCCCCGGACCGCTCGCGGTGTCGCGCCGCTAGACCTCGATCGGCGGGTTCAACCTCTCCATCGTGTACTGCCGGTCCCGGCGCGCCGCCCACGAACTGGCGGCCAGGGCCGCTACCAGCAGTCCACCGAGCACCGCGATCGCCACCACCATGCGGGAGTCGAACCCGCCGGCGATGGTCTGCCGTAACCCGTTGACGGCATAGGTCATCGGGTCGAACGGGTGCAGTATCTGGAACGGTTTGGCCGTCGTCTCCACCGGATAGATGCCGCCCGCCGACACCAGTTGCAGCATCAGGAACGCCAGCGTCACCACCCGCCCCACCGACACCCCGAACAACGCGTTGAACGCCTGGATGATGGCCAGGAACGTCGCGCCGATCAGCAACAGGAACGCCACCGTCGCGAGCGGATACCTGGCCTGCAGCCCGACACCGAAGTGCACCACCACATACATCACCGAGACCTGGCAGACCACGATCAGCAGCGCCGGCCAATACGAGGCCAGCACCACCCGCAGTGCACCGAGGCCGTGCACGATCGGCCGGGACTGTATGGGTTTCAACAACATCCAGATGATGAGCGCGCCGATGAACAAGGCCAGCGGCAGGAAGAACGGCGCGAAACCGGTGCCAAAGGTGGAGGCCGGATTGTCGGTCTGCAGTTCGAGGGTGACGGGCGCGGCCAGCGTGCGGGCGACGTCGGTGCGCTGCTGCGGCGTCCAAGACGGCACCTGCGCCGAACCCTCCTGCAGCTTGCCGGCCAACTCGGCGCTGCCGTCCGCCAGTTTCTGCGTGCCGCCGGCCAGTTGCGTTGCCCCATCGGTCAACTGGCCGCCGCCGTTGGCCAGTTGCACCAGACCGCTGTTGAGCTGATGCGCCCCGGTGTCGAGCCGGTCCACCCCGTCTTTGAGGGCCGCGACATCGCTGCGCAGACCGCCGTTGAGCGCCCTGGTGATGAACACTCGAAGCTTGCTGTTCGGGTCACCGAGTTCGCCTTCCAGCCGGGACGCGCTGTCCCGCAGCCGGATCAGCCCGTCATCGGTGGCGGGGTCGATACCGTTGGCGCGCAGCAACCGCTGCGCCCCGGCCAGCACATCACCGGCATGGCGCACCGTCGGGTCCGGGTTGGTCTGCAGCAGCCCGAGCGCCTGGTCGACGATGGCTGCGGCGTGGGCCTGATCGATGTTCAGCGCGGCGACCCGGTCGGTGGTGGAGCGCACCGCCGAGCTGAGCCGCTGCGCGAGCAGACCGACCTCGTCGGGATTCAGTTGCAGACCGCCCACCCGGTCCAGCATCTCCAGCAGCGGGCCGGTCGCGGAGTCGACCCTGGTGGCCAGTTGCCGGGTGCCGGCCATCAGCTGCGCCGAACCGTCGCGCGCGACAACAAGTCCGGCGGTCAACTGATCCGCCCCCGCGGCCAGCCGCTGCGCGCCGTCGTTGGCCTCGGCGTTGCCCGACGCCAGCTGCTGAGCGCCGTCGGCGGCCTTGACCAGTCCGTCGCCGGCGTCGGTCAGACCGGTCAGCACCGTCTCCAGGGTGCGTTGCCCGATGCTCGCGTTGACCTGGTTGATCACCTCGCGGGCGGCGTTCTGCCCGATGATCGACCCCAGATAGTTGTTGGCATCGTTGAACTTGAAGTCGATGCGGGCCTGTTGCGGCGCATCGCCGGACGGCGAGGCGACGTCGGCGCTGAAGTCCTGCGGCAGGGTCACCGAGAAGTAGTACCTACCGCTGCTCACCCCGTCGGCGGCCTCGGCTGCCGAGACCTGGTGCAGTTGCAGCTGACCCGAGTCCACCAGCGCGTCGGCGACCTGCGCGCCGGCGTCGAGTTCCTTACCGTCGACGACGGTGCCGGTGTCCTCGTTGACCAGCGCCACCGGCACCTTGTTCACCGCGTCGAACGGATTCCAGAACGCCCACAGGTACATCGCGCCGTACAGCAACGGCATCAGCACGACGGTGACCAGCGCGATGCGTGGCATCGCCCCACGGGAGAAACGTTTGAGGTCGGTACCCAACGACATTCCGGCAAGCATGGCTAGTTCTCCACTCTGATGTCGGCACGGGCTCCGGGAACGGGATTGGCGGATGTGGTGATCACCGTCTGGTTCTCCCCAAGCGCGTTGAGGCGCTCCAGCACGACGGCACGGTTACCGTCGTCAGTGATGCCGTCCAGGTCGCCGACCACCAGCAGCGGCGGTGTCGCGGTGTTGGCCAGTGCGATCCGCAACAACACCTGGGCCAGTTCACCGAGCTGGTCGAAGTACGCACCCAGCTCCGGCAGCGCGACATCTCCGAAGGTGCCGGCGCAGATGGCGGCGAGATCGGTCTGGGAGGCCTGCCCGATGAACCGGTACCACGGTGCATCCCAACGCATCTGCTCGGTGATGAGGTCGCGGACGGTGACGGACTCGGCAATCTTGTCCAGCTGGTCGATATTGGCCAGCGCCGACACCGCGAAGATCTTGCGGGCGTCGGATCGGCCGAACACCGTCACCGTGCCCGATATCGGCCGCATCCGCCCGGCGAGCGTCAGCAGCAGCGCGGTGCGCCCGGTTCCGGCCGGATGGATCAACGCGGTCACACCGCCGGCATCGACGTCCAAATCGATGGGGCCATACACCGGCCCCCACGGCCCACGCATGGTGATGGCGCGGGCGCTGACCGCCGGTTCGGGATCGGGCTCAGGGACTGAGGCTGAGGCTGACACCGCCCAATCTCAGCACAGAGTCAGCTCATGTTCAGGTACCTGCCGAACTATCCCATCAGGTCGGCGGTGCGCCACAATATGAGCGCCAGAAATACCAGCACCAGGGCGCCCACCATTGCCCACTGAACCAGGTTTCGATGGGCGCGCGGCGCGTAGACGAAACCAGCCGCCACCAGGGCACCCGTAACCAGACCGCCGAGGTGGCCCTGCCAGCTGATCGCGCCCGTGCCCAACAGCGGGCCCACGAAAGTGAACGCCACATTGAGCGCAATCAGGCCGAGCACCCAGCGGACATCGAGATTGAGCCGGCGCGAGACCACGAAGATCGCCCCGAACAAGCCGAATACCGCACCCGAGGCTCCAAGTGTGGCTGTGTCGACTGGGGTTATCAGGTACACCAGCACGGACCCGCCCAGCGCGCTCAGCCCGTATAGCGCCCCGAACCGCACACGCCCCAGCAGCTGCTCCAGCGAAGGACCGATGACGTACAGCGCGTACATGTTGAACAGGATGTGCATGATGCCGCCGTGTAAGAACTCCGACGTCACCAAGCGGTAATACTGGTCCTCAACGGCTATCGCCCGCGGCCACAGAACGAATTCGTTGTAGACCCAGCCCGAAGCCATCTGCAACACGAACATCACCACGTTGATCGCGATCAGCGTGTAGGTCACCAGCGGCTTGTCCGAGGCGGCCTTACCGCCGAACCGGCCCTGCGTCGGCCGCACCGTGGCCGCGCCCGCCGCCACGCATTCGGGGCATTGGTGGCCCACCGCGGCGGAAATCATGCAGTCCCCGCAGATGTAGCGCCCGCAGCGGGTGCACTGCACGTAGGTCTGACGACCGGGATGGCGGTAACAGACCGGGGCGGCCTGCGGGGGCACCTGCGGCGGGTAGCTCATGTACTCATTCTGGCCGATGCCTCAGACCAGCCCGGACGCACGGCGGCGGGTGAGCACCCACAGCACCGCGGCGGCGATGACGGCCTCGACCAGTGACACCGTGGTGGCCAGCCCCATCAGCATGCTCATCGGCTCGGCCGGCGGACCGGAAGCGGCCGGCTGATCGGCGTGCTGGTGGCCGGGCAGCGACAAATGCGCGGCGACCATGGCCAGGCTCATCACCCCGACCAGGCACCAGATGCGCGGCGACCCGGCACGCCACAGTTCGTACCCGCAGAACAGGCAGGTGAGCGCCATGGCCGCGATCAGCACGGCCAGCGCGGCGCTGCTCGCGTGGCCGAGCATCGTCAGGTGCAGCACCGCCGACACCGCTGCGAGCACGGCACATACCCGCCGTCCGAGGACGGCGGGTATGCGACGGGCCGTGTGCATCCGTCAACTCTCGCAGCAGTGCGCCTTCGGCGCAGCCGGAACGTTCAGCGCGGGGTTGCGATCGAAGAATGACACCGGCTTGAGCTTGAACCCGGCGTAGTCGACCGGCATCACCGGCCAGTCCTCCGGACGAGGGAAGTGCGTGAGCCCGAAGGTGTGCCACACCACGATGTCCTGGCCGTCGATGTCACGGTCCTGCGCGACGTAGGCGGGCAGACCGGCGTTGCCGGGGTTCTGGTTGACGTAGTTGCCGGCCGGGTACCGCTCGGCGGGATCGTATTTGGTCACCCAGAGGTGCTTGGTGGCGAACGCGGCGCGCTGCGCGATCGAGCTGGACGGGTCGGCGAGCAGCACCGGCTGCCCCTCGGGGTGCAGCGCATACCCGACGGTCTGCCCCAACCGGTTCTGCTTGTCGGGGTTGGTGATGTGCCATACCCGCGCCTTGAAGTTGTCCGCTGTCCGCATCGCCTCGGATTCACGGGTGAGCCGGGTCCGTTGCGGGCGGAACGCGTTGCCCCACGGGTTGTCCGGCCCCATCGGGACGGCCACCGCGTCGACCTCCTCGACGGCATTGACGTCGCCGTCGACGGCCATGTCCAGCCGGGCCGAGAACAGGTGCTGGTGGAACGGTGCCCCCAGACCCGGCGCCATCTCGGTGGAGAACCCGTCCGGACCGCGGTGCGCCGAGGCGAATACGATGCCGGTGGCCTTGGCCTCCAGCTGGATGGTGCCGTCGAGGTAGAGGTACCAGTAGAAGCCGTAGTCGTAGTTGCCGATGGTGAGGAAGAACGAGATCACCAGCCGGCGGGAGCGGCGGACCTCGGCCATCCCGTTGAACATGTCGGTGTGCTTCCACAGCACGCCGTAGTCCTCCTCGTGCAGGCAGATCGCGTTCTTCATCAGCTTGGGGTTGCCGTCTTCGTCGGCGATGGTGACGTCGAAGTACTTGATCTCGCCGAGGCAGTCGCAGCCCAGCTCAAGGGAATTGGTGTACCGGCCGAATAGGTACTCGCCCTGGTCGAAGTAGTTCTGCCAGTACCGGACCGGTGACGGGTCGGCGTAGGGCACCACCATCTCGGCGATCGAGGCCCGGTAGATCACCGGGCGGTCGGCGATGGACAGCTGGTGCAGGGTGAGGCCTTCCCGCACGTCGAAGCCGAATCGGAATTTCCAATCGGCCCAGCTGATCTGATTGCCCTCGACGGTGAAACTGGCCCCCTCGGGCTGGGTGATCTCGATGGGTTTGAGATCGGTGCGGGGCGCCGCCGCGTGCGGTTCGGCGTCCCATTGACCGCGCTCGGTGGGCAGCGGCAGCTCGATCTCGTCGATCACTTTGGTGACCCGGCGCGCGGTCAGGTCGACGTAGGCGACCACACCGTCGATGGGATGCGCCCAGGGCAGGTCCGCGGCGTCGTACTGATAGAAGGCCAGCACCCGCACGATGCGCCGGCCGACCTCGTCCTCGTGCCCGAAGACGCCCGCCGACAACGGCACCGCCCGCACATCGGCGGGATCGAGACCGCGCCTCGTCATGGCGGTCAGCCAGTCCGGGCAATCCAGCAGGAACGCCTCGATGTCCTCGAACTCCTGATCCAGGATCGGCACATGGCCGTTCGCGGCGGCGTCGACACTCTCCAGCGCGACAACCTTGCCCTCGGTGACTGAGACCACCAGGTTGCTGCCCTGGCCGGTGGCGCGGTCCAGCAGCAGCACCCGGGCCTGACGTTCGATCGGGTCTCCGTGGGCGAACGTCTGCACGGTCTTCTTGTGCGGCTCCTCCAGCGCGACGAAGACGAACCGGACACTCTCGCCGAGCAGACCGTGTTCATCGACGATGCGACGCACCGCGCGGATCTCCTCGGCACTCAGCGGGGTGAGCGGGTGATCGGGAATGCCAGTGTTGGTGGCGCTTTCGACGAATGCGGTGCTCATCGTGCAATCTCCTTGTCGGTGGTGTCGTTGGTGTCAGAAACTTCTTGATGTCCGGCGCGTGGTCGCAGCACTGCCACCACCGCTCCGCCGAGGAACGCACCGGCCAGCAGCACCCCGATGACGGCGGCCAGGGTGCCGGATCCACCGACCAGCAGCGGCAGGTTCACGGCGGTCAGCACCGAGAGCACGGCCAGCCCGACGAAGCCCAGTCCCGGCGCGATCACGGTGTGCCACAACCGGCTGTCCAGCCGGGTGCGGCGGAAGTAGACGACGACGGCGGCCGAGGTCAGCGTCATCAGCACGACGATGCCGACCGAGGCGGCCCCGACAAACCAAGTGAAGACCTGGGCGACCGGGTCCAGGCCCGCGAGCACCGCGACCACCACCAGCACGAGGGCCGAGACGGTCTGCAGCGCCGAGGCGATGTGCGGGGAGGCGTGCCGGACATGGGATCGGCCGCATGGCTGCGGCAGGGCACGGGAGTTGCCGAGGGCGAAGATGTAGCGGGCCAGCACGTTGTGGAAGGACAGCAGCGCAGCGAAAAGGCTTGTGATGAGGAAGATCTGAACCAGGTCCCCGGCCACGGAACCGAGGTATCGGGTGGCGGTGTCGGTGAGCATGGTGGCCGGGCTGTCGGTGGCCGCGGTGACCGCGGCAGTGTCGCCCCAGGCGCTGATCATCACCCAACTCGACAGCGCGTAGAACCCTCCGATGAGCAGCAGCGCCACGTAGGTGGCCCGCGGGATGGTGCGTTCCGGGTCGCGGGCCTCGTCACGGAAAACCGCCGTCGCCTCGAAGCCGATATAGCCGGCCAGCGCGAAGATCAGCGCGATACCCGGTGCGCCACTGAAGAAGTCGCCCGGGTGCAGCACCGCCGTCGACAGGCCTTCGGCGCCGCCCCGGCCGATGACGGCGGCGTTGATGACGAGCACGATGCCGACCTCGCAGACCAGCAGGACGCCGAGGACCTTGCCGGACAGTTCGATGTGCCGGTACCCCAGCGTGCCGACGACCGCCATCATCACGAGCGCGTACAGATACCAGGGCACCGCGGGTCCGCCGTGAGTGGTGACCAGTTCATCGAGGGCCGCCCCGACGTAGCCGTACACACCGCCCTGGACTGCGGTGTAGGACAGCAGCGCCAAGAACGCTGCGCCCAGTCCCACGTGCCGGCCGAAACCGTGTGCGATGTAGGTGTAGAAGGCGCCGGCGCCGCGGATGTGGCGGGCCATGGCGGTGAACCCGACGGCGAACAGCAGCAGCACCGCGGTGCACACCACATAGGACGCCGGGAAGGCGGCGCCGTTGCCCGCGGCGATGCCGATCGGGAAGGTTCCCGCCACCACGGTCAGCGGTGCGGCCGCGGCGACGACCATGAACACGATGGCGGTGGGGCCGAGCCTGCCGGCCAGGCGATGAGGCCGGCCACCGGCCGTGCGGCCGGGATCCAGCACTGCGTCAGTTGTCATGGGTCTACCTTCGGGGGAATTGAACGGGAATGGGTTGCCGTGCGGTAAGGCTTCGATGAGTTCAAATGAGAATGGCGTCGCGCGCCGTTTCTCATTTGACCCGCGAAAATTCAGAGCGCGATATTGGCCGCTTTGGTCTGGGTGTATTCGGCGATAGCGCCCTCCCCCAATTCCCGGCCCCAGCCGGATTGTTTGTAGCCACCGAAGGGCAACGCGGTGTCGAACGCGTTATGGCAGTTGACCCACACCGTGCCCGCCTTGATCTGCGCGGCCACCTGGTGCGCGGTGGACACATCGCGGGTCCAGACGCTGGCGGCCAGCCCGTAGACGCTGTCGTTGGCGGCCTCACGGACCCCGCGTTCGCGGTTGAAGGGCACCGCCACCGCGACCGGACCGAAGATCTCCTCGCGGTAGACGCTGAAGTCGTCGCGCACATCCACCAGCAGCGTCGGTTCGACATAGAAGCCGGTGTCGCCGTGGCGGCCGCCCCCGGCCAGCGCGCGGGCACCCTGTCCGATGCCGGCGTCGAGGTATCCGGTCACCTTGACGAGCTGTTCGCGGGACACCAGCGGGCCGATGTCGTTGGTGGGATCGAGCCCGGGACCGATGCGCAGACCGGCCGCATGGGCGGCGACTCCCGCGGTGAACTCGTCGAAGATGGTGTCCTCGATCAGCAGCCGGGTGCCGGCGGTGCAGGTTTGGCCGTGGTTGAAGAGAAATCCACTGGCCACACCGGGGATCGCGGCGTCCAGGTCGGCGTCGGCGAACACCACCTGTGGGCTCTTGCCGCCGAGCTCGAGCGAGACCTTCTTCAGGTTGCCCGATGCCGCGTTGACGATTTTGCGGCCCACCTCGGTGGATCCCGTGAAGGCGACCTTGTCGACGTCCGGGTGCGCGGACAGCGCGGCACCGATATCGCCGAATCCGGTGAGCAGGTTGAACACCCCGTCGGGGACGCCGGCCTCGGCGATCACCTCCGCCAGCAGCACGGCGGTCAGCGGGGTCTGCTCGGCAGGCTTGAGGATCACGGTGTTTCCGCACGCCAGCGCGGGAGCGACCTTGAAGGCGGCCATGACCAGCGGGAAGTTCCACGGGATGATCTGGGCGCAGACCCCGACCGGCTCACGCAGGGTGAACGCGTGAAACCGGCCGCCGGGGGCCCACGGGAACGACACCGGAACGGTGCGGCCCTCGATCTTGGTGGCCCAGCCCGCGTAGTAATAGAAGATCTCCGCGGCCCAGGTGACGTCCACGGCCTTGGCGACCGCCACCGACTTGCCGTTGTCGATGCTTTCCAGCTCGGCGAATTGGTCGGCGCGGGCGGTGATGCCCTCGGCGATCCGCCAGATCATCCGCTGCCGCTGCGCTGGTGTCATGCCGGGCCAGGGCCCGCTCTCGAAGGCCCGGCGCGCGGCACCCACAGCGCGGTCGACGTCTTCGAGACCGGCATGCGGGACGGTGGTGATGACCCGTTCGGTGGCGGGGTCGACGGTGTCGAACCGTCGGCCCGACAGCGCGTCGGCCCATTGCCCGTCGACGTACATCTGTCGCGGCGCGGAGGTGAATTCGACGGTGCGCGGGTCGAGTCCGGAGCTGAGCAGGCTTGTCATGCAAGTCATGATTGCGCCCGCTTGTGGGCTGAGTCACTACAAATTCGAAATGGGTTTTCGACCTCATTGCATTCTCATTTGAAATGTCGCTGCCATTCCCATTCGCCGCCTCGGAAAACGCAGTTGACGGCACCGCCGGTGGGTTTCCGGAGAAAACGTGCCGCATGATTCTCATTTGAAGTTTTCGAAGATTTACCTGACAACGCTGTGGGCGGGTGAGCGATCGGTTACGTTGCGACGCGTGGACGGCAGACGGGCAATCAAGAGCAGGTCGCCGGTCTCAGGCTTACGACGCGCGCAGTTGACGTTCGCCCAGGTGCTGGGGCAGTCGGTCTCGGCGGTGGCGCCCTCGGCGGTGATGGTGACCTTGCCGGCGCTGGTCATACCTGCGGCCGGGGCGGCGGCGCTGCCGGTTTTCGTCTTCACCGCACTGCTGATGGCCGCCGTCGGCTACTGCGTCACCCAGTTCTCCACGCGAATGGTCGCGGTGAGCGGGCTGTACAGCTACACGGTGAAGGGTCTGGGCCCGACCGCCGGTATCGCGGCCGGCTGGTCGGTGGTCATCGGCTATGCGGCGGCGGCGATGGCCAGTACCTTGGGCGCCGCAAGCTATCTCACCGTGTTGCTGGGTCGACTAGGGGTGCCCGACGGGCGCGCAGCCATCGCGGTGTTGGCCGTGTTGGTGGGCATGCTCGCGTTGGCGTTGATGGTGCGCGGTATCCGGCTGTCGGCCCGTATCTCGCTGACGATCGAGATCTTCGCCATCGTGGCGGCGGCAGCAGTGCTGGTGATCGCCTTCACCGGCTCGGTGGCCGCCGGTCACGACCCGCCGAAAGTGACTGTTCCGGACAGTAATACGGCGCTGGGGTTCGCACTGCTGCTCGCGATCACGTCGTACGTCGGGTTCGAGAGCGCGGGCACCGTCGCGCGTGAGGCGCAACGCCCGTTCGTCACGGTGACGCGCGCCATCCGCTGGTCGCCGCTGGCACTGGGGGTGCTGTACGCCTTCGCCGCGGCCATGCAGTCGACCGGAACCATCAACGCGGGACTGGGTTCCGTGCCGATCGTGCTGTCCCTGCCCGACGGTGCGGGCACCGCGTCGACACTGCTCTCGATCGTCATGGAACTCGGTATCACCGCATCGTGGTTCGCCTGTGTCATCGGCTCCACGACCGCCCTGTCACGCACCCTGTTCGCGATGGGCCGCGAGGGTGTCCTGCCGGCCCGGATCGGTCGTGCCCATCCGGTGGCGCGCACCCCGCACATCGCGTTGTGCCTCGCCGTCCCGGTCATCGTGGCGGTGCCGGTCGGCTACCTGTTTGTCGCCGGGTCGAGCCGTGAGGTGCTGATCGGTCTGCTCGCGGTGTCCGCGCACGGCTATATCGGCGCCTACCTGTTGGTGTGCCTGGCCGCTCCGGCGTTCCTGCGCCGCATCGGCGAGCTGACCCGGGCGCCGTTGGCCATCGGGATCTGCGCCGCGGCCATGATGATCGCCATCATCGCCTGGGCGGCGCTGACGGTCGACTCACCGGTGTGGATCGCCACCGCGGTGTACGTCGTCTTGATGGCAGCGGGTTTCGCGGCGTTCGGGTTGCGCCGCCGCAGCGTCCCGGACCTGGCGGAGCGGGTCGGGGTGTTCGACGAGACGGTGGCCGGTGACGTCTTCGCCGATTACAACCCGTGGGAGGTCCGCAGGTGAGCCCCGGCGGGCAGGAGCGAAGCGACCGGGGAATCGGGGGCGCCGACGGCGCCCTGTCCGGGCGCCAGCCCAAGGCCGTGCAGAGCGCACTGCAGGTGCTGGAGGCCGTTGCGTTGGCCGGTGCGGGAGTGACGGCCAAGGAGATCGCCGATCGCCTCGGCATGCCGTCGGCAACCACCTACCGCCTGCTGAATCTGCTTGTCGCCGACGGCTACATCGTGCGGCTGCCGGATCTGTCCGGGTTCTCGCTCGGCCCGCGGATGGGGGTGCTGATCGATGCCGCGGTGTCACCGACGGTGTGCACCGCAGCCAGGGAGACGCTCGCCGAACTGCGACTGTCGGTGCGGTTCGGCGTCCACCTGTTCTACTTCACCAACACCTCGGTGCGACTGGCGGACTCCGATGCCGAATACCCGCCGCCCGCAGACGAATCCGTGTTGAACCATCATCTGCAAGCGTGTGCCGTGGGCAAGCTGTTGCTGGCCGAGAAGCGCGATATCGACGCGCTGCTCACCTCGCCGCTGCGGGGGCTGACCGGTCGGACTGTGACATCGCGATCGCTGCTGATCCGGCAACTCGATGAGATCCGCGAGCAGGACGTGGCCACCCAGGTCGGCGAACTTCGCGAGGAATCCGCGTGTGTGGCTGTGCCCGTGCGGTCGGGCGCCGGGTCGCTGGTCGGGGCGATCGCAATGTCCGGGCGCGTCGACCAGGACCAGCTGCTGGCCCGGCAGGTTCCGACGCTGCGGGAGTATGCCGGCCGGCTCAGCCCGTTACTGGCTTGACGGGCACCGACTTTCAGTGCCGCTCGAACACAATCAGCGAAGCATCCAGGGCAGCCTCGACGCGCTCGCGGTCGCCGGTGAGCATCAAATCCAACTGCAATCCCCGGAAGAGGGCCAGCATCAGGGTGGCCAGCGCTGCGGCCTCCGGTCCACTGCGATCTCCGGCGACGAGAATGCGGTCCGCGATCAGCTCGACCCAGCTCCGGATCATCGACTCGACGAACGCGCTGTCACCTGCGTACCGGCGGCCGACGAGTTCGAACAGCAGCCGGAACTGACGCTGCTCAAGGGGCTGACACAACCGTGCCCACACGGTCTTGGCCAGTGCGGCGACGGAACCGCCCGGCGCGTGCTCGATCTCGCCGGAGAGCTGTCTGACGAAATCTGCGCGGATGTGCTCGATCACGGCGAGCACCAATTCGTCCTTGGACGAGAAGTGTCGAAGCAAGGTGGCGTGAGTCACGCCGAGGGCCTCGGCGACCCGACGTAGGGACAGTTCCGCCAGCCCATTGTCGAGGACGTACTCGGCCGCGCCGTCGAGTAGTTCGGGACGACGGTTCTGGAAGCGCACGGTCCGCCCATCGATATGTGTCGACTCGGTGTCCACCGGCTGCACCCCCTCGACGTCATGTATACAGCTCGCGAATTTATCCGTACCATACGGTACTAGTACCGAACGGTACGCTAAAAGGAGTCGCCATGGCCGGCCAACGTGTCGCATCCCCGGCAGGGTTCGCCCTGCGCTACCTGACACAGAAGGTTCTCGCCCCTCGCCGTCCCGCCTCGATGGCTGAGATCGGCCTGTTCACCGGCGCCCCCCAGCATGAGAACTTCGCCCGGATCGACCAACTGGCGCCCGTCAGCAGAATGCCTGCATCCACCCGCCCCCGCCCCTGGCCGGAAGGGCCCGACATCCCGCTACCCGACACCTATCCCTTCGACGGTGAGCGGAAGTCCACTGCCGCATTCCTCGCCGACACCGATACCGCCGCACTGCTGGTACTCGTCGATGGGCAGATACGCCACGAGCACTACGCTCTGACCGGCGGCCCCACCGTCAACTGGTTGTCGATGTCGGTGGCCAAGAGCTTCATCTCGGCCCTCGTCGGTATCGCGACGGATGAGGGACACATCGCCGGCATCGACGATGCGATAAGTGACTATGTACCAGTCGATCCGGGATCGGCCTACGACGGCGTCGCGATCCGCACCGTGCTGCAGATGTCCTCGGGCGCACGATGGAACGAGGACTACAACGATCCGACTTCCGATATCCACCTGCTCACCAAGGCAGTAATGGGGCGGCGCGGTGGCCTGAATGGGTTCGTCGCGCGGATGGCTGCGGAAAGTCCGCCGGACACCGTGTGCCGCTACAACTCCGGCGATACCCAGGTCCTCGGCGCACTCATCGCCAACGCGACCGGACGCAGCGTATCGGAGTACATGACCGACAAGCTTGTCGAACCACTCGGATTCGAATCGCCGGGATTCTGGATCACGGATCTACGTGGCACCGAACTGTCCTACGCGGGATTGAATCTCACTGCCCGCGACTATGCCCGCCTCGGCGAGCTTTACCGCAACGGCGGGATGTGGCACGGTCGGCGAATCGTCTCACCGGAGTGGGTCCGCGCCTCGACCACCATCGACTCCCCGATCCGCGAAGCGGGCCGGCCGATCGTCGGCGACCACGGATTGGACCTCGGCTACGGATATCAATGGTGGATTCCCGCAGGGCACCGCGGCGACTACAGCGCCATCGGGGTCTACAACCAGCTGGTGTACGTGAACCCGGAGACGGCCACCACCATCGTCAAGCTCTCGGCGAACCGCCACTACGGCACCTCGGCATCCGAGAGCACCAACCGTGACGTCGAGAACGTCGAATTCCTGCGCGCGATCGCCACGAGCATACGTTGATCACAAGCCCAGGATCTGCACGCTCTCCTCGCGCATCTGCACCTTGCGGATCTTCCCGGTGACCGTCATGGGGAACTCGTCGACCAGGTGCACATAGCGCGGAATCTTGTAGTGCGCCAACCGGCCTTGCGCGAACTCACGAATGGCCTCGACAGTCAGCGGTTCCGCACCCGGCTTCATCTTGACCCACACGCAGATCTCCTCGCCGTACTTGGCGTCGGGCACCCCGATCACCTGGGCGTCCTCGATGCCGGGATGTCCGTAGAGGAATTCCTCGACCTCCCTGGGGTAGACGTTCTCGCCGCCGCGGATGACCATGTCCTTGATGCGGCCGACGATGGTGCAGTAGCCGTCCGCACGCATCACCGCGAGATCCCCGGTGTGCATCCAGCCGTCCTCGTCGACGGCCTCTGCGGTTTTGGCCTCGTCCTCCCAGTAGCCGAGCATGACCGAATATCCCCGCGTGCAGAATTCGCCGGGGGTTCCACGTTCGACGATCTCACCTGTGTCCGGGTCGATGATCTTCACCTCGACGTGCGGGTGCGCGCGGCCGATGGTTTCGGTGCGGCGTTCCAGATCGTCATCGTGCAGGGTCTGGCACGACACCGGTGAGGTCTCGGTCATGCCGTAGGCGATGGCCACCTCGGCCATGTGCATATCGTTGATGCAACGCTTCATCACCTCGATCGGGCAGACTGCGCCGGCCATGATGCCGGTCCGCAGACTCGACAGGTCCCGTTCACCGAACGACGGATGGTTCTGCATGGCGATGAACATCGTCGGCACCCCGTACACACCGGTACAGCGTTCGGCCTCAATGGTTTCCAATGTGACACCGGGCTCGAAGCCGGGCGCGGGAATCACCATCGTGACACCGTGGGTGGTGCAGCCGAGGTTGCCCATCACCATGCCGAAGCAGTGGTAGAACGGCACCGGAATACACAGCCGGTCCCCCGGCCGCAGGTTGATGCCCTCGGTGACGAAGAAGCCGTTGTTGAGGATATTGCGGTGCGACAGCGTCGCGCCCTTCGGGAAACCGGTTGTGCCCGAGGTGTATTGGATGTTGATCGGGTCGGTGTTGGCCAGCGTGGCCTGGCGGGCCCGCAGCTCGTCTTCGGGGACCGCGGCCGCCCGCAACGCCGACCAGTCCTCGGTGCCCAGGAAGATCACCTCGGTCAGCGCGGGCGCTTCGGTGCGGACCTCGGCGACCATGCCGACATAGTCCGACGTCTTGAAGTCGGTGGCCGAGATGAGCATCCGCACCCCGGATTGGTTGAGCACGTATCCCAGTTCGTGGGTGCGGTAGGCCGGGTTGATGTTGACCAGGATCGCGCCGATCTTGGCCGTCGCGTACTGCACGATGGTCCACTCGGCGCGGTTGGGTGACCAGATACCCACCCGGTCGCCCTTGGCGATGCCGCGGCCCAGCAATCCCCGCGCCACGACGTCGATCTCGTCATTGAGTTCGCGATAGGTCCAGCGCAGCCCCTGCGCCACGTCGACGAGCGCCTCGATATCGGGGTGCTTCGCCGCGGTGCGCTCGAAGTTCGCGCCGATGGTCTCCTCGATGATCGGGACTTCGGTGGGCCCGGCGTCATAACTGTCCATCGCTCAGTCCACCAGATCCTCGTAGCGGTGCTCGGTGTCGATCGGGGTCCCCGACCGGTGTGCTTCATCCTCTCGCGTGCGCAGTTCGACGCGCCGGATCTTGCCGGAAATGGTCTTGGGCAGTTCGAAGAACTCGACGCGACGCACCTTCAGATACGGGGCGAGGTGATCGCGGGCGTATTCCATGATGGCCCGCGCCGTTTCGGAGTCGGCGTTCCAGCCGTCGGCAAGCGCGACATAGGCCTTGGGGATCGCGAGGCGGGTGTCGTGCGGCTGCGGGACGACGGCGGCTTCCACCACCGCCGGATGCTCGATCAGCACGCTCTCCAACTCGAACGGTGAAACCTTGTAGTCGCTGGACTTGAAGACGTCATCGGTGCGACCGATATAGGTGATGTAGCCGTCGCGGTCCCGGCTGGCGACGTCGCCGGTGTGGTAGTAGCCGCCGTGCATCACCGCGTCATTGCGTTTCGGGTCACCGAGGTAGCCCGTCATCAGGTTCACCGGGCGGGTGCTCAGGTCCAGGCAGATCTCGCCCTCGTCGGCGAGTTCTCCGGTGAGCGGGTCGACGAGCACCACCGGGACGCCGGGCATCGGGCGGCCCATCGAGCCGGCCTTGACGGGCTGGCCGGGAGTGTTGCCGACCTGCAGGGTGGTCTCGGTCTGCCCGAAGCCGTCCCGGATGGTCAGCCCCCAGGCGCGTTCGACGGCGGCGATGACCTCCGGGTTGAGCGGCTCGCCGGCGCCCAGGATCTCTCGCAGCCCTTCGGGTTTGGCGCCCAGGTCGGATTGGATCAGCATCCGCCAGACCGTCGGTGGCGCGCACAAGGTGTTGACGCCGGCGCGCCGGATCTGGTGCAGCAGTTGCTGGGCGTCGAAGCGGGTGTAGTTGTAGACGAAGATCGTGGCCTCGGCGATCCACGGGGCGAAGAAGCAACTCCAGGCGTGCTTGGCCCAGCCCGGCGAGCTGATGGCGAGGTGCACATCGCCGGGGGTGACACCGATCCAGGCCATCGTCGACATGTGGCCCACCGGGTAGGACACCTGGGAGTGCTCGACGAGTTTGGGCCTGCTGGTGGTGCCGGAGGTGAAGTACACCAGCAGCGGATCCTCGACATCGGTGACGGTCTCGAAGCGCTGCGCGGCGACGTCGTAGGCGTCGGCGTAGCGGTGCCACCCGATCTTGTCCCCGACGGCGATCCGGACATAATCCCCCGCCACGTCGTCGAACTTCGGAGCGTCCGCGGCATTGGCGATGACGAACCGCGCCCCGCCTCGATCGATGCGGTCGGACAGGTCGGCGGGCCCCAGCGCGCCGGTGGTCGGCATGACCACTGCGCCCAGCTTGGCAACCGCCAGCATGGCCTCCCAGAGCTCCACCTGGTTGCCGAGCATGACCAGCACGCGGTCACCCTTGCCGACGCCCAGGTCCTTGAGCCAGGTTGCCACCCGGTCCGAGCGCTCGGCCATGTCGGCGAAGCTGATCTTGGTCTCGGCGCCGTCTTCTTCGACGATCCACAGCGCGGGCCGGTGGTTGCCGGCGGCGATGACGTCGAACCAGTCGATGGCCCAGTTGAAGTTTCCGGTGATGTCGGGCCAGCTGAAGGTGCCGACGGCCTTGTCATAGTCGCTGATCACGGCCACGAGGTGATCGCGGGCGGCGCGATACAGATCGGTGTTGGTGCTCATGGCGACTAGGATCTACGTCACACTCACCTGACCGCTACCCCCGAAAGAGGGGAACACCGTGCAATCGCTGCTGAGGCCCCGCGACACCGATGCGGTGCGCGCCGAGCTGCGCCGGGTGGCCGTGGAGGCCGGGGTTCCGGTGTTGTTCGGCGGCGAGGTGGCCGGCGATGCGCTGCTGCTGAGCGAGTTCGTCGGCACCCGGACCGGGCTGCTGCGCGGTCTGGTGGTGCGGTCGAGTTCCGGGCTGGGCGGGGCCAGCATGGTCGAGGGCCGGCCGCTGTCGGTGGCCGATTACCGCAACGCCTCGACCATCACCCACGACTACGACGCCCCGGTGCTGTCGGAGGGTATTCGTTCGGTGCTGGCGGTCCCGGTGATCGTGGACGGCGTGCCTCGGGCCATGCTGTACGGCGCGTACCGGTCCGGTGCACCGTTCAGTGGCCGGACCGCCGATCTGATGGTCGGTTCCAGTCGCCGGCTGGCCGACGAACTGCGCATCCGCGACGAGGTGGACCGCCGGCTGCGCATGCGGGAGGCGCAGCAGACCGCGGCGGCCAATCCGGAGACGATTCGCGAGGTCTATGCCGGGCTCCGCAGTCTGGCTTCTCGCGCCGACGGCGACACCGGCGTCGAGCTGCACCGGCTGGCCGATCTGCTGTCGGCGCCTTCGGAGGACATCCATCTGACCCCGCGGGAGCTCGACGTGCTGGCCCAGATAGCGCTGGGCTGCACCAATTCCGAGGCCGCGCAGCGGCTTTCCCTCAAGCCCGAGACGGTGAAGAGCTATCTGCGCAGCGCCGCAGCAAAACTCGGCACGCGAACCCGGCATGAGTCGGTGTCGAAGGCGCGGCGGGCCCGGCTGATTCCCTAGCCAGACGAGTGCTCGCCCTCTGGTGTAGTGCTGCTGGATGTGCGCTTGTTCGCCAAGGCCGACATCAATTCGGCGCGCGCTTCGATCGCCGAGCGCAGCGAGCGTTGCGCACGTCGTCGCGTGTCACCGAGACCCACCATCAAATTGATCACCAAGGGGCCCATCACGTCTTGCAAACCCCGGAAGTCGATGAATCTGCCCATTGTCAGCAAGACGAAACCGTGGGTGGCACTCAAGATCTGGGTAGCCGCAGGGGCCGGCTCCTGAGATCGGATCCGGCCGGCTTCGACAACGCGAACGACCGCGGCGACGAGCACCGAAAGTGCGTCGACCCCCTCGGCGAGATCCCAGGTTGCGGCGGCATCGGCTGAGGGTTTGTGGACTCCGCCGAGGTCGGTGAGTCCAAACAGCCAGCGGTACAGCTGCGGGTTCTGCATCGCGAACTCGCCGTAGGCCAGTCCACCGGCGATCAGATCGGCCACCGGGTCCTCGGTGTGGGGCACCCCGCGCGTGTGCTCGGCGAAGCGCGCGAATCCTTCGCGCAGCATCGCATCGATGAGCGCTGGCATGCCCCCGAAGTGCGTGTACACCGCCATCGTGGACGCGCCGATCTCGGCCGCCAGAGTTCGCGCTTGGATCGCAGCGGGCCCGTCTCTTTCGAGCACGACCAATGCGGCGGCCACCAGGCGGTCGCGAGTGCTCAGCGAGGTGTCGGCCGAAGTCATCGTTGACAGTATGTCATAACTGTTGTTATGTTCCTGACTAGGCATAACGTCTGTTATTTCATCCCAGCAGACGACCCGCCGCGATCACCCGGAGGCCCGACATGGCTGTAAAAACACCCACCCAGATACGGCTGGTCGCAGGAGTCGGCGGCGCGCTGTTGTTGACGTCGCTGTTCCTACCGTGGGCAGACAGCGCAGGCATGCGGCAAACCGGCTGGCAGTTCAACACCGTGCTCGCGGTATATCTTGCGATCGTCGGAGTTTTCGGAATCGCGACAGCGATCACCGGCGGTCAGTACGGCATCGGCCGCGCTGACGTATCACTGATCGGCGCAACCGACTTGCTCAACACCACAGGCATTGTGCTGCTCGCCTGGCTGATGTTCGATTTTCCCGAGCACGCGACCCGTCAGGCCGGCGTCTACGGCGCGCTGGTCCTGGTGACGATCACCGGCCTTGCCGTGGCCGACTACCGACCCTTGCGCGGAGCACCCTGGTTTGCACCCGTCGGAACCGCAGAACCGGCCCGGGCGAACATGGCGGACTAGTACAACTCCGGGCGCCGGTCGGCGAACACATCGTTGTTGGCGCCCAGGGTCTTGCTGGGATCAATGCTCACCACGGCCGACGCGACACCGTGCCCATCCGGCGTCGCGACGATCCATCCGTCGCGGTCGATGACGGCGGTACCGCCGGTCCACTGCACGCCGCGCTCGGTGCCATGCCGGTCCGCGATGGCCGTCGGCAGCCGGGAGGCCCGCGCCGCGGCCATGGCCTGGATGGTCTCCGGCGCATGCTCGCCGGCGGGCCGCTCGGCCAGCGGCCAGTTCACCGGCAGCGCCAGCACTTCGGCACCGGCCAGCGCCAACCGCCGTGGCACTTCCGGGAATTCGATGTCGTAACAGATCGCGACACCCAGCCGGCCGATCGGCGTGTCCAGCACCATCCCCGCGGCGTCACCGAGGCTGAAGAATCGATATTCCTCATCCCACAGGTGCGCCTTGCGGTAGCAGCCCAGCGTGCCGGTGCGGTCGAACACCAACGCGGAGTTGAACAACTGCTCCCCCACCCGCTCGCAGAACCCGATCACCGCGACCGCGCCGTCGGGAACATCGCCGGCCAGCGCCGTCAGACGCGGATCATCCACCGTCATCGACATCGCACGGGCCTCGTCCATGTCATGGAAGACATAGCCACTGGTGGCCAGCTCGGGCAGCACGATGAGGTGCGGGCCCGGCTCGGAGCGCCGCAAGGCGGCACTCGTGGCGGCGAAATTGGCCTTCTCGTCGCCGAATTCGATCGGCAACGCGACGGACGACACCCGCAGCAGGCTCATGCCAGCGACTCGACCCACGCGCGGTGCAGCGCGGCGAACCGACCATCCCCGCCGATCAACTCGGCGGGCGGCCCGTCCTCGACGACCTCACCGTGCTCCAACACCAGCACCCGGTCGGCGATCTGCACCGTGGACAGCCGGTGCGCGATCACCACCGCGGTGCGGTCGGCGAGCACGGTGGCCAGGGCGCGCTGCACCAGCCGCTCACTCGGGATGTCCAGCGACGAGGTGGCCTCGTCGAGGATCAGCACCGCCGGGTCGGCCAGGAACGCCCGGGCGAACGCGATGAGCTGGCGCTGCCCGGCCGAGAGCCGGCCGCCGCGCTTGGCGACATCGGTCAGGTACCCCTCGGGCAGCGCGTCGATGTACCGGTCCGCGCCGACCGCGATCGCCGCCTCACGGACTTCGGCATCGGTCGCCGACGGGCGGCCGAACCGGATGTTGTCGGCGACGGTGCCCTCGAACATGAAGTTCTCCTGCGTCACCATCACCACATGCGAGCGCAGATCGGCCTGGGCGATATCGCGCAGATCGGTGCCATCCAGCGTCACCGACCCGCTGACCGGGTCGTAGAACCGGGCCAGCAGTTTGGCGATGGTGGTCTTACCGGCGCCGGTGGTGCCGACCAGCGCGACGGTCTGCCCGGCCGGGATGTCCAGCGTGAGCGACGGCAGCACCGGGCGATCCGGCACATAGGAGAAGTGCACATCATCGAAGACGATGTGACCCTGCACGTTGTCCAGCCGCACCGGATGCGCCGGGTCCTTGATGTCGGGATCCTCGTCGAGCACGCCGGCGATCTTCTCCAGCGCCGCGGACGCGGACTGGAAGGTGTTGAAGAACTGCGAGATCTCCTGCATGGGTTCGAAGAAGATGCGCAGATACAGCAGGAAGGCGGTCAGGGTGCCCAGCGTCATCTGATCTTCGAGCACCAGGTACCCGCCGTAGAGCAGCACGGCCCCGGTGGTGAGGTTGCCGGTCAGCCGAACCGCGGGCATGAAGACCGCCAGCAGTTTGAAGGCCCGCTCGTTGATCGACTTGTACTGGTCGGCAACGTCTTCGAAGATCTCCTGGTTGCGCGGCTCCCGGTTGTAGGCCTGCACCGCCTTGATGCCGGTCATGGTCTCGACGAACTGCACGATGACCAGCGCCGCGGCCTCACGCACCTTCAGGTAGGTGCGGGAGGACTCGCTGCGGAACCACAGCGTCAGCCCCACCAGGACCGGGAACGCGCACAGGCACACCAACCCGAGCCGCCAGTCCAGCACGACGAGCAGCACGGCGGTGCCGAACATGGTGAGCACCGCGGTGATCAGACCGTCGAACCCGGTGGCCAGCATGTCCTGGATGGCGTCGATGTCGTTGGTGGATCGGGCCACCACCCGGCCCGAGGTGTAGCGGTCGTGGAAGGCCACGTCCAGTCGCTGGAAGTGGCGGAACAGCCTGCGGCGCAGTTCGATCAGGATTTCCTGCCCGATCCGGCCGGACCGCCGCAGGAAGTACATCCGGCTGGTGGCCTGCAGCAACACCACACCGCACAGCGCCGCCAGGATCACGAACAGTTCCCGCGCGGTGCCGCCGGCGACGATCGGCGGGATGCCGTGGTCGATACCGCGCTGCACCAGCAGCGGCACCGACAGCCGCGCCGCGTTCTCCAGCACGACGACCACGGCCAGCACCGCGACCACCGACTTGTAGGGGCGCAGCAGCGATCCCAACAACGAGCGGGCCTCCCGGCGCCGGGAGATGCTCTCGTCGATGGGCAGGTTCTCGTCATCGGCCGAGACGGCCTTGCCCCGCCAGTCCGTGGTGCTCACTGACCCGCCTCGGCCAGTTCTTCGTCGGCGGCCAGCAGATACCGGTACTCGGGTGCGTCGGCCAGCAGTTCGGCGTGCGTGCCCACCCGGGTGACGGTTCCGTTCTCGAGTAGGGCGACCCGGTCGGCGAGCAGCACCGTGGAGGCCCGGTGCGCCACCACGATGCCGGTGACATCACGCAGCACCCGGCCCAGCGCCTCGGTGACCTCGGCCTCGGTGTGCACGTCCAGCGCGGACAGGGTGTCGTCGAGCACCAGGATGCGCGGGTCGGCGATGATGGCCCGGGCCAGCGAAAGACGTTGCCGCTGACCACCGGACAGGCTCATGCCCTGCTCCCCGATGCGGGTGTCCAGGCCGAACGGCAGCTCGTAGACGAACGTGGCGGCCCCCACGTCGATGGCCTCGGCCAGCTGCTCGTCGGTGGCGTCAGGGTTGCCGAGGCGCAGGTTCTCGGCCACCGACATGGAGAACAGCGTCGGGTCCTCGAAGGCGGTGGCCACCGTGTGGCGCAGCGCGGGCAGCGACAGCTCACGGATGTCCGTGCCGTCGACCAGGATCGCGCCCTCGCTGATGTCGTGCAGGCGGGACAGCAGCGCGGCCAGCACCGATTTCCCGGACCCCGTGGCACCCACCAGGGCGACGGTCTCCCCGGATTCCACCGTCAGGTTCACGTGTCGTAGGGCCCACGCGTCGCTGTCCGGAAACCGGAACCCGACGTCGACGAGTTCCAGCCGTCCGCCGCGGGGCGCCTCATTGTGCGGCCCGTCGCTGATCGTGCGGGGCTCGTCGAAGATCTCGGCGACGCGGTTGGCCGCCGTCATCGACTCCTGCGTCATCGACAGCAGGAACCCCAGCGAGGCGATCGGCCACACCAGCGACAGCATCATGGTGATGAACGCGACCAGGGTGCCCATGGTCACCAGGCCGTGGCCCGCGGCATACGCGCCGAATCCGAGCACGATGATCAGCGTGATGTTCGGGATGACCTCCAGCAACGTCCAGAATTTGGCCGACACACCGACCTTGCGCAGCTCGGTGTCGAACAGGCCGGTGGCCCGTTCGTCGAAGCCGCGGTAGGCGTGCTCCTCACGGCCGAAGGACTTGATCACCCGCAGCCCGAGCGCGGATTCCTCGACATGGGTGGCGACATTGCCGGCCTGATCCTGGGACTGCCGCGACAGCAGCGTGAACTGCCGCTGAAAGTGCAGGATGGTCACGGTGATCGGCACGATGGCCACCACCACCACGACGCCCAGCGGCCAGTACATCGCCAGCAGGATGGTCGTCACCACGATGATCTGGACGATGTTGAGCATCAGGAACAACAGCCCGAAGGACAGGAACTGCCGGATGGCGCTCAGGTCGTTCATCACTCGCGACAGCAGCTGCCCGGACTGCCAGTTGCCGTGGAACGACATCGGCAGGATCTGCAGCCGCGCGTAGAGGTCCTTACGGATATCGGCCTCGACGCCCATCGTCGCGCGCGCCACCAGCCAGCGCCGGATGAACCACAGCACCGCCTCCATGACCAGCAGCGCGGTGGCCGCCAGACCCAGCGTCCACAGCCCCGCCGAGTCCTTCTCGCGCACCGGTCCGTCGATGACGGCCTTGGTGAGCAGCGGCACCGACACCGTCGCGACCAGGCTGACGAACGCCGCCACCACCATCGCGATCCAGCGCACCCGGTAGGGCTTCAGGTAGGGCAGCAACCGCAGGATGTCCGAGGACGACCTGATGCGTCGCGGTGGCGGCGCGATCGCCGGCACCGATCGCAATCCAGACATGCGCGACCACCTCCTCCCCCTACCCATACTGAGTTCTACGGCATGAGTCCGACAACTCGTTTAACCGGCGCCGGCCCACCGTAAAACCTCAACAATGGATGAGGTCAAACCCATACCGTTACGGCCGCCGGTGCGTTTTCGCCAGTTCTGCTTCGGCCTCCTCCAAGGCGGTACGAGCGGCCCGGAGCCTGGCCAGCAGGTCATCGGTCTCGTGTTCCTTGCGATCCGCCGAACGCGCCTCCTCCATCGAGTTGAGCACGATGCCGATGAAGAGGTTGAAGATCAGGAAGCTGGCCAGCACCGCATAGGAGACGAAGAACACCACCGTCCACGGTGAGATCTCCATACCCATCGCGATGTTGTCCGGCAGGTTCTCCAGCGTGAGCATCAGGAACATCGTCAGCATCGCGTAGCCGATGTTCCCGTAGTTGTCCGGATCGTGTCCGCTGAACAACACCCAGCCGACCATCCCGTAGACGTAGATCAGCAGCACCGTGCCGGCGGCCAGCGAGGCGACTCCGGGCACGCTGCGACCCACCGCGGCGACGATCACCCGCAGGTCGGGCAGGAACCGCACGATGCGCACGATGCGCAGCAGCCGGATCAGCCGCAGCAGCATCGCGTTCTCCCGCAGCCACGGCACCAGGGAGGCAACGACGACCAGGAAATCGAAGATGTTCCAGCCGTCCTTCACGAACACCCGCGGATTCCAGCCGCAGGCGGTGATCCGGATCAGCAGTTCCACGACGTAGATGCCGAGGATGACGTTGTTGAGCGTGCTGAACAGTCCGTGGTGCGCGGCGGCCAGCGGTTGGAAGGTCTCCAGGCCGAGGATGACCGCGTTGACGAGGATCACCGTCATCATCACGATGTCGAACACCGGGTTGGCGACCAGCGCCTTGGCCCGCGTCACCAGGGTCGGAGTCGAATTCACGGTATGTATCTAGCACGGTTCGGGGACTTCGCAGCGCCGACCGACCAGCGTCCCCCAGCCGCCGACGGCTATCAGGCAGTATTGGCCCCATGGAAAGTGGTGCCTCGGCCTCGCCCCGGGTTCTCGTCGTCGATGACGATCCCGACGTACTCGCCTCGCTGGAACGCGGCCTGCGGTTGTCCGGGTTCGAGGTGTCCACCGCCGTCGACGGCGCCGAAGCGTTGCGCAGCGCCACCGAGACCCGCCCGGATGCGATCGTCCTGGACATCAACATGCCGGTGCTCGACGGTGTCAGCGTGGTCACCGCCCTGCGCGCCATGGACAACGATGTGCCGGTCTGCGTGCTGTCGGCGCGCACCAGCGTCGACGACCGGGTCGCCGGCCTGGAGGCCGGCGCCGATGACTACCTGGTGAAACCCTTCGTGCTGCAGGAACTGGTCGCCCGGGTCAAGGCGCTGCTGCGCCGCCGTGGTTCCACCGCCACGTTCTCCTCGGAGACCATCTCGGTGGGGCCGCTCGAGGTCGACATCCCCGGCCGCCGCGCCCGGGTCAACGGCACCGACGTGGACCTGACCAAGCGCGAATTCGACCTGCTGGCCGTGCTGGCCGAACACAAGACCGCGGTGCTGTCCCGGGCCCAGCTGCTCGAGCTGGTGTGGGGCTATGACTTCGCCGCCGACACCAACGTGGTCGACGTGTTCATCGGTTACCTGCGCCGCAAGCTCGAAGCGGGCGGCGCGCCCCGGCTGCTGCACACCGTGCGCGGTGTGGGCTTCGTCCTGCGGACCCAATAGTCCAGACTGACGCCGTGGACCTGAACGACCGGCTGTACCGCGCGCTCGGCCTGCCCAAGCGCATCCTGTCGCTGCGCAGCATCGTCATCGTCGCCGCGCTCGGGGTCGTTCTGACCGTCATCATCATCGGGACCTGGGTGTGGATCGGTATCACCAACGAGCAGTACAGCCAGCTGGACCGGCGCCTCGACTCGATCAGCAGCCTCGGCGACGTGAGCTCGTTGCTCAGTACCGCCATGAAGGATGGCGCCGACACCCCCGAGGGCGATCCCGACCTGGTGCGGACCGCACGGATCGGGCCCGCCACCGTGTCGATCCCCCCCGACGTGGTGCTGCCGGAGTTCCCAAACGGGTTCGAGACCACCACCATCAACGGCACCGAATACCGGGTGCGCACATTCACCGCCGGGCAGGCTTCCATCGCTTTGGGCGCGACCCTCACCGATACCAAGCACCAGATCGACTCCCAGCACCGCCGGGTGCTGCTGATCAGCGGCGGCGTGATCGCCGGCACCGCCCTGGTCGGGTGGATCATCTCGGCGGTCATGATCACCCCGTTCCGTCGGCTGGCCCAGCAGGCTCGCGCCATCAACGCGCAGTCCAATCCGGACGAGGTCAATGTGCGCGGGGTGTGGGAGGCCAGCGAGATCGGCGAGGCCGTGGAGGGCATGCTGGCCCGCATCGGGGATGAGCAGCAGCGCACCAAGGCCGCGCTGGAGTCGGCGCGGGATTTCGCCGCGGTCGCCTCCCACGAGCTGCGCACCCCGCTGACCGCGATGCGGACCAACCTCGAGGTGCTGGCCACTCTGGACATGCCCGATGAACAACGCATCGAGGTGCTCGGCGATGTCATCCGCACCCAGTCGCGCATCGAGGCCACCCTTTCGGCGCTGGAGCGACTCGCCCAGGGCCAGCTGTCCACCTCCGATGACCACGCACCGGTCGATCTCACCGAACTGCTCGACCGTGCCGCGCATGACGCCATGCGGGTGTATCCCGAGCTGGACGTCTCGCTGGTGCCCGCGCCCACGGTGCTGATCCTCGGCCTGGCGGCGGGCCTGCGCCT
Source organism: Mycolicibacterium sp. P9-22 (assembly GCF_008329585.1). GTDB lineage: Bacteria > Actinomycetota > Actinomycetes > Mycobacteriales > Mycobacteriaceae > Mycobacterium. Next base: position 514,814 of record NZ_NPKP01000003.1, on the reverse strand, counting down.
GGCCGTCGACAACGCGATCGCCAATGCGGTGAAACACGGTGATGCGACGCGGGTTCAGCTGTCGGCGGTGAGTTCCCGCGAGGGTGTGGAGATCGCGGTCGACGATGACGGCTGCGGGATACCCGAAGAGGAACGCACCACGGTGTTCGAGCGGTTCTCCCGGGGCTCGACGGCATCGCACTCCGGCTCGGGCCTCGGCCTCGCCCTGGTGGCCCAGCAGGCCGAATTACACGGGGGGACAGCCTCATTGGAAGCCAGCCCGCTGGGCGGAACGCGCCTGCTGCTGAAGCTACCCGGCCCGCACTAGGGTTTCGGGCTCAGCGCGCTGCGAGCAGGTCGATCACGAAGATGAGCGTCTTGCCGGACAACTGGTGTCCGCCACCGGAGGGCCCGTAGGCCAGCTCCGGCGGGATGGTGAGCTTGCGGCGCCCGCCCACACGCATCCCGGGGATGCCGTCCTGCCAGCCCTGGATGAGTCCGCGCAGCGGGAACGAGATGGCCTCGCCGCGGTTCCAGGAACTGTCGAATTCTTCACCGGTGTCGTACTCGACGCCGACGTAATGCACCTGCACGGTGCCGCCGGGCACCGCCTCCGCGCCGTCGCCGACGGTCACGTCTTCGATGACCAGTTCGCCGGGAGCGGGGCCATCGGGAAATTCGATCTCGGGTTTCGTTGCCACGGTTTCCCACCGTAGTCGGGCAAACTGGGTTTGTGGCCTCAGACCAAGACATCGTGATCGTCGGAGGTGGGCACAACGGTCTCGTCGCGGCCGCCTACCTGGCCCGCGCGGGCCGGCGGGTCACACTGTTGGAACGACTGGACCATGTCGGGGGCGCCGCGGTATCCGCGCACGCCTTCGACGGCGTGGACGCCCGGTTGTCCCGGTACTCCTACCTGGTGAGCCTGTTGCCCCGCCGCATCATCGAGGATCTCGGCGCCCGGTTCCGGTTGGCGCGCCGCCGCTACTCGTCCTACACACCGGATCCGGCCAGCCGGGGCGCCACCGGTTTGTTGATCGGCCCGCGAAACACCTTCGCCGCCATCGGCGCGGGCAGCGATGAGGCCCGTTTCCACGAGTTCTACCGGCGCGCACGCCTGGTGACCGGCGCCGTGTGGCCGACGCTGATGTCGCCGCTGAGCACCCGCAACACCCTGCACAACCGGGTATTGGCCGCCGGTGATCCGGCCGCGGCCGCCGCCTGGCAGGCGCTGATCGAGACACCCATCGGGCGCACGGTGTCCGAGGCGGTGCACCACGACCTGGTGCGCGGGGTGATCGCCACCGACGCGTTGATCGGAACCTTCGCCGCCACCGACGATCCGTCACTGATACAGAACATCTGCTTCCTCTACCACCTGCTCGGCGGTGGCACCGGCGACTGGGACGTCCCGGTCGGCGGGATGGGCGCGGTGACCGGGGCGCTCAGTGCGGCCGCGCAGGGTTTCGGTGCCGAGATCCTCACCGGCGCCGAGGTGTACGCCATCAGTCCCGACGGTGACGTCAGCTACCGGACCCGCGACGGTGAGCACACCATCCACGGCAAGCGGGTGCTCGCCGGGGTGACACCCGCGGTGCTGGCCCGGCTGCTCGGTGAACCTGAGCCGGAAATCGCGCCGGGTGCCCAGATCAAGGTCAATCTGATGCTCAAACGGCTACCCCGGTTACGCGACCAGTGGGTCGGTGCGGAGCAGGCCTTCGGCGGCACCTTCCACATCAACGAGACATTGCGCCAGTTGGACAGCGCCTACGCCGCTGCGTCCTCGGGCGCAATACCCGATCCGCTGCCGTGTGAGGTCTACTGCCACTCGCTGACCGATCCCAGCATCCTGTCGGAGCCGTTGCGCCGCAGTGGCGCCCACACTCTGACCGTGTTCGGGTTGCACACCCCGCACGGCCTGCTCGCGGACCTGGCCCCGGACACCGCCCGGATCAAACTCGCTGCGGCGGCGCTGCATTCGCTGAACTCGGTGCTGGCCGAGCCGATTCAGGATGTCGTGATGCACGACCCGGACGGCCGGCCGTGTGTGGAGGCCAAGACGACCACCGATCTGGAGCACGCGCTGGGCATGACCGCGGGCAACATCTTCCACGGGGCGCTTGGCTGGCCGTTCGCCGAGGATGACGAGGAACTCGACACCCCGGCGCGACGCTGGGGTGTGGCCACCGACCACGACGCCATCCTGTTGTGCGGCTCGGGCTCCCGCCGCGGCGGCGCGGTATCCGGTATCGGCGGGCAGAACGCGGCGATGGCCGTGCTGGAGGGTTGACCAACAGGGCGGGTTACGTCACCAGCCGCCGACCCACCCGTCGAAGATCGCGTCCGGCTCATCCTCGGGGTGCGCTGAGCGTCCGGTCAGGAAGTCGAAATCGCACCCCTGATGGGCTTGCAGGACCCGGTCGACGTACATGGCGGCATAGCCGCGCGTGGGACGCGCCTTCACCACTGGGATGGTGGCCCGGCGGGCGTCCAACTCAGAATCCGAAACCAGGACATCGAGGGTGCCGTTGTGCGCATCGAGTGTGATGACGTCGCCGTCCCGCACCAGCCCCAGCGGACCGCCAACCGCCGACTCCGGGCTGACGTGGAGAACGCAGGTGCCGTACGCGGTTCCACTCATCCTGGCATCGGAGATGCGCACCATGTCGGTGACTCCCTGCTTCAGCAACTTGCTGGGAATCGGCAGCTGGCCCCACTCGGGCATTCCGGGGGCGCCACGCGGTCCGGCCGACCGCAACACCAGGACCGAGTCCGCTGTCACCGGTAGGTCCGGATCGTCATAACGGGCCATCATGTCCCGCATGTTCTCGAAGACGACGGCAGGCCCTCGATGGACCAGCAGCGCAGGGGTGGCCGCGCTGCACTTGATCACCGCACCGTCGGGTGCGAGGTTGCCACGCAACACGGCCAGTCCGTTGGGCGGTTGAAAGGGTGCGGCCGGTGAAGCGATGACATCGGTGTCGGTCGCCGCGGCGGTGGGCAGGTTGTCCGCAACGGTCTTTCCGGTCACCGTAAGGGCATCGGTGTGCAGCAGTGCCTCGGCCGCCTTCATGACCGCCGGGATGCCGCCGGCATGGAAGACCTGTTCAACGAGATGTTCGCCGGCCGGCCGCACATTGACCAGCAACGGTGTGCGCGCGGACAGTTCGTGGAACCGGTCAAGCGTCAGCGGCACCCCAGCCCGCCCGGCGATGGCCAGCAGGTGGACGATCGCGTTCGTGGACCCGCCGACCGCCAGCATCAGCGTGATGGCGTTGTCGAAAGCCTCCGGCGTGAGGATATGCGACGGCCGCAGGCCCTCCAACGCCAAACCGACGGCGCGTGCCCCGCATTCCTCGGCCACATGCAGGCGCCGAGAATCCATCGCGGGTACCGCCGCTGTGCCCGGCAGCGTCATTCCCAGGCCTTCCACGATGGTGGCCATGGTTGAGGCCGTGCCCATCTCGGGGCAGTGCCCACGTGACGGGCCGGCCGCCGCCTCCAGGAGCTCGTAGTCGGCCATCGACATCCGCCCGGCCCGGACGTCATCGATGTACTCCCAGAGGTCCGTCCCGACTCCCAGTTGCTTGCCGTTGAAGACCGCCGGGGCGGCAGGCCCACCGGTCAGCACGATGGCGGGGACGTCCGCGCTGGCGGCCCCCATGAGCTGCGCGGGAACGGTCTTGTCGCAGCCACCGAGCAACACGACGGCATCGAAGGGGTACGCGCGGATGGATTCTTCGACGTCCATGGCCATCAGGTTGCGGAACAGCATGGTTGTCGGTTTCATGAGCTGTTCGCCGAGGGAGATGGTGGGGAACTCCAAGGGAAATCCCCCCGCCGCCAGCACCCCCCGGCGCACGGAGTCGGCCATGCCGCGGAAATGCATGTTGCAGTTGACGACCTCGGACCACGAATTGCAGATCCCCACGATCGGTTTGCCCTCGAACGCCATCCGAGAGAACCCGGACGCCCGCATGGCCGACCGGTGCACGAACCCCGGGACATTCTGCCCGGCAAACCATTTGGCGCTCCGCAGACCGCCCGGACCGCTCGTCACCGTGCGCGTGCCGCGTAGGCGGTGATCTTGCGCAGCGCGGGTTGGCGCGCAGCCTGGTAGCCGAACCAGCGGCCTGGCCTGGTGGACATCAGAGCACCGACGGTCCGCTGCTGCCATGGCGCCTTTCCCACGGCGGTGCGTTGCGCCGCTCTGGACACCGCAACTCCTGTGGCGTCGTCCAGTGCGGCTTTGGCGGCGTTGTGCCCGTTGGCTCCCATCACACCGCCGCCCGGGTGGGTGCCGGACCCACAGAGGTAGTAATTGCGCACTGGCGTCCGGTAATTCGCCAGTTCGGGGATGGGGCGGGCACCGAACAACTGGTCGAGCATCATGCTGCCATGGAAGATGTTGCCGTCGGTGATCAGGTATTCGTTGTCCAGATCGTCGGGTGTGATGATGACCCGGTCGACGATGTGGTCACGCAAATTCGGTGCGTAGGTGAACAAATCCTCCAGAACCAGATCGGCCCACTTTTCCTTCTCAGCGGCCCAGGTGGTGCCGGTGAGCTCGGAGGGCAGTTGCTGAATACCCAGGCTCATGGTGTGCAGCCCTGGGGGCGCCAGCGAGTCGTCGGTGACCGACTGGGTGACCGCTTCGATGACGAAGGTGCTGGGGAACGTCCCGCGGCGTTGCGCTTCGTAGGCCTCCTCGAATGCCTCCCGGCTGGGACCCAGCAGTTGGTGGCCGTGGTGCTGCGGCCCTTCGGCAGCGTCCGGGAACGGAAGATATTGCGGCAGTTCGTCGATCAAGAGGTGGATCCGGGCCATCGAGCCTCGGGTGTCGATGTTCTGCACATCGCGGAGCAGCTTCGCCGGCAGCACACCCGGATCGAGAAGTCCCAGCAGCGAGCGCTTGGGGTCGGCGTTGGAGAACACCTGTGCCGCGGTGATCACCGAGCCGTCGTGAAGTCGGACCCCGGTGGCCACGCCCTTCTCGACGATCACCTTGTCCACGGGTGTGGACGTGCGGATGGTGGCGCCGTGATGGCGCGCACCGGCGGCCAGCGCCTCGCTGATCGCGCCCATGCCACCGCGCGCCAGACCGAATTGGCCGAAGTTGCCGTTGAACTCGCCCCAGGAATGATGGCCGTAGGTGTACGCAGTGCCCGGTGTCGACGGCCCGCCGAAGATGGACACCATACCGAAAAAGGTCAGCATGCTCTTGAGACGCTCGTCCTCGAAGTACCGGTCCAACAGATCGCGGACCGAGAGCAGGGTGAATTCGTCGAACAAGGTCTGCTCACCGGCGGCTTCGAAGGCCGCGAAGACCTCGGAGCGCTCCGGCGGCGGCTTGAGCAGGTACGGCGTGACCAGACCGGCGAACCGCTGCAACCGCACCCCGAAGTCCAGGAATGCCTGGGCGTCCTTCTTGTTGAGCTTCTCAAGTTCGCGCAGGGTCCGGTCGGTCTCCTTCCACATGGTGAAGGAGGTGCCATCGCGGAACAGGCTGTAGGACAACGCATCACCCTGGTAAAGCTCCAGGCCGAACTTGCTCAGCTCCAGTTCTTCGATGATCTCCGGCCGGAGCAGCCCGGCGATGAATGCGCACGACGACCACTTGGAGCCGGGTATCAGTTCCTCGGTGACACAGGCACCGCCGACGACGTTGCGGGCCTCCAGGACGAGGACCCGTCTGCCGGCACGGGCGAGGTAGTTCGCCGTGACCAGGCCATTGTGGCCTGCGCCGATGATGACGGCGTCGTAGTCGATTGGTGGCATGTCAGATCTCCTGCTGCAGCGGCAAATGACGGGCGAATACGGTGGTGACGCTGTCCGGCTCGACGAGCTCGTCGAAGCGCGCGAGGACATCCTTCAACTCGGGTGCGGAGTCTCGGACCGTCTCCCACTCCGGCCAGGACGCCACCGTCATCACTTCGATGACGTCGTGACCGCAGGGGTCGTCGGCCTGCTCGGCAAGGTAAACCTCGAAGCCGAGGACCACGTCGAGAGCCAAACAGCGCGGCCGATCGAGTTCCACCGAGAACTTCTCGAAGTCAGCGGTGCTGACACCGGGGCGCAGCCGGAACATGTTGATGGCGCTGATGGTCATGTCAGGCACTCTCACGGTTGATCATCACATGCTTGATTTCGGTGTATTCCTCGAGCGCGTACACCGACATGTCCTTGCCGTTACCCGACTGCTTGAATCCGCCGTGCGGCATCTCGGGTGTGACGGGCAGGTGGTCATTGACCCACACGGTGCCGAATTGCAGATCACTGGACACGGTCATGGCCCGCCCGATGTCCTGGGTGAATACCGAGGCGGCAAGGCCGTATTCGGTGTCGTTGGCGAGTGCGATGACGTCATCGTTGTCGCCGAATCTGGTCACCGAGGTGACGGGTCCGAACACCTCGGTGCTGACGATCTCGTCGCCGTGGCGGGCTCCGACCAAGACAGTGGGGGCGGTGTAGAACCCTGTTCCGGGGTTGTCGCCCTGAATCAGCTCAGTATGGCCAGTTGCCTTCGCGCGGGCCACGAATCCTTCGACACGGTCGCGGTGGTTGGCGGTGATGACCGGTCCCATCGCGGTGTTCTCGTCGGCGATGTCACCGAGATCGAGTTCTTTGACCGCCTTTTCGAGGCCCGAGACCAGATCGTCGTGCACCGAGTCGTGGACATAGATGCGCGAGGCCGCCATACAGTCCTGACCGGAGTTACAGAACGCGCCCTCCATGATCTTTGCGACGGTGAGTGCCAGATCGGCGTCCGGATATACCAGGACGGGCGCCTTGCCGCCGAGTTCGAGATGCAACCGTTTGAGGTTGGAGTCGGCCGAGGCGCGCATGAGTGCACGGCCGGTGTCGACGGAACCGGTGAGCGAGGACATCCGTACCAAGGAGTGCGAGACCAGCCGCGCACCGACGTCCTCACCATCACCGGTGACCACGTTGAACACCCCGGCGGGGAACAGGTCTGCGGCGAGCTCGGCGAGGCGCAGGACCGAGAACGGGGTGTGCTCGGAGGGCTTGAGGACCAGGGTGTTGCCGGTGAGCAGGGCCGGGGAGATCTTCCAGATCGCCATCAGCAGCGGGTAATTCCACGGTGCCACCGAGCCCACGACACCGAGCGGGTCGCGGCGGATGATGCTGGTCTTGCCGCGCACGAACTCTGCCGCCGCGCGGCCTTCCATGGTTCGGGCGGCACCGGCGAAGAACCGCAGGTGGTCGGGGATCATCTCCATCTCTTCGAGCGCCAGACCGATGGGCTTGCCCACATTGCGCGACTCGATCTCGGCGAGGGTTCGCTGGTCGTCTTCGATCCGGTCCGCGAGCTTGAGGAAGGCACGGGCCCGTTCGCCCGCCGGTGTGCGTGCCCAGTCGGGGAAGGCCGCGTGGGCGGCGGCCACCGCGCGATCGACGTCGGCAACGGTGCCGTGTGCGATCTCGGCGAAAGACTCTCCGGTGGTGGGGGCAGGCACCTGGTCGACCGCGCCGTCGGAGGCGTCGGCCCAGTTGCCGTCGATGAACATCTTGCGGTGGAAGGTCATGTCTACTCCGATTCGGTGTGGGGTGTTGGGTTCAGCGCGGTGCCGGCATTGGCTGCGGTGGCTAGAAGTGCTCGCACCGCATCCTTCGAAATAGGTTGTTGGGCAACGGACATGTGCACCATTAGGCCTTCGATCACAACGTCGATCAGGTGGGCGGTCGCGCGGTCGAAGTGTTGCGCCAACGCGTCCTGGGCCCGTTCCATCCATGCCTGGGTCAGCCGTTTGTTGTCGGCCCGGCGCACGGTGTCGCCGTACAGTTCGTAGGTCACGGCGAGTTCGTTCGGGTTGGCCGCCAGATCGTCGGTGATCGCGGCCGTGATGCAGTCGATGAGATCGGCTCCTGGCGCACACTGAGCCAACCGGTCTTCGAATCGTTTCGCCAGCTTCTCGACGTGGGTCTGGAATGCGAGTTGGACGATGTCGTCGAGGGTGGCGAAGTGATACGTGATGGATCCCAGTGGAACGTCGGCCTCTTCGGCGATGGCGCGATGGGTGATTCCGGCAACCCCGTCACGTGCCAGTACCGCAAGTGCGGATTCCACGATCAGTTCCTTCCTGTTGGGATCATGACGTCGGGCGCGCCGGGGAGCGGAGGTCATGATCAACCTTTCGTTAGGAACGTTTGTACGTATCGATACGTACAAACGTACCTAACGGCGGACAGACGTGCCGGACTTCGGCGAAGTCGGCGGGCTACATTGCTTCGGGCGCCGGTTCGGCCAGATCCCGCTCGTTGAGCGCCTTCCCGATCAGCGCGTACTTCCCCGGAGCAAAGAAACGCAGGTATATGCCGTAGGCCATGCCCGCGACTAGCGCCAGGAAGACCAGCGAGACCATCAGCACCGCCGTGGCACCCTCCACGGCCAACAGAACGTCCAGGCTGTCGAGTGTCAGCACGAAGAAGGCCACCAGACCGACGATTGCAAGAACCGGCGCGATCACCGTGTTCCACGGCCGTTTGTCGACGTCGGACTTACGGAAGAAGACGAAGATCGCGATGCCCGCCACGAGCTGGGACAGGATGACGCCGATGGTGCCGATACCGGTGGCCCAGGTGAACAGGGTGGCGAACGGATCCTGGCCGGTTACCGCGAAGGCGGCGATGACGACTCCCACCATCACGCTCTGGACGATCGAGGCCACCCACGGCGTCTGGCGGCCGGGCAGGGTCCACCCGAGCGGTTTCCACACCAGTGTTTGACGGCCCAATGAGAAGAGATATCGCGAGACGTTGTTGTGGAATGTGACGATGGCCGCGAAAGTCGCTGTCACGATAAGGATCTGGAACAGCAACGAGATGTTGTGCCCGATTATGGTGTCGCTGGCGACGAAGATGAAGTTGCCCCCGGTTTCGTTCGCGATTGCGACGACGTTGTCCAGACCGAGCGCATTCATGATCAGCCAGCCGGACACTGCGTACAGGATGCCCATGAATGCGATCGACAGATACGTGGCGCGCGGGATGGTGCGGGCAGGGTTGCGAGCCTCCTCTCCGTAGATCGCCGAACCCTCGAAACCGATGAATGACGCATGCGCGAACATCAGGGCCACGCCGAGCGCGCCGCCCAACACCACACTGGGATCGAAGGGCTCCAACGAGAAGCCCGAGACCGGGACGGTGTCGCCGAAGAGGCTGAACACACTCAGGACGGTGATCATCGCGACTTCCAGCGTCATGAACACACCGAGCACGCGGGCGCCGGAGTGCACTCCCTGCACCCCCAGGCCGAGACACAACAGCAGGCCGACGAATGCGTACACCCACCACGGAACGCTCACTCCCAGCGCGGGATTCAGTAGTTCCGCGGCGTAGTAACCGAACCCGCCATAGAGACCGGCCTGGATGGCGTTGTATGCGAAGATCGCCAGAGACGCCGAACCGAGGCCGGCGATCCGGCCGAGGCCGAGGGTGACGTAGGCATAGAAGGCCCCGGCATTGGTCACGTGGCGGCTCATCGCCACGTATCCGACGGCGAAGATCATCAGCACCACAGCCGCGATGACGAATGCGCCGGGCATACCGACGCCGTTACCGGCTCCGATGATGATCGGGAACAGCGCCACCACCACGGTCAACGGCGACGCGGCGGCGATGATGTAGAAGAAGATGCTCGGAACACCCAGGGTGTTCTCTTTCAGTCCATGATTACGTCGTCCGCCGGGTAGCTCGGTATCGGCGGGCGTGGCGGACGGTGTCTTGATCGACCGTCGGGGTGGGATGGACGCAGTGACGTTCTCCATGATGGTTCATCTCTCGTGAGTCGTGAGGTGCGACGGGGCTGTTGGCTCCTTGTCCATGTGCTCGGCGGCGGTTGCCGAGCACAGCGGCGAAAACACTTGCTCACCTCCTCATATCAAGCGCGAGATCGATGAGCAGATCTTCTTGTCCGCCGACCATCGACCGGCGGCCGGCTTCGACCAGCAGTGCGCGGGTCCCGACACCGACCTCGGCCGCGATGCGCTCGGCATGCAGCAGGAAGCTCGAGTACACACCCGCGTAACCCAAGGTCAACGTCTCGCGGTCGACTCGGACAGGGCGCTGCTGCAGCGGGCGAACCAGATCCTCGGCCGCGTCCATCAACGCGAACAGATCGCAGCCATGCGCCCAGCCGTTGATTTCAGCGACCGCGATGAATACCTCCAACGGGCAGTTTCCCGCACCTGCGCCGAGCCCGGTCAGGGAGGCATCGACGCGGTGCGCGCCCTCCTCGACCGCGGTGATCGAATTCGCCACGCCCAGCGCGAGATTGTGGTGTGCGTGTACACCGATCGACGTCTCCGGGTTCAGAACGCTGCGATAGGCCCGCACCCGGTCGCGCATGTCCGTCATGGTCAGACGCCCACCGGAATCCGTGACGTAGACGCACTGTGCGCCGGCGTCCTCCATGACCCTCGCCTGCTGCGCAAGGTGATCGGGAGTAGTCAGGTGGGCCATCATGAGGAATCCCGCGACGTCCAGACCGAGGCTCCTCGCTGTGAGAATGTGCTGGCGGGCGATATCGGCCTCGGTGCAGTGCGTGGCGATCCGCACCGATGTGATGCCGACGTCGACCGCCGCACGCAGATCGTCGAGCGTGCCGATGCCGGGTATCAACAGTGTCGTCAGTCTGGCAGTGCGTACGGCGCCTGCTGCCGCCGTAATCCATTCGGCGTCGCTGTGGGATCCGGGACCGTAGGTCAGCCCGCCACCGGCCAGCCCGTCACCGTGGGCCACCTCGATCGCGGCCACGCCGGCCCGGTCGAGCGCGCGGGCGATGCGGGTGGTGTCCTTCAGGCTCAACGAGTGGCCGAGTGCGTGCATCCCGTCGCGCAGCGTGACGTCCTGCACGTAGATTTCGGTCGTCATGGCGCCACCCCGGCCGGGGCCGAGGTCGTGACGGCGTGCTCGGCGACGCGGACCGCGGCGGCGGTCATGATGTCGAGATTTCCAGCGTAAGAGGGCAGATAGTCCCCGGCCCCCTCGACCTCGAGGAATACCGTCACCTGGTGGAGATCGGTGCCCCGGTCGGCCTCGGCGACCAGCCGCCGGCGCGGATCCGACTGCGGCACTGGAGAAATCCGGACGTCCTGCCGGAGCCGGTACCCCGGCACGTAGCAAGCGACGTCGCTGACCATCCGAACCACCGAGTCTGCGATGGTCGCCTCCTCCGCCGTGGACACCAGCGCTGCCACCGTGTCCCGCATGATCATCGGTGGCTCGGCGGGGTTGAGCACGATGATCGCCTTACCGCGGCCGGCGCCGCCCACCGTCTCGATGGCCCGCGCCGTGGTCTGGGTGAACTCATCGATGTTCGACCGAGTTCCCGGACCTGCTGACCGGGACGAGATCGAGGCCACGATCTCGGCGTAGTGGACACCGGTAACCTGCGACAAGGCCGCGACGATCGGCACCGTCGCCTGGCCGCCGCATGTCACCATGTTGAGATTCCGGTATCCGGTGAGGCCGGCCATGTTGACCGCCGGCACCACATAGGGGCCGACGGCCGCTGGTGTGAGGTCGACGACCAGACGGCCGGTCGGCTCGAGCATGGCGTGATTGCGATGGTGCGCGTCGGCGCTGGTCGCGTCGAAGACGACCTCAATGTCGTCGAAGTCGCCCATCGTCAGCAGCCCGTCGACTCCGTCCGCTGTGACCGCCACGTCGAGCGCTGATGCACGGGCCAAACCATCACTGGCAGTGTCGATCCCGACCATGACGGCAATGTCGAGGATTGCTGACCGCCGCAGCTTGTACATCAGGTCGGTGCCGATGTTGCCCGAGCCGATGACCGCGGCCCGGGGATGACGTCCCACAGTGATCACTCCGTGTCCGATCGCCTCGTCGTGTCAGATCAGTTGGTCAGCGCTGGAGCGGCGATGCGGGGGCGCGGTGAGACGGTCACGTCGGGAGCGCTCGTGGTTGCGAGTTCATTCAGGATGGCGGCATGGCGCACCTTGTGTCGGATCAGTTCCTCGTGGAACTCGGGCCGGACCCAGCCGTTGTACATGACGGCCTCGGACTCGCCCGGTTCGACCTTGAAGTAGACCGGTCCGGCCACCCGGGCGATGTCGCCGGCCTCCCACAGCCGGTTCATCCCGCCGAAGGACTCGAAGGTCTCGGCCCAGACATCGAGCGGGATGTCGACGGAGCGACGAATGGCGGCCAGCATCGGACGGCTCAGGTCACCGACCGGGTTCACGCTGTCGGCGCCCAGGTCCTGCAGGATTCTGATCGAGGCGGGATTGGCGTGGCCGGCGTAGACCGAGATCTTGAACTTTGCGTCGGCGGGGATGTGCCCGGCGTCGCGCGCCTTGTTGAGGATGTCGAGAACGCCTTCGTCCCAGACGAGTACACCACGGATACCGGTGGAGAAGATCCGCAGGTAGTCGTCCAGCAGGTAGCGGACGTTGTCGAGTCCGCGGACCCGCCGTCCGCCGGCGGTGCCCTCGGTGCTCAGCGCCTGACGCCCGAGGTCCCAGCCCGTGCGGGGGCCCGGCACCGCGATCAGTTCGATGCGGTTCTCCGCGGCCAGTTCGGCGACGTCGCGTAGTTCTGCGGTGTTGAGCAGGGTGGTGCCGCCACCGAACGCGATGATGCGGTGGATGAACACATCTTGTTTGGCGGCTTCGTCCAGCAGTACCTCGAGGGTCGAAAGGCGTTCGACACCAGAGATTTCCAGGCGGTAGGCGCCACCGTCGTCGAACGACTTGGTCGACGCGGCGAGGGTGTAGTCATCGGCCGACAACAGGCCCTGCGAAGCCAGGATGCTGGCTCCGTCGACCTGTGCTGAACGGCTGTCGGCTGCGGTGGGCATTGCGTCTCCTTCGAGCTGATGGGGTCGGCGATTGAACATTTTCACTGAGTGATATTCAACTGCACTGAATGAAATCTAGAAGACGCACCCGGCGCTGTCAACAGGAAGCCGCGGGCCGAAAGGCTGTCACTGAGCACTGGTAACCTTCACTGGGTGAAAAAGGAGATGAGCCCCGACAAAGGTGCGAGCCTCATCGGTGTCGAACGCACAGCGCGAATCCTCGGCGCGGTGGCCGAAGCGGAAACCGGCAATCTGACCGAGATATCAAGGCGCACAGAGCTCAACGAAGCCACCGTGCTGCGGTATCTGAACAGTCTCGCCTCGCTGGGATACGTCGAGCGTTTCAACACCGCCCAGTACCGGCTCGGCTGGGAGATCTTCCGACTGGGGCAGCGCGCCTTTTCCGGTCAGGTCCCCACCGACGCGGTGCTGCCCACCATGGAGCGGCTTATGCACGAGTTCAACGAAACCGTGAACTTCGCAACGCACAAAGACCGCAGCGTCGTCATCCTGGAAGTCGTCGAGAGTCGGCGCGCCGTGAAAAAGATCAGCGACGTCGGGCAATCCGACCCATGGCATGCATCGGCACTGGGCAAAGCGCTGATGGCGACCATGACCGACAGCGTCTGGCGAGAAATCGTCGCCTCGGCGGGATTGCCGGAACTGACCCCGCATACCATCACCTCGATGAAGAAGATGGCCGCCGAGATCTCCGACATCCGCGAACAGGGTTTCGCCGTCGACCGCGAGGAGGCTGCCGAGGAACTGACCTGTGTGGCTGCGGCGGTTCCCGCGGCCAACGGCGGTCCGTCACGGTACGCGCTGAGCATCAGCTTCCTCACCCACCGATTGACCCCGGATCGTCTGGAACATGCTGGTGCGCAGGTGAAAGCGGGCGCCCGGGAGATCTCTGCCAAACTGCCATGACGCAACTGCGCGCAGTGTCCGGGCGTCTGGATGGCAAGGCCATCGTGGTCACCGGAGCCACATCGGGAATCGGCCGGGTGACAGCGACCCGTCTGCATGCCGAGGGAGCGCGAGTGCTGGTGACCGGCCGGGACATCGACGCAGGACGGCAGCTGGCCCGGTCACTCGACGAACGAGTACGGTTCGTCGCCGCCGACCTCACCGAAACCGATGCGTCGACCGTTGTGGTCGAGGCGTGCCGAGACACGTTCGGCTGCATCGACGGGCTGGTCAACAACGCGGCGCTCGATCACACCGACGAGTTGGTCTGCACCCCGATGCCCGCCATCCGCCAGGTCTTCGAGGTCAACACCTTCGCCGCCATCGCCATGATTCAGGCGGCTACTGCTGCGATGGAGCACGGTGGGTCGATCGTCAACATCACCTCACGCCTGGCGATCGCCGGGGTACCCACGATGGGTGTGTATGCCGCATCCAAGGGCGCGTTGCAGGCGCTGACGCTGTCGGCGGCAGTCGAGCTTGCGCCGCTGGGCATCCGGGTCAACGACGTGGCACCGGGGATGACCAGGACGCCGCTGTATGACGCCTGGCTTGCCCGCACGCCGGATCCCGGCCAGACCGAGCACGAAGTCGTATCGCGAATTCCATTGGGGTGCTTGGCCGCACCGGAGGATGTCGCGGCCGCGGTCGCCTATCTGGTGTCCGATGACGCGCGGTATGTCACCGGCACGACCATCAGGGTCGACGGCGGCTACACGGCCCAGTGAACCTTCCGACCGCACTGTTCGCGCGGCATTGGGCGTCAGCCCAACTTCTTCAGAAGCGCCTGCAGCACAACAAGTTCCGCGTGGGTCAAGGCGGCGACTGCGGCCGGCGCGGGATCCTCGACGGCATCGATGCGGGCGACCAGTTCACGTCCTGCGGCGGTGATCGACACGGTCTTGGACCGCCGATTGCTCGGGTCGATCTGCCGGACCACCAGACCGCGCTCCTCCAGATCGTTGATGGCGACGGTGGCCGCGGGGGCATCCAAGGTGGCCGCGTCGGCCACGCCCTTGACCGTCATCGGCGCCGGCACGAGCCGCTTCAGCACCCGGATGCGGCTGAACGGCAGACCGGACTGCTCGATGACGGCACGTTTCCAGCCGTCGCGATTCTCGTGCACCACCGCGGCCATCAGCCGCCACACCTGACCGGCGAGATCATCGGACATCGGCGACCACCTTCGGGCCCTCGATGAGCGGGGCCAGCCGCTTCGCCGAATCCACGGCCCGCGGCGAGGTGGACACGAAGCCCAGCACGGCGACCACCACGCCCAGCCCCACGCACACCAGCCACAGCGGGCGCGCCGATGCGGCGAAGCTCCCGGTGCCCGACACGGCTGAATCGGCCGACGCGGCCAACGCCGCACCGGCCACCGAACCGCACAGGGCCACACCGATACTCACGCCGATCTGACGGCTCGTGCTGGTCACCGCGGAGGCGGCGCCGGCCCGGTCCAGCGGCATGCCGCTGACCGCCGCATTGGTGATGGGCGCATTCACCATCGAGAAGCCGATGCCGAAGACGGCGAACACCGTCATCAGCGCCCACACCGGCGCGCTCTCCGGCAGCAGCGCCAGCACGGACGATGCGATCGCGATCATCACTCCGGACACCAGCAGTGACGGGCGGGCCCCATAACGACCCACCAGCCGGCCCGACAGCGGCGAGAACACCAGCGCACCGACCGCGATCGGCAGGTAGATCAGTCCGGTCTGGACGGCCGAATAACCGCGTGCACCCTGCAGATACAGCGACATCATGAACAGCAGCGCGCCCCAGGAAGCGAATGCGCAGATGGCGATCACCGTGGCGGAGGCGAACGGCACGCTGCGGAAGAATCGCAGGTCGATGAATGGATCCGTGCGCCGCGACTCGTAGCGCAGGAACGCTGCGAAGGTCAGCACCGCCGCCGTGCCGGCGGCGATGACCCGCCCGTTGCCCCAACCCAGCGCGGGGCCCTCGATGAGGGTGAAGACCGCGCCGAACAGGAACACCACGGCCAGCAGCTGGCCGACCGGGTCGATATTGCGCATGGTCGCCGACCGGGTCTCCGGCACGAAGATCGCCGTCAGCACGATGGCCGCCAGGCAGATCGGCAGGTTGATCCAGAACACCGCCCGCCAGCTGATCAGGTGGATGAGCAGGCCGCCGACCGTGGGGCCGAGCGCCATGGCGATGCCGACGACCGCTCCCCAGATCCCGATGGCCCGGGCCCGTTCGACCGGTCCGGTGAACACCTGCGAGATGATGGACAGCGCCACCGGATTGAGCATCGAGCCGCCGATGGCCTGCAGGAACCGCGCGGCGATCAGAGCGTCGATGCCCGGGGCGAGGCTGCACAGCAGTGAGCCGATCGCGAAGATCAACAGCCCGGTTTGGAACACCCGGCGCCGGCCGAAGCGGTCCCCCATGGCGCCGGAGAGCATCAGCAGCGAGGCAAGCACCAGGGTGTAGATGTCGATGACCCACTGCAACTGGGATGCCGTCGCACCGAGATCGGTGCGGATCGACGGGATCGCGACGTTGACGATGGTGGCGTCCATCGAGACGATCAGCAAACTCAGACAACACGACGCGAGGACGATCGCCTTGCGCCGCGGAGTCAGCGTGCTGATCGTTTCATTCACACAACTATTGTGAAACTACAACTGTTCTGCGGGCAATGCCGTTGACAGTGAGATATGTCTCTTGACCCGAAAAGGTCAGCGTCCGCCGAGGTCGACGTAGTCGCGCTCGGTATAGCCGGTGTAGATCTGGCGCGGGCGGCCGATCTTGCCGGGCTCGGAGTGCATCTCCCGCCAGTGCGCGATCCAGCCGGGCAGCCGGCCGAGCGCGAACAGCACGGTGAACATGCGGGTCGGAAAGCCCATCGCCCGGTAGATGACGCCGGTGTAGTAGTCGACGTTCGGGTAGAGCTTGCGCTCCACGAAGAAGTCGTCGGTCAACGCGATCTCTTCGAGCTGCTTGGCGATATCGAGCAGCGGATCGTCCACACCGAGCTTGCCCAGGATCTTGTCGGCCTGCTCCTTGACGATGCGCGCCCGCGGGTCGTAGTTCTTGTAGACCCGGTGCCCGAAGCCCATCAGCTTCACGCCGTCCTCGCGGTTCTTGACCTTGCGGACGAACTCCTTGACGTCGCCGTCGGAGTTCTGGATCTTGGTCAGCATTTCCAGCACGGCCTGGTTGGCGCCGCCGTGCAGCGGGCCCCACAGCGCGTTGATACCGCCGGAGATCGAGGTGAACAGGTTGGCCTGTGAGGACCCGACCAGGCGCACCGTCGAGGTCGAGCAGTTCTGCTCGTGATCGGCGTGCAGGATCAGCAGCATGTCCAAGGCGCGGACGATCTCGGGGTCCACCTCGTAGGGCTCGGCCGGGAAGCCGAACGTCATCCGCAGGAAGTTCTCCACCAGCGTCAACGAGTTGTCCGGGTACAGGAAAGGCTGCCCCTCGGACTTCTTGTAGGCGTACGCGGCGATGGTCGGCAGCTTGGCCAGCAGCCGGATCGTCGACAGCTCGACCTGCTTGTTGTCCAGCGGGTCCAGCGAGTCCTGGTAGTAGGCGCTCAGCGCGTTGACCGCCGAGGACAGCACCGGCATGGGGTGCGCGTTGCGCGGGAAACCGTCGAAGAAGCGTTTGAGATCCTCGTGCAGCAGGGTGTGCCGCTGGATCTGGTTGGTGAACGAGGCGAGCTCGTCGGGGGTCGGCAGCTCACCGTAGATGAGCAGGTAGCTGACCTCGATGAACGTCGACTTCTCGGCGAGCTGCTCGATCGGGATGCCGCGGTAGCGCAGGATGCCGGCGTCACCGTCGATGTAGGTGATCGCACTCTTGGTCGACGAGGTGTTCACGAAACCGCCGTCGAACGTCGTGTAACCGGTCTTGGCCAGCAGCGGCCCCAGTGCGATGCCGTCCGATCCCTCGGTGGCGTGCACGATCTCCAAGTCCAGGGAGCCGCCCGGATACGACAGGGTGGCTTTCTCGTCAGGGCTGGAGTTGTCGGCCACTGGAACCCCTTCTCTGGGCGTCGGCATGGGTGAGGCGACCGGGAGCCGTCTCTTGATACTGGACGGTAGTCGCTAACAATCCGGCGCGCTTGCGGGGGGTTCCCCGGCGGGCGGATCGGTCGACTCGGGCGGCGAGGACCACGGCCGCCATGTCCGGGTCAACGTCTCATAGGCCGCCGAGATGCGCGCAGCAACGATTTCCGGCTCGATGGGCGGCTGCCCGGGTGTGCCCAATCCCCGGGTCGCGGTGTTCATCACCACCGTCCAGGTCTCCAGCACCATGTGCACCGCGTCATGGTCCCGGGGCAACGCCATCCGGTCGGCGACGGCGATCACCGTCGGGAAATGGTCGGCCTGCAGGCGGTACGGGATGTTGGTCACGGCGAGGCTCGCCGAGGAGTTCACGATCCGGATAAGCGCCGCCATCCGGTGGAAGATCGGCGTCGGCCGGCCATCGCGGCCGGGCTGCACCGCCTTGAGGTGAGCCCGCAGCATCGCCTCGAACTCGTTGATATCGGTCGGCAGCCTCGTCAACTCGTCGGCGACGAAGGCGGCGGTGTCCTCGATGATGGCGAAGATCACCGCTTCCTTGGTCGGGAAGTACCGGCTGAAGGTGCGCGGCGACACATCCGCGGCGGCCGCGATCTGCTCGACGGTGGTGTTGTCGAAACCCTGCCGCTCGCACAGTTCGGCCGCGGTCTCGATCAGCGTGACGCGGGTCCGCAGCTTCTTTCGTTCCCGCAGACCGCTCGGCGGCCGCTCAGACATTCGCCGGGATCTCGTGGCCTGCCGGCTGCTGCCCGGGGCTGGCGGCGAAGATCTGGCCGGCGAAGCCGGCGACCTGTTCACATGCTCCGTTGAGACGCTCGATCATCAACAGCGGACCCAGCGGCATCCCGTCGGAGTCCTCGACCAGGTCACCGCACGCGGCGATGATGATGGCGGAGAACACCGAAAGTCCCAATAACAGCTGGCGGTCATCCTCCTCGACACCCATCAGCTCGGCCAGAGCGGCCAGCACCGCGGGCGATCTGAAGTCAAATGCGCCCTGCCGCAAGGCATTTGCGCTATTGATCACGCGTAGGGTAAGCACGACGCGATCGCTGGTGAAGCCGCCGACCTGACCGGCGGCGGACTTGGTGAGCACCGCGACATGGGCAGCCCGCAACGCCTCGATCGGGCCGATGCCGCGCGGCAGGCGAGCCAACTCGGCGGCGATCTCGTGGGACAGATCCTCCAGCAGGGTGAGGAAGACGGCCTCCTTGGTGGCGAAGTACCGGCTGTACGTGCGCGGTGACACTTCGGCCACGGCCGCGATCTGGTCGACGGTCGTCTGCTCATAGCCGTGCCGCAGACACAGCTCCAGTGCCGCGTCGATCAATATCGCCCGGGTGCGTAGCTTTTTTCGTTCGCGCAAACCGAGATCGGTTTCCCTGTTCGCAGCGGCCACTGTTGGATCGTAACCCGACCACCTGAGAGACCGCCGGAGGTTAGGGCTGAAGACGCTCCACCCCGCCGTCCGCGGGGGTGACCCGAATCCTGTTATGCACCCGGTTTTCCCGCCCCTGCCAGAATTCGACGACCTCCGGCGCGATCAGGTATCCACCCCAATTGGGCGGCACCGGAACGGCTTCGAGGTCGGCGAACCGGGCGGTGACGTCGGCGAGCTGTCCGAGCAGCGCCGCGCGGGAGGCGATCGGCGCGGACTGCAGCGATGCCCACGCGCCGAGTTGTGAGCCGCGCGGCCGCTTGGACCAGTAGTCCGCGGTCGCCTCGGCCGGCACCCGGATCACCGGGCCCCGCACATGAATCTGACGTCCAAGTCCGTACCAGGGGAAGGTCGCCGAGGCATACGGCTGTATTGCCAACTGCTGCCCCTTGGCGGAGTCGTAGTTCGTATAGAAGGAGATCCCTTCCTCGCCGGCGCTCTTGCACAACACGGTGCGCGTCACCGGTCTGCCCTGTGCGTCGACGGTCGCGACGACCATCGCGTTGGGCTCGGACAGGCCGGCCGCGTGGGCCTCGGCCATCCACCGGTTGAACAACACCAGCCATCCATCGGCCACCCAGTCGGCGTCGAGATCCGCGCTGCCGTCCTTCTCGACCGACCCGTATTCGGCTCGCATCCGCGCGAGCTGTTCCGGTTCCATGGGCAGAACGGTACGCGCGCGGCGGCGGGCGCGGACGAGTGCAAGAATCGGCACATGACGGAGTTGTCATCGGTGCCCAAGGATTTTGTTCCCGGACTTGCCGGGGTGGTGGCGTTCACCACCGAGATCGCCGAGCCGGACAAGGACGGCGGGGCGCTGCGCTACCGCGGCGTCGACATCGAGGACCTGGTGGACCGCAGGGTCACCTTCGGCGAGGTGTGGGGCCTGCTGGTCGACGACAACTTCGAACACGGGCTGCCGCCGGCCGAACCGTTCCCGCTGCCGATCCACTCCGGCGATGTCCGGGTGGACGTCCAGGCCGGGCTGGCCATGCTGGCTCCCATCTGGGGCTACGCGCCGATTCTCGACATCGATGACGCCACCGCCCGCGACCAGCTCGCCCGCGCGTCGGCGATGGCGTTGTCCTATGTCGCGCAGTCCGCCCGCGGGATCTATCAGCCCGCCGTCCCGCAGCGCTCCATCGATGAATGTCCCACCGTGACGGCACGTTTCATGACGCGCTGGCAGGGCGACCCGGATCCCCGCCACGTCGAGGCCATCGACGCCTACTGGGTGACCGCCGCCGAACACGGCATGAACGCCTCCACCTTCACCGCCCGCGTCATCGCCTCCACCGGTGCCGATGTGGCGGCAGCGCTGTCCGGCGCGGTCGGCGCCATGAGCGGTCCCCTGCACGGCGGCGCGCCGGCCCGGGTGCTGCCGATGCTCGACGAGGCCGAACACAGCGGTGACGCGCGAGCGGTGGTGAAGGGCATCCTGGACCGCAACGACAAGCTGATGGGCTTCGGCCACCGCGTGTACCGGTCCGAGGACCCCCGTGCGCGGGTGTTGCGGGCGACGGCGCAACGTCTCGGGGTGCCCCGGTACGAAGTGGCGGCGGCCTTCGAGCAGGCCGCGCTGGCCGAACTGCGCGAGCGACGGCCCGACCGCGCCATCGAGACCAATGTGGAGTTCTGGGCCGCGGTCATCCTGGACTTCGCGCAGGTGCCGCCGAAGATGATGCCCGCGATGTTCACCTGCGGGCGGACCGCGGGCTGGTGTGCGCACATCCTCGAACAGAAACGGCTGGGCAAGCTGGTGCGCCCGTCGGCCGTGTACGTCGGCCCCGAACCGCGTTCCCCGGAGTCGGTCACCGGTTGGGACCGCATCGCGGCATCATGACCGCTCCGGTTTTCGGGTCGGCGGCCGCGGCCTTCGCCCGTCTGGTGCGGGCGATACCCGAAACAGCCTGGGACGGCCCGGGTCTGGGCGACTGGGATATGCGCGCACTGGTCGGGCACACCTCCCGCTCGCTCATCACCGTGAGCGAGTACCTGCGCACACCGGCCAATCACCCGGACGTCGACGACGCCGTCGCCTACTACGTGTGGGTTCGCGAGTTCACCACGTCCGCGGGGGCCGAGGCCATCAACGAACGCGGGCGCCAGGCCGGGCGTGATCTCGGCACCGACCCGGTCGCCACCGTGGACGGGCTGGTGGCCGGGGCACTCTCCGATGTCGAGAACGCCGGCGATCCGGTGATCAGCGTGATCGGCGGCCTGGGCATCCGGCTGTCGCACTACCTGGAGACCCGGGTGTTCGAACTGACGGTGCACGGCATGGACATCGCGCGGGCGGCCGGCCTCGAATTCGAACTGCCCACCGACGCCGTGGAGCAGGCCGGGGTGCTGGCCACCAGGGTGGCCGCCCGGCTGGGTCAGGGCGAAACCGTGCTCACCGCATTGACCGGCAGATCCGCACTGCCGCCCGGGTACTCGGTGGTCTGAGCTACTTGTCGCCCCCTGCTGGTTACATGCGATGAGATCGGGTCTCGCGACCGGTCTATAGATCGTCAGTTGCCCAGGATCAGGAGAAACATCATGGCCATCGAAGTCACCCCCGCCGTCACCCCGCACCTGTGTGTCGACGGCGCCGCCGCCATCGACTTCTACGTCAAGGCGTTCGGCGCCACCGAAATGGGTCGGGTGGCCCAGCCGGACGGCCGGATCGTGCACGCCGCGATCCAGGTCAACGGGTCCACCATCATGCTCAACGACGACTTCCCGGAGTTCGACAACGGTAAGTCCCAGACCCCGAAGGCGTTCGGCGGCACCCCGGTCACCATCCACCTGACCGTCGACGATGTGGACGCCAAGTTCGCCCAGGCCGTCGAGGCCGGCGCCGAGGTGGTCGCGCCGCTGGAGGACCAGTTCTGGGGTGACCGCTACGGCATGGTCCGCGACCCGTTCGGCCACCAGTGGTCGCTGGGCCAGCCCGTGCGTGAGGTCAGCATGGAGGAGATCGCCCAGGCTATGCAGTCACAGTCGTAGCACCGGGCAGGTAGAGCTCCAACAGGCCCGTCGGCAGCGCATTCGCGCCGGTGATCTGGCTGATCGCCGAGATGCTGGCGGGCTTGGGGGTGCGCTCGAGTTCGGGCGTGCTGGGGTCGGAGCCGTACAGGCCGAACTGCAGGTGGTAGCCCTCCGACCATTCCAGGTTGTCGACGAAGGACCAGTAGGTGTAGCCGCGGATGTCGGTGCCGTGCGCCAGCAGGTCCTGCACGACGGCGATGTGGTTGACGATGTAGGACGGCCGCTTGGTGTCGTCATCGTCGGCGACGCCGTTCTCGGTGATCCACAGCGGTTTGCCGTAGGACGCAGCGACTTCCAGCACCTCGCGGAAACCGCCCGGGTCGATGGGCTGGTTGAAGTCGCTGCACGTCTGCGAGGACGGCTCGCACCGGAACGGGATGCCCTGCAGGAAGTTGAACCCCGGCAGCGGGGCGAACCCGAAGCCGCTCATCGGCTGGGAGCCGTAGTACTGCACACCCAGGAAGTCGACCTTGTTCGCGAAGCCGGGACGGATCTCATCGGCGGTTTTCTTGCCGTCGAAGTTCGCGTCGATCCAGCCGTCGATGACCGCGTTGGGGAACCACTGGTTGAACACCCGGTTCCAGGCGTCAGCGGCCGCGACGTCCTGCGGGTTCACCGGATTGGCCGGCCGCGCGGGAACCATGTTGTTGGCGAACCCGACGAATGCGTCGTCGTCCCACTTGTGGATAGCGTCATAGGCCGCGACGTGCCCCTTGGCCTCATTGGTCACGAAGCGGGCGGCCAGATCCGGGCGCAGCACGCCCGGCGGCCAGCTCGGCACCAGTCCCGGGATGGCGAGGAACTCCGTCATCACCGGCGGGAACGGCTCGTTGAGCGTCACCCAGTTGTCCACCTGGTCGCCGTAGGTCCAGGCCAGGAACGCCGCGTACTTCTCGAACTCGACCGGCGTCTGCTCCGAGAGCCAGCCCGCGGCGGGAGCGGGCAGCCCCAGCTGGATGAGCGGGCGCGCGGTGATCGGATCGTGCACCCACAGCGGCAGGGTGAAGTGGTTGACGGTGACCAGCGGCTCCAGCCCGTGGGCGCGCAGCGCATCGAAGACGGCCCGGTAGTGCGCCACCTCGGCCGGATTGGCCAATGCCTGCAGGGCCTGCAGATCGGCCAGGCTCACCCCGCCACCCTCATCCGTGATGTCAATGCCCGCAGTCGAATTCGGGAAGATCCGGCTCCACTCCACCGACATCCGGAAGGTGTTCATGCCGAGTTCTTCCTTGGCCAGCGCGGCGTCGGAGTCATACGACACGTAGGTGCCGGGCCCGTTCTCCGGGACCCCGTTGGTCAGGCCGAGGAGCTTGTTGAGCGGGTGGTGCACCCACTTGTACCAGTCGGAGTTCGGGTCGACCGGTGATCCGGGGCCGCCTTCGGCCTGGAATCCGGCATGCGCCACGCCCCAATGGAAATCCTCGGGGAAGGACAGGTCCACACCTTCCACAGCGTCGATGTCGACGGTGATGGTGCGGGCCACCCCGTGCCCGCCGCCGGGGCGAATCAGGTTGCCCAGGACAGGAACGTGCTCCAGGAAGCCGAGCGGTCCGTGCCAGTGCACGCCGGCCCGATGGTCGTCGACCACCACGGTGAACGAATCGGTGCCGCCGGCCGCGGCCATGGCGTTCGTCGGCCGGTAGATGAAATCACCTGTGCTCTGGTCGATCTGGACCACACCGCCGTTGATCGGGCGGCCGATCACGGTGTACCTCAGCGGATCGCCGTCGGGATCGGCAGCGCCGACGTTGCCGAGCACCTGCCCGGTGGCGGTCTGCGTCGTCTCACCGGAGTAGTCGATCGTCGGTGAACCGTTGAACAGTTCGCGGCGCACCCAGGCCAGCACCGCCCACACCGAGGGCGGACCGACGGGCCCGGCCGGCAGACCAGCGGCGAACGGGCTCAGCACCGCGCCGACCAGGCTTCTGACGACATTGGCGACATAGCGGACCGCCGTGACCGGATTGGGCAGCGTCGATGTCCATTTCACCGGGGCGGCAGCCGCGGTGGCCGCCACCGGGACGACGGCCGCGGTCACCGGGGCGGCGGCCGTCTGCACCTGCGCCCGGGCCGGCGCGCTCGGGGCGGCCGAGGTGCCGGTGTTCTCGGGTTCGGTGTCCTCGGTTTCCTCGACCTCCGGGATGCCCGGTGTCACGCCGGTCGGGCGCGGCGAGGACAAGCCTGCCCGCGCGGTGGTCTGCGCCTGCCGCACCGTCCGGGGAGCGATCCGGCGTTCCGGTGTGGTGGCCTCGGGTTTCGGTTCGGTTTCGGCGGCAGGTGTCGAGGTCTGTTCGGAGGTCTGTTCGGCACCCTGATCCGCGCCCTGCTCGGCGCCTTGTTGGGTGCCCGGCGTCTCGGCCAGGGCCAGACCCGGATATCCCAACCCGGTCGCCGACCAGATGCCGACGACCACTGCAACCCCCGCGACCCGACCACTACGCATTCATTTCGTATACACGCTGCGCTGCGGCGATATCCCGGAATTCACATCTCACGTATCAACCCCGGCCGTCGTCTACCGGGTGTGGAGACAAAGATCGAGACCGGCAACCTGCTGCGCGGGATGTACGCCGCCGAGCGCGACTATCTGGCCGCGGGCGGACCCGGGACAGCCAGTTTCGAGATCCTCGCGCCGTACTTCTCCCCCGACGTCGTGCTGCATCAGGCGCGGGCCCTGCCCTACGGCGGGGTGTGGCGAGGGCACCGCGGCATGGATCGGTTCTTCCTCGCGATGAGCCGCACCTGGTCCGAGTTCGAGATGGTCGAGCAGGAGTATCTCTGCACGACCGAGACTGCGGTGGTGCTCACCCGGGTCAATGCCCGCGCCCGGTCGACCGGGCGCACCGTGAGCTTCCCGATCCTGCAGACGCTTCGGGTGGTCGACGGACGCATCGCCGAGGTGCGCCCGTTCTACTGGGACACCGCGGCGATCGTCGCCGTCCTCGATTAGCGGCGCAGGCCCGCCAGCAGCCGCTTGTGCGCGGGCGGTCGCGGCGCCGTCGCCGCGGCCGCGAGCATGTCGGCGATATCGACGAACTTGTCCCTCGGACGCCGGCCGCCACCGCGCGCGATCTCGGCGGCATCGATGGCACGCCAACCCGCGGCGTCAACGACCGCGGGTTGGCGGCTTCGGACCAGCTTCTCCAGCGCCGCCGGCTTGTGGGCCGGGTCGCCTAGCTGTCCTCGGTTGTAGTCCTCCACCAGATTGCGCACCGTCTCGGCAGCGCACGACTTGTTGGTACCGATGAAACCGGTCGGGCCGCGTTTGATCCAGCCCGCCACGTACGCACCGGCGGCGTCGAGCACCCGGCCGCCGTCATTGGGCACCACCGCGGCCACCTCGTCGAACGGCAGATCGGCAATTGCCTTGCCGCGGTAGCCGATCGAGGTCAACACCATACCGGCGTCGAGCGTACCGCCGTCCGCGAACTCGATTCCGGTGATCCGCTGCTCGCCCAGCAGACGTTGCGGGGTGAGCTGGTAGGCCAGCCGGATCCGCGGCCGGGTGACCGGCGCCGAGGCATCCCCCAGCTTGGACAGGATCTCCAGCTTGTTGCGGGTGAGCCGATCCTGCACGGTGGCCAGGTCGGCGACGACCCGCTGATGGTCGGCGGCGTCGAGCACCACCTCGCAGGTGGAGGTCAGCCCGATGAGTTCGGGCAGCGTGAACGCCGAGAACTCGGGGCCGCGCCGCGCCGCGATCACGACCTCCTGCACCTTGGAGTCACGGAGCGCCGCCAGCGCGTGGTCGGCGATATCGGTGCGCGCCAAGGCATCCGGATCCGAGGTGAGGATGCGTGCCACATCGAGGGCCACGTTGCCGTTGCCGATGATGACGACCCGCTCATGACCGAGGTCCACCGGCAGGTCCGCGAAATCGGGGTGCCCGTTGAACCAGGCCACCACCTCGGTCGCGGTGGCGCTGCCCGGCAGACCCATGCCATCGATGTCGAGGCGGCGGTCATTGGGCGCGCCCACGGCGTAGAGCACCGCGTGATGATGCTCCAGCAGGTCTGCATGGCTCAGGTGCTTGCCCACCTCGACGTTGAGGAAGGACGTGAACCCGGCATGCTCGGACACCCGGTCGAAGAGACGGGTGACCCGCTTGGTGCTCTGATGATCGGGCGCCACCCCGGCCCGCACCAAACCATAAGGCGTCGGCAACTTCTCGAACATGCTCACCCGGACCCCTCGCTGGGTGAGCAGTTCGTCGGCTGCGTACATCGCCGCGGGCCCCGAGCCGACGATCGCCACCCGCAACGGTCCACCGGGTCGCGGTGACACCATCGGCGCCGGCAGCACCGGAGCCAATTTTGATGTCGGCGGCAGCTTGCCTTCGCGCTTCGGATAGAACGCCGCGTTGAGTTCCACGAACGGCAGCTGCTTCTCGGTCAGCTTGGTGTCCGCGGAGATCGCGCCCACCGGGCAGGCACTGACACAGGCACCGCAGTCGACGCAGGCATCGGGATCGATGAACAGCATCTCGGCGGTGGCGAAGCCCGGCTCATCCGGTGAGGGATGAATGCAGTTGACCGGACATGCGTAGACACAGGACCCGTCGCTACAACACGACTGGGTGATGACGTGGGGCATCTTCGTTTACCGACGCCGCGCTACGACGCGACCGACACCAGGTGCTCGCGCTGCGGCTCGCTGCGGTAGCGGGCCGGCGGGCCGTCGATCTTGCAGATCTTCCACACCAGCTTGGCGATCGGGTTCATCAGACCGGTGTCGTAGCTCAGCATGCGCACATCGGAGAACATGTTGCGCAAGAACATCTGCGACTCGGGTGCCTTGAAGAAGATCTCCTTACGCACCGAACGCGGGATGTCGAATTCCTTCCAGAACGCGCGGGGCGGCACGACGATCGCCGAACACAGGATGCGCATGGTCAGCGGCACGAAGATCGAGAGCATCCAGCGCTGGCGACGGCGCAGGTTCGGCACCCGCTTGTGCAGGTACTGGTGCGCGAACGAGATGTGCCGCGCCTCCTCGGCGACGTGAATCGCCATGACCCGCTCCATGATCGGATGCAGGGGCTTACCCTCGCGCAGCACGTTCTTCTGGGTGTGGTCGATGGGCTCTTCACCGGCGAGCACGCCGAAGAAGAACGGGATGGGGAACGGCCCGGCGGCCAGCGGGATGAGCGGCTGCAACCACTTGAGCATCGTGGGCATACCGGGCACATCGACGCCGATGCGGTTGACCATCTCCTGGAACATCAGGGTGTGGTTGCACTCTTCGACCGACTCATGCAGGCAGTACCGGTACTCCGGGGAACCGTTGGGCACCCAGAACGAGTACTCCATGAGCCCACGGATCAGGATGTTCTCGAAATGCAGACCCACCTTGGCGACGTTGGCCTGGCGCCACATGCCGATCTCGATCTGACGCTCGACCGGCTGCGCCTGGTACCAGGCGTGCCCACCGATCGGGTCGGTCGCCGGCAGAATCCAGCGCTCGTCATTCGGGATCACCGCAAACTCCGGCGAATCCCACTCGATGTCCTTGTACGGATTGAAATTGCGCCGCACCGACCCCTCGGACAGTGTGGTCAGCATGTCGGTGTACTGGACGTCGTCGCTGACTTCCATGTTGCGACGCCAACGCCGGATCACACGCGTCTTGGCTTCTTTGACAGCCATTCGGGGGCCTCCATGCCTTACCGTCAGATTTACATTCGGTTGCTTGCTGTCTAAGTACAGTACCCGCGGTACCAGATTCTAACCAGGGCGTTCTCCCAGATGTGGCCCAGCGGCGTTATCCAGGTCACATGTGACTCAGGTCACCAAAACTCGATCAAGATCAGGCTAGACTGAGGCCCCGCCATCCCGGCTGACGTGCAGCGCGGGCGATAGATTCGGGGAGCCATGGGTCGTCGAACGAAGGCCATCACCATCGGCGCGGTGGGCATAGTCGCCCTGTTGATCTTCGGTGCCGTGCTGTCCAGTTGCGCAACCCAGATCGGCCCCGGACAGACTGCCATCAAGGTCGACGACTACATACTGATCCCCGCCGACCCCAAGGTCGACGGCTGTATCGACCCGGAGACGTCGGCCTTCAACCCGCCGGGCGGCTTCAAGGCCTACCGCTACCCGTCCCGGCAGATCAGCTGGGATGCGACCGGCAGCCCCGATTCCGAAGCGGAACCGACCATCGTGGTCTCCAACGCCTCCGCGCCCGCCGAATTGCGGGTTCCGCTGGTCATCACCTTCGACCTGACCAGCGACTGCGGCATGTTGATGGACTTTCATCGTGATTTCGGCACCAAGTATCAGGGCTGGCTGGACAACGACGGTCTGGTCACCACCGGCTGGGTGAACCTGCTGCGCTACGTCATCGGCCAGCCGGCCGAACAGGTGCTGATCAGCGTCGCCCAGAAGTACACCTGGCGCGAGATCTGGAATGACGAGAAGGTCCGCATCGAGTTCCAAAACGCCCTGCGCGACGCGCTGCCCGGTGCGTCGCGGGCCCGCACCGACGGCCGGGAGTTCTTCACCAACTTCCAGGTGACCGTCATGAAACCGGACCCGGTGGACGAGGGCCTCAAGGACGCCATCATCGCCGAGCAGAAGGCCATCGCCGATGCGCGTGCCGCCGAGGCCAAGGGGGTGGCCGACGCGAACGCTGCGCGGGCCAAGGCCGAGGCCGACAAGGTCACCGCACAGGCACAGACCGAGCTTGCCCGGCAGGTCGCGCTGCAGAAACAAGCCGAGATCGCCGGCTACCCCAATGTGGAGGCCTATCTGCGGGCGCTGGCCATCGAGAGTGGACAGAATCCGTACCAGCCGACCTACGTGGTGCCCCAGGCCGGATGACATCTCCCTCGGCCGATAATCTGGTGGTCATGGCCGAACTGACGATCCCCGCCGATATCAAGCCCAAAGACGGCCGCTTCGGCTGCGGGCCCTCCAAGGTCCGCCCCGAGCAACTGCAGGCCCTGGCCGCCGCGGGTGATCTGTTCGGCACCTCGCACCGGCAGGCGCCGGTGAAGAACCTGGTCGGCCGAGTGCGCGACGGGCTGCGTCAGCTGTTCGCGCTGCCCGACGGCTATGAGGTCATCCTCGGCAACGGCGGGTCGACCGCCTTCTGGGATGCCGCGGCGTTCGGCCTGGTGGACAAGAAGTCGCTGCACCTGACCTATGGCGAGTTCAGCTCCAAATTCGCGTCCTGCGTGGCCAAGAACCCGTTCGTCGGTGACCCGATCATCGTCAAGGCCGATGCCGGCAGTGCCCCCGAACCGGTGTCGGATCCGTCGGTCGACGTCGTCGCCTGGGCGCACAACGAGACATCCACCGGTGTGGCTGTGCCGGTGCAGCGCCCGGCCGGTGACGCGCTGGTGCTGATCGACGCCACCTCGGCGGCCGGCGGTCTGCCGGTCGACATCCGCGACACCGATGCCTATTACTTCGCGCCGCAGAAGAACTTCGCGAGCGACGGCGGCCTGTGGTTCGCGGCGCTCTCCCCGGCGGCGCTGGCCCGGATCGAGGCCATCGCGGCCACCGACCGCTGGGTGCCCGATTTTCTGTCGCTGCCCATCGCGGTGGAGAACAGTCTGAAGAACCAGACCTACAACACCCCGGCGATCGGCACGCTGATCCTGATGGCCGAGCAGATCGACTGGATGCTGGCCAACGGCGGGCTGAACTGGGCCGTGAAGCGCACCGCAGATTCCTCGGCGCGGCTGTACTCGTGGGCCGAGACCTCTTCCTACGCAACACCGTTCGTGACCGATCCGAAGCTGCGGTCCCAGGTGGTCGGCACCATCGATTTCGCGGATTCGGTGGATGCCGCGGCGGTCGCCAAGGCGCTGCGGGCCAACGGCATCGTCGACACCGAGCCGTACCGGAAGCTGGGCCGCAACCAGCTGCGGGTCGCGATGTTCCCGGCGGTCGATCCCGAAGATGTCAGTGCGCTGACGGCGTGCGTGGATTGGGTCGTGGAGAGAATCTGAGCACGGCTTCCTCCAGCGATCTGCGTGTCTGCGCGGTAACGGGCGGATAACAAAGTAGGGTGCGCGGTGGAGGTGCACTATGCGGGAACTGAAGGTCGTCGGGCTCGACGTGGACGGCAAGCGGCTCATCTGCGAGGCCCCCGACTCCGGTGACAATTTCGCCATCCGTGTCGACAACCGTCTGCGAGCCGCCGTGCGCGGCGACAAGGCCACCTCCAATCAAACCGAGATCGAGGTCGAGGTGAGCCCAGGCTTGCGTCCCAAGGAGATCCAATCCCGTATTCGTGCGGGTGCTTCCGTGGAGCAGGTCGCCGCGCTGGCCGGCGAGGACATCGACCGGATCCGGCGGTTCGCCAACCCGGTACTGCTGGAGCGCTCCCGCGCCGCCGAACTGGCCACCGCGGCACATCCCGTGCTCGCCGACGGGCCGTCGGTACTGACGTTGCTCGAGACGATCACCACCGCACTGATCTCCCGCGGCCTGGACCCGAACGCGACGAACTGGGATGCCTGGCGCAACGAGGACGGGCGCTGGACGGTCCAGCTGGCCTGGAAGGCCGGCAAGTCCGATCTGCTGGCCCATTTCCGGTTCACGCCCGGTTCGCACGGTGGCACGGTTGTCGCCTTCGATGACAGTGCGTCCGAGCTGATCGACCCGAGCTTCGCCCGGCCGCTGCGCCCGGTGGCGGCCGTCGCCCAACTCGACTTCGAGCTGGCGCCGGTCCCGGCACCTGCCCCGGCGCATCAGCCCCAGGCACCGGTCCAGCCGTCCCAGGTCCCGGTTCATCCGTCGCAGGTGGTGTTGCCGCCGCAGGCCCCCGCTCCCGTGGCGTCTGTTGCCCCCGTGCCCAGCAGGCCCTCGGCCGCTTCCCCCGCCGCGGCTCCGCCGGCCCCGCCCGCGCCCCAGCCCGCTCCGGCTGCCGAAAGCGCCGACGCCGATGTGGACGACGAGCCGGCAGCCACGGCGCCGAAGCCCCGTCGCGCCCGCAAGGCCAAGCCGTCCGTCCCCGCGTGGGAAGACGTTCTGCTGGGCGTGCGTTCCGGCACCCAGCGCTGACAGACCTGTACTAGAACTGCGGGTAACCGGCACTCGTCGCTACCGTCAACCAAGCGTCTGAACGCCGGGCATCCGAATCACAGCAACCTTCAGATAACGATCCGGTTGCTGCCGGATAAGTACTACATTCGCGAACCATGAACAAGAAGCATTTCGCTGGCCTCACCAGTGCGGCCCTCCTGGCGACCAGCGTTATCACTGCCAGCGCCACGCAGGCTGCCAGTCCTGACGCCTACAACCCACCGTGGCCCAACTTGGGGTCGACTGGGTCTACAGACAGCAACCACTCCGCAAGCAATCGCGCAACCGGCCTACGCTTTCACCCGATTTGCCGTTGAGCCCGATCAGCCAACAGAACGCCGTACGGACAGCAGAGGATTATCTCGACATGTCTGCCTTCTCGCGAGAGGGGCTAATCGAGCAACTCGAGTACGAAGGCTTTTCTGCAGCAGACGCGACATTCGCTGTCGATAGCATCACCGTCGACTGGAATGTCCAAGCGGCCAAGTCGGCACAAGACTATCTCGAAATGTCAGGCTTCTCCCGCAGCGGATTGATAGAACAGCTTGTCTACGAAGGGTTTACGCCGGCGCAGGCGGAGTACGGAGTAGCCGCTGCAGGGCTGTAGGCGCCGCGCCCGCAAGGCAAAGCCGTATGTCCCCCCGTGGGAAGACGTGCTGCTGGGTTGCCGGGCTGCGGTCAGGCACCCAGCGCTAACAGACCATTCTCCCGAGCAGCCGGCCCATCGCCCTCAGAAGGGTGGTGGGTCGCTGTCGTTGTCGGCGAGTTCGAGGGCGAGCTCGAGTTGGTTGCGGGCGCGTTCGGCTTTGATGCGCTGCGCCCGGTCTTGGGCGCGGGTGCGTTGTCGGACCGGCATTTTGGCCTCGCGGTCGGTGTCGTTGATGAGGCTGATCGCTCGTTTGCGTGGGATGGGTGTGTGAATGTTCCAGTGCGGGAACATGATTGCCACCCCCGGGGCCTTGGTGTAGGTATGTCCGGTGGGTGCTGACCATTGGATGCTGCCGTCAGGTTTCGCTGCCGGTTCCCAACCACAGAATGTCTTGATCAAATGATGCAGACGGCACAGGGGTGCCAGGTTGCCCGGGTGGGTGGCCCCGGCCGGCCACGGGGTGAGGTGGTCGAGATCGCAGCGGTGCGCGGCCCGGTTGCAGCCGGGGAAGCTGCACGTCATGGCGCGCATCCGCACGAATGCGGTCAACGCGGTGGAGGGCCGGTATTGGCGTTCGGCGGGCAGGTCGGCGATCTCGGAGAGCGGTTTGACTGTGGCGCCGGTGGCAACGAGATCGGCCAGCATGTCGGCGGGGATGATTCCGCCGTCTAGCATCACGCCCGGGCTGGGGTTGGCCGCCGCGGGCTGAGTGCGGGCGGCGGGGGTCGCGGGTTTGGGGGCGGCCGCGGGAGCGGCGGGCTCGGACTCCGCAGCAGGCACCTGCGGTTCTTGCCTGGGCGCAGTGGGCTCGGACTTCGGCGCCGGAGTCTGCTCCTCGGTATCTGGCGCGGTGGCCTCAGATCCCGGGGCCCCCGCGGTACCCGGCGTGGTGTGCCGCGGCGAATCCTCGCCGGCGGCGGGTAACAGGTCGGTGAGCGCATAGATGGTGACCGCGCCCGAGCGCGGATCCTTACCGCTGCCCGGGCAGTCGGTGTCCCCGCATTGGCAGGTCAGGCGTTCCAACGCCGGGCCCACCACACCCAACGCGGCCAGGGCGGCGGCGCGTAGTTCGCCGCGTTTGCGGGGATCGTTGGGGCAGACGGTGTCGGCCAGGTCGTTGAGCCGCTGCTCCAGGATCTTTTTGTCGGTGACGCGTAGCCGTCCCCAGAAGGAGGAGACTCCGTTGGGGTCGTCCTTGTCGTCGAACTCCACATACAGGTCTTTGGCGGCCCGCTTGGAACGGACCACCGCTTCGGGATCGAATTTCTCCACCCAGAGGTCGACGGCGTTGATCAACTGTTTCTCGGCGTGCGCGCCGTATTGGGTGGCTTCGCCGGCGATCGCGGCATCGATCAACGCGATCGCGTCGTCATCCTCGACGAGGTGGGTGCGCCAGGTGATGGCGTCGATCACCGTGGCCGAGATGGTGCCAGTGGCGAACAGGGCGGCGGTGCGGGGCAGCCGGTCGCGTAGGGCTGCGGCGATGCGCATCTGCTTGGACGCCGCATAGGGGTTGAGGTTGCAGGCCGCGGCCACCGCGGCCTGGGCCCAGGCCCAGCCATCGATGACCTGGTGGGCGATGGTGTCGTCCTCGTCATCACACTGGCGGGCCACCACTTCGCCGATCAATGCCAGCCGCTGCGCGGCGGCCATGGCCTCGGTCTGGGTCATGGTCGACACCGCGGAGATGAGCGCCTCATCGCTCAGCTTCGCGATCGCAACCCGATCCAACACTTCGAACATGTGTTCTATGGTACCCGCGGCCACCGACACGAGCAGCGGAAATCTCGCCCGTGTTGACTCATCCGAATCCGGGTGACCGGCCCCGAAGATCGTCTTCGTTGACTCACCGAAAATGCGCGTGCGGCGCGTGCCCGCCTGAGCTGTCAGCAACGCCGTCGGTACGCCCGATCGATGCGGTTAACGTTGGCCGAACGCCGGGCAGTGACCGAGATTCGCTACTCGCAGGCCGACAGGCGAACCAAGGGCGTGATTCTCGACGAGCTATGCGCCACCACGGGCTGGCACCGCAGCCACGCCCGGAAAGCGCTGGCCTCGGCACTGCAGCCCAAAGCGGTGTCGCCGCGACGTCAGCGACCACCGACGTATCGACCGGATGTCGTCGCCGCGTTGACGGTGCGCTGGAAGGTTCTGGGTTTTTCCGGCCGGCAAACGGCTGACACTCACGCTGGGCGAACTGGTGCTGGTGCTGCGCCACTTCGAGGAGCTCGTCATCAGCGACGCCACCGGAGAGCTGCTGGCGTCTATGTCGGCGGCCACCATCGACCGCCGGCTGGCTCCCGAATGGCGCAAACATCAACTCAAAGGCCGGTGCCCCACCAAGCCGGGATCGCTGCTGAAAAGTCAGATCCCGGTGCGCACCTGGGCCCAATGGGACGACGCCGTTCCCGGGTTCGTCGAGATCGATCTGGTTTCCCACGATGGCGGCACCCTTACCGGTCCGCACGAATTCACATTGACGTCACCGATATCGCCACCGGTTGGACCGACAACCGCTCAGTACCCAGCAAGGCCAGCACGTGTGTCTTTTGCGCCCTCAAGGACGTCGCCGCGAAGAAGCCGCTCCCGCGCCTCGGAATGGACTCCGACTTTGTGGTCGCCCCGCGCTGAACCTTTCGGATTACAGCGCTCACTTCGAACCAGTTCAAGGGTGAGTCGGCCCAAAAGAGGGAAGGCCGTCGCCTTCCCACTCTCAACTTATAGCGCGCCCCGGGGCTTGCGGCAAGACCCGGGTCATGCCGCAAAATCGCTCGGCTGAAAGAAATTCACCACATCAGGGGGCCACACAATGCGAGTTCTGCTCTACACATTCGGGTCGCGCGGGGATATCGAGCCGCTGCTGGCGCTGGCACTCGAACTGCAAAACCAGGGCGCCGACGCGCTGATGTGCGCTCCTCCGGACTTCACCGACCTCCTCGATGCAGCGGGTGTGCCGATGGTGCCGACCGGCCCGTCGGTGCGCGAGCTGGTGCACGTCCAGAGGGCCACCGCCGACGACGCACCGGCGCTCGCCGCGGCGTTGGTGGCCGGCCAGTTCGAGCTTCTCGAAACGGCCGGCACGTGCGACGCCATCGTCGCGACCGGTCTGATGCCTGCGGGGATGCGCTCGATCGCCGAACTGCTCGACGTGCCGTACCGATGCGTGATGTTCACCCCTCAGGTGCTGCCGTCGCCGGACTACCGTCCGCTGCCGCGGCCGGGCAAACCGTTCCCCGAGGGTGAAACCGACAACCGGGTGCTGTGGGAGCTGGACGCCGGGAAGGTGCAGGCGCTCTACGGCCCGGCGCTGAACGAACAGCGAAAAGCGAGAGGCATGGCACCGATCGACAACGTCCGCGACCACACGTTCACCCACACCCCGTGGCTGGCGTGTGACCCGGTGCTGAGCCCGCTGCACGCCCATCCGGGTTACGACGTCGTGCAAACCGGCGCCTGGATCGTGCCCGACGCACGCCCCCTGCCGCCGGACCTGGAAGCCTTCCTCGCTGCCGGTACCCCACCGGTGTATGTCGGCTTCGGGAGTGTGACGGCGCCCGAGGAAGCCGCCGAGGTCGCCATCGAGGCGATCCGGCGCCAGAACAGGCGGGTGTTGATCGGCAGCGGCTGGGCCGGCCTGACCACGGCCGACACGGACTGCTTCGTCATCGGCGAGGTCAACCACCAGGCACTGTTCCCACAGGTGGCCGCGGTGGTGCATCACGGCGGGGCGGGCACCACGACGACGGCCGCGCGGGCCGGCGCGCCGCAGGTGGTGGTACCGCAGATCGTCGACCAGCCCTACTGGGCGGGCCGGGTCGCCGACCTCGGCATCGGGGTGGCGCATCACGACCCGACGCCGACCGTCCACTCACTCGCGGAGGCGCTTACGCTGGTACTGACCCCCGAGACCCGAACCAGAGCGATCGCCGTGGCCGGCACCATTCGCACCGACGGGGCGGCAACGGCCGCAAAGATGCTGCTGAACGCGTGAACCAGAACTTACGAAACAACAAGGGGCACATGACAACCCAGGACTATCAGGCAGAACTAGAGGCCGAGCGCCAGTACGTGGCGGCGCTGTATGACCGGCTCGATGCCGAACGAGCGCGCGCCAAGGACCGCTATTCGGCGGCGCTCAAGGGCGATATCGACAAACAAGACGGGGCCACCCTGGTCAACCGCGACGCCGACGTGCGTGCGCTGGGCAAAGAGGTCAGCAGGCTCGACGTGGCCGACAGCGGACTGTGCTTCGGCCAACTCGAGAGCATCGAGGGTGAGCGGTCCTACATCGGTCGGCTCGGGCTGTTCGACAACGAGAACGACTACGAGCCGCTGCTGCTGGACTGGCGCGCACCCGCGGCCCGCGCGTTCTACGTGGCCACCGCCGCCAGCCCGGAGAACATGCGGCGCAGGCGCCAGTTCCACACCCGCGGGCGTAAGGTGCTCGATTTCACCGATGAGGTGCTCGGCCGTCCAGGACCCGATGAACCGGACGGGTCCAGCGACGCCGCTCTGCTGGCGGCGGTCAACGCGCCGCGCACCGAGGGTATGAGCGATATCGTCGCGACGATCCAGGCCGAGCAGGACGAGATCATCCGGCTCGACCACTCCGGGGTACTGGTCATCGAGGGCGGCCCGGGCACCGGCAAGACGGTGGTGGCGCTGCACCGGGTGGCCTACCTGCTCTACACGCAGCGCGAGCGGATGGAGCGGCACGGGGTGCTGGTCATCGGCCCCAGCCCGGCGTTCCTCAATCACGTCGGCCGGGTGCTGCCCTCGCTCGGTGAGACCAATGTGGTGTTCATGACCACCGGTGATCTGGTGCCCGGGCTGCACACCACCGCCGAGGACGCCCCGGATGCCGCGCGCGCCAAGGGTTCCCTGAAGATGCTCGACGTCCTGAAGGCCGCCGTCGCCGACCGTCAGCGCACCCCGGAGGAACCGCTGCCGATCAAGCTGGCCGATGTCACGGTCGAGATCAACACCGAGGCTGCCGCCTGGGCGATCCAGGAGGCACGCGAGGCGGGTCTGCCGCACAACGACGCCCGGGCGGTGTTCACCGATGTGATCACCTGGGTGCTCACCGAACGTGCGATCGCGCGCATCGGCAAGGGCTGGTTGACCCGTGACGACAAGCAGGCCTGGGAACATCTGCGCGCCGAACTGCTCGACGAACTCGAAGACCACGACGCGTTCAAGGCTGCGCTGGACGAACTGTGGCCCGAGCTGACACCGGAATCACTACTCGGAGCACTGTGCGAATCCCCCGAACGGCTCAAGGCCGCCGGTGCCGACGAGTCGCTGTGGCGACCGGACGGACGGGCCTGGACGGTGTCCGATGTCCCGTTGCTCGATGAGTTGGTGGATCTGCTGGGCGGGATCAAACCCGATGCGAACGCCGAGAAGGAGCGCCAGGAGGAGGCGGCCTACGCCGCGGGCGTGCTGGATCTGATGGTGGCCCGCGAGGACCTGATGGACGATGAGGACCACCTGATCGCCGCCGACCTGATCGGCGCCGAGGAACTGGCCGACAGGTTCATCGAGCAGGACAACCGTGAGCTGGCCGAACGTGCTGCCGCGGACCGGGATTGGACCTATCGCCACGTCGTGGTCGACGAGGCCCAGGAACTCTCGGAGATGGACTGGCGGGTGCTGATGCGGCGCTGCCCGGCGCGATCCTTCACCATCGTCGGCGACCTGGCGCAACGTCGCTCCGAGGCGGGTGCGCAGTCCTGGGACACCATGCTGGCGCCGTATGTGAAGTCGCGCTGGGTCTATCGGCCGCTGACGGTGAATTACCGCACCCCGGCGGAGATCATGGCCGTCGCCGCCGCGGTGCTCGCCGAGTTCGCCCCGGGCATCCAGCCACCGGAATCGGTGCGCTCGTGCGGTGTACAGCCCTGGTCGAAGAAGGTGACCGAAGGCGAACTCGACACCGCCATCAAGGAATTCGTCGAAGAGGAGGCGGCCCGTGAAGGGACCAGCGTGGTGATCGGACCGCCGGGGGTGCCCGGCACGGTGCCGGCCGCGCTGACCAAGGGACTGGAGTTCGACGCCGTGCTGGTGGTGGCACCGGAGCGGATCATCGCCGAGGGCCCACGCGGGGCTGCCGAACTCTACGTCGCCCTGACCCGCGCCACCCAGCGTCTGGGCGTGCTGCATCACGGCAATCTCCCGCCGTCACTGAAAGGCCTTGACCTGAAGAATGCTTGAGGTTCTACGGTCTGATCCATGAGTGCGATCGGGCTGGCCAGCAGCAATCCCTACACCGATGACGCGGCCGTCGTCGCCGAGGAGGCGCGCCACGCGCAGGACCTCGGGTACGCCACCCTGTGGCGCTCCGGCGATCTGCCGATGATCGCGGCGGCGGTGCGCGCCACCACCACCATCCCGGTGGCCACCGGGATCAT
The DNA here is from genome assembly GCF_008329585.1 of Mycolicibacterium sp. P9-22. Classification (GTDB taxonomy): domain Bacteria; phylum Actinomycetota; class Actinomycetes; order Mycobacteriales; family Mycobacteriaceae; genus Mycobacterium. The sequence continues at coordinate 476,405 of NZ_NPKP01000003.1, read as the reverse complement.
CTCGGTGGCTCGGGTGCCCGCCGCCGATGTCATTGCGTTGCACGACGACCTCGAACCCGGCCGGTTCGTGGTGGGAATCGGTGGTGCGCACGGTCCGCGGCCACTGCAGACCATCGGCGGTTATCTGGACGAACTGGACGCGGCCGGCATCCGCGCCGGGGTGCTGGCCGCGCTCGGACCGAACATGCTGACGCTGGCGCGCGAGCGTGCCCGGGGTGCCTACCCCTACCTGGTGACACCCGAGTATGTGGCACAGGCCAGAGCGCAACTCGGCGACGACCGCACCCTGGCCGTGCTGCAGATGGTGATCCCGCAGACCGACCGCGACAACGTGCGCCGCGCGGCGTCCGGCCCGTTGGAGTTCCTGGCCTGGAAACCCGGCGGCTACCGCCGAAACCTGTTGCGCCAGGGCTTCACCGAAGCCGATATCGATCAGGTGAGTGACCGGCTGCTCGACGGCATCACCGCCTGGGGCGAACCGCGGCGCATCGCCGAGCGCGTCGCCGAGTACCACGCGGCCGGTGCCGATGAGGTGGTGCTACGCATTCTCGGCACAGATGACATCGCCGCGTGGCGCACCAAACTCGCTGCGGTGCTGCTGAATCAGTAGAACGCGAGGGCCAGCGCGACGATCCACCCGACCGCCACCCCGACCCCGGACCCGAGCACGAACCAGCGCCAGACCGGTAACTTGCGCCAGCCCCACACCGTCGGCGCCAGCCCTCCGACGGCGACCAGATTGAGGCCGACCGCCAGCAGTGGGTGGATGGTGATCAGCCCGCGACTGAGCACCACGATCGCCGTGCCCACCACCGCGGCCACGAACGCCGCGACCGTCAGCCCGGTGCCCCAGGGTGTATCGGCGTCGGTCACGGGTCCAACCTAGCGCGCTCGTAGAACGCGAGCGCGGCGGCGGTCGCGACGTTCAGCGAATCGGTGCCCCGCGACATCGGGATCCGCACCCGTACATCGGCGGACCGCATGGTGTGTTCCTTGAGGCCCGGCCCCTCGGCGCCGACCATCATCGCGACCTTGTCCCCCGCCAGGTCGGCCATGGCCGACGCCAGCGTCGGCGCGGCCGGATTCGGCGTCATCGCCAGCACCCGGAAGCCGTTGTCGCGCAACATCTCCAGATCATCCGGCCAGGACGACGCCCAGGCGTAGGGCACCAACAGGGCATGCCCCATCGAGACCCGCACCGCACGCCGGTACAGCGGGTCCGCGCAACCGGTACCGAACAGCACACCGTCCACGCCCAGCCCGGCAGCGTTGCGGAAGATCGAACCCAGGTTCTCGTGGTCGTTGACGCCCTCGAGCACCGCCACGGTGCGAGCGTCGGCGATCACCGCGTCGACGGTCAGCTCACCCGGTCGCGGTGCTGCCGCCAGCACGCCGCGGTTGAGGTGAAATCCCACCGCGGCGGCCATCACCTCCGCCGTGGCGCGGTAGACCGGGACGTCGACGCCGGCCAGGTCCTCGGTCAGCTCCCCCAACCTGCGGTCGGTGCCCAGCAGCGCGCGCGGACGGAACCGGGAGGCCAGCATGCGCTGCACCACCAGCACACCCTCGGCGATGACCAGGCCCTTGCCGCTCGGCAGATCGGGACGGCGGTCGACGCTGTTGAGATCGCGGAAATCGTCGAGGCGCGGGTCGGCGGGATCCTCGATATCGACTATGTGAGCCAGTTCAGGCGCCTTCGTCCACGATGGCCAGCATCAGGTCCGCGGCGGCGAGCAGGGTGGCTCGCTCATCGGCGCTCAGTTGGGCCAGTCGCTGGGACAGCCACTCCCGGCTGGCCCGGCGCTCGGCCTCGATCAGATCGACGCCGGCCGCGGACACCGACACCAGCACCTGCCGGCCGTCATCGGGGTGTGCGGTGCGGTTGACGAACCCGAGATCCACCAGCGAGGCGATCACCCTGGTCATCGACGGCGGGCGGACCCGCTCGCGGGCGGCCAGCGCGCCGGGGGTCATCGGCCCCTCCTTGGCCACCGTGGCCAGGGCGGACAGCTGGGTCAGCGATACCGGCGAATCGGGTCTGCGGAATCGGAGCTGACGGGCCAGCCGCACCACCGCCAACGACAGATCGCTCGGTAACCGGGCATCTACGTCGTCAGTCACAGGTCCGAACAATACCCAGCGGGCATCGGCTAGGTTGACAAGCGATGACCGCGAAGCCGCCGCCCGAGCCGCCTGCGCTGCCCGCGCGGTGGCTCGAACCGGTACCGGTGATCGTCGTGATCGCCATCGGCTGGCTGATCGCGGTGGTGCTCGCATTCACCGTTGCCGGCCTGCACGACTGGCGGCCGATCACGGTGGCCGGACTGGGCGTCGGCCTGCTCGGCACGTCGATCTTCCTGCTGCAGCGGCGCTCCGCACGGCGCGGTGATCGCGGCGCCCAGCAGGGTCTCAGCTGACCTCGAAGGAGAACCATGGGAGCCCCGTTACTGCAGGCGCAGATCGACATCGCCGCTCCGCCCGCGAGGGTCTGGGAGCTGATCTCGGATCTGAAGAGGATGCCGCACTGGAGTCCGCAGTGCCGGGCCATGAAGGTTTTCGGGCCGCTGCGGGTGGGCGCCAAGACGGTGAACATCAACCGGCGCCGGCTGCTCGTCTGGCCGACCACCAGCACCATCATCGCGGTCGAACCGGAATGCAGGCTGGCCTTCCGCGTCGACGCGAACGGCACCGAGTGGAGCTATGAGCTCGAGCCGATCGACGGCGGCACGCGCGTGGTCGAGAGTCGCCGCGCACCCAACGGCATCAAGAAGTTCTCCACGGTCACGGTGAACGCCGTCATGGGCGGGGTGCCCAGCTTCGAGGTCGAGCTGGTCGAGGGCATGAACGAGACGCTCTCGCGGATCAAATCCGCAGCAGAGCGCGGCTAGTTCAGGTCGAGCACGCCGTCGTCATACGGCACGTAGAGCGGCGAGCCGGTACCCGCGGGCACCGGGGTGTCCGAATGGGCTCCGCAGCCGTATTCGCATTCCACCACGCGACCGTCGGCGGACAACTCGTTGCAGCAGACGCCGAACAAGGTGCCCAACGATCCGGCCAGCGGGACGTAGAAACCGCATTCGCGGCACACCCGGCGGGTGGCGCGGGCCATGGCCGACGCCGGACCGAACTCACCGTCGTGCCAGCGCTCGGCGGCGTCGAGGCGGCCCTCCAGGCTGAGTACCCGGCGGCGGCCCAGCCCGACCTCACCGGCCAGTTCGTCGAGTTCGGGATCGCCGCTGGACATGTGGCCCGGCACCAGTCGCGGGTCGTCGGGAGGGGTGGCCAGCAGGTCACCGGGGCCGAGGTCACCCGGCTGGACACGCTCATCCCACGGCACCCACTGCGGCGCCAGCAGCGCCGTGGGGCCGGGCACCAGCACGGCTTCGCTGATGGTCACGTGGTCGGTACCCGGGTAGCCGGCCACCACGACGGCCCACTGCCAGCCCTGATAACCGGGCAGCACGGCCAGGAACCGGTGGGTGGCCGCGGTCGGGTCGTCGAACACCGCTCCGAGGTATTCACCCACGCTGTCGGGCCCGCTGAGCTCCTCGACGGCGCCTCGGGCGATATCGACGGCGCCCATCAACAGGGCCTCCAGTGCCGGCGGCCGCTCTTGCGGCAGCTCGATATCCGGGGCCTGCTCGGTCACATCCGTCATGCTGTCCATCGGTGTCCATATTGCCTGACCATGCGCGCCAGAGCCACACCGGTGGCCTGCACGCCGCGGCCGCCGGTTTAAGGGACAATCGACAACGTGTCTTCCCGGGATCCCCGCTACTACCCGCCGCGGCCTCCGTCCGGCGACGAGCACCCCGGCATGGCCAACTATCCGAGCGACGGCGAGATGCCCCGTCGGGGGCAGACCCCGAGCGCGAACCGCTGGTTGCCGCCGCTGGACGACAGCGACGCGACCCGGCGCCGCACCGATCCCCCGCCCCGGGCCGGGGCGTCCGCGGGTGAGCGCGTCACCGTCACCCGCGCGGCCGCCCAGCGCAGCCGGGAGATGGGTTCCAAGATGTACGGGCTGGTGCACCGGGCGGCCACCGCCGACGGTGCCGACAAGTCCGGGCTGACGGCGCTGACATGGCCGGTGGTCGCGAACTTCGCGGTCGACGCCGCCATGGCCGTGGCCCTGGCCAACACCCTGTTCTTCGCGGCGGCCTCCGGGGAGAGCAAGAGCAAGGTCGCGCTGTACCTGCTCATCACCATCGCCCCGTTCGCGGTGATCGCGCCGTTGATCGGCCCGGCGCTGGACCGGCTGCAGCACGGTCGCCGGATCGCGCTGGCGATGTCCTTCGCGGCGCGCACCGTGCTCGCGGTGGTGCTGATCGCCAACTACGACGGCGCGAACGGCAGCTTCCCGCCCTGGGTGCTCTACCCCTGTGCGCTCGGAATGATGGTGCTGTCCAAGTCATTCAGCGTGCTGCGCAGCGCGGTGACGCCACGGGTGCTGCCACCGACCATCGACCTGGTCCGGGTGAATTCGCGGCTGACGACGTTCGGCCTGCTGTTCGGGACGGTGATCGGCGGCGGGCTCGCGGCGGGCGCGGAGTACCTGTTCAACATGTTCGAGCTGCCCGGGGCGCTGTACGTGCTGGTGGCGGTGACCGTCGGCGGAGCGGTGCTGGCGATGCGCATCCCGAAGTGGGTCGAGGTCACCACCGGCGAGGTGCCGACCACGCTGAGCTATCACGGCGGGACCGACCAACTGCGGCGTCATCCGGGGCGTTCGGCGGCGCGGCAGCCGATGGGCCGCAACATCATCACCTCGCTGTGGGGCAACTGCACCATCAAGGTGATGGTGGGATTCCTGTTCCTCTATCCGGCCTTTGTCGCGAAAGCCCACGGTGACGGCGGCTGGGAACAGTTGCGCATCCTCGGCCTGATCGGTGCGGCCGCGGCGATCGGCAACTTCACCGGGAACTTCACCGCGGCCCGCCTCAAACTGGGCCGGCCCGCGCTGCTGGTGGTCCGCGCGGCGGTCGCGGTGACGCTGTCGGCGCTGGCCGCCGCGCTCAGCGGCAATTTGATCGTCGTCGCGGTGGCCACCCTCATCACCTCCGGCGCCAGTGCCATCGCGAAGGCGTCCCTGGACGCCTCACTGCAGGACGACCTTCCGGAGGAGTCGCGGGCCTCGGCGTTCGGCCGGTCCGAGTCGGTGCTGCAGCTGGCGTGGGTGATCGGCGGGGCGACCGGCGTGCTGATCTACACCGAGCTGTGGGCGGGGTTCACCGTCATCACGGCGATTCTCATCCTCGGGCTGGCGCAGACACTGGTCAGCTACAACGGCGCATCACTCATCCCGGGATTCGGCGGTAACCGCCCGGTCCTGGCCGAAACCGAAGGCGGACCCCTGAATTCCTCCGAAAGCACCGCGGCGGGCCGACGATGAAGCGGGGGCTGGCGCTGCTCGCGGTGGTCGTGTTGCTCTCCACGGCGGGCACCGGCGTGCTGGTGTGGCAGCTGAGCAAGGACCACGGGCCGCGACATCCGGAGATCAGCGCCTTCTCGCACGGCAAGACGGTGCGGGTGGGGCCGTACTTCTACTGCGATGTGGTGAACCTCGACTCATGCGAAAACCCGGAAACCACCGGCGAACTCAAGGTGACGTCGCGCAATCCCGTTCAGCTCTCGGTGGATCCCGAGATCGCCAAGGCACCCTGGCTGCTGTTGCGCACCTATGAGGACGCCGAGGCTCCCGTCGCTCAGGAATTCCGGCCCGGAGCTGCGCAGGCGATCACCGTGCCCAGCGTCGACGCGCTGTACGGCAAGCTGACCGGCATCGTGGTGCAGCTGCCGACCCTGGTGCGCGATGAGGCCGGCAACGAGTTCCCGCTGCCGCACGCCGAATGGTCGGTGCGTACCACCTGGGAACCCGCCGCGGAATACTCGGAGTCCGTGACCGACTTTCAGGGTCACTGAACGAAATCCGGCCCCCTCCCTTGCGGGAGGGGGCCGGAATCATGTGTGGTGCCGCCTATTCGGACGACTCGCTTGAGGACGAGCTGTCCGAAGCGGAGCTGGACGAATCGGCATCGCGGTCGCTGCCGTTGGAGCTTTCCTCGGCCGCTTCCTTGGTGTCTGCTTCTTCCTCGGCTTTCGCTGCCGCCTTGGCGTCGGCTTCTGCTTCCGCCTCGGCCTCGGCCTTGGCCTCAGCCTTGGCGTCTGCTTCGGCTTCGGCTTCGGCTTCGGCTTCGGCTTCGGCTTCGGCTTCGGCTTCGGCTTCGGCGTCGTCCTCGGTGGTGGTGGTCTCGACGGGGGCCTCAATCTCGACGGGGGCCTCGGGCTCGCTCTCGACCGGGGGCTGAGTCTCTGCCGGTGACTCGGTACTGATTTCCGTTGCCGCCCCCACGGTTTCGCTGTCGAGCGTCAGCGTGTAGGTAGCGGCCGTGGTGTCCACATTCGAACTGACCAGGCTGGTGGGGATGACGGCGGCTGCCGCGGGGGTCGTCGTCACCGGTGCGGGAGTGTTCGTGATGGCGGCCGCGATCTTCTTGGCGATGGTGATGAAGAACTCCGATATCGGACCACCGCTGGGGCAACGTCCGGTGCAGCTGGGGTCCCGCCAGGACAGCAGACCGGCCCACGGGTTCTGCGTGGCGCTGTAGTCGAAGCCGTTGATGAACGCGTTCAGCACGACGCCGGGAGTGTTCACCAGGGCGGTCACCGCGCCCGCAAGATTGCCCGATGCCAGCGTGGTGCCGACGGTGCCCAGTGAGCGGGACAGCTCGAAGAACGCACCGCTGATCGGCGCGTAAACGGACTGGAAGGCACCGAAGACCAGAGTTCCGGTGGTCAGGAAAGAGCCGACGGCATCCGTCACATTCTGCAGGATCTGCTGCGGCACACCGACCCTGGTGGTGGAGGTGAACAGCCAGTTGTTCAGCCACGGCAGGACGGTGTTCTGAACGCCGAAGAGGACGAGCTTGTTCAGGTTCTCGTATGCCGCGAAGAGGTTGCCCGAGGCCAGATTCGACCCGACGTTGGCCACCAGGGTCTTGCCGGGCAGCGATTCCCTGGTGCCGTTGTTCCACCAGGTCTGGAAGGCGGTGGACACCGTGCTCAGGTCGAAAATGCGCTTCAGGTAACCGATCTGGTTCTCGGCGATCGTGCTGAGAATGGGGAACGGGTCCGACGCGTAGGTCGAAAGCAGACCCTGCAGGTTGTACACGGTGTTGTTGAGCAGGCCGCCGTAGACCGCGAGCGGCGAATCGCCGACATTGACACTCACCTGGGCGGCCAGTTCGACCGCGCGCTGCTGGGCTTGGTGCAGTTCCAGTGAGACACCATTCTGGGCGGCCGGAGCAACGGCTATGACACTGGCGCTGAGCGCTGCGACGCTACCGATCAGGATCTGGTTTCGGCGGGAGACCCACGGCGAGGTCTGAGTGAAATCTGCGCCGACAGACGCGGGTCGAAGTGCTAGTTGCACGGGAGGCTCCTCTGAGGAAATTGCGACGTGTCACCCGATGGTGGCGAGATCGCAATTTAGCTGAGAATTTCCCAAGAAACAAGGCTTGCCTAACCTAAATTTGGTTACCTAACTTCCTATGCGTCAGCTATGAGCCAGCTGTGTGGCTAAAAATTGACGCAGGAGTCGACCTGCATGTCAAGTAGTACGCCTAGATGCACTAGCGATTGAACCGACAATCAACAGGGCGGCCACCGAAGCTCATGGCGACTGGTAACGGCTTTTGATAAACGCTCAGGGTATGTGCGAACGCCGCGTGACCCTAAGCTTCGGCGGAGTGACCGGCGGGCACCCGTTCGCCCTCGCGCGTCGGGCCGGGCGGGGTTCCGTCGCCGAATGGTCTGCCGCCCAATGCTTCCCGACCGTGCGGAGTGAGCCAGTTGACCAGGTCGGGCCCCTTCGGCACGATCTGGGTGGGATTGATGTCGGTGTGCACGATGTAGTAGTGCTGCTTGATCTGCACGAAGTCGGTGGTGTCCCCGAAACCCGGGGTCTGGAACAGGTCGCGCGCGTAGGCCCACAGCACGGGTAGCTCGGCGAGTTTGGATCGGTTGCACTTGAAGTGCCCGTGGTAGACGGGGTCGAACCGGGCCAGCGTGGTGAACAGCCGGACATCGGCCTCGGTGATGGTGTCGCCCACCAGATACCGCTGGGTGGACAGCCTTTCGGTCAGCCAGTCCAGCGCGGCGAACAACCGGTCATAGGCCTTCTCATAGGCGTCCTGCGAGCCGGCGAACCCGCACCGGTACACACCGTTGTTCACCTCGGTGTAGATGCGCTGAGCGACTTCGTCGATCTCGTCGCGCAGATGCTCCGGGTAGAGCTGCGGTGCACCCTCGCGGTGGTACTGCGTCCATTCGGTGGAGAAGTCCAGGGTGATCTGCGGGAAATCGTTGGTCACCACCTTGCCCGTGAGCACATCGACGATCGCGGGCACGGTGATGCCCTTGTCATAGTCCGGGAACCGCTTGAAGTAGGCGTCCTGGAGACGCGGGATCTGCAGCACCGGGTCGACGCCGCCCGGGTCGAGGTCGAACGTCCAACTGCGCTCGTCATGGGTGGGGCCGCAAAACCCGATGGACAGAGCATCTTCCAGGCCGAGCAGCCGCCGGACGATGATGGTCCGGTTGGCCCACGGGCAGGCCCGTGCCACGATCAGCCGGTAGCGATCGGCATCGACGGGGTAACCGTCCCGGCCGTCGGCGGTGATGCGGGTGGTGATGTATTTGGTGTCCCGGTTGAACTCGCCCTGCTTGTTGACGTAGGTCATGGGACCAGTGTTCCCGCCCAACGTCGACTTGATGTCGGCCAAACTCAAATTGACCGACGAAAAGTCGACGTTCAATGGCTGATGGAACCGATCGGGTCCGCGCGGAGTCCAATTCACATGGGCAATCTCGGGTGGCCGTTCGTCGGGACCGAGGCGCGCGCGGCCGGACTCGTCACCGATCACGGTCTGCGGACCGACTACGTTGCGGTGCACCGCAATGTGTACGTGCCCCGCGGCGTGGAACTCGGCGCCAGGGACAAGGCGGTGGCTGCGTGGCTGTGGTCGCGACGTCAGGGCGTGTTGGCCGGACTTTCGGCCGGGGCGCTGCACAACATGCGCTGGATCGATGCGGGCCTGCCCGCGGAGTTGAACCGGCGCTCCCGCGACAAGGTCAGCGGCATCATCCTGCACAGCGACGTCCTGGCGGCAGACGAGATCTGTCGGCGGCGCGCGATGCCCGCCACCACCGCGGCGCGCACCGCATTCGACATCGGTCGCATCCGTGACGTACCCACCGCGGTCATCCGACTCGATGCACTCCGCAACGCCACTGGCGTCAGCGTGGACCAGATCAACGGCGTCATCGCGCGCTACCCCGGCGCCCGCAACATCCGGAAACTGCGGGAGGCCGTCGCGCTCTCCGACGCCGGCGCCGAGTCACCCCAGGAAACAAGGACGCGCCTGCTGTTCATCAAGGACGGGCTGCCCCGGCCGAGCACGCAGATCGAGGTCTATCACGACTACTCATTCGTCGCCCGGCTCGATATGGGTTGGCCCGCGCTCAAGGTGGCGGTGGAATTCGACGGCGCCCAGCACTGGACCGACGCCAGGCAGCGCAGCCGCGACATCGACCGCATTGCCGAACTCGAGGCGCTCGGCTGGATCGTCATCAGGGTCAGCGGCGAGATGCTGCGCGAACGGCCGCACGTCATCCTGCGCCGAGTGCGACAAGCCCTCGCTCAGCGTGGACTTATCGTCGAAAAAGCGGCCTGACGCCGACGAAAAGTCGACGCTCGGCGCCAAAGGACCTAAGCGTCGAGTTCGGCGGCGACGGCCTTGACGACCTCGGACACCCGGCGGGCGACCTTGCGGTCGGGGTACTTGCCCTTGCGCAGATCGGGCTGGATGGTGTTCTCCAGCAGGGTGATCAGATCGCCGACCATGCCGTGCAGCTCGTCGGGGGTGTGCTTGTGCTCGACGGTCACCGCTTCGCGGCGCGTCTTGGCCAGGCTCGGCGGCGGGTCGATCAGCTTGACCTGCAGCGCCTGCGGACCACGCCGCCCGGCGGCCAGCCCGAACTCGACCTTCTGCCCGGCCTTGAGCCCCTCGACACCCGCGGGCAGTGCCGAGGCACGCACGTAGACGTCCTCGCCTTCCTCCTGAGAGAGGAAGCCGAAGCCCTTCTCGGAGTCGTACCACTTCACCTTGCCGGTCGGCACTGCAGTCACCCGTTCGTCTCTTGATAGAACACATAAGTAATGCGTCCCGCCTGCGCAGGACGCAATGGGAGGCATCTTACTAGCCTCTCGGTAGGCTGAGAGCGACAGCCTCGGAGGAGACCATGCGCCTGATCCTGAACATCATCTGGTTGATCTTCGGTGGCCTGTGGCTGGCGCTCGGATATTTCCTGGCCGGCATCATCTGCTTCGTCCTCATCATCACGATCCCGTTCGGCTTCGCCGCCTTCCGGATCGGCGTCTACGCGCTGTGGCCGTTCGGTTACACCGTCGTCGACAAGCCCGGACCGCGACCCGGCGCCGCCGTCGGCAACGTCATCTGGCTCATCGTCGCCGGTATCTGGTTGGCAATCGGGCATGTGCTCACGGCGATCGCGATGGCGATCACGATCATCGGTATCCCGTTGGCCATCGCGAACATCAAGCTCATCCCGGTGTCGCTGCTGCCGCTCGGCAAGGAGATCGTCCCCTCCGACCAGCCGTTTGCCGGGGTGTCGCGGTGACATTGACCGATCTCGGATTGCCGATGCCGGCCCGCCCGGTGGTCGCGGGCATGCCTGCCACCGGCCCGCTGCTGGACACCTACGGCCGGGCCGCCACCGACCTGCGGGTATCGCTGACCGACCGGTGCAATCTGCGCTGCACCTATTGCATGCCCGCCGAGGGCCTGGACTGGCTGCCCGACAGCGAGCTGCTCAGCGCCGACGAGCTGGCCCGGCTGCTGCGCATCGCGGTCACCCGGCTCGGCATCACCAGCGTGCGGTTCACCGGCGGCGAGCCGCTGGTCTCCGCGCACCTGGAGCAGACCATCGCCGCCGCGGCTGCCCTGCATCCCCGCCCGGAGATCGCGGTGACCACCAACGGGCTCGGCCTGGCCAAGCGTGCCGCGCGGCTCAAGGCGGCCGGGCTGAACCGGGTCAACGTCTCCCTGGACACCGTGAACGCCGAACACTTCGCCCAGATCACCCGCCGCGACCGGCTGGCCGACGTGCTGGCCGGACTGGCCGCGGCCGCCGCCGCCGGGCTCGGGCCGATCAAGGTGAATGCCGTCCTGGACCCGCGCACCGGGCTCGACGATGTGGTGCCGCTGCTGCGGTTCTGCCTGGAGCACGGATATCAGCTGCGCATCATCGAACAGATGCCGCTGGACGCCGGCCACGAGTGGACCCGGGACAAGACGATCGACGCCGATATCGTGCTGAGCACGTTGCGCAAGCATTTCGATCTGCGTCCCGATCCAGCCCCGCGCGGATCGGCCCCGGCACAGCTGTGGCGGGTGGACGGCAGCGAGGGCACCGTCGGTGTCATCGCGTCGGTCTCCGAGTCGTTCTGCGGGGCGTGTGACCGCACCCGGCTGACCGCCGACGGACAGATCCGCAGCTGCCTGTTCTCCTCGACCGAGACGGACCTGCGCGCCCTGCTGCGTGGCGGCGCCGATGACGACGCGCTCGAGGCGGCCTGGCGGACGGCCATGTGGGCCAAACCGGCCGGGCACGGGATCAACGATCCGAGCTTCATCCAGCCGGTCCGGCCGATGAGCGCCATCGGCGGTTGAGCGTGTCCGGAGTACAGATAACCGTCCGATATTTCGCGGCCGCACGGGCCGCCGCCGGAATCGAGACCGAAACGTTGTCGGTGCCGGTGGGCACGACCGTCGACGGGCTGGTCACCGATCTGGCGCGCCGCGGGCCCGAGCTGGCGAAAGTGCTCGCACGCTGCTCGTACCTCCGCGACGGCGTCGCGGTGCGGGATAAAACCGTCGTGCTCCGAACGCGTGAGACGGTGGATGTGTTACCCCCATTCGCCGGCGGATAGTCGTGATTTGTGTCACATAACGAAATGATCACAAAGCGACCACCTGCGGTTTGAGTGGTGAAAACACCTGCGGAAACGCCCGGATTCCCTGCGCCTTTAATGTCCTCTCATAGTTCTTAAGCACCGGAAACGCCGAAGACCGACCGAGATGACGCCCGGTGGGAGAACGGTTACCGTCTTGCCAAGCCGTTCGACCTACATTGATCGGCCCGCCTTCCCCGATTGCGCCGAGCTCCATCCATCGGGACAAGGTCACCCACGAACCACTGGATGGAGGCGGGGGACCCAACCGGTCCGCCGACAAGCAGACCAGGAACGCCACTACCGGTTCCTTGGGGTGAAGCCAGAAATCGTCTCCGACGAACGAAGGCCGGGCAACCTCTCCTGCCCGAACCCGACAGCTGACCTCGCGGGCGCTGACGAGAGGAACTTCTAGTTTTATGAGTGGTCGGCACCGTAAGCCCACAACTTCTTCTGTAAGCGTCGCCAAGATCGCCTTCACCGGTGCGGTCATCGGCGGCGGCAGCCTCGCCCTCGCCGGTCAGGCCGGCGCCGCGACCGATGGCGAATGGGACACCGTCGCCAGCTGCGAGTCCGGTGGCAATTGGGCCATCAACACCGGCAACGGCTACCACGGCGGCCTGCAGTTCTCGCCGAGCACCTGGTCGGGTCACGGCGGCGGCGAGTTCGCCCCGTCCGCGTTCCTGGCCACCAAGGAAGAACAGATCGCCGTCGCCGAGCGTGTGCTCGCCAGCCAGGGCAAGGGCGCATGGCCCACCTGCGGACGCGGTCTCTCCGGCGCCACCCCGCGCAATGTCGTCGCCGAGCCTGCACCGCAGCCGCTCGACAACCCCCTGATCAATGGCGAGCTTCCGCCGCCCCCGCCGGCCCCGCTGCCGCCCGCTCCCATCGACGCGCTGGCCGCACCGGCCCCGCTGCCCGTCGACGCGCCGCTGCCCCCCGCGCCACTGCCGCCGGCACCCGAGGCGGCCCCCGTGGCCCTGGATGCCCCGCTGCCGCCCGCCCCGCCCGTCGACGCACCGCTGCCGCCGGCACCGGCACCGGCTCCCGAGTTCGTCGCCGTGGCGCTCGATGCGCCGCTGCCGCCCGCCCCGCCGGTCGACGTCCCGCCGCCCCCGGCACCCGTCGAGACCGTCGCCTCGCTGACCCACGATCAGCTGGCCGCCCTGCCGGCCATCCAGGTCGCCGACTGGGATGTCGCCGCCCCGGCCCCCGAGGGCCAGCCGCAGCTGTGGTCACTGGACGCCCCGATGCCGCTGGAGCCGATGCTGCCCGCGCCGCCCGTCCCGGCACCGGTCCCGGCGCCCGCACCTGCACCCGCGCCCGCCCCGGCAGCTCCCGCCGTGATCGCCGCGCCCGCAGCCGATCCGCTGGCCCCGCCGGCCGAGGGTGTCCCGCACCTGATCAGCCCGGAGAGCCTGCCGCCGGGCACCACCATGGATCCGAACCAGCTTCCCCCGGTGAACCCGAACGTCAGCTACCTGCGCCAGATCTGGAATGCCGTGCAGGACCAGCAGATCACCGGCAAGGACGCGCTCATCGCCGTCACCACCCAGCGTTCGCTGACCGGTGAGGCCCCGACCGCGCCCCCCGGACAGGTCATCGCACCGCCAGGAGCCGCCCCGGCTCCGGGCGCACCGGTTCCGCCGCCGCCCGTGCCCGGCGCACCGGTGCTTCCGCCCGCACCGCTGCCGGCACCGTAAGACCGATTACGCCGAAGCCGCATTCCCGATGGGAGTGCGGCTTCGGTGCGTTCAGGCCGAGTTGACCCATTCGTCGGTGCCGTCACCGAAGTGCTGGTGTTTCCACACCGGCAGCCGGTCCTTGACCGTGTCGACGAGCAGCGCGCAGGTCTCGAATGCCGCGCGCCGGTGATCGGCGGCCACCGCGACGACGAGGGCGGCATCGCCGATGTGCAGGTCGCCGATCCGGTGGCTGACGGCGACGGCCCGCACGCCCTGGCTGTTGCGGGCCACCTCGTGCACCACCTCGGTCAGGGTCTGCAATGCCGACGGATGCGCGGAGTACTCCAGGCGCGTCACCGAGCGTCCGCCGTCGTGGTCGCGGACGACCCCGGAGAAGCCGACCACCGCGCCGGCCGCCTCGTGGGCGACCAGGGCTTCGTGTTCGGTCAGGGAGATCGGTTCCTCGCAGAGGCCGACCCGCAGGACTTCAGCGCCGCTCATGATCGCCTCCGGCCAGTTGGTCCAGCGCATGCTCGAGCACGTCGGCGAGCACGCCCAGTCCGTCCTTGACGCCGCCGGTGGACCCCGGCAGGTTGATGATCAGCACACCGTCGCGCACCCCGCACACGCCGCGGGACAGCACGGAGGTCGGGACGTGCGGCAGACCGGAACGGCGGATCGCGTCGGCCAGGCCGGGAATCTGGTAGTCGACGAGGTCCGCGGTGGCGTCGGCGGTGCGGTCGGTGGGCGATATCCCGGTGCCGCCGGAGGTGATGACGACGTGCACGCGAGCTTGCACGGCGGCGAACAACGCCCGGCTCACCTCGGCGCCGTCGGCGACCACCACGGGTGCGCCGACGTCGAACCCGCGGCCCCTCAGCCATTCCACGATGACGGGGCCGGTGCGGTCCTCATAGACGCCCGCGGCCGCACGGGTGGAGGCGATGATCACGCGCGCCGAGCGCATCAGGCGGGCGTCCAGGTGCCGGTCTTGCCGCCCTCTTTGCGCACCACGTGCAGGCCATCGATGCGGGCGGCCGGATCGACGGCCTTGATCATGTCGTAGACCGTCAGCGCCGCGACGCTCACGGCGGTCAGCGCTTCCATCTCGACGCCGGTGCGGTCGGTGGTGCGCACCGTGGCGGTGATGGTGACTTCGGTTGTGCCAATGTCGAATTCGACGTCGACGCCGGTCAGTGCCAGCTGGTGGCACAGCGGGATCAGATCGCTGGTGCGTTTGGCCGCCATGATGCCGGCGACCCGGGCGGTGGGTAGCGCGTCACCCTTGGGCAGCCCGCCGCCGGCGATCAGTTCGATGACATCGGCGCGGGTGTGCACCGCACCCTGGGCGACCGCGGTGCGCTTGGTGGCGGTCTTGGCCGTGACGTCGACCATGTGGGCCGCGCCCGATTCGTCGAGGTGCGAGAGCCCGCTCACCGGTTACTTGTTGACGACGGTGACCGGGTGGACGTAGGGCAGTTCCTCAGCGGGCAACGGGAAGCTCACGTCACCGAACGGGGACAACGAGCCGGTGCGATCGCTGACGAGCTCGCTCACCGCGTGATCACCGTCGGCCACCTCGGGCCAGCCATTATCGACGTACTGCTTCTTGTCTGCCACACCCACATTGTGGCAGGTACCGCGAGCGGTGGCGAGAGCGGGACGCTGGCTTAGGCTGGTTGGCAATGACCAAAGTAGGCGGGGCCGGTGTGCCGCTCGGCGTCTGGCTGGCCGACCTGCCCGACGAGAGCTTGGTCCGGCTGCTCGAGTGCAGGCCCGACCTGACCCAGCCGCCGCCCGGGACCATCGCCGCACTGGCGGCCCGGGCCCAGGCCCGCCAGTCGGTCAAGGCCGCCACCGACGCGCTGAACTTCCTGCACCTGGCGGTGCTGGACGCGCTGCTCGTGCTGCATGCCGATACCGCCCCGGTACCGCGGGACATGCTGCTGGAGTACCTCGGCGACCGCGCCGACAGCGCCCAGCTCAAGGAGGCACTCGACGAGCTGGCCGACCGCGCCCTGGTGTGGGGCGAGGATGCGCTGCGGGTGGTGGCCGAGACGGCGGCCGGGCTGCCCTGGTACCCCGGGCAGGCCGTACCCGATGTGCCCGACCTGCCCGCCGACCAGATCCCGGCGCTGCTCGAGGACCTCGACGAGCCCTCGCGTGAACTGCTGACCCGGCTGGTCGAGGGCTCCCCGGTGGGCCGCACCCGCGATGCGCTGCCCGGGACGCCCGCCGACCGGCCCGTGCAGCGGCTGCTGGCGGCCGGGCTGCTGCACCACATCGGCAGTGACACCGGGGACACCGTCATCCTGCCGCGGGTCGTCGCCCAGGTGATGCGCGGTGACCTGCCCGGACCGACCGGCCTGCGGACACCGGACCCGACGATGCACACCACCACGCAGGCCGACGCCGATTCGGTCGCCGCGGGCGCCGCCATCGACCTGCTCCGCGAGTTCGACGTGCTGATCCAGACGCTGTCGTCCACCCCGGTGCCCGAACTGCGCAGCGGCGGGCTCGGAGTCCGCGAGGTCAAGAAGCTGACCAAGCTGACCGGCATCGACGAACAGCGGCTCGGCCTGATCCTGGAAGTGGCCGCGGCGGCCGGACTGATCGCGCCGGGCACACCGGATCCCGAGCCCGCCGAAGGCAACGCCCCGTACTGGGCACCGACGGTCGCCGCGGACCGGTTCATCGAGATCTCCACCGCCGCGCGCTGGCATCTGGTCGCCTGGACCTGGCTGAACCTGCCGGCGCGGCCGAGCCTGGTGGGCAGCCGCGGCCCCGACGGCAAGCCGTTCGGCGTGCTCTCGGATGCGCTGTATTCGACGGCCGCCCCGCTGGACCGCCGCCTGCTGCTCACCGTCCTCGACGATCTGCCGGCGGGCGCGGGTGTGGAACCCGAATCGGCGGCGCTGGCGATGATGTGGCAGCGGCCGCGCTGGGCGGCGCGCCTGCAGCTCGACCCGGTGACCAACCTGCTGCGCGAGGCGCACGCGGTCGGGCTCGTCGGGCGCGGTGCGATCGCCAGTCCGGCCCGGTTGCTGCTGGCCCAGCGCAGTGATGACGACGCCGAGGCCGTGATCAACGCGATGGCCAAGGTGCTGCCGGCACCGCTGCACCACTTCCTGTTGCAGGCCGACCTGACCGTGGTGGTGCCCGGCCCGCTGCTGCGCGAGCTCGCCGAACAGCTGGACGCGGTGGCCACCGTGGAGTCGGCCGGCGCCGCGATGGTCTACCGGATCAGTGAGCCCTCGATCCGCCGCGCGCTGGACGCCGGGCACACCGCGGGCGGTCTGCACGCCTTCTTCGAGAAGCACTCGAAAACACCTGTGCCGCAAGGCCTGACGTATTTGATCGACGATGTCGCACGCAGGCACGGCCAGTTGCGGGTCGGCATGGCGGCATCGTTCGTGCGCTGTGAGGACCCCGCGTTGCTGGCCCAGGCGGTGTCCACGCCGGCCGCCGAACCTCTGGAATTGCGCATCCTGGCGCCCACCGTCGCGGTGTCGCAGGCCTCCATCGGCGATGTGCTGGCGGCCCTGCGCGCCGGCGGGTTCGTGCCCGCGGCCGAGGACTCCACCGGCGCGGTCGTCGATATCCGCGCCCGCGGCGCCCGGGTGCCGGCACCGGGGCGGCGCCGGGTGTTCCGGCCGCTGACCGCTCCCCCGGCCCAGACCCTGGGCGCGATCGTCGCGGTGATGCGCAGCGTGGCGGCCTCCCCGCGCTCCGGTGAGCGCCTGGACCCGGCGGTGCTCATCGCGCTGCTGCAGCAGGCGGCGCTGGAGCAGACGTCGGTGGTCATGGGTTACGTGGATCCGGCGGGGGTGGCCACCCAGCGCGTGGTGGCGCCGATCAACATCCGCGGGGGCCAGTTGACGGCCTTCGACCCCGCCTCGGGACGGGTCCGGGAGTTTGCCATCCACCGCGTGACGTCCGTGGTGTCGGCCGACTCTGGATAATGGTTGGGATGACCTTCAAGCGAGTAGCGAAGCGGGATCGCGCATGACTGACGGCCCCCTGATCGTGCAGTCCGACAAAACCGTGCTGCTCGAAGTCGACCACGAACTCGCCGGTGCGGCGCGGGCGGCGATCGCCCCGTTCGCCGAGCTCGAGCGCGCCCCCGAACACATCCACACCTACCGCATCACGCCACTGGCGCTGTGGAACGCGCGCGCCGCCGGTCACGACGCCGAGCAGGTGGTGGACGCCCTGGTGAGCTTCTCCCGCTACGCGGTGCCACAGCCGTTGCTGGTCGACATCGTGGACACCATGGCCCGCTACGGCAGGCTGCAACTGATCAAGAGCCCGGTGCACGGACTGGTGCTGGTGAGCCTGGATCGCGCGGTCCTCGAGGAGGTACTGCGCAACAAGAAGATCGCCCCGATGCTGGGCGCCCGCATCGACGACGACATGGTCATCGTGCACGCCAGCGAGCGTGGGCGGGTCAAGCAGATGTTGCTGAAGATCGGCTGGCCCGCCGAGGACCTGGCCGGTTACGTCAACGGCGAGGCGCACCCGATCAGCCTCGCCCAGGACGGTTGGGTGCTGCGCGACTACCAGGAGATGGCCGCCGACTCGTTCTGGGCCGGCGGGTCCGGGGTCGTGGTGCTGCCCTGTGGCGCGGGCAAGACGCTGGTCGGCGCGGCCGCGATGGCCAAGGCGGGCGCGACCACGCTGATCCTGGTCACCAACACCGTGGCCGGCAGGCAGTGGAAGCGTGAGCTGATCGCCCGGACCTCGCTGACCGAGGAGGAGATCGGCGAGTACTCCGGTGAACGCAAGGAGGTCCGGCCGGTCACCATCGCGACGTATCAGGTGATCACCCGGCGCACCAAGGGCGAGTACAAACACCTGGAGCTGTTCGACAGCCGCGACTGGGGCCTGATCATCTACGACGAGGTGCACCTGCTGCCCGCGCCGGTGTTCCGGATGACCGCCGATCTGCAGTCGCGCCGCCGGCTCGGGCTGACCGCGACGCTGATCCGCGAGGACGGCCGCGAAGGCGACGTGTTCTCCCTGATCGGCCCGAAGCGCTATGACGCGCCGTGGAAGGACATCGAGGCGCAGGGCTGGATCGCGCCCGCCGAGTGCATCGAGGTCCGGGTGACGATGACCGACAACGAGCGGATGCTCTACGCGGTCGCCGAACCGGAGGAACGCTACAAACTGTGCTCCACCGCGCACTCCAAAATCGCGGTGGTGAAATCGATCCTGGAGCGCCACCCGAAGGAGCCGACGCTGGTGATCGGCGCCTACCTCGATCAGCTCGACGAACTCGGCCAGGAGTTGGACGCCCCGGTGATCCAGGGGTCGACCAAGAACGCCGAACGCGAGATCCTGTTCGACCAGTTCCGCCGCGGCGAGATCCGCACCCTGGTGGTGTCCAAGGTGGCGAACTTCTCCATCGACCTTCCGGAAGCCTCAGTGGCCGTTCAGGTTTCGGGCACCTTCGGGTCGCGCCAGGAAGAGGCGCAGCGGCTGGGCCGGTTGCTGCGGCCCAAGGCCGACGGCGGCGGTGCGGTGTTCTATTCGGTGGTCTCCCGCGACAGCCTGGACGCCGAGTATGCCGCGCACCGGCAGCGCTTCCTGGCCGAACAGGGCTACGGCTACATCATCAAGGACGCCGACGACCTGCTGGGGCCCGCGATATGACCGTCGGCAGGGTGGTGCCGATCCTCACCGTCGAGGACATCGAAGCCACCCGCGACGCCTACGCCAGCACGCTCGGCCTGGCCGAGGTGATGAACCACGGGTGGATCGTCACACTCGCCGATGCCGAGCACCGGCACCAGATCAGCCTGATGACCAAGGACCAGACCGCGCCGGTCAACCCGACGGTCTCCATCGAGGTCGACGACGTCGACGCCGCGCACGCCGCCGCGGTGGCCGCCGGCCTGCAGATCGTGCACCCGTTGTCCGACGAGCAGTGGGGCGTGCGGCGATTCTTCTTCGCCGACGGATCCGGCAACGTCGTCAACGTCTTGTCGCACCGGCGTTAGGTCTCCAGCGCGCCGGCGGCCACCGCGGCCGCGTTGATCCGGGTCAGCACCGTGTGCAGGTGCTCCAGTTCGGATAGGTCGACGCCGAGCCGCGCGACCACGGCCGGCGGAATGTCCAGTGCCTTGCGGCGCAGCGCCACTCCGCCTGCGGTCAGGGAGATGTGCGTGGTGCGCTCATCGGCCGCGCTGCGCGTCCGGGTGATCAGCCCGAGTGTCTCCAGCCGCTTGAGCATCGGCGAGGTGGTGGCCGGGTCCAGCTGCAGTAGCGCGGCAATCTGCTTGACCGACAGTGCTTTTTCCTGGCTCTCTGCCACGGACTTGGCGTTGTCCCAGAGCGCCAGCATCACCAGGTACTGCGGATGGGTGAGCCCGAGCGGTTCCAGCAGCGGCCGGTACACCGCCAGCACGGCGCGGTTGGTCACCGCGAGCGCGAAACACACCTGACGCTCCAGTGCGAGCGGATCGACTTCGTGGGACACCGTGGTCATACTCACAAGAGTAGCCCACTAATAGTTAGGGTACTATCTAAACCATGGCCGACACTCCCACCTTCGTTCAGCGGGTTCTCTACGCGTACGGGCGGCGTCTGCCCGATTCCATGCGGGACTGGGTGGCCGCCGATCTGTCCGGGCCCGGCGCGATCCGCCGCCACATGATCCGCTATGCCATTCCGCCGGCGCTGATCCTGGCGCCGCTGTGGCTGCTGCCCGCCTCGCTGTACGTGCACCTGGAGATGACGGTGCCGATCTACACCTGGGCACTGGTGATGGGCTACGTGCTGAACAAGGTGTGGCGCCGGCACCGGTTGGCCCAGCACGGCCTGAACCCCAACCTGGTCGACGCCCGCAACCGCGAGAAGAACGCCCGGCTGCACGAGGACTATGCCCGGCGCTACGGCGACCGCCCCGAAGAGGCGCGCTGGCAGTCCAACTCAAGTCCGTTCTAGACGTGCGGGCCGACCTGCTTGACGACGGTCAGCAGCACCACCGAATCCTCGATCGCGGCCAGCGCGTGCCGGGTACGCGGCACCACCAGGTGATCGCCGGCTGAGCCCTCCCAGCCGGCGTCGGCGGTACTCAGCCGGACCCGGCCGTGCAGCACCTGCACCGTCGCCTCGCCGGGGCTCTGGTGGTCATCGAGGCCGTTGCCGGCGGTCAGCGCCATCAGCGTCTGCCGCAGGCTGTGCTCGTGCCCGCCGTACACCGTGTGCGCGCTGCGGCCGCTGGTGGCGGCGCGGGCAGTTTCCAGGTGTTCACGCGCGAGGGCGGTGAGTGAGATCTTCTCCATGATCTCCACTATCGCACCTCTGACAAGGCCTCCTTGGCCCGTCGGGCCCAGTCGTCGGCCAGGATCTCGGTGGCCCCGTTCAGCACACCGTCCACGGCCTGCCGAGCCACCAGCGCCGGATCGGTTTTCTGTTCTGCCGGAATGTAACTGACCATATCGGTGTCCATGTAGCCGACGTGCAGTGCCGAGACCGCGATCCCGCGCGGGGCGAGTTCATCGCGGACGGCATCGGTGAGCGCCCAGGCCGCCGCCTTGGCCGCGGCATAGGCCCCCGAGGTGGCCGGGTGCATCCAGGACAGCACCGAGAGCACGTTGAGGATCGCGCCGCCGCCGTTGCGCTCGATGACCGGCGCGAACCCCCGGATGACGTTCAGGGTGCCGAAGTAGTGCGTCTCCATCTCGGCGCGCACATCCTCGATCGGTCCGGTCAGCAGCCCGGCGCGGGTCGAGATACCGGCGTTGTTCACCAGGACGGTGACGTCGGCGGCGACCTCGGCGGCCCGGCGCACCGATTCCGGATCGGTGATGTCCAGCTGTACCGGGATGACACCTTCGGCGTCGACGGTCTCCGGGCGGCGGGCGCCCGCGTAGACCTTGGCGCCGCGCGCGACGAATTCCTCGGCGATCTTCTTGCCCAGTCCGCGGTTGGCGCCGGTGACCAGTACGGTGATGTTCTCGTTCATGATGAGCTCCTTGTCGTGTCATGCCTGTTCGGTCTCAACGGGTTTCGCCACCGTCGCCATCCCGTGCGCTGATAGGTTCCGGCTCGCAGCTGAGAGCGTGCGGGTCGTGGTGCGCCCGGGCGGGTGTTCGCATCCTGGAGCGATGCAGCAGCACACCTACGGGCCGGTCATCCGCACCACGGCGGCACTGGCCGCCGCGATGGGGATCGGCCGGTTCGTCTACACGCCGATCCTGCCGTTGATGACGGCGCAGGCCGGGCTGGGGCCGCAGGCCGCCGGACACATCGCGACCGCCAACTACGCCGGTTACCTGGCCGGCGCGGTGACGGCCGCGCTGTCGCCACGGATTGCCCGCTCGCACAGGGTCTTCCAGGCCTGCCTGGTCGCGGTCACGCTCAGCCTGCTGTGCATGCCGCTGACGACGGCGGTGCCGGGCTGGCTGATGCTGCGCGCGGTGGCCGGGGTCGGTAGCGCGCTGGCCTTCGTGATCGCGGTCAATGCCCTGCTGGACTCCTCACCGCGGCACTCCGGGTGGGGGTTCAGCGGGGTCGGTATCGGAATCGCGCTGTCGGCCGCGCTCGTGCTGGCGCTGCCCGCCGGAACCGACTGGCGGGTGTCCTGGTGGGCGGCCGGAGGCCTGGCCGGCACGCTCGCAGTGATCGCGTGGCGGTTACCGTCGCCGGCGGCACCCGCACCGGCGGCAGCTCCGGCCGGGCGTGCGGCCCGCGGACAGTTCGGGCTGCTGTTCGCGGGCTACACGCTGGAAGGCGTCGGCTATATCGTCGCCGGAACCTTCCTGGTGGCCGCGGTGGCCCAGCACTCCCCCGGACGCCTCGGCGGAGCGGCCTGGCTGGTCGTGGGCCTGGCCGTGATTCCGTCGGCCATGCTGTGGGACCGGCTCGCCGAACGCTTCAGCCGGCCCGCGCTGCTCACCGTGGCCCTGATGCTGCAGGCCGGCGGGATCGCGCTGGCCTGCGCGAGCGGCGCGGTCGCCGCGCTGGTGGGCGCGGTGCTGTTCGGCGGCACGTTCATCGGCGTGAGCACACTGGCGCTGGCCGAGGGACGGGTGTTGGGTGTGCCCGCCGCGGTCGCGTTGCTGACGGCGGGCTACTCGGCGGGGCAGATCGTGGGCCCGCTGTTGGTGACGCCGTTGCTGGACAACGGTTTTCATCATGCCCTGCTGGCCGGCGCCATCGTGGTGTCAGTGGCTGGGCTGGTCTGCGCGGCGATGTGGGTCATCGGCAGGCAGCCAGACACCGGCGTCACCGACGCCGAGGTCACCGACGTCCCGGGTGAAGGCGTCGACGACGGAGAGCACCGACGCGCGGTCCTCATCCCGCCGCCACACCAGTGACCAGGTCCACAGCGGCACCGGGCCGGTCACCGGGCGGCGCACCAGATCGCTTGACTCGGTGTCGTTCTGGCCCTTCGGATTGTTGAGTACCGGCCGGCCGAGGCGGCGCACGTGCTCGAAGAACGTGGGTCCGGTGACCCCGCCGTCGTCGGTGCGCATGACCCGCGCTCCGGTGTCGGCGGCGAACTGCTCGGCGTAACGGTTCCACGACGACCAACTGGCGGTATCGGTATCGACGAGCACCACGGTGTCTTTCGCGGGCACCGGCGCGGTATCGGTGCCCGGGCATACGGCGTAGAGCCGGTCCACCCCGACCAACCGCGCCTCGAGCTCCAGGTCCTTCAGATCCTCGTTCTGCACCCAGCAGATCGCCAGATCGAGGCTGCCGTCGGCGACCCGGGCGGCCTGCGCGTGTGAGGGCATCACCCAGGTGTCGACCCGCAAGGTGGCGACCCCGGCGGCCCGCTCGGACCAGTCGACCGGGCACCAGTTCACACAGCCGATGCGCACCGGATCGTCGGCCGCCAGATTCATTGCCCGCCTGCGCAACTCATCGGCGTTGCGGACCAGGGAGCGGGCGTCTGGCAGCAGCGCTGCGCCGGCCGGGGTGAGCGCGACCGATCGGCGGTCGCGGTCGAACAGCTGAACCTTCAGATCGCGCTCCAGCGCCTTGATCTGCTGGGACAACGACGGTCCCGCGATGCGCAGCCGCTCGGCCGCCCTGCCGAAGTTCAGTTCCTCGGCGACCGTCACGAAATACCGCAGCTGCCGCAGTTCCACCCGGTGCAGCCTAGTAGGCGCGCGCTATCACCAGCGAGTTTTCCGGTCCTATCGACCAGGCATGGGTGCCGCCTTGAATGCGGTTGAGGCGAACAGATCACATCGGAGAAAGGCTCAGCTCATGAACAACCCCACCCGCGTCGCGATCATCACCGGCGCATCCCAGGGAATCGGCGCGGCGCTGGTACAGGGCTACCGCAAGCTCGGCTACGTCGTCGTCGCCAACTCACGCACCATCGGCGTCAGCGATGACCCGATGGTGCTGGCCGTACCCGGCGATATCGGCGAGCCCGGTGTCGGCCAGAAGATCATCGACACCGCCCTGGAGCAGTTCGGGCGCGTCGACACCGTCGTCAACAACGCGGGCATCTTCATCGCCAAACCGTTCACCGAGTACACCGACGCCGACTACGACGCCATCACCGGGGTGAACCTGCGTGGCTTCTTCGAGGTGTCCCGCGCCGCGGTCGCCGCGATGCAGGACCACGGCGGCCATATCGTCAACGTGTCGACCAGCCTGGTCGACCAGGCCACCACGGCGGCGCCCTCGGTGCTCGCCTCGCTGACCAAGGGCGGTCTGAACGCGGCCACCAAATCGCTGGCCGTGGAGTACGCCACCCGCGGTATCCGGGTCAATGCGGTGGCGCTCGGCATCATCCGCACCCCGATGCACTCCGATGAGGAGTACGCCGGCCTGGCTCAGCTCAATCCGCAGAAGCGCATCGGCGAACAATCCGATGTGGTGGACGCGGTGCTCTACCTGGAGAACGCCGGCTTCGTCACCGGCGAGATCCTGCACGTCGACGGCGGCCAGGCAGCGGGGCACTGATCATGACCACCAGCGAGGACGTGATCCGCGAAGTGCTGGACGTGTGGCAGGCGGGTATCGACGCCCACGACCCGGACCGGGTTGCCCAGGTGTTCACCCCCGACGCGATCTTCCAGGGGCTGCGGCCCTACAGCGTGGGCCGCGCGGGCGTGCGGGACTATTACGCGTCACAGCCGCTCGGGCTGACGGTGCGGTACCGGATCCTGCAGAGCCGCAATCCCGCCGACGGTGTGGTGCTCGGCTACACACGGGCCGATTTCACCTTCGCCGACGGGAACACCATCGGCCTGAACCTGAGTGTGCTGGTCACCCGTACCCCGGACGGCTGGCAGATCGCGCACTACCAGGTCAGCCCAGTGCAGGGATGACCTCACGCTCGAACAACTCGATACCGGAACGGTCGTACGCGGCCTCGGGGAAGTACAGAATGGCGTACTCACACCCGAGGTCGCGTAGCCGCGTCAGGCGTTCAACGACCTGTTCGGGGGTACCGGTGGCCGAGTCCGGCGAGGCGACGTTCGCCAGCATGGCGTCGACGGCATCCTCGCCGGCCTTGGGGACCTGCCGGTCCCGGATCGCCTTCAGCCGGTCCTTGACCTCGGATTCGGAACTCGCGATGACGGAGTTGACGTTGGCCGACCGCACGATCGCGTCGTAGTCGGTGCCGACCTCGCCACAGTGACCGGCCAGGATCTGCGATTTGCGCTCGAACTCCGCGGGCGCGCTGCTGAAGTTGGTGTACTGCGCGTACTTGGCCGCGATGCGCAGGGTGACCTTCTCGCCGCCGCCGGCGATCCAGAGCGGCAGCCCGCCCTCCTGCGGCGGCTTGGGAGCGACGATGGCGTCGTCCACCTGGTAGTACTTGCCGTCGAAGGTGACCCGGCCGTCGCGCCAGGCGTCCCGCATGATCTGCACGCCCTCATCCAGGCGGCCCAGCCGCTCGCCCGCGGAGGGAAAGCCGTACCCGTACGCGCGCCATTCGTGCTCGTACCAACCGCCGCCGATACCCATCTGGGTGCGCCCGCCGGAGATGACGTCGACGGTCGCCGCGACTTTTGCCAGGTACGCCGGATTCCGGTAGCTCATGGCGGTGCACATCTGGCCGAGTTTGACCCGCTCGGTGGTTGCCGCGAAGGCCGACATCAGGGTCCAGGCCTCATGGGTGGCCTCATCGGTGGGCACCGGAACGGTGTGGAAGTGGTCGTAGACCCACACCGAGTCCCACGTGCTGTTATCGGCGTAAGTGGCCAGGTCACGCATCACTGACCAGTGCTTATCGGTGGGAATGTCGACGAGGTCGAGTCGCCAACCCTGCGGGATGAAGAGTCCGAAGCGCATACCCTCGAACTCTAGGCCTCCCCGCCGGATTCTTAAATCGTCTACACTCTGGATAATTCATTCGCTGGATCAACGCTGAGGACTGGTCATGACCGCCACCAAACGTCGCTTTGCGGCCGCTTCGCTGGCCACGCTGATGCCGCTGGCTGCCATCTCGATCGCCACCGCAGCACCGGGCGTCGCCGAGACCACCTGCAGCGGCGGACAGGTGTCGTTCAACGGCAGCTGTGTCGACCAGTGCAAGAGCTCGCAGGTCCGCAACTCCGCGACCGGCGAATGCCAGACCCTGCTGGCGGCCGCGCTGGAGAAGGCCGAGACCCCGGCCGTCGCCAAGCTGACCCCCGAGCAGCTCGGCGGTGCGTGGCAGATGGCCAACAACATCGGCGCGATCCCCGAGGCCTCCAGGGCCGTCGGTATGACCATGAACATCGTCGACACCGCGGTGGACATCCCGGTGGCCGCCAGCTCCGCGGCCGCCGACCTCGCGCTCACCTTGGCGTACCTGCAGGGTGCCGGCATCAGCCTTCCGACGTTCGGCGCCCGCAGCGGTGTCCAGGCCTTCTCGGCGGCCGGCGATATCGCCCAGGTCGCCCGGGCGCTGCCCTCCCCGCAGATCGGGCTGCCCAAGCTGCCGAAGATCGGCCTCCCGGCGCCGCCGAAGATCGGCTTCCCCAAGATCGGCATGCCGCGCATCGGCCCGCCGAAGCTGGGTGCCTCGGGTATCTGCGGTCCGAAGCTGCTGTTCTTCACCCCCTGCCTCTGAGCCATGGCGCTCTCTCGGGAAGAACGCGAACTGTTTCTTGCTGAGCCGCATGTCGCCGCGCTGTCGGTGAGTGCGGGGAAAGATCGCGGTCCGTTGACCGTGCCGATCTGGTACCAGTACACCCCCGGCGGCCAGCCCTGGTTCATCACCGGGACGGGCTCGCGCAAGCACCGCCTGATCGAGGCCGCCGGCTACCTCTCGCTGATGGTCGAGCGCCTCGAGCCCACCGTGCGGTATGTCGCGGTGGACGGTGCGGTCGACCGGATCGAGGACGGCACCGACGAGCAACTCGTCGAGATGACCAAGCGCTACCTGCCGGCCGAAGCGGTCGAGCCGTACCTGGAGATGGCCCGGCGCGAACACGGCCCCAGCGTGGCGGTGTACCTGAAACCGCAGCACTGGCTGTCCGCCGATCTGGGCGGTTTTTAGCTCAGTCCCAGCGTGTCCAGCGCCCCGGCAACACCGGCTGCCCGCAGTGCCTCGACCGGCGTATCGGGGAACTGCAGGCAACAGTCCTGCAGCCCGCCCAGCGCGATCACCGCGCGCACATCCTGCTCCAGGGTCAGGTCCGGACCGAAGATCACCCGGCCCAGGCGTTCCCGCCAGGCCAGCATGCTGTCGATCAGCCCGAGATCGGCGATGGTGCTCAGCTCCGACACCACGGTCACGAGCGCGGCGCGATGCGTGTAGAAGTAGTCGAAATACCGCTCGAGAAGCTCGGCGGGTGTCAGGTCCGCGGCCTGCTCACATTCCAGGACAAACTCCTCCCCGCCGTCGATCAGCGGCTGGACGATACTGCGCACCAGGTCTTCCCGCGATGAGAAGTGGTGATACAGCGCCGGTTTGGTGATACCCAGCCTGGCCGCGATGTCCTGCAGGCTGGTGCGCTGCACGCCCTTCTCGGCGAAGAGTTCGCGCGCCACCTCCTGGATCCGACTGCGGGTGTCCGATCGCGGTGCGCTCACGTACCCACCCTAACTGACCGATCGTTAAGTAAGCTGGCGTACATTCACTTACCGACCGTTAAGTAAGGAGCGTGACATGCGGGTTCTCATCTCGGGCGCGAGCATCGCCGGACCGGTGCTGGCCTACTGGCTGACTCATCGCGGTGCCGAGGTCACCGTGGTCGAACGGGCGCCACACCTGCGCAAGACCGGCGGGCACGCGATCGACCTGTTCGGGCCGGCCATGGACATCGCCGAACAGATGGGCGTGCTCGACGCGGTGATGGCCCACGCCACCGGCACCGAGCACATCTACTTCCACCGCCGGGGCGCCCGGCGTCCGGCCCATATCGACTACCACAAGCTGTCATCCGCGCTGTCGGACCGTCACGTCGAGATCATGCGCGACGATCTGAGCGAGATCTTCTACGACGCCGGCCGCGACGCCGTCGAGTATCTGTTCGGCGATCACATCACCGGCATCGGCGAGGACGGCGACGTGACGTTAGCGAGCGGGTCGTCGCGGCGGTTCGATCTGGTGATCGGTGCGGACGGGTTGCACTCCGGGGTCCGGCAGTTGGTCTTCGGAGCCGACTCCGGGCACACCGAGTTCCTCGGCGCCTACCTCTCGGTGCTCTCGGTGCCGAAATCGCTTGCCCGCGAAGGCGACATGACCGGTTTCATCGATGTGGACCGCACCGCGATGATCTATACCGCCGATCATCTCGACGACGCACGGGCGGTCTTCATCTTCCGGCCGGTGCGCGCATTCCACTATGACCACCGCGATACCGCGAGCCAGCAGCACCAGCTGCGCGACCGGTTCGCCGGGATGAGCACCGAGGTGGACCGCTGGCTCGACGAGCTCGGACGCACCCCGGCGTTCTACTTCGATGCCGTCACCCAGCTGCAGCTGACCAGCTGGTCGCGGGGCCGGGTGACCCTCGTCGGCGATGCCGGCTACTGCCCGGGTCCCGCGGTCGGCGGCAGCACCAGCCTCGCGGTGATCGGTGCCTATGTGCTTGCCGGTGAACTGCACCGGGCCGGCGGCGATCCGGCGGTGGCCTACCCCGCCTATGAGCGGGTGATGCGCGAGCCGGTGCTCGGCGCCCGGACACTGGCCAAGTCCATGGCCAAGAACATCCTGCCGTCCTCGCCGCTCGGGGTCCGGGCACTCATCGGTGCGGGCCGGCTGATCTCGGTGTTGCCGGAGCCGGTGACCGCCGTGCTGGCCGGGCTGAACAGCAAGGGCATCCGGCTCTACGACTCGATCGAGGTGCCGCGCTACTAACCGACCTCTGAGCCATCGCGGCGCGCAGCGCTCCGTCCCCGGTACAGCTCGGTGTCGGCCTGGGCGTACAGATCAGCGATGTCGACGGGCCCCGACGTGCGGGTGGCGGTACCGATGCTGACCCGCGGTGTCCTCGAGCGCACGTCGTCCAGGAACCTCTCGACGCCGTCCCCGGCGATACAGGCGGCGAACTCGTCACCGCCGAGCCGGGCCAGCACGGCGCGCCCCGGGGCGGCGCGTGCCCACTGCCGGGCGTACTCGATGATCAGCCGGTCCCCCGCCGGGTGGCCCTGGGTGTCGTTGAGCCCCTTCAGATCATCGATGTCGAGCGCGACGATGGTGATCGTCGCAGGCCCGCGGACCGCGGCGAGCAGATCGGTGGTCGCGATCTCCCACCCGGCCCGGTTCAACAGGCCGGTGAGCGGATCGGTGCAGGCCGCGGTGAACATCGCCCGCATCAGCAACCCGAAGGACTCGGCCGCACCGGCGATCGCCACCGCGATGATCAAGAAGGTGATGACGCCGACGTGCGGTGCCGGCGCGACGGCGACCGCCGCCACGCAGGCCAGGATCAGGATGCCGATCAGCGCCCACGCCTGCCGGGGCGGATGGAAGGCCCGGATGTACATGGCCAGGAACATGGGTGCGATCAGGCAGACGTACTCCGCGGTCATGGAGACGTGAAACGCCATCACGATCGGTGTGGCGATGACGGCCACCGCGGTGGCGAAGATGGCGCGGCGCGGCGCGACGGCCAACTGTGCCAGGCCCAGCACACCCAGAACGATGGCGATGATGCCGCCCACCGGGTTGCCGTACGCCAGATCGGTGCGCACCGGGAAGATGGTGAACACCACGCCGTAGGTGTAGAGAAATGTCGTCGCGCCCAGGTAGATGCGCAGCAATCTGACGCGCTGCTCACCGACGAAGTGGGTTCTCGCCCCGGCGAGGGAGGTGATGCGGGACATGACCGACAGCCTGCGCTACGTCGCGGGCCGGTACAAGCCGCTCACCCCGGGCACGCTCACCTTGAGCGACGGGGTGCGGGGCAGTTCGTCGACGAAGACGACCGAGACCGGGACATGATGGGCCGGTAGCGCCGCGCGCACGGCGGCCAGCAGGTCGGCTTCGCTGACGGTGGCGCCCTCGACGGTCTCGACGGCCGCGAACGGCACCTGGCCCAGCCGGGCGTCGGGCACCCCGACCACCCCGGCGTCGCGCACCTCGGGGTGTGAGATGAGAACGCCCCGAATGGTTTCCGGGATGATCTTGAAGCCGCCCCGGTTGATCGCCCCGTCCGCCCGGCCGTGCAGGGTGACGAATCCGTCCTCATCGATCGACGCGATATCGGTGGTACGCACCCAGTCCGGGCCCAGCAGCGGCACCTTCGCCGTCAGGATGCCCCGCTCGCCGGTCGGCACCGCGGCACCGGTGTCGCCGTCGATGATGCGGACCTGCACCCCGGGCAGCGCACGCCCGGAACTGGCGCGTTTGCGTGCCCCGAACTCGCGGTAGAGATCCGGTGTCCAGGTGCACACCGATCCGGCGAATTCCGTTGCGCCGTAGGCGGTGAGCACGGGGATGCCGTAGCGCTGCTCGAAGGCGTCGCGGGTCGGCACGTCGAGCGGGCCCGACGCGCTCATCACGTACTGCAGCGAGGACAGGTCGGCGGCGGGCAGATCGGCCTCCAGCAGCATGCGCACCACCGCGGGTTGCACACCGACGCGTTGCAGGCGGTGCGTTTTCACCACGTCCACCCAGGCCGGCACGCTGAAGCGCTCCATCAGCACCATGCGCTTGCCGACGTACACGCCGGTGACCAGCTGGCAGACACCGCCGATCCCGCCGAGCGGCCAGTAGACCAGTTCCGGCGGTTCATCGGGCGCGGCCTGTCCCCCGGTGACGCTGAACACGGTGTGCTCCAGCACCTCCGCGCGGACCACGAATCGCTTTGGCGGGCCGGTGGTTCCGCTGGTGAGGATGGCCAGGGCACCGTCCACCCGCGGACGCTGCCGGGTGGTGCCGGCCCCGGCGAGGGCCGTCCCCTCGGCGCCCAGCGCGACACCGGCCGCCCCGCTGCGCTGCGTCGCGGTGATGACCTCGTCGGTCCAGTCCTGCGGATCGGCGAGCACGGCGGCGGCATCGAGGCGTTCGATATCGGCGGCGATCGCCTCGGGCGACTGGAAGGAGTAGATCATCGCCACCGGGCGTCCGGCCGCCAGTGCCCCGATGGTGGCGGCGGCATGCGGATAGCGGTTGCGCACGACGAGTGCCACGGAGGCGTCCGGGGCGAGACCGGCGGCATCGAGCCGCGCGGTGACCGCGGCGCCGTAGGAGGCGACCTCGGCACCGGAGTACCAGCGCCCCTCGAACTCGATACAGGGCCGGTCACCGTAGCTCGCCAAGCCTGCCGCAAACCTTTCGGTAAAGCTTTCGGTCACCGGGTCATTGTGCACCCGGCACTACCCGGTGAAGCAACTGCGGTAGTCGCTGGGCGTGGTGTGCAGCTGCTTGACGAAGTGATGGCGAAAGGTCACCGGGGACTCGAATCCGACCCGCGCCGAGATCTGCTCGATCGGCAGATCGGAGGACTCCAGCAGCGCGAGGCCGGCCTGGATGCGCTGTTCGATGAGCCATTTGATCGGCGTGGTGCCGGTGACCTTGGCGAACTGGCGCAGGTAGCTGCGCCGCGACATCGCGGACTGGGCGGCCAGCTCGTCGAGGGTGATCGGTCGGTCGAGATGTTCCATCGCCCAAGCCATTCCGGCGGCGATCCGGCCATCGGCGGTGGGCTCGGGAACGGGTGTGTCGATGTACTGCGCCTGCCCGCCGGCGCGGTGCGGTGCGACCACCAGTCGTCGCGCGACGTCATTGGCGACGCGCATCCCGTGATCCGACCGCACGATGTGCAGACACAGATCCAGACCGGCCGCGCAGCCCGCGCTGGTGAGCACCCGCCCGTTGTCGACGTAGAGCGGAGCGGGGTCGACGTCGATGCCGGGATACTGCTGGGCCAGCAGGTCGGCGTAGATCCAGTGGGTGGTGGCCCTGCGGCCGTCGAGCACCCCGGCGGCGGCCAGCGCGAAGGCGCCGGAGCAGATCGACACCATGCGGGCGCCGCGGTCATCGGCGGCCCGGATCGCGTCGATGAGTTCCGCCGAAGGGCGCCGGTCGACATCGCGGACGCTGGGTATCAGCACGGTGTCCGAGCCGGCCAGGTCCTGCAGGCCGTAGGACGTGCGCACCACCGCCCCGCCGAGCATCCGGACCTCGGGCTGTTCGGAACACAATTTCACCGCATAGCCGGTGGGCGTGAGACCGGCGGAGAACCGGCCGGCCAGTTCGGCCATCCCGAAGATCTCCGCGGCCAGTCCCGACTCGAAGCCCGTCATTCCGTCATAGGCCAGAATCGCCACGGTATGCATGTCACTATCTTATCGAACATCGGCATCAGTGCCACTGTTCGATCGGCCCCGGTTCCGGCAGGGTCGACACCATGACGAAGCAACGCAAGGCATTCCGCACTCTGGCGGCCTTCGCGGCCGGCCTGCACACCGCCAATGGCCTGGCCCACGGCATCCGGCCCACCAGGTCCTCGAAAGCAAGAAACCCCCGGGCTCGCCGTTTCGAGGACGGTGAGGCCGGGGGTTCTTGGGTCTAGCTAGCTGATCGTGGAGATCAGGCCTCCAGCGAGGCGGGCGGGTTGAACCGGTCGCCGTAGCGGGCGGCCAGTTCCTTGGCCCGGGCCACGAAGGCAGCCTTGCCGACGCCGAGGGGTCCCTCGTAGCCGACGATGAACTGCGCGGAGCCACCGGTGTACGGCGGGAAGCCGATACCCATGATGGAACCGATATTGGCGTCGGCGGTCGAGGTGAGCACACCCTCGTCGAGGCACTTCTGGGTCTCCAGCGCCTCGGCGAACAGCATGCGGTCGATCGCGTCCTGCAGCGGGATCTCCGCGGTTCCGGAGTTGAAGGTCTCCTTCAGTCCCGGCCACAGCCCGGTGCGCTTGCCGTCCACGTACTCGTAGAAGCCGGCGCCCTTCAGCCGCGAGGGGCGGCCGATCTCGATCATCTTCTCCACCACGGCCTCGGCCGGGTGCGGCACGTGGGTGCCACCAGCCTCTTCGACGCCCTGGCGGGTCGCGACCGCGATCTTGTGCATGAGCTCCAGGTTGAGCTCATCGGAGAGCTGCAGCGGTGCGGCCGGGTAGCCGGCCTGCGCGCCTGCCTGCTCGATGCTGGCCGGCTCGACGCCCTCACCCAGCATCGCCAGCGCCTCGTTGACGAAGGTGCCGATGACGCGGCTGGTGAAGAAGCCGCGGCTGTCGTTGACCACGATCGGGGTCTTCTTGATCGCCAGGGTGTAGTCGAACACCCGGGCCAGCGCCTCGTCCGAGGTCTTCTCGCCCTTGATGATCTCCACCAGCGGCATCTTGTCGACCGGCGAGAAGAAGTGGATCCCGATGAAGTCCTCCTGGCGCTTCACCCCGGTCGCCAGACCGGTGATGGGCAGCGTGGAGGTGTTCGAGCCGAGAATGGCGTTGGGCTCGACGATGTCCTCGATCTCGCCGAACACCTTGTGCTTGAGTTCCTGGCTCTCGAAGACGGCCTCGATCACGAAGTCGACACCGGCGAAGTCCGCCGCGTCGGCCGTCGGGGTGATCTTGGCCAGCAGGGCGTCGGAGCGCTCCTGCGTGGTCTTGCCACGCTGGAGGGCCTTGGCCTCGATGGCCTCGGAGTACGCCTTGCCCTTCTGGGCGGCCTCGATGGTGACGTCCTTGAGCACGACGTCGTAACCGGCCTTGGCCGAGACATAGGCGATACCGGCACCCATCATGCCCGCGCCCAGCACACCGATCTTGCGGATCTCGACCGGCGCGATGCCCTCGGGGCGAGAGGCACCGCCGTTGATCGCCTGCAGGTCCAGGAAGAACGCCTGGATCATGTTCTTGGCGACCTGGCCGGTGACCAGCTGGGTGAAGTAACGGCTCTCGATGCGGGTGGCCGTGTCGAAGTCGACCTGCGCGCCCTCGACGGCCGCGTTCAGGATCGCCCGCGGCGCCGGCATCGGCGCACCCTTGAGCTGCTTCTTCAGCAGCGCCGGGAAGGACGGCAGGATGCCGGCCAGGCCCGGGCTGGACGGGGTGCCGCCGGGCATCTTGTAGCCCTTGACATCCCACGGCTGCACGCCACCCTCGGGATTGTCCTTGATCCACTTCTTGGCGGCCGGAATCAGCTCGTCGACGCTCTTGACGAGCTCGTCGACCAGCCCGATCTCCTTGGCCTTGGCCGGGCTGAACCGGGTGCCCTGGCTCAGGACCTCCATGAAGGCCTTCTGGATGCCGAACATCCGCACGGTGCGGGCCACGCCGCCACCGCCGGGCAGCAGGCCCAGGGTCACCTCGGGCAGGCCGATGACGACACCCTTGGCGTCCGCGGCGATGCGGCGATGGGTGGCCAGCGCGATCTCCAGGCCGCCGCCCAGCGCGGCGCCGTTGATGGCGGTCACGACGGGCTTGCCCAGGGTCTCCAGCTTGCGCAGGTCGGCCTTGATGAACTCGACCTCGTCGAACGCCTGCTGGGCGTCATCGGGGCCGATGTTGATCATGCCCTTGAGGTCACCGCCGGCGAAGAAGGTCTTCTTCGCGCTGGCGATGACCACACCGGTGATCGAATCCTTCTCGGCCACAAGGCGTTCCACCGCATTGTGCATGGATTCCTTGTAGTGCTCGTTCATCACGTTGGCCGAGCCGGTCGGGTCGTCCAGCGTCAGCGTGACGATGCCGTCGGCATCCTGGTCCCACTGAATGGTGTTCTCTGCCATGACTTTTTCCTAGACCCTCTCGATGATGGTGGCCACGCCCATGCCGCCGCCGACACACAGCGTGATCAGGGCACGCTTGAGGCCGCGGCGCTCCAGCTCGTCGACCATGGTTCCGGTGATCATGGCGCCGGTGGCGCCGAGCGGGTGGCCGAAGGCGATGGCGCCACCGTTGACGTTGAGCTTCTCGTCCGGGATGTTGAGGTCCTTCTGGAACTTCAGCACCACCGAGGCGAAGGCCTCGTTCAGCTCGAACAGGTCGATGTCATCGACGGTCAGGCCGGCGCGGTCGAGCACCTTCTTGGTGGCCGGGGTCGGG
Source organism: Mycolicibacterium sp. P9-22 (assembly GCF_008329585.1). Taxonomy (GTDB): domain Bacteria; phylum Actinomycetota; class Actinomycetes; order Mycobacteriales; family Mycobacteriaceae; genus Mycobacterium. The sequence goes on along the minus strand of NZ_NPKP01000003.1, from coordinate 441,273 downwards.
CCGGTCAGCATGATGACCGGGTCGGCACCGCTGGTGGCGGTCGCCACGATGCGGGCGCGCGGGGTCAGGCCCTGCGACTTGCCTGCGGCCTCGTTACCGATGAGCAGCAGCGCGGCGCCGTCGACGATGCCCGAGCTGTTGCCGCCGGTGTGCACGTGGTTGATCTTCTCGACGTAGTGGTACTTCTGCAGCGCCACATCGTCGAAGCCGCCCATGGCGCCGATCCCGTCGAACGCGGTCTTCAGCTTGCCCAGGCTCTCCACGGTCGAGGTGGGACGCATGTGCTCGTCGTTGTCCAGCACGACGAGCCCGTTCTGGTCCTTGACCGGGATGACGGACTTGGCGAAGTAGCCGCCCGACCAGGCCGCCGCGGCGCGCTCCTGCGAGCGTGCGGCGTAGGCGTCGACATCCTCGCGGGAGAAGCCCTCGATGGTGGCGATCAGGTCGGCGCCGATGCCCTGCGGGACGAAGCCGATGCGGTAGTTGGTGTCCGGGTCAGAGGCCCAGGCGCCACCGTCGGAGCCCATCGGGACCCGGCTCATCGATTCGACGCCACCGGCGAGCACCAGGTCGTCCCAGCCGGAGGCGACCTTCTGGGCGCCCAGGTTGACGGCCTCCAGGCCGGAGGCGCAGAAGCGGTTGAGCTGGAAACCACCGGTGGTTTCCGGCAGGCCGGCCACCAGGCCGGCGGTGCGGGCGATATCGCCGCCCTGGTCACCGACCGGGGAGACGACACCCAGGATCAGGTCACTGATCAGGTTCTCGTCCAGGTCGGGAAAACGGGTGCGGATCTCGTCGATCAGGCCGACGACCAGGCGCACGGGCTTGATCTCGTTCAGGGCGCCGCCGCGCTGCTTGCCGCGCGGCGTGCGGATCGCCTCGTAGATGAAGGCATCGGACATGTGTTGTTCCCTTTCGGGTGGGTGACAGGGGACGTCCATCGGGACGGTAGTCCACTGATCGCGCAGCCTAGCAAAACCGCAAACCAACCTGTTGGTTGGGCGGCTGCTCAGCGCCTTCTGTCACCCCACACGCCTCAGGCGGTGCGCGCGTCCTCCAGCTCGTCGAGCGTCGGGTAATCGATATAGCCCGCCGGTCCGGAGGCATAGAAAGTGCTCACGTCGGGTTCGTTGAGCTCCGCCCCGAGCACCAGCCGGTCGATCAGGTCGGGGTTGGCCAGCCAGCTGCGCCCCACCGCCACCGCGCCGGCGGCGCCCCAGTCCACCAGGCTCTCCAGCTGGCAGAAGTCGGTGTCGGTGTCGCGCCCGGTGTTGAGCACCAGGGTGCCGGTCCACAGCGCCCGCAGCGCGCCGAAGGTCTGCGTCGACGGGTCGATCAGCACGTGCAGGTAGGCAATGCCCAGGCCGGCGATGCGGCCCAGCAGGGCCTCGTAGGTGCCCACGGTGTCGTTCTCGCGCATGTCACCCGCGGTGCCTCCGGGCGAGATCCGCACCCCGACCCGTTCGGCGCCGATCTCGTCGGCGACGGCCTCGATGACCTCAGCGGTGAACCGGGCCCGGTTCTGCGGTGAGCCGCCGTAACCGTCGGTGCGCACGTTGACGACGTCGGAGAGGAACTCGTGCAGCAGGTAGCCGTTGGCGGAGTGGATCTCCACCCCGTCCATCCCGGCGTCGACGGCGCGGCGCGCGGCGGAGCGGAACTGCCCGACGATCGATTCGATCTCGTCGATCCGCAGTGCGCGGGGCACCGTGAGCTGTTGTTTACCCGACGGGGTGTGGGTCACCGCGTTCGCGGCGATGGCCGACGGCGCGACGACGTCGAAGCCGCTGATCTCCGGATGTGCCATCCGGCCGACATGCCACAGCTGGACGAACATCTTGCCGCCCCTGGCGTGCACCGCCTCGGCGATCTCGGACCACACCGCCTGGTGGCGGTCGGTGTAGATGCCCGGGGTGTTCATGTACGCGCCGTTGGCCTGCTCACACACGGCGGTGGCCTCGCTGATGATGAGGCCGGCGGCGGCCCGCTGCGAATAGTACTCGGCGGCCAGATCCGATGGGGTGCCGTCGGATTGGGCCCGCGACCGGGTCAACGGCGCCATGAAGATCCGGTTGGAGGCTTCGGTCGCGCCGACGCGCAGCGGTGTGAGTAGGGCGGCATCGGGGGCGAGGCGGAAAGCAGGATCGGTCACCCCGGGCTAAGCGCTGCGGGCAGCTGATTCATTCCCGGCCAGCAACCGGCCCGACACCAAACCCCACGAGACCGCCTGCGACACACAGGACGCCCGGTTTCCGGCGCCGAGCTTGGCCATCGCGCTTTCCAGGTGGTGACCTGCGGTGCGGACACTGATGAATAGCCGCGCGGCGATCTGGTTGTTCGTCATACCCTGGGTTGCCAGGGTCAGCGCGTCCAATTCGCGCGGAGTGATCGCGAACGGCAACGGGTCGGCGGTGATCAGTATCACCGCGTCCAGGCTGTCCTGGTGGTAGCGCGGAGCGGTGGCGATGTGGCGGACGTGCAGCCAGCCGGTGCCGTCGTTCCAGCGGGTGGTCTCGGGGCGGAAGCCCAGCCCGGGGATGTGCGCCGCCAGCGCCATATCGGCCACCAGGTCGCGGTCGATCGGCCGCTCGAAGGTGTCACCGAGGCTCAGCAGATGGGCACCCCCGGCGGCATCCACCGCCCATGCCTGGGCCCGGGGGGCCAGCAGCTCGGCGACCATCCGGGGCCGCACCGAGAAGTCCAGATGCTCGGCCATCTGGGCGCGCAGGGAATTGATCTCGCCGACATCGTCGTCGCTGGGGTAGCGGGAGTCGTCGCAGTTGACGTGGATGGTGCCGGCGTAGGTGCCGTCGGCGGTGATCAGTCGTGCCGACAGTCCCTCGTCGAAGCCGGCGGGTGCGAAAACACCCTGTACCGAATAGGTGTCGCGGTACTCGGGGAAGTCGCGCCAGCGCAGCGCGCCGAGACCGCGGGCCCGCATGGTCTCGAAGAGCGGATCATGATCGATGAACCAGGTGTTCAGGTGGTCCATCACCGCATCGGGATATCCGTGGTTGGCCACCGCGACGTGGCAGCGGCGGATGGGATCCCACAGGCTGATCGCCGACGCCGAGGACGCCGCTTTGGCACTGAGCGCGTCCAGCATCTCGTGCGCCCGGGTCTCGATACTGGACGTGCTGCCCAGCACCTCGCCGTATGCTCCCATCGGTCATCCTTCGCATGGTTCTGCCCCTCGAAAGCATCATGTGCAGGCCATGTTTCGAGGATGTTTCCGGGCTGCGGCGGACACGAAACGGGGGCGGCACAAATGGGAGATTCCTCCCATAGCGCCCAGCAACGCACCGTTCCTACGCTGGGCGCCAACGATCCCCGACCCTCGAAGGCGGCTCCTCATGAATCGACTGCGCGTCGGCGTGGCACTGCTCGCGGCGACCACCATGCTCACCGCCGGGTGCGGCAGCCGCGCCGGTGAGTCCGACACCGCGGCCCCCCAGGACTGTGTGGACACCTCCGGCCCCAATGTGAAGGTCGGTGCGATCAATTCGCTGTCCGGCGGTCTGGCGGTCAGCGAGTCGGTGATCCACGACGCCATCGTGCTGGCCGTCGAGCAGATCAACGCCGACGGCGGGGTGCTGGGCAAGCAACTCGACCTGCTCTCCGAGGACGGCGCGTCCGAGCCGACGACGTTCGCCGAGAAGGCTCAGAAACTGGTCAACAGTGACTGTGTCGCAGCGGTTTTCGGTGGATACACCTCGGCCAGCCGCAAGGCGATGCTGCCGGTCTTCGAAGGTTCGGATGCGCTGCTCTACTACGGCCAGCAGTACGAGGGCCTGGAATCCTCACCCAACATCTACTATTCGGGCGCCACCACCAACCAGCAGATCATCCCGTCCCTGGACTACCTCAAGGAGCAGGGGGTCAAGTCGCTGTACCTGGTGGGTAGCGATTACGTGTTCCCGCGCACCTCGAATGCGATCGTGAAGGCCTACGCCGCAGCCAACGGCATCGAGATCAAGGGCGAGGATTACGTGCCGCTGGACAGCACCAACTTCTCCACCATCATCAACAAGATCCGCACCGCCGGAGCGGACGCGGTGTTCAACGTCGTCGTCGGCGGGTCGCTCACCTCCTTCTTCCGCGAATACAACAGTGCCGGACTGAATCCCGAGGTGATGCCGGTGATGTCGATGTGCGTGGGAGAAGAAGAGGTCAAGAGCATCGGCGCCGCATCGCTCGTCGGGCAGCTGTCCTCGTGGAATTACTACCAAACCCTGAACACCCCGGCGAACACCGCTTTCGTCGCGGACTTCAAGGAGCGGTTCGGGGCCGACCGGGTGACCTCCGATCCGATGGAATCCGCCTACACCGCAGTGAAACTGTGGCAGGCCACCGTCGAGAAGGCACAGTCGTTCGCGGTCCCCGACATCCAGGGCGCGGCCGGCGGCGTCAGCGTCGACGCACCGGAGGGCACCGTCACCATCGACGGCGAGAACCATCACGTCACCAAGACCGCGCGCATCGGACGGGTCGCCCCGGACGGCCTGATCCAGCAGGTGTGGGAATCGCCGCAGCCGATCATCCCGGACCCGTACCTCAAGGCATATCCCTGGGCCGAAGGCATCACGGGCTGACACGATGCATCTGACCCCCAAGGACGAAGACCGGCTACTGCTGTTCCTGGCCGCCGAACTGGCCCGCAAACACCGAGCGGCGGGGCTGGCACTCAGCTACGCCGAGGCCCGTGCCCTGATCGCCGACGAGGTGGTGGAGGCCGCCCGCGCCGGCGCGAACGTCGCCGACGCGGCGGCCCACGGGGCACGGGTACTCACCGATGACGATGTGCTGCCCGGTGTGCGCACCCTGCTGGGTTCGGTTCAGGTGGAGGCGTTCTTCGCCGACGGCCAGAAGCTGGTCACCGTGCACGACGCCATCGGACCTGGCAACCGCAGCGCCGAGGACCTCGCGGTCATCCCCGGCGAGGTGTTTCCCGCCGAGGGCGATCTGGAACTCAACGACGGGCGCCCGACCGCCACGGTCACGGTGGAGAACACCGGTGACCGCCCCATCCAGGTCGGATCGCATTTCCACTTCTTCGAGACCAACCGGGCACTGCGTTTCGACCGGCGATCGGCGTTCGGCATGCGCCTGGACATCCCGTCCGGTACCGCGGTCCGTTTCGAACCGGGTGAAGCACAGGATGTTTCGCTGACCAGCTACGGCGGCGAACGGCTGGTGATCGGCCAGAACGATGTCACCAACGCACCGACCGACACCACCCCGGGCGAGGAGCTCATGACCAACATGCACGCACTCGGCTTCCTGGACGCGGGATCCTGAGATGGCCTACCGCATCAGCCGGGCCCGCTACGCGCAGCTGTACGGACCGACCACCGGTGACCGGGTCCGCCTCGCCGACACCGAACTGCTGGCCAAGGTCGAGGCCGACGCGACGGTCTACGGTGACGAGGCCGTCTTCGGCGGCGGCAAGACCATGCGCGAGGGCATGGCCGTACACGGTGACCTCACCAATGCCGGAGGCGCACTGGACTTCGTGATCACCAACGCGCTCATCATCGACGCGGTGCTCGGCATCCGCAAGGCCGATATCGGGATCCGCGACGGGCGTATCGTCGGGGTCGGCAAGGCCGGCAACCCGCGCACCATGGACGGGGTGGATCCGGACCTGGTCATCGGCGCGGGCACCGATGTCCGCTCCGGTGAGGGCATGATCGCCACCGCCGGCGCCATCGACGTGCACGTGCACTTCGACAGCGCGGGCCTGGTCGAGGAGGCCATCTCCAGCGGCATCACCACCATGATCGGCGGCGGCCTCGGTCCGGTCACCGTGGGCATCACCTCCTCGGGACCGAACAACCTGGCCCGCATGCTCGGCGCCGCCGAAGCCTTCCCGATGAACTTCGGGTTCATCGGCAACGGCAGCGCATCGAGCACCGCACCGCTGATCGAGCAAGGCCTGGCCGGGGCCATCGGCTACAAGATCCACGAGGACTGGGGCGCCACTCCGGCCGCCATCCGGGCCTCGCTGGACGCCGGTGACGAACTCGACCTGCAGGTGCAGATCCACACCGACACCCTCAACGAGTCTGGGTTCTACGAGGACACCATGGCCGCGATCGGCGGCCGGCCCATCCACACCTATCACGCCGAGGGTGCCGGCGGCGGTCACGCACCCGACATCATGCGCGTCGTCGGTGAGCCGTATTGCCTTCCCTCCTCGACGAATCCGACCAACCCGTACACGCTGAACACCTTCGACGAGCACCTGGACATGGTGATGGTGTGCCATCACCTCAACCCGCGGATCCCCGAGGATGTGGCCTTCGCCGAGTCCCGGATCCGGCGCGAGACCATCGCCGCCGAGGACGTGCTGCACGATCTGGGTGCCATCTCGGCGATGGGCTCGGATTCCCAGGGCATGGGCCGCATCGGTGAAACCATCGCGCGCACCTGGCAACTGGCCTCCCACATGCGGGCCACCCGCGGCCCGCTGCCGGCCGATGCGGGCACCGGCGCCGACAATGCCCGCATCCTGCGGTATATCGCCAAGCTGACCATCAACCCGGCGAAACTGTTCGGCATCGATCACGAGGTCGGTTCGCTTGAGCCGGGCAAGCTCGCCGATATCGTGTTGTGGGAACCCAAGTTCTTCGGTATCCGCCCCGAAGTGGTGTTCAAGGGCGGCTTCCCGGCCTGGTCGGTGATGGGCGAGGCCAATGCCTCCCTGATGACCTGCGAGCCGCTGAAGTACCGGCCGCAGTGGGCCGCCTACGGGCGAACCCCGGCCGATGTGTCGGTCAACTTCGTCGCCGCGGCGGCCATCGAGGCGGGCCTGGGAACCCGGCTCGGACTGAACACTCCCCTGGTGGCCTGCCGGGGTGCCCGCGCCCTCACCAAGGCCGATCTGCTGCACAACGACTACCTGCCCGACATCACCATCGAGCCGGACACCTACCGGGTCATGGTCGACGGTGAGGTGTGCACCAGCACACCGATGACGACAGTGCCGCTGGGCCGCCGTTACACACTGAAATAGCAAGGAGATCACCATGTCCGAGGTACTGCGGGTCGGCATCGGTGGGCCCGTCGGATCGGGCAAGACCCGGCTGGTGGAGATGCTGGTGCCCCAACTCATCGGCAAGGGCCTCGAGGTCGCCGTCATCACCAACGACCTCGTCACCGACGAGGACGCCCAGCGGGTGCGCCGCAGCGGGGTCATCGACCCTAACCGGGTACTGGCCGTCGAGACCGGCGCCTGCCCGCACACCGCCATCCGCGAGGACCCGTCGGCCAACCTCGCCGCGGCACGCCGGTTGTGCGCCGAGTTCGACGATCTCGACATCATCCTCATCGAGTCCGGCGGCGACAACCTGGCGGCCACCTTCACCTCCGATCTGGTGGACTACTGGATCTTCGTCATCGACACCGCGGGCGGCGACGACATCCCCCGCAAGAAGGGCATCGGGCTGCTGCAGGCGGATCTGTTGGTGGTCAACAAGATCGATCTGGCCGAGCTGGTGGGCGCCGACCTGGAAGGGATGCGCCGCGACTGCGCCATCGCCCGCCCGGTGAAGCCCACGGTGTTCACCGACCTGCGTGCCGGAACCGGCCTCGACGCGCTGACCGCGGAACTGTTACGCGGCGTGATGCTCGCGGCCAGAGCATGATCGCGCCGGGGGAGCTCACGGTGCACACCCTGGCCGATGCCACCGGCACCACCCGGATCGCGGCGTTGCGGCAACGCTATCCGCAACGGGTCACCACCGCGCTGCACACCGACGCCGACTTCCCGCGCGCGGCGGTGCTGTGCGTGCAGAGCCCCAGCGGTGGGACGTTCTCCGATGACGATCTGCAGACCGACGTGCACTGCGCCGGCGGCACCCACCTGCACCTGACCGGCCAGGCCGCCACCCAGGTGTTCGCCGGGCCCGGCCCGGGCGCCCGGCACCGGCTGCGGTTCACCGTCGACTCCGGCGCCGTGTTGGAGTACCTCCCCAAAACGATCATTCCGCAATCGGATTCGACATTCACCCAGGGAATCGAATTGGACGTCGCCGAGGGCGGGACCTATATCGGCTGGGACGCCATCGCCGCGGGACGCATCGCGCACGGTGAACGCTTCCGGTACGCAGGCGTCGACAACTCCTTCACCGTGCGGGTGGGGGGACGGGTCATCGCGCGGGACCGTCAGCTGATCACCGCGCGGGCGGGTCTGGACAGTGACTATCTGGCCACCCTGCTCATCGTCACCCCCGGTGTCTCACCCGGACCCGCGCTGGCCGCCGTCCGGGCCACCCTCGGCGGGTTTGCGGGCGTGCTCGGCGGCGCAGGCGAACTTCCGCACCGGGCGGGTGTTTTCGCGCGGCTGACGGCGCGGCGCGCACCCGAACTGAACCAGGTGCGCCGGGCGCTGCACGCGGCGGCCCGCCACAGCGTGTTGTCCCCACCCATCGCAAGGAGCGCCTGACGTGATAGCCGATGCCGTTCTCGGAACCGCCGGCGACCCGGCCTTCGCCGGACGCCGCCACCACCATGTCGACATCGGCTGGGGAGACGCCGGCAAGCACCGCCAACTCGTCATCGCCGACACCGGAATCGAGGTGCGGATCATGTTGCCGCGCGGCGCCTTCCTGCGCCATGACATGGTGATCGCCGATGACGGCGTCGATGCCGTGGTGGTACGGCGCCCGCGTGAGCCGGCCATCCGGGTCCGCTTCGCGGACAACACCGCGCGCGCCATGCTGCTGCTGGGCCACACGCTGGGCAACCAGCACGCGCCCATCGATGTCGACCACGACACGCTTACCGCGCCGCTGTTCACCAGCGCGGCCGCCGCCCGGGAGATGCTCGCCGGGCTCGGCGTCATCGGCGAGGTCACCGAGATGGCGATGGCCGCCGACGGGTGGTCTGCCACCTCCTCGGATCACCATGCCGGCCATCACCACTGACCCGGCCACCGCGATCGCACTGTGGGTGCAATTGCACGACAGCGCGTTTCCGGCCGGGCGGATGGTGCACAGCCACGGCCTCGAAGAGTGGCTGGCTCAGCGGCCGGACGCCGACGCGGAGGCGATCGAGACGGCGGTGTGTGGTCACCTCCTCAACGGTTACGCGACGCTGGATGCCACCGTCACCGCCGCCGCTTGGCGGGACTGGCAGTCGGCGCAGCGCCTGCGCGAGCTCGATGAGCTGATCGGGTCCTACAAGTTGTTCGACAATGCCCGCACGGCGTCGGTGTCGGCGGGCAGGCAGTTGAGTGCCACCGCCTGCGATATCGGCATCGCGGCGCAGCACCCGTACCTGCGTGCCGTGCTGGCCGGCAGCACCCCCGGTCACGCCGCCGTCGTCGACGGAGTGGTGCAGGCCTATCTGGGTGTCACCGAGCAGCTCGCCGTCCTGGGATCACTGCGGTCGCTGATGGCCTCGATGCTCAGTGCCGCGGTGCGGCTGGGCCGGCTCGGGCCGCTGCAGAGCCAACGCATCCAGTTGCGCACTGCCGCAACGATGACTGAGGCGTCGGCACTGGCCTGTGAGCGCCCGCTGACGGAGCTCGGCAGCCTGTCCCCCGCGCTGGAGATCAGCGGGATGTGTCATGAGGAGCGCACCTCGCGACTGTTCGCCACCTGAATCAGCCGGGATGCGGCCCGTGTCACCACGCCAGAGCGCGGGGCGGACCGGTCAGTGACTCCTTGGCGGCGACGGCGAGCTGGTCCAGGATCTCGATGTCCCCGGCTTCCAGACCGTCGAGAGCCAGCCGGACCAGGTCAGCAGGGTCGGTCACCACCTCACCGGGAAGGTCCACGCCGGCCTGCTCGGCGTAGTCGAGCAGGGTCTGTGTGCCCACCAGTCCGGGGACGAGTGCTGCGACCAGGGTGCCTTGCCCGGCGAGCTCGACACGCACCCCGTTGGTCAGGCCCCACTGCGCCGACTTGGCTGCGGCGTATGCGGTGTTGCCTTCCACGGTGTTCCACGCGACGACGGACAACACGTTGAGGATCGCACCTCCGCCATTGCGCGCAAGGATGGGCGCAAAGGCCCGGATCATCGCGAGGGTGCCGTAGTAGTTCGAATCCATCGTCGACCGGATGGCGGTCAGGTCTCCGGTGACGAGATTGCCACCAGCCGTGTCGGCGGCATTGTTGATCAGGACGTCGACATCCTGGGCGAGTGCGGCAGCCGCCTGAACGGACGACTGATCGGTGATGTCGAGGTGCAAGACTTCGACGCCCGGGATGTCGACCAGTTCGGGCCGCCGCGCCGTGGCGTAGACCTTGGCCCCTCGCCGCAGGAGTTCGATGGCGAATTGCTGACCGATTCCCCGGTTTGTCCCCGTGACCAGGGCCGTGGCGCCGCGTAAGTGCATGTCTCCTCCGATGGGTTGACCGGATATCAATGTGACCGATCGGTCACGTTCTTGCCGCCACCGTAACGCCAAGGTGACCGTTCGGTCAACTTGATACCCTGAGGTGTGTCCACGCCAGATCGCGCGCTCCGCGCGGATGCGGCTCGCAACCGCGAGTCGCTCTTGGCTGCCGCGGAAGCCGAGTTCGCCGATCGGGGACCCTCCGCCTCGATCGCCGACATCGCACGTCGGGCGGGTGTCGCCAAGGGCACCGTTTTTCGGCATTTCGCCTCCAAGGAGGACCTGATCGCGGCGATCGTGTCCGGTCATCTCACGACGCTCACGACGGTCGCCCACCAGCTGGAGAGCTCGCCGGATCCGGGTGGAGCGCTACTGGAGTTCCTGACGGTGGCCGCCGATCAACGCCAACAGCACGACCTGACGTTCCTGCAGTCCGTCAGCGATCACCACCCGAAGGTGACCGCACTCAGAGACGAGTTGCACACCCGGATCGGCACGCTCGTCCACCACGCGCGCGATGCCGGTGCCATCCGGGATGACATCACCGAAACCGATGTCTTCCTGATGATGTGTGCGCCCGTCCATATCGTCGAAAACCTCTCGACTCCAACGCCTCTACTGTGGCAGCGGTACCTCGCCATCATCTTCGACGGGTTACGCCCGCAAGGTGCGCATCCGCTTCCGCAACCGGCACCGCAGCTGTCCTGACTTCGTTGACGTGCGGGCAGCTTCAGCCGGCCGAAACGACCGCGAACAGCACGATCGTCTGATCCCGGTGCGGGTCCATCAGGGCGTCGCAGGACAGCGTCAGACGGCCGCGCTCGGGATGGTCGAGCCGCTTGATCATGTGGGTGGTGTTCACCACCGTGGCGTCCGACCAGACGTCGGCGAACTCCGGGCTGCCGGCCAGCAGATCGCCGATCAACTGCTGCGTGCGCGCGTCCCGGGGGTAGCGGGCCACCGTGGCGCGCAGCTGGCCCACCACCATCCGGGAGAACTCCTGCGCCTCGCTCATGCCGTAATGCCCCTGGTCGGACAGGAAATGGCGGCGTGCGATGTTGCGCTCGGCCGGCGCCAGCGCGCCGAAATCCTCCATCAACTCCGCGGCAGCGGCATTCCAGGCCAGGATGTCGAAACGCGCGCTGAGCACCAGAGCCGCGGTGCTCCCGAGGCCCTGCACCAACTTCACCACGCTCGGACTGACCTCCGTGCTGGGTTCGCTCCCCGCGGGGACGCTGCGGCCGGCGAGCTGGAACAGGTGCCGCCGCTCATCGGCGCCCAGCCGCATCCCATCGGCCAGCGCACCGAGCACCTGCTCGGACGGGCCGCTGCCCCGGCCACGCTCCAGATTGGTGTAGTGCTCCACCGAGATATGCGCCAGCTCCGCCACTTCGGAGCGCCGCAGCCCACTGGTGCGCCGCCCGTTCGCCGCGAACCCGAAAGCGCTGGGGTCGCAGCTTTCCCGAACCGCCCGCAGGAACTCCCCGGCCGCCTGTCCATCCATACCTCGATACTGGCACGCCTCACCAGGCGACGAGCTCCCCCTGATCGCTGAGGAACTGACCGGTGCGGAATTCCGCGGACAACGCAACCCCGACGATGCCGGCCGCCCCCACGGCAGGATCACAGGCCCCCTCCATCGGCTCGCCGTTGTTCAGACCGGTCCTCCGGTAGCCCGGGCTCACCGATACCACCGAGATGCTCTCGTGCGCCAGCTCTTTGGCGTACAACACGGTCAGCATGTCCACCGCACTCTTGGACGCCTGATACGCGGCTGCGGCCACATCGCTGTGCGGCCAGTCGGGATCGTTGACCAATCGGGTCGATCCGAGCTCACTGGACACGTTCAGGATGCGCGGCCGGGACGAGGCCCGTAGCAGCGGCAGCAGAGCGTTGGTGGTGGCGGAGATACCGGCCACATTGGTGTCGAAGGTCTTCAACAGGGAGGCGCGGCTCACCTGGGACGCCGGCAAACCGTCGCCGACGATCGCCGCATTGTTGATCAGGATGTCGAGCCGGCCATAGGTGTCGGCGATGTGGCCGACGGCATCGGCGATGGTCCGGTCGTCGGTGACATCGAGGGTCAGCACGTCCACATCGAGACCGTCGGCCGCCAACTGCTGCGCGGCCGATTTCCCGCGTTCGGGATCACGCGATGCCAGCAGCACGCGCACGCCGGCGCGGGCGAGTTGCCGAGTCAGATGGAAGCCGATACCGGTGTTCGCGCCGGTCACCAAGGCAATGGGGTCATCAGTGTTGGTCATGAACTCATTTCAGCTCGGTGCGGGCAGACCGGGGAGTCACACGATGTACCCCCTCGTGCGGGAATAACTCCCGCTCGAACAGTTGCGCCGTGGCCAACACCGAGGCGTCCTCCCCTTCGGGCGCCGAGACCAGCACTCCGGCGCCGGGCACGGGCAGCGAAACCCCGCAGGCTCCCAGATAGCTCAGCGCCATGGTGGTGCGCAGGGTGCTGGCATTGGCGGTGTCATAGGCGGTGTTGCCGGCCAGCAGCTCCGCGATGCGGGGAGCACCGTGGCGGACCGTCGGGCACAGCAGCACCGCGCCCGCGAGTTCGGCACGAAAGGCGCTGCGCAGCCGCGGCATCGCGCGCCGCACCAGCTCCGCGGTGACGCCGGCGTTGTGCTGCAACCGACGCGCCGTGGCGGGTTCGACGCCGGTGACTCCTCCGTAGGAGGCATACGCCTCGGCGCCGACGATGGTGCCGTGTTCGTCGAGCAGCCGTTGCGCCTGATCCAGTGCAACCACCGCTCTCGTCGTCACCGTGATGCCGGTGCGCTGCAGCCGCTGCACGGCGTCATCGAAAGCCGACCGGATACCCGGGGTGCAATCGTCGATCCACTCCCCGGCGGGTATCACCGCCCGGCGCACGGGCGCACCGTCGGTTTGCGGTACCAGCAGGTTGTCGAGCAGCCGGATACCGTCCACGGAGCGGGCCATAAATCCGATGCAGTCCAGCGTCGGTGACAGCGCCCGGAAGTCGTTGCGGCCATAGCGTTCATGGCTGGCCCGATAGCCGACGGTGCCGGTGAACGCGGCGGGCACCCGGATCGAGCCCGAGGTGTCGGTCCCGACGGCCAGCGGTGCGATACCGGTGGCAACGGCGACCGCCGCACCCGAGGACGAGCCCCCGGGCACCCGGGCGGGGTCCAGCGGGTTCACCGGGGTGCCGAAATGCCGGTTGATGCCGAGACCGGAGAAGGCGAATTCGCTGAGGTTGGTCTTGCCGATGGTCACCATCCCGAGGTCGCGCAGCCGGCCCACCAACGCCGCATCCCGGACCGCCGGGGGTGCCTCGGCCAGCAGTGCCGAACCGGCGGTGGTGGGAATGCCGGTGATGTCGAACAGGTCCTTCCACACCACCGGCGTGCCGTCCAGCGGGCTGAGTCGCTGCGGTCGGCGATCGCTCGCCCGGGCTTCCCGCCGGGCCCGGTCGGCGGTGACGGACACCATGGTGGGCCGGCGGGCCCGGCTCAATGCCAGTTCAGCCGTCTGCTGGGCACTGTGGGGTCGCATCACCGCACGGTATGCCGCCGACCAGCCCCCAGCGATGGATGAACCTCCACTCGCTAACCCTCAACGCTGTAGAGATGGCCATGATGGACCCGGCTCGATGCTCCGTTGAATGCAGGCATGGAGACAGCACGCATCCCCACTCAAGTGGACGTCCCGGCCGGGCAGGGCCGCGCGGTCCGGCTACGGTCCGGCGACACGGTGCAGGTGATCGACGTCGAGGGCGCCCAGGTGGGCGATGTCTTCGCCTTCGCGGCCGCCGACACCACCGAGCACCTGTCCGCGTCGCACACCCGCACTGCGACCGGTCGGCTGTTCCCCCGCATCGGCGAGCAGTTCTTCACCAACCGGCGCCGACCGATCCTGACCCTGGCAGCGGACACCTCCCCCGGTGTGCACGACATGCTCATCGCCGCGTGTGACGCCGAGCGCTACCGCATACTCGGTGTCGACGACCACGCGTCGTGCGCGGCCAATCTGCGGCTGGCTCTGTCCGGTCTCGGCCTGACGACAGCGGTGATCCCGCAGCCGGTGAACGTCTTCATGAACATCCCCGTGCACGGCAGAGGTGAATTACGTTGGCTTCCGGCATTATCCGGGCCCGGGGACGCCATCACCCTGGTGGCCGACATGGACTGCGTGGTGGTGGTGTCGGCGTGCCCGATGGATCTGAACGCCATCAACGGCGAGCGGCCCACTGCACTGGCCATCGCCACCCATCCACAACAGGAGGTTTGATCATGACCACCCGGCATCCCGCCCTCACCGCACAGAAACTCGGCCCCCTGGCGCTGGCGAACCGGCTGGCCGTCGCCCCGATGACGCGGGTCTCGGCGACCCCGGACGGGCACGCCACCACCGAGATGGCCGACTACTACGCCACATTCGCCAGAGGTGGCTTCGCCATGATCATCACCGAAGGCATCTATCCCGACACCACGCACAGCCAGGGCTACCTCAACCAGCCCGGCCTGGCCACCGAAGCACATGTGCGGGCCTGGCGGCCGGTGGTCGATGCGGTGCACGCACACGGTGTACCGATCGTCGCCCAGTTGATGCATGCCGGCGCCCTGTCACAGGGCAATTCCTACGGCCGGCACACCATCGCACCCTCGGCGATCACCCCGCGGGGCCGGCAGCTCGAAGAGTATGGCGGCTCCGGTGACTGGCCGACGCCCGTCGCGATGACGTCCAGCGGGATCGAGACGGTGACAGCGGCTTTCGCCGCCGCGGCCGTCCGGGCACGGGAGGCCGGTTTCGACGGGGTGGAGGTGCACGCCGCGAACGGTTACCTGCTCGATCAGTTCCTCACCGATTACACCAATACCCGCGACGACCGGTACGGCGGCGATGCGGTGAATCGGGTCCGGCTCACCGCGGAGATTCTCACCGCGGTGCGCACCGCGCTAGGCCCGGACATCCTGGTCGGCGTCCGGCTGTCCCAGACCAAGGTCAACGATTTCACTCACCGCTGGGCGGGCGGGGCCGCCGAGGCCGAGATCATCTTCGACGCGCTGGTCGGCACCGGCGTCGATTATCTGCACATCGCCAGTGAGGGTCGCGATTTCATCGACACCGCCCGGTTCTCCGACGGCCGCACCATCACCGCGCTGGCGCGGGCGGTGACGGGTCTTCCGGTGCTGGCCAACGGCGGCATGCACGACCTGCAGCAGGCGGCCGATGTGCTCGACGGCGGCCACGCCGACCTGCTGACGCTCGGGCGCGGCGCGTTGGCCAATCCGGACCTCCCACAAAAGGTTTCGTCCGGAGCTGATCTCGAGGCGTTCGACCACGCGATGCTCTCGCCGATGGCCACCATCGGCAACACCCGCGCCTGGAAGGCCGGCCGGTGAGCTGGCACGGTGGGGCCGCCGCGGTGGCCACGCTGACCTTCGATGTGGACGCCGAGACCCCGATCCTGGCCCAGGGCGGCCACTACGCCGACCACATGATGGTGATGTCGCACCAGTCCTACGGCCCGGACGTGGGAGTGCCCCGCATCCTGGACATGCTCGACGAACTCGGCGTGGCGGCGACGTTCTTCATGCCCGGCTGGGTGGCCGAGCAGCGGCCGGGATTGGCGGCCCGCATCGTCGACCACGGCCACGAGGTGGCTCACCATTCCTACAGCCACCGCTCCCCGGTCACCATGACCGCCGCCGAGGAGCGCGCCGATTTCGAACGGGCGCTCGACGTGTTCGCCGCACAGCGGATCGAGATCGCGGGGCACCGGGCCGCGTTGTGGGGTGCGAGCTGGCAGACCCCCGAGCTCATCGCGAGTCACGGGCTGACCTATGACTCCTCACTGATGGGCGATGACCGCCCGTACCGGATCGCCACCGGCGGCGGGCCCATCGTCGAACTGCCGGTGCACTGGTCGCTGGACGACTGGGAGCAGTACGCCTTCCTGCCCGACCCGCATATCGGCGCCGTCATCGAGTCGCCGCTCAAGGTCGCCGAGATGTGGCGCGCCGAACTCGATGCCATGCGCCGGTACCGATGTCTGTTCAATCTCTGCGTGCACCCGTTTCTTTCCGGGCGGCCCAGCCGGATCGTCGCCTTGCGCGGATTGATCGAGGAGGCACTGGAACTCGGCGATGTCAGCTTCATGCGGTGCCGCGACCTGGCGGCGGCGGTCGACGCCGACGCCGATATCGCGGCGCGCACGGTGGCACCACCGCAGGGTTATCCCTGAGCCAGCGCGTCGGCCTCCAGTGCCAGGAAAAGGTCCACCCGGTCATCGAGCCGGTTGACATCCCGGCCGGTGAGTTCCCCGATCCGTGTCACCCGGTTGCGTAGCGTGTTCACGTGGATGTAGAGGTCCTGGGCGGTGGTCGACCAGTGCGCGTCGTGGCCAAGGAAGACTCGCAGGGTGCGTTCCAGTTCGGTGCCGCTCTGCTCATCCTGGCGGCGCAGCGGCGCCAGGATATCGTCGGCGAAGCGCCGCAGCACACTGCGCTCGTGCAACCCCAGCAGCATCCGGTAGGTGCTGACGTCGGCGAAAGTGCCCACCCGCGAGTCGATATGACGGCGACGTAACACCTGGCACACCTCGCGGGAACCGATCAGCGGCTCCCGCAGGGCACCCGACCCGGCGGCCAGTGCTCCCACCCCGATCACCACCCGGTCATCGGTGAAGCGCTGCCGCACAGCATCACTCAACTGGGTACACAGGTGCACCAACTCGGTGTCCCGGCCGCCCCACGGGAAGACCACCACGGTGTCCTGGCTGCCGGCAACCACGATCGCGGGCACGCCGCGGGACCGGAAGAACTTCTCGATCTCGTCGGTCGATCCGGCCGGGCGCACCGGCCCGTCGCCCACCACCATCGTGATGACCGCAAGCTGCGCGGACGGGTCGATACCGAACGCACGCAGCCGGTCCTGCACATCGCCGGCACGGCCCACACCGGAGAGCACCATCTCCAGCAGCTCACTGGAGAAACGTGATTCGATCGCTTGCAGTGCTTGCTGTTTGGTGACCTCGAGGCTGAGGAACCGGGCGGCCTGGTCCACCGCATCGCGCTCGGTGGCCGAGATGTCCTTGGCCGCCCGCAGGCAGAACACCGCGGCGTCGATATCGCCCATCGCGCCCTCGATCAGGAACAGGGCGGCGGGACCGACACCGGGCAGCTCTGCCTCCAGCGGCGGTGGCCTGCGCGCGAGCGCCGCCGCCGCACTGCGGTCGACGACGTCGGCATCGGCACCCGCTACGTCCACCGTCCCCGCCAGTCGCCGGCCCATCCGGTCCACCACCAACAGCGGGAGATCGTGATCGCGGCGCAGCACGGCCAGCACTCCTTCGGCGCCGCCGCCGCGGGCGATCGCCATAGCCAGCGCGTCGCCTCGCCTGGCGAGGGTGGCGAGCGCGTCCTGACGGGCCGCGCCTTGAATCCGGGCGGCGGTCTCGGTGATCGCGGTGAACGGCACCGCGATCGACACCGAGACCAGGGGCATGCCGGCGGCTTCGCAGGCGTCCACCAGGTCGCCGGGAACGCCCGGATTCTGCTCCGTCAGACCGAAAATCAGGCCGCCCGCCCGGCCGCGCTGCAATGCCGAGACGAAGGCGGTGGAGGTGGTGCTGTCGCGCCACAGCCCGTTGGTCAGCACGACTTCGGTGGCGCGGATATAGGACGACGGGTCGGGCAGTTCGGTGTTGTGCAGCCACAGCACCTCCCGGCCCAGTGCGCCGGCGGGGCCGTCCACCAGCACCCGGAGCTCCAAGGCGGGCTCGTCCAGCAGCGCATTCAGACTCAGCATGGCTGTATCTACATCCAATCAGATCCTCTGATGATGGATCTTTATACACTGCTCAGCCGTGTGCGGCGGTGTTTCGATGGTCCAAGTCACACTCGTGAGGAGAGCCACATGACCACCAGTCCCGCCGATATCGCGCCCGACGAGTCGCATAAGGATGCGTCCGTGCGCTTCGATGCCCACGGCATCGAACCGATACCCGATGACAGTCGAGACTGTTCACCCTGGGAACTGTTCTGGATCTGGTCCGGCGCCAATATCGCGCCGATCAACTGGGTACTCGGCGCGCTCGGCATCACCCTGGGCCTGAGTCTGGTCGAGACGCTGATCGTCGTGGCCGCCGGAAACCTGCTCGGGTGCACGGTTTTCGGCATCTTCAATGTGATCGGGCACCGCACCGCGGTCAACCAGATGGTGCTCGGCCGCGCGCCTTTCGGCCGGCTCGGCGCCGTGATCCCCGGGGTCGTGCAGTTCTTCCTCACGATGGGTTGGGTCGGCGTCAACACCTGGGTGGTGCTGGATCTGGTGATGGCGATCCTCGCCGAGGTCGGTGTCACCGGCGGTGTCTGGCTGGATTTCGTGGTGGCCTCGAGCATCATGGCGGTGCAATTGGGCCTGGCGCTGTACGGCTTCTACGCGATCCGCAGCTTCGAGAAGTACACGGTGCCGGCCACCGTGCTGGTGATGGCGGCGATGACCGCGATGGCCATCGCGACCACCGACGTCAACTGGTCCCTTGCGGGCACCGCGCTGGAGCCGGGTGAGAAGTTCACGGCCATCACCCAATTGCTGACCGCCATCGGAATCGGCTGGGGGCTGACCTGGATTCCCTACGCCTCGGACTACAGCCGATTCGTACGCACGTCCGCCACCCCGCGGGCGGTGTTCTGGTCGTCCTCGCTGGGGATGTACATCCCGACGGTCTGGCTGGCCGCGCTCGGCGCGTGTCTGGCCAGTGCCGGCAACGGCAGCGATCCGTCGACACTGGTGGTCGGCACCTTCGGGGTGATGGCGATCCCGGTGCTGCTGTTGCTGATTCACGGCCCGATCGCGACCAATATCCTCAATCTGTACTCGTGCTCGCTGGCTGCGCTGTCGATCGGCGTGCGGGCGGCACGCTGGAAGGTCACCCTGATCGCCGGTGTGGTGGCCTCCGGCGTGCTGGCGGTGTTCGTCAACGCCGAGAGCTTCGCGCACGCCTTCGACAATTGGATGGTGTCCATCCTGGTGTGGATCAGCCCGTGGGCGGCCATCATGCTGGTCGACTATCTGGTGATCCGGCGCGGTGCCCTGGACGTCGGTTCGCTGTACGGAACCGAGCACGGCAGGTACCACGCGGCCGGGCTGATCAGCCTGGCCGCAGGCATCGTCGCGGGCTGGTCCTGGCAGTACGGCCTGGTGCCGGCCATGCAGGGACCGCTGGCCACCGCACTGGGCAACACCGACTTCTCCTGGCTCTCGGGCAGTCTCGTCGCCGGCGGGCTGTACTACGCCCTGGGCCGGAAGGTACGGGCATGACCGAACTGCCGACGGTGGTGAGCGCCACCGAGTTGTCGAACAGCTTCCTGGGCAAGCTGATCGAGATCTGCTTCGTCACCGCCGATCACCGCCGGACGATGGCGGGCCTGGTCCGCCTCGGCATCGGACCGTGGCGGGTATACACCTTCGATTCGGCGACGGTCACCGACCGCACCTACCGCGGTGCGCCCGCCGACTACGCCATCAAGGTGTGCTTCGCCGATGTGGGCGATCTGGCCGTCGAGATCATGCAACCGCTCTACGGCCCGTCGATCTTCCAGGAGTACCTGGACATTCACGGCGAGGGCATCCAGCATGTGGCCTTCGACTGCGATGAAAAGCCCTGGGCGCGGCGACTCCGCGAGTTCACCGGTCGCGGATTCCCGCTCAGCCAGTCGGGCCGGTTCATGGACGCCAATGCCTTCGCATTCTTCGACACCGCCGAGGCGACCGGTACGACATTCGAGACGTACTCGATTCCAAAGGGTTTCGTGTGGCCCGAGCCCGAGGAGTGGTATCCCGGTCCTCCTCCTGAGGGTCAGGCGCCGCCGGTGCGCGAGCAGTAGCGCAGCGCACCTCAGCCCAGCGCCGGGCTCTTGAGGGCGCGGATGGCCAGCCAGGCGGCCGCCCGGTCGTCGGGGCTGGCCATCGACAATCCGGTCAGCTCCTCGATGCGGCGGACCCGCGCCGCCAGCGTCTGCCGGTGCACCTGCAGTCGGCTCGCCGAGGAACCCCACGCGCCGTGCTCGGCCAGATAGACCTCCAACGTGCGGGTCAGCGCCCCGTGGTGGCCACCGTCGTCGCGTAGCGGATCCAGCACCGCGGCGACGCGGGTCATCGCGCTGTGGTCGAGGTGGTCCAGTACGTAGGAGACGGTGGCCAGCGTTCGGTACCAGACGACCGGGCGGGAGTCGACCACCGCGGTCTCCAGTGCCTGCCGGGCCTCGGCGGCGCTGCGGGCCAGCAGCTGTGGCGTCGCGGCCGATCCCAGCCCCATCCGCAGCGGCAGGCTCGCGTCGGCGGTCAGCCGCTCGACCATGGCCGCGAGTTCCGCCGCGCGGTCGGCGCCGATGAACCCGAGCACCTGCCCGCGCTCGGCCGACACCATGTGCACGGCGCCGAGTTCGTCGAGCCAGCGGATCGCCTGCCGTTCCGGATCGATCGCGCTCGATCTCGACGCCACCGCGAAGGCCGTCAGGGACTGCTCGCGAACTCCCCAGCGGCGCAACAGTGTTGCCGCCTCGGCGCCACCGCGCAACAGCGTCGACATCATCACCTCGCGGCCCAGCCGCTCGGTGGCGGGATGGTCGGCGGTGTGCAGCAGCAGATCCAGCAGCGCGGCCACCTGGGAGGCCAGATCACGGCTGCGGCTGGTGGAACCACGGGCACCGATCACCAGGTAGGCGCTGACATCTTCGCCCTGCCCGACCGGATGCACCTGCAGGCCGGGGTGACGGATCCGCACCCGGCGCCCGAAGGCCACCGAGCCCGCGTCACGCACGTGCAGGCTGCCGGCACCGGCGGTGGTGATCACCTCACCGTGCGCGTCGAGAAGCACTGCCCAGCCGTCGATCCGGTGCGCCAGCTCGGCCACCACGGCGACCACCCCGCCGCGCCGCGCCACCTGGGTGAGCACCTTGGTCCCGGTGGTGACCCGGCGGTCCTCGGCGGCCTGGTCGGCCGCGATCAGCGCCGTCAGCCGCGCGTGCACCACGTCGGCGGGCAGATCGGGCACCACCATTGCGGTGATCTCCCCGGCGAGGACCACCGTGCGCAGCGCGTCGGCCACGGTGCTCCCGGCGATGATCGCGACGGATCGGGCCAACAGCGTGCGGCTCTCGCCGGACTCCAGTACGGCCGCCCAGTCCACGGGGGCGGCCACCACCAGCGTGGCGTAACCCGGTGAGCTCGCCAGCACCAGGTCGGCCAGGGCCACGCTGCCCTCCACCGGTGTCGCCCCGTCGACGGCACCGGCGATCAGCTCGGCACCGAAATGCTCGGCGATCGCCCGCACGTCATAGGCCACGACCGGAGTGTACAAAATGATGGACCAAACCGTGCCTATCACACTTTTTGCGGGTGCCATCGGGGCGGCGCGCTCCCTACGATTCGGTGAATTCCCCAACCAGAGGAGCAGTGTGAAAGCGATCGTCTTCCGTGATCCCGCCACGCCCATCGAATACGTGGACGTCGACCTGGCCGGCCCCAAACCGGGCGAGGTGCGGGTGAAGATCGCCGCCGCCGGGGTGTGTCACTCGGACCTACACGTCAAACGCGGCGAGTGGGACGCCCCTGCGCCGCTGGTCATGGGGCACGAAGGATCCGGAGTGGTGACCGAACTCGGCCAGGGCGTCACGACGCTCGCGGTCGGTGACCATGTGGTGCTGTCCTGGGTACCGCCGTGCGGCGCGTGCCGCTACTGCCGATCCGGCCACGAGGCGCGCTGCCAGAAGGTCGCCACCGTGGTCGCACCGCTGGGCACCCTCTTCGACGGCACCTCACGGCTGTCCCGCAACGGCGAGGTGGTGCACCACTACCTCGGGGTGTCCTCGTTCGCCGAGGAGGTCATCGTCCCGGCGTCCGGCGCGGTGAAGGTGCGCGAGGATGCGCCGCTGGATGTCATCGCGGTGGTCGGCTGCGCCGTGGCGACCGGCGTCGGGGCGGTACTCAACACCGCCGCGGTCGAACCCGGCGCCACCGTCGCGGTGATCGGCTGCGGCGGCGTGGGCCTCAATGTCATCCAGGGCGCGAAGCTGGCCGGCGCGAGCCGGATCATTGCCATCGACGTCCGCGACGACAAGACCAAGATGGCCGTGCAGTTCGGCGCCACCGACCGCGTCAACGCCGCCGCCGGTGACGCCGAGGAGCAGCTGCGCGAACTGATCCCCGACGGCGTCGACTACGCGTTCGACGCTTTCGGCCACACCGGCACCACCGAGCAGGCCATCCGGATGCTCGGCCTGGGCGGGGCGGCCGTCGTGGTGGGCCTGCCGCCCACCGGCGCCAAGGCATCGTTCGAACCGCTGGTGCTCGCCGAAGCCGATCAGCGCATCCTCGGCTCGAACTACGGATCGGTACGTCCCTCCATCGACATCCCCGCGCTCGTCGATCGCTATATGGACGGCCAACTCAAACTCGACGCGCTCATCTGGGCCAGCAGGCCGTTGCAGGAGGCCGCCGCAGCATTCGACGATCTGGAGTCCGGCGAGGCGTTGCGCACCCTACTCATCCCCTGAATTTCTGTCGGACAACGACTTTCAATCCCCGAAGGAGCCGAATGGCCACCCAGAACCCTCCCGTCGACGCCGGCCTGCGGCACGGTGTGATGTCCGGTCCCGAATTGGCCGCGCAGGCCATCGCCAACATCGCGCCCAGCGCCGTCATCGCCTTCACCGCGGCCGCCATCTACCTGAGCGCGGGCACCGGAACCATCGTGTCGTTCGCGCTGGCGACGGTGGTCATCCTCTCGGTCGGCTACTGCGTCGTGGTGTTCGCCCGCCGCAACGCCTCGGCCGGCTCGCTGTACACCTACGTGGCCAAGGGCCTCGGGCCGTTCGGGGCCTATCTGGCGGGGGTGGCGCTGCTGGTGGGCTGCTGGGGCATCGCCGCCGGCTCGCTCGGCGGAGCGGTCTCCTACACCAGCGATTTCCTGATCTCGCTGGGCGTACCGGCGGGCGGCGTCGCGTCGACGATCGTGCTCGCGATCGTATTGGGCGGCCTGGCAACGCTCTTCACCATCCGCGGGATCCGGCTCTCGGCGCGGGTCTCGCTCACACTCGAGTTGGTCTCGGTCACGATCATCACGGTCCTGCTGGTTCTGGCCCTGGTGTGGGCGGGACCGGCGGCCTGGGATCCGTCACAGTTCTCGTTCAGTGATGTGCCCGGCCAGGGAGTGGCCGCGGGCATGGTGCTCGGCATCCTCGGATTCGTCGGATTCTCCTCGGCCGACGCACTGGGCCGTGAGGCACGCAACCCATACACGGCGATCCCGCGCGCCATCATGTGGAGCGCGCTGGTGGTGGGTGTGCTGTACGTGTTCGCCGCCTACACCCAGATCGCGGTCCTGCAGGAAGGCCTGGCCGACAGCGCCAATCCGTTGCAGGACATCGCCATTCTGATCGGCATGCCCAGCTGGTTCAACCCGATCCTGCTGTTCGGTGTCGGCGCCTCGTTCTTCGCGGTGGTGGTCGCACCCCTGAACGTCGTCGGCCGCATCGTCTACGTGATGGGCAAGGAAGGCGTGGTCGCCGACAGATTCGGCCGCACCCACGAGGGCCACCTGACGCCGCACCGGGTGCTCCTGATCGCCGGGCCCGCGGCCGTCGTGCTGGACGTCATCCTGCTCGCCGCCGGTGTGCATCCGATGAACATCGTTGTCTGGGTGGACACCTACGCCACCTATGGCTACATGGTCGCCTACTCGCTGGTCGCCGCCGCCTGTGTGGTCTACACCCGGCGCACCGGGCAGCCCAACCGGCTGGTGTGGGTCACCGCCGTGATCGCGATCCTGGCCATGGCCTATACCTTCTTCGCCAACGTGTACCCGGTGCCCAGCTTCCCGCTGAACATCCTGCCGTACCTGTTCCTGGCGACGGTGGCCGTGGCGTTGGGCTGGTACTACCACCTGGTGCGCAACCGCCCCGAGGTGATCGCGCGGATCGGCCAGACCGAGACCGACACCCTGGAAGGTGTTGGCTAGCAGCTCCGTTCAGCTGACCGTGAGCGCCGCCTTGCCTGCCACCCGCCGGCCCAGCAGCGCGTCGATCGCCGAGTCGAGGTTGTCCCAGGAATCGCGGTAGCCCACCTGGGCGTCCAACTGGCCACGGCCGGTGAGATCCAGCACGTACTGCAGCTCCTCGCCCAGCGGCCAGGTCGCCATGAACGGCTCGATCCGGTTGTTCTTCCGCGCCATTCGCGCCGCCTCGAAATCGATCACCGTCGACTGCCCGGACGCCGCGCCGACCGAGATCACCGTGCCGCCGTCGTCGAGCAGCCCGTATGCGTCGGCCAGCCGGCCGACCCCGCCCGAGGCGCCGGTGACCAGCACCCGTTTGCCGAGTGCCGGTCCTAGCCTGCGGATGCTCTGCACGGCGGTCACGCCGGCGACCGGTAGCGCAGCCGCGGTCTCGAAGTCGACCGAATCGGGAATCACCGCAACGTTTTCGGATGCCAGCACCCGCCGTTGCGCCCAACCCTGCGACCAGGCGGCGCCGGCCACCCTGGTACCCGCCGGCGGTCCTGAACCGTCGGCGGCGGCAGTGACCACCACACCGGCGCTGTCCCAGCCGGGGATATCGCCGGGGTGTTCGGCGTTGTCGCCGTAGTACACCTCACCGAAGTTCAGCGAGATGGCCTTGACCTCGATGAGCAATTCGTTGGGCGCCGCGGGCACCGGGTCCGGGGCCTGCGCGAACGCGAACTTGCGCGGGGCGTCGGGGTCGAAGACGATGGCCCGCATCAGTTCTCGATCACCGCGGTGACGCGGATCTCGATGCGCATCCCGGGCGCGCCGAGCGCGGTGACACCGGTCTCGGTCCAGATGGGTGCGCGGTCGGGCATCCGCTTGCGCAGTTGGTCGATCATGACGGCATTGTGAGCGTCGAAGTCCTCCTCCGGTGGCGCCAGCACGTGGTAGGAGTTCACGTGCACCACATCGCGCCAGGACGCACCGGCGGTGGCGAGTGCGCGTTCGACGTTGTCGAAGGCCGCCACGATCTCGGCCTCCAGCGTCTCGGGGAAGTTCAGGTCGTCGTCCCAACCGCCCTGCCCGGAGATCTCCACCCGGTCACCGATCCGGACCGCCTGGTGATAATGCCGCTCGGCAAGCGCCGTCTCGCCGAAACCCGGAGTGACGAAGAACTGGACCTTTGATTCACCTTTTACTTCACGCATGAAGTCAATGTACACCCGATGACTTCACGCGTAAAGTCATCGGGATGGCGAGCACCGACGCACCCCAGTGGCTGTCCGAGAACGAGAAACAGGCCTGGACCGGTCTGATCTCGTTGATCCTGCTGATGCCCGGCCAACTCGAGGCCCCGCTGCGGGAAGTCGACCTCACCCTCTTCGAATACCTGACGCTGAGTCAGATCTCCGACGCCCCGGATCGCCGAATCAGGATGAGCGAGTTGGCGTTCCTGGCCAACGGATCCCTGTCCCGACTGTCCAATGTGGTGAAGCGCTTCGAGCAGCGTGGCTGGGCGACCCGCTTCCCCGACCCCGACGACGGCCGCTACACGCTGGCCGAACTCACCGACGCCGGCTACCGCCTTGTTGTCGAGGCGGCACCGATCCACGTGCGCGCGGTCCGCGAACTGGTCATCGACCCACTCACCAGCACCGACCTGGCGGCCCTGTCCCGGATCGCCGCCAAGCTGCGGGTGGTGCCGCCCGGGTTCAAGTCGCAGCACGGATAGGGTCAAACCCATGACCGTGCGCAGACTGCAGCCGTACGCGGTGACGATCTTCGCCGAGATGTCGGCACTGGCTGCCCGCATCGGCGCGGTGAACCTCGGCCAGGGTTTCCCCGACGAGGACGGGCCCGCGGGCATGCTGAAGATCGCTCAGGACGCCATCGCCGAGGGCATCAACCAGTACCCGCCCGGCCCGGGCATCCCGGCGCTGCGCGAGGCCATCGCCGGGCAGCGCCGCCGGCTGTACGGCATCGGTTACGACCCGGACTCGGAGGTCCTGGTCACTGTCGGGGCGACCGAGGCCATCGCCGCGTCGGTCATCGGGCTCGTCGAACCCGGCTCCGAGGTGCTGGTCATCGAACCGTTCTATGACTCCTACTCCCCGGTGATCGCGATGGCCGGCTGCCATCGGGTCGCCGTGCCCATGGCGCCCGACGGCCGCGGGTTCGCCATCGACGTCGCGGCACTGCGGGCTGCGGTCACACCCAACACCCGCGCGCTCATCCTCAACTCGCCGCACAACCCGACCGGCACCGTCGCCTCGGCCGAGGAGCTCACCGCGATCGCCGAGCTGGCGATCGCGCACGATCTGCTGGTGATCACCGACGAGGTGTACGAGAACCTGGTGTTCGACGGGCTTCGGCACCTGCCGCTGGCGGCGCTGCCGGGGATGGCGGAGCGCACGATCACCATCTCCAGCGCGGCCAAGATGTTCAACGTCACCGGCTGGAAGATCGGCTGGGCATGCGGGCCCGCCGACCTGATCGCGGGCGTGCGGGCGGCCAAGCAGTACCTGACCTATGTGGGCGGCGCCCCGTTCCAGCCCGCCGTCGCCGCGGCCCTCAACGATGAGGACGGTTGGTCGCTGGCGCTGCGCGACACGTTCGAGGCCCGGCGCAACCGGCTGGCCGCGGCCCTGACCGATATCGGATTCGCCGTGCACGACAGCCACGGCACCTATTTCCTGTGTGCGGACCCACGCCCGCTCGGGTATTCCGACTCCACCACATTCTGCGCGGAACTCCCTGAGCGCGCCGGGGTGGCGGCGATCCCGATGTCGGCGTTCACCAGCGGTGACCACGGCTGGAATCACCTGGTGCGCTTCGCTTTCTGCAAGCGTGACGAGACTATGGACGAGGCGATCCGCCGCCTGGAGGTGCTCAAGTCGCGCTGACACGGCAGGATGGACCGATGCCCGCTGTGCGCCGAGTCCCCGAGGACACGCTCACCCGTGTCGACGCCCTGCTCGAGGGTGTCGACGCGGCACTGGCCGCCCGGTATCCCGGGGATCGTGCAGCCAGACAGCCCGTGCACACCGTGTACATCAGCGCCGCGGACGCGAGCCCGGCCACCGTCATCGAATGGGGCGCGCACGCGCTCGAACTGCTGGACCGCCACCCCGAGGTGTTCGCCGAGCTCGGCGACGAGACCACCCTGGCGATGGTCAGGGACCGGCTGCGCACCGCCCCCATCGCGGATCTGCGGCTGGATTTCGAGGACGGTTACGGGCGGCGCGCCGACGACGCGGAGGACGCCGATGCGCTGCGCGCCGGGGACACCCTGCGTGCGCTGGCGCTGGGCAGTTCGGGCATCCGGATCAAGGGGTTGACCGCCGCCGACCGGCGACGCTCGGTGCGCACCCTGGAACTGGTGCTCGACGGCGGCGTACCGCCGGGGTTCGTGTTTACCGTGCCGAAACTGCGTGCGGCCGAACAGGTCACCGCCACGGTCTGGCTGTGCGAGGCCCTGGAGCAGGCGCATGACCTGACGCCCGGCACATGTAAGTTCGAACTGCAGATCGAGAGCCCGCAGGCGGTCATCGGCCCCGATGGCGCCGCGACGGTGGCCCGCGCCATCGAGCTGGCCGGCGGCCGGTGCAGCGGATTGCATTACGGCACTTACGACTACAGCGCGGCGTGCGGTATCGCCCCGCAGCAGCAGTCCCTGGACCATCCCATCGCCGACCACGCCAAGGCCGTCATGCAGACCGCCGCCGCGCAGACCGGGGTGTGGATCGCCGACGGTTCCACCCAGGTGTTCCCGGTCGGTGACGACGAGCAGGTGGTGGCCGCGATCCGCAGGCACCACCGGCTGGTGACCCGGTCCCTGGAACGCGGCTACTACCAGGGCTGGGATATGCACGCCGGTCACCTGGTGACCCGATGGCTGGCCACCTTCACCTTCTTCCGCGCGGCGGTCGTTGCGGCCGCACCCCGACTGCAGGCCTACCTGGAGCGGCGGGGCGGCGCGATCGTCGACGAGCCTGCCACCGCGGAGGCGCTGTCGACGGTCGTCCTGCGCGGATTGGACTGCGGCGCGTTCGACGCCGATGACGTCCTGACCCTGGCCCCCGCGGCCACCATCGATGTACTGCGAAAGCTCAAGGACCGGAAGCTGATATGACCGAATCCCTACCCGACTTCACCTGGCTGCCGGACCTGGCGCTGCGCACCCTCGGCGGCGCCGTCGTGTGGGCCAACGACGAATCCTTCGCCGAGAAGGAGAACCTGATCTCGCAAGGCCCCTCGACGTACCGGCCGGCCTCGTTCGGGCACAAGGGCCAGGTCTACGACGGCTGGGAGACCCGGCGCCGCCGCGAGACCGGTCATGACACCGCGATCGTCCGGCTCGGGGTGCCCGGGGTGATCCGCGGCGTGGTGGTGGACACCGCATGGTTCAAGGGCAATTACCCGCCCGCCATCTCGCTGGACGCGCTGGAGGTCGACGGCTACCCCACCGCCGAGCAGCTGGCCGCCGACGGCAACTGGACCCCGCTGATCGAACGCAGCCGGGCCTACGGGGACACCCGCAACAACTTCGAGGTCCACTCCGAGAACCGGTGGACCCATGTGCGACTCAACATCTATCCCGACGGCGGGGTGGCGCGGCTGCGGGTGCACGGTGAAGGCCTGCCGGACAAGCGGTTCTTCGGCGTCGGTCCGCTGGACCTCGCCGCGCTGGAGAACGGCGGCCTGGTTCTGGACTGCTCCAACCGGTTCTACAGCTCCCCGCAGAACCTGATCTTCCCCGGCTACGCGCAGGTGATGGGCGACGGTTGGGAGACCGCGCGCCGCCGCGACGACTCCAACGACTGGGTGCGGTTCCGGCTGGCCGGCCCCGGGCGGATCAACCTGGCCGAGATCGACACCTCCTATTTCATCGGCAACAGCCCAGGATCGGCCGCGCTCACCGGGTTCCGGGCCAACGGAGACCGGGTCGAACTGCTGCCCCGCACCGACCTGCTGCCCGATACCCGGCACAAGTTCCTGATCGACGCCGACGATGTGCTCACCGAGGTGCGGCTGGACATCTACCCGGACGGCGGGCTGGCACGGCTGCGGCTGTACGGGGAACTGGCGTGACCTACCCTCGCGACCTGATCGGGTACGGGCGCAACGCCCCGGATCCGAAGTGGCCGGGCGGCGCGGCGATCGCCGTGCAGTTCGTGCTGAATTACGAAGAGGGCGCCGAGAACTCGATTCTGGACGGGGATCCGGCGTCGGAGACGTTCCTGTCCGAGATCACCCCCGCAGAACCATTCGGCAACCGGCACATGAGCATGGAGTCGATGTACGAGTACGGCTCACGGGCGGGGCTGTGGCGGGTTCTGCGGATCTTCGAGCAGCGCGGGCTACCGCTGACGATTTTCGCGGTGGCACGGGCCATGCAGCGCAATCCCGAAGCGGTGGCGGCATTCTCGGAACTGGGCCATGAGATCGCCTGTCACGGCCTGCGCTGGAAGTCCTACCAGTTGATCGGCGAGGACACCGAACGTGCCCATATGGCCGAGGCCATGCAGATCCTGACCGACCTGACGGGCAGCGCCCCGTTGGGCTGGTACACCGGCCGCGATTCCCCGCACACCCGCGAGCTGGTGGTCGAGCACGGCGGATTCGTCTACGACTCGGATTCCTACGCCGACGATCTGCCGTACTGGGTGAAGGTGCGCGATACCGATCATCTGGTGGTGCCCTACACCTTGGACACCAACGACATGCGGTTCTCCTCGCCGGCCGGGTTCGCCAACGGTGATGAGTTCTACGCGCACCTGCGCGATGCCTTCGACGTGCTCTACGCCGAAGGTGTTGCCGGACAACCGAAGATGCTGTCGGTGGGTCTGCACTGCCGGCTGGTCGGACGTCCCGCCAGGGCGGCGGCTCTGCAGCGGTTCCTGGACCACGTGCAGTCCCATGACCAGGTGTGGGTGGCGCGGCGTATCGAGATCGCCGAGCACTGGCGCGCGGTTCACCCCGCACCGGACGCATAGCACCACCTTTATCTATCGACACTGTCACCGACGTCCTGATGGATGGCCTTGCGCGGGGCCGCGATTCGGCGTAGTATCGAACACAAGTTCGAATGCGACGTCGCTCCCAATTGCTGCACGGTGAGCTTCAGACCGCGACTCCGGTCGCCGCGAGGTTCGATGGTCCTGCAGGGCCATGCGGACCGTATTGACTGATCGTGCCCTGTGGGCGCCTTCTGTGAAAGCCGGTATCCGTATGGACGCCTCCCATCTCGACACGTTCATCAGTGCATTGATCGATGGCCTGGCCGCGTCGCCTGTTCCCGAGCACGATGCTGATCGCGGGCTGTTTCATCTGTTGGACTGTCCCCGCCGCGTGCTCGATGAGCAGCCTTTGTTGGCGGTGTTGGTGGCCGCAGTCACCGCGCGCAATCTTCTTGATCAGGTGATCGCCCAGGCCGTCGCGGCGGCGGAGCGGCTGGGGATTCCGGCCCGCAAGCACCTGAGCTCGGGGGCCGATCTGCTCACCTCCCTGGGTGTGGCGCCGGGTGCGGCCTACCGGGCGGCGCGGGTGGGCCGGGCGGCACACACGTTGCCGGCGTTGACCCGGGCCCAGCGCCTCGGCGGGATCGGTATCGAGTTCGCCGACGCGGTCGGCAAAGGCGTCACCCACATCAACAACCGGGTGGCCTTGTCCGAAGAGGATAGGGCAAAGGTGGTCACGAAGCTGATGATTCAGACCACGCCATCGCAGGTGGCCCAGAAGGCCCGCGCGATCGCCATCGACAAAGCCGGCGCACAACCCGAAGACGACCAGTCGGTTCCGGCAGCGGAGAACGCCGACCTCAACGAGATGGCTGTGGTGGTCAACGACGAAGGGCGTGTCGCAGCCACCCTGGACCTCGATGTCGATGCGCTGACCGGTGAAGAACTGCTCACCGCGCTGGATCCGCTATGCCGACCGATCCCACTACCGGACGGATCCCCGGACCCCCGCCCGGTCGGCAAACGTCGCGCGGACGCGTTCGGACAGCTGGTGCGGACCTACCTGTCGCACTCACACCGCCCGATGAGCGGTGGGGTGCTCCCTCACGTCACCCTCATCCGGCCACCTGGACTTGTGGACACCCTCGGTTTCACCGGGCCCATCAGCGCCGTCACCGCCGACCTCATCACCTGCGACAGCACCCTCGGGACGGTCATCGTCGACGGCAACGGGGCACCGCTGGACGTGGGACGCAGCGAGCGACTGTTCACCCCCGCGATCCGAAAAGGACTGGCGGTACGTGATGGTGGCTGCGCACACCCGGGCTGCGGTCGGCCGGTGTCCTGGTGCGACGCCCACCACATCACCCCATGGAACAGCGACGGAACGACCAGCATCGACAACGGCGTGCTGCTGTGCCGACACCACCACACCGCCATCCACCACGGCGGTTGGCAGGTCTACCTCGGCGCTGATCGCCACCCCTGGTTCATCCCACCCCACAAACCCGGCGACGCAGAACCGGCACACCTGCGCTCCCACGCACGCCGCACCATGACCGACCTACCCACCGCCGCCTAACCAAACCCTCTGCGCACCTTGACAACTACACAGAGAAACCGCCCTCGCAGCGGGTCCGGCGGAACACCGCCCCGCCGGACCCGCCGCGACCGACTAGCGCTTGTGGACGTACTCCTTGGGCGGCGGCGCCGCGAACTCCCCGCGCTTGCCGGTACGCAGACCCATCGTCACCAGCGACTGCACGGTCAGTGTCGCCGCGGTGACACCGTCGACTACGGGGACACCGATCTCCGCCGAGATGTGCGCGCACATATCGGCCATTCCCGCGCAGCCCAGCACCACCGCATCGGAGCCGTCCTGCTCGACCGCCTCGCGACAGGCCTCGGTGACGAGTTTCATTGCCATCGGGTCGGTGTCGAGGTCCAGCACCGGGATCTCACAGGCGTGATAGCCCCGGCAGAACCGGCTCATCCCGTAGCGTTCGGCAAGTTCCTCGGCCCGCCCGATGGTGCGGCCCAGGGTGGTCACGATGCTGAACCCGCGACCCAGATGGCTGGCGGTGTGCATTGCGGCCTCGGCGATACCGATCACCGGCCCGGTGGCCAGTTCCCGCGCGGCGTCGAGGCCCGGATCCCCGAAACAGGCAATCACATAACCGTCGACGCCCTGCGCCTCGCCGCGCTGGACGGCGGCCAGCAGACCGGGCACGCTCATCGCCTCGTCGTAGTGACTCTCGATGGACGGCGGCCCGAACTCGGAGGTGACGCCGACCACCTCGGTGCCCGGCGCCGCCACCGCCCGGGCGCAGACCTCGATGGTCAAGGTCATTGCCCGGGTGGTGTTCGGGTTGATCACCCAGATACGTGTCACGACACCGATTCTGCCACCAGGGCGTCGCGCTTACCCCACAGGTAGTAGATGGCGAAGCCGACACCGCAGCCGATGAACCAGCTGTACTGGGCGGCGGTGTGCATGCCCGTCACCGAGCCGCCGAGCAGCACCGGGATCATCGCCAGCACCGCGCCGACGACGGTGGCGATGACCGCCACCTTGTTGTATCCCTTGGTGTACCAGTACTTTCCGGACTCCTCCATGGTGAACAGATCGTCCAGCACCACCTTCTGCTTGCGGATCAGGTAGTAGTCGGCGATCAGCACCCCGAACAGCGGGCCGATGAAGGCGCCCAGGGTCTCCAGCGTGTAGTGGATGACCTCGGGGTTGTTGTACAGATTCCACGGCGTGATCAGCACCGATCCGACGGCGGCGATCATGCCGCCGGCCCGCCAGCTGATCCGCTGCGGGCTGACGTTGGAGAAGTCGAACGCCGGGGAGATGAAGTTGGCGACGATGTTGATGCCGATGGTGGCGATCGCGAAGGTCAACGCGCCCAGCACGATCGCGAAGGTGCTGTCGATGCGGGCCACCGTCTCGACCGGGTCGGTGATGAGTTCACCGAACACCGGCAGGGTCAGCGACGCGGTGACGACCACCAGCACCGAGAACACCAGGAAGTTGACCGGCAGGCCGAGGAAGTTGCCCTTCTTGACGGCCTCGAACGATTTGCCGTAGCGGGAGAAGTCCCCGAAGTTGAGCATCGGGCCGGAGAAGTACGAGACCACCAGAGCGATGGCGCCCAGCATCACCGGAACCGAGGACCAGCCGGTGTAGGTGACCCCGCCGAGGTTCAGATCGATGGCGTCCCAGCCGGCCTGGTAGATCAGGTAACCGCACAGCATGAACATGACGACGTACACGGCCGGCCCACAGAAGTCGATGAACTTGCGGATCGACTCCATACCGCGCCAGAAGACGCAGGCCTGCAGCACCCACAACAGCAGGAAACTGCACCAGCCCAGCAGCGACAGTCCGGCGAATCCGTAATCGGCGACCACCGCGTACGGGGCCAGGCTCGGGAACAGTTTGATGAGCACGATATCCAGTGCCGCCGAGGCCAGGAAGGTCTGGATGCCGTACCAGGCCACCGCGATCAGACCGCGGATGATGGCCGGGATGTTGGCGCCCAGCACACCGAACACGGTGCGGCAGATGACCGGGTACGGCACCCCGGTGGCCTGGCTGGGTTTGGCCACCAGGTTGCAGAAGAAGTACACGATGCTGATGCCGACCAGCAGCGCGATCAGCACCTGCCAGCTGGCCAGCCCGAGCGCGAACAGGCTGCCTGCGGTGACGTACCCGCCGACGCTGTGCACATCGGACATCCAGAAGGCGAAGATGTTGTAGGACGTCCAGCTCTGCTTGCCCAGCGGGGCGAGATCCTCGTTGGTCAGGCGGGGGTCGTAACCGGGTTTGATGACACCGCCGCCCACCGGGTGGCCGGCGGCTTCAACGATGTCACCGGCACCGACAACGGCTCCTGGGGGCGCGGTGTTCGGAGGTACAACGGTATCGGTCATGGTTGCCGACTATGGGACCGGTTTGTTTCCCCACCGTTTCGGTGGACTTATCGGTCCGTTGCGCCAGAAATATATTCGCCTCAGGCCAGCAGTCCGGTGTTCCGCGGCAGGGTGGCGATGACGGCGTTGAGCCGGGCGGCATGTTGTTCGGAGACGGCGAGCAGCGCGTCGACGTCGCCGGCCAGGAACGCCTCCAGCATGGCCCGGTGATCGGCGTGCAGCACGGCCCGGTCCGCGGGGCTGACATGCACCATCGACTGCACCGGCTCGGTGACGTTCCAGGCGGCCTCGAGCATGTGCAGCAGCCGGTGCATCCGCGACGGACCGGTCAGTGCGGCATGGAACTGCCTGCTGCCGCGGTGATATGCGGCCGCGTCCCCGTCCCGGATGGCCTGCTCGAGGCGCTGGTTGGCAATCACCGCGGTGGCGCGATCGGTGTCGGTGGCGTTGTGCACCGCGGCGGTCAGGGATGCGGATTCCAATGTCTCACGCACGATGTACATCTCGCGTAGTTCCTGCGCGGTCAGCAGTGCGACGGTGTAGCCGCCGTTGCGCCGGTGCGATATCAATCCTTCTGCGACGAGGGTCTTGAGCGCCTCACGGATGGGGATTTGGCTGACGCCGAAGATGTCGGCGACCTCCGCGAGCGGGATCGGCGTGCCCGGCGGGACGCCGCCGTCCAGGATGGCGCGCCGCAGTTCGCCGAGCACGCCGTCTTGCGAGGTGCCGGCCCGTTCCGCGATGAGGCATTCGAGCAGTACCGAGCGCCGGACCCCCATGGGTCGAGATTAGGCCGGTCGTGTTGCGCCGCTGTTTCGCCGCGGTGAGTACCTCACAGCGACGCCGTGACCTCCCACAACGGCGCCAGCGCGGGCAGCGAGTGGTCCAGCGGGCTCAGAGCGACCTCCGTCGCACCCGCGTCGAGATAGCGGCGCAGTTGCCTGCGCACGGTGTCGGCGTCACCGACGGCGGCCAGGTCGACGATCGAATCGAGGCCTTCCCGTTCGATCACCTTCTGATACGACGGGATCGTCGCGTAGAAGGCCAGTGTCTCGGCGGCCAGCGCGCGGCCGGCCTCGGCGTCGTCGGTGACCAGCACCGGGACCATCGCGATGGTCTTGGGTTCCGGCCGTCCGGCGTCGGCCGCCGCCTTGGTGATGGTCGGGATGATGAACTGCTCCACGGTGCGCGGCCCGGCAAGGTAGGGCAGCGTGCCGTCGGCGAGTTCCCCGGTGACCCGCAACGCCTTGGGGCCCATCGCCGCAACGTAGACCGGGATCGGAGTCCCACCCGCCACCGACACCGGCCACGCCGGGTTGGCGGTGAACTCGTCACCGTGGAAGGCGACGGTGCCGTCATCGAAGATCGACCGCAGTACCTGTAGGTGCTCACGCAGCCGGCCGACCTGGTTGGGCCACGCGGTGCCGAACGCATCCTCCTCGGGTTTGTGCGACCCGAGACCGATACCGAGGCTGAAGTTCCCGTGCGAAGCGGCCTGCGCGGTCTGCGCCTGGGAGGCGACGACGAGCGGGTGGCGCGGGTTCAGCGGGACGACAGAGGTGCCGACGCCGAGGCCGGGCACCGCGGCGCCGATCAGCCCCGCCAGGCCGATCGCGTCATGGTCGAATTGCTGTGCGAGCCAGATCTGCCGGACGCCGACGTCATAGGCCCGGCGCGCCTGCGTTATCGCGTCGTCGACGTGGTTGGCGGCAGCTCGGTTGGGAACGAGGACTATTCCAGTGGGCATGTAGGGGTCAGCGACCCGGCGACGCCGAACATTCCGTTTTGCTCACACTGATTCCCGCTAGCCGTAAAAGCGGGTGACCCGCGTGCGCAGCCGGTCCACGGCCGCCTCGAGCACCATCCTCTTGGCCCGGCGCAGCAGGAACTCCGGGATCGGCGCGGCCAGATCGATGATGAGGTCGAACCGGACGCGGGTGCGGTCACCCTCACGGACCAGCTTGTACTCGCCGTGCTGGCCGCGCTGCTGGAAGGTGTCCTGGGCGTCCCAGACCATCCAGTCATCGCCCCAGTGGTACTCCAGCATCTCCCTGTCGGTGATGCCCATGATCTTCACCGTCGCCCTGACGTGGTAGGGCCTACCGTCGGGATGACGGTCCACCACCTCGGCGGAACGGTGCAGGGTGGACCAGGTCGGCACCTCGTCGATGTCGGCGAGCGCATCAAGGATCGCCTCCGGCGAGGCGTCGAAGAGGATTTCTCTCGACGCTCGAACAGCCATCAGGCAAATATAAGACTGTTCTTAAAATCCTGCAAGGATTTCAACTAACTGGGAGTTATTAATTTACGCCGATGCCGGCAGCAAATCCTGCCCACCGCGGGCCGGGCGAAGTCATTCTTTCTTGACCTTCAACACCTGTTTACGCAGGCCGTTGGTCGCGACATCGATGGCCCCCTTCATGACCTGCTTGAGGATGAACCCGGGCAGCGGGATCGCCAGGTCGATGGTCATGTCGAAGCGGACCTTCGTCTTGTCGCCCTCGGGAGTCAGCGTGTAGCTGCATTCCTGCGACTTCAGCTGGCTGGCCTTCACCAACACCCAGCTGACCTTGTGCTCTTCCCAGGTGTAGTCGATGGTCAGCTGATCGCTGATGCCGACCGTTTTGATGGTCTGGATGACGCGGTGCGGACGGCCCTCGGCATCGCGGTCCACCACTTCGGCCTTCTGATACTGGGGTGACCAGGTCGGGGTCGATTCGACGTCGGCGACGACGGCGAGGATCTCTGCCGGGGACGCTTCGATGACCACTTCACGGGAAACGCTGGTTGCCATGGCCTGACAGTAGCGATGTCGCGCACCGTTAACGTACGGATGGCAACATCGCCGCCATGGCCGCCGAGAACCCGCAGACCATCGCGTACCCCGCACCGGGCGCCCGCCCACACCGCCGCGACACCGACCCGCTCGAACCGCATGTCATCGTGCTATTCGGCGCGACGGGCGATCTCGCCAAGCGCAAACTGCTGCCCGGGATGGCCTATCTGGACCAGTCGGAGCTGGCGCCGCACATTCAGGTGGTCGGGACCTCGCTGGAGGATCTGACCGACGACGAGTTCCGCGCGCTGGCCAAGGACGCCATCGAGAGGTTCGGGACGCACAAGCTGACCGACGAGCAGTGGGCCGATGTCTCCAAGATGCTCAGTTACGTCCCGCAGGGCGCCGGCCCGCAGGCGCTGGCCGACGCGGTCGCCGCGGCCGAAGCCCGGCTCGGCGGGAATGCTCAACGGCTGCATTATCTTTCGGTCCCACCCAAGGCCGCTCGCGCGGTCATCACCATGCTGCGTGAGGCCAATCTGGTGGAGCGCTCGCGGGTGGTGATGGAGAAACCGTTCGGCACCGACCTGGCCAGCGCGGTCGCCCTGAACGACTTCGTGCATGAGACGTTCAAGGAGCGTCAGGTGTTCCGGATCGATCACTTCCTGGGCAAGGAGGCCGCGCAGAACATTCTGGCGTTCCGGTTCGCCAACGGTCTGTTCGAGCCGATCTGGAATCGCAACTTCATCGACCACATCCAGATCGACATCCCGGAGATGCTGGGCCTGGACGAGCGCGCCAACTTCTACGAGAGCACCGGCGCGTACAAGGACATGGTCGTCACCCACCTGTTCCAGGTGATGGCGTTCGTGGTGATGGAACCGCCGACCGCGCTGGAACCGCGCGCGATCAGCGAGGAGAAGAACAAGGTGTTCCGCTCCATGCTGCCGATCCAAAGCGCCGACGTGGTGCGCGGTCAGTTCGCCGGATATCGTGAACTCAACGGGGTGGCACGGGATTCCGATACCGAGACGTTCATCGCGCTCAAGGTCGGCATCGACAACTGGCGCTGGGCCGGGGTGCCGATCTACCTGCGGACCGGCAAGAAGATGGCCGAGGGGATGCGCATCATCTCCATCGCCTTCAAGGAGGCCCCGCGCACCATGTTCCCGGCCGGGTCCGGCGTCGGCTCCCAGGGCCCCGACCACCTGACCTTCGATCTGGCGGACAACTCGAAGGTGTCCCTGTCGTTCTACGGGAAGCGGCCCGGGCCCGGCATGAAGCTGGACAAGATGTCGATGCAGTTCTCCACCACAGAGATCCCGAGCAACGGCGACGTGCTGGAGGCCTACGAGCGGCTCATCCTGGACGCGATGCGCGGGGACCACACGCTGTTCACCACCGCCGAGGGCATCGAATCCCTGTGGGAGCGTTCGGCTCATCTACTCGAGGATCCGCCGCCGGCCAAGCTGTACCAGCCCGGCACCTGGGGTCCGAACGCCATCCATCAGCTGATCGCCCCCAACGCGTGGCGGCTTCCGTTCGAGCGGGCCTGGCGGGAGAAGAAGACCTAACCGGGTGGCACCAGCAGCGACTGCCAGGTCCGGTCGCCGGCCTGGGCCAGGTCACCCTGGGTGTAGCGGCGGCCGTCCGGTCCGATGTAATCCCCGGTGGCCGGGTCGTACACGGCCACCGCCACATTCTGCGGGGCCACCGAGGCGGGGTGTGCCGGCGGCGGAAAGCCGGTCAGCTCGGCGGCATTCGGCGCCAGCCCGTCAACCGGCGGCGGTGGCTCCCCCGGCGCGGAACTTCCGGGCGGGTACTGCGGGATCTCCTGCCCGCTGAGCGTCGCGTTCGGGTCCCCCTTCCAGTTGAAGCCGTCATTGAGGGGCACGTACTCCTCGTCGCTTTCGCACATCTCGACCGTCGGGGCGCGCTTCCACGGCTTGGTCTCGCACGGGATGTTGCGCACCCCGCGGACATTGAGGTCGGAATCCTGCGGGACCCGGCAGTACAGTTCGCCCGACGGGCGGTCCGGGGCGTCGACGTCGGAGGGCACCCGCTGCTGGCGGGCCGGCAGGAAGCCGGTGTTGCACGGCGGCGGCCAGTTCAGGTTCAGGTTGAAGTCCAGATAGATACCGCGGTAGGCCTGCCGGGTGTTGGAGTTGGCCAAGGTGATCGCCGACATCACCGAGGTGCCCTGCGGCACCAGCACCAGCAGCTGCTCCAGATCGGCGCGGTAGGTCACCGCGATATCGCCGAGGCTCACCATGTTGGCCAGCAGCGTCGGCAACGCCGGGGCGAAGCGGTCGAACAGCGCGCGGCCCTCCTCCAGGGCGGGGCCACCCTGGTTCAGCAGATCACCGAAGGCGGCGTTCTGCGCTTCGAACTGCCCGGTGATCGACGCCATCCGCGAGGCCCACGTGGCGATCGAATCGGCGGTCTGCGCCTGCGAATTCAGCACCGGTGGTGACTCGTCGATGAGTCGGGTCAGCTGGTCTCTCGATCCGCCCGCTTCGGTCGCCAGAGCTGTGGAACCGTCCACGATCCGCGCCAGTTCCCGGCCCAGTCCGCCGACCGCCACGTCGGCCTCGCCGATCAGGGTGCGCAGGTTGTCCTGCGGAATGGCTTGTAGCGCAGTGTTCGTCGCGTCGATCAGGCCGGCGATGTCGACCGGCAGGGACACCCGGCCGGCCGGGATGACATCGCCGTCGGCCAGTGTCGCCGACGTCCCGGCGCCGGGGGTCAGTTCGACGAACTGTTCGCCGATCGCCGACCGGCTGTGCACCGCCGCGGAGACATCCGCGGGTACCTTGGTGTCGGATTCGAGCTTGAGTACCGCCCGCACCCCGGTGGCGGTGACGTCCACCGAGGCGACCCGGCCGATCTCGTCACCGCGGTAGGTCACCACCGAGGTGGCGTACAGACCGCCGGAGCTGGGCAGTTCCAGGGTGACGTGATAGCGGCCGACCCCGAGCAGGGCGGGTACCTTGACGAATCCGAAGGCCATCACCCCGCAGGCGATCAGCGTGACGGAGGCCAGGATCGCCAGCTGGATCCATACCGTGCGATGCAGACGCAGCATGTCAGTAGGACCCCCAGTGGTAGGGCGCCACCAGTGGGTTGCCGCCGGTGTACGGGCTGGGCATCTGGCCGATGGTGCGGCCCCATTGCATCTCGAGTTCGGTGAGGTCACCTTCCCAGCGGGTGCCGGTGAAGATGCTGCTGTCCAGCCGGCTCAGCGTCAGGTCGATGACCAGGCTGATATTGGCGAAGTCACCGCGGAACCAGTTGGGGACGGTGCTCTTCACCCACGGGTAGGTGGACAGGAAGTCCAGTCCACGGGTCAGGGCCGGCCCGGCATCGGCCAGTTCCCGGAACACCGGCGCGATATTGCGCAGGTTGTTCACCAGCGATTCGCGGGTCTGCTGGACCGTGGAGTTGGCGATGGCGCTGAACTGCCCGAGGGCGTCGATGGCATCGGTCAGTGTGGTGCGGGAATCGGCCAGCACGCGCAGCGCCTGCGGGATGGTCGTCAGCGCCCGGTCCACCGTCGCGTCCCGCGCCGCGACCTGTCCGGCCAGCTCGTTGAGATGTTCGGTGGCGGTGATGATGTCATCGGTCTGCGCGTTCAGCGACCCGATGAAGGTGTCGAGCTGGGTGAGCAGGCTGCGCATATCGTCTTCGCGGCCGGCCAGTGCCTTGGCGAAGGTCTGGTTGATCTCCTGAAGCTGCGCCAGGCCGCCGCCGTTGAGCAGCACCGACACCGAGGCCAGGGTCTGCTCGGTGGTGGGGTACGTCGCCGCCGATGCCAGCGGGATCACCGAACCGTCGGTGAGCCGGCCCCGCGCCGGCTCGTCGGCGGGCGGGGCGAGTTCGATGTGCATGGAGCCCAGCAGGCTGGTCTGGCCGACCTTGGCGGTGGCGTTGGCGGGCAGTTGCACGTCACCGTCGATGCGCATGGTGACCAGGGCATGCCAGTCCTGCACCTGGATCTTGGTGACATTGCCGACGTTGACGTCGGCGACCCGCACCCGGGTGTTCTGCTGGATGACGACGACATCGGGCAGTTGCGCCTGAATGGTGTAAGAGCCGTCCTCGCTGCCCGCGGTGCCGGGCAGGCTCAGCGAATTCAGGCCCCGCCATTGGCATCCCGCGACCAGCACCACGGCCAGCAGGATCAGCGGGAGCCGGCGCGTCACGGGGTGCCGCCCGCCACCATGAGTCCGGGTAGCCCGGTGGCCGGATCGGTGGGCACCGCGGGTCCTTCGGCGGCCAGGAACTCGACCGGATCGATCGGCGGTACCGCGCCGGGACGCAGGTGGTCCTCGCTGTAGGTGATCTCGTTGGGCCGTGCGGTGGCCCCCACGAACGGGTTGCCGCCGATCGGCAGGAAGTTGTACTGGCGGTTCTTGACGATGGGCGCCAGGTACTGCACGCACAGCTTGGCGGACTGTTCGTAGTTCAGCTTCGACGCGGCCTGCACGGCGCCGCAGATGAATTCGACGGTGTTGGCGAAGTTTCCCAGCGCCATGATGCCGGTGACCGCGGCCTGCGCCGGCTGATAGATGTTGAGGAAGTTCTGGAACACCGACGGCGCGATGTGCAGGATCTGTTTGACATCCCCGCGGCGGTCGTTCAGCGCGGTGGTGATCGAGTCGAACCGGTCGAAGGTGGTGCCCAGCGCTTCCCGGTTCTCCGCGATGAAAACACGCAGGTCGGTGACCGCACCATCGAGACCCGCTGTGGCATCGGCGATCTCGTTCGGCGTGTTGGACAGCACGGTGGTCACGTCGGCCATGTTGCGGTTGAACGCGGCCAGCAGGTCGCTGCTGGAGGTGAGCGCGGACACCAGCAGTTGCAGGTTGCGGATGGTGCTGAAGATGTCGGTGCTGTGATCACCGAGCACCGACATCGCCTGGGACAGCTTGACGACGGTGTCGCGGGCGGTGTCGCCCTGGCCGCGCAGGTTGTCCGCGGCGCTGTTGATGAACTCACCGACCGCGTTGGGCCCGCCCGGTGTGGTCGGCTGCAGCGACTCGGTGAGCTTCTGCAGCTGGGTCCGGAAGTCGTCCCATTCCACCGGCACCGCGGTGCGCTCCAGCGGGATGGTCCCGCCGGCAGCGAGTTTCGGTCCACCGTCGTAGGCGGGCACCAGCTGAATGGCGCGGGCGCTGACCAGCGAGGGTGACAGCACCGCAGCGCGCGCGTCGGCGGGCACCGGGTACTGCGCGTCGACCGAGAAGGTGACCTTGATGCTGTCCGGTTGCGGTTCGATCTTGTCGACGGTGCCCACCGCGACGCCCAGGATGCGCACCTCGTCGCCGGTGTACAGACCGTTGGCGTTGGCGAAGTACGCGATGAAGGTGTCGGCGTTGACGCGGTCCCACCACGTGGTCCCCACCACCGACACCGCGACCGCCAGGATGGCGACCAGCACGGTGGCCAGCGCACCCCGCAACCGGCCCCTCACGGCACGTACACCGGGGTCGGACCGAGAACCGGTGCGGGACCAAAGAACCCGGGAGGTGGCGGGCCGGGCGGGCCCGGCGGCGGCCCACCCGGCGCCGGTGCAGGCAGCGGCTCCCGGTACGGGTAGCGCGGGTCTCCCGGTTTCCCGGTGATGGCGTCGGGCAGGGTCAGATGCGGGTCGCCGCCCTGCCCGGTCCGCGGGAAGGGCACCGGCAGCGCCGGGGTGCCCGGCTGTCCGACACCGGGGTCGACGAGTTCGGAGGGCAGCCCCACGTTCGGGTCCAGGCCCAGATCGGAAAACGCCGAATCGATGAAGGGCTGCACGAATTGGCCCGGCAGCAGGTTCACCACGGAGGCCTTGAAGAATGGGCCCGATCCGAGTACCTCGCCGAAGGACATTGCGTAGCGCCGCAACAGGTAGAGGGTGCGTTGCAGTTCCTGTTTGCGGTTGTCGAGGATCTCCAGCACCCCGTTGAGCTTGTCCAGGGCCGGCTTGAGCTGGGTGCGGTTGTCGGCGACCAGCCCGGACAGCTGCCGGGAGGCGGCGGTCAGGTTGACCATGAAGGCGTCGACGGACTGCTGTTGGGAGAGCAGTTCGGCCAGCAGCGCATTGGCGTTGACCACCAGCGCGGCGATCTGGTCGCTGCGCTTGGCCAGTACCCCGGTGACTTTGTTGGCATCGGCGAGCAGGTTGCGCAGCTGGGCGTCCCGGTTGTTGAGGGTGTCGGAAAACTGGGACACGCCCTCCAAGGCCAGTTTCAGATCGGCCGGGGTGTTCTGGAACGTCTCGGCCAGGGTGGACAGTGCCGAGGACAGTTGGGTGGTGTCCAGTCCGCTGATGGTGGTGGTGAGATCGCCGAGGGCGGAGGGCAGATCGTAGGGCGAGGTGGTGCGCTCCAGCGGGATGATGCCGGTCAGCTCGCCGCCCCCACGCGGCGTCAGCTCCAGCATCTTGGTGCCCAGCACCGTCTCGGTCTTGATGGCGGCCTCGGTGCGGTCACCGAGTTCGACGCCGGTGCGGACGGTGAAGTCGACTCGAACCTTGGTGCCCTCCAGGCGTACCTCGGAGACCCGCCCGACGCCGAGCCCGGACACCCGAACATCGCTTCCGGGTTTGATGCCACCGGCCTCGGAGAAGTAGGCGGAATGATCCGACGTCCCCTTCACCACGGGCAGCTTGTCGTAGGAGAACGCGGCGACGACGACGGCCGCCACGATCAGGGTGCCGACGAGGCCGACGACGGTGCGGTTGCGTTCGGCAATGGGTTTCATTTGGGTGTGCACCGTCCCGTGTCCTGGCCGGCAAGTTTGATGTACACCGGTTGACCGCCCTTGCCGTTGACCTTCAGTGCCGCATCGCACAGGTAGAAGCCGAAGTAGTCGCCGTAGAGCCCCTGCCGGGCCAGGATCTGGTAGGTGTCCGGCAGCGTGCGGACCAGTTCGTCGAGGTAGTCACGGTCGGCCATCAGCTGCCCGCTGAACCGGTCCGTCTGCGCCACTGCCTCTTTGATCGGCTCTCTGGCCTCGACCAGCAGGTCCGCGATGGATCCGGCGGCGGCGTTGATGTGCGCGACGCCGGTCGCGATATCGGTGCGGCGCTCGGACAGGCCTTCGACCAGGCTGGAAAGGTCACCCAGCCCTTCGGAGAACTGTTCGTCGCGGGTGGCGAAGGTGTCCAGCACGGTGTTGAGGTTGGTGATCACCTGCCCGATGAGTTCGTCGCGGCCGGCCAGTGTCTTGGTCAGCGCCGAGGTCTGGGCCAGCACCGAGGAGATGGTGCCGCCCTGGCCCTGGAAGACCTTCAGCAGTTCGCCGGAGAGCGCGTTGACCTGTTCGGGGTCCAGCGCGCGGAACAGCGGACGGAACCCGCCGATGAGCGCGTCGACGTCGAGCGCGGGTGAGGTGCGGGCCAGCGGGATGGTCTGCCCCGCCTGCAGTGTGCGCACCGGTCCGGGCCCGTCCTCCAGGGCGAGGTAGCGGTCGCCGATCAGATTTTCGTACCGCACTGCGGCCCTGGTGCCTTCGGTGAGTTGCAGGTTGCGGTCGATCGCGAACTCGACGGTGACGGTGCCGTCCTTGTGCAGGGTCAGATCGCGCACCTTGCCGACCTCAACACCCGCGATGCGCACGAAGTTCCCGCCCTTGAGACCGGACACGTTGGTGAACACCGCGCTGTAGGAGACCCGGGAGTCGAAGCGGAACTGCCCGAAGACGGTCACGAGCGCGAACAGGAAGACCAGGCAGGTCGCGGTGAACAGCGCAACCCGCACCACGGTGCCGGTGATGCTCTTACGTCGCATGTCTGATCCTCTCTATGAACCGGGTGGCAGCGGGAATGGCGGCGCCGGTGCGCCGAAGGGGCCCGGCCCGGGTGCCGGCCCACCGGGGTAGCGGATGCTCGGCGGTTCGGGGACGGCCCGGG
Source organism: Mycolicibacterium sp. P9-22 (assembly GCF_008329585.1). GTDB lineage: Bacteria > Actinomycetota > Actinomycetes > Mycobacteriales > Mycobacteriaceae > Mycobacterium. Next base: position 396,372 of record NZ_NPKP01000003.1, on the reverse strand, counting down.
TCACCGGGAAGTAGTTCGCCCAGCCGGGGAAGCCGATACCCGGGTTGGTCCGGATCTCGTTGGGCAGTGTGCCCCAACCGGTGTCGGTGACGAGCGCCTTCACCGGGAAGTTCTGGCTGACATCGGGTAGCGACCCGCAGCTCGGTTTTCCACCGGGCCCGCCGGTGGCATTGGTTTTCGGCAGGTTCTGCGGGTAGCGGTAGGCGTCGTCACCGGCCAGCATCGCCGCGTCCATGATGACCGACTTGCCGTTGCCGCCCAGGGCATCCCGCCCGCCGTTCTCCAGGAACCACACCGCCCCCTGGAACAGGCAGGTGTAGGTGGGTGAATATTTGAGCAGCAGGCTGGTGGTGGGGTCGAGGATGTTCATGGCGCGCACCAGGTTCGGCTGGTTGCCGCCGATCACGTCGATCCCGGACCGGGAGAATCCGACGGCGGACAGCAGCAGCGTGTCCAGTGCCTGCGCGTGCGTGCCGATGGTTTGCGAGGTCGTGGAGAACGAGTCCAGGACCGAAAGGATGTCCTGGGCGGCACCGGAATAGGCCTTTGTGGTCTGACCGAACAGCTGCCAGTCGGTGCGCACCGTCTCCATCCGCGGATTGACGGCGAGCAGCACGTTGTTGGCGTCGGTGATGGCGTGCCCGATGCGGTCCCCCTTGCCGCGCAGGGATTCCGCCACCGCCGAGAGCACCGAGTTCAGCTTGGCGGGATCTACCGCCTGCACCACCGACTGCAGGTTCTCGAACACCGTGTTGACCTCGACGGTGACATTGCGGGAGCGTAGTATCGATCCGGGTTTCAAGCCGCCGGCGGGTGCGCCGCCGGGGACGACCAGGTCGACGTATTTTGCACCGAATGCGGTGGTGGCCTTGATCTCCGCCTCGACATTGGCGGGCAGGTACTCGAACGGGCCGGGATACATCTTGAGCTGCAGTGAGGCCAGTCCGTCAGCGGTGCCGATGGAGCCGACCTCGCCGACCTGCACACCGCGCAGTTTGACCTTGGCGCCGTTTTCCATCACCAGCCCGGCGCGGTCGGACACCAGGGTGATGGGTACGAAGTAGCGCAGCGATCCGGAGAACAGCAGTGCGGTCATGGCGATCAGGCCGGCGATGATCAGCACCAGCACGGGTGCCCACCAGATCGGGTCGATCGTCTCCCGTCGACGAGTATCGGCCATCCTCACCCCGAGAGGTTGAAGTTGCCGGACTGCCCGTACACCGACAGTGTGATGGTGAGGAGCACGAAAACTGTTGCGGTGACCGATGTTCTGACCGCACGGCCGACGGCTTCACCGACCCCGGCCGGCCCGCCGGTGGCGCTGAATCCGTAATAGGTGTGCACCACCATCACCGCCGCCGCCATGGACAGTGCGGCGACGAACGACCAGAGCAGATCCGAGGGCCGTAGGAAGGTGGAAAAGTAGTGGTCGTAGACACCGCGGGACTGCCCGTAGATGACAGTGGTGCCGAATCGGGTGGCCAGGAAGGACATCAGCACCGCGACCGTGTACAGCGGGATGACCACCACCACCCCGGCGACGATCCGGGTGGACACCAGGTAGGTGATGGTGCGAATGCCCATCACCTCCAGCGCGTCGATCTCCTCGTTGATCCGCATGGCCCCGAGTTGCGCGGTGGCCCCGGCGCCGATGGTCGCGGCCAGCGCCACGCCGGCCGTCGCGGGCGCGATGAACCGCACATTGAGGAAGGCCGACAGGAATCCGGTCATGGCCTCGATACCGACGTTGGACAGCGTGTTGTAGCCCTGCACCGCGATCAGGGCGCCGGTGGACAGCGTCAGGAACCCGATGATGACGACGGTCCCGCCGATCACCGCCAACGCACCGGTGCCCATCCCCATCACGGCGATCAGCCGCAGCACCTCGCCCGGGTAGCGGCGCACCGCGTCCGCGGTGGACACCAGCGCCTGACCGTAGAACGCGGTCTGCCTGCCCAGGTTGCGGGTGCCCTGGACCAGGCGCTCGCCGGCCACGGTGCTCATCCGGTCACCTTCACCCCGAGCGCGGTGGCCAGGATGTTGATGAGAAACAGGGCCATGAAGGAGAACACCACGGTCTCGTTGACGGCATTGCCGACGCCGGTCGGCCCGCCGCCCACCGAAAGTCCTTGATGGCAGGCGATCAGACCGGCCGACAGCCCGAACAGCAGCGCCTTGACCAGTGAGACGATCACCTGCGGAAGACCGGTCAGCAGGGTGAGGCCGGCGACGAAGGCGCCCGGGGTGACGTTCTGCACGTACACGACGAACAGGTAGCTGCCGGTCAGCCCGACCACCGCGACAACGGAATACAGCATCAGCGCCACGAAGGTGGCCGCCAGCACACGCGGCACCACCAACGCCTGGACGGGGTTGACCCCGATCACCTTCATGGCGTCGATCTCCTCGCGGATGGTGCGCGCACCGAGGTCGGCGCACATCGCGGTGGCTGCGGCTCCGGAGACGACGATGGCCGTCACGACGGGGCCGACCTGGGTGACCGACGCCAGCGCCGCACCGGCGCCGGAAAGGTCACCGGCCCCGATCTCCAGCAGCACGATGTTGAGGGTGAAGACGATCAGTACGGTGTAGGGGATGGACAGCATGATGGTCGGGAAAATGGACACCCTGGCCACGAATGCAATTTGCTCGAACAGTTCCCGCCAGGCGAACGGCCTGCGGAACATCGCCGTGCACGTCTCGGCGCCGAGCACCACGAAGCCGCCCACGGCGTTCATGGACTTCGTCAATTGCCCGGCGGCACTCATCGCGCGGACGTTAAGGCGGGCCTAGTTAGCTGTCAAAGGCAACTGTTGCGAGATCGCCGACGTCAATTACGGATTTTGCTGGTGGGTATCGCGGGAATGGTTTTGCGCAGCTTGATCTGATCTCGCCGAGAAAAACCGTTGCGGCTCAGTAGACTCACCGCTGTGGACATCGACCCCGCCAAGCCCCCGAGCGGTACCGGATGTGTGGAGTGCGACGACGACGGCGGCTGGTGGGTACACCTGCGCCGGTGCGCGGCCTGCGGGCACATCGGCTGCTGTGACGATTCGCTGGCCAAACACGCCTCCCGGCACTGGCGCGACACCGGGCACCCGATCATCCGCAGCTTCGAACCCGGCGAGGACTGGTTCTGGAATTACGCCACCGACCAGTATTACGACGGCCCCGATCTGGCTGCGCCGCAGGCACACCCGGCCGACCAGCCGGCTCCTGGACCGCGGGAGCGGGTGCCGCGCGATTGGATGCGCCAGCTTCAGGGCGGTTGATCCCCCGTGGTGAAGTCGGGGAACGGCAGTACGGTGACCGTATGGGTCGCGTTCGTGGCGAACCTCGCGGTGGCCGCGGCCAAGAGTTTCGCGGCCGTGCTGTCGGGTTCGGCGTCGATGACCGCCGAGGCGGCACACTCCTGGGCCGATACCGGTAACGAAGTCTTTCTGCTCATTGCCAACCGGCGCGGTGCCCGCCTTGCCGACGAGCGGCGCCCGCTCGGCTACGGCCGCGAAGTCTATGTCTGGGCACTGCTGGCGGCGGTCGGCCTGTTCGTCGTCGGCGCCGCCGTGTCGATCTGGCACGGCATCACCGAACTGCTGCACGGCGAGGACGGTCCGCAGGACTACCGGCTCGCCTACATCGTGCTGGCCGTCGCCTTCGTCCTGGAGGGCATTTCCTGGGTGCAGTCCGTGCGTCAACTTCGCCGCGACGCGGCCACATTCGAGAGCGATGTGCTGCGGTACGCGTTCGAGACATCGGACCCGACCGTGCGGGCGGTGTTCGCCGAGGACAGCGCCGCACTGATCGGTATCGTCATCGCGTTCGCCGGGATCCTGCTGCATCAGCTCACCGGTGAGGTGGTCTGGGATGCCGTCGGATCCATCGCCGTCGGCGTGTTGCTCGCGGTGGTGGCCGTGGTGCTGATCAACCGTAACCGGATCTTCCTCACCGGCGAGGGTGGTCCGCCCCGGCTGCAGCAGGCGCTGCGCGAGCGGCTGGAGGGCTTCCCCGAGGTCGCCGCGGTGCGCTTCCTGCGTCCCGAATTCATCGGGCCCAAAAAGATTTTCGTGATCGCCAGTGTGGATCTGATCGGCGACGCCGTCGAGTCGTCCGTCGCGCGCACGCTGCGCACCCTGGAACACCGTCTGGAGGACTCGGCACCCGAGATCGCCGAAGTGGTACTGACCGTTTCCGAGCCCGACGAAACGGGTAGTTCTCCCCCGTGAGTGCAGATCCCAAGACCACCGAGTCAGACGCAGGCCCAGAGGGCGCCGAGGACGATGTTCAGAGTGACCCGGCCAAGGGCGCCGGGGACCGGACGGACTGGTCCGACGAGGGCGGCGCAACCCCCGACGGCAGTGCGGTCGAGGACGCCTGACGCGCCTGGGCCAGTGCCGCCTTGGCGGCGTTGAAGCCGGGGATGAACGTGATGCCCGGCCCGCCGTGGCATCCCGCGCTGCCCAGGTACAGCCCGGCGACCGGAAGTTCCTGATCCGCATAGCCTCTGGGGCCGGGCCGGTTGGGTCCCATCTGTTCGGGGTGGATCAGCCCGTGGCAGTAGTCACCGCCGGGCGCACCGAACATGGTGCCCATGTGTTTCGGGGTGAAGGTGGTGTGCCGGGAGATCAGGCTCTCGAAATCCGGTGCCAGTCTGGTGATCTTGTCGATCACCCGTTGTCCCATCTCCTGCTTCAGATCGCCGTAGGAAGCACCCGCCGTGTCCTCCACCGGGAACCACAACGAGAACGCCGACACCGCATGCTTGCCGGGTGGGGCGAGGTCGGGATCCTTCACCGACGGCATCTGCATGGCGATGGCCGGGTCCGCGGGCACGATACCGCGGCGGCAATCCTCCCATTGCTGCTGCAGTTCCTCTGGGGTGTTGAAAAGTCCGATGGCCGATTGCATCTCGGGATCGTTGAGCATGCCGTACGGCTCGGCGAAGGTGGGGATGCCGTCGAGCGCGAAGTGCATCTGCAGATAGCTGCCACGGTGGTCGACATGGGTGTAGCGCGCGCGGATCTCGGCGGGCACCGCGGCGGCGTCCAGCAGTCCCGTCACGGTGAGATCGGGCGCCAGCGCCGAGATCACGATCGGCGCACCGATGGTGGTCCCGTCGGCCAACCGCACCCCGGTGACGTGGCCGTCGGCGGTCAGGATCTCCTCGACCTGGGATCGCAGGCGCAGTTCTCCCCCGCCCGCGGTCAGCAGGTCACTCAGATGCGTGGTGAGTGCGCCGATACCGCCGCGCAGCTTCTTCATCAGCACGGCGTTCTCATCGGGCACGGCCAGCCCGAAGGCGAGTGCGGCCGCACTGCCGGGGGTGGCCGGTCCGCGGTAGGTGGTGTTCACCGCCAGGAAGCTGAGCATGCCGCGTAGCGCGCCGTGTTTCTCCGGGTCGGGCAGATAGCGGTTGAGCACATCGGTGACCGAGCCGAACAGCATGTCGGTGATGGCCGAACGCTCGAATTCGTTCTGCGCGCAGGCATACATCTCATCGAAGGTCTTCGCCGGTGTGTCCGCGTCGAAGCGGCCCAGCGCTCTGGTGGGTGCCAGGCTCCAGGCCATCAGCCCGGCCATGCCGTTGACCGCCTCGGCCCCGTGCACTTCGTTGAGGTGGGCGAGCAGCTTCATCGGGTCGGTGTAGTAGATGACGGGGTCATCGCCGATACCGCGCAGCGATACCGACATGACGTCGACATCGACGCATGCCAGGGCATCCAGGCCGAGTTCGCGGCTGACCACCGCGGACGTCGGAAATTGCAGCGAGCCCGCGATCTCGAACTTGTACCCATCGAAAAGCTCTACGGTGGAAGCCATTCCGCCGGCGTAGAGCTTGGCGTCCAGGCACAGGGTCCGCACTCCCGCGCGTTGCAGCAGGGCGGCGGCGGCCAGGCCGTTGTGGCCCGCGCCGATGACGATCGCGTCGTAGTCCGGCATGAGTTCAGGCTGCACCCCGACCCATGTTTTGTCAATAATGACAAAACATCAGGATGCCGGGATGACGCCCGATTCCAGCGAGTCCAGTGCCATCCGGCACAGCCGGGCGAGTTCGGGCAGCGAGCGCTCCTCGGCCAGCATCCACACCTCCATGGCGCCGAACACCGCCGCGGCGATACAGCGAGCGGCGACGGTGACCCGCAGCGCGTCATCCGAGCCGGGACCCGGCGGGTGGTCGTGGCGCAGGTGTTCCTCGACGACCTCGGCGAAGGAGGCCTCCACCTGGCGGATGTGACGCACGATGCGGCCCGGGTCGAGCTCGTCGGCACGCAATTCGGCGATCTTGGCCACCGCGTCGACGTCATATGGAGACTGCAGGATCGCCGAGTGCACCGACTCCACGATCGACTCCTGCGGGGAGCGGTTGGCCAATGCGGTGCGGAACCATTCCAGGCCGGCGTCATAGTCGACGAACAGCAGATCGTGCTTGGACGAGAAGTGCCGGTAGAAAGTCCGCAGCGACACTCCGGCATCGGCGGCGATCTGTTCGGCCGAGGTGTCCTCCACGCCCTGGGCGAGGAATCGCACCATCGCCGCCCGGCGCAGGGCGTCGCGTGTGCGCTCACTGCGCGCCGTCTGAGCGGGCCGAACCATCAGCTCAACGTACCGGAGAGGTCGAGGCTGCCCCGTTGACAACGGCCCCCGCCTCCCATAACTTGTTGGTCAACAAGTTAGTTGGAGGCTAGGGGCGCCATGATCACCGAAGAGCTACGGCAACGCCGACTGGCGCTGATCCAGGAGCACATGGACACCGAGGTCATCCACGACTTCGACCGGACGCTCGACACCTTCAAATCCGAGTCGCAGGGCCGCCCGCACTACGAGATCATGGCCACCGGTCAGGTGTTCGACGGTGACGACGAGGTGATGGGCTACTACCGCACCACCCGGGCGGCATTCCCCGACCAGCGCCACGCAAATGCGCGCTTCCACGTCGCCGACGAGTCGGTCATCGTCGAATTCGAGTTGCTCGGGACGAATCTCGGCGAGTTCTACGGGCTGCCGCCCACCGGCAAGGAGTTCCGGGTGCCCATCATCGCGGTGTTCTTCTTCGAGGAGGAACGCATCGTCAACGAGCGCATTTACTTCGACTCGGCGAGCCTGGTCCGGCAGATCGGACGTCCCGAACTACTGGCATTCGCCGGGGCATGACGGACACCGCGAACCGTCGCACCCAGGAGGAACGCCGCAGTGAGGCCGAGCAGCGGCTCATCCTGGCCGCCGCCGAACTGGTCGGCGAGATCGGGCCCGCCGGGGTGACGCTGGCCAATGTCGGCGAGCGCGCCGGCTACAGCCGCGGCCTGGCCACCCACCATTTCGGGTCCAAGGGCGCGTTGATGCAGCGGCTGGTCGACAGCGTCACCGCCCAGTTCAGGGAAGCGGTTCCCATTGCCGGCGAGCCACATTCGGTGCTTGATGACGCACTGCGGCTGGTGGACGTGTACCTGAGGGTGCTGGCCGATCCACAGCCGGCCAATCGTGCCCGGTTGGCGCTGTGGGCGGATACCGTCGCCAGCGCCGCATCGGATCTGCGCCCCGCGATGATCGCCGCCGACCGCGAGTTCCGGGCCGCCATCGCCGACAGCCTGCAACGCGGCATCGACAACGGCGAACTCGCCGCGTCGGTACACCCGCAGGGACTGGCCACCGTGATCGTCGGCATGTTGCGCGGCGTCGCACTGCAGGCACTGCTGGACGGCGACGTCGATCTGATGGCCTGCCACGCCGAGATCCGCGCGCTGCTGACGGCCCGACTGCGGCAGGCATGATGAAGGTCCATCACCTCAACTGCGGCAGCATGCGGGTACCGACCGCGCCGCTGGTGTGTCACGTGCTGCTGATCGAAAGCACCGACGGCCTGATACTGGTTGACTCCGGCTTCGGCCTGCTGGACTGTGCCGGACCACGGCGGCGCCTCGGGCCGGTGCGGCACACCCTGTGGCCGGTACTGGACGTCGCGGAGACCGCCGTGCGGCAGATCGAGAATCTGGGGTTCCGCCGGGACGATGTGCGTCACATCGTGCTGACCCACTTCGATCTCGACCATATCGGCGGGCTTGCCGACTTCCCGGCCGCACAGGTGCACGTCACCGCCGACGAGGCGCTGGGCGCGGTGCACGCACCGTCCCGGCGGGAACGCATCCGTTACCGCAGCATCCAGTGGGCGCACGGGCCACACCTGGTCGAACACGGCCCGGGCGGAGAATCGTGGCGCGGATTCGCCTCGGCGACAGAGCTTCTCGACGGTATCGTGCTGGTCCCGTTGCCCGGGCACACCCGCGGCCACGCGTGTGTCGCCGTGGATGCGGGCCATCGCTGGATACTGCACGCCGGTGATGCGTTCTACCACCACGGCACCCTCGACGGGCAACCAGTACCGCGGATTCTGTCCGCCAGCGAGAGCATGTTGGCCTTCGACCGGAAGCGGGTGCGCGAGAACCACGCCCGACTGGCCGAACTGGCCACCGCGAGCGGACCGGAGCTCATGGTGATCAGCGCGCACGACCAACAGTTGTACGAGCGGGCCCGCGCGACGGCCCGACTCAGCGCGGGGTGAACAGCGCGATCGTCGCGTCGACGGCTTCCTCGGTGATATCGCTCATCTTCCCGCCGTTCTCGACGGTGATGGCGGTGAGTTCGCGCAGACCACCGAGCAACATGATGATCCGCTGCCGCGACACCGGCCCGATCCCGGCGGCGCGGAACTGCGGGCTGTCCATCAACGCGGTCACCATATCGACGAAATGCTCCATGGATTCGCGGGTGAGGTCGCGTCCCGCCGCGCCCAGTGATGGCCCGTCCCGGATCCAGCTCAGGGTGAGATCGGGCCGGGACTCCCCCGAGGCGATCCACGCCTCGATGGCCTGGCGGGCCTGCTGTTGCCACGGCGCGCCGGGGTCCACCGCGCCGGCGATGGACCGGACCTGATCGGCATTCGCCTCGGCCAGCAGCGCCATGAAGCACTCATCCTTGCTGGAGAAATGTTCATAGAACGTCCGGCGCGAGGTCCGTGCCCGGCGCACGATGTCCGCGATCGTCGTCTTGGCGTAGCCGTCCTCGGCGATCGACGCCTCGAACGCCGCCAGCAGGCGGTCCCGGAAGTCCCCCGCGGCAGCGTCCGTCGTCACCCGGCCACCTTAGAACGGGTCAACCGATGGGGGTCAGCGGGCTGAGCACGTCGCGGATGAACTGGGCGATGTTCGTCTGCGGATTGCCGTCCGGGAAGCTGACGGTGGCCAGCACGTTGCCGCCCGCGTCGGCGAAGTTGCCGTCGGCGCGGCCCTGATGGGTCGAGGACGTGACCAGGATGATCCCCGAGGTATCGGCCTTCTTGGCCAGCGGCACCGAGAACCGGGCGTTCTGGACCGTGCTGTTGGCCTTGTCCTCGACGATGATCCGGTCGGCGGGAAAACCGAGCAGGCGCAGCAGGTTGCGCATCTCGCCGGCCTCGGTGCGCCCGTTCTTCGGGTTGCCACCGGTGACGATGATCGGGGATTGCGGAAACGCCTGTGCGACGGCCAGTCCGGTCAGCACCCGGGTGTAGAGGATCGGGCGCATCCAGCCATCCGGAGTGAGCCCGTATCCCAGGATCACGATGGCGGGCTTGGAGAAGTCCTTGCCGGCCGGTTGCGCCGCGGCCGGCGGCGCTACTGCACACGCGAACGCCAGCGCGACCAGCACGGCGCCGATGAGAGTCTTCAGACGACTGCGCTTTTCATCCCCGAATGAGTGCGACACGTGAACTTGATCGTGATCAGTGGGGCGAATGTTACGGAACTGACAATTAGTCGTCCGGCCACGGCGGGCAAGTCAGCGCCGATCAGGTATCGTTAACACGTCGGTAATATTGCCGGCCCTCAGGGCAGACCACTTCGTTGAACGTCGGGCTACATCGCCCCGCCTCGATTGCGTCGCCTTCTCTGAGACCTCTCAGAGGAATCTATGTCTTCGCGTACCAGTGGTACCTCGTCTTTCCCTACTCTCGACCCGAGTGAGCGCGCCCTTCCCGCAGCACCCTTCGCATTGCCCGTCGGTTCGACGGCGATCGTCTACTGCGAGGGACAGTTCGGCGAGCAGGACGGCAAAACTGCCAACGGCCTGGTCCGGCACTCGGAAAAGTACGAAATCCTCAGTGTCATCGACAGCCGCCGGGCCGGAGCGGATGCCGGCAAACTCCTCGACGGCACCGCCAACGGCATCCCGGTACTGGCCTCCCTCGCCGAGTCCATCGCGCACGCCGGCCGCGTGCCCGACTACCTGATCTGCGGGCTGGCACCCGCCGACGGCCTGTTGTCCAACCAGCAGCGCGTCGTGCTGCTCGACGGCATCGCCCGCGGGATGCATATCATCAACGGCCTGCACGAATTCCTCAACGACGATGCCGAATTCGCGGCGGCCGCCGTGATCGCCGGCATCACCATCACCGATGTCCGCCGGCCGAAGGCCAAGCGGGACCTGCACCTGTTCTCCGGCCGGATCTTCGACGTCACCTGCCCCCGGATCGCGATCCTGGGCACCGACGGGGCGATCGGCAAGCGCACCACGGCCACCCTGCTGGTCCAGGCGCTCAACGCGCACGGCATCAAGGCGGTCATGGTGGGCACCGGTCAGACCACCCTGATCCAGGGCGGAAAGTACGGCGTCGCCCTGGACGCGCTGGTCCCCCAGTTCTGCTCCGGCGAGGTCGAGCACCAGGTGGTTGCCGCGTTCGAGGGCGAAGACCCGGACGTGATCGTGGTGGAGGGCCAGGGCGCACTCAGCCACCCCGCCTACATCACGTCGGCGCACATACTGCGCGGCAGCCGCCCCGCCGGGGTGATCGTGCAGCATGCGCCGAAGCGCGCGGTACTCGGCGACTTCCCGATGGTGTCGATGCCGACAGCGGCCAGCGAGATCGCGCTGATCGAGGCGTTCGCCGACACCCGCGTCATCGGGGTCACGATCAACCACGAGGACATGACCTCAGACGAGCTCGATTCCTCGATCTCCGAACATCATTCGCAGCTCGGACTTCCCGTCACCGATCCCCTCACGCGCCCCGCGTCGGAGCTCGTCGAGATGGTGCTGGCGGCCTTCCCCGCGCTCGCGGCGGCGGCCGATACATCCACCCCGGTGTGACGCTTCGCATCGAGACCGATCTGGACAAGATCGAGCAGAACACCCGGATCCTGGTCGACCGGCTCGACGAGTCGGGCATCCGGGTGGTCGGGATCACCAAGGCCGTACTGGGCTCGCCGGGAGTCGGCGCGGCGATGCTGCGCGGTGGCGCCCGCGGCCTCGGTGATTCCCGGGTCGAGAATCTGACCCGGCTGGCCGGGCTCGACGGCGCAGTGCTGCGCACGTTGATCCGCTCACCCATGCTCAGCCAGGTGCCATCGGTCGTCGCCATCGCCGATGTCAGCCTGAACACCGAGGCCGTCGTCCTGGCCGCGCTCGATCAGGCCGCGGCCCAGCAGAAGCGGCTGCACGCCGTCGTGCTGGTGGTCGAACTGGGCGACCTACGCGAGGGCATCTCGATCGAGGACATACCCGAGGCGGTGCGCGCCGTGCTCGGCCATTCGTCGCTGCGGCTCGCCGGGATCGGTGCCAACCTCGCCTGCCAGAACGGCGTCGTGCCCGATGACCGGAACATGGGTGTCCTCACCGGGCTCGCCGACGATATCGAGGCACTGCACGGGATCTCACTCGACGTCGTCTCCGGCGGTAACTCGGCGAACCTGAATTGGGCGCTGCACACCCACGATGTCGGCCGGATCGACGAGCTTCGGCTCGGCGAAGCCATCCTGCTCGGCGTCGATCCCCTCTACCGGGCCCCGATCCCGGGCCTGCACACCGATGTCTTCACCTTGACCGCCGAGGTCATCGAGGTCGCCGTGAAACCGGCGCAGCCCTGGGGAGACCGCGCGCAGGCGGCATTCGGCGAGACGCCGGTGCGCTCCGGCAGCGGGACCGTGCACCAGGCGATCCTGGCCCTGGGCCGCCAGGACGTCGACCCCGACGGCCTGCAGCCGCCCAGTGGCATCACGATCCTCGGGATGAGCAGCGACCATCTGGTGGTCGATCTCGGCGATCACGAGGTGGCGGTCGGCGACGAGATGGACTTCGGTGTCGGCTACGGCGCACTGGTGCGGGCGATGTCATCGCCGTTCGTCAGCAAGATGGAGATGGGCGCAAAGGTGCCGTGAGAATTCGTGGTGGCCAGGGCCGGGATCGAACCGGCGACCTTCCGCTTTTCAGGCGGACGCTCGTACCAACTGAGCTACCTGGCCGGAAGGCTCCGGCCTTGCGACCGGGATACCTCGCCGAAATGGCGACCCTGACGGGACTCGAACCCGCGACCTCCGCCGTGACAGGGCGGCGCGCTAACCAACTGCGCCACAGGGCCTTGCTCTTTACTGCTCCGCTCCAGTGTGTCACCACCTTCGCGCCGTACCCCCAACGGGATTCGAACCCGTGCTACCGCCGTGAAAGGGCGGCGTCCTAGGCCGCTAAACGATGGGGGCCTATCCGGATTTCTCCGGGCCGCTCTCAACGCCGGTGACGTTGGAAGCTTCGATAGCTTAGGACACAGCTGTCCGAATTCCCAAACCGGATACCCCCATCCATCCGGGAGGGCCGCCCAGTATCCTTTTGCACCACGCCCCTATAGCTCAGTTGGTAGAGCTACGGACTTTTAATCCGCAGGTCCCAGGTTCGAGCCCTGGTGGGGGCACCACGCCTGCATCATTCGCGGTCACCCTTGGGCTTCGGCCCCTTGCCGTTCTCGCCCTTCTTGTTCTCCCCGTTCCCGCGGCCCCGCGTCGGACTGGGCTGCTGCTGCTCGACCGTGGTGGCGGTCGTGGTCGGCGGCAGCGAAGCCGTCGTGGTCGGCGTCGTGGTCATCACCGGAGTCGGCGTGCCGGAGCGCGAGGCGGTGTCCACCACGAAGGCGAGGACGAGCACCAGGACGGCCAGCAGTGCCCCGGCGACACCGATCAGCGTGCGGCGGCGACTGCGCGGCGTCGGCACCGGTACGTGGGCGGTGGCGGGATCGGGCAGCGGGCTCTGCAGGAACAGCGTCTGCGGCCGCACGGCGCCCAAAGCGGCCCGCATCTGCTCGGCATCGGTGAACCGGGCCCGCGGGTCGGGCGCGGTGGCGCGCTGCACTATCGAGGCGAGCACCGGCCCGGCATCCGGGCGCAGCGCGGCCAGGTCGTCGTGCGGCGCCGGGACACGGCCCACGAGCGCCTCGAAGGCCAGCACCCCGACCGCGTACAGGTCGTCGGCGATCGTCGCGGGGCGGCCCGCGAGGCGTTCCGGACTCAGATAGCCCAGCGTGCCGATCACCAGGCCGGTCATGGTGTGGCCGGACTCGTGACTCTTCGCGATGCCGAAGTCGGCGACCTTCGGCACACCGTTATCGGTGAGCAGGATGTTGGCGGGCTTGATATCGCGGTGCAGGATGCCCGCGGCGTGCGCCGCCGACAGCGCGGAGAGCACAGCGTCGAGCAGTGCCCGGATCTGCGGCACCGTCATCGGCCCCGCCGCGATGGTGTCCGCGACGGTGCGGCCGCTGAGGCGCTCCATGACGATGTACGGGGTGCCGTCGTGCTCGCCGCTGTCGTGCACCGCGACGATGTGCGGGTGGCTCAGGCGCGCCGCGGCCCGCGCCTCGACCTCGAAACGCCGACGGCTCTCGGGCTGCGCGGCCAGTGCGGGGTACATCAGCTTGATCGCGACGGCGCGGCCGAGCCGGGTGTCCCAGCCTTCGTGGACCTCCGCCATGCCACCACGGCCGAGCAGACCCCGCAGTTCGTAGCGGCCGCCGAGTACTTCGGGCCCCTGCATGGCGCCAACGGTAGCCCGTGAGCCGAAGGCAGCTACCGCGAGATCGACGCTTCTGCGCCCGAATTCGTGCCGAGACCGCGGAAACGTCGGTCTCGCGCAGAAGTCAGCCGACCTCGGGACAGTAGAACTGCGGCTGGCCGCGGTACTCGATGGGCGGCAGGTTGCGCGCGGGGGTCTGCACCAGCGGGGCATCGGCGGGCAACCGGCCCGACGCCCGGTCCACCGCGGAACGTTTGCGCGGGTGCATCAGCGAGCGCTTGGGCAGCACCTTGCCCGCGAAGGTGATCACCCTGCAGAGCTGGTCGTGCAGCCGCTGCTGGCGCGGTGTCCAGCTGTAGCCCATCAGGTCGCGCACCGGCTGGTCGTAGAGGGCGACGGTCATGAACGTCAGGAAACGCTGCATCACCTTGAGGTTCAGCGCCCACAGCGGGTCCGGGATCCACTGCAGCGACGGGTGTTTGGGCATGGTCGACAGATCCATCACCTCGCGCGCGGCGTAATTGTTCTCCAACACGTTGCGGCACATGTGATCCCAGTACTGCTCGAACTCCTCCCAGGAGCCCGGCACCGGTCGCATGCTCATCCCGTACATCCGGTACCAGGCGACGTGTTCGTCGAACAGTTGCCGCTTGTCGGCCAGCGAGATCCCGCCGCCGAACTTCTCGGCGGCCAGCAGGGTGGACTTGAAGAACGTGGCGTGCGCCCAGTAGAAGACGTCGGGGTTCAGCGCGCTGTAGCGGCGTCCCTGCTTGTCCACACCCTTGATGCCGATGTGATAGTCGCGGACCTCCGCACCGGTCTTGGGTGCGCGATCCCCGTCGAAGACCACGCCACCGATCGGGTAGATCGAGCGCAGCAGGCGCGGGATGCGCTCGAGGAAGAAGATCGAGTGCTCCTCGACCGCCGCCCCGAGCTGGGGATGCATGTTCTGCATGGATCCGGCCCAGGTGCCCTGGAACAGGCCCGTCCACTGGCCGAAGTATCTCCAGGTCAGCGAGTCCGGTCCGAGCGGCAGCGCGGGGGCGTCATAGCCACCGGCGCTCACCGGGCAGCCCGCCGCCACCTCGGCGCCGGCCTCGGTGGATGCGCTGGTCACCGGGCACGTCTCGGACGTATCTTGAGTCACTGCGAACTTCCCGTCCCACTCAGAAACGATTCTGACTACACTCGTTGTCATTACGCAGCTTAGGAGTGATGTGCCGTCCGGTCAACGACGTGGTCGATGGTCCGGCGTTCCCCTGCAGGATCGCCAGACCTTGCGGCGCGGTGAACTCATCGCCGCCGGGGTGACCCTGCTCGGCGGGGCGGCCGGCCCGGCACTGACCGTGCGCGCGGTCTGCCGCGAAGCGGGCCTCACCGAACGGTATTTCTACGAGAGCTTCACCGACCGCGACGAATTCGTGCGGGCCGTCTATGACGACGTGTGTGGCACCGCGATGAAGGCCCTGCTGTCCTCGCAGACACCGCGCGACGCGGTCGAGACGTTCGTGGCGCTGATGGTCGACGACCCGAGCCGCGGCCGGGTGCTGCTGCTGGCGCCCGAGCGGGAACCGGTGCTCACCAAATCCGGCGCGGAATGGATGCCGAACTTCATCGCGCTGCTGCAGCACAAGCTCACCGAGATCACCGATCCGGCTTTGCAGGCGATGGTCGCGACCGGTCTGATCGGCGCCCTGACTGCACTGTTCACCGCTTACCTGAACGGCAGGCTGACCGCCACGCGCGAGCAGTTCGTCGACTACTGCACCGACATGCTGCTCAGCCGCGCCACCGTTCGCTGACGCATCCCGGCACAGCGCAATCAGATCGATTGACAACCGTTATCCAACGCACAGGCCGGGTAACTTGATGTCACTGGGGGGCACAGATATATTGAGTGCTACCAACAGGTACAGATAACTGGGAGTGAACGTGTCGCAAGACCTACCCGACGTGCAATTGCTGCGCGAGCTCGAACCTGTCGTCGAGAAGAACATCAACCGGCACCTCGCCATGCGCAAGGACTGGAACCCGCACGACTACATCCCGTGGTCGGACGGCAAGAACTTCTACGCCCTCGGCGGGCAGGACTGGCACCCCGAGCAGTCCAAGCTCTCCGAGGTCGCCCAGACCGCGATGGTGCAGAACCTGCTGACCGAGGACAATCTGCCCTCCTACCATCGCGAGATCGCGATGAACTTCACCATGGACGGCCCGTGGGGCTGGTGGGTCAACCGCTGGACCGCCGAAGAGAACCGGCACGGGATCGCCCTGCGCGACTACCTGCTGGTCACCCGCGCCATCGACCCCGTCGAACTCGAAGAGTTGCGCGTCGAGCAGGTCACCCGCGGCTTCTCCCCCGGCCAGAACCAGCAGGGCGACCTCTTTGCGTCCACGCTGTTCGACTCCGTCGTCTACGTGACCTTCCAGGAACTGGCCACCCGCGTCTCGCACCGCAACACCGGCAAGGCCTGCGAAGAGACCATCGCCGACCAGCTACTCGGCCGCATCTCTGCCGATGAGAACCTGCACATGATCTTCTACCGCGACGTGTCCGCCGCCGGTCTGGACATGGTGCCCAACCAGGCGATGAAGTCGCTGCACCGGGTGCTGCGCAACTTCAAGATGCCCGGATACACCGTGCCCGAGTTCCGTCGCAAGGCCGTCACCATCGCCGTCGGCGGCGTGTACGACCCGCGGATCCACCTCGAGGACGTCGTGATGCCGGTGCTCAAGAAGTGGCGCATCTTCGAGCGTGAGGATTTCACCGGTGAGGGCGCCCGACTGCGGGACGATCTCGGCGAGCTCGTCAAGGAGCTTGAGGAAACCTGCGTGAAGTTCGAGGTGGCCAAGGAGCGCCGCCTGGAGCGCGAGCGCAAGATGGCCGAGAAGAAGGCCATGAAGAACCTGTTGGTGTCATCATCGGCAGCCTCCTAGCCCCAGCACCCAGCGAAACGGCCCGGTCTGGCTTACAGATCGGGCCGCTCGCTTTGCCCAGCCCGGTCGTGCTGGCCCCGATGGCGGGTGTGACAAATGTCGCGTTCCGCACGCTGTGCCGAGAGCTCGAGGTGGCCCGGGCCGGCACCGTCAGCGGGCTCTACGTCTGCGAGATGGTGACCGCGCGTGCGCTCGTCGAGCGACACCCGGTGACCATGCACATGACGACCTTCGCCCCCGACGAGTCGCCGCGTTCGCTGCAGCTCTACACCGTGGATCCGGACACCACCTACGCGGCCGCCAAGATGATCGTCGACGAGAACCTGGCCGACCACATCGACATGAACTTCGGTTGCCCGGTCCCCAAGGTGACCAAGCGCGGCGGCGGGTCGGCGATCCCGTACAAGCGCAAGCTGTTCGGCAAGATCGTCAGGGCTGCAGTCGCCGCGACAGAAGGCACCGACATCCCGGTCACCGTGAAATTCCGGATCGGCATCGACGATGACCACCACACCCACCTGGATGCCGGCCGCATCGCCGAGTCCGAGGGTGCGGCGGCCGTGGCGCTACATGCCCGCACCGCCGCCCAGCGGTACTCCGGGACCGCCGATTGGAGCCAGATCGCGGCGCTCAAGCAGCATGTGACCACCATCCCGGTGCTCGGCAACGGCGATATCTTCGACGCCACCGACGCCCTGGCGATGATGGAACAGACCGGGTGTGACGGAGTCGTCATCGGCCGCGGCTGCCTGGGCAGGCCGTGGCTGTTCGCCGAACTGTCGGCGGCCTTCAACGGGCGCCCCATCGCGACCCCTCCCACGCTCGGCGAGGTCGCGCAGATCGTGCGCCGCCACGGCGAACTGCTCTCGGCCCACTTCGGTGAGGACAAGGGCATGCGCGATATCCGCAAGCACGTCGCCTGGTACATGCACGGCTTCCCCGCCGGCGCCGACCTGCGACGGGCCATGGCGCTGGTCAAGACGATGGATGAGTTGGATGCGCTGCTCGGCGAGCTCGACGGGGACGTGCCGTTCCCGGAGGTCGCGGGCGGGCCGCGCGGCCGTCAGGGCTCCCCCGGTTCGGTCAGCCTGCCGGCGGGCTGGCTCGACGACCCCGACGACCTGACGGTGCCCGTCGGCGCCGACGTGATGAACTCCGGCGGCTGACCTCTTCCGAGACGATCCCGAGACCGCTCCGTCACATCAGCGCGCTGTCGGACTCTCAGGTTGTCTCAGTACGATGAAAGACCACCTGACCGGGCTCCGGTGGCGGAGCCAGGTGCAGTGCTGCTAAAAGAAGTAGCAGCAGCTTTTATCAAGCACCGATGAGAACGTGTGCAACGGCGCGCACGACCCCACGAGCCGAAAGCCGGTAGGACATGAGTGACGGCGATAACGCCACTCCTGGCCGACCCGAGCGCGCGCCCGGGGAGGACAATCAATGGCTTACCCGATCCCCGCGACCGGTACCAGGCGCCACGCCGTGGGAACGCGCGCAGGCGTCCAGCCCATCGGCGGGTAATCACACCGACGGCGTCACCGTCGCCGACCTGATCGCCAAGCTGGCGGCCGACCAGCCCAGCTCCGGTCGCGCCCGCCGGCACCGTGCAGATCCCGCCGACGAGGCGGCAGCGGAGAGTCCCACCGAGATCACCGATCCGGTCGAGCCGGTCGAGGCCGTGGTCTTCGAGCCGGTCTCCCCCGAACGCAGCGCCCGCCGCGACCCGACCGATCCCGTCACCGAGGTCATGCACGTGCCTTCGGCGTACGCCGCCGAACTGCCCGACCTGGCCGCCGTCCGGCCGCCACACCCCTTGCACACCGCTCGCCCGGCACCGGTGCAGCACCACCGGGCCCGCAACATCGGCCGCGTGGCCGCCGCCCTCATCGCGGTGTGCGCGCTGGCACTGACCGGCGGCGCCTGGCAATGGCAGTCGATGAAGAACAACAGCCTCAACCGGGTGTCCGCGCTGGATCCCAACTCGCGCGACATCGTCGACCCCAACGCCCAGTTCGGCGACGAGAACTTCCTGATCGTCGGCACCGACAGCCGCATCGGCCAGAACAGTGAGGTCGGCGCGGGCACCACCGATGATGCCGCCGGCGCCCGCTCGGACACCATCATGCTGGTCAACATCCCGGCCGACCGCAAACGTGTTGTGGCCGTGTCGTTCCCGCGCGATCTGGCGATCACGCCGATCCAGTGTGAACCGTGGAATCCGGAGACCGGGATCTACGGGCCGATCACCGACGAAGAATCGCCGATGTACGGCATGGACGAGGCCTGGACCGAGACCAAGCTGAATTCCGCCTATGCGGTCGGCGGGCCCAAATGCCTGGTGAAGGTCATCCAGAAACTGTCCGGCCTGTCGGTCAACCGGTTCATGGCCGTCGACTTCACCGGCTTCGCGAAGATGGTCGACGCGCTCGGCGGTGTGGAGGTGTGCAGCACCACCCCGCTGGAGGACTACGAATTGGGCACCGTGCTCGCCAACCCGGGCCGGCAGATGGTCGACGGCCACACCGCGCTGAACTACGTGCGCGCCCGTCAGGTGACCACCGAGGTCAACGGCGACTACGGCCGCATCAAGCGCCAGCAGTTGTTCCTGTCCTCGCTGCTGCGCTCGCTGATCTCCAGAGAGGTGTTCTTCAGCCTCAGCAAGCTCAACAACGTCGTCAACATGTTCATCGAGGACAGTTTCGTCGACAACATCCGCACCAAGGACCTCGTCGACCTGGGGCAGTCCGTCCAGGGTGTGAACGCGGGCCGGATCACCTTCGTCACCGTGCCCACCACCGGCTACGCCGACGACTACGGCAACGAGCAGCCCCGCGTCGACGATATGGCCGCGTTGTTCGAGGCGATCATCAACGATGATCCGCTGCCCGAGGAACGCAACGCCGACAACACCCCGGTGCCCGAGACCCCCGAATCCGGCAGCGGCACAACCGCACCGGCCAACCCGGACGGTGAGCTTGTCGACGCCGTGGCGACCGAACCCGGCGCGGTCACCGTGCGGGTGTCGAACTCGACGGGAGAATCCGGACTGGCCAGCAGCGCCGCCGATGTGTTGCAGCAACACGGATTCAACATCGACACCCCCGATGACTACCCGGGCCCGCTGAGCTCGACGACGGTGTTCTTCTCACCCGGTAACGAGCAGGCCGCCGCCACCGTGGCGTCGTCGTTCCACAACGCCACCATCGAGCGGGTGACGGGGATGGGCGATGTGGTGCGGGTGGTGCTGGGCTCCGATTTCAGCTCGGTGAGCCCGCCCTCACCGAGCGGATCGCCGGTACAGGTGCACATGGTGCGCGGAACCAGCAGTGCGCAGACCACGGAGCTTCCCGAGGACCTGACCGTCACCAACGCAGCGGACACCACCTGCGAATAGTCCCGACCCCGCAGGGAAAGGGGCATTCACCGTTCGTTCATCTGTGGCATCGTGACCTTCGGGCCCGGCAACCGTAAGGTAAGTGCATGCGTACTGCGTATCAAGAACAGCTGTCTTCGTTGACCGTTCAACTCGGTGAGATGTGTGGCCTGGCCGGCGTGGCAATGGAGCGCGCGACCCAGTCCCTGCTGCAGGCGGATCTGGCGCTCGCCGAACAGGTCATCACCGACCATGACCGCATCACCGAGATCAGCGTACGCGCCGAAGAAGCCGCTTTCATGCTGTTGGCCCTGCAGGGACCGGTTGCCGGAGATCTGCGCGCCATCGTCAGCGGAATCCAGATTGTCGCCGATATCGACCGGATGGGCGCGCTCGCCCTGCACGTCGCCAAGATCGCCCGCCGCCGCCACCCGCAGCACGCACTGCCCGAGGAAGTCAACGGCTACTTCGCCGAGATGGGCCGTGTCGCAGTGGAATTGAGCCGTAGCGCGCAAGAGGTGCTGGAGACGCTGGACCCGGAGAAGGCCGCTCTGATCCGCGACGAAGACGATGCGATGGATGATCTGCACCGTCACCTGTTCTCGGTGCTGATGGACAAGGACTGGAAGCACGGTGTCACCGCCGCCGTCGACGTCACGTTGCTGAGCCGCTTCTACGAGCGCTTCGCCGACCACGCCGTCGAGGTGGCCCGCCGGGTGATCTTCACCGCCACCGGATCATTTCCGGAGGACACGACGTTCGACGAGCCACGCTGAGCTCAGCCGTCGCCGGCAACGATCCGCACGCCTTCCTTGCGGGCGGCCAGCAGGTCCCGGAGCACCTTTTCCAGTACCTGTAGCTCGGCATTGCTGTAGCGCTGCAGGAATTCGCGTATCCCGAGGTTCATCTCGTCGTGCATTTCGCGGTGCGCGGCGCTGACCAGCGCGCCGTCCGCCGTGAGGTCCAGCTGGATCTCTTTGCGGTTGCCGGGCACCGGCGTGCGCACCACCAGACCGGCCTCGACCAGGCGCTGAACGTGCTTGGAGACCGTTCCCTTGAGTTGACCGGATTTGCCGGCCAGCCCGACCAGGCTCACCGGCCCGTCGGCGATGACGTCGAGCAGGTGCATCGAGAGCATCGGTAATCCGCGGGCGAGCTGCTCGAGGCGTTTCGGGCAGCGTTGCGCCACGAAGTCGCGTTCCGGGTCGCCGTCCGCATCGGCATCGAACTTGTCACCGACCGATCCGATCAACATGTTGATCTCGTCGATCAGCCCGGACTTGGTTTTCATGGAAACCATATTGCCATCCGCGGGCCCTCGCCGTACATTGTTTCCATAGAAACCATATTTCTGGAAACCATGAGGAGAGGTCATGAAAGCAGCCGTCGTCACCGAAGCGGGGCTATCCCCCACCTACACCGATTTCGCCGACCCACAACCCGGTGACGGTACCGTGACGGCCACCGTCGAAGCCTCCGCGCTGACCAATATCACCAAGGGGATCATCAGTGGAAAGCACTATGCCAGTGGCGAACTCACGTTCCCCGCGATCCCAGGCGTGGACGGCGTGGCCCGCCTCGACGACGGCCGCCGGGTCTACACCGGCGCGGTGGCGCCCTACGGCATGATGGCCGAACGCACCCTGATCAGCGCCCACGGATGGGTCGAGGTTCCGGAGGGCATCGATGCGGTCACCGCAGCCGCGGTACCGAATCCGGGAATGTCCGCTTGGGCTGCACTGGAATTCGCCGCCGCCGTGCAACCCGGGCAGCATGTGCTGATCCTGGGCGCCACCGGTGTCACCGGATCGATGGCCGTACAGCTGGCCAAATCGGTGTTCGGCGCCGGGCGCGTCACCGTCACCGGCCGCAACGAGAGCCGGTTGCAGTGGCTGCGCACGGCAGGGGCGGATGAGGCGATCAACATCGGCGACGCGGAGATCGGTGAGCGGATCAGCGCGGAGCACGCCGAGCGTCCGTTCGACGCGGTACTGGATTACCTCTGGGGCGATCCCGCCGCGAAAGCCCTTGCCGCACTGGCCGCCAGCCACCCCGCCGCGCACCATTACCGCACCCGGTTCGTCCAGATCGGATCGATGGCGGGGCCGGACATCGCGTTGCCGGCCGCGATCCTGCGCGGCACCGGCATCACCCTGTCGGGCGTCGGTATCGGCAGCGTGCCCCCGGAGGAGCTGACCCGGATACGTACCGAGGCGCTGCCGCGCCTGTTCGACATGGTCACCACCGGCGCCGTCGAACTGCGCACGCTCATCCGCCCGTTGGCCGAAGTCACCGAGGCCTGGAACGCCGCGGCACCGTCGGGCACCCGGGTGGTGCTGACCCCGTAGTGCCTAGCCGAATCGGCCGGAGATGTAGTCCTCGGTGGCCTTCTGGGTCGGGTTGGAGAAGATCTTCTCGGTGTCGTCGATCTCGATCAGCTGGCCGGGCTTGCCGGTGGCCTCGAGGTTGAAGAACGCCGTCTGATCGCTGACCCGGGCGGCCTGCTGCATGTTGTGGGTGACGATCACGATGGTGAAGTCCTGCTTCAGCGTCGAGATCAGATCCTCGATCGCCAGCGTGGAGATCGGGTCCAGCGCCGAACACGGCTCGTCCATCAGCAGCACGTCGGGCTGCACCGCGATCGCGCGGGCGATGCACAGACGCTGCTGCTGACCGCCGGAGAGGCCACCGCCCGGCTTGTCGAGGCGGTCCTTGACCTCGTTCCACAGGTTGGCGCCCTTGAGGGAACGCTCGGCGGTCTCATCGAGGGTCTTCTTGTTGCGGACGCCCTGCAGCTTCAGCCCGGCCACCACGTTGTCGCGGATCGACATGGTGGGGAACGGGTTCGGCCGCTGGAACACCATGCCGATGGTCTTGCGCACGCCCACCGGGTCGACGCCGGCGCCGTAGATGTCGTCGCCGTCGAGCAGCACCGAGCCCTTGACGTAGGCGCCGGGGATGACCTCGTGCATGCGGTTCAGCGTGCGCAGCACGGTCGACTTGCCACAGCCCGAGGGGCCGATGAACGCGGTCACGCTGCGCGGTTCCACCGACAGCGACACGTTCTGCACGGCGTGGAACGCGCTGTAATAGATGTTGACGTCTTTGAGATCAAGTCGCTTGGCCATGGGTTATCTCCTAAACCTGCTAGACCTTTTTAGGGGCAAAGAACTTGGCAATGAACCGCGCACCGACATTGAGCAGCGCGATGAGGACCACCAGCGTGAGCGCAGCGCCCCACAGCCGGTCGGTCGGAACCGGGTTGGCGCCTGCGCCCGCCGATGTCTGGTCGAACATCATGCCGGGCAGCGAACCCATGAAGCCGCTGAACATGTCGAAGTTCATGGCCTGGGCGTAGCCCACCAGGATCAGCAGCGGTGCCGTCTCGCCCATGACGCGGGCCAGCGACAGCAGGATGCCGGTGACGATGCCCGACAGCGCGGTCGGCACCACGATCGCCGAGATGGTCTTCCACTTCGGCACGCCCAGTGCGTAACTCGCCTCACGCAGGTCCATCGGGACGATGCGCAGCATCTCCTCGGTGGCGCGCACGATGACCGGAATCATCAACAGCACCAAGGCGAGTGACACCGCCAGGCCCGAGCGCTGGAAGCCCAGCGTCGCGACCCACAGCGCGTAGATGAACAGGGCCGCCACGATCGAGGGCACACCGGTGAGGATGTCGACCATGAAGGTGGTCACCTTGCCCAGCCGGGTCCCGCCGCCGTACTCCACCAGGTAGATGGCCACGAAGATGCCGATCGGGATGGAGATGACCGCACAGATCAAGGCCTGCAGCAGGGAGCCGACGATGGCGTGGTAGGCACCGCCGCCCGGCTGGAAGGCGGTCATACCGGCCTGCGAGTTCATCCACCAGGTGCTCGACAGCACCACACCGATGCCCTTGGAGACCACCGTGTAGAGCACCCACACCAGCGGAACGATCGCGATCACCACGGACGCGGTGACCAGCACGGTGGCGAACTTGTCGACGAACTTCCGGCGGCCGCTGACGCCCTGGAAGGTCGGGGCCTTGATCGGCTGATCCAGCGTTGCGGTCATGATGCGGACCGGTCCTTTCCGGAAACCGCGGCGCGGGCCAGCGAGTTCACCACGAACGTGAGGATGAACAGCACCAGGCCGGCGGCGATGTAGGCGCCCGCCTTGTACTGGTCGTTGAATTCGGAAGCCGCCGAGGCGATCTTGCTGGCGAAGGTGAACCCACCGTCGAACAGCGACCAGCCGAACGCGGTCTGGGTGCCGCGCAGGATGATCAGCAGGGCGATGGTCTCACCGAGCGCACGGCCGAGGCCGAGCATGGCACCGCTGATGTAGCCGGACATACCGAACGGCAGCACCGTCGTCCGTACGACCTCCCAGCGGGTGGCGCCCAGCGCCAGTGCGGCCTCGATCTGGCCGCGCGGGGTCTGGACGAACACCTCCCGGGTGACCGCGGTGATGATCGGCAGGATCATCACCGCGAGCACGATGCCGGCGGTGAAGATGGTGCCACCGCCGGCCACCGATGCGTTGCCGGTGGAGAACAGGAACAGCCAGCTCAGGTTCTCGTTGAGCCACACCGCGACCGGCTTGATCGCCGGGGCGAGGACGTACAGGCCCCACACGCCGTAGATGATCGACGGCACCGCGGCCAGCAGGTCGACCAAGTACGCCAGCGGACCCTTGACCCGCTTGTGCGCGTAGTTCGTCAGGTAGATCGCGATGCCCAGCGCCACCGGCATCGCGAGAAGCAGGGCGAACACCGAAACGAACACCGTGACCTGCAGCAGGTCCAGGATGCCGAAGGACATCGCCGAGGTGTCGGTGGTGATCCAGTTGCCGCCGAAGAGGAAGAAGTTCTCCTCGTTACGGGTCAGCGCCGGAATGGCCCGCCACAGCAGGAAGATGCCGATCGCGGCGATGATCGCGATGACGAGGATGCCGGAGCCCGTGGCGAGCCCGCCGAAGATCCGGTCGCCGGGTCGCACCTTGGCGTTCCTCGACGGGTTCGTCGAGATCGGTGTGGGCTCGGGGAAGGGTGCGGCGAGTGCCTCACCCGACCCCGAGTCTGATGGATTCGGAATAGTCACGGAACTACCGTCTGGACCCTTCTCGATACCTTGATACGTCATACGGTCTCCGCACCCATCCTCGCCTCGAATTAGCCGCTACGCCAGTGGACTAGGCGGCCGGTCCGATGGCCTCGATGGAGGTCAGCAGACGCTCCTTGAACTTCTCCGGCAGCGGCACATAGCCGGCCGAGGACAGTCCGGCCTGGCCGTCATTGGCTGCGACGGTCAGGAAGGACTTGACGGCCGCGGCGGTCTCGGCGTCGTAACCGTTGGAGCAGACGACCTCATAGGTGGCCAGCACCAGCGGGTAGGCGCCCGCTTCGGTGGTGCCGTACAGCGAGGCCAGGTCCAGCGTCAGGTCATTGCCCTCGGCGGCGAACTTGGCGGCGTCGATGGCCTTACCGGCCGACTCGTCGGTCAGTTCGACCGCACCGGCACCGGTGTTGATCTGGGCGTAGGGCAGGCCGGCCTGATCGGCGAAGCCCTTCTCGACATAGCCGATGGCGCCCGGGGTGGCCTGCACGGCCTGTGCGACACCGGCGGACTTCTGTGCGCCTTCGCCGGCACCGCCCTGGAACTCGCTGCCGTCACCCTTGGTCCACGCGCCGGCCGATGCTGCCTCCAGGTATTTCTGGAAGTTGTCGGTGGTGCCCGAGGAGTCGGAGCGGAAGATCGGGGTGACGGCCGTGTCGGGCAGGGTCTTGCCCTCGTTCAGCGCGGCGATGGCCGGGTCGTTCCACTTGGTGATCTGGCCCTGGAAGATCTTGGCCAGGGTGTCACCGTTGAGGACCAGTCCTTCGACGCCCTCGATGTTGTAGGCCATGGCGATGGGGCCGAAGACCAGCGGCAGGTTCCACGCCGGGTTGCCACCGCAACGCTCGGCGGCCTGGGCGGCCTGCTCTTCCTTGATCGCGGAGTCGGAGCCCGCGAAATCGACGTTCTTCGCCACGAACTGCTCGCGGCCCGCGCCCGAGCCGGTGGGGTTGTACGCCAGGTTCTTGCCCTGGCACTTCTGGCCCCACACCTGGTTGAACAGGGCGATGGCGTTCTGCTGCGCCGTGGATCCCTCGGCGGTGAGGGAGTTCTTGCCGCCGCAGTCCGCGGAGGCCGAGGACGTACCGGAGGCCGAACCGCTGGTGGCGGTGCTGCCGGTGTTGTTGTCGCTGCCGCACGCGGTCAGCGTGAGCGCGGCGACAGCGGTCGCCGACAGGGCCAGGCCGATATTGAGCTTCACGAATCCCACTTTCAGTTGACGGCTTCAGACTCCCCGGCAACGTATGCGGTGGCGGTGGACTGTCAGCGGCGGTGAAGTGAACGAAAGGTGAACAGGTACAGCTACTTCACAGCGTGCGCGGCGTACGCTACGTCGGCGCTGTACACGACAAATCCCAGGCGCCGGTACGTTTTCACCGCGGCGGTGTTGTTGCCCTCGACGTACAGTGTGACATCGGCCTCAGGGCCCAGCCGGGCCGCCAGATGATGCAGCCCCAGCAAAGTCAATTCGGCGCCGAGACCGCGGCCCTGCGCGTCCGGATCGACCCCGACGACATACACCTCGCCGAGATCGCGGGAGTGGACCTTCGTCCAGTGAAAGCCCAACAACTTCGGCCCATCGAAGGCCAGGAACAGTCCGGCGGGATCGAACCAGGATTCGGCGCGCCGCTCGTCGATATCGGCCGCGGTCCAGCCGCCCTGCTCGGGATGCCAGGAGAAGGCCGCATTGTTGACGCGCAGCAACTCGGCATCGTCCTCCGGTCCGGCGTACGTGCGGACCTGGTGTGTGCCGGTCATGGCCGGCAGGTCGGACAACGGGCGCCGCATCTGCAGCAGCTCGCGCACCGGGTACAGGCCCAGCGCGGAGGCCAGAGCCCGGGCGGCAGGCAGATCTCCGTGCGCCCAGATCCGGGTCTGCGGACCGCCGGCGGCGAGCCCGGTGCGGATCAATTCCGTCCCGATCCCGCGGCGGCGGGCATCCGGGTGCACGACGGCCTCGGCCATCTCCGGACCGAGGTTCAGATAGCCGGTCACCGCGTCCCCGGCTACGGCCAGCAGGTGACGGGTGTCGTCGCGGTGCAACTCGCGCAGCACCTGATCGCCGACCGGGGCCACCCCGTCGAGCTCGGTGGCCGTGGTGATGATGTCGGTGATCCGGGCCCGATCCTCAGCAGAAAGCCCGGTGCGCCATTCGATCACTGGCTCTGCAACGGGCCGTATGAGCCTGCGGCCGAACCGAAGTCGGGTTCACCGAGGTCCACGTCGAGCTCACCGTCGTAGTCGTCGTCATCATCGTGCTCATCGGCGGCCGGTGCCGGGGTGCGCCCACGCGCGGGCCGCACCGCCTTGTAACCGACGTTGCGGACGGTGCCGATCAGCGATTCGTACTCGGGGCCGAGCTTGGCGCGCAACCGGCGCACGTGCACGTCGACGGTGCGGGTGCCGCCGAAGAAGTCGTATCCCCAGACCTCCTGCAGCAGCTGGGCTCGGGTGAACACCCGGCCGGCGTGCTGGGCGAGGTATTTGAGGAGCTCGAACTCCTTGTAGGTGAGATCGAGCGGGCGGCCACGCAGCCGCGCGGTGTAGGTGCCCTCGTCGATGACGAGCTCGCCGAGCGTCACCTTGCCGACGCTCTCCTGGTCGGCGACCCCACCGCGACGGCCGATCAGCAGTCGCAGCCGCGCATCGATCTCGGCGGGCCCGGTGCCGGGCAGCAGGATCTCGTCCAGTCCCCATTCGACGTTGACCGCGACCAGGCCGCCCTCGTTGACGACGGCCACCACGGGTACCGAGGTCCCGGTGGTGCCCAGCAGCCGGCACAGGCCCCGCGCGGCGGCCAGGTCGGTGCGGGCGTCGACGATCGCGATATCCGCGGTACCGGCTTCGAGCAGGGAGGACACTTCGGTCGGTGCCGTCCGTACGTTGTGCGCCAACAGCGACAGGGAGGGCAGCACGGTGTCCGGGTGCGGGTCAACGGTGAGAAGTAGTAGTTCCAAAATGTCCTCCCGCGTCCTGGATCATCCCCGGGACATCGGTGTCGGAGGTCATCTTCCAGATTCATGGTTGACACGTGGCCGTTACGACCGACGATCGCCTAACAATACCGTGCTACCTGCTGGTTAGCAGACCCGAACCGGCGGGTGTCGGTCCGGTGACCCGGTGGGTGCGACAGAATGACCGGATGCGCAAGCTGGCGACCGGTGTCCTCGCGACCGTTCTCGCGGTGATTCTGGGCGGTGTGGGAACGGATTTCGGCGCGGCCATCTACGCCGAGTACCGGCTGGCGCGCAGTGTGCGTACCGCCGCGCAACTGCATTTCGACCCGTGGGCCAGCATCCTGGGGTTCCCGTTCATCACCCAGGCACGCGCGCATCACTACCGCGAGATCGAGATCCGGGCCAACGGCGTGGGGCACCCGGTGACCGGCAAGGTGTCGCTGGAGGCGACGCTGCACTCGATCGATCTGACGGATTCGACCTGGCTGATCGGCCCGGATGCCGCGCTGCCGGTGGGCGTCGCCGAGAGCCGGATCATCATCGACTCGACGCATGTCGGCAAGTTCATGGGCATCAAGGACCTGCTGGTCGAGGCGCCGCAGCGGGAGAGCAATGACGCCACCGGCGGGACCACCGAATCGGGCATCTCCAGCGGCGACGGACTCATCTTCACCGGGACCCCGAGCGCTGCGGACTTCCACGAGCGGGTGAGCGTGGCGGTGGACCTCACGGTCGCCGATGCCGACGGCAGCACGCTGGTCATGACCGCGACCGGGGTTCTGACCGGCCCGGGCACGGCCGACGAGCCGGTGCCCGAGGACAAGACCGCCGCGGTACTGAAGGCCTTCACCAGCCGCATCCCCGGCCAGCGGCTACCGTTCGGACTGACGCCCACGACGGCAGGTGCCCGCGGATCGGACATCATCGTCGAGGGCATCGCGGAGGGACTAACAGTGCGCCTGGACGAGTTCAGACAGTCATGAACACATCGCTGACGCTCGTCATCGTGATCGTCATCGCGGTGCTCGGCCTCGGGTACGTGGTGGGCAAGCTGATCACGCTGCGTTCGGGAATGATCCGGGCGGCGGCCGAGGCCTCCGATATCGACACCAGCGGACTCGGCCTGTCCGGCACCGGGCCGACCATCCTGCATTTCAGCGCAACGTGGTGCGGACCCTGCTCGGCGGTGCGCCGGGTGGTCGATCAGGTCTGTGACGAACTGCCCGCGGTGGCCCATGTGGAGATCGACATGGACGAAAATCCCGAAGCCGCGCGGCGGCTTTCGGTGCTGTCCCTGCCGACCACCATCATCTTCGACGGCGACGGGCGTCCGCGGTACCGGACCACCGGCGTCCCGAAAGCCGCTGACCTGCGCTCGGCGCTCGAACCGCTATTGGCTTGATGCCGGTGCCTACGGGTATTGTGTGCGTCGTGACCGCCCGTCTTGAGCTTCTGCTCACCAAACGCCGCGCAGTTGATCTGTGCCGCACCGCGGGTTGTTGCTGTTGTTGTCGTAGCTGCTGATAGCCGCGCCCTCCTCTTGGTGCGCCGCTTCCCAGGCGCCTTCGTGGCCTGCCAGTCCAGCCCAGCCAAGCAACAGGAGCATTCACATGTCAGTCAATAACACCCCCCGAGTCGCTTCGCTCCTGCCCGCCGGTACCGATTCGGTGGTCACGGGGCCGCAGGTCGATGTGCGCGGACCCCGGTTCGTGGCCTGGGTCACCACCGCCGTGCTGATCGTCACGCTGCTGGTCTCGACGGTCAGCGTGCCCGCCGCCGCCGTCGTCCTGGGCGTGCAGACGGTCGTCTTCGCCGTCGGTGCCGCACTGGGACCGCGCCGGCATCCGTACGGCAGGGTTTTCGCGGTGCTCATCGCCCCGCGACTGGGCCCGGTGACCGAGCGTGAACCGGTCGCCCCGCTGAAGTTCGCACAGCTGGTCGGGTTCGTCTTCGCCGCCGTCGGCACCGCCGGCTTCGCGCTGGGCGTACCGCTTGTCGGTCTGATCGCCACCGGCTTCGCACTGTTCGCCGCATTTCTCAACGCCGCCTTCGGCATCTGCCTGGGCTGCCAGATCTACCCGCTCGTCGCGCGGTTCCGCCGCGTGCCCGCCTGACCTTCACGCACCACAACCGAAAGGAACCACTTCATGGCACGCTCCGACGTCCTGGTCTCCACCGACTGGGCCGAGAGCAATCTCGACGCGCCGAAGACGGTCTTCGTCGAGGTCGACGAGGACACGTCCGCCTACGAGGGCGGCCACATCCAGGGCGCCGTGCGCCTGGACTGGAAGACCGAGCTGCAGGATCAGGTGAAGCGCGACTTCGTCGACCAGCAGCAGTTCTCGAAGCTGTTGTCCGACAAGGGCATCGCCAATGACGACACCGTGATCCTGTACGGCGGCAACAACAACTGGTTCGCCGCCTACGCCTACTGGTACTTCAAGCTGTACGGGCACGAGGACGTCAAGCTGCTCGACGGCGGACGCAAGAAGTGGGAACTCGACGGCCGGCCCCTGGTCACCGAAGTTGCCGCACGTCCGTCCACGTCCTACAGCGCCGCGGCACCCAACAACGACATCCGCGCCTTCCGCGACGAGGTCATCGCCGCGATCGGTGAGAAGAACCTGGTCGACGTCCGCTCCCCCGACGAGTTCTCCGGCAAGATCCTGGCCCCGGCACACCTGCCGCAGGAGCAGAGCCAGCGCGCCGGCCACATCCCCACCGCCATCAACGTGCCGTGGAGCAAGGCCGCCAACGAGGACGGCACCTTCAAATCCGACGAGGACCTGGCCAAGCTGTACGCCGAGGCCGGCCTGGACGGCGAGAAGCTGACCATCGCCTACTGCCGCATCGGTGAGCGGTCCTCGCACACCTGGTTCGTGCTGCAGGAGCTGCTCGGCCACAAGAACGTCAAGAACTACGACGGTAGTTGGACGGAATACGGTTCCCTGGTGGGAGCCCCGATCGAGTTGGGAAGTTGATATGTGCTCTGCACCCAAGCAAGGACTGACGTTGCCCGCCGGCGTCGACCTGGAGAAGGAAACCGTCATCACCGGTCGTGTGGTGGACGGCTCGGGACAGACCGTCGGCGGCGCGTTCGTGCGCCTGCTGGACGGTTCTGACGAGTTCACCGCCGAGGTCGTCGCCTCGGCCACCGGCGACTTCCGGTTCTTCGCGGCGCCGGGCAACTGGACGCTGCGTGCGCTGTCGCCCGCCGGTAACGGTGATGCCAGCATCGCCCCGACCGGTGCCGGCATCCACGAGATCGACGTCAAGGTCGCCTAGCGACTCCACCGGTCGCCGCGCTCGGGCCTCGGCTCGAGCGCGGCGCCCTCTGGCGGTTAGGATCATCCCGTGGTTCTGTTCTTCGAATTCCTGCTCGTGGTGGCCGTCGTCGTCATCACCTGGTTTGCGCTGTACGCCGTCTATCGGCTCGTCACCGACGAGGGGTGAGCTCCGACAGCGACGCAGCGGCTCCCGGCTCCGGCGACCGGGCGGTGGCCTCTGCGCTGGAACGGGCCAAGATCACCGCGGCCCGCAACATCCCTGCCTTCGACGACCTGCCGATTCCCGCGGACACCGCGAACTTGCGCGCGGGCGCCGACCTGCATCCCGCGCTGCTGGCCCTGTTGCCGCTCGTCGGCGTGTGGCGCGGTGAGGGCGAGGGCCGCGACGCCGACGGTGACTACCGGTTCGGCCAGCAGATCATCGTCTCCCATGACGGCGGCGACTACCTGAACTGGGATTCGCGGTCCTGGCGGTTGAACGCCGAGGGCGAGTTCGCGGCCCCAGACCTCCGCGAGACCGGGTACTGGCGCTTCGTCAACGACCCAGCCGATCTCGACGAGACCCAAGCCATCGAGCTGCTGCTGGCCCACTCCGCCGGTTACGTCGAGCTGTTCTACGGCAGCCCGCTCAACCAGGCGTCCTGGGAGCTGGCCACCGACGCCCTGGCCCGCAGCAAGTCCGGCGTGCTGGTGGGCGGCGCCAAGCGCCTCTACGGGATCGTCGAGGGCGGCGACCTCGCCTATGTCGAGGAGCGGGTGGACGCCGACGGCGGTCTGGTGCCGCATCTGTCGGCTCGGCTGGTCCGCTTCATCGGCTGACGGCCCCCAGATACGGAGCAGCCCCCGAGCCGTTCATCTTGGTTGGACCAACCAAGGACTCGGGGGCCGGGTGGCTGCTTGGAATTCGCCAGCGCTCGCAGGACGCACGATGCGCATGTGCGAAAGAGCCAAGAGACCCATCACACTCCTGGTGCTGCTAGCTAGCAGCCACCTCACTTGTCCGTATGTCACTCAATTTCTCGGACCACCTCCTCTCCTGTGTACGAGCGACCGTACTCCCGAAGCCGTGACCCGACAACCGATTTAGCGCGACATCGCGAGGTCCACCAGACGGGCCAGCTCGCCGACGGCCGGGGCCGGCCGCAGTGCCACCCCGTCGAGGGTGTGCACCCGCGCGCCGAGCGTCACCGACGAGAGAAGCCAAACCCCTTCGGCGGCAACAAGATCCGCGACGCTCAGTGCACGGTAGGCGCTTCGCGGCGCGATCTCGAACAGCGCACCGACGGTGGTACCAGCCAGGATCGGCAGCGTCGGCGGCGGGCTGAGCAGAATTTCGCTCTGCGCGATCACCACCGATGAGCGCGGTCCCTCCAGCACCGTTCCGTCGTCGTCGACGAAGATCGCGTCGCCGGCGCCGCGGCGCGCCGCCTCCCGCAGTGCGGCGGCATTGAGGGCATAGGACAGCGATTTCGCCCCCGTCAGCGCACCGCGCGGCCCGGGGTTCAGCGTCACCGCGGCCAGCCCGTCCCGGCGGGCGGCCAGTGCGCGGGCCGGGACCGCGGACACCATCACGAACGACACTGCACGGCCGAGCACCAGGCGCAGCACACCGTCCACAGCTCGGTCCCACTGCACGGCCGCGATATCCACCGCCGAGCGCCAACGGGCCGGGTCCGGCCGGGGCAGCCCGGCGATGGCCGCCGAGCGGTCCAACCGGGCAAGGTGGGCGTCGAGTCGACAGGGACGCCCGGCGCGCAGCAGCGTGGTTTCGAAGACACCGTCACCGTGGGTGAGTAGCGGATCGGCGGCCCGCACCAGTGGTGTGGTGGGTTCGTGCCGGACGCCGTCGAGATCCACCACGACTTCCGCGGATCGGGCCGTCATGGGGCAGAGCGTAACCGCCGTAGCATTGGCGGTATGTCCGCAGTTCCCGCACCAGAAACCACCCCGGACGCCGGCGCCGTCTGGCACTTCGGCGACCCGTTCGGCGAGCAACGAGCCGCGGAGCGCGCCGCCGTGGTGGTGGACCGCTCGCACCGCGCGGTCCTGCAACTGGCCGGAGCCGAGCGGCGCAGCTGGCTGCACACCATCTCCAGCCAGCACGTCAGCGATCTGCCCGACGGCACCGTCGCGCAGAATCTGAGCCTGGACGGGCAGGGCCGTGTGGAAGATCACTGGCTGCAGACCGAACTCGACGGCGTCACCGTGCTGGACACCGAACCGTGGCGCGGCGAACCGCTGCTGGCCTTCCTGCGCAAGATGATTTTCTGGGCCGATGTCACCGTCGACCCCGCCGACCTGGCGGTGCTCTCGCTGCTGGGCCCCGGCCTGTCCGGGCCCGCGGTGCTGACCGCTCTCGGGGTCGAGGCACTGCCTGCGCCGTGGACCGCGGTCGCGCTGCCCGCCGGCGGGTTCCTGCGCGGCACCTACCCCGGTGAATACGACTTGCTGGTGCCGCGGGCAGCCAAGGACGGCTGGACCGAGGCGCTGGTCGCCGCCGGCGTCACCAGGGCCGGCGTGTGGGCCTATGAGGCGCACCGGGTGGCCGCCGCCCGACCCAGGCTGGGTGTCGACACCGATGAACGCACCATTCCGCACGAAGTCGGCTGGATCGGCGGTCCCGGCGTGGGCGCGGTGCACCTGGACAAGGGCTGCTACCGCGGCCAGGAGACCGTCGCCCGCGTGCACAACCTCGGCAAGCCGCCCCGCATGCTGGTGCTGGTGCACCTGGACGGGTCCGCGGACCGTCCGGCGACGGGCGATCCGCTGCTGGCCGGGGGACGTGCGGTGGGCCGGCTGGGCTCCGTCGTCGACCATGTGGACGACGGTCCCATCGCACTGGCGCTGGTGAAACGAGCGCTGCCGGCCACCACCGAACTGACCACCGGTGGCGAGTCGGCGGTGGCCGCCGTGATCGACGCGGACTCCGTCCCGGACGTCGACGGCGTCGGCGCCGGGCGGCTCGCGGTGGAGCGACTGCGCAGCGGAGGCGGGTAGAACCGCGGCAAGGAAGGGCCTACCAGCGGCCCGCCGCGGGGCACGGTAAAGTGTTGGCAGGACAATTAGACACACACAGATCGGAGCCGCCTGCATGTCGGGCCGCTCCGTTATTGCGCGAGGGGGTCCCAATGGGCCGCGGCCGAGCTAAGGCAAAGCAGACCAAGGTTGCTCGTGACCTGAAATACAACACGCCGGAGACTGACTTCGAGCGGCTTCAGCGCGAGCTGTCCAACAGCAGCGCGGCCGACGACTTCAACGGCAGCTCCGACGATTTCGCGGGCCCCGCGGACCGTTATGCCGACGAGGACGACTGGCGGCGCTGACCGCCCCGGCGGCGCTCCGCGCGTTCTGCTCAGAACCGCGGATGCTGCCCGACGAGCTGAGCTCGCACCCCATCCTTCGTGCCCTTTGCGACGGTCCCGACCGTCCAGCAGGCGAGGTGGCGCGCGGTCAGAATCGCCAGCGCGCGGTCGGTGTCCTCCGGCGCGACGATGGCGACCATGCCGACGCCCATGTTGAAGGTCTTCTCCATCTCGGCGCGCTCGATGCGTCCGCGCTGGGCGATCATGCCGAACACGGGTGCGGGCGTCCAGGTGCCGCGATCCACCTCGGCCACCAGGCCGGGCGGGATGATGCGTTCCAGGTTGCCGGCGAACCCACCGCCGGTGACATGGCAGAAGGTGCGCACATGCGTCTCGGCGGCCAGCGCCAGGCAGTCCTTGGCGTAGATGTAGGTCGGCTCCAGCAGTTCCTCACCGAGGGTGCGGCCGAACTCCTCGACATGACCTGACAGGTCCATCCGGTCGATCTCCAGCAGCACCTTGCGGGCCAGCGAGTAACCGTTGGAATGCAGGCCGGTCGATGCCATCGCGATGATCACGTCACCGGGTTTGACGCGTTCGGGCCCCAGCACGTCGTCGGCCTCCACGACACCGACGCCAGTGGCCGAGATGTCGTAGTGGTCCGGTTCCATCAGCCCGGGATGCTCGGCGGTCTCGCCGCCCAGCAGGGCGCATCCGGCGAGCACGCACCCGTCGGCGATGCCCGAGACGATCGCGGCGACCCGTTCCGGCACCGTGCGGCCGACCGCGATGTAGTCCTGCAGGAACAACGGCTCGGCGCCACACACCACCAGGTCATCGACCACCATGGCGACCAGGTCCAGGCCCACGGTGTCGTGCTTGTCCATCGCCTGGGCGATGGCCAGCTTGGTGCCGACGCCGTCGGTCGAGGACGCCAGCAGCGGTTCGCGGTAGCCGTCGCGCAGCGCGAACAGACCGGCGAACCCGCCGAGGCCACCACGGACCTCGGGCCGGGTCGCCTTCTTGGCGAGGGGTTTGAACAACTCGACGGCACGATCGCCCGCCTCGATATCCACTCCGGCGGTTGCATACGAGATGCCGTGTTGTTCGGCGCGGCCTTTACCCATGGTCACCGGCTCGCCAGTCGAAGCTCGCTCATCGCGCCCAAGGTTACCGGTCGCACACCCCAACCACTGCATGGGCGGTGACCTCATCGCATTTCTCCGAGTGCCTCCGGACACGCCCGCGCTGTGACAGCGTGTCCGGGCATGACAGCAACTCGCTCATTGCCGCTGGCTGCCGCCGTGTGCGCGGCGGTGCTCTGCACGCCGGCCGCCGGGGCGGCGTCGGCCACACCCAGCGTCGGGGTGGAGGCGCGGATCCTGTCCCAGTCCACCCTGGACGGGCAGGACTTCATCACCAAGGAACTCACCATCGCCCCCGGCGGCAGCACCGGCTGGCACTGGCATCCGGGCCAGGTGTACGGCGTCATCCGGGCCGGCACGCTGACCCATTACGGCTCGGACTGCGACATAGACGGCGTCTACCCCACCGGCGGAACCATCACCGAGCAGACCGGGCCCGGGTACATCCACCTCGGCCGCAACCTCGGTGCCGAGCCGCTGGTGATGTGGGTCGGCTACATCGACCCCGCCGGCTCACCGCAGGCCAACCCGGTCCCCAACCCCGGTTGCCCGTTTGAGTAGGACCGTCGGCGGTCATCCAGGGACCGGTCGGCTCCGAATACGTCATGAGAGCCCATCATGAAATCGGAGGTCCCGTGCCGGACACGAACGCACGCTGCTTGGTCACGGGCGCAACGGGCTACATCGGCGGGCACCTCGTGCCGGCGCTGCTCGAGCGCGGCCACTCGGTCCGGGCGCTGGCCCGGACCCCCGCGAAACTGGACGACCGTCCCTGGCGGGACCGCGTCGAGGTGGCGCGCGGGGACCTCGGTGACCCCAAGTCGTTGACCGCGGCGTTCGAGGGCACCGACGTCGTCTACTACCTCGTGCACTCCATGGGCACCGCCAAGGACTTCGTCGCCGAGGAGGAACGCGCGGCGCACAACGTGGTGGCCGCGGCCGAGCGCGCCGGGGTACGCCGCATCGTGTACCTCAGCGGCCTGCATCCCGAAGGCACCGAACTGTCCCGTCATCTCGGGTCGCGGGCTCTGGTCGGGCAGATCCTCATCGATTCGGGCATCGAGACGGTGGTGTTGCAGGCGGGCATCGTGATCGGGTCTGGTTCGGCCTCGTTCGAGATGATCCGGCACCTCACTGATCGGCTGCCGGCGATGACGACACCCAAATGGGTGCACAACAAGATCCAGCCGATCGGGGTCGACGATGCGCTGCACTATCTGGCCGAGGCCGCGACGGCGTCGGTTCCCGCATCGCGGACCTGGGATATCGGCGGGCCGGACGTGATGGAGTACGGCGCGGCCATGCAGGGTTACGCCGATATCGCTGGCCTGCGCCCCCGGATGATCGTGGTGCTGCCGTTTCTGACGCCGACGATCGCGAGCTGGTGGGTCGGGCTGGTCACACCGATCCCGTCGGGTCTGGCCCGGCCCCTGGTGGAGTCACTGGAATGTGACGCGGTGATGCACGAGCACGATATCGACGCGGTGATCGCCCCGCCGGCGGGCGGGCTGACCGGCTACCGGGACGCGGTGCGCAGGGCGCTGGACCAGGACGGCACCGCGCCGCGCGGCGGCAAGCGACACCTGCTGAGGTTCAGCTCGGCGACGCCG
The DNA here is from genome assembly GCF_008329585.1 of Mycolicibacterium sp. P9-22. Taxonomy (GTDB): domain Bacteria; phylum Actinomycetota; class Actinomycetes; order Mycobacteriales; family Mycobacteriaceae; genus Mycobacterium. Next base: position 358,853 of record NZ_NPKP01000003.1, on the reverse strand, counting down.
GAGTAGTCAGGGTCGCCTGAGCGCGTCGGCGTTGTCGCCGCCGGCCTTGACCGACTCCAGCGGGAGGCCGTTGCGCGCCGCGTTGGACAGCATGTGCTCGATCACGTTCTTACCCAGCGCGGTCTCGCCGGGCAGCTCGATCGGGTAGTTGCCGTCGAAGCAGGCCGAGCACAGCCGGGTCGCCGGCTGCTCGGTCGCCGCCACCATGCCGTGATGACTGATGTAACCCAGGGTGTCGGCACCGATGGCACGCCGCACGCCCTCGAGCATCTCGTCCTCGTCGGCGGAGTTGCTCGCCGCGTTCGCGATCAGTTCGGCCGGGGTGGCGAAATCGATGCCGTAGAAACACGGCCACTTCACCGGCGGGGACGCGATCCGCACGTGCACCTCCAGCGCACCCGCCTCGCGCAGCATCCGGATGAGTGCCCGCTGGGTGTTACCGCGCACGATCGAGTCGTCGACCACGATGAGCCGCTTACCGCGGATGACCTCTTTGAGCGGGTTCAGCTTCAGCCGGATACCCAGCTGGCGGATGGTCTGTGAGGGCTGGATGAAGGTGCGCCCGACGTAGGCGTTCTTCATCAGGCCCTGGCCGTAGGGGATGCCGGAGCCCTGCGCGTAGCCGACCGCGGCGGGGATACCCGACTCCGGGACACCGATCACCAGATCGGCCTCCACCGGGTTCTCGGCGGCCAGCCGGCGCCCGATGTCGACGCGGGTGGCGTGCACCGAACGGCCGCCGATGACGCTGTCGGGGCGGGCCAGGTACACGTATTCGAAGACGCAGCCCTTGGGGGTGGGGTTGGCGAACCGGGTGGAGCGCACCCCATCGGCATCGATGGCCAGCAGCTCGCCGGGCTCGATATCGCGGACGAAGGAGGCACCGACGATGTCGAGGGCGGCGGTCTCGGAGGCGACCACCCAGCCGCGGTCCAGCCGGCCCAGCGACAGCGGGCGCACGCCGTGCGGGTCGCGGGCGGCGTAGAGGGTGTTCTCGTCCATGAAGGTCAGGCAGAACGCGCCGCGCACGGTGGGCAGCAGTTCCAGCGCGGCCTGCTCCAGCGAGGAATCGGCGGCGCCGTGCGCGAGCAGCGCGCCCAGGATGTCGGAGTCGGTGGTGGCTGCCGGGACGCCACGGGTCTCGATCAGGCCGGCCTCGCGGGCCCGGGTGGCCAGTTCGGCGGTGTTGACCAGATTGCCGTTGTGGCCCAATGCCACCCCGGTGCCTGCGGCGGTGTTACGGAAGACCGGCTGGGCGTTCTCCCAGGTGGTCGAGCCGGTGGTGGAGTAGCGGCAGTGCCCGACGGCGACGTGGCCGTGCATGGCGGCCAGTGTCTGCTCGTCGAATACCTGGCTGACCAGACCGAGATCCTTGAACACCAGTACCTGGGAGCCGTCGGCGACCGCGATACCGGCCGCTTCCTGGCCACGGTGCTGTAGCGCATACAGGCCGTAATAGGTGAGCTTGGCCACATCCTCGCCCGGGGCCCAGACGCCGAAGACGCCGCATTCTTCTTTTGGCTCGTTCTCTTCCGGCTCGACAGGCGCGAAGGTCACGATGGCTGCTCCCTGGGGGCTGTGGGTGACGTGGGCCAGTCTACGGTCATCCGGCCCCAATAACTCAATCGGACGCCGGTTTTCGTCGTCACATCAACCAACGGCGGCCCCGGGGCTCGGCATTCCCGCCGACTAGCGTTGGTGGCGTGTGGCCTCCAGTGACGCGCGTCGCGTTCCGGTTCTGCTTCCTGTACTTCGGCTTGTTCTGCCTGTGGTTCGCCCAGATCACCTTCGCATTCGCCGGCATCGTCGGGCTCTGGCTGCCCGCCGGGGCGGTGATGTGGCAGATGTCGCTGACCGCCCCGGCCACCGAGTGGGTGGGCCGCACGCTGTTCGGGGTCGACGCGGCGCTGCGTCTCGATTCGGGCAGCGGGGACCAGGCCGCGATCTGGGTGTCGATGGCCTGCCTGCTGCTGATCGCGCTCATCGGTACCGCGGTGTGGTCGGTGCTGGACCGGCGGCGCACCGAGTACACCCGGCTGGCCGTCTGGTTCACCGTGCTGCTGCGGTTGTGCCTCGGCGGACAGATGCTGTTCTACGGTTTCGCGAAGCTCATCCCCACCCAGATGCCGGCACCGCCGCTGCAGGCACTGTTGCAGCCCTTCGGGCACTTCAGTCCGGCTTCGGTGCTGTGGCTGCAGGTCGGCAGTTCACCGCCCTACGAGATGGCGCTGGGCGCCGTGGAGGTCGTCGCGGGGCTGTTGTTGTTCTGGCCCCGGACCGCGGTGCTGGGCGCGCTGCTCAGCCTGCTGAGCATGGGACAGGTGTTCCTGCTCAACATGGCCTTCGACGTGCCGGTGAAGATCCTGTCCTTCCACCTGTTGCTGATCAGTCTGGTACTGCTCGCACCGCATCTGCGGCGGCTGGCCGATGCTGTTGTGCTGGAACGTCATTCGGTGCCGGTGCGCACACCGGCCCTGTTCGCCGGGCGGCGGGCCAACCGGATCGCGACGGCCGTGCAGGCGGGTCTGGGCATCTGGGTCGCCATCGGTCTGGCCGTCGTGGGCTGGCAGTCCTGGCACGAGTACGGCGGTGGCAGGCCCAAGCCGGAGCTGTACGGCATCTGGGCGGTCACCGAGTTCAGCGTGGACGGGCGGGTGGCTCCCCCGCTCACCACCGACCGGTTCCGGTGGAGCCACCTGGTTTTCGACGAGCCAGAGGTGATCACCTTCCAGCTGATGGACGGCACCCTGCGGGACGCGCCCGCACAGCTGGACGGCGGCCACGTCACGATCACCGCGCCGTTGCCGGATCCGGACGGGAAGACCGCCGCCGTACCGGACCCCTCGCCGTTCGCCGACTTCAGCGTCGAGCGGCCGGCACCGGACCGTCTGGAGCTGACCGGTCGGTTACAGGGACGCCCCGTCAGCATCGCGCTGCACGCGGTCGACCTGTCGAGCTTCACCCTGCGCAACCGCGGGTTCCACTGGGTGCAGGAGTACCCGTACTTCCGCTAGGAAGCCAGGTCCACCAGCGGCAGCCACTGGGAGATCTCGGCGGCGCGCGATCCGGACAGATGTAGCGCCGGCGCGTCCATCCCGATCAGCCCGGTGACCAGCAGCAGCCAGGTGCGTGGATCGGTTTCCACCACATTGGCCGGGGTGCCGCGGGTGTGCCGGGGCCCCTCGATGCACTGCACCGCCACGAACGGCGGGACCCGGACCTCGACGCTGGCGCCCGGCGCCACGGCGGCCAGTGTGCGCGCGGTGAGGCGCACCGCGGCGGCCAGCTCGTCGCGCGCCGGTTCCGGCGCGGACCCGTCGCGCAACCACTCGCCCACCGCGAGCACCGCGGCGCGTGTCTCTGCCGGATCTGCGGTACGACGGGCCATCATCGGTTTAGTGTCGCAAAGTGGCTGTCGTCGACCGTCCGGCACCGCCGTACAAGACGGTCGGCGCCATCGCGCTCATCCTGCTGACGATCGGCGCCGCGCTGATCTGGGGGCAGTTCAGGGGCGATTTCCGGTCGCGCACCGATCTGACGCTGATATCGCCGCGCGCCGGGCTGGTCCTCGATCCGGGATCGAAGGTCACGCTCAACGGGGTGGAGATCGGCCGGGTCGGCGACATTGCGTCAACCAGCATCGCCGGCACACCGCACGCGCAGCTGACATTGCAGGTCGACCCCAGGTATCTGCACCTCATCCCGGCGAACGTGAGCGCCGATATCAACGCCAGCACCGTGTTCGGCAACAAGTACATCGCGCTACGCTCACCGGAAAACCCTTCCCCACAACGGATATCGGCCGGCAGTGAGATCAATGCCACGTGGGTGAGCACCGAGTTCAACACCCTGTTCGAGACGATCATGGCGATCTCGGAGCGAGTCGACCCGGTGAAGCTGAACCAGACCCTCACCGCGGCGGCGCAGGCGCTCGGCGGGATGGGCACCAAGTTCGGCGACTCACTGGCCGACGGCAACGCCATCCTGGAACGCCTCAACGCCCAGATGCCGCAATTCCGCCTCGACGTGCGCGGCCTGACCGCGCTGGCCGACAGCTATGGCGACGCCGCGCCCGACCTGTTCGACGGGCTCGCCTCGGCGGCGCTCACCGCGGGCGCGCTGCACGATCAGCGCAGCGCGGTCGACGACGCACTGATGTCGGCGATCGGATTCAGCGGCACCGCCGGTGACATCCTGGAGCGGGGCGGACCGTACCTGGTGCGTGCCGCACACGATCTGATCCCCACGTCGAAACTGTTCGACTACTACAGCCCCCAACTGTTCTGCACCATCCGCAACTATTACGACGCCGCCCCGTTGATGGCCGAGGTGTTCGGCGGTGACAACGGGTACTCGCTGGCGTCGGCGGGCACGATCTTCGGTATGGGCGTGCCCAACACCTATGTGTTCCCGGACAATCTGCCGAGGGTGAACGCCCGCGGCGGGCCGGGCGGACGGCCGGGATGCTGGCAGAAGATCACCCGTGAGCTGTGGCCGGCCCCGTATCTGGTGATGGACACCGGGTTGTCAATCGCGCCCTACAACCACTTCGAGCTGGGGCAGCCGATCTTCACCGACTACGTGTGGGGTCGCCAGGTCGGTGCGCCCACCATCAATCCCTGAGCCCTTGACCTCAATGAACATTGAGGTTCTAGCCTGGCGGACATGTCCATGAAACCGCACGAGATCAACTTCCTGAATCAGGCCGATCTGGGCCGTCTCGCCACGATTCAGCGCAACGGCACACCCCAGAACAGCCCGGTCGGTTTCAGCTACAACGCCGAGCTGGGCACCATCGACATCGCCGGGTTCCACATGTCCGACAGTCAGAAGTGGCGCAACATCGCGCACCACCCGAAGGTGGCGTTCGTGGTGGACGATATCGCCTCCCGCGATCCGTGGCGGGTGCGCTGTCTGGAGATCCGAGGCACCGCCGAGCAGGCCTGGGTGGCACCCGCGGTCGGCAAGTCCGGTGACGAGCTCGACGCCGGCATCATCAGGATCACGCCCACCCGCATCATCAGCTTCGGTATCGACGACCTCGACACCGACCCGCACGAGCTGGTGCCCGATATCAGAAACCTCTAAGTCTCCGGGCCGTCGACGCCCGCCTTGCTGTCCAGGTCGTCACGGACCCGCTCGGTGTCGGCAGGCGTCCAACCGTCCGGGGCGGCGACGGCCACCAGACCGTCGAGCACGGTGTCGGAGTAGTTGTGCCCGTGCCCTTCTGGCACCCCCGCAGCATTCGTCATATCGGCACTGACCTGCCAGAACGTCACAATCGGATACCAGCGCATGGACGCGGTGCGGTCGGCACCCGGCGGCTCCCGAAGCCAATCCGGCCGGGAGAACAGCAGATTCGGCGACCACCAGACAATGGGGTCAGAAGCGTGCTGCAAGAACAGCACCCGGGTGCCATCCCAGGGCGGGGCGGCGACCCGCTGCACATCGGCGGGATCGGCCGCCTGCGAGAAGCGCACCGTGCTGCCGTTGTCGTAGCGCGGTTCGACCTCCGGTGTGCCCGGGTCACGGCGGCCCACCAGCCCGCTCCACAACGAACTCTCGTGCGGCGGACCGACCCACAGCACTCCCGAGAAGTCCATCTCGGCGATGTCGGGTAGCCAGCCGAACGCCCCCTGACCGGCGTAAGAACCCAGACTCTCGCCGTACAGCACCAGTTTCGGCCGGTCGTTCTCCGGCAGTTCGGACCACCGCTGATGGATGCCCTCGATCATCATCTGTGCCGTCTGGATCGACTTCTGCCGGTCGCCGAGGAACGAAATCCAGCTGGGCAGATACGAATACTGCATGCCGACCAGCGCGGTGTCCCCGTTGTACATGGACTCCACGGCCCGCGCGGCGATCGGGTTGACCCAGCCCGTGCCGGTCGTCGGGATGATGACCAGCAGTTGGCGGTCGAACGCCCCGGTCCGTTCCAGCTCGCTGAGCAGTACCGCCATCCGGCTCTCATCGGTGTCGGCGGTCTGCAGCCCGGCGTACACCCGGATCGGTTCCAGCGCGGGCACACCGTTGAGCCGGGTCAGTTCGGCGGCGTCCGGCCCGCCTGCAACGAAGTTGCGACCTTGGTAGCCGAGGGAATCCCATGGAGCGAAAGAGGTTGGGCTGCCTGACTTCTCGGGTTCCAGCGGCTGGGTGACTCCGGCCATGCTGGTCGAGTTCTGCGGCTGGAAGACCTGGCTGGCGCCGAGCAGGAACCCGCGGTAGAGCACGCCGTTGACCATCATGACGAACAGCACCGCGATGATCGCGGTGCCGATGAAGAAGGCGACCTCGCTGTGCAGTCGCCAGCGGCGGATCAGCATGCGCGCGATGAGTTTGACCAGATCCGCCAGCACGCGCCACACCGCGATACAGACGGCACCGACCAGCACCGCCAGCAGCAGGGTGCGCAGGTAGCTCAGCGTCGTGGGTCCCTCGATACCCATCAGCGCCGACACCTGGCGCTGCCACCGGGCTGCCGGGATCACGGTGAGCACCGGCACGATCAGCGCGCCGGCCACGATCACGACCTTGGCGATGCGCAATGTCGACGCTCTCGGCGGCCACCAGGATCGGTGCCGTAACACGAAGCGGTGCATAATTTTTCGGATCAATACGCCGATCCCGTAACCGATGGCGGCGTTGATGCCACCGATCAGCCCGGCGAACAGCCAGTCCCTCGGGAGCAACGACGGGGTCAGGGACAGGCAGAAGAACAATGCGCCGGCGGGGATGCCGACGAAATCGAGTCGGACCAGACTCCAGGCCCAAACCAGTAACGGATGCCGGAATGTGGTCCGGTCAATCACCCGAACAGCCCGGGCAGCACGCCCTCGGAGGTGGCCCGCAGTTCGGCGAGCGTCAACGTGAACTGCCCTTGCACTTCGATCGAGTTGCTGCCCTCATCGGATACGCCGATCCGGGTCACCGGCAGGTTGCGCGCCTCGCACATGGCCCGGAACCGGCTCTCCTCGGTGCGCGGCACCGCCACCAGGACGCGGCCTGCCGACTCGGAGAACAGGTAGACAAAGGGATCCACGCCCTCCGGCAGTACGACACGGCTGCCGGTCTCGCCTGCCAGCGAGGCCTCGATGACGGCCTGGATGAGCCCGCCTTCGCTCAGATCGTGTGCCGCCGAGACCAATCCGTCCCGCGATGCCGCGGTCAGCACCTCGGCCAGCAGCTTCTCGCGCGCCAGGTCGACCTGCGGTGGCACGCCACCGAGATGGTCGCCGGTAACCTGCGCCCAGATGGACCCGTCGAATTCATCGCGGGTGTCACCGAGCAACAGCAGCGTCTCCCCGGGCTCGTTGCCCAGGCCGGTCGGGATGCGGCGGGTCACATCGTCGATGACGCCCAGCACGCCGACCACCGGAGTCGGCAGGATCGGCGTGCTGCCGGTCTGGTTGTAGAAGCTGACGTTGCCGCCGGTGACCGGAATCCCGAGCGTCGCACAGCCATCGGCGAGTCCGCGGACCGCCTGGGAGAACTGCCACATGACGCCCGGATCCTCCGGTGAGCCGAAGTTCAGGCAGTTGGTGACCGCGACGGGGGTGGCCCCGGTGACGGCCACATTGCGGTACGCCTCGGCCAGCGCCAGCTGCGCACCGGTGTACGGGTCGAGCTGCGTGTAGCGCCCGGAGGCGTCGGTGGAGATCGCGACACCGCGGCCGGTGGCCTCGTCGATGCGCAGCACGCCACCGTCGGCATGCTCGGCGAGCACGGTGTTGCCGCGCACGTAGCGGTCGTACTGTTCGGTGATGAACGCCCGGCTGCACAGGTGCGGGCTGCCGAGTAGGGCAAGCACCGTCGCCTTGAGCTCATCGCCGGTCGCCGGGCGGGGCAGTTTGGCCGAGGTGTCGGCGATCAGCGCGTCCTGGGTGTCGGGCCGGGCCACCGGTCGCTTGTAGACCGGGCCCTCGTGGGCCACGGTGCGCGGCGGCACGTCCACGACGGTCTCTCCGTGCCAGGTGATCTCGAGGCGGTCGCCGTCGGTGACCTCACCGATGACGCTGGCCAGTACCTCCCATTTGCGGCAGACGGCCATGAACTTGTCCACGTTCTCCGGTGTCACCACCGCGCACATGCGTTCCTGAGATTCCGAGGACAGGATCTCCGCGGGGGTCATATCGGCGGCGCGCTGGGGTACCGCTTCCAGCTCCACCCGCATGCCACCGTCACCGGCGGACGCGAGTTCCGAGGTGGCACAGGACAGTCCGGCGCCGCCGAGGTCCTGGATGCCGACCACCAGGTCGGCTGCGTAGAGCTCCAGGCAGCACTCGATGAGCACCTTCTCCATGAACGGATCGCCGACCTGCACCGCGGGCAGCTTCTTGCGCCCGGGGCCGGATCCCTCGTCACCGCCGAAGGTCTCGCTCGCCAGCACACTGACGCCGCCGATACCGTCCAGGCCGGTGCGGGCGCCGAACAGGATGATCTTGTTGCCGGTGCCGGACGCGAAGGCCAGGTGCAGGTCCTCCTTGCGCAGCACGCCGACACACAGCGCGTTCACCAGCGGGTTGCCCGCGTAGGAGGGGTCGAAGACGGTCTCACCGCCGATATTGGGCAGGCCCAGCGAGTTGCCGTAGCCGCCGATGCCGCGGACCACACCGTCGAGCACGCGGCGGGTGTCGGGAGCGTCGGCGGCGCCGAAACGCAGCTGATCCATCACCGCGACCGGGCGGGCGCCCATGGCCATGATGTCGCGGACGATGCCGCCGACACCGGTCGCCGCGCCCTGGTAGGGCTCCACATAGGACGGATGGTTGTGCGATTCCACCTTGAAGGTGACCGCCCAGCCGTCACCGATGTCCACCACGCCGGCGTTCTCGCCGATGCCCGCCAGCATCCCGGCCCGCATCTCGTCGGTGGTGGTCTCACCGAAGTAGCGCAGGTGCACCTTGGAGGACTTGTAGGAGCAATGCTCGCTCCACATGACCGAGTACATCGCCAGCTCGGCCTCGGTGGGCCGGCGGCCCAGGATCTCGCGGATGCGCTGGTACTCGTCGTCCTTGAGGCCCAGCTCACGGAAGGGCTGCGGGTGATCGGGGGTGCTGACAGCCCGGTCGACGGTATCGACGATCACGGGGGTGCCGACGGAATCGAGCGAGGAGGCCTCAGAGGTCACCCGAGCAGTCTATTCGGTGTCGTCGCGGGCTTGCCCGGGTCATCGGCGAGCGGGTGTCCGGCGGTGTGGTGTCACCGTCCATTGAGCCGGCCGGCCCACCGGGCGGAGGTCGGGCGATCCAGGTTGGTTGCCGGCCTCCGCACCGCCGCTATCCGCCGGCGACGCAGAAGGCGTTGCCTTCCGGGTCGGCCAACGTCACCCAGTCCATGTCGGGGCCGAAACTGTTCCGGCCGGTCTCGGTGGCGCCCAGTGCGACCAGGCGGGCGACCTCGGCCTCCTTGTCGGCGGCGTGGAAGTCCAGGTGCACCTTGTTCTTGCCCGGTGTCGGGTCGGGTACCCGCTGAAAGCCCAGCGCGGGGCGTCCCTCGACGGTGACCATGACGAATTCGCCTGGCGCCACGGCGTTCACGTCACCGCCGGCGGCCTTGGACCACCAGTCGGCCAGGCCGTCGGGATCCGCACAATCGAACGTGATCATCTCAACACTCAATGCCATGGCCCAACCCTAGGACAGGGCACCGACGACCTCACCGGAAATCAGTCCGGCGCCAGGAAAGCCCGCAGTGCAGCTGCATACATCGCCACGTCACGGGCGCCCATGACCTCGCGCGCCGAGTGCATGGCCAGCTGGGCGGCGCCGACGTCGACGGTCGGGATGCCGGTGCCCGCCGCCGTCATGGGGCCGATGGTGGACCCGCACGGCAGATCGGCGCGGTGCTCGTAGCGCTGCAGCGGCACACCGGCCTGCCGGCAGGCCAGCGCGAACGCCGCCGCCGTCCGGCCGTCGGTGGCGTAGCGAAGGTTCGGCTGCACCTTGAGCACCGGGCCGCCGTTCACCGCGATCTGATGGCCGGGCTCATGGCGCTCCGGATAGTTGGGATGGGTGGCGTGCGCCATGTCCCCCGAGGCGACCATCGATTCGGACAGCCTGCGCAGGAAGTCCTCGCGGCCACCGCCGCCGGCCAGGGTGATGCGTTCCAGCACCGTCAGCAGCAGATCGGACTGGGCGCCGTGATCGGACTGCGAGCCGACTTCTTCATGGTCGAACAGCGCCAGCACCGGCACGCACGCGGTGGCGGGCGCGGCCAGCAGCGCCTCCAGCCCGGCGTAACAGGTGGCCTGGTTGTCCAGGCGGGGCGCACTGACGAAATCTCCGTCGGCCCCGGTGACCGCCGAGGGGGTGAGGTCGTGGGTCATCAGGTCGAAGCCGAGCACCTCGGCCTCGTCGACCCCGGCCCGTTCGGCGACGTAGCCCAAGAAGGAGCGCCGGTCCCCGACGCCCCACACCGCGTTGACGTGACGCTGCGGGTCGAGGCTGACGCCCTTGCGGTCCTCGGAGAGGTGGATCGCCAGCTGCGGGACCCGCAGGATGGGGTCGTCGATCCGGACCAGCCGATGACTCACGGTATTTCCGGACACCACCGACAGCCGGCCGCTGATCCCCAGATCGCGGTCCAGCCAGGAGTTCAGCCAGGCCCCCCCGTAGGGCTGCAGCGCCACCACCTGCCAGCCGGCGATCACCCGATCGGGGTGCTGTTTGACCCGCAGGTTGGGGCTGTCGGTGTGCGCGCCCACGATCCGGAACGGCACACTCCCGCCCGAGGAGTCCCAGGCGACCAGCGAGCCCGCGCGGATGGTGAAGAACTTGCCCGCGGCGGGCCAGGCGTCGGCCTCGGACAGTTCGCGGTACCCCGCGGCCCCCAGACGCTGGGCCGCGGTGGCGCACACGTGGTACGGCGACGGCGATGCGTCGATGAACTCACACAGACTCTGGGGGCTAGCTGCCATCTTTGTATCTTGACCCGCGCGGCGCAGGCCGGTGGCGCTAGGGTCGCTTTGTGCCAGATCCGCTGCCGCAACAGATAGTCGATCCGTTGACGTCGGCGGCCATCTTTCTGGTCGCCACCGTCGACGACGGCGGCGAGCAGACCGTCCATGACGCACTGCCCGAGATCTCGGGAATGGTCAGCGCCATCGGATTCCGCGATCCCACCAAGCAGCTGTCGGTGGTGACGTCCATCGGATCCGACGCCTGGGACCGGCTGTTCGCCGGGCCACGTCCGGCCGATCTGCATCCGTTCATCGCGCTGGACGGGCCGCGCCACCACGCCCCCGCCACCGCAGGGGATCTGCTGTGGCACATCCGCGCCGAGACGATGGATGTCTGCTTCGAACTCGCCGGGCGGCTCATGGAGGCGATGGCCGGTGCGGTGACGGTGGTCGACGAGGTGCACGGCTTCAACTATTTCGACAACCGCGATCTGCTCGGTTTCGTCGACGGCACGGAGAACCCGACCGGGGCGCGCGCCGATGACGCCACCGTGATCGGCGCCGAGGATCCCGAGTTCGCGGGCGGCTGTTATGTGCACATTCAGCGCTACGTCCATGACATGTCGGCGTGGCGGGCGCTGTCGGTCGACGAGCAGCAGAACGTGATCGGGCGGACCAAGGCCGACGATATCGAGATGGACGACGATGTGAAGCCGGCGAATTCGCACATCGCGCTCAATGTCATCACCGACGAGGACGGCAACGAGCTCAAGATCGTGCGCCGCAACATGCCCTACGGCACCGTCGGCAACGGTGAGTTCGGCACCTACTTCATCGGCTACTCGCGCACACCCGCGGTCACCGAGCGGATGCTGACCAACATGTTCATCGGCGATCCGCCCGGGAACACCGACCGGATCCTCGATTTCTCCACCGCCGTCACCGGCGGGATGTTCTTCGTGCCCACCGTCGATTTTCTCGATGACCCACCGCCACTTCCGTTCCCGGAAGCCCCCGCAGAGGCGGTGCGGGCCGACTACTCACTTGCGATCGGCAGCCTGAAAGGAACCCCGCAATGAACAACCTGTACCGCGAGCTCGCCCCGATCACCGAGGCCGCCTGGACCGAGATCGAGCAGGAGGCGACCCGGACCTTCAAGCGCCACATCGCCGGTCGCCGGGTGGTCGACGTCAGCGATCCCGGTGGCCCGGTGACCGCCGCCGTCAGCACCGGGCATCTGCGCGATGTCGTGCCGCCGGGCGACGGTGTCATCGCGCATCTGCGGGAGTCCAAGCCGCTGGTGCGGCTGCGGGTGCCGTTCACGGTGGGCCGCCGCGACGTCGACGATGTGGAACGCGGGTCGCAAAACTCGGACTGGGATCCGGTCAAGGATGCCGCCAAGAAACTCGCGTTCGCCGAGGACCGCGCGATCTTCGAGGGGTACGAGGCGGCCTCGATCGAAGGAATCCGCAAGTCGAGCTCGTGCCCCAGGCTGGCGCTGCCCGCCGATCCACGCGAGATGCCCGACATCATCAGCCAGGCGCTCTCGGAGCTGCGTCTCGCCGGTGTCGACGGCCCGTACAGCGTGCTGCTCTCCGCCGACGTCTACACCCAGGTGAGCGAGACGACGGTCAACGGTTATCCGATCCGTGAGCACCTCAACCGGCTGGTCGACGGCGAGATCATCTGGGCCCCGGCCATCGACGGCGCATTCGTGTTGTCCACCCGCGGAGGCGATTTCGACCTACAGCTGGGCACCGATGTGTCGATCGGCTACCTGTCCCACGACGCCGACAGCGTTGCGCTGTACCTGCAGGAGACCTTCACGTTCCTGGCGTACACCGCGGAGGCCTCGGTCGCGCTCACCCTCTGACCCGCGAGCGTGCGTGTCTGCGGCACAACACGCACGCATGACGGCGAGATTGCGCACCCTCGCCGCGGCCGATCAGGCCGTCAGCACCGCGTCCAGCGCGGAGTAGAACAGCCCGAGCCCGTCATCGGACGGCCCGGTGAGCGGCTCGGTGGCGTGCTCGGGGTGCGGCATCAGACCCACCACGCGGCCGTTGGCCGAGCTCACGCCGGCGATACCGCGCATCGAACCGTTCAGGTTCTCCCGGTAGCGGAAGACCACCCGGCCCTCGCCCTCGAGCTCGTCGAGCACCGACTCGGCGGCGACATAACGGCCCTCGCCGGACTTCAGCGGCACCAGCAGGTCGGCACCGGCTTCATACCGGGTGGTCCAGGCGGTCGAGTTCGAGGCGACCTCCAGCCAGGTGTCGCGGCAGATGAAGTGCAGTCCGGCATTGCGGGTCAGCGCGCCCGGCAGCAGCCCGGCCTCGCAGAGCACCTGAAAACCGTTGCAGATCCCCAACACCGGCAGGCCACGCCCCGCGGCTTCGACCACGGAGCCCATCACAGGGGCGAACTTCGCGATCGCACCGCAGCGCAGGTAGTCGCCGTAGGAGAACCCGCCGGGCACGACCACCGCGTCGACACCCTTGAGATCGGCGTCACCGTGCCACAGGCTGACCGCCTCACCGCCGGCCAACCGCACCGCCCGGGCGGCATCGACGTCGTCGAGCGTGCCGGGGAAGGTGATGACCCCTACTTTGCCGCTCACGAATCGTCCCGGCTCACCGAGAACTCCTCGATCACGGTGTTGGCGAGCAACGACTCGGCGATCTCGGCCAGCGCCTCGTCGGACACCGAATCGTCGACCTCGAGTTCAAACCGCTTGCCCTGGCGGACATCCGCGACACCACCATGGCCGAGGCGGCCCAGCGCGCCGACGATCGCCTGCCCCTGCGGGTCGAGGATCTCAGCCTTGGGCATCACGTGCACTACGACGCGGGCCACGGGGACTCCTTCATTTCGGACCGGTCTTGGTCGGTCATAACTCTACCGGCGAGGTCTCGGGCCACAATGGAGCCATGCAACTGACGCACTTCGGCCACTCCTGCCTGCTGGCAGGCTTCGCCAACGGTGAAGGCGCCCAGACCACGGTGCTGTTCGATCCGGGCACCTTCTCGCACGGCTTCGAGGGCATCACCGGCCTGGACGCGATCCTGATCACCCATCAACATCCCGACCACGCCGACACCGCGCGGCTGCCTGCCCTGCTGGACGCCAATCCGCAGGCCAAGCTGTATGCCGACCCGCAGACCGCGGCCCAGCTCGGCGAGCCGTGGCAGGCCGTGCACGCCGGTGACGCGTTCACCATCGGGCACCTTTCGGTACGTGGGGTGGGCGGCACCCACGCGGTGATCCACCCGGAGATCCCGGTGATCGACAACACCTCCTACCTCATCGGCGACGCCGATCACCCGGCCCGGCTGATGCATCCCGGGGACGCCCTGTTCGTTCCCGACGAGGCGATCGACGTGCTGGCCACCCCCGCGGCGGCACCGTGGATGAAGGTCTCCGAGGCCGTCGAATACCTGCGCGCGGTCGCGCCGGCCCGCGCCGTCCCGATCCACCAGGGCATCATCGAGCCGTCCGCCCGTGGCATCTACTACGGCCGGCTCTCGGAGATGACCGATACCGATTTCCAGGTGCTCGATCCGGAGAACGGAACCGCATTCTGAGGCCGCGCAGTCTGCTGCGGTGGTGGCCGCCCATCGGTATCGCCGCGATGGTGGTGCTGGGGCTGGTGGTCGGGCACGGTTCAACCGCGTTCGACGACGGGGCGCTGCGGGTGATGCAGCGCGTGTTCGGCCCCGATCCGGTGTGGATGCTCTATTTCAGCTGGGCGGTGCCGATGATGGTGATCCTCGCCGTCGCGGTGGTGATCGCGCTGGTGCGCAGGCGGTGGCGGCTGGCGGTGGTGGTGGCGCTGTGCCCGCTGCTCTCGGTGATCGCGACGAGGCTGCTCAAACCGCTGTTCGGCCGGTACAAGGGTGACGCGCTGGCCTATCCGAGCGGGCACACCACCGTCGTCATCACCGTGATGGCCATGCTGGTGCTGGCGGCCGGGGTGTCGCTGTGGCTGCTGCTGGTCGCGGGGGTGGTCACCGTGATCGGCGGGCTGAGCATGGCGGCCACCGACCTGCACTACCTGACCGACAACATCGGCTCGATGTTCTTCGCATCCGCCACGGTGTGCCTGGCCGTGCTGGCGGCGGGATCTCAGGCGGTCTCGCGGGCGGCGGCCCGGCCGGCCGCCCGGCCCGAGAACACACAGCCGCCCAGGAACGTGCCTTCCAAGGACCGGTAGCCGTGGACGCCGCCGCCACCGAACCCGGCGGCCTCACCCGCGGCGTACAGCCCTTCGAACACCGATCCGTCGCCCTTGAGGACTCGCGAGTCCAGGTCGGTTTCCAGCCCGCCCAACGACTTCCGGGTCAGGATGTGCAGCTTCACCGCGATCAGCGGCCCGGCCTTCGGGTCGGTGAGGCGGTGCGGTGCGACGACCCGCGCGATGCGGTCCGGCAGGTACTCGCGGGCCGCCCGGATCGCGGTGATCTGGCTGTCCTTGGTGAACTTGTTGAGCACCTCGCGGTCGCGCCCGGTGACCTCGGCCTCGACGGTGGCGTAGTCCAGTGGCTCCACGTCGGGAACCGCGTTCATCGCGGACACCAACTCGCGCAGTGAGTTACCGGTGACGAAGTCCACGCCCTTGTCGAGGAACGCGCGCACCGGCATCGGACCTCCGTCACGTCCCCGGGCGAGCACCGCCTTGACGCTGCGGCCGGTGAGGTCGGGGTTCTGCTCCTGCCCGGACAGGCCGAATTCCTTGGCGATGATGCGGGCGTTGAGCACGAACCAGGTGTAGTCCTGGCCGGTGGTGGCGATGTGTTCCAGCGTGCCCAGGGTGTCGAAACCCGGGTACAGCGGCACCGGCAGTCTTTTACCGGTGGCGTCCAGCCACAGCGAGGACGGGCCCGGCAGGATGCGGATGCCGTGCTTGGGCCACACCGGGTCGTAGTTGGTGATGCCCTCGGTGTAGTGCCACATCCGGTCGCTGTTGATGACGCGGGCGCCGGCGGTCTCGCTGATGCCGATCATCCGGCCGTCGACGTGTGCGGGCACCCCCGAGAGCAGCTGTTGCGGAACGCGCCCCATCCTCGGCGGCCAGTTCTTGCGCACCAGATCGTGGTTGCCGCCGATACCGCCACTGGCCACGATCACGGACTGGGCCCGGAACTCGAACTCCCCCAATGTTTCCCGGGATGACGCCACGCCGCGCGCGGCATCGCTGGGTTCCAACACCATTCCCCGGACGCCGGTCACCGCGCCGCCCTCGACGATCAGCTCGTCGACGCGGTGCCGGTGGGCGAACCTGGCCCGGGGCTGACCCAGCAGCCGCCGGGCGAACACATCGACCAACGCCGGGCCGGTGCCCCAGGTGATGTGGAAGCGCGGCACCGAGTTGCCGTGCCCGAGTGCACCGTAACCACCGCGTTCGGCCCAGCCGACCATCGCGAAAGTCTGCAGTCCGCGCTCACGTAGCCAGCTGCGCTTTTCCCCGGCGGCGAAGTCCACATAGGCGTGCGCCCACTGCCGGGGCCAGTGGTCCTCGTCGCGGTCGAAACCGGCGCTGCCCAGCCAGTCCTGCAGGGCCAGCTCATGGCTGTCCTTGATGCCGAGCCGGCGCTGCTCGGGGCTGTCCACCAGGAAGAGCCCGCCGAACGACCAGAACGCCTGGCCGCCGAGATTGGCGGCATTCTCCTGGTCGACGATCAGGACACGGCGGCCCCGCTCGATCAGTTCCGCGGCGGCGACCAGTCCGGCCAGCCCCGCACCCACCACGATCACATCGGCATCGGCCATGCCGACAACTTAGCCTCAGGCGGCGTCGGTGAGTGCCGGATCCGCCTCCCAGCGGTAGGTCTCGGGGGCGCAGCCGTGCAGGAGTGCCAGGTCGATGGCGTCGAGGACGGCCTGCCGCGGACCGGTGTGACGCAGCTGACGCGCCGAGACCGCCAGCCGTACCGTGCCGCCGCGGCGCGCGGTGCGCTCGGCCGACAGCACCAGGGTGCGGCACCACCAGGTTTCGGTGAGGAATCCGGCGCCGATGCCGAGCACCCGGGCCGGGGTGGTGGTCTCGCGCACCAGGTCGGTGACGCCGGCGAGACCGGCCAGCAATCGGAAGCCGTTGCGCGGCAATGCCATCGCGGTTCCGTCGGACACCGTCCAGCCCGGTGCGGCGAACAGCCGGGTGCGCAGACCCAGGTGTTCCATCAACCGGTCGGCACCCAGCAGCCGCAGGTTCGCCTCATGCGCCTGCAGGGTGGCGAATTCGCTGCGGCGCTTCTTGGTGGCCGCCTCGTCGTAGCCGTGCAGCACGACGGCGTCGCCGGCGGCACGCCGCTCGGCCAGCCAGAACAGCGTTGCCGGGTCGCGCTCCAGCCGGTAGTCGCCCTTGAGCAGAGGCGCCACCAGCAGTGACACCGGCACGTCGCGGGCGTCGAGTTCCTCGCAGAACGTGTCGACGTCGGGCAGCGTGCGGTCCCTGATCCCGGAAATCGAGACGATCAGCTCTGCGGTCACACTCTGCAGTGTCGCAACACCAGGTGTCAGCACGGTTGCGAACACCCGGACGCGAGTTGGCTATTGGGAGATGACGGCTTCGATGGCCTCGATCACCTCGGATGCATCCGGTTCGGTGCGCGGACGGAACCGCTTGACCACCTCGCCACCCGGTGCCACCAGGAACTTCTCGAAGTTCCACTGGATGTCCCCGGCCTGTCCGTCGGCATCGGCGGCCTTGGTCAGTTCGGTGTAGAGCGGGTGCCGATCCGCGCCGTTGACATCGGCCTTGGCCAGCAGCGGGAAGGTCACGCCGTAGGTGGTGGAACAGAAGGTCTGGATCTCCTCGGCGGTACCCGGCTCCTGACCCATGAACTGGTTGCACGGGACGCCGATGACGGTCAGGCCCCGGTCGGCGTAGTCCTCGGCGATCTTCTCCAGCGCGGCGTATTGCGGGGTCAGGCCGCATTTGGAGGCGACGTTCACCACCAGCGTTGCACGGGAGGACAATTCGCCGAGCGTGGTGTCCTTGCCGTCGAGGGTGGTCAGCGGGATCTGGTTGAGGCTCACCGGATCGACGCTAGCCGTCGAACAGGATCGCCGCCAGCCTCTCGACCGTCGCGATCGGATCACCCGCGGTGTCGACGGCCTCGTTGAGCCACAGCTGGGCGAATCCGTGCACCATCGACCACGCCGCCAGCGCGGCACCGTCCGGATCGGCCTTTGCGTGCGGATCGGCAAGCGTGCCGACACCGTGGTTCAGTTCGACGTAGGCCGCCGCGGACGCCTCCTGCACCTGCTCATCGGCGGCGTCGTACAGCGATTTGTCGAACATCACCTCGAAGTGGCCGGGGTGCGCCAGGGCGAACCGCACGTAGGCCTTCGCCGCATCGATGAACTCGGGCCGGGCCTCGGTCAGTTCGGCTGTCAGGATCCGGAATCCCTCTGCGGCCAGCGCGGTGAACACGCCGCGCCGATCGCCGAAGTGGTGCGCCGGGGCCGCGTGCGACACCCCTGCGACACGGGCGAGTTCGCGCAGCGAGACACCGTCGGCGCCGCGTTCGGCGACCAGGTTGGCCGCCTCGGCCACGATCACCGCCCGCAGGTCGCCGTGGTGGTAGCTCGGCTTGCTCATCGGGCCATCATAGCCACGATCTTGACACCGTCTAGATACGTGGACCGCCGAACAGGCTGTCCGCCTGACCGTCACCGTGGTTCTCCGGATCCGCGGTCGCCAGCAGCCAGGCGTACTGGAAGGCGGCTTCCTTCCAGCGCTCGTATCGTCCGCTGATGCCGCCGTGCCCGGCCACCATTTCGGTCTTCAACAGCACCCTGGCCGCGCCGGCCTCCGGATCGAGCTGAGCATGCCGAAGGGCCGCAACCCATTTCGCGGGCTCCACGTAGTACACCCGGGTGTCGTTGAGCGAGGTCATCGCGAGCACCGCCGGGTAGTCCAGGGATGCGACGTTCTCATACGGCGAGTACGACTTCATGTAGTCGTAGACCTCGCCGTCCTCCAAAGGATTTCCCCACTCGTCCCATTCGGTGACGGTGAGCGGAAGCGACGGATCCAGGATGGTCGTCAGCGGATCCACGAACGGCACCTGGGCCAGCACGCCGGCGAACAGGTGCGGGGCCATGTTGAGCACCGCACCGACCAGCAGGCCGCCGGCGCTGCCCCCGAGTGCCACCAAGCGATTCGGGCGGGTCAGATCGGTGACCACCAGATGCTCGGCCACCGCGATGAAATCGGTGAAGCTGTTGCGCTTGTGCAGCAGCTTGCCGTCCTCGTACCACCGTCGCCCCAGTTCGCCGCCGCCGCGCACATGGGCGACGGCGAACGCCATCCCCCGGTCCAGCAGCGACAGCCGGGCGATCGAGAACCGCGGGTCCTCGCACGATTCGTAGGCGCCGTAGCCGTACAGCAGCGTGGGGGCCGGGAACGCCAGACCGGCACGGTGCACGATCGAGATCGGGATCCTGGCCCCGTCGGGCGCCACCGCCCAATCCCTGCGCTCGACGTACTCCTCGGGGCGGTAGTCGCCGAGGACCGGCTGCTCGCGCAGCAGCGTGCGCTCCCCCGTCACCAGGTCCAGGTCGTAGATCCGCACCGGGATCACCCAGGACACCGCGCCCACCCGCAGCTTCGGTGACGACCAGTTCGGGTTGCCGCTCAGGCCCGCCGACATCAGCTCGGATTCGAAGGCGATCTCCTGCGGCACGCCGTAGGAGCCGTCGACGCCGATGGGCCACAACTGAATTCGGGGCAGAGCCTCGCGGCGGTAGCTGACCACCAGGTGGCTCTCGAACGCGTCGACCCCGTCGAGGCGGACGTCCTCGCGATGCTCGATGAGGGTGCGGAAGGCGCTCGGATCGCTCACCGGCGCCTCGACCAGGGTGAAGTTCACCGCGCCGTCGTTGTGCAGGATGAGGAAGCGGTCCTCACCGCCGACCACCGCATGTTCGACGGAGTATTCCACCTGATCGCGGCGCGGCAACACCACGGTGAACTCGGCGTCCGGATCGGCGGCATCGGCATAGCGCACCTCGGAGGTGACCGCACTGCCCGCGGCGATGATGACGTACTTGTCGCTGCGGGTTCGCCCGACGCCCAGCCAATACCGTTCGTCGGCTTCGTGATACACCTTCTGCGCGGGCAGGCCGGAACCCAGACGATGACGCCACACAGTATCGGGCCGCCACGCCTCGTCAAGGGTCGTGTAGTACACCGAATGGTTGTCGGAACCCCAGGTCGCGCCCGCGCCGATCCCGGTGATGGTGTCCTCGTAGAGCTCGCCGGTCCGTAGATCCTTGAACCGCAACGTGTACCGCTCGTCACCCTTGACGTCCACCGAGAAGGCCAGGACGTTGCCGTCGACGCTGACGCTGATGGCGCCGAGCGAGAAGAACTCGTGGCCTTCGGCCTCGGTGTTCTCGTCGAGCAGGATCTGCTCGCCCGGGATCGCGGTGTTCTCGTCGAGTTCCGGCGGGATCCAGTCATCCGCGTCGCGGATCGGGCACCGGGCGTGTACGCCGTACTGCTGCCCCTCGAAGCTGCGGGCGTAGTACCACCACTGACCGCGGCGGGTCGGGACCGACAGGTCGGTCTCCTTGGTGCGCGCCTTGATCTCGTCGAAGATCTTCTGCCGCAACGGCGCCAGCCCGGCGGTGGCCGCCTCGGTGTGGGCGTTCTCCGCCTCCAGGTGGGCGATCACCTCGGGATTGGACTTTTCGCGCAGCCACTCATAGGGGTCGATGAAGACATCACCGTGATGCTCGCGGCGGTGCTCGACCCGCTTGGCCACCGGCGGCTGCACCGCGGTCACGATCCGATCCAATCGGAGAAGCTCAATCCGGAAATCCTCTCGTACGCCTCGATATAACGCGCCCGGGTGGCTGCGGCGATCTCGGCGGGCAACGGTGGGGGCGGGGTGTCGCCGTGGCGGTCCCAGCCCGAATCCGGTCCGGTCAGCCAGTTGCGCACGAACTGCTTGTCATAGCTGGGCTGCACCTCACCGGGCTGGTAGCTGTCGGCCGGCCAATAGCGCGACGAGTCCGGGGTGAGCACCTCATCGGCGAGCACCAGTTGTCCGTCGGCATCGACGCCGAATTCGAACTTGGTGTCGGCCACGATGATGCCCTTGCTCAGCGCATGCTCGGCGGCCTTGAGATAGATCTGCAGCGTCGCCTCGCGCAGCTCGGCGGCCCGCTGCGCGCCCACCAGCTCGACCACCGCGTCGAAGGACACGTTCTCGTCGTGCTCGCCCAGCTCGGCCTTGGTGGCCGGGGTGAACAGCGGCTCGTCGAACTTGCTCGCCTCACCGAGCCCGGCGGGTAGCGCGATACCGCACACCGACCCGGATTGCTGATAATCGATCAGCCCGGAACCCGTCAGGTAGCCGCGTGCCACGCACTCCACCGGCAGCATCTCCAGCGCGCGGACCACGAGGGCGCGGCCCAGGACCTCTTCGGGGATGCGTTCGTCATCGGGCGGGCCCGCCAGGTGGTTGGCCACACCGAGGTGATCGAAGAAGAACACGCTCATCGCGGTCAGGATCCGGCCCTTGTCCGGGATGGCGGTGTCCAGAATGTGGTCGAAGGCCGAGATGCGGTCGCTGGCCACGAACAGCAGGTGAGCGTCGTCGATGCGGTACAGCTCGCGAACTTTGCCGCTGGCCAGATGCCGGTAGTCGGTCAGAGCGGGGCGCATTGACTCACCCTATGTGCTGGGATCGAAGCCATGAGATTGCGGTACCTGCCCTATGCCGGACGACCCGGCCGCTTGCTGGCCCAGCTCGTCAGCGACGTCACCGTCCTCATCTGGACGTGGGTGTGGGTGATGGTCGGCAGCGCGGTCTACACGGCGGTGGCCACCATCGCCGAGGTGGGCCGTCAGGTGCAGGACGGCGCCGACGGGGTGTCGGGCAGCCTGAATACCGCCGGTGACCGGGCCGACGACTTCCCCCTGATCGGGGATGCGCTGAGCGGGCCGCTGCGGGCGGCCAGCGATGCCGCCGGTGAGATCGCCGGCGCGGGCCAGAGCCTGGACAGCACCGCGACCTGGCTGGCGTGGGTGCTGGCGCTGGCCGTCGCGGCCACCCCGATCCTCGCGGTCGCCATGCCGTGGTTGTTCCTGCGCCTGCGCTTCTTCCGGCGCAAGTTGACGGTGCTGACGCTGGCGTCCACGCACGCCGGGCAGGAACTGCTGGCCATGCGGGCGCTGGCCAACCGGCCGCTGGGCAAGCTGACCGCAATCAACCCCGACCCGATCGGCGCCTGGCGCCGCGACGACCGTCCGGCCATCCGCGAGTTGGCGCTGCTGGAGATCCATGCCGCGGGGGTGAAGCTCTGAGGGCGCCCAGCCGACCGTCAGGTTGTTAGGTTAGCCTGCACAACATGCCGCTCGAACTCGCCGACGGCAGCAGGACCGGCGTCGTCACCGGAGACCGTCGACTGCCCGGCCTGGCACTCTGCGCGGCGCTGCTCGTGCTGATGTCGTTACTCAGTCTGGCGATCGGTACCGAAGCCGTGGATCTGTCGACGGTGTGGCACGCGGTCACCGACTACACCGACACCGGTGAACAGTGGATCGTGCACGACCTGCGCATCCCGCGCACCCTGCTGGGCATCGTCGTGGGCATCGCGCTCGGTTTGTCCGGCGCCCTCATCCAGGGCATCACCCGCAATCCGCTCGCCGACAGCCAGATCCTGGGCATCGAGGCCGTCGCCGGGCTCTTCGTCGTCTCGGCCATCGCGTTCCTGGGCCTGCACACCACGCTGTCCTATATCTGGTTCGCATTCCTCGGGGCGTTCGTCGCCATGCTGCTGGTGTATTTCATCGGGGCCACCGGGCGCACCCTGATGACGCCGGTGCGGATGCTGCTGGCCGGTGTCGCGGTGGGAGCCGTGGCCGACGGCATCTCCTTCGCGATTCGGCTGCGCTACCCCCGCGCCTTCGACTCCATGCGATTCTGGGACGCCGGGGCACTCGACGGTCGCTCGCTGGAGGTCTTCTGGGTCGTCGCGCCGTTCATCGTCGTGGGTGCGGGGCTGTGCCTGTACGTCAGCCGCGGACTCAACGCCATCGCTCTCGGCGACGATCTCGCGGTCGCCATGGGCGGCAATGTGGTTCGCACCCGCATCCTCGGGCTGATCGCGGTGACGGTGCTCGCCGGGGCCGCCACCGCGGCGGCAGGCCCGATCGGTTTCGTGGGCTTGATGGTGCCCCACGCGGTGCGCTGGTTCACCGGGCCGGATTGGCGATCGATCTGCGCCTACAGCCTCTTCGCGGCACCGGCGCTGTTGCTGGCCGCCGATATCGTCGGCCGGGTCGTGGTCCCGCCGGGTGAACTGCCCGCCGGCATCGTCACCGCGTTCATCGGAGCTCCGGTGCTGATCTGGCTGGTCCGCCGCTCCAAGGCCAGCGGCCTGTGACCGGGATCAGGGGCGAGCGCAGCGACGGGGGAAGCATCGACTTCGGAAAGAAACAGCTGGTGCTGCGGCGCGAACCGGCGCTCGCGTTGCGCGCATCGTGGCGCAGTATCGGTGTGCTGTCCGCGCTCGGCATCGGCGCGGTGGTGCTGGCTGTGCTGGCCCTCGGGGTCGGTGAATACCCGGTATCGCCCGCCGAGGTGGTGGCCGTGCTTACCGGCAGCGACACCGGGTTCACCAACGTGGTGGTGCTCGACTGGCGGATGCCGCGGATCGTGCTGGCCCTGGTGATCGGTGCGGCCCTGGGTATTTCGGGTGCGATCTTCCAGGCCATCACCCGCAACCCGTTGGGCAGCCCGGATGTCATCGGCTTCGGGTTCGGCTCCTACACCGGCGCGCTCGTGGCGATCGCCCTGTTCGGCGGTGGGTACTACCTGATGGCCGCCGGTGCCGTGGCGGGCGGACTGCTGACCGCGGTGGCCGTGTATCTGCTCGCCTACCGCAACGGCCTGGCCGGCTTCCGGCTGATCATCGTCGGGATCGCGGTGAGCGCGGTGCTGAGCTCGCTCAATCAATGGATCATCCTGAAGATCAAGCTGAATCAGGCGATCACCGCGGCCATCTGGCAGCAGGGCACGCTCACCGGCCTGCACTGGGAGCAGGCCGTTCCGGTGCTGGTATGTGTGATCCCCGCGCTGATATGGCTGGCATACCTGGGCCCGCAGCTGCCCATCCTGCAGATGGGTGACGACGCGGCGGGTGCGCTCGGGGTCCGCACGGAACGGGCGCGGCTGGCCCTCTTCGCGATCGGCGTTCTCCTCATCGCCATCGCCACCGCGGCGGCCGGACCCATCTCGTTCGTCGCCCTTGCCGCCCCGCAACTGGCGCGCC
This sequence comes from Mycolicibacterium sp. P9-22, assembly GCF_008329585.1. Lineage (GTDB taxonomy): Bacteria > Actinomycetota > Actinomycetes > Mycobacteriales > Mycobacteriaceae > Mycobacterium. Next base: position 334,666 of record NZ_NPKP01000003.1, on the reverse strand, counting down.
GGCTCACCGCCTCCCCCGGCGTCGGTCTGGTCTCTTCGGCGTTCATGGGGGCATTCCTGCTGCTGGCAAGCGATCTGGTGGCGCTGAGGATCTTCGCGCCCGCCGAGCTTCCCGTCGGTGCGGTCACCGTCGTGGCCGGTGGGGCCTATCTCATCTGGCTTCTCATCGTGCAGGCCCGAAAGCAGTAGGAGGCAAACGGTATGTCAACGCTGCGTGCGCAGGATCTGTCGCTGGGTTACGGCACCACGGTGATCGTGGACGGGCTGTCCGTGGACATCGTCGACGGCGCCGTCACCGCGATCGTCGGCCCGAACGCCTGCGGCAAGTCCACGCTGTTGCGCGGGCTGGCACGCCTGCTGAAACCCTCCGGCGGGCAGGTGATCCTCGACGGGGCCGACATCACCGGCCTGCGGACCAAGGACGTGGCCCGCAAGCTGGGGTTGCTCCCGCAGTCCTCGATCGCGCCGGAGGGCATCACCGTCGCCGACCTGGTTGCCCGCGGCCGCTTCCCGCATCAGCGGGTGCTGCGCCAGTACGCCCGCGAGGATGAACAGGCGGTGGCCGATGCGATGGCGGCCACCGGCGTGACGGCAATCGCCGGCCGGCCCGTCGACGAACTGTCCGGCGGTCAGCGCCAACGGGTCTGGGTGGCCATGGTGCTGGCCCAGCAGACCCCGCTCATCCTGCTCGACGAGCCGACGACCTTTTTGGACATCGCGCACCAGGTCGAACTGCTCGATCTGTTCGCCGAGTTGAATTCCGAGCAGGGCCGCACCATCGTCGCCGTGCTGCACGACCTGAACCACGCCTGCCGGTTCGCCGATCACATCATCGCGATGAAGTCCGGGCACATCGTGGCCCAGGGCGCTCCGTCGACGGTGATCACCGCGGAACTCGTCGAACAGGTCTACGGACTCAAGTGCCAGATCATCGAGGACCCGGAGACGGGCACCCCGCTGGTGATACCGCGTGCCTCACCGCGTGATCGGGCACGTGCCCGTAACCGCTAAGAGTTCGACAGGTCCGCGACCGGGCGACCCTGCAGCGCATTGCTCAACTGCGGGGTCAGCACGTCCAGCGCGTACAGCAGCGCGTTGGGCCCGCTGTAGGTCAGCGCACCGCTGAGCGTGGAATCCGGACCGGCATACAACGTGCGGTCCTCGCGAACCACGTTGAGCCGCTGGAAGGCCGGCGATTCGGCCAGCTGCTGTTTGGTCACGCCGTTGACGAACAACAGGTCACCCTCCAGCAGCGACAACCGCTCCTGCGAGACATCGCCGACGGTCTCCTGCGCTGCGAAGCCCAGCGCATCGAACAGCGTGCGGCGCGGGTCACCCGCACCGATCAGGTAGGGCGCGTCGGGCTCGGAACTGAAATCCGCCACCAGCGTCTTACCGGCGAATTCGGGGTGCGCCCGTTTCGCGGCGTCAATGCCGGCGTTGACCTCATCGACGAGCTCCTGTGCCTGCTGCTTCTTACCGAGCGCCTCGCCGGTGGTCAGAAGCTGGACGTTCCAGGGGGTTTCCTCATCGGGGTATTTGTCCGACTGGATGACGGTCGGGGCGATCTGGGACAGCTGGTCATAGGTCTTCTGATCGATGGTCTCGTAGATGGCGAAGATGACGTCCGGCTCGGCCTTGGCGATCGCCTCGAAGTTGATGGTGTCGCCCTCGATCACCGGCACACCCTTGCCGTCGGTGGCCTCCTTGACCCACGGGAACTCGTTGTAGTTCTCGAACCAGCTGCGGGTCCCCACCGGCACCACGCCCAGCGCCAGCACGAAATCCTGGTCGTTCCAGCCGACGGTGACCACCCGTTCGGGGTCCGGCGGGACGGTGGTTTCGCCGAATTTGTGTGTGATGGTGACCGATTCGGCCGACGGCTCTTCACCCGCCGGAGCGCTGTCGGACCCACCGCAGCCCGCGAGCAGGCCGGTACCGAGCAGAAGGGCCGCCAGCAGCACGAGGACACGCGACGTCTTGGACATTAGGCCACCCTAACCCACTCACCCCTCTGCGATTTGCGCACATCCAGTAACGCTGAGCGTTACCAGATGTGCTCAAATCGCGGTCGGCGGAACCGTTCGGCCCGGCATTCCGTCCAAATAGACATGCAGGACCGACTGCTGTGCGATCACGACGGGGTCATCACGCTCGCCCAGGCGCAGCAGGCCGGACTGAACCGCCAAGCGGTCTATCGCAGGGTCCGCTCCGGGCACTGGCTGCGCTGCTCGCCCGGGGTGTATTTCGTCGACGACCGGCTGTTCACCGATCGTGCACCCATCCGGGCCGCGGTCTGGGGATACGGCCCACGCGCGGTCGCCAGCGGGTTGGCCGCGGCATGGTGGCACGAGATCACCAAGTACCCACCCGAGACGGTGGAGGTGACGGTGCCCGCGGTCAGCAATCCGCGACGGCGATACGGCATCCGGACCCGCCGGCGCGACCTCGACCCCGCCGATTGCGTGACGCGCCACGGGCTGCGGGTGACCGCTCTACCGCTGACGGTCGTGGAGGCGGTCGCTCATCTGAGTAACAAGGGCAGGCACGGTTCACCCACAGCGCGCAGACTGTTGCGGGCCGCCGACAGCGGCGCGCATTCCGAAGCGGAACGGCTCCTGGTCGGGTTGCTGCGGCAGGCGGGCATCACCGGATGGAAGGCCAACCAGCGCCTCGGACGCTGGGAGGTCGACGTCCTTTTCCGCGACCGGAAGATCGCCATCGAAGTGGACGGGCTGGCATTCCACTGTGCTGTTTGCTCTTCGCGCGAGCGCTCATCGCCGATCCCGATGCCTTCCAACGGGATCGGGTCAAGCAGAACGAACTCGCCCTGCTCGGCTACCAGGTGCTGCGCTTCACCTGGCTGGACCTCACCGAGTATCCGGAGCGGGTCACCGCCGAGATCGAGTTCGCCGTCAGCCGCCGTGCAGGCGCCGCAGCCAGCTCCCGAACGGATGCCGCACACTGACCGATCCCAACCTGACCTTGCCGCGCACGATGACGTGCAGCTGGTCGGGCTGCGGGATGTTGCGGACCTTGACCGTGGCGCTGCCGGCGATGGCGTCGACACCGTTGAGGTCCGCGGTGGCCCCGGCCGGCACGATGAGCTCCGTCGAACTCAGGTAGTCGTCGATGTTCACCTCGATGACCGGCCCCGGCAGGACCGCCGAGGTGAAGTCCAGGGTGGTGCTGCACATCCGGGTGTTCAGGTTGATCACCGGCGCCACCGTCCACGGCCCGCGCCGGACGATCGAGGTCATCCAGCCGCCCAGCGCCTCGGGCTCCACGCTGCCGCGGACGACCCGCGCCTGCGGGGCATGCAAGTCCAAGTCCATACCGGGCAGGTCGACGAGCACGGCCCGCAGCTCACCGCGGGTGCGCGCGGCCAGCGCGGCATCGGTGCGCTCGGCGAACTCGTCGAGTGTGATCATGCCGTCGGCGACCGCGCGCTCGAGCAGTCCGCTCACGTGCGCGCGCTCCGCATTGGAGACTCGGAGGTTGTCGTTCTGGCCGAAGTCCATGTGTCCGAGAGTAGCGATCAGCCGAATTCGACGAACAGGTGCCGGATACCGGTGTGCCGATTGCTGCGGGTCCACTCGACCGGTGCGACCAGCCGTGCGGTGCGGAACCGGGGCAGTAGTTCCTCGAACAGCACCCGCAGCTCCAGGCGCGCCAGGTTGGCGCCCAGGCAGTAATGCACGCCGTGCCCGAATCCCAAGTGTGCGTTGGGCTTCCGCGCGATATCGAAAACATCTGGATCCTGGAACACCGCCGGGTCGCGGTTCGCCGAACCCTCCCAGATCTGCACCTTGTGCCCGGCCTCGATATCGCAGCCGCCGAGAGTCACCGCGCGGGTGGCGGTGCGCCGTTTCGACGGGGAGGGTGTCGTCCAGCGCACCATCTCCTCGATCGCCGACGGCAACAACGCCGGCTCGCGCTGCAGGCGCCGCAGCTGCCCGGGGTGCTCGATGAGTGCCAGCAGTCCCCCCGCCACCGAGTTACGGGTGGTCTCCGCACCGGCACTGAACAGCAGACTGAAGAACAGGTACAGCTCGAGATCCGACATTTCGGCATCGGTTGCGTTCGCCACCAGCGACAACATGTCATCGCCCGGCTCGGCGCGTTTGGCCGCGATCAGTTGCATGCCGTATTCGTACATCCGCGATCCGGCTTCTTCGGGCGTGAGCTGTCCGACGGCCGCCGAGCGTGCCCGACCGAAGTCGAACTGCGGCTCGATCGCCTCGAACAGCCAATGCCGTTCGGATTCAGGCACGCCCAGCAGGATGCAGATCATCTGCATGGGCAGCTCCGCGGCGATGTCCACGAGAAAGTCCAGCGCCACCCCGGGTTCGACAGCGTCCAGCAGTGTCCGGGCCCTGGCGCGCAGATCCTCGGTCACCCGGGTGATCATCCGTGGCGTCAGCCCGGAGCTGACCAGCCTGCGGATCTGGGCATGCCGCGGGTCGTCCATCATGTTGAGCACCTGGCCCGCGACGGAGAGGTCCTGCAGCAGGGTGCCGCCGAAGGGTCTGGTCCCGCCGGTCACCGACGAATAGGTGTCCGGATCGCGTAGCACGGCAAGGGTTTCGGCGTAGGTGGCCACCGACCAGAAGCCCTCCCCGTCCGGGGTGTGCTCGGTGGGTTCGTGCCAGCGGACCGGGGCCTCACGGCGGTGTGCCTCGAACAGGTCGTGCGGAAAACCGCCGGCGAAGTTGTCGAGATCCGTGAGGTCGGCCAGCGTCACAAGATGGCGCCCGAGGTGTACTTGGCTTCCTCGGGGTAGCGCCCGACCAGATCCTCGACCGCGGAGACCACACCGTCGACCTGCGAGCCTGCCGCACCGGTGAACGCCTCCTTGTCGGCCAGCGCCGCGTCGAGGGCCACCCGGTCCAGCGGCAGCCGGGGGTCGGCGGCGAGCCGGTCCAGCAGGTCGGGCTCCTGACCCTTTTCCCGCATGGCCAGCGCCACCGCCACCGCATGCTCCTTGATGACCTCGTGCGCGGATTCCCGTCCGACGCCGGCGCGGACGGCCGCGATGAGGATGCGGGTGGTGGCCAGGAAGGGCAGGTAACGATCGAGTTCGCGCTGGATCACCGCCGGGTAGGCGCCGAACTCGTCGAGCACGGTCAGGAACGTCTCGATCTGGCCGTCGATGGCGAAGAACGCGTCCGGCAGTGCGACGCGGCGCACCACCGAACAGAACACGTCACCCTCGTTCCACTGCGCGCCGGCCAGCTCGGCCGCCATCGATGCGTACCCACGCAGCACCACCTGCAGGCCGTTGACCCGCTCACAGGACCGGGTGTTCATCTTGTGCGGCATGGCCGAGGAGCCGACCTGGCCGGGGGCGAATCCCTCGGTGACCAGTTCGTGCCCGGCCATCAGCCGGATTGTGTGCGCGAAGGAGGACGGGCCTGCGCCGAGTTGCACCAGCGCGGACACCGCGTCGTGATCCAGTGACCGCGGGTAGACCTGCCCGACGCTGGTGAAAACATCTGTGAATCCCAAGAATTGGGCGACGCGCCGTTCCAGTTCGGCCAGCCGGGCGGTATCGCCGTCGAACAGGTCCAGCATGTCCTGGGCGGTGCCCATCGGGCCCTTGATCCCGCGCAGCGGGTACCGGTCGATGAGCTCGCGCAGCCGGGTCAGCGCCAGCAGCGTCTCCTCGGCGGCCGAGGCGAACCGCTTGCCCAGCGTGGTGGCCTGCGCGGCGACGTTGTGGCTGCGTCCGGCCATCACCACATCGCGGTACACGATCGAGCGTTCGGCAAGTCGCGCCACCACCGCCACACCGTGGGCGAAGACCAGCTCCAGGGAGCGGCGGATCTGCAGCTGCTCGACGTTCTCGGTGAGGTCGCGGCTGGTCATGCCCTTGTGCACATGCTCGTGGCCGGCCAGTGCGTTGAACTCCTCGATGCGAGCCTTCACATCGTGGCGGGTCACCCGCTCTCGCGCGGCGATCGAGCCCAGGTCGACGTTGTCCACGACCCGCTCGTAATCGTCGACGACGCCCTCGGGCACCGGAACGCCCAGTTCGGACTGCGCGCGCAGCACGGCCAGCCACAGCCGGCGTTCGGCGATGATCTTCGCCTCCGGCGACCAGATGGCCGTCATCTCTTCGCTGGCGTAGCGGTTGGCCAGAACATTCGGGATCGTCACGAACACACAGCTTACGAGCCGGCTATGGAGAGTCGCTCAGGTGCGTCGGATCGATGATCCCCTTGCCCCGGATACCGAGCTGACGGTTGATCAGTGTGGTGATGCCGAACAGCACGATCCCGATCAGGATCAGGATCCCGGCCAGCAGGTACTGCTGCGAGGGCCGGCCGGAGAACGGCAGCACCAGATAGGCCGAGGCGAGGAACCCGATGATCGGCAGCACCGTCGGCGTCCGGAAATGGGCGCCCTCGGCCTGCACGTCGCGGCGCAGTACCAGCACCGCCACGTTCACCATCGCGAACACCGCGAGCAGCAGCAGCGAGGTGGTGCCGCCGAGCACCGCGATGGCACTGCTGTTGGCGACGGCGGAGACGTAGAAGATCAGGCCGAACGCGATGAGGGTGGTGAAGATGATGGCCGCCCACGGGCTGTGCCGCTTGGGGTGGATGGTGCCCAGCACCGGCGGCAGCACGTGCTGGCGCGCCATGCCGTAGATGAGCCGGCTGGCCATCAGCATGTTGATCAGCGCGGTGTTGGCCACCGCGAACATGGAGATGAAGGGCAGGATCGCCTCGATCGGCAGGCCGGGGGCCCCCGCCTTGACGACCTCGATCAGGGGGGTCTCGCTGTCGGCGAGGACGCCGACGGGCACCAGTGCCACCGCGACGATGGCGACGATCACGTAGACGACGCCGGCGATCCCCAACCCGGACAGCAGCACCTTGGGGAAGATGCGGACCGGGTCCTTGGTCTCTTCGGCCATGTTGACCGAGTCCTCGAAACCGACCATCGCGAAGAACGCCAGTGAGGTGGCGGTGGTGACGGCCAGGAAGGTGCCCTTGTCGGACGGGGTGTCGAAGGCGACGACGCGGGCGAAGTCGACGTCGGCGCCGCCGCCGGTGAAGGCCCAGACCCCCACCAGGATCACCATGGCCAGGCCGGTGATCTCGACGATGGTGAGCACCACGTTGAGCTTCACGCTCTCACCGACACCGCGAAAGTTCACCACCGCGATCAGCGCCATGAACAGCAGCGCCAGGACCACCACACCGGCCTTGCCCCAGTCGATGTCGAAGGCGGTGAAGAAGTTCGCCGCGAAGAAGCGGGAAGCCGTTGAGGCGGAGGTGATTCCGGAACACATCACCACGAAGGCGACCAGGAAGGTGACGAACTGGATCCCGAAGGCCTTGTGCGCGTAGAGCGCTGCGCCGGCGGCCTGCGGGTACTTGGTGACCAGTTCGAGGTAACTGAACGCCGTGATCGTGGCGATCAGGAAGGCCACCAGGAAGGGAAGCCATGCCGCGCCACCGACTTCCTTGGCGACCTGCCCGGTGAGTGCGTATACCCCGGTACCCAGGATGTCGCCCACCACGAACAGCAGCAACAGGCCCGGCCCCATCACCCGCCGAAGCTGTGGCTCCTCCGTAACCTTCGACTGCGTCATCCCGCCCCTTTGCTCACCTCAGACGTGCACGGCCCGGTCGTCCACGGGTGCGAGCACGTCGATCACATCGATCAGAGTCGCGCGGGCATTGGCCCGTGGCCCCTCTCCCTCGTCCACCAACGAGGCAACCACAGCTCCGTCCACCGCGCACACCAGGGCCGTGACGAGTTCGGACCGCACGGCGCGACCGGACCGTTCGACCACCTCGACGACGGCGTCGGTGCGTTGCCGCAGAATCCGTCGCTGGATGTCGCGGAGCTCGGGTTGCCGCGCACAGGCGATATAGCGCTCGTAGCGGGAGATCAGCTGTTCGGACACCCGCGCACCCGGATCGTCACCGACCAGCAGATCCACCAACAGGTCGGCGGTCGACTCGGCCCCGCGGCGCCGGCGCGACAGCGCGGCGACCTGTAGCTCCAATTGCTTGGCCTCGCGGGCGCCCACATGCTCGACGGCCTTGGCGATCAGATCTTCCAGTGAGGAGAAGTAGTACGTCGTCGACGCCAGCGGCAGACCGGCGCGCCGCGCCACTGCACGATGGCGGACCGCGTCGATCCCGCCCTCGCACAGCAGGTCGGCGGCGGCACTCACCAAGGCGCCCCGCCGACGTTCCCCCTTGGGAGTCACAGCCGCTGTCACGTCTTGCATGCTGCCAGCAAAATCCCAGTTGTATGGCGGTTTTCGGCAATCACAACAAGTTGGCAGACAGCGCCACAGCCGCCAATGGCAAGATGGCACAAATGTCAGCCCCGAACCGTCGGACCGTGCTGCGGATGGGTTTCGGCGCCGCCCTGGGTACCGTTGCCGCGGGGGCGGGTGTGCTGCCACGGGCCGCCGCCGAACCCGCCGCGACGTATCAGTCGGGGTCTTTCGTCTCCGCCGCGCGCGGCGGGGTGCGCACCAACTGGGCGATCGCCAGGCCGCCGGGCCAGACCGCACCGCTGCGTCCGGTGATCGCGCTGCACGGTAAGGGCAGCGATGCCGCGACCGTGATGGCCGGCGGTGTCGAGCAGGGTCTGGCAGAAGCGGTCGCGGCGGGCCTTCCACCGTTTGCTGTGGTGGCTGTCGACGGAGGTGGCGGGTACTGGCACAAACGCGCCTCGGGGGACGATGCCGGTGCGATGGTGCTGGATGAGCTGATTCCCATGCTGGCGGGCCAAGGCCTGGACACCTCGCGGGTGGGCTTCATCGGCTGGTCGATGGGTGGCTACGGAGCTTTGCTGCTCGGGTCCAGGCTGGGCCCGGCCCGTACCGCCGCGATCTGCGCGGTGAGCCCCGCGCTGTGGACATCGCCCGGCGCCGCGGCCCCCGGGGCGTTCGACGGTGCCGAGGACTACGCGGCCAACAGCGTGTGGGGCCTACCGGGGCTGGGCTCGATCCCGATCCGCATCGACTGCGGCAACGGTGATCCGTTCGCCGCCGCGACAGGTGAGTTCATCGCCCAGCTACCCAACCCGCCGGCCGGCGGCTTCTCCCCCGGCGGGCACGACGGCGGGTTCTGGAGTTCCCAGCTTCCCGCCGAGATCTCTTGGCTGGCACCGATACTCGTGGCCTGAGACCTCAGAGCGAGATGCGCCCCTCGGCCGCCGCCAGTCCGATATCGGTGCGGAAGTGGCTGCCGGGCAGTCGGATCGACTCGATTGCCGCGTAGGCCGCGGCGCGCGCACCGTCGAGATCCGCGCCGGTGCCGACCACCGAGAGCACCCGCCCGCCGGTGGAGACCACCGCGCCATCCTCGCGCCGGGCGGTGCCCGCGTGCAGCACGGCGTCGGCCTCGGCGCCGGTGATGACATCGCCGACCCGTGGCCGGCCCGGATAGTTCTCGGCCGCCACCACGACGGTGACCGCGGCCCCGTCCCGCCACCGCAGATCCTCGAAGGAAGCCAGGGTGCCGGTGGCCGCCGCGTTGAGCAACGCGCCGAGCGGGGAGTCCAGCAGGGCGAGCACCGCTTGGGTCTCCGGGTCGCCGAACCGGCAGTTGAACTCCACCACCGATGGCCCGGCAGAGGTGATGGCCAGCCCGGCATAGAGCAGGCCGGAGAACGAACTTCCGCGGGAGACCATCTCGGCGGCAACGGGTTTGACGATCTCATCGACAATCTGATCGAGCACCTGCGCCGGCAGCCACGGCAGCGGGGTGTAGGCGCCCATCCCGCCGGTGTTGGGGCCGGTGTCGTTGTCGCCGACGCGCTTGAAATCCTGCGCCGGCAGCAGCGGCACCACGGTCTCGCCGTCGACGACGCAGAACAGCGACACCTCTGGTCCGTCCAGGAAGGACTCCAGCAGCACCGGATGCCCGGAGTCGAGCAATGCCGCCGCATGCACCCGGGCCGCGTCACGGTCGGTGGTGACCACGACGCCCTTGCCCGCGGCCAACCCGTCGTCCTTGACCACCCAGGCGGCCTGCCCGGCCGGCGGGCCGAACCGGTTCAGCGCGGCATCCAGGTTGGCCGGGTTGTCCACGATTTCGCTGGTGGCGGTGCGCACACCGGCGGCGGCCATCACGTCCTTGGCGAAAGCCTTCGAGCCCTCGATACGGGCGGCGTCCTTGGACGGCCCGAAGCAGGCGATACCGGCGGCGCGCACCGCGTCGGCAACACCGAGCACCAGTGGCACCTCGGGCCCCACCACCACCAGGTCGGATTCCAGGCGCCGGGCCAACGCGACGACCGCGGGTCCCGAACTGATGTCGACGTCGTACTGGTCGGCGATGGCCGCGGTGCCGGCGTTGCCGGGCGCCACCGCGAGCTGGTCGACCTGTGGGTCGCGCCGGAGCGCGAGCAGCAGGGCATGTTCACGGGCTCCGGATCCGATGACGAGGACGCGCACGGTCAACAACCCTAATCGTCTCGGCATCCACCCGGCGCCGGACCCGCGGCCATACACTTTAGATTTAGGTGTATGGTCGAAAAACCGAGTGCGGTATGTCACACCAGGAGGACCCATGACGACCATGAATGCCTGCCCGTTCGGCGCGGGGTACGACTTCACCGACCCGGATGTGCTGCTCCACGGCATCCCGGTGAACGAGTTCGCCCACCTGCGCAAAACCGCCCCGGTCTGGTGGAACGAGCAGGCCGATTCGATCTTCGACGACGGCGGTTACTGGGTGATCAGCCGCCACGAGGACGTCAAGGCCATCTCCCGCAATACCGGCGATGTGTGGTCCACGAACGCCAAGGGTGCGGTGATGCGCCTGCCCGACGGGATCACCGCCGACCAGCTCGACCTCACCAAAGCGCTACTGATCAACCACGACGCGCCCGATCACACCCGGCTACGCAAGCTGGTGTCCAGGCTGTTCACCCCGCGCTCGGTGGCCGCCCTCGAGGAGAAGCTGGCCGTCGCCGCCCGCGAGATCGTGGCCGCCGCCGCGCAGAAGGACACCGGCAATTTCGTCGACGACGTCGCCATGGGCCTGCCGCTACTGGCCATCGCCGACCTGATCGGCGTGCCCGAGGAAGACCGGGAGAAGATCTTCCACTGGTCCAACTGCATCATGAACACCGACGACCCCGACTTCGACAGCGACCCGACCACAGCGAATGCCGAGCTGATGGGCTACGCCTACAACATGGCCGAAGCACGCCGGAAATGCCCAGCCGATGACATCGTCACGCGGCTGGTGCAGGCCGACACGGATGGTGGGGCCGGCGACGGCATCACCGACGTCGAGTTCGCGTTCTTCGTCATCCTGCTGGCCGTCGCCGGTAACGAGACCACCCGCAATGCCATGACCCACGGCATGAACGCGTTTCTCGAAAACCCGGACCAGTGGGAGCTTTTCAAGCGCGAGCGGCCCGATACCGCAATCGAGGAGATCATCCGGTGGGCGAGCCCGGTTCACTGCTTCCAGCGCACCGCGCTGGTGGACACCGAGGTCGGCGGTGTCACCATTCGCAAGGGGCAGCGGGCCGGCCTGTTCTACAGTTCGGCCAACTACGACGAAGAGGTCTTCGAGAACCCGTTCCGGTTCGACATCATGCGCAACCCGAATCCGCACCTGGCGTTCGGCGGCAACGGCGCACACTTCTGCATCGGCGCCAACCTGGCCCGCATGGAGATCAAGCTGATGTTCAACGAGATCGCCAACCAGATTCCCGACATCTCGAAACTCGCCGAGCCACAACGCCTCCGGTCCGGCTGGATCAACGGGGTGAAGGACCTACAGGTCTCCTACCGCTAGCTCGCTACAATTCCGGCGTGCGAACCCACGGGTGGGCCGGAGCCGCGCCGGCGAGTGACGAGGAAGCCGTCGCCCGGATTCTCGCTGCCGCGGGCAAGGCGATCGACGAGCGCGGCGCGGACTTCTCCATCGCCGACGTCGCCCGCACGCTGGGCGTCACCCGCCAGACGGTGTACCGCTACTTCCCCAGCACCGAGGCGCTGCTGATGCAGGCCGGTGTCATCGCCGCGAGCGACTTCCTGAAACGGCTGTCCACCCATCTGCAGGGCATCACCGATCCGGCCGACGCGGCGACCGAGGCCATCGCGACCGCGCTGGAGTGGCTGCCCAAGGACAAACACATCGGGTTGCTGCTGGCCCCGGGCCGGACTCCTGCCTTCACCGAATCGGTGACCTCCGATATTGCGCTGGAGTTCGCGCAATCGGTAGTACGGCATTTCGATGTCGACTGGGCGGCAGCCGGTTTCGCCGATGAGGACCTCGACGAACTCGCCGAGCACCTGCTGCGCATCATCCAGTCGTTCGTCATCGACCCGGGACGCCCGCCCCGCACGGGCGCGGCGATGCGTGACTACCTACGGCGCTGGGTGGCTCCGGCATTGCGAATTGGTGACGGCCGAGTGCAGTAGCGCACCTCAAACTCAGGGGCACAGTTCGACGCAAGTGCCCACCTGCACGAGTTGCAATCCAAAGTGAAATCGGCAGCTCCCGGCGCCCGATGGTCCGGCTCCGGCGCGGACGCTTACGCAGATACCAATGACAGGCAGGCCCGCACGCTCGGCAAACAGGCAGAGCTGGACCAGCGGTTGGGCAGCGAGGTGGACCGTTCAGCGTGGGTGGTGGTGGCCGGCAGGCGCGACCTCGACGCCGTACGGCAGTGGGTAACCGACGCTGCACCCGTACTCTCCGAACCCCAACCCGACCCGATGGCGACAGGGGCGTGTAAGGCGGTGCTGGATCAGCAGGTGATCTTCGGGACGGATGTCGACGAGTTTCGTGCCGCCAGTTACGGAGCGGCCACCGATACCGGCCCCGGGCAGATCCGCGGTGTGGCGATTGTGACGCAAGCGATCGGACGATTCCCCAGTACCGAGTCGGCTCGATCGGCGTTCGACAGATTGGCTCCCGCGATTGAAGAATGCAACCAGCTGCAAGTCAAAAATTACGAGTACGACGTGCACAACATCGACGGCAGCACCCTGTCGCTGCACTCGAACGTGGCCGATATCGTCGACCGCGTCGACGGCGCCACGCTCGTTCACGTATCTGTGGTGGGACTACCGCACTCGGGGAGAATCGCCAAAGACGTCGCACAGCGAATAGGGGACCGCATCCCGTGATACTCAGACGACGGTCAGCGGCAGGGACTTTCGCTCCTCGAACACCCACGACGCGCCGCCGCTGAACTCGCACACTTCGACCTCCGGCAGCTTCTTGGCCGCCGTGTCGGTCGTGATGACCCGGACGGTCCAATCCGACTCGGTGCCCGACACCTCGGCCCGCAGGTGCGGGTCGACGGCCTGCACGATCGCCTGCAGCGGAGCGTCCACGACCGGGGAGACCAGCGAGATCCAGGATCCGTCCTCATAGGCCGGTGAGCGGCGCACGTGCACGAAACCCGGGTCAACATCGGCCGACACGTAGGCCGCCGGATTGAGCAGCGGGTGCAGTTCCAGCACCCGCAGCGCACCGTTGGCGTCGGCGCTCAGCTTGAGCGCCTTGTGGATCCGCTCGGCGGCCACACCGGCGATGCCGATGAGCTGCTTGGTGCGGATCGACCGGGCCAGTGCCGCATCATCCTTGGCGCGCTTCTCGACGGCGATCGTGAACGACTTGACCAGCAGGTGCATCTGGATGCACACCTCGTCGGCGATCCGGACCAGCGCCGAATGGGAGAACGCACCAAAGTCGACATCGGCGAGCAGGTCGCCCGAATAGTCGCTCATGCCTTCGTCGTCCGGGTCGATCGGATCGAGCTCGATGGAGTGGGCGTGGGTTGCGCCGACGATGTCCATCTCCGGAATGAACGGCACCTCCGGATAGGACTCGTCGATGATGACGGTCCAGCGGCAGTGCGGGTGTTGGTCCGTCGATGCCCTCGGCGGCCGGTGGATGGGCCGCACCTGAGCCTTGCGGTTGGTGGCCAGCGCGGTGGCGTCGAAGGTGGGGTCCTCGATGTCGTGGCACATGCCCTTGACGTAGTCCTCGCCCATCGGCTCGACGTCGAGCAGAGCACCGCAGTGATCCAGGTAGAACTCGCCGTGCCAGCGATCGTGCACGACATAGCGGAAGTCCATGAACTGCGGCGGCGCACCGATGTCGAGTTGCAGACCCTTGAAGAGGGTGAAGATGTCGACGCCCTCGTACTTGAGCGCTTTCTGCATCCGCCGGGTGTAGAGCGGGCTGGACGCCGCCCACTCCTCGATCGCGATCTGCAGCATCTCCTCGCGGCCGAACGACGATATGCACCAGGCCATTCCGGACCGATCGATCAACTGACCAATCAGCAGCAGTTCGGGAACCAACGTCGCCAGCTCATCGCGGGTGAGCGAGGCGTATCTACTCATCATCGAGGGACTTCCCGGAGTGCATCTTCACCGCGGCGTTCACATTGCTCTTCTTGTCTTCCCCGCTGCCCTTCTCGGCGGCCTTCTTGCGGTTGCGCACCACCTTGCTGACGGCGCCATCGAGTTTGGAGCCCAGCGGAAAACCGAGGTAATGGGTCAGGAACACCGAGACCTCCTTGAGTTCCTCGGCGGTGATCTCCCCGTTGTGCAGTGCGGCGTTGACCTGAATCTCCGCCAGATCCGAGTTGCCTACCGCGGTCACCGCGGCCAGCGTCAGCAGACGTTTGTCCCGCATCGACAGCCCCGGCCGGGTCCAGATGGTGCCGAAGAGGTGCTCGACGGTCAGGTCGAAGTACGGGTCGCCCTGGATGTCGGGCATCTCCCAGCCGTAGACCTCGTTCATCTTCTGCAGGCCCTGCTTGCGACGATCGGTCATACTCACTACTCCTTAATGTGCGGTACTCCGAGACCGTCGGCCAGGCGCTGCAAAGCCACCTCCGCCAACGGAAGATCCACTCCCACAGCCTCACCCAATCCCAGGGCCAGCGCCAGGTCCTTCTCGCCGAGGCCACGGGTGTGGGTGAACATGTCGAACAACCAGTGATCGGGCGCCAGCGGTGACATGTCATCGCGCAGGATGATCGCGCCGGGTCCACCGCTCTGCGCATCGCTGTGCCGGACCACCCGGCCCAGCTTCTGCAGATCGATCCCGGCCGCCTGGGCCAGGTACTGCGCCTCGTTCGCGGCGGCGAACCCGATGAACGTCAGCATGTTGCGGGCCAGCTTCATCCGGGTGCCTGCACCGGGCTCGCCCGCGCGCACCACCAGCGACGCCCACTTCTTGAACACCGGCTTGACCGTGTTGTAGGCCGCTTCGTCGGCGCCCACCATCACCGCCAGCTCGCCCTTGTCGGCTGCACCTGCTCCCCCACTGACCGGGGCGTCGACGATGTGAATCCCCTTGGGGGCCAACTGCTCCGCCAGCTCGGGCGCGGTGCCCGGCTCGATGGTGGAGTGGATGGCGATCACGGTGCCCGCCGCGGCGTGCTCACCGAGCTGGGTCACCACATCGCGCACCTGGGCGTCGTTGAGCACCGTCACGCTGATGACGTCGGCCTTGGCGACATCGGCGATACCCTCAGCCGGCGAGGCGCCCAATTCCACCAGCGGTGTCATCACCTCGGTCCGGACGTCGAAGACGATCAGCCCGCCCGGCCAGTCGGCCAGCCGCTTGGCCATCGGGGCACCTTGGTTACCCAGGCCGATATACCCGAGCTTCGGCTCGCTCATGACCGGATGATCTGTCCGCCGTCGACGTTGTAGATCTGCCCGGTGATCCACTTGGCCTGGTCCGACAGCAGGAACAGGCACATGCCGACCAGATCCTCCGGCTGACCCATCCGGGACAGCGGAATGCCCTTGACGATATCGGCGACCATCTCCTGCGGCGTGGTGGTGCGGTTCGCCTCGGTGTCGATCGGGCCGGGCGCGATCGCATTGATCCGGATGTTCTGCCCGCCGAGTTCACGGGACAGTTGCTGGGTCAGGCCGTTGATGCCGACCTTGGCCAGACCGTAGAAGTTGGCGTACATCCAGGCCGCGGTCGAGGACTGGTTGATGATGGCGCCGCCACCGCGCTTGGCCATCTTCTTGTAGACCGCGCGGGTGCACCACAGGGCGCCGTCGAGGTTGACGCTCATGAACTTGCGGTAGTACTCCGGGTCGACGGTGACCAGGAAGTCCAGCTTCATACCGCCGAAGATCGCCGCGTTGTTGACCAGGTAGTCGATCCCGCCGAACTCCGAAAGCGCCTGTGCCGCCATATCTCTGGCCGACTCCGGGTCGGACACGTCGACCCGCACGGCGAGTGCGTTGCCGCCTTCGCCCTTGATACCGTCGGCGACCTTCTGGGCGCCCTCCAGGTTGATATCGGCCACCACAACGGCCGCACCCTCTCGTGCCAGCGACTCGGCATAGACCTGACCGATGCCGCCGCCCGCACCGGTGATGATGCCGACCTTGTCCTTGAATTCCGGGTACTGCGCCATGATTTCCTCTCGGCTCGGCCGGCGGGCCGGCAGATGTTGGGTGAGTGTGAGTGTCTAGGTCGCGAGGGTCGCGATGAGTTTGGTCTCCAGGTATTCCTCGAAGCCGGCCACACCCATTTCGCGGCCGACCCCGGACTGCTTGTAGCCACCGAACGGCGCGTCCGCCGAGTACCAGATGCCACCGTTGACGTTGACGGTGCCGACCCGCAGCCGGGACGCCACGGCCTGGGCGCGGTCGTCGTCGCCGCCGAACACCGTGCCCGACAGGCCGTACGGGGAATCGTTGGCGATGCGCACCGCGTCGTCGTCACCGTCGTGGGCGATCACCGTCAGCACCGGGCCGAAGATCTCCTCGCGCGATACCTTCGCCGAGTTGTCCAGTCCGGCAATGACGGTCGGCTCGATGAAGAAGCCGGTGTCCAGGTCGGCGGGGCGTCCGCCGCCACACGCGAAACGGCCGCCCTCGGCGATCGCGGAATCCAGATAGCTCTGGATACGGTCACGCTGGCGCGCCGAGATCACCGGGCCGCACACGGTGCGCTTGCTGTTGGGGTCCCCCGGCTTGATCCCGCCGAGTGTCGCCGCGGCCGCCTCGACCGCCGCGTCATACTTGGCCCTCGGGACGACCAGGCGGGTGGTGATCGCGCAACCCTGCCCGGCATGCATCGCGACGGTGAAAGCCGCCATAGCGCAGGCGCCGCCCAGGTCGGCGTCGTCGAGCACGATGAAGGCGGACTTGCCGCCGAGTTCCAGGAACACCTTCTTGATGGTCACCGCCGAATCCGTCATCACGGCCCGGCCGGTGTTGGTCGATCCGGTGAAGGACACCATGTCGACCCGGGGATCTTTGGACAGCAGCGCACCGACACCGTGATCATCGGAGGTGACGATGTTGATCACGCCTGCCGGGAAATCGGTGTGTTCGGCGATGATCTCGCCGAGCACTGCGGCCATCCACGGGGTGTCCGGCGCGGGCTTGAGGATCAGCGTGTTGCCGGCGGCCAGCGCGGGACCGACCTTGGCCAGATTGATCTGGTGCGGGAAGTTCCACGGGGTGATGGCGCCGACGACGCCGACGGCTTCCCGGGCGATCACGCGGTTGGTCGGGATGCCCTGCGGGGTCGCGTATCCCAGATCTGTGCGCCATGCGTAGCTCTCGGCGGTGTCGGCGGAGAACGCCAGATCGTCGATCGGGCCCTCCAACTGCGCACCCGAGGTCAGCATGCGGGGTGCGCCCACCTCGCTGATCGTCAGTTCCCGCAGGTCCTCCAGGTTGGCCTGCAGTGCCTCCCGCAGCTGGCGCAGGCAGCGCACCCGCAGTTCGGTGTTGGTGGACCAATCGGTCTCGTCGAAGGCGGTGCGGGCCGCTCCGATGGCGGTGCTCATGTCCGCTTCGTCGGCGTTGGCCGCGACACCCAGGACTTCTTCGGTCGCGGGGTTGACCGTCTCGAACGTTCCCCCGCTTCCGGCGACGAGTTTGCCGTCTATGAGTAACCGGCTCTCGCGATCCGCCAGAATCGACATCCCACTCCTAGGTTTTGGTGGCCCATATTCTCTGGACAAGTGTCCGACAACAATCCACCGCACCATAACCTCACGCGCGCGGCGGTGGCAAGGCCGGTGCTCGACAACGCGCGCACGACCGTCGGATCAATGCAGTTGGACCGGCAATTTCGGGTGATCGCTTGCCCATCGGCGACCCTTTCCGATAACTTGGACATGTGTCCAGCGATTCGGTGGTTGCCGTCACAGCCAAGACAGACGGCGAGTCAGTGGAAACGCCACGCAACCGACGCCAGGAAGAAACCTTCCGCAAGGTGCTCGCGGCGGGCGTGGAGATGCTGCGCGAGTCGTCCTACGCCGATCTCACGGTGCGCGCCGTCGCCGCCCGCGCCAAGGTCGCGCCGGCCACCGCGTACACGTACTTCTCGTCGAAGAACCACCTGATCGCCGAGGTGTACCTCGACCTGGTCAAGCAGGTGCCCTACTTCACCGACGTCAACGACTCGATGACCACCCGCGTCGACAAGGCGGTCCGCGCCCTGACTCTGGTCGTCGCCGACGAACCCGAAGTCGCCGCGGCCTGCACCACCGCTCTGCTGGGTGGAGGCAGCGACCCCGCCGTCCGTACCGTCCGCGACCGCATCGGCGCCGAGATCCACAAGCGCATCCGTTCGGCGGTCGGCCCCGACGCCGATCCCCGGATCGTCTCAGCCCTGGAGATGACGTTTTTCGGAGCGCTCGTCAACGCCGGCAGCGGCGCGTTCACCTACCACCAGATCGCCGACCGGCTCACGTATTCGGTCAGCCTCATGCTCGGAGAGAACCGTTGAGCCTCGAAACAGCCCCACCGATACTCGACCCCTACGACTACGACTTCCACGAAGACCCGTACCCGTACTACAAGCGGTTGCGCGACGAGGCCCCGCTGTACCACAACGAGCACCGCAACTTCTGGGCGTTGTCGCGGCACAAGGACGTGGTCGCCGGTTTCCGGAACAGCGTCACCCTGTCCAACAAGCACGGCGTGGCACTGGATCCGATCTCCCGCAACGACGAAGCCCACCGGGTGATGTCGTTCCTCGCGCTCGATGATCCGGGCCATCTGCGGCTGCGCACGCTGGTGTCCAAAGGTTTCACCCCGCGGCGCATCCGCGAACTCGAGGGCCGGGTCACCGAAATCGCCCACCAGCACCTGGATGTGGCGCTACAGAACTCCTCCTTCGACTACGTCGACGAGTTCGCGGGCAAGCTGCCGATGGATGTCATCTCCGAGCTGATGGGAGTACCGGACGAGGACCGGGTCCGGATCCGCGCACTGGCCGACGGAGTGATGCATCGGGAGGACGGCGTCGCCGATGTGCCCACCTCGGCCATCGAGGCGTCCGGCGAACTGCTGGTCTACTACGCCGACATGGTCAAGCAGCGCCGCAAGAATGTCTCCGACGATCTGACCTCCGCGCTGGTGGAAGCCGAGATCGACGGCGACAAGCTCACTGACGACGAGATCATGGCGTTCCTGTTCCTGATGGTGGTGGCGGGCAACGAGACCACCACCAAACTTCTTGCCAATGCCGCCTATTGGGGTTACAAGAACCCCGACCAGCTGGCTCCGGTGTTCGACAACCACGACCTGGTCACGCCGTGGGTCGAAGAGACACTGCGCTACGACGCCTCCAGCCAGATCCTGGCCCGTGCGGTCGTCGAAGACCTCACCTTCTATGACACCGTTGTCCCCGAAGGCGATGTGCTGGTTCTGCTGATCGGCTCGGCCAACCGCGACGAGCGCGTCTTCGAGAATCCCGACGAATACCGCATCGACCGCGAAATCGGTCCGAAGCTGGTGAGTTTCGGCAGCGGCGCCCACTTCTGCCTCGGCGCGCATCTGGCGCGCATGGAGGCGCGGGTCGCACTGACCGAGTTGTTCAAGCGAATCCGCGGATATGAGGTCGATGAGGCCAACGCCGTCCGCGTCCACTCCAGCAGCGTTCGCGGATTCGCCCACCTCCCGATAACCGTCCAGCTCCGCTGAAAGGCCCGCTGCATGCCCCGTTTTGACCCCCTTCCCGACCGTCGTCCAGCACTCGTCGCCGGCGCCTCCTCCGGTATCGGCGAGGCGACCGCGATCAGACTCGCCCGCAACGGTTTCCCGGTGGCGCTCGGCGCCCGCCGGGTGGAGAAACTCGACGAGATCGTCGGCAAGATCCGCGCCGACGGCGGCGAGGCGATCGCCGTGCACCTGGACGTCACCGATCCGGACTCGGTGAAGTCCGCCGTCGAGCAGACCACCGCCGAACTCGGCGATATCGAGGTCCTGGTGGCCGGCGCCGGGGACACCTATTTCGGCAAGCTGGACTCGATCAGCACCGAGCAGTTCGATTCTCAGATCCAGATTCATCTCATCGGCGCCAACAGGCTGGCCTCCGCGGTGCTGCCCGGCATGATCGAACGCCGCCGCGGTGACCTGATCTTCGTGGGGTCCGATGTGTCGCTGCGCCAGCGGCCGCACATGGGCGCCTACGGTGCGGCCAAGGCCGCCCTGGTGGCGATGGTCAACAACTACCAGATGGAGCTGGAAGGCACCGGCGTGCGCGCATCGATCGTGCATCCCGGGCCGACCAAGACCTCGATGGGCTGGAGCCTGCCGGCCGAGCTGATCGGTCCCGCGCTGGAGGACTGGGCCAAGTGGGGCCAGGCGCGCCATGACTACTTCCTGCGCGCCGACGACCTCGCCCGGGCCATCGCGTTCGTCGCCGAAACGCCACGCGGCGGCTTCATCGCGACCATGGAGCTTCAGCCCGAGGCACCGCTGGCCGACGTCAAGGACCGCCAGAAGCTCGCACTCGGCGACGAAGGAATGCCGTCATGACACTCAAGGAAGTCGAACGCGTCTCCGGTGGCGAAACCGAGGAGCACGGCCACCTGGAGGAGTTCCGCACCGATCCCATCGGGCTGATGTGGCGGGTCCGCAACGAATGCGGCGACGCCGGCTGGTTCCAGCTGGCCGACAAGCAGGTGGTGCTGCTGTCCGGCGCCGAGGCCAACGAGTTCTTCTTCCGCTCCAGCGACAGCGAACTCAACCAGGCCGAGGCCTACCCGTTCATGACGCCGATCTTCGGCGAGGGCGTGGTGTTCGACGCCGATCCCGAGCGCCGGGCCGAGATGCTGCACAACACCGCGCTGCGCGGCGAGCAGATGAAGGGCCATGCCGCGACCATCGAGAACGAGGTTCTCAAGATGATCGCCGACTGGGGCCCCGAAGGCGAGATCGAGCTCCTCGACTTCTTCTCGGAACTGACGATCTACACCTCGACGGCCTGCCTCATCGGGTTGAAGTTCCGCGAGCAGCTCGACAGTCGCTTCGCCCAGTACTACCACCAGTTGGAGCGGGGCACCGACCCGCTGTGCTACGTCGACCCGTACCTGGACATCGAGAGCTTCCGCATCCGCGACGAGTCACGAGTGAAACTCGTTGCACTGGTGCAGGAGATCATGAACGGCCGCATCGCCAACCCGCCCACCGACAAGAGCGATCGCGACCTGCTCGACGTGCTGGTCTCGATCCGCGATGATGAGGGCAATCCCCGCTTCACCGCCAACGAGGTGACCGGCATGTTCATCTCGCTGATGTTCGCCGGCCACCACACCAGTTCGGGCACCTCATCGTGGACGCTGATCGAACTGCTGCGCCATCCCGACTTCTACGCGCAGGTCCAGACCGAACTCGACGATCTCTACGCCGACGGTCAGGAGGTGAGTTTCCATGCACTGCGCCAGATCCCGAAGATCGACAACGCACTCAAGGAGACGCTGCGCCTGCATCCGCCGCTGATCATCCTGATGCGGGTCGCCCAGGACGAGTTCGAAGTCGCCGGCCATCCCATCCACAAGGGCCAGATGGTGGCCGCCTCGCCGGCGATCTCCAACCGGATCCCCGAGGACTTCCCCGATCCGGACGCGTTCGACCCGAGCCGCTACGAGAAGCCCCGCCAGGAAGACCTGATCAACCGGTGGACCTGGATCCCGTTCGGGGCGGGCAAGCACCGCTGCGTGGGCGCGGCGTTCGCGCAGATGCAGATC
Source organism: Mycolicibacterium sp. P9-22 (assembly GCF_008329585.1). Taxonomy (GTDB): domain Bacteria; phylum Actinomycetota; class Actinomycetes; order Mycobacteriales; family Mycobacteriaceae; genus Mycobacterium. The sequence continues at coordinate 312,683 of NZ_NPKP01000003.1, read as the reverse complement.
AAGGCCATCTTCTCGGTGCTGTTGCGCGAGTACGAATTCGAGCTGTCACAGCCGCCGGAAAGCTACCAGAACGACCACTCCAAGATGGTTGTGCAGTTGGCACAGCCGGCCAAGGTGCGCTACCGCAGGCGGAAAAAGGCCTGAGATGGGTTGCTACCGAATCGAACTCGACGAGGACCTGTGCCAGGGCCACGCGATGTGCGAACTGGAGGCACCGGACGTGTTCAAGGTGCCCAAGCGTGGCGTCGTGGAGATCCTCGACCCCGAACCCCCTGACGAGCTCCGCGATGCCGTGGAGCTGGCTGTCGACATGTGTCCCACCCGTGCTCTATCCCTCGTAGAAAAGGACTGACTGACAATGGCGTCACGTGAACAATTGGAAGACTGGGTCCAGCGCTGGCTCAAGGCCAACAAGGACGCCGAGGCGGCTGGTGACTGGAAGCCGATGGCGGAGTTCTACACCGAGGATGCCACCTACGGCTGGAACATCGGCCCCAAGGAAGACGTCATGTGCGTCAACCGCGACGAGATCCGCGATGTCGCACTCGGCCTGGAGATGGAGGGCCTGGAGAACTGGGTCTACGAGTACCAGAAGACCCTCATCGACGAGAAGCAGAACGAGATCGTCGGCTTCTGGAAGCAGGTCGCCAACAAGAGTGACGGGACCCGTGACGAGATCTACGGCATCGGTGGCAGCTGGTTCCGGCTCAACGACGATCTGCTCATCGAATGGCAGCGCGATTTCTTCGACTTCGGCCACGTCCAGAAGGCCTTCCTCAAGCTCATCGAATCCGGTGACCTCACGCCCACCATGCAGAAGCGCATCGAGCGTTCGATGGCCGGCGAGAAACTCCCGGGCTACTACCCGCTGGGTCAGGCCCCCGTCCCGATCTGGTGAAAACCCGGCCAAGCAGTTGCTTGGGGGTGGCTGTGACGCACGTAACTAATGGCTCTAGTCTGGGGGAATCGAAGCTCTAGTGGAAGGCACATGCGGATGAAGACCAAAGGCGCTCTCATCAGGGAGTTCAACCAACCCTGGGCGATCGAGGAGATCGAGATCGGCGACCCCGTCAAGGACGAGGTCAAGATCCAGATGGAGGCCTCGGGAATGTGCCACTCCGATCACCACCTGGTGACCGGGGACATTCCGATGGCAGGTTTCCCGGTGCTCGGCGGCCACGAGGGCGCGGGCATCATCACCGAGGTGGGCCCCGGCGTCGAAGGCCTCGAGCCCGGCGACCACGTGGTGCTGTCCTTCATCCCGTCGTGCGGTTCATGCCCGTCGTGTCAGGCGGGCCTGCGTAACCTGTGCGATCTCGGAGCCATGCTGCTGCAGGGCACCGCGGTCTCGGACAACACCCACCGCATCCATACCGCCGACGGCGCCCCCGTCATCCCGATGACACTGCTGGGCACCTTCAGCCCGTACATGGTCGTGCACAAGAGCTCGGTGGTGAAGATCGATCCGTCCATCCCGTTCGAGGTCGCCTGCCTCGTCGGCTGTGGTGTCACCACCGGCTACGGCTCCGCCGTGCGCAGCGCCAACATCCGCCCGGGCGATGACGTCGTGATCGCCGGTATCGGCGGCGTCGGCATGGGCGCGCTGCAAGGCGCGCTGAACGCCGGCGCGCGCAACATCTTCGCCGTCGACCCGGTCGAGTGGAAGCGTGATCAGGCCCTGAAGTTCGGCGCGACCCACGCCTACCCCGACATCTTCGCCGCCATGGCGGGCGTCGCCGAGGTCACCCAGGGCCGGATGGCGGCCAAGACCATCATCACCACCGGCGAGCTGCACGGTGAGGAGATCGACAACTACCTCAACATCACCGCCAAGGGCGGCACGTGCGTGGTGACCGCGGTCGCCAACATGGCCAAGACCGATGTGACGCTGAACCTGTCGATGCTCACTTTGCTGCAGAAGAACCTGCAGGGCACCATCTTCGGCGGCGGCAACCCGCACCACGACATCCCGCAGCTGCTGTCGATGTACAAGGCCGGCCGTCTCAACCTCGACGATATGGTCACCCGCCAGTACAAGCTCGAACAGATCAACGACGGCTACAAGGACATGCTGGAGGGTCGCAACATCCGCGGCGTGATCCGCTACACCGACGCGGACCGGTAGACCGCCGTGACCGAGACGACGGAACTGTCGCCCGTTGTCGCAGCGTCACGGAACTCGTGGCGTTGCGTGCAGTCCGGTGACCGGGCGGGCTGGCTGGCGCTGATGTCCGACGACATCGTCGTAGAGGACCCGATCGGTGCGGCCGTCACCAACCCGGACGGCACCGGGGTGCGGGGCAAGGAGGCACTGGCCGCGTTCTACGACGCGAACATCGGCCCCAACACCCTGACGGTCACCTGCGAGGAGACGTTCCCGTCGAGCTCGCCGACCGAGATCGCCTATATCCTGGTGCTGCGCACCGAGTTTCCGAACGGCTTCACCGCCACCGTGCGCGGCGTGTTCACCTATCGGGTCGATGACGCCGGGCTGATCACGAACCTGCGCGGTTACTGGAACATGGACGCGATGACGTTCGCCGAGGGAGAGAAAGCCGATTAGCGGAGTGCTCGCCGACCGCGCCGCGGTCGTGGTCGGCGGCACCCGCGGTATCGGGCTCGCGGTCGCCGAAATGCTCGCCGCCCTGGGTGCGCGGGTGGTCGTCAACGGCCGCGACCCGGACGCGGTGCATGAAGCCGCACAACGCGTTTCGGGTGTCGGTCACGCCGGCTCCCCGGCCGATCCGCGAGTCGCCGACGACCTGGTGGACGCCTGCGTGACCGAGTTCGGCGGCATCGACATCCTGATCAACTGCGCGGGCACCGCTGAACCGACCGGCTCCTCGATACTGAACGTGACCAGCGCCGAATTCCACGAACTGCTGAACGCACACCTGGTCACCGCTTTCGAGGTCGCCAGGGCGGCCGCTCCGCACATGGTGGCGCAGCGTTCCGGGGCGATCGTCAACACCAGCTCATTCGCCTTCCTCGGTGACTACGGAGGCACCGGCTACCCGGCGGGCAAGGGTGGCGTCAACGGCCTCACCCTGGCCATCGCCGCCGAACTCAAATCCCATGGGGTCCGGGCGAATGTGGTGTGCCCCGGTGCGAAGACGCGGCTGTCGACCGGCGTCGACTACGAACAGCACATCGCCGACTTGAACCGGCGTGGACTGCTCGACGATGCGAGCACGGCGGGCGCGCTCGACGCAGGCCCACCCGAGTACGTCGCCCCCACCTACGCCTACCTGGCCAGCGACCTGGCCATGGACGTCACCGGCCGGGTCTTCATCGCCGCAGGAGGATTTGTCGGCGAGTTCGCCCGCCCGGCAACCGGATTCATCGGCTACCGCGATCATCATGACACCGCGCCATACACCGTCGAGGAAGTGCACGGGCTGATCGCCGGGCAGTGACCCCTGATCAGCCGGCGCGCAGCTCGCGCTTGGCCGCCTCGCGGGCCAGCATGCGGTCCCGCTGTTCCTCGAAGCGGCCCACATCGACGGCCAGGCCCTCCAGGAAGGTGGCCAGCTGCTCGCGGCGCGCCTCGCCCTTGGCGCTGAAGTCCGTGCGTTCGAAGATCCGCCACTTGCGCAGCACCGGCATCACCACCTCGTCCATGTGCTGGCGCAGGTCGTAGATTCCGTGCTTGGCCATGATCACCCCGTTGCGCCGAAAATCGGGCATACCCTGCCCGGGCATCCGGAAGTTCTCGACGACAGCAGCCAGCGCCTCGAGTGTCTGGTCGGGTGAGAGGTCAAGGGCCGCACTGCAGATATTGCGGTAGAAGATCATGTGCAGGTTCTCGTCGGCGGCGATCCGGCCCAGCAGCCGGTCTGCGATCGGGTCGTCACAGACCTTGCCGGTATTACGGTGGCTGACCCGGGTGGCCAGCTCCTGGAATGTCACATAGGAAACCGACATCAGGAAATCCGAGTCGTGCTTGGCCAGTTCCTCCGGGGTCGCCGCGAATCCGTTGGTGACGTGCTCCATCCGGGCCCGCTCCAGCGCACCCAGATCGACCGCCCGGGTCACCACCAGATAATCGCGGATGGCAATGCCGTGCCGGTTCTCCTCGGCGGTCCAGCGGTTCACCCAGGCACCCCACGGGCCGTCCTGGGAGAAGCTGCCCGCTGCCTCACGGTGATAAGACGGCAGATTGTCCTCGGTCAGCAGATTGGTGATCATTGCCGCGCGGGCCACTTCGCCCAATGACGACTGCCCCGGCTCCCAGTCCAGCCCGCCGGTGGCCGCGAAGTTGCGGCCCTCCTGCCACGGCACATAATCGTGCGGGTACCAGTCTTTCGTGGTGTTCAGATGCCGGTTGACGTTGTCGGCGGCGATGGACTCGAGCTCGCGCAACAACACGGCATCTGTCATCGGCTTCTGCATTGTGCCAAACATCCTGTCGGTAGCGTCCGGGTCGCCCGTGAGGGCTACGGATTACCGAGTTGTGGCTCCGGCACGTCGGTTTCTGCGGAGTGCGCCTAGGTGGCGGTCAAGATCAGCATAAATGGCGCATCCGTGAATTGGCTGAGCGACCCGCCTATGCTCGACATATGGCGACCGTATTCACCATGATCATCAACGGCGACATCCCGGGCCGGTTCGTCTACGAGGACGACGAGATCGTCGCGTTCCTGACGATCGAGCCGATGACCCAGGGCCACACGCTGGTGGTACCGCGTGCCGAGGTGGACAACTGGCAGGACCTCGATCCCGCCCTGTTCGGCCGGGTGATGGCCGTATCGCAGCGGATCGGCAAGGCGGTGTGTGCCGCATTCGACACCGAACGGGCCGGTGTGATCATCGCCGGCCTGGAGGTACCGCACCTGCACGTGCACGTGTTCCCGGCCCGCAACCTCAGCGATTTCGGCTTCGCCTCCGTCGACCGCAATCCGTCACCGGAGTCCCTGGACGAGGCGCAGGCCAAGATCAAGGCCGCGCTCGCTCAACTGGGCTGAGCCGCGACGTCGACGATCCTGGGCAGGCTGACCCGGAACCGGCAGCCGCGCCCGGGGGTGGTGTCCACCGACACCGCGCCGCCGTGCGCGTCGACCAGCGAGTCGACGATCGACAGGCCCAGCCCGAATCCTCCGCTGGAACGGGTCCGTGACGAGTCCGCACGGTAGAAGCGCTCGAAAACCCGCTGGGCGTCTTCGGCATTCATGCCGGGCCCCTCATCGCATACTTCGAGCACGGCGTGGTCCTCGTCGGTGCCGACCCGGACCGTGATGCCCGCCGACGGCGGGGTGTGCTGGACCGCATTGGACATCAGGTTGCTGAAGACCTGCCGCAGGCGCGCCTCGTCGCCCAACACCTCGGGGGTGCCCGGGCCGTCGAACACCTCCATCCGGATCTTGCGTTCCGGCGCGACCGTCTGCGCGTCGTGCACCGCATCGCTGGCCAGCGCCAGCAGGTCGACCCGGCGCTGATCCAGCGGGCGTTGTTCGTCGAGGCGGGCCAGCAGCAACAGGTCCTCGACGAGCAGGCCCATCCGGCCGGCCTCGCTCTCGATGCGTCCCATCAGCATGTCGGTATCGCGGGCCGCACCCTGGCGGTACAGCTCGGCGTAGCCGCGGATGGTGGTCAGCGGGGTCCGTAGGTCATGGCTGGCATCGCCGACGAACCGCCGCATCCGTTCCTCGGATTGGCGCGCCAGTTCCGCGGACTGTGCCGAGGATGCCATTGCGCGCTGGATCTGCGCCAGCATCCCGTTCAGCGCCAAGGACAGACGGCCCACCTCGGTACGCGGATCACGTTGCGGCACACGCCGGTCCAACTCGCCGGCGGCGATCGCGGCGGCGGTCTGCTCCACCTCGGCCAGCGGGCGCAGGCTGCGGCGCACCACCGCGTAACCGACCACTCCGAGCACCAACAGCACGGCCGCACCGATGGCGACCTGCGACCAGATCAAGGCGCGCATGGTGGATTCGACCTCCGTGAGGTCGATCGCGACGGTGGTCAGTGTCCCGTTCGGTCCACGGACGGTGACCGCCCGCCACTCGATTTCGGAAGCGTCGGCGGAGCCCACGGTCACCGGATTCGGGCCGACATCGTTGTTCGCCGGCAGCTCCGGGTCGGTGGCGCCGCTCTTGACAGCCAGCCGGACGCTGCCGTCGGCGTCGGTGCCACGCACATAGAAGGTCGACGGCGGATAGGCCGGGTTGGGATCGGGGGTGCTGGTCAGCGCGTTCATCGGCGCCCGCGCCCAGCCGCCGGATGCCTCGAGCAGCGTCTCGTCGATCCGCTGAATCTCGGTGTGCTGCATCAGTGAGGTGACCGCGATCCCGGATGCGAGCAGGCCCAGGGCCACCAGAACCAGGGTGGCCGCGACCAGGCCGACCCGTAGCGGAACCCCGCCGCCGAGCTTTCCCCCGTCGCTTCGCTCGCCCGACCGCTTTCCCCCGTCGCTTCCCTCGCCCGGACGCTTGTTGGTCATACCCCGTGACTAGCGCGGTTCACGCAGGACGTAGCCCACGCCGCGCAGCGTATGCAGTAATCGTTTGTCGCCGGTGTCGATCTTGCGGCGCAGATAGGACACGTAGGACTCGACGACGTTGACGTCACCGCCGAAGTCGTAACGCCAGACGTGGTCGAGAATCTTCGGCTTGCTCAGCACGGTGCCCGCGTTGATGACGAAGTAGCGCAGCAAGGTGAATTCGGTGGGCGACAGCGACACCGCCTCACCGGCCTTCCACACCTCGTGGGTCTCTTCGTCGAGTTCGATATCGGCGAAGGACAGCCGGGCGTTGCGGGGTTCCTCGACGCCGCGGCCGACGCGCCGCAGGATGACGCGCAACCGCGCCACCACTTCTTCCAGGCTGAACGGCTTGGTGACGTAATCATCGCCGCCGAGGGTCAGGCCGGTGATCTTGTCCTGAAGGTTGTCGCGGGCGGTGAGGAACAGCGCGGGGGCGTCGATACCGTCGGCCCGCATCCGGCGCAGCACGCCGAAGCCGTCCATGCCGGGCATCATCACGTCCAGGATCACCGCGTCGGGACGGATCTCACGGGCCTTGTCCAGGGCATCGGTGCCGCTGGAGGCGGTATGCACCTCGAAACCCTGGAACTTCAGGCTCACCGAGAGCAGCTCGACGATATTGGTCTCGTCGTCGACGACGAGCACCCGCGCCTCGGGGATACTGTCCGCTGATTCCGAAATTGCCGCCATTGCCATACCCATACAGTCCTCCCTCTGCATGAAGCCAAGCTGCGTAGTAGTTGTGAACTTGCTGAGAATGCGATTCGGCGTCGCCCTAGACTGACGGGATGAACCTGGCCAACTCGATCGTGCAGGTTGCTACGGCCCCGGTCCGTGTCGGGCTCGCGGTTGCCGATCTGGGACTCAACATCGCAGGTGGCACCCTGAAGGTGGTCCAGCGATCGCTCAATGAAGCGAACCCGACCGGCGGCACCACCGGATTTGCGGCGATGCTCGGAATCGATGAGGCCGTCGACCGTGCGAACCGGCTGGCCCGGCTGATGGACGACGATGCCCCGCTGGGACGTGCGCTGGCTCCGGAGGGCCCGCTCAATCAGTTGCTCCGTCCGGGCGGGCTGGTCGATCAGCTGACCGCGCCCGGTGGACTGCTGGACCGGCTCAACGCCCAGAGCGGACCGGTCGCCCGGGCGCTGGCTCCCGACGGTCTGATCGACCAGGTGACCGCCGAGGGCGGGCTGGTGGATCGGCTGACCGTCGAAGGTGGGGTCGTCTCGCGGGTGATCGCTCCCGGCGGGCTGGCCGACCGGCTGCTGGCCGAAGAGGGCCTGGTGGAACGGGCGCTGCGGGAGGACGGCGTTGCCGAACAGCTGCTCGCCGAGAACGGCCCGGTGGGTCGCGCCCTGGCCAAGGGCGGCCTCGTCGACCAGGTCACCGCCGAGGGCGGGCTGATCGACCGGCTCACCACCGACAGCGGCGCACTCTCCCGGGTGATCGCCCCGGGCGGGCTGGCAGATCAACTGCTCGCCGACGACGGGCTGATCGAGCGGATCCTGCGCGAGGACGGCGTCGCCGACACCCTGCTGTCCGAGGGCGGCCTGCTGGACACCCTGACCGACCCGGACGGCCCGCTGCTCAAGCTCGCCGATGTCGCCGACACTCTCAACCGGCTGGCACCCGGGCTGGAGGCGCTGGCGCCGACGATCGACGCGCTGCACGAGGCCGTCATCACGCTCAGTCAGGTGGTCAACCCGCTGAGCAATATCGCCGGGCGCATCCCGCTGCCGCGTCAGCGCAGCCGGCGCAGCAGCAGCGGGCCGCGCGCGGTGGTCTCCGAACGGATCATCGACGAGGAACGCTAAGCTCTACAGCGTTCCAACGCCTCCTTAGCTCAGTGGTAGAGCATTCGCCTTGTAAGCGAAATGTCATCGGTTCAATCCCGATAGGAGGCTCAAAGCTGGTTGCGGCTACTTGTCAGACCAGACTCGTAACGTGCGGTCATGAGACAGTGTCGGGGCTGCGGAGCCGAACTCACACGGCGCAGCCAAAAGGTGTATTGCAGTAACCCATGCCAGATTTCGTCCCGTCGCACGACGAGAACGAAACTGTGGTTGGAGTCCGGCGAAGGGAGGGTCGGCTCCCTACGAGGCCACTACATCCGCGCGTACATCGCAGCAGAACAATCCGGGCGCTGCGCCATCTGCAACGGCGTCAGCAACTGGCAGGGACAGCTGCTGACGCTGATCCTCGACCACATCGACGGCAACCCGGACAACAACCGCCGCGACAACCTGCGCTTGATCTGCCCGAACTGCGACTCCCAACTCCCGACGTACAAGAGCCGCAACCGGGGCAACGGACGCGCCTTCCGCAGGCAGCGCTACGCCGACGGAAAGTCGTATTAGCGATCTTCCATGGTGATGGTGAAGGTCATCCGGTCCCCGCGGTAGAGCGAGCGCCGCTGCTCGATCGGGACATCGTGTTGGTCGTAGGACACCCGGTTCAGCAGGAACATCGGGGTGCGCGCGTCGACGGTCAGCAGCGCTGACTCCCGTGCGTCCGGCAGCGCGGTGTCGATGGTGTCGACGGTGCGCTCGAACTTGACTCCCCTGCTGCGGATTTCGGCGTACAGCGAGGTCCGGTAGTCGAAGGTCTCGCGCAGTCCGGGATAGCGGTGCGCCGGGAGCTTCGAGGTTTCGAGCCCCACCCGCACCCCGTCGGTGGTGAAGACCCGCTCCAACTGCAGGATCGGCGCACCCAGCTCCACACGAAGCGCCCCGGCCAACACCTCATCGGCATCGAAGGTGGTCCAGCCGACCAGAAACCGGTCGACACTGTGTCCCTCATCGCGGGCGGCCTCGGTGTAGGACCCCATGCCCAGGGGTTGCAGCAGCTTGGGCGCGGCGACCACGGTCGTGCGCCCGCGCCGTTCGACCCGGCCGGCCAGCAGCAGTTCGCGCACCGCCTGGCGCACCGTCTCGCGGGCCACGTCGAACATCTCGGCGATCTCGCGTTCGGCGGGAAACGGGTCGCCGATCTGTAGCCCGTCCAGCATCCGGTCGAGCTGCGCGCGCACGACCTGATGCTTCAGCATTCGGGGCTGCGCGCTGCTCATCACCCTTCTGACCGTAGCAAATGCTGGAATAGACCATGGTCTAGACCAATCCGTCGAATGCTGTTCACCGACCGTTCATCACCGATACAGCCCTTGGTATAGACCAACTGTCAGGGTGTGCTCATGCAACCGATCGAACTCGCCGTGCTCGACATGGCGGGTACCACCGTGACCGATGACGGACTGGTGCTGCGCGCCTTCGACGAAGCCGCCACCGCCGTCGGGCTGCCCGTGTCCGGCGCGGAACGGGAAGCGGCCCGCACCTACGTCCGCGACACCATGGGGCAGTCCAAGATCGAGGTGTTCCGTCACCTCCTCGGCGCCGAAGACCGCGCCCAGCGGGCCAACGCGACCTTCGAGCAGGTGTACACCGACAGCATCGACGGCGGTGTCGCCCCGGTGCCCGGCGCCACCGAGGCGATGGCCCGGCTGCGCGCGGCCGGCGTCAAGGTCACACTCAGCACCGGCTTCAGTGCCGATACTCAGCAGCGCATCATCGAGGCGCTCGGCTGGGCGGATATCGCCGACCTGGTGCTCGCCCCCGGCGACGGCGGGCGCGGGCGGCCCTACCCAGACCTGATCCTGAATGCCCTGTTGCGCACCGGCATCGACGACGTCGCCAAGATCGCCGTGCTCGGCGACACCTCCAGCGACATCCGGTCCGGTCTGCGCGCCGGCGCGTCGATCGTCGCCGGCACCCTGACCGGCGCACATGACGCCGACACCCTGACCGCCGCCGGAGCCACCCATGTGGTGACCTCGGTCGCAGATTTCCCCGAACTCTTCCTCCCCCAGTCCTGAAAGGCACTCTCAGACATGAAGATCCGTATCACCGCGGCGGCAGTCGCGGCGGCAGCCCTCGCCCTGTCCGGCTGTTCGAGCAGCGATTCCGGCTCCGGGGCCGCCAACGCCCAGGGCTTCCCGGAGACCATCACGCTGGCCGCCATCCCGGCCGAGAACTCCTCGGACCTCAAGGCCAGCTATGCACCACTGATCAAGCTGCTGGAGAAGGAGACCGGCTCCAAGGTCGAGTTCGTGCAGGCCTCCGATTACGCCGGCGTCGTCGAGGGCATGATCGCCGAGAACGTCGATCTCGCCTTCTTCGGTCCGTTCGCCTACGTGGTGGCCAAGGTGAACGGCGCCAAGATCACCCCGCTCGGCGCGGTGATCGGCGAGGAGGGCGAGCAGCCCGGCTACCAGTCCTATGGGCTGACCCGCTCTGACGTCGCGGACATCAATGGGCTCAAGGACTTTGCGGGCAAGAAGGTCTGCTTCGTCGACCCCGGCTCCACCTCCGGTTTCCTGTACCCGACGGCGGGACTCATCGAGGAGGGCGTCATCAAATCCGGGTCGGAGGCCGATGTGTCGGCCGCCATGTCGCCGGTCTTCGCCGGCGGACACGACGCCTCGGCGCTGTCCATCGCCAACGGTGACTGCGACGCCGGTTTCGCATTCGACACCATGGTCGACCAGACCATGATCGAGAAGGGCGATCTGCAGCCCGGCCAGCTGAAGACGGTGTGGAAATCCGAGATGATCGCCGGCTCGGTGTTCGCGGCCAACGACTCGCTGGGCACCGAGGCGATCGACAAGCTCAAGGCCATCTTCACCGAAAAGGTGAATGTGGAAGACCTTGAGGCCGAGGGCTTCTGCAAGGGCGACGAATGCCGCATCACCGATGAGCGCGCCTGGGGTGTCGTCCCGGCCTCCGATGCCGACTACGACGGTGTGCGCCACGTCTGCGATGTCACCGGCTCCGAGAAGTGCCAGGGCTGATCATGGCTCTCCCGGTCGGCCCCGGCCATCCCGTCGCGGGTGACGACCTGGTCGTCGTCGCCCGCGACGTCACCAAGAAGTTCGGTGACACCCTCGCGCTGAACAATGTCTCCCTCGATGTGCGGCGCAGCGAATTGCTGGTGCTGCTCGGGCTCTCCGGCTCCGGGAAATCGACACTGCTGCGGTGCTTCAACGGACTGCACCCGGTCACCTCCGGCCGGATCGACGTCGGCGGCACCCGGGTCGACCAGGCCTCGGCGGCACAACTCCGCACCCTGCGCACCCGGGTCGGCTTCGTCTTCCAGCATTTCAATCTGGTCGGCCGGCTCAGCTGCCTGGAGAACGTCCTGATCGGCGGTCTCGGGCAGCTGAAGTTCCCCCGTTACGGCGCCCTGACCTACCCCAAGCACACGCGGGCGGCCGCCATGTCACACCTCGACCGGGTCGGCCTGGCCGACTTCGCCGAGCGCCGCGCCGACACTCTGTCCGGCGGGCAGCAGCAGCGCATCGCCATCGCACGCACCCTCATGCAGCGCCCCGCACTGCTGCTGGCCGACGAGCCGGTGGCCTCGCTCGACCCCGAAAACGCCGGTGTCGTCATGGATCTGCTGTTCCAGATCTGCGTCGAGGAGAAGCTCACCGTGGTCTGCACCCTGCACCAGGTCGATCTCGCACTGGGCTGGGCGCACCGGCTGGTGGGTCTGCGCAACGGCGAGAAGGTACTCGACCGGCCGGCCGTCGGGATGACCCGCGACGAGGTCATGGCGATCTACCAGCGTGTCGACCCGGCCGTGAAACAGCGGACATGAGCACACCCGTAGCGGAGCGCCCCACCGCGCCAGAACGCACACGGCGGCCGCTGCCCGGCCTGCTGCACCTGATCGCGGTGGCGGCTCTGATCGCCACCATGGTGTCGGCCTGGTCGATCGACTTCTTCCCGTCCGAGCTCATCGACGGATTCGACGAAGTCGCGCGCCTGCTGGAACGCATGCTGCCACCGCGCCTCGACGACCCGGGCCGCATCGGCGTACTTGCCGTCGAGACGCTGTTGATGGCGGTGCTGGGCACGGTCCTGGCCGCGATCGTCTCGGTTCCGTTGGCGTTCATGGCGGCCCGCAACACCACCCCGCACCCAGCCGTTTACGCGGCGGCCAGGGCGATCATCACGTTCTGCCGGGCGATGCCGGATCTGCTGTTCGCGGTGCTGTTCGTCCGCGCGCTCGGCATCGGCGTGCTTCCCGGCATTCTCGCGCTGGCGCTGCACTCCATCGGCATGCTGGCGAAGTTGTTCGCCGACGCCATCGAGCAGACCGATCCGGGCCCGCGCGAGGCGGTCCGAAGCACCGGCGTCGGCTACCTCCGTGAAATGCTCAACGCCGTCATCCCCCAGGTGATCCCGTCCTGGATCGGCACCTTCGTCTACCGCATCGACATCAATCTGCGGATGTCGGTGGTGCTGGGCTTCGTGGGCGCGGGCGGAATCGGCTTCGCGCTGCAGGACGCCCTGCGCGGCCTGATCTATCCCCGGGCACTCGGCATCGTCTGCGTCATCCTGGTGATCATCGTCGCGATGGAATTGCTGTCCATCGTGATCCGTCGAATGTTGTTGGCCCCTGGTCACTCCGATCCGCGACGTGACCGGGTCATGCGCTTCGCCTTCTCCGGTCTGCTGTTCGGTGCCATCGTCGCGGCGTTCGCGGTGCTGCGGATCAACCCGCTGTCGTTGTTCACCTGGATCATTCCGTCGGCCGATGTGTTCACCCGGATGGTCCCGCCCAACTTCGGCGCGCTGGGGTGGGACCTGTTCGACGCCGCCGCGCAGACCGTCGCGATCGGTGTGGTGTCCACCGCGATCGGAGTGGTGTTGTCCATCCCGGTGGGAATCCTGGCCGCCCGCAACGTCACTCCGGGGCCGACCGTGTACTGGCTGGCTCGCGGCTGGATCCTGGCCGTCCGTGCGGTACCCGAGCTCATCCTGGCGGTGGTGTTCGTCGCCGCCTTGGGCCTGGGTCCCATTGCGGGTACCTGTGCGCTGGCCATCGGATCGGTCGGGTTCCTGGCCAAGCTGGTCGCCGACGCGGTCGAGGAGATCGATCCCGGGCCGATGGAAGCTGTCCGCTCGGTGGGCGGCGGATGGTGGAAGACGTTGTTCTCCGCGGTCATTCCGCAGTCCATGCCCGCGCTCGTGGGCTCGAGCCTCTACCTGTTCGACGTCAACGTACGCACCTCCACGGTGCTGGGGATCGTAGGCGCCGGCGGGGTCGGGTTCCTGCTCTTCGAGTCGATCCGAACGCTGAACTTCGATGTGGCCGGCGCGATCGTGATCGTCATCTTCGTCATCGTGTACTCGATCGAAAGGCTGTCCGGATGGATACGTTCGCGCCTGGTGTGACCACCGCCGCGGTGTGGACGGGGGGATCCGGGATCTCGCTGGAGAAAGTCGACATCCCGGCGCTGCGGGAGGGTGAGACCTTGGTCCGGGTCCGGCTGGCCACCATCTGTGGCAGTGATCTGCACACCGTGACCGGGCGCCGCCCCGCGCCGTGCCCGTCGGTGCTCGGGCACGAGGCCGTCGGCGACGTCATCGCCGTCGGCCCCGGTGCGAGTGCCGAACGCGGACAACGCATCGTCTGGTCGGTGACGGTCAGTTGCGGCGAATGCTCCCGATGCGCGGCGGGCCGCACGGCCAAGTGCACGGCGGTCCGCAAGACCGGCCACGAACCGTTCGACGGGGACTGGCCGCTGTCGGGCTCCTACGCCGAGCACATCGTGCTGCCGCGTGGCACCACCGTCAGCGTGGTGCCCAGCCGGATGCCCGACGCCGTCGCCGCACCGGCGGCCTGCGCGACGGCGACCGTGATGGCAACCCTGGAAGCCGCCGGGCGGCTATCGGACAAGCGGGTGCTGATCGGTGGCGCCGGGATGCTCGGGCTCACCGCCGTCGCGGCCTGCCTGGACGCCGGCGCGCAGGTCCAGGTGATCGACAACCACCCCGACCGGCTGGCGCTGGCCCTCGAGTTCGGGGCGACGCCCAGTGACGGCGGACCGGTCGACGTGGCCATCGACTACACCGGTGCCGCCGACGCGGTGGGCGACGCACTCGGCCGGCTCGATATCGGTGGTGTCCTGGTGCTGGCCGGGTCCGTGCTGCCCGGCCCCGCGTTGCCCGTGGACCCGGAGGCGGTGGTCCGGGGCTGGCTGACCATCACGGGCGTGCACAACTACGAACCCCGGCACCTGCATCAGGCCGTGCGATTCCTGGACCGCACCCTCGACCGGTATCCGTGGCACCGGCTGGTCACCGACCCGGTCCCGCTGGCCGACCTGTCGGCCGCGCTGCGCCCGCCGCCGACACGGACCTTGCGCACCGCGGTGGCGCCCTGAGAGCTGTGTACCTTCGTCCCTATGTCGGACGCCGGTTTCTGGATCGCCTGGGGCCTGCCGACCCAGGGCCGCGAACCGCAGGCGCTGGACGCGCTGAAGAAGTCGCGGGCCTTCCTGGCCGAGCTCGCCGAGAGCGGCCGGATCGAACGCTATGACGCGGTGATCCTGCGTCCGCAGACCAGCGAACTTGGCGGCTTCTTCCTGGTGCAGGGCAGCACTGCGCAGATCGACCAGCTGCGGCGCGACGCCGACTTCGAGCGCTGGGTCAACCAGGTGCAGATCGTCGCCGACCGGGTCGGCATCGTCGACGCGTGGGTCAACGACGGCCTCGACGAGGCCACCGACCTGTACACCGAAGCGCTGCGCGAGGCCGGCCTGATCGACTGACGCTCCATTTCGCGTGCGACCGCTGTGGCCCATGGGGTATTTGCCTCTTCCACTATCCGTCCCGCTGAGGTTTGATTAGCACTACTTGTTGGGCCGGGGGCGGACAGCACGGAGGCACCTTCATGGGCTCAGCGGCTTATATCGGCCGGGTCGGGGGAATGGCCGTCGCACTCGGCGTCGGCACCGCGATCGCCACCGGACACGGGATCGCTACGGCGGCTCCCGAGGACTCGTCGGCCGGCGCCTCGGCCAACGACTCCACCACCGGTACCGAGTCGACATCGGGTACCGGGGACCCCACCGAATCGGCCGGCACCGAACCGGGTGAGAAGCCGGCGAAGCCGGACGCCGATCCGGACCCCGAGACCATCAAGGATCCGGAGCAGCCGAGCACCAAGAAGCCGCGGCCCAGCCTGCGCACCGCGCACAAGACGGCGGTCTCGCCGAAGCGGGCGGGCAGGCCGGCGGCCCCCGCCGAGTCGGCAGACGCCACTGCCACCGCGACGGTCGCAGACGCGCCGGTGACGACGACAACGCCCATCGCGGCCGAGCCGACCGGGGCCGCCGATCCCACCGACACCCTCCAGACCGCGGACAAGGTGGCGGTGTTCGCCTCGGCGCGCACGCTGGCCTCCTCCGATGCGGTGCAGGTCGAACGACGGGTCGCACCGATCACGGCGGCTCCGCCCAACCCGGTGACCGCGGTCGTCAAGGTGGTGTCCAAGGTGCTGGACTGGGCCGCCGGTGTGGTCCCCGGGTCGCCGTCGAGCCCGACGCTGGCCTGGACACTGCTGGCCTTCGCCCGCCGGGAGGTCGACAACCTGCTGACGCGATTGACCCCGGCCGGCGCCGCGGCCACCGGAGGCGTTGCGGCCGACAACATTTCGCTGGCGTTGGCCGCCGCCAGGGCACGCCCCGGCTTCCCGTGGCCGGGTGCGCAGCTCAGCGGTTCCACCACTTTCGTCGACTGGGTGACGGGCAACTTCCCGCCCAACGACACGTTCAACCGGTACGGAATCTGGGGCACCGATATCGGCACCATGTGGGACAACGGGATTCCCGATGACCCCAGCACGCCGATCAACGAGAACCAGGTGCTGATCGCGTTCGGGGACACCTTCGGCGGGCCGAACATGACCGGAACCTGGCGACTGAACACCCTGTTCCGCAGCCCGGACCGGGAGCTGTCGAACGGGATGACCGTGCCCAGCGGAGAGTGGTTCAACGGCAACATGTTCGGCGGATCACCGCTGTGGGAGGAGACCTACGCCCGCCAGATCATCCTGCCCGAGCGACTGCCGCGCGGCCTGCCGACCGGGGTGACGCTCATCCCGACGGCGGGCATCTCGGTGCCCACCCCCGGGACCCGTTTCGGTGCAACGCAATACCTGAGCTTCATGTCGGTGAAGCAGTGGGGTGCCGCCGGCCAGTGGTCGACGAATTACTCGGCCATCGCCTACTCCGAGGACAATGGCGAGAACTGGTACATCGCGCCGCAGAGCGTGCGGACGAACTCGCCGGTCGGCGGTAACAAGAACTTCCAGCAGGCCGCCTTCGTCCGTCCCGGCGACGGATTCGTCTACTCCTACGGCACGCCCAACGGACGGCAAGGACAGGCCTACATCTCCAGGGTCGCCGAGGCCGACATCCTCAATGTCACCAAGTACGAGTACTACAGCAAGGGCAGCAAGGGCGGCTTCTTCGGGATCGGCGCCTACAAAGCCGGCTGGTACCGCAACGACCCCTCGAAGGCCTCCCCGATCTTCGGCAAGGAGCAGGGCGCCTGCGGTGTCAGCAAGGCCGGCAACCAGGTCAGCGAGATGTCGGTGCAGTACAACAAGACCCTCGGCAAGTACGTCGCGATGCACGGCGATCAGTTCAACAACATCATCCTGCGCACCTCCGACACCCCGGAGGGAGCGTGGTCCGGCCCGACCGTCGTGATGGGTCAGCAGAACGGCGGCATCTACGCCCCGATGATGCACCCATGGTCACCGTCCACCCTGGGCACCGGCACCGACCTCTACTGGAACCTGTCGATCTGGAGCGAATACAACGTGATGCTCATGAAGACCGACCTCACCAAGTTGTAGCCGTGCTCAGACTCGCCGTACCGCTGTTCGCCGCACTCGTGACGGCCGCCCCGGCGTACGCCGAACCCGCTGTGCCACAACCGGACACCATCTGCCCGTCGGACCTGGCCGGGACGGCCACGCTGCCGTTCGGCCGGTCGCTGCCGTTGATCTGCGCGGAGCAACGCTGGCAGGCGGCCACCGCACCCACCGATCCCAGTGACCGCTGGGTCAGCTTCGGCCCGGTGATGGCGCTGCACGGCGGCGGCCTGCGCAACCCGAACCTGTTGCCGGGCCGCTGGACCGCGACGCCGCTGGACCGCGACACCCGGTGCACCGCGTCTCAGCAGACGGTCATCAGTGCGGGCGTCCTCGGAGCGCCGGTCAGGGACGAAGGCGCTCCCGGACAACCACTTTCATTTGAGGTACTGCCCAGCCTGTTCGACATCTCGTTGACCGGGCACTGCCTCTGGGAACGAAAAAACTAGCCGGAGAACGTGATCCGCGATGTCGAGCAGCCGGTGACCGCACGGTCGGTGGGGAAGGTGCGGGGTTGGGCGCCGGCGATCACATCGCGCCGGTAATAGGCCCGGTGGTCGTCGGCGGAACATTCGAAGGCCGCACTCAGCACCCGGAAACTGACCGGGTCCGCACCGGTGATCTCCTTGCCCATCCAGTACGCCACGCGGGCGTCCGCGGCGTAGGCCCCGTCGAGATGGCGCAGCGACACGGTGTCGGCATCGGCGATCGCGTGGTCGAAGTAGTACGCACGCGCCGTATCGGCGGCATACGCACCACCGAGCACCTTGAAGCTGCGCGGATCGGCCCCGGCCACCTCGTTGCCGTTGACGTGCACGGTGTCGCTGTCCCGGGTGAACAGGTAATGGTCGGCATCGGAGATGATCACGAAATGCTCAGGGTCGCCGGACAGCACGCTGCCGTCCGGCCAGTACACCGCCGTGCGGTCCCTGGCCAGGTCACCGTCGAGCAGTTCGAAATGCCCGGGATCGGTGCTGATCACCCGGTTGCGGGCGTACACCTGCCGGGCGTCCTTGGCGTAACCGGGCCGGTCCAGCAGTTCGAACGTGGCCGGGTCCGCCCCGTCGAGTCGGTGGCCGTCCAGATACACCGAGCTGTCGTCCCGGGCGAACGACGCGTCGAGCACCTCGAAGCTGCCGGCATCCGCTCCGTCCACGGCGAAGGCCTTGCCGGGAAAGGCATTCAGGTAATAGACGTCACCGTCGCGTACGTGGTAGCCGGCGGGATCGAACAACGAGTTCGGCTCACCGTGCCCGCACCCGGACAGCAAGGCCGCCACGAACACCGCCACGGCCGCCAGCACTGTGCGCATGCCTCATCATGACGGCAGGCGCGTCAGGACTCCACCCGCTACGGGCACCACGTGACGACGCCGTAGGGTCCGGTCACGCAGGGCAGGTTGATGTGCAGGCCGGAACGGCGTCCGTCGTCGCGCCAGCCGTTGTCATGACCACGCCACCCGCGGTCGTCGTGCCGATCGTTGACCCACGGGGGATCCTGAGCGAATTGCATACCGCTACCGCCGGGCGACGGCGGCGCGGCGTTGGCGGCACCGGCGCCCAGGCCCAGCACGATTCCGAGCGATCCGGCCCCGACCGCGCCGATGATCCCGGCCCGCCGCGCAAGTTGCTTGATATCGGTCATGCACATAACTTAGCACGGCTAACCAAAGGCGAACCGTTGGGCCCCCGCGACAGCATCCGCGCGGCCCGAACTCCGACCCTACATAGACTTCGAGGGTGCGCGAGGTTCTGGACGACCTGATGACGACGTGGCGGGCCGGTGGTACCGCCGGCCTGGCCACCGTCGTGCGCACCATCAAGTCCGCACCCCGACCGGCCGGGGCGGCATTGGCCGTCGCCCCCGACGGAACCGTGGCCGGATCGGTGTCCGGCGGCTGTGTCGAGGGCGCGGTCTACGAGCTGGCCGCCGAGGTGGTGGCGTCCGGGACACCCGCATTGCAGCGCTACGGCTTCAGTGACGATGACGCCTTCGCCGTCGGCCTTACCTGCGGCGGCATCCTGGACGTGTTCGTGGAACCGGTGTCGCAGAACACATTTCCGGAGCTCGCTGCGGTCGCCGACGCGATGGCCGCACACCGCCCGATCGCGGTGGCCACCATCATCGCCCATCCGGAACAGGCCCGGGTGGGCCGTCGGCTCATCGTGGAACCGGATGCCGCGACGGGTTCGTTGGGGTCCGCACGTGCCGATGCCGCGGTCGCCGACGACGCCCGTGGCCTGCTGCTGGCGGGCCGCACGGCGGTGCTGTCCTACGGTCCGGACGGCGAACGGGTGGACGAGACGGCCGAGACCGGCATGGCGGTGTTCGTCGCCAGCTACGCACCGCGGCCGCGCATGCTGATCTTCGGCGCCATCGATTTCGCGGCCGCCCTGGCCCAGCAGGGGACGTTCCTCGGCTACCGCGTGACGGTGTGCGATGCCCGGCCGGTCTTCGCGACCGAGGCCCGCTTCCCGGCGGCCGACGAGGTGGTCGTCGACTGGCCCGACCGGTATCTGCGCGGTCAGCAGGACGCCGGTGCCATCGACGCACGCACTGCGATCTGCGTACTCACCCACGACCCCAAATTCGACGTGCCCGCCCTCGAGGTGGCACTGCGACTACCGCAGATCGGCTATATCGGGGCCATGGGATCGCGGCGCACCCATCTCGACCGCCTCGCCCGGTTGCGCGAGGCCGGACTCACCGAGCTTGATCTGGCCGGGCTGTCCAGCCCGATCGGGCTGGACCTCGGGGCGCGTACGCCGGAGGAGACCGCGGTGTCGATCGTGGCCGAGATCATCGCCCGCCGATGGGGCGGCGGGGGCCGGCCGCTGGCCGCGGTGGACGGCCGCATCCACCACGAACCGGCCTGAGCACCGGCATCAACATGCGGTAACGCCACTCTCTTCTTTTGGAACACTGATTCTCGGGGTAGGCTAACGCCGCTCGCATAGACGTGTGACTCAGCCCACTTACACGCGCAAGCGTTCGATGAAGAGGAGCCCCTGTGACGGGAACCGTCGCCGCCCGCTACGCCGGCACCCGGGTGCCACGCATCGAAGATGCCCGCCTGCTCACCGGCAAGGGCACCTTCGTCGACGACGTGCAACGGCCCGGCATGCTGCACGCCTGCTTCGTGCGCAGCCCCTACGCGCACGCCAAGATCAACGGCATCGACATCGCGGCCGCGCTCGCGCTGCCCGGCGTGCAGGCGGTGTTCACCGCCGCCGATATCAACCCCGGCGTGCACGAGGCCTGGCATGCCGTGGCCGGCAAGGACGTCCCCGACACCCCACGCCCGCCGCTGGCCGAGGGCGAGGTGAAGTTCGTCGGCGACCCGGTCGCCATCGTGATCGCCGAGAGCCGGCGCCTGGCCGAGGACGCCGTCGATCTCGTCGACGTCGACTACACCGCACTGCCCGCCGTCGCCGACTTCCGCGAAGCGATCGGCGGTGCCGCCGAGGGCAAACCCGTCGTGCACGAGGCCTACCCCGACAATGTCGCGGGCGGGATGGGCGGCATGCCGCCGGACGAGGAGCTGTTCGCCTCGGCGGCCCATGTCGTGCGAGAACGCATCTACCAGCAGATGTACGTGCCGGTCCCGATGGAGACCCGCGGCATCGTCGTCGAATGGACGGCAGGCACCTCCGAACTCACCATCTGGGGTTCCACGCAGACGCCGCACGAACTGCGCGCCTTCGCCGCCCGGCTGCTGGGCATCCCCGCCCAGGGCGTGCGGGTCATCGTCCGCGACACCGGCGGCGGATTCGGGCAGAAGGTCGTCCCGATGCGCGAGGACATGAGCATCATGCTGGCCGCGCGCCAGGTGCCGGCCCCGCTGAAGTGGATCGAGGACCGCCGCGAGAACCTGATGTCGGCCGGGCAGTCCCGGCACGTCGACGGCACCGTCCGGATGGCCTTCGACGCCGAGGGGAAGATCCTGGCCGCCGATATCGACTTCGTCCAGGACGTCGGCTCCTACCCGACGCCCTACCCGG
Source organism: Mycolicibacterium sp. P9-22 (assembly GCF_008329585.1). Taxonomy (GTDB): domain Bacteria; phylum Actinomycetota; class Actinomycetes; order Mycobacteriales; family Mycobacteriaceae; genus Mycobacterium. The sequence goes on along the minus strand of NZ_NPKP01000003.1, from coordinate 291,467 downwards.
TGCTCACCACCGCCGCGATCGGCATGTTCTTCCCCGGCCCCTACCGGGTGCCCAAGGCCAGCTTCAATTACAAGACGGTGTTCTCCAACACCCCCGGCCTGCACGCCTACCGCGGCCCGTGGCAGTACGAAACTCTCACCCGGGAAATGCTTCTCGACATCGCCGCGCGCAAGATCGGGATGGATCCTGCGGAGCTGCGGCGCATCAACATCCTGCGCGGCGACGAGATGCCCTACTTCAATCCCAACGGCATGCCCTACGACAACTGCGCACCCGCCGACACCTTCGAGCAGGCCGTCAAGATCCTCGACCTGGAGGGTTTCCGCAAGGAACAGGCGGAGGCGCTGGCCCAGGGCCGCTATATCGGACTCGGGTTCTCGGCCTATATCGAGCCCACCGGTGCGGCGACCGGCAACCTCGCCACCGAGGGCGCCACCATCCGGATGGAATCGACCGGCAAGATCAACGTCTACGTCAACGGCGGTTCCAGCGGCAACAGCATCGAGACCACGGTCGTCCAGCTCACCGCGGATGTGTTGGGCGCCAACATCAACGACGTCGCCACCATCCAGGGTGACACCGCGGTGACACCGTACGGTGCGGGCACGCAGGGCAGCCGCAGCGCGCCCATGACCGCGGGCGCGGTCAACGAGGCGGGCACCATCCTGCGCGCCCAGATCGTCGCGATCGCCGCCCAGATGCTCGGCGCCGAGGCCGACGATATCGAGCTGGCCGATTCGCGGGCCATGCTCATCAGCGACCGCGAGAAGAGCGTGAGCTTCGCCGATATCGCCTACCGGTCCCACTACGACCCCGCTCAGCTGGCCGGCGTCTCCCCCACCCTGGAGGCGACCGCGCGGTTCAATTCCCAGGCGATGATCCACTGGGCCAACGCAACCCACGCCTGTACCTGCGAGGTCGACATCGTGACCGGCCAGGTGACGCTGACCCGCTATATCGTCAGCGAGGACGTCGGGCCGATGATCAACCCGAACGTGGTCGAGGGCCAGGTCGCCGGCGGAACCGTGCAGGGCATCGGCGGCGCCCTGCTGGAGCAGTTGGCCTACGACGACGCGGGCAACCCGATCGCCTCGACGTTCGTGGACTACCTGCTGCCCACCGCCACCGAGGTGCCGACCATCGAGTTCGGCCACATCGAGATCCCTGGACCCGGTATCGGCGGCTACAAGGGCGCCGGCGAGGGCGGTGCCATCGGGTCGCCTCCCGCGGTCATCAACGCCATCAACGACGCACTGGCCCCGTTGGGCGTGACGGTCACCCAGCTGCCCGCCACCCCGGCCAAGATCATCGACCTCATCGACAACGTCAGAAAGGACCGCTGAAACGTGGAACTCAACAACGAATTCCGGGTCGCGGTGCCCACCGCAACGGTCTGGGAGGTGTTCACCGATGTCGAGCGGGTGGCCCCGTGCCTGCCCGGCGCCACCCTGCTGAGCGTCGACGGCGACGATTTCACCGGCGCCGTGAAGGTGAAGGTCGGACCGATCACGGTGTCCTACAAGGGTGTTGCGACCTACCAGGAGAAGGACCCCGCCGCGCAGCGGATCGTGCTCAAGGCCGAGGGCAAGGAAACCCGGGGCAACGGCACCGCGGCGGCCACCGTGACCGCCCAGCTCAAGGACGAGGGTGAGGCCACCACCGTGGTGATCACCACCGATCTCGCGATCTCCGGTAAGGCCGCCCAGTTCGGCCGCGGCGTGCTCGCCGATGTCTCGGGCAACCTGATCGCACAGTTCGCGCGTAGCCTGGAGGCCGAATTGCTCGGCGGCGCACCGGCATCGACCTCCGCACCCTCCACGGAAGCGGCCACCGCCGCCGCCCAGCCCGCCGACTCCGTGGACCTGCTCAAGGTGGTCGCGGTGCCGGTCGCCAAGCGCTACGGACCCGCCGTTGCCGCAGCCGCGGCCGCCGGCGCCCTCGGATTCCTGCTGGGGCGGCGACGCAAGCGCACCGCCGCGCCGGCCACGGTGTCGGCCGAGCTGCAGGCCTTGTTGACCCGGTTGCTCGCGTGAAGGCCGCCCCGTTCACCTATCACCGCGCCGAGTCGGTGAAGGAGGCCTCCGATCTGCTCGCCGAGTTCGGCGACGAGGCCAAGGTGCTCGCGGGCGGGCAGAGTCTGATCCCGTTGCTGGCCATGCGACTGACCCACTTCGAGAACCTGGTGGACATCTCGCGGGTACCCGAACTGCAGGGTATCGACCTGATCGACGATGAGGTGGTCATCGGGGCCGGCACCGCGCACGCGTTGGTGGGCATGGACGACGAGGTCGCCGATTCGGTGCCGCTGCTGTCCCTGGCCACCCCGCACATCGGGCACTTCCAGATCCGCAACCGGGGCACCCTCGGCGGTGCGATCGCCCACGCCGACCCGGCCGCCGAGTTCGCCGCCGTGGCACTGACCCTGGATGCCACCATCGAAGCGGCGTCCTCGCGTGGCGACCGTGAGATCGCGGCATCCGAGTTCTTCACCGGCCTGTGGGAGAACTCGCTGGCCGCCGATGAGCTGCTGCGCGCGGTGCGGTTCCCGGTCTGGTCCGGGCGAACCGGTTTCGCCGTACACGAGTTCGCGCGCAGGCACGGCGACTTCGCGATCGCGGGTGCGACGGTGGCCGTCGAACTCGATACCGATGACCGGGTCAAGCGGTGCGCCGTCGGCCTGCTCGGGCTGGGTTCCACTCCCGAGCGGGGCACCGCCGCGGAACGGGCGATCACCGGGAGACCCGTCTCCGATATCACCGCAGCGGAATTCGGCCGGCTGGCAGTGTCCGAACTTCACGACGTGCCCGCCGATCTCCAGGGTTCGGCGTCCTATCGCACCCGGGTGGGAGCGGCGATGGTCGCTCGAGCCTGGACCGACGCAACCACGGAGGCCCTCGATGCATGAACTGCCCGTCGCGGTGTCGGTGAACGGACGCGAATACCGGGACATCGTCGAGCCGCGTGTGACGCTGGCCGATCACCTGCGCGAGAACTGTGGGCTGACCGGCACCCACCTGGGCTGCGAGCACGGTGCCTGCGGTGCGTGCACGGTGCTGCTGGACGGTCAGGCAGTGCGGTCGTGTCTGGTGCTGGCCGTGCAGGCCGACGGCCGGGAGGTGACCACGGTGGAGGGCATTGCGTCACCGGACGGTGAGCTGTCGCCGGTACAGGCCGCCATGCGGGAATGCCACGGCTTGCAGTGCGGCTTCTGCACGCCGGGTTTCGTCACGTCCATCACCGCGCTGCTGGCCGACAACCCGAATCCCAGCGACGCCGAGATCCGCGAGGGACTGTCCGGCAACTTCTGCCGGTGCACGGGATATCAGGGCATCGTCAACGCGGTGAAACGCGCCGCCGAGACGATGCATTAGGCGAGCTTCGCCACGACCGTTTCCACCCGGCGGGCCCTGGTCTCCGGCTTTTTCGCGGCGGTGACCGATCGGGCGTGCTCTTTGCGCTTCGAATAGGACAGCGCATCCCATGCCGCTGTGGCCCCGGCCTCGTGCAGCGCTGCCCGCAGATCCTCGGGAACCTCCACGGTGCGGGGCTCGGTGTCCACGGTGAGGGTCACGTCGATCGCGTCGCCACCGGTGATCCCCGATGCCTCGCGACGCGCGGCGCTGAACGGGATGAGGAACTTCCCGCCCATCGGGGCGACCGTCGAGCGGAACCGAAAACCATTGACCTCGACGAGTACCGCAGGACGCTTCCCCCGACCCAGCGCGGCCACCGCCGACTCGGGCACCTCGACACCGGTGTTGTTGCCGTCCTGGAACAGGACGGTGGCAAACGACGTGCTCGGTACGGCTTCCGGCATGACGGCATGACGGCCAATCTAGCGCCGGTCCGGCGCGGGGTCACCGTGCTGAACGGATTGGGTAACGTCGGGTATCTGGCCGCCGATAGTCACCACAGCGTTTCCTTCGTGGTGACGGACAGGAGAACCGATGAGTTTCAAGAGCGCCTGCGCGGTGGCCCTGCTCACCATCGGCACCGCCACCGCGCTGGCGGCACCGGCTGCCGCCGACGAACAGCTCGATCAGCAGTTCCTGACGGCGCTCGCCGAGCGGGGCGTATCGGTGGGCAGCGATGCCAAGGCGATCGACATGGCCCAGTCGATGTGCCGCAAGCTGGGCAACGGCAGCAAGAAGGGCATCGAGACGGCGCTGTACTACGTCAAGGACCACACCAACCTGGCCGACAATGAGATCACCACGTTCGCCGGTGTGGCGGCACAGGCGTACTGCGCCGACAAGCTGCAGAAGCAGTCCGGCTAACGCTCGACGACCCCGCGCAGCCCGTCCGCGCCGAAGACCGGCTCCAGCATCGCCGACAGGTCGGGTCCGCGGCGCAGGCCGTGACCGCCGTCGATATTGATGACCTGGCCGGTGATCCAGCCCGAGGCATCGCTGAGCAGGAACACCGCAGCGGCAGCGATGTCCTCGACCTCGCCGTGCCGCGGCAGCGGGGTGTTGGCCGCGTAGTCGCCGCTCAGTTCGGGCATGGACAGGATCGGGGCGACCATATCGGTGGCGATCAGTCCCGGCCGGATCGAGTTCACCCGCACCCAGGACGGTCCGAGTTCGTCGGCGGCCAGCATCATCAGGTGATCCAGTGCGGCCTTGGTGACACCGTAGGCGCCGAACCAGCGGTGGGTGTTGCTCGCGGCGATCGACGAGATGCCGATGAACGACCCACCGCCGCCGCGCACCAGTTCGCGCGCCGAATGCTTGAGCACGTACATGCTGCCGTTGACGTTCAGGTCGACCGCGCGACGCCAGCCCTCCGAGTCGACCTGCGTGAGCGGGCCGATGGTCTCGGTGCCGCCTGCGCAGTGCACCACCCCGTTCAGCCGGCCCGTCCACGCGGTCGCGGCATCCACCGCGCGGGCCACCTCGTCCTCGTTGGTGACGTCGGCAGGTTCGAAGCGGACCGCGCCGTCTCCGGGCCCCGCGGTGATCTCGTCGACCGCCGCGGACAGCTTGTCGGCATTACGCCCGACCAGCATGGCGTTGCCGCCGCTGGCAACCACAGCCGCCGCCACGCCCTTGCCGATGCCGCTTCCGCCGCCGGTCACCAAGACCGTCTGCCCAGCCAAAGTAATTTGCACAGCTACACATTTACACGGGTGGCGACGGCGATGCCCCGGACTTCGCCTAGAATTACGAGATGCCCGCCAAAACTGATAGCGCCGAGATCGGCGACGTCGAGCCCGTGGCCGACGACACCGCCAGCATGGCTCGCCGTGTGGTGGCCGCCTACGCCACCGACGCCGACGAATGTCGAACCTTCCTGGCCATGCTCGGTATCGGACCGGCGAAGCTCGAGGCCTAGGTGTCGATGGGAGTCGATTCCGCCGACTCCGCCCCAGAAGGGGGCCAAGCCGATTTCGTCGTCGTGGCCAACCGGCTGCCCATCGACCAGGTGGTGCTGCCCGACGGGTCCACCACCTGGAAACGCAGCCCGGGCGGCCTGGTCACCGCGCTGGAGCCGATCCTGCGCAAGCAACGCGGCGCCTGGATCGGCTGGCCCGGTGTGGCCGACGGCGATGAGGAACCCATCGTCCAGGATGACCTGCAGCTCTACCCGGTACGGTTGTCCGCCGACGATGTCGCGCTGTACTACGAAGGTTTCTCCAACGCCACGCTGTGGCCGCTGTATCACGACGTCATCGTCAAGCCGATCTACCACCGGCAGTGGTGGGAGCGCTACGTCGAGGTGAACCGGCGGTTCGCCGAGGCCACCTCGCGGGCCGCCGCGCCCGGGGCCACCGTCTGGATCCAGGACTACCAGCTGCAGCTGGTGCCGAAGATGCTGCGCATGCTGCGCCCCGATCTGACTATCGGGTTCTTCCTGCACATCCCGTTCCCGCCGGTCGAGTTGTTCATGCAGATGCCCTGGCGCACCGAGATCATCGAAGGCCTGCTCGGGGCCGATCTGGTCGGCTTCCACCTGGCCGGCGGCGCCCAGAACTTCCTGATCCTGGCCCGCAGGCTGCTCGGCGCCAACACCTCGCGCGCCTCCATCGGCGTGCGCTCCCGCTTCGGCGAGGTCCAGGCCGGGTTCCGCACCGTCAAGGTCGGCGCGTTTCCGATCTCCATCGACTCCGCCGATCTGGACCGCAAGGCCCGCGAGAAGGGTGTCCGGCAGCGGGCCCGCGAGATCCGCGCCGAACTGGGCAACCCGCGCAAGATCCTGCTCGGTGTCGACAGGCTGGACTACACCAAGGGCATCGATGTCCGGCTCAAGGCGTTCTCCGAACTGCTGGAACAGGACCGCGCCGACCGCAGCGACACCGTGCTGATCCAGCTGGCCACCCCCAGCCGGGAGCGGGTCGAGAGCTATATCGAGATGCGCGAGGACATCGAGCGTCAGGTCGGCCATATCAACGGCGAGTACGGCGAGGTCGGGCACGCGGTGGTGCATTACATCCACCGGCCGCTACCCCGTGAGGAGCTGATCGCGTTCTTCGTGGCCGCTGACGTGATGCTCGTGACCCCGCTGCGCGACGGCATGAACCTGGTCGCCAAGGAGTACGTGGCCTGCCGCAGCGATCTCGGCGGGGCGCTGGTGCTCTCCGAATTCACCGGTGCCGCAGCTGAACTGCGCCAGGCCTACCTGTGCAACCCGCACCACACCGACGGTGTCCGCGACGCCATCGAGCAGGCGCTCAATCAGTCCGTCGACGACGGGAAGCGCCGGATGCGCGCATTGCGCCGTCAGGTACTGGCCCACGACGTGGACCGCTGGGCCAGGGCATTCCTGGACGCCCTGGCCACCGCTAAATCGGTGTGATGTAACTGATCAGCCACTTGCCGTCGATTTTCTGATAATCGACCTTGAGTCGGCTGCCGTCGTAGACGGGCTGCTTCGCCTTATCGGTGACGGTGCGGTTCATGAAGACCAGCACGGAGGCCGAATCCCGCTGCGCGCTCATCAGTCCGGCACCAACGGCGTGTGCCTGGCTGATCACCTGACGTTCCCGGGCCTGCGGGATGATGTCCTGGGCGGCGCGTTCCTGAAATTCGCGCCGGTACTCCGGTGTCAACAGCGTCGCGGCGTCGGTGAGACTGCGCTCGATGGTCTGGAAGTCGTAGCCGAACACCCGCGGGATCTGCTCGATGGCCAGGCCCGGCAGGACCGCCTCGGCCTGTTGCGCGGCCCGGGTCTGCACCCGGTCCCAGTACAACCCGCCCGCAGCGGCCGCCAGCGCGACCAGACCGATGGTGAGCACCGCGACGGCCAAGTGAATCAGTCTGGCGCGCATCAGTTTCCGCCCTCGGGGTATTTCAGGTCGTAGCCGGTCATGTGACCGTTGTCGTCCTCGTGCACGATGACCCGCATCCGGTAGGGCTGCGACGGCTTGTTGACGCCGTCGATATCGGTGACGGTGACCCGCACCGAGACCAGCACCGCGGCGTTGCCACCGATGTCGTCCACCTTCTCCAGGGCTGCACCACTGATGACCGCCTCCGAGGTGGCGTTGGTGTCGCGGAAGATCGCCTTGAGGTTGTCGACGTTGTTGTCCTGGCTCAGCATGTCCCGCAGCGGGCCACTGGTGCCTTCGACGAACCGGTTCACGCTCTCGTCGATGGTGTTCTGGTCATAGCTGAACATGTTCATCACGGTCTGTTCGGCGGTGTCGACGAACCGCTGATCCCGGGCCTGCACCGCCTCGGCGTCGCGGTGCTGCACCAGCAGCACGGCCACCACGGTCACCAATACCGCCGCGGCGATCAGCGCGGCCACCCCGGACACGAGCGCCACCAGCGCGCGGTGGGGTCGGCGCGGCGGCAGTGCCACGGGTGCACTCGCCGTCGTGGCGCTGACCGGCGTGCTCACGACCACCTTGCCGGCGGCCTCGCCCACCGGGGCGGCCGCCGGTCCCGCCGCACGCGAGGCACGCCGACGGGTGGGCTTGGCGGGTGTGTCCCCGGAAGCCCGTTCCTGCTCAACCATTTACATCTTCCTCGGCGCCATCATCAGATCGGCCCAGTTCTCCGCGGGTGTGAACTCGTCGCTGCCGGGGGCGAACACCCCGGTCTCGCCGCTCGCCGGGTCGGCGAAGACACCCGTCTTCGGATCGTAGGTGCTCGTCAGTGCAGCGCTGGCAAGGGGTTGTTCGGCGGGCAGCGGGCCGGGTGCCGGCGGCGGCGGACCCGGCGCGGGTGGGGGCGGCAGCAGCGCCTCCGGCGGAGGTACCAAGGCCGGCGCCTCCGAGCCCGGGGGCCGGTAGATCGGCGTACCCGGCGGCAACGGCGGCATCGGCTCCTGGCGACCGTAGGGCGGCAGCACCTGATCCGGCGGTGCGTAGAAAGGCCACGGCGGTGCCGGCGCATTGTTGTTCGGCGGCACCGGATTCGGGAACGGCGCATTCGGCGCGGGACCGGGGCCCGGCTGCACACCCGGAGGCAGCTGCACGGCGGGCGGACCCGGATCGTAGTCCGCGGCCGGCGGGATGTTCGGGAACTTGTTCGGCGGCAGAATGTTGCGGCCGTCGGTTACCGGGGTGTCGTAGGGCACCGGCGGACCACGCCACGGGTTGCTGCCGATCGGCACGTACCCGACCGGGTCGCGGCACAGCTGGACCGTGGGTGCGCGCTTGCCGGGGAACTCCTGGCACGGGTAGTTGCGCGCACCGCGCACCACCGCCGGATCATTCTGGGCGGTCTTGCAGTACATGTCGGTCGGCAGCTCACGCAGGGTGGTGTCCGCCGGCGAGCGGATTTCCGAGGGTGGGATGAAGCCGGTCGAACATGGCGGCGAGTCACCGAGGTTGATCTTGAAGTCCAGCTTGCCGCCCTCATCGACGGGCAGCCCGGTGCCGACGGTGATCAGGGCCGCCATCAGGGCCGGGAAGATGACCAGCGCCTGCTCGATGGACTTGTGATAGATGACGCCGATCCGGCCGACGTTCGCCAGGTTGGCGGCCAGCACCGGGAACGTGGGCCGGATGCCCTCGAAGGTGGTGTTGGCTTCCGCGACGGCCCCGGGCACGGTCTGCAGTGTCGACCGGAACTGCGGGTCGGCATTGGCGACCTGGGCGGTCAGCCGGGCCAATCCGTCGGCGCTGGACCGGATGTCATCGCCCGCGGTGATCTGGGCGTCCAGAAACGGCCCTGCCTGGTCGATCAGCTGGGTGGTCTGGCCATAGCTGGCGTTCGCCTCATCGATGAGGTCCCGCCCGGACTGGATCAACCGCGCCAACTCCGGTCCGGACCCGTTGAAGGCCTTGAAGGTTTCCTTCAGCAGATCCTGGATCCGCGCATCACCGACGCTGGCCACCAGGTCGTCGGCCTGCTTGAGCATGCCGGCGATGTCCTGGCCGATCGCGGTGCGCTCCACACCGATACTCGAACCGTTACGCAAAAGTCCCGGGGCCGCACCGCCGTCTTCGTCGGTGGGCGGCACCAGATCGATGTACTGCTCGCCGACCGCCGAAACGCTCTTGACCGTGGCAGTGACGTTCTCCGGCACATCGGTATCGGTGTTCAGGCGCATCTGCGCCACCACACCGTCACCGGTCAGGTTCACCGATTCGACGCGCCCGATCGTCACACCCCGGTAGGTGACGTTGGCGTTCTGGTAGAGCCCCCCGCCGGCCTTGAAATCGGCGGTGACGTCATAGGTACCGATTCCCAGCGCGGCGGGAACGTGCAGATAGAACGCCGAGATGGCGGTGACGGTCAGCACCGTGACAATGGCGAAGATGGACAATTGCAAACGCGTCAGACGGGTCAGCATTACGGCGTCCCCCCATCGTGCTGGGTCGCGGTACCCGGCGGGATCTTGAACGGATCGGCCGCCTGCCCGGAGAGATTTGCCATCGCACCGGTCAGGAAGTCCGGCGGGTTGATCACCTCGTCGAGATGCTTCATGTTCGGGTCGAAGAACGAGGTGGTGAACACCGACTCACCGAACCGCCGCACGGTGAGGTCGAACGTGACGAACACGTTCAGGTAGTCACCGCGCACGGCGTTGCGCAGGTACTTGTAGTGGAACGGGAAAGTCGGCAGCAGCTCGAGGTCCTTGATGAAGTCATCGGCATTGTCGTTGAGCGCCTTGATGACCGGGTACAGATCCTTCATGTCGGCCGCGAAATCGGTCTTGGTCTCCGACAGCACCCGCGAGCCCACCTCGGCGAAACTCTTCAGCGCCGCGAAGGCACTGACGATGTTGTCGCGGTTGTTGTTCAGCACCAGCAGGGCATTCGGCAGGCTGTCCAGCGTTCGCCCCAGGTTGTCCTTGCTCTGCGCGAGGATCGAGGCGAACCGGTTGAGCCCGTCGGCCGCCGTGATGATGTCCTCGGTCTGCCGGTCCAGCGATGCGGTCAACTCGGCCAGCCGGGGCAGCAGATCGGCGAAACTACCTGTCCGCCCCGCCACCGCGGCGTACGCCTCATCGGTGATGTCCTGCAGCGCACCGAGATTGCCCTTGTTCACCACCACACCGAGCGCGGAGAGCACCTCCTCGGTGGTCGGATAACGCCCGATGGCGCCCAGCGGGATGTTCGAGCCCTGCTTCAGCTTTCCGACGGCATCGTCGAGCGGCGGCGCGAGCTGCACATGCTGGGATCCCAGCAGTGACGTCTGCGCGACGGTGGCCGTCGAGTTCTGCGGAAGGTCGACATCGCCTTCCAGGGATAACTGCACCGCGGCGTAGAACGTCCCGTCCGGCCGCTGCACCGCCTCGATTCCGGAGACACTGCCGACGGTGACATCGTCGATCATCACCGGCGAGTTCTGCGGCAGCGTCGCGACATCGGGCAGTTCGACGGTGATCGTGTAGGAACCGGAGCCGTGGCCGGCGGTGCCGGGCATGTTCAGCGAGTTCAGCCCGCCGAACTGGCAGCCGGCCAGCATGAGCGTGCCGCTGCCGAGTGCGGTGCCACGTAAGAGGATCGATCTCATCGACGTCATCCGCCCGTCCCTTCCGCAGGCGCAGGCCCGGGCAGCGGTCCCGTCCCCATCGGCGGCACCGGCCCGGCCGGCGAGATCTGACCCGGCACCGCGGGCGGCGGCAGGATGAGCTGGCTCAGGTTGCCACCCGGCGGTGCGGTGGGCGGGGTGACCCCTGGTGCAGGCTGCCACTGCAGATAGGGCACCGGCGTCTCGGCCTTGGCCTCGGTGGCCGGGGTGTCGTAGAGGATCTGCCCCTTGTAGGCGGTGATGCTGTCGATCGGGTGGAACAGGATCGGCGGGTAGTTCATGGTGATCCGCTTGATCACCGGCGCCATCCGTTGACGGCAGATCTCGGCGCGCTTGTAGTTGTCCGGGGACGCACCGACATCGAAGGTGCCACCGCAGAGGAACTGCACCGGGTTGGCGAAGTTCGGCAACGACAGCAGGCCGCCGACGGTGCCCTGCGCCGGGTTGTAGATGTTGTAGAAGTTGGCCAGACCGTTCGGCGTGACGTGCAGGATCTGCTCGATGTCATCGCTGTGGTCGGTGAGGATCTGGGTGAACTCGGTGAGCTTGCCCACCGACGCGATCAGCGATGTGTTGGACTCGCTGAGCAGACCGCGGACATCGCCGAGAGCCTGATTCAGCGCGCCGAGGGTGGCGTCGAGATCTTGGGTGCTCTCGGCGAGCACCTGCGATACCGAGGCCACGTGGTTGGTGAACTGCACGATCTGCTCGTTGCTGTTGGACAGCGCGTTGACGAGCACCTGCAGATTGCGGATGGTGCCGAACAGGTCGGCGCGCGAATCCCCGAGTCGCCCCGCGGTCTGGGAGAGTTCGCGTAGTGCCTGCCGGAACGAGTCACCGTTGTTGTCGAACGTGTCGGCGGCCTGGTTGACGACCTGGGTGAGCGGTCCTTGCAGACCACCCTCCTGCGGGCCGAGCTGGGTGCTCAGCGCGGTGAGCTGCTCCTTGACCTCGTCCCATTCGACCGGGACGCCGGTGCGGTCCAGCCCGATCTCGGCACCGTCGGCCAACACATCACCTTCGGTGTAGGCCGGTGTCAGCTGAATGAACCGGGCGGACACCAGGTTCGGCGCGATGATGATGGCCTGCGCGTTCGACGGCACTCGGATGCCGTCGTCCAGCGTCATGCTGATCTTGACGTCCTGGGCGCGCGGTTGGATCGCGTCGATCCGCCCGACCGGCACGCCGACGATCCGGACATCGTCACCGGGGTACAGCCCGACCGCGGTCGGGAAGTAGGCGACGAGCTTCTGTCCGCCGCGGCTCGGCCACACCAGGTAGACACCGACGGCGAGCAGAACCGCCAGGGCCACCGCGAGGGTTCCGCGCAGCCACTTCCTCTTCGGAGATCTGATTTCTGTCATGGCGACTTCGGCCTCACCAGCAAGCGCTCGGAGATCATGCCGCGCAGATAGTCGGCGAGGCTGTCGGGCAGCTTGCCCGGCTGGAAGTAGCCGTCCAGCAGCACCTCTGCGATGGTCGCCGGCGGCAGGCCGTACAGGTTGATGTTGAAGCCGGGCCCGTTGCCGACCACCTCGGCGAGCGCGGTGGCATACGGCGGCAATCGCTTCAGCGCCTCACCGATGTGTTCCTTGCGCTCCAGCAGGTTGGACATCACCGCGTCGAGTCGCTGCAGCACCGGCAGGAACTCGCGCTTGTTGTCGGCGACGAAACCGGACAGTTGATGCGAGACATCGTCGATACCGGCGATCAGGGTGCTCAGCGCCTGTCTGCGCTCGTCGAGAGCGGCGAACAACTGGTTGCCGTCGGTGATCAGCTGGTTCACCTGACCGGCGCGCTGGGCGAGCGTGTCGGAGACGTTCTTGGCGTGCAGCAGCAGCTCTTCGAGCGCCTGGTCCCGCTTGTTCAGGCTGCGGCTCAGATTCGCCACCCCGTCCAGGGCACCACGCAGCTGCGGTGTGGCATCGCGCAGCGTGTCGGTGAGCGTCTGCAGTGCCTGCTCGAACTTCGGTTTGTCCAGGGCGCTGACGTTGCCGCCGAGATCCTGCAGCGCGGTGTTCAGCGTGTACGGGGTGGTGGTGCGCCCGATCGGGATGACCGTCGAGTCGCCGCTGCCGCCGGGAGTCACCGACAGCGACTTCTGGCCGAGCACGGTATCGGTCTTGATGGCCACCAGAGTCTGGTTGCCCACCTTGACATTCCGGTCGACGGTGAAGCCCACCTTGGCCTGGTCACCGGCCAGCGACACCGAGGTCACCGAACCGACCTTGATGCCGGATACCGCGACATCGTTGCCCGGCGAGATGCCACCGGCGTCGGAGAAGTAGGCCTCATAGCCGCGGCCCTGTGGGTACCAGGGCAGGCCGGTGTATCCGAAGGACACCAGCACCAGGCACGCCACCACGAAGATGCCGAGAATCCCGGTGCGCAGCGGATTACTGCGATCTGGGCTAGCCATTCTCCGAGCACCTCCCCTTCGACGGGTCCGGCGGGCCACCGAACGGGATCAGGATGTCGCTGCCAGCCGGGCCGTTGATCTTCAGCCGGATGGAGCAGTAATAGATGTTGAAGAATGCGCCGTACGCGCCAAGCGCGTTCAGCCGCATGTAGTTCTCGGCCAACGGCTCGATCACCTTGTTGACATCGGCTTTCTTCTCGTCCACCCGCTGCAGCAGCGGGCGTGCATTCTCGATGACGCCCTGCAGCGGACGGCGCGAGGCCTCCAGCATCTCGGTCAGATCGTTCTCCGCCGATGCCAGCGGGCCGATGGCCCCGGCGATGGGGTCACGGTTCTCGGCCAGTCCGGTGATGAGCTTCTGCAGTTCGTCGACGCTGGCATTGAACTGCTCGCCCTTCTCGTCCACGGTGCCCAGCACGGTGTTCAGGTTGGTGATCACGTCACCGATGAGTTGATCCCGGTCGGCGAGACGCTGGCTGAATGAGCTGGTGTTGGACAGCAGGCTCTGAATGGCACCGCCCTGGCCCTGTAGCAGTTCGATGACCGCGTTGCTGATCTCGTTGACCTTGTCCCCGTCCAGGCCCTTGAGCACCGGCTTCAACCCACCCAGCAGCGCATCGAGATCCAGTGCGGGCTGGGTGTTCTCCTTGGAGATGGTGGCGCCGGGCGGCAGCTTTTTCAGCTCACCCGGGCCGGAGGTGATCTCCATATAGCGGTCACCGACCAGGTTCTCGTAACGCACCACCAGGCGGGTGGAGGTGTAGAGCTGGTAGCGCTTGTCCACGTTGAAGGCCACATTGACGGTGTTGTCCGGGTTCAGCGTGACACCGCCGACCGAACCCACCGGCACACCGGCGATGCGGACGTCCTGGCCGGACTTCAGCCGGGATGCCTCGGTGAAGGTGGCCTGGAAGCTGTTGGACGAGGCGAATCGGAACTGCCCGAAGACCACCACCAGACCGGCGGCCACCAGCACCATCGCCAGCGTGAACACGATGACGTTGACGAGCGTTCGTTTGTGATTCATCAGGACCCTCGCTTCTTCAGCTGAGGCTCTTCGCGCAAGCGCTCATCACGGCGCAACCTGCTCATCAGAAATCGTCCCGTTCCGCGAACGCGCCGTTGAACAGGAACTGCAGCGTCGAGGGCGCATTGAACTGGAGTTCGGTGTTCGGCTGGTACGGCACGTAGGCGTTGTCGGTCACCAGGAACGGTGTGTGGTACCAGGATCCGCCGAGCTGCTTACCCGGCACGTTCGGCAGGCCGCGGCAGTTCGGTCCGCCGGAGGCGTTCACGATCGGCAGGCTTTCGGGGAAGGTGTAGGACGGCGCGCCGGGCAGGAAGTTGGAGGCCACGAACAGGCCGGGCCGGATACCGCCGATGACGGGGGCGAAGGTGTCCAGCGCCTTCGCCGTGCCCTGCAGCGTGCAGCCGATCATCGGGGAGTACTCGCCGACGACCTTCAGCGGGGCCCGCAGGCGCTGGATCGCCGCGATGTAGTCATCGGCGGCCGGTTCCAATGTGGCGGTGCCGTTCTCGGCGAAACCGGTGGCAGCCAGCAGCGCGGCATTGAGGTTGTCCTGCTCATCGACGACGGTCTGGGCCAGCCGGGGCGCGTTGTCGAGGACGGTCGCCAGATCCGGTCCGATATCCCCGTAGATATCGGCGACGACGGCGGTCTTGCGGAAGTCTTCTGCCAGCGTCGGCAGTTTCGGATTCAGCTGGGCCAGATAGCTGTTCAGCCCGGCCATCGCCGCACCGGCATCGTCACCGTTACCGCGCAGGCCTTCGCCGAGCGCCGTCACGGTGGCGTTGAGGTTGATCGGATCCACCTTGTGCAGCACATCGGTGAGGGTCTGGAACAGCGTGTTGACCTCGAGCTGCACGTCGGCGGCGGCGATGCTGGTGCCGGCCCGCAGCGGGGTGTCGCGGGGATCCTCGGGCGGCAGGAACTCCACCGACTTCGCGCCGAAAACCGTGGTGCCGGCGATCTTCACGACGGCGTTGGACGGGATGAAACGCATCTGATCGCGGTCGATGGACAGTGTCAGCTTGGCCTGATCCCCGGCATAGGCGATCTCGCTGACCTTGCCGATCTGGATGCCGCGGTACTTGACCTTGGCATCCTTCTCCATCACCAGGCCGGCCCGCTGCGAGGTCACCGTGACGGTGTCGGTCGGGGTGAAAGCCGCGGTGAAGAACAGGTAGGTGAACAACACTGCCATCACCACGAGGGCCGCCAGGATCGCGGCGGCGATCCTGACGTGGCTACGTTTGGCGGTTCCGTCGGACATCGGTGGCCTACCCGGAGAGGTTGAAATTGCCGGACGCGCCGTAGACGGCGAGTGAGATGAACAGGGTGATGGTGACGACGACGATCAGCGAGGTGCGCACGGCCTGGCCGACCGCGATGCCCACGCCGACGGGGCCACCCGACGCGTTGTAGCCGTAGTAGGTGTGCACCAGCATGACGGCGATCGACATGACGATGGCCTGCAGGAATGACCACAACAGGTCACTCGGTATCAGGAAGGTGTTGAAGTAGTGGTCATACAGACCCGCGCTCTGACCGTTGATGAACACGGTGGTGAAGCGGGCCGCGAAGAACGCCGCCAGCACCGACAACGAATACAGCGGGACGATGGCGATCAGTCCGGCGATGATGCGGGTCGACACCAGATACGACACCGCGTGTACCGCCATCGCTTCCACGGCGTCGATCTCCTCGGCGACCCGCATGGCGCCCAGCTGCGCCGTTGTCCCGGCGCCGATGGTGGCCGCCAACGCGATCCCGGCGATCACCGGAGCGACGATGCGCACGTTGAGGAAGGCCGAGAGAAAGCCGGTCAGGGCCTCGATACCGATGTTGCCCAGCGAGGAGTAACCCTGCACGGCGATCACACCGCCGGAGGCCAGCGTGAGGAATGCCGCGACGCCGACGGTTCCGCCGATCATGACCAGCGCGCCTGCGCCCATGGTCATCTCGGCGACCAGGCGAATGGTCTCCTTGCGGTAGCGGGTGAGCGCGTTGGGGATGTAGCGCATCGACTCGCCGTAGAACAGCGCCTGCTCACCGATGTTGTCCACCAGTCGCGGCACGCCGCTGAAGAAGCGCCGAAACCGCAGTGTCGCGTCATAACTCATCGGGGTTGTCTCTTCTTCGCGCAAGCACTCATCGGCGGCCGCATCATCGCTCCAGCACTCGGACGCCGACGGCGGTCAGGATGACGTTGACGACGAACAGACAGATGAAGGCGTACACCACCGTCTCGTTCACCGCGATACCCACACCCTTGGGCCCGCCCTGCACGGTCAGACCGCGGTAGCAGCCGACCAGGCCGGCCAGCAGGCCGAACAGCAGGGCCTTGAACATGGCGAGCACCAGCTCGCCCAATCCGGTCAGGATGGTCAGCCCGTTGATGAATGCTCCCGGGTTCACGCCCTGCAGGAACACCGAGAAGACGTAGCCGCCGGTCAGCCCGATGGCACACACCAGACCGTTGAGCAGCAGCGCCACGAACGTGGAGGCGAGCACCCGCGGCACCACGAGGCGCTGGATCGGATCGATGCCCAGCACGCGCATGGCGTCGATCTCTTCGCGGATGGTCCGGGCGCCGAGGTCGGCACAGATGGCGGTGGCTCCGGCGCCGGCAACCACCAGCACGGTCACCACCGGCCCGAGCTGGGTGACGGTGCCGAAAGCGGTGCCCGCGCCGGACAGGTCGGCGGCGCCGATCTCGCGGAGCAGGATGTTGAGGGTGAAGGCGACCAGAACTGTGAACGGGATGGATACCAGCAGCGTCGGCACCAACGACACCCGCGCGATCATCCACGTCTGATCGAGAAATTCGCGGAACTGGAACGGCCGACGCCACATTTTGACGAAGGTGTCGATGGTCATTTCGACGAACCCACCCACGGCCCGCGCCGGAGCCGCAAGCTGTTCGATCAACCTCGACTCCATTCTCGAACGGGGCTGCCGTCCCGCACTGGCGAAGTACCCGACAATAGCCGGAATCTGTCCGCTCTGGCGGTCTTTCCACCCCTGGTTTGCACGCTGCGCTTAGTGAGCGGGCTCATAGTAACTAGAACACGTTCACAGTGTCAAAGAACCGCAATCTTCGTGGAAATCTGCCATTTTTCCTGGTCACAGCCAGTGTGATCGCGAGCATTCTAGAACGTGTTCTATCCGGTCAAGACCCGGTGGATATGCCATTCTTCAAAATCAAGAACCCATTAGTTCCGTTGCGGAGAATCCTATTTCCGGATCCCTTTCAGCAAAGAAGTCGCCCAGTGTCGCGCTCAACGCGGCCGGATCCCAGGCATCGCCGCCGGCGTCGAAACGCTGCGCGGCGACCGGCGCGGCCACCAGGGTCACCGTCGGGCCGTACACGATGAACAACTGACCGTTGACGCGGTCCGAGGCCGGGGACGCCAGGTAACTCACCAGCGTGACGACGTGTTCCGGTGAGAGTGCGTCGACCTGACCGTCGCCGAGGTCGGGCGCATCGCCGAACACATCGGCGGTCATGGCGGTGCGGGCCCGCGGTGCGATCGCATTGGCACGCACGCCATACCGGCTCAGGCCACGGGCAGCCGAGAGCGTCAGCGCGGTGATCCCGGCCTTGGCGGCGCCGTAGTTGGCCTGCCCGACCGGTCCTGCGATGCCGGCCTCCGACGAGGTGTTGATGATCCGCCCGTACACCTGACCGTCGGCGGCCTCCTTGGCCTTGGCCTTCCAATACGTCGCGGCGTTGCGGGTCAGCAGAAAGTGCCCGCGAAGGTGTACGGCGATGACCGCGTCCCAGTCGTCGTCGGACATGTTGAACAGCATGCGGTCCCGGGTGATCCCGGCGTTGTTGACCACGATGCTCAGGCCGCCCAACCGATCCGCCGTCTCCACCAGTTCGTCCGCGGTGATGCGGGCGCTGATATCCCCGGCGACCGCCACGCCCTTGGACCCGGCCGCCTCGATCTCGGCGAGCACATCGGAGGAGTCGAGCGCGCCGGCCATGTCGTTGACCACGACCGTCGCGCCGGCGCGGGCCAGCCCGATCGCCTCGGCACGGCCCAGGCCTGCGGCCGCGCCGGTGACGACGGCGACCTTCCCGGACAGATCGAGCGCGTTGACGTTCGTTGCAGTGTCTGGAGCCACAGTACGAATACCTCTAGTTTCTTCAGTCTTTGCGGATCAGGGCTGCCCGTGGGCATTCTGCGATGGACTGCTCGGCCAGGTCCTCCTGGTCGGCGGGCACCGGGTCCGCCTTCACCACCGCATAGTCATCGTCATCGAGATCAAACAGGTCGGGGGCGATACCGAGACACACCGCATTGCCTTCGCAACGGTCCCGATCGACTTCTACGTGCATGACAACCTCCTCGCGCTCCGGGTCAGGGTGGGCTGTCCCTGTGCTGTCCGACAATACCGCCCTGGACCGCAAGACTAGAACGTGTTACAACGAGACAGATGGACGGGTACCACCATGTGCCCGCCGGTGCACCGGCAACGAGCCCCGAACAGTGAGGACGTCCCCATGCGGATCGGTTATACCGCCGAGCAGGAGGAGTTACGCCGCGAACTGCGGTCCTACTTCCAGAACCTGATGACTCCGGAACGGGCCGAAGCGCTGGCCGCCAGCGATGGCGAGATGGGCCGCGGCAACGTCTACCGCGAAACCGTCGAGCAGATGGGCAAGGACGGCTGGCTGACGCTGTCCTGGCCCAAGGAGTACGGCGGCCAGGCCCGTCCGCCCATGGACGGCCTGATCTTCAACGACGAGGCCTCCATCGCCAATGTGCCGGTGCCGTTCCTGACCATCAACTCGGTCGCGCCGACCATCATGCATTTCGGCACCGAGGAGCAGAAGCAGTTCTTCCTGCCCAAGATCGCCGCAGGCCAACTGCATTTCTCCATCGGCTACTCCGAGCCAGGGGCGGGCACCGATCTCGCATCCCTGCGCACCACCGCCGTGCGCAGCGGTGACGAGTACGTCATCAACGGCCAGAAGATGTGGACCAGTCTGATTGCGTACGCCGATTATGTCTGGCTGGCGGTGCGCACCAACCCCGAGGCCAAGAAGCACCGCGGCATCTCGATGCTCATCGTGCCGACCACCGCCGAAGGCTTCTCCTGGACGCCGGTGCACACCATGTCCGGTGTGGACACCAGTGCCACCTACTACCAGGACGTCCGGGTCCCGACCAGCGCGCTGGTCGGCGAGGAGAACGCCGGCTGGAAACTGGTCACCAATCAGCTCAATCATGAGCGGGTCGCGCTGGTGTCGGCGCAGCCGATCTTCTCGGCGCTCGACGGAGTGCGCGAGTGGGCGCAGAACACCAAGGACGCCCACGGCAGGCGACTGATCGACTCAGAATGGGTGCAGCTCAACCTCGCTCGGGTGCACGCCAAGGCCGAGGTGCTCAAGCTCATCAACTGGGAACTGGCCTCAACCGAGGCTGCGCCGTCCCCCGCGGACGCGTCCGCGGCCAAGGTGTTCGGCACCGAACTCGCGACCGAGGCCTATCGCCTGCTGATGGAGGTGCTCGGCACCTCGGCGACGCTGCGGACCGGATCACCCGGTGCACTGCTGCGCGGGCGGGTCGAGCGCATGCACCGCTCCTGCCTGATCCTGACCTTCGGCGGCGGCACCAACGAGATCCAGCGCGACATCATCGGCATGGTCGCACTCGGCCTGCCCCGAGTGAACCGTTAAGGAACAGACATGGACTTCACACCTACCGAAGCCTCCGTCGATCTCGGCGGACTGGTGCGCACCATCACCGAATCGGTGGTCACCCCCGAGCACCAGCGGGTGCTCGACGGACTCGAGCAGCGCTTCGACCGCGAGCTGTGGGCCAAACTGATCGACGCCGACATCCTGTCCACCGCGGCCCCGGAATCCCTGGGCGGCGGCGGTTTCGGAGTGCTGGAGCAGGCAGCCGTGCTGACCGCCCTGGGGCGGCAGCTGGCCGCGGTCCCCTACCTGGAATCGGCGGTGCTCGCCGCCGGCGCGCTGGCAAAGTTCGGTTCCGCGGCGCTGCAGCAGGATTGGGCGGTGCCCGCCGTCAACGGCACCAAGATCGTCACGGTGGCGCTGGACGGCGAGATGGGACAGGGCCCGGTTCAGGCCCAGGCGGACGGTCCGGGTTTCCGGCTCACCGGTTCGCGCACCCAGGTGGCCTACGGTCCGGTGGCCGACGCCTTCCTGGTACCCGCCGAAACCGAGGCCGGCACCAAGGTCTTCTTGGTGACCACCGATGACCCCGCCGTCACGCTGACCACGTTGGATACCACCGGTCACGGTGCGGTCGGTCACCTGGAACTCGGCGGCACGACCGTCGACGCCACCCGCGTCATCGGCGATGCCGAGGTGTTCGGCTGGCTCACCGTCCAGGCCGCGCTGGGGCGCACCGCATTCCAGCTCGGCGTGCTGGAGCGCGCCCTCGAGCTCACCGCGGTGTACGCCCGCGAGCGCGAGCAGTTCGATCGGCCGATCGGCAGCTTCCAGGCGGTTTCCGCGCGACTGGCCGACGGCTATATCGATGTGAAAGCACTGCGGTCCACGCTCACCCAGGCCGCATGGCGGCTGTCCGAGGATCTCCCCGCCGATATCGACGTGGCCAGCGCCGCGTTCTGGGCGGCCGATGCCGGCCATCGCGTGGCCCATACCGCGGTGCATGTGCACGGCGGCGTCGGTATCGATACCGACCACCCGATCCACCGCTACTTCCTGGCCGCCAAGCAGACCGAGTTCGCGATCGGCGGGGCGACCGGCCAGTTGCTGCGGATCGGCCGTGAGCTGGCCGACACACCCGTGTAGCCGGTGGCCGAACACGGCGGGCCCACCGTCACCGACCTGCTGGCACCACTGACCGACGTCACCGATCGCGGTGTATACGAGGGTGATTCGTTCATCAACTGGCGGGACCACATCGCGGCCGGCGCTCAGCTGGCAGCCGCTCTCACCGCCCGGCTGGATCCGTCCCGGCCTCCGCACATCGGCGCGCTGCTCGGCAACACCTCGTTCTTCTCGACGCTGTTGGTGGCGGCCGGCCTGCGCGGCCTGGTGCCGGTGGGGCTGAACCCGACCCGGCGCGGCGCGGCGCTGGCCTCCGATATCACCAGGGCCGATTGCCAGCTGGTCCTCACCGACGATCCGAGCGTGGTGCCACCCGGTGTGGACTTCATCGACGTCGAATCGCCGTCATGGGCGGCCGAACTCGCCGGATATGCCGGCACCCCGGTGACGTTCGCCGAGCTTGCCGGCGACGACCTGTTCATGCTGATCTTCACCTCCGGCACCAGCGGCGAACCCAAGGCGGTGCGGGTAACCCATGACAAGGTCGCCTTCCCCGGGCGGATGCTGGCCGAACGGTTCGGGCTCGGGCCCGCGGACACCTGCTATCTGGCCATGCCGCTGTTCCATTCCAACGCCATCATGGCCGGCTGGTCGGTGGCGGCGGCCGCGGGCGCCTCGGTCGCCCTGCGCCGCAAATTCTCCGCATCACAGTTCATTCCCGATGTGCGCCGCTACGGCGCCACCTACGCCAACTATGTCGGCAAACCGCTGTCCTACATCCTGGCCACCCCCGAACGACCCGATGACGCCGACAATCCACTGAAGTTCCTGTACGGCAACGAGGGCGCGCCCCGCGATCTGCCCCGGTTCGCCGCACGTTTCGGCGTGCGGGTGGTCGATGGATTCGGGTCCACCGAAGGTGGTGTGGCGATCGCCCGCACCCCCGATACGCCCGACAGCTCACTGGGACCGTTGACCGACGAGGTGGCGATCGTCGATGTCGAGACCGGGCAGCCGTGCCCACCCGGTGTGGTCGGCGAGTTGGTCAATCCGACCGGCGCCGGCTGGTTCCGCGGCTACTACAAGTCCCCCGACGCCGAGTCCGACCGGATGGCCGGCGGTGTCTACCACACCGGGGACCTGGCCTACCGGGACGAGGCCGGCTACATCTACTTCGCCGGACGGCTCGGAGATTGGATGCGGGTGGATGGTGAGAACCTGGGCACCGTCCCCATCGAGCGGATCCTGTTGCGCCATGGCGACATCGTCGAGACGGCCGTCTATCCGATCCCGGACCCGGCCGTCGGCGACCGGGTGATGGCCGCGGTGGTACTCGGCGACGGCGCGACCTTCGATGTCGAGGCGTTCCGGGCGTTCCTGGACGAGCAGCCCGACCTCGGGCCGAAGCAATGGCCGTCGTTCGTCCGGGTGGCCACCGAGTTGCCCCGCACCGAGACCTTCAAGGTGCTCAAACGGGTGCTGTCCGCGGAGGCGACCGACTGCGCCGATCCGGTGTATCGCGTTAAAGTCCGCTGATGGCGATCACCCCGTCCGCGGTGTCACTGCACGGACGGGTCGCGGTCGTCACCGGCGGCGGCGCCGGCATCGGCCGGGGTATCGCCGCCGGCCTGGCCGCCTTCGGCGCGAAGGTCGCAATCTGGGAGCGCGACGAGACCACCTGCACCGCGGCGGCCACCGAGGTCGGTGGGCTCGCCCTGGTGACCGATGTCCGGGATTCCGCGGCCGTCGACGCGGCGCTGGCCCGCACCGTGGAGCAGCTCGGGCCGCCGCACATTCTGGTCAACAACGCCGGCGGAACCTTCGGTTCACCCCTGCTGGAGACCTCCGAGAACGGCTGGGATGCGTTGTACCGGGCCAACCTCCGACAGGTGTTCCTGTGCACGCAGCGGGTGGCCCGGATCATGGTCGAGGCCGCCCACGGCGGCAGCATCATCAACGTCACCTCGATCGAAGGTGTCCGCGCCGCACCGGGTTACGCTGCGTACGCCGCGGCGAAGGCCGGCGTCATCAACTACACCAGAACAGCCGCACTCGAACTGGCCGAACACGGCATCCGGGTCAACGGCCTGGCCCCGGATTTCACCCTGACCGAGGGGCTCACCGCGATGTCGGGACCACAGCATCTTCAGGAAGCGGGCCGGATGGTGCCGATGGGCCGCGGCGGTCACGTCGACGAGATGGCCGGTGCGGCAGTGTTCCTGGCTTCGGAGCTGTCCAGTTACGTGACCGGCCAGACGATTCATGTCGATGGCGGGACGCACGCCGCGGGCGGCTGGTACCGGCACCCGGCGTCCGGTCAGTACACCCTCGGGCCGGGCCAAACATCGTAAAAGAATTTGCTGTTGCGGTCGAGACATATCCCGGCGCATTTTTTTGAGTACTTCTACCTAGCATGTAGCAGCGATTTCTGGGCTACGCTTCCGGACGAATGAGCATGGCAAATGTTTGCCATGAATAAGACTTTCACAATAAGGGGTTCACGATGAAGACATCTGCGATTGCCGGTGTTGCGGCAATAGCCACCACATTGGGCTTGATCCTGTCCGGCTGCGGCTCGGACACCAAGACCACCGAGGGGTCCGCCAAGACCAGCGCCTCCGCGGAATCCTCGGAGGCGTCGACGAGCGAATCCGCGCCGAAGACAACGAAGCCGAAGGTCGCCCCGCGCGACGAGGTCACGGGCGGATCCGGTCCGAACGAGACGATCGCCAGCTACATCGAGGCGAATGGCATCCAGGAGACACCGGTCAAGCGCGGGGATCCGGGATCGCCGACCATCGACCTGCCCTTCCCCGAAGGCTGGGAGGATGCCGGCGCCGACACCCCCGAATGGGCCTATGGCGCAATCGTCTACACCGGTCCCGAGGCCGCCGAGTACACCCCCAGCATCGTCGCCCTGGTGTCGAAGCTGACCGGCAACGTCGACCCGCAGCGGATCATCGACCTGGCCGGCGGTGAGCTGCAGAACCTGCCGGACTATGAGGGCTGGAACGAGGGAGCGGTCAGCACCCTGGGCGAGTACCCGGCCTTCCAGCTCGGTGGCACCTGGATTCAGGACGGTCTGACCAAGATCGTGGCGCAGAAGACGGTCGTGATCCCGGGCGCCGATGGACTCTATGTGCTGCAGCTCAACGCGGACGGCACCGAGGAGCAGGCCGATATCGTCAGCTCGGCAACCGATGTCATCGACTCGGAGACCACCATCACGCCTTAGCCCTTCCCGATCGACGGTCGATGCCGGCGCACCGCAACTTCACGCGGGCGCCGGCATCGCGCACTCGCGGGTCAGGCCGGAGTGCGGATGACGCAGCGGGTGCCGCTGTACACCGTCGGCATGCATTTCATGCAGTGCACGCACAGACCCGCCGTCGCGGTCGCGTCGCGGAACCGGTTGACCAGTGCGGGGTCCCGCAGCAGTGCGCGGGCCATCGCCACGAACTCGAAGCCTCCTGCCAGTGCGCCGTCCACGGTGTCCAGCTCGTTGATTCCGCCCAGCAGGATCAACGGCATGTCCAGGGCCTCACGGAACTGACGGGCCAGCGGCAGGAAGAAGGCCTCCTCGAACGGGTACTCACGGAACAGCCGCCTGCCGATCACCCGCAACCCCAGTCCGACGGGCGCAGGCTGCGAGGCGATGAACTCGGCCATCGGCACCGGGCCGCGGAAATAGTACATCGGATTGAGAAGTGAACTGCCCCCGGTGAGTTGCAACGCGTCGAGATGTCCGTCGGCCTGCAGAAGGCGCGCCGTCGCGAGGCTGTCGATCAGCCAGAAGCCGCCACTCACACCGTCGTCCATGTTGAATTTTGCTGTCACTGCGACAGATTCGCCCACGGCGGTGCGGACCCGCTCGGCCACCCGGCGCGCCAGTTCGGCGCGCCGGGTCATATCTCCGCCGAAGGCGTCGGTGCGGTGATTCAGGTTAGGGCTGAAGAACGAACTGATGAGATAGCCGTGACCCATGTGGATCTCGATGGCATCGAACCCGGCTTCGACGGCACGGCGGGCCGCTGCGCCGAACTCGTCGACCACACCGTCGAGCTGGGCGGCGGTGGCCGCCTTGACCCTGCCCATCGCCGGAGCGCTGAACCGGCCACTCGGCGCCAGCGACGGGGCACGGTTGGACAGCGTGTTGGCGACCAGTCCGGCGTGCCCGATCTGGGCACATGCCAGAGCCCCTCCGGCGTGCACCACCTCGGTTAGCCGCCGCAATCCGGGCACCGAGTCGGCGCCGAGCACGATGGTGTCGCGGTGCACCCGGCCACCGGGTGAGATCGCCAGATACGCAACGGTGGTCATCGCCGCACCACCGCGGGCGACACCGGCGTGGAAGTCGATCAGCGCGTCACTGACCCGGCCGCGGGCCATCACACCCTCGAATGTCGCTGACTTGATGAACCTGTTTTTCAGCGTCAAGGGTCCCAGCGTTCCCGGCGTGAATGCTTTCGATACCATTGGCATCGAAATATAGCAGGAGGTTCGCATGCGTATCGCCGTCACCGGGGGCACGGGGTATCTGGGCGCTCATACCGTTCGCCGCCTGCTCGAGGACGGACATCAGATCCGGCTGCTCGTCGCACCGGGCTGCGCAGGCGAGCCGGTGATCCCACGACTGGCCGCGCTCGGCGAGGTCGACGTCCTCGACGGCGACATCCGGGCAGCCGACACCGTCACCCGCCTGTTGGACGGTTGCCAAGCCGTCCTCCATGCCGCCGGGGTGGTCGGTACCGACCGCAGGCGCGAAGCACTGATGTGGGACATCAACGCGCACGCCACCGAGGCGGTGCTGGCCCGCGCCGCCGAGGCCGGTCTGGATCCGATCGTCTCGGTGAGCAGTTACAGCGCGCTGTTCCCGCCGCCGGATGGCGTGATCACCGCCGACACTCCCCCGGCGACGGGGCGCAGCCCATACGCCCAGACCAAGGCGTACGCCGACCGCGCCGCACGGCGCCTGCAATCCCGCGGCGCACCGGTGGTCATCACCTACCCGTCCAGCGTTGTCGGTCCGGCCTTCTGGACCGCTGCCGGGGTGACCGAACGCGGCTGGAGTCCGATCGTGCGTGCCGGGGTCGCACCCCGCACGCCCGGCGGCATGCAGATGATCGACGTTCGCGATGTCGCCGACGTCCATGCCGCGTCGATGAGTGCCGGGCGCGGGCCCAGGCGCTACGTGTGCGGTGGCGTCATGCTGACGTTCGACGAGATGGTCGACGCACTCGAGCAGGGATCGGGCCGCCGCATCCGGCGAATACCGCTGTCGCCGAGTCTTTTCCGGGCACTCGGATGGATCGCCGAACAGGGCGCCCGGGTGCTGCCGCTCGGGGACGGCCTCAGCCATGAGGCGGCGCTGCTGCTGACCTCAGCGACTCCGACCGATGATGCGCGCACCCTCGCCGATCTGGGACTGAAAAGCTGGCGATCACCCCGGCTGGCGATCATCGCGTCATCGCGGCGGTGATGCGCCGAGCGCGGCGCACAGCATCTGCACCACGCGGTCCTGCAGCACCGGCGCATCGTCATCGACGGCGATGGTGGTGACGAACAACGCCGCACCCGCCGCCATCGCCAATGCCGCCCGGGCGTCGCTCTCGGTGCCGTAGCCCTGCGCGGCGAACAGGTCGATCGCCGGTCCGCTGAACCCGGCCCACAGCGCCTTGCGCATCTCGTCGTTCTCCCGCAGCGCCAGCAGCAGCCCGGGCACCGCCTCCCTGACGTCGGGACGGCCGAACAACAGGTGGCTGCCGCGCACCACCCAGTCGATCCACCCCGTCAGGTCGGTGCCGGTGAACGGGGACATGTCGGGTGTCTCGCCGAGGATGGCGTGCAGCACCAGTTCGGCCTTGGACCTCCAGCGGCGGTTCAGGCTCGAGCGCCCGACCCCCGCGCGGGTGGCCACCAGTCGCACGCTCAGTTCGTCCCAACCGACCTCGACCAGCAGTTCCCGGGTCACGGCCAGCACGCGCTCGTCGATCGAGGCGTCCCGTGGCCGTCCGGTCATGTCCCAGATTCAACCGCACGGGCCTTGGTCGGAACCGCCGGTACCAGGTATGTTGGGCGACACCAGCAAGTTACTCACCAGTAGGGAGAGTTGCCATGCCCGCTCCGTCCGCCGCCGAGTTCGCCCGCCTCCGGGCGCTGTGCGCCATCGAGGACATCGACGCCCGCCAGTCCCGGCAGATCTATGAGGTGTTCACCGGCAAGGAGCTGACCACCATTCCGGTGGGCACCTCCGAGGACGTCGCCGCCGCCTTCGCGAAGGCCCGGACGGCGCAGGTTGCCTGGGCGGCCCGCCCGGCCCGCGAGCGCGCCGCCGTCATGGAGCGGTTCCGCAGTCTGGTGATCGCGCAGCGCGATTTCCTGATGGATGTGGCGCAGGCCGAGACCGGCAAGGCGCGGGCGGCCGCTCAGGAAGAGATCCTCGACATGATGCTCAACGCGCGGTACTACGCGCGTGAGGCGAACCGGCTGTTGTCTCCCAAGCGGGTTCAGGGCCTGTTGCCCGGACTGGTCAAGACCGTGGTCAACCACTGGCCCAAGGGCGTCATCGGTGTCATCTCGCCGTGGAACTACCCGATGGCGTTGTCCATCTCCGATTCCATCCCGGCCCTGCTGGCCGGCAACGCGGTGGTGGTCAAGCCCGACAGCCAGACCCCGTACTGCACGCTGGCAAACGCCGAATTACTGTACGCCGCAGGCGTTCCGCGCGAGGTGTTCGCGGTGGTGCCCGGCCCGGGTTCGGTGGTCGGCACCGCCATCGTGGAGCAGTGCGACTACCTGATGTTCACCGGGTCCACGGCCACCGGCCGCGCGCTGGCCGAACAGTGCGGACGCCGGCTGATCGGCTTCTCCGCCGAATTGGGCGGCAAGAACCCGATGATCGTCACCAAGGGCGCCGATCTCGATGTCGCCGCCAAGGCCGCCACCCGGGCCTGCTTCTCCAACGCCGGACAGCTGTGCATCTCGATCGAGCGCATCTACGTCGAACGTGAGGTCGCCGACGAGTTCACCGCCAAGTTCGGGGAGCGGGTGCGCAACATGCGACTGTCCACCGCCTACGACTTCACCGCGGACATGGGCAGCCTGATGTCCGAGGACCAGGTCAAGACCATGACCAACCATGTCGACGATGCGAAGGTGAAGGGCGCCAAGGTGATTGCCGGCGGCAACGCCCGCCCCGACCTCGGGCCGCTGTTCTACGAGCCGACCGTGCTCACCGATGTCACCGATGAGATGGAGTGCGGGCGCAACGAGACCTTCGGTCCGCTGGTGTCGATCTACCCGGTGGCCGATGTCGAGGAGGCCATCGCACGGGCCAATGACACCGAGTACGGACTCAACGCCAGCGTATGGGCGGGCAGCAAGGCCGAGGGTGAGGCGATCGCCGCGCGCCTGCAGGCCGGCACCGTCAACGTCGACGAGGGCTACGCCCTGGCGTTCGGCAGCACCGCCGCTCCCATGGGCGGGATGAAGGCCTCCGGTGTGGGCCGCAGGCATGGCGCGGACGGCATCCTCAAATACACCGAATCGCAGACGGTATCCACCGCACGGGTGATCAACCTCGATGCGCCACTGGGGATCCCGCAGACGCTGTGGCAGAAGGCGCTGACCCCGATGATCCAGCTGGTGCAGAAGCTGCCCGGGCGTTAGCTGCCGGCGATCCCGTCGAGACGCTTGGTGGCTTCTTCGAAACCACTGACCAGCTCACCGATGATGTCGGCGACCGGACGGATCTCGTTCATCCGGCCCACGATCTGGCCGACCGGCATGGCGACCGCGGTCGGATCGCTGGACTCGTTCATTCGCTGATGAGCCTCGCTGACGAGGATGTTCTGCAACGGCATCGGCAGCGGGTCGGGCGCGTTCTCGGCGTCCCAGGCATCGGTCCATCGGCTCTTGAGCAGCCGGGCCGGTTTGCCGGTGTAGATCTTGCGGCGCACGGTGTCACTGGAGGTGGCATCGAGCATGGCCTGCTGGATCGTCGACACCCCCGACTCCTGCCGCACGCCGAGGTCGTACTCGGCCGAGGTGAGGAAGGCCGAGCCCATCCAGACGCCCTGTGCACCGAGGGCCAACGCCGCGGCGACCTGGCGCCCGGTACCGATACCGCCGGCCGCGAGCACCGGGGCCTTCCCACCGAGCGCGTCGACGATCTCGGGCCACAGCACCATCGAGCCGATCTCACCGGTGTGCCCGCCGGCCTCATGGCCCTGGGCGACGACGATGTCGACACCGTTCTCGGCGTGGCGCAGTGCGTGTTTGGCGCTGCCGGCCAGTGCGGCCACCGGGACACCGGCGGCATGCGCCTGGTCGATGACATCCTTGGGCGGGGAACCCAGCGCATTGGCGATCAGCTTGATCGGATGCTTGAGGGCCACATCGACGTGGCTGCGGGCCACCGAATGCAACCAGCCCAACACGCCTTCGGATTTCTCCTCGTCCTCGGGCAGCGGGGGCACGCCGAGGTCCGCGAGCGTCTTGGCGACGAAATCGCGGTGCGTCTGTGGGATCAGCTTGTTGATGTCGACGCTGGTGCCCTCGGTGGGCACCTTGGCGGGCATCACGATGTCGACGCCGTAGGGCTTACCGTCGGTATTGGCGTCCATCCACTGCAGGACGTTCTCCAGATCGTCGGCGTCGTTGAACCGCACGCAGCCCAGCACGCCGAGACCACCGGCCTTGCTGACCGCGGCGGCCACCTTCTCCGACGGGGTGAACACGAAGATCGGGTACTCGATCCCGAACCGCTCACACAGCTCAGTACGCATTACTTGGCTCCCACATGGTTGGCGTGCACATCATCGGCCGGGCGTTCCTCGGTGGTGTCCTTGGCCCACCGGTAATCCGGTTTGCCCGCGGGTGAGCGCTTCACCTCGTCGACCAGCCAAAGGCTGCGCGGCACTTTGTATCCCGCGATCTCGGTACGCACATGGGCGTCCAACTCGGCCAGCGTCGGCCGGGTGCCCGTGCGCGCCTGCACGACCGCGGCGACGTGCTGACCGAAGCGTTCATCGGGCACACCGACCACGAGCGCGTCGAACACATCGGGATGGCCCTTGAGCGCGGCCTCGACCTCTTCGGGGTAGATCTTCTCGCCACCGCTGTTGATCGACACCGAGCCGCGGCCCAGCATCGTCACGCTGCCGTCGGCCTCGACCTCGGCGTAGTCGCCTGGAATCGCGTACCGCACACCGTTGTAGGTGCGGAACGTCTCGGCGGTCTTCTTCTCGTCCTTGAAGTAGCCGACCGGGATGTGGCCGCACTTGGCGATGATGCCGCGCTTGCCCGACCCGGGCTCGACCGGGTTACCGTCCTCGTCGAGCACCTTGGTGTTCTTGTCGATGGTGACGCGCGGGCCGCCGGTGTGCGACTGACCCTTGGCCACGATGCTGGTGCCACCGAAGCCGGTCTCCGAGGATCCGATCGAGTCGGTGATGACGCGGTTGGGCAGCAGCTCGAGGAACTTCTCCTTCAGGCTGGTGGAGAACAGTGCTGCCGTGCTCGCCAGCAGGAACAGACTCGACAGGTCGTAGGTGTTGCCCTCGTCCTGGTGTGCGAGCAGCGCGTCGAGCAGTGGGCGTGCCATCGCGTCGCCGGTGAAGAACAACAGATTGACCTTGTGGTCGTGGATCAGGCGCCACACCTGGTCGGCGTCGAACTCCGGTGTCAGCACCACGGTCTGACCGGAGAACAGTGCCATCCAGGTCGCGGACTGGGTGGCGCCGTGGATCATCGGCGGGATGGGCAACCGGATCATCGGGGCGTTGGCGGCGGCCTGCTTGGACAGGTCGTATTCGTCGGCGATGGGCTCGCCGGTGGCAAAGTCGGTGCCGCCGAACAGCACTCGGTAGATGTCCTCGTGGCGCCACATGACGCCCTTGGGGAAGCCGGTGGTGCCGCCGGTGTAGAGCAGGTAGATGTCGTCCTCGCTGCGGGGGCCGAAATCACGCTCCGGCGATCCCTGGGCCAGCGCGGCCTCGAACTCGACGCCGCCGTAGCGCTGGAAGTCGTCGTCGGATCCGTCCTCGACGACCAGCACGGTCCTGACGTTCGGCGTCTCGGGCAGCACGTTGGCGACGCGGTCGGCGTAGCGGCGCTCGTGGATCAGCGCGACCATGTCGGAGTTGTCGAACAGGTATTTCAGTTCGCCTTCGACATAACGGAAGTTGACGTTGACCAGGATTGCGCCGGCCTTGACGATGCCGAGCATCCCGATGACGATCTCGATCCGGTTGCGGCAGTACAGCCCGACCTTGTCGTCCTTCTTGACCCCCTGCTCCAGCAGGTAGTGGGCCAGGCGATTGGCCTTGTCCTCGAGCTGTGCGTAGGTCAGTCTTTCGTCACCGCATATGAGGGCGACGCGGTCCGGGACGGCGTCGATTGAGTGCTCGGCAAGATCGGCGATGTTCAGGGCCATGCCCCTAAACTAGAACGTGTTACATTTCGAGACAAGTCCGGGTCACGAACGCAAGGAGGCGGACACCCATGAGCGAAGCCGACGGCACCCCTGATGCCCTCATCGAGCAGCGCGGACACACGCTGATCGTGACGCTGAACCGGCCGGAGGCGCGCAACGCGCTGTCCACCGAGATGCTCTCGATAATGGTCGAGGCCTGGGACCGCGTCGACAGTGATCCGGAGATCCGGACCTGCATCCTGACGGGCGCCGGCGGCTACTTCTGCGCGGGCATGGACCTCAAGGGCGCCACCAAGAAGCCGCCGGGCGATTCCTTCAAGGACGGTAGCTACGACCCGTCACGGATCGACGGTCTGCTGAAGGGGCGTCGTCTGACCAAGCCGCTCATCGCCGCGGTCGAAGGGCCGGCGATCGCGGGCGGTACCGAGATCCTGCAGGGCACCGATATCCGGGTTGCCGGTGAGAGCGCCAAGTTCGGCATCTCGGAGGCCAAGTGGAGCCTCTACCCAATGGGCGGCTCCGCGGTGCGCCTGGTGCGCCAGATTCCGTACACCATTGCCTGCGACATGTTGCTGACCGGTCGGCACATCACCGCGGCCCAGGCCCTGGAGTACGGGCTGATCGGTCACGTGGTGCCCGATGGCACGGCGTTGGACAAGGCGCTTGAGATCGCCGAGGTGATCAACAACAACGGCCCGCTGGCCGTGCAGGCGATCCTCAAGACCATCCGTGAGACCGAGGGCATGCACGAGCTCGACGCCTTCAAGCCCGACACCGCGAACGGCATCCCGGTCTTCCTCAGCGAGGATGCCAAGGAAGGCCCGCGGGCATTCGCCGAGAAGCGGCCGCCCAACTTCCAGATGAAGTAGCGGTCGCCCGCTATTTGGCCACAGGCAGGAACGCCGAGCCCCGCTCGCGATCGAGGTAGGTGTCGGACTTGTTCTTGAGGAAGAACAGGTACACCACCAGCGATATCGCAATGCAGACCGTGACGTAGCCGATGAACAACGGCACCTGGTCACGCGCCTTCATCGCCTGATAGATCAGCGGTGCGGTGCCACCGAACATCGAATTCGCCAGCGCGTAACCGACTCCCACGCCGAGCGCGCGCACGTGGGCCGGGAACAGCTCGGATTTCACCAGTGCGTTGATCGAGGTGTAGCCGGTCAGGATGATGTAGCCGACACCGACCAGCAGCAGCGACAGGATCGGCGACTGCGTCTGCGGCAGATAGGTGATCAGCACGTAGGTATAGACGAGGCCACCGAAGCCGAACCACAGCAGCAGCGGTTTGCGGCCGACCCGATCACTGATGATGCCGCCGATGGGCTGCAACAGCATCAGGAAGATCAGCCCGATCAGGTTGATCCACGTCGCGGTCATCGCCTGGTCCTTGTAGGTGGCCTTGACCATCGCCGGGGCGTTGACGCTGTAGGTGTAGAACGCCACCGTGCCACCGAGGGTGATCAGGAAGCACAGCAGCAGCGGCTTCCAGTAGCGGGTCACCAACTCCCGGATCGAGCCGGCGCCGGTGTCCTCACCGGACCGGATGGCCGCCAGCTGTTCCTCCGACAGCGACTCATCCATCGAACGGCGCAACCAGAACACCACGACGGCCGCTACGCCACCGATGGCAAAGCCGATGCGCCAACCGAATTCGCGCAACTGCTGGTCGGTCAGCACGGCATCCAGGACCAGCAGGGTGAACTGGGCCAGCACGTGCCCACCGACCAGCGTCACATACTGGAATGACGAGAAGAAGCCGCGGCGCTCACGGGTCGCCGCCTCGGACATGTAGGTGGCCGAGGTGCCGTACTCACCGCCGGTGGCGAACCCCTGCACCAGGCGCGCGAGGATCAGGATGACCGGTGCGGCGATACCGATGGTCGCCTGGGACGGCACCAGCGCGATGACCATCGAGCAGGCCGCCATGAGGGAGACGCTGAACGTCAGGGCCGCACGCCTGCCGCGCCGGTCGGCGAATCGGCCGAAGAACCACGAGCCGACCGGTCGCATGAGGAACGTGACGGCGAAGATCGCGTACACATAGATCGTCGAGTTCTTCTCCGATTCATCGAAGAACTGCCCCTCGAAATAGGACGCGAACACCGTGTAGATGTAGACGTCGTACCACTCCACCAGGTTGCCCGATGACCCCCTGATGGTGTTCCAGATGGCCCGCCGGGTCTGCGCCGGCGACGAGGTCGGTATCGCTGTGGTCATCGCCACATCTTGCGCGATCCGGTGCCCCCGGCGGAAACCTTCACGTCACATCGCGCGGATTCTTGCAGAGTCCTCACATAAGCGGCCCTACACGGCGATCTCGCGTGGCTCCCACAGCAGGTCGATCTGGGCCTGACCGTCGGCGAGGCTCCGCGCCGCCAGCGGCCTGAACTCGGCCATCGCCGGATTCACCTCGGCCATGGTGAGTTCGACGACGACGAACCGCGGAACGCAACCCGGTAAGGGACACGCCGTCCGTCAGCGAGGTGTTCGCGTGATCCGGCGGGAACCCCGGGGCGCCGGAACTCGGGTGCTCCGGCGCCGTGGACGAGAGCTGTTAGATCCCAACTGGTTTCGTCGGGGTGAACACCACCGGCATGGATTCCAGCCCGCTGACGAAGTTCGCCGGCCGCAGCGGCAGCATGTTCTCGTCGGCCAGCCGCAGGTCCGGCAGCCGCTGCAACACCTTGGTCAGCATGATCTTCAGCTCCAGGCGCGCCAGCTGGTTGCCCATGCAGAAGTGTGTGCCGAAGCCGAAAGCGACGTGGTTGTTCGGGTTCCGGTCGATCCGGAAGTTCTCCGGGTCGCCGAACACCTCCTCGTCGAAGTTGGCGCCCTCGAACATCAGCATGATCTTCTCGTCCTTGCGCAGCTGAGTCCCGTGGAACTCGGTGTCCGCGGTGAGGGTGCGGCACATGTTCTTCACCGGGGACGTCCAGCGCAGCATCTCCTCGACGGCCATCGGCAACTTCTCCGGGTCGGCCGTGAGCTGGTTCCACTGATCACGGTGGCGCAGAATCTGTTCGGTGCCACCGGACAGCGTGTGCCGGGTGGTCTCATCGCCGCCGATGAGGATCAGCAGCGTCTCGAAGACGATCTCGTCGTCGCTCATCCGGGATCCCTCGACCTCGGAGTTGACCAGGATCGAGAACAGGTCGTCGGTCGGTTCGGCGCGACGCTTGCCGATCACATCCATGGTGAACGCGGTGTAGGCGGCGAAGGTGTCCATCAGCAGCTTGATGGTCTCCTCATCGACGTGAGAGCTCAGCCCGCACACCAGGTCGTCGGACCACTTGAGCAGCAGATCGCGTTCCTGGGGCAACACGCCGAGCATGTCGCCGATCACCGCCATCGGGAGCGGGGCGGCGATATCGCGGACGAAATCGCATTCCCCCTTCTCGCACACCGCGTCGATCAGGGTGTCGCACAGGTTGCCGATCGACGGCAGCTTGTCCATCACCCGCTTGCGGGTGAAGCCGGCGTTGACGAGCTTGCGGCGCAACAGATGTGACGGGTCATCCATGTCGATCATGTACGGCATGCCCGGCTGGTCGGGACGAATGCCGCCGGCACTGGAGAACAGTTCGGGATTGCGTTCGGCGTCGAGCACGGCGGCGTGACTGGCCGCGGCGGCCTGCCCGTTGCGGTCGCGGAACACCGGTTCGTGGGCCCGCATCCACCGGTAGGCCTCGCGAGCGGTCGTGCCGTCCGCGTAGAACCGGCCGTCGGCCAGATCCACATCGGGACGAGTCTCGGTCAAAACCCCAGTCATGCAATCTCCTTGGCATCGCCGAATGTCATCTGGACGTTCTCGGCCGAACTCGAGATGAGGGCCCGTTTTGGCAAACCGAGCGCGGCGAGTTCGCGGCCGATCGGGTGTCCGCCGAGTCGCACCGACACCCCGCCCGGCCGGTAGCGCACTCCCGAGAGCGTCATCTGCCCCGCCGTTTCGCGGGTGACACCGTCCAGATGCGAGTAGGTCGGATGAACCTGCGGTTTCCCGGTGAACGCCGACGGCATCGCCAGCCCCTTGCGGAACTCCATGCTCACCGCGTGCCGGCCGTCGATGTTGACATCGAAGCCGAACCGCTGGCCATCCCGAACGGTGAAGTCCGCCATGACCTTCGGGTAGCCCCAGATGGCCCGGCCCGCTTCCATGGTGAACGCGCCGTCCACCGGCAGGTGGTGGATGAACGCCGCGGCCTCACCAAGTGCCCGCAGGCCCGACGCCGTGGACCCGGGCGGGTTCACCATCACGTTGGTGCCGTACTCCAGATACGGTCCGAGGTCCCCGTCGACGTAGTCCATCAACATCAGGATCACCAGCGCACGCCTGGGTCGGTACCGGCAGACCCGCAGTCCGCTGTAGTCGATCATGCGCTGCGCGGCATCGGCATCGACGGAGAACATGGCCATGTGCTGGGTCGCCCGCCGGATCTGTACGGGCATGGTCACGGTTTCACCCGCGATCACGTATTGGGATGTGGCGTGGGTCACGCGCCCCAATGTAGGGCGCGCAGTAGACACTGTGCAAGCAAGTGTCTACTCGGCGAGCTACACCAGCGCGGCGAGATCCTTGATCTGCTCGCTCGATCGCGCGCCGACGACCATCATCGTCACACCCGCGGCCTCCCAGGCCACGATCTGTTCCTTGACGTAGTCGAGGTCGCCGACGATCGCCGAATCGTCGACGAGCTCGTCGGGGATTACCTTGGCCGCCTCGTCCTTGCGGTCGTTGCGGAACAGTTTCGTGACGTCGTCGACCACCTCGGCGTAGCCCATCCGGCGGTACACATCGGCGTGGAAGTTGGTGTCCTCGGCACCCATCCCGCCCATGTAGAGCGCCAGGTGCGGCTTCATCAGCTCCATGATGGCCGGGCGGTCGTCTGTGACGACGACCTGCGCGGTCGCACAAATCTCGAAGGTCTCGCGGGTGCGGCGCGCACCCGGACGCGCGAAGCCCTCGTCGAGCCACTCGTTGTACATGCCGGCGATGCGCGGCGAGTAGAAGATCGGCAGCCAGCCGTCGGCGATCTCGGCGGCCAGCGCAACATTCTTGGGTCCCTCGGCGCCCAACATCACCGGGATGTCGGCGCGGAGCGGGTGGGTGATCGGCTTGAGGTTCTTGCCCAGCCCGGTGGTGCCCTCCCCGGTCAGCGGCAGAGGATAGTGCGGGCCGTCGCTGCGCACCGGGGCCTCACGCGCCCAGACCTGGCGCAGGATGTCGATGTACTCCCGGGTGCGGGCCAGCGGTTTGGGGAACTTCGCGCCGTACCAGCCCTCGACCACCTGGGGCCCGGACACACCGAGCCCGACGATGTGCCGTCCGCCGGAGAGATGATCCAGCGTCAGTGCGGCCATCGCGAGCGCGGTGGGGGTACGCGCCGAGAGCTGGAGCACCGAGGTGCCCAGCCGCATCCGCGTGGTCTCACGGCCCCACCAGGCCAGCGGGGTGTAGGCATCCGAACCCCATGCCTCGGCGGTGAAGACGGTGTCGAAGCCCTCGGCCTCGGCCGTGGCGACCAGTTCGGCGTGGTCGGTCGGAGGCTTGGCGCCCCAGTATCCGAGCTGAAGACCCAACTTCATCTAACTCACCTCTCGACCCATGGTTGAAACCATTCTTAGAACCTGTTCTACTCGATGCCGTGACCACAGGCCAAAGCAGCCCGGTGCAGATCGACGAGCATGAGCGGCCCCTCTCGGCGCCGCTGAAGCTCTCATTCGACTACACCCGTTCAGTCGGACCACTCCTGTCCCAATTCTTCACCGCACTACGCGAGCGACGCATCGTCGGCGTGCGCGGATCAGACGGCCGGGTGCACGTACCACCCGCTGAGTATGACCCGGTCACCTACGAAGCCCTGACCGAGGTCGTGCCCGTCAGCGCCGTGGGCACCGTGTTGTCCTGGACCTGGCAGCCGGCGCCGCTGGAGGGCCAGCCGTTGGACCGGCCGTTCGCCTGGGCGCTGATCAAACTCGACGGCGCGGACACTCCCCTGCTGCACGCCGTGGACGCCCCCGAGGGCTCCATCGAGACCGGCGACCGGGTGCACGCGCACTGGATCGACGAGCCGGTCGGCGCGATCACCGATATCGCCTGGTTCGTGCCGGGGGAAGAACCCGAGCCCGAGGGCCAGTCCGATGACCGCGACCCGGTCACCGTGCAGGTCAGCCCCAGCTTCATCGAGATCCAGCACACCGCGTCGCTGCCCGAGACCACCTTCCTCAAGGCACTCGAGGAGGGCAAGCTGCTCGGCGGCCGCACCCGCAGCGGACGCGACGGCAAGCCCGGCAAGGTCTACTTCCCGCCGAAGGAAGCCGATCCCGCAACGGGTTTGGCGCTCGACGAGTTCATCGAGCTGCCCGACGTGGGCACGGTCACCACGTTCGCCATCATCAACATCCCGTTCCCCGGGCAGCGCATCAAGCCGCCGTATGTCGCGGCGTATGTGCTGCTCGACGGCGCCGATATCCCGTTCCTGCACCTGGTCGTCGAGATCGATCCGGCGGATGTGCGGATGGGGATGCGCGTGCAGGCCGTGTGGAAGCCTCGCGAGGAATGGGGCCTGGGTATCGACAACATCGACTACTTCAAGCCGACGGGTGAGCCCGATGCCGAGTACGACACCTACAAGCACCACCTGTAAAGGCAGCGATGAGCGCCTGCGCGAAGAGCAGAGGACTTTAGACACACATGACTGACATCGCAGTGGTGGGCTTCGCACACGCGCCCCACGTCCGCCGTACCGACGGCACCACCAACGGCGTCGAGATGCTGATGCCGTGTTTCCACCAGCTCTACACCGAACTCGGCCTCAAGCAGACCGATATCGGCTTCTGGTGCTCGGGATCCTCGGATTACCTTGCCGGCCGCGCCTTCTCGTTCATCTCGGCCATCGACTCGATCGGCGCGATCCCGCCGATCAACGAGTCGCATGTCGAGATGGACGCCGCCTGGGCACTCTATGAGGCCTATATCAAGCTGCTGACCGGCCAGGTCGAGACCGCGCTCGTCTACGGATTCGGCAAGTCCTCGGCGGGCACGCTGCGCCGCGTGCTCGCCCTGCAGACCGACCCGTACACCGTCGCGCCGCTGTGGCCGGACTCGGTGTCGCTGGCGGGTCTGCAGGCCCGCGCCGGCCTGGACGCGGGCAAGTGGACCGCCGAGCAGATGGCTCAGGTGGCGCTGGACTCCTATGCCGCCGCCGGACGCACCGACAAGGAGGAGGTCACCGGCAGCATCGACGAACTGCTGTCCCGACCGTACTTCGCCGACCCGCTGCGCCGCCATGACATCGCGCCGATCACCGACGGTGCGTCCGCGATCGTGCTGGCCGCCGGCGACAGGGCCCGGGAGCTGCGGGAGAACCCGGCCTGGATCACCGGTATCGAGCACCGCATCGAGACACCGGTCCTGGGCGCCCGTGACCTGACCACCTCTCCGTCGACGGCGGCGTCGGCCAAGGCGGCCGCCGGAGGCGACACCGGTTCCATCGACATCGCCGAGATCTACGCGCCGTTCACCCACCAGCAGCTGATCCTCACCGAGGCCATCGGGCTGGGGACCCAGACGAAGATCAACCCGTCGGGTGGCGCCCTGGCCGCCAACCCGATGTTCTCGGCCGGGCTCGAGCGCATCGGCTTCGCCGCGCAGCACATCTTCGATGGTTCTGCGCAGCGCGTCCTGGCGCATGCCACCAGTGGCCCTGCGCTGCAACAGAATCTCGTCGCCGTCCTGGAGGGCAAGTAATGGCTAAGAATCTCGCCGCGGTGCTGGGAACCGGGCAGACCAAGTACGTCGCCAAGCGCCATGACGTGTCGATGAACGGCCTGGTGCGCGAGGCGATCGACCGGGCGCTCGCCGATGCCGGGTCGACGTTCGACGATATCGACGCGGTGGTGGTCGGCAAGGCGCCCGACTTCTTCGAGGGCGTGATGATGCCCGAGCTGTTCATGGCCGACGCGGTCGGGGCGACGAACAAGCCGCTGATCCGGGTGCACACGGCCGGTTCGGTGGGCGGTTCGACCGCCATCGTGGCGGCCAGCCTGGTGCAGTCGGGCAAGTACAAGCGCGTGCTGACGATGGCGTGGGAGAAGCAGTCGGAATCGAATGCCATGTGGGCATTGAGCATTCCGGTGCCGTTCACCAAACCGGTGGGTGCGGGCGCGGGCGGGTACTTCGCCCCGCATATCCGCGCATACATCCGGCGCTCCGGCGCCCCCGATCACATCGGTGCCATCGTGGCGGTCAAGGACCGGCTCAACGGTGCGAAGAACCCGTTGGCTCATCTGCACCAGCCGGACATCACCCTGGAGAAGGTGATGGCCTCCCCCATGCTGTGGGATCCGATCCGCTATGACGAGACCTGCCCGTCATCCGACGGTGCGGCGGCCATGGTGATCGGCAACGAGGAAGCCGCAGAAGCGCATCTGGCGAGCGGAAACCCCGTCGCGTGGATCCACGCGACCGCGCTGCGCACCGAACCGCTGGCCTACGCCGGCCGCGATCAGGTCAACCCACAGGCGAGCCGGGATGCCGCGGCCGCGCTGTGGCGGGACGCCGGGATCACCTCACCCATCGACGAGATCGACGCCGCAGAGGTCTATGTCCCGTTCTCCTGGTATGAGCCGATGTGGCTGGAGAGCCTCGGTTTCGCCGCCGAGGGCGAGGGCTGGAAGCTCACCGAGGCCGGTGAGACCGCGATCGGCGGACGGATCCCGTTCAATGCCTCCGGCGGTGTGCTGTCCTCGAACCCGATCGGCGCATCGGGCATGATCCGGTTCGCCGAGTCGGCCATCCAGGTGATGGGCAAAGCCGGCGACCATCAGGTCCCGGGCGCACGCAAGGCCCTCGGTCACGCCTACGGCGGTGGCGCACAGTACTACTCGATGTGGGTGGTCTCCAGCGACAAACCGGTCCCCAGCTCCTGATGACCGCCCCGGTGACGCTGGCGGGCCGACGGTCGCGGGAAGCCGCCGTCGCGCGCGACAAGCAGGCCTGGTTGGACCTGTTCGCCGATGACGCGATCGTCGAGGACCCGATCGGCCCGTCGCACTTCGACCCGGAGGGCAACGGGCACCGCGGCAAGGAGGCGATCGCGAAGTTCTTCGATATGGCGATCGCGCCGAGCGAGCTCGAATTCCACTTCGACAAGTCCTACGTCTGCGGCGACGAGGAGGCCAACACCGGGCACATCGAGATCGTGGCCGCCGGATACCGGGTGGTCGCCGAGGGCGTGTTCACCTACCGGGTGAACGCCGACGGCAAGATCGCGGCCCTGCGTGCGTACTGGGAGTTGGAGAAGGCGGCAGCGAGCGCCCAACCGGTCTGAGACACCTGATCGCGTAGGGTGGAAAGCGAAATCGCTCCCTACTGAACGTAATTGATGTTGCCCCGATCACATTCTCCGTCCAAGGGCCGGTGGGCCGCCGCCTTCCTGCTCATCGTCACCGTCAGCGCCTGTGCGCCCACCGAACCCGGTGGCGTTACGAGCGCCCCGGCACCGACGCTGCCTGCGTTCACCACCAGCTCCACCACCACATCGCCGAGCGCGGCCCCGGAGCCCGCCGACTACCGCGATCTGTTGCTGACGGCCGGCGATCTCACCGACGCCGATGACACCTTCGTCGAGCGATCCCGTGAGCCTTCACCCGATGGTCACCCCGGTGCCAGCGCCTTCTTCGTCAACGAACAGGACACCCGCGCCATCATCGACACCGTGCTGATCTACCCCGACGACGCAGCCGCGGCGTCCGCGCTGCAGCAGGCGGTCAGCACCAGGAAGGTGTCCGGCGATCCCCAGCCGATGGGTGTCGGCCAGGGCGGCGTCGTGATCCGGGGCACCCGCCCCGATGAGGACAAGGCGGTCACCTTGCTGCTGTTCACCGAGGGCCCCGCGCTGGTCCGGATCGAATTCCAGAGCGCCGACGGCGACGTCACCACGGATCCGTTCGTCACCAGCGTCGGCAAGATGCAGCAGATCGCGCTGCGGGTCGGCCTCACCGACAACCAGGAGTAGCTCACACCTCCTTGAGCCCGGCGCGGTAGCGCAGCGCCAGCTCGCGGTAGATCTCGGAGCTGGTCTTCACCCATCTCTCCGCGCCGGTGCCCGCTACCGGCCCGCGAATCCTAGCCGGTGCGCCGGCGACCACCACCTCGTCGGGGATCTTGGTGCCGGGCGTCACCAGCGCATGCGCGGCGACCAGGCTGCGGGCTCCGATCACCACGCCGTCGAGCACGGTGGCATGGTTGGCGATCACGGCGTCGGCCCCGATATGGGCTCCGTGTACGACGCAGGCGTGCCCTATGGTGGCGCCCGGCCCGACGTCGACCGGAATCCCCGGCGGTGCGTGCAACACCGAACCGTCCTGCACATTGGCGTCGGCGCGGATCACGATCGGCGCGAAATCCCCGCGCAGCACCGTGTTGAACCACACCGAGGCGCCCGCCTCGACCGTGACATCGCCGATCAGCGTGGCCGTGGGAGCCACGAATGCCTCCGGGTCGATTCTGGGTATACGGCCTTCGAACGAATAAACCGGCATCGTCTAGATATACAGCGTGGTCCGCGCAGGTAGCGGTGTTTACGTTGCGCAATGATGGAACAAAACTGTAACGTGTTCTAGTTAGAGAGACCAGATACGGGAGGCCCACCGTGACTACCGAGACTGCCGGCATTCGTGAAATCGACACCGGCGCCTTGCCCGACCGCTACGCCCGCGGGTGGCACTGCCTAGGACCGGTGAAGAATTTCCTGGACGGCAAGCCGCACAGCGTCGAGATCTTCGGCACCATGCTGGTGGTTTTCGCCGACTCCGCAGGTGAGCTGAAGGTGCTGGACGGCTACTGCCGGCACATGGGTGGAAACCTCGCCCAGGGCACCATCAAGGGCGACACCGTCGCCTGCCCGTTCCACGACTGGCGCTGGGGCGGTGACGGCAAGTGCAAGCTGGTGCCTTACGCCAAGCGCACGCCGCGGTTGGCCCGCACCCGCTCCTGGGAGACCGACGTCCGCGGCGGCCTGCTGTTCGTCTGGCACGACGCCGAGGGCAACCCTCCGCAGCCCGAGGTCCGCATCCCGGAGATCCCCGAGGCCGCCGACGACCAGTGGACCGACTGGCGCTGGAACACGATGCTCATCGAGGGCTCCAACTGCCGCGAGATCATCGACAACGTCACCGATATGGCGCACTTCTTCTACATCCACTACGGGTTGCCGACGTACTTCAAGAACGTCTTCGAGGGCCATATCGCCAGCCAGTACCTGCACAACGTGGGCCGTGCGGATATCAGCGATCTGGGCACCACCTACGGTGAGGCACACCTGGATTCGGAGGCCTCCTACTTCGGCCCGTCCTTCATGATCAACTGGCTGCACAACAACTACGGCGGCTTCAAGGCCGAATCCATCCTGATCAACTGCCACTACCCGGTGAGCCAGGACTCGTTCATGCTGCAGTGGGGCGTCATCGTGGAGAAGCCCAAGGGCCTCGACGAGAAGACCACCGACAAGCTGGCCCGGGTCTTCACCGAGGGCGTGTCCAAGGGTTTCCTGCAGGATGTGGAGATCTGGAAGCACAAGACCCGTATCGACAATCCCTTGCTGGTCGAGGAGGACGGCGCCGTCTACCAGATGCGACGCTGGTATCAGCAGTTCTATGTCG
This sequence comes from Mycolicibacterium sp. P9-22, assembly GCF_008329585.1. GTDB lineage: Bacteria > Actinomycetota > Actinomycetes > Mycobacteriales > Mycobacteriaceae > Mycobacterium. Next base: position 248,219 of record NZ_NPKP01000003.1, on the reverse strand, counting down.
ACGTCGCCGATGTGACGCCGGAGATGACCGACCGGTTCGAGATGGAGATCGACACCACCGCCGCGAACGAGAAGTGGGCCGTCGAAGTTCAGGAGAACCTGCAGCAGCAGGCGGAGCAGAAGGAATCGGCGGAGCAGTCGAGCTGATGACGACCAGCAACGAGCAGGCCCGGACGCCGGACGTCGATCGTCTGGCCCGCTCGATGCTGCTGCTGACCGGGCACGACGACGATGACGATCACGGTCATCCCGAGGCCCGGCCCAGCACCGGAAACTGGTCCAAGGCACCGGATTTCGGGTCCGATCCGCAGCGCGCCGCGGCAGTGCAGGAAGCCACCGCGCGCGACAAGGAACGGTATCTGACATCCGGGCTGGCCTCGGTGGACTGCCGGTTCTGCCATGCCACCGTCCAGGTCAAGAAGCTCGGACCCGAGCACACCACGGTGCAGTGGAACGGCCAGGCCGCCAAACGCTGCGCGGTTTTCGACGAGATCCGCTCCACCGGAGGCGATCCGGCACGCGCCAAGTCCTGCCACCGGCTCACCGACAGCATCAGGCACGCCATCGCCGAGGGCTGCCTGGAAGAAATCTCCAGCGCACCGTCCCCCGGCGACGGCTGAGCTTCACAGCCCCTTGAAGCGTTCCTTGACCTGCTCGTCGGTCAACCCGTAGTCGCTCAGCGAATAGGTGTGCTTCGGGGCGCGGGGGCCCTTCTTGCTCTCTTCGTGACTGTCCGAGATCGCCTGCCGAGCGTCGTCGGTGAAGTCGATGCCGAAGGTGCGGTAGATACCCTCGACGGCAGCGACCGGGTCCTTGATGAACTCGAAGTAGTCGACATCGCAGAACTGGGCCGGATCATGCTTGGCCCGTTCGGCATCGAACAGCCCCAGACCGCGCGACCACGTCTCCAGGGAGTCCGCGCCGATCACCTCGCCGGAGAAGCTGTTCGACCAGCCCTCGGTGGTGTGCTGGGCCAGTGAACACATCGAGGCCATGATGGTCTCCGCCGGGCGGTGACACTGCACCACCAGCGCATCCGGATACGTTGCGAACAGCGCGTCGAGGGCGAACAGATGGCTGGGGTTCTTGAGCACCCAACGCTTCTCTGGTTCGTTCAGACCGATCAGCTGCAGATTGCGGCGGTGGCGCTGATACGACTTGGTCCAGTCCTGCTGTGCCAACCACCGCGAGTAGGTGGGGATGTGCGCCAGCGTCTCGTAGGACACCGAATGCAGCGACTGCCGCAGCAACTGCCAGCATTCCTCGACCTCGTCGGCGGTCATGTAGTGCAGGCCGGTGTAATCCGGATTCTCCTCGTGCGCCTTGCTGAACTGCGCGTCCAGCTGCTGGAAAACCGGGTTCTGCGACCAGGTTTCGCGTGGTGGTCGCGGCTGCGGGAACTCGGCGAGCCACAGTTCCAGACCCTGGTGGCGCGGATCGGCGGTGAGCAGCCGGTGGATCACGGTCGTCCCGGTGCGCGGCAGGCCGGTAACGAAGATCGGCCGTTCGATCGGCACATCGGCGTGCTGCGGGTACTGCTTGAACGCCGCCTCGGACACCAGCCGGGCGACCAGTGCGTTGCGTACGAAGAAGCGTTGCATCTTGCTGCCGAGCTCGGTGAGGTCGGCATCACGCTGGTAGGACTCCAGCAGCACGCTCAGTGCTTCTTTGTAGTTGTCGTCGTCGGGCCCGAAATCGTCGAGTCCACAGGCCTTCACGGCCGACGCGTGCAGATCCTCGACGGTGCCCACGTTTGTGCGAGTCATCAGTACTTGTACTCCCCACAGTTGACATCCAGCGTCTGCCCGGTGATACCGCTGGACAGGTCACTGGCCATGAACAGGATGGCCGAGGCCACCTCGTCTTCGGTCGGCAGCTTCTTCAGATCACTGTTGGCGGCGGCCGCCTTGTAGATCTCGTCCACTGTGGTGCCGTACTTGCCGGCCTGGTGCTCGAAATAGCTCTGCAGCGTGCCGCCCCAGATGTAACCGGGCAGAACGGAATTCACCCGGATCCCGGCCTCCCCGAGTTCACTGGCCAGCGATTGCGACATGGCCAGCAGCGCCGACTTGGCCATCTTGTAGGCGCCCTGTTTGGGATCGGAGTGCCGGACCACCATGGAGTTGACGTTCACCACCGAACCTTTCGCCTCGGTGAGCGCGGGGGTGAATCCCTGGATCAGCCGCAGCGCGCCGAGCACGGTCAGTTCGATCGTGTCGCGGATGTGGTCGAAACTGGTCTTGGCGAACGGTTTCATCGAGGGCACCCGGAACGCGTTGTTGATCAGCACGTCCACCTTGCCGAACTCGGCGATCGAGGTGGCCACCAGATTGGCAACCTGCGCCTCGTCGGTGATATCGGTGCCGACGGCCAGGGCACGCCGGCCCAGTGCGGTCACCTGTCCTGCGACATCCTCCAACCGCTCGACGGTGCGGGCGGCCAGGATGAGATCGGCGCCCTCCTCGGCGCAGCGGCGGGCCAGGGTGGTGCCCAGTGCCGGACCCACGCCACTGATGACCACAACCTTGTCGTGCAGCAAACCCGTCATGGTCAACCCACCATTCTTTCGCCGATCAGCTTCTGGCGCAGTGCGATCCGCTGCCGCCAGTCCTCGTCCGAGATCTTGTTCGATTCGTGGTACGGCAGCAGCGCGGGCACCTCGTCGATACCGACGACCTGCATGGTGGGCCCGTCGGCATCGGTCAGCTCCCGCGACACCCGCTGCCAGCGGAACTGCAGGTAGCCCTTGCCGTGGCCGAGCGTCTCGCACCAGTTCGTCACACCAGGATTGGCATCGGACACCACGATCCGGATCTTGCCGTCCGGATCCGCCTGCGCCTGCGTGCCGTTCAACGATGTCTGGTGATTGATGTAGTCCAGCGAGATGTACCAGAGGCTGCCTAGCTGAAACCCGATATAGGGCGCGTCGGTGACCGGCAGGGTGATGACGATGGCCTGATCCGGGGTGATGTCGTAAGGCCCCACCGAGGAGTACTGGGTGGCCAGTCCACCCGGGGTCAGCCGCGGCGCGGTCAGCGTGTTGACCGGCAGGTTGTCATAGAACCATTTGGGGAATTGCAACCAGGTCTTCACCCGCTGGACGAGCTGCTTACCGGCCACCGCGTAACGCTTCTCGATCAGTTCGCGGGTCAGCGCCGGCGGCGCGGTGCCCACGGTATCGGTTCGCGCGATCGCGAAGGTGCCGCGCTGGGCCGACCAGTCGTTGTAGACCTCCCGGATCACCAGCTGCGCGGGCTTGTCCGGGGTGAATCTCCATTCGAAGGTGCCGTCGGCGGCGATGTCGAGCTTGCGGTCGTCGAAGGCCGTCTCGCTGTCGGGCACTACCTCATCGGTGTACTCACCGCCGATCAGCTGGAAGCTGACGTCGGTGGTGGTGCCGCGGCGGCCGGTCACCACGTACTCGTGGCCGGGCTGTACCCGGGTGCCGAAGTACATGGTGTCGGGATTGTCCAGACCCATCTTGGTGAAGGGTCCTGTTCCGCTGTGCAGGAACGGGTGATCGCGGTCGTAGTCGAAGGCGACATGCGTGCAGGCCGCAATGCACCCGGCGAGGTACTGCAGGCCTTCGAGCAGGTCGGCCTCGGATTCGATGAACGGCGCCTCGGCGACCAGGCGCTCGGCCTCGGCGATGGCTTCCACCAACGGCTGTGAATACATGGCTTCCATTCTTTCGGTCCAATATTGGACCGAAGTGGTAGAGTTTCCGATCCGAGACTAGAACGCGTTCTAGTTCGAGTCAACGCCCGGAGGTGTGATCGCCCATGTCCGTCCCAGAATCGGCCGGCCGCGCCTCGCCGCCCACCGAGCGGGTGATCGCGGTGCTGGCGTTTCTTGCCCGCCATCCGCATGACCGCTTCGGGCTCTCCGAACTCGCCCGTCGCGTCGAACTGAGCAAGCCCACGTGCCTGGGCATCCTGACCTCGCTCACCGAGGCCGGCTATCTGCTGCGCGACACCGGTGAGACCGGCCGGGACAAGACCTACCGACTGGGGCCGGCGCTGATCACCCTCGGCCATATCGCACAGGAGTCGCTGCGGGTCAGCCCGTCAGCCCGCGACGAACTGCGTCGGCTCTCGGAGGCCTACGGCGCCACGGCGGCGCTCTCCGGTGTCGTCGACGACAGGATCACCCTGCTCGAACTGGTCGCACCGCCCGGCACGCCCGCGACGGTGCGCGTGGGACAGAGCTATCCGTTCGCTCCCCCGGTCGGGCTGATGTTCGTGCTGTGGGACCAACGTGCGGTCCGCGATTGGCTGGCCAAGGAGCCGACGATTCCGTTGCGCACCGATACCGACCGCTTCGAGCGGGTGATCGCCGAATGCCGCGCCTCGGGATACCTGGTGGAACGACTCACCCCCGGCGGACGGCGGCTGTACGCATTGATGGCAGGCATGTCCACCACGTTGCCCGACGAGTTACGGGCGCTGCTGGGTGAGTTGGTCTCCGACATCGGTGAGCGCGTCTATCTGCGTGGCGAGGACGGGCCGGAGGCCCGGCACGACATCAGCGTGATAGCCGCCCCGGTGTACGACCACCATCAACGCCAGGTCATGGTGGTGTCACTGCAGATCGGCCACGCGCTCACCGACGCCGAGATCGACGATCGCGCACAGGGTCTGCTGGTGACAGCCGATGCGCTCACCGCCCGGCTCGGCGGCTCGAAGCCGGCGTGATCAATTGCCCTCGGCGAGGGTGTAGGCGACCAACGCGTTGGCGTGGCCATGGCCCACGCCATGCTGGGTCTTGAGCATCGCGACCAGTTCCATGTGCTTCGTCAGCTGCGAGGCCCGGATCACTTGCTGCCATTCCGCGATCGTGCGACCGTATTTCTTCTCGATCGAGGGAAAGTATCTGGCGGGTCCCTTCACCATTTCAGCCATCCACGTGCTCCTTCGTACGGGTGTTGTCCCCGATACAGACCGGGCTCGCGGCGCGGACTCATCGCGGGCACGTCAGCTGACGCCGGCCAGCGCGAAAGGCAGGACGTCTGCCGCACCGGCGGCCCGCACGGTGCGGGCCGCCATGGTCAGCGTCCAACCGGTGTCGGTCAGGTCGTCGACCAGCAATACGGTGTCACCGTCAATCGCGGGCGGCGGCACCCAGGCGCCCTGCAACGCGGCCACCCGGTAGGCCGAGTTCGCCGCGGCCACCGGTCGGCGTTCGGGCGAATACTGCAATACACCAAGGTCGTTCAGTCGTCCCATGTCGGCCAGCCGGGCCGCGAGCGATTTGATCAGCACGGGGTGACGTACCGAATCGAGCGCCAGCACCGCGGTCGGGCGATGCGCCCAGTTCCAGGATTTGAGCACTGCGACAGCGGCGGCGATCACCTCGTCGGGCGCCTCCGCATCCGGGGCGTCGAGCAGCTTGCGCAGCCGGGCACCCCACCCCAGGTCGGTGAGTCTGCCGATGACGCGGCCCGCGGCGGGACCATCGTTGATCTTGCCGGACTGCTCGATGCCGAGCTTGCCGAGCCCGGTGGGCCACTGCTTGCGCGGGGTGATTTCGACGCCCGGGCGCATCAGTTGTTCCCGGGTGGCCTCGGCCGCCCCGGCGTCCACATCGGCGCCGTACGCGGACCCAGCGCAGTTATCGCACCGGCCGCACGGCTGTGGACCCAGTTCGGGGTCGTCGAGTTGCTTGCGCAGGAAGGACATCCGGCATTCCGTGGTGCTCTGATAATCGAGCATCGCCTGCTGCTCGCGTTTGCGGGCCTCATCGAGGTGGCGGTAGCGGGCTTCGTCGTACTCCCAGGGCTGCCCGGTGCCGATCCAGCCGCCCTTGACCCGGCGCACGGCACCGTCGACGTCGAGCACCTTGAGCACCATCTCGAGCCGGGACCGGTTGAGGTCCACCAGCGGTTCGAGCGCGGCCGTGGACAGCGCCCGGTCCGGTTCGAGGGCGTCGATCACGTTGCGGACCATGGCTTCCGAGGGGAAGGCGACCGACGCGAAATACCGCCACACGTCGGCGTCTTCGCGGCCGGGCAACAGGATCACCTCCGCACTGGCGGTAGAACGACCGGCGCGGCCGACCTGCTGGTAGTAGGCGATCGGCGAGGACGGGGCGCCCAGATGGACGACGAAGCCGAGATCGGGCTTGTCGAAGCCCATCCCCAGCGCCGACGTGGCGATCAGCGCCTTGACCTTGTTGTTCAGCAGGTCGGCTTCGAGTTGCTCACGTTCGGCGGCCTCGGTCGAGCCCGTGTAGGAGGCCACCGCATGCCCCTGGTCGCGCAGCAGGGTCGCGATATCGTGGGCCTGCGCGACGGTCAGCGTGTAGACGATCCCCGAGCCCGGTAGCGAATCGATGTGTGCGGCAAGCCATGCCGCGCGCTGCGCCGGGCCGCCCGCCTGCACCACCGACAGTCTCAGCGACTCGCGGTCCAGCCCGCCGCGCAGCACCAGGGTGTCCCCGCCGCCGACGCCCAACTGCGCCGCGACATCGGCGACCACCCGGTCGTTGGCGGTCGCGGTGGTGGCCAGCACCGGGATATCGGAGCCGAGTTCGCCGATCAGGGTGCGGATGCGCCGGTAGTCGGGCCGGAAATCGTGGCCCCAATCGGAGACACAGTGTGCTTCGTCGACCACCACCAGACCGGCGTCGGCGGCCAGCGCGGGCAGCACGGCATCCCGAAAGTCGGGGTTGTTCAGGCGTTCCGGGCTGACCAGCAGTACATCGAGCTCACCGGCATTGACCCGCTGATGCACGGTGTCCCATTCGGTGACGTTGCTGGAGTTGATGGTGGCGGCCTTGACCCCTGCCCGCTCCGCCGCGGCCACCTGGTTGCGCATCAACGCCAGCAGCGGAGACACGATCACGGTCGGGCCACGGCCGGCGGCGCGCAGCAGCTTGGCCGCGATGAAGTACACCGCCGACTTTCCCCAGCCGGTGCGCTGCACCACCAGCGCCCGTTTGCGCTGCACCACCAGCGCCTCGATCGCGATCCACTGATCATCGCGCAGTACCGCCTGCGGCCCGGCGAGTTGCTCCAGAATTGCTTGCGCCTCAGCCCGTGTTGCCATGGCCACCATCGTGCCCGCTCCGACCGACAGCGACGAAACTGGCAGAAACTGCCAAAGCGGTCAGCGAACCTTGGCGATGACGTCGAGCTCGACACCGCGCGCCACCGCGAGGTGTACCGGGTGCCGGGCGGCTCCGCGCTGCAGGTCGACCGGTCCGTGCGGGGAATCCCAGCCCCACCCGTCGAACGCGCGCCTGGCGTCCTCGACGGTCGGCAACGACGACGTGGTGGCGATCCCGGCGAGCAGGTGGACGCCGGAGTAGGTGGTCTCGGCCATCGTCCCGGGCTGCGGTGCGGCCGATTCGCCGATCGGTCCGGTCCCGTTGACCAGGTCGAAAGCCCTGGTGAATCCGGCAGTGAACTCCGCGGCCGACGCCGAGGCCAGCCCGGCGAACCAGCCCGCCGAGATGAACAGGTTGCCGGTCGCTGCGCTGCCACTGGCGAGTATCACGGTCTCATCGGTGAACGGACTGAACCGCGTCATCGTGGCGTCCAGGCCCGCCGCGGCGAAAGCCCTGTTGAACCGCACCGCGTCCGACCCGACCAGGAGGGTGACCACGCCGTCCGGATTCGCTGCGGCGATTTCGGCCAGGACTTGATCCCAGGCCTGTGGATCGTCGGCGCCCAGCGGCACGAACCGCTCCCCGAGGATCGAGATGTCGGAGCCTTCCAGACCCACCCTGGTCGCCATCGCCGAACCACGGGGCCACACATAGTCGTTTCCGACGATGAACCAGCGGCGCAGCCGCAGCTCGGTGCGCAACCAGAGCAGCGACGCGATGATTTGGTCGCCGGGCACCTCACCGCTGCACAGGACACCGTCGCTGCGCTCGCCGCCTTCGTAGGCGGCGGCGTAGACATAGGGAATTCGGCCGCCGACCACCTTGGCGATGGCCTGCCGGGCATTGGACAGATGCCAGCCCGTGACCGCATCGATGGAGCCGGTGTCCAGCAGATCCTTGATGTTGCCTGCCACGGCAGCAGGATCGCCGCCGGCGTCGACATGCACGAACTGCACCGAGCGTCCGGCGACACCACCGGCGGCGTCGATCTCCGCGGCGGCCAGCTCGGCAGCGGCGCGGCATTCCAGCCCGAAGATCCCCGCCGGACCGCGACGCGGCAGAGCCAACGCGACCCGAAAATCCAGCTGGTCGCGCCGACGGTGTTCCGCTGCGGCCGAGCGGTCTGGCATGCTTTGACTTCCCGGGATCACTTCGACCGGTGGACGGCCCGATCGAGAAGGCACACCATGGACGACCTCGTCGAGGCACTCGCCTTGCTCAGACGTGCCTCCGTCGTCGCCGCGGGAATCGGCGATGCGCTCGCCGGAACCGATCTCACCGTGGACCGCTGGCGCGCGCTGCACTTCGTCCACCACAATCCCGGATGTTCGATGTCGGACATCGTGGAGGCATTGGCCGTCCCCTCCACCTCCGCGACCCGCATCGTCGATGCGCTGGTCGACGTCGGCGCCGTCTACCGCACCGTGTCGCAGCAGGACCGCCGCCGAACCACTCTGCGATCGTCGTCGCATGGTGCCGAACTCCTTCGAGCCGCGGAGTCAGCAATCACCCCAATGGTTTTCCTCAAGGAAAGTGACCCCACGCCAATCTAGGACGTGCGTGACGCCAATCTAGGACGTGCGTGTTGCACCAGTGTAAATCCGTTCGCCCGGCCCGGTACCGCGATCGGCGACAGCCGTCACCACCGTGTTAACAATCGCGCGCCCGACCGGCGCGTCGCAGGTTCTCCCTTGACGTTGCGCCCCGCGGGTGTAGGTTCGTCATTATTCCCAAATGGGAACATCTGGACGATCGGTGGAGGGTCACGTGCCACATTATCGATATCGCTGCGCCGTGGACGGTCCATTCGATCTGCACTTCGCCATGGGCAGCGCCCCGGCCGCGGTCGAATGCGAAACATGTTGCAGCAGTAGCAATCGGGTGTACTCCCTGGCAGGAATGCTGACCTCTGACCCGGTCGGCGCACGCATCCTCGACCTGCATGCACAGTCCCAGTCGGCGCCCGCCGTCGTCCACCGGACAGCCGGCACCGCGGAGCAGTCGAACCGCCGCTACGCAGACCCTCGTCACCGAATGCTGCCAAAACCATAGAACCGATTGCGCCAGAACACTTTCCGATAGCGAGGAGTCACACATGCCCGAAGTCATCTTTCCGGTCGACCAGAGCAAGCCATTTCGCGACCAGCAACTGGTCGGGCACAACCGCTGGCACCCCGATATCCCGGCCGTCGCCACCGTGAAGTCCGGCGACAGTTTCCGGGTGGAATCCAAGGAGTGGTTCGACGGCACCATCGTCAACACCGATGATGCCGATGACATCCGCGACTGTGACCTGTCGATGGTGCATCAACTTTCGGGTCCGTTCGCGGTCGAGGGAGCCCAACCCGGTGACCTGCTTGTCGTCGACATCCTCGATGTCGGACCGGTGCCTCAACAAACCGGACCGGTGGCCGGCCAGGGCTGGGGGTACACCGGCATCTTCGCCAAGGAGAACGGCGGTGGCTTCCTCACCGACTGGTTCCCCGCGGCGTACAAGGCGATCTGGGATTTCACCGGGCAGAAAGCCACCAGCCGGCACGTACCCGGTGTCGAGTTCACCGGACTCATCCACCCGGGCCTGATGGGAACCGCACCCAGCGCGGAGCTGCTTGCCAACTGGAATCACCGCGAGGCCGAACTCATCGCCACCGACCCGGACCGGGTGCCGCCGCTGGCCTTACCACCCCAGCCGTCGAACGCGGTGCTGGGAAGCCTCACCGGCGCCGACTACGAACGTGTCGCGGCCGAGGCCGCGCGCACCGCGCCGCCGCGGGAGAACGGCGGGAACCAGGACATCAAGAACCTGTCCAAAGGTAGCCGGATCTTCTATCCGGTGTTCGTGGACGGCGCCAACCTGTCCCTCGGCGACCTGCACTTCTCGCAGGGCGACGGCGAGATAACGTTCTGTGGCGCAATCGAAATGGGCGGTTATATCGATCTGCGGGTGGAGATCATCAAGGGCGGCATGGAAACCTACGGGGTCACCACCAATCCGATCTTCATGCCCGGGATCGTCGAGCCCCGGTACTCCGAGTTCCTCACATTCGTCGGCTTTTCGGTCGACCGCAACGGTACCCAGCACTTCCTCGATACCACGCTGGCCTACCAGAATGCCTGCCTGAACGCCATCGAGTACCTGTCCAAGTTCGGCTGGACCAAGGAACAGGCGTACCTGATTCTCGGTGCCGCTCCCGTGGAGGGCCGGCTCTCCGGAGTCGTCGATGTGCCCAATTCATGTGCCACGCTGTATATTCCGACCGCCATCTTCGATATCGACATAAGGCCGTCGACCACCCCTCCGCAGCGCATGGACCGCGGACAGTGCGCGGTGAGCAGCTGATGCCCGCGCCGACCGACGCAGAATATTTCCACCTCGGGGACGTCACGCTGCAGAGTGGCTACACGCTGCGGAACGCCACTCTGGCCTACAAGACCTACGGCACGCTCAACGCCGACAAGTCGAACGTGATCGTTTATCCCACCTGGTATTCGGGCTGGCACACCGACAATGAGTGGCTGATCGGGCCCGGGCGCGCGCTCGACCCCGCCGAGCGGTTCATCATCGTCCCGAACATGCTGGGCAACGGCCTGTCCTCGTCGCCGTCGAACACTCCCGCACCGTACGACGGACCCCGCTTCCCCGCCGTCACGTTCCACGACCAGGTCGAGGCCCAGTATCGGCTGGTCACCGAGAAGTTCGGCGTCTCATCGATCGCACTGGTCACGGGCTGGTCGATGGGGGCGGGCCAGACCTATCAATGGGCGGTGAGCCATCCCGAGATGGTGCAGCGCGCCGCGCCGTTCTGTGGTTCCAGCATCACCGCGCCGCACAACAAGGTCTTCCTGGAGTCGCTGGTGGCCGCACTGTCCGCCGACGCGATGTTCGCAGACGGCGACTACGACCCGGACAAGCCGCCGATCAAGGGATTGCGGGCCTTCGCGCGGGTCTATTCGGGCTGGGGTTACTCACAGGCGTTCTACTGGGAGGAGACCTGGCGCGAACTCGGCTACACCTCGTTCGACGACTTCCTGTACGGATTCTGGGAGGGGTTCTTCCGTGATGGACGAGACCCCAACAACCTGATCGCCATGATCGGCACCTGGCACAGCGGAAACGTCGGCAACACACCGGGATTCGATGGCGACGTGAAGAAGGCGCTGGCCTCCATCAAGTGCCCGCTGCTGGCCATGCCCGCCGAGAAGGACCTGTACTTCCCGCCCGAGGACGAACAGTGGGCAAGTCAGTTCATCCCGCACGGCGAGGTCAGGGTCATCCCCGGCATCTGGGGACACTTCGCCGGTGGCGGTGCGAACGCCGCCGACACCGACTTCATCGACGCCGGTCTGCGTGCACTGCTGGCACAACCGGGATACTCGCCGACCGGGTAGCTGGGCACCGCCGCCCCGGCACGCCCTGCGCATCCGCCGTCGAGGGTGTTAGGTGTGGGGATGCTGCACGCGGACAGATGCGATTTCAGGTTGCCCGATGGCACGCTCATGACCTACGTCGACAAGGGCGAGGGCCCGGTCGTAGTTCTGGTCCACGGCGTCTGCATGACAAGCGCGTTTTTCACCCACAACATCGATGCCCTGGCCGACCACCACCGGGTGATCGCGGTGGACCTGCGCTCGCACGGTGATTCCCCGACGTCGCTCACGGGCAACACCGTCGCGCAATATGCCCGCGATCTCCATGCGCTCATGGCGGGACTCGGTCTGCAGGACGTCACAGGCGTGGGTTGGTCCATGGGCTCGTTCGTCTGGTGGGACCACCTCACCCAGTTCGGCACCGACCGGTTACGTCGGCTTGCCGTGGTGTCGCAAGGTCCGGCCGACCTCACCCGACCGGACTGGCCGCACGGCATCGCCGATCCCGACGGGCTGAGCGAGTACGTCGACGCCATGCAGTCCGACTTCTCCGGATTCTTCGCCGAATTCATCACCGAGATGTTCAAGAATCCGGTGCCCGATGGGGACGCCGCCGCACTATTGGCCGAGATCACCAAGATCGAACCGAATCCGGGAACTGTGATCTTGGCCGACCAGACTCTGCGCGACTACCGGGGCTTCCTGCAGGGGCTGGATGTGCCGCACCTGCTCGTCTGGGGCATTGACGAGAAGGTGGTGAAGCTGGCCTCGGCGGACTGGCTCAGCAGCGCCCTGACCGACGCCGAAGTGCACGTCTTCGCCGACAGTGGGCACTGTCCGATGTGGGAGGAGCCCGAGCGCTTCAACGCACTGCTGACCGACTGGATCGCCCGCCGCGCCGGCTGAACCTAAGCCGTGGCAGCGGCCTCCTGCTCGCGTTTGATTTCCAGGGCGATGTCGATGAGTTGGTCTTCCTGGCCGCCGATGAGTTTGCGTTGCCCGGCACGGTGCAGCAGTTGATGCGCCGGCACGCCGTAGCGCTCGGACTGGCGGATGGCGTGCTTGAGGAAGCTGGAGTACACCCCGGAATAGCCCATGATCAACGCATTGCGGTCCAGCAGGCATTCCGCCGGCATCGCCGGGGCCACGACCTCCTCGGCGGCATCGGCGATCTCGAAGAAATCGATACCGGTCTTCACACCGATCTTGTCGAACACCCCGATCATCGCCTCCACCGGCGCGTTACCCGCACCGGCACCGAACCGACGGCACGACCCATCGATCTGCTTGGCACCCGCACGCACCGCCTCGATGCTGTTGGCCACCCCCAGCCCGAGATTCTCATGCCCATGAAAACCCACCTGGGCATCATCACCGAGTTCAGCGACCAACGCCGCCACCCGATCAGCCACCTGATCGAGCACCAACGCCCCCGCCGAATCCACCACATACACACACTGACAACCCGCATCGGCCATGATCCGGGCCTGAGCGGCCAACTTCTCCGGGGAAATGGTGTGGCTCATCATCAAAAACCCGACCGTCTCCAACCCCAGCTCACGCGCCAACCCGAAATGCTGGATCGACACATCGGCCTCGGTGCAGTGCGTGGCGATCCGGCAGATCTCACCACCATTGTTCTGCGCCTCCTTGATGTCCTCCTTGGTCCCCACCCCAGGCAACATCAAAAACGCGATCTTGGCGTTCTTCGCGGTCTGCGCCGCGAGCTTGATCAGTTCCTGCTCAGGGGTTTTCGAAAACCCGTAATTGAAGCTCGAACCGCCCAAACCATCACCGTGAGTCACCTCGATCACCGGCACCCCCGCCGCATCCAGCGCCGCGACGATCGAGGCAACCTCATCGGTACTGAACTGATGACGCTTGTGATGGCTCCCGTCGCGCAACGACGTATCGGTCATCCGGACATCCCACACCGGGTTGAAAAAAATCTCGCCCGTGCCACTCATGCCTGTGCTCCTGCGCTCGTCGCCGATACCCGCTCCTTGGCGATTTCCTCGCCCACCTTGGTCGCCGCCGCGGTCATGATGTCCAGATTCCCGGCATAGGGCGGCAGATAATCACCGGCCCCCTCGACCTCGACGAACGTCGTCACCAGATGATTGCCGCCGTTGAACACCGTCGGCTCGTCGAACTGCGGCTCATTGAGCAGCCGGTACCCCGGCACATAAGTCTGCACCTGGGCCACCACATCCTTGATCGAGGCGGTGATCGCGTCGTGATCGGCATCCTCGGGGATCGCACAGAAAATGGTGTCCCGCATGATCATCGGCGGATCCGCCGGATTCAAAATGATGATCGCCTTACCCGAGCGCGCCCCACCGATATCACGCACACCCGCACTCGTGGTCTTGGTGAACTCATCGATATTGGCCCGCGTCCCCGGACCGGCCGACGCCGAAGACACCGACGCCACGATCTCGGCATAAGACACATCCACCACGCGGCTCACCGCATACACCATCGGAATGGTCGCCTGCCCACCGCAAGTCACCATGTTCACATTCGGCGCCGAAAGATGCGCACGCAGATTCGCCGGCGGAATCACCCCCGGCCCCACCGCCGCCGGGGTCAGATCGATCGCGGTGATCCCCGCCTGCTCATAGCGCGGTGCCGCATCGCGGTGCACATAAGCACTCGTCGCCTCGAACACGATATCGGGGCGCTCGGCCTGGCCCAGCAACCAATCCACACCCTCATGACTGGTCTCCAACCCCAACTTGCGCGCCCGCGCCAAACCCTCCGAGGCCGGATCGATACCGATCATCCACCGCGGCTCCAGCCACTCCGAACGCAACAACTTGTACAACAGGTCGGTACTGATATTGCCCGACCCCACAATCGCGACACTCAACTTCTCAGCCATGGATGGCTCCTATTCGAAAGAAAGACGAACTGAACCTAGCCCGTCGAAATCCGCTACGAAATCGTCACCCGGACGAGCATCTATCGCACGCATGCACGCACCCGGCAACACAATGTCACCCGCACGAAGACGCACCCCGAACTGATCGACTTTGCGCGCCAACCACGCCACCGAAGTCACCGGATTACCCAGCACCGCATCACTGCGACCCTCGGCCACCACCTCACCGTTGCGTTTAAGCACAGCGCTGATGTTCTTGATGTCAATATCCTTGGGCGACACCCGCTCCGGGCCCAACACCCAACCCGCCGACGACGCGTTATCAGCGATCGTGTCGCACAACTTGATCTTCCAGTCCGTGATCCGGGTATCGATCAACTCGATCGACGGCGCGAACGCCGCCGTCGCGGCCAACACATCATCCTCGGTACACCCCGCCCCAGGCAGATCATCGGCCAGGATGAAACCCACCTCGACCTCCACCCGCGGATACAGAAACCGGCCCGCCGCAACCGGTTTGTCCTCGAAAACCTCCATATCAGCGAGCAGATGACCGTAATCGGGCTCATCCACCCCCATCATCTTCTGCATCGCCTCCGACGACAGCCCCACCTTGTGCCCGATCACCCGCGCACCCTCAGCCACCCGCTGCCGAATATTGATCAACTGGATCTCATAGGCATCGACCACATCGATATCGGGATACCGATCCGTCAACGGGGTCATCGGCACCCGACTGCGCTCCGCCTCGGCCAGATCGGCAGCAAGCTCATCACGGACCTCGACACTGAGCATTGTGGTGAATTCCCCTCATAACCTTGTTAAGCCTTCGACCGGCACAGTTGCGGGCCTGTTGTCGAAAGGCACTGCAATTCTATAACGTGTTCTACATGACTGGACAGGAGTACGACGTCGTGGTGGTCGGCAGCGGCGCTGCCGGCATGGTCGCCGCCCTCACCGCTGCTCACCAGGGTCTCTCGACAGTAGTCGTTGAGAAGGCTCCGCACTACGGTGGTTCCACTGCGCGGTCCGGCGGCGGCGTGTGGATCCCGAACAACGAGATCCTCAAGCGTGACGGGGTCAAAGACACTGCTGAAGACGCCCGCAAGTATCTGCACGCCATCATCGGCGACGTGGTGCCGGCCGACAAGATCGACACCTACCTGGACCGCAGTCCGGAGATGCTGTCATTCGTCCTCAGGCACTCCCCGCTCAAGCTGTGCTGGGTGCCGGGATACTCCGATTACTACCCGGAGACCATCGGCGGCAAGGCCACCGGCCGCTCGGTGGAACCCAAACCGTTCAACGCCAAGAAGCTCGGCCCCGACGAGAAGGGCCTGGAGCCGCCGTACGGCAAGGTGCCGATGAACATGGTGGTGCTGCAGCAGGACTATGTCCGGCTCAACCAGCTCAAGCGCCACCCGCGAGGTGTGCTGCGCAGCATCAAGGTCGGCGTGCGCTCCGTGTGGGCCAATGCGACCGGTAAGAATCTGGTCGGCATGGGCCGGGCCCTGATCGCCCCGCTGCGCATCGGATTGCAGGAGGCCGGGGTGCCGGTGCTGCTGAACACCGCACTGACCGATCTGCACGTCGAAGACGGCGTCGTGCGCGGGATCTACGTGCGTAGCACCCAAGACCCCGAAAGCGCCGAGCCGACGTTGATCCGGGCCCGCAAGGGCGTGATCCTGGGCTCCGGTGGGTTCGAACACAACGAGCAGATGCGGGTGAAGTACCAGCGCGCTCCGATCACCACCGAGTGGACCGTTGGCGCCGCGGCCAACACCGGTGACGGCATCCTCGCCGCCGAAAAGCTCGGTGCGGCATTGGAACTCATGGAGGACTCGTGGTGGGGTCCGACGGTCCCGCTGGTGGACGCGCCGTGGTTCGCCCTGTCGGAACGCAACTCCCCCGGTTCGATCATCGTCAACATGTCGGCCAAGCGGTTCATGAACGAGTCGATGCCCTATGTCGAGGCCTGCCATCACATGTATGGCGGCCAGTACGGCCAGGGCGAGGGTCCCGGCGAGAACGTGCCGGCCTGGCTGATCTTCGACCAGCAGTACCGCGACCGCTATATCTTCGCCGGATTGCAGCCCGGACAACGCATCCCGAAGAAGTGGCTGGAGTCCGGCGTCGTCGTCAAGGCCGAGACGCTGGCCGAGCTGGCAGAGAAAACAGGGCTGTCCGCGGAGGCGCTGGCCGCCACCGTGGACCGGTTCAACGGGTTCGCCCGCTCCGGCGTGGATGAGGACTTCCACCGAGGCGACAGCGCGTATGACCGTTACTACGGCGACCCCACCATCAAGCCCAACCCGAATCTGGGCGAGATCAAGCACGGCCCGTTCTACGCGGCCAAGATGGTGCCGGGTGACCTCGGCACCAAGGGCGGTATCCGCACCGACAACGACGGGCGTGCGCTGCGTGACGACAACTCGGTGATCGAGGGGCTCTACGCCGCAGGTAATGTCAGCTCGCCGGTGATGGGTCACACCTATCCCGGCCCGGGCGGGACCATCGGCCCCGCCATGACCTTCGGCTACCTGGCCGCGCTCGCCATAGCCGCGGCCGGGTCGGCCCCGGCAAGCACGGAGGCCCAGTAGTGCCCATCGATGTCGAAAAGGCGCTCGCCGCGGACCTGGAGCCCATCGAGTTCTCCTGGACCAGTAGCGATATCCAGCTCTACCACCTCGGCCTCGGCGCCGGCGCGGACCCGATGGACGAGCGTGAACTGCGCTACCTGACCGACAACACCCCGCAGGTGCTGCCCACGTTCGGCAATGTCGCGGTCAGTTTCCACATGACCGAGGCGCCGACAGTGCAGTTCCCCGGTATCGATATCGAGCTGGCGAAGGTGCTGCATGCCAGCGAGGGCGTAACCGTGCCCGGGCCCATCCCGACCAGCGGCAAGGCCTGGTCCAAGCAGCGTTTCACCGAGATCTGGGACAAGGGCAAGGCCGCCGTCATCGTCAGCGAATCCACCGTGACCGACGAGTCCGGGACCGTGCTCTGGACGACCAAGCGCTCCATCTTCGCCCGCGGCGAGGGCGGGTTCGGCGGTGAGCGCGGGCCGTCCACGTCGGTGGAACTGCCCGACCGCGCACCCGACGCCGAGATCGCCATTCCGACGCTGCCGCAGCAGGCACTGCTGTACCGGCTGTGCGGTGACCGCAATCCGTTGCATTCGGATCCCGGGTTCGCCAAGGCCGCCGGGTTCGACCGGCCGATCCTGCACGGGCTGTGCACCTACGGCATCGGCGCCAAGGCCATCGTCGATCGCTTTCTCGACGCAGACGTATCCCAGGTGGGCAGCTACGGTGCACGGTTCGCGGGCACCGTCATCCCCGGAGAGACCTTGCAGGCCAACATCTGGCGCCACGACGGAAAGTACATCGGGACGCTGACCGCGCCCAGCCGCGACCACACCGTGGTGCTGTCCGGCGTGGAGCTCGTGCCGTCCCAGTAGGGCGACTCCCGCCCACCGCATCGGCGGTACCCTTGCCCGGATCGGCATGCCCACCACGCGGTGCGGCGTCCGAGCCACGGGAGGCGGTGCCTGGTGTCCATCACCCCCGACCGGACCGGTATCCGCGCTCGCTTTCTCACCGCCGCCGGCCGGGGCCCCGCGGATACCCGTGGGGCCGAGCAGATATGCCTGGCCTGTCTGACGACGCTGCCGGTGCACCGGGTCGGCATCTCGGTCATATCCGGCGACGACGGACTCGAATTCCTCTGTGCGAGTGATGATATCGCTGAGCGTATGGAGTGGGCCCAGATCGCGCTGGGCGAAGGCCCCGCGGTGGAGTCCTTCACGACCGGTGGACCGATCTTCACGGCGGACGCGGCAGCGCCCGACACCCGGTGGCCCCTTCTCGCCCGGCAACCGGAGGCGGCGGATGCGGGAAGTGTGTACGCACTGCCATTACAGATCGGCGCGATCCGGGTCGGTGCTCTCAGCCTCTATCCGGCGCCCGGCACCCGACTGGGCAATCGCGACTACGCCGACGCGCTCGCGGTCGCCGACCTCGTCACGTCGCTTCTGCTCGCGCGGGGGACCACCGCCGAGCCGAATCCTCTCGACCATTGGTGGATGCAACCGCAGTCGTCCCGGGAGATTCATCAGGCCACCGGGATGGTGGTCGCGCAGCTGGATGTGACTGTCCGCGAGGCGTTCGCACGACTGCAGGGGTACGCCTTCGCCCAGAGCCGCGGACTCGACGACGTCGCGGCTGACGTCGTGCACCGCGGCCTGCGCATCGACACGGATCTCGAGGACGACCCAGCCCCGCAGCCATGAGCGCACCACTCGATACACGCGTCCACACCGTGGCAGAATGCCGGAGGGAGCAACATGGACCGTTACGAGGGCTTGGCCCGCGCATTCGTCGGGCTGGCGGACACGCTGGTCGCCGATTTCGACGTGGTCGAGCTGGCCCAGCAGCTGGTGGAGAACGCCATGACGTTGCTTCCCATCGACGCCGCCGGAATCGTGCTCGCCGATGTGCACGGCAGGTTCCAGGTGCTGGCGTCCAACAGTGAACAGACCCGGCTGCTGGAGCTGTTCCAGATCCAGCACGACAGTGGCCCCTGCCTGCTGTCCTATCGCAGCGGGAAACCGGTGATCGTCGAGGATCTGCGCAGCGACATCGCCCGGTGGCCGGAGTTCAGCGCCCTGGCAACCCAATACGGGTTTCTGTCCGTGCATGCGTTGCCGCTGCGGTTACGCGACGACCGGGTGGGCGCCCTGAACCTGCTCCGGCTGAATCCGGGCAAGATGTCGGAAGGCGATATCGCGATCGGCCAGGCACTCGCCGACGTGGCGACCATCGGGATCGTTCATCAGCGTGTCGCGGTGCAGTCCGATGTCTTGAATCAGCAACTGCAGACCGCGTTGAACACTCGGACCGTCATCGAGCAGGCCAAGGGTGTGCTCGCCGAGCGGGGCGGCGTCGACATGGACGCCGCCTTCAACCTGTTGCGCGGATACGCCAGGCGCAACAACCGACGGCTTGCCGACATCGCCCGCGCCGTGGTCGAGGGCGCCGACACCACCGCCATCCTCCGACCCGGCTGAATCCAGGTCATCGGCTACATCTGGCGGGACAGATCCTCGCCCCCGGTCGGCCGCGACGGGCCGTGCGGCGCGACCGGCGCCGGCCCCGCACCGGACGCTCCGGCCGAGGGACCGGCCGCCGCCTGCTCGCGCGAATCCAGTTGCGACTGCCGCTGGTCCTGCTGCTGATCGCGGGCGTCCTGGGCAACCTGGCGCTGATCCTGCTGATCCTCGCGCTGGTTCTGCTGGTCTTCGCGTGCGTTCTGCTCATTCGCTCGCTGTTCGGGTGTCGGCGCGCCGGGCATGGCCGGGGGCGGGGCACCCGCAGGCCCGCCGGGTTCCTGCTGCTGTCCCTGCTGCGCGGCCTGGGTGCCCTGCTGGACCGCGCCCTGCGCCGCCTGCATCGCCTGTTGCATCAGCTGTCCGAAGCCACCGCCGCCCTGACCGCCACCGCCGCCGCCCTGGCCACCGCCGAGGCTGCTCGCCGCCTGCTGCGGCATCTGCGCCAATTGGCCGAGCTGTCCGGTGAGCTGTCCGAGCGCGCCGCCGACCTGGCCCACCGATTGACCCGCGGATTCATCGCCCACGTTATAGGCGGCCTGGGCCGCGCCGACCTTGCCGGAGAACGCGTTCTCCTTGGCCGCGAGTGACGTCACATTGGCCGTCATCGAGGCCTCCAGCGTCGGCAGCACCGCCGAGATCGTCATGCTCATCGCATCGGCACCCGGCGGGATGACCGGCATCGGCGGCAACTCCACCGAAGCCGCACTCCAGCTGATGCCCTCGGGTTTACGTAGCGGGCTCGACACAGTTGCTCACCAATCCTCGTCGACATCGTCTTCGGCCAGGTCGTACTCCAGGGCCTCGGGTAGCGCCAGACCGGATGTCGTTCCCCCGCTGGTTCCGCGCTGTCCCATCATCGGCCCGCCCATGCCACCGCCCATGCCGCCACCGGCGGCCACCGGCGCCATCCCGCCGATCGCACCACCACCGGCGCCGGCCCCGGGTGCCGGCGCCACCGACACCGGCACGGTGCTGCCGACCAGGCTGGCCATCAGCGGGGACTGCGCGGAACCGCCGCCACCGCCGGGCAGGCCGGCCGCCCGCACCATGCCCGCGCCGGCCGCTGCCCCGCCGCCACCGGCCAAGGGGTGGTTCGAGAACGCGGAGAAGGGTGACACCCCACCGAGACCGGCTCCGCCGCCGCCCTGCCCGAACATCGAGGTGAGCTGCTGCAGCGGCTGGCCGACGGTCTGCATGAGCTGCTGCGGGGCCTGGGTCACCTGGCCCATCGCCTGCCCGAGCATCTGCGGGAGCTGGCCGACCAGACCGGCCAGCTGACCCATCATCTGCATCGCCTGTGACGGGTCCTGGCCGGCGACCTGCTGCGGTCCGACCGGCGGCGTCCCCGTGGTGGGTGTGCTCGCCGGGGCCCCGATGGTGTTGGCCATGGTGGACGCGTTGGCCGTCACGGTGGCCGAGTTCTGCGACAGCCCCAGCATGACGCGGCTCTGCACCAACGCCTGGGTGTTGCTGACCGGCATCGACTGGATCGCCATGCACTCGGCCTGGGTTTCCTGCGCGACGATGTTCGCCATCGTCTTGGTCTGGATGACCGCCGCCTCCATGGTGCGCAGCTTGGCCGCGATCGCGGCGGCCTGAGCGGCGTTGGCCTCATGGCCTCCGATGATGGTGGTCGCCTCACCGGCGGCGGCCATCGATCCGCCGCCCTCCCAGGTGTCGGTGAGTTTCATCAACTGACCCTGTTGGTCTGGCACCACCGTGCCGCTGATCTTCGCCGCAAGAGCCTCGTACTGCGCCGCTGCAGCCGCCAGCGCGTTCTCGTCGACGTTCGGCCATCCCGGGCCGGTCACCGTCTGCCCCCCGTATGGGCTCATATCGGGCTGGATACCCATGTCACGACCCTCTCTGCGCGCCCCTCCGTTCCGCTTCGACCCTACCGCGCAGGTCACCAGCCTCGAGCACCAATTTTGCCGACCTGAATCGGCGCCATTGCGGTGGCCGTCGCCGTCCGGTGTGGGCGCCGGCGGCGGCGGTCACTGCGACGGTGTCGGCTCCCCC
The DNA here is from genome assembly GCF_008329585.1 of Mycolicibacterium sp. P9-22. Classification (GTDB taxonomy): domain Bacteria; phylum Actinomycetota; class Actinomycetes; order Mycobacteriales; family Mycobacteriaceae; genus Mycobacterium. Next base: position 226,729 of record NZ_NPKP01000003.1, on the reverse strand, counting down.
AGGATTCGCATGGGTTCCGCCAGCGCGGCGGCCGCTCGCTCGACGACCTGCCGATCGAAGACGTTGTCGTGAAAGGAGATCGCCAAGGTCCGGGTATCGTCGGCCCGCGTGTTGAGCACCGTGATCGCGTTCGGTCCCGCCGGGTCGAGGAGGCCGGTCGCCAGACGCACACCCCCTGCTCGCCACGGCACCTCCAGCCCGGTGAGCAGACCCATATCCGAGTACATCACCACGCCGGGGGCTCCGATCCGACGTACGGACGGCGCGGCCACATCCGGCGCCAACCCGAGCATCGCCTTCGCCGAAACGACCGCCATTCCTGCCAGCGGGGCGCCGGAGACCATCAGCCCCAGTAACCGGGCGGCCAGCACCGATATCGGTTCTTCGAGCGTGGCCGGAATATCGAGTCCGATCATGAAATTGGCGTTCGCCGTTTGCCCGTCCGGCTGGTAGCGGCGGCAGTCGAAAGCCACGATTGCCCTCGGCGTCATCGCGATTCCGGCGGTGCTCAGCGCCTGCCGGACGAGGTGCAGCCACACCGCCGCGCTTCCCGGTCGCTCACCGTGCGCGCGGCACCATTGATTGACCGCGCGCTCGGCCTCCGCGTCCACTCGGGTAAGGGTGACCGCGTACGACGGTGACCACGGCACGGTCGGTCCGGATTCCACGGCCGGCTCCGATCGTATCCGTGCCACCTGCCGCCAGACCGCCGCCACCTGGACCGGATGGCGGGCGAAGACGTGAAATAACGCCTGGGGCAACGCCAGTGGCGTATCGCCCTGCGATACCCACGGTGTGCTGTCGCCTCGGCAGTGGGCGAACAACGCGGATGTCAGATCCACCGCGAACCGGCCGTCACCGAGGCCATGGTCGAGGTCGAGCACCAGCCGTCGTGGCGACGTGTGCGCGGTCAATGGCCGTCGGGGTCCGGGCAGCCGGCGCACGTACTCCAACACCCCGGACGGTGCGTCCTGCGCCACGCTGTCGGGCAACTCGTGTACAGCGATCGGGCACTGTCGGTCCGCGCTCCAGATCCGGCGGTCGCGCCGTGGCGTGAGCGCGAGCCGGGTGTGCGAGCCGGCCGCGGCCAGTTCAGCCATCGCGTCGGCGATCACGGACGCAGGGGGCACGTCGAGGTCACTGAACAGACAGGTGAACCGCCGCCCCGCCAGAAGCCGGTCCGTGCCACCCGCCCAGTGCCTGCGCATGCTGCCATCCTCGCACCCGATCGGCCGGCCACATCGTGTTTGCTGAAAACGATCCACCACGATCTCCGGAGTGAAGCGGGTCGCCACATTCGAACCCGCCGGCGGGTGCAGCGCCAGCCGTTCACCAGAAAATAGCTGTCCTATCAAGATCCGAAGACCGTTTTATGGATATACGCTCCATGATGCGATAACGTCGAAGGACGCGACCTTCGGTTCCGAATTTGCCATCCTGCGTTGAGCCGGTTCCGATGTCCGCACCCGACAGACAGGGCGCACCGTTATGGAAGGCCACCATCCGACCTCCGCCGACCGCTCCAAAATGTTTGCGACGAGGTCATTACCGGCAGTGGCGGCGCTGGGTTTGGGGTGCGCGGGTCTGTACGGTCTCCCATCCGCCCGCGACCGGCAAGCGATGCTGGAATCCGCGTATGGATTCGGCATCCGGCATTTCGATGTCGCACCCACCTACGGCCTGGGGCTCGCCGAGAAAGAGCTTTCGGGCTTCCTGCGTACGCACCCCGATGTCACCGTGGCAACGAAGTTCGGGATGCGCCCCTCCCCGTTCGGTCGCCTCGCCGGAGTGGCCCAGCAGCCGATCCGCCGCGGGCTCAGCCGTTCCCCTCAGCTGCAGGCCAGGATTCGCGGCAATCCTCGCCGGCCGGACAAGGGTCTGATCGATCGCCTGCTCTACACCGACCGTGACTATTCGGTGGCCTCGGCACGGCGGTCGCTGATGGCAAGTCTGCGCAGGCTACGAGTTGACCACGTCGACTACTTCCTGGCACACGAACCGGCCGGCCGGCACGTCGATCACCACGATGTCGTCGGCTACCTCGAACAGGCTCGCCGCGACGGCCTCATCGGGTGCTGGGGACCCGCCGGGGATCTGTCCCGGCTGGATGACGACCTTGCCTACCTGTCCGACCGCGCCGGCGCACACCAGTACCCCTACGACCTGATCGACGGGTTCGCCGGTCCGGCGCCCCGGCCGCGCACCGTGACCTACGGCTTCATCGGAACGACCCTGCCCCGAGTGGAACAGTTGCTCGCCGGCGCTCCCGCCCTGCGCAGTCACTGCAGCGATCTCCTCGACGCAGACCTCGCGGACAGGCGGACCGTGATCCGGCTGCTCACCCGGGACGCACTGCTGCACAATCCCGCCGGAACGGTGCTCGCGTCCACGACCAAACCCGGGAATCTCGGCCTGCTGTGCGGGGCGGCAGCCACACCCATGCGCGACGAATCCAGGGTGGCTTCAATGCTCCGGCAGGAATGCCGATCGTGACCGTACTGTCCGGCAACGACCTCGCTGACGGCGCACAGCTCGGCGCCGAGCTGGTCGTCATCGGTGCCGGGCCCGCCGGGATTGTCTGCGCGGTAAACGCCGCGCGGCACGGCGTGCGCGTCATCCTGGTTGAAAGCGGCGGCAGCAGGCACAACCCCGCCTGCCAGCGCTTGTCGGCGGCACGCCTGCGGCAGCCCGACCTGCACGCACCCGTCGAGCTCACCGTCAGCCGCCGGATCGGCGGCACCTCCACCATCTGGGGCGGCCGATGCGTGCCATACGACCGAGTCGACTTCATCGACCGCCGCATCGTCGCACCGTCACGGTGGCCGTTGGGATATGACGACGTGGCACCCTTCTTCGGCGCCGCCTGCGAATGGTTCAAGTGCGGGCGCCCCGCCTTCGTAGTCGGCGATCTGCCCCATCTGCCGCCCGATATGGTGCCCGGCCTCTCCGACGGAAACGTGTTGACATCGTCACTCGAACGTTGGTCGCTGCCCACGGATTTCGGCCGGGAGTACGGGCGCCTGCTCGGCGAGCTGACGACCCTGCAGACCCTCACCGACAGCACGTGTGTGCGCGTCGACATATCCGAAGACGGCTCGCGGGCAGCAGGGATCACCTGCCGCACCCTGGCCGGCGGAGAATTCTCGGTAGCCGCCGACAGGGTGATCGTTGCGGCGGGAGGCCTGGAAAGCACCCGCCTGCTGATGTGCTCGCCGACGCCCTCCGGTCACAGCGCCGGCGACCATTCCGGGCACCTCGGCCACTGGTACATGGCACATCTGGAGGGCGCGATCGCCGAACTCGTATTGTCCACCCCGGCCGCGGATACCATCCACAACTACGAGCGTGATATCGACGGTTCGTATGTGCGGCGTCGGTTCACCTTCGCCACCGATTACCAGATCGAGCACGATCTGCCGAACATCGCGGGCTGGATCAGCAATCCCGAGATACCGGACGCGGCACATCGCAGCGCCATATTGTCGTTCACCTATCTCGCCTTGATCTCACCGATGGGCTTCCTGCTCGCGCCGCCCGCGCAACGCCTGTGCTTGACCGGCACCAAGATCCCCGGCACTCCGTACGGGACCGCCGCTCGATCACCCATTCGGGAACACGTAGCCAACATCATCCGCAGCCCGCTGGAAACACTGCGATTCGCAATCGATTTCGGTATCAAGCGGGTCTTTTCGCGCGGGCGGAAGCCGCCCGGATTCTACGTCGCGAATGCAGCCAACCGCTATCCGCTGCAATACCACGGCGAGCACCTGCCGCACTATGAGAGTTGCGTGAGACTGTCGGCCGAGACCGACGAACTGCGCATGCCGCGCCTGGACATCGACATCCGCTTCACCGACGATGACGTCGACGGCGTGCTTGCCGCACACCGGCACTGGGACAGCCATTTACGATCCACGGGTGTCGGCCGGCTCGAGTACATGAGCGGCGACCCCGCCGACTGCATACGCAGACGACTCGGCGGTGGTTTCCATCAGGTCGGCACCACCCGCATGTCGGCAGATCCCGACGATGGCGTCGTCGACGCCGATCTCACGGTGCACGGAATCCCGAATCTGCATGTGGTGAGCAGTTCGGTGTTCGTCACATCGAGTCAGGCCAACTCCACGTTCCTCATCGTGGCGCTGGCGTTGCGCTTGGTCGGACAGCTCTACGGCAGTGCGATGTCGAGTGTGAAGGAACACCGCCATGATTGAGATCGAGCGAAGTGACCTGCGCTGTCCTGCAACGGTCATCGATATAGACATTCAGGATTGTCACGGTACCGAGCCCGCCGACGTCGAGCGCTTTGCCACGGCGTGGTGCCTGATCCGCGATGGCGGGGTGGCGGTCGACGCGCGGTTCTTCGATATCGAGCAGGACGCCACCCTCGCACCGGCGGCGGTTCGCGAGCACCTGCTCGCAGCCGGGCTGCCCGCACCGGTACGCGCAACCGCGGAGTCGGGCGCCTCGCTGACGGTTGCCATCCCCACGAACCGGCTCGACCGGCTGCCGGTGGCACTGAACAGTCTACTGGCACAATCCGATCGGGACTTCGAGGTACTGATCATCGACAACTCCCGCGACGGCGAGATATGCCGGGAGATCACCGGGTATGGCGACCTCGACCTGCGTGCGTGTCACGAGCCGGTGCCCGGCATCTCCCGGGCACGAAACTGCGGAATCGAACACATCGACACCGACCTCGTCGCATGGATCGACGATGACGAGGTCGCCGATCCCGATTGGGTCGCCTGGCTCAAGCGGGGCTTCGCCGCCGAGGGGCGACCGGACGCGGTCGCCGGAGTGATGTTGCCCGCCGAGCTCGAAACCGCCGCCCAGGTCAACTTCGAACGCTACGGCGGTTTCAACAAAGGCCGGCCCATGCAACCACTCGAATTGCGTTCCGGAACATCGAGTGTGATGGACCCACTCTATCCACTGCCCGGTTTCGGAGCGGGCGGCAACATGGCCTTCCGGATGGATGCACTGCGAGCCATCGGCGGCTTCGACAACCGACTGGGCAGCGTCACCATCCACGGCGGGGAGGAAACCCGCGCACTGTCGGAGCTGCTCCGGCGCGGCTCGATGATTCTGCACTGGCCACCCGCCGTGACGTGGCATTACCACCGGCGGACCGACGAAGAACTCGAAAAGCAGATGTTCGGTTACGCTGCCGGCCTGACCGGGTTCTACATGAGTTGGCTGCTGGCGTCGCCGACGTCGGCTCTCGGGATCGCCAGGCTCATTCCCCAGGGGGTCCGGCGAATCAGTGCCAGCCGCAATGCCGATGATCCCGACGGTGCACCCGCTGGCTTCCCCGAGCATCTGCTCAAAGCCAGCCGGCGCGGACTGTACCGCGGGGCGTGGATGTATCTACGGGAGATCCGCCACCAACGCCGATACAGCACCGCACGATGATTCGCGCCGCGGTATGCCTGGTGGTCCTGCTGCTGGCGGGTGGCTGTACCGGGTTGCCGTCCTCGAACTCGGCCGCGCCGATTGTCACACCGATGGTCGAGGTGGCCGGGGAAGCCTGGAGCAGTCGCGGATTCGTGGTGCACCGGCAGACGCTCGGGCCGTTGAAGGACCCCGACTCGGTCATCGGTGACGCGTGGCGGGCGGTGTACCTGTCGGTCTCCGGCGTCGACGGCAGCACGCGGCAGGTGTCCGGCGCATTCTTCACCCCGCGGACCGCGCCACCGGACGGCGGCTGGCCGGTCATCTCGTTCGGGCACGGGACGACCGGTATCGATTCCGGATGCGGACCATCTCTCGACCCCGACCTGATGGGTCACCTGGAACTGGTGCGCAGCTTTTTGGAAGACGGTTACGCCGTTGCCGCCACCGACTACGAGGGTTTGGGGCACCCCGGCTCGCACCCCTATCTGGAACCGCGGACAGCCGCCTTCAACATGATCGACGCCGTCCGAGCGCTACGGGCGCTCGCGCCCGGCGCATCGGGGCGATGGGTTGCCTACGGCGCATCACAAGGGGGCCAGGCCGCCTGGGCGGCGGACGAGCTGAACTCCTACTACGGCAGCGGAACCGCTCTGCTGGGCAGCGTCGCACTCTCACCACCGGTGAATGTCACCGGCATGGCCGAGCTGGCGTGGACTGGCAAGATGACCGAGCGGCAGTCGGCGATGTACCCACTCCTGGTCGTCGGACTCCAGCGATACGCCGGCAACATCGCCGAATGGTCCTACCTGCACGGCTCGGCCGCGGTCAACCAAGCCGCGATGGAGCACTGCCAGGCGCCGGCGATCGAGCCCGACCGAGCAGCGGCAGATCTCCGGCCGGACACCGACTCCGATACCGAGGCACTGCGGTCCGCCCTGCGGCGGATAGCGCTCCCCCAGCGCGCGTTGGACAAGCCGATGTTGGTGGCAAACGGTGACGACGACGATGTGGTGCTGGCCGAATGGGTGGCGTCGGCGGTGGCCGAAAGTTGCGCCCTCGGTGGCCAGATTCAGCATCTGCAGGTACCCGACGCCGGACATGACGGCATGCCGGAGGCCGACGGCGCCATACACGGCTGGATCGCCGACCGGTTCGCAGGCAGGGAAGCCGGCTCCGATTGCTAGGCGATTGGAGGTGATGCGTTGAACGCGAGGCCGCATCGACCACGGGGGGCGGGGCGGTGGCCGGCGCTGTTCCTCGCGGTGCTTGTCACCGTGTCGAGCACCGCACCGGCCATCGCGTCTCCCCGGCCAGAGCCACCCGATTGGTGGCAGGACATCGTTTTCGACGATTTCAACGATTTCGGTGAGACCTCCCGCCACTGGAACTACGAGTACGGTCAGCCGGGGATCGCCAACCATGAGCTTCAGACCTATACCGATTCCACCGACAACGTCCGCATGGACGGGCAGGGGCATCTCGTACTTGAGGCCCATCGCACCGCCGACGGCTACACCTCCGGCCGGCTGTCGACCCGCGGCAAGCTCGACATGATGTACGGCACCGTCGCCGCACGTATCAAGTTCCCCTCCGGCCAAGGTATCTGGCCCGCCTTCTGGCTGCTCGGAACCGATATCGATTCGGTCGGGTGGCCGGAGTGCGGGGAGATCGACATCATGGAACTCGTCAACACCGGCACCACATACAACGTCTCGCTGCACGGTCCGCCGGCCGGCTCGGACTACGCCGACTCCGATGCCGTGAGCGAGCAGGGCCCGATCGAAGACCTGACAACCGATTTCCACACCTACTGGGTGACCCGCCGGCCCGGGCACATCACCATCGGCGTCGACGAGCGGGTACTGGGCATGTTCACACCGGACTCACTTCCCGGGTACGCGCGCTGGGTGTTCGACCACCCGATGTACGCGGTGCTCAACGTTGCGGTAGGTGGCGATTGGGCGGGCCCACCGAATGAATCGACACCGTTCCCGGCGCCCATGTTGGTCGACTGGTTCCGCTACACACCGTGATTCCGCCGACGCGGCCGAGCCGTCATCGAACCGATGACCATTTCGGTCAGCCAGCCGGCGGCGGTGGTGGTGAATCCCACCAGGATCGCCATTCCGCACACCAGTCCGCGAAGGTCATGCTCGCGCAGCCCGGTCCGGCATTCGCGTGACAACGCACGCGGCAACACCCGTGCGGTGTACCGCCGTTCCGAGGACGTACTGGCCGCCATCCCGATGAATCTGGCCAGCGCGGCCTTCCCACGGCCCTCGTCCCAGCATCGACGCACGAAATAGACGGGTGTTCTCCGCTCGTCCGGAACCCGATGGGCCACGGCGGCCGCCGGCTCGTAGAGCCAGTGCCGATCCGGCATCGCACGCGCAATCCGTAGGCAGAGGTCGGTGTCCTCGGGGCGCGACACCGCACCGGTTTTGCCGAAGCCGGCCCGGAATCCGCCCACCGCGTCCAGTGCCGACCGGCGGATCGCGGTGTTGCCTCCCCACACGTTTCGCACCGGTCCTGCTACATCGGGCAGGCCGGCGTAAGACGCTCCCACCACCCAGTCGAACTCCGGCGGGAACCACCTCGGTCGTTGTTGCCCCCACTCGGGCAGGATCTTGCCCCCGACTCCCACCACCTGCTCATCGTCGAAGTGGCGGCACAGGCATTGCAACCAGTCGACACCCACCGCGGACTGGTCGTCATCGAGAAACGCGACGATGGAACCGCTGCTCTGCCGCACCCCGGTATTGCGGGCTGCCGAGGCGCCGCGGGGACCGGTGTTCTCCCGCACCGTGACACCGCTCAGCTCCGACCGGGCGCGGGCGGCCAGGGCCGGATTGTGATCGATCACCAGAATCACCTCCAGCGGCGGCGGTGCCTGATTCTGCGCGGAGGCCACCGCGTTGACGGTGTGCGGCCAGCGTTCGTCGGCGTACGCCGCGATCACCACCGAAGTCGTGCTCATCGCCGGGCCGTCGATCGCGAATCGTCGACAGCCGCGCCGAACTGTTGGTAGAGCGCCTCGGCGGAGGCGACTTGAGCGAGCGCGTGCGTGTGCAGGGCGTCGCGGGTGGATTCTGTTGTGTCCCATGCACAATCCAGGGCATGGGCGATGTCGCCGGTCAGATTCGGGCCGTGCTTCACGATATGACAACCACCGGGGAACAGCGCGGCGAGACCTTGGAATTTACCGTCGTAGTACGCGGAGTTGGTGACACACACCGTAGGCACCCCGGCGGCCAGACCGAAGACCGCCGCGTGGTAGCTGCCGGTCACCACCGCGCGGCAACCCGCCGCCCGCCGGATCAGGGTTTCGACAGTCCGGTACTGCCCGCCCGGATTCCCGCCGTCCCCGGTGATGCGCAGGTCGGAGGCCGCACGGTTGTACTCGACCGGCAGCGCCACGGTGCACACTCCGCGGGCGCGCGAAGCGGTCTCGACCACATCGACCACCTTCCGCCCGGCGTCCTCGGTGACCTCGCTGTAGGCCGCGATCCGGACGTTCACACCGATCGCGTCACCGGTCGGGAGCCTGGCTGCCGCGGTGGCAATCAGCAGGGCGTCATCACCGGTGACGCGGACACGACTCGCGTCGACCGCGTTGTCCGCGACGATGGGTGCCGACGCCACGCCTTCACGCAGACCGATGACCTCCAGGTGGGGCGCCACCCGTCGCAGGAGTTGCTTCAGCACCGGATTGGTCAATGGCCCGAACCCCTGGCCGAACATCGCCGTGGGCTTGCCGAGACGCTGCGCCATCGCCAGGACACTCAGCACTCCCGCGCCGTGCCACCAGAAGACGTCGTTCACGAAGCCGCCACCACTGGCGACCACGACATCGGCTCTCCGGATCGCGGGCAGGAGTCGCGGCTGCGTGTCCGGGCCATGACGAAGACCGGAACCGGAGAGTAACGGCGACGCCATCTTCCACAGTTGCTCGCCGGCTCGTTGCGCCCGGACCGGCACCTTCGACAGCTGCCGCCGGCCGGCGAGAGTCGCGGTGACCGGGATGGTGCCCGGGCAGTAGTGGGCCAGTCGATCGGGTGATTCGGTGATCACCTCGATGTCTGCGTCGGGCCACCGGGTCAGCAGCCGGCGGATGCATGCCTGCAGCATCGAGACGTCACCGATGTTGAGTAGCGCGTAGCCACTGTGGTCCACCAGGATCCGCATGAGTCTGTCCCTCCCGCCCGTCGGTGGGTATCTGCTTCCTGGCCTTCCAGATCGCGGGCCAGAAGAAGGCGGCTTCGATCACGGTTGCCGCTCCGAGTGCGATGCCGATGCCGGTCACCCCACCGAGCAGGAGCCCGATCTGCGCGGCAATCAACTCGAGCGCGGCACCAAGCACTGCCGCCCTTGCTGCGGTGCCCAGCGCGCCCTGTGCCCTGCGCACCGAGATGTAGATGGCCTTGATGGCACCGGCGAAGGTGCAGACGGTCAGTGCCATGAGGCAATAGCGGGCCTCGACGTAGCTGGGCCCGAACACCGACAACAGTGGACCGGCCAGGATGGGGCCGCCCACTGCCGCCGCTATCGACACCACCGCCGAGATCCGCAGGGCGGTGTCCAGGCCGGTGCGGAAATGCTGGGTGTCACCGCTGTGCAACGCAAACATCGCGGTACCAAGGTGATTGGGAATGATCCAGATGAACGTGACCATCAGCAACGCTGCGTAGAACCCGGCATTCGCCTCGTCACCGAGCTGGGCGGCGACGATGACGGGCAGCGCGAGCCTCGGGGCCTGGGTCGCGACATTGACCCAGTGGTGACCCGCGGCGGTACGCCAGATCGGCAGGAATCCGCGCAACGATGGCACGGTGGTGACCCAGCCATGTAACTGCCTGGTGCGCACGGCCAGAAAGAGCAGCGACACGCAGTTTCCGAGCAGCCAGGACAGGAATATCATCCGCGGCGACAGTCCGACAGCGAAGGCCAGCACCGGAAGGGCGGCCAACTTGGTGACCGCGAATGTCAGGTTGCGCATGACCTGCCGGCGGCTGAGCCCGAATCCGATCAGTGCGCCGTCCACGACGATGGTCACCGCGCTCACCGCGGTACCGATGCCGAACAGCAGCATGCCCAGTGGGGTTCCGTACATCCATGTGGCGCCGTCGATCAGATGGTGCACTGCGCCGAACCCCACAGCCGCCATGAACGCGACGCAGGCGACGATACCGAAGCTCGTCACCACCAGGCGCTTTGTGTTTGTTCCTGCGCACCTGGGCAGTTCGGCGATCAGCAGGGTGTGCAGACCGAGGGTCGCAAACGTGGCGATGAACTCCATCGCCGAGATGACCGCGGCCGACCGCCCGACCGTCTCCGGCGTACCGAGCCGTGCGGCCACCGCCCAGAACACGAAGCCGAGAGAGGCGGTCAGGACCGTGGTACTGCACAGCGCGGCCGCCACCTTGATCACCAGATGGCCGCCGGATCTCGGCGTGTCGCTGTTTGGCTGCACCCGCCGCCATCCGCCGCCCGCGCTCACGCAGGCGGCATCCGCGGGCCCTTCACCGGGTGGCAATCCACACCGTCCGGTACGGTTCGTCCGCCGGATCGCCCCGGTACAGCGACGCGCGGAGCCGATCTCCTTCGGCGGTGACGGCCTGGGTCCACACCTGTTGGGGCTCCAATGTCACACGTTCCGTGACGGTGCGTCTGCCGGTGTCCAAGACCACGGTGAAGTTCTCGACCCCCGACTCGTGGCTCCTCACCCCCAGTTCCACATGGACTGCTCGCAATGGTGATCGTGCCGGGTTGTCCGGGACCAGCCACAGCTCGGTGAACGCCTGTTCGTGTGCGTTGAAGCTGTTGGCCGATACCAGTCCGGCCGCGGCGAGGAGGGCGCCCGCAAGGGTGAGCTTGGCCAGCGACGACCACGGCGGCATTGCGAACCACGTTCGCCGCCAACGTATCGGGTGGCCGACACCGCGGACATGTGCGGCTGCACAACCCGCCAACGTAATCGCCAGCGCGTAGGTTGCCCAGTTGAACCGAGTGAGACCAGTCGGGAGGAAGTTGAGCACCAGCCCGCCGAAGATGCCGACCGCCAACGAGGACGCGACGACGCCGACGAACCCTGCCATGGCATTGTGCCGCCGGGGCAGGATGGCGGTGGCGACGGCGAAACCGGCGCAGCCGAAGCAGACGATGGCGCCGGCGACCGCCGCGATGACGTGGGGTACGAAGGGCAACACCGCCAGGCAGTAGCCGGACACCGCGATCATCGCGGTCCATCCGACGCTGGTGAATCTATCTCGCATAAGGCGAATCTCCCCCACCTCGCAGGTCGTACGTGCGGACCTGACCGGAGTCGTAGATCCTCGACAAACCCTTCACCCCATCGAATTTCGTCAGATTGTCGATCGGAATCGGGGACCGGGACTTGGCCGACATGACGTCCTGCGGAAAGAACTTCCCGTTGATCGGGGCGTAGCGCGACATTCGCAGGTCCACGTCCACGTAGATGGCGGAGTGCGCCTTGATGTGCGCGACATTCTCCGGCGTGAGCGTCGCGGTGTAGTAGAGGGTGCCCGGGTCATCGACCGGGTCGAGTTGCCCGATCGTCGACAGCAGCGTCAGACCCGTCAGGTCGCTGAAGTAACGGGAGCCCGGACGCAGGTACTCCGCCGCCCACTGCGCCCTGCTGGTGCCGAGCCGGTCGATACCGCTGGCATATCCCTCGATGTGGAACTCTCCGGGGATCCTGCCCCACCATGGCGGCATGCTGACGACGATCGAGCTGAGGAACAGGACGACGGAAAGTGCTGTGGCGGTCGCCAGATGCGTCTTGAGACCGAGCCATTTCGGGCGGGTGCATGCCGCGGAGGCCAGTCGCCGCAGGGTCGTGGCCGCCACCACGGCCGTGAAGACCGCGGCAAAAGTGAGCAGGCGGCCGGACAACTCGGCACCGTTGGTGATCACCGCCCGCATCCCGACCGCGCCGAGATACATCGCGAGTGCGATCCAGGCGAATGTCCGCTCGATCGGCGTATGTTGACGCGAGTTCCGAACGCCCACCGCAATGAGGGCCGACATCACCAGCACGCCGGCCGGTGCGAGAATTCTGTCGAAGGCAGGGGTGGGGGGACCCGGAAGATCGATGCCGCCCCGGAACTGCGTCAGCTTGTGCAGGCTCTGCAGCAGCATCTCGACCGGACTGCCGAGGTAGGTGAGGGTGATCGGGGCTACCGCCAGCACCCAGCACGTGACGACCAGTCCCGCCACGGCGGCGCAGCCTGCCATCGGCAGGGTGAGATGGCGACCGTCCCGGAAAGCCGCTGTCACAACGGCCATTACGCCGATCAGCACGACCGTGACGAGTGCCGAGACATGGTGGGTCACGGTGACGACCGCGACACACGCAAGGAACGCGTAGAAATGGTGTGAGCGGGCCTGAGCGCTGACCGCGAAGCGGATGGCGAACAGCATGGACAGCACCACGAACGGCAGCGCCGCGGTTTCGTAGAGGAACGACGTGTCGAAATAGGACGCATGCGGATTCAGCAGGTAGAGCAGCACCGCGATGCACGCAATACGAGTGGAGCGGGTGACTTCCCGGAACAACAGCAACAGGCACGCCGCCAGCAGCACATGCGACACGGCCGCGATGAGCGTGCCTGCGAGAAACGGGCCGGCTCCGGTCACCTGCACCAGTTCGGCGGTGACGTTCTGCAGGCCCGGATACCGGGGGCTGATCGGCAGGTTGTAGTTCGGGGCGAAGAGGTGATGGGTGGCAAGCACATTCTCCAGCGACCGAAAGTGCTGCAGCTCATCGGAAAACGTGAATTCGTGCGGGCTGTACAGCCAGCGGATGACGGACTGGGCCGCCGCGAACAGCAGGACCAGGAACTCACGCTCCCGCGGTGAGGTGCCCGTTATGAGCACCCGCCGGCAGACGTAGGTGAAAATCAGCACCTGGCCGGCCCAGAAAAAGGGGGCGGCGTACTCGGTGCCGGTGCGCCCCCGGGCGTACCCGAGCGCAATGAGCAGCACACCGCAGGCTGCCACCAGGACGGCGTCGGCCAACCACCGCCACGGAGGTTTCGCGTGGTGCGTGGGTGCAACCCCAGCGGTCTCGCCGACCGCGGGCACCGCGTCGGCTTCGACGGTCACAACGGAGGTCGTACCGTGAACGCGGCCCGCTCGACCGGCGTCGCCGGCGCGACCGGTGCGATCGACTGGGGGCGTTGTTCGATGATGTCGGCCATCACCAGGACCGGGCGCGATACCAGCACCGGTGCCGGGCGAGTGCGTGACTGCCGGAACTCCCGCCGGATGGTCGAGAGCACTCGAAGGCCGTCACCGACGGCATGGAGATTGCTCACGCCATACACGCGGGCGGCCTCGTAGCTGGCCACCTCGACGACCCTGACGCCAGTTGCGGTGGCGAGCCGGACATTGATCAGGGTTTCGATCTCGAATCCATCGCCCCACTGAGGCTGCGCGGTGGCGCTGTCCGGCAGTGCCATGACGTCCAGGCATCGTCTCCAGAAAGCGTTGTATCCGTAGCAGAGATCGGTGTACTTCGAAGCAAAGAGCACGTTGACCAGCCTGTTGAGCCGGTTGTTGCCGAAGCGCCTGAATCTGGTGATGTCGGCGCTGCCGCCGCCCTGGACGAAGCGGGAACCCTTGGCGAAGTCTGCGCCACCGAGCAACGCTCCGACAAAACGCGGGATCTCGGCGGGATCCGTGCTGCCGTCCGCGTCCATCATCACGATGATGTCGCCGCTCGCGGCGGCGAAACCGCACGCCAGAGCGTTACCTTTGCCGCGCCGAGTCTGCTGGATGTGGACGCCGTTCGGCCAGAGTTCACGTGCGACTTCGGCAGTGCGGTCCCGCGAATCGCCGTTGACGAAGACCACTTCGTCGATATGTGCCGGCATCCGCGCCGCGACCAGTGGCAGGTTGCGTTCTTCGTTCAGGGCGGGGATGACCACACTCACCTTGGGCGTCGGCACATGGTGTGGCAGTACCTCACCGCCGAGGGCCATCTCGGTCATCGACGTGTTGTTGAACATCGAGGCTCCCCTCGAGCGACAGCCTTTCCCGGACCATCCCCAACCTGCATGTCGCAAACAAATAACGTTGTCGCTATATAGTTGCCGACCATTGGTCAACCGTCGCTACTCAGGCTGACGCTAACAGTAGCCATCGACCATCACAATGGGATTCTGGCAAAATACAATGGGGTTGTTGCGCTCGGAACGACCAGTGTGTGCAGCGGTCATCGCACCGCGACGCCAAAACCCGGGACAAGCTGGTATTTTACCGATTTGACGGCACGGACAGATCGCGCGGAACGTGCGGCATTGCGTGGCACTTTTACGCCAGAATAGCGAATCAGCAAATGCGTCAAATATTTGCCAAAGCGATCCGCCCATTGGTAAAGGGACCCTTACCGGAGCACCCGGACATCCGCGTATTTTGCCAACTTCAGCAATCTAAACAACGAGCCACGGACACGCCGGGGTCTAGCCGAGGATCAGACCCGAGGTCGGCACGCCCGTACCCGCGGTGACCAGCACATGCTCGACATTGTCGACCTGATTGACCGAGGTCCCACGCAACTGGCGCACACCCTCGGCGATGCCGTTCATCCCGTGGATATAGGCCTCACCGAGCTGACCGCCGTGGGTGTTGATCGGCAGCCGCCCACCGAGCTCGATGGCGCCCCCGGCGATGAAGTCCTTGGCCTCGCCCTTACCGCAGAAGCCGAGCTCCTCGAGCTGGATGAGTGTGTACGGCGTGAAGTGGTCGTACAGGATCGCGGTCTGGATATCGGCCGGCGACAGGCCGCTCTGCTCCCACAGCTGGCGACCGACCAGACCCATCTCGGGCAGCCCGAGTTCATCGCGGTAGTACGAATACATGGTGAACTGGTCGGCGCCCGCACCCTGTGCGGCGGCCTCGATGATCGCCGGCCGGTGCTTGAGATCCTTGGCCCGCTCCGGGGTGGTGACCACCAGGGCCACCCCACCGTCGGTTTCCTGGCAGCAGTCCAGCAGCCGCAGCGGCTCGGCGATCCACCGCGAGTTCTGGTGATCCTCGATGGTGATCGGCTTACCGTAAAAATGTGCTTTCGGATTGTTGGCGGCGTGCTTGCGGTCGGCGACCGAGACGGCGCCGAAATCCGCACTGGTGGCTCCGTATTCGTGCATATAGCGTTGCGCGATCATCGCCACCGAGGCGGCCGGGGTACTCAGCCCGTGCGGGTAGGACCAGCTGTACTCCACGCCACGGGAGTCGGCGTTGACGGTCAGGCCGCTCATCACCTGACCGAAACGGAATTCCGAACGCTCGTTGAAGGCCCGGTACGCCACCACGACTTCGGCGACTCCGGTCGCCACCGCGAGGGCGGCCTGCTGCACCGTGGCGGCCGCGGCACCGCCGCCGTAGCCGATCTGGCTGAAGAACTTCAGATCGCCGATCCCGGTGGACCGCGCGACGGCGGTCTCCAGGTTGGAGTCCATGGTGAAGGTCACCAGGCCATCGACATCCGCAGGCGACAAGCCCGCGTCATCGAGCGCGTCCAGCACCGCCTCGGCGGCCAGCCGCAGCTCGCTGCGGCCGGAGTTCTTCGAGAAGTCGGTGGCGCCGATACCGGCGATCGCTGCCTTGCCGGAGAGCGTCACTTGTCCCCCAATGTCAGAGTGGACGTCGCGATGACGTGATTGCCGAGGCTGTTGGCGCCCACCACCTTCAGGGTCACCAGATCACCGTCGATCGCGGTCACCTCGCCGGTGAAAGTGATGGTGTCATAGGCGTACCACGGCACTCCGAGGCGAAGCTTGATCGACTTCACCACGGCGGCGGGCCCGGCCCAGTCGGTGACATAGCGACCCACCAGACCGGTGTCGGTCAGGATGTTGACGAAGATGTCCTTGGAACCCTTGGCCTGCGCCTTGTCCCGGTCATGGTGCACGTCCTGGTAATCGCGGGTCGCGATCGCGGTCGAGACGATGAAGGTCGGGTCACCGTAGATCTGCAGTTCGGGCAGCTTGGTGCCCACGGTCACGCTCACGCGGTGACCTCCCATGCGTACAGGCTCCAGGCCGGGCTCACATCGCTGTCGGGGAAATCGAGATACGTTGTGCGCACCGGCAATCCGATCTTCACGTCGGCGGGGTCGATACCGCGCAGCTCACCGAGCATGCGGACGCCTTCTTCGAGTTCGACGAGCGCGATCACGAACGGCAGCGTGCGTCCGGGCACCTTCGGCGCATGGTGCACGACGTAACTGTAGACGGTTCCCTTGCCCGAGGAGACCACATAGTCGGCCGGGGCGTCCTTGTCGGCCCACACC
This sequence comes from Mycolicibacterium sp. P9-22, assembly GCF_008329585.1. GTDB lineage: Bacteria > Actinomycetota > Actinomycetes > Mycobacteriales > Mycobacteriaceae > Mycobacterium. The sequence continues at coordinate 210,015 of NZ_NPKP01000003.1, read as the reverse complement.
GCGGGCACTGGCGGGTGCTGCAGCGTCCCGTCCGGGCGCCGCTGGATCCGCAACTCGTGCGCGTTGATGCCGTCCCAGAAGAACTTGGTGTCACGCGAGGACGACGGCCGCATCAGCTTGTCCGGGTCGAGATCCTCCGGCAGCGCGGCAATCTCGGTTGCCGACTGCTTACCGGCCGGGAGGAACTTCATGATGCGCCAGTCCATTTCGGCGACCTCTTCGTCGCCTACGTGCCAGCGGATCTTCTGATTGATGAAGTAACCCTCGCCCAGCGCGGTCTGCTTGGGCCCTACGACATCGGTGATCTCGGCGCTCATCGCGACGAGCTCGCCCGGCTTCAGATAGCGGTGATACGTCTGATCGCAGTTGGTGGCCACCACGCCGACGTACCCGGCGTCATCGAACAGTTTCATGGCCCGGGCCAGTGGATCGTCATCGGAGCGGGTGCGCCCCAGACCCATCATGGTCCAGACCTGGATCATGGCCGGCGGCGCGACGATGCCGTCATGCCCGGCCGCCTTGGCGGCGTCCTGGTCGACGTAGATCGGGTTGGTGTCACCGATCGCATCCGTCCAGTGGTGAATCATCGGCTGATTCACCGGATCCCGGGCGATGGTGGGCTCACCGCCTCCCGCAGCGACGATCTCATCGATGCCCGCCTGCAGTTCCGTCACCTCGGCACCCTCGGCACCTTGAGCCCGGATGCCGCGATCATCTCGCGCATCACCTCGTTGACACCGCCGCCGAAGGTGATCACCAGGTTGCGCTTGGTCATCTTGTCCAGCCAGTCCAGCAGCCGGGCGGTTTCCGGGTCGGCAGGGTTGCCGTACCGGCCGACGACCTCTTCGGCGAGCCTGCCGACTTCTTGAATCCGTTCCGTGGAAAACACTTTCGTCGCCGCGGCATCGGCCACGGCGATGGTCTCACCGGACGCCGCGACCTGCCAGTTCAGCAATTCGTTGACCCGCCAGATCGATTTGATCTGGCCGAGCAGCCGGCGGGCGCCCTCCTGCTCGAGCGGCGTGACACCGTCCGGGCCGGGCTTGGCGGCCCATTCGTAGACCTCGTCGTAGATGCCGGCGATACGGCCGGCCGGGCCCAGTCCGACCCGCTCGTGGTTGAGCTGGGTGGTGATCAGCTTCCAGCCGCCGTGCTCCTCACCGACCAGCATGTCGGCGGGCACCCGCACCTCGTTGTAGTAGGAGGCGTTGGTGTGGTGCGCGCCGTCGGACAGGATGATCGGCGTCCAGGAGTAGCCGGGATCCTTGGTGTCCACGATCAGGATCGAGATGCCCTTGTGCTTGGCGGCCTCCGGATCCGTGCGGCAGGCCAGCCAGATGTAGTCGGCGTCATGCGCGCCGGTGGTCCACATCTTCTGCCCGTTGACGATGTATTCGTCACCGTGCCGGATTGCGCTGGTGCGCAACGAGGCCAGGTCCGTGCCGGCCTCCGGCTCGGAGTAACCGATCGCGAAATGGACTTCGCCGGCCAGGATTCCGGGCAGGAATTTCTTCTTCTGCGCCTCGGTGCCGTGCACCTGCAGGGTGGGCCCGACGGTCTGCAGCGTCACCATCGGCAGCGGCACATCGGCCCGGTTGGCCTCGTTGACGAAGATCTGCTGCTCGATCGGGCCGAAGCCGAGGCCGCCGTACTCCTTGGGCCAGCCGACACCGAGTTTGCCGTCCGAACCCATCCGCTTGATCACGGTGCGGTAGGCCTCGTTGTGCCGGTCGGACTCCATCGCCGCGGCTTCTTCGGGCGTGATCAGAGTCGTGAAGTACTCGCGCAGTTCAGCTTGCAGTGACCGCTGCTCCGAGGTCAGTTCGATGAACATCTAGCTATTCTCCCGTCGCTTCGCTCGCCCCATCACGCGCCAACCACATCGAGCCGATACGACGGACCGCCCAGCAACCGGGTCAGATCCTTGATCGAAGAGAAGTAGCGGTCCATGGGGTAGGTGATGTCCATGCCCATACCGCCGTGCAGGTGGTGGCACAGCCGCATCGCCGGCGGCGCCTGCGATGTCAGCCAGTAGCCGAGCAGCGCCAGATCGTCATCGGTATCCAAACCCTCCGTGAGCCGCCACACCACCGACGTCGACACCAGCGCGATGGTGCGCGAGGCGATGTAGATCTCGGACAGCTGGGCGGCGACCGTCTGGAAGGTCGACAGCGGCCGGCCGAACTGCTCGCGGGTCGCCACGTAATCCGCGGTGAGCCGCAGTGCGCCGGCGACCAGCCCGGCGGCGTAGGCGCCGATCGAGGCCAACGCCAGCTGGTTCACCCGGGTGACGGTCGCGCCCTCAAGGATGTCGACCGCAGGAACTTCTGCGTCCTCGAACACCACCACGTATTCGTCTGACCCACTGGCGGTCGGTGTCTTGGTCAGCGTGACACCGGCAGCCTGCGGCGAGATCACCACGACCGCGCCGGCAGCGGTGACCACGAGCCACTGCGCCGTCTCGGCGTAGGGCACACCGATCTTGGTGCCGTTGAGCTTTCCGTCGGTCAGCGTGACCGACGGGCTCTCCGGCAGCGACGTTCCGGGCTCGTTCAGCGCCGCGGACAGCACCGCCCCTCCGGCGACGCCGGCCAGGTAGCGGTCCTGCTGCGCCTGGGAGGCGAGATCCAGCAGCGGCACCAGGCCGAGACCGAGGGTGGCCAGCGCCTGACCGACCGTGCCGTGCCGGCCGATCTCGGTAAGTGCCGTTGCCACCTCGGCCAGCCCCAGCCCGTCACCACCGAGGCGCTCAGGCACGGCGAGCGCGGCGACACCACCGGAAACCAGTGCGTCCCAACTATTTTCCCGGTCCAGCACCGATGTCACCACATCGGCGACAGCCTGCTGCTCCGGGTTCGGCGAGAAGTCCACCCGTTCTGCTCCTTGGGATCTAGTTTGCCGAAGCGCCGGTGTAGTCGACCTGCCAGTGCTTGATGCCGTTGAGCCAGCCGGACTTCAGCCGCTCCGGTTCGCCGATCGGTTTGATGTCGGGCATCACGTCGGCGATGGCGTTGAAGATGAGGTTGATGGTCATCCGGGCCAGGTTGGCGCCGATGCAGTAGTGCGCGCCGGTGCCGCCGAAGCCGACATGAGGGTTGGGGTCGCGCAGGACGTTGAACGCCTGCGGATCGTCGAACGCCTCGTCGTCGAAGTTGGCCGAGCGGTACGACATCACCACGCGGTCACCCTTCTTGATCTTCATCCCGCCGAGCTCGGTGTCCTGCAGCGCGGTGCGCTGGAATGCCGAAACCGGGGTGGCCCATCGGATGATCTCGTCGGCCGCGGTGCCCGGGCGCTCCTTCTTGTACAGCTCCCACTGCTCGGGATGCTGGGCGAAGGCGATCATGCCGTGCGTGATGGAGTTGCGGGTGGTCTCGTTGCCGGCGACCGCCAGCATGACGACGAAGAAACCGAACTCGTCATCCGAGAGCTTCTCGCCGTCGATATCGGCCTCGATCAGCTTGGTCACGATGTCCTCGGTCGGGTTCTTGGCCCGCTCCTCGGCCATCTTCATGGCGTAGGTGATCAGCTCGAAGGAGGACATGGCCGGATCCACGTCGGCGTACTCGGGATCCTCACCGGCGGTCATCTCGTTGGACCACCGGAAGATCTTGTCGCGGTCATCCTGCGGCACACCGAGCAGTTCGGCGATGGCTTGCAACGGCAACTCGCACGAGACCTGCTCGACGAAATCACCGGTGCCGTCTGCGGCGGCGGTCTCGGCGATCTTGCGGGCGCGGGCGCGCAACTCCTCCTCGAGGCGCCCGACGGCGCGCGGGGTGAAGCCGCGGGAAATGATCTTTCGCAGCCGGGTGTGCTGCGGGGCGTCCATGTTGAGCAGCACGGCCTTCTGCAGGTCGATCGCGTCGCGGGTCATGCCCTCCGGCCAGACCGGGATGGCGCCGTCCGGCGAGCTGCCGAAGACCTCGCTGTTCTTGGACACCTCCTTGACATCGGCATGCTTGGTGACGATCCAGTAGCCCTTGTCCCCGAATCCGCCGGTGCCGCCGGGCACGTCCACCCAGTGGACCGGTTCGGCCTTGCGGAGCTCGGCCAATTCCTCGACCGGCAGCCGTTCGAGGTTCAGGCTCGCGTCTAGCGGATCGAAGCCGTCGGGCAGGTTCAGGCTGGGCATGCAGATCTCCTTTGCGCAAAGTACGGGCACATGTCGGGGTTGGGAACAATTCCTTCTAGTGCCACTTGTGAACCATTGAAACATGCCTTCACCGCAGATAAAAGGCACGGGGGCATCGTCGCTTGTCAGACTAATGAAACGTGTTCTAGCCTGACATCATGGGTAATCCTGTCATCGTCGAAGCCACCCGCAGCCCGATCGGCAAGCGCAATGGTTGGCTGTCCGGACTGCACGCCACCGAACTCCTGGGCGCGGTCCAGAAGGCCGTCGTCGAGAAGGCCGGCATCGATGCCGGCGACGTCGAGCAGCTCATCGGCGGCTGCGTCACCCAGTACGGCGAGCAGTCCAACAACATCACCCGGGTCGGCTGGCTGACCGCGGGCCTGCCCGAGCATGTCGGCGCGACCACCATCGACTGTCAGTGCGGCAGCGCCCAGCAGGCCAACCATCTGATCGCCGGCCTGATCGCCACCGGGGCCATCGACATCGGCATCGCCTGCGGTATCGAGGCGATGAGCAGGGTGGGGCTGGGCGCCAACGCCGGTCCCGACCGCAGCATCATCCGCGCCTCGTCGTGGGATATCGACATGCCGAACCAGTTCGAGGCCGCCGAACGCATTGCCAAGCGCCGCGGTATCACCCGCGCGGACCTCGACGCGTTCGGGCTGGCGTCGCAGGCCAAGGCCAAGCGGGCCTGGGAGGAGGGCCGCTTCGACCGTGAGATCTCCCCGATATCGGCCCCGGTGCTCGACGAGAACAAGCGCCCGACCGACGAGTGGGCGCTCGTCACCCGCGATCAGGGCCTGCGCGACACCACCGCGGAGGGTCTGGCGGCGCTGAAGCCGGTCATGGAGGGGGCCATCCATACGGCGGGCACCTCCTCTCAGATCTCCGACGGTGCGGCCGCGGTGCTGTGGATGGATGAAGCCGTGGCAAAAGCGCATGGACTAACCCCGCGGGCGCGCATCGTCGCGCAGGCCAATGTCGGATCCGAGACCTACTACCACCTCGACGGCCCGGTTCAGTCGACGGCGAAGGTGCTGGAGAAGGCCGGTATGAAGATCGGCGATATCGACCTGGTCGAGATCAACGAGGCGTTCGCGTCCGTGGTGCTCTCGTGGGCGCAGGTGCATGGCGCCGATATGGACAAGGTGAACGTCAACGGCGGCGCCATCGCACTCGGACATCCCGTGGGATCCACCGGCGCCCGGCTGATCACCACCGCGCTGCACGAACTGGAGCGCACCGGTAAGAGCACCGCACTGATCACCATGTGCGCCGGCGGCGCGCTCAGTACCGGCACCATCATCGAGCGGATCTGATGGCGACCGAAGTCGAACGCATCGCCGCGGCGCAGTCCTATATCGATGCGCTCGCCACCCATCGGGCCGACGGGGTTCCGTTCACGCCGGACTGCGTCCGCATCGAGATGGGACTCAAGACCGGACGCTCGGGAGATCACCTGCGCCGCAGTCTGAACAGCGGCCCCCAGTTCAAGCTGATCGAACAGTGCACACCGCCGAAGTTCACCGTCGACGGCGACCACGTCCGGGCCGAGTTCGACGTACTGACCAAACCGCGCCTGTTCGGCCGGCGGGTGTGCTCGCACGTCGATGAGACCTTCCTGATCCCGGCCGATGATCCGCGGATCCACCACATCCGCGCCTCGCTGAAACCGTTCATCAGCCGATAGGTTCTGGTCATGACCGATACGCCCAAGCCGCTCAACCCCAAACAGGTCGAACGGCTCAATGCGCCGTCGACCGGCACCGTCATCAAATGGATGTCGCGGGCCCAGACCTGGCTCTTCAAGAAGACCAACGGCAAGTTCGGTAACAAGTTCCTGCGCGGCACGGAGGTCGGCATCCTGACCACCATCGGGCGCAAGTCCGGGGAGCCCCGGGACAGTCCGCTGCTCTTCCTGCAGGAGGGCAAGCGCATCGTCCTGGTCGCCTCGCAGGGCGGGCGTGCCACCAACCCGATGTGGTACCTGAATCTGAAGGCCAACCCCGCCATCACGTTCCAGACCAAGAAGGAACGACTCGAACTGGTGGCGCGCGAGGCCACCGACGCCGAGCGCGACGAGTACTGGCCCAAGCTGGACGCGATGTACCCCGACTTCGCGAATTACCGGTCCTACACCGATCGTAAGATCCCGATCCTCATCTGCGATCCCGCGTAGCTCGCTACTGTGATCCGATGGTCACGGGGGCACGGGGTCGGTCACGAAAAATTCTGTTCGCGGCGCTGACCGCGACCGTCCTGTTCGTCGTCACGGCGCTGCCTGCGGCCGCCATGACGGTGACCTTCGTCCGGCACGGCGAGTCCGAGTCCAACGCGTCGCACACGATCGACAACTCGATACCCGGTGCCCATCTGACGCCGCTGGGACAGACCCAGGCGGCAGCGGTGGCGGCAGCCCTGGCCGCCGGCGGCGTGGACTACGACGCCATCTACGCGTCGAACATGGTGCGCACCACCGAAACCGCCGCGCCGTTCGCGGCCGCCACCGGCCTCACCCCCACCGTTTTACCCGGATTCCGTGAGATCAACGCCGGCTGGTTCGAGGGATCGTCGGACACCGGACTCGGCGGAATCGGGTACGTGCTGGCGCCTGCATTGTGGACGCTGGGTGCGCGGTCGGTACCGGTCCCAGGCGGCGGAGACGGCAATGCCTTCGACGCCCGCATGGACGCAGCGCTACAGCTCGTCGAGGACTCCGGCGCGCAGAATCCAGTCGTGTTCTCCCATGCCGCCACCATCATGTTCTGGACGATGATGAACGTCGACAACCCGGACCTGGGGCTGATGCTGCGCCACCGGCTGGGCAACACCGGGATCGTCGTCGTGGAGGGCAGCGCCGAGGAGGGCTGGACTCTGAAGACCTGGGCCGGTCTGCCGGTCGGACCGGCGAGCCTGGGCACCAAACTGTTCGTCAACGCCCGCGATCTCGCGGTGACACCGCAGACTGCGGCCTACAACGTGGTACGGGCGTTCGGCACCGGCGATATCGGCCAGATCGCCACGGCGATCCGCAACGGCGTCGGTGCCGTCGTGCGGGCCCCGATCAAGTTCACGGTCGCGGTGGTGCGCGATATCGTCGACGAGGTCGCCAAGGTGGTCCGGCCGAGGACACCGACCACCACGATGACCGACCCACCGGCGGTCGCCGCGGAGAGCCGGATCGCGGCGCCAGCCACAGCGCAGGCGGTGGAGCCAGAACCCGAGGTGGCCGCCCCGGCCAAGAAACCACGGACCGCGCGCACGGTGAAGAAGCCGGGCCGTCCCAGCGTTGTAGTGGCCGAAAAGAGCACCGACACATTCCGTCTCAGCACGGAACGAAAGGTCTCTCCGATCGCCCCCAAGCAGGCCGTACGTCCGGACCCCCAGCCCGCCGAGAAGGATGCCGCCTGACCTCACGTCGGCCTGAAATCGCTGCATCCGGTGCAGGTGGCGCCGTGAAAGACTGATGGTCATGGGTGTGCTCGACGCGTTCATGTCGACCTGGTCGAATGCCCGCGCGACCTTCGGCGCCGGGGCACCACAGGATGGCGCCGCGTTCGACGGCAGTTCCACCCTGCGCCGGCTTCAGGACCAGGTCGGCGCCGCCGCACCCGGTCAGCAGTGGACCGGGTCCGCGGCGAATGCCTACGCCGCGGTCAACACCGAGCACGGTCGCGTTCTGGGCGCCCTCGCCGATCTCGATCGGCGGTTGCGCGAGCAGGTCGATCAGTCCGCCCGCCTGGTTGAAGCCGGCCGGGACCGTCTGGACGCCACCCGGCGCTGGGTGACCGATGCGGCCGCTGCCGTGCCGCACACCGCAGCCGGTGAACACCTGCTCGTTCCCATCGTGGCGAGGGGTGTCGGCGAGGTCATCGACACGGTGACCCGGTCCAACAGCGACCTGAATGCGGTCGGCGCCCGCATCGCCGCGCTCGGCGAGGAGTACCGGGCGCTGGGCATCCAGAAGTTCGGTGGCGGGCCCGGTGATCAGCAGCCCGAGCCGGCGAACAAGTACGAAAAGGCGCTGCGCGACGCCGGGCTTCTCGACGAGGAGCCCACCGGCTATTACAAGGAGTGGCTGGAAAATGCTGAGCGCCAGGGTGTTCCGCCTGAGACGATCGTCGACATCGCGCGCCGTCACGACATCACGCCGGCCAGCTTCGAGGTACTGGACGGCATGCAGCGGGTGAAGGACCCCGACGGGAAGTCGTTCTTCCAGCTTCCGAAGGGCACCTCGGGCGAGGACGCCCGCAAAGCGGTGTTGATGACCTACATCCTCAACGCCGGGACCGATTACGGTGACAATCCCAAGACGGACTTCACCCCCGAGCCCTACAACGCCGACGAGGTGGCGCGGATCATCGACCGGCAGAACGCGAACGCGTGGACCTACGACGAGGATGTGCCGTTCATCCTCGGTGCCGACGGCGCCTTGATGACGACGCCCAACGGCATGCTGATGGGGATGGGCGGCAACTGGGTGCAGGACCAGTTCAGTTGGAAGGGCGGCACCGCCTGGGGTGACATCTTCATGGAGAACATCGATCACGACAACGATCCGTCCCAGCAGTTGCGGCAGATCATCGAGTCCGGCACGTCCTGGAACGTGGGCGCCGACGGTGCTCCCCGTGCGGGGTCCCTGGACCTCGACCGACTGCTGCACCACGAGGAGATGCATTCGCGGCAGTGGGCAGACAAGGGCTACTTCGGCATGTTGTGGGCTGCCGCCACCGATTCGGACGGTATCGAGAAGGAAGCCGGTCTGGGCGACGGTGGTTACAAGTGATCAGGCATCTGACGGCCGCGCTACTGGTTTTTGGCATCTCGGGATGCTCACTCATCGGTGATGATCCCGAGGCCGCTTCGCTACCACCGGTTTTCGGTGCCCGAGTGACCGACGGCGCGCTGCAGCTGTCGACCGGCACACCGTGCGGCGAGGTGTCCCGGGTGGTCGTGTTGTTCACGCCGGACGCCGGCAGGCTGACCCTGGCACCGATCAGCGGGACCACCAGGGTCGATCAGTTGACGGTCGGGGGCCCGTATGACGGATTACGGGTCACCGAGCCGTTGCCCGACGGGTTCGATTGGCGCACAGCGGAAGAGGTGACCCTCATCGTGACCGCGCCAGTGGGTTCAGGGTCCACGCCCACCCGGATCAGCGAGGTCATCGATGGTTCGTCCGAGCACCCGGGTGACACCTTCTATTTTCAGGGAATCGGCTGGCTCGATCCGCAGCAGGTTGCCGAGCAGAACCGTCGGTCGTTACTGACCATCTGCACCACCGACCCGGCCAAGCAGTGAACTCCGCCATTGCCCGGGCGGTCGCCGCGTTCTCGGCAGACCCCGGGCACTGCTCTACGCGGCGCTCTACCTGCGCTGAGCCGGCGTTTGCGCGGCGCCGGTTCGGGGCAAAGACGGGGCATGGTCGACGTTCGGAATTCGGGGCTCCTCGCCTGGTCCATGAAGTACTTCGCCAAGGCTCACATCTGGACCTACCAGCACACCGACGGTCGCATCGGCTCGCGACTGCTGTGGCTACCGGCGGCGTTGCTCACCACCACCGGTCGCCGCACCGGGCAGCCCCGGGTCACCGCGACGCTGTGCCTGCGCGACGGCGACCGGGTGGTGCTGCCCGCGTCGTTCGGCGGCCGTGATCACGATCCGGCCTGGTATCTCAACATCCGGTCGGATCCGCGGGTGCAGGTGCAGTACGGCCCGCGCAAGTGGGATATGACGGCCAGAGACGCCACGGCCGAGGAGCGAAACCACTATTGGCCGCGACTGACTCGGATGTACCCGCCCTACCGGGGATACCGCGAGGCGGCCGACCGCGTCATCCCGCTGGTGATCTGCGAGCCGATCTAGGCGCCGAAGACCGGTAGCGGTGTGCGCGACTTGGCCAGCAGGTCGGTGACCACCGGCCCGAGTTCGGCCGGGTCCCACTTCGCGCCCTTGTCGATCTCGCCACCGCGCGCCCAGCCCTCGGCCACCCGGATGATGCCGCCCTCGACCTCGAAGATGCGGCCGGTGACGTCGCGGGACTCGACGCTACCCAGCCAGACGACCAGCGGGGAGATGTTCTCCGGCGCCATCGCATCGAAGTCGGAGTCCTGCGTCGACATCATCTCGGCGAACACGGTTTCGGTCATCCGGGTGCGGGCCGACGGCGCGATGGCGTTCACGGTGACGCCGATGCGGCCCATCTCAGCGGCGGCCACCAGCGTCAGCGCGGCGATACCCGCCTTGGAGGCGCTGTAGGTTGCCTGTCCCACGCTGCCCTGTAGGCCCGCACCCGAACTGGTGTTGATGATGCGCGCGTCGACGGCATTGCCGGCCTTCGACTGTGCGCGCCAGTAGGCACCGGCATGTTTCATGGTGGCGAAATGCCCCTTGAGATGCACGGCGGTGACGGCGTCGAACTCCTCTTCGGTGGCGTTGACGAACATCCGGTCCCGGACGATGCCCGCGTTGTTGACCAGGACGTCGAGGCCTCCGAACGAATCGACGGCGGTCTGGATGAGGCCCTCGGCCTGGCTCCAGTCGGCGACGTTGGCACCGCTGGTGACGGCTTCGCCACCGGCGGCGGTGATCTCGTCGACGACGGTCTGCGCGGCGCTGCCACCGCCGGCCGGTGAGCCGTCCAGTCCGACACCGATGTCGTTGACCACCACGCGGGCACCTTCAGCGGCGAAGGCGAGCGCATGTTCGCGCCCGATACCGCCGCCGGCGCCGGTCACGATGACAACCCGGCCGTCGAGCAAACCCATTGCTGTTCTCCTCTTGTTACTGAAGTTCGGTGTTACTTGATGTCTGCGGTGGTGGTCGACAGATAGTGCGGTGGCTCGCCACCGCCGTGCACCTGCAGCGACGCGCCGCTGATATAGGAGGCCGCTTCGGATGCCAGAAACGCTGTGGCCCAGCCGATATCGGCGGGTTTGGCCAGCCGTCCCAGCGGCACATTGCGGGAGATGGCCGCGATCGAGTCCGCGTCCCCGTAGAACAGCTCGGACTGTTCGGTCTCGACCATGCCGACGACCACCGAGTTGACCCGCACCTTGGGCGCCCATTCCACGGCCAGGGTCGAGGTGAGATTGTCGATGCCCGCCTTGGCGGCGCCGTAGGCCGCGGTGCCCGGTGTCGGGCGGTGCCCGCTGACACTGGAGATGTTGACGATCGAGCCCCCGGCGTCCTGGTTCTGCATGACCGCGTTGGCGTGCGTGGAGACCGACAGCGCGCCGATCAGGTTGAGCTCGATGATCTTGGTGCTGAATTTCGCGGAGGCATCGGCGGCCAGCACGTAGGGCGATCCCCCGGCGTTGTTGACCACCACGTCCAGCCGTCCGTGCCGAGCGACGATCGCCTCGATCAGGGCCTGCACCGACGCGTCGTCGCGGATGTCGCAGGAGTGGAATTCGTAGGGCGAGCCGTCGACCGGGCGGCGCGCGCAGGTCACCACGGTGGCGCCCTGAGCAGCGAAAATGGCGCTGATGCCGGCGCCGACGCCGCGCACTCCGCCGGTGACCAGGACCACCCGGCCATTCAGTTGCAGATCGATTCCAGCCGCGTCAGTCACTGTGCTAGCGTACCAAGCAAGTGCTTGCTTAGGTAGCGACCCTTCCAGGAAGTGACTGATGATCACCACCACCACAGTCGAACCGAGCATCGTCTCGGTGACCGTCAACTACCCGCCCGTCAACGCCATCCCGTCCCGCGGCTGGTTCGAACTCGGCGATGCCATCACCGCAGCGGGTCGCGACCGCAGCACCCACGTGGTGATCCTGCGCGCCGAGGGCCGCGGCTTCAACGCCGGCGTCGACATCAAGGAGATGCAGAACACCGAGGGCTTCACCGCGCTCATCGACGCCAACCGCGGCTGTTACCACGCTTTCAAAGCGGTGTACGAGTGCGAGGTACCGGTGGTCGCGGCCGTGAACGGCTTCTGCGTCGGCGGCGGTATCGGCCTGGTCGGCAACGCCGACGTCATCGTCGCCTCCGATGACGCCAAGTTCGGTCTCCCCGAGGTCGAACGCGGCGCGTTGGGGGCTGCCACCCACCTTTCGCGGCTGGTGCCCCAGCATCTGATGCGCCGACTGTTCTTCACCGCCGCCACCGTTGACGCGAACACCCTGCACCACTTCGGGTCCGTGCACGAGGTGGTGCCCCGCGCCGATCTCGACGAGTCCGCCCTGCGGGTGGCCCGTGATATCGCCAGCAAGGACACCCGGGTGATCCGCGCGGCCAAGGAAGCGCTGAACTTCATCGACGTGCAGCCGGTCACCGCGAGATACCGTATGGAACAAGGGTTTACGTTCGAGCTGAACCTGGCCGGGGTGTCCGATGAGCACCGCGACGCGTTCGCCGGAACCGAAAAGGGAACCAAGTAGCAATGTCTGACAAGAGAACAACTCTGGACGAGGCAGTCTCGTCCATCGAGAGCGGCATGACCATCGGCATCGGCGGCTGGGGTTCGCGGCGCAAGCCGATGGCCTTCATCCGCGCACTGCTGCGCACCGACGTCAAAGATCTGACGGTGGTCACCTACGGCGGACCCGATCTGGGCCTGCTGTGCTCGGCCGACAAGGTCAAGCGCGTCTACTACGGCTTCGTCTCACTGGACTCACCGCCGTTCTACGATCCGTGGTTCGCCAAGGCCCGCACCACCGGAGCCATCGAAGCCCGCGAGATGGACGAGGGGATGCTGCGCTGCGGACTGCAGGCGGCCGCCCAACGGCTGCCGTTCCTGCCGATTCGCGCCGGACTCGGCAGCGATGTGCGCACGTTCTGGGGTGATGAGCTCAAGACGGTGAAGTCGCCCTACGGAGACGAAGAACTGATCGCGATGCCGGCGTTGAACCTGGACGCCGCCTTCGTGCACCTGAATCTCGGTGACGCGCGCGGCAACGCCGCCTACACCGGGATCGACCCGTACTTCGACGACCTGTTCCTGATGTCGGCGCAGCAGCGCTTCTTGTCCGTGGAAAAGGTGGTGTCCACCGAGGAACTGGTCAGTTCGGTGGTGCCACAGCAGCTGTTGATCAACCGGATGATGGTCGACACCGTGGTGGAGGCGCCCAATGGTGCGCACTTCACCACGAATGAACCCGACTACAAGCGCGACGAGAAGTTCCAGCGCCACTACGCCGAGGCGGCGGGCTCGGATGAGACCTGGGCCGAGTTCGTGAAGACGTATCTGTCCGGCAGCGAGGCCGACTACCAGGCGGCCGTGCGGAAATTCCAGGAGGACCAGTGATGTCGGTGACCCGTGGCGAGGTGTGCGCCGTCGCATGCGCCGAATTGTTCCGTGACGCAGGCGAGATCATGGTCTCGCCGATGACCACGATCGTCCAGATCGGCGCTCGTCTGGCTCGACTGACCTTCTCCCCCGATATCGTGCTGACCGACGGGGAGGCCCGCATCATCGCCGACACCCCGGCGATCGGGACGCCCGCGGCCATCGAGGGTTGGATGCCGTTCAACCGGGTCTTCGAGACCCTGTCCTGGGGGAAGCGTCATGTCGTGATGGGCGCCAACCAGATCGACCGCTACGGCAACCAGAACCTTTCTGCGTTCGGGCCCATCCAGCACCCCACCAGGCAGATGTTCGGTGTGCGCGGGGCGCCCGGCAACAGCATCAACCACGCCACCAGCTACTTCGTGGGCAACCACTCCAAGCGGGTGTTCACCGACTCGGTCGACATCGTGTCCGGGATCGGTTGGGACAAGGTCGATCCGGACAATCCGGCCTTCCGGTTCGCCAACATCTACCGGGTGGTGACGAACCTCGGCGTCTTCGATTTCAACGGTCCCGACCACCAGTTCCGCGCTGTCTCCCTGCACCCCGGCGTCGAGGCCGATCAGGTCGCCGAGAACACCTCCTTCGAGGTGCACGGCCTGTCCGAGGCCGCCACCACCCGGGTGCCCACCGGTGACGAACAGCAGCTGCTGCGCGAGGTCATCGACCCGAAGTCGTTGCGCGACAAAGAGGTCAAGGTCTAGATCATGACCAAGCTCAAGACACCGCTGACCGAACTGGTCGGCATCGAGCACCCCGTCGTGCAGACCGGTATGGGCTGGGTGGCCGGCGCCCGACTGGTCGCGGCCACCTCCAATGCGGGTGGCCTGGGCATCCTGGCCTCGGCGACGATGACGCTGCAGGAACTCACCACGGCCGTCGCGAAGGTCAAGTCGGCCACCGACAAACCGTTCGGCATCAACATCCGTGCCGACGCGGGCGACGCGAACGACCGCGTCGACCTCCTGATCCGCGAAGGAGTCAAAGTTGCCTCCTTCGCTTTAGCACCCAAGCCCGATCTGATCGCCAGGCTCAAAGAGGCAGGCGTGGTGGTCATCCCGTCGGTCGGTCTGGCCAAGCATGCCAAGAAGGTCGCCGGCTGGGGCGCGGACGCGGTGATCGTGCAGGGCGGCGAGGGCGGTGGCCACACCGGTCCGATCGCGACCACGCTGCTGCTGCCCTCGGTGCTCGACGCCGTCGCCGACACCGGCACGCCCGTCATCGCCGCGGGTGGCTTCTTCGACGGCCGCGGCCTGGCCGCCGCGCTGTCCTATGGGGCGGCCGGGGTGGCGATGGGCACCCGGTTCCTGCTCACCTCCGACTCGACCGTCCCCGACGCCGTCAAGCAGCGCTACCTCGATGCGGCACTGGACGGCACCGTCGTCTCCACCCGCGTCGACGGTATGCCGCACCGGGTGCTGCGCACCGGACTGGTGGAGAAGCTGGAGAGCGGTTCACCGGTCCGCGGTTTCGCGGCGGCGATCGGCAATGCGCAAAAGTTCAAAAAGCTCTCCGGGATGACCTGGAGGTCCATGGTCACCGACGGCCTGGCGATGCGGCACGGCAAGGACCTCACCTGGTCGCAGGTGGTGATGGCGGCCAACACCCCGATGCTGCTCAAGGCCGGTCTGGTCGAGGGCAACACCGACGCCGGCGTGCTGGCCTCCGGACAGGTGGCCGGCATCCTGGACGACCTGCCGTCCTGCGCGGAATTGGTGCCACAGATCGTTGCCGAGGCAATTGAGCAGTTGACCAAGGCATCGGGCTTCATCACCGGCTGACGCCGTTCGGCGGGCCCGCTTTTCGGGTACCCGCTCGGGATGCCCGATTTCGCGCGATGGTTCCTCACGGCGCAGGAACGCGGCAACCCGCATACCGACCTGCCGGCCTGGTGCACCGACAACCTGGCCGTACCGCTGATTCACGGGTCCACATATTTCGACCAGTTGGCGACGGAGGTCGAGGCGCTGCGCGCCGGTGACTACGTGTTCTTCACCGATTGGCGGGGCGACCCCGACCAGCTGCTGCGTGACAACGGCCCGACCATCGGCGAGCTGCTCTGCCACGCCGCCGAGCGTGGCGTGGTGGTCAAGGGCCTGATGTGGCGATCGCATCTGGACAAGTTCGCCTACAGCGAGGAAGAGAATCGGCACCTCGGCGAGGCGATCGAGCAGGCCGGCGGCGAAGTGCTCCTCGACCAACGCGTCCGTTTCGGCGGCTCACACCACCAGAAACTGGTGGTGATCCGGCACCCCGGCGCTCCCGAACGCGATGTCGCGTTCGCCGGCGGCATCGACCTGTGCCATTCCCGGCGTGACGACGCGGACCATCACGGTGACCCGCAGGCCGTACAGATGGCGAAGCACTACGGCGAGCACCCACCGTGGCACGACGTGCAACTGCGATTGCAGGGCCCCGTCGTCGGCGCGCTGGACGTCTCGTTCCGGGAGCGGTGGGACGATCCCGCGCCGCTGGACATGCTCAACCCGATCGCCTACCTGCGCGACAAGCTGCGCGGCGCCGACCTGGACGCCGGCACACTGCCCGAACGGCCACCCGATCCGCCGCCGTGCGGACCGCACGCGGTGCAGGTTTTACGCACCTACCCCGACGCGCATTTCGAGTACGACTTCGCTCCGCTGGGCGAACGCAGCATCGCACGCGGATACAGCAAGGCGCTGGGCCAGGCCCGCCAGCTGATCTATCTGGAGGACCAGTACCTGTGGTCGAAACGGGTGGCGACGCTGCTGGCGCGAGCCCTGCAGGACAACCCGGAATTGCATCTGGTCGCGGTGGTGCCGCGATACCCCGATGTCGACGGACGATTCGCATTGCCGCCCAACCAGATCGGCCGCCACGAAGCGGTCCGGGCGTGCAGCCGGGTGAGCCCGGAGCGGGTGCACGTGTTCGATCTCGAAAACCACTCCGGTACACCGGTGTACGTGCACGCCAAGGTCTGCACGGTGGACGACACCTGGGCCAGCGTCGGCAGTGACAACTTCAACCGGCGGTCGTGGACGCACGACAGCGAGTTGTCCTGCGCCGTGCTGGACGAGCACGGTGACTTCGCGCGCGAGCTGCGGCTGCGCCTGCTGCGTGAGCACCTCGATCGCGCCGAGGACGGCAGCGAGGACGGCGGACTGGCCGATCCGCGCACGGCGGTCGCCGAAATCATCGCGGCCGCAGACGCGCTGGAAGCCTGGCACGCCTCGGGGCGCAGCGGCCCGCGCCCGCCGGGCAGGCTGCGCCCGCACCGGCCCGAGCGGCCCAGCCGGTTCACCCGGCTGTGGGCAAGTCCCGCCTACCGGATGATCTACGACCCCGACGGGCGCAACCTTCGCGACCGCCTCCGGGGCCGGTGGTGATCGTGGCGATTCGGCCACGGTAGACCTGCGCGGTTCCTACACTCGGCCGCATGAAGACCAACGCGGCGATTCTGTGGGAGTACGGCGGCGACTGGACCGTTGAGGAGATCGATCTCGATCCGCCGGGCGACGGTGAGGTGCTGGTGGCCTGGGAGGCGACCGGGCTGTGCCACTCCGACGAACACATCCGCACCGGTGACCTGCCCGCCCCGCTGCCGCTGATCGGCGGTCACGAGGGTGCCGGGATCGTGCGCGAGGTCGGGCCCGGCGTCCTCGGGCTCGCACCCGGCGATCACGTGGTGGCCTCGTTCCTGCCGGCATGCGGACGCTGCCGGTTCTGTTCGACCGGCCACCAGAACCTCTGTGACCTCGGCGCCATGATCATGGCGGGCACCCAACTCGACGGCACCTACCGGCGCCGGGCGCGGGACCAGAACATCGGCGTGATGGCCCTGGTCGGCACGTTCTCCCAATACGGGACCGTGCCCGAGGCGTCCATCGTGAAGATCGACGATGACATCCCGCTGTCCCGGGCCTGTCTGCTGGGCTGCGGTGTGACCACCGGCTGGGGTTCCGCGGTCAACACCGCGGATGTCGCACCCGGTGACACCGTGGTGATCATCGGGCTCGGCGGTATCGGCAGCGGTGCGGTGCAGGGGGCGCGTCTTGCGGGTGCGGAGAAGATCATCGTCGTCGAGCCGGTGGAATCCAAGCGGGACTTGGCTTTCCGGTTCGGGGCCACCCATTTCGTCACCTCATTGCCCGAAGCGACCGCACTGGTCGCCGAGTTGACCCGCGGGGTGATGGCGGATTCGGCCATCCTGACCGTCGGCCTGCTGGAGGGCGCGATGTTGGAGGACGCCGCCAACATCATCCGCAAGGGCGGCGCCGTCGTCATGACGGCACTGTCGACGATGGCCGACAACGCTCCCACGCTGGGGATGATGATGTTCACGCTGTTCCAGAAGCGGCTGCTGGGCAGCCTCTACGGGGAGGCCAATCCGCGTGCGGACATCCCCAGGCTGCTGTCGCTGTACCGCGAGGGCAAGTTGCTGCTCGACGAGACCGTCACCCACGAGTACAAACTCGCCGAGGTCAACGAGGGCTACCAGGACATGCGCGACGGCCGCAACATCCGCGGGGTGATCCTGCACGATCACTAGACCCCGGCATCCGACGTCACCGGAGATATCGGGAAGAATATCCGCCGGGACGGGAGGACCGGTTGACATCCACGCGCGGCGGCTACGCCAGAATCACGGCGGCCCTGACCATCGTCATCGTCATGATCGCCGCGGGCTGGTTGCACCGGTCGCCGTGGGTTGTTGCGCTGGCAACGCCGCCATTCACCGTGCTGTACGCGCTCGGCAAATGGAATGCCTGGACGGCCGCCTGGCGTGCCGGCGGAGTGAAACAGATCGTGGCGGCGACGATGGTGACGCTGCCGATCCAGGCGGTGCTGGCCGCGGTGCTCTATCTGCTGGGCCTGGGTCTGGGCCGTCTGGTCGGTGGGTACCGACCGTTGGCGGCACTGTCGGCCGGTGACGTTGTCGCGGCGCTGGTTCTGTTCGGTATCGGGGCGGCACTCAGCGCAGTCATCATCCGCATCGAAAAGGCACCGGTGCCGATCGAGGCCGCCACCCACACCGAAGAGGCCGAGGTCGATGTCGACCCGACGCCGCTCGCCGTCGATACATTTTTCGTCTCACCGGGCTATTGGCGGGTCAACGCGGCCCGCACTGCGCTGGAGAAGCGTGGGGAGGCCGTCGTACGACCGCCACTGGCAGCGCGCGAGGACATGATCGCGGCCGCGGAGCAGCGGCTGGGGGTACGGCTACCCGATACCTTGCGCACGCTGTACGGCGTGCACAACGGCGGGTACGTCGACTGGCTCTATGTGCCGTTGAAGGCCGACCCGCAGCCGGTGTACGACGACTGGCGCGGCGCCTTCTCCATCGACTATTCGCAGTTGGCTCCGGTCGAGACGCTGCGCACGGTCACCGAGCATTACCACGACTTCACCGACGATCCCGACGAGATCCCGGCCGGGGCCGACCAGCAGATCATCCTGCAGGCCCGCTACGGCGATATGACGCTGCTGGACTACTCGCGCGGACCCGTGCCGCGGGTGCTGATCGTCGACTACGACAAATACGACGAGGACCCCGTCGATATCGCCTTCGACGATTTCGACACCTTCTTCGCCGCGCTGCGCCGCGACCGAACCAGGTCGCGTGACACGGCGCCCACACGCCCACTCGGCGCGCCGCTGAGCGAGGCTGCTCAGGATCACCGGGCACGCCGCTTCTGGGGTGCGGGCTCCGCACATCCCTTCCACGCCAACGCCGGCGCGGCCGAACATGGCGCCGACGATGATCTGGTGGCCGCCACCCACGCCCGGCTCGGGGTGACGTTGCCCGCCGGACTGATCACGTTGTGGCGGGCCAAGAACGGTGGTGGCGTCGCATCGAGGTTCGTGGGGACGGCCGATGACCGGACCGAGGTGATGCGGTTCCCGGTGCCGATGGAATACATCGTGAGCCTCGCCGAGTTGTCGGACCGGATCGAGTTTCCTCCGGGCGAAACACCATGGGGGCAGCGCCATCCCGGCGCGGACCGACTGATGGTGCTGGAAGCCGATCATGACCGCGCGGTACTGCTGGACTACCGGGACGGCCCCGACCCGGCGGTGCTGGTGGTGACCGATTTGGGCCGCCCACTCACCGAGGTCTCCCGGTTCGAGGACTGGGATGCGCTGGTGGCGCAGTTGCGCTTCCAGATCGGCGGATGGGATGACGTCGCCGCACCGCATCCGGACGAGCTCTGATCACGTCAGTGCATGTCCACCAGCGGCTGCCCGGCCGGGATGACGTAGGTGGACAACATCAGCGTGCGTACCTCTCCCACGTTGACCGCATCGTGGATCACTCCGGCCGGGATGAGGAACGGGTCCCCGGTGTGCACATGCTGCGTCGGTCGGTCGTCGAACCGGAACTCGATATCGCCGGTCACGATGTAGCCCACCTCCGGTCCGGGATGGGAATGCCTGCCGGATCGGGTGCCCACCGGGATCTCGGTGCGGGTCTGGAAGACCTCGTAGCCCGGGTCCGGCGCGGGCAATCGCTGCAACTCGGTGCGCGTCACCCCCGCCGTGGGTTCGTCATCGGCCCGGGCGACGCCCGCCTCGAGGGCACACGCCGTGCCGGCGACGACGGCGAGGGCGAGGGTCGCGACGGAACGCCTCAGTGAGTGCTTCATGCCAACCATCACACCAGTGCGCCCAGATCACGTCCAACGATGACTTTTGATCAACCTCATCGATTCCATCGATGGTCCGGGCCCGCCGCGGTCCAGCGGCAACATCGCCGCAACGCGCAGGACACCGGATGAGAGCGAAGCTGCCCGATCCTGTTCCCATGTCGGCACCCACCAAACCCCAGCGCAAGCGCGTGCACCCCGTTGACGAGGTGCTTCCCCTCCCGAAGCTGGCCGCCTACGGGTTCCAGCACGTCGTCGCGTTCTACGCGGGCGCGGTGCTGGTCCCGATCCTGATCGCCAACGCGCTGGGGCTGTCCGGTGAAGAGCTCGTCATGCTCATCACCGCCGACCTCTTCACCTGCGGTGTGGCCTCGATCATCCAGGCGGTCGGGTTCAAGAACGTCGGGGTGCGGCTGCCGCTGCTGCAGGGCGTGACGTTCGCAGGAGTTGCGCCGATCATCGCGATCGGACTGGCCCACGGCGGCGGGACCGCGAGCCTGCTCTACGTCTACGGCGCGGTGATCGTCGCCGGCGTCTTCACCTTCCTGATAGCACCCGTCTTCGTCAGGCTGCTCAAATTCTTCCCTCCCGTGGTGACCGGCACGCTCATCACCATCATCGGACTGTGCCTGGTGCCCATCGGCGCGCTGGACGCGGTGACCAATCCGGCGACCCACGAGCCCGACCCCACCAACCTGCGCTGGGTGCTCTATGCGCTGGGCACCATCGCCGTGATCGTCGCGATCCAGCGGATCTTCCGCGGGTTCATGTCCACTATCGCCGTGCTGCTTGGTCTCATCGCGGGCTGTGCGGTGGCCTTCGCGCTGGGCGACATGAACTTCGACCGGGTCGGCGCCGCCTCGATGTTCGGTTTCACCCCGCCATTCGTGTTCGGCATGCCCAAGTTCGACATCGTTGCGATCATCACGATGATCATCGTGATGATGATCATCGCGGTGGAATCCACCGGCAGCACACTGGCCACCGGCGAGATCGTCGGGAAGCGGGTCCGCCCCTCCGACATCGGCAACGTGCTGCGCGCCGACGGTGTCGCCACCACCATCGGCGGCATCTTCAACTCGTTCCCCTACACCGCGTTCTCCGAGAACGTCGGCCTGGTGCGGCTCACCGGGGTGAAGAGCCGGTGGGTGGTCGCCGCGGCCGGCGTCATCATGATCATGCTGGGCTTCCTGCCCAAGGTGGCCGCGATCGTGGCGTCCATCCCGAATCCGGTGCTCGGTGGCGCGGCCCTGGTGCTGTTCGCCACCGTCGCGGTCGTCGGTATCCAGACACTCGGCAAGGTCGACTTCACCGACCACCGCAACGTCATCATCGTGACCACCAGCCTGGCGCTGGCGCTGCTGGTGACGTCCTACCCGGGGATCTCCTCGGCACTGCCCGCGGGACTGGACATCCTGTTCGGCAGCGGTATCAGCACCGGCGCCATCACCGCGATCGTGCTCAACATCGTGTTCTTTCACCTCGGGAAGAAGGGACCCCGGGTGGCCGGCGGCGGCTCGATCTCCCTCGACGAGGTCAACACCATGACCCGGGAGCGTTTCACCGAGGTGTTCGGGCACGTCGTGCAGGACGTCGCATGGGCCGCCGACCGCGCCTACGCACAGCGGCCGTTCGCCGACACCGCCGCGCTGCGGGAGGCGTTCCAGGACGCGGTGCTCACCGGCACCACCGAGCAGCAGCAGGAACTGCTCAACGCCTTCCACGATCTGGGCGCCGAGGACGAGACCGGTCAGGTGCTGGCGGTCGACCATGTGGCGCTGAGCAATCTCGACGAGGACGACCACCAAGACGTCGTGGGCCTGGCCGCGGCCTATCGCGAACACTTCGGTTTCCCGCTGATCATCTGTGCCCGGGAGACCGAGCGCTTCGATAGGGTGCTGCGCAATGGTTGGTCGCGGATCGACAACTCCGCGGCGACCGAGAAGGCCTATGCGCTGATCGAGGTGGCCAAGATCGCCAACTACCGCTTCACCGATCTGGTCGCCGATGCCAATCCCATTGCCGCTGCGCGGTTCGGCAGGCTCAACGAACTCTCGTGAAAGCGATCGGACTGGAGGGTTTCAACGCGCTGTCCGACCGGCAACGGATGCACCTGCTGTTCGAGGTGTGCTCATCGACGATCTGGGCACGACGGGTGGTGGCGGGTTCGCCGTTCCGGGACCCCGAGGCGCTCTACGACCGGGCCGACCGGGTGCTCGCCGAGCTCCCCGATGCCGAGATCGACGCCGCCCTCGACGGCCACCCTCGTATCGGGGCTTCGGTCTCGGCGGCGCACAGCCCGTCGTCGGCCCGCGAGCAAGCCCGGGTGGCCGACGCCGGCGATGCGGTGAAAACCGCACTGGCAGAGAAGAACCGCGAATACGAGGCCAGGTTCGGCTACGTCTACCTGGTGTGCGCCAGCGGTCGCTCGGCCGATGAACTGCTGGACATCCTGACCGACCGGCTCGACAACGATCCGGAGACCGAGCGCCGGGTCATGCGCAACGAGCTGTCCAAGATCAACAGGCTGCGCCTGGAGCGTCTACTGAGTGAGCCGACATGAGGCTGCGGTACAGCGCATTGGCGCGAGATTGCGGTTATCGGGATGCTTACTCGAACTTTCCCTCGACAACTGCAATCTGGCGGGCCTGGCGGAGGCTCGGGCGCAAATCCACCCATCCACGGCCAGAGGTTGGCAGGGTTGTCCCATGACGCTCTCAACCCATGTCCTCGACGCCACCACCGGCAAGCCCGCGGTGGGCGTGGCTGTCACCCTGACCGCCGATGGCGTCATCGCCACCGGAATCACCGATGCCGACGGCCGCGTCGCCGGCCTGGGCGGTGACCTGGCGGCCGGGATCTACCGGCTGCGGTTCGACACCGCCACGTACTTCACCGAGCACGGGGTGACCGGCTTCTACCCGGAGGTCGTGATCGCTTTCGAGATCACCGACGCCGCAGGCCATCATCACGTGCCGCTGCTGCTGTCCCCCTACGCCTACTCCACCTATCGAGGGAGCTGAACGTGAAGGTCGTGATCATCGGCGCGGGTATGGGTGGAATGAGTGCCGCCATCGCTCTGCGCCAGATCGGCATCGAGACCGAGGTCTACGAGCGGGTCACCGAGAACAAGCCGGTCGGCGCCGCCATCTCGGTGTGGTCCAACGGAGTGAAATGCCTCAATTACCTTGGCCTACAGGAAGAGACGGCGCAGCTCGGCGGCATCGTCGAGACCATGAGCTATATCGACGCGCACACCGGTGAGACCATGTGCCGCTTCTCCATGCAGCCGCTGATCGACGAGGTGGGGCAGCGCCCGTACCCGATCGCCCGCGCCGAACTGCAGTCGATGCTGATGCAGGCCTACGGCATCGATGACATCAACTTCGGGATGAAGATGGTCAGCGTCACCGACGGTCCCGATGCCGCGACGGCGACCTTCGCCGACGGCACCACCGTGACCGCGGACGTGATCATCGGCGCCGACGGTGCCAGTTCGATCACCCGCGAGTATGTGCTCGGCGGCCCGGTGGCCCGCCGCTACGCGGGGTACGTCAACTTCAACGGCCTCGTCGACACCGATGACGCGATCGGTCCTGCCACCGAGTGGACCACGTATGTCGGTGAAGGCAAACGGGTCTCGGTGATGCCGGTGGCCGGCGGGCGGTTCTACTTCTTCTTCGATGTCGTCGAACCCGAGGGTGCCCCGTACGAGCGGGGGACCGCACGCGAGGTGTTGCGCGGTCACTTCGCGGACTGGGCTCCCGGGGTACAGACCCTCATCGACAAGCTGGACCCGCAGACCACCAACCGGGTGGAGATCCTGGATCTGGATCCGTTCCACACCTGGGTCAAGGGCCGGGTCGCCGTACTGGGCGACGCGGCGCACAACACCACACCCGATATCGGGCAGGGCGGCTGCTCGGCCATGGAGGACGCCATCGAACTGCAATGGGCGTTCAAGGATCACGCCGGCGATGTGCACGCAGCACTGGCCGCATATCAGGGGGCCCGCACGGAGCGGGCCGGCGACCTGGTGTTGCGGGCCCGCAAACGCTGTGACGTCACCCACGCCAAGGACCCGCAGGTCACCGCGCGGTGGTATGACGAGCTGCGAAAAGAGGACGGCAGCAACGTCATCCGCGGTATCGTCGGCAATATCCTGGGCGGGCCGCTCACTCCGGCGCCGTGACCCGGTGACCGCGTACGTAGACAGCATCGATGGCGTCCTCACGCATGCTCATCAGCAGGGTGAACAGCAGGCGGTCGGCGTCCTCGGGATCGATCCGCGCCAGCAGCTCGGGCAGCAACGCCTGGCGTTGCGGGTCGATGACCACGAAATCGGCCTGCTTGCCGGCGTCCAGGTTGCCGACCCGGTCCTCGATGTCCAATGCCCGCGCGCCGGCCAGCGTGGCGGTGAACAGCAGGTCGGCAGGCGGGATCGAGAGGGCCTGTCCCCCAGGCTCGCTGATGTGCACCTTGAAGCAATCGTTGAGCACTCGGGGGATCAGCCACTCATCGCCGGCGGACACATCGGTGCCCAGCGCCACCGTGACCCCACTGGCGGTGGTGCGCCGCCACGGCATGGTGCCCGACCCGAGAAACAGCTGCGAGGTCGGGCAATGCGCGATCGAGCTGCCGGTCTCGGCCAATCGCGCCAGTTCATGGTCGGTGCAGTGCACCGCGTGTGCGAACACGCTGCGCCGGCCCAGCAGCGACACCCCACCGCCCGTGCTGCGGCCGTCGTAGCTGTCCAGGTAGTGCTCCACACCGTAACCGGCTCGCACCGCGTCGATCTCGTCGAGGTTCTCCGAAAGGTGGGTGTGAAAGTAGACGCCGTGGGTCCGCACAGCTTCGTAGAGTTCTCCCAGCGCGTGCAGCGTCTTCTCGGTGACCGACAGCGCGAAGCGAGGCACCACCGCGACGTGAGTGAGCCCGCCACCATTGTTGTGCCACCGCTCGATTTCGTTGTGGGTGAGCTCGATTGCCTGCCTGTCCTCGGTCAGCAGCGGTCCGGCCGCTTCGGGGCCCACCGTCTGGATCCCGCGCCCGGATATCGTGCGCAGGCCCGCGGCAATCGATTCCTCGAACAGGGCATCCTGGGCGTGCGGGAATGCCGACCCGAACACGAGTGCCGTGGTGGTTCCGACAGCGATGCGCCGACTGCAGAAGTCCCGCGCGACGCCGCGGGCGTAGTCGATATCGGCCAGCATCGCCTCCGCGGGAAAAATACAGCGCTGCAACCAGTCCAGCAGTTGCCCGCCGCCGTAGGAGTCCACGCAGTGGGTTTGCGGGAAGTGCAGGTGAGTGTCGATGAAACCGGGTAGCAGGAAGCCCGGACGGCAGTCGACGACCTCCGCGGTCATCTCGGGCAGTTCCTGGTACGCACCGCTGTAGCCGATCGTCCCGGCGTCATCGACGGCCAGCGCACCGTCGGGGATGCTCACCAGATGATCGCGCGCCGCACCCAGCCGCGGCGCACCAGCGATGTGAATCAGGTGACCGCGGTAGACACGCATACACCGATTGTCACAGCGTCTGAGCCGCCGCGCAGTTCGATGGGCTTCGACCTGCGCGCGCCGGGCTCGGAGACTACCGTCGATAGATGGACCTCAACACCGTCGAGGCGGTGCACATCCCCACCCGCCGCGAAGAGGTGTGGCCGCTGGGACCCGCCGACGCCGTTCTCGCCGGCGGCACCTGGCTGTTCTCCGAACCGCAGCCGACGGTGACCCGGCTCGTCGACATCACCGGGCTGGGTTGGCCGCCGGTCACCCTCACCCCGGCCGGGATCGAGATCGCGGCGACCTGCACACTCGACGAAGTCGCCGCGCTGTCACCCACATTGCCCCCGGAGTGGGCGGCCGCCCCGCTGTTCCGGCAGTGCTGCACCGCACTGCTCGCCTCGTTCAAGATCTGGCGCACCGCCACCGTCGGGGGCAACATTTGCCTGTCCTTCCCCGCCGGATCGATGATCTCGCTGTGCACGGCGCTGGACGCGGCGGTGACGGTATGGCGTTCCGACGGCACCGAATACACCGTGGCGGTCGCCGAGTTCGTCACCGGGCAGGCCACCAACGTGCTGGCGACCGGTGAAATCCTTCGTGCCGTGCACATCCCGGAGGCCGCACTGCGGGCCCGGACCGCGTACCGCAAGCTCGCGCCGTCCCCGCTCGGCCGGTCCGGTGTGGTGATCATCGGCCGCAGCGATGAGGACGGCCGGTTCGTGCTGTCGGTGACGGCGGCGACGGTACGGCCCTACGTGTTCCGATTCCCCTCCACGCCCTCCCCCGAGGATCTGCGGGCCGCGCTGTCCGGGATCCCCGAGGCGGACCTGACCCGCGATGCGCACGGCGACCCGGACTGGCGCCGGGCGGTGACGCTGATACTCGCCGACCAGATTCGGGCCGAGCTGGCATGAAGTTCTCGGTCAACGGCTCCGACTGCGACGGGGACCCGCGCCCCGGTCAGTGCCTGCGCACCTTCCTTCGCGAGAACGGCCACTTCGAGGTCAAGAAGGGCTGCGACGCCGGGGACTGCGGCGCCTGCTCGGTGCTCGTCGACGGTGCTGCCGTGCATTCCTGCGTGTTCCCGGCCTTCCGGGCGCAGGGACGGACGGTGACGACGGTGGCCGGCCTGGGCACCCCCGACGACCTGCACCCAGTGCAGCGCCGCTTCCTTGAGGCCGCCGGATTCCAGTGTGGCTTCTGCACCGCCGGGATGATCACCACCGCCACCACACTGACCGCCGAACAGATGTCGGATCTGCCGGAACAACTCAAGGGCAACCTGTGCCGATGTACCGGGTACCGGGCGATCACCGATGCGCTGTCCGGCGTGGTCAACATCGACAAATCCGATGTCCACGATGCGGGCCGGTCCATCGGCGCCCCGGCGGGGGTGCGCGTGGTCACCGGAACCGAGGAATACACCATGGACGACGCGCCCGCGGGCTTGCTGCACATGGCTGTGCTGCCGAGCCCGCTGGCCCACGCACGGATCCGGTCGATCGACACGTCGGCGGCCGAGGCGATGCCGGGGGTGCGTCTGGTCCTGACCCATCGGGACAGCCCGCCGGTGCTGTTCTCCACGGCCCGGCACGAGCTGCGCGACGATGACCCCGATGACACCGCCATCCTGGACGACACCGTGCGGTTTGTCGGCCAGCGGGTCGCGGCAGTGGTGGCCGATCGCTACGATATCGCCGAAAATGCCTGCCGGACAATCGTTGTCGACTATGAAGAGCTACCCGCGGTATTCGATGCGGATACCGCCGGGTCCACGGGTGCGCCGCTGCTGCACGCCGACAAAGACCCTCGGTCGCGTATTGCCGACCCGAACCGCAATCTGGTCGCCGAACTGCACGGCGAGGTGGGCGATGTTGCGGCGGGGATCGCCGCGGCCGAAGCCTCCGGGGGTGCCGTGGTGCGGGGACGCTGGCAGACCCAGCGGGTCCAGCACGTCCACCTGGAGACGCATGGCTGCACCGGATGGCGCGACGACTCGGGCCGGCTGGTGATCCGTACCAGCACGCAGGTGCCCTTCCTGGTCCGAAACGAGTTGTGCCACATCTTCGGCCTCGGATCCGACGAGGTGCAGGTGCTCACCAAGCGGCTCGGCGGCGGGTTCGGCGGCAAGCAGGAGATGCTCACCGAGGACCTGGTCGCCTTGGCGGTGCTGCGCCTCGGCGCACCGGTGCGCTACGAGTTCCACCGCAGCGACCAGTTCACCGTGGCGCCGTGCCGGCATCCGTTCCGCGTCGATGTGACCGTTGGCGCCGACGGCGACGGGGCGCTGACCGCGCTGGCCGTCGATGTCCTCGTCGATGCCGGCGCCTACGGTAACCACAGTCCGGGCGTGATGTTCCACGGCTGCGGCGAATCCGTTGCGGTGTACCGCAGCCCGAACAAGCGCGTCGACGCACGATCGGTCTACACCAACAACCTCCCCTCCGGCGCGTTCCGTGGGTACGGGCTCGGCCAGGTCATGTTCGCCATCGAGTCCGCGATGGACCAGCTCGCCGACCGGCTGGGCATCGACCCGTTCGAGTTCCGGCGGCGCAATGTCATCGTGCCCGGCGACAGCTTCGTGGATTCCCATGTGCTCGACGATGATCTGACCTTCGGCAGCTACGGGCTCGATCAGTGCCTCGACCTGACCGAGGCGGCGCTGCGCGTGGGAAACGGGGTGGCTGCGCCCGAAGGATGGCAGGTCGGGGAGGGCATGGCGGTGGCCATGATCGCGACGATTCCCCCACGCGGACATTTCGCCGAGGCCGCGGTATCGGTCGACGCCGAGGGCGTCTACACCCTCGACGTCGGCACCACGGAGTTCGGCAACGGGACCACCACGGTGCACACACAGCTGGCCGCCGATGAGCTGAACACCGTCGCCGAGCGGATCGTGGTCCGCCAATCAGACACGGACACAATCGGTTACGACACCGGCGCATTCGGATCGGCCGGTACGGTGGTGGCCGGACGGGCAACACTGCTGGCGAGCCGCCACTTGCGCCGTGCGCTGGTGTCGGCGGCCGCCGCACTCACCGGCACGTCACCGGCGCTGTGCACGCTGGACCGCAACGGGGTGCAGTGCGGTGAACGGTTGGTGGACTTCGGGTCGCTGCCGGTGCCGATGACAGGCCGCGGAAAGCATGACGGCACACCGCGTTCGGTGGCGTTCAACGTGCATGCATTCCGGGTCGCGGTGAACCCAGAGACCGGCGAGGTGTCGATCCTGCAGTCGGTCCAGGCCGCCGACGCCGGGGTGGTGATGAACCCGCAGCAATGCCGCGGTCAGGTCGAAGGCGGTGTCGCGCAGGCGATCGGGTCGGCGCTGTTCGAGGAGATACAGATCGGTCCGGACGGGACCGTCACCACCCAGACGCTGCGCAACTATCACGTCCCACAACTGGCGGATGTTCCGGTGACCGAGGTGTATTTCGCCGACACCTACGACGAACTCGGCCCGCTGGGCGCCAAGTCGATGAGCGAATCACCGTACAACCCGGTCGCCCCCGCCCTGGCGAATGCCATCGCCCGGGCGTGCGGGGCCCGGGTGTATCAGCTGCCGATGACCCCGGCCCGGGTCTGGCGTGCGATCAGAGACGCTCGATGATGGTGACGTTGGCGGTGCCGCCGCCCTCACACATGGTCTGCAGTCCGTAGCGACCGCCGGTGCGCTCCAACGTATTCAGCATGGTGGCGAACAGCTTGGCACCGGTCGCGCCCAGCGGATGCCCCAGGGCGATGGCGCCGCCGCTGGGGTTGACCTTGGCCGGGTCGGCGCCGGTCTCCTTGAGCCAGGCCTGCACCACCGGGGCGAAGGCCTCGTTGATCTCGACGGTGTCGATATCGCCGATCGAAAGGCCGGTCTTCTCCAGCGCGTAGTGGGTGGCCGGGATGGGTCCGGTCAGCATGTACACCGGGTCGGCGCCGCGGGCGCTGATGTGGTGGATGCGGGCGCGCGGCTTGAGACCGTGGGTCTTGACGGCGTTCTCGGAGGCGAGCAGCACGGCGCTGGCGCCGTCGGAGATCTGGCTGGCCATCGCGGCGGTCAGCCGACCGCCCTCGACCAGGGTCTTGAGCCCGGCCATCTTCTCCAGCGAGGTCTCCCGCGGGCCCTCGTCGATGGTGAATCCGTCCACCGGGATGATCTCGTTCTCGAAGTACCCGGCCCGGATGGCTTCCTGGGCACGCTGGTGGCTGGTCAGCGCGAACTGTTCCATGTCCTCACGGGACAGATTCCACTTCTCGGCGATCAGTTCAGAACCACGGAACTGGGAGATCTCCTGATCGCCGTAGCGGTGCAGCCAGCTCTTGGACTCGTTGGTCGGTGACGTGAAACCGAACTGCTCGCCGACGATCATCGCCGAGCTGATCGGGATCTGGCTCATGTTCTGCATGCCGCCGGCGACGATCACATCGGCGGTGCCGGACATGATCGCCTGCGCACCGAAGGAGATGGCCTGCTGGCTGGAACCGCACTGGCGGTCCACGGTGACACCGGGCACCTCTTCGGGGAAGCCCGCGGCCAGCCACGACAGCCGGGCGATATTGCCGGCCTGCCCGCCGATGGCATCCACGCAGCCGGCGATGACATCGTCGACCGCACCCGGGTCCAGATCGGTGCGCTCGAACAGTCCACGCCAGGCCGCGGCGCCCAGATCGACCGGATGCACACCGCTCAGCGAGCCGTTGCGCTTGCCGACCGCGGTACGAACGGCATCAATGACGTACGCCTCAGCCATCAGGGTGTCTCCTTCTGATCAATTTTGGTGATGCCACCGAGCACGATGGCGAGATATTGGCGGCCGACTTCCTCGGCCGTCAGGGGCCCGCCCGGCTGATACCAGCGGACCGACACCCAGGTGGTGTCCCGGATGAAGCGGTAGACCAGGTCGACGTCGAGGTCGGGCCGGAACGACCCGTCCGCGATGCCGTCGTGCAACAGATCCACCCACATCTTGCGCTGCTCGCGGTTGCGGTCGTCGACGAACGCGAACTGCGGGAGCGCGGAGAGCCGCTTGGCCTCGTCCTGATAGATGACCACCTGCGCGTGACGGTGCTCGATCGCCTCGAAGGAGGCCATGAACAGGCCCTTCACCCGGTCCAGCGGGGTGGATTCGGTCGCGACGATCTCCTGGTAGCGCTCGAAAAGCCAGTCCAGGAAGTCCTTGAGAACCTCTTCGACCATCTGTTCTTTGGATTTGAAGTGGTGGTACAGACTGCCCGAGAGGATGCCCGCCGAGTCCGCGATATCGCGGACCGTGGTGGAC
This sequence comes from Mycolicibacterium sp. P9-22, assembly GCF_008329585.1. Lineage (GTDB taxonomy): Bacteria > Actinomycetota > Actinomycetes > Mycobacteriales > Mycobacteriaceae > Mycobacterium. The sequence continues at coordinate 179,185 of NZ_NPKP01000003.1, read as the reverse complement.
TTGAGGCCACGGTCGGCGAACATCGTCGCGGCGAGCTTCAGGAGCTCGTCTCGGCGGCTGGCCGGCTGGGTCATCCCGACAGCGTATCAACCAAGCGCTTGCTAGGTAAGCGGGCGGCGTCGTGAATGTCAGTAACTCGGCCAGTACGGCATGCAAAGCTTGGGTTCTTCATGCCTCCCGGCCCTCTGAAATTCGTCCTGCGGTAGACATGGCCTGTGAACGATGAGCGGAACGCGCCGCCTGGATTTTGGGGGCGGCTCTCGCGCCGAGCCAAGATCGTTGTCGTCTTGGACCTATTCGTGCTGATCGTGATCGTCGCCGTTGGAGCCATGCTTTTCATTCGTTCTGAATCGAGCTCGCACACCCAGAGCAAGGCTGTGCAGCCGACAAATAACTCGCCCGCGCCGGCAATCCCATCGCTCGAGTCCGCTGAGGCACTGGCATGGATTGTGGCAGCTTGTGGCGGCCCCCTACTCATCAAGGATCTTCCAGTGCCGCCCCTGCCCCGGGCGAATGAGTCGGGCATCTGCCTCGCACAACTGGGAAGCGTCCCGATAGCGATCGGCGTCTACGACGACGACGCGCTCCTGAGGTCCGACATTGCTGATGCGAACAAGGCCACCCGTTACGCCACACGGACCGCCAACAACAACGAAAACTGGTTGTTTCTCCTGGAGGGTCATGACGCGGGACCTCTTGAACCCCTTGAGAGGTACGGGTTCAGTCTGCACTGAGCGAAAGCTAGCGCGATCGGGCGCATTCATCGTCCGATAGAATTCTCGGCATCACCCGGGGAGGGCAAATGATCGTTGATACCGAGATGCTACGGATGGGCGCAGCGTTTTCCGACAGCGCAGGAGCGATCGCGAAGCGTGGCGCAGCACAGCTCGCAGCGACGTCAATGCCCGCAGGTATGTTCGGCGACTTCGAAGCCGCGGAGAGTTTTCTTGGCGCGTTGCGCCGGACCCACGAAGCACAGCTCACTTCGATGCAAACGCACCATCGAGGACTGAGCGCTCTGGCAGAGAAAGCCGACCTTGGCGCCAAGCACTTTTCGAATCAGGACGACGCCAGTGAATCTGACCTACATTCAGCTGGCCGCGCCATCGGCTGACCTGGAATGACGGTCGAATTTCGACATCTCGATGCCGAAGAACTCACTGCGTACGCGGGCGGTGATCCCTGGCAACTCAACCGCACGGTGCAGAGTGGATCTCCGGGCGAAATCGAAGAGCTCGCGACTGCCTTCCGCGCGGCAGGTGTCTGTACAGCCGAGACAACCGAAGAATTCCTTGCCGCCAAGCAGCGATTCCAAGCCGCGTGGGACCGCCAGGACGGTGGCGACCACCCCATCAATGATTCCGTGGAGGTCCGACGCGCCACGGAGTCACTCAAGCTCAACCGCGAGCAACTCGATCGTATCGCCGTTGACTTACAGAACATCTCGGCAACGTTGGCCGAAGCCCAGCGAAGTGGAGGAATTTCGGTCTCCAACCTCGAGGGAGCCTTGAAAGCCATCGACAACAAGATCGACCGCGAAATCGCCGTCGCGGCCACTAACGGCCAGCAGATAGATGTTTCCGAACTGAAGCAAGCCGCGGTTGACAGGACGCGTCGGGCACTCGAGGCGATGAGTGCGATTCGCGATGCCTACGCCAGTCAGCTGGATAAGTCCCGCCTCGAGATGGCAGCCGACGGCTACACGCCTGACCCGGTCAATGACAATGCTGGCCAACGCGAAGCGAATTCGACCGAGGAAGCACACACTGAAGCCGATCAATACGACACCGGACAGCGGGCAGCTGATGAGGCTCTCGTCAACTCAACCGGGCCATTGACGCCGGAAAAAGCGGCCGCGGCCGCGCGCCTGCGCGATTACGCGACGATCAACGATCCGACTGCCCAATTGGACCAGGTCCGCTATGCCGGTGATCGTCTCGACGACTACCACACAGCCCATGCGCCCGGTCCACTTCCGGTCGACCCCGTCCTGGGTGGGGACGCTCGTAGCCAGGCCCGCACGCGCCTGGAGCTTCAACAGAAGCTCGAACAAGGCCTGCTCAACCAGCCACCTATCCCCCCAGACCAAGCCACGGCAATGATTCAACAGAGCGAAGCGGAGGCTCGGTCGCTGGTAATAACACGCGTGCAAGAGCAGCTTGTACAAGCAGGAATGTCGCATGAGGGGGCTGCGAAAGCTGCGGAAGGCATGTCACAAGGCGTTATCCCGAAAGAACTCGTCGACAGTGCGTCGGCCGCGGGAAAGCCTATGGCCGGAGCTAGCGAGGCATTCGGCCGGACAGCCGACTCGTTGCCGACTGGCAACCACTGGAATGAAACCGTTACGACATACTCGTGGAGCGATGTGGAGGCGCTCAAGTCAATTGGCAGCAGGCTAGGCGTTGCCGGTAACCTCGTCGACTTTGGCGTCGGGTTATATGAAATACAGAATGGCGCACCGGTCGGTCAAGTTCTCGCGAAGACGGGAGGCGGCATGGCAGGGGCATGGGCACTGGGGGCGGTGGGCGCGGAGATCGGTACGGTCGGTGGCCCACCCGGAGTGTTTATCGGCGCTGTCACGTTGGGGACCGTCGGTGCCATCTACGGCGAGGACGCCGGACAGTCCGTCTATAACTGGCTCGCCGGCAAATGATTGGGGATGCCGCGTTCATATCGGCGATAGCAGGACTGGCCGCAATGGGATTGGCACCGCGCCGCAACATCAAGGCGGGACAATTCACCTACTGGGCGGGCGCTGTGGTGACGGCAGTGTCCGCGTACTTCGTCGCGCAGCCTCAGGGCTGGAAGTCCGCGTTGGGGGCCTCGGCATTCACCTGCGCCGCAGCAATTTTCATCGCTTATGCATACACGCCATTCTTGAAGATATCGTTCTACAGCAGAACGCCACAACCTTATGGTGCTGCGGTGACCGCCACAAAATCCTGGTGGCGAGTGCTGACCGCGATGGTCATCCTGATGTTCGGAATCGTTTCGTACAGCCTTGGCAAGGGCAGCCCCTGGCTGGCCGTTGTAGCCGCTGCAACTATCGTCCTCGCCGGCGCAATATTCGGCTACCGTGACGCAGTCCTCGGGGCTGGAATCGCATCCGGGCAACGGCTTCAGCTGATCCTCACCTCGATCGTCACACTAGGCATCTTCGTGATCGCCTATGTCGGCGCATATTTCGTCAGCCGACGGTGGCTGTTGGACAGGGGACGGTACGGCCGCCATGCTGAACCGGGAAGCTGAGAGAGATAACTGATGCGCTGGGATCTAGCTGGACGACTATCGACGCGATCAGTAACTCGGCCAGTACGGCACGCAGATCTCCGGCAGATCCGGGATGTAGGCCCGGTCGGCGCGGGCGGCCGACAGGTTGAACAGATACCAGGGTTTCCCGGCGGGCGGCTCACCGCTGACGCACTGGCGCACCGATTCGGGCAGACGGTGCAACGCCGGATCGATATCCGAGGACAACCCGGACAGGTAGGCAGCATCGAGTTGACCCGTCCGTTCGAACCGATCGATATTGCGATCGGCGATCAACCGTTCGGGATTCAAGGCGGCCAGTCCCAGCAGGGCCGCCACCCCGGCCAGCAGGACCGCCCGCGGTAACCACCGGCCGGAGTTGTCTCCCCGGTCGCTTCGCTCTCCCCCGCAAGCGGGAGGTGCCCCCAGCCCGCCGGACATCCGGATGCCCGCCGCCGCGATCAGCACGAACACCGTTCCCAGCCACAGCTCGATCGCGATCACCATCAGCCGTTCGGTGCTGAAACCGTACGCATCCTGATACACCCACATCCGGTGGATCGCCGAGACGACCACCACAATCGAAGTGGCGCAGAGCGTTCCGACCAGGAGGCGCAGCATCCGGCGGTCCGCGCCCGCCGCCCGCGAGGCGACCCGGATCACGACGGCGATCACCAGCACGGTCAGCGCCGATACCCACAGCAGCTGCCAGAAACCCTGCCGCGCATACTCCGCGTAGGTCAGCCCGTCGGTGGCCAGCACGTGGGCGCGCCCACCGAACAAGACGGTGGCCTGTACGGCGACGAAGGCCAGGAACAACACGTCGAGCACCGCCAGCGGCACTGCCCATTCCCAGCGCGGCACCGACCTGCCCGGTGCCGGTGCCAGCGCGTCGAACCGCGGCGGGAATCGCACCAGATACCCACCGCCCAGCACGAACACCAACACCAGCAGGAACACCACCGTGCGGGAGACGATGTCCTCGGTGTCCAGCGTAGGGACCAGGTTCTGCACCAACTTGTCGAAGACCGGGTCGGCGCCGGCGAACAATCCACCGAAGACGAACACCAGAGCGCAGGTGACCGCGGTGACCAGCGCAACGCGGCCGAGTTGAGGTATGTGAACCCGGCGTGGCGCCGCGCGCTGCACCCAGCCGATCACACGGGCCGGCAGCGCCCACGCCACGAATGCTCCCGCGAGCACCGCGGTCCAGGTGCGCCCGCCGGCCAGCGTGTGCCAGCCGATAAGCCAGGCCGCCACGATGCATAACGCGTTCACCCACGTCGCGGCCAGCACCGCCGGGACCGCCAGCAGCGCCAGCGTCATGGCGATGCCGAGTACTTCGACCCGGGCCGGGCGGCGTCCAGCGGTCCCGTACACGGCGGCGAACACCATCACACCGACCACCAGGTAGCCGATGCTGTGCTCCGTCGGGCGCCACAGCGCCGTGCCGATGAGCCCGACGGCCAGTGCGATCAGGACGAATGGCAGCGGCGCGGCCGCCAACGGGTTCAGTGGCCAGACCCGGCGCGAGAAGACGGAGAATCCCGGCTCCCCGTGCCGGGGCAGTGCCGGTCCGATCGACGGCGTCGTCGGCATCGTCGGGTAGCCGCCCGGGGCCATCATTGTCATGCGAGTTCCTCCACGCCCGGGATGGTCACCCGGATCCGGCAACCAGGGGTTGCGTCCAGTACTTCGATGGTGCCGCCGTGCAATTCGACGGCCCAGCGGGCGATCGCCAGGCCCAGGCCGGTGCCGCCATCGGAGGTGTCACCGCGGGTGAACCGCTGGAACACCCGCTCCCGCTCGGCCGCCGGGATACCCGGACCGTCATCGAGGACATCCAGTTGCAGTCCCGAGCCGGCGCCGGCGCGTACGAGCACCCGTCCACCGGGGGGACTGTGCCGGATGGCGTTATCCACCAGGTTCACCACCACCTGGCGCAGTCGAGCCGGATCGGCCACCGCGGTGAGACCGGGTGGGTCGACGACGACCTCGACCGCGGTGTGTGCGACGGCATCACGCAAGAACTCCTCGACGCCGAACCGGCTGAGCTGCAGGGAGATCGCACCGCCTTCGACGCGGGACAGGTCGAGCAGATCGGTCACCAACTCTCCGAGACGCTCGGTCTGCTTCAGCGCCGCGCGCAGCGTGTCCGGGTCGGGCTCGGCGACACCGTCGACGATGTTCTCCAGCACCGCCTGTAGCGCGGTGATCGGGGTGCGCAGTTCATGGGACACATTGCCGATCAGGCCGCGCCGGTACTCGTCGGCAGCACCGAGATCGGCGGCCATCTGATTGAACGCCTCCGCGAGTTGACCGACCTCGTCACGTGAGGTGGCGCGCACCCGGATGGTGTAGTCGCCGCGGGCCATCGCGCGCGCTGCGGCCGTCATCTGCCGCAGCGGGGACGTCATCCCGTGCGCGAGGAACTGCACGAACAGCACCGAGGTCGTCAACGCGGCCAGCAGCGCCCAGCGAAACTGCCAGCTGGCGCCGATCCAGAAGGTGAACGCCGCCAACGTGATCGCGCTGCCCACCAACAGCGTCGTCTTGACCTTGAAGGAGGCCAGCGGATCCAACGGGCGGGGCAGTTTGTCCCACCAGTCCCGAGCCGTCATCGGGGAATCTCCAACGCGTAACCCACGCCGTGCACGGTGCGGATCAGATCGGAACCCAGCTTGCGCCGCAGCGCCTTCACGTGGCTGTCGACCGTGCGGCTCTCCACCTCGGACGCCCAGCCCCACACGTGCTCCAGCAGCGTCTCGCGGTCGACGGCGGCGCGGGGCCGCCCGGCCAGGAACACCAGCAGGTCGAATTCCGTTCGGGTCAGGTAGATTTCCTGATCGCCATCGTTGACCCGGCGCTCCTGCAGGTCGATACGGTACGGACCGACGGCGAGTGGTTGCTGTCCGGCGGCTCGTTCCACCCGGCGCAACAGCACCTGGACCCGGGCCACCAGCTCGCGCATGCTGAACGGCTTGGTCAGGTAGTCGTCGGCGCCGATGCCCAGGCCGATGAGCATGTCGGTCTCATCGGTGCGGGCGGTCAGCATCAGCACCGGAACGGCCCGTTCGGCCTGGATCCGGCGACACACCTCCAGGCCATCGAACCCCGGCAGCATGACATCGAGGACCACCAGATCCGGCGCGGTGGCCGCGGCAGCGGCGACGGCGGACGGCCCGTCGACCGCGGTGTCCACCGTGAACGACTCGGCGCGCAGCCGGTCGGCCACCGCGGCCAGGATGGTCGGCTCGTCGTCGACCACCAGGATTCGCTTCACACCGTCGACTGTAGGGCCAGGCTGTGGTGCTTTCGGGCAGCGTTTGTGAAGGTTCTGTGGAGATCCCCGTGGATCGGCTCAGGCCCGCTGGCTGGACACCGAGATCACTTCACCGGTCAGGTAGCTGGAATAGTCGCTGGCCAGGAAGGCGATGGTGGCCGCCACCTCCCACGGCTCGGCCGCCCGGCCGAACGCCTCGTCACCGGCAAGGCGATCCAGCAGCTCCGAGGACGACGTCTTCTCCAGGAACTTGTGCCGCGCGATGCTCGGCGACACCGCATTGATGCGGACACCGAACTCCACGGCTTCGATTGCACTGCACCGGGTCAGTGCCATCACACCGGCCTTCGCGGCGGCGTAGTGCGATTGGGAATGCTGTGCACGCCAGCCCAGCACGCTGGCGTTGTTGACGATGACGCCGCCATGCGGGGCGTCGCGGAAGTAGCGCAGCGCGGCGCGGGTGGCGCGCATGACCGAGGTCAGCGTGACGTTGAGGACGCGGTCCCATTCGTCATCGGTCATGTCGACCACCGGCGTCTGGCCGCCCAGGCCGGCGTTGTTCACCAGCACGTCGAGGCGGCCGGCCTTGGCGACGGCCTCGGTGATGAGGTTGTCGACGGCCTCGGTGGAGGTGACATCACAGACCACCGATTCGACGCTGCCCAGGCCGAGTGCGGCGAGTTCCTCGCGGGTCTCGTTGAGGCGGCGTTCGTGGAAGTCGGAGACGACGATGTCGGCGCCTTCCAGCAGCGCCCGGCGCGCGGTGGTCGATCCGATGCCGGTGCCGGCTGCGGCGGTCACCAGGACCACCTTGCCCTTGAGTAGTCCGTGACCCTCGATCTCCTCGGGGGCATCTGACAGGTCTTTGGGGCTGCTCGGGCTCATCCCTTGGCCTCTCGGGGTAGGCCGAGCACCCGCTCGGCGATGATGTTGCGCTGGATCTCGTTGGATCCGCCGTAGATGGTGTCCGAACGGGAGAACAGGTAGAGCCGCTGCCACTCGTCGAACTCTCCGTTTTCCAGGGTCAGTCCGGCGGTGCCCTGCACGTCCATCGCGATCTCGCCGAGTTCGCGATGCCAGTTGGCCCACAACAGTTTCGACACGTTATCTTGGCCGGGCTGCTCGACGTCCATCGTCGCCAGCGAGTAAGACCGCATGGCCTTCAGCCCAGTCCAGGATCGGGTGAGCCGCTCCCGGATCAGCGGATCATCGGCCGCGCCGGTGCGCTTGGCCAGCTCGACCAGGTTGGAATGCTCTCGGGCATAACGGATCTGCTGCCCGAGGGTTGACACCCCACGCTCGAAGGTCAGCGTCCCCATCGCGACCCGCCAGCCGTCGCCCGGTTCGCCGACCACCAGGGCGGCCTCGGTGCGGGCGTCGTCGAAGAACACCTCGTTGAACTCGGAGTCACCGGTCAGCTGGATGATCGGGCGGATCTGCACCCCCGGCTGGTCCAGCGGCACCAGCAGATAGGACAGCCCGGCGTGCCTTTTGGAGCCCTTCTCGGAGCGGGCCACCACGAAGCACCACTGCGCCCAGTGCGCCAGCGACGTCCACACCTTCTGGCCGTTGATCACCCACTCGTCACCGACCAGTTCGGCGGAGGTGGAGACATTGGCGAGGTCGCTGCCGGCGCCCGGCTCGGAGTAGCCCTGGCTCCACAACTCGGTGACATCGAGAATCTTGGGCAGGAAACGCTGCTGCTGTTCGGGGGTGCCGTACGCGATGAGCGTCGGGCCGAGCAGTTCCTCACCGAAGTGATTCACCTTGTCGGGGGCGTCGGCCTTGGCGTACTCCTCGTAGAACGCGACCCGGTGCGCCACGGTCAAACCGCGGCCGCCGTGCTCCTCGGGCCAGCCCAGGCAGGTCAGACCGGCCGCGGCCAGATGCTGGTTCCACGCCCGCCGCTCTTCGAATGCCTCGTGCTCGCGACCCGGGCCTCCGAGGCCTCTGAGCGCCGCATATTCGCCGACGAGATTATCGGCGAGCCATTGCCGGACCTCGGCCCGGAAGTCCTCGACCTCTATCACCCTTGTAGGCTAACCTACCAAGCACTTGCTTTGTTAGAGGAGCGTCAATGACGAGCGCAACGCGAACCGTTCCAGCGGTGCTGGACCGGATTGCCGCACAGCTGTCCGAGCATGACGCCCTGGTCACGCCGGATAAACGACTCACCTACGGTCAGCTGCGCGATGAGGTCAGGCAGGCCGCCGCGGCGATGATCGACCTGGGCGTCGCCGTCGGCGACCGGGTCGCGATCTGGTCCCCCAACACCTGGCACTGGGTGGTCGCCGCGCTGGCCACCCACTACGCGGGCGCCATCGTCGTCCCGCTGAACACCCGCTACACCGCCAGTGAGGCCGCCGACATCCTGGCGCGCACCGAGGCACCCCTGTTGATCGCCGCCGGCCGGTTCCTCGGGTCCGACCGGACCACGCAGCTCGACCGCGACGCCCTACCGTCGCTGCGCCACATCGTGCGGATACCGATCGACGAAGACGACGGAACCTGGGACGCGTTCATCGCCCGCGGCACCGACCTGACCGAAGTGGACGCGCGCTCCGCCGCGGTGTCCCCCGACGACGTGTCCGACATCCTGTTCACCTCCGGCACCACCGGCCGCAGCAAGGGCGTCCGTTGCGCACACCGGCAGTCGCTGGACGCCTCGGCGGCCTGGGCGGCCTGCGGCGAGGTCACCAGCGCCGACCGCTACCTGTGCATCAACCCGTTTTTCCACAATTTCGGGTACAAAGCCGGCATCCTGGCCTGCCTGCAGACCGGGGCCACGCTCTACCCACTGCTCACCTTCGATCCCGAGCAGGCAATGAAAGCGGTTGCCGAACACCGGATCACCGTGCTCCCCGGGCCGCCCACCATTTACCAGACGCTGCTGGACCATCCGCGCCGCAATGAGCACGATCTGACCTCGCTGCGGTTCGCGGTCACCGGTGCGGCCGTTGTGCCGGTGGTGCTGATCGAGCGGATGCAGTCCGAGCTGGATATCGACATCGTGCTGACCGCCTACGGCCTGACCGAGGCCGCCGGCTTCGGCACCATGTGCAGTGCCGATGACGACGCCACCACGGTGGCGACCACCTGTGGTCGCCCGATCGCCGATTTCGAACTGAGCCTGGATGAATCGGGTGAGGTGCTGTTACGCGGGCCGAATGTGATGCTCGGCTACCTCGACGACCCGGAAGCGACCGCCGCGGCCATCGACGCCGACGGCTGGCTGCACACCGGCGATATCGGAACGCTGGACGGGGCAGGAAATCTCACCATCACCGACCGGCTGAAGGACATGTACATCTGCGGCGGGTTCAACGTGTACCCGGCCGAGATCGAGCAGGTGCTGGCCCGCCTGGACGGGGTGACCGAGGCCGCGGTGATCGGGGTTCCCGACCAGCGCCTCGGGGAAGTCGGCAAGGCCTTCGTCGTGCTCAAGCCCGGCGCCCAAATCGATGAGGCGGCGGTGATCGCCTATACGCGTGAGCATCTGGCGAACTTCAAGGTGCCGCGTTCGGTGGTTTTCCTCGATGTTCTGCCGCGAAACCCAGGAGGCAAAGTGGTCAAACCGACGCTCCGTGAAATCGACGGAAGGGCCTGAGGTGGATCTGAATTTCGATGAGGGAACCGAGGAATTCCGGGCCGAGGTCCGGGACTTCCTGGCGGCCAACCGCGAGTCGTTCCCGACCGAGTCCTACGACACCCGGGAAGGCTTCGAGCAGCATCGCCGCTGGGACAAGGTGCTTTTCGACGCCGGCCTCTCGGTGATCGCATGGCCCAAGGAGTACGGCGGCCGCGACGCCACCCTACTGCAGTGGATCGCGTTCGAGGAGGAGTACTTCCGCGCCGGCGCACCCGGGCGGGCCAGCGCCAACGGCACCTCCATGCTGGCGCCCACACTGTTCGCGCACGGCACCAAGGAACAGCTGGACCGGGTGTTGCCCAAGATGGCCAGCGGCGACGAGATCTGGGCGCAGGCCTGGTCGGAGCCGGAGTCCGGCAGTGACCTGGCCTCGCTGCGGTCGACGGCCACCAAGGTCGACGGCGGCTGGCAGCTCAACGGGCAGAAGATCTGGAGCTCACGAGCCCCGTTCGGAGAGCGTGGTTTCGGGCTGTTCCGCTCCGACCCGCAGGCCCAGCGGCACAAGGGCCTCACCTACTTCATGTTCGACTTGCACGCCGACGGCATCACCGTCCGGCCCATCGCCCAACTCGGAGGCGACACCGGCTTCGGTGAAGTCTTCCTCGATGACGTGTTCGTCCCGGACCGGGACGTCATCGGCGAGGTCAACGAGGGCTGGCGCGCAGCGATGAGCACGTCGAGCAACGAGCGTGGCATGTCGTTGCGCAGCCCCGCCCGCTTCCTCGCACCGGCCGAACGACTTGTCGCACAGTGGAAATCCAACCCCGACCCGGCCTTCACCGACCGGGTTGCCGATGCCTGGATCAAGGCACAGGCCTACCGGCTGCACACCTTCGGCACCGTCACCCGACTGGCCGGCGGCGGTGAACTCGGGGCCGAATCCTCGGTGACCAAGGTGTTCTGGTCCGACCTGGACGTCGCGCTGCACCAGACTGCCCTGGATCTGCGAGGCGCCGACGCCGAGATCGTCGACGACTGGACCGAGGGCCTGCTGTTCGCGCTGGGCGGCCCGATCTACGCCGGCACCAACGAGATCCAGCGCAACATCATCGCCGAGCGCCTACTCGGTCTGCCCCGGGAGCCGAAGTGAACTTCGAGATCGACGAACAGCAGCGCGATTTCGCATCCAGCATCGATGCCGCGCTCGGCGCGGCGAATGTGCCTGCCGCGGTCCGCGCCTGGGCTGACGGTGACACCGCACCTGGCCGCAAGGTCTGGAACCAGCTGGCCGAACTCGGCGTCACCGCGCTGCTGGTGGCCGAGAAATTCGACGGTATCGATGCGCACCCGGTCGATGCGGTGGTGGCGCTGGAACGCCTCGGCTACTGGGCGGTGCCCGGGCCGGTCACCGAATCCATCGTCGTCGCACCGCTGCTGCTCAGCGATGACGAGCGGGCCGCCGCGCTGGCCGCGGGCGAATCGATCGCGACCGTCGCTTTGCCCCCGCAGGTCCCGTACGCCGTCAACGCCGATTTCGCCGATCTGGTGCTGCTCGCCGGGGACGGTCAGGTCAGCGGTGCCTCCGGCGGTGCGGCCCGTGATTCGGTGGATCCGGCGCGAAAGCTCTTCGAGGTCAGCGCTTCCGGGGCCGCACAGGCCGCCGACACCGCGCGCGCCTACGAATTCGGTGTGCTGGCCACTGCGGCGCAGCTGATCGGCGCCGGGCAGGCCATGCTCGACCAGTCGGTGGCGTATGCCAAGCAGCGCACCCAGTTCGGCCGCGTCATCGGCTCCTATCAGTCGATCAAACACAAGCTGGCCGATGTGCACATCGCCCTCGAGCTGGCCCGCCCGCTGGTGTACGGGGCGGCGCTCTCGCTGGCCGACGCGTCCGCCGATACCGCCCGCGATGTCAGTGCGGCCAAGGTCGCCGCCGCCGATGCCGCACTGCTGTCCGCCCGTTCGTCATTGCAGACCCATGGCGCCATCGGTTTCACCCAGGAGCATGACCTGTCCCTACTGCTGCTGCGGGTGCAGGCGCTGCGTTCGGCCTGGGGCGATCCGACGCTGCACCGTCGCCGACTGCTGGAGGTTCTGCCGTGAGTGAAGAACGCGACCTGCTGCGCTCCACCGTCGCCGCGCTGGTCGACAAGCACGCCAATCCCGAGGCCGTGCGGCGCGCGATGGAATCCGAGCGCGGCTACGACGAGGCCCTGTGGAAGCTGCTGTGCGAACAGGTCGGCGCCGCAGCACTTGTCGTGCCCGAGGACCTGGGTGGCGCCGGCGGCGAACTCGCCGATGCCGCGGTGGTGCTGGAGGAACTCGGCAAGGCGCTGGTCCCGACCCCGCTGCTGGGCACCACGCTGGCCGAGCTGGCACTGCTGAGCGCCGAGGACCACGAACCGCTGGAGGGCCTGGCCGAGGGTATCTCGATCGGGACGGTGGTCTTCGATCCCGAGTACGTCATCAACGGCGATATCGCCGATGTGGTGATCGCCGCGGACGGTGAGCACCTGACCCGCTGGAACGCCTGCACCGTACAGGCCAAGTCGACGATGGACCTGACTCGTCGACTGTCGGCGGTCGGCGCGGGCGAGATGACCCCGCTGGGAGGCGATCCCGGGCTGGCCGATACCGCGGCGCTACTGCTGGCGGCCGAGCAGATCGGCGCGGCGTCGCGCGCCCTCGACCTGACGGTGGCCTACACCAAGGACCGGGTGCAGTTCGGCCGTCCGATCGGCAGTTTCCAGGCGCTCAAGCACCGGATGGCCGATCGGTATGTCGCCGTCCAGACCGCGCGCGCAGTCGTCTACGACGCCATCGCCGAACCCTCACCCGTATCGGCATCGCTGGCACGGGTCTTCGCGAGCGAGGCACTGACATCCGTGGTCGGTGAAGCCGTCCAGATGCACGGCGGTATTGCCATCACGTGGGAGCACGATATCCAGCTGTATTTCAAGCGTGCGCACGGCAGCGCGCAGTTGCTGGGGCCTCCGCGCGAGCATCTGCGCAGGCTCGAAGCCGAGGTGTTCTAGCTTTCGACGACGATCAAATGATTGTCGGGACTGATCCGTCGCCTCAGCTCCAGCCACGGCCGGTAGTCCTCGGAATCGTAGAACGCCCGCAGTTGCGCCATGGACGAGAACTCCAGCAGCGTCATGTGATTCGTCGGCAGCGACCCCTCCAGGGGGTCGAACACCTGGTGGCGAACCAGGTACCTGCCGCCGTATGCCTCGACGATGGCGCCGACGTGAGCGCCGTAGTCGGCGATCGCCGAGTCGTCGGTGAACCCCGATTCAGGGTCTATGTGAATGAGGTAGGCCGACACGGTTGGCACCGTCCCTTTCGAGTATTGTTCGACGAGTATCGAAGTGATGATAGTTCGAAGGATATCGAACAAATGGCCCACGCAGAAGACCTGGTCGCGGTGCTGCACGCGATCGGCGACCCGGTGCGACTCGGTATCGTGCGACAGCTGGCAGACAGTGCGACCGGTGAGGTGTCGTGCGGGCAGGTCGACGTGCCCGTGGCCAAGTCGACCGCCAGTTACCACTTCCGGGTTCTGGTCAGCGCCGGCGTGATGGCCGAGCGCGAAGAGGGCCGGCGCAAATACCTCAGGCTGCGGCGCAGCGAACTCGACGCGCAGTTTCCAGGACTGCTCGAAGCAGTGCTTCGCTAACCGCTCAGCTGCACGTCATCCGCGTCGGCGACGTCGGCGGTCTTACCCGGTGCGGTCTGATACGACCAGTAGAGGTTGGTGTGCGCGATCACCTGCTCGGGCGGCGGCGCCCCCCACTGGGTCAAGTCGCTGGTGGTGTGCGCGTCCCCGACAAGCGTGACGTCATATCCGCGCGCGAATGCCCCGTGGATCGTCGAACGGATGCACTGATCGCTGGAGGCACCGGCCACCACCAGCCGGCCGACGCCCAGACTGTCGAGCACGCCTTCGAGCGTGGTGTCCTCGAACGCGTCGCCGTGCTGCTTCTCCACCAGCGGATCGGTGTCGGCTCGCGTCAGTTCCTCGACGATGCGCCAGCCGTCGCTACCCCGCTCGAGCTCGTCGCCGGAGTGCTGCACCCACACCACCGGGACCCGCTGGGATCGGGCTCGATCGATGAGCCGGCCGACGGCGGCGACCACGTCATCGCGCCCGACCGCGTCGGCCAGGACGGTGTTCTGCACATCGACGACGAGCAGGGCACTGTTCGGCCGGTTCTTGAGTGTGGTCATGATGCTCGCAGACTAGCCTGGAACCGATGACCGCAAACACCGGCCGCGTCGCGCTGCGCGCAGGGATCCCACCGTTCTACGTGATGGATGTATGGCTGGCCGCCGCCGAACGTCAGCGCACCCACGGCGATCTGATCAACCTGTCCGCGGGACAGCCCAGTGCACAGGCCCCGGCCCCGGTACGGGCCGCTGCCGTCGACGCGCTGGAGCACCACAACCTCGGTTACACGGTGGCCCTGGGCATTCCGCAGCTGCGCGAGGCGATCGCCGCGTCCTATCTGGACCGGCACGGTATCCAGGTGGATGCCGACGCGGTGGTCATCACCACCGGATCCACCGGCGGGTTCCTGTTGGCCTTCCTGTCCTGCTTCGACATCGGTGACCGGGTGGCGGTGACCAGTCCCGGCTATCCCTGTTACCGGAACATCCTGTCCGCCCTCGGATGTGAGCCGGTCGAGGTGCCATGCGGCCCTGACACCCGCTTTCAGCCAACCGTACAGATGCTGGAGGCGCTGGATCCACCGGTCAAGGGACTGATCATCGCCAGTCCGGCGAACCCGACCGGCACCGTCATCCCGCCCGCCGATCTGGCCGCCATCGTGAACTGGTGCGATGACCGCGACGTGCAGTTGGTCAGCGACGAGCTGTACCACGGCCTTGTCTACCCGGGCGCCCCGGCGCCCAGCTGCGCATGGGAGACATCACGCAATCCCATTGTCGTGAACAGCTTCTCGAAGTACTTCGCCATGACGGGCTGGCGACTGGGCTGGCTGCTGGTGCCGGAACCGCTGCGCCGGGCGGTCGACCGGCTGACCGGTAACTTCTCCATCTGCCCTCCGACGCTTCCGCAGCTGGCGGCGGTGGCGGCCTTCGACCCGGCCTCACTGGCCGAGGCCGATGGCCTGGTCGGCGAATACACCGTCAATCGGGAGCTGTTGTTGAACGGGCTCGCCGATATCGGGCTGGACCGCCTGGCCCCGGCCGACGGCGCGTTCTACGTGTACGCCGACATCTCCGACTACTCCACCGACTCCCTTGACTTCTGTGCGAAGCTGTTGGCCGACACCGGTGTTGCCATCGCACCCGGTGTCGACTTCGACACCGTGAACGGAGGTTCGTTCGTCCGGCTGTCATTCGCCGGCGCCGCCGCCGATATCACCACGGCACTGGAGCGCATGGGGCCGTGGCTCAGGATCTCAGAAAAGCCAGCAAATCGGCGTTGATGACGTCGGCGTGTGTGGTGGGCATGCCGTGCGGGAAGTCCTCGTAGCTGATCAACGTCCCGTTCTGCAGTAGCGCAGCTGATTTCGGGCCGGCGGCCGCATAGGGAACGATCTGGTCGCCGCGACTGTGCATCACCAGTGTGGGCACGGTGATCTTCTTCAGGTCCTCGGTGAAATCGGTCTGTGAGAACGCGACAATGCCGTCATAGTGGGAGAACGCGTCGCCCATCATGCCCTGGCGCCACCAGTTGGCGATGACGGCCTCCGACGGCTCCACGCCGGGCTTGTCGTAGTTGTAGAACGGGCCCGACGGTAGCGCGCGGTAGAACTCCGAACGGTTGGCCGCCAGCTGCGCCTGCAGATCGTCGAACACGCTCTTGGGCAAGCCCTCCGGGTTCGCCTCGGTCTGCACCATCAGCGGGGGCACAGCACTGATGATGGCGGCCTTGGCGGCGCGACTCTCGCCGTGGCGGGCCAGGAAGCGGACCACCTCGCCGCCGCCGGTGGAGTGCCCGACGTGGATGGCCTCATGCAGGTCGAGATGCTCGACCAGTGCCGCGAGATCGTCGGCGTAGTGGTCGACGTCGTGCCCACCCGGAGTCTGGGTGGAGCGGCCGTGCCCGCGGCGGTCGTGAGCGATCACCCGGTAGCCCTGGCCCAGAAAGAACAGCATCTGGTTGTCCCAGTCGTCCGAGGACAGCGGCCAGCCGTGGCTGAACACGATCGGCTGACCGGTACCCCAGTCCTTGTAGAAGATGTCGGTGCCGTCGTCGGTCCTGAGGATGCTCATGGGCGATAACACTGCGCGCTCGGTGCGCCGATGTCGTTACCGCTAGCCACCATTGTTTGTCGGGGGTAGTGGGTAGCATTGCGGACATGTTCGAAAGTTTGTTCGACATCGACCCGGATGCCACCGAGGCGGAGCTGCGGGCCGATGTCGAGCGTTTCGAACGACTCAAGTCCGCGGCAGCCGCCGCCCAGGCCCGGGCCACCGCGCAGTGGGCCGCCAAACGGCGCGCCGCCGAGGCCCTCGCCGGTGTCCCGGCGGCTCAACGCGGGCGCGGTCTGGCCGCCGAAGTCGCGTTGGCCCGCCATGAGGCGCCGATACGCGGCGGCACCCATCTCGGGATGGCGCGCGCGTTGGTCCACGAGATGCCACATACCCTCGCCGCGCTGGAACGCGGACACCTCTCGGAATGGCGGGCAACCCTGATCGTGCGCGAATCCGCCTGCCTGAGTGTCGATCACCGCCGCCAGCTCGATGCCGAACTCTGTGCCGATCCTTCCCGGCTGGAGGGCTGGGGCGACAAGCGGGTGGCGGCCGAGGCGAAGGCCATCGTCACACGGCTGGATGTCGAGGCGGTGGTGGCACGCTCGGCCAAGGCCGCCGAAGACCGCTGCGTGACCATCCGTCCGGCCCCAGACACGATGGCCTATGTGACGGCGCTGCTGCCCGTCGCCCAGGGTGTCGCGGTGTATGCCGCGTTGAAGCGCGCCGCCGACACCACCTTCGACGACCGCTCGCGCGGGCAGATCATGGCCGACACCCTCGTCGAACGGACCACCGGCCGCCCTGCGGAACAACCCGTACCGATGACACTGAACTTGGTGATGGCCGATACGACCCTGGCCGGCGACGATGAGTCGCCCGCCTGGTTGGCCGATTACGGTCCTGTTCCGGCCGGTTTCGCGCGCACTCTCACCGGCGGCGCGGCCGACCCGGAACTGAAATCGACACTCCGGCGGTTGTACCGGCACCCGCAGTCCGGCCATCTGGTGGCGATGGAGTCGCGGGCGCAGCTGTTCCCGAAGGGCCTGTCCACATTGTTGGAGCTTCGGGACCGAACATGCCGAACTCCATACTGCGATGCACCGATTCGGCACCACGACCATGCGGTTCCCCGACGTAGGCACGGCCCGACGAGCGCACTGAACGGGCTCGGGCTGTGCGAGGCCGGCAACTACGCCAAGGAGGCGCCGGGCTGGTCCGTGCGCACCGAGGAGGTCGACGGTGCGCATACAGCCGAGTTCACCACGCCGACCGGCGCCGTCTACCGATCGACCGCCCCACCGCTACCGGGCCCGCCGGTCAGAACGGTCAGCGTCATCGAGTGCGGCCTGAGCGTAGACCTAGTCAGGTTCAACGCTGCGTGAGTGGCGCACCCGTCGCCGCGCGGACATCCTCGACGGTGACGCCCGGTGCGGTCTCCACGAGCACCAGCTCGCCGTCACCCGGGATATCGATGACCGCAAGATCGGTGACGATGCGGTGGACGACCCGCTCACCGGTCAGCGGCAGCGTGCACTCCGAGAGAATCTTCGGATTGCCCTGCCGGTCAGTGTGTTCCATCAGGACGATGACCCGCGCGGCACCGTGGACCAGGTCCATGGCCCCGCCCATGCCCTTGACCATCTTGCCGGGCACCATCCAGTTGGCCAGGTCGCCGAACCGCGACACTTCCATCCCGCCCAGCACGGCGACATCGATGTGCCCGCCGCGGATCATCCCGAATGACAGCGCCGAATCGAAGAATGCCGCACCGGGCAGGACGGTCACCGTTTCCTTGCCGGCGTTGATGAGGTTCGAATCGACCTCAGCCTCAAGGGGATAGGGACCGGTGCCCAGAATGCCGTTCTCCGAGTGCAGGGTGACCCGAACGGACGGGTCCAGGAAACCCGGCACCAGGGTCGGCAGGCCGATCCCGAGATTGACGTATTCGCCGTCGCGCAACTCACTGGCGACCCGGGCGGCCATCTGCGGCCGGCTCCATCCCTTGACTGTCTGTGGCTCGGTCATGCGGTCACTCCTGCCTCATCGCGGACGGTGCGCTTCTCGATGCGGACGTCCTGCGGTCCTGTCTCGACGATGTGTTGGACGAAGACCCCGGGCAGGTGAATGCCCTCCGGGTCGAGCTCGCCGGGTGCGACGAGCCGTTCCACCTGGGCGATCGTCACCCGGCCGGCCATCCCGGCGAGCGGATTGAAGTTCATCGCGGTCTTGTCGAAAACGAGGTTGCCCTGGGTATCCCCCACTGCGGCATGCACCAACGCGAAATCGGTACGGATGCCGGTTTCCAGGACATACCGGCGACCGTCGAATTCGCGGGTCTCTTTCGGCGGTGAGGCCACCGCGATGGAACCATCGGCGGCGTAGCGCCACGGCAGACCACCATCGGCTACCGGCGTGCCCACTCCGGCGGGCGTGTAAAACGCCGGGATACCGGCGCCGCCGGCGCGCAGGCGTTCGGCGAGGGTGCCCTGCGGGGTCAGTTCCACCTCCAGTTCGCCGGACAGGTACTGGCGGGCGAATTCCTTGTTCTCGCCGACGTAGGACGCGGTGACCCGCCGGATCCGGCCGAGCCCGAGCAGCACACCGAGGCCGACGCCGTCGACACCGCAGTTGTTGGAGTACACCTCGAGGTTGTCCACGCCCGACTCGGCCAGCGCCTCGATGAGGGCATCGGGTATGCCGCACAACCCGAAACCACCCACGGCGAGCGACGATCCGCTCGCAATCCCGGCGATCGCCTCGTGGACGTCCTTGACCTGCTTGCTGGACATCAGTACGCAACTTCCTGTTGTAGGCGTTCGCTCACCGAACGCGTCTTCAGCCACCACCAGAACATCATCATTCCGCCTCCTGCCACAAGGTTTACCGCGATCCGTCGAAAAATTGTTCGCTCGACGGGACGGTCAGGGCTATCGGCGTCCACTCAGTGGACGCTATTGTCGGACCATGACCGAGATCGGTACGCCGGTGATCACCCGGGTCGCCGCGATCCTGCGCGCCGTCGGCCGGGAACGCGGCGGCGTCACCACGACGGCCGTCGCCCGCGCCACCGACATCCCGCGGGCCACCGCGCACCGCATGCTCACCGCGCTCGCCGATCAGGGCCTGATCGACCGGGAAACCGAGACCGGACTGTGGTTCCTCGGTCCGGAGATCTACTTGCTCGGCTCGGTGTCGACGAGTCGCTACGACGCCGCTCCCGTGGCCGATGATCTGTTGCGCGCCCTCGCCGACGACACCGGAGAAAGCGCCTTTCTGTCCGCCAGACGCGGTTGGGAGACGGTGTGTGTGTCCGCGATCGAGGGCAGCTTTCCGTTGCGGTCGCATGTGCTCTACCCGGGCAGCCGGTTCCCGCTCGGCATCGCCTCGGCGGGTCTGGTCGTGCTGGCGCATCTGCCCGATAGCGAGACCCAGGAGTACCTGCAGCGCGCCGCCCTCGAAAAGGAATGGGGCGCCGCACATTCGCGGGTGGCCATCGAGGAGCGGCTCCGGCAGACCCGGATCGACGGCTATTCGCTGAACCCGGGCCTGCTGGTTGAGGGCAGCTGGGGTATCGGCGCCGCCGTCTTCGACGCACTCGGTCAACCGCAGTGGGCGCTGAGCCTGACCGGAGTGCAGGCCCGGATGGCCGGCGAACGCACCGCGCAGCTCGGCGAGACCCTGCTGCGCACCGCGCACGAGTTGACCCTGCGCCTCAAGCGGGGCGCTTAGCGTGCGCTCCAACCGCCGTCCATGGTGTAGGACGCACCGGTCACCATGCGCGCCTGCGCAGAGGCCAGCCAGCCCACCAGGGAAGCGACCTCCTCGGGTTCCACCAGCTGCTTGATGGCGCTCTCCTTCAACAGGATCTGCTCGACCACCTGCTGCTCGTCGATACCGTGGGTGCTCGCCTGATCGGCGATCTGCTTGTCCACCAGCGCAGTTCGCACATACCCGGGGTTGACGCAGTTGCTGGTCACCCCGCGCGGTCCGCCTTCGAGCGCGGTGACCTTGGACAGTCCCTCCAGCGCGTGTTTGGCCGTGACGTAGGCGACCTTGTATTCGGAGGCGCGCAGTCCGTGCACCGAGGACAGATTGATGATGCGGCCGAAACCCGCCGCGTACATGTGTGGAAGCGCGGCGCGGATCAGCAGGAACGGCGCCTCGACCATCAGGGCCAGCATCGAGCGGAACCGCGCCGGGTCGAATTCGGTGATCTCAGCGACCGTCTGCACGCCGGCGTTGTTGATCAGGATATCCACGTCCAGACGTATATCCTGCAGGGTCGTCACGTCGAGAAGGTCGACCGCCCAGACGGTTCCGCCGATCTCGTCGGCCAGCGCACCGGCGGCCTCCTCGTCGACGTCGGCCACCGTCACGGTCACACCCCGGCCCGCGAGTTCGCGGGCACACGCCGCACCGATACCCCCGGCGCCGCCGGTGACCAGTGCGGTCTTGCCGGACAGCTCACTCATGCACGCGCCCCGGCGATCTCACGCGCGTCCGCGTCGTCCAGGGTTCGCAGGTCGATACCGTTGGTCTCCCTGGTGAAGAGCACCGCGACCAGGGTGATGGCGCACGCGATGGCCAGGTAGATCGAGATCGGCACCGGCGAGTCGTAGACGTCGAGCAGCTTCACCGCGATCAGCGGCGCGAGCGAGCCGGCCACGATGGAGGTCACCTGATAGCCGAGGGACACACCGGAGTAGCGCATCCGGGTCGGGAACATCTCCGCCATGATGGCCGGTTGCGGTGCATACATGAAGGCATGGATCATCAGGCCGAGCGTGATGGCGGCGGTGATGACCACGTAGTTGCCACTGTTCATCATCGGGAAGGCGAAGAAGCCCCAGGTGCCGCCCAGCACCGCGCCCACCATGTAGACCGGCCGCCGGCCGAACCGGTCGGCCAGGTGGCCCACCAGCGGCACGACGGCGAAGTGCACCGCGTGAGCCACCAGCAGGTACCACAGGATGGAACTGGTGTCCGCGCCCACCGACACCTTCAGATAGGTGATGGAGAAGGTGACCACCAGGTAGTACATGATGTTCTCGCCGAACCGCAGACCCATCGCGGTGAACACGCCACGCGGGTACCGCAGGAGCACCTCTTTGACACTGAACGAGGTGGCCTTGATCTGCTCGGCCTCCTGTTGTGCTGCAACGAAAATGGGCGCGTCGGTGACCTTGGTGCGGATGTAGTAACCGATCAGGACGACGACAGCGGAAAGCCAGAACGCCACGCGCCAGCCCCAGGACAGGAAGGCCGCTTCCGACAGGGTCGCGGTGAGCACCAGCAGCACGACGGTGGCCAGCATATTGCCCACCGGTACGCCGGCCTGTGGCCAGCTGGCCCAGAATCCGCGCCGGTTGTTCGGACTGTGCTCGGCGACCAACAGGATCGCACCACCCCATTCACCGCCGACGGCGAAGCCCTGGATGAAGCGCAACGCCACCAGCAATCCCGGTGCCCAGTAACCGATCTGGCCGAATGTCGGCAGGCAGCCCATCAGGAAGGTGGCGGCGCCGACGAGCAGCAGGGAGAACTGCAGGAGCTTCTTGCGGCCGTACTTGTCTCCGTAGTGACCGAACACGATGCCGCCGAGCGGGCGCGCCACGAAGCCCACCGCGTAGGTCGCGAAGGCCAGAAAGATCGCGTTGAGCTCACTGGTGGTCTCGGCGAAGAAGACCTTGCTGAACACCAGCGTCGCCGCGGTGCCGTACAGGAAGAACTCGTACCACTCCACGACCGTGCCGGCCATGGATGCGGTGACGACGCGTTTCAAACCGGTGGTGGTATCGGCGGAATTGTGATCGGCAGCACACATGCAAGTGAGTATTCATGCACGTCAAGATCGACACAATGATCAGATCCGCAGTGCCTGTCTGCAAAAATGCAGACATGGGCTTGCCGAGTGCCGATGATCTGCTGATTCTGCTGGCCGTCGGGCGCACCGGACGCTACGTGCTTGCCGCTGACACCCTTGGGCTCAACCACACCACCGTCTCGCGGCGCATCGCCGCACTGGAACAGTCCATCGGCGCCCGGGTGCTGACCCGCGTCGGTGCGGTGTGGGAGCTGACAGACCGGGGTCGCGAGGTGCTGGCCGCCGCGGAAGCGGTCGAAGCCGCGGTGCAGTCGCTGGGCACGCCGTCCGGGGAGCAGCGCGACCTCGAAGGCGTGGTGCGGCTCTCGGCAACCGACGGTTTCAGTGCCCACATCGCCGCACCGGCAGCCGCCGCGGTCCAGCGCCGCCATCCCGGGGTGTCGGTGGAGATCATCGCCGCCACCCGGCGTGCCAGCCAGCAGCGCTCCAGCGTCGACATCGAGGTCGTGGTCGGCGAGCCCACCGTGCACCGGGCGCAGGCGATCCGGCTGGGCGATTATTGCCTGGCCCTGTACGGCTCCCGCAAGTACCTGGCCGAGCACGGCACCCCCGGCCAGGTCGGCGGCCTCGCCGATCATCCGCTGGTCTACTTCATCGAGTCCATGCTGCAGGTCGACGAACTTGACCTCGCCACCAGTTTCGCCCCGAGCATGCGGCAGTCGGTCTCCTCGACCAACGTCTTCGTCCACGTCGAGGCGACCCGCGCCGCCGCCGGCCTGGGGCTGCTGCCGTGCTTTCTGGCCGACCCGCACGATGATCTGGTCCGGGTGCTGCCCGACGCCGTCTCGGTGCAGCTCAGCTACTGGCTGGTGACCCGTGCCGAGACACTGCGCCGACCCGAGGTGGCGGCGATCATCGATGCGATCCGGGATCGGATGACCGCTGAGCGTAATGCTCTTCTCGGCGGGCAGATCTGAATATCGTGAGGCCATGCCCTTCCTGCAGACCGACACCGCCCGCGCCTACTACCGGCACTGGGCGGCCGCCGAACCCCGCGCCGCCGTCGTGTTCCTGCACGGTTTCGGCGAACACACCGGCGTGTACCACCGCTACGGGTTCGCGCTCAATGCCGCGGGCATCGACCTGTGGGCCGTCGACCAGCTGGGGCACGGCCTGAGCCCCGGCCCCCGTGGGGATTTCGGCACCCTGGCGGAAAGTTCGGCACTGGCCGAGGCGCTCACCTCCGTCGTCGAGCAACAGCAACCCGGGCTGCCGTTGATCGCGGCGGGCCATTCGTTCGGGTCCGTCGTCACCGCGCTGCGGTTGGTCGAGCAGCCGGCGCGCTACCGCGCAGGCATCATCTCCGGGGCGCCGCTGGCGCCGGTGGCCGACCTGCTGGACGCCGACACCTCATTGGATCTCGATCCGTCCTGGTTGTCCGGTGACCCGTTCTACCTCGACGCACTGGAGAACGATCCGCTGGTGTTCGTCGAGGCGGACAGTGCGCCGCTGACCCGGGCACTGGACGCCGCCTGGGACCGGTTCGGCTCCGAGCTCCCGACGCTGACGGTGCCGACCCTCGCGGTGCACGGCACCGCCGATCCCATCGCACCCGTCGGGCCCGTGCGGGCCTACGCCGAGCAGATCGACGCCCTGCAGATCACGGAGTTTCCCGCCGCCAAACACGACATCCTCAACGAAACCGTGCATCGAGAGGTCGCCACGACGGTCATTGCCTTCATCGCAGCGACGCTGGGATGGCATTCTTACCGCGATGGCACTCGGGCTGAATAAAGACACCAAGCGCACACTGGTCAAACTGCTGGCCGCGATCGCGCTCATCGCTGTCATCCTCGGCGGTTTCGCGGCGTGCCTGTTCACCGTCCGCTCCACCGACGAGGCGACGGAGACCAACGCCGGGCCGGCGCTGCAGGGCAGCTTCAAGGTCGACATCGGTCCGACCGCGACCCCGGACGGTAAACCGGTGGCGGGCACGGCCCGCACCGAGACCTGGGTGGCCCGCTCGACCTGCCGGGGCACCGAATGTGTTGCGACGGTATCGGTGGTCGACCCGAAGAACCCGTCGGGCCCGCCGGCGCTGACGATGGTGTTCGACTACATCGACGGTGACTGGCTGACCGTGCGGGAGGCACCCGACAAATGCAAGGTCGGCGACGCCGAGGTCGATGTCACCGGATGGACGATCATCTCGTTGCGGCCCCGACTGGACGGATCGATGTCCGGTGAACACACCTGGGCCACCGCACCGGCCCTGTGCGCCGCCAAGCGCGCCGTCAATCTGTCGCCCACCAGTGGATCCGGAACCGGCACCGAAGCGGCCGACCCGGCCAAGGAACCGCCGCTGCGGGCCTCTCCCGGTGCGGCGCTGTGGGGTACCTACAGCTACACCCAGACCTATCCGGCCACCGGCGAGGTGTTCCCGCCGCACGACTACCGCGCCACCACCCACTGCCTGCGTACCGGCGACCGGTGCGTGACGTTGATGTCGACCATCGACACGAACAACCTGTTCGTCATGCAGTACGGCGACCGCAGGTTCACCGCGAGCTTCCCCGAGGGCGAGGCGCAGTGCACCGACGGAATCGGCAAGGTGCGCCAGTCATCCCGCGATGAACTGCCGCTGCCGCAGGGGCCGCAGAACCCGATCACCACGCTGACCGGAAAGTCGTTCCAGGACTACACCGGCGACTGCCCGGCCCAGGTGGAACTGGATGTCCGTATTCAGCGCACCGGGGACTGAGGCGCCGGGGTCAGAGCCAGGTGTCCGATGTGGTCGCGGTGAGGAAGGCGTCCAGATCGTCGCGCCACTGGGCGGGGGTGTTCTTGTCCGGTTCGATACCGGTGTACTCGCCGCGGTAGAACAGCAGCGGTCGCGGCTTGAGGGCGGGCGGCTCCGACATCGACTGCACCGCACCGAACACCACGAAGTGATCACCGCCGTCATGCACCGAGGCCACCGTGCAGTCGATGTGGGCGAGGCTGCCGTCGATCACCGGAGATCCCAGACCTGATGGGGTCCAGTCGATCCCAGCGAACTTGTCCGGCGCCTTCGATCCGAATTGCGCCGAGACGTGCTGCTGGTTCTCGTGCAGCATGTTGACGCAAAACTTCCCGCTGGCCTCGATGGCCTGCCAGGCCCGCGACTGCTTGGTGGGGCAGAACAGCACCAGCGGCGGATCCAGCGACAGCGCGGCGAAGGACTGGCAGGCGAAACCGATCGGCACACCGTCATGGACCGTGGTGATCACGGTGACGCCGGTGCAGAACTGTCCGAGCACATGCCGGAAGGTGCGCGGATCGATCACGGGCTGAGCCGACACGGTTACTTGAAGCCGACGCTGAAGTCGTGGCCCCACAGACTGACCGCGGTACTCTCCCGCGCCACCCAGCTGTTGTCCTCGACTTCGAGTCCCTCACAACCGAACTCGATATCGAAGCCGCCGGGAGTCTTGATGTAGAACGACAGCATCTTGTCGTTGGTGTGCCTGCCGAGGGTCGCCGACATCTTGACCTTGCGGCGCAGCGCACGGTCCAGGCAGAGACCGACATCGTCGGACTCCTCGACCTCGACCATCAGATGGACGATGCCGGTCGGGTTGGGCATCGGCATGAAGGCCAGCGCGTGATGCCGCGGGTTGCACCCGTAGAAGCGCAACCAGATCGGGTCACCGTCGGCCGGGCGGCCCGCCAGCTGCGGTGGCAGGCTCATCGAATCCCGCAGCCGGAAGCCCAGCACGTCCTGGTAGAACGCCTGTGCCGCAGCGTCATCGTCGCAGGTGAGCACCACATGCCCCAGGCCCTGTTCGGCGGTGACGAACTTGTGGCCGTACGGACTGACGAACCGGCGGCCCAGGTACTGGGCGCCGTGAAAGGCCTCCAGCACATTGCCTGCCGGGTCGGTGAAACGGATCAGGCCCTCGACGCGCCGTTCGGAGCGCTCCTCGCGGGTGCCCTCGGTGAAATCGGCGCCGGCCTTGGACAGTGTCTCGCGCAGCGCCTGCAAGGCGGGCGCGTCGGCGACCTCCCAGCCGGAGATGAGCAAGCGGTCCTGCTCGCCGGGCACGATGACCAGCCGGGCGGCCATCTCGTCCATGCGCAGGTACAGCGCACCGGGGGTGGCGCCATCTCCTTCGACCATGCCGAGCACCTTGAGCGCGAACTCGCGCCACGCCGCGACATCGGTGGCTTCGATGCGCATGTATCCAAGAGCCTTGATGCTCATCGCTGTGCCCTTCCTAACTCAGGAAATCGATGGTGAGCTTGTTGAACTCGTCGAACTTCTCGACCTGAGCCCAGTGTCCGCACTGGCCGAAAACGTGCAACTGCACGCGCGGGATCTGTTTGACCGCGACCAGCGCTCCGTCGAGCGGATTGACCCGGTCCTCACGGCCCCAGATCAGCAGCACGGGCTGGCGCAGTTTGTACACCTCGCGCCACATCATGCCGAGCTCGAAGTCCGGGCCCGCGAACGATTTACCCATCGCCCGGGTGGCGGCCAGCGATTCCGGTGTGCTGGCGATCGCGAACCGCTCGTCGACCAGTTCCGGGGTGACCAGTTTCTGGTCGAACACCATGATGCGGATGAAGGCTTCGAGATTCTCACGCGTCGGCTCGTAGTTGAACTTGGCGAGCGCCTTGACACCTTCGGTGGGATCGGGGGCGAACAGGTTGACGCTCAGGCCACCGGGTCCCATCAGGATGAGCTTGCCCGCCCGGTCCGGGTAGTCCAGCGCGAACCGCACCGCGGTGCCCCCGCCCAGTGAATTGCCAAGCAGCGGAACACGCCCCTGCACACCGAGGCGATCGAGCAGACCGAGCACCGCCTTGGCGCTGTACCGGTTGTACTGCTCGTGCTCGGTGTGCTTGTCGGACAGCCCGTATCCGGGCTGATCGATCGCGATGACGTGGAACGTCTCGGCGAGCACGGCGATGTTGCGGCCGAAGTTCGACCAGCTCGACGCGCCGGGACCGCCGCCGTGCAACAGCACGATGGTCTGACCGGTCGGGTCACCCGCCTCGTGGTAGTGCAGCCGCATGGCCAGTTCCCCGGCCTGCACATCGGCGTACCGGGAGGTGGATTCGAAGGTAATCTCTTGTGTCGCAGTCACTGTCAGACCATCGTGTCGGCGGGCGGCAGGCCGAACTCGTTGTTTCCGAAGATCAGGTAGGCGCGCTCGGGCTCGTTGGCGGCGTGCACCCGGCCGGCGTGCGCGTCCCGCCAGAACCGCTGCAGCGGCGCGCCGGTGACCAGCGCGGTGGCGCCGGCCGACTCGAACAGCAGGTCGATCGAGGCGATGGAGCGGGCCGTGGCACGCACCTGGTCGCGCCGCGCCCGGGCGCGGAGCTCGAACGGGATCTCCTTGCCGGCCTGCAGGAGTGCGTATTCGTCGCCGACGTTGCCGATCAGCTGGCGCCAGGCGGCGTCGATGTCGCTGGCGGCCTCGGCGATGCGGACCTTGGCGAACGGGTCATCCTTGGCCTTCTCGCCGGCGAACGCCGCACGCACCCGCTTGCCCTGGTGCTCGACGTGGGCGGCGTAGGCGCCGTAGGCCATACCGACGATCGGCGCGGAGATGGTGGTGGGGTGCATGGTGCCCCACGGCATCTTGTAGACCGGAGCGGTGTTGTTCTGGTACCCGCCGGCGGTGCCGTCGTTCATCGCCTTGTAGGACAGGAAGCGGTGCGAGGGCACGAACACGTCCTTGACGACGACGGTATTGCTGCCCGTCCCCTTCAGGCCGACGACATGCCATACGTCGTCGATGGTGTATTCGGTGCGCGGGATGAGGAAGCTGCCGAAGTCGACGGGGCGGCCGTCCTTGATCACCGGGCCGCCGAGGAACGCCCAGGTGGCGTGCTCGCTACCGGAGGACCACTGCCAGGCGCCGCTCACCAGGTAGCCACCGTCGACGACGGTGCCGGCGCCCATCGGTGCGTACGAGGAGGACACCCGGACCGTCGGATCCTCGCCCCACACCTCGTCCTGGGCCTTCTGGTCGAACAGCGCGAGGTGCCAGTTGTGCACCCCGATGATCGAGCTGATCCAGCCGGTGGAGCCGCAGGCGCTGGCGAGCCGACGGACCGCCTCGTAGAAGACCGTGGGATCGGCCTGCAGGCCACCCCACTGTTCGGGCTGGAGCAGTTTGAAGAAGCCGACCTCGTCGAGTTCGTTGACGGTGTCGTAGGACACCTGGCGCCGATCTTCGGCGGCCTGGGCACGTTCCCGCAGCTTCGGCAACAGATCATCGATGCCGGCGAGGACCGCCTGCACGTCACGCTGTTCAATGGACGTCACTGAATTGCCTCCCGGATCGAGATCGAGCACTGGACAAAGATTAGAACACGTTACGATTTGTGTCGAGCAGCGTGCCGAATCATCGGTTGGACCTGCGCATGTTCAGTTTTGTAACATGTTCTAGTTATGAGGGAAATGAGGGCAGGGCTGTGACGGATGAACCGCTCGGCAGCCATGTGCTGGAACTGCAGGTGAGCGAGGTGGTCGAGGAGACCGCCGACGCGCGCTCGCTGGTGTTCACGATTCCGGACGGGAGTGACATTCCCGCTGACCGGCTCCGTTACTCGCCCGGCCAGTTCCTGACGCTGCGCGTGCCCAGCGAACAGACCGGGTCGGTGGCCCGCTGCTACTCGCTGTCGAGTGCGCCGGCGATCGACAAGCACCTCACCGTCACCGTCAAACGGACTGCCGACGGCTACGCGTCGAACTGGTTGTGCGACAACGCCCACGCCGGGATGCGGATGCATGTGCTGGCGCCGTCGGGCACCTTCGTGCCGAAGAACCTGGACACCGATCTCCTACTGCTGGCCGCCGGCAGCGGCATCACGCCGATGATGGCGATCTGCAAATCCGCACTCGCCGAGGGCAGCGGCAAGATCGTGCTGGTCTACGCCAACCGCGACGAGAATTCGGTGATCTTCGCGGCCGCGTTGCGGGACCTGGCGGCGGCGCACCCGGACCGGTTGACCGTCATCCACTGGCTGGAGACCGTGCAGGGCCTGCCCAGCACGGACGCGCTGGCCACCCTGCTGCGTCCGTTCGCTGCGCACGAGGCGTTCATCTGCGGGCCCGGCCCGTTCATGGCGGCCGCCGAGGCCGCATTGAAGACCGTCGACGCGAAGCACATTCACATCGAGGTCTTCAAATCGCTGGACTCCGACCCCTTCGCCGAGGTCGTCATCGAGATCGATGAGGACGACGACCGCGGGCCGGCGCAGGCCGTCGTCGAACTTGACGGCACCACCCACGAGATCGAGTGGCCGCGCAAGGCAAAGCTGCTCGACGTCCTGCTCAACAAGGGACTGGACGCACCGTTCTCGTGCCGCGAGGGGCACTGCGGGGCCTGCGCGGTGTTGATGCGCAAGGGTGACGTCGACATGGAGATCAACGACGTACTCGAACCGTCCGACCTCGACGAAGGACTGATCCTGGCGTGCCAGGCACTGCCCAAGTCGGATTCAGTGGAAGTCACCTACGACGAATAGTGCCCGGGCTAACATTCGCCCGGACCGGGAGGAACTGCCGTGAAGAGGATTCTTGGGCGCGGAGCGAGCGTAGCGACGGGGGCACTGCTGGCCGCGGCCGTCTGCGCCACCGCCGCGATGACCGGTCCGGCAGTCGCCCGGGCCGCGTCGAACACCGGCATGTCGTCGATACCGGCGCCGGGCGGCATCGTCGAGATGCACGTGACCGCGGACTGCCCGGGCGGTGACGGCCGGTGCTTCTTCCGCACCCAGGCCAACTTGATGACCCCGGGCGGACCGGTCGGCCTGCCGCAGGACACCTGGGCTCGGCAGACCATCACGCTCCGCAGCACCGACCGGTCGGTCTTCCAGGAGGCCTGGTACAGCGCGCCGGCGGGCATGCCGCGGGAACTGAAGGGCGCCAACCACAACAACGTGCTGTCCAAGGCCTACAAGTCGGTCAGCGACTACCAGGTGTCGGTCACCTATTTCGGCGGCGGGCCGCTGGAACGCTTCGCCGTCGACGGTGATTCGGTGCAGACCAACTGGTCCACCGGCAAGCCGCAGCTGGACGCCGGTTTCATCGTGTGCTCCGACATCCATGTGGTCTTCGGCGGGGTGAATATCAGAACCCCGGCGGCGTGCGCGCAGACCACTTTCGGCTGACCTACGCTGGCGACATGGCGCCCACCGACCGGTTCCGTGCCCGCAAGCAGCCCCGACAGCAGCGTTCGGCCCAGACCCGCCGCGACATCCTGGATGCGGCCGCCGGCGTCTTCAGCGAACACGGCTACGCCGCGGGCACCACGAATCGCATCGCGGCCGCAGCGGGCGTGTCCATCGGCTCGCTGTACCAATACTTTCCGAACAAGGACGCCATCCTGGCCGCGCTGAGCGAAGCGCATGTCGACGCCGGTACCACGCTGTTGACCGAGCGGCTGCGCGACGGCTTGCCCGAGGCGCTCGACGATCTGCTGCGACTGTTCGTCCGCGCCGCCATCGACAATCACCGGGAAGACCCTGCGCTGCACCGGGTGCTGTTCGAAGAGGCGCCCCGCTCGGCCGCACTGCTAGCCCGGCTGCGCGACACCGAGGCGCGCGGTGTCGCGGGAGTCACCGAAATACTGTGCCGCCACCCCGAAGTCAGCGTTGCCGACCCGGCGTTCGCGGCCAGGCTGACCATCGCCACCATCGAATCGCTGGTGCACCGGCTCATCGCGGCGCCGGTGGACACCGCACAGCTCGAGGATGAGGTGGTGCGGCTGCTGACGGGTTATCTGCGGGCTAGCGAGGCAGTCCCAGCAGCCGCTCCCCCGCCAGCGTGAGCAGAATCTGCTCGGTGCCACCGGCGATGGACAGGCAACGGGTGTTCAGGAAGTAGCGCACATCCGGGGAATCCACGATGCCCCCGCCGTCCAGGAAATCCATCACCGTCTCGGCCAGGCCCTGCCGGTAGCGCACCCCGATCAGCTTGCGCACGCTCGAGGGCGCACCCGGATCGTTACCGCCGACCGCCAGCCGGGCGATCAGCTGGTCCAGCAGCGAACCCACCTGTGCGGCAATGATCAACGTGCCCAGCCGGTCGGCCTCGGCGCCGTCGAGCGCGCGGTCACCGATCACCTCCAGCAGGTGCTCCATACCCTTGTCGAGGGCACCGCCGGTGGCGATCGCGACACGCTCATTGGCCAGCGTGGTGCGCGCCAGCGGCCATCCCCCGTCGACCTCGCCGACCACCAGCTCGTCGGGCACGAACAGATCGTCGAAGAACACCTCGTTGAACAGCGCCTCCCCGGTGATCTCGCGCAGCGGCCGGATGTCGATACCGGGCGAGTTCATCTCGACCAGGAAGTAGGTGATGCCCTTGTGTTTCGGCACATCGGGGTTGGTGCGGGCCAGGCAGATGCCCCAGTTGGCACGGTGCGCATTCGAGGTCCACACCTTCTGACCCGTCAGCAGCCAACCACCCTCGGTGCGAACGGCTTTGGTGCGCAGGGCGGCAAGGTCGGAACCGGCGCCAGGTTCGGAGAACAGCTGGCACCAGTACACGTCCCCGGTGAGGGTGCCCGGGATGAACCGGTCGATCAGCTCGAGGCTGCCCGCCGACAGGATGGTCGGCGCGGCCCACCAACCGATCGAGATGTCCGGGCGCACCACGCCCGCCGCATTCAGTTCCTCGTCGATGACGAGTTGCTCGGCAGGCGTCGCGTCCCGGCCGTACGGCTTGGGCCAGTGCGGCGCCAGCAACCCCGACTCGGCCAGCGCGCGCTGGCGCTCGCTCTCGGGCAGTTCGGCGATCTTGGCTGCGGCAGCAGCGATCTCGGGGCGGATGGCGTCCGCATCGGCCACATCCACATGCAGCTGCCTGCGGACACCCGCGCGGGTCAGTTCCACGGTGCGGCGCAGCCAACGCGACTGCCCGCCGAGGAACTGCGCGACGGCGTAGGCCCGGCGCATGTACAGGTGCGCGTCGTGCTCCCAGGTGATACCGATACCGCCGAGCACCTGGATGCAGTCCCTGGCGTTCTTCTTGGCGGCATCGATACCGATGGACGCGGCCACGGCAGCGGCGATCGACAGCTGTTCGGCATCATCGCCGGCGGCGGCCGATGCGGCATCGGCGGCCGCCACGGCGGCCTGCTGGCTGCGCAGCAACATTTCGGCGCACATGTGCTTGACGGCCTGAAAGCTGCCGATCGGCTTACCGAACTGCTCACGGACCTTGGCGTACTCGTTGGCGGTGTCCAGCAGCCAGCGGGCCAGGCCCGCAGCCTCGGCCGCCAGCACGGTGGCGATCAGATCGGTCACCCGCTGCGGCGACGCGGTGAGTTGCTGGGCCGGCGCGGAGGCCAGTGTGACGCGGGCCAGCGGGCGGGAGAAGTCGGTGGCCTCCAGCGGTTCGATCGTGACACCGTCGGCGGTGCCGTCGATCAGCAACCAGCTGCCCGAGGCAGGCAGCACAAAGACTCCCGCCGGGTCGGCACCCAGGACGAATTCCGCGGTACCCGTCGCGGTACCCGCCTCGAAGGTGATATCGGATTCGAACGCGACGCCGGCGCTGCGCTCACCGCCGGCCAGCGCCTCCAGCACGGCGGGGTCGTCGACCACCAGGGTGGCCAGCGCCGTGGTGGCCAGCGGACCCGGTACCAGTGCGGCGGCGGCTTCATCGACCATGGCCAGCAGATCGGTGATGGTGCTGCCCGCCCCGCCGAACTCCTCGGGGACCGCCACACCGAATGCCCCTAGTTGGGCGAAAGCGTCAAAGGGGGCGCGCCAGGCATCGGGGTCACCGAGCTCCACATTGCGGGTCGCCTCGATCGCTCCGGAGCCCCCGGCCCAGCTACGGACCAGTTCACGGGCCGCAAACTCGTCGGATGTGTCGGTCTGCACGGACAACACGGACACCGGCAACTCCTAGCCATAGGGTGAGAAGGCTCCGCTTCCCACTAGAACGTGTTCTAATAGTGCCAGCGCACGGACGTCAAGTCGACCACTGTCACGGCCGCGACGCGCCGTTGTGATCTGGAGCGGGGAGGTGGGCGATCAACAGCCGGCATGCGTATCGTTTCCCCCTTAAGCGCATCACGAAGGAGTTGTCCGCCACATGTCGTCGCCTGCACAACCCGGATCGGGTTCTGACTCACCCCGTCAGGTGATGGCCGTGGCCGTACTCTCCGAATCCGAGCTCGGCTCCGAAGCGCAGCGCGAGCGCCGCAAACGCATCCTGGACGCCACCCTGGCCATCGCGTCCAAGGGTGGGTACGAGGCCGTCCAGATGCGGGCCGTCGCCGAGCGCGCCGACGTTGCCGTCGGGACCCTGTACCGCTACTTCCCGTCCAAGGTGCACCTGCTGGTGTCCGCGCTGGGCCGGGAGTTCGAGCGTATCGACGCCAAGACCGACCGTGCGACGCTGACCGGTGGGACTCCGTATGAGCGCCTCAACATCATGGTCGGCAGGCTGAACCGCTCCATGCAGCGCAACCCACTGCTCACCGAGGCCATGACCCGCGCCTTCGTCTTCGCCGACGCCTCCGCGGCCGGCGAGGTCGATCACGTCGGCAAGCTGATGGATTCGATGTTCGCCCGCGCGATGAGCGAAGGCGAGCCCACCGAGGACCAGTACCACATCGCCCGCGTCATCTCCGATGTGTGGCTGTCCAACCTGCTGGCATGGCTGACGCGGCGCGCGTCGGCCACCGATGTGGCCAAACGGCTCGACCTGGCGGTCCGGCTGCTCATCGGCGACGGAGAACAACCTAAGGTGTGACGGGTGCTTGATGCCCGTCTGCAGCGCGCCCTCGCCACGGCTGCGGCCACTCCGCGCCTGCTGGTCACCTCCGATTTCGACGGCACCCTCGCGCCGATCGTCAACAATCCCGCCGATGCCCGTCCACTGCCGGCAGCCGCGGCGGCGCTCGAAGAACTTGCAGGCCTGCCCGACACCGTCGCAGCGCTGATCTCCGGGCGGGCACTGTCGGTGCTGCGTGAGTTGTCCGGGCTGTCGGCCGGGGTGCAGGCGGTCGGCAGTCACGGCGCCGAATTCGACACCGGCTTCGCGCACGACATCGACACCGCGCTGCTGGCCGAGATCGCCGAGACGCTGAATTCCATTGCCGCGGGTCGTCCCGGCGTCATGGTCGAGACCAAACCCGCCAGCGTGGCCCTGCATGTGCGCAACGCCTCAGACGCCGACGGTGCGGCCGCACTCGCCCTGGCCACCGAGGCCGCCGAGTCCTGGGATGCGCACACCACCGCGGGCAAGGCGGTGCTGGAGTTCGCGGTGATCGTCACCGACAAGGGCGAGGCCGTCGACATCCTGCGTAACCGTTGCGCCGCAACGGCAGTGGTCTTCCTCGGCGATGACGTCACCGACGAAAAGGCGTTCCGGCGGATGCGCGACGGCGATATCGGCATCAAGATCGGACCGGGCGAGACGCTGGCCGATTTCCGGGTGGACAGCCCCGCCGATGTGGCGGCGGTGCTGCGATACCTGGCCGACACCCGATTGCCTGATCGGCAAGACTGATTGCCGATCGGTCCGCGGCCCACGCATCCTGGGGCCATGACCGATACCCCGGCACAGGCACTGTTCGACGAATGGGACGAGCGCTACCACTCCTTCCTGGATCGGCTGCCCGCCCAACGACCCAACCCCGCCGTGGTCACCGAGATCGGCGACCTGCCGGCGGGTTCGGCACTCGACATCGGTTGCGGCATGGGAGCCGACGCGGTGTGGCTGGCCACTCAGGGATGGGACGTCACCGCCATCGACGTGTCCCGGGTCGCCCTGGACCGGGCCGCCACACACGCCGCACAGGCCGGTGTCGCGGTGACCTGGCGCCGGTCCCGACTGGAAGATCTGGATCTGCCCGACGGCGGTTTCGATCTCGTCACCGCGCACTATCCGGCCTTGTTGCACTCACCGGGCCGGGACGCCGAACGGGCCCTGCTGTCCGCTGTCGCGCCCGGCGGCCTGTTGTTGGTCGTGCATCACGCCGATATCGACGTCGAACTGGCGAAGTCGCACGGATTCGATCCGGCGATCTACCTCCTGCACGACGATGTGGCCGCACTGTTCGACTCGGACTGGGATGTCACCGTCGACCGGCGGCGCCCACGCGACGTGCCGGCCGGACCCGACGGCCGGCACACCCATGACGACGTGCTGCTGGCCCGGCGCAGGCGTTAGGCCGGCGGGCCGGAGGTTCGCCCCCGCACCACCTCGGTGCCGAGCACCTCGACCACCGGCAGACCCGAGCGCGGCGGGTTGTGCAGCAGGTCTCCGGCGCGGCGGCCCTTCTCCATGCTGGGCTGGGTGACGGTGGTCAGCCCCCGGGCCAGCGCCTCGGGAACCCCGTCGAATCCGGTCACCGTCAGCTGCCCCGGCACGAAGATGCCGTGCGCCCGTAGGTAGTCCATCGCCGAGAGCGCCAGCACGTCGGCGGTGCACATCAGCGCGGTGATGCGCGGGTTGGCGGCCAGCGCGACCTCCGCGGCCGCACCCCCGGACTGCGGCAGATGCTCGTAGCTCTCCACCACGGTCACCGACGCGGGATCCAGGCCGGCTGCGCTCATCGCGTCGTACACCCCGTGTACCCGCTCGCGCTGAACCAGGAAATGTGGGGTGTTCAGCCGTTCCGGATCGGCGACCATGGGCCGGGTGCTCTCGTGCGGCCACTCCCGCCCCAGCCGCATCGTCAGCACACCGATCTCACGATGACCAAGTCCCACAACATGTTCGGCGAGCTCGCGCATGGCTGCGCGATCATCGATGCAGACCCGCGACGCACCAGGGACGTCCCCGGGTTGATCGACGACGACGATCGGCAGATGGCGTTGCAGTAGAACCGGCAGATAGGGGTCGTCATCGGAGGCCGAGTAGACGACGAATCCGTCCACGCCCGCCGAGAGCACCGCCGCCGAGCCGTCGTCGACGCTGCGATTGGGGCCCGCGGCCACCAGCAGCAGACCCTGCCCGGCCTCCTCGCACGATTCGGCAAGTCCGGCAACGAAATCCAGGGCGGCCGGATCGCTGAACGCATAGTTGAGCGGCTCGGTGATCATCAGGCCGACCGCACCGGCCTTACGCGTGCGCAGCGACCGGGCGACCGGATCCGGGCCGGGGTAGCCCAATTCCTTTGCCGCGGCAAGCACCCGCTCACGGAGATCGGCCGACAACTGGTCCGGCCGGTTGTAGGCATTGGAGATGGTGGTGCGCGAAACGTTGAGTTCGGCGGCCAGCGAAGCCAGCGTCGCGCGCCTCCGCGGCGCCGGGCTTCTGGACATGCCTGTTGAGGCTAGCGGACGACGGCGCCGATCCGGCTACCCGACCACACCGCGAGCCAGATGGCGCACGCAATGGTGACGATGACGAAGCTCGGCGGCATGTTGAACAGCGCCGACACCGCCAGGCCGGCCCACACCGAAACCAGGCTTATCACCGTGGAGATCGCCATCGCGGCGAGCGGTCGAGCGGTGAGCATGATCGCGGTCGCCGCCGGGGTGACGACGAGCGCGAACAGCAGCAGGGTGCCGACGGCCTGCACGGCCATCGTCACCGACAGGCCCAGCAGCGCCATGAAGACGATCGACAACGCCCGCACCGGCACCCCCTTGGCCTCGGCAACCTGGGCATTGACCGAGGCGAACAGCAAGGGGCGGTAAATGATCACGACGGTGGCGGCGATCACCAGTAACAACACGGTGAACGTGAGCAGTTGCTGGTGGGTGATGGCCAGCAGGTTGCCGAACAGCACATTGGTCAGGGTCGACGAGTTCTTGGTGGCCAGCGAGTTGAAGAACAAGCCGAACCCGGTCGCGAGCGCCAGCACCGTGCCGGTGGTGACCTCACGGTCGCCGGCACGCTTGCCCATCGCCCCGATCACCAGTGCGCCGCCGATACAGAACACGCCCAGCCCGAGCACCACGGGCAGTCCGAGCAGGGCCGCACCTGTCGCTCCGGGCAGCCCGATATGGGCCAGCGCGTGCGCGGCGAACGCGGTATTGCGCACGATGATGAAATAGCCGATCAGTCCGGCGGCCAGCGCCACCAGCGTCCCACCGATCAGGGCATTGCGCATGAACGCCGACGTCAGGATCTGCCACCAGTTCTCCTGATAGCCGAGCGCCAGGAAGGTGCTCGTCACTGCCCGCTCCTCATGTACATCTGGCCCTGCAGGGTATTGGCGACCTGGACTCTGGTGCCGTACAGGTGGGTCAGCAGATCGGCGTCGACGACCTGGTCGATCGCGGCATGGTGGGCATGCCCGTCGAGCAGGTACACCGCGCTGTCCAGTACCGACAACAGCGGGTTGAGGTCATGGGCGACAACGAGAATGGTCACGTCGTATTCGGAGTTCAGCCGGGAGAGCAGCGCGACGATCTCGTGCTGGTTGCGCAGGTCGAGCGCGGCGAGCGGCTCGTCGAGGATGAGCAGGCGCGGACGGGACACCAGGGCGTTGGCCAGTGCGATGCGTTGGCGCTGTCCGCCGGACAGCTGCGACACCCGGCGGTCGGCGAATTCGTCGGCCTCGACGGCCTGCAGCGCCTCGGCCACCCGGGCTTTGTCGGCGGCGGTGTCGCGACGCACGCCCCACCGGCGGCCGGTGAGTCCCAGCATCACGGCGTCGCGCGCGCGGATCGCCTCCCCGGCGCCGGCGACATAGTCCTGGGGCACGTAACCGATGACATCGTTGTTGGCTCCGGGTTGCCCGCCGAGCACCTGCACCGACCCGGAGGCCACCGGCAGCAGACCGAGCACCACCTGCAGCAGCGTCGATTTGCCCGAGCCGTTCGACCCGATCACGGCCACGATGCCGCCGGCGGGGATCGTGAAGGTGCCTTCCGACCAGATGAGCCGGCCGCCGCGAACGACGCTTACATCGTCGAAGACGAGCGCGCTGTCGGACACCGGACTAATTGACACCGAGAGCCTCGGCGAGGGTGGTGAGTTGGTCCACCTGCCAAGCCTCGAACGTCGGCGCGCCCGGCGGGACCGTTTCGGTCACATCGACCACCGGAACACCGGCGGCCTCGGCGGCGGCGCGGAGCTGTTCCGGGACCGAACCTTCGGTCTGCGTGTTGTAGATCAGCACGTCGACACCGCGATCCGACAGCAGCCGCAGAAATGCATCCAGGTCGGCCGGGGACGGGTCGGACTCGTTCGACGAGGCGACCTGGTAACCCTGCGGGGTGCGGTTGGCCAGCCCGAGTTCGGCGGCCATGTCGTCGAACAGGCTCTCGGTGGCGGCGTAGCTCTTACCGGTTGCGCCGGCCTTGATCTCGGCGATGAGATCGCGGTAGGGCTGCAATGCAGAGGTGAACTCGGCGTGCCGGGCGCTGAAGTACTCGCCCGCGGCCGGGGAGAGTCTGGTGAGTTCGGCGGTCACCGCGGTGGCGACATCGGTCACCGCGACCGGGCTGTACCAGGAGTGCGGGTTGGTGCCGTCGCTGTGGCCCTCGTGGCCGGGCTCTTCGGCACCGGGCTCCTCATGGTCATGGCCCTGGTGATCGCCGGCGAGGATCGCCATGGCATCCACGACCGGCGCATCCGGGGCGGTGCTCTCGGCGAGCTTGGCGGCCCATTCGTCGTAGTGGCCGCCGTTTATGACGACCAGTTGGGCGCCTTCGAAGGCCGCGGCGTCCGAGGGTGCCGGTTCGAAATCGTGCGGGTCGACCGAGGAACCGGACAGCACCGTCGTCACATCGGCGCAGGCTCCGGCGAGCGAGGACACGATCTTGCCCCACTGGTCGACGCTGACCACGACGTCGACGGGCGTCGTCGGGCAGTCTCCCTGGGCCGCGGTCGGCGGCGGAGTCGACTGGTCACTCGACCCGCAGGCACTCAGTGCGACGGGGAGAACCAGGAGTAGACCGGCAGCCAGTGCGCGGGAGGACGCAATCGTGATCACGCCGATAACGATAACCGTTTGCATTAGTTATCGCCGCATCGGAGGATGTGTTATCGATAATCATTTTCATTAAGGAGTGCGATGCCAGCCCCCGACCTACTTCCCGTCACCGTCCTGTCCGGCTTTCTCGGAGCCGGCAAGACCACCCTGCTCAACCACATCCTCGGCAATCGCGAGGGCCGTCGCGTCGCGGTCATCGTCAACGACATGAGCGAGATCAACATCGACGCCGCCCTGATCGCCGGCCAAGGCCACCTGGAGCGCACCGACGAGAAACTGGTCGAACTGACCAACGGCTGCATCTGCTGCACGCTGCGCGAGGACCTGGTCGAGGCGGTCGGCACGCTGGCCCGGCAGAATCGTTTCGATCAACTGGTCATCGAGTCGACGGGAATCTCCGAACCGATGCCGGTGGCGGCGACCTTCGACTGGGAGTTCGAGGACGGCTTCCAGCTCGGGCAGCTCGCCAAACTCGACACCATGGTGACCGTCGTGGACGCCTCGACGTTCCTCGCCGAGATCGCCAGGGGCGAATCCCTTGCCGACCGCGACCTTTCGGCGGGTGAGGGCGACGCACGCAGCATCGCCGATCTACTCACCGATCAAGTCGAGTTCGCGGATGTGTTGCTGCTCAACAAAACCGATCTGGTGAGCCCGGCCCAACTCGACACCGTGGAAACCCTGCTGCGCAGGCTCAACCCCACCGCGAAGCTCATCCGGACCGATCACGGCGTCGTGGGCATCGACGAGGTTCTGGGGACCGGGCTCTTCGATCCGATCGCCGCGGCACAGTCTCCCGGCTGGGATGAGGAGATCGCAGACGGTCACACTCCCGAGACCGAGGAGTACGGCATCAGCTCGATGACCTTCCGGTCCGACCGACCCTTCCATCCGCAACGGCTGGGCGATGCACTCGCACAGACCACCAGGGTGTTGCGCAGCAAGGGATTCTGCTGGATCGCCAGCCGCCCCACGATCGCCGCCATCTGGTCGCAGGCCGGGCCCAACCTCGTGATCGAACCGGCCCAGTACTGGTCGAAGACGGACATCACACCCGGCCAGGAGATCGTCTTCATCGGCGTCAAGCTGGACCGCGAGAAGCTGCACCGCCTGCTGGGCCAGGCGATCCTGACCGACGACGAAGTCGCCGAAGGCGAATCGGCCTGGCTCGGCTACCCCGATCCGCTACCGGCCTGGGGTGTGACACAACAGCATTCGCATTGAGCCCCCTGCGGGCGGCCGGTCACCCAACTCGATGTGTGGCGACCGTGCCGTCCGCCCAGGCTGCGACCAGCCGATCGCTGCCCACCCAACACACGGCCGAGGCCGGCACCGAACGGTCCAGGCGGTCGAGGACATCCAGCGGTCTGCCCGGCGATCCTGCCCGCGGCTCCCATATCGCAACGCATCCGTCATCGGCCACGGCCGCGAGCATGTCACCGCGCGGAGACCAGGCCAGACCGGTGACCGATTGCCGGTGCGCCGCCAAGATGCGCGGCGTACTCCCCCGCGGGCCTCGCCCGCCGAAGTCCCACACGGTGACGTCCTGACCTCCGCCGGAGGCCAGCAGCATCGAGTCCGGCGAGAAAGCCAGAGCCGTTATCTTCGTGGGATAGCCCGACATCGACAATTCCTCGCCGGCCTTGCCGACCCGCCACACGTGCAGAGTGGCGTCCTGATTACCGCTGGCGGCCCACCGGCGGTCCGGACTGATCGCCATCGTCAGCAGCGATCCGGTGAACGGCAGCACATCGGCGGCGGCCCCCTGCGACACATGGCACACGTGCACACCGCCGTACGCGGCCGACGCCACCCGACGGTTTATCCAGCCGACGGTGCTCACCGTGCTGTCTCGGTCGTGGCGGAACAGCTCTGCCCCGTCGGCGCCGTAGACGACCGAGGACTTGCCCGTCCCCGCAGCCAGCCGTGCACCGTCGAAGCTCCACGCCAGCGATGAGCACCATCCGCCGCGATGCCGGGCGATCTGATGGCCCACTGAATCCACGATCACAATTCCGTCGATGCAGCCCACCGCGATCCGGTCACCTGCCGGTGACCATGCCACCGCGAGGCAGCCCAATGACAGCGTCTGCCGGATCTCGACCTCGCCGGCCGGCGACAGCAGAGCCAACGAACCCTCCGAACCGGCGACCGCGATACGCCCATCCGGTCCTGGCGAGACAGCTGCGACGGCATCGTCGACATCGGCCGCCCAGCCGTTGAAGGCGGTCGCGGTCGGGGTCATGCTTCCACCAGACAGGCGCGGAACGCCGCCTGCAGCGCTTCCCGATCCAGGTTGCGTCCGATGAACACCATGCGGTTCGTGCGCGACTCCTGCTCACCCCAGGGCCGGCCTTCGGTGCCGTCGAACAACATGTGTACGCCCTGGAATACGTACTGCCGGTCCTGCCCGGCCAGGGCGAGAATGCCCTTGCTGCGGAAGATGTCGACACCCTTGCTGGCGAGCAGCTCCCCTAGCCAGGAGTTCAGTTTCTCCACGTCGACGTCGCCGTCGATCAGGAAACCCACCGAGCTGACCGACTGATCGTGCTGATGGTCGTCCTGCTCCAGGAAAGCGGGATCGTCGGTGAGCACGCGCTGCAGATCGAAGGCGCCGATATCGAGCACCTGAGCCAGGTCGACCTTGGCGTTCTGGGTCCGCACGATGCCTGCACCGCGGTTGATGCTGCGCAGGCGGTTCTCGACGGCGGCGAGTTGTTCCTCGCTGACGAGATCGGTCTTGTTCAGCAACATCCGGTCGGCGAAGGCTACCTGCTCGACAGACTCGTTCTCGACCCCCTCGGGTTTGATCTCGTTGAGGTGGTCCAGCACGTGGGCGGCGTCGACAACCGTGACGATGGCGTCGAGGCGTAACCTGTCCCGGATCTCGTCGTCGACGAAGAAAGTCTGCGCGACGGGAGCCGGGTCGGCCAGACCCGTTGTCTCGATGAGGATTTGGTCGAACTTATCGCGACGGCGCATCAGCGCGCCGAGGATCCGGATGAGGTCGCCCCGGACGGTGCAGCAGATGCACCCGTTGTTCATCTCGAAGATCTCTTCCTCGGCGTCGAGCACCAAGGCATCATCGATGCCGACCTCACCGAATTCGTTCTCGATCACCGCGATCCGGCGCCCGTGGTTTTCGGTGAGGATCCGGTTGACAAGGGTGGTCTTACCGGAACCCAGGAATCCGGTGATTACCGTGACCGGAACCCGGTCATCAATCGTCGTGGTCATGTTCGCGTCCTCTCGGGTACTTCGCAATTACGTCACGCAAGGCTGCCGTCGTGACATCGGTTGTGGGGGTGGAGAACTTCCAGCTGCGCCGTGACGTACCCAATACCGCGACGACGGTCTCCACGGGCGGGCAGCCCGGTTCCGCGCAGGCGAGCTGCTGGATCAGCACCGTCGTCTCGGTATCCAGCTCGAGTTCATTTCGCACCACGTCCTTGAGATCGGCCAGGTGGGCCGCGGAGGCTCTGGGAGCCGCGGCGGTGTTGTTGCCGGGATTGACAAGATTCATCGAATCATCCTGCTAGATACCGAGCTTGAGTGAGGATCCGGCGTCGACGAACAG
Organism: Mycolicibacterium sp. P9-22; assembly: GCF_008329585.1. Taxonomy (GTDB): domain Bacteria; phylum Actinomycetota; class Actinomycetes; order Mycobacteriales; family Mycobacteriaceae; genus Mycobacterium. The sequence goes on along the minus strand of NZ_NPKP01000003.1, from coordinate 136,531 downwards.
CTGCTGTCCGGTGACATAACGGGACTCGTCGGAGGCCAGGTAGACGACAGCATGTGAGATGTCCGACGGTTCGACATAGGGCACCGGCATCGCCTGCATGAAGGGGAAGGTGAGCTCGGCGTCCTCGCGGGTGGGCACGGCGAGATCCGGCCGGAACGTCCGGTACATCGACGGATTGTGCAGCATGTCGGTGTTCACATTGGTCGGGTGCACGGTGCAGACCACCGAGCTCCGCGACGGCCTCAGTCAACGTCTGTTCCAAGGCAACGCGGTCGCGAACGTCGGTCTGCGCCCCTGCCCCCGGGCCGCCCCGGTCACGAACGCCACTTCGCCCGCAAGTCGGCCCATCGCACACTCCTCGAATTTATTGAAAACGATTTTCATTAACTGTAGCGTGACGACAGATCCATGGGAAACCGTTGTTCAACATCCAGGAGCCAAGTTCATGTCGGCCGGCAGTCAATTCACCATGCGCCCGTTCACCGTTGCCGTGTGCGCGCCGTGTGCAGGGAAGCTTTCGTCGGCACTGATGGCGGGTCTGCGCGATGTCATCGGCAATTGACCGACCAGCCGAGGAAGACGAAACCCCCGGCGTGACACCGCCTCAGCGGCACCACACCGGGGGTCCTCAGTCGAACAGATCAGTGGTCGTCGTGACCGACCGCGCCACTGAGCTCATTGGGTGTCTGCTCCAGCGTCACCGAGTTCGCGACGTTGCCGGCCGCCAGATCGACCAGGTGAATCTGCTTGGCCGCCGGGTCGCTCACATACACCGCGTCCTCCCGGGTGAACACCGCCGGGCCCGGCTGCTGCCAGTCGTCGGGCTCGGTCCACGGCCCGGTCACCTCGATCGACTTGACGAGGTCGCCGGTCACCGGATCGAAGACGTGTAGTTTGCCGTCGGTTCCCAGGATGAGCGCCTCAGCCTGAGGACCGCGTGCCAGCGACCTGAACCAGTAGCTCACACCCTGCGGCATCTCGACGAGCTTCAGCTGATCGGTCGTCGTGTCGATGAGCGAGAACTGATTGGGCCGCTCCATCTCGGCGTCGGCGTCGACCTTCATGTCCCCCAATACGACGGGTGAGTCCTCATGGCCGCGGGTGTTGCCGATCCGGCCGTAGGGCGTCGGGCTGGCGATCTTGGTGAACTTGCCGTTGGCGAACTCCAGGACGCCGTTCTCGCAGCCGAGGATGACCACTTCGTCTGCAGCCACCGCCTCACCGTGCACGCCCGGGCATTCCTCGCTGCGTGCGACCTCGCGGTTCCCCTGCATCGCCACTGCACCGACGCGGGTATCCGGGTTGCCCAGCGTCTGCACCAGTGTGTCGTCGGCCAAGATCACGGCGACCCCATGGTGGGGTTCCTGGGACTTGAACTTCCGGGTTTCGGGCAACCCACCGGCTTCCAGGGCGTGCGGATCGAAGGCGGTGATCTCGCCGGTGCCGTCGGCGAACAGCACGGTGTTCTCACCGTGCGGGGTGACGTGGCCGGCGTCGACGGCCGGGAAGGTGTCATCGGTCAGCTGTCCGCCCTCGGCGTTCAGGATCCGGAAGCCCTCGCCGGTGGTGACCAGCACATGGCCGTGATCGCCCGCAGGATTGATCCGCAGAAATCCCTCGAGCGGAATGTCCTGCTTGACCTCGAGGGTCTCACCGTCGAGGACATACAGTCCGCCGTCGTAGGTGGCCACCAGCGGCTCGACGATCGGCGCGCTCGGTGCCGCCGAGGAACTGCTCGATGCCTCGGAAGTTCCTGTGCCGTCGGTACTGTCGGTTCCCGACGAACATGCCGCCAGCGCCGCTGCCGTGAATGTCACGGCTCCGACCCGGTACAACCACCGCGGATTGGACATGATTGTGCTCCTTTTTTTGGGGGGGTGGTGAAATCTGCTGCTATTGCAGTCCGGTGACGATGGCGTCTGTGTTGGCGCGCATCATGTCGAGATACGTGTCAGCCGGGGTGCCGGGCGGACTGAGGGATTCGCTGTAGAGCGGCACGATCTGCACCTGCACACCGGCGTCCTGTGCCAGCACACGCGCCAGCTTCTCCGGTTGTGACGAGTCAACGAAAATTGCTGGTACCCGGGCTGATCGGATCGCACCGACCAGCGACTGCAGGTCCGATGCGCTCGGCGCGGCCAGTGTTGTGCCGCTCGGGACCACGGCACCGATGACTTCGAAGTCGAAGCGCTGCGCCAGATACCCGAGCACGTGATGGTTGGTCACCAGCTTGCGCCGGTCCGGTGGGAGCGCGGCGAAACCATGGCTCATGGCCCCGTCGAGCAGGCGCAGTCGCGCACGATAATTGTCGGCGTTGCGAGCGATGGCGTCGCCGTCGATACCGGCGACATCGCGCACGATCGCTTCCTCGATGACATCGACCGCCGTGATCACCCGTTCCGGATCGGTCCAGAAGTGCGGATCCGGCATGCCCGCGCTGTCGCCCTCGGCGTACTTGATCGGGTCGATACGGTCGCCAACCGCGAGTGTCGACACACCGTGCGAGGCAGCGCTTTCCACATTGTGGGTCACGTTCTCTTCGAGTCCGAGACCGTTGTAGACGATCAGACCGGCGCCGTTCATCGCGGCAGCGTCCTGAGCCGATACTCCAAACGAGTGCGGATCGGCGTTGGGTTGCATCAGAACCCGGACCGTGGCGGTGTCCCCGACGATATTGCGGACAATGTCACCGAGAATGTTGGTGGTCACCACGATCTCGCCGCTGCCACCGCCGGGCCCGCCCCCGCAGGCGGTGGCCAGGATGCTGACCAGAGCCGCGACCAATGCAACTGAACGCCGTGTCACCGGCCGGCCTCGACCATCAGTCCCGGCGTGACCCCGGTGCGCAGGGTGCGAGCGATCCGCAAACCATCCGCATAGTCGATCTCGTAGATTTCCTTGCCCGCCGCGTTGTTGACATAGGCACGGTCGGAATCGAGATCGACCACCGGCTGTGCCCCTTCGGCCGGTACGCCACCCGCGATCAAGGGCATCCGCGCCGTCTCGGCACGAGTGTTGACGTCGAAGGCACTGAGACTTCCGTCCCGACGCAGTATCAACACAGTTCCGTCTCCGGCGGTATTGGTGGCGACGGCGTCGGGAACGGGGATGGGCGTCCAGGCGCGCTGCCGGCTGTCGAGCACCCACACCGTTCCCTCGGCCACCCCGGCGAACACATCGGAGCGGTCCCGGTGTTCCACCTGAGCGGGATGCTGCGCCGGTGCGTCTGCGGGATAGGGCATCGCGGTGACGGTGAGGTCCTTCTCGCCGCCGGTGACCCGGACCGCGCCGTTCGCACAGCCGAAGACGGCCGCCTTGCGGGTTGCTCTGGCCCAGGTCGGGCCGGCACATTCACCTTCGAGATCGGTCGTGCCCGCGTCGCCGGTGACCTGGAGGCGACCGTCGTTGGTCACGGTGACGATCCTGCTGCCATAGGGCACCACGGTCGCGGTGTCCGGCGGGGGCGTCAGGCCCTCCGGCGTCTCGATTGCCTTGGCACCGAGCTTTTCGCGATCGAACAGTTCGACCGCACCGGCCCCGGACTGGATTGCCACCGTGGAGTTGCTTGCGGCCACTGCCGCGACCGGGAGTTCGAGGACCCCGACCTCGGCCGGTTCGCTGGCGAAATAGTGGTAGTGCTCGCCATGGTCGAAGGTCCACGCGCCGGCGTCCACGATTGTCGTCCGCTCACCTGCTCGCAGGTAACCGAATCGACCATCGCCATAGAGCGCAGAAACCGGTCCGTAGGTGCCGATCTGGGTTTCTTTCTCGTCCACGGCGTCGTACACCGAAGTGGCTCCGGTGGACGGGTCGACCAGCACCAGCTTGGTCAGCGCACCGTCGATCTCCCGGGCGCCGTCCTCGATCTCCACCCCGTCGCCGGTTGCGGCCGATGAGGTCGGCGGCGCAGGGGGTGCTTCAGTGCTGGAACATCCCACCGCGACCACCGCTGTCGCAGCCAAGACCGCGACCGGCCGCAACCGGTCGCGTACAAACGCCAGCGCGGTCGAAGCGACGAACAGCAGAACCGCGACACCGGCAATGGTGGCACCGCCGGCGGTCCCGGCATACCAGGAGATCAGGAGACCCAGGTAGACGGAGGCAGACCCGATGAGGGCCGACAAGATCATGACCTTCGGGATCGACTTCACCCACGCGAGCGCCGCCGCAGGCGGCGCGACCAGCAGACCGAGCACCAGCAACGTGCCCACGACATGGAACGAGGCCACCATCGCCACCGCCATCAGCACGGTCAGCGCCGGTATCGCGAGCTGCGGGTACAGGCCGAGAGTGGCCGCCTTGCGCGGGTCGAAGGTGACCGCCACGAACGCGCGGTGACCGATGACGGTCGCCCCCAGCGTGAGCAGCAGCGCCGCCGCGAGGACCGCGATGTCGGTGTAGCCCACCGCGAACACATCACCGAACAGGAAGCCGGTCAGGTCGACGGCAAAGCTCTGCGATCGCGACACGATGATCACGCCGAGCGCAAGCATGCCGACCAGCAGCAAACCGATGCTGGTGTCGGATGAGAGCTTGGACGACCTGCCGATCGCCGCGACACCCACCGCCATGACGAGGGCGGCCACCAGCCCGCCGACCATGAGACTCACCCCCAGCAGAGCCGCGACAGCGACCCCGGGCAACATTCCGTGAGTCATCGCCTCGCCCAGAAAAACACTGCGGCGCAACAAAACCCAGCATCCCACCAGAGCACACAGGCACGCGGCGATCACACCGGCCATCAGTGCCCGGAGGACCATGTCGGCCTGAAACGGGTCGATCAGCAAGTGCGTCATGCCGTACACTCTTAGCAGTAATGAATATCATTATCAATAAGGTGACCCCGGTCACCGCTCCCATCGATGTCGTCGGCGTGGACTTCTGTTACCCCGGTGCGACGGTTTTCCGTGGGCTCGACATTTCGATCACCACGGCCTCGGTGACTGCCCTGACCGGCCCCAACGGCTGTGGCAAGTCAACTCTGCTCGGCCTACTGGCCGGCATTCAGCGACCCGCTTCCGGCAGCATCCGAACCGGCACCGACAACATCGCCCTGGCCGTGCAGCGCAGTCAGGTGACCGATTCGTTTCCGGTGACGGTTTCCGAGGCCGTGATGATGGGCCGGTGGCGGCATCTCGGATTGCTACGCAGGCCGAAGGCGACCGACCGAGCGGTCGTCGAACACTGGCTCACCCAACTGGGCCTCACCGAACTGCGGCACCGCACCCTCGGCGAGCTGTCCGGCGGGCAACGGCAACGCGCCCTTCTGGCACAGGCTTTCGTCCAAGAAGCGCCGCTGCTCCTGCTCGATGAACCCACCACCGGATTGGACACCGCCTCGGCGGCACTGGTGATCGCGCATCTGCGAACGCTTGCCGATTACGGCACGACCGTCGTCGCGGCGACTCATGACGCCGCACTCATCAAGGCCGCCGACCGCAGTCTGGACCTCACCGGGCAGGGTCGCGCACTAGGCTGAGCGTCGTGGCCCCGCGAACCGTAGATCTGAACGCCGATCTCGGCGAGGGGTTCGGTGTGTGGTCGCTCGGGGACGACGACGCGATGCTCGATATCGTCACATCCGCCAACGTGGCCTGCGGCTTTCACGCCGGGGACCCGGCAGGACTGCTGCGCGTGTGCCGTGCCGCCGCTGCGCGCGGTGTCCGGATCGGCGCCCAGGTCGGCTACCGCGACCTGGCCGGTTTCGGCCGGCGGTTCATCGACGTGGATCCGCCGGACCTGACCGCCGACGTGATCTATCAGATCGGCGCGCTGTCCGCGATCGCCGCCGCGGCGGGATCTTCGGTCACCTACGTCAAACCACATGGGGCCCTGTACAACACGATCGGCGACCATGAGTATCAGGCCCGGGCGGTCGCCGCGGCGGTGCACGCCGTCGATCCGGCGCTGCCGGTGCTGGGCCTCAGCGGTTCCGCGTTCTTCACCGCCGCAGAGGATCTCGGTTTGCGCACCGTATCCGAGGCGTTCGCCGATCGTGCCTACCGGCCCGACGGGCGGCTGGTGTCCCGCCGCGAGCCCGGTGCCGTGCTCTCCGACGCCGACGAGATCGCCGATCGGGTACTCACCATGGTGACCGACGGCCGGGTCACGGCTGTTGACGGAACGAGCATCCCGGTCGACGTGGAATCGGTGTGCGTGCACGGGGATTCACCGGGCGCGGTCCAGATCGCCGCGGCGGTCCGAGCGCGGCTGGCCGGGCACGGCGTGGTTCGAGCGCCATTCAGCTAGCGGGCTCGTCGGTGATCTCGTAGCGGATGAGCCGGGAACTGTTGGCCACCACGGCCACCGATGATGCGTTGTGCAGCACGGCCGCCAGCACCGGTGACAGCGCACCACCGGCGCCGATCAAAAGACCGAGCGCGTTGACCGCAATGGCCATCGCGTAGTTCTGCCGGATCACCTCGACGGCGCGCCCGCCGAGGTCGCGGACGTCGAGCAGACGTCGCAGATCGTCACTGGCCAGCGCCACATCGGCGGTCTCGACCGCAACATCGGTGCCGCCCAGTCCCATGGCGATGCCGATATCGGCTTCCGCCAACGCGGGCGCGTCATTGACTCCGTCACCGACCATGGCCACGACGTGCCCCTCATCGCGCAGGCCCCGCACGACGGCAAGCTTGTCCTCGGGCAGCACCTCGGCCTGCCACTCGGTGATACCGAGTTGCTCGGCCACCACCGCCGCGGTGTCCGGGTGATCTCCGGTCAGCATGACGATGCGGCGAACGCCATTGGCGCGCAAGCGGTCCAGTACCTCCGCGGATTCCGGCCGGATCTCGTCGCGCAGACTGATCAGGCCGACCAGTTTGCCGTCCACGGCCAGCAGCAACGGCGTCTCGGATTGCCCCCGCAGAGTGTCCACCCATTCGGTGGCCTTCTTGGTGACCCGGACCTTCTCCTGCCGCAGCAGCGACGGGCTGCCCAGCAGCAGGGTCCGGCCATCGGCGCGGGTGCGCATACCGAGCCCGACCAGCACCTCGCACTCTTCGTGCGGCGGAATCTCGATATGGCGTTCCTGGGTGGACCGGATCACCGCCTCGGCCAGCGGGTGCCTGGAGTGGATCTCCGAACTCGCCGCATAGGCGAGCACCTGCTCGGGTTCCCAATCCTTGTGGAAAGCAACGAGGTTGGTCACCACCGGACGGCCCACCGTCAGGGTGCCGGTCTTGTCGAACACCACCGCGTCGACACGGCCGGCCTCTTCGAGATGCGATCCGCCCTTGATCAGGATGCCGCGCCGGGCGCCGTTGCCGATCGCCGCACTGATCGCCGTCGGCGTGGACAGCCCCACCGCGCAGGGGCAGGCGACCAGCAGCATCGTCATCGCCCGGCGCACATCCCGGGTGACGACCAGCGTGAGTGCCGACAGCAGGAACGAGGCGGGGACGAACCGCCGGGAGAAACTCTCGCCCACCGTCTGGATGGGAGCGCGATGCTGCTGTGCCTCCTCGACCCGCGAGATGATGCGGCCGATCGTCGTCTCGCTGCCGACGGCCTCGGCGCGCACCACCAGGCGACCGCGCACCACCACCGAACCGGCGAACACCCGGGCCTCGGCCACGACGGCGACCGGCAGATTCTCGCCCGTGATCGCCGACTGGTCGACGATGGCCTCTCCGTCGACGACCACACCGTCGACGGGCAGCGCCACCTGGTCGTGCACCACCACCTCGTCGCCGATCCGCAGCTCGGCGGTGGCGATCTCGACCTCGGTGCCATCCGGTAGCCGCACCCACGCGGTGTCCTGGTTGCCCTGCAGCAGTTTGGCGATCGCGCGGCGGGTTCGGCGCAGCGTCAGGTCCTGCAGGTACTCGCCGATGTTGAGCAGCCACAGCACCGTCAGGGCGACCACGTTCTCCCGCAGCGCCAGGCTGGCGATCGTCGCCGCGCTCACCAGCACATCGGTGCCCGCCGAGCGGTCGCCGCGCAAAGTGCGCAGGGCTCCGCGCAGGAATGGATACCCGGTGAAGATGGTGACGCCGGTGGCCGCCATTCTGCTCGTCGGACCCAGCAGCGGCGGACGGACGAACACGTACCGACGGACACCCAGCAGTACCAGTGCCAGCCCGCCCACCGCCATGCGCAGCACGTCGGCATTGGTCACATCGGCCGAACGCGGTAGCCGAGCCGGGACCAGGTTGCGGGCGACATGTGACGCGGCGTCGATGGCCGCGAACACGGCGGCCTTGTCACAGCGTTTCGGTGAGTACCAGACGACAATGGACGCGGTACGCGGGTAAGCGTGCACCGCCCGCACACCAGGCACCTGCTCGACGGCATCCTCGATGGCCACCGCCCGCGGCGAGTCATTGCGAAACCAGGGCGCATCCAAGCGGATTCGGCCCGCGGCGTCGGACAGTACGGTCAGCGCCATTCGGCGTCAGTGATCGTGATCGTGGGCATGGTCGGCGACGGCCGGCGGCGGAACTTCCTCGCCGATGCGCTCCCGGGCCTCGGCGACGACATCGGCGACCTTGAGCCGGGCCGATTCCGCGCCTTCCTCGGCCTTGCGGACGCCGCGCAGTGCCCACGAGGCCGCCGTCACCGAGGCTTCCCGGACGGGAGCCTTTGCGACCACCTTTTTGACGCCTTGGTAAGCCGCGGCGCCTACCGCGCCGGTCACCACCGTGGACGCCGCCTTCGCGAGAAACACATGCAAGACCATCACCTCACCCTAGTCCGAAAGTTGGATCGGGTCAGGGTGTGTCTCATTGCTGGCAGAATGACTGCGGTGACGGCCGGGACACATGCGACCAGCCGCATCGGTTCGATGCCGATTCTCGTCGCAACCATCATCGGGTTTGCCCTGATCGGCACGACCGCGCGCGAGTTCGTCGCCGGCAACGCCGAGATCGCCACGGCCGCCACGGTGTTCTGCGGAATCTTTGTGCAGGCGCTGCCGTTTCTCGCGCTCGGCGTCCTGGTCAGCGGCGCGGTCGCGACCTTCGTCACCCCGGATCGGTTGGCGCACTGGCTTCCTCGGCGTCCCGCCGCGGCGATACTGGCCGCAGGTGTCGGCGGTGCCGCACTACCCGGTTGCGAGTGCGGCTCGGTCCCGATCGCGCGCCGACTCTTCGGCGACGGCACCGTCGGCGCGGCGGCGCTGACCTTCATGCTTGCCGCGCCCGCCATCAACCCGGTGGTGCTGATCGCCACGGCGGTGGCGTTTCCGGGTGAACCGCTGATGGTGGTGGCCCGCTGCATCGCGTCGTTGCTGACGGCACTGATCATGGGTGCGCTGTGGGCCCGTTTCGGAAGACCCAGCTGGATCACCCGTGGTCTTCCTGCTTCGCTGGGGCAACAGGATTCGCGCTTCGGCACCTTCACCGAAGCCGCCCGCCACGACTTCCTGCAGGCAGCGTCGTTCTTGGTGGTGGGCGCCGCCGCAGCGGCGGCACTGCACATCGTGGTGCCGTCGTGGATGTTCGAGCACCTGGCCGGCCAACTGGCGCTCGGCATCCTGGTGATGGCCGTGCTCGCGGTGGTGTTGGCGCTGTGCTCGGAGGCCGACGCCTTCGTGGCCGCCAGCCTGTCCATGTTGCCGCTGGTGCCGCGCCTGGTGTTCCTGGTGGTCGGGCCGGCCATCGACGTCAAACTGTTCGCGATGCAGGCGGGAATGTTCGGGCGCGCCTTCGCCATCCGGTTCGCACCGGCCACCTTCGTGGTGGCCACCGTGGTGGGCGGCGCCGTGGGTCTGCTCTTCCTTGGTGCGCGATGAGCCGCGAGACCGAGAACGCGCTGCTACTGCTCGTCGGGCTGAGTACCGCCATCATCGCGTTCACCGGCTCCTACACCCGCTACGTGAAACCGGCTCTGCTGCCTTGGCTATGGGCTTCGGCTGCGGTGCTGATCGTGCTGGCCCTGGTCGCCATCGTCGGCGATATCCGGCACGGGCCGCGCGACGGTGAGCACGCCGGTCACGTCCACCGGTCCGGTGTGGTGTGGCTGCTGTTGATTCCGGTTGCCTTGCTGGCCTTCGTGGTTCCCCCGGCGCTGGGACCGCAATCGGCCCGGCCCGCGGTGAGCGCAGCGGCCACGGAGCGCCGGCCGTTCCCGGCGCTGCCTGCCGCCCGTGCGCCCGAGCTGTCGCTGCCCGAGGTGCTCATCCGGCTCGCCCAGGACTCCGCGGGCACGCTGAACGACCGGCTCATCACCGTCACCGGGTTCACCATCCGCGACGGAGCCCGCACCTATCTGGGCCGGGTGGTCATCCTGTGCTGCGCAGCGGATGCACAGCTGGCGCGGATCGGCCTCACCGGAACGGCGGCCGCGGTGGCAGCAGACCTGCCCGACGGAACGTGGGTGCGCGTCGAGGGCCGGGCGGCGCCGACCGAGTTGCGCGCCGAGACGGTGGTACAGATCCCGGAACCGGCGAACACGTACAGCTATTGAAGCGCGGCATCCCGGTTGGCACCGCCGACCACGCTGGCCAGCAAGCCGGGCAGGGCCGACTCGACCTCGTCGAGACGCAGCTTCTGATAGGTCAGCCCGTCGATCACGAGGCGTTCGGTGACACCGGCCTCGCGCAGGATCTTGAAATGGTGGGTGGCCGTGGACTTGTTGATGCCGTCGTAGAGCATCCCGCACTGCAGCGGCGCTGCGGCGTTGTAGAGGCGCCGGACGACTTCAAGACGGACCGGGTCGTGGATGGCCGCGAGCACCTTCTGAACCGGCCCCACCGCACGCACCGGGCACTCGGCGACCAGCGCATCATTCGGCATCGGAATAACCTCGGTCATATTCGGTTTGATCTCTGTCAAACCCAGCGTAGCGTTGATCCGGTTCGATGTCCGTCAAACCAGCCGAGGAGGTTACCCGCGATGGTGGCGTTCGACCCTGCGACCAGCCCGACACAGCGCTGGGCATACCCGCTGGTCCTCGTGCTGAGTGGAGTCGCGCTGGGTGTCTCCGGACTGCCCGCCCCGCTGTACGGCATCTACGAGGCGAACTGGCATCTGTCTCCGCTGGCCACCACCATCGTCTTCGCGGTGTACGCGCTGGCGGCGCTGGCGGCGGTGCTGGTGTCGGGAAAGATCTCCGATGTCGTCGGCCGCAAACCGGTCCTGATCGGAGCGCTGGTGGCGCTGCTGGTCGGCCTCGGAGTGTTCCTGATCGCCGACAGCATGGCGATGTTGCTGCTGGCCCGCACCATCCATGGCGCCGCGGTCGGTTCCATCGTCGTCGCCGGCGCGGCGGCGCTGCTCGATCTGCGCCCGAATCACGGGGTGCGCACAGGCCAGCTCAGTGGCGTCAGCTTCAACATCGGCATGACGGTCGCGATCATCGGTTCGGCATTGCTGGCCCAGTACGCACCCCATCCGCTGCGTACACCGTATGCCGTGGTCGCGGTGATCTGCCTGGTGATCGGTGTCGGTCTGCTGGCGCTGAACGAGCCGCACACCGCCCGCACCCGTGGCCCCATCCGGCTGGCCAAACCGGCTGTGCCCGCGGAGATCCGGGCCGACTTCTGGTTCTCGGCCCTGGGCGCCATGGCCTCCTGGTCGGTGCTCGGCGTGCTGCTGTCGCTCTACCCGTCACTGGCTGCCCAGCAGACCCACATCGACAACCTGGTCTTCGGTGGCGCGGTGGTCGCCACCACCGCGTTCGCCGCCGCGATGGCGCAGCTGGCCGCCACCCGGCTGCCCGCCAGGTACTCGGCGATCATCGGCGATATCGGGATGGCCGTGTCCCTGCTGTTGACCATCCCGGTGCTGCTGACCCACCGCTGGGAGCTGGTCTTCGTGGCCGCGGTGCTGCTCGGCGCGACGTTCGGATTGGGCTTCGGCGGCTCGTTGCGGCACCTTTCCGATGTGGTGCCCGCGACGCGTCGCGGTGAGACGATGTCGGCGTTCTACCTGCTGGCCTACACCGCGATGGCCGTCCCGACCCTGATCGCCGGCTGGGCCGCCACCCGATGGGATCTGGCATCGGTGTTCCCGTGGTTCGCCGGTGCCGTCGCCGCGGCCTGCCTGGGCGCGGCCGTCGCGGGGCTGCACAGCATCACGGCGGGCCGCAGTCTCTAGGCTGACGGGCGTGACCGATCACGCGTTCAGCGCCTCCGAACGCCGGGCCGTCTACCGGACCATCGCCGAACGCCGGGACATGCGCCGCTTCGTGCCGGACAGCACGGTGGGCGAGGATGTCCTGGCCCGGCTGTTGCAGGCCGCACATGCCGCCCCCAGTGTGGGACTGATGCAGCCATGGCGCTTCATCCGCATCACGGACGCGAGTCTGCGCCACGCCATGCACGGTCTGGTCGACGAGGAACGCCGGCGCACCGCCGAAGCGCTGGGCACCCGCGGTGACGAGTTCCTGGAGCTGAAGGTCGAGGGCATCCTGGAGTGCGCCGAGCTGCTGGTCGTCGCGCTGCGCGACGATCGGCAACGGCACGTGTTCGGGCGCCGGACGATGCCGCAGATGGACCTGGCATCGGTGTCCTGCGCCATCCAGAACATGTGGCTGGCCGCCCGCGCCGAAGGCCTCGGCATGGGCTGGGTGTCGATCTTCGATCCCGCCGTCCTGGCCGACTTGCTCGGCATGCCCGAGGGTGCCGAGCCGGTCGCCATCCTGTGCCTGGGTCCGGTCCCGGAGTTCCCGGACCGGCCGGCCCTGGAGATCGACGACTGGACGCACGGCCGTCCGCTGTCCGAGTTCGTCGCCGAGAACAGCTGGGCGACAACATCTTCAGAGGATCTGGCGCAGCGCTAGGCGCCGTAGGGCAGCAACGCCATCTCCCTGGCGTTCTTGATCGCGACAGCGACCTGACGCTGCTGTTGCGGGGTGAGTCCGGTGACCCGCCGGGACCGGATCTTGCCGCGATCGGAGATGAACGTCCGCAGTACCGACACGTCCTTGTAGTCGACCTCGGTGACGCCGAGCGCCTTGAGCTTGTTCTGGCGCGGCCGCTTGATCTCCTCGGGCGCGGGCCTGCGCTTCTTCGGAGCGCGGGGTGCCATCACCAACTCGCTTTCCGGATACCGGGCAGTTCTCCGCGGTGCGCCAGTTCGCGCGTCCGCACCCGGGAGAGCCCGAACTTGCGTAGGTGCCCGCGCGGCCTACCGTCGACCGCATCACGATTTCGGACCCGGACCGGGCTGGCATCGCGCGGCATCCGCTGCAGCTCGGCCTGTGCTGCAACACGTTGCGCCGCATCCGTATCCGGCTTGCGGATCAGTTCTTTCAGTACGGCGCGCCGCTCGGCGTAGCGCGCAACCGTCGCACGGCGACGCTCGTTGGCGACGATCTTGGACTTCTTGGCCATCAGCGTTCTTCCTTGAAATCGACATGCCTGCGCAGCACCGGGTCATACTTCTTCAGCACCAGGCGGTCCGGATCGTTGCGCCGGTTCTTACGGGTGACGTAGGTATATCCGGTGCCGGCAGTGCTTTTCAGCTTCACAATCGGCCGGATGTCATTGCTCTTGCCCATCAGATCTTCTGCCCTTCCCGGCGCAGCCGGCCGACGACCGCCTCGATGCCGTCGCGATCGATGACCTTCATGCCCTTGGTGCTGACCCGGAGCCGGACGCGCCGATCCTCCGAGGGCAGGTAGTAGGTCTTGGACTGGATATTCGGATTCCAGCGGCGGCGGGTACGCCGGTTCGAATGCGACACCCGGTTGCCGAAACCCGGTGCGCGCCCGGTCACCTGGCAGTGCGCAGACATCGGCGGCTCCTCATACATGCTCACTCGTTAATGAAAACGATTTTCGACAAGCTGACCGGCACACGGTAGCGTACGGATCGGACTTAATGAAAATCGTTACCGATAGGGTGTGATGAGATGCGGACGCCAGTGACACTGGTAGCCGGTCAGGGTGCGGGGACCGACGTCGTCGACATGTTGCTGCGCACGCCGGGAACCGCGGTGGTCGGATACACCGTCGACGGTCACGTCGTGGTCCGGCAGGTCAGCGGCATGCGCGACACCAAGCTGGTGATCACCCAGTGGCCGCTGGAGATCACCAACTGTTGTGTGACCTGCACCGTCCGCAACGACCTGCTGATTCTGCTGCGTCAACTGCACCGGCGCGACGATGTGCGCCGGATCGTGGTGCAGCTGATGGAATGGCTTGACCCGGAGTCGATCTGCACCGCGATCAACGACACACCGGTGCAACTGGGTCCCGGCTATATCGACGGTCCCGCCGGTCGCGATGTCGAGATCGAAGCAGTGGTGACCTGTATCGACACCGGGGTGTGGCTGGGCCAGGCGCTCGGCGACGACGAACTCGATGCCTCGCGCACCGTGGCCCAGGTGGTGGTCGGGCAGGCGGCGTTCGCCGATGTGCTGGTGCTGACCGAGGCCGACCGGGCCACCCTGGCGGTGTTGCGCAGGCTGGCCCCCCGGGCACGGATCACCGTGGGACTTCAGCATGTCACCACGGCACTGAAGCATCTGGACGCACAGTCGCGCCGCGGCCGTTCCGACGACCCGCACGATTCGCTGCTGGCCGGGCAACCGCCGCTGCAACCAGACGGCGAGGTAGAACTACTGGAATTCAACGCGCGCAGACCTTTTCATCCCGAGCGTCTGCACCAAGCCATCGACGCCCTGCTCGACGGGGTGGTGCGGGTGCACGGACGGGCCTGGCTGGCCAGCCAGCCCGACACCGTGGTGTGGATCGAATCGGCCGGTGGCGGGCTCGGTGTCGGCGATGCCGGACGCTGGCTGGCAGCCATGGCCGATCGTGATCGCGCCTACGTCGACCCCGAACGCACGGCGATGGCGGCGTCGCACTGGGACGAGCGGTTCGGCGACCGGCATATCGCGCTGACCGTCCTGGTCTGCGGGGCGAATCCGGGAACGATCACCGCCGCGCTGAACGGGGCCCTGCTCACCGATGCCGAACTGGACCGCCCGCAGGACTGGGCCGACTACCCGGACCCGTTCGGGGAATGGCACGAAGACCCGTGCACCGAGTTGTCCCATGACCTGGCCGACGAACACATCATGCAGAACGGAGAAGAATGAAGCCCGACATCCACCCCGACTACCACCCGGTGGTCTTCCAGGACGCCGGCACCGGTAAGACGTACCTGATCCGGTCGACGGTCACCAGCGACCGCACCATTGACTACCAGGGCGCGACCTACCCGCTGGTCGTCGTCGACGTCACCGCCGACTCGCACCCGTTCTGGACCGGCACCAACCGCCACCTCGATACGGCCGGGCAGGTGGAGAAGTTCCGCCGCCGCTACGGGACCCGGGACCGCGCAGGGTCCTAGGCTCTGGGGCATGCGCCTGAAAGCCGGCCGGCCCGATATCGACGATTACGCGCGGTACTTCGACCTGCCGCCGGCGGGCCCGGCCGCGGCGCCGACGGTGACGTGGGCCGGTGTCACCACACTGCTGATCTCCGATGGCACCTCGGCGGTGCTGACCGACGGCTTCTTCAGCAGACCGTCGCTGCTGCGGGTCGGGCTGGGCCGGATCGCGCCCTCGCAGCCCCGCATCGACGGTTGCCTCGGCCGTCTGGGGGTGCGCAGCCTCGATGCGGTGTTGCCGGTGCACACCCACTTCGACCACGCCATGGACTCGGCGGTGGTGGCGCAGCGGACGGGGGCGAAACTTGTCGGCGGTGATTCGGTGGCGCAGATCGGGCACGCGCTGCCCGCCGACCGCGTCGTGGTGGCCACCCCGGGGGAATCGATGCACCTCGGTAACTTCGACATCACCTTGATCGTCGGCGATCACTGCCCGCCGGACCGTTATCCCGGCGTGATCGAGGCGCCGGTGCAACCACCCGTGCGGGCCTCGGTGTACCGGTGCGGTGAAGCCTGGTCGACGATGGTGGCGCACCGGCCCAGTGGGCGCCGGATGCTGGTCGTGGGCAGCGCCGGTTTCGTCCCGGGGGCGCTGGCCGGTCAGCGGGCCGAGGTGGTCTATCTGGGCATCGGGCAGCTCGGCCTGCAACCGGAGCGCTACCTGCTCGACTACTGGGCCGAGACGGTCCGCACCGTCGGCGCGCGCCGGGTGGTGCTGATCCACTGGGATGACTTCTTCCGGCCGCTGGACCGGCCGCTGCGCGCGCTGCCGTACGCCGGTGACGATCTGGACGTGTCGATGCGTACCCTGACCGCGCTGGCCGCCGCGGACGGTGTCGAACTGCATCTGCCGACGCTGTGGCAGCCGACCGATCCATGGCGCTGATCCTCTCCGTCGCCGCCCTCGCCGCAATTCTGGGATTCGCGTTGCTACGCCCCCGTTTCCAGGCCGTGGCCGCGGTGGCCGGGGCAGCCATCGTGATCGCGACGGGCACGGTCTCCTGGGACGCCGCGGTCGCCGAGGTGTCCGAACTGGCGCCGGTGGTCGGATTCCTGGCCGCCATCCTGGTGCTGGCGCGCCTCTGCGCTGACGTCGGACTGTTCCACTCGGCGGGCGTGCTGATGGCGCGGGTCACCTCCAGCGGCCAGAACCGGCTGCTCGCCTCGGTTTTCGCGATCTCGGCGGCGGTCACCGCGGTGCTGAGCCTGGACGCGACCGTGGTGCTGCTGACACCGGTGGTGCTCGCCACCGCCCGCGCCCTGGCCGTGCCGGCCCGTCCACACGCCTATGCCACGGCGCATCTGTCCAACACCGCATCGTTGCTGCTGCCGGTGTCGAACCTGACCAACCTGCTGGCGTTCAGCGCGGCCGGTCTGACGTTCCTGCATTTCGCCGCCATCATGGCGCTGCCCTGGCTGGCCGCGATCCTGGTCGAGTTCGTGCTGCTGCGTTGGATATTCGCCGACGACCTGGCCGTCGAACCACACCACACGGCACCCGACGAGCCGCTGACGGTGCCGGTCTTCGCGCTCGCGGTCGTCTGCCTGACCCTCGCCGGATTCGCGGTGACCTCGGCGCTCGGATTGTCACCGGCGTGGGCCGCCCTGGCCGGCGCGATCGTGCTCGGCGTGCGCAGTCTGGCCCAGAAGCGCAGCACGCTGTCCGGGATCTTCGCCGCGCTGGACCTCCCCTTCCTGGCGTTCGTGCTGTGCCTGGGTGTCGTGGTCGCCGCGGTCATGGACAACGGTCTCGAGCCCGCGATGCACCGCCTCATCCCCGACGGTCAGGGACTGCCGGCGCTGCTGGGTATCGCCGCGGTGGCGGCGCTGCTGTCCAACGTCGTGAACAATCTTCCCGCGGTACTGGTGATGCTGCCGCTGGTCTCGACGGCGGGACCCGCCGCGGTGCTGGCCGCACTGATCGGGGTCAACATCGGACCCAACCTGACCTATCCCGGATCGCTGGCGAACCTGTTGTGGCGCGGCGTCGTTCACCGCGATGGGATGCCCGCGCGGTTCACCGAGTTCAGCAGGGTCGGGCTGTGCACCACCCCGCTTACGCTGATCGCCGCGGTGGTCTGTCTGTGGGCGGTCACCCGCGCGGGCTGACTCAGGCCTGCAGGCGGGCGCGGACCTCGGCGAGGCGCTGTGAGAGCTCGGACTCGGTGATGACACCGCGCACGAGCAGTGAATGCGCAAGTGCCATCAACTGATTCTCCGGGTAGGGCAGGCCGGCGTACAGGGTGGAGGCCAGCGCATCCTCCTCGTCGCGGCGTTCCTTGAAGGTAGGTACGTCGGCGCCGCACGCGGCGGCGTCGAGGGCGTCGCACAGTCCGTCCAGGCTGGACTTCCACGGCGGGATCGGGTTGTCGACCCCGTATTTGGCCGCCATCCGCGGCCACACCTGATCGCGTTCGACGATCTGCTGTAGCGGTTCGATCGGCGTGTTCACGGCCGGTCCGGAATCGGGTGGACGGCCGGCCGGGTGTCGGTGATCACGTTGGTCGTCACCCCCGGCTGCGGCAATGCAACGCCGATCAGCGAGTCGCGCGTCACGATCTCGGCCAGTTGATCCTCGGTCCAGCCCGCGGTGCCCTCCGGGCGCATCGGCATGACCATGAAGCGGTGTTTCTGGTTCGAATCCTGTACCCGCACCTCGATGTCGTCGGACAGGTACAGACCGAACTCGGCGAGCACCTGCCGGGGCCAACGGACCAGTCGCCGACGGTAATTCGGGGTGCGGTACCACTCCGGCGAGTTGCCGAGGATGGGCCTCGGGTAGCACGAACACAACGCACAGACGATCACGTGGTGCAGGTTCGGGGTGTCCTCCAGGATCTGGAAGGCGGTGAAGTCGCTGGGCGTGCCGAAGCCGGTGGGCTCCATCCAGTCGACACCGACCTCCTTGCTCGCCGACATCGGCTCGGCCAGTGCGAGCGCCTTGAATTGGGGATCCAGCCAGGCCCGCGCGACGAGGTGGGCGGCGGGTGTCGGCCCGATCTGTTCGGCGAACTCGGTGAATCGGCGGTGCTCGGCGGCGGTGAAGATGCCTTTCTCGATGCACAGCTCGCGCAGCGCGACTTCCAGCACCTCGAAATCGGTGATTTCGTCGACCATCGGTGCGACGGTGCGCTCGTGGTCGTGATCGTGGTGTGCGCCGTGTTCGGTCACGCGAAAATCCCTCTCACAGAATTCAACTGGCGGCCCGCAGCCAATGCTCGGGAATCTCGGTCTGCAAGGTGTCGGTCGAGGTGCCGGTATAGCCGTGCCACAGCTGGGACATGTTGAAGCGCACCACGTAGAACCATTCCGGCGGTGCGTCGGGCCGGTCCCAGGTCTCGTCCTCGGCGGCCGGGCTCTCATAGGCCACCGCCGCGATCTCGCCGGTGGCGCCGCGGACATATTCCGGTGTGCGGGTGTAGAACAGCACCGGCAGCTCATCACGGACCAGCACCCGGTCGCCGACCCCGAACGCGGGAGCCCCCGCCTGCCCGGCGTACACCTGCGGGTCGCCCTTCCCGACCGCATGCAGGTGATGACTGTTGCGCTTGACCCCGGACCCGTCGCCCTCGAACCTGGGCCGGGCCTCGATCGCCCGGCCGTCCAGGCCGCCGGCGTAACGGGCCTTGACCTCGGCCATCCGCTCGGTGAGTTCGGTGAGGCCGATGTGGTGTTTCTCCACCAGGATCCGCGCCACGGACAACAACCAGCGCCCGTAGTACGGCAGCCCCAGGTACTCGGCGCGGCCGACGTCGACGTTGCCCATCCGGCGGCGCTCCTCGGACAGCCAGATCCCGCGCCAGGCCAGTACCTCGCAGATCACGTAGGTCAGTTCTTCCCACGCCTCGTACTGCTTGTTCTCGTACTTCATCGGGGCGTCCGGTTCGCCGCCCACATCGTGCACCGGCTTGAGATAGGCGGCGATGCGCCCGTGGTCGAGCAGATCAGGTGTGGGGGCGTCCGGCAACTCGGGATAGGACGATTTGAGCCGGGCGACGAGTGCCAACTGCGCGGCGCGCTGCGCGGGAGTGCTCATGGGCGCTTCCTCGGACTCCACTTGGATGGGTCCGTCGACCATAACCCGCAGGTGGAGCCCGCGTGCGGAGAACGCGGCAATTCCGGGGTCTGCTAGCTGCGGCGCTGCCGGGCGATCTCGGCGAGCACCACGCCGGCGGCCACCGAGGCGTTCAGCGATTCGGTGGGACCGGCCATCGGGATGGAGACGATGGCATCGCAGTTCTCCCGCACCAGCCGGGACAGGCCCTTGCCCTCCGAGCCCACCACGACCACCATCGGCCCGGAGGCGTCCAATTCGTCGAGTTCGGTGTCGCCCTTGGCGTCCAGGCCGACGACCTGCAGGCCCGCATCCGACCAGCTGTTCAGGGTGCGGTTCAGGTTCGTGGCCCGCGAAACCGGAAGGCGCGCTGCCGCACCCGCACTCGTCCGCCAGGCGACCGCGGTGACCGACGCCGAACGGCGCTGCGGGATGACCACGCCGTGCCCGCCGAACGCCGCGACCGAGCGGACGATGGCGCCGAGGTTGCGCGGATCGGAGATGTTGTCCAGCGCCACCAGCAGGGCCGGGATGCTGTCGCGCTGGGCGGCCTTGAGCAGGTCGTCGGGATGGGTGTACGAGTAGGGCGGCACCTGCAGCGCCAGGCCCTGGTGCAGCCCGTTGCTGGCGATCCGGTCCAGGTCGTGCTTCTGGACTTCCAGGATGGAGATACCGGAATCGGCTGCGCGCTGCACGGATTCGGTGATCCGCTCATCGGCGTCCACCCCCAGCATCACCCACAGTGCGGTGGCGGGCACGCCGGCGCGCAGGCATTCCACAACCGGGTTGCGCCCGAGGACAACCTCGGTCTCGTCGGTTTTGCGGTGCCGGCCCTGGGCTGCACGCGCCGCCTTGGCGGCCTTCTTGGCGGCCGGATGGTGCGGCCGGTCCTTGGCCGCCGGCGTCGCCTTCTTGCCTTCCAGGCCACGCCTGCGGACGCCACCTGAGCCCACGACCGGGCCCTTCTTGGTGCCTTCCTTGCGGATTGCGCCGCGGCGTTGTGAGTTTCCGGCCATTGGTTAATTCTCCCCTTCGGTCAGCGACCACTGGGGTCCGTCTGCGGTGTCGGTGACCTCGATACCGGCCTCTTTGAGCCGGTCCCGGATGGCGTCTGCGGCTGCCCAGTCACGCTTTTCGCGCGCCTCGGCCCGCCCGGCAAGTGCCCAGTGCACCAACACATCCACCGCGGCCAGTGCGGCCGATGTCTCGTCCCGGGATTCCCAGCGCTCATCGAGCGGGTCGCAGCCCAGGATGCCCATCATGGCCCGGATCGACCGGGCCGCAACCATCGCGCCGTCGTGGTCGCCGGCGTCGAGGGCCCGGTTGCCCTCCGCGCGGGCGGTGTGCACCTCGGCCAGCGCGATCGGCACCGAGAGATCGTCGTCGAGTGCCGCGGCGAACTTGTCGGTCCAGGTTCCGGGTTCCACCGCGCCGACCCGGTTCCGCACCCGGTGCAGGAAATCCTCGATGCCGGTGTAGGCCTTGGCCGCGTCGGTGAGCGCGTTCTCGGAGAACTCCAGCATCGACCGGTAGTGCGCGCTGCCCAGGTAGTAGCGCAGCTCGGCGGCCCGGACCCGCTGCAGCACAGCGGGAATGGCCAGTACATTGCCCAGGGACTTGCTCATCTTCTCGCCGCCCATGGTGACCCAGCCGTTGTGCAGCCAGTACCGGGCGAAACCGTCACCGGCCGCCTCGGCCTGGGCGATCTCGTTCTCGTGATGCGGGAACACCAGATCCATACCGCCGGCGTGGATGTCGAACTCGGCACCCAGATACGCCTCGCACATGGCCACACATTCGGTGTGCCACCCGGGGCGCCCCGGTCCCCACGGCGTCGGCCACGACGGTTCGCCCGGCTTCGCGCTCTTCCACAAGGTGAAATCGCGCGGATCGCGCTTACCGGTCGCCGCACCCTCGCCCTGGTGCACATCGTCGATGCGGTGCCCGGAGAGCTTGCCGTACTCGGGCAGGCTCAGTACGTCGAAGTAGACGTCACCACCACCCACATAGGCGTGTCCGCGCTGGATCATCCGCTCGATGAGTTCGACCATCTGGGTGATGTGCCCGGTGGCTCGCGGCTCGACCGAGGGCGGCAGCACGCCCAGCGCGTCGTAGGCGGCGGTGAAGGCCCGCTCGAAGGTCGCGGCCCATTCCCACCACGGGCGCCCCGCATCGGCGGCCTTGTTGAGGATCTTGTCGTCGATATCGGTGACATTGCGGACGAAGGCGACGTCGAAGCCGTTGGCGGTCAACCACCGCCGCAGCACATCGAAAGCCACACCGCTGCGCACATGCCCGATATGGGGCTGCCCCTGAACGGTGGCGCCACACAGATAAATCGAGGCGTGGCCGGGGCGCAACGGCACGAAGTCACGAACGGCTCCCGCCATCGTGTCGTAAAGCCGCAGTCCAGTCACGACGTGCCAGCTTACCGGCCTTCCGGCGTCAGCCGCACCAGCCTCGTGGCGTTACCGTTGCGGACCGATCACAAGTGCTGTCGCGATGGCCGCCAGACCCTCCCCGCGACCGGTCAGGCCGAGCCCATCGGTGGTGGTGGCGGACACCGAGACAGGCGCGCCGAGCAGTTCGGAGAGCAGGTCCTGGGCTTCCGTGCGGCGCGGCCCGATCTTGGGTCGGTTGCCGATCACCTGCACGGCGGCATTGCCCACCCGGAAACCGTCGGCCGTCAACAAGCTGTGCACGTGGCGGAGCATGTCGGCGCCGCCCACACCGCGCCACTGGGGTTGATCGGTACCGAAGACCGCTCCGAGATCACCGAGGCCGGCTGCGCTCAGCAGCGCATCGCACAGCGCATGAGCGGCGACATCACCGTCAGAATGACCGGCGCAGCCGTCGGCCTCGTCGAACAACAGGCAGAGCAGCCAACAGGGTCGCCCGGCCTCGATGGGATGAACGTCGGTCCCGAGACCGACGCGCAGATCCGTCACATCGTCTTCCGTGACGGCTAGGAAGCGGCCGCGAGCGCCTCTTCGAGAATGATCTCGGCCTTGGCGTCGACGGTGTTCTCGGCGAGCGCCAGCTCACCGACGAGGATCTGGCGCGCCTTGGCCAGCATGCGCTTCTCGCCTGCGGACAGGCCACGCTCCTGATCGCGACGCCACAGGTCGCGGACCACCTCGGCGACCTTGTTCACGTCACCGGAAGCAAGCTTTTCCAGATTCGCCTTGTACCGGCGCGACCAGTTGGTCGGCTCTTCGGTGTGCGGTGCGCGCAATACCTGGAAGACCTTGTCCAGGCCCTCCTGTCCGACCACATCGCGCACGCCGACGTACTCGGCGTTGTCCGCGGGAACCCGAACGGTGAGATCTCCCTGCGAAACCTTCAGGACGAGATACTCTCGCTGTTCGCCCTTGATGGTCCGGGTTTCGATCGCCTCGATTAACGCAGCACCGTGATGTGGATAGACAACGGTGTCTCCGACCTTGAAAATCATCAGTTTCGAGCCCCTTTCACACGTCAATGTTAGCACGAGGCCCCGACACGCGCGGAACAACAATGCAGGTCAGGGGCATCGACGGTAAAGGCCAGGGGTTGACAGCGCGGCGGATACATGCACGTGGACGGCTGTCCAGGCACCCGCTACGGGCGCCGTCGCGGCGCAGGGAAGCCCTCGGCTACCGCGCCGAATCACCACCTACTACAGTGCATAGTCGAATCCGTTCGGTTGAGCAGGAGGCTCCAGTGGTCGCAGTGAACCGCTCCAATGTGCGCGCGTCCCGCCTGGCCGCCGGCGCCCTGATCGCCGGCCTCGCGCTCACCGGCTGCAGCGCCGGCCAGGTGTCCCAGAGCGCCAATCAGGAGCCGGCCGTCAACGGCACCGTCGAGAACGTGGGCGATATCGCGCTGCGCAATGTCTTCCTGCGGGCGCCGCAGACCTCCGACTACGTGCAGCCCGGCACCGAGGCCGAGCTCATCTTCGCGGCCGCCAACAACTCGGCCGATGTCGACGACAAGCTGGTGTCGATCACCTCCGACATCGGCACGGTGACACTCACCGGTGACGGCGAGATCCCCGCCAACGGTGCGCTGATCGTCGGTGATCCCGACGGCCATGACGCACTCGGCTCGGTCGAGCGTGAGGACAACGTTCAGGCCCAGGTCACGCTGACCGAACCGATCTCCAACGGGCTCACCTACGACTTCACCTTCACCTTCGAGCACGCCGGCGCCGCCACGTTCACCGTGCCGATCTCGGCGGGCGAGGTCGCGCGCCGCGACGGCGAGCCCGTCGTCGGGGGCGACCACGGCGGCGGACACGGCGAGAGCGGCGGGCACTGAATCTGACGTTCTGTCAGGGGTGACGGCTACCGTCACAGCGTGGCTTCGAAAGTACGTTCGCAATACCGCTGTTCCGATTGCAGCCATGTCATGCCCAAGTGGGTCGGGCGTTGCCCGGAATGCGGCACCTGGGGCACCGTCAACGAAGTCGCCGCGCTCACCGCGCTGAACGGCGGTCCGACCCGGCGCGCCGTGGCACCGTCGTCACCGGCGGTGCCGATCACCACGATCGACCCCGGCGTCACCCGGCACTTCCCCACCGGCGTGAGCGAACTCGACCGGGTGCTCGGCGGCGGGCTGGTGCCGGGATCGGTGACCCTGCTGGCGGGGGATCCCGGGGTGGGCAAGTCGACCCTGCTGCTGGAGGTGGCGCACCGCTGGGCCAGCGGAGGCCGGCGGGCGCTGTATCTGTCCGGAGAGGAATCGGCCGGCCAGATCCGGCTGCGCGCCGAACGCACCGGATGCACCCACGACGAGATGTTCCTGGCCGCCGAATCCGACCTGTCGACCGCGCTCGGCCATATCGAACAGGTCAGACCCACGCTGGTCGTGGTCGACTCGGTGCAGACCATGTCCAGCACCGAGGCCGACGGTGTCACCGGTGGCGTCACCCAGGTGCGTGCCGTCACCACCGCGCTGACCTCCTACGCCAAGATGGCCCGCGCCGCCGACGGGGTGGCGGTGCTGCTGGTCGGTCACGTCACCAAGGACGGCGCCATCGCCGGACCGCGCTCGCTGGAACACCTGGTCGACGTGGTGCTGCACTTCGAGGGCGACCGGGCCTCGGCGCTGCGGATGGTGCGCGGGGTGAAGAACCGTTTCGGCGCGGCCGACGAGGTGGGCTGTTTCCTGTTGCACGACAGCGGCATCGAATGCGTGGCCGACCCGTCCGGGCTGTTCCTGGATCAACGACCGACCCCGGTGTCGGGTACCGCCATCACGGTCACCCTGGACGGCAAGCGCCCGATGATCGGTGAGGTGCAGGCCCTGATCGGACTGGAACCGGCCACCAATCCCCGCCGCGCGGTCAGCGGTATCGATTCCGCGCGCGCCGCGATGATCACCGCCGTCCTGGAGAAACGGGCCAACTTGCCGGTCGGGCGGCACGACATCTACCTGTCCACGGTCGGGGGCATGCGGTTGACCGACCCGTCCTCGGACCTGGCCGTCGCCATGGCGATCGGATCGGCCTATATCGACGTCCCGTTGCCCGCCACCGCGATTGCCATCGGCGAGGTGGGATTGGCCGGGGATCTGCGCCGGGTCAGCGGGATGGACCGCAGGCTCGCCGAGGCCGCCCGCCTCGGGTTCACCCATGCCATCGTGCCGCCCGGGGTCAAGGATGTGCCCGCGGGCCTGCGGCTGATCACCGCGGACAACATCGGCACGGCATTGCGGGCACTCCGGTCGATCGACAACAATGGCGGCCGATCCTAGGAGGCGCGATGGCGGTGAAATCCAGAGGCAGCCGGAGCGTGGTGCATCTGGCCCGCCCCACCCTGCGCGAAACGCTCGGCCGGCTGGCGCCCGGCACCGACCTGCGGGACGGCCTGGAACGGATCCTGCGCGGCCGCACCGGCGCACTGATCGTGCTCGGTTACGACGACAGCGTCGAGGCGATCTGTGACGGCGGCTTCAACCTCGACGTCCGCTACGCGCCCACCAAACTCCGCGAGCTGTCCAAGATGGACGGTGCGGTGGTGCTCTCCAGCGACGGCACCCGCATCCTCAAGGCCAACGTGCAGTTGGTGCCCGACCCGTCGATCCCCACCGACGAATCCGGCACCCGGCACCGCTCCGCGGAACGCGCCGCCGTGCAGACCGGCTACCCGGTCATCTCGGTCAGCCACTCGATGAGCATCGTCACCGTGTACGCGGCCGGTGAGCGGCACGTGGTGCCCGACACCCCGACCATCCTGTCCCGGGCCAACCAGACCATCGCCACCCTGGAGCGCTACAAGTCCCGCCTCGACGAGGTCAACCGGCAGCTGTCCACCGCGGAGATCGAGGACTTCGTGACGCTGCGCGATGTGATGACGGTGGCCCAGCGCCTGGAGATGGTCCGCCGGATCAGCCTGGAGATCGACGCCGATGTCGTCGAATTGGGCACCGACGGCCGTCAGCTCAAACTGCAACTGGAGGAACTCGTCGGCGGCAACGACACCGCCCGTGAGCTGATCGTGCGCGACTATCACGCCAATCCGGATCCTCCGAGCGCCGCCCAGGTGGGCGCCACGCTGGAGGAGCTGGACGCCCTCTCGGACAATGAGCTGCTCGACTTCACCGCACTGGCAAGGGTTTTCGGTTACCCGTCCACCATCGAGGCGCAGGACTCCGCGATGAGTTCACGTGGCTATCGGGCGATGGCGGGCATTCCGCGACTGCAGTTCGCCCATGTCGATCTGCTGGTGCGGTCCTTCGGCTCGTTGCAGGGTGTGCTCGCTGCCAGTGCCGCGGATCTGCAGTCGGTGGACGGTATCGGCTCGATGTGGGCCCGCCACATCAGGGAGGGCCTGTCCCAGCTGGCCGAGTCAACGATCGCCGACCAGCTGGCCTAGGGCTGTCAGCCCGGCGCCTGTCCGTCACCCTCGTGCGGTGCTTCCGCGGGCGGCGGGGCGTCGGCCGGCGGCGGCGGGGCCGCTTCGGCGAGCACGAACGGCACCGAGGCCGACCGCAGGTTGCCGAGCTGGACCAGCAGGTTGTAGGTGCCGGGGCCGATCGGCTCGCGCGGCAGCGGGCAGTTCGGGGCCGAACCCATCCCGGTCCAGGTCACCTCGGTGGTCACCTGCTCGCCCGGGTTGAACGTCTTGACCAGCGTCTCGTTGGACGGGGCGCAGTCCAGGTTCGACCACAGCCGGTTGTTGTCCAGCGAGTACACGTAGGCGGCCAGCACGGCGGCACCGACGTCACGCTGGCAGGCGACCAGCCCGATATTGGTGACGACCATGGTGAACTTCGGCTGATCGCCCATCACATAGTTGGGCGCGCTGGTGATGCCCTTGACCGCCAGCGTGGAGTCCGGGCAGTCGTCGCCCTCCTGCAGAACCGGCGGCGGAACGACCGCCGTGGTCGGCGTCGGGACCGGCGGCGGGGCCTGGGCGGCGGGCGGTACGACCGGGGTCTTGACCCCGGGTTCCTCACCGGGCAGCGGGGTAGGCGGCTGCCCGGCTTCGCTGTTCGCCGACGGATCGGTGGCCGCGCCCTCGGATCCGCCGCTGTTGGCAACCACGACGGCCACGATGGCGGCGACGATGACGATCACCAGCCCTGCGACACCTATGGCCAGCGCCCTGCGGCGCCGGTAGATCTCCGGTGGCAGCTGGCGCGGGGTCTCGGTGTCTAGCACGACCTCAACGGTAAGCCGCACTCACGGGTAGTCGTTCGAGGCGTGTCGGCGTGTCGGGTGTGGTATCGGTCAGACTTCGCCGATATCGCCCAGATGGCTGCGCATCTCCACCCGGCCGTCGGCCAGGTGATAGGTGGCGCCGACGATGGCCTGGGTGCCGGCGGCCAGGCCCATCGCTATCGCCGACGAACGCGTTTGCAGCTGGGTGACCGTTTCCTTGACGTGGTAGGCCTCGAACTCGTCGACCCGGTTGAGCCCTTTCGCGCGGCCCATCAGGATCGACGGGGTGACCCGTTCCACGATGTCACGCACATAGCCCCCGGGCATCTGGCCCTCGTCGAGGGCGTCGATGGCCGCCTTCACCGCTCCGCAGCTGTCATGGCCGAGCACCACGATCAGCGGAACGCCCAGGACGGACACGGCATATTCGATGGAGCCCAGCACCGCACTGTCGATGACGTGGCCGGCGGTGCGCACCACGAACATATCGCCGAGGCCCTGGTCGAACAGGATCTCGGCGGCGACGCGACTGTCGCCGCAACCGAAAACCACGGCCGTCGGTTTCTGCGCGTGCGCCAGACTGGCTCGCCGCGCGATGTCCTGGCTGGGGTGTTGCGGTTCGCCGGCGACGAAACGCTCGTTACCCTCTTTGAGTGCCTTCCACGCGGAGATCGGATTCGAGTAGGGCATGACCCGTATTGTGCACGAGCCCGGCGTCGGTATCGACCCGGAGGATCTGCTGTCGTGGTTCGACGTGGCCGAGCGGGATCTCCCGTGGCGGCGGCCCGAGGTGACCGCGTGGCAGATCCTGGTCAGCGAGTTCATGCTGCAGCAGACCCCGGTCAACCGGGTGGAGCCGATCTGGCTGGCCTGGGTGGCCCGCTGGCCGACGCCGTCGGCCACCGCGGCGGCCGGCCCGGCCGATGTGCTGCGGGCCTGGGGCAAGTTGGGTTATCCGCGCCGCGCCAAGCGCCTGCACGAGTGCGCGGTCACCCTGGCCACCGAACACGGCGATGAGGTGCCCACCGATGTGGAGACCCTGCTGACGCTGCCCGGTGTCGGCGCCTACACGGCAAGGGCCATCGCATGTTTCGCCTACCGGCAGCGGGTCCCCGTGGTGGACACCAATGTCCGCAGGGTGGTGTCGCGGGTGATGCACGGCAGTGCGGAGGCGCCGGCCAGTGCACGCGATCTCGACGAGGTGGCTGCATTGCTGCCCGAAGGTGATGCGGCACCGCGCTTTTCGGCCGCCCTGATGGAACTCGGCGCCATCGTCTGCACCGCACGCTCTCCCAAGTGCGGGCTGTGCCCGTTGCGCGAATGCCGCTGGCGCAGCGCCGGTTACCCGGCCGCGACCACACCGGCGCGGCGCGTGCAGCGCTACGCGGGCACCGACCGCCAATGCCGCGGGCGGCTGCTCGATGTGCTGCGCGCCAGCACCGCTCCGGTGACCCGGGCGCAGTTGGACGTGGTGTGGCTTTCCGATACCGCGCAACGCGACCGGGCGCTGGATTCGCTGCTGGTCGACGGGCTGGTCGAGCAGACCGCCGCCGGGTTGTTCGCCCTGGCCGGCGAAGGTGGCTAGTTGCGGCTAGGCGCTCGCCTCGCACGCGTCATCGCAGGAGAATCGCCGCCGGTAATCCGATGGCGTGACGCCGATTATGCGCCGGAAGTGGTGGCGCAGCAGGGTCGCGGTGCCGAACCCGCAGCGGTCGGCGACCCGGTCGATGTCCAGATCGGTCTCCTCGAGCAACCGGCGCGCGTAGAGCACCCGCTGGTCGGTCACCCACTGCATCGGGGTACGCCCGGTCTCCTCGACGAACCGGCGGGCGAAGGTGCGCGCGGACATGTTGGCGCGAGCCGCGAGGCTTGCGACGGTGTGCGCCTTGTCCAGGTTCGCCAGAATCCAATCCAGCTGCGGACCAAAGCCTTCCGAGTAGCGCACCGGTATCGGCTGGTCGATGTACTGGCGCTGGCCACCGTCGCGTTGCGGTGGCACCACCATCCGGCGGGCGATCTTGTTGGTGACCTCGGCCCCGAGTTCGCGGCGCACCAGGTGCAGGCAGGCGTCGATGCCCGCGGCGGTTCCCGCGCTGGTGATCAGGTTCCCGTCGTCGACGAACAGCACATTGCGGTCCACCCGCGCAGTCGGATAGGCCGTCGCCAGATCGTCGGCGTGCATCCAGTGGGTGGTGCACGGCCTGCCGTCCAGCAGGCCCGCCGCTCCGGCCAGGAAGGCACCGGAGCAGACGGTCAGAACCGTCGAACCGGAGTCCACGGCCCTGCGGACGGCCGCCAGCGCTTCCGGCGAGTAGTCGGATCCACTGATCGCCGGGATGGCCACCAGGTCGGCGCCGACCAGGTCATCGAGCCCGTGGTCCGGGGTGAGGGTGGCGCCGACCGCGGTGCGGATCGGCCGGCCGGCTTGCGGTCCGCACACCTTGAAATCGAAGTTGGGGACGCCGTCGGAAGAACGGTCGATGCCGAAGACCTCGCAGATCACGCCGAACTCAAAAATCGCTAGACCGTCCAGCACCAGCACCGATACGCTCTCCATTGCCATGGCAGCATTTTATCTCAAGGTGTCGTTCCTGCCACTGTTGGCCGGATATTAATCAACGGAGACTTACTGCCATGACTACTCCACTGACCTACCTCGCACTCATCGCCGTGCTGCTCGCGCCGTTCGCTCTCGCCTGGGCGCTCACCCGTATCGCCCGCCGCACCGGGATCCTGCGGCTGCACCTGGACCAGTTCGCCGCCGCGGCGCCGTTCGTCGGCAGGCTTGCCGGCAGCGGCTATCCCGACGACCGGGATGGACCGCGGGCGATGCACGATATCGACGCCATCCGCACCCGCTTCGAGGACCACTCCCAATCCCCGTCGCTGCGCTCGCCCCGCCTGCCCTGGCCCACCTCAAGCGCCTCGGGCGAGCGCCGCTAGGAACGCCTCCACGGCCTCGCGGTAGACCTCCGGCGCATCGTCATGGATCAGGTGCCCCGCACCCGGAACGTGCAGATAAGTCGTCCGGTAACCGGTCTCGTGCATCCGCCGCATCTGGCCGGGTGGCGTGACGGTGCCGCCGGCCTCCAGCAGCAGCACCGGCGCCCGCACCGCCTGCCACTGCGGCCAGTAGTCGCGGATCCCCCATTGGGCGGCGATCTCGATCCAGCGGGCGGTGTGGCCGTGCAACCGCCAACCCGTCTCGGTCCGGTCGAAGGCCTCCAGGAAGTACTGCCCGGCGACCGGCCCGAACTCCTGATAGATCTGCTGCGCGGAGCCGAACTCGACCGGCAGCGCGTGCAGCCAAGGCTCCCACGGGCCGGTGGTGCGGCCCCGGAAATCCGGCGCCATGTCCTCGACCACCACTGCGCTCACCAGATCCGGGCGCTCGGCGGCCAGGCACCAGGAGTGCAGTCCGCCCATCGAATGCCCGATCAGCGTGACCGGGCGGTCCAGCGAGGCGACCGCCGACCCGAGATCCTCGACGAAACGCTCGGTGCTGACCGGGTGCGGATCGCCGATGTCGCGGCCGCGATGCCAGGGCGCGTCGTAGGTGTAGACCGGGCCGAACCGGGTCAGCCAGGGCAGCTGCCGCGACCAGGTGCTGCCGCGTCCCATCAGGCCGTGCACCAGCACGAGCGGCTCGCCACCGGCGTCGCCGGGGCCGCCGCGGGAAGTGAGTAGATCGCTCCGCATGCCGCCATCCTGCCGCCACCGGGTCCGGGTAGCCTGAACCGCATGCCCGTCGTGAAGATCAATGCCATCGAGGTACCGGCCGACGCAGGCCCAGAGCTGGAGAAGCGGTTCGCCCATCGCGCGCACGCCGTAGACAACCAGCCCGGCTTTCTCGGCTTCCAGTTGCTGCGCCCGGTCAAGGGCGAGAACCGCTACTTCGTGGTCACCCAGTGGGAGTCCGATGAGGCATTCCAGGCGTGGGCCCAGGGGCCGGCCGTCGAGGCACACGCCGGACAGCAGGCCAAGCCGGTCTCCACCGGCGCGTCACTGCTGGAGTTCGAGGTTGTGTTGGACGTTGCGGGGACCGGCAAGTAGCACGCCACGGCGCGCGTTCGGTGTCGGCGCGCTGGCCACCGCCGTGGTCCTGCTCGCGACCAGCTGCGCACACACCGGGCCGCCGGTCGCCGAGGCGGCCTACGGCATGCACATCGACACCAACACCCCGCCGGGTTTCCGCTCCAGACAGCTGCTGGACATGGTCAACTCCGACTGGCCGATCGGTACCGTGACGGTCGGCACGCTGGCCGAGCCCGCCATGGTGGAACCGGTCGGCGCGGCCATGGACCGGTTGTGGGCGGACCGCCCCATCACCGTCACCGCCATATCGCTGGGCGCAGGGCAGGCCACCCTGCACGTCCGGAACTCTTACAGCATCGGGCAGACCATCACGATGCACACCGGCGACACCGGTCTGGTCGATCGGTTCGAGGTCGAGATCGACAAACCGGACATCCGGCAGTGGCCGGATATCGACGCCGAGATCGCCGAATCCGGGGCCGGTTTCGCCTATCAGGTGTCCAGGGTTACCGACGGCGAATGCACCACGGTGGCGGGCACCGACGTGGATCGGTCGATGCCGCTGGCATCCATTTTCAAGCTCTACGTGTTGCTCGCGGTCGCCGAGGCGGTCAACGACGGCACGCTGAGCTGGACCGAACGTCTCACCATCACCGACGCGAACAAGGCGGTCGGCTCGGCGGGTTTCAACGAGCTGCAACCCGGCGCCGCAGTTTCGGTGAAAGATGCTGCCCAGCAGATGATCTCGGCCAGCGACAATATGGCCACAGATATGTTGATGGCGCGCCTCGGGCCGGCACAAGTGGAGCGCGCGCTGGTCACCGCGGGCCACCACGACCCGTCGTCGATGACACCCTTTCCCAGCACCTACGAACTGTTCGCCATCGGCTGGGGCAAGCCCGATGTCCGCGAAGAATGGAAGACCGCCTCACCGGCGCACCGGGCCGAGATGCTCGCGCACACCAGAGCCGTTCCCTACGAACCGGATCCGATGCTGAATCGCACACCGGCATCGCCGTACGGCATCGAGTGGTATGGCACCCCGATGGACATCTGCCGTGTGCACGCCGCGCTTCAGGCCGCCGCACACGGGCCGGCCGCACCGGTACGCGACATCCTGTCTGCCACTCCCGGCATCGAACTCGACCGCTCGAAATGGAGCTACGTCGCCGCCAAGGGCGGGAACCTGCCGGGCGATCTGACCTTCAGCTGGTACGCCGAGGACCGCACCGGGCAGGGCTGGGTGGCCAGTTATCAGCTCAGCTGGCCGCAGTACCGCAGCCTGACCGCGGCGACCTGGCTGCTGTCGATCGCCACCCAGGCGTTCGATCTCATCCCGGTGACCTGAGCGTCCAGGTATGCCCCCGGTAGTGCATGGTGGTGACGCTGACGGGCTCGATATCGATGCGCCAGAACGACTTCGGCGGAGCATTCAGAACGTTGACGATGGCCGCCCGGATCACCGCAGGATGTGTGACGGCCAGCAGGCGTCCGCGCCGTAGCGCGACGGAGTCCATCCAGTCCGCGACGCGCCGGCACAGGGTGAGGATCGATTCCCCGCCGTGCGGAGAAGCTGTCGGGTCGGTCAGCCAGGTGGTCATCTCCGCCGGACGGACACGGTCCAGACCGGAGCCGCGCCAGCGGCCGTGATCGAGGTCCGCGATACCCGACTCGATGACCGCCTGCACACCCAGCAGAGCGGCGGTCTGCACCGCCCGCTGTTCCGGTCCGCACACCGCCTCATCGAAAGCCCCGAGAGCGGTACGGCCGGTGACCTGGCGGCGGCCCAGATCATTGAGCGGCTCGTCGGTGGGAAATCGTCCGGCCGCCATCGCATCGGTCATGCCATGCGATACCAGGGTCAGCCGGACGACTTCACTCAAGCGTCGCTCATACAGTTACTTCGTCGCGTTGTCTCTGGTCGAGCAGACGCGATACCAGCGCGGCGAACACCAGTCCGATCGTCGTCCACATCACGACCTGGGTGCCCAGCGAATAGAGCCGGAACTCGTAGAGATCATCGGCCGGGAAGGCGCCGAAGACAATGGTGCCGGCGTCATCGGTGATCGGGCCCGGTGTCTCGGAGATCGCCGGCATCAGCAGGAACACCACGGCCATCGACACGATGTAGTCGGCGGCGCCCAGCAGCGAGGCGTTCCAGGCGCCGAACCTGGGCGCCAGCTTGCGGGCCAGCAGAACCGACCCGACCAACAGCGCCGCGGACAGCACCGTCAGCAACAGGTACAACAGGGTGCGCTGCTGGATGGTCTCGTCCAGGCTGACCGCGGGCGGGTTCGGCGGGTACTTCAGCGACGGCACGATCCACAGCGAGATCAGCATGCCGCCGGCCAGCAGCACCGCGGTGGCGCGGGCGGAGAGGCTGGAAATCCGGCCGTAGGCCACACAGAAGAGCACCGCGAGCAGTGCGCCCATGGCGACGCTGAACGCCACCAGACCGAACCCGAGACCGATCGTCGACTGCACGGTCCGGGTGATCTCGATGCCACCGCCGCCACCGTGCTCATGGGCATGGCCACCGTGCTCGATGGCCTCATGGGCTGCGCTGACGCCGTCTTCGAATTCGATGGCACGGTCGATGACCGGCTCGATGAAGATCCAGGACCAGATGAAAGCGAGTACGCCGCCGAGGGCGCCGGCCAGCAAGCCGCGCCCGATGATTCTCTTCTCCATCGGTGTTGTTTCTGCTTCCGGCGTCTAGTGGCAGGGGTAGCCGAGCAGATGCCGGGCGTCGTGCATGAATTCGTGGATGACGGTGTTGGCGCCGAAGACCGACGTCGCACCCTGATCCATCCCGACGAAGTAGAGCACGAGCAGTGCGAGGAAGGCGGTCGCCGACAGCCACACCACCGCGGAGGCGGCGGAGAGGTCGATGGCGCGTGCCCTGGCGACGGGCGCCTTGGATGCCTCAGCAGAAGTCATATCCGATCCTTTCGGGAGTTCGCGTCCCAGGTAAAAAAGCGGGGTGACGGGCTTCGGGTCTGACTTTCACAGTGGCGCGACCGTTCTGGGATTACACCAGATTCCGTTGTCCGTCGAGAGCAGTTCGGATACTACGCCAAAGCCTCCGACCGGATACTCCGGTCGGAGGCTTTGTCGGGTAATGCTTGTTTACTCGGCTGCGGTGGCCGCCAGGTCCGCCTCTTCGGTGGAGACCGCCTTCGGCCGTCCGGCGAAGGTGAACTTGGCGTTCTCGCCGGCACCCTCACCGTCCCAGCCTTCGACGTCGACGGTGACGACCTGACCCGGCCCGACCTCGTCGAACAGGATCTTCTCGCTCAGCGCGTCCTCGATCTCACGCTGGATGGTGCGGCGCAGCGGCCGCGCACCCAGGACCGGATCGAAGCCACGCTTGGCCAGCAGCGACTTGGCCTGCTCGCTCAGCTCCATCGTCATGTCCTTGGCCGCCAGCTGCTTTGAGACCCGGCCGATCATCAGGTCGACCATCTCGATGATCTCCTGCTGAGTCAGCTGGTGGAACACGATGATGTCGTCGATACGGTTCAGGAACTCCGGGCGGAAGTGCTTCTTCAGCTCGTCGTTGACCTTGAGCTTCATCCGCTCGTAGTTGTTCTCACCGCCACCCTGGGTGAAGCCGAGCCCGACCGCCTTGGAGATGTCGCTGGTGCCGAGGTTGGACGTGAAGATCAGCACGGTGTTCTTGAAGTCGACCGTGCGACCCTGGCCGTCGGTAAGACGACCGTCCTCCAGGACCTGCAACAGGGTGTTGTAGATCTCCTGGTGAGCCTTCTCGATCTCGTCGAAGAGCACCACCGAGAAAGGCTTGCGGCGCACCTTCTCGGTGAGCTGGCCGCCCTCTTCGTAGCCGACGTAGCCCGGAGGGGCACCGAACAGCCGCGACGCGGTGAAGCGGTCGTGGAACTCGCCCATGTCGATCTGGATGAGCGCGTCGTCGTCGCCGAACAGGAAGTTGGCCAGCGCCTTGGACAGCTCGGTCTTACCGACACCGGACGGGCCGGCGAAGATGAACGAACCCGACGGGCGCTTGGGGTCCTTCAGGCCGGCGCGGGTACGCCGGATGGCCTTGCTGACCGCCTTGACGGCGTCCTCCTGGCCGATGATCCGCTTGTGCAGCTCATCTTCCATGCGCAGCAGGCGCGTGGTCTCGGCCTCGGTCAGCTTGAACACCGGGATACCGGTCCAGTTACCCAGCACCTCGGCGATCTGCTCGTCGTCCACCTCGGCCACGACATCGAGATCACCTGAGCGCCACTGCTTTTCACGCTCGGCACGCTGCGCGACGAGGGTCTTCTCCTTGTCGCGCAGGTTGGCGGCCTTCTCGAAGTCCTGCGCGTCGATCGCGGATTCCTTCTCCCGGCGGGCGTCGGCGATCTTCTCGTCGAACTCGCGCAGGTCCGGTGGTGCGGTCATCCGGCGGATGCGCATCCGGGCCCCGGCCTCGTCGATCAGGTCGATCGCCTTGTCCGGCAGGAAGCGGTCGTTGATGTAGCGGTCGGCCAGCGTGGCCGCGGCCACCAGCGCACCGTCGGTGATGGACACCCGGTGATGCGCCTCGTAGCGGTCGCGCAGACCCTTGAGGATCTCGATGGTGTGCTCGACGGTGGGCTCACCGACCTGCACGGGCTGGAACCGGCGCTCCAGCGCGGCGTCCTTCTCGATGTACTTGCGGTACTCGTCGAGGGTGGTCGCACCGATCGTCTGCAGCTCACCACGGGCCAGCTTCGGCTTCAGGATGCTGGCGGCGTCGATCGCGCCCTCGGCGGCACCCGCGCCGACGAGCGTGTGCAGCTCGTCGATGAACAGGATGATGTCGCCGCGGGTGTTGATCTCCTTGAGCACCTTCTTCAGGCGCTCCTCGAAGTCACCGCGGTAACGGCTGCCGGCGACCAGCGACCCGAGGTCGAGGGTGTAGAGCTGCTTGTCCTTCAGCGTCTCCGGAACCTCGCCGTGCACGATGGCCTGGGCCAGGCCCTCCACGACGGCGGTCTTACCGACGCCGGGCTCACCGATCAGCACCGGGTTGTTCTTGGTGCGGCGGCTCAGCACCTGCATGACCCGCTCGATTTCCTTCTCGCGGCCGATGACGGGATCGAGCTTGCCCTCCATGGCGGCAGCGGTCAGGTTCCGACCGAACTGGTCGAGCACCAGCGACGTGGACGGGTTGCCCGCCTCGCCACCGCGCCCGCCGGTACCGGCCTCGGCGGCTTCCTTGCCCTGGTAACCGGACAGCAGCTGGATGACCTGCTGGCGTACCCGGGTGAGTTCGGCCCCCAGTTTCACCAGCACCTGGGCGGCGACGCCCTCACCCTCACGGATCAGGCCGAGCAGAATGTGCTCGGTGCCGATGTAGTTGTGGCCGAGCTGCAGCGCCTCGCGCAGGCTCAGCTCGAGCACCTTCTTGGCGCGCGGCGTGAACGGGATATGGCCGGACGGCGCCTGCTGACCCTGGCCGATGATCTCCTCGACCTGGCTGCGCACGCCTTCCAGGGAAATGCCCAGCGACTCGAGCGACTTGGCCGCTACGCCCTCACCCTCATGGATGAGGCCGAGCAGGATGTGCTCGGTGCCGATGTAGTTGTGGTTGAGCATCCGGGCCTCTTCTTGGGCCAGGACGACCACCCGACGGGCACGGTCTGTGAATCTCTCGAACATCGGTTTACCTGCGCTTCCTCACATAGGGCGGCCACGTGCGCTGTACATGAGCTGCACAGGGCACCGCACCTGCCGTCCACTCTAGTGGTCGGGGGAAACCCGTGCCCCTCTTGGTGTCCAGCCCATGGTGCCGCCGTTGAAGGCATAACGCGCAACAGCGGCCGAACGTTTCCCGAAAAGCATGGTGCCGAGTTCGCCGTGAGCGAAGGAGTGATCGGCGCGGACCGGCCGAGAGGGATCTGGCTACCGGCAGTTATTTTGCGAGCGCCGATCAGGTCGCGGCATGGAAAGCGTCGATGACCTCGGCGGGAATACGTCCACGGGTCGACACATTGTGGCCGTTGCGGCGGGCCCATTCCCGGATGGCGGCGCTCTGTTCCCGGTCGATGGCGGCGCGGCCGCGGCCCGTGCCCGCCGAACGTCCCCGGCGGCGCCCGCCGACGCGGCGGCCGGCCTCCACCCACTGCTTCAGGTCGCCGCGCAGCTTGGAGGCGTTCTTCGAAGAAAGATCGATCTCATAGCTCACACCGTCCAGTGCGAATTCGACAGTCTCATCTGCCGCCGCTTCGCCGTCGAAATCGTCAACCAGTGTGACGGTGACTTTCTTCGCCATATAGCTCACACGACCCTTCTGTGGCCACTCGTAGATTCATCCCGAACCCCTGCCGCAATGCTTGCATACGGATGGAATTCATTCAACAACCACAGAGGATATGTAGTCAGTTTGAGTGCCTGCGCACAATCGGGAACAAAACTGTCTCCCTAATCGTCAGCCCCGTCAATGCCATCAACAGACGGTCAATACCCATTCCGGTACCCGTGGTAGGCGGCATCGCGTACTCCAGAGCGGCGAGAAAGTCCTCGTCCAGACGCATCGCCTCATCATCGCCGGCGGCTGCGGCGGCGGCTTGGGCTACGAATCGTTCGCGCTGAATCACCGGGTCGATGAGCTCGGAGTATCCGGTGGCCAATTCGAATTTGCGCACATAGAGGTCCCACTTTTCGGTGACACCCGGAATGCTGCGGTGAGCGCGTGTCAGTGGGCTTGTCTCGACTGGGAAGTCACGGACGAAGGTGGGTGCCCACAACGTTTCACCGACGGTGTGTTCCCAAAGTTCCTCCACCAATTTCCCGTGTCCATAACCGCGATCGGCGGGAATCTCCACCTCGAGACGTTCGGCGATGGACAACAGATGCTGCAGGCCGGTCTCCGGCGTTATCTCTTCCCCGAGTGCCGCCGACAGCGACGGATACATTTCCAGGGTTTGCCATTCACCGTCCAAGTCATAGGTACTGCCGTCCGGTAGCTGAACCTCGCGGGTACCGAGCGCCTCATCGGCCACTTCTTGAATCAGCTCACGGGTGACGGTCGCCGAATCGTCATATGTGCCATAGGCCTGATAAGTCTCCAGCATCGCGAATTCCGGAGAATGTGTGGAATCCGCACCCTCGTTCCGAAAGTTCCGATTCAACTCGAAAACCTTCTCGAAACCACCGACGAGACAGCGCTTGAGGAACAACTCGGGCGCGATTCGCAGATACAGGTCGGCATCGAGGGCGTTGGAGTGGGTGATGAACGGCCTGGCGGCCGCACCCCCGGGCAGGGTCTGCAGCATCGGTGTCTCGACCTCGAGGAAACCCCGGCGCTCCAGCGCCGACCGCACCGCCCGCACGACGGCGATGCGCTGCCGGGCGATGGTGCGCGCCTCGGGACGGACGATGAGGTCGACATAGCGCTGCCGTACCCGAGATTCTTCGCTCATCTCCTTGTGGGCCACCGGGAGCGGCCGCAACGCCTTGGAGACGATTTGCCAGGAATCTGCCAGCACAGACAGCTCGCCGCGGCGCGAACTGATGACCTGCCCGTGCGCGAACACGATGTCGCCGAGGTCGACGTCCGCCTTCCAGGCGTCGAGCGAGTCCTGGCCGACCTCGGCCAGGCTGATCATCAGCTGCAGCTGGGTTCCGTCGCCGTCCTGCAGGGTGGCGAAACACAGCTTCCCGGAGTTCCGGGCGAACACGACCCTGGCCGCGACACCGACGGTGTCGCCGGTCTGGGTGTCCACCGGCAGATCCGGGTAGGCGGCCCGGAGTTCGGCCAGTGAATGGGTGCGCGCCACCTGCACCGGGTACGGGTCGCGGCCCTCGGCGAGCAGGCGCTCACGCTTGGCGTGGCGGATCCGGTACTGCTCCGGGGTGTCGTCGTGCTCGGGCTGGGTGGGGGCGTCCGGCCCGTCAGAAGAACTCACGGACAGCCAGCTTAATCAGCGTCGGCCGCGCTGGTTGTCGCGGTTGCGCTCGAACACCAGCCGCAGCCCCTCCAACGTCAGGTGCTGGTCGTAATGGCCGACGGTGCGCAGATCGGGCAGCACGAGTGGCGCGGAGTTCCCGGTCGCGACCACCGCGACATCACTGCCGCCGAAACCCGCCACATCGGCGCGGATGCGGTCCACCAGGCCGTCGACCAGCGCGGCGAAGCCGAACACCGCACCGGCCTGCATGCACTCCACGGTGTTCTTGCCGATCACCGAGCGCGGCCGGGTGAGTTCCACCCGGCGCAGCGCCGC
Source organism: Mycolicibacterium sp. P9-22 (assembly GCF_008329585.1). Taxonomy (GTDB): domain Bacteria; phylum Actinomycetota; class Actinomycetes; order Mycobacteriales; family Mycobacteriaceae; genus Mycobacterium. The sequence goes on along the minus strand of NZ_NPKP01000003.1, from coordinate 97,295 downwards.
GGACCTAGCCGCCGCGGCGTCGGAGGACACCTGCACACCCGGGGCGATGGCGCCGCCGAGGAACTCACCCTTGGCCGAGACCACGTCGACACAGATGGAGGACCCCAGGTCGACCACGATGGCCGGCGAGTTGTACTTCTGAAACGCGGCCAGGCAGTTGACGATCCGGTCGGCGCCGACTTCCTTGGGGTTGTCGACCAGCAGCGGGATTCCGGTGCGCACGCCGGGCTCGATGAGCACGTGCGGCACCGCGGGCCAGTACTGTTCCAGCATCAGCCTTATCTCGTGCAGCACCGAAGGCACGGTCGACAGTGCCGCCGCACCCGTCAGCCGCTCGACATCGTCACCGACCAGACCGTCGATGGTGAGCGCCAGTTCGTCGGCGGTCACCTCGGATTCGGTCCGGATCCGCCAGTGCTGCACCACCTTGGCGTTTTCGCCCGCACCGGAGATCAGCCCGACGATGGTGTGTGCGTTACGGACGTCTATGGCCAGCAGCATCAGCGCGGCGACATCAGGCCGGACGCATCGGCCGGGACGTGGGCGGGGTCGGTTCCCAGGTCGATCTGGCGGTTCTCGGCGTCCACGAAGACGATCCTGGGCTGATACTCGCGCGCCTGCGCATCCTCCATGGTGCCGTAGGCGATGAGGATGACCAGGTCGCCCGGGTGTACCAGATGTGCCGCAGCACCGTTGATCCCGATCACGCCACTGCCCCGCTCACCGGTGATGGCGTAGGTGATCAGCCGGTTGCCGTTGTCGATGTCGACGATGGTGACCTGCTCGCCTTCGAGCAGGTCGGCCGCGTCCATCAGGTCCGCGTCGATGGTAACCGAACCCACATAGTGCAGGTCGGCCTTCGTGACGGTCGCACGGTGGATCTTGGATTTCAGCATGGTGCGTAACATCAGTTCCTCCAAGGTAATTCGTGTTCGTCATACGCGACATCCGGGCCGGCACCCGAAGGCACGCCGATGTCGATGGCGATGTTGTCCAGCAGCCGGGTGCCGCCGAGGCGAACCGCCACCAGCAGGCGCGCCGCTCCGGTATGCGGCGCGGGGCCCAGCCAGGTGTTGCGGACCTCCAGATAGTCGACGCTGATCGCCGGGACCTCGTCGAGAACGGCGCGGGCGGCGTCCAGTGCGGCCTCGACCCCTTCGCCCGCGGCGTACATGCCGGCCAGCAGCGCAGACGGTATGGCGCAGGCCTGTTCACGCTGCACCTCGTCGAGGTAGCGGTTGCGCGAGGACATGGCCAGCCCGTCGGCCTCCCGCACGATCGGCACCCCGACGATGCGGGCGCCCAGATTCAGGTCGTCGGCCATCTGACGGATCAGCACCAGTTGCTGATAGTCCTTCTCGCCGAAGAACGCGCGGTCCGGCCCGACGATCTGCAGCAGTTTCATCACGACGGTCAGCATCCCGGCGAAATGCGTTGGCCGGGAAGCGCCTTCGAGTTCTACGCCCAGCGGCCCGGGATGCACGCTGGTACGCGGGCCATCGGGATACATGTCCGCAGCGGTGGGGGTGAAGGCGATCTGCACTCCCTCGGCCCGCAGTGCCGCGAGATCGTCCTCCAGCGTGCGCGGGTAGGCGTCGAGATCCTCACCGGCACCGAATTGCAGCGGATTGACAAAGATCGAAACCACCACCATCGCACCGGGAATGCGCTTGGCGTGACGGACGAGCGTGAGGTGGCCCTCATGCAGGGCACCCATCGTCGGCACCAGCATGACCCGCTTGCCGGTCCCCCGCAGCGCCCTGGTCACAGCGGCGACATCGGCGGCCCGGGTATAGACGTTCAGCTCGCCGGCAGCGAAGGCCGGCGGTTTGCGATCGTTCACTTCGGCCCCGTCCCGGGTGTGGTGAGAACTTCGAACACGTCTTTCGGTGCGTGCGCGCGCTGCGCGGTGCGCAGCGAAGCGGAGCGATATGCCTGCGCCAGTTCGGGATCCACCTCGCCGAGGGCATGCAGATGGCCCGCCACCGCGGCCGCGTCACCGCGCGCCACCGGGCCCGTCAGCGCCGCCTGTCCCCGCTGCAGAGCGTTCTCCATCGACGCCCGGGCCAGCGGCCCGACGATGCGTTCGGCGAGTCCGCCGGGGGCATCACCGACGAGTTCCTGGCCGAGCAACTCCTGGCCGCGCAGCGCGGAGCGCAGCGCCTCGACGGCGTCGAGCACGACGGTGGCGAGATGGTTGCTGGCGTGCGCCAGGGCGGAGTGGTACAGCATGCGGGCGTCTTCGCGCACCCGGAACGGTTCGCCGCCGATCTCCAGCACCAGCGCCTGGCCGATCGCGTATCCGATCTCGTCGAGCGCGGTGACGCCGAAGCAGGTGTCCGGCAGCCGGGCGATGTCCTCGTCCGAACCGGTGAAGGTCATCGCGGGATGGATGGCCAGCGGGATACAACCCTGTGCCGTCAACGGCTCCAGGACGCCGACCCCGTTCATCCCGGAGGTGTGCACGACGATGGTGCCGGGGCGTACCGCGTCGGTGGCGGCCAGTCCGGAGATCAGCGCCACCAGCTCGGCGTCGGGCACCGCGAGGAGCAGCAACTCTGCTCGCGCTGCGACGTCCTGAACTGGCAGTACCGCGGTATCCGGGAGTCTGCCGGCCGCGCGTTCGCGGGACTGGTTGGAGATGGCGCTACATGCCACCACCACATGCTCGGCGCGCTCGAGCGCGACGCCGAGCGCGGTTCCGACCCGGCCTGCCGAGATGATGCCGACAGTGAGCCGCGCTGGACGGAGTCCGTCGACCATGACAGACGACCTCGCAAATTCAGTCGTGATAAACGTTGCGGTCCCATATACGGGTACCGCACGGTCGGGGAGAGCCTAGCTCACTCCTCGCGGCGACGGCGCCGGCCACCGCCGGTGGGGGTTGCCTGCAGGCGCGAGAGCAGCTCGGAGACCGGTTGACCACCCGCGTGCTGGCCACCTTCGGGCTCCGGCTGCTCGCGCTGGAGTTCTTCGGCATTGCGGTGGCGGGGTACCGGCGCCGGGGTGGGTGTCTGCACGGGCGGCGCGGGCGGTTCACGGTCCGGCTGGGCCGCCCGACGGGTCCGCGGCGGGGGTGGCGGCGGACCGGTTTCGCCGGGCACCGCGTGCCGGGCGCGGCGCGGCGGCGGGGCCGATTCGGGTTCCGAGCCGTAATGGCGGCCACGACGGTCCGGGGCATCCGGGGTGGGCTGCTCGGCTCGGGGGGCGGGCTCGGCGGCCGGCGGCGGGGGCGGCGCCGGCTCGGGCTGACGCGCCGGCGGTGTGGGCTGGGGCGGCCAGGTGGCGGCCGGGGGCGGCGGCGACCATTGAGCGGCGACCGGGTCCGGGACGGGCGGGGGCGGTGCGGCCGGGGGCGGCGGCGGCGGTTGGGCGGGCCGGGCGTTGGCGGCGCGGCGTTGCCAGGGAGCCGGCTCCTCGGCTTCCGATGCGCGCCGGTGCGCTCCGCCGAACAGGTCCGGGGCGATCGGTTCGGGTCCCACATGTTCGGCCGGTGCCCACTGGTACTCGGGTGGATGCGGTTCGGCCGGCACGTCGATGATCGGGCTCTCCTCGGTGCGCGGCTCGGCCTCTGCACGCACCGGGGTGTCGATGCGGCTGGCGATCACGCGGCCGGCCGGGCGCTCGGTCTCCAGCGCCGGCCGGTGGTCCAGATCGGTGTCGAACAGAATCTCCAGATTGGTGCGCAGTGCGGCCAGTTCGGCACGCAGCGCGGCGACCTCGCCGGCGGCCTGCGCCCGCAATTCCGCCGACAGTTCACGGCGCAACTGGGCTTCCACCGCCAGTTCATACTCGCGGCGTGCGGAGATCTCACGGTCCAGTTGGAGGTCGTAGACGTATTTGAGGTCGCGCACCTTGGCCTGGTCGAGATCGCTCTGCCGCCGATAGATGAACGAGACGAACGCCGCGGCGACCGCCGCCCACAACGCCAGCACCACGGCGAGTTTGAGCAGTTCGACCCGATTGGTGAAGACCAGCACCGTGCTGGCGACGATCGCGAGCACCAGCAACGCTGTCAGCAGGCCCCAGCCCGGCCTGCGGTTGACGCGTCGAACGCGCACGCCGCGGGACGGATCGGTCATGGGGCGACTGTACCGTTCACAGGTCGCATCGCGTGTCGACCTGTGCGGCGATTCGGCTACTCGGCTGCGCCACTGTACGAATCGTGTTTGTCATTGGGGTCCTCCGGGGACTTGCAGCAATGCTGCAGCCACAGTCCGGCCGCCAGCAGCGCCAGTGCGCACAGCGCGGCCGCCACCGCACCGGCGGTGTCCTCGCCCGCGACGCGCATGGTGTCCCGGCGCGGCAGCAGATACCCGAGAACCCCGACCCACCAACCCAGTACCAGCGCACCGACCCAGGCCGATGCCTTCGCGATCCCCACCGACCGGGCGACCGCCAGCGGATCCAGCCGTCCCGCGCCGATGCCGATCTGGCCATCGGCGATGCGCGAGCGCACGAAGTACCCCCACATCGCCTCGGCGATCGCCACCGCCAGCAGCGACACCCCCGTCCAGAGCGTGATCGGCGGGAACCACCGGTACAGGAAGACGACCAACAGATAACAGACGACCGCGGTGATTCCCGCCGCCGCCGCCAGGTCGCGCTTGCGCGTCGGTCCCATCAGGATCGGTTTCCGGGGCGGTCCAGACCCAGAGTGGTGAGCCGCACTCCGGCGCGCTCCCCGTCACCGATGCCGGCCAGCAGTTCGGCCACCGGCGTGCCGGACAGCTCGGCGTCGGCATCGGCGGCCAGCCACGGCACCAGCACGAACGCGCGCTGATGGGCCAAGGGGTGCGGCAGGGTCAGTTCGGCGTCCTGGGAACGCAATTCGGCGAACCCGTCGCGACACGAGACGATATCGACGTCGAGGGTCCGTGGGCCCCAATGCACCTCGCGCACCCGGCCGGCCGCGGACTCCAACTGCTGACCGCGCCGCAGCCAGCCGTGGCCGTCGCAGGCCGGATCGTCGACGATCACCACCGCGTTGAGGAAGGCGCCCTGTTCGACGCCACCCCACGCGTCGGTCTCGTAAACAGGCGAGACCGCCACGATCCGGCTGCCCAGCGCCGCCATCCCGTCGACCACCGATTGCAGATGCGCCAGCCGGTCACCCAGGTTCGACCCGATGGACAGCACCGCGGTGCTCATGGCGCCAGAGTCCTGCCGCGCCGGGACCGGCGAGCCACCACCGCGACATCGGAGAAGGTCAGCGGGATCGGCGCGCTGGGCTTGTGCACGACCACCTCGACGGCATGCACCCGCTCGTCGGTCATCACATCCTCGGCGATCTCGGCGGACACCGTCTCGATCAGGTTGCGCGGTGGGCCCGCGACGATCGCGGCCGCCCGCTGCGCCAGGGTTCCGTAATCAAGGGTGTCGCCGAGGTCGTCGGTCGCGGCGGCGGCGTCCAGATCGATCCACACCGTCACATCGATGACGAAGTCTTGGCCGTCGCGGCGCTCATGCTCGAAGACGCCGTGGTTGCCGCGAACGGTCAACCCGCGCAGTTCGATTCGATCAGCCATGTTTTCCTCCACTGGTCCACGCCTGCACAACCTTGAGCGCATCGACGGATGCCTGCACGTCGTGTACCCGAACCCCCCACGCGCCGTTGAGCCCGGACAACGCGGAGATCACCGCGGTCGCCGTCTCGCGGCCGTCCGCCGGACGCATCACCCCGTCGGGCCCTTGGAGCAGCGCGCCGAGGAATCGCTTGCGCGACGCCCCGACCAGGACCGGGAATCCGGTCGCCACGAATGTCGGCAGTGCGTGCAGCAGTTCCCAGTTGTGTTGGGCGGTCTTGGCGAAACCCAGGCCGGGATCGATGATCACCTTCGCCGGGTCGACGCCTGCCGCGATGGCGTCGTCGACACTGCGTAACAGGTCCTCGCGCACCTCGCTGACCACATCGGCGTAGACGGGCACCTCATGCGGGGCGCCGGCGCGTACGGATCGCCAATGCATCAGCACCCACGGCACTTTCGCGTCGGCCAGCACGGCGGCCATATTCGGATCGGCTCGCCCGCCGGAAACGTCGTTGACGATCTGCGCGCCGTTCTCCAGTGCGGCGGCGGCCACCGAGGAGTGCATGGTGTCGATGCTGACGGCGACACCCTCGGCGGCCAGATCCCGGATGACGGGCAGTACCCGCGAGCTCTCGAGTTCGGGGGCGACCCGGGTGGCACCCGGTCGCGTCGATTCGCCGCCCACGTCGATGATCGCGGCACCGGCGGCGACCAGTGCCATGGCACGTTCGACGGCACGGTCACGGTCGAGGAAGAGGCCGCCGTCGGAGAACGAATCCTCGGTGACGTTGACGACACCCATCACCACCGGCACGGTCACTTCCGGAGAATCAGTTCCAGCGCCTCGGACCGTGATGCCTTGTCGGTCTTGAACTGTCCACGCACCGCCGAGGTGGTGGTGACCGCGCCCGGCTTGCGCACGCCGCGCATGGCCATGCACAGGTGCTCGGCCTCCACCACGACGATCACACCGCGCGGGTCCAGCTTGCGCATCAGGGCATCGGCGATCTGCGCGGTCAGCCGCTCCTGAACCTGTGGCCGCTTCGCGTACAGATCGACGAGCCGGGCGATCTTCGACAGGCCGGTGACCCGGCCGTCCAACCCGGGGATGTACCCGACGTGGGCCACCCCGTGGAAGGACACCAGGTGGTGCTCACAGGTGGAGTACATCGGGATCGACTTGATCAGCACCAGCTCGTCGTGCTGCTCGTCGAAGGTGGTGTTGAGCACCGTGTCGGGATCGGTGTACAGGCCGCCGAAGATCTCCCGGTACGCCCGCGCCACCCGCGCCGGAGTGTCCACCAGACCGTGGCGGTCGGGATCCTCACCCACCGCGATCAGCAGTTCGCGGACCGCCGCCTCCGCGCGTTCCTGGTCGAAGTTGGCAGGGGTGAAGGCGACCGCTCCAGCGAGGTCGTTCTCCGACGTCGTCATCGACGCTCCGTTCTGTTCAGCCACGGGTCCGTGGTGCGTCCGGTCCCTGCTGCTCGTTGCCGGGCGAATGCGGGGGCGGCGCGTACTGCGGTGGGTACGGGGCCGGAGGCGGGCCGGGCTGATATTGGGGCGGCTGGTGCTGCTGCGGCGGGTACCAGCCCTGTGGCGGGGGCGGCGGCTGCTGGCCACCCCCCGGGCGCGGCGGCCAACCCGGCGCGTGCCAGCCGGCCGGCGCGCCGTAATCCGGCTGCGCCTGGCCATGGCCCTGACCGTTCGGGGGTGCGCCGTTGGCCCCGGCTCCGTTGGTGCCGTTCTGTCCGGCCGCTTCGGCGGCCTTGCTGGCCTCCACGATGGCCGTCTTGTAGGCGGGCTCCTTCACCGGGGGCGGCCACGGTTCGCCGCGCTCGATGGCGATCTCGCCGGGGGTTTTGATCGGCGGCTTGTCCGACGGGATCCGGCCACCGAAGTCGTTGAAGATGGTGATCCGGGGCCGCTTCTTCACCCCGTCGAAGATGGCCTTGAGCTCCTTGCGGTGCAGGGTCTCCTTCTCCAGCAACTCGCCGGCCAGGATGTCGAGCACATCGCGGTACTCGGTGAGGATCTCCCACGCCTCGGTGTGCGCGGCCTCGATCAGCTTGCGCACCTCGTCGTCGATGATCTGCGCCACCTCGTGGCTGTAATCGGCCTGCGTGCCCATGGAGCGGCCCAGGAACGGATCGCCGTGTTCGGTGCCGTAACGGACCGCGCCGAGCTTGGCGCTCATGCCGTACTCGGTGACCATGGCGCGGGCGATCTTGGTGGCCTGTTCGATATCGGAGACCGCACCGGTGGTGGGCTCGCGGAACACCAGCTCCTCGGCGGCCCGGCCGCCCATCGCGAACACCAGCCGCGCCACCATCTCCGAGCGGGTCATCAGACCCTTGTCATCCTCGGGCACCGCGACGGCGTGACCGCCGGTACGGCCGCGAGCCAGGATGGTGACCTTGTAGATCGGCTCGATATCGGGCATCGCCCAGGCCGCCAGGGTGTGGCCGCCCTCGTGGTAGGCGGTGATCTTCTTCTCGTGTTCGCTGATGATGCGACTCTTGCGGCGCGGCCCACCGACCACCCGGTCCACGGCCTCTTCCAGCGCGGCCCCGGTGATGACGGTGCCGTTCTCGCGGGCGGTCAGCAGGGCCGCCTCGTTGATGACGTTGGCCAGGTCGGCGCCGGACATGCCGACGGTGCGCTTGGCCAGACCGTCCAGGTCGGCGTCGCCGGCGATCGGCTTGCCCGCCGAGTGCACCTTGAGCACGGCGCGGCGGCCGGCCAGATCCGGGTTGGAAACCGGGATCTGGCGGTCGAACCGGCCGGGACGCAGCAGCGCCGGGTCCAGGATGTCGGGGCGGTTGGTCGCGGCGATCAGGATGACGCCCTGGCGCTCCCCGAAACCGTCCATCTCGACCAGCAGCTGGTTCAGCGTCTGTTCGCGCTCGTCGTGGCCGCCACCCAGACCGGCGCCACGCTGACGCCCGACGGCGTCGATCTCGTCGACGAAGATGATGCACGGGCTGTTCTGCTTGGCCTGCTCGAACAGGTCACGCACCCGGGAGGCGCCGACGCCGACGAACATCTCGACGAAATCCGAACCGGAAATCGTGAAGAACGGAACCCCGGCCTCACCGGCCACGGCGCGAGCCAGCAGCGTCTTACCGGTTCCGGGCGGGCCGAACAGCAGCACACCCTTGGGGATCTTGGCGCCGAGCGCCTGATAGCGACTCGGGTTCTGCAGGAAGTCCTTGATCTCGTAGAGCTCTTCGACCGCTTCATCCGCGCCGGCCACATCGGCGAAGGTCGTCTTGGGCATGTCCTTGGACAGCTGCTTGGCCTTGGACTTACCGAAACCGAAGCCCATCCGGCCGCCGGACTGCATGCGGGAGAACATCACGAACAGGCCGACCAGCAGCAGCAGCGGCAGCATGTAGATGAGCAGGGTGCCCAGCACACTGCCCTGGTTGACCACCGTGTTGATCTTGGCGTTCTTTGCGCTCAACGCGTCGAACAGCTGCACCCCGACACCGGTCGGGTACTTGGTGAGGATCTTGTCGCTGTTCTCGGTGTCGCCGTTGCCGGACTTCAGCTCGAGCCGGAGCTGCTGCTCACGGTCGTCGATCTGGGCGCTCTTGACGTTGTCCGCGTTGATCTGGGCCATCGCCACCGAGGTGTCGACCGGCTTGAATCCGCGGGTGTCGTCGCTGAAGTAGAAGAAGGACCAGCCCAGCAGCAGTACGACGGCTATCGCCGACAGCGTGCGGATGACGTTTTTACGGTTCATCGATATCTCCGGCCTACACGGGTGCGGCCGGCCCGGTCCTTCCGATAAGCGCAGTTGGAAAACTCAAGGCTACCGCTTGACCAACGATCAGAAGTTCCCTGCCCGGCTTCCTCGCCCCCGCGGACCCCGTGTGCTTGGCTGAGATCGTGATCACACCGACCAGCCGGTTAGTAGATACCAATGGCGTGACGTTGCGGGTGACCGAGGCCGGTGAGCCCGGCAATCCGGTCGTCGTGCTGGCCCACGGCTTTCCCGAACTGGCCCATTCGTGGCGCCACCAGATACCGGCCCTGGCCGCGGCGGGGTATCACGTTCTCGCCCCCGATCAGCGCGGATACGGCGGGTCCTCGCGGCCGGAGGCGATCGAGGACTACAACATCGCCGAGCTGACCGCCGATATCGCCGGTCTGCTCGACGACGTGGGCGCGCAACGTGCCGTGCTCGTCGGACACGACTGGGGCTCCCCGGTGGCCACCACCTTCCCGCTGTATTACCCCGACCGGGTGAGCGCCGTGGCGGCGCTGAGCGTCCCACCGATTCCGCGGGCCTCGGCCCCGCCCACCCAGATCTGGCGGCACATCGTCGGCGACAACTTCTTCTACATCCTGTACTTCCAGGAGCCGGGCGTGGCCGACGCCGCCTTGAACGCCGACGTACGTGCCTCGCTGCAGCGGATGGTGGCGCTGGAGGGCTTCGGCGGGCCCGTCGACGAGATGGCCGAGCAGCCGTTGCCACCGCTGCCGGACTGGCTGAGCACCGAAGAGTTCGACGAGTACGTGCGGGCGTTCGAGGTGACCGGCTTCACCGGACCGCTGAACTGGTACCGCAATTTCGACCGCAACTGGGAACTCACCGATCCGGCCGCGGGCGGGCTGGCCGCGCACACCATCACCGTGCCGCTGCTCTTCCTCGCCGGCAGCGCCGACCCGGTGCTCGGGTTCACCCCGCGCGACCGGGTCACCGAGGTCGCCACCGGCGGATACCGCGAAGTGCTGCTCGACGGAGCCGGGCATTGGTTGCAGCAGGAACGACCCGACGAGGTCAATGCGGTGCTGCTGGAGTTCCTCGGCGAATTGGATCTGAAGTGAACGCGCCGCTGGACTTCGGTGTCTTCATCACCCCGTTCCATCCGACCGGACAGTCCCCCACCCTCGCGCTGCAGTACGACATGGACCGGGTGGAGGCCCTCGACCGGCTGGGCTACGACGAAGCCTGGTTCGGCGAACACCATTCCGGCGGTTATGAACTCATCGCCTGCCCCGAGGTGTTCATCGCCGCGGCGGCCGAACGCACCCGGCACATCCGCCTCGGCACCGGCGTGGTGTCGCTGCCGTATCACCACCCGCTGATGGTCGCCGACCGCTGGGTGCTGCTCGATCACCTGACCAGGGGCCGGGTCATGTTCGGCACCGGACCGGGGGCGTTGCCCTCGGATGCCTACATGATGGGCATCGACCCCGTCGAGCAGCGCCGGATGATGCAGGAGTCGCTGGAGGCCATCCTGGCGCTGTTCCGGGCGGGCCCCGAGGAACGGATCGACAGGCAGACCGACTGGTTCACCCTGCGTGACGCGGCGCTGCACGTCCGCCCCTACACCTGGCCATACCCGGAAATATCCACTGCGGCAATGGTTTCGCCGTCCGGTCCGCGACTGGCCGGCCAGCTCGGCACCTCGCTGCTGTCGCTGTCGATGTCGGTGCCCGGTGGGGTCGCGGCCGTGGAGACGACCTGGGACATGGTGACCGAGCAGGCGCAGAAGTCCGGGCGCGAGGCCCCTGACCGAAAGGACTGGCGGGTACTGGGCATCGTGCACGTCGCCGACACCAAGGAGCAGGCCATCGCGGATTGCACCTACGGGCTGCAGGATTTCGCGAACTACTTCGGCGCCGCCGGGTTCGTGCCGCTGTCCAACTCGGCCGACGGAGGCCAGGGCGATGCCCGGCAGTTCGTCGAAGACTATGCGGCCAAGGGCAATTGCTGCATCGGCACCACCGGGGAGGCCATCGCCTACATCCAGGACCTACTGGACCGTTCCGGTGGGTTCGGCAAGTTCCTGCTGCTCGGGCACGACTGGGCGTCACCGACAGCCACCTACCACTCCTATGAGCTGTTCGCCCGGGAGGTCATACCGCACTTCAAGGGACAGCTGACCGCGCCGCGCGCATCCCACGACTGGGCCAAGGGCATGCGCGACCAGCTGCTCGGGCGCGCCGGGCAGGCCATCGTCAACGCCATCACCGAGCATGCCGGGGAGAAGAGCTGATGCGCACCGCGGTACTGCGCGACGGCGCGATGGTGGTGCGTGACGACGTACCCGAACCGGTGCCCGGACCCGGCCAGGTGCTGGTGGCGGTGAAGGCGTGCGGAATCTGCGGATCCGACCTGCATTTCGCGTCGCACGGTGGTGAGATGCTGGCCGCGGGCGCGGAGATGGAGGGCATGCCGGACACCCTGGCCGGTATCGACCTGTCCGCCGATGTGTACATGGGCCACGAGTTCAGCGCCGAGGTACTGGAGGCCGGACCGGGCACCGACGCGCCGGCCCCCGGCACCCTGGTCACCTCGGTCCCGGTGCTGCTGACACCGGCCGGGCTGGAGATGATCGTCTACAGCAACACCACCGTCGGCGGTTACTCCGAGCGCATGCTGCTGTCGGCCCCGTTGCTGCTGCCGGTGCCCAACGGCCTGGACGCCCGCCATGCCGCACTGACCGAGCCAATGGCGGTCGGTCTGCACGCCGTCAACACCTCGAAGATCGAACGCGGCGAGTCCGCCCTGGTCATCGGGTGCGGCCCGATCGGCATCGCGATCATCGCCGCCCTGAAGTATCGCGGCGTGGAAACCATTGTGGCAGCGGACTTCTCTCCCGCCCGACGGGCGCTGGCTGAAACGGTCGGGGCCCAGGTCAGCGTCGACCCCGCACAGGGTTCGCCGTTCCATCGGAGCACACCCGCGGTGGTGTTCGAGGCGGTGGGCGCCCCGGGCGTCATCGACGACGTGCTGCGCCGCGCACCGGCGGGCACCCGGGTGGTGGTGGCCGGTGTGTGCATGCAGCCCGATACCGTGCATCCCTTCTACGCCAGCGCCAAGCAGATCAGCCTGCACTTCGTATTCGGCTATGACCCATCGGAATTCGCGGAATCGCTGCGGGCCGTCGCCGAGGGCGATATCGATGTCGCGCCGCTGGTGACCGGTGAGGTAGGCCTGGACGGGGTGGCGGATGCCTTCGCAGATCTGAGCGATCCGGAACGGCATTGCAAGATCGTCGTCACGCCGTGAGGCGCTATGGTTCGAACATGCCACTCGCGCGACGATTGCCGGCCCGTGTCTGTCTCGCTCTCGCTGCGGCGGCGCTCGCCGTCGGGGTGAGCGCCTGCGATGCGCAGTCGGGTCCCGCGCCGGCCGGTGACCAGCCCGCGGCCGCCCGTCAGGTCACCGTCGTCGGATCCGGCGAGGTGCAGGGCACCCCGGACACGCTGACCGTCTCGGCGGCGATGGAGGCCATCGCGGCCGATGTCACCGGCGCGCTGAACCAGACCAGCCAGCGTCAAGAGGCCGTCATCGGCGCGCTGACCGGCGCCGGGATCGAGCAGAAGGACATCAGCACCACCCAGGTTTCGCTGCAGCCGCAATACAACTCCGATGGCACCAGCATCGCCTCCTACCGGGCAAGCAATGCCATCGACGTGAAGATCCGCGACGCCGCCCGGGCATCGGACATCCTGGCCCTGATCGTCACCACCGGCGGGGACAACACCCGGATCAACTCGGTGAACTATTCGATCGCCGATGACTCCGCACTGGTGCGCGATGCCCGCACCCGCGCCTTCGAGGACGCCAAGGACCGCGCCCAGCAGTACGCCGAACTGTCCGGGCTGGACCTGGGTGAGGTGGTCTCGATCTCCGAGGCCGACGGCACCCAGCCTCCGCCGCCGGTCCCGATGCCGCGTTCGGCGATGGCCGACTCGGTGCCGCTGGCACCCGGAGAGCAGAGCGTGGGTTTCTCGGTGACCGTGGTCTGGGAGCTGACCTAGGGGTTTTCGTAAACCCTGGGCTCGAGCGTGCCGATATAAGGAAGATCGCGGTAGCGCTCGGCGTAGTCGAGGCCGTATCCGACCACGAACTCGTTGGGGATGTCGAAGCCGACGTACTCGATCTCCACATCGGCGCGGACGGCATCGGGCTTACGCAGCAGCGTGCACACCTTCAGCGACCGCGGGCGCCGCGTCGCGAGGTTACGCAGCAGCCAGGACAGCGTGAGCCCGGAATCGACGATGTCCTCGACGATCAGCACATCGCGGTCGTTGATATCGCGGTCCAGGTCCTTGAGGATGCGCACCACACCCGATGAGGATGTCGACGATCCGTACGAGCTGACCGCCATGAACTCCAGCTGGGTGGGCACCGGGATGGCCCGGGCCAGGTCCGTGACGAACAGCACCGCGCCCTTGAGAACAGTGATCAGCAGCAGGTCCTGATCGGGCCCGCCGTCGCGGAAATCCGCGGCGATCTGTTCCGCCAGTTCGGCGGTCTTGACCTTGATCTGGTCTTCGGACAGCAAGACCGACTTGATATCGCCCGGATACAACTCCGCAGTCACCGTCACAGCGTAGCCGGGATCAGCCGACCGGCTGACGGTAGAGCACCAGAGCGCCGTCGCGGCGGGCCGCGAACAGGCGTTCGCGGGTCAACCCGCTGGGCACCGCGACACCGCCCTGACCCCGCCAGGCCGTGACCAGAACGTCGACCGCGCGGATCTGGGCGTCGGTGAGATCACACGCTCCCCCGGCCAGCAGCCAGCCTCGTATGACACGGCGCCGGACGGCGGCGGACAGGCCGTGCAGGTCCGCGATCGGCAGGCCGCCGTCGGCGAACCCGATCTCGGCGGCGGCGGCATCCAGGGCCTCGGTGTCCTCGCGTAGCGCGGCGGCGGTGCGGGCCAGCGCCTCGGCCACCCCGCCGCCGAGCACCTGTTCCAGCAGCGGCAGCACCTCGGTGCGCAGCCGGACCCGGGTGAAGCGCGGGTCGGTGTTGTGCGGATCGTGCCAGGGCGTCAACCCCCGTTCGGCGCACACCGCCACCGTCGTCGCACGGCGGACGCCGAGCAGCGGACGGCACCAGGGCGCGTCGTGGGCCCGCATCCCGGCCAGTGACCGGGCGCCCGAACCCCGCCCCAGTCCCAGCAGCACCGTCTCGGCCTGATCGTCGAGGGTGTGCGCCAGCAGCACCGGTGCGCCGTCCCGGGCGGCCTGCAGTGCCGTGTAGCGGGCCGTCCGGGCCGCCGCCTCGGGTCCCCCGGCTGTGCCGACTTCGACCCGAAGTACCTGCGCGTCAACACATCCCAGCGCGATCGCCTGCGCTCGGGCCCGTTCGGCGACGGTCGCCGAGCCGGCCTGCAGTCCGTGGTCCACGATCAGTGCCGTGGTGGGCCGCAACCGGGCGGCCACCGCCGTGAGCGCCAGCGAGTCCGCACCGCCGGAGAGCCCCACACACCAGCGCTCGCCGTCGCCGAGATGGGCTTTGGCGAACGCCGCGACCACCGCGCGTACCTGCGCTACAGGACCCGATCGATCCATCGCTGCGGTTCTTCGATCTCCTCAGGCCTGGGCAGGGTGCCGGCATCGGTCCAGATGACGTTGAAGCGGTCCATCCCGACCCGCGCCACCACGTCGTCGACGAAGACCTTGCCCCGGGTGTACTGGTTGAGCTTGGCATCGAAACCCAGCAGGGTACGGATGATGCGTTGCAGCGGTGGCTGTTTGCGTTGCCGCCGTTCGTCGAAGCGACGACGGATGGTCGCCACCGTCGGCACCACCGCGGGCCCGACGGCATCCATCACATGCTCGGCGTGTCCCTCCAGCAGGGTGCCGAGCACCAGCAGCCGGTCCAGCGCCTCGCGCTGCGGTTCGGCCTGTACGGCGCGCAGTAGACCGAGCACGCCCGCCGAGTTCGCGTCGACCGGTTTGCCGCTGCGCTGGGCGCGGACATACGCGCCGAGCCTGCCGACGACGTCGCCGACCTGTTCGCCGCCGTCCTTGGTGAGCACCGCCAGCGAGGACGACATGTGTTCGGCCAGCCAGGGATTGGCGCGGAACTGGACCCGGTGGGTGACCTCGTGCAGGCACACCCAGAGCCGGAAGTCGGCGGGCTTGACCCGCAGTTGCCGTTCCACCGCAATGACATTCGGGTAGACCAGCAGCAGCTCCCCGCCGTCATTACCGAACGGGTCGTACTGTCCCAAGATCCCCGACGAGATGAACGCCAGCACGGCACCGGTCTGAGCGCCGGTCGCCTTGGCCGTCAGCGCACCGGCCGGACCCTTCGACGTCTGCTCGGCACCGCCGGTCATCACCCGCATCGACTGGGTGGCCGCCCGCACCCATTGCTTGCGGTCGATGACCCGGGCCTCGGGGACCTCGGCGCCCTCGTTGAGATGGGTCACCTCGCGTACCGGCAGTTCGGCGGTACGGGCCGACTCGTAGAGCTGGGTGATCGCCTGATCACGCGTGTAATCGGTGGTCGCCGGGCCGGGCCTGCTCAACTTGGCACCGATCTCGGCGGCGAAGGACCAATCGACCGCACCGCTCATATCGGTCGGACTCATCCGCCGCATCCGCAGGAGCGAAGTTTGGCGGCCAGCGCGTCCAGCGAGGTGCGCCCGGTCGGCCCGGCATTGTTGGAGATCAACGCGAAGGTCAGCACCCGGCCGCCGGCATCGGTGACGATGCCCGCCAGTGAGTTGGTGCCGGTCAGCGATCCCGTCTTGGCGCGCAGCCAGCCCGCCGACGCCCGGCCCTCCTCGGTGTCCAGGTACCGGTTGGACAGGGTGCCACTGCCGCCGGCGATCGGCAGCAGGTCGACCAGCGGGCGCAGCTGCGGCTGTTCCGCACCGACCGCCGCAGTGATGACACCGTCCAGGGTGAGCGCGGTGAGCCGGTTGTCCACCGACAGCCCGCTGGAGTCCAGCAGGGTCGCGTTCGCCGTGTCCACACCGGCGCCACGCAGTTGGCCGAGCACCGCCTGCACCGCCCCGTCGAAACTCTGCGGACGGTTCAGCGCGGCGGCCACCTCGCGGCCGATCGACTCGGCCATCACATTGTCGGACTCGTTCATCATCTGGCGCAGCCGCTCGATGAGCGGGGGCGACTGCACCGCGGCGAGTTCCTCGGCGTCGGCCGAGATGGACGTCACGGTGACGGTGGCAGGGTTCACGCCGAGCGCGGCGGCCAGCGCGCGACCGGCGTCCAGGCCCGGTGTCCGCGACCGCCGCGATTCCGGCGAGACCGGCTGGGTGCGGCCACCGTCGAGCATCACCGATTCCATCGGGGCGATATCGCCGCCGTCGATGTCGAGCGGATCCCAGCCCGGCGCCATCGTCGGCCCGCTGTACTCCCCGAGATCGACCTGCACCGCGGTGACCCGGGTGCCCTTCTCTCTGACCTGTTCGGCCAGGTCGCTGATCCGGGCCGCGCCTTTGTACCAGGTGCGCTTGTCGGCGGCCACGGCCGACAGCGTCGGGTCCCCGCCGCCGTGCAGCACGACCACACCGGGCCGGTCACCGGCGACCACCCGGGTGGTGAGCGTCGCGTCGCGGTCCAGGGTCAGCAGCGCGGCCGCGGTGGTGAGCACCTTGTTCGTCGACGCCGGCTGCATGGGGATGCGCTCGCCCTGCTCCCACAATTCGGTGCCGTCGTCGGCGTCGGTGATCCGGCCGGTCAGCATGCCCAGGTTCGGGTCGGCCAGCGCAGCGGCGAGCGTGGCGGCCAGGCCCTTCTGCGTCGGCTCGGCGGTGGCCTCGCCGAGCGGGCGGACACCCGGCGCGGCCGCCACGGCAGCGGGCTGTTCGGGCAGCGCCTTGTTCGCCGAGGTACGGGTGGAGGTGACCACCGCAGCCACCCCGACCACGGCAGCCACGAGTACGAGTACCACCAGGCCGATCACCAGGTGGGTGGATCGGCGCCATCTTCCGGGCCGCATAACGTGCAGCGTATCGCTCCTCTAATGTGGACCCGCCAGACCAAGCCAGCCGAAGGAGCAACGCCGGTGTCGTTCGACGTCGTCATCGAGATCCCCAAGGGTTCGCGCAACAAGTACGAAGTGGACCACGAGACCGGCCGCGTCAAGCTCGACCGGTACCTCTACACGTCGTTCGGTTATCCCGCCGACTACGGCTTCTTCGAGGACACCCTGGGCGAGGACGGCGACCCGCTGGACGCGCTGGTGTTGCTGCCCGAATCGGTGTTCCCGGGCTGCGTCGTCGAGGCCCGTCCGGTCGCGATGTTCAAGATGACCGATGAGGCCGGCGGCGACGACAAGCTGCTGTGTGTGCCCGCCGGCGATCCGCGCTGGGACCACATCCAGGATCTCGCCGACGTCCCGCCGTTCGAGCTGGAAGCGATCAAGCACTTCTTCGTGCACTACAAGGACCTGGAGCCGGGCAAGTTCGTCAAGGCCGCCGATTGGGCGGGCCGCGAAGAGGCCGAGGCCGAGTTGCAGCGTTCGATCGAACGGTTCAAGACCACCGGCCACTGAATGTCAACACCCACGGGCCAGACTGTGGATGAATTGCCGATTGTGGACAACTAGGCCGATTCCACGTCTTCGCCCTGGTCGGATCTGTTGGTGCTCAACGAGTGTCGCCGATCGCGCATACGATCGAATGCATGTTCGATGGATTGCCGGATCCGGCCACCTGCGGGGACATCACCCCCGAGGCGATGGTCGATGCGATCGCCGCATTCCACCGGGCCGAGGCCACGATGGTTGCCCGCAAATGGGCGTTCATCGCCCGACTGCTGGCTCATCACAAGGATCAGGCCGCCGACGAAGAGAAGACCTGGGCCCACGATGAATGGTCCGCCGTCCGCGACCAGGTCGGACCTGCCCTGCGGCTGAGCCCCCGGCGGGCGTCAGGACAGATGCGTCTCGCCGAAGGACTGACCACCCGCCTGCCGAAGGTCGCGGCCCTGCTGGAATCCGGGGCCATCAACACCCGGGTCGCCGAAACCATCGTTTACCGCACCGAACTGCTCCTGCCCTCGGTCCAGGCCACCGTCGATGCCGAGATCGCCAAGCAGGCGGGCGACTACACCCTGCTGTCCGAGGAGGCGCTCGACCTGGCCTTGGACGCCATCATCGAAGTACACGACCCCGATGCGTGCCGCCGCTACCGTGACGCCGCCAAGGGCTGCGACGTCGGGTTCGGGAAACGCGACGATGTCACCGGCACCTCGTCGGTGTACGGGCGGATCTCGGCCGCCGACGCCGAACTCGGCGCCCGCGTCCTCAATGCACTTGCCGGCACGGTCTGTAAGAACGATCCCCGGAGCAAGGGGGAACTCCGGGCCGCCGCCCAAGGGGCGGTGTACCGGGGTCAAGACCGATTGCCGTGTCATTGCGGTGACCCGCAGTGCCAGGCGGCCAGCCTGCCCTCGCCGGTGCCGTCGGCGGTGATCCATGTTCTGGCCGAACACGCCGCCCTGGAAGCTGTTCTGGCGCAGGTCGAGTTGCTCCGCCAGGGGCGGTTCGGTACTCCCGACGTCGCGCCACCGACGGTGGATCGCGATGCGGTGATCAGGGAGGCTGATGCCGCCGAAGCCGCCCGCGCCGCCACGGCACCCGAACTGCCGCCCTGGGAAGGCCAACCCGAATCCCAGCCGGACGACGACGACGAACCACCCTGGGCCACCGGCAGCTCACCGCAACCCCCGACCGGACCCATCGACCCAGACCCCGACAGCGCAGGCGCCGCCGCTGTCCCTGAAGCCGAGACCCACCGGGACAATCCGAATAATGCTCCTCCGCAGCAGGATTGGGGTCAGATGCCAGCGGCCCATACCCGGCCGCGCCCCGCGGTCACGCTGGGCGGTGCGATCATTCCGCTCGGCCTGCTGGCCGAACTGCTGCGTGACGGCGCCACCATCGTGGCACTACCGATCCCCTGGAAAGAACCCGCCGCCGCATACAAGTTCACCCGCAGCGCACGCGAATTCATCCAATGCCGGGACCTGCTGTGTCGCTTTCCGGGCTGCAACCGCAAAGCCGAATATGCCGATATCGACCACACCCACCCGCACGGCGACTGTGGCGCCACCCATCCCTCCAACGGCAAAGCGCTCTGCCGGGAACACCACCTGGCGAAGACCTTTCGCGGCTGGCACGACCAACAACTTCCCAACGGCGAGATCCACTGGACCGCGCCCACCGGTCACCGGTACGTGACCGCACCCACCACCAGGCTGCTGTTCCCCGGCTGGGACCCCACCACGGCCACACTCCCACCCCCGATACGCGGCAGGCGCCACAAACCCGCCCCTTGTCTCGCCATGCCCACCCGCAGCAGAACCCGCGAACAGGACCGCGAACAACGCATCAAAGCCGAACGCGACTACAACGCGGTACAGCGTGCGCTCGACAAACCGCGGCGACCACCGCCGAGGTAGGGCTGGCCAGCGGGAATTGATTTAGCATCGCTGTAACACGCGGTAACCCGGGCGTGTCCTGGCCCTTTGATCATGGGTGTGTGCTACTGCATCAAGGGATCGGCCTGGACGTGTTCAACACGCTGCCCGAACGCAAGGCCGTGCACGCGCTCTACGAGTGTTGTAACAACTATGCGATGGCCCGTGAGCTGGCCAGGGGACGCATCTACGCCGACCACGCCGCCCTTTTCCGCCGCGCCGACGCGCTGCTGTTCGAACTCCCCGAGGCCGCCGTCGACCAGATCCTGGACACCTGCCCCGACATCGGACGCCGGCCCCGCAGTGCCCGGTCCGCGGCCGAGCAGTGCGCGGTGTGGGACGACGACGCCGCGACCATGACCGAGCTGAGCAAGGCATCGCGCCGGTACGCCGACAGGTACGGCTTCGCCTTCGTGATGTTCGTCGACGGGCACTGTGCAGGCGACGTGCTCAGCGCACTGTCCGACCGCATGCACCACGAGGTCGAGATGGAACGCAAGATCCTGCGCAACGAACTGGCCAAGATCGGTCGCAGCCGGCTGGAACGGATGCTGGGTCCCGAAGGCGGATATCACAACTGGTAGACCGCGCCCGGTCCGACCGATTCAGGACCCGCTGGGGGAAACCACGTTGCGCAGCGGCTCATTTCGCAGCAGCCTGCCGATATTGGCGGCGATATCGTCGCTTCTGCCCTTGAAGGTGTCGGCGGTGACGCCGGATGCGTGCGGAGTCATCAACACGTTCGGCAGCTCGGCAAACGGCAGCTCACTGGGTACGCACACCGCACCCGCACCGTTCGCGGTGTCCGGGTAGTGGTACCAGACGTCGATGGCGGCGGCCCCGATGCGGCTGGTGAGCAGCGCGTCGTACAGGGCGTTCTCATCTACCAGTGGGCCGCGCCCGACGTTGATCAGCACGCCGTCGGGTCCCAGTGCGCTGAGCTGGTTACGCCCGATCATGCCGGCGGTCTCGGAAGTCAGCGGTGCCGACACCACCAACACGTCCGATTCGCGGGCCAGCTCATCCAGCCGGGACACGTCACCGGCCCACGCCAGTCCCGTGCCGTCGCCGACGCGCCCCGACCCGGTGACGGCGGCCCCCTCGCAGCCCAAGGCGCTCAACATCTTCCAGCTCTGCTGTCCGATATGGCCGAATCCGACGAAGCCGATCCGGGCTCCGTGCAGGGTCGGCGGCTGGGCGATGGTGTCGTCATACACCGAACTGGCCCACACCCCGCTGCGCAGCGCACGGTCCTGCTTCAGCAAGCCGCGGCGCAGCATGATCGCCGCGGCCAGGACGAACTCGGCGATGGAGCGTTCATGATGAAAGGTATTGGCCACCAGGACATCAGCGCCGAGCGCCTCGAAGTCGACCCGGTCGGTGCCGGCACCGGCCACATGCACCAGGCGCAGCTTCTCCGCGATGGCCGCCATCTCCGCGGTGAACCGGCCACCGACGAAGACCTGCGCATCGCGCAGCCGGTCCATGCTGTTGTCCCCGCTTGCCCAGATCACCTTGACCTCCGGCGGGAGGGCGGCCTCGAATCGGCGGCGGTGCGGGACCAGGTTGCGATCGCCGACAAAGACTTTCATGGTCACGGGTTGCGTTGCAGGCAGGGGCGTTTGCTGTCGAAGCTCCAGCCCGGGATCAGATACTGCATGGCGGCGGCGTCGTCGCGGGCGCCGAGCCCCTCGGCCAGGTACAGCTCATGGGCGGCCGCCACTCGTTCCTCGTCGAGTTCGATACCGAGGCCCGGCGCGGCAGGAACGTCGAGGTAGCCGTCCACGATGCGGTAGGGCTGTTTGGTGATGCGCTGCCCGTCCTGCCAGATCCAGTGCGTGTCGATGGCGGTGATATCGCCGGGTGCCGCCGCGGCCACCTGGGTGAACATCGCCAGCGAGACGTCGAAGTGGTTGTTGGAGTGCGATCCCCAGGTCAGTCCCCACGCGTCGCAGAGTTGGGCGACGCGCACCGAACCACTCATGGTCCAGAAGTGCGGGTCGGCCAGCGGGATGTCGACGGCACCGGAGCGGATGGCATGACCCATCTCGCGCCAGTCGGTGGCGATCATATTGGTGGCGGTGGGCAGTCCGGTGGCCCGCTTGAACTCGGCCATCACCTCGCGGCCGGAGAACCCACCCTCAGGGCCCACCGGATCCTCCGCGTAGGCCAGCACGCCGGTGAGTTCCCGGCAGGTGGTGATGGCATCCTTGAGCAGCCATCCGCCGTTGGGATCCAAGGTGATCCGGGCGTCGGGGAACCGGTCGGCCAGCGCGATGACCGCCTTGGACTCGTCCGCCGCGGGCAGCACACCGCCCTTGAGCTTGAAATCGCGGAACCCGTAGCGTTCGCGGGCCGCTTCGGCCAGGCGCACCACCGCTTCCGGGGTCATCGCCTCCTCGTGCCGGATGCGCAGCCATTCGTCGGCGCCGGAATCCTCGTCGGCCGGGCCGCGGTAGGCCAGATCTGTGCGGTTGCGGTCACCGACGAAGAACAGATACCCCAGCGCCTGCACCCGGTCCCGCTGCTGCCCGTCACCGAGTAGGGCGGCCACCGACACGCCGAGATGCTGTCCGAGCAGGTCGAGCATCGCCGATTCCACCGCGGTCACCGCGTGCACCGTGATGCGCAGATCGAAGGTCTGTGCGCCGCGGCCACCGGAGTCGCGGTCGGCAAAGGTACGCCGGATATCGGCGAGCACCGCGTGGTAGGCGCCGATGCCACGTCCCTCGACGAGTGGACGGGCGTCCTCCAGCGTGGTCTGGATGGCCGCGCCGCCGGGCACCTCTCCGACGCCGGTGTTGCCGTCGGAGTCCTTCAGGATCACCAGGTTCCGGGTGAAGAACGGGCCGTGCGCGCCGCTGAGATTCAGCAGCATGCTGTCGTGGCCGGCGATGGGGACGACCCGCATCTCGGTGACAATCGGGGTCTGAACGCTCATGTCTGCCAGCCTATAAATTGCGGTTGATGCACGTCCAACACTGTTATCGCATCGATTGATCCAACACTGATATGTCCCACCTGGCCCAACACCGACATCAGGCAAACCACTTGTCACCGTTGGCGACAGGTCGCAGCACCCGGGTCACCTTGTCGCCGACGGCGCACAGCGCCTCCACCAGATCCCGCTCGCGTTCGCCGGTCAGCCGGGACACCGGCACCGACGCGCTGATGGCGTCCTGCGCGGGCCAGGTGTAGCGCAGCGCGACGGCGAAGCACCGCAGGCCCGCGGTGTTCTCCTCGTCATCGGTGGCATAGCCGCGGATACGCGCGGTTTCGAGGGCGTCGTCGAGTTCGTCGTGACAGGTGATCGTGTGGGGTGTCAGCGCGATCAGGTCGGCCGGCAGATGGCTGCGGCGTTCGGCTCCGACCCGTTCGGCCAGCAGTGCCTTGCCCAGTGCGGTGGCGTGCGCTGGCAGCCGCCGGCCGACCCGGCTGGTCGATCGGCGGTACTGCTGTGACTCGCGGGTGGCCAGATAGACGATGTCGGTGCCGTCGAGCCGGCCCAGATGGAAGGTTTCGCCCCAGTCGGCGCGCAGGTCGTCGAGGAACGGCGCGATCATCGGCAGGTACGGATCTCCGTCGAGATAGCTGGTGCCCACCAGCAGGGCCCGGATGCCGATCCCGTACTGGGTTCCCGTTTCATCCGGTCCGGTGTCCTGGGCGCGCACCCAACCCTGGGCCATCAACGTGCGCAGCAGCGCATGGGCACTGCTGCGCGGCATGTCCAGTGCCTCGCTGATCTCGCGGATGCGCGCGGGTCTGTCCTGCCGGGCGGCGAGAAACTCCAGCAGCTCGACGGTGCGGACGGCAGATTTCACGCCTGCGCGCGCCGTGGATTCGCTCATAGCAGACCCGTCTGTTGGATGATGAGAACCACCGCGCCGATCATGGAGACGGTGATGGCCGTCCACCGTTGACGGTTCGGGTTGAGTATCCGGTTTGCGTAGCGGGACAACACATATCCCAGCACCGCCGCCGGTATCAGCACACCGAACATCGCCACGGTGTGCCGGTCGACGGCACCGGTCACGGTGAGCATGGCAATCGACATCAGCGAGCCGACCAGGAAGAAGCTGCTCATGGTGGCACGTAGTTTCGGGCCCTCACTGCGCTGCCAGACCAGCGCCATCGGCGGGCCGCCGATGGACGTCGCGGTGCCCAGGACGCCCGAGGTCGCGCCGGCCAGCACCAGATTGCGCCGCCGCGGCGCGGGCACCCAGCCCAGCCCGGTCACCGCGACACCACCGAGCACCACGACCGCGATCAGGATCGCCAGTGTGTGTTCGGGGATCGCCGCGAGCAACAGCGCGCCGGCGATCGTGCCGGGGACCCGTCCGAGCAGTGCCCACCCGGCGCCCGACAAGTCGATCGCGCCGCGCTCCTTGATGACCACCATCAGGGTGAGCAGGGTCGCCAGCATGATCAGCGTCCCGGGAACCAGGCCGGGATCCACCACGGCGACCACCGGGGCGGCCAGCATGCCCATGCCGAATCCGATGGAACCCTGCAGGCAGGACGCGAAGAGGACCGCGATCACGACGACCGCGAATCCCACGACACTGAGTCCGCTCACGCGTTGGACATTGCCGACTGCTGCTCGTCGATCCGGGGATGATGGCACTCGGCGGCGTGTCCGGGCACCAGCACATCCAGCGACAGCGGCGGGAGCTGCTCGGCGCAGATGTCGGTGGCGGCCGCGCACCGGGTCCGGAACCGGCACCCCGACGGCGGGTTGAGCGGTGAGGGCACCTCGCCCTTGAGCAGGATGCGCTCGCCGCGCTGCTCGCCGCGCAGCTTCGGGGCCGCCGACATCAGCGCCGAGGTGTAGTGATGGGACGCACGGTCGAAAACGGCTTCGGTGGGCCCGTTCTCGATGATCCGGCCGAGGTACATGACGGCCACCCGGTCGGCGACGTGGCGCACCACCGACAGGTCGTGCGAGATGAAGACATACGAGATGTTCAGTTCCTGCTGCAGATCGTTGAGCAGGTTGAGCACCTGCGCCTGCACCGAGAGGTCCAGCGCGGACACCGGTTCGTCGCAGATGATGACCTCGGGGTTGAGCGCCAGCGCCCGCGCGATGCCGATGCGCTGACGCTGACCCCCGGAGAATTCCTGGGGGTACTTGCCGAAGGCCTTGGCGCCCAAGCCGACCAGGTCGAGCAGGCCACGGACCCGCATGTCGCGGTCCGCGCGCGACTTGTACAGCGTCTTGTGCGTGCGCCATGGCTCGGCGATGATCTCGGCCGCCGTCATCCGGGAGTTCAGCGAGGCGTAGGGGTCCTGGAACACCATCTGCACGCGGCGCCGGAACTTGAGCAGGTCCTTGCCCTTCAGCCCGAACGGGTCGATACCGTCGAAGGTCACCGATCCGGAGTCGGGGCGTTCCAGCATCATCAGCGTGCGCGCCAGTGTGGACTTGCCGCAACCGGATTCACCGACCAGGCCCAGCGTCTCGCCGCGCGCCAGGTCGAGGTTGATGCCGTCCAGAGCCCGCAGCAACTTGCCGCCGGACACCCGGAACGATTTGGTCAGGTCGCGGACGGACAGCACCTGGTCTGCCTCGTGATTTTCAGGCATGGGAAACCTCCGCGGGGAAATGGCAGGCGGACTTGCGCCGGCTGCCGACGTTCTGCAGGCCCGGGCGGGTGCTGCGACAGATATCGCGGACCAGCGGGCAGCGGTCCTGGTAGACGCAGCCGGCCGGGATCGAGTGCAGGTCCGGCGGCGAACCGCCGATGGATTTCAGTTCGGTGCCGCGTTCGGCGTCCACGGGCACCGAATCCAGCAGACCCTTGGTGTAGGGGTGTTTCGGGTTGCCGAAAACTTCGGCCACCGAACCGGTTTCGACGATGCTCCCGGCGTACATCACCGCGACCCGGTCGGCCTCCTCGGCAACCAGCGCCAGATCGTGGGTGATCAGCACGACGGCCATGTCGTATTCGGTGCGCAGGCTCTTGAGCAGCGCCATGATCTGCGCCTGCACCGTGACGTCCAGTGCGGTTGTCGGCTCGTCGGCGATCAGCACCTTGGGGTTGAGCGCGACGGCCATCGCGATGAGCAGCCGCTGGCGCATACCGCCGGAGAACTGATGCGGGTAGGCCTTCATCCGTTCTTCGGGCTGCGGGATACCCACGCGTGCCATCAGTTCCATGGCGCGGCGTTTGGCTTCCTTGGCCTTCATCCCGTGGTGGATGCGGAACGGCTCGGCGAGTTGGGTGCCGACGGTGTAGAGCGGGTTGAGGGCGGTGAGCGCGTCCTGGAAGACGATCGCGAGTTCTGGGCCGGCCATCTCGCGGCGCTTCTTGCGGTCCACCGCCATCAGGTCGACGCCGGCCATGGTGGCCGATCCCTCGACCACTTTGGCGACCGGTTCCAGCAGGCCGACCAGCGCGGTGGCGGTCATCGACTTGCCGCATCCCGATTCTCCGAGCAGCGCCAGCGTCTCACCGCTGCGGGCGGCGAAAGTGACGTGGTCGACGGCGCGGACGGTACCGGCGATGGTGCGGATGTCGACGGTGAGATCTTCCACCCGCAGGGCCGGGTCGGCGTCCGTCTGGTCCACGGGCGGGTGTTCAGCGACAGCAGTCATCTAGAGAGCCTTTCCGGACTTGGCGAAGCGGGACAGTCGCTTCTGCGGAACAGTCAGCCGCCACCGCTGGGCGGGATCGGTGGCGATACGTGCCCAGGCCGCCAGGATGGTGGCCGAAACCGTGGTGATGACGATGGCCAGGCCCGGCAGGAAGGACAGCCACCACGCGGTGTGCAGGTAGGTGCGGCCCTGGGCGACCATCAGGCCCCAGCTGACGTCGGGGGGCTGGATTCCGATGCCCAGGAAGCTCAGTGAGCTCTCGGCCAGCATCACGTAGCAGAAGTCCAGGGTCGCCACCGTCAGCAGGGTCGGTAGCACGATGGGCAGCACATGCCGGGTGATGATCGCGGTGCCGCTGGCGCCGAAGGTGCGGGCGGCGTCGACGAACACCCGGCTGGACAGCTCGGCGGACTCGGCGCGGGCGGTGCGCAGGTACACCGGGATGCGGGTGATCGCCAGCACCGCGACGATATTGGCCGCACTCGGGGAGAACACGTAGAGCACCACCACGGCGAGCAGCAGCGACGGGAAGCTCATGATGACGTCGGCGACCCGCATCGCCACGGTCTCGCGCCACCCGCGGTAGTAGCCCGCCCACATGCCGATGATTGATCCGACGACGGCCGAGATCACCACGGCGGGAATGGCCACCGACAGGGTGGTCTGACAGGCGACGACCAGACGGGCCAGCATGCTGCGGCCCAGCGGGTCGGTGCCCAGCACGTTGGCCCAGCCGTGGGCGAGGGTGAAGGGCGCCTGGTTGGAGTTGTCCAGGTCGATGTCGGTGGCGAGATCGCCGACCAGCATCGGGCCGAACAGCGCGGTCAGCGCGACCAGACCGAGGACGGTGGCCGCGACGGCCGCCACCCGGTCGTTGACCAGCATCCGGAACCACACCGAGCGGCCGGAAGTCTTGCGGGAAGCCGGTTCTCCGACGATGGCGGTGGTGGGCTTGACCGGCACCAGATCGATCTGAGTCATCTGTTTTTCCTTAAACCTTGGCCGGTTCCCGTACGCGTGCGTCGAGCAGCGCGTAGCAGGCGTCGATGGCGATGTTGAGGATGAAGATGCTGACGGCGGTGAGCAGTACGGCTGCCTGCAGCACCGCGAAATCGCGCTGCAGGATGGCATCGATCATCAGCTTGCCGATACCGGGCCAGCCGAAGATGGCCTCGACCACCACGGCGCCGTTGATCAGGCCGACAGCCAGGTCACCGGCGACGGTGAGCGCGGGGGCGGCGGCGTTGCGCAGCGCGTGATGGGTGACCACGCGGAAGTCGCCGGCGCCCTTGCTACGTGCCAGCCGGACATAGGGTGCCGACAGCGCTGACACCATGGCGCCGCGCACCACCTGCGTCAGCACGCCGAGCGGCCGGATCATCAGGGTGGCGATCGGCAGGATCCAGGACAGCATCCCCGCATCGGTACCCGAGGTGGGCAGCCACCCCATCAGCACCGAGAACAACCAGACCCCGGTGATGGCGAACCAGAAATCCGGGATGGAGGCCGCGGTCATGGAGAGCAGGCTGGAGAACCGGTCGGCCAGCGAGTTGGGGCGGTAGGCGGCCCAGCAGCCGATGACGACGGCGCCGATGATGGCGAGCAGCATGGTCACGAAGGCCAACTGCAGGGTGGCAGGGAAGGCCCGTAGCGCCATCTCGGAAGCGGATTCACCGGTGCGCAGCGAGGTTCCGAAGTCGAGGTGGATGATGCCCTTGAAGTAGTCGAAGAGCTGGACGATCAGTGGGTCGTTGAATCCGTTGGCGTCGGCGAAGGCCTGGCGCTGATCGGGTGTCGCGGATTCAGGCAGGTACAGGTTGGTGGGGTCGCCGGTGAGCCTGGCGAGCAGGAACACGCCGAGGAGCACGATCACCAACGGTAATGCGCTGGTGTACATCCGGCGTCGAACGAAGGAGAACATAACGGGTGTGACCCTTCAGAAGAGGATGCTGACTGTCAGGACTGGTCGGTGCGGTCGGATGCGGCATGCGTCATCGCGGCCAGCAGCATTTCGTCGCCGGTCGCCGGGTTCGGCACATAGTCGACGCGCGGGGACTTGCCGAGGATGCCCCGCATGTGGGCGATATAGGCGAACTGCAGGATCTTCTCCGGTTCGTCCGCGAAGATCTGGGCGTAGGCCTGCTGACGCTGCTCCCCGGTCAGCCTGCCGGCCGCGGCGATCTGCTCATCGAAATCCGCTGTGCCGAAAGCACTCTGGGCTCCGTCCGAGCGCATGTACTGATCCACGGAGAACGCGGCGTCGCCGGCCTGGTTGCCGTGCTGTATCAGTGCGAGGAACGGACCGGCATTGGCCGGGAAGGGCTGCAGCTGGTACTCCAGTTGGGCTGCGGTGTCCATCATCTCGATCTTGACGTTGAGGCCGGCATCGGCCAGCTCGCTCTGGATCACCTCGACCGTCTCGGTGACGCCGGGGAACTGACTGTTCCGGCCGATCAAGCGGATCTGCCGGTCCACCGGCACTCCGTCGGCGCGCGCCTCATCGACGAGCTGGCGGGCCTTTTCCGGGTCGTGCGGCCACAGCTGCAGATCGGAGTTGAAACCGACGACACCTTCGGGGATCAGCTGCGCCGCCGGCTCGCCGAGCCCACGGAACAACGCCTTCACGATGCCGGTGCGGTTGACCGAATAATTGATGGCCTGGCGCACCCGCATATCGTTGAGCGGCGCCTCGGTGCCGGTGATGCGCAGCGCGGTGGTCTCGTTGTTCTGGAACGGCACACCGAGATCACCGGCCCCGTCCTCGGGTCCGAGCCCGGTCGCAATGTCCACCTCGTCGTTGGTGAGCATCGCTGCGCGCACACTTCCCTCACTGCGCCACTTGTATTCCGCGCGCGCGAAGGCGGGCGGGGTGCCCCAGTAGGTGGGGTTACGCGCCAGGGTGAGCTTCTGGCCGTACTCCCAGCTCTCGATCGCATACGGCCCGGTACCGATGGGCTCGCGGACCTTCTCGGTCATGCTGGTGGTCACCGGAACCATCTCGACGAACGAAATCCGCAGCGGCAGAATTGGATCGGGCTCCGTGGTGCCGACGATGACGGTGTGCTCATCGGGTGTCTGCAGGGTCAGCACCTCGTCACCGAAGACATAACCATCGACGTTGCACTGCAGGTCGGAGTTGACCGCGCGGTCGATGGAGAACGCGGCGTCTGCGGAGGTGAACGGCGCGCCGTTGGAGAAGGTCACGCCGTCGCGCAGCGTGAAGGTCCACTCGTTGGCCGATGTCTGCTTCCATCCGGTGGCCAGCAGGGGCAGCAGATCGCCGGTGTTGGAATCTCGTTCGGCCAGCGGCTCGGTGATGTTGGAGCGGGTCACGATGCCGGTCGAGGTCAGCGAGCCTTCGCACGGCTCCAGCGTGGGCGGCTCCTGGGGCAGCACGATGCGCAACGTGTCGGGGTCATACCCACCGCTGCCGGTGTTGGCGACGCTGCATCCGGCGACCAGCACGGCGGCGCTGGTGATCAGCGCGAGCCGGCGCAGCGAGGCTCGGGCAACTGTCGCGGCCATCGGGACCTCCAGATCAAGGGTGTGGGCTGTACTACCTGCGATCATCGGCAGTGACGTCTACGTATGTGGACATCACCTGTGACGGTAGACACACCGTAAGAGCGGCTCTCCGGCAGCGTCAACCGCCCGAAATGGGCGGCTGAGCGGATCTGGAGCTCGATTCGGCGCCGGACGTACGTGCCCGAAATGGCTATTGATCAGGTATTTTAGGCAGCCCACCGGGCCTTTGATACCCGGGAGAGGCTCATGATTGCCCAGTCATGCGGGTTCTGCATTAACCCATGCTATTTCCGTGTTGGACAGGTATCCGCAGCTCTCCATACCGTACGTAGTGAGCAGCGAAGGAGCAGCCATGCCCAGTACCGTCAACATCCTGCAGGTCGGCCCCCTCAAGCCGTCCCTGGCCGAGACGCTGCGCACCCGCTACGGGGCGCAGATCCTCCCCGATGATGCGGCTTCGCGTGCGGAATTCCTCGCCGGTCCCGGCGCCGATGTCACCGCAGTCGTCACCTCCGGGCGCACCGGCGTCGACGCCGCGCTGATGGCCGAGTTGCCCCGCCTCGGTGCGGTGGTGAACTTCGGCGTCGGCTACGACACCACCGATGTGGATGCCGCTGCACTTCGGGGCGTCGGGGTGAGTAATACCCCCGACGTCCTGACCGACTGCGTCGCCGACACCGCGGTGGGCCTGTTGATCGACACCATGCGGCAGTTCGCCGCGTCCGACCGCTATGTGCGGGCCGGCCGGTGGCCCGTCGACGGCAACTACCCGCTGACCCGGCAGGTGAGCAACACCCGGGTGGGGATCATCGGACTGGGCCGCATCGGTGGCGCAATTGCCAAGCGGCTCAGCGCCTTCGGCTGCACCATCAGCTACCACAACCGCCGTGAGGTCACCGAGTCGCCGTACACCTACGTGGGGTCACCGGTGGAGCTCGCGCAGCGGGTCGATGTGCTGGTGATCGCCGCCGCCGGTGGCAGCTCCACGAGCAAGCTGGTCGACGCCGCGGTGCTGGACGCACTCGGCGCCGACGGCTACCTGGTCAACATCGCCCGCGGCAGCGTCGTCGATGAAGTGGCCCTGGTGGCCGCGCTCCGCGACGGCCGGCTGGCCGGCGCCGGGCTCGACGTGTTCGCCGACGAGCCCAACGTCCCGGCCGAGTTGCTCGGAATGGACAACGTGGTGCTGCTGCCCCATGTCGGCAGCGGCACGGTGCAGACCCGCGCGGCGATGGAGGACCTCACGCTGCGCAACCTCGACGAGTTCCTGGCCACCGGCCGGCTGGTCACCCCGGTGCTGCAGCCCGGTGCCCGCGTCTAGCCGATGACCTGTTCGACCAGGTCATCGGTGGTCCACTCGCGGGCGGGCAACACGTCACGCAGCAGCCGCAGCAGCGCCGGGTTGGTGCTGTCCCCGCGCCAGGCGGCATCGAGTTCCACCGGGCGTTCCCGGAATGCCCCGATGGTCCGGAACACCACTCCCTCGGGGTGCAACGTCGCCGCCGACGCCGGCACCAGCGCAATCCCGATACCGGAACGCACCAGCACCAACATGGTGTGCACCTGGGTGACGAACTGCACGAAACGCGGTGTCGCACCGGCGATGGTGAACGTACTGATCAGCAGTTCGTTGAAATAGCGCGCCTGCACCGGCGAATACATCACGAAATCCTGGCCGTCGAGATCGTTGAGGGTGAGCTCGCGCGCCTGCTCGGCGAGCGGATGCCCGGCGGGCAGTGCGGCCACCAGCTGCTCGTGCAGCAACGGTCGGGACACGATCCCGGGCCGCTTGAGTGGCGGTCTGGCCATTCCCAGGTCGATCTCGCCGCTCATCAGCGCCTCGATCTGCACCGACGAAACCATTTCGCGCAGTTCGAGCTTCACGTCTGGGAGGATGCTGCGCGTCTGTTCGAGCAGTCGCGGCAACACAGCGTGCGCGGAGGCCGCGGTGAACCCGACCACCACCGTGCCCAGGTCTCCGGCCGGCACCCGACGCACGGTGAGCGCGGCGCTCTCGGCGAGCTGCAGGATGCGCCGCGCGTCGGGCAGGAAGGCCGTCCCGGCCGGGGTCAGGGTGACCGATCGGGTGGTGCGGTCGATGAGCTGCACCCCGAGTTCGGTTTCCAGCTGCTGGATCTGACGGCTCAGTGGCGGCTGGGTCATGTGCAGGCGCTCGGCGGCGCGGCCGAAATGCAGTTCCTCGGCGACGGCGATGAAACAGGACAGCCGGGCCAGCGAGAACATCCATGCACTCCTCGTATCACCGCAGCGATGCGGGACGTCAGCAGTGCATCAGTCTAGCGTGCGGCCGGCGTGAAGGACTCCAACTCGTATTTGTCGTGGAAGGCCCGCAGCTGCTCGTAGCGGTACCGGTTGTAGGCCATCGGTTCCAGCAGCGCCCACTTCGGCAACCAGCGCCGGGCCGCCCGGATGCCGGCCCGGTAGCAGGCGAATTCGAGCTGTTTGCGCGAGTTCCAGCTGCTGCCCAGCAGTTCCATCATCTTCGGGTGGGTGGTCGATTCGGCACAGATACGGGCGGGGCGGGCCACCGCCGGGGCCGCCAGCCGCCACGCCGGCGCGATGATCCGGTGCAGCCAGGGCGGCCCGAACAAGGTCGGCACCGGCGGTGCGCCGAACTGATCGGCGGCCCAGAGCAGGAACGGGTTGGCCGCCAACTCGGTCGCTGCGATCTCGTCGTAGTAGGCGTGCATCTCGGCGACCGTGGGCGGCACCTCGGAAGCCGTGCTGGGCAGCCCGACATCGGCCATCGCGCACACCGTCCGGTAGACGACTTCGCGCTGCTCGGCGGTCAGGTCCTGGCCGTAGACCGCGACGTAGCCGGCATAGAAGATGTTCAGCGACGTGGTACCGACCCATTTCCACAGCTCGGGGTCCAGCGCGCTGAAACGTTCGCCCTCGAAATCCCCCTTGCCGACGCCGTGCACCGCACCGTGTTTGGATTTCAGGCGCTCCTGGGCGGCGTGGCGATCTGCGGCATCGCCGAAGGCCAGCGGGCCGTTCCACAGATAGCTGTTCAGCCCCCGGTCGGTGAAGTTGGAGGCGAAGCGCCCACTGGCATCGACGGCCGCCGCGACCTTGCGGTAGGCCACCTGATCGAGCGCCAGACGTCCGAACAGACCGAACGCCAACGGCATCCCCATCCACCAGCGCACATCAGCTGCCAGCTCGTGGTGCGGCTGGCCGGGCTCCCACGGCTTCGGATCCATCTGCTCTCCCATCGCAAAACAGGAAACACCTGTGTGCAGATTGAGGAAACCAGCCTGATATGCGCTGTGTCAAGATGGTTCGATGGTCACCCGGCGGTACGGAGGGCAGACCGCCGATGACCGGGTGGCCGAACGGCGGGCCCGGCTGCTGGCCGCCGGATTGGAACTGATGGGCACCCGCGGTATCGCGGGCACCACGGTGCGCGGCGTCACCGAGGCCTCGGGGGTCGCGCCACGCTATTTCTACGAGAGTTTCACCGATATCGAGGCGCTGCACCTGGCCGTCTACGACACCGTCATCGAGGAGAGCGCGCGCCGCTCGGTCACCGCGCTGGCCGAGGCACCCGACGACGAGCTGGCGAGAACCCGTGCGGTGCTGGCCGAGCTGGTCGATCTGATTCTCGCCGACCCGCGCAAGGGACGGATCCTGGTGCTGGAGGCGACCGCATCTCCGGCGTTGGGCCGGCGCAGTCTGCAGGAGTCCAGCCGGTTCGCCGGCATGCTGGCATCCACGGCCTCCAGCGGCGACCCCGGCCTGCCGTCCGACGATCTGCCGACCGACCTGCGGCTGGTCTCACAGTTCCTGGTCGGCGGCGTCATCAGCACGATCGGCGCGGTGTTGCTCGGCGATGTCGAGGTCGATCGCGAGCACCTGGTGGACGTGCTGGTTCGGCTTTTCGAAGCGGTGCGTGCGCCGGCGGCGTGGCAACCACGAGAAGACGGCTGACCGAGGGACACCGGACGGCTGCGCGTCACCTGCCGGCAAGGTCGGCATCTGACACTGCGCCGTGTCGACGAATCTGTCCCGCCGCGCGCTGCTCGGCGGCGCCCTGGCCGTGGCGGCGATCCCGCTGGTCGGCTTCGGCAGGGCTGAGCTGACCTCCGACCCGTTCACCCTCGGGGTGGCCTCCGGGGAACCCGTCCCCGACGGTGTGGTGATCTGGACGCGGCTGGCACCGGTACCGTTGGCCGACGACGGTCTCGGCGGAATGCCGTGGCGGATGGTCGATGTCGAGTGGGAGGTCGCCACCGATGATCGCTTCGGTCTTGTCGAACAGCGCGGGATGACAGTGGCCGCACCGGAATCGGCGCACGCCGTGCATGTCGAACTCGACGGCCTGCGGCCGGGCACCGAGTACTTCTACCGGTTTCGCGCCGGTGGGTATGTCTCGGCGACCGGGCGGACCCGCACGGCACCGCAACCCGGCGCGCTCACTCCTGTGACGATGTGTTTCGCGTCGTGCTCGAACTACGAGCAGGGCTGGTTCACCGGCTATCGCAGGCTGGCCGAGGACCACCCGGACCTTGTTGTGCACCTGGGTGATTACCAGTACGAGTACGCCGGCCGCGACGGCGGCGTGCGCAGGCATGTGGGGCCGGAGACCGTGACGCTGGCCCAGTACCGGCAGCGCTTCGCGCAGTACAAGACCGATCCGGATCTGCAGGCCGCGCACGCCGCGGCGCCGTGGCTGGTCGTCTTCGACGACCATGAGCTGGACAACAACTGGGCAGCCGATGCGCCCGAGGAGGCGCAACCGGACTTCCCGGCCCGGCGCGCCGCGGCGATGCAGGCCTACTACGAGAACATGCCGCTGCGGGCCGCGGCACGACCGCAGGGCACCGCGATGCAGCTCTACCGGCGCGTGCAGTGGGGAGCGCTGGCGACCTTCCATCTGCTCGACACCCGCCAATACCGCACCGATCAGGCCTGCGGAGATGCGTATGGCGCCGACTGCCCAGAGCTGAACTTCCCGGGACGCACGCTGACCGGGCCCGACCAGGAACGCTGGCTGCTCGACGGGCTGCGGGACTCGCGGGCCGGCTGGGACATCCTGGCCCAGCAGGTGTTCTTCGCGCCGCTGGATGTTCTGGCGGGACCGCGACGCGGTGTCAACGCCGACGCCTGGGACGGATACGGCGCCGAACGCGACCGGATCACCGCCGGGCTGGCCGGCGTGCGCAATCCGGTCGTGCTCACCGGCGACGTGCACTCACACTGGGCCGCGGAGATCAGCGACCCCCGATCGGGGCCGGTGGCAACGGAACTGGTGACGACGTCGATCACCTCGGGCGGCGACGGCTCGGACTTCCGCCCGGATGTGGACGCAATTCTCCCGGAGAACCCGCACATCAAATACTTCAGCAATCGTCGCGGCTACGTCCGTACTCGCATCACGGCCGACGAGTTGCGGGCCGACTTCCGGACACTGCCCTACGTGTCTCGCCCCGGCGCGCCGGCACGGACGGACGCGACGTTCGTCATCGCCGACCGCGCCCCGGTTCTCACGTGAGCTTGATGGCCGCGATCTTCACCCGGCGCACAGATTCCTCCCACTCGGCCAGGGTGGGGTACGTCCCGTCGCGGAAGGTCAACCCCAGCTGCCGTTGTGCCTTCTTCGGGCTGTAGCTTCTCGCAATCCGGTCGGCGATGCCGGCCACCGTGGCGGGTTCGGTGATGAGTTCACCGTGCATGGTGCTGGTCTTGCCGCGGTGGGACACCTGCGCGTCGGCACCGTCGCGGAAGTTGTACTTCCACTGCGTCTCCAGCACCACATGGAGCACACCGTCGAGCACATGCGCGCTCACCGGTGTCGCATAGCGCTTACCGGTCTTGCGGCCGGTGAAGGCCACCAGCATGAAATCGCCCATGAACGCACCCAGCGGGGTCTTGAGCGCGACCTTGAGCACCGGGTTCACGATGCGCAGCAACATTTCGGGGGGATGGGCGGCATCGACTGCGGCCGACTGATCTGCCATCCGACCACCGTAACGGGGCGAGCGCAGCGACGGGAGAAGGACAGCGGGCGAGCGCAGCGACGGGAGAAGGACAGCGGGCGAGCGCAGCGACGGGAGAAGAACAAGCCCTACCAGCGCGGGCTGGCCAGCTCGAAGGCCGGGTCGACGGACTTCATGTAGCCGGTGTCATCGCGATCGCGGATCCCGCAGGTGATGTACTGCTCGTGCAGCGCGGCCAGCGAGTCCTCGTCGATCTCGACGCCGAGGCCCGGCGTGGTGGGTACCGGCACCGAGCCGTCCACGAAGCGCAGCACACCGTCCTTGATCACCTCTTCGGTCTTCCACGGCCAGTGCGTGTCACAGGCGTAGGTGAGGTTGGGTGTCGCACCGGCCAGGTGCACCATCGCGGCCAGGCTGATCCCCAGATGCGAGTTGGAGTGCATGGACAGGCCGAGCCCGAACGTCTCGCAGATCCCGGCGAGCAGCCGGGAACGTTGCAGCCCACCCCAGTAGTGGTGGTCGGAGAGCACGACTTTCACCGAGCCCTTGGCGACGGCGGGGGCCAGCTGATCGAATGCGACGACGCACATGTTGGTCGCCAGCGGCATCGGGGACTGCCCGGCAACCTCGGCCATCCCGTCCAGGCCCGGCGTCGGATCCTCCAGGTACTGCAGGATTCCTGCCAGCCCAGAGGCCACCTTCACCGAGGTCTGGGGGGTCCAGGCGGCGTTGGGGTCCAATCGCAGCGGCATGCCGGGGAAGGCCTGCGCCAGCGCCTCGATGGCCGCCATCTCCTCCTCGGGTGGGAACACCCCGCCCTTGAGTTTGATTGCGGTGAAACCGTATTCGTCGATGATGCGGCGCGCCTGGGCGACCAGGCCCGCCGGATCGAGGGCTTCCCCGAACGCGTCGGGCTGGCGGCCGGGGTGGGCGGCCCATTTGTAGAACAGGTAGGCGCTGAACGGCACCGCATCGCGGACCTTGCCGCCCAGTAGATCCGACACCGGCCGGCCCAGGGTGTGGCCCTGCACATCGAGGCAGGCCACCTCGAACGGGGAGAGCACCTGATCGACGGCACTGGCCGTGGTGATCATGCCCGCGGTGCCAACCGCTGCCCCGTCAGCAGCCAGGTCACCGGCCAGCCGAACCGCGATCGCGGCGCGGATCTCGTTGAGCGCGAAGACATCCAGACCGGTGATCGCCTCGGCCGCGGCGTTCAGCCGGGCCAGATGGCGGGTGTCGGCGTAGGTCTCACCCAGGCCCACCAGGCCCGCATCGGTGTCCAGCTGGATGATCGCGCGCAGCGCGTAGGGCTGATGTACCCCGACCGTGTTGAGCAAGGGCGGGTCGACGAACGCGACCGGGGTGATGCGGGCTCCGGTGATCCTGATCGGCGCCACCTTGTTCGCGGGCATGGACTAGACAGCCTCGCTCAACGATGCGGCCAGCACTGCGCGGCCGGCGGCGATGATCGAGTTCAGCTGGGCCAGGTCGTCGGCGTGCGGCATCACCAGCGGCGGGCGCACCGAACCGGCGGGCACACCCTCCATGGTGACGCCGGCCTTGACCAGCGAGACGGCGTAGCCGGGCACGGTGTCGCGCAACTGCACCAGTGGGATGAAGAAGGCGTTGAGCAGTGCGCTGGTCAGCTCGGTGTTACCGGACTCCAGCGAGTTGTAGAACGCCAGCGCCAGATCCGGTGCGAAGGCGAACGTCGCCGACGAGTACAGCGGTACCCCGATGGCGCGGAATGCGAGTTGGGTGGTCTCCGCGGTCGGCAGGCCGTTGAAGAACAGGAAGTCGGGATCGACCTGGGTGGTCACCGCCGCCACGATGCGCGCGACCTGGTCGAAATTGCCGGTGCCGTCCTTGAACCCGATGACGTTGGGGATCTTGGCGACAGCGACGGCGGAGGCCTCGGTGAACTTCGCGTTGTTGCGGTTGTAGACGATGACCGGCAGCTCGGTGGCCCCGGCGACGGCGGCGACGAAGTCGACCAGACCGGGCTGCGGCACCTCAACCAGGTAGGGCGGCAGCAGCAGCAGCCCGTCGGCGCCGGCTTCCTGCGCGGCGACGGCGAAGCGCTTGGCCTGCGCCACCGAGCCACCCGCACCGGCGTACACCGGGACGCGGCCCGCGACAACCTTGACCGCGGTTTCGACGATCGCACGGAACTCGTCCTCGTCGATGGCGTGGAATTCGCCGGTGCCGCAGGCGATGAAGATGCCACCGGGGCCGGCTTCGAGCCCCTTGGTGAGATGCGCGGCCAGGGCGTCGAGGTCGACGGCGCCGGATTCGGTGAACGGCGTGACGGGGAAGAACAGGACGCCTTGGAAATCGGGGCGCAGGTCGGGACGCATGGGCGGGCCTTTCGGATCAGGTGTTGTTTGGATCAGGATTGGGAGAGTTGGCCGTCGATGCGACGCCACAGACGGTCGGGGTTGCCATCGGCAATAGCACTGGGCAGCAATGCTTTCGGGACGTCCTGGTAGGCGACCGGGCGCAGGAAGCGCTCGATGGCGCGGGCCCCGACCGAGGTGGTCCGGGAATCCGAGGTGGCCGGGAACGGGCCGCCGTGCACCATGGCGTGACACACCTCGACGCCGGTCGGCCAGCCGTTGAACAGGATCCGGCCCGCCTTGAGTTCGAGCAGCGGCAGCAGCTCGGCTGCCGCGTCGACATCGGAGTCGTCGGCGTGCACCGTCGCGGTGAGCTGGCCCTCGATGCTCTGGGCGACGACGGCCACCTGCTCGGCGTCAGCGCAGCGGACGATCAGGCTCGACGAACCGAACACCTCGGCCTGCAGCTCCTGCGATGCCACGAAGCTCTTCGCGTCCGTGCTGAACAGTGCCGCCTGCCCGCAGGTCGCGCTGCCCTCGGCGCCACGGGCGACCAGTTCGGCGGCTCCGGCCAGTGACTCGACGCCAGATGCGTAGCTGCGGGCGATGTTCGGGGTGAGCATCGGCGTGGCAGGCGCTGCCGAGATGGCCTCGCGGGCGGCGTCGACGAAGGCATCCAGGCCGGGGCCGTCGACGGCGATGACCAGGCCCGGGTTGGTGCAGAACTGGCCCGATCCCATGGTCAGCGAGCCGATGAACGCCTTGCCGAGTTCGGCGCCACGGGTGCTCAGCGCACCGTCGAGCAGGAACACCGGGTTGATGGAACTCATTTCGGCGTAGACCGGGATGGGTTCGGGGCGGGCCGCGGCCGCCGCGACCAGAGCCATTCCGCCGGTACGTGATCCGGTGAAGCCGACGGCCTTGATCCGCGGATCGGTGACCAGCTCGATGCCCAATCCCGGACCGCTGCCGAACAGCAACGAGAAGGTCCCGGCCGGCAGGCCGCTCTCGGCGACGGCCTCGGTGATGGCGCGGGCCACGATCTCGGAGGTACCGGGATGCGCGTCGTGGCCCTTGACGATCACGGGGCAGCCGGCCGCGAGCGCGGAGGCGGTGTCACCGCCGGCGACGGAGAAGGCCAACGGGAAGTTCGAGGCGCCGAACACTGCGACCGGGCCGAGCGGAATGAAGCGCTGCCGGATGTCCGGGCGGGGCAGCGGGGCACGTTCGGGCAGTGCGGTGTCGATGCGGGCGCCGTTCCAGCTGCCCTCGCGCAGCACACCGGCGAACAGCCGAAGCTGGCCGGTGGTGCGGCCGACCTCACCGGTGATGCGGGCCTGCGGCAGACCGCTCTCGGCGACGGCCCGCGCGATCAAGGTCTCGCTGACCGTTTCGATGCGTGCGGCGATCGCCTCGAGGAACTGGGCGCGCTGCTCGGAGGTGGTGGCACGGTAAAGGGGGAATGCCGCGGCGGCGGCCGCAGCGGCGGCCTCGACATCGGCGCTGTCGCCGTACCGGTACACCGGCTCGAGTGGTTGACCGGCGGCGGGGTCGAATCCGCGCACCTCGGCACCGGTTCCGCTGACGGGCGATCCCGCGATGATCATCTGTCCGGTCAGCTGATTGGCGAGCGTGGCAGTCATGGCACCAACGCTAAGACGCCGATCCATTCATGTCCAAGACCGATTCAGTGCCAACTAATGCAGGGATTAGATGAATAAATCGGGGACGGCAGCTACTTCCGAATCATGCGCAGGCGCGGTTGCGCTGCTCGAGAAGAGTCAGCACGGTACGTCCGATCTCGGCCAGGTCCGCCGTGGAGGTTCCGCCCAGCAGCGTGACGCCGTCGGCCACCCCGGCGGTCTCGATATCGGCGATCAGCCCGGCCAGCCCGCTCACGGTACCGGCGTATCGGACGCCACGGGTGGACTCGTCGGGACCCAGCGAGGCATAGGCGGCACGCACATCCCCGGCCACCGCGACCGTGACGTCCAGGATCACGGCCACCTCGCCGTCGTCGCCCCGGAGCCGGGTGCGGGCCCGGCGCGCTTGCTGCAGGTCGCCGGCGGACACCCGGACCACCGGCTCGGGACCGGAGGTCAGTTCACTCCACGCTTCATCTGCCACGAATAGCCGCACACCGCCACGATAGGAACATGCCCGCGACCGGCCAATGGTTGCGATCAGCAAGACTTCAAGGAAACCGGCCGGGGCAGCGCGCCGCGCGCGGGCCCGTCCGGCGGCTTAGTAGTTTGTAACAGTGACAGCGGAGCCCGGGCAGGCCATACCTACCCAATACCTACTTTCCCCGGCGGCAGCTCCCCCGCGGACCCTGATCGACATCCTCTACGAGACCGCCAACCGTTACCCGGATGCCCCCGCGATCGATGACGGCGACGTTCAGCTGACCTATTCCGAGCTGGTCAGCGATATCGAGGAAAGCGTGCAATGGCTTGCGGCGCGCGGCATCGGCCGCGGCGACCGCGTCGGTATCCGGATGGCCTCGGGCAGCTATGCGCTCTACACCGCGATCCTGGCCACGCTCGCCACCGGCGCCGCCTATGTCCCGGTCGACGCCGACGATCCCGAGGAGCGCGCCGCGCTCGTCTTCGGTGAGGCACAGGTGGTGGCGATCATCACCGACGCGGGCCTGGTGCGCGGCCCGGGATCCTCGCGCGGATGGCGGGCCGCGGCCCCGCTCACCCGCGATGACGCGTGGATCATCTTCACCTCCGGATCCACCGGCACGCCCAAGGGTGTGGCTGTCACCCATCGCAACGCCGCCGCCTTCGTCGATGCCGAAGCCCAGATGTTCCTGCGCGACGCGCCGCTGGGCCCCGGTGACCGGGTGCTCGCCGGGCTGTCGGTGGCCTTCGACGCGTCCTGCGAGGAGATGTGGCTGGCCTGGCGCCACGGCGCCTGCCTGGTTCCGGCTCCGCGCTCGCTGGTGCGCAGCGGTATGGACCTGGGCCCGTGGCTGGTGACCCGCGATATCACCGTCGTCTCCACCGTGCCGACGCTGGCCGCCCTGTGGCCCGCCGAGGCGCTGGAAGCGGTCCGGCTGCTGATCTTCGGTGGTGAGGCGTGCCCGCCCGAGCTGGCCGAACGGCTCGCCGTCGACGGCCGCGAGGTGTGGAACACCTACGGTCCCACCGAGGCTACCGTGGTGGCGTGCGCGGCACCGCTGGACGGAAAGTCCGCGGTGAGCATAGGGTTGCCGCTCGCCGGCTGGGACCTCGTCGTCGTCGACAAGGACGGTCTGCCGGTCGGACTTGGCCAGACCGGCGAACTCGTCATCGGTGGCGTCGGCCTGGCCCGCTACCTGGACCCCGAGAAGGACGCCGAGAAGTACGCCGCCATGCCGTCGCTGGGCTGGGAGCGCGCCTACCGCAGCGGGGACCTGGTGCGGTTGGAGGCCGACGGCCTGTACTTCCAGGGCCGCGCCGACGACCAGG
This sequence comes from Mycolicibacterium sp. P9-22, assembly GCF_008329585.1. GTDB lineage: Bacteria > Actinomycetota > Actinomycetes > Mycobacteriales > Mycobacteriaceae > Mycobacterium. The sequence goes on along the minus strand of NZ_NPKP01000003.1, from coordinate 55,682 downwards.
TCAAGGTCGGCGGGCGCCGCATCGAACTGGGCGAGGTGGACGCCGCGCTGGTGAACCTGCCCGGGGTCAGCGGCGGGGCCGCCGCGGTACGCCGCACCACCAGCGGCACTCCCCTGCTGGTCGGCTACATCGCCAGCGCCGACCCGGCGTTCGACCTGGCCGCGGCCCGCACGGCACTGTCCGACGCGCTGCCCGCGGCGCTGGTCCCGCGGCTGGTCCTGCTCGACGAACTGCCGACCCGGACCTCCGGCAAGGTCGACCGCAATGCGCTGCCGTGGCCGCCGCCTGGCGCCGCGGCGGAAGAGGAACCTGATCTCGGCGGCACCATGGGCTGGCTGGCCGGTCTGTGGCGCGATGTGCTGGCCGCGTCGGTCGACGGCCCGGAAGCCGATTTCTTCGCCCTCGGGGGCGGCTCGCTGTCGGCCGCCCAACTGGTCACCGCGGTCCGAAGCCGCTATCCCCAGGTGACCGTCGCCGATCTGTACGACCATCCCCGGCTCGGATCGCTGGCCGGCTACCTCGACGAGCTGGCCCCGCCGCCGGAGGTGGTGCGCCGCGACGTGAAGCCGACCCCGGTTCTCACCCAGCTGATGCAGGTGGCGCTGTCATTGCCGCTGGCCACGCTGACCGGCCTGCAGTGGGTCATCTGGCTGGCGATCCTCAACAACATCGCGGCCGCCACCGAACTGGTGCCCTGGGCGGCAACGCTGAACTGGTGGTGGATCATCACCGGTTTCCTCATCTTCATCACCCCGCCGGGACGGATGGGCATCGCCGTCCTCGGCGCCCGCACCCTGCTGTCCGGACTGCAACCGGGCAGCTACCGCCGCGGCGGTTCCGAGCATCTGCGCGTCTGGTTCGCCGAGCGGCTGGCCGAGGCCAGCGGTGCCGAGAATCAGGCCGGCGCCCCCTGGTTGGTGTATTACGCTCGCGCCCTTGGCAATACGGTCGGCAAGGGAGTCGACCTGCACTCCGCGCCGCCGGTCACCGGCATGCTCACCCTTGGCCACCGCTGCTCCATCGAACCCGAGGTCGACCTGACCGGGCACTGGATCGACGGCGATGTGTTCCATGTCGGTCCGATCACCGTCGGCAACGACTCCACCATCGGCGCCCGCACCACCCTGTTCCCGGGGGCGGTGGTCGGCAAGAACGCCGATGTCGCCGCGGGTTCCGGTGTGGTCGGCAAGGTGAAGAACGGGCAATACTGGAAGGGCTCCCCGGCGGCGAAATCAGGTAAGGCGCGCCACCCCTGGCCGCAGGAGCGGCCCGGCCGCGCCCCGGTGTGGGTGGCCTTCTACAGCGTGACGTCGATGCTGCTGGGTGCGCTGCCACTGGCGGCGCTGGCCGCCGGGCTCGCGGTGCTGGGCCGGGCCGTCCGCGGCAGCGCCACCCCGGCCGACGCCCTCGTCCCGGCCTTGGCGTGGACGCCGGTCGCGGCGCTGGTGGCGATGCTGGTGTATGCGGGGCTGACCGTGATCGGGGTTCGACTGCTGTCGCTCGGCCTCACCGAGGGCTACCACCCGGTGCGCAGCCGGGTCGGCTGGCAACTGTGGGCCACCGAGCGGCTGATGGACGCCGCGCGCAACTACCTGTTCCCCATCTACGCCAGCCTGCTGACGCCGTGGTGGCTGCGCCTGCTCGGCGCGAAAATCGGTAAGGGCACCGAGATCTCGACGGCACTGCTGACGCCGAAGTTCACCGAGGTGCAGGACGGCGCGTTCCTGGCCGATGACACCATGGTGGCCTCCTACGAACTCGGCGGCGGCTGGATCCACGTCGCGAAGGCCACCATCGGCAAGCGCGCGTTCCTGGGCAACTCCGGTATCACCCAGCCGGGACGACGGGTCCCCGACGACGGCCTGGTGGCGGTGCTGTCGGCGGCGCCGCACAAGGCCAAGGCCGGCTCGTCGTGGCTGGGCAGCCCGCCGATCCGGTTGCGCCGCAAGCCCACTGCCGCCGACGCGATCCGCACCTTCGATCCGTCGGTGAAGCTGCGGGTGATGCGCTCGGTGGTGGAGACCTGCCGCATCATCCCGGTCATCGTGACCTTCGCGATCGGTGTCTCGGTGCTGGCAACGCTGCACCAGCTGGCCGATGCCATCGGCTACGGCTGGACCGCCCTGGCCGGCGGCCTGGTGCTGCTGATCGCCGGCGCAGTGGCCGGCGCCATCGCGGTGGCGGCGAAATGGCTTGTGGTGGGCCGTATCGACGCCATAGAACACCCGCTGTGGTCATCGTTCGTATGGCGCAACGAGGTCTCGGACACCTTCGTGGAGACGGTGGCCGCGCCGTGGTTCGCCCGGGCCGCCACCGGCACCCCGGTGATGAACATCTGGCTGCGCGGGCTCGGCGCGAAGATCGGGCGCGGGGTCTGGTGCGAGACCTACTGGCTGCCCGAGGCCGATCTGATCACCCTCGGCAGCGGCAGCACCGTCAACCGCGGCTGCGTGGTACAGACCCACCTCTTCCACGACCGCATCATGCGGATGGACACCGTGATCCTCGACGAGGGTGCGACGCTCGGCCCGCACTGCGTGGCGCTGCCGGCATCGCGGATCGGCGAAGGGGCCACCGTCGGCCCGGCCTCGCTGGTGATGCGTGGTGACGAGGTGCCGCCGTGGACCAGGTGGCAGGGCAACCCGATTGCGCCGTGGACGATCAAACGGCCGAAGAAGCACGACCGGTGAGACCCGCCAAGAAAGCCGCGCGCAAGGCAGCACACCAGCCCCCGGTGATCGACCCGTACCTGCCCCGCAACGGCAACTTCGGTTACCGGGTGTCGCGCTACGAACTGGATCTCGAATACAAGGTGGCGATCAACCGACTCGCCGGGACGGTGACGATCACCGCGGTGACGCTGGCCGCGCTGCGCACCTTCACCCTGGACCTGTCCGACGCGCTGTCCGTGTCGAAGGTGACGGTCAACGGCCGCCGGCCCGGCCAGTTCCGATGTTCGGCCGGCAAGCTGCACGTGACGCTCGGCTCCACGCTGCCGGCCGGCGCGGCGATGACGGTCGCGGTCCGCTACGGCGGAACGCCCAGGCCGCTGCGAACCCTGTGGGGCGAGGTCGGTTTCGAGGAATTGTCCAATGGCGCCCTGGTGGCCGGACAGCCCAACGGCGCCGCATCGTGGTTCCCGTGCGACGATCACCCGGCCGCCAAGGCCAGCTTCCACATCCGGATCAGCACCGACAGCCCGTATTACGCACTGGCCAATGGTGAACTGCTGTCCAGGCAGGTGCGGGCCAGCCACACCACCTGGGTCTACGAGCAGGCCGAGCCGACCTCGACCTACCTGATCACGCTGCAGATCGGTGAGTACAGCCGCCACCGGCTGCAGAAGAGCCCGGTCCCGATGCACGCGGTGCTGCCGGATCGGTTGCGGCGCAACTTCGACCACGATTTCGGGCGGCAGCCCCAGATGATGAAGCTGTTCACCCGGCAGTTCGGCCCCTATCCACTCGACACCGGCTACACCGTTGTCGTCACCGACGACGACCTGGAAATCCCTCTTGAGGCGCAGGGACTTTCGATCTTCGGAGCCAATCACTGCGACGGCAGGCGCACCGCGGAGCGGCTGATCGCCCACGAACTCGCCCACCAGTGGTTCGGCAACTCGGTGACGGTGCGGCGCTGGCGCGATATCTGGCTGCACGAGGGATTCGCCTGCTACGCGGAGTGGCTGTGGTCCGAGGAGTCCGGCGGCCCCAGCGCCGACGAGCGCGCACGGTCGTATCACCGCAGACTGAAGGACTCGCCGCAGAATCTGCTACTGACCGACCCGGGCCCGGCCGATATGTTCGACGACCGGGTGTACAAGCGTGGTGCGCTCACCCTGCACGCGCTGCGCGGCGTGATCGGCGATGGCGATTTCTTTGCGTTGCTTCGTGATTGGACCACGCGCTACCGGCACAGCACGGCCGTCACCGATGACTTCACCGGACTCGCGGCCAACCACGCCGACGTGTCGTTGCGTCCACTGTGGGATCGCTGGCTGTACTCCAAGGACGTGCCGGACCTGTGACCGACGCCAGCGCGGCAGTGCCGGCCCGGGGTCCGGTGACGCGAGGCAGCGTCGCCCGCGTCGGCCTGGCCACCGCGCTGTCCGCGCTGTGCGGGTACGCCGTGCTCTATCTGGCCGCCCGCGATCTGGAACCGGCCGGGTTCTCCCTGTTCGGGGTCTTCTGGGGAGCGTTCGGTCTGGTCAGCGGTGCCGCCAACGGCCTGCTGCAGGAATCCACCCGCGAGGTCCGCGCGATGCGCGGTCAGCACCTTCCGCCGCCCGCATCCACCCGGCCGATGCGGATCGCCGCCGTCGTCGGTATCGGCGCCGCACTGGTCATCGCGGTCACCGCGCCGCTGTGGTCGGCGCACGTGTTCACCGCGGACCGGCTGCTGAGCGTGGTCCTGCTGAGCATCGGGCTGGCCGGATTCTGTCTGCACGCAACGCTGCTCGGCATGCTCGCCGGGGTGGACCGGTGGACGCAGTACGGGTCGCTGATGGTGACCGATGCCGCCATCCGGGTGGCGGTCGCCGCCGCTGCCTTCGTGCTGGGGTGGGGATTGGCCGGATTCCTGTGGGCCACCGTGGCCGGCTCGGTGGCCTGGCTGATCCTGCTGGTGCTGTCGCCGGCCACCCGCGAGGCGGCCCGGCTGACGGCGGCGGGCAGTGCGCGCACCTTCCTGACCGGGGCCTTCCACTCGGTGGCCGCGGCCGGCGCCAGCGCCGTTCTCATCATGGGTTTCCCGGTGCTGCTCAAGGCCACCACTCCCGAACTGGGTGCGGCCGGCGGTGTGGTGATCCTGGCGGTGACACTCACCCGGGCACCGCTGCTGGTGCCGCTGACCGCCATGCAGGGCAACCTGATCGCGCATTTCGTGGACCAGAGCCACCGACGCCTGCGCGCACTGGTGGTTCCGGCCGCCGCGGTGACCGCGATCGGCGGCCTCGGCGTGTTCGCCGCCTGGTGCGCCGGACCGTGGCTGCTGCGCAGCGCCTTCGGCCCCGACTATCAGGCTGCGGGCGGGCTGCTGGCCTGGTTCACCGCGGGCGCGGTGGCCATTGCGCTACTCACCCTGACCGGAGCCGCCGCCGTGGCGGCGGCCCTGCACCGCGCGTATGCAGCAGGGTGGGTCGGCGCCACCCTGGCCGCGGTGACGCTGCTGCTCCTTCCGCTGGGCCTGGAGACCCGGACCGTCATCGCGCTGCTGTGCGGGCCGGTGGTGGGAATCGCCGTGCACCTGTTCGCGCTGGCCACCACCGATCGCGTGTAGTTTGGTCCGCATCGACACGCCGTACCCGGACGTCTGGGTCATCGTCCCCGCCTTCAACGAAGCGAGCGTCATCACCGACGTGCTCGCCGATATTCGCGCGGTCTTCGGCAATGTGGTGTGCGTCGACGACGGCAGCACCGACGACACCGCCGGCACCGCCCTCAAAGCAGGCGCACACCTGGTGCGCCATCCGGTGAATCTCGGTCAGGGAGCGGCGATTCAGACCGGTGTCGAGTACGCCCGCAGCCGGCCGGGTGCGGCCGTCTTCGTGACGTTCGACGCCGACGGGCAGCACCGCGTCAAGGACGTCGTCGCCATGGTGGATCGGCTGGCAGGCGAGGACGTCGATCTCATCATCGGTACCCGGTTCGGCGGCGGTGCCGTCAGCCACACCCCGCCCCTCAAGCGGTTCGTGCTGCGCGCCGCGGCGTGGCTGAGCCCGCAGAGCCGGGCGCTGGGCCTGACCGACGCGCACAACGGTCTGCGGGTGTTCAACCGCAAGGTCGCCGATGAACTGGACATCACCATGAACGGGATGAGTCATGCATCGGAGATCATCACGCTCGCAACCGAAAAGCGTTGGCGGGTGGCCGAACAGCCTGTGGAGATCCTGTACACCGACTATTCGAAGTCCAAGGGCCAACCACTGATCAACGGCGTCAACATCGTCTTCGACGGCCTGCTGCGAGGGAGGATGCCGCGATGAACTGGATCCAGCTGCTGCTGATCGCGTCGGTCATCACGCTGCTCATATACCTGCTGCGCTCGCGCCGCAGCGCCCGGGCCAAGGCCTGGGTGAAGGTGGGCTATCTGCTCTTCGCGGTGGCGGCGGTCTATGCGATCCTGCGCCCCGACGACACCACCGTGCTGGCGAACAAGCTCGGGGTGGACCGCGGCGCGGACCTACTGGAGTACGCGCTGGTCATCGCGTTCCTGTTCACCACCCTGAGCACCTATCTGCGGTTCAAGGATCTCGAGCTGCGCTATGCCCAGCTGGCCAGGGCGGTGGCACTCGAGGGTGCGCGCGCACCCGAGCAGTCTCAGTAGCGGCCGAGCATATCGGCGAGTACCGCGAGTTTGCGGGCCTCGAAATCCGCGTCCGGCAACACCGGCCGCAGGATCGCCGCGCCGTCGAAGGTGTTCGTCAAGATCGCCGTCACCACGGCCCGGGTTTCCTCGGACAGCCGGTCTGTCGGTGTGACGGCGCCGGCGGTCTCGAAGATCTTCGCGCTGTACTCGATGAGCACGTCATGCAGCGCGGCACGCAGCTTAGCGTCCGTGCGGGCGGCGACCATCAGCTCGTAGAGCACAGCATTGGTGTCACTGGCCGTGATATCGCGCAGCACCGAAAGCACTGCGGGAAGCGCGGGTTCGCCCGGCGGAATCTGGGCGACCTGCTTGCTGAACCGCTCCAGCTGACGGCGCAGCACCTCATGACCGGTGGCCGCCATGAAATCACCCATCGTCGGGTAATGCCGGAACAGCGCACCGACCGACAGGCCGGCGCGTTTGGCGATGACCGCCGACGACGCCCGCGCGTAACCCATCTCGACGATGGTCTCGATGCTGGCGTCGAGGAGCCGCGCGATGGTGTCCTCGCGGCGCTGCTGCTGGGTACGGGCCATCTCAGACGGTGGCTGGTTCCGAAGCACCGGCCCGCAGGTAGCGCCCGGAGCGCACCGTGGTGCCGTAGCCCTCGCGGAACTCACCCCGGGTGAAGACAACCTGGCCGTTGACGCCGGTGGCGATGATGGTCTCGTCGTTGCGATTCACCATGCGGCTCAGGTCACCGTAGAAGGGCACCGTCGCCTCGTGGTAGGCGTTGACCGAATCATCCAGCGCGGCCGGGTCGATCACCACGAAGTCGGCCCGGTCACCGCAGCGCAGGGTGCCTGCGTCCAGCCCGAACCAGTCGGCCACCTCGGCGGTCAGCCGGTGCACGGCGCGCTGCGGGGTGAGGAACGGCCTGCCCGCCTGATCGGCATCGCGTACCCGCTTGAGCAGGCGCAGCGCGTAGTTGTAGAACGCCATGTTGCGAAGGTGCGCACCGGCATCCGAGAAACCCATGTGCACCGACGGCTCGTTGGCGAGTTTGTCGAGCTGTTCCGGACGGTGGTTGGCCACGATCGTCGTCCACCGCACGTTGCGTTCGCCGTTCTCCACGAGCACGTCCAGGAAGGCGTCCAGCGGGTGGATTCCGCGCTCATCGGCGATCTGGCCGAAGCTCTTGCCGATCAGCGATGTGTCGGGGCACCCGACGATCTTGGCGTCGTGGAAGTCGCGGTGCCACAACGTGGGTCCGAGCTTGCGGCGGTCGAACGACTTGCGGAACCGGTGCCGGTATTCGGGGTCGGCGAGCAGCTTGTTGCGCTCCAGCTGATCGCGCAGGTGCAGCGCCGCGGTGCCCGCGCCGAACTCCTCGAAGACCGGCAGATCGATTCCGTCGGAATACAATTCGAACGGCACCGGAAGATGCTGGAACCGTACCTTCGCGTCCAGGATCCGGTTCAGCAGCCTGGTGCCGCGGCCCAGCACGTGCACTGCGCCGGGCGAGGACTTGGCATCGGCGGAGACCAGCAGGCTCATCTTCACGCCGGGCCGGCGGCCGAACATCCCGCTGCTCTCCAGGAAGAAATTCAGTGCCTCCTGTGCCTTGGCGACATTCGGGGCGCTCTGCAGGATGCGGCCGCGCCGGCGCAGCACCTTGATCAGCCGCCGCCGTTCCCGCCAGGTGGCGAAGGTGGACGGCAACGCCCGGGAACGGAATCGGTCACCGTCGAGCTTGTCGATGGCGGCGTCCATCCCGGACATGCCGAGCATCCCGGCGTCCAGTGCCGCGTCGAGGCGCTGCGCCATCGTCTCCAACTCGGCATCGGTCGGCGTCACATCGCGGGTGGTGGCGCGGTCCAGCCCCAGCACCGAGGCACGCAGATCGGAATGCCCCAGCAGTGAGGCGATGTTGGGGCCCAGTGGCAACGCGTCGATGGCGGCCACGTACTCGGCGGGGTTGGTCCAGGTCTTGTGCTCGGCCAGCGCACCGAGGACGAACTGGCGGGGCACGGCCTCCACCCGGCTGAACAGGTCGGCGGCGTCCTCGGTGTCGGCGTACACGGTGGACAGCGAGCACATGCCCAGCAGCACGGTGGTCACACCGTGGCGCACCGATTCCCGCAGCCCCGGATCGAGCAGCACCTCGGCGTCGTAGTGGGTGTGCACGTCGATGAAGCCGGGGATCACCCATTTGCCGGTCGCGTCGATGACCTCGGGGCAGCCGGTCTCGTCCAGCGGGGCTGCGGACACCTCGGTCACCATGCCGTCCCGGATCCCCAGCGAGCGGGTCAGCGGCGGGCGTCCGGTGCCGTCGAACCACAGGCCGTTGCGGATGATGACGTCATAGGACATGACCGCAGCCTAGGTTAGATAGCGAGCAGTCGCTATCTTTTGGGAAAATCAGGATTCGTTGCGGAAGTAGTCGACGGTCCGCTCGATGCCCTCGTCGATGCCGATCTGGGGCACCCAGCCCAGCACCCGCTCGCCGCGGCTGATGTCGAGTTGGGACTTGCGCAGGTCACCCAGGCGCGCCTGGTGGTACTCCGGTTCATCGGCGGTCCCGACGGCCTTGGCGATCGCGGTGTGCAGATCGGCGACCGTGGTGCTGATGCCGGTGCCGACATTGAACCGCTGCCCGCCGCCGACGTCGCCGGAGGCCCTCACGAAGGCGTCCACCACATCGTCGACATAGACGTAATCCCGGCTGTCAGTGCCGTCACCGAAGATCTTGGTCGGCTGACCGGCCAGCAGCGCCTTGGCGAAGATCGCCACCACGCCCGCCTCGCCGTGCGGATCCTGGCGCGGGCCGTAGACATTGCCCGGCGCGATATGTGAGCAGTCCAGGTTGTACAGGTTGCGGAAGGTGTTGAGGTACACCTCGCCGGCAACCTTGCTGGCCGCGTACGGCGACGCCGGATCGGTGGGCACGTCCTCGCTGGTCGGGTAGACCGGCGGGGTGCCGTACACCGAGCCACCGGACGAGGTGTGCACGACCTTGCGGACCCCGTGGGTGCGCGCCGCCTCGGCCAGCCGGATGGTGCCGACGACGTTCACGGTCGCATCGAACTGCGGGTTGTCCACCGAATGCCGGACCGAGATCTGCGCGGCCAGGTGGAAGATCACCTCGGGATCGGCCTCGGCCAGGATCGCCGCGAGATCGGCGTCCACGATGTCGGCCTCGACGAAGGTGAAGTTCGGGTGCTGTTCGGCGGCGGCCAGGTTCGACCGGCGCCCGGTGCTCAGATCGTCCACTCCGGCGACGGTGTGCCCGTCCGCGAGCAGGCGATCGACCAGGGTCGATCCGATGAATCCGGCGGCTCCGGTGACCAATGTGCGCACCGGCCCACTGTAGCCGCGTGGGCGGTACGGCTTGCCCTCCGTACAGTCGCAACCGATGAAACGGGTGCACCTGGGCGAGCGAAGCGACGGGAAATGGCTGGGTACCGCCGTCGCGCTGATCGCGGTGCAGCTGTTGATCCGGTCCGTGCTGGCCTTCGGCGGCGACTTCTACTGGGATGACCTGATCCTGGTCGGCCGGGCCGGCACCCAGAGCCTGCTGTCCGCGCAATACCTGTTCGACGACCACGACGGGCATGTGATGCCGGGGGCATTCCTGGTGGCCGGCGCCATCACCCGGCTGGCGCCATTGGAGTGGATCGGCCCGGCGATCAGCCTGGTGGTGTTGCAACTGTTGGCATCGGCGGCACTGCTGCGGGCGTTGTACGTCATCCTGGGTTGGCGTCCGGTGCTGCTGATACCGCTGACCTTCGCCCTGTTCACCCCGCTGACGGTGCCCGGGTTCGCCTGGTGGGCAGCCGGATTGAATTCGCTGCCCATGCTGGCGGCACTGGCCTGGGTGTGTGCAGACGCGATCCTGTTGGTGCGCACCGGGAATCGGCGCTACGCCGTGACCGGCATCCTGGTGTATGTCGGCGGGCTGTTGTTCTTCGAGAAGTCTGCGGTGATTCCGTTCGTGGCGTTCGCCGTGACCGCGCTGCTGGCCTGGGTGACCGGCGCATCCGTCGCACAGGTCTGGCGCCGCGGATTCCGGCTCTGGACCGGCCTTCTCACCGTGACCGCCGCCTGGATCGGGGTGTACCTGGTGGTGGTCGACCAGCAGCGGTGGTCGCTGGACCTGGGCATGACCTGGGACCTGCTGTGGCGTTCGGTGACCCACGGCATAATGCCCGGGCTGGCGGGTGGGCCATGGGATTGGCAGCGCTGGGCGCCGGCATCCCCGTGGGCCACGCCGTCGGCGGCGGTGATGGCGCTGGGCTGGCTGGTGCTGGCCGCGGTCGTCGCGGTGTCGCTGGCGCGCAAGGAGCGCATCGGCCCGGTGTGGCTGGCCGCGGTCGGCTATGCGGTGGCCTGCCAGGTGCCGATCTATCTGATGCGCTCGTCGCAGTTCACCGCACTGGAGCTGGCCCAGACGCTGCGCTACCTCCCCGATCTGGTGGTGGTGCTGGCACTGCTGAGCGCGGTGGCCTTTTGCGCCCCGAACCGCGCATCATCGCGGCGTCTGGACTCCTCACCCACCCGATCGGTCATTGTCATCGTGGTGGCGGCGGCTTTCGTCGGCAGCAGCCTGTTCTCGACGGCCACCTTTCTGCGGGTCTGGCAGGACAGCCCGGTCCCGGCCTACCTGGACAACGCACGCACCGGGCTGGCCTCGGTGGACCCACTGGGGGCGCCCCTGCTGGACCAGGAGGTGGACCCGATGGTCATGCAGCGGGTGGCCGCCCCGGAGAACCTGGCCAGCCACATGTTCGCGTTGCTGCCCGAGCGTCCCGAATTCAGCAGTGCCACCACGGAACTACGGGTTCTCGACAGCACCGGCCGGCTGCGCGACGCGCTGGTGACCTGGGTGCGCACCATTGTCCCCGGGCCTGCACCCAACTGCGGCTATCTGGTGCAGACCGAGGATTCCGAGGTGGTCATGCCGTTGGACGGGCCGCTGCTACCCGCGGATTGGACTGCGGAGATCAACTACCTGGCCAACAGCGAGGGCTCGCTGACCATGTCGCTGACCGAGGGCATGCCGGTCAAGGTTCCGGTGCATCCCGGGCTGAACCGGGTGTTCGTGCGACTGTCCGGAGCGGGTGACGCCGTCCGGGTGAGCGCGAACACCGCCGCGCTGTCGGTGTGCATCGCCTCCGGCCCGATCGGGTTCGTGGCACCCCGATAGTTCAAGCCGCCACGGCGTGTGCGGAGCCGACTTGTCGGTGGCTGTCCCTAGCCTGAGCACATGGACCGGGCAGACTCGCGACCGTCGGTGGTCGCACCGTGCAAGCACTGCAGCACCGACACGGTCTGGCTGCAAATGGCCTACGGCGGCTGGCGGCTGTTCGATGCCGAGATGTACCCCACCGAGGAGAGCGCGGCCGGCAACCGGTTCGCCATCCGGCGCTCGACGCGTCAGGTGATCGACCTGGAGGACGAGCACGAGGCCCGGTGGCCGGTGAAATGCCTGCAGCTGCACCGGTTCCGCTGTCCGGCCAGCCATGACGACACGCTGTTCCACCAACGCCGTCCGCGCCAACCCAACGATATTGACCTCGAAGGCCTGTGGCGACGGCTCGCCGAGCGCAAGGAATCCCAGCGCCGGGCCGGATAGGCCGGGCGATGTTGGCCGACCTGCAGGAAATCCGGCACGGTGACCCGTACCGCGAGTTGAACCCGCGGAGCTGGCGTGAGGCCGTGAAACACAGGGTGGAGCCACCCAGGGGAATCGAACCCCTGACCTATTCATTACGAGTGAATTGCTCTACCGACTGAGCTAGGGTGGCGCGCTCTTTTCAGAGCGGCATGAGTCTACGGCAGCGCCCAGCCGTCGCCCAATTCAATCCCCGGGTCGCTGCGCTCCTGCCCGCCGGACCTCAGGTTTTCAGGGCCTGCCCCACCGTCGCTACCATCGCGTCGACGGCGAACTTCGGCTTCACATTGATCGCGAGCGCCTCCCGGCAGTCGAGCACGGCCTCGATACAGCGCAACAGCTTGTCCGGCGCCACGTGAGCGGCCATCGCACCCACCTTCTCGGCCATGTCGGGGTGGTTGGCCGCGACCCCGCCGGCGCCGGCCGACACCACCAGCGCGTCGCGGAAGTAGGTGGCCAGGTCCATCAGCGCCCGGTCCAGCGCGTCCCGGCCGGCCCGGGTCTGCCGGGATTTCTGCCGCACCTCGAGCTGCTTCATCGCGCCACTGGCACCGCGCATCGTGCCCGCGGTGCCCTTACCCGTACCGCCGGCGCCCATCGCGGTCCGCAGTTCCTCGGCCTCGCTCTCGTTGCGGTCGACGGTCAGCGCCTTGGCCTCGGCCTCGGCCGAGGCCACCAGTTCCTCTGCGGCGCCGAAGGCCCGTGACGGCGTCGCGGCATCGCGGGCCAGGCTCAACGCGCGCTCGCGGCGCAGTCGGGACTCCGGATCGGTCGCCAACCGGCGGGCCCGGCCCACGTGTCCCCCACTGACCGACGCCGCCCAGGCCGCCACATCGGCGGCGATCCCGTCGCGCTCGGTCAGCACCTCGGCGATCGATGCGGTCGGCGGTGTCACCAGCGGGACGTGCCGGCACCGCGACCGCAGGGTGACCGCGATGTCCTCGGGGTCCACCGACGGCGCGCACAGCAGGAACACCGTCGACTGCGGCGGTTCCTCCACCACCTTGAGCAGCGCATTCGCCGCGCCCTCGGTGAGTCGATCGGCATCTTCGACCACCACGATCTGCCATCGCCCGGTCCCCGGCCGCCGCGACGCGATCTGCACGATCTCGCGCATCTCCTTCACCCCGATGGACAGCCCCTCCGGGATGATCCGGCGCACATCGGCATGGGTGCCGGCCATCGTCGTGGTGCACGGGCGGCACTCACCGCAGCCCGGTTCACCCTCGGACGTGCACTGCAGCGCGGCGGCGAAACAGAGTGCGGCGATCGAGCGACCCGAACCGGGCGGGCCGGTGATCAGCCAGGCATGCGTCATCCCCCCGGCTGTGAGTCCGCTGTGAGACTTTTCACCACGCGCGGACCTGGCGGCCGCGAGCAGCTCCTCCTCCACGAGGTGTTGGCCCACCAGACGCGAAAAAACACCGCTATGCACCGGTCAACAGTAGTGGCACCACCCGACACGACACGGGCTCACCGGCGCGACACGTCGCCGGTGACCGATACGGTGAACGGGTGAGTGCGGAGGTGACACTGGTAGGACGCGTCAGCGCGTTCGTCCGTTGGGTGGCCCGCACGCCATGGCCGGTGTTCGGTCTGGGCATGGTGCAGGCCGATATCATCGGTGCGCTGCTGGTCCTGGGCTTCCTGCGGTACGGCCTGCCGCCCGAGGACCGCATCCAGCTCCAAGAGCTTCCGACGTTCAACCTGGCGGTCTTCCTCGCCTACCTCTTCGTCTCGTTCACCATCGCCGCGTACATCACCCTGCGGATGCTCATTCCGGTGATCCGCTGGCAACGCCGCGACACCCTGCTCGGTGACACCACCACCACGATCACCGAGGTGGCCCGGGTCCGCGCGCTCAAGATGCCGTTCTACCGATCGGTCATCAACGTCACCAACTGGTGCCTGGGCTCCATCGTCTTCATCGTCGCGAGCTGGCCGGTGGCCAGCAAGTCGGCGCCGGTCGTGGCGGTCGCCACCGCACTGGGCGCCACCGCGGTGGCGATCATCGGCTACCTGCAGTCCGAGCGGGTGCTGCGCCCGGTGGCGGTCGCCGCACTGCGCACCGGGGTACCGGAGAACTTCCGGGCGCCCGGGGTCATCCTGCGGCAGGTGCTCACCTGGGTGCTGTCCACCGGAGTGCCGATCCTGGCGATCGTGCTGGCGGTGGTGGCGAGCAAGTTCGAGATCCTCAACGCGCCCGCCGAGAAGCTGACCACCCCGATCCTGCTGCTGGCCATCGCCGCGCTGCTCATCGGTCTGGTCGGCACCGTGCTGGTCTCGATGTCGATCGCCGATCCACTGCGCCAGCTGCGCTGGGCCCTCGGCGAGGTGCAGCGCGGAAACTACAACGCGCACATGCAGATCTACGACGCCAGTGAGCTCGGCCTGCTGCAGGCCGGCTTCAACGACATGGTGCGCGATCTGGCCGAACGGCAACGCCTGCGTGATCTGTTCGGCCGTTATGTCGGCGAGGACGTGGCGCGCCGCGCCCTGGAACGTGGCACCGAACTGGGCGGCCAGGAACGCGATGTCGCGGTGCTGTTCGTCGACCTGGTCGGCTCGACCCAGCTGGCCTCCACCATCCCCGCGTCCGAGGTGGTGAACCTGCTCAACGAGTTCTTCCGCGTCATCGTCGACACCGTGAACAAGCACGGCGGGTTCGTCAACAAGTTCCAGGGTGACGCCGCGCTGGCCATCTTCGGTGCCCCGATCGAGCACCCGGATGCCTCCGGGGCCGCGCTGGCGGCCTCCCGCGAGCTGCATGACGAATTGGTGAATGTGTTGGGGCAGACCGAGTTCGGTATCGGCGTGTCGGCCGGACGGGCGATCGCCGGTCATATCGGCGCGCAGGCCCGCTTCGAGTACACCGTGATCGGCGATCCGGTCAACGAGGCCGCGCGGCTCACCGAACTGGCGAAGCTGGAGGTGGGCCACGTGCTCGCCTCGGCGATCGCGGTCAGCGGCGCGCTCGATGCCGAAGCACTGTGCTGGGATGTCGGCGAGATCGTCGAACTGCGCGGCCGCAAGGCGCCCACGCAGCTGGCCCGGCCCGCCCGGTCGTTCCACCGCGCGTTGTCGAGCTAAGCCTTCTTGGCGGGCGCCTTCTTCGCGGCGGCCTTCTTGACGGCCTTCTTCGCCGGCGCCTTCTTGGCCGCCTTCTTCACCGGGCCACGGGCCCGGCGGTCGGCGAGCAGTTCGGAGGCGCGTGCATCGGTGATCGACAGCACGTCATCGCCCTTGCGCAGGCTGGCATTGGTCTCACCGTCGGTGACGTACGGCCCGAACCGGCCGTCCTTGATCACCATCGGCTTCTCCGACACCGGGTCGTTGCCGAGCTCGCGCAACGGCGGGGTGGCCGCACCCTGGCGGCCGCGCCGCTTGGGTTCGGCGTAGATCTTCAACGCCTCGTCGAGGGTGATGGTGAACATCTGCTCTTCGGTGGCCAATGAACGAGAATCGGTGCCGCGCTTCAGATATGGGCCGTAACGCCCGTTCTGCGCGGTGATCTCCTCGTTGTTGGCGGGATCGACGCCCACCACCCGCGGCAGCGACAGCAGCTTGAGGGCATCCTCCAGCGTCACGGTCTCCAGGTCCATCGTGCGCAGCAGCGAGCCGGTGCGCGGTTTGGGACCGGTCGGCTTCTTGCCCTTCTTGGCGGCCACACCGTCTTCGGGATCCTCGGGCGGCTCGGGCAACACCTCGGTGACGTACGGGCCGTAGCGTCCGTCCTTGGCCACGATCTCGTGGCCGGACTCCGGATCGACACCCAGCGAGCGACCTTCTTGTGGTGTGGCGAAAGCCTTTTCGGCCAACTCGAGAGTCAGCTCGTCGGGCGTCAGCTCGTCCTTGAGGTTGGCTCGCTGAGGCTTGAGCTCGCCGGGATTGTCCGGATCGGCGATCATCCGTTCCAGGTACGGCCCGTTGCGGCCGACCCGGACGTTGACGGCGCGGCCTTCTTCGTCGTCGAACAGCTTGATGGAGTTGACCAGTCGCGCGTCGATCTCCTCGAGATTGCCGCCCACCAGCTGCTTGAGGCCACCGGCGCGGGCGATCGAACCCTCGACGCCGTGCTCACCACCGAAGTAGAAGTTGTTGAGCCAGTTGGTACGTCGCTCATTGCCCGAGGCGATGGCGTCTAGCTCATCCTCCATGGCGGCGGTGAAGTCGTAGTCGACCAGCCGACTGAAATGCTGTTCCAGCAGGCCGATCACCGCGAACGCCACCCAGGACGGCACCAGCGCGCTGCCCTTCTTGTGGACGTAGCCGCGGTCCTGGATGGTCTTGATGATCGAGCTGTACGTCGACGGGCGCCCGATGCCCAGTTCTTCGAGCGCCTTGATCAGCGAGGCCTCGGTGTAGCGCGCCGGGGGCGAGGTGGTGTGACCGTCGGCGGTCAGATCCGCGGCGTCCACCCGCTGGCCCTGGGTGAGGTTGGGCAGCCGGCTCTCGGCGTCGTCGGCCTCACCGCCGGCCTGCTCGTCGAGGCTCTCGACGTAGGCCTTGAGGAATCCGGGGAAGGTCAGGGTGCGTCCGGAGGCGTTGAACACCACCTGCTCACCCGTGGCCGCCTGACCACCGATGCGCAGACTCAGCGTGGTGCCGCGCGCGTCGGCCATCTGCGAAGCCACCGTGCGCTGCCAGATCAGCTCGTAGAGCCGGAACTCATCGTTGTCCAGGGCGCTGTGCAACTGGCCCGGGGTCTGGAACACGTCACCGGAGGGCCGGATCGCCTCGTGGGCCTCCTGCGCGTTCTTCACCTTGCGGGTGTACTGGCGCGGGGTCGGGTGCACGTACTCCTGGCCATAGAGCTGGCCGGCCTGGTTGCGCGCCGCATTGATCGCCGACTCCGACAATGTCGTCGAGTCGGTACGCATGTAGGTGATATAGCCGTTCTCGTACAGCCGCTGCGCGATGCTCATGGTGCGCTCGGAGGAGAACCGCAGCTTGCGGCCGGCCTCCTGCTGCAGCGTGGACGTCATGAACGGCGGGTACGGCTTGCGGGTGTACGGCTTCTGTTCCACCGACGACACGGCCAGCTGAGCCCCACGCAGGCCACTGGCCAGCGCGCCTGCCGCGGCCTCGTCGAGCACCAGGACTTCGTCGGGCTTCTTGACCCCACCCAGGGAGTCGAAATCGCGGCCGGCCGCCACCCGGCGTCCGTCGACGGTGTTGAGTTTCGCGGTGAACCGCGGCGGGGTGGCCTGCGGGTCGGACACGCTGGCGTCGAGTTCGGCGGTGACATCCCAGTACCCGGCGCTGCGGAAGGCCATCCGCTCGCGCTCACGCTGGACGATGATGCGGGTCGCCACCGACTGCACGCGGCCGGCCGACAGCTTCGGCGCGACCTTCTTCCACAGCACGGGGGAAACCTCGTAGCCGTAGAGCCGGTCCAGGATGCGGCGGGTCTCCTGCGCGTCGACCAGATCGATGTCCAGGTCGCGGGGGCTTTCCGCGGCGGCCCGGATGGCCGACTCGGTGATCTCGTGGAACACCATCCGCTTGACCGGGATACGCGGCTTGAGTGTCTCCAGCAGGTGCCAGGCGATGGCCTCACCCTCGCGGTCACCGTCTGTCGCGAGGTAGAGCTCGTCGACGTCCTTGAGGAGGGCCTTGAGCTCGGTGACCGTGCTCTTCTTGTCGGGGCTGATGATGTAGAGCGGTTCGAAATCCGCATCGACGTTGACGCCGAGGCGCGCCCACGGCTCGGATTTGTACTTGGCGGGCACGTCAGCGGCCGCTCGCGGCAGGTCACGGATGTGTCCGCGCGAGGACTCGACGATGTAGTTGGAGCCGAGGTAGCCCGCAATCTTGCGCGCTTTGGTCGGCGACTCGACAATCACGAGCCGCCGAACGTTACCGGCGCCTGCCCGGCTCCGGTCGTCGTCAGCCACCTTCTCTTACACTCCACTTCTCTGTTGCCAAGCCGCCGCACGGCACGCTGGCAACTGACAATTTCGCATCCTGGGCGTACCAACGCAAACTGGCTCGCCCGTCAGCATTCCTTATATTCTCGGCCACTGTGCAAACGCGTCGGTGTCCGCGGGCGGTTCCCCGACGTTCTCTACCAGCCGTGATAGCCGTCTTCTACCACTGATCCGCAACGCCGGCCGGGACCCTCTGGTACCGATCAATGTCGGTGCGATACCCACCCGCATCAGCGCCGATGCCAGCACCGGATGGGTGTCGGGTGCATGCGGATCCAGTCCCAGCAAGTACCGGTCCGATGCCTCGGGGGTACCCGCGGCCAACGTCCAGGCGCGTAATTCGCGCGCGCCGGGCAGCCAATGCCCGGGAACGGTCTTCACCGCACCGCGGGTCCACTCGGCGGCGATACCCGCCAGCCGGCTGTCCATACCGGTGCGCACCAGCGGCGTGCTCTCATCGGTACGCAGGATCTCGGGCTCCAAGCCGACCTCGGTGATCATCGTGGCCAGTTCGCGGGCGCGCCAGGGCTCATCGACCACGACGGACAGGCGTGCCCCACCACCGGTGATCACCACCTGACCATGGGCAGCGAGCAGCCCGGTCAGATCCTCGACGGCCGGCGGCACCGACTCTGCCGAGAAGAACGACAGCTGGCTCACACGCTCGACACTATCGGCGTCCGATACGAAAACACCCCCGGCTCGGCCGGGGGTGTCCTCCTATTGCGATGGCTCAGACGGCGCGAACGCCGGTGGCCTGCGGCCCCTTGGGGCTCTGGCCGACCTCGAACTCAACCTTCTGGTTCTCCTCAAGGGTGCGGAAGCCCGACCCCTGGATCTCCGTGTAGTGGACAAACACGTCAGCGGAGCCGTCCTCGGGGGCGATGAAGCCGAAGCCCTTCTCCGCGTTGAACCACTTCACAGTTCCCTGTGGCATCTCTCGTACATTCCTTCTCTTACCGGGTGCGGTTCACCGACTTCCGGTGTACCGGGCCCGTTCCGACCGCCATACCAACGCGTGTGTCGCCGGAACTCGACCCGACCTACAACCTCGCAGGAACCGCGATCGCAACGTTCGATCCTGCGGGTGCTGAAACACGAACACAGAAGCTGCGACCACGATCAGTCAACCACGTTCAACGCGCCAGCGACAGTCTCGAAAATGATCATGTAGTTAACAATTCAGCTGGGTACACATCAAAAAGATCTTGAGAGGCGACAGTTGTCTGGTTCCACGGGAGATTCCGGGTCCGATTTCGGCCGGGACCTGCTGTCGCGTGCGATCGAGGGCACCGCCCCCGACGAGCATCCGGTGCGCCACGTCGAGGACCTGCCACCGCGGCGCAGCGACAACCGGGACTGGCCGCACTGGGCCGATCCCGATATCGTCGCGGCGTTCGCCGACCGCGGCGTCAGCACACCCTGGTCCCACCAGGCGGCGGCGGCCGATCTGGCCCACGCGGGGCGGCATGTGGTGCTGTCCACCGGCACGGCGTCGGGCAAGTCGCTGGGATACCAGCTGCCGATCCTCACCGCGCTGGCCGCCGACCCGCGGGCCAGGGCGCTGTACCTGTCCCCGACCAAGGCCCTCGGTCACGACCAGTTGCGCGCCGCGCAGGCACTGACCGACGCGGTGTCGAGCCTGCGCGATGTCGCCCCGAGCGCCTATGACGGTGACGCGACCACCGATCTGCGCCGGTTCGCCCGCGAACGGTCCCGGTGGATCTTCTCCAACCCGGACATGATCCACCTGTCACTGCTGCGCAACCACGCCAAGTGGGCGGTGTTCCTGCGCAACCTGCAGTTCGTCGTCGTCGACGAATGCCATTACTACCGGGGTATTTTCGGCTCCAATGTGGCGATGGTGCTGCGCCGTCTGCTGCGCCTGTGCGAGCGGTACTCGGGATCGCCGACGGTGTTCTTCGCCAGCGCCACCACCGCCGCACCTGCCGAGACCGCCTCCGAGCTGATCGGGCAGACCGTCACCGCGGTCACCGAGGACGGCTCGCCACAGGGTGGCCGGACGGTGGCGTTGTGGGAGCCTGCTCTGCTCGAGGACCTGGTCGGGGAGAACGGCGCACCGGTGCGGCGCTCGGCCGGCGCGGAGGCCTCCCGGGTGATGGCCGACCTGATGGCCGAGGGGGCACGCACCCTGACCTTCGTTCGGTCGCGGCGCGGCGCCGAACTGACCGCGCTCGGCGCGCGCACCCGCCTCGAACAGGTCGCCCCGGAACTGACCGACAAGGTCGCCTCCTACCGCGCGGGCTATCTCGCCGAGGATCGCCGGACGCTGGAGCGGGCGCTGTCCGACGGTGACCTGCGCGGCCTGGCCACCACCAACGCCCTGGAACTCGGGGTGGACATCGCCGGCCTCGACGCGGTGGTGCTGGCCGGTTTCCCTGGCACCGTCACGTCGTTCTGGCAGCAGGCCGGGCGGTCCGGGCGGCGCGGGCAGAGCGCACTGATCGTATTGATCGCCCGCGACGACCCGCTGGACACTTATCTGGTCCATCATCCGCAGGCGCTGCTGAACAAACCGATCGAACGCGTGGTGATCGACCCGCGCAATCCCTATGTGCTGGGCCCACAGCTGCTGTGCGCGGCCACCGAACTGCCGCTCACCGACGCCGAGGTGCGTACCTGGGACGCCGAGTCGGTGGCGGCCGCGCTGATCGACGACGGTTTGCTACGCCGCAGGCCAGGTGGCTACTTCCCGGCTCCCGGCGTCGACCCGCATCCCGCGGTCGACATCCGCGGCTCGGCGGGCGGCCAGATCGCCATCCTGGAGACCGGGACCGGCCGGGTGCTGGGCACCACCGGGACCGGGCAGGCCCCGGCGTCGGTGCACCCCGGGGCGGTCTATCTGCATCGGGGCGAGACCTACGTCGTCGACGCCCTGGATTTCGAGGACGGTATTGCCCTGGTGCACGCGGGGGACCCCGGTTACACCACCTCGGCCCGGGAGCTGACCGATATCGCGGTCACCGGCGACGGCGAGCTGGAGGGCCACGGCCCGGTGACGGTCGGCGTGGTGCCGGTGTCGGTCTCCAACACCGTGACCGGCTATCTGCGGCGCGCCCTCGACGGGGAGGTCATCGATTTCATCGAACTGGACATGCCCACCCGCACCCTGGACACCGTCGCGGTGATGTGCACGATCACGCCGGAAGCGTTGGCGGTCAACGGTGTCGAGGCGCTGTCGGTGCCCGGCGCGTTGCACGCCGCCGAGCATGCCGCGATCGGTCTGCTGCCGCTGGTGGCCAGTTGCGACCGCGGCGACATCGGCGGCGTCTCCACCGCCATCGGACCCGGGCCCGGTGAGCTGGCCGGGCTGCCGACGATCTTCGTCTACGACGGTTATCCCGGCGGCGCCGGTTTCGCCGACCGGGGTTACCGGCAGATCGAAACCTGGTGGGCGGCCACCGCTGCGGCCATCGAGGCCTGCGACTGCCCGGCCGGCTGCCCGTCGTGCGTGCAGTCCCCCAAGTGCGGCAACGGCAACGATCCGCTGGACAAGGCCGGGGCGGTGCGGGTGCTGCGCCTGGTGCTCGACGCGCTGGCGCGACACTGATGCCGCACAGCGGTCCACCCCTCGTCGACCGCCTCGTCCAGCAATGCGCCGACACCAGCGACGCCGAGCACACAGGCTTCGCGACAAAACGGTCGGACAACGCGATCCGTTTTCAACCCCGGAGATCCGGGCGCCGAGGGCAAAGTACCTTTTGAGAGCGGGTATCTGCAACTCCGAATTGGTGCGCACGGGTGCCGAAATGACGCCTACAATCGGTCGCTTCCCGCATCGGTCGACTGATTCCGCAGCCCGGGAAAATGCGGGTGGTGCGCCGGCCGCCAGCTAAACTGCCACCATGGACCACGACTGGTTGCTCGTGGAGACACTCGGGGAGGAACCTGCTGTCGTCGCACAGGGCTCCCGCACCAAGAACCTGGTGCCGACCAGCAGTTTCCTGCGACGTAACCCCCATCTGATGGCCATCCAGTCGGCCATCGGAGAAACCGTGCGCGCCGGTCACGCGCTGAACATCATCACCCCCAAACACGACCGCGTGATCCGCACCGAAGTGGTGCACATGCCGGACGGGGTGATCCACGGTGTGCATCTGTGGATCGGGCCACCCGACGTCGAACCCCCGCAGCGCCCGATCCCGGGTCCGCTCAAATGGGATCTGACCTCCGGGGTCGCAACCGATACCCCGGAATCGCTGACCAACGCGGGCCGCGATATCGCCATCGAGGCCACCCACGGACGGGCGTTCGCCGAGGATCTGCCCGCCCGCGCGCTGAACCCCAATGAGTCCAAAGTGTTGTCCATGGTCATCAAGGCCAAACCCGGGAACACCCTGTGCAGCACCTGGAATGTGACCGACTATCAGGGACAACCGATCACCGTGGGTTTCGTCGCCCGGGCGGTCCAGGAACAACAGGAGGACGGCAGCGAACGGCTGATCTGCCGGGCAATGAACTGGCGCAGCGTGCGCGAGGGACCGGTGGTACGCCCCGACGACCTGGCGCAGCGGATCCTGAACGGGCTGGCCGCGCCGGGCGTGCACCGCGCGCTGGTCGACATGAAGCACTGGCGGTTGCTCAAATGGCTGGACCGGCCTAGTCCGCACTACGATTGGCGCGCACGCGAACGTGGCGAACCCGCCCTGGACCCGGCGGACGAGCCCCTGGTCGCTGAGATGAGGCAGGAATTGATGCGCGGCCCAACCGCGCGGGTGCTGCGGCTACCGGCCATCGGCGGCGGCTACACCCCGATCCACATCACGGCCAACAAGGTCGAACTCGACGACGACACCTACGCCGCGCTGCTGTCGATGCGGCTGCCCACCGATGAGGAGCTCGCCGCATCACAGCACGGAGCCACGGTGGTCGACGCCGAGCCCGCCGCGCGTACCGGCCTGAAATCGATACTGCGCAAGGCCAAATCGGTGGACCCGGCCAGTTAGCCGTCCGGTTCGCCAGGCCCTGCCCGCGCCTGCGCGGAGGCCCGCCAGCCCGGCACACCCGCATCGGCCGCCACGGTGATGATGGTGTCAAGGCCCTCTACCGCACAGTCGATCACCGTGGCGTGCATGGCGGTGGCCACCGATACCGCTCGGGCGCAAGCGATCTGGTGTCCGGATGCGAGACCGCCTGCTGCCGAGAGTGCGGCCAGATCGGCCGCGGACTGGGCCCGGTGCCGCGCGATCACCACCGAGCCCAGCACCGCCACGCCGGCCGTCGCGGACAGCAACACCATGACCATGGCCAACGCGACCAGGCTCGCCGATCCGGTGTCCTCAGCGGCCCTGCTCGGCCACCGACACGGCTTCGGCGGCGATGGTGATCCCCGGCAGCAGTGGCGATGTCGTACTGATCCTGGCCACCAGCAGCTCACCTTCGCGATGCACCGACACCACGGCACCGGCCGGGCCGACCCGTCGCGCGGCCGCGACCCCGTCATCCCCGCGGGCGGCGAGCCGGGCCGCCTCCCTGGCGGCATCGACGCACCGGATCTGCAACACCGCCGCGTTGAGCCCGGCCAGGCAAACCACCAGAACCGAGACCAGCGCGGCGATTGCGAACGCGGCCTCGACGGTGACGGCACCGGCGTCATCGCTCAGACGCTGGTGTTCAACGCGCGGGTGATGATGTTGGACAGGGCGCCGACGATCGAGTCGCCCGTCACCACGGTGTACAGGATCGCACCGAAGGCCGCCGCGGCGATCGTCCCGATGGCGTATTCGACGGTGCTCATCCCGGACTCGTCCGCGGCCGCCACCAACAGCCGCGTCTGCAGCTCCCGAATTATGTTGAGCATGTTTACCTTTCCCTTTCACCACAGTCCTGACCACATCAGGTCGCCGGCCAATCCGGCGACCACCGGGACGATCCCCAGGCACATGAACGCCGGCAGGTAGCAGAGTCCGAGCGGGCCGGCGATCAGGACCGATGCACGCTCGGCGGCGGCATCGGCCGCGGCGCCGGCATCGACGCGCACCTGATCGGCCAGTTCGGCCACACTGCTTGCCAGAGCGGCACCCGAGTGGGCCGACCGCCTCGCGAGCCGGGCCAGCACCGCGCCGTGCCGGTCGGCCGAGGTGCCCGGATCTGCCCAGGCCCGCTCGGATTCAGCGCCCAGCGCGAGCAGGTGCGCGGCCCGGGTCAGCTGATCCGCCAACGCCGGTGGCGCGAGGTCAGCGGCCGCGGCGGTCGCCGACGCCGTCGCCATCCCCGCCGACAGACAGGCCGAAAGCACGTCGAAACAGGAGGCCGCCGCCAGCGGGTCGGCCCGCGGCGCCGACGACGCGGTGTCACCGGCGCCGCTCCCCCGGACCCGGTGCGGACCGGCGCCCACCAGCAGTGCGGCGGCGAGCAGCAGTGCGGCCCAACTCATGTCGGTAGTCCGGTCACGATGCGGTCCGACCACAGCAGACCCACGCAGGACAGCGTGATGCCGATGACGAGCAGCACACCGCCGGCGCCACCGGAGAGCAGGAAAGCCAGCGGGTCGGCACCGATCGCCTGCCCCAGCGCGATGCCCAGCACCGGCATCCCGGCCAGTACCGCGGCCGTCGTCCGCGCCCCTGCCAGCCCGGCGTCGACCCGGACCCGGAATCTCTCCCGCTCGACGATGTCATGCTGCGCGGCCCTCATCAGGGTGGCGATCGCCAGACCACGCGACTGCGCCAATTCCCAGCACACCGCCAATCGCTCCCAGCTCTCCGGCTGGGCGGACAGCGCTGCCACCGACCGGATCCCGGCACCGACATCGGCGCCGAGACGTCCCCGCGCGGCCACCACCCGCAACCGTTCGCCCACGGCTGCACCCACCTCGGTGCCCGCCGCGTCGAAGGCTGCCACCGGATGGGCGCCGGCCCGCAACTCACCGGCCAGGATGTCCAGTCCGTCCCGTAGGGCCGCCGCTTCGGCACACCGTCGCCGACGCGCCGCCGAACCGCGCCGGCGGGCGATGACGGTGCCCAACAGGATGGCCGCCGCCAGCACCACGCTCGGTTCCACGGCGATGGCCCCGACCAGGGCGGGCGGCACGGCCGCGCACCACAGTGCGCGCGGCGGCAGCGTACGCGAGGTGCCCGGTCCTTTCAGCCTGGCCCGCGCCGATACCGGGGCCACCAGCAGCGCCGCGGCCAGCAGGACCGCCGCGGCGCTCACCGACGGCTCCGCTCATCGAGCAGATCATTCAGTGTCTCTGCACCGCAACCGAACCCGTGATCGGCATGCCACCCGGTGCGAGCGACCACCCAGCCGTCGGGTGCGCGGCTCAGCACCGCGATCTCGGCAAGCCGCCGGCGCCCGGCGGAGTCGCGACCGACGTGGAGCACCACCTGCACCGCGGCGGCCAGCTGGCTGTGCAGCGCCGCGCGGTCCAGGCCTCCCAGACCGGCCAGCGCCTCCAGACGCGCGGGGATCTCGGCGGGGCTGTTGGCGTGCACGGTGCCTGCACCGCCGTCGTGTCCGGTGTTCAGCGCGGTGAGCAGATCGACCACCTCGGCGCCGCGCACCTCACCGACCACTATGCGGTCGGGCCGCATTCGCAACGCCTGGCGCACCAGGTCACGCACCGTAACCTGGCCCACGCCTTCGATGTTGGAACCCCTGGCCACCAGGTTCACCACGTGCGGATGGCGCGGCGCCAGTTCCGGTGCATCCTCGACACACACGATGCGTTCGCCGGTGTCCACCGCGCCCAGCGCGGCCGACAACAAGGTGGTCTTTCCGGATCCGGTTCCTCCGCAGATCAGGAATGCCAGCCGGGTGTCGATGATCCGCGCGAGCAGTTCGGCCGCGGGACCGGCGATCGCGCCGGTGGCGATCAGCGCCGCCAGATCCTGACGGGCCGGCCGCAGCACCCGCAATGAGATGCAGGTCCCCGCGGCTGCCACCGGGGGCAGGACGGCGTGCAACCGGACCAGGTCCTCACCGAGGCAGCTGAGCTGTCCGTCCACCCAGGGCTGACTGTCGTCGAGGCGGCGGCCCGCCGCCAGCGCCAACCGCTGGGCCAGTCTGCGCACCGACTCTTCGTCGGGGAACCGGATCTCACTGCGGCGCAACCCGTTACCATCATCCACCCACACCGCATCGGGGCCGGTGACCAGCACGTCGGTGGTGCCGTCGGCGCGTAGCAGCGGGTCTAGTATCCCGGCGCCGGTCAGCTCGGTCTGCAGGATCCGCATGCCTGCGAGGACTTCGGTGTCGCCGAGCAAGCCGCCGGATTCCGCACGGATGGCTTCGGCGACGACGGCGGGGCGCAGCGGTGTCTGCTCGACGGCGAGCCGCTCCCGGACCCGGTCGATCAATGAACCGGTCACGACAGCAGACCCAGGACACCCGCGGCGGCCCGGGCCAGCGGGGACCGGGCCCGCATGCGCAGCCCGCCACGCTCCAGCGTGTCGGCCAGCCCGGGCTGCGGTCGCATCGCCGCGACCAGTGGCAGTCCGACCGTCGCGGCGATATCGCCCGCCCGCAGCCCGCCGGGTGCCGGGCCACGCACCACCAGCCCGACATTCGGATTGACCGTCCGGACCCATCCGGTGAGCGCACCGGCCGCCGCCGCCGCACGGACATCGGCCGGGACGACCATGACGACCAGATCAGCGGACTCCAGCGCCGTCTCGACCGCGCGTGTGGCCCGCCGCGGCACGTCGCACACCACCGTCACCCCGGCGGTGCGACCAGCATCGATGACGGCGCTCAGTGGCCCGGCCTCGATCTCGGCGCCATGACGAGCACCCGAGAGCACGGTGACCCCACCCCGCGCAGGCAGCGCGGTCCGCAGCGCCTCGAACCCGAGCCGCCCGTCGCGCAGGGTGAGATCCTGCCAGCGCAGCCCGGGTACCCCCTCGGTGCCCATGGCCAGGTCCAGGCCGCCGCCCCACGGGTCGGTGTCGACCAGCAGACATTGCGGTGCGGCCTGCGCCAATGCTGCGGCGAACAGGGAGGCGCCCGCCCCTCCGCACCCGCCGACGGTGGCGATGACCGCACCGCGGTGCACACTCGAATCGGCGTTCTGCGATGCCGTGGTGAAGGCGTCGACCAACTCGCCGTCCTGATCGGGTAGGCGGATAACCCGTTGGGCTCCAACGGATACCGCTGCTTTCCAGTCGCCGGCACCGGGTTCGGCCGTTCCCACCAGGTAGACCCGGTCTCGACGCGGCAGGCCCTCGTCTGCGCACCGGGCCGCCGCTGCCGCATCGAGCACCACCACCTGTGCGCTGACCCAGACCGTGCGACTGGACGGACGGCGGGCGTGCACCACCCGCACCGCTGCGGCGGCCGCCACCCGGTCGACGTCATCACGCAGTGCCCGGTCATCGACCAGGGCGAGGACTGCGGTGGCCGGCGTCATACGTCCACGGTGCAGAAGCGGGTGCGGGCGGCGCCAGGGGGTGCGGCCGATCTGTGGATGAATCGGCGATTGTGCATGACTTGACGGGTGTTCGGATCCCGTGAAAATCCCGTTCCGCAACGATTCGCAGCTGTGCTGGAATCCTCGGCGCGGAAGCAAACCCACCCAGAAAAAAGGACGACCCCCGCCAGGGGGGGAGGAGGCGGAGGTCGTCGTGTATCAGCCCCGGGGGGTCGGGCTGATCCACACTCGGACACAGCCGAGTAACGCCCACTATACACACGGGATTGCCGGGCGGCGCAAGTAGCGATGCAGGACATTTACCCGAATTACGAAAATTTGTGCAGTTTGCGACAGGTGTCTTGAGCTGCCACTTTCCCAGCGTTGGGAAAGTACTCCCTCGCGCTCCCCCTATGCTGGATGCCGTGACGGCACACGAGGGGCTCGCCGAGGAAACCGGTGCACCGGAACCCACAGCGCACACCGGTCAGCCGGTCCGCACCGCCGCATTTTTCGACCTCGACAAGACAGTCATAGCAAAGTCGAGCACCCTGGCGTTCAGCAAACCGTTTTTCGATCAGGGACTACTGAACCGCCGCGCCGTACTGAAATCGTCCTATGCCCAATTCCTGTTCCTCATGTCCGGGGCCGATCACGATCAGATGGATCGGATGCGCACCTACCTGACGGACATGTGCACCGGCTGGGATGTCGAACAGGTGCGTTCGGTGGTCGGCGAGACCCTGCACGAGATCGTCGACCCGCTGGTCTTCGCGGAGGCCGCCAACCTGATCGCCGACCACAAATTGTGCGGGCGTGACGTCGTGGTGGTGTCGGCCTCCGGCGAAGAAATCGTGGCACCGATCGCCGCCGCACTCGGCGCCACCCACGCGATGGCCACCCGGATGGTCGTGGCGGACGGAAAGTACACCGGCGAGGTTGCCTTCTACTGTTTCGGCGAAGGCAAGGCCGAAGCGATCCGCGAGCTCGCCACCCGCGAGGGCTACTCGCTGGAGCACTGCTACGCCTACTCCGATTCGATCACCGACCTGCCCATGCTGGAGACCGTCGGCCACCCGTCGGTGGTCAATCCCGACCGCGGCCTGCGCAAGGAGGCCGCCGCACGCGACTGGCCGGTGCTGACCTTCAGCCGTCCGGTACCGCTGCGGGACCGGCTGCCCGCCGCACCCTCGGGTGCGGCCGTCGCCACCACCGTCGCCGTCGGGCTCAGCGCGCTGGCCGGCGGTGCTCTCACCTATTCGCTGCTCCGGAAGGTGCTGCCGCGCACCGCTACCCGTCGGTAGCTGAGAACCGCCCCGTAACGATCCGGATTCGCACCCGATTGGTACTTGCTGTGACCGCGGTCACGGAGTACAAAGGAGGGCACGGAAGCTTGGCAAGGCCAAGGCCACACCAGAAGAGAAGGTGTGATCTCCCAAGTCAGGCGTCCTAGCACGGATCACCGGAACCCACGCGGAGCACATGCCGCCATACAGGCAGAAGCGTTGTGGGCCTGCGGAATTCCGAAAAGCGAATGACGTCGACGACCCTTTGGGTAGGGTCGCAGTCCTAGCGCAGCGGAAGAACGCCGAGGCCACCCACACAACCCACCAGAGCACGCTTGGTAACCGGAGTCCGTGCTAGCGGGCGGCGAGCCGAATCGGATGAGAGTCCGATCACGGATCGTCGCCCGCTTCATTTGCTGGACGGTGCCGATCAGCCCTTCGCGGCCTGCGCGATCGAAAGCGCTTCGCGCGCACCGGCATGCAGCCCCTGGCTGCTGAGCACCAACCAGGCACCCAGCCCGTTCGGCGTTCCCGACGCGAATCCGCGGGCGGCCGCGCGGTAGTTGCCGGACTGCTTCATCCAGAACATCTCCGGGACTCCGAGCCCGTGCGGATCCAGACCACTGGACATCGTGATGAGCCGGGACACCGCTCGCGCCACCACACCGTCCGCGGTGCCGAACGGCGCCAGCGTCAGCAGCTCCCCGTGCGCGACAGCCGCCAGGACGAAAGCGGGCACATTGGTCCCGCCGGTCACCAGCTCGGCCAGCATCTCCAATCGCGGCCCGACCTCCGGCGCGGGGCGCGGACGGCCCAGATGCTCGTCATCGGTCAGATCCGCGGCGGCCAGCGCATGCAACTTGGCCAGCGCCTGCAGCGGCGCGCGCTGCCAGACTCCGGTCAGCGCATTCGCCCCGCCCTCCAATGCCTCGGACACCCGCAGCGCACCGGCCAGCACCGGATCGGGCTCGCCGTTCTCGGACAGACTCAGCGAGCCGCCGTCGAGCACCGACGATGCCCGGGCCGCCCGCAAGGCCGCTTCGGCCGCGGTGGCCGGCCAGCCGCGTAGGTTGGTCCGGTGCCGGTGGGCGCGCCCCAGCTCCTCGCGGGCCTCTTCGCCGGCGGCCGTTACTCCTTCTAACGCCACCAGCGGGGCGAGTGGATCGGTCATTGCGGTAACGCTAGCCGACCGCTGGGCTCGCGATCTTCGACGTTCGGCGCAGTAGGCGGACCGCCCGCAGCGCATCTTGTGAGGCTCCAACGCCGGTGCAACGTTTGGTGACTAGGCTCACATCCATGAGCAACACCACAGCCACGCAGACCGGCGTCCCGTCCGCCTATCCGCCCCCGGCGGACTTCGCAGCCAACGCCAACGCCACCAGTGACCTGTACGACGCGGCCGAGGCTGACCGGCTTGGTTTCTGGGCCGAGCAGGCCAACCGGCTGAGCTGGCAGACCCCGTTCCAGGAGGTACTGGACTGGTCGAACGCGCCGTTCGCGCAGTGGTTTGTCGGCGGCAAGCTCAACGTCGCCTACAACTGCGTGGACCGCCACGTCGAGGCCGGCAACGGTGACAGGGTCGCCATCCACTGGGAAGGTGAGCCGGTCGGCGATTCCCGCAGCATCACCTATGCCCAGCTGCAGGACGAGGTGAACCAGGCCGCCAACACCCTGGCCGAACTGGGCCTGGTCGCCGGTGACCGGGTGGCCATCTACATGCCGATGGTGCCCGAGGCCATCATCGCGATGCTGGCCTGCGCCCGGCTGGGCGCGATGCACTCGGTGGTGTTCGCCGGCTTCTCCGCCAGCGCGCTCAAGGCCCGGATCGAGGACGCCTCGGCCAAGATCGTCATCACCACCGACGGCCAGTTCCGCCGCGGCAAAGCGGCTTCGCTCAAAGAGGCCGTTGACGAAGCGGTCCGCGATCAGCCCTCGGTGCAGCACGTACTTGTGGTGCGCCGCACCGGGATCGACGTCGCCTGGACCGAGGGCCGCGACCTGTGGTGGGACGAGACCGTGCCCAAGGCCTCCACCGAACACGCCTGCGAGGCCTTCGATTCCGAGCAGCCGCTGTTCTTGCTCTACACCTCGGGCACCACCGGCAAGCCCAAGGGCATCGTGCACACCACCGGCGGCTACCTGACTCAGACCTCCTACACCCACTACAACGTGTTCGACGTCAAGCCCGAAACCGACGTGTACTGGTGCACAGCCGATATCGGCTGGGTGACCGGACACACCTACATCGTGTACGGGCCGCTGTCCAACGGCGTCACCCAGGTGGTCTACGAGGGCACCCCGACCTCACCCACCGAGCACCGTCACTTCGAGATCATCGAAAAGTACGGCGTCACCATCTATTACACCGCACCTACTCTGGTGCGCACGTTCATGAAACTGGGCCGCCAGATCCCCGCCGAGCACGACCTCTCGACCCTGCGGCTGCTCGGATCGGTCGGCGAGCCGATCAACCCCGAGGCATGGCGCTGGTACCGCACGGCTTTCGGCGCCGACAAGACCCCGATCGTGGACACCTGGTGGCAGACCGAGACCGGCTCCATCATGATCTCCCCGCTGCCCGGCGTGACATCGGCCAAGCCCGGTTCGGCCATGCGGCCGCTGCCCGGTATCTCGGCCAAGATCGTCGACGATGACGGCAACGAGCTGGCCCCGGGCACCGACCACGGCGAGCAGGCCAACGGGTATCTGGTGCTCGACAAGCCGTGGCCGTCCATGCTGCGTGGCATCTGGGGTGACCCGGAGCGCTTCAAGGAGACCTACTGGTCCCGGTTCGCCGAGCAGGGCTGGTATTTCGCCGGTGACGGCGCCCGCTATGGCAGCGACGGCGAGATCTGGGTGCTCGGCCGCATCGACGACGTCATGAACATCTCCGGGCACCGCATCTCGACCGCCGAGGTCGAGTCGGCGTTGGTCGGGCACGCCGGGGTGGCCGAAGCCGCCGTCGTCGGTGCCACCGATGAGCAGACCGGACAGGCCATCTGCGCCTTCGTCATCCTCAAGTCCAGCGCCAAGGGCGGCACCGATGAGATGGTCGCCGAGCTGCGCGCCGAGGTGTCCAAGGAGATCTCACCGATCGCCAAACCCCGTGAGATCCATGTGGTTCCGGAGCTGCCCAAAACCCGCAGCGGCAAAATCATGCGGCGACTGCTGCGCGATGTGGCCGAGGGCCGCGAGCTCGGTGACACCTCGACCCTGGTCGACCCCAGCGTGTTCGAAGCGATCCGCGCCAGCAAGTAGCGATCAGGCGACCGGCACGAATCCCGTGCCGGGCCGGTTCTTGGTGGCGATGTCCGCCAGCACGGTGTTGATCGACACGGTGACGGCGGGGGTGTGCAGCGGTACGAACTTCACCACGCACGTGGGTAGGTCCTCGGTGAAGGCGCCGTGGATCATGCCGACGAGCCGGTTGTTCACCGTCACCGGCGCTCCGGAGTCGCCGGGCTGCCCGCATACCTGATTCAGGATGGTGCCCGGGTCCTGTCCCGGGCCCCAGGTCACCCCGCAGGAGTAACCGGTGGTGCGGCCCAGCTTGCAGGCCACCTCGCCGAACGACGGGTCCGGACCGATCCCGTCGATCCGGAATCCGTTCACGGTGTTGACCGGGCGAACCCGCTGCGGATCGAATTCGATGACGGCGTAGTCCAGGCCGTCATTGCCGGCCACCATCACACCGACCGTTCCCGCCGTCGGCGCCGCCTCCGAGGCGACGACCGCCCCCGGCCCGCCGCAGTGTGCCGAGGTGAATCCGATGAGCTTTCCCGCGGTGTCGTGACCGATCGATGTCAGCGTGCAGAATGCGTGACCGTCGATGACGATGCCGGATCCGCCGCCGAGGTCCACCGGTCCGTCCGCGTGGGCCACCGGGACCGCCGACAGGGCGAGGGGGGCCAGCACCGCCAGGGAAACGAAACGCGCCAGATACCGCCACCGGTGTCTCAAGATCTCCCCGTTCGATCGGTGCTCGCCATTCTATGTCGGCCAGAACGCGATCTCAGCGGCTCGGAGGCTTCCCCGTCGCTTCGCTCGGCCCAGGACCATGGCAACATAGCCCCCATGAGCTCGAGCAACGGGGACCGCAAGAACGGCGTGCCTGCCACCGTCACATCGATTCCGCTCGTCGACCCGCACGCGCCGAAGGTCGATCCCTCGATCGGTGACCTGGTCAAGGATGCGACCGCACAGGTTTCGACGCTGGTGCGCGCCGAGGTGGAGTTGGCCAAGGCCGAGATCACCCGCGATGTGAAAAAGGGCCTCACCGGCAGCGTCTTCTTCATCGCGGCGCTGGTCGTGCTCTTCTACTCGACCTTTTTCTTGTTCTTCTTCATCGCCGAGTTGCTGGATACCTGGCTGTGGCGGTGGGCCGCGTTCCTGATCGTGTTCGGCGTCATGGTGCTGACGACGGTTGCGCTGGCACTGTTCGGCTATCTCAAGGTGCGCCGTATTCGGGGCCCGCAGCAGACCATCGAGTCGGTGCGCGAAACCAAGGAGGCGCTGACGCCCGGCCATGACAGGCCCGAGGCGCAGCGCCCCGCGCTGACCACCGACCCGTCGGGCTGGTAGCCGACCGCCGTATGGCACCCCGGCCGGATCCGTCGGTTGTACGCATTGACGGACCGTGGCGACACCTGCAGGTTCACGCCAACGGCATCCGTTTCCATGTCGTGGACCGAGTCGCCGACGGCGAGCAGGCCGACCGTCCGCTGGTGATCCTGCTGCACGGATTCGGTTCCTTCTGGTGGTCCTGGCGCCATCAACTACGCGGCCTCAACGGTGCCCGCGTGGTCGCCGTCGATCTGCGCGGGTACGGCGGCAGCGACAAACCGCCCCGCGGCTATGACGGCTGGACGCTGGCCGGTGACACCGCCGGGCTGATACGCGCGCTCGGGCACAGTTCGGCGACGCTGATCGGGCATGCCGACGGCGGACTGGTCTGCTGGGCCACCTCGATCCTGCACGCCCGCGCGGTCGATGCCGTCGCCCTGGTCAGCTCACCGCACCCGGCGGCCCTGCGCGAATCGGTGCTCGCCAACTCGGCGCAGCGCCGGGCACTGCTGCCCTGGTTGCTGCGTTACCAGTTGCCCATCTGGCCGGAGCGTAAATTGATGCGCCACAATGCGATAGAGGTCGAGAGGGTGGTGCGCAGCCGGGCCGGTGACGCCTGGCTGGGCACCGAGGACTTCGCCGAAACGGTCCGGCACCTGCGGCAGGCCATTCAGATTCCGGGCGCGGCACATTCGACACTGGAGTATCAGCGCTGGGCGGTTCGCAGTCAGCTGCGCGCCGAGGGACGACGTTTCATGCAGTCGATGAAGCGGCCACTGGACATTCCGCTGCTACATCTGCGCGGGGCGGCCGATCCGTACGTGTTGGCCGATTCGGTCCGCCGCACCGAACCCTTCGTCTCGCGTGGCCGGTTCGTATCCGTGCCCGGCGCCGGGCATTTCGCGCACGAGGAGACGCCCGGGCTTGTCAACGCCGCGCTACAGGAGTTCCTGGCCGAGGTTTATCCCGGCTGACCGATGCAGGTGCCGGTGGGCACCGGCGCGGTGTTGCCGACCTTGAGCCGCTGCGGCAGCACCTCCTGCGCGGTCAGCACGAACCCGGTGTCCGGGTCGTCGACGGCGGCGCCGAACACCACCCCGAGCACCCTGCCGTCCTTGTCGATCATCGGACCACCGGAATTGCCCTGCCGCACAGTGCCCCTGATGGTGTAGACATTCCGGTTCACCGTGGTCGAGTTGTAGATGTCGGGACCGTTGAGCTCGATCGTCTCGCGCACGCGAGCCGGAGTCGCGGTGAAGTCGCCGCCGCCCGGGTAGCCCATCACGATGGCGTCGGTGGTCGGCTCGGCCTCGGAATCGTCGAAGATCAGCGGGACCGACGGCAGTTCCGGGACGGCCAGGATGGAGATGTCCTGGTTGGGGTCATAGGAGACCACGCTGGCGTCATAGGACTGGCCACCCACCTCGACGGTGACGGTCTCCGCGCCGGCCACCACGTGCGCGTTGGACATGACCCGGTTCGGCGCGATGACGAATCCGCTGCCCTCCAACACCTTCTGGCAGCTGGGCGCGACTCCGCGGATCTTCACCACGCTGTTCCTGGTGGCCTCCACGGCCGGTGATGCCGTCAGCGCCGCGTCCGGGGCGTCGACGGCGACGATCGGGGTGCGGCTGAAGGGCTCGAGCACCGCGGGCAGCCCCGAGGTGTCGAGCAGACCGGCCAGCCGGGCGGGCACCTTCTTCAGCCACTCGGGCGCCAGGGCGTCAACTTCGCTGAGCACCTTGGAGCCGCGGACGGCCCCGGCCAGGGTCGGTTGGCTGGTCAGCGGGGTGGCCAGCAGCCAGGCAGCCACCAGCACGGTGACCAGCTGCAGGGCCGCGCCGATGACCGAGTCGATGGCGCGCAGACCGCGGTTGCGCATGGCACCGCGAACCGCGCGGCCCAGCACCACACCGGCGATCTCACCGATGACCACCAGGGCCAGGATGAGGAAGAGCGTCGCGAAGAGTTTCGTGCGCGGCCCGTCGATGTTGCCCACCAGGTGCGGTGCCAGCAGGACGCCGGCGACCGCGCCGAGCACGACACCGATGAACGACAACAGCGAGCCGAGCGCACCGGAACGCCAGCCGGACACCGCGGCCACAAAGGCGACGGCGAGGATGGCGAGGTCGAGCCACTGTGACGGTGTCATTGTTGGGCCTCACGGTACTGGCTGACGCGCCCGACAAGTGCCATTGCCTCGTCCAACTCACGCACGTCGTCGGTGTCCCACGGCTCCGCCCACCCGGCGACGTCGAGAATCGCCGAGATGACCTGACCGGTGAAACCCCACACCAGCATCTGGTTCAGCAGGAAGGCCGGGCCGGCGAAACGGCTGGTGTTGGCCTCGCGGTAAACCATCAACCGGTTCTCGGGATTGATGAACGCGCGCAGCGGAACCCGCGCCACGATGGCCGCCTCCTTCGGGTCCACCACCCGCACCGGGCCCGGGTCGGGCGAATAAGCGAGCACCGGAACCACGTGAAACCCGGTCGGCGGGATGAACATCCGGTCCAGGACGGCCAGCGGGCTCAGCCGGTCGGTGTCGACGCCGGTCTCCTCGCGGGCCTCGCGCAGCGCGGTGGACACCGGGCCGTCGTCCTCCGGATCGGACACCCCACCCGGGAAAGCGGCCTGACCGGAATGGTTTCGCAGCGTCGAGGCACGCACCGTGACCAGCAGGTCGGTGTCCGGCGGCGGTCCGCCTGCCGGCGCCTCGGCCGGGCCGGAGAACAGCACCAGCACCGCGGCATCGCGTTTGGTGCCGGCGCGGGTGGCGGTTTCGTTGGCGGCGGTGATGGCGGCCAGCACATCGGCGGGGACACGGCTCCGGTAGGCATCGGGCACCGCGGTGACGTTGGCGACCAATGGCTTCAACCAGTCCGGTGCGGCACCGGGCGTGAGGTCAACCAACCGGGACTCCTATCGACGGATTCACCGCCGCGGCGATTTCGTCGGCGTCGGTGAACGGTCGCGGCAGGATTTCGGCCACGCTACCGTCCGCACGCAGCACGACGGTCGCAGGCATCACGTTGGGCACCTTGAGCGCGGCCGCGACGAGGCGCCGCCCGTCCTGCACGGTCGGCAACCGGACCCCGAGCTCCGCGAGCCGCAGCAGACCGGCGGTTTCGTGCTCGTCCTGGTGCACCGTCAGCACCGTGACCCGATCGCCCATCCGCCGCTGATACTCGGCCAGCGCCGGCAACTCGTCAGCGCACGGCCCGCACCAGTACGCCCACAGATTCAGCAGCACCGGACGGCCCGCCAGCCCCGGCGCGAGATCCATCATGGTGCCGTCGCCCGCACATTCCAGGGTGATCTCCCGCAACAGCTGCGGCCCGGCGCCGGCAGCCGCGCTCGGGCAGGGCGCCAGGCCGGCGCGAGCCCGGGGTTGCGCCAACGCCTCCGGCGTGTCGGCATCGCGATGGTCCCGCGCAGCCGGCCTGTCCGCATCGGCCGGACCCGACGGTTCGGTGTCGAGTTCACGCCACAGCGCGTAGCCCAGCGCCACCAGGATGATCAGTACTGCCGCGGTCCAGCGGGCCGAGCGGCTCACAGCCCGGCCAGCGCCAGCAGATGCTCGGTCTCGGGACCTTTGACCAGAGCCGCCGCGGTGATCGGATCGGTGGGCCCGGCGCCGAAGGACGGGCAGTCCTTGGCCAGCACGCACACCCCGCAGGCCGGCCGACGGGCATGGCAGACGCGGCGGCCGTGAAAGATGACCCGATGGCTCAGCAGCGTCCACTCGCGGCGTTCGATCAGGGCCCCCACGATGTGCTCGACCTTCACCGGGTCCTCTTCGGCAGTCCAGCGCCAGCGCCGGACCAGCCGGCCGAAGTGGGTGTCGACGGTGATACCCGGGATATCGAAGGCGTTGCCGAGCACCACGTTGGCGGTCTTGCGGCCGATGCCGGGCAGCGTGACCAGGTCGGCCAGGGTGTTGGGCACCTCACCGTCGAACCGGGCCTCCAGTTCCTGGCCCAGGTTGATCAGTGAGTTGGCCTTGTTCCGGTAGAAGCCGGTGGGCCGGATCAGCTCTTCGAGTTCGGTGCGGTCGGCCTGGGCGTAGTCCAGCGCGGTGCGGTACCGCTTGAACAGCGCCGGGGTGGTCAGGTTGACGCGTTTGTCGGTGCACTGAGCCGACAGGATGGTCGCGACGGTGAGCTCCAGCGGGTTGGTGAAGTCCAGCTCGCAGTACACGTGCGGGAAGGCCACGGCCAGCGATCGGTTCATCCGCCTGGCCCGGCGGACCAGACCCAGTGGGGTCTCCCGGTCCCATGCCGCGGACGACTTGCTCCGGACGGTGCTCGCGCTCACCCGGATCAGCGTACTGACATGCGGACATGGGCGAGCGAAGCGATCGGGGGGAAGGATCCGTGGACCGGTTCCGACCGGTGACAAACCGTGATCCTGCTGAGACCTTCGCCGTGTTTACTCACCTGTGTGTCTTGGTTGCTGGTCGCCTTCATCCCCGGGTTGCTGATGTTGGCGACCTTCGGGCTCGAGCGCCTGGAAGCCAGCCTGGAGACCGATGACACCACCACGCTGCGCCGGAATGTCGGGACGGATTTGCTGGAACGCAAGCGGCCGGCTCCGCGCGAACCGCAGGCGTTCACCGGTCTGCCGACCCGGTTGGCGGCCGCCGACGAGAGCAATCCGCAATTTCCTGCGACTCGCCAGCCCAATCGTGTGTAGCGTTGGCTCGTCGTCGGCGGGCCAACCTCTAGACTGAATTCGCTAACAAGCTAGGCGGTCAGCCACCGCAGGTTTGATACGCATGACATATCACCCGATGAGCTTAAGAGGGGCAACGTGGACGAGATCCTGGCCAGGGCCGGAATCTTCCAAGGGGTAGAACCCACCGCGGTCGCTGCACTGACCAAACAGCTGCAGCCCGTCGACTTTCCGCGCGGACACACGGTGTTCGCCGAAGGCGAACCCGGTGACCGGCTCTACATCATCACGTCCGGCAAGGTGAAGATCGGCCGGCGTTCCCCTGACGGCCGGGAGAACCTGCTGACGATCATGGGCCCGTCGGACATGTTCGGCGAGCTGTCGATCTTCGACCCCGGCCCGCGTACCTCCAGCGCCACCACGATCACCGAGGTGCGTGCCGTCTCGATGGACCGCGAAGCCTTGCGTGCCTGGATCGCGGACCGCCCCGAGATCGCCGAGCAGCTGCTGCGCGTGCTGGCCCGCCGCCTGCGCCGCACCAACAACAACCTGGCCGACCTCATCTTCACCGACGTGCCCGGCCGGGTCGCCAAGCAACTGCTACAGCTGGCCCAGCGTTTCGGCACGCAGGAGGGCGGCGCACTGCGCGTCACCCACGACCTGACGCAGGAGGAGATCGCCCAGCTCGTCGGCGCCTCCCGCGAGACCGTGAACAAGGCACTGGCCGATTTCGCGCACCGCGGCTGGATCCGGCTCGAGGGCAAGAGCGTCCTGATCAGCGACTCCGAGCGGCTGGCCCGCCGAGCGAGGTAACGAGCGAGCATCGAGCAGGGTGCGCGCTTCTTATCGTCTGAGGTAGTCCAGCTGGGCCTGCGTCGATTTCTCGGCCGCCGGCCACAGCTTCTTGTCCACATCCGTGTAGACGTGTGCGACGACCTGTTTCGCGGTGGCGTCCTCGCCCAGTGCGCGCAACGCGCCGCGGACCTGGTTGAGCCGCTCCTCACGATGGGCCAGGTATCTGGCGCTGACCGCTTCGATGTCCGCGAGATCGGGGCCGTGCCCGGGCAGCACCCTGCGTCGGCCCAGCCCGTGGAGCCGGCGCAGCGATTCCAGGTAGTCCGCCAGGCTGCCGTCTTCGTCATCGATGACGGTGGTGCCGCGGCCCAGCACGGTGTCTGCGGTCAGCACCGCGTCATCGACGAGGAACGACAGCGAGTCCGCGGTATGTCCCGGGGTGGCCATCACCGTGATGCGCAGACCGGCGGCATCGATCAGCTCGCCATCGGTCAGCGGTCCGCCCATCCCCCGCAGGAACCCGCTGCCGACCGCGCGGACCACCGCTCCGGTGCGTTCGACCAGCATGTCGATGCCGTCGGTGTGGTCACCGTGCTTGTGGCTGATCAACACCAGCGCAATCCGGCCCAGTGCGGCGATCCGCTCGATGTGCGCGACGTCGTCGGGGCCGGGATCGACAATCACCATCTCGTCGCTGCGGGGCCCGCGCAGCACCCAGGTGTTGGTGCCGTCCAGCGTCATGATGCCGGGGTTGTCGCACAGTAGAACGGATGCCGTCACCGTGTCCGTTGCCAAGACCGGTCTCAGGACGCCGTACGCGGGATGGGTCATGACACCTCGACTATTACCTCAACCTCCACCGGGGCGTTGCGCGGCAGCTCAGAAACCCCGACCGCGGACCGCGCGTGCGCGCCGGCCTCGCCGAAGATCTCACCGAACAGTTCGGAGGCGCCGTTGATGACGCCGGGCTGTCCGTCGAATCCCGGCGCCGAGGCGACGAAACCGACGACCTTGACCACCTTGACCACCGCGTCGATCCCCACCAGCGAGTGCACGGCGGCCAGCGCGTTGAGTCCGCACTGGCGGGCCAGGTCCTTGGCCTGCTCGGCGGTGACCTCGGCGCCGACCTTGCCGGTCGCCAGCAGTGCACCGTCGCTGATCGGCAGCTGCCCGGCGGTGTAGACCAGGTTTCCGGTCCGCACCGCGGGCACGTACGCCGCCAGCGGCGCCACCACGGCGGGCAACTCGATGCCCAACTCGGCCAGCCTGGAGGTGACCGTCACTTGGGACGCTTCAGGTAGGCGACGTGCTGCTCACCGGTCGGGCCGGGCAGCACCGACACCAGTTCCCAGCCGTCGACACCCCAGGTATCGAGGATCTGCTTGGTCGCATGCGTCAGCAGCGGGACTGTGGCGTATTCCCAACGGGTTAACTCGCTCATGTGGGCGAGCTTATCCGGACGCGCGGTACGCATGGATAGCATGCAGGCGTGGAACACGAATCCAACGACCGCAAACCGGTCGGCTGGCCGTCCCGACTGACCAAGGCCCGGCTGCACTTCGTCACCGGCAAGGGCGGCACCGGGAAGTCGACGATCGCGGCGGCACTGGCGCTGGCGCTGGCCGCCGGGGGCCGCAAGGTGCTGCTGGTGGAGGTCGAAGGGCGCCAGGGCATCGCCCAGCTGTTCGACGTGCCACCGCTTCCCTACAAGGAAGTGAAGGTCGCCACCGCCGACGGTGGCGGGCAGGTCAACGCGCTCGCCATCGACACCGAGGCGGCGTTTCTGGAGTACCTCGACATGTTCTACAACCTCGGCATCGCCGGCCGGGCGATGCGCCGCATCGGTGCGGTCGAGTTCGCCACCACGATCGCGCCGGGCCTGCGGGATGTGCTGCTCACCGGCAAGATCAAAGAGATCGTGGTGCGCAACGACAAACCGGCGAAAAGCGGCCAGACCGCCTACGACGCGATCGTCGTCGATGCGCCCCCGACCGGGCGCATCTCACGCTTCCTCGATGTCACCAAGGCGGTCTCGGAACTGGCCAAGGGCGGCCCGGTGCACTCCCAGGCCGAAGGGGTGGTCAAGATCCTGCATTCGGATCTCACCGCGATCCACTTGGTGACGCTGCTGGAGGCGCTGCCCGTGCAGGAGACCATCGAGGCGATCAACGAACTGCGCGAACTGGATCTGCCCATCGGCAGCGTCATCGTCAACCGCAATATCCCCTCGCACCTTTCCGCTGCAGACCTCACCAAGGCCGCCGAGGGCGACGTCGACGCCGACACCGTCCGCGCCGGTCTCGAATCCGCCGGTATCACATTGTCGGACAACGACTTCGCCGGGCTGCTGACAGAATCCATCCAGCACGCCACCCGGATCGCCGCGCGGACCGAGAGCGCGGAACTGCTCGAGGATCTCGACGTGGCCCGGCTGGAACTTCCCGCCATCGCCGACGGTGTCGACCTCGGCAGCCTTTACGAACTCGCCGAAGCACTTGCCGCCCAAGGAGTGAGGTAACCCGTGAGCACCACCCCACCCACCCTGGACCTGGGCGCCATTCTGGCCGACACCGCGAACCGGGTCGTCGTGTGCTGCGGCGCCGGCGGCGTGGGCAAGACCACCACGGCAGCGGCGATGGCGCTGCGCGCGGCCGAAAACGGCCGCACCGTGGTGGTTCTGACCATCGACCCGGCCAAGCGGCTGGCGCAGGCACTGGGCATCGAGAGTCTGGGCAACAACCCGCAGCGAGTTCCGCTGGCACCCGAGGTGACCGGCGAGCTGCACGCCATGATGCTCGACATGCGCCGCACCTTCGATGAGATGGTGCTGCAGTACTCATCGGATTCCGAACGCGCAGAAGCGATTCTGGAGAACCAGTTCTACCAGACTGTGGCGACGTCGCTGGCGGGCACACAGGAGTACATGGCAATGGAGAAACTCGGCCAGTTGCTGGCCGAGGACAAATGGGACCTGATCGTGGTGGACACCCCGCCGTCGCGCAACGCGCTGGACTTCCTGGATGCACCGAAACGACTCGGCAGCTTCATGGACAGCAGGCTGTGGCGACTGCTGCTGGCCCCGGGCCGCGGCATCGGCAAGCTCGTCACCGGCGCCGTCGGGTTGGCGATGAA
This sequence comes from Mycolicibacterium sp. P9-22, assembly GCF_008329585.1. Lineage (GTDB taxonomy): Bacteria > Actinomycetota > Actinomycetes > Mycobacteriales > Mycobacteriaceae > Mycobacterium. The sequence continues at coordinate 13,952 of NZ_NPKP01000003.1, read as the reverse complement.
GGCGCTGTCGACGGTGCTCGGATCTCAGATGCTTTCCGATGCAGCAGGTTTCGTGCAGGCGCTGGACGCCACGTTCGACGGGTTCCGGCAGAAGGCCGACAAGACCTACGAGCTGCTCAAGCGACGGGGCACCCAGTTCGTGGTGGTCTCGGCGGCCGAACCGGATGCGTTACGCGAGGCTTCGTTCTTCGTCGACCGGCTGTCGCAGGAGAACATGCCACTGGCCGGTCTGATCCTCAACCGCACGCACCCGACGCTGACCAGCCTGGCCGGTGAAAAGGCGGCCGAAGCCGCCGATCAGCTGGACGCCGCCCAGGGGGAGGGCGGGTTGACCGCCGCGGTGTTGCGCGTGCACGCAGCGCGGGCGGCCACCGCCAAGCGGGAGGTACGACTGCTGTCGCGGTTCACCGGAGCCAACCCGCACGTGGCGATCGTCGGGGTGCCGTCACTTCCATTCGACGTATCGGATCTGGAAGCGCTGCGCGCCATCGGCGATCAGCTCACGGGCGTCGCGGCAGGCTAGACCGCGCTGCGGTGCTTGCGCTGGGCGGCGAAGAAGTCGGCCCAGGAAACCACCTCGGGATGCTGCTTGAGCAGGGCGCGGCGCTGGCGCTCGGTCATACCGCCCCAGACGCCGAACTCGACCTTGTTGTCCAGGGCGTCCGCGCCGCATTCGGCGATGACGGGGCAGTGCCGGCAGATGACCGCCGCCTTGCGCTGGGCGGCTCCACGCACGAACAGCTCATCGGGGTCGGCCTGCCTGCAGCGCGCCTGCGAAACCCATGCGATCCTGGCCTCGGCCTCAGCTCCGGGGGCGGCAGCGTGGAGTTGGGGGCTATCGCCAATCTTGTGTGTGGCAGATGATGTGACTGACACCAGCAATCCCTTCGTCCGGACTACATAACACGTAGATGTAATCTGCGCCACATTGCGTCCAGAGTGTTACCTGAATCGCATTGTGTGTCCAAGCTAGGTGGTCAGTGGCCTTTTACGCAACAGTCAGATCACGCTTTTTTGGGACGACCGTGCCGTCAGGCCCCCGAAATCGGTATTTGCCCGGCTCGCGGGCCCCGTTTGGACCCGCTGGCTACTCTGTAACTCATGCCTGAGCAGCCCCCGACACGTCCGCCGGTAGCGGTGACGGTCATCAAACTGATGTGGTGCTGCCTGCTGGCCGCGGTCATCGCCGCCGGATTGATGTTCCCCGTCGTCGGCGGGATCGGCCTGATGTCCAACCGGGCCTCCGATGTGGTGGCCAACGGGTCGGCCCAGTTGGTCGAGGGCGACATCCCGGCGGTGTCGACGATGACGGATGCCCGCGGCAACCCGATCGCCTGGCTCTACACCCAGCGCCGCTTCGAGGTGCCCACCGAGCAGATCGCCAACACCATGAAACTGGCGATCGTCTCCATCGAGGACAAGCGGTTCGCCGAACACAACGGCGTGGACTGGCAGGGAACGCTGACCGGCCTGTCCGGTTATCTCTCCGGGAACCTGGACACCCGCGGCGGTTCCACCATCGAGCAGCAGTACGTGAAGAACTACCAGCTGCTGGTGGTCGCGCAGACCGATGCCGAGAAGCGTGCGGCCATCGAGACCACCCCGGCCCGCAAGCTGCGGGAGATCCGGATGGCGTTGACGCTGGACAAGACGCTGACCAAACCGGAGATCCTGACCAGGTATCTGAACCTGGTCTCCTTCGGTAACGGCGCCTTCGGGGTCCAGGACGCCGCCCAGACCTACTTCGGTGTCAACGCCTCCGAGCTGAACTGGCAGCAGGCCGCGCTGCTGGCCGGCATGGTGCAGTCCACCAGCGTGCTGAATCCCTACACCAACCCCGAGGGTGCGCTGGCCCGCCGGAACCTGGTGCTGGACACCATGATCGAGAACATCCCGCAGGAAGCCGAGGCGCTGCGGGCGGCCAGGCAGGAGCCGCTGGGCGTGCTGCCGACCCCCAACGAGTTGCCGCGCGGGTGCATCGCGGCCGGCGACCGCGCCTTCTTCTGCGATTACGCGCTGGAGTACCTGGCCCGGGCCGGGATCAGCAAGGAGCAGATCGCCAAGGGCGGGTATCTGATCAAGACGACGCTGGACCCCGACGTGCAGGCCAACATCAAATCGGCGATCAACCAGTACGCCCCACCGGATATCGAGGGTGTCGCCAGTGTGATGAGCGTCGTCCGGCCGGGCAAGCAGGCCCATCCGGTGGTGGCGATGGCCAGTAACCGCACCTACGGCCTGAACACCGACGCCGGCGAGACCATGCAACCGCAGCCCTTCACGCTGGCCGGCAACGGCGCGGGGTCGGTCTTCAAGATCTTCACCGTCGCCGCCGGCATGGAGATGGGCATGGGGATCGACACCCAGCTTCCGGTGCCGCCGGCGTTCCAGGCCAAGGGGCTGGGCAGCAGCAGTTCGCCGGGTTGCCCGCCGGCCACCTGGTGTGTGCGCAACGCCGGTGGCTACCGGGGCTCGATGAACATCACCGATGCGCTGGCCACCTCACCGAACACCGCTTTCGCGAAGCTGATCTCGCAGGTGGGCGTGCAGAGGGCCGTCGACATGTCGGTGCGGCTGGGCCTGCGCTCCTATGCGCTGCCCGGCACGGCCCGCGACTACGACCCGGACAGCAACGAGAGCCTCGCCGACTTCGTGAAACGGCAGAACCTCGGCTCCTTCACCCTGGGCCCCATCGAGGTCAACGGGCTCGAGCTGTCCAATGTCGCCGCGACGATCGCCTCCGGCGGCACGTGGTGCCCGCCGAACCCGATCGACAAGGTCTTCGACCGCAACGGCACCGAGGTGTCGGTCACCACCGAGACCTGCGAGCAGGTTGTGCCCGAGGGCCTGGCCAACACCCTGGCCAACGCGCTGAGCAAGGACGACACCGGTTCGGGCACGGCTGCCGCCGCGGCCGGTTCGGTGGGCTGGAACCTCCCGATGTCCGGCAAGACGGGCACCACCGAGTCGAACCGGTCCTCCGCCTTCCTGGGCTTCACCAGCGAGTTCGCCGCGGCGAACTACATCTACGACGACTCCACCACACCCAGTGAGCTGTGCTCGTTCCCGTTGCGCCAGTGCGGGTCGGGCAACCTGTTCGGCGGTAACGAACCGGCCAGGACCTGGTTCGCGGCGATGAAACCGATCACCCCGGACACCGTGGTGCTGCCGCCGACGGATCCGCGGTACGTCGAGGGCGGACCGGGTTCCCGGGTGCCCAGCGTGGGCGGGATGAACCTGGACCTGGCCCGCCAACGTCTCCGCGAGGCCGGTTTCCAGGTCGCCGACGATCCGCAGCCGGTCAACAGCACCTCGCCGGCCGGTTACGTGGTCGGTACGTCACCGTCCGGGCAGACCATCCCCGGCTCGATCATCACCATCCAGACCAGCAACGGCATCGCACCGCCACCGCCACCACCGCCGGTGGGCATCCCCGGGCTGCCCGCACCGGTCGGCGAGACGGTCATCCAGATCCCTGGGCTGCCGCCGATCACGGTGCCGGTGCTCGGGCCTCCGCCTCCACCGCCACCCCCTCCGGTGCCGTGACCGAGCAGTAAGCTGCTCACATGTCGCACCTGAAGAACACTGCCGCGATCGCGGCCGGCACCCTGGCCGCAGGGATCGGCTATGCGTCGTTGATCGAGCGCAACGCGTTCGCGCTTCGGGAACTGACGATGCCGGTGCTGACACCGGGATCGACCCCACTGCGGGTGTTGCACCTGTCTGACCTGCACATGCTGCCGCGCCAGCGGCGTAAACAGGCCTGGCTGCGGGAATTGGCGACGTTGGCGCCCGATTTCGTGGTCAACACCGGGGACAACCTGTCGCACCAGAAGGCGGTGCCCGCCGTCGTGCAGGCCCTCGGCGATCTGCTGTCGGTGCCCGGGGTGTTCGTGTTCGGCAGCAATGACTATTTCGCGCCGCGGCCCAAGAATCCGGCGAACTACCTGTTCAACAAGAAGCGCCGGATCCACGGTGATCCGCTGCCCTGGCAGGACCTGCGGGCCGCATTCACCGAGCGGGGCTGGCTGGACATGACGCACACCCGCCGCGAGTTCGACGTCGCCGGGCTGCGGATCGCCGCCGCCGGGGTGGACGATCCGCACCTCAAGCGCGATCGCTACGAGACCATCGCCGGAGCGCCCAGCCCGACCGCGAACCTGTCCCTGGGCGTCACACACTCCCCCGAACCGTGGGTGCTGGACCGGTTCGCCGCAGACGGCTACCAGTTGGTGATGGCCGGGCACACGCACGGCGGGCAGCTGTGCCTGCCGTTCTACGGCGCCGTCGCGACCAACTGCGAACTGGACCGCTCACGGGCCAAGGGCCCATCGCAGTGGGGCGCGAACATGAAGCTGCACGTGTCGGCGGGCATCGGGACGTCCCCGTACGCGCCGGTACGGTTCTGCTGCCGGCCGGAGGCCACCCTGCTGACCCTGGTGGCCACGCCGACCAAGGGCTCGGTGCTGGGCACCCGTGCCGGGCAAGCACATCCGACCGTATCGGCACGGTGAGCGCGGGAGGCGATATCGCCTGTAGCAGGCCTCGGGACTGGGTGGACAACGCCGTCCGGTTGATCGAGGCCGACGCACGACGGAGCGCCGACACCCACCTGCTGCGCTATCCGCTGCCGGCGGCGTGGGCGGACGAGTTCGACGTTGCGCTGTATCTCAAGGACGAGACGACGCATATCACCGGCAGCCTCAAACACCGGTTGGCGCGCTCGCTGTTCCTGTACGCACTGTGCAACGGCTGGATCGGCGAGGGCACCACCGTCATCGAGGCGTCATCGGGCTCCACGGCGGTGTCCGAGGCGTATTTCGCGGCGCTGCTGGGCCTGCCGTTCATCGCGGTGATGCCGTCCTCGACCAGCCCGACGAAGATCGCGCTCATCGAATCACAGGGCGGGCGTTGCCATTTCGTCGCGGCATCGGCCCAGGTGTATGCGGAGGCCGAACGGCTCGCCGAGCAGACCGGCGGGCATTACCTGGATCAGTTCACCAACGCCGAACGCGCCACCGACTGGCGCGGGAACAACAACATCGCCGAATCGATCTTCGAGCAGATGGGTCACGAAGCGCATCCGGTGCCGGACTGGATCGTGGTGGGCGCCGGGACCGGCGGCACGAGTGCCACCATCGGCCGCTATCTGCGCTACCGCCGCCACCGCACCCGGCTGTGCGTCGTCGATCCCGAGAACTCGGCCTTCTTCCCGTCCTACGCCAAGGGAGACCCGGCGTTCGAGACCGGGGCGTCCTCACGCATCGAGGGAATCGGGCGGCCGCGGGTCGAGCCCTCGTTCCTGCCCGGGGTGGTGGACCGCATGATGACGGTGCCCGACGCGGCCTCGGTGGCCGCATCCCATCACGTCAGTCGGGTCCTGGGCCGCCGGGTGGGACCGTCGACAGGCACCAACGTGTGGGGCGCTTTCCGGCTGCTGGCCGAGATGATGGCCCAGCAGCGCAGCGGTTCGGTGGTCACCCTGCTGGCCGACAGTGGCGACCGTTATGCCGACACCTACTTCGACAACGAGTGGCTGGCCAGCCAGGGGCTCAACCCGTCGGAACCGGCCTCGGTGCTGGCCCAGTTCGAATCCTCGGGCCACTGGGACTGATCCTCGCGTCGGCCGCTCAGGTACAACCACAGCGCAGCCAAGACGAAGAACCCGATGTAGATCGCCGCTCCCAACCCGGTCATATCTGCCTCACTTCATGTCACGGGCCGCCCCCGACGGCGTCCTTGCCATCTACAACACCATTGGGGTCCGACATCCTTCCCGGACTGCGGCAGCCGTTTGGCTTTCCGATGCCCGGGTGCGATACGCTGTCGTGGCTTCACGCGGGGTGTGGCGCAGCTTGGTAGCGTGCTTCGTTCGGGACGAAGAGGTCGCAGGTTCAAATCCTGTCACCCCGACTCGTGTGATCGCAGGTAGAGGCCCTGACCGGGAATTCCGGTCGGGGCCTTCTTACTTCCCAGTCCGCAGCTGGTCCGCAGTGGCTGCCAGAGACCGCATTCGCGCGGCATCTAGTGCAACTGAAACTTGCTCCAGGTCGTCGGGGAACAGGTCGGCATACGTATCCAGGGTCAAGACCGCAGAAGCGTGTCCCAGCATCGTCTGAACAGCCTTGACGTTGGCCCCGGCGCTGATCGACAAGGACGCTGCCGTATGACGAAGGTCGTGAGGCGTGACGGTGGGATACGCCGGGTCTGCTTCCTGAAGCCGTTGGACAGCCATGTTGAACACCCGCGGCCGCCACGTCGACACTCGCAACAATGCTCCGCCGGGTGACGTGAACACCAAATCGTCTCGTCGCTTGCCGATCATGATCGCGGCCAGCGGATCAGCAAGGAACGCAGGGAAGGGCACCGAGCGACGCTCGTGGGATTTGGGTGACGACCACACCACACGTCCCTTGACCTCGGCGACCGCCTCACGGATATTTACCCTCCGGCGGAGCATGTCGAAGGACTCCACCCGTAGCGCTGCCATCTCGCCCCAGCGCAGCCCGGTGTAGGCCAGGAATCGAACAACAACGGCGTACTCGCCGACCTCGCGGGCCAGAAGCTCCACCTGCTGGTGTGTCAGGTAGCCCCGCGCTCGGTGCTGTCGTCGCGGCGACTTCACTCCTGTGCACGGATTGCGGGGGATCCGTCGATCGTCGACGGCCATCTCCAAGATCTGCCTCAGGACGCTGAGCGCGTTCTCGATGGTGGCCGGTTTGGCTCCGCCCGCCGCCAATTGCTGCACCCACGCCCTGATATCCGACGATTGCACGTCGGCTACAGCGACCGCGGCCCACCGGCCTTCGACGTAGCCCGACCAGGCGAATGCGCGTGTCGCAACCGTCGTCTCCTTCAAATGACCCTGTGTGACAAGCCATTTCCCATGCAGCTCACGGACGGTGATGCGCCCGGCTTTCGGCGCGACATAGGTGCCGATCGTCTGAGCGGCCGTGATCTCATTGAGAAAGGCCTGAGCGTCCACCTTGCGGTCGAACGAACGCGTGTTCTCCCCGCCTTGATCGTCGACGTAACGGGCCAACCAGCGGCGGCCCATACCGCTACGTGCGGTGGGGCTCCCGTCTGATCGACGCCACCGGTCCTCGACACCAGCCCGACGGTTTCGTCGCTGCAAGTCGACCACCTCCTCTACCGCCAGTTTCACACCGACCACCGACAGCCGACGAAAGCGTTCGGCTGGAGTCAATTTGTAGGCGAAGTTGAGGGTACTGGTGGACAAATGCAGGGCGCCACCACCACCGTTGGATTCGTTGACAGAACCCACCATTGAGGAGCAGCTACATGGATCTACTGAGCGCCAAACAGGTTTCGGACATCATCGGCGTCCCCGTTGGAACTCTCCGCTACTGGCGCCACTGCGATATCGGGCCGGCCAGTTTCACCTTGGGCCGCCGGGTCGTGTACCGGCGCGACGAGGTACTGCGATGGATCGCGGAACAAGAAACCGCGACCCGGCGGGGAGGCGGAGACGCCGCGTGAACCGCGCCCACGAAAAAGACCCCGGGGCCTAGCCGAGGTCTTTGTTCGAACCACCTGATCATCCGACACGGAAGTTCCACATGAGAATAGCTCGTCAACGCAGCCTGCATAAGCACCGTATGCAGGAAATCCTATGAGCGACAACACCGAGACGGACAAGAAGTCGGTAGCCGCACGCTTGGTCAGCATGGCACAGGAACGCTACCTGCTCGGGCTCTCAGAAGAGGGCGAGCCGTTCGGCGCTGACCGCGACCGCCCGCACTTGGTGATGCTGCTCCGCGCCGGCAAGGCCGGTCTACGCGCCGACCTCGCCGCACGGTACTTCGCCGAAACCGGCGCGGTCGCCGGCGGCCAGGCGCTGACTGACGCCACCCTGATCCTTGAAGGATTGGCCGCCACGAAGCCACCCGAACGCCTCAACCTCCGCGTCGCTGACGACGACGGCACCATTTACATCGACACCGGACGGCCCGGTGGCCAGGCGATTCGTATCCGACAGGGGCGGTGGACGCTCACCGAACGGGCACCTGTGCGCTTTCTGCGTACCAAGTTGACCGGGGCGATGCCGCTGCCGGCTCAGGGCGGCAATGTCGAGAAGCTCTGGGATTTCGTCAACGTCGACTTTGAAGATCGACCGGTCCTCCTTGCTGCCCTCGTTGCCGCTCTTGTCCAGACGGACGTCCCCCACCCGATCTTGGCGCTGTTCGCCGAGCAGGGCAGCGCCAAGAGCACAACCACGCGCATGCTGGTCGATCTCATCGACCCGTCACCGGTCCCCCTGCGGCAGGCACCGCGTGACTCCGACTCGTGGGTCACTGCAGCCTCCGGTTCGTGGGTCGTTGCCTTGGACAACCTGTCGACCATTTCGCCGTGGTTGTCGGATTCTCTGTGCCGCGCCGCCACCGGCGACGGCAACGTCAAACGGGCGTTGTACACAGACTCCGATCTCGCAGTTATCAAATTTCGGCGGTGCGTCATCATCAACGGCATTGACGTCGGAGCAGTGCGACCCGACCTCGCAGAGCGACTGGCGACTGTCGACCTGCAACGCATTGATCGCCACATGCGACAACCGGAAGCCACGATGCGACAACAGTGGCGCACGGCTCTACCAGGGATTTTGGGCGGGCTTCTTGATCTGGCCGCCGTCGTCCATCAACGGCTGGAAACCATTTCAGTCGACGTGTCGCCACGGATGGCGGATTTCAGTCGCACGCTGGCGGCCGTCGACGAGATTCTGTCGACCCATGGCTTCCGGCGTTACCTGTCACGCGCCAATCAACTCTCCGAAGACAGCCTGTCCGCCGACCCGTTCATCGAACAGCTACGGCTGCACATGCGGGAACCGCTCATCGGAAAGTCCGGAGGCGACCTGCTGGCGACAGTCACGCCGACCGGCGACACCTGGCGCAGGCCGAAGGAGTGGCCCCGGAACGGACGGGATGTCACGGCCGTCCTACGACGGCATGCACCCGCGCTACGGAGTCTGGGTTGGGCGATCGAAGACGATGGCGCTCGAAATCATCGCAATGTGCTCCTGTGGACCGTCTACCCGCCCTACAAAGATGTGTCGGTCAAACAGACCTCGCAATCCTCGCGTCCCTCGCGCATTTCGGCTCCGCGGGAGCAGTCGTCCTCTGTTCAAGATCTGCCGGCGCCCCGCCAGACCATCCCGAACAAGCATCCGGGCGACAATCTCGACGTCGAGGCCTCATGACCGCGCTCGTCGTCACGGCTGCGCCGGACCTTTCGGGCACAATCAGCACCACGTCCCTCTACGTGAGGAGTTGGTGTCCGTGAACGCGCAATTCGAGGCGATCGCCCAGGCGGTCATCCACGACTGGCCTGACTACGGGTGGTCCGGCCGATTGGAGGCGGCCATCAAGCAGCTGTATCTGTCAGAACTTACTTATCCGGCAACATGGTCCAGCGACCGTTGCGAGGAGTTCGCAGAGAGCCACGCCGGCGACGACGCGCTCCTTCTCACCAGCTCACTGGACGACCTCATCGATACCGTCACAGATTGCTATGTGCGCGATCACGGGGTTCTCCCCCATCGTGACGATTCAGCTCTGTTACTTACAGCGGCGCGTCGGGACGTGCTCGACGAGCTGGAGCTCCGGTTCGCGGCTGACCTACCTGCCGAGATCGCCGCGTTGACAGCCCACGGTGTTGGAAGGGCAAATGGCTCCCTGACGGCGTGCGGGCCGGCCCAACGGCAGCAGGGCAGCACACTGCGCCTAAGCCGTCCTTAGGTAGGTTCCGTTTTGCGGCGGCACCATCCGCTTCGAAATGGCCTTTCGCACTCCCGTGTCGACAGACGAGATGCGATCGAGCGGCGCATAGATCCCTTGAAGCCGCGTTCGCTATTTACGGACCGGGGGCGCTACCTCTCCTGCTCCTCATCTCTGACGATAGCGCCTACACTTGTCGGTAGGTGCATCTAAGGTGCATCTCTATGGACAGGACAGTATGACCATCGATCCACACACACTTCGCCCAGCTGAGGACGTTCCATTGGGGGGGCTGCCCTCGGCCGATCCGACCCTGCTCGGAAACGCTCCCCTCGAAGTCGCAGTGATCGAGATCCGGTATACCGCCCGTACCGACGAGATCACACCGGAGGTCGCCGCTGCTTTCCGGGACGACCTTGTGGAGAACACGGGGGTGGACTTCCCGAGCATTCAACCCACCGTCCAACAGCAGATGAGGATCGACTTCGGGGCCAACGGCGTTTCCCAGGTGGCAGCGGAGTCGAGTGGGTGGCAAATTGCTTCCGCGGACGGAGCACACGTCACGCTCATGCCCGACATCCTGATCATGCAGGTCAACCGTTACGAGCGGTGGCGTACCAGCATGAAGGCTCCGCTAACCGTTCTGGTCGAATCTCTCGGACGGTTAGTCAAGCCATCGTTGGTGCACCGCATCGGTCTGCGGTACGTCGACCGCTTCCAGGACAGTGGGTTCAACTCTGCAGAGGCTTGGCGTGGCCGGATCGACGACACCCTTCTGGGCCCTGTGCTTAACCCAGTGTTCGGCGGCAGTGTTCGAGGTGCTCAACAGCAGGTGGAGATCCGGCTTGATGATCATCACGGCGCGTTGCTACGGCATGGACCAGTTCGCGATGATTCGGGCAAGTGCGTGCAGTATCTACTCGATACGGACGTGTTCCGCCACTCCTCATTCACGTTCGACGTGCGAGAGGTCGTCATCTCAGCGGAGCGGCTGAACCGCACTTCGTTGTCACTTTTTCAGGCGTCGGTTACCGATACCTACCTGAAAGAGCTTCGAGAAGGGAGCGCGAAATGACGATCATGGAGCAGCAGCCGACCGGCTCCCGCGTGCTCCGGTCACCTTCCTGGGCCCGAGCACAAAAGGGCCTGTACCCGGCCCCTTGCGAGGACGGACTCTGGTCCAGCACGTTTGTGGAGATGAGTTCATCGCCGGGGTTGCGAGATGTCGTCGCGCATTTCTCTGGAGCCCTCGACCCGTGCGGATGGGATCAGGTTCGCGTCGAAGTTTTCAAGAGTCTCGACGGGCAGATGAACCTTCCGGGCTCGGCGCTGTGGTTGACGATGCCGTATACATTCATCGATACGGTGCTGTCCGACGAGCAACAGGTCGACGAGACGGTCGACGTTCTTGATGCCTTCGAACGAATCCGAGCCGAACTGGGCCTAACGCAGAAGGAGATGTTCAAGGCCACCGGCATCAACAAGCGCACGTTCCACTCGTGGGCGGCAAAGCCCCCCGCCAGCCGGCCCCGTGTAGCCAGCTTGGGTGGACTGTGGGAGTTGGCGGACGCCGTCGACGACCTCCGCAGCACACTGGACCAGCCGATGAACAGGTGGCTGCGTGCCGACAAGAAGCGAGCCTCCGCACTACTCGACGGCCGGTTCGACGACCTCGTTGACCTGGCTGTGGATCGGACGCCGTTCCCCCGGCGAGAGATCGGCACTTCGGTATACGAGGGGATCGCCGAACACGTCGAGACACCGATCATTCGAACCGGTGGTCCGGTGGTGACCGAGAACGTCGAGGACGGATTCGCCCGGTGACTATTGATCGACTCCTGCCGGAGCGATGGCCCCCGCACACGCTTCTCGCTCTGGAGCGGTGGCGGCAAGGGCATCTTCTCCCGATGGATCGCGGCGCATGGATCGTCCCAGCGTGGGTAGATGACCCTGTAACCGGAGAACCCGCTGCCGATGGAGCGTTGGGTGAGGTGCGTGCTCGGTCAGCACCATTGAGCGACAGCGGGTATGCCGCGGTGGTGTCACAGACCTGCGACATTGCGGGCGGTCCCGGGATGCGGCATCCGCTGGTGCAGGCATGCCCGGTACGCGACATCTCAGTCTTTTCGACGGAGAAGGTCCAGCAGATCAAAGACCATCAGCTCTCCGACTACGTCTGGCTAAGTGAGCCTCCGGTTCCCGGAGCGGTTTGGGCCGTGGACCTGCGCGCGATCGTCCCGGTCAGCAAGGGTTTGCTAGCTGCGCAGGAACCGGTCGTGGGGTTCGCCTCGATTGAGGACGAGCTCATTCTCGGACAGCGCCTTGCCAGCAAACTTGGCCGGCCTGCTGTGCACGATGCGCTTGCCGGTCCAGTATTCGAAGCTCTGCGCAAACTCATTTCGAAGGCGAAGAAGTCGCAGGACTGGTGCGATGACGTCGAACAGCTTCGTTTGGAGATCGTCGAGGGGACCACACTGTATCCGAAGCGTGTGCGACTACTCGTGCTGACAGACGTCCCCTTCGGACCGTCGGAGAAGAAACCGCTTCGCGACGAATGGAAGTCCCATCGGAAGTCATTGAACGCCGCCGGGATTACTTGGGAACCAATCCATTTCCTCACGGTCGACAAATGCCCCGTGCGACTCTATCGCGCGTCGGTACCCATCGAAGCGCCGACTCTCGAACGCGGACGGTTTGCATAGACCCACTCGGGGTGTCCGCCTCACCAATCGCACAGCTGATTTCGGACAGGCTGTCCCCAAGCACGTCGCGGTCCGCTCCCGGCCGGATCGCGGAGTCAGAAGGCAGGTTACGAGCGACTGCGCTCACTGGCGACGGATCCGCCCTAGGGCGCTCGGCAACGCCGATGCCGATGTTGCGCAGGACGCACATCGATTGCCTGGCGGGTTATCTGCCACGTGACCCAGGTTACGCAGCGCGCCTCACGCGGGCACAACGGGCGTTGACGACCAGATGATCGATACGGTTACGCTGAGCCGTTCAGGCGCGATACGGATAAACAGCTTTGGCGAGATCACGCGCCGCTGTCAGAGTCGCTCGGTCGAGGTCCTTGTGCCGTGCCCGTTCCGTGAGCCTCGCTAGCAGCGTGCACAGCGCCCGCTCGTCCCGGGAGGCAATGTCTGCGGCGTCGAGCGCGCTGACGGGGACAGGAGCCGGTGAATCTTCAGGCGTCAGGGCGAGGTCGGTCGCGGAACCGGCCCTCGGCACCTCGACGACGCGGATCGGCGTTCCGTGGCGCTCGGCAGCCATGCGTGCAGCAGATGAGTCGCGCCGACACGTGTCCGAGCAGTAGAGCCGGCGGCGTCCGTGACGTGGCCTGTCTTCAGGATCCATCATCAACACATCGCATCGCACGCACCGCGGCCACTCCGTGTCCACACGAGCGTCGCGCCATGCATCAGCGCGCGCAGCCGGTTGCTTCTTAACGGTTTTCGCCGCCTTGCTGCGCAGCAGCGCGCGTATCTCGCTGACATCAACACCGACCAGCTCGGCGATAGCCGCCAACGTCGCGCCACGTTCCCGCATGTCCTTGATCGACGCACAGGCTTCCGCGTAATAGCGGCTGCGCCTGCGCTGCGCCTCCGCCTCCGCTTGCTGGCGAGACTGCGCGACGCGACGGGCCTGCCATTCGTCCACATCCTGCAGGCGTCCGATCAACGCCCGAACGGCGGTCGCGTCATCGGCGTTGGCACGGTCCTGCTGCGCTCGCACTTCGTTCGCTCGGCGTTGCGCCTCGACGGCGCGACGACGCGCCTCCAGTTTCGACACAGCACTCATGTCGACAACCTACGAAGCAACACGAGGTTTGGTCCACGACCACAGCCACATTCGTCTCAGTTCCGCGCGTCGCTCAGCGTCACTTCCGATGGCGCGCCCCGACCGCTGTCGTCACTGCCGAGTAACCCGCCCCGCTTGCCACCAAGCCATCCTGCCAGCCAGTTCCTCCAATTCCGACACACCTCTTGCACTCTGGGGCCAGCACGATCACTTTTCGTCGGACGATAAACACGCATCGGTCCGCAATGCCATTGACGAAAGTGCTACGGGGTCTCAACGCGAGCAACCGCACTGGGACTGTGGAAATAACGGTGTTTCCGGCACTGACACGCTGAGCGATGCTCGGCGAGAAAGGTGCCGTGATGACGACACTGGAAGATGTGGCGAAGAAGAAGGCGGCCGAGCAGTCCGCAGAGCAGA
>NZ_NPKP01000002.1 GCF_008329585.1 Mycolicibacterium sp. P9-22 | reverse complement strand
GGGGTTGAACCCGAAGATGCCGAGCACGCCCAGCACGGCCTGGCGGATGGGACGGGCCAGGGACGGTGGGGTGGGGGTGGCCTTGGTGATCTCGATGCTGGCTTGTGGCGGCAGCGCGGGAGCGGCGTCTGTGATGGATGCTGCGGTGGTGATGGTGGCTGCGTGGGATTCTGTTGTTGTGATGTTTTTTTGGGTCGGATAGCGCTGTGCTTGGTTTTGTTCGGCGCGTTGGAGGGTCAGGGGTCGTTCGTCGTCGGTTTTCGTGATGGTGCGGCGGGTGTTCTTTTTCGGGGTCTCGATGAGCTCAGGGTTGTTGTCGGCCTTGTCTTCGAGCTCGTCGTCATGGGACTCGGCCTCGTCTTCGAGCTCGTCGTCTTCGTCTTCGTCCTCGTCCTCGGGCTCGGCTTCGGCGGCTGGTTCGGGATCGGGTTCGGCCGGCGGTTCCTGCGGTTCCGTCTTGGTTTCGCCGCCGGGTTCGGTGCCGGTCTCGGCGACCGCGACCCCCTGCCCGGCGATGACGGCCGCACCGACACCCGCGGCGACCGCCCCGACACGCAACCACTGCAGTACCGGAAGCTCGTGGGCCCGCCGGACACTCTTGTTCGTCATACTCTGACCGTGGTCCGCGCTATCGCGTGGTTGCCCCGTGGAGCACTACGTGGTTTCTGCGGGGTTCGGCCGCGGGACTACCTGGTTTCGTAGGCTTGTCACGTGTCACTACCCACCGTGGGCCTGCTGATCCTGGCCGCCGCGCTGTTCACGGCGCTGCTGGGTATCGGTGTCCGCACGCTCGTCGGACGCAACAGCGAGGTGCCTGCGGTACGCCGCACGGTGACCCAGCTACGCGGCAACCGGGCGGGAAGGGTGCTGTTCGGCCCGTCGGAGAGCGACGCGCTCGACAGCGAAGAGCTGGACCAGATGATCCTGCTGCCCACCATCGTGCTGGTGTGCGGCCTGGTGGTCACCGCGGTCTTCGTGTTCGGCTATGCCCTGATTGCGTGACGGGCAGTGCCGGTGGGCTGAACGCTCACCGGGCGGCCGCGTCCGCGGCGGCCCGGATCGGACCGCGCCACACCGGTCCGTGTCCGGGCAGCAGCACCTCGGTGTCGAGCATGCCCAGGGCGGCCAGGCTGCGCAGGCAGCCGTCCTGATCGTGGTTGAACAGACCCGGCAGCAGTTGCGGACCGCGCCGGCCGCTCACCGGGTGTCCGGTGATCAGGGCGTCCCCGGCCACCAGCACCCCGTCGACCAGATAGGAACAGTGGCCACCGGTGTGCCCCGGCGTCGGAACGGCGATCGGGGTACCGGGCAGTGCCGCGGCGATGTCCTCGTCGAACGCAGCGGCCGTCGGGATGCCCTCATGGGTCAGCCCGCCCTTGCGGATCAGCGCCAGCGACCAGGCGAGGTAGCGCGGATTCCAGGCGCGGGCCAGCACATCCACCGGTGAGGCCTGCTCCAGGTACTGCCGCTTGGCGTGCCCGACCTCGGTGGCGTGTGTATACACCGGTGTGCCATGGGTTTTCGCGAACCAGATGGCCGAGCCCAGATGGTCCACATGGGCATGGGTCAGCAGGATGGCCCGCACATCGTCGGGGCCGAAACCCAGCTCGCGCACCGAGTCGAGTACCTCGTCGCGGCTCCCGGGATACCCCGCGTCGATCAGGATGACCCCGTCGTCATCGGCGACCAGCGTCCAGTTCACCAGGTCGGTCTGGACGAAATAGACGGTGTCGGTGATTCGGGTCAGGGCTGCCGGCATGCCCGCGAGTGTAGGGGCGGAGGGCAGGAGCGAAGCGACACGGGAAATGGGGCCGGCGGGTAGGAGCGAAGCGACACGGGAAATGGGGACGGAGTAAAAAGGACTCTGTGGCTGAACTCAAACTGGGATACAAGGCGTCGGCGGAACAGTTCGCCCCGCGTGAGCTCGTCGAACTGGCCGTGGAGGCCGAGGCGCACGGCATGGACAGTGCGACCGTCAGTGATCATTTTCAGCCCTGGCGGCATGAAGGCGGCCATGCGCCGTTCTCGCTGGCCTGGATGACCGCGGTGGGCGAGCGCACCGAGCGGCTGATCCTGGGGACCTCGGTGCTCACCCCGACCTTCCGCTACAACCCGGCCGTCATCGCGCAGGCGTTCGCCACCATGGGATGCCTGTACCCGAACCGGATCTTCCTCGGCGTCGGCACCGGTGAAGCCCTCAACGAGATCGCCACCGGCTATGAGGGCGACTGGCCGGAGTTCAAGGAGCGCTACGCGCGGCTGCGCGAATCGGTGCGGCTGATGCGGGAGCTGTGGCTCGGTGACCGCGTCGACTTCGAGGGCGAGTACTACAAGACCAAGGGCGCCTCGATCTACGACGTTCCCGAGGGCGGCATCCCGATCTACATCGCCGCCGGCGGGCCGCAGGTCGCCAAGTACGCCGGCCGTGCCGGCGACGGGTTCATCTGCACCTCCGGCAAGGGCGAGGAGCTCTACAAGGAGAAGCTGATCCCCGCCATGCGGGAGGGCGCCGAGGCCGCGGGCAAGAACCCCGATGATGTCGACCGGATGATCGAGATCAAGATCTCCTACGACACCGACCCCGAGGCGGCGCTGGAGAACACCCGGTTCTGGGCGCCGCTGTCGCTGACCGCCGAGCAGAAGCACTCCATCGACGACCCGCTGGAGATGGAGAAGGCCGCCGATGAGCTGCCCATCGAGCAGGTGGCCAAGCGGTGGATCGTCGCGTCGGATCCCGATGAGGCCGTCGCCAAGGTGAAGGATTACGTCGACTGGGGGCTGAACCACCTGGTGTTCCACGCCCCCGGCCATGACCAGCGCCGCTTCCTTGAGCTGTTCAAGCGGGATCTGGAACCACGGTTGCGGAAACTGGGCTGACACCGCCGCCATTGCTGGTCGCGGTCAACCGGACCCGGTCGGCGCGGAACAGGTCGTAGGCGAACTCGAACGGGCGCCCGCTGCTGTCCCGCGTCACCCGGGTGATGGCCAGCAGTGGTTTCCGGTGCGCGATCGCCAGCCACTGCGCCTCCCGCGGGCTGGCACTGACCACCTCGATGGTCTCGGTGGTGCTGGCCGGTTCCAGGCCGTACCGCTGCCGCAGCAGCTCGTACAGTGATCCGCCGAGCGGCTGTGCCAGCAGATCGGCGGTATGTTCGGCGACGAAACACGACATGTCGAGCGACAGCGGCACCTTGTCGGCGTAGCGCAGTCGACGGACGACGAAGACCGGGGTGTCCTGTGCGATCTCCAGGGCGACCGACTCGGCGAGCGTGGCCGGCCTGCTGTCGGTGGCAAGCACTTTCGTGTCGCTGGTGTGGCCTCCGCTGAGAAGCCGCGCGGGCAGCCCCACCTGCTCGGCAGCATTGCGCTGCACCACATCCGCGCGGATGAAGGTGCCGCCCGCGCGACCGGTGCGCCGCTCCAGCACCCCCGCCTGACTCAGCGGCAACAGTGCGCTGCGCAGCGTCGAGCGTGACACGGCGAACTGCTCGGCCATCTCCCGCTCGGTGCCCAGCCGCGAACCCGGACGCAGCGCACCGCTGGACAACATGGACAGAATGCGCCGGCGCACATCCTCTGCGACCGCTCCCCCCGCCGACTCCATGTCAGGTGGCGATCGCATCCAGGGATTCGGGCAGCACCTGGCCGCCGTCGACGGCGATGGCCTGGCCGGTGATGAAGGCGGCCTCTTTGGTGGCCAAGAACGCCGCGAGATGACCGATGTCCTCAGGTGTGCCCAGGGCGCCGGCCGGAATGGACCGCGCCATGCTCGCGATGTAGTCCTCACCGTTTTCCAGCAATCCCTCGGTGAGGATGTTGCCGGGCAGGACGGCGTTGACGGTGATCCCCTTGGGCGCCAACTCGATTGCGGCCGTCCGCATGAAGCCGAGCTGGGCGGCCTTGGTGGCGCCGTAGTGCGACCAGCCGGGGTAACCGGTGATCGGCCCGGTGATCGAGGATGTCAGGATGACCCGCCCGGTGCCGGACGCGATCAGCGCGTCCAGGCAGGCCTGCACCGCGAAGAACGTGCCGTTGACGTTGACGCCCATGATCTCGTTGAGCTGCTCGGGCGTCATGGTGGCCAGCGGCGCGTCGGGAAAGATCCCGGCATTGGCGCACAACACATCCAGGCCACCGAAAGCCTCGACGGCCGCGGCGGCCATCTCGTCGCAGGACTGTCGGTCGCTCACATCGACGCGGACCCCGATCACCTTGCCGTCACCGAGCCCGTCCACGGCGGCCACCGCCTCGTCCAGACCGGCGGCCGACCGTGCCGCGATCGCGACGTTGGCACCGGCGCGGGCGAACACCGACGCGATACCGCGGCCGATCCCCTTACTGCCGCCGGTCACCAGTACCGAGCGGGACTGCAGTTCGAACATGATTCTCCTTCAACGTAACCAGGTGGGATCGGCGAGGTATCGCTCGGACAGGCGGGCGGTCCCCACGGCGTAACCGGGGCCGATGGCCTTGGCGGCGTCGGCGTCCGGGTGCGAGGCGATCCACGCGGTGAGCTGGATCCGGCGCAGCATGACGAAGGTGGGGATGAATGCCAGATGCTCGTCGGGCAGCGCGCGTACCTTCAGGTAGCCGCGCAGCCATTCGGCCACGATACGCTCGGCCTCGGGGCTGTCCTCGATCCAGGACACCACCGCGCCCAGGTCGGCCAGATTCCAGCCCCATCCGGCATCGTCGAAGTCGATCACGGTGATCCCCGCCGACGGCGCGGCCGGATCGACCATCAGGTTCGACAGCCGGAGATCGGCGTGGATCAGGCCGAATCTGTCTGGCCCGGTGCCGAACTCGGACAGCTGCTCGGCGATGTGATGTGCCGCGCGCACGATGGCGGCCCGGTCCGTGTCGGCCAGTCCCGGTGCTTCGCGCCAGTCGCCCCACCGCGCGCCGGGGCCCAGGATGTCATCGAGATCCCAGCGGAAGCGGGTGAAGTCGGCCGGGGCGGACCAGCCCTGTGCGTGCTCGTGCATGATCGCCGTGAGCTCGCCCAGGTCGGCGAAACCGACGGCCTGCGGGACCTCCTCGGCGGTGCATCCCGGGATCAAGGTGACGGCGTCGATGTGCAGGTCACGGCCCTCAACGGACGCGGTGACCACATCGAGGCCGGCGACCGAACGCACCAACTCCGGGGTCTTGACCACGGTGTCGCGGCGCAGCGCCGCCATCCAGGCGAGTTCGGAGCGGATGCCCTCGAGCGAGTGATAACCGGGGCGGTGCACACGCAGCACGATCGGGTCGTCATCGCACACCTGGTAGGTGGCGTTCTCGGACAGGCTCAGCAGGCGCAGCGGGGTGTCGAGGTCGCGGCCGTAGGCGGGCAGGGCCGCCCTGGCGAAGCGCGCATGGTCGGCAGGCAATCCGGGCATGCCCAACAGTGTGGACCATACATCGAGCCAAAGCAGACCAAATCGACGATTTTTACCGCGGCGTTGCAAAACTCTCAGGTTGGAAACACTGCCGAAACACAGCGAGCTGACAGCTTGAATCTCCAGTTGACCAATGAATCTGAGCGGGGTAACAATTGCCGGCATCGCCTTTCGTCATCGGCATCGGAGCCGGCGATACTTCGAAACCAGACCAAATGCCGGTCTCAGATTGGGATTCAATGAGCGAGATCATCGATCCACCGGCACCCACGGGTGCCGGCCCCATCCAGCGTCTCAAACCGAATGCGGTCGGGCTGTGGGGTGTGCTGTTCATGGCGGTCGCCACGGCCGCTCCCATCACCGCGATGGTGGGCAACGTGCCGATCGCGGTCGGCTTCGGTAACGGCGTCAACGCGCCGGCAGGCTATTTCGTCGCCACCATCGTGCTCACCCTGTTCGCCATCGGCTACGCCGCGATGAGCAAGCACATCACCGCCACCGGCGCCTTCTACGGCTACATCTCACACGGGCTCGGCCGCGTCGTCGGACTGGGTGCCGGTTTCCTGACCGCGTTGGCCTACATGGTGTTCGAGGCCTCGCTGATCGGGATCTTCTCGTTCTTCGGCACCGACGTGTTCTCGTCACTCTTCGGTGTCGAGGTGCCGTGGCTGGTGTTCGCGCTGGTGATGCTCGCCGTCAACGCCCTGCTCACCTACTTCGACGTCAACCTGGCCGCCAAGGTGCTCGGGGTATTCCTCGTCACCGAGATCGTCATGCTGGCGGCGATGGCGCTGTCGGTGCTGTTCACCGGCGGGGGACCGCAGGGTTGGTCGTGGGGATCGCTCAACCCGCTCAACGGCTTTCAGAGTCTCTCGGGTGTGGTCGAGGGCGTCGACGGTTCCATGATGGCGGTGGCCGGATCGGCCGGTGTCGGCCTGTTCTTCGCCTTCTGGTCCTGGGTCGGTTTCGAGTCCAGCGCCATGTACGGCGAGGAGTCGCGCAACCCCAAGAAGATCATTCCCATCGCCGTCATCAGCTCGGTGATCGGCATCGGCGCGTTCTACGTGGTGGTGTCCTGGCTCGCGATCGTGGGCACCGGACCGGAGAATGCCGTTGCACTCGCCCAGGATTCGGCGACCGCCGGAAACATCTTCTTCAACCCGGTGCACGACCACCTCGGGCAGTGGGCGGTCGATCTGTTCAAGATCCTGTTGATGACGGGGTCGTTCGCCTGCGGGATGGCGTTTCACAACTGTGCCGCGCGCTATCTGTACGCCCTGGGCCGGGAGGACGTGATCCCCGGGATGCGCAAGACCATCGGTGCGACCCATCGGGTGCACGGTTCACCGCACATCGCCGGCTTCGTGCAGACGGTGTTCGCCACTCTGGTCGTGCTGTTCTTCGCGTTCACCCAGCGCGACCCCTACACCGGCCTGTACGGCCTGATGGCTCTGCTGGGCACGACCGCGATCATGATCGTCCAGGCGCTGGCGGCCTTCTCGGTGATCGCGTATTTCCATGTGCACAAACGTCATCCCGAGACCGCGAACTGGTTCACCACCTTCCTGGCGCCGCTGCTCGGTGGCCTGGGCATGGTCTATGTCGTCTACCTGCTGGCCAAGAACGCCTCGTTCGCGGCCGGTACCGCGGCCACGGACTGGATCTTCGCCGCGATCCCGTGGGTCGTCGGTATCGTCGGGATCGGTGGGGTGCTGCTGGCCCTGTTCCTCAAGTACACGCATCCGCAGCGCTACGCCGAACTGGGCCGCACGGTTCTGGACGAAGCCCACGAGCGATGACGGGAATCATGCCTTTCTCCAACATCATGGATTCCAACAGCTATCAGGGTGGTCAGCTCGACGACCCGCTGATAGCTGCCCGTGACCGGGTCCTTGGGCCCGCGTACCGGTTGTTCTACGACAAGCCGGTGCATCTGGTGCGCGGCCTCGGCACGAAGTTGTTCGACGCGGACGGCAACGACTACCTGGACGCCTACAACAACGTCGCCAGCGTGGGCCACTGCCACCCGCACGTGATCGATTCGGTGACAAGGCAGTTGAGCGCGCTCAACACCCACACCCGGTACCTGCACGAGGGCATCGTCGAGTACTCGCAGCGGCTGCTCGCCACCTTCCCCGATCTCGGGGCCGACGGTTCGTATCAGGTGATGTATGCCTGCACCGGTTCCGAAGTCAACGATCTCGCGCTGCGGGTCGCGGCGATGCACACCGGCGCCACCGGCGTGATCGTCACCGAGGAGGCTTATCACGGCAATACCGAAGCGGTGACGGCGATCTCGCCATCGATCGGCGGTCGCACCGCGCTGGGACGGCATGTGCGCACGGTGTCACCGCGGCTGCAGGGCGCGGAGGTGGCCGCGGCAATCTCCGATCTGCAGGAGAACGGTTTCGGTGTGAGCGCACTGATCGTCGACACCATCTTCTCCTCCGATGGCATCTACCCGGACCCGTCGGTGCTGGCGCCGGCGGTGGCGGCGGTCCGCGCCGCCGGAGGCGTGCTGATCGCCGATGAGGTGCAACCGGGATTCGGCCGCACCGGCGCGGGCATGTGGGGTTTCACCCGTCACGGTGTGGTTCCCGACCTGGTCACCATGGGCAAGCCGATGGCCAACGGACTGCCGGTGGCTGCGATGGCGGCGCGCGGTGATGTGCTGGCCGATTTCGCCAGCGGGGTGCCCTACTTCAACACCTTCGGGGGAAACCCGGTGTCGATGGCGGCCGCGGCGGCCGTCCTCGACATCATCGAAGGGGACCGTCTGATCGCCAATGCCGCCACCGTGGGCGGCAATCTGCGTGCCGAGGTGACCCGGCTGGCGGCAGATCACCCGCGCGTCGGCCAGGTGCGCGGTGTCGGGCTGTACCTCGGCGTGGAGGTGCTCGACGCTGCCGGCCGGCCCGACCGGGCGACCGCGCGGTGGATCGTCAACGCCATGCGTGAACGGAGGGTGCTGATATCGGTGTGCGGCGGGGACGGCAATGTCCTCAAGATCAGGCCGCCGATGGTGTTCTCGATGTCCGACGTGGACCGCTTCGTTGCCGAACTCGGTGAGGTGCTGGCAAGCTTGGCCGAGTGACCGCGCATGCTGCTTCGGCCATCTACATAGCCTCACCCGAGGGTGACACCGGAAAATCCACCATCGCACTGGGCATTCTGCACAAGTTGGCGGCCAGCGTCGCCAGGGTTGCGGTGTTCAGGCCCATCACCCGGCTCGAACATCGTGATTCCTCCCCGTCGCTTCGCTCGCCCCAGGATGATGCCGGGGGCGAACGGGACTACATCCTGGAACTGCTGCTGTCCCAGGCCACCGCCGGACTCTCCTACGAGGAGTGCGCCGGTGTCAGCTACCAGCAGCTGCACGAGGACCCCGAGGCGGCCATCGCCGAGATCGTGGACCGGTTCCACCGGGTCGCCGAGCGCTCCGACGCGGTCCTGGTCGTCGGTAGCGATTACACCGATGTCGCGGCTCCCAGTGAGCTGAGCGTGAACGCCCGGATCGCGGTGAACCTGGGTGCGCCGGTGGTGCTCGCGGTGAAGGCCCAGGGCCGCACGCCCGCGGAGGTCGCTCAGGTGGTGGAGGTGTGCCTGGTGGAGCTGGCCGGCCAGCACGCGCACACCGCGGCGGTGGTGGCCAACCGGTGCGATCCCGGACAACTGAGCGCAGTGGCCGACGCGCTCGCCGAGCTCGGCCCGAAGAGTTATGTGCTGCCCGAGGAGCCACTGCTGGTGGCGCCGTCGGTGGCCGAGTTGCGCGATGCCGTGCACGGCGAACTCACCGGTGGTGACGAGCAGTCCCTGATCCGCGAGGCGCTGAGCGTGCTGGTGGCGGGAATGACCGCCGAGCATGTGTTGGAACGGCTGAAGGACGGCATGGCCGTGATCACCCCCGGTGACCGCTCCGATGTGGTGATGGCGGTGATGGGTGCGCATGCGGCGGCGGGGTTTCCGTCGCTGTCCTGCGTCATCCTCAACGGTGGGCTCCCGCTGCACCCGGAGGTCGCCCGGCTGGTGGCGGGTTTGGGCACGCGGCTGCCGATCATCAGCACCGAACTGGGCACCTACGACACGGCGCGTGCGGTCGCCTCCGCCCGCGGCCGGGTCACGGTGGATTCGCACCGCAAGGTCGACACCGCGCTGGCACTGATGGAGCAGCATGTCGACACCGCGGATCTCATTGATACCCTGTCGATTCCGATCCCCACCGTCACCACGCCGCAGATGTTCACCTACCAGCTGATCGATACGGCCCGCGCCGACGTGCAGCGCATCGTGCTGCCCGAGGGCGACGACGACCGGATCCTGCGCGCCGCCGGGCGCCTGCTGGCCCACCGGGTCGCCGATCTGACCATCCTCGGTGAGGAGAAGACCGTCCGCGCCCGGGCCGCCGAACTGGGCGTGGACCTGTCCGCCGCCACCGTGCTCGACCCGCGCACCAGCGATCTGTGCGACCAGTTCGCCGCGCAGTACGCGAAACTGCGCAGCCACAAGGGCGTCACCGTGGATCAGGCCCGCGAAACCATCAGCGACGTCTCCTATTTCGGCACCATGCTGGTGCACAACGACATGGTCGACGGGATGGTGTCCGGCGCCAGGCACACCACCGCGCACACCGTCCGCCCGGCCTTCGAGATCATCAAGACGCTGCCCGGCGTCAACACGGTGTCCAGCATCTTCCTGATGTGCCTGGAGGACCGGGTGCTCGCCTACGGCGACTGCGCGATCGTGCCGGACCCGACCAGCGAGCAGCTCGCCGATATCGCCATCTCCTCGGCGCGTACCGCCGCGCAGTTCGGCATCAACCCCCGGGTGGCCATGCTGTCCTACTCCACCGGCAGCTCCGGCAGCGGTGCCGATGTCGACAAGGTCAGGGCGGCAACCGAACTGGTGCGTCAGCGGGATCCGGAACTGCTGGTGGAGGGCCCGATCCAGTACGACGCGGCGGTCGACCCGTCCACGGCACAGACCAAGATGCCGGACTCGGAGGTGGCCGGCCGGGCCACCGTGCTGATCTTCCCGGACCTCAATACCGGCAACAACACCTATAAGGCGGTACAGCGTAGCGCCGGGGCCATCGCGATCGGCCCGGTGCTGCAAGGACTCAACAAGCCCGTCAACGATCTCTCCCGGGGCGCCCTGGTGGAGGACATCGTGAACACCGTGGCGATCACCGCGATCCAGGCGGCCCGGCAGTGACCACGGTGCTGGTGCTCAACAGCGGCTCCTCCTCGGTGAAATACGATCTGCTGCAACCTGATTCGGGTGATTCTCTGGCCAGTGGCGTCATCGAGCAGGTGACCGATTACGGGCAGGCACTGAGTGCGGTGTTCGCGGCGCTGCCCAGCCTGGACGGCCTGCTGGCGGTCGGGCACCGCGTCGTGCACGGCGGGAACAAGCTGCACCGGCCGACGCTGATCGACGATCAGACCCTCGCGGCCATCGAAGAACTCTCGCCGCTGGCCCCACTACACAACCCGCCGGCGGTGCTCGGCATCAAGGAAGCACGTCGGGTACTGCCCGATCTGCCGCACGTCGCGGTGTTCGACACCGCGTTCTTCCACGACCTGCCGCCGGCGGCGGCCGAGTACGCCATCGACCGGGAGGTGGCCGATACCTGGAAGATTCGCCGCTACGGATTCCACGGCACCTCACACCGCTACGTCAGCGAACAGGCCGCGGTGTTCCTGGAGGCGCCCCTGGAATCACTGAATCAGATCGTGTTGCACCTGGGCAACGGAGCCTCGGCCTCGGCGATCGCCGGGGGGCGTCCCATCGATACCTCCATGGGTCTGACGCCGATGGAGGGGCTGGTGATGGGCACCCGCTCAGGAGACATCGACCCGGGCGTCATCATGTATCTGTGGCGCACAGCCGGGATGAGTGTCGAAGACATCGAGACCATGCTCAACCGGCGGTCCGGTGTGTTGGGACTCGGCGGCGAGATCGACTTCCGGGCCCTGCACAAGCGCATCGATGCCGGTGACGACGCAGCGCAATTGGCCTATGACGTCTACATCCACCGGCTGCGCAAGTACGTCGGCGCCTACCTGGCACTGCTCGGCAACACCGATGTCATCACCTTCACCGCGGGCGTCGGGGAGAACGATGCCGCGGTGCGCCGCGATGCACTGTCCGGGTTGGCCACTCTGGGCATCGAAGTCGACGAGCAGCTCAACACGGCGTCCGAGCGCCACGCGCGGCGTATCTCGGCGCCGCGGTCACCGGTGACGGTGCTGGTCATCCCGACCGATGAGGAACTGGCCATCGCGCGGGCGTGTCTGGACGTGGTCTAGAACGTGCTCGTGGGCCGCACGCTGTTGGCCAGGTCGACCAGCGCGTAACGATGTGCCTGCGTGGGAGCGACCCGTGCCAGCCCGCGCAGTGCTGCCTCCACGCCGAGTTGCAGACCGTGCTGGGTGAACGGGAACCCGAGGATGTGATTGGTGCTTGCGGTGTTGTCGGCCAGCCAGTCCATCGCGGTGCCCAGCACCAGCGCCCTGATCTGCAGCACCCGCGGCTCGCTCTCGGGCAGCGCCTCCACACGCCGTGCCGCACTGCGGATCTGCTGTTCGGACACCTCGCTGATGGACCGCCCGGACAGCAGCGTCACCGAACTGGTGAGCCGCGCGACGGTGAAATGCCGTGAGGTGGGCGGAACCTGGTCGAGGGTGCGGACCGCGTCATCGCGCTCACCCTCCGCGGACTGGGCCCGGGCCAACCCGAATCCGGCCGAGATGACGCCGTTGTCGGTGCGCCACACCGTCTGATAGAAGCGGCGCTCATCGGAACTGCCCGCCAGCTCGGCGGTGGCGGCCAGCGCCAGTTTGGGTGCCAGCTCACCCGGCAGCGTGTCCAGCACCTCGGTGAAGTACTTTGTGGCGGTGTCATAGTCGGCGGTGAGCAAAGCGGCCACTCCGCGGAACCAGGTCAGCCGCCAGCGCCAGCCGACCCGTTCGTAAAGGTCGTCGAGCTTGCGGGTGGCCTTGGCGACATCGCCGAGGTCCAGCAGCGCCCGCGCCTCCATCAACGGCAGTTCCACCGACTCGGACAGGTCGATGCCCTCGGAGTCCAGCGTGCCGTGACGCGCCGCGCGCAGCGAATCCAGCGTCTGCACAGGCTCACTGAGCACGGTGGCAGACAGGATCGGCGCCCCGACATCGGCGGGGTCCACCAGCGGCACCTGCAGGGCCTTCACGATCTCCGGGGCGGTCAGCTTCTCCGAGTGCACCTGACCGTCCAGGTACACATCGGTGTGCGCCACCAGTAGGTCCACCCCGAAGGTAGACCGCGGCGGGCTGAACACCGTCGACAGGCCCGAGCGCGCCACCCCGGTGTCCTGGGCCACCACCTCGCGCAGCACGCCCAGCAGCTGGCTGGACATCTCGTCGGCGCTGGCGAAGCGGCGGTGCGGGTCCGGATCGATCGCCCGGCGCAGCAACCGGGCGAACGAGTCGTACTTGGCCAGCACCGGGTCGTCCTCGGGCAGACCGTCGACGTAGCGGCCCTTGCGGGTACGCAGTTTCAGGGTGAGCGCGGCCAGGGTCCGCCCCACGGTGTAGATGTCGGTCTGCACGGTGGGCCCGGTGCGCACGATCTCCGGAGCCTGGTAACCCGGTGTGCCGTACAGGTATCCGAACGAGTTGATCCGCGACACCGCGCCGAGGTCGATGAGCTTGAGCTGCTCGGCGGTGACCATGATGTTCTCGGGCTTCAGGTCGTTGTAGACCAGGCCGAGGGAGTGCAGGTAGCCGAGGGCGGGCAGGATCTCCAGCATGTACGCGATCGCTTGTGCCACCGGCAGTTTGACGCCCTTGGGCTGCTTGAGCGAAGTGCCGCCGACGTACTCCATCACGATATAGCCCACCGGCTCACCGTGCTTGTCGTCGTGTTCGACGAAGTTGAAGATCTTCACGATCGCCGGATGGGTCACCTCGGCGAGGAACTGCCGTTCGGCCATCGCGGTGGCCTGCGCCTCGGCATCACCGGAATGCACCAGGCCCTTGAGCACGACCGGTCGTCCGTTCACATTGGTGTCGAAGGCCAGATACACCCAGCCGAGCCCACCGTGTGCGATACAACCCTTGATCCGGTACTGCCCGACGACCATGTCGCCCGGACTGAGTTGGGGCAGGAACGAGAACGGGCTGCCGCAGTGCGGGCACGTTCCCTCGGACCGGGCGGGCCCGTCCTTGCCGGCGCGTCCGACCGGGCGGTTGCAGTTCCAGCAGAACCGTTTCGCCTCGGCCACCACCGGATTGGTCATCAGCGCGGTCAAGGGGTCCCGCTCGTAGACGCGGGGCACCTCGACCAGGCCGCCACCGATGCGGCGGATCGGAGAGCGCGGCCGGGTCAGCGAGGTCATGCCCTCGGACGGCTCGGTGGACACCGTGGACGCGCGGTCGGTGTCGTCGAAGTCGGGCCGGTACACGGCCTGGGTGGCCATCGGCCGCAGCGTGGCGACCGAATCCTCGTCGAAGTCTTCGAGATCGGCCAGCGACGCTGGCTGGGTGCCGGGGTCGTCGTCGCCCTTCATCGGGAGCAGCCCATCAGTCGGAATACCTCGCCACCGGTGGTGCCGGTGTCGGACCCAGCACCGTCAACCACTTGCGGTACAGCGTGTTCCAGGTGCCGTCGCGACGGATACGCTCCAGTGTGCCGTTGACGAACCGGACCAGGCCGGGGTTGTCCCTGTTGATACCGATCCCGTAGGGCTCCTGATTCATGCTGGGGCCCACGATGTGCAGATACGGATCCTGGCTGACCAGCCCGGCGAGGATCGAGTCATCGGTGCTCACCGCATCGACCTGTCGCTGCTGCAAGGCCACCAGGCAGTCCGACCACGTCACCACGTCCACCAGGTTCACCGGGGGCTGGATCTGCTGGACCCGCTTGCGGGAGGTGGTGCCCTTCACCGCGCACACCCGCTTGCCGGACAGATCGCTGGCCTGCCGGATCAGCGAGTCACGCGGCGCCAGGATGCGTTGGTTCGCCGACAGGTACTCGGTGGAGAACTCGACCTGCTTGCGGCGTTCACAGGTCATGCTCATGGTCTTCACCACGATGTCGACCTGATCGTTCTCCAGCGCCTCGATGCGGTCGGGTGAGGACAGGATGCGGTACTCGACCTGCGACGGGGTGCCGAAGATGTCGCGGGCGACCTCACCGGCGATGTCGACGTCGAACCCGGTGATCTCACCGGTGATCGGGTCCCGGAACGAGAACAGGTTGCTGCCGATGTCGAGGCCCACGATCAGGCGGCCGCGGTTGCGGATGTTCTCCACCGCGTCCTCGGCCTGGGCGCGGTTGGGGAACGGCCGCAGGCTGGCGGTGCGATCGCAGGTGGAGTTGTCCGGTAAGGCCGGTGTGGCCTCCTCCGGCGAGGCCTGCTCCATCCCGGCCGGGGTGGGCGGGGAGAGCGTGACCTCCGGGATCGCGTCGACGGTCGAGGCCTGCTGGCAGCCGGTCAGCACCGCCGCCGCAGCCACCAGAACCCAGAGTTTTCTCAGCTGAGGCTGTGTGGTCTTCGCGCCCGCGCTCATCACCGGTACTCGCTGAGTCTCGGCCACAGCCCGAGCGCCACTGCGAACGCCGCGATCACGCTGAGCGCCGCGGCGCCGAACGTCGCGCCGGACAGCACCCGGCGGGCGTTGACGATATCGGTGCGCAGCTGACCGCGGCTCTCCTCGATGGCCTTGGCCAGCGCAGAGTCCAGGCTGCTGAACGCCGGTGTGGAGTTGTCCTCGCCGGTGCCCAGCGCCACCTGGGTGGCGGCCTGGTAGTCACCGACGGAGATGTAGGCATTGATCCGGTCGTTGGAGGCCCGCCATTTGCGCAGCAGGTCTCCGGCACCGGCCAGATCATCCTTGTCGATATCGTTGTTGGCGTTCAAGAAGGTGTTCAACTGCTGCTGCATGCTGTCGATGCGCTGGTAGTAGGACTGCTTGCGGACATCCTCGTCGCCGCGGCGCACCAGGGCCAGGGTTTCGTCGGCACGTGCCTGCTGCGCGGTGATGGCCATCGTGGTCACCGTCTTGAGCGATTGTGCCGCAGTGTTTTTGGCGCTGCGACTGTCCGAGGTGGAGATGACGAGTGCGGTACCCACCCACACCACCATAATCAGCACGGCCAGCCCGCCCGCCACGAAGCCGATGTTGACCCGCCGCCGGGTCCGTTTGGTCAGCCACCTGTTGGAGAACAGCCCGAACATGACGGTGGCGAGCACCACCAGGATGACCGGTGCGGGGATGCGGGTGGAGGCCGTCGTCTCGGCGTCGACCCGTGCCGAGGTCGCCTCATAGAGCCGTTGCGCGTCCGGCAGGATCTTGGTCTGCATCAGCGCCGAAGCCTCGGACAGGTAGGAGGAACCCACCGGATTGCCCGCCCGGTTGTTGGTGCGGGCGGTTTCCACCAGACCGGTGTACACGGCCAGTTCGGCGTTGACCCGGCCCAGCAGTTCGATCATGGGTTCGGTGGTCAGGCCGGCAGAGGCGCGGGTGACGGCCACCGAGGCGTCGGTGATGGCCTGTTCATAGCGCTGCCGAACATCCTGCGGTTCGGCGCCGGCGATGAAGGCGGTCGCGGCGGCCGCGTCGGCGACCGACAGCGTGGTGTAGAGCTGACCGGCGGCGAAGGCAAGCGGTTCGCTGTGGTCGAGCACAGTGGTGAGCGCTTCCTGGCGGTCGTTGATCGTGGTCGACGTCGCGAACGCGCACGCGATCACGAGCGCGGACAGCACCACACCGATGGTCAGGATGCGCCCGGGCGTGGTCCACAGGAACCACCAGCGCGGGTGCACGGGATTGGTCGGCGAACGTGAAGCCAGCGGTTCGGTCGACGGGTGCGCCAACTCCACGGTCACGTGTTGGCCGACCTCCTCCCGTTTCTAAGAAGTCTAAGAGACATTGGAGTGACGTGTGGGAATTCGCGAGCCCCTATTCTGATGTCGTGCGCGGTGACGGTGACGGTTGGGTGGTATCGGACGGCGGCGGCCACTTCTGGGGACGTCACGGCGCGGCCGGACTGCTGCTTCGTGCGCCCGGTCCCGACGGTACCTTCGCCGTGCTGTTGCAGCATCGAGCCCCGTGGAGCCACCAGGGCGGCACCTGGGCATTGCCCGGCGGAGCCCGCGACAGCCACGAGTCCGTCGAAGAGGCCGCGGTGCGGGAAGCCTACGAGGAGGCCGGTGTGCAGGCCGTCCAGCTGACCGTCCGGGTCTGCGTCGTCACCCACGAGGTGCCCGGCTGGAGTTACACCACCGTCATCGCCGATGCCGCCGAACAGTTGCACACCGTCCCGAACCGGGAGAGCTCCGAGCTGCGCTGGGTGCCCGAGCACGAGGTGTCCGAGCTGCCGCTGCATCCGGGTTTCGCCGCCAGCTGGGAGCGGCTGCGCACGGTTACGGCTGAGATCCCATTGATTTCTTGAGCGCTCGGGCCGCGGCCTGGGGGTCCTCGGCGCCGGTGATGGCCCGCACCACGACGACGCGGCGGGCTCCGGCCGCCAACACCTCGGGCAGCCGCTGCTCGTCGATCCCGCCGATCGCAAACCACGGCTTCGACGGCGCCAGCGCCGCCGTGTGCCGGATCAGATCCAATCCCGGTGCGGTGCGCCCGGGCTTGGTCGGGGTGGGCCAGCACGGCCCGACACAGAAATAGTCCACCGCCTCGCCGATCGCGGCGGCGACCTGACCGGCATCGTGGGTGGAACGCCCGATCACCGGTCCGGGGCCGATGATGTCGCGCGCGATGTCCAGCGGCAGATCGTCCTGGCCCAGGTGCAGCACGTCGGCTCCGGCCGCCCGCGAGATGTCGGCGCGGTCGTTGACCGCAAGCAGCGCGCCGTGGCGACGTGCCGCGTCGGCGAGCACCGCCAGCGCGTCGAGTTCCTGGCGGGCCTCCAGCGGACCGAACTGTTGCTCACCGGCGGAGCCCTTGTCGCGCAGCTGGATGATGTCCACCCCGCCGGCGAGCGCCGCCTCCGCGAATTCGGCCAGGTCACCGCGTTCACGCCGGGCATCCGTGCACAGGTACAGGGAAGCTGAGGTGAGGCGTTCGAGGGCATCGGACACCCGAGTATCCTGACAGCTGAACACGGGAGTCCCGGGACCGGGGACTGAGAGTGGGCGCACGACCGGCCCTGACCGTCGTACCTGATCCGGGTCATGCCGGCGAAGGGAGAGGACATGGTGACTGGATCTCTTGCCGTGATCGGCGGCGGTGTGATCGGCCTGTCGGTCGCGCGCCGCGCCGCGCAGGACGGTTGGTCGGTGCGCGTGCACCGGACCGAGGCGCGTGGCGCTTCCTGGGTGGCCGGCGGCATGCTGGCCCCGCACAGCGAGGGCTGGCCGGGGGAGGACACCCTGCTGGCGATCGGTCTGGAATCCCTCAAGCTGTGGCATGCCGGATTCCTGGACGGGCTGCCCGCCGAGGTGGTGACCGCCCACGAATCGCTGGTGGTGGCGGTCGACCGGGCCGACGTCGTTGATCTCAAGACGGTGGCCGACTGGTTGTCCGAGCAGGGGCATCCGGTCACGATGACGACGGCCGCCCGGGATGTCGAACCGCTGCTGGCCCAGGGCATCCGGCACGGCTTCCGCGCCGATACCGAACTGGCCGTGGACAATCGGGCGCTGGTCGCGGCTCTGGAGCGGGCCTGCGAGGAACTCGGCGTGCAGTGGGCGCCGCCGGTCCAGGACCTGGGCGAGGTGGACGCCGATCAGCGGGTGCTCGCCAACGGAATCGACGCGCCCACCTTGTGGCCCGGGCTCGCCGTGCACCCGGTCAAAGGTGAGGTGCTGCGGCTGCGCTGGCGCAAGGGTTGTATGCCGTTGCCGCAGCGGGTTATTCGGGCCCGAGTGCACGGCAGGCCGGTGTACCTGGTACCGCGCGGTGACGGGGTGGTGGTGGGCGCCACCCAGTACGAGCACGGCCGGGACACCGCCCCGGTGGTGCGGGGGGTGCGTGACCTGCTCGACGATGCCTGCGCAGTGATGCCCGCGCTGGGGGAGTACGAACTCGCCGAGTGCGCGGCCGGTCTACGCCCGATGACACCGGATGGGCTGCCGCTGGTCGGTAGGCTCGACGAGTGCACGCTGGCCGCCACCGGTCACGGACGCAACGGTTTTCTGCTGGCGCCGTGGACGGCGGAGCGGATCGCTGACGAACTAGAGGGGCGAAATGATCTTGCTGGTCAACGGTGAGCAAGCCGATGTGCCCGACGGCACCACCGTCGAGGAATTGGTGAACCAGTTGGGCTTTCCGGCCAAGGGCATCGCGGTGGCGGTGGACTGGGAGGTGCTGCCCAGGTCGTCGTGGCATACCGCGCTGGCCGGCGGCGCCCGGGTGGAAGTGGTGACGGCGGTGCAGGGTGGTTGATGTCAAGAACCTCACGATCGCGGGCCGGGAGTTCGGCTCCCGGCTCATCATGGGCACCGGCGGAGCGGCGAATCTGGCGGTGCTGGAGGAGGCGCTGATCGCCTCCGGCACCGAACTGACCACCGTCGCGATGCGCCGGGTCGACGCCGAATCCGGTACCGGCGTACTGGATCTGCTCAACAAACTGGGGATCACGCCGCTGCCGAACACGGCCGGTTGCCGCGGCGCGGCCGAGGCGGTGCTCACCGCCCAGCTGGCCCGCGAGGCGCTCGGCACCGAATGGGTCAAGCTGGAGGTGATCGCCGACGAGCGCACCCTGTTGCCCGACGGGATCGAGTTGGTCAAGGCCGCAGAACAATTGGTGGACGACGGCTTCATCGTGCTGCCCTACACGAACGACGATCCGGTGCTGGCCCGCCGCCTCGAGGACACCGGTTGCGCGGCCGTCATGCCGCTGGGCTCGCCCATCGGCACCGGTCTGGGCATCGCGAACCCGCACCACATCGAGATGATCGTCGATGCGGCGAACGTGCCGGTGATCCTGGATGCGGGCATCGGCACCGCCAGTGACGCCGCGCTGGCGATGGAACTGGGCTGCGACGCCGTGCTGCTGGCCACCGCGGTGACCCGGGCCGCCGATCCGGCGGCGATGGCCGCGGCGATGGCTGCGGCCGTCACCGCGGGACATCTGGCCCGGCACGCCGGGCGGATCCCGAAGCGTTTCTGGGCACAGGCGTCGAGCCCCGCCATCCTGTGACCCGATATGTGGCGCTGGGCTCGTCGATGGCGGCCGGCCCCGGCATCGCGCCGACGGCGCCCGGGTCGCCGCTGCTGGCGATGCGTTCGCAGCGCAATTACCCGCACCTCGTCGCCCAGCGGCTGGGCCTGGAACTTCTCGACGTGACCTATTCGGGCGCCACCACCGCCAACATCCTCACCGAACCCCAGCACGGCGCACCGCCCCAGGTCGATGCGCTCGACGGATCCGAGACGCTGGTGACGGTCACCATCGGCGGTAACGATGTCGGCTACGTACCGATGTTGTGTGCCGCGGCCCTGCCCGCGCCGCTGCGGTGGTTGCCGCCGCTGCGCGGTATGCGCGACGCCGGCGCACGCGAGCGGGCGCTGGCCGCGGTGGCCGGTGACCTGGTCGAGGTGGGCCGGGTGATCCGGCACCGTTGCCCGCGGGCCCGGGTGATGTTCGTCGATTACCTGACCCTGCTTCCGCCGGACGGCGCGGCACCACCGCTGTCCGCGGGGGACACCGCCCTGGGGCGGCGCATCGCGGCCGAACTGGAACGCCTCACCGCCGCCGCGGCGGCAGCCACCGGTGCCGCCCTGGTGCGCGCCGGGCAGGCCAGCCGCGCTCACCATCCCTGGTCGGCGCAGCCCTGGACGACGCTGCCGAGCAGGTTTCCGGTCCCCATCCCCGGCCACACCGCGCCGCTGCACCCCAACGCCGAGGGCATGCGTGCGGTGGCCGACCTGATCGTGGCAGAGTTCGCAACGTGATCGAGCTGACCGGCCTGACAAAAACTTTCGGTTCTGTCCGGGCCGTCGACCAGCTGACCTGCGCCATCGAACCCGGGGTGGTGACCGGGTTCCTCGGGCCCAACGGTGCGGGCAAATCGACCACCATGCGGATGATCGTCGGGCTGGACCGGCCCAGCGCCGGCACCGTCACCGTCGCCGGCCGGCCCTATCACGAACACAAGCACCCGCTGCGCACCGTCGGCGCGCTGCTCGACGCCCGTCAGGTGCACCCGAACCGGACCGCGCGATCGCATCTGCGGTGGATTGCGGCGACCAACCGGATCCCGGAGCGCAGGGTTGATGAGGTACTCGCCGAGGTCGGCCTGACCGAGGCGGCCGGAAAGCAGGCAGGCACCTTCTCACTGGGCATGCTGCAGCGCCTCGGCATCGCGGCGGCCCTGCTCGGCGACCCGCAGGTGCTGCTGTTCGACGAACCCGTCAACGGGCTGGACCCCGAAGGCATCCGCTGGATCAGGACCCTCATGCGGGGGCTGGCCGCCGAGGGCCGCACCGTGTTCGTGTCCAGCCACCTGCTGGCCGAGATGGCCAACACCGCCGACCGGGTGCTGGTCATCGGCCGGGGCCGGCTGATCGCCGCCACCACCATGGCCGAATTCCTGAACCAGTCCGACACGGTCCGGGTGCGCAGTCCGCAGATCGACGCGCTGGCCGCGCTGCTACCGGGAGCCCGCCGCGACGGTGCGGCACTGCTTGTCGACGGCAGCAGCACCGAACGGGTCGGTGACCTGGCCGCGGCGAACGGCATCGTGCTGCACGAACTCACCGCGCAGGGGGCATCCCTGGAGGAGGCCTACATGAACCTCACCGACGATGCGGTGCAGTACCGGGCCGGGTCATGAGCACCGTCGGCGCCGAGCGCATCAAACTCACCAGCACCCGGTCACCGCTGTGGCTGGCGCTCACCGTCGTCGTGATCAGCCTGGGCCTGGCCGCCATCCAGGCCGCGGCGGCGCTGCCCTACAGCCTGGTGACCCCGGACCGGGCGGTGCTCGGAGTGGCGATGTTCGGCGTCCCGGTGCTGATGATCCTGTCCGCGCTGACCGTGACCGCGGAGTACCGGACCGGGATGATCCGCACCACGTTCATGGCGACACCGCGCCGTCACCGGGTCTTGGTTGCGAAAGCTGTTGTGACGATGGTGTTCTCCGGGGTGCTCGCCGCGGTCATGGCGCTAGGATCGCTGGTGCTGGTACGGGCGATGCTCGACGAGCGCCAGGGCGCGCAGCTGGCGCTGTCCGCCTTCACGCCGTGGCGCACGGTCGGGGCGGTCACGCTGTACGCGGTGCTGGCCGCGCTGCTGGCGGTGGGGCTGGGTGCGTTGCTGCGGCACAGTGCCGCCGTCATCGCGATTTTGCTGCTGATGCCGTTCGTGCTGGAACCGCTGCTCGGGACCATCCCGGGTGTCGGATCCAGGGTCGGTCCGCTGCTGCCGTTCGCCAATGCCAATGCATTCACCGAAATAGCGTGGTTGCAGACCTTTTCAATGTGGTGGGGCCCGCTGGGCTCGGCGGTCTACTTCGCCGCGGTGGCGGTGGCGGTGTTCGCCGCGGCTGTCGGCGTCGTCGCCCGGCGCGATCCCTGAGTCGGCTACCGTGGGGTTCATGCAGTTCAGATCACGGTCCCTGGTGGCCATGCTGTCGGTGGCCGCGCTCGCCGTGGGTGTCAGCGGCTGCGGTGAAGATGCACCGTCCGAGCCGCGCGCGGACGCGACGGGGTACGCCGAGCAGATCGGCCAGAGCCTGAGCGCGGACGCCATGATGGGGCACCTGACCCGGTTGCAGGAGATAGCCGACCAGCACGGCGGCAACCGGGCGATGGGCACCCCCGGCTATCAGGCCAGCGTCGACTACGTGGTGAACCTCTTGCGTGACAAGGGTTTCGATGCCAAGACCGAACAGTTCGAGGTGCGCCTGCCGTTCGCCGAGGAACCCGATGTGACCGTGGCGGGCAGCAAGGTCGGCGCCAAGGGAATGTCCTTCACCTCCGG
Organism: Mycolicibacterium sp. P9-22; assembly: GCF_008329585.1. GTDB lineage: Bacteria > Actinomycetota > Actinomycetes > Mycobacteriales > Mycobacteriaceae > Mycobacterium. The sequence continues at coordinate 959,691 of NZ_NPKP01000002.1, read as the reverse complement.
CACCGGACCGGAGGGCGTGTCCGGACCGTTGGTCGCCGCGCCCGCCGATGAGAGCCCGGGCTGTGCCGACTCCGACTACGAGGGCCTGCCGGTACAGGGTGCAGTGGTGCTGGTGGACCGCGGCACCTGCCAGTTCGGTGACAAGGCCGGCATCGCGGCCAAACGCGGTGCCGTGGCGCTACTGATCGCCGACAACGAGGACCGCCCCGTCGACGAATTCGGTGGCACCCTGGGCAGCAAGACGGCCGTGAAGATCCCGGTCCTGGCCATCACCGAAGCCGAGGGCGCCCGGCTGCGCGCCAACCCCGGCAACGCCACCGTCAAACTCAAGGCCGGTGTCAACGTCAAGCAGACCAGCAACGTGATCGCCCAGACCAAGACCGGATCCACCGACAACGTCGTCATGGTGGGTGCCCACCTGGACAGCGTGCCCGAAGGACCGGGGATCAACGACAACGGTTCGGGAGTGGCCGCGGTGCTGGAGACCGCGCTGCAGATGGGTAGCTCGCCGGATGTCGAGAACGCGGTCCGCTTCGGGTTCTGGGGCGCCGAGGAGCTCGGCCTGCTCGGCTCGTCGGACTATATCGGCAGGCTCGACGCCGAGGCGCTCAAAGATATTGCGCTGTACCTGAACTTCGACATGGTGGGCTCACCGAACCCGGGTTACTTCACCTACGACGGAAACCAGTCCGCGCCACCGGCGGCCGACGGCGGCGTCCCCCGGGTGCCGGAGGGTTCGGCCGGGATCGAACGCATGCTGGTCGGTTATCTCGACGGCGCGGGCAAACCGGCCAGGGACACCGGCTTCGACGGGCGTTCCGATTACGACGCCTTCACCCAGGCCGGTATCCCGTCCGGTGGGCTGTTTTCCGGCGCGGAGGAAAAGATGACCGCCGAGCAGGCCGAGCTCTGGGGCGGCAAGGCCGACGAGTCTTTCGACCCCAACTATCACAAGAAGACCGATACCCTCGACCATATCGACCGCACCGCACTGGAGATCCTGGGCCGCGGAGTCGGCTATTCGACGGCCCTCTACGCGCAGGACATCAGCGGCCGCAACGGAGTCCCGGTGCGCGAGGACCGCACCCGCCACACTCAGCCCGCCTCATGAGACGAGCGCTGGCGGTGGCGGCTGCCACGCTGACGCTGGCGTCCTGTTCGGCCGCAACGGAACCCGCGCCCACCGACCCGGCCCGCGACCTCGCCGGCAAGGTGGCCGTCGATGCCATCTTCGCCCACCTCGAGGAGCTCAGCCGAATCGGCAACCGGGCGGTCGGCACGCCCGGATACGACGCGACCGTCGACTACCTCGCAGGCGTTCTGCGCGAGGGTGGATTCGAGGTGAGCACACCGGAATTCGAATGGCTGAAGATGGGCGACCCGGGAAAGCCGACCCTGCAGATCGCCGGCCGCAGCTACCCCGTCACGCAGGCCTCACCGCTGGCGGGCACCCCGCGCGGCGGAGTCAGCGGCCCGTCCCTGCGGCCACGCAAACCCGCCGGTTGCGCGGCCACGGACTACGGCGACGTGCGCGGTGCGCTGGCGATCGTCGACGACACCGGGTGTTCGGTGGTGGTCAAGCAGAACGCGGCGGTGGCCAAGGGCGCCGTCGGACTGCTCGTGGTGAGTGCCGGCGGCACCAGGGGCCTGTTCGAGCCCGGCTACTACCAGAAGCTCACGCTGCCGGTCGCCGTCATCGACCGCAGCACCGATGCCGCGCTGCGCCGCACCAGCGCGGCGGTCCGACTGACCCTCGATGCGCAGGCGTCGGTGGCGAAATCACGAAATGTCATAGCCCAGACCACCTCCGGCGACACCGCCAATGTGGTGATGGCCGGCGCCAACTTCGACAGTGCGCCGCGCAGCCCCGGTATCAACGACAACGGCACCGGGGTGGCCGCGCTGCTGAGCATCGCCGAGGCACTGGGGTCGGCACCCGCGGCTGGCAACGCCGTCCGATTCGCCTTCTGGGGATCCGAGAGTCTGGGCGCGGCAGGCAAATACCTCTCGGGCCTGGACGCCGGCCAGCTCGATGATATCGCCGCCTACCTGGATGCGGACATGCTCGGGTCGCAGAACGCCGGCTACTTCACCTACGACGGGGACCAGTCCGCCGCGGCCAACGAGGCACCCGACGGCTCCGCCGGGATCGAGCGCACCCTGGCCGGGTACCTCAACCTCGCCGGTGTCCGGCCCGCCGACATCCCGCTCGACAACGCCGGCGATTACGCTCCGTTCCTGGCCGCAGGCGTACCCGTCGGCGGCCTCACCACCGGATCGACGCAGCAGAAAAGCGCCGCGCAGGCCCGGCTCTGGGGTGGGCGCGCCGGTGCGGCCTTCGACCCCAACCACGCCACCGCCCGCGACGATATCGAGAACGTCGACCACCGCGCCCTGTCGATCACCGGACCGGCCCTGGCCTTCGCCATCGGCACCTACGCGCATTCGATCGAGGGCGTCAACGGTGTCCCGGCCCGGGACGCCCGGCACCGCCGAGAATGAGGACACATGTATCTGCGCATCGATCCCCGCACCACCCCGCCGCTCGTCGAGGTCGTCGAACCCGACGATTTCACCTCGTTCAAGATCGTCGTGGTCACCACGGCGCATTCCTGGGTGGATCCCGCTGACCTGACCGCGCTGGCCGGGCGCGCCGACGACCCGGACTGGCAGCAGAAGCTGGCCGGCATGATCTCCTACGCCGAGTCGAAGGGCTGGCTCGACGAACGGGGCCGCATCCGGGCCCACGTGGAGACCCAGGAGCAGTAGCGCTGCGGCGCTTGTGATGTCGATCTCACTTGCCGCCGGATCGAACCGAACGGCGTAGCACCCCGTAACCACGGTATGGCCACTAACCTCGCCGCAATGCCCAGTTACAGCACGATCGCCGGAGTGCACGGGGTGCTGCCCCCGCACCGGTACACCCAAGCCGAGATCACCGAGACGCTGCTCGCCCTGCCTGGATACGAAGGTCTCGAAGACGCCGTTCGTGGCCTGCACAAGAGCGCCAAGGTGAACAGCAGGTATCTGGTCCGGCCGCTCGAAGAGTATGCGAGCCTCACCGATTTCGGTGAGGCGAACAATCTATTCATCGAGCACGCAACCGAACTGGGGTGTGCTGCGCTGGCGGGCGCACTCGATGAGGCCGGGCTCAAACCCGAGGATGTCGACCTGATCATCACCACCACCGTGACCGGTGCGGCGGTGCCGTCGCTGGACGCCCGGATCGCCGGCCGGCTCGGGTTGCGTGCCGATGTACGCAGGATCCCGATCTTCGGGCTCGGCTGCGTGGCGGGCGCGGCCGGGATCGCTCGGCTGCACGACTACCTGCGCGGCGCCCCCGACCAGGTGGCGGTGCTGGTGTCGGTGGAGCTGTGTTCCCTGTCGCGCAAAGACAATCCCTCCATCCCGACGCTGGTGGCCGGTGCCCTCTTCGGTGACGGCGCCTCGGCGGTGGTGGCCGTCGGTGAACAGCGGGCCGGACAACTGAACCCGGCCGGACCGGATGTGCTGGACTCGCGCAGTCACCTGTACCCGGATTCGCTGCACGCGATGGGCTGGGATATCGGCACCAAGGGATTCGAGATCGTGCTCAGCGCCGAGGTCCCGTCCTTCGTCGGTCGTTATCTCGGCGATGATGTGACCGAATTCCTTGGCACGCATGACCTCACGGTCCCCGATATCGGCACCTGGGTCAGCCATCCGGGTGGTCCGAAGGTGATCGAGGCCATCATCGACACGCTCTCGCTGCCGTCGGATGCCCTCGACCTCACCTGGCAGTCGCTCGCCGAGATCGGCAACCTGTCCTCCTCGTCGGTATTGCACGTGCTGCGCGACACCATCCGCAAACGGCCGGCGGCCGGCACACCCGGTGTGCTGATGGCGATGGGGCCGGGCTTCTGCTCCGAACTCGTGCTGCTGCGGTGGCGCTGATCCGATGCGGGCTTATATCGCACTGATCCTGCTGGTCGCGGTGGAGCGGGTGGCCGAACTGGTGGTGTCCAACCGCAATCTCGAATGGAGTAAAGCCAACGGCGGCCGTGAATTCGGCGCCGGACATTATCCGGTGATGGTGGCGCTGCACACCGGACTGCTGGCCGGCGCCGTGCTGGAGGCGCGGAAACGCAAGCGCTGGATCTGGCCGGCGTTCTGGGTGGTGCTGGCCGCCCAGGCGTTGCGCTGGTGGTGCATCACCACCCTCGGTAAGCAGTGGAACACCCGGGTGGTCGTGGTGCCGGGCGCGCCGCGCATCGTCGGCGGACCGTATCGCCTTGTGCCGCATCCCAATTACGTGGCCGTGATCCTGGAGGGTGCGGCGCTGCCGCTGGTGGGTGGTGCCTGGATCACCGCCGCGGTGTTCTCGGTGGCCAACGCGCTGCTGCTGCGTACCCGGATCCAGGTGGAGAACGATGCCTTGCGGTCCTTGTCGTGATTGATCTGCTGGTGGCCGGAGGCGGGCCGGCAGGCCTGGTCACCGCCGCCCACGCCGCGCGGGCCGGCCTGGAGGTCGTCGTCGTCGAGCACCGGCGTGGTCCCATCGACAAGGCCTGCGGTGAGGGTCTGATGCCGCATTCGCTGGCCCATCTGGACCGGCTCGGAGTGGATCTCGCCGGACACCCGTACCGGAATTTTTATGGCATCCGTTACCTCGACGGACGCCGCACCGCGGAGGCCCGGTTCGCCGGCGGTCCGGGCCGCGGGGTGCGCCGCACCGTGCTGCACGACGCCCTGTCCAAGGTCGTCGCCGACGCCGGGGTGCAGGTGGTGCGCGGTGAGGTCGGCGAGGTGACGCAGGACGCAACCTCGGTGAGCGCCGCGGGATTCCGGGCCCGCTATCTGGCGGCGGCCGACGGTCTGCACTCACCGATCCGCCGCGCCCTCGGCCTGGCCGCGCCCGAACCGCAGCGCCGGCGATGGGGCATCAGGCGCCATGTCCAGATCGCGCCCTGGTCGGACTGCGTGGAGGTGCACTGGGGCCGCGACACCGAGGCCTACATCACCCCGGTCAACGATGACTGCGTCGGCGTCGCCATCCTCAAGTCCACCCGCGGCGGGTTCGAGGAACACCTGCGGCAGTTCCCGGCGCTGATGGACCGGCTACACGATCTGCCGCACGGGAACGACCGGGCGGCCGGGCCGCTGCGTCAGAAGGTCCACCACCGTACGGCCGGGCGGGTGCTGCTGGTGGGCGATGCCGCCGGCTATGTCGACGCGCTGACCGGTGAAGGTATGGGTCTGGCGTTCGGCGCGGCTGAGCTGCTGGTGAACTGCATCGCGACCGACAGCACCGCGGACTACGACCGCCGGTGGCGCAAGCTCACCCGCAGATACCGGTGCCTGACGGCGGGGCTGCTGCACGCCACCGGGATTCGGCCGGTGCGGGCCGCCATCACTCCGGTGTCGGCGGCGCTTCCTGCGGTGTTCTCGGCTGTGGTGAACGCCCTCGGCGAATAGCGCCGAGCCCGGTCATCCCGTGGTACACGATCAGTGCCGCGATGGCGCCCAGCGAGATGCCGGTGAACGTCAATGAACCTGCCTGCCACGTGAAGTCGGCGATGCCGATGATCAACGGGATGGCGGCGGTCATCTGGTTGACCGGCTTGGAGAAGTCCACGTGGTTGGTCAGCCAGATGCGGATACCGAGCACTCCGACCAGGCCGTAGAGCACGATGGTCGCCCCGCCCAGCACACCCGGGGGAATGGCCGAGATCGCCGCACCCACCTTGGGGCACAGCGACAGCACGATCGCCACCACCGCGGCCACCCAGTAGGCGGCCGTGGAGTAGATGCGGGTGGCGGCCATCACGCCGATGTTCTCGGCGTAGGTGGTGGTGGCCGAACCGCCACCGGCGCCGGCGAGCACGGTGGCCACGCCGTCGGCGGCCAATGCCCGGCCCATCAGCGGGTCCAGGTCGGACCCCGTCATCTGTCCCACCGATTTCACATGCCCGATGTTCTCGGCGACCAGCGCAATCACCGCAGGCAGGAACAGCGGCAGCACGGCGAGACTGAAGCTCGGCGTATGGAACTCGGGCAGCCCGATCCAGGCGGCCTGCGCGATCGCCGCGGTGTCCACCTCACCGAGCGCCAGCGCCAGCAGATACCCGATCACCACCGCCAGGAAGATCGCGAGCCGGCCGATCAGGCCCTTGAAGAACGCCAGCGCCCCGACCAGCAGCACCAGCGTCACCAGGCCGACCAGCGGGCCCTGCTCGAAATTCGTCTTCGCCGCCGGCGCCAGGTTGAACCCGATCAGCGCGACGATGGCGCCGGTGACCACCGGGGGCAGCGCCAGATCCAGCCAGCGGGTGCCGATCAGGTGCACGACCCCGCCGATCAGGATCAGCAGCAGCCCCACCGCGATCAGGCCGCCCAGCGCGCTGCCGGTGCCCTGCGCGGTCACCGCGGCGGTGACCGGGGCGATCACCGCGAAGCTCGACCCCAGATAGCTCGGCAACCGGTTGCCGGTGATCAGCAGGAACAAGATGGTGCCGACACCGGAGAACAGCAGCGTGGTCGCCGGCGGGAAGCCGGTCAGCACCGGCACCAGGAACGTCGCGCCGAACATCGCGACCACGTGCTGGGCGCCGATCCCGAGGGTGCGCGGCCAGCTCAGTCGTTCATCGGGCGCGACGACGTCGGCATCGGGTCCCACGTATTTCCAGCGCAGCATGGTCACGAGTGTCGACTACACACCAGCAATCACAGCCCTGCAAGCCGGGCCATGCCGTTGACCGGTCCGTGTCCCCGGCCGATCGGATAGGCCGCCCGGATGCAGTCGGTGACCCACACCTTGGCGAAGTTGACCGCGGCGGGCACCGTGTAGCCGTGCGCCAGTGCTGCGGCGACCGCCGCCGCGAGGGTGTCGCCGGCACCGTGGTCGTGCCGGGTGTCGACCCGTGCCGCGGCGAATTGGACGAAGTCGGAACCGTCGAACAGAAGATCGGAGCTGACCGGCGAGTTCCGCAGGTGACCTCCCTTGACCAGTGCCCATTGCGGCCCAAGCGCGTGCAGCGCACGAGCGGCGTCGCGTTGACTCTGCTCGTCGACGACGTCGATGCCGACGAGCAGGCGCACTTCGTCGAGGTTCGGTGTGACCAGCGTGGCCAGCGGGATGAGGTCATCGCGCATCGCGTCGAGCGCGCTGGGATGCAGCAGAGGCTCACCGACGTTGGAGGCGCACACCGGGTCGACCACCAGCGGGACGGTGCCGGCGAGCCGTTCGGAGCGCCACGTTGCCACGATGGTCTCGATGATGGCGGTGGAGGCCAGCATGCCGGTCTTGGCCGCCTCGATGCCGATATCGGAGGCCACCGCGCTGATCTGCCCGGCCACCACGTCCACCGGGATCTCGTGAAACCCCTTGACACCCAATGAGTTCTGCACCGTCACAGCGGTCACCGCGGCGCATCCGTGTACGCCGAGCATGGCGAACGCGCGCATATCGGCCTGCAGCCCTGCACTGCCGCCGGAGTCGGATCCGGCGATCGTGAGGATCCGCCTGGGCGTCTGACCCGGTGCGGGCAGCGGGAGATCGGCCATGGCGGGACCTGGTTTCAGCGGTTGCGTGCGGCGTTGGCGCCCAGGTACGCGAGGTAGCCCAGCCCGCCGATCGCCGCCAGCCTGCGGGTCTTGGGAATGAGCAGGGCCACGCCGAGTGCGGTCTCGATGGTGCCGTTGATCTTGATGTACCGGCCGGTGTCGTTCGGGAAGACAGGCTTGGTGAACGACTCGAATACCTGCGGGGCGGCGAAATGCCCCAGACCCGCGCCGACCAGCGACAGACCGGCCAGGGTGGCGCCCGTCGAACTCTTCTTCTCGCTCAAGGAAATAACCTCTCAGTTGAGGATGTAATCGCTCAGGGGGAACTCGGAGGCTTCCCTGATCGCGGTCTCGGTGGTGGTGGGGCGTAACAGCGTCGGCTCACCGGCGGGGTTGTAGTAGTAGGACCGCGCGGTGGCGCAGTTGCCCTGGGTGAACAACGAATCGCCGAGTAGTTCGGTCATCCGGTCGAGGTAGCGGGTGTTGGCCTCTTCGGAGACCTCGAACGTGGTGGCAGCGCGGCGCTGCACCTCGTCGAACAGCCGGGCCATCAGTCGCATCTGATACTCCATGGTGTTGAAGAAGTTCAGGCCCAGGAAGGCGTACGGGCTGGCCAGGCTGAGGTAGTTCGGGAAGTACGGCATCGAGACACCCTGGTAGGCCTGAAAACGGGTTTCGCGCCACCACTTTCCGAGGTTGCGTCCCTCGCGTCCGATCACCTCGATGGCCGGGAAGTTCGCCTCCCACAGGTCGAAGCCGGTGGCGAGCACCAGGGTGTCGATCTCGACCTTGGTGCCGTCCTTGCCGACGATGCCGTCGGACTGCACGTGGTCGATACCGGCGTCTTGCAGATGGACGTTGTCGCGGGTGAACGCCCGGTAGTACCCATTGCTGAATGTCGGTCGCTTACAACCGAAATCGTAATCCGGGGTGAGCCTGCGCCGCAGGTCCTTGTCGCGGATCGTGATGAACCGGTGCAGCTTGGACAGATCGGCGGCCGAGATGTTGCCCCGGCCGCGGAACGTCTTGAAGTGCACCACGCCGATCGACACCATGACCTCGTAGACCGAGTCGGTGAACCAGCGCAGCACCCGTTGCGTCGCGGGGACACGGGCGAACAGTTTCTTGGCCAGCGGTCCGAAGCGCAGGTCGATCTTGGGTACCACCCAGATCGGGGTGCGCTGGTACACGGTGAGGTCGGCGGCCGACTTGGCCAGCTCGGGGATGAGTTGCACGGCGGTGGCGCCGGTGCCGATGACCGCGATCCGTTTCCCGGCGGGGTCGTAGTCGTCCTGCCACTCGGTGGTGTGGATGACGCGCCCGTCGAAGTTCTCGATGCCGGGGATGTCGGGGATCTTCGGCTGGGACAGGAAGCCGGTCGCGGTGATGAGGTAGCGGGTGCTCAGCACCTCATCGTTGGCGAGGCTCACCCGCCACAGATCGGTCTCCTCATCCCAGCGGGCCCCGTCGACGACGGTGCTGAACCGGATGTGCCGGCGCACGTCGTACTTGTCGGCCACATCGTCGGCGTACTGCTTGATCTCGTCGCCGGTGGAGAACAGTCGCGACCAGTTCGGGTTCGGCTCGAAGAAGTAGGAGTAGGTGGTGGTGGGGACATCGACGGCGAGCCCGGGATAGTGGTTCACATACCAGGTGCCGCCCAGGTCGTCCTCGCGGTCCAGGATCACGAAGTTCTCGATCCCGGACCGTTTGAGCTGGATGGCGGCGCCTATGCCGGCGAATCCAGCGCCCACGATGACGGCGTCAAACATGGGTGAAACGGTACCTCAGGTATCGGGCTACTCCTGAAGCGAACCGGTGCGCGGCACCTCGGTGGTCGCGATGCACGTCACCGCGCGGTCGCCGCGCTTCCAGGAGTCCGCGGTCGGATACAGCACGAACATTCCCACCTCGGGGTCCGCCATCGCCGACGGTGAGAACTCCTCCAGCGCGGGCTGGCACTTGTCCTGGTAGTCGATGATCGCCGTCTCGCCCGGGAACTCGGCGCCCGGGACGGTGATGACGTGGTAGACCTCGCCCTTGTGCGGATCGGTGCACGCCACGGTGTGCACCGAGGCCACCAGGCTGGAGTCCGACGGAATCTCCGACAGGCAGTCGCCGAGCGCGACATCGGCGGCGTTGGTCGGGATCTCGTCCTTGAAGATGACGAACAAAGCGGCCAGTCCGGCGCCGACCACCAGCACGAGGCCGCCGAGCACCAGCGCGATGATCAGGCCCCAGCGGGTCTTCTTCGCCGGGGGCGGTAGCTGTTGCTGCCCGTAGGGGTATGAATACGGCTGCGGTGGCGGCGGCGGATAGCCCCCGGAATAGCCCGGTGGTGGCGGTGGGTACTCCGGCGGCTGACTCATGCCAAGAGATTAACCGCGGCGGTCACCGCCAGCAGGGGGACGTCCAAAGTCCTGGACCCCAGATCGTGGCGGGCCCCGCTGACCTCGACGACCTCCGTCGGCCCGGTCACCAGCGCGGCCGCCGAGCGGATCTCGTCGATGGTGCCGAAAGGGTCGGCGGTGCCGTGGGTGAACACCGTGGGCGCGGTGATGCCGGGCAGGTGTTCGGTGCGCGCGCGTTCGGGCTTGCCGGGCGGGTGCAGCGGATAGGAGAACAAGGTCAGCACATCGGGTGCTGACGTTTCGGCCGCCACCATCGAGGTCATCCGGCCGCCGTAGGAATGCCCGCCGGCGAGCACCGGCCCGTGAGCGAGCGCGCGGGCCCAGGCGATCGCCTCGACGATGCCCTCCTGATCGGATTTCGCCGAGTTCGACGGCGGCCCCTTCGGCCGGCGGCGGCGGTAGGGCAGGTTGTAGCGGACGGCCAGATAGCCGTGGCGCGCCCATTCGTCGCAGATGCGGACCAGCATCGGGGAATCGCGATTGCCGCCGGCGCCGTGGGTGAGCACTACGGTGCCCTTGGGTTTCCCGTCCGGCTCGTGTGCGACCCCGGCCAGGTCGTCGAGCGTCACTATAGAAGCCTGAACAGCGCGTTGACCGGACCGTGTCCGTGCCCCAACGGATATGCGGCGCGCAGGCATTCGGTCACCCAGCGCTTACCGAAGGCCACCGCCTCGGGGACGGTGTAGCCGTGCGCCAGCGCGGTCGCGGTGGCCGCGGCCAAGGTGTCGCCGGCGCCGTGGTCATGACCGGTGTCGATACGCGGTCCGTCGAACTCGTGGAACTCGGTGCCGTCGAACAGCAGGTCGGGACTGGCGCCGGAGGAGCGCAGGTGCCCACCCTTCACCAGCACCCACTGCGGACCCAGCGCGTGCAGCGCCCGGGCCGCCTCCTGCTGGCTGGCGGCGTCGACGACATCCACGTCCACGAGCAGCCGCACCTCATCGAGGTTCGGGGTGACCAGGGTGGCCAGTGGAAAGAGCTCGGTGCGAATCGAGTTCAGCGCCGACGGATGCAGCAGCGGGTCGCCGTGCATGGAGGCGCACACCGGGTCCACTACCAGGGGCACCCCGGTATCGAGGTCGCGCCACGTCTCGGCGATCGTGGCGATGATCTCCGCGGAGGCCAGCATGCCGGTCTTGGCGGCCTGGATGCCGATATCGTCGACGACGGCGGTGATCTGGCCGGCCACCACATCGAGCGGTATCTCGTGGAACCCCTTGACGCCCACCGAGTTCTGCACCGTGACGGCGGTGACCGCCACGCATCCGTGCACGCCCAGCATGGCGAAGGTGCGCATATCTGCCTGAATGCCCGCGCCACCGCCGGAATCTGAGCCGGCAATGGTCATCACCCGGGTGGGGGTCTGCCCGAACTCGGGCAGCGGTAGGAACTCGGTCATGAGGTCAAGGGTAGATACACCCGGTTGCCCTGTTCCGCGAACTCCAGCGATTTCTCCGCCATGGCGTCCCGGATGTCCTGCGTGATGCGCATCGAGCAGAATTTCGGACCGCACATCGAGCAGAAGTGCGCGGTCTTGGCGGGCTCGGCGGGCAGCGTCTCGTCGTGGTATTCGCGGGCGGTGTCCGGGTCCAGGGACAGCGCGAACTGATCGTGCCAACGGAACTCGAAGCGGGCCAGTGACAGTGCGTCGTCGCGCAGTTGTGCCCGGGGATGCCCCTTGGCCAGATCGGCCGCATGTGCGGCGATCCGGTACGCGATCACCCCGTCCTTGACGTCCTTGCGGTCGGGCAGGCCGAGATGCTCCTTGGGGGTGACGTAGCAGAGCATCGCGGTGCCGGCCTGGGCGATGATCGCCGCGCCGATCGCGCTGGTGATGTGGTCATAGGCCGGCGCGATATCGGTGGCCAGCGGCCCGAGGGTGTAGAACGGCGCCTCCTCGCACCATTCCTCCTCCAGGCGCACGTTCTCCACGATCTTGTGCATCGGCACGTGACCGGGGCCCTCGATCATCACTTGCACGCCATGGGATTTGGCGATCTTGGTGAGTTCGCCGAGGGTGCGCAGCTCGGCAAACTGCGCTTCGTCGTTGGCGTCGGCGATCGATCCCGGGCGCAGTCCGTCGCCGAGGGAGAACGTCACATCGTAGCGGGCGAGGATCTCGCAGAGTTCCTCGAAGTTCTCGTACAGGAACGATTCCCGGTGGTGGGCGAGCATCCAGGCGGCCATGATCGAACCGCCGCGTGACACGATCCCGGTGACCCGCTTGACGGTCATGGGGATATAGCGCATGAGCACGCCGGCGTGCACCGTCATGTAGTCGACGCCCTGCTCGCACTGCTCGATCACGGTGTCGCGGTAGGACTCCCACGTCATCTCGGTGGGATCGCCGTTGACCTTCTCCAGCGCCTGGTACATCGGCACGGTGCCGACCGGGACGGGGGAGTTACGCAGGATCCATTCCCTGGTGAGGTGGATGTCCTTGCCGGTGGACAGGTCCATGATGGTGTCCGCGCCCCACCGGGTCGCCCACACCATCTTGTCGACCTCCTCGGCGATCGAGCTCGTGACGGCCGAATTTCCGATATTGGCATTGACTTTCACCCCGAACGCCTTGCCGATGATCATCGGTTCGCTCTCGGGATGGTTGTGGTTGGCCGGGATGACGGCCCGGCCCACGGCCACCTCGTCGCGCACCAACTCGGCGGGGACCCCTTCGCGTTCGGCGATGAACGCCATCTCGGCGGTGATCTCGCCGTTGCGGGCCCGCTGAAGCTGGGTGCCTCTGTCGGTGACGATGCCGGCCCGCGGCGGCAGGCCCTTCTCCAGATCGATGGTGGCGTTGTCATCGGTGTACGGGCCGGACGTGTCGTACAGGTCGAAATGCTCGCCGGTGCTCAGGTGCACGCGCCGGAACGGCACGCCCGTCGGCGAATAGAACTTGGAGCTGCCCGTGATCGGGCCCGTCGTCACTTCAGGGTTGACAGCAACACTCATGAACACATCTCCCTACGCCGGCATTACCCGGTCAGGTTCGTACGGTCGACGGCCCTAGCCGTCCTCTCAGCGCGCTGGTGCGCGCTCCCGTGTGGACGCGTCCAACGTAGCGCATCCCGGCCGGATTGCCGAGAGATCGTTTGTATAGCTAATATATGTTTTTGCCGATTCGTAGATCGAGATCTGATGACAACTGAGCTTGAAGAAAAGCGCGCCCGGCTGGACCACGACCATCCGTTCTACAAGTGGATCGTGCTGTCCAACACCACGTTGGGCATCCTGCTGGCCGCGATCAACGCGTCCATCGTGTTGATCTCGCTGCCCGCGATCTTCCGGGGGATCGGGCTGAATCCACTGGCGCCGGGCAATGTCAGTTACCTGCTCTGGATGATCATGGGCTACCTGGTGGTGACGGCGGTGCTGGTCGTCCCGTTCGGCCGGCTCGGGGACATGTTCGGCCGCGTGCGCATCTACAACCTGGGTTTCGTGGTCTTCACCGTGGCGGCCATCGCGCTGTCCTTCGACCCGTTCCACCTCGGCGGCGGCGCGGTGTGGCTGATCGCCTGGCGCGTCATCCAGGGCATCGGTGGCGCCATGCTGATGGCCTCGTCCTCGGCGATCCTCACCGATGCGTTCCCGGCCAATCAGCGCGGAATGGCGCTCGGGGTGAACATGGTGGCCGCGGTGGCCGGGTCGTTCCTGGGTCTGCTGATCGGCGGTGTGCTCTCCGAGTGGCACTGGCAGGCCATCTTCTGGGTCGGGGTGCCGATCGGTGTGCTGGGGACCATCTGGAGTGTGCGGTCGCTGCGCGAACTCGGGGTACGCACCCCGGGACGGCTGGACTGGGCGGGCACGTTGACCTTCGGTGTCGGGCTGACCGTGTTGCTCGTCGGGATCACCTACGGCATCCAGCCCTACGGCGACGCCACCACCGGGTGGACCAACCCGTGGGTGCTCGGATCGATCATCGCCGGGGTGGGCATCCTGGTGGCCTTCTGCTTCATCGAATTACGGGTCGATCAGCCGATGGTGGACATCCGGTTGTTCCGTTCTGCCGCATTCGGAATGGGAAACCTGGCCGGCCTGATGTCCTCGGTGGGCAGAGGTGGTCTGCAGTTCATGTTGATCATCTGGCTGCAGGGCATCTGGCTTCCTTTGCACGGCTACAGCTTCGAATCAACCCCGCTGTGGGCGGGCATCTATCTGCTGCCCGTCACCGTCGGGTTCCTGGTGGCCGCGCCGGTTGCCGGCACACTGGCCGACCGGTTCGGTGCGCGGCCGCTGACGGTCGGGGGAATGCTGCTGATGGCGGCGTCCTTCATTGCGCTGCTGCTGATTCCGGTGAACTTCGACTACTGGGTCTTCGCGCTGCTGGTCTTCCTGAACGGTCTGGGCGGCGGTATCTTCACCGCGCCGAACACCGCGGCCATCATGTCCAGCGTGCCTGCCGCCCAGCGCGGTGCCGCATCGGGTGTGCGGGCGACCTTCTTCAATGCGGGGTCGTCGCTGTCGATCGGCATCTTCTTCTCGCTGATGATCGTCGGGCTGGCGAACTCCCTGCCAACAGCATTGAACGATGGCCTTCAGGCGCAGGGCGTTTCGGCCGCCGTCGCGCACGAGGTGGCCAATACGCCGCCGGTGGGCAGTCTGTTCGCGGCGTTCCTCGGTTACAACCCGATCGGCGAACTGCTGGCGCCCTCGGGTGCACTGGACGCACCAGGGGTCAATGCCGAGGTGCTGACCGGCAAGACGTTCTTCCCCGAGCTGATCACCGAACCGTTCCACTCGGGGCTGACGGTGGTGTTCCTGGCCGCCGCGGTGATGATGCTCATCGGCGCGGTGGCATCCATGTTCAGCGCGGGCCGCTACGGGACCGACGCCTAGAGGGGGGCGGGTCCGGTGGCGTACGCGTGCCCGGTCTGCTTCGTTCAGCCCGTAGTGCTCGTTCTAGCCGTCAGCGGATGACATATAGGGCTTGTTAGCAGCCTATTCAATAACTATATTGAATAGGTGACTACAGCGGCTGCGGCCAAACGTGACTTCAAGGACCGGCTCTATGCGGAGTTCGCTCGGATCGGCAAGTCGCTGGCCAGCCCCCACCGTCTGGAAATCCTCGAAGTGCTCGCGCAGGGTGAGCGCACCGTCGAATCCGTGGCCTCAGAGACGGCCTTGTCGGTCGCCAACGCGTCGCGGCATCTGCAACAACTGCGTCAGGCCCAGCTCGTCCTCACGCGCCGCGAAGGACTGTTCGTGCACTACCGGCTGACCGGTCCCGAGGTCATCGCTCTGGTATTGGCTGTGCGCCATACCGCCGAGCAACACCTCGCCGAGGTCGACCGGGTAGTGGACGACTTTTTCGGTGATCGTGACGACTTCGAACCGGTGACACCCGAAGAGCTGGCGCGTCGGATGGCCAATGGTGAGGTCGTCGTGCTCGACGTGCGACCCGAGCAGGAGTACGCGGCGGGACATATCGCCGGGGCACACTCTGTCCCCGTTTCGGACATATCGGCCCGTCTGGCTGAGCTCCCCCGCGAGAAGGAATACGTGGCGTACTGCCGCGGGCCCTACTGCGTGTACGCCGACGAAGCCGTCGCGGTGCTGCGCGCAAACGGGCTGAAAGCGCAACGTCTCACCGAGGGTTACCCGGAGTGGTGGCTTTCGGGGCGCCCAGTGCATACGGCCAGGTAACGGATCACGACATCAGGAGGGCTCAATGACGCGCTTACTCACCGTCGGCTACGGGGCCGTGTGCTACGTCGTCTTCCTGGCGGCCTTCCTCTATGCGATCGGCTTTCTGGGAAACTTCGTCGTCCCGCGCACGATCGACCACGCCATCGATGCGCCAATCGCGGAATCGATCGTCGTCAACGTGCTGCTGCTGGGCCTATTCGCCATGCAGCACAGCGTTATGGCGCGGCCGGCATTCAAACGTTGGTGGACGCGGTTGGTGCCCAAGACAATTGAGCGAAGCACCTATGTCCTGCTATCGAGCTTGGTGCTCTTCCTGATGTTCTGGCAGTGGCGCACGATGCCGGCGATCATCTGGGACGTCACCTGGGCGTCGGGTCGGGCCGGAACGTGGGTGCTGTTCGGATTGGGTTGGGCGACCGTTCTGCTCTCTACGTTCATGATCAACCACTTCGACCTGTTCGGTCTGAGGCAGGTGTATCTGGCCTGGCGCGGAACTCCGTACAGCGATCTTCAATTCCGCACCTCGCTCCTGTATCGGGTGACGCGCCACCCGCTCATGCTGGGCTTCATCGTCGCGTTCTGGGCAACGCCCACGATGACGGTGGGCCATCTGCTGTTCGCCGCGGCGACGACCGCCTACATCCTGATCGCCATACAACTCGAAGAGCGCGACCTCGACGCCGCACTCGGTGATCGCTATCGCGACTACCGCAGCCGCGTGCCCATGCTCATCCCTGGGCTTCACCGACGAAGGGGCCATACCGCACCCGACGCGGCTGTCCGACCGATAGGCGCATGAAATGACTGTGAATTTAACCGTCCGCAGTCGTCTCGAAGCTCAAGGCTTTTATGGGCTCGACGACAAGACGCTCGCCGAGCTCAGCCCGTGGATGCGATGGACCTACACGCTTGGCACGCTGGTCACCCTGTTCGGTGTGGTGTTGACGTCCCCAGCTGTGCTGTGGGTGCTTGCGGCAATCACATCGGTGGGTATCTTCCTCCCTTTTCACCCGTTCGATCTTCTCTACAACTACGGAATGCGCTTTCTGACCCGTACGGAGCCTTTCCCCCACTCGGGCCCGCAGCGCCACTTCGTCTTCGTGGTCGCGACAGTGTGGCTAATGACGACGGGCTGGGCCTTCTACATCGGCGCAGACATCGTCGGGATCACCCTTGGTGTCCTGCTGATTTTGGTTGGCGGACTTGCCAGCACCACGAACTTCTGCATTCCGTCGTTCATCTACAACACCGTCGTCGACCGACGAAGTGCACCAGCCGAACGGAGCGCATAAATGGTGGCCGGGGTTGAGCTGGTACCGCTGGTCGACGAAGGACTGGGCAATTCGGCGTACCTCGTCGATCTGGGTGACGGGCGCGCGCTGGTCGTCGATGTCAGCCGCGACTTACGCGCAGTTCATGAGGCCGCCTCCAAGCGGGGTTTGACAGTCGCGTTCGCCGCCGACACCCATCTACACGCCGATTTCCTTTCCGGCGCACACCAACTCGCCGCGACCGCCGGAGCGAAGGTGCTCGCATCGGCCGCAGGTCACCGCGAGTTCGAGCACGCGGGTCTACACGATGGTGAGGAGGTTGACTTGGGAGGGTTGCGTGTGCGGGCATTGTTGACACCTGGGCACACCCACGAGCACGTAGCGTATCTGCTTCTCGACGGTGACCGCGAAGTCGGAGTGTTTACCGGCGGGTCACTCATCGTGGGCTCGGCCGCCCGCACTGATTTGATCTCGGTGGAGCGCACCGACGAACTCACCCGCGCCCAATACGCATCGCTGCGCCGGCTGGCCGGCCTGCCAGGGGACGTGCAGGTGTGGCCCACACACGGCGCCGGTTCGTTCTGCTCGGCGCCGCCAGGCGCCGAACGCACCAGCACGATCGCGAGCGAGCTGGCGAACAACCCGTTGCTGCAGGAGTGTGACGAAACCGCTTTTGTAGCAAACCTTCTCGGGTCGTTGGGCAACTATCCACCCTACTTTCGCCGCCTCGGCGAGATCAACCGCCTCGGTCCGCCGCTGCTGGAGAGTGAACCCGGGTTGGCGCCGCTGAGCGTGGATGAAGTGCGGCTCAGTTTGACCGACGGCGCGGTTCTGATCGATGGCCGGCCGTTCGACCGCTTCGCCGTAGCTCATGTGAGTAGGGCAATATCCATCCCATTGCGGCCGGTGTTCGCCTCCTGGCTGGGCTGGCTCGCGCCGGCCGACCGTCCGCTGATCATCGTGCGCGACCCGGATCAGGACCCTGCCGAGATTGCCTGGCAGGCAGCGAAAATCGGGTACGACAACATCATCGGCGAACTCGACGGAGGAATGGCGGCGTGGACCGCAGCGGGTCGCGACACGGCAAGCATCCCGTTGGCCGGGGCCGGCCACATCGATGGCCGCCGCGTCTTGGATATCCGCCAGCGATCCGAATACCTCGATGGACATCTGCCCGGCGCGATGCATGTCGAACTCGGCGACATCGCACACCGGGAGGCAGAGATACCCGACGAACCCCTGGTGGTCATGTGTGGGCACGGTGAACGGGCCATGGGCGCCGCCAGCCTGCTCGCAGGTGCCGGCCACCACGATCTCGTTGTGCTCGACGGCGGACCCCGGGACTGGGCGGCGGCCACAGGTCGCCACTTGGATACCGGCGGGTGAGCGCGACTGACCGCGAGCGTCGACTCGGGTTGCGCGCCAACCTATCCCAATTCTGTCTACTCGTCGCAGTCAACGCTCTCGTCGGAGGCATGGTCGGCCAGGAACAAACCGTGCTGCCCCTGCTGGCCAAGCAGGAATTTCAGCTGACCGGTTACACGTTCCTGCTCACCTACGTATTCGCATTCGGCATCACCAAGGCCGCCACCAATTACATCGCCGGCACCTGGTCAGACCGCTTCGGACGTAAGCCTGTGTTGCTGGTCGGCTGGATGTTCGCCATTCCGGTTCCGCTACTGTTGATTTGGGCGCCGTCCTGGGGATGGGTGGTAGTGGCCAATGTGCTCCTGGGCATCAATCAAGGCCTGACCTGGTCAACCACGGTGGTGATGAAAATCGACCTCGTTGGCCCCAGGCAGCGAGGCCTCGCCATGGGCTTCAACGAGGCCGCGGGTTACGGCGCCGTTGCGCTGACCGCCGTCCTGGCCGGCTACCTCGCCGCCCACTGTGGTCTGCGGCCCAGTCCGTTCCTGCTCGGCCTGTCGTATGCGCTGATCGCCCTGGGCCTGTGCGCTGTGTTCGTCCGCGAGACCCGCGGTCACGCCCGGCTGGAAGCCACCCGTTACGACAACAGCAGCCCCGACGCCGAGTTGACCAACCGCCAGATCTTCCTGCACACAAGCTTCACCGAGCAGGCACTGTCCTCAGCCAGTCAGGCCGGCCTGGTCAACAATCTGAACTTCGGCCTGTCATGGGGGCTGTTTCCAATCCTGTTCGCCACCACCGGTATGCCCGTGGACCGCATCGGGATTCTGGTGGCGGTTTACCCGGCCGTGTGGGGCGCGGGCCAATTGGCCACCGGCGCGCTATCTGACCGCTGGGGCCGGAAGCATCTCATCACCGCCGGCATGCTCACCCAAGCGGTCGGACTGGCATTGACTGCGCTCGGCGACACATTCGTGTGGTGGCTCGCAGCTTCCGCCCTCCTCGGTGCGGGCACCGCGATGGTCTACCCGACCTTGCTTGCGGTGGTCGGCGATGTAGCCCACCCTCTGTGGCGGGCACGCGCCGTCGGGATCTACCGGCTCTGGCGCGACAGCGGATACGCAGCCGGTGCCATCGTCGGCGGCATCACCGCCGATCTATGGGGTGTGCGCGCAGCCATCTGGGCCGCCGCCGCCATCACCGTCGCCTCCGGCGTCTCGGTGGCCGTGCGCATGTATGAGACCCATCCGGCAGGCTCAAGAACTGAATATCGGTGAGCCATCAAAACGTCAGCGCGGAAGGCGACGGTGATGTCGACGGCGGATTGACTGTGGTGAGTAGCCGGATTCTCTCACCCTGCGCGCCCAACGCGGTAGCTACCAATCGTGATCTCGACAGGTCGGCCGGCAGCGCGATTCTACTGGGGCCGGGTGACATGCCGGGGGACGAATCATCCCCATCGATTAGTGCGACTGATCAAAGATGGCCCAACGCATGGATGCCGCGGCGTCCCGGTTAGCTCACCTAATCGACGGGGATGGCCGGGCTTCGGTGGCGGTTTGTTCCTGTGGGGATTTGCTGGCCTGAGTATGGCGCGTTGAGTGCGCCGCGGGGCCTTTGGGCTGCTCGGCACGCTTAACTACCTGTTCAAAGGGTGTATCTAGGCGTACTCAGGGTATTTGATCTGATGCCCGATTTAGCAAAGTTTTAGCATCCGCGTCGTCTGGTACTTGAAAACACAATCATACGATCTTGAAGCCGCGGCGAGCTGCTAGTACATGGGCACTTACCAGCGAGAATGAGGTGACTAATAGGCCAACGGCTTGTACAGTCGGAGCAACAACTCGACATATTTCTGGGGAGATAGCAAATGATGAAGATCATCGTGGGGGCACTCGGGGCGGCATTTGCCGCGGCGGCCATCGGCGTAGCTGCGCCGGCTCAGGCTGCTCCATTCGACTACACCGACAACCCGAGCCCGTTCAACATCACACTCCCCGATGGCACGGTGATCGACACCAACGCCAGCCCGTTCGACTTCACCGGAGACACGATCGAACTGCCGCTCTTCGGCAAAGTCACGTTCATCGGGAACGGCAACGTGTTCGGCCCGGGCTACCAGGGCGTCAAGGGTCCTCGAGGAGCCGACACGACCGGTCCGAAGTCGCATGGGAACCCCAGCGGATAGGCCGGTTTGCCGTGTTCGAAGACGGCTGGAGTTAGCTCATCTAATCGACGGGTATGCCCGCGCCTACACTCGGCTCGGTGACGACCATTCAGCGCAGGGCCTTCAACGACGCGATCACCCGGTTCTGGAGTTTCGCCGCCCCGGCCTATGACACGGGGTGCCTGCAGCGCTTTGTGTACAAGCCTGCCCAGGACGAAGTCATCGAGCAGCTCCGCACCCACGGTTCACGCCAGATCGCCGACGTGGGCTGCGGCACCGGCATCCTGGCCGCCCGCATCCAGGGTGACCTGCGCCCCGACGAGGTGTACGGCCTCGACATGTCCGATGGCATGCTCGCCCAGGCCCGTCAGCGATCAGACCGGGTGCGCTGGATGTCATCGCCGGCCGAGCAGCTGCCCTTCGAGGACGGCTTCCTGGACGCGGTCGTGACCACCTCGGCGTTCCATTTCTTCGATCAGCCGGCCGCGCTCAAGGAGTTCCACCGGGTGCTGACGCCGGGCGGCATCGTCGCCGTCACCACCATGAGCCCGCGTCAGGCCTTCCCGCCGCTGCACGCCTTGTCGGCAGGCCTGGGCGCTCCCGCGCACGCTCCCACCCCGGATGCGATGCGAATGTTGTTCGAAGATGCGGGGTTAGAGGTCGAGGATCAGCATCGCGTGCGTAGGCCGGTGTGGACGCCGATCTCCGACCTGATCACCGTCGGCGTCAAGCCTTCTTGATCCAGTTCTCACCGGCTTTGGCGGCGCGATGCAGAGCGCCGTACTCACCGAGGTAGGCCGCGACCGCCCCGATCACCGGGACCATGCCGATATAGCGGAAGATCTGCCGCGGACGCGGCCGCTTGCCGAGTTCATCGCCGACCGAGTTGAGAGTCCCGGCGAGATGCCACAGCTTCGCCACGATGTTGTCCGGCCACGGCTCATCGGTGTCCGGCACCGGCGGGTCGGGAATGTCGCGCCCGCACAGCACCGAGGCAAGCATCCGCACCTGGGCCTTGCGGTCGGTCAGCCCGTACTCCCGAGCCACCGCGCACAGGATCAGGGTCTGGTTGGCGAAGCCCAGCAGATCCTGGATCGGCAACCGGCCGGCGAGCGCACCGAGGGCACCGGGCCAGGCCACCGCGACGGTGTCCAGTAGGCCCACCCGCCAGATCCACCAGCTGATTCGTTCGGCGCGGTCCTTGGCCTCCCAGGCTTCGGTGCCGGGCACCTCCAGGAACTCCAGATGCTGCCGAACGCCGAGCGGATCGAACTCCGCCAGCACATCCAGGATGAGCCCGGACAGCGCCGCGGCCCGGGCCAGCGCATCGGCGACGTCATTGTCGGAGAGCTCCACCTTGGGCAGCAGATCCATCAGGACACCTCGATCAGTACGGGAGCATGATCACTGGGCGACTTCCCTTTTCGTTCCTCGCGGACGATCTCGGCGTGGATGACCCGCTCGCCCAATGCGGCGGATCCGAGGATGAAGTCGATGCGCATGCCCTGCTTCTTCGGGAACCGCAGCTGGGTGTAGTCCCAGTAGGTGTAGACCCCCGGGCCCGGCGTGAACGGCCGCACCACATCGGCGAAACCGGCGTCGACCATGGCCTGGAAGGCCGCCCGCTCCGGCGCCGAAACGTGGGTGGAACCTGCGAAGGCCGCGGGATCCCAGACGTCCTCATCGGTGGGCGCGATGTTCCAGTCACCGGTCAGCGCGACCGGCAGCGACGGATCGTCGGCGATCCATTTGGATGCGGAGTCACGCAGGGCAGCAAGCCATTCCAACTTATACGGGTAGTGCGGGTCGGCCAGTGTGCGGCCATTGGGAACATACAGGCTCCACACCCGTACCCCACCGCAGGTCGCACCGATCGCCCGGGCCTCCGCCAGCGCCTGCCACTCGGGCTGGCCGTCGAAGCCGATCTCCACGTTGTCCAGCCCGACCCGGGAGGCTATCGCCACCCCGTTCCATTGGTTGAGCCCCACGTGCGCGATCTCGTATCCCAGCGCCGCGAACGGCATCGCCGGGAACTGGGCGTCGGTGCACTTGGTTTCCTGCATGGTCAGCACGTCGACATCGGCGCGGGACAACCAGTCGGTCACCCGGTCCACCCGGGTGCGAATGGAGTTGACGTTCCAGGTGGCGATACGCATCAGACGGGCTCCGGGATCTTGAGTTCTTTACGCAGCGCGGTGAAATCGCTGATCGTCTTGGTGGTGACCGACGCGACGGGACGGGCGTTGCGGCCGGTCGCCTCGGTCTTGGAGACCATGACCACGCCGTCGATATAGGGCTGGATGGTGGTGGCGTTCTGCACCGTGGCGACGATGACGAGCTGGAACCCGAATTTGCGGAACGCCTGCAGGGCCTGCTGGGCGAACTGCGGATCGGATTTGGAGAACGCCTCGTCCAGCATCAGCTGCGCGAAAACCGGTTTGTTGTCCCCGCTCTCGGGGTTGGCCAGGTTGAAGCTCAGCGCACCGGCGAGGCAGAACGCCATCAGTTTCTCCTGCTCACCGCCGGAGTTGTCACCGGCGTTGCTGTGCGTCCGGATCAGCTCCTCGGTGCGTACATCCCACTCCGCGCAGTCGAAGGTGAAGCGGTTGCGCACGTCGAGAGCGTCGCGGGTCCAGGCCCGGTCCTCGGGAGTGTTGCCGGCCAGCCGGTTACGCAGCCGCAGGATATCGGCGTACTGATCGAGGATCGCCTTCTTGTCGCCGAGACCGACCTCGGCGATTCGGCGCGAGATGGACTTGACGATATCGGTCAGCTCGGCGGCGGCGACCAGGCTGCGCGGAGTGGCGCGCAGCGTCAGCCGGGTGCCGCGGTTGAACTCCACGGAGCCCAAACCGGTGTTGACCCTGTCGATCTGGTCGCTGATCCGCCGGGTCTCCTGCTCGGCCACCCGGTGCAGGGTCAGGATGGCGTCCGGGGCCTGCTCGGTGATCAGACGCATCATCCGTTCATAGGCGTCCGGAAGCTCGCGTTCATCGATATGGCGGCAGACGGCGACGTAATCATGCACCCGCTCGTCGAAATCCTCGGAGTCATTGGGAATGGCGTCGGGGAACGACGTATCGAACGTGGCGATGATGCGGGCCAGCTCCTCGTGGGAGCGGCGGCGGCTCTCGGTGAGCTGATCACGCTCGCGGCGGATCGCGGCCAGCAGCGCCTCGCGGTGCGGTTCGGGGTTCAGCAGCTCCAGAGCGACCGGGACCTCGGCCGAGTATCGGCGCAGCAACTCGGTGGCGGCATCCGAGATCGCCGCCGGCGCCAGCCGGTCCTGCAGATCCATCAGCCGGGTGCGGCGCCCGTCGAGATCGTCACGCCGGGTCTGGATGGCGCCACGGCGCGTCATGAGGGTCTGGATGTCCATCCAGCACTCCTCGGCGCGGGCACTGAGCGCCTCCACATCCGGGTTGTCGGCCATCAACAGGTCGTACTGTTCGCGCAGCCGCTCGGCGTGCCCGTCGGCGGTCTCGGTGTCGATCTGGCTCCACTGTGGGAACTGTTCGCAGATCGCCTTGCAGGCCGCGGCCCTGTCACGCCACTGCTGGCGTCCGGCGGCGATGTCATCGGCGGCCTGCCGGGCCTGCTCGAAAGTCTGCTCGGCCTCTGCCAATTCGGCGGTCAGCGCGTCCAGCTTGGCGGTGATGTCGCCCTGGTAGATGTACTCGGATGGTTTGAGCGCGCGCCGGTCGTCCTTGATCGCGAGTCGGTCGGAGTCCTTGTACAGACCGGCATCGGTAACCGCCCGGCGGAACCGGGTGAACAGGTCCGGGGTGTCCACGCAGATGTGGTCACCGGCCGCGCTCAGGATATCGAGTGCCTCGGCCGCGCACGGGTGGTCCGGGTTGACGACGAACAGCTTGCCCGCCAACGTGTTCGGTTCGGGCGCGCGGTCGGGGGCATTGATCCGCACATGGTGCAGCGCGAGGCGCCCACGCATGTTGGTCTCGTTGACGAAGCGCAGCACCTTGGCGTAATGCTCATCGGGGACCAGCAGCCGCAGCCCGACCGAGCGCAGCACCTTCTCCACCGCGGCGCGCCACCGGTTCTCCTCGGGGCGCAGGTCCATCAGCTCGGCGACATAGGGCAGCGCCGACGGGTCGACACCCACTGCGGTGCAGATGTGTTCGCGCATGGTGACCGCGAACTCGGGCAGTGCCGAGCCCACCTGTTCGACGCGTTTGAGCTCCTTGGCCGCGTGATCGCGCGCCATCCGGGCCGCCTTCTGGGCGTACTCGGCATCGGTGGAGGCTTCCCGGCCGCGTTCCAGCTTCACCGCGAGACCGGCGGCCTGCTTGCTGAGATCCTCGCTCAGATTCCAGAATTCGTCCGCGCTCTCGGGCACGGGAACCCCCTGTGCGGAAACCATCTCCGCATAGGTGGCGTAGCGCCGGGTGATCTCCTCGGCCTGGGCCTCGGCGGCCGCCACCTGCGATTGCAGCGGGCCGACATTGGTGCTGGCGCCGCTGATCTGGGCATTGAGCGAATCGCCTTCGGCCTTGGCCAGATTGAGCTGGCGGGTGAGGTCGCCGTACTCGTTCTCCAGCTGGTCGATGGTGCTGTCGAGGTTCTCGACCTGCGCCGGGCACTGCTGCAGCCGGACGTGATCGGTGTAAGCGCGCACCATCTGGGTGTCGACGAGGTCGATGATGCCGAGATCCGATGACTCCGAGGCGTAGCGGACCTGGATGGTCTCGATATCGCCGAGGATCTTGCGTTTACGCTGGGCGACCGCCAGCAGTTCGCGGGCCTCCACCAGCGGGTCGATCTGTTTGAGTGCCTCGGGCAGCCGGGCCAGGCTGTCGGGTTCATCGAGCATGAAATCGCGGACGAACTGCTCCAGACCGCCGACGCTTTTGAGCGACTTGGCCTTTCCGAGCAGCTGCTGGGCGGCCTCGGAGGCGCGGATCCCGATGGAGGCGTACAGCTGGGCCAGATACTGGGATTCCACCTTGGTGGAGAACCGCCAGGCTCCGTATTCCCCGTCGCTTCGCTCGCCCCGGATCTTGAAGGCGCCGGTGTCGAAACGTCCTGCCGCCCAGCGGTTGCAGACCTCTTCGATGTCGATATCGCCGTCACCGAGCACGAACCTGCTGGATGAGTCCGAACGCGACTCGCCGGTCAGCCATTTCAGCACCAGCCCGGTGATCGAGCGGCCGGTGTTGCTGGTGTAGGTCACCGCGACCGCCGACCAGGTGGTGCCCTCGCCGCGCAGATAGATGACCTGGCTGACACCGTTGTCGCTGCGCTGACCCCAGGCGCCGCGCACGTACTTGTCGACGGTGCGCCGCCCGGCGCTGGAACCGGCGGCGGTGTTGTCACCCGAGGCGTTGAAATTGCGCCGGTTGAACGGTAGGAATCCCAGCGAGATGGCGTCCAGCAGTGAGGATTTACCGCTGCCGGAGGCCCCGGCGATCAGCGATCCGCCGGCACTGATGGGCACCGAGTGGTAGCCGTCGAAGACTCCCCAGTTGATGACCTGTAGTCGGGACAGGTGGAACTGTTCACTCATTCCGAACCGCCGTTACGTAGCTGCTCGAACTGCTGCTGCAGTTCGGTGATGACCGAGGCCGTCATGATCGCGGTGATCACCGGGCTGACGGTGTAGCTGTCCTCGTCATCTCGGGTCTTGCGCAGGATGTCCAGCCCGGCGAGGCGGGCGATGGCCGCGTCGATACGCGCGGTGAAGGTCACGGTGTCGCGGTCGGTGTCGTTGAGCACACCGGCGAACAGTCCGTGCACCTCATCGCGGGTGATCAGGAAGCTGGAATCCCCACCTGCACGCATCATCTGGGCCAGGTGCAGCGCCAAGATCGAGTCATAGGTGCCCAGCGGTTCGCGCCGCAGCAGTTTGGCGCCCTTGGTCGGTTCGTAGCGCGCCTGCTCTATGTAGGCGATGTCGACCTGCTCGGCGATCCGGAGCTGAAGGTCCAACTCGGACAACCGGACCGACAGGTCGGTGCGGTATTCCAGGATCCAGCTGTAGATGTCCGGTTCGGATTCGCTGCTGACGTAGCGCCGGGTCAGCAGGTGTTGCAGCGCCCAGCAGGCCCGGTCGGGCATGGCGCTGACATCGCCGTCGAAACGCGGCCGCCGTTGCGTCGGGGTGCGACCCCCGTTGCGGTCCACATCGGGCAGCGAGGCGAAATCGATATCGGAGTCGGTCACGAGGCAACCTCGGAAACAGGTTCGGTGAACATCAGGTGTGGAACCTCCATCTCGCGGTCATGGCCGTCCAGCGAGTGGAATCGGACCGTGACCGGTACAGCGTCCGTGGTGGACGGTTGCTTGAGCGCCCACGACCAGAGCACGATCACATGACCCAGATAGGGCGAATCGAGCATCTCCAGGGCGTCCGGAAGCGACACCGGCAGAGATGAATTGAGCATTTTCGACAGAGCGGGCGCATCGACCTGGGTGGTCAGCGAGGAGAACGTGGTCAGATCCACCACGCCGTCTGCCACCTCGGCGGGCTTGGGTGCGGACAGGTCATTGATCCGGAAACTCAGCGCCCCGACCGAACTGATCGTGTGCCGGGCCAGCGGCACCTCGATGGGCAGACGGGAGTCGGTGAACGACTCCTTGAGCAGGGCTCGCGCGGTACCGATGGCCTCGTTGAGCTGACGGGCCACCCCGCGGGTCTGCTCCAGGGTGCCGAAGGCGGTGAACCGCTTGACGCGCTGGGCGCAGCGCTGCTGGATGCGTTCGACCTCGTCGATCTGGTGGCCGACCAGTTCGAAGAACCCCGCCATCACCTTGCGCAGCGCCGGGTCCAGTTCCGGCAGGGTGGCCGCCACGGTGGCGATATCGGCCTCGAACTCGGCCCGCTGATCGGGGTCGTTGATCATCCGCAGGAAGGCCCGGTGTGAATCGCGGCCCGCGGAATCCCAGGCAGCCTGGTAGTCGGCGTACATCTGGCGTTGCCGGTCACGGTATTCGACGTTGGTGTCGATCGGGTCGTCCAGCGCCGCGGTGGCCTGCTCGATCATGGTGCCGTACAGGCCGATATCGGTGATCAGCCGTTCCATCTGCATCGCGATGGCGCGGGCTTCGTCGTACATGCCGGTGACATCGGGCTCGGGCCGCAGGCCGGCGTCGAGCTCGTCGAGTTCGGCGTGCAGCACCGCGATCTCGGCCTCGACGCCCGCGCGGATCCGGTCCGGGTCGTCACCGACGCGGATGGCGACCTGTTTGAGCCGCGACGCGATGCCGTTGATGGATCCGCCGGTGGCGATGGTGTCGTTGCGGCGCATTCCGCGCACGAAGTCCAGGGCCCGGCGCGCGTCCTGGGTCAGGTAGCAGACATTGCGCTCGCCGCTGGCGACGCGGTGCAGCCAGCCCTGGCTGGCCCAGGTCTTGATCAGCGCCAGGCCGGACTGTTCGCCGGCCTCGTGGAGTGCCTCCAGATCGCGTTCCAGCCGGACCACCAGCTCGGTCTCGCCGACCACTCCCTCGAACAAATGACGTTCCATCAGCGTGGCGTAGACCGCGAGGTTCGAGGCGGCCAGCAGTCGCAGCGCGCGCGAGCTCTGCACCTCGCGGTTGGCATCGAGTAACTCACGCATGGGGCACGAGGCTATCTGGGCGGACATAGCGGTGATGGTGGTGCAGCCGGTATCCGGCGGACTCGTAGAGCGTCAGTGCCGGCCGGTTGTCGTCGAGGACCTCGACATAGGCGCGGGTCGCGCCCTGTTCGACACCCCAGGCCTGCAGCGCCGAGCAGATCGCGCGGGCCAGCCCGGTGCGCCGCGACGATTCCGCGACACGCACGCACGACACGCCGAGCCAGCGGGTGCCGTCGGGTCCGGTGGTGACCGCACCCCGGCCCACGGCGGTGACCTCTCCCGTCGCTGCGCTCGCCCAGGCACCGAGGGAGGCGAACGTCACCGCGCCGTCCAGGACGGCTGTCAGGACCTCGGTGGGTACGTCGCGCTGGTAGGTCGCCAGCCACGCCGCGCTGGGCCGGTCGGCCAGCGCCACGTCGGGGGCGGAGGCGGGGGCTTGGGCGAGCGAAGCGATGGGGGATGGGGAAGGCGTCAGGTCACGGGTCAGAACGCGGGTCGCTTTGATGCCCGCGGCCTTGATGGGCAGCAGCCGGTCGGGCAGGGCCAGCCACGGCTCCAGATTGCGCGCGGCGTACCAGTCGATGATGGCGGGCAGTGCCTCGGTGTTCGACGAGAAGACCAGCGGGACAGCGGAGTTGGCCCGGCTGGTGTGACCGCCGCCGGCACGCAGCAGCCAGCCGTCCTGCCAGTGCTGCTCGGTACCGGGCCAGGCCAGCGCGGCGGCGTGTTCCAGGGCGCGGATCTCGGAGTTGCGCACCGGTGCGTGGGACAGCTCGCGCACCGACACCACGTCGGCCGGGTCGATCTCGACGGCGTCACCGGACTTGGTGCGCACCACCACGACGGGATCGAGCGCCTCCAGATGCCCGACCACATCGGTCAGTGCGCCGGGAATCCGGTAGCGCAGGGACACCCGGCTGCCGATGGACGGCATGGGCTAGTGGCCGAACGGGTCGGGATCCTCGCCGGGCAGCCAACTCAGCCCCGGAACCCCCCACTGGTGCGATTTCACCATCCGCTTCGCGGCGCGCGCGTGCCTGCCGATCAGGCGGTCCAGATAGGTGAACCCGTCCAGGTGCCCGGTCTCGTGCTGCAGCATCCGGGCGAACAGGCCGGTGCCCTCCAGCGTGATCGCGGTGCCGTCGGCGTCCAGGCCGGTCACTCGGGCCCAGTCCGCACGGCCGGTCGGGAACGATTCGCCGGGCACCGACAGGCAGCCCTCGTCATCGTCATCGGGGTCGGGCATGGTCTCGGGGACCTCGGAGGTCTCCAGCACCGGGTTGATGATCACACCGCGGCGCCGCGTCGTCTTGCCGCGGTCGTCGGCGCAGTCATAGACGAACACCCGCTCGGTGCGCCCGATCTGGTTGGCGGCCAGGCCGACACCGTTTGCTGCGTCCATGGTGTCGTACATGTCGGCGATCAGCTCGGCCAGTTCGGCCGGGACGGAACCGTCGGCGGCGACAGGCACCGGAGTGGTCGGGGAATGTAGGACGGGATCTCCTACGATGCGGATAGGTACGACAGCCACGGTTGGTTAGCTTAAGTCAGCCGACGCGCGGGTAACGATCACGCCTCAACTACCGGGGCCGTGATTGAATGATCGCCGAACCACACGAATGTCATTTGCGAGTTATCGGAAGGGTCCAAAGAGCGATATGGATGGCGCCATCGCGCGGACCGGCCAATCCGGGGACGACTCCGAACCCACGGACGGGTTGACCCGCCGTGAACACGACATCCTGGCGTTCGAACGCCAGTGGTGGAAATACGCGGGGTCCAAGGAAGACGCCATCAAGGAGCTCTTCTCGATGTCGGCGACGCGGTACTACCAGGTGCTGAACGCGTTGGTGGACCGTCCCGAGGCGCTGGCCGCCGACCCGATGCTGGTCAAGCGGCTGCGACGGGTGCGGGCGAGCCGGCAGAAGGCGAAGGCGGCCCGGCGGCTCGGCTTCGACATCACCTGAGCCGTTAGGCTTGCCCCCGATGAACCAGCGAGACTCTTCCGGGCTGCCACTGCGCGCCATGGTCATGGTGCTGCTCTTTCTCGGCGTGGTGTTCCTGCTGGTTGCGCTCCAGTACATGGGCCCAGACGACGACGACGGCGACGCCGCCGTGGTGAGCACCACCACCAGCAGCGCCACCTCCAGTGCCGAACCCTCTCCGGAGCCGGAGCGGGCCAAGGTCGATGTCCGGGTGTTCAACATCTCCGAGGTGCCCGGGGCGGCCGAGGGAACTGCCACCCGGCTGCGTGATGCGGAGTGGAATGTCACCGAGACCGGGAACCTCGTACTGGAGGGCGTGCCGGTGACGACGGTGTTCTTCGGTGCGGCACCGGGCGAACGCGCGGCCGCCGAGGATGTGGGCAGGCTGCTGGAGGCGCCGGTCGAGCCGAGACGCCCCGAACTCGCGGAGCAACCACCAGGCGTCATCGTGGTGGTCACCGGCTAGGCTCTCGGACATGCCGATCTCAGCCACGATTCGCCTTCTCGCCGCTGCCGCCGTCATCGTCCCGATCGCTGCCGCGTGCTCACCCAACGAGCCGGTCGCAACTGAGCCGGGCACCACTCCGCCGGTGTGGACCGGATCGCCCTCGCCCACGCCGTCCGGCGAAGCCGGACACGGCGGCGGTCATGGTTCCGGTGCGGGCGCCACCAGTGGCGAGACCCTGACGGCCAACCTGGCGACCGCGGACGGCACCGAGGTCGCCACCGCCACGATCGAGTTCACCGACGGCTACGCCACCGTGACCGTCGAGACCACCACCCCGGGTGAACTGACTCCCGGTTTCCATGGCCTGCACATCCACCAGGTCGGCTCCTGTGAAGGTGACTTCACCAGTGCCGGTGGGCACTTCCAGGCCGAAGGGCATTCCGGGCATCCCTCCAGCGGCGACCTGAGCTCGCTGCAGGTGCGCGGCGACGGCTCGGCGAAGCTGGTGACCACCACCGACGCCTTCACCGCCGAGGAACTGCTCGCCGGCACCAAGACCGCGATCGTGATCCACGAGAAGGCCGACAACTTCGGCAATATCCCTGCCGAGAAGTACCAGCAGGTCAATGGCACCCCCGGTCCTGACCAGCAGACGCTGTCAACGGGTGACGCCGGCGGCCGGGTGGCCTGCGGTGTCATCTCCGCGGAGTAGTCCCAGCCGAATCGATTTCGCCGGGTCACCCCGGCCGACAGTCGGTGTCGAATGGGAGTTCGCGCTCGTCGACCCCGACACCCGCGACCTGAGCAACGAGGCCGCCGCGGTGATCGCCGAGATCGGCGAAACCCCGCATGTGCACAAGGAATTGCTGCGCAACACCGTCGAGATCGTCACCGGGATCTGCGAGACGGTCCCGGAGGCGATGACCGACCTGCACGACACCCTGGTCCCGGTGCGTCGCATCGCGCGCGAACGGGGGATGGAACTGTTCTGCGCGGGCACGCACCCGTTCGCGGAGTGGTCCACCCAGCAGCTCACCGAGGGCCCGCGCTACGCGGAGCTGATCAAGCGCACCCAGTGGTGGGGCCGCCAGATGCTGATCTGGGGGGTGCACGTGCACGTCGGGATCTCCTCGGCGCACAAGGTGATGCCCATCATCACCTCGCTGCTCAACCAGTACCCGCACCTGCTCGCGCTGTCGGCGTCATCGCCCTACTGGGACGGTGACGACACCGGCTACGCCAGCAACCGGGCGATGATGTTCCAGCAGCTGCCGACCGCCGGCCTGCCCTTCCAGTTCCAGGAGTGGTCGCAGTTCGAGGGCTTCGTTCACGACCAGAAGAAGACCGGCATCATCGACCACATGAACGAAATCCGCTGGGACATCCGGCCTTCGCCTCATCTGGGGACCATCGAGGTGCGGATTTTCGACGGGGTCTCCAATATCGCCGAACTCGGCGCGCTGGTCGCGCTGACCCATTGCCTGATCGTCGACCTGGACCGCCGGCTCGATGCCGGCGAGCAGCTGCCGACCATGCCGCCCTGGCATGTGCAGGAGAACAAGTGGCGCGCAGCGCGTTACGGCCTGGATGCGGAGATCATCCTGGATGCCGACAGCAACGAGCGGCTGGTGACCGATGATCTCGACGAGCTGCTGAACCGGCTCGAACCGGTGGCGGTGTCGTTGGGCTGTGCGGACGAGCTGGCGCGGGTGTCCGGCATCTACCGGGGCGGCGGGTCCTATCAGCGGCAGCGCCGGGTGGCCGAGGAGCACGACGGTGACCTGCGCGCCGTCGTCGACGCGCTGATCGGCGAGCTGGTGCTGTGATGGCGGCGACGCCGATGTTCCCGCTGGAGGTGGCGATGCTGCCCGGTGAGGAACTGCCGCTGCGGATTTTCGAACCGCGTTACACCGCTTTGGTTTCCGACTGCCTGGCCGGGGATCCGGTGTTCGGGGTGGTGTTGATCGCGGCCGGGCGTGAAGTTGGAGGTGGGGAGGCGCGGCACGATGTCGGTGCGCTGGCCCGGATCGTCGAGCATGCCGATCTGGGGGAGGGCCGTTACCGGTTGCGCTGCATCCTCGGTGAGCGGATCAGGGTGACCGAGTGGCTCGACGATGCGCCTTATCCGCGGGCGGTGACGGTGCCGTGGCCCGATGAGGCCGGCCCGTCGGTGACCGGGGCGGACATCGCCACCGTCGAGGACACCGTGATGGAGCTCTTCGAGCGGATCGCCGAATCGCGCAATGCCGCGCTCCCCCCGCGTGAGGAGCTGCTGGGCGGGCCCGAGCCGGGCCAGGAAGCCGGAGATCGGCTGTACGCGTTGGCCGCCCGTATTCCGATCGGCCAGGCCGACCGCTACGCGGTGCTGGCCGCCCCGAGTGCGTGTGCCCGGCTGGAGGCGCTGCGCGAGGCCGTGGAGACGGTCGCCGCGATGGTGGAGTTCCAGCTCTCGGAGTGATTACTTCGGATAGGGGAATGGGTTGTTGGCCAGGTCGTCGGTGACCACGTCGTCGGACACCGTCTGTTCCCGATAGGCCAGCTGCCCGACGCGGTTGGCCACCACCGGTGCGGTGATCAGGGTGAACAGCCCGGCCAGGATGATCATGCCGACATCGGGGTGACCGCGCAGCCGGATCGCCGCCCCGGCCAGCACCAGCAACAGGCCCAACACCTGCGGCTTGCTCGCGGCGTGCATGCGGGACAACGTGTCCGGGAATCGCACCACGCCGATCGCGGCGGTCAGCGCGAGCGCCGAACCACCCAGCACCAGCACCGAGGTGATGACGTCGGCGGCGGTCATCGCGTTCTCCGATCGTCGAGGTCGCGGTCGGGCACCCGGAAACGCGCCACGCTCACCGAACCCACGAAGCTGATCAGCGCCAGCGCGGTCAGGCTATAGGTGACCGTGGTGTCCAGGCTGAACGCGGCCCAGGTCCCGATACCGCACATCGTCACCGCCACAAAGGCGTCCAGTGCCACCAGGCGGTCCAGGGTGCTCGGCCCGGCGAGCAACCGGAACATCGTGATGGCGGCGGCGGACGACAGCATCACCGCCGCGGCGATCCACACCACGTGCATCAGGCGTCCTCCTTCTCCGCAGACGGCCGCCAGTCGGCGTTCCGCTCGAACGCCGCCACCATGAGCCGCTCCACCGTCTTGACCTGACGGTAGAAGCTCTCGACGGCCTTGTCGGTTCCGACGTCGAGAACGTGCACGTAGATGAGCCGGCGCTTCTGGTCGATCTCCAGCACCACCGATCCCGGAATCAAGGTCAGCACACCGACCGCCAGGGACAGCACCAGATCGGACTTGATGGCCAGATGTGCCCGCAACACCGCCGTGGCGGGCGGCGGACCGGGCTTGATCGCCAGCCAGGCCACCTGGTACGACGACACCACCAGGTTCACGGCGACGTAGAGGATCAGGCGCAGCAGGGCCAACGGACGCACCTTGCCCTCGACCGGCACCCGTGGCAGCGGCAGCAACAGCGTGATGACCAGCGCGACCACCAGGCCGCCGACGATGTTGCCGACAGACAGGGTGCCCCACAACAGGACCCACACCAGCGTCAGCCAGCACAGTGTCCAGATTCGCAACGTGGCTTTTCTCATGGCCGCAACACCGCCGAGATGTACTGGCTGCGGTCGAGTATCTCGTCGGCCGCCCGCTCGCTGTAGGCGTATATCGGCCCGGCGAACACCGTCAGCGCCAGACCCACCGCGATCAATGCGCCGGTGGGCAGCAGCATCCCGACCGGCATCCTGCCGACGTCATCGCGGTCGGCGAAGGCGATGTCGTCGTCATCGTCGATCAGCGCCGCCGGCACGGTGTTGGACAGATCCCCCTCCGGGGCATCGGCGCGGGTTCGCCAGAACGCCTTCGTCCACACCCGGGTGACGGCGTACAGGGTCAGCAGGCTGGTGATGACACCGCCGCCGACCAGCACCCAGGCCAGCACGGAGCCCACTGCCGACCCCGCTTCCAAGAGCGCGACCTTGCCGATGAAACCCGAGAACGGCGGTATGCCACCCAGATTCAATGCGGGGATGACGAACACGAACGCCAGCAGGGGACTGGCGGCGGCCAGCCCGCCGAGGCGTTGCAGCGTCGAAGCCCCGGCCTGTCGTTCGATCAGACCGACCACCAGGAACAGCGTGGTCTGCACGACGATGTGGTGCGCCACGTAGTACACGGCGCCCGACATCCCGAGGTGGTTGCCCAGCGCGATACCGAAGATCATGTAGCCGATGTGACTGACCAGGGTGAACGACAGCAGCCGTTTGATGTCGTTCTGTGCGATGGCGCCGAGGATGCCGATGATCATCGTCAGCAGTGCGGCCACCATCAGCACGTTGTCCAGACCGCCGTCGGGGAACAGCAGTGAATGCGCCCGGATGATCGCGTACACACCGACCTTCGTCAGCAGGCCGGCGAAGACGGCGGTGACCGGAGCCGGTGCGGTCGGGTAGGAGTCGGGCAGCCAGGTCGACAGCGGGAACACCGCGGCCTTGATGCCGAACGCGACGATCAGCACCGCGAACAGGGCGGTGCGGGTGCCGTCGGGGACATCGTCGAGGCGCACGGCCACCTCGGCCATGTTGAGTGTGCCGGTGGTGGCATAGACCAGTGCGATGCCGATCAGGAAGATCAGCGACGACACCATCGACACCATCACGTAGGCGATGCCGGCGCGGACCCGTTCGGCGCTGCCGCCGATGGTCAGCAGTACGAAGCTGGCGGCGAGCAGCACCTCGAACCCGACGAACAGGTTGAACAGGTCCCCGGCCAGGAATGCGGTGCAGACGCCCGCGGAAAGGATGAGGTAGGTGGGCTGGAAGATCGAAACGGGTTGGCGCTCATCGCCATCGCTGATGCCCTGCCCGATGGCGTAGAACACCACCGCGAGCAGCACGATCGAGGACACCACCAGCATCAGCACCGATAGCCGGTCGGCCACCAAGGTGATCCCGAGTGGGCCCATCCCGGATTCGCTCTGGCCCCAGCCGCCGACCTGGACGGCCACCGTGCCGTCGCGGTCCACCAGGTACAGCAGCACCGCGCATACCGCCACCACCGCGGTCAGCGATGTCAGCGAGATCAGTTGCTGCAAACGCGGACTGCGCCCGGCGACCATGGTGATGGCCGCCGCGATCGTCGGGATCAGGACGGGCAGGGGAGTGAGAGTGGTGGCAAGACTCATCAGCGTGAGCCCTCCGCACCCGGCAGCGCGTCGAGCTCGTCGGGTGCATCGGTGTCGCGCGAGGCCACCACATCGGGGATGTCGCGGTCGACGCCGGAGTCGTCCACCCGTTCGGCCACCCTGGTGTCCTCGGGGTCGTTGCTGACCTCTTCGATGGTGGTCAGCTGATAGGACCGGTAGGCCAGCGCCAGCACGAAGGCGGCGATGCCCATGCTGATCACGATGGCGGTCAGGATCATGCCCTGCGCCAACGGGTCGGCGTCGGTCTCGGCGCCGTTGCTGGACCGCCCGTAGACCGGCGGATTACCGGACGGGCCACCGACATTGAGGATCAGCAGGTTGACGGCATTGCCGATGAGCAGCAATCCCAACAGCATTCGGGTCAGCGTGCGTTCCAGCAGTAGGTACACCCCGGCGCTGGTGAGTCCACCGATCAGGACGAGGGGAACCAGGTAGGTGATCATCGTCGCACCATCTCCACATCGACGCGGGCACCCAGGCTGCGCAGGATGTCGAGAACAAGACCGACCACGATCAGATACACGCCGAGGTCGAAGAACAGGGCGGTGACGAGTTTGATGTCACCGAGCAGCGGGACGTCCAGATGCAGCACCGCCGAGGACAGCACCGGCGCGCCGAGCAGCAGCGAGGTCACCGCGGTGCCCGCGGACAATGCCAGTCCGGTGCCCAGCACCTTCCCGGCGTCCAGCGGCAGGGTTTCGCCGAGTTCGTAACGGCCACCGGCCAGATAGCGCAGCACCAGTGCCAGTCCGGCCGTCAGCCCGCCGGCGAAACCACCGCCGGGAGTGTTGTGACCGGCGAAGAACAGGTACGCCGAGAGCACCATGATGAGTGGGAAGATGATGCGGGTGGCCACCTCGAGCACCAGCGAGCGGTGCCGCGGGTCGCGCAGTTCGCTGCCGCGCAGCCAGGTGACATCGCCGGCCGCCGGACTGTAGGCCCCGACCAACCCGATATCGGGCTGGCCGACCGCACTCGGTTTGGCCTGGGAGACCCTCGGCGCGGCGCCGAATCGCCTGTTGCGGAACACCATCGACGCAACACCGGTGGCGGCCACCACCAATACCGAGATCTCGCCCATGGTGTCCCAGGCGCGGATGTCGACGAGCAGCACGTTGACGGTGTTGGCGCCGTGTCCGCGGTAGTAGGCGGCGTCGGGCAGCAGCTCGGCGATCGGCCGGGTGTCGCGGGCGGCCATCGCGAACACCGCCAGCCCGGTCACCGCCGCGCCGACCGCCAGTGACAGCGCGGCCCTGGGCAGCCGGCTGCGGTTGATGTTGGAGCGGTCGGCCTCGGCGGGCAGGGTGCGCAGCACCAACACGAAGATCACCAGAAGCAGGGTCTCGACCAGGAACTGGGTCAAAGCGAGGTCGGGTGCGCCGTGGAAGGCGAAGATGGCGCCGCAGCCGTAGCCGGTGACGCCGACCAGCAGCACGGCGGCCAGTCGGTTGCGCATCACCGTCGCGCCCACCGCGGCGGCCAGGATCACCAGGCCGATCACCACCTGCAGCGGGGAGTCCCACAGTGCCAGTTCCGGCCGGTTGCGGGCACCCATCAGCAGGGCGGCGACGGGCAGGAGCACCAGCGTGCAGAGGATCACCGATTGCGTGGCGGGCAGCGAACCGCGTTGGGTCTGCGCCGTCAGGCGCACCGCCAGCACGTCGAGGCCGCGCATCACCTCGTCGTAGATCCGGTCGGCGTTGCCCAGCGGGGTGAACCCGGACCTGCTGCGGGGCAATCGGTTCCGGCCGAAGAACACGCACGTGCCGACCCCGAGGATCAGCACCGAAAGCAGCAGCGGGACGCCGAACCCGTGCCACAGCGCCAGGTGGTACTCCGACGGGCCGGGGATGGTCTCGGCGTAGTCGTCGAGCACCGAGTCCAGCCCGGACGGCCAGAGCCCGAGCACCAGACCCGCGGCCGCCAAAATGGCCGGCGGCAGCAGGAAGGTCACCGGCGGGCGGTGCATCTCCAGGACCCGGACGCTGGGTTGGCGGTGTCCCTTGTCGGCGAAGGCGCCCCACAGGAATCGCAGGCTGTAGATGGTGGTGAAGACCGAGCCGATCACGATGCCGGCGAGCACGAACGGGGCGGCGGCGGCCAGCGTCGGGCTGTGCAGCACGGTCTCCAGATCGGCTTCCTTGGCGACGAACCCGAAGAACGGGGGCAGCGCGGCCATGCTCGCGGTGGCACCGACGGCGATTGCCAGCAAGGGACGGTGCCGCCCGCCGAGACCGGCCAGCTTGCGGATGTCACGGGTGCCGGTGGCGTGGTCGATCACCCCGACGACCATGAAGAGGGCGGCTTTGAACATCGCGTGCGCGCAAAGCATGGCCAATCCGGCCAGCATCATGTCGGGGCCGCCGGCGCCCACCATGATGGTGATCAGCCCGAGTTGACTCACGGTGCCGAACGCCAAAATGAGTTTGAGGTCGTATTCGCGCACCGCCCGCCAGCCCGCCATCAGCATGGTGAGCAGGCCCAGCCCCACCACCATGGGTCTCCACAGTGGGGTGTCGGCGAACCCGGGTGTCATGCGGGCGACCAGGTAGACGCCGGCCTTCACCATCGCGGCGGCGTGCAGGTAGGCGCTGACCGGCGTGGGCGCGGCCATCGCGCCGGGCAGCCAGAAGTGCAGCGGAACGATCGCCGATTTGGACAGCGCGCCGACCAGGATGAGCGCGATACCGATGGTGGCGGCCGTGCCGGTCGGTGGTGCGGCGATGAGCTCGGAGAGCAGATAGGTCCCCGACATGTTGCCGAGGATGATGATGCCCACCAGCATCGCCAGCCCACCGAAGGTGGTCACCAGCAGTGCCTGGGTGGCGGCGCGGCGGCTGGTGGCGCGTTCGGCGTAGTGACCCACCAGCAGGAACGACAGCACGGTGGTGGTTTCCCAGAAGATGTAGAGCAGCAGCATGTTGTCGCTGACCACGAGGCCGAACATCGCGCCGGAGAAGGCGACGAGTTCGGCGGCGAAGCTGGGCAGCCGCTTCTCGATGCGGCCTTCGTGGTGGTGGAAGTACTCGGCGCAGTAGAAGAGGACGAGCGCGCCGATGGCCAGCACCAGCACGCTCATGATCGCGGCCAGCGAATCGAAGCGCAGCGTGATGTCCATGGACAGCTCGGGCACCCACGGGATGTGAACCGTCGGGGTGTTGTCAGCCCCGCCCGGCCAGTTCGACCCGACCCAGATCAGCGATCCGAGCGGAACCAGAGCCAACGGATAGAACGCGAGTCGGCCCCATCTGGCGACCAGAAGGGGCGCCACCGCGGTGGCGACCGCATGGGCAAGGAGAACGGCGAGCACGGCACTCCGATCGGATTGGGGTCGGGGTGTCAGCCACTAGGGCTTATGCCATTCTACCTGGGCCGTTTTACGACCTGACGTGAGCCATTATCGGAATGGCGTGCGATACCACGCCGATGCCCCACCCCATGATCGGCCACACCGGCCAGAAGTACCAGCCGCCCCCGCCGAGACCCACGGCCAGCCAGATGCCGAGCATGAGCAGCGCGCCGGCGAGGTAGGCGGCCAGGTGGATGCGCACGCTGAGCCGGGCGGCCCGGACCTGTGCGGTCCGTCGGCGGGGGTCGTGCCGGCGCAAGTGGCCGACCGGCAGATCGGCGACGAGAGCATCCAGTTCTCCGGCGCTGTGGGCCGCGAAGGCGCGGCCCAATCGGTCCTCGTACTCGGCCATCGGGAGATAGCCTTGGGCCAGGGCCTGCCCCAGATCGGTGGCGGTCCGTTCCCGCTCGCGGTCCCCGGCGCGGATATCGGACATGGCAGCCTCCCCATAACTAGTCAGTGACTAGTTCGACTATCCCCGTTGAACTAGTCAGCGTCAAGATCTGTAGCCTGCTGGGATGAGCCGGATTGTGAGCGCCAGCCGTGAGATCGCGGCGGCCCCCGATGTCATCTTCGAGCTGATCGCCGACCCTGCCCAGCAACCGCGATGGGACGGCAACGGCAATCTGACCGAGGCCGCCGCCGGGCAGCGGGTGCGCGCCGTGGGCGACGTGTTCCGGATGATGGTGCACTCCGGCACGGTGCGGGAGAACCACATCGTCGAGTTCGAGGAGGGCCGCCGCATCGCGTGGCTGCCGTCCGAGGAGGGCAAGCAGCCCCCGGGCCATCTGTGGCGCTGGGAGATCGAGCCGCTCAGCGACGGTCCGGCGGGCAGGTCCAGGGTGACTCACACCTATGACTGGACAAACCTCACCGAGGAGAAGCGGCTGGTGCGGGCCAAGGCGACCGCCGCGGACAACCTGGCCGCCTCGATCGAGCGACTAGCGACCCTCAGCGAACGCGCGTAGCGACTCGACCTGTGCCGGGTCCAGTGACGGGCGGACGTTGTTGCGGGCCTTGGCCACGTCCTCGGCGGTGACGTCGGCCGCGTCGATGGAGCGCCGCATCGCGGTCAGGGCGGCCTCGCGCAGCAGCGCCACACAGTCCGCGGCGCTGTACCCGTCCAGATCCTCGGCAAGCGCATCGAGGTCGACATCTCCGGCAAGCGGGATGGATTTGCCCGAGGTGCGCAGAATGTCCTTGCGTGCCTGGGCATCCGGAGGCTCGACGAACACCAGCTTCTCCAGCCGGCCCGGGCGCAGCAGCGCCGGGTCGATCAGATCGGGACGGTTGGTGGCGCCGAGCACCACCACATCGCGCAGCGGGTCGATGCCGTCCAGTTCGGTCAGCAGCGCGGCCACCACGCGGTCGGTCACCCCGGAATCATGGCTCTGCCCGCGTCGCGGTGCCAGCGCGTCGATCTCGTCCAGGAACACCAGCGACGGCGCCGAATCGCGTGCCCGGCGGAACAATTCGCGCACCGCCTTCTCCGAGGACCCGACCCACTTGTCCATCAGCTCGGCACCCTTGACGGCGTGCACGCTGAGCCGGCCCGAACTGGCCAGCGCACGCACCACGAAGGTCTTGCCGCAGCCGGGCGGCCCGTAGAGCAGCACACCGCGCGGGGGTTGCACGCCGAGGCGGGCGAAGGTGTCCGGGTGCTGCAGCGGCCACAGCACCGCCTCGGTGAGCGCCTGCTTGGTGGCCACCATGTCGCCGACGTCCTCCAGGGTGACCGCACCGACGGCCACCTCCTCGGTGGCCGACCGGGACAGCGGGCGGATGATCGACAGCGCCCCGCCGAAGTCCTCCTGGGTGAGCGCGGGAGGCTGCCCGTCGGCGCTGGCCCGCGCGGCCGCCCGCAGAGCGGCCTCGCGGACCAGGGCGGCCAGGTCGGCGACCACGAAACCCGGTGTCTTTTCCCCGATTTCGTCGAGGTTGAGGTCGCCGGCGGGTACCCCGCGCAGCAGCACCTCCAGCAGCGCCTTGCGGGTGGCGCCGTCGGGCAGGCTCAGCCCGAGTTCGCGGTCACACAGATCCGGTGCGCGCAGCCGGGCGTCGACGTTGTCGGGCAGCGCCGAGGTGGCGATGAAGGCGGCACCCTTGGTGGACACCGCATTCCGCAGCTCGGTGAGGATCAGGGTTGCCACCGGTTCGGCGGTCGAGGGCAGCAACGCGTCGATATCGGTGATGAGCAGCACGCCGCCGTCGCGGACCGAGTTGACCGCGGACGTCACGCTGGAGAGCCGGTCGTCGGCGCGCAGCGCGCCCACCTCTGGTCCGTCCAGTTCGACCAGCCGGCGCTCGGCGCAGACCGCCCGCACCAGAGTGGACTTGCCGACACCGGGAGGCCCGGACACCAGGACGCCGAGATTGGCTGTCGCGCCCAAGCTTTCGA
The DNA here is from genome assembly GCF_008329585.1 of Mycolicibacterium sp. P9-22. Classification (GTDB taxonomy): domain Bacteria; phylum Actinomycetota; class Actinomycetes; order Mycobacteriales; family Mycobacteriaceae; genus Mycobacterium. The sequence continues at coordinate 918,305 of NZ_NPKP01000002.1, read as the reverse complement.
GTAGTTGCGGCTCGTCGAGCGCCAGCTTGAGCCACTCGGCCAGCTTGCCGGCCTGCACGTGGGCACCCTTGAGATCGTCGAGCGGGATCGCCGGAGCGGCGGGCGCCTGGCTGGGGGCCGCCGGGGCGGAGACCGCCGTGCCGTCACCCCAGCAGACATTCGAGTTGGGTTGCACACTCACGGTTCCGGCCGGATCCACATCGGTCACCGTCAGCAGCTCCGAGGTCCAGGTGATGCCCACCGAGGTGGTCAGCGCGGTGGTCGCCGCCGACGTCGAGGTACCCGGACCGAGATCGCGGGGCAGCAGCGAGACGGTGTCACCGACGGACACCACCTTGCCGAGCAGTGCCATGCGCAGCGTCGCCGGCGTCACCGACTGGGTGGCCAGCCGGGAGCCGGTCAGGGTGACCGAACGGGCGCCGAACACCGTCACCGGGGCCACCACCACCTCCGCGTTCTCCCGCAGGCCCGCGTTGGACAGCGTCACATCGTCGAGGAGCGCCACCCCGGCGGGGGTGCCGCCGGGCGCCAGACCGACCACTGCCGCGGTGGTGCGCGAGCCCAGCAGGGACACCGCATCCCATTCGCGAATACCCAGGGCGGCGATGGCCTCCGGGTGCAGGCGCACCACACCGCGGCGGCTGTCCAGGGCCGAGGTGGTCAGCCGCGCGGTCAGCCGGAGTTCGGTCATTTGCGGCCCTGCGGCTTGCGCAGACCCAGACGCGACATCGAGCGGCGGTTCGGCTGCGCGCGGCGGATCTCGCGGCGGGCCTGGCGGCGCTGGCCCGGTTTGTCGTTCCACGTCTCGGGCCGGGCCTTCACCCAGCGTTGGCTGCGGACCGTGAACGGGATGATGCAGACGTAGCCGACGATGATGAGCAGCACCAGCACGTAGGGGAACAGCAGCAGCGCGGCGGCCGCGGCGGCGATGGCGATCAAGAGGAACGGTGCCGCGTTGGGCGGCATCGAGACCGATTTCAGCGCCAGGGTGGGAACCCGGCTGACCAACAGGGAGGCGTTCGCGGCGAACCACAGACAGACGAACCAGGGCGCGGTCCACCAGCCCTGGCCGAACTGCAGCATCGCGGCGAGCGGGCCGATGACGCCGACGGCGCCGCAGGGCGCGGGCATACCGGTGAAGTACTGCCGCGTGTAGGCGGGTTTTGTGTCGTCGTCGAGCAGCGCGTTGAAGCGCGCCAGCCGCAGCACGATGCACACGCAGTACAGCAGCGCGAAGATCCAGCCGACCGGGGACGCCGGCAGCAATGTCACATAGACCACCAGCGCGGGCGCCACCCCGAAGTTCACCGCGTCGGCCAGCGAGTCGATCTCGGCGCCCATCCGCGACTGGGCGTCCAGCGCCCGCGCGATGCCGCCGTCGATGCCGTCCAGGATCGCGGCCGCGCCGATCAGGGCGAGCGCGATATCCGGTCGGCTGTCGAGCGCGAACTTGATGGAGGTCAGGCCCGCGCAGATTGCCAACACCGTGGTGGCGCTCGGCAGTATCCGCATCGCCGCCGGGCGTGGCTTGGTGCGCTGCATCAGGGCAGCTCGGCCAGGACGGTTTCCCCGCCGATCGCCCGCTGGCCGCTCTCCACCAGCACACGGGAATCGGCCGGGAAATAGGTGTCCAGCCGGGAGCCGAACCGGATCAGCCCGTAGGTCTCGCCGAGGGCGAGCTTGTCACCGGTGTGGGCGCTGCACACGATGCGCCGGGCGATGAGTCCGGCGATCTGCACGGCGACGATGTCCACACCGCCTTCGGTGCGCAGCCACATGCTGTTGCGCTCGTTGTCCTCGCTGGCGGTGTCCTTGTCCGCGGACAGGAACTTGCCCGGGCGGTGGTGCACGGCGATGACCTCACCGGCCACCGGCGCGCGCTGCACGTGGGCGTCGAAGATGGACAGGAAGATGCTGATCCGCTTCATCGGGGCACCGCCCAGGCCCAGTTCGGCCGGCGGCACCGCGGTGTCCAGCAGGGTGACCAGTCCGTCGGCCGGTGCGACCACAACGCCGGGACGACTCGGGGGCACCCGGGGCGGATGGCGGAAGAACAGTGCGCTGAAGCTCGCAGCGCCGAGACCGGCATTGCGCAGCCAGCGGCGGTTGCGGCCGGCAGCCGCCAGGCCCAGCCCGCCGGCGATGAACGGCAGGCCGGCCGGATGGACCGGAGGGACGGTGGAGCGGACGAGTTCGATGAAGCGTTGCGCTTCTGAGCGGTCGTCATCGGGTGATCGCGCAGGTCTGGCCATATTGGCTCCCGATTCTACGTGTGGTCAGGCGGTCGACAGGTCCCACACGTCGACCTGTGACCCGGCGGCCACCTTGTCGACACCCTGGGGGATGTCCAGCAGGCAGTTCGACGATGCGAGCCAGCGCAAGTGGTGCGAGGCGGGCGGCCCGTAGCCGGTGGCAACGGGCCGGCCCTTCTCGAAGGCGAGCACACCGCGCCGGAACTGGCGTTTGCCGGCCGGCGAGGTCAGCCCCTCGGCCAGGGTGGCGGTGATGCGGGGGCGATCGGCTGGCAGGCCCATCGCGGCGCGCAGTGGCGGACGCAGGAACACCTCGAAGGACACCAGTGCGCTGACCGGGTTGCCGGGCAGCGTGACGATCGGGACGCCGGCCACCTGCCCGGAGCCCTGCGGCATCCCGGGCTGCATGGCCACCTTCACGAATTCCACCTGAGTCCCGAGGGCGTCCTTGACCACCTCGTAGGCCCCCGCGCTCACCCCGCCGGTGGTGATGATCAGGTCGGCCTGCCCGGCGTGGGCATCCAGCGCGACCCGGAACGCGGCAACATCGTCACCGACCATCACCGAGGCGATCACGTCGGCACCCGCGTCGCGGACGGCGGCGGCCAGCATCACCGCATTGGACTCGTAGATCTGGCCGGGCAGCAGCGGGGTGCCGGGCGCGACCAGCTCCGAACCCGTCGACATCACCAGCACCCGGGGCCGCGGCAGCACGCTCACCTCGGCCAGACCCAGTGCGGCGACCAGTCCCAGGGCCGCCGGGGTGAGCAGCTGACCGGCCCGCAGCACCGTGGTGCCCGCCGCGACGTCCTCCCCGGCGCGCCGGATGTGCTGACCGTCCCTGGTGGCGGCACGAATCTGCACCTGTTGGGCGTTGGTGGAGAAGTCTGCGTCCGTCGACTCCACGGGGACGACGGTGGTGGCCCCGGGCGGCAGTGGTGCTCCGGTCATGATGCGTTGTGCGGTACCGGGTTTCAGCGGCTGGGTGTCGGTGCGCCCGGCCGGGATGTCATCGGTGACCGGCAGTATGACCGGGTTCTCGGCACTCGCAGCGGCGATGTCGGTGGCCAGCACCGCGAACCCGTCCATCGCGGAGTTGTCGAAACCGGGCAGCGACAGCCCGGCGACGATATCGGCGGCCAGCACCATTCCGAGAGCGTCGCCCGGTGCCATCGTCACCGGCGGGCGGGCCTGCACCAGGTCGGCGATGACCTGCTGGTGTTCCTCGACCGAACGCATCAGAGCGGGAACGTCACGCCGGTCAGTTCCTCGGACACCGTCCACAGCCGCTGCTGGATGGCGGTGTCGTGGGACTGAGCGCTGGAGGTGACGAGCTGCGGATGGCCGACGACCCCCATGGAGGCGATGGGAAAGGCCGGTCCGTAGTACTGGCCGCCGCGGACATCCTCGGCGGTGGCGGCGCGCAGGGTGGCCAGCGCTCCGACAAGCGGCGAGTTGGTGACCAGACCGGCGATCGTGTCGAACCCGGGCAAATTGTTGCCGGGGGTGTGCCGCATCAGTTCGGTATTGGAGACACCGGGATGGGCGGCCACCGACAGGGTGTTCTTGCCGGCCAGGCGGCGGTTCAGGTCATAGCTGAACATCAGGTTGGCCAGCTTGGCCTGCCCGTAGGCCGCGACCCGGTTGTATTTCTTGCGTTCCCACTGCAGATCGTCGAAGTCGATCTTGGCCTGATTGCGGTGCGCGATGCTGGCGACCGTCACCACCCGCGAATTCTGCACCGGCAGAAGGTTCTCCAGCAACAGTCCGGTGAGGGCGAAGTGACCGAGATGGTTGGTGCCGAACTGCAATTCGAAACCGTCGGCGGTGGTCTGCTTCGGCGGGTACATCACCCCGGCATTGTTGATCAGCAGATCGATACGTGGGTGATCGTTCTTCAGTTGGGCGGCCGCGGTGCGGACCGACTCCAGCGAGCCCAGGTCGAGTGCCACCACGTCGAGGTCGGCATCGGGTACGGCGGCGCGGATCTTGGCGGCGGCCTGGTCACCCTTGGCGGTGTCGCGCACCGCGATGACGACCCGGGCGCCGTGGTCGGCGAGTACCCGGGCGGTTTCGTAGCCGAGGCCGGTGTTGGAACCCGTGACGATCGCAACCCGCCCGGACTGGTCAGGGACATGTGCTTCGGTCCATTTCTGGCTCATGCCTAGAACATACGGTCCCGGACCGCCATGCTCGAGTGATGGGTGCACCCGTGACGATGGCCGAACCCGCCTATCCCCCCAGTCGCAGCGCACCGTTGGTGTGGGCGCTGGGGGCGGCGATTCCATGGCTGGCCATCGCGTTGGGCCAGGTGGTGTGGTTCGTGCTGGACGGCCGGATGCCGTGGCTGCATGCCGGCGTCGCGGCCGCCACCATGGCGGGCGCGCTGGTGTCGGTGGTGGTCGCGCCGATCTGGCGGTACCGGGTGCACCGATGGGAGATCAGCCCGCAGGCGGTGTTCACCCGCAGCGGCTGGCTGGTGCAGGAACGCCGTATCGCGCCGATATCGCGGGTGCAGACCGTCGACACCTACCGCGGGCCGCTGGACCGGTTGTTCGGCCTGGCCAACGTGACGGTGACGACGGCGTCATCGGCGGGTGCGGTGCGCATCGTCGCGCTCGACGCGGCGGTCGCCGATCAGGTGGTCGCCCAACTGACCGATATCGCCGCCCTCGGCGGCCACGATGCGACATGAGTGGCGGTGTTCTTCCCCCCAATATGAAGGAATGGCAGCGTCTTTCGCCGCGCATGCTGCTGGTGCATCCGGTTCACGAGGTGCTCAACCAGCTGCCGCTGCTCATCGGGGCGATCGTGCTGGGGTCGGCCACCCAGAATCCGGTGTGGTCGCTGCTCGGTGTCGGCTTCATCGTGCTGCTGGGCTTGGCCAGGTGGTTCACCACCAGTTACCGGATCGACGAACAGGACATCCTGCTGCGCACCGGGCTGTTGCAGCGCAACGAATTGTCGGTGCCGCGCAACCGGATCCGTTCGGTGCAGACCGAGGCCCGGCTGCTGCACCGGCTGATGGGGCTCACCGTGCTGCGCGTCAGTACCGGGCAGGAAGCCAAGGGTGACAACGCTTTCGAGCTCGATGCCGTGCGCGCCGATCAGGTCGCCGCGTTGCGTGCGGCCTTGCTGGGCGAGCAGCGCGATGATGCCCCCGCGGGTGAGCGGCTGGCGTCCTGGGAGCCGTCATGGCTGCGCTACAGCCCGCTGAGCTGGTCGGGCCTGCTGACCATCGGAGCCGCCATCGGTATCGCCTATCAGGCCGGCCTCGGGGAGGCGCTGCGGGACTGGGTGCTGGTGTTCGGCGGCCCCTGGCTGGCCGTCGGCGCGGTGTCGGCCGGGGTCGTGCTCGCGGTCGGGCGGTCGCTGTTGACCTACGGGAACCTGGTCCTCACCCGCCGGGCCGACACGCTCAATCTGGTGCACGGGCTGTTGAAGATCCGCGAACACACCTTTGACCGGCGCCGGCTGCGCGGCGGCACACTGCGCGAACCGCTGCTGGTGCGCGCCCTGGGCGGGGCCCGGTTGGATGCCGTGATGACCGGCGTGGCGGGCGTGGGGGAGTCATCGCTGCTGTTGCCGGCCTGCCCGGCCGGTACCGCGCGGCGAGTGCTGTCGGAACTGGTCGGGGAAGCCGGCGTCGTGCATGGGCCGCTGGTGACGCATGGGCCGGTCGCGGCGCGCAGACGGTGGGTCCGGGCGCTCGTGGTTCCGGTCGTGGTGGCGACGGTGCTGCCGTTCCTCGCCGTGCCGGCGTGGGTCTGGGGACTCTGGGCTGCACTGGTCATCGGCTGTGGGTGGCTGGCGATGGACCGGGTGCGGGCGTTGGGGCACCGGGTGGACGGGCAGTGGCTGGTGACCCGCGCCGGTAGCGTGGAACGCCGGCGCGACTGCGTGCAGACCGCGGGCATCATCGGGTGGACGGTGCGCCAGACCTGGTTTCAGCGCCGCGCCGGGGTGGCGACCCTGGTGGCGGCCACGGCCGCCGGCACCAAGCGCTATGTGCTGATCGATGTGCCCGCCGGGATGGCGTGGACGGTGGCGGCAACGGCCTCCCCGTGGGTCGCAGACAGCCAGTGGTGCGCCTAGTCTCGCTGCATGGCAATCGGTGGAGTGCTTTTCGATATCGACGGGGTGCTGGTGACCTCGTGGCAACCGATCGACGGTGCGGCCCGGGCGCTGCAGGTGCTGGCGGACAACCAGATTGCCCGGTCCTACCTGACCAACACCACCACCCGCACCCGCACCCAGATCGCCGACCTGCTGACCACGGCGGGGATGGCGGTGAGCCCCGACGAGGTGATCACCGCCGCCGCGCTGACCGCCGACTACGTCCGGGACCGATATCCGGGGGCCCGATGTTTCCTGGTCAACAGCGGCCAGATCGCCGAGGACATGCCCGGTATCGACATCGTCTACTCCGGCGAGTGCGGCGGGCAGAGCGCCCCGGAGACCCCCGATGTGGTGCTGCTCGGCGGTGCCGGCCCGGAGTACAGCCACCTCACCCTGTCCTGGGTATACGACTGGATGGCCCAGGGGGTGCCGGTGGTCGCCATGCACCGCAGCATGTCGTGGACCACCACCGACGGACTGCGCATCGATACCGGCATGTATCTGCACGGTATGGAGGAGTGCTCGGGGCGCAAGGCGACCGCCGTCGGTAAGCCCGCACCCGAGGGATTCCTGTCCGCGGCGGGCAGGCTGGGGGTGGACGCCGACGAGATGTACATGGTCGGTGACGATCTGAACAACGATGTGCTCGCCGGTCAGGTGGTCGGTATGACGGGTGTGCTGGTGCGCACCGGGAAGTTCCGCCAGGATACGTTGGACCGTTGGGCTGCAGACGAATTCGCCATGCAGCCCAACCATGTCATCGACTCGGTGGCCGACCTGCCGAAACTGTTGGGGCTCTAACGCTGCGACGCGCTCAGGCTGCGCACCGCGTCGATGCGGGCCTTGATCTGCTCGCCGGAGGCCGCCGCCAGCGGTGGGCCGCCGCACTTTTCGCGCAGCTCTTTGTGGATCTGCCCGTGTGTCTTGCCGGTGCGGTGATGGGCTATGGACACCAGGGTGTTCAGCTCGCGCCGCAGTTCCTGGAGCTGGCCGTGCGTGGTCCGCGGTGCCGGCAGCCCGGCGGCGCCCGCCGCCGCGGTCCGCTTCTGCAGCTGCTCGTCCTGGCGGCGGCTCAGCAGATCGCGCATCTGGCCGGCGTCGAGCAGCCCCGGAATGCCGAGATAATCGGCCTCCTCGTCACTGCCCGCGGCAGCCGCGGTGCCGAAGGATGACCCGTCGAAGATGACCTGGTCCAGTTCGGCGTCGGCGCCCAGAGATTCGAAACCCCGGTCCTGGTCGGTCTTCTCATCCTTGGTCTTGTTCGCGTCCTCGATCAGCTCATCGTCGAGACCGTCGGATTCCCGGTGCGGCTTGCCCAGCACGTGGTTGCGCTGGGCTTCCAGCTCGCTGGCCAGCTGCAACAGGTTGGGCACCGAGGGCAGGAAGATGCTGGCCGTCTCGCCGGCCTGCCTGCTGCGCACGAAACGCCCGATCGCCTGGGCAAAGAACAGCGGGGTCGACGCGCTGGTGGCGTACACGCCGACCGCCAGCCGGGGCACGTCCACGCCTTCGGACACCATGCGCACCGCGACCATCCAGGGATCCGAGGAGTCCGAGAACTCCGAGATGCGATTCGACGCGGTCGGGTCGTCGGAGAGCACCACGGTGGGGTTGGTGCCGGTGATGGTGGTCAGCAGCTTGGCGTACGCGCGCGCGGTGGTCTGATCGGTGGCGATGATCATGCCGCCGGCGTCGGGCACATGCTCGCGCTTCTGCATCAGCCGCTTGTGGGCCGCGGCGATGACCGCGGGCATCCACTGGCCCTCGGGGTTGAGCGCGGTGCGCCAGGCCCGCGCGGTCTGTTCGGCATTGAGCGGTTCCCCGAGGCGTGCGGCGTGTTCCTCGCCGGCGCTGTCGCGCCAGCGCGCCTCACCGGAGTAGGCCATGAACACCACGGGGCGCACCACGCTGTCGGCCAGCGCATCGGCGTAGCCATAGACATGGTCGGCCTTGGAGCGCTGGAAACCCGCACCGTCGGTCTCATAGGTGACGAACGGGATGGGGCTGTCATCGGAACGGAACGGCGTCCCGGTCAGCGCGAGGCGCCGCGTCGCGTCGTCATAGGCCTCGCGGATGGCGTCGCCCCACGTCTTGGCATCGCCGCCGTGGTGGATCTCGTCGAAGATCACCAGCGTCTTGTAGTTCTCGGTGCGCACCCGGTGCCGGGTCGGGTGGCTGGCCACCTGGGCGTAGGTGACGACGATCCCGTGGTAGTCGCTGGAGGTCTGCGCCGCGGAGTTGCTGAACTTGGGGTCCAGCGCCATCCCGAACCGGGCGGCCGCCTGTGCCCACTGGGTCTTGAGATGTTCGGTGGGCACCACCACCACGACCTGGGTCACCGTGCCGTCGCCCAGCAGCTCCGCGGCGATGCGCAGCGCAAAGGTGGTCTTACCGGCACCCGGCGTCGCGACAGCCAGGAAGTCCTTCGGCCTGGCGGCGAGATACTTCACCAGCGCCCGGCGCTGCCAGCCCCGCAAAGCCTGGGTGCTGGGCGCTTCGAATGCCCGCACCCGAGACTCCTATCTGGTCGAAGGGCAGTCTAGGGCAAGGGGTTCCGTGTTCGCACATCCGCAGGAGACGTGTCGTGGCAGACGGCGTGTCAGACGAAGAAATTGTCGTTGTCGATGAACCACTGGGTGCGTTCCTCATCGGTGAGATCACCCAGCTGGGCCAGGCCCTCGAAGTAGTGCTCACGCGGCGCGCCGGGAGCAAACAGCATCAGCATCGAGGCCGGCGCGTCGGCGGTGTTGCGGAAGCCATGGATTCCGCCCGGCGGCACGTACAGGAAATCGTTCGTGCCCGCCGTCGACCATTCTTCGCCGTCGTAGATCTCCACCGACCCGGACAGCACGAAGAAGGCCTCCGACATCGCCCGGTGGTAATGCGGCCCGGGGCCGCCGGCCTCAGCGGCCAGTTCGATCCGGTAGAGGCCGTAGTCGCCCCCGGTCTGCTGCTGGTTCGCCAGATAGTGATACCGAACCAGCCCGTGTGCGTCGTAGTCCGCGGGTGCGTCGCCGCGGCGCACCCACGCGCTGACCTCCGGCGTCTCCTTGGTGTAGCGCGGCGGGGGATAGGGAGGCACGACAAGTGACACGCCAACAGGTTAGACGCCGAATGTCACTCCGGTGAGTTCCTCGGAGACCGCCCACAGCCGGCGCTGCAATTCCACGTCGTAGGACTGCGCGCTGCTGGCCACCACGACGGGGTTGCCCTTCTGCTGGGCGATGCCGTCGGGACCGTAGTACTGGCCGCCCAAGGCGCCCGGGTCGGTGGCCGCCCGCAGTGACGGCAGGGCTCCGCCCGCCGGGCTCTGCGCGATCAGCGGGGCCACCGCCTGGAAGCCGCGCTGCAGGGCGGACGGGATGTTGCGGGCCAGCTCGGTGGTGGAGGTACCCGGATGTGCGGCCAGGGCGATGGTCTTGCCGCGCGGTGCGAGCCGGCGCTGGAGTTCGTAGGTGAACAGCAGGTTGGCGAGCTTGGACTGCGTGTAGGCGCCCATCCGGCTGTAGGAGCGTTCCCACTGCAGGTCGTCGAAGTGGATGGAACCGCCCATCTTGTGGCCGTTGCTGCTGATCGTGACGATGCGCGCGCCTTCCACATCGAGGATGGCGTCGAGCAAGAGGCCGGTCAGCGCGAAGTGGCCGAGATGGTTGGTGCCGAACTGCAGCTCGAAACCGTCCTTGGTGGTGCCCTTCGGTGTGGTCATCACGCCGGCGTTGTTGATCAGCAGATCGATCTTGTCGTTCCCGCTCTTCAGGGCCTCGGCGGCCTCGCGGATGGAGGCCAGCGAGGTCAGGTCGAGTTCCTGGACCGTCACATTGCCGGCGATCTGCGCAGCGGCCTGTTTGCCTTTGGCGGTGTCGCGCACCGCGAGGACGACGTCAGCACCCTTGGCTGCCAGCGCCTTGGCGGTTTCGAAGCCCAGCCCGGTGTTGGCGCCGGTGATGACGGCCGTGCGGCCGGTCTGGTCGGGGATGTGGGTGGTGGTCCATGTGGTCATCAGAGATATCCTGTCAGAAGTGGAGGGTTCGTTCCGTATAGACGGAACGCGCGCCCCGCTTGCTTTAGTTCCCGGGAGGTCGACAAACATGCGCGCCGATGCGGCACGGAACCGCGCACGGGTGCTCGAGGTGGCCTATGAGACCTTCGCCGCCGACGGCCTCGCGGTGCCCATCGACGAGATCGCCCGCCGGGCCGGCGTCGGCGCAGGCACCGTGTACCGGCATTTCCCGGCCAAGGAGGATCTGTTCAGGGCGGTGATCGAGGACCGGATGCGACACATCGTCGACGAGGGCCGCGCCCTGCTCGATTCGGATCCGGCCGGCGGGGTCTTCACCTTGATGAGGGCCATGGTGCTCGATTGGGGCGCCACCGACCGCGGGCTGGTCGAGGCATTCGCCGGCGCCGGTCTGGACGTCAACCACGCGGTACCCGAGGCCGAAGGCGAGTTCCTCGGCATGGTGGGTGACCTCCTGGCCGCCGGTCAGGCCGCCGGAACCGTGCGCACCGATGTCACGGTGCCCGAAGTGAAAGGTCTCGTCGTGGGCCTGCAAGCGATGCAGGCCTATAACCCCGCGGTCGCCGAAACGGGATTGGCCGTGGTGATCGACGGGTTGCGCGCCAAGTGAACAGGGATCAACCAACCTTGCACTCACCATAGGAGAGTGCTAAAAATGACATTGGCACTCTCGATCTGTGAGTGCTAGGTCGGGCCGGTGAGGCAGGGAGCACACCCACGCCGTCCGTCGCGGGCACTGAACCCGACCAAAAAAGACGTGCAATTCCCAACCGGAGGAATCACCTCGCAATGGCCAAGACAATTGCGTATGACGAAGAGGCCCGCCGCGGCCTCGAGCGGGGCCTCAATGCCCTCGCTGACGCCGTAAAGGTGACGCTCGGCCCCAAGGGTCGCAACGTCGTCCTGGAGAAGAAGTGGGGCGCCCCCACGATCACCAACGATGGTGTGTCCATCGCCAAGGAGATCGAGCTGGAGGACCCGTACGAGAAGATCGGCGCAGAGCTGGTCAAAGAGGTCGCCAAGAAGACCGATGACGTCGCGGGCGACGGCACCACCACCGCCACCGTGCTGGCCCAGGCACTGGTTCGCGAAGGCCTGCGCAACGTCGCGGCCGGCGCCAACCCGCTCGGCCTGAAGCGCGGCATCGAGAAGGCCGTCGCGGCCGTCACCGAGCGCCTGCTCTCGACCGCCAAAGAGGTCGAGACCAAGGAGCAGATCGCTGCCACCGCCGGCATCTCCGCCGGTGACCAGTCCATCGGTGACCTGATCGCCGAGGCACTGGACAAGGTCGGCAACGAGGGTGTCATCACCGTCGAGGAGTCCAACACCTTCGGCCTGCAGCTCGAGCTCACCGAGGGTATGCGCTTCGACAAGGGCTACATCTCGGGTTACTTCGTGACCGACGCCGAGCGTCAGGAAGCCGTCCTGGAGGATCCCTACATCCTGCTGGTCAGCTCGAAGGTCTCGACCGTCAAGGACCTGCTGCCCCTGCTGGAGAAGGTCATCCAGTCCGGCAAGCCCTTGCTGATCATCGCCGAGGATGTCGAGGGCGAAGCCCTGTCGACCCTGGTGGTCAACAAGATCCGTGGCACCTTCAAGTCCGTCGCCGTCAAGGCCCCGGGCTTCGGTGACCGCCGCAAGGCCATGCTGCAGGACATCGCGATCCTGACCGGTGGCCAGGTTGTCAGCGAAGAGGTCGGCCTCTCGCTGGAGACCGCGGACATCGCCCTGCTGGGCACCGCCCGCAAGGTCGTCATCACCAAGGACGAGACCACCATCGTCGAGGGCGCCGGGGATTCCGACGCCATCGCCGGCCGGGTGGCCCAGATCCGTGCCGAGATCGAGAACAGCGACTCCGACTACGACCGCGAGAAGCTGCAGGAGCGCCTGGCCAAGCTGGCCGGCGGTGTTGCGGTGATCAAGGCCGGAGCTGCCACCGAGGTGGAGCTCAAGGAGCGCAAGCACCGCATCGAGGACGCCGTCCGCAACGCGAAGGCTGCCGTCGAAGAGGGCATCGTCGCCGGTGGTGGCGTGGCTCTGCTGCAGTCGGCTCCGGCGCTCGACGAGCTGAAGCTCGAGGGTGACGAGGCCACCGGTGCCAACATCGTGCGTGTCGCGCTGTCGGCTCCGCTCAAGCAGATCGCCTTCAACGGTGGTCTGGAGCCCGGTGTCGTCGCCGAGAAGGTGTCGAACCTGCCCGACGGTCACGGCCTGAACGCCGCGACCAACGTGTACGAGGACCTGCTGGCCGCCGGCGTTGCCGACCCGGTCAAGGTCACCCGCTCGGCGCTGCAGAACGCGGCGTCCATCGCGGCGCTGTTCCTCACCACCGAGGCCGTCGTCGCCGACAAGCCGGAGAAGGCGTCCGCACCCGCGGGCGACCCGACCGGTGGCATGGGCGGCATGGACTTCTAAGTCCCTTCACGAGAAAGCCCGGCGTTGCGTCAGCAGCGCCGGGCTTTTTCGTTCCCGAAATTGGTGTCCGGTGGGGTATCGACCGGGTGATACGGTCGATTGGCCAATAGCCGTAGTGGCTTGTCGAATCGGGGGGCGTTCGATTTGTTGACCTTGCGTGCCGGTGGATCTGCGGCGTGACCCAACCGCCGAATTCGCCTTTCGGGGGACCGAATCCCGTTGACGGACCAGCACCGCAGGATCCTGGGTATCCGCCGCCATCCATGCCGTCACCCACGCCTCCGGCTCCCTTCGCGCCACCGCCACCTGGTCCGCAGTGGGGTGGTCCGCTGCAGGCCGGTTACTCACCGCCCCCACCCACGGTCCGCAGCAGGAAGGCGCTGCTTGTCACCGTCGGCGCCACCCTGGCGGTGCTGCTCGTCGTGGGCATCGTGGTGGCCATCGTGTCGTTCTCCGGCGGCGGCTCCGACCGCAGTGCAGGCGGTGGTGCGAGCACCGCCGGTGACGCGGTCAAGGGGTACCTGGAGGCGTTGTCGCAAGGAGATGCCAATGCCGCGTTGGCATTCGGCTCGGATCAGCCGGCCTCCAAGGATTTCCTCACCGACGAGATTCTGAAACAGCAGATCGCGAAATGGCCGATCACCAACATCCGGATTCTCAGTGCGAACGAGACGGCCGGTTTCGGGCAGGTCCATGTGGCGGTCAACTTCGGCGATCAGACATCCGATCAGACTCTGATGGTGAAGAAGGGTGATGACGGCTGGAAGCTCGCGGCCGGCGCCGTCAAACTCAATCTCAGGGGCAGCATGCCGACCACCGACCCGGTCACCGGCAAGCCTGTTCCGCCCCCGCCGATCACACTGTTCGGCAAGCCCGCGTCGAACATGTCGACGGTGTATGTGTTTCCGGGCTGGCTCGACCTGGGCTCGGCGAGTGAGTATCTGACGGTGTCGGCGGCGCGACCGGTGCTACTGGACGGACTCGTCATCCAGGGGGCGGCGATGCCCACCGGTGTCCAGTTTCAGCTGAGTGAGGCAGGTTCGGAAGCCGCCGAACAGGCGGTCGCCGCCGCCGTCACCGCATGCGCGCAGTCCACCGCACTGTCCCCACCGGGGTGCCCGAACCACATGCCGAACCCGACGTTGGTCGACGGCACCGCCCGCTGGGAACCGCCCGCCGACCTCGGCGACATCCAATACACGTTCACGGCATTCGATATGACGGTTCGCACCACGGCGATGACGCAGTGGACGCTGACCGCGACCGATACGAGCGGTCAAACCGTGCAGGGCAAGCCGATGGTGGCGTTGATGGGACAGATTGACATGGCGCAGGATCCGTTGACGGTGAAGTGGTACGGCCGATGAGCGCTCCGGTGCAGCCGCAGCCCACGCGGGAGGAACTCGATCAGGCTCGCGCCGTCATCGGTGCGCTCTCCGGTGCCTTCGCCGCCAAGGTGGTCGGTCAGGGTGGGCTGCAGCAGAGTCTGCTCATCGGACTGCTCACCGGTGGTCATGTGCTGCTCGAAAGTGTTCCAGGGCTTGCCAAGACGACGGCCGCGCGGGCGATCGCCGATGCGGTACAGGCAAAGTTCCGCCGCATCCAGTGCACCCCGGATCTGCTGCCAAGCGATATCATCGGGACCCAGATCTTCGATGCGTCCAAGGGTGTCTTCCACACCCAACTCGGCCCGGTGCACGCCAATATCGTTCTGCTCGACGAAATCAACCGGTCCAGCGCGAAGACCCAGAGCGCCATGCTGGAGGCGATGGAAGAACGTCAAACCAGTATCGCCGGTGAGGTGCACCCGGTCCCCGAGCCGTTTCTGGTCCTGGCCACCCAGAATCCTGTCGACCAGGAGGGGACATATCCGCTGCCGGAAGCGCAGATGGACCGGTTCATGTTCAAAGAGATTCTGAGCTACCCGAATCCGCGTGAGGAGGCGGAGATGGTCCGCCGGATCGACGCGGGTGTCTACACGAATCACCGGGCGACCGCCGTGGCCTCGCTGGATGACATCCTCTACATCCAGGACGTGGTCCGGCGGGTCTACCTGGATCCGGCGATCGTCGACTACATCACCCAGATCGTCGCGGTGACGCGCACTCCGCAGCAATACCTCCCGGCCAATCTGGCCCGGCTCATCGAGTACGGTGCCAGCCCGCGAGCGACGATAGCCTTCTGTAAGGCGGCGCGGGCGCTGGCTCTGCTCTCGGGCCGAAACCATGTCCTTCCCGACGACATCAAGGTCCTCGCGAATCGGGTGCTGCGGCACCGGCTGATTCTCGGATTCGAGGCGGTTGCCCAGAACGTCACCTCGGAGGTGTTGATAGACAACATCATCCAGGTTGTGCGAACTCCCTAGCCATGGGTGTGCTGTTGCAAGAGGTCAAGGCTCAGACCCTCGCCGGTAACCGGCTCGCGGGTCCCAACGGGGTCTCCCGAGGCATGTTGGAGGGCGAGCACCGGTCGATGTTCCACGGGCGCAGTCTGGAATTCGACGATCTGCGTCCCTACATCGCGGGAGACGATGTCCGCGACATCGACTGGAAGGCCTCGGCGCGCTCGCCCGAGGTGCTGGTGAAGCGCTTCGTCTCGTATCGGCAGCAGCGCATACTGATGGTCACCGACCTCGGCCGGAACATGCTCGCGCTGGCCGCGAGCGGTGAGGTCAAACATCGGGTGATTCTCAATGCCGTCGGCCTGGTGGGGCTCATCGCCATCAGCAAAGGCGATGAAATGGGTTTGGTGTACGGGGACAACACCGGATCCGCCCATATGCCGAACCGGCGTGGTGAGGCGCATCTCGAACACATCCTGGAGCGGATCAACCGTCATCACGTCGCCGATAGTGACCGCAGCGATATCGGCACGCAGTTGGAGTACGTGCAGCATCACTTCCGGCGCCGCCACATCGTCTTCGTGATATCCGACGAACCCGATGTGTCCGCAGGATTGGACGAGCGGTTCCGCAGGATCGCCGCGCGTCACGACGTGTACTGGGTGACGGTCCGGGATGCGCCGTTGATCGGAGTGCCTGCCCTCGGTGGTGAGGGCTACGACGTCGACAGCGGCAAAACCCTGCTGCGGGAAGAGATCATGGGGAACCGCGTGCTGGCGGCATACCGCAAGGCTGAAGCCCTGCGGGAGGCTGCATTCGAGGAGTACGTCAACTCTTCGGCCATCCCGTGCGCCCGGGTGTCCGGCAGCGGTGAGCTGTTCAAGGCGATCACCCTGATGCTGAAGAAGGTCAGCCGTGGCCGGTGACTACCTGAAATGGATTGTGGCGCCACTGCCGTACTCCGCGCTCTGGCTGGTGCTGGGTGTGCTGTCGATCCTCGGTGTGATCGGGTGGTTCGCCGGTGTGGTGGTGTGGACGCTGCCGGTTCGGCGACTGCGCACCATCCCGGTGATCCGCGATATCACCGCCTGGGTCCTGCGCCGCAAGTTCGGCGCGGCGATCGGCCGGGTGAGTGACCGCCACCGGTCCGGGGAGTTGAGCTCACGGCAGGCATCGGCCGAAATGAGCCGCATATTACGGAATTTCGTGTACTTCCAGACGGGTGTTCGGGCGCAGTACATGGCATTGGGGGAGATGACGCACAGCGCCGCCGCTGCGGCAGCGCCGGCCATGTCGGCCTTGTATGCACGACAATTCGAATCCGATGACAGCAGCCCGGACCTTGCTGTCACGGTGTCCCAGGTGCGGAGCACGATCCAGTCATGGAGCTGAAATGGTGGTGGGTCGTGATCGTGGGCCTGGTGGCCCTCGCCGCGATCGTGGGCGCCGCCTTCCTCTGGCCACTGCGGCAACAACCGCGACGCCTGCGTCCGCTGGCCTGGGTGGAGCGCCTGACCCGGCTTCCGGAGTACGCCCGGGCATACCGTCGGTATCGGATACTGTTGGCGGCCATAGCGGTGTCGACCGTCGCTGTGCTGTTGTGCGCCATCATCGCCACCGCGCGTCCGGTCAGCTCGCAGGCCACCGCCGCCGAGATCAACCGCGCACATCCCGAAGATGTGATGCTCTGTCTGCAGGACGACCCGGCATCGCATGACGCATCGGTGTTGCTGTCCTACTTTCGCGACCAGGTCGCCACGTTCGACACGCAGCGCCTCGGACTGACATTTCGCACGCTCCGGGTGACCCCGATGACCAGTGACCATTCGTATCTGCACGACACGCTGGGCCGGTATGCAGACCTGCAGCGCTTGCAGTCCACCGAGAACCCGACGCCCGAGGACACCGCGGTACTGTCGCGGTCCCAGGGCGAATTCGCCAAGCTCGTCAACTATTCCGACTATCAGTTGACCGTCAACGACGCACTTGCGATGTGCATGAAGGGCTTTCCGGGGGTGGGGAAGCCCTCGGACGTCAGACGGTCGGTGATCTACTTGGGCCCCGGCGGCGACGCCGCAAAGCCGATCTTCTCCGATGGTGCGCTCAAGGAGTTGGCGCAGTCGTCGGGGATCCAGATCAATGTGCTGACCCGGACTCCGCTCGAGGCAAGCCAGGCACTCAGCGAGTTCGCCGCCGCCACCGATGGACGATTCATCAGCTACGTGCGCGAAGATTCGCAAGACGCGCAGGAGACTGCGGACAACGCGCTGCGCAATCACCTCGATGACATCCGCGCGCATCCGCCGGTGATAACGGCCTCCGACGGAACGGTTCTGGTGGAGCAGGTGCGCGATCGCCCCAACCTGATTCTCGCCGTCGCGCTGGTGCTGGTGATCGCCTTCTCGATCAGTCTTGCCGGGGTACGGCGATGACGTTCGAACCCGTGCTGACGTGGTGGGTGTTCGGCTCGCTGGCCGCGCTCACGTTGGTGCTGCGGATGTACACGCTCTACCGGGTGCTGGTGGTCGTGGGTAGGGGCGGGCAGCGCAAGGTGGTCGTGCGTTGGAGCCTGTTGACCCTGGTGATCGTGTGCCTGTTTGCGGCTGCGGTGCGACCAGGTATCGAGCAGCAGAGACACACCGTCAGCGAGTCTGTCACGCAGGTGGCCGCCGATAACCTGAACGTGTTCTTCGTCGTCGATCGGTCATTGAATTCCCGGGCGGATGACTACGGCGACAACCAGTTCCGGATGGCCGGCATCCGAGCCGACATGCAGTCGATCGTCGACCAGTATCCGGCCGCACGCTTCTCCATCACGTCGTTTGCCACCAGCGCCCGGGTCGACTGGCCGCTGTCGGCCGACATCTGGAGTCTGCGCGCGTTGCTCAATGGTTACTCCACCTACGAGTCGGACTTCGACTCGCTGTTCGGCGTGGATATCGGGGCTGCCGATGATCAGTTGAAGCGTCAGCTTGCGATGGCGAGCGAGCAGTTTCCGGGATCGGACAATCTGGTGTTCTATCTCGGTGACGGAGCTGGGATCTCGCGAAAGCCGGCCACGAAGTTCGATATTCCTGCCACCCTCATCGCCGGCGGCGCGGTGCTCGGATACGGTACGCCCGGTGGCGGCAAGATAGCCGGCAGGCTGGCGGCCAACGGTGAGATCACCTATTTCCCCGACCCGAACGGCGGCGGTGGACCGTTTCTCTCGGGGCTCGACGAAGCGTCGTTGCGAGCCGTCGCCGGCCAGCTGCATATCCCGTATTTCCACCGTGGTCTCGGTGATTCGACGGCGACCATCATCCCGGCGCTGGATGCTCCGACATCGGCGGAGCAGCAAAGCACGTCGATGCCGGGAAATCGAACGGAGTTCTACTGGGTTTTCACGGCCATCGCGATGTTGTTGATGTTCTACGAGCTCTACGCCATGGCACGTGAGTATCGCTTGTCGCGGATGACGAAGCCGCGGGAGCTCTGATGTCCCGAAAGCTGCTGCGCAGAAAGCTCATCCTGCTCTCGATCCTGCCTGCACTGGTGCTGGTCGCCATCGGCGTGAAGTTGGTGACGATGGTGGCCTACGGGCATGCGGCCAGGTCGGACTATCTCGAGTACGATTCGCGCGGGTTGGCCGACGATGTGCAGGTACTCAAATCGATGAACGTAATCGATTTGTACAAAGCGCATTTCGCCGAAGGTGATCGTTATGCGCTGGAAGGAAGACTGACCGACGCGGAAGCGGAGTTCAAAACGTCATTGTCGTTGGTCGACCCGGCGGAGTCGTGCCCGGTGCGCATCAACCTCGAAGTGGTGCTGGAGACACAGGGTGACCTCAAGAGCGCCGACAATCGCCGCGACGAGGCCAAGCCGCTGTGGCAGGAGGCGCTGAAGACGGTGCAGGAGGCGCCCGCCGGATGCTTCGACACCGTGACCGAGCCTGATGAGGAGCAACGCCTGCACCGCAACGAGACAGAGCAGCGACTGCTGGACAAGTTGAAGGACCCTGAGTCTGAAGGCGGTGGCGGTGGCGGTGGCGGTGGCGGTGGCGGTGGCGGTGGCGGTGGCGGTGGCGGTGGCGGTGCCGGTGCCGGTGGCCAGCGTGAGGGTCAGGGCGAGCAGGGCCAAATGCCGGCGCAGGGCGCCGAGGGCGGCGCTCAGACCGAAGGTCCTGCAGGTGAGGGCGAGGCGCCGGCCCAGGGGATTCCGGGGGAACCGGCGCCGGACACCGTGGGCGCGGACCGCATCGCCACCGATTCAGGTGGTTCGGTGCACGAACTGAGGCCAGGTGATGGCGGCCCGGACGACGTCCTCAAGCGGCTGCTGGAGAATTCGGGCGCGTCCGGCGTAGATCGCGAGTGACGGTCAGCCCTTCAGCGGCAGGCAGTCGTGCAGGCCGCCGGGGTCGGTGCCCTCGCCCGGCTCGATGGCGCTGCGGTGCAGCACCGCGCGGAGCGGTGTCAGGCGCACGCCGGACTCGGTGACCTCGGCGGTGCCGTCGACGATCAGCGAATAGCCCGTCGGTTCCCGGGGCGGCCAGAGCACGGTGACGGCCTCATGCGCGGCGGCATTGCGCCGGGTGGTGCCACCGAGCGGCCCGATGGTGAATGCGGCACCCTCGAAAACCGGTGTCACCGCCACGGTGTGCGCGCGGAAGTCGTCGCCGACGGTGATCAGATACCCGAAGGGAAAATCGGCCAGGGTCTGCCCCAGCTTGTCCAGATCTACCTTCACACTCATGGTGCGAGCCTACGGAGCGGCCTGGCGCCCGCGCACCAGCCGGCCTGGCCGGGCCTCGGTGGGCACCCCGTTCTCGGCGATGATCTCCCCGGAGACGATGGTCGCCACATAGCCGTCGGCACGCTGATCGAGCCGGCGGCCCCCGGCGGGCAGGTCGGCCTTCACCGTGGGCTGGTACAAGCGCATCGCGGCGGCGTCGATGATGTTCAGGTCGGCCTTGTATCCGGCGGTCAGCTGTCCGCGGTCGGCCATCCCGGCGATCCGGGCCGGCACCGAGGTCAGCTCCTTGATCACCCGCGGCAAAGGCAGCCGCCCCGACGGGCGGTCACGCACCCAGTGGGTCAGCATGTACGTGGGAAAGCTTGCGTCACAGATCATCCCGTAGTGGGCGCCGCCGTCGCCGAGTCCCAGTACGACGTCATCGCGTTGGATCAGCTCGGCCACGGTGTCCAGCGAGTGGTCACGGAAGTTGGCCAGGGTGACCAGCAACATGGCGTGACCGTCGTCGTCGAGCAGGCGGTCGTATGCCTCCTCCAGCGGGCTGACGTTGCGGGCACGGGCCCGTGCGCCGATCGAATCCTCCGCCGCGGGCTCGTAGTTCGGAGGGTCGCCGAGCGGGTACATGTAGTCCCAGGCCTGGGCGGCGAACATCAGCGGATGTCCATCACTGGCCGGTGTGTCCGTCAGAATGCGTTCGCGGACTTCGGGTTTGCGCATCTCGGCGACGCGTTCGGCGAGCGGGAGGCCGGCGATCTCGCGGTAGGAGGGGTACATGACGAACGGGTTGCCGGACAGGTCCAGGCCGAGCACCAGCCCGATCGGGCGCGGGAAGATCTGGCCCGTGACGTCGCCCCCGTTCGCATTGGCCTTCTCCACCATCCGCAGCGCATCCAGGTGGATCGGCGGGCCGGCGTTGCCGATCGCAAGGGTGAACGTGACGGGCAGGCCCACCTCGGCGGCGACGTCGAACACCGCCTTGAGTGCGCCTTCGTAGTCACCGGCCATCAGATCGGGCACGAACTGCAGCAGCCCGCCGCCGGCGTCGTCGACCCCGCGGGCGATGGCCTCGATCTCGGCGTATTCGGCTTCGTAGCTCGGAATCGGCTGCCCGCCCGCGGTCTTGTGCAACGTCAACCGTGACGACGCGAACCCGATGGCCCCGGCCCGGATGGCCTCCTCGGCGAGCTTGCGCATCAGCGCGAGGTCTTCGGCGGTGGGCAGTTCGCGGTCGACGCCGCGCCGGCCCATCACGTAAACCCGCAGCGGGGAGTGCGGCAGGAAGGCGGCGACATCGATATCCCGTCGGCGCCTGTCGAGGGCGTCGAGGAACTCGGGGAAGGTCTCCCAGGTCCACGGCAGACCGTCGACCATCACCACACCGGGGATGTCCTCGACACCGGCCATCACATCGACGAGCGTGTCGTGGTCCTCGGGACGGCACGGTGCGAAGCCGACGCCGCAGTTACCCATCACGGCGGTCGTCACGCCGTGCGCCGATGACGGTGTCATGCGGTCGCTCCAGATCGCCTGTCCGTCGTAGTGGGTGTGCAGGTCCACGAAGCCGGGCGTGACCAGCAGGCCGGTGGCGTCGATCTCGCGGTCGGCAGCGCCGTCGACGCTGCCCACCGCGGCGATGACCCCGCCGGATATCGCGACGTCCCCGCGGTAGGGATCGCCACCGAGTCCGTCGACGATGGTCCCGCCGCGGATCACGAGCTCATATGTCATACCCCGAATGTACGGTCAGGGTGTGATAGATCACTTCGGAATCAACTGTGCGGATTGGGAGCGGTCGAAGGCCTTCTACGACAAGGTCCTCGGCGTACTGGGGTTCACCCGGCAGCTGGATTACCAGGTCGCCATCGGTTACGGCGTCGAGGGCAAGCCGGACTTCTGGATCGCGGATCTGAACGCGGGCGAGGCGAAGGGTCCGAACCGCGAGACGCATTTCGCATTCCACGCGGCCGACACCGACGCGGTGCAGGCGTTCTATGACGCCGCCCTGGAGCTCGGTGCGGAGTCCCTGCACGCGCCGCGGCTGTGGCCCGAATATCACCCCGGCTACTTCGGGGCGTTCGTCCGGGATCCGGACGGCAACAATGTGGAGGCGGTTTTCCACGGGGCGGCGCCGGCATGAGTGATGCCGCCAAGGAACTGCTCCGGGACTCCTTCACCAGGCTCGTCGAGCATGTCGATGAGCTGACCGAGGGGCTTGCCGATGACGTGTCGTGGTGGCAGCCGGTCGCCGGTGCGAACAGCATCGCCTGGCTGATCTGGCACAGCGCCCGGCAGCACGATGCGCAGCTCGCCGATATCGCCGGTACCGAACAGGTGTGGATCCGGGACGGGTGGCGGGAACGCTTCGGGCTGGACCTGCCGGGCAATGACATGGGCTACGGGCACACGCCGGACGAGGTGGCCAAGGTGCGGGCACCGGCCGACCTGCTGGCCGGGTACTCCCACGCGGTGCACAAGGTGACGTTGGAGTACATCGCGTCCATCGACGACGCCGAGTTGCAGCGCATCGTCGACGTCGGCTGGGACCCGCCGGTCACGGCCGGCGCCCGGCTGGTCAGCATCGTCGACGACAGCGCTCAGCACCTCGGTCAGGCCAAGTACGTCAAGGGCACCCTGACCTCGACTTGACAGGTGTCAACCCCGGTGCGAGCTACGTCACAGCGCGGGTTTAACATGGCCCTATGACTGCCACAGCAGACCGTTCCGACGTGTCTACCATCCTGAATCCCGCCACCGGCGCGGTGGCCGGCGAGGTGCGCTGGACCAACCCCGCCGACGTCCCACAGATCGCCGCCGGCCTGCGCGAGGCGCAGCGCGAATGGGAGGCCCGCGGCGCGAAGGGCCGCGCCAAGGTGCTGGCCCGTTACGCCGTCTGGCTCGGCGAGCACCGCGACGAGATCGAGCGGCTGCTGATCGCCGAAACCGGTAAGTCGGCCACCGACGCGGCCCAAGAGGTACCGCTGCTGATCATGATCCTGTCCTACTACATCAAGACGGTCGAGAAGGCGATGGCACCGGACAGCCGCCCGGCGCCGCTGCCGTTCCTGTCCATCAAGAAGATCGCCGTGCACTACCGCCCGCGCGCGGTCGTCGGGATCATCGCGCCGTGGAACTACCCCGTGGCCAACGCGATGATGGACGCCATCGGCGCGCTGGCCGCCGGTGCCGCGGTGCTGCTGAAACCGTCCGAGCGCACCCCGCTGACCGCCGAGGTGCTGCTGCGCGGCTGGCTGGATTCCGGCGCCCCCGAGGTGCTGGCGCTGGCCCAGGGTGCGCGTGAGGTGTCCGAGGCCGTCATCGACAACTCCGACTACATCCAGTTCACCGGATCGTCGGCCACCGGCGTGAAGGTGATGGAGCGCGCCGCGCGCCGGCTCACCCCGGTCAGCCTGGAGCTGGGCGGCAAGGATCCGATGATCGTGCTCGACGACGCCGACGTGGAACTCGCCGCCAACGCCGCGGTGTGGGGCGCGATGTTCAACGCCGGCCAGACCTGTGTCTCCGTCGAGCGGGTCTACGTGCTGGAGCAGGTCTACGACCAGTTCGTCGCCGCGGTGGTCAAGGCCGTGCAGAACCTGAAGATGGGGTCGGGCGAGGGCTACGACTTCGGCGCCCTGATCGACGAGTCCCAGGTGGCGGTCACCGCCAAGCACGTCGATGACGCGCTGGCCAAGGGCGCCAGGGCGCTGACAGGTGGCAAGCGCTCCGAGGGCGTGGGCAGCTTCTACCCGCCCACCGTGCTCGTCGACGTGGACCACTCGATGGCCTGTATGACCGAGGAGACCTTCGGGCCGACGCTGCCCATCATGAAGGTGTCCTCCGTCGGGGAGGCCGTGCGGCTGGCCAATGACAGCCCGTACGGGCTGAGCGCGGCGGTGTTCTCCAAGGATGTCGAGCGCGCCAAGGACATTGCGCTGCAACTGGACTGCGGCGCCGTCAACGTCAACGACGTGATCTCCAACCTGATGTGCACCACCGCCCCCATGGGCGGCTGGAAGACCTCCGGGATCGGCGCTCGCTTCGGCGGTGTCGACGGGGTGCGCAAGTACTGCAGGCAGGAGACCGTGGTGGTGCCGCGGCTGAGCGTCGGCGCCGGCGGCAACTACTACAACAACTCGCTCAAGGCGCTGGCCCGGATGAACAAGATGATGACCAAGATGGCGCTGTCGCGGCCCAAGCGCGAAGCGAAGTAAACCCCCCGGCTGTTCACCCGGGCGTCACCGTCTCGTACGTCCGGGTGGATAGCTTCGCCCGGTGACTCTCGATGTTTCCGGCTACGCCGTCCGCGACGATGACGACGACGACCCCGAACTGCTGCTGATGCCCGGCGGCGACGTCGTCGACACCTGGCGGGAGAACTACCCGTACGACGAGCGGATGCAGCGCATCGAGTACGAGGAGCAGAAGCGCCTGCTGCAGATCGAGTTGCTCAAGCTGCAGAAGTGGAGCCAGGCCAACGGCCTGCGCCACGTCATCGTCTTCGAGGGCCGCGACGCCGCGGGCAAGGGCGGCACCATCAAGCGGTTCATGGAACACCTCAACCCGCGCGGCGCCCGGGTGGTCGCCCTGGAGAAGCCGACCGAGAAGGAACGCACCCAGTGGTATTTCCAGCGTTATGTGGAGCACCTGCCCGCCGCCGGTGAGATCGTGCTGTTCGACCGGTCCTGGTACAACCGGGCCGGTGTCGAGCGGGTGATGGGCTACTGCACAGCCAAGCAGCACGCCGAGTTCATCCGGCAGGCTCCGTTGTTCGAGCAGATGCTGGTCAACGACGGCATCAGCCTCACCAAGCTGTGGTTCTCGGTGACCCAGAACGAACAGCGCACGCGTTTCACCATCCGCCAGGTCGATCCGGTCCGGCAGTGGAAACTCTCGCCCACCGACCTGGCATCGCTGGACAAGTGGGACGACTACACCGCGGCCAAGGAAGACATGTTCGCCTGGACCGATACCGAGACCGCGCCGTGGACGGTCGTGAAGAGCAACGACAAGAAACGCGCCCGGATCAACGCGATGCGCCATGTGCTGAGTAAGTTCGACTACGACAACAAGGACTACGAGGTGATCGGCCAGCCCGATCCGCTGATCGTGGGACGCGCGCTTTCGGACTGACACGGAGAGGGGTGCCATGCGTTCGCTGCTGGCGCTCCTGCTCTGGTTGGTGACCACGGTGCTGCTGGCCGTCAGCGTCCCCGCACTGTGGACGCAGCACAACGTCGTCAGCGTGGACGGGTACTCCGACCTGGCGGCCGGCGCGGCCCGCAACCCGGCACTGCAGCAGCCGATGGCAGCCGAACTGACCGCGCAGGTGTCCGGCGCCACCGGGGCCTCCGGGGTGCAGGCCACCCTGCTTGAGGCGGCCGCCAACTCCTACACTTCCAGCCCGGTCTTCCCCGGCCAGTTCGCCTCCGTCAACCGGGTGGCCCATCACTGGCTGTTCACCGACGACGCGCAGGGCCAGTGGGTGGTGGATCTGTCACCGATGCTCGCCGACAGCTCGATCCGGCAGACCCTGGACGGTTTCGGGGTACAGGTGCCGACCAGCCTGCAGGTACCGGTGACCGAGAACGAATCCGGCGGTCTGCGGCCCGGCCAGTTGCGACCGGTCGCGCTGTGGGGCCCGTGGATCAGCGTGGGGGTGGCGGTGCTGGCCGTCGTGTTCGCCCTGCTGACCCTCGCGGCGTCCCGTAAGCGAGGCAGAATGTTTGCCGCGCTGGGCGTTTCGGCGCTGCTGGTCGGTGCGGCCGGGTGGGCCGGTATCGAGATCGGCCGCGGCCACGTCGACGATGCGCTGAACCGGACCACCGGCAACATCCATGCGATCGCCGACCTGATGGTGGCCCACGCCGTCAACAGCATGCACATGTGGCTGAACCTCACCCTCACCGTCGGCGGCGGCATGGTGATCATCGGGGTGATCGTGTCGCTGCTCAGCGGGCTGGGCGAAGAGCGCTGACGCCTCAGCGGCGGCCGCGCGGTGGGACCCGCTTCACGTCGGTGACCGCCAGCCCGGCGGCCACCTCCAGATCGATGAGCGCGGGCTCGATCAGATCGGCCATCTTGTGGATGTCCGATGCCACCTCCGGCGTGGTGATGAAACCGAAATCGACCGAACCGCAATAGCTGAAGCAGGTGACGTTGAGCGCCACATCGAAGAGCAGCGGGCCGAGCGGCATCAGGCTCTCGACTTTCGCGCCGCCCAGATACAGCGGGAAGTCCGGGCCGGGCACATTGCTGATCACCACGTTCATCGGCGCGATCGAACTGCCGATCCCGCTGGCCGCGTAGGCGCGCGAGGCCAGCGCGAGCAGGCCGGGCGGGGTGGTCTCGGTGTAGCCCATGATCTGATTCGCGGTGAGCGCCTTGGCCATCTCCTTGGCACCCTGGGTGTAGGCGTAGATGGCCTTGATGCGTCGTGCCGGGTCGGCGATGTCGCTGGCGAGCACCACCGTCATGGCCGACACCTGGTTGCCGACCCCGTTGTCGGATTCCGCGCGGGTCGACACCGGCACCTGGGAGACCAGCGACTTCTCCGGCAACTCGTTGTGCGCCTTCAGGTATTCGCGCATGGCACCCGACACCAGTGCGAGCACCACATCGTTGAGCTTGACGCCGAACGCCTCCTTGACCGCCTTGACCCGCTCCAGTGGCACCCGTGCCCCCGCCACCCGGCGGTGCGGTGAGATCGGGGCGTTGAAACGCACCGTCGGCCCGTCGAAATAGCGCGGCGGCTTGTTGTCGATGCCCCGCACCGCGATCTGCTGGCGCACCGTCTGCTCGATGAGGCGGGCGATCCGGTAGGGCGTCTTGACGCCGAGGTTGATCAGCCCGCTGACGAAACGGACCTCGGGCCGCGGCAGACCGACGCCGACCAGGGAGCGGTCGACGTCGACGGCGGGTGGGCGCGGCTCGCGGGTCACGTCGAACAGGATCTCGGTGAGGCCTGCGCCGGAGACACCGTCGACGACGGCGTGATGCATCTTCGTGATGATCGCGACGCGGCCGCCCTTGAGGCCCTCGATCCACCAGAGTTCCCACAGCGGTTTGGACCGGTCGAGTTTGTAGGACATCAGCCGGCCGGCGAGTTCGTCGAACTCTTTTCGGCCGCCCGGGGCCGGCACTGCGATCCGCCGGATGTGGAAGTCGATGTCGAGGTCGTCGTCCTCGACGAACCAGGGCCGGTCCATCCCCATCGGGGCACCGGTCACACGCCAGCGCAACTGTGGGAGTTCGGGCAACCGGCTGGCGACGAGTTCGCGGACGCGTTCGAAGCTGAAGTCGGGTGCGTCGGTCGGGTCGCACACCGCGCACGCCCCGATGTGCATGTGCCAGCCACCGGTTTCGGCGAACCAGAATGCCGCGTCGACGCTCGATAGCCGGCTCATGGGGGGAGCGTACGCGCGGGGTGGCGGCTATCGGTCGTCGTTGGCGATGCGGTGACGAAGTTTCTCAATTGCCAGCGCGGCCTTGGTATCCAGCGGTGCCCGATCGGCCTTGGTGGTGGCCGAGGTGATGGCCAGCGCGATGAGCACATCGGCGGCTGTGATGAACAGGCCCGCCCAGTACATCCATCGGATGGTGGTGTCCGGTTGGGCGCCGAAGTAGGCGAACAGGAAGATCGGCCCGACGATGCCGCACACCAGCGTGAACGCCTGGATGACGAGATAGCGTTTGAAGGTCGAGAATCCGGACATCGGCGTCAGCATAGCGGCGGCGGCGGCGCCGCCGGCCGGGTAACCCGGGCGAAATGCCACTGACACCTGCGGGTATTGCGCCCGAACTACTTTCGTCGCGATGAAGACTCTTACCAGCCCCGCGGTGCAGATCGGTATCGCGGCGGTCGGCGGTATCGCGTTCGGTCTGCTCGTCGGCGAGTGGGCCGCGAATCTGAAATTCGTCGGAGACATGTTCATCCGGCTCATCCAGATGTCGATCGTGCCGCTGGTGGTGGCCTCGGTCATCGTGGCCACCGCGTCGATGACGGGCGCGGGCACCGGCCGGATCGCGTTCCGCACCTTCAAGTGGATGCTCGGTTTCTCGTTCGTCGCCGCGGTGTTGGCCTGGTTGCTCAGCACGGTGATCCGGCCCGGCGCGGGCATGGTCTTCACCCAGGAACTCGATCCGGCCCTGCAGGAGTCCGCGGGGGAGGCGCTGGGCTGGCAGGAGACACTGCTCAACTTCGTCTCGACCAACATCTTCAACGCGATGTCGACCGCCACCATGGTGCCCATCATCGTCTTCTCGCTGCTGTTCGGCATCGCGCTGCGCAAACACATCAACTCCAGCGGCGACGATTCGGTGCTGGGCTTCATCGACCAGATCCAGCAGATCGTGCTGACCATGATCCGGCTGGTGATGCACATCGCGCCGATCGGTGTCTTCTGCCTGCTCGCCGCGCTCGCCGGGGATGTGGGTTTCTCGGTGGTGACCACGGCGCTGAAGTATCTGGGCACCACACTGCTCGGGGTGCTCATCCTCTTCACGCTGTTCGTGCTCGTCGTGACGGTGCGCACCCGACTGAGCCCGTTGAAGCTGCCGGAGAAACTGGCCGAGCAGACCGCCATCGCCGTCACCACCACCAGCTCGGCGGTGACCTTCCCGACAGTGCTGCGCAACGCCGTCGAGAAGGTGGGGGTCAGCCAGAAGGTCGCCAACTTCACCCTGTCCATCGGGTTGACGATGGGTTCCTACGGCGCGGTGCTGAACTACATGATCGTGGTGATGTTCCTGGCCCAGGCCGGTGACATCAACCTGAGCTTCGGACAGATCGCCCTGGGCATGGCACTGGCGATCCTGCTGAACATGGGCACCATCACCGTCCCCGGCGGCTTCCCGGTCGTCGCGATGTTCCTGGCGACCTCGCTGGGTCTGCCGTTCGAAGCCGTCGGCCTGCTGATCGCGGTCGACTGGTTCGCCGGCATCTTCCGCACCTTCCTCAACGTCAACGGGGACACCTTCGTGGCCATGCTGGTCGCCAACGCCGACGATGAGATCGACCGCGATGTCTACAACGGCACCAAGGCGGTGACCGCTGAGGAACTCGACCTCACCGAATACGGCGACGTCCTCGCGCGGGCGGACCAGGCGGACTAACCGCCGATGGTCCGCCACAGGTAGCGGTAGATCAGCGCCGCCCGGAACGCGGCCTGCGAATTGTCCGCCGCGCCACCGTGTCCGCCCTCGATGTTCTCGTAGTAACTCACCGGATGCCCGGCTTCCTCTAGGGCGGCCGTCATCTTGCGGGCATGCCCCGGGTGCACACGGTCATCGCGGGTCGAGGTGGTGATCAGGATCGGCGGATAGCTGCGTTCAGCCGAAATATTCTGGTAGGGAGAGTATTTCGAAATGAACTCCCAGTCGGCCGGATCATCGGGGTTGCCGTACTCGGCCACCCAGGACGCGCCGGCCAGCAGCAGGTGGAACCGCTTCATGTCCAGCAGTGGCACGCTGCACACCAGCGCGCCGAACAGGTCCGGGTAGCGCGTCAGCATGATGCCCATCAGCAGGCCGCCGTTGGAGCCGCCCTGCGCTCCGAGCCGCGCCACCGTGGTCACCCCGCGTGCCACCAGATCCCGTGCGACCGCTGCGAAATCCTCGTCCACGAGGTGGCGGCCCTCGCGCATCGCCTGGGTGTGCCAACCCGGGCCGTACTCGCCGCCGCCGCGGATGTTGGCCAGCACGTAGCTGCCGCCGCGGGCCAACCACAGCCGACCCAGCACTCCGTCATAGCCCGGTGTGCGTGACACCTCGAACCCGCCGTAACCGCCCAGCAGCGTCGGGCCGGTCGCGCCCGGCCTGCCAACCACGAAGTACGGGATCCGGGTGCCGTCGGCCGAGGTGGCGAAATGCTGGGAGACCTCGATACCGGCGGCGTCGAAGAAACCGGGTGCCTGCTTGATCCGCGTTACCGGGCCGTCCGGGGTGCCGTGCAACAGCTGTGACGGTGTGACGAAACCGCTTGAATCCAGGAAGATCTCGTCACCGTGCGAGTCCGCGGCGGCGATCACCGTGTTGGTGTTCGGCGGAACCCCGGGCAGGTCGGTGGCGGTCCACTCGCCGGGGGTGAAGATCTGCACGCGGCTGGCGACATCGGCGAGCGTGACCACGACGAGCCGGTCCCGCGTCCACGAATACTGGTGCAGGCTGGTGCGGGCGTCGGGCTCGAACACCACGGTCAGATTCTTTGTACCCGAGATGAATTCGGCGTAGCTGGCCGCCAGCAGGGACCCGGCGGCGTGCCCCTCCCAGTCGGTGCGCAGCTCGATGAGCAGCCAGTCGTGATGCACCGACGCGGTGGCGTCGGTGGGGGCGTCGACGCGCAGGAGTTCCGCGTCCCGCAGTTCGTAGATCTCGTCGTTGAAGAAGTCGACGGCGCGGCTGATCATGGTCCGCTCGTACCCGGGGGTGCGGTCCACCGAGGCCGCGACGATGACATCGGCCTGCTCTCCGGCGTACACGGTCACCGCATCGGCCAGGGCGTCCCCGCGCCGCCAGCGCTTGACCAGCCGGGCGTAGCCGGAGTCGGTGAGCGAGTCCGGACCGAAGTCGGTGCCGACCAGGACGGTGTTCTCGTCCTCCCAGGCGATCTGGGTCTTGGCTTCCGGTAGCTCGAATCCGCCGGACACGAATTCGCGTGTGCGCATGTCGAATTCCCGCACCACCACGGCGTCGGCTCCGCCGCGCGACAGGCTGATCAGCGCCAGCGCATGATCGGGTTCGATGACATCGGCGCCCGCCCATACCCAGTTCTCGTCATCGGCGGCCGCCAGCGCGTCGACGTCGATGACCACATCCCACTCGGGGCTGTCGGTCCGGTAGCTCTCCAGCGAGGTGCGCCGCCACAGGCCGCGCGGGTTGGCCTCATCGCGCCAGAAGTTGTACAGGTGCTCCCCACGGCGGCGCACGTACGGGATGCGGGCGTCGGTGTCGAGCACCTGCAGCGCCTCGGTGCGCATGGCCTCGAACTCGGCGTCACCGAGATCGGCCAGGGTCGGGTCGTTGTGCCGGCGCACCCAGTCCAGGGCGTCCTCGCCGGTGACGTCCTCGAGCCAGAGGTGGGGGTCAGGGTCAATGGAACTCATGAACTAATTTCTACCGTGCGCGTAGCCTGGGCACATGACCAGCCGAGCACTGATCACCGCGGCCGCCGCGGACCTGTTGCGTACGCTGCAGAACCGCCACGGGGCCTTGATGTTTCATCAGTCCGGCGGGTGCTGCGACGGGTCCTCGCCGATGTGTTACCCCGACGGCGACTTCATCGTCGGTGACCGCGACATCCTGTTGGCGGTGCTCGACGTGGGCGACGGCGTCCCGGTCTGGATCTCGGGCCCGCAGTTCGAGGCCTGGAAACACACCCAGCTGGTGATCGACGTGGTGCCGGGCCGCGGTGGCGGGTTCAGCCTGGAGTCCCCGGAGGGCATGCGGTTTCTGAGCCGCGGGCGGGTGTTCACCGACGAGGAGACCGCCGGCCTTGCCGCACCGATCACCGGGGCACAGTATGAGGCCGGTGCCCGGCCCGAGCATGAGGGCACCCACATCGTGGCCGAGGCCGAAGAGGCTTGCCCGGTCCCGACCCGCTCGGGCTGAACTTCTTCACTTCATGTGTTCAGATAGACACATGAAGTTCCCGGCCGTCGCGCTGGCCGTTGTGCTGCTGGCGGGGTGTGCCGCACCATCCGACGACACCGGCGCCGACCAGATCGTGCTCTCCGACGGGTACGAACTCGGCGGGTACAACCCGGTCAACGGCTACGGGGAGACCGGTGTCTCCCCGCTCTACGACGGGCTATACCGGCCGGCCGCCACCACTGACACCTCGCTGCCCGACCTGGTTCCGGCGTTGGCCGCCGAACTCCCGCAACCCGCGGGGCCCAACACCTGGCGCCTGCCGTTGCGTTCCGGCGTCACGTTCTCCGACGGCAGCGCCTTCGGCTCCGCCGACGTCGTCGCCACCTACGACGCGGTGCGCGATCCGGCCGTCGCCTCCGCGATCGCGACGTCGGTCGCCCCGATCGTGCGTGTCAGCGCCGACGGTCCCGGCGCCGTCACCGTCGAACTGACCACCGCCGCCGACCCGCGGCCCTACCTGTTGCTGGGCATCCTGCCCTCGGAGAAGGTCGAGGACATCCCGGCCGCCGACTGGGCGGTGAACACCGACCCGGTGGGCACCGGCCCGTACCGGCTGGAAAGCCTGCGCCCGGACCAGGCCGTCATGGTGGCCCGCGACGACTACTGGGGTGAGCCCGCCCGGGTCACGCGTGTCGTCTACACCTACACCCCCGATGACAACGCCCGGGCGCAGGCGATGGTCGCCGGCTCGGCCGACGGCACCAGCCTGCCGCCGCGGCTCGTCGACTCCATCAAGCGCGACGGCATCCAGACCGTCGGCGTCGCGTCGGCGGACTGGCGCGGGGTGGCGCTGCCCGCGGGCAATCCGTTCACCGCGGACCCGAAGGCGCGGCTGGCGATGAACATCGGTGTGGACCGCGAGGCGCTGGTTCGCGATGTGCTGGCCGGCTACGGCCGGGTCGCGAGCACGCCGGTGGCCGCCGTCTATGGCCCCGCCTACAACCCCGAGGCGGAGTACCGATTCGACCTCGGTCGGGCCGGCGCGCTGCTCGACGACGCCGGCTGGCGTGCCGGGGACGACCAGATACGGGAAAAGGACGGCGCGCGAGCCACTTTCGAACTGCTGTACAACGCGCAGGACACCCTGCGGCGGGATATCTCGGTGGCCTTCGCGGCGGCGATGAAGCCGCTCGGCATCGAAATCCGGCCGCGGGGCAGCAGCTGGGACGAGATCGACACGCGCTTCGATGATGCTGCGGTGCTGCTCGGTGGCGGTTCCACGCCCTACAGCATCGACTCGCAGGTCCATGACACCCTGCACACCCGGGTGCCGGGCGCATCGCCGTACTCCAACCCCGGTGACTTCACCGCGCCCGGGCTCGACGAGCTGCTGACAAAGGCGAGTGCGTCCGCGTCCGGAGCCGGCAAGGACGAGTTGTACCGCCGGATCCAGGCCACCTATGCCGCCGAGCCATCGCAGGTCTTCCTGGTGTTCCTCGACCACACCTACGGCTACCGGGATCTGGGCTGGCAGCAGAGCGCGCCCATCCTGGAACCGCATTCGCACGGGGTCGGGTGGGGCCCGTGGTGGAACGTGGCTGCATGGAAGCGGTGAAAATCCCCGGGTCGCTCCGCTCCTGCCCGCCGCTGAAACTGCTCGCGATCCGCGTCGCCGTCGCGGTCCCGCTGACCCTGGCGACCTCGGCGGCCATGTTCTGGGTGGCCTCGCTGTCACCGTTCGACCCCCTGGCCGCCTACCTGGGTTCGGACTACCAGTTCGCCACCCAGGCCCAGCGCACGGCGATGCGGGCCGCCTATGAGACCGATATGCCGTGGTGGCGGGCATGGTGGCGGTGGCTGGACGGCTTGGCGCACGGTGACCTGGGCTGGTCCTCGACCCAGTCCCGGTCGGTGGCCACCGTGCTCGCCGAACGGATGCCGTTCACCCTGCTGCTGTCCGGAGCCGCGTTGCTGACCGCCGCGGTGGTGGCGATCCTGGCGGGCTGTGTCGCCGGGATGCACAGCGGCGGAATCATCGACCGGCTCACCACCGGGGTCGCGGTGGCGTTCGCCGCGGTGCCGCCCTTCGTGGTGTCCCTGGGCCTGGTGTTGGTGGTCGCGGTCGGGCTGCGCTGGCTGCCGGCCTCCGGTGCGGTGGCGCCGGGTGCGGACTACACCGTCACCGGTGTGCTGAGCCACGCCGTCCTGCCGTGGATCGCGCTGACGGTGTCCCAGATCCCGTGGCTGCTGCTGACCACCCGCACGGCGGTGGCGGCGAGCACCCAATCCGACGCGGTGCGCGGGGCACGGGCCCGCGGTGTGCACGGCTGGGCGCTGCTGCGCGGTCACGTGGCACCGGTGTCGGTGCTGCCGACGCTGGCGCTGCTGGGCACCCGGCTGCCCGAGCTGATCGCCGGCGCTGCCGTCGTCGAGACGGTCTTCGGCTGGCCCGGGATGGCCGCGGTGTTGGTGGAATCTGCTGCGGCCCTCGACTTTCCGCTGCTCGCCGCGCTGACCGTCGGTGCCGCGCTCGCGGTGCTGGCCGGGTCGGCACTGTCGGATGCCGCGGCGATGGCCATCGACCCGAGGGTGCGGATCGCGGCATGAGCGAAGCTTGCGAGCGAATCGATGGATGGGCATGAGATGGCCATGGATCGTGCTCGCTGTCATCGCGGTGGCCGCCGTCGGCATCCCGCTGGTGGCCGGGGAGCAGGTCGCCGATTTCGCGGCGGCACTGCGGCCGCCCGGCGCCGGACACCTCGCGGGCACCGACCATTCCGGGTATGACCTGCTGGTCCGTACCGCCGAGGGGCTGCGGGTCTCGCTGGTGATCGCCGTGGTGTGCGCGGCAGTGGCCACCGCACTGGGCCTCACCATCGGGGTAGCCGCCGCGCTGCGGGGCGGATGGGTCGACGCCGCGGTGATGCGGCTGGTCGACGGGTTCAATGCGTTGCCGCATCTGGTGGTCGGCATCGTGATCGCAGCCATGTGGCGGGGGGAACCGCTGGCCATCATCGCCTCGATCGCACTCACGCACTGGCCCGCGGTGGCCAGGGTGGTCCGCGCGGAACTGTTGGCGGTCGCCGACGCGGGCTGGATACAGGCCTCGCGGCTGGCCGGCGCTTCCCGCTGGTTCATCGCCCGCGGCCATCTGCTGCCCGCGGTGACCGGCCAGGCGCTGGTGGCCATGGTCATGCTGCTGCCGCACGCGGTGTGGCACGAATCCACCCTGTCGTTCCTGGGCGTCGGGCTCTCCCCGGACCGGGCCAGCCTGGGCACGCTGCTCAGCGAGGCCCGCGGCGATGTGCTGACCGGCGCGTGGTGGACGCTGGTGGCGCCCGCGGCGGCGCTCATCGTGACCGCACTGGCGTTCGCGGCCGCCGGCACCCTGGTGCGTGAGCGCCACCGTCCACCGGTGGGACAGGTCTGGTGAACAGGATCGAAGGCTTGACGGTGGACATCGCGGTCCGGCGCCGCGGGACGCACACGGTGCGGGTGCTCGACGGGGTGGACCTGGACGTGCCCGCCGGGCGGGTCACCGCGCTGATCGGCGAATCCGGTTGCGGCAAGTCGCTGGTCGCCGCCGCGCTGAGCGGTCTGATGCCGCCGGGGTCCCGGGTGTCGGGGC
The DNA here is from genome assembly GCF_008329585.1 of Mycolicibacterium sp. P9-22. Taxonomy (GTDB): domain Bacteria; phylum Actinomycetota; class Actinomycetes; order Mycobacteriales; family Mycobacteriaceae; genus Mycobacterium. Next base: position 883,212 of record NZ_NPKP01000002.1, on the reverse strand, counting down.
GAATACTGTTGGGCGGCAATCAGATAGCTCACGATGACGAGAACGCCTGGCGTCGGCTGCGAGGCAGCCGGGTGGGGCTGGTGCCGCAGTCTGCGGCCACTTCGTTCACCCCCGTGCGTACCGTCGGCGCCCAGCTCGGCGAGGTGTGCGAGCGATTGGCCGCCGACCGGACGCCCGCCCAGCTGTGTGCCGCCGTCGCGCTGCCCGCCGATGCGCTGCGCCGCTACCCGCACGAGCTGTCCGGTGGCATGGCCCAGCGCGCGGCCATCGCGGCCGCGATCGCGGGACGCCCGGGTCTGCTGCTGGCCGACGAACCGACCTCTGCGCTGGACCCGGAGAACGCCGCGGTGATCTGGCGACTGCTCGGTGCGGCCGCCGCCGACGGTGCGGCCGTCCTGGTGATCACCCACGACATGCCGTCCCTGTTGCGCGCCGCCGTCTGCGCCGATGTCGCGGTGATGGCAAAGGGTGTGGTGCGCCGGCAACTGCCGCTGGACGAAGCGCTTGCCGGCGATGACCCCTACACGCAGGCCATGCTGCGGGAGGTGCCGGCATGAACGGTGTGCGGGCCGCCGGGGTGAGCGTGTCCTTCGGGGGAACCGTCGTGCTCGACGGCGTCGATCTGGACGCGCCCCCCGGGACGATCACCGGGGTCACCGGAGCATCGGGCAGCGGCAAGACGACTCTGCTGCGGGTGCTGGCCGGTCTGCAGGTTCCCGACCGTGGGACGGTGCACTACGGGGCAGCACCCGTCGCGCCCACGGGATCGATCGCGTTGCTCGCTCAGCATCCCCGCCTGGTCTGCAACCCGCGTTGGACGCTGCGCCGGATCATCGCCGAACCCGCCACCATCCGCGGTGCACCGGACACCGCCGATGAACTCGCCGTGCGGGTCGGCCTGGATGCCGCTCTGCTGCAACGGTATCCGGGACAGGTCAGCGACGGGCAGGTGCAGCGCGCCTGTCTGGCCCGGGTGCTCGGGCAATCCGCGAGCACGGTGCTCTGCGATGAACCGACCGCGATGCTGGACCCGATCGCGTCGTCGTCGGTGCTGCGATCACTGCAGGAGATCGCGGCCGGCGGCGCCGTGGTGATCGTGGTCAGTCATGACCCCGAGCTGATCGCGGCGCTCGCGGACCGGCAACTCAGCCTTTCGCCAGGGTGAACTGCACGACGTCGGTCTGGCGGAGACGGAACGTCTTCGCGCAGCCGGTGAGATATTTCATGTAGCGCTCGTAGACCTCTTCGGACTGGATGGCGATGGCCTCTTCCTTGTGCCGCTCCAGCGCTTCGGCCCAGATGTCGAGGGTCTTGGCATAGTGCGGCTGCAGGGACTGCTCGCGGGTCAGGGTGAACTTGCCCTCCGCGGCCTTCTCCTTGACCATCTCCACCGACGGCAGGCGGCCGCCCGGGAAGATCTCGGTGATGATGAATTTCACGAAGCGGGCCAGCTCGAAGGTGACCGGGATGCCGTGCTCCTTCGCGTGCACCGGGTTGAACGCGCAGATGGTGTGCAGCAGCATCACGCCGTCGGCGGGCAGCGCGTCGTGGGCCATCCGGAAGAAATCCGGGTAACGATCGAAACCGAAATGCTCGAACGCGCCGATGGAGACGATCCGGTCGACCGGTTCACTGAACTGCTCCCAGCCCTGCAACAGCACCCGCCGGTCCCTGGAGCTGTCCATCGCGTCGAAGCTGCGCTGCACATGGGCGGCCTGGTTCTTCGACAACGTCAGACCCACGACGTTGACGTCGTATTTCTCCACCGCGCGCCGCATGGTGGCGCCCCAGCCGCAGCCGATGTCGAGCAGTGTCATCCCCGGCTGCAGACCCAGCTTGCCCAGCGCCAGATCGATCTTGGCCAGCTGTGCCTGCTCCAGAGTCATGTCGTCACGCTCGAAGTACGCGCAGCTGTAGGTCTGCGTCGGATCCAGGAACAGCTGGAAGAACTCGTCGGAAAGGTCGTAGTGGGCCTGGACGTCTTGGAAGTGCGGCGTCAATTTGTTAGGCATGGCGGTCCCCCTCTTGGTCGCAACGCGACACATCCTCAGTCATTCGAAACCACGGAGCGTCCGGATCGGTCGGAATGCCCGCTTAGCGTTACCCAGATCGGCCCGATGCGAAACTCGGGCACCAAACGGGGCCCCATCGAGCACCGATAAGGTGGTAGCCGTGACCCACTATGACGTCGTCGTACTCGGAGCTGGCCCCGGCGGATATGTGGCGGCCATTCGCGCTGCCCAACTCGGCCTGAACACCGCGATCGTCGAACCCAAGTACTGGGGCGGCGTCTGCCTGAACGTGGGGTGCATCCCGTCCAAGGCGCTGCTGCGCAACGCCGAGCTGGCCCACATCTTCACCAAGGAAGCCAAGACCTTCGGCATCAGCGGGGAGGCCACCTTCGATTTCGGTGCCGCCTTCGATCGCAGCCGCAAGGTGGCCGACGGCCGCGTCGCCGGTGTGCACTTCCTGATGAAGAAGAACAAGATCACCGAGATCCACGGTTACGGCAAGTTCACCGGGCCCAACGGTCTGACCGTCGACCTGAACGAGGGCGGCACCGAGGACGTCACCTTCGACAACGCGATCATCGCGACCGGGTCGTCCACCCGCCTGGTGCCCGGCACGTCACTGTCGGAGAACGTCGTCACCTACGAAAAGCAGATCCTGTCCCGCGATCTGCCCGGGTCGATCATCATCGCCGGCGCCGGAGCGATCGGCATGGAGTTCGCCTACGTACTGAAGAACTACGGCGTCGACGTCACCATCGTCGAGTTCCTGCCGCGCGCGCTGCCCAACGAGGACGCCGAGGTCTCCAAGGAGATCGAGAAGCAGTACAAGAAACTGGGCGTGAAGATCCTGACCGGCACCAAGGTCGAGACCATCGAGGACGACGGGTCCACCGTCACGGTGACGGTGTCCAAGGACGGCAAGTCCGAGCAGCTCAAGGCCGATAAGGTGTTGCAGGCCATCGGTTTTGCGCCGAACATCGAGGGCTTCGGCCTGGAGAACACCGGGGTGGCGCTCACCGAGCGCAAGGCCATCGACATCGACGACCACATGCGCACCAACGTGGGCCACATCTATGCCATCGGCGATGTGACCAGCAAGCTGCAGCTCGCTCACGTGGCCGAGGCGCAGGGCGTGGTGGCCGCCGAGACGATCGCCGGCGCCGAGACACTGACCCTGGGTGACTACCGCATGATGCCGCGCGCCACCTTCTGCCAGCCGCAGGTCGCCAGCTTCGGTCTCACCGAGGAGCAGGCCAGGGAAGAGGGCTACGACGTCAAGGTCGCCAAGTTCCCGTTCACGGCCAACGGCAAGGCGCACGGGCTGGCCGACCCCGTCGGTTTCGTCAAGCTGATCGCCGACACCAAGTACGGTGAGCTGCTGGGCGGGCACCTGATCGGGCCCGACGTCTCCGAGCTGCTGCCCGAACTGACGCTGGCCCAGAAGTGGGACCTGACCGTCAACGAGCTGACCCGCAACGTGCACACCCACCCGACCCTGTCCGAGGCGCTGCAGGAAGCCATCCACGGCCTGGCCGGCCACATGATCAACTTCTGATCGGGGCTTCATGCCGACCCGGGCAGTGATCGTCGCCGCCGTCGGTGGCCTGGTGATCGGCCACATGCTGTGGTTGCTGGCCATCACGCTGGCCATCAACACCAGCGAGGTCAGCTTCTGGGTGCTCATCACCTCGGCGGTGATCACCGTGCTGTCGGCCGCCGTAGCCTGGTTCGGCTGGCGTGCGTATCAGCGCAAGGATCAGGTCTGGACGGCGTTCTTGTGGTCGGTGCCGGTCGCCCCGATGTTGCTCACGCTCGTCGTACTCGGCGTGACGTACCTTTAGGCCCCGGGTCGCTACGCTCCAGCCCGCCGTACCTCTGACGCCGTCTAATCCGGGAAGTCCAGCGGGATGCGCAATGTCGCCATCGTTGCCGCCAATGCGTCGTATTGCCCGGCGAGGGTGCAGAATTCGATGATCTGCGCGCGGTTGTAGAGCTTGGACAGGGCGGTCCACGTCTCGGCCGACATGGACCGGGTGATGACGAACTCATCGGTGGCGGTGATCAGCACCCGCTGATGCGGGGTCAGGCCCGGCGCGTCGGGACCCTCGAAGATGGCGGCCTGCACGGTGGCGTCCAACCCGCGGCTGCGGGCCAGCCGGCGGTGCTGCTGCAGTTCGTACTCGCTGTTGCGCAGATGCCCGACCCGCAGGATCACCAGTTCGGCGTCCTTGCGGTCGAGCTTGCCCGCGTAGAGCAGATAGCCGGAGAACGGCAGCCAGGCCAGGAACAGCAGCCGGTGCTGGCCCAGCACGTTGAACAGATGGAACTTCGGGGCCCGGATGCCGCGGGCGCCGATCTTGGCGATGGCCCAATTGAGCGGGCCGAGTTCGCGGAACCCGCCGGGCGGGATGCGGGCGGTATCGGAATCTGTCATGTCGTCTGCTTCACCAGATAGGGCGACACCGTGCTGCGGTGTGCATCGAGGTCGAGGGCCTTGCCGAGGGCCGGGAACGCACGCTGTGGGCAGTTGTCACGTTCGCACACCCGGCAGCCGGCACCGATCGGCGTTGCCGTCGTAGCGTTTGGGCCACCGGACAGATCCAGCCCTTCCGAGTAGACCAGCCGGTGCGCATGTCGGAGCTCACAGCCCAGGCCGATCGCGAACGTCTTACCCGGCTGACCATAGCGTGACGCGCGGCGCTCGACGGTGCGCGCCACCCACATGTAATCGCGGCCGTCGGGCATCTGGGCGATCTGCACCAGGATCTTGCCGGGGTTGGCGAACGTCTCGTAGACGTTCCACAGCGGGCAGGTGCCGCCGGAGGAGGAGAAGTGAAAACCGGTGGCGGACTGGCGTTTGGACATGTTCCCGGCCCGGTCCACCCGGACGAAGGACAGCGGCACCCCGCGCATGGACGGGCGCTGCAGGGTGGACAGCCGGTGCGCGATGGTCTCGTAGGACACCGCGTAAAACGCCGAGAGCCGTTCGACGTCGTAACGGAATTTCTCGGCCACATCGTGGAACTGCCGGTAGGGCAACACGGTGGCAGCGGCGACGTAGTTGGCCAGTCCCAGCCGGGCCAGCGTGCGTGATTCGTCGCTGGTGAACTTGCCCTCGTCGACCAGCTTGTCGATCAGGTCGCCGAATTCCAGGTGGCCCAGTTCGGCGGCCAGCTTGAAGACGTACTGGCCGCTGGCCAGATGCCCGCCGATCTCCAGCGTGCGGGTCGCCGGGTCGAAGCGGTGCAGCACCGGATCGCCGAGGTCGCTGCGCCGCACGATGCGCACACCGTGCACCCGGGTCAACCGGTCGGACAGTTCGCGGGTCAGTTCGGCGCGGTGCATCCGCATCCGGATGGTCAGATCCTCGGCGGCGGTGTCGAGCTCGTGCAGATAGTTCTGCCGCTGATAGAAGTAGTCGCGCACCTCTTCATGCGGCATGGTGATGGTCCCGGAACCCGCGCCCGACCCGGAGGTGAACCGGCCCTCGGAGACGGCGGCCAACTGGGTGCTGGTGAGCCGGTAGCGCTGGTGCAGGCTGACCATCGCCCGCGCGAACGCCGGATGGGTGCTGACGATATCGGCGAGCTCGGCTGGGTCGACGGCGATGTCGAGGTCGCGGTCCAGGGTGACCTCGCGCAGCTCGGCGACCAGCCGGGTGTCGTCCTGGGAGGCGAAGAAGGTGGCGTCCACCCCGAAAACCTCGGTGATGCGCAGCAGCACGGCGACGGTCAGCGGGCGGACATCGTGTTCGATCTGGTTGAGGTAGCTCGGGGAGATGTCGAGCATCTGCGCCAGCGCAGCCTGACTGAAGCCGCGCTCCCGGCGGAGCTGGCGCACCCGCGATCCCACGTACGTCTTGGACACCCCAAACAGCCTAGTCAAGGCTGCAAAGGTTGGCTTTGCATTCTTCGCAGACCATATTGGAGCCCATGACCTTGGCGAAGACCCTGATGCCCGTCCCGGACCCGCACCCCGACGTCTTCGATGTGCAGTGGCCGTTGCGGATGGCTGACATCGACCGCGAAGGCCGGCTCAAGTTCGACGCCGCCACCCGGCACATCCAGGACATCGGCTCGGATCAGCTGCGCGAAATGGGCTACGAGGAAACGCATCCCGCCTGGATCGTGCGGCGCACCATGATCGATCTGATCGAACCGATCACGTTCAAGGACACGCTGCGGCTGCGCCGCTGGTGTTCGGGGACGTCGAACCGATGGTGCGAGATGCGGGTGCGCATCGAGGGCCGGCGGTCGGGCCTGATGGAGTCCGAGGCGTTCTGGATCAATTTCAGCCAGGAGACGCACGCGCCGTCCCGCATCTCCGACGACTTTCTCGCCGGGTTGCGCCGCACCACCGATGTGGATCGGTTGCGCTGGAAGGCCTACCTCAAGGCCGGGCCGCGCGAGACCGCGGACGCAGTGCGCAAGTATCCGGTCCGGGTCAGCGATATCGACCTGTTCGACCACATGAACAACTCGGTCTACTGGAGCGTGATCGAGGAGTATCTGCACGAGGCGCCCGAACTGCTGAAGGCGCCGCTGCGGGTGACCATCGAACACGACTCGGCGGTGGCCCTCGGGGAAGACCTGGAGATCATCTCGCACGTGTATCCGGCCGGTTCGACCGACAAGTTCGGACCCGAGCTACAAGATCGCACTGTTAAAACGCTCACATATGCCGTCGGCGACCAGACCAAAGCGGTCGCGTCATTGTTCCCGCTGTGACCCGACGGGTTTTAACAGTACGGGCGTACTGACCAGCAGAAACCCCCTACCCGCCGGTAGCTTCTGAACCGTTAAAGCGGACAGCATGATTAACAACCTTTGCAACATCCCTCGGACAGTTGGCCAAAATTGGCAATTGAAACGGGTGGACCTGCGGATATGCGGTAGGGCATCCTCGGTATAGCAACGCCGTGAAGTCAAGCGCAGCGTTAACAAGTAAACCGAGTATGGCCTTATCGATAGGAGCCCTCATGTCCACCGTTGGCACGCCGAAGAGCCCGGAACAGATCCAGCACGACTGGAAAACCAACCCCCGTTGGAAGGGCATCGAGCGCACGTACTCCGCCGAAGACGTGGTCGCCCTGCAGGGGCACGTGGTCGAGGAGAGCACGCTGGCCCGTCGCGGCGCCGAGGTGCTGTGGGACCAGCTGCACACCATGGACTACGTCAACTCGCTGGGCGCGCTGACCGGCAACCAGGCCGTGCAGCAGGTGCGCGCGGGCCTCAAGGCCATCTACCTGTCCGGCTGGCAGGTCGCCGGTGACGCCAACCTCTCCGGCCACACCTACCCCGACCAGAGCCTCTACCCGGCCAACTCGGTGCCGCAGGTCATCCGCCGCATCAACAACGCGCTGCTGCGCGCCGACCAGATCGCCAAGGTCGAGGGTGACACCTCGGTGGAGAACTGGCTGGCCCCGATCGTCGCCGACGGCGAGGCCGGCTTCGGTGGCGCGCTCAACGTCTACGAACTGCAGAAGGCCATGATCGCCGCCGGTGTCGCCGGTTCGCACTGGGAGGACCAGCTGGCCTCGGAGAAGAAGTGCGGCCACCTCGGTGGCAAGGTGCTGATCCCCACCCAGCAGCACATCCGCACCCTGACCTCGGCGCGTCTGGCCGCCGACGTCGCCGATGTGCCGACCCTGGTCATCGCCCGCACCGACGCCGAGGCCGCGACGCTGATCACCTCCGATGTCGACGAGCGCGATCAGCCGTTCATCACCGGTGAGCGGACCAAGGAAGGCTTCTACCACGTCAAGAACGGTGTCGAGCCCTGCATCGCCCGCGCCAAGGCCTACGCCCCGTACTCGGATCTGATCTGGATGGAGACGGGTACCCCGGACCTGGAGCTGGCCAAGAAGTTCGCCGAGGCCGTCAAGGCGGACTTCCCCGACCAGATGCTGGCCTACAACTGCAGCCCGTCGTTCAACTGGAAGCAGCACCTGGACGACTCGACCATCGCCAAGTTCCAGAACGAGCTCGGCGCGATGGGCTTCAAGTTCCAGTTCATCACGCTGGCGGGCTTCCACGCCCTGAACTACTCGATGTTCGATCTGGCGCACGGCTACGCCCGTAACCAGATGAGCGCCTACGTCGAGCTGCAGGAGCGCGAGTTCGCGGCCGAGGAGCGCGGTTACACCGCCACCAAGCACCAGCGTGAGGTCGGCGCCGGGTACTTCGACCGCATCGCCACCACCGTGGATCCGACCAGCTCGACCACCGCGCTCGCGGGTTCGACCGAAGAGGGTCAGTTCCACTGAGCGCAGCGAAGGGAACCAGCAGCTGAAGCCACTGATCGAAGCGAAGTGAAACCGACGGCCTGAGCCACTAAGTCGTCGTGTTCGTGAGTTGATAGCGTCAGGCCTCGTCCGTGCATGCGGGCGGGGCCTGATGGCTGTCCGGAGTCCAAGGGAGTTGCAGTGAGTATTGAGCGGGTGGGCGTCATCGGCGCCGGACAGATGGGCGGCGGTATCGCCGAGGTGTGCGCGAAGGCCGGCGCGCAGGTTGTGGTGTTCGAGCCGACCGATGATCTGATCACCGCGGGCAACAAGCGCATCACCGCTTCCCTGGACCGCGCGGCCGCCAAGGGCAAGCTCAGCGAGGCAGACCGGGACGCGGCGCTCGGGCGGCTGACGTTCACCACCAGCCTGGCCGATATGGCCGACCGCCAGCTCACCATCGAGGCGATCGTGGAGGACGACACCGTCAAGGCGAAGGTCTTCGCCGAACTCGACCGTGTCATCGAGGATCCGGACGCGGTGCTGGCGTCGAACACGTCGAGCATCCCGATCATGCGGATCGCTGCGGCGACCCAGCGCCCGGAGCGCGTGCTCGGGCTGCATTTCTTCAACCCGGTCCCGGTGCTGCCGCTGGTGGAGCTCATCTCCACCCTGGTCACCTCCGAAGGAGCGATCGCGCGCACCGAGGATTTCGCGGCCAACACGCTGGGCAAGCAGGTCGTGCGCTGCTCGGACCGATCCGGCTTCGTCGTCAACGCGCTACTGGTGCCCTACCTGCTCTCGGCGGTCCGGATGGTCGAGGCCGGCTTTGCCACCGTCGAGGACGTCGACAAGGCCGTGGTGGGCGGACTGTCCCACCCGATGGGACCGCTGCGGTTGTCGGATCTGGTCGGGCTCGACACGCTCAAGCTCATCGCCGACAAGATGTACGAGGAGTTCAAGGAGCCGCTGTACGGTCCGCCGCCACTGCTGCTGCGCATGGTCGAAGCCGGGCAACTCGGCAAGAAATCCGGTCAGGGTTTTTATTCGTACTGAGCCCGACAGGTAGAGTCAGGCGATGCGGTGTGGGGGCACCCGAATGTGGGTACTCGTCCGCAGTTATTCATGACGATCACAGAGGGTTGCTTCAGAAATGTCAAAAGTTGAGTCCGAGCTGGAGCCGTACTACGAAGAGTCGCAGTCGATCTACGACATCTCCAACGACTTCTTCGCTTTGTTCCTCGGACCCACCATGGGCTACACGTGCGGGTACTACGAGCGCGAGGACATGACCCTCGACGAGTCCCAGAACGCGAAGTTCGACCTGGCACTAGGCAAGCTGGGTCTCGAGCCGGGGATGACGCTGCTCGACATCGGCTGCGGGTGGGGTGGTGCGCTGGAGCGGGCCGTCGAGAAGTTCGATGTGAACGTCATCGGCATCACGCTGAGCAAGGCCCAGTCCGAGTGGGCCCGCGCGCGGCTGGCGAAGCTCGACACCAAACGGTCCATCGAGATCCGGCTGCAGGGCTGGGAGGAGTTCGACGAGCCCGTCGACCGCATCGTGTCGATCGGCGCCTTCGAGGCGTTCAAGGCCGAGCGCTACCCGGTGTTCTTCGAGCGGGCCTACAACATCCTGCCCGAGGGCGGCACCATGCTGCTGCACACCATCCTGGCGCACACCCAGGAGTTCTTCCGCACGAACGGCATCAAGGTCACGCTCAGCGACCTGAAGTTCATGAAGTTCATCGGCGAGGAGATCTTCCCGGGCGGACAGCTGCCCGCCGTGGAAGACATTCAGAAGCTGGCCGCAGACACCGGTTTCGACCTGCAGCGCGTCCACCTGCTGCAGCCGCACTACGCGCGCACGCTCGACATGTGGGCGGCGAACCTGGAGGCGGCCAAGGATGAGGCGATCGCCATGCAGGGCCAGGAAGTCTACGACCGGTACATGAAGTACCTGACCGGTTGCGCGGACTTCTTCCGCCGCGGCATCACCAACATCGGGCAGTTCACCCTGGTAAAGCCGTAGTCTCGGCGGGCCTAGGCGTTCTTGAGCCGCTTCTTTTCTGCCTCGACGTCGAAATCGGCTGGGGGCCACTGCAGGTCGAGACTCTTCAGGGCCTCGATCATCAGCTCCAGTACCGCGAGCCGGCTGTACCACTTACGGTTGCACGGCACGACGTGCCACGGTGCATGGTCGGTGGAGGTCTTGTCCAGCATGGCTTGGTAGGCCTCCTGGTACAGCGGCCATTTCAGCCGTTCGTCGATATCGGCGGGGTTGTACTTCCAGTACTTGTCGGGCCGTTCCAGACGCTCGGCCAGGCGCTTCTTCTGCTCCTCCAGCGAGACGAACATCGCGACCTTGACGATGGTGGTCCCGGCGTCGACGAGTTCCTGCTCGAAGGCGTTGATCTCGTCATAGCGTGGGCCCCAGACGTCCGGCGGCACCAGATTGTGTACCCGCACGATCAGCACGTCCTCGTAGTGGGACCGATCGAAGACACCGATGTGCCCGGCGGCGGGCAGCGCCTTCCTGATGCGCCACAGGTAGTGGTGTGACAGCTCCTCCGGGGTGGGCTTGCCGAAGCTGTGGTACTGGACGCCTTGCGGATTACTGGCTCCGACAACATGTTTGACGATGCCGCCCTTGCCCGCGGTGTCCATGCCCTGCAGTACGAGCAACACCGAACGGGTGTCACCGCTGCGGCTGTTGGCGTACAGCATCTCCTGCAGACCGGCGAAGCGTTCATTGCGTTCGGCGTGCAGCGCCGGCGCGTCGGATTTGGAGCCGGTGAATCCGGGAGTGGCGTCGGCGTCGATCTCGGACACCAGGGCGCCGGGCTTGAACCGCAGATGGGTGTGGGGCTCGTGGCTCCACAGCTTCGACAGTTCCGAGGTGTTGTCTGGGCTCACAGCTCGCTAGTCAAGCAGGTGTTTGGGCAGAACGGGGGATGGATGAGCCTGTGAGTTGAACTTCTCCAGGGAGCCACCGACCTCGACGATGCCGCACAGTGAACTCCACGACAGCATCGTCAGGTAGTCGATGAGATTTTCGGTGCTCATCCGCGGATTGGACATCCACGAGTGGGTGGCCAGCTGCACGCCGCCGACGATCATGAACGCCCACGGCTCTACCCCGGAGGTGTCCATCCCGGCGGCCTGCATCCGGCGGCGCAGCATGACCGCGAGCATGCGGGCGATGATCTTCTCGGAGTCGTTGATGGCCTTGGTGCGGCTCGACGAACTGTTGGACATGACGAACCGGTACGGCTCGGGCTCGGAGGCGACCGTGTCGACATAAACCCGGATGATCTCGCGCACGAGGGTGTAGCCGTCCAGGTTCGACGACAGCGCCGAGGCCATGTTGGGGATAAGGGTCACCTGCGCGAACCGCATCATCACGGCGGTGGTGAGGTCGTTCTTGTCGACGAAGTAGCGGTAGAGCACGGTCTTGGACACGCCGATCTCGGCGGCGATCTCGTCCATGCTGACATTGGCGCCGCGCTGCCGGATAGCCTCCAGCGTGCCGTCCACCAGCTCGTTACGCCGTTCGACTTTGTGCTGATGCCAGCGTCGTTTCCGGCCGTCGGTCTTCACCGCTGCCGCGCTCTGCTGTGCCACAGTCGTGATAATCCATTCACTAGGTGACCTCGATACTACGGTGGACGGGCCGTCGGTGCGGTAGCGGATGATGGGGGAGTGGTACACACGAGTTTCGCGGAGTCGCTGGCCGGTGCCGACTCGGAGGCAGACCGGGAACGGTTGCGCGGGTTACGGCGGATGAAAGGCGTCGCGCTGAGCTTCCTGCTCGGCGCGACGGTGATCTTCCTGTTGTGCACCTGGCTTCAATCCCGTGGTGCTGCACCGTGGGTGGGGTATGTGCGCGCCGCGGCCGAGGCGGGCATGATCGGCGCGCTGGCCGACTGGTTCGCCGTGACTGCGCTGTTCAAGCATCCACTCGGTATCCCGATTCCGCACACCGCGATCATCAAACGAAAGAAGGATCAGCTCGGCGAAGGCCTGGGCACCTTCGTGCGGGAGAACTTCATGTCGCCCGAGGTGGTCGCGACGAAACTGCGCGATGCCGAGGTGGCCGGCCGGACGGGTAAATGGTTGGCCGACCGGCGCAACGCCGAACGCGTCGCCGCAGAGGTGTCCACGGTGCTTCGCGTGCTCATCGAGATGCTGCGCGACGAAGACGTGCAGCAGGTGCTGGACCGGATGATCGTCAAGCGCATCGCCGAACCGCAGTGGGGACCGCCGATCGGCCGGGTGCTCTCCAGTCTGCTGGCCGAGAACCGGCAAGAGGCGCTGCTGCAACTGTTGGCGGACCGCGCCTTCCAGTGGTCATTGAATTCCGGTGAGGTGATCGAGCGGGTGATCGAGCGGGATTCCCCGACCTGGTCACCACGCTGGGTGGATCACCTGGTCGGTGACCGGATCCACCGCGAGCTGATGGACTTCACCGACAAGGTGCGCCGCGACCCGAACCACGAACTGCGCCGATCGGCCACCAAGTTCCTCTTCGAGTTCGCCGACGATCTGCAGAACGACGACGCCACGATCCAGCGCGCCGAGAACGTCAAGGAACAGATCATGGCGCGCGATGAGGTGGCGCGGGCGGCCGAGACGGCGTGGGCCGCGGCAAAGCGGCTGGTGCTCGAATCCGTCGATGACCCGTCGTCGACCTTGCGCACCCGGGTGACCGACACGGTGGTGCGGATCGGGGAGTCGCTGTGCAACGACGCCGAGATGCGCGACAAGGTCGACAACTGGATCGTGCGGGCCGCGCAGCACCTCGTCGCGCAGTATGGGACGGAGATCACAGCGATCATCACCGAGACGATCGAGCGCTGGGATGCCGACGAGGCGAGCCGCCGGATCGAGCTTCATGTGGGTCGTGACCTGCAGTTCATCCGGATCAACGGCACGGTCGTCGGATCCCTGGCCGGTCTGGTGATCTACACGGTGGCCCAGCTACTTTTCTAAAGTGCTAGCAGAGTGCTTGCAATAGTTAGCACTCGTGCCTACCGTGGTTTCCGTCAGCCAATAACCGACGGATCGGGGGTTCATCATGACGCAGGACGACAATCTTGCCGGCGTCGTGGCCAACGACAAATTGGCCCATGTGGTGACCAGTGCCGCGCACGACATCGGCGGCTATATCCGTGCTCAACGCGAGGCGGCGCAGGTATCAGTGCGCCAACTCGCCGAGAAGGCCGGGGTGAGCAATCCCTATCTCAGCCAGATCGAGCGCGGGCTCCGGAAACCGTCGGCTGATGTGCTCAGCCAGATCGCCAAGGCATTGCGTGTTTCCGCCGAGGTGCTCTACGTCCAAGCCGGGATGCTCGAACCCAGTGAGGGCAGCAAGGTGCGGGACGCGATAGTCACCGACACCGCGATCACCGAGCGGCAGAAGCAGGTGCTGCTCGACATCTACACCTCGTTCTGTCAGCAGAACGAGGCTGAGGCCGAAATGGATGCTGCAGCAGCCGAATCCAAGTCCGAAATTGAACCTGAACAACCCGCTGCACAACCGACCACCATCTGAAAGGAAGAACCATGAGCGAGAAGACCCAGGCAAGCGTCGAAGACCTCAAGGCTCCGTTGCTGGCGGCTGTCGGCGCTGCCGATCTGGCCCTGGCCAAGGTCAACGAGATCGTCGACACCCTGCGTGACCGTGCCGGCGAAGCCCGCACCGACGGAAAGACCCGCGTCGAGGAGGGCCGTGCGCGGCTGACCAAGCTGCAGGAGGATCTGCCCACCCAGTTCGACGAACTGCGCGACAAGCTGACCCCCGAGGAACTGCGCAAGGTCGCCGAGAAGTACGCCGATGAGGCGCAGACCCAGTACAACAAGCTCGTCGAGCGCGGCGAGGCCGCCCTGGAGCGCCTGCGCAACCAGCCGGCCCTCGAAGAGGCCGCTTCGCGCGTCGAAGAGGTCACCGATCAGGCCGTCGAGCTGACCCAGGATGCGCTGGGCACCGTCGCCAGCCAGACCCGCGCGGTCGGCGAGCGCGCCGCCAAGCTGGTCGGCGTCGAGCTGCCGAAGAAGGCCGAGAAGGCCACCCCGGCCACCCCGGCCAAGAAGGCTCCGGCCAAGAAGGCCGCCGCCACCCCCGCCGCCAAGAAGGCCGCCCCGGCCAAGAAGGCGGCTCCGGCCAAGAAGGTCACCCAGAAGTAGGTTAGCGAACCGGATGGCACCCGCATAGGCTGCAGGCGTGATGCTTGCAAACCTGGCGGGTGCCATTCTGCTTGTGCTGGTCGGGATCGTGGTCCTGGCCGGCGTGTACGCGTTCGTGCACGCCGCGATGCAACGGCCCGACGCGTACACCGCCGCCGGAAAGCTCACCAAGCCGGTCTGGTTGCTGATCCTCGGAGCCGGACTGCTGCTGGCGCTACTGCTGCGCGACGCGTTCGGCGCCGCGATCTGTGCGTGCGCAACCGGTGTCTACCTGGTCGACGTGCGGCCGAAACTCCTGGAGATCCAGGGAAAGTCGCGCTGACCCGATGCGCGTCATCGGTGCCGCGTTGTGCGCGGCAGGCCTGCTGCTGACTGCGCCGGCGGCGCACGCCGAGCCCGCCTATATCGACCACACCTCGTGGGTGCAGTGGGGCGACCTGAAGAGTCTGCGGGTGTATCCGACTCCCGCCGGTCGCGCGCAGGCCGCAACCCCGGGCACCCAGCCGCAGCAGGATCAGGCCTGGGCCGAGGTGCTGGCCATCTCTCCGGAGGCCGATATCCCGGGAATGCAGGCACAATTCAACTGCCACTGGCAGTTCGCCGAGTTCGTCGAGCCGGGCAAGGCCAGCTGGAACCTGGAGCCGTGGCGGCCCGAGGTCACCGATGCCGAACTGGTCGCCGCGGGCTGCAACCCCGGCGGCTCCGAAGAACCGTTCTAGAGTCCCGCGAAGCAGGGATCGGAGTTCTGCCCGGTGCTGGCCGGCATCGCCGCATTGCGGGTGAAGAACTTGGCGACGACACCGGAGTCGGTGACCTCCACGCTGTCGGCCTTGATGCCCAGCGGATAGTTCTCCGTCATCTGCTTGAGGAACGCGTCCAGCGCAGGCTGCACGGTCTCCCGCGGCAGCACGAAGCCCAGACCGGTCAGGGCCTCCACCGTCAGCGTCAGCTCGTTGTTACGCACCTCCGGCTTGGCCACGATGCTGCCGAGCATGCCCTGCAGTTCGATGGTGCCGTCGCTGGGATTTGTCGTCACACCGTTGACGAAGCTGCCGATCAGCGGAATCGCGTTCTGGATGGTGCGCTTGATGCCGTCGGCCGACCAGGTGATCTTGGCGTCCAGAGCGCCGACGGTCCCGGGTGCGGCCGGGTTGTTGGTGACCTGGACGTCGTTGATGACGATCTCGGCCTTCATCCCCTCGGCCTCGCGGATGCGCTCGCCGCCGGTGGTCACGGTGATGTTGTTGTAGTTGTCGCCCAGGTACTGCATCACGATCGGGCGCGGGCCGAAGGACACGTCGACGGTGTCCTGCACGACGCAGGAGGTGATGCGGGTGACCGTCGAGTCGGCGATCCGCCGGGCCACCAGTTCGGTGCCGACGATGCCGGCGACGGCGAGCGCCAGCACGATGACCACCACCAGCACGATCGACAGCGGATCGCGGAAGAGCCGCTTGAGCTTGCTCTGCGGCTGAGCTTCCGGCGTTGCCTCCGGTTCGTGCTGCGGTGGTGGCTGCGGCGCGGGTGGGGGCGGCGGCACCTCTTCGGCAGGGCGGGCCCAGGGATCGGTCACGCTGTCGATTGTGCCCTAGCGAAATGAGTGCGGTTACGCAGCACCGCGATCGTCTCGCGGGCCTTCGCGGCGGCGTCCAGGTCGATATCGGTCACCAGGAGCTGTTCGTCGGCGCCCGCGGCGGCGATGACCTCCCCGGTTGCCGATGCGACGAGGCTGCCCCCGACGCCCGTCGGACCGAGCGCGGCGATCTCGTCACCGGCGTAGGCCTGATCGACGGCGGCCACGACGGCTGTGGTGTCGATCGCGCGGGCCCGGGCCAGCAACGTCCACTGGTCGAGCTTGCCGGGGCCGGTGCCCCAGGACGCGTGCACCGTGATGAGTTGGGCGCCGCGATCGGCCAGTTCGGTGTACAGCTCGGGGAACCGGACGTCGTAGCAGAGGGTCAGCCCCACCTGCACCCCGCCGGCATCGATGACCACCGGCTGGTGGCCGGGCGCGACGGTCTTGGACTCGGCGAAACCGAATGCGTCATAGAGGTGGATCTTGTCGTAGTGCGCGTCGGCGGTGGGTCCGGCCGCGATCAGCGTGTTGGTCACCCGGCCGTCGCCCGACGGGCAGAACATGCCCGCCACGACGGTGATCCCGGTGCGCTGCGCGACGGCCCGGACGCCGTCGGCCCAGCGGCCGTCGCGTGGTTCGGCGACCGGGGCCAGCGGGACTCCGAACCGGCACATGGTGGCTTCGGGAAACAGCACCAGCGAGGCGCCGGCGTCGGCGGCCTCTCGGCCGTATCTGTCGACGAGGTCCAGGTTCGCCGCAGGGTCGGTGCCGGACCGGATCTGAGCCAGGGCAATCCGCATACCGCCAGCCTAGGTCGCCGGTGACAGCGTGGCCCACGGCACGGTCAGCACGCCGTCGCGCAGCCGCCGGCGGGCCGGTTCGACGGGGAAGCCACCGAAATCCGGGTCGCGCATCAAATCCAGCATCGCCCGCCAGCGCACCCGGGGCCCGAACACGCCGTGCCCGGCCGCGGCCGCCCAGGCCCGGTCCGCGGCCTGCAGCAGGGCGTGGACCGGCTGGCCCTCGACGTTGTGGTGGATGAGCACCTTCGGCAGCCGCTCGGCCAGATCCGAGGGCCGTTCGATGGCGAACGGATCGCAGGCCAGCGTCAGGCTCACCGGCCCGTCGGCGTCCAGCAGCACCCAGCAGCAGAGCCGCCCCAACTCGTCACAGGTGCCGTCGACGAGCAGTCCGCCCGGGGCCAGCCGCGCGCACAGCTGCGCCCACGCGCTGTCCACCTCGGTCACCGGGTACTGCCGCAACACGTTGAACGCCCGTACCAGCACCGGACTCAAACCGGCCAGTTCGAAACCGCCGAGGGCGAACTCGACACCGTCGGTGGCGGACTGCTGCGCGGTGCGGACCCGCTCCGGGTGGATTTCCAGCCCGATCACCCGCACGTCCGGGCGCACCGTCTGCAGCCGCGCCGCCAATTCCAGGGTCGTCACCGGTAGCGCGCCGTAACCGAGGTCGACGACCAGCGGATCGGCGGCGGCCAGCAGCGCCGCGCGTACCCGCGGGGAGTGCACCAGCCAGCGGTCGCTGCGGCGCAACCGGTTGTACCCGGTGGTGCCGCGCGTCGCTTGGCCCAGTGGTTTCTTCAGACGTGCTCGGTGATCCATTGCGAGGTGAACTGTTCTTCCAGCCGGACCATCTCCGCAAGTTGGCCGCCGATGAAGCCTTCGACCTTGCCGCCCAGCAGCGGGATGCGCACCTCGACGACGGCATGCACGTCCACCCGGGCGCCGGTGCTGATGGTGCTCATCTCCGCGGTGCCGGTGACGCTGACCGGCGCTCCGGGCACGCTGCCCTTGATGGTGCCGGTCGCCCGGCCGTCACGGACCGGGCTCCAGACCTCCTCGCGGACCAGGGTGAGGTCGCCGGCATGCAGCTGGCTGACGAAACCGGGCAGCCGGTTGAATCCGACCGTCTGGGTGGTGGCGATTCGGAGGCCGCCGTCAACCCCGGTGGTCAGCGCGTCCAGGGTGGCCACATCGCAGCCCGACTTCTCCAGCCGCTCAAGCCAGTACGCCTCGTCGGCGAACGCCCCGTGCACCTGCGCCACACTGCACGCGTACTCGGCCGCCATGTCAAAGGAACGCGGCATGCCGGTCACGCTACCGTTAGCGCCCGTGGCCGGAACGAATTTCGCGGGCGCGGCGGTCGCCGAGAACGTACCGCTCGCGCAGCGGACGACTTTGCGCGTCGGACCGATCGCGCAGCGGCTGATCACCTGCGACAGCACCGACACCCTGATCGCCGTGCTATCCGCGCTGCCCGTGAGCGATGAGGTGCTGGTGCTGGCGGGCGGCTCCAACGTGGTGCTTGCCGAAGACCTGACGGGATTGACGGTCGTGGCGGTCGCCAACACCGCGATCACCGTCGACGGCGCCGTGCTGCGTGCCGAGGCCGGTGCGTCCTGGGATGACGTCGTGGCGGCCGCGCTGGCACACGGGCTCGGCGGGCTGGAATGCCTGTCCGGCATCCCGGGGTCGGCCGGTGCCACCCCGATCCAGAACGTCGGTGCCTACGGGGCCGAGGTCGCCGACACCATCTCCCGGGTCCGGCTGCTGGACCGCCGCACCGGCACCGACGAATGGGTCGGGCCGGACCGGCTGGGCTTCGGTTACCGGCACAGCGTGCTCAAGTACCAGTCCTCGACCATCGTGCTGGAGGTCGAGTTCACCCTGGACCCGGCGGGCCGCAGCGCACCGCTGCGCTACGGCGAACTCGCCGGGGCACTGGGTGCGCAGGCGGGCCAGACCGCCGATCCGGTCCGGGTGCGCGAGGCGGTGCTGGCCCTGCGCGGTGCCAAGGGGATGGTGCTCGACGCCGCCGACCACGACACCTGGAGCGTCGGCTCCTTCTTCACCAACCCGGTGGTGAGCTCCGAGGTCTTCGAACGACTACGTGCGGACGTGGGGCCGGTCCCGCACTACCCGGCGCCCGGCGGGGTGAAACTGGCCGCCGGATGGCTGGTCGAGCGGTCCGGTTTCGGCAAGGGATATCCCGGGCCCGACGCATCGGCGCGGTTGTCCACCAAACATGCGCTCGCGCTGACCAATCGCGGGACGGCGACCAGCGCGGACGTCATCACCCTGGCCAGGACGGTGCGCGACGGCGTACTGAGCCGTTTCGGGATCGAACTCACACCCGAGCCGGTACTGATCGGGTGCGCACTCTAGGTACGCTGGGTCCACGTGAGACCTACCGGCGAGAACGATGACGCACAGCTGAGTCGGCGTCGCGCGCTCACCCTCCTCGGTCTCGGCGGCGCCGGATTCCTGGCCGCCTGCTCGAGCATCCCCGGGACGGGCACCACCGCGCCGGAAGACGACGGAGAAGCGGCTGGGCCTGCCGCGCCCACCATCACGCTGAGCCCCGATGACGCGTCGGCCGATGTGCTGCCGACCGCCGTGGCCGGCGTCAAGGTCACCGACGGCTGGTTCCAGCGCATCTCGCTGACCAATGCGGCGGGCGAGTTGGTCGACGGAAAGCTCAACCGCGACCGCACCGAGTTCACCGTCACCGAGCCACTGGGCTACGGCGGCGACTACACCTGGGCCGGTTCGGTGGTGGGCCGCGACGGTAAGGCAGTGCCGGTGACCGGCGGGTTCAGCACCGTCAACCCGCAGACCGTCGTCAGCGGCGTGTTCCAGCTCGCCGACCATCAGACGGTCGGGGTGGCCGCGCCGATCATCCTGCAGTTCGACGCCTCGATCCCCGATGGTGACCGCGCGACCGTGGAAAAGGCGCTGAAGGTGACCACCACCCCGGAGGTCGAGGGCAGCTGGGCCTGGTTGCCCGATGAGGTCGGCGGCTCCCGCGTGCACTGGCGCACCAAGGATTACTACCCGACCGGCACCACCGTGCACGTCGAGGCGAATCTGTACGGGGTGTCCTTCGGCGCGGACGCCTACGGGGCGGCCGATTCCACCCTGGATTTCACCATCGGCCGGCGCCAGGTGGTCCGGGCCGAGGCGTCATCGCACCGCATCCAGGTGCTCGACGGCGCGGGCGCGGTGATCATGGACTTCCCGTGCAGCTACGGCGAGGGCGACCTGGACCGCAACGTCACCCGCAGCGGTATCCATGTGGTCACCGAGAAGTACGAGGACTTCTACATGACGAACCCGGCCGCCGGCTACGCCAACGTGCGGGAGCGGTTCGCGGTGCGCATCTCCAACAACGGCGAGTTCATCCACGCCAACCCTGCCAGTTCCGGGGCGCAGGGCAACAGCAACGTGACCAACGGGTGCATCAACCTGTCCATCGGGGACGCCGAGCAGTACTTCACCACCGCCATGTACGGCGACCCGGTCGAGGTGACCGGCACCCGCATCGAGCTGTCCTACGCCGACGGCGACATCTGGGACTGGGCCGTGCCGTGGAGCGAGTGGAAGTCCATGTCGGCGCTCAGCAGCGAAGCACCCCCAACGGGTATCCCGGACACCGCGCCGGTCACCCCCAGCGATGCGCCGACGCCGTCCGGGACGCCCCCCACGACGCCGGGCGCCACACCCGGCGGCTAGACACCCCGGTGGTCGCCGGCAGCGCAAAGGGTATGTGGCGCAGTGCTAGTCGATCGCTCAGCAAGGATGTGGCCGTTTTCCACGTAAGGGTCGCTTGATCGCGACGATCGCAGCCCTTACGTAGAAATGGGCCCGCCGGGCGCTACGCCCGGCGGTTGACCCGTGACCCGGCGGCGCCGGTGACCTGATCGCGCGGCCGGACCACGATGAGGTCCAGGTCGACGTGCGCCGGCCGGCTCGCGACGAATCCGATGACCTCGGCGATGTCCTCGGCCACCAGCGGTTCGACACCGGCGTACACCTTCTCGGCCCGCTCGGCGTCACCGTCGAACCGGTTCAGCGAGAAGTCGGTCCGCACCATCCCGGGCGCGACTTCGGTGAGCCGGACCGGCTTCCCGAACAGCTCGCTGCGCAGTGTGCGGTGCAGAACACCCTGGGCGTGCTTGGCCGTGGTGTAGCCCGAACCGTTGTCGTAGACCTCGAGAGCGGCGATCGAGGTGACGGTGATGATGAGCCCGTCGCCGGAGTCGATCAGCTTGGGCAGCAGCGCTTTCGTCACGTGCAGGGTGCCCAGCACGTTGGACTCCCACATCCACCGCCAGTTGTCGATATCGGCATCGGCCACCGATTCCAGCCCGCGGGCGCCGCCGGCGTTGTTGACGAGCACATCCACCCGGTCCAGGCGCTGCGCCAATGCCGCCACGGCATCCGGATCAGTGACGTCCGCCACAATCGCGGTGCCGTCGATCGCGGCGGCGAGCGCCTCGATGGGGGCGGACCGACGGGCCACGCAGACCACATGAAATCCCTGTGCGGCAAGAGTTTTCGCGGTTGCTTCACCGATTCCGGCGCTGGCTCCGGTGACTACCGCGACGCGGCGCTGATCTGTTGAGGTCGTCATGGCGACAAGCCTAGGCCGGGGTCGCTGTCCTTCGCGCGAGCGCTGATAGTCGTGCTAAGTTGACGGCGTGTTCTTGATCAGTCAGGCGAGCGTTCTCGCCGCGCGGTGTGCGTGTTGTTGTTGCGCACCCGCCGCGCCCTGCTGACCCCGAGGACCATCTAGGTCCCGCTGAGTCGCCGGTGTGGCAGAAGCCCACCCCACCCGACTCAGACCAGAGGACCCCATCGTGAGCACCGCCACCACCGTTCGCCAGACGCCCGCCGCGCATGCCAAGCGGGCCCTGTTGTCCCGTCACCACATCGTCGCGCCGTCACTGAAGGTCGCCGACGCGGCCGCCGCATCGGTGTTCGGGGCCGCCCGCCAGCGCGGTCCGATCGCCCGCGATGCCATCGCCCGCGTCACCGGACTGAGCATCGCCACGGTGAACCGCCAGGTCACCGCCCTGCTCGACGCCGGGGTGCTGCGCGAGCGCGCCGACCTCGCGGTGTCCGGCGCCATCGGTCGGCCCCGTGTCCCGGTGGAGGTCAACCACGAGCCGTTCCTGACTCTGGGCCTGCACATCGGCGCCAAGACCACCAGCATCGTGGCCACCGATCTGTTCGGCCGCACCCTCGACGTCGTCGAGACCCCGACCCCGCGCGGTGCGCAGAGTGCCGCGCTGGCGTCACTGGCCGGCAGCGCCCGTCGCTACCTGAGCCGCTGGCACCGTCGCCGCCCGCTGTGGGTGGGCGTCGCCGCCGGTGGTGTCGTGGACAGCACCTCCGGATATCTGGACCATGCCCGGCTGGGCTGGACGGAAGCGCCGGTCGGTCCGGTGCTGGCCGAGGCGCTCGGGCTGCCGGTGTCGGTGGCCTCGCATGTCGATGCCATGGCCGGCGCCGAACTCTTGCTCGGGGTGCGTCGTCCCAGCGCGCAGGCCGGCACCAGCCTCTATGTCTACGCCCGCGAGACCGTCGGCTACGCACTGTCCATCGGTGGCCGTGTGCACTCACCGTCCAGCGGTCCGGGCACCATCGCCGCACTGCCGGTGAACTCCGAATTGCTCGGCGGTACAGGCAAACTGGAGTCGACAGTCAGTGATGAAGCGGTGCTGACCGCGGCCCGCGCCCTGCGCATTGTGCCGTCCGAAGGCCCGGCGTCGACGTTGGCCGCGGTGCTGCGCGCGGCCCGTGGCGGCCACGAGGGCGCCCGCGAGCTGTTGGCCGAACGAGCCAGGGTGCTCGGTGAGGCCGTGGCGCTGCTGCGCGACATGCTCAACCCCGACGACCTGGTGGTCGGTGGTCAGGCCTTCACCGAGTACCCCGAGGGTATGGAGCTGGTCGAACGCGCATTCGCGGCACGGACCGTGCTGGGATCCCGCGATATCCGGGTGACCGCTTTCGGAAACCGCGTGCAGGAAGCCGGCGCGGGCGTGGTGTCGCTCGGTGGGCTCTACGCCGACCCGATCGGCGCCATGCGCCGCGCGCAGCTGCGCCGCGGCGAAGCGGGTGTGCTCGGCGCATCCTGACCGGGCAGGTGTAGACATGAGCATGTGCGCGCCGTCCCCGAAACGCCCGGACTGAAGGACACCGCCCGTCGCGTTGCGGTGCTCTCGGTGCACACCTCGCCACTGGCCCAGCCCGGAACCGGCGATGCCGGCGGTATGAACGTCTACGTGCT
This sequence comes from Mycolicibacterium sp. P9-22, assembly GCF_008329585.1. Classification (GTDB taxonomy): domain Bacteria; phylum Actinomycetota; class Actinomycetes; order Mycobacteriales; family Mycobacteriaceae; genus Mycobacterium. The sequence continues at coordinate 860,126 of NZ_NPKP01000002.1, read as the reverse complement.
GCAGACGGCGCTGGAACTGGCGCGCCGCGGTGTCGAGGTGGAGATCTTCACCCGGGCCACCTCGTCGGCGGACCCCCCGCTGGTCCAGGTGGCGCCGGGGGTGTTGGTGCGCAATGTGGTGGCAGGCCCCTTCGAAGGACTCGACAAGCACGATCTGCCCACCCAGCTGTGCGCGTTCACCGCGGGCGTCCTGCGCGCCGAGGCCACTCATGAACCCGGCTACTACGACATCGTGCACTCGCATTACTGGCTCTCGGGTCAGGTCGGCTGGCTGGCCGCCGACCGCTGGGCGGTGCCGCTGGTACACACCGCGCACACCCTCGCCGCGGTGAAGAATGCCGCACTCGCCGAGGGTGACGCCCCGGAGCCCGCGCTGCGCTCGGTCGGCGAGCAGCAAGTGGTCGATGAGGCCGACCGGCTCATCGTGAACACCGAACTCGAAGCGCAGCAACTGGTTTCGCTGCACCACGCGGAACGCGGCAGAATCGACGTGGTGCACCCCGGGGTGGACCTGCAGGTCTTCACGCCGGGCTCCAAGCGGGACGCGCGAGCCGCGCTGGGCCTGGCCCCGCACGAGCAGGTGGTCGCCTTCATCGGGCGTATCCAGCCGCTGAAGGCTCCCGATGTACTACTGCGTGCGGTGGCCAAGCTGCCCGACGTCCGGGTGGTGATCGCCGGTGGGCCCTCGGGCAGCGGGCTGGCCGCACCGGATTCGCTGGTTCGGCTGGCCGATGAACTGGGTATCACCGCGCGGGTGAGCTTCCTGCCGCCGCAGTCCCGCGAAGAACTGGTGAACGTCTACCGCGCCGCCGATATCGTCGCCGTGCCCAGCTATTCGGAATCCTTCGGCCTGGTCGCCGTCGAGGCGCAGGCCTGCGGCACCCCGGTGGTGGCCGCGTCGGTCGGTGGTCTGCCGGTCGCCGTGCGCGACGGGGTCAGCGGCACCCTGGTCGACGGGCATGACGCCGGGGACTGGTCGGAGGCGATCGGCGCGCTGTTCGAGCGCGGCCCGGAAACGATGAGTGCCGCCGCGGTGGCGCATGCCGCCACGTTTTCCTGGGCGCACACCGTGGATGCGCTGCTGGACAGCTACACCCACGCCATCACCGATTACCGCGCCCGGCATCCGCGCCGCGAACCGACCGGGCGGCGCAACGGCAGGCGGTTCGCGCTGCGCAGGGGGGTGCGGGCGTGACCGGCACGGTTCAAGCGGTCATCGAGAAGACGTTGCAGGCCAACGAACTCGAGTACGAGCACCACAAGGGCGCCCACGGTGGACTGCCGGGAATCGTGGTGGCACTACCGGGTGAGCGCAGGCTCAAGACCAACACCATCCTGAGCATCGGAGAACACTCGGTACGGGTGGAGGCCTTCGTCTGCCGCCGGCCCGATGAGAACTTCGAAGCCGTCTACAAGTTCCTGCTCAAGCGTAACCGCAGGCTCTACGGGGTGGCCTACACGCTGGACAATCTCGGCGACATCTACCTGGTCGGCTGGATGGCCAACGGTTCGGTCGACGCCGACGAGATCGACCGGATACTCGGGCAGGTGCTCGAAGCCGTCGACTCCGACTTCAACACGTTGCTGGAGTTGGGCTTTCGCACTTCCATCCAGAAGGAGTGGGAGTGGCGGGTGGCCCGCGGTGAGTCGCTGAAGAACCTGGCGGCGTTCGAGCATCTCATCGAAGACTGAGCTGTCGTGACAGAATGCCAGCCATGGCGAATCTGATCCTGCTGCGTCACGGCGAGAGCACGTGGAACGAGAAGAACCTGTTCACCGGTTGGGTCGATGTCGACCTCACCGACAAGGGCCGGGCTCAGGCGATACGCGGTGGCGAGCTGCTCGTCGATCAGGGCGTGCTGCCCGATGTGCTGTACACCTCGCTGCTGCGCCGGGCGATCGTCACCGCCAACCTCGCACTGGAGGCCGCCGACCGGCTGTGGATCCCGGTGCACCGGGACTGGCGCCTCAACGAACGTCATTACGGTGCGCTGCAGGGTCTGGACAAGGCCGCCACCAAGCAGAAGTACGGTGACGAACAGTTCATGGCGTGGCGCCGCAGCTATGACACCCCGCCGCCGCCCATCGAGAAGGGCAGCGAGTTCAGCCAGGACACCGATCCGCGCTACGCCGATATCGGCGGCGGACCGCTGACCGAATGCCTCGCCGACGTGGTGGCCCGGTTCGTGCCCTATTTCGAGCAGAGCATCGTTCCCGATCTCAAGGCCGGCAAGACGGTGCTCATCGCCGCGCACGGCAATTCACTGCGCGCCCTGGTGAAGTACCTGGACGGCATGTCGGACGACGACGTCGTCGGCCTGAACATCCCGACCGGGATCCCGCTGCTCTACGAGCTGGACGAGAACCTCACGCCGCTGGTGGCCGGTGGCCGGTACCTGGACCCGGAGGCCGCCGCCGCCGGAGCCGCAGCAGTCGCTGCTCAGGGCGCCAAGTAAACAAACGGCGGGTGAACGCAAGTAAACGGTGACCGAACTCCTGTCTTTGTACGTGTGACTTGTCCCGGTTTGGCCGCACGCTGCTGGGATGACGTTCACCCGATGCGTACGCTTTTCGCGTGAGTGTCGGTTCCGCGTTGCTGTTGGCGGCAGCGCTGGCATTGCTTGCGCTGGGGGGCGGCGTGGCAGCGGGGATGGTCGTGTCCTCGCGACTTGCTGAACGCCGGGCACGCCGGCTGGCCGAACAGGGCCGCGGGATCACGATCTCCCAGATGCTCAGCCACATCGCGGCCATGTCGCCGATGGGGATCGTGGTGGTCGACGCATTCCGCGACGTGGTCTACATGAACGATCAGGCCGCCTCGCTGGGTCTGGTGCGGGACCGGCTGCTCGACGATCGCGCCTGGCAGGCGGTGCAGCGCTGCCTGTCCACCGGTGCCGACGTCGATATCGACCTTTCGCCGCGCAAGAGGCAGAAGTCGGGCCGCTCGGGGCTGTCGGTGCGCGGTCACGTGCGGCTGCTGGTCGAGGAGGACCACCAGTTCGCGGTCGTGTTCGTCGGCGATCAGTCCGAGCAGGCGCGGATGGAAGCAACCCGCCGCGATTTCGTGGCCAATGTCAGCCACGAGTTGAAGACGCCGGTCGGCGCCATGGGCGTGCTGGCCGAGGCGCTGCTCGCCTCCACCGATGACCCCGACAACGTCCGCCGGTTCGGCGAGAAGATGGTCGTCGAATCGAACCGGCTGGCCAGCATGGTGGGCGAACTGATCGAGCTGTCCCGGCTCCAAGGCGCCGAACCACTGCCCAACCTGGACAGTGTCGATGTCGACACCGTGGTCGCCGAGGCACTGTCGCGCTACAAGGTGGCCGCCGACAACGCCGATATCGCCATCACCACCGACGCCCCGACCGGCTACCGGGTGCTCGGCGACGAGCGGCTGCTCGTGACCGCCATCGCGAACCTGGTGTCCAACGCCATCGCGTACTCACCGGACGGGTCCGCGGTGTCGATCAGCCGTCGTCGCCGCGGCAACGATATCGAGATCGCGGTGACCGACCGCGGTATCGGCATCGCGCGGGCCGATCAGGAGCGGGTGTTCGAGCGATTCTTCCGGGTGGACAAGGCCCGCTCGCGTGCCACCGGCGGTACCGGGCTGGGTCTGGCCATCGTCAAACACGTTGCCGCCAATCACAACGGATCCATCCGGTTATGGAGTCAGCCGGGCACCGGCTCGACGTTCACCCTCGCCATACCGGCCATTCATGACGACCGATCGGTTGATGATGACTAAGAGAGGACCAACCCACCCATGACGAGTGTGCTGATCGTTGAGGACGAGGAATCTCTGGCCGACCCACTGGCTTTCCTGCTGCGCAAGGAGGGGTTCGAGGCCACCGTCGTCGGGGACGGCCCGTCCGCGCTGGCCGAATTCGAGCGGGCGGGCGCCGATATCGTGCTGCTGGATCTGATGCTGCCCGGGATGAGCGGAACCGACGTCTGCAAGCAATTGCGGTCGCGCTCCAGCGTGCCGGTCATCATGGTGACCGCCCGTGACAGTGAGATCGACAAGGTGGTCGGGCTGGAACTCGGCGCCGACGACTATGTCACCAAGCCGTACTCGGCGCGGGAGCTGATCGCCCGGATCCGGGCGGTGCTACGGCGCGGCGCCGACAACGAGGATGTCGGTATCGGGGACGGCGTGCTGGAGGCCGGCCCGGTGCGGATGGATGTGGAGCGCCATGTGGTGAGCGTCAACGGTGAACCGATCACCTTGCCGCTCAAGGAGTTCGACCTGCTGGAGTACCTGATGCGTAACAGCGGCAGGGTGCTGACCCGCGGCCAGTTGATCGATCGGGTGTGGGGCGCGGACTATGTCGGGGACACCAAGACCCTCGATGTTCACGTCAAGCGGCTGCGGTCGAAGATCGAGGCGGATCCGGCCAGTCCCGTGCACCTGGTGACGGTGCGCGGGCTGGGTTACAAGCTGGAGGGCTGACGCTACTGCGCGGCGCGGGTGGCCGGGTGCACGGCGATCAGGCCGAGCTGGCCGCGGCGCTTGCACATGGCGGCCAGCTCGGCGTAGGCCTTGTCCCCGAGTAGTGCGATGAGCTCGGGCCGGTAGGACTCCCAGACCGGCCGTTCGCCCACATGTGCGGCCGGGTCGCCAGTGCAGTACCAGTGCAGGTCCAGGCCGCCTTCGCCCCAGCCGCGACGGTCGTACTCGGTGATGACGGTCTGGAGCACATCGGAACCGTCCGGGCGGGTCACCCAGTCCTGGGTGCGGCGCACCGGCAGCTGCCAGCAGACCTCGGGTTTCATGGTCAGTGGCTCGACCCCCAGCTTGAGGGCCTTGGAGTGCAACGCGCATCCGATACCGCCCGCGAAACCGGGCCGGTTCTGGAAGATGCAGGCGCCCTTGTATTTCCGGGTGCGCAGATTGGGCTTGCCGTCGTACTCGTCCTGCTCCAGGTAGCCCTTGCGGCCCAGCCCCTTGGAGCGGAACTGCCAGTCCTCGTCGGTGAGCGTCTTCACCGCGTCGTCGAGCAGGGCCCGGTCGTCGTCGTCGGAGAGAAAGGCGCCGTGTGAGCAGCATCCGTCATCGGGACGGCCTTCGACGGTGCCCTGGCATGCGGGCGTACCGAACACACAGGTCCACCTCGACAACAGCCACGTCATATCGGCTTTGATCAGATGCTTGGGATCGTCGGGGTCGTAGAACTCCACCCACTCCCGGGCAAAGTCCAATTCAACCTCGCCACCGATACCGCCGACACGTGATGTCCCCACAGTTGTCAACGGTAAACCCACTAACGTGGGTCGCGTGCGATTGGGCGTGCTGGATGTGGGCAGCAATACGGTGCATTTGTTGGTTGTCGATGCGCGCCGTGGCGGCCATCCGACCCCGATGAGTTCCACCAAGGCGGCGCTCCGGCTGGCCGAGGCCATCGACTCGAGCGGAAAGCTGACCCGCAAGGGTTCGGATGCGCTGGTCGAGACGGTCGATGAATTCGCGAAGATCGCAAGCAGTTCGGGATGCGCGGAGATGATGGCCTTTGCGACCTCTGCGGTGCGGGATGCCAAGAACTCCGAGGCGGTGCTGGCCCGGGTGAAGGCCGAGACCGGGGTCGCGTTGCGGGTCCTCAGCGGCGTCGACGAATCCCGGCTCACCTTCCTGGCGGTGCGCCGCTGGTACGGCTGGAGCGCCGGGCGGATCATCAACATCGACATCGGTGGCGGTTCCCTGGAGCTCTCCAGCGGTGTCGACGAGGAGCCGGAGGTCGCGATGTCGCTGCCGCTCGGCGCCGGCCGGATGACCAGGGAATGGTTGTCCGAGGATCCGCCGGGGCGTCGCCGGGTGGCCATGCTGCGGGACTGGCTGGCCACCGAGTTGTCCGAGGCGGGCGCGGTGATGCAGGACGCGGGCACGCCGGATCTGGCGGTCGCCACCTCCAAGACGTTCCGTTCGCTGGCCCGGCTCACCGGCGCGGCGCCCTCGGGTGCCGGGCCGCGGGTGAAACGGACCTTGACCGCAGCCGGCCTACGGCAGCTGATCGCGTTCATCTCTAGGATGACAACGGCCGACAGAGCAGAGCTGGAAGGGGTGAGTGCCGAACGGGCGCCACAGATCGTGGCGGGCGCATTGGTAGCTGAGGCGAGCATGCGGGCGCTGGGTGTCGAAACGGTACAGATCTGCCCCTGGGCATTGCGAGAGGGACTGATTCTGCGGAAACTCGACAGTGAAGCGGACGGCACCGCCCTGGTCGAGACCACCCCAGCCACTCCCAAGGGCAACACACGATGACAGAACCGAGCGACAACACAGCGACCCGTCCGATATCGGTGGCGGAGCTCCTCGCCAAGAACGGATCGATCGGGTCCCCGGCGCCGGGCGGCCGACGCCGGCGTCGGCGCGGCAATGCCGATGCGGTCACCGTCGCCGAGCTGACCGGCGAGATCCCGATCATCGAGGCCGAGGAGCCGCCGACGGCCGAGGACACCCCGGTCGTCGAAGACGCCCCGGCGGAACCAGAACCCGAACCCGAACCGGAGCCCGAACCCGAGGTGGAGGCAGCGGCAGAGGCCGCCGCCGAGCCCGAGACCGACGCGGCCGAGACCGACTACGCCGAGCACCTGCAGCAGCGTGACGTGGACCCGGCCCCGTTGGCGTTCACCCCGCGCCGCCACGCGCACACCCTCAAGAAGCACGGCCCGCATGCGCCGGCCGGTGGCGCCGAGGAGATGACCTTCGACCCGGTGCTCGACGACGACGATGACGCCGGCAGCAAGGCTCGCCCGTCGTACCAGAGGTCGCCGTCCGACACGTTGTTCGGCGGCGATTCCGTCGCCGACGACGTGGCCCGTCGAGGCCGGACACCCGGCCCCGAGCACATCGACCTCGACGACGGCGACCTGCCGGACACCCAGAAGGTGGCCATCGACGTCGACGAGCCGCTGGCCGCCCTGGACCTGACCGAACCCGCCGCCCCGTCACCGTTCATGCGCGGCGTGTGGATCGTGGTGCAGAGCGTTCTCGCGGTCGCGCTCGGCGCGGGCCTGTTCATCGCGTTCGACCAGCTGTGGAAGTGGAACAACATCGTGGCGTTGGCGCTCTCGGTGCTGGTGATCCTGGGCCTGGTGGTGGGTGTGCGGGTGGTGCGCAAGACCGAGGACATCGCGAGCACCCTGATCGCGGTGGCGGTGGGCGCCATGGTGACGCTCGGGCCACTGGCGCTGCTGCAGTCCACCTAAGTGCGCCCCGCGATCAAGGTCGGCCTGTCGACGGCCTCGGTGTATCCGCTACGGACCGAGGCGGCCTTCGACTACGCCGCCCGCCTCGGCTACGACGGCGTCGAGCTGATGGTCTGGGCCGAACCGGCCAGCCAGGACATCGAGGCGGTCCAGGCCCTGTCGCAGACCTACGGCATCCCGGTGCTCTCCGTACACGCGCCGTGCCTGCTGATCTCACAGCGGGTCTGGGGCGCGAACCCGATCGCCAAGCTGGAGCGCAGCGTGCGGGCCGCCGAGCAGCTGGGCGCCCAGACCGTGGTGGTGCATCCGCCGTTCCGCTGGCAGCGGCGCTACGCCGAGGGCTTCAGCGAGCAGGTCGCCGAACTTGAGGCCGGCAGTGATGTGCTGGTCGCGGTGGAGAACATGTTCCCGTTCCGCGCGGACAGGTTCTGGGGAACCGGACAACCCTCGATCGAACGGATGCGTAAGCGCGGCGGCAGGCCCGGGCCCGGGATCTCGGCGTTCGCGCCGTCCTATGACCCGCTCGACGGCGGGCATGCGCACTACACCCTCGACCTGTCCCACAGCGCCACCGCGGGCACCGATGCGCTGGAGATGGCGCAGCGGATGGGTGCGGGCCTGGCGCATCTGCACCTGTGCGACGGCAGCGGTGCGTCCACCGACGAGCATCTGGTGCCCGGCCGCGGCACCCAGCCCGCCGCCGAGGTGTGCCGCCAGCTGGCCGCGAGCGATTTCACCGGTCACGTCATCCTGGAGGTCACCACCTCCGGGGCCCGCAACGCCGCCGAACGGGAGGCCCTGTTGACCGAGTCCCTGCAGTTCGCTCGAGAGCACCTGCTGCGATGAGCGTGCTGTTCAGCGATGCCATGCGGCTGCATGCTGCCGGTGGCGGTGTGTACGAGGGAGTGCTCGACGAGCACTGGACCATCGGGCCCAAAGTTCACGGCGGGGCCATGCTGGCGCTGTGCGCGAACGCGGCGCGCACCGAACTGGATCAGCAGGACACCGGCGGGCAGGAGCGCAGCGACCGGGGGATCGACACCGGCGGGCAGGAGCGCAGCGACCGGGGGAACGACTCGGTGGAGCCCATCGCGGTGTCCGGGAACTTCCTGTGGGCACCGGATCCGGGTGCGCTGCGGGTCGTCACCACAGTGCGCAAACTCGGTCGCCGGATCAGCCTGGTCGACGTCGAACTCATGCAGGGTGACCGGGTGGCGGTACGGGCCGCGATCACCCTCGGCGTCCCCGAGCACGACGCGCCGCCGCTGCTGTCGACCAACCCCGTCGTGCCGCTGATGACGCCCGAGCCACCGCCCGGGCTGGAGCCCATCGGTCCCGGACACCGGATGGCCGACATCGTGCATCTGGCCCACGGCTGCGATATCCGGCCGTCGCTGACGACCATGGCACCGCGCTCGGATGGCGGACCGCCGGTCATCGAATACTGGGTACGGCCGCGCGGCGAAGCTCCCGATGTGCTTTTCGCCCTGCTGTGTGGCGACGTGTCGGCCCCGGTGACCTTCGGGGTCAACCGGTTCGGTTGGGCGCCCACCGTGCAGCTGACGGGCTTCCTGAGGGCCCGTCCGGCCGACGGCTGGCTGCGGGTGCTGTGCACGACGACCCTGATCGGCCAGGAGTGGTTCGACGAGGACCACGTGGTGGTGGACTCGGCGGGCCGCATCGTGGTGCAGACCCGTCAGCTCGCGCTGGTGCCATCGTCGTAGATCGCGGACTTTCCCCGTCGCTTCACTCGCCCCGGCGCGGGGCGTGGGAAACTGCACCGGTGGCAAGAATTGCGATCATCGGCGGAGGAAGTATCGGCGAAGCGCTGCTCTCGGGGCTGTTGAGGGCGGGCCGTCAGGTCAAGGACCTGGTCGTCGCCGAGAAGCATCCCGACCGCGCCAAGCAGCTGGCGGACACCTATTCGGTGCGGGTGACGTCGGTGGCCGACGCCGCTGACAGCGCCACCTACATCATCATCGCCGTCAAACCGGCCGATGTGGAGTCGGTGACCGGACAGATCGCCGAAACCGTCGCCCGCGCCGAGGGCCAGAGCGAGGAGCAGGTCTTCGTCAGCGTCGCAGCGGGTGTGAACACGGCGTTCTTCGAGGCCAAACTGCCCGCGGGCACCCCGGTGATCCGGGTGATGCCGAACGCCCCGATGGTGGTCGGTGGCGGTGTCAGCGCGGTGGCCGCCGGCCGCTTCGCGACGCCCGAGCAGCTCAAGGAGGTCTCGGACATCTTCGACACCGTCGGCGATGTGCTGACGGTGGCCGAATCGCAGCTGGACGCGGTGACCGCGGTATCGGGCTCGGGTCCCGCCTACTTCTTCCTGATGGTCGAGGCGCTGGTCGACGCCGGTGTGGACGCCGGGCTGAGCCGGGAGGTCGCCACCGAACTCGTGGTGCACACCATGGCCGGATCTGCGGCCATGCTGCTGGATCGCCGCGACAGCGCACCGGCCGGTGTCATGGACACCTCGGCGACCGCGCTGCGGGCCGTCGTGACGTCTCCGGGCGGCACCACCGCGGCTGGTCTGCGGGAACTCGAGCGCGGTGGCCTGCGCAGCGCCGTCTCCGATGCCATCGCGGCCGCAAAAAGGCGCTCTGAGCAGCTCGGAATTACATCCGAGTAGTTCACCAATTTCGGACGGATTAGCCCACACCCGTCGCAATAACCCCAGTGGCCACGCTATTCTCCTCGTGTATGCACGCGTACGTGCCAGCGGTGGGGAAGCCGCTGGAACGGCCGTGCCTTATGGATTGGGTTGCGATGACGTCATTGAACGGGCCATCGGCGCGGGATTCCGCCGGCGACGGCCAGCCGAAGGCTCAATTTCTCACCGTCGCGGAAGTGGCAAGCCTGATGCGGGTGAGCAAGATGACCGTCTACCGGCTGGTGCACAACGGCGAGCTTCCGGCGGTGCGCGTCGGTCGGTCGTTCCGGGTGCACGCCAAGGCGGTTCACGATCTGCTCGAAACGTCGTACTTCGACGCCGGATAGCACGCGTTTTCCGAATGACCGGGCCACCCAGGTAAGGTGACGCGGTCAGTTCACTCATTGGTAGGTAGCGGAGTTCATGGGTTCAGTTATCAAGAAGCGGCGCAAGCGCATGTCCAAGAAGAAGCACCGGAAGCTGCTTCGTCGCACTCGGGTTCAGCGCAGAAAACTCGGTAAGTAGCTTTGCGCTTCAGCCGATAGGCTGGTCCGATGGACGAGCAGGCGACCGATCCGAAAGTGGTGTTGGTCACCGGTGCCTGCCGGTTCCTCGGTGGCTACCTGACCGCTCGGCTCGCGCAGAACCCGGCGATCGACCGCGTCATCGCGGTCGACGCCATCGCGCCGAGCAAGGATCTCTTACGCAGGATGGGGCGCGCGGAATTCGTGCGCGCCGACATCCGCAACCCCTTCATCGCCAAGGTCATCCGCAACGGTGACGTCGACACCGTCGTGCATGCCGCGGCGGCGTCGTACGCACCGCGGGCCGGCGGGCGGGCGACCCTCAAAGAGCTCAACGTCATGGGCGCGATCCAGCTGTTCGCGGCGTGTCAGAAGGCGCCGTCGGTGCGCCGGGTCATCCTCAAGTCCACCTCCGAGGTGTACGGGGCGAGTTCCCGTGACCCGGTGATGTTCACCGAGGACGGCGGCGCGCGCCGGCCGCCCGCGGACGGTTTCGCCCGCGACAGCATCGATATCGAGGGGTACGTCCGCGGCATGGCCCGCCGGCGTCCGGACATCGCGGTGACGATCCTGCGACTGGCGAACATGATCGGGCCGGCAATGGACACCGCGCTGTCCCGGTATCTGGCCGGACCGGTGGTGCCATCGGTGCTCGGGCGCGATGCTCGGCTGCAATTGCTGCACGAACAGGACGCACTGGGCGCACTGGAGCGTGCCACGGTCGCCGGCCGCGCGGGCACCTTCAACATCGGGGCCTCCGGGATCATCATGATGAGCCAGGCGATCCGCCGGTCCGGGCGGGTGGCGCTGCCGGTGCCGCGTTCGGCGCTGGCCGCCGTCGATTCCCTGAGGCGCGCAACGAGTTACACCGAACTCGATCGTGAGCAGCTGAATTATCTGAGCTACGGCCGGGTGATGGACACCGCGCGCATGCGTAACGACTTAGGGTATAACCCTAAGTGGACGACGGCGGAGGCTTTTGACGATTACGTGCGGGGACGTGGTCTGACTCCGATCATCGACCCGAAATGGGTACGCTCAGTGGAGAGTCGTGCTGTGACGCTGGCGCAACGCGTCGGCGGCTAGTTGACTTGTGATCGGGCCGGGGGAGAAGGTGACGCGTGGCGGGTGAACCCAGAGCGAAAGTGATTCCGCTGCACTCGAATTCGGGTCGCTCCGCGGCGCAGCGCCGGGCATCGCAGCGGGCCGACAGCGCGCGCAGGCATCCGTCGCTGCTGACCGATCCCGATGGTCGGGCCTCAGCGGAACAGATGGCCGCCGTCGTCCGCGAGATCGATCAGCATCGCCACGGTGCGGCAGGCGCCGGCAGTGCGACGGTCGACGACACCCCCAACGAACTTGCCAGGGCCATCTCCGGTATCGCCGAGTTCGTCACCAAGCGGATGACCGGTGACTACACGGTCGACGAGTTCGGCTTCGACGCACACCTCAACGACGCCGTGGTGTTGCCGATGCTGCGTGGGCTCTTCAAGTCCTGGTTCCGGGTCGAGGTCAGCGGTATCGAGAACCTCCCGCTCGACGGGGCCGCGCTGGTGGTGGCCAATCACGCCGGCGTGCTGCCGTTCGACGGGCTGATGGCCTCGGTCGCCGTGCACGATCACCATCCCCGCAACCGCGTGCTGCGCATGCTGGCCGCGGACCTGGTGTTCGACCTGCCCGTCGTGGGGCAGGCCGCCCGAAAGGCCGGGCACACCGTGGCCTGCACCTCGGATGCGCACCGCCTGCTGGCCGCCGGTGAGCTCACCGCCGTGTTCCCCGAGGGATTCAAGGGTCTGGGCAAGCCGTTCAAGGACCGCTACAAACTGCAGCGGTTCGGCCGCGGCGGATTCGTCTCGGCGGCGCTGCGGGCGAAGGCGCCGATCGTGCCGTGCTCGATAGTGGGGTCCGAGGAGATCTATCCGAAGATCGGCGATATCAAGCTGCTGGCCCGGGTGCTGGGATTGCCGTACTTTCCGGTGACCCCGCTGTTCCCGCTGGCCGGGCCGCTCGGGCTGGTGCCGCTGCCGTCCAAGTGGCACATCAAGTTCGGCGAGCCGATCTCCACCGAGGGCTATGACGACACCGCCGCCGATGACCCGATGGTGACGTTCGAACTGACCGACCAGGTGCGCGAGACCATCCAGCACACGCTCTACCAGCTGCTGGCCAACCGCCGGAACATGTTCCTGGGCTGACTCGCCTCCTTTGTAGATCGACGATCCTGCGGTTTCGGACGCTCTGTGAGCGCGAAAGCGTCGATCTCGTGACCTGATGGAGCCGATCGGGCGTCCGCTGCGTCTGAACAGGTATGCGTGTTCCGTTCGTCGGCTCCGAAGCGGTCGCCTCCGGCGAGCTGACCCCCTTCGCCCTCCGCCGCTGGTATCGGCCCATCTACCGCGGCATATACGTGCCGGCCGAGCATCAGGTCTCGCTGCGGGATCGCATCGTCGGACTCGGATTGGCAGCACCTGAGGCGGTGATCGCCGGTGTCGCGGCATCGGCGCTGCACGGTGCGAGGTGGGTCGAAGCCGATCAGCCGATCGAGGTCGTCATGGGTGGGCGGCGGACTCAGCCTGGTCTGATCGTTCGCAACGACAGCTTGTATCCGGACGAGATCACGACCATTGCGGGCATCCGGGTCACCAATGCGGTGCGAACAGCGTTCGACCTGGCGAGGTGTCACCCGCGTGATCAGGCCGTGGCCCGACTCGACGCGCTTCGGCGAGCGCGGAGATTTTCCGCCGAGGAGGTACTGATGCTTGCCGAGCGCCATCCGCGGGCTCGCGGATTGAAACGGCTGCGCACAGCGCTACCGCTGGTGGACGGCGGCGCGGAATCGCCGAAAGAGACCTGGCTGCGGCTGCTGTTCATCGATGCCGGGCTACCCAGGCCGACGACCCAGGTCGTGGTGTACGACGACGACGGTTCTCACGTCCGACGTATCGACATGTGTTGGAAAGAGTTCAAGGTGGGTGCGGAGTATGACGGGCAACAACATCTCACGAGCCGGAACGACTATGTGAATGACGTTCGGGTCGCGCGGGTATTGCAACGGCTCGGTTGGCGCGTACAGCACGTGATCAAAGAGGACCGGCCATCCGAGATTGTCGCCGAGGCCAGGACTGCTCTGCGGTCACGCGGCTGGCGGCCGTGAAACCGACGATTTTGTGCTCAGAACGGCCCCGAGACCGCGAAAACGTCGGTCTCGGTACGGAATTCAGGCGTTCTGCCCGGCTACCATCTTCGCGATCGCGGCATCGCGGGCCGCGGCGATCTGAGCGGTGACCTCGTCGGCCTCGCCCTCGTGCTCGGCCTCGCCGAGGATCGTCACGACCGTCGTCATCACCGGGTTGCCGTCGTCATCGGTGACCTCGCCGCGCACCTCGGTGAGGATGGCGCCGTGCGACTCGATGACCGAATCCAGGTACGAGTCGAACCACAGCTTGTCGCCGACCTTGATGGGGCGGTGGAAGACCAGCTTCTGGTCGCGGTGCAGGACGCGTTCCATGTTGACCGGCACATCGAACTGGTTGAAGATCTCCAGCTGGACCCGTCGCCCCGCCACCGCGATGAACGTCAACGACGCAAGGATGGCGTCGTGTCCGTGCTCGGCGGCGCCCGCTTCGGAGTGGTGCGCGGGGTGCTGATCCTGGACGGCGTTCGCGAACTCGCGGACCTTCTCCCGTCCGACCTCGAAATAGTCGGGGTACCGGAAGTGGGTTCCGACGATCTCTTCAGCGATTCCCATGGCGGGTCAGCCTATCAGCGCGAAGGTCAACGACCCGCGTCGCGGCGCGAGGCCACCGCGGCCAGCGCGCCACCCACCGCGCCGAGGGCCAGTGCGGACGGGACGCCGATGCGGGCCGCCTTGCGGGCGGTCCGGAAGTCGCGGATCTCCCAGCCGCGTTCGCGCGCGACATCGCGCAGCGCGGCATCCGGGTTGATCGCCACCGCCGTGCCGACCAGCGACAGCATCGGCACATCATTGAAGCTGTCCGAGTACGCGGTGCAACGGCGCAGGTTGAGGCCCTCTCGAATGGCCAGCGACCGCACCGCGTGCGCCTTGCCCGCCCCGTGCAGGATGTCGCCGACCAGCCGGCCGGTGAACACCCCGTCGACCGATTCGGCGATGGTGCCCAGCGCCCCGGTCAGGCCCAGCCGGCGCGCGATGGTGTCCGCGAGTTCGAAGGGGGTGGCGGTCACCAGCCACACCTGTTGCCCGGCGTCGAGGTGCATCTGGGCCAGCGCGCGGGTGCCCGGCCAGATCTTGTCGGCGATGATCTCGTCGTAGATCTCCTCGCCCAGTTCGACCAGCTCCGCGGTGGAACGGCCCTCGATGAAGGCCAGCGCCTTCTGCTTTCCCTCGGCGACGTCGTCGCTGTTCTCCTTGCCGGTGAACTGGAACTTTGCCTGCGCATAGACGATGCCGAGGATGTCGCCATAGGTGAAGTACTTGCGGGCGGCCAGCCCGCGGGCGAAGTGCACCAGCGACGAACCGTGCACCAACGTGTTGTCGACGTCGAAGAACGCGGCCGCGGTCAGGTCCGGCGGCGGCGGCGGGGGCGTCTCGGACACCGTTCAACCCTAAGTCACGCAGGGTTGATACTGGATGTGTGGACCATCAGGTGGTGTTGCTCACACGAGCCGGCTGCAGCATGTGCGAACGAGCGGCCGCGACGCTGGCCGAGCTGGCCGCCGAACTGGGGTTCGCGCTGAGCTCCACCGACGTCGATGCGGCGGCTGCGGCGGGCGAGCCTGGTCTGCGTGCCGAATTCGGTGATCGGCTGCCGGTCGTGCTGCTCGACGGCGCCGAACACAGCTACTGGGAGGTCGACGAACCCCGGTTGCGCGCCGATGTCAGTTAATTTGGTGGCGCGCTGGTGAACGGCTACTTTGGAGCCGTACCTGGGTAGCGCGAAGTGACTGAAAGAACCTTTCCCGGGTAGAGCGAAGCGACGGGAAGAACCTGAGGTGATGATGCCGTGAGCGTGCTGCTATTCGGGGTTTCGCATCGCAGTGCGCCGGTGTCCGTACTGGAGCAGTTGAGCACCGACGAGTCCGATCAGGCCAAGATCATCGACGAGGTGCTGCAGTCCTCGCTGGTCACCGAGGCCATGGTGCTGTCGACCTGTAACCGGGTCGAGGTGTACGCCGTGGTCGAGGCCTTCCACGGCGGCCTCTCGGTGATCGGGCAGGTGCTTTCCGAGCATTCCGGCATGGGTCTCAACGAACTCACCAAATACGCCTACGTCCGCTACGCCGAAGCCGCCGTCGAGCATCTCTTCGCCGTCACCAGCGGCCTGGATTCGGTCGTCATGGGCGAGCAGCAGGTCCTCGGCCAGGTCCGGCGCGCCTACGCCGCCGCCGAGTCCAACCACACCGTCGGGCGCACCCTGCACGAACTGGCCCAGCGCGCGTTGTCGGTCGGCAAGCGGGTGCACACCGAGACCGGTATCGACTCCGCAGGCGCCTCGGTGGTGTCGGTATCGCTGGAGATGGCCGAGAAGCGCCTCGGCAACCTGGCCGGCCGCAGCGCCGTGGTCGTGGGGGCCGGCGCCATGGGCGCGCTGGCCGCCAAGCACCTGGTGCGGGCCGGGGTGGAGCGCATCGACGTGGTCAACCGGTCGTTGCCGCGCGCCCGCCGTCTCGCGGAGAACATCTCCGAACTCGGGGTGCCCGCCACCCCGTACACCCTCGACGACATCTCCTCCGTGCTGGCCACCGCCGATGTGGTGGTCAGCAGCACCGGGGCCGTCCGCCCGGTGATGTCGCTGGCCGATGTGCACCACGGCCTGGCGGCGCGCGACGGCGACCGCCCGCTGGTGATGTGCGATCTGGGTATGCCCCGCGATATCGACCTCGCGGTGGCCGGTCTGCCCGGCGTGCACGTCATCGACATGGATCGCATCCAGCGCGAGCCCACCGCCCGCGCCGCCGCCTCGGATGCCGAGGCCGCCCGGGCCATCGTGGCCGCCGAGGTTGCCAGTTACCTGGCCGGGCAGCGGATGGCCGAGGTCACCCCCACCGTGACGGCGCTGCGTCAGCGGGCCGCCGACGTGGTGGAGGCCGAATTGCTGCGGCTGGACAACCGGCTTCCCGGGCTGGACTCCACCCACCGCGACGAGGTGGCCCGCACGGTGCGCCGCGTCGTCGACAAGCTGCTGCACGCCCCCACTGTGCGGGTGAAGCAGCTGGCCGGCGCTCCCGGTGGTGACAGTTACGCCGAAGCGCTGCGTGAGCTGTTCGAGCTCGATCCGCAGGCCGTCGACGCCGTCTCCGGTGGCGAATTGCCTTTGATCACAACAGATAACGACCAGCCCGAGTGATCCGGATCGGCACCCGGGGCAGCCTGCTCGCGACGACTCAGGCTGGCTTCATCCGTGATGCCCTGATCGCCAACGGCCATCCCGCCGAATTGGTCATCGTCGCCACGGCGGGTGACCAATCGAATGCGCCCATCGCCGAAATCGGCGTCGGTGTCTTCACCGCAGCCCTGCGCGAGGCCGTCGCCGACGGCGTCGTCGACATGGCTGTGCACTCCTACAAGGATTTGCCGACCGCGCCGGATACCCGGTTCGACATCGCGGCCATCCCGCCCCGTGAGGACGCCAGGGACGCGCTGGTGGCCAGGGACAACATGGTGCTCGGAGAGTTGCCCGCCGGCTCCACGATCGGCACGTCGAGCCCGCGGCGGGCCGCGCAGCTTAGAGCACTGGGTCTCGGTTTGGAAATCCGCCCCCTACGAGGCAACCTAGACACCAGGTTGAACAGGGTAAGTAGCGGTGATCTCGACGGTGTCGTCGTCGCCCGGGCGGGTCTCGCCCGCATCGGACGGCTCGACGCTGTGACCGAGTCGCTCGAACCGGTGCAGATGTTGCCGGCACCGGCTCAGGGGGCTCTCGCAGTGGAGTGTCGCGCCGGTGACAGTGAGCTTGTCGCGGTGCTGGCGGAGTTGGACGACGCCGACACTCGCGCCGCGGTCACCGCTGAACGTGCCCTGCTCGCCGAACTGGAGGCGGGTTGTTCCGCGCCGGTGGGTGCCATCGCTGAGGTGGTCGAGTCCATCGATGAGGACGGCCGCGTCTTCGAAGAGCTGTCGCTGCGTGCCTGCGTGGCGGCGCTGGACGGATCCGACGTGATCCGTGCGTCCGGTATCGGTACTCCGGAACGGGCACGGGAGCTAGGGCTCTCGGTGGCCGCGGAACTGTTCGAACTGGGTGCACGCGACGTGTTGGCAGATGCTGGGAGTGACAGATGACTGGGCACGCAGGTAGCCGGGGCCGAAAGATCCGGCCCGGCCGTATCACGTTCGTAGGCTCAGGCCCGGGCGATCCAGGCCTGCTGACGACTCGTGCGCGGACGGTATTGGCCAACGCCGCGACGGTGTTCACCGACCCCGACGTGCCCGAAGCGGTGCTGGCGTTGGTCGGTTCGGAGTTGCCGCCCACCTCGGGGCCGGCGCCGGAAGCCCCCGCCTCGGATTCCGACGGTGGCGAGAAGTCGGCTGTGCTGCCCGGCGGCCCAGACGTGCGTCCCGCGCTGGGCGACCCGGCCGAGGTCGCCAAGACCCTGGCCGCCGAGGCCCGCCACGGCGTGGACGTGGTCCGGCTGGTGGCCGGTGACCCGCTGTCGGTCGACGCGGTCATCACCGAGGTCAACACCCTGGCCCGCACCCACCTGAACTTCGAGATCGTGCCCGGCCTGCCGGACACCACCGCGGTGCCGACGTACGCCGGTCTGCCGCTGGGTTCCTCGCACACCGTGGCCGACGTCCGTGACCCGAACGTGGATTGGGCCGCGCTGGCCGCCGCACCCGGGCCGCTGATCCTGCACGCCACCGCCTCGTATCTGGCCGATGCGGCGCGCACCCTGGTCGAGTTCGGCCTGGCCGAGAACACCCCGGCCGTCGTCACCGCGCACGGCACCACCTGCCAGCAGCATTCGGTGGAGACCACGCTGGTCGGCTTGGGAGACAAGGCGATCCTGACCGCGGCCGAGTCCATCGGCGGCGCCCCGGGCCCGCTGGGTGGGCCGCTGGTGGTCACGATCGGCAAGACCGTCGCCAACCGCGCGAAGCTGAACTGGTGGGAGAGCCGCGCACTGTACGGCTGGACCGTGCTGGTGCCGCGCACCAAGGATCAGGCCGGCGAGATGAGCGATCGCCTGGTCACCCATGGCGCGCTGCCGGTCGAGGTGCCCACCATCGCCGTCGAACCGCCGCGCAGCCCGGCCCAGATGGAAAGGGCCGTAAAGGGTTTGGTCGACGGCCGGTTCCAGTGGGTGGTGTTCACGTCCACCAACGCGGTGCGTGCGGTATGGGAGAAGTTCAACGAGTTCGGACTGGACGCACGGGCGTTCTCCGGAGTGAAGATCGCCTGTGTCGGTCAGGCCACCGCGGACCGGGTCCGCGCCTTCGGTATCAACCCGGAGCTGGTGCCCGCCGGCGAGCAGTCCTCGCTCGGCCTGCTCGACGAATTCCCGGACTACGACGAGATTTTCGATCCGGTGAACCGGGTGCTGTTGCCGCGTGCCGATATCGCCACCGAGACCCTGGCCGAGGGCCTGCGTGAACGCGGCTGGGAGATCGAGGACGTCACCGCCTACCGCACCGTGCGCGCCGCTCCGCCGCCGGCGCAGACCCGCGAGATGATCAAGACCGGTGGGTTCGACGCGGTCTGCTTCACCTCGAGCTCGACGGTGCGCAACCTGGTCGGCATCGCCGGTAAGCCGCATGCGCGCACCATCGTCGCCTGCATCGGCCCGAAGACGGCCGAAACCGCAGTCGAATTCGGTCTGCGCGTCGATGTGCAGCCGGAGACCGCCGCGGTGGGCCCGCTGGTCGAGGCGCTCGCCGAGCACGCCGCACGGCTGCGTGCCGAGGGTGCGCTGCCTCCGCCGCGCAAGAAGAGCCGCCGCCGGTAAATGGGGCGAGCGAAGCGACGGGAGAGCTAGATGCGGGTCCGCCCCCGCAGGCTTCGTTCCACGCCGGCGATGCGCCGGTTGGTGGCGCAGACCTCGCTGGAGCCGCGACATCTGGTGCTGCCGATGTTCGTCGCCGACGGACTGGCCGAACCACGCCCCATCACCTCGATGCCGGGAGTCGTTCAGCACACCCGGGATTCGTTGCGCCGGGCCGCTGCGGACGCGGTGGCCGCCGGGGTGGGTGGGCTGATGCTGTTCGGTGTGCCGCGCGACGAGGACAAGGATCCCGTGGGGAGCGCCGGCCTGAACCCGGACGGCATCCTGAACGTGGCCCTGGCCGATCTCGCCGAGGATCTCGGTGATGCCACCGTGCTGATGGCCGACACCTGCCTCGACGAGTTCACCGACCACGGGCACTGCGGCGTCCTGGACGCACACGGCCGGGTCGACAACGATGCCACCAATGATCAATACGTGAAACTTGCTGTGGCCCAGGCTCATTCGGGTGCGCATGTGGTGGGCCCGAGCGGGATGATGGACGGCCAGGTGGCGGCCATCCGGGACGGTCTGGATGAGGCCGGACACGAGGATGTGGCGATCCTGGCCTACGCCGCGAAGTTCGCCTCGGCGTTCTACGGACCGTTCCGGGAAGCCGTCGGCTCCAGCCTGTCCGGTGACCGGCGCACCTACCAGCAGGACCCGGGAAATGCCCGCGAGGCGGTGCACGAGATCGCGCTCGACATCGACGAGGGCGCCGACATGGTGATGGTCAAACCCGCGATGAGTTATCTCGATGTGGTGGCCGCCGCCGCCGACATCTCGCCGGTGCCGGTGGCCGCCTATCAGATCTCGGGGGAGTACTCGATGATCAGCGCCGCCGCCGCCAACGGCTGGATCGATCTGCGGGCTTCGGCGCTGGAGTCGCTGGTCAGCATCCGCCGCGCCGGCGCCGATATCGTGTTGAGCTACTGGGCGGCCGAGGCCGCCGGATGGCTGGCGTGAGCCAGGAACCGCCCGCCGCCGACCCCGGCGAGCCGACCGACAGCCGCCCCGAAGACATCGACACGGGCTTTTGGCTCTGGATGGCGGCGCTGCCGCTGATGGTGATCGGGTATCTCATCGACCTGGCCACCGCACGCATGCCGGATGCCGGTGCCTACGTCTACGCCGTGTCCGGTCTGTTCGTCGTGGTGACCATCGCCGTGGTCGCGACCTTCGCGGTGCTGATGCGGCTGGGGTACCGGTGGCCGCGCACCCTGCTGACCGCCGCCGGACTGACCGCGGTGATCTATTCGGCCTCCAGCCTGTTCACCGTGGACCGGCCGGAGTTCGCCGCGGTCGGGTTCGCGGCGTGCACCATCATCGGTTCGGTGCTGATTCTCGGTGGCGCGGTGCTGTTGCACCGCAAGGACGCTCACGAATACCTCACCCGATAGGCTGGCGCCGATATGACCAAACCCACATCCGCGCCGCGTCCGGCCATCGTCAACATCGCATTCTGGCTGGTCCTGGCGGGGTCGGTGCTGTTGCTGGCCGGTGGCCTACTCGGATTGAGCAGCGCGATCGGCACGCCGCGCAGCGCCTTCTCCACCGAGCTGTCCGACAGCGAGGTGCGCAATATCGTGATCATGCGCGGCGGTATCAGCGCCCTGTTGCTGATCACCGGTCTGGTACTGAGCTTCCTGGCCGGCCGCGCCCGCACCGGGGATCTGCGGTTCCGCCGGGCGATGGTGTGGCTGTCGGTGGTGCTCGTGGCGCTGGTGTTCGTGCTCGCGCTGCTGGCGCCGTTCGCCGTCGCGCCGCTGGCCCTGTTCGGGGTGGTACCGGTGGCCATCGGTGCGACGCTGTTCATGCGGCCGGCCGCGTCGGACTGGTTCCTGGAGGTGCAATGACCGACGGCATCCCGCCGGCGCCCGAGACCACCGAGCAGGTGTTGTTCCGCGAGGCGGGTGGCACCTGGTGGTGGTTGCTGGCGGGTCCGGCGGCCGGGGCGGCGATGATGTTCATCCAGCTGTCCGGTGGGGTGGGCGTGCAGTTCGGGGTGCCCGTGGCCTTCACCATTCTGGTCAGTGGCTTCCTCTGGATCCAGATCAAGGCCGCCCGCATCCACACCTCGGTGGAGTTGACGCCCACCACGCTGCGACAGGGCACCGAATTCGTCACCATCGCCGACATCGTGAAGATCTATCCCGAACCCACGCGCCACCAGAGCGAGAAATGGCAGTCCTACCGCGCCTTCGGCGAGCTCAGCGGCATCCCCCGTGGACGTACCGGGATCGGTGTCAAGCTGACCGACGGCCGGTCCGGACAGGCCTGGGCGCGCAGGCACCGCACGTTGCGCGCGGCCCTGGAATCACTGGTCGGGGAGTCCACACCGTGAGGCGCACCGCGCTGGTACAACTCGTCATTGCCGCCATGGCGCTGGGCGGTGCGGTGGCGAGCTGGCTTGCTGCCGGTTCCACCGAGCAGGTGCCGCCGATCATGGACGGGCAGCCCACGATGTCGACGACGGTCTATTACCCGCCGCTGCTGGTGCTGGCCCTGGTCTTGCTCACCGCGGCCGGGGTGCTGGCGGTGCTCGGCTTTGCGCGGTTGCGCCGCTCCCGCCCGGCCGTGGGGCAGAACACAAATTCGAATGGATTCGGCGGCCCGGTTCGCGGGTAGTCTCGGCCGTGCTGGTCGCGGGGGCAGCGGCGTCACCGCGGAGTCGGGAACGAGCTCTGGGCGGAAACGATGACAAGGATTGATCGTTGGTTGGGGGCCGCGGCATCCGCGGCGTGTGTGGCGGCCGGTTCACTGGCGGTGGCGGGACAGGCGGCGGCCGAGCCGCAGGCCTGTCCGGACATCCAGGTGGTGTTCGCCCGAGGCACTTTCGAGGCGCCCGGGGTGGGCGGGACAGGCCAGGCTTTCGTGGACGCGCTGCGCGCCAAGTCCGCAGGAAAGTCGGTCGATGTGTATCCGGTGAACTACCCCGCCTCACTGGACTTCGCCACCGCCGCCGACGGTGTGGTGGACGCCGGCAACAGGATTCGCGCCACGGTGGCCGCCTGCCCGGACACCAAGGTGGTGCTCGGCGGATACTCCCAGGGGGCGGCGGTCGCCGCCTACATCACCGCCGATGCGGTGCCGGCAGGTTTCGTCCTGCCGCCGGGGCTGACCGGTCCGATGGATCCCTCGGTGGCCGATCACATCGCCGCGGTGGCCTTGTTCGGCAAGCCCTCGAGCGGTTTCCTGCAGATGATCTACACCGGAGCGCCACCCATCACCGTCGGCGCCGCATATACCGGTAAGACGCTCGACCTGTGCATCCCGACCGATCCGGTGTGCGCCCCCGGCGGTGGCGACGGCAACTCCCACAACATGTACGTGGCGAACGGTCTGGTCGAGCAGGCCGCCGAGTTCGCCGCGTCCAAGTCCGGTGCCGCCGACGGCACCGGGGATGACGTGGTCGACGTGGCCTCCGGATAGCCCGGCGCTCGGAAGTATGACCCACACCACACCCGGTTGGAACAAAGTTCAAAGTCTGTAACACTGTTCCGCATGACCGAACTCGCGGAGAACGCCTCCGAGGCGCTCGACGACGCACTGCCGCTGGGACCCGACTCCTTGGTGTGGAAATACTTCGGTGAGAACCGGATGTACCTCATCGGGCCGCGCCCCGCGGTGCTGCAGAACATGTTGGCCGAGCTGGGTCAGGGGGTGCTGGACCACTCGACGTTCTTCTCCGATACCGCCGAGCGGCTCAAGCGCACCATCCCGCCGATCTTCAAGACGGTGTACGGCTCCGAGGAGGACAACGCGGGCACCCAGGTGCGCGACTTCCACCACGACATCAAGGGCGATATGCCCGGCCCGGACGGTACGCCGGCCGGGCGCTACCACGCCCTCGATCCGGAGACCTACTACTGGGCGCACGCCACCTTCGTCGAGCAGGTCATCTACTTCGCCGACACGTTCGTCAAGCGCCTCAGCGACGCCGAGAAGGAACAGATCTTCCTGGAGTCCAAGACCTGGTACCGCCGCTACGGGGTCAGCGACCGCCCCCAGCCGGCCACCTACGCCGAGTTCCTGCGGTACTGGGACCGGATGCTCGACGAGGTCGCCGTACCGCACAAGTCGGCCAGGTACGGCGTCGGCTACGTGACCAAGGGATTCCCGTGTCCCAAGGGTGTGCACCCGGTGGCCTGGAAGATCGTCGCGAAGGTCTTCGACCCGGTCGCCGCGTTCTTCACCGCGGGTGGGCTGCCGCCGCGGGCGCGCGATCTGCTGGGCCTGCCGTGGACCGAGCGCCAAGAACGCAACTATCAGCGGTTCGCGGCGTTCTGCCGGTCACGCCCCGTCAACTGGGCATGGGACCGCTTGCCGATGTCGGTGCGCTACAGCAAGTTCGCCCAAGCCGGTTATGCCAGGGGCTGACGCAGGAGAAGCCATCCTCGACGCGGCGCTCGTCGAGTTGGAGCGGCATGGCTTCCGCAAGGTGGCCCTCGACGATGTCGCGCGGCGAGCCGGAGTCAGCCGGACCACCATCTACCGGCGCTTCGCCAACCGCGACGAATTGGTCGGCGCGGTCATCGAACGTGAGAACGTGGCGTTGTTCGCTGATATCGCCAGGGAACTCAGCGAAGCCAAACGCGCCGAGCCGCAATCGAACTATTACGTCGAGGCGTTCACGCTCTCGATCATGCGCTTCCGCAGGCACCGGGTGCTCAATCAGATGATCATCGACGATCCGGCGCTGACCCAGGAAATGCTGCACCGGCATTACGGTGCGGCCGTCGAACGGATGGCCGCGGCGTTACTGGTGATCTTCCCGGACGGATTCGCCGAGCGGATCGGCGCCCCGGCCGTCAACGACCTGGCCGACACCATCCTGCGCTACGCGGCCATGGTGCTGTTGTTGCCCAGCGTGCAGCCCTTGCAGACCGCCGATGACGTGCGCGCATTCGCCACCCGGCACTTCCTGCCGAGCCTGCCTGCGGCTTTGCGGTCGGTATCGGCCTGATTGTTTGGTGGCTCACATATTCGGGCAGCCGTGAGCATGTCCGAAACGCAGAACGATCCAGAATCCGAAGCAACCCCGGAAGAGATCGGCGCCTACGAAGACAATCGCCCGACGTCGGTGCTTCCCGGCAGTGACGGCACGGTCACCGGCACCGCGGTCAGTGACTGGCTGGACGACGACGGAAAACCGATCTACAACGAGGACTCCAAAGAATAGGCTGCCGGGGTGACGACGCTGGAACGGACCGCCCCCGCATTCGTCGAGATGGCTCATTCCATCGTGTGGGCCTCGGTGGCCACCGTCGACGCCGACAGCAAGCCGCGCAGCAGAGTGCTGCACCCGATCTGGGAGTGGGACGGAACCGACCTGTTCGGTTGGGTGGCCACCGTGCCGTCGCCGGTCAAGCAGCAGCATCTGGCCGTGCACCCGTTCATGTCGGTGAACTACTGGGCACCCAGCCACGACACCTGCAGCGCGGACTGCCTCGTCGAGTGGTACACCGATGACGACACCCGAAAGACCTTGTGGGACAAGTTCGTCAACGCCCCAGAACCGTTGGGTTACAACCCGAACATCATCCCGGGCTGGGACTCGCCGACCTCGCCCGCTTTCGCCGTACTGCGGCTGGCGCCGTACCGGCTGCGCGTGCAGCCCGGCACGGTGATGACGGCGGCGACCGGTGAGGTGCTCAGCTGGAGCGCGTGAGCAACAACGCGGATTCGACCGGGGCGATGCGCAACACGTGTCGCCAGGGCCCCTTCACGACGCTCAGGGCCTCACCCAGCGGGACCACCCGGGGCTCCGCCACGAGGAGGCTGCGGCCGTCGATCTGTACCCGCCCGGACCCGGAAGTCTGCAGGTTGCGCACCCAGTCGGTATCGGCGCCGTAGGGCAACAGCACCGCGACCCCATCGGTGGTCGGGAACGCCGTGACCGGTGTGCGGTACTGCTTGCCGGACTTGCGGCCGACGTGGTCGACGGCCGACCACAGCGGCACGTACCCGGCCAGTGGCTCCACCACCGGATTGACATACCTGCGGTTGAACTCGGCACGTCGGCGCGCGAACAGCATGCCCGGATTCTAAGGCGCTGCGGCGGCCGGTGGTCAGGCATTTTGGCGCGAGGAGCGCGTTCCACTACACCCTGTAGTTGCTGAGTTGGCAATGACTGGAACACTGGGGGTCATGCGCAGTACCGGTTCATCCGTTTCGGCATCCGCGAAGTTGTTCGCCGAGGCGTCAGCGGTGATCCCCGGCGGGGTGAACTCGCCGGTGCGGGCCTTCAGCGCCGTCGGCGGCACCCCACGCTTCATCACCTCGGCGGGCGGCTACTGGTTGACCGACGCCGACGGCAACCGCTACGTGGACCTGGTGTGCTCCTGGGGCCCGATGATCCTCGGCCATGCCCACCCCGACGTTGTCGAGGCCGTGCAACGCGTCGCGGCCGACGGACTGTCCTTCGGGGCGCCGACGCCGGCGGAGACCGAGCTCGCCCGCGAGATCATCGATCGCGTCGCGCCGGTCGAGCGCATCCGGTTCGTCAACTCGGGCACCGAGGCCACCATGAGCGCCATCCGGTTGGCGCGCGGTTTCACCGGGCGCCCCAAGATCATCAAGTTCTCCGGCTGCTATCACGGTCACAGCGATGCCCTGCTCGCCGACGCCGGTTCCGGGGTGGCCACCCTGGGCCTGCCGTCCTCACCGGGAGTGACCGGCGCGGCCGCCGCCGACACCATCGTGCTGCCCTACAACGACGTCGCCGCCGTCACCGAAACCTTCGCGGCGTTCGGCGAAGACATCGCGTGTGTCATCACCGAGGCCAGCCCGGGCAACATGGGCACCGTGGCACCGCTGCCGGGCTACAACGCGGCGCTGCGCCGGATCACCGCCGAGCACGGGGCGCTGCTGATCATGGACGAGGTGATGACCGGCTTCCGGGTCAGCCGATCCGGTTGGTACGGCCTGGATCCCGTCGACGCCGACCTGTTCACCTTCGGCAAGGTGATGAGCGGCGGACTGCCTGCCGCGGCGTTCGGTGGCCGTGCCGAGGTGATGGAGAAACTCGCTCCGCTCGGCCCGGTGTATCAGGCGGGCACGCTGTCGGGGAATCCGGTGGCCATGGCGGCCGGACTGGCCACACTGCGCGCCGCCGACGACACCGTGTACGCCGCCCTGGACGCCAACGCCGACCGGCTCGGCGCGCTGATCACCGGCGCCCTCACCGAGGCCTCCGTGGCGCACCGGGTGTCGCGCGCCGGCAACTTCCTGACGGTGTTCTTCGGGGACAGCGAGCCGACGAACTTCGCCACCGCCAAGGCCACCGAGACCTGGCGCTACCCCGCGTTCTTCCATGCGCTGCTGGACGCCGGCGTCTATCCGCCGTGCAGTGCCTTCGAAACCTGGTTCGTCTCGACCGCTCTCGACGATGAAGCCTTCGACCGGATCGCCGCGGCCCTACCGCCGGCGGCGCGCGCGGCCGCCGAGGCCAGCCAGTGACGACACGCACGACGGTCCATGTCATGCGCCACGGCGAGGTGCACAACCCGGAAAAGGTCCTCTACGGCCGGCTGCCCGGGTACAACCTGTCCGACCGCGGCCGGTTGCAGGCGCAGTCGGCGGCGGACTGGTTGGCGCCCAGAGACATCGCTTACGTGGTGGCCTCCCCGTTGGAGCGCGCGCAGCAGACCGCGGCACCGATCGCCGCAGTGCACGGGCTGGACATCGACACCGACAACGACCTGATCGAGTCGTGGAACGACTTCGAGGGCAAGCGCGTGGCCCCCGGCGACGGCGCGCTGCGCGACCCGCGCAACTGGCCGCGGTTGCGCAACCCGCGCAAACCGTCCTGGGGCGAGCATTACGACGACATCGCCCCCCGGATGATCGCCGCGCTGCACCGGGCCCGGGAGAAGGCGGCCGGCCACGAGGCGGTCTGTGTCAGCCATCAGCTTCCGGTGGAGACGCTGCGCCGGGCGATGACGGGCCGCAAACTGCCGCATCTGCCGCTGCCGCACAGCCGGTTGTGCAACCTGGCGTCGATCACCTCGTTCACCTTCGACGACGACCGCCTGGTCCGGTGGGGTTACACGGAGCCCTGGGGCATCTAGTGAAGTGGTTTGTCGGCCTGGCGATGTCGCTGGCGGTCCTGGTATCCGGTTGCAGTACCGGTGACGACGCCGTCGCTCAGGGCGGCACCTTCGAATTCGTCGCCCCCGGCGGCAAGACCGACATCTTCTACGATCCACCCGAATCTCGCGGTGTCCCAGGCAAATTGGCCGGCCCGGATCTGATGGACCCGGACAAGACGCTGGCGCTCTCGGATTTCGCGGGCAAGGTCGTGGTGATCAACGTGTGGGGACAGTGGTGTGGACCCTGCCGCGCCGAGATCGGCGAGTTACAGCGCGTCTACCAACAGACCCGAGACCTCGGTGTGCAGTTCCTGGGAATCGATGTGCGTGACAACAACCGGGACGCCGCAGTCGATTTCATCACCGACCGCAATGTCACCTTCCCGTCGATCTACGACCCGTCGATGCGCACCATGATCGCGTTCGGCGGCAAGTACCCGACCACCGTCATCCCGTCGACCCTGGTGCTGGACCGTCAACACCGGGTGGCCGCGGTATTCCTGCGCGAACTATTGGCCACCGATCTCCAACCGGTGGTCGAACGGTTGGCTGCAGAACAGTGACCGATCTGATCACCGGTGGACCCCTGCTGATGGCGGTGGGGCTGAGCATGCTGGCAGGCCTGGTGTCCTTCGCCTCGCCGTGTGTGGTGCCGCTGGTGCCGGGTTATCTGTCTTACCTGGCGGCGATCTCGGGCGGGGACAGCCGGTTCCGGGTGGCGGGTGCGGCCGGGCTGTTCGTCGCGGGATTCACCGTGGTGTTCGTGCTCGGCAGCGTCGCGGTGCTCGGTATGACCACCGCGTTGATCACCAATCAGGAACTGCTGCAACGCATCGGCGGTGTGGTCACCATCGCGATGGGGCTGGTGTTCATCGGCTTCATCCCGCTGCTGCAACGGGAGGCCCGGTTCGCGCCGCGGCAACTCTCGACGCTGGCCGGCGCGCCACTGCTGGGCGCGGTGTTCGCGCTGGGCTGGACACCGTGCCTGGGCCCCACGCTGACCGCGGTGATCGCGGTGTCCTCGGCGACGGAGGGGTCCGCGGTGGCCCGCGGCATCACCCTGGTGATCGCCTACTGCCTGGGCCTGGGTCTGCCGTTCGTATTGCTGGCCTTCGGGTCGGCGCGGGCGGTGCGCGGGCTGGGCTGGCTGCGCGCCCACACCCGCGGTATCCAGATCTTCGGTGGCGTACTCATGATCGCGGTCGGCATCGCCCTGGTAACCGGGCTCTGGGGTGATTTCGTGGCCTGGGTGCGCGACGCGTTCGTGTCCGACGTGAGGCTGCCGATATGAGGGTTACGGCGGGCAGGAGCGCAGCGACACGGGGATTCATAAAAGTGTGGGCGCTGATCCGCAATACCTGGCGCACCCTGACCTCGATGGGCACGGCGCTGGTGCTGTTGTTCCTGCTCGCGCTGGCCGCCATTCCCGGGGCGTTGTTGCCGCAGCGCAGCCTCAACGCCGCCAAGGTCGACGAGTATCTGGTCGAGCACCCGACCATCGGCCCCTGGCTGGACCGACTGCAGGGCTTCGACGTCTTCTCCAGTTTCTGGTTCACCGCCATCTACGTGCTGCTGTTCATCTCGCTCGTCGGCTGCCTGACCCCGCGTCTGGCCGAGCACATCAAGAGCCTGCGCGCGGTGCCGGTGCCGGCGCCGCGCAACCTGACCCGGCTGCCGAAACACCATGAGGCCGAGATACCCGGGGAACCGGCACAGTTGGCCGCGTCCATCGACGATCGGCTCAAGGGCTGGCGGCGCAGCACCCGCACCGGCGACGACGGCACCGAGATCTCGGCCGAGAAGGGCTACCTGCGCGAATTCGGCAATATCGTCTTCCACTTCTCGCTGCTCGGCCTGCTGGTCGCCATCGCCGCCGGGAAGCTCTTCGGCTACGAGGGCAACGTCATCGTCATCGCCGACGGAGGCCCCGGGTTCTGTTCGGCCTCGCCGGCCGCCTTCGACTCGTTCCGGGCCGGCAACACCGTGGACGGCACGTCGCTGTACCCGATCTGTGTGAAGGTCAACGATTTCGACGCCGACTACCTGCCGAGCGGGCAGGCCGTCACCTTCGCCGCGAATATCGAGTACCAGGCCGGCGCCGATCTGGAGAGCAACACCTGGAAGGACTACCGGCTCGAGGTCAACCACCCGCTGCGGGTCGGCGGGGACCGGGTCTACCTGCAGGGCCACGGGTACGCACCGACGTTCACCGTCATCTTTCCCGACGGCCGGACCCGCACCAGCACGATGCAATGGCGCCCCGATGACCCGCTGACCCTGCTGTCCTCCGGGGTGATCCGGGTGGACCCCCCGGCCGGCACCTATCCCGATCCCGACGAACGCCGCGAGCAGCAGATCGCGATTCAGGGTCTGTTCGCCCCGACCGAATTTCTGCACGGCACCCTGCTGTCCTCCAGCTTCCCGGCGCTGAACAAGCCCGCGGTGGCCATCGACATCTACCGCGGCGACGCCGGCCTGGACACCGGACGTCCGCAGTCCATCTTCGACCTGGATCCCAGGCTGATCGGGCAGGGCCGCCTCAACAAGGAAGCCAGGGTCAACCTCAACGTCGGTGAGGAGAAACGGTTGGAGGACGGCACCACCATCCGTTTCGACGGAGCCGTCCCGTTCATCAACCTGCAGGTGTCCCACGATCCCGCCCAGATCTGGGTGCTGGTGTTCTCGCTGACCATGATGGCCGGTCTGGTGGTGTCACTGGTGGTGCGGCGCCGGCGCATCTGGGTTCGGATAACCCCCGCATCCGCGGGTACCGTGAGCGTCGAGCTCGGGGGACTGGCCCGCACCGACAACTCCGGGTGGGGCGACGAGTTCGAGCGGTTGACGGACCGACTGCTCACTGACGGAGGTAAGCACTCTTGAACAGCACCGACATCGATATCGAGCTGGCCAGGTATTCGGACTGGGCCTTCACCTCGTCGGTGGTGGTCCTGGTGCTGGCGCTGCTGATGCTGGCCGTCGAACTGGCCTACTCGCGCGGGCGCAAGGTCGAGGCCCGTGAACTGGTGGGCGCGGCCGTGGGGGCCGACAGCGCCACCCCGGGCATCGTCACCGACGCCCCGGCCCGCACCGCAGATGAGCGCATCGGACGCGCGGGTGTCGCGCTGACCTATGTCGGTATCGCCCTGCTGGCAGCCTGCATCGTGCTGCGCGGTCTGGCGACCTCGCGGGTGCCGTGGGGCAACATGTACGAGTTCATCAACCTGACGTGCTTCTCCGGCCTGGTCGCCGCCGCGGTGGTGTTGCGCCGGCCGCAGTACCGCGGGCTGTGGGTGTTCGTGCTGCCGCCGGTGCTGGTGCTGCTGACGGTCTCGGGCAAATGGCTCTACACCCACGCCGCGCCGGTGATGCCCGCGCTGCAGTCCTACTGGCTGCCGATCCACGTCTCGGTGGTCAGCCTCGGCTCGGGAGTCTTCCTGGTCGGTGGTGTGGCCAGCGTGCTGTTCCTGCTGAAGATGTCTCCGCTTGCCCAGCGGGACAACGGTTTCGGACGGATGCTGCAGCGCCTGCCGGATGCGCAGCTGCTGGACCGCATCGCCTACCGCACCACCATCTTCGCCTTCCCGGTGTTCGGTTTCGGTGTCATCTTCGGCGCCATCTGGGCCGAGGAGGCTTGGGGCCGGTACTGGGGCTGGGATCCCAAGGAGACCGTCTCGTTCATCGCGTGGGTGGTGTACGCCGCGTACCTGCACGCCCGGTCGACCGCGGGCTGGCGCGACAAGAAGGCCGCCTGGATCAACGTGGTCGGTTTCGTCGCGATGGTCTTCAACCTGTTCTTCATCAACCTGGTGACGGTGGGTCTGCACTCCTACGCGGGGGTCTGAGCCGTGCCGAGCTTCCGGGAGCAGAACCGCTTCAGCAATTTCGACGGGGAGCCGGCGAGGCCGCTGCCCGCGGAGTGGACGGCGCCGACGCCGCCGCACGGGTTCCCGGCGGTGACCGGGGCGAGCGCAGCGACGGGAAATGCGACCGGGGCGAGCGCAGCGACGGGGAGTGCAACCGCGCAAGCCGATCTGCCGCCGCAGACCAGCCCGGTCCCGCTGCCGGCGCCCTACCTCGATCTGTCCACGGTCGCACTGCTCGGCCGGCCCAAACAGGCACCCACGAGTGGCTGGCGCCGGTGGGTGTATCTCGCATCGTTCAAACTGCTCAACGTCGGTGAGAGCCCGAAGGTCACCAATCAGATCACCCTGCTCGACCAGGTCGGACGGCCGCTGCGTGGCTGCTACCGCATCGCGGTGTTGTCCCTCAAGGGCGGCGTCGGCAAGACGACGGTCACCGCGACATTGGGAGCCACCTTCGCGTCCACCCGGGGTGACCGGGTCATCGCCGTCGACGCCAACCCCGATCGCGGAACCCTGAGCCAGAAGGTGCCGTTGGAAACCCCGGCCACCGTGCGGCACCTGCTGCGCGACGCGGAGGGTATCGCCTCCTACAGCGACGTCCGGCGCTACACCTCGCAGGGCCCGAGCCGGTTGGAAGTGCTCGCATCGGAATCCGATCCCGCGGTGTCCGAGGCGTTCAGCTCGCAGGACTACGCGCGGACCGTCGAACTGCTGGAGCGCTACTACAGCCTGGTGCTGACCGATTGCGGTACCGGCATGCTGCACTCGGCGATGGCCGCGGTCCTGTCGAAGGCCGACGTGCTGATCGTCGTGAGCTCCGGTTCGGTGGACGGCGCGCGTTCGGCATCGGCGACGTTGGACTGGTTGGATGCGCACGGCCATCAGGATCTTGTGCGCAACGCCGTCGCGGTGGTCAATGCGGTACGTCCGCGCTCCGGCAAGGTCGACCTGCAGAAGGTGGTGGATCACTTCTCCCGACGCTGCCGGGCGGTGCTTCAGGTGCCGTTCGACCCGCACCTGGAAGAGGGCGCCGAGATCAGCCTGGAACGCCTGAAGCCGGCGACGCGTGAGGCGTTGCTGCGGCTGGCAGCGGTGGTCGCGGCGGGGTTCCCGAGCGCGAGCTGACTAGCTGCGCGGGTTGTCGCCGTCGCGGAGCCTGCGCAGGAAATCGGGATCGTCGTCCGGTCCGATCACGCGCGGCCTCGGGCGATTGGCCGAGGCGCGCACCAATCGGTATGTCGCATATGCGAGCCCGGCCAGGATCAGGGCCAGGAGTAAGTACTGCAAGCGAATAACCTCCTTGCTCTGAATATACGCGTTGCCTCGGTAGGCTCGGGCCGTGTCTGATTCTCGGCCCGGTCCCCGGATGCTGCGCGATGTCGGTGCCTACCTGTTGGCCCGGCTGGCGCTGGCCGCAGTGCTCACCGGGGTGATCATCGGCGCGGGCCATCTCGTCGGCCTGCGCGAGTTCCCGGTCGTGGTTGCGGTGTTGTTCGCTCTGGTGCTGGCGCTGCCGCTGGGCATCTGGATCTTCGCGCCGCTGCGCCGGCGCGCCACCATGAGCATCGCAGCGTTCGACGAGCGCCGTCGCAAGGACAAGGAGACCCTGCAGGCCCGGTTGCGCGGCGAGGACAACTGAGCGCGGCTTGAGTATGCCGTTACGTCCGGGTGTTGCATGACGGCGTGACACGAACCCTGACCGACTCCGATTACGCACGCGCCGAGCAACTGCTCGCTCCCTACCGGGCGCGCAAGGTCCCGGGTAGCAAGCTGGCGCCGCAGTGGCTTTCGGGTGGCACACGATTCTGGTACCGGGTCGGCACCCGGTACGTGATGGTCGATCCGGCCGCGGGCGTCCGCCGTGCCGCGTTCGATCACGACCGGCTGGCCGCGGCGCTCTCGGTGGCATCGGGGCATGCGGTCAACGGCGAGGACCTGCCGATCTCCGCGGTGGGGTTCCACGGCGATGCGGTGCGGTTCAGCGCGTTCGGCAAGACCTGGGCCTGGACGGATGGTGCGGGTCTGAAGGAGTCCGATCACCCGACACCGCTGCCCGGTGAGGTGCCCTCACCCGATGAGCGGTGGGTGGCCTTCGGCCGGGACGGCAACATCTGGGTCCGGAGGCAAGGAGGTGGGGACGAGTTCGCGCTCACCGTGGACGCCGAACCACACTTCGACTACGGCGGTCTGCCCGAGACCACGGGAGCGAAGGCCCTGATGCGCCTTCTCGGCCTGCCGGCCCCGCTCGTCTTGCACTGGTCGCCGGAGTCCGAGCGCATCCTGGTGCAACGCATCGATCAACGGGATCTGCCGGAGCTGGTGCTCGTGGAATCCGCGCCGCGCGACGGTGGCCGCCCGGTCGAGCACCGCACCCGCTACACGATGCCCGGTGAGCACGCGGTGGCCCAGATGACGTGGAACGTCCTCGACGTCACGGATCGTTCGGTGGCCCGGCAGCAGGATCCGCCGACGACGATCATGCACAACACCGCGCTCATCTACGCATGGTGGACGAGGGGTAGCGGGACGAGCGAAGCGACGGGGAAACAGACCGTGCACTTCCTGCACCACTCCCGGGACGCCCGCACCCTCGAGCTGCGCCGGCTCGACCCGGCGACGGGCGCCACGACCACGCTGATCACCGAGACCGGCGAAACCCGCGTCGATCCTGCCGTGCAACTGGGGGAGCCGCAGATGGTGCACGTGCTGGACTCGGGCGAGATCGTCTGGTGGTCGCAGCGCGACGGCTGGGGGCACCTGTACCTCTACTCTGCCGACGGACAACAGATCAACCAGATCACCCACGGGCCGTGGCTTGTTCGCTCGCTGTTGTGGGTCGACGAGCAACGCCGGCAGCTGTGGTTCGTCGCGGGTGGCCTCGTCGAGGACGACCCGTACCTCCGGCAGATAGCCCGGATCGATCTCGACGGTTCCGGGTTCACCCGGCTCACCGACGACCATCTCGACCACGATGCCGTCAGCCCGCCGGACGGTGGCTACATCGTCGACCGGGCCTCGTCGTCGAGCGTGGCGCCCCAATCGGTGGTGCTCGATGCCGACGGCAACGTGACCGTCGAGCTCGAGGCGCCGGGCACGGCGGCGCTGGAGGCACTCGGCTGGAGCCCGCCCGAGCGCTTCCGCACGACCGCCGCCGACGGAAGGACCCCGATCTACGGTCTGCTTTGGCGCCCACACGATTTCGACCCGGATCGGCGCTACCCGATCATCGAGCACATCTATCCGGGCCCGCAGATCTACCGGGCCGGACCGTCGTTCGATCCGCCGCATCAGGGCGAACCGGAGGCCTTCGCCGCGCTCGGCTTCGCCGTCGTGGCCATCGACGGGCGCGGTAGCGCGGCGCGCGGCAAGGCATTTCAGGACCATTCCTACGGTGACCTCGGCAATGGTGGCGCCCTGGACGACCACGTCGCGGCCATCCGCGAACTCGGGCACCGATATCCGTGGCTGGACACCGGACGCGTCGGTATCACCGGCCAGTCCGCCGGCGCCTTTGCCGCCGCGCGGGCCGTCCTGATGTACCCCGAGGCCTACCACGTGGCGGTCGCGACATCGGGCAACCACGACAACAACATCAACCTCGCGATGTGGGCCGAGCACTACCACGGCGACCTGAGCGACGAAGGCAGGCGAGCCATCTCGAATGCCACGCTGGCCGGCAACCTCACCGGCAAGTTGCTGCTCATCCACGGTGAGCTCGATGACAACGCGCACCCGTACATGACGATGCGTCTCGTCGACGCACTCATCGAGGCCGACAAGGATTTCGATCTGATCATGATCCCCGGCGCCGAGCACGCGCTGATCGGCAGGCAGCACTACGTCCTGCGTCGCACCTGGGACTATTTCGTCCGGCACCTGCACGGCACCGAACCGCCGAACTACCGGCTGGCGCCGCTGCCGCTACCGACCCTGGGTGGCTGAGGCACGCAGGATCTCGCCGGCCCGGCGCAGCACGTCGAGCTGCGCCGGGTTGTAGAGATCGGCCATGGCATCGACGATCGCCTTCTCGGCGAAGCGCGCCCCGCGCGGGGCATCGGTGCGGGATTCGGTGAGGGCGGGATGGGATTGGCGGACCGATCGGATGTAGGGCGCCAGGCGTTCGGCGAGACCTTGGCGGGTGGACTCGTCGGCGTCGGTCGGCAGGGTGTCGAACTCGTGGGCCGCCGGGTCCTCACGGGAGTCATTGATCAGGTCGGCGTAGGCCTGCCTGCCCCGCGGCCCGAGCACCCGGCTCAGCACCACGATCAGCTTGCGATCCGCGTCGGGCAGTTTGGCGACCGCGGCAGGTGCTGCGAAATCGGGCGGCAGATCCGTGGGTGCCGAGTTGGTCAGCAGTTCGGCCAGTTCGTCGCGGGCCCGCTGCAGTCGTGCGATCGTCGCGGCGAGTTCGGCATCCAGTTCACGCAGCGCCTGCCCGGGATGGTCGTCTCCGTCGCCCAGCGCCGCGATCTGCGGTAGCGAGAAGCCGAGATCGACGAGTCGTTTGATGCGCACCAGCCGGACCAGGTGCGCCACGCCGTACTGCTTGTAGCCGTTGGATCGCCGCTGCGGCTCGGGGAGCAGGCCGATCTGGTGGTAGTGCCGGACGGCCCGCAGGCTGGTGCCGGCGAGTTCGGCGACTTCACGGGTGCTCCAGGCCACCGGTCCATCTTGGCCCAGGCTCGGAGTTGACTGTGCCGCTACGTCCGAGTGTCCGATGTGGATATGAACAAACCTGAGCCGACGATGCTGGAACGGGTGGGCGGCGTGTCCGGGCTGGTGCTCGCGAGCGTGCCCACCTTCGCCTATGTCATTGCCAATGCGATCGCGGGACTCGATGCCGCCGTGGTGGTGGCGGTCGCCGTGAGTGCGGGGCTGATCGTGTTCCGGCTGGTGCGCAAGCAACCCCTGCAGCCCGCGGTGTCCGGACTGCTCGGCGTCCTCATCGCCGCGCTGATCGCGTACTACACCGGCTCGGCCGAGAACTACTTCCTGCCGGGCATCTGGATCAGCCTGGCCATGGCCGCCGCGTTCACGGTGTCGGTGCTGGCACGCCGCCCGCTGGTCGGCGTGATCTGGAATCTGCTGCGCAGCAGCGGACCCGATCCGCAGTGGCGGGAGGACCGGACCGTGCTGCGCGGGTTCGATATCGCGACGCTGGCGTTCGTGGCGCTCTTCGCGGCGAGATTCGTGGTCCAGCGGTGGCTGTACGACGGCGGCCACACCGGCTGGCTGGCCGTCGCGCGGATCGGCATGGGCTATCCGCTGCTCGGGGTCGCGCTGCTGGTGGTGTTCTGGGCGGTGCGCCGGGCGAATCGCCGGTCGGTCGCAGTGGGCGGCGAGCGCGAGCCCGCACCGCCGACCACGCTGGCCGACGGTGCGTTTCCGGCCAACGCTGTCAAGGAACGTTGACACCCCCACCCTGTCAAGTTATCTTGACAGGGTGGGGGATGCCATCGACCTCTCGCCGGAGCTCGGCAGTACCGACCCCGCGGTCGGTCTGCGGGCAGTGAACGCGCTCAAGCGATTACAGGAACAGCTCGAGGCTCTGCATGTTGCCAACGCGCGTGAGCAGGGCTGGAGCTGGCAGGCGATCGCCGAGGCGCTGGGTGTGAGCCGTCAAGCCGTGCATCAGAAGTACAACCGGAGGCGTTGACCAATGTTCGAACGGTTCAGTCGCACCGCGCGAGTCGCCGTGGTGCTGGCACAGGAAGAGGCACGGGATCTCGGCAGCGACGAGATCAGGCCGGAGCATCTGCTGGTCGCGGTGCTGCAGTCGGCGGGCAGCGGCCTCGACTCGCTGCTCGCCGGTCACGGGCTGACGGTGACAGCCGTCCGTTCGCGACTGGCGGCGGACGTGCTCGATGACGCGGACGCAGATGCGTTGCGCACCATCGGTATCGATCTGAAGGCCGTGCAGGACAGCGTGGCCCGATCCTTCGGCGCCGACGCACTCGACAACGCGTTGAGCAGGTCCGGGCGCCGCCGGCGCCGGCACCTGCCGTTCACCCGAGCCGCCAAGAAGTCCCTCGAGCTGTCGCTGCGGGAAGCGTTGGCGCACAAGGACAACATCATCGGGTGCGAGCACCTGTTGCTCGGCATCCTGCGGGGCGGCGATCCGCGGGCCGCCGGACTACTGGGCGAGCACGTGCAGCCCGAAGCGCTGCGCGCCCAGATCGTCGCCCTGCTCGACGCGGCGGCCTAGCCGAAGCCCAGCGCCGCAGCGACCGCCAGCGCCCACACCAGCATGGTGAGCCCGGTGTCGCGGAGTACGGGAATCAGCTCGCGACCGCCCAGTCCGCGCCGCACCGGTCCGGCCGCCCGCACGGCCAGCGGCAGGGCAACCAGCCCGACCGCGGTCCACGGCGTGGCCGCCATGAGCACCAGGGTCAGCGCGAAGGCCACTACCAGCAGGGCGATGTACAGGACCCGGGTCCGCGCGTCGCCGAGGCGCACCGCCAGGGTGATCTTGCCGGAGTCCGTGTCGGTCGGGATATCTCGTAAGTTGTTGGCCACCAGCACCGCCGAGGACAGCGAACCCATCGCGACCGCCATCGCCAGGCCCACCCAGTCGACCCGCAGTGCCTGGGTGTATTGCGTGCCCAGCACCGCGACCAGCCCGAAGAACACGAACACCGCGATCTCGCCGAGCCCGCGGTAGCCGTACGGTTTGGAGCCGCCGGTGTACAGCCAGGCGCCCGCGATGCAGGCGGCGCCGATGGCGATCAGCCAGGGCTGGCTGACGATCGCCAGCGCCAGACCGGCCCCGGCGCCCACCAGCAGGCTCACCAACGCCGCGGTCAGAACCGCGCGCGGGGAAGCCGCCTTGGACCCGACCAGGCGCAGCGGCCCGCTGCGCACATCGTCGGTGCCGCGGATCCCGTCGGAGTAGTCGTTGGCGTAGTTCACCCCGACGATCAGGGCCAGCGAGACCATCAGCGCGAGTAGCGCCTTCCACCACACCGCCTCGCCGAGCCACGCCGCCGCGCCGGTGCCGGCGATGACGGGCGCGACCGCGTTCGGGAGGGTGCGCGGGCGGGCGCCCTCGATCCATTGCGCAAAGCTGGCCACGCGCGCCATCGTTGCACGTGCCCTCGCGGGGCGTGCGAAGCGACCGGAAGAACCCGCCTGAGCAGGCGTGACGCGGCGCACCTTGTCACATCGGGTGGGCGGCATGAGACTGAGCACATGACTGACCGACTCAGCAAGAGTGAAATCACCAAGGACGCCCTGCAGGAGGGTGTGGAGACCGTGGCATCGACGGTGGGTGAGGTCGCGACGATCATCACCACCGCTGTCAAGGACGTGGCCAACGCGATCGGTGGGCTGGCCACCGATGCCTTCGCCATCCGAGATGCCGCCCGGCAGGCCGCTGAGCGCGCCGAACTGGACGGGCAGCCCGACGCCTGATGCTCGGCGTCATCGGAGGTAGCGGCTTCTATACCTTCTTCGGACCGGACGCCCGAACCATCAGCCTGGACACCCCCTACGGTGCGCCGAGCGCGGCGATCACCGTCGGCGCCGTCGCCGGCCACGATGTGGCTTTTCTGCCGCGGCACGGGCTCAACCACGAGTTCTCACCGCACACCGTGCCGTACCGCGCGAACATGTGGGCGCTGCGGGCGCTCGGGGTGCGGCGCATCTTCGCGCCGTGCGCGGTGGGCA
Source organism: Mycolicibacterium sp. P9-22 (assembly GCF_008329585.1). Taxonomy (GTDB): domain Bacteria; phylum Actinomycetota; class Actinomycetes; order Mycobacteriales; family Mycobacteriaceae; genus Mycobacterium. Next base: position 821,161 of record NZ_NPKP01000002.1, on the reverse strand, counting down.
GCCTGACGCCGGCGCTCGGACCGGGTGCCATCGTGGTCCCCGATCAGCTCGTGGACCGCACCAGCGGGCGTGCCGACACCTACTTCGATTCCGGCGGCATCCACGTCGGGTTCGCCGACCCGTACTGCCCGACGCTGCGGGCGGCGGCATCGGAGCTGCCCTCAGTGATCGACGGCGGCACGATGGTCGTCATCCAGGGCCCGCGGTTCTCCACCCGCGCCGAGAGCCAGTGGTTCGCCGGTCAGGGCTTCACGCTGGTGAACATGACCGGCTACCCGGAGTCGGTACTCGCACGCGAACTTGAAATGTGTTATGCCGCCATCGCTTTGGTCACCGATCTGGATGCCGGAGTGGAATCCGGTGCCGGCGTGCGGGCGGTGGACGTGTTCGCGGAGTTCGAGCGCAACATCGGCGGGTTCAAACAGCTCGTGCACGAGGCCATCGCGGGCGTCGAACCCGAACGCACCTGCACGCACTGCCTGGCACATGAGGGCGTCACGCTGCCGTTCGAACTGCCGTGAGGGTGCTGCTCACCGGCGCCGCCGGGTTCATCGGCAGCCGAGTCTGGGCGCGGCTGGCAGACGCCGGACATGAGGTGATCGCCGTCGACGTCATGCTGCCCGCCGCGCATCGCGACGGCGCCGAGCCGCCACCGCAGTGCCGGCCGGTCGACATCCGGGACGCCGACGCCGTGGCCGGACTGCTCGACGGCGTGGACGCCGTCTGTCACCAGGCCGCCGTGGTCGGTGCCGGAGTCAACGCCGCGGATGCCCCGTCGTATGGCAGCCACAACGACTACGGCACGACGGTGCTGCTGGCCGCGATGTTCGAGGTGGGATGCTCGCGGCTGGTGCTGGCATCCTCGATGGTGGTCTACGGGCAGGGCGGCTATGACTGCCCCGAACACGGACCGGTCGAGCCGCTGCCGCGCAGCAGAGAGGATCTCGACGCCGGGGTCTTCGATCACCGGTGCCCCGTCGGCGGTGAACCGTTGCAGTGGCGGCTGGTCGCCGAGGACGCACCGTTGCAGCCGCGCAGCCTGTACGCGGCCAGCAAGACCGCGCAGGAGCATTACGCGCTGGCGTTCAACGACGCCGTGGGTGGATCGGTGGTCGCGCTGCGCTATCACAACGTCTACGGCCCGGGAATGCCCCGGGACACCCCGTACTCGGGGGTGGCGGCGATCTTCCGCTCGCAGCTCGAGGCGGGCGGAGCGCCGCACGTGTACGAGGACGGCGGGCAGATGCGCGACTTCGTACACGTCGATGATGTGGCCGCGGCCAACGTGGTGGCGGTCGAGGCGAACCTCGACGGCTTCACCGCGTTCAACGTGTGTTCCGGGCGGCCGGTGTCGATTCTCGATGTGGCCACCCGGCTCAGCGAGGCCCGCCAGGCACCCGCTCCGGTGGTCACCGGGCAGTACCGCAACGGCGATGTCCGCCATATCGTCGCCGACCCGGGGCGGGCTGCCGAGCTACTGGGTTTCCGTGCGGCCGTCGACCCGCGCGACGGCCTGGCCGAGTTCGCCTTCGCTCCGTTGCGAGGTTAGCCGGACAGCGGCAGCCGCACCTCGAACCGGGCCCCGGACTCCAGATTGCGGGCGGTCAGTGATCCGCCATGCGCCTGCACCAGGCCCGCGGCGATCGCCAGGCCCAGGCCCGACCCGCTGGGCAGCGTCGAATCCGTGCGTGGCACACGGCCATTGGATCCGCGGTACGCCACATCGAAAACCCGCGGCAGATCATGCTCGTCGATGCCGACCCCGGTGTCGTCGACCCTTGCCCAGGCGTGTTCGCCATCGGATCCGACCGCCAGCGTGACGCTGCCGCCCTCCGGTGTGTGGGCGATGGCGTTGGCCACCAGATTGGACAGTACCCGGACCAGGGAACGATCGCTGCCCACGATGCGCACCGGCTGTTCGGTCAGTTCTGCCAGTAGCGTCACTCCGGCGCGCTGCGCGGGAATGCGGTGCGCGGCAAGGACATCGTCGACCACCTCGTCGAGCGCCACCGGTTCGTGCGTCGGCGCCACCGCACCGGCGTTGATTTTCGACATCTCGAACAGGTCGTCGACCATATCGGCGAGCCGGATCGATTCCTGTTCGATGTGTTTGGCTTGGATACGAACCTCGTCATCGGTGACGACGCCGTCGGCGATGGCCTCGGAGACCGCGCGGATCCCGGCCAGCGGTGTGCGCAGGTCATGGCTGACGAACGCCACGAGCCGGCGCCGGGACCGCTCGGCGGCCCGCTCCGAATCGCGGATCTCCTGCTCCCACACGGTGCGCCGGGCCTGGTAGCGGGCCAGCATGACGGCGGCGGGAATCGTGACCACCGAGACGATCACCAGCACGATGGCGATCTGTTCGAAGGTTTCGGTGATCATGAATCCGCTGGCGCCGAGCACCCCGGTGAACGTGGCCAGCGTCGGGATGAGCACCAGCGCCACCATGCTGACCGCCAGCGACCAGGACCGCGCGAGCCGGATCACGATCGCCCCGGCCACCACCACCGGCACCGAGCAGGCCAGTGCCCACCCAGCGATCTCCCAGAGGTCATTCAATGTGCGCTCCACAAGTAGCCACGGCCCCACACCGTCTGCACCCGGTGCTGGTCACCGAGTTTGGCGCGCAACCGTTTGACGTGCACCGTAACCGTGGACATATCGCCGAAGTCCCAGTGCCACACGTGTTTGAGCAACTCCGCACGGGAGAACACGGTGTCGGTGTGGGTCAGGAAGAACACCAGCAAGTCGAACTCGCGGCTGGTCAGGCTGATGGGTCGTCCGGATACGGTGGCCGAACGAGCCGTGGTCGAGACGAACAGGTTGCCCACCGAAAGTTCCACAGGCGCAGGGGATATCGGTCCATTCGTACGCCGCAGCACCGACCGCACCCGCAGCGCCAGCTCGCGCGGGCTGAACGGTTTGGTCAGATAGTCGTCGGCGCCGGCCTCCAGGCCCGCGATCCGGTCATCCTGCTCGCCGAGCGCTGTCAGCAAGATGACCGGCATGCTGTAGTCACCGTCGCGGCGCAGGTCACGGCACAGCGTCAAACCGTCCGATCCGGGCATCATCACGTCCAGCACCGCCACGTCGATCTGCCCGGACTCCAGCAGGCGCCGGGCCTGGGTGCCGTCCTCGGCGATCGCCACGTCGAGTCCGTCGCGTTCCAGGTATCGGCGGACCATATCGCGCACGACTGTGTCGTCGTCGGCGATCAGCACCCGGGTCACAAACTCCGAGGCTAGCCGTCGGGGCGGGGGTACAGCGGCGGTGTCATGGTTTCGTCACGGATCTGGCGTGGTGTGCGGGGCGGTGGCCGCCTAGCGTCATAGGGCATGGCCGGCCCCGACAGTTCGTCCGTCACGGTGGTGCTGCCCTGCCTCAACGAGGAGGAGTCGCTGCCGGCAGTGTTGGCCGCGATCCCGACGGGGTACACGGCGCTGGTGGTGGACAACAACAGCACAGATGCCACCGCGCAGGTGGCTCGCGCGCACGGTGCGGTCGTGGTGTCCGAACCGCGGCCGGGCTACGGCGCGGCGGTGCACGCCGGGGTGGTCGCGGCGGCGACGCCGATCGTGGCGGTCCTCGATGGAGATGGATCGCTGGATCCCCAGGAACTGCCCGGCCTGGTCGCCGAACTCGGTGCCGGTGCCGATATGGCGATCGGCCGGCGCCGGGCCGTGCCGGGGCTGAGTTGGCCCTGGCATGCGCGGCTGGGCACCGCCGCGGTGTGCTGGCGACTCCGCAGGCGCTACCACCTGGCGGTGCACGACATCGCCCCGATGCGAGTGGCCCGCCGCGACGCGCTGCTGGAACTCGGTGTCACCGATCGCCGGTCCGGGTATCCGCTGGAGTTGCTGGTCCGCGCCGCGCAGGCGGATTGGCGGGTGGTGGAGCGCGACGTGGTCTACGGCCCGCGGACCGGCGGCACATCCAAGGTCAGCGGCTCGGTGCGCGGCAGCGCCATTGCCGCGCTGGATTTCTGGCGAGCGATCTGATGTGGCCCGGAACCGTTCTGCTGGTTGCGAAAGCCCCGGTGCCCGGGCTGGCGAAGACCAGGCTGGCCGCCGACGTCGGTGAGCGGGTCGCCGCCGATATCGCGGCGGCGGCACTGCTGGATACGCTGGATGCGGTGGCCGCCGCGCCGGTATCCCGGCGGGTGGTGGCGCTCACCGGAGAGCTTCGGAATGCGTGCCGGTCCGACGAGATCGCAAGTCGGCTGGCTGATTTCACCGTCATCGCGCAACGCGGTGACGGCTTTGCCGAGCGGCTCGCATGTGCCCACGAAGACGCCGCAGCACCGGGATTGCCCGTGCTGCAGATCGGGATGGATACACCCCAGGTGAGCCCGCATCTGCTGGCCGAATGTGCACGGGCATTGGTGGCGGACGCGGTGCTCGGTTTGGCCACCGACGGAGGCTGGTGGGTGCTGGGTGTACGGGACGCCGCGATGGCCGGCTGTCTCCGCGGTGTGCCGATGTCGCAGCCCGATACCGGGGCGCTCACGCTGGCCGCCTTGCGCGCCGCCGGATTGCGCGTAGACCTGGTCACCGAGCTGGCCGATGTCGACACCGTGGCCGATATCGCCGAGGTGCGGCGGTTGTGCGTTCCCACCGGCCGGTTCGCGCAGGCCACTCGCATGGTCGGGGTCTGACATGCATGGAAACCTCTACGACCGAGCGCTGGACGGGGAACGATGCTGGATTCGGTACCAGGACGGCCGGTTGCAGCGGTTGCCGGTGCACGACTGGCTCATCGGGTCGCGCACGGACAGCATGTTCGATCGGGCCATCGTCGGCATGTGCACCGGACCGACCATCGATCTGGGGTGTGGCCCGGGACGGCTGGTGGCCGACCTGGTGCAGCGCGGCGTGCCGGCCCTGGGCGTCGACCAATCCGTGTGCGCCACCGAGCTCGCCCGCGACAGCGGCGTGCCGGTGTTGTGCCGAGACATGTTCGGCCCGTTGCCCGGAACGGGGCGCTGGCACACCGCGCTGCTCGCCGACGGCAACGTCGGGCTCGGTGGTGATCCGTGGCGGGTCCTGCAGCGGGCCGGTGAGTTGCTGCGTAGCGGTGGCGAGTGCCTGGCCGAATTCGACCCGGGTAAAAGGGGAATCGACTCGCAATGGGTGCGGTTGGAGTCGGTCGATGCCATCGGACCGTGGTTCAGATGGGCCTCGGTCGGTCTGGACTGTGCGGCGCGCATCGCCGCGGACGTCGGACTTGTGATGCGCGAGGTGCACCCGATCGGTGATCGCGTGATCGCCAGCCTGGTGGTTCGGTGATGCGGTTGCGTGGCACCGCCGTCACGGCACGGGTGGGCATGGCCCTCGGGATCGCGGTGACCGTGTGCTTCGTGACCGGTCTGCTCAGTCATTTCATCCAGCATCCGCAGCCCTGGTTCATCTGGCCCACCCGGCCGGCATCGCTGTACCGGGTGACGCAGGGACTGCACATCGCCTCCGGTATCGCCGCGATCCCGTTGGTGGTGGTGAAGCTGTGGTCGGTATGGCCGAAGCTGTTCGAGCGACCGGTCATCGGGGGGCCGGTCCGAATGCTGGAGCGGGCCTCGATCCTGGTGCTCGTGGCGTCCGTCCTGTTCGAACTGTCGACCGGCCTGTTGAACATCGCCCAGTGGTACGCGTTCAAGTTCTATTTCCCCACCGCGCATTACGCGATGGCCTATGTTGCGGTAGGCGCGGTGCTGGTGCATCTCGCGGTGAAACTCCCGATCATCCGGCGCGCCCTCGGCGAACCGGTAGACGAGGTCGCCGACGGTGGTCGTGTCGGTCCGACTCGGCGCACCGTGTTGCGCGGGACCTGGCTGGCGGTAGCGGCGGCGACAGTGGTCACCGTCGGCCAGACGGTCCCGCTGCTGCGTCGGGTTTCGGTGCTTGCGCCGCGTACCGGTGAAGGGCCACAAGGTGTTCCGGTTAACCGCACGGCCGCGGCGGCCGGGGTTGGCCGGGCCGCGTCATCGCCGCAGTACCGGCTGACGGTTGCCAACGGTACGCGCGCGCGGACGTTCACCGTCGACGAGCTGCGGGCGATGCCGCAGGCCACCTTCCGGTTGCCGATCGCGTGTGTGGAGGGGTGGAGCGCGGACGCCGAATGGTCCGGAGTGGTGCTGTCCGATCTCGTTGCCGCCGTTGAAGGTTCACCGGATGCCGACGTCCGGATGGTATCGCTGGAGCCGCCCGGCCCGTATTCACGGACGGTGCTTCCCGCCCGGCACGCTCGCGACTCGCAGACCCTGATCGCCTTGCAGCTCAACGGCGAGACGTTGAATCTGGATCACGGGTATCCGTGCCGATTGATCGCGCCGAGCCGGCCGGGTGTGCTGCAGACCAAATGGCTGTCCCGCATCGAGGTGATGTCGTGACACCGATGCGGATTCTGCTGGCATTGGCGGGGGTCGGTCTCGTTGGCTATGGCGCGCTGTTGGTGCTGGACAATCCGCCGGTGATCATCCTGCGCATCCTGATGTGGGCGGTCGTCGCCGCGGTGGTGCACGATTTCGTGTTCGCGCCGTTGTGCGCCGCCATCGGGATGGCAGGGCGTCGGCTCATCCCGCTGACCTGGCAGTCCCCGGTAGCGGTGGCCGGGTTGTGCAGCGTGGTGCTGGTGCTGCTGGCGATCCCGGTGTTCAGCCGGCCGGGGATGCGGCCGGACAACCCGAGCGTGCTGGATCGTGACTATCCGCTGGGGCTGACGGTCGCATTGGCGGTGGTGTGGTTCTGTGTGCCCGTCTATCTTTTGTTGCGGCGGTTACCAATTCGTCAGAATCAGGTGGTTGACGGCCAGGGCGCCGATGACGTTGAGCGCCAGCCACCATCGGTGTGACCGTGGCGGCAGCAGTGCCGCGGCGCCGGTCAGCCACACCGTGAACGGCAGCCAGATGCGTTCGGTCTCGGCCTTGCTGAGCATGCTGAGATCGGCGAGCACGATGGCCAAAAACGCCCCGGTGAGCAGCACATGCAGTCCGGATCGGCGGCGCAACGCCTTGATGTCGAAGACCCGGCCGAGGCCCGCAACGCTGCCCAGGCCGATGGCGCACACCGTGGACGCCAGATTCCCCCACACCCAGTACTGGAACGGCCGGTCGTTGGCGATGCCCTGCCAATAGCGTTCCTGCACCAGCAGATAGCCGTCGAACCACCAGAAACCGGCCGAATAGAACACCGCCACCACGGCCAGCGCCGCGATGACGGCGGGCACCAGGCCGCGCAGGGCCGCACGTCGGTCGGCTGCGGTCAGCAGAACTGCCACTGCGGGCACCGCGATCAGGCCAAGGCCGTAGTTGAGAAAGATGCCCCAACCCAACAACAGCCCGGCGCCGGCCGCGGCGGGTATCGCCCGGTGCGACGAGCCGTGCACGGCCAGCGCCAGTAGCGCGATACCCCAGGCGGCCACGCCGGCGAAGTAACCGTCGGCCGATACCGCGATCCAGATGGCGGTCGGGGCCACCGCCACGAACGGCGCCGCCAGGCGCGCGGTGGCCTCATCGGATACGGCGCGGATGGCGATGATGATCGCGGCGGCGGCACTGGAGCCGATCAGCACACAGAAGAGGCCGGCCCATGCGCCTCCGCCCAGCCCGATGCGATCCAGCCAGACGAACGTCAGCAGCGCGCCCGGCGGATGACCGGATACATGGGTGATCCACGAATCCGGTTGGAAATCGAGGATTCTGCTCGAGAACGTACGCAGCGTCTCGGGGATGTCGGTGATCGTCGGGACCTGGCGCAGGTATTCGTGGCGGGCGGCCAGGCGCCCGGCGAAACCGCGCTCCCAGCCATCGACCATGGCCAGCGAGAAGGCCCACAGGAACGACGTGGCCCAGGTGAGCGCGACCAGTGACCGCCACCGCAAGGAGGCGGCCACGCTCGGGCCCCAGCGCACCACCGCGGCGGCGATCAGCAGCGCCGGCACCGTGCCCCAGCCGACGTGCGCGTTCCACCATCCGAAAATCGGCGCGGTATCGGCGAAAGCGCGCAGTCGTTCGGGGGTGCTGTTGATCATCGGGGTGACGATGCCGAGGTTCAGATGCGGTACCACGAACGCCGCGACCAGCAGCGTCACTCCCGCGGCCAGGGCCACTGCTTCCCGTCGACCGATACGCACGCCATCCACACTATGGCTCGCCCGCTGCAGCATTGCTGACGTTTCGGTGACGGGGTCCCCTTCACAACAAACTTGACGGGTGTCGATAATGAGCGGATGGCCCCCACCTCTTCGTCGGATTTCTGCGCGAGCTACGGCATCGACTTCCCGCTCTTCGCCTTCAGCCATTGCCGCGATGTGGTGGCCGCGGTCAGCAACGCCGGCGGTTTCGGGGTGCTCGGCGGCGCCGCGTATTCGGCCGAGCAGCTGGACCGCGAGCTGACCTGGATCGACGAGCATGTCAACGGCAAGCCCTATGGCATCGACATCATCGTGCCGGCCAAATTCGAGGGCAAGGGCGAGACACTTTCGACCGACGACCTGGCCTCCCGCATCCCGGACAGCTATCGGGAGTTCGTCGACAAACTGCTGGCCGAGCACGGCATCGAACCCGACACCAAGGTCCGCACCGGTAAGCCCGTGCTGTCCGGTGGCAATGGGCAGGAACTGCTCGAGGTCGCGATGAGCCATCCGATCAAGATGATGGCCAACGCGCTCGGGGTACCACCGGACTACATGATCGAGGCCGGCCGTGCGCGCGGCATCCCGGTGGCCGCGCTGGTCGGGGCCAAGGAACACGCGGTCAAGCAGGTCGCGGCGGGGGTGGACCTGATCGTCGCGCAGGGCACCGAGGCCGGCGGGCACTGCGGTGAGGTGTCCACGCTGGTGGTCGTGCCGGAAGTGATCGACGCCATCGACGACGCGGTGCCGGTGCTGGCCGCCGGTGGCATCGTCACCGGGCGCCAGATGGCCGCCACGGTCGCCATGGGCGCCGCGGGCGCCTGGACCGGGTCCGTGTGGCTGACGACGGAGGAGGCCGAGACCGAACCGCACACCGTCACCAAGATGCTGGCCGCCGGTTCACGGGACACCGTGCGCTCGGCGGGGCGCACCGGCAAGCCGTCGCGCCAGCTGCGCTCGGACTGGACCGATGCCTGGGCGCCGAATCCCGGTGGCCAACAGCCGCTTCCGTTACCCCTGCAGAACATGCTGTCCGAGCCGGTGCTGCGCCGCATCGATGCGCTGGCCGACCAGGGCCACGAGGGTGCCCGGCTGCTGTCGACCTATTTCGTCGGGCAGGGCGTCGGACTGATGAACAAGGTCAAGCCGGCCCGCGATGTGGTGCTGGAATTCATCGAGGATTACCTGGCCGCCACCGAGCGGCTGAGCAACTCGCTTCCCGACTGAGCGGTCATAATCGGCGGGTGGCCGGCACCGAACTCCTCCTGCTCGGCGCCGCCGGGTTACTGCTCGCGGGACTCATCACCTTCCTGGTGCTGTTCATCGTCGCGCGCCGCCAGCTCGGTAACGTCCGCCGCGAACTCACCCGGCTGCTCGCCGAACAGGACGATCACCGCCGGCGGCGTCGCCGCGGTGTCGCCCCGCTGGCGCTCAAGACGGTTTTCCAGACCGCCGACATGCTGATCAACAAGGGCTTCGGCGCCACCGTGCGCAACTCGATCGAAGACCTCGCGGGCTGGGCCCAGATCGAACGGCCCGACCTCGCGCGGCTGACCGCCGACGGCCGGGTGGTCATCGTGTTCTCCGATATCGAAGGCTCCACCGAGTTCAACGAGTCGATGGGTGACCGCGCGTGGGTGCGGGTGCTGCAGAAGCACAACAAACTGATCGAATCGCTGGTGAACAAGCACGGCGGCAATGTGGTGAAGAACCAGGGCGACGGTTTCATGATGGCGTTCGCTGACCCGGAGAACGCGGTGCGCTGCAGTTCGGACGTGCAGGGCGCACTGGCGGAGAACCCGCAGCGTTGGGAGTCCATCAAGGTGCGTATCGGGGTGCACATGGGCACCTCGGTACGACGCGGCGAGGATCTTTTCGGCCTCGATGTCGCAATGGCGGCCCGGGTCGCCGGTCAGGCCGACGGCGGCGAGATTCTGGTCAGTGCGCCGGTCGGCGAGGCGGTCAAGGGTCTCGACGACATCCAGCTCGGCGCTCCGCGCCAGGTCGAGCTCAAGGGGCTGCGCGGCACCCATGTGCTGTACCCCGTGGACGAATCAACCTGGCGTGGACGCTGATGTGCCCTGAGCGGGTTTGGTGGTTTCCGGCTTCTTGTCCGCGGCCTTGATGAGCTTGGCGGTCCATTCCGCACCCAGCTTGATCAGCCCCGACTCCTGGTACTGGACATGGGCGTCCCAGTCGCGGCCCAGTGAGCAGATCGGGTCGGCGGGCGCGCACAGGTCGGCGGTGCGCGGCCCGAACACCGTGCTCATCCGGGTGAGCGGGTTGCCGATGCGGGCCGACGGATTGCCGAACACCACCACCGAGGCGATGTGCGGCACGGCGGTTGCGGGGAGTGGCGCGGTGTAGCCGAGGCCGGCGATGGGCGCGGTCGCCACGACATCCACCACCGCCGCGCCCTGCGAGTAGCCGCCCATGACGATCTTGGTTTTCGGGCATTGCGCCACGATGGTCTGGATCCGCTTGCTCATATCGTTGGCCCCGATGGCCGCCTTCATGAAGTCCCAAGTGGCCGGATATCTGACCGCATAGGTGCTGATCGACTTGCCCTTGACCATGGGGCGCAACGCCTCGACGAAGGACTTGCCGACCTTGCCGATGCCGGGCGGTTCATCGGTGCCGCGCGCGAACACGACCTCGATATCGGAGCATTCCGGTGCTGCCGTCGCGATCGGTGCGGTCAGCGGGGACAGCGCGATCGCCATCCCCGTCGTCATGAGCACGGCCAATCTTCGGGCGGCCATTGGTTGTTCTCCTCGACTACTTCCGGTCGGCTATGTGCCCCCTTCAATGCCCATCATTATTCACAATATTCACTCTATTAACATTTGTGCCAATTCTGTGACCTTGGCAATTCTCCGATAATCGTGACAAACGACCAGATCAGAGGGGTATTTGATCGGGTTTCGGGGTCGCTCCGGAAGCCTGGAAAATGACCTTTCGGGCAATGTCCACCGCGTGATCGGCGAAACGTTCGTAAAACCGGCCGAGCAGTGCCACATCGGTGGCCGCGGCCACGCCGTCGGACCAACTTTCGTTCAGAACGGTGGTCAGCAGTTCACGATTCAGGTCGTTCATCGCCGCATCGGCCTGCTGGATGCGGGCGGCCTCGACGGTGTCGCCGCCGATCACCGCGCGCTGGGCGCGCTCGGCGAGGTCGACGGCATGGCGGCCCATATCCGCGAACATGCCCAGGGTCGTGGCCGGCACCGCGACACCGGAGCGCGCGCGGGTCCCGATCCGGGCGATATTGGCGGCCAGCGCGCCCATCCGGTCCGCGTCGGCCGCGATGCCGAAGGCCGTCGTGACGAGCCGGAGGTCATGGGCCACCGGAGCGTGGCGCGCCAACACCGAGAAGGCGCGCCGATCGACCTGTTCGTTGAGCTGATCGAGGCGCGTCAGTTCGCTGCGCACGCGCCCGGCCGCGGCGGCGTCGCTGTCCACCACGGCGGCGGTGGCGTCGAAGGCGGTGTCCGCCGCGATTCCACACATCTCACCGAGCTCGGCGGTGAGCCGGTCGAGTTGAGCGTGAAACTCGGTCCTCATGGTGTGCCGGGGTACCCGTTCGCCGGACTGTCAAACTGTCCAGATGTCCGTTCTCCGGTTGACGGCCCCGATCGGTCTGGCCTTCCTCCCGCTGGGTATGGCGCTGGGATTCCTGGTGGTGCACGCCGGATTGGCGTGGTGGTGGGCGCCGGTCTTCGCGGCGGTGATCTACGCCGGTTCGCTGGAGTTCCTGATGGTCGGTCTGGCCGCGGCCGGAGCGCCGATCGCGACGGTCGCGCTGACGACGTTGATCGTCAACTCGCGGCACGTGTTCTACGCGTTGTCCTTTCCGCTGCACCGGGTTCGCGGTCTGCCGGGCAAGCTCTACAGCACCTACGTGATCTCCGATGAGGCCTTCGCAGTCGGGGTCAGCCCGGACGCCGGTGCCTGGACGTCACGCCAGATCCTGACCATGCAGGCCGGTTTGCACCTGACCTGGACGGTGTCGGCGGGCGCGGGCGGCCTGCTGGGTGCGGCGCTGCCGATCGAGCGGCTGCACGGCCTCGAATTTGCGCTCACCGCGCTGTTCATCGTGCTGGCGATCGATGCCTATCGCCAGCACCCGGACCGGCTCACCGCGCTGATGGCTGTGGCCTGCGCGGTCGTCGCCTGGCTGGTGGCGCCGGGGCAGCTGTTGGTGTGGGCGTTCGCGGCCTTCACCGTGCTGCTGCTGGCCCGGTTCGTGTCCCGGCCCCGCGATGCCGATGCCTGACACCGGGTACATCGCGGTCCTGGTCGCGGTCAGTGCTGCGGTCACCTGGTCGCTGCGGGCGCTGCCGTTCGCGGTGCTGGCGCCGCTGCGGCACAGCGCGGTGGTGCGGTATCTGAGCCTGCACATGCCGCTGGGGGTGATGATCATGCTGGCGCTCTACACCGTCCGGGATATCCCCGAAGCGGCTGGGCGTCAACAACTCTGGCTGATCGCGGCGGCGCTGGTGACGGCCGGTCTGCAGGTGTGGCGGCGGCACGCGCTGTTGTCGATATTCGTGGGCACCGGTATTTATGTGGCGCTGATGTCGCTGTGGTGACAGAGTGTGCCGCCGTGAGCATCCTGTTCTGCGGTACCGAGTTGGGCCGCCGTATCGAGCACGCCGAGGCCGCGCTCATCGGCGCGGCGGTCGGCGCGGCCACCCGCCGGGGCGCCGACGGATTCCTGTTGCCGCTGTCCGGTGGGGTGGCGGCCTTCGGCGAACCGGGCGCACCGTTCAACAAGGTGGTGGGGCTGGGTTTCGCCGGTGTGCCCACCGCGGCGGATATCGACGCGGTCGAGCGGGCCTACGCCGGACACGGGTCACCGACGCCGGTGGAACTGAGCACCCTCGCGGATCCGCAGATCGCCGAACTACTCGGTGGCCGCGGCTACCGGGTGGTGGCCTTCGAGGATGTGCTCGGCCGCGAACTCGGTGACACCGTTGACGACGTACCGGCCGGGATCGAGGTGCGCCCCGCCCGGGAGGACGAACTGGACGCCTGGGTCGACGTGGTGGTGGAAGGATTCGCGCACCCGGACGGTGTCGGGGTGCCCAGTCCCGAGGAGTTCCCGCGTGATGTCGTGGAGCGCGCCGAGCGGGATTTCGCCGCGGCCGGCGTGACACCGTATGTGGCCGTGGTCGACGGGGATATCGCCGGTGGCGGCAGCATGCGGGTCACCGAAGGCGTGGCACAGCTGACCGGCGCGGCGACGGCACCGCGCCACCGGCGTCGTGGTGTGCAGGGCGCGTTGCTGGCCGCCCGCCTGCGCGATGGTGTGCGTGCCGGTGCCGACGTCGCGGTGGTCACCACGTCGCCGGGGTCACTGTCCCAGCGCAATGTGCAGCGACGCGGCTTCCACCTGCTCTACACCCGTGCGATTCTCGTCAAGGGTGATCAGTAGAGCATCTTGCGATAGTTCTCTTCGCTGTAATACGCCTCGAGCTCTTCCAAACTCTGTTCGGCCTTGAAGGACTTGGCCAGCGCGGCGGTGCTGGGCACCGAACCCGGCGTCCAGGTCTCCGGCCGCCACGCGTTCGAGCGCAGGAATGCCTTCGAGCAGTGGAAGAACACCTCGTCGACGTGCACCTCCAGCGCCAGGATCGGGCGCTTGCCCTTCACCGCGAGGTCATCGAAATAGTCAGCGTCGGAGAGGATTCGGGCTCGCCCGTTGATGCGCACGGTGTCACCGCGGCCCGGTATGACGAAGATGGTGCCGACATGCGGGTTGGTCAGCACGTTGAGGTAGCCGTCCACCCGCTTGTTGCCCGGACGCTCCGGTATGGCGATGGTGGTGTCATCGATGATGTGGACGAACCCGGGCGGGTCACCCTTGGGGGAGACGTCGACCCGGCCCTGGGTGTCGGTGGTGGCCACGAAACACAGCGGCGAATTGGACACCCATTGCCGGTGTACGTCGAGCAGGCGGTCGCCCACCTTGTTGGCCACGGCGGGTACCGGATGTCCGACGATCTCCCGCAGTGCGTCGACCGATGTGATTTCGACTGGTTCGGTGCTCACTCGCTCCATCATGCCCCGAATTTCTGGATCAGTGCCCGCCTGTCCAGCTTGCCGATGCCGCGCCGGGGGAGCTCGTCGACGATGTGCACCTGCCGAGGCGCGGCGGTCGGGTCGAGGGTCTTGCCGATATGCGCCCGCAGTTCGGCCAGCGTCGGTGCGCGCTGCCCAGCTGTGAGCACGATCGCCGCGGCGACACGCTGCCCGAGGCGGTCATCGGGTACCCCGAAGACCGCACACTCGGCGACGGCCGGGTGGCCTGCCAGGGCATTCTCCACCAGCTGAGGCAGCACGGTCAGTCCGCCGGTGGTCACCGCGTCATCGGCGCGGCCCAGAATGCTGAGGGTACCCGAATCATCCACCGCGCCAAGGTCATCGGTGCGGAACCAGCCCGGCTCGGCGAACGGGTCTGAATCCACCGGGTTGCGGTAGCCCGATGCCAGCATCGGCCCGCCGAGTGACACCCGTCCGTCGTCCACTCGCACCGCCACCCCTTCGAGTGGCACCCCGTCATACACGCAGCCCCCGCAGGTCTCGCTCATCCCATAGGTGCGCACCACGCGAACCCCTGCGGCAGAGGCGTTTTCACGGATACGGGACGGCATCGGGCCACCGCCGATGAGAACCGCGTCCAGTTCGGCCAGCGCCGCGGCAGCCGCCGGGTCGGCCAGGGCCTTGTCGAGCTGATTGGACACCAGTGAGGTGTATCGCCGTCCGGTTCCCAGCGCGGCCACCGCCGAGACCAGGTCAGCGGGTTCGAAACTCGGGTCCAGCGCGACGGGCGCGCTGCCACCCAGGACGCTGCGAATCAGGACTTGCAGCCCGGCCACGTGATGGGCGGGCAGTGCCAACAGCCAGCGGCCCGGTCCGCCGAGTCGCTGGTGGGTTGCGGTGGCGCTCGCGGTGAGCGCGGCCGCGGAAAGCATGGCGCCCTTGGGGATTCCGGTGGTACCCGAGGTGGATACCACCACCGCTATATCGTCGTCGATGGGTTCGCCGGCGCGCAGCGTGGTGGCCAGCAGGTCGTGCTGCCGGGCATCGGCGGCCGGGACCGGCAGGCGCGCCCCGGCCCCGCCGAGCGCGGCCTCCAGTTCAGGAAGTATCGCCAGTGCCGCGGCACCGGTGCCGACGGCGAGGGTGCTCAGGATGGCGATGCCGGGCCCTCCGGATCCTGCTCTCTCGGGTCGTCGAGCGGCCAGCCCTGGGCGGCCAGCCGGGCACGGACGCGCTCGATGTCTTCGTCCCGGGGCAGCTCGTCGGTGGTCTGGGTGATCAACACCCCGATGTCGATGTGGTCGAACTCGCCACGGTTCATCAGATCCTGGGAGACCGCGGTGACTTCGTCGTTGGACAGCCGCCGGGTGAGCAACGCCATCAGCGGCACCCGGTCCGGTCCGGGGACCCCTTCCGGATAGCCGGCCGTCAGCCAGGCGGCAATCCTCGCCAGGAAAGCGTTCACTGCGCCAGACTGCCAGATGCGTGTCAGATGTGGCGATCCGACGGGCAATTTCCAACGCTGGGCAGCCGGTTCATGAACGCTTGGTGAACAAGTCTGGCTTCCCGCTCAAACCCGCAGGTGGCAGGCGTCTCCGGAGTTCGGTGAAATTACGCGAAAAGCTGTGAGATGTCTCAGAATTGCGGCATGAGCGCAGAGCTGATCATCCTGGTGTTGCTGATAGCCACCGCACTGGCATTCGACTTCACCAACGGCTTCCACGACACCGGCAACGCCATGGCCACCTCCATCGCGACCGGCGCGCTCAAGCCGAAGACCGCGGTGCTGTTGGCCGGCGTGCTGAACCTGGTGGGCGCCTTCCTGTCGGTGGAGGTCGCCGTCACGGTCACCACCTCGGTGCTCAAGGTGCAGGACTCCAAGTCCGGCTCGTTGCTACCGGGCATCGATGCCTCGACCGGTCTGACCATCATCTTTGCCGGTCTCATCGGCGGCATCCTGTGGAACCTGCTCACCTGGCTGTTCGGCATCCCGTCCAGCTCCTCGCACGCGCTCTTCGGCGGGCTCATCGGCGCCGGCCTGGCCGCGCTCGGCATCGCCGGCGTCAACTGGTCGGGCGTCACCCAGAAGGTGCTGATCCCGGCCGTTGCCGCACCCGTCATCGCCTGCCTGGTCGCCGCCTGCGGCACCTGGGTGGTCTACCGGCTGACCCGCAATGTCGCCGAGAAGCAGCGCCGCGAGGGCTTCCGCTGGGGGCAGATCGCCACGGCCTCGCTGGTCGCGCTGGCGCATGGCACCAATGATGCGCAGAAGACCATGGGCGTCATCGCGCTCGCGCTCATCACCACCGGGCACCTGACCGGGGACGTCAAGGAGCAGGGCCTGCCGTTCTGGATCATCTTCAGCTGCGCGGTCGCCATCGGCCTGGGCACCTACCTGGGCGGCTGGCGGGTCATCCGCACGCTGGGCAAGGGTCTGGTCGAGATCGAGTCACCGCAGGGCTTCGCCGCCGAGGCGTCCTCGGCTGCAATCATTCTGAGCTCCAGCGCCGCCGGGATGGCGCTGTCGACCACGCATGTCGCCACCGGATCGATCCTCGGCAGCGGCGTCGGCAAGCCCGGTGCCGAGGTGCGCTGGGCGGTCGCGGGCCGGATGGCCGTCGCCTGGCTGGTCACGCTGCCCGCAGCGGGCCTAGTGGGCGCGCTCTCGTTCTGGCTGTCCAACGGTGTGAAATCGCTGACCGGCTCGGATCTCGTCGGTGACGGGCTGATCTTCCTCATCCTCGTCGGGCTGTCCTTCTACATGTGGCGGCGCGCCCAGCAGCAGAAGGTCGACAGCAGCAATGTCAACGCCGACTGGGACTCCTCGACCAACTCGGTGGTTCCGGCCGAGCTGCGGGAGGCCACCTCGGACAACAAGCCCACCGCCTCGGTCTGATCCGGCACTAGTTAAGGAACTCACATGGCTTACCTGGAGAGCATTCTGAAGGTGCTCGGTATCGGATTGTTGCTCGGTGCGGGCCTGCCCGCCGTGTTCGCGCTCGGTCTGGTGGCCTATGCGCGCGGCGACGGAAGCGACGGCACGGACGGCACCACGACCGCTCCGAATCCCGCGTTGAAGTACCTCGGTATCGCACTGTTCGTGTTCGTCGGTTGGGTGATCCTGACCGCGGTGCTGTGGATCACCCGCGCGACGATCATCCACCACACCGGCGTTGACCTCTTCCCCTTCCTCCCCAAGAAGTGAGCGGACCCCGATGACTGAGAACAAGACGGTTCTGGACAATGTGCTGGGCTGGCTGCACGAGGGTTACCCCGAAGGCGTGCCGCGGACCGACTACTTCGCGCTGCTGGCACTGCTGAAGCGCTCACTCACCGAGGAAGAGGTCGTCAAGGCGGCCCAGTCGGTGCTGCGGTCCAGCGACGGCGACAAGCCGGTGACCGAGGCCGAGATCAGCGGTGCCATCCAGCTGATCATCGCCAAGGAACCCAATCCCGAAGAGCTACACCAGGTTGCGTCGCGGTTGGCCTCGGTGGGCTGGCCGCTGGCGGCGCCGGCTCGCTGAGGCGGGCAGCACGCACCGTTTGAAATATCCGAGAAGTAGTATCCGCAGCTGCGGAGCCGGGATATCGTCCAGCATCGAATCGGTGGCGCAGTAGTAGATCCCGGTGATCGCCACCGCCAGCGACACCTGCGTCGCGTGGTCGTGGTCGGGCCCGAGCGGCAGTGCATGCAACCGGTCGGCGGTGGCCTGCAATTCCACGTGCCGCGCGACCAGGTGGTCGATATAGCGGTCCCGGCGAAACGGGAATGACGCGTTGCGCTGCCGAACCATCAGATCGACGAGTCCCTCGATGACTACTTCTCTTCGAGATGCGTTGTGCGGTAACAATTCGGCGCGTGCGATGAGTTGCGCAAGATCCTCGAACACCGGCCGCAGCGCCGCCAGGACGATCTCGTCCTTGGATGGGAACTGGTAATAGACGGCGGCTTTGCCGACGCCGATCCGGTCGGCGATCATCTGCAGTGATGTGCCGTGCACGCCGTGTTCGGCGAACAGTTCGACGGCCACCTCGACCACGCGCTCGCGTGCTGCCCCACGTGCTCTGACCATGGAGCCCTTTCCTTCGCCGCGGCGCTCAAGCTTCTTCATGTCGTACCTATGGCTAGGCATTGTTACGTACTGTGATGAGCAACACTTAGCCGTCCGGCTTGTATGAAGTAAGCCAATTGTATAACTTGAGTGCGATCGATGGCACGTCACTGCAGGAGGAATGTCGGGATGCAACTGCTCAAACGGGTGTGGCTGCCCCTGGTGATCGTCGTCGTGGTCGCCGTTGCGGCTTTCGCCGTCGACCGGGTCCGCGGCGTCTTCGCCTCCGATCCGCCCCTGGTGACACCGGTGGAGTTCGCGAACGATCCCGAGCCGTTCGATCCAAAAGTGGTGACCTACGAGATCTTTGGCCCGGAAGGGGCGGCAGTGGATGTGAACTACGTGGACCTGCAGGGCGAGCCGCAACGCGTCGACGGCGCGGTCCTGCCCTGGTCGATCACCCTGCAGACCATGGAACCGTCGGCTGCGGCGAACATCGTGGCCCAGGGCAAGACCAGCTTTCTGGGCTGCCGGGTCCTGGTCGACGGTGAATTGAAGGACGAACGCAGCACGAGTGGCACCAACGTCCAGACCTTCTGCATCGTGAAATCCGCATGAGCGACGCTTGCGGAGCGAATCGACAGGTGACATGCGAGACCCGAGCCTGCGAGGGGGTCGCATGAGCGACGCTTGCGGAGCGAATCGACAGGTGACATGCGAGACCCGAGCCTGCGAGGGGGTCGCATGAGCGCGCACAGCGCCGATGCGCCCACCGGGCCCATCGCCGTCGCCCGTCACGAGACGGCGCACTTCGGCCGGATTGCCAGGGTGTTTCGCAAGGCCGCGATCCCGATCATCCTGATCTGGATCGCCATCGCCGCCTTCCTGAACGTCTCGGTACCCCAGCTGGAAGCCGTCGGTGAATTGCGTTCGGTGTCGATGAGCCCGAAGGAGGCGCCCGCCGTCATCGCCACCGAGCGCATCGGCGAGGTCTTCGAGGAGTACACGTCCAACAGCTCGGTGATGATCGTGCTGGAAGGCCGCGACAAGCTCGGCGATGACGCCCGTCGTTACTACTCCGAGCTCATCGCCAAACTGGAAGCCGACACCAGGCATGTCGAGCATGTCCAGGACCTGTGGAGTGACCCACTGACGGCCTCGGGGGTGCAGAGCGGCGACGGCAAGGCCGTCTACGTGCAGGCCAACCTGGCCGGCAACCAGGGTGAGGCGCTGGCCAACGAGTCCATCGCGGCGGTGAAGAACATCGTCGAGGGCATGCAGGCCCCGGACGGGGTGTCGGTGTTCGTCACCGGCTCGGCGGCGATGACCGCCGAACAGCAGGAGGCCAGCCACGGCAGCATGCGGTTGGTGGAAGCGCTGACCTTCCTGGTCATCATCATCATGCTGCTCATCATCTTCCGGTCGATCATGACCATGCTGATGATCATCGTCATGGTGGTGGTCAGCCTCATGACGGTCCGCGGGGCGGTGGCCTTCCTCGGATACCACGACATCATCGGTCTCTCGACCTTTGCGACCGGCCTGTTGGTGACGTTGGCCATTGCGATCTCGGTGGACTACGCCATCTTCCTGGTGGGCCGGTATCAGGAGGCGCGCGGTAGTGGTGAGGATCGAGAATCCGCCTACTACACCATGTTCGGTGGCACCGCCCATGTCATCGTCGGCTCCGGTCTGACCATCGCGGGTGCCACCTTCTGCCTCAGCTTCACCCGGCTGCCGTACTTCCAGACCCTCGGTGTGCCACTGGCTGTCGGCATGCTGGTGCTGATCGTCACGGCCATGACCTTCGGGCCCGCCATGATCACGGTGGCCGCACGATTCCTGGATCCCAAACGTGCGATGCGCGTTCGTGGTTGGCGCAAGGTGGGTGCCGCTGTCGTGCGCTGGCCCGGACCGATCCTGATCACCACCATCGCGGTGTCGCTCATCGGCCTGCTCGCACTGCCCGGCTACAAGACGAGCTACAACGACAGGCTGTACCTGCCCGATGACATCAGCTCCAATCAGGGATACGCGGCCGCCGAACGGCACTTCTCGCCGGCACGCCTGAACCCGGAGATGCTGATGATCGAGAGCAATCGGGATCTGCGAAATCCCGCCGACTTCTTGGTCATCGAGAAGATCGCGAAGGCCATCTTCCAGGTCGACGGCATCGGACGGGTGCAGACCATCACCCGCCCCGACGGCACGCCGATCGAGAACACCTCGATCCCGTACGCGATCAGCCAGAACAGCACGCTGCAGCGACTGAACGAGAAGTACAACCAGGACCGCACCGCGGACATGACCAACCAGGTCGCCGACATGCAGCGAACCATCGACAACATGGACAAGATGAACGCCATCACCGTGGAGATGGCGGCCACCACCCAGCAGATGGTGGGCTCGATGGAAGGCATGGTCGGAAACCTGGAGAAGCTGCGCGACAACATCGCCAACTTCGATGACATCTTCCGGCCGATGCGCAACTACTTCTACTGGGAACCGCACTGCTACAACATCCCGATGTGCTGGGCCATCCGATCGGTCTTCGATGTCATCGACGGCATGGACACCATGACGACCGATATGAACGAGATGATGCCGCAGATGCGCAAGCTCAGCGAGCTGATGCCGCGGATGGTCGCGATCATGCCCGAGATGCAACAGACCATGGTCAGCATGAAGGAAATGATGCAGACCATGCAGCAGACCCAGCAGGGTATGCAGGAACAGCAGCGCATCATGTCGGAGACCTCGACCGAGATGGGCAAGGCCTTCAACGACGCGATGAACGACGACTCGTTCTATCTGCCCGCCGAAGCGTTCGACAACCCGGACTTCGCAAAGGGTTTGGAACAGTTCCTGTCGCCGAACGGCCACGCGGTGCGGTTCATCATCAATCACGAGGGTGATCCGATGTCGGCTGCGGGGATCGAGCGGATCGACGCGATCAAGAACGCGGCGAAGAAGGCGATCAAGGGCACGCCGTTCGAGGGTTCGACGATCTACCTAGGCGGGACCGCGGCGACGTTCAAGGACATGGCCGACGGCACCCAGTACGACCTGTTGATCGCGGGGATCGCGGCCATCGGGCTGATCTTCCTGATCATGCTCATCCTCACCAGGGCGATCGTGGCCGCCGCGGTGATCGTGGGTACCGTGATCCTCTCCCTGGGTGCGTCTTTCGGTGTTTCGGTGCTGCTGTGGCAGCACATCCTGGGCATCGAGTTGCACTGGATGGTGCTGCCGATGGCGGTGATCATCCTGTTGGCGGTGGGGGCCGACTACAACCTGTTGGTCGTCGCCCGTCTCAAGGAGGAGATACCCGCCGGGTTGAAGACCGGCATGATCCGGGCGATGGGCGGCAGCGGATCGACGGTCACTGCGGCCGGCATGGTGTTCGCATTCACCATGATGGTGATGGCGGTCAGCGATCTCACCATCATGGGGCAGGTCGGCACCACCATCGGGCTGGGCCTGCTGTTCGACACCCTGGTGATCCGCTCGTTCATGACGCCGTCGGTGGCCGCGCTGCTGGGCAAGTGGTTCTGGTGGCCGCAACACGTCCGGCCCCGGCCGAAACCGCAACCGTGGCCGCCGATTCAGCGACGCCCACAGGATGCGTTGGTGTGATGAGGTATTCGATGATCAAGTCGGCCATGGTCGGGTGCGTTGCGGCGCTGGCCATCGCCACCGCGCCGGCGGCCCACGCCGACCGTGACGAGGCCTTCGCCGACCAGTTGCACACCTACGGCATCTACGGGCAGAAGGACTACAACGCCTGGATCGGCAAGCTGATGTGCAAGCGGCTGCACAACGGCCTGGACCCCGATGCCTACGCCTCGGCGAAGTTCGTGCACGCCCAGTTGGCCAGGGACACCACCACCGAACAGGGCTGGCAGTTCGTCGCCGCCGCCATCCCCGTTTACTGCCCGGAGCAGGCGCCCACCCTGCAACGCGCCGCCGACCGACGTTGAAAGGACCGAACCCCATGCGCCGCAAACGATTCATCGCCGCCGCGGGTGCCGTCGCGGCATTGGTGGCCACGCCGGGCATCGCCGCCGCCGATGCCACCGACGAATATCCGATCCCGAGCAACATGCTCAAGACCACCTGCACGGTGGACCAGTACATGGCCGCGGTGCGCGACACCAATCCGGTGTACTACGAGCGTTACATGATCGACTACAACAACAAGTCGCCCGATGTGCAGCGGTGGACGCGGGATCGCATCAGCTGGTTCTTCTCGATGGACTATGCGGGGCGGCGTCAGTACTCCGAGGACACCGCCACCAACGCGTTCTACGAACAGCTGGCGTGGAATTGGCCCAACTGGGCCAAGTTGTTCTTCAACAACAAGGGCGTCGTCGCGCACGGCACGAAGAACTGTTCGACCTACCCGCCCAGCGATCCCGGCGTCTGGATCTGGTGATCCGGGGCGAGCGCAGCGACGGGAAATGTAGCCGTCACTCGAAGTAGGAGGAGGTGCGGGTCAGTTGTTGCGCGACCTCCAACAGCGTCCGGTGCAGAACCTCGTCGCTGACGTCGTCCAGCGACTTGTCGGTGACGGCGGTGAAGATGCCGCCGGTGACCATCGAGATGACGACCCGACCGGCGGGGCCGTGTCCACCGCCGAGCAGCAGGCTCGTGAAGCGGTCCTTGATATCGGTGAGATCCTCGCGAGACTGCACGAGGCTCTCCAGTGCCGGGTCGCCGGCGAGTACCGCGGCCAGCCGGCGGTGCCGCACGCTGAACTCGATGAATCCGCTGATGGTGATCTCGCGCCGGGTGTCGGGGTCGGGCACCGCTTCGGCGATCGTCACCACGCGCGCCATATCGTCGAACATCGGCTGGGCGGCGGCCGCCACGATCTCCTCTTTGGAGTGGAACTGGTAGTAGATCGACGCCTTGCCCACGCCGATGCTGTCGGCGATCATCTGCAGGGTGGTGCCGCTGACGCCGTGCTCGGCGAACTGCGCCAGCGCAGCCTCCAGCACGCGGGCCCGGGCGGTGCCGCGCCCCAGAACGGATTTGGCCACGGGTCAGTCCCTGGTGTCGCGGCGCAGCGGATGGTTGTCGGGGACCTGGACGAAGATCAGCGTGACACCGTCGGGATCGGTGATGTGCATCTCGTGTAGACCCCACTGCTCTTCGGCGGCGGCCCTGGCGATCGGCACTGCACGCCCGGCCAGCTCGGCCTGGGCGGCGTACACGTCGCGCACTTGCAGCCAGATGGCCCCGCCGGCCGTCGGCTCGCCGTGCCCGGCGAGCTCGATCAGCGACTGCCCGGCGTAAAAGACGGTGCCGCCGCTGTATTCGCGGGCAATCGCCAACCCGATCCGGTCGCGGTAGAACTCAACGGACGTCGGGTAGTCGGCCGGCCGTATCAGCATCCGGCTGGCCAGGATCTCCATATGTCGTGTTTATCACGGGTCAGGCGGATTCGGCCGCGACACGGTAGCCGCGCACCGCGATGGGCCCGAACACCGCCAACAACCCCACGACCCATGCCACCGACTGCAGCAGCGGCCACCGGATCGGTCCCCCGGCGGCCAGTCCGCGCATCGCCTCGATCGCCGGGGACATCGGCTGGGCCCGCACCACGGGTTCGAGCCAGTCCGGGAACACGTCGACGGGCACCATGCCGGAGTTGAAGAACAGCAGCAGGAAGCACACCGTGGACAGGCCGGTGATGATGTTCTTACCGTTCGACTGCACGGCGACGGCCACGATGACGGCGGCGAACCCGATCACCATGAACACCGGGACCAGGACGAAAGCGACTGCTGCCGGCCAGCCTTGGCCGAAGCGCAGGCCCATCGTCACCCCGACGGCGGTGATCACCGTGGTGCCGATCAAGGCCCGGGTGCCCTCGGCCAGCAACCGTCCGGTGAGCGCGCTGGCCCGGTGCACCGGCAACGCCCACAGCCTGCTGAGCAGGCCGGACGCGCGTTCGTCGGGGATTGCCGCGCCGGTGCCCATCGCGCCGAACAGGGCTCCCGCGACCGCGCACATCGGTACCAGGCCGTACAGGCTGTTCCCTCCGGTGAGGTGCAACACCGATTCACCGATGACCTGCTTGTAGACGATCAGCAGGAACGTCGGAAAAATCAGTGACTGGATCAGCACCACCGGCGCACGCCGCCAGCCCAGCAGCAGCCGGCGGGCCTGCAGGCTGCTCTGCCGCACCACGGTGCTCATGCGGACCGCCTCTGCATCCGGACCGCGATCGCACCGAACAGCGCCAGCAGCCCGGCGCACCAGGCCAGGCTGAGCGCGAGGTGTGCGTACTCGCCGACGGCGAGGCCGCGCAGCGTCTCGGCGATCACCGAGACCGGCTGGTGCTGCACGAACGGTCCCAGCCAAGACGGGAACGCTTCTGCCGGAGCGATTCCGGTGGACAGCATCACCAGCAGCAACTGCGGGATCAGCAGGGTCTGGCCGGCCTCCTCGGCACTGCCGGCCAGTGATCCCAGGGCATCGGCGCCCAGTGACAACGCCAGCGACAGCAGCAGGGCGAGTCCGACGAAGACGGTCACCGCGGCCACCCCACCGGAGAACCGGAAACCGAACAGATAGCCGATGATGATCGCACCCACCATCGCCGCGGCCGCGCGCAGCAGCGCCGAGAGCATCCGCGCCGTCACCGGCGCCAGCGCGGTGATCGGCAGCGAGCGCATGCGAATGCCCATGCCGCTCAAGTTGTCTCGCGCCGCCCGGTCCGCGGTGGTCATCGCGGTGAAGATCATCGCCTGCACCACGATGACCGGCAGGATGTACTGCGCGTAGCGCATGGAGCCGGTGTCGATGACGTTGCGCAGGGTGATGTCGAAGCACAGAAAGAACGCGATCGGCCCGCCGATGGCGAACACCAGATCGCCGCCGCGCAGGGTGCCCAGCACCGACCGCCGGGTCAGCGCGCCGAGTGCGGTCACGGCGCCGGGGCCGTCAGGGTGAAGAACACCTCGTCCAGCGACGGTTTGCGCAGGGCGATGTCGCCCACCTCGATCTCGAGGGCCTCCAAACGGCGGAACACCTCACCGAGCGTGCTCAGCCCAGCCGGTGCCGGGATGGACAGTGCACCGGTGTCCGCATCGGTCTCGACCGCCGTCGCGGCGCCGGCGATCTCGGCGAGCACCGCGGCGATCCGCGGTCCGTCGGCGGTGTGCACCGGCGTCACCTGGCAGAAGTTCCCGCCGACGCGTTGCTTGAGCTCGTCGGCGGTGCCCTCGGCGATCACCCGGCCGTGATCGATGACGACGATCGAATCCGACAGTGCGTCCGCCTCATCGAGGTACTGGGTGGTCAGCAGCACGCTGGTGCCGCGGTCGGTCAGCGAGCTCACCAGGTCCCACACCTCGCGGCGGCTGCGCGGGTCCAGACCGGTGGTCGGCTCGTCGAGGAAGACCACCGCCGGCTCGGCGACCAGCCCGCAGGCGATGTCGGCCCGGCGGCGCATCCCGCCGGAGTAGGTGCCGACCCGGCGCCCGGCCGCGTCGGTGAGGCTGAACGCCTCGAGCAGTTGGTCGGCGCGGGCGCGGGCCTGCCCGCGGGGCAGTCCGTTGAGTTCGCCGAACAGCACCAGGTTCTCCCGGCCCGTGAGCATCTCGTCGATCGCGGCGTACTGGCCGGTGAGCCCGATGCTCTTTCGTACCTGGGCGGCTTGTTTCACGACGTCGTAACCGGCGACCCTGGCCGATCCGGAGGTCGGGCGGATCAGCGTGGACAGCACATTGATGGTGGTGGTCTTGCCCGCGCCGTTGGGGCCGAGCACACCGAGCACGGTGCCGGCGGGCATGGTGAACGTCACGCCGCTCAGGGCCTGTTTGTCCCCGTACTGCTTGGTGATGTCGTCCAGCTCGATCGCATACTCCGGCACCGGCCGAGTATGGCATGCCTAACCTAAAGTCGATCCGCTGCCCGCAGCCCGATCGTGAACGCCGCCTGATCCTCGAAGTCGAGTGGATTGCGGCCGGTGATCTGGCCGATCCGGGCCAGTCGGTGCCGCACGGTATTGCTGTGCAGGAACAGCTCGCGGGCGGTGTCGATGAGGGATCCGTTGGCCGCCAGGAACACCCGCAGGGTGCGCACATGCTGGGTGCCGCGATCTCGGTCGAGTTCTTCGAGCGGGTCGATCAGCTGCTGTTTGAACGGTGCCAGCCTGCTCGCCGGCAGACCTTCGAGCAGGCTGCCGAACGTGCTCAACTGATCGGGTCCGATGCTGCCGCCGCGCTGGCGGGCCAGATCCAGCGCGATGCGGGCCTGACTGATCGAAGCGCCCAGTTCGGTCAGTGGCCCGGCGGCCGCGTGACCCGAGGGCAGCGACAGATCGGTGGCGATCTCGGCCAGCCGGTCCGCGCCCGTGCTCAGCACCAGGCAGACCTCGGGGGCGTCGGCGACCAGCGCGTCGGGGAACGCCATCGACAGCAGCGCACCGGCGCCGGCCGGCCAGGCCGAACAGTCGATCTCCCGGGCCGTCAGGCCCGGCCAGTCCAGCAGCTGGTTCAGCGCGTCGGGGAGCAACATCCGGCGTTCCACCAGTGACAGCAGCTGCCCGACGCGCTCGCGGGTCAGCGCCGCCTCGATATCGCGTTCACCTTGGGATGCCGCGACGAACCGGGCGATGACCTCCAAAACGGCGGGCTCCGGCGGGTCCCCGCGCCCGACCCACACCACCGTGCCCAGCCCGTCCACCGGCACCGATACCGCGGCGTCGCCACCCTGGCCGGGCGGCTCGAGCAGGAAGTAGCAGCCCAGCACCTGCCCGGCCCGGTCCAGCAGCTGGCGCACCGACTCGCGCCGCCGCTGCGAGGAAAGCAATTCGGGCACCAGCGCATTGGTGGCTCGCGCGGTGGCGACCGCACCGCCGAACTGGAAGTCGGCGATATAGCGGCTGACGGTGGAGAACGGCACCGACGGCGGCGCGGTCAGCAGCGGCAGGCCCACCCGGTCGCACGCATCGATCAGGGCCTGCGGGGTGGTGTCGTGCACATCGCCGATGCCGAAACAGATACCGGCGACCCCGGACCGCGACAGCGCGTGGACGAAGGTGTCACAGTCGGCGGGGGTACGCAGGCTGATACCGACCGTGCACACCAGCTCTCCGCCCCGCAGGTACCGGGAGGGATCGTGCAGTTCGGTGGTGTGTGACCAGGTGATCGGCGTAGCGAGCTGCTCGGTATCGAGGTGGACGGCGTCCAGGCCGAGGCCCGCCCGTTCCAGCAGGTCACGGAACGTCGGGGCAGCGCCTTCCGCACCGTCCGTCATCGGTCGATCGTAACGTCAGCGTCATCTTCGCGGCCCCATTCGTTGTGCGATCGCACAATGCAGTGCCGGGGCAGCGGTGGATTCGCAGCGTCTTCGCCGTGAACGATGGCGGTCCCGGGGTGTGCGCGTGATAGTTCGTCCATGACCGAGCCACAGGTACTGCGCCGCGAGTTCTCCCTCTGGTCGGCGTTCGCGTTCGCCTTCGCGTTCATCTCGCCGATCGTGGCGCTGTACGGCATCTTCGGGCTGGCGCTGTCTGCCGCGGGCCCCAGCTTCTGGTGGGGTTTCACGCTGGTGTTCGCCGGCCAGTTCCTGGTCGCGCTGGTCTTCGCCATGCTGGTGTCGCGCTGGCCGCTGGAGGGTTCCATCTACCAGTGGTCGCGACGGTTGCTGGGCACCACCTACGGCTGGTTCGCCGGTTGGGCGTACATGTGGACGCTGGTGATCGCGATGGCGACCGTCGCGCTCGGTGCGGCCGGTTTCACCGCCAACATCTTCGGCATCGAAGAGCCCTCTGGCACCACGCTGGCGCTCATCGCCCTGGTGATCCTGCTGGCGGGTACCGCGGTGAACCTGGCCGGTCGGCAGGCGCTGAAGATCTTCATGATCGGCAGCATCATCGCCGAGGTCATCGGTTCGGTGGTGCTGGGCACCTGGCTGCTGCTGTTCCACCGGCAGAACTCGCTGTCGGTGCTGTTCTCCGGAGGCGGCGCCGACACCGACACCCTGGCGTACCTGACCGGTCCCTTCATGTTGGCGGTCGCCTTCATCGGCTGGTCCTTCGTCGGCTTCGAAAGCGCCGGGTCCATCGCCGAAGAGGTGCACGAACCACGCCGATACCTGCCCAAGGCGGTGCTGTTCTCGCTGGCCTTCATCTTCGTCGTGGTGGCCTACTCCAGCCTGGCGATCATCCTGGCCATCCCGGATCTGGATGCGGTCGCCGCGGGCGCCGTCGCCGACCCGGTGTACGAAACTCTCACCACCGCACTGGGACACGGTGTTGCCCGGCCTGTCGAGGTGATGTTCGTGATCGGCTTCCTGGCCAGCTTCCTGGCGTTGCAGACCTCGGCATCCCGGGTCATCTGGGCTTACGCGCGCGACGGCGGCCTGCCCGCCGCCGGTGCGCTGGCCCAGTTGCGCGGCCCGGCCGCATCCCGGTGGTGGCCATCGGCGTCACCACGGTGATCGGTGCGGCACTGTTCCTGCTGAGCATCGTTGCCGGCGATGTCTATTCGCTGATGGTCAACTTCACCGCGGGCGGTTTCTACCTGGCCTTCCTGTTCCCGCTGATCGGATTCCTGGTGGTGCTGGTGCGCCGGGCCTGGACGCCGGCGAACTTCTCGCTGGGCCGGGCCACCCTGCCGGTCGCGGTGGTGGCCGTGCTGTGGGCGGTGCTGCAGTTCCTCAACATCGCCTGGCCGCGAGCAGCTTTCGAGCAGCGCTACCTGGACTGGTCGGTGTGGATCGGTATCGCCGTGCTGCTGGTGCTCGGGACGGCCATCCTGGCCACGGTGCGCTCCCGTATCGTCGAGGCCGCGGTGATCGAGGACGCCATCGTGGAAGAGGACGCGGCTCGTGCGTGATACCGGCCCGGTAGCGGTCGTCACCGGCGCCGCCAGTGGTATCGGCGCGGCCTGTGCACAGCGCCTTCGCCGTCGCGGCTACCGGATCGGCACGCTCGATCTCGTGCCCGGCGCCGAATCCGATCATGCTGTGGCCGTGGATGTCTCCGACGGCAGTGCTGTCTCCGACGCGATCGCCGAGATCCGCGACCGGCTGGGCCCGGTGAGTGCGCTGGTGACCTCGGCGGGCTACTACGAGATGGCGCTCGTCGATCGGATCGACCCGCAAGCCTGGCGGCGGATGCTGCGGGTGCACCTCGGCGGGTTGTTCAACGCCACCCGCGCCTGCCTGCCCGACATGCTGGCCGCCGGCTCGGGTGCGGTGGTCGCGGTGGCCAGTGAACTCGCCGTCGGCGGCGGGGACCAGGAGGCGCACTACGTCGCGGCCAAGGGGGCGATCCTCGGGCTGGTGCGCAGTCTGGCGGCCGAGGTTGCCGCTGCCGGAGTGCGCGTCAACGCCGTCGCGCCCGGGCCGTCCGACACCCCGCTGCTCAGTGACGATTCACCGTGGCGCGCCGAGGAATACCTGTCGACACTGCCGCTGGGCAGGCTGGCGACCCCGGACGAGGTGGCGCGCTGCGTCGAATACCTGGTCTGCGACGCGACATTCAGCGTCGGCGATGTCGTCAACGTCAACTCTGGAGCGGTGATATGACGGCGCTGGACGGCCGGGTGGTGCTGGTGACCGGCGCCGCACAGGGAATGGGAGCCGCCCACGCCCGCCGGCTGGCCGCGGCCGGAGCGACGTTGGCGGTCAACGACATTCGAGGTGGCACGGATCTGGACGCGCTGGCCGCCGAGATCGGCGGCCTGGCCGTTGCCGGCGACGTCGCCGACCCGGACGAATGCGTGCGGATCGCCGATACCGTCGCCGAGCGGGCCGGACGGCTCGATGTGCTGGTCGCCAACCACGCCTACATGACGATGGCACCGCTGCTCGAACACGATGAGCAGGACTGGTGGCGGATCGTGGACACCAACCTCGGCGGCACCTTCCACCTGGTGCAGGCGGTGCTCCCGCACATGCGCCGGGGCGGCGAAGGCCGCATCGTGGTGATCGCCAGCGAATGGGGTGTCACCGGGTGGCCGGAGGCCACCGCGTACGCCGCGGCCAAGGCCGGGCTGATCGCCCTGGTCAAGGGGCTGGGCCGCGAACTGGCGCCCGAGGGCATCATCGTCAACGCGGTGGCGCCCGGGGTGACCGACACCCCGCAACTGCAGGTTGACGCCGACGCCGCGGGAATCGACCTGGCCGCCATGCACGCCCGCTACGCCGAGACGATCCCGCTGGGGCGCATCGGGCGGCCCGATGAGATCGCCGCCGCAGTGGAACTTCTCGCCGATTTCAGCGTGGCCGCCATCGTCGGACAGGTGATCGCCTGCAACGGCGGATCCACCAGGACCAGAGCATGACAGGAGAACAGCAGGTGCCAAGCCAGCCCTATGTGCGATCGGCGTCGGGGAACGTCGGCCAGATCAATGCGATGGAGGTGCCCCGCTACGCCGGTCTGGCCACCTTCGCGCGGCTGCCGCAGCGGCACGAGGTCGACCGCTACGACATCGCGGTGGTCGGTGTGCCCTTCGATAGCGGCGTCACCTATCGGCCGGGTGCGCGGTTCGGGCCCGCCGCGATCCGTCAGGTGTCCAGGCTGCTCAAACCGTACAACCCGGCGCTGGATGTCAGCCCGTTCGCGCAGGCACAGGTCGTCGACGCCGGTGACATCGCGGCCAACCCGTTCGATATCGAGGCCGCGGTCGATCAGGTGCGTGAAGGCATTGCGGGACTGCTGAACACGCCCGAGCAGCGGGTGATGATCTTCGGCGGTGACCACACCATCGCGCTGCCTGCGCTGCAGGCCGTCAACCGGGTGCACGGGCCGGTGGCGCTCGTGCATTTCGACGCGCACCTGGACACCTGGGACACCTACTTCGGCGCCCCGTGCACCCACGGCACCCCGTTCCGCCGGGCCGCCGAGCAGGGTCTGCTGGTCAAGGACCGCTCCGCGCATATCGGGATCCGTGGATCCCTGTATGACCGCGCCGATCTGCTCGACGATGAATCCCTCGGCTTCGCGGTGGTGCACTGCCGCGATATCGACCGCATCGGCGTCGACGGTGTGGTGCAACGGATCCGGGAGCGGGTGGGGGAGTACCCGGTGTACGTGTCCGTCGATATCGATGTGCTGGACCCGGCATTCGCGCCCGGCACCGGCACCCCGGAGATCGGCGGGATGACCAGCCGGGAACTGGTGGCCATCCTGCGGGCGATGCGCGGCCTGCACATCGTCGGCGCCGACGTCGTCGAGGTCGCCCCCGCCTACGACAGCGGTGAGGTGACCGCGGTGGCCGCGGCCAATCTGGGCTATGAACTGATCACCCTGATGGCCGACAATGTCTGAGTTTCGCCGGGGCGAGCGAAGCGACGGGGGATTCTCCTGGCCCGAAGGCAAAGTCGCGGCTGCGTCGTTCACCTTCGATGTGGATGCCGAGTCGGCGGTGCTGTGGGGCA
This sequence comes from Mycolicibacterium sp. P9-22, assembly GCF_008329585.1. GTDB lineage: Bacteria > Actinomycetota > Actinomycetes > Mycobacteriales > Mycobacteriaceae > Mycobacterium. The sequence continues at coordinate 789,536 of NZ_NPKP01000002.1, read as the reverse complement.
ATGAGGCGGCCGGCGCCCGGATGAGTGTGATGAGCCATCAGGCCTACGGGCCGCTGGTGGGCATTCCGCGCATCCTGGATCTGCTCGACCGCCACCAGATTCGGTCCACGTTCTTCGTTCCCGGGCACACCGCACACCGCTATCCCGCGGCGGTGCGCTCCATCGTGGCGGCCGGCCATGAGATCGCCCACCACGGCTATCTGCACGAGCAGCCCACCGCACTGACCCTCGAGGAGGAGATCGAGGCCCTCGACCGCGGCCTGGAGGCGCTGGCCGAGGTGGCCGGGGTGCGTCCGGCCGGTTATCGCGCGCCGATGTGGGATCTGTCTTGGCGCACACCGGGGTTGCTCGTCGAGCGGGGTTTCCTCTACGACTCCAGCCTGATGGACGCCGATACCCCGTATGAGCTTGCCGTCGGGTCGCAATCGTTGGTGGAGATCCCGATCCAGTGGGCGCTCGACGACTGGGAGCAGTACTGCTATCTGCCCGATATCCACAACGGGGTGATCGAGAGCCCACGCAAGGCGCGCGAACTGTGGCAGCTGGAGTTCGACGCGCTGCGCGATGTGGGCGCCTGCTGGGTGCTGACCAATCATCCGTTCCAGAGCGGGCGGGCGTCCCGTGCAGCCGAACTCGGTGACCTGATGCGCCATGTCGTCGAGCACACCGATGTGTGGACCACCAGCCTGGGAACGATCGCCGAACATGTGCGCGCGCTGGGGTTGCCGCCCCGCACCATCACCCGCCCCTGACTCCACCCGCCCCTGACTCATCTCCGGCGAGCGTGCGTGTCTGCGGGCCAACACGCCGCCGCGGCGCGAAGTTTGCGCACGCTCGCCGGACTCAGCCGCGCGGATAGAGCAGTTCGAGTTCACCGAGGTGCGCGGCGACGGTGAGCAGGGGCAGCGCCGCGGACACCGCCAATGGGTTGTCGCCGGCCTCGGCGCGCAGTGCCAGCACGAAATCGTCACTGATGGGCGGTCCCGACTTGTGCCGGGCGCACACCACTTCGGTGTGCTGTTCCAGCAGTTCGCGCGCCCGCGGGTACACCCCCAGCGGGGGTGGCACCACGTCGGCCACCAGCTCGGCCGCGGCCCGCAGTCGCACCGCCCGGTTGGCGGCCCGGACGATGGGTGCCCGGACGTCGTTGTGGCCGCCGTTCTCCGAAAGATATTGCCGTACTGCATCATCGAGGCTTCGGCTGGCTTCCAGCGCGCTGCGGCTGAGCGTGAACACCCGGTTGTCGGTGGCCTCGGAGGAACCGTGGATGACGCGGCGCACCGCGGCCCGCAACAACGCCACGCCCGCCGCGTGAGCGTTGTCCACCGCCCTGGCCGTCGGCGCCGACGCGCCCCGGGGCCACAGCAACACCGAGACCGCGACGCCGACGAGCGCACCGACCACGACGTCCTCGACGCGGATGAGCCCGACCGCCCACCCCGACGGCTGGATGAGGTTGAAGATGATCAGCACCATCATCGTGAAGGCCGCCTGCCCGGCGATGAACGATGCCACCTCGGGCACGAACGCCGAACCGAAGGCGACCACCGGCAACAGCAGCCACATGACCACCGGGTCGACGCCGACCAGCTCGATCACGGCGACACCCAGCCCGAAACCGAGTGCGGTGCCGGCGACCGCGCGCAGCACCCGGGTCCCGGTGGTGAGCGCACTGCTGCGCAACACCGACAGGGCGCCGAGGACGACCCAGAACCCGTGTTCCACCGGGAAGACGTGGGTGACCGCGACGGCGAGCGCCAGGCCGAGCCCGGTGCGCAGGCTGTTGCGCAGCACCAGTGCCCGGGTGGCCAGGAAGCCCTTGGTGATGGCCGCGACGGCTGTGGTTTCGGGCATAACCCAGTCCGCGGTGCCGGTTTCGGGGAGCCTGCGCCCGAGCACTCGGGCCCACACCGGCCGGGCGTCGGCCAGGGCGGCATTGCGGATGATGCGGCCGGTGACCCCCACGGTGGCCGAGAAGGTGCGGCGTCCCAACAGGATTCGGCCGACTTCGACGGCGGTGGCATCATCGGGCACGGCGAGGATCTGCTCGATGTCCTCCCGGTAGCGGCCCTGCGCGATCGCGCGCAGGTCGGTCAGCGCGGTGTTGAGCTCGGCGCCGCGGGTGGCGCGCAGCCGCGGTTCGGAAATGGTGAGCACCGCCGCGCAGTCGCGCAGCACGGCGACGATGGGTGGTTTCATATCGCCGAGCGCGGCGCCGGTGCGGTCGGTGATCCGGTCGGACAGCCATCCGAGATCGTCGACGACGCGGACCAGGGCCCGGCTGCCTGCGGTCAGGGCGACCGGACGGAAATCGGCGTTGACGAAGTTGGCCCACAGCGCATTCATCGCCCGCGTCACGTCCTTGGTCGACGCGACGCCCTCCAGGCAATCGGTGAGCGCGCGGCACACGCTGGCCGCATGCCTACGCAGGTCGTCGTGATGCCGCGGCGGAAGCAGGAACAGTGCCGCGGGTACGCACACCGCCAGTGCGATCAGCCAGCCCGACAGGCGTTCGACGATCGGGCCGGGCGGCGTGCACGCCGGCAGCACGAAGGTCAGCAGCGTGGCGCGCTGCCCGGCCGCGACGGTCTCGCTGAGCACCCCGGCGAACATCACCGTCACTCCGAGCACGAACATCAACCCGACACTGAGCCACGGGTACGGGGCGACCAGGGTGCCGACGCTGATCAACACCGCGCCGTTGAACCCCAGCCCGGCATACGCCAGGGCGCGGGCCGACCGGTTGCCGGGGAAGTCGGCGATGATCAGCAGAGCCACCGAACCGAAGATGGCGAACATCGGCGCCTGGGTGCCGCCGGCGAGCAGGAAGCTGGTTCCCGCCGCGATGGGCAGGACGATTGCTGCCCGGACGGCGCGGCGCAGCGCGTCGTACTCGGGGTCCCGCTGCCGGATCCAGTCCAGGGTCAGCATGAGTGCCGATGGTATGTGAAATTTAGGAGGGCTCCACGACGCCGCGTTTCATGATCACGCCCAGCAGCCCGGGGGCCACACTGTCCAGCGCCTTGGCGGTGACCGCCATCCGCGGCGCGATACGCACCGGGCGGGTGCGGGCCGCGGTCACCATCCAGTCGGCGGCTTCCTCGGCGGACAGGCCCGGCATCGCGACGAATTCCTTGGTCGGCTCGATCATCGGCGTCTTCACCAGCGGGTAGTACAGCGTGGTGGAATGCACGCCCTTGCCCGACCATTCGGTCTCGGCCACGCGGCTGGCCGCGGTCAACGCGGCCTTGGATGCCTGGTAGGCGCCGAACAGCGGGGAGGATTCGTTCATCACACCCCAGGTGGACACGTTGATCACGTGCCCGTCGCCGCGGGAGATCATGCCCGGCACCAGGGCGCGCATCAGGCGCAGCGGCGCGTAGTAGTTCAGCGCCATGGTGCGTTCGATGTCGTGCCAGCGTTCCAGTGATTCGATCAGCGGGCGCCGGATCGAGCGGCCGGCATTGTTGACCAGGATGTCCACGCCGCCATGACTTTCCAGAACGCGGGCGGCCAGCGCGTCGACAGCGTCCAGATCGGACAGGTCGGCGGTGATGGCCTCGGCGATACCGCCGTTGTCCCTGATCCGGTCGGCCACCGCGCCGAGCAGATCCTCCCGGCGGGCCACCACGATGACGCTGGCGCCCAGCTTGGCCAGCTTCACCGCCGAGGCTTCGCCGATACCGGAGGACGCCCCGGTGATCAGGACGCGCTTACCGCGCAGCTCGACCTGAGGGCCGCGGCCCAGGTATTCGGTCAGCGGTGGGCGCATGCTGGTCAGCAGCACGGCGTCGGACAGCCGGCGCAGCGGGTTCTTGCTCATGGCGCCCGAGTGTAAGTCGCAGCTCAGAACGACGTTGACAGCGCCCGGGCACGCCACGGGTCGAGTTCGGCGGCGTCGCGCGCGGTGCGGTGTGTGTAGAGCTCCACCGCATCCGGTCCGATCGGTAGCCGAGCCGGTGTGGTCTGGCTGTTGGCCACCTCGTAGACCAGGGCCGCAAGCTTGGCGGGGTCGCCCTGCTGCGCCCCGTCGATGCCATCGAGTTCGGCGAGCTGATGGTGTGCCGGGGTGCCGTGGTAATCCGCGATGGCTCCGGCCTGTTCGGCACGCCAGAGCGCCGAGGGTGCGAGAAATCCGGTCCGGAACATCCCGGGCTGAATTGCCAGGACTCGAATCCCCAGCGGTTGCAGGTCCACTCGCAACCCTTCGGTCAGACCTTCGACGGCGAATTTGGACGAGTTGTACATGCTCGACCCGGGAAATCCGACGATTCCCGCCGCGGAGCTGACGTTGACGATGGTGCCGCGGCGTTGCTCGCGCAGGGTCGGCAGAACAGCGCGAATGACATTGATGACACCGAACAGATTGAGGTCGATCTGATCGCGGATCTGCGCGTCGGACATCTCTTCGAGCGCGCCGAGAAGAGCCCGGCCGGCGTTGTTGACCACGGTGTCGATACCGCCGAACCTCTCGGCGGCGGCCGCGACTGCGGAGCGCGCGGCTTCGGCGTCGGTGACATCCAGGGTGACGGGCAGGAGTCGGTCGTGGACGCCGAATTCGGCTGCGACGGAACGGCTGTCACGTGCGGTGCCGACGACGTTGTCGCCTTGTGACAGTGCGTGCCGGGCCAGTGCGGCGCCGAGTCCGCGCGATGCTCCGGTGATGAACCAGGTGGCCATGGTGCTCCTATGTGAGTGGGCTCTTACATTTAAAGTAAGCAGGTTCTCACATACCGTCAACTCCGACGGTGCTAAGACTGGACGGTGACCGGACGCGAGGCGCGCACCGCCTATCACCACGGCAACCTGCGGGCCGCCCTGATCGCGGCGGCGATGGACATCGTGGCGGAGAAGGGCGCCGATGCGTTATCGGTGGCCGAGGCGGCCAAGCGCACCGGTGTCAGCGCCGGCGCACCCTACCGGCACTTTCCCAGCCGGTTGGCGCTGCTGACGGCGGTGGCCACCGAGGCGGCACGAGAGTTCGATGAGCAGGTCTGCGCGGCCTTACCGCCGCAGGGCGCCCCGGCGCGGGACGCGGTGGCCAGTACGGCGGACAGCTATGTGCGGTTCGTGGTGCGCAGGCGCCTCGGCTGGGATGTGCTGTTCGGGCAGGAGCTCGGCCAGGTTGAGGACGCCGAAAAGAACGCAGCGACCCGAGCGCTCAGCGACACCTTCCTCGCCCCGGCTCTCGCCGCGACCGGCGGCGACGTCAAGGCTGCGCTGACCCTGCTCGAGCGCGTGCTCGCGGCCGCGCACGGATATGCCGCGCTGTATCTGGCGGGCATGTACGCCAACCGCTATCCGGAGGTCGGACGAGCGGCGGCGCAGGCCGCGGCGATTGCCGCCGCGCTGGTGGACGAGGCTCAGAAGTAGCGGGGGAAATCGCTCCAGTCCGGGTCCCGCTTCTCCAGGAACGCGTCGCGGCCCTCCACGGCTTCATCGGTCATGTAGGCCAAACGCGTTGCCTCACCGGCGAATACCTGTTGGCCGACCAGCCCGTCATCGATCAGGTTGAAGCCGAATTTGAGCATCCGGATGGCCTGCGGGGACTTGCCGTTGATCTCGGTAGCCCACTGCAGACCCTCGGTCTCCAGGTCGGCGTGGTCGACGACGGCGTTGACCGCCCCCATCTGATACATGGTCTGCGCGTCGTAGGGCCGGCCGAGGAAGAAGATCTCGCGGGCAAACTTCTGCCCGGTCTGCCGCGCCAGGTAGGCGCTGCCGAACCCGCCGTCGAAACTGCCGACATCGGCGTCGGTCTGCTTGAAGCGGGCGTGCTCGCGGCTGGCCAAAGTCAGGTCGCAGGTCACGTGCAGGCTGTGCCCGCCGCCGGCCGCCCACCCGTTGACCAGGCAGATGACCACCTTGGGCATGAACCGGATGAGGCGCTGCACCTCCAGGATGTGCAGCCGCCCGGCACGCGCCGGGTCCACGGTCTCAGCGGTCTCACCCTCGGCGTACTGGTAACCGGTGCGGCCACGGATGCGCTGGTCACCGCCGGAGCAGAACGCCCAGCCGCCGTCCTTTTCCGACGGGCCGTTGCCGGTCAGCAGGATGACGCCGACGTCGGGGGACATTCGGGCATGGTCGAGCACCCGGTAGAGCTCGTCGACGGTGTGCGGCCGGAATGCGTTGCGCACCTCGGGCCGGTCGAAGGCGATCCGGACGGTGGGCTTGCGCACTCCGTCGACGACGTGCCGGTGGTAGGTGATGTCGGTCAGCTCGAAGCCGGCGACGGGCTGCCAGAGGGACGGATCGAACGGGTTCGCGGTCACGCATGAGACTTTAGGCGCGACGGTGACGGTGACCACCGGCAGGTTTCGACAGGTCGCCCGTCGGGTACAAACGTTGCGACGATGCGTACGGGACGCACGAGGTTGGAGAGCACAGTGAAGCGTTCGGCAAGTGTGTTGCTAGCGGGAATGGCCGTCGGGGCCGTGCTGGTCGGGTGCTCGCCGTCGGTCACCGGTGGCGACACCAAGTGCGAGGACTTCATCGGCCAGGACGAGAAGACGCAGAACGAAGCGGTTGCCAAGATGCTCAAGGACGAAAAGGGCACCGACGCAGCGCAATTGGAGGTCACCGGGACACGGTTGGCCGTGCAGACGTGGTGTCAGACGGCGGGTACTCCGGAGTCGAAGATCAAGGAGGCCCCGCACCTGTAGCCATCACGCCGCCCGGCGGGTCAACACGAGGGGTGACCCGTCGGTGACGGCGATGGTGTGTTCGGAGTGGGCGGTGCGTGACCCGTCGGCTGAGCGGAGGGTCCATCCGTCGCGGTCGTAGACGATCTTGTTGGTGGTCTGCGCGAACCAGGGTTCCAGCGCGAGCGTCAGTCCGGGTCGCAGCACCAGGCCACGTCCGGCGCGTCCCCGGTTGGAGACATGCGGATCCTCATGCATCGTGCGACCCAGGCCGTGGCCGCCGAATTCGGTGTTGACGGGGTAGCCGTATTCGTCGGCGACCGCACCGATGGCCGCGGAGATATCGCCGAGACGTCCGCCCGGGAGCGCGGCCGCGATGGCCGCCTCCAGTGCGCACTCGGTGGCCTCGATGACCCGCTGGTCCTCGGGTCGCGGGGTGCCGACGATCAGGCTGCGCGCCGAGTCGGCCACCCAGCCATCGATCGAGACGGCGATGTCCATGGTCAGCAGGTCACCGTCACGAAGCGCGTAGTCGTGTGGAAGGCCGTGCAGCACAGCGTCATTCACCGACAAGCAAATGACGTTGTGGAACGGTCCGCGGCCGAAGGACGGCGCGTAATCCCAATAGCATGACACCGCGCCGCGGTCCTCGATCAACCGGCGGGCGCGGTATTCGAGGTCGAGCAGGTTGACCCCCACCGCGGCCCGGGAGGCCAGGTCCTCCAGTAGGTCGGCGATGAAGGCACCCGTGGTGCGCATCGCCTCGACCTCGTCGGGCGTCTTCAATTCCAGCATTGATCGTCCTTGTCCAGTGAGCGGTATAGAAATACCAGACTAGCGGACGATTCGGTATTTTCATACCAGGGTGGCGTATCCTTGTGCCATGGTCCGATCACCCCTGACACCGCAGCAGCGTGCCGCCGGACAGCGCCTGGGCGCCTTCCTGCGCGAATGCCGGGGTGACCGCAAACCCGCAGAGGTCGCGCACGCGGCGTCGATCTCACCGGAGACGTTGCGCAAGATCGAAACCGGACGCCTCGCCACGCCGGCATTCACCACCGTCGCGGCGCTCGCCACGGTGCTGGGGATCCCCCTGGACGAACTCGCTCGCATCTGCCTGCCCGATATGGATCTGTCCAGCACCGGTTAGTCGCTCTTGTGAAAAATGCTGCAGAGTAGAGCCTTCGATCGGGTTGAGCCTGTCGGAATGCCGTTGCGCAGCGCCCCGGAGCGGCGTAGTATCGAACACAAGTTCGAATGCGACGTAGCTCCCAGCACGACCCGGTGAGCTGCAGACCGCGACTCCGGTCGCCGAGAGGTTCGATGGTCCCCCGGGACTGTGCGGGCCGTATTGACTGATTGTGCCCCTGTGGGCACCTTCTGTGAAAGCCGGTATCCAATATGGACGCCACCCATCTCGACACTTTTGTCGATGCATTGATCGATGATCTTGCTGTAGCGCCGCCGGGTGAGGATGGCGAGCGCCGGCTGTTTGATCTGTTGGACTGTCCCCGCAGGGTCTTCGATGAGCCGCCGCTGTTGGCGGTGCTGGTGGCCGCGGTCACCGCCCGCAATCTGCTCGATCATGTGATCGCCCAAGCGGTCGCGGCCGCCGAGCGGCTCGGAATCCCGGCCCGCAAACACCTGCGCTCGGGAGCCGACCTGCTCACCTCCCTGGGGGTGGCGCCCGGCGCCGCGTACCGGGCGGCGCGGGTGGGCCGGGCGGCGCACACGCTGCCGGCGTTGACCCAAGCCCAGCGCCTCGTTGGGGTCGGCATCGAGTTCGCCGACGCCGTCGGGAAAGGCGTCACCCACATCGACAACAGGGTCCCGCTGTCCGAAGTAGACCGGGCGAAGGCGGTTACCACGTTGATGATTCAGACCACCCCGGCGCAGGTAGCCGAGAAGGCTCGCGCAATCGCCATCGACAAAGCCGCCACCAACCCGCCCGACGAGTCGACCGTCCCGGTCGCGGAGAACGCCGACCTCAACGAGATGACTGTGGTCATCACCGAGGAGGGGCGGGTCGCGGCGACCCTCGATGTCGACGCGCTGACCGGTGAGGAGTTGCTCACCGCATTGGATCCGTTGTGCCGACCCGTCCCGGCACCGGACGGGTTCCCGGATCCTCGATCGGTCGGTAAGCGCCGCTCGGACGCCCTCGGACAGCTGGTGCGGACCTACCTGTCGAACTCGCGGCGCCCGGCCTCCGGGGGCGTGCTGCCACACGTCTCCCTGATCCGGCCCGCCGCGGCAGGGTTGGTCGACACTCTGGGTTTCACCGGGCCGGTCAGCGCCGTCACGGCCGAATTGATCACCTGCGACAGCAACGTCGGGATAGTGACCGTTGATAGCGAGGGGGCGCCGCTGGATGTGGGACGCGCCGAGCGACTCTTCACACCGGCGATCCGAAAAGGGCTGGCGGTACGCGACGGTGGGTGTGCACACCCGGGCTGCGGGCTGCCGGTGTCCTGGTGCGATGCCCACCACATCATCGCGTGGAACTGCGGCGGCAAAACCTGCCTGGACAACGGGGTGCTGCTGTGCCGGCACCACCACACCGCCATCCACCACGGCGGCTGGCAAGTCTATTTGGGCCCGGACCGCCACCCCTGGTTCATCCCACCGCATGACCCGGCCGGGCCTGAACCGGCGCACCTGCGCTCCCACGCTCGACGCACCATGACCATCCTGCCCACCGCTGCCTGACCAAATCTTCTGCGCACCTTGATAACTACACAGTGAACGCTGCCCACGCAGCGGGTCCGGCGGAAGGTCGCGCCGCCGGACCCGCCATCGCGGCTCGATTCCGCGCTGGGTCTCAGACCTCGTCGAACCGGAACACCGGTAGCCGGCCGGCCAGCGCCTCGAACTCGTCGGGGTTGGGTCCGGTGACCAAACCGGCGTTCTTGATGAAGCTCACCCCGGTCGGCACCAGCACGGGGAACTGCCGCAACAGCGGGCGGGCCTGCTCGGCCGGGACCTCGGTCATCCGCACCTGCTGGGCCCGGCGGCCCTGATGCACGGTGGCGGTCCCGGCGGCCCGCAGATTGGCCACCCAGTCCGCCCCCGGTAGACCGCCGACGATATAACGCTGTCCGTCGACGGTCATCGGGGTGACCGGAGTGGAGCGCGGTTTACCCGTCTTGCGGCCCACCACCGTCAGGATTACGGGCCCCTTCTCGCCGCCGACCCCGAGCTTGGACAGCCCGATCATCACCTTGTTGACGTACTTGAGCCACCACGGTGGCATGACCCGTTCCATACCCCGAGGGTAAGCTATCGCGCGAAGTTGGCGCTGATCCGTTGCTGCAGATAATCTTTCGCGCTGATGGGTGGGTACTTTCCGCCAGGTCCCTCGATCATCACCTCGTGGTTGGCCTGGGCGAAGAAGGCGATGCTGTAGCGCGCGCCCCGGTGATCTGCCGGGCCGGGGCTTTTGACCCGGTGGAAGTTCGACGGCAGCAGATCGTCACTCCAGCGCATCAGCATGTCGCCGATGTTGCAGGTGATCGCCTCCTCCGACGGATGCACCGAGGTCCACTCCTGGGCGTCGCGTTCCTTGCCCGGGCACACCTGCAGGCCGCCTTGACCATCCCGCTGGAACAGCAGTGTCAGGCAGTCGAAATCGGTGTGCGCGCCCGCCCGCCACACGCCGGTCAGGTCGGCGTCCGCCGGCAGCGCGAAGTAGTGCAACAGCCGCAGCGTGCTCTGATACGTCGGCGAAGACGGGTCGTGCGCGCGGGTGAAGAAGTCCCGGTCGAAACCCAGTTTGCCGGCGAACAGGGACAGCAGTTCCATGGCCAGCGCCCAGCACTTGTGCTCGAAATCGCGGATCGTCGACGAGAACCGCGCCAGTTCCTGGTCGCTGGGCCACAATCCGTCCATGTTCGACAACGTGACCTGATAGGACTCCTTCTGGTCGGGTACCCCGACCGAGGGCCGGATCTGGGTCAGCTGCTCCCATCCCGAGTTGTACCGCTTGGGCCAGCGGGCCTTGACCTCGTCGGGGAGCGCGAAGAACCGCTCGGACATCGCGAACGCAGCACGTATGTCGGCGAGGTCGATACCGTGATCGATTATCTGGAAGAACCCGATATCGGTTGCTGCGTTCCATAATTCGTTGGCGATCTGATCGCGGCGGGTGGCCAGGTCGGCCAGCGATATCCGTCGCACCTCCCGATCGCTCTCGGTGCCCAGCGCGCCCATGGCGCGTTCGCGCTGCAGTTCGGTCATCTCTGTCATGCGGTGAATCCTTGTCAGTTGATCGCGATCGAGGGATCGCTGAACTGGTTGGTGAACAGGTCATCGGCGGTCAGCTCGGCGGGTACGACATTTCCGGTGGTGGCGAGCACACCGCGCAGATCCTCGACGTTTCGGGCGGTCCGGGCGGTGTCGTAGATGCCGAACGACCCGTCGTCTTCGGCGGCCAGCAGGCCCTTGTCCGTCAGGGTCTGCGCCCCGTAGGCCGCCTCCCCTTCGGTGTAGGGCGAATAGGTGTTGTCCTGGGAGATGATGTCGACGATGACGGAGTTCACCGACTCGGGCGCGGCGGCGTAGTCGACACCGGACTGCTGGATGATCGGAACCAGCTTCTTCAGGCACGGCGCCAGTTCGTCGACCCGGTCGGCGCGCACCGACATATTCGATGCATAGATGTCGTAGCCGACATCCTTGACCAGGCCGTAGCCCACCGGCTTGTTCCACGCCGGGGTGTCGTGTTCGTAGACATAGGGTTCGGAGTTGGCGAACCCCTGCTGCACGGTGGCGGGATCGCCCACGAAGCGCGCGGGCGAACCGTCGTAGCTGGGATCGATCTGCGACTGCTTGAGCATGCCCTTGGCGACCAGCCAGGCCGGGTAGATCTGGCCCTCGGACGTCACGACGGTGGTATCGGTCTTGCCGATGTCGGCGACGGTGCTGAAGTCGGGGTGGGTGGCCGGATCCCACATGAGGATCGCCGGGCTGTACTTCAGCAACGGGGTGACCCCGACGACCGGCTGCTCGGCGGCGGCGGCGACCAGCATGTCGCCGTGCACGATGCCCAGGACCAGCGAGTCGTCCAGGTAGAGCTGGGAGGGCACCGACTGGAATCCGATGGCGGGGCCGCCGGACTTCAGGGTGATGTCGACGCCCGTGTCCAATCCGCCGGCCACCAGCGGCCCGGTGACGGACTTGTCGTCGGTGTCGACCTGATAGCCGGGGCCGAGCATGCCGAACACCGCACCCATGTCCGACTGCGGTTGCCACTGCAGCTGGATGCCGACGTTGGCGGGGCAGACGTCCGCCAGCTGTTGCGCCTCGGGGGCCGGTGCCAGTGCCGCCGCCGGCTCGGACGCGGCCGGTTCGCCGGCGGGCTCGGAGGCCGACGAACAGGCGGTGAAGGTGAAGGAGGCGACGGCGCCGACGGCGGCCGCTCGCCATAAGGCTGATCGGTTCATGGGTTCCTCGGTGACTTCGTCGGTAACGTGGCGGGAAGAGAAGGTGGCACCGCGGCGTTGGGGCGCCTGCAATTACATGCAATCATGATGACTGTTGCCGCTGTGTAAACGATCGCGAGCCAGCCGCTGTCGGCCATGTTTTACAGACGTTTCGTCGGGAATCCTTACCTCTGGTTTACTGCCCGAAACGCGGACGTAATACATGTAATCGACGCTAGAACTATTCCAAGAGCAGAGATGCTGCATGTAATGCCTATCTTCGGGAGTTCTAGTGGAACCGGACCGGACCCCTCGTGAACCCGCCCAGCGGCCCGGCGGAGTCGCGCTCGCCGCCGCGCAGATCGAATTCAGCGACATCACCAAACGTTTCGACACCGGCACCGTCGCGCTCGACGGCATCGACCTGTCCATCCGGCCCGGTGAGTTCGTCGCCGTGGTCGGTCCTTCCGGGTGCGGCAAATCGACGCTGCTGCGCATGGCCGCGCATCTCGAGCGGCCCACTTCGGGATCGGTACGGCTGGGCACCTCGTCGGTGGGCTTCATCTTTCAGGAACCCACCCTGCTGCCGTGGCGCAGCGTTCGGGCGAACGTCGAGCTGTGCGCGGAGCTCAGTAAGGTCAGTCGCGCCGAGACGAAAAAACGCGCAGCGGAATCAATCTCGGCAGTCGGTTTGGAAGCGTTCGCCGATCAGCTGCCCAAGTCGTTGTCCGGCGGCATGAAGATGCGGGTGTCGATGGCGCGTGCGCTGACGCTCTCGCCGGAGGTGCTACTGCTTGACGAACCGTTCGGCGCGCTGGATGAGATGACGCGGCTGGAGATGCAGGTCGAACTGCAACGCCTCTACGCCGAACGGGATTTCACCGCGATGTTCGTGACGCACTCGGTGTCGGAGGCGGTGTACCTGGCAAACCGGGTCGTGGTGATGACACCGCGACCGGGCCGCATCGCCGGAATCGTGGACGTGGGATTCGACTACCCGCGGTCTCCGGAACTGCGTTTCGACTCGCGGTTCATCGATTACACCGCCGAGATCTCCGGACTTCTGCACGGGAGCGCCTCATGACGGTCCTCGGCACCGCGTTGGAAGTGCCGGGCAGACTCCTGGCCCGCAGGACCGCCACCGCAGAATCCGCCCCGGCGGTGGCCAAACCCAGACGCGGCGCGAAGATCAGCGGCGCCGTCCTCTATCCGCTGTTGTCCCTGGGATTCGGGCTGGCGCTGTGGTCGGCAGTCAGTTACCTGGTCCTCGAACCGAACCGCCGGTTCCTGTTGCCGCCACCGATCGACGTGTTCCGCAATTCGTTGCTGGACTGGACTCACCTGAAGCCGATGCTCGATGCGCTGGCCATCACCGCAGAGGTCACCCTCATCGGCTTTGCGGTGGCCGCCGTCGTCGGCGTCGGCACGGGAGTGCTGATGTGCCAGGCGAAATGGCTGGAAAAGATCATCTACCCCTACGCGGTTGTCATCCAGGTCATCCCGATTCTGGCCATCGTGCCGCTGATCGGGCTCTGGATGGGATACGGCATGGCCGCCCGAACCCTGGTCTGCATGCTCATCGCGGTGTTCCCGATCATCACCAACACCCACTTCGGCATCCGGTCGGTGGACCGCGGCATGCACGAGTTGTTCACCGTGTCGGGCGCCTCCCGCTGGGATCGGATGGTGAAACTCGAACTGCGGGCGGCTCTCCCGGCGATCATGACCGGCATGCGCACCGGCGCCGGCCTGGTGGTGGTCGGCGCGATCATCGGTGACATGTTCTTCGCGAAGGGGCAACCCGGCATCGGCACCCTGCTCGACGTCTATCGCGCACGGCTGCAGTCGGAGGACCTGGTCGCCGCGATCGTGCTGGCCTCGGTGTTCGGCGTGCTGGTGTTCGCCGTGATGGGCGCGATCTCGCGGGTGGCGGTCGGTCGTTGGCACGAGTCAGGGAGTCAGTTGTGAGCCGTTTCGATGTTCCGGTCCTGGATGTCAGCCCGTACGTGGCGGGTGGGAACGCCGCGTCGGACCCTGAGTGCGCGGCGGTGGCTGCCGCCTTCGACACGGCATGCCGAGAGGTCGGCTTCATCCAGATCGTCGGTCACGGTATCGATCCGGACGCCGTCGCCGGGCTGGCGGCGGGGCTCGACGAGTTCTTCGCGCTCCCGCTCGGGGTGAAGAACGCCTACCGGCGTGACCCGTCGACGAATCGGGGTTACTCACCCCCGAAGAGCGAATCGCTGAGCATGAGCCTGGGCATCTCGGCCAATCAGATGAACGACTACTACGAGGCTTTCACCGTCGGCACCGAGGTCACGTCGTTTCCCGGGCTGCATCTGCCCGAGACCAGCTACGCACCGAACAACTGGCCCGATGCCGCGCCGGGTTTCCAGCCGCAGGTGCAACGCTATTTCGGCCAGGTGCAGGCGCTGGCACGAACCCTGATGAGCACCGTCACCGACGCATTGACGTTGCCGCACGGCTACTTCGATTCGATGATCGACCACTCCATCGAGGTGCTGAAGATGAACAACTTCGCACTCCCCGAAGGCGACGAGCGCTTCTCCGGTGACCTCCGAGGTATGGGCGCGCACACCGATTTCGGCATCCTGACCATCCTGTGGGCCGACCAGGTGCCCGGCCTGCAGGTGCTGGACCGCGCCGGGACGTGGCACGACGTGCGGCCCGCAGACGGCGCGCTGCTGATCAACCTCGGAGACGCCATGGCCCGATGGACCAATGACCGGTGGCTGTCCACCGTGCACCGCGTCGATCCACCGGTCACCGACGGGCGCATCCAGCGCAGGCGGTCGGCCGCCTTCTTCTTCGACGGCAATCATGATGCGGTGCTGGAGCCGCTGCCGGGCACCGTGGCCGACGGCGAGATCGGCTACGAGCCGATCACCGTCGCCGAGAACATCGCGATGAAGGTCGCCGGTTTGCGCACCGGCGCGGCACCACCGCTAGCGTTGCGGGAAGCCGCCCGGGTGTCCGCCGCGGTCGAGTAGGAGGGCACCACATGACGAGTTCGGACGGTGCGCTGCTCACCGAGTCGGTGCACAGTGCGCTGCAGGAACTGATCTTCAGCGGCGAACTGCAGCCCGGCAGCCCACTGAGCGTGCCGGCACTTGCCGCCCGCCTCAACGTCAGTCGCACACCGGTGCGCGAGGCGGTGCAACAGTTGATCTACGAGGGGCTGGCCACCCACACCCGCAATGCCGGCGCCCGGGTGACCCTGCTGGACGAGGAAGCGGTCAAATCCGTCTTCGATGTCCGGGAGGTGCTCGACGGATTGGCCGCCCAGAACGCCACCCTCAACGCCAGCCGGGCCACCGTCGAACAACTCCGCAAAATGGTTCAGGTGCAACGCGAGATGCTCGACGAGTCTGCAGACCGGTTCCGCGACGCGAAGCTCGACCTCGAATTCCACACCCTCATCCGGGACACCGCGCGCAACCGGCCGCTCAGCGATGCGCTGGCGCGCCTGGACGGTCAGGCCCACCTCTACCGGTCCGATATGTGGACCGCCGAACTGAACCGCCGGCTGGCGGTGGGTGAGCACGAGCGCATCGTGGCGGCCATCGAGGCCGGCGACGCCGAGGGCGCCCGTGCCGCGGCCTGCGCCCATGTGTCCGGGCTGTATGTGCGGACCCGCAGAGGGTGACGATGGGTATTGCGGGACAACAGCTGTCGACGCTGACCAACGCGACACTGACGGACGGCTCGATGGTGGATGTGAGCCTGGGACGCGATGACGGGCATGCCGTCGTCACCGCCGTCGGGCCGGCCTCCGGTGCCGCGCGCGACGACGCCCCCGGTGTACTGGATCTCGGCGGTTTCGTGCTGCTGACCGCACCCGCCGAGCCGCACGCCCACCTGGACAAGGCGCTGTCCTGGGACGAACTGGCACCGGCGCCCGGCGATCTGCACCACGCCATCGCCACCTGGAAGGAGGGTTCGCTGCGGTTCGACGAGGAGTCGTTCCGGCGGCGGTCCCGGACGGCGGCGTTGCTGTTGCTGCGCAACGGAACCACGGCGGTCCGCACCCACGTCGACGTTCTTTACGGCGATGACCCGTTGCGCGGCATCCGCGCCGTCGACGCGGTACGCCGTGAGCTCGGTGATGTGATGGACATTCAGATCGTGGCGCTGATCAAGGCCTACTCGGATGTCGAACTGCTGCACGGCGCGCTGGATGCCGGCGCCGACCTGGTGGGAGGGTCTCCGCACAGCGCGCCGGAACCGCTGGCCGAGCTGGATCGTCTGCTCGGCGTCGCCGAGGACCGCGGCGTCGGCACGGATCTGCACACCGACGAGTTCCTCGTCGGCGATCACCACACCCTGCCGAGTTACGCCGCGCGGGTGCGGGACTGGCCTGCGGACCGCCGCCGCACCGCCAGCCATTGCACCCGGCTGTCCATGATGACGGCCGCCGAACTCGATGCGCTGCTGCCGCAGGTCGTTTCGGCGCAACTTGGGGTGGTGGCCAACCCGCTGACCAACCTGTCCATCCACGGCCGCGATATGGCCACCGCGACACCGCGCGGGATCACCCCGATCGCTGCCCTGCGCGCCGCCGGGGTGCCGGTGGCGGCCGGCGCCGACAATGTCCGCGACCCCTTCAACCCGCTCGGCCGCAGCGACGCACTGGAGACCGCGATGCTGACGGTCGTCGCCGGACACGTCGACCCCGATGTAGCGATCTCGCTGGTCACCGATGACGCGCGGGCCGTGCTCGGACTCCCGCCTGCGGGCCCGCGGGTGGGTGCACGCGCCGAGCTGCTGGCGGTGCGGGGCACCGGCGTGACCGATGTGATCGCCAACGCGCCGGCCGACCGCATCGTGATCCACGATGGTGTCGTGGTGTCCCGCAGCGAAACCCGCACCTGGATGGCGGTCTAGACAGCGAGGCCGTGCGTCCGTAGTGCGGTGATCAGACCGTCCGGCCGCTGAGCGGTGGGCAGCGGATCGACCAGCGCGAAAGCGCAACCCAGGGCGCGGGCCCCGCCGTCGGCCTCCTCGCTGTCCCCGACCATCAGCGCAGCGGTGGGCTCGACGCCAAGTCGCGTCAGCGCGGTTCCGAAGATTCCCGGGTCCGGTTTGACGGCACCGACCTCGAAGGACAGCACGTACTCGTCGGCCGCGGTGCCGGCGGCTGCCAGCGCGGGCCGCAGGTCGAAGGCGATGTTTGACACCACCGCCGTCTTGATCCCGGCTGTGCGCAACCCGTTCAGGGCGGCGGCCGTGTCCGGGTAGGGAGTCCAGGACGCCGGGTCGACCAGTTTGGGATACAGCGCCGCGGCATCCGCGCCGGTGAGCCCGGACTCGCGCAGCACATGCAGGTACGCCTCGCGGTGCAGGTGCGGTTCCAGGTCGCGGTTGGCCCAATTGTGCTGCTGCTCTTCCGACATCGGCACCGAGCTGCCGGTGGGGGCGGTCACCCGGCGCATCAGCTCGGCCTGCACGTGACCGTCGACCGCCTTCTCGTCGACGGTGATGCCGTCGAACCAGCTGTCGTCTTCCTCGAGCCGGAACAGGGTGCCGGAGAAATCGAAGAGCACAGCACTGATCACGGGTACCGTCCTTCCTAGAAGTGGTCGGGGATCGCGGGTGCGACGGGCCAGCCGAAGGCTACCGCGGCCCGCAGCGCCGAGCCCGGGGTGAGTTCGTCGACCAGGCCCGCGGCGGTCAGTTGAGCCGCGCTGATGCCGCCGAGGTAGATGGCACCGAGATCGCGCGCGGAGATCGCGATATCGGCCGGGGCGTCGGTGCTTTCGCACTCGGCGCCGTCGAGGCCGCCCTGCAGGCGGTAACGGCCGGTGTTCCACGGGCAGAACTCGTCCCGCACGTCCAGCACGATATCGACGGGTGCGGCGTAGCGGCGCAATGCCAGCGCGCGAGCCACGTCGACCAACCGCACGAAGATGCCGTCGACAACCGCGCACTGCAGCGCACGCTGGTCGGCCAGCAGGTAGCGCAACGGCTCATCGACCGCGGCACCGTCGTATTTCATGCTGCGCACCAGGTCCATCTCCAGCAGGAAGCGCCAGATACGCGCATAGGCGCGCGGGTTGGTGGCGCGTACCTCTTCGATGTGCAGGGTGCCGGTGGGCCCGGTCGCCGTCCAGTCGGATTTGGGCCGGTAGATCGCGAAACCGCTGGGGGTGCCGTCGGGCTCGTGGTGCAGGGCGAACCGGACCCGCCCGCTGTCCTTGCGTCGCTCGTCGTTGTCGTGGATCTGGTAGTCCCACCACGGATGCGGCCGTGCCATCCGGCCGGGCAGGTCCGCGGTCGCCCGGTCGAAGATGGCCGGGCCATGTGCCAGCAGTGTCGCGGCGTCGGTCTCGGCGACCACGCCGTCGCCGAGGTCGACCTCCTGGCGGAAACCCAGGTCGCGCACCTGTCCGGTCAGCACGGTGTTCTGACTGGCCAGCCCGTACCCGAACCGGCCGTAGATCATCGTTTCCGAGGCGAACAGCATCGCCAGCGCTTCGGTCCCGCGGGCCCGGATACCGTCGAGCTGGTAGCGCATCATCTGCGTCAACAAACCCCGGCGACGGTGTGCGGGCGACACCGTGACCGCGGTGACCGCGGCAACCGGCACCTGTGCACCACCGGGCAGGGTCACCTGCTTGCCGTAGTCGCCCGCGGTGGAGGCCCAGCGGGCTCCGTCGTGGAAGCCGAACATCCGATCGAAATCGGTGAACGCGCGGTACAGCTCGACTTCGTCGTCCTGCGGGTCCTGAAGGAACACCGAGTGCAGTGCGGCATTGAAGGCGGTGAAATCGTTGTCGTCGCGGACGGTGCGCAGGATCAGGTCAACCACATGCTCATGTCTACCGTGCCGCGCCCCGTGCGCGCGCGGCCTTTTTCTGCAGCACGCCGCGTTCGCGCTCATTGGCGGTGAGGGCTGCCGCGGCGGTGAACTCGGCGGCCGCGTCGGCATCGCGGCCCAGTCGCGCCAGCAGTTCACCGCGCACGCTGGGCAGCAGATATGAACCCTCGAGCCCGTCGATGGCATCGACGATCCGCAGCGCCGCCGCCGGTCCATCGGACATCGCGACGGCCACCGCACGGTTCAGTTCGACGACAGGGGATCCGGCGATCTGTAGCAACGCGTCGTAGAGCGCCACGATGCGGGCCCAGTCCGTGTCGGCTGCAGTCGGTGCGACGGCGTGGCATTGCGCGAGCGCGGCCTGCAGGGCGTAAGGGCCCCACCCCTTCTGCCCACGGGCGCGGTCGGTGCGCTGCATGGCGGCGATACCGCGACCTATCTGGGCCCGGTCCCACCGGGTGCGGTCCTGGTCCTCAAGCATGATCGGATTGCCGTGCGCGTCGGCGCGCGCGGCGAACCGCGATGCCTGGAATTCCATCAGCGCCACCAGGGCGTGCACCTCCGGCTCGTCCGGCGTCAGCGCCTGCAGTATCCGGCCCAGACGCAAAGCCTCACTGCATAATTCGTCGCGGATCCAGCGTTGCCCGGTCGAAGCCGCGTAGCCCTCGTTGTAGATCAGGTAGATCACCGCCAGCACCGCGGACAGCCGCGAACCGAACTCGGCGCGGTCGGGGACCTCGAAGGCCGCCCCGGTGAGGGTCTTCTTGGCGCGGGTGATGCGCGCGGCGACCGTCGCCTTGGTGGTCAGGAAGGCACGGGCGATCTCGTCGGTGCTGAGGCCGCCGACGACCCGCAGGGTCAGCGCGATCTGCGATTCGCGGGTCAGTGACGGGTGAGCGGCGATGAACACCAGCCGCAGCACGTCGTCGTCGATGCGATCGGGATCCCAGGCATCGTCGACGTGGACTTCGAGCTCACGGGCCAGCACCGCGTACTTGGTGTCCAGGTTGTCCTGGCGGCGCCACATGTCGATCGCCTTGCGTTTGGCGACGGTGGTCAGCCAGGCCCCGGCATTGCGGGGGACGCCGGCGGACGGCCACTGCGCCAGGGCGTCCACCAGAGCTTCCTGCGCGAGGTCCTCGGCGAGGCCGACATCGCCGACCGCACGGGTCAGGGTGGCGACGATCTTGGCGGCTTCCATCCGCCAGATGGCGTCGACGGTCTCGCGCAGGTCGGTGTCCGGCACGTCCCAACGCTAGCGCGGGTCAACCCACCGAACGCCCTGCGCCTTCCCAGAACTGCGCGCGCACGGCCTTCTTGTCGGGCTTGCCGAGCGCGGTGATCGGCACCGAGTCGACGACGACGACCTGCTTGGGCACCTGCACCGATCCCTTGCGTTCCTTCACCGACGCCTGGATCTCGGCGATCATCGTCGCGACGGCATCCTCGGAGGTGTCGGCGTCGGGCCGCAGCACCACCACCGCGGTCACCGCCTCACCCCACTTCTCGTCCGGGGTACCGATGACGCACACCTGGGCGACGCAAGGATGTTCGGCCACAACATCTTCCACCTCACGCGGGAAGACGTTGAAGCCGCCGGTGACGATCATGTCCTTGGTGCGGTCGACGATGAAGTAGAAGCCGTCCTCGTCCTCGCGGGCCAGATCGCCGGTGCGCATCCAGCCATCCTTGAAGGTCTCGGCGGTCGCCTCGGGCAGGTTCCAGTAGCCACCGGACAGCAGCGGGCCGGCCACACAGATCTCGCCGACCTCACCCTGGGGCACCGGCCGGCCGTCCTCACCGAGCAGTGCCACCTTGGCGAACAGGGTGGGCCGCCCGCATGAGGTCAGCCGCTTCTCGTCGTGGTCTTTCTTGGACAGGTAGGTGATCACCATCGGCGCCTCGGACTGCCCGTAGTACTGGGCGAAGATCGGGCCGAACCGGCGAATGGCCTCGGCCAGGCGCACCGGGTTCATCGCCGAGGCGCCGTAGTACACGGTCTCCAGCGACGACAGGTCGCGGGTGTGGCTGTCGGGATGGTCCATCAGCGCATAGATCATCGACGGCACCAGCATCGTCGCGGTGATCTTCTGCTCCTCGATGACCCGCAGTACCTCGGCCGGGTCGAATTTCGTCAGCACGATCAGCTCGCCGCCCTTGACGATGACGGGGGTGAAGAACGCCGCGCCCGCATGCGACAGCGGGGTGCACATCAGGAAGCGCGGGTTTTCCGGCCACTCCCATTCGGCCAGCTGCACGGTCGTCATGGTGGTGATCGACTGCGTCGTGCCGATGACACCCTTGGGCTTGCCGGTGGTGCCGCCGGTGTAGGTCAGACCGCCGATGTGGTCGGCGGGCAGGTCGGCGGCGACCAGGGGTTGTGGTGCGTACTTGGCGGCCTCGGCGCTGAGGTCGGTGGCCACATCAGCGAGTTCGGCCGGCACCGGGCCGATGGTCAGGATCTGCTTGAGCGAGGGCACCTTCTCCAGCAGCCCCAGCGCCCGCTCGACGAACATCGGCTGCGGATCGATGATCAGCGAGGTGACCCCGGCGTCGGAGAGCACGTAGGCGTGATCGTCCAGCGAGCCGAGAGGGTGTAGTGCGGTGCGGCGGAAGCCCTGGGTCTGGCCGGCGCCGATGATCATGAGCACTTCGGGCCGGTTGAGCGAGAGCAGGCCGACCGCGGCGCCGGTTCCGGCGCCGAGTGCCTCGAAGGCCTGAATGTACTGGCTGATGCGGTCGGCGAGCTCGCCGCCGGTCAGCGTGGTGTCCCCGAGGAACAGCACGGGACGGTTCTTGTGGCGCTTCAGCGCGCCGACGGTGAGGTGGCCGGAGTGCAGGAAATGGCGGAGCTGCTCGTCACTCATGACTTCAGATTAGAACGTGTTACAGAATTGCTGGCAAGGGCGGCCCGATTTGGCTTGCCCGGACGAGGGGCCGGCCGGCGGTGGCGCGGACCCGTGCGGATCCGCGCCACGTACCGATCAGCGGCCGGCGGCGGTCCGGGCGGCCTGCGCAGCCTTCTCGGCAAGGTCGGCCTTCCACTGGATCTCCTTCTGGATCCAGGGGTTGTCCGGGTCGAATTCCTCGGTTTCGCTGACCCGGCGGACCTCGAGCCGCACGCCCGGGCCGAGCGGGCACTTGCGGGCCCACTGCTTGGCCTCCTCCGCGGAGGACGTCTCGATGATCCAGAACCCGTTGAACAGCTCCTTGGCCTCGGCGTACGGGCCGTCGGTCACCACCGGCGGGTCGGCGTCGAAATCGACGACGAAGCCGTCCTCGGGTCCGGTGAGTCCCTCGCCGCCCAGCATCACGCCCGCCTTGATGAGTTCCTCGTTGTAGCGGCCCATCGACGCGATGATCTCGTCGAAGTCGATTCCGGCCATCGCGGCCTCGGCGGCGGCGGGATCGGCAACTCGCATGATCAGCATGTAGCGCGACATCTCGGTGTCTCCTTCTCTTGGGCAAGGGGCACGTCGATCGTGCCCTCATGGATACGTCGAACGGAACCCACCCAGAATCGACACGCGCCGCGAACTTTTCTCATCGCGCGTTCCGGCCGCCGGTGGCGAACTAGCCTTTGCGCCATGACCAGCCCAGAGCAGCCGGCGGATCTGATCATCACGGGAACCATTCTCACCGTCGACGACGCCTTGCCCACCGCGCGGAATCTGGCGGTCGCCTACGGGCGGATCGCGGCGGTCGACCTGCCTGAGGACCACTTACAGAACTGGATCGGGCCGGACACCGCGGTGGTCTCGGTGGGCGAGGGATGCGTGCTGCCCGGTTTCGTTGAGGCGCACGGGCATCCACTGATGGAGGCGGTGGCGCTGTCGGACCGGATGGTCGACATCCGGCCGGTGACGCTGCCGTCGGCCGATGACGTCGTCGCGGCGGTGCACGCCGAGGTGGCCCGCCGCGGTGCCGAGGGCGCCTATTTGAACGGCTGGGATCCACTGTTGCAGAAAGGGTTACCGGAACCGACGCTGACATGGCTGAACGGGGTCGCCGACACCCCGCTGGTGATCATGCACAACTCCGGGCACAAGGCCTTCTTCAACTCGGCGGCCGCCCGGGCCGTCGGCATCAGCCGCGACACCCCGGACCCCAAGGGAGCCCGGTACGGGCGCGATGACAACGGTGAGCTGGACGGCACGGCCGAGGAATCGGCGGCGGTGTTCCCGCTGATCGGTGGCGCCATCTCGGTGGGGGACTACCCGGAGATGCTGATGGCCGAATGCGAGCGGCTCAACCGGGCGGGCCTGACCACCTGTTCGGAGATGGCGTTCGACCCGCTGTTCCGGCCGATGCTGGCGGCCCTGCACGATCAGCTGACGGTCCGGCTGCGCACCTATGAGATGTCCACCGCCGAACTGCACACCGATGCCAGCCCGTTCGACGGTGACGATGTGGTGCGCCAGGTCGGCATCAAGATCTGGGTGGACGGTTCGCCGTGGATCGGCAACATCGACCTGAGCTTCCCGTACCTGGACACCGACGCCACCCGCAGCATCGGCGTGATCCCCGGCTCGTGCGGACACGCCAACTACACCCGCGAACAGCTGGCCGAGATCGTCGGGACCTTCTACCCGCAGGGCTGGCAGATGGCCTGCCATGTGCAGGGCGACGCCGGCGTCGACACCATCCTGGACGTGTACGAGGAAGCCCTGCGCGCCCACCCGCGCGATGACCACCGGCTGCGCCTCGAGCACGTCGGCGCCATCACCGACGCACAGCTCGCGCGGGCCCATGCGCTCGGGGTGACCTGCAGCCTGTTCGTCGACCAGTTGCATTACTGGGGTGACGTGATCGTCGACGGACTCTTCGGGCCGGAGCACGGCGAGCGGTGGATGCCGTGCGGGTCGGCGGTGGCCACCGGGATGCGCATCTCGCTGCACAACGACCCCCCGGTCACGCCCGAAGAGCCGCTGCGCAATATCAGCGTGGCCGCCACGCGGCGTGCGCCCAGCGGCCGCGTGCTCGCACCGCAGGAGCGCCTCACGGTGCAGCAGGCCATCAGGGCGCAGACCCTCGACGCCGCCTACCAGTTGTTCGCCGATGACCGCATCGGCTCGATCGAGGTCGGCAAGTACGCCGATCTCGTTGTGCTGTCGGCTGATCCGCGTGCCGTGGACCCCGAAGAAATCGCCGGTCTGGAGGTCCTGGCCACCTATATGGCGGGTCGTCAGGTTCATCCGAAACCAGCGTGAGGACGTTGCCGGCGTGGCAGGCTGTCGAACATGTCTGAGCTCGCTACCCCTCGCTTCCTCGACGAGCGTGTCGCTCACTGGGCGGCCACCAAACCCGATCACGAGGCGGTCAGCTATCTGAGCCGGACCTGGACGTGGGTGCAGTGGCACGACCGCATCCGCCGGGTTGCCGGCGCGCTGAGCGCCCGCGGTGTCGGGCACGGCGATGTGGTCGCCTTCCTGGACAAGAATCACCCGGCGTGTGCGGAGGTGACCCTCGGAGCCGCCTCGCTGGGAGCGGCGACCGCGATCGTGAACTTCCGGCTGGCCGCCGACGAGATCGACTACGTGCTCAATGATTCCGGAGCCAAGGTGCTCTTCGTGGGCGAGGATCTGCTGCCTGCGGTGAACGCGATCAGGGACCGGCTGCCCGGGGTCAGCGAGGTCGTCGAGGTCAAACCCGAAGGCGATGACGAGTACGAGGCCATGCTCGCCGCGGCCGCCCCGGCCGATCGTGCACCCGATGCGGAGCCCGACGACACCGCCATCGTGATGTACTCCTCGGGCACCACCGGCAAGCCCAAGGGTGTCGCGCTCACCCACACCAACGTCATCGCCCACACCGTCAACGCGTTCGACGAGTGGCCGTTCGATGAGGGGGACAAGAATCTGGTGGCGATGCCGCTGTTCCATGTCGGCGGCACGTCATACATGCAGATCGGGCTGCACCACGGCGTGCCGAGCTATATGACCCGCGATGTCGACGGCGCCGCGTTGGCCACCGGGATCCTGGCCGGCGCGAACCGGACGTTCCTGGTACCCGCGGTGCTGGCCAAGGTGCTCGAAGCCGGACCGGATGCGGTGAAGCTGTTCGGGGCGCTGAAGACCTACGCCTACGGGGCCTCACCGATGCCGCTGCCGTTGCTGCGGGAGGCGCTCAAGGCCTGGCCGGACACCGACTTCATCCAGGTGTACGGGCTGACCGAGGTGTGCGGTGTGGTCACGCGGCTGGGGCCCGAGGACCACCGCGGCGGTGATGAGGAACGGATCATCAGCGCGGGCACACCGATTCCCGGCGTCGAGGTACGCGTCGTCGATCCGGACACCCTGCAGGATGTCGAGCCCGGCAAGCAGGGCGAATTATGGTTCCGCACAGCACAGTTGATGAAGGGCTATCTGAACAGGCCGGAGGACACCGCCGAGGCCGTCACCGCGGACGGCTGGTTCCGCACCGGTGACATCGGGCGGATCGATGCCGACGGCTATGTTTTCGTGGAGGACCGGATCAAGGACATGATCATCACCGGCGGGGAGAACGTGTACTCGATCGAGGTCGAGCGGATCCTGGCCGAGCATCCAGCGGTCGTCGAGGTCGCGGTGTTCGGTGTGCCCGACGAGAAGTGGGGCGAAGCGGTGAAAGCCGTTGTCGCGCTGGAGGGCGACGGCGTCGACGAGGCCGAGCTGATCGCCTGGGCGCGCAAGCATCTGGCGGCCTACAAGTGTCCCAAGAGCGTCGATATCATCGATGCGCTGCCGCGTAATCCCACCGGCAAGATCCTGAAGAAGGACCTGAGGCAACCGCACTGGGAGGGTCGCGATCGCGCCACCGTGTGAAAGTCCACCGTGCAACGATCTGCTGGATCGTCTGCACGTCGTCGCGCTGCCGATGCGGGTTCGCTTCCGCGGCATCACCGTTCGCGAGGTGGCGCTGTTCGACGGGCCGTCCGGCTGGGGCGAGTTCGGCGCTTTCGTGGAGTACGGGCCGGCCGAGGCCGCGCACTGGTTGCTGGCGGCCATCGAGGCCGCCTACCGGCGGTCACCGGCACCGCTGCGCGACCGTGTCCCGGTCAACGCCACCGTGCCGGCCGTCGAACCGCAGCGGGTGCCCGAGGTGCTGGCCAGGTTCCCGGGGGCGCAGACCGCGAAGGTGAAGGTTGCCGAACCCGGGCAGGCACTGGCCGATGATGTCGCGCGCGTCGAGGCGGTGCGTGCACTGGTGGACAAGGTGCGGGTGGACGCCAACGGCGGCTGGAGCGTATCGGAGGCAGTGGCCGCTGCACGTGCGCTCGGCCCGCTCGAGTATCTCGAACAGCCTTGTGCCACAGTCGAAGAGCTCGCTGAGCTACGGCAGCAGGTGGATGTGCCGATTGCGGCAGACGAATCGATCCGCAAGGCCGCCGATCCGTTCCGGGTTGTCGCATTGGGTGCCGCCGATATCGCGGTGGTGAAGGTCGCGCCGCTGGGCGGGGTGGAGCCGCTGCTGACCATCGCCGCCCGGATCGGCGTACCGGTCGTGGTGTCCAGTGCCCTGGACAGTGCGGTGGGAATGTCGCGCGGACTGCTCGCCGCGGCCTGCCTGCCCGAGTTGCCCTTCGCCTGCGGCCTGGGCACCGGTGGGCTGTTCGTCGAGGATGTGGTGGACCCGGTCGTCCCCGTCGGCGGATATCTCCCGGTCGGGCCGGTGGTCCCGGACCCGGCCCGGTTGGCATCGCTGGCGGCGCCGGCGGACCGGCGGCAATGGTGGATCGACCGGATCCGCGAGTGCTACCCGTTCGTGTGCCGGTAGCCGCATCGGCAACTGCCGGAGCGACAAGACCCTCTGAAAAGCAGTACTACCGGTAGTACTGCCGCTCATCCAGTACTGCCGGTAGTACTGGATTGTGCAAGGTGTTATCGCCGCCGGTTCGTCAGTTTCTGCAGCACCCATTGGTTGAGCGAAACCCCTTGTTCCGCCGATTCGACCGCCAGGTGCGCGTGCAACTCCGGCGACATGCGCACCACGAATCTTCCGCTGTATTCGCGGTCGGTGAGCGATTCCGGTGGCGTCCAGCCGGTGCCCGCGGCCGCCGCGACGTCTTGGTTCACCAGTCTCTCGACCGCGGCGATGGCTTCGGTTGCCGTCTGTCCGCGTCCCCGGAGCCCGGGGAACTCGATGCAGGTGCCGGTGTAGGACCGGTCGTTGGGCGACCACATGGCGCGGTAGGTGTATTCGGTCATACCGCAGGATCCCGCGCACCCCCGACATGTCCTGATCTGTGGGGTAGCAGGCGTAGACGCCATCGAAAATCACGATCACCATGGGAGACGTGAAGCGATCGGTGGTGCTGCTCGGCTACCCGGGTGTGCAGGCACTCGATCTGGTCGGTCCGTTCGAGGTGTTCAGCACCGCCACGCTGATCCTGGCAAGTGAGGGCCGCTACCAGGATGGCTACGACATCATCATCGCGTCCCCGGACGGCGGCCCGGCCAGCACCTGGAACGGCCTGCAGATCGTCGCGCAACAGCTGCCACACCACCCGGTCGACACTGTGCTGGTCCCCGGAGGTGCGGGAATCGACGATCTGCGCCGCAACCCCGATGTCCTCGACTGGATCCGATATACCGCCAAGACCGCCCGGCGGGTGGTGAGCGTGTGCACCGGTGCCTTCCTGGTGGCCGAGGCCGGGCTGCTCGACGGCTGCCGGGCCACCACCCACTGGGCCTTCGCCGATCAGCTCGCCATCGAATTCCCGGACGTGTCAGTCGATCCCGACCCGATCTTCGTGCGCAGTTCGGACACGGTGTGGACGGCGGCCGGAGTCACCGCCGGTATCGATCTGGCGCTCTCGTTGGTCGAAGACGATCACGGCACCGAACTCGCGCAGACCGTGGCCCGCTGGCTGGTGCTCTACCTGCGCCGACCCGGCGGCCAGACCCAGTTCGCCGCGCCGGTGTGGGCGCCACGCGCCAAGCGCGCGCCCATCCGCGAGGTCCAGGAGCTCATCGAGACCGAACCCGGTGGCGCGCACAGCATCGGTGAACTGGCCCGCCGCGCGGCGATGAGCCCGCGGCACTTCACCCGGGTGTTCACCGACGAGGTCGGCGAGGCCCCCGGCAGCTACGTCGAACGGGTCCGCACCGAAGCCGCCCGCCGGCAACTGGAGGAAACCGACGACACCGTCACCGTCATCGCCGCCCGGTGCGGCTTCGGCACCGCAGAAACCATGCGGCGCAACTTCGTTCGACGAGTCGGCGTATCACCCGACCGCTACCGCAAGACGTTTGCCTGAAGGAGAGATCATGCAGATCGCGATCGTGCTGTACCCCGGATTCACCGCCCTTGACTTCATCGGTCCCTATGAGGTGCTGCATTTCCTGCCCGACGCCGAGGTGCGCTTCCTCTGGCACGAGCCCGGACCCGTCACCGCGGACTCCGGTGTGCTCACGATCGGCGCCACTCACTCGTTCGAGGAGACCCCGGCACCGGACATCATCCTGGTCCCCGGCGGGCCGACCACCTTCGAGCACGCCCGGGACGAGAAGGTCCTGGAATGGCTGCGCAAGGCCGACACCACCTCGACCTGGACCACCTCGGTGTGCACGGGCTCGGTGCTGCTGGCCGCGGCAGGATTGCTGGAAGGACGGAAGGCCACCTCGCACTGGATCGCGGTGCCGATGCTCAAGACCTTCGGGGTGACCGCCGTCGGTGACGAGCGCATCGTGCACCAGGGCAAATACGTCACCGCGGCCGGGGTGTCCGCCGGAATCGACCTCGGTCTGTGGTTGGCCGGGCAGATCGCCGGCGAAGCGAAGGCCAAGGCCATCCAACTCGGCATCGAGTACGACCCGCAGCCGCCGTTCGACTCCGGTCACCTCTCCAAGGCCTCGGTGGCCACCAAGGCCGCTGCCACCGCATTGCTGTCCCGGGACGCGCTGATGCCGTCGACCCTCAAGGCCGGCACCCGGCTGCTGTGGGACCAGGCGATCCGCAAGGTGCGCGCCCGCAAGTAGGCTCGAGCGGGTGAATCTCGCTTACGTCGACAAGGGCGGCACCGGCGAACCGGTGCTCTTCATCGCGGGCCGCGGCGGCGCAGGCCGCACCTGGCACCTGCATCAGGTCCCGGCCTTCCAGCGGGCCGGCTACCGCGTGATCACATTCGACAACCGCGGTGTCGGGGCGACCGAGAACGCCAGCGGGTTCACCACCGAGCAGGTGGTGGCCGATACCGCGTCCCTGATCGAGAAGGTGGTCGGCGGGCCCGTCCGGGTGGTCGGGGTGTCGATGGGCTCTTTCATCGCCCAGGAGCTGATGGTGTCCCGGCCCGAGCTGGTCAGCCAGGCGGTGCTGATGGCGACCCGGGGCAGGCACGACGGCGCCCGCGACTTCTTCAACAAGGCCGAGCGTGAGTTCCATGACGCGAACATCACGCTGCCGCCCAGCTATGACGCGAAGATCCGGCTGCTGGAGAACTTCTCGCCCAAGACCCTGAACGACGACCGCGCGGTGCGCGACTGGGCCGAGATGTTCACCATGTGGCCCACCAAATACACCCCGGGGCTGCGCAGCCAGCTCGCGGTCGCCCCCGAGGGAAACCGGCTGCCGGCCTACGCGCACATCAAGGCCCCGGTGCTGGTCATCGGTTTCGGTGACGACGTGCTGATGGCCCCGCACCTGAGCCGGGAGGTGGCCGAGTCCATCCCGGCAGGCCGCTACCTGGAGATCCCGGACGCCGGTCACCTGGGCTTCATCGAGCACCCCGATGCGGTCAACGAGGCGATCCTGGAATTCTTTGCTGAAGCCAAGCAATAGGCTGTCCGGGTGAACCCCTCGACGACCCAGGCCCGCGTCGTCGTCGACGAACTGATCCGCGGCGGCGTCCGCGACGTGGTGCTGTGCCCCGGGTCGCGCAACGCCCCGCTGGCCTTCGCGCTGCACGACGCGGACCGGGCCGGGCGCATCCGTCTGCACGTGCGCATCGACGAACGCACCGCCGGGTTCCTGGCGATCGGGCTGGCGGTCTCCGGGCAGGCCCCGGTGCCCATCGCGATGACCTCGGGCACCGCGGTCGCCAATATCGGCCCGGCCGTGGTCGAGGCCAACTATGCGCGGGTGCCGCTGATCGTGCTGAGCGCCAACCGACCCTACGAACTGCTGGGCACCGGCGCCAACCAGACCATGGAGCAGCTCGGCTACTTCGGCAGCCAGGTCCGCGCCAGCATCAGCCTGGGATTGGCGCAGGACGGTGATCTGGCCGCGGCGAATGCGCAGTGGCGCTCGGCGACGTGCCGGGTCTTGGTGGCGGCCAAGGGATCTCGCACCGCGAATGCCGGTCCGGTGCAGTTCGACATCCCGCTGCGCGAGCCGCTGGTCCCAGACCCCGACAGCGACGGCGCAACCCCCGACGGCCGTCCCGACGGGCGGTCGTGGACCCACACCCCGCCGGTCAGCTTCGACCAGCCGCTCGACATCGACCTCACCCCGGACACCGTCGTCATCGCCGGCCACGGCGCCGGCGTTCATCCCAACCTGGCCGGGCTGCCCACGGTCTCCGAGCCGACGGCCCCGGCCGCGGCCAATCCCTTGCACCCGCTGGCGTTACCGCTGCTGCACCCGCAACAGGTCATCATGGCGGGCCGCCCGACCCTGCACCGCACCGTGTCCACGCTGCTGGCCGACTCCTCGGTGCCGGTCTTCGCGCTGACCACCGGGCCGCGCTGGCCCGATGTGTCCGGCAATTCGCAGGCCACCGGCACCCGGGCGGTGACCTCCGGCACACCCGATCCGGTCTGGCTGCAGCGCTGCGCCGAGCTCAATGAGCGCACCTGCGCGGCCGTGCGCACCCAGCTCATCGAGCATCCGCACACCACCGGCCTGCACGTGGCGGCTGCGGTGGTCGCCGGCCTGCGCGACGGGGACCAGCTGGTGCTCGGCGCCTCCAACCCGGTCCGCGATATCGCCCTGGTCGGGCTGAGTGCCCCCGGGGTCAAGGTGCGGTCCAACCGCGGGGTCGCCGGGATCGACGGCACGGTGTCGACCGCGATCGGCGCCGCGCTGGCCCACGAACGCTCCGATGGGGGCCGCACCGTGGCGCTGATCGGTGACCTGACCTTCGTGCACGACAGCTCGGGGCTGCTGATCGGGCCCACCGAGCCGCGACCGCGCAACCTGACCATCGTGGTGTCCAACGACAACGGTGGCGGCATCTTCGAACTGCTGGAGCAGGGCGACCCGCGGTTCTCCGATGTGTCCTCGCGCATCTTCGGCACCCCGCACGATGTGGACATCGCGGCGCTGTGCCGGGCCTATCACGTGGACAGCAGGCAGGTGGAGGTGGACGGCCTGGCCGACGCACTGCGCGAACCGTTCGACGGGATGCGGGTGCTGGAGGTGAAGGCCGACCGGTCCTCGCTGCGTGCGCTGCACGCTTCCATCCGGGCGGCGCTCTAGTGCACCTGCTCACCACGCTGAAAGACCGGTGGTGGCACCGGGTTCCGCGGATGTTCGGCGACGGCACCGAGACCAGGTCCCAGCGGGTCATCCGGCGGGTGCGGGTCGGGATCATCGTGGCTGCCTGCCTGGTGACGTTCCAGTCCGTGCTGCTGGTGCTCGGCGCCTGGGAGAACGACCGCCGGATCGAGGCCGATATGGGCGTCGCGGCCGCCGAGGTGCTCGACGCAGGCCCGCGGCGTTCGACCATCGAATTCGTCACCCCCGACCGGGTGACCTACCGGCCGGAACTCGGTGTGCTCTATCCCTCCGAACTGGACACCGGGATGCGGATCTACGTCGAATACGACCGTTCGGATCCCGATCTGGTGCGGGTGCAGCACCGTAACGCGGCGCTGGCCATCATCCCGGCCGGGTCGATCGCGGTGCTGGGCTGGCTGATCGCCGGGACGGCACTACTGGTGGTGGCGGTGATCGCCCGGCGGATCGAGGAACAGGCCATCAACGATCAGGCCGCCCAGGATCAGGATGACGCCATCAACTTGTCGAGCCAGTCCTCGTCGTAGATGTCGACCTTCTCGTCGTTCACCAGGTCGAACACCGTCGGTGTCCCGGTGTTCTCCGAGTCGACCAGGTAGAGCAAGTCGTAGTTCGTCTCATCCATCTCCACGGCGTCCACCGCGGCCTCCCCGTCGGCGATGCGTTGCGCCAGTTCGTCCGGTATCCCGGCGGTGCGGGCCTTCTCGGCCAACTCGTCGTCGGTCGGTCCCTTGCCGGACGGATCCTGGTCGGCCCATAATTCCTCGACGAACTTCTGGAACGCCACCGCGGGTGTGCGGCCGTCCTGGGCCGCGACGAACAGCGCGTTGCTGACCCGTTCGGAGTAATTCGAGTCCGACATGTCCAGAAAAGTCATCGGGCGGTAGGTGACGGCGAGCCGGCCGGCGGCGATGTAGCGCTGGATGGATTCACCGGCGTCGCGCTGCAGGTCCGCGCAGTGTGTGCACTGCGGTTCGGCGAAAATCTCGATCTGCACCGGCGCGTCGGCGAATCCGGCGTGGATACCGAAGCCGTCCTCACTCACCTGGATCAACGGTTTGATCGGGTCGGACTGGGCGCTACCTTCGATCTGGCGTGTGCAGCCCACGGCGGTCAGCAGCGTCAAACCGGTGAGCAAGGCCAACATTCGTCGCACGTGGCCACCGTACCGCTGCCGTGCTGTTCGCATGCCATATGCCCGCAGTCAACCGTGCTGTCAACCTGCGGTGCAACAGTCCTGATGTGCGCGTTGCAATCGTTGCCGAGTCCTTTCTCCCTAACGTCAACGGCGTGACCAATTCGGTGCTCCGGGTGATCGAGCATCTCCGGCGATCGGGCCACGAGGTTCTGGTCATCGCGCCGGACACCCCGCGCGGCCAGGAGCCCGCCGACCGCGTGTATGACGGTGTCCGGGTGCACCGGGTGCCCTCGCACATGTTCCCGAAGGTGACCTCGCTGCCGCTCGGCGTCCCGCTGCCCCGGATCGTCGGTGTACTGCGCGGTTTCGATCCCGATGTGGTGCATCTGGCCTCACCGGCGCTGCTCGGCTGGGGCGGTGTGCACGCCGCGCGACACCTCGGTGTCCCCGCGGTGGCCGTCTTCCAGACCGATGTCGCCGGTTTCGCCGAGAGCTACGGTGTCGGCGTGCTGTCCCGGGTGTCATGGGCGTGGACCCGCCGGCTGCACAGCAAGGCCGACCGCACCCTGGCGCCGTCCACCTCGGCCATGGAAAATCTTGCCGCCCACGGTGTTCCCCGGCTGCACAAGTGGGGTCGCGGCGTCGATATCACCGGTTTCGTACCGTCGGCACGCGATGAGTCGTTGCGCGCCAGATGGTCTCCGGCCGGCAAACCGGTCATCGGTTTCGTCGGCAGGCTCGCACCGGAGAAACATGTCGAGCGGCTGGCCACCCTCGCTGCCCGTGACGACCTGCAGGTCGTGGTCGTCGGTGACGGCATCGACAAGTCCAAGCTCCAATCATTGATGCCGGCAGCCATTTTCACCGGTGAATTGCGCGGCGCGGAACTCGCCGCCGCCTACGCCAGCATGGATGTCTTCGTGCACCCGGGCGAACACGAGACGTTCTGCCAGGCCGTCCAGGAGGCGATGGCCTCGGGTCTACCGGTGATCGCGCCCGATGCGGGTGGACCGCGGGACCTGGTCACCCCGATGCACACCGGTCTGCTGCTGGGGGTCGAGGAGTTCGAAGACAGGCTCTCGGGGGCTGTCGATCACCTGTTCGCCGAGCGGGCGCGGTATTCGGCGGCCGCCCGGCGCAGCGTGCTCGCGCGCACCTGGCCGGCCGTCTGCGAGGAACTGCTCGGACATTACGAAGACGTGATCGGTCAGCGACGCCGCAAGGCTGCCTAGCCGCCACCCCCCTCTACAGTGGTCGAAAGACCGTGGTTGGGGGCAAGGATGACAGTGTCACAGTCCACCTCGACGTGGGCGCCACTGCGATCGCCGGTCTACCGTGCGCTGTGGATCGCCCAGCTCGTCTCCAACCTCGGCACCTGGATGCAGACCGTCGGCGCGCAGTGGATGCTGGTCGGCGATTCGCGTGCCGCGGTGCTGGTACCGCTGGTGCAGACCGCGACCACGCTGCCGGTGATGCTGCTGGCGTTGCCGTCCGGCGCGCTGGCCGACCTCATCGATCGGCGCCGTCTGCTCATCGCGACCCAGGGCGCGATGGCCGCGGGGGTGGGTCTGCTCGCGTCGTTGACCGGTGCCGGTCTGACGACTCCGGCGGTGCTGCTCACCCTGCTGTTCATGATCGGCTGCGGACAGGCGCTGGTGGCGCCGGCCTGGCAGGCGATCCAGCCTGATCTCGTTCCTGCTCAGCAGATTCCGGCCGCCGCCGCGCTGGGAAGCATGAGCATCAACCTCGCCCGCGCCATCGGTCCCGCCATCGCCGGGGTGCTGGTCTCGCTGTCCGGGCCGACTCTGGTGTTCGCGCTCAACGCGGTGTCGTTCGCCGGGATCGTGATCGTGCTCATCTCCTGGCGTCCCGCCTCGGTGGAACGCAGCGAACCGCCCGAGCGGGCCCTGGCGGCGCTCAGCGCGGGCGGGCGGTTCATCCGCAGTTCACCGATCGTGCGGCGAATCCTGCTGCGGGCGGCGCTGTTCATCGCTCCCGCCAGCGCGTTATGGGGGCTGCTGCCGGTGATCGCCAGCAGCCGCCTCGGTCTGTCCTCGTCGGGCTACGGGGTGCTGCTGGGCGCGCTCGGGGCCGGTGCGGTGCTCGGCGCCTTCCTGTTGTCGCGGTTGCGGTCCCGGTTCGGCCAGAACGCGCTGCTGACCACCGCGGCGGCGGGTTTCGCCGTGACCACCGTCGCGCTCGCGCTGGTGCCCAACTTCTACATCGTGCTGGTGGCGCTGCTGGTGGGCGGCGCCTCGTGGCTGCTGTCGTTGTCGACGCTCAATGCGTCGATGCAGTTGAGCCTGCCGGCGTGGGTGCGTGCCCGCGGACTGTCGGTGTATCAGCTGGTGTTCATGGGCGGGCAGGCGGTGGGGTCGCTGGTGTGGGGACTGGTGGCCGCCGCCACCACGAGCGTCACCAGCCTGCTGATCAGTGCCGGGTTCCTGGTGGTGTGCGGACTGTCCTCGCTGTGGTGGCCGCTGCACGCCAAGACCGGTGACCTCGACCTGACCCCGTCATCGCACTGGCCCGAGCCCAACCTGGTCTTCGACCCCGCCCCGCTCGACGGGCCCGTCCTGGTGATCACCGCCTACGGCGTCAGGCCCGAGGACGAGCAGAACTTCCTGGCGGCGATGGACGTGCTGGGGCGGTCCCGGCAGCGCACCGGGGCCTCGCAGTGGCGGCTGTTCCGCAGCGTCGAACACGAGGCGACGTTCGTGGAGACGTTCGTCGTGCGGTC
The DNA here is from genome assembly GCF_008329585.1 of Mycolicibacterium sp. P9-22. Classification (GTDB taxonomy): domain Bacteria; phylum Actinomycetota; class Actinomycetes; order Mycobacteriales; family Mycobacteriaceae; genus Mycobacterium. Next base: position 754,321 of record NZ_NPKP01000002.1, on the reverse strand, counting down.
CTGGGGTGAGCACATGCACCAGCACCACACCCGGCTCACCGGCCAGGACCTGCTCATCGAGCAGGCCGTGGAGCGCTACTCCGACGGGGTTCCGGTGTCCGAGCACTATCTGGCGGTGCGCCCGCGGTAGCCCACTACCCCTGGGCTTGCACCGCCACCGGCTGCCACTCCCGCCAGGTCGCCAGCCGCTGCGCGTAATCGGCCTCGGCCAGCTGCAGCGGGATTTCCCCGAAGAACACCCGCAGCGGTGGCCGCTCGGCGTCGACGATCTTGAGCACCGCGGCGGCCGAGGCCTGCGGGTCACCCGATTTGGCGGTGCGCTTGGCACGGGCCTCCTGCGCCTTTTTGCGCGCCTCGGCGTAGTCCGGGAGCTGGGCCGCATGCCTGGCCGAGGAGCCTGCCCAGTCGGTGTCGAAACCGCCCGGTTCGATCAGCGTGACGTGGATGCCGAAACCGGCGACCTCCTGCGCCAGCGACTGGGAGAAGCCCTCCAGCGCCCACTTCGACGCGTGGTAGATGCCGACGTTCTGGAATGCGGTGATGCCACCGATGGAGGACACCTGGATGATGTGTCCGCTGCGCTGGGCCCGCAGCAACGGCAGCGCGGCCTGGGTCACCCACAGCGCGCCGAACACGTTCGTCTCGATCTGATCGCGCGCCTCGGCCTCGGAGAGCTCCTCGATGAACCCGAACTGTCCGTACCCGGCGTTGTTGACCACGATGTCGAGCCGGCCGAAATGGTCGTGGGCGGCCTTGACCGCCGCGAAGTCGGCTTCTCGGTCGGTGACGTCGAGTTGCAGCGGCAGGATCGCGTTGCCGTACTTGGCGACCAGATCGTCCAGTGACGCGGTATCGCGGGCGGTGGCGGCCACCTTGTCGCCGCGCTCCAGGGCGGCGATCGCCCATTCCCGTCCGAAGCCACGGGATGTGCCGGTGATGAACCAGACCTTCTCAGCCATATCGTTGCCTTTCGTTCGCGAGCGTTCCAGCGGTACCAACGTCATCACGCAATCCCCATTCCCGGAAGCTCGGGACTCACAGGTAGTTTTAATGCGATGAGCAGGGCGTCGCTGGAAAAGAACCCGCACGAGGTCGCGTCGATGTTCGACGCCGTGGCCCGTCGCTACGACATCACCAACACGGTGCTTTCGCTGGGGCAGGACCGGTACTGGCGCCGCGAGACGCGCTCGGCGCTGGCCATCGGGCCGGGGGAGCGGGTGCTGGACCTGGCAGCCGGCACAGCGGTGTCGACGGTCGAACTGGCGAGCTCGGGTGCCTGGTGTGTGGCCGCGGACTTCTCGGTCGGCATGCTGGCCGCCGGTGCTTCCCGCAGTGTGCCGAAGGTGGCCGGCGATGCCACCAAGCTGCCGTTCGCCGACGGGGTTTTCGACGCGGTGACCATCAGCTTCGGGCTGCGCAACGTGGTCGACCACGTGGCCGGCCTGCGCGAGATGGCGCGGGTGACGCGGCCCGGCGGGCGGCTGGTGGTGTGCGAGTTCTCCACGCCGACCAACGGCCTGTTCGCCACCGCGTACAAGGAGTACCTGATGCAGGCGCTGCCGATGATGGCGCGCGCGGTGTCGAGCAACCCGGATGCCTACGTGTATCTGGCCGAGTCGATCCGGGCCTGGCCGACGCAGTCGCAGCTGGCCGACCGCATCCGCGATGCCGGCTGGGACGCCGTGCGCTGGCGCAATCTGAGCGGCGGGATCGTCGCGCTGCACGCAGCCGTCAAGCCTTGAGCGTTCCGGTCCTGGCGTTGGCCGGTTTCCTCGGGGCCGGTAAGACGACGCTGCTCAACCACCTGCTGCGCAACAGCCGTGGTGTGCGAATCGGCGCGCTGGTCAACGATTTCGGCGCGGTGAACATCGACGCGATGTTCGTCGCCGGGCAGGTCGACGCGATGGCCTCGCTGTCCAACGGGTGCATCTGTTGCGCGGTGGACGCCTCCGAGGCCGCCGAGATGCTGGGCCGGCTCGCCGCGGTGCGCCCCGCGCTGGATCTGATCGTGGTGGAGGCCAGCGGTATCGCCGAGCCGCCGGTGCTGGCACGCACCATCGCCACCGCAGGCGATGACCGGTTTCACTACGCCGGAATGGTGCTGGTGGTCGACGCCGCCCAACCCGCGGAGCTGGGACACGGGGTGCGGGTTGCCGATCTGGTGGTGCTGAACAAGGCCGCCGACGGAGATGCCGATGCGGTGGCGGCCCAAGTGCGCGCCGAGAATCCACGAGTTCCCCTGGTGTACACCGATTTTGCCCGGGTGGATCCCGCCCTGCTGATCGACCCGCCGGTGCGGCGGCGGGAGCGCCCGGCCCAGTTGTCGCTGGATGAGCTGCTCCTGGAGGACGACGATCATCACCACCACGGGCACCCCGAGTATCAGAGTGTGGAGTTCAGCGCCGATGCACCGGTGAACCCGCGCCGGTTCCTGGCATTTCTGCACGACCGGCCCGTCGGGCTCTATCGTGCAAAGGGTTTCGTGGATTTCGGCGACGGCGGCCGGTACTCCGTTCAGCTGGTGGGCAGTTCGCTGCGCTTCGAGAAGCGCGGTGCGGCCGGGCGGGGGACAACGCTGGTGCTGATCGGCACCGGACTGGATGTCGGGGCAGTGTCGTCCGCTCTGCAGGACTGCACCCGCGAACCCGCCGATGAGAACGCGATGCTCGGCGTGCACAAGTACGTGGTGTGAGCGCCAGGTATCCTGGCCGCTCACCCGATCTCGGAGGAGCTGCGTGTTCAAGGTCAATGAGTACTTCGGCGGCGATGTCGCATCGATCGCCTTCGCGACCCCGGAGGGGCCGGCCACCGTCGGCGTCATGGCCGTGGGCGAGTTCGAGTTCGGGACGTCCCAGCTTGAGATCATGAGCGTGGTGTCCGGTGCCCTGACTGTGCGGCTTCCCGGTAATGACGGTTGGGAAACCTACGCTGCGGGAACGCAATTCACGGTACCCGCCGACAGCAAGTTCACTGTGCGCGCAGAGGTCGAGACGGCCTACCTGTGCGAGTACCGCTAGGCCTCAGATGAGGGCCTTCTTGCGCCGGATCCGGCGCCGGACATCGCCCATCAGTAGCTGACTGGCGCCCTGGCGGATGAAGCGCGGCAGGAACCGGTTGACGAACGAGACGAACACGAACAGGTTCTCGAAGCGCCGCCGGTCGGCGTCCGACCAGTGCAGACCCATGGCATCGCGGAACACCGGCGCCAGCGAGCCGATGGTCAGGAACTTCAGCAGTGGCCCGAACGTCACCCGCAGCGGCCACCGGATCATCTTCAGGTCCACCAGCGCCATCAGGTACTCGCGGATGTGATCGTCGATCGCCACCCGCTCGCAGGCGGTGTTCCAGTAGACGTCGAAATCGGCCCGGGTGGCCGGCCACTGGTCCGCGGTGACCTGCAGCGTGGTGCCCAGCGGCTGCGCGGTGCGGTAGAACTGTTCGGCCTGCTCTTCGGTCATCGCACCGTGCAGCAGTTCGAAGGTGTCCTCGAACCCGACGAACAGGCAGGCCGCCACCCACATCTGGAGTTCACGGTTGAAGGCGTTGTAGCGCACCGGACTCGCATCGGTGGAGAGCACCTGGCGATGCGCGCCGTTGACCGCCTCGCGGTAGGCGGCGCGTTCCTCCTCGGTGCCGAGGATGGCCACGGCGAGGTACTGGGTCGTGGTGCGGGCCCGTTTCCACGGATGCTCCATCAGGCTGCCGGATTTCACCCGGCTCTCGGCGACCCCGTAGCCGACCTCCGGCCAGGACAGCTGCATGACGACGTTGGCGGCGGCGCCGGCAAAGGACCAGAAGTCCAGCGCGTCCTCGATCGCGACATCACCGTGGTACCAGCGTGGGGTGCGCTGCTCGATGGTGATGCGGGTGTCGGCGTTGGTCAGCCGTGGAGATGATCCGGAATCGAGGTAGCGCGCCGGCATCGGACACTCCCCTCGGGCTGATCAGCAACGTCGACCGCTGGGCCGTATATCAAGCCTGACACATTGATCGACCTTCGCGCAAGGATTTATGTGAATACTGATTCTCTCCAATCGAGATGCTGTGGCACGTGAAACATGCGGCTGCATACGGTGACTTGTGATCTGCCATGAAGAAGTATTCGCGGACACTGTCGGCGGCTGCCGCATGCGTTACCGTGAAGGTATGTCTTCGGCCGGTCCTTCCGCGCAACCTGCTGTGCGACGCCGACCGCGCGACCGCAAGGCCCAGATCGTCAAGGCCTCCGCGGAAGCCTTCAGTGCACTGGGATACCACGCGGTCAGCATGGAGGAGATCGCCTCGCGCGTCGGCATCTCGGCCGCGGCGCTGTACCGGCACTCGCCGAACAAGTACGGACTGTTCCGGGACGCCGTCTTCGGCCTGGGCCAGCAATTGGTGGACAGCACCGATATCGACGCGGCGGACCGTGATCCGGGGATCCTGCTGGCCGATCTCGTCGACGCACTGGTGGAGACCGCGATCGTCAACCGCAGTTCCGGTGGGCTGTACCGGTGGGAGGGGCGCTACCTCAACGAGGAAGATCAGGCGATCCTCAACGGGCAGATCGGGCTCGTCAACCGCAGGCTGCAGGAACCGTTGATCCGGCTGCGCCCGGAGCTGACCTCACGCGAACGCTGGACATTGTCGTCGGCCGCGCTGAGCGTGATCGGCAGCGTCACCGATCATCGGGCCTCGTTGCCCGTCAACGAGACGCGGGTGTTGCTGGCCGGCCTGGCCACCGCGGTGCTGTCCGCCACCCTGCCCGCGCCGTTCGAGTCGCCCGGATCGAACCCCTTGGCGCCCAGCAGTTCCGGCGCCGGCGGCAAGTACGAGATGTTGTTACACGAGTCGCTGCTGCTGTTCCACAAGAAGGGATTTCGCGAGACCAGCATGGAGGACATCGCGGCAGCGGTGGGCATCCAGGCGTCCGGTATCTACCGGTACTTCCCGGGCAAGGCCGACCTGCTGGTCGCGTCCTACCGGCGCAGTGCAGACCGGGTATCCGGAGATGTGTCGAGTGTTCTTGCCGCGGAATCAGATCCGGAGCAGGCGCTGGCTCGACTGATCGACCTCTACGTGGCCCGGTCGTTCCGGGAACCCGAGATCGCCTACGTGTATTACGCCGAACGCGGCAATGTGCCGGAGGTCGAAGGGGCGTCCATCCGCAATATCCAGCGCGCGACGGTCGACGAATGGGCGCGGCTGCTCGCTGCGGCGCGCCCCGAGTTCAGCCACGCGCAGGCCAAGTTCGCTGTGCACGCCGCGTTCGGGCTGGTGGTCGACCTGGGCAGGCTGGTGCAGTATGAGGACACCGAGCATTCCCGCGCCTGCGTGAAGCTGCTGATGGAGATGACGCTGTTGGGCCGCGAACCCCTGATGGTCAGCTGAACGGCGCGCGTTCGTCGAGCCTGCGCGATGCCAGGCCGGCCGTCCGCCAGATCCGGGCGATCCAGTCCTCGTCCTCGTCGGTGACCAGATTGCCCATCATCCGCACCGCCACGTTCATCAGGAAGTGTGAGCGCATCGCCACCGGGCCCACCGCCGGCAGGAACCGCGGCAACGTGAGCAGCAGCGCCAGTCGTCGGGCTGCGGAGAACCCGCGCGCATAGTGCTCGGTCAGCACGGAGGGCCACGCCACGGTCAGATCGCCGGACCCCAGCAGTTGCGCCGCCAGTCGCCCCGTCTCCAGGCCGTAATCGATGCCCTCGCCGTTGAGTGGATTGACACACGCCGCGGCATCGCCGATCAGCATCCAGTTCGGGCCGGCCACCCCCGATACCGCACCACCCATCGGCAACAGGGCGGACAGCCCGGCCCGTGGCTCGCCCTCGAAACCCCACTCCTCGCGGCGCAGATCGCAGTAGTAGGACATCAACGGCCGCAAGGCGGCTTCGGACGGGCGTTTCACGGTGGCCAGCGCTCCCACGCCGACGTTCACCTCGCCGTTGCCCAACGGGAAAATCCAGCCGTAGCCGGGGAGCACCTTGCCGTCCGGGGAACGCAATTCGAGGTGTGAGGTGATCCAGGGCTCGTTGGCGCGCGGGGTCGCGATGTATCCGCGCACCGCCACGCCGTACACCGTCTCCTGATGCCAGCGGCGGCCGAGCGTCCGCCCCAGCGTGGAGCGGGCGCCGTCGGCCACGATCAGCTCGCCCACGCCGATCCCGGAGCCGTCGTCGAGTATCAGCTCGAAGACACGTCCGGACGAATCATGGCGCACGTCAACTACTTTGGCGCCAAGCATCATCTTCGCCCCGTCGTCGGCGGCGACCATCCGGATCCGGTCATCGAGCTCGGTGCGGGGGACCGCGCTGCTGGTCGAGGGGAATGAGGGTCCGGGCCACGGGATCTCCACGTCGGCGCCGAAGCCGGACATCCGAAGCCCGTGATGGCTGATCCGGCCGCCCAGCCAGTCGCCGAGTCCGAGCCGCTGCAGCTCCGAGATCGCGCGCGGGGTCAGCCCGTCACCGCAGGCCTTGTCCCTCGGGAACTGCGCGGAGTCGATGACGAGCACGTCGCGGCCCGCGCGGGTCGCCCACGCGGCTGCCGAGGAACCGGCGGGCCCGGCCCCCACGACCACCACATCGGCCTTGATCATCCCCAAGTCGCTCCGCTCTCCCCCGCAAGCGGGAGGTGCCCCAGCCCGCGTGTTCATTCCCCGAGCACCTCCACAGTATGTTGGACGCATGAGGACACCGGCGAGCGTGGTGGCGGGGGTGGACTTCGGGAATCCCGAATTCGCCGCGCAGGTACGCGACGGAGTGGCGCGCGTCGAAGATCTGATGGCCACCGAGCTCGGTAAGGCAGATGAGCTGATGGCCGAGGCGGTCCAGCATCTGTTCCAGGCGGGCGGCAAACGGTTCCGGCCGTTGTTCACCGTGCTGTCCGGGTCGCTGGGGCCGCGTCCCGAGGACGATGACGTCACCATCGCCGGTGCCGTGATCGAGCTGGTGCATCTGGCCACGCTCTATCACGACGATGTGATGGACGAGGCCCAGGTGCGGCGCGGTGCGGACAGCGCCAACGCCCGTTGGGGCAACAACATCGCCATCCTGGCCGGGGACTACCTGTTCGCGACCGCCTCCCGGCTGGTGTCCCGGCTCGGACCGGATGCGGTGCGGGTGATTGCGGACACATTCGCCCAGCTGGTGACCGGTCAGATGCGCGAGACCCGAGGCGCGGCCGGGGGCACCGATGAGATCGAGCACTACCTCAAGGTGGTCTACGAGAAGACGGCCTGCCTGATCTCGGCGTCGGGACGCTTCGGTGCCACCTTCTCCGGTGCCGGTGAGGAGCAGATCGAGCGGTTGTCCCGGCTGGGCGGCATCGTCGGAACCGCCTTCCAGATCTCCGACGACATCATCGACATCGACAGCGATCCCGACGAGTCCGGCAAGGTGCCGGGCACTGACCTGCGCGAAGGCGTGCACACCCTGCCGGTGCTGTACGCGCTGCGCGAGTCCGGTCCGGACGCCGAGCGGCTGCGGGTGCTGCTGGCCAGGCCGCTGGAGGACGACGCCGAGGTCGCCGAGGCGCTGACCCTGCTGCGCCGGTCCCCGGGCATGGCTCGCGCCAAGGAAACCGTTCGCGAATACGCGGTGCGGGCGCGCGAGGAACTGGACAACCTGCCCGAAGGTCCCGGCCGCGATGCGCTGGCCACCCTGGTGGACTACACCGTCAACCGGCACGGGTAGCCGGAACCTACGGGGGTCGACCGGCGTTACATCAGCGAAGACTTTCGTAGGAGGAACTCTGATGACCTGGCATCCGCATGCCAACCGGATGAAGACCTTCGTGCTGCTCGTCGGCATGTCCGCGCTGATCGTGTTCATCGGTTCGCTGTTCGGGAACCCGTCCATTCTGTGGCTGTCGGTGTTGTTCGCCGTCGGCATGAACGCGTACGTCTACTTCAACAGCGACAAGATGGCGCTGCGGGCGATGCATGCCCAGCCGGTCACCGAGATGCAGGCACCGGCGATGTACCGGATCGTCCGCGAACTCGCGACCACCGCCCGCCAGCCCATGCCGCGGCTGTACATCAGCGACACCGCCGCGCCCAACGCCTTCGCCACCGGCCGCAACCCGCGTAATGCCGCGGTGTGTTGCACCACCGGCATCCTGCAGATCCTCGACGAGCGGGAACTGCGTGCGGTGCTCGGCCACGAACTGTCCCACGTCTACAACCGCGACATCCTGATCTCGTGTGTGGCCGGGGCGCTCGCGTCGGTCATCACCGCGCTGGCCAATATCGCAGTGTTCGCCTCGATGTTCGGCGGTAACCGCGAAGGCGGCGCGAATCCCTTTGCGATGCTGCTGGTTTCGCTGCTTGGCCCGATCGCGGCCACCGTGGTCAAGATGGCGGTGTCCCGTTCGCGGGAGTACCAGGCCGACCAGTCCGGCGCGGAACTGACCGGCGATCCACTGGCTCTGGCCAGCGCGCTGCGCAAGATCGCGCACGGAGTGCAGGCCGCACCGTTGCCGCCCGAGCCGCGGCTGGCCGATCAGGCACACCTGATGATTGCCAACCCGTTCCGGGCCGGGGAGAAGATCGGCAAGCTGTTCTCCACCCATCCGCCCATCGAGGACCGGATCGCGCGCCTCGAGGCGATGGCCGGTCGCGGGCCGGGCCAGTACTGATCCGCCGTGCGCGGCGGCCACTGCGAGTCAGCAGCCGTGGCCCGCGGTGCACCGGCAGGTTAGGGTGTCGCCATGCGTATGCGAGGTTTGCTCTCCGTCATGGCGGCGGCTGCCGCTTTGAGCGCCCCGGCGATCGCGGGTGCCGAACCTGCTCCGCCGCCCCCGCCGCCGCCGGGCCCGAACATCAATGCCTGGGAGCTGGTCAAGCCGTCGGCGTACGCCGTAAATGACGGCACCATGTACGCCTTCACCGTTCCCGGCGACATCACCTGCGTGCTGAGCCGCGGCACCGGCGGCTACGGCTGCAGCGGGCCGTTCCCGGCCGCACCGGGCGGCGCCAACGTGGTGTCCGGTGGACAGGTGGGAGCCCCCGGTTTCGCGAACGCAGGCAATGCGATCTATGTCGGCGACCAGCCCGCCCAGCCGCTGCCCGCCAATTCGCGCATCGGTTTCCAGAACATCAGCTGTGGCACCGACGGTGTGATCACCTCGTGCCAGAACTCGTTCGACCAATCCGGCTTCGTCATCAGCCCGGCCGGCAGCTACATCCTCAATCCGAGCAACCCGCTGCTGGACCGGCCCGAGGGCCGCAACCCCTACTTCAACTGACGGGAAGCGCTAGAAGCCCGAGCCGTGCACCTCGTGGCCGGGCTTCTCCAGCATGAGCCCGCGGTAGGCGTCCTCGACGGTGCAGCCGCGGTTGATCACGCCGTCGACCTCGCGGGCGATCGGCATCGAAATCCCGTACTGCTCCGCGAAATCCGCGATCACGGACGACGCCTTGACGCCCTCGGCGACCTGGTTCATCGCCGCGATGATCTCCTCGACGGTCTTACCGGATCCGAGCTCTTCGCCGACGTGGCGGTTGCGGCTGCGCTGTGATGTGCAGGTGACGATCAGGTCGCCGATCCCGGCCAGGCCGCCGAAGGTGTCGCGGTGCCCGCCCATGGCCACGCCGAGCTTGGACATCTCGGCCACCGCGCGGGCCATCACCATGGCGCGGGTGTTCTCCCCGATGCCCAGCGAGTAACCCATTCCCACGGCGATCGCGTACACGTTCTTGAGCGCGCCGGCCATCTCGACGCCCACCACGTCATCGGAGGTGTAGGTGCGGAACCGCCTGGTGCGGAACAGGTCTGCCAGGTTGGCGGCCAGATGCTGGTCGGGCATGGCGAGCACGGCGGCGGCGGCATAGCCCTCGGCGACCTCGCGGGCGATGTTCGGTCCGGCCAGGATTCCGGCCGGATGCCCGGGCAGCACCTCGTCGACGATCTGGCTCATCCGCAGATTGGTGCCCTGCTCCAGGCCCTTCACCAGCGAGACCACCGGGACCCACGGCCGCAGTTCCCGCGCGAGTTCCTCGAGCACGCCGCGGAACCCGTGGGAGGGGACGCCCATCACGATGACGTCGGCACTCTGTGCCGCCTCGGAGAAATCGGTGGTGGCCCGCAGGGCGTCCGGCAGCACCACCTCGTCACCGAGATACCGCGAGTTGCGGTGGTTGTCGTTGATGTCCTTGGCGGTGTCCTCCGACCGCACCCATTGCAGCGTCGGCGTGCGTCGCGCGCAGATGGTGGCCACGGTGGTGCCCCAGGACCCTCCGCCCAGGACGACGACGTTGGGCTCGCGTTGTGCAGGTGCCATCCGGTCAGCGTATTGCCGCGACCATGCCGGTGACCCCGAGTTGCTGAACTGGCTCGGATACCGCGGGCGCGGGTCGTGATGTGGGCGGGCCCGTAGGCCTGTTCACCGCCCTTCTCCACGGAATGACCTGGTCGGAATAAGTAAATGGACATACCGCCAGATGTGGGCGGAAGTAAATGCGCCCATCGGTGCACTTTCTGCAGGTTGGGCTTCTCTAGGTTCGGCGTTCGCTGTGGATGCTAGGCTGCACCAGCAAAATATGTGAATGAGAATTCTCAAAACGTTGACGACGATCGAATCGCGGCGATACCGTGCCAACCATTGCGAGTGAGCGGGCCCGGGGGCGGTCGGGGCTCGGTACCGGGAGGAAGCGTTTTGCCCATTCAGCGCACGTCCGATGGGGCCGGACGGGGTGACGGGGTCCAGGCCATCGAGCACTGGAGCACCGGCTACGTCCAACGCCATCCGATCGCCTCGCTGCGCACCGTCGGCGATCAGTTCGTCCTCGGCGTCCGCACCCTCCAGCATCTGTTCATCGATCTGTTCACCGGGCAGTTCCAATGGCAGGAATTCATCAGGCAGGGCGCGTTCATGGCGGGGACGGCGGTGATCCCCACCGTGTTGGTGGCACTGCCGATCGGTGTCACGCTTTCCATCCAGTTCGCGCTGCTGGCAGGGCAGGTTGGCGCAACCTCGCTGGCCGGCGCGGCCAGCGGACTGGCCGTCATCCGTCAGGCGGCATCATTGACCGCCGCGGTGTTGATGGCGGCGGCCGTGGGCTCGGCGATCACCGCAGACCTCGGCTCGCGGACCATGCGCGAGGAAACCGATGCGATGGAAGTCATGGGCGTCTCGGTGATCCGGCGACTGGTGGTGCCGCGATTCGCCGCCGCCGTCATGATCGGCGTGGCGCTCACCGGCGTCGTGTGCTTCGTGGGCTTCCTGGCCAGCTTCCTGTTCAACGTGTATTTCCAGAACGGTGCCCCCGGCAGCTTCGTCGCGACCTTCGCCTCGTTCGCCACCACCGGTGACATGGTCATCGCACTGGTGAAAGCGGTGATCTTCGGCGCCATCGTGGCGGTCGTGTCGTGCCAGAAGGGGTTGTCCACGGCGGGCGGGCCGACAGGCGTGGCCAACTCGGTGAACGCGGCGGTGGTCGAATCGATCCTGCTGCTCATGGTGGTCAACGTCGCGGTGAGCCAGCTCTACATCATGTTGTTCCCCCGGGTGGGGCTGTGACGGCCTCGACGTTCGCGGGCTCGTGGACCCGCGGTCTGCGGCGCAGCGCCGTTCCGGTGATCCGCATCGGGCACATGCTGGTGTTCTTCGTGCGGGCGGTGGCCGGCGTCCCGGTGGCGCTGCGGCACTACCGCGGCGAATTCGTCCGGCTGCTCTCCGATATCGCCTGGGGCAACGGGTCGCTGGTGGTCGGTGGCGGCACCGCCGGGGTGGCCGTGGTGCTGGGTGTCACCGTCGGTGCGCTGGTCGGCATCGAGGGCTACAACTTCCTGGATCTGCTGGGGCTGGGCCCGGCCACCGGCATCATCTCCTCCCTGGTCAACACCCGCGAGCTGGCGCCGATCGCGGCCTCGCTGGCCTTCGCGACACAGGCCGGCTGCCGCTTCACCGCGCAACTGGGCTCGATGCGCATCGCCGAAGAGGTCGACGCGTTGGACGCCCTGGCGATCCGGCCGATCCCGTACCTGGTGACTACCCGCCTGATGGCCTCGGTCATCGCGGTGATCCCGCTCTACGTCGTGGTTCTGGCCGTGAGCTACCTGACCACACAGGTGGTGGTCTATCTGATCAGCGGCGGATCGACCGGCTCCTATCTGCACTACTTCAGCCTGATGTTGTCCGGTCAGGACATTCTGTACTCGGTGCTCAAGACCGTCATCTTCGTGTGGATCGCCTCAACGGTGCAGTGCTACTACGGTTTCTACGCTTCGGGCGGCCCGGTCGGTGTGGGTGTCGCCGCGGGCCACGCGATGCGCGCCAGCATCACCGTGGTGATCATCGTCAACATGCTGCTCACCATGGCGCTGTGGACGGTCGACTCCGGCGCCAGGTTCGGCGGGTAGATGCCGAACTCGATCGAAACCGACGGACGCGGGCTCTCGGACCGTCAGCTGTTGGCCACAGGGACTGCGATTGTGCTTGTCGCGGCACTGGTTTCGGCGCTGCTGTTGATCAAGGCCACCGGGCGCCTGGATGCCCGGGTTCCGGTGGTGGCCGCCCTGATCAATGTCGGTGACGGCCTGCCGCAGCGCTCCGACGTGAAGTACCACGGGGTCCTGGTCGGCATGGTCGACGATGTCACCCCGGCGGCCAATGGTGATCCGAACTTCGTGCGGATCGACCTCAAACCCGAGTATGCGGCCGCGATCCCCGACACGGTGACCGCCCGGGTGGTGCCCAGCAACGTCTTCGCGGTGTCCTCGGTGCAGCTCGTCGACCGTGGCCCCGGACCGGCGATCGCCGCGGGTGCGACGATCCCCGAGGACACCGAGCTGCCGACGGTGTTGTTCCAAACCACGATCAGCAAGTTGCGCGATATCCTCGCCGCCACCGGCCGCGGCCGTGAGGACAAGACCATCGGCGTGCTGGCCGCCATCAACGCGGCCACCGAGAATCGGCGCTCCGAATTGCTGCGCAGCGGAGCCCAATTGAATCGTCTGGTCGACCAGCTGGACGCGATCGTGGCCACCGAGCCGGGACCCTCCACGGTGTCGGCGCTGATCGACGCGACGAAGGGTCTGCAGAGCACGGCACCCGAACTGCTCGATGCGCTGCATGTCGCGGTGGCGCCGATGCAGACCCTGGTGGAGCAGCGTGCCCAGCTCACCGCGTTGATCAACGGGGGCGTCAACACGATGGGCACCACGCACACCGCGTTGAACAATCACGCCGACCGGCTGGTGCAGATCACCTCCGATCTCACCCCGGTTCTGGGTCAGCTCGCGGATACCGACCAGCACTGGGTGCCTGCCTTTGTGAAGCTGAACCAACTGTCGGACAAGTTCTTCGACCATGCGTGGATCTCCGAACTGGACACCGGCAACATGCGCGTCAACTTGTCGTTCACGCCCTCCTACACCTACACCCGGGCGGACTGCCCGCAGTACGCCGGGCTCAAGGGGCCGAGCTGTTTCACCGCCCCGCTGGTGCCGACCCGTCCCGAGCTGTCGGATGTCCTGCTGCCGCAGAACTATCAGCCGCCCGCCGATCTGCAGCCGCCGGCCGGGACCGTGCTGGGAGCCGACGGCAATCTCGTCGCGGTGGGACCGCCGCTGGTGGTGCCGAACCCCAGCCTGGCCGATCCGAACCCGCCGTTGCCGCCGTGGATGGCGCCCGCGGCGCCGGTGCCGGGAACCGCCAATCCGGCGCTCGTGCCGACCCCACCGCCGCCGGCCCCGCTGTCGCCGCTGGCTCCGGTGGCGCCCCGCCCGGGTGAACCGCCGCCGCTCGCGGCCGAGGCTGCGCCCGCGTCGTTCGGAGGAAACGTGGGTCCGGTCGGCAGCCCGCAGGAACGTGAGGTGCTCAGCGCCGCAACCGGTCAGCCCGCCACCACCGCAACCCAACTGCTGCTGGGTCCGGTGGCCCGCGGCACCACCGTCTCGGTAGGGGGAGCCCGGTGAAGTATCGCGGTCCAATGATCGGACTGTCCCTGTTCATGGCGGTGGCCGTGACGTTGACCTGGCTGGTCTATGTCACGCTGCGCCGCGATGTCGCCGGTGACACCGTCGGCTACACCGCGGTGATCTCCGATGTGTTCGGGTTGCGCGAAGGCGACGACGTCCGGATGGCGGGTGTGCGGGTCGGCCGAGTCGAGAAGATCGAACTGCAGGGCGATGCGGCCAAGGTGTCGTTCGTGGTGCAGAGCGATCAACAACTCCTCGGCAACACCGTCGCCTCGGTCACCTATCAGAACATCGTCGGCCAGCGGTATCTCGGCCTGTCCCTTGGCAACACCGGGGACCCGGAGCCCCTGCCGCCGGGCGGTGAGATCCCGCTGGAACGCACCGACCCGTCGTTCGATGTCGGGGCGCTGCTCAACGGATACGAGCCACTGTTCAGCGTGCTCAACCCGACCGACGCCGACAACCTCACCAAGGGTGTCATCGAATCGCTGCAGGGCGACCGCGCCTCGGTCGTCACCCTCGTCGATGAGACTGCGCGACTAACCGATTCGTTCGCCGGGCAGGACCAACAGCTCGGTGAGGTCATCACCGATCTCAACGTCGTGGTGGACAATCTCGCCCAGCACAACGACAGCCTGGACGAGGTCATCACCCAGACCCAGGGGGTGGTGTCCACTTTCGAGGCACGGCGTCCCGAACTCGTCGACTCGATGGGGTCCATCACCAGCGTGGTACGCCAGCTGTCCACCATCGCCGACGAGGTGCACCCGTCGCTGAACGAGCTGGTGGTCCGCGAGCCGGGGTTCGCCCAGCATCTGGTGGGCATCGAACCGCAGCTCGCCTTCACCGGCGCCAATCTGCCGTTGCTGCTCAAGGGCTTTGCGCGGATCACCAATGAGGGCGCCTACGCCAACTCCTACGCGTGCGACCTGAACGCCACCGGCTTCTTCCCGGGTCTCAACGATGTGACGCCGATCATCGTCGACGCGGCGACTCCCGGCGAAGGGGCCCATTACACACCGAGGTGCAGGAACATGGCCAATGGTTGACGGACAGAGATGGTGGCGGCGCCCGCTGCTCAGCTGGGACCGGACCTGGCTGGGAGTGACCGCCATTGCCGTGGTCAGCGTGCTGATCGGGGCGATGCTCCTGGTGAAGGTCGCCGATATCGGTTATCGCAGCTACACGGCGCACTTCCTGCAGGCCGCGGCGCTCAAGACCGGCAACCCGGTCACCGTGGCGGGCATACCGGTCGGCGAGGTGACCGACATGAAGCTCGCCGGTGACCATGTAGAAGCAACACTCAAGGTGCGCAACGACGTCGCGCTCGGACAGGACTCCCGCGCGGTCATCAAGGTGACCACCATCCTCGGATCCAGGTACCTGGCTCTGCAGCCCTCGGGTTCGGGATCGCTGCCGGAGAACACCTTTGACCTCAGCCAGACCGAAGTGCCCTACGACCTGCAAGAGGCGCTGGCCGATGTCACCACCACCTACGAGCAGGTCGACACCGACCAATTCGCCGAAACGCTGGGCATTCTCGGCGAGCAGATGCAAGGTCTGCCCGAGGTGATACCGCAGGCCCTGGCCAATACGCACACCCTGTCCACGATCATCGCCGACCGGCGCGACCAGCTGGGTACGCTGCTCGAAACCACCGAGCAGGTCAGCACCACGCTGCGGCGCCAACAGTCGGCGATCGGGCAACTGGTCACGCAGGGCAACGAGCTGGTCGGTGAGTTCGTGGCCCGGCGGGCGTCCTTCCGCGCGCTGATGGCCTCGCTGACGAATCTGGTGGAGACGCTGAGCGGCATCGTCATCGACGACCGTCCGGAACTGGAAAACCTGCTCGTCAACCTCCGTGAACTCTCCGACATGCTCGGCAAGCACGACGATCTGCTGCGCAGCACCCTGCAGGCCGGTCCGGTGGCGCTGCGCGGGCTGACCAATGCCACGGGTACCGGCAACGCCGTGGACCTCAATGTGTCCAACGGGCTGCTCATCGACTCGTGGATGTGTGCGATCAGCGGCCGCGCCGAGCAGTTCGGGATGATCGAGTACTTCCAGGACTGCAAATGAGGCGGCCGTCGGTCAGGCTGCTCGCCGTCGGTGCCGTTGCGGTGGTCGCGGCGATGGTGGCGATCGGCGTCGGCTGGGCCTACATGCGCGACCAGCTCAACACCATCAGCGTCACGGCCCAGTTCGACAGCGCGGCCGGACTGTACGTGGGCAATGTCGTTGCTGTGCTGGGCATGCCGGTCGGGCAGGTCACCGAGATCAACGCCAAGGGCGGCTACGTCGAGGTCGAGTTCAGCGTGGACAAGGATGTCGCGGTGCCCGCCGATGTACAGGCCGTCACCATCTCCAACTCCATCCTCACCGACCGGCAGATCGAGCTGACCCCGCCCTACCGGGGTGGTCCGATACTGCAGAACCACGACACCATCGGGTTGAACCGCACCAAGACACCGGTCGAATTCGCCCGTGTGCTCGATGTTCTGGACAAGCTGTCGGCATCGCTGCACGGTGACGGCGCGGGTAATGGGCCCGTCGCCGATCTGGTGAACGCGTCCGCCGCGATCGCCGACGGTAACGGCCAGCAGATGAAAGACGCGCTCGGCGAACTGTCGAACGCATTGCGGCTTAGTGCCGACCGCGGCAGTCTGACCCGCGATCAACTCACCACCAGCATCCGTAACCTCAGCTCGCTGGTCGAGGCCACCGCCCGCAACGACGTGACTCTGCGGGAATTCGGCACGTCGGTGAATCAGCTCAGCCAGATCCTGGCCGATGAGCAGTTCGGTACCGGCGCCACCGGCAAGAAGATCAACGATGTCCTCACCCAGGTCGGCGAGGTGTTGTCCACTCACCGCGACGCGGTCAAACAGATCATCCTCAACGGCAACACCGCGGTGACCACGACCGTGGACCACCAGCGTGACCTCGCCGAATTCCTCGACCTGACCCCGATGACGCTGGACAACCTCTACAACATCGTCGATCAGAAGAACGGCTCGGCGCGGGTGCACGTCTTGGTCGACAAGGTGCTGTTCGACAGCCAGACGGTCAAAGAGATGTGCAATATGATGGGTCTGCGTCAATTGGGTTGCAGCACCGGCACGATGCAGGACTTCGGACCGGATTTCGGGCTGTCCTACATGCTCGACGGTATGGCCGCGATGGGGCAGAAGTGAGGGCGCGGCTGCGCAGGTCCGTCCTGCCGCTGGCGGTCGCGGCCTGCCTGGGCGCCCCCGGTTGCGCGACGGAGGGGCTGGCCAGCCTGCCGCTTCCGGCGCCCGGGGTGGGCTCGGGTGGATACGAGCTGACCGCCGTGTTCGGCAATGCGCTCAACCTGCCCGCCAACGCAAAGGTGAAGCTCGCCGGCGCCGACATCGGTCAGGTCGAGACGATGGTGGCCCGCAACTACACCGCCGTCACCACGCTGAGGATCCTCGACGGGGTGCAGTTACCGCAGGGCAGTACTGCCGAATTGCGTTCCGCGACACCACTGGGCGATGTGTTCGTCGCGATCAAACCGCCCGTGCCCATCGCGGCGGACGCGGTGCTGCTGCGTGACGGTGACACCATCGGTCTGGATTCCACCACCGCGGCCGCGACGGTGGAGTCGCTGCTGAGCTCGGCCGCCGTCATGGTCAACGGTGGCGCGGTGCGCAACCTCACCAACATCATCAACGGAGCGGGCAAGGCGACCGGCGATCAAGGCAAGGCCTTCGGGGATCTGATCGCCAAGACCAACCACACACTGGGCACGCTGAACGCCCGCTCGGACCAGATCTCCACGGCACTGACCGAGACATCGGGGTTGCTCAGTGCGATCGAGGCCAAGAACGACACGATCGGCGAACTGATGGACGCGGCCGGCCCGGCCACCGAAACACTGGCTGCGCACACCACCCAGATCACCGATCTCGTCCAACTGATCGGCGACACGTCCGTGCAGCTGCAGAAGTTCCCGTCGATCGCGGGCACCGACACCAGCGGCCGCAGCGCCATCGCCGATATCAACAGCGTGGCGGGCGCGTGGAACGATGTCGCGCTGGCACCCGATGCCAGCCTGTACTCGCTGAACCGGCTGATGCCGGCCCTGGTCAAAGCGACTGCCAGTAATGCGATCTCGACGAGGGCGAGCATCGACCGGCTGGTACTGGGTTCGATACCCGATATCGGATTCGCCGGCGACGCCGGTCTACACGGCCCCAAGCGCTACAACTGGCATCAACTGGTCGGCTCATTGCAGTACACCCTGCTGCGGTTGCAGGAACGCGTCGTCGGGCGCGGACCCGGGGTACCGCAGATCCCGGTGATACCGAGTCCGACCGAACCGGGACAGATCATCCCGGCACCCGCACCGGAGGCCCCACGATGATCGCCGGTCTGGCCGATGCCCTGGTCGGCGTGGTACGCGCCGGGCACCGCAGGCGGGCGTGGCTGTCCGCGGGGGCGCTGGCGATGACGTTCGTCATCGCCACCGGGTACTTGCTGATCGGTGCACTACAGGTCAATCCGTTCGACTCCGACTACCGGGTCACCGTGCAACTACGCGAATCGGCCGGACTGCTGCCCAACCAGGACGTGACGCTGCGCGGGGTCCCGGTAGGCAAGGTCGAGCGGCTCGACATCACCCCGGCCGGGGTCGACGCGGTCATCGCGGTGAAATCCTCGGCTCCCATCCCGATGTCGAGCGATGTCCGGGTGTCCGGGCTGTCGCCGGCCGGTGAGCAGTACATCGACTTCGTGGCCTCCTCGAACGACGGACCGTTCCTGGGTGACGGCAGCATCGTCGAGCAGGGGCGTGCGACGGTGCCGGTGAGCCTGGCCGAGCTGCTGGCCCATGCCGATGGCGCACTGGCCCAGGTGGACACCGCGAAGCTGGACATCATCCGGCGCGAGCTGAGCCTCAGCGAGGAGGGCCCGCAGAAGCTCGCCGACATCATCGACGGCGGGACGTTCCTGCTGTCCACCCTGGACTCGGTGCTCCCGGAGACCACCAGCCTGCTGCGGACCAGTCAGTCGGTGTTCACCCTGGTCGCCGACAAAAACGCCGGAATCGACGTGGCGGCAGACAATCTGGGGGCCACCCTGGCCGGTGTCAGCCGGATGCGGGAGGGCTATCGTCGGCTCACCGATCAGGCGCCGGGCGCGCTCACCGATATCGACAATCTGTTCGCCGACAACTCCGACACCATGGTGCAACTGCTCGGCAACCTCACCACCACATCGAGGCTGCTGTACCTGCGGGTGCCGGCGCTCAACGCGTTGTTCCCGGACTACCGCACCTCGGTACTGGACGCGCTGGGCAGCGTCATGCACGACAACGGGTTGTGGGCCACCGGTGATATCTACCCGCGGTATGCCTGCGACTACGGAACACCGCGCCGCCCACCATCATCGGCGGACTATCCGGAGCCCTACCTGTACACGTACTGCCGCGATGACCATCCCGGGGTGCTGGTCCGGGGAGCCAAGAACGCACCCCGCCCAGCTGGGGACGACACCGCGGGTCCGCCGCCCGGCGCGGACCTCGGGCGCACGACGGACCCGACACCCAAGGGCCGGTTCACCATTCCCACGCCATACGGGGGCCCGGTGCTGCCCATCGAGCCGCCCCGCTGAGATAGGAGTAACTGTGACAGTCACGACCGACAAGAAGACCGAAGACGATCAGCCCTCGGCGCACGACGTCAGCGACGATGCCGGGACCACCGAACCCGAGGCCGAGTCCCCGGAGCAACCCACGCCGGCCCGGCGCCGGCGCGCTCTCCTCGCGGCCGGGATCGCGGTATTCGTTGCCCTGGTGGCGGTCTCGGGCGTGCTGGGCTGGCAGCTCTGGCAGAGCCACCAGGTGACCCAGGCCGGGCAGCAGGCGCGCGACGCGGCGGTATCCTATGCGCAGGTGCTCACGAGCATCGACTCCGACAAGGTCGACGAGAACTTCGACCAGGTGTTGGCGGGCGCCACCGGTGAGTTCAAGGACATGTACTCGGAGTCCAGCGTGCAGTTGCGGCAGTTGCTGATCGACAACAAGGCCACCGCACACGGTGTCGTGGTGGAGTCGGCGGTGCAGTCGGCGGCGAAGGACAGGGTCGTGGTGCTGCTGTTCGTCGACCAGTCCGTGGCGAACGCCAGCGTGCCGGATCCGCGGGTGGATCGCAGTCGCATCAAGATGACCATGGAGAAGGTCGACGGTCAGTGGCGCGCGGCCAAAGTCGAACTGCCCTAAACCATGCACCTGGGCAAGGTATGTGGAGCACTCCTGGTCGCGGCTGGGATGCTGACTGCGCCTCCCGCGGCGGCGTCCCCGCCGACATTCTGTGATGAGCTCATCGGCAGCTGGAACGGTCAGTACTGCCAGACCTCGGTGGCGTCGAAGCGTAATGCGGTGCGCGATATCAAGATCGCCGTGCCCGGCGAGCTCATCGACGATCCGGTCGCCGGGCCGGTGCTGCGCAACTACCTGAGCACCCTGGTCGACAACTGGACGCGGGTGGGTCGAGGAATGGCGGCGAACAGCTTCGGCGAGGCCAACTATCAGCTGTTCCGGCATGGCGGCACGACGTCGGTGGTGTTTCGTGAGACCTACCATGCTGACGGCCCGGACTTCAACAATGCCTACCGCACGTTTACCTTCGGCGGAGGCAGGCAGCTACAGCTGGCGGATCTCACCAAGCCCGGCGTGGATCCGCTCACCGCCATCGAACCGTTGGCGCGGCCCTTCATCGAAGATGCGCTGAATCAGGCGCCACCACACCATCAACCGGGCAGCTACCCATTCCGGCCCGACCGCTGGACACCGGACAAGGTGTACTCCGGCGGCTACCGGGCGTGGGCGCTGACGCCCGATGAGCTCATCCTCTACATGCCGGATTACCCGGTCGCGCGGGACACTCCGACGGATTTCACGCCCGGCGTCGTGCAATGGTCGATGGACGGCGGCACCGTGCAGGCGCGTATCCCGCTGTCAGCACTGAGGCCGATTCTGCGGCCCGAATACGGCGGGGTCTAGCGGTTGACAGGCTCAGGCCAACGACGACGCCAATTCGGTTCGGGGCACTGACACTTCAAGTGGCCCCTCGGGATGCCCGAGAAGCTGCCCCTGGCCGATGAAGAAGATCACCGCGTCGTCTGTGAGCGCGAAATTCTCGAATGTTGCATCTTCGGCCGATCCCAGCATTGACTCCAAGGCCTCTGGCTGCCAACGCTTCTCAAGCTCACGGCGAACGGTGGGGAGGACAACGTCCAGTGGCTTGATGCCCGGCTTGAACAGCGCGGCCAACGTAAGCGGCGCTTGTGTGCCGAGATCGTAGTTGAACGCCTTGTACCAGGCCACCGGGTGGGGGTTGGCGTCCTCGCTCAGCTTCAGTACCACGCTCGTGGTGCCTGTCGTTGCGTCGCCGGACCGATAGGTGACGGGCATCGCCTGGAGTGAATACGGCCAGGCGTGACCGGGTGGTGATTGCGCGAACTCGGCGAAGTCATCGCGAAGCGGGACCAGGTAGTCCGTTACTGCTTTCTGGTCCGGGTAACTGGTCGGAAAGCTGAGGTCAATGGTGTAGTCGGCCGTTGTCGCGTGGATATCGCACGTGGTGTCGGGATTGAGCGTGCCGCCGAGGTCAGCGCACGTCGATTGGGCGTCCGCGGTTGCGGCGGCGAACAGGGCGGCCAGAACCCCGGCCGTAACGGCGAATCCGGCCATGCGGCGCCGTCGTCGCACCGCGCTCACCCGAGCTCATAGGACTCGCGCGACACGCGGAAGAAGTGACCGGTGCTGGTGTCGGTGCACGTCACACCCGACGGTGCACTGCCGCAGGTGATCGTGCCGACGGTATGCGTCTGTCCGTAGGCGAGCGTCGGAGGAGCGTAGGGGCCAGAGAAGAACAGTTGGCTCGTCACGGCGCCAAGGCACGCCGGCTTGCCCTCGCGCAGCTGCAGCCAGGGTGCTGGTCTCCCGATGGATCCCGGTACGTTCCCGACCGGGCAGACAGCATCCTGCGGTTCGACCCAGGTTTCGTCCTGCAGCCTGCACCAGACCGATGCCCAGCCCTCGGCGTGGGTGTCCATGTGGCAGCCGATGTTTCCCGACGGTGTCAGGAACTGGTACATGTCGCTGGGTTCCGCATGCGCGGTCGCCGGAATCGCGACTGTTGCTGCGGTCGCCGCCGTGGCCATCAGCGTGAGTGCGGTCTTCTTCATTGTCTGTCCTGTCTTACCGTGTCGTTCGCCGAGTTCCGCGTGTTGCCGGACGGCGGCGCCGGCGCTGTGCCGTTCGCATGACGGCAATTGGAGTACGTCGGTGCCGCTACCGATCCCAACAAACATGGCAGCAGGCACGGGAATGCGACCTGCAGTGCACCGCGGTCAATGCCGCCGGTTCACGGCGCGGGGGCCGTGTCGCACCGGCGGCGAACAGGTGCGTAGAGAGCGCGTACATGACGCCGCGATCAGTGGCAGTCTGGCAAAGCCCCGTTCATAGGCGCTCCAGTTCTGCCGTCGTGATCTTGATGGTGCCGTCAGGTTAGCTGCATTTCGCGCCAATGTCGCCAGATCGCAACGATGGCACGGAAGGGCCTGCCAGCAACCGCGGTTGAGTGGTCGCCAACCGCCACAGCAGAGAACCTGCGCTGTCCGGGGCGTCGCTGACCGGCCGATCGATCCGGCGATGCCCGAATCACGCAACGTGCCGATAGACGGGAGCGAGTTGTAATGCCCTGCAGTGTCCAGGTGTAGCGGAATTCAGCGAACCACGCCGACTCAACGTCGGTGGTTGGTACAGCTGACTCGAGGGAGTGGTCCTGGCCCCTAGGAGCGAGATCGACCTCAGGGTCGTGATTCGGCGGTTATCACGTCAATCCACAGCCCTCAGGTCGATCTCGTCCCTGGCAAGGCCACCGGGGTCCCGCTGCCGGCGTCCGCTATCGGTAGTTGACGAACTGCAGCGCGACCTCGAGGTCGGCATTGCGCAGCAGGGCCTGCACGGCCTGCAGGTCGTCGCGCTTCTTGGAGCTGACCCGGATCTCCTCGCCCTGGATCTGCGCCTTGACGCCCTTGGGCCCCTCATCGCGGATCAGCTTGGTGATCTTCTTGGCGTTCTCGCTGTCGATGCCCTGCTTGATGCTGCCGATGACCTTGTAGGTCTTGCCCGAGGGTTGCGGGTCGCCCGCATCGAACGCCTTCATCGAGATGTCGCGGCGGATCAACTTCTCCTTGAACACGTCGACGGCGGCCTTGACCCGCTCCTCGGTGGAGGAGACGAGAATGATGCCTTCCTCACCCTGCCACTCGATGGTGGTGTCGGTGCCGCGGAAGTCGAACCGAGTGGACAGCTCCTTGGCTGCCTGGTTGAGCGCGTTGTCGACCTCTTGTCGATCTGCCTTGCTGACGACGTCGAAGCTTGAATCCGCCACTGGAGCCTCCTCATGGTGCTGGCCGTTTTCGTCTTCGGTACATCCTCGTTGTACCCTGCTACTCGCACCAAATTCCGGCAGGTTGCCCGAGCGGCCAATGGGAGCGGACTGTAAATCCGTCGGCTTACGCCTACACAGGTTCGAATCCTGTACCTGCCACGCTGACCAGGCCCCCTCAACGAGGGGGCCTGTGGCGTTTCTGGGGTTTCCGGTAGGCGGCGGGTCCGTCGTTCGGGTGAACTTCGTCGACGCTGCGCGGCCGCTGACACCGCTCACAGCAACGGCCGGCTCAGCGGAAACCCCTCGGCGCCCCAGAACGGTCCCGCTGACTCGTCCGTCAATATCTCGAGCGCTCGGGGGAGCCGCGCGGGACCGTCGGGCAACGGCCGGCTTCGCCCCACGCTGGTGACCGCACCGCGATAGCCGCAGCGTTCGCCCCATGGCGGGGGGACCTGATCGCCGCTGTCAGCGAACGCTTCCCGATCATCGGCCTGCGGTGACGAGCGATCTGGCGCGCCGCCTTCGTGCCGCGATGGACGCGCCGATCACCGGACCGCCGCAGCGAACGTGGTGTCGCGATTCCGGCAAATTTTGCCGCCGGGACCGGCGGCGGTACGTGACGTAGGGTCACACCGAAAATGCCAGCCTGAAGCGGGCGTGCTGCCACCGGGGCGCGAATAGCGCACCCGGAGAGCTGCTTTCAGCTACTGCAGGTCCGCGAAGAACCCATCGTAGGAGGCGCCGTGAGCGCACGTCACCGAGTCAAGAAGCGCAGCCGTGCCGCCGGTGTCGTGGCCGTGCCCGCAGTGGCGGCACTGCTCGCCGCCGGGATGGTCGAGCAGCCGCTGAGCGCACCGGCGCCGATCGCGGTGCACCAGCAGCACCGCGTCGTCTCCGACCAGGAGGTCGCGCTGGCCGCGTTGGCACTCTTCGCGGTACCGGGTGCCGGTGTCCAGTTCCCGCCGGGTGCGCTGGACACCCAGGACGGCGGCATCTGGCGCCGGATCGAGGACCTCACCGTCCTCAACGATCCGACGCGCTACCCGGGGACCGTCACGGCGGCCTCCGTCGATGCCGGCGCCACCTGGCTGACCGAGCTGATCCTGGCGCGAGATCCGTCGACCACGGTCAGCGGCATCAACACGGGGTCCTTCGGCGGCCGCGTCGCCGCCGAGGCGCTGAACCGGGTGGCGGCCACCGGCTACGACATGTCCAGCGTGTTCGGCGTCTTCTACGGCGACTCGAACACTCCCGGCACCGGCATCTTCGCCCGGTACGGGCCCGACGAGCCGACCTTCGGATCCGATGTCCTCGGCGGTGCGATTCAGCTACCCGACGGGACCTACCTGCGGATCAACCGCGAGTACGACCCGATCGCGTACTTCCCGAAGTACCTGTTCAATCCTATGAGCTGGATTCAGCTGGCGGCGGGGTTCGTCTTCGAGCACTCCCGGCTGCAGGATTTCGACTTCGAGGATCCCGAGAACGTCGTCACCGTCGACGGCAACGTCGTCACCGTGCGGGTGAACAGTCCGGTGATGCCGCTGCTCATGCCGCTGAAGATCCTCGGCGCGCCGCAGCGGATCATCGACGCGTTCCAGGCGATCCTGCAGCCGATGGTCGAGAGCACCGGCATGTACGAGACGGGCAAGGTGGGATTCTTGCCGTCGCCGCAGAAGCTGTTCCAGCAGTTGCAGGCCGTCGCGGCGGGGTTCGAGAAGGCAAGCCAGATCCTGGCCGGAAATTACCCCGAGCCCGAGGAGCCGGGCGAACCGCCGGTCATCACCGCGCCCGACACGACGACCGAGATCATCGACGCCATGGAGGACCGCGACGAGGAACTCAACGGTGCGCCCGCGCCGGCCGCACGGGTCGCCATCGCCACGGCGCAGGCCCCGTTGGCCGAGCCGGAGGTTGCCGTCGACGTCGTTCCGGGCGAATCGGCCATCGACGAGTTGTCGGCTGTCCTCGAGCCCGAGGAAACCATCGAAGCAGAGGCGCCGTCAGAGCCCGTCCGGAGAATCCGGCTGACAGAACCTCGTTCGGCGAAGGTTGCTCCGAGAACCGCCGGCACGTCCTCGCCATAGCGATCAGGCCCCCTCGGGAGAGGGGGCCTGATGTCATACCGAGCGGATCAGCCGACCTGCGCGGCCGCCTGCACGACGGGCGCCGCGGGGGCTGCGACTCCCAGTCGGCCGGCCACGAAATCCGCTGCCTGAACGGCCATCCCGTTGCTCTTGTAGGAGCTGTGTGCGGACCGGTCCAGTCCACCCGGGTAGCAGATCGGGTCGCCGACGGCGCACAGCTGCAGGGTCTTGCCCGCGTACAGATCGCCGATGGCGATCGGGGGAGCGCTCCGGTCGGCGACGCCCAGGACCCAGTTGTTGGGGGTGCCGAACAGGACGACGGCCGACACATGGGACGCCACGGAGGCCGGCATCGGACCGGTCAGGCCGACGGGAAGGACGAAACCGGCCGGGACGCTGCTGCTGGTGCTGTAGCCGGCGACCGCCGCGCCCTGCGAGTACCCACCGAGCACGATCTCGGTGTCCGGGCACTCGGCAGC
Organism: Mycolicibacterium sp. P9-22; assembly: GCF_008329585.1. Taxonomy (GTDB): domain Bacteria; phylum Actinomycetota; class Actinomycetes; order Mycobacteriales; family Mycobacteriaceae; genus Mycobacterium. The sequence continues at coordinate 728,429 of NZ_NPKP01000002.1, read as the reverse complement.
GATCGACTGAATCTTGTTGGTGGCGTCGGCAATACCGTCGACGGCACGTCCGAAGTCCAGCGAGGCCGGGTAGTTCACCCCGTATACGCTGACCGACTGGCCCGGCAGCCGAGCATTGAGGGCATCCACGAACGACTGGCCGGTGGCGCCGACACCGGGTCCTTCGAAGGTGCCGCGCGCGAAGACCACCGCGACGTCCACACAGGAGTCGTCGGCGGCGTTGGCGGTCGCAGCCGGCCCGGCAAACAGCCCGGCGGCGACGGCGAAGACCGCCAACGCGGCGAAGATCGCCGATCGCGCGGCATTGACGCCCCAGCTCTGTGGCGATGTGCTCATGAGGTTCCCCGTTCTGGAATCCGCTGTGCCATCGCTTCGGAGTAGAGGTGGCAGTTACCTGCTACAAGCCAAGATCGCCAGGCTGGATTCCGGGGATATCGAGTGATCCATCTCACCGGCGGCCGTGGAATGGCCGACCCGGGTGCGGAGTTGTATGGCGGCCCGCGCGAGCTCAGTCCAGGTCGGCGAGCGCCTTGCGGGCGGCCTCGAGCTCGGCCTCCAGCGCGGAAACCTTGGCGGCCTGCTGAACTCGAGCTTCGTCGATGATCGCATCGATCGGGGTGGCGAGATCCTGGTGCAGTTCCTTGGCGGCGCGTGACACGGCAGCGGCCGCGACGGCGAGGTCGCGGGCCAGGTAGCTGTTGCCCTGCTTGAGTTCGGCGCGCCACTCGCCGTCGGCGGTGCCGGTCACGGTCAGCACCAGTTCGATCGTCTTGGCTTTTTTGCCGGTCGCCTTCCTGGTGGCCGGCTTCCTGGGTGTCTCGTCGACGCGAGCCTCCGGAACATCGGAAGAGGTGGTGGGCAACGTCTCGGCGACCGGAGTGGTCAGTGTCATCGTCACGGCGAACTCCTTCGTCATCATCGCCCGCACGGCGCGGGCTCGCGGTTCGCCAGTCATTAGAACACACGTTCGACGGCCGGAGCCGCACGCGCGTTCGGCGTGTAGCCTTCACGGGAAGCAATTGGCTTGTACCGGTGTGACTTCGGTTACGCCGGGATTGCCGCGAAGGGGTGGAACGGCAGACATGGGTTACCCGAGTGTGGGCACCCGGTTCGGGCCGTACGAGCTGCGGTCGGTGATCGGCATCGGCGGCATGGGCGAGGTCTATCGGGCCTATGACACCCGGCGCGAGCGGATGGTGGCGCTCAAGGTGCTGCGGACCGACGTCGCGGCGGACCCGAGCTTTCAGGCCCGCTTCCGGCGGGAGTCGCGCATCGCTGCCCGGTTGCAAGAGCCGCACGTCATCCCGGTGCATGACTACGGTGATATCGGTGGCGTCCTCTACATCGACATGCGGTTGGTCGAGGGTCCCAGCCTCAGAGAACAGGTGCGGGTCAACGGGGTGCTCCCGCCGGCCCGTGCGGTCGCGGTCATCACACAGGTCGCGGCGGCCCTGGACGCCGCGCATGCCGTCGGTCTGGTGCATCGCGACATCAAGCCGGAAAACGTGCTGCTCACCCATGACGATTTCGCCTACCTGGTCGACTTCGGCATCGCCTACGGCGGCGGCGAAGCGACCGTGACGAAAACCGGGCTGGTCATCGGGTCGTGCGCGTACATGTCGCCCGAACGCCTCAACGGCACGCCCGGCGGCCCGCCCTCGGACGTGTATTCGTTGACGTGCCTGCTCTTCGAATGTCTGATCGGTCGTGCCCCGTTCGAGGCGGAGGACATCCGGCAGGTGATGAGCGCGCACATGTTCGCGACGCCGCCGCGGCCCAGTGCCGAGCGCCACGGGATCAGCTCCGCCTTCGACGATGTCATCGCCAAGGGAATGGCGAAGAATCCGGCCGATCGGTTCGGCTCGGCGGGTGAGCTCGCAAGGGCTGCGGCCGCTGCGCTGCACGGCCCGCCCGCGCCCGCCGCCCGCCCGGCGCCGACCCGACAGCTCCAGGCCGCTCCCTCATATCCCTATGGACCGCGCCCGCCGGTGGCGCCGGCCGCGCCGGCCAAGAAGTCCCGGCTCAGCCGTTCTCAGACCGGACTGCTGCTGGGCGCGGTCGGCACGCTCGCGGTGGCCGCCGGGCTTGCCGCGGCCATCGTGTTCACCGGCGGCAACGGCTCGCAGTCGCAGAGCCCACTCACGGTGCCGCCGTCGTCCACCGACGCCGCGCCGCCCTCGACGACGACCCCGAGCGCCACCGCCCTGGCCGGATTGTCCGGTGCCGACGCGCAGGGCTTCGTCGGTCAGGCGGCGCGCTGCGACGCGGGGGATTCGCTGGTCGCCGCGATCAGAACCGCGTCGTCCTTGGCGGTGATCTGCGAGGCATCCGGCGGCTACTACTACCACGGCGAACGGTTGCGGGACGGCGCCAACGTGCGGTTGGCGAATGCCGTGCCGTCCGAAGGCGGATTCGATGCGGTGAACCCGGCCGACGGCGCCCGGTACGAGGTCCGCCCGGACAAGCTGACCATCTTGAGCAATGGGCACGTCGACTCCGCGGAAAGGGCGCTGGAGTACGGGTCGAGATAGTTTCTGTGAGCCCGCTGCGCGGTCGCTGAATCGCATGACAGCGGTTCGCCAGAATCCCCACAGCGCGTCGCACTGGTATGTACAGGCTCGGGGTGTGACTGTGTGCGAATCGTCGGCCCTACCGCGCGGTGGCCGCGACAGAACAATCCTACAACGGTGAACGTCGCTGCGCTCCAGATTATTTCGACGCCGCCGCCATGAGCCCGGTTACTGCGGGCAACGACAGCTAGGACACGTCATGTTCAAGAGACACTTCCTCGCCATCGGCGCGGCAACTTTGCTGGTGCCGGCTGCCATCGGCTTGGCCGGGCCCGCACAGGCCGCCGGCGGATTCGTGATGCCGGATACCGGCGGGATGAACCTGCAGGAAGCCGAGGACGCGGTGAACGCCGCCTCGAACGGCGTGCCGCTGCAGATGCACTCTCACAACCTCAAGGGCATGAAGCAGAAGCAGCTGAGCCTGGCCGACTGGCTGGTGTGTGACCAGGCGCCCGCTGCGGGCGAGAAGATCACCAGCGCCACCGACGTGAACTTCGGCGTGGTGCGCGAGTACGACGCGGCCCGCAACACCTGGGACGAGATGGTCTCCAAGGCCTGCGACTGACCGGAAAAGCGTCACCACCATCCGGTGGCGTCGGCCAGCTGCCGGCCCAGTTCGCCGGCCATCGAGCGCACGTAGGTCCCCGACAGGTGATGCGCATCGTGGTAGATCAGCACATTGCCCTCGACGGCCCGGCAGATGTTCGGTCGGCATACCGCGTCACTGAGATCGAGTAGCTGCATCATCGGATAGTCGGCCGCATAATCCAGCGTGGGGTTGCGCTCCTGCAGCGCCTCCTCGCGGGCCAGCCCACAGCTGTCGGCGTCATCGCCGGCGGCCAGGCAGTCGACGGGGGAGAAGAACCGCCCCTCGCGCAGCATCCACGGGGTGTCCCGGATGCCGAGCATCGCAATGCCGTTGAGCGACAATTCATCCCAGATACCCAGGTAGTGATCCGGCACGTAATCACCGGGACCGTCGAGCACCGGCCGCGTCGTGGTGAAGAACACGTAGTCGGGGCGGTCGGCGATGATCTGCGCCATCGCGTTGTCCGACCAGGTACGGCACGACGGATACGGGGTGAACGGCCCGGCGATGATCGGCACCTCCGCGGTGGTCAGCGGGCAGCCCATCTTCAGGTAGGTCGTCACCCGGAAACCGTGCTCGCGGCCCAGGGTGTGCAGCGCGGTGAGCCAGTGCTCGGAATGCGAGCCGCCGGCCAGCGCGATCGTTCTCCCGGCGTGCGGGTCGCCGTACACACAGGTGACCACCTCCTCGCCACCGAAGTCGGCCAGACATCTGTCGATGGTGGCCGGCGGGACATCGTCGGGGGCTTCCAGTCCGGTCGGGCGGACCGGAAGCCGGGCGGTCCTGCGGTTCTCGATGACCGCGCGGGCACCCGGATAGTCGCGCGTCGACAGCGCGGCCAGTTCGGAGCCGCTGTCCCGGACACGCTCGACGTGCTCGCGCCACCCCACCGCGGCCACCGCCAGCGCCGCCACCAGACAAGCGGTGACTCCGCCGGTCAGCAGCGGATGCCAGGACGGCCACCACCGGGTGTCCACGCAGCGCCACGTCAGGAATGCCGCCACCACGGCCGCGCCCAGGATGGCCGTGGACTCGCCGGCGCCGGCGGTGTCGTCGTTGGTGTGTGCCATCCAGAAGATCAGCAGCGGCCAGTGCCACAGGTAGAGCACGAACGCCCACCCGGCGAACCGCGCCGTCGCCGACTCCGCGCCGCCGACGATCACGAGCACCGTGGCCAGCACCGGCACCAGGGCCCACGGTCCCGGGTAGTCGGTCAGCCCGTCGGCCAGGAATCCGGAGGCGACGATGGCGATCAGCCCGGCCACCACGGCCAGTCGGCTCAGCCATCCCGGCCACGGCCCGCGCCCGACCGCGAAGGCCGCGAGCACACCGGCCAGCAGCTCCCAGGCCCGGGTGAAGCTGCTGTAGTAGGCGACGGTCTGTTCGCTCGAGTTCTGTATGACCGCCCAGACCAGCGAGGCGACCGCGGCCGCGGCCAGGACCACCAGCAGCGCCAGGCGCCGGCGGATCAGCCAGGCCAACAGCAGTACCACGAGCAGCACCTGGGCGGCCACCGACAGCGCCCACAGATGCTGCAGCGGCGTGACGGTCTCGCCGGCCTGCACGTAGTCGCCTGCGGTCGTCGCCAGCAGCCAGTTCTGATAGAAGCCCAGGTTGGCCAGCGTCTGCTCGGCGAACGATTCCCAACGGGTCTGCGGCTGCACCGCCAGCGTCAGCCCGGCAGACACCGTCAGCGTCAGGACCAGCGCCGGGATCACCCGTCGGGCCCACCACCCGATCTCCGCGGGAACGGATGTGCAGCGCAGCGCCCGGTCCCCGACGTAGTAGCCCGCCAGTACCAGGAGTACGTCGACGCCGCCGGTGACCCGTCCCAGCCAGAAGTGACCGATGACGACGAGGATGACGGCGAGGATCGCGACCACGTCCAGGTCTCGGCGCGTCTGCCGTGCGACCGGCGCAGCGGTGGCCGGGGTGCGGTGTGTTGTCTGCAAGTTCGAGAGCATAACCGGGCGCCGGCGTGGCCCCGGTGTCGAGCGGTACTGCTCAGAACGCCCGGGTCAGCACTTCCCGGGCCGGTTGACCGCGACGGCCGTGTACGACTTCGCGGCGATCTTGGCGCCGGCCTTGGGCGCCTGCTCGCAGACCTCCCACATGACCGGGGCGTTGATCCCGCCGGCCGCCGCCGGCGCCTTGTTGATGAGGTCCAGCCACGGACCCTCCGGGCCCACCGTCTCGGTGTAGAGGCTCTGGGCGTCCTCCAGATTCATGCCCACCAGGTCAGGCATCTGCCACGTCGTGGCGGCCATCGCCGTCGGTGCGGCGACCACGGACATCAGAAGCGTTGCGGCACCGGCCACTACAAACGTTTTCACCATTGGAACCCCCTGGGTTGTGTCGTGCCACGATAGATGACCTATCAGAGTGGATCGGCGGGTATGGCTCATTTGTTACGACTGTTAGGCGGCCGGCCGGTTGCTCAGCGCCGGTTGAGCGCCCAGATGTGGGTGGACAGCGCCGTCGCGAACGCACACCACAGCGGGTACAGGCCCAGCGGTGCTGCCTTCACGCCGCGGACCGCGGCGGCCCGGCGGGCCAGGTCGGCGCTGCTTGCGGTGAGCAGGCCGGCGGTGATCGCCGAGGCGCCCAGCTTGCGCCGGTTGAAGAACAGCCATGACCAGCCGCCGTTGAGGATCAAGTTGATCACCAGGGACCCGATGTAGCTGCGGCGCACTTCCGGCGGTGACTCGTCCAGCGTCTGCGCCGACACCACGGCGATATCGGTGTAGAGCGATGTCCAGGCGATCGGGAACGCCTGACGCGGGGGCTGATACGGCGGCTTGCGCAACGTGGTGTACCACGCCGACTCCACGGCGGGGCGGGTGGCCAGCGTGCCGGCCATCGCGGTAGCGGCGACGGCCAGTGCGGTCGGGGCAAGCGTGCGGATCTGCAAGGGACGCTCCGGGATCGACGGGTTCGGTGCTGGTCAGGTATCCGAAAACCGCCACCGGCAAACCTCAGATCATGTCGTTGCGGGTCAGCCAGCGCATCACCGGCCAGCCCACGAACACGGGCAACCAGCAGGTCAGCACCCGGTACAGCAGTACCGACGGCACCGCGACAGCGGCGGGCACGCCGAAGGCGGCGAGCCCACCGATCAGTGCGGCCTCCACCGCGCCGACGCCGCCGGGGGTCGGCGCGGCCGAGGCAAGGGTGCCACCGATCATCGTCACCACCGTCACCGTGACGAACGAGGTGTCGCCGCCGAATGCCTCGATGCTCGCCCACAGTGCCAGCGCGGAGCCCAGAGTCGTTCCGGCGGCGCCCAATACGATCAATCCCAGCCGTTTGGGCTCCCGGGACAGCTCCCACAGGTCGGTCTTGACCTCCTGCACCTTGGGCCGTACCGCCGAGGCCAGCCAGCGCCGCAGGTTCGGCACTGCCAGGAATGCGCCGACCAACCCGAGCGCGACGCCGGCCACCAGGTACAGCACCGTGGCGCTCGGCACGAAATGCTGCAGGTTCGCCGACGTGCCCGCCACTGCGGTGAACAGGATGAGCAGCGCCACGTGCACCATCACCTGCACGCTCTGCTGCAGCGCGACCGCGGCGGTGGCGCGCATGGTGCTCAGCCCGCCCTTTTGCAGCACCCGGGTGCTCAGCGCGAGCCCGCCCACCCCGGCCGGCGTGGTGGTCGCGGCAAAGGTATTGGCCACCTGCATGATCGCCAGGTGGCGGAAGCGCACCAGACCGTCGGCGCACGCCCACAGCGCACCCGCGGCGCCGAGGTAGCGCAGCGCCGAGACCACCAGGCCCAGCACCGCCCACCACCAGTTGGCGTTGCTCAGCTCGTCGAAGAACGCCGGCACCGTGCTGATGAACGGGTAGGCCACGTACACCAGCGCGACCAACAGCACCAGCTGGATGAGTTGTACCCGGGTGAAGCGGGTGATCGTCTCGGTGCTGATCTTGTCGGCCCCGGTCTGCTGCCGCACCTGTTCGCGGGCCGCGGCGATGACGGCCTTGGCATCGGTCACCGAGTCGCGGATACGGGCGGGCACAGCCGTTTTGGTGAGCCGCCGCGACGCCGTCAGCACGGTGTCGCGGCCGAACGCGTCGATCGCGGCAGTCACCGCGGAGGCCGGGTCGTACATCGCCGACGTGGTCACCACCAGCTGGGCGATATCGGATTGCAGCTGCGCGTCGGTGGCGCCGTATTCGGCGTTGCCGAAGCCGCCGAACTGCACGCGCCCGTCGTGCACGGTGATCTCCCCGCGGCACAGGTCGCCGTGCGAGATCTGGCTCTGATGCAGCCTGTGCAGTGCCTGCCAGACGTCGGCCACCGGGGCGGCGTCCGCGCTCAGCGGCGTGCCGCGGGCGGGCTTGCGGGCATACAGCGTCCAGCCGCGGTCGAGCGCGCTCACCGTCACCGAGGAGATGTTGGACAACCCCAGATCGTCGATGGCGATGGCCATCAGGGCGCGGTGCTCGACGGCGCGGCGCATCGAGGCCTGCAGCGGTGCCGTCTCATCGGTGCGCAGCCGGAACTTGCGCCACAGCTGGCTCAGCGCGCCGCCGCTGCGCTGGTTCGGTCCGTACAACTCGACGACCGCGGTGCTGTCCGGGCCGGTCGCGGCGAGCACCAGCGGGCCCGGCCCGGGCGGGCGGATCACCGCGAGCGCCGCGACCACGAAACCGCGCCGGGTCAGCGCCCGCACCGCACCGTCGAGCGGGACCTCCAGCGCGGGCGTGCCGACCACCCACACCACCAATGCGCCGACGAACCAGCCGACGGCCAGGCCCAGTAGCGAGCGGGCCGGGACGACGGCGCTGACGAACAGGTGGATCGGCACGAACGCCAGCAGCAGCGCCCACCAGTAGCGGCGCAGCCGCCGTGACAGCCAGGGCCCGGACACCGTGAGCACCGCGGCCAGCAGCGCGATCCAGCGTGGGTCGTCGAGGAACTGGGAGAGCTGGGTGTCCAGGCGGTCACCCAGATCGAAATGCCATTGCGGCGCGGCGATGCCCCGGCCGCTGATGGACAACGCCAGCACGGCCAGCACGCCGGCCGCGGCGTAGGCGGCCAGCAGCGTCCAGTGTCTGCCGATGACCAGCTGGACGAGGATGACGAACGGCAGCGCGAGAATGGCCACGCCGTACGCCAGATACACCAGGTTGGACTGGGTCGGGGTGAGCACGCCGATGATCTCGGACACCGAGCGCTCGAGCGCCACCCAATCGTTGCGGGTGATCAGCGAGCTGGTGATGACGACGCCGAGGAACGCCGCCGACAGCACGACCCGAAGGATCTCGTTGGTGCGACGGGTCAGTGGTTGCAGCAGGCTGCCGGTGACGCTGATGTCACGACCGTCTACTCGCACGGAGAACAACGTAACCATGCCGGGACGCTGTGCGCGCGAAGCGCAACGTTCGGCGCTGTGAGATGATCCCGGTATTCGCAGCCGGCGTGAGGGATTCCGCATGGCGCACAGCACAGAACCCAACACTTTGGAGCACTCAATGCGTGCCGATCGGATCGTAGAAGTCCTGCTGGCGGCGCTGGCCGCGGTGGTTTTCGCCCTGGTGCTGGCCGCGTCGACAACCTGGCCGACGGCGGGCGTGATCGCGGCAGCCCTGGCGGTCGGGGTGTTGACCGGTGCGGTGGCACATGCCATCGCGGCCGCCTCCGCGGGCCTTGCGGGCCGGGTGGCCGTCGGCGTCGCGGTCGGGGCGGTGCTCGGCGAGCTGGCCGCCATGGTGGTGTTCGGCGGGGCGATCGACGCGGAGTTGACCAGGCAGGCCAGCCCGCGCACCGAGCTGGCGGCGGCATCGCTGCAGCAGACCCGCCAGGCGCGTGCCGGACTGGACGACGCGGTCGCGCGGGCCGAGCAGCGCCGCGACGAAGCGCTGGTGGTGGCGCGCTGCGAGGTCAACCCGTCGGCGGACTGCCCGCAGAACCGCATCACCGGCAGACCCGGCAGCGGCCCCGGCGCGCGCACCGCCGAAGACTTCCTGACCGATAGCGACCGGGCGCTGGACACCGCGATCGCCGAGCGCGACAGCCGGGCCGCCATATTGGACGCCGAGGTGGCGGTGTGGGAGCAGGCCGTGGCGGATTCCCGCGACGGGATGCTGACCGCGGGTATCGGGTCCCGCTGGCAGGCGATGAACGCCTACACGCTGGACCATCCCGGCCCGCTGGTGCTACGCGCGCTGGTGGCGGCGTTGTGCATGCTGTTGACGCTGCTGCCGATGCTGTTGAGGAGGTGGCGGGGGGCGACGACGCAGGATGCCGAGTCCGCGGCCGATACCGCGATCGCGGTGAAGCGCGCCGAGGTGCGGGCGCAGGTCGACCAGTTGTGGGCCGAGCAGGAGTTGCACAGCGCCCGGATGGCCGTCGAGGCGCAGAACGCGATCGACGCCGAGCGGCAACGCCGCCGGGTCGCCGAGGCGCTCGATCCGCCGGAGCCCTCGGAGGCGGCTCCGGCCGCGCTGCCCGTGGCATCCAGCAGGGAACCGGAGGCAGCCAAGGAACTGGAGCCGCACCGGGGTGGCGGGCTGCCGATCATTCCGGACGTCACCCGGGCCGCCGTTCGGTTCATCCGGCCGTTCGTGCCGCCGATCGTCGCTGGTGCGATAGATAGCGCGACGAAGCCGATACGGCAGGTGTTCGAGGAAACCGAGGAATTCCATTTCACGATGCGCCGCACGCATCGGGTCACGGTGGAATCCGAGGGAGTCGAGCAACCCGGGCGGGTGACGGCCGAACGCGAATGGGTGGACGTCTCCCGGCCGCGGATCGAGTCGCGGCGGGGTGTCGTGCTGGACGGATCCGACGGTCACCGGGAAATCGGCGAGGGCGGCCCGACCGGACGAGATGACGGCGCCCCGCGGCAGTTGCCGCCCGCCTAACTGTCTCGTCATGACATTTTTGCCAGGTGTGATGTAACTTCGATCGACAGATCGACGCCAGGGGGCCTGCGCCGAGAGGAAACCGGTGGACGCGACACCTTTCGGTCACTATCAACTCCAGGAGTTGATCGGCCGGGGCGGGATGGGCGAGGTTTACCGGGCCTACGACACCAAGACCGATCGCGTCGTTGCGCTCAAGGTGCTGCCGCCGCAGCTGGCTCAGGACTCGGTGTTCCAACAACGGTTCCGTCGCGAATCCCAGGCTGCCGCCGGCGTCAACGATCCGCATGTGGTGCCCATCCACGGTTACGGCGAAATCGATGGCCGGCTGTACCTGGACATGCGGCTCATCGAGGGCCGCACGCTGGGCGCGCTGCTCTCGGATGCCGACAAGCCACTGGATCCGGCGTTCGCGGTGCAGATCGTCGAGCAGGTGGCCTCCGCGCTGGATGCCGCCCACCAGCTGGGTCTGATCCACCGCGATGTGAAGCCGTCGAACATCCTGCTGACCAAGCAGCAGAACTTCGCGTACCTGATCGACTTCGGGCTGGCCCGCACCGCCGGAGAGTCCGGGATGACCACGGCGGGCAGCACGCTGGGCACGCTGGCCTACATGGCGCCCGAGCGCTTCGACGGCGGGTTCGCCGATGCCCGCGCCGATACCTACGCGCTGACCTGTGTGCTCTACGAATGCCTGACCGGGGCGCGGCCCTACCCGGCGGACAGCCTCGAGCAGCAGATCGCCGGGCACATGGTGTCCCCGGCGCCCAAGCCGTCGGAATCCAATGCGCGCCTGGGCGCCTTCGACGAGATCATCGCGAAGGGCATGGCCAAGAAGCCGGAGAAGCGCTACCAGACCGGGGCCGAACTGGCGGCGGCCGCCAGGCGCGCCCTGGCCGCGCCGGTGCGGGTCACCGGTTCGGGACGGCACACCGCGGCGCGGTCGGGCACCGGTGCCGGGCGGCGGCTGCCGCAGCGCGCGCTGCTGGTCGCGGCGGTGCTGGTGCTCGTCGGCGCCGGTGCGGTCGGCGCCTGGAAGTGGTGGGACACCCGGTCGACGCAGGAGTTCCCGGAAGGTGCGGTACCGGCCATCGCGGCCGGTGTGCCCGCCGAGCTACGCGCGGACGGCAAGCTGATCGTCGGGGTCAACGTGCCCTACGCCCCCAACGAGTTCACCAACTCCGAGGGTGAGGTCGTCGGCTTCGACGTGGATCTGATGGACGCGATCGCCCGGACGATGGGGTTGACCACCGAGTACCGCGAAAGCGAATTCGACGACATCATCCCCGCGGTGCAGGACGGCTCGCTGGATGTCGGGATGTCGTCGTTCACCGACACCATCGACCGTCAGAAGCTGGTCGACTTCGTCACCTACTTCGAGGCGGGCACGCTGTGGGCCCAGCAACGGGACTCCTCGGTCGACCCGGCCGCGGCCTGCGGATTGCGGGTGGGCGTGGCGCACAGCGTGATTCAGGAAACCGTGGAGATCCCGGCCAAGAGCGATGCGTGCGTGGCGGCCGGGCTCGCGCCGATCGAGAAGGTCGTCTTCACCCGGCAGGACGATGTGACCGCCGCATTGATCGCCGGGGAGATCGATGCCATGTCCGCGGATTCACCGGTCACCGGGTTCGCGATCAAGCTCAGCGGCGGGGCGTTGGTGCCGGCGGGCGAGGTGTTCGACTCGGCGCCCTACGGCTGGCCGGTCGCCAAGGGTTCCCCGCTGTCGGGGTCGTTGTTGCGGGCGCTGGAGCACCTGATCAAAACGGGGGAGTACAAGACCATCGCGACCATGTGGGGCGTGGAACGCGGGATCATCGACACGCCGCAACTCAACGGGGCCGCGCGGTAGTCCGGCCTTGCCGGCGTGAGTGTGCGCTCGGAGTTCGATCCGGCGCCGTATCGCGATCTGTGTGCACCCTCGGGCGGGTGCGGGCGTCAGCGCTTCTTGTTGTTGAAGACGTCGTCGGTGGTGTTGGTGGACGAATCTCCGCGCTTGGCCGCGCGTTTCTCCTTGAGCGACTTACCGGTTTTCTTCGTCATGCTTTGACGCGGAGACTTGTCGGCCATGAGGGCCCCTTCGATGAGGGGGCCTGAGATGGTCCCTGTTCCTCGACCATACACCTCGGCGTCACCGATGTGGCGGCGCCAATTTAATTGTGAAATCTGTGTTTTCGCGTCTCAATCCGCGCTGCGCAGCCGTACCATCCGGGTCGTCGAACTCTCGTCGAGCTCAACGACATCCGTGCGGGAGCGCAGAAAATCACTGAAAGACCGAAATCCCAGCGACTTTTCGCTGAACGACGGATCCATCCGCTTCATCTGAGCCTTCAGTGCCGAGTTGTGCAGCCAGTCGACGTCGTCCTTCTCCAGCCCGATCTGCAGTGCGCGGGTCAGCAGTGCGGTCGCCGCGGTCTGCGGGTCGGGTTCCTCGGGTTCGGTCTTCTTGCGCCGGGTGTTCTTCTGCGGTTCGGTGACCGGCTCCGGTTCGAACACCGGCACACCCGGCAGCGCGTCGTAGACGACGAACTCGTCGCAGGCGGCGGCCAGCGCGCGGCTGGACGAACCCGCAACCCCGATACCCACCACGTAGCGGCCCAGTCGCTTGCACCGCTGCGCCAGGGCGATGTAATCGGAGTCTCCGGCCACGATCACCACATGGGTCAGGTCGGGCAACCGGAACATGTCCTCGACGGCGTCGACCGCGAGCCGGATATCGGCGCCGTTCTTGCCGTAGGCGGCGGCGGGGAACAGTTGCACCAGGTCGACCGCGCGGCCCACCACCTGCTGGCGGTACCCGGCATTAACATCTGCCGACCAGTCGGCATACGCCCGGGTGAGAACCAGCGTCCCGAACGACGAGGTGAAGTCCAGGATCGCGCCCACATCGACGGTGGCGCGGGTCAGCTTCTCGGTTTCCAGACCCTTGGCCTTGTCGCGCTGAAACGAATTGCGGCCGTTGACCTGGTCGTATCTCGATATCACGATGTTGTCGAAGTCGAGGTAGACCGCGACGCGGGTGGCGGCGGTTTCTGTCATGGCGCCAGTCTTGCGCATCCGCGCACCGACTTGGCGCAGATCGCGATCGGGGCCTAGGCTTGAGGTGCAACACAGGTGGTCCGGACCCTTGCCGCCGCACTTCGGACCAGGAATTCAAGTGGCAATCAGCGATATCGCGGCGTACGCGAACATGAGTAGTGCCGACGTCGAGGCATTCGGGGCAGAACTGGACCGCATCCGCAGCGATGTGGAGGAGAGTCTCGGCGCCAAGGACGCGTCCTACATCCGGCGGACCATCGTCTTTCAGCGCACCCTGGATCTGGCCGCCAGATTGACGATCGCCGGTACCCGCTCCAGGACGGGCTGGATCATCGGTACCTCCGCGCTGGCATACGCGAAATCCGTTGAGAACATGGAGATCGGGCACAACGTCTGCCATGGCCAGTGGGACTGGATGAACGATCCGGAGATCCACTCCACCAGCTGGGAATGGGACATGGTGGGGCCCTCGTCGCAGTGGCGCTACTCGCACAATTACCGGCATCACGTCTTCAGCAACGTGCTCGGGGTCGATGACGATCTTGGGTTCGGTGTGCTGCGGGTGACTCGCGACCAGCCCTGGAAGCGCGAACACCTGCTGCAACCGCTGCGAAATTTCTTGCTGGCACTCATATTCGAATGGGGTATCGCGCGGCACGGCTACCACTCGGATCGTGAACGCGCCGATTCCGAGGAAGCCAAGGACGCGGTGACGCAGAAGATGCTCGCCAAGATCCGCCGGCAGGTGAGCAAGGACTACCTCGTGTGGCCCGCCCTCAGCGGCCGGCGGTGGCGGCGCGCGCTGGGCGCCAACGTCACCGCCAACCTGCTGCGCAACCTGTGGACCTACGTGGTGATCTTCTGCGGGCACTTCCCCGACGGCGTCCAGCAGTTCACCCCCGAGTCCATCAAGGACGAGACCAGGGCGGAGTGGTACCTGCGCCAGATGCTGGGCGCAGCGAACTTCAAGGCCGGACGGGTGCTCGCGTTCTCCAGCGGCAACCTGTGCTATCAGATCGAGCACCACCTGTTCCCCGATCTGCCGAGTAACCACTACGCGCAGATCGGCGAGCGGGTGCGCGAACTGTGCGGCAAATATGATCTCGCCTACACCACCGGGTCGCTGCCGCGGCAGTATCTGCAGACCCTGCGGACCATCTTCCGGCTGGCCCTGCCCGACCGCCCCGGCACGACACGGGTGTAGATGGCGACGGTGGAGTCCTCCGCACCGGACGATGGCAACTCGGCCGCCGCCGACCTGCAGGCCGGGCTGACCCGGCTCGCCGGACTGGTGGCGGACAGCCTCGGGCTGGGGCAGGTGCTCGCCGAGGTGGCCGCATCGGCCGTCCGCGCGGTGCCGGGCGCCGACGGTGTCGGGGTCACGCTGCTGCACGGTGAACACGGGGACCGGAACGTCGTGGCGTTGGCCGCCAGCGCGCCGTTCGTCGCCGACCTGGATGAGATTCAGTACGGGACGTTGCAGGAGGGCCCGGGCATCACCGCCGCCGAGGCGGGACGCATCGTGTGGTCCGGGTCGCTGGGCGGTGACCGGTCGTGGCCGCGGTTCGGCCCGCGGGCCGGGCGCCTGGGGGTGCACAGCGCGTTGGCTCTGCCGCTCACCGTCTCCGAGCGGGTGGTCGGCGCGATCACCGTGTACGCCTACGGCAAGGACAGCTTCGACGAGCACGCCGCGCGGTTCGGGGAACTGTTCGCCAAGCCTGCCGCGGTCGCGGTCCACAATGCGCGCATCCTGGCCGACGCATTGGCGCTGACCGATCAGTTGCAGACGGCGTTGTTGACCCGGCCGGTGATCGATCAGGCGATCGGCATCATCCGGTCGCGCACCGGCCGCAGCTCCGCCGAGGCGTTCGATCAGCTGCGGGCGATGAGCCAGGCCGAGCACCGCAAGCTGGCCGCGGTGGCCGAACGTGTCGTCGAGGAGGCGGTTCGCCGGGCCCGTGCCCGCCGCAGCTGACCCCTCGGGTACAGGTCACGGGGTGTAACGTGGGGGAAGTTGGGAACCCAGCCGGTCCGGGATGAGTCAGCTGTCCGCCGTTGCACTCGCCCGAGCGTCAGCTCGCGCCGGACACTCAGGTGACATCCGTTTTTAGGGATCACCCTTGACTGTCGTATCCAATGCACCCTCCTTTCATTTCTCGGGCACCCCGGTGCTGGAGCGCCCGGGCGGCCGCACCCCGTCCGTCGGCCTGCTCAGTACCTATCCGCCCACTCCGTGCGGGCTGGCGAATTTCAGCGCGGCACTGGCCGACGGCTTGTCCGCCAACGGCTCGCGCGTCAACGTCGTGCGGGTGGCCGACGGGCCGGCGAGTCCCAGCGGGCGTGTCGTCGGCGAACTCGTCAACGGCTCCCCGGCTTCGGTGGCGGCCTGCGCGGAGCTGCTCAATGGCAGTGACGTGGCCGTCATCCAGCACGAGTTCGGCATCTACGGCGGCACCGACGGCGATGAAGTGGTCGATATCCTTGGCGGACTGACCATTCCGTCCATCGTCGTGCTGCACACGGTACCCAGCAGCCCGACCCCGCATCAGCGCTCGGTGCTCGAAGCGGTGATGAGCCTGGCCCACCATGTGGTCGTGATGTCCGATTCGGCCGCAGCGCTGCTGCGATCCGGGTTCGACGTCGAACGACGCAAGATCTCCACGATCCCGCACGGATCGACCGCCCCGACCGGCCTGCCCACCAAGCGGGCCGGTAGGCCGACGATCCTGACCTGGGGATTGCTCGGCCCCGGCAAGGGTGTCGAGCGGGTCATCGATTCGATGGGGGCGCTGCAGGGGCTGCGGGGCAACCCGCGTTACCTCATCGCCGGCCGGACTCATCCGAAGGTGCTGGCACATGAAGGTGAGACCTACCGTGAGGCGCGTGCCGAGCAGGCGCAGCGCCTCGGGGTGGCGGGCTCGGTGTCCTTCGACGCCACCTACCGCAGCACGGCCTCGCTATCGGTGCTGGCGCAGTCGGCGGCCCTGGTGGTGTTGCCGTACGACTCCACCGACCAGGTCACCTCCGGGGTACTGGTGGACGCGATCGCCAGCGGACGCCCGGTGGTGGCCACCGCCTTCCCGCACGCGGTGGAATTGCTCGGCAGCGGCGCCGGACTCATCGTCGCCCACGATGACCCCGACGCGATGACGTCAGCATTGCGATCCGTCCTGTCCGATCCCCGGCTGGCCGGCGGGATGGCCGCCGAAGCGCGACGGCTCGCACCCACGATGGCGTGGTCCCTGGTCGCCAAGTCTTATCAGGCTGTGGCGCAACAGATCTCGAAGCCGCGGGAACGCACATGGGCGTACTAGGACCCGGATTCGACCACCTGCTCGCAATGTCGGATCACCACGGCACCTTCGAGCATGCCTGCGGTGCGCAACCGCGGCGAGAGCACGGGTATTGCACCGACGATATGGCCAGGGTGCTGGTGGTGACCACCCGGGAACCCGACGCCGGTGACGCCGTGCGAGGCCTCGCCAAGGTGGCGGTGCGGTTCCTCGACGAGGCGCAGGCGTATCTCGGCGGTTGCCGGAATCGCATGGACCACACCGGACGGTTCACCGATGCATACGCGTTCGAAGACTGCTGGGGCAGATGCCTGTGGGGATTGGGCTCCGCCGCCTCGCACAGTGACAACGGGTTGATCCGCAGGCTGGCGGTGGTCCAGTTCGAGCGGGCCGCACATGGCCGATCCACCTGGCCGCGGGCCATGGCCTTCGCGGCCATCGGTGCGGCCGAGCTGCTCAGCGTCGAACCCGCAAATGCCGCCGCCCGCAAGCTGATCGGTGACTACGCCGCCGGTATCGCCGATGCGCGCGGCGACGTCGAGTGGCCGTGGCCGGAGGCGCGCCTCAGTTACGCCAACGCGGTGCTCGCGGAGGCCATGATCGCGGCCGGTGGTGCGCTCGACGACGCAGCGTTGTGTCAGCGCGGACTGGATCTCCTGGGCTGGCTGATCGGGCAGGAGACGTCCGGCGGTCACCTGTCGCCGACTCCCGTCGCGGGCTGGACGACTGGTGAGCCGCGGCCGGGGTTCGACCAACAACCCGTCGAGGTGTCCTCGCTGGCAGACGCCTGTGCACGCGCCGCGACGGTGGATGCCGCGGCGATCTGGCCCGACACGGTGCGCGCCGCGGCCGCATGGTTCCAGGGCGACAACGATGCCGGAGCAGTGATGTGGAATGTCGAGACCGGCGGCGGATACGACGGTCTGCACGCCGACGGCGTGAACCTCAATCAGGGCGCGGAATCGACGCTGGCGCTGCTGTCGACCTTTCAGCAGGCGCGTCGATTCGTCGGCGTCACCCAGTGACGGCGGTGCGGGATGTCCTGGTCACTCGGAGCCCGCGGCGCCTGGTAGCCGACCGATCCCGCGTCATCACCACCTTGTTCGTGCCGGGCCAAGAGGGATTCGAGGCACAGGAGTCCCGGGCCGGTGCGGCGCTTCGGCGGGTGCTGGCGCTGAGCGAGGCCGATGTACAGGCGTCGGTGAACGATGTGATGACGCGTTTCGGCGGACGGCACCGCGATCTGGTGGCGACCTTCGGCCAGCATGCGCGTGAGCTCACCGATCGGCTGGACCCCGGCATCACGTTGTCACCGGATCGGATGTTGTTGCTGGGGGCGACCTTCACCAACGAGGTGGCGATCGAGGGTGCGGCCCTGTGCAACCCGAGCATCGTTGCGCACCCCGATCAAGCGGGTACCGCGCCGGGCAGCCTGCGTCTCGTGATGAGCGTGCGGGGTATCGGTGAGGGGCATCGCTCGTCCATCGGGTTCCGCACCGGGACCGTGGACGACGCGGGGATCACCGTCATCGACAAGCCCGTGCCGTTCGCGACCGCCGGGGTGAGCACACCCACGCTGCTGGACGCGTCGGTGTTCCGCCACGAGTTGGCCCGCGCGCACGCGGCCGAGGCCGCCGAGTACGTGCTCGCCGGGCTCGGCGAGCGATTCACCCGGGCCGACCTTGAGGGTCAGCTGGAGTCGCTGCATCGCCACCGTGTCACCCGCGCACATGGACCGGAGACGATCGATCTGATCCGGTCGATAGCCGACCGGGCCTACGCCGTCGAATTCGCCTCCGACACCGATCTTTCCGAGCGCGTGCTGTGGCCGGCGAGCGAGGCCGAGGCCGTCGGCATGGAGGATGCGCGCCTGGTGCGCTTCGTCGACGACGACGGTTCGGTGGTCTACCACGCCACCTACACCGCCTACAGCGGGTCGCGGATCAGCCAGCAGCTGCTGACCACCGACGATTTCGTGTCCTTCACCTCCGCGCCCGTGGTGGGCGATGCGGCAGCGAACAAGGGCCTGGCGCTGTTCCCACGCCGGCTGAACGGGCGCTTCGCCGCCCTCTCGCGGTCGGATCGGGAATCGAACACCGTCGCCTACAGCGATGACCTCTCGGTGTGGACGACGACGTTGCCGTGCCAGCAGCCGCTGCAGGCATGGGAGACGTTGCAGTTGGGCAATTGCGGCCCGCCGCTGGAAACCGAGGAGGGCTGGCTTGTCCTCACCCATGGGGTGGGGCCGATGCGGACCTACCGGATCGGCGCGATCCTGCTGGACCTGGATGACCCGACCCGGATGATCGGCCGGTTGCGCCGCCCGCTGCTGGCACCGGCCGCCGACGAGCAGGACGGCTATGTGCCCAATGTCGTCTACTCCTGCGGGGCCCTGGTGCACGCAGACACCCTGATCCTGCCGTATGGCATCGGCGACGCCCAGATCGGCATCGCGACCGTGCCGCTGCCCGACCTGCTGGCGGTTCTGGTTTCGTCGTAGCGGTCCCGATGTGCGGTCTGTGCATAGTCTGTCCGCATGCTCACCGAACTGGTCGCTCTCCCAGGCGGCACCTACCGCATGGGATCGCCGGACTTCTACCCCGAGGAAGCGCCGGTGCACGATGTTGTCGTCGCGCCGTTGGCGGTCGAGCGGCATCCGGTGACCAATGCCCAGTTCGCCGAGTTCGTGGCCGCGACAGGCCATGTCACCGTTGCCGAGCAGCAACTCGACCCGGCGGCGTTTCCCGGTGTTCCGCCCGAGGAACTGGTACCGGGTTCGCTGGTGTTCCAGCCGACCACCGGACCGGTGAACCTGCGTGACTGGCGGCAATGGTGGACCTGGGTGCCCGGGGCGTGCTGGAAGCACCCGACGGGTCCGGGCTCTACGGTCGAGGATCGGCCCGATCACCCGGTGGTGCAGGTCGCTTACCCCGACGCCGCCGCCTACGCGGCATGGGCCGGCCGGCGATTGCCGACCGAGGAGCAGTGGGAGTACGCCGCCGGCGCGGGTGCGGTATCGGTCTATGCGTGGGGTGACGACGTGCGGCCCGGCGGCACGCTGATGGCCAACACCTGGCAGGGCAAGTTCCCATACCGCAATGACGGCGCGCTCGGCTGGACCGGCACCTCGCCGGTAGGCACCTTCCCCGCCAACGGTTTCGGGCTGCTCGACATGATCGGCAACGTGTGGGAGTGGACGGCCACCCGCTATACCCCGCGGCACCGCGCCCACCCCGAGGTGTCCGGATGCTGCCCCGCTCCGGGCGGTGATCCGGCTATCAACCAGGCGCTCAAGGGCGGCTCACACCTGTGCGCACCGGAATACTGCCACCGTTACCGCCCGGCGGCCCGGTCCTCGCAATCCCAGGACAGTTCCACCACCCACATCGGCTTCCGCTGCGTGGCCGACGCCATTGAGGCAGCGTGATGTGCGCCGGCGGATTGGTTAGCTCACCTTACTGACGCAGGCTGCGAGCGGTACTACGCCTAACTAACAAAATTCCGGTTCCGGATCATCGCAAACCATGCTGTGCGCTGTGCAAATGCGCGTAAGTGATCGTGTCCGAACAGACGCCGGTTTGACTGTGATTCACCGCACCCGATGCGCTACATTGTGACGGCAGTCATACGAAAGGGTCCGATCATGAGCGGTGTACTTCTGGGCATAGTGATGGTCTTGCTGGGCGCCGGCTCCATCGCCGCCGTCGTGGCCGCCGCGATCCTGGGATACGGCACGATCGCCCTGGCGATCGGCATCGTCTCCAGCGCGGCCTTCGCCGCCAAGACCGTCTGAACGACGGATCTGACTCCCCGGCGGCTGCCGGGTCAGTACCTCGCGGTCGTGTGAGCGTCGATGTACTCGAAATCGAACTGCTCACCCAGGCCGGGCAGTGACGGCATCTCGACATGGCCGTCCTTGGCCAGCGGATCCACGTTCGCGAGTTGATGCGGCGGCACCCAGTCATAGTCCACCTGCGGGTGCAGCAGTCCGCGTTCGTACCAGGGTGCGTTGGGAGAGGCGCCGACCAGCGCGAGATTGGCCGCGCCGTGCCCGTGGATCTCGCAGGCCATGCCGAACGCGTCGGCAAGGTGTGCCGCCTTGAGAGCCGGCGTGATTCCGCCGGTGTTCATTGCGCCCGCACGCAAGATGTCACAGGTGCCGAGCACCCAGTCAGCCCGGGACCGGTGGCGACCGGCGACAGTCTCCGGTCCCACCACGGGCGTTGCCACCTGCTCGGACAACCACCGGTAGGACTGCGTCGAGTACTCGTCCATCGGCTCCTCGAACCAGGCGAACTTCAATTCATCGAGCGCCCTGCCGATCTGCAGCGCCTGGGTCCGCGAATACCAGTGATATCCGTCGAGCATCAGATCGATACCCGGACCGACCGCCTCCCTGACCGCGGCGCATGCCGCGATGTCTCGTTCCACACTCGGCGCACCCTCGATCGGTGGCATCCAGGTGTGCAACTTGATCCCGCGGTAGCCACGCTCGACCAATTCGACGGCGAAACGGGCGTAATCCTCGGGGGTGGCCAGCCCTCCGGGGATGTCGTCACCGCACATGACGCTGCCGTAGGCGAGGACTCGCTCCTTGGCGCCGCCGAGCAGCTTCCACACGGGTGTGGCGAAGCGTTTCCCGGCCAGGTCCCACAACGCCTGATCCACATAGCTCAGGGTGTGGTCAGGCAGTTCGGCCGCCCGGGACCGCGAACGTCTGAACAGTTCCTCGCCGATGTGCTCGCGCCGCAATGGGTCGGCGCCCGTGAGCACCGGGCGCAGGTGCTGTTCCACTTGGTCGGCCCGCAGGTAGGCCGGCTTTCCGACGACCACCCCTTCGACGCCGTCGGTGTCGCGTATCCGCAACAGCGCCAGCGTGATCTCGGTGCGCGGCCCGGGATGGTCATGGCCGTCCGAGTCGAGTTCTGTCATCTTGGCGCTCTGGAACAGCTGAACGCTGACGCTGTCGATCACCGGCGAGCTGGAGGCGATCACTTGTTGATCCTTTCGCTTTCGGAGTCCGAAACCTCTTGTGCAGCTTCGTCTTCATCGAGTTCAGTGGTTGTGCGATTCCGGAAGGTGAAGAAGGCGGTCGAGGTTGCCAGCACCACCACCACGGCGAGGAAGGCGAACAACGCCCGCGGCCCGGCCAGCAGGATGGTGGGCGTCAACAGAGCGAACGCGGCTGCCAGGCCGCGGGCCGCCGCGATGATCGCGCCCTGGGCCGTGGAGCGCAGTAGCGTCGGAAACGATTCCTGGGTCCAGAGTTTCATCATGGCCTCGCTCGCGAACACGGTGCCGATCGCCCAGAGGACGAGCATCGTGGAAAGCGTGAAGGTCGTCGGTCCGGCGATCGCGGGTAGGGCAGAGCCCGCGACCGAGCACAACGCGCCGAACACGAACCACTTCATCCGATTGGGCCCGTCGACGACCTTCATGAGCACGAAGACCAGGAAGAACCCCACCGCGGTGGCGATCAGCTTGACCGTCGAGAAGTAACTCACAGTCGATCCGGCGACCTTGACGAACATATAGGCGCCGAACTGGCCGTTGGTGTTGCTGCCCAGGTTCATCAGTGCGTAGAAGACGATCAGGGCGGTGAATGACAACACGTAGGGCGGCTTCATCAGCTCGCGCAGCGCGCCCTTGGACCGTGTCCCGGTGGCGTCGTCGAGCGCGACCGCGCGGGCCGTCTGCCAACGGTCCGATTCGGGCAGTCCGATCCGCGCGAGCAGTGTCAGCAGGGTGACCAGTGCGATGTGGGCGTACATGATCTGCGCGCCGCTTCGTCCGGAATCGCCGAACACCGAACCGAGCGCCAGGCTGGCGATGGTCCCGAGCTTCCAGAGCAGATGTGAGAAGGTCACCAGGCTGCCCCGCTGGCCGGCCTTGGCTGCCTCGGCGATCGTTGCCAATGAGACGGGCAGGTCGGCGCCGGCGCCCAGGCCGATCAGCACCAGACCCGAAACCAGATAGCCGTAGGACGGCGCCAGAATGACAGCGACTGCGCCCACGAGGATCACCGCCATGGTGGCCAGGAAAACCGAGCGCCGGCCGAAGCGGTCTCCGAGGCGTCCGCCGATCACCGAGCCGATGGCGATGGCCACCGTGAGTGAGGCCGATGCCGCGCCGATCTGCCCGGCGCTCAGGCCCATGCTGTCGCTGAGCATGACGACCGCGGTTCCGCTGGTCACGATTGCGGCGGCGTCGATATAGGACGCCATGCCTGCGACAAACGCTGTCCACCAGATAGATCGGGCAGTGGTTTCCGGTCTCATCGTCCACTCCTCATCGAGTCAACCGCCCGTTTCCAGAATGTGAAACGTTTCAATTTTCGCGGTTCGTGAAGGGTAGATCACACCGGTATCGCCGATCCAACACTCGTTGGGCATCAATTGATACCGAACGTGGATTGATGGTCCGGATGGAGCCGCAACCGCTGTCCGAGTCCGGTGGCACGCACGGCCTGCCGGTCGATCGCCGCGCGGACCTCGGCCTCCGAGCCGACCACCCGCACGCGGCGCCGGGCCCGTGTCACCGCTGTGTAGAACAGCTCGCGGGTCAGCAACCGGGAATCCTCGGGTGGCAGCAGCACCGTCACCTCGGCGGCCTGGCTGCCCTGTGATTTGTGGATCGTCATCGCGTGCATGGTCTCCACCTCCGCCAGCCGGCCCGGAGCGAACGACAGTGTTCCGACCGCCACCCGCAACCCGTCCGGTGATGCCACCGTCACTCCGGTGTCCCCGTTGTACAGCTTGAGTCCATAGTCGTTGGCGGTCACCAGGATCGGCCGACCCGCGTACCACGTGGACCACAACGGCTCGCCGGTCGCCTCGGTCAGCCACCGCTCCACCTGGCGGTTCCAGTGCGCGACACCGAACGGGCCGCGCCGGTGTGCGCACAGCAGCCGGTGCTCCTCCAGCGTCTGCAGCGCGGTCGCGGAGTCGCCGAGCACACACGCCTCCCGCAGCCGAAGTGCTTGCGGCAGCAGCACATCGCGCAGTGACCGCGCCGAGGGCAGCCATTCGACGTGCTCGCCACCGGCCCGCAACACCTGCAGCGCGGCATCGGCATCTCCGTCGCGCACCGCGGCGGCCAGATCGCCGATATCGGCCCCGAACCGGTGCGAGGTCGTCAGCGAGGCCACCCGTGCGGAACCCAGGCCCTGCACCAGATCGGCAAGCACCGCGCCGGCCTCCACCGATGCCAGCTGATCGGGATCGCCCACCAGCAGCAGCCGGGTGTCCGGGCGCACCGCCTCCAACAACCGGGCCATCATGGTCAGTGACACCATCGACGTCTCGTCGACGACGATGACATCGTGCGGCAACCGGTTCCCGCGATGATGGCGGAATCGCGAGGAGGTGTCGGGCCGCGATCCGAGCAACCGGTGCAGCGTGGTGGCCTGCAGACCGGTCAGCCGCGAGCGGTCCGCCGCGTCGAGTTCGTCGACGGCGGTCTGCACCGCCTCTTGCAACCGTGCCGCCGCCTTGCCGGTCGGCGCGGCCAGCGCGATCCGCGGTGAGGGCCTGCCCTCCAGGGCCGCCTGCTCGGCCAACAGGGCCAGCAGCCGCGCCACCGTCGTCGTCTTGCCGGTGCCCGGTCCGCCGGTCAACACGGTGAGCCCTTGGGACAGTGCCAAATTGGCGGCCGCCCGCTGCTCGGCGTAGTCGTCGTCGAACAGCCGCAGCACGTCCGGCGCCTGCCCGGGCGGGACGGTCCCGGCCAGTGCCAGCACGTCGGCGCACACCTGCTGCTCCTCCAGCCAGTACCGGTCCAGGTAGAGCAGATCACCGAACAACCGCAGCACCGGCGGGGTCTGGGCCAGTGGGCTCGCCGCCACCTCCGCCAGCCAATCATCGGCCACCAGGCCCACCGACGGCGCCGCGGCACGCAGATCCACACACACCGAGCCGCCACGCAGCGCCCGCACCACCAGTCGCACGGCCATCGCCACGTCCGGCGAGGTCTCCCCGGCCAGGGCCGTCAACCGTTGGGCCACCTGGATATCGGCGGGCTCGAAATCGTCAAGCATCGAGTAGTCCCGAGAGCGCGATGGTCAGTGCGGCCGGCGGGTCCCAGCTGAAGACGCCGGCGGGATGGCCGTCCTGCACCGGGGTGAGCGCACCGCACATGCCGCGCACGAACAGGTACATCACCCCACCGAGGTGGCGCTGCGGGTCATAGCCGGGCAACCGCCAGGATAGATAACGGTGCAGCACCACGCTGTAGAGCAACGCCTGCAGCGGATAGTCCGAGTGCAACATGGCCTCGACCATGCGTTCCCGGCCGTAGTCCGCGGCGGTCAGCGGGGAGTCGGCGATACCCAGCCAGTTGGTCTTGTAGTCCACGACAACGTATTTCGTGGCCGACCCGTTCGGTATCCGCAGCACGGCGTCCACCGAGCCGGACAGATATCCCCGCAGCGGTTGTCGGCCCAGCGCACCCGCCGACAACCGGTCCGCATAGGACGCCAGCGGATCGTCGGCGTCCAGGTGTTCGGCCAGCAGCGCACCGACATCGGACAGCCGAGCGAACTCTCCCGCGGCGGTATCGCCGCCGGCCAGTGGGAACTCGAAGTCCAACTCCCGCAGCCGGTCCGACAGGCCGATCTGGCGCAGGGTGGTGCCCGGCGCCAGCGGGCCCAGATCGGTGTCGTGCATGGGGACCAGTGCCGCTGCCAGCTCCTCGGCCGCCACGGTCACCGGCCAGCGCGCGGTATGCGTGCGCACCTGCTCGGTCAGTTCGGCGGTCAGATCCTCGGCGAGTGGGTCGGCGGTCTCCAGCACCGCGTGCACCAGTGAACCGAACGCCGCCCCACTGGGAAGATCGGCCATCGGCGAGGGCACATCGTCACCGGATGCCGGTGCCACCAGCGCGATATCGGCCACCTCATCGTCGAGTTCGGCGACTTCCGGCTCGCTGGACACCGGGGACTCCTCGGCCGCGCGCAGCAGACCGGAGTACGAGGTGCGCCGCCACGAGGTGTCGATGGAGCGGTGGAAGTGCCGCACCGCCAGCTCGGTGGGCGCGGCTGCCGCAGGGGCGGCGGCGATCGTCTCGATCAGCGATTCCTCCAGCACCGGGCCGCCGGCCTCCTCCCACGCCCGCAGCCGGGCCAGCGCGTCCAGGTCCGAGACCTTGGCGGGACTGCAGACGGCGGGCACCTCGGCCTGGCCGGGGGTGCGGCCTCGCATCAGTCGCGACAACCCGCCGTTGGGTTCGTCCCAGGACGGCGCCCACCACGCCACCACCTGTGAGCAGGCGCGCGTCATCGCCACATAGGTCAGCCTGCTGTCATTGGCGGCGGCCTCGGCCTTACCGGTGCGCAGCACCACCGGATCGGGGTCGCCCACGTACAGGCAGCGGGCCCCGTCGTCGTCGTGGTACAGCACCGGATTCGGGTCCGGTGAGTATCGGTTGAACGCGAACGGCAGATACACGATCGGGTACTGCAGTCCCTTGGACACCCACACCGTCATGATCTGCACCGCGGCCGCGTCACTGTCCAGGCGCCGGTTGCGTTCGGCCGACCCGGTCTCCTCGCCTGCCTGGGTGCGCAGCCAGTCCCGCAGCGCGGGCAACCCGAAACCCTCATGGTGCGCGGCGTTCTGCAGCAGCTGGGTGACATGCGCCAGGTCGGTCATCAACCGCTCACCGCCCTGCCAGGACAGCACCTGCTTGCCCATACCGGCCAGCTGCGCGGCCTCCAGCACCGCGGCCACCCCGCGTTCCCTGGCATGCCCGGCCCAGCTCCGCAGCTCCTCGGCGACCCGATCGGTGAGCGCATCACCGCCGGCGGCAAGGCTTTCGGCGGTCTCCCGGAAAAACACCGTCGATGCCGCAGCCCGGACCAGGCCGGGGCGGTGCGGCTGCTCGAACGCCTCCAGCAGGCACAGCCAATCCTGCGCGGCGGCCGAGGCGAACACATTCGAATCCCCGGTGTACACCGCGGGGATACCGGCCTCGGCGAGCGCGGTGTCGCATGCCCGGGCGTCCTTGTGGGTCTCGACGATGACGGCGATATCGCGGGCCTCCAGCGGCCGCCCGGCGAAGGTGGTGCCGGCGGCCAGTAAGGCACCGATATCGGCGGCCAGGTCGCGGCCGATGTGCTCACGGAGGCGGTCGATCCCGATGGTGCGGGTGCCCTTGCCGCCGCGGGTCACCACCCGCAACCGGAACGGATCGTTGTGCGGTGCGCCGGCGAGTCGGTGGCCCCGGTGATGCGCGGACACCTCGTGCACGACGATGCCGGGCCCGCCGAGTTGGGCGCCACCCAGCACCACCTGCAGCCGGTTCACCAGGGCGGCGTCGCTGCGCCAGTTGATACCCAGCGTCTGCTTGTCCCCGGCGGTTTCGGCTGCCCGCAGGTAGGTGTCGATATCGCCGCCACGGAAGGCGTAGATGGCCTGTTTCGGGTCGCCGATCAGGATCAGCGTCGACTGCCCGGCGAAGGCCCGCTCGATGACCTGCCACTGCACCGGGTCGGTGTCCTGGAACTCGTCGACCATCACCACCGGCCAGCGTTGAGGCATCCGCACCCGGGCCGCCGAGTCGGGATCGGCCAGCGCGTCGGCCAGCCGGGTCAGCAGATCGTCATAGCCGAGCACGCCGCGGCGCCGTTTACGGATCTCCAACTCCGCCAGCACTTCCCGCGCGAAGCTCAGGCATTCCGCGGTGAGCGAGTCCGGGTCGGCATCCAGTGGCCGCAGCTCGGTCGCGGGGTTGCGCACCACCTGGGACGCGAGCTTCTGGGCGTCGCGGTAGCTCAGCCGGGGTGCGTCGGCGTCGTTGCCGAAACGGGCCAGGTACAGGTCGTCGACGATCTCGGACACCAGCTCGTCGAGGCTCTCCACCAGGGTCACGCCGCTGTCGCTGTCGCCGGCCACCCCCAGCGATTTCAGCACGATATGGCAGAACTGATGGGTGGTAGCGATGGTCGCCGCGTCGAATCCGGCCAGCGCGTCACGGAGCCGCTGATGCCGCGCGTTGCGGTCCTCGGCGATGAGATGGCGCAGCAGATCATTGCCCGCGGCAGACGGGTCCGCGAAAGCTGCCAGCGCGTCCACGATCTGGCCGCGCACCCGCTCCCGCAGTTCCTGGCTGGCGGCCCGGCCGAAGGTGATGAGCAGCATTTCGTCGAGCGTGGCCCGGCCCTCGGCCACCATCCGGGTCACCAGACCGGCCAGCGCGAAGGTCTTGCCGGTGCCGGCGCTGGCCTCCAGCACGGTCGTCGATCCCGGTGCGGGCAGTGGCCCGGTCAGATCGAAGGTGCGCACCTGCTCGCTCACGCGGTTCCCTCGGCCTGCAGCAGCGGCAGCCACAGCCGCTGCGCATAATCGTCCAGGCCCACCAGTTCGTCCAGGCCGGGATCGCGCCCCCATACCCGTGCGATCGCCGGGTCGTCGCGCTCGTTGCGCCAGCGGTAGTTCGCGGCCTGCGCCGGGTCGTCGCCGACGTGGCGGGCACCGGCCCACGCATAGGAGGTCTTGATCGGCAGCGGCAGCGGGCGGCGCCTGCCCTCGTCATACATGGCCACCAGATCGCGCAGCAGGCCGACGGAATCGTTCGGGCCGTCGAGGCCCTGCACGCGGGGAGTGGTGCCGCGCGGTGGCCGGCCGATACACACCGCCGACCACCGCTGCCCGCGCTGAGCGGTCAACGCGAGCAACGGAATCCAGGAGGCCAGCAGGTGCTGGCCGCCGAGCTTGGAGTAGGTGACGGTGACCAGCCGATCTGCGAAGACGGAGTTCACCGTCCCGGTGAGCCGCCGTCCCGCACCCAGATCGATATCGACGTCGAACGCCTGGCCGTCACTGCGGCGATGGCGCAGCGCCTCGGCCGCCAGCAGGGCGGCCTGATCGCGCAGCTCGACGGCGCGGCGCCAGCCGAGCTTCCCCGGCGGCAGCGTGCCGCGCCGCCATTCGGCCTGCTGGGCGTCCTGCGGGGTCATCCCGCGCATGATGTCGCCGAGCATCCGGTCTCCGACGGTCCACTCCTGCAATGCGTCGATCTCGACGGGCATCACATCGGACACCCCGTCCACATCCCAGGGCAGGGTGTAGTCCAGCGCCCGGAAGAAGCCCTTGACCGGGTTCTTGAAGAACGCGATCAGTTCGGCCAGTGATACATCGCCGGCCGGGATTTCGGGCAGCGGCCCGGAGATGAAGTCCGGTTGCGGGCCGCGGGTACCCGCCATCGCACGGGCGGTGTCGAGCACCGTCGGGTCGAAGGTGAACGGCGAACCCGGGATCAGCATGCCCGGCAGCACATTCTGGACATCGAAGGGCTGCAACGGATGCCGGGTCACCAAATCGTGGGCGGTGCCGGTGGCGGTGGCCTTGAGGGTGTCGAGCAGTTCGGCGATCGGCACCGCCGGGGGCCGGGGCTGCCCGCTGTACTCGTTGGCGCCGGTGTAGGTGATCACCAGTGTCTGGGTGGCTGCGCCGATCGCGTCGAGCAGGAGCTGGCGGTCCTCGGAGCGGATATCGCGCTCACCGGTCATCGGGTCGCGGGCCAGCACATCGTCACCGTCGACGGCGCCGAGGCGCGGGAACACCCCGTCGTCCAGACCGACCAGGCACACCACCCGGTGCGGCACCGACCGCATCGGCACCATCGTGCACACCGTCAACGTGCCGGTCCGGAAGTTGGCGCGGGTCGGGCGCCCGGCCAGGTGCCGGTCCAGCAGCGCACGAATATCGCTGAGGCGCAACATGACCGAGCCCGAACCGGAGCCCTCTGCGATATCGGCGAACTCACGCTGAACCTGAGCGGCCGGCCACTCCTCGTCATCGAAGGCCAACGCGTCGATACCCTCGGTGAGTGCCTGCAGCCAGTTGCTCAGGGTGCGGGTACCGCTCAGGGCGTGGATGGTGTCGGTGAGCTTCTGCACGAAATCGGCGAACCGTCCGGCCAGTTCCACCCGGTTGCTGCTGACGTCGTCGAGCGGCAGTGTGGTGCCCAGCCAGGCGCGGGAGTCATCGGACATGGCGACCCCGGCGAGTACCCGGTCGACACCGAACCGCCACGTGTTGTGCAGGAATTCAACCCCGTAGGGTGCTCGGTGCGGCTGGTCGAGGCCCCACCGGATATTGGCTTCGCGTACCCATCCGGTGACGGCGTCCAGATCGTCATCGGTGAAGGAGAACCGGGCCCGCACCGGGGTGGCCGAGGCGATGTTGAGGACCTCGCTGGCGCCGGCCCGGCCACCCGCGAGCATCAGGAGCTGCGCGGCCACCGACAGCAGCGGATTGGTCTGCACCAGAGCACGATCGGCCAGCCGTACCCGCAGGCGGTGCGCCGGGTGGGCGTTGCGCACGACTTCGCCGAGCCCGAACCCGGCGGTGATCAGGGGCGCGTAGGTCTCGATGTCCGGGCACATCACCAGGATGTCGCGGGGTTCCAGGGTGGGGTCGTCGGCGAGCAGTCCGAGCAGCACCTCGCGCAGCACGTCGATTTGCCGGGCCGGCCCGTGGCAGGCGTGCACCTGGACCGAGCGATCGGATTTCTGGTAGGCCCGGCCCTCGGGTCGCACCGCGTCGGCGGCGATATCGGATTGCAGCCAGCCCAGCAGTGTCTCGGGATATGTTGCGGTGGAGAGGTATTCGTCGGTGGCCGGAGTGGGTAGCGCGCGCTCGAGTTCGCGCAGGTCGCGGCCGAGAGTCGCCAGCAGCGGATGCCCGACGGCGCGGTGACCGGTGTCGTCGCGACGGGGGATGGCGCCGTGCCGGCCGGACAGTGCGCGCCAGAGCTTGTCGCTGGGATGGGGCAGCCACAGGTGCAGGTCGTGGTGGACGGCCAGCGCGCCCAGCAGTTCGATCTCGGTGGAGGGCAGGCGGGTATGCCCGAACAGTGAGATCCGCTCCGGCAGGTCGCTCGGGGCGGCGCGCAGCCGGGCCAGCGTCTCGGCGTGCCGGACATGCGGTGCCGGGGCGTCGATGTGCTGGATCAGCTTGTCCCACAACGGTCGTTGCCAGGAAAGGTCTGCGGGCAGATCGGCCCAGTCGGTGAGCAACTGGGGGCGTTGGCGCGCGTAGGAGGCGTAAAGGCCGGCGAGTCGTCGCGCGACGGCGTAACGACGGCCTTGGCGCAGCTCACGTTCCTCGCCGGCGGCGTGGTGGCCGAGGTGAGCGGCCAGCGTGGTGCACCACGGTTCGTCGAGACTGTCGTCGATGACCGCGAGCAGCGGCCACACCATGGCATCGGCCGCCCACGGGTCGGTGGTCGTGGTCCCGGTCAGTTCGGCGACCAGGGAGCGTGGGTTGCGGAACTGCACGCCGGCACAGATACCGAGATGGTTGGACAGCCGCTGGCTCAGCCAGCGCTCGACGCCTTTGGCGGGCACCAGCACCAGTTCGGCGGCGAACGGGTCGGCCAGCGGCTGGGCCAGCATGGCACCCAGACCATCGGCGAGCTGATCCGTCCGCTCGGCGCGGTGCAGGTGCAGAGCCATCGAGGCCAGCGTAGTGCGCGGGTACGACAGCGGTGGGTGGGCAGGCGCGCGGGTCAGACCTTGCGCGCGGTGAGCAGCAGGTACTCCCATTCCATGCTCGACGACGCGCTCAGGACGCTGTCGCCCACCCGGGCGATCTCCGCGTCGAGCGCTGCCACCCGGTCCGGGTCGCCTTCGATGTTGCGGTAGACGGCGATCGTCGGCCCGTAGGTGGCCTTGAAGTAGTCGCGGAACTCGGCGCCGTCGGCGAAGTGGTCAACACTCAGCATCCTTCGCTCGGTGACGACATCGGTCACGCGGTCACCCAGCAGCGCGCGGACGTGATCCTCG
The DNA here is from genome assembly GCF_008329585.1 of Mycolicibacterium sp. P9-22. Classification (GTDB taxonomy): domain Bacteria; phylum Actinomycetota; class Actinomycetes; order Mycobacteriales; family Mycobacteriaceae; genus Mycobacterium. The sequence goes on along the minus strand of NZ_NPKP01000002.1, from coordinate 697,286 downwards.
TGACCCCACAGCGGCGGGGGCTCGGCGCCGGGAGGGGGTGGGGGAGCGTACGGTTTCATCGCTGCCCACAGCTTTCCTATGTGGCCCTCGGGTGTCCAGCTGATCAGCCCAATCCTGCCGCCCGCCTTGCAGACTCGCACCAGCTCGTCGGCCGCGATCTGATGAAACGGCGCGAACATCACCCCGATGCACGACATCACCACATCGAATTCGTTGTCCCCGAACGGCAGCTCATGGGCGTTGGCCTCACGCCATTCGAGTTCGACGCCGCGTTGGGCGGCTATTCGGGCGCCGGCTTCCAACAAATCTGGGCACAGGTCGCTGGCGACGACGCTTGCTTTCGTCACTGCGGCCGGGATCGCCGCGTTGCCGGTGCCCGCGGCGACGTCGAGCACGCGATCGCCGGGCCCGATGCCGGTCGCCTGCACGAGCACTGGGCCGAGCGGAGAAACCAGTTCCGCGGCAAGTCGGGGATAGTCACCGGTGGCCCACATTGCTCGGTGCTTGGTCGCTACTGCCTGATGGTCAACGGTTGATGATGGATTGGTCATCTTCTCGCCCCTCTGTGAGTTTGCTGTCCATCATCGTGCGCTTGCTGGGGGCCGGTGGCTAGAGCCGGATCTCACTCTTGCCGCAGCGGTGGTCTGTCGAGCGCCGTTGACATGCCGCTCGCCACCCGGGCACGTGTGATGCCGACCTTTCCGGGCGGGCCGGAAGTGGCCGGTGGGGCAGCGGGTTCAGCTGAGTGACATCTTGAATTCGGCCGCCAGTCCGTCGATCCCGGCCTGGATCGCTGCCAGCGCCGAGGACCGCGCCTTGAGCTTGCTCTCCACGTGCGCCTTCAGGTGCAGCGTCGTCGCGTACTCGGCAGCCACTTCCTGAGCCCGGGACAGCACCGCGTCGCGCTCCACGATCTCGTCGAGCCAGCCGCCGGCGATCGCGGCGTCGCCGGCGAACACCGCGGCCACCGACACCGCGCGTGAGAATGCGGGTTTCGTCAGGCGTGCCCGCATGATCTCCAGGGCCGCCACCGGCAGCGTCATCCCGATGGCGACCTCATTGGCCTGGCAGCGCGACCGCTCGGATCCCACCCGATGGTCGCCGCTCAGCAGCAGGAAAGAACCCATCGCGATCGCGGGTCCGGTCGCGGCCAGCACCACCGGCACAGGGAAGGTCAGCGTCCGGATCGCCAATTCGAAACCGCCGGCCAGCATTGCGTGTCCGGCGTCCGCGTCACCGGAGGCAAAGACGCTCAGGTCGAAGCCACCGCTGAACACGCGATCGTTGCCGGCCAGCACCACGGCCTTCACCGTGCCCGCCGCGATATCGGTCTCGGCCTGATCCAGGGCGGCATTGATGGCGGCCTGCATCGCCGGCGACAGGGCATTGACCTTGCCATCGTCGAGCGTGATGGTCGCGACGGCGTCTTGAGCGGCGTAAGTGGCGGTCATAGGCCGGATGTTACGGAGCGCGGTGCTTAATTCCGATGGCGGGGCCGGAGTGGTGCCGACCGTTCGACCCGTCGGTGGCGATCCAGGGGAACTCCAGCTCGGTGGTCTCATCGGACTGCCTTGTCCGCCAACGGTCCTGGGTCTCGCGCACCGCCCGGTTCATCCGGTCGATCTCGGCCCGGAACACCTCGGGCTGGGTCTCCTTGGAGGCGTAGTGGAAATAGGTCAGCACGCTGCGCAGCAGCTCCAGCTTCTGCTTCTCCCGCTTGGCCAGGTCGTGGGTGGTCATCAATTCCAGCCGCTGCACCGGCTGCAGCGTCGCCCAGTCCAGCACCACCACTGCCTCGAATTCGCGCCGCTTACCACCGGCGGGCCGATCCCCGTAGTGCACGGTTCCCTCGAAGCGGGCCCGGATCTGCCCGCCGAACTCCTCGCGGCTGATCGCCGAATCCCAGACAGTTCGCCACTCCTGCCCGGGGGCGAGCTGGGTGAGTTCGCTGGGCAACCGGAGTTCGGCCACCTCGGGCAGTTCGTCCGCACGCGCGTCCTCGTAGCGGCCGACCGTCAGCGGATGGACGAAGTCGAATCTGATGTTGTACGCCGCGGACTTCCCGAAGTTGCGCACCACGAGTTCGATGACATGCCAGTCCGACGGGTGCGGTTCCATGTAGACCACCACGTGTGGCCGCAGCTCATCGCTTTTGATCAGGCGATTCCGCTTGAGTGCGCGCGCAGTGAACAGCAGCGCACTCAGCCCGAGCGCCAGCCCGGCCCACGCCGCGATCGTCAGCCATCCGGCCGACCCCAGGCCGCTCAGATCGGCCCACCGATCCCTAAACCATTCCACCGCGACCTCACCTGATCATCCGATTGCGCCTCGGACACTAGCGCTTCGCTGGTGGTCGCGTAAACCGCAGCGCAGGGTTTAGCTGGTGGGGTCAGGATGCGGTGGCGAGAGTCCGTGGCCGCAGGGGAGTGGCCGGTGCGCCGGCCATCAACCGCTCACCGCGGTCCAGCCAGTCCAGATCGACCCATTCGACTTGGGCCGGTAGTCGGCGCCAGTAACGCGGATGCGCGCGCACATGCATCTGGACGCTGGCGTGCACGACGGCGTCGCCGGGCAGCCTGCGCAGCCCCACGTTCAGTGCCGAACTTTCCGGCTCGGCATGCGCAGACGGTGTCCGGTCCACCCGCAGCCCGGCCTGCTCGGCGCCGTCGAGCATCCACTCGAGCGTCAGCGGGCTGGAGACGATGTCGCGGTGCGACCCGCGGAACCAGACCTCGTCCACACCCTCGACGCGCTGCAGGTTCGGTGGGCCGTCGATGGCCACCGCGTGACGGCCCGCGATGACGTTGACCGGCCCGGCGGTCCCGCGGATGCGGGTGGAATCCCACAAGCCGAGGAAGCGTACCGGCAGCGTGATGTCATCGTGCTCGGCCAGGCCGGCGGCCACCTCGGTGACGTGACGCCACTCCTGTGCGGTGCGGGTGGTGCGCGGCAGTGCATAGGTGGCCAGCATGTAGCTGCGCAATTCACCGTCGAGCACACCGATGGTGCCCAGCAGGCGGGTCAGCGCCTGGGCGCAGGCCGCGCCACTGCCGGCGCCGAAGACGTAGACGTTGTCACCGGGATGCCAGTGATCCACGAGATGTGTGTACGCGGCGGCGACCGATGCCCGGGCGTCCTCGGGACGCCTGTTGGTGTACTGCCGCCAGCCGACCTGCCCGGCCGGGTCGATGAGTCGGAAGAGGGCCGTGGCGTTGCTCTCCCCGGAGTGGTCGAAACACAGCACGACGTTTTTCATGGCCACCCCCGGCGATGCAACGCAAGCGATCTCTAGCGAACAATTCTGCCAACCTGCCGCTGTACTACCAAGACGTAATCTCGCTGAAGACGCATCGTCGCTCAACGGAATCCGCCGTCAGAAGGCTATATGAGCGCGGAATCAGTTGTCTGTCCGCCAAATGACGTACAGCGTCAATTGTTTGCAGGCAACGTTTGCTCAGGAAAGTGGCAGAACAGCACCCGCGCTGGCCAGGTCACCGTGTACCTGCAGCGACTCCAGAGCGGTGCCGGGCGGCACGTCATAGGCGAAGGCGACGTCGATCGGTTGGCCCGGGTAGAGCACCGCGGAGATGCCGCCGAGGTAGAACGTGCTCTCGGTTTCGGTGTTGTAGGTCTGCCCGCCGGCGTTGAGTACCTGCTGGTCGGCGAGGAATGTGGCCGGCAGTTCACCGTTGTTGAGCAGCGTCAGGCGCACGACCACGAACTCGCCGGAGGCCGTCTTGGTCAGCATTTCGTTGTCGACCGCCGAGACCGTTGGCGTGACCTCCACACCCTTGCTGGTGATCGTGATTTCACCGTCGGCGACCTGTTCGCCGGCGCCGGTGACCTCGCCACCGGTGGTGGCGGTCGGGTCGGAGGAATTCGTTGCGGAGTCGGTCGTCCCAGCAGTCTCGGAGGTCCCGTCAGCCCCGGTGGCCTCAGTCGAGCCGGTGCCGGGATCGGCGAAGGCGAACGCCCACACCAGCACCGCCACCAGGACGGCCAGCAGTCCGCCGACGCCGATGAGATAGCCCTTGAGCGGACTGGACGGGGCGGATCCGGCCCCGTCCGGAAACGTGGTGGCCGCGAACGCGGCCGGCTCGCCCGACGGAGGAGTCGTCGGGCCCGCCGCGGCGGAGGTGTCGGGCAACGTCACGACGGCGGTGGGCTGGTCCTGATCGACGAGTTCGACGACGGCAGTCGACTGTTCCGCGGACGCGTCCGGCTCTTCGGCAACGAAGGGCGCGGCCTCGGGCTCGACCTGCTCGTCAGCCTGGGCTGGCTCCTCGACCGCTTCCGGCTCGGGCGCTACGTCGGCCTCGGGTGTTTCCACCTCGTTGACCGGTTCGGCCTTACCTGCCTCTTCCCAGGACGGCATCGTCATGTCCTCGGGCCACGGCGGCAGTTCCGACGGCCACGCCGAGGTTTCTTCGGTGGACGCGGGCGCGTCGGTGGCATCGGGCCCATGATCGGACCAGTCGGCACCATCCCAATAGCGTTGACCCCCGGATCCGTCGGGATCTGGGTACCAGCCGGCCGTGGTCGGCGGTGTCGTCATGCGGGGTTTCCTCCCTATGTGCGCCACCGGGGCGCTGTGACCTCGCAGAATAGTCCAGGCGGAGGTATGCCGCGAGAGTATTGCGGGTCGAGCGACGCGGTCAGCCGCCCATCAGCATGCGCCACTGGTCCAGATTGCTGGCGCGGTAGACGTAATTGGAGCGCTTCACATCCGAGAGCGGAGCGCTCGGTTCCGTCGAGTACCAGTGGCCTGGGAAGACCGTGGGATCGCCGGTCAGCGTGGACAGCGCCTGCAGGCTGCGGAACATGTCGTCGACGTTGCCACCCGGGAAATCGGTGCGCCCGCAGCCTTCCAGGAACAGCGTGTCCCCGGCGACCAGTCGTCCGTCCAGCAGGAAGCACTGGCTGCCCGGGGTGTGCCCGGGGGTGTGCAGCAGTTCGATGTCGATGTCGCCGACATTGACCTTGTCACCGTGTTCGTGCGCGGTCAGATCGCTCATGGCGATTCCGGTGACCTGCGAAACCCATTCGGCCTCAAGGGCATTGACGTGCACCGGCACACTCACGCGCTCCAGTAACTCGGCAACGCCTGCCAGCGTGAAGCCCATCATGGTGCCGCCGACGTGATCGGGGTGGTGGTGGCTGACCAGCACTCCCGACAGCCGCATGCCGTCGGCCTCGAGTGCGTCGACGAGCTCGCCCGCCGAATACGCCGGGTCGACCACCACGGCGTCACCGGTGTCCCGGTCGCCGATCAGGTAGGCGAAGTTGCGCATCTGCTGTGCAATCGGGTCGGCGGCCGCGAAATCGCGACCCGAGAGCAGCTGGCGGAAATACAGGCGATCAGCGTCGGAAGCCATGGCGACACTCTAGGGGGACGTGCGCGGACGCCGAAAATCCCAGTTACATGCGGCGCATGCCGTGTACCGCCGACCGTCGAGCGGCAGTGGCCGGATGGCCACCGTTCGCCGGAATCTGGCCACACGCGTGATACCCGCAGGTGGAAAAACCGCACGAAATCGGGTGTTTAAGGCCACGGGCGCTATATCTGGTATTTGCGATGCAGGATTTATAGCGTCAAGAACATGCAACTCACCCGGTTCACCGATCTGGGGCTGCGCACCATGATGCTGCTGGCCGCGGGCGACGCGGCCGATCGCCGCATCACCACCCGCACCATTGCCGTCGGCGCCGATGCCTCCGAGCACCACATCGCCAAGGCCGTCGCACGCCTGTCGGACCTCGGCATGGTGAATGCCCGCCGCGGACGGGTGGGCGGGCTCTCGCTGACCGAAGCCGGCCGCGCGGTGTCGGTGGGCTGGCTGGTGCGCCGGCTGGAAGGTGACGCCGAGGTCATCGACTGCGACGGCGGTGCCACCCCCTGCCCACTGATCGCCGGGTGCCGACTGCGCCGCCTGCTGGACGAGGCCAAAGAGGCCTTCTACCGCGAACTGGACAAGCACACCCTGCAAGACCTGACCGGCGGCGGCTTGCTGCCGGTCGTGACTCTCCCGCTGGAAAGGACCACCCTGTGACAAGTACCGCCGTCCCGTCCTCCGTCTCCGAGGACCTGGAGCCCGCGCACGCCGACCTGATCACGGCCACGCTGCCCCTGGTCGGGGCCAATATCGACGCGATCACCCGGTCCTTCTATCAACGACTGTTCGAGGCGCACCCGTCGCTGCTGCGCAATCTGTTCAACCGGGGCAATCAGGCCCAGGGCGCCCAGCAGCGCGCACTGGCCGCGTCCATCGCAACCTTCGCGACCCATCTGGTGAACCCCGACCTGCCGCACCCGGCGGAGCTGCTGTCGCGGATCGGGCACAAGCACGCGTCGCTGGGCATCACCGCCGATCAGTACCCGATCGTGCACCAGCACCTGTTCGCCGCGATCGTCGAGGTGCTGGGTGCCGACACCGTCACCGCCGAGGTCGCCGAGGCCTGGGACCGCGTCTACTGGATCATGGCCGACACCCTGATCGACATGGAACGTGCGCTCTATGAAGAGGCCGGGGTGGCCGCCGGTGACGTATACCGGCGAGCGCGGGTCACGGGCCGGGTGGACGACCCGTCGGGCGCGGTCCTGGTGACCGTCGGCGGACCGGCCGCCACGTTCGAGCCGGGGCAGTACGTGTCGGTCGGGGTGACGCTGCCCGACGGCGCCCGTCAGCTGCGGCAGTACAGCCTGGTCAATGCGTCCGGTGGTGGTGAGCTGACGTTCGCGGTCAAGCCGGCCGGTGAGGTGTCGGGCTGGATCCGGGACAATCTGCGGGTCGGCGACGTGATCGACATCACCGTCCCGTTCGGGGATCTGCCGGCCCCGCAGCCGGGTGCCCCGCTGGTGCTCATCTCCGCCGGTATCGGAGTCACGCCGATGCTCGGCATCCTCGAAGCCGTGCTCGATCGCGCGCCCGGCACCGCTGTGCAGGTGCTGCACGCCGACCGCAGCGAGGCGGCCCACCCACTGCGGGAGCGCCAACGTGAGCTCGTCGAGAGGCTGCCGAACGCGACGCTGCAGCTCTGGTACGAGGACCTGCTGTCGTTGGACGGCGTCGAGTTGCCCGCCGATGCCGAGGTCTACCTGTGCGGCAACGACGGCTTCGTGCGCGCGGTGCGCGATCAGCTCGTCAGCCGCGGTGTCACCCGGGTGCACTGCGAGCTGTTCAGCCCGAACGACTGGCTGCTGTCCTGAGCTACCTGGCTTCAGTTTCGCGGCGACACGTGTCGCGAAACTGAAGCCACGTATAGGCCGGCGTGGAAATCACTACCTGAAGTCAGCCGCGATGGCGTTGCCCACATGAGACTGAAACTACGCAGTCTGGGGTTATCCACAGCAGCCCAGCCCAGGGGCTGTTTTCGCGGGCAGCACGTGCCAGCATCCCGTCATGGGGGTTGTTATCGGCAGTGAAGCGTTGGCAGCAGGCACAGTGACTCGGCACGAGTTGCGGACGCGATATCGACGGATGTTCCCTGATGTCTACGGCCCGCCGAGCCCGTCCATTCGGGATCGGGTGTGTGGAGCGTGGTCGTGGTCGCGACGGCGGGGAGTAGTTGCGGGCGTCGCGGCGTCGGCGGTGCACTACGCCAAGTGGGTCGACGACGATGTCCCGATTGAGATGCTTTGGGTCAACACGCATCCGCCGAAGGGGCTGATCGTGCGCGCCGAGGCGTGGGCCGAAGATGAGGTGACGACAGTCGCCGGCATCAGAGTCACGACGCGTGCCCGGACGATCTTCGACCTCGGCCGGCATCTTGAGCGCGATGCGGCGGTGGCCCGGATCGATGCCCTGCTGAATCGCGGAGAGGTGACGATCGATGACGTGCTGCCGTTGATGGCCCGCTATCCCTATGCCCGTGGGATGCGCGGTCTGAGGACGGCGCTCGGTCTGGTCGACGCCGGCGCGGACTCGCCCCGCGAGACCCGGCTCCGGCTGGCGTTGACGGACGCAGGTATGGGGCCGACTGGCACGCAGATCGTCGTCCGTGACACCCGGGGACGCATCATCGCCAAGGTTGACATGGGCTGGGAGGACCTCAAGATCGCCGTGCAGTACGACGGCGGACACCACCAGAGCGATCGCGTGACATATGTCCGCGACCAGAAGGTAAATCGGGATCTGGCGGCGTTGCGATGGATCGTCATCCGGGTGATCGCCGAGGACTCCGACGCCGACGCCGTCGGGCGAACTGCCGCGGCGCTGTACAGCCGGGGGTGGCGTGCTGCGTGAGGACGTGGTTTCAGCCCGGACCGGGGATGTCGGTGGTTGGCTGACGTCAGGTAGGCCAGACGGCCTATTTGCCTACCTGGCCTCAGGAAGGGTGCGGCCCCGCCCAGTTGACTGAACTGATGTACGCCGGTGCCACATTTGGGTGGGCAGGCCCGCGGCCACTGCCGCAGACGCCCAAAAATGAGCCAGAGACCAGCCGTTTTGGAGGCGGGAACAGGGAGAATGTACCCTCTTTAAGGCCCTACGGCCCAAGATAGTGCAAGGCCCCCTTAGCTCAGTCGGTAGAGCGTTTCCATGGTAAGGAAAAGGTCAACGGTTCGATTCCGTTAGGGGGCTCGGTAGACGCTCGGCGGAGCACCGTCGCGTCGATCGGGGCGGTGTAGCTCAGCTGGTTAGAGCGCACGACTCATAATCGTGAGGTCGGGAGATCGAGCCTCCCCACCGCTACAGGCAGAACAACGAGAGGCAAGAGACGTGGCGTCGAGTACCGACGTACGGCCGAAGATCACTTTGGCCTGCGAGGTGTGCAAGCACCGTAACTACATCACCAAGAAGAACCGGCGGAACGATCCCGATCGCCTCGAGATCAAGAAGTTCTGCCCGAACTGCGGTCACCACCAGCCCCACAAAGAGTCGCGCTAGCCCATTGTCGTGACGCTGTCGGAGAAAATCGTCGGGATGCACTACCGCTATCCCGACGCCTACGAGGTTGGCCGCGAGAAGATCCGTGAGCACGCCATCGCCGTCAAGAACGATGATGCTTTCTACTTCGATGAGGCTGTCGCCGCCGAGCTCGGGCATGACTCGCTGCCGGCGCCGCTGACGTTCATCTGCATCTTCGGGTACACGGCGCAGTTGGCATTCTTCGACAACGCGAACATCGGCGTCCACGACGCTCAGATCGTGCAGGTCGACCAGGAGCTGAAGTTCCGGCGGCCGATCCGGGCCGGGGACAAACTTTATTGCGACGTCTACGTGGACTCGGTGCGGAAGGTGCACGGCACCGACATCATCGTCACCAAGAACATCATCACCAACGACAGCGGTGACGTCGTTCAGGAGGCCTACACGACCCTCGCGGGGCGTTCGGGCGACGGAGAAGAGGGCTTTTCAGATGGCATTGCGTGAATTCAGTTCGGTGAGCATCGGCGACACCCTTCCCGAGAAGGTCATCCCGCTCACCCGCCAGGACCTGGTCAACTACGCCGGCGTTTCCGGCGACCTGAACCCGATCCACTGGGATGACGAGATCGCCAAGCAGGTCGGCCTCGACACCGCCATCGCGCACGGCATGCTGACGATGGGCCTCGGCGGCGGCTACGTCACCTCCTGGGTCGGCGACCCGGCCGCAGTCACCGAGTACAACGTCCGGTTCACCGCTGTGGTGCCGGTGCCCAACGACGGCGTCGGCGCCGAGATCGTGTTCAACGGACGCGTGAAATCGGTTGAGCCCGAGTCTAAGTCGGTGACCATCGCGATCTCCGCCACCACCGGTGGCAAGAAGATCTTCGGCCGCGCCATCGCGACCGCGAAGCTGGCCTGACATGGCGTTGAGGGCAGACATTCTCGGGATGGTCTACAAGTACCCCGAGGTCTTCGTGGTGGGTCGCGAGCAGGTCAAGCAGTTCGCGCTCGCGGTGAAGTCGCCCGATCCGGCGTCGCTGAACGAAGAGGCCGCCGCCGAGCTGGGCCACGAAACGCTGGTCGCCGGTCCGACGTTCGTCTCGATCGTGGCACTGCTGGTGCAGCAGGACTTCTTCCGCAACGTCGACGTCGGCATGGAGACCATGCAGATCATCCAGGTCGACCAGCGCTTCGTGTACCACCGCCCGATCAAGGTGGGTGACCGGCTGCACGCCGAGCTGGAGATCAAGTCCGTCGAGAACCGCTTCAACGCCGACATCGTGGTGACCCGCAACGTCCTGACCGATGATGACGGCGGGATCATCATGGAGGCGTTCACCACGCTGATGGGCCACGAAGGCGACAATTCGGTGTCGATGCGCTACGACCGTGAGACCGGACAGGTGCTCCGGGCGGCGGCAGGGGAGTAGCGACCTAGGGATTAGTAACTCGCACGCGGGCCGATGTACACTCGGTTCTCGGGGTTTTCCCACTACAGCGCGCTGTCCGTCGGTTCGGAAATCGGCCGATCGGAGAGCGCGCAGTTATGTGAAGCCTCGAACGAAGGGGCGTAGCTCAACTGGCAGAGCAGCGGTCTCCAAAACCGCAGGTTGCAGGTTCAAGTCCTGTCGCCCCTGCTCAACTGAATACTCGACAAGTGTGGACACTGGAAGGTGACCACACGTAAACAGACGAAAGGCATGCGGTGAGCGACGATCAACCGCCTCTGGGGCCTTCGGCAGGCGAAGGGCCAGAGGACGGCCAGACGGGCGGCGCCGCCGTCGCTCCCGCCGGACCGCTGCGCCCCACCGGGAAGCGGTCGCGACGCACGGCAGCCGAACCGGCCGGAGGCGCCGTCGCGGTGGCTGGGGACTCTGGGCCTGACGACTCAGACGATGCCGGATCCGAAGACAAGCCGGCCAAGCGCACGAAACCGGCCAAGGCTGCCAAGACGGGCGAGGGACGGGTCAATCCGTTCCAGTTCGTCTGGACCTACCTGAAGCAGGTCATCGGAGAACTGCGCAAGGTCATCTGGCCGAACCGCAAGCAGATGGTCACCTACACCACCGTGGTTTTGGTGTTCCTGGCCTTCATGGTCGCGCTGATCGGTGGTGTCGACCTCGGGCTTGCCAAGCTCGTGGCGATCATCTTCGGCTGACCCGGAAGTATGAGAGAGGATTGACAACCGTGACTAGCTTCGACGGCGTCTCAGATTCGGCTGAGAACTCTGACGCCGACACGCCTGAGGGTGAAGCCGTCGTCGACGTGATCGACGAAACCGCCGCGGCTCCGGAAGTCGACGAGGCTCCCGCGGCTGAGGCCGCCGAGGTCGAGGCTGAGGCTGAGGACGAAGATCCTGCGGTCGCGCTCAAGAAGGACCTGCGCACCCGTCCGGGCAACTGGTACGTCATCCACTCGTACGCCGGTTACGAGAACAAGGTGAAGGCCAACCTCGAGACCCGCGTGCAGAACCTCGACGTCGGCGATTACATCTTCCAGGTCGAGGTGCCCACCGAAGAGGTCACCGAGATCAAGAACGGCCAGCGCAAGCAGGTCAACCGGAAGGTGCTGCCGGGTTACATCCTGGTGCGCATGGAGCTCAACGACGAGTCGTGGGGCGCCGTTCGCAACACCCCGGGCGTCACCGGCTTCGTCGGCGCGACGTCCAAGCCGTCCCCGCTGTCGCTGGACGACGTGGTCAAGTTCCTGCTGCCGCCGGCGGCGGCCAAGAAGCCCGCCAAGAGCACTGCAGGTGCCGCGGCGTCGTCCGAGGCGACCCTGGAGCGTCCCGAGATCCTGGTCGACTTCGAGGTCGGCGAGTCCGTCACCGTCATGGACGGCCCGTTCGCGACGCTGCCGGCTTCGATCAGCGAGGTCAACGCCGAGCAGCAGAAGCTCAAGGTGCTGGTGTCGATCTTCGGTCGCGAGACGCCGGTCGAGCTGACGTTCACGCAGGTCGCCAAGATTTAGTTTTCGGGCCCGGATATCGGCCGGACCCATCGAGAGAAGGAAAAACCAGAGCATGGCCCCGAAGAAGAAGGTCGTCGGGTTGATCAAGCTCCAGATCCAGGCCGGGCAGGCCAACCCTGCTCCGCCCGTGGGTCCGGCGCTCGGCCAGCACGGCGTCAACATCATGGAATTCTGCAAGGCGTACAACGCCGCGACCGAGTCGCAGCGCGGGAACGTCATCCCCGTGGAGATCAGTGTCTACGAGGACCGTTCCTTCACGTTCGCCCTGAAGACGCCGCCCGCCGCCAAGCTGCTGCTCAAGGCCGCCGGCGTGCAGAAGGGTTCCGGCACCCCGCACACCACCAAGGTCGCCTCGGTGACCTGGGATCAGGTGCGCGAGATCGCCGAGACCAAGAAGGAAGACCTCAACGCCAACGACATCGACGCTGCCGCGAAGATCATCGCCGGCACCGCCCGGTCGATGGGCATCACGGTCAAGTAAGTCGCCCGAAGGCACCGGAAAATCTTGTGGGAGAGCCCGCTTCGGCTCGCCAACCACAAACTCTGAACTGGAGACATCAATGAGCAAGAACAGCAAGGCTTACCGCGAAGCCGCCGAGAAGGTGGACCGCGACAATCTCTACACCCCTCTTGAGGCCGCACGTCTGGCCAAGGAGACCTCCTCGAAGAAGCAGGACGCCACCGTTGAGGTTGCGGTCCGCTTGGGCGTGGATCCCCGCAAGGCAGACCAGATGGTGCGTGGCACCGTCAACCTGCCGCACGGCACCGGTAAGACGGCCCGTGTCGCGGTGTTCGCCGTGGGTGAGAAGGCCGAGCAGGCCGTCGCAGCAGGCGCCGATATCGTCGGCAGCGATGACCTGATCGAGAAGATCCAGGGCGGTTTCCTGGACTTCGACGCCGCGATCGCCACTCCCGACCAGATGGCCAAGGTCGGCCGTATCGCGCGTGTGCTCGGCCCGCGTGGTCTGATGCCGAACCCGAAGACGGGCACCGTGACCGCTGACGTCGCCAAGGCCGTCAACGACATCAAGGGCGGCAAGATCAACTTCCGCGTCGACAAGCAGGCCAACCTGCACTTCGTGATCGGCAAGGCATCCTTCGACGAGAAGGCCCTCGCGGAGAACTACGGTGCCGCTCTCGACGAGATCCTGCGCGCCAAGCCGTCGTCGTCCAAGGGGCGTTACGTCAAGAAGGTCACCGTCTCCACCACCACCGGCCCGGGTATCCCGGTCGACCCGGCGGTCACCCGTAACTTCACGGAGGAGGCTCAGGCCTAGCCTGACCCCAAGTCATAACCCGAAACCCCGCCCCTTGTGGCGGGGTTTCGGCGTTCTACGGGTTCGTGGGAACCGCGACGGTCGCCAGCAGCGCCCGATGATCCGAGCCCGGGACATCGACCGTATGGATCGACTGTGTCGCCGAATTGCGGGTCAGCACGTGGTCGATGGTGATCAGCGGCGGGATGGCGGGGTGCGGTGAATAGGTCGGGGAGAAGCCCGCTCCGGTCTGGATGACCGCATCGCGATAGCCGACGTCCAGGAGGTCACGGAACTGGCGCATGTCGGGGGTGGCATTGAAGTCGCCGGCGATGATCACCGCGGCCGGGCCGGCGGACTCGGCATAATCCGCGAATTCGGACTTGGCTGCGGTGATCCGGTGATCCCACTCGTCGAAGGTGTTGGCGCCGCCGGCCAGCGGGGACATCAGGTGAACACTGGCGACCAGCGGATCGTTCGGTACGCCGGGAACCCGCACGCGGGCGGCGATGAAGTTGCTTCCGTACTTCGAGGCGCGAAGAGCTCGGAGTGGGTACCGGCTCCACAGCCCCATTCCGCCAGCACCGGGCCGGGGGATCAGTACGGAGTAGGGAAAGGTCTTGCGAAGGCCGCCCTCGCGGAATCGTGCCGCAGCCTCGGCGGTCAATTCGGACATCGTGATGATGTCCGCGCTGTCGACGGCGAGCGCGATGAACGACGCGGTGTCGGCCTCCCCTTTCTGGATGTTCGAGGAGAGCACCCGCAGTTCGGTGCCGGGCTGGCCCGCATCGGGTGTCCGTCCGAGGTCTTGCCACGGCACCTGGATCGCCACCGAGACCGTCAACAGTGTGATGCCCGCGACGGCGAGCAGCTTCTGGCGGCAGAGCGCGCTGAGGATCAGTCCCAACAGAGCGGTCAGTGGGACATAGGGGAAGCTCGCCGCGAGCACCAGTGCCGCCAGGTTGGTCAGCGCAACGGTGCGGGTGATCAGCGCGGCGACCACATAGAGCAGCACAGCGCCCGCCAAAAAGGCGGGAAACGAGATGCGCGGAGGCCGTCGGGTGTGCCGTCGCGGAGTGCGCCCGACCTTGGTCACTCGGGACGGCAAATTTCGAGGATCGGTGGCAAGAGCTCGGCGATCTGCTTGCCGACGGCGGCGAAGACTTCGGTGCTCTGGCCGATTGGGTCCAAGATGTCGAGGATGTCGTCGCCGGCCAGCATGGAACGCAAATTAGCGAGAGCGTCAATCTGTCGGGCCCCACATTCGGTGACCAGTCGTGCTGCTTCGACCAGGGTGAAGGTCCGGTGCAGTTTGTGTGGTGCGACTTCCAGAACGCTGGTGCGATGTGCCCTCGTCATCGTCAGAACAAGATCAGCAGAGGCCGCTACTTTCCGGGTGAGCCTCCTTGCAGCGAAGTTCGACGAGTCTGCGCCGAGATCGCCCAGTGTGAGCGCGGCGTCTTGTTGAATCGGGTGCGCGATCACGGCATGGGTGCCGGCGCTACTCGCGGTGAGTCCCGTGATTCCGGTTCGGGCGCAGTACGCGGTGGCAAGGCGCTCCGCCGTAGGTGAGCGGCATATATTTCCGGTGCACACGAACAGGACGTGCAGGGTCGGCTCCTCGGCTCGTGGGGTCCTCGGCAGCGGTCCGGACAGGCGCCGGGACGCGCGGCTCTTCTCCAGTATCCGCATCAACGGGCTCATCGTGCGACGGCTGCCGAAAACTGCCACTCGCATTCGGATCTGGCAAATCCTGGGTATCGGCGGCCGAACTTCGGAGTCGTGCTCAGACCGTGAAGGCGGCAACGGGGGCGGACGCTTCCACGGTGAGCAGGGCATCACCGCGGGTGATATCGACACCGAAGGCGAAACCAACGGGTGCGCGGACAGCGCCGCTCGCTCCGCGAGATGTTTGCTGTAAACGCTCCTTCCGGGAGCGAAAGCCGCTGAGCCCAGATGTGGAAGGCCGCTTTGCGGGACTGATTGTGGCGCCCATGGGTGTCGCGATAGGTGCAGTCACTCTGCCATTCCAGCAAACTCATTGCGATCCATTCTGCGGGCAATTGCCCCAAGGGGCCCTGGCTGGCATCAATTTGTGCAGCAATGGCACTGAAAAGCAGCATCTACGTGCGGGTTCAACCTACGACTGCCCTTGGGTGCGCTTCATGTGGTTAACAGTGGGAAAAATTGCCCAAACAGACCAGACAAGGGCATGGTTCGGCGATAACATGCTGATCAACAGTGAAATCAGTTGGCAGCACCGGGTACGCGGTCGACGGCTACGGATAAGGGCTTATAGTCGTGATCGTCACCCGTTCTGGCAAATTGAATGAACGTGCTACAGGGGGCTTTGTGATACCAGTCGTGGTTTGCGTGCCTATGGTGCTCGGGAAAGCTGGGCACACTGCTTCCGGTCACACCAACCTGCTTGACCGTGCAAGTACGCGTTTGCCGACTGACGCCGAAGTCAATTTATTTGCTGACGTTGCGGAGGCGTTGCAATGACCGGCGTAGTGGACCCGGCGACGGCATCTAGACGTCCGGAGTCGTTAGCTGAAAAGCGCGATACGGGACGGACCGCATTGCAGACGGCACAATTGTTGGCGGGCTTTTCCGTCGATCCGGCGGCTGATACGAGGGCCCCGCAGTCGGAGCGACAGGTTCGTCACCGCGAGACCAGCGTGCCCCGCGTCGTGCCCTATCTCAGCCGGGTGCGGGCGTGGATGGTCATTCCCACGGTCGACTTCGTCATGATGATGGCCCCGTTGGCCTGGCGGCCTCCCCAGCTGCTGTCGTCGTTGACCATGGCCGTGCTGGGCACCCTATTGCTCACCGGCGGCGGCCGGTACGTCGCGCCCCTGCATCTGAGCGTGCTCGATGAGCTTCCGACGATCGTCACGAGGCTGCTCGCTGCCGTCGGTGCAGTGGCAGGCGTTCTGCTTTACCTGCACCAGGATTCGCGGGTCGTACTGATCTTCCTCGAAACCGCGTGCCAAGCTGTCGCGCTGGTGGTCATCGGGCGTGTGCTCACCACCAGGCTGTGCGCGATGGGACGTAGTTCTGGGATCGCGCGCCATCACACGATATTGGTGGGCGGCGGCCCGGTGGCCGCCGAGCTGGCGCGGATCCTGTCGGAGCACCGTGAGTACGGGCTCATCGTGGACGGCTTCGTCGACGACGGTGATTGCCGCCCGGCGGAGGCCTTCGCGCCCCGGCTCGGTCGACTGACCGACCTTGACATGGCGGTGGTGACCCGGGGTGCGGACACGGTACTGGTGGCCGACGGTGCATTCGATGAGCACGCCCTGATCGAGGCCGTGCGCACCAAGGAGTGCCTCAACGCTGAACTGCTCGTCGTTCCGCGTATGCACCACTTCCACACGCTCACCGGTCTGGCCGACCACATCGGCTCCATCCCGATCATGCGGATCAGGAACCCGAACCTGCGCGGACCCGCCCGGTTGATCAAGCGCGTCTTCGATGTTGTCAGTTCGGCTGCCGCTTTGATCGCACTGTCTCCCGTGCTCGCGGCGGCAGCGCTGGCGGTACGACTCGAAGGAGGACCCGGCATCATCTTCCGCCAGGTCCGAGTAGGGCGGGACGGCAAGCAGTTCGAACTGTTGAAATTCCGTTCCATGCGGCCGGCCAACGAAGCCGAATCGCAGACTCAATGGAGTGTGGCGACCGACAACCGGGTCGGCCCGGTCGGAAGATTCCTGCGGTGCACGTCGATCGACGAGTTACCCCAGCTGTGGAACATCCTGCGCGGCGATATGACGGTGGTCGGACCGCGACCGGAACGGCCGCACTTCGTCGAGCAGTTCTCGACCCAGTTCGATCGCTATGCCCACCGGCACCGAGTGCAGGTGGGGCTGACCGGTTTCGCTCAGGTCAGCGGCCTGCGTGGCGACACCTCGATCGCCGACCGGGCACGCTACGACAACTTCTATATCGAGAACTGGTCGTTGTGGCTCGACATCAAGATCATCTTCCGGACCTTCCGAGAAGTCATCTTCTACCGCGGTCGATAGCAAATTGAAACCAGCCAGAAGGGCCGAGGGCAACGTGACAGGCACTGATACTCGGGCCGGTTCGCCGGGCCGGCCCCCCGGAATCGGCGGGCACGTCGACGTCTCGGTCTTGAGTCTGCACTACCCGCCGGAGACGACGGGCAACGCCCCCTACACCGGCGCGTTGGCGGCGGGGCTGACGGCTCGCGCACATCGCGTCAACGCCGTTGTCGCGCATCCCCATTATCCAGAATGGCGAGTTCGTCCAGGGTATGGCCAGTGGCGGCGCTCCGATGTCATCGACGGTGTCGCGGTCCGACGCCTGCGTCACTACGTGCCGCGACCGCCGCGCGGTCTGCGAAGGTTGTTCTCGGAGCTCAGTTTCGGCATGAGGGTCTGTCTCAGCAGACTTCCGTCGGGCGACGTCATCGTCGCAGTGTCCCCGGCATTGTTCGCCACCGCACTTGCCGCCTTGCGAATCCGGTTGACTCCGTCGCGCCCCGGACTGGTGGTCTGGGTCCAGGACATCTACACGCTCGGAATGACGGAAACACAGGAGGGCGGCGGGGTTTCAGCCCGTATCACCAAATTCGTCGAACGTCACGTCTTCAGATCAGCTGATCGCGTCGTGGTGATCCACCCAAGATTCGCGGACTACATCGAGCAGGAAATGGGTGTCGACCCGCAGCGCATCGAGATCATTCGCAACTGGACCCACCTCAAGCCATCGCGAGCGATGAGCAAACTCGAAGCCAGATCGGCCATCGGCTGGCCGGGCGACCGCTTCCTGGTGGTGCACACCGGGAACATGGGTGCCAAACAGGGTCTGCACAATGTCGTCGAGGCGGCACGACTGGCGGATGCGTGCTCGGCTCCCATCCAGTTCGTTCTGGTCGGTGACGGCAGCGAACGATCGCGCCTGGAACACCTGTCGCAGGGTGTCGACCGAATCACGTTCGTGGATCCCCTCGGTGATGCAGACTATCGATGTGCGCTTGCCGCAGCAGATTGCCTGTTGGTCAACGAGTTACCCGGTGTTGCCAACATGGCGGTCCCCAGCAAGTTGACCTCGTACTTCGACGCGGCCCGGCCAGTTCTGGCAGCCACCGAGATCGACGGGATAACAGCCAGTGAGATCGAGCAGGCCAAAGCGGGGGTGGTCGTGCAGGCAGGGGATCCGCAAGCCCTTCTCGCTGCCGCTCTCCAGATCTCGCGCGATACCGAGCAAGCCGGTGTCTATGGCGCAGCGGCGCAGCACTTCTGCCGGGAACACCTGACCGCTGATGCCGCGATCGGGGCGTTCGAGCGATTGGTGCAAGACGTTGCCGGAGTACGCGCTGAGATGTTGCCACGTCCTCGCGCAATCGCGGGATAGTGCCGGTGTGGTGCGCTTTTGCCATGACTCGGTGACGAGCCGAATTGACACAGGGGAGTAGTGAGGTTGACAGACACTCGAGATGGGGAATCGCGCACGGTGTTGAATGACGACCATCGTGGTGCGGTCGAAGATTCCCAAGACGCGTCGCACGGCGACGGCCACGACTACATCGTGGGCAGCCCGCATCTGCGGCATGTCGCCTTGCGCGAACGGATAGACGAGCGCATCGCCGGTGTGGTCAGAGAGGTCAAGCGCAAAAAAGGTTCCTGTGCGGTGTTGGAAATCGGCGCTGGACATGGCTCCTTCACCGAAACCGTGCTC
Organism: Mycolicibacterium sp. P9-22; assembly: GCF_008329585.1. Classification (GTDB taxonomy): domain Bacteria; phylum Actinomycetota; class Actinomycetes; order Mycobacteriales; family Mycobacteriaceae; genus Mycobacterium. The sequence continues at coordinate 678,484 of NZ_NPKP01000002.1, read as the reverse complement.
GCGGCAGGGGGATCGGCGACAGTCACCGAGATGTCAAAGGCCAGCGCCGATTATCTCAGCGACAAGTTCCGCGACAACGCCGACGTGCGGGTGCTCTACGACACGGACGGAAACGCCCCCTTCCGGGAAAGCGCGCAGTATGACGTGATCTTGCTGATCTCCGTGATCCACCACATCCCCGACTACGTCGATGTCATCACCAGGCTGTGCGACACCGTGCTGCGGGTGGGTGGCGCGGTCGTGACATTCCAGGACCCGCTTTGGTATCCGCGGCAGAAACGGTGGGCCCGCGCCTTGTCGTGGGGCTCGTATTTTGCGTGGCGGCTCACCCAAGGTGAGCTCCGCAGGGGATTGGCCACGCGGTGGCGCAGGCTCCGCGGAAGCTACTCTGAGACAGAGCCTTCCGACCTGGTCGAGTACCACGTGGTCCGTGATGGTGTCGACGAAGCCGAGCTGCACGACCTGTTTCAGCAGCGCTTCGTCGATGTCGAGATGGACCGCTACTTTTCGACGCAGTCTCCGCTGGTCCAAGCAATCGGCGGGAAGGGATTTCCGGTGAACACGTTCGGCATCCTCGCTCGCGGAAGGCTGTAGCCAAGGCTACTGTTTCGTGTCGAGTTGCAAAATGAACTGTGCCAGATCGCTGTTGGCGGCCGCCAGTGCTCTGACGAAGGCCTGTCTGGATTGTCGAGACGCTGCGGTCGACACAGTGGCGCCTTGTAGTGCGGGCAGCACATCCGCGACAAACGAACCCCTGTGGTCGGCCAGAAGTGCCGGGCCATCCGCCAGCTGCTCCGGTATCGAGCCTCGTCGCGTCGACACGCACACCACGCCGGCCGCCATGGCTTCGTAGAGAACAAGCGGTACCGACTCGTGGGCATAGTTCGACGGAAAGATGAAATGTGTGATCTCATCGAAGAAACTCCGCTTGTTCGCGCCGACGAGGGCACCACGGTACTCGAATCGCTCGCCGAGGTTGTCGGCGGCGCGGTCGAGGTGATGCTGCGCTTCGGGTTCGACGACCGGTCCGCCGACGATCAGCCGGACCGGAACTTCGCGGGCTTGCAGGCGAATCGCGAGATCGACGACCTCAGCTATTCCCTTGTCCAAGTAGAGATTGCTCAGATGACCCAGCACCAGTCGGTCGGCGTCCGATTTCAAGGGCAGCTCCAACAGTGTCTGGTCGACCAGTGCGGCATTGCCGATAATGAGGGTCCGGCGCACCTCGGGCAGTGTGGTGCGAAGATCTTGCGCCATCGACTTGGACAGAACGATGTGTTGTGTGGCGGGCCCGGCGACGCGCGCCAGGGCCACCATTCGCGTCTTCCTTTCCCGGATATAGGTATACGAGTGGTGATGCAGGAAAATCTGTGTTCGTGCCAACCGTGCGAGTCCCGCGGTGATCGTGGTCAACCACATGCCGTGATCGGCCTTGACCGCGATGTACACGACATCTGCACGGGGAATGGCACGCCATGCGGCCGCAGACCGGCCGAGCTTGACGAAGGGCCGCTGCCATCTGATGGTGGCTCGCTCGGTGGTATCGGCGACCCGCAGGTGCGGAAAGTGCGGCGCAAGGTGGGCGACCATATGCCTCATGACGATCGATTGACCGTCGACTGGCGGCGGCATCGGACCGATCAAGCTGATCCGCACTTCGGGTCGCGGGCCGGGACTGCTGTCGTCTGCGCGATGCTCGCCCGTCACGCGGCAAAGAAGACCGCGTCGGCCTGTAGTAGTTGACCGGATTTCGGGTCGGAAAAAACGGGGTCGAGGCCCATCAACGTCATCCCCAATGCCTCGGCCCGATCGAGACCTTCTCGATAGGTCATTGCACCGTCGTACAACGGGACCAGGGACAATTCGAGCTGGAGTCCGATGATCGCCTCCGATCTGAATAGTTCTGTTGCGCCGTCCAACACCGCCCGCTCGTAACCCTGGACATCCACTTTCAGGTAGATACGACGTTCGTCGGCCATACCCAACGAAGGCAGCAGCACATCGAGGCGGTTCTGTTCGACGGTTTCTGTGCCGACGTATCGCGATTCGGGCGCCACGGCTGTATGAGACTCCAGCATGGGCAGCACGGAACTCGAAAGTCCGGCATTGCCTGCGACGTTGATGGTCACTTCGGCCTGCGCATCGCCCACCGCGCATTGGAGCACATCCCAGTTGGCGTCGCCGGCGGCCTTACGGCGCAGTGCCTCGAATGGGCGCTGCAGCGGCTCGAACGAGATGATGCGATCGGTGTATCCGAGCCCACGGATCGTGGTGGCGTATCCACCGTCGTTCGCGCCGACGTCCACCACGCAACCGACACCGTGATGATCGAGCAGGCGCACGACGCGAGCCATCGGATCATGCAGTGGGTAGCGGACGACATCGACGCCGAAGCGCTGAACGAGGTGCCGCAGTTCGTGTTTCAGTCTCATCTGCGGTTCGCGAAGGCCGTCCCGGCGCAGTCCGCCATCTTCTACTCCCTCCCCGCCAGCCACGGGTCGTCGCCTGCACGGCAGATATCAGCCAGCACTGACGTTACCGCAAATTAGGCGGAAGTGCTGTGGCTCAGGCCAAGACGCGTACGCACGCGCATTGGGCTCAATGCGCCTGCTCTTGAGCAGCATGACGCACGTAGACAAGATTCTCGCCGGATAGCAAGACGTGGAACGGCAGCTGGCCCATCGTCTGTTGCAGGGTCCGGCTGGTATCCCGGTCCGGGAACTTCCAGTCATGCGGTTCGATCAGAACGACATGCGCTTCTTCGACCCACTCGGTGCCCGCCGCGAACAGATCCTCCTCGAATCCTTCGATATCGACCTTCACGATGAAGAGTTCATGATCGGGTTTGCGGTCAGCAAGAATCTGCCCAACTGTGACGATCGGCACGCCGCCGTCGTCGGATCTCGTTGTCACATAGGAGACGCTGCCCATGTTGGCCGTGTCCAGCGCCACCCGGCCCGGGGTACCACCGATGGCCGCCGTGATGACTTCCACCGGATAGCCCTCGGTGTTCAGGCGGCATATGCGGGCGTTGTCCGGGTCGGGTTCCACCGCGACAATATGCGCCTCGGGATACTCGCGTGTGAACCACCGCGCCGACGCTCCGTTGTTGGCTCCGAGGTCGAGGATGAGTGGGCGATGCCCGCGCGCCAGGATGTCCCGATAGGCCTGGGTGATCCGAGCGTATTGCGGGAACTGGCTGAGGTCGTACTGCAGCCAGCTGAAGACCTGGCTGACCACGGCAGGGTCGGCGGTTCTCGGGCGCAGGACCATATCGCCAACATCCTTGATACGCACCCGGAATTCGCTGTCATCGCGCCGGTGAAGATGACGAGCCTGGTACGGCAGGCCGAGTCGGAGAAGGTCCTTGGTCTGCCAGAGCGCTTTCAGTTTCAGGGTCGTGAGTGACGTCACAGGACAGACCTTCCATCATCGGCGAGAGATAGCGTGTTCACGGTAACTGCAGCCACGGTCAATTTCTTCACGATGAAGATCGTCGAGTCAGAAGTGCGCGAAGGATTGCCCGCGGCAGGAGTCCAAACCACACAGTGGCCAGCGCAACCGCCAGCCAGCCTGCCGCAAGGATGACTTGTGCGATCGCGACCAGATTCTCCATCAGCAGCCCCACTCCGAATGACGCGATCAACAGTGAACTTCCGAGCAGCACTGTCGACCGAGGTGCCGCGGACCCTGGGATGGCGCGGCGTACGAAGATCGGATAGGCCACGTTGCTCGCCAGTCTTGCGACGATCACGCCGATCAAAGCCACTTCCAGCTTGTGGGTGAGCGCAAAGCCGATGCAGCCGGCCGCTATTCCGCCGGCACTGCCGGCCAGTCCCACCATGACCCTGGGTGCAATCTTCAAGGTCACGTCAAGGATCTGCCCGTCCATCCGCATGAACGCCTGCTGCAGGGCGCACACGACGAGCAGCATGTTGATGGCACTTCCCAGATACTGATCGGCGCCCACCCAAAGCGTCACGAACGTTCCATTGAACGCCAGCACCGCCGCGCAGCCCAACACCGTCACTCCGATGACGAGGCGCCGAACCTCACGTGCGCGCTCGGCCGCCGCGCCCATTTCCGCATTGCCCAGCTGCGTTCCGAGGACCGGCATGAACCCGCTCGCGGTGACCAGTGAGATGGAAAGCACGAACTGCAGGACATAGGCCGTGAAGGTGTATTGCGTCACCGCGACCGCGCCGACCATGACGCTGATGACGATGAGCTCGGACGCGAGCAACATCTTGTCCACCAGCATTGCGCCGAGTGTCCAGGCGCTGTAGCCGAATACACGTCGGATGTCGGGCTTCGAAGGTTTGGCGACACCCCACCAGGTGACAGCTCGCTTGGCGACGGCCAAGGTGAGGACGGTATTCAAGATCGCCGCGATGAACACGATCGCGGCGAGAGACCACAGTGTCCAGCCTGCGTAGGCGGCACCGACCATCGCGCCGTTGCTCGCCACGAAAACCACGGTGGTGATGATCATGGACTTGTAGCCCTGGTTGATTCCGGTGAGGACCGAGTCCGGGATGGCGAGCAGGCCGGCGAGCACTGTGTTGGCGGCAAGAATCACTGCGGCGGTGAAAGCCACCGTGCGCGCATCGTCGGGTATGCCCTTGATCAGAAAGGGCATCGCCGCGGTTACTCCGGCGGCGACCAAAGCAGCTACCGGTAACCAACGGAGCCACACCGTGATCGCGGCGCCGACATCTCGCTGTTTCTCCGCATCGGACAGCGATGTCCTGCTCGCGACAATCCACTTGAGGGCTTGAGACGCTCGGCCGTCGGCGACCGTCGCGAAATCCAAATAACGCTGCAGCGACTTCCACACCCCGAAAAGCGCCGGTCCGAGAGCGCCCAGCAGCATTGGATTGACGATGACGCCGACCGCGGCCATGACGATGAAATTGAGGTAGTACGCAGCGACATTGCGACGAGTCCCAGAGTCCACTACCGGCGTCGCTTCCCGCGTATGCCGCGCAGCAGCCACCGGCTACCGCGTCCACCTGGCCGTCTGTGCGCAACGATCTCGCTGAATGTGTCGGTGTATGCGCTCGCCACCTGTTCCGGTTTCGAAGACGCAAGAACCTGTCGGGCGTGGCCGTAGATCTGACTCAGCGCGGAGTCGTCGGCGCACCAGGCGCGGTCGATGACACGGGCGGCGTCCTCGGGAGCCGAATCGAGCGCAACGTAGAACGGGTAGTTATCGCCGAGCAGTGCATGATGCTCGGGAATGTCGGACACGACGGCGGGTAGCCCGGCGACCACGGCCTCCATCAGAACATTCGGCATACCCTCGTTTCTGCTGAAAGACAGCAGCACCCGAGCACGCGACATCAGTTGAGGCACATCCGTGCGGAAGCCGACAAGATCCATCTGACCGTTCACGCCGGCTTCCTCGGCAATCCGCCGCATCTGCTCCGCCAGCGCACCTTTACCGACGACGGTGAGCTTGGCTTCAGGCCGCGCCGCGGCGAAGTGCGCAAACGCGGCAGCCATTCCGTCGACGTTCTTCTGCGGTTCCAGGCGGCCGACGTAGAGGCACTCTTGAGACCTCGCCGGTGCGGTAGCGCGGTCCGTGGGGAGGGCGCCGCCGAGCAGCATGTTGGGGATCACGACTATCGGCGCGCTCGGTGACAGTGACGACCACAGTTGTCTGCCCGGCTCAGAATTGGCGATGATTGTGGTAGCGCCCCATCGGCCGAAGCGCAGCCTGACGTTGTAGACGAGTTGGTCGGGATACGACGAGCCGCGCTCGGTGATCACCCACGGGATACCGTGGACGACGCGAGTCGCGACATATGACCAGATGTCGGCCGGGTGCAGCCACGATATGAGCAGATCGGGACGTATCCGACGCAACGTGCCGATCGAGAAGATGAGCGCAGCCGGGCTGGCAAAGTCCCGGACCGTCGTACGGTGAATGGTGAGACGCGAAGTGTCGAGGTCTTTTTCGTGTTCGCCCGGGCCGAGTAGCATGAGGTGCAGGTCAAGGTTTTGGTTGTGCTGAAGCAGGTTGAGTAGCGCGACACATTGACGTTGCGCTCCTCCGTCGCCCAGGTTGGCAACGAAGAAACAGACTTTCATCCGCCACCTTCAACGACCGTGAGGTGGGCAATCCTGAGCATCACTGACGGGGCCGTACGCTGTCGATGCTGCCCAGTCGCCGCTGGAAATATTCACCCTTCAGATCGCGCTTGACCAGTTGGGCGCGCGGTTGGATATACAACCCGGGCTCCGACAACTCCCCTGCGATGGTGGCTCCCATCCCCACAATGATGCGGTCGCCCACAACCGATCCCGGGGCAACCTGCACATTGGATGACAACAGGCAGAATTCGCCGATCTTGATCGCGTCATAGGTCTGATCCGAGGTCACCCACGAAATGCCGTGGGTGATGAAGGTCGACCGCTCACCGGCGACGGTGCTGTAAGCACCGATCTGGACACCGCCGGTGCAGTCGACGTAGTGGCGGGAAGTAAGCGAAGCCTCGGCCCCCAGCGCGAAGGACCCTGGACCGCCCGAAGCGGTCATATGATGCGATGCCGTCAGAAAGTTCCACTGACCGATCCGCGCCCCTGGGCTGATCTCGAAACGCGTCAGGTTCCGAAGGACATTGAAGGGACCGATGTCCGAGTGATCACCGACCGTCGCTTTGCCGACGCGCAGGACAAGACAAGGGCCGATCCGGACTCCCACACCTATCTTCCAGCCAAGTCCTCGGAGCACCGAATTCTTGAACCGGCTTGCAGGAAGCAACGCGACGAGCGCGACAACTGCGGTGCGAATCTCCACTGTCAGTCCATTCTGGTCCGCGACTCGTCAAGGACGATGCTGTGCTGACGACCGGTATCGGCCGCGAACGTTGGCGTCACGGTACCGCAGGGAATTGTGTTGGACGTTCCAAAGCCCTACGGCGGTTGGATAGCCGAAAAACTTGATGCCGCTGGGGTTTCCTGGCTGTGGCGCAACGGCGAATGTCCTTCGGTGCGGCGCCTCGGATCTTGGTGCAGCGTTGCGCCCTTCTCGATGGACTGGCGAACATATCGTGGTGTGGATATTTCAGCCCGGGGGCTGCCCGTGGCCGGGTTCGACGGGCCGATTGGTGGCCCACATCGACAGAAACCTCGGGTATCGGGCAGTCATCGCCGATTCTTTGGCGAAGTGCTCCACCATGACGACGTCGGCGCCCGCTTGGGTGACACCGAAGGTGGTCGCTGGAAGGTTTGACAGCGCCAGCGCGGCGGCGATCTCGGAGTCGTTGAGGGTTACGTCCCGAACGCCGGTCGTGACGTCATCGCCCGGCAGATACAGGCGCCCGAACCCTCGGTTGACGTCCAAATAGACTGCGGTTTCCCAGATGGTGTGGCCGTCCGAAGGAGGCGGCTCGAAGTGTCCGGACTTCACCGGCTGGAGGTGATCCGAGCCGGTCCCCAAGCCGTCGCTGATCCACCACTGCCAGACACCGGCCACCGTGTCGATGACTATGTGTGCCGGAGTGCGAGGCACTGTCATACCCGAGCCTGACTGGTAGACACCAGCCCAGGCCGCAAGGCACATCACGCCAGGAGTCGACGAGCCGTCGTTCGAGTCCAGTGTCCAGGTGGTCCCGAAGGCATGACAGCTGTGATCCAATCGGGCCTGGTAGTAATTTGCGAAGGCACCGTCGGCCGGCAGCTCGCCATGGACCAGCGCCCCGTTACGAATATGCGGCTTTCGTTCCGGTTCCCACTCGCTCTGGATGTAGTCGACCGGTTCGCCGGTGTCCAGGACGGCGGGCGGGTCGCCGTCAGGCTTGTCGGTGAAGTCGATGTATGCGTCGAGGCCGGCCGGCTCCGGCTGCGTATCGGAGTCGCTGTCACACGCGGTGAGCAACGCCGGTGGCGCAGCGAACGCCAAACCGAGCATGCCAATTCGATACAAAGCCTGTCTTCTGGCAATCGGCTTGCCCTTGAGGCCTGAATTCAGTTTCCCTGCGGCGCCGCGGTTCTGCGATGTCATTGTTGTCGAGTATGCGGGAGATGCGGCCGGCGGGCGGCGACAGCAGATCGAGTCGACGACGGCTTGCCACCTTCCCGGGCTCGCTACGCTTGGTCCTTCGGTAGCCAACGCTGTCGCGTGTACAAATTTCGGTTGCGCAGCGAGAACTGCCACTTCTGCCGGTTCCCGAGGATCGGGGCACGTAACGCGATGGGCAGTGCGTGCACGGCCTGGGTGATCCTCCGCCGCCAAGTCATACCTGCGGTGGCATCTGCGGTGGCCCACAAGGTCACGTAGTCGCTCTGGAGCGGCGGAGAAGCGAAGATCTCCGCGTTGTGTGTCTTGGTGGCCTCCACCATCATGATCACGGGTTTGGTATTGAGCAGGCCGACCCGTTGGCGCGCGACGTCAGGATCGACGACCTTGTACACCGTGTCCTTCTTCGTCAGCTCGACGGACGGGTATCCAGCCTCGTACAGCAACACATCTCTTATCGAGAATCCGTTCTCTTCAGCGAAAACACGAAACATCAACTCCGGGCTGAATTGATAGAAGCCGTGTCCCATCATGTTGTTGGCCGGTGTGTTGAGAAAGGCGGTACCGCCGATCTTGAGCATGTTGGCGACATTGGCGAACGCCACCGGAACGTTGAAAATGTGCTCCAAAGTCCCGCCGTCGATGATCACGTCATACTGTTCGCGCCAGCCCATGGGTACCGGATGGTTCATGTCATGGATCGTTTCAGCGCCCTCATACGGCGAGGCGTCCAGCGCCGTGATCGACTTCGCCCCTAGAAAAAGGCGCAGGAAGTCATCGACATAGGCCTCCCAGCGATGTCCGTCGAGGGGAGTGTCCGAGGCAGCGAAACGCTTCTGATAGGCGCTTCGGAAGAAGTCGACCTCCGAGGGGAACAGCTTCAGTGACTGGTGGCCGAGCGTGAGCACGCGATCAAAGCTCACCCCGCGTAACTTGGCGTCCCACATCATCCTTGCACCCAGATAACCGACGCCCATCATCGGAGTCTGGCACGGCAAGTAGTGCGTGCACGCGGGATTGCCGGGTTCAAGCTTCGGGTGTCATCGTCACTGCGTCGAGGCGGCCGATTCTGGATTCGGCGTTCACTCCTACGGCCAATCGGGTACCGCCGGAGATCAGCGGACCGAGGTCCGCGTCACCTGCGTTCAAGATATCCTCGCCATTCTTCCTGACGACGATGTTCGCCTTGGTGAAGGTCGAGCCGCGCGTTGCGACGATGCCGATGATATCGCCTGCGGTCCAGCCACCCCCGGTGCTACCGGTTGCGACGGCAACACTGTTGTTGCCTGCGCGCGAGTAGAGCCGCCAATTGTCCGAACCGCCGTTCGAGTTGACGAACATGTGAAAGCCGCTGTTCACGTAGAAGAAGCAGAGACGGAAATCGGCATGGTAATCGCCGCCCAGTGTGAATTCGTAACTGCCGTAACCGATACCGGTATCGACGTCACAGAAGACCTGGCTTTCCGCGGTCGGATTCGCCAGCTGTTGATCCTGTATGACCCATCCTGGGAAGGTCGTGGTGTTCCACTCCCTGCCGTTCTCGCTCGCGCCGACGGCACCATCGGATCGGTTGAAGGAGTCGATGACACCGACTTGGACAGCTGAGCCCGCGAGCCGCGACGTGTTGGTGGCCGCGACGGAGGCGGCGATCTGGTCCATGTCGGTTTGTGAATATGCACTGCGCGCCAAGGCGAGTTGTTCCTCGAACGTGGGGTGCCCTGTCGGATTGGACGACGGCGCTCCGGCGACCCCGTCCAGATCGATCCACGTACGCCCGGCTGCTGAAACCTTTTGCTCGATGGTGTGGTGCAAGTTGCTGTATCCGGCCTGTTGCGGTCCGGAGGCGAGGATCACCGGTGCGGTTTCTGCTTGTCGGAGCGTGGCAACTACGGCAGAAGCAAGATGATCTTGGTTGCTCTCATCGTTGCGGGAACCGTAGAAACCCAGGACATGCGGTGAACCGGCCAGTGCCGTCGATATTCGTGCGCTGAACGGGTTGTCGGCATCGACATCGGTCCACCCGGTACCTCCGACTCCTAGATTGATATACGAGTCGCAACCCATCAGCGCGGCCTGGAACCGGCTGTGGGCTTCCCAGTACATGTAGAAGAAATCGCCCGACCTCTCCGAGCCGATGTGATGATTGGCACCGCCCTTTTGAAGAGAATCGCCGATGGCCGTGTGCCTGAATCGATGTGCCCCCACGGGGCGCTGGAGTACGGAGAAAGGTCCCACAACCGCATGTTTGAACCGATTGACGCCGTCCACCTCGAATTTGAGATGGCGAACCCGCGCGGTCGTGAAGTGATGCCGAAAGTAGTAGTCCTTCCCGTCCTCGGCATCGAAACGGCGCAGCCGTACGTGGCTCAGCTTGCCGTCGACGACAACGCGAGCGCCCAGCACCTCCGTGCCACCTCGCCCTGAACGAAACACCATCTCGATATCCTCTGCATCCGTGATGATCTCAGGAGCCACGAGTTCGGGCGGTGCGGCGAAGATCCCGTCGGAGTCGGACAGCACCGCATGGCAACCGTCGTAGCGAAAATGCGGGTCGTTGTCGTAGTCGGGGGTCGGCGCGAGCAACCTGCCATTGGTGATCTGTGAGGAGTCGGCGACGGTCAACACCGGGATATCGGATGTGGGGGCGATGATCGTGTCCCACCAGGGATCGATCGCGACTCGATCAGGTGCCGACTCCTGGTTGCATCCGGCAAGTGCGAATGACGACACGGCGGCGGTCAGTCCGAGCAGCCCCAGTCGCCGCATGGCCTCGCGTCTGGACAATGGGGCGACTCCGCTTCGGACATTGTCCTCGGCGGTGCCGGGCTCAACCTGGTGCACCCCTCGATTATGCGCACTGTTGCGGGCTGGATGGCGAATGGTGGCATCGGTGGTGTTGACCGGTTGCGCGGAAGTTCCTACAACGGAGAAGAACCCGCGCCCGGGACGACGGTCCGGCGAGGACGCCACGGAGGTGCCATAAGGGCGCATGCGCGTGCACTATCGGGTAGCGTCAATTATCCGTACGGCTCGCATCGATCGATCCGCGAGGTTTGGATCGGAGGTTGAATCCTGATTGTTCGACAGCTTGCCGCGGTGGTGCACCGGCGTCTGAATCCGGTGGGCTATGCACGGTCCATCGGTGTGACGGTGGGAGAAGACTGCCGACTGATCGATGTGTCGTTCAGCACGGAGCCCTACCTGGTGCATCTCGGCAACCATGTGAGTGCGACCAAGACCCATTTCGAGACGCACGACGGCGGTGTCTGGGTGATCCGGCACAAGCATCCTGAAATCGATGTCGTGCGCCCGATCCATGTGGGGGACAATGTCTACTTCGGATATGGGTGCCTGGTGATGCCAGGTGCGACGATTGGCAACAATGTCGTCGTAGGCGCGGGTTCGGTAGTGGCCGGAACCATCCCGGACAATTCGGTGGTCGGCGGTGTTCCTGCAAGAGTCATCAAGAGTGTGGCCGAGTACGAGACTGCCGCTCTTGCGAAGAGTTCCCCGACCAAAGGATGGACTCTCGATGAGAAGCAGGTCTACTACACGCGGATATTCGGGCGTCGATAGATGACCGGATCCGAGGCGAACCGAACCCTGTCGATGGGCTGTGTGTCACAGTTTCCTGTAGGGCCACCGCAATCGCTCGAAGGAGTTCGTCTATGCGTGCGTTGGTAACCGGGGCAGCCGGGTTTGTGGGGTCGCATCTGTCCAGGCGCCTGAGCGCGGCCGGTTACGACGTGATCGGACTCGATTCCTTCACCGACTACTACGACGTCACCCTCAAAAGGGCCAATGCTCAAGCGTTGGCCCACGCGGGCGTCAAGCTCGTCGAGGGCGACCTGAACCGCGTCGACCTCGTACATCTCCTGGACGGAGTCGAGGTCGTCTTCCATCAGGCCGGCCAGCCTGGCGTCCGATCTTCCTGGGGCGCCGACTTTTCGACGTATACGCAGTGCAACGTCGACGCGACGCAGCGGCTGTTGGAAGCCTGTCGAGGGTCGTCGACCCTGCGGCGCCTGGTGTATGCGTCCTCTTCGTCCGTCTACGGCGACGCGCAGCGTTTCCCGACACGCGAGACAGACCTGCCTCAACCACTGAGTCCGTATGGAGTGACGAAATTGGCAGCCGAACACCTGTGCAGCCTTTATGCGGCGAGTTTCGGAGTGCCGACGGTGTCCCTGCGTTACTTCACCGTGTACGGACCCGGTCAGCGCCCGGACATGGCCTTCACTCGATTTGCCAAAGCCGCGGTGCGTGGCGAGGAAATCCAGTTGTACGGCACGGGCGACCAAATACGGGATTTCACCTATGTCGATGATGTGGTCGAGGCGAATATGCTCGCGGCGACTCGCGAGGTTGCACCGGGGACGGTGTTGAACGTAGCCGGAGGTTCGCACACCTCGGTGAACGAAGTGCTGTCGACATTCGAAGAACTCGCGGGCAAGAAGCTCTTGGTGAAACGAGTCGCGCCCGTCGCAGGTGACGTCTTCCGCACCGGCGGCGACACCGAGGCCATCCGGTCGGCTCTGGGCTGGTGCCCGGCAGTGAGCCTCGAGGAGGGGATCGGCCGGCAATACCGCTGGGCCGCAGAGTTGGTGGCGGCATCCTGATACCGCAGAGTTCGGCAGAATCAGCGACTCGCGGCGCCGTTAGCGGGAGAATCAACTGTTGATGGTCAGAACATCGAAAACCACTTCAGACCGTGATCGCCGGTTCCGGATCCCGGTCGCGGAGACGTTGCTGATTCTCGGGTTGCTCGCGGTTTACGCCGTGGTTCCCCGCGGCGCCAATTCGACGATCCTGTGGATTTGCCTGGCTGCCCAGTATGCGATCGTGCTGTCGACGGTGCTGCGGCCGATCACGGTGTGGCGCGGCATCCCAACGTTTGTCAGCACGGAGTTTCTCTTCCAGTTCTTCTGCTACCTGATCTTCTTCTACCCGTATCAGCTTCATGTGCTCGGCATCTACGACGTGTCGCAGAGCATGTTCTTCCAGAACACGTTTGCCGATCTGTCCAACCAGGCCATCGTCCTCTCTTTGATCGGCACGCTGTCTTTCCGTGCCGGCGTCAGGGCGCTCGTCGTGCCGGCCGCCGATGCGAACGACACCGACCGGGAGCCCAGGCGTCTGGACGAAGTGACCAGCCACGCCTTGGCATTGCCGGTATTTGCTTTGCAAGTCCTGCTCATCGGGGTGTACCTGGCATTCGGGTGGCAGGCGGCCGGCGAGGGCAGGTACAGCGGACGGGTCGAGGCAGGCCCGTTGGTAGAAGGTGTGTACCTGGCGATCGTCGTGCTGTCGATGATCGCGGTCGCGTTGTGGGTCCTGCCATCTTCCAAAGCCGGCGGTCGGTCGGTCTTTCTTTCGTTCGCAGCCCTGTTGGCGGTGGTCTGGGCCACTCGGCTGCTGTTGAGTGGGGACCGAAATGCTTTCCTGCTCATCGCGATAGTTGGTATCGGCGGGCTGGTCACCTTCAGAGTCCGCACCGGCAGGTGGGTTTTGGTAGCACTCGGCGTGATCGCGATCCCGTTGTACAACGCCATCGAGGCATTGCGTTCGGGACGGATCGGCTCAGTCTTCGATGTCTTTTCCAGCAGTGGTGCAGCAGCGGCGTCATACGGGGGTGACACGAGTTTCAATATCAGCACGATCAGCGTCAGGGCAGCACTCGCACGTGTTCCCGAAGCTGTCGACTACGGTTACGGCCTCTACAAGCTGATCGGCGCCGCGGGTGTCATCCCGTTCATCAGGGGAATGGTGATTCCGCCTGGCATACCGTATCTGCAGAGCTCGGATGTCCTGAACGATGTCTTGTTGGGCCCCCGGGCCAGATGGGGCGTCGGATCCAACGTGATCGCCGATGCCTATGTCGACTTGGGCGTATTGGCGGTTCCGCTATTGCTTTTCGGGGTTGGTTTCTTCGTCGCGTTTGTCCAACGCGCCGTGACCCGGATGCCGGATTCGCCGTGGCGTTCGGTCGTCTACCTGATGACGCTCGCGTTGATCGCCGAGATACCGCGCTACTCACTGGACTTCCCGGTGCGGCCCCTCGTGTGGACCCTGATGCTCTTCTGGGCACTCTCGGTACTGAGAAAACAAGGCAGGTCGTCGCCGCCTCAACTCGCGGCCGTGCGGCGGCGTGCTTAGGTACGCACCGTCGCGATGTTCTCCCGGTACCACGCCACCGTGCGTTCCACGCCATCCTGCAAGCTGATTCGCGCTGTCCAACCCGCCTGCGCCAGCTTGGAGACATCGAGGAGTTTCTGCGGCGTCCCGTCCGGTTTGGCGGTGTCCCAGGTGGTCTCACCGCGATAGCCCACCGCCGCGGCTACGGTCGCGGCGATTTCACGGATCGTGACGTCGGTTCCGGTACCCACATTGACCTGGTCCGGGCCGTCATAGTTCTCCAAGAGATGCAGGCACGCATCGGCCATGTCGTCGGCATGCAGGAACTCGCGGCGGGGCAATCCGCTGCCCCAGTTGGTCACTGATGTTGCTCCGGTTGCCACCGCGTTGTCGTACCGGCGGATCAGCGCGGGCAACACATGGGAACCGGTGGGGGAAAAGTTGTCATTGGGCCCGTAGAGATTGGTCGGCATCGCGGAGATCCACGGCAATCCGTGCTGTCTGCGCACCGCCTGCACGTGCAGGATGCCGGTGATCTTGGCGATCGCGTAGGCGTCGTTCGTCGGCTCCAGATGGCCGGTGAGCAGAGACTCTTCCCGAATGGGCTGGTCGGCGAACTTCGGATAGATGCAGGATGATCCGAGGAACAGCAACCGTTCGACCTGCGCCTCCCGCGCGGCGTCCAGGACGTTCACCTGAATGCGAATGTTGTCACTGAGGAACTCGACCGGATAGGTGTTGTTGGCGAGGATTCCGCCGACCTTGGCGGCCGCCAGTACGACGTACCGCGGCCGGGTTTCCCGGATGTATGCGAACACCGCATCACGGTCTCGCAGGTCCAGTTCCGCCGAGCTTCTGCCGACGATGTTGACGAATCCCGCGCTGTGCAGGCGCCGCACGATCGCCGATCCGACCAGACCCCGGTGGCCCGCCACGTAAAAAGGTGCCGAACGATCGAGTTCACCGGGCCGATAAGGCTGCCCGTCAGTCACTATGGAGCCGTTCTGTCCAGGGCAGGCGTCTGCCAGGAATCCAGCTGTACCGTGTCGATCCACGGACTGCCGGCGTGGGTGAGCGCCTCGATATCGGCATCGACCATCAGCCGGGCGAGTTCGCGTCCGTGCACCGTCGGCACCCAATCGAGCTTCTTCGCAGCCCGGGACGGATCGCCGATCAACGCATCGACTTCGGTGGGACGCAGATACCGCTCATCGAACCTCACATGGTCCTGCCAATTCAGGCCCGCGTGCTCGAAGGCGATCTCAAGGAACTCCCGGACGGTGATGCCGATTCCGGTGGCCAGTACGAAATCTTCGGGTTCGTCGGCTTGCAGCATCCGCCACATGCCCTCGACATACTCCGGCGCGTAACCCCAGTCTCGGATGGCCTCCAGATTGCCCATATACAACAGTTCTTGCCGACCGGCCTTGATGGCGGCCACGGCGCGGGTGATCTTCCGTGTCACGAATGTTTCGCCACGACGGGGGGATTCATGGTTGAACAGGATGCCGTTGACGGCGAACAAGCCGTAGGCTTCGCGATAGTTCTTGGTGATCCAGAAGCTGTACAACTTCGCGGCGGCGTACGGAGAACGGGGATAGAACGGTGTGTCCTCGTTCTGAGGTGGCGGTGTCGCTCCATACAGTTCCGAAGACGACGCTTGGTAGAACCGGGTCTTGATACCGGACAGCCGGACCGCCTCCAGCATGCGGATGGTGCCGGTGCCGGTGGTGTTCGCGGTGTGCTCGGGTTCTTCGAAGGACACCCGGACATGCGACTGGGCCGCGAGGTTGTACACCTCGTCGGGGTCGATCGTGGCCAGCAGCGTGACCAGGCGCGCACCGTCGCTCAGGTCGCCGTAATGCAAGAACAGCCGAGCATCCGGAGAGTGCGGATCGACATACAGGTGATCGATCCGGGAGGTGTTGAAGGTGGATGCCCGTCGGATGAGGCCGTGAACCTCATACCCTTTGCTCAACAGGAGTTCGGCCAGATACGAGCCGTCCTGTCCGGTGATTCCGGTGATCAGAGCGCGCTTTGTCATGAATGCCTCTTGGAGTCGTCGCGAAACGGATCTGCTGACAACCGATACCGTTGCCGGTCAATGCTTCCGTACGTACACATCGAGAATGGGCTGCACGGCGTCGGGCGAGTGCTTGTTCATCCATTTGACGAACCGGTACAGCCATGGTCGGCCGAAATGGTAGGCCGGCTCCGGTGCCTTCCTGGTCACGAAGACATCGGCACCGGTGCCGAAAGCTCGCCGTAGGTCGCGGGGAGTGTTCATCTTGTACTGGGTAGGAAAGACATCCTCCGGCTTGCGGTCAGGTTGACTGCGCGAAAGCACCTTGACGTGAAGCTTGTTCGGGACGATGCGTGCACTCACCGCGATGTAGCCCCACTTGTTCGGTGTGGTGGCGGCGATGATTCCCTGTGGTTTGGTGACGCGTAGTAGTTCCTTCGCGACGAACTCCGGATTGGCGACGTGCTCGAAGACCGATCGCGCGAAGACGATGTCGAACCGGTTGTCTTCGTACGGCAATGGTTCGCCTTCGCGGATGACCCTGGCCTCATCGAGGAAAGGGTTCTGCAACACAACCGGGTCGATATCGCATCCGTCGAGATGCCTGCACTTACCCCGGAAGTTCCCGATGTCACGCCGGTAGGCGACGGTGTCGTCCACCAGCGGTTCACCACGGCCGGCACCGAAATCGAGCACGACGTCGTCGGGTCGCACGATTGCGGCAAGGTGACTGTAGAAGGTGACGGTGCCGTCGATGTGGCTCAGCCCGCTGATGTTTGCCTCGGGATAAAAGCGGCGCTTGAGCTGTTCGTCGTCCATGATGCGCACCTCAAACCGCCCGTGAGGGACTTGACCGCTGCTGCTTTTCGATAGCCGCATCAGAGTTCTCGATTTTTCGGTGAGCGTTGCGGCGTGTCATTCCGGTTTACCGCTTCGCTGCGCGTTGGCCACTTCTGAGCCGGCGGTCGGGCTGATGGAACCCAACGCCGCGGCGTCGGACGCCCGAGGAATCGATGACTGCTTCACATGCCGGGGTGCCCGCGCCGTCTCGTCGCCGCCGTAGTACCGGTAGTTGTAGCTGTAGGAGGAACCGCCCTTGGTCGGCACCATGGTGAACACGGCACCGAGCAGGCGCGCTCCCACATCCTCGAGATTGCCCACCGCATGAGTGAACTGATCGCGCTTGGTCTGACCGTAACGAACCATCATGAGCACGCCGTCGGCACCGGCAGCCAGTATCGCGGCGTCGGTGACGGCCAGTAGCGGCGTCGAATCGACGATCACGTAATCGAATTGACCGGATAGCTCCGAGAGCAGCTTCTTTGCCGTCTGTGATCCGAGCAGTTCGCTGGGATTGGGCGGAACAGCACCGGAGGTCAGAACGCTCAGTCCTGGATATCGGGTCTTCTGCAGAGCTTCCGACAACGAAGCGCCGCCGCTGAGGACGGTGCTGAATCCGACTGTGCCGACGAGATCCAGGTACTTGTGAAGTGTGGGTCTGCGGAGATCGCCGTCGACCAGCACGACGCTGTGTTCCGCCTCCGCCAATGCCAGCGCAATGTTGATGGCCGTGGTGGACTTACCCTCGCCGGGAACCGAACTGGTGAGAACGATGATCCGTGGCGGGTTGTCGACTGCCAAGAACTGCAGGTTCGTGCGGAGCTTACGGAAGGATTCGGCGATCGCCGAATCGTCGTTGTCGAAAGAGATTGCCGCCTGCTTGCGGCGTTCCTTGTCCATGGGAATGCTGCCGACGAGCCCGGTGCCGGTGATCTCCTCGACGGATTCCCGATTCTTCACCGTGTTGTCGAGCATGTCCCGCAGGATTGCGAGACCCACGCCCAGCAGGATGCCAAGGGCCAATCCGACAGTGAGATTGCGCAACGTGTTGGGCACCACCGGCGAACTGGGGATGGATGCCCGTTGCTCGACGACAACCCTCGAGTCGGGGATGGATCCGTCTTCCGGCGTTTCCAGCTCGCGCACCAAAGTGACGAATTCGTCGGACAGCGTGTTGGCGATATCGCGTGCTGTCACAGGTGATTCGTCGCGCACCTGCACGGTGATCAGAACGGTGTCGAGCTTTGCGCTCGCCTTGACGTTCTGCTGCAGCTCACCGGCGGTCATGTCGAGGTCGAGCTTGTCGATGGTCCGCTGAGCCAGCGTTTGGCCCGTCAGCAGCTCGGCGTATGAAACCACCCGCTCTTGAGAGAATCGGTTGCCTTGATACGTCTCGGCCAACGACGAGCCGGCCGTGGTGGAGACGAACAGCCGCGTCGACGCCTGGTAGAGCGGGGTTGTCAGCCAGGTGATGGCAACAGCTCCCAGGACCGCTACGAGTATCGACACGCACACGGTGATCCACCGGTTGCGCAGTAGCTTTGCGTAGTCCTGAAGATTCAATGCCGCCCCTTCGCCGTTCGTTGACCCGGTCCCCGTGCGGGGTCACTCGATACCGATGTCCGAACTGCACATCGTGCGCTCACGGCGTGCATTCGGGGACCGATACTACGGGAGTTACGGTGTCTACCAAGGGTTGAACGGGAACTCGGGCTTCCCCTGGCGATGTGGGTTCGGAAAGGCGGAAAGTCAGTTCACCGGACTGCCCCGGCGGTATGATCACCTGCACTTCGAAGCTGGGGTGGCCGCGTTCGATTCCGGAAATCACCGGCGCTCGTTCGCCGTTCGCCAGCGAGCTCTCCAACTTGGCGCCACTGGTCGCCAGCAGGCGCACTGAGGTGACCATGGTTCCCCTCGGCAGGTTCAGCGGAATCTCCGGCAGCAGACCGGCCGTACCCATGATGTAGTCGGGAATCTCGGGATTGTTCGGAAGATCGTTCTTGAGTCGGACGGTGACCGTCGACATCCTGGTGTCGCCCTCGCAGCCGTCGGCCACATACTCGATCTCACGCCGCAGGTAGTAGTCGAGCTTGTTGCCGCCGAGGTTGTTGATCACGATCTCCGCGTAGGGGGCCGTATCTTCGGGAATGGCGTGGGCGAGCGACGTCTGCTCAAGCAGTTCCTGCTCTGCGGGAACGGCACTCCAGATCGCGATGCGTCGCTCACTTACCGCCCGGCCCAAGGCATCCAGCAGTGCCCGCGGGGATTCGACCTTGCCTGTCATCTTCTTGACGACCTCCCCGGCGATGTCCTGCAGATATTTCTTCCGCGCGATCTGATCGTCGGGGAACCGGGCGTACGCGGTGGACTCGGTCAGTTCGACCACATTGTCCTTGGTGACTTTCTCACCGTCGGGCAGGGTGACAGCTCCGACTGCACCCAGCAGGTAGCTCAGCGCCACCGGGTCGAGAACGATGGCTCCGTCAACCGTGATGCCGGTGTCCTTCTCCCACATGGCCTTCCAGATCAGCGCGGCATAGGGAAAGTGCGAGCTCAGATTGCTGTTACGAAAGTCGGTGGTCGGATTGGTATAGCCGTATGTCTTCGAGTACTCGGCACCCAGGTCGATCGGTGCGTACGCACCGATCAGTTCGCGATTGGAGGCCAACGTGTCGACGGTAGGGGTGCCGTCATCGAACCGCAGGATGCCGAAGCCGCCGAGCAGTCCGCCGGTCCCGCGCGCCTCGGCGTTGGTCTGGAAGCCCATGAAGTAGGTGCGTGGACCGTCGGCGCCCATCATCGCCGGAGCGAGACGAGCCGCGAGCGCAGTGTTCTCCAGGAGGCCGGCTACTTCTGCAGTTTGCTCTTGCAACTGCGAGCGCACGTCGCCGAGCAGTGACACATACCGCGGATCGGCGATCGACGCGGCATCGCTGTTGAGTTGTGTTGCAGCTCGGGAAATCCCGTCGAGCTGTGATTCTTCTTGGCGCAAAGTTGTGACGTCCACCCTGCCGTTCGCGAACAGCTGATCGGGCGAGATCGCCAGTCCGACCTGAGCTGCCGGCTGTAGCACGTCGGCCGCCAGGCCGAGCACGACATCGGAGATCTGTCGGCCGGTGGTGAACGGGCTTCCCAGCCAGGGAACGAACGATGCGACGTCCCACGGCACGGAGTGCGTAGCATCGCGGGCCTGTTGCGCGTGGTGCCGAGCGGAATCGGCAAACTGCGACGCGTCGTCCGTCTTCCCCTGCAGTAAGGCCTCTTTGGCCTGCTGAGCGCTCTGGCGCGCTTGCTCGAGGTTCGACTTCGCGTCGAGAGCTTTGACCGTCAGCCAGGCGCCGAACGCGATGAGAACAACCGCGAGGGCCAGCACGCCGACCAGGAGCTCACGCCGGTGGTTTCGCACACTCTCTTTGAACTCGAAAGGCGCGCCGTCATCGTCGTCGTTCGAGACGAGGTCGTCATCGCCGTCCGGTCTACGCTTCTGCACTCAGCAGGCTTTCCGCGCTCGGTGCACAAACGAACGTCGAGCATGCATCCATGACATCGGATGCTGTGAGGGAGTCAACTAGGCGCAGCCTCGTCCGACCGAAACCGTGGTCGTCCCGTAGGGGCCGACAGAGACCGTTGCACCGAGCAAGCACACTTCGAAGTTCAGGTTCTGGGTGAACCAGCTGTACAGCGGCTTGAGGAAACCGGGGACGAGGCTCAACGGTGTGAACTCCAGAACCGGGGACCGGTCTGGCGGATTGGGGTTGGGTTGGCCGATCCACCAGAGCTCGTTCTGGAAGATGCTCTGGATGAAATCGCTGGGACCGCTGGCAGACTGAAGCGCTGCGGCCGTCGGCAGCTTTGCCGCCGGAGGGCATGGAGCAGTGGTGGTCGGCTCGCACTCCGCGGAGCCGATCTTGGAGCCGAGCGAGCTGATGGCTATCGAGGTCTCGGCACTGGCCACCGTGACCGGGGAAAGAGTTGCTGCGGCGGCCATCGCGCCCGTGGCTAGACCGACACTGATTCTGCGGGCGATCGCTGACATATGTCCCCCTATTGCGAGCCTGACGTTGGAGAAAGCATCGCATGCTGTGACGACGCTGTCAATAACATCGCCGCAGCTAGAGTGCCATGTTGTGGCTTCGTTCGTGGTAATCGGGTGTTCACGTATCGGCAACGGATCAACGCAAATCTCCTGGGTTCAACCGCCCAGGGGCGAGACCGTCGCCCGGCCTGGTTTCGGCGTTTGCTGAAGTTTGCTGTACGGTGATGTGGCAGATGGCGTCGAGTGCCGGTATCCATAGCTGTATTGAGACCTACCGGCCTGTTTGACTTCCGAACTACACGATTATGCGAGGTCGCGATGCACGCGCGCGGTTCGTGCCGGCCAGTCGAGTCGATGGCCCAAAATTAGCGACTGATCGACCTTCGGGAGGTGGAGTCGGCGCTTTATTGACGTTGCTGTAAGTGCCTGCCCGTGTGCATCCGCGCGCGGAATGCATCCCGCCGGAACGGATCCCGCAACGCATCGCGGCCCTTGCTTCGAGTTTGTGTGTAAACAGCGTAGATTCAGCACGTGCCAAGCGAGAGATGTCAGTGCGGCCATGACCGGACCGCGCACGAGCACTATCGCCCGGGAACCGATTGCGCACTGTGTGAACCGGGGCAGTGTCACGCGTACCGCGGTCCGGGTGGATCGTGGTGGCGGCGCCTGATCGCCACCGGCAGGCCGAAACCGGGCAACGTCGAGGGCTGATTGCGAAGCTCGGCGACGGCGCGAATTCACCTACAGGCCAGTAGTTTTGGCCCTGACGACTAGTTGCAGCCGCGGCCGACAGACAGTGTCGTGGTGGCGTAAGGTCCCAGCGTGGCGGTCAGGCCGAAGATGCAGATCTCCACATCCCACTTCTGGGTGAACCAGCTGAAGGCCGGCTTGAGGAACCCGGGCACCAGGCTCAGCGGTGTGAACACCAGGATCTCCGAACGGGGCGGAGCGTTCGGGTTCGCGCGGCCGAGCCACCAGAAGTCGTTCTGGATGAGGCTGTCGGGGAAGGTCGGGTCGGCGGCCGCCACTGCGGCGGCGGTGGGCAGTCCGATGGGTTCACACGACGTGGTCGCCGTCGGCTCGCACAAGGCGTTGCCGACCTGAGAACCCAGGGTTCCTGCGGTCGCAATTGTGGTGTCTGCATTGGCTGTGGTGACCGGGGAGAGGGTTGCTGCAGCACATATGAGTCCGGCAGCGATCCCGGAATTGATCTTCAGAGCGATGGCCGACATTGTTCCCCCTGTGTGCACTGAAAGATGGGAAGGACATTACAGGCTATGACCAGGCTGTCAATATGTTTACGCAGTACAGGGCGATATTTACCTGTCTCGACGCGGGCTGGTTACGTTGTGTTCAGTGCTCATCGAACGCGCCGAAATGGCACCCGAGAATGTAGGTAATTCGCTGAAATCTGCGCTTCACGGTGATTTGATCACGGCCGACTGATGTTCGCTGGCGGGTCGGGCATGTCAATCGTGTGGTGTCAGGTTTGCCCGAATTGACGGATATGACTATTGCCGCAGGTACAACGATTGCGACACGAAGCGAACACTCCGCCGAAATCGGTCATCCGTCGCATGGTCACGGCTGCCCGGGTAGTCCGCGACGATCGGCATTCACGCTCCGGCTGTGCCTATTGACGTTGCTGTAGATACTCTCCGCGGTCCGGTCCGGTCCGGTCCGGTCCGGTCCGGCCCGGCTGCTGCGACTCCTTGTGTCGGCCAACCACATCCGCTCCACTCAGTGCAGCACCACGATGGCGGCCAGCGCCAGATGATCGGACCCGGTCACCTGAATCGTCCGCATCGACGTCACGGTCGCATCGCGCGTCATGATGTGATCCACCGCCAGCAGTGGCGGGATGATCGCGTGGTTCGGGTGTGTGCGGGTGAGTCCGGCACCCGACTGCGCCGCCCCGTCGCGGTAGCCGTCCCGCAGCAGTCGTCGGAACTCACGGACGTCCGGGGTGGCATTGAGATCGCCGCCCGCCACGACAGGGCCGCCTGGCGGAAACTCGTGCAGCACCGGCCCCAGCCGAGCGATGTCGTTGCGCCAGTCGTCGAATGCCGAACGAGGGGGCGGCATATGAGTGGAGATCACCGTCGTCTCGAAGGCGGTCTCCGGCACCTGGACGCGGGCGTAGATCAAACCCCGGCTGAAACTCTCGTCGCTCCCGGAGGCGGTGATCGGATACCTGCTCCACAATCCGACGCCGGCGGCCCGCTCCCGCGGACGCAGCGCCGAATACGGGAACTCCCGCGCCAGAGCGGGGGACAGGGCCGCGGAGAGTTCGGGAGTGAGCTCTTGGACTGCGATCACATCGGCGTGCTCACGGGCCAGCGCGGCCACCGCCACCGGATCGGCCGCACCGAGCAGTAGGTTGGCCGAGACGAATCTCAGCGTCGTCCCGGAATCGGGATCGGGACTGCCGATGTACCAGGGAAGCTGGACCGCCAGGACCGCGACAGTCAGCACCGCCGCGACCGACACCAACGTCCAATGCCGCGACAACGCAAACACCAGCACGGCAAGCGGTGCGCCGAGCATGAGGTAAGGCGACAGCGCGGCCGTGGCCAACAGCGGGCGGTTGATTGCCGGTGCGAACCGCGCCACCAGTGCGCAGGCGGCGATCAGTAACAGCAGCAAGCCGACGATACGCATCAGCGCGCGTCACGACGATCGCGTATGCCGCTGCCGTACAACGGAAAAGCTACGGCTTGGCGTAGGTGACCAGGCTGACGTCGATCGACTCGTCGACGAAGTAGTACTGGCAGCCGGTCAGGTAGCGCATGTAGTCGTTGTAGTGCTGTTCGCCGGCGGCGGCGATCGCCTGGTCCTTGTTGTGCTCCAGGCGGGCGGCCCAAATGCCGAGCGTCTTGATGTAGTGGTTCCGCAGCGACAGCACCTCGGGAACGGTGAAGCCGGCCTTGGCGCCGTGATCCACCATCATCTGGGTGCTCGGGATGCGTCCGCCCGGGAAAATCGTGTCGATCATGAACTTGGCGAAGCGCGCCAGCTCAAAAGTCAGTTTCTTGCCGCGGGCCGCCATCTCATTGGGGTGGTAGCCGCAGCTGCTCTGGAGCGTCATCCGGCCGCCGGACGGCAGGCTGTTGAAGCAGGTGTTGAAGAAGGCGTCGTAGCGTTCGAAGCCAAAGTGCTCGAACGCCTCGATGGACACGATCGCATCGACGGATCCGGCGAACTGCTCCCAGCCCTCCAGCCGCACGTCGAACTTGCGATCGGTGTCGATCTTGCTCAAGAGCTGCTCGCAGTACGCCTGCTGGTTCTTGCTCAGCGTCAGCCCGATGACGTTGACGTCGTACTTCTCCATCGCGCGCTGCAGGGTGAGTCCCCAGCCGCAGCCCACCTCCAACACCGTCATGCCGGGCTTGAGATTGAGGCGGTCGAGGTGCTGGTCGACGTTCGCGATCTGAGCTTCCGACAGCGTCACGTAGGGCCCGGTGAAGTAGGCGCAGCTGTACTTACGGGTCGGATCCTGGAAGACGCCGAAGAAATCGTCGGACAGGTCGTAGTGAGCTTGGATGTCCTCGAAATGAGGCCGCATATCCGCAGTGCCGGTTGAGTTGTCAGACATGGAAGCGATTGCCCTTCTCGATGGTGCACTGCGGCGTCCACCGGGGTTCGGGTGTCCACTCCGTGGAGACCCTACCCGCAGTGAGCCCGGTCACTCGGGACGCCTGCAGCGTGTCCTTAATCCCAGCACAGGCCGTGTCTTGACCATGCGCGATACGGATCGTTCAGTTGTCTCTTCAATTACTTAGCCGCGTGAACTGATCGACGTCGATGCAGCACCCGGAGGCCCGTTGCCGGGCTTTGCCCTCAAGAGACTCTAGCGCCTCGCTCCGGCGGCCCGATCTGTGCCGGCCTCCGGCCCCGGGACCGACTGCTTCGTCATCGTGAACTGGTTGACGTCGGTATAGCCCACCCGGAAGCCGTTGGCGCAGCCGGTCAGATAGCGCATGTAGCGCTCGTACACCTCTTCGGATTGCACGGCGATTGCCTCGTCCTTGTGGGATTCCAGCGCCTGCGCCCAGAGGTCCAGAGTGCGCGCATAGTGAAAACGCAGGGACTGGCGCCGCGTGATGGTGAAGCCGGCTCGGGCGGCGTGTTCCTCGACCTTCTCGATCGAGGGGAGCCGACCCCCGGGGAAGATCTCGGTCATGATGAACTTCGCAAACCTGGCGACCTCGAAGGTCAGCGGGATGCCCTCGGCCCTCAGCTGATCGAACGTTTTCCCGCAGATGGTGTGCAGCAGCATGACACCGTCATCGGGCAGCACGCTGTGTGCCATGGCGAAGAATGCGTCGTAGTGTTCGAAGCCGAAGTGCTCGAACGCGCCGATCGAGACGATGCGGTCGACCGGCTCATCGAACTCCTCCCAGCCTTTGAGCAGAATGCGCTTGTCGCGTGCGCTGTGCGAACGGGCGAACTCGCGTTCCACGAAGGCCTGCTGGTTCTTGCTCAGCGTCAGCCCGATGACGTTGACGTCGTACTTCTCGATGGCGCGCATCATCGTCGCGCCCCATCCGCAGCCGACGTCGAGCAGGCTCATCCCCGGCTCCAGACCCAGCTTGCCCAGCGATAGATCGATCTTGGCGAGCTGCGCCTCCTCCAGGGTCATATCGTCGCGCTCGAAGTACGCGCAACTGTAGGTTCTGGTGGGATCGAGAAAGAGTGCGAAGAACTCATCGGACAGGTCGTAGTGCGCCTGCACGTCGGAGAAGTTCGGTTGCAGCTTGTTCGTGCGTTCGGCCATTCGTGCCCCCACGGCGACCCGGTTCCGTTCCTGGTCAGCTTCGACCGGGCTTGGGCCGGATGCTACGCCGCCGCTGCTGTGGCGGCGCCAATTGGAACGACCCTGTCAGATGTCGTGGCTACCGGCCGGCCCCGATCGGGGGCCATAGCGTTCGGCGTAGGCCCGGTGCACGTGTGCGTTGCGCTGCCGGGAGATCGCGTCGACGAGGTAGGGGTTGAGTCCGTGCTTGGCCAGCATGTGCCGGCGCCACACCTTGTTCAGGGCGTGGGAAAAGAAGACAAACGGGATGAAGATCGGCAGCGTCATGCTCACGTGCAGGTACAGCGACATGGGAATGAACCAGATGGGCGCCAGGATCAAGATCGCCGGCACCGCCACCCGGCACATCATGCGGATGGTGGCGCCCGGTCCGGCCAGGTCGGCGGCCACCCATTGGCGCATCGAATCGGGCAGTCGCTTGCCGTAGCAGTAGGTGATGTACTGCAGCGCCCGTGGCTTCGTGGGAGAGGTCTCAGTCCGCATTTCTGCGAGCCTAGCGCTTGGTATGATGGATTGCGAATTCTTGCAATCCATCAAGTTGTGAAAGTGGTGACAGATGGTGGACAGCATCTCCGGGGGTCCCGAACAGCCGTTGTACGAGATCAAGGCCAATCTGTTCAAGGCGCTGGCTCATCCGGCACGGATCCGCGTGCTGGAGATCTTGTCCACCAGTCCCGAACCGACACCGGTCAGCGCGATCCTGTCCGACAGCGATATCGAGCCGACGCAGCTTTCCCAGCACCTCGCCGTCCTTAAGCGACATCACGTGGTCCGCGGACAGCGCGTCGGTAACGCGGTGTTCTACGAGCTCGCCCATCCCAAGATCGCCGAGCTGCTCGTCATCGCCCGGATCTTCCTGACCGACACGCTCTCCGCACAACGCGATCAGCTCGACGTGATCGGGTCGCTGCCCCCCATCGGCACCTCCCCGTGACGTACCGCGCACTCCGTGACAAGGTGCTGCCGCTGCTACCGCACCGGCGTGATTACGCCGGGCTGCAACGGTCTTGGCGACGTGATGTGCTCGCCGGCATCACCGTCGGGGTAGTGGCGCTGCCGTTGGCGCTGGCGTTCGGGATCAGCTCTGGCGTGGGTGCGGCCGCCGGTCTCGTGACGGCCGTGGTGGCCGGCGTGGTCGCCGCGGTCTTCGGTGGCTCACACGTTCAGGTTTCCGGTCCGACCGGCGCCATGGCGGTCGTACTGGCCCCGATCGTCGCCCAGCACGGCGTGGGCAGTGTCGCGGTCGTGACGGCGTTGGCGGGCGCCATCGTCGTGCTCGCCGGAGTCAGTGGGCTGGGTCGGTCGGTGACCTTCATCCCTTGGCCCGTCATCGAGGGCTTCACGCTCGGTATCGCGATCATCATCTTCCTGCAGCAGATCCCCTCGGCGATCGGCCAATCCGTGCCGGAGGGCCGGCGCCCCCTCGCCGCCGCGGTACAGGTGGTGACGGAGGCCGACGCCGCCACCGTCCCGCCCGCGCTCATGGTGGTAGCCGTCGTCGTGTTGTCGATGGTGGTGCTGCCGCGTCTGCACCCGGCGATCCCGTCATCGCTGGTGGCGGTTGTGGTCGCCTCCGTGCTGGTATCGGTGACCGGTGTGATGACCGCCCGTATCGGGGTGCTGCCGTCACAGCTACCCGCCCCGGTGTGGCCGCATGCCGACTTCGCGACGGTGCACTCCCTACTGGGGGCGGCGCTGGCGATTGCGGCGCTGGCGGCCATCGAATCGCTGCTGTCGGCGCGGGTCGCGGCGACGATGTCGGAGGCCGGAGGCTACGACCCCAACCGTGAATTGGTGGGGCAGGGACTGGCCTCGGTGGCCTCGGGGCTCTTCGGGGGCATGCCGGCGACAGGCGCGATTGCGCGCACCGCGGTCAATGTGAGATCCGGTGCGCGAACCCGGATGGCGGCGATCACGCACTCGGTCCTGTTGCTCGGCGTGGTCTACCTCGTCAGCGGCCCGGTCGCCGCGATTCCGCTGGCGGCGTTGGCGGCGGTGCTGATGGTGACCGCAGCGCGGATGATCTCGTGGCGCGTCATCGTCAGGATCATCCGGTCCAGCCGCTCCGCCGCTGCCGCATTCTCAATCACCGCAGTCGTCACCATCTGCTTCGACCTGATCCAGGCCGTCGAGATCGGGGTGCTCGTCACGGCGGTCTTCGCACTCGCCGCGGTGGCGCGACGCAGCGGTGTCCGCCGCGAGGACCTCCCGTTCCCCTATCAGTCCGGCGATGAGCACATCGTGCTGCTGCGGCTGGACGGAGCAATGTTCTTCGGTGCGGCGGAACGTATTTCGACCGAGATCCTCGATGCCCCTCATGCACAGGCGAGGGTGGTGATCATTGCGCTGTCGCAGCTCGGCATGCTCGATGCCACCGGAGCGCACGCGCTGGCCCGCATCGCCGAGGAACTCGAATCGCGGGGAATCACCGTCATCATCAAGGGCGTCCAGCCCGAGCACCGGGACCTTCTCGCCAACGTCGGCATCATCGCATCGCTACGCCACGAGAATCACCTGATCGAGACGCTGGAAGAGGCGGTGGCACATGCCCGTCGGCACGCCACGGCCGCCGGGCGGGCCGCACAGTGACCGAGAACGTCAACTGTCGAGCGACCCCGGACCAGTTGGCGGCCTGGCGTGCGTTGTACCGTGCGGATTCGCTGCTGTTCGCCGCCCTCAACGAGCAATTGCGCACCGGCGTAGGCATCGTCTACTTCGAACGTGAAGTTCTGGATGCGTTGCACCGCGGGGGAGGGCGGCTACGTATGGGCGCATTGGCCGCCGAACTGATGATCTCGCGCAGCGGCACGACACGGCTGGTGGCCAGGATGGAGAAGTGCGGCTGGGTGCGACGGGAATCCGTGCCCGAGGACCGCAGGGCGACATGTGCCGAGCTGACCGATACGGGACGCGATGTCCTGCACCGGGCGCAGCCGATCGTTGACGCGGTGGTGGCCGCGTTCTTCGGTCGGTACCTCTCGACGGTCGCCCTCAAGAACTGTGCCGTCGCTCTGACCACACTCACCGACGCCAACTCGGGGCCGGGGTAACGCCCTGCCCGCTCAGATCGAGAAGTTCGACTTCAGCTCGCCGATGATGTCATCCCAGAGCGGTTCGGGCAGCTCATGGCCCATACCGTCGAACAGCACCAGCCGCGCCCCGGGAATTGCCCGGGCGATCGCGCGGCCGCCGGACGGGCGCATCAATTTGTCCGCCTTGCCGTGGATGACGACCGTCGGAGCACTGGTCTGACGGTTGTAACGCAGCAGGCTGCCGCTACCCAGGATGGCGGCGAACTGTCGGCCGACCCCGGCCGGGTAGTAGGACCGCTCGTAGCTCTCCAGCGCGTCGGCGCGTGCCTTGTCCTCGGCGACCGGGAACCCCGGACTGCCGATGATCCGTGTCAACCGGATCGAGTTGGCGATCACCCCGTCGCGGGTGGTGTCGGTGGGCTTCTGCAGCAGCGCCAGCAGCTGTCGGGGGCCTGGCGGCGGCAGCAGGGCGCGGTTGTTACTGGAGAAGATCACCCCGAGGGAACGGGTCCGGCCGGCATGCCGGGCGGCGAAGACTTGGGCGATCATGCCGCCCATCGAGCCGCCGACCACATGGGCGCGATCGATGCCCAGATGGTCGAGCACCGCGGCGGCGTCATCGGCCATGTCTTCCAGGGTGTAGCCGGCGGGGCTCTTGACCCCGACCAGCGATCGCGCCATCCGGGGAACCAGCGGGGCGCCGCTGTGCGCGCCGGGCAACTTGGAGGACAAACCGACATCGCGGTTGTCATAGCGGATGACGCGCAGGCCCTGGTTGACCAGCTTTTCGCAGAAGTCCTTGCGCCACAACAGGAGTTGCGCGCCCAGGCCCATGATCAGCAGGACCGCCGGATGGTCTTCGTCGCCGAAATCCTCGTAGACGATGTCCAGATCGCCGGACTTGGCGGTGCCGGTGCGGACCTTCACTCCTGGCCCGCCTTGTGTTCCCGGCTGACCTCAACCATGAAGTTGGCAAAATACCCGGTGAGCTGCGGGTCGCTCATCATCTGCCAGCGCGGAGCCAGCAGCTTCATGTACCGCTCGACATAGAGGAACTGCTTGCCGATCAGCACCAGCTCACGGGGCAGCTTGACGTCATAGGCGTCGGCCAGCGTGGACAGCTGCTTGCCGATATCGGCGTAGCTCATGTCGCCCAGCGACGACATGGTCAGCGGGGTGGTGAACTTCTCCAGGTCCTTGGCGGCCTGGGCCTCGGGTTTCACCGTGCCGACCGCGCCCATCATGACCACGATCTTCCCGGCGGCGGCGTGGTCCTTCTTCACCAGCAAGGCGTGGACCAGTTCGCGCAACAGCCAACGGGTCCGCGGATCGATGCGGCCCATGATGCCGAAGTCGAAGAACACGATCTTGCCGTCGTCGTCGACATACAGATTGCCGGCGTGCAGGTCGCCGTGGAAGAGGCCGTGCCGCAGCCCGCCCTCGAACACGCTGAACAGCAGTGCCTTCACCAGTTGCTCGCCGTCGAAGCCCTTCTTGCGGATCGCGGCGACATCGTCCACCCGCACCCCCTGGATGCGTTCCATCGTCAGCACCCGCTCACTGGTGAGATCCCAATAGACCTGGGGCACACGGATATTGGCCCCCAGCGGGGATGCGTGCATATGCGCCACCCAGGCGTCCATGGATTGGGCCTCCAGCCGGAAGTCCAGTTCCTCGGCCAGGTTGTCGGCGAAGTCGGCGACCACATCCTGCGCCGAGAGCCGCTGCCCGAGCTTCGCGAACTCGACCAGACGCGCGCCGCGCTTGAGGATCTGCAGGTCGGCGGCCACCCGGCGACGGATACCCGGCCGCTGGATCTTGACCACGACCTCCTCGCCCGAATGCAATGTTGCGTAGTGCACCTGGGCGATGGACGCCGACGCGAACGGTTTCTCGTCGAACGACTTGAACAGGTTCTGCGGTGTGTCGCCGAGATCCTCTTCGAAGAGCTTGTGCACCTGTTGCAGGTTGGCCGGCGGCACCCGGTCCAGCAGGCTGCGGAACTCCCGGCTCAGCGGCTCACCGAAGGCGCCCGGGCTGGACGCGATGATCTGCCCGAACTTGACGTAGGTGGGACCGAGATCGGCGAACGTCTGCGGGATCTGCTTGGTGATCTTGTGTTGTAGCGAACCCTTGCCCATCAGGTTCGCGGCTACTCGGGCACCGGTGCGGGTGATCTGCCAGCCCGTCGCTCCGATGCGGGCGGCCTCGACCGGCAGCGGCACCCGATCCAGCCTTGCGGGCTCACGGTGCTTGGTCTTCGGCGTGGAACTCATCCCTGCAGTCTCTCAAAGCCCGCGGTACCGCCCAAGAATGTGTCGGGCATCACACTCATGCGAAGCTGTGCTCGATCTCGTCTCGGCTGCGTTGCGGGTCGCTACCCAGCACATATGCCGGCTCGGTGTGCTCGCAGACGGTGCCGTGCGACACCCGGTCCTGGGCCTGGCGGAACTCCGGCGTGGCGCCTGCCGCGGTGTGCAGGCCGTTGATGACCGACCAGACCGTCGCACGCCGGGCCGCCCGTTCGATGGGATTGGGGTCGGTGTGGCCGATCAGCTGTTTGGCCCATCTGGGCATGGTGTCCCGGATGGCCCAGTCCACCGCGGCCTGCGGCATCGGCAAATTGGGCCCGGTGGCCATCGCGGCGCCGTGGGTGAGTGCCAGTCGCGGCAGATAAGAGTGCAGGCACTCCAGTGTCTCGGCCTTCGTGGTGGGCAGATCGGTTCCGCCCAGGGCGTGCCCGACGCGGATGAACTCGCCGTAGTAGCGGTCGAGCTTCTTACCGCGCAGCGGATTCGGATGGTAGATCTCGTGAGCCGTCGCAAGGCCCCACACCACCGTGGCGTAGTTCCAGCGCAGCCAATCGGGATCGTCGGCGTCATAGACCGCGCCGTCGGGGCGGGTGCCCTTGATGGTGTGGTGCATGGAGCGCACGATCTTGGCCATCCGCTCGGCGGTCTCGGTATTGCCATACGCCGTGCCGATGAAAAACGCGATGGAATGCCCGAGCCGTACCGCGGCGCCCTTCGGATCGATGACCGGGACCGCATTGCCCTGGTCATCGCGTTTCACCAACCGGGAATGGTGCATGCCCATCCAGTAGATGGAGGGGTCCAGGCGCTCGATGTACGCCGCGCACTGCAGCCCGAAGATCAGCGCCTCGGTGTGGGAGTGCACGTGCCAGACGGCGCTGCCCGGCCCGAACCAGCCCGGATCACCCGCCGGTTCGGCGAACTCCATGCCGCGGAAATAGTGCTTGCGAATGTCGTTGTCGAACTTGCGCTGCAGCATCTGCTCGAGAACTTGGTGCGGCATGTCCACGCCGAAACCCCTTTCTGGTCACGTCTGTAGCCAGACTACCTTTTGGCTACGGACGTGACCAGAAGTAAGCTGCATTGATGTCGACTCCGACCCGCTGGGCAGGCGTGCCGCTGGATGATCGGCGCTCCGAGCGGCGCGGGCTGCTGATCGACGCCGCGTTCGGACTGTTCGGCGACGGCGGTGAGGCCGCGCTGACGGTGCGCTCGGTGTGCCGGGCCTGTGGATTGAACACCCGCTATTTCTACGAGAGCTTCACCGATACCGACGAGCTGCTGGGTGCGATGTTCGACAAGGTGTCCGCCGAACTGGCGGCCGAGGTGGATGCGGCGATTGCGGCGGTGGGGGAGTCGCCGACGGCACGCACCCGGGCCGGGATGGCCGCGGTGCTGGGTTTCAGCTCCGCCGACCCGCGACGGGGTCGCGTGCTGTTCACCGACGCCCGCGCGCACCCGGTGCTGGCCGCGCGCCGCGGGGCGATGCAGGACCAGCTGCTCGCCGCGGTGCTCGAGGAGGGTTCGCGGCTGCACCCGGGCTCGGATCCGGTCGCGACACGCATCGGCGCGGCGATGTACACCGGGGCGATGGCGGAGCTGGCCCAGCAATGGCTCTCCGGTGCGCTCGGCGACGATCTCGACGTCGTGGTCGAGACCGCGCTGGCCTTCTTCCGCTGAGTCTGCCCCCGATTTTGTGGCGAAACTCGCGTACCCGTCGTCAACTGACCCTTGCTAACTACGGGTACGCGAGTTTCGCCAACTTGAAGGGATCCGCAGGCGACGCTGCTGCGTCCAACAAGACATGGCCATTCCCATCCGCGGCGCCGACGCGCTGGCAGACGGATCGCTGACTGCGGGGCAACTGCGTCACCGCTTCGCCCCGGTGTTCCGCGGGATCTACCTCCCGAAGGGGTACCGGCCGACCCTGCTCGACAGGATTGTTGCTGCCAGGCTGGCCGTGCCGCACGCCGTGATCGCGGGCGCCGCGGCATCGGCCCTGCACGGGGCGGAGTGGGTGGATGACGACGTGACCATCGACGTGATCGGACGTTGCCGGGCGCAGCCCGGGCTGAAGGGGCGGGAGGAAACGCTGCGCTTGGGTGAGGCGATGACTGTGCGCGGAATCCCTGTGACTACACCCGCTCGGACGGCATTCGATCTCGGCCGGCGACTCAAGCGGATCCCCGCCATCAAGCGGATGGACGCGCTGATGAAAGCGTCACCGTTTGCAATCGAAGACGTCATGCTGTTGACCAAGGTGCACCCGCGTGCGCGCGGTCTGGTCGACCTTCGAGAGGTCCTGCCTCATGTCGATGGAGGAGCAGAGTCTCCCCAGGAGAGCTGGCTGCGCATGCTTTTCGTCGACGCCGGATTGCCCAAGCCGACAACGCAGTTCGTCGTGTACACCGCCGATGGCCGCTACATCAAGCGGCTCGACATGGTGTGGGAGGACTACAAAGTCGGCGCCGAGTACGACGGGGAACAGCATCTGACTGATCGCACGGTGTATGCCCGTGATGTGTGGGTCAGTCGAGAACTGCAACGGGTGCAGTGGAATCTCATCCGCGTCGTCAAGGAAGACCGCGGCGCGCAGATCGTTGCGCACGCCCGCGCGGTGTTGCTCGCGCGTGGCTGGGATGGCCGTCCGTAGCGGCGAAACTCGCGTACCCGTTGGAAGGGCGCCGCGACAGCGACGGGTACGCGAGTTTCGCCATAAGCACCTAGGCCACCGGCTCTTTGCCCCACGGCGTCAGCCACTCGGTGGCCGGCCAGCCTTCCAGGCCCGCCAGCAACTCATACAGCGTCGCGCCGTCGATGCTTTCCCGGATGATGTCGCCCTGACCGGCGTGCCGGGCCAGCTCCTCGATCATGTGAAAGATCACCCAGCGCACCGAC
Organism: Mycolicibacterium sp. P9-22; assembly: GCF_008329585.1. Classification (GTDB taxonomy): domain Bacteria; phylum Actinomycetota; class Actinomycetes; order Mycobacteriales; family Mycobacteriaceae; genus Mycobacterium. The sequence continues at coordinate 644,369 of NZ_NPKP01000002.1, read as the reverse complement.
CAGGCCGGCACATCCTTCGGGAACCACGGCACGCCCGGCGGAACCGGCACGGCTGCAGACAGATCCGAGGTCTCGATGAGGCGGATGGTCTCGGCGTTCTGGGCGTCGAACTTCTCCAGGATCTGCGCCAGCGTCTCGTCCTCCCGCATCACGAACTCGTCGCCGTAATCGGTGGCCTGCTCCTCCATCGGACGCTTGTCGCTCTCGGTGAGATCCGGGGCCGCGGCCACGCGCTCCATCCAGCCCTGCTGGCAATTCGTGACGTGCTTGATCAGGCCGCCGATCGACAAAGAGCTGACCGACGGCGCCGAGCGCGCCTGCTCATCGGTGAGCCCGAACGCGATCGCGTGGAAGGCGTACTGCTGTGCGGCGACGTACTCCTTGAGGCCGGCGCGCTCATCAGCGATCGGAGGGGGCATTGCGGACATGGTTCAGTTCTCCTTCATGTGGGTGTAGAGATCTCGGAGCAGAGCGATTTCGGCGCCGTGGTGGATCACCTCACGGTTGATGTGCAACACCAGCACGGACATCGGGTAGTCGGCGTACGGGCCTTCGGCCGGTCCGCACGGGCGGTTCAGATCATCATCGGACAGCGCGCGCACTCCGGCGGTCCATCGCCGGTATTCGGTGTCGAGTTGGGTCAGCGCGGTCGCGGCGTCGGTGGCGTACGGCCAGCTCTGGTAGTCGGCCGCCGGGCCGCCGAAATGCGAGTGGTTACGCATGGCGAAGACGCCGATGATCACGTGCGCCAACCGCCAGGCGATCGTGGTGAACGGTGTGGGCGTGGGCTCGGGGTAGACGAAATCGACCCCACCGTCTGAATGCACGGTCCAGCAGTCCGGCACCGGCTGCCAGAAGTACTCGTCATCGGTGAGGCCGTCCAGTCGCGGCCGCAGCTGGTTGGACCAGTGGAATTCCAGTTGGTCGGCGAGTAGGTCGGTGTTCATGACTCAAACTGTGACAGCCATATAGGACAGGTTCTGTCCTACAAGTTCGGCAGACTGTGGGCATGTCGGAAACCACCGCACGCGTGCTGCAGCTGCTCGGCCTCCTGCAATCCCGGCGGGTATGGACCTCCGAAGAACTGGCCGAGCGACTGGCGGTCACCACCCGCAGCGTGCGCCGCGATGTCGAACGCCTGCGTGACCTGGGATATCCCGTGCACGCCAGCACGGGCCACGGCGGCGGCTACCAGCTCGGTGCCGGCGCTGCGCTGCCACCGCTGCTGCTGGACCCGGAAGAGGCCGTCGCGATGGCGGTCTGCCTACGCCTTGCCGCCGGCGGCAGCGTCGCCGGCGTGGGTGAATCGGCGTTGCGAGCGCTGTCGAAACTGGACCAGGTGATGCCGGCGCGGTTGCGCTCGCAGGTCGCCGCCGTGCACGAGACCACGGTGACGCTGACCCCGACCAGCAGTGACGTGCCGGTGGACCCGGAGGTGCTGATGACCCTGGCCCGGGCCTGCCGCGACCATGAACACGTCAACACCGGCTACACCGATATCCGTGGCAATGTCACCGCGCGCCGGCTGGAGCCCTATCAGCTGGTGACCACCGGGCGGCGCTGGTACCTGCTGGCATTCGACCGCGACAAGCAGGACTGGCGCAGCCTGCGCCTGGACCGGATGGCCGATGTCCGGGCTCTGGGCAGCATCTTCACGCCCCGGGAGGCCCCCGACGCGGCCCAGTACGTGCAGCGTGCCATCACCAGTTCGCCGTACCGCTATGTGGCGCGGGTGCGTTATTTCGCCGCCCGCGATGTTGTGGCGCAAACATTCTCGTCGGCGTCGGTGCAGATCGAGGCGGACGGGCCCGACACCTGCATCCTCACCACCGGCGCCGACGACCCGGGCGTGATGGCGCTCTACCTGGCCATGCCGGGCTGCGAGTTCCAGGTGCTCGAACCTGTGGAGGTGGCCGACGCGGTGCGAACCGCCGCCGAACGGCTCCGGAGGGCGGGCGCCCGAACGTAGGGTGCCAGGATGCGCGTCACGGGAGCGGAGTCGACGGATTTGTTCGTCGGGCCACCGGACGCACCGGTGCAACTGGTCCGCATCAGCTACACCGATTGCACGGCGCCGACCCCGGTACGGGTCACGGGCACCGGCATCGAGGGCGAGGCCGTCGCCCGCCCGGACACGACCACGGTGGAAGTGCCGATGAGCGTCACCGACCCCGAACCCGGACGGCGACGCGAGGCCGCCATCGGCAATACGGCCTTCACGTTCACCGATGCCGAACCCGGTTGGACGATGTACATGATCAGCCACTTCCACTACGACCCGGTGTGGTGGAACACCCAGGCCGCCTACACCAGCCTCTGGACCGAGGACCCGCCCGGCGCCTGTCGCCAGACCAACGCGTTCCACCTCGTCACCGCCCACCTGGAGATGGCGCGCCGCGACCCCGACTACAAGTTCGTGCTCGCCGAGGTCGACTACCTCAAACCGTTCTGGGACACCCACCCCGAGGAACGCACCGAGCTGCGCCGGTTGATCGGCGAGGGCCGTATCGAGATCATGGGTGGCACCTACAACGAGCCCAACACCAATCTCACCAGTCCCGAGACAGCGATCCGGAACTTCGTGCACGGCATCGGCTTTCAGCGCGACGTGCTGGGCGGGGACCCGGCCACCGCGTGGCAGCTGGACGTGTTCGGACACGATCCGCAGTTCCCGGGGATGGCCGCCGACGCCGGGCTGACATCCAGTTCCTGGGCGCGCGGGCCGCACCATCAGTGGGGTCCGATGGCCGGCGACGGGGACCCCACCCGCATGCAATTCGCCAGCGAGTTCGAGTGGACGGCACCGTCTGGCCGCGGGCTGTTGACCCATTACATGCCAGCGCATTATGCGGGTGGCTGGTGGATGGATTCGGCGGCATCGCTGGCCGATGCGGAAGCCGAGACCTACAAGCTGTTCGGCGGGCTGAAGAAGGTGGCGCTGACCCGCAATGTGCTGCTGCCCGTGGGCACCGATTACACCCCGCCCAACAAGTGGGTCACCGAGATTCATCGCGACTGGAACAGCCGCTACACCTGGCCCCGGTTCGTCTGTGCGCTGCCCAAGGAGTTCTTCTCCGCGGTGCGCGCCGAACTGGACACCCGCGGCGCGCGGGCGTCGGTGCAGACCCGGGACATGAACCCGATCTACACCGGCAAGGACGTCTCCTATATCGACACCAAGCAGGGCAACCGGGCCGCCGAGAACGCGGTGCTCGAAGCCGAACGGTTCGCCGTGTTCGCCGGGTTGCTCGGCGGCGCAACCTATCCGCAGGCGGCGTTGGCCAAGGCCTGGGTGCAGCTGGCCTACGGCGCCCACCACGACGCCATCACCGGCTCGGAATCCGATCAGGTGTACCTCGACCTGCTGACCGGCTGGCGGGACGCCTGGGAGATCGGCCGCACCGCCCGCGACAATGCACTGCGGCTGCTCACCGGAGCCGTCGATTCCGCTGTCGTGGTGTGGAATCCGTTGGCGCACGGTCGCACCGACCTGGTGACCGCACACCTGGACGAACCGTTCTCTGGTGTGGTGCGCGATATGAACGGCCGGGCCCTGCCGACGCTGATCGAGGACCACACCGTCACCTGGCGGGTCGACGACATCGGCTCGCTGGGCTGGCAGGGCTACCAGTGGGACGACGACGCCGACGGGTCACGCTGGCAGCAGACGGATGGCGTGACCATCGGCAACGCGCACTACAGGCTCACCGTCGACCCGTCCCGCGGTGGCGGGGTGAGCTCACTGGTCGCCGACGGCCGCGAGCTCATCGCCGACGGACGGGTCGGCAACGAACTGGCCGTCTACGACGAGTATCCGGCCCACCCGCAGGCCGGGGAGGGGCCATGGCATCTGCTGCCCAAGGGCCCGGTGACCGGCTCAGCGGAATTCCCCGCGACGGTGCAGGCCTACCGCAGCGCACTGGGCGAACGGCTGGTGATCACCGGACAGATCGCCGGTGCGCTGCGCTACACCCAGACCGTCACCCTGTGGGGCGGTATCGACCGCGTCGAATGCCGCACCACCATCGACGAATTCACCGGCGCCGACAAGCTGCTGCGGCTGCGCTGGCCGTGCCCGGTGCCCGGCGCCATGCCGGTCAGCGAGGTCGGCGACGCCGTCGTCGGACGCGGCTTCGGACTGCTGCACCACCACGGATCCCCGGACGCCGTGGACGCGGCGGAGCACCCGTACACCCTGGACAACCCGGCCTACGGCTGGTTCGGGCTGTCCTCGATGCTGCGGATACGGATCGGTGCCGGAGTGCGTGCGGTGTCGGTTGCCGAGGTGGTCACTCCCGACGCGGCATTCGACGAGCGCGCCCTGATGGTGGCGCTGGTGCGCGCCGGGGTCACCGCCACCTGCAGTGTCGCCGGGCGTCCCCGCTACGGCGATCTCGAGGTGGACTCGAACCTGCCCGACGCGCGCATAGTCATCGGGCATCCTGACGAAAATGCTTTCGCCGCAACAGTATTGGACAGCGCGCCCGAGTACCGTGCCGAGCTGGACCGTCAAGTCGGGGTCACCGGCGCCGCGCGGGTATGGGTACCCGCGCGGGCCACCCTGGCCCAGGAATGGGTTCCCGGCGCGGATCTCAAGGGCGCGCGGGCGCTGCCGGTGCTCATCGTCGTCGGCGGTGTCGACGCACTCATCGACGAGATCGCCGACGCGGAGATCTCGGTGCGTCAGCATCCCGACGGCGCCGTGGAACCATTCGAGCCGGCGACGGTGGCGCTGCTGAACCGGGGTGTGCCCGGCTTCGCGGTCGAACCCGACGGCACCCTGCACACCTCGCTGATGCGGTCCTGCACCGGCTGGCCGTCGGGCACCTGGATCGACCCGCCGCGGCGTACCGCACCCGACGGCTCCAACTTTCAGCTTCAACACTGGACGCACACCTTCGACTACGCCATCGTCGCCGACGAGGGTGACTGGCGTGACAGCGAAATCCCCAGTCGCAGCGCGGCGTTCTCGCATCCACTGCTGGCGGTCCTCAACCGGCGGGCCGGAACAGACGGGCTGCCCTCGCACGGCGCGCTGCTCGATGTCGACTCCGCGGGCGGAGGGGTGCAACTCGGTGCGCTCAAGGCCGCAGGCAACCCCATCGCGGCGGGCAGCATCGTTACCGTCGACCCGGCATCGGTGGCCCTGCGTATCGTCGAAACGCACGGACGCAACACGCAATTCGTGGTCCGCTCCGGTCTGAGCGCGGTGGCGCCGCTGATCCCGGCGGACCTGCTGGAGCGCCGCCTGGAGCACAGTGCCGGATTCACCCTGCACGGCTATCAGATCGCGACCATGCTGACCCACCTGGACGCGGTGAAGATCCTCAACGCCGACAATGAGCAGCTCGCGCCGGAAGCCGAAGCGGCACAGCCGTTGTACGCCCGGTACTGGCTGCACAACCGTGGCCCCGCGCCGTTGGGCGGGCTGCCCGCCGTCGCCCATCTGCACCCGCATCAACTGCAGGCCGAACCGGGTGAACAGCTGCGCCTGCGGCTCACCGTGGCCAGCGATTGCACCGATGCCGCGGTGCATGGCCGGGTCAGACTGATCTGCCCAGCAGGCTGGGAATCCGCGCCCCGCGAACTGCCGTTCGTGCTGCCCCCCGGGGACTACCTCGACACCGACATCACGGTCGCGATGCCGGCCGGGCAACCGCCCGGCCTGTACCCGATTCGGGTCGAACTCGCCCTCAACGGGCGCGGAGGCCTGCCGCCATCGTGGCGCCAGGTCGTCGAGGATGTCTGCACGGTCCGGGTGGGCACACCCGAGAACGCCGAACTGCTGCGGTTGGTGGCCGGCCCGTCCGAGGTGCGGGTGCGCGCAGGTCAAACCGCCCGCCTGGCCGTCACCGTCGGCACCGACGCCCGCGCCGATCTGGCCGCAGAGGCCCATCTGATCAGCCCATGGGGGACCTGGGAGTGGTTGGGCCCGGCGGCAACCGGGGCCGAACTGCCCGCCGGCGGGACCGCCCGCATCGACTTCGAGGTCGCGCCCCCGCCGTGGGTGCAGCCGGGTACCTGGTGGGCGCTGATCCGGGTGGCCTGCGCCGGAACGTTGGTCTATTCACCGGCGGTGGCGGTGGTGGTCACATGACGGCGGCATTCGTCGGCGGTGTGGCCGTGCCCGTCGCCGAGATCGATGAGCGCGAAAGGATGCTACGGGCGGGCGACCGGGCCGCCGCACTGCCGCGTCCGGACACCAGCGAAGGACGCCAGCTGCGGCGCTGGCTGACCCAGCTGGTGACGGCCGAACGGGTGGTGGCACTGGAAAATGCCGGTGCCGAACATGTTCCGGATCTGCAGGACGTGCTGCCCGACATGGCGGCGCAGCTGGAGATCGGCAGTATCGCCGCGGCGGTGCTGGCCACCGAGGCCGGTCGGGCGGCGTTCGCCCGCGTCACCGCCGGAGTCGGCGTCACCGATATCGACATCGTCGCCTATCACCGGCGAAACCCGGGCAGGTTCGCCGCCCGCCGCACCGACGTCGTGGACTTCGCCCGGGCCCGCCCGCTGATCGCCGCACACCTGGGGGCCGCCGCACGGCGCAGGGCCTTCCGGCTGTGGCTCGACGCGCGGTGCGCCGAACTCGTCGCCCTCTCACCCGGCTACGAGCATCCCGGTGATCCCCGCCAGCCCGACAACACCCACAAACACTGATGAGCGCCATCCTGGCCCTCGACATCGGTGGCACCAAGATCGCGGCGGGAATCGTCGACGATGCGGGCACGGTGCTGCAGCGGTTCCAGCAGCCCACTCCGCGCGACTCTGCCGAAGCCGCCTGGCAGGTGACCGCGCAACTGATCGGGCAGGCGAGAGCGGTGACGCCGGTGCGCGCGGTGGGCATCGCATCGGCCGGGCCGGTAGCGCTCGGCGCGGGTACCGTCAGCCCTGTCAATATCACTGTCTGGCAAGACTTTCCGATCGTCGATCGGGTAGCGGAATTGACCGGTCTGCCGGTGCGGCTCGGCGGTGACGGGCTGTGCATGGCGCTCGGCGAGCACTGGTGTGGGGCGGGCCGGGGCGCGCAGTTCCTGCTCGGCATGGTGGTGTCCACCGGGATCGGCGGCGGCCTGGTACTCGACGGCGCCCCGTACGACGGGCGCACGGGCAACGCCGGGCACGTCGGCCACGTCGTCGCCGACGTCGACGGGGAACTCTGCGTGTGTGGCGGTCATGGCTGCGTCGAGACGATCGCCTCCGGCCCACGGATGACGCGGTGGGCCCAGCAACAGGGCTGGACCGGTGCGGACGCCAAGGAACTGGCGGCCGCCGCCGAAGCCGCCGATGCCGTTGCGCTGGCCGCGTTCCGGCGGGGGACCACGGCGCTGGCCGCGGTCATCGCGTCGACCGCCGCGGTCTGCGATCTCGACCTCGTCGTCGTCGGTGGCGGGGTGGCCAAGGCCGGTGAGGTGCTGTTCGGCCCGTTGCGCGCGGCGTTGACCCGTTACGCCGGGCTGACCTTCATCCGTGATCTGCGGGTGGTGTCCGCCGACCTGGGGGGCGACGCCGGACTGGTCGGCGCCGCCGCCCTGGTGCGGTGATCAGCCGGCGGTGCGGATGAGTTTTTTGTTGACGAATTCGTCGATGCCGAAGCGGCCGAGTTCGCGGCCGAACCCGGAACGTTTCACCCCGCCGAAGGGCAGTTCGACGCCTTCGGCGCCGACGGCGTTGACGAACACCATCCCGGCCTCGATCCGATCGGCAACGCGCTTGGCTTGTTCGGGGTCGGTGGTGAAGACGTAGGAGCCCAGCCCGAACGGGGTGTCGTTGGCCAACTCGACCGCGGCGTCCTCATCGGCGACCTTGTACACGGTGGCCACCGGGCCGAACAGTTCCTCCTTGGCCGCCGGGGAATCCGGGGACAGCCCGGTCAACACACCCGGGGGGAAGAACGCCCCGTTGCGCGAGCCTTGCGAGGTCAGCGACGCACCCGCGGCCACCGCCCGCTGGACCTGCTCCTCGAGACGCTGCGCGGCGGCCACCGAGGACAGCGGGGCCAGCCCCTCGGCCTTGGCCAGTACTTTGGCGGTGAATTTGTCGAGGAACTCGTCGTAGACGCCCTCGGCGACGATGATGCGTTTGGCGGCGTTACAGGCCTGCCCGGTGTTCTCGAACCGGCCATCCACCGCGGCCTCCACGGTGGCGTCCAGGTCATCGGAGGACAGCAGGATGAACGGATCCGACCCACCGAGCTCCAGGACGACCTTTTTCAGGTTGCGCCCGGCGATCTCGGCGACCGCGGCCCCGGCGCGCTCGGACCCGGTCAGCGACACCCCCTGCACGCGGGGGTCGGCGATCGCGTCGGCGATCTGTTCGTTGGTGGCATAGACGTTGACGTAGGCGCCCTCGGGATAACCCGCATCGAGGAACAGTTGCTGCAGGGCGGCCGCCGATTCGGGGCATTGCGGGGCGTGTTTGAGCACGATGGTGTTACCCAGTACCAGGTTGGGGCCGGCGAAGCGGGCCACCTGGTAGTAGGGGTAGTTCCACGGCATGATGCCCAGCAGCACCCCGACCGGGCCGCGCCGGATCAGGGCGCTGCCTTCCCCGTCGAGCAACTCGATGGGCTCATCGGCCAAAAATTTCTCGGCGTTATCGGCGTAGAACTCATAGATCGCGGCACTGAACTCGACCTCGCCGACCGACTGGTCCAGCGGCTTGCCCATCTCACGCTGGATGATCGCGGCCAACTCGTCCTTGCGTTCGTTGTGCAGCGCGGCGACCTTGCGGATCAGCGCGGCGCGATCGGCCACCGTGGTGGTCTTGGACCACGACGTGAACGCCCCGGCCGCCGCCGACACCGCCGCCTCGATCTGCTCATCGGTCGCGGTGGGATACTCCTTCACCACATCACCGGTCGCCGGATCAACTACCGCGTACAAACTCATCGGTTCTGCTCCTCACTCGTGGTCACAGTCCCCCCGGACCGAACCTACGCGGTTGCGCGCACGTTGCCTCGTTTTGGTCGATCGGGCTGCGGCAGGCTAAACTTCGCGGGTTCCACCGAAGACCGTCGGTCACCGAGCAATCGGTTGAAGGTCCCGGATCATCCGGGCGGCCCACGCAGGAGGACGAGGTAGAGCATTATTGCGCGCCCCGACCTGTCTGTGTCGGGGCGTTCGTATTTCCGGAGCCTTTCAGCGCATCGTGCGGCCCCGTGTCGGTTGGTGGACATCCCAACCATCACGAGGAGGCAAGCATGGCCAAGGCTGAAAAGGCCACCGCGGTCGCCGACATCGCCGAGAAGTTCAAGGAGGCGACGGCCACCGTCGTCACCGAGTACCGCGGCCTGACGGTGACCAACCTTGCCGAGCTGCGCAGGTCACTGGGCGACGGAACGACCTACACCGTCGCCAAGAACACCTTGGTGAAGCGTGCGGCGTCCGAGGCCGGAGTCGAGGGTCTCGATGACCTGTTCGCCGGTCCGACCGCCATCGCGTTCATCAACGGTGAGCCCGTCGACGCCGCCAAGGCGATCAAGAAGTTCGCCAAGGACAACAAGGCGCTCGTCATCAAGGGCGGCTACATGGACGGCCGTGCGCTGTCCGTGTCCGAGGTCGAGCGGATCGCCGACCTGGAATCGCGCGAGGTGCTGTTGTCGCGCGTCGCCGGTGCCCTCAAGGCGAAGCAGTCCCAGGCCGCAGCGCTGTTCGTGGCGCCCGCGTCCCAGGTCGCTCGACTGGCTGCAGCTCTGCAAGAGAAGAAGGCCGGCGAAGAAACCGCCGCCTGAGACCACATCAACAACCCATAGAGATAAGGAACCACCATGGCCAAGCTGTCCACCGAAGAACTGATCGACGCCTTCAAGGAACTGACCCTGCTCGAGCTCTCTGAGTTCGTGAAGGTGTTCGAGGAGACCTTCGACGTCACCGCCGCCGCTCCCGTCGCCGTTGCCGCCGGCCCCGCCGCCGGTGGCGCTCCCGCCGAGGCTGCCGAAGAGCAGAGCGAATTCGACGTCATCCTCGAGGGTGCCGGCGAGAAGAAGATCGGCGTCATCAAGGTCGTCCGCGAGATCGTTTCCGGCCTGGGCCTCAAGGAGGCCAAGGACCTCGTCGACAGCGCCCCGAAGCCGCTGCTGGAGAAGGTCAACAAGGAAGCCGCCGACGACGCCAAGGCCAAGCTCGAGGCCGCCGGCGCATCGGTCACCGTCAAGTAGTTCTCTGCGCACTGTGGGCCGGGTCGATTTCGACCCGGCCCACAGTCGTCGGTAGGGGCGTTCAGTGTGCGGTTCGTCGTTGCTGAAAAACTGTGTAGGTTACAGTGACTCAAGCCACAGGCGGGTGTAGCAGGTGGCACGGCGGGGCTGTGAGCGGAAGGAACCTGTATGGGCGTCCAAATCGACGTGACTGGGCTGAGTAAATCGTTCGGGTCGTCGAAGATCTGGGAAGACGTCACCTTGTCGGTTCCCGAGGGTGAAGTCAGTGTGCTGCTGGGCCCGTCGGGTACCGGTAAGTCGGTGTTCTTGAAGTCGCTGATCGGCCTTTTGCGGCCTGAGCGCGGCTCGATCGTCATCGATGGCACCAACATCCTGGAGTGCTCGGCCAAGGAGCTCTACGAGATCCGCACCCTGTTCGGTGTGCTGTTCCAGGACGGCGCCCTGTTCGGGTCGATGAACATCTATGACAACACGGCCTTCCCGCTGCGCGAGCACACCAAGAAGTCCGAGTCCGAGATCCGCAACATCGTGATGGAGAAGCTCGAGCTCGTCGGTATGCCCAATGACGGGCACAAGTTCCCCGGTGAGATCTCCGGCGGTATGCGCAAGCGTGCCGGCCTGGCCCGCGCCCTGGTGCTCGACCCCAAGATCATCCTGTGCGACGAGCCGGACTCCGGTCTGGATCCGGTGCGTACCGCGTATCTGTCGCAGCTGTTGATCGATATCAACGCCCAGATCGATGCCACCGTGCTGATCGTGACGCACAACATCAACATCGCCCGGACCGTGCCGGACAACATCGGCATGCTGTTCCGCAAGAAGCTGGTCATGTTCGGTCCCCGCGAGGTGCTGCTCACCTCGGAGGAGCCGGTCGTCAAGCAGTTCCTCAACGGTCGCCGTATCGGCCCGATCGGTATGTCGGAGGAGAAGGACGAGGCCACCGCCGCCGCCGAGCAGGCCATGATGGAGGCCGGTCAGCACGACGGTGGTGTCGAGGAGATCGAGGGTGTGCCGCCGCAGCTGATGGCCACGCCCGGTATGCCCGAGCGCAAGGCCGTCGGACGGCGTCAGGCCCGGGTGCGCGAGATTCTGCACACCCTGCCCCCGGCCGCCCAGGAAGCCATCCGCGACGATCTCGAAGGCACCCACAAGTACCAGGCACATGAGCCCGGGCACGTCCCGGCACACCACCACACGGCCGAGGACGACGCCCCGACGACGTCCATCCCCGTCACCAAGGAATAGAACTTCCAGCACGCCGAAGACCGCCCGGGCCCTCAGCCCGGGCGGTTTTTTGTTGTCCGGCGGCTGCCGAGCGTGCACCCAGATCGTCGATGGCGCGGTTTACACGATCTGGATGCACTGTCATGCCGTGGCGGGACGGCAATATGCCGAAATCGCAGTCGTAACCGGTGCTCAGGGCTAACGTCTGGCACCGGGGGAGGTCATCATGGGGATTTCGATTTCGCGGTGGATCGGCGCGGGACTGCTGGCATTCGGGATGGTGGTCGCGCCGGCGGCCTTGCTGGGCGTGGCCGGGGTGGCGTACGCCGACACCGGTACGGAGTCCGATGGCGGCACGCCGGCACCGGGAGATTCACCGGAGCCGCAGGAGTCGCAGGATGCGGATACGACAGAGCCGGACGACGAGGCGCCGGCCCCGGACGACCAACCCGAAGCCGAACCCGAAGCCGAACCCGAAATCGAGGTAGAGAAGCCCAAGTTGCGGAGCGTTGAGCGGGTGCGCGATCACGCACCCGCTGTCCGGAGCCCGGCCGACGAAGCGCCGGCGGATGACGTGCCGGTCGAGCAGGCCGCGGAACCCGAGTTCGCCGCCGCGACCGCACGGCCGATCGAGCGCCGGGTGGCGCGCACGGCCGTCGCGCAGGTGACCGCCGCGACATCGCGAGTCACCGTTGCCGAGGCGCCCGAGGCTGTGACCGCGGCCGCGCAGCCGGCGCCCACCGCGGTCGCTGCGACGGCCCGCCCGAACCTGATCAACATCGTCGGCACCCTGTTCTTCAACCTCTTCGACAGAGTCGTCAAGTTCTTCGAAGGCCCGCCGGTGGTCCCGCCCGGCCGCGCGGTGCGGCTGGCCCGCACACCGCTTGAGCTCGACTGCGGCAACGGCTACACCGTCGACGCGGACTGGTACTTCCCGACCGAAACCGAGCCGGACAAGATCATCTACTTCCAGCACGGCGCCTTCGGGCGTGCGGGGCTCTACAACATCACCGCCGCCGATCTGGCGGTGCGCAACAACGCCATCGTCGTCGCACCCTCGATCACCACGAACTTCTTCGCCTGCGACGGGTGCACGATGGCGGCCGACCAGATGCACGCCGCGGTGGCCGACCTGTTCATCGGTGACCGCGCGGCCCTGACAGCCAGCGCGCTCACCGCGGGCTGGAACGCACCGCTACCGCAACGGTTCGTGATCGCCGGGCATTCCGGCGGCGGTCAGCTGGCGGGCGGGGCGGCGGGCTACTACGCGGTCCGGGCGCCCGCCGACGAGGTGTACAACCTGGCCGGCGTGCTGCTGCTGGACACCTCCGCGCTCGGCGGGGCGGTCGAGCGCGGCGTCGGCAGGATTCCCGGCGACATCCCCGTCTACCACATCGCCGCGGCACCGGGATCGCTGAACACCTTCGGTGATCTGAACCCGGTACTGGCCCAGTGGCGCCCCGGTTTCGTCGGCGTGCAGCTGATCGGCGGCACCCACTCCGACGCGTGGCGAACCACGAACGGGCTCGCCCAAACCGTGGTCGGCATAGGCAGCGGATTCGCGAAGCCCCGGAACGTCGACGCCGTCCAGGTGCTGGCGCAGGCCTGGATCTCCGACTGGTTCAACGGCACCCACACCGACGCCTACTACGGCGAACGGGGCGAGACGATCACCATCGACACCCCGGCGGGGGCGGCTCAGGCCTACGTCATCCCCGGGCCGGCGCCGAAGTTCTCCTTCTTCGAGCGCATCCTCAAGGCGATGGTCGAGTCGGCGGTGATCTTCGGTCAGTTCAGCGGTAACTGTGCGGCAGACCCCGAAGTGACCCCGAATGGTGCTGGATCACTGCCCCTGAGCAGAAACTCCACAGGCGACACGGCTCTATCTCTTGACGGAAGGCGGCAAACGGGCCACTCTGTTTGGCAGCATGCATGTACGGGTTAGGACGCCAGCCAGCGCCTTCCTGACGCTGCACGCGGTGGTTGATGAATGCGCCGTCTTGCGCTAGTATCGGACGTTGCGCTGGCTGCATCCTGCCCACCCTTCACTGCACCTGACATCGTGACCTAGCCTGAGCCCTGCTCAGCGATCTAGACGCGTGCCGTGGTTCGGCGGAGATTCGGGCTTGAGAGCCAGCCAAACCGATGCAGATATAGCTGGAAGGGTGCATCTTGGCAGTCTCGAGCCAGAGCAAGTCAGATTCCACTAATAGTTCCGTTCCGGGAGCGCCGAACCGAATTTCCTTCGCCAAGCTCCGTGAGCCTCTCGAGGTTCCGGGGCTACTTGACGTTCAGACCGACTCTTTCGAGTGGCTGGTCGGGTCGGACCGGTGGCGCACGAAGGCAGTCGACCGCGGGGACGTGAACCCGGTCGGCGGCCTGGAAGAGGTACTTGCCGAACTGTCCCCGATCGAGGACTTCTCCGGCTCGATGTCGCTGAGCTTCTCGGACCCGCGCTTCGACGAAGTCAAGGCGCCGGTGGACGAGTGCAAAGACAAGGACATGACGTACGCGGCCCCGCTGTTCGTCACGGCCGAGTTCATCAACAACAACACCGGTGAGATCAAGAGCCAGACGGTCTTCATGGGTGACTTCCCGATGATGACCGAAAAGGGCACCTTCATCATCAACGGCACCGAGCGTGTCGTGGTGTCCCAGCTGGTGCGTTCGCCGGGCGTGTACTTCGACTCGTCCATCGACAAGGCCACCGAGAAGGACCTGCACAGCGTCAAGGTCATCCCGGGCCGCGGTGCGTGGCTGGAGTTCGACGTCGACAAGCGCGACACCGTCGGCGTCCGCATCGACCGCAAGCGCCGCCAGCCGGTCACCGTGCTGCTGAAGGCGCTCGGCTGGACCAACGAGCAGATCGTGGAGCGCTTCGGCTTCTCCGAGATCATGATGGGCACGCTGGAGAAGGACAACACCGCCGGTACCGATGAGGCGCTGCTGGACATCTACCGGAAGCTGCGCCCGGGCGAGCCGCCGACCAAGGAATCCGCGCAGACCCTGCTGGAGAACCTGTTCTTCAAGGAGAAGCGCTACGACCTGGCTCGCGTCGGCCGCTACAAGGTCAACAAGAAGCTGGGCCTGAACGCCGGCCAGCCGATCACCAACTCGACGCTGACCGAAGAGGACGTCGTCGCGACGATCGAGTACCTGGTGCGTCTGCACGAGGGCCAGACCTCGATGACCGCTCCCGGTGGCGTCGAGGTCCCCGTCGAGGTCGACGACATCGACCACTTCGGTAACCGTCGTCTGCGTACCGTGGGCGAGCTGATCCAGAACCAGATCCGGGTCGGCCTGTCGCGTATGGAGCGCGTCGTGCGTGAGCGCATGACGACCCAGGACGTCGAGGCGATCACCCCGCAGACCCTGATCAACATCCGTCCCGTCGTGGCGGCGATCAAGGAGTTCTTCGGGACCAGCCAGCTGTCGCAGTTCATGGACCAGAACAACCCGCTGTCGGGTCTGACCCACAAGCGCCGCCTGTCGGCGCTGGGCCCCGGTGGTCTGTCCCGTGAGCGCGCCGGCCTTGAGGTCCGCGACGTGCACTCCAGCCACTACGGCCGGATGTGCCCGATCGAGACCCCTGAGGGCCCGAACATCGGCCTGATCGGTTCGCTGTCGGTGTACGCACGGGTCAACCCGTTCGGTTTCATCGAGACCCCGTACCGCAAGGTCGTCGACGGCCAGGTCACCGACCAGATCGACTATCTGACCGCCGACGAGGAGGACCGCCACATCGTGGCGCAGGCCAACTCGCCGCTGGACGGCGACGGCCGGTTCACCGAAGAGAAGATCCTGGTCCGCCGTAAGGGCGGCGAGGTCGAGTTCGTCTCCGCCGTCGACGTGGACTACATGGACGTCTCGCCGCGCCAGATGGTGTCGGTCGCGACGGCGATGATCCCGTTCCTCGAGCACGACGACGCCAACCGTGCCCTGATGGGTGCCAACATGCAGCGCCAGGCGGTTCCGCTGGTCCGCAGCGAGGCCCCGTTGGTCGGTACCGGTATGGAGCTGCGTGCCGCCATCGACGCCGGTGACGTGGTCGTCGCCGACAAGACCGGTGTGATCGAAGAGGTTTCGGCCGACTACATCACCGTGATGGCCGATGACGGTTCGCGCCAGACCTACCGGATGCGCAAGTTCGCCCGGTCCAACCACGGCACGTGCGCCAACCAGCGCCCGATCGTGGACACCGGACAGCGTGTCGAGGCCGGCCAGGTTCTCGCCGACGGGCCGTGCACCGAGAACGGTGAGATGGCGCTGGGCAAGAACCTGCTCGTCGCGATCATGCCGTGGGAGGGTCACAACTACGAAGACGCGATCATCCTCTCCAGCCGCCTGGTCGAAGAGGACGTGCTCACCTCGATCCACATCGAGGAGCACGAGATCGATGCCCGCGACACCAAGCTGGGCGCCGAGGAGATCACCCGGGACATCCCGAACGTCTCCGATGAGGTGCTGGCCGATCTCGACGAGCGCGGCATCATCCGCATCGGCGCCGAGGTCCGCGACGGCGACATCCTGGTCGGCAAGGTCACCCCGAAGGGCGAGACCGAGCTGACCCCGGAAGAGCGCCTGCTGCGTGCCATCTTCGGTGAGAAGGCCCGCGAGGTCCGCGACACGTCGCTCAAGGTGCCCCACGGTGAGTCCGGCAAGGTCATCGGCATCCGCGTGTTCTCCCGCGAGGATGACGACGAGCTGCCCGCCGGCGTCAACGAACTGGTCCGCGTGTACGTGGCCCAGAAGCGCAAGATCTCCGACGGCGACAAGCTCGCCGGACGCCACGGCAACAAGGGCGTCATCGGCAAGATCCTGCCGATCGAGGACATGCCGTTCATGCCCGATGGCACCCCGGTGGACATCATCCTGAACACCCACGGTGTGCCGCGTCGTATGAACATCGGCCAGATCCTGGAAACCCACCTCGGGTGGGTGGCCAAGGCCGGCTGGAACATCGAAGGCTCACCCGACTGGGCAGGCAAACTGCCCGAGGGCATGCTGTCCGCTCCGGCAGACAGCATCGTGGCCACCCCGGTGTTCGACGGTGCCCAGGAAGGGGAGCTGGAGGGCCTGCTCGGCTCGACGCTGCCCAACCGCGACGGCGACGTCATGGTCAACGAGCAGGGTAAGGCCGAGCTGTTCGACGGGCGTTCCGGCGAACCGTTCCCGTACCCGGTCACGGTCGGCTACATGTACATCCTGAAGCTGCACCACCTGGTGGACGACAAGATCCACGCCCGCTCGACCGGTCCGTACTCGATGATCACCCAGCAGCCGCTCGGTGGTAAGGCGCAGTTCGGTGGTCAGCGGTTCGGCGAGATGGAGTGCTGGGCCATGCAGGCCTACGGCGCCGCCTACACGCTGCAGGAGCTGCTGACGATCAAGTCCGACGACACCGTCGGGCGCGTCAAGGTGTACGAGGCCATCGTCAAGGGCGAGAACATCCCCGAGCCGGGTATCCCGGAGTCGTTCAAGGTGCTTCTCAAGGAGCTGCAGTCGCTCTGCCTGAACGTCGAGGTGCTGTCCTCGGACGGCGCGGCAATCGAAATGCGAGACGGTGACGACGAGGACCTGGAGCGCGCTGCTGCCAACCTCGGAATCAACTTGTCGCGCAACGAATCTGCCTCTGTCGAAGATCTTGCTTAATAGAACTGCTAGTCCCGCAAGGGGAAAGGGAGTTACGTGCTAGACGTCAACTTCTTCGATGAACTCCGCATCGGTCTCGCGACCGCGGACGACATCCGCAACTGGTCCTTCGGCGAGGTCAAGAAGCCGGAGACCATCAACTACCGCACGCTCAAGCCCGAGAAGGACGGCCTGTTCTGCGAGAAGATCTTCGGACCTACTCGCGACTGGGAGTGCTACTGCGGCAAGTACAAGCGCGTGCGCTTCAAGGGCATCATCTGCGAGCGCTGCGGCGTCGAGGTGACCCGTGCCAAGGTGCGCCGTGAGCGGATGGGCCATATCGAGCTGGCCGCACCCGTCACGCACATCTGGTACTTCAAGGGCGTTCCGTCGCGCTTGGGCTACCTGCTGGACCTGGCCCCGAAGGATCTGGAAAAGATCATCTACTTCGCGGCCTACGTCATCACCGCGGTCGACACCGAGATGCGCCACAACGAGCTCTCGACCCTCGAGGCCGAGATGGTCGTCGAGAAGAAGGCCGTCGAGGATCAGCGTGACGCCGACCTGGAGGCCCGGGCCCAGAAGCTCGAAGCCGACCTGGCGGAGCTGGAGCGCGACGGCGCCAAGTCCGACGTGCGCCGCAAGGTGCGCGACGGCGGCGAGCGCGAGATGCGCCAGCTGCGTGACCGTGCCGGCCGTGAGCTGGAGCGTCTCGACGAGATCTGGACCACCTTCACCAAGCTGGCTCCCAAGCAGCTCATCGTGGACGAGGTGCTCTACCGCGAGCTCATCGACCGCTACGGCGAGTACTTCGAGGGCGCCATGGGCGCGGAGTCGATCAAGAAGCTCATCGAGACCTTCGACATCGACGCCGAGGCCGAGAGCCTGCGCGACACGATCAAGAACGGCAAGGGCCAGAAGAAGCTGCGTGCGCTGAAGCGGCTCAAGGTCGTTGCGGCGTTCCAGATGAACCGCAACTCGCCGATGGGCATGGTGCTCGACGCCGTGCCGGTGATCCCGCCGGAGCTGCGCCCGATGGTGCAGCTGGACGGTGGCCGCTTCGCGACCTCCGACCTCAACGACCTGTACCGCCGCGTGATCAACCGCAACAACCGCCTCAAGCGACTGATCGATCTGGGTGCGCCCGAGATCATCGTCAACAACGAGAAGCGCATGCTTCAGGAGTCGGTGGACGCGCTGTTCGACAACGGCCGTCGTGGACGTCCGGTGACCGGGCCGGGCAACCGTCCGCTCAAGTCGCTGTCTGATCTGCTCAAGGGCAAGCAGGGCCGGTTCCGTCAGAACCTGCTCGGCAAGCGCGTCGACTACTCGGGCCGTTCGGTCATCGTGGTCGGCCCGCAGCTCAAGCTGCACCAGTGCGGTCTGCCGAAGCTGATGGCACTCGAGCTGTTCAAGCCGTTCGTGATGAAGCGTCTCGTCGACCTGAACCACGCGCAGAACATCAAGAGCGCCAAGCGCATGGTGGAACGCCAGCGTCCCCAGGTGTGGGATGTCCTCGAAGAGGTCATCGCCGAGCACCCGGTGCTGCTGAACCGTGCACCCACGCTGCACCGCCTCGGTATCCAGGCCTTCGAGCCGCAGCTGGTCGAGGGCAAGGCCATCCAGTTGCACCCGCTGGTGTGTGAGGCCTTCAACGCCGACTTCGACGGTGACCAGATGGCCGTGCACCTTCCGCTGTCCGCGGAGGCGCAGGCCGAGGCACGCATCCTGATGCTGTCGAGCAACAACATCCTGTCTCCCGCGTCGGGCCGCCCGCTGGCCATGCCGCGTCTGGACATGGTGACCGGTCTGTACTTCCTGACCACCGAGATCCCCGGTGACATCGGCGAGTACACCCCGGCCGCCAAGGACACCCCGGAAACCGGTGTGTACAGCTCACCGGCCGAGGCCATCATGGCCCTGGACCGCGGTGTGCTGTCGGTGCGCGCCAAGATCAAGGTGCGGCTGACCAACCAGCGTCCGTCCGCCGACGTCGAGGCTCAGCTGTTCCCCGAGGGCTGGAACTACGGGGACGCCTGGATCGCCGACACCACGCTGGGCCGGGTGCTCTTCAACGAGTTGCTGCCCAAGGGCTACCCGTTCGTCAACGCGCAGATGTTCAAGAAGGCGCAGGCCGCGATCATCAACGATCTGGCCGAGCGTTACCCGATGATCGTCGTCGCGCAGACGGTGGACAAGCTCAAGGACGCCGGTTTCCACTGGGCGACGCGTTCGGGTGTGACGGTCTCGATGGCCGACGTGCTCGTTCCGCCGCAGAAGGCGGAGATCCTGGAGCGCTACGAGAGCGAAGCCGACTCGATCGAGAAGCAGTACCAGCGCGGCAAGCTCAACCATGTCGAGCGCAACGGCGAACTGGTGAAGATCTGGCAGCAGGCCACCGAAGAGGTCGGTAAGGCCCTGGAGGCCTACTACCCCGAGGACAACCCGATCATCACGATCGTGAAGTCCGGCGCCACGGGCAACCTGACCCAGACCCGCACGCTCGCGGGCATGAAGGGTCTGGTGACCAACCCGAAGGGTGAGTACATCCCGCGTCCGATCAAGTCCTCGTTCCGCGAGGGTCTGACCGTGCTGGAGTACTTCATCAACACCCACGGTGCCCGTAAGGGTCTGGCCGACACCGCGCTGCGTACCGCCGACTCGGGTTACCTGACCCGTCGTCTGGTGGACGTCAGCCAGGACGTCATCGTGCGTGAGACCGACTGTGAGACCGAGCGCGGTATCAACGTCACCCTCGCCGAGAAGCAGGAAGACGGCTCGCTGGTCCGCGATCAGCACATCGAGACGTCGGCGTACGCCCGCACCTTGGCCACCGACGCGGTGGACGCAAGCGGCAACGTCGTCGTCGCACGTGGACATGACCTGGGTGACCCGGCCATCGACGCGCTGCTGGCCGCCGGCATCACCGAGGTGAAGGTCCGCTCCGTGCTGACCTGCACCACGGGCACCGGCGTCTGCGCCATGTGCTACGGCCGCTCGATGGCCACCGGCAAGCTCGTCGACATCGGCGAGGCCGTCGGTATCGTCGCCGCGCAGTCCATCGGTGAGCCCGGCACGCAGCTGACCATGCGTACCTTCCACCAGGGTGGTGTCACCGGTGGTGCCGACATCGTCGGTGGTCTGCCGCGTGTGCAGGAACTGTTCGAGGCCCGCGTGCCGAAGAACCGTGCTCCGATCGCCGATGTCACCGGCCGGGTGCAGCTTGAGGAGACCGACAAGTTCTACAAGATCACCATCGTTCCCGACGATGGTGGCGAAGAAGTCGTCTACGACAAGCTGACCCGTCGCCAGCGCCTCAAGGTGTTCAAGCACGATGACGGTTCCGAGCGTCTGCTCTCCGACGGTGACCACGTCGAGGTCGGCCAGCAGCTCATGGAAGGTGCTGCCGATCCGCACGAGGTGCTGCGTGTCCAGGGCCCCCGCGAGGTGCAGATCCACCTCGTCAAGGAGGTCCAGGAGGTCTACCGGGCTCAGGGCGTGTCGATCCACGACAAGCACATCGAGGTCATCGTGCGGCAGATGCTGCGCCGCGTGACGATCATCGATTCCGGTGCCACGGAGTTCCTGCCCGGATCGCTGACCGAGCGCAGCGAGTTCGAGTCGGAGAACCGTCGGGTCGTCGCCGAGGGCAACGAGCCCGCGGCCGGCCGTCCGGTGCTGATGGGTATCACGAAGGCATCGCTGGCCACGGATTCGTGGCTGTCGGCGGCGTCGTTCCAGGAGACCACTCGCGTGCTGACCGATGCGGCGATCAACTGCCGCAGCGACAAGCTGATGGGTCTGAAGGAGAACGTGATCATCGGCAAGCTGATCCCGGCCGGTACCGGTATCGCCCGTTACCGGGACATCCAGGTGCAGCCGACCGAAGAGGCCCGCGCTGCGGCGTACACGATCCCGTCCTACGAGGATCAGTACTACAGCCCGGACTTCGGCCAGAGCACCGGTGCTGCGGTGCCGCTGGACGATTACGGATACAGCGACTACCGCTAAGGCCGTCACGGCTCCAAAACGAAGAAGCCCCCGGGATTCGTCCCGGGGGCTTTTTCGTGTCAGCCGGCCAGCAGGTTGTTGCGCCCCGAACACGCCAGCAGCAATTCGATTGCGGTGCCGCTGACCTCGCGGCCGGCGCCGATCGTCAGGTCGGTGTCGGTGGCGACCAGTCGGACGCCGGCGACGAGTTCCTTGGCCCCGCCGAACTTCGTCGAGGTGCGGATCTGCTGGCGCAGCGAGCGTTCGATCGCCTCCGGTGGATAGTCCCGGTGCAGGCCCAGCGGCCGGCGGATGTCCTCGCCGTGCACGACCTCTTCGACGATGCGGGTGTCGATCGGGGCGATCGGGGTGCTCGTCCGGGTCGCGGCCTTCGTCAGCCGCCGCAGGGTCTGGGCGGGTGTCGCGGCCTTGGCGCGGGCGATACCGCGGTCGTTCTGCCGGTCGAAATCGAAGCCCGCCTTGACCATGTCGCGTGCGAAGCCGAGACGGGTGGACTCGGCGACGTCGACGAGGTGCGCGACGACATCGTGCACCGTCCACCCCGGGCACGGCGATGGCTGGGCCCACTGGTGCTCGGTGAGGCCTTCGAGGTCGGCGATGAGTGCCGCGCGCTCGGCGTGCACCAGCAGCCATACGTCATTGCTCATGTCGTTTCAGACCCGCGCGGGCCAAAAATCTCATCGAGTGTGCGTCCTCGTCGGGATCCGAGCTGTTCTCCCGACGAGGATTCACACTCGGCGGCTCCACGCTTCGCCGAGACGGATCAGGACACTGTCCTCGGTGTCCGCGGCCGTCACCCGGATGATGGTCCAGCCCAGTCCCGCCAGCTCATCCAGCCGGCGAATGTCGCGCTCATAGGTGAATCGGTCGGTCTGGTGGTGTCTTCCCTCGTACTCCAGACCGATCTTGCGGTCCTCCCAGCCCAGGTCGATGCGCGCGAACTCGTAGTGGTACCGATCGCGGACGCGAATCTGGGTTTGTGGCCGCGGATACCCGGCCAGACCGACGAGCAGGCGCAGCCAGGTCTCACGGGGGGATTCCGAGCCGCCGTCGACAAGTGCCAGGGCCTTGCGCGCCTTCGGGATACCGCGCCGGCCCGGGTGACCGGCTATCAGCTTCTCGACGTCGAGCATGTCGAGTCGAGTGGCGTTGAACAGAGCGTCGATGGCGGCCACCGCGCGATCCAACGGATACCGGCGGGCCAGATCGAAGGCGGCGCGGGCGGGCGTGCACACCCGCATACCGCCGACATCGACGATCTCGTCGTCGTCGATACCGTCGGACCAGACGTGAATACCGACGGGCGGTCGACGGTTGTGATGGATCAGCTCGGCGGGACTGCGCGCGTCGACCCACTTCGCACGGTGCAGCGCGGCCGCCGAGTTACCGGCGATCACAGCACGCCGCTTCGACCACCGCCAGGCCGCCTGCGCCCGCAGCGCCGCAGTGAGCTCGATATCGCGGCGCAGATAGATACTCGGGTAGACGGGGCGATGCCGAGTGCGCAGCGCGTGCCCGGTGAGCGTCCCGGCAGCGACGGCGTCCCAGCCGGCGAACGGACCCTGCATGCCACAAGTCTCACGCCGGCTCGTGTGTGGGACCTCTGAGACTTTGCGGCAGATTGTGCACCCTCGTCGGCGTCGGGGCTGTTTCTCCGACGAGGATTCACACCCCGCCGGCTCCCGATAGGCTCGTCGCGATGTGGGGTGACGCGGGCTGGTTCCTGTTGGGCCTGGCCGCGCTGGTTCTCGGGGCCGAGGTGATGGTCCGTGGCGGCGCGGAGGTCGCGGCCAGGCTCGGCATCAGCCCGATCGTCATCGGTCTGACCGTGGTGTCGATCGGCACCAGTCTCCCCGAACTCGCCGTCGGGGTGGTCGCGGCGAGCGAGGGCAGTGGCGCCCTGGCGGTCGGCAACATCGCGGGCACCAACGTCGTCAACCTGCTGCTGATCCTCGGTTTGAGCGCGCTGATCCTGCCCCTGACGATGGCGACCCGGACGCTGCGCTTCGAGCTTCCGGTGATGGCAGGTGCGGCGGTGCTGATGCTGGTACTCGCGCTGGACGGCAAGCTGACCCGCGTCGACGGCATCATCCTGGTCACCGGTGCCGTGGTGTACACCGTGGCGCTCTTGCAGATGACCCGCCGCGAATCGCGGGCCGTGGTCGGCCAGTACGGCCAGGCCTACGCACCAGAGCAGCCAGGTGAGTCCGCCGTGAAGACCCGGCCGACCGCGCTGTACGCGGGCATGATGATCGCCGGTATCGCAGTCGTGGTGATCGGTGCGGACTGGCTGGTCGACGGCGCGGTGGGGATGGCGCGCACCTTCGGGGTCTCCGACGCGCTGATCGGGTTGACGGTCGTCGCGATCGGCACCTCCGCGCCGGAGCTGGTGACGACGGTGGTCTCCACGTTGCGCGGCAACCGCGATATCGCGATCGGCAACCTGCTGGGCAGCAGCATCTACAACATCCTGCTGATCTTGGGGGCCACGTGTCTGGTCGCCACCGATGGGCTGGTGCTGCCGGCCAGCCTGGTGCGGATCGACATCCCGATCATGGTGGCCGTCGCGCTGGCCTGCATCCCGATCTTCGTCACCGGGCGCAGGGTCGGCCGCGGCGAGGGCGGCGCGATGGTCGCCGCCTACGTGGCCTATCTGGCGTTTCTGCTGCTCACTCAGAGCTGACCCGGAAAAGCACACGGCCGCCGCGACTCCCGGTGTGGGAGTGCGCGGCGGCCGCGTGGATCAGTTTGTCGTGCCGGCCTGGCGACGCTGCTTACGCGTTTCGCGTTGGTACTTCACCAACGCAACCAGAGCCTTGGGATTGCGTGCCAGGGCGACGGCAGCCTGCCCGCCCATCTTGACCTTCTGACCGAAGGTCGGCTTCTGCTGGGGTTCCACTACTCGCCTCTCGCTGATCTTGATTGTCCGCTCTGCACCATAGCCGGGCTGTCACAGCGCGCGCCTAGACTGGCCCCGTGCTCATCGGTTCGCATGTCAATCCCGAAGACCCGATCGCCGCGGCCGCCGCCGAAGGCGCTGATGTGGTCCAGTTCTTCCTCGGAAACCCGCAGAGCTGGAAGAAACCCAAGCCGCGCGAGGACGCCGTGGCGCTCAAGGCCTCCAGCGTCCCGCTGTACGTGCACGCGCCGTACCTGATCAACGTCGCCTCGGCGAACAACCGGGTGCGCATCCCGTCGCGGAAGATCCTGCAGGACACCTGCGATGCGGCCGCCGAGATCGGCGCCACCGCCGTCATCGTGCACGGCGGGCATGCCGACGACAACGATATGGAAGCCGGTTTCGAGCGCTGGGTGAAAGCACTGGCCAGCCTGAACACCGACGTGCCGGTGTACCTGGAGAACACCGCGGGCGGCGACCATGCCATGGCGCGGCATTTCGACACCATCGCCCGGCTGTGGGATCACATCGGCGACAAGGGAATCGGCTTCTGCCTGGACACCTGCCACGCCTGGGCGGCCGGCGAGGCGCTGATCGACGCCGTCGACCGGATCAAGTCCATCACCGGTCGCATCGACCTGGTGCACTGCAACGACTCCCGGGACGCCGCGGGCTCCGGCGCCGACCGGCACGCCAACTTCGGCACCGGACAGATCGATCCCGAACTGCTGGTCGCCGTGGTCAAAGCCGCCGACGCACCGGTGATCTGCGAGACATCGGAAGAGGGCCGGAAGGACGACATCGCGTTCCTGCGCGACAACACCTGACGCATTTCGGACAGCCGGCAAACGGTGGGTGACCGCTAGGTGAACTAGGCTCACCTCTCGTGGCCACGATTGACGAGGAACAGTCGATCGTCGTCGACGGGATCGCTGCACCCGGACGTCGCGCACAGCGACAGCGCTATCTGCGCTACGCCGTGATCGCTGTCTGGGCAGCAGTCATCGTGTGGCGCACCGTGACCGACGGATTCGCCTTCAACCGGGAACTCGTTCTGCTCTACATCAGCACCGGACTGCTCGCCGCCAGCATCGGTCAGGGCCGGCGGATGCTCTACGTGATCCGCGACTGGCTGCCCTTCGCGCTGCTGCTGATCGCCTACGACCTCAGCAGGGGAGCGGCCGATTTCGTCGGCCGCCCGACGCTGTGGCACTGGCAGGCCGACGCCGACCGGTGGCTGTTCGGCGGCACCATGCCGACGGTGTGGCTGCAGGAACGCCTCAAACTGCCGCAGCCACCATGGTGGGAAGTCGGGATCAGCACCGTCTACATGTCGTTCTTCGTCCTCCCGTACGTCATCGCCGGGGTGCTGTGGCTGCGCGACCGCGCGGAGTGGAAGCGTTTCGTCAAGCTCTTCGTGGGATTGAATTTCGCCGGACTGGTGATCTACACGCTGTTGCCCGCCGCGCCACCGTGGGCGGCCGCCCGCTGCACCCCGGATGACGTCGCAGGCGGACCGTCGGGTCCGCAATGCATGTTCAAGTCTGCGCGCGGTGTCCCCGACGGCGGTGTCCTGGGCGCCATGGAAAGCGCGCAGGACGGCGCCAACGGCTGGATCGAGCGCATCGTGACGCGGGGCTGGGGCAACCTGAATCTGCACACCGCGACCGCACTGCTGGACCAGGGCCAGGCCAGCGTCAACCTGGTGGCAGCGATCCCGTCCTTGCACGCGGGCATGTCGGCCGCGTTGGCCGCGTTCCTGTGGAACCGGCTCAACCGTCGGTGGCGTCCGGTGCTGGTGGCCTACCCGCTGGTCATGGCGTTCACGCTGGTCTACACCGCGGAGCATTATGTCGTCGACATCCTGCTGGGCTGGGCGCTGGCCGCCGCGGTGATCTACGCCGGGCATGCCTACGAGTCGCGGCGCAGGACCTCGGTGGCTCAGCTCAGGTAGATCTTGCGCAGGGTCTCGGTGACCGTCCAGGTGGTCTCGGCCCCGGCGGCCAGGCGCCCGATATCGCCGGCGCCCAGGTGCAGCGCCGCAGTGCCGTCGGCGAACTCGACGGTGGCGGCCCCGCAGAGCACCACGAAGACCTCGTCGGCCTCGACATCGGTCATGGTGCCGACCGACATCTCCCAGACGCCGATCTCCCGATCGCCGAACCGGGTGAGCGTGGATGCTGCTGTGCTCGGGTCGCCGGCGACGGACTGTTCGGCGGGTACCGGCTCATGGGTGAGCGCCAGTGCGGCGGCGTGGATGGCGGTATTGGGCTGCACCGCACGAGTATGCACGCTGTTACGTATCTTGTGCGACTGTCGAGAAAATGTAACAGTGGACGCATGGCCACTCACGTCGTCACCAATCAGGTCCCGCCGATGCTCGATCACAACCCCGCCACCGCACCGGTGCTCATGGAGGCGCTGGTCCGCGAGGGCGGCGGCTGGGGCGCCGACGAGATCACCGAACTGGGCGCGCTGAGCGGATCGACCCAGGCGCAGCGCTGGGGCGAACTCGCCGACCGCAACCGTCCGGTGCTGCACACCCACGATCGCTACGGCCACCGCATCGACGAGGTCGAGTTCGATCCCGCCTATCACGAGCTGATGAACGTGGCCGTTACGCACGGATTGCACGGCGCCCCGTGGGCCGATGACCGCACCGGGTCCCACGTGGTCCGGGCCGCCAAGACCTCGGTGTGGACACCCGAACCCGGACACATCTGCCCGATCTCGATGACCTACGCCGTGGTGCCCGCGCTGCGAGTCAATCCCGAATTGGCCGCGGCCTACGAACCGCTGCTCACCAGCCGGGTCTACGACCCCGAGCTCAAGGTGCCCACCACCAAGGCCGGTCTCACCGCGGGCATGTCGATGACCGAGAAGCAGGGTGGCTCCGACGTCCGGGCCGGCACCACCGAAGCGGTGCCCAACGGCGACGGCACCTACACGCTCACCGGACACAAATGGTTCACCTCGGCGCCGATGTGCGACGTGTTCCTGGTGCTGGCCCAAACAGCGGGCGGGCTGAGCTGTTTCTTCCTGCCCCGCGTGCTGCCCGACGGCACCCGCAACCGGATGTTTCTGCAGCGACTCAAGGACAAGCTCGGCAACCACGCCAACGCCTCCAGCGAGGTCGAATACGACGGGGCGACGGCCTGGCTGGTCGGTGAGGAGGGCCGCGGGGTGAAGACCATCATCGAGATGGTCAACCTGACCCGGCTGGACTGCACGCTGGGCAGCGCCACCAGCATGCGCACCGGACTGAGCCGTGCGGTGCATCATGCCCAGCACCGAAAGGCGTTCGGCGCCTACCTGATCGACCAGCCGCTGATGCGCAACGTGCTGGCCGACCTTGCCGTCGAGGCCGAGGCCGCGACCATGCTGGCGATGCGGATGGCCGGCGCCACCGACCGTGCGGTGCGCGGTGACGAGCGCGAATCGCTGCTGCGCCGCATCGGCCTCGCCGCCGCCAAGTACTGGGTGTGCAAGCGGGCGACACCGCACGCCGCCGAGGCGATGGAATGCCTGGGCGGCAACGGTTACGTCGAGGACTCCGGCATGCCGCGGCTGTACCGGGAGGCGCCGCTGATGGGCATCTGGGAGGGCTCGGGCAACGTCAGCGCGCTGGATACCCTGCGGGCCATGGCAACCCGTCCGGAGTGCATCGACGTGCTCTTCGACGAGCTCGCACTGGCACAGGACCCGCGACTGGATGCGCACGTCGCCGCCCTGAAGACCTCACTGGGCAACCTCGGCGATATCGAATACCGCGGACGGCAGGTGGCCGAGGACATCTCGCTGGCATTGCAGGGTGCACTGCTGGTGCGCCACGGACATCCCGCGGTCGCGGAGGCGTTCCTGGCCAGCCGGCTCGGCGGGCAGTGGGGCGGAGCGTTCGGCACCCTGCCGACCGGACTGGACCTGGCGCCGATCATCGAGCGCACGCTGGTCAAGGGATGAGCATCGACACCCTGAAGACCATGACCTATGAGGTGACCGGTCGCATCGCCCGGATCACCTTCAACCGCCCCGACAAGGGCAACGCGATCATCGCCGACACCCCCGTCGAACTGGCGGAGTTGGTCGAACGCGCCGATCTGGACCCGGGCGTGCACGTCATCCTGATATCCGGTGCCGGAGAAGGCTTCTGCGCGGGATTCGACCTCGGGGCGTACGCCGACGGCAGCAGCTCGGCCGGTGCGGATCGCCGCGACACCGTGCTCGACGGACGGACCCAGGCAGTCAACCACCTGCCCGACCGGCCGTGGGATCCGATGATCGACTACCAGATGATGAGCCGGTTCGTGCGCGGCTTCGCCAGCCTGATGCACTGTGACAAACCCACCGTGGTCAAGATCCACGGCTACTGCATCGCCGGCGGCACCGATATCGCCCTGCACGCCGATCAGGTCATCACCGCATCCGACGCCAAGATCGGGTACCCGCCGATGCGGGTGTGGGGTGTCCCGGCGGCGGGGTTGTGGGCCCACCGGCTGGGGGACCAGCGCGCGAAAAGGCTGCTGCTGACCGGCGATTGCCTCACCGGAGCCCAGGCCGCGGAATGGGGTCTGGCGGTGGAAGCTCCCGAACCACAGGACCTGGATGAACGCACCGAACGACTGGTCGCACGAATCGCCGCCATGCCGGTGAACCAGCTCATCATGGCCAAGCTGGCCTGCAACACCGCGCTGCTGCAACAGGGCGTCGCCACCAGCCGGATGGTCAGCACCGTGTTCGACGGTATCGCCCGGCACACGCCCGAGGGGCACGCGTTCGTCGCCGATGCCCGCGAACACGGTTTCCGGGAGGCGGTCCGGCACCGCGACGAGCCGCTGGGCGACTACGGCCGCCGCGCCTCCGGGGTCTGACCGGTGCGACTGACCGCCCGTTCGGTGGTGCTGAGCGTCCTGCTCGGTGCGCACCCGGCCTGGGCCTCGGCTGCCGAACTCGTGCTGTTGACAGCGGATTTCGGCATCCGGGAGTCGACGCTGCGGGTGGCGCTGACGCGCATGGTGGGTGCGGGGGACCTGGTGCGGTCGGCGGACGGCTACCGGCTCTCGGACCGGTTGCTCACCCGGCAGCGCCGCCAGGACGGCGCCATCGAACCGCCGGAACAACCCTGGGACGGCACCTGGACGACGCTGCTTATCACCAGCGTCGGAGCCGACGCGCGCACCCGTGCCGAGCTGCGGAACACCTTGCTGCAGAGCCGGTTCGGCGAGCTTCGCGAAGGGGCATGGTTACGCCCGGACAATCTCGGGGTGGCACTGCCCGACGATGTCGCGGCCAAGGTGCGTGTTCTGCACAGTCGTGATGACGATCCCGCCGGTCTGGTGGGCCAGCTGTGGGACCTGGCGGCCTGGGCCCGCGAGGGCGACCGGTTGATTGCCGAGATGGCCGAAGCCACCGATGTGCCCGGACGCTTCGTCGTGGCCGCCGCCATCGTGCGTCACCTGTTGACCGATCCGGTGCTACCGGCCGAACTGTTGCCCGGGGGCTGGCCCGGCGAACGGCTTCGGGCGGCCTACCGGGATTTCGCCGCCGAACTGGTCGCGCGGCGCGACAACCGAGTGGAGGCAGTGTGAGCGACGACGGAGTCCGTATCGAACGGGACGGAGCGGTGACGACGGTCATCATGAACCGGCCGGAGGCGCGCAACGCGGTGAATGGACCGGCCGCCGCCGAGTTGTACGCGGCCTTCGACGAGTTCGACAACGACGACAGCGCATCCGTCGCGGTGCTGTGGGGCGACAACGGAACCTTCTGCGCCGGAGCCGATCTCAAGGCGATGGGCACCGCGGAGGGTAATCAGGTGCAGCCCACCGGCCCAGGACCGATGGGGCCGTCCCGGATGATCTTGTCCAAACCCGTGATCGCCGCGGTCAGTGGGTACGCCGTCGCCGGGGGCTTGGAACTCGCGTTGTGGTGTGACCTGCGGGTGGTCGAGGAGGATGCCGAATTCGGGGTGTTCTGCCGGCGCTGGGGTGTGCCGCTGATCGACGGCGGCACGGTGCGGCTGCCGCGCCTGATCGGGCACAGCCGGGCGATGGATCTGATTCTCACCGGCCGGGCCGTCGGGGCACAGGAGGCCATGCAGATCGGACTGGCCAACCGGGTGGTACCCAAGGGGCAGGCCCGTTCGGCCGCCGAGGAGCTGGCCGCCCAGCTGGCCGCGCTACCGCAGGCGTGTCTGCGCGCCGACCGGCTCTCCGCACTGCACCAGTGGGGCGAAACCGAGGAGGCGGCAATTGATTTCGAATTCGGCAGCCTGGAGAAGTCGGCGGGCGAGCTGCTGGCCGGGGCAAAACGCTTCGCCGACGGGGCCGGACGGCACGGGGCCGGCAGCTAGCCCTTGCTGACCTTGTTGCCGCTGCCGAGATCCTCGATCTTCGGGTCTCCGGCCTTGTAGACCACGGTGTTGTCGATGCCGACCACGCTGATCTCGGTCTCGACGTTGTCGAGCGTCACCTTGTTGTCGGCACCACCGATGTTGACGCTCGAGCAGGTGCCCTTGATGGTGAGTGTGTTGTTGGATCCGCCCAGGTTGATCGCCTTGCCCTGCGCGCAGTCGATATCGGCGGTGGTGCCGAACGACCCGTAGTTGATGGTGTTGCCGATCTCGACCTGTGCGCCCGAGGTTCCCGCGGTGACGGTCGGTGCGCCGGAATCCCCACTCGATCCGCATCCGGCCAGACCGAGCGTGAGCGCCACGGCGGCGATGGTTCCTGCGATATGAGTGCGCATGCTTCCTCGATTCGTAGCCGGTCGGTTCCCAGCCTAGGTGAGCGGAACGTTGATGATGGGTCGCCGCTCACCGGCACCCGGGGCGTCGAAATGCCACCATTCGCCCGAATAGACGGTCAGTCCGCCGGCCGCCATCGCCTCACGCAGCACGGCCCGGTTGTACTGTGCGGCGGCGCTCACCCCGTCGGTGGCATAGGCGTGTGAGGCGGCGGTGAAATCGTCGAAATTGGTGCCCATCTCCGAGAGGCTGGTCGCACCGGCGGTGGTGACATCCACCGACCGCCCCGATTCGTGGCTCTTGGAATACGGGCCCGGTTGCGCCACCCAGGCCGGGTTGGACACCACTTCGAACATCCGGACCTGCACGTCGTGGGGCCGATAGCAGTCCCAGAACACCAGCCGCAGACCCCGGGCGCGCAATTGGGCCGCGGCCGTCACCAGCCCGGAAGCCAGCGATTCGTGGACCAGGCAGCGGGCCCCGGGCGGATACAGCGGTGTCCCGACGAAGTTGTCGGCGGTGGCGTAGCGCAGGTCGATGACGGCGTCGGGCACCGCGGTGCGGACGTCGATGAAACCCACCGCCCGGGCTGCCGCCGAAACCGGGGCGATCGACGGCTCGCTGTTCGCCACCGTGACCACCTCGGGAGTCATTGCCGCGCCGCCTATTCCGCCCAGCAGGGCGAACAGTGCGATGAGCCGGCGCACTGGGTCAGGCCGGTGCCCAGTTGACGCGGTTGGTCATGCCGAGCTCTCGGCCGCGGTCGATCACCGCGGGCGCACCGTTGTGATAGATCACCGTTTGGTCGTACCCGTACACGGTGACGTCGTTGATGATGTTGTCGGCAATCACGATGTTCGACGACCCCTGCAGCGTCACCGCCCAGCAGGTGCCCTTGGCGTTGATGGTGTTGCTGGTTCCGTTGACGAGCAGTGTGGCGTTGTTGCAGTCGATGGTCTGCACGATGCCCTGACCGGTGATGTGCGTGTCGCCGTTCTTCGCCTGCGCCGACGGTGCGGCCAGACCGGCCAGCAGCAGCGGGGTGACCAGCGCGCCCGCCGCGATGGACCGGCTCCGACTTTTCACACTCAGGGTCGCCATGGGTCAACAGAGTACGGTGCCGGGCCGCCGCGGTGGCGTCGGTTGGCCGGGTTTCCCGTCCGGTCGCCTACCGCGTTGCCGCTGGGTAGCGTATGCACCGATGTATGGGCGTGGTTTCCGGACGATTCTCCGGACCTTTGCCGTGGCAGCGAGCGTCATGGCCGCTGCGGGCTGTGTGCAGCAGGTCGACGGGATGGCCCAGCCGGCGCTGTCCGCGGATGCCGATGCCGAGCGCAGCTATGGCTACGCCGACAATCGCTGCGGATTGCTGACCGACAGTTCGGTTCAGTCCGTGCTCGCCGCCGATGACGTGACCCGGCCCTACAGCGGCGCGGTCTGCCAGTACGTGCTGATGCGCGACGGCGACATGCTCGACGCGACCTTTGCCTGGTTCGACACCGGCGACCTCGACCGCGAGCGGGCGCTCGCGGTGGACCGCGGCGCCGAGGTCAGCGACACCGTGATCGAGCGCCGAACCGCGTTCCTGGCCCGCCGCGACACCACGGGTTCGGGCTGCGCTGCCACCGCGTCCGCCGGCGGCGGAGTGCTGACGTGGTGGGTCCAGGTACGCGACACCTCCGGTGCCGACGCCTGCCCGGACGCCCAGAAACTGCTGTCGGCGACGCTGAAATCGGATATGTGACATGCGCCGTCCCGTGCTGGTCACCGCATTCGCCGCGATGATGGCCGTGTTGCCTGTGCTGACCGGTTGCGGCACCGAAGAGGCCGAGCGGGCGGCCCCCGCCACCGGACAGCAGCGCGCCGGTGGTGGCTTCGAGGGCGAGGATTGCCACGGCATCACCGACGCCGATATCGCCAGGGTCGCCGGTGCCGCGATGTTCACCAAGGTCCTCGTCAACGACACCGGGTGTTTCTGGCAGGAGAACACCGTGATCGGCACTTTCGGTGCGGGCATGGGCATATCGACCTGGTGGTACCGGGGCAGCGATATGGAGGTCGAGCGTGAACTGGAGAAGAAGGCCGGCCGCACCCTCACCGAGATCTCGATGGACGGCAACAAGGGTTTCAAGGCCTATGACAAGAACGCCTGCAGCATCTACGTGGCGAAAGGAAACGACCTCATCACCTGGTCGATCCAGACGATGAATCCGGCCACCCTGCCCGCGCTGTGCGGCATCACCGACGAACTGGCCAAACTCAGCCAGGACCGGGTGAACTAGAGTCATTAGTCAACCCGGCTTCGGGGGATCTCGACGAACCGGAGGGTGGGCGAATGGCAGCGCGGGCGACCAAACTGAGCCGCGACGCAATCGTGAACGCCGCGCTGGCCTTCCTCGATCGCGAGGGTTGGGACGCGCTCACCATCAACGCGCTGGCCACCCAACTGGGCACCAAGGGCCCGTCGCTCTACAACCACGTCCAGAGTCTGGAAGACCTGCGCCGAACAGTGCGTATGCGGGTCATCCGGGACATCATCGGCATGTTGAACGCGGTGGGCGACGGGCGGACCCGCGACGACGCCGTGGTCACCATGGCCAGCGCCTACCGCAGCTACGCCCACCACCACCCGGGCCGGTACTCGGCGTTCACCCGGATGCCCTTGGGCGGGGACGACCCCGAGTACACGGCGGCGGCGCGGGAGGCGGCCGGCCCGGTACTGGCCGCGCTGGCCTCCTACGGACTGGTCGGCGATAACGCGTTCTATGCGGCCCTGGAGTTCTGGTCCGCACTGCACGGCTTCGTTCTGCTGGAAATGACCGGGGTCATGGACGACGTCGACACCGACGCGGTGTTCACCGACATGGTGCTGCGGTTGGCGGTCGGCATGGAGCGCAGGTAGCCCCGTCTGTACCCTGTTGGTATGCGCCCCAGCGCGGCTGTGGCGTCTGACCTGCGATAAGGGCCTCGCAGACGGGTTTGGTTCGGCACGCCCACCCCTGGTATTGTGGAGCCTCGTGCCTGGCTGTCAGGGGCGTATGCGGCTGTAAAAAGCGGACCGTACGCCTGCAGGCTGGGCGAATTCGTGTGTCTTCGTGTCCCCGAATGCATCGGAAGTTTCGGTGCCGGGCGCGTGCGACACGCCCGGTCGCGGGGTAAGCGATCAGGCGAAAACAGCAGTACAGAGACTTAAAAGTTCGACCGAAGTAGCACCGAGCCACCAGAAGTAGAAGTAGCAACACAGAAAGCCGGTACATGCCAACCATCAACCAGCTGGTCCGCAAGGGTCGCCGCGACAAGGTCGCGAAGGTGAAGACCGCGGCCCTCAAGGGCAGCCCGCAGCGCCGCGGCGTGTGCACTCGCGTGTACACCACCACCCCGAAGAAGCCGAACTCGGCGCTTCGGAAGGTCGCTCGCGTGAAGCTGACCACCGGGGTTGAGGTCACCGCCTACATCCCGGGCGAAGGCCACAACCTGCAGGAGCACTCGATGGTGCTGGTGCGCGGCGGTCGTGTGAAGGACCTTCCCGGTGTGCGCTACAAGATCATCCGCGGCTCGCTGGACACCCAGGGTGTCAAGAACCGCAAGCAGGCACGCAGCCGTTACGGCGCGAAGAAGGAGAAGAGCTAATGCCGCGCAAGGGTCCCGCGCCGAAGCGCCCGTTGGTCAACGACCCCGTCTACGGGTCGCAGCTGGTCACCCAGCTGGTCAACAAGGTGCTGCTGGACGGCAAGAAGTCACTGGCCGAGCGCATCGTCTACGGCGCCCTTGAGCAGGCCCGTGACAAGACCGGCACCGACCCCGTCGTCACCCTCAAGCGCGCGCTGGACAACGTCAAGCCCGCCCTCGAGGTGCGCAGCCGCCGCGTCGGTGGCGCCACCTACCAGGTGCCGGTGGAGGTCCGTCCCGAGCGGTCGACCACCCTGGCACTGCGCTGGCTGGTCAGCTTCTCCAAGGCCCGCCGCGAGAAGACCATGGTCGAGCGTCTCGCCAACGAGATCCTCGACGCCAGCAATGGTCTCGGCGCCGCTGTGAAGCGTCGCGAAGACACGCACAAGATGGCCGAAGCAAACCGGGCATTCGCGCACTACCGCTGGTGATGACGGCCCTTCGGGGCTTCACACCGGACAGCAATCAAGCAAGCGAAAGAGTGGGAATCTAGCCGTGGCACAGGACGTGCTGACCGACCTCACGAAGGTCCGCAACATCGGCATCATGGCGCACATCGACGCCGGCAAGACGACGACGACCGAGCGCATCCTCTTCTACACCGGTATCTCGTACAAGATCGGTGAGGTGCACGACGGCGCCGCCACGATGGACTGGATGGAGCAGGAGCAGGAGCGGGGTATCACCATCACCTCGGCCGCCACCACCTGCTTCTGGAACGACAACCAGATCAACATCATCGACACCCCGGGCCACGTCGACTTCACCGTCGAGGTGGAGCGCTCGCTGCGCGTGCTCGACGGCGCCGTTGCCGTCTTCGACGGCAAGGAAGGCGTGGAGCCGCAGTCCGAGCAGGTGTGGCGCCAGGCCGACAAGTACGACGTGCCGCGCATCTGCTTCGTCAACAAGATGGACAAGCTGGGCGCCGACTTCTACTTCTCGGTGCAGACGATGAAGGACCGCCTCGGTGCCAACGTCATCCCGATCCAGCTGCCGATCGGCTCCGAAGGTGACTTCGAGGGCATCGTCGACCTGGTCGAGATGAAGGCCAAGGTGTGGCGCGGCGAGACCAAGCTGGGCGAAACCTACGAGACCATCGACATCCCGGCGGACCTGCAGGACAAGGCCAACGAGTACCGCACCGCGATGATCGAGGCCGTCGCCGAGACCGACGACGACCTCATGGAGAAGTACCTGGGCGGCGAAGATCTCACGATCGACGAGATCAAGGCCGGTCTGCGCAAGCTGACCGTCTCGTCCGCGGCGTACCCGGTGCTGTGCGGTAGCGCGTTCAAGAACAAGGGCGTGCAGCCCATGCTCGACGCCGTCATCGACTACCTGCCGACCCCGCTGGACGTCGCGGCAGCCGAAGGTCACCCGCCGAACAAGGAAGACGAGATCATCTCTCGTAAGCCTTCGGCGGATGAGCCCTTCTCCGGACTGGCGTTCAAGGTCGCGACCCACCCGTTCTTCGGCAAGCTGACCTACGTCCGGGTGTACTCGGGCAAGGTCGACTCCGGTGCTCAGGTCATCAACTCGACCAAGGGCAAGAAGGAGCGCCTGGGCAAGCTGTTCCAGATGCACTCCAACAAGGAGAACCCGGTCGAGACCGCCAGCGCGGGCCACATCTACGCGGTCATCGGCCTCAAGGACACCACCACCGGTGACACCTTGAGCGATCCGAACAACCAGATCGTGCTCGAGTCGATGACCTTCCCGGATCCGGTCATCGAGGTCGCCATCGAGCCCAAGACCAAGAGTGACCAGGAGAAACTGGGCACCGCCATCCAGAAGCTCGCCGAAGAGGACCCGACCTTCAAGGTCCATCAGGACGACGAGACCGGCCAGACCGTCATCGGCGGCATGGGCGAGCTGCACCTGGACATCCTCGTGGACCGCATGCGTCGCGAGTTCAAGGTCGAGGCCAATGTCGGTAAGCCCCAGGTGGCCTACCGCGAGACCATCCGGCGGACCGTCGAAAAGGTCGAGTACACCCACAAGAAGCAGACGGGTGGCTCCGGCCAGTTCGCGAAGGTCATCATCAGCCTGGAGCCGTTCAGCGGCGAGGACGGTGCGACCTACGAGTTCGAGAACAAGGTCACCGGTGGCCGTATCCCTCGCGAGTACATCCCGTCGGTGGATGCCGGTGCGCAGGACGCCATGCGTTACGGCGTGCTTGCCGGTTACCCGCTGGTGAACGTGAAGGTCACGCTGCTCGACGGCGCCTACCACGACGTCGACTCGTCGGAAATGGCCTTCAAGGTGGCCGGTTCCCAGGCGCTGAAGAAGGCTGCTCAGGCAGCTCAGCCGGCGATCCTGGAACCGATCATGGCCGTCGAGGTCACCACGCCCGAGGATTACATGGGCGATGTGATCGGCGACCTGAACTCCCGCCGTGGTCAGATCCAGGCCATGGAGGAGCGCAGCGGTGCGCGCGTCGTCAAGGCGCAGGTTCCGCTGTCGGAGATGTTCGGCTACGTCGGCGACCTTCGGTCGAAGACCCAGGGCCGGGCCAACTACTCCATGGTGTTCGATTCGTACGCTGAAGTTCCGGCGAACGTCTCGAAGGAGATCATCGCGAAGGCCACCGGGCAGTAGTCCGGTACCTTCCAGATCACACAACTGAACACATCAACACACCTGCTTAAGTAAAAGCACCAACAAGTCCAGGAGGACACCACAGTGGCGAAGGCGAAGTTCGAGCGGACGAAGCCGCACGTCAACATCGGGACCATCGGTCACGTTGACCACGGCAAGACCACGCTGACCGCAGCGATCACCAAGGTTCTGCACGACCAGTACCCCGATTTGAACGAGTCGCGCGCATTCGACCAGATCGACAATGCGCCCGAGGAGCGTCAGCGCGGTATCACCATCAACATCTCGCATGTTGAGTACCAGACCGAGAAGCGTCACTACGCACACGTCGACGCCCCCGGCCACGCTGACTACATCAAGAACATGATCACCGGTGCGGCCCAGATGGACGGCGCCATCCTCGTGGTCGCCGCCACCGACGGCCCGATGCCGCAGACGCGTGAGCACGTGCTGCTCGCCCGCCAGGTCGGCGTGCCCTACATCCTGGTCGCGCTGAACAAGTCGGACATGGTCGACGACGAAGAACTGCTGGAGCTCGTCGAGCTCGAGGTCCGCGAACTGCTGGCCGCCCAGGACTTCGACGAGGACGCCCCCGTCGTTCAGGTCTCGGCGCTCAAGGCACTCGAGGGTGACCCGAAGTGGGTCGAGTCGGTTCAGAAGCTGATGGCCGCCGTCGACGAGTCCATCCCGGACCCGGTTCGCGAGACCGACAAGCCCTTCCTGATGCCCGTCGAGGACGTCTTCACCATCACCGGCCGCGGCACCGTGGTGACCGGTCGCGTCGAGCGTGGCGTGATCAACGTCAACGAGGACGTCGAGATCGTCGGCATCAAGCCGACCACCACCAAGACCACGGTCACCGGTGTCGAGATGTTCCGCAAGCTGCTCGACCAGGGCCAGGCCGGCGACAACGTCGGTCTGCTGGTTCGTGGCATCAAGCGCGAAGATGTCGAGCGTGGCCAGGTTGTCGTCAAGCCCGGCACCACCACCCCGCACACCGAGTTCGAGGGCAGCGTCTACATCCTGTCCAAGGACGAGGGTGGCCGCCACACGCCGTTCTTCAACAACTACCGTCCGCAGTTCTACTTCCGCACCACGGACGTGACCGGTGTTGTGACCCTGCCCGAGGGCACCGAGATGGTGATGCCCGGTGACAACACCGACATCTCCGTCAAGCTGATCCAGCCCGTCGCCATGGACGAGGGTCTGCGGTTCGCCATCCGTGAGGGTGGACGTACCGTCGGCGCCGGCCGCGTGACCAAGATCAACAAGTAAGTATCACCCAGCTACAACAGAGCGGCGCTCACCCGAAAGGGTGGGCGCCGCTTTGTTTGTCGGGCACTTTTTCGCGCTAGAGATCCTCGATGCTGAGAATGCCGTCCTGCACGGCGCGGGCGATCAGCGCCGCCTTGGTGGGCGCGGGCCTGCCGACGGCCGCATACTTCGCGCGCGCCCGCTGCAGATGGGTGCGCACCGTCGACGGCTCGATGAACAGTCGCTTGGCGACGAACTCCTTGTTCTCGGTCTGGAACCAGGCGATGAGCACCTCGCGCTCGCGGGTGCTCAACCCGGGCCGCCCGACCGTGCGGTCGTTGAACAGCGCCTTGGCCATCCGCGGACCGACGTACGGAGTGTTCGCATGGGCGGCATAGACCGCGTCGAACAGATGCTGCTTGTCCTCACCCTTGGCCAGGAAGGTGGTGGCGCCCGCGTCCAAGCTCGACAGAATCACCTCATCGGTGGCCATATGCGAGTAGACGATGACGCGGTGCCCGGCTTCGCACACCCGCCGCAGGGTCTCGAACTCGGGCTGAAAGCGGTCGTACTGGAGGTCGAACATGACCACCTCGATGTCCTCGCCACCCTGAGGATGGTCGGCGAGGAAAGAGGTGGGGTTCGGGTAATCGGCGACAAGATCGATGGGTGGATTGCAGCCGGCAAACCAGGCGCGGACGCCGGCATGGATCACATCGTGATCGTCGATCAGTGCGACCGTGATGGCTTCCGTCGTTTTGTCCACCCCGCGATTAACGGTCCTAGTCATGCATTTCACCCGACATCGGTGAGGTCATCAGATGGCCCCCAGCGCATTGCAGTACACAGGACTGTACCCCCAGCAAACCCGTAATGAAGCCCCAACTTCGTATCTTGGCTAACTTAATTGTCGCCAGGGTAGATTTTAGGCGATATCGGCGCAATCCTCGACATCAATGACGGTATCCGGCAGCAGGTGATGCACGCTGATCCACACCGTGCCGCCGATCTCGGTGACCTCGATGCGGGGCTGATCGGCGGAGCCCGGCCGTGGCTCGATGCCCGTACCGTCCTCATCGCAGAGGATGCTGGCTATCAGTTCGCCGGGGACCACGGTCAATCCCAGCCGGGCATGCTCGACGGCGCGGGCCAGCGCCGCCTCGACCGGTTCGAGCAGTCGGCGGCGCTGTTCGGGGTCCAGTCGCGGTAGGTCGTTGTCGGCGTTCAGCGACACCACCACACCGCGCGCGTCGGCCTCCTCGATGGCCGGTCGCAACTCCGCGACCAGCGGATGGCCGAAGGTGCGGGCCTGGAAGATGTAGAGCCGCAGCCTGCGCGATTCGATGCGGGCCCGCCACCGGATATCGGCGTCCATGGCGCCGGTGCTCAGCGTCTGCAGCAGCGGGAACACCCCGCGGATCAGTTTCGAGGTGCGCCGCACGTAGTCGTCGTGCAGCGCCTCGGTGATCCGTCGTTGTGCGTCATTGGCCCACCGATCCCGGATCTCTTCAGCGGCAGTGGCATTGGCGTTGCGCAGCAGCACCGGGAACGCCAGCACGAAAATCTGCACCACGAAGATGCCCGCGGTGTACAGCGCCAGGTTGTAGGCCGTGACCATGCCCGGGTAGAGCACGAAGTTCAAGATGGCGGTGCCCAGCCAGAACGCGATCATGACTGCCGCGGCCGCGGCCATCCGTAACCGCAGCAGGTAGGGCAGCACGCACAGGGTGGTCGCCAGCAGGGGCCACTGGGCCGGCCCGCCGAGCATGCCGTCGGGCAGCAGCCTGGCCTGCACGTAGATCACCGCCGCCATCACGATGAGTGCCGGGATGGTGAGGTCCGGCCACCGGCCCAGCACCCGGGGGATACCCGCGAGTGCCACCGCCGCCGCGAGCCAGCCGAGTGCGAACTGTGCCGTGGGATGGCCGGTCGTGGTCGCCGCGTAGGGCACCGCGAGCGCCAACTGGACGAAGGCGAACGCCACGATGCCCAGCCCGAAACGCACGAAGATGCGTTCGGTGAGTTGGTCGACATCCTCGACATGGGGTGCGTCGGGGGTCGTCCGCTGCAGTTGATGCCAGTTGACGGTGACGACGGTGCCGGCGCCGGGGGAGGAACGCACCGATGCGGTGCCGTTGGCGCGCCGCATCCGGCCGACGATCGATTCGGCGACACCGTGGCCGAGCGTGGTGGTGATGGGATCGAACCCGACACCGTCGTCGGTGACGGTCACTTTCGTCGGCGAGATGTCGATGACGATGCGCTGCGCGCGGGCATGACGGTCGGCGTTGTTGATCGCCTCGCGTACCACCGCGACGACAGCATTGGCGGTGCGGCCATCCAGAACCAGCCGGGCCAGCCCCGTCATCTCGACGGGGGTGGTGCAGTGCTGGAGCTCGACGCCGATGGCGGCGGCGACATCGGTGGCCGACATGGCGCCGAGCCCGATCGGTTCACCGGCCAGCAGGGCGAGGTCGCGGCTGGCCTGCGCGGCGATGCGTTCCGGTGAGACCTCGGCGCCCTCACCGACGAGGTGCAGGGTCGAGGCGGCGGTGTCGTGCACCAGCGCCATGTGTTCGAGTTCGTGATCGCGCACCGCCGCGGCGATCGCATCGCGCAGCGCCGCATCGTGGTTGTCGGCGCGCGTCTGGTCGACGCGGCGGGCCACGGTCCGCGCGGTCAGCACCAGGACGGTGGTGATCGCCCACTCGACGGCCAGCATGTAGTAGAGCATCGGGATGTGCAGTACCTGGTCCCACCCGACCACCTGCGCGCACCCGATCATGTAGGCCGCAGTGATAGCCAGTGCCGCAGGGAAACTCACCCTTGGGGGCTGGGCGATGGCGCAGGTGATCACCGCGACGCCCGCAATGACCTGGGGTACCGAATTCGTGTACAGCAGCTGCGGGTCGGTGCCGAAGACGGGGACCGACGCCGACACCACCAGGACGTAGCAAAGGTCGAGGATCTGGAACGTCGTCGACCGTGACCGGGTGACCAACCGGTAGACCGACCAGCACACCAGCAGGGCCAGCGCGACCAGGCCGAGATTCGACTCCGGGGTGTTCGGCAGTAGCAGTGCACTGATCGACGCCACCAGCGTGACGCTGTTCAGCAGAATGACGGCGAGGTGCTGTGCGTGGGCGATCACCTGCTGCTCGGATACATGGACCGCCGGGTCGTGGCCGCGCTCGAGCACAGGACATTATGTACCGAATGTCAGTGTCGACATCAGTCAATTGACGGACATTGCCACATCGGTGGGCACCGGCCTGTCGAGCGGCCGACGGTGTCGGCCGGGTGCAGCTAATCTGAGCGCGTCGAGGTGTCGGGATCTCGCTCCCCGAGGAGTGTGGCCATGTTGTGGCGTTATGTGAAGGCGCAGGCCTGGGTGCTGCTGTGCGGAGGGTTGGTCGGGCCGATTTTCCTGGCCGTGTACTTCGGCTCAGGTCAGAACGATTTTCTGAAGTGGATGTTCTGGGCGGGCTTGCTGGTGACGGCGGTGGACGTGCTCGCCGCCCTGGCCATCGCCGGCTATGGAACGAAGGCGCAGGCCAGGTCGGATCAGCTGGAAGCCCATGGTGTGCTCGGGCTCGCACAGATCATCGGGATGGCCGAGACCAACACCCGGATCAACGACCGCCCGGTGGTAAAACTCAACCTGCGCATATCCGGGCCCGGGATCGCGACCTTCGACGCCGAGGACCGGGTGATCGCCGACGTGACCCGGTTGGCCATGTTGACCTCCCGGCGGTTGGCAGTGCTGGTGGACCCCGCCACCGGCCAGTTCCAGATCGACTGGGAACGCAGCGGTTTGATCAATGGGCAGGTGCCCGCGACCTTCTCGATCGCCGAGGACAACACGACCTACGACCTGTCCGGCCAGGTTGAGCCGCTGATGGAGATCCTGCAGATCCTCAAGGCCAACGGCATCGGCATGAACAGCATGATCGACCTGCGTCACAACCCGGCGGCGCGGGCGCAGGTGCAGGCGGTGGTCCGCCGGGCGGCTCAGCGCCCACCGCCGCCTCCGCCCGCCCCGGCGTTCGTGTCCCCGCCGATCCCCGAACCCAGCACGGCGCAACGGTTACAGCAACTGGAGACCTTGCGTGCCACCGGGGTGATCTCCGATGAGGAGTACGCCGCCAAGCGTCAACAGATCATTGCGGATCTGTGAACAGGCGCCACCGGCAGGCCGTACTGCGGTAGCGTCCGCCTGAGCGACCAAGTCCTCGGGAGGACGGTGGGGTGCCATGCCAGCAGCGGAAGTCGACGTCAAAGACGACAAGGTCAGTCTGCCGACCCTGACCGCCATGGTCGTCGGTTCGATGATCGGGTCGGGGGTCTTCCTGCTGCCGCGCCGCTTCGGCGTGGAGACCGGCGTGGCCGGCGCCGTCATCGCCTGGACGATCGCCGGTGCGGGAATGCTCATGCTGGCCTTCGTTTTCCAGCGGCTGGCCACCCGCAAACCCGACCTGGACGCCGGTATCTACGCCTACGCCCGGGCCGGTTTCGGCGACTATGTCGGTTTCAACTCCGCGTTCGGATTCTGGGCATCGGCGTGTGCGGGTAACACGTCGTACTGGGTGCTCATCATGGCCACCCTCGGATCACTGTTCCCGGCGTTATTCCCCACTCTCGGTGACGGTTCCACCGTCATTGCCGTGGTCATCTCGTCCGTCGGGGTGTGGTTGTTCTTCTATCTGATCCTGCGCGGCGTGAAAGAGGCCGCCATCATCAACCGCATCGCGACGTTTGCCAAGATCATCCCCATCCTGATGTTCATCGTGATCGTGGTCATTGCCTTCAAGGCCGACGTATTCACTGGGAACTTCTGGGGTGGCGACGGGAACTATTCCTGGTCATCGCTTTTCGAGCAGGCCAAGGGCACGATGCTGATCACGGTCTTCGTGTTCATGGGTATCGAAGGCGCCAGTGTCTATTCGCGCTTCGCCAAGAAACGCGAGGACGTCGGCAAGGCCACGGTGATCGGATTCCTGGCGGTGCTGTCAGTCTTCATGCTCGTGACCCTGTCCTCCTACGGTGTGATGGCCCAGACGGAGCTGGCGGGTGCGTCCCAGCCGTCCATGGCCGCCGTACTCGAATCGGTTGTCGGCCCCTGGGGTTCGGTGCTCATCCGGGTGGGCGTCATCATCTCGGTGCTCGGCGCCTATCTGGCGTGGACGTTGATGGCCGCCGAGATCCTTTATCTGCCCGCCAAATCCGACGATATGCCCAGATTCCTGTCCAGGGAGAACGCCAACGGGGCTCCGGTCAACGCGCTCATCATGGCCGCCGGGCTGGTGCAGTTGCTGCTGATCCTGCTGATCTTCTCGGACAACGCGCTGGACTTCATGCTCGATCTGACGGCGGCACTGGCCTTGATCCCGTATCTGCTCGCCGCCGGTTATGCGCTGAAGCTGACCATCACCCGCGAAACCTATTCCGATGGCAAGTCGTTGGTCCC
Organism: Mycolicibacterium sp. P9-22; assembly: GCF_008329585.1. Lineage (GTDB taxonomy): Bacteria > Actinomycetota > Actinomycetes > Mycobacteriales > Mycobacteriaceae > Mycobacterium. The sequence continues at coordinate 600,715 of NZ_NPKP01000002.1, read as the reverse complement.
GGACATGGTGATCGCCGCGGTGGCGACGTTCTACACGCTGTTCCTGGTCTATGCCGCGGGTTGGGATCACCTTCTGTTGTCCTGCATTCTCTACGCCCCCGGCGCCGTGCTGTATTGGATGGCTCGCAGGCAGCGCGGGTTACAGGTGTTCAAGCCTGCCGAGGCGGTGTTGTTCGGCATCATCGTGTTGGGTGCGATCGGCGGGCTCTCCGGTCTGATCACCGGCGCGATCCAGATCTGACCCCGAGAGCAGTTGAGGAGAACGTATGACCGCCAAGCCATCCGACGCCTACGGGGTGCACTCGGAAGTGGGCAAGCTGCGCAAGGTGCTGGTGTGCTCACCGGGCCTTGCCCACGAACGATTGACGCCGACGAACTGCGATGACCTGTTGTTCGACGATGTGCTGTGGGTTCAGAATGCGCGGCGCGATCACTTCGACTTCATGGACAAGATGCGCGACCGCGATGTCGAGGTCATCGAGTTGCACGAACTGCTCACCGAGACCATGGAGATCGCCGAGGCGAAGGCCTGGCTGCTCGACCGCAAGATCGTGGCCAACGAGGTCGGACTGGGCCTCGTCGACGACACCAGGGGGTTTCTGGATTCCCTTGCGCCCCGGCGGCTCACCGAGCTGCTGATCGGCGGGATGTCGATCCGGGACCTGCCCACCGATGTCCGCTCCGGCTACCGGGCGCTGGCCCGCGAGGACACGGGTGTCACCGAATACCTGATGCCGCCGCTGCCGAACACGCTCTACACCCGGGACACCACCTGCTGGATCTACGGCGGCGTGACGCTCAACCCGCTGTACTGGCCGGCCCGTCACGACGAGACATTGCTGATGAAGGCAATCTACGAATTCCACCCCGACTATGTCGGTTCGACGGTGTGGTGGGGAGACCCGGAACAATCGTGGGGCCTGGCCACCATCGAGGGCGGTGACGTCATGATTCCCGGCAACGGGGTGGTGCTGATCGGCATGAGTGAGCGCACCTCCCGCCAGGCCATCACCCAGGTGGCCGCCAGACTGTTCCGAGATGGGGCCGCCGAGAAGGTGATCGTGGCGGGGATGCCCAAACTGCGTGCGGCCATGCACCTGGACACGGTGTTCACCTTCGCCGACCGCGACGTGGTCACCATCTATCCGGACATCGTGGACAACATCGCCCCGTTCACGCTGCTGCCCAGCGACCGCGATCCCGGCGTCGAGGTGATCGAGGAGAACAAGCCGTTCACCGAGGTGGTCGCCGAAGCGCTGGGCCTGCCGCAGTTGCGCGTCGTCGAGACCGGCGGCACCCGCTACGACTCGGAGCGCCAGCAGTGGGACAGCGGCAACAACCTCGTCGCGGTCGAGCCGGGCGTGGTCTTCGCCTACGACCGCAACACCCACACCAACTCGTTGCTGCGAAAGGCCGGCGTCGAGGTCATCACCATCGTCGGCGCCGAACTGGGCCGCGGTCGGGGCGGTGGACACTGTATGACCTGCCCGCTGATCCGTGATGCCGTCGAGTTCTAGCCGCAGACGCATTTACTAGAACACGTTCCAGTTCTACTGCTAGCCTGACGCCGGGACCGACGAGGTTATTTGGGAAGGACCGGCTCATGACGGCGGCAAGCGAGACACTCGAGGGCCGCGTGGCCTTCATCACCGGCGCAGCCCGCGGCCAGGGCCGGGCGCATGCCATCCGGCTGGCCAACGAGGGCGCCGACATCATCGCCTCCGATATCTGCGCGCCGGTCTCGAGCTCGATCACCTATCCGGCGGCCACCGCCGAGGACCTGGCCGAGACGGTGCGCGCGGTGGAGGCCACCGGGCGCAAGGTGCTGGCCCGGGCCATCGACATCCGGGATCTGGAAGCCCAGCAGCAACTGGTCGCCGACGCCGTCGAGCAGTTCGGCCGGCTCGACATCGTGGTGGCCAACGCGGGCGTGCTCAGTTGGGGCCGGATCTGGGAGCTCACCCCCGAGCAGTGGGACACCGTCATCGACGTGAACCTCAACGGCACCTGGCGGACCATCCGGGCCACCGTGCCGGCGATGATCGAAGCCGGCAACGGCGGATCGATCATCATCGTCAGCTCCTCGGCCGGAGTGAAAGCCACTCCGGGAAACGCGCATTACGCGGCGTCCAAGCACGGGCTCACGGCATTGACCAACTCGCTGGCACTCGAAGTCGGTGAATACGGCATCCGGGTGAACTCGATCCACCCGTACTCCATCGACACCCCGATGATCGAGCCGGAGGCGATGGGCGCGCTGTTCGGCAAGCATCCCAGCTTCCTGCACAGCTTCGCGCCGATGCCCTATCACCGGGTGACCGACGGCAAGAGCGAGGGCCTGGCGGCGTTCATGCCGCCCGAAGAGGTCGCCAACGTGGTGGCCTGGCTGGCCAGCGACGCGTCATCGACATTGTCGGGCAGTCAGATCGCCGTGGACCGCGGCGTGATGAAGTACTAGCGGCCTCGGTTCAGGTACCGGCGGCCATCGCATCGGCGAATCGGTCCACCGCCCAGTCGATCTCGTCGGCGGTGATGACCAGCGGCGGGGCGAAGCGCAGGGTGTGACCGTGGGTGTCCTTGACGAGCACGCCGCGCTCGGCCAACCGCAGGCTCACCTGTTTACCGGTGCCGAACCGGGCTTCGATATCGACGCCCGCCCACAATCCCATGCCCCGCACCGCGGTGACGCCGGGCACCCCCGCCAGCCGGTTGTGCAGATGCCGGCCCAGTTCGGTTGACCGGGACTGGTATTCGCCGGTCTCCAGGATGCCGATGACGGTGGATCCGATGGCGGCGGCCAACGGGTTGCCGCCGAAAGTGGAGCCGTGCTCGCCGGGGTGCAGCACGCCAAGTACATCGCGGTCGGCCACCACCGCCGACAGCGGAACCACGCCGCCCCCGAGCGCCTTGCCCAGCAGATAGACGTCGGGCACCACGTCCCAGTGGTCGCAGGCGAAGGTCCTGCCGGTGCGGCCCAGGCCGGACTGGATCTCGTCGGCGATCATCAACACGTTGTGTTCGGTGCAGAGCCGGCGCACCCCGGGCAGGAAATCCGCGGGCGGCACGATGATGCCGGCCTCGCCCTGGATCGGCTCCAACAGGACGGCGACGGTGTTCTCGTCGATCGCCGCCGCGACTGCCTCGGCATCGCCGAACGGCACCGCCCGGAAGCCGGGGGTGAACGGACCGAATCCGCCGCGGGCGGTCTCGTCATCGGAGAAGCTGATGATGGTGGTGGTGCGGCCGTGGAAGTTGTTGCGTGCCACGATGATATTGGCCTGGCCCGACGGCACGCCCTTGACGTCGGCGCCCCATTTACGGGCCACCTTGATAGCGCTCTCGACGGCCTCGGCGCCACTGTTCATCGGCAACACCATGTCCTTGCCGCAGAGCCGGGAGAGCGCCGCACAGAACGGGCCGAGCCGGTCGGAGTGAAATGCCCGGCTCACCAGCGTGACGGCATCGAGCTGGGCGTGGGCGGCGGCGGTGATCACCGGGTTGCGGTGACCGAAGTTCACCGCGGAGTAGGCGGCCAGGCAGTCCAGATAGCGGTGGCCGTCGACGTCGGTGATCCAGGCGCCCTCGGCCGACGCTGCGACCACCGGAAGCGGGGAGTAGTTGTGCGCGGCGTAGCGGTCGTCGAGTGCGATCGCCGCGCTCGTCCGGCTGCTGATGGCCTCTGCGATGGTCACGGGTGTACCTCCAGCGTGCAGCATTTGATCGATCCGCCGCCCTTGAGTAGTTCGGACAGATCCACCCCGATCGGCTCGAAACCGGCCTGGCGCAGTTGGTCGGCGAACCCGGTCGCGCCGATCGGCAGGATGACGTGGCGGCCGTCGGACACCGCGTTGAGGCCGAGCACGAAGGCGTCCGCGGAGGCGACCTCGATGGCGGCGGGAAACAGCTCACGCAAGCGGAGCTGCGCGGCCTCGGAGAACGCCGGCGGGTAGTAGGCGACGGTGACATCGGGTCCGTCGCTGAGCACCGTGAGCGCGGTATCGAGGTGGTAGAACCGGGGATCGACGAGTTCCAGGCTGACCACCGGCAGTCCGGTGATCGCGGCGACCTCGTTGTGCGCGCGCCGATCGGTGCGAAAACCGTAGCCGGCCAACACCATTGCCCCGGCCACCAGCAGATCGCCCTGGCCTTCGTTGTGGTGGCGGGTGCGCTCGGGCTGATGACCGGACCCGGCCATCCAGGCGGCGTACGCATCGGCCTCGGCGGCGCGCTGCGGGAAGGTGAAGTTCGCGACGACCGCGCGGCCGTTGACGACCAGCCCACCGTTGGCGGCGTAGACCATGTCCGGCAGTCCGGCGACCGGGTCCACCAGGTCGACGGTGTGGCCCAGTTGGGTGTAGAGGTCGCGCAGCGTCTCCCACTGCCGCAACGCGAGATCCACGTCGACGGGGATGCTGGTGTCCATCCAGGGGTTGATGGCGTACTCGACGGTGAAGTGGCGTGGTGCCGTCATCACGAAATGGCGGGTGCGGGCCTTGCGGACAGGCGTAGTAGTGGCGGTGAGATCGGAGACCGTCATGATCATGACGGTATTGGCTATCCCTGAAGCAATCAATCGCCGTATATTGCGTCTATAGTATCGATTCATTGCATACAGGCCCTATAGGCGGCGATTTATTGTTCCAAGGAGTGGTGGCCGGTGGATGAGACCGATGAGCGCATCCTCGCCGAGCTGACTGACGATGCGCGCGCCACCTTCGCCGAGATCGGGCAGCGGGTGAATCTGTCGGCGCCGGCGGTCAAGCGGCGGGTCGACCGGATGCTCGACAGCGGAGTCATCCGCGGCTTCACCGCGGTGGTGGACCGCAACGCACTCGGCTGGACCACCGAGGCCTATGTGCAGGTCTACTGTCACGGCACCATCGCGCCCAGCGAGTTGCGCCAGGCCTGGGTGGACATTCCGGAGGTGGTCAGCGCAGCCACGGTGACCGGTACCGCTGACGCGATCCTGCATGTGCTGGCGCGCGATATGCGCCACCTCGAGGACGCTCTGGAGCGCATCCGGGCCAGCGCCGATATCGAGCGCAGCGAGAGCATCGTGGTGTTGTCGAACATCATCGAGCGCACCCGGTCCTGAGCTGTACCGCCGGGGTGGTGGACTACAGAAGCGCGCCATCGTGTAAGAAACACCACGTGGCAACCAATGGGGGCATCGTCATTGTCGGTGGTGGGCTGGCTGCAGCTCGCACGGCCGAACAATTGCGCCGCGCCGAATACACCGGACCGATCACCATCGTCAGCGATGAGCAGCATCTGCCGTACGACCGGCCGCCGCTGTCCAAGGAGGTCCTGCGCAACCCCGAGCACGATGTCGTGCTCAAGCCGCAGGAGTTCTATGACGACGCCGACATCACGCTGCGCCTCGGCACGGCTGCGCAGTCGGTGGACACCGCGGCGAAGGTGCTGACCCTGGCCGATGGCTCGACGCTCGACTATGACGAGCTCGTCATCGCCACCGGCCTTGCGCCCAAGCGTATTCCGTCCTTCCCCGACCTGGAGGGCATCCGGGTGCTGCGCTCGCTCGGCGAAAGCGCGAAGCTGCGTGAGCATGCCGCGACCGCCCGGCGCGCCGTCATCATCGGCGCCGGCTTCATCGGCTGTGAGGTGGCCGCCAGCCTGCGTCAGCTCGGCGTCGACGTGGTGATCGTGGAACCGCAGCCGACTCCGCTGGCCTCGGTGCTCGGCGAGAAGATCGGCTCGCTGGTGACCCGGCTGCACGAGGCAGAGGGTGTGGACGTGCGCTGCGGCGTCGGGGTGGCCTCGGTGGCCGGCACCGACAAGGTGGAGAAGGTCGTCCTCTCCGACGGCACCGAACTGGACGCCGATGTCGTCGTCGTCGGCATCGGTTCGCATCCGGTGACCGGCTGGCTGGAGGGCAGCGGTATCGCGGTGGACAACGGCGTGGTGTGCGATGACGCCGGCCGCACCAGCGCCGAACACGTCTGGGCCATCGGCGATGTGGCGTCCTGGCGTTCCGAGGTGGGGCACCAGGTGCGCGTCGAACACTGGAGCAATGTCGCCGAGCAGGCCCGGGTGCTGGTGCCGGCGATCCTCGGTCAGGAACCGGGCAGCGCGGCGATCTCGGTGCCGTACTTCTGGAGCGACCAATACGACGTCAAGATCCAGTGCCTGGGTGAGCCCGCGGCCGACGACGTGGTGCACATCGTCGAGGACGACGGCCGTAAGTTCCTCGCCTACTACGAGCGCGACGGTGTGGTCACCGCGGTGGTCGGTGGCGGGATGCCCGGCAAGGTGATGAAGGCCCGGGGCAAGATCGCCTCGGGCGCACCCATCGCCGACGTGCTGCCGGCTTCGTGATTTGTGGAGCCGCACCCGTGATGATCACGGGTGCGGCTCGACAAACCGCTCAGTGCTCGCCCAGGTAGAACCGGGCGCCTTGGTCGTCGGTGCACAGGGCGGACTTGCCGTACGACTGGGTCGAGGGCTCCTCGATCACGGTGCCGCCGGCGGCGCGGACCCGTTCCACGGCGGCGTCGATGTCCGCGACGGTCCACATGGGCACCGTCGCGGACCGGGTGTTCCCGCCGGCGATGCCGGCCATCGGATGTGACTCCTGGACCGCCCAGCCGTCCTCGATCCGCCCGGATTCGAACGTCCAGTGCAGCACCCGGGAGTAGAACGACCGGAAATCGGCGGAGTTCTCGGTGAAGTACGTGATGTACGAAAGCTCGCCGGGCCCAGTGCCGTTGAGTGCCGGACGGGGCGTGCCCAGCGCGGGTTTGAACACCGCGAATGCGGCACCCGCGGGGTCGACGGCATCCAGAACCGTGCCGAATTCGAACTCGATCTCCCGGCCGGGCTCGCCACCGCCGTCGATGATGGCCTGCCGGGCGCCTTCCAGGTTGTCCACTGCGTAGCAGCACAGCATCGTCTGCGGACCGTCCACCGCGAAGATGCCGGTCGGCAGGGTGGTGTTGGTGACCTGGTTGGTCTGCCGGTCATAGGTCCAGCCCAGTACGCGTCCGTAGAACACGGCGGCCCGTTCGGCGTCCGGGCTCCACAGTGACACGTAGCCGACATCACCGTGCTTGATCTGCAGTGGGCCGCCGGTCATCGGGCCCGATAACATCCAGCGGTGTCCGGACGGGTCGACGATGGTGGCGCCGCGCGCGCCGTAACCTTCCTGGGGCTCCTGGATCACGGTGGCCCCCAGGTCTCGGGCACGTCTCAATGCCGCGTCGGTGTCGGCGACCGACAGCATCAGACTGACCGAAACCGCCTGCGGAGCAGGTGCTTTCAATCCCAACTCGGGGAACTCGTCGGCCAGGTAGAGCACACCGTCCCCGACGGAAAGCTCGGCGTGTCCGACGCGGCCGTCGTCCATCACGATGGGCTCACCGATGACAGTCGCTCCCAGTGCGTCGACGTACCAGGCGATGGCGGCGCGGGCGTCTGCGACCGCCAGGTACGGGATGGCGGCCGGCCTGGGAAAGGCGGTCGTGGGGGTCGAATTCAGTTCTGCAATAGCACTATCGGTGCCGCTCATGACTACTCCTGACGTGTTCGCGGGCAGGGTGAGGGCCGACTCCAGCCGTGCCCGCAGTCGGGCCGCGAACACCGGATCGGGAGCCACCGGAAGCTCATCGCCGTGCAGCACGGTCAAGGGATCCCAGTTGTTGTTCACGATGGCCCTCCTTCCGGTGACGGGTATTGCGATCTGAAGGCGCGGCGGGCCCGCACCAGCAGGGTTTCGGTGGCGTGCACGGTCCGCCCGATCAATTCGGCGCACTCGGTTACCGAGCAGTCGTCGAGGTAGCGCAGTGCCAGTACGGTGCGGTGCTGTTCGGGTAGCCGTGCCAACACCGCCTCGGCGACGATCCGGTTCAGTTCGGCATCCCAGTTATCGAGCGGATCGAGGGGTTCGGGCAGGTCGGCGACCGGCACCGTGAATCGGTCGTGCCTGCGGCGATAGTGGTCGGACAGTTTGTGCCGGGCCACCCCGATCAGCCATGGCACCGTCATCGGCGGCGGCGCCGGTTTGCGCGCGGCGTCCATGGCGGCCAGGAAGGTGTCCGAGGTCAGATCCTCGGCGGCCGCGCGGTCACCGCAGCGCCGGGTGAAGTACCCGTACACCACAGGCAATGCCTCGTCGTAGAGCTCGAGAAGCTCCCGAGGGGCATCGCGGTGACCCGATTCGACACTCACACCTCTATCGTCGCCGTCCGAGGCCGAACTCCGACACCCCCACTTTCCTGCGATTTGTGGAGTTCTCGTCGGAAAGGTTCCGACAAGAACTCCACAAATCACAAATGGGTGAGGCCGCGGCCGACCACGTCGAAGGCATCGCCCAGTAGCTGCTCCAGGGATACCGACTCGTCGGCAAGCCACTGCTCGTAGGCGGTCAGGGCGACACCCAGCAGCGTCCAGGCGGCGGTCTGGGGCACCAGGCCACCCGCATCCTCGCCGCGCCGGTGGGCCACGTATTCGGCAACGACGGTGCGCCAGCCGGCGTACATGGTCATCGAATGTGCCTGCAGCGCATCAGTTCCCAGGATCAAGCGCATGCGCTGGCGATGTCGTTCCTCATCGTCGAAGCGGTTGAACGCCAGTAGTGCGGTGCGCAGGGCGACTGCGATATCGGCGCGCTGGTCGCCGCCGGCGAGCAGTTCGCGCATGAGATCGAGGTGCGCGTCGAAGTCGCCCCAGGGGATGGCGTTCTTGGAGGGGTAGTAGCGGAAGAGCGTGCGACGGGCGATTCCGGCCGCCCGGGCAACATCGTCGACGCTGACCTCATCGAAGCCGTGGCTGGCGAAAAGATCCAGCGCGACGGAGCTGATGTGGTCCTGGGTGGTGGACGGCCGGCGACCGACGCGGGGACCGGACGACTTCGCCATGAAACCCACCCTTCCATTTCTGCACTCGATGCCATATTCTTGCGACCCAGGTCACAATTATCGATGACCTAGACGTATCACAGCCCAGGAAGGTGCGATCCCATGGACCAGAATCAGCAGGTTGAGACCGAAGCGCAGCTCGTCACCGAGTCCCTCGTCGAAGAGGTCTCGATCGACGGTATGTGTGGGGTTTACTGATCGTGAGCGCACCCACTGCTGATGCAGTGGCGTTCGACCCCGATCGCGGCTGGCGGCTGCACCACCAGGTGGCGGTGCGGCCGGAGCCGTTCGGGGCGCTGCTGTACCACTTCGGTACCCGCAAGCTGTCGTTCCTGAAGAACCGGACGATCGTCGCCGTGGTGAACTCGCTCGACGAGCACCCAGATATCCGATCCGCTTGTCGCGCCGCCGGAATCGACGACGACGCCCAAGGCCCGTACCTACATGCGCTGAGTGTGCTGGTGAAATCCAACATGCTGGTCGCCAAGGAGAACACCTGATGACTGCGGTACTGCCCCCCGCGTTGTTGCCCGTACTTTCGCCGGAACCCGTGAAGGTGCCCCGTTTGGTCGAGCAGTTCGAGCACGGGCTCGATGCCCCGATCTGCCTGACCTGGGAACTGACCTACGCCTGCAACCTGTCCTGCGTGCACTGCCTGTCCTCGTCGGGCAAGCGTGATCCGCGCGAGCTGAGCACCCAGCAGTGCAAGGACATCATCGACGAGCTCGAACGCATGCAGGTGTTCTATGTGAACATCGGCGGCGGGGAACCCACTGTCCGGTCGGACTTCTGGGAACTCGTCGATTACGCCACCGAGCATCACGTCGGGGTGAAGTTCTCCACCAACGGTGTGCGCATCAACCGCGAGGTGGCGGCCAAGCTTGCCGCCAGTGACTACGTCGACGTGCAGATCTCGCTGGACGGCGCCACCGCGGAGGTCAACGACGAGGTGCGCGGCCCGGGATCCTTCGCGATGGCGATCCGGGCATTGGAGAACCTCAAGGATGCCGGCTTCAAGGACGCCAAGATCTCGGTCGTGGTGACCCGCCAGAACGTCGACCAGCTCGATGAATTCAAGGCGCTGGCAGACACTTACGGGGCCACCCTGCGCATCACCCGGCTGCGGCCGTCCGGTCGCGGCGCCGATGTGTGGGACGACCTGCATCCCACCCCGGTGCAGCAGGTGCAGCTCTATGAATGGCTGGTCGCCCACGGCGAGGGAGTCCTCACCGGTGATTCGTTCTTCCATCTCTCGGGTCTGGGCGAGCCGGGCGCGCTGGCCGGACTCAACCTGTGCGGCGCCGGCCGGGTGGTGTGCCTGATCGACCCGATCGGCGACGTGTACGCCTGCCCGTTCGCCATCCACGAGAAATTCCATGCCGGAAACATCCTGCAGGACACCGGATTCGGAACCGGGTTCAAGAACGTCTGGCAGAAATCTCCATTGTTCCAGGAGCTGCGCGAACCGCAGTCCGCCGGGGCATGCAGTGGGTGCGCGCATTACGACTCGTGTCGTGGTGGCTGCATGGCGGCCAAGTTCTTCACCGGGCTGCCCATGGACGGGCCCGACCCCGAGTGCGTGCAGGGATACGGCGAACCCGCCCTGGCCGCCGAACGGGACAAGCCCAAGTCCTCGGTCGACCACTCCCGAGCAGGTGGACGCAAGGGTCCGATCCCGCTCAAACTCCTCACCGTCCCGCCCAAGAAATTCTGTAACGAAAGTCCTGTGTAAAAGATCATGGCTCGCGATACCTGGTTCGAGACCGTTGCCATCGCCCAACAGCGTGCGAAGAAACGGCTGCCCCGCTCCGCCTACTCCTCGCTGATCTCGGCGAGCGAGAAGGGTGTATCGGTCTCCGACAACGTCGAGGCGTTCTCCCAGCTCGGCTTCGCCCCGCATGTCATCGGTGCCACCGAGAAGCGTGAGATGGCGACAACGGTGATGGGACAGGACATCTCGATGCCTGTCGTCATCTCGCCGACCGGTGTGCAGGCGGTCGACCCCGACGGCGAAGTGGCCGTGGCCCGCGCAGCGGCCGCCCGCGGCACCGCGATGGGGTTGTCGTCGTTCGCGAGCAAGCCGATGGAGGAAGTGACCGCCGTCAACGGCAAGATCTTCTTCCAGATCTACTGGCTGGGCAGCCGCGACGAGATCCTGGCTCGCATGGAGCGTGCCCGCGACGCCGGCGCGGTCGGTCTGATCCTCACCACCGACTGGAGCTTCAGCCACGGCCGGGACTGGGGCAGCCCCAAGATCCCGGAGCAGATGGACCTCAAGACCATGGTGAAGATGGCGCCGGAGGTCATCACCAAGCCGCGCTGGTTCTACAGCTTCGCCAAGACCCTGCGCCCGCCGGACCTGCGCGTTCCCAACCAGGGCCGCCGTGGTGAGGCCGGCCCGACGTTCTTCGAGGCCTACGGGCAGTGGATGGGCACCCCGCCACCTACCTGGGAGGACGTGGCCTGGCTGCGCGAGCAGTGGGGCGGGCCTTTCCTGCTCAAGGGCATGGTCCGGGTCGATGATGCCAAACGCGCTGTGGATGCCGGTGTTTCGGCCATCACGGTGTCCAACCACGGCGGTAACAACCTGGACGGGACGCCGGCCGCGATCCGCTGTCTGCCGGCCATCGCCGACGCGGTCGGCGACCAGGTCGAAGTTTTGCTGGACGGCGGCGTGCGCCGGGGCAGCGATGTCGTCAAGGCCGTCGCGCTCGGCGCCCGCGCGGTGCTGATCGGACGGGCCTACCTGTGGGGCCTCGCCGCCAACGGACAGGCTGGCGTGGAGAACGTGCTCGACATCCTGTCCGGAGGCATCGACTCGGCATTGCGGGGTCTGGGCAAGTCCTCGATCCACGATCTGACGCGCGAGGACATTCTGATCCCCGAGGGCTTCATCCGCACGCTCGGAGTGCCGCAGTCCTGACACGCCGGTAGCCTGATACGGGCGTGACTGACGTGACTGGCGTGACCGGGTGTCCGCCGAGTGGGCGACAGGTGCGGAAATCAATTGCTGCGCATGCGCCAACAATCGGTGCACACCAGGTGAATTCGGCCTACCATCACCGAGTGGCTTTACCCGGGGAGCTCGGCGACGTGACGTCGAGTGGACTGCTTGGTACCCCACGCAACCAGCAACCCGACGGTCGGCCCGCGCTCATCGTGCCGCTCGGCTCCACCGAGCAGCACGGCCCCCACCTGCCGCTGGACACCGACACCCGCATCGCGACCGCCGTGGCACGGGCGACCGCGGCCCGGCTCGGCGGGGGATGGCTGCTGGCGCCCGCGCTGAGCTACGGCGCGAGCGGCGAGCACGAGGGGTTCGCGGGCACGGTCTCGATCGGCACCGAGGCGCTACGGCTGTTGCTGGTCGAGTTCGGCCGGTCCGCCTGCAACTGGGCTTCCCGGCTGGTCTTCGTCAACGGGCACGGCGGCAATGTCGAAGCGCTGGCCGGGGCGGTGGCACTGCTGCGGACCGAGGGCCGCGATGTGGGCTGGAGCTCCTGCATGGTCGCCGGTGCCGACGCGCACGCCGGGCACACCGAAACATCTGTATTGCTACATATTTCGCCCGACACTGTGCGCACCGATGCCATGGTGCCGGGGAACAGTGCACCGCTGGCGGAGCTGATGCCCGAAATGCGGGCCGGCGGTGTGGCCGCGGTCAGCGCGGTCGGGGTGCTGGGCGACCCGACCACCGCCACGGTGTCCGACGGACAGCGCTACTTTGCCGATATGGTCGACGGGTGTGCCCGCAAACTCCTGGCCTGGACGCCGAACGGGCACGGGATGCTGACATGACCGGGCCGCGGCTGCCCGACGGATTCGCCGTCCAGGTGGACCGCCGGGTCAAGGTGCTGGGTGCGGGCTCGGCATTGCTGGGCGGCTCGCCCACCCGCTTGCTGCGGCTGGCGCCGGTGGCCCAGACCATGATCGACGACGGCCGCCTGGAGGTCCACGACGCGCTGTCCGCGCAGCTGGCGCGCACCTTGCTCGACGCCACCGTCGCGCACCCGCGCCCACCGAGTGGTCCGTCGCATCACGATGTCACGGTGGTCATCCCGGTGCGCGACAACGTGTTCGGCGTCAGCAGGCTGGTCCGGGCGCTGCGCGGGATGAACGTCGTGGTGGTCGACGACGGGTCCGCCGAACCGCTGAAGGACACCGACTTCCATGGGGCACGCTGTGAGGTGCGGGTGCTGCGGCATGCTCGCAGTCGCGGTCCGGCGGCCGCCCGCAACACCGGCCTGCGCGCCTGCGACACGGACTTCGTGGCCTTCCTGGACTCCGATGTGGTGCCGCGCCGCGGCTGGATGGAAGCGCTGCTCGGCCATTTCTGCGATCCCGCCGTGGCCCTGGTGGCCCCCAGGATCATCAGCCTGAACGAGCCGGACAATCTGGTCGCCCGCTACGAGGCGGTGCGCTCTTCGTTGGACCTCGGCATGCGGGAGGCGCCGGTGGTGCCCTACGGCACGGTGTCCTATGTGCCCAGCGCCGCCATCATCTGCCGGCGCAGTGCGCTTACCGAGGTCGGCGGCTTCGACGAGACCATGGAGTCGGGCGAGGACGTCGACCTCTGCTGGAGGTTCATCGAGGCCGGCGCACGGTTGCGTTATGAACCCATCGCGCTGGTCGGCCACGAACACCGGACCCAGCTGCGGGAGTGGTTCCAGCGCAAGGCTTTCTACGGGCAGTCCGCGGCCCCGCTGGCTGTCCGGCATCCAGGTAAGACGGCGCCGATGGTGTTGTCGCGGTGGATGCTGGTGCTCTGGCTGCTGGTGGCGACCCGATCGGGCTACGGATATCTCTTCGCCGCGGTGGTCGCGGCATTCTTCGGCAGACGCATCTCCGCCTCACTCGAGTCGGTCGACACCGGACCCAAGGACGTCGCCGCGGTCGCGGCCGGCGGGCTGTGGGGCGCCGCGCTGCAGGTGGCCTCGGCCATCTGCAGGCACTATTGGCCGGTGGCGCTGCTGGCTGCGGTGTTCTTCCGCCGGTGCCGGCAGGTGGTGCTCGTCGCCGCCGTCGTGGACGGATTGGCCGACTGGGCCAACCGCCGCAACAGTGTCGCCGAGGACTCCCATCGGGTCGGCTTGCTGAGCTATCTGCTGCTCAAGCGTCTCGACGACATCGCCTACGGGCTGGGACTGTGGACCGGTGTGGTCCGCGAACGCCACGTCGGTGCGCTCAAGCCCCAGATCCGAACCTGAAGCGCGGCGCTTTGCACAGTGATGTTGTGATCGTCGGTGCCGGTAGCGCTGGTTCGATTCTTGCCGAACGTCTTTCGTACGATACCGGGCGGACCGTCACGGTCCTGGAGGCGGGACCGCAGGCTCTTGTTCCGCGCGCCGGCGATGCGCACCTGGTGCCGATCGGGCCCGGTAGCCCGGTGGTCAGCCGGTACCCGGCGGTCCTGACGGATGCCCCCCGCCGGGACGTCGACCTGGTGCGCGGTTCGGTGGTCGGCGGGTCCGGAGCGATCAACGGCGGCTACTTCTGCCGTGGCGTGCCCGCGGACTTCGCGGACTGGCAGGTTCCCGGCTGGTCCTGGAACGACGTGCTGCCGCACTTCCGGGCGATCGAGACGGACCTGGACTTCAGCGGACCGCTACACGGGGACGCCGGGCCGATACCGGTGCGCCGGACCCGTGAGTTCACCTCGGGCACCGACAAATTCGTACAGTCGGTGCTGGCAAAGGGGTTTCGCTGGATCGACGATCTCAACGGTGCCGACCCCGCCGACGGTGTCGGCGCGCTGCCGCTGAACGTACTGGACGGCACCAGGGTCGGGCCGGGGGCCGCGTTCCTGGTACCCGCACTGGTGCGGCCCAACCTTGTGGTGCACCCGGCTACCAGGGCACAGCGGATCAAGTTCTCGGGTACCCGGGCGGTCGGCGTGGACGCGCTCGGGCCGTCGGGCCCGGTGCACTACGCCGCCGACCGTGTCGTGCTGTGTGCCGGGGCGATCGGTACCGCGCAGCTGCTGCTGGTATCCGGCTGTGGTCCCGCCGACGTGCTCGGCGCCGCCGGGATCGGGGTGCTGGCGGATCTGCCCGTGGGAGCCGGTTTCAGCGATCACCCCGAGTGGGTGCTGCCCGTCGACTGGCCCGCGGCCGGTGGGCGGGCCCCGATCGAGGCGGCACTGTCGGTCGACGGGATGGAGATCCGCCTGTACACAGCGGGTTTCGCGCAGATGACGGGAGAGGCGCCTTCGGATCCACCGCATATCGGGGTCGCTCTCATGCGTCCCGCGGCGCGGGGCCGGTTGACGGTGGCATCCCCGGATATCGCGGTGGCGCCCGTCATCGAGCATCACTACGACACCGTGGCCGGCGATGTCGCGGCGCTGCGGCGCGGTGCCGACCTGGCTCGTGACATCGCCGGAGTCATCGACCGCGAGGCGAACTGGTCCACCACCCAACATCTGTGCGGCACCGCGCCGCTGGGCACCGTGCTGGATCCGCAGTGCCGGGTGCTGGGTGTCGACGGGTTGTGGGTGGCCGACGGTTCGATCATGCCGACGGCCACCTCGCGCGGGCCGCATGCCACCATCGCGATGATCGGGCACCGGGCGGCGGAGCTCATCGCGGGTTAGCCGCAGCGCCGGGATGCAGCCCGCCGGATGCCATCCGGCGGAACTACCGCAGTGAGTACCTGATCGGCAGGTGCTTGAGCCCGCCGACGAACGTCGTCGCGGACAGTTCGGGCTCACCGGCCAGCTCGATCGAGTCCAGGCGCGGAATCAGTTCGGAGAACAGGCTGTTCATCTCCATCCGGGCCAACGCCGCGCCGAGGCAGAAGTGCACGCCATATCCGAACGCGACGTGCTTGTTGGGGTCGCGGCTGACATCGAAGCGGAACGGCTCCTCGAACACCTCTTCGTCGCGGTTACCGGAAACATAAGCCAGATAGACGGATTCACCCGCGGCTATCGGCACGCCGCGGATCTCGGTATCGGCGGCGGCGGTCCGCATGAACTCCTTGACCGGTGTGGTCCAGCGGATCATCTCCTCGACCGCGGTGCCCATCAGCGACGGATCCTCGCGCAGCCGCTCAAGCTGATCGGGATTCTCGATGAGGGCCAGCAGTCCGCCCGAGATCGCGTCTTTGGTGGTGTCGTGGCCGGCACTCGCGACGATCACGTAGTAGGAAACGGTGTCCACATCGGTCAGTGGCTCGCCATCGATGCGCCCGTTGGCGATCGCGGAGGCCAGATCGCCGGTCGGGTTCTCCCGGCGGGACGCGGTGAGCCGGGAGAAGTAGGCGAAGAAGTCGAGCAGTACCTGGAGCTGATCCTCGAGGGACCCGCCTTCGCGCTTGTACTCGTCATCGTCGCCGCCGAACATCTCCTGAGTCAGCATGTGCATGCGCTCGTAGTCGTCCTCGGGCAGCCCCAGCAGCGACATGATGACGTAGAGCGGGAAGTGCACCGCGATCTCGGTGACGAAGTCGCACTCGGGCCCGATATCGCGCATCCGGTCCACATAGCGTTTGGCGAGTTCGTCGACGCGGACCTTCAGATCGCGCATGGCCTTTGGGCGGAACCAGTCGGCGCCGATGGCACGGACCTTGCGATGGTGCGGGTCGTCCATGTGGATGAGCGTGCGCAGGCCCATGCCCGCTGCCAGCTGCTCCTTGGCCAGATCGTCGGCCGCGGCGGTGGCCAGCAATGGCCGGGGCTCGCTGAGGAACAGATTGTTCTCGCGCTCGATGGCCATGATGTCGGCGTGTTTCGTGATTGCCCAGAACGGGCGGTAGAGCCTCGACTCGACCCGGACGACCGGCTCATGTTCCCGCAGATAGGCCAGTGCCTCGTGCAGGTGCGCATCATCGGCATAGGCCTTGGGCTCGACGAACACGTTGGCGTACTGGCTGGCCCGATCATCCTTGGTCGGAGTGCTCATCCATCGGCTCCTCAATACTGTCTTGACGGGTGTCAAGTTGCAGTCTAGGGGACCTCACGGCCCGCACGCCCCGGAATTCCGGAATCGTGGTCAGTAGGCTCGGGCGGTGCCTTCCATGTCCCGACTCGTCCGCTGTGCGTTGGCATTACTGATCGTCGGGGCGCTCACGCTCGGCTGCGCAGACACCGGCGCCGACGCACCGGCATCCCTGCCGGCCGACCCGTCCGTGGTCAAGACGACCGCGGGCCTGGTGCAGGGGGTTGCCACCCTCGATAAACGAAATTTCGCGGGTATCCCGTACGCGGCCCCACCGGTGGGTCCGCTGCGCTGGCAGCCCCCGCAACCGGTGGCACCCTGGGCCGGAGTGCGCGATGCGACCAAGGTCGGCCCGCGCTGCCTGCAGGACGAGGGCAGCGATCTGGAGATGGGCAGGCAGACCGACGAGGACTGCCTCACCCTGAACGTCTGGACCCCGCCGCCGGCGGAAGAGCTACGGCCGGTGATGGTTTGGATCCACGGTGGCGCGTTCATCAACGGAAACGGCGGGATGTACGACTCGCGGTGGCTCGTCGACCGTGGCGATATCGTCGTCGTCACGCTGAACTACCGACTCGGTGCGCTCGGCTTCCTCGCGCATCCGGCGCTCGGCCCGCAAGGTGCTGTAGGCAACTACGGGTTGCAGGATCAGCAGGCGGCATTGCGCTGGGTGCATGACAACATCGAGGCGTTCGGCGGCGATCCGGACAAAGTGACCATTGCCGGCGAGTCGGCCGGCGGGATGTCGGTGTGCGATCACATGGTCGCGCCCGAGTCGAAGGGCCTGTTCCGGGCCGCGATCATCCAGAGCGGGCCATGTCAGGCCCAGTTGGCACTGCCGGCGGCCGAGCGCATCAGCGCGGACTACGCACGAGATGTCGGCTGCGGTGATCCGGCGGCCGCGGCGGCCTGCCTGCGCGCCCTGCCGGATCACAAACTGCGAAAACCCGTGTGGTACGACCGAATCGGTGAGGACACGTTGAGTGGGCCGGTGTACGGAACCACCGTCCTGCCCGAGGATCCCATGGTCGCGTTCCGCGAGGGCCGGGCGGCCGATGTGCCCGTGCTGATCGGCAGCAACCGTGACGAGTTCACCCTGTTCGTCGCTCTGCAATACCTGCGCGGGACCACGCAGTACGCGCCGGGCGAGTATCCCGGTCTGCTCGCCGATACCTTCGGGTCCGACGCCGCCGCGGTTGGTGCCCGGTACCCGTTGGATCGGTATGGCGGCAGTGCCGCGCTGGCGTACTCGGCGGCGGTCACCGACGGGGTGTTCGCCTGTATTGCCGATGAGATGGCCGATCAACTGGCGACCGCCAACGACGTGTACGCCTACGAATTCAACGATCCGAATCCGCCGGCACCGGAACCCATGCGCACTTTGCCTTTTCCGGTGGGTGCCAGCCATTCGCTGGAACTGCGCTATCTGTTCGACGTCGGCGGTGCCCCGCCGCTGAACCCGGCTCAGCAGCAGTTGTCCGACCAGATGATCGATTTCTGGGCACAGTTCGTCAGGACGGGCGTGCCGTCGGCCGACGGCGCACCGGAGTGGCCGGCGGTCAGCGGCGACGGACCGTGGATGTCGCTGCAACCGGACGGTAGCCGGGTTGCCGAGGATTTCGGGCGACAGCACCAGTGCGACTTCTGGGCGGGGCTGCAACGCTGAGCGCAGCCCGCTGACTCGCTCCGGGCGTCAGATGGTGCGAGGTTCGAGCGCATCGTGCAGCTGCGGACACCGCAGATTCGACATAGCCGTCAATAATTCGGGCAAACACGTCCGTTGACGACCTTGTGCCGTAATACTCGAACGAAAGCGCCGGGAACTGCCTGCCGCAAACGACGATGGGATCCCCGTGGGTGCTGTATGGCATGTCGGTCGTGTGGGCG
The DNA here is from genome assembly GCF_008329585.1 of Mycolicibacterium sp. P9-22. Classification (GTDB taxonomy): domain Bacteria; phylum Actinomycetota; class Actinomycetes; order Mycobacteriales; family Mycobacteriaceae; genus Mycobacterium. The sequence continues at coordinate 582,018 of NZ_NPKP01000002.1, read as the reverse complement.
GGTTGGCCGTAGCGCTGGGGGTCGGCGGAATGATCGGTTTCCCCCTGGTTGCCTTGGCAGATTCGGGCGCGGACGGACCGGGTGCGGAACAGGTGTCGCTGGTGACGGGTCCTTCGGTCGCCTCGTGTGACCCGTTGTGTCTGATAATGACGGGTTCGGTCGGGTTGCAGACGGAGACATCTGCGCGCCCCACGGCAGCTCAGTCGCAAAGGATCGCGTTCATCGCGCCGGCTCCCTCGGGACCCATTCCGATCACAACTATCATCCGCCACTTCATCGGCAACGGCGCGGACGCGGCAGCCGACTGTGTGGGGTCGGCGTGCAACGGCGGCCACGCGGGACTGCTGTTCGGCTCGGGAGGTGCCGGCGCCAACGGTGGCAACGGCGGGAACGCGGGGTGGTTCGGAAACGGCGGCACCGGCGGCAACGCGGCCGCAGGCACCGGACTGGCCGGCGGCAATGGTGGCCGCGGTGGGTTGTTCGTAGGCAATGGCGGGGCCGGGGGTGCCGGCGCGGCGGGTATCGCGGGTCAGGCCGGCTCTGCGGGTCAGGCCGGAACCGCCGGCACTGCCGGGGGTTCGGGCGGCCGCGGCGGCGCCGGAGGATTGCTCATCGGCAACGGCGCCCACGGTGGTGCCGGCGGCCAGGGCGCGGCTGGCGGCAGCGGCGGTTCGGGCGTCAATGCGTTGTCCACCAACGCTTCTGGTGATGGGCAAGCCGGGCAGGACGGTGGTGGCGGTGGTGCTGGTGGCGCAGGCGGTGACGCAGGCGCAGGCGGAAGATCGGGACTGCTCGGCTCGGTGGGCGCCGCCGGACTCAACGGTGACGGCGGTAACGGTGGCGCCGCAGGCAGCGGCGGTGCCGGAGCGCGAGGCCTCGACGGTGGCAACGGCGACGACGGGCAACATGCGAGTACCGCCGGTGGTGCAGGCGAAGACGGGATCGCCGGCACCAATGGTGGCACCGGCGGCGCGGGCGGGGACGCCGGCCAGATCGGGCTGGGAGGCATCGCGGGAACTGGCGGCACGGGCGGAACCGCGGGCGGCGACGGTCAGGCGGGCCTCAACGGCTCCGGTGGCGCAGGCGGCAACGGCGGCAACGGCGGTGACGGCGGAAACGGCGTCGACGGCGGCGACGGCGGCGACGGTGTAGACGCCACCACCGCGGGCGCGAATGGGGGCATCGGGGTCGGCGGACAGGCCGGCGGCAACGGCGGCAACGGCGGTGCCGCAGGGCTCGCGGGCGAGGGCGGTGCGAAAGGCATGGGTGGCACCGGCGGACAGGCCGGCAGCGATGGGCTCGTGAACGGGGTTCGAGGCAACGGCGGTGACGCCGGCGATGGCGGTGACGGTGGCAATGGTGGAAACGGTGCCAATGGAGCCTCACTGAACAGCGTCAACACACCTGCCCAGAAGGGCGGCGACGGTGGCGATGCGGGTGCCGGCGGCGCAGCCGGAACCGCAGGCAGCGGTGCCACTGCAGGGCAGGCGGGCGTGCAGGGCGTCAGCGGTGCCGGCGGCGACGGCGGTAACGGCGGAAACAACAATGCCACGAGCGGAGTGAAGACGGCCGGCAACGGCGGCAACGGCGGTTACAGCGAAAACGGGCCCGCCGGAAACGGCGGAACCGGCGGGTCCATCACGGTAGTGAACTCATCAGGCGTGGACACCGCCGGCAACGGCGGCATGGGCGGCAACAGCAACACCGGTGACGGCGGCCGGGGCGGTACCGGCGGTGCCGTCTCCGTGACCGACAGCGCCGGCGCCAATCATCGAGCGGGTCATGGAGGAGCGGGCGGCGAGAGTCAGGCGGGTAACGGCGGCGACGGCGGTACGGGTGGCGGTTCCTTCAGGAGCGGAGGTTCCTCGACCACGTATGCCGGCAACGGCGGGCGGGGCGGCGACAGCGACACCGGCACTGGTGGTGACGGCGGCAATGGGGGAAGCCGTACGGGCGAGACGAACAGAAACTCACCCGGCACCGGTGGAATCGGCGGTACTGGCGGGACTGGTAATGGGCAGCCCGGCGACAACGGATAACGCGTGGACGGCGCTTGGCCCGTACTACCGGCTGTTCGGCGTCACCCAGGTGGTGATGTCGGCGTGCACGACCTCGGTGCCGACGCGGTCGGTGATGCTGACCGGCACCACCAACTCCGCACCTTCGGTGATGGCATCGAAGTCGGGTGGGCTGAACTCGGCCCGCGCCCGCAGCGAGGTGGTGGCCTTGGCCAGGTACTGAACCGTCATTCCCTTGGGGATCCAGCGGTGGGTGCCGGGCACGGTGGCTTCCATGGCCATTCCCATGGCGACCTCGGCGGCGTTGCACGCGGCGATCGCGTGCACGGTGCGCAGGTGGTTGTAGATGTAGAACCACTTCGGGACCAGCACCTCGGCGCTGCCCGGGGCCATGTGCACCACGTGGGGGAGCACCGAGGCGAAGTACGGGACCCGGATCATCGCGGCCACCGAGAACAGCCGGCTGCCCAGCGGTTTGTTCGACAGCTGTTGCCAGGCGCGGTAGGTGGGACTGTCTGTCATCCGGCTACCTTACTCTGGAGTAAGATAGACACGCGGTGTGCTCCGGCCTGCGGTCTCGCGCGGGGTCTCGGCTACCTGATTTCAGCGAGGACCGAAGGCGACCGCGGCCGGCTGACATGAGGTAGGAGATAGCGCCGTTCTGTCTACCTGGTGTCAGCGAAGTAGAGGCCGACGTGCGGCTGGCTGACGTGGGGCAGGCGCTCGAGCGGTTTGTGTACCTCCACAGCGTCTCGACGAGCCTCCAAGCTGCTCATATGGGGATTTGGAGGACGCCGCGATCTGAGGCATACTGTTCGGGTTGCCTTCTGCCGGGTTCGCCTGGCTGAGAGCATCCGACCCGCGTCCTACACGGACGCACCCGGTCCCCACCTCGATTGCGACAGATTATCTACGCGAAAGAGTGTGCGTAAGGGCGACACACCCGAGCGCGGGGGTCGGTGAACCAGAGACAGGTAAACAGCGGCGGCATAGCCAGCGCGCTGTCGTGCGGGAACACCCGTTCGGCAGAGCGCACGAAGACAGAGTTTTTCGCGCCCTCAGCGCGGAAGCCCTTAATAGTGAGGTAGGAAAGCGTGGCGGGACAGAAGATCCGCATCAGGCTGAAGGCCTACGACCACGAGGCGATTGACGCCTCGGCGCGCAAGATCGTCGAGACGGTCACCCGTACGGGAGCGAGCGTGGTCGGCCCGGTGCCGCTGCCGACCGAGAAGAACGTGTACTGCGTCATCCGGTCCCCCCATAAGTACAAGGACTCGCGGGAGCATTTCGAGATGCGTACCCACAAGCGCCTTATCGACATCCTCGACCCCACGCCGAAGACCGTTGACGCCTTGATGCGCATCGATCTGCCGGCCAGCGTCGACGTCAACATCCAGTAGGAGAACCCAGAAAAATGGCTAGAAAAGGCATTTTGGGCACCAAGCTGGGCATGACGCAGGTGTTCGACGAGAACAACAAGGTCGTCCCGGTCACGGTCGTCAAGGCCGGCCCGAACGTCGTGACGCGCATCCGCACCCCGGAGCGCGACGGCTACAGCGCAGTGCAGTTGGCGTACGGCGAGATCAGCCCGCGCAAGGTGAACAAGCCGGTTGCCGGCCAGTTCGCCGCCGCAGGTGTGAACCCGCGCCGTCACCTCGCCGAGCTCCGGCTCGAGAACGAGGCCGCCGCTGCCGATTACGAGGTCGGCCAGGAGCTGACCGCCGAGATCTTCGCCGACGGCGCGTACGTCGACGTGACGGGCACCAGCAAGGGCAAGGGCTTCGCCGGCACCATGAAGCGCCACGGTTTCTCGGGTCAGGGTGCCTCGCACGGCGCCCAGGCCGTGCACCGCCGCCCCGGCTCGATCGGTGGCTGTGCCACCCCGGGCCGCGTCTTCAAGGGCACCCGCATGTCGGGCCGCATGGGTAGTGACCGCGTCACCACCCAGAACCTGAAGGTGCACAAGGTCGATGCCGAGAACGGTGTGCTGCTGATCAAGGGCGCCGTCCCCGGGCGCAACGGTGGACTCGTCGTGGTCCGCACCGCGATCAAACGAGGTGAGAAGTAATGACTCTCAAGATTGACGTCCACACCCCGGACGGCAAGAAGGACGGCTCCGTGGAGCTGCCTGCCGCACTGTTCGATGTTGAGCCCAACATCGCGCTGCTGCACCAGGTCGTCACCGCGCAGCTGGCCGCCAAGCGTCAGGGCACGCACTCGGCGAAGACTCGTGCCGAGGTGTCCGGCGGTGGCAAGAAGCCGTACCGCCAGAAGGGCACCGGCCGCGCCCGTCAGGGCTCGACCCGCGCACCGCAGTTCACCGGTGGTGGCGTGGTGCACGGCCCGAAGCCGCGTGACTACAGCCAGCGCACTCCCAAGAAGATGATCGCCGCCGCCACCCGCGGGGCGCTCTCGGACCGGGCGCGCAACGAACGCATCCATGCGATCACCGAACTGATCAGCGGGCAGACCCCGTCGACCAAGGCGGCCAAGGCTTTCCTGGAGAGCCTGACCACCAACAAGAAGGTCCTGATCGTCATCGGTCGCAGCGACGAGGTCGGCGCCAAGAGCGTCCGCAACCTGCCGAATGTCCACGTGATCTCGGCGGACCAGCTCAACGCGTACGACGTGTTGCATGCCGATGACGTGATCTTCAGCGTCGAAGCGCTGGATGCCTACATCAGCGCGCACACGACGGCACAGAAAGAAGGAGCGTCGGTCTGATGGCTACGATTACCGACCCCCGCGACATCATCCTGGCCCCGGTCATTTCGGAGAAGTCGTACTCGCTGATCGAGGACAACGTGTACACGTTCGTCGTGCACCCGGACTCGAACAAGACGCAGATCAAGATCGCGATCGAGAAGATCTTCTCCGTCAAGGTCGATTCGGTGAACACGTTGAACCGCAACGGCAAGCGCAAGCGGACCCGCAGTGGCTACGGACAGCGCAAGAGCACCAAGCGCGCCATCGTGACCCTGGCCGCGGGCAGCAAGCCGATCGACTTGTTCGGAGCGCCGGCCTAACGGCGGGCAGAGAGACTCAGGAACTAAGAAATGGCAATTCGCAAGTACAAGCCGACGACCCCAGGTCGTCGCGGTGCCAGCGTCTCCGATTTCGCCGAGATCACTCGCGACCATCCGGAGAAGTCGCTGGTTCGTCCGCTGCACGGCAAGGGTGGACGTAACGCACACGGCCGCATCACCACTCGGCACAAGGGCGGTGGCCACAAGCGCGCCTACCGCGTGATCGATTTCCGTCGCCACGACAAGGACGGCGTCGACGCCAAGGTCGCTCACATCGAGTACGACCCCAACCGCACCGCGAACATCGCGCTGCTGCACTACCTGGACGGCGAGAAGCGCTACATCATCGCGCCGCAGGGACTGAAGCAGGGCACCGTCGTGGAGTCGGGCGCCAACGCCGATATCAAGCCGGGTAACAACCTGCCGCTGCGCAACATCCCGGCCGGTACCGTCATCCACGCTGTGGAGATGCGTCCCGGCGGCGGTGCGAAGCTGGCCCGTTCGGCGGGAGTCAGCATCCAGTTGCTCGGTAAGGAAGGCGCTCACGCCACGCTGCGTATGCCGTCCGGTGAGATCCGTCGCGTCGATGTGCGCTGCCGCGCCACCGTCGGCGAGGTCGGCAACGCCGAGCAGGCCAACATCAACTGGGGTAAAGCCGGCCGTATGCGGTGGAAGGGCAAGCGCCCCACCGTCCGTGGTGTCGTGATGAACCCGGTCGACCACCCGCACGGCGGTGGTGAGGGTAAGACCTCCGGTGGCCGCCACCCGGTGAGCCCGTGGGGCAAGCCCGAGGGCCGTACCCGCAAGCCGAACAAGGCGAGCGACAAGCTCATCGTCCGTCGCCGGCGCACCGGCAAGAATAAGCGCTAGGGAGTAAAGCGATGCCACGCAGCCTGAAGAAGGGCCCGTTCGTCGACGACCACCTCTTGAAGAAGGTCGACGTCCAGAACGAGAAGAACACGAAGCAGGTCATCAAGACCTGGTCGCGTCGTTCGACCATCATTCCTGACTTCATCGGTCACACCTTCGCCGTCCACGACGGTCGCAAGCACGTGCCGGTGTTCGTCTCCGAGGCGATGGTCGGGCATAAGCTCGGCGAGTTCGCCCCCACCCGCACGTTCAAGGGTCACATCAAGGATGACCGGAAAGCGAAGCGCCGGTAATGACTACTGCAATTGAGTATCCGTCCGCGACGGCGGTTGCCCGCTTCGTGCCGTTCTCGCCGACCAAGGCGCGCCGGGTCATCGACCTGGTCCGCGGCAAGTCGGTGACCGAGGCGCTCGACATCCTGCGGTGGGCACCGCAGGATGCCAGCACCACGGTCGCCAAGGTGATCGCCAGTGCGGCCGCCAACGCGCAGAACAACAACGGACTGGACCCGTCGACCCTCGTGGTCGCGACCATTCATGCCGACGGTGGCCCGACCGCAAAGCGCATCCGGCCGCGCGCCCAGGGGCGTGCGTTCCGCATCCGCAAGCGCACCAGCCACATCACCGTGATCGTCGAGAGCCGTCCGCCCAAGAAGAGCGGACAGCAAGGCGCCTCGGCGAGTGCGGCACGCGCACGCCGTGCACAGGCCAGCAAGGCAGCTTCGACCAAGGCCACCGGAGCCGCTTCGGCGGCGACATCTACCAAGGCTTCCGCAGAAGCGAAGGAGGGCTCGGAGTAGTGGGCCAGAAGATCAATCCGCACGGCTTCCGGCTCGGTATCACCACCGACTGGAAGTCCCGGTGGTATGCCGACAAGCAGTACGCGGACTACGTGAAGGAAGACGTCGCGATCCGCCGTCTGCTGGCCACCGGCCTGGAGCGGGCCGGTATCGCCGATGTTGAGATCGAGCGCACCCGTGACCGGGTCCGCGTTGACATCCACACCGCGCGTCCCGGCATCGTCATCGGTCGCCGCGGCACCGAGGCCGACCGCATCCGGACCGACCTGGAGAAGCTGACCAAGAAGCAGGTTCAGCTCAACATCCTCGAGGTGAAGAACCCCGAGTCTGTTGCGCAGCTGGTCGCCCAGGGCGTCGCCGAGCAGCTTTCCAACCGCGTGGCGTTCCGCCGCGCTATGCGCAAGGCGATCCAGTCGGCGATGCGCCAGCCCAACGTCAAGGGCATCCGCGTGCAGTGCTCGGGCCGCCTCGGTGGTGCTGAGATGAGTCGTTCGGAGTTCTACCGCGAAGGTCGGGTCCCGCTGCACACGCTGCGCGCCGACATCGACTACGGCCTCTACGAGGCCAAGACCACCTTCGGCCGCATCGGCGTGAAGGTCTGGATCTACAAGGGCGACATCGTCGGTGGTAAGCGTGAGCTGACCGCCGCCGCGCCGGCCGCCGACCGTCCGCGTCGTGACCGTCCGTCGGGCACCCGCCCGCGCCGCAGTGGCGCGTCGGGTACCACCGCGACGAGCACCGAGGCCGGCCGTGCCGCCACCGGAGAAGAGTCGGCCGCACCGACCGCTGACGCGGCTGTCGAGGCGCCCGCCGAGAGCACGGAGAGCTAGTCATGTTGATTCCCCGCAGGGTGAAGCACCGCAAGCAGCACCACCCGAGGCAGCGTGGCACCGCCAGTGGCGGCACCACGGTGAGCTTCGGCGATTACGGCATCCAGGCACTGGAGCACGCCTACATCACCAACCGGCAGATCGAGTCCGCTCGTATCGCCATCAACCGGCACATCAAGCGTGGTGGCAAGGTGTGGATCAACATCTTCCCGGACCGCCCGCTGACCAAGAAGCCCGCCGAGACCCGCATGGGTTCGGGTAAGGGTTCGCCCGAGTGGTGGGTGGCCAACGTCAAGCCCGGCCGCGTGCTGTTCGAGCTCAGCTACCCGGATGAGAAGATCGCCCGCGATGCTCTCACCCGCGCAATCCACAAGTTGCCGATCAAGGCACGCATCGTGACACGAGAGGAGCAGTTCTGATGGCAGTGGGAGTTACGCCTGGCGAACTGCGTGAGCTCACCGAAGAAGAGCTCACCACTCGCCTGCGCGAATCGAAGGAAGAGCTGTTCAACCTGCGCTTCCAGATGGCGACCGGTCAGCTGACCAACAACCGGCGCCTGCGTGTTGTGCGCCACGAAATCGCACGGGTTTACACCGTGCTGCGTGAACGTGAACTGGGTCTGGCTTCCGGACCCGTTGGTGAGGATTCGTAACCATGGCAGAAACAACAGGCCCCAACCACACGCCGACCACTGAGAAGCCGCGCGGTCGTCGTAAGACCGCCATCGGCTACGTGGTCAGCGACAAGATGGAAAAGACCATCGTGGTCGAGCTGGAATCCCGTAAGAGCCACCCGCTCTACGGCAAGATCATCCGGACCACGAGCAAGGTCAAGGCGCACGACGAGAACGGCGATGCCGGCATCGGCGATCGCGTCTCGCTTATGGAGACCCGTCCGACCTCGGCGACCAAGCGCTGGCGTCTGGTCGAGATCCTCGAGAAGGCAAAGTAGAGCACTCCTTCGGGACAGCTTCCCAAACCCCCGGTACCGCTTGCGCGGGCCGGGGGTTTGTGCGTTGTGGGCAGCAGGCGTCTTCGGGCGTGTCGGACTCCGATGATTAGCCAGTTCGCGTCCACGCCGGACATACCGGTCGACGTCGGCGAACTGTCGTCTGCGTCGTCATTTGCTGAAAACTGTCGATGGCGACAGTTATTTGTCAGTTCAAGTATTGTGCGTCGGCCGAGGCAGCTGGTGTCCTAGCATCGCGCTCATGGCGCGGGGGATTGCGGTGCGAGACCGACGGATTCGTGAATGCCGCGGCCGAGGTCGTCATCCGTCGGTGCGCGTGTCACCGTGAACTCCCGGGTGATGTGACATGGGCGCCGCAACCACAGAGGAGCGCCCTGCGCGCACATCGGTCCTTGACCGGTACTACGGCGTGCACCCGCTCTACCGGCTCAGCATCCGCTGGTTGCTGATCGTCGCGTTGACAGCGATAGCCTTCGGCGACACCTTTGTCAGCCTGGCCATCACCACCCGCGAGGGCGGTATCGGTGGATATGTGTGGACGGTGCCGGTGGTGTCCGGCCTGGTCGCGATCGGAGTGGCGCGGCGAAAGCGTACCGAGCTACCCATCCACGATCGGCAGACCGACATCATCGTCGGCGGCATGGGCTTGGGCTTGGCCGTGCTGATCATGGCCGCCCTGCTGGAGCGCTACGCGCTGTACTTCCACCTGTTGCGCTTGGACATCGTCGCCGCATGGCTGTTCGTGGCCAGCTGTTGCGTGGTGCTGTTCGGGCTGCGCCCGGTGATTCGATTCTCCTGGGTGTGGGCGATGTTCGCGCTGGCGTTCTCGCTGCCGTACTACATCGCGGTCATCCTGCTCGGCGGCGGTAAGTTCGCGGCGGGGTCAGCGACCCTGCTGATCGCTGCCATTGGCACCGGCACCGCCGTGGGGCGGACCTTCCGGCGCGGATTCTTCGGATCGCTGGGGTCTTGGTTCGTCGGTTTCGCAGTGCTCATCGCGATCTCCAAGCTCACCCCGAATGCGCCGATGGTGGTCTACCAACAGGTTCCCGCGGTGACAGCGATCAGCGTCGTCGGCCTTTTCATGTTCTTCCAGGCTCGCCGTGGCGTTCCCAAGAAAATACTCGACCGTAAAGTCGAACCGCTTGCCTCCAAGCAGGTTTGGGCCGGGTTGCCCCTCGTGTTCATAGTCACCATTGTGCTGTCGCTGTACAGCCTTCCGACCGAGACCGGCACCGCCCCGCTGAGCAGGCCCAGCCCGGACCGGCTGGTTCAGGGCCGCCCTCTGGACGCTCCTATCGGCTGGACCGTCACGGAGCAGCGTGAGTACCCGCAGGTGCGTCGTTTGTACGGCGACGGCGCCGTCCTGGTCCGCCAGTTCATGCTCGCCAACTCCGGAAACCCACTCTGGGACAAACTTTCCCGGCCGCGAACCGTTGTCGTCGACAGCATCGTCAGTATGCGTCCGTTCTCCTTCGGCACCTATCCTTCGCGCGTCGTATACGGCCTGACGAGTGCCCGCATCAGCCCGCAACGGCAGATCGATCTCGATATGGGGGTCCAGGGCAGACTGACATCGGTGGTCGACGACAGCCTGTTGGTCACCTGGAACTCGGTGCAGTTCGCCTGGGGTACTGACAGACTCGAGCAGCGGGTGACGATCTTCGCGGTCGACAACCATGATCCTGATGCGCCATTCCCGACGCCGTCGGCCAGCGTGGGGTCCAACATCCGCACTTTGATCACATTGTTGTTCCGCGGGAACGCGGTACTTGACGAACGGACACCGGTGTTCAAGGACGAGGAACTACTGCGGACATTCGGTCGGGCCCTGGTGGCGGCTCAGTTCCGATGACACAGGACAGGATGACGATTCTCGTGGTTCGAACACAGCGGCACAGTGTCGGTCAAGTGGCGTCACGCCTATTGCCCATGGTTGCGGCGGTGGTGGTCGCCGGGGGGACAATCTTGCCCGGCGTTGCCGTGGCCGAGCCCGAACGCGAAGTATCACTGGCTGATTCGCCCACCTTGAGCCTGCGGACGGTCGGCGTCGACTCCACTATCTCGTTGTACGGGATCGAGGGGCGGCAGACTCTCTCGTTACCGGTCCAGCCGGGTCTGGTCCCCACCGAGTTGGTCGCGACGCTGGCTCTGCCGGTCAACGCTGCGGGGGGAACACTGGAAGTCAGCCAGGACGAACGCATCATCTCGCGGGTTCCGCTGCCGTCCGACCAGGCGCCGATCACCATTCCGTTGGCCGGGGCGAGGATCGTCGACAGCGCGGTGACGATACTGCTGCGCAGCTATTTGACAGTGCCCGACGGGTACTGCGTCTTCGACGCCTCGAACCCGCTGCGGCTGGTCGGCACCGAGATCAGATACTCGGGTCAGGAACTGGCGCCCACGACCGTTGCCGACTTCCTGCCGCCGGTGCTGCAGCGGTTGACCTTGGCCGTCCCGTCGAATCCGTCGCGAGCCGAATCCGATGCCGCCGCGCACCTGGCGACCGCGACGGTTGCACGTTACGGTCCCCAGCGCACCGAGATCGACATCATTTCGGCCGACGGTGTGCTGAGTCCGCCGGTTCCACTGGAACGTCAGATCGTGATCCGTGAAGGCGATGCGCCGGGCGTGCGTCTGGATGGCCCCAATGCGGTACCGGCACTCTTGATCGCGGGCTCACCCGCAGATCTGGCGAATCAGGCGCGGCTACTGTCCAGCGACCTGTCCGAGCTGGCTGTGCAGTCCAGCGCCGTCGCCGGTCCACTGGCCGTGGTTCCGCAACTGCCGAGTGACCGCACCACGATCCGCAGGCTGGGTCAGCCCGGTGTGAACGCCACCGACCTGGTCAATCCCCGGGTGACCGTGCCGCTCGACCAAACCAGGATCGGGCGGTCTGTGGCCGGCGTTCGCGTTCACCTGCAGGGGTCTTACACGCCGTTGCCAGCGGGTCTCGCCGGGCAGGTGACGGTGAGCGTGGCGGGCGAGATGCTGGCTCGCTGGGCGACCGAACCCAGCGGCCAGATCGACCGGTGGATCGACATTCCGGAACGGCTGCTGGAGCGCTACATCAATCTGGACATCGCGGTGGACGCCGCTGGTAACACCGGTCGCTGCGGGGAATTTCAGCCCATCACCCTGACCGTCGACGGGGAGACGGCCGTCGAGACCGAACGGGCCAGTCCGCCGATCCCAGGCGGATTTCAGTCGCTGCCGCAGGCGCTGATGCCGCGCATCGAGGTCGGACTCGATGAGGGATTCGACAACCTGCGCCGGGCAGTCCGCATCGTGACCGGTCTCCAGCGCCTGAGCGGGCTGCCGTTCGACACCGCGGTCGTGTCCCGGGAGGACGCGATCGGATCGGGGAACCCGGCGATCGTGGTGAGTCCGGACGGCTGGAACGACGACCGGATCGCGCTACCGGTCACCGTCGACGCCGACGGCGTGATCACCGTCGAGAACGTGGACGGCGCCGGCACTTCCAGCACCCTGACGCTGGATCCGGCGGTCGGCTTCGGGTCGTTGCAAACCCTGTACACGGGGGGCCGCACCCTGCTGGTCGCCACCTCGAGCAATGCGCCCGCAGAACTCGACCGGTTGCTCACTTGGCTGGACTCCGATGTCAATCGGTGGTCGGCGCTCACCGGTGACGCCGTGGTCTCGATGCCGGGACGCGAACCCATCGAGTTGACGACGCCGGCCTCCGCAGTGGCGACCGCTGCGGCAACCACTGACCGTAAGAATCTGTACCTGGCCATCGGGGTAGGTTCGCTGGCACTGGTGGGCCTGGGCGCGGCACTGATCGTTCTGCGCGGCAGGCGGTCCCGGGGCGAGCAGTGAGCACACGAGAGATCTTCGACGCCGACACCGTCACGACCGAACAGCGGGAGTATGCGCTGGACCGGGCGATCAACGGGCTTCGTGACGATGATCCGAGGCGATCCGCGTCAAAACCGCTACTGGGCTGGCAGAAACCGGTGCTGCTGAGTCTGCTTGCCGCCGTCGTCGCACTCGCGGTCTGGCGGCCGATGGCGACGGCAGTGGCGTTGATCGGGTTGTGCACCCTGGCATACCTGTTGACCCTCGGGGACCGGGTGCTGATCTTCCGTCGTGGCCTGGCTTCACGACCCATCAACATCCCCGATGAGGTCGCCAGGTCCATTCCCGATGACGAGTTGCCGTCCTACACGATTCTGGTGCCGGCCTACAACGAACCGGAAGTGGTGGCCGATCTCATCGGTGCCATGGACACGTTGGAGTATCCGCGGGAACGATTGCAAGTGCTGTTGCTGTTGGAAGGCGACGACCAGGTCACCATCGACGCGGCGAGAGCCTGCGGCGAATCTGATGTCATCACCATCCTGTTGGTACCGCCGGCCGAGCCGCGAACCAAACCGAAGGCGTGCAACTACGGTCTGTACTTCGCCACCGGCGATATCGTCACCATCTTCGATGCCGAGGATCTGCCCGAACCGCTGCAGCTGCGTCGGGTGGTGGCGGCCTTCCGGGACCTGCCCGATGACGTGGCGTGCGTGCAGGCCAAACTGGTTTACCACAATGGCCATCAGAACCTGCTGACCGCCTGGTTCACCGCAGAGTATGGGCTGTGGTTCGGTTTCCTGCTGCCCGGGATGATGGTCAGCACCTCACCCATACCTCTGGGCGGCACCTCCAACCATCTGCGACGAGACATGCTGCAGGACATCGGAGGCTGGGATCCGTTCAACGTCACCGAGGATGCCGATCTCGGCTTGCGGATCGCGGCCAACGGCTACCACACCGCGGTCATCGATTCGTACACGCTGGAAGAGGCCAACAGCGACCCGATCAACTGGATCCGCCAGCGGTCACGTTGGTACAAGGGTTACCTGCAGACCTGGCTCGTCCATATCCGGCGCCCGGTAAAGCTGTATCGCACCCTCGGGTTACGCAGCTTCGTACGGTTCACCCTGGTGCTGGCAGGTACTCCGATCATCGCCGTCCTCAACCTGCTCTTCTGGTTCATCACATTGCTCTGGTTCCTCGGTCAGCCGGCCGTTGTGGGCCAGGTGTTTCCGGACTACATCTACTTTCCCGCGCTGGTGGCCATGATCATCGGCAACTTCACCGTGATGTACATGAACATGATTGCCCTGCGTGAGGACGACAGGTCCGACCTGCTGGTCGCTGCACTGACGGTTGCCCTGTTCTGGTTGATGATGAGCATCGCCGCCGCCAAAGGTTGTTACCAGATGATCCGTCAGCCTTCATTCTGGGAGAAGACATTTCATGGACTGGCCGAGCGACCGGACGACAGCACTGCGCATGAGTCGGCCGGCGGGAAATGACCAATGTGCTCGGCGGCTCCGACCGCCGACTCAAGTTCGGCATCTTCTTCGTGTGCCTGGCGTTGTACATCGCTGTCGGATACTGGCTGCAGATCCAGAACGGGTTCATCATGGGCGACACCCTCTCTCGGGTGTCCTCCACTCGCTCGGTATTGTTCAGCCGCGATCCGCATCTGGCTGCCCTCGGCTTCATCTTCACGCCGGTCGCGGCGATGGTGCAGATCCCGGCGGTCTGGCTGAGCCCGTTCTTCCCGGAGATCACCGCCCGCGCCTTCTCGGGCACGCTGATGTCCGCATTGTTCATGTCCGGAGCGGCCGTGCAGATCTTCAGCATGGGCGCCGACCGCGGACTGCCGCGCGCCTACGCGCTGGCGATCACTGCGATGTTCGCGCTGAACCCGATGATCGTCTTCTACGGCTCCAACGGTATGAGTGAGGGCCCGTTCATCTTCTTCATGACCTGGGCGGTGCGCAGGCTCATCATGTGGATGGTCGACGACGATGTGCACCATCTGGTCACCGCCGGTGGCGTGGCCATGGGGCTGGCGTACCTGACCCGCTACGACGCGTTGGCAACGGTCGGTGCAGCCGGACTGGTCGTCGGTATCACCACATATCTGCGGGCGAGACCCGCGCCGAGAGTGCGCCGTGCGGTGATGGACATGCTGATCGTGAGCGGGCCCGGCGTCGCGGCCTTCCTGGGCTGGGCGGTCGCGGGGTGGCTGATCACCGGCGAAGCGTTCGCGCAGTTCACTTCTCAGTACGGCAACGCAGCAATCCTGGAGCAGTCGGGGATGACAGCGCCGAACACTGTTGAGGCGGTCAGCTTCGCCGGGGCGTGCATCATGCTACTCGCGCCGACACTGCTGCCGTTGATGCTGTGGGCGATCATGCAGCGCTGGGGCCGGCCGAATTGGCAGATGCTGGTGGCGCCGCTGGCGATGTTCGGCGCAGTGCTGGCGTTCCAAGCACTCAGCTACGCACAGGGGTCCACCTTCCCGTTCCTGCGGTTTTTCATCATCGCGATACCGATGGCGGCGACGCTGGCGCTGCTCGGCGTGCCCGACGGAACGTTTGCCCCGCCCAAACGTCGGGGAAAGTACGCACCGGCGGCCAGCGTTGTCGTTCCTCAGCGTCGCACGGCGGCAACGTATGTGGTCGTCGCGTCGACCTTTGCGATCGGTATTCCGGTGACTGTCGTGGGCATGTCACTGCCAGACTATGCGCCGCAGGAGTATGGGCTTGCTGCGGTGCTGGCACCGGATCCTGGCGACGTCACCGACCGCGCGGCCACCGAACAGCGCATCGCGAGGACCTTCGCCACGGAACGCAGGATCGCCGACTACCTGGAAACGCTGGACTTGCCCGACAGTTCGGTCATCACCGACACCGTCTACGGATTCGGCATCATCGCCGCGTCACCGCGACCCAAGATGTTCGTGATCCCGTCTGATCCGGATTTCACCGAGTTGCTCAACGATCCGGTCGAGAACGGCGTCCGGTACCTGCTGTCGGTGCCACCCACTGGTCGAGGCACCTCTGATGCGCTCAACCTGCGGTATCCGACGCTCTACGAAACGGGCGCCGAGGTCGCCACGCTGGAACTGGAGATCCCCAACGACGGTGATGGACAGCCGGATTGGCGGTTGTACCGCGTCGCCGATCCCAGCGAGTCCGGCTAGCGTGATCGGGACGATCGTGGCAGATACCGCGCTGTCCGGGATCGACCCGGCTCTGCCCAGTGACGTCATAGCCGTCAGAACGTCGCTGGACGGGGTCGGCTGATCAACTGTGACCGAGCTGGTGTTGATGCCGGCGTCAATTTGCCGGGTCCCCGCCACCTCGCCGGGGTAATGTCCGGGCGTCCGCCAAACCGGGAGGTCCGATGACCGCAGAGTTCAACGGCAAGATCGCGCTCGACATCCGTGATTCCGAACCGGACTGGGGACCCTATGCCGCTCCGGTCGCGCCGGCCGATGCGCCCAATGTGCTCTATCTGGTCTGGGATGACATCGGTATCGCCACCTGGGACTGCTTCGGCGGGCTCGTCGAGATGCCTGCCATGAGCCGTATCGCCGAAAAGGGGGTGCGGCTATCGCAGTTTCACACCACCGCGCTGTGCTCACCGACCAGGGCCGCGCTGCTCACCGGCCGCAATGCCACCACGGTGGGGATGGCGACCATCGAGGAGTTCACCGACGGATTCCCCAACAGCAACGGACGAATTCCGTACGACACCGCGCTACTGCCCGAGGTGCTCGCCGAACGCGGCTACAACACCTACTGCATCGGCAAATGGCACCTGACGCCGCTGGAGGAGTCCAGCCTGGCGGCCACCAAACGGCACTGGCCACTGGGCCGCGGCTTCGAACGGTTCTACGGATTCCTGGGCGGAGAGACCGACCAGTGGTACCCCGACCTGGTGTACGACAACCATCCGGTCGCGCCGCCGGCCGCCCCGGAAGACGGCTACCACCTGTCAAAGGATCTGGCGGACAGAACAATCGAGTTCATCAAGGATTCGAAGGTGATCGCGCCGGACAAGCCGTGGTTCACCTACCTGTGCCCGGGGGCCGGGCATGCGCCCCATCATGTGTTCAAGGACTGGGCGGACAGGTATGCCGGCACGTTCGACATGGGCTATGAGCGGTACCGGGAGATCGTGCTGGAGAACCAGAAGCGCCTCGGCATCGTGCCCGCCGACACCGAGTTGTCACAGATCAACCCGTACCTGGATGTCAAGGGTCCGGGCGGGGAACCGTGGCCGGTCCAGGACACGGTGCGCCCGTGGGACACCCTCGACGACGAGGAGAAAAAGCTGTTTGCCCGGATGGCCGAGGTCTTCGCCGGCTTCCTGACCTACACCGACGCCCAGATCGGGAGGATCCTCGACTATCTCGACGAGTCGGGACAGTTGGACAACACGGTCATCGTGGTGATCTCCGATAACGGCGCCAGTGGCGAAGGCGGGCCGAACGGTTCGGTCAACGAGAGCAAGTTCTTCAACGGCTATATCGACACCGTGGAAGACAGCATGCGGTACTTCGATGTGCTCGGTTCGCCCCAGACCTTCAACCATTACCCGATCGGGTGGGCCATGGCGTTCAACACGCCGTACAAGCTGTTCAAGCGCTACGCCTCCCATGAGGGCGGCATCGCCGACAGCGCAATCATCGCCTGGCCCAACGGGATCGGTGCGCACGGCGAGGTCCGGGACAATTACGTCAACGTCTGCGATATCACCCCGACGGTGTACGACCTGCTCGGCATCACCCCGCCCGACGAGGTGCGCGGTATTGCCCAGAAACCGCTGGACGGGGTCAGTTTCGCGGCGACCCTGAAGGACGGGAAGGTCAAGTCCGCCAAGGAGACCCAGTACTACGCCATGCTCGGTACCCGGGGCATCTGGCATGACGGCTGGTTCGCCAACACCGTGCACGCGGCCAGCCCCGCCGGGTGGAGCCACTTCGACACCGACCGCTGGGAGTTGTTCCACATCGAATCCGACCGCAGCCAATGCCACGACCTGGCTGCCGAGCACCCGCAGAAGCTGGAGGAACTCAAGGCGCTGTGGTTCGCCGAGGCGGCCAGGTACAACGGATTGCCGTTGGCCGACCTCAACATCTTCGAGACGCTGGGCCGGTGGAGGCCGTACCTGAGTGGGGAGCGGACCGGCTACACCTACTACCCGGAGAACGCCGAAGTGGGCAGTGGCGCAACGCCCGAGATCCGGGGACGGTCCTTCTCGGTGTTCGTCGAGGTGGACGTGGACTCGGTCGGTGCCGAAGGAGTTCTGTACAAACACGGTGCGGGCCACGGCGGGCACGTGCTGTTCGTCCAGGACGGCCGGTTGCATCACGTCTACAACTTCATGGGTGAGGACGAGCAGTGGGTCTCCTCCGAGGACGTGGTCCCGTTGGGGCGCCATATCCTCGGCGTCCGGTACGAGCGCACCGGCAATGTCGAGAACAGCCACACCCCGCTCGGTGCGGTGTCGCTCTACGTGGACGCCGCGGTGGTCGGGGCCCGCAGTGGTGTGCGCGCCCACCCGGGCAGCTTCGGTCTCGCCGGTGCCGGCATCAAGGTGGGGAGCAACCCGGGCCAGGCGGTGTGCAGCGCCTACCGGGCGCCGTTCCCGTTCATCGGTGGAACAATCGCCAAAGCGGTGGTCGACATCTCGGGAGCGCCCTACCGTGATGGAGAGCGTGAACTGGCACGGGCATTCGCGAAGGACTGATGACTGGTATCCGAGGGGCGGCAGCCGCAGCGGCGGCGACGGTGTGTCTGGTTGCCCCGCTGCTGGTCGGCTGCAACAAATCCAGTGAGGGCACGCCGGTGCCCGACGATGTCGCCACCTCGACCACCGATGCCACCGAGACGGCGACGGCCGGTCCCACCACCGATCCCGGCACGGTTTCCGGTCATCCGGACTTCGGTGTCGTCCCGACCAGCACGACACCGATCCCGGCGGGAACCGTCACCTGTGCACCCGGGGAACGCCCGCCGGTCGCCGTGGTGGCCAAGGTCGCCGACTCGATGGCACCGGTCATCACCGTCGCAGTTCCAGATGGCTGGTCGATGCAGGGCGGATCCGGGGACATCGGCGCCCAGCTGTCCGGCCCGGACGGGATGTCGGCGACGGTCACCATCATGGCGACGACCCTCGATCCGCAGGCGGCGTTCGCCGAGTACGCCGATGCTCTGACCGCCGATGCCGCCGTGAGCTCGCTGAGCGTGCTGCCGGCCGAACTGTGCGATTACAGCGGGCAGAAGCTGCTGGGCGCGGTCTCGAACACCCCCGAGGATGCGACCGAGTTCGTCGACCGTGTCGTGCACGTGTGGACCGACAGCCGCAACTACCTGGTCTCGGTGCACACCGAGGCGCCCACCGGCACCAACGGATTCGACCCGGCCGCGACACAATTGACGGCAGACTTCGAGGTGCGGATTCCTTGACTCCGCGCTGTGCGACCTAGCCGGCCCGGCCGGCCCGGCCGGCACCGGCCGGCGCGCGCCGCGGTGACAACCGTAGGTGGCCGAGCAACGCGACCCCGGCGGTCAATACCGCGGATAGTGCGAACGGCACGGCGATGTGCCACCGCAGCAACAGTGCGCCGATCACCGCTCCGGCGAAGATCATGGCGATCGCGCCGAATCGACGGTTGAGCAGCACGCCGCCACCCTTGCGTGTCCAGGTCTCACCCGCCAGCGACGCGAGCGTGGAGGTGACCACGACGGTGGTCATGTCGGCCACTGCCACGGCGCGAGCGACCATCGCCTGCGAACCCATCACCGCAGCCGTCGCGGCAGCCATCCCGATCTGGACGGCCGGACCTGAGTGGTCGCCGGCCAGAGCGGCGACCACGGTGAGGGCGGCCAGTGTCAGCGCGCCGAGCGTCAGCAGCACGGTGACCCGGTGCTGCCACCCTTTGGCGCCCTTGCGTAAGACCAGTCCGGCGACGAAGGCGGCCGCGGTGAACGCGGCCAGCGCGATCGCCGGGCCCAGCACCGGCAGATCATCCGCGCCGGCCACGCCCATGCCGAGGATCACGATGTTGCCGGTCATGTTCCCGGTGAACACCCGGTCCAGGGCCAGGAAGCCGACTGCGTCGACCACTCCGGTGACGAAGGTCAGCGTGACGGTCGCGGCCAGGGCCAGCTTGTGTTCAGCGTCGGTCAGCGCCATCAGAAGACGAGAATGGCGAAGACCGTGGACAGCACCAGGCCGGCCATCACCGGCAGGAAGCACTTGCGCGCCAGGGTGAGGACCGGAACGCGCGCGAAGCCCGCGACCGCGACCAGGGATGACCACGCGACCAGGGTGCCGCCGCCGGACCAGATGTTGCCCATCTGGCCGATCGCCGCCAGCGTCGCGGGATCCATCCCCGCCGCATCGCCGAGCGCACCCGCCAGCGAGCCGGTCAGTGGCAGACCGCTGAACCCGGAACCCTCCAGGCCGGCGATGACGCCGACGAAGAGCACCGTGAACGCCACGATGAAGGCATTCGGTGCGACATGTGACAGGGCGGCGTTGATCAGATCGAAAAGCAGCGCGGGTCCGGTGGCGTCCTCGGACATTCCCAGGATGCGGGCGGAGAAGTCGCCATTTCCGATGAAGAAAAAACCGGCGATGGGTAGCACGATGCCCATGGCTTTGAACGCAAATACCAGGCCGTCGACGATATGGGTCGACGAGCTCTCCAGGAACGTCCGCTTGTCGGTGGTCAGGCAGGCGGCGAACAACAGCATCGCGGCGATACCGCCGACGATGCCCGCGGCGTCGCCCCCCTTCAGTGGCGGAACCAGGCTGGTGAACTTGCCCAGCAGGAGATAAACGATGAACGACAGGTAAGCCAGCGGCACCATGACGGCGAAAACCTTGGCCGACAACGATTTCGGCGCATCGACCGGATCCGGCACGGCATCGTCGAGCACGATCGTGGCGATCGGGGCGATCGGGGCGTTCGCATCAGCGCCACCACCACCACCACCACCGGCCGGGACTGGTGCGTCGATGCGCAGGCCCGCACCGGTGCCGTCCACCCCGTCCGGACCGGGTCGATCTTCCTTGGTGGGGACGCCGAATTTGTCGGCCTTGTTCTCCCAGGCCACCAGCAGATCCGGGGACGGTTTCTGCCAGGTCCGGCGCTGGGTGAGGTAGGTGATGGCCAGCGCGACCAGACCCACGATCAGCGACAGCACCATCGCTTTGTCGGCGACGCTGTCGGTGTCGACACCCGCTGCCGTCGCCGAGATCCCCGGGGCGACCTTGATGATGTAATCCGACGACAGGGCCATGCCCTGGCCGGCGATGGCGATCACCATGCCGACCGATAGCGGGCTCAGTCCGGCCCGGATGGCCACCGGAATCAGCACTGCGCCCACCAGCGGTACTGCGGGAGTGGGCCAGAAGAACAACGAGATGACATAGGTGACGATGGCCAGGATCACGAAACTGCTTGTCCCCGCCCGCATTACCCTGCGGAACGGCGTCACCATCAGCCGGTCGGCACCCATCTCACGCAGTGCCCCGAGCATCGCGGTCACGAACGCGATGATCAGGAAGATGTTGAACAACTCGTGAGCGGCCACCAGACTGGCATTGAAGATGGACGCCAGGCCGGTCACGATGCTGCCCGAAAACACCCATGCGGTAAGCAATGTCGCGATGACCGCAGGCACCACGATGTTCTTGCGCAGCGCCATCGTGACAAGAATGATGACGATTCCGGCCAGATAGATCCAGTGGGCCGCGCTGAGGTGTGTATCCATCGATGGGTCTTTTCACTCACAACTGCTCGTGGGCTGTGCAGTCTGATGGGGGAATGCTCGGCCCGTTACCCGAACGGGTCAACGCACACTGTGCACAACGGTGTGCGCACGGCCCTGTGCAACGTGTTCCGACATTGTCATCCTGATGTCGCGGTGTTTCGCGAACGTTAAGATCCGCGCCGGGGTGCGGTTTGTCACGATGCATCGGCCCGGGACGGCTGTGCACGATGTCCGAATCCGGCCCGCTGCGCTGTGCGCCTTGGCCCGGACGGGCGGCACCTCTGCGGCGCCGGGAATGAGACAGTGGCTGAGCGGGTGCCATCGCATCTCGCGCAGCCACGCCACCCAGATCGGCCACGAAGGTCCCCGCCATGACTGACACAGACAGCCGCGCCCCCGCGGGGCCGGCGGTCCCCGACGGAGCCGGCACGCCGTTGGCGCTCGCCGCGCTGCTGTCCGGAACATTGGTCGGCACGGTGAGCAACAATGTGGTGAACGTACCGATGCCTGCCATCCTCGACGAATTCGGCGCACCCCTGGGCAGCGGCGTGTTCGTGGTGGTCGGCTTCCTGATGACATTCACCGCCACTATGCCGCTCGTCGGCTGGATCGGTGACCGGTTCGGCAGACGCCGGATGTATTGCGCATCGATGGTCGCCACCGCGGTGTGCGCCATCGGCGCCGCCACCGCGCCGTCGCTGGAACTGCTGATCCTGTGGCGGTGCCTGGGTGGTGCGGCGGCCTCCGCGCTCGGCCCTGCCGTACTCGGGCTACTGACCTGGCTGTTCGCCGGCGAACAGCGTGGTAAAGCGGTGGGGTTGTGGGCCTCGGTCAACGGTATCGGCCAGGCCATCGGACCCACGATGGGCGGCTTCATCGCCGACGGCTGGGGGTGGCGCTGGGTGTTCGTGCCGCTGGTGCCGGTCGCACTGGCCGGCCTGATCGGCACCCTGCTCCACATCCCCCGGCATCCCGGCACCAAGATGCGCTTCGACACCATCGGCGCGACCGCGCTGACCCTCGGGTCGGGGTTGCTCATCCTCGGTGTCGCGCTCATCCCGCGGCAAGGTCTGTCGGTGATCGTTGCCGTCGCCGTGACGGTGGCCGTGGCGGTGCTGGTGTTCTTCGTCCGGCACTGTCTGCGGGTGCCGGAGCCGTTCGTCGATGTGCGACTGGTGGCCGAAGCCCGGTTCGTCCGCAGCACCCTGGGTGCGTTCGCGTTCATGTTCAGCCTGGGTGCCACGCTGCTGGCGGTGCCCCTCTATCTCGTCGGGGCCGGTCGGACCGGGTCACTGGCCGGTGTGGTGTTGCTGGCGATCCCCGCCTCGATGGTGATCCTGGGCCCGCTGGTCGGGCGCTATCTGGACCGGATCGGGGCCCGCCGGGTCTTGCGCACCGGGTTGGTGCTGCTGATCGTCGGCCAGGCAATGCTCGCCGGTGCCGTTGGCACGCATCTGGTCGAAGAACGTTGGGGGCTGGCCGGTTTCGTCGCAATTCTGGTTCTGATCGGCATCGGAACGGCTTTCGTGCAGACACCGGCAGCCACCGGTGCCACCCGCTCGCCCGCGGGGGCGCAGGGCACCGGACTCGGGTTGTTCAACCTGGTGCGCTTCGGCGGCTCGGCGATGGGCGCCGCGTGTGTCGCGATTGCCCTGGGGTTCGGCAGCACCACCGGCTTCACGCTGGCGTTTGCGATGGTTTCCGGCGTCGCGGTGCTCGGACTGCTCGGTTCGTTCATCGGGCCCGATCCGGCGCCCGAACGGTAGCACCGTTCACCTCAACGGAAACTGGCCTCCCGGTCGACGGCGGCGTGCACCTCGCTGAGCAGGTCCAGCCGGATCGCCAGCCAGACGGTGAACTGGTTGTCGGGCAAACGGATATCGAGACCGATCGCCCGCGACACCCGATCCAGCTTGGTGAGCATGGTGTTCCGGTGCACGTTGAGCACCCGCGCGGTGGCGTTGACGTTCCCACCGTTGGACAGGTAGCCGGTCAGGAAATCGCGCAGGTCGGGAGTGGCGCGCAGGGGTCCCAGGATGTCGTTGACCAGAGCCTTGCTCTGTTCGGTCTCGGTGATCTCCGCGAGCACCGTGAAACTGCGCAGATCCTGATAGGACACCGCGCCGGTGAGGCCCAGCCTGCGTGCGATACCCAGCGCGATGCGCGCTTCGCGGTAGCTGGCCGAGACGGCTTGGGCGCCGCTGGCCGGCCGGCTGTAGGACACGGCGACCGCGGCGCCGCGCCGGTTCTCCAGTTCGCCCGCCATCGCCTCGGCGTAATGGACCATCGCGCGGTGCCGCGCGGTGCCGTCACCGCCACAGAGTGAGCGCACCACCACCAGGACGTCACCCAGCACGGTGACGTAGGAGCGGACGGCGGGATCCGGTGCCACATTGGCGGCGTACCGGGCCAGCCGGACCATGCTCGCGGCGGGGTTGTCCACGCCTTGGGGGATCGCGCCCGGGGCGACGAAGACACCGAACTGCGAGTCGATGTCGATGTCGTGGTACTCCGCCCGCGCGCGCATATCGTGCTCACTGGAGAAGTGGCCGTGGACCAGGGCCTGGACGAAATCGCCGCGGGCGCGCTCCTCGGCCTCATCGACGCTGTGCTGCCGCAACATCTCCGAACCGATGATCGCGGTCGCCTGTTCGGTGACCACGATGTGCCGCGCCAGATCGTGGGCGCCGGGCTCGGAGTTCGGGACCAGCACCAGGACCCAACCTTCGAAGGCCTTGCCGAGCCGGATGGCCGTGGAGATGGCGGTCCAGGCATTGCCGTGCGGGTCCGCGAGGTGTTCGACACGGGTGTCGTGATGACCGGAGAGCCGGGCGCCCGCCGGCAGATCGACCGTCAACCTCGGCACGATCACCTCGGTCAGGACTCCCGCCGCCTCGGCGGCCAACCCGTTGTGGGCCACGATCTGGCCGCGGGCGTCCAGCGCCACCGCGGGGTTACGGGCCAGGTTGGACACCTCGCGGATCAATATCTGCAGCCCGGCCCCGCGGTGGAAGAGTCCCGCCAACGAGGCGTGCACATGCGTGGCGTACCGCATCACGTGCACTTCCTGGCTCAACGCCCGCTCCGCGAGCAGTCGGTTCAGTGCGGTGAACCCGACCGGAAACGCCATCTCGATCACCACGAGCCCGGTCGGCAGGGCCGCCGGGAAATCGGCGGGCACCGCGCCGTCGACCACCAGGGTGGTTGCGCCGCGGGCGGCGAGCGCGGCCAGTGCACCGGCCGTGCCCAGCAGCGCTTCCGGACGCGCGTAGACCGCGACGCCGTCGAGCGGCTCGTGGCGGGACAGCACCTCGGAAAGCGGGAGAACCCAATGCAACTCGCGTCCGAGGTGGTCCTGGCCGGCGATCACCCGGGCACCCGACATCAGCGATTCGTCGAGCAGGCCGGTGACTGTCATCCGGTCACCGTGCGGGTGCTCTGCTGTCATGTGCTCACCTGCTCTGTCCGGCTTGTCCCTCGATGCGGTGGCGGATCGAATGACCACGATCACATTGCCGACCGCCCACAGACTATGTGCAGTTTGACCATGATGCGGCCGATAAAGCGGACATTGTGACCAAGGCGGCCGGCCGTGTGCCCGGGTAGACATTTCACCAGGCGAACAGCCCGGGGCGGGATTGCCGTCCCGCACGAATCGGTCAGACCGACAATCTCAGGAGGTCAGCAGCTATGCACCAGATCTACCGGATCACCCTCGACGACGCGCTGCCCCTGCTCGCCGCGGGCCGGGCCAAGGCCGAAGAAATCGGTGTCAAGCAGACCCTGTGCATCTGCGATGACGGTGGCAACGTTCTTGCCCTGCACCGTCTTCCGGGTGCGCGTCTGACGGGCGTCGACATCTCCATCGCCAAGGCGTTCACCGCCGCGGGCCACGAGCGGGCCACCCATCTGTTCAACGAGGCGCCGGACGGCCCGGCATTGCCGGGCAACGAGGCCTTCGGTATCAGCCACATGCTGCCGGGCAAGTTCGCCGTCTTCGTCGGCGGGTTTCCGCTCGTCTTCAACGGGCAGATCATCGGCGGCGTCGGGATCAGCGGCGGCAACGGCGCGCAGGACAAGGCGGTCGGTGCGGCGATCCTGGCCGAGTTCGAGGCGCTGACCGCTGCGGTCGGCAGTCGCTGACCGTGCCTTTGTGCGTCGCCCGAGTGTGTGCACCATGCCTGCCCGCCGCGGCCATCAGGGGTGATGTTGTCCATGTCGCAACCCCGGTCCGCTGGCTAACGTCGCTGGTGCAGAGGCGACTTCGCAGCGACGCGTCGTCTCGCAGCCCCCATCAAAAGCGAAACATTCTCTGTTGCTGTTGGTTTCGCGAAAATCAACTGATCGAAGGGATCTGATCCATGACTGAACTACTGGGCCGTGACGAGTTCCGCGCCGAGCTCGAGAACGCCATCAAGGGTCGTGAGGCCAAGAACGCATCGTTCTCCAAGGCGTGGGCCGAGGGACAGCTGGAGCGCCACCACTTCGCCCGCTGGGCCGAGAACCACTTCCACTACGTCGGGCCGTTCGCCGACTACCTGGCCAACATCTACGCCAATACCCCGGACCAGTTCACCGGCGCGAAGGATTTCACGCTGCAGAACATGTACGAGGAAGAGCTCGCCGACATCCGGCACACCGACCTGCTGATCAAGTTCGGTGAGGCGTGCGGCACCACCAAGGAACGCATCGAGGACCCGAACAACATGAACGCCATCACTCGCGGGCTGCAGTCCTGGTGCTACGCGGTGTCGCAGCGCGAGCATTTCGTGGTGGCCACCGCCGCACTGGTGGTGGGTCTGGAATCCCAGGTGCCCAGCATCTACACCAAGCAGATCGTGCCCCTGCGTGAGGTCTACAAGTTCACCGAGGACGAGATCGAGTTCTTCGATCTGCACATCACCTCCGATGTGGTGCACGGTGAGCGCGGGTACCAGATCGTGTTGGATCACGCCGACACCGTGCCGCTGCAGCAGCGTTGCCTGCAGATGGTGCGGTGGGGAGCCGAGATGCGGTTCTCCTACACCAAGGGTCTGTATGACACCTACGTCGCACCCGAGCTGGAGCCGGTAGCGGTCTGAGTGACTTCGGCGCGCCCACGACCGCTGCGAGCGTGGGCGCGCCGAGATCGGACAGGAGAATCATGGACTGGACTGCGGTCGCCACCGCGCGAGAACTGGGCAGACGCCGCAAGCTGCGGGTCGAGGTCGACGGTGTCGCCGTCGCCCTGTTCCAGACCGAAGGGCGGGTGTACGCCTTCGCCGATCTCTGTGTGCACCAGGATCGTTCGTTGTTCAAGGGGACGTTGCTGCATGGCAAGGTGATCTGCCCCGGCCACCAGTGGCAGTTCGACCTGGAGACCGGCTACGAGGCCGATCAGGACCTCTGTCAGCCCACCTACCCGGTGCGCGTCGATGACGACGGCACCATCTACGTCAACCTCGCGCCGGAAAGCCGTGTGCCGGCCCGCACCGAAGAGGAGGCGCGGACATGACACCGCGCACCATAGTCACCGTCGGCGCCGGGCAGGCTGCCGCCGTCGCCGCCCGCAACCTGCGCAGGCAGGGATTCGACGGGCGCATCATGCTCATCGGGGACGAACCCCATGCGCCCTATCAGCGCCCGCCGCTGTCCAAGGAGTTCCTGGCAGGCACCGACACCGAGGCCTCCCTCTGGATTCTGCGCCCCAGCTGGGTCGCCGACAACGACGTGGAGATCCTCACCGGGACCAGCGTGCTGCGGGTGGAGCCGGCCTCGCGGACCGTCACGCTGAACAGCGGCGCCGAGATCGACACCGACGCAGTACTTTTTGCCACCGGCGGCACACCGAGAACGCTGACCGTGCCCGGCCCGCGACCCGACCTGGTGCACTACCTGCGCACCCTCGACGATGCGCTGCGGCTGGCGTCGGTCCTGGTGCCGGGCAGGCGGCTGGCCATCATCGGCGCGGGTTTCATCGGCCTGGAGATCGCGGCCACCGCAGCCGCCGCAGGTGTAGCGGTCACCGTGTTCGAATCGGTACCGGTGCCGTTGGCCCGCATCCTCGGTTCTGCGATGGGGGAGGTCGTCAGCCGGCTCCATCGCGACAACGGCGTGGACCTGCGCACCGGGGTGCAACTGGCCGGCATCCGGACCACCGCCGACGGTGTGCTGATCGACGTGACCGGCGCCGCACAACCTTTCGAGACCGACGCCGCGGTGATAGGCATCGGCATCACACCGAACACCGCCGCCGCGGAGGCCTCCGGTCTGCGGGTCGACGACGGGATCGTGGTGGACTCGTTGGGTCGCAGCAGCATCCCGAACATCTACGCCGCCGGAGACGTGGCGCGCCGGTACTCCGCGCGGGCCGCTCGCCACATTCGCCTCGAACATTTCGACAACGCCAGCAGGCAGGGCGTGGCGGTATCCAACGCGATGCTCGGCCGCGATGCACCCTCCGATGACGCACCGTGGTTCTGGTCGGATCAGCACGGGAGCAATTTCCAATTCGTGGGTGCCGCAACGGGAGAACCGGTGATCCGCGGCGATGTCGGCGCGCTGGACTTCACCGCCTTCTACCTGGAAGGCAGCACCGTGCGGGGTGCCTTCGCCGTCGACCGCGGCGAGGACATCATGGCCGTGCGGGAGTTGCTGGGCCGCGAGGTCGACATCGCGGCCCTGTGCGATGAGGACACCGATCTGTGGGACCTCGCCTACGCAGACATCGACGAAGAATCGCAGGTACCGCAATGACCACAGGACTCAACTTCATCGGCGGAGCCTGGGTGCCGGCCCTGTCCGGGGACACCTTCACCCGGACCAACCCGGCCGACCCGAGCGATCTGATCGGAACCTTCCCCGCCTCGGGGCCGGCCGATGTCGCCATTGCCGTTGACGGGTTGGAGAAGGCCGCGCCGGAATGGGCCGCGACCGCACCCGAACGCCGCTCGGCGATCCTGGAATCGGCTGCGGCGGAACTGCACAGGCGTGGCCCCGAACTCATAGCCGAGCTCGTCCGCGAAGAAGGCAAGACCCTCGCCGAGGCGACCATGGAGGTCAGCCGTACACCGGCGAATCTGCGGTTCTACGCCGCCGAGGCGACCCGCAGCGGGGGAGTGACGCTGCCCGCGGTCGGCGACACCCTGCTGTACACGCTGCGCGAGCCGGTCGGTGTTGTCGGTGCGATCACCCCGTGGAACTTCCCGCTCAACATTCCCTCACGCAAGCTCGGGCCGGCTCTGGCGGTCGGAAACCCGGTGCTGTTCAAACCTTCCGAGATCACTCCACTGATGGGGCAACGTCTCGTCGAGGCGCTGCTGGCCGGTGGACTGCCGCCCTCGGTGATCGCTCTCGTCCAGGGTGACGGGGTGGCCGGGGCAGCGGTGGCCGCCGACGAGCGGATCGCCGCGATCACCTTCACCGGTTCCACCGAGGTCGGTCGCGCCATCCACGGCCGGGTGGGGCCGCACCGGCGGGTCCAGCTCGAGATGGGCGGCAAGAACCCGGTGCTCGTCGCCGACGATGCCGACCTGGACCGCGCCGCGGCACTGATCGTCAAGGGCGCCTTCGGGTTGTCCGGCCAGGCCTGCACCGGCACCAGCCGGGTCATCGCGACCGATGCGGTGCACGACGAGTTGGTCGAGCGGGTCATCGCGCGCGCGGATGCCCTGGTGGTCGGCCCGGGTGGCGGTGACGGCGTGGACATGGGCGCGCTGGCCAGCGCGCAGCAACTCGACAAGTTCACCCATTACGTGGCGGTCGGGGTCGCCGAGGGCGCGCGGCTGCGGTGCGGCGGCACCACCGTGGATGTCGCGGCCAGTCCGGGTGGCCATTTCGTGCGGCCCGCCGTGTTCACCGACACCGAACCCACGATGCGCATCGTCACCGAAGAGGTGTTCGGCCCGCTGCTGGCCTTCCAGCGGGCGGGCTCGCTGAACGAGGCGATCGAACTGGCCAACGCCACCGAGTTCGGGCTCTCCGCGGCCATCGTCACGTCGGACCTGGCCACCGCGCAGCGGTTTGCCCGTGAATCGCGGACCGGTCTGGTCAAGATCAACCAGCCGACCACGGGGATGGCGATGAACGCACCGTTCGGCGGGTACAAGGCGTCGTCGACCGCCACGTTCAAGGAGCAGGCGGGCGCTTCGATGATGGAGTTCTATCTGGCCGAGAAGACCGTCTACCTCAACGCCTGACGCCTGGCAATCACAGAAACACGGAGAACAACAATGGATTTCGTTCGGGTAGCACGATCCGGGCAGGTGCCCGAGGGTATCGTCCGGCGGTTCTACTCCGGCGATCACGAGTTCGCCGTGGCGCGGCTCAACGGCAAGGCCTACGCCACCTCGAATTACTGCACCCACCTGGACTGCCTGCTGTCGTCGGGCAAGCTGCGCGACGACGGCATCGGCTGTTCCTGCCATGGCAGCGCATTCGATCTGGAGACCGGTGAGCCGATCAGCCCGCCGGCCACCGAACCCATCAAGACCTTTCCGTGCCAGGAACGTGACGGCGAGATCTTCGTCGGGGTGGAGCCGGGAGAGATGCCCGCCGGTCCGACCCGCCGGGCCCGACGGGGCGCCTGATGAGCGCGGCGCATCGTCCCCCGGCGCTGTCGGCAGGCGGCATGGTCAGCAGCAGTCACCCGGCGGCCAGCCTGGCCGGCGCCCGGGTGCTGGCCGACGGCGGTAACGCCATCGACGCCACGCTGGCGATGGCCGGACTGACCTGGCTCACCCTGCCCGGCCAGTGCGGTATCGGCGGCGATGCCTTCGCCGTGGTCCGGGAGCCCGACGGGCGGGTGTGGACGGTCAACGGATCCGGTTTCGGACCCGATGGCGGCACCCCCGATTTCTATGCGGCACTCGGCCTCAGCGCGATACCGATGGACGGCCCGCTGGCCGTTGCGGTGCCCGGTGCTCCCGCTGCGCTGCGGGCATTACACGGCGGCGGGGCCAGCAGGACGCTGCCGGAACTGTGGGAACCCGCCGCCCGCATCGCCGAGAACGGCCTGCCCTGCTCGGCACGCACCGCAGGAGATGTCGGCTCGGCCGCCGCGGCGGTCGCGGCCGACCCTGGTCTCGCCGAGGTCTATGCGCCGCACGGTGTTCCGGCTGTCATCGGACGCCGGCTGCCGCAGCCCGCCCTGGCGGCGTCGATCCGGATGCTGGCGCACAACCCGGACGGCTTCTACATCGGCGAGTTCGCGGAACGGGCGGTGGCCGCGCTGCAGGCCGGCGGCGCACCGTTCAGCGGTGACGAATGGGCCGCGGGCGCGCAGGTGACCCCCGAGCCCGCGCTCACCGGCCGTTACGGCGGCGCGGTGCTGCACCAGACCCCACTGCCGACCCCGGGCTGGATGGTGTTGCAGCAGGCAGCGCTGTGCGACGGTGTCCTCGGCGCGCATCAGTGGATGTCGGCGGCCGCGATCGACCGGCTGGCCCGGGCCGCCCTACTGTCATTCGCGGACCGATTGGCGTTGTGTGGCAGTGATAACCGCCGTGACGGCGTCGATTACATCCTGAACGCAGAACGTCTGGACGCGCAGCGCCGCGATCTCGACGGCCGCATCGAAGTCCGTGGCCGTGTCGCCGTCGCGGCGGGGGACACCACTTCGACGGTGGCGGTGGACGCCGAAGGACGGGCGGTGAGTTTCATCCACTCGCTGGCGTTCACCTTCGGCGCGAAGTTCACCGTGCCCGGCACCGGCGTGGTACTCAACAACCGGCTGGGCCGGGGCGCCTACCTGCTGCCCGGACACCCCAACGAGGTGAAGCCGGGCCGAAAGCCGCTGCACACGCTCAACGCGTGGATCGTCACCGACGATGCGGGCACGCTGAAGCACGTCGGAAACACCCCGGGCGGCGACGGCCAGGTGCAATGGAACATGCAGCTGATCTCACACGTGCTGGATCACGGCCGCGATGCCGCCGAAGCGGTGGCGGCGTCCAGGTTCACCGTCTTCCCGGGTTCGGACGCCGATGTGATCGGCGCCCCCGACGAACTGCGGGTCGAACCCAGCCTGCCCGGCGCGGTGCGCGACGAGCTGGCCGCGCTCGGGCACCGCATCGTCGTGCAACCCGATCTCGGTGCCGGCGGCAGCGCTCAACTCATCTCCGCCGATGACCGGGGCGTGCTCATCGGTGCCGCCGACCCCCGCCAGGAGGGGGTGGCGCTCGGTGTCGATTGATCGAACCGAAACACCTGCCCCGCAAGGCGACTACATCCCCGCGACGCTGCACGCCGGGCTCATCTTCAGCGCCGGGATGACGCCACGCCGCAACGGGGCCCTCACGGTCACCGGTACCGTCGGCCAACAGGTCGACCTACCCACCGCGCGCGCCGCGGCGATGCTGGCCGCCACCAATGCGCTGGCCGCGGTCCGGTCGGTACTTCCTCCCGGCGCATCGGGGGTGCGGTGCCTGCAGATGACCGTGTACGTGGCCTGCACACCGGATTTCACTGCGGCATCGGCTGTCGCCGACGGTGCGTCCGCAGCGATCACAGCGGAACTCGGGGCGGACGCCCTGCCGGCACGCAGCGCGATCGGGGTGTGTGCCCTGCCTTCCGGCGCTCCCGTCGAGGTGCAACTGATGGCGGCTGTGCTGTGACGGCCCGATGGCGCGGGACACAGTGCACAGCCACCGATGACACGGTGTGTGCGGTGTCGGCATTGCCGAGAGTTGGTCCATGGGCCAGACTCTCGACACTCACGATTCACATCAGCCAGTGCACTGGCGAACCGTTCAGCCCCATGTAGAACCCTTCCCCGGCCGCTTTGTTCTCTGCTCCACCCGGCGACCGCAGTCCCGATTGGATGGTGACGTCAGTGTCCATTGCACACTGGGTGTACCTGCTCGGCCTCGTCGTGCTGATCGTCACGGTCATCGCCAAGAAGAACGTCATCGCTCCGGCGATGATCGCGACCTTCCTCACCGGTCTGGCGTTCTCCGGCAGCGTCACCGCCGGACTCGCCGCGGTGTTCAACGCGGCGATCATCGGCACCCGCGAGCTGTTGCCCATTTTCATCATCATCGCGCTGGTGACCGCGATGCTCGGAGCGGTGCGCCATGCCGGTGCGGACTCGGTGATGATCCGGCCGCTGCAAGGGCTCTTCCGGAACGGCCACATCTCCTACGTGGTGCTCGCTGTCGTGACTTTTCTCCTGTCGGTGTCGTTCTGGCCCACCCCGGTGTTGCCGTTGATCGCCGCGATCCTGCTGCCCGCCGCGGTGAAAGTGGGATTGCCGCCCTTCGGTGCGGCCCTCGCGATCGCCATCGCCGGGCAGGGGATGGCGCTCAGTTCGGATCTGGTCATGGGGGTGGCACCCGCCCTGTCGGCCGAGGGGGCCGATGTCTCTGCGAGCCTCATTGCGGTGCGGGCGACCGTCATCGCGCTGATCGCCGGCGTGGTGGCGCTGACCATCGCCTACTTCCGCGACGTGCGCACCAAGATGCTGGACCCGGTCGCCGCCGCAGCGGTGACGCTGCCCGTCGCGGAGGCGTCCGTCGGCGCCGAGCCACCCGCAGGCAGTGCTCGGGCCGGCGGTGCGGGCCCGTCCGGTGGGCGGGCCCGCGCGACAACCCTGCGCCCCACCGGCGCCGGGGGTGACGCTGTCGACGGCGAGAACGCCTCGCCGTCGACGAAGGCGCGGCTCATCGCCGTCGGTGTGCCCACCTTGTTCGCCGCCCTGCTGGCCTTCATGCTGCTGGGCCGCTTCACCCCCTGGGTGCCCGATATCGACGACGGGCTGGGGGCGCCTCTGGTCGGTGGCGCTGCCGCCCTGGCACTGGTGACCATTGCCGTACTGGTGAACCGGCGGACCTGGCTGGGCGATGTCGGTCAGCACTTCACCGACGGCATCACGTTCTCTTTCCGCTCCATGGGCATGGTCATCCCGGTAGCGGGCTTCGTCTACATCGGGCTGTCGGACTATTCCGGTGCCATCCTCGGCCTGGACCCGGAGCTGCCCGCGCCGGCCTTCCTGCTGGACGCAGTTGCCTCCGTCGAACCGCATATCCCGCAGGTCCCGGTCTTCGCGGCCTTCGCGATGCTGCTGATCGGCATGGTGATCGGCCTCGACGGCAGCGGCTGGCCCGGGCTGCCGTTCACCGGATCGCTGGCGGCCTCGCTGGGCGAGAGCTCGGGCGCCGATGTCGCCACCCTGGCAGCGATCGCGCAGAACGGCGCCAGCTGGACCGGCGGCGGCACCCTGGTGATCTGGTCATCGCTGATCGTGGTGGCGGGCCTGACCGGGGTATCGGTGATGGATCTGGCCCGTCGGCTCTTCGTCCCGGTGATATGTGGCCTGGTGGCGGCCACGTCGGTGGCCGCGGTGCTGCTGCTGTGACAATCGCAGGGGTGAACGCGCCAACCGTGATCGAGGCGGCCGATCTGGTGCGTTCGGGTCAGGCGAGCGCGCAGGACACCGTGGCACAGGCACTGGCGGCCATCGAACAGTCCAACCGGGTGCTCAACGCCTTCGTCCATGTCGATGCAGACCGGGCCCTGGCCTGGGCCCGTGCCGTGGACGCGGTGGTGGCTCGCGGTGGTGATCCGGGTCCGCTGGCCGGCGTACCGATGGGGGTCAAGGAACTGCAGCCGGTGCAAGGCTGGCCGTTCGCAATGGGCAGCACGTTGCACGCCGGCCGGATCGCCGACCACACCTGCACCCTGGTGTCCCGTGCCCTGGCAGCGGGTGCGGTGCCGATCGGAGTCACCGCATCACCGGAGTTCGGCCGGGCCTCCTACACCGCATCGGTGCTGCACGGCATCACCCGCAACCCCTGGAACACCGACCTGACACCGGGCGGGTCCAGCGGCGGTTCGGCCGCCGCCGTCGCGTCCGGCATGGTGCCGGTGGCCACCGGCACCGACGGTGCAGGCTCATTGCGCATTCCGGCCTCGTACTGCGGACTGGTCGGCTTCAAGGCGACCTATGGATTGGTTCCCCGCGGGCCAGAGCACCGGGGAGTCGCCGACAACGACCACTACGGAGTGCTCACCCGTACCGTCGCCGATACCGCACGACTGCTCGACAGCGTCTGCGCTATCGATCACCACGATCGGGCGTCCCTGCCGGCGCCGGCGGAATCGTTCGAAAAGTACTTGCATTCAACGGATTTGAGTTCGCTTCGGGTGGCATTCACGGCGACACTCGGTGACGCGCCGTGTGATCCCGAGGTGGCCGCAGCGGCCGAATTGGCCGCCGACAAATTCATAGGGGCCACCGGTGCGCGCCGGGTGAGCGCGGCGGCGGCGCGCGTCGACCCGGCGTGCAGTACCGCGTTTCGCACGTTGTCGGCGCCCGACGTCTACGCCCAGGTCGGCTCACCCACCGATGTCGGGGACATTCACCCGGCGGTACGTCGCTACTTCGAGGCCGCCGCGGAACTGGACGCAGCGACGCTGCTCGGCGCGCACGAGGCGCGGTCCCGGCTGGTGGCGGACATGGCGGCGGCGTTCGGCACGTTCGATCTGTTGCTCACGCCGGCCACCGCGGTGCCGTCGTTCGCGGCCGAAGGGCCGATGCCCACCGTGATCGACGGTCGCCCGGTGGACCACTGGGGTGCGCTGGCGCTGACCTATCCGTTCAACCTCACCGGCCAGCCTGCGATCTCGGTTCCCGCGGCCCTGGTCGGCGGTGCGCCACTGGGCCTGCAGATCGTCGGGCGCAGGCACGCCGATGCGACCGTGCTGGCGGCGGCGGCAGCGTGCGAGCAGATCGGGCTTTTCCAGCAGGCCACGCGCGATTTGCGCGGCTTCGGCGAGCAATTTGGCTCTCAGCAGGTCGTCCCCTAGACTCTAGGGGTTGCCTGGGGCAGACCTCGGTTCTCTCATGCGAGAAAACCCTGCGTGCTCTCGGGGCAACAAAGACCGCGCACGTCAGGTCGGTATCTGCCGTGCACACATAACCAGGTCAGGAGATCGAGTGATTCAGCAGGAATCGCGGCTGAAGGTCGCCGATAACACGGGTGCCAAGGAGATCTTGTGCATCCGCGTTCTCGGTGGCTCGGCGCGACGCTATGCCGGCATCGGCGACATCATCGTGGCGACCGTCAAGGAAGCCATCCCCGGCGGCAACGTCAAGCGCGGCGACGTGGTCAAGGCCGTCGTGGTGCGCACCGTCAAGGAACGTCGTCGTGCCGATGGCAGCTACATCAAGTTCGATGAGAACGCCGCCGTCATCATCAAGGCGGACAACGATCCGCGCGGCACCCGCATCTTCGGCCCGGTGGGCCGCGAGCTGCGTGAGAAGAAGTTCATGAAGATCGTTTCGCTCGCCCCGGAGGTGCTGTAAATGAAGGTGCACAAGGGTGACACCGTGCTCGTGATCTCCGGTAAGGACAAGGGCGCCAAGGGCAAGGTCATCGAGGCCTACCCGACCCGCGAGAAGGTCCTCGTCGAGGGCGTCAACCGGATCAAGAAGCACACCGCGCAGTCGCAGAACGAGCGCGGCGCCTCCTCGGGCGGCATCGTCACGCAGGAAGCGGCCATCCACGTCTCCAACGTGATGGTCATCGACTCCGACGGCAACCCCACCCGCATCGGCTACCGCGTCGACGAGGAGTCGGGCAAGAAGGTCCGGGTCTCCAAGCGCAACGGCAAGGACATCTGAGAATGACCACAGTAGAAAACGCCGCCAAGGTGCAGCCGCGGCTGAAGCAGCGCTACCGCGAGGAAATCAAGGACGCGCTCAACAAAGAGTTCAACTACGCCAACGTGATGCAGATCCCCGGCGTGGTCAAGGTCGTCGTGAACATGGGTGTCGGTGACGCCGCCCGTGACGCGAAGCTGATCAACGGGGCGGTCAACGACCTCGCGCTGATCACCGGCCAGAAGCCCGAGATCCGCAAGGCGCGCAAGTCCATCGCCCAGTTCAAGCTTCGCGAGGGTATGCCGATCGGCGCCCGGGTGACGCTGCGCGGCGACCGTATGTGGGAGTTCCTGGACCGCCTGGTCTCGATCGCGCTTCCCCGTATCCGCGACTTCCGTGGCCTGAGCCCCAAGCAGTTCGACGGCAGCGGTAACTACACCTTCGGGCTCTCGGAGCAGTCGGTGTTCCACGAGATCGACGTGGATTCCATCGATCGCCCCCGCGGCATGGACATCACCGTCGTCACCACGGCGACCAACGACGACGAAGGACGAGTGCTGCTGCGGGCCCTCGGCTTTCCGTTCAAGGAGAACTGAGCAATGGCAAAGAAGGCTCTGGTCAACAAGGCCAACAAGAAGCCGAAGTTCGCGGTTCGCGGTTACACCCGGTGCAACCGGTGCGGCCGTCCGCACGCGGTGTTCCGCAAGTTCGGCCTGTGCCGGATCTGCCTGCGCGAAATGGCGCACGCGGGCGAACTGCCCGGTGTCCAGAAGTCCAGCTGGTAACCAGCATTCATTCGAATTCAAATTTCGGAAGGCCCAACGTGTCGAATGACCGAATGGGAACCGCCGCAAGGAAGGTGAACCGGCTGTCATGACGATGACCGATCCCATCGCAGACTTCTTGACGCGTCTGCGTAACGCCAACTCGGCGTACCACGATGAGGTGACTCTGCCCCACTCGAAGATCAAGGCGAACATCGCCGAGATCCTCAAGAAAGAGGGCTACATCTCCGATTACCGCACCGAGGATGCCCGCGTCGGCAAAGCCCTTGTGGTGCAGCTGAAGTACGGTCCCAGCCGTGAGCGCAGCATCG
Source organism: Mycolicibacterium sp. P9-22 (assembly GCF_008329585.1). GTDB lineage: Bacteria > Actinomycetota > Actinomycetes > Mycobacteriales > Mycobacteriaceae > Mycobacterium. Next base: position 545,233 of record NZ_NPKP01000002.1, on the reverse strand, counting down.
CCGGCCTGCGCCGGGTGAGCAAGCCCGGCCTGCGGGTCTACGCAAAGTCCACCAATCTGCCTCGGGTGCTCGGCGGCCTGGGCGTGGCGATCATCTCCACGTCCTCCGGTCTGCTCACCGATCGCCAGGCAACTCGACAAGGCGTGGGCGGCGAAGTCCTCGCCTACGTCTGGTAGGGGAACGAAAACATGTCGCGTATTGGAAAGCAGCCGGTCCTGGTTCCTGCCGGGGTCGATGTGGCCATTGATGGCCAGAACGTGTCGGTGAAGGGCCCCAAGGGCACCTTGACCCTGGATGTCGCCGAGCCCATTGTGGTCTCGCGTGACGACGATGGCGCCATCGTGGTGAGCCGTCCCGACGACGAGCGGCGTAGCCGTTCGCTGCACGGGCTGTCCCGCACCCTGGTCGCCAACCTGGTCACCGGTGTCACCGAGGGCTACACCAGGAAGATGGAGATCTTCGGCGTCGGTTACCGCGTCGCGCTCAAGGGTGCAAACCTGGAGTTCGCGCTCGGTTACAGCCACCCCGTCCTCATCGAAGCGCCCGAGGGCATCACGTTCGCGGTCGAGACACCCACGAAGTTCTCGATCACGGGCATCGACAAGCAGAAGGTCGGCCAGATCGCTGCGGTCATCCGCCGCCTGCGCCGCCCCGACCCGTACAAGGGCAAGGGCGTGCGGTACGAGGGTGAGCAGATCCGCCGCAAGGTCGGAAAGACAGGTAAGTAACCATGGCTTCCACGAAAACTGATGCAGCCACCGGCACCAAGCACAAGCCGGTGGGGCAGAACATCTCCGAGACCCGTCGGGTCGCGCGGATCCGTCGTCACGCCCGGTTGCGCAAGAAGGTCGCCGGAACTGCCGATGCTCCGCGTCTGATGGTCAACCGGTCGTCGCGGCACATCCACGTCCAGCTCATCGACGATCTCGCCGGCGTCACCGTCGCCGCGGCCTCGTCCATCGAGCCCGATGTGCGTGCCGTCGACGGCGACAAGAAGGCACAGAGCGTGCGGGTCGGTCAGCTGATCGCCGAGCGCGCCAAGGCAGCCGGGGTCGAGACGGTCGTGTTCGACCGTGGCGGCTACACCTACGGCGGCCGGATCGCCGCGCTGGCCGATGCCGCGCGCGAGGGCGGGCTGAAATTCTGATGACTGACAACGAGAGGACTGCATGATGGCCGACCAGGCTGGCGCCGGTTCGGCGCAGGACAATCGCGGCGGCCGCGGAGATCGCGGCGGCCGGGGCCGTGACGATCGTGGCGGCCGTGGCCGCGGCGACGACCGCGGTGAGAAGAGCAACTACATCGAGCGCGTCGTCACCATCAACCGCGTCTCCAAGGTGGTCAAGGGTGGTCGGCGCTTCAGCTTCACCGCTCTGGTCATCGTCGGTGACGGCAACGGCATGGTCGGCGTCGGCTACGGCAAGGCCAAGGAAGTTCCGGCCGCCATCGCCAAGGGCGTCGAAGAAGCTCGCAAGAACTTCTTCCGCGTGCCGCTGATCGGCAGCACCATCGTGCACCCGGTCCAGGGTGAGGCCGCGGCCGGTGTCGTGATGCTGCGCCCGGCCAGCCCGGGTACCGGCGTCATCGCCGGCGGCGCTGTCCGCGCCGTGCTCGAATGCGCCGGGGTGCACGACGTCCTGGCCAAGTCGCTGGGTAGTGACAACGCGATCAACGTGGTGCATGCCACCGTCGCCGCGCTCAAGATGATCCAGCGGCCCGAAGAGGTGGCGGCCCGTCGTGGGCTCGCCATCGAGGATGTGGCGCCGGCCGGCATGCTCAAGGCCCGGCGCGAAAGCGAGGCGCTGGCCGCCAGTGCCGCGCGTGAGGGGTCGGCATAGTCATGGCAGAGCTCAAGATCACCCAGGTGCGCGGAACCATCGGCGCACGCTGGAAGCAGCGCGAAAGCCTGCGCACGCTGGGGCTGCGGAAGATCCGCCAGTCCGTGGTCCGTGAGGACAACGCTCAGACCCGTGGTCTGATCAAGACCGTGCATCACCTCATCACGGTCGAGGAGGTCTAGGAATCATGAGTGTCATCAAGCTTCACGACCTGAAGCCCGCTCCCGGGTCGAAGACGAAGAAGACCCGCGTCGGTCGCGGCGAGGGCTCCAAGGGTAAGACCGCCGGCCGCGGCACCAAGGGCACCAAGGCCCGCAAGAACGTCCCGTCGACGTTCGAGGGTGGCCAGATGCCGATCCACATGCGGCTTCCGAAGCTCAAGGGCTTCAAGAACCGCTTCCGGGTGGCCTACGAGGTCGTCAACGTCGGCGATATCGCCAAGGCGTTCCCGCAGGGCGGCACCATCGGTGTCGATGAACTGGTGGGCAAGGGCCTGGTTCGCAAGAACAGCCTGGTGAAGGTCCTCGGCGACGGCAAGCTGGCCGTCAAGGTCGACGTCACCGCCAACAAGTTCAGCGGCAGCGCGCGGGAGGCCATCACGGCCGCCGGCGGTTCGGCCACCGAACTGTAGAACAGTCTGCAACGCAAAGGCCCCTGCTCCGGCAGGGGCCTTTTGCGTTCCCGGAAGCACTCGACGGGCCCGTGCCGGCGGTGGTTGACTGACACGATGAGCACCACACCGGCCGTGTCGCCTCGAGTGCTGGCGGCGCTGGCGCTGGCCCAGGGCCTGGACGCGGCAATATGCGTGCAGCCCATTCCCTACGTCGCCAAATGCCTTGACGACGTGCACTATCCGCCGCGGAACCGGTGGATCTTCCCGGTCGTCAAGGCGGCGTCGGCGGTTGGTCTGCTGGGCGGAATCCGATCGCCGATGTTGGCCAGGCTGACACTCGTGCTGCTGACGGTCTACTTCGCGCTGGCCGTCGGTGCGCACGTCCGGGTTCGCGACTTCGGGCTGAACGCCGCGTCGGCGTCGACGCTGTTGCTGACCTACGGCGCGCTGGCCGCCAGAACGATGGGCGCCGGCCGGCGGTAGGGGTTTCGCTCTCGGCGAGATCACCGGCCGGCGGGCGCCGGTAGGCTCGGAAGATGTTCGGATTCCTCCCCGGTCTGCCCGGTCCCGATGACCTGAAGTCCCTGGTGCGCAAGGTCGACACTGCCCGCCACAACGGTGTGCCCGACGGGTGTGTGCTCGAACTCGATCTGCAGTCCGCGCCACCGGAATCGCTCGGATTCGATCCGTTGACCCTCATTTCGCTCGGCGGCAAGCCGTTGACGTTGCGCCAGGCCGTCGACGCGCTGCACCGCGCAGCCGAGGACGACAGGGTCGCCGGGTTGATCGCCAGGATCCAGCTGTCGGCCGCGGCTCCCGGCGCGGTGCAGGAGTTGCGGGACGCCGTCACCGCATTCGGGACGGCCAAACCCACCCTGGCCTGGGCGGAAACCTATCCGGGCACACTGTCCTACTATCTGGCCTCGGCATTCCGTGAGGTCTGGATGCAGCCGTCGGGCACCGTGGGGCTGATCGGATTCGCCACCAGCGCACTGTTCCTGCGCGGCGCCCTGGACAAGGCCGGAATCGAGGCGCAGTTCGTGGCTCGCGGCGAATACAAGTCGGCGGCAAACCTTTTCACCCAGGACAGCTACACCGACGCGCACCGCGAAGCCGATACCGCGCTCATCGGCAGCCTGCACGCGCAGGTGCTCCAAGCGGTCGCCGAATCCCGCCACCTGGACGCCGCCACGGTCGATGCGCTGGCCGACAAGGCGCCGTTGCTGCGTGATGCCGCGGTGTCAGGAAAGCTGATCGACCGCATCGGCTTCCGGGACGAGGCCTACGCCCGGATCGCCGAACTCACCGGTGCCCCACCGGCTGCCGACGGCGATGACGCTCCGCCGCGACTGTTCCTGTCGCGCTACGCGAAGGCGAACGCGTTCAAACCCGCGCCTCCGATCCCCGGCCGCAAGTCCAAGCCGACGATCGCGGTGGTCACCCTCGACGGGCCGATCGTCAGCGGCCGTGGCGGCCCGCAGATGTTCCCGTTCGGGAATTCCAGCGCCGGCGGTGACACCATCGCAGCCGCGCTGCGCGAGGCCGTCGCCGATGACGATGTGTCCGCGATCGTTCTGCGGGTGAACAGCCCGGGCGGGTCGGTCACCGGATCGGAAACCATTTGGCGCGAGGTGGTTCGGGCCACCGAAGCCGGCAAGCCCGTGATCGCGTCGATGGGGTCGGTGGCCGCTTCGGGTGGTTACTACGTCTCGATGGCCGCCGACGCGATCATCGCCAACGCCGGAACCATCACCGGATCGATCGGCGTGGTGACCGGCAAGCTCGTCTCGCGCCAGCTCAAGGACAAGCTCGGTGTCGGCTCGGATTCGGTGCGCACCAACCCGAATGCCGACGCCTGGTCGAGTAACGAGCGCTTCACCGACGAGCAGCAGGCGCACGTGGAGGCCGAGGCCGATCTGTTCTACGCGGATTTCGTCGAACGGGTCGCGCAGGGGCGCAACCTCACGGTGGCCGCGGTCGAAGAGGTCGCGCGTGGCCGGGTGTGGACCGGTGCGGATGCCAAGGACCGCGGCCTGGTCGACGAACTGGGCGGCTTGCGCACCGCTGTCGACCGGGCGAAGGTGCGGGCAGGGTTCGAACCGGATGCCGAAGTGCGCATCGTCAATTACCCGGGTTCGTCGATGCTGGATGTGTTGCGGCCCAAGGCCTCCTCCCAGCCAGCGGCGGCCTCATTGCCGCACGCCATCGGCGCGCTGCTGAGCAGTTCGGTCGCCGGTGTGTTCGACCAGGTGCAACGTTCGGTCAACGGTGCCCACGCGCTGTGGCTGGGCGACTTCAGGTTCTGATGCCATCGCGGCAGACCGTCACACCTGGTTACGGCAATGTGCCGCTGACGTAGACGATCTCACCGAGCACGTCCTGGGCGCCGAGCTCCGGCATCGGCAGACCGTACCTGGTGAACAGTTCGGTACGGGGGACACCGGTCATCTGCCATCCCTTGGCGCCCAGATAGTCGGCCGCCGAGACGCGTTCACCGTGGTAGACCAGGGACGGCATGTCCATTTCCAACCCCAGCCGGGAGAACGTCTCGGCCGCGGCGCGCGCCTTCTCCGGGTCGAAATCTCGCATGCCCGGGACGAATTCGGTGGCCACGGTGCTGCCCGGCGCGCTCAGTTCGTGGATGTTGTCGAACAGCCTGTCCTGAGCTTCCTGGGGCAGGTAGATGAGTAGCCCCTCCGCGCACCAGGCGGTCGGCCGGTTCGGGTCGAGGCCCGCCGCCCGCATCGCCGCCGGCCAGTCCTCGCGTAGGTCGATCGGCACGGCGCGGCGCTCGGCGGTGGGTGCGGCGCCCAGGTCTGCCAGCGTCCGGGTCTTGAACTCGATGACGTCGGGCTGGTCGACCTCGTAGACGACCGTGCCGTCGGCCCAAGGTAACCGGTAGGCGCGGGCGTCCAGTCCGGCAGCCAAGATCACCGCCTGCGGGACACCCTTCTCGCCCGCGTCGATGAAGTAGTCATCGAAGAACTTGGTGCGTACCGCCATCTCGTCGATATTGGATTTCACCTGGTCCGCGGCGTCGGGCGCGACGGCCGCGATGTCGATGGTTCCGTCGACCATCATGGTGAAGGCCTCGATACCCACCGCACGCACCAGTGGCGCGGCAAACGGGTCGTCGAACAGTGGATGCTCGGCCTTGGTGGCTATGGCGCGGCCGGCGGCAACCATGGTGGCCGTCGCGCCGACGCTGGAGGCCAGATCCCAGCTGTCACCATCAGAGCGTGCCATGAAAGATCCTCACTCGTACGTTGCGGTCAGATAGCCGGAGTCTCCCACCATCGCCGACAGTTCGTCATTGGGACGCTCGAAGCCGTTGGCGGCGTAGGCCTTCGAGTTCGGCAGCACGTTCACCTGCCAGCCGGCCGCGTGGAGGTGGTCACCCGCCGAGTTGCGGGGACCGCTGTAGAACAGTTCGTTGAGGTCGATATCGCTGCCGTACCGTCGACCCCGCGCGCTGAGTTCCTTCGCCCAGTCCCCGGTGAGCGCCTTGGCGTCCATGTGCTCGGTGGCCAGTGCGCTGCCGGGAGCGCTGAGCGCGGTGATGTTGTCCAACAGCCGGTCCTGGGCCTCCGGCGGCAGATAGATCAGCAGCCCTTCGGCGATCCACGCCGTCGGCGCCGAGGGGTCGAAACCGGCGTCCCGCAGGGCGCTCGGCCAGTCCCCGCGCAGATCGATGCCGACGGTGCGGTGATCCGCGCCGGGTGCGGCACCCGCGTCGGCGAGCACCCGGGTCTTGAACTCGATGACGTCCGGCTGGTCGATCTCGAAGACCACGGTCCCGTCTGGCCAGGCCAGCCGGTAGGCGCGGGCGTCGAGCCCCGACGCCAGGATCACGGCCTGACGGACTCCCGCGGCGAACGACGTCGCGAAGAAGTCGTCGAAGAACCGGGTGCGCACCGCGATGTGCTCGCGCATCTGGTCGCGCCCGAAGAGTGGGTCGTGGCTGTCGTCGAACTCGCCGTTGGCCATCCGCACGAAGTGCGGGAGCCCGACGGCCTCGACGAGCGTCGCGGCATAGGGGTCGTCGATCAGCGGGTCGGGTCCGCGGCTGGCCAGTGCCCGGGAGGCGGCCACCGACGTGGCGGTGGCGCCCACGCTGGAAGCCAGGTCCCAGCTGTCGCCCTCGGTCCGTGCCATCACTTCACCGCGGTGAGGTAGGACGCCTGCCCGAACTGCGGATCCTCGTCGATGAGGGGTAGCCCGTACTGGGCCAGCAGACCATTGGTCGGGATCGCCGAGGTCTGCCAGCCGAGTTCGGTGAGATGCGTCGTCGCGTCCTGGCGATCGCCGAGATAGATCAGCTCGCTGAAGTCCAGGTCGAACCCGTGCGAGGACCACTTGTCGGTCACCGTCTGCATCCGTTCCCGGACGGCGTCCGGGTCGATGTCCATGGTGCTGGGCACCGCTTCGGCGGCGACCCGGCTGCCGGGCGCACTGTTCTCGGTGATCAGGTCGAGCAGCCGGTCCTGCGCCTCGGGCGGCAGGTAACCGAACAGCCCTTCCGCGATCCAGGCTGTCGGTGCCGCCGGATCGAAGCCCGCTGACCGCAGCGCCGAGACCCAGTCGTCCCGTAGGTCCGCCGCGACCGCGCGACGGATCGCGGTGGGTTGCGCGCCCAGTTCGGCGAGCGTCCGGGATTTGAAGGCGATGACCTCGGGTTGGTCGATCTCGAACACGACGGTCCCGGCCGGCCAGTCCAGCCGGTAGGCGCGCGAGTCCAGGCCTGCGGCCAGGATGACGGCCTGCCGGACACCGGCATCGCCGGCCTCGCTGAAGAAATCGTCGAAGAACCGGGTGCGTGCGGCCATCCCATCGGCGAAGCGCGAGATGTTCATCTGGGGGTCGTCGCCCAGATCGGCCGCGGTGAGTTCACCGTCGACCAGCTTGGTGAAGAAGTCGACGCCGACCGCGCGCACCAGGGGAGCGGCGAATTGGTCGTTGATCACTGGTTGGGGGGCGGCGGTCGCCATCGCGCGGGCCGCCGCCACCATCGTCGCGGTGGCGCCCACGCTGGACGCCAGGTCCCAGCTGTCTCCGTCGGTGCGTGCCATGGGGTCTCCTCTGACGATTTAATTAGCTGATGTAATGAACACGATCGACTGTACGCTCTGAAACTGAATGACCTGGTGAACGGCGACGGGCCCCGGCGTCATGCCGGGGCCCGCCTACGTGTTCTGGGATCGGTTACGCTGCGGCGCTCGATCCGCCGGTCGAAGAGGATGCCGAGGACGAACCCTCCGAGGTGCTTTCGCCCTTACGGTGCCTGCCCGGTGCCGAATCCGTCGATGACCCGTCGGTGGATGATGATGCCGTCGAGTCCGTGGCGTCGTCCGGCCGCGCGTGCTTGCCGGAGGTGCCGCTCTTCAGCGCGTGCTTCCCGTAGGTGGCGCCCGCATCCGACGTGTCGGCTTCGGCCGGGTTGCCGGCATCGGCGGCCTGGTCGGTGTCCGTCGGTGCGGACTTCTCGGCGGGCGGTTCGCCGCTTTCCTCAGGTGCGGCCTCGGTGGGGGTCTCGACTGTGGTGTCCTCGGCCGGCACGGTCGAATCCACCTTGTCGACCGTCTCGGGGGAGCCCGTCACCTTATCGTGCTCGGTGACAGTGCTTTTCGCGCCGTCGGCGGCCGTGGTGGCACCCTTGACACCGATGACGGTCAACTCGTCGGCGGACTCCGGCGTGCTGCTCTCGATCGCCGGCGCGGCCGACGGCAGGGCCAGCGTGTGTACGCGCTCACTGGTCACGAACGTGGACGTCACCGAGATGGGTGCCGGACTGCCGAACAGGTTCTGCAGCGCCCGGACGTTGTAGGTGATCAGCGTCTGCGGCAGCTGGAGAACCTTCTGGAAGGCGGCCACCTCGTCGGTCCAGGCCTTCTGCAGGTTGGCCGGGACCAGGTCCCAGTTGCCCTTGTAGATGTTGCCGAGCGCCTGGTTGAGCCCGGTGACGAAGTTCGTCAGACCGCCGAGCGTGCTGAGGGTGGTGTTCAGGTTGTTGAACGGGATGCCGAGCACCACTAGCAGGGCATTGGTCACATCCGACTGGGCCGTCGGGAGTGCAGCGGCAGTCGAGGCGGCAGATTGCACGGCAAGGGTGGAACCGCCGGCGGCCAGGCTGTTGACGAAGTTCTGGATGGTTTTGGTGTTGTAGGTGATCAGCGTCTGCGGCAGCTGGAGGACCTTCTGGAAGGCGGCCACCTCGTCGGTCCAGGCCTTCTGCAGGTTGGCCGGGACCAGGTCCCAGTTGCCCTTGTAGATGTTGCCGAGCGCCTGGTTGAGCCCGGTGACGAAGTTCGTCAGACCGCCGAGTGTGGTGAGGGTGGTGTTCAGGTTGTTGAACGGAATGCCTGCCACCAGAAGAAGATTCTGCAGCGCTACAGATGTGGCGGTCAGTTCGTAGGGCTGATCCGACACCGACACGCTGCGGTGCTGAATCACTGGCAGGTCGGCGGCCGCGGCGTGCGGCGGTATGGCGACCATTGTTGCGGTGATGCACAGCGAGCACACACCGGCCGTCAGCGAAGCGGGTTTGTTCACGGCAGAAACTCCCGGGGTTTGGGTGAGTTTGACAGGCAGAAAGTACCGCATAACTGTGTAATTGGCTATTGCACAACATATTTCACATCACGGCGATCGAACCCTGAAGTAGGGAAACCAAGTGCGGACAGAACGTCACGAAAAATGACTGAGCAGCTGCGTTCCGGTCAGTCCGGCTGCAGTAGTCAAGCAGGTGGTGGTGGTAGAACACCAGGCGGGAGATCCGTTGGAACAGGCAGGAATTGCCCCAATCCCGGCGGGATGTTGGTACCGGGCGGAGGCGCGGTGCCCGGCAACGGTTCACCGAGCTGCTGTTGCGGCAACTGGCCGAGCAAACCGCCCCTGAGCATGCCGGCGCGGTACATGTCGATATAGCGCCCCATCCACTCCCGGCGGTTGACATCCGCGTTCTCCTGGCCGGGGGCGACATCGAACTGCTGGCATTCACCGGGCGCCGACGGGACCAGGCACTGCTGGGGGCCGTAGGCGTTGTTGAACACGTTGAGGTTCGGGGGTGTCCCCGGAGCGGCTCCGGGTGCCGAGGGTGTGGGGAGCTGGCCCAGCACGGTGGTCCTGTCCAAGCCGACGACCGGCGGGGCGCCCAGCGGACCACCCTGCTGAGTTCCATTCTGCGCCAGAACGTTCAGCCCTTCCGGACCGAGCGGTGCGCCGACCATGGGCACGTTGGGTCCTGCGGGAGGCGGTGGTGCCGGTACGGCCGGCACCGGCAATGGCTCCGGTGGCGGCTCCGCAGCGGCGGCCGTTGCACAGGCGACCGCCGCTGCGAAGATGGCGATACCAGTGGCGACCGCTCGTGCAACCGAGGGCAGAAGCGCAGCGACAGGAAAGGTGACACTGCGATTCATGTTGCAGGCCGCGTGTTCTGGTGTCGATACCATTTCTGTGTCAGACAGACTTGGTCACGCCGTAGTAGGCGACGATATCGTCGGTGTCCTCGGTCGAACTCGTCAACGTGGCATACGACCGCAGGAACGACTGACCGACGCAACCGTCGACCTTGATGTGCGTGTCCTTGATGGTGACGCGCACCGGTGCCTTCTTGAACTCCTTCTTGTTCACGGTGACCGTGGAGACCGTGCCGGGCTTGGCGTGGATCTCGATCGTGCCCGAGAGCGGGAAGGTGACGCCGGTCGGGATGAGCCCACCGGTCAATGACGAACCGGAGGTGCCGATGCCCGCCGACCCGATGAGACGCACCTGGCCCAGTTCGATTCCGCAGCCCACCTGGTAGCCGGCCTCCAGCGTGCCGCCCTTGAGAGTGGTCGAACCTTCACCGGAGACAGCACCGGCGAACGTGCCACCCACCAGGTACTCACGGGACGAGACCGCGGTCGTCAGCGGCGCGACCGGCAACTGGGTTTCGTTCGAAGCCACCACGGTCAGCGTCCAGCCGTCCGGCGTCGTCACGATCCCGGGCGGGGCCGACGCGACCACGCCGGTATCCGGTGGCGGCATATCGCTGACCGGCGGCTCCGCCTTGGCGATCTGCGCGGTTGAAAGAGGGAGCAGCATGCACGCGGTCAGCGTGGCAATTCGCATGATCATGTTGGTTCCGTTCGGATTTGGGGGGAGGGGCTGACGAGCCTCAGACGGCTTTGGTGACGCCGAGATAGGTGATGATGTCGTCGGTGTTCTCGGTCGAGCTGGTCAGCGTCGCGTAGGAGCGGATGAACGACTGGCCGGCGCACTGGTCGGTCTTGACGCGCACACCGGTGATGGTGATACGCGTCTCGGTGCCCTTGAACTTCTTTTTGTCCAGTGCCACGGTGGTCACCGTGCCGGGCTTGAGGTAGACCTTGCCCTGCAGGGACACACCGAACGCTCCGGTTGCGTTGCCGGTGAACGGAATCCCGATGCCGGGGGTGAAGCTGGCGCCCGGATTGATCTCGACCTCGTCGGAGATGATGCCGCAACCGATCTGCTCGCCCGCCTCGAAGGATCCGCCGGTCAGCTCGGTGGTTCCGGATCCCGTGATCTTGCCGGTGAACGTGCCGGCGATCAGGTACTCGCGCGACGAGATGGCGGTGGTCAGTGGTGCGACCGGCAGCTGGGTCTCGTTGCTGCCCGATACCTCCAGATGCCAGCCGTCGGGGGTGTCCAGGATTCCGGCCGGGCCGGACGGGACTGCGCCTTCGGGCGGGAGGGGATTGCTCAGGTTCACCGGAGCCGCCGCGTCGGGCACCGGCGGTGGCGGTGGCGGCGGCTCTGCCGCTGCGAGAGGTGCGGACGCTACCGGCACCAGTACACAGGCAGCCAGAGCGGCAAAGTGTTTGAACATGAGGTGAGTTCGCCCTCTCGTGGTCGGAATGAGATCCAACGGATATGTCGCGTCGGAGCTTCTACGGACCGGGTTTCCAGACGGCAAACGGCCGGACAACGGTCCACGCCCGACTCCCATCGAATGGGCGTCTCGCAGCTGTGAGTTCGCTGTTTATGACGTTGCACACCAACGTTTCTCATACACCGGCATGGTGCGAACAGGTAAGCGGGCCGGAGTCTGGGACCCTGGGAACCTGCTGTGAGCGACACGCCGCATGGGCTATCGAGACACGCTGTGTGGCAATACAATACAAATACATAAGGTCTTCATCCCCCGTCGTTCCTGGCATTTGGCTGTGAAAGACCTTGTGAATCAATGTGTTTCAATCGTTGGCGAGTTGCAATGGATGGCAAGTGGAAGCCGGCAGTCTGCCCGCCGTTCACGGTCGAGATGCCTGGCCAATGCAGCGTGGTCTCGATTCGCCGCCAGCGTTGAATGTCGGCGCGAAACGCAGTTCGCACATGGAGGAAGCGCCGTGAAGTCATCGATGTCGGGCCGGAAGGCCGCGACCACACTTCTGCTCGCCGTTGGCGTCGGTTTGTCGAACGCCGCGACAGCGGTCGCCGATGACGTGGTGCCTGACCCGGCATCGCCCGGTGCCGTCGTCCAGGTGGCCGGAGCGCCGACAGCGGACAACGCCGATCCGGTCGCGGTGCAGGCCTGCGCGCAGTTCGCCCAGGTGCTGGATGGTTCGGCCACCTATTACGGAGACTTCGCCGACTCCTATGAAGGGTCCGGATATGCGGACCCGGCAGTCGCCACGAGCAATGTCACCGGTCGCACCGCGTTGCGCGAAGCCGCCGGGCTCTCGATGAGTGCGGCCAATACCCCGGGACTCGCGCCCGATATCGCTGCGCCGATGCGGACATGGTCGCTCGGCGCGACGAAGCTGCTGCTGAAGATGGGACTGCGCATCGACGGCGAGAGTCTCAACAGCACCGCGGCGGAGATGAACAATCAGGCCACGCGCGCGCAGGAGGCGTGTGCCGCGGCAGGGACGCATGCCTGATGGCGTGGGATCGATCGCCGTCGCAGCGTTCCTGATCGTCATCGGTCTCGCCGGTTGCGCCGACGGTGGCACGCCCGCGGCGCCGCCGAGGCCGGTTCCCGATGCGGCGCTGCCCGGGCTGCTTCTCAGCCCTCAGGAGATCGACGCCGTGCTCGGCACCACCGGTATCGCCGCGCATCCTCAGACCGACACCATGGGCGATCACCGCAACCTGCTGTCGAATCTGAACTGTCTCGGGGTGTGGCAGGTCGACGAGGCCCCGATCTATGACTCCAGTCATTACAAGACGTTGCGTCAACAGTTGCTCCGGTCGCCCGACAGCGATCAGTGGGACAGCCTGGCCGTGCAGTCGGTGGTCTCTTATCGCACCGCCGACGCGGCGCACACGTTCTTCGCCGAGTCCGCGCAACGTTGGTCGAAATGCACGAACCACACCGTGAACGTCAGGATCAACGACCAGGCGATGCCGAAGTGGGTGAGCGGTGACCTCGACCGGTCCGACATCCTGCTGGCGATGCCGTACACCCGGGGCGCCGGCGCCGAGGCCAGATCGTGTCAGCGGGCCCTGGCGGTCGCCGCGAACCTCATCCTCGACATTCAGGCCTGTCGGCCGCCGCAAGAGCAGCCGGTCACGGCTGCGGTAGACATAGTGGAGAAGATCGAGGCGAAGCTGCCCAGATGACCACGTGCCGGGGGGCGCCGGTCGGTGTGCCGGCGACGTTTCGGCATTCCAGCCAGTGGCGGGCAATCGGTGTCGGGCTGTTACTCTCGTAGACTGTTTGACGCGTGACTTTGCAGGCGGTAAACCTGCAGGTAGATCGCGCGAGACTTTAACCAAACGCTGGACTGTCCAGCCCCATTGCACGCCGCGCGATTGAAGTCGGCTGCGCAGGAGGAAGAGTGCTTTCGGCTTTCATCTCGTCGCTGCGGACTGCCGACCTCAGGCGCAAGATCCTGTTCACCCTCGGGTTGGTCATTCTGTACCGCGTCGGCGCGACTATTCCGTCGCCGGGCGTCAACTACCCGAACGTGCAGCAGTGCATCGAGCAGGTCAGCGGCGGTGACTCGGCGCAGATCTACTCGCTGATCAACCTGTTCTCCGGTGGCGCGCTGTTGCAGCTCTCGGTGTTCGCAGTCGGCGTCATGCCCTACATCACCGCCAGCATCATCGTGCAGCTGCTCACCGTGGTCATTCCGCGCTTCGAGCAGCTCAAGAAAGAGGGTCAGGCCGGCCAGGCCAAGATGACCCAATACACCCGGTACCTGTCGATCGCACTGGCGATCCTGCAGGCCACCAGCATCGTGGCGCTGGCCGCCAACGGTGGACTGATGCAGGGCTGCAGCCTCGACATCATCGACGACTCGTCGATCTTCGGCCTGATCGTCATCGTGCTGGTCATGACCGCCGGCGCCGCCCTGGTGATGTGGATGGGCGAGCTGGTCACCGAGCGCGGCGTCGGCAACGGCATGTCGCTGCTGATCTTCGCCGGTATCGCGGCCCGCATCCCGGCCGAGGGCAAGGCCATCCTCGATGCCCGCGGCGGCATGGTGTTCACCTTCGTCTGCATCGGTGCCCTGGCCGTCCTGGTCGGCGTGGTGTTCGTCGAGCAGGGGCAGCGCCGCATCCCGGTGCAATACGCCAAGCGCATGGTCGGACGCCGCATGTACGGCGGCACATCCACCTACCTGCCGCTCAAGGTCAACCAGGCCGGCGTCATTCCGGTGATCTTCGCGTCCTCGCTGATCTACATCCCGCAGCTGGTCACCCAGCTCATCGACAGCGGTCGCGACAATCCCGGCACCGGATGGTGGAGCTCGTTCGTCGCCAACCACTTGTCGAACCCGACGGACCCGGTCCACATAGCCTTCTACTTCGGCCTGATCATCTTCTTCACGTACTTCTACGTCTCCATCACGTTCAACCCGGAGGAACGGGCCGACGAGATGAAGAAATTCGGCGGGTTCATCCCCGGTATCCGCCCGGGCAAGCCCACTGCCGATTACCTGCGCTTCGTGCTGAGCCGTATCACCCTCCCGGGCTCGATCTACCTCGGCGTCATCGCGGTGCTCCCGAACGTGGTCCTGCAGGCCGGCAGCGGTGGCGCCACCCTGCAGAACCTGCCCTTCGGCGGCGTTGCGGTGCTGATCATGATCGGCGTGGGGTTGGATACCGTGAAACAGATCGAGAGCCAGCTCATGCAGCGCAACTACGAAGGTTTCTTGAAGTGAGAGAGGGTTCCTAAGTTGAGAATCGTATTGCTCGGACCTCCCGGGGCCGGAAAAGGAACCCAGGCGGAGAAGCTCGCCGCCCAGCTCGGAATCCCGCAGATCTCCACCGGCGACCTGTTCCGCCACAACATCGGCGCAGGCACCCCGCTCGGCGTGGAAGCCAAGAAGTACCTGGACGCCGGTGACCTGGTGCCCGCCACGCTCACCAACGCACTCGTCGACGACCGCATCGACCACGACGACGCGGCCGCCGGGTTCATCCTCGACGGATACCCGCGCTCGGTCGAGCAGGCCGAGGCGCTCAAGGACATGCTGGCCAAGCGCGGCCTGAAGCTGGACGCCGTGCTGGAGTTCCGGGTGTCCGAGGACGAGTTGCTGGAACGTCTCAAGGGTCGCGGCCGGGCCGACGACACCGAAGAGGTCATCCGCAACCGGATGGCGGTCTACAACGCCGAGACCGCACCGCTGTTGGACTACTACGCGGACGAACTGAAGACTGTCGACGCCGTCGGCACCCTGGACGAGGTGTTCGCCCGGGCGTTGCAGGCGCTCGGCCGGTAATCAGGAGCACCCCTTGATCGGCCAATCATGATCAACGTGCCGGGCCTGCGTCGCAAAGTCGTTCCGCAGCGCAGCCCCGGTGAGCTCGATGCGATGGCCGCCGCGGGAGCACTGGTGGCCGCGGCGCTCAAAGCCGTCCGCCACGCCGCCGCCCCCGGGGTCTCCACCGGTGAACTGGACCGGATCGCGGAATCGGTGATCCGCGACGGCGGCGGTGTCCCGTCGTTCCTCGGCTACCACGGGTTCCCGGCGACCGTCTGCGCATCGGTCAACGACCGCGTCGTGCACGGCATCCCGTCGGATGCCGAGAAGCTCGTCGCCGGCGACCTGGTGTCCATCGACTGCGGCGCGATCCTCGACGACTGGCACGGCGATTCCGCCGTCACCTTCGGCGTCGGCGCGCTGATCCCGGCCGACGAACTGCTGTCCGAGGCCACCAGGACGTCCATGGAGGCGGGTATCGCCGCGATGGTGCCCGGCAACCGGCTGACCGACGTGTCCCACGCGATCGAGGTCGGTACGCACGCCGCGGAGGCCCGCGACGACCGTAAATACGGCATCGTCGCCGGGTACGGCGGTCACGGCATCGGCCGCGAAATGCACATGGACCCGTTCCTGCCCAACGAGGGTGCACCCGGGAAGGGCCCCTACCTGGAGGTCGGCTCGGTCCTGGCGATCGAGCCGATGCTGACCCTGGGCACCGCGAACACCAAGGTGCTCGATGACGACTGGACAGTCGTCACCACGGACGGTTCACGCGCCGCGCATTGGGAGCACACGGTGGCCGTCACCGCGGACGGCCCGCGCATCCTGACGCTCTAGCCCGGCAGGTCGGTTCGAGCATCGGACCTCCCGCAAGAGCGGACAGGTGGTGCCGACGGTGAGCTCACTGCCCAGCATCCGGCGCTAGTTTGAACTGGACCGCCACCCACGTCGTGTCAGAGACGGAGGTTGGGAGTGGACGATCCGGAGGCCGCGATGATGCGGGTCTTGTACGACGAGCACGCGGGAGCGCTGTGGCGCTACGCCCTGCGCTTGACCGGTGATGCCGCGCGGGCGGAGGACGTCGTGCAGGAAACGCTGCTGCGGGCCTGGCGTCATCCGGAGGTCAGCGCGGATCCCAACCGGCCGCCCCGGGCCTGGCTGTACACCGTCGCGCGTAATCTCGTCATCGACGAGCGGCGCAGCGCGCGGTTCCGCAACGAGGCAGGAACGCCCGATGTCGAAACGGTCGCCGGCAATACCGCCGCTGCCGGCCCCGACGAAGTGGATACCGCGTTGGACCGACTTCTGATCAGCACCGCACTGAGTGAACTCTCCGAGGATCACCGCGCGGTGATCCGGCGCGCCTACTACCAGGGTTGGAGTACCGCGCAGATCGCCGCCGACCTCGGCATAGCCGAGGGGACCGTGAAATCCCGGCTGCATTACGCGGTGCGGGCACTGAGACTGAACCTGCAGGAGATGGGGGTGACCCGATGACCGATTTCGAACAGGCCGGTGCCGGCGACCCGTACCTCACCTGGGATGCCAGTTACGTGCTCGGTGCGCTGTCGCCCAGCGAGCGCCGAGATTTCGAGGCGCACCTGCAGACCTGCGCGCGCTGTCGCGACGCAGTCGCCGAGCTGACCGGGATGCCTGCGTTGCTGGCGATGGTGGATCTCGACGAGGTGGAGGCACTCGACAACCGGCTGCCCGATCCGCCGCTGCGCCCGGAACTGCGTGACCAGGTGCTGGACCGGGTTCGGTCCCGGCGCCGCCGGTCCCGCTGGGTCACCACCATCGCGGTGGGTGTGGCGGCCGCCCTGCTGGCCGTCGGCCTGGTGCTGGTGATCGCACCGGAGACGCTGGGGTTGCAGCAGGGCGCACCGCCCGTCGCGATGCTGGAGATGAACAAGATCAACGAGACCCCGATCAATGCGAGCATCGCCCTCTCGGGCTACAGCTGGGGTACGCGCATCGACATGGCCTGCAGCTACGGCGACTGGGGTCAACGCGACGCCGCGGCACAGAATCTCGGAATGGTCGTGATCGGTCGCGACGGGACCCGGACCCAGATCGCGACCTGGCTCGGGTTGTCCGGGGCGACCGCGCTGCCCAGCGGAAACGTCGCAATGGCGCCGCATGAAATCGCTTCGGTACAGCTGGTTTCCGCAGACGATGGAAAGGTCCTGCTGGAAAAGAACCTGTGATCTCCGAGATCGGGTGAACCGAAGTGCGATGCGCGTCGTGTCACCTGCAGAACGGAAGGCAGGTGTCGGATGTCGCGCAGTCACCGGGTGGTCGACCACATCGTGGGTCGGCTGGCAGCGCACGGGGTGGAGCACATCTTCGGTGTCGACGGCGCCAACATCGAAGATCTCTACGACGCCGCGTACTTCCACGACGGGCTGACCGCGGTCCTGGCCAAGCACGAGTTCGCCGCGGGCACGATGGCCGATGGATACGCCCGTGCGGGGGCGCGGATCGGGGTGGTCGCCGCGACGTCGGGCGGCGGATCGTTGAATCTTGTTGCAGCGCTAGGGGAATCGTTCACCAGCCGGGTGCCGGTGCTGGCGCTGGTGGGGCAGCCGCCCCGGGCGATGGACGGCCGGGGCAGCTTCCAGGACACCAGCGGCGCCAACGGTTCGTTGGATGCCGAAGCATTGTTCTCGGCGGTGTCGGTGTTCTGCCGGCGCGTCCTGGACCCCCACGACATCGTCACCGCGCTGGGGCAGGCGCTGGCGGCGGCCCGGGAGCATGGTGGTCCCGCCGTGCTGTTACTGCCGAAAGACGTGCAGCAGAGCGAAATTCAACTGGTCCCCGAGGTGGCCCCGACCCCGTCGATGCCACTGGGCAACCCGGCCGTCATCGCCGAACGGCTGCGCAGCGCGCGCGGCGCGGTGACCATCGTCGCCGGCGAACAGATCGCCCGCGACGATGCCCGCGACGAATTGGAGCGATTGCGGGCGATCCTGCGCGCCCGGGTGGCCACCGTGCCCGACGCCAAGGACGTCGGCGGCGCCCCCGGCCTCGGTTCCTCATCCGCGTTGGGAGTCACCGGCGTCATGGGCCACCCGGGTGTGGCCGCGGCCATCGCCGACAGTGCGGTGTGCCTGCTCATCGGTACCCGGTTTCCGGTGACCGCGCGCGCCGGGCTCGACGCCGCGCTGGCGGCGGTGCCGGTGCTGTCGCTGGGCGCTGCCGTGCCGTTCCCGGACGCGGTGCATGTGCACACCGACGACCTGCGGGGCTCGCTGACGATGCTGAACACCGCATTGTCGGGACCGGGCCGGCCCACCGGGGTCACCGTGCCGGAGCGCATCGCGCACACCGAACTCCAGCCACCGGCCCACGTGGGGAACGGAATCCGGTACCGCGACGCCATCGCCGCGTTGGACCACACCCTTCCCGAGGGCGCCGATATCGTCGTCGATGCCGGTAACAGTGGGGCGGCGGCGATCCACCAACTGCCCGTCCGGCGCGGCGGCCGTTTCCTGGTTGCTCTCGGCATGGGCGGGATGGGCTACAGCTTCGGGGCCGGGATCGGAATGTGCTTCGCCAGGGGCCGGCGCACGGTGATCCTCGCCGGCGACGGATCGTTCTACATGCACGGGATGGAACTGCACACCGCCATCCAATACCGGCTACCGGTGACTGTGGTGCTGTTCAACAACAACGCCCACGCCATGTGTGTCACCCGCGAACAGCTCTACTACGACGGCGCATACAGCTACAACCGGTTTACCCCGAGCCGGCTGGGCGCGGGTCTGGCCGCCATGTTCCCCGGTCTGTCCGCAGTCGATGTCAGTGAGCCGGGCGAACTTACCGCGGCGCTGCGGGACGCGTTGGCGACCGACGGCCCGGCCGTCGTCAGCATCGAATGCTCTGCCGACGAAATACCGCCGTTCGCACCCTTTCTCGCCAACAAGGAGGACGCCACCCATGTCACTGCCCGCTCTTGAGGACATCACCGCACCCATCGACGGTGTGGTGCGGATCGAAACCTCACCCAGAGAGAAAGCCACCCCGATCATCATGGAGATGATGCGTTCGGTCTACCCGCACGACCAGGTGTTCGGTGAATTCTGCACCGTCAACACCTACATCGACTGCCCACCCGACGAACTCTACGGCTATCTGGCCGACACCCGCTCGCTGGAGGAATGGACCTACAGCCTGCGCGGCTTCATGCGTACCGAGGATCCGGACCTGTGGTTGGCATACGACCGATTGGGGTCGGAGACAAAGATTTTCACGCGCACCGTGACCAACCGCGCCGCCATGACCGTCGACTACCACTGCGCCTGGGATCAGGGGCATCACCTGTGGATGGTCTACCTGATGCGGGTGGTCGACGCCAGGGTGGTGCTGAACAAGCCCGGGTCGGTGGTGTTGTGGACCAACTGCCACCACCCGTTCTACGACGACAATCCGTACCCGGAAGCAGCACCGCCGCAACGCCCGGTGTGGGTCGGCGACTTCTGGGACATGTTCGGCGCCGGGCACGAACTGGAACTGCGCAACCTCAAGCAGATCGCCGAATACCGGCACCGCAACGGCCTCCCGATCACCCCGGCCTGGATGGAGGAATCCCGATGACCACCACCACTGCCCGAGTCGCTGCGCTCCAGCCCGCCGTCAGCCTCGTGGACATCTCCACCTACCTGCCGGGCGAGCCGATCGGTGCGGACTACTACGCGCAGTTCGCCGGATCCGATGACCTGCGCGAGAACCTGATGTTCCGGGCCCCGGCCTTCCGTCATCACGTGGCGCCCGAGGAGACCGCCACCGATATGGTCGAACGGGCCGCCGCCGGCCTGATCGAGCGGCACGGCGCCGATGTGCTGGCCGGCGTCGACGTGCTGATCACCCACACCCAGCTGCCCGATATGCCGTTCTATGGTGCCGGCGGCGGTGTGGCGCACCGGCTGGGTATGAAGCCGGACTGGGTGCTCGATCTGCACAACGGTGGCTGCGCGGCGTTCGTGCTGGGCCTCAAGCTCGCACGTAACCTGCTGGCCTCCGGGCAGGGCACCACCGCGCTGATCGCGGTGGTGCAGAACGCGGCCGGACAGATCTTCGATCAGCAGACCGTGCGAGGCAAGGCGCAGGCGGCGGTGCCCGGCGACGGTGCCGCGGTCGGGCTGCTCACGTTGTCGGACCACGCACCCATCCTGGATGTCGAATGCCGTACCTACGGTGAGTTCGCCGGTGACATGACCATCGCGGTGGACCCGCCCCGCAAGTGGTGGGCGGCCGGGCCGGGGGAGGGCTGCATCGGCTTCACCGAATCCAAGATCACCAAGGTGCTGGCCAGGGGCAATCGGCAGGTCCCCGAGGTGTCCTATGCGGTGTGCGACCGAATCGGTGTGGCGCCCAAAGATATCGACCTGCTGGTGACCAACCAGCCCAACCGGGTGTTCCTGCGTAACTGGCGCGAAGCACTCGAGCTGCCCGTCGAACGGCACGTCGACACCTTTGACGAATGCGGCAACCTGTTCGCCGCGGGCATCCCGGTCAACTTGGACCGGGCGGTGACCGATGGCCGGGTCAGCGCGGGGGACACCGTGCTGATGGCCGCGTTCGCGCATGCCGGGGACTTCGCGGGTGCCGCCGCAATCCGATGGGGCGGACGATGAGCATGCCGCAACCGGAGCCGGTCGACCACTGCGGGTACCTTCCGGCCGCGGTGGACCCGTCGGCACTGGCGCTCAACGAGAACCCCTTCCCGCCACTGCCGTCGGTGCGGTCCGCGCTGGTCGAAGCGCTGGGGTCCGCCAACCGCTACCCCGAGTTCCTGCCGCAGCGCATGCGGTCGTTGCTGGCCGCCCAACTCGGGGTCCGTGACGAGCAGGTGGTGATCGGTGCCGGCGCCACCGGCGTGATCATGCAGGTACTGCAGGCGCTCACCGAACCCGGCGATGCCATCGTGCTGACGACACCGACCTTCGACGGGTACCCGATCTTCGCGCAGATGGCGCGGCTGCGGTCGGTGACCGTGCCGCTGGACGTGCACGGCCACCACGATCTGGAGGCGATGGCCGACGCCGCCCGCACCGCCCGGGTGGTGGTGCTGTGCCGGCCGCACAATCCGACGGGAACCATCGAACCGGTGGCCGATGTCGAGCGTTTCCTGGCGCGCGTCGAGCCGGGCACCACGGTGCTGCTCGACGAGGCGTATGTGGAGTTCCTGTCGCCGGCCGAGCGGCTCGATACCCGGTCGCTGGTGTTGCGTTTCCCGAATGTGGTTGTCGTCCGGACGTTCTCGAAGGCCTACGGGCTCGCCGGGCTACGGATCGGTTACGGATTCTGTGCACCGGAGCTTGGGCGCCGGTTGTGGAACATGCAGCTGCCGTTCGGGATCGGGGTGACGGGACTGGTAGCCGCCGCGGCGTGCTACCGAGCCGAAGACGAACTCCAGCATCGGATCCGGATCATCGGCGCGGAGCGCAGGCGACTGCGCGCCCAATTGTCCAAGCTGGGTGTCTACAGCACCGATGCGCGCGCCAACTTCGTCTATCTCCCCGGCGTACGGCCCTGGCGCGAGGTGTTCGACAGCGCCGGTCTACGGGTTCGGCACTACGCCGACGGCGGGGCGCGCGTGACCGTGGGCACCCGGCAATCGACCCGGGCGGTGCTGACCGCGGTGAGCACCGCGGCGCTGCGATAACGGAAAGCCCAGCCGGTGCGGTAAGAAAGGGCATGCCCTCACATCGTGATCCCATCGCGCTGGCCCGCGCCAACTGGGAACGGGCCGGTTGGGGCCATGTCGCCGACGGCATGGTGGCCGTCACGTCGGTGATGCGCGCGCACCAGATCCTGCTGGCCCGGGTGGAAACCGCGCTGCGGCCCTATGACCTGAGCTTCTCCCGGTTCGAACTGCTGCGCCTGCTTGCCTTCAGCCGCAACGGCGAACTGCCCATCACGAAAGCCTCCGACCGGCTGCAGGTGCACGTCACCAGCGTCACGCATGCCATCCGCCGGCTGGAGAGCGACGGCCTGGTGGAACGTCTGCCGCACCCCACCGATGGGCGCACCACCCTGGTGCGGCTCACCGAACTCGGCCGCTCCACCGTCGAGGACGCCACCGAGACGCTCAACAAGGACGTTTTTGCCGATATCGGTATCTCCGCCGACGAGTCGCGATCGCTGGCAGCCTCGATCGAGACGCTGCGCCGGCACGCAGGCGATTACTGAGGCGTCCGCGGCGTCTCACCCGCAGTGTCCAGGCTCAGGAACTCCGGTGCCTTGATCACTCGGCGCAACATGAATCGGATGAATATGGGCATTGCTGCGGCACTTTCGTCTCGGTAGACCACCGGGGAGGTGAGTTGGTACCGATGGCGCCGGGTCTCCAATTCGCACCCGCCGGCCGCCAGGACGTTGCGCACCCAGTCCGCCTGCGAACCGTAGGTCAGCGCGATCACGTAGCCGTGCGGCCGCTGAAAGGCCCACAGTGGCGTCCGGAAGGTGCGTCCGGATGTGCGGCCACGGTGGATGACCACCGCCCAGCCCGGCGCCCACGGGGCAACGAACCGGGTGAGCCGATTCAGGCCGATCTTGTTGGCACGGGCCAACCAACGCGGAGCCGGCATCGGAAACTCCTCGGTTGTTGAATTAATTATGTCCAGCGTAACGCCGTGGTTTTCGGCAAGTCAACGAATGAGGAGTTTTGCGGACTCCTCGTCGACCGGGCGGCGTCAGGGGGTGACCGCGGGCAACGGGATGGTCGCGGTGACCGTGGTCCCCGCATCCGGGCGGGACCGGATATGCAGCCTGCCACCCACGATCTCGGCCCGCTCGGCCATCGACAACAACCCGTAGCCGCCCATCTCGTCGCTGCCCAGCGGGTGCTCGAACGTATCGAAACCGACACCGTCATCAACGATTTCGAGACGCGCCAGGTCCTCTTTCACGCTGTAAGTCAGCTTGGCGCGGGTGGCCTGGGCATGCTTGACGACGTTCTGCAGGCATTCCTGGGCGATCCGGTACAGCGCCAGTTCGATGTGATCGGGCAGCCGGTCCTGCGCGAGGTCGACGTCGATGGCGGGCTGCGGTATCGAGCGGGCCAGACTGGCCAGACCGCCGGCCAGCCCGAGATCGTCGAGCACCGGCGGACGCAGCCCGCCGATCGCCGCACGCGCCTCCTGCAGGGTCAGGTCCACCAGTTCGCGGGCCTTGGCGAGCTGGCCCCCGGCGGCCGCCGGGTCGTCGGCGACCGCCCGGGTGGCCGCGTCCAGCCAGTAGGACAGCGTGACGAGACGTTGGGAGATGCCGTCGTGGATATCGCCTGCCAGCCGCCGCCGTTCCAGTTCCTGGGCCTGGATGACCTGTTCGACGAAGTTCTCGTGGGCCCGTTCGCGGGCCACCAACTGGCGGTGCAGCCGTGCCTGGTGCAACGCACCTGCGATCAACCGGCCGATCACCAGCAACAGTTCGACGTCCCGGGCGGAGAACTCGCGCCGGTGCACGGTGTGCACGTTGAGCACCCCGACCAACCCGCCCGGGTCGGTTTCCATCGGCACCGACACCATCGAGGTGAAATCCGAACCGCGCAGCGATTCGAAGGGCAGGTAGCGCGGGTCGGATTCCTTGTCGTGGCTGATCACCACGGGCTGCCGGTTGCTGGCCACCCAGCCGGAGATGCCGCTGCCCAACGGGAGCCGGATCTTGCCGACCTCGCTGTCGAACGGTGGGGTGGCGCCGGTCAGGGTCAGCGAGCGTTCGGTGTCGTCGAGAACGTGCACGAAGCAGACGTCGGTGTCGGTGGCGTCGGTGATCATCCGGGTGGCGGCCGCGGCGAGTGGCTCGACGCCCGGCCCGCTGGAGGTCGCCTGGATCAGCTCGCGCAGCAACGCGAGTTCGCGGTCGGCGGTCAGCACGTTGCGGCGTGCCGCAGCGGCGCGGTCCGATGGCTTCTGTGCGTGGGTCACTGGTAGATCCCCTCGCGTAGCGCGGTGGCCACCGCGCCGGTGCGGTCACCGACGCCGAGCTTGCGGTAGATGGAGCTCAGGTGGGTCTTGACGGTCTCATCGCCGATCACCAGCTTGTTGGCGATCCCGCGGTTGGACAGCCCGCTGACCACATAGGACAGGATCTCGCTCTCGCGCTGGGTCAGCCCCTGCCGGACACCGGGCCAGAACTCGTCGCGTTGCAGGCGGGCCGCGGTGTCGGCGGCGCGGGCCGCCATTCCCGGGTCGATCGCGGTCTGCCCGCGGTGCACGAACTCCAGCTGGCGCACCAGTTCGTCACTGCTGATGCTCTTGAGCAGGTAACCCGCCGCCCCGACGCGCAGCGCCTGGAAGAGGTACTGCTCATCGTCGTAGACCGACAGCATCACGACCTTGCGGTCCGGGTCCCGTTCGCGCAGGGCGAGGCAGAGATCGAGGCCGCTCGAGCCCTGCATCCGCACATCGCACAACACGATGTCGGGTTGCAGTTCCTGGACGACGGTGACGGCCTGTTCGGCGCCGATGGCCTGTCCGACGACCTCGACCCGCTCATTGAAGGAAGTCAGCATGGCCTTGAGGCCTTCGATGACCATCTCGTGGTCATCGACCAGCACAAGGCGCAGCGGGCTGGAGGGCGCCATGGCAACACTGTAGAGGGGGCGGACCCGCCGCATGGCCCAACTTGGCCTGCTCAATCCCCCTTATGGGGGAAGCGGCCGGTATGTGATGTGGGCCACTCTGTAGACCATGTCCACGCATGAGGAAAAAGGATGGCCCGCAGCCGGTCGGTTCTGGTGGCACGGCGACGAGCCGGACGATCCGGCCGCCTATCCGCTGCACGCGGTGGTGTTCGACCTCGATGCCTTGTCCGACCTGGAACTGGACGGGCACCGGGTGGTCTACAACGCCGCCTTCGCCTCGCTGGGGCTGGACCTGCAGTGGGGCGTCGGGCGCTATCAGCGGCTGATGGCGCTGCCCGACGAACGCCAGCGGGTCGCGGCCGAGCTGCGTAAACGATGTGTCGGCACGGAGTGCGATGTGCTGGTCAACCTGCTCGTCGACGAGATCTGCGCGGCCAAGGACATGATGTTCGAGGAGATGATCCTCGACGCCGGCCTGACCCCGCGCCCGGGCCTGGTCGACCTGGTGATGGACGCGTTCGTCGCGCATATCCCGGTCAGTGTCGTCACGACCGGACGGCGCAGCTGGGCCGAGCCGCTGGTACGCCAGCTCGTCGGTGACGGCCTCGTCGAAACCGTGGTGACCGCTGACGACGTGACGGGGCCGAACCTGTTCGCCCATGCGCTCGCCGAACTCGGGGTCGCACCGCATGACGCGCTGGCGGTCGCCGGTTCACCCGCCGGATTGCGCGGCGCGAACGCCGCGGGCCTGGCGACCGTGCTCATCGATGCCGACGCGGCGCGCGGGCGGGCGGCCGCCGCGGTGCGTGCCGGGTACAGCGGTGCCGGGGACGCGTTGCGGCTGGCGAACTGTCGACGCCTCCACGCCCGGTGGTGGGATCAGCACACCCCGTCGGCGGCCTAGCCGTTGCGGATGTACTCGATGACGGCGCTGAAATCCTTGTCGGCGTGCTCGCGAGCGAAGTTGGCGTAGATCTCGGCGGCATGACTACCCAGCGGCGCTGCCGACCCGGTGGAGGTGACGGCTGCCATCGCCAGACCGAGGTCCTTGTTCATCAGCGCTGTCGCGAAACCCGGTTTGAAATCGTTGTTGGCCGGCGACGTCGGGACCGGCCCGGGGACGGGGCAGTTCGTGTGCACCGACCAGCAGTTGCCGGTGGCACCGGTGATCACGTCGAACAGTTTCTGCTTGTCCAGTCCCAGCCGTTCGGCGAGCACGAATGCCTCCCCGACGGCGATCTGCTGGACCGCGAGCACCATGTTGTTGCAGACCTTCGCGGCCTGACCGGCGCCCGCGCTACCGCAGTGGATGATCTTGCCCGCCATGGCATCCAGCACCGGCTCGGCCCGCTCGAAGGCCTCATCCTCACCGCCGACCATGAAGGCCAGTGTGCCCGCCGCGGCGCCCTTGATACCGCCGGAGACCGGGGCGTCGAGTTGCGCGAATCCGCCGTCGACCGCGTGCGCGTGGATCTCGCGGGCGTCATCGACCGAGATGGTCGAGGTGTCGATGAACAGTGCGCCGGGCCTGGCCGCGGGCAGCACCTCCGCGTAGCACCGCTTGACGATGTCACCGTTGGGCAGCGAGGTGATCACCACATCGGCGTCGGCGACGGCGGCCGCGCCGGTGTCAAAGGTTTTGACGCCGTTGGCTGCGGCGTTCTCGCGCAACTCGGGCACCAGGTCGAAACCGTGGACCGTGTGTCCACCGGCGACCAGGTTGGCGGCCATCGGGCCACCCATATTGCCCAGTCCCAGAAAAGCGACGGTGCTCATCAGTGCTTACCTCTCGTTAGCCGGCGGCCTTGGCGCGGGCGGCTTCCGCCCGGCCGATGACCACGCGCATGATCTCGTTGGTCCCCTCAAGGATGCGGTGCACCCGCAGATCCCGGACTATTTTCTCCAACCCGTACTCCTTGAGGTAGCCGTAGCCGCCGTGCAACTGCAGGGCCTGGTCGGCCACCTCGTAGCAGGTGTCGGTGACGTAGCGCTTGGCCATCGCGCACAGTGCCACCTTGTCGGGGTGGTTGTCATCGAGAGCAGATGCCGCCCGCCACAACATGTTCCGTGATGTCTCCAGGCCGGTGGCCATATCGGCGAGGGCAAACCGGATGGTGGGCTCATCGAGCAGTGCCGCGCCGAACGCCTGCCGGTCGGCCAGGTAGGCCACCGTCTTGTCGTAGGCGGCCTGCGCGCCACCCAGCGAGCAGGCCGCGATATTGATGCGGCCGCCGTTGAGACCGTTCATCGCGATACCGAAACCGGTGCCCTCGGTGCCGCCCAGCAGTGCCTCGGCCGGTACCCGGGCACCCTCGAACACGACCTGCGCGGTGGGCTGGGCGTTCCAGCCCATCTTCTGCTCGTCGGCACCGAAACTCACCCCTGGGGTGTCCTTTTCGACCACGAAGGTCGAGATCCCGCGCGGCCCGTCGGCGCCGGTGCGGGCCATCACCACATACAGGTCGGAGACACCCGCCCCGGAGATGAACTGCTTCACCCCGTCCAGGACGTAATGGTCGCCATCCCGAACCGCCCTGGTGCGCAACGCCGCTGCGTCCGAGCCCGCTCCGGGTTCGGTGAGGCAGTAGCTGGCGATGGACTCCATGGACGCGAGCTTGGGCACCAGGGTCTTGCGTTGCTCGTCGGTGCCGAAGCTATCCACCATCCAGGCGCACATGTTGTGGATGGACAGGAACGCGGCGATCGTGGGGTCGGCGGCGGCGAGCGCTTCGAAGATGCGCACCGCATCCAGTCGGCGCAACCCGCTGCCGCCGGTGTCCTCGGCACAGTAGATGCCCGCCATGCCCAGTTCGGCGGCCGCACGCAGCACATCGGTCGGAAAGTGATGGGACTCATCCCATTCCAGCGCGAACGGCGCAATGCGTTTCTCGGCGAAGGCGGCCGCCGTCTCGGTGATGACGCGCTCGTCGTCATCCAACTCGAACATCGGCATCTACTTCATGGTGGGGATGACGAACTCGGCGCCATCCTTGATGCCCGACGGCCAGCGCTCGGTGACGGTCTTGACCTTGGTGTAGAACTGGATCGAGGCGGGTCCGTGCTGGTTGAGATCGCCGAAGCCGGACCGTTTCCACCCGCCGAAGGTGTGGTAGGCCACCGGGACCGGGATGGGTACGTTGACGCCGACCATGCCGACCTGGACGCGGGAGACGAAGTCGCGGGCGGCGTCACCGTCGCGGGTGAAGATGGCCACGCCGTTGCCGTACTCGTGTTTGGTGGGCAGCTCGAGGGCGGCTTCGTAGTCTTCGGCGCGCACGATGCACAGCACGGGCCCGAAGATCTCGTCGGTGTAGATGGACATGTCGGTGGTGACGTGGTCGAAGAGGGTGGGCCCGATGAAGTAGCCCTTCTCTAGGCTCTGGTCGTCGAAGACGAGTTCGTCGGTGGCGCGCTCGCGGCCGTCGATCACGATTTCGGCGCCGGCCTCCACACCCTGGCCGATGTAGTCGCGGACCCGTTCCAGGGCGGCGCCGGTGACCAGGGGTCCGTAGTCCGCCTTGGGGTCCAGGCTGTGTCCGACTCGCAGCTGGTTGACGCGCTCGACGAGCTTGGCGCGCAGGCGGTTCGCGGTTTCCTCGCCGACGGGCACCGCGACGCTGATCGCCATGCATCGCTCACCGGCGCTGCCGTAGCCGGCGCCGATCAGGGCATCGACGGCCTGGTCCAGGTCGGCGTCGGGCAGCACGATCATGTGGTTCTTGGCGCCGCCGAAGCACTGCGAGCGCTTCCCGTGGGCGGCCGCGGTGGAGTAGATGTACTGCGCGATATCGGAGGAGCCGACGAAGCCGACGGCCTGGATGTCGGGGTGGGTGAGGATGGCGTCGACCGCCTCCTTGTCACCCTGGACGACCTGGAACACACCCGGGGGCAGGCCGGCCTCGATGAACAGCTCGGCCAGGCGCAGCGGGACCGACGGGTCACGCTCGGAAGGCTTGAGGATGAAGGCGTTTCCGCATGCCAGGGCGGGCCCGGCCTTCCACAGCGGGATCATGGCCGGGAAGTTGAACGGGGTGATTCCGGCGACCACGCCGAGGGGCTGGCGGATCGAGTACACGTCGATGCCGGTGCCCGCACCCTCGGTGAACTCGCCCTTGAGCAGGTGCGGGATGCCGATCGCGAATTCGATGACCTCGATACCGCGCTGGATGTCGCCCAGTGAATCGGCGACGGTCTTGCCGTGCTCGATGGACAGCAGCCGGGCCAGCTCGTCGGCGTTCTGGTTGACCAGGTCGACGAACTTCATGAAGACCCGGCCGCGGCGCTGCGGGTTATAGGCGGCCCAGACCTTCTGGGCTTCGACCGCGTTGGCGACCGCGGTCTGCACATCGGCGGTCGAGGCCAGCAGCACCTGGGCCTGGACCTCACCGGTGCTGGGGTTGAGCACATCGGCGGTGCGGGTGGACGCGAGGGTGCTGCGCTCGCCGTTGATGAAGTGCGGAATCTGTGTGGTCATGGCATCCGTCCAAGGGGTGAGCAGAATTCAGGTGCCCGGCGCATGGCCGAGATACTTGCATATCCTAGTAATTGCCGAGGCGGGTTGGCAAGTGTGTTCAGAGGCTGTTCATTACGGAACGGTACCGTTACGATAATCGAGTGGCCCCTGATATTGATGTGCTGGTGGTCGGCGCCGGGCCGACCGGTTTGACGCTGGCCTGCGCGCTGCGCCTACACGGCCTTTCGGTGCGGGTCATCGATCGTGCCGACGGTCCCGCAACGACATCGCGCGCGAACTTTCTGCACGCTCGCGGCTCGGAGGTGCTGGGCCGCATCGGAGCGCTCGGCACCTTGCCCAAGGAATCCTTACGAGCCATGCGGATCACCAGTTATCTGGGCGGAAAACCACTGATGACACTGGAGTTCGGCGATCCCGGCCTGGGCACCGCAGCGCCGCCTATGGTGGTGTCGCAGGCCAGGGTAGAGGCCTCGTTGCGAACCCGGTTGGCCGAACTCGATCTGGCACCGGAGTGGGGCAAGGCGCTGATCGGTGTGCGAGAAGATGCGGATGTCGCACTGGCAGAGCTCGCCGACGGCGAAGGTATCCGGGCGCGCTGGGTCATTGGCTGTGACGGCACCGCCAGCACGACCCGGCAGCTGGCGGCCGTCGACTTTCCCGGCGTCAAGCTCAGTGAGCGGTTCCTGCTCGCTGATGTGCGGCTGGACTGGGATGTCGACAGAGCGGGCACGTCGGGCTGGATACACCCCGACGGATTGCTCGGCGTCATGCCGATGCCGGATTCCGATGGCCGAAATGACCTGTGGCGGGTATTCGCCTACGACCCCGGTAACAGCCAAAAACCCAGTGAGAGCGAGATTCTCGAACGCATCCGGACCATTCTTCC
Organism: Mycolicibacterium sp. P9-22; assembly: GCF_008329585.1. Lineage (GTDB taxonomy): Bacteria > Actinomycetota > Actinomycetes > Mycobacteriales > Mycobacteriaceae > Mycobacterium. Next base: position 515,159 of record NZ_NPKP01000002.1, on the reverse strand, counting down.
GCAGCGGACCGGTCGGGATGTCCGGGTAGGCGACGCGCACTGGCTCTCGGTGTTCACCGTGCACCGGCGGCTCGCCAAGACCTATCGCCGCGGCCGGATCCTGATCGCCGGTGATGCAGCGCACGCACATTCGCCGTTCGGCGGGCAGGGCATGCTCACGGGTATCGGCGATGCCGAGAACCTGGCGTTCAAACTCGCCCTTGTTGTGCGCGGTCTGGCCGCCGATGCCCTTATCGACACCTACGAAGCCGAACGCAGACCCTTGGCCAAGGAGGTGTTGCGGGGGACCAGTGCGGTCACCCGAACCAACATCGCGAGCAACCGGGTCGTCCGTTTCCTGCGCGACCGCGTCGCCACGCGCATTTTCGGCATCGCCGCCGTGCAGCGCTGGACGACCTACACCGCCTCCCAATTGTGGGTGAGTTATCGCAAGGGGCCACTCGGTGCCCGGGGGCCCAAGCCGCGTCCGGGCGACCGGATCGCCGATCTGGCCTGCTTCCGCCCGGACGGTACGGCAACCCGGCTGCACAGCGAACTCTGCGGACGGTGGGCGCTGTTGCTCCCGGCGAGCAGGCCGGCCGGAGGGAATCTCGCTGCCGCACGGCGCCGTCTCGGGGACTTCGTCATCGGCCTGACCTACGAGGGCGCCGACATGCTGTTGATCCGTCCGGACGCACACCTGGGGTGGCGGGGTGACCCTGACGCGACGGCTGGCCTGAACCGTTGGCTGGCCGAGGCGTTGGGGACCGGGAACGCCCGGTGAATCGGTCGGTGGGGCGTGGGCGACCACGTGCTGAGGCAACAGATCGCGCCATCCTGCAGGCGGCGTTGGAGCTGTTCATCGAGCGAGGTGTCGAGGGTGCCAGCATGGAGCAGATCGCGAAACGCGCGGGTGTCGGTAAACCGACGGTCTATCGACGTTGGCACAACAAAGAGGACCTGATCGCCGCGGCGATCGAGACCCTGGTGGCCGATGAAGTCGGTTGGGCGCCTGCCGATGTCATCGAGACACAATCGCCGTATGCAGTGGTTGAGGCGGCCATCGACGCCGCGGCCACCGTCACGACCACCCACGAGTACCGGGCGCTGGTCGCCAGGGTGTTCGGGTCGGCTGTCAGCCACCCGGAATTGATGGCCCGGTACTGGGAGAGCTACATCCTGCCGCGTCGTCAACTGGCCGCACGCCTGCTCGAGCGGGCCCGAGAGGAAGGAACGGTCGCCGCGGACGCCGATCTGGGCGTCGCCATCGACATGATGGTCGGCGCGATCACTTACCGTGTGCTGCAGCCTGATCCGCCCGATGTCGAGGAGATGCGGCGGTATCTGCGACAGGTCTACCGCCAAGTCGGCCTGTTGCCGTGAATGCTGCTCCGATGACCCGCCGGGGAAGCCGAATTCAGCGGCCGCGCAACCGCTCGACGAACGCCTGGGTGTCCGCCCAGGTGGGCAGCAGCCCGGCGGCCCGGGTCTCGTCCATGGTGGGGGCGGCCGCATCCCGTTCGGACAGGATCAGCGGGTGGGTGTCGGGCCAGTCGATACCCAGTGAGGTGGCCAGAATGGTGTGCTCACGCTGCGGCGCGTAGCCCGCCGAGCACAGGTACATCACCGTCGAATCATCTTCCAGCGCAAGGAAAGCGTGGCCCAGACCCTCGGACAGATAGATCGATTTGCGGTCACGGTCGTCGAGCAGCACCGCATCCCACTGCCCGAAGGTGGGGGAGCCGACCCGGATGTCGACCACCACGTCGTACACCGCACCGCGCACGCATGTCACGTACTTGGCCTGGCTCGGCGGCAACTCGGAGAAGTGCACACCGCGCAGCACCCCGGCTGCCGACACCGAACAGTTGGCCTGCGCCAGATCGAAATGGTGCCCGGTCATCGCGGTGAACGCGGGATCGGTGAACCACTCGAAGAACAGGCCGCGTCCGTCGACGTGCACCGTCGGGGTGATCTCCCAGGCGCCCGGGACCTGGAGTTCCCGTGCCGTCACTGGCCGCGCTCCGCGTAACGTGCTTCGGCGTCGGCCTTCAAAGGGCCCCACCATGATTCATGGGCGCGATACCAGTCCACGGTGGCCCGCAAACCCGCCTCGAAGTCGGTGTGTACCGGCTTCCAGCCGAGTCCGTCACGCAGCATCGAGGCGTCGATCGCGTAGCGCAGGTCATGGCCGACGCGGTCGGTGACCTGGTCGAAATCGTCGGGGTCCCGGTCCAGCAACCGCAACAGCGTGCGCAGCACCGACAGGTTGTCGCGTTCCCCGTCGGCGCCTATCAGGTAGGTGCGGCCGATATCGCCGTCGCGCAGGATCCGCCACACCGCCGCATTGTGATCATCGACGTGGATCCAGTCCCGCACATTGGCCCCGGTGCCGTACAGCTTGGCCCGACGTCCGGTCAACACGTTGGTGATCTGGCGCGGGATGAACTTCTCCACATGCTGATAGGGCCCATAGTTGTTGGAGCAGTTCGAGATCGTCGCGCGCACACCGTAGGACCGCACCCAGGCGCGCACCAGCAGATCGGCCGACGCCTTCGTCGAGGAATACGGACTCGACGGGTTGTAGGGCGTGGACTCGGTGAACCGCGCCGGGTCGTCGAGAGGGAGGTCGCCGTACACCTCGTCGGTCGACACATGGTGTAACCGCACCCCGTGCCGGCGCACCGCCTCCAGCACGGTGAACGTGCCGACGACATTGGAGTGCAGGAACGGGGCCGGGTCGGCCAGGCCGTTGTCGACGTGGGTTTCCGCGGCGAAATGCACTACGGCGTCCGTCTCGGCCACCAGTCCGGTGACCAGCTCGCCGTCGGTGATGTCACCTTCGACGAGCCGGATCCGGGCGGCGACCGGCGCCAGCGACTCCCGGCTGCCGGCGTAGGTGAGGGCGTCGAGCACCGTCACCTCGATGTCGGGGTTCTCGCGCAGCGTCAGGTGTACGAAGTTGGCGCCGATGAAACCGGCGCCACCGGTGACCAGCAGGCGCATGGGGAAACCCTATCGGGCTACCCCGTGAGACCCAGCGGGCCCGCCAGTTCGGTCAGCGTCGGGATGAGCTGGTCCCAGCCGCCCAGGACCTGGATGGTGACATGATCCGCACCGGCGTCCAGATGCTCGCGCAGGCGTGCGGCGATGGCGGTGGCGTTGCCGTGCGCCACGACCGCGTCGATCAGCCGGTCGCTGCCCGGTTTGGCGATGTCCTCTTCGGTGAAACCGAGCCGGCGCCAGTTGTTCAGGTAGTTGCTGAGATTCAGATAGAAATCGACCGACCCGCGACCGACTTCACGGGCGGCCTGCACATCGTCGGTCAACACGACCTTGTGTTCGGGCGCCAGGAAAACGGTGTTGCCGATCAGGTTGCGGGCCTGGCCGGTGTGTTCCGGCGTGGTCAGGTAGGGGTGGGCGCCGGCACTGCGCGCAGCCGCGAGTTTGAGCACCTTGGGCCCCAGTGCGGCGATCACGCGGCGGCTGGTCGGCACCTTCTGCGCGTCCAGCGCGTCGAGATATTCGACCAGCACGTCGTAGGGCTTGCGGTACTCCTCGGTGTGCTCGGGGTGGCCGATACCGATGCCGAGCAGGAACCGTCCGGGGAACGCCTTTTCCACCCGGTGATACGCCTCGGCGACCTCCTCGGCGTCCGCCGTCCACACGTTGACGATGCCCGTGGCCACCTGCAGGTTCTCGGTGGCCTCCAGCAGCGGCTCGACGTAGTTGAGGTCGCCCTTCGGCGATCCGCCGATCCAGATCGCGCCGTATCCGAGACGTTCGATCTCGGCGACCTGATCGGGTTTGGGAACGCCGAACGTCCAGACGCCGAAGCGGCCGAGGTCGGGTTTGAGCGTGACAGCGTCGGTCATGTGCGTCCTCTGTTTCGGAGTTCTCTTACTGCAGGCCGAGCGGACCGGCCAGTTCTGCGAGCGCAGGCACCAGCTTGTCAGTACCCGTCAACACCTGAACCGGAACGTGGTCGGCGCCTGCGTTGAGATGTTCGCGCAGGCGTGCGGCGATGGCCTCGGTCGTGCCGTACGCCACGACCGCGTCGACCAGCGCGTCACTGCCCGGCTTGGCCACATCCGCATCGGTGAAGCCCAGCCGCTTCCAGTTGTTCAGGTAATTCGCGAGATTCAAATAGATCTCGAGCGCTTTGCGGCCCACCTCGCGTGCGGCGGCCGCGTCCGTCGTGAGGATCACCTTGTGCTCCGGAGCCAGGAACGCATCCGGTCCGATGAGCTCGCGCGCCTGTGCGGTGTGCTCGGGGGTGGTCAGGTACGGGTGGGCACCCGCGCTGCGCCGCGCCGAGAGCTTGAGCACCTGCGGGCCGAGGGCAGCCACCACGATGCGGTCCTCGGGTACACCGTGCTGGTCCAGCTCGCCGAGGTAGTCGTTGAGCGCGTCGTACGGCTTCTTGTACTCGGTGTGCGCCTCCGGGTGGCCCACGCCGATCCCGAGCACGAACCGACCCGGGTACTCCTTGTCGATGCGGTGGAAGGACTCGGCCACCGGGGCGGCCGCGGCGGTCCAGATGTTGACGATCCCGGTCGCGAGTTGGATGGAATCGGTGGCGGCGAGGATCGGGTCGATCCACTCGAGCTCGGCGGGCGGCGAGCCGCCGGCCCAGATCGCGCCGTAGCCCAGGCCTTCGATATCGCGGAGTTGCTCACGAGAGAGCTGCTGCCACTGGCTGTAGTGCCCGAATACGCCGAAGGTGCCCAAGTTTGGTTTGCTCATGGTCAAGTCAACCCCGGACGAAACCGTGCGCATTCCGATCTGCGCACATTGATCGGAATTACTCGGTGCCCGCAGCCGAGAGTTCACCCGGTGTTGGTGTGAGGGGTGCCGGCGCCACCAGCGGCAGGCACACGGCGAATCGGGTGTCACCGGGTTTGCTCTGCACCGAAATGTTGCCGCCGTGCTTCTCCACCACGATGCGCCACGCCAGATCCAGGCCGAGGCCGGTGCCCTCACCGAACGGCTTGGTGGTGAAGAACGGGGTGAAGATGCGCTCAATGACATCCTCGGGGATGCCGGGGCCGTCATCGCAGATCTCCACCCGGATCATCTGCTCGTTCTCCCGCGCGGTGCGGATCGTCAGCGTCCCGTGGCCGTCCATCGCCTGAATCGCATTGTCGATGATATTCGTCCACACCTGGTTGAGATCACCTGGGTAACACTGTAATTCGGGCAGCGTCTTATCGAGATCCTTGACGATGGACACCGGCCTGCCCTTGCCGGGCCCGCCGATCTTGTCGCCGAACATCATGATCGTGCTGCGCAGCAACTCGTGCACGTCGGCGCTGCCGTAGGAGCCGCGGTCCATCTGCGAGTACTGCTTGGCGCCGGCGAGCAGGGCGGAGATCCGCTTGCTGGCCTCGGCGATCTCGTTCATCCGGAGCTCGTTGTCGATGGTGTACTTCAGCCATCCGATGGCGCCCTGCAGCGACGCGGTGGCGTCGACATCGTCGATGAGCGCGGATACCCGCTCCAGCCAGGCGGTGTCCAGGCCGGCCTCGACGAATGTGGGGGCGTAGTCCCAGGCCCCGATGATGTCGTGGTCTTCCAGCCAGTCGCCGAGTTCGTCCTCACGGTCGGAGGCTTCCAGCGCCGACAGCTCCAGGCCCTTGTTCTTGGCGACCTGTTCGGCGACCTGATCCTGGATGTTCACCAGCACGCGCAGGGCTTCGGGGGTGAACTTCGCCTCGGCGACCATGGCGAGCTTGTGCCGCATGTGCCCGACGCCCTCGCGCAGATCGGCGACGGCGCGCGCGGTGGCGGCGGCCGGGTTGTTGAGCTGATGGGTGAGCCCGGCGGTGATGGTGCCCAGGGCCAGCAGCTTCTCGCGCTGCCCGATGATCTGGCTCTGGCGGCGCCCGCCGACCAACTGCCCCTCCATCAGGTGCACCGCCATCGGGAACTGCTGGCGCATGAACTCGGCGAAGGTGTCGGCCTGCAGCACGAAGACCCGCGACTCGGTGATCAGGCGAACCGAGGCCTGGTAGAGCTGTTCCTCACCGGGGATGTAGGCCGACCAGGCACCGAAGTACACACCACGCTGGGAGGTGCGGTTGGTCTGGATGTCGACACCGCCGGAGCGCTTCGACATCACCAGTTCGCCGTCGATCAACACATAGAAACAGGTCGCCGATTCGCCTTCGATGACGAGCGGACCCGCGGGCATGATCTCGATGTGGCCGGCCTCGCAGAGGATGTCCAGCTGCTCATCGGACAGGTGCTCGAAGAGAAACAGGGTGCGCAGCTCATCGCGCACGCACTCTTCACTGTTCTGTGAGCCCATAGCTCTCGTCCTCTCAGGCTTCCGCCAGATACCTGTGCACCAACATCACTGCCATCGAGCCCTCACCGACCGCGGCGGCCACCCGCTTGGCGGATTCCGATCGCACGTCACCGGCGACGAACACGCCGGGAACGCTCGTTTCCAGGTGGTGCGGCGGGCGGTCCAGTGTCCAGCCGACCTTGTCGCGGAGATCAGGCCCCGACAGGATGAAGCCGTGATCGTCGCGGGCTATTCCCGCTTCCTCCAACCAATCCGTCCGCGGCGTGGCTCCGATGAAACAACACATCCGGTCGCTGACGACCGTCTCCCGTTCACCGGTGCGCTTGTCGAGCAGCACCAGCCCCGACAGCCGGCCGTCCGTGGCCACCGTGTCGACGACCTCGGTGCAGGTCCGGACCTTGATGTTCGCCGTCCTGGTGATGCGGTCGACGAGGTACTGCGACATCCCGGCCTCCAGCGACGGCCCGCGGATCAGCATCGTCACCGTCTTGGCCGTCGCCGACATGTACATCGCCGCCTGGCCCGCCGAGTTGGCGCCACCGACGATGTAGACCTCCTCGCCGGCGCACTCGGAGTTGTCCGACACCGAGGCGCCGTAGTAGACGCCGCGGCCGATGTAGTTGCATGCCGGGTCATCGGGGTTCTCCCAGCAGCCGGTGATCTGCAGCTGGCGGTAGTCCACGCCGGTGGCCAGGATCACCGCGCGGGCGCCGATGGTCTGGTCGCCGTTGAGTCGCAGCGAGTGCGCGGCGCCCACCCCGTTGACCTCGAGTCGGCCGGCCTCCTGCGTCGTGATGACCTCGGCCCCGAACTTCTCGGCCTGGCGCCGGGCCGACGTCGTCAGCTCGGCGCCCGAGATGCCGGTCGGGAAACCGAGGTAGTTCTCGATCTTCGAGCTGCGCCCCGCCTGCCCACCGGTGGAGGACTTCTCGATCAGCACGGTCTTGAGGCCTTCGGAGGCGCCGTACACCGCGGCGGCCAGGCCGGCGGGACCGCCGCCGATCACCGCGAGGTCATACATCTCCAACGACGGACTGGTCGATAGGCCGAGCAGTGTGGCCAGCTCGACATCGGTCGGTTCGACGAGGGTCTCGCCCTTTTCGGTGATGACCACCGGAAGCCTGCTGCCGTCCAGGCCCGCGGCCTCCAGTAGCTGCTGGCCCTTCGGCTCGTCGGCATTGACCGCGCGGAACGAGTACTCGTTGCGGGCCAGGAACTGCCGGACCTCCCAGGACCGGTCGTTGTACCGGTGGCCGATCACCTTCGTGTAGGGCATGCCGCGGTCACCGACGGCGCGCCACTCCTCCAGTAGCCCGTCGATCACCGGGTAGAGCTTTTCCTCCGGCGGGTCCCAGGGCTTGAGCAGGTAGTGGTCGAGGTCGACGACGTTGATCGCGTCGATCGCGGCGTGGGTGTCGGCGTAGGCGGTCAGCAGCACCCGCCGGGCGAGCGGGAAGAAGTCCATCGCGCGTTCGAGGAACTCGATACCGCTCATCCCGGGCATCCGGTAGTCGGCGACGAACACGGCGACGGTGTCGCCGCGCAGCTTGAGTTCCTTGAGGGTCTCGATGGCGTCCGCGCCCGATTCGGCGCGCACGATCTTGTACCGCTCGCCGTAGTGGCGGCGCAGATCGCGGGCCACCGCGCGGGAGACGGCCGGGTCGTCATCGACCGTCAGGATTGCGGGTAAACGGGGTTGGTTCTCGGATCCGGGCATCGCATATAAGTATGCGCCGCTGGTCTGACGAATTTCTGCTCAGCTGTCCGCTACGGGCACGGCATCGCCCAGGGCGAACACGTCGCCGTCGCGGCACTACCTAGACTCCGAGGATGACCGTCCTCGAATTCTCCGACTCCGTCACTGTCGCGCGGGACCCGGAAGCGGTCTACGCGCTGGTCTCCGATGTCACCCGGATCGGGGAGTGGAGCCCGGTGTGCAAGGCCTGCTGGTGGGACGACCCGGCCGCCGGCGCGGTGGTGGGGGCGTGGTTCACCGGCCGCAACGTCCTTCCGGAGCGAACCTGGGAGACCCGCAGCCAGGTGGTCGCCGCCGAACCGGGCCGCGAGTTCTCCTGGGAGGTGAACGACGGCTGGGTGCGCTGGGGCTTCACCATCGAGCCCGACGGCGCCGGATCGCGACTGACCCAGCACTGGCGATTCCTGCCCAAGGGGCTCGACGGGTTCCGCGAGCGCTTCGGTGCGGACGCCGACGCGCAGATCGCCCAGCGTTCGGCGCTCGCCCTCAGCGGTATCCCTGCCACGCTGGCCGCGATCAAGGCCACTGCGGAGGCCTAACCCGCGGGCCGGGCACGTCGCTACCGATACCCGCGGATCAGGACGAGCGCGCAACGATGACCGGAGTGCGGGCGGCCTGGGCGACCGCGTTCCCGACCGAGCCGAGAAGCATGCCGGCGAAACCGCCGCGGCCGTGGCTACCGAGGACCACCAGTTGCGCCGACTCTGCCTGCACGAGCAACTGGTGGGCGGGATGGTCGCGTACCACCACCCGCCGGACCGTGACGTCCGGATAGTGCTCCTGCCAGCCGGCCAGCCGCTCGGCCAACGTCTCTTCGGCTCGCGGCCGCAACGTCATCCACTCTTCGTTGGGGTACGCGTACACCGTCAGGTCGCTCCATGCGTGCACCGCAATCAGCTCGACCCCGCGCAGGGAAGCTTCCTCGAAGGCGATCGCGACCGCCGCCTCGGAGGCGGGTGAGCCGTCGACGCCCACCACGATCGGCGCACGCCCGGACTGTGTCTGTGGATCTGACTTCGCGTGCACCACCGCGACCGGGCAATGGGCGTGCCGGACCAGCCCGGAGCTGACAGAGCCGAGCAAGACCCGACCTACCCGGCCCAGACCCCGGCTGCCCACCACGATCAATTGGGCGCCCTTGGACAGGTCAGCCATAGCCGACACCACGTTTCCCTCGGTGACATACTCGTTGATGGCGAGCGGATCGCGTTCTGCGACCGCTTGTTCGGCGATGGTCGTGGCTTGGCGCAGGACCTCGCGGCTGCGGTGTTCGGCGAGTCGCTCGAGCTCGTCGGCGATCGAAATCTCATACCAGGTGCTCATTCGCGCGTCCGGCAGAACGTGCGCCAAGGTGAGCGTGAGGTTGTGCAGTGCCGCCTCACCCGCAGCCCATTCGACAGCCGATTCGGATTCCGGCGAACCGTCGACTCCAACCACGATGCCTCGATGTGACGTCATCTCAAACTCCTCGACTCGGCGATCCGGCCGCGTGCGGACCTGGACTGCGCGGGCTGGTATCGAACGTAGAGTGCATCGCAGCCATCGGCCGGAGGCTTTTGTCACCGTGTGCAGAGGCCAATGGCCTATGTCGGTCGAACAACTCTGCCTGAACGCCTTGTCAGGCCCGGACGACCGCCACGGGCGCCAACGCCGATTCGGCGACGGAGGTGCTCACCGAACCCAGCAGCATGCTTGAGATGTCGCCCCGGCCACGGCTTCCCACCACCACGAGCTGAGAATTCCTGGACTCGTCGATAAGCCAGCGCGCCGGCTTGTCGCACACGATACGCCGATGGACGGTGACGTCCGGGTACTGCTCCTGCCAGCCGGCCAGTCGTTCGCCGAGGATCTCATGGCCCTGATCTTCATGCTTGTGCCAGTCCACACCCAGGAATGGAAACTGCGCAACATCGCTCCAGGCGTGCAACGCGACAAGGTCGACCCGACGTCGCGAAGACTCATCGAAGGCGAACCCCGTCGCCGCCTCCGACGAGGGAGAACCATCGATTCCGAGCAAGACGGGCAGACCTCGGTCGGGGCTCCTGACCACGCCATCTTTGACAACGATGACCGGGCACCGCGCGTGGTGCAGCAGGTTGCGGCTCACCGAGCCCAACACGGCGCCACCGACCGGGCCCTTCCCTCGGCTGCCGATGACCACAAGGTCGGCGGTCCTCGACGCCTCGGTGAGTTCCGTCAACACACCATCGTGACGGCGTTCGACAAGTACTTCTGGGCTCGGCGAGCCGTGTAGGGCAGCATGCAGGGATTCCAGAGCGATCTTGATCACGCTGTCCGCGTTGTCTTCCTGCCAACCCTGGTAGTCCGACAGCACCGCCTCGATCGACCAGCTGACGATGGCAGGCGACACCACGTGCATCAGGGTCACGGGTCGCTGTCGTAGGACCGCTTCGGCTGCTGCCCAGCGGACCGCCGCGAGTGATTCCGGGGATCCGTCGATGCCAACGAGTATTCCTAATCTAGTTGACGACTGCGACATTTGATTCTCCCGTGAGTATTGCTGGTTGACGCTGGACGGCAACCGCATGATGCGATGGCAATCCATACTGCAGTCAGGACAACGCCGAAACGAGTACTGCCTTGATGGTGTGCATCCTGTTCTCGGCTTGATCGAAGGCGACGTTCATGGTGCTCTCGAAAACCTCGTCGGTGACCTCGATGCCTTGACGTAGCTGCGGGAACCGTGCGGCGATCATGGCCCCGACCTCTGTGTCGCAGTTGTGCAAGGCAGGAAGGCAGTGCATGAACTTCACACGTGGATTGTGGGCAGCGGCAAGGAGTTCTGCGTTGACCTGGAAGGGCAGCAGTGCGGCGACCCGAGCATCCCAGGTATCCACGGGTTCACCCATGGACACCCAGACGTCGGTGTAGACAAAATCCGCCCCATCCACAGCTTTGGCAGGATCGTCGGTGATGGTGGTGCGCGCGCCGGAATCCAACGCGAAGTCTTCGCACAGAGTCAGGTGATTCTGATCGGGCCAGAGTTGAGTCGGCGCGCCGATGCGCACATCCATTCCCAGCTTGGCCGCCGTCAGCAGCAATGAGTTGGCGACATTGTTGCGTCCATCCCCGATGAAGGCAAATGCAATGTCGGTCAACGGCTTCGCGCAGTGCTCGGTCATGGTCATGATATCGGCGAGCATCTGGGTGGGATGGAATTCATCGGTGAGCCCATTGAATACCGGGACCCCGGCATATTCGGCGAGTTCTTCGACGGCCTCCTGGCTGGCACCTCGATACTCGATGGCGTCATACATCCGTCCCAGAACGCGGGCAGTGTCTTTCAGCGATTCCTTGTGCCCCATCTGAGATGACATCGGGTCGATGTAGGTGACGTGGGCGCCTTCGTCATGGGCGGCCACCTCGAACGCACACCGTGTCCGGGTGGACGTCTTCTCGAATATCAAGGCGATGTTCTTGCCCGCCAGGGTTTGTCTGCCCACGCCCGAGTATTTCGCCCGCTTGAGATCGCGTGAAAGGTCGAGGAGATAGTGCAGGTCTCGGTCAGTGTGATGCACGAGGCTGAGCAGACTGCGATTTCGGTTGTTGAAAGCCACTGTGAATGCTCCTTCGAGATCGCTGTCTCCCGCAGGGGAGTGCCGGGGTGGATCTGACGTTAGGGCGGTGACGGGGCCATCTGGAGGAGTCCTTGGTTCGTCGAACGAGTGACTTTGTGCCTCAGACAGCGAGAGTGACGATGTCTACATTCGATACATGACCAACGACCCCCACGCGATTTCCATCTTGTCCGCGACCGAGTGCTGGGACCTCATGGCGGGCAGCGCACTTGGCAGGTTGGTCACCAGCGTCGACGGCAATCCTGCGATCTTTCCGGTGAATTTCGCGGTGCAGGATCGGACGATCCTCTTCCGCACCGCCCTGGGCACGAAGCTTGTCAGCGCGGCGATCAACAACAATGTTCTGTTCGAGGTGGATGGATACGGCCGCAGCGAGGGCTGGAGCGTCATTGTGTCGGGTGTCGCACGCTCGATACGGAGCGACGAAGATATCGCGGGAGCCGAACAGGCGGAGTTGAAGCCCTGGACCGGTTGGGAAAAGCAGCACTTCGTCCGTATCCGGCCGCGCGGCATCACGGGCAGACGGTTTCGTTTCAGCGTCGAACCGGCGCTGGGGCTGCCTGTCGAGGATCCAGTGCTGGGTTGATGGGATTGGCCTGTCGCCGGCCACGGGACAAGTTATCGGGCAGGCTGATCCAGAACGACAGCGCGATGGACCCCGACGTCGGGTTGCGGTTCTGCCAGGTGGTCACAGCTTTTGATGGTGCGGGCGCCCATGTTCTGTCGCCAGTCGGACACTGCGGCCGGTGGCGTCCATAACGGCCAGATGTCGAGGGCCGGTGCAACCACGCGGACGATCGTCAGTGTCGTTCCGTGAGAGGCGGCTTCGCCCGCTGCCCATCGAAGCGCATTCTCCGATGAGCGAGAATCGTCAATACCATCCACTATGTCGCTGTTGATCTATCCGTCCATGATTTTCGGTCTCTTCGTCGGTGCCCGGTGCCACCCGATTGAGACAACGTAGGACGCGGGCCTATCCGTCGGTCGGGGCTTTCGGCCTCATTCGGAAGGATGCGATGGTTGGCCGAGTTTGGCGACGAATGCGGCAGCCTGTGCGCGCCGTTCCATCCCGAGTTTGGCCAGCAGCCGGGATACATAATTCTTGATGGTCTTTTCCGCGAGGAACATCCGGGCCGCGATCTGCTTGTTGGTGAGACCTTCGCCGATCAGCGTGAGGAGTGTTCTCTCCTGTCCTGTCAACTCGGATAGGGGATCCGACTGTTCGGTGGATTCGCGTAGCCTCGCCATCAATGCTGCAGCGGCGCGATTATCGAGAAGTGAACGACCAGCGCCGACGTCCTTGATTGCGCGCGCGAGTTCCATTCCCTTGATGTCCTTGACCACGTACCCGCTCGCGCCGGCGAGGATGGCGTCGAGCATGGCCTCCTCGGACGTGAAGGACGTGAGCATGAGGCACCGGAGGTCGGGCATCCGGGCCAACAGCTCTCGGCACAACTCCACACCATTCCCGTCGGGTAATCTCACGTCGAGCACTGCCACGTCGGGCTTCAGACAGGGTATCTGTGCCAACGCATGTGAGACCGTGCCGGCCTCACCGACTACCTGCAGCTCAGGGTCAGTGCTGAGCAGGTCTATCAATCCGCGTCTGACCACCTCGTGGTCATCGACAAGAAACACAGTCACCATGGCTGCCCAACCCTCCTGCTGACGAATACCCATCCGCCGGCGGACCTGCAGTTCATTGTGACGGCTAAGGGCGGCATTTGCGACCACAACCGGGCTGCAAACACTTGTCGGCTTGAAAATCACGGCCAAGGTGCCGAGGACCGCTTCAGGCAGCGCGGGACAGCGACGTGTCAATCGTGTCGAGAGGCAGACGGTGGCAAGTGCAGAGCTGCATGCGCGTAACGCGGCCGTTGTCTCGGGATCACTGGCGAAATTCCAAGACCTCGCGCAGCGATCGCCTCGGTGTGGGCGCCGGAATGTTCTCAAGCGACGGTGCGGTTCCCACTCGGATCAACACCTGAGGTATCGCCTGTCGACCGGTGAGCTCCCGGATGATTTCACGGCTGGACGCTATTTCAGTGACGTGGGTCATCGGGCACGTGGCCAATCCGGCGATCGTGCAGTCCAGGAGCACCCTTGAGAGCACCTGACCGCAGTTGAGGGCGTCCTCTCGGGTATCGGCCGGTGTTGATAGCACGAGGACTTTCGCCTCGTCCTGCGGCATCACCGCCCGACGGTCGCCGGATCCGCTATCTCGGAAGCTCCGGTTCGCAGGGACCCGTTGCCGCTCGTAACGCGATATCAATGCGCTCGGCGGAATGCCTTCATTGGGAGTGAAAGGTGCCGTCCACCACTGTAGTTCGCGGTGGTACAGGTCATCGTCATATCGGATCGAGTCCGTGAGCCGAGTGGCCTCGGCAAGGAGCGGCCGCGTGTCATCGGCCAAGATGTCGAGAGTGGCCAGACGACTCAATGAGCCGCGCAGCACAACGCTCAACAACTTGCTGGGGGCGCGAAACGGAAGTCGATCCGTGCGGCGCTGCAATATGGCATCGGCGTGATACCGCGAAGCTTGTGTGACGAACTCCAGCGGAGTGAAGGTGATCGACGCGAGGTGGTCCCGGTTGTCCGGTTCGGAGAATTGGGTGACGGTGGTGTTCCATCCGGCGGCGGCCATGGCGACGCGGAAATGATCAAGTGCTACACCGCAGCTGATGAGAGCTTGGCGGCCTGACTTGTCGTGGGAGCGCACCACCCGATGAGGGTCGGCGAACAAATCGATGGCGGTGTTGCTGGCCACCCATCGCCACGGCTGGCTGTTGTGTAGCGAGGGGGCGCGGCAGGATAGCTTCACGGCATTCGCGATCACCTCGACGTCGACCGTCGCCTTGGTTGTAACCATTGCTTCCTCCTGAACCGGCCTAGGTCCGGGTCATGCAGCGCCCTGGGTTCCTGGTCCGCTGGTGAATGCCGATGTGGTCGTCGCGTCGTGCATCCGCCCGAAGGGCCGAGAGTCGGTCGGTTGCGGCACTTCCACAGTTCACATCACAGGGCGGTGCTCGCGGTCGCACTCTTGTATTGGGGTAGGCCACGTTCACGGAATTGGCGACCGGTCATTCTTTCGGTCTGGATACGCATGAAATGATCGCGCCGGCCATCGACCCACGGCTGCAGGAACGTTCCTGATAGTCCCACCAACTCATTCACGTCCGTAATCGGCTGCGCATGCCCGACGACTGTCACGCTCCAGCCTGTGCGGAGGTCTTGGTCCAACTCATCGGCCTGGAACGCCACGACGAGGTTGTTCGTGGCGGCAGCCAGCTTTGCACCGCCAGCAACCCGGATGACGACGTCTTCGCGCCATATCCGGAAATTCACAGGCTGCACTGCGGGCAGCGCGTCCTCGGTGAAGATAAGGCGGCCCACCCGGACGGATGCCAGGCGATCCAGGCACTGCCTACGGTTGAGCTCCTCTAGCGCTTGTCCCTTGGGCATTGCGATCAACCTCCTTGTACCACTGCGAAAGTCCCCACGGGCGTAGACCGCGAATGGCCCACGCTGTCGGCCGTACCGAAGTTGCTTCCCGCTTGATGTAGCCCACTCGCCTTTGCCTTCGTCAGCCGAGCGTGCACGATGGCGAGGCTGACGTGGCGATCGGAGTCCTCGGTGTGGAGGAACCCCGCATCAAGCGTTGTCAATTGCTCCATGAAACCCACTGTCGGCCCTCGTGGAACGTCACAAAAGGGGCGAAGGTCCCTAGCTGGAGGGGCCACGGTCCTTGCCATCACGCAGGCCCGGATCCGCATCCAAACGACGGCCGCTGATTTCGTAGACTGTCACGTTTCCAGTCTTCGGCAACGATGTGGTCGTCGGCTTAAAGGCCAACTGATTATTCGCCGCGACGGTGAACGGCTTCGTGGCGCCCGCCGCGGCGGTGCACAAAGCACTGTCCTGCCTGCGCGACGAAGTTGACGGCAAAGATCGCCGGGTGCTCCCTCCACGCAGGTGATCCGTCGACCCAGAGCTATGCCGGCCGGCAGTTGCCAGCGACGGGCATCAATCACCCCGTTGCGCTAGGTGTCCCTGGACATCACAGCTAGGGCTGCGACCAAGGGCGTGTCCACGCCCACGGGGCCCAACGCGCTCGCGCCGCCGGGCGTACCAAGAGGTCGGTCTCGACCCGGCAAGGTTGCGCTGAAGAAGGCGGCGTTGTCGGCGAGGTGCTGCTGCTCGTTGTCGGGCAGGTCGGTTTCGTAGACGATCGCGCCGGCCTCGCACGCCAGTTTGCAGGCGCCGCAGTCCACACATTCATCGGGGTTGATGTACAGGGATCTGGCGCCCTCGTAGATGCAATCCACCGGGCACTCCTGGACGCACGACTTGTGCATCACATCCACACATGCACTGCTGATCACGTAAGTCATGGCCGCAGTGTAAGGATGCCGGTCCAGCGATATCTTGGGTCAAAGGCGTGTTTCTTCGAGGACCAAAGACCTTGGCGCCGATATGCGGAAGTGGCAGCACCTCGCACATTCGGGAGCGGAACCGGCCGCGTCGTCGATGGCGACCACGCGCTGCACCACCGTGGATTCGCCGTGTACAACGAAAATGGAGCCGGTTGCGTGACCACACGATCCGGCCCACGCGAGCCGAGTCGGTTGCCGCCCCACGAAGGCCGGGCCGGTCCGGACGTCAATTCTATTTGTCGTCGCGCGTCAGCGAACGACCATTGCGGCACAACGAGCATGCGTGAGCAAACCGCCGTCATGCGGTCCGATGAGCCGTGGCAGTTCTGTGACATCCTCGCTGCCGATGACGGCAAGTGGGATATTCGAGGCCAGCTCCGCCGGAGGGTGACGACGCGACAGCTCAGCGTGCTCATCGGCGAGGAAGTCTGCCAGACCGCCCGACGTTACCGCGGTCTCCAATTCGATGTCTGGACTGCGCTCGGCCCAGATCCGGGAACGGCTGTAGGTCCGCCCGGCGTCGTTGACCCCGAAGCCGTTACAACCAAGGCCGACGATGACCAGAGTCGCACGTCGTAATCGCGCTTCTGCCAGGGCGAACTCGACGGTTCTGTCGCCGGTGTTCCATCCGTCGATCCCCGCCGCAACCCAGTTGCCCGCATCCGTGCCAGTCGAGGGACGAATGACCGCTACTGGGCAGTGCGCGCGGTCTGCGACGGCTGCCGCCGTCGATCCCAGGATTGCGCGTGCAATCACACCCATGCCGACCGACGCCACGCACACCGTCGTTGCGGAGTGAGATTCTGCGATCAACGCGTTCGCCGGAGGTCCCCAACATACCGATGTTTGAACCGCGACCGGCTTGCCGGTCGCGGTGATGGCGGCGGAGGCCGTTCGAAGAGCGGTGTGTGCACAGGTCAGTTCCGGACTTCGGGTCGGCTCCGCGACGCGCGCCGCCAAAACGTTGGTGGCGCTGACGAGTCGCAGGGGCACGCCGCGGTGCACTGCTTCGTTGATCGCCCAGAGCGCGGCATCGATGGACGCTGTGGATCCGTCGATGCCGACAACAATCGGTCCGGTGTCATCTCGTGCCGTCATGGCAGCCTCCTCTGCGCGTCTGCGTACGTGTCACTTGATGGAAGCTATGCGGAGCTATTTGGGGAAGAACAGAGCAGTTGGTCGCGCACCGTGAGGCACTTTGTCCCCGGGCGCCAGGCCCGTGCCTGGGAAGGACCATTGGCCAACCGAGCGGTGACCAACGGCACCAGATTGCACGGACGCAACTCCATATCTTTGTGTTGAGAAGAGAGGAGACCTTCATGAAATCACCTGGTGCGCTCGCGGGTTCGCATGGAATCGTCGTGGGCGTGGATGGCTCGACCGCGTCGTTGGCAGCCTTGGAGTGGGCGGCCCATGACGCGAAACTGCGCGATATCCCGCTCACCATCGTTCATGTCTTGGCCAGGGTGGATGCCGCGGCCTGGGTCGATGTGCCCATTCCGGCGGACTTCTTCGAGATGCGGGACCGGCAAGGCCAGCAGATCATGCGCGATGCCGTGGATGCGGCTTCCAAGTGGATTCCCGACACATCACGCGTTCCCGTGCGTCAGCACATGGTCGAAGGGCGTGCCGTTGGAACACTCGTGGACTTGTCCAAGGACTCCGAGATGGTGGTTGTCGGATGCCGCGGGCTCGGCAAGGTCGAGGGTCTGATCCTCGGCTCCGTGAGCTCAGGCCTGCTCCATCACGCGCATGGTCCTGTAGCGATCGTCCATGAGGGAGTCTCGGGGTCGAGTCGGGCGTCGAGTGCCCCGGTGGTGGTGGGCGTTGATGGCTCACCTGCTTCCGAAAGTGCCATCGAGGTGGCCTTCGACGAGGCCTCCCGACGCGGCGTCGGACTCGTCGCCGTGCATGCGTGGCTCGATCACAGCGCGACCGTGCCCGGTTTGTATTGGGATGACTTCCGCGTCGAGGCTGAGGAGATTCTCGCCGAACGGCTTGCCGGGTGGTCGGAGCGTTATCCGGATGTGGCCGTCGAACGGATCGCCGTCGAGAGCAAGCCGGCCCAAGAACTCATCACCCGGTCCAAGTCGGCTCAGCTGGTGGTGGTCGGCAGTCACGGACGTGGTGGGTTCGCCGGGCTGCTTCTGGGTTCCGTCGGATCAGCGGTGGCACACGCGGCGCACAGTGCCGTGATCGTGGTCCGCGCGCGGTGACTCGGCGGGCCGGTGGGTGCGTTCTTCACGGTATGAGGACCGCGGCACCCGCGATGCGCCCGAACTTCAGGTCGTTCAGTGCCGCGTCGGCGCAATCCAGGGCATAGGGCAGTGCTGTGACCTCGATGCGGTGCTGAGCGGCGAAGGCCAGGAACTCTCGCGCATCTGCGCGGGTGTTCGACGACACCGAGCGGATCTGGCGCTCTTGGAACAGGTGCCGTTGATAGTTCAGTGACGGCACGTCGCTGAGGTGGATGCCGGCGATCGCCAGGGTTCCGCCGCGGTCGAGGCTTTCCAGGGCGGTCAGCACCAGCTCACCGACCGGCGCGAACAGAATGGCTGAGTCCAGCGGTACCGGCGGCTGGTCTGCAGCTCCCTGCGCGGACGCCGCGCCCAGCGCGAGAGCCAGCTCGCGCGCTTGCCTGCCGCGTGTCATGACATGTACTTCTGCGCCCTGGGCGATCGCCACTTGGGCGGTGATGTGAGCGCTTCCACCGAAGCCGTAGATCCCGAGCCGGCCACCGGGCGGAATCTGTGCCCTGAGCAACGACCGGTAGCCGATGATACCCGCACACAAGAGCGGAGCGAGTTCGGCATCCGAGTATCCAGAAGGTAGTGGGTGTACGTAATCTGCTGGAGCAGTGAGGAATTCGGCGTAACCTCCATCTGCGTCCCATCCGGTATACCGTGACTTCGGGCAGAGATTCTCGGCGCCACGCACACAGAAGCGGCAGCGTCCACAGGTGTCTCGGAGCCACGCGACGCCGACTCGGTCGCCAATGGCGATCTGCGGACCGACACAGCTGCCGAGGCCGACGACCTCGCCGACCACCTCGTGTCCAGGAATGACGTGCGGTCGGTGTACCGGCAGATCCCCCTCGGTGACGTGCAGGTCGGTGCGGCACACCCCGCACGCCGTCACGGCGACCAGGACTTCGTCATCACCCGGTTCTGCGACCACCGCGTCGATGTACTCGAGCGGATTCGTGCTGAGCGGACCCGGAGAAGTAACACGCCATGCCGACATCATTCGTCTGCCCATGAGTCCATCGTCGGCTATTGGTGCAATTTACGGAACGACTGCGCCTGATCAGGTGCCATCCGGGGTCTTTCGGCCCTAAATGGAACGGCCCCACGCGGGTTACCTTGGGCGCAGGCGCATCACACGACGAGCTTTTGCTCAAAGGAGAGCCGGCAGTGCTCGATCACGATGTCTCGCTGCATGCCGACAACGTCCGCGTCCGCCAGATGGACCGAAATGAGCTGAGTGATGTCATTGCCACGGTGTGTTCCAAGTTCGCAGAGCGGCCACGCGGGGAGGTCGAGGATGTGGTGGTTGGTGCGTACCGACATCTGGCGCGCAATGCCACGGTGACGTCACACCTGATTCCGCTGACGCTGAACCGCAGTATGCGCCTGATGCGCCTGTCGCGGAACCGGTTCCGTGAGGGCGCGCCCGGCGAACTCCCGATCGGTGCCGATTACTCAACCCAGGCTCACGAATGAATGGTCGCGGCGCCCAAGGCGCCCCCAATGTCGGCGGTTCGGCACAGCGGCACTGCGACGGGTGGCGTCGGTGGGCGCCGGGACTCGCCGATATCTGCGGGTACCGCCGACGTTGGTTCCGCGACGATGTACAGGCGGGCTTGAGTGTCGCAGCGTATCTCATACCGCAAAGCATGGCCTATGCCGCGCTCGCCGGACTCAGTCCCGTAGTGGGGTTGTGGGCCGCGATGCCGGCGCTACTCATCTATGCCATCCTCGGATCCTCGCGGCAGCTGTCCATCGGACCAGAGTCGACCACGGCACTGATGACAGCGTCTGCGTTGGCGGTCGTGGTCGCTGACGGCGATCCGGCGAAGTACATCGCCTGCGCGGCGGCGCTGACCCTGCTCGTCGGATTGATCTGTTGCTTGGCAGGGGTTTTGAGACTCGGATTCCTGGCCGGTCTGCTGTCCAGACCCGTTCTGGTCGGATACATGACGGGAATCGCGATTGCCATGGTGGTCAGCCAGTTATACACGTTCCTGGGGTTGCCCGCGTCCCGCGGCGACGTACTGCAACAAGTTCGGGGGTTCTTTACGGCGGTGAGCGACCTGCACTGGCCCACTGCGCTTCTCGGCGCTGTGCTGCTCGGTGTGCTGATCGTCGTTGATCGGTACCTGCCCCAGGTGCCGGGACCGCTGCTCGGCGTCTTCGCCGCCACGGCCATCGTGTCCATCTTTGCCTTGCACCAGCACGGTGTCGACGTGATCGGAGAGATCCACGTCGGCATCCTGTCGCCCGGTCTACCCGGGTTGCCGCTGGACACGTGGCGCGAACTCCTCGTGCCGGCACTGGGAATCGCGATCGTGGCATTCTCGGACGATGTCCTGACCGCTCGAGGTTTCGCCGCTCGTGCCGGTGAGGACATCGACGCGAATGCGGAATTGCGCGCCCTGGGCGTCGCCAATCTCGCGGTGGCGATTGCTCGGGGGTTCCCGGTCAGTTCCAGCGGTAGCCGCACTGCGCTTGGCGTGGCCGCCGGAGCGCGGACACAGGTCCACTCGCTGGTGATCGTTGCCGTCGTCTTCGGCGTGGTGACCTGGGGCCGTGGTCTGGTGGCGCTCATTCCTTCCGTCGCTTTGGCAGCGCTCATCGTCTTCGCGGCGATCAAGCTGGTCGATGCCGCGGAATTTCGCCGGCTTGCTCGATTCCGGCGCAGTGAACTGCTTCTCGCGGTGGTGACGGCCCTGTGCGTGCCGGTGTTCGGAGTACTCAATGGGGTGTTGGTGGCGGTCGTGCTGTCGATTCTGGAGCTCTTGCGGCGAATCGCCCGTGCTCACGACAGCGTGCAAGGTCTGGTGCCGGGCCTGGCCGGTATGCATGATGTCGATGACTACCCGGAGGCGGAACTGATACCGGGACTCGTGGTGTACCGCTACGACGCACCACTGTGTTTCGCCAACGCCGACGACTTTCACCGCCGTGCAATGGTGGCCGTCGACAGGTCACCGACGCCGGTCCGGTGGTTTGTGTTGAACGCCGAGGCCAATGTGGAAGTGGATATCACGGCGATGGATGCGCTGGAAAAGATACGCCTCGAATGCAATCGGCGGGGCATCGTCTTTGCGATGGCTCGGGTCAAACAGGATCTGCGGGAGGCGTTGCGGGCGGCAGGCATGCTCGACGAGATCGGGTCTGACCACCTATTCATGACACTGCCGACCGCTGTGGCGGCGTACCGACGATGGTGCAGTGCACAGGGTGCCTGAACTTTAGGGACTTCGGACTCTGCCCCGAGATTCGGTCTCTGCTCGATAGTTGGAATGAACACTCACCTCTCGACCAGGAGCGCCGCACGCCATGACCGCTCACTTCCCTGACCCCGCCACCGTTCGCACGGCGCTGTCATTGGCCACCCGCGCTCCGTCGGTGCACAATTCGCAGCCGTGGCGGTGGCGGGTGGGCGCGCAGAGTATTCATCTCTACGCCGACCCCAGTCGGCGTCTGCCACGGACGGATCCCGATGGCCGCGATCTCTTGATCAGCTGCGGTGCGTCGCTGCACCACGCCACCGCGGCCTTTGCCGCACTTGGCTGGCAGTGCAAGGTGAGCCGATTCCCGAATGTGGCCGAGGCAGATCATCTGGCCTCCATCGAGCTGGCGAAGGGCGAACCTGACGATAAGGACATTGCGCTTGCCGCCGCAATTCCTCGCCGCCGCACCGACCGCCGGTACTTCAGCCACTGGCCGGTTCCGCACTCCGACGTCGTGACGATCGGTGTGCGGCTGGCACGGATGGGCGTGCAGTTGCGCCACGTCGAAATGACCACGAACATAAGGGCGATCGTCGCCGAAGCCGTATGGCTGCACGCCCACGATGTCGAGTACCTGACGGAGTTGACGACCTGGAGTGGTCGTTACGCATCGATTGCCGGTGTGCCGGCGCGAAGCACTCCCGAGTCCGATGCGATGGCCGCCCTACCGGGCCGGCTGTTCGCCGGGCCGGTGCTCGAGCAGCCCGTCGATGCCACGGCTTGCGACGATCACGGCCTGCTGCTGGCATTGGGTACGGGCAGTGATGATGCGCTGGGTCGGCTGCGGGCCGGGGAGGCGACCAGCGCGGCATTGTTGACGAGCACGGTGTTGGGCCTGGCCTCCTGCCCCGTCTCGGAGCCGCTCGAAATCGCTGAGACTCGTGCTGCGATTCGAGCGGAGGTGTTCGGTGACGAAGCTCATCCGCAGATGCTGCTCCGGGTCGGATGGGCGCCTGTTGGGGCAGACCCGTTACCCGCGACGCCGCGGCGTCCGATCGACGATGTCATCGAGACCTTGGATGGTGGGCCGGTGGTCTGAACCGGTCGTCAGCCCGCGAGTAATGGAACTGTCCACCGCACACTGGTTCCGGATTCGGGTGCGGAAGAGATGGTGCATTCCCCGCCCAGATGCTCAGCTCGCCGCTGCATATTGGCGAGGCCGCTGCTGCGCATGTTGTCTTCGGGTATGCCCTGACCGTCGTCGGCGATCTCTACGGTGAATTGGTCATTCACCGTCACGGTGACGTCGATGTGTGAGGCGTTTGCGTGTCGCACCGCGTTGCTGATGGCCTCGCTGGCCACCGCCTCGGCATGTTCTGAAATGTGCTGAGTCACAACGCTCAGCGGGCCCGCCACGTGTACCGAGGTGACGATGCCGCTGTCACCCGTCATTTCGGATACCAGCGCCTGCAACCTGACGCGCAGATCCGCCTCCTTCGAAGCGGGCGATTGCAGTTTGAATATGGTCGACCGGATGGTCTCGATCGTGCTCTGCAATTCGTCGACGGTGCGGGTGAGGCGATTGTTGACTTCTGGCGCTTTCGACCGCGCGATGGTGCCTTGAACGTCCAGACCGGCGGCGAACAGTCGCTGGATGACGTGATCGTGGAGATCGTGAGCAATCCGCTCGCGGTCGGCAAGCACGAGCAATTCGCGTTCGCGTGCCCGCGATGACGCCAGGGTCAGCGCGATCGCGGCATGGCGCGCGAAGTCGCGGACGAGGTCGAGGTAAGACGGGTCGAACGCTGGTTCGTCCCGGTTTCGCGCGACCGCGATCACCCCGATCACATTGTCTTCGATGGTCAACGGCATGATGATCGCCGGCCGCTGACCGATATCGGTGAAGGATCGAATCGGGTGCAGGAATGACTCGGTGATGACCGGTATCTCCGATCGGAACACGCTGCCACTGCTCGATGAATCGATGGGGACGCGTTGTCCGATGACTTCCTCGGCGTGCAAGCCCACCGCCGTGGACACGACCAACGTCTGGGAATCGCCCGTATCCCCGGCTGCTTCGGGCACCAGCACGATCGCTTGCTCTGCGTCGGTCAGTTCACGGGCGCGTTCGGCAATCAAGCGCAGCGGATTCTCGGATCCCGGGCCTCCGGACAGCAGTGCCGTGCTGATTTCGCGGCTGGCCTGCACCCAGGTGGCCGCCGCCCGGATCCGCTCGAATAGCCGAGCGTTGTCGATGGCGACCGCCGCCGCCGAGGCAAGTACCCGCACAGACACCTCGTCGCTGACGGAAAATGTGGGCCCAGGCCGATCGTGCGTGACGTAGAGGCTGCCGTACACCTCGCCGCGAATGGTGATCGGGACGCCCAAAAACGCATGCATCGGCGGGTGGTGCGGAGGGAAGCCGGCTGCCGCCGGGTGATCGGCAAGGTCATCGAGGCGCAGCGCCGGGGTGTCCTCCAATGGAACGCCGAGGACGCCCTTGCCGACGGGTAGCGGCCCGATGCGCTCGACGAGTCCGGGATCGATGCCCTGGTGCAGGAAGGAGCTGAGCGCGCCGCCGCTGTCGCGTACGCCCAGAGCGCCGTACCGCGCACCGGTCAGCGTGATGGCTGCGTTGGCAATGCGATCTAGGGTGGCATCCAATTCGAGGTCTGAACTGATGCCCATGATGACGTGCAGCAGCTTCTCGGTCTGATCGCGAGCACGTTGCAGCTCGTCCAACTGCTGGTGTATTTCGCTGACCAGGTCTGGATTGCCCAGATGGGCGAATGCTGGTTCCATTTCCTTGATTCCCCAACCCTATGCCCTCGCACGTTAGCGTACGCGCGAATTTGCCGCCGCGTAACAGCGAAGCGTGACGGGCTCGGGGTTAGCGGATGGTGCGGAACGCCCACCAGACCGGGCCAGTATTTCCGGCTCGCTTACGCAAGTCCTGGGTTCGCCGCCAGGGCTCAATAACGTCGGTCGATGACCAAGGAAACCCTGGAAAGAGGCCTTCGGCCCTGCACGTCGACGGTGGGCCGATGGTTACCTCAAGTGGGTGATCGGCCGATCGTGGTGACTTATCAATGGAGGCGACGTGAATATCTTGGAGCAGGCAGACAGTCGTACGCGCGCATTCGCCAGGGTTCTCGGACCGCTTCTGGGCATACTCTCTGTTTCGGTGCTGCTGCGCGCCGACGATCTGATGCCGATTCTGTCCGAGTTCACCGCCAGCGCCGTATGGCCGTGGGTCACCGGCGTCTACGTGACGGCCGCCGGAATCGCGGTCGTCACGTTTCACCGATTGTGGCGAGGGGCTGCGGCTTTCATCATCTCGCTACTCGGATGGATGATGCTGGCCAAGGGCGTTCTGCTGCTCACCGTTCCGGGTTCCCTGGATTCGCTGGCGAGCCGGATGGTCAGCGCGACGGCGGTCGTGCCAGTGGTGTACTCGCTCCTGGCTCTGGTCAGCCTTTACCTGATCTACATCGGCTGGTGCCCCGGGCACGATGATCGAGCAGGCAACACACTACGAACCAGCGGCAAGTCTCCGCACGCGACCGCGTAGCGGTTGGATGGCGTCCGTACATGCGCATCAGAGTGGCCCAAGCGCCTCCGGTCTGAGGACCACCGGCCCTAGTCCCACGGCTGTGGGCGACCGCATTCTGGTGCCATGGCCAACTACATCGCAAAGACCCTGGTTGTCGTGGCAGGCCTCCTGGGGCTACGGCAGTACTACCGTAACTGGGGGACCACGAAGGGGGAGTGCGAGCAGCCGCTACCGGGTGACGACCTGGTGCGCGCGCCCGCCAGTCAAACGACCGAGGGCGTGTGGGTGAATGCGCCATCGGACGTTGTCTGGGCGGAGCTGCTGCGAACCCTTCGCGACCGTGCGCACGTGGGACGGCGTCTGGGTGTGGTGGTGCAAATGGCCGATATTTCCGAGGGCAATCACATTGTGTTGCAGTCGACGCCGACAGGGCTTCATGCGGGTTCGACGTGGTCGGTGAGCGTGATACCGCACGGGATTGATCGCTGCCGGATACTCCTGCGGGGCCGGATCGGTCTGCGGCACCCCGGGCAAGTCGTCGGCGTGGAGCTGTCCGGCCCCCTGCGGGCTATCGCGACACGGGCAATGTTGCGTGGAGTCCGGCGGCGAGTGGAACGGATCAGCTCGACACAGCGGACGAGGCAATAGGCGGTGGGAGAACTGGGCAGCGCCGCCGCTTGTGCTGGACTCAGCAGCGGGTCGCATCACCATCTCAGCCCTCACGCGAAAGGTTGCTGGACAGCATGGATCTGTACCCGTTCCCGGTCCTGGCAGCGGTATTGGCGATAGCCACCGTCGCCGGACTGGTGATGTCACGGCTGCGCCAGCCACTCATCGTCGCGTTCCTCGTGGTCGGCGTCGTCGTCGGTCCGGTGGGCACCGGGTGGGTGTCGGCCGATGGCACGATCGAACTGCTGGCCGATTTCGGGATCGCCCTGCTGCTGTTCCTCGTCGGGCTCCGGCTCGACGTGCACATGATCCGCAGCACCGGCCCCGTCGCGGTAGTCACCGGGCTGACTCAGGTGGCCCTGACCGCGGCGGTCGCGTACCTCATCGCAATGGCATTCGGCATGCACGGGCTCACCGCGCTGTACATCGCCATGGCGCTGACATTCTCGTCCACCATCATCATCGTCAAGCTGTTGTCCGACAAACGCGAGCTCGACCAGCTTCACGGGCGCATCGCGGTCGGAGTCCTCATCGTGCAGGACTTGGTCGTCGTACTCGTGATGATCGTGCTGACCGCCTTCGGGGAGGGCACCGGCGGCGGTCTCGGCCACGGTATGGCGATTGTCCTTCTCAAGGGTGCAGGACTGCTCAGCGTGGTGTGGTTGCTGATGCGCTACCTGCTTCCGCGGCTCCTGCCGCATATCGCGCGGGTGCCCGATTTGCTTGTCCTGTTCGGCGTCTCATATGCAGCCTCCATGGCCGCGCTGAGCGGGTTGCTCGGATTCAGCTCCGAAGTCGGCGCCTTTCTGGCTGGCGTGTCCTTGGCAAGCACACCATTCCGCGACGCGTTGGGGGCTCGGCTTGCCAGTCTGCGTGACTTTCTGCTGCTGTTCTTTTTTCTCGAACTGGGTTCGCGACTTGAATTCAACGATGTCACCGGGCAGGTCATCCCGGCGCTGGTCTTTGCTGCGGTGGTACTGATAGGGAAACCGTTGATCGTCGTCACGGTCATGTCGCTGATGCGTTATCCCTTGCGCGTCAGCGTCCCTGCTGGGTTGCCGCTCGGTCAGATATCGGAGTTCTCCTGGATCCTGGCCGCCCTGGGGCTGAGCCTTGGCCACATCACCAACGAAACCGTCAGCCTCATCACCTTGATAGGCCTCATCACGATCGCCCTCTCGACCTATCTGATCACCTATTCGGAGCAGATATATCATCGTGTCAAACGTTGGTTGGCGATCTTGGAGAGACGTGCACCACGCGAGCCGAAAATCGTTGCGGCAGACTCCTTTGACGTGATTCTCTACGGCTTGGGACGGTTCGGGGGGCACCTTGCCCATCTACTGAGCATCGCCGGCCACCGTGTCCTCGCGGTGGACTTCGACCCGCACCAGGTCAAGATACATTCCACCGACGAGTTCGCCGTCGTGTTCGGGAGTGCGGAAGACGAACAGCTGCTCGAAGCCCTGCCGCTGTCGGAGGCGAAATATGTCATCAGCGCAATCCCGATCGCACAAGTCAACCTGGCCCTCCTGCAAAGTCTTCGACAACACGGTTTCACCGGCACCATTGCGCTGACGGCTCACACTCACCACGACGCCGAGCGCTTGCGAGCTGCAGGGGTCCATACCGTGCTCGAGCCCTTCTCCACGGCCGCGCGTGCGACGTCGAATGCGTTGCATGAACTGCTCATCGAAGACGGTGGCGCACCGGCTCGTGATGGCGAGCCAAAATGACTCGTGGCTCCGACCTCAGGCATCGAAAATGCACGGACTCGAGCCATTGGCCCTCGGCTCATGGCACCTTCCGGCCCTTGTGGATTCGCCACGAGAGGAGTGAGATCACGCGGCATGAACGAAACCGGCGGGCAAGCGCAGACGCCTGACACAAAGGGTTGCGCGAATCCGAACCCCCTTTTCGCACCGCTGCGGTGTCGTTCCGATCCGAGGGCGTGCGCTGTGCAGGCCTGCTGTACCGCCCCACCGACACGGCGGAGGTCGTCCCGTGCGTGGTTCTGGCGCATGGGTTCTCCGGCACGATGGACTGGATAGTTCCGAACTTCGCAAGCCGATTCGCCGCCAGCGGCCTGGCGGCGTTGATCTTCGACTACCGCTATCTGGGTGCCAGCGAGGGCCTGCCGCGCCAACAGATCAGCACGCCACGGCAGCGCGTCGATCTGCGCAACGCCGTAGAATTTGCCCGCAGTTGCGAGGGTATCGACCCCGAGCGGATCGCACTGTGGGGCACCTCGCTCGGCGGCGGTCATGTGCTTGATCTCGCGGCGAACGACTTGTCGATCGCCGCCGTCGTCGCCAACGTACCGGCGATCGATCTCCTTCACGGAGCGCGTGGTCGCGCCGGGAGACCTGGGCTGCAATTGAGCGGTGCACAGACAATTTTGGCAGCGGTTCGGTTGCAGGGATCGGCGGTGGTCGACGCGGCCGCCGGTGCGCTGAAGCGTCCGCCTCATTGCATCCGCGTCTACGGTCCGCCCGGACGCGCGGTCTTCAGCGATCCTTCATTGGGGGAGCTGTTCCGCACCGTGGAGACGCAGGCTCCAACGTGGCGCAACAGGGTCACGCCGCGGTTCTTGTTCACCGCACCGCGATACCGGAAGGGCCTGCTCGCCCGGATCAGCGCACCGCTTCTGGTGACGTTGGCCCGCGACGACGAGGTCGTGTCGAGCGATTACATCAAGCGAAAGGTGGCCGAAGTGCCTCGCCACGAGATCCGGGAGTATCCGGTGAGCCATTTCGAGATGTACCACGGCGCTACGCAGCGTCTGGTCGCGACGGCTCATCTCGAGTTTTTCCGGCGGAACCTGCTGTCAGACAACACCGATGTAGGCTGACAGCGGATTCGATGTTTCGGGAAGGGCGGCCGCGTGATGTCTTCCGGTCATGATCGCTCACCGCGTTCGGGCGACGAGACCGAACCGGATTACCGCTTCACACTGGCGAACGAGCGCACCTTTCTGGCCTGGATCCGCACGGCACTGGCGCTGATCGCCGGTGGTATCGCCGTGGTGCAGTTCGTGCCCTCCTTCGGTATCCCCGGTGTACGGCACGGTTTGAGCGTCGTGCTCACCGCGGGCGGTGGGCTGCTGGCGGCACTGGCGGTGCGGCGCTGGCAACGCGTACAGGCGGCGATGCGCCGTGATGAGGACCTGCCGCCCACGCTGGTGCCGGTGCTGCTCGGCGGCGCGATCTTCGTCGTCACCGTCGCGGTTCTGGTGATCCTGGTCGTCTGGCCGCCGGCCCGGGGGTGAGATGGCACGCCGAGAGCCGTGGAAACCCGGTCTGCCCGCCGAGCGCACGTTGTTGTCTTGGGAGAGAGGTGCATTCGGGTTTCTGGTCGGTGGCGCGCTGGTGATGTTGCGCCAGCACGGCCCGCTCGGCCCGGGCCGGACGGTCCTGGCGCTGACGGCGACGGCGCTTGCCTTGCTCGTCCTGGCGCTCGGTTACCGGAGGTCGCGGCAGATTCGGGCCACGGTCGGCGCGGGCCGTGCGGTGATGCCCGCTCCACGTGCCGAGATCCTGCTGATCGGAGGCGCCACCGTCGCATTCGCGGCGGCCATCGTCATAGCGCTGCTTGTCTCGGCGGTGTTCGGTTAGCGCACGAGGTCCAAATTCTCGGCCTTCTCGAAATCATCGTCGATGAGGACGACGGCGCGGTCGGCACGGTCGATCAACGAGGCGGCGATGGACGAGCGGTAACCGGAGGCGCAGTGCACCCACACCTCGCCGCCGGGCACTTCGTCGATGCGCCTGCTGATTTCGTGCAGCGGGATGTTGAGCGCGCCCGGAATATGACCGTCGTCGAACTCGCCGCTCTGCCGGACATCGAGCACGGCGGGCCGTCGCGTGCCGAGCGCCTCGGCCAGGTCGGCGAAATCTGCGACCCGATAGGACCGCAGCGGTGTGCCCGCGGTCAGCGTGTGTACCTCGCCCACGGCCGACCCGGTGAGGTTGTCGACGCCGATGCGCGCCAGTTCGCGCCGGGCATCGGCGATCTGGGACTCGTTGTCGCCGATGAGAGTCAACGGAGATCCCCAGGAGTACAGCCAACCCAGGTAGGTGACGAAGGAATCCGAGAGCTCGAATCCGACGGTGCCGTCGAGGTGTCCGGCTGCGAAGGCGGTGCGGTTGCGCAGGTCCACCACCCACTCGCCGGCGTCGATGCGCCGACGCAGTTCGGCGGGGTCCACCGGCAGTGGAAGCGACAGGTCCACCGGCGCCGGCCCCCGGGCGTTGATGACGCCCATGTGCGCGTAGTAGGCGGGGTAGTCCGACAGGCCGGCGATCAGTTCGTCGACATAACTCTGCTCGTCCTGGGTGAGTGCCGGATTGTCCTGGCGCTCATCGGCAATGGTCGATGCGTCGCCGCTGGCCGGGGTCGCCGAGCAGAAGCTGCCGAAGCCGTGTGTCGGATAGACCTAGGCATTCTCGGGCAGTTCGGCCGCAAGCCGGCGCACCGAGTGGAACTGCGCGTGGCTGAGCACCTCGGTGTGTTCGGAACCCAGCAGGTCGGTACGGCCGGTCGTGCCGTGCAGCATCGACCCGCCGGTGAATACGCCGAGCACCGCGTCGGCGGCATTGTGCAGCACGTAGCTGACGTGGTGGTGGGTATGGCCGGGGGTGTGCATGACCCGCAGCCGGATCGGCCCGACATCGATCACGTCGCCATCGCCGACAGCGCGGCGCCGGTAGCCGACCTCGTCACCGGCGGGCACCACGTATTCGGCATCGACGGTGCGGGAGAGCTCCAGACCGCCGGTGACATAGTCGTTGTGGATATGTGTCTCGAGCACATGGGTGATCCGCACCCCCCGCTCGCGGGCCAGGTCGAGCACGCGGTCGATATCGCGTTGCGGATCGATGACCACGGCGATGCCGTCGATGCTGATCAGGTAGCTACGGTCACCCAGTCCGGTCGTTTCGATGATGGCCACGTCGACCTCGGAGGGTGACGTGATATCGCTGTGCGACAACGTCATCGGCTGCCCCCGTCCAGGGTGTCGAGGGCGGCCTGCAGTTTGGCGGCGGCCTCGTCGGCGACCTCGCGTACCCCGGGTTGATCGGAGAGCGCAACCATCACCTGCGGATCCATCGCGTCGACGATCACCGTGTCGGCACCGGCGGTGGTATCGGCACGCACCGCGACGTTGCAGGGCAGCAGCAGGCCGATCTGCCGGTCGGCGGTCACCGCCCGGTGTGCCAGCGGGGGATTGCAGGCACCGAGGATCAGGTAGTCCTCGATGTCCTCGCCCAGCTTGGCCTTCAGCGTGGCCTTCATGTCGATCTCGGTCAGTATCCCGAAACCTTGTTCGGCCAAGGCCTTTCGAGTCCGCTCCACCGCGTCCTCGAATGTGGTGTGCAGCGTGGTCGACAGTGCGTAACCCATATCTACCTCCTGATCAGGCGAGTGCCATGAACAATTTCTCCAGTTCGGCTTCGGTCATCGGCTTCTTGCCGTCCTGAGCCTCACCGGTCAGGCATTCCCGCATCCCGGTGGCGACGATCTTGAAGCCGGCCCTGTCCAGGGCGCGTGACACCGCCGCAAGCTGGGTCACCACGTCCTTGCATTCGCGGCCCTGTTCGATCATCGAGATCACTCCGGCGAGTTGCCCCTGTGCCCTGCGCAGCCTGTTGAGCACTGCGGCGATTGCGTCTTCGTCACCGACCATGGTGTTGTTCCTCTCTACGGACAGTACAGCCATGGTACCCGCGGGGGTATTCCTCGCGGTCATGATGCGGCCGCCGGTCGCGACCCCGCAGCGGCGGTGAGACGCCGCAGCGGGCAGTGCGCGAACCGGGTACAGCCGAAGGTCATGGCCGCCGCGACCGCCGTCAGTGCGGCGGCGGCGAGCCCGACGCCGGGATGGATCTCCTGGGCGAGGATCACGGACGACATCGCCAGCACGAACCAGCCGAAGGACTTCCGCAGCGCGACCGGATCGACCTTCGCGGTCAGACGGGCCCCGAGCAGGGCACCCACCACGGCCGCGGCCGTCACCGCGCCCGCCACCGCCCAGTCGATCTGGACGCTGGACAGATAGCCGCCGAGGCCGGCGAAGGATTTCATCGCGATGACGATCAGCGAGGTGCCGACCGCGACGGGCATCGGCAGCCCGCCGAGCAGTGCGAGGGCGGGCACGACCAGGAAACCGCCGCCCGCGCCGACGAGTCCGGTCACCAGGCCGACGACGAGCCCTTCGGCGAGGATCTTGGGCACGGGCATCCGGTGCGCCTCGTCGGTCGCCTCGATGTTCCTGCGTCCGCGCAGCATGGCGATGGCGGTGGCGATCATCATCACGGCGAACCCGATCAGCAGGACGCTGCCGGGAATGAACCGGGCCAGCAGGCCGCCGCCGTACGCGCCGGCCATGCCGGCGGCGCCGAAGATCAGGCCGGTGCGCCATTGCACCCTGCCGGCGCGGGCGTGCGAGACCGCGCCGATCGCGCTGGTGACGCCGACGACCAGCAGTGAGGTGGCGATGGCCTGCTTGGCGTCCATCCCCGCGACGTAGGCCAGCAGCGGGACGGTGAGGATGGAACCGCCGCCGCCGAGCAATCCCAGGGCGACGCCCACGAACACGGCCAGCCCGATGGTGAGAACGATCATGTCGGTCATCGCGCACTACCCGCGCACGAGTTGGGACACGATGGTGTCGGCGTCGCAGGCGGCGCCGCGGTTGTAGGGCAGCTTGGCCAGCATCATGCCCATCGCGCAGGTATTGGACAGCGCCGCGAAGGTCAGTCCGCCACCGATGGCGCCGGCCACCCACTTCAGCTTGGGGGCCGCGATGCTGCCCAGCACGCTGCCGAGCACGATCGACCCGGCGACCAGTCGCACCTGACGTTCGAGATCCCAGCGCTGCGCACCACGGTTGACGGCGAAGCCCTTGGCCTCCCAGGCCGCGATACCGCCATCGAGGATGTGCACGTTCGTGAACCCGGCGGTGCGCAGCGTTTCCTCGGCCTGGGTGGCGCGCTGCCCGGACCGGCAGACCAGGACGACGTCCTCGTCGAGGTGCTTGATGATCTCGTCGCGATGTTCGCGCAGCAGGTCCAGCGGCACGTTGTAGGCCCCGGCGATATGCGCCGACTCGAACTCGCCCGGGGTCCGCACGTCCAAGACCCGCGGCGGGGTCGGCGAGCCGAGCAACTCGCTGAGGTACTGGGAATCGATGGTGGTGGCGGGTGCGGTCATGACAAGTCCTTCCGGCTGGCCGGCGGTGACCAAAGCCTCTAGGCCATAGATACCACCGGGGGTATGTTCCGACTATGAGTGTAGATATACCCCCACCGGTATTGTCAAAACGGGAATGTGATACCCCCGGGGGTAGTTGACATACCCGTACGGGTATAGCCATCATGGCGGTACCCACCGCCGAACGAAAGGGCTTGTGACATGAAATTCATTCAGTACTACCTGGACTGCCTCTCCCATGCGTCGTACTTGATCGGTGACGAAACCACCGGTCGTGCAGTCGTTGTCGACCCGCAGCGCGATGTCTCGGAGTACCTGACGGATGCGCAGGACATGGGCATGGCGATCGAGCTCGTCATCGAGACGCACTTTCACGCCGACTTCCTCTCCGGCCACCTGGAACTTGCGAAGGCCACCGGCGCGAAGATCGTCTACTCCTCGGTCGCCGAGACCGAGTTCGAGTCGATGGGCGTGGGCGACGGGGAGCGCTATTCGTTGGGGGAGGTGACGCTGGAATTCCGGCATACCCCCGGGCACACCCCGGAGTCGATGAGCATCGTGGTCTACGAGCACGCGCACGACGAGGTGCCCTACGGCGTGCTCACCGGCGACGCACTCTTCATCGGTGACGTCGGCCGGCCGGACCTGCTGGCCTCGATCGGCTTCACCCGTGAGGAGCTGGCGGACAAGCTCTATGACTCTCTGCACAACAAGCTGATGACGCTGCCCGATGCCACCCGGGTGTACCCGGCGCACGGTGCGGGCTCGGCGTGCGGCAAGAACCTGTCGACCGACCTGTGGTCGACGATGGGTGAGCAGAAGGAGACCAACTACGCCCTGCGGGCCCCCGACAAGGCGACCTTCATGGATCTGGTCACCGCCGGGCAGCCGCCCGCGCCGAGCTATTTCGTCTACGACGCCATCCTCAACCGCAAGGACCGCGAACTGCTGGACGAGACCAAGATGCCGGCGCCGATGACTTATGAACAGGTCCTGGCGGCGCTGGGCAGAGGCGCGGTGCTGGTGGACGGACGGGGTCCGGAGGACTTTGCCCTCGGGCATTTGCGTCGCGCAATCAACATCGGCCTGGAGGGCCGCTATGCCGAATTCGCCGGATCGGTGCTACCCACCGATGTCGACATCGTGCTGTTCACCGAACCGGGACAGGAACTCGAAGGCAAGAACCGCCTCGCCCGGATCGGATTCGACCGGGTGATCGGATATCTCGACAAACCGTTCGAGGTGATGTTCTCCCATCGCGATGACGTGCAGGTGGCCTCGCGGCTGACGGCCAAGGCCTTCGACCAGTGCGCCGCCGAACTGATCGATCTGCAGGTCGTCGACGTGCGCAATCCCGGCGAGGTCGAAGCGGGCACCATTCCGCATGCGATCGCCATCCCAGTCGGTCAGCTGCCAAGCCGGTTGAGCGAACTCGATCCCGCCAAGCCGACCGTCGTCTACTGCGCCGGCGGATACCGGTCCTCGGTGGCGGCAAGCCTGCTGCGCCGGAACGGCTTCGGCGATGTCAGCGACATCCTGGGCGGTTACGGCGCCTGGGACGAATCACACCAGAACGCCTGAGCGAAAGGGCATCATGATCACCGCCAAGCACCAGATCCTCATCGTCGGCGGCGGGACGGCCGGTATCTCGGTCGCCGCGCGCCTGCTCCGCAACGGCCATCCAGACGTCGCCGTCATCGAGCCGTCCAGCAAGCACTACTACCAGCCACTGTGGACGCTCGTCGGCGGCGGCCAGGCAAAGGCGTCGAGGACCGAACGGTCCGAGGCCTCGGTGATGCCCAAGGGAGCGACCTGGATCAGAAAGGCGGCCGCCGCCGTCGACCCCGAGGCCAACACGATCACCTGTGCCGACGGTGCGGTCTACGAGTACGACGTACTCGTGGTCTGCCCCGGCATCCAGCTGGACTGGAATCGCACCGAGGGCCTGCGCGATGCGCTCGGCAAGGCAGGTGTGTCGTCGAACTACCGGTTCGACCTCGCACCACTCACCTGGGATTTCATCCGCGACATGCGTTCGGGCAGTGCGGTGTTCATGATGCCGTCCGGGCCGATCAAGTGTGCCGGAGCGCCGCAGAAGATCGCCTATCTGGCCGCCGACTACTGGCGCAAGCAGGGCGTGCTCAAGGATATCGACGTCCACCTGGTGGTACCGACGCCACGGCTGTTCGGCATCCCGGCG
This sequence comes from Mycolicibacterium sp. P9-22, assembly GCF_008329585.1. GTDB lineage: Bacteria > Actinomycetota > Actinomycetes > Mycobacteriales > Mycobacteriaceae > Mycobacterium. Next base: position 479,993 of record NZ_NPKP01000002.1, on the reverse strand, counting down.
ATCGCCGATAACCTGGATACGGTGGCCGCCGGATACGGCATCACCGTGCACACCAACGCCGAGGTGACCTCGGTCGACGCGGCATCGCACAAGGTCGCGGTGTCCGGAGTCGGGGACAGCGGATCCGACACCATGCTGTCTTACGACGTTTTGCATGCCGTGCCGCGCCAATCGGCTCCGGACTGGATCAAGTCCAGCGCGCTGTCGACCGGCGACACAGGACGGTACGTCGAGATCGACAAGCACACCATGCAACATGTGCGCCATCCCAACGTGTTCAGCCTCGGCGACGCCGGGTCGTCCCCGAACTCGAAGACCGGTGCGGCGATCCGCAAGCAGGCCCCCGTCGTCGTCGCCAATATCGAGGCTTTTCTGCAGGGCCGGCCACTGGGTGCACGCTACGACGGCTACGGTTCGTGCCCGATCGTCACGTCATCGCACTCGATGCTCCTGGCGGAGTTCGACTACGACCTGAACCTGACGCCGTCGATCCCGGTGCTCGACCCGACCACATCCCACCGTAGCTATTGGTACCTCAAGAAATACGGGCTGCCGTTCATGTACTGGAACCTGATGCTCAAGGGACTCGCCTGAGAGCTGCCTAGTCGTGAAAGCTGCTGGCACACTTACGAGAAGGAGAAGGATATGACCACACGAAATCTCACCTACGATGACTTTCCATCCACGATAGCCCAGAATGGTATTGTCCTGGTGGACTTCTGGGCATCATGGTGCGGTCCGTGCCGCGCATTCGCGCCGGTATTCGAAGAATCCGCACAAGCGCACCCCGGTGTCGTACATGCCAAGGTCGACACCGAAGCCCAGCCCAAGCTGAGCGCTGCGCTGGACATTCGATCGATCCCGACGGTGATGGCCTTCCGCGATGGCGTGCTCGTGCACAGGCAAGCGGGAGCACTACCGGCGGCTGCGCTCGAAGACCTCATCAAGCGGGTGGAGGCGCTGAACATGGTTGACGTTCGGGCCAAGCTCTCGACGCGTGACTCGGCGTGATCGGAAACCTCAGCCCGATTCCCACTCTCGACGCACTCGTGTTCCCGCGGCACCGTGCACCATATCGGCGATCTGCGTCAGTGACCCGATGATGGCCTCCTTGCCGGTGGTTCGTGCAAAGCCGCACGCAGCTTCGACTTTCGGTCCCATCGACCCCGCGGGCAGGTTCAGACCGGCGAGGTCATCGGGAGTGACCCGGCCGAGTCTCCGCTGGTTCTCCCGGCCCCAGTTGGTGTAGACACCGTCGACGTCAGTGGCGATGACGAGCAGGTCGGCCTCGATCTGTTCGGCCAGCAGTGCCGAGGCCAGGTCCTTGTCGATCACCGCCTCCACGCCGCGAAGGTCACCGTTCTCGTCGTACATTGTCGGGATACCGCCGCCGCCCGCGCAGATCACGATCGTGCCCTGCTCCACCAGGCTGAGGATCGGCCGGATCTCGAAGATCCGCTTCGGTTTCGGACTGGCCACCACCCGGCGGAACGCGTCACCGTCGGGTGCGATGGCCCAGCCGCCGGCGGCCTTCAGTCGCTCCGCGGTCTCCCTGTCGTAGACCGGCCCGATCGGCTTGGTGGGGTGGGAGAACGCAGGGTCACCTCGGTCGACCTCGATCATTGTCAGCAGCGTGGCCAGCGACTGGTTTTCTGGAAGCAGATTGCCCAGCTCCTGCTCGATGACGTAGCCGATCATTGCCTCGGTCTGGGCGCCGAGCACGTCGAGTGGATATGGCGCCACGTCGTGGTAAGCCGCCGACTGCAACGCCAGTAGCCCCACCTGCGGGCCGTTCCCGTGGGCCACGACAATTTCGTTGCCGGGGACGATCGCGGCAATACGCTCTGCGGCCACCCTGATGTTGGCGCGCTGATTCTCAGCCGTCATGGGTTGGCCCCTCTGCAACAATGCGTTGCCGCCCAACGCGATCACGATCCTCATGGTGCTCCATACTGCTCAGCCTCTGAAAGAGGCTCTGGGCTCGCGCGATACTGCTGGATGCGCATCGACGACCCGCGGACCGATCAGGTGTAGAGCGGGTCGCGCAGGACCGGGCACGTCATGCATCGCCCGCCTCCGCGGCCCCGGCCCAGCTCGCTGGCATCGATCGTGACGACCTCGACACCGGCCTTGCGTAGCGCGGTGTTGGTCAGCGTGTTGCGGTCGTACCCGATGACGACGCCCGGCTCCAATGCAACGACGTTGTTGCCGTCGTCCCACTGCTCGCGCTGGATGCCGTAGACGTCACCCGCGGTGGTGACGACCCGAAAGTCCACGCCGACAGCGTCGCCGATCGTGTCTATCAGGCCCTTCGGCTCGCGCCGGATGTCCAGGCCGGACGGGGACGTGTCGTCGGGGCGCAGGCTGATCGGCACGATGCCGTCGACGACGGGTGCGAACGCCGTCACCAGATCGCGGTCACAGAACGTGAACACGGTGTCCAGGTGCATGGCCGAGCGGGTCTTCGGCAGGCTGGCGATGATGACCCGATCGGCGGCACCGGCGGCGAACAGGTTGCGCGCCACCTGGGTGATCGCCTGGTGCGATGACCGTTCACCCATACCGATCACGACCAGGCCCTTGCCGATCGGCATGACGTCGCCACCCTCAAGGGTGCCGAGTCCGTGGTCGGCGGGCTGCCCGTCGGGGTCGCCCAACCACACGTCGAACTTCTCGTCGCAGAAGGCGGGATGGAACCGGTAGACGGCGGTGGTCAGCAGCGTCTCCTGACGCCGCGCCGGCCAGTACATCGGGTTGAGCGTGACGCCGCCGAAGATCCAGGCGGAGTTGTCCCGCATGAACTGGGTATTGGGCAGCGGCCGGATGACGAACCCCGCGGGGTCCAACGAGTTGAACAGCGACAGGAACCTGCTGTCCACCTCGTCGACCACGTCTTGGTAGGCGACACCGCCGATGAGGAACTCTGCCAACCGATCCGGTGCCAGATCGGTCAGCCAGGCTCGGAAGTCGTGGTTGAGTCCCGGCCCGACCAGATCGTCGGTCACCTTGCGGTCCAGCAACCACTCGCGGGCGTCCGGCTTGGCCACCACGTCGGCGAGAAGATCTTGGAGCTCGAGCACCTCGACGCCGCGGTCGACCATCTTGGCGACGAAATCGAAGTGGTCGCGGCGTGCTTGCTGCAGCCAGATCACGTCGTCGAACAGCAGCTCGTGGCAGTTCTCCGGGGTGAGGCGCTGGTGAGCCAGACCGGGTGCGCAGACCATGACCCGGCGCAGCCGGCCCGCCTCCGACCACACGCCGAGTCGGGCGCCGGTGGCGTTCACAGGACCGACAGGTTGCCGGTGGCCATCATGACGACCGCCAGGACGGAGGTCAGCACCACCACGGTGACGACGGCCCATTCGGGCTTGGTGAATGCCGGCAGCCGGCTCTCCCTGCGCGCCCAGAGGTACAGCGCCGTCCCCACGAGATAGAACATCGCTGCGACGAGCAGGTATTGCCATCCGCCGGCGTACACCAGCCATACCGCGTATCCGAGGGCGACGACACCGATGCTCAGGTCCTTGGCTCGGCCGCTACCGTACTCGTAGGTCTCACCGCGCACAGCCAGCATCACCTGGTAGGCAGCAGACCACAAGTACGGCAGCAGGATCAGTGACGTCGCCAGGTACACCAGGTTGGTGTAGGTGCTCTCGTTGGCCAGGGTCCACAGCAGCAGGGCCTGGACACACAGGTTGGTCAGCCATAGTGCACTTGCGGGTGCGCCGTGTGCGTTTTCCCGGCCCAGTACCTTGGGCATCAGGTGTTCGCGCGCCGGCAGACGCAGGATCTCGACGCAGAGCATGACCCAGGCGATCAAGGCGCCCAGCAGGGATATGACCAGGCCGATCGAGATGAACGCCGCGCCCCAGCTGCCGACCTCGTTCTCGAGCACGCCGGCCATCGATGGGTCTGCGACGCCGGCCAAGTTCGCTTGTGCCACCAGGCCGCAGGACAGCAGATTGACCATCAACAACAGCGCCAATACTCCAGCGAAGCCGAGCACGGTGGCGCGTCCGACGTCCTTGCGACGGGCGGCGCATTGGGAGTAGACGGCCGCCCCCTCGATGCCGATGAACACCCACACGGTGACCATCATCATGTTCTTGACCTGTGTCATCGTGTCGCCCAGTGGAACACCGTCGATCTGGACGGCCCTGCCCCAGAAGTCCGCACTGAACAGGCCCGCTTTGAATCCGACTGCGGCGATCGCGATGAAGACCAGGATCGGTACCACTTTCGCGACGGTCACGATGACATTGACGAAAGCAGCCGTCTGGACACCGCGAAGGGTCATCGCGTGCACGATCCACAGCACGACCGAGGCGCCGATGATCGCAGGAACCGTTGCGCCGCCCTCGAATACCGGAAAGAAGTAGCCCAAAGTGGAGAACAGCAGGACAAGGTAGGCGACGTTGCCGACCCATGCCGATACCCAGTAGCCGAAGGCCGCGGTGAATCCGACGTAGTTGCCGAAACCGGCCCGGGCGTAGCCGTAGACGCCGCCGTCGACGCCCGGTTTGCGGCTGGCCAGAGTCTGGAAGACGAACGCCAGCGTCAGCATGCCGATACCGGTGACGGTCCATCCGATCAGCAGCGGTCCGGGCGCGGCGCTGGCGGCCATCTGCGAGGGCAATGCGAAGATGCCGCTGCCGATCATCGATCCGACCACGATGGCGGTCAGCGATGCCAGGCCGAGGCCGGTCTTGCCGCGCTGCGGGCGGGTGGCCGGCGGCGGTGAGATGAGCGTGTCGGACATCATCGTCCTTCCGATTGGTGATGGTGCGGCGTGCATCGACGCGCCGGCATTGACCCTATGGACGAGATAGGCAGCGGGTAGGAGGCTTTGGTCCCAGAATCCGGGTCATAAGTCATCGCCGTCCATGGGATGACTTTCGGCCCCGGGGCAGAGGACAAAGACCTCTGTGCCGGCCATTTACGGTGCGTGACGATCTAAGAATGACTTCAGCCGGCGCCGACGATCAACTCTCTTCGAGGGCGGCCTACCGAGAGCCAAGGAACGACAGATGAACACGACAAAACCCGTGATGGTGGGTATCGATGGATCAAAAGCCGCACTGAGAGCCGCTTTCTGGGCTGCGGACGAAGCCGTCGCGCGTGACGTGCCGCTCTGCCTCGTCCATGCCGCACGCCGTGGGGGAGGCGACGCCGATGAGCTGGCACGAGCAGAGCACGTGCTGCACACGGCTTGGAAGGCGGTGGCGGACACCGGCAAGTCAGTCGATCTGCAGACCGAAGTCCTGGAAGGAGACCCAGCGCAGGCCCTCATAGATGCTTCCGAACGCAGTGTACTGATGTGTCTGGGGCACAAGGGCATCCATGACGGCAAGTCAGGAACGAGGGGAGCGACGGCCGCCGCGGTGCTGCGTGGCGCCCGATCCCCTGTTGCGATGGTGCGACGATGCGACGATCACACCGACCCGGCATATCATCGCTGGATCGTCGTGATACTCGATGAGTCGGACAATTCTCAATCGATCTTCGAAGCGGCGTACAGCGAAGCGCTGCTGAGGAACTCGCCCCTGCTGGTTCTCGCCGACAGCCCCACCATCGACTGCGCCGCGTGCGAGGATCCGGCGCGCGAGTGCATTCGCGCCAGGTTGCAGCGCTACATTCGGAACGCGAGCGGGGGCCCGGCCGATGTGCGGGTGTGTGTGCTCGCCATGCCGAACGATCTTCTCAACATGATGAGACAGAGTGCCAGTATCGATCAACTACTGGTGCTCGCCGATGACAGAACAGATCTCATCGACCAGTTGACCGGAACCCACGGACGAAAGGTGCTACGTAAGTCCTGGTGTTCCCTGCTCGTGGTGCGAGACACGAAGGAGGACCAGCGGTGCATATCCCACAGCTCAGCCACGTCTTCTCGATGACCGAGCAGGAATGCTGGTATCAGTTGTCGTCCATGACGCTCGGCCGCCTGGCGACGAGCACCGACGCGAGGCCCGACATCTTCCCGGTGAATTTCGTGGTCCAACGGCGCACCATCCTGATCCGAACAGCTGAGGGGTCAAAGGTCGCGGCCATATCGACCAATCCGTGGGTGGCATTCGAAGCCGACGACCACGGTGTCGAGCGAGGTTGGAGCGTCGTGGTTCATGGCCATGCCGAGCTGCTCGAATTCGGCCCGGATATCGCGCGGGCCGAGAAGGCGCAGGTTCTGCCTTGGACGGCGACGGCGAAGCCGCGGTTCATCCGTATCGATCCCACACGGATCAGCGGACGACACTTCACTTTCGGCGCCGAGCCAGACCACGCATGAAACGTTGCCGCACCCCGTACTCGTAGCTCGACGGGTCAGGCAGTTTCCGGCAACTCGGTGTGTCGATGCGCCACGAGAACAATTCGCGCCGACCGGGCCCTCGCAGGTCAGTTCTGATCACATAGAGAAGCCGTAAAGGTGCGCCTTGACCGACCGCCTCGCCCACCGCCCACAACTCCGCGGCCAACGCCTCCTGGGAACCGTCGATGCCTACGACCACGGGCTTGGTTGTCGGAGTCCATCTCGCTCCCTTCAAGGCCGACACGCGTCACCGTGTCGGGGTTCGACTCACAGGGGCCGATGTGGTTCGGCGATAAGCACCGAACACTGGGTGTCCCCGAGTGTGGCTCTCTCAGGTGTCTGGTTGGCATAGGCCACATCGCGGCGTCTCTCGTGTCCCACGACGACAAGCTGAATGTCGCCGGCTTGGCGGACGACATAGTCGACGAAACCGCTCGTCAGTTCCTCGGTTTCGATGACGATCTCTGGATTCATCGTGCGCCATCGGGCGATTGAACGTTCGAGGATGTCCCCCGCAGGATGTATCGCCGCTGATTTGCCTGCATCGTGAACGTCGTCGTGGGATTGCGGCCCGCGGCCGCGCATAACCCGCAACGGTGCTGACCTCAAGCGTGCTTCTTCGACCGCTCGTGCGACCAAGAACGCGTCACCAGAGTCTCCATCGGTGCAGGTGACTATCCATCTCGGATCTCCGGTGCCGTGTCGAGGCGACCCCCGGATGATTGCGACCGGGCAATGCGCCTGGGCGCTCACGGCCGTCGCGGTGGATCCACCGCGACGAAGACCTGCATCGGCATGGAGCCCGTCGGCACCGATGCAGATCATGACGGCAGATGGTGACGCCTTGAGCAGTGCCTGTGCCGGCGTGCAGCGCACTATCTCGGCTTCGATCTTCACGGGTTCACAGGTGGACTCGACCGCGGTAACCGCCTGCAAGATAGCGCATTCAGCCGTACCGAAGTCCTGCAAGTACGTCTGTCCATCAGCGGGAGTCGAGACCTTCGGTTCGATCGCTGCCACCAGACGCAGCGGTACGTCCCGGTCGACGGCTTCTCGGACGGCCCACAGGGCAGCGTCGATCGCCGCGCGCGACCCGTCGATGCCCACGACGACTGCCGCTGCTGGCGGGGCTATCTCACGCATTGATGTCCTCCACACTGGGATCTGGCCGGTGTACCGACCCTATTCACCCGGGGCGGCTTGAGCAGGGGGCCAAAGGTCCTCGAGCAATCTGCCGATGGTCCTATTCTCCAGACCTCGATCATGACCGCTTCTTCATTGACGTTGTCGACGAAACTCGAGTTTCGTGCGTTGGCCAACATCGCACGAGCAACGTTCACCGTTCAGATGCTGACGTACCGGCGAGGAGATCCCTAATTGCATACGGATTGCCGCCGGCAATAGCCCGTTGGTACGAGCAGCGTTGCGAGTATTGGTAGGGCAATCGAATCTCGGTATCGGCACTTGGCCGGCACCTGGGATACTCGGCTCCGCCGAGCAGATTTCGGCAGGATCATGTTGCGACGATGACATCGATCGCCAGCGTGTCGGCGATCGCATAGACACTAGGCCGAGGCGGAAACTGCATGAAGTCGCAGCCAAGATCGATGGGTCAGCGCTCCCGTCAGCTTGACGCGGCAGTCCATGAGGACGCTGCGGTCAACAGATCGGCGTCTGAGGTGGCCATCTTTGCCTCGCCGGCTCAGCGGCGGATCGTCAGGACGTCTGTGAGTGGTCTGCGGGGTGTCGGTGGTGATATCGGCTCATCGGATGGCGTCGCACCTATTCTGACGAGCAATTGGGGTACGCCGCGACCGGTCAGCTCCCGGACGACCGCGCAGCTGGATGGTACTTCCGTCAGATGGCTCAGCGTGCATGAGGCGAGACCGGACATGGTTGCCGACAACAGTGCTGCCGAAAGGGCTTCGCCGCATCCGAGCACGTCCAAACTGGTGTCATCGATGGTCGACAACACAATGACACGCGCCTCGTCTTGCGGGACCGTGGCGCGCTGTTCGCGGTGATGTGTGACCGGGAATTGGCGCCCGATCCCTACGCGGTCGCTTTCAGCCGCCGTGACCAACGAGCTGTGTGGAATGCCTGCTGTTGGATCGGAAACCGATGTCCACCAGTGTAAGTCGGCGTGATAGGGAGAATCGTAGAGCCGCTCCGATTCACTGAGTTCAGCCGCCTTGCAGAGCGTCGGATAGGCGTCCGCGCCGAGGACGTCGACCAGTGCTGACTCACCGACGGCTCGGCGCAGCAAAGGTTCAAGGGATTCCCAGTCCGTCGGCGCGGCGAAGGGAAGTCGGTCGGTTCTGCGGTGACGCATCGCTTCGGCTCGACGTCTGTGGCCTTCGGTGATGTAGGCCATGTGGGTGAAGGCGATCGTGGCAAGGTGTTTGTGGTCGTTGGGGTTGGGGTAGCGGTCGACCTCGATCGTCCATCCCGCCGCGGCTGACGCGACCCGGAAGTGATCGAGAACCGCCCCACAGCTGAGCAAGGCCTGCCGTCCCGAAGTGTCGGAGGCGACGAGCCGGCGCGGATCGAGATGAAGTTCCAGCGTGTCATCCCCGAGCACCCACCGCCATGGCTGGCTGTTGTGATACGACGGTGCCCGGCATGCCTGCTGCAGCGCCTCTCGGAGGGCATTTGGCCACGTGGTGGACCGAGACATGGTGGGTTCCTCTCGGCAGCAATGCGTTATCGACTCGACCCTTGCTCAACCGGTCGCCGCGGGTTAGGGCCATAGGTCCCCAGATGAGACACCTTGTGCACCCGAGCCCGCACAGGGGCTTTGTGCCCTTGAGAACGAGGACCATTGCCACCCGGCCGGGGACAGTCGGCAGCTTCTCGTCGTGTCTGCCCGCAACGACGATTGTGGGTATGAACGCAGTGCCCGATCGGCCCACGGAGACCGTCGATTTGGCCGGTGCTGCCGAGATCCGCGAGACCCATACCGGTCTCGTCGTACTCGTCGGTGACCGCGCATACAAGGTCAAGAAGCCTGTGGTCACCGACTTCCTGGACTTCAGCTCCATCGAAGACCGAGAAAGTGTCTGCGAGCGCGAGGTGAGTTTGAATCGACGCCTGGCACCGGCAAGCTATCTCGGGGTCGCTCACCTGGTCGGGTTGTCGGACGGTCCTGGCGAACCGATCATCGTGATGCGCCGCCATCCGGGTTCACGCTGCCTGGCGGCGATGGTCGTCGACGGCAGACCCGTCGAGACTGAGCTCAAAGCGATTGCCGCGCTGTTGGCCCGATTCCATGGGACTGCCGAACGCAACCACCTCGTCGACACCTGCGCGACGGTGGACGCCGTCACCGCCCGCTGGCGGGAGAATCTGGCCGAACTGCGAAGCTACACACCCGACATCCTGCCAGCCGACCACGTCACTGAACTGGAGCGGCTTCTCGCCAAATTTGTCTCCGGTAGAGGAGCTCTGTTCGCGCAGCGCATCACGGAACGCCGGATCGTCGATGGTCACGGAGACCTGCTGGCCGCCGACATCTATTGTCTGCCGGAAGGCCCTGCGTTGCTGGACTGCCTGGAGTTCGACGATCATCTGCGCTACGTCGACGGCATCGACGACGCCGCGTTCCTCGCGATGGATCTGGAGTTCCTGGGCCGCAAAGACCTCGGCGCGTACTTCATGGATGAATACTGCCGACGGGCTGACGATCAAGCGCCGCCGGCGCTCCTTCACTTCTACACCGCGTACCGCGCAGTGGTGCGCGCCAAGGTCGACTGCATCCGTGTGACGCAGGGGCGCGCCGAGGCTCGCGACGATGCCTGTGCGCATCTTTCGATCGCGCTCGAACATCTCAGAATGGGTACGGTCCAACTGATCATCGTCGGCGGCGGTCCCGGCACGGGAAAATCAACGTTATCGCGCGCTTTGGCCGCTGATATCGGGGCGCAGGTGCTGTCGACCGATGACATCCGGCGAGAGTTGCAGGATTGCGGTCGAATCAGCGGGGCTGCCGGGACTTTGCATGCGGGCCTGTACATCCCGGAGAACGTAGACCGCGTCTACAGCGAGGTTTGCCGACGCGCGCAGCGGCTCTTGGCCGACGGCCAGACAGTCATTCTCGACGGAACGTGGAGAGAACCGCGCCACCGGCGGTTGGCACATATTGTCGCCGAAGATCTTTCGGTGCCGGTCATCGAATTTGTCTGCGAGACGACTTTGGACAATGCCAAGGCGCGCATCGCAACGCGGATGGACACGTCCTCTGATGCGACGGCGGAGATGGCAGCACCGCTGGCGCCGGGCCTCGGTGACTGGGCCGGCGCTCATCGCGTCGATACCAGCCGCCCGCTGCACCTGAGCATCGATGAAGCGCGGCTGATCTGTTGCGCGGGGATCTGACCGATGCGGCCGGCATGTCGCGTGATCGTTCGACGAAGGGAACTATCGTGAAAGCTCTTGTCTATGAAGGACCGGGACGGCGATCGTGGCGTGAGGTGCCCGATCCGCGCCTGCAGCACCCCGGTGACGTCATCGTCCGGGTTGATGCCGTCACCATTTGCGGCACCGACCTGCACATCTTGAAAGGTGATGTCCCGGAGGTGACCCCGGGTCGAGTTCTCGGTCACGAGGCGGTCGGCACCGTGGTTGCCGTAGGAGAGGCGGTGGAAACCCTCGGTATCGGTGACCGCGTGCTGGTGTCTTGTATCAACGCATGCGGAAAATGCCGCTACTGCCGCGAGGCCCATTACGGGCAGTGCCTGGGTGGCGGCGGGTGGATTCTCGGGCACCTCATCGACGGAACACAGGCGGAGTACGTGCGGGTTCCGTTCGCCGACAACTCGACATACAAGGTGCCCGAAGGGGTCAGCGATGAGCACATGGTCATGCTGGCCGACATTCTGCCCACCTCCTATGAAGTGGGCGTTCTCAACGGTGCGGTTAGGCCGGGTGATGTGGTGGCCATCGTCGGCGCCGGACCGATCGGCCTGGCTGCGATACTGACCGCGCGGTTGCACAGCCCGAGAAGCATCGTTGCCATTGACGTGGCCGACTCCCGGCTGGAGGCCGCCCGCAAGTTCGGCGCCGACGTGGTGGTAAATCCGGAGAGGGAATCGGTCCGAACGGTAATCGACCGGTTGACGGGCGGCCTCGGTGCCGACTGCGTCATGGAGGCCGTGGGCACACCGGGCACATTCGAAGACGCCGTTCGGCTGGTCCGCGCCGGGGGCCATGTCGCCAATATCGGGGTGCACGGCACGCCGGCGACATTGCATCTGGAGGATATCTGGATCAAGAACCTCACGATCACGACTGGGCTGGTCGACACGTATTCCACTCCGACATTGGTTGACCTGATGGCAGGCCACTTTCTGGACACCACGGCGATGATCACCCATCGATTCACCTTCGACGACTTCGAGGCCGCTTACGACGTCTTCAGCCGACCGGCCGAAACAGGTGCGCTGAAGGTGTTGCTGACGGTACCGAATTGACCGGTATCCCCATATCCGCTCTCCGCAGCCCTGCTGATATCCGGATGACCGACACGACGACGAACCGCCCGGTGATGGCTGCCGCCGAAAAGCGAATGCTCCTCGAATCAGTCAGCCGCTCGTCGAGAATCAAGAAGGGACCGCCGCAACATGAGTGACAACACAGCGCCGATCATTGTGGGTGTGGACGGCACGATCGCCGCGCGACACGCAGCCCGGTGGGCGGGCGCGCTCGCAGATCGACTGGGAGCGCCGCTACAGATCGTGCACGCCATGCACCACATCGGCTATCAGTTCAGCGATAGCATGGCCGCTGTCGCGGCGGCGAGTGTGAGCGCCCAACGTGAGGCGGCCCCGCTGATTCTCAAGACGGTGGCCGAGACCGTCCGGCGTGCCCATCCGAACCTCGAAGTCACCGCTCTTGCCCTGGACGAGCCGGCAGAGGACGCGTTGAAAACGCTCAGCCGGCATGCGCGGTTGCTGGTAGTCGGCTGCGATGAATTTGTCCCCGGTGTGGCGCTGCTCGTCGGATCGCTCACCCTTGATCTGTGTGGCCATACGGAATGTCCTTTGATCGCGTGGCGTGGCGAACTGCTTAGGCCGACAACACAACCCATCGTGGTCGGAGTGGACGGATCCAGCCAAGCCGCCCTGGACCTGGCTTTCGAGCTGGCTGAAGCGCTCGGAGCCCCCGTGCAGGCGGTACACGCCTGGTCGATGCGGGTGCCTGCCGGTGAGGTCTCGATCCCGTTTCTGATCGACTGGGCAGCCATCGAGATGGAGCAGGTCAATGCTCTGAATCGGGCCGTCGAGCCGTATCGCCGGTCACATCCGGATGTCGCGGTGACTGTCCTCGTCGATGCCGCCAGGCCGCGCCGCGCTCTGCTCCAGCAGTTGTCGGACGCCCAGATGGTGATAGTCGGGAGCCGGGGGCGCACACCGTTCGCTGCCACCGTCCTGGGGTCGACCGGCCTCAACATGTTGCATCACTCGCCGGTGCCCGTGGCGGTGTGTCCACCGAAGTCACACGCCGACTGACGATTTGCCGCCCGGCCAACAAATCAACAGCAATTACGGGATCGAGCGCGAGCAGCCCAAGCCGACTGACTGCCGCGCCCGTGCATCCGCAACACGATGATCTTGCCGCTTTCTCCGAAGTCGGACGTCATCTCGGGCGGGCGACGATTACCGGCACCCTTGCCGCCTGAACCACCGCGTTGCTCACCGACCCCAGCACTGCGCTGCCCACTGCACCGTGCCCGTGACTGCCCACGACGACCAATCGGCACAAGCTCGAACGCTCGACGAGCCGTTCGGCGGGCCGATCGGCGACCACGACGCGTTCGACCGGTACATCGGGGAAGCGATGCTGCCAGACCGTGAGCATTTCCCGTACTTGCCGGTTCACTTCTGGACGCAGTGTCTCCCAATCGAATCCGGGCATCTCGAAGGCGCCGGGGGACCACCATGAATGCATGGCGACCAACCCCACGCCACGGCGGTAGGCCTCGTCGAAGGCCAGCGCGATAGCAGCCTGCGATGAGGGCGACCCGTCGAACCCGAGCAACACCGGCGCGTCGGCGGCGGGTGAAGGCCCTTCGTCGTGAACCACGACGACGGGGCATCGCGCATGGTGCAGGACGCCTGTACTCACGCTGCCCAGCACGAAACGTGAAAGTGCGCCCCTACCCCGTGATCCCACGACCACCATTCCGGCCGTGCGGGACGCATTCATCAGTGCTGCGGTCGGAGTGGCCACGATGAGTTCGGTAGTCGGCGAGACGGCGCCGGCGGTGGCGCTGCGCACCAACTGGGCGGTGTCATCGAGAAGTTCCCGTCCGACCTTCATCTGCCAATCCAGGTACCCGACCGGCATCGGTGCGACGGGCCAGGCTCCGATCGGTAGCGTGTTCGCGTGTAACAGAACCAAGGGAATGTGGCGGAGTTCGGCCTCCCGTGCAGCCCATTCGACGGCGGCTCGCGATGATGGCGAATCCGCCACTCCGGCAACTATCTTCTCGACTTCGACGGGCTCGCTCATCGTGTTCCTTTCGCCGCTGATCGGGTTTCGTGTGATTCGTCGAACGCTCGCCATTCCATCAGCGCCAACGCGGGCCGGCCCGGGTGCGGGTGCCGCGCCACGGCGGTGAGGTGAGCGATAGCGTGGGCGATGCCGCGGGCAAGTTCGTCGACATCGGGAAACGCATCGAAATCGGTGGTGACTCCGAAGACCAGGTCCTCGCCGTAGCTCAGGATGGCCACCGCGGCGCGGAGCCGCAGAGCCACCGGTGGGATGGGAAGCATGCGGACAACTTCGCGGCCCAGCACCTGAAGATGGCGTTGCGGTCCCGGTACGTTGGTCGCCAAGGTGACGATGCCGCGCTGAGGCAGTGCGGTCAGAATCCTGATGGCCCGCGACGCGAAGGCGAATGGCACCAGCTTGAGCGCTGCGACCACGGAACTGCCCGCTTGGCGTTGACCGCCGGATTTGGCCCGGGCCATCCGCCGGTGCACCGCTTGCAGCTGTTCCACCTGATCGGCTTCGTCAACCGGTAGGTAGGGCAGCATGACGGAAACGCGGTTGTCGATCTGATCCATCGCATCGGTGGATCGCACGGAGACGGGTACGAGGGTGCGGAGCGTCCTGCGATGTGGTTCTTCGCCGCGACGCTTCAATGCCGCCCGGAAACTGTCGGTGATGGCGGACAAAGCGACATCGTTGAGGGTGACATCGAATGCCTGGCTGACCGCCGCGACGTCGGCGAGCGGTACCTGAACGGCGCTGTAGCGGCGCATCGCGGTGACGGGCCCGTTCAGCGTGGACTTGGGTCCGGCGCGTTTCAAACCGTCGACAAGCTGAATCGTGCCGCCGACAGCCAACGCGGCGCTGGCACTCATCGCGGACGCGGTGTCCCACACGCTGTGGGCCCACCGCAGCGGGTTGAGCGTCAACATCGGCAGTGGATGCCCGACGGAGTTGCCGGCGTGCGCGGCGCGGAGGGCGTTCACATACCTATCGCCTTCGCCGCCGTCACTGAGCCCGGCGAGCAGGTGCATGGTCGCGATGCCGTCGGCGATGCAGTGATGCACCTTCATCAACAACGCCCAGCGTCCGTCGGCCAGGCCCTCGATGATCCAGCACTGCCAGAGCGGTCGTTCACGATCGAGGCGGGGCTCCATCGCTTCTGCGGCGAACCGGAACAGGGCCGCGTCATCGCCTGGGTGTGGCAGCGCGGCGCGGCGGATGTGGTGCGCAAGGTCCAGCGCCGGATCGTTCACCCACTCCGGCGCGAACAGGTCGAGAGGTTTCCTGCGCACGATCTGCCGCAGCCGGGGAATGGCGGATATCCGCTCGCCGATCGCGTCCACTAGTTGGTCGTGATCGGGCAAGGGCCCGTCCAGCACGGACACAGCCCCGACTGCAAGGCTGATATGAGGATCGGCGTCCTCGGCGTCCAGGAAACCGGCATCCAAAGTGCTGAGACGGGCCACCCCTATGACTGTGGCCGCACGACCGGCCCGCGGTCAGGGTCGCAGGTCCCTGCCCGTCGGGACCTGCGACCCTAACTCGCCGGTCGTGCGCGTCACCCCCGATCCTCGGGGATGAAGTGCACCCTTATGGTGGTGCTTCGCGACCGCTCCGGCATCGACGGGCTCGACCCAGGTCACGCGATTTTGTAGCACACCCCGACAGCGGGTATCGTGGACCAACGGTGCGGCTTCCGTGCCGACTCTTTGCGTGCCTGTCTTGAAACCTTAACGATTTCGGTGATCCGGCTCACGTTCTCAGTCGGTGGCGCGGCCGTGCCGAGCCGAGGGCGCACAGGATACGAAAACGAAGGCAAGGATCGCTAACACAGTATGGCCAAGAAAGACGGTGCCATCGAGGTCGAGGGCCGTGTCGTCGAACCTCTGCCCAATGCGATGTTCCGCATTGAGCTGGAGAACGGACACAAGGTTCTGGCCCACATCAGCGGCAAGATGCGGCAGCACTACATCCGCATCCTGCCCGAGGACCGCGTAGTGGTGGAGCTTTCGCCCTACGACCTGTCCCGGGGCCGCATCGTGTACCGGTACAAGTAACACGCCCCTCAACTGCAACAACCACTACCTGTGGCAGGCACTCATGTGGCTGCCACAACGACCTAGAAGGATCGCGAAGCCGTGAAGGTGAACCCGAGCGTCAAGCCGATCTGCGACAAGTGCAGGGTGATCCGCCGGCATGGGCGGGTCATGGTGATCTGCTCGGATCCGCGGCACAAGCAGCGGCAGGGTTAGTCCCCGTCCAAGCACGCAGCACCACCCACAACTGAATGCAGACCTCCCAGTACCAGTGAGCAGCAGGCGCGCCAGCGCCAAAAAGACGTTTCGGCCGCTGCTCACTACACGCCCGGCACGGAGGCCGGGCCCCGCCAAGACGGGGAACGGACTGGGAACAGACCTCCGCATAGAGAAGGAATCACTGCCTGATGGCACGTCTCATGGGCGTCGATCTCCCGCGTGACAAGCGCATGGAGATCGCGCTGACCTATATCTACGGCATCGGCCGTACCCGCTCCCAGGAAATCCTGGAAGGCACCGGCATCAGCCGGGACCTGCGCACCAAGGACCTCACCGATGATCAGGTGAGCCAGCTGCGCGAATACATCGAAGGCAACCTCAAGGTCGAGGGTGACCTGCGCCGTGAGGTCCAGGCCGACATCCGTCGCAAGATCGAGATCGGCTGCTACCAGGGACTGCGCCACCGTCGTGGCCTGCCCGTGCGTGGACAGCGCACCAAGACCAACGCGCGTACCCGCAAGGGCCCGAAGCGCACCATCGCCGGCAAGAAGAAGGCCAGGTAACCCCGGATGGCACAGGCAAAGAAGGGCGGCACCGCCGCCAAGAAGGGTCAGAAGACCCGCCGCAGGGAAAAGAAGAACGTCCCGCACGGCGCTGCTCACATCAAGAGCACCTTCAACAACACCATCGTCTCGATCACCGATCCCCAGGGCAACGTCATCGCCTGGGCCTCGTCGGGTCACGTCGGCTTCAAGGGTTCGCGTAAGTCGACCCCGTTCGCCGCACAGCTGGCCGCCGAGAACGCTGCCCGCAAGGCGCAGGAGCACGGTGTCAAGAAGGTTGATGTCTTCGTGAAGGGCCCGGGTTCGGGCCGCGAGACCGCGATCCGCTCACTTCAGGCCGCAGGCCTCGAGGTCGGCGCGATCTCCGACGTCACTCCGCAGCCGCACAACGGCTGCCGTCCGCCCAAGCGGCGCCGGGTCTAGGGAAGAGGATTTAGACAATGGCTCGTTATACCGGCCCCGCGACCCGCAAGTCGCGTCGCCTCGGCGTCGACCTCGTCGGCGGCGATCAGTCGTTCGAAAAGCGCCCCTACCCGCCCGGCCAGCACGGCCGCGCGCGGATCAAGGAAAGCGAATACCGCACCCAGCTGCAGGAGAAGCAGAAGGCCCGCTTCACCTACGGCGTCATGGAGAAGCAGTTCCGCCGTTACTACGAGGAGGCCAACCGCCTCTCGGGTAAGACCGGCGAGAACCTGCTGCGCATCCTGGAAAGCCGGCTGGACAATGTCGTGTACCGCGCCGGGCTCGCCCGCACGCGTCGCATGGCTCGCCAGCTGGTCAGCCACGGCCACTTCACCGTCAACGGCGTGAAGGTCGACATCCCCAGCTACCGCGTCTCGCAGTACGACATCATCGATGTCAAGGACAAGTCGATCAACACCCTGCCGTTCGAGGCCGCACGTCAGGCCGCGGGCGAACGCCCGATCCCGGGCTGGCTGCAGGTCGTCGGCGAGCGTCAGCGCATCCTGGTGCACCAGCTGCCCGAGCGGGCACAGATCCAGGTGCCGCTCACCGAACAGCTGATCGTCGAGTTCTACTCGAAGTAATCGTGTGACCGTCCCAGGCCACGGTGGCCTGGGACACCCAGACGGCATCAAATAGCGGGTGCCGAGAAGGAGATAGAAAACCATGCTGATTTCACAGCGACCCACACTGGCCGAAGAGACGTTGGCCGACAACCGGTCCCGGTTCACCATCGAACCGCTGGAGCCCGGTTTCGGTTACACCCTCGGCAACTCGCTGCGGCGCACGCTGCTGTCGTCCATCCCGGGCGCGGCGGTCACCAGCATCCGCATCGACGGTGTGCTGCACGAGTTCACCACCGTCCCCGGTGTGAAGGAAGACGTCACCGACATCATCCTGAACCTCAAGGGTCTGGTCGTGTCCTCGGAAGAGGACGAGCCGGTCACCATGTACCTGCGCAAGCAGGGCCCGGGTGCGGTCACCGCCGGTGACATCGTGCCGCCGGCCGGTGTGACGGTGCACAACCCGGATCTGCACATCGCCGCCCTGAACGACAAGGGCAAGCTCGAGGTCGAGCTGGTCGTCGAGCGGGGCCGTGGCTACGTGCCCGCCGTGCAGAACAAGGCCTCCGGTGCCGAGATCGGCCGTATCCCGGTCGATTCCATTTACAGCCCGGTGCTCAAGGTGACCTACAAGGTGGAGGCCACCCGCGTCGAGCAGCGCACCGACTTCGACAAGCTGATCCTCGATGTCGAGACCAAGAACTCGATCAGCCCGCGGGACGCCCTGGCATCCGCAGGCAAGACCCTGGTCGAACTCTTCGGTCTGGCACGGGAACTCAACGTCGAGGCCGAGGGCATCGAGATCGGGCCGTCGCCGGCCGAGGCCGACCACATCGCCAGCTTCGCGCTGCCGATCGACGACCTCGACCTGACGGTGCGCTCGTACAACTGCCTCAAGCGCGAAGGTGTGCACACGGTCGGCGAGCTGGTGTCCCGCACCGAGTCCGACCTGCTCGACATCCGTAACTTCGGCCAGAAGTCCATCGACGAGGTGAAGATCAAGCTGCACCAGCTGGGTCTCTCGCTCAAGGACAGCCCGGCCACCTTCGATCCGTCCGAGGTTGCCGGCTACGACGTGGCTACCGGCACCTGGACCGGTGACGCCGGCTATGACCTGGACACCGACCAGGACTTCGCCGAAACCGAACAGCTCTAAACCGAGCACATACCCCCGGGGCAACGCCTGCCCGGAATCCGTCCCGGTCCTACCTGATACGGGGGCCGGCCCCACATAGGAGATAGTCGCAATGCCCAAACCCACCAAGGGTCCTCGCCTCGGCGGGTCGTCCTCGCACCAGGCCGCGCTGCTGGCCAACCTGGCCACCTCGCTCTTCGAGCACGGCCGCATCAAGACGACCGAGCCGAAAGCACGGGCGTTGCGTCCGTACGCGGAGAAGCTGATCACCCACGCCAAGAAGGGCACGCTGCACAACCGGCGTGAGGTGATGAAGAAGATCCGCGACAAGGATGTGGTACACACCCTGTTCGCCGAGATCGGCCCCTTCTTCGCCGATCGCGAGGGTGGCTACACCCGGATCATCAAGGTGGAGGCACGCAAGGGCGACAACGCCCCGATGGCCGTCATCGAACTGGTCCGGGAGAAGACCGTGACGTCGGAGGCCAACCGCGCACGCCGTGCCGACGCGTCGCAGAAGGTCGCCGCCGCAGCCGCCCCGCAGGCCGCTGTCGAGCCCGAGGCCACCGACGGCCCGACGGCCGACGAGGCAGCCGAGGAGACCACCGAGGCTCCGGCCGAAGAGGCCGTCACCGAGGAGGCCACCGAGACCGAGGCCGAGGACAAGGCCGACGACGCCAAGTAGCAATGCAATGAACGAGCCCGCCATCGACTCCGGTGGCGGGCTCGTTCGTTTGCGCTTGAATATTGCCTACGACGGCACCGAGTTCGCCGGCTGGGCCACCCAGGAGGGGCAGCGCACCGTCGCCGGGGTCCTCGAGGACGCGCTGTCGACGGTGTTTCGCACCCCGGTGATCCTGCGGGCGGCCGGACGAACCGACGCCGGTGTGCACGCCACCGGCCAGGTGGCGCATGTCGACATCCCCGAGGATGCGCTGGGGCATGCCTACCCGCGCAGCGCGCGGCCTGCTGGGGAACCCGAATTCCTGCCGCTGACAAGACGTCTCGCGCGGTTCGTCCCAGAGGACGCCCGGGTGCTCAGCATCGTGCGCGCCCCGGCCGGCTTCGACGCGCGGTTCTCCGCGCTGCGCAGACACTACGAATACCGCCTGGCCACAGCACCATACGGAGCCACCCCGCAGCAGGCCCGTTTCGTCACGCCATGGCCACGCCCGCTCGATGTGGACGCCATGGCGGCAGCGTCGCGGCACCTGATCGGACTGCACGACTTCGCCGCCTTCTGTAAGCACCGCGACGGAGCCACCACGATCCGTGAGATGCAGCGCCTGGACTGGACACGAGACGGCGACCTGCTCACCGCCCATGTCAGCGCCGACGCGTTCTGCTGGTCGATGGTGCGGTCACTGGTGGGTGCCCTGCTGGCCGTGGGGGAGGGACGCCGGGAGCCGGCGTGGTGCGCGTCGCTGCTCGACGCGACCAAGCGCTCCAGCGATTTCGCCGCGGCACCGGCTCGTGGGCTGACGCTGGTGGGGGTGGACTACCCGCCCGATGATCAGCTGGCCGCGCGCATCCATGTGACGCGCGATCTACGCACCCTCTGAAAAACGCATGCGCCGAATGGCCACCTAGCGCAGGCGTTGCGGCGAAGTGCGTGCCTGGAGTCGGCCACTCGGCGACGACTCAGAGGCGCGGTGCGACGAAATCGGCGGCCTGATTCACCATGCCCGCCTTGATATAGGCCGGTGCCAGGTGGTCGGCCCAGTACGATTCCCAGTTCTCCGGGTCCGTCGGGTTGCAGATCGGATCGTCACCGTGGCACAGCTCGATGGTGCGTTCCTGATAGAGCGGGTTGAAGTTCGAGATGGGTCCGACCCAGGCAATCCCGTTGCCGAACAGCGCAACCGCGGCGACCTTCTGATCGATGCCCGGCGGTAGCGGATTCTTGAACCCGAAGGCCGCGAAAGGAACTGCGAGCACCACATCGGTCACCGCGGCACCGAGTGAATAGCCACCCAGGATGAGCCGGGTGTCCGGACAGTTGGCCGACATGTATTGCGCGCGGGCGCTCATATCGTTTGCGCCGATGTCGATCTGGGTGTCCGCGGGGTACTTCACCGCGTACATGGCCACGTTCTTGCCGGTCTTGGAGCGCAGCGCGCTGACGAGGGCGTTGCCGATCTGGCCGGCGCCGGGAGATTCCATCCGGCCGCGCGCGAAGATCAGCTCGGCGTCGGGGCAGGACACCGCGCCGGCGGTCGGCAGCAGGGCGGGCGCGGTCAGGGTATTTGTGGTCAGGGTGGCCAGCAAGACGAGCACTGCAGATGCCAGCACGGTGAAGCGGCGGACCCGACCCCTCGGCTTCAAGATCACGGAATCGAGTGTAGCGGCCGGAATTGACGGCTGTGTTGTGAAGTTCGCGGTCAACGCACGCGCGCGGCGGCGAAGTCGGCGGCCTGGTCGACGAGTCCGGAGCCGATGTAGCCGTCCTGCAGATGATCGCCCCAGACGCGCTGCAGATCGTTCAGGTCATTCGGCAGACCGCCGGAGCAGACCGGGTCTTCGGCATTGCAGACGTCGATGGTGCGGTCCAGGTACTGCCCGGCAATCTGGTGGCCGGGGATCGACTTGGAGAAATTGCCGACCAGTACCACCGCGGCCACGTGGCGGTCCATCCCGGGCGGCAGCGGGCGGTTGAAGCCCATACCCGACTGGGTGGCCGACAGTGCCAGCACCGCCGATGCTGCGCCCAAGGAGTAGCCGCCGACGATCAGCCGGGTGTCCGGGCAGGCGCCGGCCATGTACTGGATGCGGTTGCTGATGTCGTTGGCGCCCTGGGGGATCTCGTTGTTGGCGGGGTAGTTCACGCCATAGACGCCGATGGGCTGGGGCAGCCGGGCGTTGAGTGCGGAAACGAGGTTGAGGCCGAGCCGTCCGACGCCGGGCAATTCGTTGCGGCCGCGGGCGAATATCAATTCGACGGGTGCGCAGGGTTCCGCAGAAGCGGTCGGCACCTGTGCTGCCGGCCCGGCCGTCACGGAGGCCATGAAACCGCCGGCGATGGCCGCCACTGCGGTGACGGTGGCGGCGAATTCACGCGCACGGCGCTTTGCTGGGAGCGTTCGGATGGACACCCGTTGCAGTGTACCGGGGGTGGGGTCAGAGCAGACCGGCCGCGAAGCCGGCCGCCTGATCGGCGGGTCCGCCGTCGTAGGCGCGGTGGGCTGCGACGTCCTCCCCGGGGCCGCAGATGGGATCGCCGAAGTTGCAGAGGTCGATGGACCGACCGCCCCACACCGGGCTGGCCGTCAGGGGCAGGCCCACCTTCGTCGACGGGTTGCCGAACACCGCGAGCGCGGCGACGTGCTCGGGCGTATTGGGCGGCAGCGGGGCGTTGAAGCCGATGCCGGGCACCGGCACCGCGGCGATGACGTCGATGACGGCAGCGCCCTGCGAATAGCCGCCCAGCACCAGCCGCGTGTTCGGGCAGTTGTTGATCATCCACTGGATGTGGCCGCTGGCGTCATTGGCGCCACCGGCGGCGGCCAGGAAGTCGAAGCTCGCCGGGTAGTTGACCGCGTAGCTGCCCACCGAGCGTCCGCCCACCTTGCTGCGCAGCGAGTTGACGAAGGCATTCCCGATCCGGCCCAGGCCCGGGTCCTCATTGGTCCCGCGGGCGAAGACCACCTCGATATCCGGGCATCCGTCGGCTTGCGCCGGGGAGGCGGGCGTCAGGATCAGCGCACCGGCCGCGGTGGCGGCGGCGGCGACGAGCACGGCACAACGGCGAACAAGATCAGTGGTCACGCCAAAGCATAACGCGAAGATGGGCTAAACAAGTCCCGGATCAGACGCGGCCGGCGATGAACCCGGCTGCCTGCGGGATGAAACTCGACGATTCGTAGCGGGTGTGCGCGAACGGGTTGCGCCCCCGGGAGCAGATCGGATCGCCGTCCGCGCACAGGTCGATACCGAGCCCGCTGAACGGCGGCGGGGCCACCGACAACGGGTTGCTGAACTTGGCGCCGGGATTGCCGAAAACCGCCATCGCGGCGACATTTCCGGCCAGGTTGCCGGGCAGTGGGGGCGCTGAACCGAATTCCCCGATCCGCTCCCCGACCGGCGGCAACCCGACGAGCATGGAGACGATCGCCGCACCCTGTGAATACCCGCCGAGCACCACTCGCGTCCCCGGGCAGTTCTGCGCCAGGTAGGAGATACGGCCGGTTGCGTCGTAGGCGCCGTCGGCGGCGGTGAAGAAGTCGTAGGTGGCGGGATAGTTGATCCCGTAGGTGCTCAGGGTGCGTCCCCCGAGTTGCGGGCGCAGCGAATCCGCCAGTGCCTGTCCGACACGGCCGATGCCGGGAGGTTCGCTGGTACCGCGGGCGAACAGCAGTTCGACATCCGAGCACGGCTCGGCAGCGGCGACCGGTGCAGGTCCGGCCAGTACGGCGATTGCAGATATCAGTGCGGATCCCAATGCGGCCGATCGGGCAGCCATCGTGCGCAGCTTCACGATCAACATCTTCACATTGAATGGTTAGCTACGGCTAATCGGTTGCTCGGCCGACGGTTGCACGGGTGGGACGTCGGGCCAATTGGCCTGTGCCACCTGCTCGGTGCGGTCGCCCTGACGGGCCAGCGCCAGGCCGAGCAACACCACCGCGCCGCCGACGGTCTGGGTGACCGTGATCGCCTCACCCAGCAGCGCCCAGGCGGTGAGCACCGCGAACAGGACCTCCGACAGTCCGACCAGTGAGGCGAACCGCGGTCGCAGCCGCGCCACGCCCATGATGCCCAGCGTGTAGGCGAGGGCGGTCGGGATGAGCGCAAGCGCGATGACGGGGACGAACCACGGCACCGTCAGGCCGGCCACGACCGCGTTCTCGGCGGTGAAACGCATCGGCATGATGCCGGAGACACCGAGTGCGGCGACGGTGACGGCGCCGACGACCAGGCCGGCCGCGGCCAGCGTGATGGGGCTCAGTCCGGTGCCGTCGGAACTGGCCTTCTCCGACATCATGAAATAACAGGCCGCGCAGACCGCTGCGGCGAGTCCCCACATCACGCCGGTCGAGTTGATGTGCGCGCCGGCGAAGACGTCGAGCACCAGCGTGATGCCGGTGATGGCGATGGCGACACCGGCCAGCGTCAGGTTGCCCGGCCGGCGCCGTGTGCGCGCCCACAGCCAGCCCACCACCAGGATGGGAGCGGTGTATTCGAGCAGCAGTGCCACGCCGACCGACAGGTGGGAGACGGCGTTGTAGTAGCAGAACTGGGCGCCCGCGACGGGGACCACGCCGTAGGCGATGATCGTGCGCCGGTGCTCCAGTGCCTCACGGACCCAGCCCGGTTTGGCGAAGCTGGCGAAGACGGCCATGGCCAGCGCCCCGCCGGCCAGTCGTGCGGTCACCGCGGCGGTGGGCGTCCAGCCGGTTTCCATGAGCGATTTCGCCAGGGGGCCGGAGAGGCCGAACGCGAACGCGGACGTGATCGCGAACATCAGACCGAGCCGGAACCGGCTCGTGGACCGCGCGTCGGTCACCGTCATGAGGCGCTCCAAGATGTAATGAGTAAAATGAATGTTGCTCATGACAATATCGGTGACGGGAGTCATGCGTCAAATGATTTTCACTCATGACACGGAGCTCACACTGCGGGCCGCGTGCGTACTGATCAACAGCGACCGGGTGGGCGGCGACGATCTCGGCGATATCGCCGGGCTCGACGCCTACCTGGCCGAGTTCGGCTGGACCGGACGCCGCGACCGCGACGGCGCCGAACTCGCGGAGGTGCACCGGTTGCGCGAGCGCATCGGCCGGCTCTGGGCGGCCGCCGATGACGAGGAGCGTGCGGTGGGCCAGGTCAATGCCCTGCTCTCCGACACCAAGGCCTCGCCCTGGCTCACCCGGCACGCCGAGATGCCGGAATGGCATCTGCATCTGGCCTCGATCCACGACCCGCTGGCACGCCGGATGGGCGCCGAGATGGCGATGGCGCTGGCCGATCTCATCCGCGGTGGCGAGCTGCGCCGGCTCAAGATCTGTGCGGCGCCCGACTGTGAAGCGGCGCTCTTCGACGTGTCCCGCAATCGCTCGAAGATCTTCTGCGACACCGGGAACTGCGGTAACCGGCAACATGTGGCGGCCTACCGGGAACGGCGCGGCAACCAGGGGTAGCGCCGCGAAAACTGGTGCGCACAACGGTGTTGTGTGCCCGTTAGGGTCGAATGCGGGGGTCATATGGTCCGGCGTTCGGTGACACGGCTACAGGTCAGCGGCTACCGCTTCCTGACACGCAGAATGGAATACGCGTTGGCGTGCCGGGACACCCGCATGCTCGACGACCCGATTCGCAGCCAGTCGATGGCCCTGGCGGCCGGCGTGGTGCTGGCCGCGATCGTACTGGTGGTGTGCGCGGTGCTGGCGCTGTTGCGGCCGCAAGGAAGCCTGGGCGCCGAGCCCGTCGTGATGGTGCGGGAGTCCGGTGCGATGTACGTGCGTGTCGGTGACACCATGCATCCGGTGCTGAACCTGGCCTCCGCGCGGTTGATCGCCGGGACGCCGGCGGTGCCGCGGCTGGTGAGCGCGGCCATGGTCGCGGGCGCGAAACACGGTCCACTGATGGGCATCCCGGGTGCTCCGGACGATATGGCGCCGACGCTGCCCGCCGATCACCAGGCCTGGACCGTATGCGATGACAGCGGCCGGACCACCACGATGATCATCGGCCCACCTGCGCCGCATCCGATCGCCCCGCCGGTTCTGGTCACCACCGGAGCGGAGCGCGCTCAGGGCATCTTCCTGTTACACGGCGGGCGGCGCGCGGCGGTGGACCTGCGTGACCGCGCGACGATACGGGCGCTACGACTCGACAGCGTTGTCCCACTGACGGTTTCGGCCGCGCTGCTGGATCCGCTACCGGAGGCGACGCCGATCGCGGCGCCGCCGGTGCCCGGTGCCGGCGCTCCCGGGCCTGCCGGGCTGGCCGACTTCCGGGTCGGTGAGGTGGTGCGGGTGCCGCGGGCCGGCGAGGCCGATCACTATGTGGTGCTCGCCGACGGAGTGCAGCGGGTGGGCCGGGTCGCGGCCGATCTGATCCGCTTCGCGGACTCACACGGGGGCCACGAGATACCCGATGTGCCGCCGGCCCGGATCGCCGCGGTGCCGGCCGTCGACACCTTGCCGGTGACCGATCTGGCCGATCCGGTGGTGGCCGGTGCGGATCTTCGCGGCGTGCTGTGCACGCGCTGGCAGTGGTCGGGCAAGGGGCCGATACCGGACACCGCCGTACTGACACCGGACGCCCTGCCGGAATCCGGACGCACCCTGAAACTGGTCCAGGCCGATGGCGATGGTCCCCGGATCGACGCCGTTTCGGTCCCGGCCGGCCGCAGTCTCTACGCCCGGGCGGCAGGCGTCGCCGGGGAAGGTACGCCGACCGGCCCGCGATACCTGGTCACCGAGTCCGGGGTGGCATTCGGTATCGGTGGCGCCCAAGCCGCCGCGGCCCTCGGGCTTCCGCAGCCACCGGGAGCGGCGCCGTGGCCGCTGCTCGCACTGTTACCGCGCGGGCCCGAGCTCAGCGTCGCTCGTGCCGCTGTCGTGCGGGACAGCGTCGGCGCGCCGTCGTGATCTCAGTGCCGCCGACGCCGCCGCCAGCACCGCACATACCGCGGCGCCGATGAGCGCGAACCGTTGTGGCTCGGCATCGGCGACCGCGATGGACGGCGGTGCGAGTGGATGAGGCGCGCCCGGTGTCACCGGAGCGGCGATACCGCGCAGCACGGCCAGCACATCCACCACACCGTGTCCCACCAGCGGATTCCAGCCCGACCCGCGCGCCGTGCTCTCGATACGATGCATCACCTGACGGGCAGTCAGGTTCGGGGCCGCCGCGCGCAATAGTGCCGCCACGCCCGACACCACCGGCGCCGCGTAGCTGGTCCCGGAGATCGGTTGCGGCTCAGCGGCCCCCGGCATGGTGTCCGCCAGTCCCTCGCCGGACGGGTTCAGCGATATCACGGCTTCGGCGGGCACGGCGACGTCCACCCACGGACCCGCCAAGGTGAAACCCGACGGTGTCCCGTCGGCGTCCACCGACCCGACCGCCAGCACGTAGTCGTCATACCAACTGGGGCTCGCCACCACGTCGACGCGATCCCAGTCAGGACCGCCGGGCGGATCGGGCAGCGGATTCTGCTTCGGGCAGGTGCCCTGTCCGCCCACATTTCCGGCCGCGGCAACGACCACCACATTGCGGGTGTCCACCGCGTACGCGAGTGCCGCACCCAGCGCCCGGTCATCGAGAGCGTCGGGGACATCGAGGCAGGCCACCGACGAGATGTTGATGACGGTGGCGCCCTGGTCGGCGGCGGCCCGCACCGCCGCGGCGAGCGACTCGACGTCCCCGACTCCGTCACCGCCGGCGGCATCGGAGGCGCGGAACTTCATGCTGGACTGCCGGATCGCGAGCACGGCGGCATCCGGCGCGATACCGCTGAACCCACTGGCCGGGTCGGGAGCCGCACCGATGATTCCGGCGACGACGGTCCCGTGGCCGTCGCAGTCCGCGGTGCCGTCACCGTCGGCGACATAATCCCCACCCGGCACCAGATGCGGCAGCAGCCGGTGCCGCGCCACACCGGTGTCGATGACCGCCACCGTCTGCCCGGCGCCGCGGGTACGAACCCACGCCGAGCGCAGGTCCGTGCTTTCGTGACGCGCGCCCGCCATCACAATCGGCGTGGTGGCGCAGGTCGCGAACTGTTCGGTGGGATAACGCGAAGCAGCCGGTCCGGCCGGCGGCAGCAGCCGGGGGTCGATCGGCGGTGGACCGACCGCGATGGCGGGCGCCGCGGTGAGGACCGGTGCCGCGGTCAGCAGCAGGATCGCGATCATCGGTGCAGTGCGGCCGGTCATCCCACACTCAGCGATCGCACCAACCCGTATACGTCGGCGGCCCAGCATGCCAGCGGCACCACGGCGGCCAGCAGAACGTACTCGGCCACATCGCCGCGGCGTGCCCACGCCGAGGCACGCTCGCCCCGGCCGGCCCGGCACCAGCCCGCCAGCGCAACGGCCAGCACCACCGCCGGACCCGCGTACCGCGGTGCGGACACCGTCGCCAGCGCAACCACCGTCGCGGTGCCGATCAGGCCGCACCAGCCGAGCGCCGCCCGGCAGCGCGAGTCGGCGTAGAACCGGCTGCGTAGCAACAGCAGTGCCACCAGCACCGCGGCCAGTGCGGATCCCGGGAGCCGGGAACTGCCGGCCAGGCAACCCGCGGCAATCGCACCGACGGCCAGCGTGGCGGCCATGGCGCTCCCGGTGACCAGGCCGGCGAAAACGGCGTGGCCTCCGGTCGCGGTCTCCTGGGTGACCGGCTCGGCGCCGAAGCGCTCACCGGGAAATGGTGGTCGAATACCCGTGAGCGCCAACGTGACCGGGCCGGCAAGGCTGAGTACCCCCAGCGACAGCACGCCGAGCGCCGCGCCCGATGCCACCAGGTCCACCGGGACCATGAGTGAGAAAGCGGACACCGCAGCCACCGCCGCGGACGAGGTGGTCGCCGCGGTGAGCGACCAGACTTCTCCGCGTGCCGCGCGCAGCAACCACAGCGAGGCGACACAACCGCCGGCTGCGCCGAACGTCACGGCGGGGGTGCCGCCGTCCCCGGGGACCGCGAGAAAGCCTGCGACACTGAGAAACCCGACCGACACGGCGTGCAGGGTCGGGCGGATGGCATCGTGGCGCCACGCGACGAGGACGCACACCGCCGCGCTGATCAAGGCGGTGCCGGCGGCCACCATCGGCGCGCCGCCACGGGTACCCGAGTACCCGAGCGCGATGACGGCGATAACCCCGGCGCAGGCCCACCACCGGGCGGGGACGGCGCGACGCGGTTCGGGACCGGGGCCGGCCTCCGACACGGTGCGGAAGGGGTCTTCGTGCAGCGGGCCGGGCGCCGGTGCGCCAACCGGGGACAGGACCATGACGTCGCCGTCGGATACTCCGCTCTCGTGCAGCGTCATCGACTCATCACAGTGCCCGCCGCAGAGACGGTCCAACCGCCAGCCCTGTGCTGCGGTACCCGACGCCTCGTCGCCGGTGACGAGGTCGACGATATCGGGCAGCAGCAGACCCACTTCGGCGTGCCGCGGCAGCGCGAGATCGACCGTTCCCGGCTGCACAGCACTCTGAATCGACACCCGGCACAACGGATCATCCATCGCCATCCCCCCGCAGATCCACCCGATTTCACGGTAGCCGGGCGGTGAGCATCCGCCGCGCACCAAAATTCGGGGGAACCCCGCAGGCGCGCGCTGCGTCGAAACAGGAATGGAGTTCGTGAGGGAGAAACGCCTGCCCGCTCCGCCCGTGCCGGATGGGGAGGTGGCACTGCGGCGGCCACCGGAGGTACCCGTCGCTGAGCCGGCGAGCCCGTTGGCGCGTCTGCTACCGGTGCTGATGCTCGTAGCGGTCGGCGGCATGGTGGTGTTGTATCTGAGCTCGCCGGCCGGTCCGGGCGCGACGCCCTCGCGCAACCCGATGTACATGATCTTCCCGGTGACGATGGTGCTTTCGGTGCTCGGCACCCTGGCCCACACCGCGCGTGGGCGGACCGCCGAGCTGAACGCCGGCCGGCGTGACTACCTGCGCTACCTGGACACGGTGGCGGCGGAAACCGGTGAAACCGCATGGAAGCAACATGTCTCGGCGCACTGGAGCCACCCCGACCCGACGGTGCTGTGGACACTGGTGGGCGGCAGGCGAATGTGGGAACGCAGATCCGGTGACCCGGACTTCTGCCGTGTCCGCATCGGTCTGGGCCCCGCCCCGCTGGCGACCCGGCTGACCGTTGCATCCGCGGACCCGATAGCCGAGCCGGACCCGGTGACCGCGGCGGCGCTGGAGTGGTTGCTCGTCGGCCGGTCAGTGGTGTCCGATCTGCCGGTGACGGTCGCGGCCGCCGGTCACCTCGGGTTCGACGGGGAGCCGGGCCGGGTGCGAGACCTGGTACGCGCGCTGATCTGCCAACTGGCGGTGCTGCACGGTCCGGACGAGGTATCCGTGACCGGACCCGCCGGTCCGTGCTGGGACTGGCTGAAATGGCTGCCCCACCATGCGGTGCGGCCAGACGCCGGCGGGCCGCGCCGCATGGTGGCGATCCTGGACGGGGACACGCCCGCCCCGGTGGGTGCCGATGTCACGGTGCTCGACCTCAACGGGGGCGGTGACACGGTGATCGAACTCGCCGCCCTCGGCCACGTGGACGGCCTGTCGCCGGCGCAGGCGAGGATGTGCGCGCGCAGGCTCTCCCGGTGGCGTGCCGGTCCGGATGCGGGCGCCGCCCACACGACATGGACGAGTCTCATCGGTGCCGGCGCCGCAGCGGATCTCGATCCGGCGGCGGGGTGGCGCCCCCGCAGGGATCCGGAACGGTTGCGGGTACCCATCGGGGTCGGCGACGGCGCGGACAATCGTGCTGAACCGGTGTTTCTCGACATCAAGGAGGCGGCCGAAGGCGGTATGGGTCCGCACGGGCTGTGCGTGGGAGCCACCGGCTCGGGAAAGTCGGAATTCCTGCGCACCCTCATCCTCGGGTTGGTGGCCTCGCATTCGCCCGACGATCTGAATCTCGCCCTGATCGATTTCAAGGGCGGCGCCACGTTTCTCGGCTTCGAGCGGCTGTCCCACGTGTCGGCGGTCATCACCAACCTGGATGATGAGGCCTACCTGGTGAACAGGATGCACGACGCGCTCTCCGGTGAGATGAACCGGCGGCAGCAGGTCCTGCGGGCGGCCGGCAACCTCGGGAACATCTCGGCATATCGGCGGGCCCGGTCGGCGCGATCCGATCTTCCCGCATTGCCCGTGCTGTTCATCGTCATCGACGAGTTCTCCGAGCTGCTCAGTCAGCGCCCTGATTTCGCCGAGTTGTTCGTGGCGATCGGACGGCTGGGCAGATCCCTGGGGATGCACCTGTTGCTGGCCAGCCAGCGCCTGGATGAGGGCAGGCTGCGCGGCCTGGAGACGCACCTGTCCTACCGGGTGTGTCTGAAGACGTTCTCGGCCAGTGAATCCCGGGCCGTCCTGGGAGTACCCGACGCGTACGAACTGCCGGCCGCACCGGGTGCGGCATATCTCAAGACCAGCGACGGCCGGCTGGTGCGACTGCGCACCACGTATGTGTCCGGGCCGGAGAACGCCCGGGGCGCCCCAGACCTGCGCCCACGCCTCTTCACCTCGGCGCCCGAAGACGATGCCGACGGGGCCGCGGTGCGCGGCGGCACCGCGGCGACGGTGCTGGAGGCCGCGCTGAACCGGCTGGCCGGCCACGGCAACACAGCCCACCGGCTGTGGCTGCCCGCGCTACCGGCATGCCCTGCGTTGGAGGAGCTGCTCACCCTGGGCGACGGCGCCCGGCTGACCGCACCGATCGGGCTGGTGGACAACGCCTTTGCTCAGCGCCGCGACCTGTTGACCGTCGATCTCAACGGAGCCGGTGGACACGTCGCCGTGGTGGGCGCGACGCGGTCCGGTAAATCCACCGCACTGTGCACATTGCTGCTGGCGCTGGCCGCCACGCACAGTCCCACCGACGTCCAGTTCTATTGCCTGGACTTCGGCGGCGGTACATTGGCTGCACTGCAGCATCTTCCGCACACCGGTGTCATCGCGGGACGCGGTGACCGCGAACTGGTGCGCCGGACCGTCGCACAGCTACAGGCGCTGATCCGTCGCCGGTCGGACGCCGTGCGCACCGCGACACCCGACGGGTACGGCGAGGTGTTCCTGGTGGTGGACGGTTGGGATGCGCTCCGGCACTGCGGTGACGACCTGGCCGAGGCCATCACCACCATGGCCGCCCAGGGCCTCGCACACGGAGTCCATGTCGTCATCGCGGCCTCACGCTGGGCCGAACTGCGGCCCGCCCTGAAGGATCAGCTCGGCACCCGCATCGAGTTGCGTCTCGGTGAGCCCGCGGAATCCGAGATGGACCGCAAGGCGGCCCGCCATCTCATGGACAGTCCGCCGGGAGCCGGGATCACCCGGGACGGCAGGGTCTCGGCGATCGCACGGCCGCAGCCGGGCACCATCGACACCCTCGCGCAGCAGCTGCGGGCGCGTCATGCCGGGCGGTGCGCCGTCCCGGTCCGGCTGTTGCCCGCGCTGGTGGAGCGCACGTCGGTGCCTGCCCGTGGCGCCGGGCCGACGAATGTCACCATCGGCATCGGAGAATCGGAGCTGAAACCGGTGGCAGTCGATTTCGCCGGAACATCGCATCTGCTCGTGCTGGGTGACAGCGGCTGCGGCAAGACCGCGGCACTGCGAACCTTGTGCACCCAACTGATCCGAACCTGCACGCCGGAGCAGGTGCAGATCCACCTCGTGGATACGCGGCGGACCCTGCTCGGCGCGGTGGCTGCCGAGTTCCTCGCCGGCTACCCGATATCCACCGGCATGGTGGCGACGCACATCGCCGGACTGACCGAACAACTGCGCGACCGGCTACCCGGCGTCACCGTCACCCAGCAGCAGTTGCGCGACCGGTCGTGGTGGGCGGGCCCGGAAATATACGTCGTCGTCGACGATTACGAGTTGATCGCCGGCGCCGGCACGGATCCGCTGACACCACTACTCGAACTGCTGCCGCATGCCCGCGATATCGGCCTGCACGTGGTGATCGCGCGGCGCGCCGGCGGTGCGGCGCGGGCAATGTTCAACCCGATTCCTGCCACCATGCGGGAGCTCGGCTGTGCCGGGCTGCTGATGAGCGCGGGCCCCGATGACGGCGCCCTGCTCGGCGTCACCCGGCCGACGGCGCTGCCACCGGGGCGGGCCATCCTCACCATCGGAGGACACGCCGATGAGCGGGTGCAAATCGCGTGGACCGCCGAGCCGTGAGCGCCACGGTTCTGGTGATCGGACCCGGCTCCGTCACTGGCCCGAACCCGGTGCAGGATGAATTGGTCTGCGCGGCAATAGATGCCATCGATGACGAGTACGCGCTCATCGCTGAACGGCCGATCGCCGTAGACGAGTTGTGGGCGCGGGTTCTCGGCGTATCCGCCGGCGAACTGCAAGGCCGCCTGCTGCTGGTGTGCCCCGGCTGGTGGAGCGATGCCCGGATGGACCGCATCCGGCGGGCGGCGGCAGAGCACTGCGACGAACCGGTGATTCGACGGCGCCACGAAGCGCTGGAGGGTGAGCGAACGGCCTGCATCATCGAGATCGCGGCCGAGTTCGTGATCTGCCGCTCCCCGCGCTCGCCGATCGCGGTGACGCCGCGCCTGGGTGCGATGGTCGACGTCGCCGACACCGTCACACACCCGATGATCGGCGCCGTTCCGGTGGTGATCGACGCCCCGTTCGGCGTGGCCGGTGCAGCAGAGCTCGCCGCGGCCCTCGCGGGGCGTCTGCGCGGCCATGATGTGGAGATCGTGGACGATGCCACCCTCGTCGCGGCTCTCTCAGCGGAGCAGGACCCGCCGGCGCCGCGCCGTCGGCGCATGACGGTGTGGGCGGTGTCTGCGGGCCTGCTGTTGGCCGTCGTCGCACTGTTCGGGTTCCCGAGGGCGGGCGACCCCGCCGAGCAACCGCTGACATTGCTCACCGAGGGGCGCGTGACGGTGAAGATTCCCGCCGGATGGCAGGTGCGGCGGATCACCGCCGATGCGGGTTCACCACGCATACAGGCATATTCGCCGACCGACGAAGCTGCCGCGATCCTGCTGACGCAGTCGGTGGCCGGCCCGGATCTGGCCAGCACCGCCGAGGTTCTGGAGGCTGCGCTGGCACTGGAGCCATCCGGTGTCTTCAGCGATCTGCGCACCGTCCATCAGGGCGGGCGTGCCGTGTTGAGCTATGTCGAGACCCGCGCGGACCGCGAGATCACCTGGGCGGTGTTCCTCGACGGTCGTGTGCGGATCGCAGTCGGATGCCAGCAGCCGCCGTCGGCTGCGGTGATCCGGGAGTACTGCGATGAGGCCATCCGGTCGGCGCGCGCATCGCCGTGAAACGAATCCGGCACAGACGGAACCGAATCGGGCTCCGCTGCGTCCTATTCACAACAGCAATTCCACACGGAAGCCATTTCACCCGGGGGAGGACCACCATGCCCGCACTGAACACCGACCTGGAGCTGATGCACTCGGTCTCCGGTCAGATCGATGCCCGCAACCAGGAGGTGCGGGCCATGCTCGGCACCTTCATCGGACGCATGTGCAGTGTGCCCGCCTCGGTATGGGGCGGTGCGGCGGCGGTCCGCTTCCGCGAGGTCGTCGATCGCTGGAACGCCGAGTCGCTGGCATTGCACAACGCCCTGGAGCGCATCGCCGACACCATTCGGCTCAACGAGCGCACCCTGCGCGAGGCCGCCGAGAGCCACTCGCACCGCATCGGCGCCGTCAGCAACGAGCTCTAGAGCCGGGAGTCGGGCACATGGACATGATGTTGACCTACAACTTCGACGAGATCGAGTACACGGTGCGGCAGGAAATCCACACCACGTCGGCCCGGTTCAACGCGGCGCTGGAGGAACTGCGGGCCCAGATCGCGCCTCTGCAGCAGACCTGGACAGCTGAGGCCGCCGAGGCCTACCGCACCGAACAGCTGCGCTGGAACCAGTCGGCCGCCGCGCTCAACGACATCCTGTTCCGGCTGGGCAATGCGGTACGTGAGGGGGCCGACGATGTCTCGGCGACCGATCGCCGCGCCGCAAGCGCGTGGGGCCGCTAGCCCGGCGACCTACGCCCATGACCCTGTGCGGTCCCGCTTCGGGGGAGAGACCGGCGGGACCGCACAGTCATGACAATGCGGCAGGGGGGCGAATTCGATTCAGACTGTCAACCGTCAACTATCCTGGTCCCATGCGCTGGGGCCGGCTCTTCGGCTGTGCGCGGGGAGTGTGAGCTTGGTGGTGATATCGAAGACGACCGGTGGCCGCGTGCCGCCGGCGCAGGTGCGCGCCGTCCATGACCTCTTCGTCGCAGGTGAGGTCGACGCGTCCTATCTCGATTCGGTACCGCTGCGCCGGGTCGTCGCCGAGAGCTGGCAGCGCAGCCTGGCCACCGGCGTCGATCCCGACAGCATGGGCCGCACCGCGGAGGCCGTGAACGCACTCGACGAGCTGCGCAAGACCCACCCGCTGGCGCCCACGCTGCCACTGATCCGGCGGCTCCTCGTCGAAGACGCGGTGGACGCGGGCGTCGTCGTCGCCATCACCGCCGCCGACGGCACCCTGCTGTGGGTCGAGGGCGACCGGCTGGCCATGCGCAAGGCCGAGGCCATGAACTTCGTGCCCGGCACCGACTGGAGCGAGAACATCGCGGGGACCAACGCACCCGGCACCGCCCTCGCGCTGGACCGCGAGGTGCAGATCCGCGGATCCGAGCACTACTCCCGCATCGTGCATCCCTGGAACTGCACCGCGGTGCCCGTGCACGACCCCGCCACCGGGGTGCTGCTGGGCGCCATCGATCTCACCGGCGGACCTCGCGTGGCCGCGCCGGAGACCCTGGCTCTGGTCCGGGCCACCGCCGTCGCCGTGGAAAATCAGCTCGCGCTGCTGCGCCTCACCACCCCCGCGCAGCACAGCCCGGCCCCCGTTGCGGCCGCCCCCAGGCTGTCGGTACTCGGCGCCGACCGGCCGCGCTGGCAGGCGGACTCGGCTTCCACCACGCTCACCGGCAGGCATGCCGACATCCTGGTGTTGCTGATCCGTCATCCCGAAGGACTGAGCGCCGACCATCTGGCGATGCTGCTCGATGACAAGGACCTCGACGTGGTGACCATCCGCGCCGAGATGTCGCGGTTGCGACGGGTGATCGGGAACAGCCACATCGCGTCCCGGCCGTACCGGCTGCTCAGTCCGGTCGCCAGCGATATGGGCGACGTGCTCGACGCGTTGCAGGCCGGCGACGTCTCGGCGGCGCTCAGCGCATACGCCGGTGCACTGCTCCCGCAGTCGGTGTCACCGGCCATCGGGCGGCTGCGCACCGAGCTGATGACCAGCCTGCGCGGTGCGGTCCTGGCCTGCGCGGACCTCGCTCTGCTGCGGCGCTGGCTGGAACTGCCCGACGGCCGCGATGACCGGCGCGGGTGGACACTGCTGCACGATCACGCCGAAACCGACCCGGTGGCTCGCGCCGGAGCTCGGGGTCACCTGGCCGGGCTCGATTCCGACCTCGGCTGACTCCCAGAAGCTGAGCAGTCCCCGGCGCGGTGCCACTGACCTGCCCGCGATGACCGGCCGATCATCCTGTTCGGCGCGAGCATGGGCGGGATGATGGCCTACGAGGCGGCGCACCGGCGCCGTCGATGCGGTGCTGGCGACCTGCCTGCTCGACCTGTCCGATCCGGCCGCGCTGGCGGCGGCATCCCGAATCAAGATCGGCGGCCGGCTGACCGGGCCGCTACTGCGGGCGGCCGGCGCGGCCATCGGTTCGGTACGGGTGCCCATTCGCCTGATCGCTGATATGTCGGCGATGAGCCGCAATCCGGCCTGCCGAAACTGTGCGCCACCGACCCGCGGG
Source organism: Mycolicibacterium sp. P9-22 (assembly GCF_008329585.1). Taxonomy (GTDB): domain Bacteria; phylum Actinomycetota; class Actinomycetes; order Mycobacteriales; family Mycobacteriaceae; genus Mycobacterium. The sequence goes on along the minus strand of NZ_NPKP01000002.1, from coordinate 443,717 downwards.
GCGGTGGCGTCAGAGTGCCCATCGGATTCCTGCCGAGTTGGCTGAACTACCAACACACCCCGCCGGAGCGCTATCACGGCGCGCCGGTCACTCTGGTCGCGCCGGCCGCCGACACCTGGACGCCCCCGGAACTCAGCCTGAAGTTCTTGCGGCGGATCGCCGGCCCGACACGCACGGTGCTGCTGGAGAACTGCGGGCACTACCCGATCGAGGAGCCCGGCCTGAGCCAGCCGGAGGCCGTGGGCCGGGAGGTGCTCGAGGCAGTCGTCGCCTGACGGCGGGTGATTGCCGCATTGCAACCGTGATGCAACCTCTGCGCACCTAAGTTGAGTGACGACCGACACACCTCGGTGTCACAACGCAGGAGAAGCCATGACTGTATATGCACGTCCGGGCGCCGATGGCGCCCTGATGTCGTTCGACGCGCGATATGACAACTTCATCGGCGGCCAGTGGGTCGCACCGACTGCCGGCCGCTACTTCGAGAACCCCACCCCGATCACCGGCCAGGTGTTCTGCGAGATCGCCCGATCCGACGAGTCCGATATCGAGAAGGCGCTGGACGCCGCGCACGCCGCCGCACCGGCCTGGGGCAAGACCTCGCCCGCCGAGCGCGCCCTGATCCTCAACAAGATTGCCGACCGCATCGAGGAGAACCTCGAATCCATCGCGCTCGCCGAGTCCTGGGACAACGGCAAGCCGATCCGCGAGACGCTGAACGCCGATATCCCGCTGGCCGTCGATCATTTCCGCTACTTCGCCGGATGCATTCGTGCGCAGGAAGGTTCGCTGTCGGAGGTTGACGAGGACACCGTCGCCTACCACTTCCACGAGCCGCTGGGCGTCGTCGGACAGATCATCCCGTGGAACTTCCCGATCCTGATGGCGGTGTGGAAGCTCGCACCGGCGCTGGCCGCGGGCAACGCGGTAGTGCTCAAGCCGGCCGAGCAGACCCCGGCCTCGATCCTGTACCTGGTGTCGCTGATCGCCGACCTGCTGCCCGCCGGTGTGCTCAACGTGGTCAACGGATTCGGCGTCGAGGCAGGCAAGCCGCTGGCATCCAGCAACCGGATCGCCAAGATCGCCTTCACCGGTGAGACCACCACCGGACGGCTCATCATGCAGTACGCCTCGCAGAACCTGATCCCGGTCACCCTGGAACTCGGTGGCAAGAGCCCCAACATCTTCTTCAACGATGTGCTCGCCGCCAACGACGCCTACCAGGACAAGGCGTTGGAGGGCTTCACCATGTTCGCCCTCAACCAGGGCGAGGTGTGCACCTGCCCGTCGCGCAGCCTGGTGCAGGCCGATATCTACGACGAGTTCCTGGCGATGGCCGCGATCCGCACCAAGGCTGTGCGACAGGGCGATCCGCTGGACACCGAGACGATGATCGGCGCACAGGCCTCCAACGATCAGCTGGAGAAGATCCTGTCCTATATCGAGATCGGCAAGAACGAGGGCGCCCAGGTGGTCACCGGAGGTGAGCGAGCGCAGCTCGGCGGTGATCTGAACGGCGGCTTCTACGTGGCGCCGACGATCTTCACCGGCCACAACAAGATGCGGGTGTTCCAGGAGGAGATCTTCGGACCCGTGGTCGCGGTGACCTCGTTCAAGGACTATGACGAGGCGATCTCCATCGCCAACGACACCCTGTACGGACTCGGTGCCGGTGTGTGGTCGCGCAACGGCAACACCGCCTACCGTGCCGGGCGCGATATCAAGGCCGGCCGGGTGTGGACGAACTGCTACCACCAGTACCCCGCGCACGCCGCCTTCGGTGGCTACAAGCAGTCCGGCATCGGGCGCGAGAACCACAAGATGATGCTGGACCACTACCAGCAGACGAAGAACCTGCTCGTGAGCTACAGCGACAACGCACAGGGATTCTTCTGATGAGCGCTTGCGCGAAGAAGAGAGCGCACAGCTGATGGACTCCCCGGCAGCCCGGGTGTTGATCACCCGGGCTGCTGCAGGGCTGGTGGTTCATCTTCAAAACCAGAACGGCGCGTTGATGTTTCGCCAGTCCGGCGGCTTCGGTGTGAGCTCCACGCTCATGTGTCATCCCGTCGGCGAATTCTCGATCGAGGACAGTGATGTGCTCCTCGGTATGCTCGACGTCGTATCGGACCGCCAGCCGTACGGCGTTCCGGTGTGGGTCTCGGGCCCGCAGGTGCCGGTATGGGAGCACAGTCAGTTGGTCATCGACGTGGAACCCGGCCGCGGTACCGGGTTCAGCCTGGAAGAATCAGAAGGTATGCGGTTCGTGTCGCTGGCCCGGGTCGTCCCGGCACGCCACGTTGATGCGGCCCGCACGGTTAGCGCAGAACCCGCCCAGGTACCACCCTTTCGACGCTAGGAGCAGTGTTGCCCGATTTCGTCGCAGCCATCGATCAGGGCACCACCAGCACTCGAGCCATGATCTTCGATCATGCGGGTGCCGAAGTGGGCCGACACCAGCTCGAGCACGAGCAGATCATGCCGCAGCCCGGTTGGGTGGAGCACAACCCGGTGGAGATCTGGGAGCGCACCGCCTCGGTGCTGACCTCCGTGCTCAACAACACCAATCTGCAACCCGAAGACATTGCGGCGCTGGGGATCACCAATCAGCGTGAGACGACCCTGGTCTGGAATCGCAAGACCGGGCGGCCGTACTACAACGCCATCGTCTGGCAGGACACCCGCACGGACCGGATCGCCACGGCGCTGGACCGGGACGGGCGCGGCGATGTGATCCGGCAGAAGGCGGGCCTGCCGCCGGCCACCTACTTCTCCGGCGGAAAGATCCAGTGGATCCTGGAGAACGTCGCCGGTGTGCGGGAGGCCGCGGAGAGCGGTGACGCGATCTTCGGTAACAGTGACAGCTGGGTGGTGTGGAATCTGACCGGTGGGCCCCGAGGTGGGGTGCACGTCACCGATGTGACCAATGCCAGCCGCACCATGCTGATGAATCTGGAGACGCTGGACTGGGACGACGAGCTGTTGTCGTTCTTCGGGATTCCGCGCCAGATGCTGCCGGAGATCCGGCCGTCGTCCTCGCCGGAGCCCTATGGCGTGACGCTGAGCACCGGCCCCATGGGTGGCGAGGTCCCGGTGACCGGAATCCTCGGCGATCAACAGGCCGCGATGGTGGGCCAGGTGTGCCTGAAGGCCGGCGAGGCCAAGAACACCTACGGCACCGGTAATTTCCTGCTGCTGAACACCGGTGAGAAGATCGTCCGTTCCACCAACGGGTTGCTGACCACGGTGTGTTATCAGTTCGGGGACGCGAAACCGGTGTACGCGCTGGAAGGTTCCATCGCGGTGACGGGTTCGGCGGTGCAGTGGTTGCGCGATCAGCTGGGCATCATCAGCGGTGCGGCACAGAGCGAGTCGCTGGCCAAGCAGGTGAAGGACAACGGCGGGGTGTACTTCGTGCCGGCGTTCTCCGGCCTGTTCGCGCCGTACTGGCGCTCGGATGCCCGCGGTGCGATCGTCGGGTTGAGCCGGTTCAACACCAATGCCCACGTGGCGCGGGCGACGCTGGAGGCGATCTGCTATCAGAGCCGCGATGTGGTGGACGCAATGGAAGCCGATTCCGGTGTGCACCTTGAGGTTCTGAAGGTCGACGGCGGAATCACCGCGAACAGTCTGTGCATGCAGATCCAGGCCGATGTGATCGGCGTGGACGTGGTCAAGCCGGTTGTCGCCGAGACGACGGCACTGGGCGCAGCGTATGCCGCCGGACTGGCGGTCGGCTTCTGGGCGAACCCGGACGACCTGCGTGCCAACTGGCAGGAAGGTCAGCGCTGGAGCCCGCAGTGGTCGGAGGAGCAGCGCAGCGAGGGATACGCCGGCTGGCAGAAGGCGGTGCAGCGCACGCTGGACTGGGTCGACGTGTCTTAACACGAGTGGCCCCAAAACAGCTTCAGCCCTGCGGATTCCGATCCGCAGGGCTGAAATTGTTGCCGGGGTGTGTCAGAGTGCCGCCACGCCGGCCTCCGCGACGCTGACGTCCTGGTCGACGCTGCCCGCGCTCACGCCGATCGCACCGATCACCACATCGCCGTCGGTCAGCGGAATGCCGCCGCCGAAGATCACCAGGCCGCCGTTGGTCTGCTCCAGGCCGTAGAGCTCTGCGCCCGGCTGTACGAGCGGCATGAGGGCGCCGGTGGGCGCATTCATCAGAATTGACGTGCGGGCCTTGTTGATCGAGATGTCGATACTCGCCTTGATGGCACCGTCCATGCGCGCAAAGGCCACCAGGTGCCCGCCGTCATCGACGACCGCGATGTTCATCGGCTGGCCGATCTCACCGGCCTTCTCGACGGCCGCATCGACGACTTTGGTGGCCTTGGTCAGGCTGATGGCACTCATTGGAGACCTTTCGAATCGGTTTTCCCGCAACCAATTTTGACGTTCACGGGGGCGTACTGCCTCGGTTCGATCATAATCTCAACCAGCGCGGTGCGGCAGGCGTTTGCGCCGCCTCTGCCGATCGGCGGCAGACCCTAGCCAAAAACTCGCCATCGGATCAGTTGCGGCACAACCTGTGGTGAGTAAGTAACCCAGGTTCGGCCCGGTTCGTCCCCTCACCACCGAAATCACGACAACCATTGTGCAACAGAGTCTTTTGCCGATGAGATAGGTGGTTTCGTGGCGAACATCGACATCTTTGTATGGGAGTTCTTGGGCACCGCAATGCTGTGTCTGCTCGGCAGCGGCTCGGTGGCCGCCGTGGTGCTGAAGAACTCGTTCTCCCATGGCGGGGGCGGTGATTGGTTGATCATTGTGCTCGGCTGGGGCTTCGCGGTGTTCACCGGCGCCAGCATCGCGGCCCCGGCGGGTGCCCACATCAACCCGGCCGTGACGTTCGCGGTGGCGCTCTCGGGCGGAGTGCCGTGGGCGAGTGTGCCGGTCTATTGGGCGGCCCAGGTGTCGGGCGCCTTCGTCGGTGCCTCGTTGGCGTGGGCTGCCTTCAAACTGCAATTCGACAACATGGACGACAACTCCGGGACCCGCGGAATCTTCTGCACCTCGCCGGCTGTCCGTTCGTTCCCGTGGAACATCATCACCGAGACCATTGCGACGTTCGTGCTGATCTTCTGGATCCTGACCAACCCGGAGGCCAACACGTCCCTGGGCTATGCGGCGGTGTCCTTCGTGGTGATCACCATCGGATTCGGGCTGGGCGGTCCGACCGGTTACGCGATCAACCCGGCCCGGGACCTGGGACCCCGTATCGCATACGCGCTGTTGCCGATTCGCGGTAAGGCCAATGCGGACTGGGGCTATTCATGGGTACCGGTGGTCGGGCCTCTGCTCGGCGCCGCGATCGCCGCCGGCGTGGCCATGCTGCTGCCGGCCTGACAGACTCGCCAACCGATTCGCCGGCTGGATCAGCCGGCGAATTGTGCTGCAACCGGTTGGGCAGCAGCACCGGCCACGAAACCCGCCACCGCACCGATGACGGTGGTCGCCGGCGGCCTGACTCCTGCGGCCCGGGCGGCAGCGCCGACGGTGCTGAGGGTGGCACGGATCTCCCGCTGTCCGGACAGGGTGCCGTCCGCTACCACCGCCGCCGGTGTGTCGGGATGCAACCCGCCGTCGACGAGCGCCCGGGTGATCGCATCCAGATTGGCCACGGCCATCATCAGCACGATTGTGGTGTTCGCCAGCGCCAGCGCCGCGTAGTTGACCGTGCACTCGGGGTGCTCGGGGGGAACATGGCCGGATACGACGGTGAAGCCCTGGGTGAGACCGCGATGGGTGATCGGGATGAGCGCAGCCGCGGGCGCGGCGATCGCCGAACTCACCCCGGGAATCACATCCACGATGACACCGGCTCGCACACACTCGTCGAGTTCCTCGCCGCCACGGCCGAAGACGAAACCGTCACCGCCCTTGAGGCGTACCACCATTCGGCCGGCGCGGGCATGTTCGATCAGCATGGCGTTGATCGCACTCTGCTCGGTGCGGCGTCCGCCGGGAACTTTCGACACGTCGATGATCTGCGCTGTGGGCGCAATCTCGTGCAGGGCCCCCACCGGGGCCAACCGGTCGGTGATGATGACATCTGCCCTGCCCAGGGCCGCATGGCCGGCGACGGTCAGCAGGCCGGGATCGCCGGGACCGCCGCCGACGAGCACGACCCGCCCGGCGCCCGGAACTGCGGGCGTCGACTTCGCATGCTCATCATCATCGGGGCCGATGCAGAACAGGCCGCGAGCCGTCGCCAGCGCGACGACCGCGCGGTCCGTCTCGGCGTCGCCGCTGTACGCCCAGAGCAGGTCAGCCGTATCCAGGTCGGACTCGCGGAACTCACGCTGCCGCAAGACGATCAGTGTGCGATCGGCGAGATCCACGAGATACGGGGCTGGCCGCGGCGCGATGACCGTGACGGCAGCGCCGGCTGTCGTCAGTGCGCCGACCACCGACAGCGCGCGGTCGGAAGAACCCACCACCGCCACCGAACGGCCTCGCACCGGAAGCCGTACCGTCAGCCCCTCAGGCATTCCGGCGCCCACGCAGCACCGCGGCGACCAGGGCCGCGCGGCTGTGCACCCCGAACTTGCTCTTGATGTTGTGCAGGTGGAACTTCACGGTGGCCTGTGAGATGAACAGGGCGCCGGCGATCGCGCGGTTGTCGAGCCCCTCGATGAGCAATCCGACCACCTCGCGCTCACGCCGGGTGAGCGTGCCCGATTCGCCGGGCCGGGCCTGTTCGCGCAGTTCGAACATCAGGGTCTCGGCACTGCGGGCGTCGAGCGCGCGATGGCCCTGGATCACCCGTAAAACCGCGCTACGCAGGTCCGCCATGGACGACCGCCGGTCGATCACCGCGTCGGCGCCGGCCCGGACCAGGGGAAGGGCGCGTTCGCGCGGGTCGTCGCCGTCGATGACGGCCATGATCTTCGGCGCCGGGTCGAGTTCGGCCACCAACGACGGCAGATCAGGGCCTGCCTCGGCGCCCACGAACACGAGCTCGGGCCGCAACACTCGCAGCCGCTCGACGAGCCCGGGACCGTGCGCGAGATCACCCACCAGCCGGATCCCGACGCCCTGGGTCACGACATGGATGAGGCCGTGCCGGAGCAACTCGTCGTTCATCGCGAACGCCGTGCGAATCGGCGCCGACTCATTGAAAGATACTGGTATATCGATGGTTTCGAGTGAGGCGTCGGCGCCGTCAACGTTGTGTTCCCGCTGGGTCGGTGCATCGCGGGTCTGTGTCCAGCCCATGGTCGAACTCCGTCCTGCTGCTGAGCGGCGAATGTTAGCGCAGGCAGCGTTGCATCGACGTTGCAACGTTTCACGAGGAGGCGTCGGGGCGGAGCACACAATCACCACACAGCCCGGACCGCGGCGCCTGGTAGTACAGGCAGCAGCTCTGCCTACGGAACAGGCCCTCGACGAACGATCCCGTGCCGTGCAGTGGACCGGAGGCCAGCAGCGCGCGCACCAGCGTCCGGCCGGAAGCCTCCAACTGCGGTCGCGACAGTGCCAGCACCGTCACCGCACCGTTGGCGGCCGATGTGAGGTTGCCCAGCGTGATCCGCGGTGACAGCGCGACCAGGGAGTTCAGCCTGGCGCCCAACTCGGTCAGCACGGGGACCACCGATGCCAGGATGACCCGCGCGGACGTCGCCGGATCGACCGCCTGCCAGGACGGGTCGGCGACGGCGAACTGCGGTGCATGCCCCTGGGTCGGCGTCCATCGCAGTGACTCGCGGTCGAGGATCGGAACCGCCCCGCAACACAATGCGCCGCCGATGACGGGGGAGAGCAGGCGCGCCGCCACGCCGAGCTGGAAGGACGACGCCGCCATTCGGACCGGGATCTCCTCCGGCGGGCAATCCGCCGAGGCGGCGATCGCATCGCGGGTGCGGTCCACGTGTCCGGTGAGCACGGCATCGGTGAAAAAGTCGGCGAGGCAGCGTGTTTGGGTATCAGGTAGCACGGGGAGTGCGAAGTACCCGGCGAGTGCCCGCAACTCGGCCGCGTACCCGGCGCGGGCGGCTGACGGCACATCGGTCATGGTGGGTGCACGTTAACCCGCGCGGTCGGCCGGGACGATTGGGGTACCGCAATACTGCCCGTACGGGCAGGTGGCTGCCGCTGGTGCAACGTTGTTGCAACGTGACGGGAGACACAATGGGCGGGTCGCGGCCAATCCGCGTCACACAAGCAAAGTCGGGTGGCCCCGCACGCGCGGTCACCCCTCACCTGGGAGCTGTGCATGACGGAACCGACCCTCGATCCAACGGTGGATTACCCGTTGAGCCTCAACCGGCAGGATCTGCTGTTCACCCCCAACGGCAAACCCATCGCGGACCTCACGATGGAGGCGGTGATGTCGGGCGAGGTGGCCGCCTCCGACCTGCGCATCACCCCGCAGACGCTGCGGCTGCAGGCGCAGATCGCCGAGAAGGTCGGTCGTCGCCAGTTGGGCGGCAACCTGCGCCGGGCCGCGGAGATGACCGCCATCAGCGATGAGCGCGTCCTGCAGATCTATAACGCGTTGCGCCCCAATGCCTCGACCAAGGCGGAGCTCGAAGCCATCGCCGAGGAATTGGAAGGCGAATACGGTGCCTCCCTGCTCGCGGACCTGGTCCGTGAAGCGGCTGACGTCTACGAGCGCCGCGAAATTCTCGCGACCAACGAATAGGAGAGATTCGGTGACTGCAGTAACACCGCAGGCGGCCTCAGCCCCCAGCACGGGTCAGAAGCGGCAGTCCGAGCGGACCAGGGTCCTCGAGGAACGACCGGTCAACCTGGACGGATTCGTGCAGGAATGGCCCGAGGTCGGCATGGTCGCAATGGACAGCGAGTTCGACCCGGAGCCCAGTGTGCGGGTCGTCGACGGCGCGATCGTCGAGATGGACGGACGGGCCCGCGCCGACTTCGACTTCCTCGATCAGTTCATCGCCGATCACGCCATCGATGTGGCGACCACCGAGGCGTCGATGGCCATCCCCGCGCAGGAGATCGCGGCGATGCTGGTGGATCCGCGGGTCACCCGCGATGAGGTGATCGCGGTGACCGGCGGTCTGACCCCGGCCAAGCTGCTCGAGGTGGTCAAGTCGATGAACATCGTCGAGATCATGATGGGCATGCAGAAGATGCGGGCCCGCCGAACCCCGGCCAACCAGGCGCACTGCACCAGCGCCCGGGACAACCCGCTGCAGGTCGCCTGTGAGGCGGCCGAGGCGTCGCTGCGCGGATTCTCAGAAGTGGAAACGACATTGGGTGTGGTGCGTTACGCACCTCTGGTCGCGATGGCCCTGCAGATCGGCAGCCAGGTGGGCACGGGTGGGCGGCTGACCCAGTGCGCGCTGGAGGAGGCCACCGAGCTGGAACTCGGCATGCGCGGTATCACCGCATACGCCGAGACCATCTCGGTGTATGGCACCGAGTCCGTCTTCGTCGACGGTGATGACACCCCGTACTCGAAGGCGTTCCTGGCCGCGGCGTACGCCTCGCGCGGTATCAAGATGCGGTTCACCTCCGGTACCGGTTCCGAAGTGCAGATGGGTAACGCCGAGGGCCGCTCGATGCTGTACCTGGAGATCCGCTGCATCCTGGTCACCAAGGGCGCCGGCGTGCAGGGCCTGCAGAACGGTTCGATCTCGTGCATCGGTGTGCCCGGTGCGGTGCCCGCCGGTATCCGGGCGGTGGCCGCCGAGAACCTGATCGCCTCGGCGGTGGACCTGGAATGCGCCTCCGGCAACGACCAGTCGTTCTCGCATTCGCCGATGCGCCGCGTGGCGCGTCTGCTGCCGCAGATGATGCCGGGTACCGATTTCATCACCTCGGGCTACTCGGCAACTCCCAACTACGACAACATGTTCGCCGGATCCAATGTCGACGCCGAGGATTTCGACGATTTCAACACCATCCAGCGCGACCTGCAGATCGACGGCGGGCTGCAGCATGTCAACGAGGCCGAGATCCTCGCGGCACGCCACCGCGCGGGCAAGGCACTGCAGGCGGTGTTCCGCTATCTGGAGCTGCCGGCGATCAGCGACGCCGAGATCGAGGCGGCGGTGTACGCGCACGGCAGTCGTGAGCTCATCCCGCGCGATGTGCTGGAGGATCTCAAGGGCGCTCAGCAGGTGATGGATCGCAACGTGACCGGGCTGGATCTGGTCAAGGCACTGGAGTCCACCGGGTTCAGCGATGTCGCCGAGAATCTGCTGTCCGTGCTGCGCCAACGTGTTTCGGGTGATCTGCTGCAGACCTCGGCCATCATGACCCGCGATCTGCAGCCGCTGTCCGCGGTCAACGACCGCAACGACTACGCGGGCCCCGGTACCGGATACCGTCCGTCGGGGGCGCGCTGGGAAGAGATGAAGCGGCTGCGTCACGTGACGAGTGCCGAGAACCCCGAAGTAGAGGTGGACTGAAATGGCAGACAGGGTTCTCACTTTCATCGACGAGAAGCCGGCCGAGTCGGGCAAACGGACCGACGAGGTGCTGGTGGGTATCTCGCCGGCCTTCGCCGATTTCTTCAGTCAGACCATCACCGGGATGTCGCACGCCGATGTGATCCGGCAGATCCTCGCCGGTATCGAGGAGCAGGAAGTCTCGGCACGCATCGTGCGGATCCGGCACAGCAGCGACCTCGCCGTCGTCGCGCACACCGCGGCGAAGCTGTCCGGTTCCGGCATCGCGATCGGCCTGCTGTCCCGTGGCACCACCATGATCCACCAGCGGGATCTGCCGCGGCTGTCGAGTCTGGAATTGTTCCCGCAAAGCCCGCTGATGACGCTGGAGACCTATCGGCAGGTCGGTTCGAATGCGGCCCAGTACGCCAAAGGTGAATCGCCCGAACCGGTTCCGACGCTGAACGATCAGATGGCCCGGCCGCGCTGGCAGGCCAAGGCGGCCCTGTTGCATCTGAAGGAAACCGAGCAGATCGTCAAGGGAGCAAAGCCGGTCGAGGTGGTGCCGCAGTTCGCTGAAGCCCTGGCGAACTGATGCCGCAGACCAGCCCATGGTGACTGTTGTCGGAGTCGACATCGGCAACTCGACGACGGAAGCCAGCGCCGCGACGATCGGATCCGACGGGACTGTGCAGTTCCGCGGGGCTGCCCTGGCGCCCACCACGGGCGTCAAGGGCACCCCGCGCAATGTCGACGGTGTGGCCGATGTGGTCGAGCGCGCGCTGCGGACGTCCGGTGTCCCCATGGGCGATCTCGACGTCGTCCTGCTCAACGAGGCGACCCCGGTGATCAGCGGGATGGCGATGGAGACCATCACCGAGACCATCATCACCGAGTCCACCATGATCGGGCATGACCCGCGCACCCCGGGCGGTCGCGGACTGGGGGTCGGCACCACCGTCGGTTTCGACGCCCTCGCGCAAACATCCACCGCGGACCCGGTTATCGTCGTCGTCCCCCGAGGGGTGGACTTCGAGGTCGCGGCGAAGCAGATCAACGCCGCGACCCGGCGCGGTGTCGCGGTGGCTGCGGCGATCCTCGGTAATGACGACGCCGTGCTGGTGGTCAACCGCCTCGACGGCGCCATCCCGGTGATCGACGAGGTGTCGCGCATCGACGCCGTGCCGCTGGGCATGCTGGCAGCCGTGGAGGTCGCCGGGCCGGGCCAGTCGATCCGCACCCTGTCCAATGCCTACGGCCTGGCCACCATCTTCGAACTCGACGCATCCGCCACCAGGGTGGTGTCACCGGTGGCCCGGGCGCTGACCGGCAACCGTTCCGCGGTGGTCGTCCGCACGCCCGCCGGCGACGTCGCCGATCGCACCATCCCGGCGGGATCGCTCGAACTCAAGGGCGAGAACCGCCGTGCGACGGTCGACGTGTCGCGCGGCGCCGTCGAGATCATGTCGGCCGTGGAGCGGGTCAGCCCGCTGGCCGACGTCAGCGGTGAGGCCGGCACCAACACCGGCGGCATGATCGCCAACGTGCGTCAGAGCATGGCCGACCTGTCCGATCACGCCGTTGCCGACGTGCACATCAAGGACCTGCTTGCGGTGGACACCTTTGTCCCGCAGGAGGTTCGCGGTGGCGTTGCCGGCGAGGTGGCACTGGAGAACGCGGTGGCCCTGGCTGCCATGGTGCGCACCCGGGACAGCGGGATGCAGGCGGTGGCCGCCGCGGTGGCCGACCGCCTGCGTGCCGGCGGCGCCGAGGAGGTCGAGGTCATCGTGGGCGGCGTCGAGGCCGAGATGGCGGTCCTCGGCGCCCTCACCACTCCCGGCACCGAGAAGCCTCTCGTCGTGCTCGACCTGGGCGGTGGATCCACCGATGCGGCGCTGATCGAGATCGACGGTTCGATCGACGCGGTGCATCTGGCCGGCGCCGGGGATCTGGTCACCAAGCTCATCGATGCCGAACTCGGCCTGGACAATCTGGAACTGGCCGAGGACATCAAACGATGCCCACTCGGCAAGGCCGAGAGCTTCTTTCATGTCCGGTTGGAGAACGGCACCGTGCAGTTCTTCGAAAAGCCGCTGCCGGCCACCGCATTCGCCCGCGTGGTCACCCTCGACGGGCACAGCATGAACCCGATCCCGGGACGGCATTCGATGGAGCGGATCAGAACCGTGCGGCGGACCGCCAAGGAACGCGTTTTCGTCGTCAATGCGCTTCGATCGCTGCGCACTGTCGCGCCCGCAGGAGATCTGCGTCAGATCGGCTTCGTGGTGCTGCTGGGCGGCTGCGCCCTGGACTTCGAGATCCCGCAGCTCATCGCGGACGCGTTGGCGCCTTATGGGATCGTCTGCGGCACAGGCAACATCCGCGGCTCCGAGGGGCCGCGCAACGCGGTGGCGTCGGGTCTGGTCGCGTCGTACGCGGGCCGGGCCGCCGGTGTGCTGGTGAGCGGTAGTGGCTGAAAGACCCACCCGCCGCGGCGGGCAGCCGTCCCGGCCGGTGATCGTCGTACTCGCCGGCGGTGCCGGGCCGACGGTGCGCGAGGTGCTGGCCGGTATCGAGGAGGAAGGCGTGCCGTCGGCGGTGCAGCCGGAGGCCGACGCCGATCATGGCATCGCCGCAGCAGATCTCGCCATCCGGGCCGCGCTGCAGTCGCCGCTGCAGGTCGGCGTGGGCGTCAGCGCAGCGGGGGATATCTGCGTGTGCCATGCGAAGCTCGCGCAACCGGTATTCGAACTGCCCGCCGGATCGCCGCACGCCGCGGCGCGGACCATGGGGCACAACGCCGCCCGCATCGTGGCCGGTCTGCCACTGAAGACGCTGACCGATCGCGATATCGACCACGTTTGAGTCCATGTTGGGCTGGACACGGCGGCCTCGACGGACGATACTGCTCTATCAAAGGTTGGGTATCAGACCTTTAGACTGCCCGGAGTTGAGCAGTCGAACGCTGGAAGTCCGTTTCCCGGTCAGCCACCGGCTGGCAGTAGTGAGGCAGCGTCGTGAATGTCAAGAAAAGACTGTGATTGCACTGTGAACGAAGGAGTTCCAAGTGGCCGGTGTTGAAGAACACCTCGAGAGTGCGGACTATCTGCAGAAGCGTCAGCTCAAATCGGGCACCGCGGGCTGGGTGCTGCTGGCAGGTCTCGGCATCAGCTATGTGATATCCGGCGACTATTCGGGCTGGAACTTCGGTCTGGAACAGGGCGGGTTCGGCGGTCTCGCGATCGCCGCCGTCATCATCGCCGGCATGTACCTGGCGCTGGTGCTGGGCATGGCCGAACTGTCCTCGGCCCTGCCGGCCGCGGGCGGCGGCTACACCTTCGCGCGCCGGGCAATGGGTCCGTGGGGCGGTTTCGCCACCGGCACAGCCATTCTCATCGAATACGCCATCGCGCCGGCGGCCATCGCCACCTTCATCGGGGCCTACGTCGAGTCCCTCGGGCTGTTCGGCATCACCGACGGCTGGTGGGTCTATCTGGCGGCCTACGCCATCTTCATCGGGATCCACCTGGCCGGTGTGGGTGAGGCGCTCAAGGTGATGTTCGTGATCACCGCGATCGCCCTGGTCGGTCTGCTGGTGTTCGCCGTCGCCGCCGTCGGGCACTTCGATGTCGCCAACCTGACCGATATGGCCGTCGACGAGAGCGCCGCCGGCGCCTCCAGTTGGCTGCCCAACGGTTATCTCGGCATCTGGGCCGCCTTCCCGTTCGCCATCTGGTTCTTCCTCGCAATCGAAGGCGTTCCGCTGGCCGCCGAGGAGACCGCCCACCCCGAACGCAACGTGCCGCGCGGCATCATCGCCGGCATGGGTGTCCTGCTGGTCACCTGTGCCGCGGTGCTGATCCTCACCACCGGGGCCGGCGGCGCAGCCGCGATGTCCGCCTCGGGTAACCCGCTCGTCGAGGCGCTCGGCGACGGCACCGCCGCCAAGATCGTCAACTACATCGGTCTGGCCGGCCTGATCGCCAGCTTCTTCTCCATCATCTACGCCTACTCACGCCAGTTGTTCGCGCTGTCGCGGGCCGGATACCTGCCCAAGGCGCTCTCGGTCACCAACTCGCGCAAGGCACCCATGCTGGCGCTGATCGTGCCCGGGATCATCGGCTTCGTGCTGTCGCTGACCGGGCAGGGCGCGATGCTGCTGAACATGGCCGTCTTCGGCGCGGCGCTGAGCTACGTGCTGATGATGATCAGCCATATCGTGCTGCGCCGGCGCGAGCCGGATATGCCGCGGCCCTATCGCACCCCGGGCGGCGTCGCCACCACCGGCTTCGCCCTCGTCATCGGGGTGTTCGCCGTCATCGCCACGTTCCTGGTCGATCCCGTCGCCGCGGGCTGGTGCCTGGCCGTGTTCGCCGCGTTCATGCTGTATTTCGCGGTGTACAGCCGGCACCGGCTGGTGGCCAACTCGCCCGATGAGGAATTCGCCATGCTGGCGCGGGCGGAGGACGAGCTCAAGTGATCTACCGGCAGCAGGTCTCCGGCGTGACCTACGCCTTCGACGGTCTGGTGGAGGTGGTGGCCAAGGCCACACCGTTGCGCTCGGGCGACCAACTCGCCGGGTGCGCCGCCGAGCACGACGCAGAACGCGCCGCCGCCGCGTGGGTGCTCGCAGACCTGCCGCTGGACACTTTCCTCAATCAGGACATCGTCGACTACGAGACCGACGAGGTCACCCGTCTGATCATGGACACCCATGACCGCCAAGCCTTTTCGGCGATATCGGGCCTGACGGTGGGCGGCCTGCGGGACTGGCTGCTGGAGACGTCCTCGCACGACGACAGCGCCACCCGGATCGCGGCCATCGCCCCGGGGCTCACCCCGGAGATGGTGGCCGCGGTCAGCAAGATCATGCGCAACCAGGACCTCATCGCGGTGGCGGCGGCCACCCGGGTCACCGCGTCGTTCCGCACCACCATCGGGCTGCCCGGCACGCTGGCGACGCGGCTGCAGCCCAACCATCCGACCGACGACCCCCGCGGTATCGCCGCGGCCGTCTTGGACGGGCTGCTGCTGGGCTGCGGGGATGCGGTGATCGGCATCAACCCGGCTACGGACTCACCGCAGGCCACCGCCGACCTGCTGGTGCTGCTCGATTCCATCCGCACCCGCTACGACATCCCGGTGCAGTCCTGCGTGCTGTCGCACATCACCACCACCATCGGGCTCATCGAGAGCGGGGCACCCGTGGATCTGGTGTTCCAGTCCATCGCCGGGACCCAGGGGGCCAACTCCGCCTTCGGCGTCGACATTGCGCTGCTGCGTGAGGGTCGCGATGCCGCCATGAGCCTGGGACGCGGCACCGTCGGCGACAACGTGATGTACCTGGAGACGGGGCAGGGCTCGGCGCTCAGTTCGCACACCCACCTGGGTGTCGGCGGCAAACCGGTCGATCAGCAGACCCTGGAGACACGGGCCTATGCGGTCGCCCGTGATCTGAACCCCCTGCTGGTCAACACCGTCGTCGGCTTCATCGGGCCGGAGTACCTCTATGACGGCAAGCAAATCATCCGGGCCGGGCTCGAAGACCACTTCTGCGGCAAGCTGCTCGGGCTGCCCATGGGTGTCGACGTCTGCTACACCAACCACGCCGAGGCCGACCAGAACGATATGGACACCCTGCTGACGCTGCTGGCGGCGGCCGGGGCGGCGTTCGTGATCACCGTCCCCGGGGCAGACGACGTGATGCTCGGCTACCAGAGCCTGTCCTTCCACGATGTGCTCACCACCCGCCGCACCATGGGATTGCGGCCGGCGCCGGAATTCGAGGCCTGGCTGCACAAGGTCGGGATGGTCGACGACACCGGCCGGCTGACACCGTTCGATCTGACGCACTCACCGTTGCGTGCGCTCACCTCTGCGACATGAGGAGCGTTTTGACCAGTAGTGATCCCGCCGACATTCCGGAGGGCAGGGGGCACCTCCCGCTTGCGGGGGAGAGCGCAGCGACCCGGGAGGGTGATTCGGCGGTCCAGGAGTTCTGGGCCGAGCTTCGCAAGACAACCCAAGCCAGGATCGGGCTGGGCCGGGCCGGCAATGCGCTGCCCACCCGTGAGGTCCTGCAGTTGGCGGCCGCGCACGCCGCGGCTCGCGACGCCGTGCACATCCCGCTGGACACCCATGCCCTCGCCGCCGCGGTCCGCGCGGCCGGCATCGGCGAACCGGGGGTCGTGACCAGCCGGGCCACCACCCGCGAGGAGTACCTGCGCCGCCCCGATCTGGGCCGGATGCCCGCCGAGGACATGGATGTGCCGAACACACCCGCCGATATCGGCTTCGTGCTGGCCGACGGTCTCTCGCCGACCGCGCTGAGCCATCACGGCGCCGCGCTGCTGACGGCCCTGGTCGGGCGGCTCGGTGACCGCTACACCGTGGCGCCCCCGGTGATCGCCACCCAGGCCCGCGTCGCGCTCGGCGATCACATCGCCGCGGCGCAGGGAGTGCGGACGCTGGTGCTGATCATCGGGGAACGTCCCGGTCTGAGCGTTGCCGACAGCCTCGGTATTTACCTGACACACCTGCCGCGGCCCGGCCGCACCGACGCCGACCGCAACTGCATCTCCAACATCCATCCGCCCGACGGGCTCGGCTACGCCGAGGCGGCGCGGGTGGCCGCGGGCCTGATCGACGGCGCGGTGGCGCTCGGGCGCTCCGGCGTCGACCTCAAGGACACCTCGCGACTTGACGCGCTCAACGAGGCCGGCACTGCTGAACTCTGATCGGGCGAGTGTCGGCTCGTGTGTCACTTTCGGCCGATTCTTCGCACACAAGCCCACAATCGTCCCGGGGAACCGCGTTTTGACCTGGGCGGATGACGCCCGGTAAGCTCCTCCGTTGGCGTGTGCTGCCCATCCGGGCATACGGGTCCCGGGTCAACGTCGGTCGCCGGGTAACCCTGATCGCGTCCGCCTGACCGGCACCGTAACCCGAGAGTAGAAGGTAAGCACTGTGCCTACTTACACGCCGAAGGCGGGTGACACCACGCGTTCGTGGTACGTCATCGACGCCCAAGACGTGGTGCTCGGCCGTCTCGCCGTCGAAGCAGCCAAGCTGCTGCGCGGCAAGCACAAGCCGACATTCACGCCCAACGTCGACGGTGGCGACTTCGTCATCGTCATCAACGCCGAGAAGATCGCCGTCAGCGGCGACAAGCTCACCAACAAGTTCGCTTACAGCCACTCGGGTTACCCGGGCGGTCTGCGCAAGCGCACCATCGGCGAGCTGCTGGAGAAGCACCCCACCCGTGTCGTGGAGAACGCCATCATCGGGATGCTGCCGCACAACAAGCTGAGTCGCCAGGTTCAGAAGAAGCTGAAGGTGTACGCCGGCCCGGAGCATCCGCATGCCGCGCAGCAGCCGATTCCGTTCGAGATCAAGCAGGTGGCCCAGTGACCGAAGTGAACGAGACCGAGGTTGTCGAGGCGGAAGTGACCGAAGACGCCGTGGAGGCGCCTGAGGTGACCGAAACCGCCGACGAGACCGTCGCCGTGGAAGCCGCAGTCGAGGAAGCCGCTCCGCGCGAGCCGATCTACATCGACCGCCCGATCCAGACCGTTGGCCGCCGCAAGGAAGCTGTCGTCCGGGTGCGTCTGGTGCCCGGCACCGGCAAGTTCCACCTCGACGGCCGCACCCTGGAGGCGTACTTCCCGAACAAGGTGCACCAGCAGCTGATCAAGGCCCCGCTGGTGACCGTCGATCGGGTGGACAGCTTCGACATCTACGCCCACCTCGACGGTGGCGGCCCGTCCGGGCAGGCCGGCGCACTGCGTCTGGCCATCGCGCGTGCACTGATCATCGTGCAGCCCGAGGATCGTCCGGCCCTGAAGAAGGCCGGCTTCCTCACGCGTGACCCGCGTGCCATCGAGCGCAAGAAGTACGGCCTCAAGAAGGCCCGTAAGGCTCCGCAGTACAGCAAGCGCTGATCTGTTCAGTCAAGACACCG
Organism: Mycolicibacterium sp. P9-22; assembly: GCF_008329585.1. Lineage (GTDB taxonomy): Bacteria > Actinomycetota > Actinomycetes > Mycobacteriales > Mycobacteriaceae > Mycobacterium. The sequence goes on along the minus strand of NZ_NPKP01000002.1, from coordinate 425,393 downwards.
CCGGGTGTGGATTCCGATCCACACCCGGCGGTTTCTTTTTATCGTGACCTTGTTTGCTGATGTCTTGGCCGCCGGGCCTAGGTAAAGAGTTGGCGGCAGCGACAGCTGCCCAGCTCGTCACTGTTCATCACGGCGTTTTGCCGTGCGCCGCTGTCGTCGGCAGCTACTTTCAGCCGTCCAGTCCCGTGTTGGCCATGAGTGCGGTGTTTGCGGGCCGGGTTTGACACTGCGCCCCACGGTGACCACCGTGGTGGTGGAGCGGGGGCGCTGCACCATGCGCCCAGGCAGAGAATCTGCCGTCGGTACGAGTCAGTCAGCTCGTTGGGGACCGGCACCGCTTCGCTGACTGAAAGGATGAAAATGAACAAGATGACCTTTACGCGAGTGACCGCCGGTGCCGCCCTTGGTAGCGCACTGCTGCTGTTCGGAGGAGCCGCAGCGGCCAACGCCGAGCCCGGCGACGGACGCGTGGACCTCGCCATCGGCACGGCCGGCGTACTCACCGGCGTGCCGCTCGAGACGGCCACCCAGATCGCCGCCGGTGTCTGCGACAGCGACGCTTCGACGATCTCGTCGGTTGCCGAGAGTGTGGACGCCAGCGGGGCGCAGCAGAGCGTGTGCAACAACGCCATCGGTGCCGTCGACTTCCGACAGAACACCGTCGGTGTCGAGGACGGCGCCTCCGGTGCGATCGATGCGCCGGGTTCGGCCGAGGGGGCTTCCTTCTCCGAGGAGCCGGCCACCGAGACCGAGGTGCCCGCACCCGACGATGTCACCGGGGACGAGGAGCCTGCGATCGAGGGTTCCGCAACGCCCACCACGACCACTGTTCCGGCGCCTGTCGGGTAACCGGTCGGGTAGAACAGCGGCATCCCCACCGCCCGCACCCACCAGGGCTGCGGGCGGTGGTCCGTCCAGGTCACGACCCGGTATCCGTTGGGTGTCGACACCGGCACGAGGGTTGCCAGTTGGCTCTTTGGGCGTCTCGTGTGAGAAATTTGTGGACATGGCTCGACTTTTCGGCACCGACGGCGTGCGCGGAGTCGCCAATCTCGACCTGACCGCCGAGTTGGCGCTCGCGCTGGGCGCGGCCGCTGCCCGACGGCTGGGATCGTCCGGCGGCGCCCGCCGCAGGGTCGCCGTGGTGGGCCGCGATCCGCGTGCCAGCGGCGAGATGCTGGAGGCCGCGGTCATCGCCGGACTGACCAGCGAAGGTATCGACGCGCTGCGCGTCGGGGTGCTGCCCACTCCTGCGGTGGCCTATCTGACCAGCGCGTATGACGCCGATTTCGGCATCATGATCTCCGCGTCGCACAATCCGATGCCCGATAACGGCATCAAGATCTTCGGTCCTGGCGGGCACAAGCTCGACGACGCCACCGAAGACCGCATCGACGAGATGTTGAGCTCCGGTCCGGGCGTCCGTCCACTCGGCGGCGGCATCGGGCGGGTCGTCGATGCCGAAGACGCCCTGGACCGCTACCTGCGGCACGCGGCCAAGGCCGTCACCACCAGGCTCGACGGCATCAAAGTGGTGGTCGACTGCGCCAACGGCGCCGCCTATACCGCCGCGCCGCTGGCCTACCGCGCCGCCGGCGCCGAGGTCATCACATTGAACGCCGAGCCCAACGGTCTCAACATCAACGACGGCTGCGGATCCACCCACATGGAGCAGCTGCAGCAGGCCGTGGTCGCGCACGGTGCCGATCTGGGCCTGGCCCATGACGGTGACGCCGATCGTTGCCTGGCCGTCGACGCCCGCGGTGAGCTCATCGACGGTGACGCCATCATGGTGATGATGGCGCTGGCGATGCAGGAAGCCGGCGAGCTGGCCTCCAACACCCTGGTCGCCACCGTGATGAGCAATCTGGGGCTGCATTTGGCGATGCGCGCGGCCGGTATCGAGGTGCGCACCACCGCGGTCGGAGACCGGTACGTGCTCGAGGAACTGCGGGCCGGCGAGTTCTCCCTGGGGGGCGAGCAGTCCGGTCATATCGTGCTGCCCAGCTTCGGCACCACCGGCGACGGGATCGTCACCGGCCTGCGGCTGATGTCCCGGATGGCCCAGACCGGTTCCACGCTGGCTCAGCTGTGCGAGCCGATGCACACCCTGCCGCAGGTGTTGATCAATGTCGCGGTCGCCGACAAGGCAACCGTCGCCCAGGCACCCACTGTCAAGACCGCGGTTGCCGCCGCCGAGGCCGAACTCGGTGACACCGGACGGATCCTGCTGCGTCCGTCGGGCACCGAGCAGGTCGTCCGGGTGATGGTGGAGGCCGCCGACGTGGACACCGCCCGCCAGCTCGCGGTGCGGGTCGCCGAATCGGTCAGCCAGCAGAAGTAAATTCCCCGGCAAGGGAACCGAAGCGGGCGCCGCTGCGTCCAATTCGGGTATGGGACTCATCGACTCTGCCCGGATGGATGCCGCTACGGTACTCGATATCGCACACCGCTACGACAATGCCGCCGACCAGGTGGACGGCGTGTTGCAGCGTTGCCAGACCGCGCTGGCGTTCACCGGTGCGCGCGCCGGCCGGGAGTACACCGACGGTGGCGCCGAGGTGCGCCGGTCTGTAGAGCACACCATCGGCGCGCTGCGCGGCTGGTCTCGTAGCTGCCGTGAAATTGCCTCGCAGCTGCGGGTTTCCGCCGAGGACTACGCGCAGATCGACGATCGCGCCGCACGCCGGATCGGGTGATCGACATGCTGGATGCGGGAGCGCCTGCGGTCGAGGTGATGACCGAATACGTGCGGGCCTGTCGCCGGCTCGGACATCCGGTGCCGGAGCCGGCGGGCCTGCATGCCGCCTACACCGCTGAGGACGGTCTGGACCTGCAGGCGCTGGACGACGATCACCGCACGCTGGCCGAGGCCGTCGCCGCGGTCGAGGAGGCCGTGCTGCTGCAGGACCAGGCTCGGCGCGCACTGGCCGCGGCGTGGCAGGGCGCCGGAGCCGAGGCGGCGGCCGATCACCTTGCGCGCCATGCGGAAGCGGCCGGTACCGCAGTAGACGGGCTGCGCGCAACCGTGGCCGCACTCAGCGAGCTACGGAACAGGTTGTGGCAGTTGATCGACACCAAGGTCGGTGCCGCACAGGACATCGAGGCCCGGGGGAGCAGAGCCGAATGGTTGAGTGCATCACGCACCGTCACCACCGGTGCCGGGGACCGAGCGGGCGCCAGTGAACTGGTGGACATGCAGGTCGCGCCGTTCGTGGCCAACGACATCGCCCTCGACTGGGTCTCCGCGATGCGGGACACCGAATCGGCGATCCGGCAGGCGTACCGCGATGCCGCTGCCGCGATCGCAGCGCAGGCCGCGGTCGTCTTCGAGCGGCCCGGCCTGTCCGGGCCCACATCCGTTGCTGCCGAGGTGATTCCCACCTCGCCGGCCCCCGCGTCGGTGGCGCCGGCCGGGTACGTTCCGGGCTCGGCGGGTTCGGCGCCCGCTCAGAGCCCCGCCATGCCGGCGCCGCCGCCTGCTGCCCCACCGGTGCCGGTGGATTCGATGGCAGCGGGGGCTCCCGCGGCGCCCATGCCGGGGGCTGCGTCGCCGCTCGGTTCGGGCGTGTCCGGCATGTCGGGTCTGTCCGGGCTCGGGCAGTCCTTCGCCGATGTGCTGGGTGGCCTGCTGGGTTCCGGTGGCGACGGACTCGGCGAAAGCCTGCGTGCTGCCGGCGATCTGGATACCGACCCTGATGATCTAGCGGATGACGCCGAACCGGACGACCTGCCCGATCCCGAGAACGACGAGGACGAGGCCGACGACGAGGACGACGAGGACCTGGCGGAAGAGGAACCGCCGCAGGACGAGACACCCTCGGGGGAAACAGCGGAGCCGGCCGAGGAGGACGCGGCGGTGGAACCCGTTGCACCCGTCGCGGTGCCGCCGGAACCGCCGGTGCCGACGCCGGTACCCGAACCGCCGGTCGATCCGGCGGTGGCGGTGCCCGCGGAGCCGGTACCGGCCGACACGCCATGCGAGATCGCTGCCGACGAACTGCCGCAGGCCGGGCCGTGACCTACGGGCTACGGCTGACCAGGTCCCAGCCGTCGACCGGATTACCGCGGACCACAAAGTATCCGGTGTTCTGCAGCGGTGAGGTCGCCAGCGCCGCAGCGTCCACACCCCGCACATTCATCGCGACCCACATCATGATGGCCGCCCCGTGTGAGTAGGCGATGACATTGGGGTCCGGGTCATCGACGGTGTCCTGGTAGATGGTCGCGACGGCCTCGTCGTACCGGGCGTCGAATTCGTTGCCGTCGATCGAACCCGGTATGCGCGCGCTGCGATCCCCGTTCAGCCACTGCAGCGGGGCGCGGAAATAGGTGGTGGCCGCCTCGGCCTCGGGGAGGCCTTCGTAATCGCCCGCTTCGATCTCGCGCAGCCCCGGCAGGACCACGACCGGCTCGCGCAGGGCCGCGGCCATCGGCTGTGCGGTCTGCTGGGTCCGGATCATGGTCGATGCGAAGAGGGCGTCGTAGGTCTGGCCCTTGCCCCGCAGCTCCTCGGCCACGGAGTCGGCCTGGCGCACACCGAGTTCGGTGAGGACGGGGCCGGGCGTCGAGCTGTCGATGAGTCCGGAGGCGTTGCCCGCGGACTGTGCGTGGCGGACCAGGGTCAGGGTGATGTCGTGCAGCTGAGCCAGTGCCGCCGGTGCCGCGCCGATCGACAGGGTCAACGCGATCACCAGCATGGCCGCTGCAGTGCGCGGGCGTCTGCTGCTCCGGGCCACCACAGTTCCTTTCCGCCGTGACAGACGAAATGGTCGCGGCTGAGTATCCAGCCGCGACCATGTCGCCGATCTCAAAGCAAAGGTTAACGCGAGCCGGTGCGCGCCGTTCCGGAACCGCTGCGGCGTTGTCCGCCGCGACCGCCGCTGGAACGACCGCCGCCACCGGTGTGGCCGGAACCGCCGGCACCGCCGTGCGGCCGACGGCGGCGTCCGGGCTGCTGCGAGGTGCGTGCCGGTGCTTCCGGGGTCTCGATCACGAGACCGCCGGTGAAGGAGCGCTCGCCGGGGGCGATCTCCTGCAGCACTGGGTGCGAGGCACCGCTGAACTTGGTGATGGTCGGCTTGACGCCGGCCTTGCGGGTCAGCACCCGGACATCGGCGACCTGATCGTCGACCATCAGGGTCACCACGGTGCCGTCGTTGCCGGCGCGGGCGGTGCGCCCGGAGCGGTGCAGGTAGGCCTTGTGCTCGACCGGCGGGTCGGCGTGCACCACCAGGTTGACGTCGTCGACGTGGATACCGCGCGCGGCAATATCGGTCGCGACCAGCACCGAGGCGGAGCCATCGGAGAAAGCCCCGAGATTGCGGGTGCGGGCGTTCTGGGAAAGGTTGCCGTGCAGTTCGACTGCCGGCACGCCACGTGAATTGAGCTTGCGGGCAAGGCCTTTGGCGCCGTACTTGGTGCGGGCGAACACGATGGTGCGGCCCGGCGAGGCGGCCAGGTCGGCCAGCACGTCGAAACGCGCTGCGCCGTCCACGTGCAGGACGTGGTGCACCAGGGTGGAGACGGGTGAGTTCTCGGAGTCGACGCTGTGCACGATCGGGTTGCGCAGGTAGCGCTGGACCAGCACGTCGACGCCGCCGTCGAGGGTGGCCGAGAACAGCAGTCGCTGGCAGTCGCGCGGGGTGCGGTCGAGCAGGCGCTTCACCGGGGGCAGGAAGCCGAGGTCGGCCATGTGGTCGGCCTCGTCGAGCACGGTCACCTGTACCGCCGAGAGATCGGCGTGACCTGACTTCACGTGGTCTTCCAGCCGGCCGGGGCAGGCGATGACGATATCGACACCGTCGCGCAGCTTCTGGATCTGCGGTCCGGCGCTGACACCACCGAAGATGGTCACCGACCGCAGGCCGGTGGCCTTGGCCAACGGTGCGAGCGACGCGTCGATCTGGGTGGCCAGTTCGCGGGTCGGCGCCAGGATCAGTGCGCGCGGTTGGCCGGAACGCCGCGGGGTGGCCGAGGCCGCCAACCGGGCGACGACGGGCAGCAGGAATGCGTAGGTCTTACCGGATCCGGTGCGACCGCGGCCGAGCACATCGCGGCCGGCCAGCGAATCGGGAAGTGTCGCGGACTGAATGGGGAAGGGCGAGTCGATGCCACTGGCAGCGAGCGTGGTGACAACGGCCTCGGGCAGGCCGAGGTCGGCAAACGTAGACAAAAAGGCTCCATAGATAGGAATGGTCGTCCTGCCCGGCGCGGATGGTTCCCGCGGCTCTCGGTGTGACGATCGAGCAGGGCGCAAGAAAGGCCCTGGCGAAGCGGCAAAAGGCAGAACAGACGATGCCGCTGTGACTCAGGGTATCTGACGATGCGTCCCAGCACGAATTATGAGGTGTGCGTCACGCACGCGGTCAGATCGTGTCATCGCGACACGCCAGTGCCGCAGCCACGAACTGATCACGCAGCGGGTTGTGCACGCCGGCATCCCAGATCAGCGTCACCCGGCCGGGCCGGAGGTCCTCGATCGGCACCGCCCGCACATCGGGTCGGCGATAGTAGGCCGTCGTCGACCGGGGCAGCACGACGAATCCCTCTCGGGCGGCGACATGTTCGAGTTTGTCCTCGACGCTCCTGATCGTGTCGGGCGGCGGCGCCCAGCGTGCCCCGGAAGCGGTCAGGGCCTTCCATTCCGGCAGCATCGCAGGATCATGCAGCAGGGGTAACTGGACCAGATCGGCCAGCCGCACCGACGCCCGGGCCGCCAAGGGATGCCCGCTGGGCAGCACCGCGTCGAACGGCTCCTGCAGCAACTCCGCGGTACCCAGTCCCCGGTGGTCGGTCACGACCCGGGCGTACACCACGTCCACCTCGCCGGTGCGGACCACATCGACCTGTTCGGTCCAGCCGACCTGGCGCACCACCGCGCGGCGACCTGGCCCGGCGGCTTCGAATGCGGTCGCCGCCGCCGTGGCCCGCAAACCGGCCATCACCCCGACCGTCACGGTTCCGGTGGGCAGCGCGGTCCGGGACAGTCGGTGTCGCACCGCGGCGGCCTCGTCGAGCAGAACCTTCGCGTCCTGCAGCAGCTGGACACCGGCACTGGTCAGCTGGGTGCCGCGAGAACCCCGGATGAACAACGGCACGCCGAGTTCTTCCTCGAACACCCGGATCTGGCGGGACAGCACCGGTTGGGCGATGTGCAGACGCCGGGCGGCCCGTCCGAAATTCAGCTCCTCGGCGACCGCGACGAAGTAGCGCAGCTTGCGCAGATCGAGGTCGGCAGCGGTCATACCCCAAGGGTATCGCCGGGCGACGAAAAGGGTCTTGGACGGGCATCCACCGCCGGACGGACAGTGGGAACCATGAACCTCACCAACGCACGCGTCCTCGTCATCGGCGGCACCTCGGGCATCGGCCTCGGCGTCGCCACTGCGGTAGCCGAGCGCGGCGGAATCCCGATTGTGTTGTCCCGCAATCAGTCCAGCGTGGATCGTGCGCTGGCCGGGTTACCCCACCAGGCCCGTGGCACCACCGTGGACCTCACCGACCCGGACGGGCTCCGGCGCCTGGCCGATGAGATCGGCCAGATCGAGCACCTGGTGTTCACCGCGGGGGAGGCACTGGAGATGGTCGGACTCGCCGACCTGACCGCCGAGGCCATCGGTGGTTTGCTCGGCACCCGGTTCGTGGGCCAGTTGCAGGCGATCCGGGTGTTCGCGCCGCGAATCAGCGCGGGCGGTTCGATCACGATGACGAGCGGCACTGCCGCCGAGAAGCCGGGGCTCGGTGTGCTGCCCACCGCGGTGTGCGGGGCAATCAACGCGATGACCAGGGCGTTGGCGCTGGAACTCGCGCCGCTGCGGGTCAACACCGTCGCACCCGGTCCTATCGAAACGCCGCTGTGGTCGGGGCTGAGCGAGGCCGACCGGCAGGCGATCCACGACCGATTCGTGCAGAACCTTCCGGCCGGGCGTATCGGGGCGGTCACCGATACCGCACTGGCCTACGTCTACTGCATGGAGCAGGAGTTCGGCACGGGTGTGGTGCTCACGGTCGACGGTGGTGCCACGCTGGTCTAAGCGGTGAGCGACAGCAATTCCTCGGTGAAGCGCAGGGCCTCGGCATCATCGGTGGCCAGCGGATGGACCAGCATGGTCGTCACGCCGGCTTGCGCGTAGGCGGCCAGGCGTTCCTTGACGAATCCGCGTGGGCCGACCAGCGACACGTGGCGCACCAGCTCGTCGGGCACCGCGGCGATCGCCTCGTCCTTCTTGCCTGCCAGGAACAGCTCCTGGATATAGTCGGCGACCTCGCCGAACCCGTACCGGGTGGCCAGGTTGTGGTAGAAGTTCTTGCCCTTGGCGCCCATGCCGCCGATGTACAGCGCCAGTTGGGGTTTGGCCCAGGCCAGGCGGTCCTCGACGTCATCGCCGATGGCGAGACTGGCGCTGACCATGATGTCCAGCGGGCCGCGGGCGGGATCGCGCTTGGCGTAGCCGGCGCGCAGTGCGTCGCCCCAGACCTCGTCGGCCTTCTCCGGGTAGAAGAACACCGGCTGCCAGCCCTCGGCGATTTCTGCGGTCAGCTCAACGTTTTTCGGTCCCAGCGCCGCGATGGTGATCGGGATGTTCTCCCGCACAGGGTGATTGATGAGGCGCAGCGGTTTACCCAGGCCCGTGCCGCGGCCCTCCGGCAGCGGGATCTGGTAGTGCTTGCCGTCGTAGTTCACCTTCTCCCGGCGCCACACCTGCCGGCAGATGTCCACGACCTCGCGAGTCCGGCCCATCGGGGCGTCGAACGGCACCCCGTGGAAGCCCTCCATGACCTGTGGGCCGGAGGTGCCGACACCGAGCCGGAAGCGGCCGTCGGAGACGTAGTCCAGGCCGGCCGCGGTCATCGCCAGCAGGGTGGGGGTGCGCACGTAGATGGGCACGACCCCGGACCCGAGTTCGATCGTCGAGGTCTTGGCGGCCAAATACCCGAGTTGGCTGATGGCGTCATAGGAATAGGCCTCGGCCACCAGCGCGATGTCGACGCCGACCTTTTCCAGTTCGACGACCTGCTCGACGGCCTGCTTGAAGCCGCCCGCGTAGCTGAGGAAGATTCCTGTGCGCATGGAAGAGTTATATCACCAACCGGTTGGTTGGTCGTCCGCTCGGGGCCTCAGCCCTTCAGCAGCGCGACGACCTTGTCCTCCAGCGATGGCTGCGGGGCCTCGGGATCGGGTGCGACCGTCTTGGGCAGCACCACCTCCGGGTCGGCGAAATCGCGGTACTCCTTGTCGCCGGTCAGCACGTGCAGGAGGTAGCCGGTGAGCAGCGCGCGGGTGACCTTCTGGGTGCCCTTGTCGGCGCCGGGCAGGCCGACCGCCTTGGCGAGCCGGCGTCCCTCGATGAGACCGCCGGCCTCGGCCTTGGCCACGGTGCGCAGAATCGCCCCGGGCCAGGCGTGCGCCAGCGCGTCGGCATTGGATTTGAGGGCCGTGCTGTCGGCGGGTGCGCGCAGGATCAGGCCCGGCAGCGTCAGCGCGGCGGCCGGCTGTTCGGCGGGTGGGCTGGTGACCGCGGGGAACAGCGCCGCGGCGGCGCGCAGACGTGATCCCAGGCCGGCGGCGGTGAACACGGCGGCCGATCCGCCGAAGCCGTGACCGACGACACCCAGCTTGGCGGGGTGCACGCTGATCTTTCCCGGTCCCAGCCGCACCCCGGCGATGATGTCCAAGGTGGTGCCCAGGTCGACGGCGAGGTTCAGCGCAGACGGGGCCAGCGAGCGTTCCGTATCGGGCGCTGCCGCGACGATGCCCCAGGACGCCAGGTGCTCGAGAGTGCCCGCATAACGGTCCGCGGCGGCCAGCCAATCATGGCCGAACGCCACGCCGGCCAGGCTCAGGCCGGACTCGGGGGTGTAGACGACGCCGGGCTGACCGGCGAAAGCGAGGTCTCCGCGCAGGACGCGGTGCGGTCCGCGCCGGGTCAGAGCAGCGAAGAGTTTCTTCGTCTTGGCCACGGATAGACCCTAGTCGACGCCCACAGGCCGGAGTCGCCGACTGTGGTGATGAGCACCCCGCCGCCGAGCGAGGCGGGGGTGGGACGGCTGCTGCACTACCCTGGGTCCCTATGTGTGGAATCGTCGGCTATGTCGGGCAGCGCCCTGCCTGCGAGGTCGTCGTCGATGCGCTGCGGCGGATGGAGTACCGCGGCTACGACTCGTCGGGGGTCGCGCTTCTCGACGGCGCCGGTGGACTCACCGTGCAGCGGCGGGCGGGCCGACTGACCAATCTGGAAGAAGCCCTCCAGGCCACCGATGCGGGTGACCTCGGCGGGACGACCGGAATGGGGCACACCCGGTGGGCCACCCACGGGCGTCCTACCGACCGCAATGCGCACCCGCACCGCGACGCCAGCGGCAAGTTCGCGGTCGTGCACAACGGCATCATCGAGAACTTCGCGATCCTGCGCGCCGAACTGGAGACCGCCGGGGTCGAGTTCGCCAGCGACACCGACTCCGAGGTCGCCGTGCACCTGGTCGCCCAGGCTTACCGCACCGGGGACAGCGCAGGAGACTTCGTCGCCTCGGTGCTCTCGGTACTGCGACGGTTGGAAGGCCATTTCACCTTGGTCTTCGCCTTCGCCGACGAACCCGGCACCATTGTCGCCGCCCGCCGCTCCACCCCGTTGGTGGTCGGCGTCGGTGACGGCGAGATGTTCATCGGTTCCGATGTCGCGGCGTTCATCGAATACACCCGTGAAGCAGTCGAACTCGGGCAGGACCAGGCTGTGGTCATCACCGCCGACGGCTACCGGATCTACAACTTCGCCGGCGACCGTGACGACGCGAATGCTCGACCGTTTCATATCGACTGGGACCTGTCGGCCGCCGAAAAGGGTGGCTACGAGTACTTCATGCTCAAGGAGATCGCCGAGCAACCCGCGGCCGTAGCCGACACCCTGCTGGGTCATTTCGTCGACGGCCGGATCGTGCTCGACGAGCAGCGGCTCTCCGACCAGGAACTGCGTGAGGTCGACAAGGTCTTCATCGTCGCCTGCGGCACCGCTTACCACTCCGGCCTGCTGGCCAAGTATGCGATCGAGCACTGGACGCGGCTGCCCGTCGAGGTGGAACTCGCCAGCGAATTCCGGTACCGCGACCCGGTTCTGGACCGCAGCACCCTGGTGATCGCGATCTCGCAGTCCGGCGAGACCGCCGACACCCTGGAGGCCGTGCGGCATGCCAAGGATCAGAAGGCCAAGGTACTGGCCATCTGCAACACCAACGGCAGCCAGATCCCGCGCGAGGCGGATGCGGTGCTCTACACTCGCGCCGGTCCGGAGATCGGTGTGGCGTCGACCAAGACGTTCCTGGCGCAGCTGACCGCGAACTACCTGGTCGGGCTGGCCCTCGCGCAGGCCCGCGGCACCAAATACGCCGACGAGGTGGCCCGCGAGTACCACGACCTGGAGGCCATGGCCGATCAGGTGGCACGCGTGCTGACCTGCATGGAGCCGGTGACGGCGCTGGCGCAGCGATTCTCGCAGGCCTCCGCAGTGCTGTTCCTGGGCCGCCATGTCGGATACCCGGTGGCCCTGGAGGGGGCACTCAAACTCAAGGAACTGGCCTATATGCACGCCGAGGGGTTCGCCGCCGGCGAGCTCAAGCACGGCCCGATCGCGCTGATCGAGGATGACCTGCCGGTCATCGTGGTGATGCCCTCGCCCAAGAGCGCGGCCACCCTGCATGCCAAGCTGCTGAGCAACATCCGCGAAATCCAGGCCCGCGGCGCGATCACCATCGTGATTGCCGAGGAGGGCGATGACACGGTGGCGCCGTTTGCGGATCACCTCATCGAGATACCTGCGGTGTCAACGCTTTTCCAGCCGCTGCTGTCGACGATCCCCATGCAGGTGTTCGCCGCCGGGGTGGCACAGGCCCGCGGCTACGACGTGGACAAGCCCCGCAACCTGGCCAAGTCCGTCACCGTCGAATAGCCGATCAGCCGGCCCGTCTGGCCCATTCGCTAGGCGGGACGCCGAAATGACGGCGGAAGGCGCGGTTGAAGGTACCAGGGTCGGCGAAGCCGCTGCCGCGTGCGGCAGCGCTCACCGAACAGCCTTGGGAGATCAGGGTGCTCGCGAGTTCCAGCCGCTGACGGCGGATCTCCATCGCCGGCGAACGACCGTCCTCCGCCAACACCTGCTGGACGGAACGTAATGAGAGATGGAACTCGGCGGCCAGCCGGGCCGCCGTGAATTCCGGGTCCCGGAATCGGGTGCGGACATGGCCGAGTAGCCGTGCCCGTAATTCCCTGCGCGATGGCGCGGCTTCGGTGGACAGGTTGTTGTTGTGCGGTTGGGCCGCCAGCCGTTCGGTGGCATCGGCGAACGCGAGCAGTCGGGTGCCGTCGGTGCCCAGCGGCTTCGCCGACCAGGTGACCGGAATGGGCTGCCCGGACCGGGTGATGAACCATTCGTGCGCCGTCACGCTGGGTGAGCCGCACCCATCGAGGATCGGGCAGCAATGCGACGGGTACCGCGAACCGTCGGGATGCCACTCGTGCAGGGTGTCATGGCTGGGTGCCCCGATCACGTCATCGCCGGACTGGTAGCCGAGGATGCTCAACGCTGCCTGGTTCGCCAGCGCCACCGTGCCGTCGGGGCCGATCACCCACAGCGGGGTCGGCGCGATATCGATCGCCGCCGACAGGGTGCCGGCATCGAGCGACGCCGCGCTGAGGTTCCTCTGGTCGACCATGCTGCCCCTGGCTGCCGATGATGAGTCGAGGCTAGGCGCAAGGCGTTTCGAGGTGTTTCTCCGTTCGTTACGGCGCGGTTAAACGACGGCCCGGGTGTCGCCGCGCTGCGCAAATTGCCGGATTCCCTGCGCCTTATGCCATGGGCATGACACCGCCGGCACGGTGGTATGGAGCCACACCCAGCACCGCACTGCCCGGAAGGAAACCGCCCATGGCCTACGACCCCGCCTCATCCGTCATCGCCGAGATCGAACAACGTCGTTCCGACACCGGTATCAGCTGGCAGCAGGTGGCCGAGCACATCGACAGGCCGCTGGTATGGACGGTGGCGGCGCTGCTGGGCAGCCACCCGATGCCCGCCAGGGAAGCCTCCGTGGCCGGCGAACTGCTGGACCTGAGCCCGGAAACTGTTGCCGCACTGCAGCGCCAGCCCTACCGGACGGCCGATCCGGCGCTGCAGACCGACCCGACGATCTACCGGTTCGTGGAACTCATCAATGTCTACGGCCCGGCCTTCAAGGCACTGATCCATGAGGAGTTCGGCGACGGCATCATGAGCGCGATCAATTGCAACGTCTCCTTCGAGCGACGCGCGGATCCCGGGGGAGACCGCGTCGTCGTGACCATCGACGGCAAATTCCTGCCCTACCAGTGGTGACTCCGGCCGAAAGGACTCCGCCCATGTCGTATGTCAAACCCGCTGAACTCGCCGTCCGGATCATCGATGCCGGCGAGTCCAAGGTCTTCATGTCCACCCGCGACACGCTCATCCGGTCCTTCATGGCCGGGGCCATCCTCGCGCTCGCCGCGGCGTTCGCGGTGACGATATCGGTCAGGACGGGTGAGCCGCTGCTGGGCGCGGTGCTCTTCCCGGTGGGTTTCTGCATGCTGCACCTACTCGGATTCGACCTTCTGACAGCGGTTTTCACCCTGGTGCCGCTGGCCTGGCTGGACAAGCGCCCGGGTGTGACGCTCAAGCCGATGCTGCGCAACTGGGGCCTGGTGTTCGTCGGGAATCTGCTCGGTGCACTCACCGTCGCGGTCTTCATGGCGGTGTATTTCACCTACGGGTTCAGCGTGGAACCGGACGCTGTCGGTAAGGCGATCGGGGATATCGGCGCGGGGCGGACGGTCGGCTATGCCGAGCATGGCGCCGCCGGGATGCTGACACTGTTCCTGCGCGGAGTGATGTGCAACTGGATGGTGTCGATGGGCGTGGTCGGCGCGATGATGTCCGACAGCCTGCCCGGCAAGGTGATCGCGATGTGGATGCCGATCATGGTGTTCTTCTATCTCGGCTTCGAACACTCGATCGTGAACATGTTCCTGTTCCCGTCGGGACTGCTGCTCGGCGGCGAGTTCACCGTCGTCGACTACCTGGTGTGGAACGAGATCCCCACGGTGCTGGGCAATCTGGTGGGCGGGTTGGCATTCGTCGGGTTGGTCATCTACGCCACGCATGGCCGGACGGCGCCGTCGCGGCCGCGCCCCGGGGATCTGGTGTCGGTGGATCAGGTTCCGGTGCCGAGCAAGATCTGATCGCCTGCGGACTCGCGGTTGTGGCGCGCATCCCGGCCGCGAGTCCGCACGCGATCAGCGCGATCCCGCCCCACACCGCGGGGCCGGGAATCGCGCCGGTCAACGGTATGCCGATCAGCGCGGCGGCGACCGGTGCGATCCCGGTCAGCAGGCCCGCCCGCCCGCTGCCCAGTGCGCTCACGCACGAGTACCACAGGATGAAGGCCACCGCGGTGACACCGAGCGCGAGGTAGCCGATGGCCGCCAGGTCGGCGATGTCGAATCGGGTGATGGCCCAGATACCTTCGGTGCCGGCGGCGAGGGCTGTGAACATCGCCGCGGCCATCCAGGTGCTGTGCACCGACACCCCGACCGGCCCGTGTCGGCCCAACACCGGCAGCGCCAGCAGGGTGAAACCCACCTCGCACACGAAGACGGTCAGCGCCCAGAGCAGGCCCACGACGTCCGCGCGCCCGAGACCCACCACGGCAATGGCGCCGGCGCTCACCACGACCGCCGCCGCGAGCACCTTCGCACTCGGCCGCCTGGCTTCCAGATACGGTCCGAGGGCCGCTAGGGCGACGGGTACGCAGGCCACGGCGACGGCCAGCACCGCCGGTTCGGCGTGCCGGGACCCGTACACCAGGGCGAGGTTGAAGACCACCAGACCACTGAGCGTGACGCCGGCCAGCCAGAGCCATTCCAGGCCCCGCGGGCGATGCAGGGTGCGCCGGCTCAGGCGGGCCCACCCGAGCAGCAGCGCGCAGGCCAGGCCGTAACGAAGTGCCTGTGCGGTGTGCAGCGGGGCATCGGCGAGCAGACCGGACACGGCGACGCTGCCGCCCACGAAGGTCATGCCGGCGGCCCCGGCGACGGTGGCGCGATCGGTACTGGACATGTGGCCATCGTGGCCCGAAGATGGTCCTGTCAACAGCACCAAAGAAGGCGATATCCAGTGGACCAAATCGGGTTGGGCGCAGATTTCCTGCAACTGGACCCGGTGGGCGTGCCGTCACGCGGGATCACCGACTGGCTGGTGGGCGCACTGCGCGGCGCCATCGGCGATGGACGACTGACCGCGGGCGCCCGGTTGCCTGCCACCCGCACACTGGCCGCCGATCTGGGCGTCTCGCGCGGTGTCGTCGTCGAGGTCTACCGCCGCCTGATGGATGAGGGGTTGATTTCCGGCCGCAGTGGTGGCGGCACCATCGTGCTCGACGCACCCGCCCCGGCCGCACCGCCGCACCGGATGCCGGTCGCTCCCGAACCGGCCCGGCTGCCGCGTCCCCGGCTGGCCCCGGCCGAGGGGGTCGACCTTTCGCCCGGGGTACCCGACCTGTCGGCTTTTCCGCGCGGCATGTGGCTGCGCGCCGAACGCACTGTGCTGACCGAGACACCTCCCGAGGAGCTGGGCTACGGCGACCCACGAGGGCACCCCCGGCTGCGCGCCGCGCTGGCGCCCTGGCTGGGCCGAACCCGCGGTCTGCGGGTCACGCCCGACGAGATCCTCGTGGTGTCCGGCGTCGCGCAGGCGATCGCCCTGCTGGCTCAGCAGTTGCGTCGCGAAGGCGTCATCGACATCGCGGTGGAGGATCCCGGATCACGCGGTGTGGTGGACGAACTCGCCTACTGGGGGCTCAATCCGATCCCGGTCCCGGTGGACGAGGACGGGCTCGTCATCGCCGCACTGGCCGCGAGCGGGGCCCGCGCCGCATTCCTGACACCGGCCCATCAGTTCCCGACCGGTGTGGTGCTGGCGCCCGCCCGGCGCCGTGAGCTGTTGGCGTGGGCTGCGGGGGCCGCCTTGGTCATCGAGGACGATTACGACGCCGAATACCGCTACGACCGAGCGCCGGTGCCGGCGCTGCACGCCGGTGCGCCGGACCGGATCGCCTATGCCGGAAGCACATCCAAGAGCCTCGCCCCGGCGTTGCGGCTGGGCTGGCTGGTGGCGCCACCGCAGCGCCGCGCGGATCTGGTCGCCGCCAAACACGCCAGCGATCTGGGCAGCCCGACTCTGCCGCAACTGGTGCTGGCCCGGCTGCTGGAGAGTGGTGAGTACGACCGGCACGTCCGCACGGTGCGCGCTCGGCACCGCGCCCGACGCGACGCACTGCTGAACGGTCTTGCGCGACTCACCGGTGTCGAGGTGCAGGGCATCGCGGCCGGCTTGCATGTGCTGATCACGTTTGCCGACAATGGAATCGACGATGGAGAGATCGTCGAGAACCTGCGGGCGGCCGGCGTGGTTGTCCAGCCACTGTCCCTGCACCGGCAGCTTCCCGGTCCGTCGGGGTTGGTGATCGGCTATGCGGCGCATCCGCCGGATCGGCTGGCCGAGGCCGCCGCGATCATCGGGCACACGCTGCGGGGGTCCTGACGCAAACGTCCGACTCGACGTGTCACACCCCGACGGCACCATCATCATCACTGCTCCCGGTGGACGGGTGTATACGACCAAGCCCGACGGCGCGCTGTTCTTCCCGCAGCTCGCGGTTCCCACACGGGAATGGGGATCGATCATCGTGCCGCCGGCGAGCGCTCACCGAGAATTGGCGGCACCCCGGCGACGCCGCACCCGGGCACAGAACCTCGCCTACCGAATAGCGCACGAACGTGCGCTCAATCGTGCCGACATCGCAGCCGACCCGCCGCCCTTCTGACGGGCATTCAGGACCGAATGATGTTGGGTCCCAACACCTCATAGCGGTGAGCCTGCGCGACCGGGAACTCGGTGCCGGTCACGATGGTCTGGAAATCGGAGACCTCGGCGAACCTACAGAAACTGGTCTGCCCGAACTTGGAGTGTGCGGCCACCAGCACCCGGCGGCTGGCCACCCGCACCGCGGTCTGCTTCACCGCCGCCACCGCCGGGTCGGGGGTGGTGAGCCCGTGCTCCAGGTCGATGCCGTTGGTGCCCAGGAATGCCACGTCGATCACCAGTGAGCGCAGCCGCTCCAGCGCCCATTCATCCACCGTGGCAAGGGTTCTGCCGCGCATCCGTCCGCCCAGCAGCAGGACGGTGACGGTGCTGCTGTGCGCCAGCGCCTCGGCGGCCAGCAGCGATGCGGTGACCACCGTCAGGTCCTGGTCGGCGAGCAGTTCGGCGATCAGTCGTGGTGTGAAACCCTCGTCGAGGTAGACCGTCTCGGCGCCGTGCAGCTCGTCGACCGCCGCCCCGGCGATCCGGTGTTTCTGCGCCAGGTCGACCTGACTGCGGTATTCGACGCCGGACTCGAACGCCACCGTCTCCAGCGGCACCGCCCCGCCGTGCACCCGTTTGAGCAGACGCCGGCCCGCCAGCACCTTCAGGTCGCGGCGGATGGTCTCCGTCGCGACCTGAAGCTCCTCGGCCAGGGCGGGTACCTCGACTCGCCCCCGATGGCGGGCGAACTCGACGATCTGGCGCTGGCGGCTGTCCGAATCCACGGTCACATTGTGGCCGGTGTCATTCCCCGGCGTTCAGTACGGCCTGGATTTCCTCGGCCGTCGTCGCCGCGTGCAGCTGCGCGACGCGATCCTTGTCCAGGAACACGTGGGCGATCCGGGTCAGCAGCGCCATGTGATCGTTTCCGGCACCGGCGATCCCGACGACGAACTCGGCGGGCTTGCCGTTCCAGTCGATGGGCTCGGGGTAGCGGACGAAGGAGATCCCGGTGCGGCGGATCGCGGTCTTGGCCTCGTTGGTGCCGTGTGGGATTGCCAGACCGTTGCCCATATAGGTGGACACCGACTTCTCCCGCTCGTGCATGGCGCCGACATAGGACGGCTCGACCGCTCCGGCGGCGACCAGCAGGGCGCCGGCCTCGTCGATGGCCTGCGCCGCGCTGCTGCCAGAACCCTGCAGCACGATCGAGGACGCCGGCAGAACGTCTGCGCCACCGGCCGCGGGTTCCTCGGCCGCGGGTGTGGCCTCGGCCGGTGCGGAGGCGCCGTTGGCCTGCTTCAGCCGCTCGACGATCTCGTCATAGCGGGGGCTGCTCATGAAATCGTCGACCGACACGTGCACTGCCGACCCGGTCTTCTGCGTGGCCCGTGCGGTCAGGTCACGATGGCTGACGACCATGTCGAACGAGTCGGTCAGATTCGAGATCGCCGCGTTCGTCACCTTGACGTCGCCGAAGCCGGCCTGCTGAATCTTCTTGCGCAGCACCGAGGCTCCCATTGCGGAGGACCCCATGCCGGCATCGCAGGCGAACACGATGGTCTTGATCGGCCCACCGCCCGCGCCCACCAGTGCCGAGGCGACGCTGGACTTCTTGCCCTTCATCGACTCCATCGACGCAGTGGCGGCGGCCAGATCGGGTTCTTCGACGGCCTTGTCGGTCTTGAGCAGGAAGGCGGCCACGGCAAAGGACACCGCGGTGGCCCCGAGCACCGACAGCGTCACACCCAGGAAGCTGCCGCTGGCGGTCTGGGCGTAGATCGCGATGATCGAGCCCGGGGCGGCCGGGGCCCGCAGGCCCGAGCCGAACAGCACGTTGATGAACACGCCGGTCATGCCGCCCAGGATGGTGGCGATGATCAGCTTGGGCTTCATCAGCACGTAGGGGAAGTAGATCTCGTGGATGCCGCCGAAGAACTGGATGATGGCCGCGCCCGGAGCCGACGCGCGCGCGGCACCCTTGCCGAACAGCGTGAAGGCCAACAGGATTCCCAGGCCCGGGCCGGGGTTGGTCTCCAGCAGGAACAGGATCGACTTGCCGGTCTCCAGCGCCTGGGTGGTGCCGAGTGGGGTCAGCACGCCGTGATTGATCGCGTTGTTGAGGAACAGCACCTTCGCGGGCTCGATGAGGATCGAGGTGAGCGGCAGCAGGTCGTTGTTGACCAAGAAGTCGACGGCGTTGCCGGCGCCGCGAGTGAATGCCGAGACAATCGGTCCGATCCCGAAGAACCCGAAGATCGCCAGGATCATGCCGAGGATGCCTGCGGAGAAGTTGTCGACCAGCATCTCGAAGCCGGGCCGGATCTTGCCTTCCCACAAGGCGTCCAGTTTCTTCATGGTCCAGCCGCCGAGCGGGCCCATGATCATGGCGCCCATGAACATCGGCACATCGGCGCCGGCGACCACGCCCATGGTGGCGATCGCACCGACCACCGCGCCGCGGTTGCCGTGGATCATCCGGCCGCCGGTATAGCCGATCAGCACCGGCAACAGGTAGGTGATCATCGGGCCGACGATCCCGGCACCGTCGTAGGCGCCCCAGCCGCCGATCTTGGCCACCCATCCATCGGGATCCCTCAGGCCCGAGAAGATGGCCTGTAGCCAGCCCTGCTCGATGAACAGTGCGGTGATCAGGCCCCACGCGATGAATGCGCCGATATTGGGCATGACCATGTTCGACAGCGCGGTGCCGAATTTCTGCACGCGCACCCGTACGCCGGTCTGCGGGGACGCCGCGGCAGACGCTTCGACAGTGGACATCCGATGACCTCCGATTCCGCCGGCAGATGGGTGATGCCGGTCACATGCATATCTAGTAATACGCACACTCGGGCAGAAATGCAAGGGATACGGGCAAAAACGGGCAGTCAATTCTGTGGTTTTATGACCGTATTGCGGTTAGAGTGCTGACACAGCAGCTCCTGGGAATGGCCGACGACCGAAAGGACCGAGCATGTTAGCCCTGCGTTTCTACGCCCCCGAGGATGTCCGGCTCGAAGATGTCCCGGAGCCGCAATGCGGCCCCGACGAGGTCAAACTGCGGGTGCGTAACTGCTCCACCTGCGGCACCGACGTCAAGATCTTCCACAACGGGCACCAGAACCTGACGCCTCCGCGCACCATCGGCCATGAGATCGCCGGCGAGGTGGTCGAGGTCGGCGCCGACGTCAACGCGACCTACGGCAGCGACTGGACGGTGGGCGACCGCGTCCAGGTGATCGCGGCGGTCCCGTGCGGCGAGTGTCATGAGTGCCGCAAGGGCTGGATGGCGGTCTGCCAGAACCAGACCTCGATGGGTTACCAGTACGACGGTGGCTTCGCCGAGTTCATGATCGTGCCCAAGCAGGTGCTCAAGGTCGACGGCCTCAACAAGATCCCGGACAACGTCGGTTTCGACGAGGCATCGGCCGCAGAGCCGTTCGCCTGCGCCATCAACGCCCAGGAACTGCTCGGCATCGAGGAGGGCGACACCGTCGTGGTCTTCGGTGCGGGGCCCATCGGCTGCATGCACATCCGCATCGCCCGCGGCGTGCACAACTGCGGCCCGATCTATCTCGTCGACGTCAACGACGCCCGGCTGAAGATGTCCGCCGACGCCGTCAACCCCGACGGTGTCATCAACGCCGCCGATGTGGACGTGGTGGAGAAGGTCATGGAACTCACCGGCGGCCGTGGCGCGGACATCGTGATCACCGCGACCGCGGCGAACGTCGCCCAGGAGCAGGCCATCGCGATGGCCGCCCGCAACGGCCGCATCTCCTTCTTCGGCGGGCTGCCCAAGACCGACCCGACGATCACCTGCGATTCCAACGTCGTGCACTACCGCCAGCTGCACATCCACGGCGCCAACGGATCCGCACCCGAGCACAACAAGCGCGCCCTGCAGTACATCTCCACCGGTCAGGTTCCGGTCAAGGACCTCATCACCCGCCACATTCCGCTGGAGAACGTGCTCGACGCCTTCGACATCGTCAAGAAGGGCGAGGCCATCAAGGTGACCGTCGAACCCTGATGGCGCATTGAAACAGCGGGCTCAACCGCCGACGGCGGCGAGATAGCCGCCGATACCCGCGACACACGCCGCCGCGCACAACAGCAGCGTGCCGATGGCGAACATCCATGCGGTGGTTCGCCTTACCAGCCGCACGACGGTCAGTGCCGTGCCGGCGATCCACAACACCGCCGCCGCGGCGAAGCCGGTGAACATGGCTGTCACACCGGCGTCGATATCGCAGCTCTCGGGTGGGCAGTAGTCGGTGAACGCCATGAAGAAGATCCCGAAGAAGGCCGCCACGGCGCCGCCGACGACGGTGAGCGCCAGCGCCGTGATCGAGACTGCGAGGTCGGCACCGGAGATGGGGCGCTTGGCCGGTGGTGGCGTCGGGTGGCCGGGCGGGGGGCCGAAGGTCATGACGGTTGATGCTATTGCCTGCGGGGGCGGGCTAGGCTCGGTGCAATGGATCTCGCGGTACCGAATGTCAACATCGCGGCACGGTTCGCCCGGGGCAGGCTAGGCGCGTATGTGAGCCGGGAGGCGTTCGAGCATTTCCTGGATGCCTATCGCGCCGGCATGGCCGAGCTGCCACCATTCGAGTTGTTCGACATCGCAACATCTTTCGGTACAGTCCGGGCATACCGGTTCGCCGGGGCAGATACCGGACCGCCGATCGTGCTGCTGCCCGGCCGCAATGCGTGCACCCCGATGTACCGAACCAACCTCGACGCGCTGCTGAAGGTCCGCACCGTGTACGGCATCGATCTGCTCGGCGAGGCCGGGTTGTCGGTGCAGCACCGGCCGATCGCCGGGCCGCAGGATCAGGCGCAGTGGCTCGACGAGAGCTTGGCCGGCCTCGGATTGGATCGCGCACACCTGCTCGGGGTGTCGATCGGCGGCTGGACCGCAATGAACTGCGCGGTGTATCGGCCCGCCAGGATCGCATCGCTCATCCTGCTCGACCCTGTGATGACTTTCGGCAGGTTGAAGGTCGTACCGCTGCTGGCCTCGGTGATCCTGCTGTTTCCCGGGGTGCCCGCGAGGTGGCGGCGCGGCGTCATGAGCTGGATCTCCGGTGGCGCTGACGTCGATGACGCCGCCGTCGAGCCCGTCGCCACACTGATCGACGCGGGCGCAAAGGATTTCGTGATCCGCACCCCGATGCCACCCACGTTCACCGACGACCAGCTGCGCTCGCTGGAACTTCCTGTGCTGGCGCTGCTGGCCGGCCGTAGCGTCATGCTCGACGCGCCGCGCGCGGCCGCCCGGGCCCGCGCTGTGCTGCGACACGGTCAGGTCGAAGTCTGGCCGGATGCCTCGCACGCGATCAACGGGGAATATCCGCAGGAGATCGCCGAGCGGGTGAGCCGTTTCCTGTGAATCGACCGGAGAAGTGCCACTCGCGCGTAATCTGTTCCGCGCGCGGGCACGAGGAGAGCAGGAGCTGATGCGGCACTACTACACCGCCGATGCGATCCGTGCCGCCGAGGCCCCGCTGCTGGCGGCACAGCCGGAGGGGACGCTGATGCGCCGGGCCGCCTACGGGCTGGCCACCGTCATCGCCGGTGAACTCGGCACGGTCACCGGCCGGCGGGTCTGCGCGGTGGTCGGCTCCGGGGACAACGGCGGTGACGCGCTGTGGGCGGCGACCTTCCTGCGCCGGCGCGGCGTGCACGCCACCGCGGTGCTGCTCGCGCCGGAACGCACCCACCCGGCGGCGCTGGCCGCGTTCGGCAAGGCGGGCGGCCGGCTGGTGCAGAACATTCCGGCAGCAACGGATCTGGTGATCGACGGCGTCGTCGGCATCTCCGGCCGGGGCGGGCTGCGTCCGGACGCCGCGGCGGTCTTCGAGGCAAACGCCGCACCCGTCGTCGCCGTCGACGTTCCCAGCGGCATCGATGTGCACACCGGCGCCGACAACGGCCCGCACGTGCGCGCGGCCGTCACCGTCACCTTCGGTGGCCTCAAACCCGTACACGCGCTGGCCGATTGCGGACGGGTCGAGCTCATCGACATTGGGCTGGACCTGGGGGCGCCCGACCTCCTCGGATTCGAGGCCGCCGATGTGGCGGCCCGCTGGCCCGTCCCCGGACCGCGCGACGACAAGTACACCCAGGGTGTCACCGGAGTGCTGGCCGGCTCGGCGACCTACCCCGGAGCAGCGATCCTGAGCACCGGCGCCGCGGTGGCCGCCACCTCGGGCATGGTCCGCTACGCCGGCAGCGCCGCGCACGACGTGGTGAACCACTGGCCGGAAGTCGTCGCGACCGCGGACACCGAATCGGTGGGTCGGGTGCAGGCGTGGGTGGTCGGACCCGGACTCGGCACCGACGAAAGCGCTGCTGCGGCATTGCGATTGGCACTGTCATCGGATCTTCCGGTGATCGCCGACGCCGACGCGCTGACGCTGCTGGCCGCCGCGCCCGACCTGGTGGTCAACCGGTCCGCGCCGACGGTGCTGACCCCGCACGCGGGGGAGTACCAGCGGTTGGCCGGAGCGGACGTCGGATCCGACCGGGTCGGTGCGGCCCGCACGCTGGCCGACACCCTCGGCGCGACCGTGCTGCTGAAGGGCAACGTCACCGTGATCGCGTCCCGAGGCGGGATCTACCTGAACCCCGCCGGGCAGTCCTGGGCCGCCACCGCCGGATCCGGGGACATCCTGTCCGGTGTCATCGGAGCCCTGCTGGCCGCGGGCATCCCCGCCACCGAGGCCGCCGCGATGGCCGCCTTCGTGCACGCCCGGGCGGCCGCGCTGGCCGCCGCCCACCCGGGACCGAACGCCGCCCCGACTTCCGCTGGGGGCATCCTGGCCCACCTGCGCGCCGCCATCGCATCGTTGAGGGAAAAGGGATAACCACATGAGCCGCAGGCACCATCCACGTCCACCGCATATCGCCCCCGCCTACACCGGACGCCTGTCGACCGACCCGGTGCCGGCGCTGCGGCTGCCCGGCGAGTCGATGGACCCGCAGGCGGCCTACCGCTACATCCACGACGAGCTGATGCTCGACGGCAGCTCGCGGCTTAACCTCGCCACCTTCGTCACCACCTGGATGGACCCCGAGGCCGAGAAGCTGATGGCCGAGACCTTCGACAAGAACATGATCGACAAGGACGAGTACCCGGCGACCGCGGCCATCGAGGCGCGCTGCGTGGCCATGGTGGCCGACCTGTTCCACGCCGAGAACCTGCTCGATGATGACCCGACCACCGCGATCGGGGTCTCCACCATCGGATCCAGCGAGGCCGTGATGCTGGCCGGGCTGGCGCTGAAATGGCGCTGGCGGGACCGGATCGGCGCAGACTGGAAGAAGCGCACCCCCAACCTGGTGATGGGCTCCAACGTCCAGGTGGTGTGGGAGAAGTTCTGCCGCTACTTCGACGTCGAGCCGCGTTACCTGCCGATGGCCGAGGGCCGCTACGTGATCACCCCCGAACAGGTGCTCGACGCCGTCGACGAGGACACCATCGGCGTCGTCGGCATCCTGGGTACCACCTTCACCGGCGAACTGGAGCCGATCGCGGAGATCTGCGCCGCGCTGGACAAGCTCACGGCCGACGGCGGGGTCGATGTGCCCGTGCACGTCGACGCGGCCAGCGGCGGCTTCGTCGTGCCTTTCCTGCATCCGGACCTGCAGTGGGACTTCCGGCTGCCGCGGGTGGTGTCGATCAACGTCAGCGGCCACAAATACGGGCTGACCTACCCGGGCATCGGGTTCGTGGTGTGGCGCAGTGCGGAACATCTGCCCGAGGATCTGGTGTTCCGGGTCAACTACCTGGGTGGCGACATGCCGACCTTCACGCTCAACTTCTCCCGGCCGGGCAACCAGGTCATCGGGCAGTACTACAACTTCCTGCGGCTGGGCCGGGCCGGATACTCCCAGGTGATGCACTGTCTGGCGGATACCGCTCGGTGGCTCGGTGACCAGTTGCGTGACAGCGAGCATTTCGAGCTGATCTCCGACGGCTCGGCCATCCCGGTGGTGAGCTTCCGGCTCAAGGGTGATCCCGGCTACACCGAGTTCGACGTCTCGCAGACTTTGCGCGCCTCCGGCTGGCAGGTGCCGGCCTACACGATGCCCGAGGGCGCCGAGGACGTCACGGTGCTGCGGGTGGTGGTCCGGGAGGGGTTCTCGGCCGATCTGGCCCGGGCGTTGCGGGATGACACCATCACCGCCCTCGAGCACCTCGACCAGCTGAAACCGGGCGGCCACTTCGACTCGGTGCAGCCCTTCGCGCACTGACCGCCGACTCGTCGCGGACAGGTCGGCGGCACCGGCATGACAAAATCGAGGCAATGCACCCCACCGAGCTGACCGCCCCGCCCGGCCCCACGGCCGAGGTGGATCTCGGCGCCATCGCGCACAACGTGCGCGTGCTGCGCCAACACGCGGGCTCCGCGGCGGTCATGGTGGTGGTCAAGGCCGACGGGTACGGCCACGGCGCCACCCCGGTCGCGCGTACCGCGCTGGCCGCCGGCGCCGCCGAACTGGGGGTGGCCACCGTCGCCGAGGCACTGGCCCTGCGCAACGACGGCATCACCGCGCCGGTGCTGGCCTGGCTGCACGCACCGGGCACGGACTTCGCGGCGGCGCTGTCCGCCGACGTGCAGATCGCGGTGTCCTCGCTGGACCAGCTCAACGAGCTGATCGACGCGGCCCGCCGCACCGGGACCACCGCCGTCGCGACCCTCAAGGTCGACACCGGCCTGAGCCGCAACGGAGTGGCCGCCGCCGATCTGCCCAAGGTGCTGGTCGCCCTGGCGCACGCGGTCACCGAGGGGACAGTGCGCGCCCGGGGGATCATGAGCCATCTGGCTCACGGCGACGATCCGGGTAACCCGATGAACGATCAGCAGGCTGCCCGCCTGCAGGAGGGGCGTGCGCTCGCGCGTGAATACGATGTCGACTTCGAGATCGCGCACCTGAGCAATTCGCCTGCGGCGATGACCCGCCCGGACCTCGCCTTCGACCTGATCCGTCCCGGTATCGCGATCTACGGCCAGACCCCGATTCCCGCCCTGGGCAGCATGGGCCTGCGCCCGGCGATGACGCTGAAAGCCCCGGTGGCGATGGTGCGCCCGATCAAGGCCGGAGACGGAGTGTCCTACGGGCACACCTGGATCGCCGAACGCGACACCACCCTTGCCCTGATCCCGCTCGGCTACGCGGACGGGATCTTCCGCACCCTGAGCAACCGCCTGGAGGTGTCCATCAACGGTCGCCGCCGACCCGGCGTCGGTCGCGTCTGCATGGACCAGTTCCTGGTCGACCTCGGGCCCGGACCGGTCGACGTCAACATCGGCGACGAGGCAATCCTGTTCGGGCCCGGCGATTCCGGCGAGCCGACCACCCAGGACTGGGCCGACCTGCTCGGCACCATCAACTACGAGGTGGTCACCGCCCCCCGCGGCCGGATCACCCGCGTCTACCGCGGCGAGATGGGCTGAGACCGTTGGCAGACGACGATTGGGCCGTGGCCCGCTGGCTGGCCGGTGCGGCCGGGTTGGCCGCCGTCGGGTCGGTGGCCGGGGTATCGGTGGCGCGGTCGCTGGCCCGGCGGGTCAGCGTGGACGACCCCTATGCGGGTGAGGATTTCGGGCTGCTGCATGATGACCGCAGCGTGGTCGTCACCACCGATGACGGAGTCCCCCTGGCGGTCCGCGAATGCGGGCCGGAGAACGCGCCGCTGACGGTGGTCTTCGCGCACGGTTTCTGTCTGCGGATGGGCGCCTTCCACTTTCAGCGGGAGCGGCTCGCCGAGCAGTGGGGCGATCAGGTCCGGATGGTGTTCTACGACCAGCGCGGGCACGGCCTGTCCGGTGACGCATCGCCGGACACCTTCACCGTGCCTCAACTCGGCCGGGACCTGGAGTCGGTGCTCGCGGTGATGGCGCCGCGCGGTCCCGTCGTGCTCGTCGGGCACTCCATGGGCGGGATGACCGTGCTGTCGCACGCCCGGCAGTACCCGCAGCGCTATCCCACCCGCATCGTCGGAGCAGCACTGATCTCCTCTGCCGCTGAGGGTGTTTCACGCTCCCCATTGGGCGAGATCCTGCGCAACCCGGCGTTGGAGGCGGCGCGGTTCGTCGTCCGCTACGCTCCCGGCGCGGTGCACCGCGGCCGCGGTGTGGCCCGCTCGATCATCGGACCCGTGCTGCGCGCGGCGTCGTACGGCGACGAGAGTGTCAGCCCCAGCGTGGTCGCCTTCAGCGAGAGCATGATGCACGACACCCCGGTGCACACCCTGGTCGGGTTCCTGCACGCGTTGGAGGTGCACGACGAAACCGAGGGGCTCAAGGCGCTTGCGAAGATTCCGACCCTGATCGCCTGCGGTGACCGTGACCTGCTCACCCCGGTGGAGTACTCACAGGACATGGCGGTGGCGCTGCCCAAGTCCGAGCTGGTGATCGCGCAGGGCGCAGGCCATCTCGTGCAGTTGGAGCAGCCCGAACTGATCGACGACGCGCTGGTGCGCCTGGTGGAGCGGGCCACCCCGTCCAAACTGGTGGCACTCACCCGCAGACTCAAGGAACGGGCCCGCATCCATGGCTGAGCGCAGCGGCGGCAGCGCCGAGCTGCCCACCCCGCAGGACACCGTCGCGCTCGGTGCCCGCCTCGGGAGCGAGCTGCGCGCCGGGGACGTGGTGGTGCTGTCGGGACCGCTCGGTGCCGGTAAAACCATGTTCACCAAGGGAATCGCGGTGGCCATGGATGTCCAGGGACCGGTCACCTCGCCCACCTACGTGTTGGCGAGGGTGCACCCCGCCCGCCGCGCCGGGGCGCCGGCCCTGGTGCACGTCGACATCTACCGGCTGCTCGATCACGGCGGTGACCTGCTCGGTGAACTCGACTCGCTGGACCTCGACACCGACCTCGACGATGCCGTCGTCGTCGTCGAGTGGGGCGAGGGTCTGGCCGAGCGGCTCTCCGAGCACCATCTCGACATCCACCTCGACCGTGCCGCCGACTCCGAGATGCGCACCGCGACATGGCAATGGAGCACCACATGACTTCCCGTCGCTTCGCTCGCCCCGGGATGACAGTCCTGGCCCTCGACACCGCCACCCCCGCGGTCACCGCCGGCATCGTCGAGGTGACGGACGGGATCACCACCCTGGCCGAGCGGACCATCGTCGATGCCCGCGCCCACGCCGAGCGGCTGACGCCGAACATTGTTGCCGCACTTACCGACTGTGGGAAGGCGATGGCGGACCTGGCTGCCGTCGTGGTGGGATGCGGGCCCGGCCCGTTCACCGGGCTGCGGGTCGGTATGGCGACCGCCGCCGCCTACGGGCAGGCACTGGGTATCCCGGTGCACGGGGTGTGCACACTCGACGCGATCGGCGGCGCCACCCACGGCGAGGTCCTCGTCGTCACCGATGCCCGCCGCCGCGAGGTCTACTGGGCGCGCTACCGCGACGGAGTGCGGGTCGCCGGGCCGGAGGTCAACGCCGCGGCGGACGTGAGCGCGGACGGTGTGCAGTGGGTGGCCGGATCTCCGGCTCTTGCCGCATCATTCGGGCTTCCCGTGATCGGCCCGGAATATCCCACGGCCGCCGAACTTGTTGCTGCCGTTGCTGATTGGTCTGCGGAGCCGGATCCGCTGGTGCCGCTGTACCTGCGGCGCCCGGATGCCAAGACGCTGGCCGAACGGGGACTGGCGTGACCGGACCGGACGAAACGAGAATCGACGCGCTGACCCGCGCCGATGCGACCCGCTGCGCCGAGTTGGAGTCCCAGCTGTTCGCCGGCGACGACCCCTGGCCGCCTGCAGCATTCCTGCACGCCCTGGATGGCAAGCACAACCACTACGTGGCGGCCCGCGTTGGGGGCCGGCTGATCGGCTACGCCGGCATCTCGCGACTGGGCCGGATCCCGCCGTACGAGTACGAGGTGCACACCATCGGTGTCGACCCGGCCTATCAGGGTCGCGGTATCGGGCGTCGGCTACTGGAGGACCTGCTGTGCTTCGCCACCCGCGGCGAGGTGTTCCTGGAGGTGCGCACCGACAACGAGGCGGCCATCAATCTGTACAAGAGCGTCGGTTTCGCCACGGTGGGCGTACGCAAGCGGTACTACAAGGTCAGCGGCGCCGACGCCTACACCATGAAGCGAGACCCGGCATGATCATTCTGGCCATCGAAAGCTCCTGTGACGAAACAGGAGTCGGCATCGCGCGGCTCGACGATGACGGCACCGTCACCCTGCTGGCCGACGAGGTGGCCTCCAGTGTCGACGAGCATGCGCGCTTCGGCGGCGTGGTGCCCGAGATCGCGTCCCGGGCCCACCTGGAGGCACTGGGACCGACCATGCGCCGCGCGCTGGACACCGCGGGCATCGCGCGCCCCGATGTCGTGGCCGCCACCATCGGGCCGGGGCTTGCCGGTGCTCTGCTGGTGGGAGTCGCTGCCGCCAAGGCATATTCGGCCGCCTGGGAGGTACCGTTCTACGCGGTCAACCATCTCGGCGGGCACCTGGCCGCCGATGTCTACGACCACGGCCCGCTGCCCGAATGCGTCGGCCTGCTGGTCTCGGGTGGGCATACCAACCTGCTGCACGTGCGCTCGCTCGGAGAACCGATCGTCGAACTGGGCAGCACCGTCGACGATGCGGCAGGGGAGGCCTACGACAAGGTGGCCCGACTGCTCGGGCTCGGCTACCCCGGCGGTAAGCCGCTGGATGATCTGGCCCGCACCGGGAACCGCGACGCGATCGTGTTCCCGCGGGGCATGACCGGGCCCCGCGACGCGCCGTATGTGTTCAGCTTCTCCGGCCTCAAGACCGCCGTTGCCCGTCATCTGGAGAAACACCCGGACGCGCCGCGCGTCGACGTGGCCGCCGGGTTCCAGGAGGCCGTCGCCGATGTGCTGACCGCCAAGGCGGTGCGCGCCGCCACCGATCTGGGGGTGTCGACCCTGCTGATCGCCGGTGGGGTGGCCGCCAACTCTCGGGTGCGTGAGCTCGCCGAACAACGCTGCGCGGCGGCGGGTTTGACGCTGCGGGTGCCGCGGCCCCGGTTGTGCACCGACAACGGTGCGATGATCGCGTCGTTCGCGGCGCACCTGATCGCCGCCGGGGCACCGGCGTCGGGGCTGGACGCGGCAAGCGACCCGGGATTGCCGGTGGTCAAGGGGCAGGTGGCATGAGCACCGAAGCCGGTCGTGAGTGAGGACCGGAGCGAGTGAAGAGGCGAGCATGAGCACCGAAGCCGATCGCGAGTGAGGATCGCAGCGAGGAACGAGTGAGGACCGGAGCGAGTGAAGAGGCGAGCATGAGCACCGAAGCCGATCGCGAGTGAGGATCGCAGCGAGGAACGAGTGAGGACCGGAGCGAGTGAAGAGGCGAGCATGAGCACCGACAAGCTGGAGATCACCGAACTGCTGTACCGCTACGCCGAATTGATCGACGCGGGCGATTTCGACGGGGTCGGCGCGCTGCTGGGCCGCGGCAACTTCATGGGCGTCGCGGGCGCCGAGGCGATCGCCGCGCTGTTCGCCAAGACCACCCGCCGCTTCCCCGAGCACGGCAACCGGCCCCGCACCCGGCATCTGGTGCTCAACCCGATCGTCGAGATCGAGGGGTCCGCCGATAACGTGGCGCGGGCACGCTCGACGTTCTGCGTCGTGCAGCAGACCGACACGGTGGCGCTGCAGCCTATCGTGGTGGGCCGATACGCCGACAGCTTCGCTCGCGGCGATCAGGGCTGGCACTTCACCGAGCGGCTGGCCGATGTCGAGATGATCGGGGATGTCTCCGAGCACCTGATGATCGATCCGCGCTCATTCCGGTAGCCGGGAGCCGTTGCGCGCCTCGTTGATCTGGTGCACGCGCACACTGACCTCCAGCTGGAAGCGGTCGGCGGGGTTCTTCAGCGACAGGCCGGTGAACTCCTCGATCAGCTTGATCCGGTACAGCAGCGAATGCCGATTGAGATACAGCGCCCGAGCCGCCGCACTGGTGTTGGTGGCTTCGTTGAGCAGGATCTCCAGGGTGTGCACCAGCTGGCCGCGGCGGGTCTTGTCGTAATCGATCAGCGGCTGCAGCGTTTTGAGGATGGTCGCCATGCTGCGGGGATGCTGGCGGAGGACCTCGGCGAATTGCTGTGGCCCGACCGGGGCTTCGGGTACCGGCGCGGCGGCGAGGGTGACGGAGTGGCCGTTGCCCGGCGGCAACAGCACCCAGCTGACCAGACTCTCCGGGAGGCCGCTGAGCTGCCAGGCCGACTCGACCAGTCCCGAACCTGCCGATGCCGGCAGCGGCGCCGAGAAGTGGCTCATCACAAGGTCGTCGGTGACCGATGTTTTCGAGGTGAGGCCGGAGGGGAGCGCCAACCGGGCCAGCGTCTCGGCGAAGGCGTGCGCGTGCTCGGCCCACCGCGCGTCGTCGCCCTCGCGCCGGCCGATGACCATCTGGATCGGTCTGTCGTCGGGGGGTGCGTTCAGCAGCGGGAGGAGTTGACGCTGGATGTCGGCGAACGGGACCTCCCACGGCAACATCACCAACGGGAACTCGTGCCGGTCGGCCAGCGGAACCAGCGCTGACAGGAGTTCGCGAGTGTCGATATCCGGTGGCCCGCCCAGCGCCACCCCGGCAGCCGGCGACGACATCAGGAAGGTGAGAAACTCACGTACCCCGGGCTGGCGGACATCGGTACCGGTGGTCAGGACGAAGTCGCCGGGCCGCACGAAGTCTTCGGCGGGCGCGTGCATGATGTCGACCCACAGCACTTCACGGGTCAGGCCGCGGTGCCCGGCGATCACCGAACCCTGATCCAGCGGCGGGACCGTCAGTGCCGTCGCCACGGTCAGTGGCGCGCGCTCAGACATGTGGCCCGTTTCCTCTCGCACTCGACGGGTCGCTGACGCCGCCGGATTTCGACGGTATCAGCGACCCTCGACACACCGAGGGCGCGATCGGCGATCAGGGTGTCGCGGCCGAAACGTCGTCCGGTACCCGTCCGCTCAGTGCGGCGCCGATCGCCAGGAACACCAGCGGCGCGATGCCGAAGATGATGGCCAGCGTCGTCGAACCGCCGACGACGAGGGTCAGGTTCGCGATGATCAGCGCGACGGCGGCGGTCAGGGCGATCGTCGCCACGACGGCCAGGGCGATGACGCCCGTCGGCCCGCCGCGCCGCTTGAAGAAGAGCCCGACCGAGATCGTCGTCAGCAGCCACAGGATCGACAGTCCCCAGATGCCGAGCCCGCCGAGCGGACCGAAGATCTGCAGCACCGGGTCCAGCCCGATCGCGGCGAACGTGCCCATGATCACCAACGACAGCACGGTGATCAGAACCGACGCGTTCGCGGGTGAACCCAGTTTGGGGTGGACTTCGCCGAGCTTGCGCGGCAGGACATTGTCGCGGCCGAGCACGAACGTGTACCGCGCGCAGATGTTGTGGAAGGCCAGCGCACAGGCGAACACACTGACGAACCAGAACAGGGTGGTGAGGTCCTTGCCCAGGACGCCGAGGTACTTCTCGGCGGTGTTGACCATGAAGTTGTCCGGGTCGTCCTTGGCGACCTGGATGGCGTCGTTTCCGCCGTTGCCCTCGACCAGAGCCCAGCTGGAGAACGCGTAGAAGCTGGCCACGATGCCGACGGCCCAGTAGGTGGCGCGGGGAACCGTGCGGTCGGGATCCTTGGCCTCGTCCCGGAACACCGCCGTCGCCTCGACGCCGACGAAACCCCACAGGGCGTAGAGCAGCGCGATACCGAACGCGCCGGAGATGCCGGATGGGGTGAAGGAGTCGCCGGTGATGCCCTTGTCGCCGCCCTGCACCACGATGACGAAGTCGAGCACGACCAGGATGGCGACCTCGGACACCAGGAAGATGCCCAGCACCTTCGCGCTGAGGTCGATGTCCCGATAGCCGAGGAACGCGATGATCAGCAGAACCAGGCCGGTCAGCACCCACCACGGCACCGCCGGGCCGCCGACGATCTCCAGCAGGCCGGCCAGGATGACGCCGTCGTAGGCCGCGACCGCCAGCAGCGTTGCCATGTAGGCGGGCAGGGCCAGCACCGCCGCCCCGGTACCGGCCGCTTTGCCGAGGCCCTTCTGGATGTAGGCGTAGAAGGCGCCGGTGTCGCTGACGTATTTCGACATCGCCACGAAGCTCGCGGCGAAGAGCAGGAAGATCACGCCGGCGACGAGGAACGCCACCGGAATTCCCGCGGAGTCGCCGAGCGCCATGGCGATCGGGACATTGCCGCCGACGGTCGACAGCGGTGCCGCCGCGGCCACCACCATCAGCACGATCGCGGGCACGCCCAGGTTGCCACGCAGGTGGCCACGGGTATCCGGCGGCTTTGCGTCGCTGCGCTTGTCGCCCGTATTGACAACGTCGGACATGGGTGTACCTCCTTGGGGCGCGGAGTCGCGGTTCGTCGGCTCCGAGTTCGGGGAAAGTCTGCGAGACCGGAGTGGCGTCTGCCAGAGGTGTGCGTCACTTTCCAACATCTTGTTGTAATCGGCTCACACGGTTATCGCCCCATGATGTGCTGATCTCACACATGTTGTTGGAAGGTCGCCGCATACCGTTGTCCGCGCCCGCCGCCTCGGTCGATGCTGGGGGCGACCCGCGATGAGATGTGCACCCGCGATGTAGAGAGGCCGCCCGTGAACAGCCCCGAACCCGAACCGGACCACCGGCTCGGACGCATCCGCCTGCTCGATGAGCAACGCGTCAACCTCGACGGCTTCGCCGAACCGGACCCCGGGCTGGGCATGATCTCGCATCTCTCCCCGCACGACCCGGAACCGTCCTGGGTGGTGGACGACGACGGCACGGTGCTGGAGATGGACTCCACCCCGGCCGCGGACTTCGACACGATCGACGAGTTCGTCGTGCGCTACGCCGTCGACCACGCCCAGGCGGGTGAATCGATGGCCATGTCCGAGGTCGATGTGGCGCGGCTGATCGTCGACTCGAGCGTGCCGCGCGCGGAGGTGCTGAAGGTGTGCTCCGGGCTGACCCCGGCCAAGATGGCCCGCGTGGTGGCGGGCCTGCACCCCGTCGAGATCCAGATGGCGATGATGAAGATGCGCGCCAGGAAGACACCGGCCAACCAGGCCCACGTCACCAATCGCCTCGACGACCCGCTGCTCATCGCCGCGGACGCGGCAACCGCTGTCGCGTACGGCTTTCGGGAGCTCGAGGCGACGGTGCCGGTGCTCGACGACGCACCGGCGGTGGCCGTCGGCCTGCTGATCGGCTCTCAGGTCCCGGCGCCGGGGGCGTTGACGCAGTGCTCGGTGGAGGAGGCACGCGAGCTGGAACTCGGTGTGCGCGGGCTGGTCTCGTACGCGGAGACGGTCTCGGTCTACGGCACCGAGCAGGTCTTCACCGACGGTGACGACACCCCGTGGTCCAAGGCCTTCCTGACATCGTCCTACGCGTCGCGCGGCATCAAGATGCGGTTGTCCAGCGGGGCGGGCTCCGAGGTGCTGATGGGTGCCGCCGAAGGCAAGTCGATGAACTACCTGGAGGCCCGCTGTGTCGCCCTGGCCAAGGGCATCGGTGCCCAAGGCGTGCAGAACGGCGGGGTCGACGGGGCGGCGATCACCGCCTCGGTGCCCGGTGGCGTCAAGGAACTGCACGCCGAGAACCTGATGGTCATGTTGCGCGGACTCGAATCCTGCAGCGGGAACGACTCGTTGATGAGCGAATCGACCATGCGCCGTACCAGTCGCACGCTGCCGACGCTGCTGTCCGGATCGGACTTCATCTTCTCGGGCTTCGGCTCGGTCGTCTCCTACGACAACATGTTCGGGCCGTCCAACTTCAACGCCGACGACCTGGACGACTACCTGGTGATGCAGCGCGACTGGGGTGTGGACGGTGGGCTGCGGTCCTGTGACCCGACCACGCTGGAAGCCATGCGGCGCCAGGCCGCCGAGGCCACCCGCGCAGTGTTCGAGTACCTGGGTCTGGCCGACTTCGACGACGACCATGTGGAAGCCGTTGTCGGGGCGTCCGGTTCGAAGGATCTGCCCCAGAACGACGGGGTGAAGGTGCTCAGCGCCGCCCGGATGATCGACCAGTCGGGGTTGACGGTGCTCGACGTCGTCACCGCGCTGGCCGAGACCGGATTCACCGAGCTGGCCGACCGGGTGCTGGGGATGTCCCGGGCCCGCGTGGTCGGCGACTATCTGCAGACGGCCGCGATCTTCGATGAGGAGATGAATGTGCTGTCCGCGCTGGAGGATCCGAACGACTACCGCGGACCCGGAACCGGGTACCGGCCGACGCCCGAGCGCCAAGCTCAGATCGACGCCGTGCGGCAGGCCCGCTCGGTGACCGACCTGGCCAGGGAGCAGGCGACCTTCGCGGAGCCCGAACGCCTGCGGGTGCGCGGTCCCTCCCATGCCGGTGCGGACCCGCGCGAAGTGGTCATCGGTCTGTCACCGGCGTTCGGCACCAAGCTGTTCCGGACGTTGTCGGGGATGACGATCTATGACGCGCTCGAACAGATCCTGGCCGGTCTGGAGGAGGAGAAGTGCGTGCCCAGGCTGGTCCGGATCGCCGACAGCATCGATCTCGGATCGATCGGCAAGTCGGCCGCGGTGCTGTCCGGGTCCGGCATCGGAGTGGGTCTACAGGCCAAGGGCACCACGCTGATCCACCGCCGCGACCTGCCCCCGTTGGCCAACCTGGAACTGCTCAGCGTGGCACCGCTGATCACGCCGGAGATGTACCGCATCATCGGGATCAACGCGGGCCGGCACGCCAAGGGGACGACGCCGTCGCCGATGCGCAACGCCTACTCCGACGAGGCGATCACGGCGCGCTACCACACCAGGGTCGTGTCGATGGTCGCCATCGAGCGGGCAGAATGCCTGTCCCGCAACGGCAACGAACGCCCACAACACACCGACATGGAGTTCAAGCGATGACCACGCTGTCACATTCGGGTCGCCACGTCAGCGATGTCACCGTCGAGGCCGCCTGCAACGGCGAACTGTTCCTGGATGACATCCGGATCAGCCGGGAGACCCTGCTGAAGCAGGCGGCGAACGCCGAACGCAGCGGGTCGGTGCAACTGGGCCTGAACCTTCGTCGCGCCGCCGAGATGACCGCGCTCGGCGCCGAGGACATGCTCGCGGCCTACGAGGCGCTGCGCCCCGGTCGCTCGTCGTTCGACGAACTGCAGGAGTTGGCGGGCCGTCTGGACGCGCACGACGCTCCCACCTGCGCCGCCCTGGTCCGTGAGGCCGCGGTCGTGTATCGGCGGCGCGGCCTGCTGCGATGACGGTGTGGGCCGGTGTCGACATCGGCAACGCGACCACCGAGGTGGTGTTGTGCCGTGCCGGGGCCGACCTCGAAATCGTGGCGAGCGCGCGCACCCCGACGCGTGGCGGCAAGGGTTCGGTGCGGGCGGTCCAGGGGGCCGCGCAGCTCGTCCGGCGGCTGGCCGACAGGCACGGGCTGACGGTCGACCAGGCGGCCTTCGCGCCGACCCGTCCGGTGCGCTCCAGCGTCGAACGCGTCCAATTGCAGGCGCAGCGCACCGGCCGGCTCGCCATCGCGACGCGGTCGGCGGCGACCACCGCCGGTGACGCCGCGGGAGTGGGCGTCCCGGTGGCGGTCGAGTGCCTCGATTCGGCCGATCCGGACCGGCCCGTCATCGCCTGTGCGGGTGCGCAGCGCGGTTACGCGGAGGTGGCCGACTTGGTGAATGCTGCTGTCGCGGCGGGTCGCAACGTCGCGGCCGTCCTCACCGCCAATGACGAGGCCGTGTTGGTGTCCAACCGGTTGGCCACCCCCGTACCGGTGGTCGACGACGTCGACGTGGAGCAGGTGCTGGCGGCGACGCTGGTCGCCGTCGAAGTGCGGGAGGGAGTGTCCCCGCTGCAGCGGCTCACCGACCCGTTCTGGCTGGCCGACGTCTTCGGGCTGGGCGACGACGAGCGCGCCGACGCCCGGGTGGTCGCCGAACGGCTCTTCGACAGCGTGTGTGCGGTGGTCCTGCTGCGCGACTCGGCCGTGTTGACCGAGCCGGCGCTCACACCCGAGCCGCCCGCCGGGTCGGCCCATGTCATCCACCTGGCCGACATTGCCGCCCAAGCGAATTCGCGGCGTGGGGCGGTGGCCGTCGACAACCTGGTCATGGCGGTGATGGGCGACGACGGTGGACCGCCGGCGGATGCCGACGTGCTCGCCGACGCCCTGGGTGTGCCCGTCACGCGCATCGAGTCCGAAGCCGACGCGGCGCGGGCCGGTGCGCTGACCACCCCTGGACTCCCGGCGGAGGTCGTGGTGGTGGACGTCGGCGGCGGCACCGTCGACGTCGTGGCCGAGGCCGACCGGGTGGTGCTGCCGGGCGCGGGTCAACTGCTGACGACGGCGACCGCGGCGGCGCTGGACATCTCGACCAGCGCTGCCGAATACGCCAAACGCGCGGAAGCGGTCACCGCGGTGACGGTGCAACTCGTCGAGGACGAACACGGCCGGCGCCGGTTCCTGGACACTCCGATCGACGGGCGCTGCACCGGCTGGCTGTTGGCGGCGGCGCCCAGTGGGCTGCTGCCGTTCACCTCGGCGCTGTCCGGTGCGGAGTGGCGCAGCTGGCGGCTGGCGGCCAAGCGCCTGGTGATCGGCGGCAATGTGACACGAGGTGTGCAGCAGGTGGCCGCCGGCGCGACCGGATTGCTGCTCGTCGGCGGGGGAGCCGGCGACGACGAACTCGTCCGGGCGCTGGCTGAGCAGCTCGGTGCCGACGTCACTGTGGGCCGCGGAAATGTCGGTGCCCGGCTGGGTCACCGCTTCGCGGTGGCCTACGGACTCGTGGTCCTGGCGGCCGCGGCATAGCGCCTGCACAACCCAACCTTGAGTGCTAGCACTCTCATGTATAGAGTGCTAGGTGGCAAGCGACCCACCCCAGCGCCGGCACCCGCGACGACGGAGCGAAGGTACGGACGCATGCCGAACACCTGAAAACCATGAGGACCCGGATCCGATCCGGACTCCTATACCCAACTAAGTGGAGGGCTCCCATCGTGGCAGTCAACATCAAGCCACTCGAGGACAAGATCCTCGTACAGGCCAACGAGGCCGAGACCACGACCGCTTCCGGTCTGGTCATCCCCGACACCGCCAAGGAAAAGCCGCAGGAAGGCACCGTCGTCGCAGTTGGCCCCGGCCGCTGGGACGAGGATGGCGAGAAGCGGATCCCCCTGGACGTTGCCGAAGGTGACACCGTCATCTACAGCAAGTACGGCGGCACCGAGATCAAGTACGGCGGCGAGGAGTACCTGATCCTCTCCGCGCGTGACGTGCTGGCTGTCGTCAACAAGTAAGCACCCGTGTACCGCCCCGGATGTCCCCGCGTTTGAGCGGGTGACGTCCGGGGCGGTATGCATTGCCCCCGGCGCACGGGGGTTCGGCACATCAAAGGACATTTATGAGCAAGCAGATCGAATTCAATGAAACTGCGCGTCGCGCCCTGGAGGCCGGCGTCGACAAGCTCGCCGATGCAGTCCGCGTCACGCTCGGCCCGCGTGGCCGCCACGTGGTGCTGGCCAAGGCCTTCGGCGGACCCGTGGTGACCAATGACGGTGTCACCATCGCCCGCGAGATCGACCTGGAGGACCCGTTCGAGAACATGGGTGCCCAGCTGGTCAAGTCGGTGGCCACCAAGACCAACGACGTCGCCGGTGACGGCACCACCACCGCCACCGTGCTCGCCCAGGCCATCGTGAAGGCCGGCCTGCGCAACGTGGCGGCCGGCGCCAACCCGATCGCCCTGGGTGCGGGTATCAGCAAGGCCGCCGACGCCGTGTCGGAGGCGCTGCTGGCCGCCGCCACGCCGGTCAGCGACAAGACGTCCATCGCTCAGGTCGCCACCGTGTCATCTCGCGACGAGGTGGTCGGCGATCTGGTCGGAGAGGCCATGACCAAGGTCGGCGCCGACGGCGTCGTCACCGTCGAGGAGTCCTCGACGCTGGAGACCACACTCGAGGTCACCGAGGGTGTCGGCTTCGACAAGGGCTTCACCTCGGCGTACTTCATCACCGACTTCGATTCACAGGAAGCGGTGCTCGAGGACGCGCTGGTGCTGCTGCACCGCGACAAGATCAGCTCCCTGCCGGACCTGCTGCCGCTGCTGGAGAAGGTCGCCGAGTCGGGCAAGCCGTTGCTGATCATCGCCGAGGACGTCGAGGGTGAAGCGCTGTCGACGCTGGTCGTCAACGCCATCCGCAAGACGCTCAAGGCCGTCGCCGTCAAGGCGCCGTTCTTCGGCGATCGCCGCAAGGCGTTCCTGGACGACCTCGCCGTCGTCACCGCCGCACAGGTGGTGAACCCGGATGTGGGTCTGGTGCTGCGTGAGGCCGGACTCGACGTGCTGGGCTCGGCGCGCCGCGTGGTGGTCACCAAGGACAGCACCGTCATCGTCGATGGCGCGGGCACCCCGGAGGCCATCGAGGCCCGCAAGTCGCAGCTGCGCAGCGAGATCGAGAACACCGATTCGGACTGGGACCGCGAGAAGCTCGAAGAGCGCCTCGCCAAGCTGTCCGGCGGCGTGGCGGTCATCAAGGTCGGCGCGGCCACCGAGACCGACCTCAAGAAGCGCAAGGAAGCCGTCGAGGACGCCGTCGCGGCGGCCAAGGCAGCTGTCGAAGAGGGCATCGTCACCGGTGGTGGCGCGGCACTCGTGCAGGCCCGCAAGGAACTGGACGCGCTGCGCGGATCGCTGACCGGCGATGAGCTGCTCGGCCTCGAGGTGTTCTCCTCGGCGCTGTCGGCTCCGCTGTTCTGGATCGCCACCAACGCCGGGCTCGATGGCGCTGTCGTGGTGAACAAGGTCGGAGAGCTGCCCAACGGGCAGGGCTTCAACGCCGCCACCCTGACCTACGGCGACCTGCTCGCCGAGGGCATCGTGGATCCGGTGAAGGTCACCCGCTCGGCGGTGCTGAACGCCGCATCGGTGGCCCGCATGATTCTCACCACCGAGACGGCTGTCGTCGAGAAGCCGGTCGAGGAAGAGGATCACGGCCACGGGCATCACGGTCACGCCCACTAGGTAAAGATATTTCTGCGCGAGCAGACGCAAAGTGCCCCAAATCGACCTGATTTGGGGCACTTTTGCTGGGAGCACCTCCCGCTGGCGGGGGACCGCTCATTCGGGGCCGTCGGTCATCGCAGGTCCGCCGTGACGTAGCCAGTGGAGAGCCGCTGCTTGACTGCCGTCAGATAACGGGCTGCATCGGCGCCATCGACGATCCGGTGGTCGTAGGACAGTGACAGATACACCGTCGACCGCACCCCGATCTCGAGGTCCTCGGTCTCACCCCGGATCGGCACCACGCGTTCGACGACGGTTCCCAGCCCGAGGATGGCGGACTGTGGCTGGTTGATGATGGGGGTGTCGAACAGTGCGCCACGGCTACCGGTATTGGTGATGGTGAAGGTACCGCCGGACAGGTCGTCCGGCCGGATCGTGCCCAGTCGGACTCGTTCGGCTGACTCGGCAATGGCCCGTGCCAGTTCCGAAATGCTCAAGGCGGCGGCGTTGCGGATGACAGGAACCATCAGCCCCTTGTCGCTGTCGACGGCCATCCCGAGGTGCACCTCACCGTGGTAGGTGACTTCGGTGCAGTCGCTGTCCAGCGAGGAATTCACAACGGGGTGCTCGGCGAGTGCGTCGACCGCGGCGGCAACGAAGAACGGTAGGAACGACAGTTTCACTCCGGTGCGGTGGTGGAAGTCGTCCTTGTGCTGTGACCGTAACCGCGCGATCTGGGTGACGTCGGCTTCGACGACCGTCGTCAATTGTGCTGATGTCTGCAGTGATTCGAGCATCCGCCGTGCGATCGTCCGGCGAATCCTGGACAGCTTGTGCACGGTGGGGCCGCTGTCCGGTGCCGCCTCCGCCGACGGCTCGGGGGCCGCAACCCAGTTCTCCTTCGATGCCGCCGTTTCCGGCTCCGGAGGACCGCTCGTACTCGCCACAACGGCCAACGCCGCACCGATTTCGACGACCTCGTTCTCGGGAGCGAGGATCTCGACGAGCATTCCCGCGGCCGGGGCCGGAATCTCGGTTTCTACCTTGTCGGTGGACACTTCGAGCAGTGGTTCGCCGTGCTCGACAGCGTCGCCGGGGTTCTTGAGCCACCGGGTGATCGTGGCCTCGGCGACATGGTCGCCGAGTTCGGGCAGGACCAGCGTCGTGGTGGTGTGAGGGTCGGGCATGTGATCGTCTCTCCAGGTCAATCGGTGAGGTCGAGAGCGGCGCGGACGATGCTGTCGGTGTCGATGCCGTGGTAGCGGTAGACGTCGTCAAGGGTTCCGACCTGCCCGAAACGGCTGACCCCGAGCGCGGCAGCGGGGACACGGTTGATGCCGGCCAGGAACGCCAAGGTGTGCGGATGACCATCCAGCACGGTCACCATCGGTGCCGCCCGAGATGCCGGAAACACGTGCTCGAGGATCCACGACGGACCGTTGGACAGGCCGCGTCGTGCTTGCACCGCCTCGAACAACAACCCGGGGCTGGTGACACACATGACGTCGGCTTCGATCCCCTGTTCAGCCAACCGGTCGGCGGCGGTGAGGGTTTCGGTGATCACTGCACCCATTCCGACCAGCGTCACCGCGGGGCTGCCGGTGTGGCGCAGCGGGTAGCCGCCGGCGACCACCTGACGCCGGCGGCGTTCTCGTGCCGCCGGATCGGTCGGCACCGCGGCGAGGGTCTGGTCGACGGGGCGGGTCGACAGGCGCAGATACGAAGAAGAGCCGTCCGGGCGGCCCAATCGCGAGATGCTGTCGAGCAGCGTCCACTCAAGATCGATCGCGAAGGCCGGTTCGAAGCTGACGCAGCCGGGCTGCTCGAGCCCGATGGACGGCGTCTTGATCGACTGATGCGCGCCGCCCTCGGCGGCAAGAGTGACGCCCGACGGCGTGCCGACCAGGATCGACTGCCCGCCGGCGTAGATGCCGTAGGACCACGGCTCCAGGGCGCGCTCGACGAACGGGTCATACATCACGCC
Organism: Mycolicibacterium sp. P9-22; assembly: GCF_008329585.1. Lineage (GTDB taxonomy): Bacteria > Actinomycetota > Actinomycetes > Mycobacteriales > Mycobacteriaceae > Mycobacterium. The sequence goes on along the minus strand of NZ_NPKP01000002.1, from coordinate 383,514 downwards.
GATCGGGAACAGCGGCTGTCCCCACCGGCTCCAGGTGGCGCCGAGTTCACCCATCAATCCCACCAGGTTGGTCTCGGCGATCCCCAGTTCCATGTGCTGGCCGGTGGGCTTCTCCCGCCAGTGCATGATCGTTTCGGCGTCGTCGTCGAACCAGTTGCGCCGCTCGTTCGGTGACCACACGCCGACCTTGTTCAGCCAGCCCGCCAGGTTGGTGGTCGAGGAGACGTCGGGGCTGACGGTGACCACGCGTTTCGCGGCCTCCGGTGCCTGCCGGGACAGGTCGAGCAGCGCCCTGCCCAGGGCGGCCTGGGTGGTCGAGGTGCCCGACGGGGTACGGCCGATGTCCGCCGGAACCGCAGGAGGCGTTGCCAATTCGACAGAATCTCGGCACAGCCGCTGCGCCACAGCAGCGCAAGCCCGGCCCGCGACGCCGTCCGGGTCGAACCTCGCCCACGGATCCGCAGGGTCCATGTTCAGCTCGGCGCTCAGTTGCTCGTACTGCTCGACCGTCAGCAGCGACGAGTGATTCTGCGGGTGGCCCTGGGTGGGCAGGCGGTGGCCCTTGATGGTGTAGGCGATGATCACCGTGGGGCGGGTGTCATCGATCTGCTCGTACGCCGCGCGCAGCGCGTCGAGGTCATGACCGCCGAGGTTGCGGATCGCCCGGACCAGGGTGTCGTCGTCGAGGCCGTCGATCAGCGACGCCACCTCTGCCGCATCCGGTTCGTCACCAGGCAGCCGCGCCCGCAGCTGCGCGGCGTCACATCGCAGCAGCCGCTGGTACTCCGGATTCGGCATGTTGAGGATCCGGGAACGCAACGCCGGGCCGCCGGGGCGCGTGAACAAGTCCTCCAGCAGTCTGCCGAACTTGACGGTGATCACCTGCCACCCGGCGGCCGAGAACATCGCGTCGAGGCGACCGGCGGCAATGTTGGGCACCACCCGGTCGAGAGACTGCCGGTTCAGGTCGACGATCCAGACGATCTCACCGAGCTCGGCCACGGACGTGTCGAGGATGGCTTCCCACACCGCACCCTCGTCCAGTTCGGCGTCACCGACCAGCGAATACTGGCGCCCCGTTCCGGCATGGCCGAAGGTCGTGTCCACGTACCGTCGCGCGATCGCACCCCAGATCGGCGCGGTCGCACCAATGCCCACCGACCCCGTCGAATAGTCGACGGGATCCGGGTCTTTCACCCTGCTGGGGTACGACTGCAGCCCTCCGAACTCCCGCAAGGTCGTCAGATACTTCTGGTCCAACTCGCCGAGCAGATAGTTGATGCCGTGCAACACCGGTGATGCATGGGGTTTGACCGATACCCGGTCACCGGGACGGAGCTGTTCGAACCACAACGAGGTCATGATCGACACCATCGAGGCGCACGACGCCTGATGACCACCCACCTTCAGCCCCGTCGGATTCGGACGAACCCGATTGGCGTGGTGAATCATCGCCGTCGACAGCCACAACACGCGCGTCTCGATCTCTGCCAGCGCTGCTGGGTCGATCACGGTCGGGGAGTGTTGCGACATCTGGTGGTCGAGCGTGCGAGCGCCGTTCATCATTTGTGATCCTTGCCTGTGAGTTTCTGGCACCGCACCGATCCCCCGGCCCAGTTCGTGAGCGAGGCAGGATCGGTGGTGACGGGCAGGCGGTCCCGGTGGGAACCGCGCTACCGCTGCAGCGGCGTGGCGCCGTCCGCTTGTCGAGATTCCTTGTGAGAAATCGAACTTCAGTGGACCACTGCAATACAATTCAGGCAATACCGATCGCAGGATCTCAGCATTCTGCACACTATCGCGCCCTCACCGGTCGTCGGAGGTTGTCACAATGCCAAGGCCATTTGCCGTCGACGCTCTCGACGCTCGGATCCTCAGCGCGCTCAACGACGATCCACGGGCAACGGTGATCGCCCTGGCCGACAAGACGGGTCTGTCCCGGAACACGGTGCAGGCCCGGCTCGGCAGACTCGAAGGGCAAGGTGTGCTGCAGGCATTCGAACGCCGTATCGACCCGGCTGCCATCGGCTATCCGCTGAGCGCATTCATCCTCACCAGTGTCATGCAGCGGATGCTGTCCCGAATCGCGCAGGAACTCAAAGGAATCCCTGAAGTAGTCGAGGTGGACGGCCTCAGCGGCGTCGCCGACCTGCTCGTTCATGTCGTCGCCCGCGATGCCGACGACCTGTATCGCATCGCCGGCCGCATCCTCGACATCGATGGTGTGGAGAAGACGACAACCTCACTGGTCATGCGGAAACTGGTCGACTATCGCCTCACGCCGCTGCTCCAACAACTCCTCGACAACGATTGACCTGATATGCCCATCGGGCGTCGTTAACACCAATTAACTTCCATGGAACCAGAACGACGCGCTCTGCGGGTTTGATCCAAGGCAGCGCGACGCGGATGCGACAGCGAAATCGTCGCAATCTAGCGCTTTAAGACCTGATCGAGGCTGATTGTCAACTCTCTCGCTTCCACTGTTGACAACATCACACCCCGACCCTAGGTTAATGCTCAATCACATTTGGAGGAGCGAGTTCATCTGATGAGTCAGTCGCTCCGCGGCGACGCCCACTTCGCTGCGGAACGCAACTCAGGCAGTACGTATCGCGCTGTCGTAGTGCCGCAACAGTGCGGGCGAGGGTCCCTGTCGTGGGTTTGACGGACAGTAGGCACCTCGGTGCCAATTGACCACGGCAGCAACAGTTTATAGACGAACTTTCAACATCGCCGTGCCTGCGTCCACGTTGCAGGAGTCCGCCCGGCAAGTCGCCCATCGTCATCGACAAGGAGCAGTTTCATGCGATTACGTGATCCGCGCACATCAGGTAGCGAACAGCGAACACGGGCAAGCGCGATCCTGGCCACGGCAGTCGCCTGCGTGGCCGCGTTCAAGGGTCTCAACGAATCGGTGACACCGCCGGCGCTGCCGATCTTGCAGGACGAATTTCAAGTGGCCGGCTCGACCATTTCGTGGGTTCTCACCGGCGTGCTGCTCACCGGAACCATCGCCACGCCCATTGTGAGCCGGCTCGGCGAAGTCTGGGACAAACGCCGCACCCTTCTCGGGGTGCTGGTGGTGGTTGCCATAGGGACCCTCATCTCGGCGCTGTCGGTCTCGATCGAGATGCTGATTGCGGGCCAATTGATGCAGGGCGTCGGGCTGAGCACCGCCCCGCTGGCCATCGGCACAATTCGGGACACCCAGGGCGAGGTCACGACAAAATACGCGAACGGTTTCATGGTCGGGGCCATCTTCGGCAGTACCGGAGCCGGGACCATCATTGCCGGGCCGATTGCCGACCATCTCTCCTACCGATGGCTGTTCTGGCTGCCATTCATCGCTCTGTTGGGCTGTATGGCGGCCGTGTGGGTCTTCATTCCTCGCTCACCAGCCACTCGCGACCTCAGAGCGAGTATCGACCTGGCCGGTGCCGGCCTGTTGGCCTTCGGCCTTGCCGCCGTCTTGCTCGCACTGACCTTCGCGCCCGACTGGGGTTGGCTGTCGACCGAGTTCTTCCTGCTGTTGGGTGCCGGTCTGGCAGGGCTGTTTCTCTTCGTCCGCGTTGAGCTCAGGGTCGACGAACCGCTGGTGGATCTCCGGTTGATGCGCAGTTTCACCGTGGTGGCCGCTTCGGGTCTCATGTTCCTGGCGGGTTACTGCATCAATGCGACTCTCGTCAGTGTTCCGATGCAGATGCAGATGCCCTCGTCATCCGGCTACGGATTGGGCGAATCGGCCACTGTCACCGCAGTTCTGTTGGTCTCGGCCATGCTGATCGGGCTCACCGCCCCGTTGATCTCGATATTGGACAAGGCGATCGGTTCCCGGTTGGCGTCGTCGTTCGGTCCGATCTCGATTCTCGGCGGTGCCCTGGTGATGCTCGCGATGGGAGAACGCGGGAGCATCGTGGTCGTGTTCGTCGCCACTTTGGCTGTCAACTTCGGCCTGAGCGTGTCGATGACCCAATCACTGAACCTGGTCGTCAGTGGTGTTCCGGCAGACAAGGTGACTCAGTTCAATGGCCTGAACTTCGCTATTCAGGCGGTCGCCGGGACAATCGGCGCCCAGGTATCTGGCGCGGTCCTCACGGTCGACTCGGCTGCCGCAGACGGGACGCCACCCTGGAGTGCATTCAGCACCTCGTGGGGGATCTCGGGAGTGCTCGCGATTGCCGCCCTCGCACTCGTCCTCGCTGTCCGTACTCCGAAGTTGTCCATTCACTGATCCCGAAGTCCGCGCGTGCCGCCGGCATTGCGTCCGTACCCGTGGCGGGGCGGCTACACCTCACGCAGAAGCGTGCGGGATCGCGGTGAGCGCCTGGATCGCCGCATACGACATCGTCGACACGATGGATTTCTGATCGAGTCCCTTGTTCAGGGTGGCGACGGCATTGAGCATGGAGAAAACCGACTGCGTCAACAGGCGGACTTCCGGCTCGGACAGATCCGGCCGCAAGGGGGAGACCGTCGAGATCCACTCTTCGGCATACAGGTTCATCTCGCGGCGCACCCGCCGGCGATCCGCCTCGGGAAAGGCATGTTCGTTTTTGAGGAAGATCAGTGGGGTCGGCGGCGCGTCGATGACCGACAAGATGTGGTGCTCGATCATCGTCTCCAACGCCGTCGTCGGATCGGGCTGAGTCTCTACCGTCGCGCGCGCGAACTGGTGCAGGGACTCCAGTCCCTTCTCCACGACCGCGATGAGCAGCGCCTGTTTGTTCTGAAAATGCCGGTACAGCGCAGGTCCGGAGATGCCGGCCTTGGCGCAGATCATCTCCACGGTGACCGAGTCGTACCCGTTGTGTAGGAACAACTCTGCGGCAACCCCGAGCAACTTCTCTCGACGCGGTGAATCAGCCGTAGCGGCTCCGGCAGCCACCTTGTCAGACGTCATAGCTCCCCACGGTAACCCCCATGGCCCTGATGCTTTGCATCGTAAACGATCCGGATGTGTCCGAGCTCGGCGCTCGTACGGCACGCCCCCATCTATTGCGATCCCGAAAACAGCCTCACGTTAATGACCATTAACGTCAAGGGGATCAAATGTCGAGCAGGACGCGCAGTCCTGCGGGATGGATTTCCATGCGAAACCGGTGTCACAAAATAGGGCATGAACTGGCTTAATAGCCGACGCGTGGGCGGTGGAATCGATTGATGATGCGACTACCGTTGACAGCGTCCGCCTTCGGGCCTAGGTTAATGAACAGTCACATAGCGGAAGGATCTGACGATGCGGTTCATCTTCATGAGCGAGGGCGAGACAGCCCCGGGCCATACCCATGAACACCGCTACCGGGAGTTGGTGGACGAGGTTCTCCTGGCAGAGGAAGTGGGTTTCGATGCGTTCGGCACCTCAGAGCAACACGTGGCGATCGGCACCGCGACGACCTCGGCACCGGAAGTCCTCTACCCCTACCTGATGGCGTTGACCAGTCGTATCAGGTTCGTGCACCTGGTCACCCTGCTGCCGACGCGGATCAACCACGCGATTCGGGTCGCTGAGAGGTTGGCGACGGAAGACATTCTCTCCAACGGCCGAGTAGAGCTCGGTGTCGGTCGGGGCAACACCACGCTCGCGTTGCGCGCTTTCGAAGTGTCGCCGGCCGAGAACAAGGCCCAACAGCTCGAAGGCCTCGAGGTGATTCGCCGGGCGTTGCACAATGACATTTTCTCGTTCGTCGGAGAGCACTACAAGATCCCGCCACGCAGCCTCGTGCCCCGGGGGATCCAGACCCCGTACCCGCCAATTCACATGGCCACCGGTAGTCCTGAATCCGTCAGGGCTGCAGCAGAACTCGGTGTCGGAGCGATCGTCGGTGGGTTCTATCTCGGGTTCGATTTCCTTGAGAACATGCTGCGCATATACGACGAGGCCCTTGCCGTCGCAACCCACAGCTATCCCGTCCAGGCGGAGAAGCTGGTGGCGGTGGCCGGTGGCATGCACTGTGCCCCGACCCGCGATGAAGCCTTGAAGTGGGCACGGCACCTGACCAAGACTGTGGCGCTGTCCACGGACGCGTATGAGCGTCTGTCGAAGCTCTCCAGTGACTATCAGTACATGGGTGCGGTGAAGAACGTCGATTTCGGCGACGAGCGATACATGTTCGACGACTCGGCCGGATTCATCGTGGGCGACCCCGACGACTGCGTTGCCCAGGTCCAACGGTACGTGGATCTTGGTGCCGACGCGCTGGTCATGCGTATCGACGGATTACCGCATGACGAGCTGATGAAGTCGATCGAACTGTTCGGCAAATATGTGATCCCGAAGTTCAAGAATCCGCGCGCCGTGGTTCGTTGCCCGGACGCGATCCTGGACGACATTCGCAGCGCCCGGCCGGCGCACTACGCAGAAGTCGAAGCGTTCGGTATGTCAAAGGCGCAGAGCAACAACACCATCCAGGTAGGAGAATATCGATGACCACATCAGCCGCAGATGACATCTTCAGCCGCTACCCCGACGAGATCCTGATCGAGCGCAGGCCCAATGGGGTTCTCCTGATCACCCTGAATCGTCCCGATCAGTTGAACTCCCTGACAATGCCCATGTTCGAATACATGGCTGATATCTGGGTCGATGTCGACCGCGACCCCCAGACCAGAGTTGCCGTCATCACGGGCGCCGGGCGGGGATTCTGCACGGGCATGGACGTCGGCCAACCCGATCCCAGCCTGGATGACGCCATCGCGCTCATGGAGGTCGAACGACGGCGCCTTTCCGCGTTGTTGAACATGGACAAACCGCTGATCTCTGCGATCAACGGGCCCGCGGTGGGTTGGGGTCTGTCGATGGCGCTGCTGGCGGATATCAGTGTCGCGGCAGAAGATGCAATTCTGATGGACGGCCATACCCGGGTCGGTGTCGTGGCCGGGGACCACTCCTCGTTGATCTGGCCGCTTCTGGTCGGTATGGCCAAAGCCAAGTATTTCCAACTGACGTCGGCACGACTGACCGGTGCCGAGGCTGAGCGCATCGGGCTGGTGAGCATCACCGAGCACCGGGACGCCGTACTGGACCGGGCGTTGGCGATCGCCGATGATCTCGCGCAGGGCTCACAACAGGCAATCCGCTGGACTAAGCGCTCGCTGAACACCGGGTGGCTCACCAATGCACTTCCCCAACAGGAACTTTCCGCTGCATTGGAAACGCTCGGATTCGCCGGGGCGGACTATCTCGAGGCCCGGCGGGCGTTCCGAGAAGGCCGGAAACCCGTTTTCCCGTCCGCTCGTGGCGAGGGTCATTCGCAACGATCCACAGTGGTTCGAGAACCCGTGGGGCAGTCCGCACATGACTAGTGCCGACACCGCGTCGTACACCGGACTCGCCCTGGAGGACCGGGCTGGGGTGCTGATCGTCACCCTGGACCGGCCACCCGCGAACGCGCTGAACCGCTCCATCATCCGTGAGCTGACGCGACTGATCGCCGACCTCACCGACTCCCCGGGCACGCCTGCCATCGTCCTCACCGGCCGCGGCGACCGATTCTTCACTGCCGGCGGCGACATCAAGGAGCTCGGCGGTGTCGCGGCCGATCAGATCGGCGATCGGATGCGGAATTTCCATTCGTTGCTGGTGGCGCTCGACCGGTACCCGCGCCCGGTGGTCGCCGCCATCAACGGGTACTGCGTGGGCGGCGGCATGGAGATCGCGCTCTTCGCCGACACCGTGCTCGCGGTCGAGCACGCGCAGTTCGGATTCCCGGAGATCAACCACGGTCTGCTTCCGGCCGACAAGGGCATCCAACGTGCCATCCGACTTCTCGGCGCACGGGCCACCCGCGCGATGGTGTTGTCAGGAAGGCTCCTCGATGTTCATGACGCCGTGGCGATCGGTCTCGTCGACGCCGTCGTCGATGCCGCAGAACTCCTGGCCACTGCGGTCGCCACAGCCCACGAGGCGTCAGCCAAGGCGCCGGTACTCTACGGCGCACTCAAGCGCAGCGTGAACGGCCCGGACGTGGCCGAAGACGAGGCCTCGCTGCACCACACCCTGGCGGCGGCCGCCACCTACTTCGACGATCCGGCTGCAAGGGCCCTCCGTGAAGGCTGGAGCAGCAAGCGCGGCCGCACAGATGCAGAGGTGGTAGAACGACAGCAGTACGCCGAGCGCACGGCAGAGGAATCACAGTGATGGCGCCAGACATTCCGACCTCGTCGGATCCGAGCGGGTACCACGTCACCGACGCGGTACCGGTACTCCAAGACCCGACAGGATTCCAGGCGGTGCAACGCACCTTTGCCCAGATGCTCTACGAGCGCGCACGACACGAGCCGGACACGGTTGCCTTTTACCGTTGGGAGTCAGGTGCTCGGCACGCCACGAGCTGGGGTCAGTATCACGAATCCGTGCGGGCAGTCGCTCTCGGTCTGAACAGCCTCGGAGTCAAACCTGGTGACCGGGTGGCCATCATGTCGTCGGCCCGTACCGAATGGGTGGTCGCTGCTCTGGCCATCCTCAGTGTCAACGGCGTCCTCGTCGGGGTGTATCCGACAAGCTCACCGCAGGAGCTCGCACAGGTACTCGAAACCTGTGAAGTGTCCGCGGTTTTCGCCGAGAACAGTGCTGATCTCGCAAAGGTGGCCGAAGTGGCGCCCCGCCTGCCGCATCTGCGCGCCGCCATCGGCTTCGACGCCGAACCCATCGCCATGCCCAGGGGCGTCGCAGTCTGCGACTGGCGTTCGCTGTCGGAAACGGGGCAGGAGCTGGCCGAGTCCGAACCGGCGTTGTTCGACGAGCTCGTGGGAGCCGGCGATATCGACCAACCGGCGGCCCTGTTCTCCACGTCGGGGTCCACGGGCACCCCGAAAGGCGTGGTGCACACGCACCGGACGCTGCAGTATTCGGTGCTGGGAGTCGCGATGACATACCCGGAGATCGGTCGTGTGCGCCACGATCTGGTCGGGTTCCTCGGCCTGTCACACGTCGCCCCCGCCCTCATCGGGGTGTTCGCACCGATCATGACCCGGCTGGTGATCACCTACTGCGCCATGGAGCAGCGGGCGGAAGCACTCGTCGGGGTACGCCCGACAGCGGTGGTGTGGCCGCCGCGCATGCACGAGAAGCTCGCCAGCGAGATGCTGCAGGCCGTCGCATGCTCGGGCCGCCTCTTCGGCATCAAGTACGCGGCTGCCATGAAAGTCGCGCGTCGCATCAGCTCGATGCGGTGGGAAGGACGCCGGCCGCCCGCGTATCTCGATGTGCTGTACGCCATCTGTCTGAAGACGGTGTTTCAGCCCTTGCGCGCGCAGGTGGGCATCGACCGGATCAAGGTGAGTTGGACGGCGTCGGGCAGCATGACCCCAGACGTGGCGGCGCTCTGGCATATGTGGGGTCTCGACCTACGTGAGCTCTACGGCACGACCGAGACGTGTGGAGCGGTCCTCGCCCAATGGGACCGGTCGTTTCCCCGCCCTGGCACCATCGGCAAGAGCCTGCCGGACCCGCGGTGGACGGCACGGGTATCCCCGGAAGGGGAGCTGCAGGTGCGCGCTCCGAGTTTGTTCACCGGCTACTGGAACAACCCAGAAGCCACCTCGGAAGCGTTGCGTGACGGTTGGTATCTCACAGGAGACCTGGTGGATCTGGGTTCCGACGGTGAGGTGAAGATCATCGGCAGATCGAAGGATCTCATCAAGACCAGCGGCGGCAAGTCGGTCAGCCCGCAGCCGATAGAGGTGAAGCTGAAGGCCAGTCCATTGCTGGACGAGGCAGTGGTGGTGGGTGAGGGCCGCAAGTACCTCACGGTGTTGCTGGCCGTCAACGCGGATGCGCAGACGATGCGGCCCGAGGATCGCGACAGGGCACTGCGTCGATGGATTGACGGTGTCAACTCCGAGCTCTCCCGACCGCTCCAGATCAAGGACTACCGGGTGTTTCCACGACCACTGTCGGCCGAAGCCGGTGAGTTGACGCTCAAGGGCACCATTCGCCGCGCCAACGTCGTTGCCTCGTTCACCGATCTCATCGACGACATGTACGACGTCCGCGAACATGACGCGATCGCTCGTCAGGCACGCATCATCAGGGGCGACCGTGCCTAGTGCCGATGTGCCGATGTCGACCGAAGTCCGGATCGAGTACCTGACCAGTCCGGAGATCGGCACGGCGATTGCGGACGGGTTCCGCACGGCCGTCCTGCCGTTGGGCGCAATCGAACAGCACGGCAGGCATCTCCCGTTGTCGATGGATGCCGATCATGCCGATGAGATCGCCGTCCGCGTCGCTCGGCGACTCGGTAACGCGCTGGTGCTCCCCACCATCAGAGTGGGGTATTCACCGCACCACTTGGGATTTCCTGGGACGCTGTCCCTTCGAGCGTCCACACTCGAGTCCACCTGCCTCGACTACACCGCACACCTCGCGCGGCATGGATTCGAGCGGGTGATTCTGTTCTCGGGCCACATCGGGAACTACCCCGTCATGCGTGATTTCGAAGCCCGACTGCGCGAGCACCTGGCCCCGCTGACGGTCATCATGTTCACCGACGGCGATGCAATCCTTGATACCTGGCGAGAGTGCGCCGCCCGTATCGGAGGTCTGGGCGAGAACGTGGGCGGCCATGCGGATGTCGCCGAGACCTCGGTAATGCTTGTGCTGCATCCGGATAGAGTCCGGGCGGATCAATTCGCCCGCGGATACGCCGGCACGGTCGACCAGGCGCTGATCGAACGAGCATTCAGTGACGGAATCGGCTCGGTGTCGCCCAACGGCGTTCTCGGTGACCCAGCGGGATCGTGCGAGACCATCGGGCACGCATGCCTGGACGCGGTCTCGTCCCTGATCGCCGAATACGCGCATGCCCGAGGTGCCTGAGGTGGACCGACCGACAAGAGGCCGGTCACCCGCGAATCTGTCCCGCGTGACCACAGAAAGGGTGGCGTTCGATGATCGTTCTTGAACCTGTGCGATCCGCAGACGATGCTCCGGACATCTCCAGACTGCGCCGACTCTACGGACGCTATCCCACCGGCGTCGCCGCGCTGTGCGCGCTGCGCGAAGGTGTCCCCGTCGGAATCGTGGCAACCTCATTCACCCCCGTCTCGATGGATCCCGCGTTGGTATCGATCTGCGTGCAACACACGTCCACCACGTGGCCGGTTCTGTCGAGCGGGGAGCACCTGGGCATCTCGGTGCTGTCCTCCGAACACCAGACCGCATCTCGTCAGCTCTCGTCGAAGGCCACCGACCGATTCAAGGGTCTTTCCTGGTTCGCCAGTGATTCCGACGCAGTCTTTCTCGAGGATGCCGCCGCCTGGTTCGACTGCAGCATTTCCTCATCCATTCCTGCCGGTGACCACGACGTGGTGATCTTGCAGGTCCATCTGGCCGCAATCGATGAGTCCAGCACACCGCTGATCTTTCACGACAGTGGCTATCGCACCCTCCTCAGTGTCGACGAGTAATGCGAGCATCGATGCGTTCACTCGGACCCGCGATCAACGATCTGGCACTTGGCAGGCCCGTGCTGATCACACATGGTCGCGGCGGCGAGGAATCGGCCGAAGTCGTGATGGCGGGCGCGCTCGCAGAACCTTCCTGGACTGCCTGGACGATCCGGCATACATCGGGATTCCTCTGCGCCGCGATGCGTTCGAGCAGGGCAGACGCCCTGGATCTGCCGCCCATGGTCGCGCCCGGTCGTCAGGAGCCGGACACACCGGTGTTCGGAGTCGGGGTGGACGCTGTGGGAGTCGGGACAGGTATCAGCGCAATCGACCGCGCCCACACGGCCCGCGTGTTGTCCAACCCTGCGGCGCGACCGGATGACCTGCTCCGGCCCGGACATGTGGTACCGATCAGAACGGCTGAACAAGGCGTAGTGGCGAGGCACGCCCCAGCGGAGGCAGCGATCGATCTGTGCGATATCGCCGGTCTGGCGCCGTTGGCGCTGACCGCCACCCTCCTCGACCAGAGCAGCGGGCGTCTGCTGATGGGGACCGAATTGTCCGTCTTTGTAGACGATCACCGCTTGGCGCTGGTCGCCGTCGATGACGTCGTTCACCACCGCATTCATTTCGGCAATGGATACACCGGTCGCATTCGTCCCGTCGCCGAACGCCACGCCGACATCGGGAACAAGTCGACCCTCGTCGTCGACTTCGATGACGAAGTGACAGGCGCACAACACACGGTGCTGGTACGTGCGTCGTCGCCTCGAAGAGTGCCATCTGTCTATGTCGTCAACGAGTGTTCACACCGTGATCCGATGGGACCGCACTGTGGTTGCCGAGCGCGATTCGACACCTACCGCGCGCGGGTGGCGGCTAACGGTGGAATGTTGATCTACCTCCGCAAGAGCTCCAGCGGCACCACTCGATACACCGTCGCAGACCATGAGCTGGCGCGTGGATGTATCACCGCCACAATGCGGTACTTCGGCTTTGACAGCGCGCGCGTCGTGGGATGGCCGGACGGCACCGGCACCGGGACGTACCTCATCCTTCACCTGCCCTCGGCCGACTCGGGCTCCGGGCCCGATTCTGCCGCGGCCGTCACCAATAATGTTGTTGGACAATCTAATTGACCCGTCGACCGCACTCGGCGTGAGCTCGGTTGACAGCGTTTCCCTTTGAGGAGAACTCCCATGACATGCCTTGATGTCGCCCTGACACCAGTTCGTTTTCTGCAACGAGCAAGCGAAGTCGTACCCGACAAGGTTGCCATCGTCGACGGTGAGCGGCGCTGGACCTACCGCCAGTTCGGCGTAGCAGTGCAGCAGCTGGCCAACGCGCTGCGCGCCTCCGGTATCACCGATGGCGAGCGCGTTGCCTATCTGGCCGGCAATTCGGCCGAGATGCTGATCGCCCACTACGCGGTCCCGCTGGCGCGAGGCGTCCTGGTAGCGATCAATACCCGTCTCACTGCCTCTGAAATCGGGTACATCATCCGGCACTCCGGAGCACGGATACTGTTCGGCGATGGCGAGCTCATCGAGGGTCTGCCCAAGTCGACTCCCGATTTCACCACTGTCGGCGAATGGGTCGTGCTGCCCGCAATCGACGGCACGATGCCGGACGCCGCCGACTCGGTCAGTTATGCGCAGTTTGTCACCCGCGGTGACGATGCTGATCTCCCATGGGAGATCGATGACGAGGCGCGCACGATCGCCATCAACTACACCTCCGGCACGACCGGCCGGCCGAAGGGAGTCATGTACTGCCACCGAGGCGCCTATCTCAGTGCGCTCAGCGGGATTCATCATTCCGGGTTCACGCAGTCCACCAGGTATCTGTGGACACTGCCCATGTTCCACTGCAACGGGTGGTGCGCAACCTGGGGCGTCACAGCCGCTCTGGGCGCCCATTACTGCCTCCGGTCGGTGCGCGCCGAGACAGTGTGGGGTTCGATCGATGAGCACCACATCACGCATCTCAGCGGAGCTCCAACGGTTCTCACCATCCTGGCGCACGCCGAGCAGTCGCACGTCCTGGCCGCTCCGCTCACCATCGCCAATGGAGGGGCCCCACCGAGCCCCACCATCATCGCCGCCATGCGAACGCTGGGCGCAACCATCGTGCACATGTACGGTCTCACCGAGACCTACGGCCCGTACGCAGTGTGCGAGCCGCAGCCCGAATGGGCACGATATGACGACGAACGTCAGGCGCAACTGATGGCCCGACAAGGCGTCGGCCTGATCGCCGGCGATCGCGTACGAGTCGTTCGCGAGACTCTGTCCGCAACAGGAGAATTGGTCGATGTGGCCGCGGACGGCGCCGAGATGGGTGAGATCGTCATGCGCGGCAACGGCGTGATGAAGGGCTACTACAACGATGAAGTCGGTACCCGGAAGGCGACCGTGGGGGGCTGGTTTCATTCGGGGGATCTGGGTGTCATGCACACCGACGGATACGTGCAACTCCGCGACCGCGCGAAGGACATAGTCATCTCCGGTGGCGAGAACATCTCGACCATCGAGGTGGAGCACGCGATCCTGACCCATCCTTCGGTGCTGGAGGCCGCCGTCGTGGGTACGCCGGACGACAAATGGGGTGAGCGGCCGAAGGCGTTCGTGGTCATCAAGAACGAAAAGCAGGTCGCGGAAGCCGAACTCATCGCACATGTCAAGTCACGCATCGCGTCGTACAAGGCGCCGAGCGTCATCGAATTCGTCCTCGCCTTGCCGAGAACATCGACCGGCAAAGTTCGCAAGAACGAGCTTCGTGAAGCCGAATGGACCGGACACGCCACCAGGATCAACGGGTAGTCGCGGGCCGGTTGCGACGATCGCGCAAGTGTCGTCGGCACATCGACCAGAGCAATGCCCGTGACGTATTCGATTACCAGACGCAGAGAAGAGAACATTGAGTAATTCTTCATTCGGGCTGTTTCAGTTGCCGGGGGAGCTACGGGAACTTCGGGCAGCGATTCGGGGCCTGGCGGAGAAAGAGATCGCTCCTCATGCCGCTGACTGTGACGAGAATTCGCGATTTCCGCAGGAGGCGTTGTCCGCGTTGAACACGTCGGGCTTCAACGCGGTGCATGTACCGGAGGAGTACGGCGGGCAGGGCGCGGATTCGGTGGCGGCATGCATCGTGGTCGAAGAGGTGGCCCGTGTCGATGCCTCGGCGTCGTTGATTCCAGCGGTCAACAAGTTGGGCACGATGGGGTTGATCTTGCGGGGAAGTGAGGATTTGAAGAAGAAGGTCCTGCCCGATCTGGTGGACGGTGCGTTGGCCTCGTATGCGCTGTCCGAGCGCGAAGCTGGATCTGACGCTGCCGGGATGAAGACCAGGGCGAGACCGGTCGGTGACGACTGGGTTCTCAACGGGGCCAAGGCGTGGATCACCAACGGCGGTAAGTCATCGTGGTACACGGTGATGGCGGTGACCGATCCGAATGAAGGAGCCAATGGCATTTCGGCGTTCATGGTGCACCTGGACGACGAGGGCTTCACCGTCGGGCCCAAGGAACGCAAGCTGGGCATCAAGGGATCGCCGACGACCGAGTTGTATTTCGACAACTGCCGGATCCCCGGCGACCGGATGATCGGTGAACCCGGTACCGGGTTCAAGACGGCGCTGGCCACGTTGGATCACACGCGCCCGACCATAGGTGCCCAAGCGGTCGGTATTGCGCAAGGCGCTGTTGACGCGGCGATCGCGTACACCAAGGATCGCAGGCAATTCGGCAGATCGGTCAGTGACTTCCAGGGCGTGCAGTTCATGCTCGCCGATATGGCTATGAAGGTGGAGGCGGCCCGGCTGATGGTCTACAGCGCAGCGGCTCGTGCCGAGCGTGGCGAACCCGATCTGGGTTTCATCTCGGCGGCATCGAAGTGTTTTGCCTCCGATATCGCCATGGAGGTCACCACCGATGCGGTGCAGCTGTTCGGCGGAGCCGGCTACACGACCGATTTCCCCGTCGAACGGTTCATGCGTGACGCCAAGATCACTCAGATCTACGAGGGCACCAACCAAATCCAACGACTGGTCATGAGCCGGGCACTGCTGCGTTAGCACGGTGCGTGACCCCCCGACCTACGCCGATCGTGCGAGCATCACATGATCGCGGCGGCCAGCCGGCAGCCTGCGTGCACATCGCGCCAGGCGGCCGTCACCGGGTCCGAGGCGTCGAGAGCGTGCCGGCTGCTGGCCAAGAGGCGGTCGGCCGCGCCACGTGCCCGGGCGATCGCTTGTTGATAGGGCGCCATGCCAGCGGAGAACCCCGCCGTCTCGATCTGCAGCCGCGAGGCGTCGATATCCGATGCGCTGCGGGCAATCTGGGCGGCGGCATCATCGGTGATCTCGTCGCCGCCGTAGGAGATCGCCAACCGGGCGCGCACCTGATCGACGTGCCGGCGCCACCCACCCAAGGCCGACCCCACCACGGCGGCGGCCGCGGCAGCCGCGGCCACGGCGCGGTCGGCTGTGTGATGGTCGTCGACGTTGAAGTCCGTGATCGTCACATCGCCGATCCCCACGCCGGGCAGGGCAGCGGGCCGGGCGTCGAGGTCGACGTCGACGCGGCCCTTCGGGACCAGTACATACGTGCCATCGCAGGCGAGCAGAAACCAGTCGGCATGTTCGGCGCCGACGACCGATCTCCATCGCCCGGTCAGCTCGCCGTCGGTCAGCCGCGCCGACCCGTGATGGGCGACGGTCACCAGCGCGTCAGGACTGGCACCCCACACCTGCTCGGCCGCCACGGGTGCCAGCGCCCGCGCCGCGACACCGTAGCTGCCGGCCAGCCAACCGAGGGATCCATCGGTGGCGGCGATTGCGCCTACCGCCCCGATGAATTCGTCCGGCGGGAGCCCGAGACCCTCGTGCGCCGGCGGTTGCATCAGGCGGTATGCACGCGAACCGTCAACGGCCGATTGCGACATATCCACCTCCAGCGGTGACGGGGACTGATATACACACGATCGTCGCACGCCGAAATCGATGACGAGGGAGAGTACGTCGCAGTCTGTGCTCAGTTCGGTCCGCGACCTGCTCCCCGAGGTCGCCGCGGCCGCCGCCGATGTCGACCGCTCGGGTGTGGTGGACCGTGCAGTGATCGCCCGGCTGCACGAGGCCGGTTACTTTGCCCTGCTGCAGCCCCCGGACTTCGGTGGTCTGGACGCCGACCCCGACATCTACCTGACCGCCACCCGCGAGCTGTCCTCGGCGTGCATGTCGACGGGCTGGCTGGCCGGCTGGCTGGCGGTCAACAACTGGGGATTGTCGGTCCGCGACCGGCGGGTGCTCCATGAACTCTGGGGTGGCGATCCGCGGACCTTGCTGTGCTCGTCATACGCGCCGACCGGACGGCTGGAACGCGTGCCCGGCGGCTTTCGGCTCAGCGGCCGCTGGGCTCGGTGCACGGGGTCACCCTACGCGTCCTGGCTGAGTGCCGCGGCGCTGAAGGTCGGCGCCGACGGCGCGGCGCAGGACTTCATGGCGGTACTGGTCCCGCGCAGCGACTACACCGTGGAACCCACCTGGAATGGATTGGGATTACGCGGAATCGGTGCCGACGACGTCATCGTCACCGATGCCTTCGTCCCGGAATACCGCGCGTTCAGCTGGCTCGACACGGCGCCCGATCCCGCGTTGCCCGCGCTGCAGCGACTGCCCCAACCGACCCTCTACACGTTGGCCGGGACGATGCCGTTGCTGGGTGCCGCCCGATGCGTACTCGACGGTGCGCCGAGCGCGCTTGCGCCGGCCCGCGCCGATATCGAACTGTCGATGATGCAGATCCGGCGCAACGTCGCCGAGCAGCTCGATTGTGTTCGCGGCGAACGCTATCCGGATGCCGAGTTGATGCTGCGGACCAGGCGTGACCAGGTGATGGCATCGGATCGTGCGCTGCGCGCCGTCGGCGCGGTGATCGACGATCCCGGTACTGACGCCGACGCGGCGCTGCTGGAGCGGATCTGGCGGGATGTCCAGACCGCTCGCATGCACGTGGCAAGCAATGTCGAGCAGGTGCTGACCGTGGTGGGCAGGCACTCGGTGGGCATCGCCGTCGACGATCTGATGTGGTGAGCGTCGCTCATACCCAATCGTCGGAGGCCAGCGTGCGCAGCACCCGCGACAACATGTCGTCGGTGACGGTCTCGATATCGGTGTGGCCGCTTGCTGCGCTGCCGAGACGCTCGGAGATGCCGTTGGCGGAACGGGACAGGAACGGCGCGACCCGGGCCAGGTGCTGCGCGGGCACCGCCCCGGTGAGCGAGAGTCCGGCGACCTCATGGCCCGACATGGTGATCGGGGCGGCGACGCTGGACAGGCCCACCGCGAGTTCCTGGTCGTCGTAGGCGATTCCGCGTCGCGACCTGATCCTGGCCAGTTCCTGATGCAGGGTGGGCAGGTCGGCGATCGTGGACGGCGTGCACTTGCGCAGCTGCTTGTCCAGGGTCTTGTCGACGTCCTCGGCGCGCAGGCGCGCGAGCATGGTCTTGCCCAGTGCGCTGGCGTGGGCGGGGGTCCGGCCACCGACCCGGGTCGGCACCGCGGCACCCCCACCACCGGCCACCTTGTCGAGATAGACGACGTCGGCGGCGGCCAGCACCCCGAGGTGCACCACGAGGGCGGTATCGGCATGCAGGCGTTCCAGAACCGGCGAGGCGACGCTGCGCAGCTGCGAATGGTCGATGGCTCCTGCCGCCGGCAGCGCCGATGCCGCCAGGGAGTACCCGTCGGGGGTGTGCTGCAGCAGCCCGGCATCGTGCAACTGGTTGAGGATGCGGTGCGTCGAGGAGCGCGGCAGTCCGGTGCGGTCGGCTACCTGGTCCAGACGCAGCACCGTGCCGGCACGGTCGAAGGCGCTCACGATCAGCGCCACCCGGGCGACCATCGACGCGGGCGGACTGGTCGTGCTGTCACCCGGCGCCACGGGTCTCACTGTATCGACACGCCGTGGTGTCACAAGGAGATTCCCTGTCGTCGAACTCGACGACAGGGAATCTCGACGGGCGCAGGTCAGCCGGCGCTGGTGGCGCCTGCCGTGGCCCGGGGGCTGCCGGCCTTCTTGGCGGTGGTCGCACCGCTGGCCGCCGACTTGGCGGTCCGCGGCGCCTTGGCCGGTGTGGCCGTCGTGGGCACCTCGACCGCTTCGGCCTCCGGGGTCTCGGTGTTCTCGGAAGCCACGTTCTCGGCCGGTGTTTCCGATTCGACGACGGGTGCGGCGTCCTCGGTCACCGTCTCCGCGATGGCGACCGCTGCCTTCGGGGCGGCATCACCGGCGACGGAATTGCTCACCGCAGCAGCCGTTGCCGGTGCCTGACGTGCGGCGATGGCCGGCTCCTCCTCGACCGCAGGAGCGCTCTGCTCGACGGCCGCCGTCGCGATGCTGGGCACCGTCGGGTTCGGCTCGGACTTCTTGGCCCACTCGGTGGCCAGCTTGTTGTTGACCGCCCCGGCGAACTTGGCGATCGAGACCACGGTGTCGGAGAAGCTGTCGGCGATCGCGGCGAGGACCTTGGCCGGGTTCAGTGTCGCGAACGACGCCACCACCTGTGTCACGGCGCCGGACAGCTGGCGCTGCAGCGTCCGCAGTTGCAGGCGCACCTCGGCCGCCAGGGTGGCTTCCGGTGCGAACTTCTGGCCGTTCCAGTCCACCAACTTCCAGCCGTCTACCGGATTGCCTTCGATCACAACATAATTCGTATTGCTCAGCGGGGCGTACCGCAGCAGGTCCAGCTTCTGCTCCATGGTGAGGTTCGACGCGTTCATCATGGTCCAGAACATGATGGCCCCGCCGTGCGAGAACACGACGGAGTTGCGGTCGCCGTTGTCATAGATTTCCTGCAGCGAGCCGTCCATCCGGGCGTCGAACTCGTGGCCGTCGATCGAGCCGGGGATGCGCAGATCCCGGTTGCCCTGCAGCGCCCATGCCAGGGGATACCGGCCGTAACCGTTGGCGGCCTCGCTCTCCGGGGTGCCCTCGAAAATGCCGGCCTCGATCTCGTGCACGCCGGGCAGCACCCGGACCGGCAGATGCAGATACCGCGACAGTGGTCCGGCGGTGAGCTGGGTTCGCTGCATGGTCGAGGCATAGACGCCGTCGTAGTTGTTGACCCCGAGCCTGCCGACCACGGCCTCCGACTGAGCCTGACCCAGCGGCGTGAGGGCGGGGCCGGGGGTCGAGGTGTCGATCAGACCGGAGGCGTTACCCGCGGACTGGCCGTGACGCACGAACGTCACCCGCATCAGCTCGGCGGCCGCCGCGGGAATCGCAGCACCGATGAGCATGGCGGAGGACAGCAGGGCGATGCCGAACAGCTTGCCGAAGCGTGACCAGAAATCGAGGGGGGTGACTGGTCCGGACGCGTCCTTCATGGAGTGCTTCTTCCTGCCGGTGGAGTAGACAGCACACGGTGGCCCTCGGGGCGCAGGGCCAACAAGGTGTGATCTCACTCACTGAGACCGGCAGGTGCGATTGATTACAGACGCGAGGGCTGAATGGACACCAGCTCGAACACGCCCGGCTGCGGCTCCTCGGTGGTGAACCGGACGAGCAGGCTGTCGGGCGGGAAGTGGGTGGCCAGCTCATTGAGGGTTCTGGGCAGGAACACCTTGGCCTTGGCGTTGCCGTACCAATTGGGCTCGGCGGGGGAGACGTCGAGGCCACTGACCTGCTCGATCGTGCTGTCCCAGGTCAGGACGTGTTCGGGCGGGGAGTCACCGAACCCGGTGGACTTCAGGTACGCGTCACCCTGTCCGGCCAGAGTGACCGCTTCGGTGCCGCCGACAGGTGTCCCGGTGATCGTCCCGTTGACGACGTCGGTTGTCACCGAGGCCAGCCGCGTCGTGCAGATGCCGTCGACGACCGTGGCAGGCCCACAGAAGGCTGGCAGCGGGGCGGCCTGGGCCGGCGCGGCGGTCAGGACCGCGCCGACCGCCAGCGCAACGGCACACACCAGCCTGAAAGAGTTCACATGGGTTGATCGGCGCCGGGTGCGCCGGAGTTACACGAGCAGTCGCGAATGGCCCCTCACACCGGTGTCTGAGGGGCCATTCGCGACTGCTCGCGCAGAAGGTGTCTTAGGCGCTGCGGCGCATCCCGCGCTTGAGCAGCAGTTCGCGTTCGGACTCGGACAGGCCGCCCCAGATGCCGTAGGGCTCGCCGACCGAGAGGGCGTGGGAGCGGCACTGGGTGATCACGGGGCAGGACCGGCACAGCTCCTTGGCGCGCATCTCGCGCTGGGCGCGAGCGCGACCGCGCTCGCCGTCGGGATGGAAGAACATCGACGAATCGACTCCCCGGCAGTGGCCCGCCATTTGCCAATCCCAGATGTCGGCGTTGGGTCCGGGCAGTTGCTGCGGCTGTGGCATGTGAAAACCCCTCTCGTCGCACCCATTTCGCGAAACGCGTGAAGTGCGTGAGTCGCGGAACTGAACCGAGCACATGTCGCCGGTGACATCTCGTGCACATAACGTAGAAGGGCTACCGAAATATCGTCAATACCCGAGGTCGCCGGGAAAAGGCATAACCGCAGGGTGTGAATTTACGTCACGTTCATCGTGTTCACTTGCGGGCAATGCAGCGGGTGGTTTACGACAGCTCGCGGGTGCCCGCACAAGTGCATTTCCCCTGCTCGCGCCAATTCGGCAATTTTGTCGATCGGTAGCCCGTTGACCTATTGGTAACGTGCTGACCACCAATTGTTAACCAAGGTCGAATTGGTCACTTTTCTCAGGGCGATCCCCCGGCATTGATAGCGTCCCGTGCGATGGCCAGCCCGAAATCCACCGTGACCGCCCTCCTGGCCGATGCCGCGTTCGGCGCCCACCCGCAGCTCTGGCCGCTGCCGACCGCCACCACCCCGGACGAGCGCTGGCTGCGGGCCGTCGCCGCCGGCGGTCAGGGGCACTACGGCAGCGCGCTGCACGAACTCGGCCAGATCATCCGCAGCGGACAACGTGGGAAGACACTCTCGTTGGCCCACAGCACCCGGGCGTCATTCCTGCGCCAGCTCGGCGGGCACGATTCGGCGCGCGGCTGGGACGGCCGGGCCTGGGTGCTCGCCGATGATTCCGAAGCCGGTGTCGACGCACTCGTGGGCCTCGCCGCGGATGCCCTGGGGGTAGGGCGGCTGGCGGCTTCGGCCAGCCTGCTGCAGCGGGCCGGTGAACTGCTCGACTCCGCGGCCCCGCCGCGGCTGGAGGTCCGGCTGGGCTGGGTGGCCGCAGAACTCGCGATGGCCGGCGGCGATGGCGCCGCCGCCATCGCGCACGCCGAAGCTGCCGTCGAAAGGGCCGACGCGCTCGGCTCGGCACGCCACACCGTCAAATCTCAGGTGGTGCTGTCGGCCGCCCTGTGTTGTGCGGGCCGCCTCGATGCTGCCCGCGAGGTCGCCGACGCGGCGTTCGCTGAGACGGCCAGGTTCGGCCTGATTCCGCTGCGCTGGGCGCTGGGTTGCCTGCTCGCAGATATCGGCAGTACCACGCATTCTGCCCCGCAGGTCACTGCCATCCGCGATGACGCCGCGGATACAGTGCGACGCGGAGGCGGCGTGTGGTCGCGTCGCTGAGCCGATTCACCCCATCACGATCGTTAGTGTTTGTCTGACGCAGACGTCCGCTGAAGCCACATCCGTAACGCTGGAGAGATCAACCACGATGACAATTTCGGGAGAACGTCTCGATGATGTCGTCGCTGATGCAGTGGCGGGGGATCGAGAGGCTCTTCGGGTGGTCTTGGAGACCATCCGCCCGATCATCGTCCGGTACTGCCGGGCACGGATCGGGTCAGCTGAACGAAGTGGTCTGTCCGCAGACGACATTGCGCAGGAGGTGTGCTTGGCCGCCATCACGGCGTTGCCGCGCTACAAGGATCAGGGGCGTCCGTTCCTGGCCTTTGTGTACGGCATTGCTGCGCACAAGCTTGCCGATGCCCACCGGGCGTCGGCGCGCAACCGTGCCGAGCCCACCGACAACGTGCCGGAGCGGTTCTCCGGCGAGGCCGGCCCGGAGCAGCTGGCCATCGACGCCGACGCGTCGGCCCGGATGGAACGGCTGCTGGCGATCCTTCCGGACAAACAGCGCGAGATTCTCATCCTGCGCGTCGTCGTCGGGATGAGCGCAGAGGAAACCGCGGAAGCGGTCGGAAGTACCCCGGGTGCGGTGCGCGTAGCCCAGCACCGAGCACTGGCTCGACTCAAGTCTGAGATCTCAACGGGAGGTGAACATGCCTGATTTCGGTCGCTGGACCGCCAACGGCGGTGACCCCTCCCTCAACGACATCAACCGCGCCGACAAGTTCCTGGATGCGCTGGCCACCGAACAGCCGGTGTTCTCCACCGACCGCGGCGACGCCGACCTCGCATTCCTGCTCTCGGGCTGGCGTGATGAGGTCCGCCAGGTTCCGATGGAACATGTCGTCACACCCGCCGAGGCCACCGCGGCCTTGGTCGACGCCACCTCCGGGCCGTCGCGGCGGCCCAACCGGCTCTCGCTGGCCGTCGTCGGATCGGCGGCAGCGGCGGTGCTCTGCCTCGGCGGCTTCGGTACCGCGGTCTTTGCAGCCGCACCCGGTGACGGGCTCTACGGGGTGCGCAGCATGCTCTTCGGCGACGAACGGGCCACCCGCGATGACGCGGTGGTGTTGGCCGCGCAGACCGAACTCGCCCAGGTGCAGCAGCTGGTGGATCAGGGCCAGTGGGATCAGGCGCAGGACAAGCTGGCAGCCCTGTCGGCGACCGTGCAGAGCGTCGATCGTGTCGAGCAGAAGCAGGATCTGATCCAGCAGTGGAATGCGTTGACCTACAAGGTCGTTGAGCAGGATCCGGCCGCGACCCTGCCGCCGGCCGGTGAGCCGCTGCCGGAGCTGCCCGCCTCACCGCTGACGCTGCTGCCGGTCCCGGTGATCGAGGACCCCGTCACGGCCACCACTGCCCCCGGGCCTGAAGTGGTCTCGACGACGGGATCGTCGGAGACCACCACCACCGAGACCACCACGACGTCTGAGACCTCCGGTTCGGAGACCACGACGTCGACCGGACCCGGCACCGAGACGTCGACGTCGACGACCTCGACCTCGGAAACGACGACCACTCAGCCGACGACCACGACACCGGCATCGACGAGCACCACGACGCCCGCTCCGACGAGCACGACGGCGCCGACGACCACGACACAGGTGACGACGACCACGACGGTGACCACCACAGCGCCGACGACCACGACCACCACCACGGTGACGCAGTCGACGTCGGTGGCTCCACCGCGGGTCAATGCGCCGCCACCGTCGGCGCCGGCGGCACCGCCGAGCGTTCCGGCGCCGGTGGTTCAGGAGGAACCGGTGGTGGAACAGCCGGTCGTCGAGGAGCCGGTGCAGATCGAAGATCAGCCAGCGGAGTCGGTGCCGACGGTCATCACGACGACGGCACTGCCGTCAAGCGGAGAATAGGCGCAGCTCAGCGGTAGCCGTCGGGTTCCGACGCGGCCTCATTGAGTGAAGCGTCGGCATATCCGCGGCAGTAATCCCAGGTCACGTAGGCATCGGGCTCGGGATCGTAGGCCGGCTCATGCGGGCGGACCGTACCGTCGACGAGCAGCTGCAGCAGGTTCGCGCGCAGCATGTCCCAGTCGTGATAGTGGTCCTGCTGGCATTCGTCACAGCACACCACGAGGCCGCGAATCCCCCTGTGCGCCAACAATGCCTCGTATACCGCCAGGTCAGCCAAGTCCGCTTCCACGGCACTGCGTTCCTGCGCATCGAGTGGCAGGCCAGGCTCGATCGCGTCGAGAGCCGCCGAGGGATCGGACGGGTCATCGGCGAAGGGGTCGGGTGGCAGGCCAGGCGGGAGGTCATCTCGCACGGATCTAGCCTACGCAGCCCCGCTGGTTTCGCGCCACCGGTTCACCCCGCGTGCCGCCCGGATGTCGCAACCGGGAGGCCGCCTCGCGGCGTGGCGGCGAGCGTCGAGGTCAGTGCCGATAGAATGGCCTCTTAGATTCGCGACTGTTGCTAGTGGAGGCTCCACCCATGTCGATCGCTGAAAGCAGCGTCCCGCTCGCCATCCCGGTTCCCACCGGCGGTGATGATCCGACCAAGATCGCGATGCTCGGACTGACCTTCGACGATGTCCTGCTGCTGCCCGCCGCGTCGGACGTGGTGCCCGCCAACGTCGACACGTCCAGCCAGCTCACCAAACGGATCCGGTTGCGGGTGCCGCTGGTCAGTTCGGCGATGGACACCGTCACCGAGTCACGGATGGCCATCGCGATGGCCCGTGCGGGCGGCATGGGCGTGCTGCACCGCAACCTGTCGGTGGCCGAGCAGGCCGGGCAGGTCGAAACCGTGAAGCGGTCCGAGGCCGGCATGGTCACCGACCCGGTGACCTGCGCGCCGGAGAACACGCTGGCCGAGGTCGACGCCATGTGCGCGCGGTTCCGGATCTCCGGGCTGCCCGTGGTCGACGCGGCCGGCGCGCTCGTGGGCATCATCACCAACCGCGACATGCGTTTCGAGGTGGACCAGTCCAGGCCGGTCTCCGAGGTGATGACCAAGGCTCCGCTGATCACCGCGCAGGCCGGCGTCTCGGCCGAAGCGGCGCTGGGCCTGCTGCGCAGGCACAAGATCGAGAAGCTGCCCATCGTCGACGGCAACGGCAAGCTCACCGGGCTGATCACGGTCAAGGACTTCGTCAAGACCGAGCAGTTCCCGCTGTCCACCAAGGACAGCGACGGACGCCTGCTGGTCGGTGCCGCCGTCGGTATCGGCGACGACGCCTGGACCCGGGCGATGACATTGGCCGACGCCGGGGTCGACGTCCTCATCGTCGACACCGCGCACGCCCACAACCGGCTGGTGCTCGACATGGTGAGCAGGCTGAAGGCAGCCGTCGGTGATCGGGTGGACGTGGTCGGCGGCAACGTCGCCACCCGCGCGGCCGCCGCAGCGCTGGTCGACGCCGGAGCCGATGCCGTCAAGGTCGGCGTGGGCCCCGGCTCCATCTGCACCACCCGGGTGGTCGCCGGCGTGGGCGCACCCCAGATCACCGCGATCCTGGAGGCCGTCGCCGCCTGCTCACGCAAGGGTGTCCCGGTGATCGCCGACGGTGGCCTGCAGTACTCCGGGGATATCGCCAAGGCGCTGGCCGCCGGCGCCTCGACCGCCATGCTCGGCTCGCTGCTGGCCGGCACCGCCGAGTCGCCCGGCGAACTGATCTTCGTCAACGGCAAGCAGTTCAAGAGCTACCGCGGAATGGGATCGCTGGGGGCCATGCAGGGCCGCGGCGCCGCCAAGAGCTACTCGAAGGACCGCTACTTCCAGGACGACGTGCTCTCCGAGGACAAGTTGGTGCCCGAGGGCATCGAGGGCCGGGTGCCGTTCCGCGGGCCGCTGTCGACGGTGATCCACCAGCTGACCGGCGGTCTGCGCGCGGCGATGGGGTACACCGGCTCGGACACCATCGAGCATCTGCAGCAGGCGCAGTTCGTGCAGATCACCGCCGCCGGTTTGAAGGAAAGCCACCCGCACGACGTCGCGATGACCGTCGAAGCCCCGAACTACTACGCCCGTTAAAGCCCGAAAGGGGCTGCATCACACATGCGTGACATGGTTGAGATCGGCATGGGCAGAACAGCTCGCCGGACCTATGAGCTCGGCGACATCAATATCGTTCCGGCCCGCCGGACCCGGTCGTCGAAGGACGTCTCCACGGCCTGGCAGCTGGACGCCTACCGCTTCGAGATCCCGGTGCTCGCGCATCCGACCGACGCCCTGGTGTCCGTCGAGTTCGCCATCGAGATGGGCAGGCTCGGCGGACTCGGTGTGCTCAACGGGGAAGGGCTGATCGGCAGGCACGCCGATGTCGAGGCCAAGATCGCCCAGGTCATCGATACCGCGGCCACCTCCGACGATGAGTCCGCGCCGATCCGGCTGCTGCAGCAACTGCACGCCGCCCCGCTGGACCCCGAACTGTTGGGTGCCGCCGTCGCACGCATCCGGGAAGCCGGTGTCACCACCGCGGTGCGGGTGAGCCCGCAGAATGCCGCCGCACTCACCCCGGCTCTGGTGGCGGCCGGGATCGACCTGCTGGTCATCCAGGGCACCCTGATCTCGGCCGAGCGGGTGGCCAACGACGGCGAGCCACTGAACCTGAAGACCTTCATCTCCGAGTTGGACGTCCCGGTGGTGGCCGGCGGGGTGCTCGATCACCGCACCGCACTACACCTCATGCGCACCGGTGCGGCCGGCGTCATCGTCGGCTACGGCTCCACCTCCGGGGTGACGACCTCCGATGAGGTGCTGGGCATCAGCGTTCCGATGGCCACCGCGATCGCCGACGCGGCCGCCGCCCGGCGCGAATACCTCGACGAGACCGGCGGCCGGTACGTGCACGTGCTCGCCGACGGCGATATCCAGACCTCCGGCGACCTGGCCAAGGCAATCGCCTGTGGCGCCGACGCCGTGGTGCTCGGCCCGCCGCTGTCGGTGGCCGCCGAGGCCCAGGGCGACGGCTGGTTCTGGCCGTCGGCCGCGGCGCACCCGTCGTTGCCGCGCGGTGCCCTGCTGCAGGTGGCGCTCGGTGAGCGTCCGCCGCTGGAGCAGGTGCTCAACGGGCCGTCGGACGACCCGTTCGGTTCCCTGAACCTGGTCGGTGGCCTGCGCCGGTCGATGGCCAAAGCCGGCTACTGCGACCTCAAGGAATTCCAGAAGGTCGGTCTGACCGTCGGGTCCTGATCAGCTTTTCTTTACAAGTTAGGCACTCCTGTCTAGAAAGTTACCTGTCGGTAGGTCCATACTGTCCTGATGCAGCCTGACTACGACGTCTTGATCATTGGCTCGGGATTCGGCGGTAGCGTCAGCGCCCTGCGGCTCACCGAAAAGGGCTACCGCGTGGGGGTGCTGGAGGCCGGCCGAAGGTTTGCCGACGCGGAGTTCGCAAAGACCTCCTGGAACCTGCGCAAGTTCCTCTGGGCTCCGCAGTTGGGGATGTACGGCATCCAGCGCATCCATCTGCTGCGCAACTGCATGATCCTGGCCGGTGCCGGGGTCGGCGGCGGTTCGCTGAACTACGCCAACACCCTCTACGTGCCGCCGGAGCCGTTCTTCGCGGACAAGCAGTGGTCGGATATCACCGATTGGCGCTCCGAGTTGATGCCGCACTACGAGCAGGCGCAGCGCATGCTCGGGGTGGTGCAGAACCCGACCTTCACCGATGCCGACCGCCTGATGAAAGAGGTCGCCGACGACATGGGCGTCGGCGACACCTTCGTCGCCACGCCGGTGGGCGTGTTCTTCGGACCGGACGGCGAGAAAACCCCCGGTAAGACCGTTCCGGACCCGTACTTCGGCGGGGCGGGCCCGGCCCGCACCGGCTGCACCGAATGCGGCGAATGCATGACGGGCTGCCGGCACGGTGCCAAGAACACCCTGGTGAAGAACTACCTGGGGCTGGCGGAATCCGCTGGCGCACAGGTGCATCCGATGACGACGGTGACCGGCTTCAGTCAGCGGGCCGACGGCCTGTGGGAGGTCAGCACGGCGCGGACCGGCAGCAAGCTGCGGCGTAAACGCAAGACCTTCACCGCCACCAACCTGATCGTTGCGGCGGGCACCTACAACACCCAGAAGCTGCTGTTCAAGATGCGCGACACCGGGAAACTGCCCCGGCTGTCACAGCGTCTCGGCGTGCTGACCCGCACCAACTCGGAATCCATCGTGGGTGCGCAGACGCTGTCGGTGACATCGGAGCTGGATCTGACGCACGGGGTGGCCATCACGTCCTCGATCCACCCGACGCCCGACACCCACGTCGAACCGGTGCGCTACGGCAAGGGGTCCAACGCGATGGGCCTGCTGCAGACACTGATGACCGATGGCGCCGGCCCGCAGGGCACCGATGTGCCCAGGTGGCGGCAGTTCCTTGATCAGGCCGGCCAGGATCCGCGCGGGGTGATCCGGCTGCTCAACCCGCGGGACTGGAGCGAACGCACCGTCATCGCGCTGGTGATGCAGCACCTGGACAACTCGATCACCACCTTCACCAAGCGCGGGCCGCTGGGCAAGAGGCTGCTGTCGTCCAAGCAGGGGCACGGTGAACCGAACCCGACCTGGATCCCGGCCGGTAACGAGGTCACCCGCCGCATCGCCGAGAAGATCGACGGCGTCGCGGGCGGCACCTGGGGTGAATTGTTCAACATTCCGCTGACGGCCCACTTCCTGGGTGGCGCGGCCATCGGCGACAGCGCGGACAGCGGCGTCATCGACCCCTATCAGCGGGTGTACAACTATCCGACGCTGTATGTGACCGACGGAGCGGCTATTTCGGCCAACCTCGGGGTCAATCCGTCACTCTCGATCACTGCGCAGGCGGAGCGGGCCGCGGCGCTGTGGCCGAACAAGGGTGAGGCGGATCTGCGTCCGCCGCAGGGCGAGCGCTACCGCCGGCTGGATCCGATCGCGCCGGTGCGCCCGGTTGTGCCCGCGGAAGCGCCCGCCGCGTTGCGCAGGCTACCGATCGAACCGGTCAACTCGGGGCTCACCCGCTCGCCGCAGGCGGGCTGATTCACCGACCGCACTCGACGTCGCGTCGGGCATCCAGGTGATCGCTCAGTGCGCACGGCGGAGCTGTCGGCGCACCGGTTCGCGACCGGGCGGCTGTGGCGGCGTCGGCAGCAGCGCACGACGGGGCCGCACGGCCACGGTGGTGGGGGCGTCGGTGCTCAGCACCAGTTCTTCGCCGGCGTGGCAGATGGTCAGCGAGTCGTGTGGCCCATCGCGAACCGTGTAGGTGACCTCCTGGTGACCGGCATCGACGGTCACCCGAAAGTCTCTCCAGCGCAATCGGAACCGCAGGCGTGAGATGCCGTCGGGCAGGTGTGGATCCAACGCCAGAATGCCCTCGTCATCACGCAGGCCACCGAATCCGGCGACCAGGGCGGTCCAGGCGCCGGCCAGCGATGCCATGTGCAGGCCGTCGCGGGTGTTGTTGTGCAGATCGCGCAGGTCGATCATGGCGGCCTCATACGTGTAGTCATGTGCGAGTTCCAGGTGCCCGACCTCGGCGCACATGACGGCCTGCGTGCACGCCGACAACGAGGAGTCACGGGTGGTGCGCCGCTCGTAATAGTCGACGTTGCGAGACTTCTCCTCGGCAGTGAACGCGTGGCCCAGCCAATGCATGGCGAGCACCACATCGGCCTGTTTGAGCACCTGCGCGGGGTAGAGCCGCACATAGGGTTCGTTCATCAGCAGCGGATAGGTGGTGTTGGAGTCGAAGTCCCATTCGGCGAGGGTGGTGAACCCCTCGCACTGCGGATGAACACCCAGCTCGTCGTCGAACGGGATGTGCGCGGCGTCGGCGGCGTCGCACCAGGCCGCCGCCTCCTCGGTGGTCACTCCCATCGCGAAGGACTCCTCGGGGTGGCGCAGGCACGCATCGGCGGCCACCCGCAGGTTGTGCGCGGCCATCAGATTGGTGAACACGTTGTCGCGGACCACCGCGGTGTACTCGTCGGGTCCGGTCACGCCGTCCAGGTGCCAGACCCGGTGGCGGTCGTGGTGGCCCAGCGATATCCACAAGCGGGCAGTGTCCACCAGCACCGCCAGCCCGCATTTCTTCTCCAGCGAATCATCGCCGGTGACAACGCGATAACGCTCGAAGGCCATCGCGATGGTGGCGTTGATGTGCCAGGCCGCCGTGCCTGCCGGCCAGTACGCCGAACACTCCTCGCCGCGGATGGTGCGCCACGGGAAGCTGGCGCCCTGCAGGTCCAGCACCACCGCCCGCTCCCGGGCGGAATCCAGCGTCGACGCCCGCCACTGCAACGCGTCGGCGGCCGCCTCCGGCTTCGTGTAGGTGAGCACCGGAAGCACGTATCCCTCGGTGTCCCAGAAGGCATGACCGTCATAGCCGGTGCCGGTGAGCCCTTTGCCTGCGATCGCCCGGCGCTCGGCACGGGCGCTGGCCTGGAGCACGTGGAACAGTCCCAGGCGGACAGCTTGCTGGCAATCAGGGTCACCCTCGACCTCGACATCGGCGCAATCCCAGAACTCGTCGAGGTAGGCACGTTGGGAGTCCAGCAATCCCTGCCACCCGCTGTAGCGTGCGCCGGCGATGGCCGCTGAGGCCTGATCGCGCAGAGCGGGCCGCGATCGAAGACTGGACCACCCGTACGCGAGGTACTTGACGATCCGCAGCTGCTGTCCGGGGCGCAGCCCGCAGATGACGGTCGTGCAGGCCAGATCCTCGTAGGCCGCCGAGCTGATGTCGACCCGGCCCGGCACCTCGACTTCGTGATCCATCGCGGCAGCCATCATGAGCCCGCTACCGGTGGTGCGGTGCACCAGCAGCGCGCCCTGGTCCCTGCCCTCGTGGTGGACGGCGTGCAGGGGATGCGTCAGCACGGCGGACACCCGTGGGTCGCCGGACGTCGCCGGTTGGTCCTCGTTGGCGACCAACTCGGATTGCACTGTCACACGGACGAATTCATCGACCGCCTCGACGACGTACTCGATCGCGGCAATGCTGCGGTGGGCGAGCGAAACCAGTCTGGTCGACACGATGCGCACCTGCTTGCCGGCGGGTGATCGCCAGTGGGCGCGCCGGGTGAGGGTCCCCGCGCGTAGGTCCAGGGTCCGCTCGTGGTCGATCAGTTCGCCGTATCGGATGTCGAAGGGCTCGTCGTCGACCAGCAGCCGGATGAGCTTGCCGTTGGTGACGTCGACGACGGTCTGGCCGGCCTCGGGATAGCCGAAACCGGCCTCGGCATAGGGCAGCGGACGCGTCTCGTAGAACCCCGCCAGGTAGGTGCCGGGCAGACCGTGCGGTTCGCCTTCGTCGAGGTTGCCGCGCAGCCCGATGTGTCCGTTCGACAAGGCGAACAACGATTCCGACTGCGCCAGCAGATCCAGGTTCAGCCGGGTCTCGCGTAGCTGCCAGGGCTCCACCGGGTACGCGTCGTCGGTGATCATCTCGGCCACTAGAGCAGTTCCGCCAGATCGGCCACGACGATGTCGGCACCGTGGTGGCGCAGTGCCTCGGCCTGCCCCACCCGATCGACCCCCACCACGAATCCGAAATTCCCGGCGCGACCGGCGGCCACCCCGGACAATGCGTCCTCGAAGACCGCGGCGTGAGCGGGTGGGACCTCGAGCAGCGCGGCGGCCCGGACGAAGCTGTCGGGCGCCGGTTTGCCGGGAAGGTGTTCTGCGCGCAGCGTCACGCCGTCGACCCGATGTTCGACGAACTCGGCCAGTCCGGTGATGTCGAGGACCTCGCGGGTGTTCGCGCTGGAAGACACCACCGCGCGGCGCAGCCCGGCGCTCGCGGCCGCCTCCAGATAGCGCCGCGAACCCTCGAAGACCTCCACGCCGTCAGCGCGCAGGGTCTCGTGGAACATCGCATTCTTGCGGTTTCCCAGCCCATGCACCGTTTCGGCGTCGCCGGGATCCTGCGGTCCACCTTCGGGCAGTTCGATTCCGCGGCTGGCCAACATGGATCGGACTCCGTCCTCGCGCGGTTTCCCGTCGATGTACTGCAGATAGTCGGTCTCGATATCGAACGGCACGAACCGGTCCCCGGTGCGTTCCGCGTGTTTGCGCAGATAGTCGTCGAACATCGCCTTCCACGCTTTCTTGTGCACACTCGCGGTGTCGGTCAGCACGCCGTCCAGGTCGAACAGACACGCGCGCACCTCGTCGGGCAGCCCCAGCACAGCAACCTCACTCTCGTCCCCGACTCCTGAATCACCACCTGAGTGGTGCTTTTAAACACCCGA
Source organism: Mycolicibacterium sp. P9-22 (assembly GCF_008329585.1). Classification (GTDB taxonomy): domain Bacteria; phylum Actinomycetota; class Actinomycetes; order Mycobacteriales; family Mycobacteriaceae; genus Mycobacterium. The sequence continues at coordinate 351,339 of NZ_NPKP01000002.1, read as the reverse complement.
GGCGAACCGACGGTGCAGCTGTGCTGAAAAGGTCTGGTGCGCACGGCTATTCACTTGCCCGGTCGGGCAACGTGTGCGCTGATACAATGCGGGTGACAAGGCTGTCGCACTGTTGTTGCGGGTTCGCCTGCGAGGAGGAGCCGGCGTGGCCAGTGGTACCGAACGCACCGCACGACATATCCGGCTGACGTCACACAGTGCAGGCGCCACGGCGCCGGCCATCCGTTGGGGTGCGCCCACCGCGGCGGAGCGCGCCCCGGTGGTGGGGACCACCGGCACCCGGGCGCATCGCAACGTCATCGGCACCCACAGCGGCTCTTACGGCGTCTATCGGGCGCTGGCAGTGGCCGCCGGTGCCCTGTCCCCACAGCACCGCGCCGACCTGACCAACACCGCCCCGACCGATGTGATCGGTCCGTACCCGCAGTGGCAGGATCCGGCCGCCATCGTCAGCCTCGACCCGTGGGGCGCCGCCGTCGCCGATGTCTTCGCCGCCGAACTGGAGGCCGGCCAGGACATCCGGCCCACCATCGCCGTCACCAAGGCCCATGTCATGCTGCCGGAGGTCACGGTGGCCATGCAGCAGGGCCGGCTGAAGCCCGACGGCCGGGTGCTGCAGCCCAGCGGCGCCGCGGTGGTGACCAAGGTGGCCGTCGAACCGGTCTGGCACCTGCCCGGTGTGGCCGCACGATTCGGCTGTACCGAGTCGGCGCTGCGCCGGGCGCTGTTCGAGGAGACCGGTGGCATGTACCCCGAACTCGTCACCCGCGGGGATCTCGAGGTGTTCCTGCCGCCGATCGGTGGTCAGACGGTGTATATCTTCGGCGACCCACGCGATCTCGCGAATCCGGACGTGGAGTTGACCGCACGCGTGCACGACGAGTGCAACGGCTCGGATGTGTTCGGCTCGGACATCTGCACGTGCCGCCCCTACCTGACCCACGCGATCGAGGAGTGCATCGCCGGAACCCAGCGCGGCGGTGTGGGATTGGTGGCCTACTCCCGCAAGGAGGGCCGCGCTCTCGGTGAGGTCACCAAGTTCCTGGTGTACAACGCGCGTAAGCGCCAAATCGGCGGCGACACCGCCGATCAGTACTTCGCGCGCACCGAATGTGTTGCGGGCGTGCAGGATATGCGTTTCCAGGAACTGATGCCCGATGTGCTGCACTGGCTGGGCATCACCCGCATCCACCGGTTGGTGTCGATGAGCAACATGAAGTACGACGCCATCACCGGCTCCGGCATCAGCGTGGGCGAGCGGGTCAACATCCCCGATGACCTCATCCCCGCGGACGCCCGGGTCGAGATCGACGCCAAGATGGCCGCCGGGTACTTCACCCCCGGGCCCGTCCCCGATGCCGAGGCCCTGAAGAACACGGTGGGCCGGGGATTGGCGTGACCCCCGCGGCGACACTGCGCAACACAGCTGAGATCCGGGCCCGGTCCCAACACCTGCTGAATCGCGCGCGGACCGGCGACTCGGCCTGGTTCACCGTGCACGACGGCGCCATGGGTGCCGCGGCGACCGAGGTCGCCGATCTGACCGCGGCGCGGTTTCCCGACCTGGTCATCCCGTTCCACAGCCGATGGCGGCACTTCGAGGCCGGCGGTGTGGATCGCAGAACCGAACTCGAGGGCCTGCTCGGAGACCTCGACCGACCGGGGCGGGCCCGCGCGATGATCGACCTGACGGTGGTCAGCGTGCTGCTCGACGCCGGAGCCGGCCCCGACTGGAGCTACCGCGAAACCGAGACCGGGCTGAAGCTCACGCGCTCGGAGGGGCTGGGGGTGGCCAGTTGGCATGCCTTCACCGCAGGCAACTTCTCCTCGGATCCCGACCATCCCCTGCAGGCCGACGCCGCCGGGCTGACCGGGCTGGACGCCGGCGCGTTGGCGACGGCCTTTCAGTTGGGCGCCGACAATCCACTCGTCGGGTTCGAGGGCCGGGTCGACCTGCTGCGCCGGCTCGGAGCCGCGCTGGCAGACCAGCCGGCAGTGTTCGGAACCCCGGGCCGCCCGGGCGGGCTGTACGACCTGCTGGTCACCGATGCGGGCACGCCGACGGTGGCCGCCCACGACATCCTGTCGGCACTGCTGTCCACCATGTCGCGAATCTGGCTGGCCGACAACGCCATCGAAGGTGAGCCGCTCGGCGACTGCTGGCAACACGACGCGGTACCGGGTGCCGGTGCCACCGCGGGCTGGGTGCCCTTTCACAAACTCTCGCAGTGGCTGACCTATTCACTGCTGGAGCCGTTCGGCTGGGCCGGCGCGCAGGTGAGCGGGCTCGACGCACTGACCGGGCTCCCCGAATACCGAAACGGCGGGCTGTTCCTGGACACCGGTGTGCTGCGGCTCCGCGATCCCGGCTGGGCCGAACGCGGATGGACACCGGCCGACGAACTCGTGGTGGAGTGGCGCGCGCTCACCGTCGCGTTGCTCGATGAGCTCGCCGTCCTGGTGCGGGAGCGACTCGGCGTCACCGCTGAGCAACTGCCGCTGGCCTGTGTCCTCGAAGGCGGCAGCTGGGCGGCCGGGCGCGCACTTGCCCAGCGGTTACGCGGCGGGCTGCCACCGCTCACCGTCATCAGCGACGGCACCGTCTTCTGACATGTCGAAAGGATCGTCGATGCCCCCATTGCCCGCGGTGCATGTGATCGAGCACCCGCTGGTCACCCACAAGCTGAACACGCTGCGCCGCAAGGACGTGTCCACCAACAGTTTCCGGCGCCTGGTCAGTGAGGTGTCGGCGTTGATGGCCTATGAGGTGCTGCGCGATATCCCGCTGCACGAAGAACAGATCGAGACGCCGCTGGAGACCATGACCGCGAAGGTGATCGACGGCAAGAAGCTCGTCTTCGTGTCCATCCTGCGGGCCGGCGGCGGCATTCTCGACGGCATGCTGAGCCTGGTGCCCAGCGCACGGGTCGGGCACATCGGGCTCTACCGCGACCCGAAGACCCACATCGCGGTCGAGTACTACTTCAAGGTCCCCAACGATCTGCACGAACGCGATGTCGTCGTGGTCGACCCGATGCTGGCCACCGGTCACACCGCGATCGCCGCCATCGACCGGCTCAAGGAGCACCATCCGCGGTCCATCAAGTTCGTCTGCCTGCTGAGCTGCCCGGAAGGGCTGGCCACCCTGCACGAGGCCCACCCCGACATCCCGGTGTACACCGCGGCCATCGACCGCCAGCTCGATGAGCACGGCTACATCGTGCCCGGCCTGGGCGACGCCGGGGACCGGCTGTTCGGCACCTGACGACTAGACTGTCCGGGTGGAAGCAGCCCCTACCCGCCCCGTTCTCGTCATCGACTTCGGGGCGCAGTACGCCCAGCTGATCGCACGCCGTGTCCGCGAGGCGCGGGTGTTCTCCGAGGTCATCCCGCACACCGCGACGGTCGAGGAGATCAAGGCCCGGGATCCGCAGGCGATCGTGCTCTCCGGCGGTCCGGCCAGCGTGTACGCCGACGGGGCACCGCGGCTGGATCCGGCGCTGTTCGACCTGGACGTCCCGGTGTTCGGTATCTGCTACGGCTTCCAGGCGATGGCGCAGGCGCTCGGTGGCACCGTCGCCCGCACCGGGACCAGCGAATACGGCCGCACCGAAATGAATGTCACTGGCGGACAGCTGCATTCGGACCTTCCTGACAACCAGCCGGTGTGGATGAGCCACGGCGACGCGGTCACCGAAGCCCCCGAGGGTTTCGACGTGGTCGCCGTCAGTTCCGGCGCGCCGGTGGCGGCCTTCGAGAACCGGGCCCGTCGCCTCGCCGGGGTGCAGTATCACCCGGAGGTCCTGCACTCCCCGCACGGCCAGCAGGTGCTGAGCCGCTTCCTGCACGAGTTCGCCGGCATCGGGCCTGCCTGGACACCCGCCAATATCGCCGAGCAGCTGATCGCGCAGGTCCGCGACCAGATCGGCGACGGCCAGGCGATCTGCGGGTTGTCCGGCGGGGTGGATTCCGCGGTCGCCGCAGCGCTGGTGCAGCGAGCCATCGGCGACCGGTTGACCTGCGTGTTCGTCGATCACGGCCTGTTGCGGGCCGGGGAACGCGCCCAGGTACAACGCGACTTCGTCGCGGCCACCGGGGCCAAGCTGATCACCGTCGACGTGGCCGACCGCTTCCTGGAGGCGCTGGCCGGGGTGACCAACCCGGAGGGCAAGCGCAAGATCATCGGCCGGGAGTTCATCCGCGCATTCGAGGGCGCTGTCCGCGACGTGGTCCAGGGTGGTGGACCCGAGGTCGATTTCCTGGTGCAGGGCACCCTCTACCCGGATGTCGTGGAGTCCGGTGGCGGTGCGGGCACCGCGAACATCAAGAGCCACCACAATGTCGGCGGTCTGCCCGACGACCTGAAGTTCAAGCTCGTCGAGCCGCTGCGCCTGCTGTTCAAGGACGAGGTGCGCGCGGTCGGTCGCGAACTCGGTCTGCCCGAGGAAATCGTTGGCCGCCAACCGTTTCCCGGACCCGGTCTGGGTATCCGCATCGTCGGCGAGGTGACCGCGGCACGGCTGGACACGCTGCGACGCGCCGATTCGATCGCCCGTGAGGAACTGACATCGGCCGGGCTGGATCAGCAGATCTGGCAGTGCCCGGTGGTGCTGCTGGCCGATGTCCGCTCGGTGGGTGTGCAGGGTGACGGACGTACCTACGGTCACCCCATCGTGCTGCGCCCGGTGTCCAGTGAGGACGCCATGACCGCCGACTGGACCCGGGTGCCCTATGAGGTACTGGAACGGATTTCGACCCGGATCACCAATGAGGTGCCCGAGGTCAACCGGGTGGTGCTGGACGTGACCAGCAAACCGCCCGGCACCATCGAGTGGGAGTGACGCCACCGCACGCGAGATGACGTTTCTGTCAATTCAATCGGCGGTCATTCATCCGAACGAATGACACCGTAAGCCCTGCGCGCGGGTGATCTTGACGACATACTCGGCCCATGAGCAGCCTGCCGCGCGGGAAATACGCGCTTGCCGTGGTGATGGCCGTGGTTTTCAGCCTGCTGGCGATTCCGCCGGCCGCCACCGCGGAGGCGGCACACATCACCGGCATCGAGCACGTCAACGACCGGTGGGACAAGGTCTCGGTGTTCTCGCCGTCGATGAACAAGGTGATCGTCAACGACGTCTACAAGGCGGCGCGTAGCGGATCGCCCACGTTCTATCTGTTGCCGGGCATCGACGGCGGGGACAACCTCGACCCGGGTGGGCTGTGGGCGCCGGGCACCAAGAGCTGGTTCGGAATGGCCGACATCCCGGGCTTCTTCGCAGGCAAGAACGTCAATGTGGTCTCTCCGCTGGGCGGACAGTTCAGCTGGTTCACCAACTGGGTGGCTGATCCCGGCAAGCAGTACCAGACCTATATGACCCAGGAACTGCCCCCGCTGATCGATGCCGAATACAACACCAACGGGCGCAACGCGGTCGGCGGTCTGTCGAGCACCGGCGGCACCGCCGTCGACTATGCGATCCAGGCGCCCGGCCTGTACCGAGCCGTCGGCTCCTACAGCGGCCTGCTCACCCCGGCCGCCAATCCGCAGCAGGTCTCGATCACCCTGATGGGCGGCGGTGCCAGCGCCGATGCGATGTGGGGTCCGGCCGGCGGCCCGCTGTGGGTGGCCCACGATCCTTCGCTCAACGTGGCGAAACTCGCCGGTGTCGCCGTGTATGTCGCGGCATCCGCCTCCGGCAATGTGGGCGAGGTCGACAAGCTGCCGCCCGGATTCGGGCCCAACATCACCGGTGGACTGATCGAGCGGATCATCGCCGACAGCACCAGAGTATTTGCCGATAACGCTGCGGCAGCAGGCATTCCGATCACCTACGTGGTGCGCCCCGATGGTTCTCACACCTGGGGCCTGTTCGAGTCGGAGATGCAGGAGTCCTGGAACACCACGATCGGCCCGGCGTTGGGCCGATAGTCAGGCCTCGGGGTCGGTTTCCTTGTCGATGAGCTCGCCGAGGATCTGACCGACCGCCGACTCGATGGTCGACTCGATGGAGAAGGCCAGCGTCGAGGACACCGCCGATACGGCCTGGGTGCGGAAGCGCACCAGCATGGTGAGCAATTCGGCGATTTCGGTGTCGGGTGGCAGCGCCGCACCCGGATTGATGCGGTGCAGCGCCTCCTCGATCCCCGCCTGCACCAGCAGCCCGCTGATCTGATCGACCAGCGGAGCGATCTGTTCGTGCAGACCGATGAGCTTGTCGGTGGACACCCCGTACTGCCGGATCTCGTTGAACGACTCGATCAGCTTGGGGCGCACCACGACCGCTTCACCGTCTTCGAGCTTGATCACGCCCAGACCGACCATGCGCTCGAACCCCGAGCCGTCATCGATGAGCCGCTTGGCGTCGGCGACACTCATCCGTTCTGGCTTCTCGGTGGCCCAGCTGCCGGCGATGGCGGACTCCAGGCCGAGCAGGTCGCCCACCCCCTTGCCCTGCTCCCACGCCGAAAGCATCTCGTGCACGTGGGCGATGTTGTAGCCACGGTCCAACAGTGAGGTGATCAGTCGCAGGCGGGTCAGGTGGGTGTCGTTGAACAAGGCGATACGGCCCACCCGCAGCGGCGGATGCAGCAGACCCCGGTCACGGTAGACCCGGATGTTGCGGGTGGTGGTTCCGGCCAGCTGCGCCAGCTCGTCGATCCGATACTCGCCCGACGCGGCGGCACCATGAGGTTGCACCGCCGCGTCGAAGAGCTGGGTGACCGCGTTCTCCACGACGTCGCGGGAACTGCGTCGGATCTGCCGGGGAGCCCGGCGCAATCCGGTCAGGATCGTCGAGATCGCGCCGGCGGACTGCCGGGGCTGCCTGGGCGTTCCCATCAGATCTCAACCATCATTTCGTCGCCATCAGGCCGACGACAGCGCCGTCACACGTGCGTCGTGCGCCACCGCCGTGTAATCACCGAATCGGAACTCCCGCATCTGTCGAAGATACTGGGTGGCGAACCCGGGGTACATGGACGCGTTGAATCCGTCGGCGGTCAGGTACCAGCTGCTGCACCCGCTCATCCAGGTGGTCTTGCGCAGCCGGCGCTGCAGAGCGGCGTTGTGGCGTTGCTGGACGTCCGCACGCACGTCGAGATATCGCAGATCGTCGCGCAGAATCGTGCCGATGGCATTGACGGCGTAGTCGATCTGCCCCTCGGAATACACCAGCAGCGAGTTGTGGCCGGGCCCCGAGTTGGGGCCGGTCATCAGGAACAGATTCGGGTAGCCGTGTGCCTGGATGCTCTTGTAGGCCTGTGCACCCCCGGCCCATTCGTCGGCGAGTACGCGCCCGCCCAGACCGGTGACCGGGAACGGCGGGCCGGACAGGTGGACGTCATAACCGGTGGCGAACACGATGGCGTCGAGATGGTGCTCGATACCGTCGCTGGTGCGGATACCGACCGGGCTGATGGTGGCGATGGGCCAGTCGATGAGCTTGCAGTTGTCCTTCTGCAGAGCCGGGTAGTAGTCACTGGAGATCAGCATGCGCTTGCAGCCCGGCGTGAAATCGGGAGTGAGTTGCCTGCGCAGCCACGGATCCTTGACCTGCCTGCGCAGGTGGGCCTTGCCGAGCCGCGAGACCAGGCCGGTCAGCGGGGTGTCCCAGACCAGCGCGGTGGCGGTGACTTCGTGGCCCCAGTACAGCACCTGGCGGGCCAGATCCTGCGCGGCGGGGACCTTGGCGAACAGTGTCTTGGCCGCCTCCGGGGTGGCGATGTCCATCCGCGGCACCACCCAGCCCGGGGTGCGCTGGAAGACCTTGACGAATTCGGCCTGCTTGACCAGTTCGGGCACGATCTGCACCGCGCTGGCACCGGTGCCGATGACGGCCACCCGCTTGCCGGTGAAATCGTAGTCGTGATCCCAACGGGCACTGTGGATCTTGTGTCCCTGGTAAGTGTCCACACCGCGGATGTCGGGGAACTTGTGGTCGGTGAGCGGCCCGGAGGCCAGCACCACGGTGCGGGCCTGCAGAGATTTGCGTCCGGTCGTCTTGACGGTCCAGACGCCGGCCGCCTCGTCGAAGGACAGTCCGTCGACCTCCACGCCGAACTGGATCCGGCGGCGCAGATCGAAGTCGTCGACCATCTCCTCGATGTGTGCGCAGATCTCACCGGCCGGTGAGTATGCCCGTGACCAGTCCGGGTTCTTGGCGAACGAGTAGGAGTAGAGCAGCGACGGGATATCGCACGCCGCACCGGGATAGGTGTTGTCGCGCCAGGTTCCGCCGACCCGGTCACCGCGTTCGACGATGACGAAGTCCTCGACGCCGGATTCGGCGAGCTTGATCGCGGTGCCGATTCCGCTGAAGCCGGCGCCGACGATGATGGTGTCGTGGATGTGCGCTGCCATGTCAGGCCGCCGGCTTGTAGGTCAGTTCCTTGAACCAGGACGGGATCGGCTTGAGGACCGCCTTCGGCAGGTAGTCCGAAGCGGCCACCATCGGGTTGGCCACCCAGTGATAGGGGTTACGGTCATTGACCACCATGCGGGCATGCAGCTTGAGAATCTGGTAGGTCGGTACCCGCCAGGTGTTCTCGGCGCGTCCACCGATGTCCTTGAACCGCATCATCGCCTTGTACAGACGCTCGGGCTCCAGGCCCATGTCGACGATGTTGTTGCGCATCCGGTTGAGCAGCGGAACGTAGATGATCATTCCGACGATGAGTCCGGGGGACAGGACGCTGCCGACGAAATCGATGGCCAGCTTGCGCGCCTTGGCGTGCCCGATCATGTTGAGCACTTCGAAATCGACGGCGATATGCCGGGATTCGTCGCTGTTGATCTTCTCGAAGACCTGGTGGCAGACCGGGTCGTCCACCTCGTCGAGCAGGAACTTCAGCAGCGCACCGTCCAGCGCCACCTCCAGCATCGGGATGACCGTGCCCAGCACCGACAGCGACATGTCGTCGGCGTAGGTGTCCAGCCAGTCGATGGCCAGCCGGATGTTGACATTGGGCTCGGGCATCTCACCGTCTTCGAGCATGCCCCACCGCTTCATCAGCGCCAGTTCGGCATTCGCGTGCCGTTGTTCCTCGGCATGGAAGTACCGGTAGATCTCCGCCAGTGTCGGGGTGGGGGCCTTCTTTGCCAGGGCGGCGAACCCGCGCGCGCCGACGTTCTCGATCCAGCATAGATCGGCCATGAAAGCCTTGAGTTTGGGCCGGAACTCGTCGCTGATGGTTTCGGCGCCGGGTGCGTCCCAGTCGATATCGGCCAGCGCCCATTGCCGGTCCTTGATCTTCGCGAGCATGACGTCCATGTCGACAGCCATTGTCCAGACCTCCTACGGTGCGGTGATGCGAGTGGTGAGACCGACGGCGCGGGTATACACCGTCGGCGTGAAACGTTTGATGCCCCAGCCGATCCGGGCGTCAGGTTGGGGCATGCAGTAGAGGCCGCCGCGATCGTTGGTGTCCAGGCACATCCGCGCCACCCGCTGCGGGGAGAACCCGGTCCAGCGCATCAGCGTGTCGGCCAGCTGGCTGGAACCGGAGGTGATGCGGCCGGACTCGACGATATTGGTCTTGACGAAGGTGGGGCACAAGGCGGTGACGTTGATCCCGGTGCCGGCGAGTTCGGCGGCCAGCGTCTCCGAAAGTGACAGCGTGCCCGCCTTGCTCACGTTGTAGGCGGCCATGCCGGGTGCGGCGCCGAATGCCGCCGCGGAGGCGACGTTGATGATGCCGCGCGGCTGATCGGTCTCGGCGGCGCGCAGGATGGGGGTGAACACATGGCAGCCGTGGATCGGCCCCCACAGGTTCACCCCGAGCACCCAGTTCCAGTCGTCCAGGCTGACCTCCCCGATCGGGGTGCCGCCGGCGCCGACGCCGGCATTGTTGATGACCAGCGTGGGCGCACCGGCGAACCACGTCTGTGCGGCGTCTGCCAGGGCCTGCACGTCCTCGATCTTGGAGACATCACAACGCAGGGCCGTCGCCTCGCCTCCCGCGGCGGTGATTTCCGCTGCGGTGGCCTGTGCTGCCTTCTCGTCGATATCGCTGCAGACCACCCGGCCACCGCGGGCGGCGAGTTCCAGTGCGAATGCGGCACCGATCCCGCTGCCGGCGCCGGTCACGACGGCATCGGCGTGCTTGCTCCTGCGGCGCGAGCTTCCGAAGAGGTTCATCCGGCAACCCGGGTGCTGTTGAGCCGCAAGGACTCACCGATGAAGGCCGCGACCTTGCGCATGGCCGGAGCGGCCTCCGGAGTGAGCCGGGGCAGAGCCTGGAAGACGTGCACCTGATCCGGCCAGACCTGCAACTCGCTGGTGCCGCCGGCGGCGCGGATGTCCGCGTCCAGGGTGCGAGCGTCGGCCTGCAGCATCTCCGCGCCACCGGCCTGGATCAGGGTGGGTGGCATGCGCCGGCCGCCGGCGACATCGAGGGTGAGTCGGTGGTGGCGCGGATCGGTTCCGGCGCAGTACAACCCGATCAGACGGGCGGCGTCCGAGGCGCGGATCGCCGGATCGTCGCGCAGCGCCTCGCGGGCGCGGGCCAGTCCGAAGGTGAGATCGACCAGCGGGGAGAACAGGGCCAGTGCGGCCGGATGTGGGACGCCGGGCTGCAGCAGCAGGTCGACCGCGAGGTGCCCGCCAGCGGAATCCCCGGCGATGACCATCCGTTCGGGGTCATGGCCACGTTCGGTGCGCAGATAGTCCCAGCCCGCGCGCACATCGCCGGCAGCGGTGGGGAAGCGGTACTTCGGTGCCAGCCGGTAATCGACGCAGAACACCGGCAGTCCGGTCAGCCGGGACAGCCAGGCGGTCAGCCTGCGGTGGGTGCGCGGTGAACAGAGCGCGTATCCGCTGCCGTGGACGTAGTAGATGGCTTCGGTCTGATCGGTCACCGCGCCGCTGCGGACCCATTCCCCGACCACCCGGCGCCCGTCGGCCAGGCGGACGTCCACCTGCTCGACCTCGGCGCCCGCCAGTGATGGCCCGAAGGTGTCCATGACCCGCGCGATGATCTGCCGCGACGCCCAGAGTCCCCACGCGCGTTCGGGCGGTAGGACGGCGCTGATCTGGCGCAATGTCACGGCGCTGACCGTGGCGGCGCCGCGGGACCGCAACGATCCGCGGGCGGGAAGGGACTGCTCGGGCATTCGGACCTCCGTCGATCGAGCGTCCGACGAGTACACCTCCGATTGGTGACATTTGTCAATGTCAACATTCGGTGTTGTGTGGTTCAGGTCGCTGATCGAGCGGAAGGCTGGGCGCTAGCGGGCTGGGTCGCCGCGCCAGCTGAAACTGTTGACGTACTTGCCCATGTCCAGGGCCAGTTGCAGGTTGGCCGCCGACGGCTTCCCGGAGCCGAAGTCGGGCCCGAAGGCGCGATACGGCCCGACCGCGCCGGCGATCAGCGCCAGATCGTTCTTTACGGCAACCATCACGATGACGCGCATCCGCGTGGAACTGCTCATCGCGCCCTGCGGCCACATATCGGCGGCCATCCCGTAGCCGTGCTGGTAGCCGACCATCGTGTTCGGGATCTCGTAGGCCGTCTTGGTGTCCGGGAACGTCTCGTTCACCAGGCCGACAGCGATCTCCTTCGGTGTGCGGCCGGCCGCGGGCCTGCTGAACAGCTGCATCGTGCCGCCGTCACCGGCCTGCAGTACCGCGGTGACCCCGTTGTCGTGCTTGGAGATCTGATAGGCCGCATTCTCGACCGGATAGGACACCGAGAACGACCCGTCCGCGGAGGTGAACCGGGGGTTGATCTCCACCGCGCGGTTCATCGGCGGGCTGCCGCAATCCGGCGGGCAGATGTACTTGGCAGCGGGCTCGGTGATCAACCCCGACAGCCCGACCAGGCCGGCGGCCACCACCACGACCGCGATCCCCAGCACCAACGCCACCGTGCGGAAGGATGTCTTCGGTGGCTGAAGCGCCTCGAAGGTGCCGGAGTGCAGTGAGTAGCCGGGTTTCAAGCCCACGACCAGTTCCCCGGTCGCGGGTTCCTCGGCGAGCCGGATCGGTCGATCATCGCGTCGGGTCCGGCGTGAGCGGCGCGACGATGCGTGCATGGCCGCACCGCAATTCGCGCAGAACGGCGCATCGGGCACGACGTGGTCGCACTCGACACACAGAATCGGCTCGTCGGTGCGGATCTCGTCCTGCGCCTCGTGCAGCAGGGCAAGATGCAGCCCGACCCGCAGCGCGAACAGTGCGAGCGCGGCGAGCGTCAGGTGCCCGGCGAGTTGCAGCCACTGTGGGAAGCGGGCCACATCGAGCAGGCCCAGTCCCGCGTAGACCACCATGACCACGAGCGCGATCGCGATCAGGGTGCCCCGGACGAAGCCGCGGTTCTTGTTGACCTTGGTGGGTGGCCGGGTGAACCACAGTGCGGTGCCGATCAGACCGCCGACGGCGGCGGCGGTGAGCGGCATGGCGATACCGCGGATGCCGGCCTCGACAAGCAGCCCGTCCAGCGGGCGGACCCGGTTGATCATGCCGGTGGTGAACTGCGGCGCCAGTCGGGTCAGGGTGGCCGCCGCGGTGAACGTCAGGGCGCCCAGCGCGCCGATGGCGTAGCCGTCCAAGGATTCCCGGTTGCCGCGCCACCCGATCCGGGCCACCAGCGCGGGTGCCAGCATGAGCAACATGCTGCCCACCGGTATCGCGATACCGTCACGGAGGATTCGTTCGCCGGCGATACCTGCGCCCAAGGGGACGCCGTAGGCCCGGGCCAGGGCAACTCCGGTCAGCAGCACCCAGCCGACACCGAGCACCACACCGACAGCCGCGGTCAGCACCAGCGTGCTGAGTGGGATGTCCCGGGACACACCGGATTCGCGCAGATACAGGGCGAACAACAGGGGGATGCCCAGTGAGGCGACGGCGATGAGGGTGGCGGGCATACGCAGGACTGTGCCGACGGTCAGCGCCGTCGCCAGCAGCACCAGACCCATCAGGAACACCTTGCGCGAGCGCGGCGACAGGTGCGGGAACAGCGAACTGGTCAGTGACGGTGAGAGCAGACGCTGGCCGGGTGCGGCGCTGAAGGCGCGGGCGCGCAGCCAGTGCGGGCCGTCACCACGTTTGTGGTCGACCAGTGGAACGCCACAGAGCCCGCAGTATTCACCTGCCGGAACATCGATCTGGCAGACCTGGCATTCGACCATGCCGGGAGCGCTCATCAGGCACCCACCCGCTGGGCGAGCTGCAGGTTGCGCACCAGGTTGTCGATATCGGGGGTGCCGAGTCCGGTGACCAGGTCATAGCCGGGGCCGGCGTTGTCGACGGCGTTACCACCCAGGGTCACATCGCGGAAGGCGGGCCGCGGGGCGCCCTGGGCGATGCGGTACAGCAACGGGTTGATATCGCCGATGAGGGTGCCGTTGTTCTCCAGTAGCCACTGGTTCATCACCGCGGTGAGGCCGGCCCAGATGGGGGCGGACTGCGAGGTGCCGCCACCGACGACGATCTGATCGTTGAGCACGATCTTCACACCGGTGAACGGATCGGCGACCGCGGCGATGTCCGGTGTCATGCGCCTGCCGTTGTGGCGGTCCGGTGCGACCACGGCCGCGGCGCGGCGCTGCCAGGGCGGCATGTCGAACAGCGCCGATACGCCGCCGCCGGTGCCCTGCGACAGGGGGACGTCGAACCAGGTCTGCTCGGACACCCATTTGCCTTCGGAGTCGGTGGACAGGGTGGTGCCGCCGACGCTGGTCATCTCGGGCAGCGAGGCGATCGAGTCGAGGCCGACGTCCTGTTCACTCGGCGGCGACGACCAGTCTTGTCCGCCACGGCATTCCATGCCTGCGAGGTCACCGCTGGCGTTGTAGGCGGTGGTGCCGTGGGACTGGGCGGTGCGCAGCGCGGAGCGGACCGGGGCCAGATCGGCCGCCGTGATGAGTTTGTCGCAGCCCCAGCCGATCGAGAAACTCCACACCGCGCCGGGGAACCGGCGATCGGTGTCCTCCAGCATCTCGCCGATCTTGCGGTAGCCGCCACCACCTTCCACGGTGGGTCGGGCGTTCACCACGACCTTGCGGGCATCAGGGGCAATGGCATGTGCCACTTGAAGATCCATCGACAGCTCACCACGCGGTTCACCGGGTGATCCGCCGACGACCTCGGGGATGAACTGCGGCAGACCGAACGTGGTGGTGAACTTGTCCAGGTCGGATTGATGGAAACCGTCGAAGGCGAAGATCACGATGGTGACTCCTGTCCCGGTGAAACCGTCCCTGTTCAGATCGTCGGCGTTGTAGGTGTTGCGCAGTGCCTGGGGGGCCAGGCCCTGATCGGGCACATCGAGGGGGATGTGGTCGGGGCGTGACATGTGATGTGGTGTGTAGCTGAGGATCCGGCCGATCTCGGACACTTCGTCGCGCAGCTGCTCGGGCACCGCCGGCTGGTGCGGTGAGGCGTAGAAGAGTTGCCCTCTCCTGCCACGGTAGTCGCGCACCGAGACGTCGAACGCCTGCTCGACGGCGGCCGGGGGACCCTCGACGATCACCCAGTCGTCGCCGGGACGCCACTGCACCGACAGCGATTGGGCGCGGGCCCAGTCCATCAGGGCGGTGGGCTGGGATTCGTCGGTGAGGGTGGCGGTGAGTTCGATGCTCTCCTCGCGGGCCGGTCCGAGGTCGGTCGACGCGTCCAGCAGGGACGCGTAAGGGCCCTCGATGAGCGAGGCATCGGGGCGTTCCTTGTCGACGTACAGATCGACGGCGACCACCAGGGCTCCGATGAGGAGCAGGGCGGTCAGTGAGCGTGCGAGCACCGTTCCCATGGTTTCAGAAGAACTAAGGGCGGGTCCGAAAAATCCGGACCCGCCCCGTTCTGAGTTGTCGCTCAGTCGTTCTTCGACGGGTCGAAGGTCGGCTGGGGGGCCGTCACCGGGGGAGTGAACACGCCACCGCCGGGGTTGAGCGACTTCTCGGTGGGGGTCAGCGAGGGCTCGGTGGTGGTCGTGGTCGTGGTGGGCGACTCTTCGGGCTTGTCGCTGTCAGTGCTGCACGCCGCGGTGAAGCCGATCATCGCGATGATGGCGGCACCACCCACCGCTGCCGAAATCCGACGACGAGCCAGACGATTTGATGCCATGTTCGGTCCTTTACTTGGTTCTCTGTGGGGTGAAACTTCGGCCGCCGCGGTGGCCCGCGAAAACCCTGTGCAGCAGTCCCATTTGGGGGGCGGGATCTGGTGTCAGGAACTGTAACGCAGCGCCTGTATCAGTGCATTCCCTTACTCAACCATCGTTGAGAGTTGGTCTGTGCCGCCGATCTGACCCTCCGGATCACCGCTTGACTGTCGGACCGGGCAAGTGTTTACTCGAGATATCGAACACATGTTCGAACAACGCTCGTTTCGGATGATGCTGGAGGTGCTGCTGTGACGGTGGCGATGGACCTCGAACAGCACCGGAAAGAGCGTGCTGAACAGGTAGAACAGTTACGCCGCAGGATAGCCGAAGTCTCCGGGAGGATGGAAATCCCGGGTGTGCGGAAGGCTGCCGATGATGGCCTGAATTCTGTCCCCGAAACTTTGCTGAAAGCCCCGGATCCGCCGATCGGGCCGCCTGACGATGCGTTGCCGGAGCCGTCGGCCCCCGGGCCTCTTTCTCAGCTGTTGCCCAGGGGGACGGTGGCGGTGCTGTCCGGGGCCAGATCGCTGGCACTTCGGATGGTGGCCGCCGCCACCGCAGAAGGTGGGCACGCGGCCATCGTCGGGCAGCCCGATGTCGGTCTGCTGGCGGCCGTGGAGATGGGTGCCGACCTGAGCCGGGTCGCGGTGATTCCTTATCCCGGCACCGATCCGGTGGAGGTGGCCGCGGTCCTCCTGGACGGTCTGGATCTGGTGGTGCTGGCGCTGGGCGGACGGTCGGTGCCCATGAGCAGAGCGCGGGCCGTGACCGCTCGGGCTCGGCAGAAGGGGTGCACGCTGCTGGTCACCGGTGGAGATTGGCACGGCGCCTCGGCTCGGCTCGATGCCAGGGTCTGCGGCTACGAGATGGTCGGTTCCGGTGGCGCCGCGGTTCCCGGCCGGGGGCGGATCGGGCGGGTGCGGGTGGACACCCGGACCAGGAGCCGGATTCCCGGTCAGCCGCGCATCGCAGTCGGGGGCTAGCGTGCCGCGGGTTCTCGCGCTCTGGTGTATGGATTGGCCTGCGGTGGCCGCAGCCGCCACGGCCGGGCTGGCCGCCACCGACCCGGTGGCGGTCACCCTGGCCAACCGGGTCATCGCTTGTTCGGCGGCGGCCAGGGCGGTGGGGGTGCGGCGCGGGCTGCGCCGCCGCGAAGCGCAGTCCCGGTGCCCGCAGTTGCATGTCGTCACCGCCGACCCGGCGCGCGATGCCCGTCACTTCGAGGGCGTGACGGCGGCGGTGGACGAGGTGGTGCCCCGGGCCGAGGTATTGCGGCCCGGTCTGCTGGTGGTGTCGGTCCGGGGTGCATCCCGGTATTTCGGATCAGAGCAGGAGGCCGCCGAACGGCTGGTCGACGCGGTGGCCGCGGCCGGTGCGGAATGTCAGACGGGTATCGCCGATCAGCTGTCCACCGCGGTGTTCGCGGCCAGGGCGGGGCGCATCGTGGAGCCGGGCCAGGACGCGGCGTTCCTGTCCGGGCTGTCCATCCGGCAGCTGGCCACCGAACCCAGCCTTTCCGGAGCCGGCCGGGAAGATCTGGCAGACCTGCTGTGGCGGATGGGAATTCGCACCATCGGGCAGTTCGCCGAGTTGTCACGTACCGATGTCGCTTCCCGGTTCGGTGCCGACGCGATCAGTGCCCACCGATTCGCCTGCGGGGAGTCTGACCGCGGGCCGTCGGGGCGTGACCTTCCCGCGGAGCTCGATGCGGTGATGAACTGCGATCCGCCGATCGACCGGGTGGACGCCGCCGCCTTCGCCGGCCGATCGCTGGCCGGCGAACTGCACCGCAGCCTGGAGGGCGCCGGGGTGGGTTGCACCAGGCTGGCCATCCAGGCTGTCACCGCCAATGGCGAAGAGCTCAACCGGGTTTGGCGTTGCGCAGAACCGTTGAGCGAGGATGCCACCGCGGACCGGGTGCGTTGGCAACTGGACGGCTGGCTTACCCGGCGGGCAACCGGGGGGACGGGACCCACCGGAGCGATCACCATGTTGCGGCTGCATCCGGTGGAGGTGGTGTCGGCCGGGGCGCTGCAGCTTCCGCTGTGGGGGTCATCCGGTGATGACGACCGGTTACGTGCCCGGCGGGCGCTGGTGCGGGTGCAGGGTCTGCTGGGGCTTGAGGCGGTTCAGGTGCCGGTGCTCAGCGGTGGCCGGGGGCCCGCCGAGCGCATCACCTTCACCCCGCTGGGCGACGAGCCGGTTCCGCGGGCCGACCCGGCTCAGCCCTGGCCGGGTCAGTTGCCCGAGCCCTCACCGGCGGTGTTGCTGGACGATCCGGTGGAAGTGCTTGATGCAGAAGGGAAACCGGTGCGCGTGACGAGTCGGGGATTGTTCTCCGCGGATCCGGTGCGGTTGGAGTCACCGGGCCGTGGCGGGGACCTGAGGGGCGAGCGAAGCGGCGGGAGAGACATCAGCTGGTGGACCGGGCCATGGCCGGTTGACGAACGCTGGTGGGATCCTGATCGCAAACCGGTGGGCCGGACCGCGCGTGCCCAGGTGCTGGTCGATACCGGCGACCGCGTCGGTGTGGCGATGCTGCTGTGTTACCGCCAACGGCAGTGGCATGTGGAGGGCATCTACGAGTAACTACGCCGGTCTTGATTAATGAACGATCGTTCGTATAGTTTTATCGGCATGACCGAGTCTGTTGACGGCAGGCTCGCGCGCGGCCTGCGGACCAAGTCCGCCATCCTCGCGCGCGCAGCGGATATAGCCTCCGCCGACGGATTGGAGGGTCTCTCTATCGGGCGCCTCGCCCAGGAATGCGGCACCAGCAAGAGCAATATCGCCGCCCACTTCGGTTCCAAGGTGCAACTGCAGATTGCCGCCATCGACCACGCCGCCGACGTGCTCGCCACTCATGTGCTGACGCCCACCCTTGCCGTACAGGAGGGGTTGCCCCGACTGCAGGCCTTCTATCAGCACTGGATGGACTATTCCCGGCGAAGGGTCTTTTCCGGTGGATGCTTCTTCGCTGCGGTCACCGCCGAGTACGACGCTCGCGCTGGCGTCATCCGTGACGTCCTGCGCGACCGGTTGTCGAATTGGATATCGTTGCAGCAGACACTGATCCGTGAAGCGCAGGCCGCAGGGGAAATTCGCGCCGATGTGGACCCCGTGCAACTGGCCTTCGAACTCGACGCATTCGCGCTGGCCGCCAACGCCCAAGCCGTGCTCCATGACGACGACGCGGCATATGCCCGGGCTGCCACGGCCATCGCATCCCGTATCGACATTGTCAGAAAGGTCACCCGCACATGAAAATTCGCAGTCTGGGTTGGGCCGGTATCGAGCTGTCGGCACAGGGAGTCTCCCTCGTCATCGACCATGTGGTGCACACGCCCATCCGGCAAGCGGCACTGCCCGACGGCACGTTGTGCTTGCCCGGCCGGCCCGCTGCCGCGGCGCTGGTGACCCACCTGCACTCCGATCACACCGATGTCGCCGCGATCGAGGCTGCGGTGGGAGCCACCGGGCTGGTGTTTCGGCCGGCGCCGTTTCACGGCACCGAAGAGGAGGGGGTGTGGACGGCGGGTTGTGAACACGACCTGAAGGCCAGCGCCCTGCAGGTGCGGGTAGTGCAGGACTGGGCGCGAATCGACCTGGCGCCCTTCACGATCACCGCAGTGCCGGCAGTGGACGGACTGGGCGACCCTCAGGTGAACTGGGTTGTCGAAGCCGACGGGCAGCGTGTCTTCCATGGCGGGGACACCACCTTTCACGGGTACTGGTGGCTCATTGCTCGCCGGGCAGGCCCCATCGATGTCGCTGTGCTACCGATCAACGGTGCCGCGGTGCAACTTCCGCACATGCAACCGGCCAGTCCGCTGCCCGCCGTGCTGACTCCCGAACAGGCCGCCCACGCGGCCGCCATTCTTCAGGCGAAGACCGTCCTACCCATGCATTTCGGCATCGACGAGCCACCGTTGTACGTGGAGCAGGCCGACGCGTTGAGCAGATTGCACGCAGCGGCCGCCCCGCTGGCGCTGCGGGTGGTGACGCTGGCTTCCGGGCAGGTTTCCGAGATCGCTGCCTGACGGTCACGCGAGCCGGCGGGCGAACGGGCCGACCCGCTCGATGAACCGGTCGAAGAACGCCGCGGGGTCCACCTCGACGCCGATGTGTGCGTTGGGCTGCCGGCCCCAGTGACCGCGCCAGTCGGCCACCGTCATCCCGCGGGTCAGCGTGCCGGTCAGTTCGACGTCGACGGTCGCCTGCTGATAGCGCACCAGGTCGGGGTCCAGCGCGACAGCCGCGGCCAGTGGATCGTGCAGGTGTGCCAGGTAGCCCTCGCCCTGATCGAAGTGGAACTCGAAGTAGAACCGCATGGCATCTTCGAGCACCTGCATCAGCGGGTTGGCCGCCGTCGACCGGGTGCCCCGATCGTCGAGCACGCTCAGCTGCGCCGACGGGGAACCGGCGGCGGCCGCCAACCGGCCCAGGATCGACGGTGTCATCGCCGCGTTCTCGGTGAGGTTGAGCCCCAACACGATCGGCAGATGGGTGGGCGTGCTCAAACCCCACGCCGCACCCCACACCGCGAACACCTCGGCGGCGGCCTCCGGGTCGACGCTGACGTTCCACTCCGAGACCGGAGTGGTGTTGCCGCGATAGTCGAAAGCGCCGCCCATGATCACCAGCCGACGAAACAGCCGGGGCAGCGCGGGCTCCAGACGCAGTGCCAGTGCGAAGTTGGTCAGCGGCCCGGTGACCAATCCGATGAGTTCCCCGGGGTATTCGCGGGCTGCGGCCACCCAGGCCTGGGCCGCGTCGTACGGGGTCAGCGTCCGGTCGGTCGCAGGCAGCTGGGCGTAGCCGAGTCCCTCGGGGCCGTGGGTGTCCTCGGCGGTGCGCAGCGCAATGCTCAGCGGGACCGCGGCGCCCTCGGAAACGGGGACATCATCGATCCCGAACAGTTCGAGCAGCCCGAGATTGTTGATCGACACCTGCTCGACGGGCACATTGCCCGCCGTGGACGCGATGCCCACCACCCGAGCGTCCGGGCTGGCGAACAGATAGGCCAGCGCCATCGCATCGTCCACCCCGGTGTCGACGTCGGCGAACACCGGTAGTGGCGCTTCAGTAGTAATTTCCGTCGCCCCGCTGCCTGTCACGCCGCCCACGATAGGGCGGGGCGATCACCAGTGCACACCCGGAATCGCCCGCATCGCACGCTTGACCGGTCGGGGCACCCGTACGGTTCGCGCCGCGCGGGACGGCTTCCTGGGTCTGCGCTCCGGGGTGGGCTCTTCGCCGGCTTGTCCACGGGCCGCGGCGGAGTCCGGATAGCCCAGGTAGAGCTGGTGCAGCACTCGCCGCGACAGCCGGGGCGTGAAGTAGGTGCCCAGATCGGCCAGCGTGCCCAGCGGGGTGTCGATCCGCGCCGGCTTTTCGATCAGCCCGCGCACCACCATCGCCGCGGCATGCTCGGCGGTGATCGGGGGGACCGGATTCAGGCGCCGCGACGGGGCGATCATCGGGGTGCTGACCAAAGGCATGTGGATATTGGTGAAGGTGATGTGGTCCGAGAGCGTCTCGGTGCCGACCACCTCGGAGAACGCGTCCAGCGCCGCCTTGGTGGGCAGGTACGCGCTGTACTTGGGGCTGTTGGCCTGCACGCCGGCGCTCGACACGTTGACCACGTGACCGAACCGGCGTTCCTGCCAGTGCGGTAGCAGCGCCAGCACCATCCGCACCGCACCGAAGTAGTTGACAGCCATCACCCGTTCGTAGTCGTGCAGCCGGTCGGTGGAGGCCGACACCGAGCGGCGGATGGACCGGCCGGCGTTGTTGACCAGATAATCCACGTGGCCGAAGCGACCCAGGATGTCCTTCACCGTGTGGTCGACGGAACCGGAATCGGTTACGTCGCAGGTGAATGCGTGCGCGTCGCCGCCCTCGGCGCGGATCTCGGCGATCAGATCATCGAGTGCGTCGGCATTGCGGGCCAACGCGAACACCGTGGCGCCGCGTCGCGCGGCGGCCAGCGCCGAGGCCCGTCCGATACCGCTAGAGGCGCCGGTGATGATGACGTGCCTGCCCACCAGTGCGCCGGACGGGTCATCGCGGCGGGCCCGGTCGGGGTCCAGATGCTCCGCCCAGTACCGCCACAGTTTCCCTGCATAGGAACCGAATTCGGGTACCTCGATCCCGGTGCCGGCCAGCGCAGCGGTGGTCCGGTCGGCGGTGAACGTGGGCGCCAGGTCCACGACGTCGAGGATCTCGGCTGGCATGCCCAGCTGGGTAGCGGCCATGTTGCGCAGCACCCTGGCCCGGCCGGTGGCCTTCAGTACCGGCGCGACCGCTGCGCCGGGCAGCGCGAAGCGCAGTGTCGGCAACCCGGCTTCTTTCGCGACACCGCGGTAAATCGTGCGCAGGCCAATGGTTTTCGGCGCGGTCAGATGGAAGGTCTGTCCGTCGGCGTCGGCGATGTGCATCAGGTGCACCAACGCGTCGACCACGTAGTCGACCGGCACGATGTTGGTACGGCCGGCATCGGGCACCACCATGGGCGTGACACTGGGCAGCACCGCCAGCTTGGCCAGGATCCCGAAGAAGTAATAGGGCCCGTCGACCTTGTCCATCTCACCGGTGCGCGAATCCCCGACCACGACCGCCGGCCGGTAGATCCGGTACCGCGGCCCCGCGTCGGAGCGCACCAGTTGTTCGGCCTCGAACTTGGTGCGGTGATACGGGGTCGGTAGGTTCTGCGCGACGTCGAAATCGTCTTCGGTGTATTCGCCGTGGAAGTCGCCGGCCACCGCGATCGAAGACAGGTGGTGCAGCGTCGCGCCCAGGCGCCGGGTCAGGCCGATGACAGCGCGGGTGCCCTCGACATTGGCGGCGCGCTGGACGTCCTCGGCGGCGGTCATGTCGTAGATGGCGGCGCTGTGCACCACGTGGTCGACGGTGCCGAGTTCGGCGATGCCATCGTCGCTCAACCCCAGATGTTCGGCGGTGAGGTCGCCGACCAGGGGTTTCGCGCGCGGACCCCACGCGGCGGCCAATCGTTCGAAGCGTTCCAGCGATGAGCGGCGCACCAACACGGACACCTGCGCGTCCGGGTCGCGGGCCAGCAGTCGGGCCACCACGCGGCTGCCGATAAACCCAGTACCGCCGGTAACGACATAATGCATGCGGCCATGGTCGTCCTCGAACCTGGAAAGGTCAACTGTCGATTCTCGAAACCGGTGTCACGTTCTCAGATGAGCTGTCAGGCCGATGCGACATGAGTGTGAGACGACGTGGGTTCCGCGGCCGGGTGCGGCGCACCTGTGGGAGCGTCCTGCGGGCCTAAGCCGAGGTGGTGCGCCGAGGGCTCGCTCGTCGCGCACCCGTTTTCCAGTGTGTGCGCCCATCGCGGCGGCAACAAATGGCCGTGTTGGATATTTTCTCCGGAGTCTTTGTCCAAACAGGATCGCCGCGGATGACTAGCGTTGAGACCCTCACGCGTCGGTAGCAGCTCTCGGATAGGAGATTCGATGTCGATCACCCCGAGGAGCCTGATCAAGGCGAAGGGTCTCGGTCTGTCGCTGGCGGCGGGCAAGGAAGGGGCCGACCGTCACATCACCTGGGCGCACCCGATCGAGCTGGCGGACCCCACCCCGTATCTCTCTGGGGGAGAGCTGGTCATGACAACGGGTATCAACATCGGTACCGTCGCCTCGGAACAGTTCGAGTACGTGTCACGGTTGTCCTCCGCAGGCATCGCCGCACTCGCAGTCGATACCGGGACCACTCTTCCGGAGATACCCAAAGGAATCCTGGCCGCAGGCAATGACTTCGGGTTGCCCATCCTCAAGGTTCCCGCCTCCACGCCCTTCATCGCCATCACCCGGGTGGTGATCGACGAATTGAAGGCCGACGAACTCCGGTCCGTCCAGCAGGTCGTCGACCAGCAGGAGGTGCTCGCCAGAGCCACCCTGCGGGGCAGTATCCCCGGTGTGGTCAGCACGCTGGCGGATTCGCTATCCGCCGGGGTCGTTGTGATCGGCGTCGACGGCAGGGTGCTGGCAGCCGGCGGAGCGGAGCAGGAACGCTTGATCGCGTTGATGTCCGATCCGGCGCACACGACGGGGAGTTCCCGCGGCCACGCGGGTCGCGTCATCGCGGACGGCGAGGCATTCGTCGTAGTGCAGAGCCTTCGCGCCGCGCAGGCGCTTCGCGGCTATCTCGCGGTGAGAACACCGACGCCACTTTCCACGTCGGGCCGGCTGCTCGTGGCTCATGCGGTGTCGTTGGTCTCGATCGCGATCGAGAAACCGGCCAGAGTGGCCGACGCAGAACAACGCTTGAGAATGGCCGTGACCCGCAACCTGCTCGGTGGCGCGAGCACCGACGGGAGCGTCCTGAGGTACTTCGGCTTCGACCCACGAGGTGACGTCGTGGTGCTGCTGCTGACGGGCGTGGGTCCCGTTCTGGCGGCAGAACAGCATGTCGGGCGCTTGGCCGCCAACGTGGGGCCGTATCTGATGGCCTCGTTGGAGGAGGACATCGTGATCGTCGTTCCCGCCGGCAACAAGCGACGAATCCTGGCTCTGCACGACGCGCTCGGCCGACACCTACACCGGAAGCTGGGCGGTGGGCTGAGCCGTCCTGCGCGCCTCTCCGAGATCAAGGTCGGTGTCGCGCAGGCGCGCATCGCGGCTGCTGCCGGTGACCACCCCACGTTCACCGAGTTCGACGAACTCGGTCCCTACGGGGTGCTTCTCGGCGCTAGAACTCCTGCCGAGCTGCGTATCCTCGCCGGACTACTGAAACCACTGATCGGTCAACGCGACGACCTGATCGATGCTCTCACGGCGTTTCTCGAATACAACGGGCAAGTGGAGGCCGCCGCTGCCGCCCTCCAGGTCCACCGCCACACGATGCGCAATCGCATGCAGCGGATCGCCGGGTTGCTTGGCGACGATCTCACCTCCGCGGACACCCGTGCACAGTTGTGGCTGGCGCTGAGGGCGAGGGAACTGCTCGCCGCGGTCTATGCAGACGACGATCGGAAGTGAAAGTCAGCCATGTGCACCGAGTCTCGGTGGCCCGCTGCGGTATATCGCGGGGGTCGCCGACATCGAGATCGGGTTGGCGACCTGCGGCGTGGGAGATCCCGCGACGGTGACCGTGGCCGTGAGTCCCAGCCGGTCGGCGAACGCGAACGCCTCGGACATATCGTTGATCGGACCGACGGGAACACCAACAGCAGTGAGCTGGGCGTACCAATGGTCTGCGCCATCGGTCTTGAACACCCGTTCGAGGATTTCGCACAACGCATCGCGATTGCGGACCCGAAACGCGTTGGAGGCGAAGCGTTCGTCTCCGGCGAGCCCGTCGAGGCCGAGGACCTCAGCGAGTAGCTTGAACTGTTTGTCGTTGCCCACTGCCACGGCGATCGGCCGGTCGGCAGTCGAGAACGTCTGATACGGCGCGATACTCGGGTGCCGATTGCCCATGCTCGTCGGAATGCTACCCGCGCCGAGGAAACCCGATGCCTGATTCACCATGGACGACAACAGCACCGAAAGCAGGTTGGTGTCGACACGCTGGCCTTCGCCGGTGTGGTCACGGTGTGCCAACGCCAGGAGGATGCCGGTGACCGCGTGCATCCCGGCGAGCACGTCGACGACGGCGACGCCGACCTTCGTCGGCTCGTCGGCAGAGGGACCGGTGATGCTCATCAGCCCGCCGACGGCCTGGACGAGCAGGTCGTAGCCGGGTAGGTCGGCACCGCCGTCTCGCCCGAATCCAGTTATCGCGCAATAGATCAGATCCGGTTTGAGCTCGCGCAGGGTGTCGTAGCCGAGCCCGAGTTTCTCCATCGTGCCGGGCCGGAAGTTCTCGACGACGATGTCGGCGCCCGCGACCAGCTCGCGGGCGCGGGCGACATCGACGGGGTCGGTGAGGTCCAGCGCCACCGACCGCTTGTTCCGGTTGACCGAGTTGAAGTACGTGGCTACGCCGTTGACATCATAGGGAGGGCCCCATTCTCGGGTGTCGTCACCGACGCGTGGTCGCTCGATCTTGACGATGTCGGCGCCGAAGTCTCCCAGCATCATGGTGGCGTACGGACCGGCGAGCACGCGGCTGAAGTCGATGACCACGATTCCGTCGAGCGCTGAGGCGCTCATGACCGCGGAGCCCCGCCCCGCAGGTACACGGTGGTGGTGTGGGTGTAGAACTCTTTGGCCGCGCCGCCTTGCTCCTTGGGTCCGAGCCCGCTCTTCTTCGCACCGCCGAACGGCACGTGCGGGTCGGCTCCCGCCGACTCGGAGTTGACGTGCAGAACCCCGACGTCGATGTGCTCCACCGCCTGTAGGGCGCGAGTGAGGTCCTGTGTGAAAACAGCTGCCGACAAACCGAACTCGCCGTCGTTCGCCAAGGCAAACGCCTCCTCGGCATCGGCGGCTCGCCGCACCGTCAGCACGGGCCCGAAGAGTTCGTCGGTCCAGATGTCGGCGGGCTGGCCATTGAGCTCCATGATGGTGGGGGCGACGAAGTACCCGTCGGCCAGCGGTCCGTGCACCGGGATCTGGCCACCGGCCAGCGTGGTGGCGCCTTGGTAGGTTGCCCTTTCGATCCCAGCGACGATCGTCTGGTGGGCGGAGGCACTGACGACCGGACCCACCTGCGTGTCGCCCGCAGTCGGGTCGCCGACGAGGAGTGCGCGCACGCGATCTGCCAACGCATCCAACAGCCGGTCGGCGATTCCCGGGGTGACGATCAAACGCGAGGTGGCCGTGCACTTTTGGCCGGACGATCGGAAGGCGCCCAACAACACCTGTTCGACGGCAAGGTCCACGTCGGCGTCGTCGAGCACCACAGCGGCGTTCTTGCCGCCCATCTCGGCCTGAACCGGAACGCCACGTGCGGCCGCGGCGGCGGCGATGCGACGCCCGATCCCGGTCGATCCGGTGAAGCTGATGGCGTCGACCGAGGGATGGTTGACGATTCCGTCGCCGACGCTCGTGCCACCGATGAGCAGGTTGAGCACGCCTGCCGGCAACCCCGCGCTGTTCAGTGCGGAAGCCAGTCGCAATGCCAGCAGCGGTACCGTGCTGGCCGGCTTCCATACGACGGTGTTGCCGTAGATCAACGCAGGCGCGATCTTCCACGCCGGGATGGCGATGGGGAAGTTGAACGGGGTGATCACGCCGACCACGCCAATCGGTTTGCGGGTGACGAGGATCTGCTCGCCGCTGCGTGGCGACGCATAGATCTCGCCGGCCTGTCGATCGCCCTCATTGCCGTAATAGCGCAGGATCTGCGCTGCCCGTCGTACTTCGGCGACGCCTTCGGCTCGGGTCTTGCCCTCTTCGGCCGTCAGGTCGAGTCCCCAATCCTCCGCGTTCTGCTCGAGGACGTCGGCGGCCGCGAGCAGCACGGCACCCCGCTGGTGCATCGGGGTGGCGGCCCACCCTGCCCGCGCCTGCGCGGCTGCGGACACGGCGGTATCCACGTCGGCGGCGGTGGCCGAACCACCGTGGGCGACGAGGACGTGCGGCCGCGCCGGGTTGACGCTGCGCAACTCCTCGCCGCTGCCGGATGTCCACTGGCCGGCGATGAGATGCTGCAGCGACGTGGTGGTGGATGAGGTCATGGGGTTTCCAATCGAACGGCGGTTAGCGGAAGGCGGCGTGTCCGGTGAGCGCCTTGCCGATGGACAGCAGGTGCATCTCGGAGGTGCCTTCGTAGGTCAGCACCGATTCCAGGTTGTTGGCGTGCCGTAGTGGCGAGTACTCCAGGGTGACTCCGCTGGCGCCCAACAGCGTTCGGCATTCACGGGCGATGGCGATTGCCTCGCGTACGTTGTTGAGCTTGCCCAGGCTGACCTGCTCTGGCCGCAGGCCCTCGGCATCCTTGATGCGACCGAGGTGCAGAGCCAGAAGCATGCCCTTGCCGAGCTCCACGGTCATGTTGGCCAGCTTTTCCTGCGAGAGTTGGAAACTCGCCAGCGGTCGATCGAAGACGTCGCGTGACTGCGTGTAGGCGATGGTCGCCTCGAGGCTGTCCCGCGCGGCGCCCAACGCGCCGAAGACGATCCCGAATCGCGCCTCGTTCAGACACGACAGTGGTGCACTGAGGCCTGCGGCGTGTGGCAGCTGAGCGGATGCCGGCAGTCGCACGTTGTCGAGGACGAGCTCCGAGGTGACCGAGGCGCGCAGTGACAGCTTGCGGTGAATCTCGTTGGCAGTGAAACCCGGGGTATCGGTGGGTACCAGGAACCCGCGGACGCCGTCGTCGGTGTGTGCCCACACGGTCGCGACGTCGGCGAGATTGCCGTTGGTGATCCACATCTTGGTGCCGTTGAGCACCCAGTCGCTGCCGTCCCTGCGGGCGCGCGTGCGCATACCGGCCGGGTTGGAACCGAAATCGGGTTCGGTCAGACCGAAGCAGCCGATCGCGTCGCCGGCCGCCAGCCGTGGCAGCCACTCGTTCTTCTGCTCCTCGGAGCCGTAGCGGTGGATGGAGAACATCGACAGAGACCCCTGCACGGATACGAAACTGCGGAAGCCGCTGTCGCCGGCTTCCAGTTCCAGGCAGGCCAGCCCATAGCTGACGGCGTTGGTGCCGGCACACCCGTAGCCGTCGAGGTGCATGCCGAGCACACCGAGGTCGCCGAATTCCTTCGCGAGCTCCCTGGGCAAGGTCGCTGACTCGAACCAGCTTTCGATGTTCGGTCGCAGCCGGGTGTCCACGAACTTGCGCACCGTGTAGGCGATGTCGCGCTCGTCGGAGTCCAACAGCCGGTCGGTGTCGAACAGGCCCAGTGGCGTGTACGTCTTTGCGGAGGGAGGTGCGGCGGTTGCGGTCATGGCTCTTCCTTTGGGGACGTTGAGTTGGGAGCGTCAGAGTGCGGCGAAGCCGTCGCGCAGCACGCCGAGACCCTCGATCAGTAGATCGTCGGGAATGCTCAGTGGTGGCAGGAAGCGAAGTACGTTGCCGAAAGTGCCGGCGGTCAGCGTCAGTACGCCGTTATCGTGGCAATGCCGAGCGAGCTCGGCGACCGCGTCCCGATTCGGTGTACGGGTGCCAGGCAGCACCAGTTCGGCGGCAATCATCGCCCCTCGTCCCCGGATCTCGCCGATGACGTCGGTGCCTGTGGCGATGTCCTTGAGCTCCCGAGTCAAGATCTCGCCGATCGCCTTTGCGCGGGTGAGTAATTGGCCACGCTCGATCTCGTCGAACACGCCGAGCGCGGCCGCGCAGGCGAGAGGGTTACCGCTGAAGGTGCCGCCGATGCCGCCCGGGTGCGCTGCGTCCATGATGTCGGCGCGGCCGGTGACGGCGGCCAGTGGAAGTCCACCGGCCAGCCCCTTGGCTGTCGTGATCAGATCGGGGACGATGCCTTCGTGCTCACTGGCGAACCATGCGCCGGTGCGCGCAATTCCGGACTGAACCTCGTCGGCGACGAGCACAATGCCGCGGTCGCGGCAGAAGTCGGCCACCTTCGTGAGGAAGCCCTCGGCCGGGACGATGAACCCGCCCTCGCCTTGAATCGGTTCGATCACCACGCAGGCGACGGCATCCGAGCCGATCTGGCTGTCCACCAACTGGGTGAACTGGCTGAAGGCTTCGGCCGCGCAGTTCTGCGGTCCTGACGGCCATCGGTAGGGGTAGGCCATCGGCGCCCGATAGACCTCAGGAGCGAACGGCCCGAAGCCGTGCTTGTAGGGAAGGTTCTTCGCCGTCATGGACATCGTCAGCAGCGAACGTCCGTGGAATGCGTGGTCGAACACCACCACTGCGGGCCGGCCGGTGGCAGAGCGGGCGTACTTGACGGCGTTCTCCAGCGCTTCGCTGCCGGTGTTGAACAGCGCGGTGCGCTTCTCGTGTTCGCCGGGGGCCAGGCGGTTGAGTATTTCGGCCACCTCGATGTAGGGCTCGTACGGGGTGGCGAGAAAACAGGTGTGGGTGTACTGGTTCAACTGCGCCGACGTGCGGGCGACGACGCCAGGGGCAGCATTGCCGACGGTGGTCACGGCAATGCCGCTGCCCAGGTCGATGAACGAGTTTCCGTCGACGTCGACGACGACACCACCCCCGGCTGCGGCGGCGTACACGCCGGCGCTACTCGTCAGACCCGCTGGTAGAGCGGCATGCCGGCGACTGGCCAATGCGATGGAGCGCGGCCCGGGGATGGCCGTGACCAACTTGCGCTCCTGGGCCAAATCAGGACCGCCGACCATGGAGTCCAGCGTCATTTCGATCGTCCCTTTCCTCGATGCCACGCCAGCGTAGGAATGAGTGCCGCGCAGTTGCCATCGCCGAATTGGATAAGTCGCGGCGCCAGCATGTCCAACTCGGCGGTGCCATGCAGGAGCCGATGCCACGACACTGTGCGCCGTGAAGGAAGGACGCAACCTATGGCAATGACGGTGCGACGACTGGTGGCTTCCCCAACACTCGGCTTGTCGCTTGCGGGTGGTGAGGCGGGCCTCGACCGTGTCATCAATTGGGTGTATGCGATCGAACTCGCCGACCCGAGTCCGTGGCTTGCAGGAGGTGAGCTCGTCATTACCGCGGGGCTGCAATTGCCCGACGGCGATGCCGCGCGCCGGCAATACTTCTCCCGTGTCGCGGAGTCCGGCAGCGCTGCAGTCGCATTCGAGACCGGTCGCCGCTTCGAGCGGATTCCGGAGTCGATCTGCGCAGCGGCCGATGAGGTGGGGATCCCCGTCCTGGCGATCGCCCCGTCGATCCCGTTCACCGCGATCTCGCACGCAGTCATCGATGAAATCGCGCGCGAGCGCATCGAGCTGATGCGACGAACGGTGCAGGGGCAGGAGAATCTGGCGCGGGCGACGATTCACGCCGGCGTCGCCGGCCTGATCAAGGCACTCAGCGCCGCACTCGATTGTTCGGTGTGCGTGATCGACCGCTCCGGAGGGGTGCTCGCACAGTCCACGACTGGACGAGACGACCTCACGTCCAGGGTCCAGGAGCAGATCAGTAGGGACACGACCCGCAGCCGTGCCTTCGTCGACGACAGCGGCAGTCTCACGATTCAACGGCTACGTGGCTCCAGCGGCAATCAGGTCTACCTCGCGGTGGCGTCGGTGACTCCACTTGGTCCTGCCGACCGCCAGCTCGTGTCCCACGCCGTCTCGTTACTCACCATCGAACTGGCCAAATCCGCTCGCGTCATCGACGCCGAACAAAGACTGCGCGTCAGCGTCGCCAATGCACTCTTCTACAACGGTCTCGAACCCGAATCTTCGTTGCTCGAATTCTTCGGTTTTGCCACTGACGACACAGTCACCGTCGCGGTGTTCACCGCGCTCGGCCCGCCGCTTCAGGCGCAGCGGGAACTGGCCGCGGCGTTGCAGCAGGAGTCGGCGCCCTACCTGATGGCCGGCTTGCCCGGGGGCGATGGCGTGGCCTTTGCCGTGCACGCCGACGGCGCAACCGATCTCGTCGGACGCGTTTACCACAAGCTGCGCTCGGGATTGCGGCGAAGGATCAACGGGGGTATTGGCGGTTCAGCTTCCGTGTGCAGCATGAAGCGCAGTCTGCAGCAGTCGATTTCAGCGGCACGGGCGGCGGCCGCGAATGGCAACAAACTGGTCGCTTTCGACGACCTCGGTACGTTCAGCCTGCTGCTCAGCACGCAGTCCGATGACGTCCTTCGAACTATCGCGACTGGATGGCTGTGTGCGATAGAAGACCACGACCGGGATCGCGGCACCCAGCTGCTGCGATCATTGGATTCGTATCTGCATCACAATGGGCACTGGGACGCGGCAGCATCGGAGCTGGGGGTGCACCGGCACACGCTGCGCAAGCGAATGGAGCGTATCGCGGAGTTGCTCGGGCGAGACATGGATTCCGCCCACACCCGATCTGAGCTCTGGATCGCGTTGAAAGCGCGTGAGTTACTCACCTGCGGAACTGACCACCAGGAGCGGTCCGTCACTGGTATCGCCGGATAGCCCCAGCCCTACGTCCAATTGACCGGAGAAACGGTGTGAAGGTCGGCACATCGGCTACAGGTGCCGAACGTACTGCGTCCGGAGGCCATCGACGGTCTGCAGCCGGCCCTTGGTTATCGAGACACCGAGATCGCCGCTCTGAATCGATAGTCCGGCGGAATGGACGTGAAACGGCTGTCCCTCGCCGAGCCATGGACATAACGGCGCGTCGTTGCACCTCGGCGCGACATTCTGGCAGGCGGACGCGGGTGTCGCCTAACGCATACTTGGCCGACCGGGGCAACGGCCGTCACATTCTGACTAGACCCGAAACTCCCTCCATGCATCCTGATTACCCGACGGAGGACGTATCCACGTGGTTGACAAGAAGACGTTCCACAACGTCATCGGTGGGGAGATCCAGACCGCCGCGGATGGCCAGATGATGGACATCATCAACCCTTCGACGGGCGAGGTGTATGCATCGGCGCCCAACTCGTCTCCGAAGGACGTCGACGACGCATACCGTGCCGCGGCGTCGGCGTTCGAGACGTGGCGCTGGTACACGCCGAGCGAACGGCAACGGGCATTGCTGAAGCTGGCGGACGTGATCGAAGCAGGTGCCGAGGAACTCGTCGCGATCGAGAGCGAGAACACGGGTAAACCACTGTCGCTCACCATGTCCGAAGAGATCCCGGCCATGATCGACCAGATCCGGTTCTTCGCTGGCGGGGCACGTGTCCTCGAGGGCCGCTCGCAGGGCGAGTACATGCGTGGACACACATCGTCGATTCGCCGTGAGCCGATTGGGCCCGTCGGCCAGGTCGCGCCGTGGAACTACCCGATGATGATGTCGGTGTGGAAGTTCGCGCCCGCGCTGGCCGCTGGCTGCACGGTCGTGCTCAAACCTTCTGACACCACCCCAGCTTCGTCGTTCTGGATGGTCGAGAAGATGCAGGAGATCTTCCCTCCAGGCGTGTGCAATCTGGTCTGCGGCGACCGCGACACCGGTGCGGCGCTCGTGGCTCACCCGGTTCCGCAACTTGTTTCCATCACCGGCTCGACCCGTGCCGGCGTTGCCGTGGCCGCCAGTGCGGCCAATAGTGTCAAGCGTGCGCATCTAGAGCTCGGTGGCAAGGCTCCGGTGCTGATCTTCGATGATGTCGACATCGAATCGGCTGTCGAAGGGCTCACTGCAGCCGGCTATTTCAACGCCGGTCAAGATTGCACCGCGGCGACGCGACTCGTCATACAGGAAGGCGTGTACGACGAGTTCCTCTCGGCGATGGCTGAATCGGTGGCCAACACCAAGACGGGTTATGACCCGGACGACGATGAGATCCTTTTCGGCCCTGTGAACAACGCGACTCAACTCCAGCACGTCTCCGGGCTCGTTTCGCGGGCACCGGGCCACGCTCGAGTTCTCGCAGGTGGGCGGCGCAAGACCGGCATCGGGTACTTCTATGAACCCACACTGATCGCCGACCTGCAGCAGACCGACGAGTTGATTCAAACTGAGATCTTCGGTCCGGTGATGACCGCTCAGTCGTTCGTCGACGAAGAAGAGGCTCTCGCCTTCGCCAACGGCACCGTCTACGGCCTGGCGTCATCGGTGTGGACCAAGAACGTCGACACGGCGACCAGAATGTCAGCTCGTCTGGACTTCGGTTGCGTGTGGATCAATACCCACATTCCGTTGGTGGCGGAGATGCCGCACGGGGGATTCAAGCAATCCGGCTACGGTAAGGATCTGTCCATGTACGGGTTGGAGGACTACACCCGGATCAAACACGTCATGCAGTACCACGGCTTCGAAGGTGGTCAGCGCTGATGTCGGACCTGACGACCCCCAGATCCGCAGCCGACAACGAGAGCGCCCATCTGGAAGCCCTCGGATACACGGGAACAGACTTTCACCGGTCCATGAGCTTGTGGTCGAACCTGGCGCTCGGCTTCACTTACCTCTCACCGCTCGTCGGTGTGTATTCGTTGTTCGCCTACAGCCTTTCACTCGGCGGCCCACCATCTCTGTGGTGGATCGTCATCGTCGGATGTGGTCAATTCCTCGTAGCGCTCGTCTTCGGTGAAGTCGTTTCGCAGTACCCCATCGCCGGAGGAATTTACCCATGGACTCGACGGCTGTGGGGCCGGAGGTACGCATGGATGGTGTCCTGGGTGTACCTCTGGGCCGTCATCGTCACGGTGACTGCGGTCGCGGAGTTCGGCGGTAGTTTCGTCGCCTCCCTGTTCGGGATGACCTTCAGCAAGGAAGTTGGTCTGGCCACCGCCGTTGCGTTGCTGGTGTTGGCCTTGGCGTTCAACTTCACCGGTACTCGCACCTTGGCGCGGGTGGCCCAGATCGGTCTGGCCGCGGAGCTCATCGGTGTCATCGCACTGGGCCTGTATCTGCTCATTTTCAGGCGGGTGAATTCGGTCTCGGTGTTCTTCGACTCGATGGGTGCCGGTGGCAGCCAGCCTTATCTGCTCACGTTCATGGGCGCGGCGTTGAGTGGTCTCTTCCTGTTCTATGGTTTCGAGGCGTGCGGTGACGTCGCGGAGGAAGTCGACAACCCCACGCGCAGGATCCCCCGGGCGATGATGCTGACGATCCTCATCGGCGGAGTGTCCAGCTTGATTTCCTACGTCGGGTATGTGCTTGCGGCGCCGAATCTTCAAGACATCGTCAACGGCAACGATCCCGATCCGATCCCGAGCATCCTGGAGAGTTCGCTCGGCCATATCGGCGCGAAGTTGTTCCTGTGCGTGGCCATCACCGCGTTCGTCTCGTGTGTGCTGTCGCTGCAGGCCGCGGGTAGCCGTCTGATCTATGCCTTTGCCCGGGACAAGATGTTGCCCGGCAGCTCCTGGCTGTCGAAGATGTCTGAGCGCCAAGCGGTTCCGGCGAATGCGCTACTGGTGGCGTGCGTGATACCGATCCTCATCTGCGTTTACGTGTACGCATTCCCCGATCAGCTGCCGCGCATCACGGCATTCGCAGTGCTGGGCATATACATCGCCTTCCAGGCAGTCGTACTCGCCGCCCTGCGTCAACGAGTCCGTGGCTGGCGCCCAGCCGGCGACTGGAATCTGGGCCGGTGGGGAATGATCATCAACGTCGCCGCCCTCGGATATGGCGTTGTCGCGATACTCCTTCTGCTCAAACCGGTGGACAGCGGTACGTTCCTCGACAAGTGGATCGTGGCCATCGGGCTCGCCGCCGTCGTCGGGGTCGGCCTCGTCTACATGCTTTCAGCCCGCCCATACCAGCACTCCGATGACGTCGGCGAGGGCGACGCGATCGACGTTGCAGACAAGCTCCGAGCCATGCGCTCGAACACAACGAGGGATTCCGCATGACACAGCAACGGATTGTCCTGTTCGTGCTGCTCGCCGCCACGGCGGTGGCGGCCGGGGGATGCGCTCACCCCGACGCTCCGAAGCCCC
Source organism: Mycolicibacterium sp. P9-22 (assembly GCF_008329585.1). Taxonomy (GTDB): domain Bacteria; phylum Actinomycetota; class Actinomycetes; order Mycobacteriales; family Mycobacteriaceae; genus Mycobacterium. Next base: position 316,885 of record NZ_NPKP01000002.1, on the reverse strand, counting down.
TGACGCTTCACGTGGTTGAGCGTGCCGAGACGGACACGCTGCAACACGTCGGCAAACCGGAGGAAAAGGACTCCCTCGGTGACATCCTCGCCTTCTCCAACCCGCTCTACGACGAGTCGAATACCAACAACGTCGGTACCAGCAACGGAGTGTGCTTCCGCACGGCAGTCGGCTCCACCTACGAGTGCTTCTGGACTGCCACGCTCCCGGAGGGGCAGCTGACCGTCCAGGGGCCGTTCTTCGATAAGAAGGACTCCACCCTTGCCATCACCGGTGGAACTGGCGATTACGACCAAGCCCGCGGCCAGATGGCGGTTCACGCGCGGAACGCAGCGGGCACGGAGTACGACTTCACCTACACGATCGTGAAGTAGGTACCACCAGACTTGGCTTGCCCGACGCCTTTGGGGCGCTTGCTGGTTCAGATCAGGTCGATCACCTCGGCGATAGACGGGAGCACCCGGCTCGGCCGGAACGGGTAGTTCGCGACGTCCGCCTCGGTGGTGATGCCCGTCAGCACCAGGATGGTATCCAGGCCCGCCTCGATTCCGGCAACGACATCGGTGTCCATCCGGTCGCCGATCATCGTGGTGTGCTCGGAGTGGGCCTGGATGCGGTTGAGCGCGCTGCGGAACATCATCGGATTCGGTTTCCCGACGAAGTACGGTTCCCGACCGGTGGCGGCGGTGATCAACGCCGCCACCGAACCCGTTGCCGGCAGCGGACCTTCGGCGGACGGCCCGGTCACGTCGGGATTGGTCGCGATGAACCGTGCGCCCTTGCCGATCAACCGGATCGCCTTGGTGATCGCCTCGAACGAATACGTGCGGGTCTCGCCGAGCACCACGAAATCGGGGGCGGTGTCGGTGAGGGTGTAACCGACCTCATGCAGCGCTGTCGTCAGACCGGCCTCCCCGACGACATATGCGGATCCGCCGGGCAGCTGGTCGTCGAGGAACGCCGCAGTCGCCAACGCCGCCGTCCAGATCGCGCTTTCGGGGACGATCAAACCCGAGCGGACCAGCCGGGCAGCGAGGTCACGCGGCGTGTAGATCGAGTTGTTCGTCAGCACCAGGAAACGCCGTCGGCAGTCGGTGAGCCGTTGAAGGAACTCCGCTGCGCCCGGCAGCGCCTGGTCCTCGTGGATCAGCACGCCGTCCATGTCGGTCAGCCAGCACTGCTCGGCACGATTGTCCTGCTGCACCGCGGCATCTGCGGGCGGACTGGGGTCGGAGACTGTGTCCTCGTTGTCCATGGTCGCGGTCCTTCCATATGACACTCGATCTGCATCTACATCAACTATGGTGCCGGTCACGGCCCGTAGCCCGCCACGAAGGGATATTCACACATGCCGATCGATCCGAACGCCGTCGGTGCCAAGACCGAGTCCCAGACCTTCAGCTGGACCGACCGCGAGACGCTGCTCTACGCGCTCGGCGTCGGCGCCGGCATCGACGACCTGGCCTTCACCACCGAGAACAGTCACGAGATCGAGCAGCAGGTGCTGCCGACCTTTGCCGTCATCGCCTGTTCACCGTTCGCGGCGGCGCTGCTCATCGGATCGTTCAACTTCGGCATGCTGCTGCACGGATCGCAGGCGATCCGGCTCTCCAAGGCGCTGCCGCCGGCAGGCGCGCTCAGCGTGCACTCCGAGGTCGCCGACATCCAGGACAAGGGTCCGGGCAAGAACGCGGTGGTGATGCTCAAGGGGGTGGGCGCCGACCCGGACAGCGGTGAGGTGTTGGTGGAAACCCTGACCACCGTGGTGATCCGCGGCGAGGGCGGATTCGGCGGGCAACCCGGCCAACGCCCGGCGGCACCCGAGTTCCCCGACCGCGCACCCGATGCTCAGGTGTCCCTGCCCACCCGCGCCGATCAGGCGCTGCTGTACCGGCTTTCCGGTGACCGCAATCCGCTGCACAGCGACCCGTGGTTCGCCCAGACCCTGGCCGGGTTCTCCAAGCCGATCCTGCACGGACTGTGCACCTATGGTGTGGCCGGCCGGGCTCTCGTCGCCGAACTCGGCGGCGGCGACGCCACCAAGATCACCGCGGTGGCCTCGCGGTTCAGCTCGCCGGTGTTCCCCGGCGAAACGCTGACCACCTCGATCTGGCGTACCGAAGCGGGACGCGCGGTGTTCCGTACCGAGGCTGCCCAACCCGACGGGTCCGACACGCGGGTCGTGCTCGATGACGGGACCGCCGAATACGACTGATTTCGTAGGGTCAATCGCCAGTGCGCACCGCCGCGCGTTGACAGGATGACCCAATGAGACTGGCTGTCGGATATCTCGCCACCCCGGGTGGAGCGGACGCGCTGGCGCTGGGCGTCCGGCTCGCCCGCAGTCTGGGTGCCGAGCTGGACGTGTGCATGGTGCTGCCCCCGGACCGCGGCGTGCCCGCGATGGTTCCGACCGGGGGCTATGACGAACTGCTCGCCGAACAGGCCGGCGAGTGGCTGGATGAGGCGCTGGCCGGGGTGCCCGATGACGTGGTGGCGCACACCCATGTCAGTGTCAGCGATTCCACCGCGGACGGGCTCATCAATGAGGTGCAGCGCCTCGGAGCCCGGGCCGTCGTCGTCGGCGGATCGGGCGGCGGTCTGGCCGGGAGTTACTCACTCGGGTCGGTGGTCAACGAGCTGCTGCACTCCGCGCACGTTCCGGTGGCGGTGGCGCCGAAAGGAACTCGGCTGTCCGCGGTTTCCCAGGTTCGCGAGGTGACGTGCGCGATCGGCGAACGTGCCGGAGCGGGCACCCTGCTGGACACCGCGGTGCGGGCCTGCAGGGCCGCCGACGTCCCGCTGCGGCTGGTGTCGCTGGTGGCTCTCGATCCCATGTTCGGCTCACTGCGTGGTGACGCCGATGCGCTGCGGGGGCGCGCGCTGGATCACGCCCGGCGAGCGCTGGAGGAAGCAAAAGAGTCACTCCCGGAAGGGTTCTCGGTCACGGCCACGGTTGCCGACGGAGCCTCGGTGGAGGATGCGGTGAGCAGGTTGCCCTGGCATGACGGCGACCTGATCATGGTCGGGTCCAGCAGGCTCGCCGCGCCGCGCCGATTGTTCCTCGGATCCACGGCCGCAAAGATGCTGCGGGTGCTCGACGTCCCCATGATCGTGGTACCCAGAACCGCCGACGAGGAGACAGCATGACTACGCAGGGCGACGCCGGGACAGTCTCCAAGGGTCTGGCCGAAGGCAAGGTCGGCACGCTGTCGGGCGCCGTGCTCGGGATCTCCTGCGTGGCACCCGGGTACACATTGACCGCCAGTATCGGCGTGATCGTCGCGGCGGTCGGGTTGAAGATGCCGGCGATCTTCATCGCCGGATTCATCCCGATGTTCCTCACCGCCTATGCCTATCGCGAACTCAACTCCCGAACCCCGGATTGCGGGGCGTCATTCACGTGGTCCACCAAGGCATTCGGGCCCTACGTGGGCTGGATGTGCGGCTGGGGCATGGTGGTCGCCTCCATCATCGTGTTGTCCAACCTGGCGGCGATCGCGGTCGAGTTCTTCTATCTGCTCATCGCCCGGATCGTCAACCAACCAGGGATCGCCGATCTGGCGGGCAACAAGCCCGTCAACATCCTCACCACGCTGGTGTTCATCGGGCTGGCCACCCTGATCGCCAGCCGGGGCATCACCACCAGCGAGCGGGTGCAGTACGTACTGGTGGCGTTTCAGCTGGTGGTGCTGGTGGCATTCGCCATCACCGCATTCGTGCACGTGGGACGCGGGAACGCGCCGGCGGGGCTGACTTTCGACCTGGACTGGTTCAATCCGTTCACCGGCCTGACGATGGCGGTATTCGCCATCGGTCTGACGGGCTCCATCTTCGCGTTCTGGGGTTGGGACACCTGTTTGACACTCGGCGAGGAGTCCAAGGATCCGACCAAGGTGCCGGGTCGGGCCGGATTGCTCTGTGTGACATCAATTCTGATCACTTACCTGTTGATCGCCGTCGCGGTGATGATGTACGCCGGCGTCGGAGAAGCAGGCCTGGGGCTGGGGAATCCGGAGAACTCGGAGAATGTGTTCGGCGCGCTGGCGGACCCGGTGCTGGGGCACTGGTTCGGGCCGCTGCTCTACCTGGCGGTGTTCGCCTCATCGGTGGCCAGCTTGCAGACCACCTTCCTGCCGGCCGCGAGAGCCATGCTGGCGATGGGCGCCTACAAGGCATTTCCGACTCGCTTCGCCGAGGTCAGCCCGCGCTTCCTGACGCCGGTTTATTCCACCGTGGTGGCCGGTGTGGTGACCGGTGGCTTCTATACGGTGGTGACGCTGCTGTCCGATAATGCGCTGTGGGACACCATCGCCGCGCTGGGCATCATGATCTGCTGGTACTACGGCATCACCGCGTTCGCCTGCGTCTGGTTCTTCCGCCGGGAGCTGTTCGCCGATGTCCACAACATCGTGTTCAAGTTCCTGTTCCCTTTGCTGGGCGGATTGATACTCGCAGTCGTCTTCGTGATCTCCGTCGGTGAGAGCATGAATCCGGAGAACGGCAGTGGTGCCGCGATCGGCGGCATCGGGTTGGTGTTCTTCATCGGGTTCGGGATCCTGCTGCTCGGCGCAGTGCTGATGCTCGTGATGCGGGCGCAGCGACCGGACTTCTTCACCGGCCAGACGCTGCGCCGGGAGACGCCTGCGTTGAAGGAATAGGTGTTCCACTGGGTGCCGGACCATCCGTGCTTCGGCTGGCTTGTCAGGCGGCGAGCAACCCACGCTTTGCGTTCGAGCGCGCTCTAATTCCTACGATCGGCCTATGACCAGTCCAGTCGAGAATCCCGCTACGAACCGCAGAGATCTGCTGACCAAAGGAGCGCTGTTGGGAGTCGGTGCAGTGGTGGGCTCGGTGGCGACAGCCGCCGTGGCGTCGTCGGCAGAATCTGACCGCTACACGCGCGGAATGAATGCCCTGCGAGGCATTTCCGGTGAGCGTGGTCCTGCGGTAATCGCGTCCCTTGACGATATTGCACCGGATCTCGGCCGGTACATCGTCGAATTCGCCTTCGGCGACATCTATCTCAGGCCAGGCCTGGATGCCCCGCAGCGACAGCTGGCGACTGTCGCGGCGCTGGCCGCGCAGGGCGATACCGCACCACAGTTGAAGTTCCACATCGACGCCGCGCTGCAGGTCGGTGTGACTCCGATCGAGATCATCGAGGCACTCATCCATCTGGTGCCGTTCGCCGGGTTTCCACGGGCGCTCAACGCGGTGGCCGTTGCCAGGAAGTCATTCACCGACACCGGAGCGAGATTCACCCCACCAGTGCAGAACGATGACAGCAGCCGCTATGACCGCGGAGCGCGCAAACTGGTGGAGATCGACGGACAGCACGGCCTGGAGGTCATCGAGTCGCTGCACGACATCTCTCCGGACCTGGGGCGGTATATCGTTGAATTCGCCTTCGGTGACGTGTACAACCGTCCCTGGCTCAGCCCACAACGGCGGCAACTCGTCACCATCGGCGCACTCACCGCGTTAGGGGACGCCGCACCCCAACTACGCGTCCACATCGGCGCCGCACTCAATGTCGGGCTCGACAGGTCCCATGTGATCGAAGCACTCATCCACCTCGTTTCCTACACCGGGTTCCCGCGGGTACTCAACGCGATAACGGTCGCGCGAGACGTCTTCGCGCAACATCGTTGACTGGATACGGTCAACGCGGCCAGATGGACGAGCGCATCGAACAAACGTTCGATACACTGGTCGGGTGGGTTGGCACAACGGGCCGCCGAGCTGGTCCGAGATGGAGCGGGTGCTCAACAGCAGACCGCGCGGCAAACCACGCCGGTCCGGCCTTCCGCTGGAGCCGCCCGGCGATGGCGGGGACAGTCCGGCCTGGTCGCGCAAGCGCGGCGCCTACGAACCGGACGGCGGGCGCCGGGGCTCCTCATCGGTGCCCTACGCCGAACTGCACGCCCACTCCGCCTACAGCTTCCTCGACGGCGCCAGCACCCCGGAGGAACTGGTGGAGGAGGCGGCCCGGCTGGACCTGCGGGCCATTGCGTTGACCGACCACGACGGTCTCTACGGGGTGGTGCGGTTCGCCGAGGCCGCCCGTGAACTCGACATGTCCACCGTGTTCGGTGCCGAACTGTCGTTGGGGAACGTGCCGCGTACCGAACAGCCCGACCCGCCCGGACCGCATCTGCTGGTGCTGGCCCGGGGCGCGGAGGGTTACCGGCGGCTGTCGCGCCAGATCTCGGCGGCGCACCTGGCCGGTGGCGAGAAGGGTAAGCCGCGGTATGACTTCGACACCTTGACCGAGGCCGCCGGCGGGCACTGGCACATCCTCACCGGCTGCCGCAAAGGCCATGTCCAACAGGCCTATACAGCCGGCGGCCCGGAAGCTGCCGCGCGGGCGCTGGCCGATCTGGTCGACAGGTTCGGCGCCGACCGGATCAGTGTTGAACTCACCCACCACGGACACCCACTCGACGACGAACGCAATACCGTCCTGGCCGCGCTGGCGCCACGATTCGGCGTGGACGTGATCGCCACCACCGGCGCCCACTTCGCGGTGCCGTCGCGGGGCCGGCTGGCCATGGCGATGGCGGCCATCCGGGCCCGCAACTCGATGGACGACGCGGCCGGGTACCTGGCGCCGTTGGGCGGAGCGCACCTGCGATCAGGGGAGGAGATGGCCCGGCTGTTCGGCACCGAAATCGTCACGGCGGCAGCAGACCTGGGTGAACAGTGCGCGTTCGGGCTGGCGCTGATCGCCCCGCAACTTCCGCCGTTCGGTGTGCCGGACGGGCACACCGAATCGAGCTGGCTGCGCCAACTGGTGCGTGACGGCGCCCAGGAGCGCTACGGCCCACCGGATCGGGCTCCCAAGGCCTACGCGCAGATCGAACATGAACTGGCCATCATCGACAAGCTGGACTTCCCGGGCTACTTCCTGGTGGTGCACGACATCACCCGGTTCTGCCGAGAGCGCCGCATCCTGTGCCAGGGCCGGGGCTCGGCGGCCAACTCGGCGGTCTGCTACGCGCTCAAGGTCACCAATGTCGATCCGATCGCCAACGAGTTGTTGTTCGAACGGTTCCTGTCCCCGGCGCGGGACGGCCCACCCGATATCGACATCGATATCGAGTCGGACCTGCGCGAGGACGTCATCCAGTACGTCTATGACAAGTACGGCAGGGACTACGCCGCCCAGGTCGCCAATGTCATCACCTATCGGGGGCGCAGCGCCATCCGGGACATGGCGCGTGCACTGGGCTTCTCGCAGGGCCAGCAGGACGCCTGGAGCAAGCAGATCAGCCGGTGGAACGGCCTGGCCGACTCACCCGACGTCGAGGACATCCCGGAACAGGTGGTCGACCTGGCCACCCAGATCTCGAACCTGCCCCGGCACATGGGCATCCACTCCGGCGGAATGGTGATCTGTGATCGCCCTATTGCCGACGTCTGCCCGGTGGAATGGGCGCGCATGGAGAACCGCAGTGTGCTTCAGTGGGACAAAGATGACTGTGCGGCAATCGGTTTGGTCAAGTTCGATCTACTCGGCCTGGGCATGTTGTCGGCCCTGCACTATGCCATCGACCTGGCGCGCGAGCACAAGGGCCTGGAGGTGGATCTGTCCCGGCTGGACCTGTCCGAACCCGCGGTCTACGAGATGCTGCAGCGTGCCGACTCGGTCGGGGTGTTCCAGGTCGAGTCCCGCGCGCAGATGGCCACCCTGCCCCGGCTCAAGCCACGGAAGTTCTACGATCTGGTGGTCGAGGTCGCGTTGATCCGGCCCGGACCCATCCAAGGTGGGTCGGTGCATCCATATATCAAGCGACGCAACGGCGAAGAAGAGATCGTCTACGACCATCCGTCGATGGAGCCGGCGCTGCGCAAGACCCTCGGTGTGCCGTTGTTCCAGGAACAGCTGATGCAGCTGGCGGTGGACTGCGCCGGTTTCAGCCCGGCCGAGGCCGACCAGTTGCGCCGGGCGATGGGCTCGAAACGGTCCACCGAGAAGATGCGGCGGCTCCGCGACCGGTTCTACGACGGGATGCGGGAACGCCACGGCATCACCGGGGCGGTGGCCGAGAGGATCTACGAGAAGCTGGAGGCGTTCGCCAATTTCGGTTTCCCGGAAAGCCATTCGCTGAGCTTTGCGTCGTTGGTGTTCTACTCGTCCTGGTTCAAGCTGCACCACCCGGCGGTGTTCTGCGCGGCGCTGCTGCGGGCCCAGCCGATGGGTTTCTACTCACCACAGTCGCTGGTCGCCGATGCGCGCAGGCACGGTGTGGCCGTGCACGGTCCGGACGTCAACGCCAGTCTGGCGCACGCCACCTGCGAGAACGGTGGCCTGGACGTGCGGATGGGGATGGGCAGCGTCCGTCACATCGGCGATGACCTGGCACAGCGGATCGTGGATGAGCGCACCGCCAACGGGCCGTTCGCAACTCTGCTGGATTTGACCGCCCGAGTGCAGCTTTCGGTCGCACAGACCGAGGCGCTGGCGACCGCGGGCGCGCTCGGGTGTTTCGGGATCACCCGCCGGGAAGGGCTGTGGGCGGCGGGTGCGGCCGCCGCCGAGCGGCCGGACCGGCTGCCCGGGGTGGGGTCGTCCTCCCATATCCCGCCGCTGCCCGGGATGAGCGCGCTGGAACTGGCCGCCGCCGACGTATGGGCCACCGGTGTGTCCCCGGACAGCTACCCCACCCAGTTCCTGCGCGAGACCCTCGATGAGATGGGGATCGTGCCCGCCGATCAGCTGCTGAAAGTGCCCGACGGCACCCGCGTGCTGGTGGCGGGAGCGGTGACACACCGCCAGCGGCCCGCGACGGCCCAGGGCGTGACGTTCATGAACCTGGAAGACGAGACGGGCATGGTGAACGTGATGTGCTCACGCGGGGTGTGGGCGCGACATCGCAAGCTGGCGCAGACCGCATCGGCGCTGGTTATCCGGGGCATCGTGCAGAACGCCACCGGTGCGGTGACGGTGGCCGCGGACAGGATGAGCCCCATCGACCTGAAGGTCCGCTCGCGGTCGCGCGACTTCCAGTGACTATCCCTCGGTGGGCGTGGTCCACACCTTCTCGACGGTGATCCGCAAGCGGGTGCTGTAGTTGCCCATCGCGTCGGTCAGCCCGAATCGGTCGGAGGCCGACTGGTACTTCGCCCAGTACGGCCCGTCCGTTCGCGGATCGGCACCTTCGGCGTCCACCCGCGCCGGACCTCCGATCACGATGATTCCGCCACCGTTGCCGTCGGAGTCCAGGTTCAGGCTCACCTGGGCGTGATTGCGGACATGGCGCACCTTGGCCGCGCCGGGCTCGGTGTAAACCACGATGTCGGTGCCGTCGTAGAAGAACCACACCAGTTTGGGCACCGGCTGCCCGGACTTGGCGACGGTGGTCAACCAGCCGTACTCGCTGGATTCCAGTCGCTCGATGATCTCCGGTGTCAGCTCTGCAGTCATGTACGCGAATGTAGTCTCGCGGTATGACACTCAACCTGACCGCGGATGAAGTTCTGACCACCACGCGTTCGGTGCGCAAGCGGCTCGATTTCGACAAACCGGTGCCGCGCGAAGTGCTCCTGGAATGTCTCGACATCGCGCTGCAGGCCCCGACCGGATCCAATGCCCAAGGCTGGCAATGGGTTTTCGTCGAGGATCCGGCCAAAAAGAAGGCGCTGGCCGATATCTACCGGACGAATGCCAATCCGTATCTCGAGCTGCCCAAGCCGGAGCGGGGGGACATTCGCGATGAGCAGATCGTCCGGGTCACCGATTCCGCGAAGTACCTCAACGAGAACTTCGAGAAGGCGCCCGTGCTGCTGATCCCGTGCCTGGAGGGCCGCCCCGACGGCGCACCGGCCGGGATGAGCGCGTCCTACTGGGGTTCGCTGCTGCCCGCGGTATGGAGTTTCATGCTGGCGCTGCGCAGCCGCGGGCTGGGCTCGGCGTGGACGACGCTGCACCTGCTCGGTGACGGTGAGAAGCAGGCCGCAGAGGTGCTCGGCATCCCGTTCGACCAGTACGCCCAGGCCGGGCTGTTCCCGATCGCCTACACCAAGGGCACCGACTTCAAGAAGGCCGGACGGCTGCCCGCCGAGAACTTCGCGCACTGGGACACCTGGTAGATCCCCGCCGAGACTACGGTCTTTGCGGCGCTACGGCCGATCTCGCGCCACAAACCGTAGGGTCGGCGCAATATCTCACACCGCGCCGGTGAACCCCTGCTGGCGCCACGCCTCATAGGCCGCGACCGCGGCGGCGTTGGACAGGTTCAACGACCGCCGTCCGGCCAGCATCGGGATTCGCACCCGGGCGGTGATGTGTGGATCGGACAGCGTCTGCTCGTCCAGGCCGGTCGGCTCCGGGCCGAACATCAGCACATCGCCGGGCTGATAGTCCACCTCGGCGAACGACGTGTCGGCATGCGCGGTGAACGCGTACACCCGTGTCGGCCCGATCGCCGCCCAGGCCGATGGCAGATCCCGATGCACCGTCACCGACGCCAGGTCGTGGTAGTCCAGGCCGGCCCGGCGCAGCTTCGGCTCGGAGAGGTCGAATCCGAGCGGTTCGACCAGATGCAGTTCGCAGCCGGTTGCGGCCACCATCCGGATCGCGTTGCCGGTGTTGGGTGCGATACGCGGGGAGAAGAACATCACGTGAAACACAAGGACACCCTTCCTCAATAATGGCCTCATGGTCGAACAGAGCATCTGGATGCAGAAGGTCGCGGCCGACCCCGGCCATTCGCAGTGGTACATCGACCGCTTCCGGTCCATGGAGCGCGCGGGCAAAGATCTCGCGGGCGAGGCCCGCCTCATCGACGCGATGGCCGAACGCGGCGCCCGGATCCTCGACGCGGGCTGCGGCCCGGGCCGGGTGGGCGGCTATCTGGCCGCCGCCGGACATGACGTCGTCGGCGTCGACGTCGACCCGGCTCTCATCGCCGCCGCCGAACAGGATCACCCGGGCCCGCGCTGGCTGATCGGCGACCTCGCCGAACTGGACCTGCCGGCCCGAGGCGTCACCGAACCGTTCGACCTCATCGTGTCGGCCGGCAACGTGATGACCTTCCTCGCGCCGAGCACCCGCACTCCGGTGCTGGGCCGGTTGCGGGCACACCTGCGCACCGGTGGCCGCGCAGTGATCGGCTTCGGCGCCGGACGCGAGTACGAACACACCGAGTTCCTCGACGACGCCGCACAAGCCGGGTTGGTGCCGGAGTTGTTGCTGTCCAGCTGGGATGTGCGACCGTTCACCGAGGGTGCCGACTTCCTCGTCGCGATCCTGCGGCCCGCCTAGGCATTCCGCGCGAGCGAACTGACGGCTGTGTCAGAGTTGTTTGCCCGCAGCACCACGACTGCGCAACGTAACGGTCACGAACTGTGCCCGTTCGACATCGAGGTATGGAAACCCCTGGCCGCGACTGCCATACTCGACAAATTGCCAGGCGTGCCACGCCGGCCCCGGTGGGTGGGCAACAGCAGGAAGTATATGAACGTAACGATTTGCGGACTCTGATGACGGCCTATGCCGCGCCGCCGGTTACGTCTGCGCGCGACGAATTCGACAGCGCGGCAGCACAAGCCGTGAAGAAACCATCGCGCTGGGCGCTGAGCAACTGGCCCGTCGGCTGGAAAGTGTTTGCCATCGTGCTGGTTCCGCTGGCCCTGGCCGCGACATTCGGCGGCTTGCGCATCTACTCCGGTTTCACCGACGCCGCCGATCTGCGGCTGGCGGCCGACCGCGCCGACATGGTGCCTGCCGTCGTCGAGTACATGGCCGCCCTCGACGCAGCCGTCCTGGCCGGCAGCACCGGCGGCGACGCCCAGGCCGCACTCAGCGAATTCGATACCGCCCGCCAGGGTCTGCAACGCCAACTCGACCAGACCGACGTGCTGCCCGACGTGGACAGCGGTGTCACCGCGATCCTGGCGGGCGGCCAGGACCTGGTGAACAAGGTGAGCTCCAACTCGATCAGCCTGCGTGACCGGGTCACCACCTACGCGCCCATCCTGCTGACCGCCGAGGACGCCATCAACGGATCAGTACGTGTCGATGACGCCCAGATCCGCACCGAAACCCTCGGTCTGTCCCGGGCGGTCGGGGCCCGCGGGCAGATGATGATGCAGCAGTTGCTGGTCAATCTCGGCGGCGAGGTGCCCGAACCGGAGCTGCGCACCTCGATGAACACCGTGGCCGGCACCGAACCGTCCACGCTGTTCGGCATGAGCCAGATCCTCGGCGTCGGCTCGGCTGAGGCAAAGGAGCTGCAGGAGCAGTTCATCCGCCGGATGGCGATCATGGCCAACCCGACGGCGGTACTGGTGAACAACCCGGAGCTCAGCCAGTCCATCGCGGCCACCAACGACATCGCCGACGCCATCATCTCCGAGACCACGACATCGGTGACCACGACCGTGGGCGAGCAGGCAGACGCGCAACGCAGCACGGCCATCCGGGATGCGATCGTCGTCATCGCCGCGATCCTGGTGGCGCTGCTGATCGTCGCACTGGTCGCCCGGTCGCTGGTCCGGCCGCTGCGCCGGCTGCGCGACAGCGCGCTGAAAGTCGCGCACACCGAGCTCGCCCGCGAACTCGACCAGGTCCGCAACGGCGGAGACCCGGGCCCGATCCGCCCGATCCCGGTGCACACCACCGAGGAGGTCGGGCAGGTCGCGCACGCTGTCGACGAACTGCACGAGCAGGCGGTCCTGCTGGCCGGCGAACAGGCCCGGTTGCAGGTGCAGGTCAGCGACATGTTCGAGACCCTGTCGCGGCGCAGCCGATCGCTGGTGGACCAGCAGTTGGCGCTGATCGACCAGCTCGAACGCGATGAGGAAGACCCACAGCGGCTGGACAGCCTCTTCCGGCTGGATCACCTCGCCGCCCGGATGCGCCGAAACGGCGCCAACTTGCTCGTGCTCGCCGGAACCAAGGTCACCCGCGAGCAGGCGGACCCGGTACCGGTCGCCGCGGTGGTCAACGCCGCAGCCTCCGAGGTCGAGGAGTACACCCGGGTGATCACCGACGCCGTCGCGGACTGCGATATCAGCGGCACGGTGGCCGCCGACCTGGTGCATGTGCTGGCCGAGCTGATGGACAACGCGCTGCGTTACTCGCCGCCGGACTCCCGGGTGCGGGTGTCGGCGGTGCGATCCGGTAACGGCGCCCTCGTCATCGAGGTCGCCGATTCGGGACTGGGGATGGCCGAACCCGATCTGCGGGTGGCCAATACCCGCCTGCAGTCCGGCGGTGAGGTCAACCCCTACACCGCTCGGCACATGGGCCTGTTCGTCGTCGGCCGGCTGGCCGCCCAGCACGGACTGGTGGTCCGGCTGCGCAGTACCGTTCCCGGAGAAGCGAATTCGGGCACCACCGCCGGGGTGTACGTGCCCGAGGAGCTGCTCGCCGGGGTGCTGCCGACTCCGACCTTCACCGATTTCCAGCCGGCGCCGCCGGCCGAGGTGGCGCAGTTCGCGCCGATGCGCCCCGAACCCGCCCACGTCGAGCCCGACTTCGTCCAGCAGAGCCCGATATCTGGTTTGCCGCAACGCAATCCGGGTGCCAGCGGGTTCCGCGCCGAGGAGACCGAAACCGAGTCGGAGCATTGGCCCACCGAGCCGACACCGGTGCAACGACCCCCCGAATTGCCGACGCGTACCCCGGCACCGGCGGACACCTCGGCGTTCTTCGCCGCACGCCCCCAGCGGCACGCCGAGCCCGAGCCCGCAGCCGCGGGTTCCTCCGATGACGCCATCTATCAGAAGATGCTCTCCGAATGGCTGGTCGACCCGACCGACCTGGGCGCCAGCACCGACCTGGACTGGAAATCGGTGTGGGATCACGGCTGGTCGGCGGCGGCCGAGGCCGAGGATGCACCGGTCACCGAACACACCGCCGAAGGCCTGCCGGTCCGCCGGCCCGGGGAACGGCTGGTGCCCGGGGCGGGCGATATCGGTGGCGAAGGCGTCCCGGTAACATCGGAGCCCGCCGACCCCGGCCCGTTGCCGGATCCCGCCGCCGTACGGGCCAGCCTCAGCAGCCACTTCGGTGGGGTGCATGCCGGTCGGTCGCACACCCGCGACACCGGAGGATCATGAGTACCTTTTCGGAGGGCAGGAGCGCAGCGACCCGGGGATCAACCCGGGAATCGCTCGACTGGCTGGTCTCCAAGTTCGCCCGCGAGGTTTCCGGCGTCTCGCACGCGGTGCTGGTCTCCGCCGACGGCCTGCTGATGGCCGCCAGCGAGCACATGCCCACTGAGCGCGCCGACCAGCTGGCCGCGGTCGCCTCGGGGTTGGCCAGTCTGTCGACCGGGGCGGCCCAGTTGTTCGAGGGCGGCCACGTCATGCAGTCCATCGTCGAGATGGAGAACGGCTATCTGCTGTTGATGCGCGTCGGCGACGGATCCAACCTCGCCACGCTGGCGACCCGGTCCTGCGATATCGGCCAGATCGGCTACGAGATGGCGATTCTGGTGGAGCGGGTGGGCAACGTCGTCCAGTCGGCGCGGCGTAGTCGTCAACGCACCTGAGGCAGCGATGGAGCCGCCGCCCGATGCCTGGGAATCCGCCGGTCCGGTGGATGTGCCGAGCATGGTGCGGCCCTACCGGCTGACCTCCGGGCGGACCGATTCCGGGGTGCACCTTCCTTTGGAGGCGCCGATCAGAACGGTGGACATCGCGCCGGCGCAGCGGTGGCCGGGTGGCGATGTGCGGGCCCGGATACTGCTCCTGGGCAAGGACAGTCCGTCCGTCGCGGAGATCGCGGCGCATTTGTCCTTACCGCTCGGTGTGGCGCGTGTGCTGATCGGTGACCTCGTTGCCGAGGGGTATCTTCGGGTACATACGACGCTGGGCGATTCCGCTTCCGCCGATGAACGTCGCGAACTGATCGGAAGGACTCTGCGTGGCCTACGGGCACTCTGAGCGGCCGGGGGCGACGAAGATCGTCATCTCCGGCGGTTTCGGCTCCGGCAAGACCACCTTCGTCGGCGCGGTTTCGGAGATCATGCCGCTGCGCACCGAGGCGCTGGTTACCACGGCGTCGGTGGGCGTCGACGGACTGGACGCCACCCCACACAAGAACACCACCACGGTGGCGATGGACTTCGGCCGCATCACCTTGGCCGACGATCTGGTGCTGTACCTGTTCGGCACCCCCGGTCAGCGCCGATTCTGGTTCATGTGGGACGACCTGATCCGCGGGGCGATCGGAGCCGTCATCCTGGTCGACATCCGGCGCCTGCAGGACAGTTTCGCCGCCGTCGACTTCTTCGAGGCCCGTAATCTGCCGTTCCTCATCGCGATCAACGAGTTCGACGGAGCACCAAGACATCCGGAGGCCGCCGTGCGGCAGGCGCTGGCGCTGCGCCAGGACATCCCGATTGTCACCGTCGACGCCCGCGACCGGCACTCCGCCCGTGCCGCGCTGATCGCGGTGGCCGAGTACGCACTGGCCGCGGTGTGACCGATGACCAGGTCTGGGTGGACCGCGAGTTCACCGGGCACAGCTTCCGCGATGACGACCTCAGCCGACTTCGCACCGAGCGGGTGGTGTTCGACGAATGCGACTTCGGCGGTGTCGACCTGTCCGAGTCCGAGCACCTCGGTTCGGCCTTCCGTAACTGCACCTTCCGCCGGGCATCGCTGCTGCACAGCACCTTCCGGCAGTGCAGCCTGCTGGGATCGGTGTTCACCGAAACCCGGCTGCGCCCGCTGCGGTTCATCGAGGTGGACCTGTCGCTGAGCGTGCTCGGCGGATGCGATCTGCGCACCGTCGACCTGTCGGACTGCCGGTTGCGCGAGGCGAACCTGGTCGGCGCGGACCTGCGCAAGGCCGTGCTGCAGCGCGCTGACCTGAGCGGCGCACGGGTGCAGGACGCCAAGTTCGACGAGGCTGACCTGCGTGGCGCGCGCATCGACCCGACCTTCTGGACGACGGCGAAAATCCGCGGCGCGCGGATCAATATCGAGCAGGGCCTGGCCTACGCCGCCGCCCACGGGCTGGACGTCCACGGCGAATAGCGCTGCGATTTGTGGAGTTCTGGTCGGAATGACTCCGACAAAAACTCCACAAATCGCGCAGTATTAGCCCGCCTTGAGGCGAATCTTGAAGCGCACGAACGTCAGATAGCCCACACTCAGCAGCGCCAGCATGCCCATGTCGAACCACCACGCCGACGCGGTGTGCTCCCAATGTGAATCCTTGGGCGTCAATGGTCCGGGCACCAGCTTGATGATGTCCACCGTGGACGCCGACGCCGCATAGCCCCACCGCGCCGGGGTGAACCAGGACAGCTGGTCGAGCACCAGACGGTCGGTCACCGGGATCATGCCGCCGGAGAACACCAGCTGGCTCATCACCGCCACCACCAGCAGCGGCATGATCTGCTCACTGGACTTGGCCAGCGCCGACAGCAGCAGGCCGAGCATCGCCGAGGCGACGGTGGTCGCCGCCATCACCACGAACAGCTCGGCCGTCGGCGGCAGGAACGACACCGCACCCTGAGTGGGACCACCCTTGCCCAGTACCGCGATCGCCGTGACGATCGCAGATTGGACGATCGCGAAGGCGGCGTAGATGCACACCTTGGCCAGCAGGTAGGCCGTCGTCGACAACCCCACGGCCTGCTCGCGGCGGAAGATGGCGCGCTCACCGATCAGGTCGCGGACGGTCAGCGCGGTGCCCATGAAAATGGCGCCGACGTTGAGCAGCACCAGCATCTGACCAGGCTCGTTGGGCGCGTCGCCCATCGGGTTGGGGATGCCGAAGCCGACGTTGCCGGGCACCGACAGCGACAGCACACCCATGATGAACGGCAGCATCGCCAGGAATACGAAGTAGCCGCGGTCGGAAATGATCAGCCGCATCTGCCGGCGCGCGATGGTGGAGAACTGCCGCCGCACACTCGTTTTCGCCGGCTTGCCGAGGTCTTGTGGTTGCTCGGAGGCCTCGGCTTGCGGCGGCGGCCCGCTGCGGGCCAGGTAATGCTGATGCGAGGCGTCGGGGTCACCGGCGACCGAGGAGAAGATGTCGGCCCAGTTGGTGGTGCCCAGTTCCGGGCCGATCTGGCTCGGCGGGCCGTAGAACGCCGTCTTGCCGCCCGGCGCCAGCAGCAGCACCTGATCGCAGACGTCGAGGTAGGTCAGTGAGTGCGTCACCACCAGCACCACACGGCCGGCGTCGGCGAGCTGGCGCAGCATCGTCATCACCTGGCGGTCCAGCGCTGGATCCAGGCCCGAGGTCGGCTCGTCCAGGATCAGCAGCGACGGGCCCGTCAGCAGCTCCAGGGCCACCGAGGCGCGCTTACGCTGGCCGCCGGAGAGCTTGTCCACCCGGGTCTCCAGGTGCTTGGTCATCTCGAGTTCCTCGAGGACCTGCAGGACCACCCGCTCACGGTCCTCGTTGGTGGTGTCCGGCGGCAGCCGCAGCTCGGCGGCGTACATCAGCGCCTGCTTGACGGTCAGCTGGCCGTGCACCACATCGTCCTGGGGGACCATGCCGATTCGGGAACGCAGTGAGGCGTACTCGGCGTGAATGTCGTGGCCCTCGAAGGACACCCGGCCGTCGGTCGGGTGGGTCAGGCCGGCGACCTGTTTGGCGAACGTCGACTTACCGGCGCCCGAGGGGCCGATCACCGCGGTCAGTGTGCCCGGCCGCGCGTCGATCGAGATGTTGTTCAGCAGCGTCTTGTTGCCCTCGATGGTCCACGTCAGGCCGCGGACCTCCAGACCGCCGGTGCGGGTGGCCGCCTGCGTCTCCGAGCCGCGGACCAGCGTGCCGCCGGTGAACACCAGGTCGACGTTGCCGATGGTGACCACGTCACCCTCACGCAGCAGCGCGTCGTCGACGCGGGCACCGTTGACGAAGGTGCCGTTGATGCTGCGGTTGTCCAGGATCTCGGTACCGCCGGGCCCCGAGACCAGAGTCGCGTGGTGCCGCGAGGCCAGGACGTCGGGGATGACGATGTCGTTGTCGGTGGCGCGCCCGATCTTGATCCCGCCCGGGGGCACATCGGGTGCCTTCCCGGGACGCAGGATCTTGAGCATGCTCGTCGCGAGATTGTTCTCCGACGGGCGCGGAACGGCGGTCGGACCCATGGCGGTCTGCGACGGGTCGGCCGGCGGGATGTACGTCGGCTGCGAACGCGAGACGGGCGGCGGCGGGTAGGACGGCTGGGGCGCGCTGGGCTGATACGGCTGCTGTGCAGTCGGCTGATACGGCTGCGGGCCGGACGGGTAACGCGGCTGGTTCTGGGACGGGGCGCCCCCGGTCGGCCACGCGGGTGAGGCGGGCGGCTGCGAGGGCTGAATCGGGGCCTGGGTCGGCCAGGACGCGCTCGGCCGGGGGCCGGTGGGCGTCGGCACCGCAGCCGGCGGGGGACTGCCGACCGAGCCCTGATGGCGGCCCACCTCGAAGGCCAGCTGCGGGCCGTCCGGGTTGCCGATGTTGAGCAACTGACCGTCGACGATGTCGAGGGTCGGCACCCGTTGGCCGTGGACGTACATGCCGTTGAGGCTGCCGTTGTCGATGGCGATCCACCGACCCTGATCGAAGCGCAGCACCAGGTGCGCGCGGGAGATCAGTGGGTGGGCGATACGGACGTCGGCACGCAGATCGCGGCCGACGACGACGTCGTTGCCTGCGGAGAAGGTGCGTGCGGACCCTTCGTATCGAACGGTCAGCGCGGGCGTTCCGGGGCGGCTCATCGGGAACAACTGTATCGGTTAGGTGGGCTCGCGTGCTGCGCCATGCTGCGTGGCGTCAGGACGACCGCCCGGTCGCTGCGTCGGCGAGGGCGGGGATCGCATTCTCCGGGTAGCGGTCCTCCAACGTCCATACGTCCCAGGTCTGTATGCCCCAGAAAGTGCCGAACAGCACGATCAGCGCAACCTCGACGTAGAAGATGCCTTGGGAGAAACCCGTCAAGAACAACACGATCGCCAGCAGGACAGCCGTCAGCATCGTGCCGGCGATGAGGCCGTAGATCCGTGCTCGGCGTTGGCATTGGGTGCCCTTCGCGTAGCACGCGTGGTAGACGGCCACCAGGGTGATGGCGAGGAACATGGCCGCCGCGGCGACGCCGTGTGCATGGTCGCGTACGGCCGGGCAGAACAGCGCCAGGCCGCCGACGACAATGAGGCCGTAAAGCAGCTTGGGAAGCCACGGCTCCACCTTCAGCACGGCTGTCGCGACCACTTTCCACATTCGGTCCATGCCGGTCAGATTCATGGCTGCCGGGGCGGACGGCTCGGTCTTGCCGGTGCGCCTGTGCTGGACCACGCGGTACAGGGCTATGCCGGCGGCAGTGGCGACGAACAGCGCGACCATGTTGTTGGCGGTGGCGTCGAATGGTTCTTTCACGGTGGGTAGCCACGGTTCGCACACTTCGGCACCGTCGGTGGGAATCAGTGCGACGACGAACGCGAGGAAGCCGGCGAAGTTGAGCAGGGCATCCTCGGTGTGTCTGTTCTGCTCACCGCGACTGCTGCCCCGGTAGACGATCAAACAGGTGCCCACGGCGCAGAGCGCGGCGATGAACACACCGTGGGTGCGGGTGTAGAAGAACGCGCTGATGGAGTGCTGCAGGCAGCTGTGCTCCCACGTCAGTCCGAGCGATACGAGCAGAAAAACGACGAGCGCCACCAGGCCGACCCGGACGTAGCGGTAGGTAACCGCGGCGTCCTCCCTGTTGACCTGGCCGTCCATTCAGATAGTCAATACGTCCGGAGCTCCGGTGACCACGCAATGGGTGTGGCTGTAGATGGTCGGCATGCATTTGTTGCAGTGCGTACACAGGGCCTTGACCGAATGGGCATCCCCGTCGGCTTTGATGCGGTTGATCAGGTCCGGCTCGGCCAGCAGCGCGCGGCCCATGGCGACGAACTCGAACCCCTCGGCCATCGCGAGATCCATGGTCTCCCGGTTGGTGATACCGCCCAGCAGGATCAGCGGCAGGCCCAGCTCCGCCCGGAACTGGCGGGCGTGCCGCAACAGGTAGGCCTCCCGGTACGGGTACTCGCGGAGGAACTTCTTGCCGGTCATCCGCATGCCCCAGCTGATCGGGGGTTTGAACGCGCCGGCGAACTCCTTGACCGGTGCGTCGCCGTGGAACAGGTACATCGGATTGACCAGGGAGCTGCCTGCGGTCAGTTCGATGGCATCCAGCCCGCCGTCCTCCTCCAGCCACTTCGCGGTCTGCAGGGCCTCGTCGATCGGGATGCCGCCGCGCACCCCGTCGGTCATCGTCAGCTTCGCGGTGACCGCGATCTGTTTGGCGCCATAGGTGTCGACGGCGTCGCGCACCGCGCGCACCAGCCCGCGGGCGACCTTCGACCGGTTCTCCAGCGAGCCGCCGAACTCATCGGTGCGCCGGTTGAGCATCGGACTGAGAAACGAGCTGGCCAGATAGTTGTGCCCGAGGTGGATCTCCACGGCGTCGAAGCCCGCATCGATGGCCAGCCGTGCGGCGTTGGCGTGCGCCGCGGTGACCGCGCGGATGTCATCGAGGGTGGCCTTGCGGGCGAACCGCATGGACAGCGGATTGAAGAACCGCACTGGCGCCAGGGCCGGGGCCTTGTTGGTCTTGGCGTTGGCGACCGGGCCGGCGTGACCGATCTGGGCGCTGATCGCCGCGCCCTCGGCGTGCACCGCGTCGGTCAGTCTGCGCAGGCCGGGCAGTGCCTCCGGTCGCATCCACAGCTGCCAGCCGTCTGTGCGCCCACCCGGGGTGACCGCACAGTAAGCGACCGTCGTCATGCCAACGCCACCCGCCGCGGGGAGCTGGTGGTACTTGATCAGATCATCGGTGACCAGCGCATTCGGGGTGGACGCCTCGAATGTGGCGGCCTTGATGATGCGGTTGCGCAGCGTCACCGGACCGAGCTTGGCCGCGCCAAACACGTCGGTGAACACTTCTGGCTGCGTGTTCATACCGGGCGAGCCTGCCACAATGACCTACGTGGCAGCGACGACTTTGGACGGTAAGTCCACCCGCGACGAAATTCTCGATGACCTCAAGGGACGGGTGGCCACGCTGACGGCGGCCGGCCGTACGCCGGGGCTGGGCACGATCCTGGTCGGTGACGACCCGGGATCGCAGGCCTACGTGCGCGGCAAGCACGCCGACTGCGCGAAGGTGGGCATCAACTCGATCCGTCGTGATCTGCCGGCCGATATCAGCCAGGCGACACTGGACGAGACGATCGACGAGCTCAACGCCAACCCCGAATGCACCGGCTACATCGTGCAGTTGCCGCTGCCCAAGCACCTGGACGAGAACGCGGCGCTGGAGCGTATGGACCCGGACAAGGACGCCGATGGTCTGCACCCCACCAACCTGGGCCGGCTGGTGCTCGGGAAAGAGGCTCCGCTGCCCTGCACGCCGCGCGGCATCGTGCACCTGCTGCGCCGATTCGACGTCCCGATCGCCGGCGCGCACGTGGTGGTCATCGGCCGCGGTGTCACAGTCGGCCGCCCGCTCGGTCTGCTGCTCACCCGTCGCTCGGAGAACGCGACAGTGACGTTGTGCCACACCGGTACCCGTGACCTGGCTGAGCTGACCCGGCAGGCCGACATCATTATCGCCGCCGTCGGCGTGCCCTATATGGTCACCGCCGACATGGTGAAACCCGGTGCGGCCGTGGTCGACGTGGGCGTCAGCCGGGTCGAGGGCAAGCTCACCGGTGACGTCGCCCCCGACGTCTGGGACGTCGCCGGTCACGTGTCGCCGAATCCGGGCGGGGTGGGTCCGCTGACGCGGGCGTTCCTGCTGACCAATGTGGTGGAGCGAGCCGAACGTGACTAGCTCTTGACCGCAAAGGAGTTCGCCCGCAAGGTCTTTGCCGGCCAGTGGCCGATTCTGGTGGTCGGTGTGATTCTCCTTGCCGCACTGGCTCTGGTGACCGCAGGGTACTGGCGCCGCGGCGCACTGGTCATCGGTATCGCCGTCGGCGTGGCCGCCGCTCTGCGGCTCGCGCTCTCCGATGATCGTGCTGGTCTGCTGGTGATACGTTCCCGCACAATCGATTTCGTGACGACAGCGACTGTCAGTGCGACGATGCTCTACATCGCGTGGACCATCGACCCGCTGGGCACGTCCTGAATCAGGGTCGGTCGGGCTGGATGGCCAAGCGCCCCAACAGCACGCCCGAGGCAATCATGGTGACGGCCAAACCGAGGTGCAGCCAGTTGTCGGCGGAGTTGACCGGCACGAAGTTCAGCGGACCGTGGTGATCGATGGCCAGCCCGTAGAGCCACAGCAGCGCATAACCCGCGCCGCCCCACAGCAGGTATGTCTTGGCGGTCGCCGCGGATCGGGCGAACACCAGGCCGGCGACCCCGAACGCGAGGTGGACGAGGTTGTGCAGGATCGACACGGCGAAGACTCCCAGCAGCAACGCACCGGAGCGGTGGCCGGCCCAACTCAGTTCGTCGTAGTCACTGGTGATACCCGGAATGAAGCCCGCGACCCCGAACACCAGGAACACCGCGCCGATCACCATCGCGGCGATCTGCACAACGGGAGCCGTGCCTCCGGCGGCGGCGAGACGGTCTCGGTCACGCTTGGACATCGCAGGCCTCTCGTCGTTCACCGTCTGGTACCCGTTCGGTGGAACGGATATTCCGGACCGCATGTCAGCTCAGCGTCGCCCGGATCCCCACCGTGATGTAGGGCAGCGCCAGCCCGGTGCTGTTGGCCAGCGCCGGATGGGTGGCCAACAGTTCGCGGACCTTCTCCAGTGTGCGCGTGCGGACCTCGGTGGGTGAGGTGATGCAGTAACTGCGGGAGGCCACCAGATCGATGAGCGCCTGCGGGGTCAGGTAGCTGGTCCACTCCACCTGATGGCGTTCGACATCGGTGAACGGATCGCTCAGTGTCACCTCATCGCCCAGTGGGTCGTGCTCCTGGCCGATGATGGTGCCGAGATCCTTGACCCAGCCCATCCGTTCGTCGCGGGTGTTCCACACCAGCCCGAGCCGCCCGCCCGGACGCAGCACGCGGGCGATCTCCTGGGTGGCACGTTTCGGGTCGAACCAGTGCCAGGCCTGGGCCACCAGTACGGAGTCGACGCTGTTGTCCGGCAACGGAATCTCTTCGGCGGTACCCAGGAGTGCGGGTGTCTCCGGCAGCGAGTGGCTCAGCACTTCCAGCATCTCGGGGATGGGGTCCACCGCCACCACGTCCAGGCCGCGTTCGACGAGCCGGACGGTCAGCTTGCCGGTGCCGGCTCCCAGGTCCAGCACCCGTTGCGCGGCCGTCGGCAACAGCCAGTCGATCGCCTCCGGCGGGTAGGAGGGCCTGCCGCGTTCGTAGGCGGCGGCCTCCGCACCGAAAGACAGGGACCCCTGCTTGTCCGATGCGCTCACCGGGACGCGATCTCCAGGGTCTGCCGGATCAACGGAGCCACCGCCTCGGTCTCCACCAGGAATCCGTCGTGGCCGTAGATCGAGTCGATGACCCGCAGACCGTCGCATCCGGGTAGCAGATCGGCCAGCTCCTGCTGTTGGCGCAGCGGGTACAGCCGGTCGGAGGTGATGCCCCCGACGATCACCGGCACCGGGCAACCGGCCAGCGCGGCCTGCACGCCGCCGCGGTCGCGCCCGACGTCATGGCTGCTCAGCGCATCGGTGAGCGCGACATAGGTGCCGGCATCGAACCGGGACACCAGCTTGCCGCCCTGATGTTCCAGGTAGCTCTGCACGGCGTAGCGACCACCGTTGGTGGGATCCTCGTCGCCCTGGGCGAGGTTGGCGAACCGCGAGTCCAGCTCGGCCTCGCCGCGGTAGGTGAGGTGCGCCATGCGCCGTGCGATCTCCAGACCGGCGGCCGGGACGCGACCGGTATCGTAGTAATCGCCGCCGTTCCAGTCCGGGTCGGCCTTGATGGCGGCGACCTGGGTGCTCTGGGTGCCGATCTGATCGGCGGTGGCGCGCGCGCCGACCGCCAGGATCAGCCCGGCGCGGACGGTGTCCGGGTGCCCGACGATCCATTCCAGTGCCCGCGCGCCGCCCATCGAGCCGCCGATCACCGCAGCCACCCCGGTGATTCCCAGTGCCGCCAGTGCGGCCAGATCTGCGTTGACCTGATCGCGGATCGTGATCGCCGGGAACCTTGAGCCCCAAGGCTTTCCGTCGGGTGCGATCGAACTCGGCCCGGTGGACCCCCGGCACCCGCCGAGTGCGTTGGTGGCGACGGCGCACCAACGGCGGGTGTCGATCGTGGCGCCGGGGCCGGCCACACCGTCCCACCAGCCCGACGTCGGATGGTCGGGACCGGCCGGGCCGGTGATGTGCGAATCGCCGGTCAGTGCGTGCAGCACCATGACGACGTTGTCGCGTTCGGGGTTCAGCTCGCCCCAGCGTTGCACCGCGATCGATACATCGTCGAGGACCACACCGCTTTCCAGCGTCAGGGCGCCGATCTTGACGACCCCGATCTCACCTTCGGCGGGCAGGGTCGACGGCACGTCGCTCAGTATGTCGAAGATGGTCATGAGGCCGTGCTCACACCGACGCGACACTCTGACCGGTACCGGCGAACGCTTTCGCCGCGGCGAATCCCTGATCCAGGTCGGCCAGGATGTCGTCGATCCCCTCGATACCGACCGCGAGACGCACCAGACCGGGGGTGACGCCGGTGGTCGCCTGTTCCTCGGGGGTCAGCTGGGCGTGCGTGGTGGAAGCGGGGTGGATGACCAGCGAACGCACGTCCCCGATATTGGCGACATGGCTGTGCAGGGTCAGCGCGTTGACGAACGCCTTGCCGGCTTCGATGCCCCCGGCCAGTTCGAAGGCCAGCACCGCGCCGGTGCCCTTGGGTGCGATCTTGCGGCCCAGTTCGTACCACGGTGAGGTGGGCAGCCCGGCGTAGTTCACCGAGGTCACCTCGTCGCGGCCGGTGAGGTACTCGGCGACCTTGACCGCGTTGGACACGTGCCGCTCGACGCGCAGCGACAGCGTCTCCAGGCCCTGGGCGATGAGGAACGCGTTGAATGGGGCGAGCGAGCTGCCCAGGTCACGCAGCAGCTGGACCCGGGCCTTGAGGGCGTAGGCGGGTGGGCCGAGCTCGGAGAAGACCACACCGTGATAGCTCGGGTCCGGCTCGGTGAAACCGGGGTGACGGCCCTGGGTCCAGTCGAACGTGCCGCTGTCGACGATGACGCCCGCGATGGCCGACCCGTGGCCGCCCAGGTACTTGGTGGCCGAGTGCACGACGATATCGGCGCCGTGCGCTATCGGCTGGATCAGGTACGGGGTGGCGATGGTGTTGTCGACGATCAGCGGGATGCCCTGGTCATGGGCGACGCCCGAGACGCCGGGGATATCCAGGATGTCGATCTGCGGGTTGGAGATGGTCTCCGCGAAGAACGCCTTGGTGTTCGGCTGGATCGCCGCCCGCCAGGACTCCAGGTCATCGGGGTTCTCCACGAAGCTGACCTCGATACCCAGCTTGGGCAGCGTGTAGTGGAACAGGTTGTAGGTGCCGCCGTAGAGGCGCGGGCTCGACACGATGTGGTCGCCTGCGCCGGCCAGGTTGAGGATCGCGAACGTCTCGGCGGCCTGACCGGAGGACAGGAACAGCGCCGCCACACCACCTTCGAGTGCGGCCAGCCGCTGCTCGATCACGTCGGTGGTCGGGTTGCCGATGCGGGTGTAGATGTTGCCGGTTTCCTCCAGGCCGAACAGCGCCGCGGCGTGCGCGGTGTTGTCGAACGTGTAGGACGTGGTCTGGTAGATCGGCAGTGCCCGGGCGTTGGTCGCCGTGTCGGGGGTCTGGCCGGCGTGCACCTGCTTGGTCTCGAAGGACCAACTGGCGGTGATGTCTTCTGGCGTGCTCACGAGAACGAACCTCCATCTGTGTCTGGGGGCCCGTCAACACGGACCCGCGCTTGCCGGCAGTCGCCATTCGACTGCTCAACCTGGTCTTCACCCGGAGCACCCCACCGCGGTTGGAGGGTTGCCGGCCAGCAAGCCGGGGCTTGATGCTGGCACTCATGACCGATACAAAGACTAGCTCACGACGCTGACCGGTTGCCACCTGGTTATCGGCGGTGTCGCGGCGGCGCAAAGCTACCGGCCGGTAAGCCAAAGCTGCCCCCTCGCGGCGACAACGGTCCTTGTAGTGTTGCCGGTGAGGGCAGGCCCACGACCGCCATCAGACGGCCGGGGACTGTCCACTGGTGCGGAAAATCGCCGCTGTCGGATACCCCGGCAGGGCCGATTTCCGCTGCAACCGATCGACATTGAGGCCGGGAGACCCTATATGAGCGCCGAGCAGCCCACCATCATCTACACCTTGACCGACGAGGCGCCGCTGCTGGCGACATATGCCTTCCTGCCGATCATCCAGACCTTCGCCGGAGCCGCCGGCATCGACGTCAAGACCAGCGACATCTCCGTCGCCTCCCGCATCCTGGCCGAGTTCAGCGATTACCTGAGCGATGAGCAGAAGGTGCCCGACAACCTGGCCGCGCTCGGCGCGCTGACCCAGGATCCGTCCGCCAACATCATCAAGCTGCCCAATATCAGCGCCTCGGTTCCGCAGCTGCTGGCCGCCATCAAGGAACTCAAGAGCAAGGGCTACGACCTGCCGGACTTCCCGGGCGACCCGAAGACCGACGAGGAAAAAGAGATCCGTCAGCGTTACGGCAAGATCCTGGGCAGCGCCGTGAACCCGGTGCTGCGCGAGGGCAACTCGGACCGCCGCGCGCCCAAGGCGGTCAAGGAGTACGCCCGCAAGCACCCGCACAGCATGGGTGCGTGGTCGCAGGCCTCGCGCACCCACGTTGCCACCATGAAGACCGGCGACTTCTACCACGGTGAGAAGTCGCTGACGCTGGACAAGGCGCACAACGTGCGCATGGAGCTGGTCACCGCCGCAGGCCCGACGATCGTGCTCAAGCCCGAGGTCAAGCTGGATGCCGGGGACGTCATCGACAGCATGTACATGAGCAAGAAGGCGCTCATCGAGTTCTACGAAGAGCAGATCGAGGACGCCTACAAGACCGGTGTGATGTTCTCGCTGCACGTGAAGGCGACCATGATGAAGGTCAGCCACCCCATCGTGTTCGGGCACGCGGTCAAGGTGTTCTACAAGGATGCGTTCGCCAAGCACGAGAAGCTCTTCGACGAGCTGGGTGTCAACGTCAACAATGGGCTGTCGGATCTGTACGGCAAGATCGAGGCGCTGCCGGCCTCGCAGCGCGAAGAGATCATCAACGATCTGCACGCCTGCCACGAGCACCGGCCGGAGCTCGCCATGGTCGACTCGGCCAAGGGCATCTCCAACTTCCATTCGCCGTCGGACGTCATCGTGGATGCCTCGATGCCGGCGATGATCCGGCTCGGCGGCAAGATGTACGGCGCCGACGGCCGCACCAAGGACACCAAGGCCGTCAACCCGGAGTCGACCTTTTCGCGGATGTATCAGGAAGTCATCAACTTCTGCAAGACGCACGGCCAGTTCGATCCGACCACCATGGGCACCGTGCCGAACGTCGGTCTGATGGCGCAGAAGGCCGAGGAGTACGGCAGCCACGACAAGACCTTCGAGATCCCGGAGCCCGGATACGCCCGGATCGTCGACAACGACTCCGGCGAGGTGCTGCTGAGCCAGCAGGTCGAGGCGGGCGACATCTGGCGCATGCCGATCGTCAAGGACGCCCCGATCCGGGACTGGGTCAAACTCGCTGTCACCCGGGCCCGGCTGTCGGGCATGCCGGTGGTGTTCTGGCTCGACGACGAGCGTCCGCACGAGAACGAACTGCGCAAGAAGGTGAAGACCTACCTGGCCGACCACGACACCGAGGGGCTGGAGATCACGATCCTGCCGCAGGTGTGGGCAATGCGGTACACCCTGGAGCGCGTCATCCGCGGCAAGGACACCATCGCCGCGACCGGCAACATCCTGCGCGACTACCTGACCGACCTGTTCCCGATCCTGGAGCTGGGCACCAGCGCCAAGATGCTGTCGGTGGTGCCGCTGATGGCGGGCGGCGGGCTGTACGAGACCGGTGCCGGTGGATCGGCGCCCAAGCATGTCAGCCAGCTGATCGAGGAGAACCACCTGCGCTGGGATTCGCTCGGTGAGTTCCTGGCCATCGGCGCCAGCCTGGAGGACCTGGGCAACAAGACCGACAATGCCAAGGCCAAGGTGCTCGCCGAGACGCTGGACGACGCCGTCGGAAAGCTGTTGGACGAGAACAAGTCTCCGTCCCGCAAGACCGGCGAGCTGGACAACCGCGGCAGCCAGTTCTACCTGTCGATGTACTGGGCGCAGGCACTGGCCGAGCAGACCGAGGACAAGGAGCTCGCCGCGTACTTCGCGCCGCTGGCCAAGTCGCTGGCCGCGAATGAGGCGACCATCGTCGCCGAGCTCAACGCGGTGCAGGGCGCCCACGCCGAGATCGGTGGGTACTACTACCCGGACCCGGAGAAGACGACCGCGGTGATGCGTCCGTCCAAGACGTTCAACGCCACGCTGGAGTCCGCCAAGAGCTAGAACTTTCGCCGGCACTACGGTTTATCGCGCGAAAATGCGTTGAAAGTGCGACAAACCGTAGTCTCGGCGGGGCTGTCAGCCGGCCGGCGGCGCCTCGCGCTTGCGCTCGGTGTGCTGGTCGACGAAATCGGCGATCAGTTCGGTGATCTGGCCGGGCGCTTCCAGCATCGGGATGTGGCCGAGCCCCGGCAGGCGGGTCACCTTGGCATCGGTCGGCAGGTTCTCGATGAAGTATTTGGTACCGCGCGGGCTGGGGAACACCCGGTCCTTCTCGCACAGCACCAGGTGTGTCGGCACGCCCACCTGAGCGAGTTCCAGCAGGCCCGGTAGCCGCAGCGTCTTGATCAGCAACTGGATGTAGGCCGTGCAGTGCGTGGCATCCTCGACGAGCGCGACCAGGTCCGCGCGGCTCGGTCCGTCGGCGGGCCCGCTGACCGGCAGGGTGGCGATCCGGGTGCCGAACGGCAGGTCCAGGATGCGCGGCCCGAGCAGGCGCGCGGCGATCAGGGCGGGGCCGCCGGCCAGGAACTTCAGTACGGTCTCGTACTTGGTGGGGGAGTGCTGGCTCCACCCGCCGGCCGGTGCGATGGCGGTCAGGGTGCGTGCCCGGCCGCGGCGTTCCAGTTCGAAGGCCACCCAGCCGCCCAGCGAGTTGCCGACGATATGGGCTGTCGCCCAGCCGATCTGGTCCATCCGTCGCTCGACATCGTCGACCAGGGCCGCGGTGTCCAGCAGCCATGTCCCGGCCTTGGCGCCGCCGTTGTGGCCGACCATCGTGGGTGCCAGCACCTCGAAGCGTCCGGTGTCGGCGAGCTGGTCGGCCACCGTCCGCCAGACATTCTGGGAGCACAGGAACGGGTGCAGCATGAGGATCGGTTCACCCGTTCCGTGGTGGATGGGTGCGCGTTGGGTCATAGCGCCCGACAGTATGGCGGTACCGCCGGTACCGCAAGGGTCTTGTCGTAGCAGTCCACTAGGGTCGTGCACCGTGATCGTCACCACCGTCAACGTCAACGGCATCCGCGCAGCGGTCAAACAGCGATCCACCGAGAACCTCGGCCTGCTGCCGTGGCTCAAGGAGAGCACCGCCGACGTCGTCTGCCTGCAGGAGACCCGCGCCGACGACGAACAGCTGGCCGAGGCGTTGGCGCCGGCGCTGGCCGACGGCTGGAACCTCGCCGCGGCCGAGCCGCATGTCAAGGGCCGCAACGGTGTTGCCGTGCTGTCCCGCACACCGTTCGATGCGGTGCGCATCGGCTCGGGCGCCGAGGAGTTCGCCGCGCACGGCCGCTATATCGAGGTCGACACCGCAGGCGCCACGGTGGCCAGCGTGTATCTGCCCACCGGCGAGGCCGAGACGGAGCGGCAGCTGGAGAAGGAACGCTTCATGTCCGCGGTCGAGACGCGGATGGCCGCGCTGCTGGCCGACGGCCGCGACGCCGTGCTGTGCGGTGACTGGAACATCGCGCACACCGAGAGCGATATCAAGGCGTGGAAGGCCAACGTCAAGAAGTCGGGCTTCCTGCCCGCCGAGCGGCAGTGGCTGACGGATCTGATGGCCACCGGCTGGGTGGACGTGGTGCGCCGGTTGCATCCCGACGTGGCGGGCCCGTACAGCTGGTGGTCATGGCGCGGCAAGGCTTTCGACAACGACGCCGGCTGGCGTATCGACTACCACCTGGCGAGCCCGGGCCTGGCCGCCCGGGCGGTGTCGGCGCGGGTGGAGCGGGCCGAACTGTATGCGTTGCGCTGGTCCGATCACGCTCCGGTGACCGTCGAGTTCTCCTGAGTCGACCAGTCCGGCCGCCTGCCCAGGTGTGCCAGTAGCCGGTCGAGATCCGTTGTGCCGGTGGCTTCCACCGCGTGCCCGAACGGCGCGTTCGCGGCTTCTCTGGACCCGTCGTCTGGGATTCCCAGCACGATCGGCAGCGCCGCGGCGAGCACCTCGTCGGGAAGCTGGAACGGTAAGGCCAGGGCGGCGGCGACGTCCCAGCCGTGCACGACATAGTCGACGAAATGCATGGCCATCGCGATCGAGCCGGGAACCGTTGCATCGGCGCCGAATTCGGGCAGGGCGCACACCGCGTCGTCGATGTCCTCGGCGCTGAACGCGTCGAGCACATCCTTCGCGGCGGCGGCGTAACTGCCGGCGGGGTCGGCCCGCACCTGTGCGGTCACCGTCTTGGGATCCCAGATCCGGGCGTCGGCGCCGTTGCCGCGCACCGACGCGGCGAAGCCGTGGTGCTGAACTGTCATGTGGGCCAACAGGTCGGCCATCGTCCAACCCGCGCACGGTGTCGGCCTGTCCAGGTCGGCTGCCGTGGCAGCCTCGACCACGGCGACGGAATGCAGGACGGCTGTGCGGTGCAGAGGGGCGATGTCGGCAGATTTAATATGCATGCGCCTACGATAGGCGTATGCATATAATTTGGCAACGCTTAGCATGTGTCGGTGCCGCGACGTCCCGACCTGGCGGCCATGCTCGCCCCGTTGCTGCGCGACATGGCCGCCGCCGAGCTGCCCGTGCTGGCGGAGCACGACCTGACCATGTGGGGCTACGCCGTGCTGTGCGCACTGGACGGCGGGCCGGTACGCACGCAGGCCGCCCTCGCCGCAGCGATCGGCGCCGACAAGACGCGCATCATCCGCACCCTGGATGATCTGCAAGACCGCGGCCACATCGAGCGGCAGGTGGACCCCGAGGACCGCCGGGTTCGCCTGCTGGCGATCACCGCGAAGGGGCAGCAGGTCAAGGATGCGGCCCAGGCCGAGATCCAGCGCGGCGAGGAACGCTGGCTGGGTGTGCTGAGCGACGATGAGCGCCGCACCTTCCTCAGAGTGCTCGACCTGCTGACCCGCGCGGAAACCGAATGACGGCAGTGCGAAAATCGAAGCATCATGAGCGTCCCCTCCAAGAGCGTCGTGTTCTCCGGCGCACAGCCCACCTCGGATTCCCTGCACCTCGGTAACGCGCTCGGTGCCGTCAACCAGTGGGTCAGCCTGCAGAACGACTACGACGCGTACTTCTGCGTCGTGGACCTGCACGCCATCACCGTCCCGCAGGACCCCGACGTGCTGCGCAAGCGCACCCTGGTGACCGCCGCGCAGTACCTGGCGCTGGGTGTCGACCCGGCCAAGGCGACGGTGTTCGTCCAGAGCCACGTGCCCGCCCATACCCAACTGGCTTGGGTGCTGGGGTGTTTCACCGGTTTCGGGCAGGCATCGCGGATGACGCAGTTCAAGGACAAGTCGCAGAAGCAGGGAGCCGAGGCGACCACCGTCGGGCTGTTCACCTATCCGGTACTGATGGCGGCCGATGTGCTGCTCTACGACACCGCGCTGGTGCCGGTCGGCGAGGACCAGCGCCAGCACCTGGAGTTGGCCCGCGATATCGCCGAACGGATCAACGTCCGCCTGCCGGGAACCTTCGTCGTCCCCGAGGCGATCATTCCCAAGGCCACCGCCAAGATCTACGACCTGCAGGATCCGACGGCCAAGATGAGCAAGTCCGCGGCCACCGACGCCGGCCTGATCAGCCTGCTCGACGACCCGAAGAAGACCGCCAAGAAAATCCGGTCGGCCGTCACCGACAGCGAGCGTGAGATCCGCTTCGACCGCGAGGCCAAGCCCGGCGTGTCCAACCTGCTCACCATCCAGTCCGCGGTGACCGGCACCGATATCGACACGCTGGTCGCCGGCTATACCGGGCGCGGCTACGGCGACCTCAAGGCCGAAACCGCGGAGGCGGTGGTCGAATTCGTGACCCCGATCAAGACGCGGGTCGACGAACTGCTCGATGATCCGACCGAGCTGCAGGCGGTGCTGGCGAAGGGGGCCGCGCGCGCCGACGAGGTCGCTTCAGCGACGCTGCAACGGGTATATGACCGGATGGGATTCTTGGCGCCGACGCGTTGACAGCCCGGGAAAGGGATCACCGATGGCCTACCGCGAAGCGGTGAACACAGCTCCGTCCGACCAGGACAAACCGGGTGTGATGGACCGGTTGCGGAACCGTTTCTCCTGGTTCAACCGCATCATGGTGGCGCAGGATCGCTACAACGACTGCAAGGGCGACTTCTACGCCGCAGGCATCACGTACTTCACCATCTTCGCGTTGTTCCCGCTGCTCATGATGGGCTTCTCCATCGGCGGATTCGTGCTGGCCAACCAGCCCGACCTGATGGCGGAGGTCGAGGAACGCATCCGGTCCGCCGTGTCGGGTGACCTCGGGTCCCAGCTGGTGGAGTTGATGGACTCGGCGATCGCCTCGCGGGGCACCGTCGGTGTCATCGGACTTGCCACCGCCGCGTGGGCCGGGCTGGGGTGGATGGCCAACCTGCGGGAAGCGCTGAGCCAGATGTGGGAGCAGCGCCACGAGCCCGCCGGGTTCGTCGCCACCAAAGTGTCGGACCTGATCGCACTGATCTCGGCGTTCGTGGCGCTGACGCTGACCATCGGGCTGACCGCGTTGAGCAAAGAGTCACCGATGACGGCGCTGCTGACATGGCTCGGCCTGCAGGATGTGCCGGGCCTGAGTGTGGGGCTGCAGGTGGCGTCCTGGGTGTTCTCGCTGGCGATCTCCTGGTTGCTGTTCACCTGGATCATCGCCCGGCTACCGCGCGAATCGGTCAGTTTCCGGAGCTCGCTGCGGGCCGGTCTGATCGCGGCTGTGGGATTCGAGGTGTTCAAGCAGGTGGCCTCGATCTACCTGCGCTCGGTGGTGACCGGGCCCGCCGGCGCCACCTTCGGTCCGGTGCTGGGCCTGATGGTGTTCGCCTACATCACCGCCCGGCTGATCCTGTTCGCGACGGCGTGGGCGGCAACCGCCCCCGAGAACCTCGAGGCGGTGCCGATCGAACCGCCGGGCCCGGTCCGGATCAGTCCGCGGATCGAGGTGCGTGAGGGCGTCGGGATGCCCGGTGCCGCCGCGAGTTTCGCAGCCGGAGCGATCGGCGCACTCGGTCTGTCCCGGCTGTTGCGCTCACGTCGCTGAAGCGGCTCTTTCCACTTTGACTTGGGTCCGTGGTCGGTCCCGGGCAGCTGCACCGTTTTCTACACCAGGGCTGCGTAGGGGCGCAGATGACGACCGTGGCGTAGAAAACGGTGCTAGGCGCCGCCGGGGTGGGCTAATGCGCGATCAGCTTGAGGCCGACGACGCAGCCGATGATGCCCAGGATCAGCGCCACCTTGATCGGTGAGGTGGCCTCTGCGCCGGTGCTCATCGCGTAGCCGACCGTGAGCGCGGCGCCGATGCCCACCCAGATCGCGTAGCTGGTGCCGATGGGCAGCGAACGCATCGCGAAGGCCAGGCCCGCCATCGAGAGCACCAGAGCCACGCCGAACACCACCGACGGACCCATCTTTGTGAAGCCCTCGGACCTGCCCAGCGCGGTCGCCCAAACAGCCTCCAGCACGCCCGAGATCACCAGAATCAACCAAGCCATCGCACACCCTCCGTGGCTCCGTCTTGTCGCTGGCCGGGTACGGTGCCGCCTCGTCCGGTGTCACATGGTGACAATTCAACGGTAGCAAACCGGGTACCGTGCGAGTGGTGTCATTGGTCACCACCTGGTCTGCCGCAATGGGTCTCAAGATTCCCGTGCTGAATGCGCCGATGGGTGGCGCGGCCGGGGGACGGCTGGCGGCCGCGGTGTCGCGGGCGGGCGGACTGGGCATGATCGGCATGGGCAGTGCGGCCACCCCGGACGCGTTGCGCCGGGAACTGACCGAACTGGGCGACTTCGATGGCCCGTTCGGCATCGGACTGGTGCACTGGGTGATGAGCGAACAGCCGGACCTGCTCGAAGTGGCACTGTCCGCCGGGCCGGCGTTGTTGAGCGTCAGCTTCGGTGATGAATGGACCTGGGTGCGGGAAGCGCATGACGCCGGGGTGACCGTCGCGACGCAGGTCGCCACCGTGGCGGACGCCGTCCGCGCGGTCGATTACGGGGTGGACGTACTGGTGGCCCGCGGTGCCGAGGGCGGCGGGCACGGGAAGCCCGCGATGGGCACCCTGCCACTACTGACCGGGGTGCTCGACGCCGTCGACGTCCCGGTGCTCGCCGCCGGCGGAATCACCTCGGCGCGCGGGGTCGCCGCGGTACTGGCGGCCGGTGCGTCCGCCGCCTGGGTCGGCACCGTCTTCGCGGCCTGCACCCAGGCACTGACGCCCGACGGCGCCCGCGCCGAGCTGCTGGCCGGGTCGCAGACCGAGCTGACCTCCGAATACGACATCGCGGCCGGATACCGCTGGCCGGCAGGCATTCCCGAGCGGGTGCTGCGCGGGTCGCCGGTCAATGCCGGGCAGGGCGTGGGGCAGGTGCGCGATCGGGCCGACGCCGGCGAACTCGTCGTGCAGCTGGGTCGCGGCGCGGCGGCGCTGTTGGGGCGCTGGGGTTCTCAGGCGCGCTGACGGTTCATCGAGCGCGCCGCCATGATGAGTGCGAACACGATGATGACTCCGACGAAGCCGACGCCGACCCGCACCGGCAGCGCGTCGGCGCTCGGCAGTGCGGTCGCGGCCACCGCTGTCGGGTCGGGAGCCTTCTCCGGTTCGGGTGCGGCCAACGATGGATCGGGCTCGATCAGCGAGCCGATCTTGGTGCCCGGGGCCGTGGCGAACCCGTAGTCGAGCAGGCGGGCCGCCTGCTCCCACGGAGCGATCGGCACCCGGCTGCCCTTGAGCAGCACCGCCACCAGCCGCCGGCCGTCCCGCTCCGCGGCGCCGACGAACGTCTGTCCGGCGTCATCGGTGTAGCCGGTCTTACCGCCCAGCGCGCCCGGGTAGTTGGCGAGCAGCTTGTTGTCGTTCTCCAGCTCGTAGGTCGGCCACTGGTACTGCTGAGAGCCCACGATTTTCGCGAAAGTGTCGTTCTGCCAGGCATATCGGTAGAACAGGCCGATGTCGTATGCCGAGGTGCTCATCCCCGGGCCGTCCAGGCCCGACGGGGTGGCCGCACGGGTGTCACGGGCGCCGAGCTTGCGGGCCAGGTTGTTGATCTTCTGCAGGGCGGTGTCCATCCCGCCGAGCTGGGCGGCCAGCGCATGGGCGGCGTCGTTGCCAGACACCATCAGCAGGCCGTGCAGCAGATCGCTGACCGTGTAGCGCTCACCGTTCTTCACGCCGACGCTGCTGCCCTCGGCGTGCTCGTCGGCCTCGCTGCCGGTCACCACACGGTTGATCGGCAACTCCTGGATCGACTGCATGGCGACCAGCACCTTGATGACGCTGGCGGGGCGGTGCCGTCCGTGCGGGTCCTTGGCGGCGATGATCTCGCCGGAATCGAGGTCGGCGACCAGCCACGCCTCGGCCGACACGTCACCGGGGACCGGCGGGGTGTCGGGTGCGGTGATCAGGCCACAACCGCTGAGAGCGTCACCGCCGAGCGGGGTGGCGGGCACCGGCAGTGGCTGCGGCGGCGGACCGGCCTTGGGTACCTCGGAGTCGTCGACCGCGGGCGGCGTCGTCACCTTGTAGGGGCAGGGATCGGGGCCCGGGTCTGCGCCGGCCAGCGGCGCTCCGACCAGCGCGGAGCCGGCCAGCATCAAGGTCGCGGTGACCGCACAAGCCACTCGGCGCAGCGAAACTTTGGAAGCCATCGTGTGTGCAGACTAGGAGATTCAGGACGGATTTCTGGGCCGCCACGCTGTGACGTGTGTGACTGATGTGAAAACGGGCGCAAGGAAACGGGCACCTGAGAACACGTGTCGATCTCGACAAAGCTCACGCTGCCGCGGTCCGCTGCCCGCGGCGAGGCGATCAGCGGGCCGCGCGCGCCCGGGTCTGCGACGGCAGTTCGCCGAACAGGGCGCGGTATCTGGCCGACATGCGGCCCAGTTCGCCGATTCCCCATTGGTTGGACACCTCGGCGATCGTTGAGCTGCGCGGGTCGCCGGCGAGCAGGTTGGCCCGGATGCGGTGTAGCCGCATCCGGGCGATGTAGGACCCCGGTGACTCGCCGAGGGCTTCCTCGAAAGACCTTGTGAGGGTGCGGCGGGAGACGCCCGCGCAGCGTGCGAGATCCTCGATGTTGAGGTGTTGATTCAAATTCTGGTCGATGTGGGCACGGGTGGACTCGACGATTTTCTCGCGTTGCCGTAGCGGCCGCAGGCTCAGGGATTCGGAACGCCGCGCGAAATGGCCTATGAGGGCTGCGACGATGTCGGCGAACGAATCGGAGGAGAGTCGGGACTGGCCGTCGGCGCGGTGCAGGCGGGCCAAGGTGTCGGAGATCATCGTGAGGTGCGCGGGCACCATCGGCTCCGGGTGAACGCGTGTGCGCCGAAAAGCATTGCGGGAGAACGGCAAGCCGAGGCGCTCGGCCTCGCACTCCAATGCCTCCTCGCTGAGGGTGATGACGGCGTAGCGGGTGTCCAGATCGTGAAACGCCTCTTGCTCGTCGCCCGGGCGAAGCAGGCACACGATCCCGGTATCGATGTCGCGCAGCAGGAGTCGGCTCCTGGGTATCCGTAGTCCGACACAGACCGAGATCGCCTCATCGGACAGCGGACCGCGCAGCTGTATCCGCCCTTCGTGCTGGCCGGAACTCAGCGTGATGCCGTCGTGGGCGGCGTGCACCAGACTGCCGCTGGGAACTTGGCGCGACAGCTGGAAGGCGCTGAGTCCCGCCTTGTCGACCGCGTCGCACAGATCCTCGAGCCGGTCGATCTGCGTCCGAGCGAACGGCACCTGCATGGATCGTGAGTGTAGGACACCAGACGGTGTCCCAATGTGCATAGACGGTTTTCTCCGGCTCAGCTGTGATCGCTAGAAGCGGTGACCCAACACACCGCGCAAGAGGTGTTTCGGTCGGCGAGGGAGGTGCGGTGATGTCGGCAACGGTTACCGGAGAGCAAGTCCTGGCTCGAGGACTCCTGGACATGAGCGGTGAGGAGCAGTGGAGCTGGAAGTGCTTCGCGGACTCGGCCAGTCTGCTCTACCGAGAAATCAACTCCGCCCTCACCGCCGAGCACAACCTCGCGATTCGTGACGTGCAGATACTTCAACAGCTCAGCACCGACCCGAGCCGTCTTGTTCGAATGGGAGCTCTGGCAGGAACTTTGAGGGTCTCACCCAGCCTGGTCACCTGGTTGGTGACCCGACTGGAAAATCGGGAACTGGTGGGCCGGGTCCGTAGCCGCACGGACAGGCGAATTGTCGTCGTCGGGATCACCCGGAAGGGAGAGGATCGCCTGCGGCTCGCGTTGGGAACCTATGCCGAACTCGTGCGGCAGTACTACCTCGATTCCCTGACCCGGGACCGGATGATCGCGTTGGGGGACAGCGCCAGTCGACTCAACGAGGGCTCAGACGCCGGACCGATGGCAGCTCCCGTCACAGCTCGTAGTACGCCAGGGCGGGAAACTCGATCGTCGACATCCACAACCGTCCGCCGGACTCGACGACGCCGGTGACAGCACCGAAATCAGGGTGTGTGCTGCGGATGCCATCGACAACCGTGCCGCTGTCGGGGTCGAACCCGATCACCCAGATCTCGGGGGCGATCTTGGGCTGCAGACGGGCCGGGAGACGCCAGATCGCCTTGCGTAGCCACGGTGCGCGCGGCATCAGACCCTCGGCGGCGGCGTTCACCGGGGTCACCATCGCGGTCCAGATGCGGCCGTCCGCACCCGTCGAGATGTTGTCCGGCATGCCGGGCAGGTGCACCGCCAGCGGCGTCACCGCTCCGGCGTCCGGTCCTGTGAGCCAGTACTTGGAAAGCCTGCGCCCCATCGTCTCGGCGAACACCAGTGCCGACCCGTCAGCGGTCACCGTGACGCCGTTGGTGAAGTACAAGCCCGACACGAGAGTGGTGACCGTGCCGTCGGGGTCGAGGCGCAACAGGCTCCCGTTGCCGCGAGCCTCCAGGAACGGGCCGAGGAAGTGTTCGAAGCCGAAGTCGGCGCTGGTCGACTCGGTGAAATAGATTGTGCCGTCCGATGTCTCGGTGACGTTCGAACAGAAGCCCAGCTTGCGGCCATCGGTCGACGCGGCCAGGGTACTCAGCGTTCCGGTGCTCGGATCGAGGGCGAGCAGGCCTTTGTCGCAGTCGCAGATCAGCACCCGGCCGTCGCGGGCCACGTGCAGCCCGAGCGGTCGGCCGCCGGTGTCGGCGACGACCGACCGCTCGCTGCCATCGGGTGAGATCCGCACGATCCGTCCGTCGACCAGCCCGGTCCAGAGCTCACCGTCGGCATCCGCGACGACATCCTCGGGTCCCATGCCGCCCACCGGAACGATCATGATCGGTCGGTCGGGCAGGTCGGGGAGAGCGTCGACGGGCGGCGGCGTCCAGCGGACGGGGTCGATCGGCGGCTTGCGCGGTTTCGTCGGCACGAGCCGACGATAACGCCCCCGCTACATCCGGCGAGAGGCTTCGCTCAGCACGCTGTGCAGGATGTCGTAGATCGCGTCGAACTCCTTCTGACCGCTGATCAGCGGCGGCGCGAGCTGGACCACCGGGTCGCCGCGGTCGTCGGCGCGGCAGTACAGGCCGGCCTCCCAGAGCGCGGGGGTCAGGAAGCCGCGCAGCAGCCGCTCGGATTCCTCGTCGTCGAAGGTCTCCTTGGTCGCCTTGTCCTTGACCAGTTCGATGCCGTAGAAGAAGCCCTCACCGCGAACGTCGCCGACGATCGGCAGGTCGTAGAGCTTCTCCAGGGTCGCACGGAAGGCCGGGGCGCTCTCCTTGACGTGGGCGTTGATGCCCTCGCGTTCGAAGATGTCCAGGTTGGCCAGCGCGACAGCCGCGGAAACGGGGTGCCCGCCGAAGGTGTAACCATGGCCGAACACGGTCTGCCCGTCGTTGAACGGTTCGAACAGCCGGTCGCTGGCGACCATCGCACCGAGCGGGGAGTAGCCCGAGGTCAAACCCTTTGCGCTGGTGATGATGTCGGGGACATATCCGAAATCGTCGCAGGCGAACATGGAGCCGATCCGGCCGTAGGCGCAAATCACCTCGTCGGAGACCAGCAGTACGTCGTACTCGTCGCAGATCTCACGGACCCGCTCGAAGTATCCCGGCGGCGGCGGGAAGCAACCGCCGGCGTTCTGCACGGGCTCCAGGAAGACCGCGGCGACGGTGTCGGGGCCCTCGAACTCGATGGCCTCGGCGATCCGGTCGGCGCAGTAGCGGCCCCACGCCTTGGGATCGGTGCTGAACTGCTCGGGAGCGCGGTAGAAGTTGGTGTTCGGCACCCGGAAACCGCCGGGGGTCGGCGGATCGAACGGCGCCTTGAACGCCGGTATGCCGGTGATGGCCAGCGCCCCCTGCGGCGTGCCGTGATAGGCGATGGACCGCGATATCACCTTGTACTTGCCCGGCTTACCGGTCAGCTTGAAGAACTGCTTGGCCAGCTTCCAGGCGCTCTCCACGGCCTCGCCGCCACCGGTGGTGAAGAACACCCGGTTCAGGTCGCCCGGCGCGTAATTGGCTACACGCTCGGCCAATTCGATCGCCGACGGGGTGGCGTAGGACCACAGTGGGAAGAACGCCAACTGCTCGGCCTGCTTGGCAGCCGCGGCGGCGAGTTCCTCGCGGCCGTGGCCGACCTGGACCACGAACAGGCCACTCAGCCCGTCGATGTAGCTGTTGCCCTTGTCGTCGAATATCCGGGTGCCCTCGCCGCGGGTGATGATCGGCGGAGTGATGCCGTCGCCGTGACGGGCGAAGTGTCCCCACAGGTGCCGGTTTGCCTTGGCGGCCAGATCGCTTGTCGCGCTTGCATTTGTTTCGGTAATTGTCATCTCGTGCCCCAGTTGTATTGCTGTTTGACTAGTTTCAGGTAAACCAACGTTTCGGTGGCTATCACTCCTGGGACGGCTCGGATTTTGGTGTTGAGCAGGTCGAGCAGGTCACCGTCGTCCTCGCAGACGACCTCGACGATGGCGTCGAACGTTCCCGCGGTGAGCACCACATAGTCGACGGCCTCGAGTGCGGCCAGCTTCTCTGCGACCTTGGTGGTGTCACCGGTGCAGCGGATCCCGATCATGGCCTGCCGGGCGAAACCGAGCTGCATGGGGTCGGTGACGGCCACGATCTGCATGACACCGGCATCGACCATCCGCTGCACCCGTTGGCGCACGGCGGCCTCGGACAGGCCGACGGCCTTGCCGATGCCGGCGTAGGACCGTCTGCCGTCCTGCTGCAGCTTCTCGATGATCGCCTTCGAGAGCTCGTCCAGCTGGAAAGCGGCGCCGGGGCGGGAATGGTTGATTCGCAGTGACACGGCGGACGCGCCGGGCTGGGAATCCGGGTTCGACATGTCACGATTGTGCACGGAATCCGTCGTCACAAGCAACTAATTCCATGAAATCAGCCGTTCGATGTGCCACAGATTGCCGGAATGCGTAGGCTTGAGCTCTGTGAGTGCAACGCAAATCCCGGGCAGTTGGATCAACGGAGCGGTGGCGCAGTGCAGTGGTGCGCCCTTCGAGGTCATCAATCCCGCCACCGGTGCGGTGGCCGCGACCTACGCGCTGGCCACCCCCGCCGATGTCGATGCCGCCGTCGCCGCCGCACGTGCGGCCCAGCCGGGATGGGCCGGCGCGACACCGGTCGACCGCGCCGGCGTGTTGTTCAAGCTGGCCGAGCTGATGGAAGCCGAGGCCGACACCTTCATCGCCGAAGAGGTGGCCCAGTGCGGCAAGCCGGTACGGCTGGCCACCGAGTTCGACGTGCCGGGCAGCATCGACAACGTCTCGTTCTTCGCCGGTGCGGCACGACATCTGGAAGGAAAGGCCACCGCCGAGTACTCGGGTGACCACACCTCCAGCATCCGGCGCGAGGCGGTCGGTGTCGTCGCGACCATCACACCGTGGAACTACCCCCTGCAGATGGCGGTGTGGAAGGTCATCCCGGCGCTGGCCGCCGGGTGCGCCGTGGTCATCAAACCGGCCGAGATCACCCCGCTGACCACCCTGACCCTGGCCCGGGTGGCCAAGGCGGCCGGGCTGCCCGACGGTGTGCTCAACGTGGTGACCGGGCCCGGTGCCGATGTGGGCACCGCGCTGGCCGGACATCGCGATGTCGACGTCGTCACCTTCACCGGATCGACCGGGGTGGGCCGCAAGGTGATGGCCGCGGCCGCGGTGCACGGCCACCGCACCCAACTCGAGCTCGGCGGCAAGGCGCCCTTCGTGGTGTTCGACGATGCCGACCTGGACGCCGCCATTCAGGGCGCCGTCGCCGGTGCGCTGATCAACTCCGGGCAGGACTGCACGGCGGCGACCCGGGCCATCGTGTCACGCGATCTGTACGACGATTTCGTCGCCGGGGTCGGCGAGGTGATGAGCAAGATCGTCGTCGGCGATCCCCATGATCCCGACACCGACCTGGGACCGCTGATCTCGTTCGCGCACCGGGACAAGGTGGCGGCCATGGTGTCCCGCGCTCCCGATCAGGGCGGGCGGGTCGTGACCGGTGGTGTCTGTCCGGACCTGCCCGGCGCGTTCTACCGGCCCACGCTGGTCGCCGATGTGGCCGAGGATTCCGAGATCTACCGCGACGAGGTATTCGGCCCGGTGCTCACGGTGCGCCCGTTCACCGACGATGACGACGCGCTGCGCCAAGCCAACGACACCGTCTACGGCCTGGCCGCCTCGGCGTGGACCC
Source organism: Mycolicibacterium sp. P9-22 (assembly GCF_008329585.1). GTDB lineage: Bacteria > Actinomycetota > Actinomycetes > Mycobacteriales > Mycobacteriaceae > Mycobacterium. The sequence goes on along the minus strand of NZ_NPKP01000002.1, from coordinate 274,800 downwards.
GCGATGTCTACCGGGCGCAGCGCGCCTCCCGCGAGATCAGCGCCGGTTGCGTGTGGATCAACGACCACATCCCGATCATCTCCGAGATGCCGCACGGCGGTGTCGGGGCGTCCGGTTTCGGCAAGGACATGAGCGACTACTCCTTCGAGGAGTACCTCACCATCAAGCACGTGATGAGCGATATCACCGGCACGGCCGAAAAGGACTGGCACCGGACTATTTTCGCTAAGCGCTAGCGGGCTACTCCGCGCCGCGGGGAATCACGATCACCGGCGCATCGGTGCCGGCCAGGATGCGTGACGCCGTGGAGCCCAGGAAGATGCGTTTGGGTGCGGCGAACCGGCTGGACCCGACGACCAGTACATCGGTGTCGTCCCAGTTGAGCTTCTTGAGCGCGGACTCCAGCGTCATGCCCTCGGCCACCAGCGATTCGATATCGGGTGACTCGGGCAGGGCGCGGGCGGCCACGGACAAGTTCTCCCGGGCGGCGCTGATCTGCATCGCCCGCAGGTCCTTGAGATCCTCGGCCTCGGCCAGGTTCTCGGCCGACACCAGCGACACCATCCGGATCGGCAGGCCGGCCGCGCTGGCCAGCGTGATGGCAAAGGGTAGAGGATTGTCGTCGCCGGGCCTGCTGGGGACCGCGGCGGTGATTGCCTCGATGCGGTCGGGTGCGTCATCGGCGTAACCACGCGGCGCCAACGCGATGGGGATCGTCGAACTGTGCAGCAGCGCACTCGAAACCGGCCCGATGACATGCCCGCCGAAGAAACCGTCGCGGGCGCCGCCGACCACGATGAGGTCGGATTCATGCGCCTCGGCGAACTGCAGCAATGTCTCGGCAAACGATTCCCCCACCAGGACATTCGCACTCACCGACTTGGCGGTGCCGGTCAAGGTGGACACCGCCTTGGCGATCCACTGCTCGCCCCGCTCGATGAGCAGTTCCTGGTACTGGGCGCGCCCTGGATGTCCGTCGGGCAGTTCCTCGCGGACCACCAGCACGACGTCCACGTCCGCGTCGAAGGTGGACGCCAGCGCGCCCGCCAGTGCGACACCGTCGTCGCCGGTCGGTGTCGCCAGGTATCCCACAGTCAGATGCATTGTGCTGCCTGTTCTTTCGTTTCAGTACACATCGGGGACTTTGACTTCGGTACCGGCGTTGAGTGTCTCGCCGCGGAAGAAGCGTTTGGTGCCGAAGGCGAAACAGGCCAGCATCAGCGGCACGCCGAGCACCAGCATGCCGACGCCGAGCACGAACACGCCGCCGACGGGCCCGAAGGCGGTGTAGCCGTAGTCCGGCGCCATCATGTCCTTGGCGCTGATCCCGAAGGCCACCGCCATCGCGGTGCCGCCCAGTAGCGGGAAGATGCCGCGGAAGAACAGGTTTCGGGCCGAGGCGAACAGGGTCCGGCGGAAGTACCAGACGCACGCGAAGGCGGTGATGCCGTAGTAGAAGGCAACCGCCAGGCCCAGTGAGGCCACCGAGTCGGCGAGCGCGTTCTCGGACAGAAACGTGAGCACGAGGTAGAAGAACAACGCCATACAGCCCATCACGATGGTGCCGAAGGCGGGCGTCATGTACTTCGGGTGCACACTGGCGAAGCGCTTGGGCAGCGCCTCGTACACCGCCATCGACAGGGTGCCGCGGGCCGTCGGCAGGATGGTGGTCTGGGTGGACGACAACGCCGACACCGACACGGTGAGCAGCAGCAACGACGCCAGGATGGGCCCGCCCACCGGTCCGCCGAGCACGGTCAGCACGTCGTCGGTGTTGTTGGGGTTGTTGAGGCCGATTCCCACCACGCCGAAGCCGGAGAACGACTGCACCGCGTAGGCCACCAGCACATAGGTACAGACCAGGATCAGGGTGGTGATGACCGCGGCGATACCGGGCGTCTTGCCGGGGTTCTTGGTCTCCTCGCCGACGGCCAGGCAGGCGTCCCAACCCCAGTAGATGAAGACGCAGAGAATGATCGCCGCCGCGATCGACGACACGTCCAGCCCGGAGGGCCAGAGCCAGGACAGTTGCGGGTTGACGGCCTGGGCGCCGGCCGTGCCGCGGAACACCCGGATCAACGCCCAGATGCTGGCGATGATCAACACACCGAACTGGATGGCGATCAGGACGTTCTGCATCCTCTCCGACACCGAGACGCCGCGCGCGCTCACCAACGTCATCGAGATGATGAAGAACGAACCCAGCGCCACCTTGGCGAACAGATTCTCGGCGAGTGCGTCCTGGCCGAGGAACTTGAAGAGGTAGATCGCCGCCACCTCGGCGACGTTGGCCAGCACGATGATGGCCGACACCGCCAGTCCCCAACCGCCGATCCAGCCGATCCAGGGACCGAAAGCCTTGGTGCCCCAGGTGAACGTCGTCCCGCAGTCCGGGGTGTCGTGCGACAACTCCTTGTAGGCGAAGGCGACCAGCAGCATTGGGATGAAAGCCAGCACGAACATCGCCGGGGCCTTGTCTCCGACGTTGAGGACCACATATCCCAGCGTGGCGGCCAGGCTGTACGCGGGGGCCACCGCGGCGAGTCCGATCACCACGTTGCCGACCAGGCCGAGCGCGCCGGCCTGCAGGCCCTTGTCGGTGGTCAGTCGTGCGGGCTGTTCCGCGATTGCCATTCGCAGAAATATACGGTTTCAGTTGTTGATGCGGGAAGATACGACGAAAAGGTTTTCGCTGAGGTAACACGACGACGGATTCGTTTCTTTGGGCGGGTCCGCGGCCGTCCTAGACTTGGCCCGTGACCGCGAGCGCCAGGACCGAGGAATTCGAGGAGTTGCGCCCGCATCTGCTGGCCGTGGGCTACCGGCTCACCGGGACGTACGCCGATGCCGAGGACATCGTGCAGGATGCCTGGCTGCGGTGGCGTGGTGCCGGCGATGACATCATCGATCTGCGGGCCTGGCTGACCACGGTGGTGAGCCGGCTGGGACTCGACCGGCTGCGTTCGGCCAGCCACCGGCGCGAGACGTATGTGGGGGAATGGCTGCCCGAGCCGGTGGTGACGGGCTTCGACCGCGACGATCCGCTGACCGCCGTCGTGGCGGGCGAGGACGCCCGGTTCGCCGCGATGGTGGTGCTGGAGCGGCTGACCCCGGATCAGCGGGTCGCCTTCGTGCTGCACGACGGCTTCGGCGTCCCGTTCGGTGATATCGCCGACGTGCTCGACATCAGCGCCCCCGCTGCCCGCCAGCTGGCGTCTCGGGCGCGCCGTGCCGTCGAGCACGCCGCGCCCTCGGCCTCCGATGACACGCACAACGAAGCGGCCGGATTGTTGATGGCCGCACTGGCGGAAGGGAACCTGGAGGCCGTCGTCCGGCTGTTACACCCGGATGTGACGTTCACCGGGGACTCCAACCGCCGGGCCCCGACGGCGGCGCGCGTCATCCACGGACCGGACAAGGTGGCGCGGTTCCTGTTCGGGCTGGCCGCCCGCTACGGGCCGAACTGGCTCGCGGGCAGTCAACTGGCTCTGATCAACGGCCAGCTGGGCGTCTACACCCCGGGAGCGGCGGCCGTCGACGGCTACCCCGAGCTGATGCCGCGGATCACCGCGATGACGATCCGGGACGGAAAGGTCTGCGCGGTATGGGATATCGCGAACCCGGACAAGTTCACAGCGTCTCCGCTGCGGGTCAATGCTCCTCGCGCGAGCGCTCGTCAGCGGTAGCCCAGGGGACCCGGCAGGCGTCGCCCGAGCCGAAGCCCTGCTCGGTGATGCCCAGGGCCGAGTACATCCGGGCCCGCATGTTCTCCACGCCGATCTGATAGGTCAGCTCGATGACACCGTCATCGCCGAACCGCCGGCGCAGATCGGCCACCTGCTCGTCGGTCACGGCGTGCGGATCGGTGGTCATGGCGTCGGCGTAGGCGATCGCGGCGCGCTCGTCTTCGCTGAATGACGGCGATGTCGCGTAGTCGTCGATGTGCTTGAGCCGATCGACATCCAGACCGTCGAGCCGCTGCAGCATGGCGCCGAAGTCCACGCACCATGAGCAGCCGACGGTGCGGGCGGTCCAGAACACGGCGAGTTCGCGGACGCTGGCAGGCAGTTTCTTCGACCCGGCCTGCAGCAGTGCCTCGTGCACGCCGTTGGCGATCAGCAGCCGCGGGTGATGTGCTGCGACCGCGAACGGCTCGGGAACCTCGCCGAACTGCCGCTTGGCGTAGCGGTACATCATGCGGGTCAGCAGGCCGGCGCGGTTGGGGGCTAGGGGAGCGATTCTCGTGGTCATACCGGTCAGACGAGGCAGCCTGCGAGATTGTGACAGCAGAAGTCGGTGGAACCGGTCCCCGGCGGGTAGAGAGGAAGCGTGACTGTCATGCCGCCGAGCCGAGGCTCGGTTTTCGGTACCCACCTTCGATCGGCCGCCGTGGTTTCCGTGCAGATCGTCGCGGTGTCGGCGGCGCTGTGGGTTCTCGCGTGGATCGTCGGAAAGACGTGGGTGGTCATCCTGCCCGTCGCGCTGGCGGTGGTGATCTGTACCGTGCTGTGGCCGCCCGTGCGGTGGATGCGGGCCAAGGGGCTGCCACCGGCCGCGGCGGCCCTGAGCATGCTGCTGGTGGCGCTGGCCGTGATCGGCGGCCTGATCGCCGCCGTGGCGCCCGCCATCGTCGATCAGACGACCGAACTGGCGCAACAGGCCTCCGAGGGCGTGGTGCAGGTGCGTGACTGGCTGGGCGGGCCACCGCTGAACATCAGTCAGGCCCAACTCGATTCGGCGGTCACCGCGATCAACGACAAGCTGAGTTCGAGCAGCTCCCAGATCGCGACAGGCGTCTTCACCGGGGTGGGCGCGGCGACGTCGGCGTTGGTGACGGTCTTCACCACGATCGTCGTGGTGTTCTTTCTGCTCAAGGACGGCCCGCTTTTCATCCCGTGGTTGCGGCGCTCCGTCGGGCACCCGGCTGCACCGCACCTGGCCGAGGTGCTGGAACGCATCTGGTCCAGTCTCGGCGGGTTCATCCGTACCCAGGCACTGGTCAGCTTCGTCGACGCCGCGCTCATCGGGATCGGCCTGGTGATCCTCGGGGTGCCGTTGGCCTACGCGCTGGCCATCGTCACCTTCATCGGTGGTTTCGTGCCGATCGTCGGTGCGTTCGTCGCCGGTGGCCTCGCCGTGCTGATCGCGCTGGTCGCCAATGGCCCCATCGTCGCCCTGATCGTGCTGGGCATCATCGTCGCGGTGCAGCAGCTGGAAGGCAATGTGCTGCAGCCCTGGTTGCAGTCCAGGTCGATGAAGCTGCACGCCGTGATCGTGCTGCTGGCGGTGACACTGGGCGCCTCGACCTTCGGCATCATCGGCGCGTTCCTGGCGGTCCCGGTGGCCGCGGCGGTGGCCGTGATCATCCGCTACTACGACGAGCAGGTCGCCGAGCGCACCCGGGAGAACGAGCCCGTCGTGGTTGAACCCGAACCCGAACCTGAACCTGAACCCTGACGAGTGTCGCCTTGTGTGTCAGATCCGAGGATTTCTTGGCACACAGGCCAACACTGGTCCGAGGGGGAACCGGAGCCGGCCCAGCTGCGTCTGATCCTGTGTGGTGTTTCTTGGCTCCGAGGCATTGGCCGCCGGCCGGCTGAATCGCTACCAGTTGCGCACGCAACACGACCCGATCCACCGCAACGTGTACGCGCTGCGCGGCACGGTGCTCACGCCGGCGGACAAAGCGGTCGCGGCATGGCTGTGGTCGGGTAGGCGCGCGGTCGTTGCGGGTCTCTCGGCCGCGGCACTGCACCGTGCGAAATGGATCGACCCGGTGTTGCCCGCCGAGCTCAACCAGGCCAGCCGTTCCGGCCCGTCGGGGATTCTCATCCATAGCGATCGGCTCTGGCCCGACGAGGTGTCGGTGATCCGCGGCATCAAAGCGACATCGCCGGCGCGCACGGCCTTCGATCTCGGCCGGCGTAAGGGAATCACCACCGCGGTCATCCGGGTCGACGCGATGCTGCAGGCGACCGACCTCAAAATCGTCGACGTCGAGGCACTGCTGGTCCGGCACAAGGGGGTACGGGGCACCGTAGATCTGCGCAAGGTTCTCGACCTTGCCGATCCCGGCGCGGAATCGCCGCAGGAGACGCGGCTCAGGCTGCTGTTGACCGGGGAAGGCCTGCGCCCGTCGCACACTCAGATCGAGGTGTTCGACCATGGTCTCCTGGTCGGCCGCCTCGACATGGGCTGGACGCGGTGGAAGGTCGGGGTGCAGTACGACGGGATCCAGCACTGGACGGACCCCCAGCAGCGTGCCCGCGATATCGATCAGGATGTGGCGTACCGGGATCTCGGCTGGCGCATCGTCCGGGTGGGCGCAGATCTCATGAAATACCGGCAGGCCAGCGTGATCGGACGTACGCTCGCCGCGCTGCGTGCTGCAGGTGCTCCCTACTGAAACGAAAGTTGGCTTGTGTGCCAGGTTTCCGAAGAACCTCGCACACAAGCCAACACTCGTCGAGCAAACTAGCGCGCGAACATCAGGGCGCGCTTGACCTCTTGGATCGCCTGGGTCACCTGGATGCCACGCGGGCAGGCCTCGGTGCAGTTGAACGTGGTGCGGCAGCGCCACACCCCGTCGACCTCGTTGAGGATGTCGAGGCGCTCGGCGGCGCCCTCGTCACGCGAATCGAAGATGAACCGGTGCGCGTTCACGATCGCGGCGGGCCCGAAGTAGGAGCCCTCGCTCCAGTAAACGGGGCAGCTGGTGGTGCAGCAGGCGCACAGGATGCACTTGGTGGTGTCGTCGTAGCGGGCCCGGTCGGTGGCGCTCTGGATGCGCTCCTTGGTGGGGGCGTTGCCGCTGGCGATCAGGAACGGCTTCACCGCGCGGTAGGCGTCGAAGAACGGCTCCATGTTCACCACGAGGTCCTTCTCCACGGGCAGGCCGCGGATCGGTTCGATGGTGATGGTCAGCGCCTTGGAGGCCTTCTTGGGCAGCAGGTCGCGCATCAGCACCTTGCACGCCAGCCGGTTCACCCCGTTGATGCGCATGGCGTCCGACCCGCACACCCCGTGCGCGCAGGACCGCCGGAACGTCAGGGTGCCGTCGAGGTACCACTTGGCGTAGTGCAGCAGGTTGAGCAGACGGTCCGAGGGCAGACACGGCACCCGGTAGCTCTGGTAGCCGGCGTCGTCGGGGCTGTCCGGGTTAAACCGGGCGATCTTGAGGGTGACCATGACCGCGCCGTCGGGCACGGGCGGAAGGTCGGGACCGCCGGTTTCGGGCTTTTCGATGACCGAAGCAGTCATGTCAGTACTTCCGTTCCATCGGCTCGTAGCGGGTCTGCACCACCGGCTTGTAGTCCAGCCGGATGTCCGAGATCAGATCCGGTCCGTCCTTGTAGGCCATGGTGTGGCGCATGTAATTGGTGTCGTCGCGGTTGGGGTAGTCCTCGCGGGCGTGCCCGCCGCGGGACTCCTTGCGGTTCAGCGCGCCCACCACGGTGACCTCGGCCAGCTCCAGCAGGAAGCCGAGCTCGATGGCCTCCAGCAGATCGCTGTTGTAGCGCTTGCCCTTGTCCTGCACGGTGATCCGTGCGTAACGCTCCTTGAGGGCGTGGATGTCGGTGAGCGCCTGCTTGAGCGTTTCTTCGGTGCGGAACACCGCGGCGTTGTTGTCCATCGACTGCTGCAACGACGTGCGGATGTCGGCGACGCGTTCGTTGCCGTGCTCGGAGAGGATGTCGCCGACCCACTCGACGACCATGCCGGCCGGGTTCTCCGGCAGGTCGACGTGGTTGTGGTTCAGTGCGTACTCGGCGGCGGCGATACCGGCGCGACGGCCGAAGACGTTGATGTCCAGCAGCGAGTTGGTGCCCAGCCGGTTGGAGCCGTGCACCGACACGCACGCACATTCGCCGGCCGCGTACAGGCCGGGAATGATGTTGTTGTTGTCGCGCAGCACCTGACCGTTGACGTTGGTCGGGATGCCGCCCATCACGTAGTGGCACGTCGGGTAGACGGGCACCAGCTCGGTGACGGGGTCCACGCCCAGGTAGGTGCGGGCGAATTCGGTGATGTCGGGCAGCTTGGCCTCCAGGACGTCGGCGCCGAGGTGACGCACGTCGATGTAGACGTAGTCCTTGTTCGGTCCGGCGCCGCGGCCTTCGAGCACCTCGAGCACCATCGAGCGGGCCACGATGTCGCGGGGGGCCAGGTCGACGATCGTCGGCGCATAACGCTCCATGAAGCGCTCGCCCTCGCCGTTGAGCAGGCGGCCGCCCTCACCGCGCACCGCCTCGGAGATCAGGATCCCCAGCCCGGCCAGACCTGTCGGGTGGAACTGGTGGAATTCCATGTCCTCCAAGGGAAGTCCCTTGCGGAAGATGATGCCCAGGCCGTCGCCGGTCAGGGTGTGCGCATTGGAGGTGGTCTTGTACATCCGGCCCGAACCGCCGGTGGCGAAGACGATCGACTTGGCGTGGAAGATGTGGATGTCGCCGGTGGCGAGCTCATAGGCGATGACGCCGGTGGCCACCGGACCGCCGGGGGTGTCGGTCAGCGCGACGTCGAGGGCGTAGAACTCGTTGAAGAACTCCACGTCGTGCTTGACGCAGTTTTGGTACAGCGTCTGCAGGATCATGTGACCGGTGCGGTCGGCGGCGTAGCAGGCGCGGCGGACCGGCGCCTTGCCGTGGTCGCGGGTGTGCCCGCCGAAGCGGCGCTGGTCGATGCGGCCCTCGGGGGTGCGGTTGAACGGCATCCCCATCTTCTCCAGGTCGTAGACCGCGTCGATGGCTTCCTTGCACATGATCTCCACGGCGTCCTGGTCGGCGAGGTAATCGCCGCCCTTGACGGTGTCGAAGGTGTGCCACTCCCAGTTGTCCTCTTCGACGTTGGCCAGTGCGGCGCACATGCCGCCCTGGGCCGCGCCGGTGTGGCTACGGGTCGGGTACAGCTTGGTCAGCACGGCGGTGCGTGCCCGCGGTCCGGCCTCGACGGCTGCGCGCATACCCGCGCCACCGGCGCCGACGATGACGACGTCGTAACGATGTTCCTGAATCATCCTGGTTTCCCTACTAGATATTCGCGTCGAACGAGACCAGCACGTAGCTGCCCAGTACCAGGGTGAACCCGGTCGCCAGCAGGAGCAGCGAGTTCAGCCAGAACTTGGTGGTGTTCTTACGGGCGTAGTCGCCGATGATCGTGCGCATTCCGTTGGCGCCGTGCAGCATCGCCAGCCACAGCAGGGACATGTCCCAGATCTGCCAGAACGGTGAGGCCCACCGCTGCGCCACATAGTTGAAGTCGATCCGGTACACGCCGTCCTGCCACATCAGCATGATGAAGAGGTGGCCGAGTGCCAGGAAGACCAGCGCGACACCGGAGAAGCGCATGAACAACCAGGCGTACTTCTCGAAGTACGGGATGCCGCGCGGCTTACGGGGCGCACGCGGATGATCCAGGCTCGCCGGGCGGTCGTGTTCCTTCTCCTGCACCGGGGCGATGCGCCCCTCCTTGTGGTGCGGAGTCCAGGCCTCGGTCACAGGAATCGCTCCGCCATGTGCATACCGATCACTCCTAGTGAGGGGATCATCACGGCCAGCCAGACGCCGGCGATGACCCACAGCATCGTGCGCTGATACTTGGGACCCTTCTGCCAGAAGTCGATCAGGATGACCCGGATGCCGTTGAGTGCGTGATACAGCACCGCGGCGACCAGGCCGACCTCCATCAGACCGACGATCGGGGTCTTGTACGTGTCGATGACCGCGTTGTAGGACTCGGGGCTCACCCGGACCAGTGCGGTGTCGAGCACGTGCACCAAGAGAAAGAAAAAGATGGTGGCACCGGTGATCCGGTGCAACACCCAGGACCACATACCCGGGTCGCCGCGGTACAAGCTGCGGCGACGCGCCGGTTTTGATCGCGGTGCCGGTATGGCGGAATCCGCGGCCGTGGCTGTGCTCATCGAGTCCTCCAACGCCTTCGGTGGACGGCGGGGACAAGGCTGAATCCGTCCCCAAACCTCGGGGCGACTCTAATCCCAAATCGAGCGCTTGAAGAACTAGCGTTGGGGTGAAAGCGGGCCCCTTACCACAAAGTTAGGGTCACCTATGTTGGTTGCCCGCTTCGGGCGCGGAGTTTTCGGAATGCATTCAGATGATGGTTAACGGGGGTCCCATGGCGGTTGAAATCGATTGGAAATCATTGCGGGACAGCGCAATCGGCGTCGCATCGCACGCTTACGCGCCATATTCGGGTTTCCCGGTCGGCGCCGCCGCGATTGTCGACGATGGCCGAATCATCCTCGGATGCAATGTGGAGAATGTCTCATATGGCCTAGGTCTCTGTGCGGAGTGCGCTGTGGTCTGCGCCCTGTATTCCAGCGGCGGCGGGCGGCTGGTGGCACTCAGTTGTGTGGCCGCCGACGGCGCCCCGCTGATGCCCTGTGGGCGGTGCCGGCAGGTGCTGCTGGAGCACGGTGGGCCGGACCTGTTGATCGATCATCTCGACGGCCCCCGCACCCTCGCTGACCTGCTGCCCGACGCTTTCGGGCCGGGGGATCTGGAGCGGGGGCCTGCATCATGAGCTTCGACGCACCATCGGTGATCAGGACCAAACGCGACGGCGGTGTGCTCTCCGACGCCGCGATCGACTGGGTGATCGCGGCCTACACCGACGGTCGGGTCGCCGATGAACAGATGTCGGCGCTGCTGATGGCGATCTTCCTGCGCGGTATGACCGGTGCGGAGATCACCCGGTGGACCACGGCCATGATCGCCTCGGGGGAGCGGTTCGACTTCGGTGATCTGGGCCGGCCGCTGGTGGACAAACACTCGACCGGCGGTGTCGGAGACAAGATCACCATCCCACTGGTACCGGTGGTACTGGCTTGTGGCGCAGCGGTTCCGCAGGCCGCCGGGCGTGGCCTCGGCCACACGGGCGGCACGCTGGACAAGCTGGAGGCGATCCCCGGTTTCACCGCCGAATTGTCCAAAAACCGCATCCGGCAACAACTGTCCGAGATCGGTGCCGCCATCTTCGCGGCCGGGGACCTGGCGCCCGCCGACCGCAAGATCTATGCGCTGCGCGATGTCACCGCGACCACCGAATCGCTGCCGCTGATCGCGAGTTCGGTGATGAGCAAGAAGCTGGCCGAGGGCGCGCGGTCACTCGTGCTGGACGTGAAGGTCGGCAAGGGTGCGTTCCTCAAGACCGAGGCCGAGTCGCGGGAGTTGGCGGCGACCATGGTCGCGCTCGGCAACGACTACGGGGTGCCGACCAGGGCATTGCTCACCGACATGAACCGGCCGCTGGGCCGCGCGGTCGGCAACGCCGTCGAGGTCGCGGAGTCCCTGGAGGTGCTGGCCGGTGGCGGGCCGGACGACGTCGTGCAGCTGACGTTGGCTCTCGCCGCCGAGATGCTCGACGCGGCCGGCGTCGACGGGGTCGACCCGGCCCAGACCTTGCGGGACGGCACCGCCATGGACCGGTTCCGGGCGCTCGTCGCGGCGCAGGGCGGCGATCTGTCGGCGCCGCTGCCCGTCGGGGCGCATGCCGAGACGGTGGTGGCCGCCCGCGGCGGCGTGATGGGCGATATCGACGCCATGGCCGTCGCGATGGCGGCCTGGCGGCTCGGGGCCGGGCGGGCCGCGGCGGGACAGCCGGTGCAGTTCGGCGCCGGCGTGCAGATCCATCGTCGACCCGGTGAACCGGTGGCCGCCGGGGACACCCTTTTCACGCTGCACACCGACACCCCTGAGCGGCTAGCCCCCGCGCTCGCCGAACTCGACGGCGGATGGACGGTCGGGGCGCAGGCGCCGGTGACAGGACCGTTGATCATCGACCGCATCGGTTAGCGGTCGGGTCGGCGACGGTTGGGTGAACTGGCCTGCCGGATGGCCCCGCCGCGGGCAAGATGGGTAGATGGGTACGCCATTGACGCTGGACCTCATCCAACAAGCCCCCAAGGCGCTGCTGCACGACCACCTCGACGGGGGTCTGCGGCCGGCCACGGTGCTGGAGCTGGCCGAACAGGTCGGCTATGACGACCTACCCGCCGACGACGTCGACGGGTTGGCGACCTTCTTCCGCACCGCCGCGCACAGCGGCTCACTGGTCCGCTACCTCGAACCGTTCGCCCACACCGTCGGGGTGATGCAGACACCCGACGCCCTGCACCGGGTGGCCTTCGAATGCGTGGAGGACCTGGCCGCCGACAACGTCGTCTACGCCGAGGTCCGGTTCGCCCCGGAACTGCACATCGACGGCGGACTGTCGCTGGATGCGGTGGTCGACGCGGTGCTGGACGGTTTCGCGGCCGGGGAGAAGGCGGCCGCCAGTGCCGGCCGGGCGATCGTGGTCCGCTGCCTGGTGACCGCGATGCGGCACGCCGCACGGTCCCGGGAGATCGCCGAGCTGGCGGTGCGGTTCCGCGATCGCGGGGTGGTCGGCTTCGACATCGCAGGCGCCGAAGCCGGGTATCCGCCAAGCCGGCACCTCGACGCCTTCGAATACATGCGAAGTAACAACGCGCGCTTCACGATTCACGCGGGCGAGGCGTTCGGATTACCGTCCATCCACGAGGCCATCGCGTTCTGCGGTGCGGACCGGCTGGGCCACGGTGTGCGTATCGCCGATGACATCTCGGTGGCCGAGGACGGCTCGTTCGAGTTGGGCCGGCTGGCGGCGCTGCTGCGGGACAAGCGCATTCCGCTGGAGCTGTGCCCGAGCTCGAATGTGCAGACCGGCGCGGTCGACAGCATCGCCGAGCATCCGTTCGATCTGCTGGCGCGGGCCCGGTTCAGGGTCACGGTGAACACCGACAACCGGTTGATGAGCGACACCACCATGAGCCAGGAGATGCTGCGGTTGGTGGAGGCGTTCGACTACGGCTGGAGTGATCTGCTGCGGTTCACCATCAACGCGATGAAGTCGTCATTCCTGCATTTCGACGAGCGGTTGGCGCTCATCGACGGGGTGATCAAACCGCGGTACGCGGTGCTGATCGGCTGAGTGAGTTCGGTCAGCGCCGGCGGGCGGCCGTGACGATCCAGGAGCGCGAGTCGAAGAACACCCCGTCCCGGGTGGCGTGCGCGTCGATGGTCGCGCGCAGCCGGGTGCGCGCATGCTCGGCCGCCACGTCGTCGAGGTCGGCGATCAGGTCTTTGTACCTCAGCAGGTGGTAGACGGCATCGAAGGCAGTGGCGCTGTCCGGGCCGTAGTACACCGGCTGGTGCACGTCGGTGAAGGTGACCTCGGTGAAGCCGGCCGTCACCAGGATGGCTTCGGTGCCGGTCGGGTCGGCCAGGGAGAACGCGTCCGGACCTCCGGGCGCCGGTGCCGCGCCGGTGAGGGTTTGACGGATGGCGGTGGCCCACTCATTGCGGTCCCGGCTCTGCCAGACCAGCAGCGCCAGTCGGCCCGACGGGCGCAGAGCGTTCCCGATGTTGGTGAATGCGGCCACCGGGTCGGCGAAGAACATCGTCCCGAACCGGCTGATGCAGAGATCGAAATGCGTTGCCGGAAAAGGGTGGATCTGGGCGTCCCCGTGAACGAAGGTGGCGTTGGTCAGACCCTGTGCGGCGCTGCGTTGGCGAGCCTGTTCGAGCATCGGCGCGGACGTATCGATGCCCACGGCGCTCCCGGTGACGGCGGCACGGGCGGCCTCACGCGTGGACTGCCCTGTGCCGCAGCCGATATCGAGTACCTGGTCATCGGGGCACACCCCGGCGGCGGCGCGGAACAATTCATTGTGCAGGCTCAGCTCGGCGTCGTAGTCGAAGTCGGACATCGAGTTACCGTATCCACTCGGCTGCGGCGGCGCCGTCTACCCGGGTGTGTTCGAGCAGGGCCGCGATGAAGACATCCCACAGTGGCTTGGGCAGGTCGTGCCCGGCGCCTTGCAGAATCAGCAGCGTCGCACCGGGAATGGCGTCGCGCAGTGCGTGCCCGTGTGGCACCGGGCAGACCGGGTCCCGGTCGCCGTGCACCACGAGTGTCGGTGCCTCGATGGCCGCGAAATCGCGGGAGGACCCCTCGAAGCTCATCGCGTAGTGGTTGCCGAGGGTGGCCGCGATATCACGGGTGCGCGCCACGTCCCGCACGACCAGTGCGCGGGTGGCGTCCTCGTCGAAATGCGGTGAGCCGCCCGAGCACGCCTGCGCCGACGCGACGAGGAAGTCGACGACCGCGGCGGAGTCGGCGGGATCCGGCTCGGTGGGGAATTCGACGGACGACGGCGGCAGACCGTCCTCGCCGGTGGATGTGGAGACGAATGTCAGTGACGCCACCCGGTCGGGATGGTCCACCCCGAGGATGAGCCCGATCCCACCGGACATGGATCGGCAGACGATGTGTGCCCGTCCCAGGTGCAGGGTGTCGAGGATGCCGACGGCATCCGCGGCCAGATCGGTGTACGCGTATCCGGGTTTCCCCGGCGGGTAGCTGGTGGAGCGGCCGGTGTCCCGGTTGTCGTAGCGGATAACGAACCGGTGGGCGCGCGCGAGCCGCTCGCACAGTTCGGTGTCCCACCACAGCATCGAGGCGGTCGCACCGTCGATGAGCAGGACGGCCGGGTGCGCCGGGTCGCCGAAGGTCTCAACGCACAGCTCCACGCCGCCGACTGCGACGAGTTGCTCGCCATGGGACAGCCGATGAGCAGCAGCAGAGCCTGCCGTGCGGGTACCACCGGCGGAGCTCATGGCTACTCGGTGCGCAGCCGGGATTCGACGAAACGCTCCAGCTCTTCCCACTGGTCGACGGCCTCGGCCGAGGACCCCTGGGGCTTGGGCTTCTTGGGGTCGAGCACATGGTCGACGAAGGCGCCCAGCGGCTGATCGGAGGCCAGGGCCTTGGCCACGCTCGGGTCTTCGGCGTAATCGCCGACATCCCTGACGAATTCCAGTGCCAGGTCGAGCTGGTCGCGGTCCACGGCCTCGGGCCCGTCGGCGATATCGTCGGCCAGACCGGACAGCACGTAGATGTTCTCGTCGGTCACCTCGACGCGCAGCGATCCGTCGGTGGCCGCGGTGCGGATGATCTCGTAGGAGCTGAACCCGGACAGGTCGCTCTCGTGTTCGTCGGCCAGATAACGGGCCAGCGCGCGCTCGGAGCCGAACACACTGATCCGGCCGTTGCGGCCCAGGAACCGCGGGTCGTCGCCGATGTAGCAGCGCAGCGTGTACAGGGTGCCGCTGCTGGTCATGATCCGGATCGGGTCGATACCGACCTGCGACCAGAAGTCCTTGTCGCTGCCGAGGACCTGGCGTTCGGCCTCGGCCTCCAGCGCGTCGCTCTCCTCCTCGGTGTCCACCTCGCCCTCGATGACCACCTCGTCGTCGTCCTCGTCGTCGACGATGATCTCGTCGATCTCGGGAGCAGGCTCGGCCAGTTCGGCCTCGGCCTTCGCCGACTCCGCTTCGGGCACCTCGGGCGTCTTCACCAGCTCGTCGATCGCGTCCACGACACCGTCCCAGGCGCGGCCGATCACCGCCTCGATCTCGGCCCACCGCTTGCGTCCGGCGCGGCCGCTGAACGCGTCGATGCCACCGCCGATGGTGCCCAGCACGGGGTTGCCGTTGAACATCTTGGTGACGGTGGGCAGATCGCACACCGATCCGATCGACGAGACGAATCCCAAGGTGCCGCGCAGCGTCTTGATGGACTCCTCGTTGGGTTTCTCGGCGACGAGTTCGGGCACCCCGATGAGGTCGTGCTGCTGGTCCTCGGCGGGATCGAACCGGTGGGCGTTGGCCTGGGTGAGCTTCTCCCACGCCGGGTGATCGGTCAGGTCGTTGTCGCTGTCGGTGCGCACGAACGCCGCCAGGTCCGCGACCGACTCGAATGCGAAGATGTCCTCGTCCTTGCCGAGGAACGCCTCCCATTCGTCACCGGCGTCGCGCCAGCGTGGTGCCCACAGGGTGTACAGGTCGCCGTTGGTCAGCCCGATCCGGACCGGGACGATGTCAGCCGCCATGGCGCACAGCGTAACGATGCCGGCTGAGCGACTCGGTGCCACACCCTCAGCTGACGAATCCGATCTCGTTTCGAGTCCTCTTCAGATTCCACAGAACGGCTTCCTGGAGACCCAGGATCGGTTCGATGGTGGCGGCGATCAGGTCCCGGAGCCGATCACGACACTGCGACGCCTCACTGAAGCTGAACACCGTCGGCAGCTGGCCCAAAATGCCCAGCAGGCCGACTGCCAGCGGCAGGGGATCCGCGGGCAACCCGGCAACGGCATTGTGCACCGCACGTGTGACGCGGTCGGCCAGGGATTCGACAACGGCGTCGTCGTGCAGGCTTATCCGAGACGCGGTGAATCCCGGAATCGTGCGCCGAGGAATGATCCAGGCGTCGGCTTCCAGCTGGTACCGAACCGTGCGGATCGCTCGATCCGGTTCCGGCGATATCGCCCTGGCCCAACTCGAGTACTTGCCGCGGATCAGCTCATCGAGCATTGCTTTCAGCACGGGGTCGTTGGGGAGCGTGGTGTCGCATGCTCTCGGCATGCCCTGAGAATCCTGCACGTGACCATTCAGGTAGAGGTCGGTCAGCATGGCTGCGCGCAACGCCATGCCCAGCAGCCGCGGATCGCTGTGGTCCAACCGCCCGCGCCGACGGTCTGTGCACAGGAGGTAGAGCTGCCCGTGCAGAGTGTCTGGTAGGCCCGTAGGCGTCATGCGGTCAGTATGTGGCCTCGCCCGGATCATCACTGCGTATCCAGGTACCCGAAACTTAATCGGCGCAAATGCGCACTCCGCCCCGCCTCTACCGGGCACCGATCGCGGTAGTTTTGTCAGCGGTTCCCGGCCCTCCGATTGTGACGACCGAGGCTCAGAGCCCCGTCTCTGCCAGCCAGCGTCGGATGTGGTCGGCGACATCGCGCCACCCCGGTTCGATCATCATGTTGTGGCCCATGCCCGAGAACATCACTTCCTTGGTGCCGTATGCCCGCGCAGTCGAACCCACCTCTTTGTGGGAGATCATGCCGTCGTGTTCCGCGCCGAGGACCAGCAGTGGCGTCGTTATGCGCCCAACTTCGGGCTTACCGATCATTTGGTCGACGAACACCGCTCGCATGCTTTCCGGCTCTATTCGTGCCGCGCACGCGGCCACGATGTCCTCGGGTGTGTGCGGACTGAAGAAGTGCTCGCGACACCGTGCCGAGGTGTTGAATATCTCGTGCGACCGCCCAACAGCGTTGGCGCGCAGGGCCGCCCACGGATGCCGACGCCAGATTCTCATCGATGATCGCAAGATTCCCGTCGGCGGTGTCGAAGCCATCAGCACACCCGCTGGAGCGTCGTACCGCTCCAGATACTTCTGTACGAGGAACCCGCCGGTCGAATGCCCGATCAGCACGGGCGATCTGTTCAGACCGATTGCGACGTCGTGTACGTCATCGAGGTAGTCGCCGAGCGAGCACTTCTCGACAGGCTTCGTCGTGGAACTACCACCATGCCCGCGCCAGCTGGGCGCCACAGCACGGAACCCGTGCTCGGCGAAATAGTCCAGAAAGTGCTCATCCCAGCACCATGCAGCGTGAAGCCCGCCGTGCACGAAAAGCAACGGCACCGGGTGCTCATCCGACGTGCTGCCCTTATCGATGATTTCGAGCATCGGTATTCCCCCAGGTTCCGCAGTCAAGATCAAGGTAGACCTCGAGGCGGCACCTGTGTCGGGATGCGGTTTCACGGGTCCGGCAGCTGCTCACGCCGTCGGCCGCCAGAACCCTTGAAAACCCTGCCCTGCATTGGTTGTTCGGATGGCGGACAACTGGACGGGATCGCCCGCCTCGATCATGGTGCCGTTTCCGACGATCATCGCGACGTGCCCGTCCCACACCGCAAGGTCGCCCGGACGCAGGGAACCGGCGTCGATTGCGGCGCCGATGTCCTGTTCCTGAGCCAGCCGGGGGATGTCCAGCCCGGCCTCTCGGTAGGCCCATTGGGTCAGCCCGCTGCAGTCCAATCCGATGCCGGCGGCGGTGCCGCCCCATTGGTAGGGCACGCCGAGCTGGGTGAGGGCGTGCCGCACGGCGCCGGCGGCCACGGCGTTGGGCGCCATGGCGGTGCTGCCGTCGGGCAGCGTGATCGCCTCACCGGCACCGAACTGCGCGGCCTCGGGCAGGTCGCCGCGATGTGCGGCGAGCGTCGCCTCGGTGGGTCCGGAACCGAACCCCGACGACAATCCCGACGTCGCACCGGAGGGCAACCCGGAGCCGGTACCGCCTGCCGGCGCGAAACCACCGCCCGGACTGGTCGCCGCAGGCGCGAACCCGGCCGGAGTGGTGGCAGCGGGCTGCGGCGACGACGTGGTGACGCTCTGCGCGCCGCCGGCGAGTTCGGTGCGCAGGCCGTCGACCATCTGCTCGGCCGCCGACAGCGCCCGGCGCGCTTCGTCGACGAGTTCCTCGGCGGCGCCCGGGGTGTCCAGCCGCGTTTCCAGCGCCGCGGCGCTGGCCTCGAAGTCGGCGATGAGGCGTTCCAGTTCGGCGCGCACCCGAGTGACCGCGGCCGCGGCGGCGCCGATCGTGTCGCTCAGCGCGGCGAGGCGGCCGGCAAGCACCCGGGTGTTCGCCACCGAACGCTCCAGCCGGTCGGCCGCCGACGTCGCCCCGGTTCCGGCCCAGGCGCCCAGCAGGTCGTCGGCGGTGCGGGTGATGGCGGCCGCGACGTCGCCGAGTTGCCGTTGCGCGCCGTCCAACGCCGCCGCCGGCCGCGCGGTCTGCCCGGCGCCGAGGAGGGTGAGCAGGTGGTGCAGCGGCGCGCTGAGCGCGGCAGTGACGGCGCCCGGCATCGTCAACCACCGAGCGCGGCGACCGACCGGCGTTCGGTCTCGACATAGGACACGGCGGTCTGTGCAGCGGTGCCCGCGGCCCGGACCAGGTCTGCGCTCAGGCAGGCGACCTCATGGGCCGCGTCGTTCAGTGCGGACGCGAGCGCAGACAGGAAATCCGCGCCGATCGGTCCCAGAGCCTCGGCGCACGGGTCGGCGGCGGCGGGTAGCGCGGTGGCGATGGCATCGAACTCGGCGGCCGTCCGGGTCAGGTCGACGCCGGCGGCTCCGATGGCCGCGGTATCAGCGAACATGTGGTTATGACGCACGCCGGGCCCATTCGGTTCCACTAATCTTCGCCTTATGGACTGTCGCGTCGTTGACCACCCGCTGGCCGCTGCCCGGCTCACCACGCTGCGTGACGAGCGCACCGACAATGCGGGCTTCCGCGCCGCACTGCGGGACCTGACGCTGATGCTGATCTATGAGGCGACCCGTGACGCCGCGACCGAACCGGTGCCGGTACGCACCCCGCTCACCGACACCACGGGCACACGGCTGGCGAATCCACCGCTGCTGGTGCCGGTGCTGCGGGCGGGCCTGGGGATGGTGGACCAGGCGCACGCGCTCATCCCGGAGGCCCAGGTCGGCTTCGTCGGGATGGCGCGAAACGAAGAGACACACCAACCCACTCCGTATCTGGCATCGTTGCCCGACGACCTCAGTGCGCGCGCGGTTTTCGTGCTCGATCCGATGCTGGCGACCGGTGGCTCCATGGTGCACACGATCGACCTGCTCCGCGCTCGCGGTGCCGTCGACATCACCGCGGTGTGCGTGGTGTGCGCGCCCGAGGGTATCGCCGCGTTGGAGAAGGCGGCTCCCGGCATCAGGCTGGTGACCGCGACCGTCGACGACGGTCTCAACGAGATCGCCTACATCGTCCCGGGTCTGGGAGACGCCGGGGACCGCCAGTTCGGGCCCCGCTGACTCACCATTGCGAGACGGCGGCCACCAGTTCGGTGCGCAACTGCTCGGCCTGTGTCCGCGCGGTATCGAGGTCATCGGCCGGTGCGCGGCGCACCTCGATATAGGACTTCAGTTTCGGCTCGGTGCCCGACGGGCGCACCACCACCCGGATATCCTCGCCGGTGAACACCAGCGCATCGGTGCGTTGCAGACCGCGGCGCTGCCCCAGGTCATCCACGCTCACCGCGATACCGGCAAGCACGGCAGGGGGATTGGCGCGCAGCGCCGCCATCGCCGCGCCCGCGTCCTGCACCCGGCGTGACACCGCCGACGTGACATGCACGCCGTGCCGCCGGGCAAGGTCGTCCAGGGCGTCGCTCAGCGTGCGGCCCCGCGACCGCAGTGCCGCGACCAGATCGCAGATCAGCACGGCGGCGCTGATGCCGTCCTTGTCGCGCACGGCATCCGGGTCGACGCAGTGCCCGATCGCCTCCTCGTAGGCGTAGAGCAATGCGGCACCCGGTGCGGTGGCGCGGGCCAGCCACTTGAAACCGGTCAGTGTCTCGGCGTGCTGCGCCCCGTAACCCGCGGCGATGGTGGCCAGCATCCGGGAGGACACCACGGTGCTGGCCACCAATGCCGAGGACGGATCGGTCAGCAGTGTCAGCAGGTAATCACCGATGAGCCAACCTGTTTCGTCACCGGTCAGCATCCGCCAGCCCGGATTTTCCCCGTCGCTTGGCTCGCCCCGGTGCCGGTCGCGCCCATCGGGCACGCCGACCGCGCAGCGATCGGCGTCGGGATCCAACGCGATCGCCACCTCCGCGCCGACCTCGGCGGCCAGCGTCAGCAGCAGGTCGGTGGCGCCGGGTTCTTCGGGGTTGGGGAAGGCGACGGTGGGGAAGTCCGGGTCGGGGGCGAACTGGGCGTCGACCACGTGCACATCGTCGATTCCGGCCAACGCCAGTGCGTCCAGCGCGAACTCGCCCCCGACGCCGTGCATCGGGGTGAGCGCCACCCGGACGTTGCCGACCGTGCGGCGCACCGTCGCGACGCGCTCCAGATAGGCCGCGACGAGCTCGGTGCCGCCCGGTTGCACCGGGCTGCGCGCGATTCCGTCGGCGTGCGGCGCTCGGGCGATGGCCGCCTCGATCTCCCGGTCGGTCGGAGAGATGACCTGCAGTCCGCCGTCGACGAAGACCTTGTAGCCGTTGTCAGCCGGCGGATTGTGCGATGCGGTGATCTGCACGCCTGCCGCGGCGCCGAGGCGCCGCACGGCGAACGCCACCACCGGTGTGGGCGCCGGGGTGTAGAGGTGGGTGACGGGAAAACCTTCGGCGGCAAGTACTTCGGCTGCCGCCCTGGCGAATTCCTCGGATCCGTGCCGGGCATCGCGGCCGACCACCACCGGTGATCCGCCCAGGCAACGATCCTTGAGGACCTGCGCCAGCGCCCAGGTGGTGCGCACCACGACGGCCACGTTCATGCCGTCCGGGCCGCCGCGCAGCGGCCCGCGCAATCCGGCGGTGCCAAAGGTCAGTGGGTGGGCGAACCGCCGGGCCAACTCATCGGGGTCACAGGCGGCCAGTTCTGCGGCGGTGACGGGGTCGGGGTCGTGCGCGATCCAGTCCTGTGCCGACGTCATGTCCCGATTGTGCCTGCCTCGGCGTCGGCCAGCTTGCGCAACACCGGGGCCACCAGCAACAGCAGGCCGAACTCGAGCTCGGTGAGGTTTTCCCGCATCGCGGTGTCCAGCCAGGCGTCCCGCTCGGCACGGTCGGTGGCCAGTAGTGCGCTGCCGTCGTCGGTGAGCTCGACGAGCTGTCGTCGTCGGTCGCCGTCGTCGGCGCGGCGGGACACCAGGCCGGCGGCGGCCAGCCCGTTGATGCTGTCGGTCAGGGACTGCACGCGCACCTGCATCCGGGCGGCCAGTTCGGCAGGGGTGGCGGCGCCGGTGCGGGTCACCTCCGCCAGGACCTGCATCTGGCTCAGTGTCAGGCCGTGATCGGGCCGGTGACGTCGCAGTTGACGGGCGACGGCCATCACCGATTCCCGCAGTTCGGTCGCTGTCGATGTGTCGGGCTGTGCCATATACCAAGTTATACCTTGCCAATTATCGGGAATGTCCCAGTTTGTCGCCGCGTAAATACAAGGGCATACTTGCTATCGAGAGGAGTGCTTGTTGATGCGGAAGTGGCGCGGGTTGGCGAAGTGGGTCCTGTTGGCGGCGGTCAGCGTGGCGGCCACCGTTCCGCTCACTGCGCTCGGCGTGCCCTCGGCAGGCCTTTTTGCCGCCCTGGTGGTCGGCATCGTGCTCGCGCTGGCGAACCTGGCCCCCGCGGCGGTGCCGCGCAGGGTGGGCATCGCCGCGCAGGGCGTGCTCGGCGTCTACATCGGAACCATGGTGTCCCGAGACGCCGTGGGCGCGCTGGGACCGCACTGGCTGATCGTGCTCGGAGTGGCCGTGGCGACCCTGCTCATCAGCGTGGCGTTCGGCGCCCTGCTCGGCCTGCGCCGCGATGTGAGTCCGCTGACCGGCTCGCTGGCCATGGTCGCCGGCGGGGCTTCCGGCCTGGTGGCCATCGCCCGCGAACTCGGTGCCGACGACCGGGTGGTGGCCGTCGTGCAGTATCTGCGGGTCGCGCTCGTGACGGCCTCCATGCCGATCGCGGTCACGTTGATCTATCGCGCCGAGCGGACCCACCATGCCGCACTGGCCGAGCAGACATCCTCGGCGCCGTGGTATCTCAGCGTCCTGGTGCTCGCGGTTCTGGTGTTGGTCGGGGCCACGGCCGGCAAGCTGATCCGGCTGCCCGGCGCCGGCCTGCTCGGGCCGCTGGCGCTGACCGTGGCGCTGCAACTGAGCGGGGTGCCGTTCGACCTGACTGTGCCCGCCGTGCTGGTTCAGGTCGGCTACCTGGTGATCGGATGGCAGGCCGGCGTCGCGTTCACCCGCGATTCCCTGCGTGCGGTCGGCCGCACGCTTCCGGCGGCGCTGGCACTGATCGTGGTGCTGACCGTCGCCACCGCCGGTCTCGGTGCGCTGCTAGCCCACTTCGCCGGCCTGACCCCGCTGGAGGGGTATCTGGCCACCAGCCCGGGCGGGGTGTACGCAGTCCTGGCCACCGCTGTCGAGACCGGCTCCAACGTCACCTTCATCATCGCCGCGCAGGTGGTGCGGATCCTGTTGATGTTGTTCGCCGCACCGTTCGTGGCCAAGGCGATCGTGCGGGTCAGTGACCGCTTCCGGCCGCGACCCGCGCTCGTCGGTACCTGATCGGCTGTGCGGCAACGCCGTTGCGGCCGTTTCCTTTCAGCGCCGATCCAGGCCGGACAGCCGGACCGCGAGGCGGCGCCGCACCGCGGGCAGCCTTCCGGCGAACCGCATGACGGCGTTGCGGACGGGACGTTTGCGCGCCGACATGGTGGCCATCTCGGTGAGCCGGTCGGCCAGCTTCACCACCCGGTCGGCGACCCGGCGGCGCTGGGCCGCGTAGTCGTCGAGCAGCGCCTCCGGTTCGCCGAGCAGCACCCGGGACAGACATTCGGCGGCGGCGACGCCATCCTCGATGCCCAGGTTCATGCCCTGCCCACCGGCCGGCGAATGGACATGCGCCGCATCTCCGGCGAGCAGGATCCGGTCACTGCGGAATGCGTCGGCGATCCGGTGGTGCACCCGGAAACGCGAGCCCCACAGCACTTCCTCGACGATGGCGGGCCGGGCCTGTGGGCCGCGCTCGTCGAGCAGCCGCTGCACGAACGCGCTGTCGGGTAGTGCCGGGGCGTCGTCGACGGTGGCCACGATGCGGTAGCGGTCATCGGGCAGGGGTGCGAGCACCACGAGGCCGGCCGGGGAGAAGTAGAGGATCACCTCGTCGGCGGGAACCCCGCCGGACAGGCGCACATCGGCCAGCACGAATGATTCGGGGTAGGTGCTGCCCGAGAACGTGATCCCGGCCTGTTCGCGGATGGTGCTGCGCACGCCGTCCGCGCCGATCAGGTAGCGGGCCCGGATGCGATGACCGTCGGAGAAGGTTGCGAGCACCCCGTCCGGGTCCTGCTCGACGGACGTGACGGTGGCGGGCCGCATCACGTGCCCGCCGAGGTTTTCCAATCGCTTCAGCAGCAGCGCCTCGGTATCGGCCTGCGAGATCATCAGGGTGTACGGGTATTCGGTGGGCAATGCATCGAACGGGATCCCCATGAGCAGGGCATCCCGGTCGCGGATCGCGAACGTCGGCGTGTGGACGCCGCGCGCGACGAGGTCCGGCGTCACACCGTAGGGCGCCAGCAGCTCGAGGGTGCGGGAATGCACCACCGCCGCCCGGGAGGTGTTGGCGCCCTCGGGCTGACCGTCGACCACCGTCACCGTGTGGCCGCGTTGGGTGAGCACGATCGCGGCGGTCAGCCCGACCGGCCCGGCGCCTACCACCAGCACATCTGTCATGGATACGGACATCTCGACTCCTTTGTCAACAAGCGTTTGCCAACGTGTGTTGACAACAGTAGGACGCGGAGCGCTTCGTTGTCAACACCTGTTGGCCTACAATCGTTGGCATGAGACGACCGGCCACCGAGACCAAGGCGGTGATCCTCGCCGCCGCCAGGGAACGCTTCGCCGCCGACGGTTACGAGCGCGCCACCATCCGGGCCATCGCCGCCGATGCCGGCATAGATCCGTCCATGGTGATGCGCTATTACGGCAACAAGGAGGGTCTGTTCGCCGCGGCGGCCGAATTCGATCTGGAACTGCCCGACCTGACACAGGTTCCGATCGACGGGATCGGCGCGGCACTGGCCGACCATTTCGTGGAACGCTGGGAACGCGACGAGGCGCTGCTCATCCTGCTCCGCACAGGCATCACCAATGAGGCTGTCGCGGAACGGATGCGGACCATCTTCGCGGCCCAGCTGGCACCGGTGATCGCACAGGCGATCGCCGATCCGCGGCAGGCGCCGCAGCGGGCCAGCCTGGCCGCCTCGCAGGTACTCGGCATGGCGCTGTGCCGCTACGTGCTCGCGTTCCCCCCGCTGCGTGAGATGACGCGCCAGGAGGTGGTCGAGTGGATCGGGCCGACGCTGCAGCGCTATCTGACCGGATAGCTCAGAGCGCGGCGATGACCCCGGCCAGCAGCGCGCCCATCCGGGCCGCCGACTGCTGGCCCGCCTCCAGCACCTCGTCGTGGCTGAGCGGCTGACCCGTCATGCCTGCGGCCAGATTCGTCACCAGCGAGACCCCGAGCACCTCGGCACCGGCGGCCCGGGCGGCAATCGTCTCGTGCACGGTGGACATGCCGACCAGATCCGCACCCAATGTGCGCAGCATCCGGATCTCCGCGGGCGTCTCGTAATGCGGGCCGGGCAGCCCGGCGTAGACACCCTCGGCCAGCGTGGGGTCGATGTCGCGGGCGATCGCGCGCAGGCGAGGGGCGTAGGCGTCGACGAGGTCGACGAACTGCGCGCCGACCAGCGGGGAGCGGGCCGTCAGATTGAGGTGATCGCTGATCAGCACTGGCCGGCCGACGTTGTACTCGGGGCGCAACCCACCCGCGGCGTTGGTGAGGATGACGGTTCCCGCTCCGGCGGCGCACGCGGTCCGCACCGGATGCACGACGTGGCGCAGATCGTGGCCCTCATAGGCGTGGATGCGCCCGACGAGCACCAGCACCCGGCGCGTACCGATCGCGACCGAATGCACCTGACCGCGATGCCCCGCCGCGGTGGGCGGGGTGAATCCGGGCAGGTCGGCCATCGCCACAGAGGCCGACGGCTCGCCCAGCGCACTCAGCGCCGGCGCCCATCCCGAGCCGAGCACCACGGCGATGTCGTGGGTGGGCACCCCGGTCTGTTCGCTGATCGCGGTCGCCGCGTCGTTGGCGGCCGTCTGGGGATCTGACACGAGTGAGATAC
Organism: Mycolicibacterium sp. P9-22; assembly: GCF_008329585.1. Classification (GTDB taxonomy): domain Bacteria; phylum Actinomycetota; class Actinomycetes; order Mycobacteriales; family Mycobacteriaceae; genus Mycobacterium. The sequence continues at coordinate 249,189 of NZ_NPKP01000002.1, read as the reverse complement.
TGCCAGGATGTCCCCGGGTAGCGCGTCGTCGATCGTCGAGGACGCCGTCAACCGCCGCCGCGGCGACCTCGTCGCCCTCTCGCACGATATCCACGCCGAGCCGGAACTCGCGTTCGACGAGCATCGCAGCTGCGCCAAGACCCAGGCGCTGGTCGCCGAACGTGGGTTCGCGATCCAGGCCGCGCCCGGCGGGCTGGACACCGCGTTCCGTGCCGAGTACGGCAGCGGCTCCCTGGTGATCGGCATCTGCGCGGAATACGATGCGTTGCCCGAGATGGGGCACGCCTGCGGGCACAACATCATCGCCGCCTCGGCGGTGGGCACCGCGTTGGCGCTCGCGGAGGTGGCCGACGAACTGGATCTGACGGTCGTGCTCATCGGCACCCCGGCCGAGGAGGCCGGTGGTGGAAAGGTGTTGCTGCTCAACGCCGGAACGTTCGACGATATCGCCGCGGCGGTCATGCTGCACCCGGGGCCCGCCGATATGGCCGCGGCCCGTTCGCTGGCGCTCTCCGAGGTCGCCGTCAGCTACACCGGGCGTGAGTCGCACGCCGCCGTCGCGCCGTACCTGGGCATCAACGCCGCCGACGCCGTCACCGTCGCCCAGGTGGCCGTCGGGCTGCTGCGTCAGCAACTCGCGCCCGGGCAGATGATGCACGGTATCGTCACCAACGGCGGTCAGGCCACCAATGTCATTCCCGCACATGCCGAGATGAAGTACACGATGCGTGCCACCGACATGGATTCCCTGCGCCTGCTGGAGGCCAGGATGGCCGGGTGTTTCCAGTCCGGCGCGGTGGCCACCGGCTGCGAGCACGGTGTCCGGGAAACCGCGCCGCCCTATGACGCGCTGGCGCCGGACCGGTTCCTGGCCGAGGTGTTCCGCGCCGAGATGATCCGCAACGGCCGGCATCCGCTGCCGGTGGAATTGGAGGCGGCCTTGCCGTTGGGGAGTACCGATATGGGCAATGTCACCCAGGTGCTGCCGGGTATCCATCCGGTGGTGGGCATCGACGCCGGCGGCGCCTCGCTGCACCAGCCGCAGTTCGCGGCGGCCGCCGCCGGGCCCAGCGCGGACAAGGCCGTCATCGACGGATCGATCATGTTGGCGCGCACCGTCGTAGCGTTGGCGCACAACGATGCCGAACGGGACCGGGTGCTGGAGGCGCAGGCCCGGCGGAGCGCATCATGAGCTTGCGTGCGCACACCGACGCGTGGCTGGCCGCCCATCACGACGAACTGGTCGCCTGGCGCCGCCACATTCACGCGCATCCCGAACTGGGCCGCCAGGAGTTCGCGACCACAGAATTCGTCGCGACCCGACTGGCCGATGCCGGCCTGAACCCGAAGGTGCTGCCCGGCGGAACCGGCCTGACATGTGACTTCGGGCCCGAGGACCGTCCGCGTGTCGCGCTGCGCGCCGATATGGACGCCCTGCCGATGGCCGAGCGCACCGGGCTGCCGTTCTCCTCGACGGTTCCCGGCGTGGCACATGCCTGCGGGCACGACGGGCACACCAGCGTGTTGCTCGGCGCCGGACTGGCCCTGGCGTCGGCGCCCGAACTGCCGGTCGGCGTGCGGTTGATCTTCCAGCCGGCCGAGGAACTGATGCCCGGCGGCGCGATCGACGCGGTCGCGGCCGGAGCGGTGGCCGGTGTGGCGCGGATCTTCGCGCTGCACTGCGATCCGCGCCTGGAGGTGGGCAAGGTCGCGGTGCGGCTGGGCCCGATCACCTCGGCGGCCGACTCGATCGAGATCACCCTGCATTCCCCCGGTGGGCACACGTCGCGGCCGCACCTGACCGGTGACCTGGTGTATGCGCTGGGCACCCTGATCACCGGTGTGCCCGGGGTGCTGTCGCGGCGTATCGACCCCCGTAAGAGCACCGTGATGGTGTGGGGTGCGGTCAACGCCGGGGTGGCGGCCAATGCGATACCGCAGACCGGCACGTTGGCGGGGACCATCCGCACCTCCAGTCGCGAGACCTGGTTGACGCTGGAATCGCTTGTCGGCGAGATTGTTTCGTCGTTGCTGGCGCCGTTGTCCGTCGAGTACAGCGTGAACTACCGCCGCGGCGTGCCGCCGGTGGTCAACGAAGAAGTGTCCACCCGCATCCTCACGCATGCGATCGAGGCGCTCGGCCCGACCGCTCTGGCCGACACCCATCAGTCCGGGGGTGGCGAGGATTTCTCCTGGTATCTGGAGGAAGTGCCCGGGGCGATGGCTCGCCTGGGCGTGTGGTCCGGGCGGGGGGCGCAGCTGGATCTGCACCAGCCGACATTCGACCTGGACGAGCGTGCGCTGGCGGTCGGTGTGCGCACCATGGTCAACCTGATCGAGCAGTCCGCCGGCTTCTAGAGGTGCGAGCGACCGTGTCTGTACGCCGACACGCCGCACTTTCTGACGGTTTGCGGTCGCTCGTGAGCGCGCGTTGTCCACAATCGCGGCTTCATCCACAGATCGGTTCGCGGCCCTGTCGCCGAGCCGGCTCCGTCGCCGACGATCATCGGCGTGACAGGTGCACTCGCCGATCTCTTCGACCGTCAAGGCGGTGTCGCCACCAGTGGCCAGATTCTGCACCACTTGACCCGGCGCGGGTTCGAGTCGGCGATCGACCGCGGATCACTCACCCGGCTGTGGCACGGCGTCTACTGCCGTGGTGAACCGGATCGCCGACTACTGCTGCGAGGTCTCGACTTATCCTGCGGGACAGCGGTTCCCATCTGCCTGGCTACCGCGGCGATGGCCTTCGGCTTCGACACCGAGGAGCCGGCCGACCTACATGTGCTCAGCCCTGAAGGGTGCCGGCTGCGCAGCGCCGACGGTCTGATGGTTCATCGGCGCGACGGTGCGCCACTCGTCGAGGTCGCGGGCCGGCCGGCGACGGCGCCGGGGTGGACTGCGGTGGAGGTCGCCCGGTCGCTTGCGCGTGGTCGAGCACTGGCCACTCTGGATGCCGCGCTGCGCAGCAACCGCTGTGGACGCCCGGAAATCTGGGACGCCGCGATGGCGCAGGCCGGCCGGCGCGGGATCGTCGCCGTCCGGCAGCTGATACCGCTGGCCGACCCGCGGGCGGAGTCACCCATGGAGAGCGAGGCCCGGCTCGTCATGCTCGACGGTGGATTGCCGGCACCAGAACTGCAGTACGAGATCGTCGACGGTAACGGCGACTTGCGGCGACTCGATTTCGCGTGGCCGGACGCCGGTGTGGCCGCGGAGTATGAAGGGGTGGCCTGGCACAGCGGGCCCGATGAGATGCGCCGAGATCGCCGCAAACTGGCGGCAGTTCAGGATGCCGGCTGGGTTTCGGTGCCGATCCTGTTCGAGGATGTGCGCTACCGGCCTGGCGAGTTGGTGGCGCGTCTGGACCGTCATCTGCGCCGTGCGGCCGCATGAGCGACCTCAAAATGTTAGTTCCGGCGGCGTGTCGGCGTACAGACACGGTCGCTCGCGCCAAGTAGTTACGGCCCGACGTTGCCCGCGGGGCGGATGCGCAGGTCGTGCACGTACTCGGCGGGGGCCCCGGCGATCTCCGCGGCGTCGGCCATCACCCCGAGGTAGCGCGCCGACGGCACACCGCCCTCCCAGGCGTCCACGACATACAGCCACGCCAGCACCGGGTCGGTGGTGGTGTCCGAGGTCAGCCGGTCCACCCGACAGCGGATCTTCTTGTGGAACCCCAGCTCGGACCCTTCCCAGCGGTCCAGGTTCTCCTCGTCCTCGGGGGTCATGTCGTAGAGCACGACGAACACCCGGGACGACGGGTCCTCCACCAGGGTGGCCAGCGCGCCCTCCCAGCTGAGGTCCTCGCCGCCGAAGGTCAGCCGCCATCCATAGAGCCAGCCGGTCCCCGCCATCGGTGAATGCGGGGCCCGCTGCAACATCTGTTCCGGATGCATGTTCGACCCGTAAGCGGCGTAGAGCGGCACGGCCCCAACTTTAGGGGGTGCAACCGTGGCGAGCGCAGCGACCCGACGGATCGGTCATGTGGGCTCGAGCGCAGCGACCCACTACGTTTATCTCCGTGCCCACCCGCATCGTGATCATCGGCGGCGGTCCCGCCGGATATGAGGCAGCCCTCGTCGCCGCGGCCCGCGGACCGGCCGTACAGGTGACCGTCGTCGACTCCGACGGCATCGGCGGTGCCTGCGTCCTGTTCGACTGCGTCCCGTCCAAGACGTTCATCGCGTCCACCGGTGTGCGCACCGAGCTGCGCCGCGCCAACGGACTGGGCTTCGACATCGCCATCGATGACGCCAAGATCTCGCTGGGCCAGATCCACAACAGGGTCAAGACGCTGGCCAGGTCGCAGTCGGCCGATATCGGCGCGCAGCTGCTCAGCCACGGCGTATCCGTGGTGCAGGGCCGCGGTGAGCTGGTCGACGACGTCCCCGGCATGGCGCACCACCGGGTCAAGGTCACCACCTACGACGGCAAGAGCGGCGTGCTCAAGGCCGATGTGGTGCTGATCGCCACCGGCGCGACCCCGCGGGTACTGCCCAATGCCCGGCCCGACGGCGAGCGCATCCTCAACTGGCGCCAGCTCTACGACCTGACCGAACTGCCCGAGCACCTGGTGATCGTGGGTTCCGGGGTGACCGGCGCCGAGTTCTGCAGCGCCTATACCGAACTCGGGGTCAAGGTGACGGTGGTGGCCAGTCGCGATCAGATCCTCCCGCACGAGGATTCCGATGCCGCCGCCGTGCTGGAGGAGGCTTTTGCCGAACGCGGCGTGGAGCTGGTGAAGAACGCCAGGGCCGACTCGGTGACGCGCACCGCGGACGGTATCAAGGTCGCGATGGCCGACGGGCGCGTCGTCGAGGGCAGCCATGCCCTGATGACGGTCGGTTCGGTCCCCAACACCAGCGGCCTCGGTCTGGAACGTGTCGGCATCGAACTGGGAGCCGGCAACTATCTCAGCGTGGACCGGGTCTCGCGCACCACCGCGCCGGGCATCTACGCCGCCGGTGACTGCACCGGCCTGTTGCCGCTGGCCTCGGTCGCGGCCATGCAGGGCCGTATCGCGATGTACCACGCCCTCGGCGAGGGGGTGTCGCCGATCCGGCTGCGCACGGTGGCCGCGGCGGTGTTCACCCGACCCGAGATCGCGGCCGTCGGCGTCCCGCAGACCGCGATCGACAGCGGGGCGGTGCCCGCGCGCACCATGATGCTGCCGCTGACCACCAACGCCCGGGCGAAGATGTCGCTGTTGCGGCGCGGCTTCGTCAAGATCTTCTGCCGGCCGGCCACCGGCGTGGTGATCGGTGGTGTGGTGGTCGCGCCGATCGCCTCCGAGCTCATCCTGCCGATCGGGCTCGCCGTCCAGAACAATCTCTCGGTGACCGACCTGGCCCAGACCCTGTCGGTGTACCCCTCGTTGTCCGGCTCCATCGTGGAGGCAGCACGCCGTCTGATGGCTCACGACGACCTCGACTAAAGGCGAGGTCTGGGCGCTGACGGCCCACACCGTCCGGTCCCGCCACGTAGGCTCGTATGCGTGACTGACCCGATCTCAGGCAATGGTCAAGCTCAACTCGGACCCACCCAGCGATCGACAGCCTGGGAACGGCTCGGCAGCGAACAGTTCGACGTCGTCGTCATCGGTGGCGGTGTGGTCGGCGCCGGTGCGGCACTGGACGCCGCGACCCGCGGGCTCAAGGTCGCCCTCGTCGAGGCCCGTGACTTCGCGTCGGGCACCTCGAGCCGGAGCTCGAAGATGTTCCACGGCGGGCTTCGCTACCTGGAGCAGCTGGAGTTCGGTCTGGTGCGTGAGGCGCTGCACGAACGCGAGTTGTCGCTCACCACGCTGGCGCCGCACCTGGTCAAGCCGCTGCCGTTCCTGTTCCCGCTGACCAAACGGGTGTGGGAGCGCCCCTACATCGCGGCCGGCATCTTCCTCTACGACCAGTTGGGTGGGGCGAAATCCGTTCCGGCGCAGAAACATCTGCTCAAGGCGGGCGCGCTGCGACTGGCTCCCGGGCTCAAGCGAAGCTCCCTGATCGGCGGAATCCGCTATTACGACACCGTCGTCGACGACGCCCGGCACACCATGACGGTGGCCCGCACCGCGGCGCACTACGGTGCCGTGGTGCGCACCTCCACGCAGGTGGTGGCCCTGCTGCGCGAGGGCGACCGGGTGACCGGGGTCAAGGTGCGCGATTCCGAGAACGGTGCGGTGACCGAGGTCCGCGGGCACGTGGTGGTGAACGCCACCGGTGTCTGGACCGACGAGATCCAGGCCTTGTCCAGGGAGCGCGGGCGCTTCCGGGTGCGTGCGTCCAAGGGCGTGCACATCGTGGTCCCGCGCGACCGCGTCGTCAGCGAGGTCGCGATCATCCTGCGCACCGAGAAGTCGGTGCTTTTCGTCATCCCGTGGGGCACGCACTGGATCATCGGCACCACCGACACCGACTGGAATCTCGACCTCGCGCACCCGGCGGCGACCAAGGCCGATATCGACTACATCCTCGGCCACGTCAACACGGTACTGGCGACCCCGTTGACCCACGACGACATCGACGGCGTGTACGCGGGTCTGCGTCCGTTGCTGGCCGGTGAGAGCGAGTCGACCTCCAAGCTGTCCCGGGAGCACGCCGTGGCGGTGCCATCGCCGGGCCTGGTCGCGATCGCGGGCGGCAAGTACACCACCTATCGGGTGATGGGCCAGGACGCGATCGACGCGGCCGCCGAGTTCGTGCCCACCCGGGTGGCGCCGTCCATCACCGAGAAGGTGCCACTGATCGGCGCCGACGGATACTTCGCGCTGGTGAATCAGACCGAGCACGTCGGCACCCACTATGGCTTGCACCCGTACCGCGTGCGCCACCTGCTCGACCGCTACGGTTCGCTGATCAGCGAGGTGCTCTCGACCGCCGAGGGCAAACCCGAACTGCTGGAACCGATCACCGCCGCCCCGGTGTATCTGAAGGTGGAGGCCGTGTACGCCGCCGCGGCCGAGGGTGCACTGCACCTGGAGGACGTGCTGGCCAGGCGGATGCGCATTTCCATCGAGTACCCGCACCGCGGTGTGGACTGCGCCCGCGAGGTCGCCGAAGTCATTGCGCCCGTGCTCGGTTGGAGCGACGAGGACGTCGACCGGGAGGTCGCGACGTATCTGGCGCGGGTCGAGGCCGAGGTGCAATCGCAGCAGGCCTCCGACGACGAGTCCGCGGACGCATTGCGCGCGGCGGCGCCGGAGGCCCGCGCCGAGATCCTGGAACCGGTTCCACTGAATTGAGCGCCCCGCTGCCCGACCGTGACGGGCTGGGGCCTACCCGGATACGTCTGCGTGGTGGTGCGGTTCTCGTCGAACTCGCCGATCGCTTCGGTGCGGGCGCGGCCGCCAAAGTCTTTGCCGGAGAAGTGGTGTGCGCGGATGGCGCGGTGGTCGATGCGTCGACGGTGCTGCCGCCCGGCGCGTTCGTCTACCTCTACCGCGACCTGCCCGAGGAAGTGCCCGTCCCATTCGAGATGCCGGTCCTGTACCGCGACAACGACATCGTGGTGGTCGACAAGCCGCACTTCCTGGCCACCATGCCCCGCGGCGGACATGTCGTGCAGACCGCGGTGGTGCGCTTGCGGCGTGAACTCGAGCTGCCGGAGCTCAGCCCAGCGCACCGGCTGGACCGGCTGACGGCCGGGGTGCTGCTGTTCACCGCGCGGCGCGAGGTGCGTGGCGCCTACCAGACGCTGTTCGCCGAACAGAAGACCCGAAAGACCTATCTGGCGCGCGCGGCCGGCACGCCCGGCGTCGACCTGCCGGCGGTGGTCCGCAGCCGGATCATCAAGGAACGCGGCCGATTACAGGCCTATGAGGTGCCCGGGGAACCGAACGCCGAGACCTACGTGGAACGGCGCTCCGACGGGCTTTACCGGCTGACCCCGCGCACCGGGCGCACCCACCAGTTGCGCGTGCACATGGCCTCGCTCGGGGTGCCGATCGACAACGATTCGCTGTACCCGCACGTGGTCGAGGTGGCCGCCGACGATTTCACCCGCCCGCTGCAACTGCTGGCGCAGACGCTGGAATTCGAGGACCCGCTCAGTGGCAAGCCTCGGCGGTTCACCAGCGGCAGGGGACTGCGCGCAGGGACCTAGAACTTGTCCGGGGAGCCCGAGGGGTCAGTCCGACTTGAGCGTGAATTGGGCGATGCCGCCCCAGTGTTGCAACGTGTGTGTCTCGGCCAGCGGATTCTCGTCGAAGAGCCATTCGACATAGAGCTTCTTGATGTTGCGCGCCAGATCGACCGGAATGTTGCCGATGACGGCTGCTTCCAAGCCCTCGATGTCGATCTTCAGGATGTCGATATGGCCGTGCTTTTCGACGACGTCGCGCAGGATCTGCTGGGAATTGACGCACGTCACCGTCAGCGAATTGCCCAGTTCGGCGTTCACACCGCCATAGCGGCCGGTTTCCTCGAAGCCGAATTCGACCTCGCCCGCGACCGCGCCCACCGCCACTTCCTGCAGTGCGTAGCGGCTCTCGAACGGACGCAGATTGTTCTGCAGGCGCGCGACGTTGCGCGGTAGCGGCTCGAAGAGATAGGTGAAGGCTTCCGGGCTCCGCGACAGGAAGTACGCCGCGGAAATGCCGATATTGGAGCCGAAATCGACGATGACGCGGTCGCTGGTGTCGGCGTAATAGTCGGATCGGCAGAAGATCTCATTCACCGTCAGCACATCGTGCGCGGTGTACAGCTGCAGCGACACCCAGCCCAACGGGGTGCGGACACGGACGATGGTGGGATACGTGCCGGAACCGGTGAGGTAACGCCGGAAGATGTCCACGGGATGCTCGTAGACCCGCAGCATGTTGCGCGCGGCAAGGTAGTTCCGGCGGTGCAGAACTGAACCGGCAATTTTGCCGAATCCGCGCCCAGCGATCTGCATTCCACCTCCAGAGTGACGGGTACAACCTTGCCGTAGGTATGCCCGGTTCGGAATGAGATTAGTCGCAAGCACGCTTTCTCACAGCGGAGGGCCGCGCTTATGTGACGTAGCGGTGACCTTGCCGCGGACGGGACCGCCACTCGCCGATGGTTGCTGAACGGCGGTTCACCGCATCCGGCTGCGCCGATCTGATCTACTGACCGGCGTGGATCGCACCGCGTTTGAGCAACTGTTCGACATGTCGGATCGCACGGTGATCGTGACCGGTGGCACCCGCGGGATCGGTCTGGCGCTGGCCGAGGGGTTCATCCTGGCGGGTGCGCGGGTGGTGGTGGCCAGTCGTAAGGCCGACGCCTGCGAGACGGCCGCTGAGCACCTGCGCTCGCTTGGTGGGCAGGCCCTGGGCGTCCCGACGCATGTGGGCGACCCCGACTCGCTCGCGGGGCTGGTATCGGCCACCGCCGATGAGTTCGGCGGTGTCGACGTGGTGGTGAACAATGCCGCCAACGCCCTCGCCCAGCCGCTCGGTGAGATGACGCCCGATGCGTGGACCAAGTCCTATTCGGTCAATCTGCAGGGCCCGGTGTTCCTGGTGCAGCACGCACTGCCGTACCTGAAGCAGAGTTCGTCGGCCGCGGTCCTGAACATGGTGTCGGTCGGCGCCTTCAATTTCGCACCGTCATTGGCCATTTATGCGTCCGGCAAAGCGGCGTTGATGTCGGTGACCCGGTCGATGGCGGCTGAGCTCGCGCCCTCGGGCATACGGGTCAATGCCATCGCGCCCGGACCGGTGGACACCGACATGATGCGCAACAACCCGCAGCAGGCCATCGACGCCATGACCGCGGGCACGCTGATGAAGCGGCTCGCCGCACCCGACGAGATGGTGGGGGCGGCGCTGCTGCTGTGTTCGGGCGCCGGCAGCTATATGACCGGTCAGGTGGTCATCGTCGACGGCGGCGGGACACCCCGCTAGCGCTAGCCCTCGCTGCGCCAACCCCGGACACCGACGGCGATCATCATCATCTGTTTGATCGCGGTCTGCTTGATCGCCTCGAGTGCAGCCGGGTCGGCGACATCCTCGACGAGTTCGGCGATGGAGATCATCGCGTTGACGAACAGGTTGGCCAGGATGTTGAGATCCTCGCTGCTCCAATTCTTCAACCCGGGGAAGCGGGCCAGGTCGATCGCGAGTTCGGAAGTGAGTAGCCGGATCTCGGTGCGGATCGCGTAGCGCAGGGATGCGACGCCGCTGGCGCGTTCCCGGGTGATGAAGCGCCAGTGCTCGCGGCGCTCGCTGATGCCGGCGATCAGGATCTCCGCGGACGAATCGATGACGTGGTTGGGGTCGAGCTTGCCGGTGCGTGCGCCGCGGAGCATGTCCCGCAGTGACCGGAACGATTCGTCGATGAGCACCAGGCCCAGCGACTCCATGGAATCGAAGTGCCGGTAGAACGCGGCGGGCACGATCCCGGCTTCGCGGGTGACCTCACGCAGGCTCAGACCGGTGAAGCTGCCCTCTTCCAGCAGATGCAGGGCGGCGGCGACGATCGCGCGGCGGGTGACTTCCTTGCGTTCGTCGCGCGACAAGGTGTCGCGCGAGCGTGACTTGCTCGAGCGGCCGGAACGCCCCGAACGGGACTTGGGAATGTCGCTTTCCACAGCTAATGAGCCTACAACCGCGTGAATGGCCGGCCTTTGGCTAGATGAGCTACCAACTGTTTGTGATTCAGGAGTACGAGTGTTCACTATGTTGCGCCCGTCACAGCCTGCAGATTTCTCTTGACCAACAACCTCTAACACGATCACAGTGTACATATGTTCACCGAAACATTGACGCGGCGGGTGTCCCGGTCCTCGCTGCTGAATCTGCTCACCGGACCGCACGGTGTCGACCGCTACACCGAGATCGTCGACCCCACCTGGACGCAGGGACAGGCACGCGCACGCGTCGTGGCCGTCCGCCGTCAGACTTCGCGCAGCGTCACCCTGACGCTGCAGCCGAACCGTGCATTCGCCGGATTTCGCGCCGGCCAGCACATCAACCTGTCCGTCGAGATCGACGGACGCCGCCGCACCCGCTGCTACTCGCCGGCCAGTGCCGAGGGCAGCCCGCTGATCGAACTGACCATCGGCCGCCACGACGACGGTCTGGTCTCGACCTACCTGTGCGACCACGCCCGTCCGGGCATGGTGGTCGGCCTGGACTCCGTCGGCGGCGACTTCGTGATGCCTGCCGTCCGTCCGCGACGCATCCTGTTCGTCTCCGGTGGCAGCGGCATCACTCCGGTGCTGTCGATGGTGCGCACGCTGCGCGCCGAGGGTTTCACCGGCGAGGTCGCCTTCATCCACTACGCGCGCTCCGAGGCCGAGGCCTGCTATCGGCAGGAACTCCAGGCGCTGCCCGGCGTCCGGGTGCTGCACGGCTACACCCGCGATACCGCCGGCTCGGACCTGGACGGACGCTTCGGGCACGCGCACCTGGCGGCCGCGATGGCCGAGCCCGATGCGGTGTTCGTCTGCGGCCCCACGGTGCTGATCGAGGCGGTTCGCGAGATCATCCCGCAGGCCTACTCGGAGAGCTTCGTGCCTCCTGAGTTCGCGCTGCCGACCGAAACCAGCGGCGGCACAATCACCTTCACCGACAGTGGTGTCGAGGTCGTCGACGACGGTCAACCCTTGCTGGCCCAGGCAGAGGCCGCCGGGCTCAACCCGGAAAGCGGCTGCCGGATGGGCATCTGCCACAGCTGCACCCGCTTCAAGAAGAGCGGTGCGGTGCGCAACCTCATCACCGGAGCGGTGTCCACCGCTGACTGTGAAGACATCCAGATATGCGTCACCGCCGCCGTCGGTGACGTCGCCATCGATCTCTGAGACCGGAAGGAACAGCCATGACTGACATGATTTCCGTTCGTCCCGAAGATATCTCCCGTATCTCCGCTCGTCCGTCAGCCATTTCCCAGGATGACATCCGCAACCGCGCGGTGCGCTCCGACAAGTACTCCCTGACCCCCGAGCAGGCCGACGCGTTCGGTGCCGAACTCGACGCTATCCGCGAGCGCGTGGTCGCCGATCTCGGCGAGCGGGACACCACCTACATCCGCAAGGTCATCAAGACCCAGCGCACCCTCGAGGTCGGTGGCCGCGCCCTGCTGTTCGGTGGCATCTTCCCGCCGTTCTGGTTGGCCGGCACCGCCATGCTCGGAATCGCCAAGATTCTCGACAACATGGAGATCGGCCACAACATCATGCACGGCCAGTACGACTGGACCGGCGATCCTGCGCTGTCCAGCAAGGCTTTCGAATGGGACAACGCCTGCCCGTCCGATCAGTGGCGGCACTCGCACAACTACATGCACCACACCTACACCAACATCGTCGACATGGACCGCGACATCGGCTACGGCGTGCTGCGGATGAGCGAAGACCAGCGGTGGTCACCGTACTACCTGGGCAACCCGGTGTACGCGTTCCTGCTGATGGTGCTTTTCCAGTACGGCGTCGCGCTGCACGAGGTGGAGACCGAACGTATCCGTTCCGGTGAGATCAGTGTCGCCGACAAACGCGACATCCTGCGCGGTATCTGGCAGAAGACCAAGAAGCAGACGCTCAAGGATTACGTGGCCTTCCCGTTGCTGGCCGGCCCGTTCGCGCCTTGGGTGTTCACCGGGAACATGACCGCCAACCTGATGCGCAACGTGTGGTCCTACATGATCATCTTCTGCGGGCATTTCCCGGAGGGCACGCAGGAATTCTCCATCGAGGAGACCAAGAGCGAATCACGCGGCCAGTGGTACTTCCGCCAGCTGCTCGGCTCGGCGAACCTGACCGGCGGCAAGTGGTTCCACATCTTGAGCGGCAACCTGTCCTTCCAGATCGAACACCACCTGTTCCCCGACATCCCCGCCCACCGGCACGCCGAGATCTCGGTCGAGGTCCGCGAGATCTGCGAGCGCTACGGTCTGCCCTACAACAGCGGGCCGCTGTACAAGCAGTTCGGCACGGTCGTCAAGAAGATCCTGCGGCTGGCGCTGCCGAACGGCAAGCCGGCCACTCCGGAGTCCGAAAAGGCTCAGGCTGCCTGACAGTTCGGGCACCAATACCTGATCCGGTCGCCGCTGTCGTCCCTCTCGATGGGGGTACGGCAGCGGCGACACGGCTCTCCGGCCCTGCCATATACCCACACCTGCTGCCCGCGCCGGGCGTTTCCCGTCGTGGTGCGGTTGACGTGGGATCGGTTCAGCCACAACATGTCACGGGCGCGCTGTGCCACCCGCAACGGGTCCGCCAGCGTGCCGACCGGTGCGTGCGGAGCGCGGCCGAACACAAAACACAGCTCGTTGGCGAAGACGTTGCCGATACCGGCCATCACCCGCTGGTCCAGCAGGGCATCGGCGAGTTCGCGTTCCGGCTCGGCCATCAGATTCGCCGCCGCCAATTGCGGGTCCCAGTCCGGGCCGAGCAGGTCGGGCCCGAGGTGGGCGACCACATCCTGATCATGGTCGCGTTCCAGGACGTCGAGGATGCCCAGATCGATGCCGAATGCCACGGTGTCAGCGGTGCCCAGCACGATGCGGATCCGGTGCTGGGGGCCTCGGAAGCCCCCGATCACCCAGCTGCCGTCCATCAACAGATGAGAATGGATGCTGGCCTGGCCCACCCGGATGAACAGGTGCTTGCCGCGGCTGAGGACCTCGTCGACGACCTGTCCGGTCAGGTCCACCGTCGCGTAGCGGGGGACCCGGATATCGCAGCGGGTCAGTGTCTTTCCGGCCAGCGCCGCGCGCAGCTTGGCGGCGGTGCGGAAGACCGTGTCACCTTCGGGCATAACCCATTGAACATGCTCACGCGCTCCTGAACGGATTCAGACGGTGGTGAGCGCCTGCTGCTGCCGGTGCACGCGGTCCAGGGTGGCGAAATAGAATGCGTAGGCGAACGCGCAACTGGTGAACAGGCTGGACACGAAGTACAGCCACGGCCGTTTGATGCCGCGCCGGTAGCCGTCGATGATGGTGAACAGCGGCAGCAGGATCACGTTGATGATGGTGTAATCCTGGCTGGCCGATGCGGCCGCCGGGTTCGCATATCCGAGCACGATGAACTGCTGCCAGCTGCCGGGACCCCAGATCGGGTTGCCGCCCGCTACCGCGTAGGTCGCGACGAATTGATGATTGAAGTAGTAGCCGAGCGCAATCGATACCACGCCGATGACATAGAAGAGGATCTCCAGCGGCGAGAACATCGGGCTGCCATCGCCTGGGCGGGCGAACACGTGCTGGTTGGCTCGGACGATCCAGGCGATGACGGCGATACCCAGGACGAGGTGAATGATGAGCGAGACCATCCTGGGAGTATCGGTCAGCGATACCCCTAGTTTTGTCACTTTTGACAAAATTAGCGCAGCCGAAGTCCTCGGGGAGTGCGGGCGAATCCGGCGGTGACGAGCGCGTCCAGCACCGTGGCGTGTTCCTCGCCGGCGTTGGGATCGAGCACCGTGACGCCGTTGACCCGTTCGACCAGCAACGAGGGAATCCGGCCGCCCGAGCCGACCAGGGTGGCCAGCGCGGTGGCGGCCGAGGCCTGGGCCTCGGGTTCGGCCCCGAAGCTGAGCAACGACTTTCCGCCGCGCTCCAGGAACCACACCAACTGTCCGTCGACCAGCGCGACCAGCGCACCGGCTTTACGCCCGGGCCGGTGCGTCACCTCGGCGGCATCCGGCCAGGGCAGCGCCATACCGTACGGGTTTGCGGGGTCGGTGGCGGCCAGCACCACGGCGTGCAGTTCCGGGCGCTGAGGGTCGATACCGTCCAGATAGGAGCGCAACCGGTCGACCGTGGACGCGGCGGCGAACTGGGCGCCGCCGAGCGATTCCACGAAATAGCCACGCTGGCACCGCCCGGCGTCCTCGAACGCGGTGAGCACCTTGTACAACATCGCGAATCCGCCGGGCACTCCGTCGGCGGCACCTCGGGTGAGCACGCCGAAGCGGTTCAGCAACAGCTCGGCCTGAAAATGCGCACGCACCGTGGAATCCGTTGTGGCGGCGGGCAACGCCGACCAGCGGCCGGCCACCGTGGGATCGGTGCGCGGCTGCCCCTGGGCCAGGCTGTAGCGGCTCAGCCGCGGAGGACGCTGGCGCTGACGGTGTGACGGCGCCCCCGCACGGCGCGGGCCCGACAGCAGGGCGCGCACGGGTGCGAACGTGTCACCGGTGACCCAGCCGGCCCAGATGAGCTCCCACAGCGCTGTTTTCAGATCGCCCTCGGACAGGCCGTCGGCCAGCTGGCGGAAGAAGTAGGCGCCGCCGTGGCCGAGTGATTCCATGATGGCGCGGTGGTTGTCGTTGAACTCGATTTCGGCGGGCGGGGCCAGCGTCATCGGTGCGGAGTCGCCGAGATGGAAGGCGACCCAGCCGTCGGATCCACCGATCTGGCCCACACCCGACCAGGTGACCTCGCCGGCGGCCAACAGCTCATCGAGCATGGCGGGCTGGTAGTCGGCCACCCGCTGCGGCAACACCAGCGTCTCGATCGCCGACGCCGGCAGGGCCTGGCCGGCCAACTGCTCGATCACGACGGCCAGGCCGTCCACCCCGCGGTTGCGGGTGGAGCCGACATGCTGCCAGGCGGGCAGGAACCGGCCGTACGCCGCGGTGCTGACCGGTTCCACCGCGGCGCGCAGGGCCGCCAGCGACCGTCGCCGCAGAATCTTGAGAACAGTGGTGTCACACCACTGCCCGGAGGATCCGGCGATCGCCTCGGTGAACTCGCCGCGGATCAACCGGCCGTCGCCGGCCAGCCGGCCCAGCACGTCGGCGGTCACCCGGATGCCCAGCCCGAACCGGGCGGCGGCGTCCTCGGTGCTGAAGGGTCCACGGGTGCGGGCAAAGCGCCCGAGCAGGTCGCCGAGGGGGTTGGTCACCGATTCGGTGAGGCTCGCGGGCACCCAGACCGGCACCGCCACCCCGACGCCGTCGCGGAGCAGCGCGATGTCCTCGACGGTCACCCACCATGTCGATCCCGCGTAGGACACCGTCAGCGCCCGTCGGGCCGCGCGCAACCCGTCGAGCCACCCACCGATATCGTCCTGCACACAGCGTTCGACGATTTCGTCCTCGGTGAGCGGTCCGAGCAGCCGCAGCAGGTCGGCGACCCCCTCGGCGTCGCGGACGGCCCGATCGGCATCGAGATGTTGCAGCTGCCTGGTCGTCGCGGTGACGACATCGGGGTCGAGCAGGTCGCGCAGCTCCACCCGGCCCAGCAGTTCGGCCAGCAGTACGGTGTCCAGTGACAGTGCGGCGGCGCGTCGTTCGGCCAGCGGGCTGTCGCCCTCGTACATGAACGCGCCCACGTAGCCGAACAGGGCGGCCGCGGCGAACGGGGACGGCGCGGCGGTCTCGACCTCGAGCAGCCGGATCTTGCGCTGGGCGACCCGGTTCATCACATCCGTCAGCGCGGGCACGTCGTAGACATCCTGCAGACATTCCCGAACGGTTTCCAGCACGATGGGGAAATCGGGGTACTTGCGGGCCACATCGAGTAACTGCGCGGAGCGCTGGCGTTGATGCCACAGCGGGGACCGTTTGCCCGGGTGCCGGCGCGGCAGCAGCAGGGCGCGCGCGGCGCACTCGCGGAAACGGGACGCGAACAGCGCGGACCCGCCGACCTCGTCGGTGATGATGGGTTCCAGCTCGTCGGCGTCGAACACGAAAAGCTCTGCCCCGGGCGGATCGTCGCCACTGTCGGGCAGCCGGACGATGATGCCGTCATCGGAGGCGGTCGGCTTCTCGTCGATGCCGTAGCGCTCCCGCAGTCGGCGGGCGACAGCCAGCGCGAGCGGCCCGTGCACGCGTAAGCCGTAGGGGGAGTGCAGGATCACCCGCCAGTCACCCAGCTCGTCATGGAAGCGCTCCACGATCAACGTGGTGTCGCTGGGGACCGCGCCGGTGGCCTGACGTTGTTCGTCGAGCAGCTGCCACAGATTGTCGGTCGCGAATTCGTCGAAACCGGTTTCCTGGCAACGCTTCCGGAAGTCGTCGGACCCCAATTGGGCGAGCTCGCCGGTGAACGCCCCGACCGCCGCGCCGAGCTCGGCGGGCCGTCCGACGCTGTCGCCGCGCCAGAAGGGTAGCCGGGCGGGTAGGCCGGGGGCGGGCACCACCAGCACCCGGTCGTGGGTGATCTCGGTGATACGCCAACTGGTGGCGCCCAGCGAGATCACGTCACCGGGACGCGATTCGTAGACCATCTCCTCATCGAGTTCGCCGACGCGTGAGGGCTTTTCGGACTCGCTGGCCAGGTAGACGGTGAACATGCCGCGGTCGGGGATGGCCCCACCGGAGGTGACGGCCAGACGCTGCGCGCCGGGCCGTGCGTTGAGGGTTCCGGCGTCGCGGTCATAGACCAGTCGTGGACGCAGTTCGGCGAACTCGGTCGACGGGTACTTCCCGGACAGCAGATCCAGTGTCGCCTCGAAGGCGCTGCGCGGCAACGAGGCGAAGGGGGCGCTGCGCCGCACCGTGTCGAACCACGCATCGGCGTCCAACGGTTCGAGCGCGGCCGCGGCGACGGTGTGCTGGGCGAGCACGTCCAGGGGGTTCGCCGGCACCCGCATGGTTTCGATCTGGCCGGCCCGCATCCGTTCCACTGTGACGGCGCAGTCGATCAGGTCGGTGCGGTGTTTGGGGAAGAGCACGCCTTGGGATATCTCGCCGACCTGGTGCCCGGCCCGGCCGACGCGCTGCAGGCCGCTGGCCACCGACGGCGGCGCCGACACCTGGATGACCAGGTCCACCGCACCCATGTCGATGCCGAGTTCCAGGCTGGAGGTGGCGACCACAGCCTTGAGCCGCCCACTCTTGAGGTCGTCCTCGACCAGCGCTCGTTGCTCCTTGCTCACCGAACCGTGGTGGGCCTTGGCCAGCACCGTGGGCGCCCCGAAGCTCTGCCCGCTGGCCATGACGTGCGCCGGTGCGCCCGCGGGCACCTTCGGGTTGGGCCCGGTGGGCAGTTCGACACCGTTGCGTTCGGCGTGGATCTCGTTGAGCCGCGAGGTGAGACGTTCGGCGAGCCGGCGTGAGTTGGCGAACACGATCGACGAGTGATGCGCTTCGACGAGGTCGACGATGCGTTCCTCGACATCGGGCCAGATGGAGCCTTCCGTCAGGTTCGTCATATCCGGCACCGGAACCTGGACCTGCAGTTCGAAGGTCTTGTCCGCCGGCGGGGCGACGATGGTGGTCGGTGCCGTCCCGGCCAGGAAGCGGGCCACCTCCTCGGCGGGCCGCACCGTTGCCGACAACCCGATCCGCTGCGCCGGGCGCGGCAGCATGGCGTCCAGCCGCTCCAGTGAAACCGCAAGGTGGGCACCGCGCTTGGTCGCCGCAACGGCGTGCACCTCGTCGATGATCACGGTGCGCACATCGGTCAGGGTGTCGCGGGCCGCCGAGGTGAGCATCAGGAACAGCGATTCGGGGGTGGTGATCAGGATGTCGGGAGGCCTGGAGATCAGGTTGCGGCGGTCCTTGGGCGTGGTGTCCCCGGAACGGACGCCGACGGTGATGGTCGGTGCGGGTACGTCCGCGCGCTCGGCCACCCGGGCCAGCCCGGTCAGCGGGGTGCGCAGATTGCGTTCGACGTCGACGGCCAGCGCCTTGAGCGGGGAGACATAGAGCACCCGGGTGCCCGCAGCCGACTCCGAGGGATGCTGGGCGAGGTCGTCGATGGCCCACAGGAAGGCGGCCAATGTCTTGCCGGAGCCGGTCGGCGCGATGACCAGCGTGTTGTCCCCGTCGGCGATCGCCGACCAGGCCTGCTCCTGGGCCGCGGTGGGGGCCGGGAAGGTGCCACGGAACCAGTCCCGGGTCAGCGGACTGAACCGGGCCATGGGATCGATCTCGGCGGGCACGTCCTCCATGGTGCCCCCACCCACCGACAAGTTGCGATGAGCTGCGGATTTCCCTGCGCACTGGGTGTGAACAGGCATATGATCCTGACGGAGACGTCAGTTTCGCACACGACGACTGAAGGAGTCAGTGATGCGACTGTTCAAAATTCTTGCGGTGCCCGTTCTCGTCGGCGCGGGCCTGACCATGAGCCCCACGCCCGTCGCGGCCGCGGACTGCACGAGTGCGGGCGGCACCACCATCTGCTCCCAGGGCGAGGTCCGCGGCTCGAACACCGGCGACGGACCGAGCGGATCCTCCGGGCCCTATGTGCCGTACCCGTGTGATTACGACTGGACCGACTGCAATGACGCCTGGGGCTGGGAGATCGACGTCAACCTGGATCCGGACATCGGTGGGCCGGGCGGGCCCGGTGGCCCCAATGTCGGACTGCCCGGCGGAAACCGGCCCAGCGCCGGTGGCGGCCGGGGCGGTGGCCGCGGTGGTGGCCGTCGATGAACCAACGGAAATCGATCGAGGAGAGCGGCATGCTGATCAAACCCATCCCCGCGCGACGGCTGTTGGTGGCCGCACTGGGTGCGTTGGCCGTCTTCGGCTCTGTCGCAACGGCTTCGGCGGAGCCGCCACCTCCTCCGCCGCCCAATTGCACCGCTGCCGATCTGGCCGGTGTGATCGCCGGGGTCACCGCGGCGACATCGGCCTACCTGTTCACCCATCCGCCGGTGAATGACTTCTTCACCGGTCTGAAGGGCAAGACGCAGGAGGAGCGCCGGGCGGAGCTGGGCGCCTATATGGACGCCAATCCGCAAGTCCGAGATGAGCTACGGGGAATCCGGCAGCCCAGCAGGGACTTCCGGGCCCGCTGCGGCGGTTAGCGGCGCGCTTGCGTCACTGCTCAAAGCGCTCCGGTGGCGGCCTTGAGGTGTGCGGCCGCGGCGAGTTTGAGGTGCACGAGGTCGGCGGCCACCGAGGCGAAGGTGTATCCCTCGGCCAGCCGGCGGGAGGCCGTCGCGCCGTCCGGGGTGTGGATACCCGCGGCGATACCGGCCGCCTCGGCGGCATCGCGGACACGCACCAGCGCAGCCTCGAATTCGTCGTCGACGGCCGGGTCTTGCGAATGCGCGCCGCCGACGGCAATCCGCAGGTCCGACGGACCCACATAAACCCCCGCGAGTCCCGCTGTGGCACAGATGGCCTCGACGTTCTCCAGGCCCTGGGGAGTCTCGATCATCGCAAGCACCACGGTGTCGTCGTTCGCGATCGCCGGAGTGGGTCCGATGCGGAGCTGAGCGCGCATGGGGCCGTATGACCGGACTCCGGTGGGCGGGTAGGTGGCGGAGGCCACGGCTGCTGCGGCTTCGGCTGCGGTGTTGACCAGCGGCACGATGACGCCCGCCGCTCCCGCGTCCAGCGCCCGCCCGATGGGGGTGGGGTCGTTGGCCTCGACGCGGATCATGCCGACGGGCCCGTGCGCGGCATCGATGGCCGTCAGCCCGGCGACCATGCCCGAGTAGCCGATGAGGCCGTGCTGGAGGTCGAGGGCGAGGTAGTCGTAGCCGACATGCGCCACCCATTCGTGGGCCACCGGGCAGTCGAGCACCGACCAGTAGCCGATCAGGCGTTCTCGGCGGCGCAGCCGGGCGGCGAATTCGCTTGCGGTCATCTGTGTTTCCCTATCGGTTGTAGTTCGGCATGGCGCCGTGCAGGGACGCGCCGATGTCATCACACGCCGCGACGAGATCGTCATCGAGGGGGCCGGCGGCGATCGCATCGATGTTGCTCTTCAGGTGGGCGACCTTCGAGCCGCCGAGCAGGATCGGGCCGGCAGCCGACTTGCTGACCAGCCATCGCAACGCCAGCTCGGTCATCGGGATGCCGGCCTTCTCCGCGAGGGTGGCCAGTTCGGCGATCGCGTCGAACACCGCGGCATTCCAATATCTTTGCTTGTACATCGTCGCCAGCCGGGAGTCGCCGAACCGGCCCTCGGCGGGGTCGGCATCAAAGCTGTGCTTGCCGGTCAGCAGCCCTCCGCCGAGCGGGTTGTACACCATGGTCACCAACCCGGTCATGGCCGCGAACTCCGCGTACTCGTCCTCGATGCGCCGGGCGAGGAGGTTGTAGACCTGCTGGGCGACCACCGGGCGCGGGGCCCCCACCTCGTCGGCGATGTGGTTGATCTCGGCAATCTGCCAGGCGGCATAGTTGGACACCCCCAGTGCGCCCACCTTCCCCTCGGCGACGAGTTCGGCCACGGTGGTCAGCGTGTCGCGCAGCGGCGTCGACCGGTCGGGTTGGTGCAGATAGAACAACTCGACGCGGTCGGTGCGCAGTCGTGCGAGGCTTCCTTCGAGGCTCGCGCGCAATCCCGCCGGGGACAGCGGCGAGTGGTTCCCGGAGTCGGGGTGAGGTATCCCGGCCTTGGTGGCCAGCGTGACGTCATCGCGGCGGGAATGCAGCACCTCGGCGAGGATCCGCTCCGACTCGCCACCGGCGTATCCGTTGGCGGTGTCGATGTGGGTGATCCCGGCGGCCAGGGAAGCGTCGACCATATCGCCGGCGACGCGCGCATCCACGGTGTCACCGAAGGTCATGGTGCCCAGGACGGGGCGGGTGAGATCGAGCGCGGTCATCAGGCAGCTCCTTGGGAGATGGGGGCCGACCCCAGCCGCGACACCACGTCGCGCGGCTTCACGCCGACCATGGTGGTGGGATCGAGCGCGGCGGCGCGCAGGGCGGCGGTATACGGCTGGGTGGGGCGGGCCAGAACCTCTGCGGTGCGGCCGGATTCGACGATACCGCCGGATTTCATGACGACGATCGTGTCGCTGATCTCGCGCACCACACCGAGGTTGTGGGAGATGAACACGTACGTCAGACCGGTGTCGTGCCGGATCTCGCGCAGCAGATCCAGCACCTGGGCCTGCACCGAAACATCCAGAGCGCTGGTCGCTTCGTCGCAGACCAGCAGTTCGGGTTCACTCGCCAGCGCGCGGGCGATGCCGATGCGTTGCCGCTGCCCGCCGGAGAACTCGGCGGGTTTGCGATGCAGCGCGGTGCTGGGCAGGCCCACCCGTTCGATCAGGGCGGCGGCCCGCGTTTCGCGCTCGCTCCTGCTGCGCACACCGCGCAGACGCAACGGTTCGGCGACGGTGTCGACGGCGGACAGGTGCGGGTCCAACGAGCCGTAGGGATCCTGGAACACCATCTGGATCCGGGACCGGTAGGGCTTGAGCTTGCGGTCGGACAACCCCGCGATGTCGACGCCGTCGATGCAGATCCGGCCCGAAGTGGGACGCACCAGTCGCACGATGGATTTGGCCAGCGTGGACTTGCCGCAACCGGATTCGCCGACGACGGCCAGACATGTCCCCTTCTCGACGGAGAGGCTGACCGAGTCGAGGGCGCGGAACACTCCACCGGCGACCGGGTACTCGACCACCAGGTCTTCGATGCTCAGCAGGGGTTCGCTCATGCCGGGACCTCCATTCCGGGGTGGCCGTCCAGGCGGGGCACGGCGTCGAGAAGTCGTTTGGTGTAGGCGCTCTGGGCGTTGCCCAGCAGCGCGTCGGCATTGCCGCCCTCGACGAAGCGGCCCTGCTTCATGACGAAGATCCGGTCCGACATCAGCCGGGCCACGCCGAGGTCGTGGGTGATCATCAGCATCGCCACCCCGGTGCGCTCCTGCAGCTCCAGCAGCAGATCCAGGATGCTGGCCTGGACCGTGACGTCCAGCGCGCTGGTCGGTTCGTCGGCGACGATGAGCTCCGGTCCGGCGGCCAGTGCGGCGGCGATCAAGACGCGTTGCAGCATACCTCCGGACAATTGGTGCGGATACTTGCCGAGTTGTTCTGCGGCCCTGGGAATGTGAACCTGCTCGAGCAGCTCGACAGCACGGTCGTGTTGCGCGGACCGGCCGGTGACTCCGCTGTGGCGGATCGCATCGCGCAGCTGGGAGCCGATGGTGTGGACCGGGCTGAGCGCGGTCATCGGATCCTGCGGGATGAGCGCGATGTGGCGCCCGCGTACTTTCTCCAGCGCTGCGGCGTTGCCGAGGATGTCGCAGTCCTTGAAGCTGGCGTGTCCGGACAGCACGGCCAGGTCGGTGGGCAGCAAGCCCAGGATGCCCATGGCGGTGGTGGACTTTCCGGAGCCGGACTCGCCGATGATGGTGACTGTCTCACCGGCGTCGATGCAGAACGACACCCCGTCGACCGCGCGGATGACGCCGCGCTCGGTGATCAGTTCGATCTGGAGTTCGTCGACACGTAGCAGGTTGCCCATCTCACTTGTCCTTCCTGCGCAGCGCGATCAGGTTGAGCAGGCCGGTTCTGGGCCCGCCGGTTCGGTCGCGCAGGCCGTCGCCGAGCAGGTTGACACCGACCACGAGCAACGCGATCACCAGGCCGGGCAGCGTGACCAGCCACCACGAGGTGGTGACGTAGTCCTGACCGTCGGAGATGATGCGACCCCAGGTGGCGAACGGCCGCTGCGGGCCGGCGCCGAGATAGGACAGGGCGCTTTCCAGCAGGACGGCCTGTGCCAGCAGCAGCATGACGACCAGTGAGACCTGCTTGACGATGTTGGGCACGATGTGGCGCGTCAGGATCGCGATATTGCCGAGGCCCAGGACGCGCGCGGCGGCGATGTATGGCTTTTCGCGTTCGACGAGGGTCAGTGATCGTGTCAGGCGGGCGATCTCGGGCCATTGCGCGATGGCGATCACGAACGTGATGACCGGAATGGATGCGCCGAACAGCGCGACGACGAGCAGCAACATCATCAGCAACGGCAGCGACAGCTGCGCCTCGAGGAGCCGACTGACGATGGTGTCGGTCCACCCGCCGCGGTACCCGGCCAGAGCGCCCAGGGTCAGCCCGATCAGCCCGGAGACCAGCACGGCGAGCAGGCCGATGACCAGGGACACCTGACCGCCGTAGAGCACCCGCGCCAGCAGGTCCCGGCCGAGCTGGTCGGTTCCGAACAGGTGACCGTCGGTCAGCGGAGGCAACCGGCGGGCACCGAGGTTGGTGGCGTCGGGGGAGGGCAGCGGCAGGATGCGGGCGAGCGCCACCGGCGCCACGACGATCAGGACGGAGATGGTGCCCACCCAGATCTTGATGCGGCTGTCGCGGCCCCGCCGGGTGGCTCCGGCGCGGGCGATATCGCGGTCGGTGACCGCCGAGGGCCGGGGCTGCTCGGGGGCTTCGATGACATAGGTTGTGGCGCCGGTCATTTGCCGCTTCCTTTTCCGAGGCGGACCCGCGGGTCCAGAAGTGGGTAACAGAGGTCGACCAGCAGCTGGACCAGGATGGCCAAGATGGCGGTGACGAGCACGGTGGCCTGGATGAGCGGGTAATCGCGGGTCTCGAGGGCCCGGACGACCAGCGAGCCGACACCGGGCCAGGCGAACACCACCTCGACGATGACGACGCCGTTGAGCATGGACGCGAATCGGGTGCCCAGCGCGGTCAGTACGGGGATGGCGGAGTTGCGCAGCGAGTAGCGCCAGATCAGTTCGCGTTCGGAGACACCACGCGAACGTCCGACGGTGATGTAGGGCGACAGGAACGCACCGACCATCTCACGGCGCACCATCCGGGAGATGAGTGCGACCTGCAGCA
Source organism: Mycolicibacterium sp. P9-22 (assembly GCF_008329585.1). Taxonomy (GTDB): domain Bacteria; phylum Actinomycetota; class Actinomycetes; order Mycobacteriales; family Mycobacteriaceae; genus Mycobacterium. The sequence goes on along the minus strand of NZ_NPKP01000002.1, from coordinate 224,775 downwards.
CCGCAATGGTGACGGTGGGCAGGATCAGGCTGGACCAGGTGGTGAAGCCGGCGGGGGGCAGAACGGGAATCAGCACGGCGAACACCGTGATGAGCATCAATCCGGTCCAGAAGTCGGGCATGGACTGGCCGGCGATGGTGACGGCGTTGGCCGCCAGCTCGCGGCGGGTGTCGGCGTGACGTGCCATCCAGACCCCGAGCGGGATGGCCACGACGGTGGTGAGCAGGATCGCGGCGAACGCCAGGGTGATGGTGTACGGAAGTCGCGCGAGCACGACGTCCAGGGCCGGCGCCTGGAACGAGTACGAGGTGCCCAGGTCGAGGTGCAGAAGGCCTTGCAGGTACTTGAGGTATTGGACGAACACCGATTCGTCGAGACCCATGTCGGTGCGGATGCGGGCGAGGTCCTCGGTGGTCGCCAGTGGGCCCGCCAGTGAGTAGGCCGGGTCGCCGGGCGCCATCCGGATCAGCACGAACACCGTTGTCAAGGTGAGGAACACCGTGAGCAGGCTCTGGCCCAGCCGACGCAGAAGGTAGCGAGGCATCGGCCCGAGCAGCGAGTCCAACGAACCACGGCGGGTCGTGCCGGATCCGCGGGCCGATGTCGGCACCGGATTCGGGGCGAGTAGTTGATCGGCCATGTCAGTCATCGACCTCTCGATGTACCTGTGCGGTCATCGTCGACCTTTCGATCCGCCGCGGCAAAGTGGTCGCGGGCGTGAAGTGACGGGGGTGTCGTCCAGATCACAATGGCATCAATGCGCGAAACGCGCAAGTATCTGGCGGGATATTGCGTGTTACGCGCATTCCCGTTAAGGTCGATGTGTCTGCGGTCACTGCCTGTGCCGTATCCCTGCGTCGCACCGCTCCGCAGACCCCTCGAACCCTGGAGGTCGACGATGACCGAGTCGCTGGCGGATCGACGCATGTCGCGCCGATCGATGCTGAGGACGGGCCTGCTGTTCGGCGCCGGTCTGGCGATCGCCCCCACCGTGGTGTCCTGCGCCACGCCCACCGGGAGGCCGGGACCCACAACGGTCAGTCTCGGTCTCAATCGTGCGCTGAACACCTTGGACAACAAGCTGCTGCAGTACGACGCCGCCTTGACGGTGCAGCGCGCCGTCCGGCAGGGGCTGACCGAGATCAACGCCAACCTCAAACCGCGACTGGTGCTTGCCGACCAGTTCCGGCTGGTCGATCCGACCAGCTGGTACGTCCGGCTGCGTCCCGGGATCCGCTACTCCGACGGTTCCCCGGTGCAGGTGCAAGATGTCGCGACCGCGCTGTCGATGTACTCCCAGGTCGACGGGTCGTTCGTGGCGGGCTTCTTCCCGGAGTGGCCCACGGTCGAGCCGATCGACGATGTCAGCTTCACGTTGCACACGACGCGGCCGGTCCCGGTGCTCGACTACCTGATGTCCAACATCCTGATCACGCCGGCGGCCGCCAACAAGCCCGAAGACCTCTCCGGCGGCGTCGGCACCGGTCCCTATGTGGTGACCCAGTCCGATCGCGGGCAAGGGACCTATACCCTGGAGCGTAACGAGAACTACTGGGGCGCAGCGCCACACGTGGAGTCGGTGCGGGTCCGCTTCATGCCCGATGAATCCAGCCGGGTGGTCGCCCTGCGCAGCGGCGAGATCGACGTCATCGACTCCATCACGCCGGACTCGACCGATCAGATATCCGGACTGGCCGGCGTGGCGGTGCAGCACGCCGACGGGGTGCGGCTCAATCAACTCTTCTACAACTTCCGCAAACCGGCCGGCAGCCCGATTGCCGATGCGCGGGTGCGCCGGGCGCTCACCTATGCGATCGACGGACAGTCGCTGATCGACAACGTGATGCAGGGATCGGCCACCGCCTCGCGCGGAGTCATCCCGCTGAGTCTGGCCGGGGCCATCGAGACGGGCAGCTACACCTACGACCCGGACCGCACCAAGTCCGAACTCCGGTCGCTGGGCATCAACGATCTGCGCATCAAGATCATTTGGGAGAGCGGCGAATTCGCTGCCGACACCGACATCATGGAGTCGGTGGTGCAGATGCTCTCCGCGGCGGGAGTCAACGCCACGCTGCAGCAGTTCGAGCCCGGCGGCGATATCGCGCAGTGGCGCCAAGGCAAAGCCGGCGACTGGGACATCCTCGGCAACGGCTACCCGAGCCCGACCGGTCTGGCCCTCACCATCATGCAGGGCATGTACGCCGGTACCGCCGAGAAGGAAGCCACCCGCGACTCGTATCACGGTTACGTCTTCCCCGAGGTCGCCAAGGTCATCACCGCGGCCTCCGAAGAGATCGACCCGGTCCGCCGCGATGCTCTGCTCGCCGACGCGCAACGGCAGGTATGGGACACCTGCCCGATGCTGTGGTCGTTCGTGCCCAAGGCCGTCCTCGGCAGGCGGACCCGCATCGACGGAATCGACCTGCGCCCCACCAACTCTTACGATCTCGCCGCCGTGACCCTGAATGGAAACGCATGACGACCGCCACCGCCGACACCGCCACCCTGCACCCGGACGGGATGCTGCGCGACCATCCCGAGCAGGGCCGCCGCGAAACGTTGCTGCCGCCACCGCACATCCAGAACCACGCCGCGAACCTCACGGTGCTGCCCGACAGATCCCTGGCCTGCGTGTGGTTCTCCGGTACCCAGGAAGGCGTCGCCGACATCAGCGTCTGGTTCTCCCGCCTGGCACCCGGGGGCACGGCCTGGACGGATCCGGTGCAGATGTCCGACGACGGCACCCGGTCCGAGCAGAACCCGGTGCTGCATGTCCGCGACGGTGGCGAGATCTGGCTGCTGTGGACCTCGCAACACGCCGGCAATCAGGACACCGCGCGGGTGCAGCGGCGCATCTCGCACGACGGCGGAACGACCTGGGGCCCGATGCACACCATGTTGGCCGAAACACCGCAGGCGGGAGTGTTCATCCGCCAGCCGCTGGCCGTGTTGCCGACCGGCAGGCTGCTGCTACCGATCTTCTACTGCGTGCGCACACCCGGCGAGAAGTGGGTCGGCAACCACGATTACAGCGCCGTGATGATCTCCGACGACGCCGGGTCGACCTGGCGCGAAGTCGTCGTCCCCGAGAGCGCCGGCTGCGTGCACATGAACATCGGCCGACTGTCCGACGGCACGCTGATCGCGCTGTTCCGCAGTCGCTGGGCTGATTTCATCTACCGCAGCGTCTCCACCGACGACGGCGACTCCTGGTCCGAGCCGCAGCCCACCGAGCTGCCCAACAACAACTCCTCCATCCAGTTCGTCGTGCTGTCCGATGACCGAATGGCGCTGGTGTACAACCACTCCAGTGCCGCGGATGCCACCGCGCGGCGGCTCTCGCTCTACGACGAGATCGACGACGACGGCCTCGCCGAGAACGCCGCCGCCGAACCGGTAGCATTCGACACCGGCGGGCGCACCGCGTTCTGGGGCGCGCCCAGGGCTCCGATGGCGCTGGCGATCTCCACTGACGCCGGACTGACCTGGCCCACCCGCCGCACGGTCGAGGACGGCGATGGCTACTGCCTGTCCAACAACTCCCGTGAGGCCGTCAACCGCGAGCTGTCCTACCCCTCGATCTGCGCCGCCGGTGACACCCTGCATGTAGCTTTCACACGATTCCGGCAGGCCATCGAATACGTCGGCTTGGAGAACTCGTGGATATACGGGAGCGCGCCATGACCGAATCCAAACAGGCTGTCGTCACCGGCGTCAGCTCCGGAATCGGCGCGGCGATCACTGCCCGTCTGCTGTCGAGCGGGTGGCGGGTACTTGGGCTGAGCCGCCGCAAACCCGCCATCCGTGATCACGGATTCGACTGGTGTGAAACCGATATGGCCGACTTCACCCAGATTCAGCGCCATGTCGGTGCGCTGGCGGCCGTCGATGCCGTCGTCCACGCCGCCGGTGTCCAGTTCGCCGCGCCGCTGGGTGAGCTGGACCTCGATCACGGCGCCCAGATGTGGCGTATCCACGTCGGTGCCGCCGAAGCACTGGTCGACACGTTGGCCCCCAGGATCACCGACGGTGGCCGCATCGTTCTGGTCGGCAGCCGCACGATGGCCGGGAACCCCGGCAAGAGCCAGTACGCGGCCACCAAGTCCGCGCTGGCCGGTATGGCCCGTTCGTGGGCGGCCGAATTGGTCACGCGCGGAATCACCGTCAACGTCGTCGCCCCGGGGCCGACCGACACCCCGATGTTGTCCGACCCGAACCGGGACCGAACGCCGCCCAAGGTGCCGCCCATGGGTCGCCTCATCGACGCCGACGAAGTCGCCGGCCTGGTCGCCTTCCTGCTCGGCGCCGACGCGCGCAGCATCACCGGTCAGGTCATCACCCAATGCGCGGGCCTGTCGCTGTGAACGCGCCCGTGGAAATCCTCGTTCTCGCCGATGACCTCTCCGGCGCGGCAGAGGCCGCAGCGACCTTCCTGGGTCGTACGCCGGCGCCGAGGCTGATGCTGAAACCAGAGCAGGCAGACCGCCCCGGGATCACCGTCGTCGACCTCAACACGCGGGGTTTGCCGCGGCCGCAGGCCGATTCACTGTTGCGAACGACCCTCGACCACCGCCGGCCGGATCGCCGCACGGTCATCAAGATCGACTCCCTGTTGCGCGGTCATTTCGGTGCGGTCGTGGAATTGCTGGCCGACCGCGGCCCGGTGGTCGTCGCGGCCGGTCTGCCCGCTCTCGGCCGAACGGTGCGGGACGGGGTGCTCCACGTCGACGGAATCCCGCTACACCGGACCGATCTGTGGCACCTCGAGGAGGTGGCGACACCCGCGTCGATTGCCGAACTCATCGGTCGCCCCAGCCGGTCCTGTTCGTCGTCGGGGGACATCACCGCAGCTCTGTCGGGCGGTGCGGTGGCGATATGCGACGTGGCCACCGACGTCGACCTCGACGCCGTGGTGTCCACGGCGCACCGGGTTCCCGGCGTCCAGCTGGTCGGGACCGCAGCCTTGACCGCTGCGCTGGCCCGCACGCTGCCGGTGAGCGCTGCCGTGCCGGCAGCCGAGAGAATCTGTGCCTCTGCTGTTTTGACCGTGGTGGGGACCGGGGCGCTCAACGCGGCAGCACAGGTCGCGGCGCTCGTGGACAGCGGCGCGACACCCATCGTGGTCGATGCCGAAGCCCTGATCGCCGGGGCTGCCGATCCCGCTGACCTGTCCGAGGCGCTGGCGGCGCACGCCGCGGTGGTGCTCACGGTCGGCGGTTCCGTCGCGGCCGCACAGCGTGCAGCGTTGGCGGCCGCGCTCGGCCGCTACGCCGCAGCCGGTGACCGCGCGGCATCAGTACGCCCCGATCTCGTCCTGACCGGCGGGGAGACCGCCCGTGCGGTGATCGACGCACTCGGGCTGGATGCGCTGGAGCCCATCGGCGTCGTCCATCACGGGGCCGTCATCAGCGCCACCCCGGATGGCCGCCGCGTCGTCACCCGGCCCGGAAGCTTCGGCGGCCGTGACAGTTTCGTCGACATCATGGCGCGTCTGAGGTCGCCGCGCGCCGCACAGTTCGTAACCATCCACGATTCGAAGGGCACCACCATGACGCCGAACTCCGGCACCGCAGCACTTCCCGTCATCGCCGTCACCATGGGCGACGGCGCCGGCGTCGGTCCCGAGGTGATCGTCCCCGCGCTGCTCGATGAAGCCACGCTGAGCCGGTGCATCCCCGTCGTGATCGGCGATGCCAAGCGGTTGGCCCAGGCCGCCGACATCCTGGGTATCACCTGCGACATCGTCGCAGTGGACTCGGTCGGCGACGCTCAGATCGCGCCGGGACGGATCAACGTCATCGATCTCGACCTGCTGCCGGTGGACCTGCCGTGGGGCGAGCTGTCGGCCGTCGCCGGCAACGCGGCCTACGAGTACATCCGCGTCGCGAGCGAGCTCGCCGTGGGCGGCGAAGTCCAGGCGATCTGCACCGCACCGCTGAACAAGGAGGCCCTGCACGCCGCCGGGCACATCTACCCGGGGCACACCGAGCTGCTCGCCCATCTGACCGGCACCGAGGAAGTGTCGATGATGCTGTCCTCGCCCAAGCTGAAGGTCATCCACGTCACCACCCACATCGGATTGCTCGACGCCGTCGCCAAGATCGAACCCGGGTTGGTGGAACGCACCGTGCGCCGGGGCCACGACGCCCTGGTGCGGTCCGGCATCGCTCACCCCAAGATCGGGCTCTGCGGGATCAATCCGCACGCCGGGGAGAACGGTCTGTTCGGCTACGGCGAAGAAGACCTCAAGATCGTGCCGGCCGTCGAAGCGCTGGTCGCCGACGGGATCGACGCGCATGGACCGTTACCTGCCGACACCGCCTTCTTCCTCGCCGGCCGTGGCGACTATGACCTGATCGTGGCGATGTATCACGACCAGGGCCACGGGCCGGTTAAGGTCCTTGGCATCGAGGCGGGAGTCAACATCACCGTCGGACTGCCGGTGATCCGTACGTCCGTCGACCACGGCACCGCCTTCGATATCGCAGGCAAAGGCATCGCGGAGGCAGGTAGCATGGTCGAAGCCCTGCGGCAGGCTGCCGAACTTGCCACGAGCACAACGGTTCTCAAATAGGAGCAGGTGATGCCACCACGTGGATCGACGGGCCGCCGGGCTGAGATCATTCGGCTGGCCCGATCCACGGGGCTCGCGAGCGTCGAGGAACTGTCGGCCCAGTTCGGGGTGACCGCGTCGACGATCCGCCGGGACCTGAGCTTGCTGACCGAGCAGGGACTGATCGCCCGCACCTACGGGGGCGCCATCGCTCTCGGGCGTCAGCCGGAATCCTCCATTCGTCAGCGCGCCATGCAGGGCTTCGACGCCAAGCACGCCATCGCCGGGTGGGCGGCACAGCAGGTCCAGCCCGGCGAGACCATCCTGCTGGACGCCGGCACCACGGTCGGGGCCATGGGCGACTACCTGCGGTCGGTCGCCGGTCTGACGGTGGTGACCGCCGGACTGACCGCGCTCGAAGCCCTTGCCGACGCCGATGCGGTGCGGGTCGAGTGCCTCGGCGGCACGCTGCGGCACCTCAGCCAAGGATTCGTGGGCCCGTTGGCCGAGGCCACGCTGGAACGGCTGACCTTCGATCGCGCCTTTCTCGGGGCCGACGCCGTGCACGCCGAACTGGGTATCTGCGAAGCGGAATTGGAGCAGACCCGCCTCAAAGAGCTGATGATGCAGCGCGGCGGCACCCTGTACGTGCTGGCTCACGCAGAGAAGCTGGGACGCAAACCATTTCACGCCTGGGCTCCCATCCCGGCCGGAGCCACCCTGGTGACCGACGGTGAGGCCACCGATGAGCAGGTTCGCCCCTTCGAGGCGGCGTCTGTCGCCGTCGTCGTGGTGCCGGATGCGCCGAGCCTGGTCGACGCGACTGGGGTCTGATCCTCCTCAGGTCATGGCGTTCACGGACGGCGGTTTTCGGCCGACAACGCGGCGGCGAGCCGTGCCGGGATACCCGGTACCCGCCCGACGGCGTCGAGCAGGCTGTGCGCGCAGGTGTCTGCGACGAAACCCGCGTCCAACGTGGGGTCGAGCACGCGCTGGCGGCAGAGCTCGAAGGTGAACGCCAGCCAGCCGTACACGGTGGCCCGCAGATCGCGGGCGGTGGTGCCGTCCAGCGGTTGGCCCGCGGCTGCCCACACGTGGTCGATGATCCGGTCGGCCTGTTTGGCGTTGGCCACTTCGACCAGGTCGTCGAGGCCCCGCAGCACCGGATCGGCCCGTCCCATCCCCATGTACGCCGCCCACGCGCCGTGCGGATGCTCCTCGTCATACCGCAGGTAGGCCAGCACGCCACCGCGGACCTGGCCGAACAGCGACTGTCCCGGGTCGGCCGGGGCATTGGTGGCCTCGAACAACCGCTCGCCCTCGGCCTGCACGACGGCGGCGAAAAAGGCGCGCTTGTCCGGGAAGTAGTGATACATCAGCGCGCGGGACACCCCGGCGCGCTCGGCGATCTCGTCGATGCGGACCTCGTCGTAGGGGCGTTGCCCGAACACCTCGGCGCCCAGGATCAACAGTTCACTGCGTCGATCGCCGGGGGAGAGCCGGCGCCGGGTTTCGCCCACGCAGGCATCGTAGTGCGCAGGTATGTGACATCAGATCGGGACTCACGACCGTGCGGGCATCCGTTCTGTCAGAATCCACTCATGATCCAGGGCTTCTCGCATATCGGCATCGGCGTCACCGATCTCGACCGGTCGATCCGCTTCTACACCGAGGTATTCGGGTTCGCGCAGCTCTATCAGCTCGACTTCGACAACAACGAAGTCGCCGCGACCATGGAGCAGGAGGGACGATTCCGCTCCGCGATGCTGATCCGCGACGACATCCGGATCGAGTTGTTGCAGTGGGTCGACGTCCCGATCACCGGATCGGGACAACGCAAACCGATGACCGAGCTCGGCTTCACCCATCTGTCGTTCCGGGTCGAGGACGTCGACGGGCTGACCGAGGCCATCCTCGCCGCGGGCGGCGCATTGGTGGAATCGACGCGCACCGTGCTCGGCGATGTCGCGGACCCGACGTCGGGACGGTTCATCTACCTGACCGATCCCGACGGCACCCGCATCGAGCTGATGCAGAACGTGCCCGACCTCTCCGGTATCAGTGCCGCCGATATCGCCGCGTCGGCCGGTTAGATCCTGCCGCCCGGGAACATCGTCTTGACGGCCTGCGTGATGTTCGCCCGTGCCGCGGCCTCGCTGGTGGGGTCAAGCGAACTGATCGCCATCACGTAGCGGCGGTCGGCCCCGATCACGCCGGTGGACACGTGCAACTGGTTGGGGCCGCTCCAGCAGCAGAACCAGCCCTGTTTGACCGCGACGGGCTCGCCATAGAGCCCTTCGGGGATGCCGAACCTTTGCGGGTACCCGTCGTTGCCCGTCGGGGTCGATTGGGCGAGGTTGCCGATGATGATGTTGGCCTGTTCGGGCGGTAAGCCACCGGTGCCGTTCAGCAGCTTGTCGTAGTAACGGACCAGATCGCTTGCGGTGCTGGTGGTCACGTCCCAATGTCCGTTGTAGGGGGCTGTCGTGCCGGCCAAACCGTATCGCGCCTTGACGCGGGAAATGACGGCGTTCCCGCCGCTGCGGTCCCAGAAGTTCTGGGCTGCACTGTCATCGGAGGAACGCAGCATCGCGTCCAGCGAAGCGCGGTCGGCGGCCGACAGCTCGACCTTGCCCTCCGACTCCTGCAGCAGCAGGTCGTCGGCGATGAACAGCTTCACCACCGACGCGATCGGGAACGACTGGTTGGCCCCGCTCGCCGCGGTCTGACCGGTGTTGCGGTCGAGGACGACCGCCGTGATCTCGGCGCCGGAGCCGGCCGCGTCCGCGGTGGCCTGCTGGACGCGCGCCTGGATTTCGGGGAACGACGTGGGAGGCAGGTCGGGTGGGGCCTCGGGCAGTGCGGGGAACGTGGCGTGCGGGGTGTTCTCGGCGGCCGGCGGTGTACCCCAGGACTGCGCCGCGCAACCGCTGACGAGCAACGCGACACCGACGATCGCCATCGTCGTCATCGTCCGGTTACGCAGCCGCGAACGCATAGGTCTCCTTGAGGCAGTTCCTGAACCGGGGGAACGGTGGCAACGGTGTACCCGCCGGGCGCCAGCCTAAACGGCGGTCCTCGTCTTGGCCCGGGCACCCGCGGTCGCCCGGGCCACCGGTGCTACCGCCACGTCTGACCTACCTGTGCTGGCTGGACCGTCACCGTCGCCCATCTGGTCGCCGCCCAATACATCAGACAGCGCTACCTGCGTCGACACCGCGACTGGCTCTGAGCGCCGAGATGGTCGGTGGTCTCGCAGTGCACCATGTCATCGGGCGCGTAGCGTTCCTGTGCGTCGGTGCGAGTCGTTCGCCATGGTGTCAGGGAGGTGCCGTCTTGTCGTCATTCTCAGGGTCCTCGCCGCGTTCGCGGCGATCGGACGGCGGCGATCTGCCGAAGGGGTCGGACAAGTACTCGGGTGCTCAGCAGATACATCTTCCGGTGACCAGTGCCGTGGTGGACTGCGGTGTCTACGTCGACGGTCGGCGGTTACCCGGAAGTGACAGTCCTGCAGACTCTTTGGCGAAGGTGCGGGCACTGGACGGGGTGCACGCGGGTTTCGTATGGGTGGGGTTGCATGAGCCCGACGAGCACCAGATGCAGCAGGTGGCAGAGGTTTTCGGTCTGCATTCGCTGGCGGCGGAAGACGCTGTGCATGCGCATCAGCGGCCGAAGCTGGAACGCTACGACGACACGCTGTTCCTGGTCCTGAAAACAGTCCAGTACGTACCGCACGAATCGGTGGCGCAAGCCAAGGAGATTGTGGAGACCGGCGAGATCATGATCTTCGCCGGTCGAAATTTCGTGGTGACGGTCCGGCACGGAGATTTCAGCGAACTCACGGGGCTGCGCAAGAACCTCGAAACCGCTCCCGACCGGCTGCGGCTGGGTCCCTTCGCTGTCGTGCATGCCATCGCCGACCACGTTGTGGACCACTACCTCGACGTCACGTTATCGGTGGAGACCGACATCGACGCCATGGAAGAGCAGATTTTCGCTACCCGCAGCATCATCGACATCGAGCACATCTATCTGCTCAAGCGCGAGATCGTCGAATTTCGGCGTGCGGTGAGTCCGCTGTCGATTGCCTTGCAGCGCATTGTCTCCGACCACCGGGATCTGGTGTCGTCGAAAGAGACGCGGCGCTACTTCGGTGACGTGATCGATCATCACACGAGGGCCGCCGACCGGATCGCCAGCTATGACGAGGTGCTCACCTCGCTGGTGCAGGCCGCCTCTGCCAGGGTCGCGATGCAGCAGAACACGGATCTACGCAAGATCTCGGCGTTCGTGGCGATTGCGGCGGTTCCCACGGCGGTGGCCGGCATTTACGGCATGAACTTCGACCACATGCCCGAGCTGAGGCAGGTGTGGGGTTACCCGGCGGTGCTGATCGTCATAGCCGTGGTGTGCACCGGTTTGTACTTCACCTTCCGCCGAAACAACTGGTTGTAGAACCCGCGCCCTGGTTGTCAGGCCTGCATGCGCGAGCCGACGACGATTGTCCGGTCGGCTGGAAGGTCGATTTAACCCGCGGCGTCGGCCACGAAGTGGGCCGCGCGGGTCAGCGCTTGGTGGGCGCCACTTCGGATAACAGGTTCTCCTGGCTGGCGGCCCATGAGGCGAGCAGTTTGAGGCCGTCGGCGGTGGGCGAGCCGGCCGCTGCGGTGTAGACGTTGAGCTGAAGTCCGGGTTCCGAGGGCAGCGGCATCGCCTCGAAATCAAGATCGAGCGGACCGACGACCGGATGGTTGAGTCGCTTGCGGCCGGACCGGTGGAAGCGCACGTCCTGCGAAGCCCAGCGCTGCCGGAACAACTCGCTGCGGGTCGACAGCTCACCGACCAGTGCGATCAGCTTCTCATCGTGGGGGTTATTGCCCGCCTCCAACCGCAGCATCGCAGCCGCGTCCCTGGTGATCTGGTCGTAGTCGACGAAGAACCGCTCGGCCGCTTCGGGATGTAGGTAGACGAAGCGGGTCGTGTTGGCCGGTCGTCGGGGATCGGCCAGTACAGGTGAATATAGCGCGCGGGCAAGCTGATTCATGGCAAGCACGTCGTGGCGACCGTTGCGAATCCAGGCCGGCGCGTCGGTGAACGCGTCCAAGATCTGCAGTAGTGCCGGTCGCAGGGTTCCGGGCGCCTTCCGTTGACGCCGATGCCCAGATGTCCCGGATTCTCGTGCCAGTGCGAAGAGGTGCTCTCGCTCGGCCTCATCGAGTTGCAGGGCGGAGACAAGAGCGTCGAGGACAGCCTCCGAAGCGCCGCCGAGGCTGCCTCGTTCCATGCGTACGTAGTAGTCCACAGACACTCCGGCGAGCATGGCCACCTCTTCGCGGCGCAGTCCCTTGACCCGCCGGTTGCCTCCGTAGGCCGGTAACCCGGCCTGCTCCGGGGTGATTCGGGCGCGACGCGAACTGAGGAAGTCGCGGACCTCGCGGGTGACGTCCATGCCGGTCATATCTCCACGGTAGGCCCGGCCGAGCCGCACTGGGAGGTACTCGCAGTGCCCGGCTCAGCAGGCCCTCCCGCCACGCCACGCGCAGGCCTACCGTCGAGAACATGAGCATTCCGAACTTCACCTTGAACAATGGCGTGATCATGCCGGTCCTCGGCCTCGGGGTGTTCCAGACCCCGCCGGAGCAGACCGTCGCCGCGGTCGAAACCGCGCTGCAGGTCGGCTACCGCCATATCGACACCGCGGCTGCCTATGGGAACGAGCGTGAGGTCGGTAAGGCCATCCAGCAGTCCGGGCTCGCGCGCGGTGACGTGTTCATCGAGACCAAGATCTGGATCACCGACTTCGGCTACGACGCCACCCTGCACGCCTTCGACAAGTCCGCGGGCAAGTTGGGCGTCGACCAACTCGACCTGCTGATCCTGCATCAGGCACTGCCCGGTGAGTTCGAGCTCACCGTCGGTGCCTACAAGGCGCTGGAGAAGCTGTACGCCGACGGCAAGGTACGAGCCATCGGGGTGTCCAACTTCATGCGCGCACACCTCGACCGGCTGCTTGCGGAGACCGAGATTGTGCCGGCGGTGAATCAGATCGAGGTACACCCCTACTTCAAGCAGTCCGATGTGCTGGCCGCCAATGCCGAGCACGGCATCCTCGACCAGGCGTGGGCGCCCATCGGTGGCATCACCTTCTACCGCGAGGGCCCGCACACCTCGACGCTGGATAACCCGGTGATCGGCGAGATCGCGACCGCACACGACAAGACGCCGGCTCAGGTGATGCTGCGCTGGCACATTCAGCAAGGGCGCCAGGTGATCCCGAAGTCGGTGACGCCGTCACGCATCGCCGAGAACTTCGACGTGTTCGACTTCGAGCTCAGTGCAGATCAGCTCGCGGCCATCGACGCCCTGGACACCGGCATCCGCGGCGGTCCCGAACCTGAGGACATCACTCGCGAGAAGTTCGCCATCACCATTCCCGAAGCCTGAGGAGGCACCATGCACACACGTACTCTCGGCCAAGGCCTGCAGGTATCCGCAATCGGCCTGGGCGCCATGGGCATGTCGCAGAGCTACGGACCCAACCCCGGCGACCGCGATGACATGATCGGCGTGCTCCGCCACGCTGTTACCGAGGCGGGCATCACGTTCTTCGATACCGCCGAGGTCTATGGGCCCTATGTGAACGAGGAGCTTGTCGGCGAGGCCCTCGCACCGCTGCGCGAGCAGGTGGTGATTGCCACCAAATTCGGCTGGAACATCGCCGACGGCAAGATGATCGGCACCGACTCCCGCCCCGAGCAGATTCGGCGGGTGGCCGACGCCTCACTGCGGCGACTGAGAACCGACGTCATCGATCTCTTCTACCAGCACCGGGTTGATCCCGATGTGCCGATCGAGGACGTGGCCGGGACCGTCGCAGAGCTGATCCAGGACGGCAAGGTCCGGCACTTCGGGCTGTCGGAGGCGGGCGCCGAAACGATCAGGCGCGCGCACGCCGTTCATCCCGTCACGGCGCTGCAGAGTGAGTACTCGTTGTGGACCCGCGATCCGGAACCCGAGGTGCTACCCACCTGCGCGGAACTCGGGATCGGGTTCGTGCCCTTCAGTCCGCTCGGCAAGGGCTTCCTCACCGGGACGGTGGCCAGTTCGACGCAGTTCGGCGCGGGCGACATTCGCGGCACGATTCCACGGTTCGCTGCTGAGAACATCGGCGCCAATGAGGAATTGGTGGCGCACGTCCGCGCACTCGCCGAGGCGAGAGGCTGCACCCCAGGCCAGATCGCGCTGGCCTGGTTGCTCGCGCAGCAGCCGTGGATCGTCCCGATCCCGGGCACTCGCCGTCGCGGCCGGGTCGACGAGAACGCCGGTGCCACGGGGGTGGCGCTGTCTGCCGACGAGGTCGCCGATCTCGATGCTCTCGCCGCACGTGTCGGCGTGCGGGGTGACCGCTACAACGCCGCCGGTATGGCGATGGTGGGCCTCTAGGAACCGGGTGAACAACGATGACCGGTGGTCCTGTGCGGGTGAACCGGCGCACGGTGATGAGGGGGTCGCTGACGATCACCGCCGGTGCGGTGGTGGGCGCACACCTCGCCGGGTGTGGCGATCCAGGAGTGACCGGCCCCAGCTCCTCGGGAACCGTCACGACGCCAGAGCGCAACACTGGTGTACCGCAAAACGCGTTGCTCGCCTACTTCTCTCGAGCGGGCGAGAACTATCACTACGGCGGCAGGATCGATCTGGAGATTGGCAATACCCAAGTCCTTGCGCAGATGATCGCGGCCGCCGGTGGCGCCGTCGACGTCTATCGCATCGAAGCGGCCGAACCCTACCCGCAGAGCTACGAGGAGACGGTCGAGCGCAACAGACAAGAACAGCGGTCTGAGGCCCGTCCAGCCATCGCCGGTGTCCTGCCGACCATCGAGCAGTACGACACCGTGCTTCTCGGCAGCCCGCTCTGGAATGTCCGCCCACCGATGATCATGCGGACTTTCGTCGACAGCGTGAACCTGCGCGGCAGGGTGATTCACCCTTTCGTCACCTATGCGGTCAGCGGCATCGGCGGCACCATCGATGATTACACCCGGCTGTGCCCCGAGTCGGTGATCGGCGAGGGCCTCGCGGTGCGCGGTGAAGAGGTTCGGATGGCCGGACCCGACGTGACGGCGTGGTTGCAGCGCGCAGGGTTTGGGTAAGCGGTGTCGTCTGGTGAGGTGCCGGGCGGACCGCCGATACTAGGAGCCGCCGCACCGGTGCCACCCGCGAAAACCTGTATGTCTGCGATGTATTGGCACTTCATACGAGTCCTATGAGGTGCCGGAGCCGGGGCCGTCAGGTGGCTGGTGCCGTGAGGTACCGGGACAACATGTCGATCAACTGGGTCTCCAACCGCTCAGGTTCGATGGGTTCCGGCCCCGCCAACAGGCGATGGACCACCATTTCGATGGTCGATATCACCAGGTGCGCCGCAGTCGTCTGATCATCGACGGTGACTTCCGGTGATCTCGCCATGATGTCGCGCAGCCGGGCTGTCCGTGCTTCCTTGACCTCCACCACCTTGGCCATGAGTTCGCTGGAACGAGGTGCCTGTTCCATCAGTACCCGCAGGAACTCCGGGTCGGCGCGATGGTTGTCGATGCTGTTTCGCACCATCGTGCTGATGACCTCATGCAGCGGCGGCAACGTATCGGGCATCCGAAGCCGGTCATCGAGCTCGACACCGGCGTCAAGGTGTCGCGTCGCCAGCTCAAGGAGGATGGCGTCCTTGTTGGGGTAGTACTGGTACAACGATCCGATCGAGACGTCCGCGTACTCGGCGATCCTGTTCGTCGTTCCCGCGTCATATCCATGGTCGGCGAAAACGTGAGTAGCGGCGTCGAGGATGCGGCGCCGCGTTTCTTCGGAACGGCGCTGCAGAGGCTGTTTGCGCGGGTCAAGCTGACGTTTGGCGCCGGTCATGTCACTCCCGAAGTGATGGACAAAAGCGAGTACTGATTTGGCCAATTGGTTACCATACTTATGAAGAGCATTGATTTGCAATATCTTTCGCTCACCTTCTCATACAAGCTACTCGCATATGACCTCCCATTGTCGGGTTTGTGCGGGCCCCATCGCGGAGGAGACCGGACATGAACACGTTGGAAACGACCCGGGTGGCCGGCGTGCTGGAGCGACTCTTCGCCGAGGCGGAGACCGCCGATCGGCCGTTCATCGAACAGATGCTGCACGATGCGCACAGCGGTATCGATCTGGTCGCCCTGGCGCTGGCTGCGGAGGCTGGCGACTACAAGGGTTTCTATCGCGGTGCTGCCGCCAACTTTTTGTGCGTATCACCGGAATTCGGCCAGCTGCTCTACATCTGCACACGGGCGGCGCGAGCGACGCGCGTGGTCGAATTCGGAACGTCGTTCGGGATATCGACGATCTATCTCGCCTGCGCGGTGCGCGACAACGGCGGTGGCCGAGTAATCAGCGCCGAACTGGAACCGGGCAAAGCTAAGCGGGCCCACGAGCACCTGGCGGCAGCCGGCGTGGCGGACATCGTGGACGTACGTGTCGGGGACGCGCTCGACACTCTGGGCGCCGGCGGTATCGGCCCTGCGGTCGATCTGGTGCATCTCGATGGCGCGTTGAGTCTCTACAAACCGGTTCTGCAGCTGTTGCGGCCGAGCTTGCGGCCGGGTGCCCTCGTCGTGGCTGAGAACGCAACTCCGGAGTATCTCGATTACATCCGTGACCCGCGGCAGGCGTTCACGTCACTCACGCTGCCTTTGAACGGAGCGCGAGGCAACGAGCTGTCGGTCTTCACCGGATGATCCTGCGCCGTCAACCATCCAACGCCCGTTGATACCGACGCATCCCGGATATCCAGCGGTCGTAATCGGCCCCCTTGCCCCGATACATATCCAGCACCGACGCATGCGGCAGCACCAGGAAGCGGCCTTCTCGAACTCCCTCCATCGTCGCCGCCGCCACGTCCTCGGCGCTCAGCACATCGCCGGCGGTGGTGATGGAGGCGGCCGCGACCCGCGCGGTCGCATCCTCGGAGTCGGTGATGGCGTCCAGCAGTGGCGTGGCCACCCCCATCGGGCAGACGCATGTCACGCCGATCCCGTTGTCGCCGTGGGTGACCGAGAGCCACTCGGCGAACCCGACCGCGGCATGCTTGCTCACCGCGTACCCGGCGGCGCCGACCTGGGTCAGCAGCCCGGCAGCCGACGCGACGCTGACGAAATAGCCGCTGCCGCGGGCGATCCAGTCCGGTAGCAGCGCGTCGGCGGCCCGGATGTGTGCGCGCAGGTTCACCTCCAGCACGCGATCCCAGTCCTCATCGGAACCCAGACCGGAGGCGCCCATGACACCGGCGTTGGCGACATAGATGTCGACCGGGCCGAACGCGTCCCGGGCGGCTTCGAGGAGGGCGGCGATACCCGTGACGGACGCGGCATCGGCGCCGACCCCGACCGCGCGTTCCCCGATGGCCGACGCGGTCGCCGTCGCGGCCTTGGCATCGATATCCCCGGCGACCACCGACGCCCCGGCGGCGGTCAACTGCTGCGCCAGGGCACGCCCGATGCCTGAGCCCGCCCCGGTGATGACGGCAACCTTGCCTTCGAACTGCATGGGACGTGTCTACCAAGTCGCTACCGGACCAGTTCGCGCAACTCCCGCTTGAGCACCTTGCCGTAGCTGTTCTTCGGCAGTTCGTCCACGTAGACGTAGCGTTTGGGCCGCTTGAACCGGGCGATCCGCTCCAGCAGATGGGCGTCGAGATCATTCTCGGCCGCCGTGCCGACGATGAACGCCACGACCACCTCGCCCCATTCCTCGTCGGGTGCACCGACCACGCAGGCCTCCTCGACACCCGCGTGCTCGATGAGAACCTCCTCCACCTCACGCGGGTAGATGTTGCTGCCGCCGCTGATCACCACGTCCTTGCTGCGGTCACGCAGGGCCAGATATCCGCGCGAGTCGAACGACCCCATGTCCCCGGTGTGCAGCCACCCGGCGACCAGGGTGGCCGCCGTGGCCGCCGCGTCGTTCCAGTAGCCGGACATCACGACGTCACCGCGGCAGGCAATCTCGCCGATCTCATCGACAGCGGCCGGATTGCCGTCGGCGTCGAGCACCGCGACCTCGACACCGGATCGCGGATAACCGACTGAGCCGAGCACCGCGTCATCGGCATCCAGGTGATCGCGCTGACGCAGACCGGTGATGGTCATCGGGGCCTCGCCCTGACCATAGAGCTGGACGAAGATGGGGCCGAACGCGGCCATCGCCTTCTTGAGGCTGTCCACGTACATGGGGCCGCCGCCGTAGACCACGGTCGTGAGGTTCGCCGGCCGCGGCCGGCCGGTGCCGACGAGCCGCTGGACCATGGTGGGCGCCAGGAAGCAGCTGGACCGCGGGTGGTGGTCGCACAGGTCGAGGAACTCGTCGGGTTCGAAACCCGCGGATGCGGGAATGACCTGCCGGGCTCCGCGCAGGATGTAGGGCGCGATGTAGAGCCCGGAGCCGTGGGACATGGGTGCGCCGTGCACGAGGCTGGAATTCTCGTCCGGCGAGTCGAAGTCGGCCAGGTGCGAGACCGTCATCGCCATCAGATTGCGGTGCGAGAGCATCGCGCCCTTGGATCTGCCCGTGGTGCCGCTGGTGTAGAACAGCCACGCCAGCGCGCCTGGGTCGGTGTCCGCCGGGACGGCCGGTTCGAATTCCAGGCGGCCGGCGTAGGCGGGGGAGTCGATGTCCTCGACCGGCACGGAGGTGACGCCGGTGAGACTGGCGGCGATCTTCGGTGATGCGAAGACCACCGCGGCGCCGGAATCATCGAGGATCTGCGCCATTTCCAGCGGGTGCAGTTTGAAGTTGATGGGGACGACGGCACAGCCGGCGGCCCAGACGGCGAACATCAGCTCGACGATCTCGGGCCGGTTCTCGCTGGCGATCGCGACTCGGGCACCGGTATCGAGGTCAGCCGGGGCGAGCGAAGCGACGGGGGAAGACGTTGTGAGGGACGTGGCCAGTCGCAACGCCCGGTCCCGGAGCTCGGCGAAGGTGTGCAGCTGCTCGGTGCCGCGGTATACCGCGCCACGCTCACCGAAACGCGTTGCGGCCTGGTCGAGTACCGAGAACAGATTCACCTGGCGACCCACTCCGAGGACAACGCGAAGTCCGACAGGTACTTCGTCGAACTCCACCCGCCGTCCACCACGATGGTTTGCCCATTGATGAAAGCGCCTCCGGGAGAACACAGGAACGCGACGGTGCTGGCGATATCGTCGACGGTGCCCAGCCGGGTGTGCGGTGTCATCTCGGTGTTGATCTTGCGGAAGCGCTCGTCCTCCAGGCGGGTGGCGACCATCGGTGTCAGGGTGACACCGGGCGCCACCGCGTTACAACGGATCCCGTCCGCGCCGTACTGGCAGGCGATGTGACCGGTCAGCGCGGTCAGGCCGCCCTTGGCCGCGGAGTAGGCGCCGCCACGCATCCCGCCGACGACGGCGAAAGTGGAGGTCACGTTGATGATCGCCGAGCCCGGCCCCATATGCGGCAGCACATCGCGGGCCAGCCGGAACGGCGCACGCAGCATCAGGCCGAGAAAGTGGTCCAGCGACTCGTCATCGGTCTCGTGCAGCGGTTTGGGGCTGCCGACCCCGGCATTGTTGACCAGGAAATCGATATGGCCCCAACGGGATACCGCCGCGTCGACGATCCGCGCCGGTGCCTCATCGGTGGTGAGATCCACGGCCAGTGTCGCGATCCGGTCCGGATCGCCGATGGCGTTTTCGAGTTCGGCCAGTCGGTCGTGGTCACGTCCGGCGCCGAGCACCGTCATGCCTGCTTCGGCGAGTTTCACGGCGCAGCCGAAGCCGATCCCGCTGCTGGCGCCCGTCACGATCGCTACCTGCATGTCAGTTGAGCCCCTTCGTCAGCGATGCCCGGATCTCGTGTTTGAGGATTTTCCCGGCGTCGTTCTTGGGTAGCGAGTCCCAGATGACCACCTGCTCGGGTGCTTTGAAGGTGGCCAGGCCGTGCGCGTTCAGCAGATTCCGCAGATCGTCGACATCCGGCGGGGCCGTGCTGTCGGCGATGATGACCGCGCACGCCCGCTCACCGGTGCGGGCGTCGGGGATCCCGACGACGGCGATCTCGGCGATACCGGGATGCCGGATCAGGATGTCCTCGACTTCCTTGGGGGAGATGTTCTCGCCGTTTCGGATGATGATGTCCTTGGCGCGCCCGGTCACCACCAGATGGCCGTCCTCGGTGAGCCGGCCGAGATCGCCGGTGCGGAAATATCCATTGTCGTCGAAGGCTTCAGCGGTGTCTTCGTCGTGCAGGTAACCGGTGAGCATCTGCGGTCCTCGGACCCTGATCTCGCCGTCCACGATGGTGATGTCGGCGATCCCGGCGTGGCCGTCGGTGTCTGCCGCGCGGTCCGCGTCCTCCGGGGAGCCGACGGTGGACACCGGGACCTCGGTGGACCCGTAGACCCGGGTGACCATGGCCTGGTCGAAATAGTCTGCTGCCCTGCGGATCAGCGAAGGCGGCACCGAGGCGCCGCCGCAGATGAACACCTTGAGATCTGGCAGCCGGCTGCCGGCGCGTTCGGCGGCGCCGAGCAATCCGTCCAGAAACGGTGTGGCGCCGGCCATGTGGGTGCACCGTCGGGCCTGCATCAGCGTGACGGCCTCGTCGGGATCCCACTTCTCCATCAGCACGGCCACCGAGCCGAGCAGCAGCGGACACTCGAAGGCATAGATGGAGCCACCGATATGGGCGACCGGGGAGGCCACCAGGAAGGTGTCCCCGGCATCGATTCGCCAGTGCTCGCCGAGCTGACGGATCAGCGCGTTGATCGAATCATGGCTGTGTAGTACGCCCTTGGGCCGCCCGGTGGTGCCCGAGGTGTACATGATCATCCGCACCGCACTCGAGTCCAAGGTCAGCGGCGCGGCGGCAGGTGCTTCGACAAGCTCGGTCAGCGTCGTCGGCCCCGGATGATCCCCGCGGACCACGACGACCTCCGGTGGCGAGGACATGGTGGCGGTGACCCGGGCCAGCATGGCGGCGTAGTCGAATCCGCGGAACTGCTGGGGGATGACGATCATCGCGACGTCGGCATCGGCGAGGATGAACCGCAGTTCGCTGTCACGCAGCGAGGGCAGGATCGGGTTGACCACCATGCCCGCCATCGTCGCGGCCAAATAGACGATGGCAGCCTCATGCCAGTTGGGCAGCATGAAGGACACCACGCTGCCGGTGGGCATCCGTTGCGACATCGAGGTGGCCAGCGCACCGGCCTGCCGGTGCAGCGCGGCGGCGGTCAGTTCGACTTCGCCGTCGACGATCAGAATCCGGTCCGGATCATCCTGCACCGCAGTGCGAAGTGCGTCGGCAAGCGTGCTCACGGCTGACCCTTGACACGCCGCATCGTCATCGAGTGCCGGTACCTGGCCGCCGGGTGGGTGTTCACCGTGACCTGGGCGATCTCGCCGTCGGAGGTCGTGTAGCTGCGCTGCATCTGCAACGCCGGGGCGCCCGTGTCGATCTGGAGCAGCGTGCCCAGGTCGGCAGACAGCGCGATCGCGGTGATCTCCTGGTGCACCTCGGTGATGCTGACACCGTAAAGATCCTCGATGAGTGGGAAAATCGGTCCCGAATGGCGTTGCAACATCCGCCCCACCGCGGCGAAGGCCCGGTTGATGTAGTACTCGGTGCGGCAGATCGGGGTGTTGGTTGCGGCGTCGCGCCGGTAGCCGCGCACGGCCAACCATTGCTCGCCGATTGCGAGGCCGGTGCGGTCGGCCAGCTCGGCGTCGATGGTGACCATCGCATTGGACTCGATCTCGAACTGTGCACCGGCCGCGAACGCCAGCAGGTCGTTGATCGACATCACGTCCTGGGCATAGGAACTCGACGATGGTCGCGGGACGACCAGGGTGCCGGTCCTCGGTCGCGATGCCACCAGATTGTCATCGCGCAGCCGGCGCAGGGCCTCGCGCACGGTGTAGCGGCTGACCTCGAAGCGGTCGCACAGTTCGTGCTCGGTGGGCAGCTGTGAGCCGACGGGGTAGACCCCGTCCACGATTTCCTTGCGCAGCGTGCGAGCCACCTGCAGATACCGGTGCTCGGTCGCCTCGGTTGTCATGTCATGACCGCCGCAACGCGTACACGCTGCCCTCACCGTCGGCCGAAATATATAGTGTGCCATCGGGTCCCGCGGCGACCCCGGCGAACGGGCCTTGCGGACCGGAGAATGGCGGCATACCGCGCAGCGGTTTCGGCGTCACCCCGGGGGGCGCGCCGACGGGTAGCCCGGCGGCGACGGTGTGGCGGCCGCCGGTGGCCAGGTCGACCGTGATGACGGTCTTGCTGCCGGAGTCCACGATGTAGAGCAGGTTGTCGCGCACCAGGATGCCGTGCGGGGTGAGCAGCCCATCGACCACGGTGTCGGTGCCCTTCGGCGTCACCCGCAGCACTGCGGAGTTCACCGAGACGAGCACGCCGCCGTCGGCGTCGGTGGTCACCCCGACCGGGGCGTCGAGGCCGGCGGCCAGCACCTCGGTGCCGCTGCCGGTGACGGCGAGCACTCGCCCGGTGCCCTGCTCGACGACGACCGGCGTGCCGTCGGGCAGCAGCGTGACGCCGTAGAGCTGATCCAAACCATCTGCCAGATAATCGGTTTCGCTTTCTGCGGGACGATAGCGGGCGACCTGCCCGCCGGAGGTCGTGACCACGAACTCGCCGGGCGCCCCCGGGGTCAGTCCGCGCACAAAGCCCGGATACCCGGGGCTGAACAACATGCCTACGGTCTGCAGCGCGCCGTTGCCGCCCACGGTGTAGAGATAGGTGCCGTCGGCGATGTAGAGCAGGCCGTCGGCGCCGACGGTGATGTCCAGCGGCCAGTTCAGCCCGCCGGGCAGCAGCGCGCGGGTGTCGCCGCCGCCGAGGATCTCGGTGATGGCGCCGGTGAAGTTGGAGACGAACAGCCGTCCGTCGATGAACGCGCAGTTGTCCAGTCCCGGTGTCAGGGTGGCCAGCACGGTCTGGGTACCGGTACGCGGATCGATGCGCAGCACCTGTCCGCTGGCGACCTGGGTGGAGACGATGGTGCCGTCGGCGTCGAACTTGACCGAATCCGGTACGCCGAGATCACCGGCCACCACTTCGTGTTCACCACCGTCAGGATCCACCCGCCAGATCTGATTCGCATTCATCACCGGGAAGTACAGCAGGCCGTCCGGCCCGACCTCCATGGCATTGGGGGAGGGCAGGTCGGCCAGGATCAGCCGCGGCTCGCCGCCGGTCAGGTCCATCTCGAACAGGCGGCCGCCGTCGCGGCACTCGTTGACGAACAACCGGCCCTGATGGACGGTGATGCCGTTGGCCGAGGGCAGATCGTCGCGCAGCACCCGGGTGGTTCCGGACGCATCGCGCACGCTGACCCGGCCGTCCATCACCTCGGTGGCGAACAGGCTGCCGTCGGCGCCGAAGGCCAGATCGTCGGGGGCGATGATGTCGCCGCCCTTGGCGCTGATCGTCTCCATCCCGCCGGTGTTGACGTCCAGCGCGCTGATCTGGCTGCCGGTCACCTGTGCGATGTAGAGCCGGCCGTCCTGTCCGGTGCGCAGGCCGTTGGCGCCGAACAGCCGGCTGGGCTCCGTGAGGCGGGTGAGGGTCCAGCCGGTGGCGGCTTCCGGTGCGGCGGCAACCGGGTACCGGCCGGCCTGCAGGGTGCTCATGTGCTGGACGCTATCAAGCCTCCACTAGTCCAGACAATAGGTCGCGGCGGTCGAGCACGGACCCTTGACGAGCGGATAACTGCTGCGGAATAGTGTTCTCCGTTGAGTAGAGCGACATATGTTGTACGGACAAATGACGAGCCTGACCGAAGGCGGTTATGACTGATCTCCTGAGCCTCGATGGCCGCATCGTGGTGGTCTCCGGCGCGGGTGGTGGCGGGATCGGCACCACGGTGACCCGGATGGCGGCCGAGGCCGGCGCAACGGTGATCGCGGTCAGTCGGTCCAAGGACAACCTCGATACCCATGTCGCGCCGCTGGCAGATCGGGGGTTGCCGGTGATCCCGGTGGCCGCCGACGCCGCGACCGACGAAGGCATCGCGACCGTGCTGGAAGCGGCCCGCACTGCCGACGGCACGCTCTACGGGCTGGTGAACATTGCCGGCGGTGCCGCACCTGCGACGTGGATGCCCGCCACCCGTGTCTCCCGTTCGGATTGGCGCGAGTTGTTCACCGCCAACCTGGAGACGATGTTCTTCATGAGCCAGGCGGTGGCCGCCGAGATCCGCGCCGCCGGTGGCCCAGGCTCCATCGTGTCGGTGTCCTCGATCAGCGGAATGAACAGTGCGCCGTTCCACATCGCGTACGGCACCGCGAAGGCCGCGATCGTCGCCGCCACCCGAACGCTGGCCGTCGAGTTGGCGGCCCACGACATCCGGGTCAACGCGGTGGCGCCCGGCGTCACCGAGACCGCGGCGTCGGCCACCTACGTCGACGCCGACCCGGGCCGCGACCAGCGGGCCATCGCGATGGGCCGCCGTGGCACGCCCGAGGAACAGGCCGGAGCGATCCTGTTCCTGCTGTCGGATCTCGCGGGGTACGTCACCGGGCAGACGCTGCTGGTCGACGGCGGACTCAATCTGCGGTGGACGCATCTGGGAGCGGACAACACATCCTTGTTCCTCAAAGACGAGAACTTCCGCAGTGCGATCAGTCGGATCTGAGAGGACAGGCACGTGACCCACACCGAATCCGATCTCGACGCCGCGATCGAGGTCGAGGCCGACCCTGACGATTCCACCGGTGAGATCGCCGAGGAGCTGTCGACGGCGATGACCATCCCGGTCGACGCCTACATCTCCCCGGAGTATGCGCGCAACGAACGAGACCGGTTGTGGCGCAAGGTCTGGCAGCAGGTGGGTCGGGTCGAGGAGATTCCCGAGGTCGGCAGCTATCTGACCTACGACGTTCTCGACGATTCCGTCATCGTCGTCCGGACCGGGCCGGGTCCTTCTGATTTCGCGGCGCACCACAACGTCTGCATGCACCGCGGACGCAAGCTCATCGACAACCTCGAAGGCGCCAAGAACACGACCGGCCGGGCCCGCAAATCCTTCGTCTGCGGTTTCCACGGTTGGACATACGGTCTGGACGGCACCTGCACCCACATCCGCGAGCAGGATGACTGGCAGGGCAAGCTCACCCCGGGCAATACCCATCTGGCGCCGGTCCAGGTGGACACCTGGGGTGGATGGCTTTTCGTCAACATGGACCCCGACTGCGAGTCGCTGGCCGATTATCTGATGCCGGCCGCCAAGATCCTCGACCCGTTCGGTTTGGAGAACATGCGCTACAAGTGGCGCAAGTGGCTGTACTTCGACTGCAATTGGAAAGTCGCGATGGAGGCCTTCAACGAGACCTACCACGTGTTCACCACCCATCCGGAGTTCAACAGGTTCGGTGAGTTCAAGGGTTGGGCCAAGGCACAGGGCAAGCACAGCAACATCGGCTACGACGCACCGAAGGGAATGGACGAGACCAAGTCCAAGATCCGCCTCGGCACCGGCGACCCGCGCATCTCCACCGCCGAGATGCAGGTCTACACCATGGAAGAGACCAACGCGACGACGACGAAGACCCTGGTGAACGCTGCCAAGCGTCTCGTCGACGAACTGCCCGAAGGCACCCCGGCCGATCAGGTGCTGCAGCACTGGCTGGCCTCGGCGCGCCGGGACGATGAGGCCAGAGGGGTGATCTGGCCGACCATCCCGCCCGATATCCTCGGCCAGAGCGGCACCGCGTGGCAGATCTTCCCGAACTTCCAGGTGGGCCAGGGCCTGACCAGCGCGCTGTGCTATTCGGCGCGCCCCGATCCGAGCTACGACCCCAACAAGTGCATCTTCGAGGTCGCGGTCTTCGAGCTGTACCCCCAGGGTGAAGAGCCTGAGACGGAATGGGCCTACACGCCGAAGGATTCACCGAACTGGCTGTCGGTGCTGCCGCAGGACTTCTCGAATATGGCCGCGGTGCAACAGGGCATGAAGTCGGCGGGCTTCCCCGGCACATTGCCCAATCCGTACCGGGAGCGCAGCACCGTCAACCTGCACCACCAGCTGTCCAAGTACATGGGCAGCGGTCAACCCCAAGACATCTAGCGATTTGTGGAGTTCCAGTCGGGATCATTCCGACCCAGACTCCACAAATCACCTCAGCAAGGAGACGATATGAAGGTCAATCTCGGCACCGGTGCGCAGAACTCGCACGACTGGGAACGCGTCATGGCGGGCGATTTCAGCAGCCCGCCCGCCACGCCGGACTACAAGTGCGTGCAGGCCGCGCTGGCCTTGGGCGACCTGGCCGAGCCACTCGGCTACGACGGCATCTGGTTCCCCGAACACCAGGGCACCCCGTACGGCATGACGCCCAACCCGATCCAGGCGCTCACCTACTTCGCCGCCCGCACCGAGCGGGTCAGCCTGGGCACCTTCGTCGCCGTGGCACCGTGGTGGAATCCGGTGCGGCTGGCGCATCAGATCGCCTACCTCGACATCGTCTCCAACGGTCGCTACAACACCATCGGTATCGGCCGCGGGGTGTCCAAGGCCGAGTTCGACGCCGTCGGGGTGCCCCGCGAGCAGAGCCGGCAGCGGTTCAACGAGACCCTCGACATTCTCGAACTCGCGTTCTCCGGCGAACGATTCTCCTATGACGGCGAGATCTTCAGCTTCCCGGAGATGTCGCTGCGCCCCGAGCCGCTCAGCAAGGACCTGTTCTCCCGCATCTTCAGCTCGTCCTCGACCGCCGAATCTCTGGAAATCCTGTCCCGGCGCGGCATGGTGCCGTTGTTCGTCGGCAACAAGCCGATCTGGGATGCCGGCGAAGAGGTCCGTAAGGTCAACACCTTCCGCGCCGAGGAGGGCTTCGAGCCCTGTCAGCCGAAGAACGTGATGTTCATGTACGTCACCGAAAAAGAAGACGACAAGCTCGCGGCGCTCACCGAACAGTGGATCTGGACCGCCAACCGCGACGTCAACGTCCACTACGGCTTCGCCGACGCGTCGAACTTCAAGGGCGTCAAGGGTTATGAGGCCTACGCAGCCCGGGAGGCGACAGCCACCGCGGTGCTCGCGTCATCGGTCACCGGTGACCAGAAGAAGGGCGGCCCGCCCGGATACCACGCCTCCAACCTGCTGATCGGAACACCCGAGGTGGTCTTCGAGAAACTCAAGGCCGCCCAGGAGGCGTGCTCCTTTTCCGAGGTGACCATCGTCCCGCAGTTCGGCACCATGCCCTACGAGGACGCCTTCGAGAGCACCAAGCTGTTCGCCAAGGAGGTGCTGCCGGCCGTGCACGAACTCGCGGCCCCGCTGCATCCCGCTGCCCTGCCGGAGAACGCCACCGTATGAGCACCCAGCAGACCTGCGGGCCCACCGACACGCCCGACGATATCGACATCCCGGCGATCCGGGAGAAGTACGCGGCCGAACGGGCCAAGCGCATCAGGCCCGAGGGCGCCGACCAATATCTGGAATTGGAAGGCGATCTCGCCGAGCTCTACGAGGTCGATCCGTACACGACGGTCACCGATCGGGACCCGGTCACCGAAGACGTCGACGTCGTCATCCTCGGTGGCGGATTCGCCGGCCTGTTGGCCGGGGCTTACCTGAAGAACGCCGGTGTCGAGGGCATCCGTGTCATCGAGATGGCCGGTGACTTCGGCGGCGTCTGGTACTGGAACCGCTTCCCGGGCATCCAGTGCGACAACGACGCCTACTGCTACGTCCCGCTGCTCGAGGAACTCGGCTTCATCCCGTCCAAGAAGTTCGCCGACGGCGCCGAGATCTTCCAGCACTGCCGCAATATCGGCAAGCACTTCGGCCTGTACGACGGTGCGCTGTTCTCCACCCAGGTGCGCGATCTGCGCTGGGAAGACGCGGCGCAGCGCTGGCAGATCAGCACCAACCGCGGCGACGATATCCGGGCCCGGTTCGTCGTCATGGCGCAAGGGTCGTACAACCGCCCCAAGCTGCCAGGGATCCCCGGGATCAAGGACTTCCGGGGACACGTGTTTCATTCCGCCCGCTGGGATTACGACTACACCGGCGGTGACGCCGACGGCGGTCTGCACAAGTTGGCGGACAAGCGTGTCGCCCTGGTCGGCACCGGCGCGACCGGCATCCAGCTGGTGCCGCACCTGAGCCGCGACGCCAAGGAACTCTTCGTGTTCCAGCGGACACCGTCCTCGGTCGACGCGCGGTCCAATCCGCCCACCGACCCGGAATGGGCGGCGTCGCTGCAGCCGGGCTGGCAGGAGGAGCGTAAACGCAACTTCCACAACTGGTCTCCTTTCGTCGGCGTCGTGTTCGGCGAGCCGGATCTGGTGTGTGACTTCTGGACCGAGCTCGGACGTAACCTGACGGCCCGCATCGCGAGCAGCGATGATCCCGCGTCGGTGACGATCGAACAGATCATGGCGTTCCGGGAAGAAGAGGACTACAAGATCATGGAGCGGCTGCGCCGCCGCGTCGCCGAGATCGTCGAGGACCCCGCGACCGCGGAGGCGCTCAAGCCGTACTACCGCTTCATGTGCAAGCGGCCGACCTCCAGTGAGCAGTATCTGGCATCGTTCAACCGGCCGAATGTGACGCTCGTCGACGTGTCGGCGTCCAAGGGTGTGGAACGGCTGACCGCCAACGGCATCGTCGCCGACGGTGTCGAATACGAGGTCGACTGCGTGATCTTCGCGAGTGGTTTCGAGATCTCCACCGAGATCAGCCGTCGTTTCGCGATCGACAACATCATCGGCCGGAATGACATATCGCTGTTCGACTATTGGCGCAACGACTTCAAGACGCTGCACGGTATGACCACCCGCGGCTTCCCGAACCAGTTCTTCATGGGCTTCATCCAGGGCGGCGTCTCGGCCAACACCACCGCGATGTTCGAGCAGCAGGCCGAACACATCGCCTACATCATCGCCGAAGCCCAGAACCGCGGTGCCAGGACGGTCGAACCCAGCCAGGAAGGTCAGGACGGGTGGGTCTCGACGGTGCGCGAATTGTCCATCGACAACTCGGCCTTCGAATTATCCTGCACGCCAGGCTATTACAACAATGAGGGCCGCGGCGGCGCGGACCGCAACGGGTCGTTCCTCGGTGATTTCTACTCGCCGGGTTTCTACGCGTTCGATGATCTGATCGCGCAGTGGCGGGCCAAGGGTGACATGGACGGACTGGAGATCACCACATGACAACCGCTGTCGAGGCGTTACAGGCGCGGGACATCAACCCCCGCATCGGATCCGAGGTACGCGCCGACAAGGGAACCCTGCTGTCCGGTGAGTACGCCGGCGAGATCAGGGAGCTGCTGGAACAGCGCGGTGTGCTGGTCTTCCCGCAGCTCGGATTCAGCGACGAGGAGCAGATCGCCTTCACCGAGACGCTCGGTACTTTCGCCCCGGAAGCCCGCGGCGAGAAGCTGTACAAGGTGTCGCTGGACACCGAGGTCAACAAGCAGGCCGACTACTTGAAGGGGTCGCTGTACTGGCATTTGGACGGCACCATGAACGAGGTGCCGATCCTGGCCTCGCTGCTGCAGAGCGTGGCATTGGGTAACCCGGACGAAGGGGACACCGAGTTCTGCAACACCTACGCCGCCTATGACGACCTGTCCGACGACGACAAGGCCGAGATCGCGGACCTGAGGGTGATGCACTCGGCGTGGAACACGTTGTTCTACTACGACCCGGAACCATCGGCGAAGACCCTCAAGCAGATGATGGCCATCGGTGACCGGGAACTGCCGCTGGTCTGGACGCACAAGTCGGGGCGCAAGTCGCTGGTGCTGGGTGCCACGGCGCGCCACATCACCGGCATCGACTACACCCGGAGCGCGGAACTGCTGGTCCGGCTCCGGGATTGGGCAACCCAACCGCAGTTCACCTACCGGCACAAGTGGACCGTCGGAGATCTGGTCATCTGGGACAACACCGGGACCATGCACCGGGCCACACCGTATGACCCCAGCTCGGGACGGCTTTTGCAGCGCACCAAGCTTGAGGGCGAGGAACCGTTCGCTTGACGAGTCAACTGAGCTTCGACGACCGGGTCGCCGTCATCACCGGCGGCGGGCGTGGACTGGGCCGGGAGTACGCGCTGCTGCTGGCATCGCGTGGTGCCAGGATCGTCGTCAATGACCCCGGTGGCAGCCTGACCGGTGACGGGACCGATGAGGGACCGGCCCACGATGTGGTGCGCGAAATCGTCGCTGCCGGTGGGCAGGCCGTCGTCAGCACCGACTCGGTCGCGACCGCCGAGGGTGGCGTGGCCATCATCGACACCGCCGTCGAACACTTCGGGCGCATCGACATCCTCATCCACAATGCCGGCATCGTGCGGCGCGGCTCGCTCAAGGAGTTGAGCTACGCCGATTTCGAGTCCGTGCTCGATGTGCACCTGCGGGGTGCCTTCCACGTGGTGCGCCCGGCGTTTCCGCTCATGTGCGGTGCCGGCTACGGGCGGATGGTGCTGACCTCCTCGATCGGCGGACTGTACGGCAATCACGGTGTCGCCAATTACGCTGCCGCCAAGGCCGGGATCGTCGGACTCACCAACGTGGTCGCACTCGAAGGTGCCGCCGAAGGCGTGACATGCAATGCGATAATCCCGGGTGCGGTCACGAGAATGGCTGAGGGACTGGATACCTCGGCCTACCCGCCGATGGGCTCCGATCTGGTGGCGCCCGCGGTCGGTTGGTTGGCCCACGAATCGTGTTCGGTGAGTGGCGAACTGTTCGTCGCGATCGCCGGCCGGGTTGCGCGGGCGTTCGTCGCCGAGACACCGGGGGTGTATCGGCCGTCGTGGTCCATCGAGGACATCGCTGCCAACATCGACGCGATCCGCGATGACACCGCGCCCTTGGTGTTTCCGCCGGTGCCCGACGGGCATACCGATCACATTCGCTACTCGTTCGGGGTGGCTGCCCATGACTGAATTCCACGGTCCCCTCAAGGGCGTGCGGGTCGTGGACCTGACCGCCATGGTGATGGGGCCATACTGCACCCAGATCATGGCGGATATGGGCGCCGACGTCATCAAGGTGGAACCACCCGCCGGGGACAACACCCGCTATATCTCTGTCGGGCCCGTTGCCGGGTTGAGCGGTGTCTTCATCAACGTGAACCGTGGTAAGCGGGGCGTCATGCTCGACTTGCAGACCTGTGAGGGAAAGGCCGCATTGCGGTCGTTGATCGAGACTGCCGACGTGTTCATCCACTCGATGCGGGCCAAGGCGATCGCCAAGCTGGGGTTCGGCTATGAGGATGTCGTCGCGCTGAACCCGTCCATCGTCTACACCAACTGTTACGGATACGGCAGGCGCGGCCCGGACGCCGACCGTCCCGCCTATGACGACACGATCCAGGCTGAATGCGGATTACCGGCGGTACAAGAGCAATTGACCGGAGAAGCCAGCTACGTCGGCACCATCATGGCCGACAAGGTGGCGGGTCTGACGGCTCTTTACGCCACCACGATGGCGCTGTTCCACCGGGAGCGCACCGGTGAGGGGCAGGAGGTGGAGGTCAGCATGTTCGAGACTATGGCATCGTTCATGTTGGTCGAACATGCCAACGGCGCCATGTTCGACCCCGCACTCGGCCCGGCCGTGTATCCCCGGGCGGTGGCGCCCAACCGGAAGCCGTACGAGACCAAGGACGGTCAGATCGCGGCACTGATCTACAACGACAAGCACTGGAACGCCTTCATCGAGCGGGTGCAGCCCGTCTGGAACAGCGTGGAGTTCGCCACGCTGGAGCAGCGCGCCAAACGGATCGACACCGTGTACGGACTGGTGGCGCAGACGCTCAAGGAACGCACCACCGACGAGTGGCTGCAACTGTTCCGCGAACTGGAGATCCCGGCCGCCGCCGTCAACACACCGGACGCCCTGTTCGACAACGAACATCTCAAGGCCGTCGGGCTGTTCGAGACCATCGAGACCGAGCACGGGACGATACGTATGCCGGGTGTGCCGACCTGGTTC
Source organism: Mycolicibacterium sp. P9-22 (assembly GCF_008329585.1). GTDB lineage: Bacteria > Actinomycetota > Actinomycetes > Mycobacteriales > Mycobacteriaceae > Mycobacterium. The sequence goes on along the minus strand of NZ_NPKP01000002.1, from coordinate 193,191 downwards.
TCCCGGACGCCCGGCCGGGTGCACGGACCCGCACCGGAACTGGGCGCCGACACCGATGCGGTGCTGGCCGAACTCAAGGTGCTGCCTCGGCGGTAGGACTGTCTGTTCGATGTGAACGGCCTTCTGCACAAAGCACGTTCGCGACTTCGGGTCGACACTGTTTCACACAGTGATCAATCCGACTGCAGTTGCCAGATTCCGTCGAGCAGCAATAGCTCTGAGGGCGGTGTCGTAGCGGTAGCCGCTCCCGTACTCGGCGTGGACGCGCTTTTGAACAGGACCTCGTTATCAGCGACGGCGACAAGGTGATCATCACCGACCTTGAAGGCGAGGTCCTCGCCGAGCGCACCCGACCCGCACCCGGCATCAAATACGTCGCAACGGCCGCCCCCGCGGCCACGCCCCAAACCGGGGCAACCGTCACCGATGTCCTGATACATCAAGTGTCACCAATGTCCTGATGCAGAACTATCACCAATGTCCTGATACATCACACTTGCACGGCGTCGTTCGGCGGCGTACTATCGAACATAAGTTCGAATGCGACGTAGCTCCCATCACCACCGGTGAGCTGCAGACCGCGACTCCGGTCGCCGCGAGGTTCGATGGTCCCACGGGACTGGTCGGACCGTATTGACTGATCGTGTCCGTTGGGCACCTTCTGTGAAAGCCGGTATCCACTATGGACGCCACCCATCTCGACACGTTCATTGACGCGCTCATCGATGAACTCACCCCGGTGCCCGCACCCGAGGACGACGCCGATCGCCGTCTGTGTCATCTGCTGGACAGTCCCCGACGCGTGCTCGATGAGCAGCCCCTGTTGGCGGTGTTGGTGGCCGCGGTCACCGCCCGCAATCTGCTCGATCATGTGATCGCCCAGGCGGTGGCGGCGACCGAGCGGATGGGGATCCCGGCCCGCAAGCAGCTGCGCTCGGGGGCCGATCTGCTCACCTCCCTGGGTGTGGCGCCAGGTGCGGCGCACCGGGCCGCGCGGGTCGGGCGGGCGGCGCACACGTTGCCGGCGTTGACTCGGGCTCAGCGGCTGGGTGGGGTCGGTATCGAGTTCGCCGATGCGGTCGGTAAAGGCATAACCCACATCGACAACCGGGTCCCGTTGTCCGAGGAGGACCGGGCCAAGGTCGTGACCAAGCTGATGATTCAGACCACGCCGGCGCAGGTGGCCGAGAAGGCTCGTGCGATGGCCATCGACAAGGCCGGCGCTCAACCCGAAGACGACCAGTCGGTGCCGGTGGCCGAGAACAGCGACCTCAACGAGATGACTGTGGTGGTCACCGAGGAGGGGCGTGTCGCAGCGACTTTCGATGTGGACGCGCTGACCGGTGAAGAACTGCTCACCGCGCTGGATCCGTTGTGCCGGCCTATCCCGCTGCCGGACGGGTCACCGGACCCACGCCCGGTCGGTAAGCGTCGCGCGGATGCACTCGGACAGCTGGTGCGGACCTACCTGTCGCATTCACACCGCCCGATGAGCGGTGGGGTGCTCCCGCACGTCTCCCTGATCCGGCCCGCCGCGGCAGGGTTCGTCGACACCCTCGGTTTCACCGGACCGGTCAGCGCCGTCACCGCGGACCTGATCACCTGCGACAGCACCCTCGGGACGGTCATCGTCGACGGCAACGGGGCACCGCTGGACGTGGGACGCAGCGAGCGACTCTTCACACCCGCGATCCGAAAAGGGTTGGCAGTACGCGACGGTGGCTGCGCACACCCTGGCTGCGGCAGACCGGTGTCCTGGTGCGACGCCCACCACATCATCCCGTGGGGCAGCGACGGAACGACCAGCATCGACAACGGCGTGCTGCTGTGCCGACGCCACCACACCGCCATCCATCACGGCGGCTGGCAGGTCTACCTCGGTCCCGACCGGCACCCCTGGTTCATCCCACCCCACAAACCGGGCGAAGCAGAACCGGCACACCTGCGCTCCCACGCACGACGCACCATGACCGACCTACCCACCGCCGCATAACCAAACCCTCTGCGCACCTTGACAACTACACAGTGAAACCGCCCACGCAGCGGGTCCGGCGGAACAACACGCCGCCGGACCCGCCACGGCGACTCGGCCCGGTCACAGACGCCCAGCAGGCTGTCCGCTGGCGACTAGAAGGTCTTGGCCAACCGATCCGCGAGAATGGCAGCGAAGCGCGCCGGATCGTCGAGGGATCCACCCTCGGCGAGAAGAGCTGTGCCATACAGCAATTCGGCAGTATCGGTGAGCCCGTCCTTAGACGATGCCAGAGCGTCCCGCAAACCCACGACGAGGGCGTGATCGGGGTTGAGCTCCAGGATGCGTTTACCCACCGGCACCTCCTGACCGGAGGCGCGGTACATGCGCGCCAACTGCGGGGTGATACCGAAGGCGTCGGTGATCAGGCAGGCCGGCGACGAGGTCAGTCGGGTCGACAGCCGCACTTCCTTCACATGCTCGTCCAGCGTCTCCTGCAGCCAGGTGAGCAGATCGGCGAACTCGCCATGGTCGGCGTCGGCCTTGTCGTCCGCGGAACCGAGATCGACTTCACCCTTGGCCACCGACTGCAGCGCCTTGCCGCTGAACTCCGGCACCGATTCGACCCACACCTCGTCGACCGGGTCGGTGAGCAGCAGCACCTCATAGCCCTTCGCCTTGAACGCCTCCAGATGAGGGGAGTGCTCCAGCAACTGGCGGGATTCGCCCGTCGCGTAGAAGATCTGTTCCTGGTCGTCCTTCATCCGCTCCACGTAGTCGGCCAGGGTCGTCGGGGTGTCCGGACTGAACGTGGACGCGAACGACGACAGCGCCAGCACGGTGTCACGATTGTCGGTATCGGTGAGCAGACCCTCCTTGAACGCGCGGCCGAACTGCGTCCAGAAGGTCGCGTAATCATCCGGGCGGTTCGCCTGCAGGTCCTTGATGGTCGAGAGCACCTTCTTGGTGAGGCTGCGCCGGATCACCTTGATCTGGCGGTCCTGCTGCAGAATCTCACGAGACACGTTGAGCGACATGTCCTGTGCGTCGACGACACCCTTGACGAACCGCAGGTACGGCGGCACGAGCTCGTCGCAGTTGTCCATGATGAAGACCCGCTTGACGTACAGATGCACGCCGGTGTGCCCATCGCGGTTGAAAAGATCGAACGGCGCCTGCGAAGGGATGAACAGAAGCGCCTGATACTCGAAAGTGCCCTCGGCCTTCATCGTGATGACATCGAGCGGCTCATCCCAGGCATGGGCGATGTGCCGGTAGAACTCCCGGTACTCCTCGTCGGAGACCTCGCTCTTGGACTTCGCCCACAGCGCGGTGCGTGAATTGATGGTCTCCGTCTCGACGGTGGTGGTCGGTTCGCCACCGTCCTCGGTGGCCGGGAGGGTCTTCTCGACCTCCATCCGGATCGGCCAGGAGATGAAGTCGGAGTACTTCTTGACCAGCTGTCTGATCTTCCACGGCGCGGTGTAGTCGTGCAGCTCGTCGTCGGCGTCTTCGGGCTTGAGGTGCAGGGTGACCGAGGTGCCCTGCGGAGCGTCGTCGACGGTGGCGATGGTGTAGGTGCCGTCGCCGCTGGATTCCCAACGGGTGGCGGTGCTCTCGCCTGCTTTACGGGTTAGCAGCAGTACCGAGTCGGCCACCATGAACGTCGAATAGAACCCGATGCCGAACTGACCGATGAGGTCGCTGACCTCACCCTGCTGCTGCGCCTCGCTGAGCTTGCGGCGCAACTCGCCGGTACCGGACTTGGCGAGCGTGCCGATCAGGTCGACGACCTCGTCGCGGGACATGCCGATACCGTTGTCGCGGATCGTCAGGGTACGCGCAGCACTATCGGCATCGATCTCGATGTGCAGGTCGGAGGTGTCGACCTCCAGGTCCTTGTCCTGGTATGCCGCGAAGCGCAGCTTGTCCAGCGCGTCGGAGGCGTTCGAGACCAGTTCCCGAAGGAACGAGTCCTTGTTGGAGTAGATGGAGTGCACCATCAGCTGCAACAGCTGACGCGCCTCGGCCTGGAATTCTCTCTGTTCGACCTGCTCGCTCACAGCCCGCGATATTACGTGCGGCGGGCAGGAGCGCAGCGACCCGGGGTTGGACCCGGCCCCGCTCACCCGAACTGCACGCCCTGGGCCAGCGGCAGCTCGGAGGAGTAGTTGACGGTGTTGGTGGCCCGGCGCATGTAGGCCTTCCAGGAGTCGGATCCGGACTCCCGGCCGCCGCCGGTCTGCTTCTCGCCACCGAATGCGCCGCCGATCTCGGCCCCCGAGGTACCGATGTTGACGTTGGCGATACCGCAGTCCGATCCGTCGGCAGCCATGAACCGCTCCGCCTCGCGCACGTCGGTGGTGAAGATCGCCGACGAAAGCCCCTGCGGCACCGCATTGTTCAGCTCGATCGCGGATTCCAGCTCGTCGTAGGTCAGCACGTAAAGGATCGGGGCGAAGGTCTCGTTGTGCACCACCTCGGTCTGCGCGGGCATCCGCACCAGCGCCGGGGCGACGTAATACGCGCCTTCGTCGCCCATGTCGTGACGGTGCCCGCCGATGACCTCGCCGCCGTCGGCGCCGGCCGCCTCCAGGGCGCCGACCATGTCGCGGTAGGCCCGGGCGTGGATCAGCGGACCCACCAGGGTGCCCTCGACGGAGGGATCACCGATGGGCAGCGTCTTGTAGGCTGCCGCGACCCGACGGCACAGCTCGTCGGCGATCGACGAGTGCACAATCACCCGTCGCATCGTCGTACACCGCTGCCCGGCTGTCCCGGCCGCCGAGAACACGATGGCGCGCACCGCCAGGTCGAGATCCGCCGACGGGGTGACGATGGCGGCATTGTTGCCGCCGAGTTCCAGCAGGGCCTTGCCGAAACGACGCGCCACCCGCGGGCCGACTTCCTGACCCATCCGCACCGACCCGGTGGCGCTCACCAGGGCGACCCGCGGATCGTCGACGAGTTGCTCGCCGATCTCGCGGCCACCCTGGATGAGCCGCGCCACGTTCTTCGACGCACCGACGTCGGCACAGGCACGCTCGAGCAACGCCTGACACGCGATGGCGGTCAGCGGGGTCAGCTCGGAAGGTTTCCAGACCACGGTGTCTCCGCACACCAGCGCGACGGCGGTGTTCCACGCCCACACCGCGACCGGGAAGTTGAAGGCGGTGATGACGCCGACCACGCCGACCGGATGCCAGGTCTCCATGAGCCGGTGGCCGGGCCGCTCAGAGGCGATGGTCTTTCCGTACAGCTGCCGGGACAAACCGACGGCGAACTGGCAGATGTCGATCATCTCCTGCACCTCGCCGAGCGCCTCGGAGGTGATCTTGCCGGCCTCCACGGTCACCAGCGTGGCGAGATCGGTCTTGTGCTCGGTGAGCAGCTCACCGAGGCGCGCGACCAGCGCACCGCGAACGGGAGCCGGAGTGGTCCGCCAGCCCAGGTATGCCGCCGCCGCGGCGGCGATGGCGTCCTCGGTCTGCGCTGCGGTGTGTTCGGGGACCGAGAAGAGCACGTCACCGCTGATCGGGGTGCCGGCAGGCAGCCCCGGATCGCCGGCTGCGCCGAGCCGGGTGTCGGCGCCGATCGCCTGCAGCGCGACACGGACCCGGTCACGGAGGTCGTCTGCGGTGGGTAGCGTGGTGGTCTGCATGACGGTCATGATGCCGCTTTCTCGTAGAGGGCGTAAGGGTCGTGGATGTGGTGGTCGATGGCGCCCGACATCCAGTCGACGCTGTAACCGGATTGGTCGGGCACCTGGACCGGGTCGGCTTCGGTGTCCAGATTGGAGCGGAAGATCCCGGCCGCCGATGCGGGCAGGAAGTCCTCGTAGACAACGGGTTTCGTCGGGTCACCGGCACGGTAGTAGGCGAGCCCCGCGGCGGCCATGGCCGCATGGGTATCGGGGAAGTACTCATCCCAGCGACCGGCGTCGGCCATCGCGGCGTCATAGCGTTCGCGACCGGCCGGAGTGAGCGCCACCCCGCGTGCCTCCACCTCACCGAAGCGCACCCGAAGGGTGCCGTCGAACACCGCCGCGTCGGGGCCGCGGAACCGTCGCGGTTCGGCGAGCGCCCGAAAAGAGGTCTGACGTAGCAGCACCGCCGGCCCGGCGGTACGTGGCGGTCCCTGGATCGCCTCGATCATGGCGACACCGCGGTCGGTCATCCGGGCGTACAACTCATCGATGTCCAGCACGCGAGGGGTGAGGTGGTTGATATGGGTGGTGTGTACACCGGCGATATCGGCAGCCACCGCCGAAACCGCGGCCAGCTCGTCGTACCAGGCCTTGTCGATCGGTTCGCGTGACAGCGCGAAAGCCGCGGTGGCACGGCGCACGAAGTCCCCGGCATCCGCGCGAAGGCAGCCGTCGGCGGCGATGCGGCGGGCCTGCACGATCAATTCCGGATCGAAGAGTTGCCGCCTGTCGAGGAAGTTACCCACCCTGGCCCGCAGGTCGGGGGAGAAGAACCGGGCGTCGTCGGTGGCGAGCATCGAGGTGAACACCCGAAAAGGGTTGGCCTCCAACTCGTCCACATCGATGGGGCGGAACGCCGTGGACACCACCGGAACCGGGGACGCTGCCTCGCGGAGACTGTAGAACCCGACCGGGAACATGCCGAACGCCGCGAAAAGGTCGGCGGCGTCGGCAAGTTCGGCGGCGCTGCCCACCCGGATGGCGCCGTGGCGTTCGGCGGATACACGCGCCGGCGAGCCGAGCGCCTCCGAGCCGGTGTGATCCCGGTTCACCTCGGCGGTGACCTCGATGAGGGTGGTGTAGGCGGGTACTTCCGCGGCATACATCTGCGACAGCGCGGCGGCGAAGGATGCGCGCAGCTGTGAAGTGGGGACAGTCATTTGCGATAGTCTCCGGCCATGGTCGATACCGAGCACCTCGATGACATCGATCGGATCCTGGTGCGCGAACTCATCGCGGATGGACGAGCGACGCTCGCGCACCTCGCGACCACCGCGGGGCTGTCGGTCTCGGCGGTGCAATCGCGGGTGCGGCGACTGGAGTCCCGCGGCGTGGTGACCGGATACACGGCCCGGATCAACCCCGAGACCGTCGGACACATGCTGTCGGCGTTCGTGGCCATCACTCCTCTTGATCCCTCTCAACCCGATGATGCTCCGGCACGGCTGCGCCACATCGACGAGATCGAATCGTGCTATTCGGTGGCCGGCGATGAGAGCTATGTGCTGTTGGTGCGTGTCGCCTCGGCGCGGACGCTGGAAGACCTGCTGCAGCGGATCCGGACGGCGGCCAATGTCCGCACACGAAGCACCATCATCTTACAGACTTTTTACGATGGAAGAACCAACCTGCCGGAATAGTTACGGTCAGATGGTGCGAAGGGCGTAAAAATTGCGTTAGCATGGCGGCATGACCGCCGTTCTGACTTCTGCCGACCGCCAGCGCCCCGATCAGATTTCTGCCCGTGAGGTGCACGATGTGCTGGGCCGCAACATGCTGGCCGACGGCATGGATCTGGTACTCGATCTGGCGCGATCGCGCGGATCGGTGCTGGTGGACGCCCGTGATGGCCGCCGCTATCTGGACATGTTCACGTTCTTCGCCTCGTCCGCACTGGGCATGAACCACCCGGCCCTGGCCGACGACGAGAACTTCCGTGCCGAGCTGGCGCAGGCGGCGGTGAACAAGCCGAGCAACTCCGATATCTACACCGTTCCGATGGCGCGGTTCGTCGAGGCGTTCGCCCGCGTCCTCGGCGATCCGGCGCTACCGCATCTGTTCTTCGTCGATGGGGGAGCGCTCGCCGTCGAGAACGCGTTGAAGGTTGCCTTCGACTGGAAGAGTCGTCACAACGAGGCCCGCGGTATCGATCCGGGGCTCGGCACCCGCGTCCTGCACCTGCGCGGCGCCTTCCACGGTCGAAGCGGTTACACGATGTCGCTGACGAACACCGATCCCAACAAGGTCGCCCGCTTCCCGAAGTTCGACTGGCCCCGTATCGACGCGCCCTATCTGCGGCCCGGCGCCGAGATGGCCGAGTTGGAGGCGGAGTCGCTTCGTCAGGCGCGTGCCGCGTTCGAGGCACACCCGCACGACATCGCCTGTTTCATCGCCGAGCCGATTCAGGGCGAAGGCGGTGACCGGCACATCCGCCCCGAGTTCTTCGCGGCAATGCGTGCGTTGTGTGATGAATTCGATGCCCTGCTCATCTTCGACGAGGTGCAGACCGGTTGCGGTATCACCGGAACCGCTTGGGCCTACCAGCAATTGGGTGTGACTCCGGATGTGGTGGCCTTCGGCAAGAAGACCCAGGTGTGCGGCGTGATGGCAGGCGGGCGTGTCGACGAGGTCGTCGACAACGTGTTCTGCACCAGTTCGCGGATCAACTCCACCTGGGGTGGCAACCTCACCGATATGGTGCGCGCACGGCGCATTCTGGAGGTCATCGAGGCCGACGATCTGATCACCGGTGCCGCCGCGATGGGACGGCGTCTGCTGGACCGGCTGCGCGAGTTGGCCGATGAGTTCCCCGACCGTGTTCTCGATCCGCGTGGCCGCGGGCTGATGTGCGCGTTCAGCATGCCCGCCGCCGGGGACCGCGATGAACTGATCCGGCGGTTGTGGGACCGGCAGGTGATCATGCTGGCCAGCGGTGCCGATTCGGTGCGGTTCCGGCCGGCCCTGACCGTGACGGCCGCCGAGATCGATACCGCGGTGGACGCGGTTCGGGACGTGCTCAGCGCGATGTAGTCAGTCCGCGGATGAGCCCCTTGAGTCTGGGAATCTCCGTACCGCTGACCAGGATGCAATCGTGTCGTTCGGCCAATTTCCTTGCCGCCGGAGTGAACTCATTGTTGGTCACCACCATGGTGTGGGCACAGTCCTGCATGGCGGCGCCGGCCACCACCTCTTGGACGGCGCTCGTGCCGACCGGTCGGTTCATCCGTTTGCATTGCACGGCAAGACGGTCCGGGCGGCGGCCGATCACGAGATCGACGCCCCAGTCCCCGGTGATCGAGGTCATGATGACCGGGGCACCGCAGGAGCGGGCGATCCGGGCGATGTAATCCTCGAATTCGAGCCCGGACATGGTGTCGATCGGATTCTCGTCGGGCGCCGGGGTGCGCAACCCGGCGACGAAATGCGGCACCGCCGCCACCGTGAGCGGAGCGAGCAGGGCGGCGGCCAGAGCCAGGTGCCACCCGGCACCCGCGGCATATGCGGCGACGCCGGCCGTGATGCCCACCGCGAGAACGATCTTGATTCGCACGTTCGCATGGTAGGCGACGGCTCCGACAGGGGCGATCACCCCATCTGCAACCCAAGGGTTGCGCAGGCGCGCGCATTGTGCAACGCTTGGGTTGCACATCAGCCGACGAAGGAGAACCCCATGGACACGCTCGACATCACCCGCAGCATCGATATCGCCGCCCCCATCACCAAGGTGTGGTCGGCGCTCACCGAGGCGGACCTGATCACCCAATGGTTGGGGGACAGCGCCGAGTTCGAGGCCGTCACCGGCGGCGCCGGTTTCTTCGGCTGGTCCGAGCACGGCAAGTTCAGGGTCCTCGTCGAACAGGCCGAGAAGCCCCGACTGCTGGTGTACCGGTGGGCACGGGAATCCGACACCGAACCGGTGCCCGGCAACTCGACCGAGGTGCGCATCGAGCTTGCCGAGATCGACGGCGGAACCCGACTCGCTCTGGTGGAGAGCGGTTTCGAACAGCTGCACAACGCCGCGGAAGCACACGCCGGCAACGAGGAAGGGTGGACCGCCGAACTCGGGGAACTGGTCGAGTTCCTCACGCCGGCGTCGTGACGGCCACCCCTCCCGCCCCCGAGCAGATGGCGTTGCTGGCCGTGCTGGCCGACGAAACCCGTTGGCGCATCCTCACCGAACTCGGCGTTGCCGAGATGTCGGCCAGCGCGTTGGCGACTCGCCTCCCGGTGACCCGGCAGGCGATCGCCAAGCACCTGGCGGTGCTCGACGAGGCCGGCCTCGTCGAGTCCGTTCGGGCGGGTCGTGAGATCCGCTATCGCGCGCTCGGGGCCCGGTTGAGCGCACTGGGCACCGAACTCACGGTGATCGGGCAGCAATGGGATCGTCGCCTTTTGGCTATCAAGCGTATCGCCGAAGGGCTGGATGACCGGGCATAATCCATCTCGAAATGAGCGATGGACAACATGTCGGCAAACGCCCACCGGATATGCCCGCACTCGCCGGTGGCGAGCATCAGCATGTCGGCTGGTTCCGCTTCCATTTCGCCGATGAGCGATGGGAATGGTCGGAACAGGTGCAGCGCATGCATGGTTACGACCCCGGCACAGTGGTGCCGACCACCGAACTGGTACTGGCACACAAACATCCGGATGACTACGGTCAGGTTGCGGCCACGCTGATCGAGATCCGGCGCACGGGTGCGGCGTTCAGCACCCGGCACCGGATCGTCGACACCGACGGCGAAACCCATCACGTCCTGGTCGTCGCCGACCAGCTGTTCGGAGAAGACGGCACGACCGTCATCGGTACCCACGGGTTCTATATCGACGTGTCCCCTCCGGCGCAGACCGGTGCCCGAGAGCAGCAGGAACGCGTCAGCGAGGCGATCGCCGAGATCGCCGAGGCCCGCAGCGGTATCGAGCAGGCGAAAGGCATGCTCATGCTGATCTACCGCATCAGCGCCGATGCCGCGTTCGAACTGCTGAAATGGCGTTCGCAGGAGACCAACACCAAGCTCCGGGCGCTCACCGAGCAGATCGCCAAGGACTTTCTCGAACTGAACTACCAGGAGCTCCTACCCCATCGCAGCGTGTACGACCGGTTGCTGCTGACCGCCCACCTGCGCGTCGACTCCTGACGTTTACGCCGCGGTCGGGTCGGGCATTCACCGCCCATGATCGGTGCGTCAGCCGTGACCAGCCCGGGATGAGCGACCATGAGTACTGAACCGAGACTGCGACGCGACGACCCCGAGGTGAGCGCGGCCGTCCGTTTCGGTGTCGTGACGGCGGCGCTTGGGGTTCTGTTCCTCATCGTGGCAGCGGTGCTGGCGCGTGGTTGTGATGGGGCCGTCGTCGATTCGGCCACCTGCGGTAGGCCGCAACGAATCGTGCTGGCGTTGGGCGCGCCGGTGATCCTGTTCGGCGGCGGTGTCCGCGCATTTGTGCGTACCTATCAAACCTGGAAGCACCGCCAGACCTGGTGGGCATGGCAGGGTGCGGGCTGGTTCCTCATGCTGCTGATGATCACCGTCTTGACCATGAGTCTTCCAGCGCTCGCGGGGTTCGGCGGATGACGGCGTTCGGCCGCAGCAAACGGCGTGCAGTCCTACCCTTGAGATAGCCCGGTAACGGGTCAGGTTGGGAGAAGGAGTCGCCATGAAAGGCCCCAAGGATCCTGTAGACCACACCCGCACGACGCGCACACACGCCGGCGAGTCCATGAAAGACAACGTGATCATGCCCGCCCTGGTGGTGATCGGCGTGGCGCTCGTGCTTTTCGTCGGTTGCCTGGCCGCATTCGCCACCCGGCACCATGATGTCGGGCTGATGCTCGGTTCGGCCTCGGCCGCTGGTTTCGTGATCGGAGCGTTGTGGATGGCGGTGGAACACATTCGGGTGCGCCGCATCGAAGAGCGCTGGTACGCCGAGCACCCCGACGTCGTCCGCCAACGCCCGGCCAGTTAGCCCCGAACGCGGAAAGGCCCAGCCCTGCGGGGGAGCTGGGCTGGGCCGGTCCGTGTAGCCGAAGGGCAGTTACTGCTCTGCCTTCTGGCGTTGCTCGGCCGCGTCGGCACCTGCACGAGCGCTGTCGGCCTCGGCTTCCTTCTTGGCCACGTCGCGCTCGGCTTGGGCCTTGTCCTGTTGCGCCTCACCTTCGCGCGTCAGGTCATCCCGGCCGGTGACCGTGCCGACGGCCTCCTTGGCCTTTCCCTTGACGTCTTCGACGACGCCGCTGAGTCCCGATTCGGGTCCGGTCTTCTTGTCAGTCATGTTCAACCTTTCCGCTACGGGAGTGGATTGGTTTTCCCGCACAACCGCAGGCTTCCCGGTGCCCTGGCGGGCCAAACATGGGGCATGGCAGAGATTTCAGCAACCCCGCCCGATGTTTGACGTAGCCGTAAAGCGGGTACCCGGCGTCTGCATTCATCCAAGGCAACTGGAGGCTTCCATGGGACGCGGACTCATCGGCACGCTGGTGTTGATCTGGTTGTTGATCGGGGTGTTCGCGGCGTGGCAGCGCGACTACTTCGACAGCGGCGCAACCAACTGTGCGACCGCTGGAACCATCGCGTTGACCGTGGTCGCCGGGCCACTCAACTATGGGGGCGTGAACCCCAAGGTCGCGAATTGCAATCTGCCAGAGCCCAGTTCAATGGGACCGATGGAAGTGAGGGTGTCGTGATCGTTCTCGGAGCAATACTGCTGATTCTCGGCCTCGTGCTCGACGTGTACCTGCTGTGGGTCGTCGGAGTCGTGCTACTCGTCGTCGGCGCAGTTTTCTGGGCGCTGGGCGCCATCGGTCGGCCCGTGGCCGGCCGGCGCGCCTGGTTCTAGCGGCCGGGACGAACGACGACCCGACGAGGTCGACGTGGACCATCTGGAGCGTGATCGGCGCTGGAACGAAAACGCTCGCCACGAGACGAGCACGCAAAGGCTGGACCGCAACTGGTCCAGCCTTTTGCAGGAACTGAGGGTGGTGCAGACCGGGGTTCAGCTGCTCACCGGTCTGCTGTTGACCCTGCCGTTCCATGACGGTTTCGAGCATCTGGGTTCAGAGCTCAGGACCGTCTATCTGTTCACGGTGTCGTTCTCGATCGGTGCCACCATCCTGCTGATCGCGCCGATCGGAATCCACCGGATGCTGTTCCGGCGCCATCGGTTGGGCACCGTGGTGACCACCGCGCACCATTTGGCCTACGCCGGCACCATGCTGCTTGCACTGACCCTCGCGGGAGTGATGATGCTGATATTCGGCGCGGTGCGCAGTGTGCCGGTCGGGATCGTGGCCGCGGTCGTGACCGCGCTCGGGCTGTTGGGGTTCTGGGTGGTGTTACCGCTGGCGTTGCGTCGAACCGAGGACCGGTCAACGACCTCCGAATCACGTTTGTCCGACCCCGGGACAAGGGAATCCGGACCGAGGTAAGGCAGAAAAGCTGCCTTCGTGACGAGAAAGGATTCCGCCGTGTCACACCAAGAGGCCGGTTACGTGACTGGCACCAAAGACAAGGTCTACGATTTGATCTGGTTCGCTGAAGCCTCGTTGAGCAACGCTCTCCGCATGGAGACCTACATCGGGGACGCCGAACGCGACGGCGACTCCGAGGTTGCGGAGTTCTTCAGGCGGGCATCCAACGAAAGCCGCAAGGGCGCCGAGCAGGCCAAGATCCTGCTGGCCAGCCGGTTGACCGACAACGGGTAAACGTCGAGTTTGTGTGCGCGGTGGTCAGGGTATGCCGCCGTCATGACGAGATTCGGTTATACCCTGATGACCGAGCAGGCAGGCCCGAAAGATCTTGTTCGGCACGCGGTTTCCGCCGAGCAGGAGGGTTTCGATTTCGAGGTCTGCAGTGATCACTACTCGCCCTGGCTGGCAGCTCAGGGGCACGCACCCAATGCCTGGCCGGTGCTCGGCGCAGTGGCCCATGCGACCGCCGAGGTGGGTCTGTATTCGTACGTGACGTGCCCGACGATGCGCTATCACCCCGCGGTGGTCGCCCAGCAGGCCGCGACGGTGCAGATCCTCGCCGATGGCAGGTTCACCCTCGGGCTTGGCAGCGGCGAGAATCTCAACGAGCACGTGGTGGGCCAGGGCTGGCCCGCCGCAGGCCGCAGGCTGGACATGCTCGCCGAAGCCATCAAGGTCATCCGAGAACTCCTCGGAGGTGATCTGGTGGACTTTCACGGCGACTACTTCTCGGTGGATTCCGCACGGCTGTGGGATCTGCCGCAGGAACCGGTCGGTCTCGCGGTCGCGATGGCCGGTGACCGGGCGGTCGGGCAGCTGGCCGTGCTGTCCGATCACCTGATCAACACCGCCCCAGACGCCGATGTCGTCCAGGGCTGGCACCACCAGCGCCAGGGCAGGGGATTGACCGAAGGGCGAGTCATCGGGCAATTGCCCATCTGCTGGGATCCCGACCGCGGCAACGCGATAGCACGTGCCCACGACCAGTTCCGGTGGTTCGCCGGCGGCTGGCCGGTGAACGCCGACCTGCCCACCCCCGCGGGGTTCGCCGCGGCCACCAAGTTCGTCCGGCCCGAGGACGTGGCGTCGGCCATACCGTGCGGGCCCGATCTCGATGCCATCGTCGAGGCGGTGCGGCCCTACCGGGACGCCGGTTTCACCGACATCGCACTGGTCCAGATCGGTGGGGACGCTCAGGACCAGTTTCTGTCCGAGGCAGCCAAACCGCTGCTGACCGCGTTGCGTTCGGAACTCGAATGAGGACGACGATCACCAGAACCGCCGCGGAGCTCGGCACCGTCTATCGGCCGCAACAGGATTCGTATCTTCTGGTGCAAGCCCTGCAGGGGGCCACCGCGGTGGCGGGTCGGCGGGTGCTTGATCTGTGCTCCGGTAGCGGCGTGGTCGCGATGGCAGCGGCCGGCCTTGGCGCCGGTAGCGTCACGGGGCTCGATATCTGCCGCCGCGCCGTGCGGTACGCGCGGACCCGGGCTTCGGTCGCGGGTGCGCACGTCGACATCCGGCTGGGGTCGTGGACCCAGGCGCTGGAGTGCCAGCCCTTCGATGTGGTGGCGTGCAACCCGCCGCACGTGCCGACGCAGCCCGACGGTCACGGCGCGGCCCCCGGAGCGTGGGGTGCACAGAGCTCACCGTGGAACGGTGGGCCGGACGGCAGGTTGATCTTGGATCCGCTGTGCGCGGTGGCGGCCGAAATGCTGGCCGACGGCGGGGCTCTGCTGCTGGTGCAGTCGGAGTTCTCCGATATCGGCCGATCATTGCAGCAACTGCGCGACAGCGGCCTCGACGCCCGTGTCGTGCTGACCGACCAGGTCCGGTTCGGTCCGGTGCTCAGCGAACAGGCAGGCTGGCTGGAGCAGAGTGGACGGCTCGAGGCCGGGCGCCGCGAGGAGAAGATCGCCGTGATCCGGGCCGACAAGCCGGCCTGACGCACGCCGACCGAGGAAGCCCTGAACCCCACGAGCAGGGGGTTCAGGGCTTCGCCAGATCAGGACGACATCAGACGTGCTTGCGCACCCGGCGCCAGCCGGAGGACAGCTGATCGCCGCCCTGCTCGATGGCGGTCTCCGCCAGTTCAGAACCCCGGCGCCGCGCCTCCGCGGCCAACGGGGCTGCCTTGTCGGCGCCCTTCTGCAGCGCCAGCGCACTGCGTTCGTAGGCTTCGGCGGCCAGCGGCGCCGCCTTGTCCGCGCCCCGTTGCAGCGCCAGCGCACTGCGTTCGTAGGCTTGGGCGGCCAGTGGGGCGGCCCGGTCTTCGGCCTTTCGCAGCGCCTTGGCGCTGCGCTCGTAGGCGGTGGCGGCCAGCGGGGCGGCCCGGTCGTACGCGGTTTCGGCGAACTCGCGGCCGCGATCGACGCCACTCTGTACGCCGTGGCTGACCTTGTCGGCCAGTTCCGCATCGATGAGCGCGTCGTGCGAGGACGGCAGCGCGGCTGAAACCCGTTCGGCGACACGGCGTCCGGCGCGGCGGCCACGCCAGCCCAGAGATGGCTTCCCGGCGGTATCGGCCGACGCGAGCACCAAGCCGCCGATGAGGCTCAGATCGGTCAGGAACCCTCGTCGCTTTTCGGCCTTGAGCGCCGGATCGGTCTCATCCCAGAACATGTGCTTACCGAGATTGCCCGGGACGACGGTTGCCGCCAGCAGCGCCGAGGCGACCCGCGGTATGCGGCCGGTGGCCAGCAGCAGGCCCCCGCCGATCTGCACCGCGGCGTTGACGCGCGCGACGGTGACGGCATTGTCGGGGATCTGATCGGCAACCGAACTCGGGAGCGACTGCGCCGCGTCGAGGGTCGGCTGAACGACCTCGGCGGCGGGCTTCACATCCCGCAGGGCTTCAATGCCCTGTCCGATGAAGGCGGCTGACAACAGTGGGCGGGCGATTCGTCGAACCAACATGGGCCAGGAATGCCCACCAGCCGCCCGATGCAAACCCGCGGGTATCCGACCGGCTCCATCCGGGTGTGGTTGGCCCGCAACGCGTCAGCCGCGGCGATCGAGTTCGTCAGCCTCGGCGTCCGGGTCGACGTCGGCGGTCTGTTCCTGCCAGTCGGCGTCGCTCGCCTCCAGGGGCGGGACGCCCTGATCGGGTTCCGGGGACTCCTGGTCAGGGACGGCCTCCACGGCGTCGCGAGACTGTTCGATGGCATCGGCGACGGGCACCTCGTCGGGAACTGGACTCGTCATGGCAGATGATTACCCGGTGGGTGGCCGGCGAAACTGCCGACCAGGTTTGGGTACCCGCTGCCGCGGGGTACCGAGGTCCGCATGCGTATTTCAGGCCATCATCGGCCCGAGCAGGATGAAGGCGAAGGCGTACACACCGATGGCGATGAGTACGGCGATGGCCAGCACCACGGCGACCGCGATGAGGACCCTGCGCAACGTGTGGCTGCTCATTTCGCGGGAATACCCCGGGCACGTCAAGGTGACACACCCGTGAGGCGGTGCCGGACCGTTGGTTAGCTACCAGCAGTTGTGGGGTAACCTCCGAGCGGATTCAGCGGGAGGTCAGATGGTGCACGGTACGGGCATGCACGATGGTGCGGTTGTCGGAGACAGGTCGGTGGAACTTCGGGTGGCGGCCACCGTGGAGAACCTTGCCGTGCTGCGGGCTCTGGTGTCCGCCGTCGCCACCTTCGAAGACCTCGATTTCGATGCCGTTTCCGATCTGCGCTTGGCGGTCGACGAAGCCGCGACCCGGTTGATCCGGTCGGCGGTGCCCGGCTCGCCCTTGCTGGTGCGGGTCGAACCGCGTGAGGACGCGGTGGTGGTGCGTGCCTCGGCGACCTGCGAGGCGACCGAGGAGACGGTGGTGTCCCCCGGGAGCTTCAGCTGGCATGTCCTCAATTCGCTGACCGATGAGGTCACCACCTTCAACGAGGCCGGCAGTGTGTTCGGAATTTCGCTCACTGCGAGACGAGCGAGCCTGCTGCAGTGAGCTCGGAATACGCCGACGTCATCGAGATGTTCCGCGAGCTCCGCGAACTCCCTGATGACTCAGCACAATTCGCGCGTCAACGAGAGCGGATAGTGCAGCGCTGCCTTCCCTTGGCAGATCACATCGCCCGCCGGTTCGAAGGCCGCGGCGAAGCGCGCGACGACCTGGTGCAGGTGGCGCGCGTCGGCCTGGTCAACGCGGTCAACCGTTTCGACGTCGACGCCGGCTCGGACTTCGCCTCCTACGCCGTGCCCACCATCATGGGCGAGGTGCGCAGGCACTTCCGTGACAACGGCTGGTCGGTGAAGGTGCCGCGCCGGCTCAAGGAACTTCATCTGCGCCTGGGCGCGGCCACCGCGGAGTTGTCCCAGCGGCTCGGTCATGCGCCGACACCCACCGAGCTGGCCGCCGAACTCGGCATGGATCGCGAAGAGGTGGTTGAAGGTCTGATCGCCGGCAGCTCGTACAACACGCTCTCCATCGACAGTGGCGGTTCCGGCGACGACGAGGCGCCGGCGATCGCCGACACGCTCGGATCTTCGGATGACGCCCTCGATCAGATCGAGAACCGGGAAGCGCTGCGGCCGCTGCTGGCCACCCTGCCCGAGCGTGAGCGCACGGTGCTGATCCTGCGGTTCTTCGAGTCGATGACGCAGTCGCAGATCGCCGAGCGTGTCGGCATCTCGCAAATGCACGTGTCGCGCCTGCTGGCGAAATCCCTGGCCCGCCTGCGCGATGAGCTGCAGTAGGTCAGCCGGCCCTGCGTAGCTCCTCGAGGGCGTGGTCGGGATCGCAGATCTGCAGCATCCGGTCGACGGGTGCACTGGTCAGCAGGCTCCATTGCACGTTTCGCCCGGCGGCTTGGACACTTACCTTGTGAACTGCTGAAAATGCTTCTGCGGCAAAGAAAGTCACTGCGCTGAGGTCGAGCACCAATTTCTCGGCATTGCGCAGCCGGAGCTGGATGTAGTCGCTGAACTGCGTGGTGTTGGCCGCGTCGAGCTCACCTTCGACGGTGATCACGACGGTCGACGGCGGTAGTGCCTGTGTGGTGTAGCTCGCCCGGTCGCGGGTGAGGTGCTGCGTGGCAGCGACCCGCGTGTCGGCGTTGAGGTTGGACATCTGCCCTCCATCAGTCGGATGCACTCCGGATAACCTGATCGTGCTGGCACGCGTCCGCGTGTGTTCCGGTTCTGACGATCGCCCCATTGCTTGAGGCGGGTGATGTGGGGACTCGCGCGGGCCCCGCATCTGCGCTGACGCGTGATGCCGGCTGTGAACTCAACCTGGTAACGACCCTACGCCAGATGATCAAGGCGAACAATCGCCTCAACGGACTCTCATGGAAACGCCCGGTTGCCGGTCGCGACACCCTCGGGTCCACACTGATGTCATGTCGAGTGAGGCCACCGCCTCCGGGGTGGTGCTGGCCGCCGGGGCCGGCACCCGGTACGGGATGCCGAAAGTGCGTGCTGAAAAAGGGGATTGGCTGAAGCGGGCGGTCGTGGCGCTGGATGACGGTGGCTGTGACGAGGTGATCGTCGTGCTGGGGGCGGCCGGTGCGGATGTCGTCGACGTGCCGGCACCGGCCCGCGCGGTGCACGCCTTGCACTGGTCAGACGGATTGTCGGCGTCCCTGCGGGCGGGGCTGGGCGCCGCGGATGCCGCTTTTGCCGTCGTACATCTCGTGGACACCCCCGATGTCGGGGCCGATGTGGTGGCACGGGTGCTCGGCGCGGCCCGTTCGGGAGCGTCCGGGCTGGCCAGAGCGGTCTATGCCGGCCGCCCGGGCCATCCCGTCGTCATCGCACGCCGGCACTGGCCGCAACTGCTCGCCGGTTTGAGTGGCGATACCGGCGCTGGGCCGTTCCTGCGCGAGCGCGGAGACGTCATCGCGGTGGAATGCGGCGACCTGGCCGGCGGCGCCGATATCGATGAGCGACCGGAAGTGACCTGAGTCAGGTGTGCACCGTGAGGCCCAGGGCGGCCGACGCGTAACGCCGCACGGTGTCCTCGGACATTGCGGCCGCATCTTCGAAGCCCGGGCGTGCCCGGCTGGCCATGAACCCCGTCTCACGGTCCAGGGTGACCTCGGCCAGCAGTTCGCCGGTGCTCGGCTCGCACACCGCCCAGGTGTAGCGGGTGTCGGATTCCCAGCCGTCGGCGGCCTCGTCGATGTAGTCGAGGTCGGTTTCGCCGAGATCGGCCAGGGCGGGGCGGTCGTCGACGCGATCGTCGTAGCGCAGCCCCCGCAGGTACCACTGCCCGTTGTTGATCTCCACGGGTTCCATCAGGCCTCCAGAATGCCGAATGGCCACTTATGGCACAGGATCCGAAGGAATCCGTGCCACAAGTGGCCACCGAGCGGGTGTTAGTCCTTGATCTCGGCGATCACGGTGCCCTGGGTGATGGCGGCACCGGCCTCCACCGACAGCCCGGTGATGGTGCCGTCCTTGTGGGCGGTGACCGGGTTCTCCATCTTCATGGCCTCCAGGACCACGACCAGGTCGCCCGCCGAGACCTGCTGGCCCTCTTCGACGGCGACCTTCACGACGGTGCCCTGCATGGGTGCGGTCACCGAGTCGCCGGAGGCCGCCGCGCCGCCGCCGCCGCCGCGCTTGCGCGCCTTGGGCTTCTTGCGGATGGCGCCGGCCGCGGCGCCGCCGCCACCGAGCGCCAGGTCGCCGGGCAGGGAGACCTCGAGGCGGCGTCCGCCGACCTCGACGACGACCTTCTGCCGGGGCAGGTTGTCCTCTTCATCGAGGGGCTCACCGCCGGTGAACGGTTCGACGGTGTTGTCCCACTCGGTCTCGATCCAGCGGGTGTGCACGGTGAAGCCGTCGCCGTCGCCGATGAAGGCGGGGTCGGAGACCACGGCACGGTGGAACGGGATGACCGTCGCCAGGCCCTCGACATTGAACTCGGCCAGCGCGCGACGCGAGCGGTCCAGGGCCTCGTCGCGGGTGGCCCCGGTGACGATCAGCTTGGCCAGCATCGAGTCGAACTGGCCGCCGATGACCGAACCGCTCTCGACGCCCGAGTCCATGCGCACGCCGGGGCCGGTGGGGGGCTCGAACTTGGTGACTGGGCCGGGGGCGGGCAGGAAGCCGCGTCCGGCGTCCTCACCGTTGATGCGGAACTCGAAGGAGTGGCCGCGCGGCGTCGGATCCTCGGTGATGTCCAGCGCCTCGCCGTTGGCGATCTTGAACTGCTGGCGCACCAGGTCGATGCCCGAGGTCTCCTCGGTGACCGGGTGTTCCACCTGCAGACGGGTGTTGACCTCGAGGAAGCTGATCAGGCCGTCCTGGCCCACCAGGTACTCGACGGTGCCGGCACCGTAGTAGCCGGCTTCCTTGCAGATGCGCTTGGCGGACTCGTGGATCTCCTTGCGCTGCGCCTCGGTCAGGAAGGGCGCGGGCGCCTCCTCGACCAGCTTCTGGAAGCGGCGCTGCAGCGAGCAGTCGCGGGTGCCCGCGACCACGACGTTGCCGTGGGTGTCGGCGATGACCTGGGCCTCGACGTGGCGCGGCTTGTCCAGGTAGCGCTCGACGAAGCACTCGCCGCGCCCGAACGCCGCGACCGCTTCTCGGGTGGCCGAGTCGAACAGCTCGGGGATCTCTTCGAGGGTGCGGGCGACCTTCATGCCGCGGCCGCCACCGCCGAAGGCGGCCTTGATGGCGATCGGGAGGCCGTATTCCTTGGCGAAGGCCAGGATCTCGTCGGCGTCCTTGACCGGGTCGGAGGTGCCGGGGACCAGGGGAGCCTGGGCGCGCGCGGCAATGTGGCGCGCGGTGACCTTGTCGCCGAGGTCGCGGATGGACTGCGGGCTGGGCCCGATCCAGATCAGGCCGGCGTCGAGGACGGCCTGCGCGAAGTCGGCGTTCTCGCTCAGGAAGCCGTAGCCGGGGTGGATGGCGTTGGCGCCGGACTTGGCGGCGGCCTCGAGCAGCTTCTCGAACACCAGGTAGGACTCCGCCGAGGTCTGGCCGCCGAGGGCGAACGCCTCATCGGCGAGCCGTACGTGGGGCGCGTCGGCGTCCGGTTCGGCGTAGACGGCCACGCTGGCCAGCCCGGCGTCTTTCGCGGCTCGGATCACACGGACAGCGATCTCCCCGCGGTTGGCGACGAGCACCTTTGAGATCTTCGAGCTGGCGTGACTGGGCACTGGGCCTCCTGATGGCATGTTCTCTAAGAAACGTCTTTAAGAATGTATCGGGCGAAGTTTATGTGTCCAATTCCGGGGTGGCGAGTCGGACCCCCGAATTTCGGCCGAGTTACCGTCGCCCTTCCGGTAAGGCAACTTTGTTACTGGTCGGTACGTTTGACGTGGTCGGTAGCTGCGCTGCGGGAATGCCGGCGAATGCACCCTCAGCGTAGAACGGCGGCACCCCCGTTCGAGGGCGCCGCCGTTTTTCGGGACAGCTGAGAATTCATCTTCAACCGAACAGGGTCGGGATGCCCTTCATCGACGGCGGCGGGTCCACGCCGAGGGCGTTGGCCAACAGTGACGGCGCCACATCGAGGATGTCGACCTCCTTGCGGGACGGATCCGCGGTCACGCCGGCGCCCGCGGCCAGCAGGATGCCCTCCGGGATGTGGTAGCCGGTGTTCACCCCGCCGATCCGGGAATGCACGCTCAGGCCCAGCTCGGTGGCGGGGACGGTCACGTCCGAAGCGGTGCCGGACGGCCGGACGGTCACCGTCGTGGTGTCGTCGCCCGGAACGGTGTAGTCGATGCCGAAGGTGACGGTCTTGCCCTCCACCCGCAGCCGGGCGAACAACCGTTCGGAGCCGTTCACCAGAACCGACTCCAGCGGCGCCACGGCGTCGGCGGCGTCGGCCTCGGACTGGAAGACCAGCGAGAGCATCGGGTACATCGCCAGCGCGACGTCGGCGGGCTTGAGGCCCAGCTGGGCGATCAGCTTGTTGTGGTCATCCAGGACGAACCGGCCACCGTCGAACTTCGGCACCTCCACCGGGCCCTGGCCCATGCTGGCCGACAGCACCAGCATCGACTGCGGATGCTTGGCCAGATATTTGCGGATGCGCCCGATCTGGCGGTCGGTGATGTCCATGGCGGCGACGATGAAGCTGCCGTACACCTCGTCGGCGTCGTACTCGTACTTCTCGGTGTAGCCGGGCATGCCGTCACCCCAGAACCGGTGCATCATGCCGGCCACGTGGTTGGTGAAGAAGATGCTGAGGCGCGGGTTGCTCTTGCGGTGCTGGCGCCAATACAGGTCGAAGCTCAATGGCGCCTGCATCGCCGACCGGAAAGCCTTGTAGCGCGGGTCGATTCGCTCCTTGACCAGATGGGTGGCCAGGGTGGCGGTCACCCGGGGCGTCAGCCCGAGCCGCACCAGATCGACGGCGGTGCCGGCCAGCGCCTTGGGGCTCAGGGCCGAGTCCGGCGAGAATCCGTTCTCGCCGGTCATCGCGAGGTTGAACGCCTGGAAGCGTTCGAGGGAGGGCGGGTAGGTCTTGGCATCGGAGCTGAAGGTGTCCGGCACATAGAAGCCGCCGTGCTTGAACGGGCGGGCCGGCCAGCTCTGCATCGGGCCGAACAGTCCGACGGACAGACCGGCCTTCTCGGCGACATCCCAGATCGGCTCGCCGCGGAACGTCGAGGGATCCTGGCCCAGGTCGAAGGAGTTGTGCTCGTAGGAGGAGGTGTGCAGCGTCGGCCAGGTGCGCCACGGCTGCAGGCCCTGCAACTCCTCGCGGTCCTCGTGGACGGTGGTCAGCGACTGACCCTGCTGGAGCAGCGCGGCGATATTCGATTCGGGACGATTCTTGACGTAGATGTCGACGACATCCCATGGGACTTCATTGAGTTCATAAAGAATGACGTCTCTGGCCTGCCGATTCATCGAGCCGGGCCCCTTTCCTGGTCGTCCTGTGCCGCTGGCCCCCGCCTCGCAACCGTCGTATCCAGCCCAGCGAGCGGTACGGACGGCTCGCCGGCCGGTTAGCTGGCTACTGGCCATTCTGGCATGGATCAGCATTAATTGCCGCCGTCGGCAAAAGTGACACCGGCGACAACGGCGGTGTCACCGACAGCATCGGCGACCGGCGTGGGCAGGACTCAGTTCGCGCGTAACCGGCGCTTGATCCGGGCCAGCATGGCCGACATCCCGCGCAGCCGTAACGGGCTGATCAACGCGGCTAGGCCCAGGTCGGCGTAGAAATCGTCGGGAACCGCCAGGATGTCGGCGGCGGATTGCCCGTCCAGGCCGGCGGCCAGGATGGCGGCGAAACCCCGGGTCGTCGGCGCCTCGGCGGGAGCACTGAAGAACAGTCGCACCCGGTCGGGGTCGGTGGCGTCGACGTCGAGGAACAGTGGTGACTGGCACTCGGGGACCGGTTCCATCGCGGCCTCTTCCAGGTGCGACGGCAACTCTGGAAGGTCATTGGCGAACTCGAGCAGGAGTTGCAGCTTGTCCTGCCCGTTCACCTCCTGGAACTCTCCGACGACTTCGGCGAGTGCCGCGGGCATGCTCATGTCGCCGCGGGTGCCGATCCGGGCTCGTCGCCGACGGCGACCGGTACCCGCACCGCATTGCCCCACTCGGTCCAGGATCCGTCGTAATTGCGCACATTGGGCAGGCCCAGCAGATGGGTGAGCACGAACCAGGTGTGGCTGGACCGTTCGCCGATGCGGCAGTAGACGATCGTCTTGTCGTCGGCGGTGAGATGCCCGTACAGCGCGTCCAACTCGGCGCGGCTGCGGAAGCGTCCGCTGTCCTCGGCGGCCTTGGCCCACGGGATCGACACCGCAGTGGGGATGTGCCCACCCCGCAGCGCACCCTCCTCGGGGTAATCGGGCATATGGGTGCGCTCGCCGGTGTACTCCTGCGGCGATCGCACGTCGATCAACGGCTCCTGGCCGAGCACGCCGAGCACATCCTCACGGAAGGCCCGGATGGCGGCGTCATCCCGCTCGACGACGGGGTAGCCGCTGCTCGGCTTGCTCGGCACATCGAGGGTGGTGTCGCGGCCGTTGGACACCCACAGATCGCGGCCACCGTCGAGCAGCCGGACATCGGGGTGACCGAACAAGGTGAACACCCACAGCGCGTACGCGGCCCACCAGTTGCTCTTGTCGCCGTATATGACCACCGTGTCATCGCGCGCGATGCCCTTGCGGTCCATCAGTGCGGCGAACTGCGCGCCGTCGATGTAGTCGCGGACGGCCGGGTCGTTGAGGTCGGTGTGCCAGTCGATCTTCACCGCACCCGGGATGTGGCCGGTGTCGTAGAGCAGGACGTCCTCGTCGGACTCCACGATGGACAGCCCGGGCCGTCCGAGATTGGCCGACAGCCAATCGGCGGTGACCAAACGTTCGGGGTGCGCGTAGGCGGCGAGGGCAGGATCTGGATCGGCAGGAAGCGACACCCCATGAGCGTACCCATGATCAGTGACGAGGCGCTCACGCCGGCAGGCAGTGTGCTGCGGGGATCAGCTCGGCGCGCATGTTGCGGCGCATCATCTCCAGCGCCGCCTCGCCGAGGCCGGCGTCGATGTGTGCCACCGCATCGGGGGGCACGACCACGTCGTAGTGCCGTACGTAGGCATCGAGGGCGGTGTAGAGCACGCACTGTTCGGTCACCTGGCCGGTGATCAGCAGGCGCGCGGGTTTGAGTTGCTGCAGCAGATAGTCCAGTTGGGTGGCGTAGAAAGCGCTGTGCCGAACCTTGGTGAGCCGCAGGCAATCCGCCGTCGGCAGAATCGGTTTCACCAGATCGGGCCGGGCGCCGTCGAGTGCCGTGCACACGATGTCGTCCCAGTCCCCGGTGAAGTCGCCGTAGTTGTCGTTGACGTAGACGACGTCGACGTCCCCGCGGTCACGGCCGCGATGAATCAGGTCGGCCAGCGGCTCGACGATGTCGGCGACGCTGTTCATCAGCTGTTCGGCATCGGGGTGCCGGTAGGCGTTGAGCATGTCGATGACGAGAACTGCGGTATCGGCCATCCTCCAGAAATACCCGTGCGCGGGCGGCTTAAGCGCGTTTCTCCGGTCGGCGGGACGGGCACCCAACGACGGTCGAAAGGAGCGTTCCGATGCCGAAAACCACCAAGCAGGGCAAGCCGAAGAAGGACGAGTTGCCGAGCACTATCCGCAAGTCCGACGCCAAGGCCCAGCGCACGTTCACCAAGACCCACGATGCGGCCGCCGACGAATACGGTGAGGGCGAACGGGCACACCGCACCGCGTATGCGGCGCTCAAGCACAGCTACGAGAAGGTCGGGGACCATTGGGAGCCCAAGGATCAGCGTGGGCCTTCCGACGACCGGGCGCGCAGTGGCGGTCCGAACGCGAAGGGCGACACCGCTGAGGGCGTCGACGCCAACGCGAGCAAGAAACACCTGCAGGAGATCGCGCGACGCCTCGACATCAGGGGCCGCTCCACGATGAGCAAGGACGAGTTGGTCGACGCCATCCAGCGGGCCAATCGCCGGGAGACGCGCGCCGGTTAGCCCGCGGCCCGGTATTCGCGCCTCACATCCGGGGAAATTCGATGAAGGGAGTCCGCTGATGGAGCGGGAGAGCAGCAAGCACAGTGCGCGCGAGGACGACGAGCTCAAAGATGAGCTGCGTGGCACCTTGCAGGGCAATCGAAGCAGCCGCGCAGAGGAATGGCGGGATCCGGAGCCGCCGGCAGATGACGACCCGGATGTCGGCAACGCCGCACGTCCCTAGTTGCGTGTTCTAGCCGCCCAGCGTCGAGATCGCCGCGTCGAGGATCCCCGCCTGTTCGGCCACTTCCCGATCCGAGGGCTCTGGGGAACCGATTTGGTCGATGAGCTTGTGGCGGGATGTCACCGTCATCGCCCCCCGGAAGTCATCGGAGTCCAGTGCCGCCGCCGGGATCACTTCGGTACGCCCCTCGATGAGGACCAGTACCGAATCGAGTTCCGTCGCGTCGAGCAACCGGCGCACATCGTTCGGTGAGATCGTCATGATCACCTTTCGGTCGTCTGATCAACCTTCTCCAGTGATCTATTCCCATGACGCGCCGGACTATTCACGCGGCCTGTTCGCGGCCCACAGCGCGGCGACGGAGACCCCGAGATCGGCCAACAGGGCGCGCAGCAGCGGCAGGCTCAGGCCGATCACATTGGACGGGTCGCCCTCGATGCGGTCGATGAACCAGCCGCCCAGTCCGTCCAGGGTGAACGCGCCCGCGACGTGCAGCGGTTCACCAGTTGCCAGGTAGGCGTCCAGATCTTCCTGTGCGGGTACGCCGAAATGCACTGTGGTGGTGCCGGTCCGGCCGGTCTCACCGGCCACGGCACCATCGCGGACCCGCAGCACACGGTGGCCGGTGTGCAGCTGCCCGGCACGGCCGGCCGCGGACTGCCATTGCCGGCGGGCGGCCGTCACGGTGCCGGGCTTGCCGCTGAGCACACCGCCGACCTCCAACATCGAATCGCAACCGATGACAATGCAATCGGCGGCGATGTCAGCGTCGAGCAGTTCGGCGACGCGCTGGGCCTTGGCCGTGGCCAGGGCGGCGACGACCCGCGCGGGGGCGTCGCCGTTCATCCGCTCGATGATGGCGTCCTCGTCGACATCGGACACCACGACCAGCGGCTCGACACCGGCGTGCCGCAGCAAGCCGAGGCGCCCCGCGGAGGCCGAACCAAGGACCAGACGGGTCACTTGCGCAGGTGGGTCCGCTCCAGCAGCGTGACCCGCTGCCAGCTGTGACTCTGGTAGCGCAGTCGGTCGACCGGATGGCCCCACAGGTTCTTCTCGGTCACCACCGGCTCGGCCGGACCGCCCGCGGCGGCCGACAGCACGCCGATCAGGGCGGCCAGCTCATCGTCGGTGGGCGAACCCTTGAGCACCTTGATGTGCGGCTCATGGGTCGCCGGTGCTGCGGCATCCTCGGTGGGGGTCTCGCTCACAGTCGCTGAATCGTTCGCTTCGCTCACAGTGGGATGTTCCCGTGCTTCTTCGGCGGAACCTGGCTGATCTTGCGCTCCAGCAGGCGCAGCGCGGTACCGACGTAACCGCGGGTGTGCGACGGCGGGATGACCGCGTCGACGTAACCGCGCTCGGCCGCGATGTACGGGTTCACCAGGGTGTCCTCGTAGGTCTGCTGCAGTTCCAGGCGCAGGCTGTCGACGTCCGCGCCCTCGGCCGCCGCATCCTTGAGTTCCTTGCGGTAGACGAACCCGACGGCGCCGGACGCGCCCATGACGGCAATCTGGGCGGTGGGCCAGGCGACCACGACGTCGGCGCCCATGTCCTTGGACCCCATCACGCAGTACGCGCCGCCATAGGACTTGCGGGTGATGACGGTGATCTTCGGGACGGTGGCCTCGCCGTAGGCGTAGAGCAGCTTGGCGCCGCGGCGGATGATGCCGTTGAACTCCTGGTCGGTGCCCGGCAGGAAGCCCGGCACGTCCACCAGCAGCACGATCGGGATGTTGAAGGCGTCGCAGGTGCGGATGAACCGCGCGGCCTTCTCGGAGGCGTTGATGTCCAGGCAGCCGGCGAACTGGGTGGGCTGGTTGGCGACGATGCCGACCGAACGCCCGTCAACCCGGCCGAAGCCGACGAGGATGTTGGTGGCGTAGCCGGCCTGCACCTCGAGGAACTCGTCGTCGTCGAGGATGCGCGAGATCACCTCGTGCATGTCGTAGGGCTGGTTCGGCGAATCCGGGATGAGGGTGTCGAGTTCGAGGTCCTCGCTGTTGAGGCTGTCCTCGATGGAGCCGGTGGCCGGCACCGACGGGTAGCGCGGCGGATCGGCGTAGTTGTTGGACGGCAGGTAGCTCAGCAGGTCGCGGACGTACTCGAGGGCGTCCTGCTCACCCGAGGCGACGTAATGCACTGTGCCGGACTTGGCCATGTGGGTGTGCGCGCCACCCAGTTCCTCCATGGTGACGTCTTCGCCGGTGACGGTCTTGATGACATCGGGCCCGGTGATGAACATCTGGCTGGTGCCGTCGACCATGATGACGAAGTCGGTCAACGCGGGGGAGTAGACGTGCCCACCGGCGGCGGCACCCATGATCAGCGAGATCTGCGGGATGACGCCGGAGGCCTTGATGTTGTTGTGGAAGATCTTGCTGTACAGGCCGAGGGAGACCACACCCTCCTGGATGCGGGCGCCTGCGCCGTCGTTGATGCCGACCAGCGGGCGGCCGGTCTTGATGGCCAGCTCCTGGACCTTGACGATCTTCTCGCCGTAGACCTCGCCGAGGCTGCCGCCGAAGACGGTGGCGTCCTGGCTGAAGATGCAGACCTCGCGGCCGTCGATGGTGCCGTAACCGGTCACCACGCCGTCGCCGGTGGGCCGGTTCTTCTCCAGGCCGAAGTTGGTGGACCGGTGCCGCGCCAGCGCGTCGAGTTCGACGAACGAACCCTCGTCCAGCAGCGCGTAGATGCGCTCACGGGCGGTCAGCTTGCCCTTGGCGTGCACCTTCTCGACCGCGGCCTCACCGACCGGGTGCAGCGCCTCTTCGGCGCGCTTCCGCAGGTCGGCCAGCTTGCCGGCCGTGGTGTGAATATCGGGTACGTGCTCTGCCGCCGGCTCGATAGTGCTCGTCATGGGAGTCGATGCTAGCTGTACTTCTAAGAACTGCATAAGAGAGGTGCGAGTTAACTCACTGTGTGTCGATCGACGGCCAAGCTGTGTCGGTGCCGAGCGCCGACCTGACACGCGATTCCATCGCCGCCATGCTGCTCGATCGACGCGGGGACACCAGGCTGGGCCTGCGCTCGTACGAGCGGGACTGGACCTGGGATGAGGTGGTCGCCGAGTCCGCCGCCCGCGGTGCGCTGGCCACGGCACTGCTGGCCGACCGCCCGGACGCTCCGCCCCATATCGGCGTGCTGCTGCCCAATGTGCCCGATTTCGTGTTCTGGCTCGGCGCCGCCGCGCTGAGCGGCGCCACCGTGGTCGGCATCAACCCGACCCGCGGACCGGCCGAGCTGGCCGCCGAGATCCGGCTCGCCGACTGCGCGTTGATCGTCACCGACACCGCGGGCGCCGAACGGCTGGGGGCACTGGATCTCGGTGTCGCGCTGCTGCTGATCGACACCCCGGACTACGCGGCGGCGGTCGACGGGTACCGCGGGGGAGCGATCGGCGCCGAGGTCGGCGAGGACACGCTGCTGCTGTTGTTGTTCACCTCGGGCACCACCGGAGCGTCCAAGGCGGTCCGGTGCAGCCAGGGCAGGCTGGCCCGGATCGGCTACGCGGCGGTGCAGAAATACGGCCACCGCCGCGAGGACGTGGAGTACTGCAGCATGCCGCTGTTCCACGGAAACGCCATCATGGCGCTGTGGGCGCCCGCGCTGGCCGTCGGCGCCACCGTCTGCCTGGCGCCGACGTTCTCGGCCTCGCGGTTCCTGCCCGATGTCCGGTACTTCGGCGCCACCTTCTTCACCTATGTGGGTAAGGCGTTGGGCTACCTGATGGCCACCCCGGAGCGGCCCGATGACGCGGACAATCCGCTGCAGCGCGGCTTCGGTACCGAGGCGTCCCCGGATGATCAGGCCGAGTTCCGCCGCCGGTTCGGCGCCGAGCTGTTCGAGGGATACGGGTCCAGTGAGGGCGGCGGTGCGGTCGCGATGGTTCCCGGCGCGCCGCCGGGCGCGCTCGGCAGGCCCCTGCACAACGGCGTCGCCATCGTCGACCCGGACACGCTCAACGACTGTGCCCCAGCCATTCTGGATGCCGGAGGCCGGGTGCTCAACCCCGATGACGCGGTCGGCGAGATCGTCGACAAGTTCGGCACCCGCACCTTCGAGGGCTACTACAACAACGACGAGGCCAACGCCGAGCGCATCCGCAACGGCTGGTACTGGACCGGTGACCTCGGCTACCTCGACGAGGCGGGTTTCATCTATTTCGCCGGGCGCCGCGGCGACTGGATCCGCGTCGACGGCGAGAACATTTCCGCCCTGACCATCGAACACGTGCTGCGCCGGCACCCGCAGGTGATCGCCGCCGGCGTGTTCGCCGTACCCGACCCGCGGTCCGGGGACCAGGTGATGGCGGCCATCGAGGTCGCCCGCCCGGATCACTTCGACGAGGAAGAGTTCGCCGTGTTCCTGGCGGCTCAGGAAGACCTCGGCGCCAAGGGAACTCCGCGGCTGCTGCGGGTGTCGGGCGACCTGCCCGTCACCGGATCCAACAAGGTGCTCAAACGCGAACTCCAACAACAACGGTGGCACACCGACGAAGCGGTGTACCGGTGGGCCGGGCGGGGTCCGGTGGCCTACCGGCCGATGGAAGGCGCCGAGAAACGATCGCTGGACGACGAGTTCGCCCGGCACGGACAGCAGCGCCGTAGCTGAGGTGTTTCAGGCGACCTTGCGCAGCACCACCACCGAGAAACTGGCCAGCGCCGGAATCGGATGCCTGCGCAGTAACCGGCTCTTGGCGTCCTCCAGTGCCTGTAGCGGCGGAATCACCGTGTAGTAGGCGTGGCCGAAGCTCGACTTCCACTGTTCGACCTTGAACCCGAAAGCTTCGAACTTGTCGATCGCGCGCCGGGTGGGGCCCGTCGTCCCTCGGTAGTAGGCCGGAAACTTCTCCAGGTTCGGCTGGTCCAGCCTGCCCGGCTGCACCTTGTCCAGGATTCTGCGTGCCGTCCGCTCCGGGATCAGCTTGTTGACCAGGAAGGGGAAGGTGCCCAATGTCGGGAAGAAATGTACCGACAATCCGCCCGGGCGCAGCAGCCGGTGGCAGTTCTGGTGAAACACAACGGGATCGGGCAGATGCTCACACAACATCTTCGAGAAGACCAGATCATAGGTGCCCACGTCGTCGTCCTCGATCGGCCGGCACAGATCGACCACCCGGGTCTCCACCTGCACCGCGGACTTGCCGAGTTCCAGCGGCGAGATATCCACCACGACACGGTGATCGGCGAAACCCCACTTGTCGGGATCGCCGACCACCGGGTTGGCGCCGCCGCCGAGTTCGGCGACCGACTGCACGCCCTCGCGCCTGGCCAGATCGAGCACGGAATCGTCGTAACCCTGCCAGAGTTCCGCGAAGTCCCAGTATTCGATCTCGTCGGCTGTTCCCGTGAAGTACGCACGCGCCATCGGCTTGCCCCCGCAAAGTCGTGTTGGAAATTCGGACACTACCCAAACCGCAGCACGGATAGTGCAGCTTTGAAAATTGCTGTGAGGCGTGCTGGCTAATGCGATGGCACTGCGGCTCGCCGCAAAGACGTGTACATAACCGCGTGAGACGATTCAGCCCGATGTTCTTGCAAGGCGGTTGAACGTTGCTGTCGTAGCCGGAGTTGGCCGCTCGCCGTGTCGGCTGCATCAGCAATCCGCCCGCACGGACCCGGCCGGCGTGCTAGGTAAACGGGTGTGACCGAAGCCTGGGATGAGACCACCGACGTACTGGTCGCCGGATCGGGCGCCGGCGGGGCGACCGGCGCCTACACCGCCGCCAGGGAAGGCCTCGACGTGATCCTCGTCGAGGCGACCGACAAGTTCGGCGGCACCACCGCGTACTCGGGCGGCGGCGGAATGTGGTTCCCGTGCAACCCCGTTCTGCAGCGCGCCGGCGTCGACGACACCCTCGAAGACGCCCTTGAGTACTACCGGGCCGTGGTCGGCGACCGGACCCCGGCGGCGCTGCAGGAAACCTACGTCCGCAACGGGGCGCCGCTGATCGAGTACCTGGAGGCCGACGAGCTGCTGAAGTTCTCGCTGCTGCCCTGGCCCGACTACTTCGGCAAGGCGCCCAAGGCGCGCGCCGACGGGATGCGCCACATCGCCGCCAAACCGCTCAAGGTCGCCGCCGCGCCGGAGTTGCGTGCATCGGTGCGGGGGCCGCTGGATGCCGACCGCCTCGGCCATCCACAGCCCGCGGACTACTTCGTCGGCGGCCGGGCCTTGATCGCCCGGCTGCTCACCGCCACCGGCCGCCACCCGCACACTTCGACCCGCCTGAACACCGCCCTCGTCGAGTTGGTGGTGCAGGACGGCCGGGTCACCGGTGCGATCGTCGAGACCGATGGGCGGCGTAGGGCGATCCGGGCCCGCCGCGGCGTGCTGCTGGCCGCCGGCGGATTCGAGCACAACGACGAGATGCGGGCCCGTTACGGTGTGCCGGGAGATGCGCGGGACACCATGGGGCCGTGGGGGAATCGCGGGCTGGCCCACCTGGCCGGTATCGCCGCCGGCGCCGACACGGACCTGATGGACCAGGCGTGGTGGTCACCCGGCCTCACCCACCCCGACGGGACGTCGGCCTTCGCGCTGTGGTTCACCGGCGGCATCTTCGTCGACGATCACGGTAAGCGGTTCGTCAACGAATCCGCCGCCTACGACCGGCTGGGCCGCGGTGTCCTCGACGCGATGGCCGCCGGCACGGTCACCCTGCCGTACTGGATGGTCTACGACGACCGCGAGGGTGTGATCCCGCCCGTCAAGGCCACCAACGTCTCGATGGTCGACACGGCCGAGTACCTCGCGGCCGGATTGTGGCGGACGGCCGACACGCTGGAGGAACTCGCCGCCGAGATCGGGGTGCCGCCGCGGGAACTGGTCGCCACGGTGGCCCGGTTCAACGATTTCGTACGTGCCGGGGCCGACGAGGATTTCGGCCGCGGTGACGAACCGTATGACCGGGCCTTCTCCGGCGGGGCGTCCCCGTTGGTGCCGATCGAGCGGGCCCCGTTCCATGCCGCCGCCTTCGGGGTGTCCGACCTGGGCACCAAGGGCGGATTGCGCACCGATACCGCCGCCCGGGTGCTGGATACCAGGGATCGGGTGATCCCGGGCCTGTACGCCGCGGGCAACACCATGGCCGCCCCCAGCGGCACCGCATATCCCGGCGGCGGCAATCCGATCGGAACGAGCATGCTGTTCAGCCACCTGGCGGTGCGAGACATGTTAAGCAGGAGTGATGAGCGCTTGCGCGGATAACAGAGGACCCGAGCGTGACTGAAATCCGGGAGATCGACGCCGGCCCGTCGATGACGCGGTTCGCCCGCGGCTGGCACTGCCTGGGCCTGGCTGACTCGTTCCGCGACGGGCAACCGCACGGTATCGACGCCTTCGGCACCAAGCTGGTGGTCTACAGCGACTCCGCCGGGGACGTGCACGTGCTCGACGGGTACTGCCGCCACATGGGCGGTGACCTGTCCCGTGGCACCGTCAAGGACGACAACCTGGCCTGCCCGTTCCACGACTGGCGCTGGGGCGGCGACGGCAAATGCAAGCTGGTGCCCTACGCCAAGCGCACCCCGCGACTGGCCCGCACCCGCACCTGGCCCACCCACGAGGTGAACGGCCAGCTACTGGTCTGGCACGACCCCGAGCGCTCCAGTCCGCCACCGGAACTGGCGCCGCCCTCGATCGACGGTTACGCCGAGGGCCGGTGGTCGCCGTGGCAGTGGAATTCGATTCTCATCGAGGGCTCGCATTGCCGCGAGATCGTGGACAACAACGTCGACATGGCGCACTTCTTCTATATCCATCATGCGTATCCGACGTTCTTCAAGAACGTCATCGAGGGCCACACCGCCAGCCAGTTCATGGAGTCCAAACCGCGGCCGGACTACATCGCCGACCCCGACAAGCTGTGGGACGGAACGTATCTGCGGTCGGAGGCCACCTACTTCGGTCCGGCGTACATGATCAACTGGCTGCACAACGACCTCGCGCCGGGGTTCACCGTCGAGGTGGCGCTGATCAACTGCCATTACCCGGTGACGCACAACTCGTTCGTGCTGCAGTACGGAGTGGCGGTACAGCAGATGCCCGGCCTGCCCGCCGACAAGGCCGCCAAGCTGGCCGGGGCGATGAGCCGGTCCTTCGGCGACGGATTCGGAGAAGACGTCGAGATCTGGAAGCACAAGACCCGCATCGACAACCCATTGCTCTCCGAGGAGGACGGCGGTGTCTACCAGCACCGGCGCTGGTATGAGCAGTTCTATACCGACGTCGCCGATGTCACCCCCGAGATGACCGACCGCTTCGAACTGGAGGTCGACACCACCCACGCATTCGGTATCTGGGAACAAGAGGTCAACCACAACCTGGAGAACCTCACGGCCCGCTGAGTCTCCCGAGCGGGCAGGGGAGCGACTGGCGGGTGACGGGCCGGCGTGGTGAACTGGGTCGGCTAACGTCACGTGAGCAACCCGACGTCGGCCGAACCGACGCGCACATGTCGTTCTCGCAGGAGGAGTTTTGGTGCCCGACGACCGTAGCGCGCCACCACACAGCTACGACGGTGTGGACGGGCCGCGGGTGGCGATCGCCCACGACTACCTCACCCAGCGCGGCGGCGCCGAGAAGGTGGTGCTCTCGATGAGCAAGGCGTTCCCGGACGCCCCCATCTACACCTTGCTGTACGACCCGGACGGCACCTATCCGGAATTCGCCGACCGCGACATCAGGGTTTCGCCGCTGAACCGTGTCGCGCTGTTCCGCAAGCATCACCGGGCTGCCTTGCCGGTGCTGCCGTTCGCGGCGGGCGCCATGTTCGTCGACGCCGATGTGGTGGTGACCAGCAGCAGCGGCTGGGCGCACGGCTTCCGGACCCGCGGTGCCAAACTCGTGCACTGCCACACCCCGGCGCACTGGCTCTACGCGCTGGACCACTACCTCAAGCCCGACGGGGACAAGCTCAAGCGGGCCGCGCTGAAAGTGGGCTCGCCGCTGCTGAAGTCGTGGGACCGGCGGGCGGCGATGTCGGTCGACCGCTACCTCGCCGTGTCGACGGCCATCAAGCACCGGATCAACGCCGCCTACGGTATCGACGCCGGCGTGCTGCCGTCCCCGATCGCGATGAAACCGCACACCGCGGCCGAACCGGTACCGGAACTGCAGGACTGGGCCACCGACGGAGGCGATCCGTTCTATCTGTGCGTGTCCCGGCTGATGGCATACAAGAACGTCGACGCCGTGGTGGGAGCCTTCGCGGACACCGATCGTCGGCTCGTGGTGGTCGGACACGGCCCGGAGGCTGCGCGCATCGAGCGGATGAAGACGCCCAACGTGCGGATGCTCTCGGCGCTCACCGACGGGCAGATGGCCTGGCTGTACCAGTCGTGCCGGGCGTTGATTGCGGCCAGCTACGAGGATTTCGGGCTGACCCCCATCGAGGCCGCGGTGTCCGGGCGCCCGGCGGTGGTGCTGCGCTGGGGCGGCTTCCTGGACACCGTGGTCGAGGGTACGACCGGGATGTTCTTCGACCGGCCGGCCGCCGATTCCATCGCCGAGGCGCTGGACCGCTTCGAGGCCTGCCGGTTCGACCCCGACACACTGCGGGCCCACGCCGAACGGTTCACCGAGCAGCGGTACGCGGAATCGCTGTACGCCGCCGTCGACGAGCTGACCCGCACCGGAGAATCCTGAACGGGCCGGGTAACGGCCAACCGAGCGGCGCGACGCTGTTCGGCTAGTTATGGTTGACGCGAATTTCTCAAAGGAGCCCTACACCTATGACCGGAGTACCAGCGTCGGCAGATCCGGCAGACGTCGCCCGCAAGCTCGCCGCTGCTCCCGATCTGCACATGCCCCCGCCGCCCGAGTGGATTCTCGACGAGAACAACAGGGTCATCGACTACCGGATGCAGGGCATGACGCGCGGTCGCAAGATCCGCAACCGGCTCGGTGAGCTGTTCTTCAACAGCTTCGTGACCTACATCCCGTCGCACACCATCCGGCAGGGATTCCTGCGGCTGATGGGCGCGCGGATCGGCAAACGCACCTCGATCCTGCGTGGCACCACCGTGCTGGACATCGAGTTCCTCACCATCGGCGACGGTGTCGCGATCGGTTTCCGCTGCCTGCTGGACTCCCGCGCCGGCCTCTACATCGGCAACAACGTGACCATCGCCAGCGATGTGCACTTCATCGGCGGCGGGCACGACATCAACCACCCCGACTTCCTCCCGGTCCCGATCCCGACCGTCGTGCAGGACTACGTGTGGATCGCCAGCCGGGCGATGGTGCTGCCGTCGCTGATCCACCGCGGCGCCGTGGTGGCCGCGCATGCCGTGGTCAACAAGGACGTCGACGAACTCGCGATCGTCGGCGGTGTGCCCGCCAAGGTGATCGGCAAGCGGCCGGCCGACGCGTTGGGCTACACCAACAATCACCGCCCGCTGTTCTACTGATGGGTGCTGCGTCGGTCCCGTTCGGTGATCACCGGCTCGTGTTCGTGGCGCCCGACGAGGGCCAGACCGCGGTCGGCGACTACGCGCAGGACCTGGTGACCGCGCTGCGCCCGCATTTCGGTGAGATCGTGGAACACCGCACCGCGGGGCCGGGGCAGGACAGCCTGGCCGATCTGCGCCGGCATCGGGCACAGGTGTGCAGGCTGGTCGCCGAAGGCCCGCCCGGGCGGACGTTGGTGCACGCCGAGTTGTCCACCGGCGTGCTGCCCACCTTCTGGGCCGTCGCGGGCCTGCACGGTGTTCCGGTCACCTCGACGATCCACGACCCGCCCCAGGGCCTGTGGTTCCTGGCCCGCACCCGCCGTATCGCGCAGTCCCGGCTGCTCACCCACGGCATCCACTACCCGCTGCGCCCGCTGTCGCGGGCGATCGAGGGCCGGGTGCACGGGGACCGGACGCTGATCGCGCTCACCGAGACCGGCAGGCAGTCGATAGAACGCACCTATCCGCGCACCACCACCTACTACGTCCCGCATCTGGTGCGCGAACGGCCCGCCATCAGGCCCGCCGAAGAACGCCCCAAGGCGGTCGGCTTCTTCGGATTCGTCTACCGCGGTAAGGGTTTCGAGCAGATAGCCCGCATCCGCGAGCTGCTCAGAGACGATATCGCCATCCGGGTCGCCGGGCGCGGCACCGAAGAGCTGCCGCGTGCCGACGGCATCGAGATCCTCGGCGGCGTCGACGGCGCACAAGAAGACGCGTTCTTCGATTCGGTGCGCGCCATCGTCGTTCCCTACGGCAAGCGGCACTTCTACGCCGAGACCTACCCGGCCTCCGGCGTGGTGGCGCACGCCATGGCCTACAGCACGCCGGTGGTGTGCACCGGGTACGGCTCGCTGGCCGAATTGGACAGTGCGCACGGTGTTCTCAACGTCAGCCCACGCGGGGTGGGCGACGACGCCGTCGCCACCGGGCTGGCCGAGGGCATCGAGTCGTTGATCGACGATCCCGTCCGTCTCGCCGAACTGGGGCGCAACGCCGACCGGACCCGTCAGGAGCGCTCGGCCGAGCGCACCGCCGACGCCCTCGTCGAGATCTGGACGCGGGTACTCGCGGGACAGACCGGAAGCGCCTGAACGGGTGACCGAACCGATCGAGCCGGTGGTGCCCGCGCCCACCTCACATCATCTGGTGCGCACGCTGTGGGCGGTGTTCTGGCTCTACGGCGGCCGCGGCGTCGGCCTGCTGTGGACGGTGGTCATCATCGCCCAGCTCGGTATCGCGGATTACGGTCAGTACGGCATGGCATATGCCGCCTTCTCGTTGATCGGCCCGCCGCTGGACAACCCGTTCGCCGTCCGCGCGGTGCGCGAGTCGCAGGAGCGGTTCCTACGCGAACGGGTCACCCGGTACCTGCTCGGCCTGACGCTGATGGCGGCCGGGGCGGCCCTGGTCGAGGTCAGCTACATCGCCTGGTTCGGGCTGTTCGTGGCCGGCGGCGAGATCATCTTGAAGGCCTATCAGAGTCACTGGGCGCGGGACGGCCAGCCGCAACGGGTGGCGCAGCTCGACACCATCCGTCAGGTCGCCAGCGTGATGTGTGCCGCCGCATACGTTTTCCTCGTCGACGACCCCACCCTGCAGGTCGCCAGCATGTTCCTGGTGGCGCCCTATCTGGTGATCGCCGTCATCGTCGGTTTCAAGGTGCTGGGGCACCGCCCCGGTATGCCCGGGCCGCCCAGGCTGATCGCCATCCTGATCGGCGAGATGCTGGGCCTGGCCGCCTATCTGCAGGGCGATGTGCTGCTGCTGGGCTGGCTGACCAATGACACCATCGTCGGGTACTACGCGCTGACCGTCACCGTGACCATCGCCATCGTCGCCGTCGGGCAGTCCTTCGGAATGTCCTACAACCGCTCCCTGCGTGAGGGCGACGGACAGCTGGCGGCCGGGCCGCCGCTGAAGAGCACGCTGGTCCTCGGCGCCGTCGCCGGGCTGTTGGTGCTGATCGTCGGTGTCGTCATGCTGTTCACGCCCGCCCCGACCGAACTCGCGCTCGCGATGATCATCATGAGCGTGTTCTGCGGGATGCGGACCATCACCTCGGTGTTCCAGGCGGTGCTCTACCTGCAGCGCCGCGACACCACCCGGCTGGTGGCCAACATCAGTCTGCTCCCGGTCAAATTGGGGCTGGTCGCGCTGCTCGCGGTGGCCGGCGCCGTCGGGGCCGCCATTGCGACCGTGATCGCCGATGCGTTGCTGCTCGCCATCTATGCCTATGTCCTGTACCGCAAACCCCCGGCCAGAAAGGCGCCGCAATGACCACGGCGACGTTTCTGCTGTCCAAGGACCCGGTGGCCGAGCACGGCGGGGATGTGGAGTTGTCCCGGCTGGTGATGCGGCTGGCCTCGGACTCCCACGAGGTGTCGGTCATCTGTCTCTCGCACCAGCCGCCGGGCCGCATCACCGCCGAGCTGGTCACCGGCGGCGCCGCCGTGCAGCGGGTCGCCAAGTCCGGCGTTCAGCCACTGCGGCTGCTGAAGAACACCGTGCGCAGCGGGCGCAGCCTTGCGCACGCCCGCTTCGACAGTGACGAACTGGTGGCCGCGATCTCCGCGGCACCGGCCGACGTGTTCGTCGCCGAGCACAGTTACATGGCCGAATCCTTCCTGCGCAGCGACCAACTCGGCAGCGCGCGTTTCGTCGTCAACACCCATGTCAGTGAATCCCTGGTCTGGCGGGCCACCCGGGGAGTGCTGGGGCGGCTGCAGGCGGGCAGGCTGGTGCGCGACGAACTGCGGGTGGCGCGGGCCGCCGATGCGGTGGGCACCTATGACGCCGAGGAGGCGGAGTTCTACCGCGCCAACGGTGTTCGGTCCGCGCGCTGGCTGGATCTGACCCTGCCGCCGGCCGCCCAGGTCGACGTCGCGGCCACTCCGCGGCGGCTGGTGCTGATGGGGACCAGGGACTGGGCACCCAACCAGGAGGCCTTCCTCACCGCGCTGCGGCTGTGGCCGCAGATCTCGGCGGGCATCGCCGGCGCCGAACTCTGCGTGATCGGAGCCAGACACTCGAAGGCCAAGGCGCCGCAGTATCCCGACGGTGTGCGCGACCTGGGCTTCGTCGAGGACCTGGCCGGCTTCCTGGGGACCTGCCGGGCCATGATCGCGCCGATCAGCACCGGTGGCGGGGTGCGGGTGAAGATCCTCGACGCGGCCCGGATGGGGCTGCCGGTGGTCGGCACCACGCCCGCGGTCGGGTCACTGGGCGAACTGCTGGAACTCGGCGTCCACGATGACGACGCCGACTTCGTCGCCGAGTGCCGCCGGCTGCTGCTCGATGTGGGGGCCGCCGCCGCGGCGGGGGACCGGTTGTACGCGCTGAACAGCCAGTACTGGCTACAGCGGCGGCCGCACCGCGCGGTCGAGGCGCTGCTGGCCGGCTAGTGGCGTCCGGCGCTCACCGGCGCCGACCTGGTGGCCTCGGCGATGCGTGTCTCCAGCGCCGAACGCTCTTTGTCCTCCTGCCGGAGTTGATCGGCATAGGCCAGGAAAGTCAGGAAAATGGTGTACAGAAACACGATCTGCGGGATGACCACCACCGGGTGATCGAGATTCAGAGCAACGATCGAGAATCCGATGAATACGCCGCCATAAAGTGCGCCCGGTAGCGAATTCGATCTCAACAACCGGTAACCAATTACACAACCGATCACGACGACCGCCAGAAACGCCGCACCGACGAAGATCCCGCCGCGGTGTATCGCGATCAACGGCGCATTGGACACGAAGTTCTCGATGAAGGCGTACGCGCCGTCCTTGAACTCGCGCTGCGACCATCCCCAGCCGAACAGCCAGTGCCCGGACATCCGTCCCGGGAACTCCCGGATCGAGTCCACCCGGTCGGTGGCGCCCGCGTCGTTCGAACCGAGCGTGCCCAACAACCGGGTGCGCACCGAGGGCACCATGAAGGCGCCGATGAAGGCCAGCGTCAGCGTGCCGACCAGAATCTGGCGATCGCGTGAGCGCATCGGGTGGAACACGAAAACCAGTACGACACCGACCAATACGCTGACGATGGCCGAACGGCTCAGCGTCAACGCGATGGCCGAACCCAGGATCGCCGCGATCACCACGCGCCGCCAGCCGGTGAAGACGATCATGGCGATCACGAACGAGATCACCAGGCCGATGCCGGCGGCATTCGGGTCCAACCACAGCCCACCGAGCCGGCTGAAGGCCTGGCTGTCGGCGGCCACCTGGAATCGGTCGGTGCGCGGCAGATTCGAGGTGCCGCCGGTGAAGAAGAAACGTTCGGTATTGGCCACGGCATAACCGAAGATCCGGAATGGCTGCAGCAGAATCTGATTGGAGCCGAGCACAATTGACCCGATACCGATCAGCGCGTTGAAACTGGCCGCATAGACGAAGATCCGGCCGAACCTGGCCAGGTGCTCCCGCGGAAGGGCGAGCAGCGCGAAGAAAGCGCCCGTCGCGATCGCCCACTTGGTGTAGTCGAGGATGTTCACGATCGAACTGAACGTCAGCACCATCGACACGCCGGAAATGACCACCAGCACCAGCACGCTCTTGGCCAGGGTGCTGCTCAGCACCGGGAAGCGCTTGGCCGCGTTGGGATGGACCAGGGCTGCCACCAGCGCACCGCCGGCGAACGGCAGATACAACGGCAGATGGACCCCGGGGAAGTAGCCGAACGGCAGCGTGCCGACCGCGATCGCCATGCCCCAGTACAGCCACAGCGGGTGGCGAAGACCGATGTACACGCCGACCGCCAGCGCGATCAGCCCGCCGACGGCCATGATCCCGAGCTTGCCGCCGAGCGTCACGACACCGGCGAGCAACGGCACCAATATGATGATCGCGGCTCCGACCAGCAGGTCGGGCCGCGTCGGCAGGCCGAGTTTCATTGCGGACTCGTCTTCATTGCGGAATGATCCTCACGGCTTTACCGCACCGTCGTTGCATTTAACTATCCTTGCATCGACTCGGCTGGCCGCGCTACAGGGCGCTCGGCAAAGTGTGCAGCTACTGTTGTTGACGTTATCGTTGCATTGTTGTGGCGATCGAAGAGCGAATGGAGTGCTCCCTTGGCCATCGGTGATTACCTGCGGATTTTTCGCCGGTTGTGGTGGGTGGTGCTCTTGGCGACGCTGATCGGCGTCGCGGTGGGTTATGCGACCTCCCTCTTCTCGACCACGCAGTACTCATCGACGACACGGCTCTTCGTCACCACCCAGAGCGGGACTTCGGTGGGCGACGCCTACCAGAACAACCTGTTCTCGCAGGAGCGTGTCTTCTCCTACGCCGGTCTGGCCACCAGCGACCAGGTCGCCGCGCGGGCCATCGACCAGCTCAAGGCGCCGCTGACCGTCGACGAGTTGCGCGCCAAGATCACCGCGGTCCCGCTGCCGCAGACCGTGCTGCTGGACGTCACCGCCACCGACCCCGATCCGGCGGCCGCGCAGCGCTACGCCAATGCCGTCGCCGACCAACTGGTCAACGTGACCGCCGAGCTGGAGACCTCGCGCCGCGGCGGTGAGGCCGCGGCAGCCGCGGTGCTCGTCGACGACGCCAGTTACGGCACCAAGGTGGCCGCCATGGGTCTGACCACCCGCCTGGCCGCCGGTGCGGTGGGCGGTCTGGTGCTCGGCGTGCTGCTGGCGATCGCGCTGGGCCTGAGCGACACGAAGCTGCGCCGTCGCGAGCGCATCGAGGACGTCACCGGTATCCCGCTGCTGGGCACGTTGGTGGCCGACAAGCAGAGCCGCGACGGCATCATCGACATCGACGCCGGCGGCCTGGCCGTCGAGCGCCTGCGTGAACTGCGCACCAACGTGCAGTTCGCCCGCAATGCCACCGGTCAGCATCCCCGGGTGATCGCCGTGACCAGCCCGTCCGCCCAGGACGGCCGGTCCTCGACCGCCATCGACCTGGCCGTCGCGTTCGCCGAGTCGGGCCACTCGGTGGTCCTGGTCGACGGTGACCTGGTGAATCCGGAACTGCCGCAGTTGCTTGCGCTCGACTCCGCCGCCGTGGCGCAGGCCGGCACGAAGGGTTTCACCACGCTGCTGGCCGGTCAGCACGACCTGTCCGAGTCGCTGATCGAGGTGCCGCAGTCCGGTTTCGCGCTGCTGCCGTCCGGTCCGGTGCCGTCGGTGCGTCGCGAGCTGTGGGGCGACCAGCGGGTGCAGCGGGTGCTGGAGCTGCTGCGCGGAAACTTCGACTACGTCATCATCGACACCCCGCCGCTGACCAAGTACGCCGACGGCGCGGTGCCCGCCGCGCTCGGCGACGGCGCCCTGGTGCTCGGCCGGCTCGGCCACACCAAGACCACGGCGTTGCGCAAGGCGCTCAAGGTGCTGCAGACCGCGCACGCCCCGGTGCTCGGCGTGGTTGCCACCTGCGAGCCGGGACACCGTCGCGAGCTCTCCAAGGACCGCAAGCACGACGGTGGCGCCCACGCGTCGGCTGCCACCGTGGCCGCCGCCGAGGAGGACGCCGACAATCGCACCGCGAGGTCGCAGACCTCATCGCACACTTCGGGATAACGGCGTGCCGAGTCTGATTCGTGGTGCGGCGGTCCTGTTCGTGGCTGTCGTTCTGGTGACCTCGTGCGCGCCGGCGCAGGCACCCGCACCACCGGCGGGCTCGGATACCGTCGCGATCAAGACCTTCACCCCGCCCTTCGACGGCAAACCGCATCTGCCGCCGCCCGATATGACCGATGACGGGCCGGGCTCGCTGGTGTCCGTCGAACCGATGAGCGGTAGCGAACTGCTCAACCAGGACGACGCGACCTACATGCGTGTCGTCTACCGGTCCACCTCGGGTGTGGACGAGCAGCCGACCGAGGTTTCCGGTGCGGTGGCGATCCCCCCGGGCGATCCGCCCAAGGGCGGCTGGCCCATCCTGGCCTTCGGCCAGGGCACCAAGGGTGTGCTGAACAAATGCGCGAGCAGCCTCTACGGCAGCCTGCCGCTGAATGCCTGGACGATGTCGGTGTTCGTCCGCTCGGGGTTCCTGGTCACCGTCTCGGACTTCCAGGGCGCCGGGGTGGAGGGCTACCAGCATCCGTTCCTGAACGCGAAAACCCTCGGCTACAACGTCATCGACTCCGTCCGCGCCGCCCGCCGGGTCGGCGCGGAAACCAACCCCAAGTGGCTCTCGTACGGGCACTCGATGGGTGGGCTCGCGGTCTGGTCGGCCGCCGAGCAGGCCAGCACCTACGGCCAGGGACTCGACCTGCTGGGCACCGTCTCGATGGCACCGGCGGCCGATATGTCCGGGCTGGCCGACGCCGCCTGGGAGGGCACGCTCACCGCCGATCAGCGGGTGACACTCGTGTTCGCCCTGCAGTCGCTGAAGTGGTTCCACCCCGAGATGAACCTGGACAACTACCGGCGCGGCACCACCGCGGAGAACTGGGACCAGCTGTTGGACTGCATTCCGCCCAATTTCGACGACATCGCCAGGGTTCGTGGGTTGATGACCAATGAGGACCTGCGGCCCGCCACCTATGAGGATGTCGTCTGGTTGCGCGAACGGCTCGCCGAAATCGCTGTGCCACAAGCACCCAACACCACACCGATGGTCGTCGGCTACGGCACCCAGGACATGCTGGTCGATGAGACGTGGTTCGAGCGCGCACTGGACCGGGCCTGCGCGATGGGCAGTTATATCGAGATCCGCAAGGGCTCCGGCAAGGGCCACGCCGACCTGGACAGTGGTTTCACCCTGCCCTGGCTGATGGACCGCCTCGACGGCGCCGATCCGCCGCCCAACGACTGCCTGAGCCGAAATTGAGGGCCCCCGTCGAGGTGCCGCGGGCACGGGATTATCTGAGGATCGCCGCCAGGGGCTGGATCGTGATCCTGGTGGCCACGCTGCTGGCGCCCGCCGCGGCTTTCGGCATCCAGAAGCTCACGTGGGAACGCAGTTACACGGCGTCGGTGCTGCTGTTCGCG
The DNA here is from genome assembly GCF_008329585.1 of Mycolicibacterium sp. P9-22. Lineage (GTDB taxonomy): Bacteria > Actinomycetota > Actinomycetes > Mycobacteriales > Mycobacteriaceae > Mycobacterium. The sequence goes on along the minus strand of NZ_NPKP01000002.1, from coordinate 148,984 downwards.
CAGGTCGCCGGTGATCCTGGCACCTACTCGGCCTACGCCGGCGGCATCGGCGCCAACAGCCGGATGTCCACCTACGTGTCGCTGGCGCAGTCCTCGGTGATCAGCGAGCGAACCATCGAGCAACTTGGATTGCCGCTGGCGCCAAGCGAACTCGCGGCCAAGGTGACCGCCACGTGGGAGCCCTACGGCTTGTCTCGGTTCGGCAGGCCGTCGTCGGCGCTGCTGCGGGTGGGGGTGACGGGCACCGATCCGCAGACCACCATCGACACGGTCAACACGCTGGCCTCCGTGCTGATGAAGATGTCCGGCGAGCTGGAATACGTCGAGGCCAAACCCACCGACCCCATCCAGTACACCGGGCCGGTGGCGGAACTGGTGGCCGTCGACCCGGCGACGGTCGCCCACGAAGTCCGGCCCGACGTGACGTACACCTTGCTGGTGGCGACCGGCGTCGGCTTCGCGCTGAGCCTGGTGCTGGTGCTCGCGTTCGGGCTCGCCCGCGACGAGGTGCTGACCGGGGGCCAACTCCGTCAGGTCGCCAACTCGTACACGTCCAGCGGCGATGTCCGCTAGGTCTTAGGAGCTCGATGGCACACGGTATTTCGGCGCGAACGACACGGAAGGCGCTGGCGAGTGCGTTGCTGGTACTCGCGCTGGCGGTCGCAGGGTGCGCCGAGCCGAACCCCGGCCCGACGGTGACGGCGACACCGGAGATCCAGCTACCGGCCGACTATTCGGCCACCGGACCCGGGGCGCTGGTGAGCGCCAGCCGGCTGCCCACCATCGACCGCCGGCTGCTGCGGGTCACCTCCGTCGCCGCCCGCATCACCTACAACTCGACCTCCGGTATCGACGGCAGCTCCCAGGTCGTGTCGGGCAGCGTGTTCGCCCCGGCGGGCCCCCCGCCCGAGGGCGGCTGGCCCGTCATCGTGTTCGGGCACGGCACCACCGGTGTGCTGTCGGACTGTGCGCCCTCGCAGTCACCGAACCTGCTGGGAGCTGCCGACGCGGTCCGGGCCCTGGTCACCCTCGGTTACATGATGGTGGTGCCGGACTACCAGGGGCTGGGCACCATCGACAGCTACCACCCGTACCTGGATGCCACCACGGCCGGCTACAACATGGTCGACGCGGCCAGTGCGGCCCGCAAGCTGGTGCCAGGCTCGTCGGAGAGGTGGGTCGCGTTCGGGGTGTCCCAGGGTGGCCAGGCGGCGTGGGCCGCCAACGAGTTGGTCGCCGGTTACGGCGCGCGGGACACCCGGCTGATCGGCTCGGTGAGCGTGTCACCGGCCGCCGACATCACCGGGCTGGCGGACATGGCGGCCGAAGGCGTGCTGTCGCCGCAGCAGCGGATCGCCATGGTGCTCATCCTGTCCTCACTGCAGAACGCCCATCCCGACTTCGATCTCGACGACTACCGGCGTGGCCTCGTCGAAGAGAAGTGGGATCTGCTCGCCGGGTGCTCCACCGATGCCACCGAGGACCGGCTCACGGTGGCCGAGCAGATTCCGCCGGAGGATCTGCGGCCCGCGACCCCGCAGGCCCTGGACACGTTGCGCGGGTATCTGAACCAGATGAGCGGTCTTCCCCGCGCACCGGCCAGCGCGCCGATGTTCGTCGTGCACGGTGACGCCGATGACGTGGTTCCGGTGGCGTGGACCACCGAAGCGGTGCGAAGAGCCTGCGATATGGGCGACACCGTGGCATCCTTCATCGCCGGCGGCCGCGGACACGGCGACTTCGACCCGATCGTGTCGCTGGACTGGATCATGAAGCGGTTCGACGATGCGCCCGCCGACAGCACCTGCGCGGTCGAGGGCGGGCCCTCGATCCTCAAGACCACCTGATCGTCGAGACCACCTCAAGCGAACGCGCACCCTGACCACCGCGACCGGAGAACGCTCATGACAGACATCAACGCGGCGCGCGGGGGCGCGGGGGCCTCCGGGGTGCCGGGCATCGAATCCCAGGTGCTCGCCACGTCGCCGACGCACACCAGGATCATCGGCCTCGACGGCATCCGCGGGCTGGGCTGCCTGGCGGTGGTGATGGGCCATGTCGCGCTGAGCTATTCGCCGGTCACCCATGACAAGGCCTTCCTCGGGGTGCTGGGCCTGGCACTGATCCTGTTCTTCGTGCTCAGCGGTTTCCTGCTGTTTCTGCCCTATATCCGGAGGTTGACCAAGGACCGCTCCAAGGCGGCCATGCCGGACACCAAGCAGTACGCCCTGCACCGGTTCTTCCGGGTCTTCCCCGGATACCTCACGATCTTCCTGATCTGCAATTTCGTGCTTCAGGCGGCGTATGTGCAGAACTCGGCGATCCAGCCGCACGGCACCGACGCCGGCACCGGGATGATCACCGATCCCTGGGAGCTGCTGGCGAATCTGACGTTGACGCAGACCTACATACCCGAATACGTGCAGACCGGCATCAGCCCGTCCTGGTCGCTGACCCTGGAGATCGCGTTCTACGCGGTGCTGCCGCTGTTGGGTTTCCTGCTCTTCGCGCTGCGTAAGCGCACCGACGTCAAGCCGTTGGTGCTGGCCTGCCTGGCACCGGCCATCCTGCTGGCGGTCGGCATCGTGGGGCGGCTTTTCGCGCCGCTGGTGTTCGCCGCGTCCGGCGCGGACACCGTCATGATGCAGAACTGGGGGCCGACCTGGGCTGCGGTGTTCATGCGCAGCTTCATCACCAACGCGGACCTGTTCGCCTACGGGATGTTCGCCGCGATCCTGTTCGTGGCGATCGAACAGGGCGTCATCTCCGTGCCGGCGGCCAGGACGATCCATTTCCTGTGCTTCCCGCTGCTGCTGGTGTCCTTTGCCGGTGCGCTCGTGCTCGCTGTGAAGGGCACCGTATTCGCCACTGCCGGAATCGGTTTCGTCTCCGCAGTGTTCATCGCGATCGTCGTCCTGCCGCTGGCCCGCGGCAAGGATTCGCCGATCGCGCGGTTCCTCGACCTCAAACCGTTCTATTTCGTCGGGATGATCTCGCTGTCGGTGTACCTGTGGCATTACCCGGTGCTGTTGCTGCTGGGCCGCTACGACCTGGCCGCCGGCGACTCCTGGAGCGGCATGTTCCGTAACGTTGCGGTGGTGGCCGCCGTGACGATCCTGCTGTCGACCATCACCTACTACGCCGTGGAGCGGCCGGGCCTGGGCCTGGTCAAGCGGTTCCGGAAGAATTGATGCGTCGATACTTGCTGCCGGCCGGCATTGTGCTGTCGGTCCTGATCCTGCTTGCCGTCGTCGTGCTGACGGTGTTCCCGGCCGCCCGCCAGACGGTGGGCCTGTCGGACAAGCCGCCCGCCACCGTGCTGCCCCAGCCCATCGAAGGCGCCGATCTGGCAGGCAGCGGTCCCGGCTCGCTGGTGAGCGCGATGACGCTGCCCGAGTTCGGCCGCAGCCCGCAAGGGTCGGGGCTGAACTCCGCCCGGGTCGTGTACCGCTCGACCAACGGCGACAGCGGCGAGCCGACGGTGGTGTCCGGCGCGGTGTTCACGCCGAGTGGTGCCGCGCCGGCCGGGGGCTGGCCGGTGGTCGCCTTCGGCCATGGCACCCTGGGCATCGATGAGCCCTGCGGGCCGTCGTTGTCGGCGACGCTGCTGGGACTGACCGATTGGGTCGTCAAACTGACCGAGCTGGGCTTCGCCGTGGCGTTCGCGGATTTTCAGGGACTCGGATCACCCGGAATCCATCCGTACCTGGATTCCAGGACCGCCGGGCTGAACATGATCGACTCGGTCCGGGCGTTGCGGCACACCTTCCCCGACGTCTCGGACAGGTGGGCCGCCCTGGGCGGCTCGCAGGGCGGCGGCGCGGCCTGGGCGGTCGGGGAGCAGGCCGGGACGTACTCCCCGGAGATGCTGCCGCGCGGGGTGCTGGCGTTGGCGCCCGTCGCCGATATCGCGGGCCTTGTCGACAAGTCGGTCGATGGCACGCTGACCAAGGAGCAGGCGGCCGCGCTGGTCCTCGTCGTCGAATCGCTGGCCCGGCTGCACCCGGAGATCGATCGGGACGACTTCCGGCACGGTGTGGCCGCCGAGAACTGGGACATCCTGATTGCCTGTTCCGGTGACGCGGTGCACACCCGGGAGGCCGTGATCGACCGACTGGTATCCGATGACCTGAAGCCGCGGACGCCGGCATCCGCCGACCAGTTGCGGGCCTACCTGCGCCAGTGGGCGTTACCGCAGCAGCCGCTGGCCGCGCCGATGTCGGTCGTCTACGGCGGCGAGGACGAGTACATCGACCCGCCCTGGACGACGGACGCGTTGGCCCGCGCCTGTGCGCTGGGCGGCACGGTGGTCTGGGAGTTCCAGCCCGACAAGGGCCACGGCGACCTGGAGGTGGCCGATCAGCTGGGCTGGTTGGCAGAGCGGCTCGAGGGGCTGCCGATGCAGGCTCCAGCGGGTGAAGCAGCCGCCAACGCCTGCGGTTGATCCGCTCGGCGCCATTGCCCCGAAGCCCGGCAGCGAAGTCGTGGTGATGTGCCCGGGGCCCGGCACAGCGATGTGTCAGGCACTGACACACTGCTGTTTGCGCCGCTGCCCGATTCGCTGTTCGAGGAATGGCGACCGGTGAATGGCACGAATGTGCCATTCACCGTGGGACCGTTGATGCCCGAGTGAATTGGTGGGTGACCGCCATCGCCCGGGCGAAAGGACGCCATCCGCGCAGTCAGGACCGTCTGCAGGGCTGGTCTGGCGGGTGGCGGGGTGGCCGCGCAGGCTTCCGAACTTTGGCGATCGCAAGCACTCCCGACCTGCCGGGCGGGGGCTGCTCGCAACGTCGGATCGGCATGCCCGCCGGGCGGTCGCCGATCTCCGAGAGGCCGGCGAGGTTGCCGGCAGCATGTGCCGGGGCTAAGCCACAAAACGTGTGAACAGTGCACCCGAGCGCAGTTTCAGCAATGGCTGCGAGACGGACTCGCCGGGCGAGCGGTGATCATGATTGAGGTGTAACGCATCGGCAACCCCTGCGATAACCCGTGAGTGCATGTGATTAACAAACTCGGCCTACGTTTAATCACCAGGTCAAATAGTCACGGGCGTCAGTTTTTGCCGACTCCGCCCCGCAACTGAACCCGGCAAATCGAGATGATATCCACCGGCGAATTTGCGCCGGCGTCAGCCGAAGGGTGGATATTTGGGCCGAAATGTTGCAAGAAGCAGGAAACAAAGCGATAGTCTTAGGCAGCATGGTTGGACCCGCGCAGCAAACGAAGGTGGACGCGCACGTGACGTTGGTGAGAGAGACGGAAGCGCCGATCGCTTTGGTGAGCACGGCGCCCGCCCGCGACCACGACGGACTGCAGTGGCAGCGACGCTACGGGTTGGCACTGCTGATCACCGATGTCGTCGTCGTCGGCGCTGCCATGGCCTGCGCCCAGATGGTGCGCCTGGGGCGTCCAGTTACCGATTTCGATCCCCTCACCAAGTACTTCGGGCTGCTGTCGGTGATCTTCGGCTTGATCTGGCTGGGTTTGCTGACGGCCTACCGCAGCCGGTCCCCGCGGATCGTGGGCGCCGGCATCGAGGAGTACCGGCGAGTGCTCTCGGCGACGCTGGCGACCATCGGCGTCGTCGCCGTCACGCTCATGATCTTCCGGCCGGAATACGCGCGCGGTTACCTGGCGCTGGCCTTTCCGCTCGGCCTGGTCTTCCTGGTGCTGGGCCGCGCGGCCTGCCGCCGGGTGCTGGGCTGGTACCGCAAGCGCGGACAGTGCGTCAACGCGGTGGTGGCGGTCGGTAACGCGGCCGCGGTGCGCAGCCTGGTTCAGTCCTTGGACCGCGCCTGGGGTTACGGCTACTCGGTGGTGGGCGTCTGCCTGACCGGCCGCGTCGGTGGCGGCATGCTCGACGTCCCGGGTGTCGGCCCGCTGCCGATCCTCGGTGACGAACATCAGGTGGAAGAGGCGATCGCCAAGGCCAACGCCGACACCGTCGCACTGACCACCACCGAGCACCTCGGCCCGGAGGGCGTGCGGGAGCTGTCCTGGGATCTCGATCGCCTCGGTGTCGACCTCGTGGTCTCGCCGGGAATGGTCGATGTCGCCGGCCCGCGCCTGACCATGCGCCCGGTCGCCGGCCTGAACCTCATCCACGTCGAGAAGCCGCAGTACAGCGGCACCACGAAGGTGCAGAAGCGCGCCTTCGACATCTTCGTGTCGCTTTCCGTGCTGACCGCCGCGTTCCCGCTGCTGCTGGTCAGTGCCATCGCGATCAAGCTCACGAGCCGTGGCTCGGTGTTCTACCTGTCCGAGCGCATCGGTCTGGACGGCAAGCCGTTCCAGATGATCAAACTGCGGACCATGGTGGAGAACGCCGACAAGATGGTCGCCGGTCTCGCCGACATGAACGAGATGGACGGCGGCGTGCTGTTCAAGATCCGCCGCGACCCCCGGGTCACCGCGGTGGGCCGGATCCTGCGTCGCTACAGCATCGATGAGCTACCCCAGTTCATCAATGTGCTGCGCAAGGACATGAGCGTGGTGGGCCCGCGCCCGCCGCTGCCATCTGAGGCCGATGCCTACACCGATCAGGTCCGGCGCCGTCTGCTGGTGCTGCCGGGCATCACCGGCCTGTGGCAGGTCAGCGGTCGCGCAGACCTCTCCTGGGATGACTCGGTGCGCCTGGATCTGTCCTACGTCGAGAACTGGTCCATCAGCGGTGATCTGCTGATCGCCATCAAGACCGTGCGCACCGTGCTGGGCGGCACCGGCGCTTATTAGACGCCACCGGACACCCATCGACCGTCCGGTAGCGTAGGAACGTGCGGCTTTCCCGGAGCAACGACAGGCCGCGTTGGCTCAAACGCACCGCCGTCGCCGTCGCCATCACCCTCGTCGTCATCGCTCAGATCCTGCTCGGCCGTGCACTATTGCCGTTCGCGGTGCCGCTGGGCCTGGAGTTCGTGAACAGCTTCCCGTCCTCGGGGGGACCGCCCGTCGCCATCGACACCGCCGATCTCACCGATGCCGGTCCCGGCTCGCTGGTCACCGCCACCACCATGCCCGGGGTGACCCGACGGGTGGAGGCACGCGATCTGCGCGCCGCGCGGGTGCTGTACCGCTCGACATCCGGTGACACCGGCGCGCCCACGGTGGTCTCGGGTTCGGTGTTCACCCCCAAGGCGACCCCGCCTCCGGGGGGTTGGCCGGTGGTGGCCATCGGACACGGCACTGTCGGCATCGACAATCCTTGCGCGCCATCGCGGTCGGACACCATGCTCGGAGCGCTGGCCTTCGTCACTCCGTTCATCGAGCGCGGCTTCGCGGTGGCGGTGCCCGATTACCAGGGTCTGGGCGCCAAGGGGATTCATCCGTACCTCGATGCCAGGACGGCCGGCCTGAACATGATCGACAGCGTGCGGGCACTGCGGCACACATTCCCAGAGGTTTCCACCAAGTGGCTGGGGTTCGGCCACTCCCAGGGCGGCGCGGCCACCTGGGCCGCCAACGAACAGGCCTCGGTGTACGCCCCCGAACTGCAACTGCTCGGGACCGTTGCGGCCGCCCCCGCCGCCGATGTCAGCGGTTTCGTGGACAAGTCGCTGCACGGCGCGCTCACTTCCGACCAGCTGCTGGCCATGCCGGTCATCGTGGAATCGATGGCACGAGTCGAGCCGGACCTGAACCGTGACGACTTCCGGGCCGGTGCGGCCGCGCAGTACTGGTCGGTGCTCACCGCGTGCCAGGCCCCACAGATCTATGAACGTCAGGCTGCCGCAGAACATCTGCGCCAGGAAGAGGTGGCGCCGCAGTCGGTGGCCGCGGCCGACCGGTTGCGGGGCCTGCTGCGCGATTGGGCGCTGCCTCAGCGCCCGCTGTCCGCGCCGCTGTCGGTCTGGTACGGCGGTGCGGATACCCTGGTCGACGCGGAGTGGACGGCGGCGGCCATCGCCCGCGCATGCGCCATGGGAGGAACGGTGACAGTTCAGTTCGAACCGGACAAGGGGCACGGGGATGTCGATCTCGCGGGCCAATTGAATTGGATGGCAACACGTTTCGCTGATAAGCCGGTGCCGAATGACTGCTGATCCGCCGCGGTCGGCGCTGGACCTCGACGCGCTGCGCGCCGGTTTGCGCGCGCCGTGGAACCGGCTCGACATCGTCGAGGAGACGGGATCGACCAACGCCGATCTGATCGGCCGGGCGGCCGCCGGTGAGGATATCGCCGGGGCGGTGCTGTTGGCCGAGCACCAGAGCGCCGGTCGCGGCCGGGCCGGGCGCGCGTGGACCGCGGTGCCGCGCGGACTGGTCATCGTCTCGGTGGCCATCTCGGCCGAAGGCGTCGACGAACAACACTGGGGGCTGCTGCCGCTGCTGGCCGGTGTCGCGGTCGCCGACACCCTGGCCGCCGTCGGTATCCGCGCCGGTGTGAAGTGGCCCAATGACGTGCTGATCGACGGCGCCAAGATCGCCGGCATCCTCGCCGAGGTCGCATCGCCCAAACCGGTCGTGGTGCTGGGCATCGGCCTCAATGTCGAGGTACTGCCCGAGGAGATCGGCCAGCCGCACGCCACCTCGGTGCGCGCACTCGGGGTGAGCGCCGGGCGCACCGAGATCGCCCGGATCCTGTTGGGCGAGCTCGCCACCCGCATCCAGGCCTGGCAGGCCGGCGAGGCCGAGGCACTGCTGGCGGACTATCGGGAACGCAGCGCCACCCTGGGCAGATCGGTCCGTGCTCTGCTGCCCGGCGGCAAGGAGATCGTCGGGGCCGCGACCGCGGTCGACGACCAGGGCCGGCTCTGCATCGACACCGGCGACGGCACCGAGGTCATCGCCGCTGCGGATATTGTGCATTTGCGCCCGCTATCCGGTGAGGTGTTTGAGTAGAGTCCACACCGTGGGCTACCCGGAGAACGTGCTGGCCAGAGACGAGCATGTGGTGCTGCACCGGCATCCGCACTGGAAGCGGCTGCTCGCGCCCGCGCTGGTGCTGCTGCTGGCCAGTGCGCTGGCCGCGTTCGGTGCCGGCTGGGTCAATCAGACCGACTGGGATGAGAACGCCAAGCGGATCATCTTCGGCGTCCTCGCCGCGCTCTGGCTGGTGCTCGTCGGTTGGCTCACCATCTGGCCGTTCCTGACGTGGTGGACAACGCATTTCGTGATCACCGACCGGCGGGTGATGTTCCGCCACGGTCTGTTGACCCGCAGTGGTATCGATATCCCGTTGGCCCGGATCAACAGCGTCGAGTTCAAGCACGGCGTGCTGGACCGGATGTTGCGCACCGGCACGCTGATCATCGAGTCCGCGTCACAGGACCCGCTGGAGTTCTACGACATTCCGCGCGTAGAGCAGGTGCACTCACTGCTCTATCACGAAGTCTTCGACACCCTCGATTCCGAGGAATCGCCGAGCTGATCGGTGTCGCGGACCCGCCGCCGTAGCGGGGTGACCGTGTTCTCGCCGCCGGCGTTCTGTTCGAAGCCCAGCCCGGCGCTCTGGCCGAGATGATGCTCGGCATGGTCCTCGAAGGCCTCAGCGATACCGCCGGCGGTGAGCGTGGACTCCAGCGCCTTCTCCGGGTTGCGTGCGTGCTCGTCGGGGAACACCCAGCGGCGGAACGCCCAGAACCGGAAGGCCATCTGCAGCAGGTTGCCGATGATGTAGGCGGAGATGAAGTCGGCGATGTTCTCCACCGTCAGCGACACCTCGGGAACCCGTAGGCCCAGCACATAGCTGGAGAAGTACAGCGGGGCCATGGCCAGCACCACGCCGACGCCGCTGACCCCGAAGAACAGCAGGGCCTCGTGGTGGCGTTCGCGGCCGCCGCGGTCCTTGAAGCTCCATTCCCGGTTGAGAATGTAGGACGCGATGACCGCGACGATGCCGGCGATGATCTTGGCCGTCACCGGCTTGGGCTCGAGGATGGTCAGCTTGAGCGTGTAGAAGATCGCCGAGTCGATGACGAAAGTCGTCGCGCCGACGAGCGCGAACTTGATGAGCTCATGGTGCCGCTCGGCGAAGGGCCGGATCGGGCGGGGTAGCCGCGCAATCGTGGCATCAGCGAAGGACACGAGGAACGAGTCTACGGAAACTCCCTGCCCAACGTGAACCTGTGCAGGTCACCGCCGGTACCGGTCGTCCCGCATGGAGGTCGGGCGGGACATGACACCATATGTGCCGTGCCCCGAACGCCCAGTGATTCCCGAGCGCCTACCGTCGCGATGATCGGCGGCGGCCAGCTCGCCCGCATGACCCATCAGGCCGCCATCGCGCTGGGGCAGACGCTGCGGGTGCTGGCCGCCGGGCCGGACGAACCTGCGGCACAGGTCACACCCGATGTGGTGATCGGTGCCCATACCGACCTGGACGCGCTGCGGCGCGCCGCGCAGGGGGTCGCCGCGCTGACCTTCGACCATGAGCATGTGCCGACCGAGCATCTGGAGCGCCTCGTCGCCGAGGGCGTGACGGTGGCACCGCCGCCGGAGGCGCTGATCCACGCCCAGGACAAGCTGGTGATGCGTCGTCGCCTCGAGGCCCTGGGCGCGCCCATCCCGGCGTTCTCGGCGGTCCGGACCGTCGACGATGTCGATGCCTTCGCCCAGCGAATCTCCCGGCCGGTGGTGGTCAAGACGGTGCGCGGCGGCTACGACGGCCGCGGGGTGGTGCTCGCCCGGGATCTGGCCCATGCCAGGGAGGCGGTGGCCGGGTATCTGGCCGACGGTGTCGAGGTCATGCTGGAAGAGCGGGTGGCGTGGCGCCGCGAGCTCTCCGCGCTGGTGGCACGGTCCCCGTTCGGGCAGGGCGCGGCCTGGCCGGTGGTGCAGACCGTGCAGCGCGACGGGATCTGCGTGGAGGTCATCGCACCGGCTCCGGGGCTGCCCTCCGAGATCGCGGCGGGCGCAGAGGCGCTGGGCCTGCGGCTGGCCGCCGAGCTCGGTGTCGTCGGCGTGCTGGCCGTCGAACTGTTCGAAACCGAGACCGGCGAGATCCTGGTCAACGAGCTCGCGATGCGCCCGCACAACTCGGGGCACTGGAGCATGGACGGCGCCCGCACCAGTCAGTTCGAACAGCACCTGCGGGCGGTGCTGGACTATCCGCTCGGCGATACCGCGGCGCTGGCGCCGGTCACCGTGATGGGCAATGTGCTGGGTGCCGCCGAGACGCCGCAGATGTCGATGGATGAGCGGGTGCACCATCTGTGCGGGCGGATGCCCGACGCGAAGGTGCACCTGTACGGCAAGGGGGAGCGGCCGGGCCGCAAGATCGGGCACGTGAATCTGGTGGGCGCGCCCGGCGGATCCCCCGATGACCCGGAATACGTTGGAGCACTGAGGGAACGGGCGCAACGCGCAGCACACTGGCTGTCGCACGCGCAGTGGACCGACGGATGGGACGGACACTGACATGACCGAAGCACATAACTCTGCGGGCCCGCGGGTGGGGGTCATCATGGGTAGCGACAGTGACTGGTCGGTGATGGAGGACGCCGTCACCGCGCTGGCCGAGTTCGAGATCCCGTTCGAGATCGGTGTCGTCTCGGCCCACCGCACGCCGGCCCGGATGCTCGATTACGCCCAGCGCGCCGCGGGCCGCGGGATCCAGGTGATCATCGCCGGTGCGGGCGGGGCGGCGCATCTGCCCGGCATGGTCGCCGCCGCGACCCCGCTGCCGGTGATCGGGGTGCCGGTTCCGCTGGCCCGGCTCGACGGCCTGGATTCGCTGCTGTCCATCGTGCAGATGCCGGCCGGGGTGCCGGTGGCGACGGTGTCCATCGGCGGGGCCCGCAATGCCGGCCTGCTCGCGGTGCGGATCCTCGGCGCGTTCGATCCCGCGCTGCGGGCCCGGATCGAGGCCTTCCAGGCGGACCTGGAGAAGATGGTGCTGGCAAAGGACGCCGCACTGCGGGACCGGCTACTGGGCGGCCCGGATTAACCGCTAAAGTTACCGGTGAGTAGCGAGGAGATCCAGATGGTTGCCAACCCGTCATTTGACCTGTTCCAGCTGTCCGACGAGCACAACGAGCTGCGCACGGTGCTGCGGTCGCTGTGTGAGAAGGAGATCGAGCCCTACGCCGCCGAGGTGGATGCGCAGGCGCGCTACACCGATGAGGCGCTGGCGGCGCTGGACGGCTCCGGGTTCTCCGCGGTCTTCATCCCAGAGGAGTACGGCGGCCAGGGCGCCGACTCGGTCGCGGCGTGCATCGTCATCGAAGAGGTCGCCCGGGTGTGCGCGTCGTCCTCGCTCATCCCGATCTGTAACAAGCTGGGCACCACCGGACTGCTGATGCGGGGATCCGAGGAGCTCAAGCAGAAGGTGCTGCCCTCGATCGCGGCCGGCGAGGCCACCGCGTCCTATGCCCTCAGCGAGCGCGAGGCCGGCAGCGATGCCGCGGCCATGCGCACCAGGGCGGTCGCCGACGGCGACGACTGGATTCTCAACGGCACCAAATGCTGGATCTCCAACGGCGGCAAGTCGACCTGGTACACCGTGATGGCGGTGACAGACCCCGACAAGGGCGCCAACGGCATCTCGTCGTTCATCGTGCACAAGGACGATGAGGGTTTCAGCGCCGGGCACAAGGAACACAAGATGGGCATCAAGGGATCGCCCACCACCGAGCTGTATTTCGAGAACTGCCGGATCCCGGGAGACCGCATCATCGGCGAACCCGGCACCGGATTCAAGACCGCGCTCGCGACGCTGGACCACACCCGGCCGACCATCGGTGCGCAGGCCGTGGGCATCGCCCAGGGCGCCCTGGACGCGTCGATCGCCTACACCAAGGAGCGCAAGCAGTTCGGCAAGTCGATCGCGGACTTCCAGAGCACCCAGTTCATGCTCGCGGATATGGCGATGAAGATCGAGGCCGCCCGGCTGATGGTCTACACCGCCGCCGCCCGTGCCGAGCGCATGGAGCCCAACCTGCAGTTCCTGGCCTCGGCCTCGAAGTGTTTCGCCTCCGATGTGGCGATGGAGGTGACCACCAACGCGGTGCAGCTGTTCGGTGGTTACGGCTACACCGTCGATTTCCCGGTGGAGCGCTTCATGCGCGATGCCAAGATCACCCAGATCTACGAGGGCACCAACCAGATTCAGCGCGTCGTGATGAGCCGCCAGCTGCTCAAGTGAGCTGATCCTGCGCGAGCAGTCACAAATGGCCCCAATTCCTAAGCGGATTGGGGCCATTTGTGACTGCTCGTTGGCTACTTGAGCAGCTTGGCGACCTTCTGGTACGTGTTGCGGACCGTCTCACTGCGCCGCGCGATGTGCACCGGGTGCTTGGGTACCGGCACCAGGACGCTGACGGGGCGCCCCACGAAGTTCGATTCGAAGACTGCCGTCATGGTGCGGTCGGCGTAGGCGGCATCCAGTGTGCGGCGGTAACTCTCGGCGTGCTCGGGCGTAGTGAACAGCACCTTGTTGTAGCCGATGTAGAACGGCACCAGCGCGCCGCCCTGCTCCAGGTAGTGCACGGTGCCCACGCATACGCCGGGCCACTGCTGGTTGAACACATCGTCGGCGATCACGACGCCGCCGTCGACGAGGCTCTTCTCGGCCAGTCGCATATCGCTGAGCACGATTTCCTGGGTGTGTCCGCCGTCGACGGAGAAGATCCGCACGTTCGACATGGCGGCGATATCGCCGGGCACGATCGCGGTCGAGTCGCCCTGATGGATGACCAGTCCGGTGCGGTCGGCCCACTGGTCGAGGTGATGCAGGAAGCGGTCCCGGTCACCCTGGCCCGACTTGTCGATATTGGACTCCTGGTCCTCGAACAGGTCGATCGCGATGGCGGCTTCACCCGGTTGCTGCAACAGCTTCATCGCAATGAACAACTGGCCGTGATGCACGCCGATCTCGGCGACGGGACCGTTGATCCCGGCCTCGCGCTGATACCGATCGACGGCGTGTAGCAACCCTATGGCCGACGACTCCGTATAGCCCTGCACACGTCGATGGCCCAAGTGCCGATATGCAGCGAATTTCATCGCGTTGCTTCCCACCTGTCACAGGGTACTCATCGAAGGCCGTCTGGCCTATGCGAGGAGATATTGACGCCCAGGGTATTTCATATTGCCGCCGGCGGGAGGAATTACCTCCGGGTCACTTTCTCCATCTCGCACCGCCGGTCCAGCACCGCCGGATCGGCGTTGGTGACCTGGACCAGCGACGCGCCGGCCGACAGGACGGCGAGGAAGTTCCGGATCAGGTCGTCGTCGGTGTCCCAGGGCGCGGTGGAGAGCACCCGGTCGGAGTCGGTCAGGGCTTGCTCGCTTGCCGAATCGGCGGCCAGCGCCAGCAGTTCGGCGGCCGACCGGCCGTTCAGCGCCGCGCCGGGTGCCCGCTCCGGGACGATCTGGTCGCCGTGCACGCGGACCGACGTCGCGTAATCGGTCACCCCTATCGGCAGATCGGGCACCGGTTTACCGAACGGGTCCAGCGACAACGCCACCACCTCACCCATACCGGCCGCCGCGTCGGCCTCATCCAGGCGGTCGGCGGTGCACAGCGCGATATCGGCGGGGTCGGGGCGGCCGAACACCACCTCGGCACCGATCCACCACGCACCCAGCAGCACGGCGGCTGTCTGCCAGTGGGCGGGCAGCAGCACCGCGACCCGGCTGCCCGGGCCGGCGCCCAGCTCGTCGCGCAGCAGATTCGCGGTCTTGGCGGCCCAGTTGGCCAGCGTCACGGCGGACACCTCGATGCGCTCGCCGGTCGCGTCGTCGTAGTAGGTGATCCGTGGGCCGACCGGGTCCCGTTTCAGCAACGGGTCCAGCAGTGCCGCGCTGACGGTCGTCATGTCAGTTCACGCATTGCGGGTCGTCGGAGCCTGCGGTGATGATCGGCGACGGCGGCGGCGGGGGTGCGTCCTCGGTCGGGGAGATCAGTTCGTCGCCCTCATAACCCTGGTACCACTCGGTGGACGCCGAATCGGCCGACGGCGTGGTGCCCTCCAGGCCCGAACCCGGGCCCGTGTAATCGTCGGAGAGCACGACCTGCACGGTGCCGGGTGTCATCGACGGATCCTCGATGACGGGCAGGTTGCCGAGGTTCTTCGAGACAGCTTGCGCGCCAAGGTCATCCACGCTGGGGGCGCGCACCTGGCTGTTGGCCACCCCGGCACCCTCGTGGTTGCCGACGGCACCGGGGGTGAAGCCGCCGCCGGTGAGCACCTCGGAGACCGCGGCGGCCAGACCGCCGATATCGGTGTCGTTGACCACGTCGACGGTCGTCTTGTCGGGGGAGTAGGCCACCTTCTCGGTGTTGCCCTGCTCCTGTTCGTCGAGCAGACCGCTCACCCATTCCCGGACGCTGTCCGGGTCGATGCGCACCACGGACTGCATGCCGTCATCGCTCCAGCCGTCCTCACGCAGGATCGGAATGGTGGCGAAGGCCACCGAACCGGCCGCGATCTCCTGGAGCTGCTTGACGAAATCCATGACGTCCCAGCCTTCGGAGAGCACCACCGAGCGCTGCACGGCCGTCTGCAACCGGCCCAGCGTGGCCGGGCTGGACAGCGTCTTACCGGAGATCACCTGATGGGCAAGCGATGCCATCACCGCCTGTTGGCGGGTGACCCGGTCCAGATCGCCACGCGGCAGGTCGTGGCGCTGCCGGACGAAACTCAACGCCCGCGGTCCGTCCAGCTTCTGCCAGCCGGCCGGGAAGTCGGCGCCGGAAAGCGGTTCGTAGACCGGGTTTTTCAGACAGACATCGACGCCGCCGAGCGCGTCGGTGATCAAACTGAAGCCCAGCAGCCCGATCTCGGCGTAGTGGTCGACGGTGACGCCGGTCAGATGCGCGACGGTTTCGATCAGCGCCTCGCGGCCCGCCTCGATACCCTGCTTCTCGCCCGCGAGCGGGTCCATGCCCTCGACCTCGATGAGCTGCTTCATGGTGGCCAGCTTGGCGTCGCCGTAGACGCCGTTGATCTTCATCTTTCCCTGGTCATCCGGCAGTTCCACGTAGGTGTCGCGCGGGATGGAGATGGCGGTGGCCGACTTCCCGTTGTTCGGGATACGCACCAAGATGATGGTGTCGGTGTTGGTCGCGACATCGTCGCCGACCCGCAGGGCCGCCAATTCCTCGGCCGACAGCGGGTTTCCGTGTGCATCGGTGCGGCTGTCGACGCCGACCAGCAAGATGTCGATCGCGCCGTCCTCGCCGCCCCCGCCGAGCGCGGCGGAATTGACGTGGTTGATGCCGTCCTCGAACGACCGCACGGTGCTCCAGGCCACGCCAGTGGACACCACCACCGCCACTGCGGCAATGACGCCGACCGTTCTGGTCAGCCGATTTCGCATCAGCCCAGGCTACTGGCCGGAGCATCGATGTCCGCCGAAGCGCGTCGGCGTGCCAACTTCGGCGGTGCCGGATCCGTTGTGACAGCCACGGTAACGATGACGGCTCAGCGAACGACAGATGGCGTACTGGTCGTCATCGGCGGGCGGTGGCGTTCCCCCGCCTGGGCTGGGCGTTCGGTCGATCAGCACATGAGAGGTCCGGTAACTTGAACGGTATGCGGAAAACTTGGGTCAAGGCGTTGGGCCGCGCGGCGGTTATGTCCGCGTTGGTGGTGTCGATGGTCACGGTGAGCCCGGCCACCGCGAACGCGGTGGTGGCTCCCGCCGACGGTTACGGATTCGCCCAGGGATACACCTGGGCCACCGGAAACCCGGCCGATTCCGCTCGTGAGATCGCGGCCGTCGGCAAGACCAGCGCGAGCTGGGTGCGTCTGCCGCTGGACTGGGGGATCGTCGGGATCGGTCCGGGCGAGTACAACTGGGGCTACTTCGACAGCCTGGTCAACGCCGCGAGCGCCAACGGTCTGCGCATCCTCGGCCTGATCTCCAACACCCCGTTCTGGGCGCGCACCGAGGGCGCGCAGCTGCTGTTCCCGTCGTCGCCTCCCAAGGACAACGGCCAGTTCGGCGCCTTCGCCGCCGCCGCGGCCGGCCGCTACGCCGGCCGGATCAACGCCTGGGAAGTCTGGAACGAACCGAACCTCCCGCTGTTCATGGGCTTCGCCGACAACAAGGCGGTCCGCTACACCGGCATGCTCAAGGCCGCCTACCCGGCGATCAAGGGTGCGAACCCGGGCGCCACCGTGGTCGCCGCCGGGCTGAGCCCGCTCGGCGGGCCCGATTCGCCGCCCGGATTCCTGCAGCAGCTCTACGACGCGGGCGCCAAGGGTTCGTTCGATGCCGCCGCGGCCCACCCGTACGTCTTCCCGGGTGGCCTGGCCGCCGACAGCAACAACGGCTGGTCCGATGTGCTGCGCATGCACGATGTGATGGTGGCCAACGGTGACGGCGGCAAGAAGATCTGGCTGACCGAGATGGGCGCGTCCACCAGCGATATCCCCGGCGACGGGGTGAGCCAGCAGGAACAGGCCAAGCAGATCGTCGACGTGCTGGGGGCGGCTGCCGCCGTCGGCTGGGCAGGCCCGGCCTTCATCCACGCCGTGCGCGACCTGGACAGCTCCAACCGCAACGACCGTGAGGCCAACTACGGCGCACTGCTCACCTCGGATTGGCAGCCGAAGGTCGCCGCCGGGGTGCTCGCCGGATAGCGGTTGTGCCTGCCCGAATCGTCATCACCGGCGCGGGCGGGCAGGTCGGCCGATTCCTGGGCGGTGAGCTCACCGCCCAGGGACGCGATCTGCTCGCATGCACGTCGTCGCAGTGGGACATCACCGATCCGGCGGCCGGCGCCGCCATCGTCGCCCCCGGTGATGTGGTGATCAACTGCGCCGCCCTGACCGCCGTGGATGTCGCGCAGACCGACGAGGCCCGCGCGTACGCCGTCAACGCCGCCGGGGCCGCCAATGTCGCGCGCGCCTGCGCCGCCAACGGCGCCCGGCTCATCCACATCTCCACCGATTACGTGTTCAGCGGTGAATTCGACGGAGCGCCGCGGCCCTATGAGGTGGACGATCCCGTCGGCCCGCGCAGCGTCTACGGCGCCAGCAAGCTCGCCGGGGAGCGGCAGGTGCAGGACGTGTTGCCGGAGGCGACCGTGGTGCGCACCGCCTGGGTGTACACCGGCGCCGGCGGTGATTTCGTCGGCACCATGCGCCGGCTGGAGTGCGAACGCGACCACGTCGACGTGGTCGCTGATCAGACCGGCTCGCCGACCTATGTCGGTGACCTGGCCCGGGCACTGCTGCTGATCGCCGACGATCCGGCGCCCGCGTCGGTGCTGCACGTGGCCAACACCGGCGCCGCCAGCCGCTACGAGCTCGCCCGCGCGGTGTTCGCCGGGATCGGCGCCGACCCACAGCGGGTGCGGCCGGTCGGCACCGACCGGCATCCGCGGCCCGCGCCGCGTCCGGTCTACTCGGCGCTGTCGACCGCACGTTATGACGCCGACCACAGCCCGATGCGGTCCTGGCAGGACGGGCTGGACGCCGCGTTGGCGGCGCTGGGATGAGGATCCGGGGCGAGCGCAGCGGACGGGGAAAGCGGGATCCGGGGCGAGCGAAGCGACGGGAAAAAGGAGTGGTTACCCTCTACCAGCGTGGGCGACGAACTGGCTGGGCGTGGTGACTGAGGAATTGAAGGTCGTGACGGTGACCTATTCACCGGGCCCCCATCTGGATCGCTTCCTGGCCTCGCTGGCGCATGCCACCGACCGGCCGGTCACGGTGATCATGGCCGACAACGGCTCCACCGACGGCGCCCCCGAGGAAGCGGTGGAACGCTATCCGAACGTCCGGCTGCTGCGCACCGGCGGCAATCTCGGGTACGGCACCGCCGTGAACCGGGCCGTCGACGCCTTCGTGACCGACGGTGAGCTGTTCATCGTGGCCAACCCCGATGTGCAGTGGGGCCCGGGCAGCATCGACGAGCTGCTGGCGGCCGCGGCCCGGTGGCCGCGGGCCGGTGCGTTCGGTCCGTTGATCCGCGATCCGGACGGCTCGGTGTACCCGTCGGCCCGGCATCAGCCCAGCCTGATCCGCGGCGGCATGCACGCCGTCGTCGGGCCGGTCTGGAAGACGAATCCCTGGACGGCGGCCTACCGGCAGGAGCGGCTGGCCCCCAGCGAGCGGCCCGTGGGTTGGCTGTCCGGCGCCTGCCTGCTGCTGCGCCGGGATGCGTTCAACCGCATCGGCGGTTTCGACGAGCGCTATTTCATGTACATGGAGGATGTCGACCTCGGTGATCGGCTGGAGCGGGCGGGCCGGCAGAACATCTACGTGCCGACCGCCGAGATCCTGCACGACAAGGGACATTCGACCGGGCGGGATCCCGCCAAGAATCTGGCAGCCCACCACCGCAGCACCTACACTTTCCTGGCCGACCGTCATTCGCGCTGGTGGCAGGCCCCGTTGAGGTGGACGATCAGGGGTGCGCTGGCAACCCGAGCCGGTCTCGTGGTCCGGAACTCTCGACGTAAACAGGCGAAAGGGCGGCTCTGATGGCCAGCACACTCGATCCCGCGAACGTGGATGCGGTAATCCTGGTCGGCGGGCAGGGCACCCGGTTGCGCCCGCTCACCCTGTCGGCGCCCAAGCCGATGCTGCCGACGGCCGGGCTGCCGTTCCTCACCCACCTGCTGTCCCGGATCGCCGCGGCCGGCATCCAGCACGTGGTGCTGGGCACCTCCTACAAGGCTGAGGTGTTCGAAGCGGCCTTCGGTGACGGGTCGAAACTCGGACTGGAGATCGAATACGTCGTCGAGGAGGAGGCGCTGGGCACCGGCGGCGGTATCGCCAACGTGGCCGGCAAGCTGCGCCACGACACGGCGCTGGTATTCAACGGCGATGTGCTCTCCGGCGCCGACCTCGGTGCCCTGCTGAACTGTCATGCCGACCATCAGGCCGATGTGACCCTGCATCTGGTGCGGGTCGGGGATCCGCGTGCGTTCGGGTGTGTGCCCACCGACGCCGACGGCCGCGTCACCGCATTCCTGGAGAAGACCCAGGATCCGCCGACCGACCAGATCAACGCCGGCTGCTATGTCTTCCGCCGCGAGATCATCGATGCGATCCCCAAAGGCCGGGCCCTGTCGGTGGAGCGCGAGGTGTTCCCGACGTTGCTCACCGACGGGAAGAAGGTGTGCGGATACGTCGACACCAGCTACTGGCGCGATATGGGTACTCCCGACGATTTCGTGCGGGGATCGGCGGATCTGGTCCGCGGTATCGCCCCGTCGCCCGCGTTGCAGCATCAGCGCGGCGAGTTCCTCATTCACGACGGTGCGGCCATCTCACCCGGCGTGCTGCTGCTCGGCGGGACCGTGGTCGGCCGCGGAGCCGAGATCGGTGCGGGCGCGCGGTTGGACGGTGCGGTCATCTTCGACGGGGTCCGGGTCGAGGCCGGGGCCGTGATCGAACGGTCGATCATCGGGTTCGGCGCCCGTATCGGGCCGCGGGCGCTCATCCGTGACGGTGTCATCGGTGACGGCGCCGATATCGGGGCCCGCTGCGAGCTGCTGCGCGGCGCGCGGGTGTGGCCGGGGATCACCATCCCCGACGGCGGGATCCGCTACTCCACCGACGTCTGAGCGCCGGGCACCCCGTGATCACATCGGGTGCGCGGTCACCGGTGACTGTGTCCGCACGTGCAGGCGGGTGCGGTCGGCTCGGAACAGATCCACGGAGTACTCGAACGCGGCGCCGTGCTGGTCGAAACCCCGTCGTTCCAATTTGAGGACCGGCGTTCCCGCGGGCCGATCGAGTAGCTCCCCCTCGGCGCAGGAAACACCGGCCACCTCGATGGACTCGTCTGCGACGCATATCTGCAGACCGAACATCGTTCGCAGCGTGCGGTAGACCGAGGTCATCCCGGTGCGCAGCACTCCGGCCAATTCGGGCCGCAGATACATCTGTTCCAGTGACAGCGTCTCCCCGTCGGCGTGCCGCAGCCGCAGCAGCGAAACCACCGGCTCGCCGTCGGCGACACCCAGGGCCGATCCGACTGCCGCCTGCGCCGCAACCATTCCGGCCCGGATCACCGTGGTGCCGTCCCGAAAGCCCTGATCTTGCAGGATCTCCGGGATCCCTTTCACGGTGTTGAGGCTGCGCACGACGCTGTGTGACTGGCAGAACGGGCGGACCGCTAGCGGGGAGGCGTCGCGTTGGGCCACATCGGTCAGATAGGCACCGCCGGCGCGGCCTTTGACCCGGCGGATCCGGTGCTCGCGTTCGAGCAGGTCCAACGCCCGGCGCACGGTGGTGCGCGACATGCCCAGTCGTTCGGCGAGCGCGCGCTCGGTCGGCAACCGGCGCTCCCCACGCTCGGCGAGTTCGTCTGCCAGCCTGCGCAAGGCCTCATGGGCCTGCTCGTGCACGAGCATGACGTGCCCCTTCCTGCGTTCCCGCACGATGACCGTCAGCCAACGCTAGCCCCGGCAGGTTCTGCCCGCATGCCGGAGACGTAAAGCCCGGCGCCGGAGGTGTCACGCAACGTTTACATGTGGCGCGATGAACCAGAAATGGTTCATCCCAAGAGTGTTACCTGTGACCGACAACCGTGCGGACCGTATCCGCCTCGCCCTCGCGCTGGCCGAGGTCGCCGGCGAGATCTCGCGGCGGTACTTCACCGCACCCGACCTGGCCGTCCATGCCAAGAGCGACGGATCCCCGATCACGCGGGCGGATCGGGAGATCGAACGCGCCATGCGCGATGCGGTGGCCGAGGCGTTCCCGACAGACAGTTTCACCGGCGAGGAATACCCCGACACCTTGGGCACCTCGGCCTACCGCTGGATTGTCGATCCCATCGACGGCACCAAATCTTTCGTCCGCGGCGTACCGCTCTATGCCAATCTCATCGCCCTCCAGGACGGCGACGAGATCGTCTTCGGGCTGATCAACCTGCCCAGCGCGGACATCATGGTGCACGCCGAGCGCGGCCGCGGTTGCTGGCGAAACGGCATGCCGGCCCGGGTCTCCAGCCATGGCGTACTTGACGGCGCACATGTGATGGCGACCTGGCTGGAGGATTGGGCTCCAGAGACCATCGAGGGCCTACACACCCAGGGAGCGGTGCTGCGCACCTGGGGTGATGCGTTCGGGTACGCCATGGTGGCCTGCGGTCACGCAGACGCCGTGGTGGACTACCGGGCACAGCCCTACGACCTGGCTCCGATGCCGGTCATCATCGAGGAAGCCGGCGGCCGGTTCACCAGCCTGGACCGTCGACGGGTGTTCGACGCCGGCAACGGTATCGCCAGCAACGGTCTGATCCACGACGAACTGCTGTCCCGTGTGAACGCTGAAATCCCTACGCGACAAGGAAT
Source organism: Mycolicibacterium sp. P9-22 (assembly GCF_008329585.1). Lineage (GTDB taxonomy): Bacteria > Actinomycetota > Actinomycetes > Mycobacteriales > Mycobacteriaceae > Mycobacterium. The sequence continues at coordinate 126,780 of NZ_NPKP01000002.1, read as the reverse complement.
TCCACTGTGAAAGACTTCATCTGCGGCCTCAGTCGCCGGTCGATCGTCACCTTCTTCGGTGCGCTCTACGCCATCGCGTTGCTGTTCGCGGTGTTCCCGCCGCTCTACCTGTGGGGCAGCGGTATGAGCGTCGAAATCCTCGGCATCCCGTTCGCGATCATGTACTGGATCATCGACGCCGTGGTGCTCGGGCTCACCTTGACGGCCTTCTACATCGTCGAAGACATCCGCGGCGAACTCGACGACGACTCGCTGGAACCCCTCGTCGAAAACCTCGGAGGCTGATATGTGGATCATGCTCGCCATGCTGGCCGTGTTCTATGCCATCGTGATCGCGATTCTGTATATGACACAACAGAAGACATCACCCACCTTCGATGAGTACGCGGTCGGCGGTCGCAGTTACGGACCTTGGTATGTCGCAATGAGCTACGTCAACTCGTGGTGGCCCGGCTCGACCTTCATCGCGTTTCTCGGGTTGGCCACCGGCGCCGGTGTTTTCGGCCTCTATGGACTGGCGTACTCGACGCTGGGTGTGGCGATGATGTACTTCATGGCCACCCGGGCATGGCGCTGGGGCAAGAAATATGACCTGCGCTCGCAACCGGACCTGCTCGGGAAGCGCTTCAACTCACCGGCGGTGCGCATCATCGCCAGCGTCATCGGCATTGTGTCCCTGTTCCCCTGGGTGGTCCTGGGGATGCAGGCGCTGGGAACTGTTTTCGAGCTCGCCAGCGACGGCGCATGGTCGGTGACCACATGCCTGATCGTCGGGCTCGCCGTGATCCTGATCCGGCAGTACTGGACCGTCCGGATGGGGATGCGCGGTCTGATCATGACCGACGCCTTCCAGGGCGCCGTGGCCTATGTGGTGTCGGCGGCGGTGTGCATCATCCTGCTCTCCGGTGTCGCCGGTGGACCGATCAGCATCGCCAACCTCGACGATGTGGCTCACCAGTATCTGGTGCTGCCCGGTGACGGCGACGCGTACGGACCGCTCTACATCTTCGCCTTGATCTTTACCGGTGTCATCGGATCACTCTGCTGGCCAACGAGTTTCCAACGCATCTACACCGCATCCAGTGTGCGTTCGGTGAAATCGGGCACCTTGTGCACGGTGCTGATCTCCGGCGTCTTCTACACGCTGCTGATGCTGGTGGGTATCGCCGCAACCGTCATGCCCGATGTCAGCGCGAACCCACAGGCGGGTTGGTTCACCATCATGAGCGACTACGGTGGCACCTGGTTGCTCGGGCTCGGAATCACCATCGTCTTCGCGGCGTCGATGGGCCACATCGACGGCAGCGTGCAGGTATGTGGCCTGCAGATCGCCAATGACCTGGTCAACACCACGAAGCGGCCGCTGTCGGACAAGCGGCTGACCCAGGTCGCGAAAACCTCGATGCTGGTCTTCATGATCGCCGCGGGCGTGGTCGCCTACGCCACGTTCAACATGACACGGCTGCAACTGCTGGCCCAGATCTCCTATCAGGGCGTGATCCAGCTGGCCGTGCCGCTGTTCCTCGGCATCTTCTGGCGGGGCGGTAACAAGCAGGGTGCCGTCGCCGGAATGCTCTCGGGGTTCGTGGTCGCGATGGTGATGACCTGGATCTATCCCGATGACGTGCGCTGGCTGGGCAGCTTGACCGGCGGTATCGTCGGCCTGGTGGTCAACCTGGCGGTCTTCCTCGCCGCTGCCGCGCTGATAGGCACCGACGACGCCGACAAGGCCAGGGTCAACGATATGTTCGAAGCCGCCAAGACCAAGGTGCGGATCTCCGCGCCGGTACCTCCGGTGTCGCTGGAGGACCAGGTGCACGAGCTGGCCGAAGAGACCCGATGACCGTAAGCCTGACCGACACCACGTTCCTCACCGACTTCGCCGACTTGTCGGCGATCGGCGCCACCGCCGCCGGCGGCGTGCACCGGGAGGCGGCCACGCCCGCCGACGGGCGGGCACGGGAATGGTTGCGTGCCTGGTTCATCGAGCACGGATTGGATTGCCGCGTCGATGCCGTCGGCAACATGTACGGATGCGCCGAGGTCACTGCCGGCGCACCCTACGTCCTGATCGGCTCCCACCTCGACAGCCAACCCACATCCGGCCGTTTCGACGGCGCCTACGGGGTGCTGGCCGGCGCGTATGCCGCGGCCGCGGCCGCGGCGCATCCCGCGGGTGCCCGGTACAACGTCGCAGCGGTGAACTGGTTCAACGAGGAGGGCTCGCGATTCTCGCCGAGCCTGATGGGCAGCGCGGTATACACCGGAAAGATGACCGCCGACGCCGCCCTGGGTACCGTCGGCAAGGATGGTGTCACGGTCCGGGACGCATTGGACACCATCGGTTTCCGCGGCGACGATGCCGTGCCGCGGGCCGCGTGCTCTGCCGAGATCCACATCGAACAGGGCCGCTCGCTCATCGACCAGGGCTTCGATATCGGGGTGGTGACCAGTAACTGGGCGGCGTACAAGTACGTCATCACCGTCTACGGCGAGCAATCCCACACCGGCGCAACACATATGCGGTACCGCCGTGACGCGCTGGTGGGTGCCAGCCAGGTCGTGTTGGCGGTGCGCGCCGTGGCCGACGAGTTCGGGCCGGACACGGTGCTTGGCTCGGTCGGGAGCTTCACCGTCGAGCCCAACTCTGCGGTGGTGGTGCCCGCCCGGGTTCGGCTGGCGGCGGATCTGCGTGCTCTCGACGCTGACACTGTGCAAGCCGCGCATCGGTCCCTCCTGGATCGGGTCGCGGCCATCAACGACGGGGGCGAGGTGCGCGTGGAGATCGACTCGGCGGCGTTTCGGCCCTCCGCCCGCTACCCCGACGCGGGCATCGCGATGGCCGGTTCGGTGGCCGACGGTCTCGGATTGCGTTGGCGGACAATGCCGACGATGGCCGGGCACGATTCGGTGAACCTCAACCAGGTGGTGCCGACGGTCATGTTGTTCGTGCCCAGCGTGGACGGCGTTTCCCACAACGAGAACGAATACAGCACCGACGCGCAATTACTGGCAGGTGTGCACATGCTCACGGCCACCGCCCGGCAGCTGATCGCCGGAGCGCTTGATGCGGTCGCACTCGCATGAGCGAATCGGTCCTGGACACTTCCGCGGGCGTGCTGCGCGATCGATACCGCAGCGGTGCCCTGACCCCGGTCGACGTCCTCGAGCAGACGCTGGAGCGCATCGAGGCGCGCAATCCGGCCGTCAACGCGATGGCCCATCTCGACACCACCGGAGCCCGCACCGCAGCACAGGCGTCCGCGCGCCGCTGGGCGGTGGGCGCGCCGATGAGCCCGCTGGACGGTGTGCCCGTCACCATCAAGGACAGCGTGCACGCGGTTGGGATGCCATGGCGGCACGGCTGCGCCGCCAACGCGGACCTGCCCGACTCCACCTTCGACTCTCCGCCCGCCGCCCGGCTCAAAGAAGCGGGGGCCGTCATCCTCGGCAAGACCACCATGCCCGACTTCGGCATGATGGCCGCCGGCGTCAGTTCGCTGTACGGCATCACCCGCAACCCGTGGGACCTGTCCCGCAGCACCGGCGGCTCCAGCTCCGGGGCCGGTGCCGCACTGGCCGCCGGTATCGGATTCGGCGCTGTCGGCAGTGATATCGCGGGGTCGGTCCGGCTACCCGCCGGGCACTGCGGCCTGGTGGCCCTCAAACCCACCCAGGGCCGGATACCACACACCGCGCCGTCGACCATGCGCTCCGCCGGGCCGATGGGCCGCACCGTCGACGACGTGATGGACATCTTCGACATCCTGAGCCAACCGGATGTCCGCGATCTGTGGAGCCTGGCGCCCGAGACCACACCTGCCCTGCGCGACATGCCGGCGCCCAGGGGCCTTCGCATCGGTGTACTCACCGAGCTGGGTGCCGGCTTCGGTGCCGACGACAGGGTGTCGTCGGTGGTCGAGGACGCCGCTGCAGTGCTGCGGGACGCCGGGGCCGTCGTGTCGGCAATGCCGGCAGTGTTCCCCGATGACCCTTACCCGCCCCTGGATCGGCTGTTCGAGGTGCGCGCGGCAACCGAACTCGAATCCATCCGCGCCGACCTGAGGCCCTTGGTGCATGCCGCGATACGGCAGTGGTGCGCGCCCGGCAGCACATTCCGCGCCACCGACTTCGCCCGCGACGGTGCGGCGGTGGCCGCGTCGGCTGAGCGGATGCGTGTCGCCTGTGCGTCCTTCGACTATGTCATCGCGCCCGTCCTACCGACGGTCGGGTTCGCCGCCGAGGATTGCGGTCTGGACCCGGCATACCCGCTGGCGCACTGCGGGTTCACCGCCTGGTTCAACCAGACCGCGCAACCGGCCAGCGCACTGTGCTTCGGGATGCGCGACGGTATGCCGGTCGGCATTCAGGTGATCGGCCCGAGATTCGCCGACCGAGACGTGTTGCGACTGACGAAATGGCTGGAGAGTAACCGTCCCATCACCATCGAGTGGCCGACTCCTGTCGCCGCGGTTTCCACCGGAGGAGGGAGCTGATATGACCGTCACTGCACCCCTGATCGCACGTTCGTTGCAGACCATGGGGCTGTTCACCGACGGCGCCATCACCGCCGATCCGTCCCCGACGATGGCCAGCCCCAGCTGGTGGGGTGCCGACTCGGAGTGTTTCGATGTGCGCGGCTCCGACGGGACCGGCTCGACCTCGACAGTTTTCGTGAAGTCGATGATCGGCCACGCCGGCGCCTATATCGACATCCCCCACGCATTCGCCGCCGCGACCGAGGCCGGTGAGCGTGGCGTCGGCCCGGCGGTGCACGCAGCCGATCCCGCTGCCGGGGTCCTGGTGATGGAGAACCTGGTCGACACCTCTTCCACGGCCACCCTGGATGTCTTCGACGACGACGCGCGGCTGGAGCGGTTGATCGAACTTCGCAGGCGGGTACGCGAATTCGGCACGATAACCCGCACCGCCACGGTGTTCGACGATATCCGACGGTTGAGCGCACTCGCCACGGTCAACCACGTGACGTTGCCCCCCGACTTCGACTGGATGCTGCGAATGCTCGATATGGCCGAAAGGCGGATAGCGGCATCGGGTTTCGATCTGGTGCCGTGCCATGGGGACGGCAATGTATCCAACGTGCTGCTCGCCGACGATGGCCGGATGATGCTGGTGGACTGGGATGTCGCGGCGGTGATGGACCCGCTGCAGGATATCGGCGTTCTGCTGGCCGAGGTCCGCCCGTTCGACGCGACCGCCCGCGAGGCATTCGCGGCGGCCTGGGGCAGCTTCGACCAGGCGCTGTTCGACCGGGCGCGTGTGTACGGTCTCGCCGACTGCGTCCGGTGGGGGCTGATCGGCGCCTACGCCGACCACGCGCGGCCCGGCACCCTGGAGTACTCGAAGCTGTCGGACTGGCAGTTCCTGCGTGCACGTGCCGGCCTGGCCGGAACCGGCTTTCATGATCGGGTGAGCAACCTGTGACGGCCTCGTCGGTGACGCGTGACACCACCGGGAACCGGGTGGTGGGCAACGCGCGCAATGACGTCGAACGGCGTGTCGAGGCCGCGGTGGCAGCGATCGAGAGGTGGCGAGGCAAGCGCGTCGAATACGCTCCGGTGCTGGGCGGCCTGCAGAACAGCAACTGGCGCATCACCGTGGAGGGCATCGACACCCGGTACTTCCTCAAGATCCCCGGCGACGGCAGTGATGCATTCATCGACCGCGTCCTGGCCAACGAAGCCGCCCGCCGCGCCGGGGAGCGCGGTATCGGCGCGGAACTGGTGTATTTCGATCCGGACAGCGGGGTCGAGGTGATCGAATTCCTGGAAGGCTACCGCGCCTGCACCAATGGCGACTTCAAGGATATCGCCGTTGCCCACCAGATCATGGACATCTACCGGGTGCTGCACGGGGGCGGCCTGCTGCGCGTCACCAAGACGATGTTCGACATGATCGACGAGCACCTGGCCCAGGTCGCTGAGCTCGGCGTGCGGCTGCCCGCGGATGCCGAGCTGATCCTGGGCGAGTACCAGACGGCGAAATCCGCGTTGCTGGCTTCAGGGCTGGATCTGGTGGCCTGCCACAACGATCCGATGCCGGGCAACTTTCTTGTCGCCGACGACCGACCGATGAAGCTGGTCGATTACGAGTTCGCATCGAACAACGAGCGCGCCTACGAGCTGGCCTTGCTCACCACTGAGATGTTCTATACCGAGGACCGGATCATCGAGCTCGTCGAAGACCTTTACGGCCGCAGCGATTTCGGCCTGCTGGCGCGGGTCCAGGTCTGCGGAGCGCTGGCCGACACCAAGTGGGGGCTGTGGGCGTGCGTCAATCAACAGTTGAGTTCGGCCTGGGATTTCGATTATCACAAGTACGGCTGCTGGAAGTTGATGCGCGCCCGCTTGAAGATGGCGGACCCTCGTTGGGCCTTCTGGCTCAAGGCGCTCTAGAGAGCCGGACGGGCGTCGGCCCAGGGCCGGGCGGCCTCGTAGTTGGCCGCGGCGCGCAGTACGGCGGCATCGGCGCGGTGCGCTCCGGCGATCTGCAGCCCGACCGGTCGGCCGTCGGCGGTGAAGCCGGCGGGCACGGAGATGGCGGGCGTTGTGGTCATATTGAACGGATAGGTGAGCAACCACCCGAGGAGCCGGCGCTGCAGCGATGTTCCGTCGAGCCACTCCGGGGCGAAACGCTCCAGTGGAAATGTGGGTGTCGCCAGCGTCGGGCTGACCAGAATGTCGTAGGTCCGCATGAAATCGCGGAAGGTGTCCCACATCCGCCCGCGGAAGGCCTCCGCACGGCCGATCTCGACCGCAGTGAGAGTCTCGGCCTGTTCGAAGATCTCGATCAGGTTGTCGTCGACCCGGCCGTGCTGGGATTTCCAGTCCAGCACGTCGTATTCGCACGAGTACCCGGGAACCCACAGTCCCTTCCACATCGCCTCTTCCGGATCACCCCACGCAGGGGTGGCCTCCTCGACGGTGGCTCCGAGAGATTCGAAGGCCCGCACCGCTTCTGCGCATACCGCCACCACCTCCGGGTCGACGTGGCCCAGCCCGAGATCGGGCGACCAGGCCACCCGCCATCCGGTGATGTCACCGGCAATGGCAGCCGCATAGTCGATTCCGTCGGCGGGCACACTGTTCGGGTCGGAGTCCGATGGACCGGCCAGCACCGAGAACATCAGTGCCGCATCGGCGACGGTGCGCGTGATCGGCCCGTGAAAGATGTGGGTGTAGTGCCGGCCGTCGAGCAGGGTGTGCGGGATGCGGCCGAGCGACGGTTTGAAGCCCACCACCCCGCACATTGCCGCCGGTATGCGCACCGAGCCGGCGCCGTCGGCACCCTCGGCCAGTGGACCCAGACCCGCCGCGACGGCCGCCGCGGCGCCGCCACTGGATCCGCCCGCGGTATGGCCGTGTTTCCACGGGTTGTGGGTGGGGCCGTAGAGGTGACTGTCGGTACCGCCGTAATAACCGAATTCTGGTGCGTTGGTCTTGCCCAGGAACAGCCCACCGGCCTCCTTCAACCGGGTGACCACCGTGGCGTCGTGGCTGCCCACCGTTCCCGCCAGCGGTGCGAGCGAGGAGTCGAATGGCAGTCCGGCCATCGTGGTGAGGCCCTTGATCGAGAACGGGACGCCATGCAACGGCCCGCGCGGTGCGCCGTCGGTCAACTCCTGCTGCAGTGTCGCGGCGTCGCTGAGTACCTGCGCCCGGTCGAAGTGGACATAGGCGTTCAGGGCGGGGTTCACCGACTCGATACGGTCGGCGAACGCGGACGCGACCTCGGTGACCGCGACCGCATCGGTGCGGACGGCGTCGGCGAGCGCGGTGGCAGGAGTCCAGCACAGTTCGTCATCGGGCATGTCGACAGCCTAGGGCGCGGACCGCCCCGATGCAGCGCGAAAGAACTTGGCCTGCAGAGTGTTTCGTGGCGATGCCGGCTCGTTGCGCCGTGCGCACACGTGCCTGCGCGTCCGGCGCTGGGCGGGCACCTAGGCCGGGCGGGCGGCGCGAGCCAGCGCCACCAGCGCCGGATCGTCCTGCGGCATGGCGTCCAGCGGCCACCACCGCAGATCCAGGGACTCATGGCTGCGGACGAATTGGGTACCAGGCGGTGCGTGCGCGACGAACTGCAGATCCAGGTGACGCGTCGGCACGCCCAGCGAGCAGGTCAGCGGATGCACGTGCAGTGCAACCATCTCCGGATCGATACACAGCCCGTCGATACCGGACTCCTCGGTGGACTCACGCAGTGCCGCCGCGGCGATGTCGCGATCGGAATCCTCGCAGTGCCCGCCCAACTGCAGCCAGCGGCCGACGCGCGGGTGCAGGGTGAGCAGCGCGTGCTCGCCACTGTGATCGAGGACCAGCGCCGAGGCGGTGACATGGCCGGGCGCGCAGGACCGCGCGCAGGCGTCGGGCCGGGCCAGTACGAACGCCAGCACCGCGTGGCGCAACGCGTCCTGCTCGGGATCGGGTGCATCCCAGCGGGACAGCAGATCGACCACGGAGGCGTGCAGGCTCATCGCTGGATCAGCAACCCGTCGGTGGCCGCCGGATCGCGGGGCCCGATGCCCTCGGCTGGGTAGCCGATCGCGACGGCGCCCAACGGTTCCCAGTCATCGGCGACGGCCAGTTCGCGGCGGGCGGTATCGGCGGCAAAGATCGTGGAGCCGATCCAGCAGCTGCCGACGCCGCGCACCGCCAGTGCCACCAGCAGTCCCTGGACCGCCGCGCCCGCGGCCACCGTGAACATGGTGTGCTCGGCCGCTGTCCGCTGCGGATCCGGATAGCTGTGGGCGCCATCGGGAACCATGAACGGGATGATGAGTTCGGTGGCGTCGTAGAGGATCTGGCCGCGTTCGGTGCGCCGCTGCGCATCCTGCTCGGAGCGGCCGTCGGCGGTCAGATCGGCCTGCCATTGCCGCTTCATCGCATCGAGCAGCCGCAACCTGGTCTGCGGATCGCGCACCCAGACGAACCGCACCGGGCGGGTGTGGTGCGGTGCCGGTGCGGTCAGCGCCTCGGCGACCGACTCCTCGATGAGCGTGGCGGCCACCGGCTCGGCGCTGAACTGCCGCACCGACCGGCGCAGCAACTGCGCCTGTGTGCGGCCCAGTTCGATCGCCTCGGCGGTGCCGAGCCAGAACAGGTCCTCCTCGCCGCTGCGCACCAGGGTGCGCCCGTTGGAGCCGTCGTCATGCAGTCGGAGCCCGCGCACCACCGCCACCGGGATGCCGGTCAGCTTGCCCTTCACCAGATCTGCCGCTGCGGCGAGTTCGTCGGCCACCGCGATCTCGGTCACCACGAGCTCGTTGCCGTGCGGGTCGTGTGCCCCGGCGTAGCCGTGCAGGACCGTGAGCCCGGCCGCGCCGATCGCGACATCGGTCTGTCCGTTGCGCCAGGCCCGTCCCATGGTGTCGGTGACGACGATGCCGACCCGTACACCCAGATGTGTTGCGATACCGTCGCGGATCGCCGCGGCACTGCCATCCGGGTCGACCGGCAGCAGGGCGAGTTCGGCGGCGTCGATATTGGATCCGTCCACCCCGGCGGCCGCCTGGATGAGCCCGATGGCGTTCTCGGTGATGAGCGTCTTGCCCTTGCGGGCCAGCACCCGCACGGCCTCGTCGTCGATGAGCTTGCGGCGCAGGATGTCCCGTTGCTCGGGATCGGTGGGCGCGGTGACGATACGGCCCTCGGTCTTGGAGAGCACCTTGCTGGTGATGACCACCACATCGTCATCGCGCAACCAGCCGGCCGCGGCGGCGATTGCGGCGGCCAGATTGTCGCCGGGACGGAATTCGCCGAGACCGGTCACCGGGATGATCTCGATGGATGCGGCGGTTCCGTGCTCGGTGCTCACAGTGAGACGCCCGCCAGGTGCAGGCCGGCTCGCACCATTTCGGCGGTCGTCGCCGGATCGGTCATGAGCAGCGGGGCCTGACGGACATCGACACCCTCGATGGTGGCGGCGTCGCCCTCGTCGATGAGCCAGCCGTCCAGGATGCCGACGCCGCTGCGCGCGCCGAAGTGTTTTCCGACGCCCCCAGAGGACGATTCGACGCCGATCACCGAAAGGCATTCGTCGGCCATCCCGCGCAACGGCTTTCCGGCGATGATGGGGGAGTAGCCGATGACGGGGGCCGAGGTGGACCGCAACGCGCCGCGGATACCGCCGACGGTGAGGATGGAGCCGATGCTGACGACCGGATTGGACGGTGCGATCAACACCACATCGGCATCGGCGATGGCCTCGGCCACACCGGGTGCGGCGGTGGCCTTGTCGGAACCGACGAAGGCGAAGCTGTGCGTCTCGATCTTGGCGCGGTAGCGCACCCACCACTCCTGGAAGTGGATGGCCTTGCGTTCGCCGTCGGGATCGGTGACCACGACATGGGTTTCGCTGCGGTCGTCGCTGGCAGGCAGCAGCCGGGCGCCGGGCGCCCAGCGGGCGCACAACGCCTCGGTCACCTGCGAGAGCGGATATCCCGCGCGCAGCATCTGGCTGCGCACCAGATGGGTGGCCAGATCGCGGTCGCCGAGACCGAACCAGTCGGGCTGCACCCCGTAGGCGGCGAGTTCCTCCTTGGCATGCCACGTTTCGTCACGGTGACCCCAGCCACGTTCCGGGTCGATCCCGCCGCCGAGGGTGTACATGCAGGTATCGAGGTCGGGACAGATCCGCACGCCGAACATCCAGGCGTCGTCTCCCACATTGACGACGGCGGTCAGCTCGTGTTGAGTGGGCGCTTCGGATTCGGCGCCGCCGTCGGCAAACTGCCCGAGTTGCAGCAGGTGCTGGACGCCGAGGAGGAAGCGGGCGCCGCCCACTCCGCCGACGAGAACTGTGACCTTCACGCCCTCAGACCCTAGGCCAGCCAGCATTCTTCGGTGTGGCCGCCCGGGGTGTGGGGAACACGCCGGTGCGTGGACACGCCGGATCTATGTCACGAGATGGTATGAAAACTGGCCATTCCGCTTGACCGTGGCAGCTAACGCGTGTCTAATCACATCAGTGTCATTTCGTGGTTCGCCCGCCGGTTTCGGTGCCGCAGACCGGGATTCGATCATATGTTCGAATCCGGATGGCCTGACATCACAATAGTGATAGCTGGGGCAGTGCTGGAGGGGTCTGGCGATCCGTGATTCAGCAGGGGCTCCGATAGGCAGCAACGGGGAAAATTATCAGGTGAGGAGGCGGAACATGTCTTTTGAGCAGGTCGATCTCGACCGCGCGCTCCGGTTCGAAGACCGGATGCTCGGTTCAGTGGACAGTGCACCGCACACCACTACCGATCCGGCAGCGAGCGAAATGGTGGTACGCCCGAATTTGAGTTTGGTGCCCGACCGTATCGAGTTGGCGCCCGACGCGTTCGAGGACGACGACCAGTGGCAGGAACGCGGTCTGTGTGCGCAGACCGACCCCGAGGCGTTCTTCCCCGAGAAGGGCGGCTCGACGCGTGAGGCCAAGCGCATCTGCCAGGGTTGTGAAGTCAAGGACCGGTGCCTGGAGTACGCACTGGCCAACGACGAGCGCTTCGGCATCTGGGGCGGCTTGTCCGAGCGGGAGCGTCGTCGCCTCAAGCGCGGCATCATCTGACGCAGGCACGTTGCGGCCGCACCGGCCGCAACGTGCTATTCGTCCTCGGCCGAAGGGTCGATGACGTTGGGCTCCACGCCCAGATAGGTGGCCACCTGAGCCACCAACACCTCATGCAGCAAATCGGCGAGTTCGTCGGTGTCTTTGGCGCGCCGTTCGATCGGCTTGCGGAACAAGACAATTCGCGCCCGCGTGGAATTACCGCGGACGTCGACCCCGGCCGGGATCAGGCGGGCCAAGGCGATCGGTCCGTCGGCGACAACCTCCGGTGGCCACTGCACACTGTCGGGATCCTTGGGCGCGATGCGCGGGATCTCGTCGACCGCCACATCCAATGTCGACACCCGTTGGTGCCACCGTCGCTCGATCGGCTCGTAGGCCTCCAGCACCGCCATGTCGAATCGCTCGGCCCGACTGCGCCAGCCCGGCACCGTCGGCGGTAGCAGCGACCCGCGCATTCCACGGCCGCGCCGGGAACCCCGATGGTTACGCTGCGCCACGCCAGCGATGGTAACGGTTGGAGATCGGGCGCCGCGGCGCGCGCGTGTCCGGAGGCCTGCGGCGTCCCCGCACGATAATCTTCCCTGCGTGAACGCTCCCCGTCGCTGCTGCAGGCCCGGGTGCCCGCACTACGCCGTGGCGACGCTGACCTTCGTCTATTCGGACTCGACAGCCGTCGTCGGACCTCTGGCGACGGTGTCCGAGCCGCACTCCTGGGATTTGTGTGTCGTGCATGCCGGCCGGATCACCGCTCCCCGCGGATGGGAGTTGGTCCGCCACGCGGGTCCGCTGCCGACCCATCCGGATGAGGACGATCTGGTCGCCCTCGCCGACGCGGTCCGCGAGGGCCGCGAAGGTGTGCAGGCTCTGGTGAACGGCGTGACCGCCGGCTTCTCCGACCCTTCGACCGGGGTGTCCGGCGGATCGCTGATGGCCCCGCCGGTGCGCCGCCCGGAACCCAACGGTCGCCGCCGCGGTCACCTGCGGGTGCTCCCGGATCCCGAACCGAACGCCGAGTAGCTCCGCGCATCAGCGGCTCCCGGCAACACTCGGTCGGCCGATTCGTGCGCCCTCATGGGACCTGCGGCGGCCGTCGTGCCAAGACACTAGGCTGAGTGGGCAGAGCACTTCCCGATTCCCCGTACCCACAGAGAGCGAGGAGAGCCATGTCTCGGCCCGCTGAGGCTGTCCACGCTGTCATCAAGGCCTACGACGTGCGGGGCCTGGTCGGCGAACAGATCGACGAAGCATTCGTCCGCGACGTCGGCGGCGCCTTCGCCCGCCTGGTTCGCGACGAGGGACCGCAGCAGGTGAGCCAAGTCGTCGTCGGCCACGACATGCGGGCCAGTTCGCCGGCACTGTCCGACGCGTTCGCCGAGGGCGTCATCGCCCAGGGACTCGACGTGGTGCGGATCGGGCTGGCCTCGACCGACCAGCTGTACTTCGCCTCGGGTCTGCTGGACTGCCCCGGCGCGATGTTCACCGCGAGCCACAACCCGGCCGCCTACAACGGCATCAAACTGTGCCGGGCCGCCGCCTTGCCGGTCGGCAGAGAGACCGGTTTGGTCACCATCGCCAACGAGGTCATCGACGGCGTACCGGCACACGACGGCGCCGCGGGCACGATCACCGACCGCGATGTGCTCGCCGAGTACGGCGACTTCCTGCGCTCACTGGTCGATCTGTCCGAGATGCGCCCGCTGCGGGTGGCCGTCGACGCCGGTAACGGCATGGGTGGGCACACCACCCCCGCGGTGCTGGAGGCGATTCCCGGGATCACGGTGCTGCCGTTGTATTTCGAACTCGACGGCACCTTCCCCAACCATGAGGCCAATCCGCTCGACCCGGCCAACCTCGTCGACCTACAGGCCCATGTGCTGGCCACCGGAGCCGATATCGGGCTGGCCTTCGACGGTGACGCCGACCGTTGTTTCGTCGTCGACGAGTTGGGGCTGCCCATCTCGCCGTCCGCGGTGACCGCGCTGGTGGCGGCCCGCGAGCTGGGCCGCGAGATCGGTGCCACCGTGATCCACAATCTGATCACCTCACGGGCGGTGCCCGAGTTGATCGTCGAACGGGGCGGCACCGCCCTGCGCTCGCGGGTGGGCCACTCCTATATCAAGGGACTGATGGCCGAGACCGGGGCCATCTTCGGCGGCGAGCACTCGGCGCACTACTACTTCCGCGACTTCTGGGGTGCGGACTCGGGCATGCTGGCCGCACTGCACGTGCTGGCCGCACTCGGCGAGCAGCAGCGCCCGCTCTCGGAGCTGATGGCCGACTACCAGCGCTATGAGGAGTCCGGCGAGATCAACTTCACCGTCGCCGATGCGCCCGGCTGCGTCGACTCCGTGCTGACCACATTCGGCAGCCGGATCCAGTCCCTGGACCACCTCGACGGGGTGACCGTCGACCTCGGCGACGGCCGCTGGTTCAACCTGCGCACCTCCAACACCGAGCCGCTGCTGCGGCTCAACGTGGAGGCCCGCACCACCGAAGAGGTCGACGAGGTGGTGGAACAGGTGGCAGAACTGATTGCCGCGCGGAGTGCATCGGGTAGCGAGTCGGCTCTGTGACCTCCCGGGCTGCCACCATCGACCTCGACGATGTCGAGGGATTGCTGGCTGCCGACCGGGAAGGTCTGTTGCGTGCGTCTGCCATGGCCGGCGCGCAGGTGCGCGCCACCGCGGCCGCCGTCGACGAGGGCGCCCTGGACCCGCTGCACTCCGACACCCCGACCCGCACGCTGATCTGGGTCGCCGACGGTGGCCCGGCGCGCGCGGCGGGCACACTGCTGGCGGCCGCACTCGGTGCGGCCAGCGGGGTGCCGATCGTGGTGGCGTCCGAGCTGCCGCCGTGGACCGGCGCGCTGGATGTCGTCGTGATCGCCGGTGCCGATGCCGGCGATCCCGTGCTGGTGACGGCCGCAGCGACCGGCGTGCGCCGCGGAGCGCGGGTGGTCCTCGTCGCACCGCACGAAGGACCGCTGCGCGATGTGACCGCAGGCCGGGCGGCTGTGCTGGCACCGCGGCTGCCGGTGCCCGACGAATTCGGTATGACCCGGTATCTGGCCGCCGGCGTGGCGGTGCTGGCCGTCGTCGACAAGGCGGTCCGGGTGGACATCGGCGCACTGGCCGACGAACTGGACGCCGAGGCGCTGCGCAACAGCGCGGCGCGCGAACTGTTCACCAATCCCGCCAAGACTCTGGCCGAGCGGCTGGTGGCCCGCGAGGTCGTGCTGGCCGGGGACAGTGAGGCGACGCTGGCCTTGGCCCAGCACAGCGCGGCGGTGCTGCTGCGCGTCGCGCGCCAGGTGGTGGCCGCGGTCGGTCTGACCGATGCGCTGGGCGCATTGAGCCCGCTCAACATCGCGCCCGTCGACTACGAGACGGCGCTGTTCCACGACGAGGAACTCGACGGCCCGCTGCCGTCGCGGGTGCGCACCGTGGTGTTGACCTCCGATGAGCGACGGCCGGTGGTGGTGGCACGCACCGAGGGCTTCGCCGACCTCGATGTGGTCAGCGCCGACGATGTGCCCGACAGCGCGACCAAGATCAGCGGTGTCCGTCCCGAGCAGCAGTTGGCGACGGTGGCGGTGCGCCTGGAGATGACGGCCGTGTACCTACGACTGGTGCGAGGTTGAGGGTGTGAATCTGCTCCGAGGAGCCGTCCGAAAGTATGCGTGGGGGTCGCGCACTGCGATCGCCGAATTCACCGGAAGGCAAAGCCCCACACAACATCCCGAGGCAGAACTGTGGTTCGGTGCGCATCCTGGTGATCCTGCGCACTGCGCGACCGATGACGGTGAGCGCTCGTTGCTGGAGATGATCGGCGCCGACCCCGAGGGGCAGCTCGGTGACGGGGCGCGGTCGCGGTTCGGTGACACCTTGCCCTTCCTGGCCAAGGTGCTGGCCGCCGACGAACCGTTGTCGCTGCAGGCTCATCCCAGTAGCCAGCAGGCGGTGCACGGATTCGAACGCGAAGAGCGGCTGGGCATTCCGGTGACGGCACCGACCCGCAACTACCGCGACGCCAGCCACAAGCCGGAATTGATCGTCGCGCTGGGGCAGTTCGAGGCGCTGGCCGGATTCCGCAGGGCCGACCGCAGCGCGGAGTTCATGCGTGCGCTGGCGGTGGCAGATCTGGACCCCTACATCACGCTGCTCAAGGGCCAGTCCGACGCCGACGGGTTGCGGGCGCTGTTCACCACCTGGATCACCGCACCGCAGCCGGCACTCGACGTGCTGGTGCCTGCGGTGCTCGACGGCGCGATCAACTACATCCGTTCCGGCGAAACGACATTCCAGGCCGAAGCCAAGACGATCCTGGAGCTCGGCGAACGCTATCCCGGCGACGCCGGTGTGCTGGCCGCGATCCTGTTGAACCGCATCACGCTGCAACCCGGCGAGGGCATCTATCTTCCGGCCGGCAACCTGCATGCCTACCTGCACGGGGTGGGCGTCGAGGTGATGGCGAACTCCGACAATGTGCTACGCGGCGGGTTGACCCCGAAACACGTGGACGTGCCCGAGCTGCTGCGGGTGCTGGACTTCACTCCCGCCGACGACTCGGTGATCCTGCCGCGGGCCATCCGCGACGGGGCGGAGTTGATCTATGACACCCCGGCCCCGGAGTTCGCGGTGTCCGTGCTGCAGGTGGGCGAGGACAAGGTCGGCCGGGAGGTCGACGCGCCCGCCGAACACGCCGGACCGCAGGTGCTGCTGTGCACCGAGGGCACGGTGCAGGTGTATGCCTCCGATGTCGCGGTGACCCTGGAACGCGGCGCCGCCGCCTGGGTGGCCGCCGATGACGGCCCCATCCGGTTGCGCGCCGCCGCGCCCGCCAAGCTCTTCCGGGTCACCGTCGGCATCTGACGGCGCTTACCCCGCCGCTGTCGCGCGCGTGTGCGCCGACGGTGCATGGAGATCCACTTTCACCGACGTTTCGCGCTCTGGGTGCACGCTCGCGCCTCACCGAGTTTACAAACATGGATGTTTTGTCTAGACACGGGACAAAACGCGCTCTATAGTCAACATCAATAGTGATGGCACTCACAGGAGGTGTTGACGATGACGTCGCAGACCGATACCGACCGACCGCCGCATCCGGCCGCTGATTGGCGGGACCGCAAGCGCTACCTATGGCTCATGGGGCTGATCGTGCCCACCGCGGTGCTGGTGATGCTGCCGATCGTCTGGGGGTTCAACCAGTTCGGATGGCACGCGGCGGCGCAGGTGCCGTTCTGGATCGGGCCCATCCTGGTGTACATCGTGTTGCCGGTGCTGGACCGCATGTTCGGGCCCGACGGCGAGAACCCGCCCGACGAGCTGGCCGATCGGCTGGAGAACGACAAGTACTACCGCTACTGCACCTACAGCTTCATTCCGTTCCAGTACCTGACCCTGGTGCTCGGCGCCTATCTGTTCACCGCGTCGGATCTGAGTTGGCTCGGCTTCGACGGCGGGCTGAGCTGGGCGGCCAAGATCGGCCTGGCGCTCTCGGTCGGCATGATGGGCGGTGTCGGCATCAACACCGCGCACGAGATGGGCCACAAGAAGGAGTCCATCGAGCGCTGGCTGGGCAAGATCACGCTCGCGCAGACCTGCTACGGCCACTTCTTCATCGAGCACAATCGCGGCCACCACGTCCGCGTCGCCACCCCGGAGGATCCGGCGTCCGCGCGATTCGGCGAGACGTTCTGGGAGTTCCTGCCGCGCAGTGTGTGGGGCAGCCTGAAATCCTCGTGGGAGCTGGAGGCCAAGCGCCTCGAGCGGGCCGGCAAGAGCAAGTGGCACTGGTCCAACGATGTGCTGAACGCCTGGGCGATGTCGGTGGTGTTGTACGGGGCGATCATCGCGGTCTTCGGTGTCGCCGTGCTGCCCTATGTCGTGATGTCCGTGGTGTTCGGCTTCTCGCTGCTCGAAACGGTGAACTACCTGGAGCACTACGGGCTGCTGCGGCAGAAGACCGCCAGCGGGCGCTACGAACGCTGCGCCCCCGAGCACAGCTGGAACTCCGACCACATCGTCACCAACCTTTTCCTCTATCACCTGCAACGGCACAGCGATCACCACGCCAACCCGACGCGTCGCTACCAGACGCTGCGCAGCATGGAGGGTGCGCCGAACCTGCCCAGCGGTTACGCGTCGATGGTCGGACTGACCTACTTCCCGCCGCTGTGGCGCAAGGTGATGGACCATCGCGTGCTGGCCCACTACGACGGTGATATCACCAAGGTGAACATCCACCCGCGGATGCGTGACAAGGTGCTGGCCAAGTACGGGGCCGACCGGTGAGCGCCTACCGCTGTCCCGGCTGCGATTACGTGTACGACGAAGCCAAAGGCGCTCCGCGCGAGGGCTTTTCGGCCGGCACCGGGTGGTCCGAGATTCCCGAGGACTGGCCCTGTCCGGATTGCGCGGTGCGGGAGAAGGTCGATTTCGAAGAGATGGGAGCAGTGTCATGAGCGACGCTTACAAGCTGTTCGTCTGCGTGCAGTGCGGATTCGAATACGACGAGGAGAAGGGCTGGCCGGAGGACGGTATCGCCCCGGGCACCCGATGGGATGACATCCCCGAGGACTGGAGCTGCCCGGACTGTGGCGCGGCCAAAACGGATTTCGAGATGATCGAGGTCGCGCGGCCATGACAACGACCGCAAGAGCCCCGCGAAGTTATAGGGTCGCGGCTATGAGCGCACCCTCGCCCCGCCGTGGGGCACCGCGCGTGCCCTATGCCGAGGCTTCGCGGGTGCTGTTGCGTGACTCGATCCTGGACGGGATGCGGGACATGCTGCTGGTGCGGGATTGGTCCTCGATCACCCTCACCGATGTCGCGCGGGCGGCCGGTATCAGCCGTCAGACCATCTACAACGAGTTCGGATCGCGGCAGGGCCTGGCCGAGGGATATGCGCTGCGGCTGGCCGATCGCCTGGTCAACGCCGTCGACGCCGCGATCAACAACAACGTCGGGCGCGTCTATGAGGCCTTCCTCGAGGGTTTCCGCGCATTCTTCCTGGAATCGGCATCGGATCCGCTGGTGATCTCGCTGCTCAACGGGGAAGCCAAGCCCGACCTGCTGCAGATCATCACCACCGACAGCGGGCCGATCATCACCAGGTGCTCGCAGCGGCTGACCGAGACCTTTCAGCACAGCTGGATAAAGGCCACCGACGAGGATTCCGGGGTACTGGCCCGCGCCATCGTCCGGCTGGCCATGAGCTACGTGTCCATGCCCCCGGAAGCCGACCACGATGTGGCCATGGATCTGGCCAGGCTTATGACGCCGTTCGCAGAGCGGTACGGTGTCATAGACACCCGGTAGCTGGCAGAGCGCTGCAGAAGTGCCTGTCCCGCGAGCCCGCAGGCCACCGGTGTCGCCCGCGCACGGCTGTGCGAGCTGGGCAACACTGATTCTCCGACGACGATGAATAAGGGGCTCTATCCACATGACTGAGTTGACCGCCGACGTACGCAACGGCATCGACTACAAGGTCGCTGACCTTTCGCTGGCCGAGTTCGGCCGCAAGGAGATCCGCCTCGCCGAGCACGAGATGCCCGGTTTGATGGCGCTGCGCCGCGAATACGCCGACGTGGCGCCGCTCAAGGGTGCGCGTATCTCCGGCTCGCTGCACATGACCATCCAGACCGCCGTGCTGATCGAGACGCTGGTCAGCCTGGGTGCCGAGGTGCGCTGGGCGTCGTGCAACATCTTCTCCACTCAGGACCATGCCGCCGCGGCGGTCGTCGTCGGCCCGCACGGCACCCCGGAGGAGCCCAAGGGCACCCCGGTCTTCGCCTGGAAGGGCGAGAGCCTGGAGGAGTACTGGTGGGCGGCCGAGCAGATGCTCACCTGGCCGGACGAGCCGGCGAACATGATCCTCGACGACGGTGGCGACGCCACCATGCTCGTGCTTCGCGGCGCGCAGTACGAGAAGGCCGGCGTGGTGCCCCCCGGCGAGGACGACGATTCCGATGAGTGGAAGGTCTTCCTGGCGCTGGTTCGCAAGCGCTATGAGACCGAGAAGGACAAGTGGACCAAGATCGCCGAGTCGGTCCAGGGCGTCACCGAGGAGACCACCACCGGTGTGCTGCGCCTGTACCAGTTCGCCGCCGCCGGTGAGCTGGCATTCCCGGCCATCAACGTCAACGACTCGGTGACCAAGAGCAAGTTCGACAACAAGTACGGCACCCGGCACTCGCTGATCGACGGCATCAACCGCGGCACCGACGTGCTGATCGGCGGCAAGGCCGCGCTGGTCTGTGGCTACGGCGACGTCGGCAAGGGCTGCGCCGAGGCGCTCAAGGCGCAGGGCGCCCGCGTCGCGGTCACCGAGATCGACCCGATCAACGCGCTGCAGGCGCTGATGGACGGCTTCGAGGTCAAGACCGTCGAAGAAGCCATCGGTTGGGCCGATATCGTCATCACCGCCACCGGCAACCAGGGCATCATCACCCTGGAGCACATGCGCTCGATGAAGCACCAGGCGATCCTCGGCAACATCGGCCACTTCGATGACGAGATCGAGATGGCCCGCCTGGAGCGCGACAAGGACATCCGCCGGATCAACATCAAGCCGCAGGTCGACGAGTTCGTCTTCCCCGACGGCCATTCGATCATCGTGCTGTCCGAGGGTCGCCTGCTGAACCTGGGCAACGCGACCGGACACCCCTCGTTCGTGATGAGCAACAGCTTCTCCAACCAGGTCATCGCGCAGATCGAGCTGTGGACCAAGAACGACGAGTACGACAACGAGGTGTACCGCCTCGCCAAGCACCTCGACGAGAAGGTCGCCAAGATCCACGTCGAGGCCCTCGGCGGCTCGCTGACCAAGCTCACCAAGGAGCAGGCCGAGTACATCGGCGTCGACGTCGACGGCCCGTACAAGCCGGAGCACTACCGCTACTGATCCCGGTGCGGATGTTGCGCAGTATCGCCACGGCGGCCCTCGGTGCCGCCGTGGCGATCGGCTGTTCGGCTCCGTCGGCAGAGGTGGCGGCGCCGCAAGCGCCGCCCCCGCCGACCGATGTGCATCGCGATATCCCCGGTCTGGCCAAGGTGTTTCCCGGTATCGGCGCCCCGGAATCGGTGGCCTGGCTGCAGTGGGGTGACCCGGCCGGGGGCGACGCCGACGCCGCCGTGCGCTGGACGGACGCGGTCGTGACGTTGTCGCCGGCCGTGGCGGACGCCATGGTGACCCAGTTCAAGCCGACCGACACCGGTCGCGCGCCGAAAGTTCAGGACGCGCTTTCCGCGGAGGTGCCGCCCGGCCCGTTTCTCACCGGCGAACTTCTCGACGCCGGTTTTTCCTCCGATTCCACCAGCACGTACGCGTTCCTGGACCGCGCTGAGGCGACGCTCGTGCTGCAGGCGACCAGCCTCGACTGATCGTCCGGCGCGACGAGGTCGGTAGCTCGCGCACCTCGGCGATCGCCTCGGCGCTGGATTGCCGAGCAAAGTCGCCGGCGTTTTCGCTGGTCGTCGATTCTCCGGCGTTACATCTGCGCCCTTGAACGACATGTCATGAATCCGTAGCCATTCGGCTACCTGTTTGTTACTGTCCGGTAGTGATTCGGGCCGGGGCTGTGTTTGTCGTGCTGTCTTTTGCGTTTGTCATCAGTTGTGTCACAACCGGTTTGGCGCATGCTGACGACTGGTATCCGTACTACAACGAGGACGAATACACCGCGTTCTACACACCACCGAATCCGTTGCCGGACGTCGCGCCCGGCGAGCTCGTCCGCACCGAGCCGTCCCGGCTGGTGTTGGAGCCCTCCGGCGAGTTGGGCCACATCATGGCCGACGGGACCCGCATCATGTACCGCAGCACCGATGCGCGCGGGAACCCGAATGTGGTGACCGGCACCTACTTCGAGCCCTGGAATGCGTGGCCGGGGCAGGGGCCGCGACCACTGATCGTCTACGGTCCCGGCACGCAGGGCCAGGCCGACCAGTGCGCGCCATCGCGGCAGTTCAACCAGGGCATCCACTGGTCGCCGTACCTGGACATCGCCTTCAACTACGAAGAACTGTTCGTCGCCACCATGGTGGCCCGCGGGTTCGCCATCGTGATGACCGACTACGAAGGCCTGGGCACCATCGGGGTGACGCACAGCTACGTCAACCGGCTCTCGCAGGGCCACGCCATGCTCGATGCCGCGCGGGCCGCGCGGAAACTGGCGGACACGTCGCTGACACCCGGTGGGCCCATTGCCTTCTGGGGCTACTCACAGGGCGGCGGCGCAGCGGGCTCTGCCGCCGAACTGGCCGCGGCCTATGCCCCCGAGCTCAATATCGTGGGAACGTACGCCGGTGCGCCGCCGGCCGATCTGGCCGAGTTGCTGCCGTACGCCGACGGCAGTGCCCTGGTCGGTGTCATCGGCTACGCGCTCAACAGCGTCTTCCAGTCCTACCCGGAGGCGGAGCCCAAGATCCGGGCGCTGCTCACACCCCGCGGGATGGATTTCGTCGACAAGACCAAGGACCAGTGCGTCGCGGAATCGATCGCCAAGTTCATGTTCCGGCACCTGCAGCCCTACTTCAACCATCCCATTCCGGAGTTGTTGTCGGACCCGCAATTCCGTGGCCTGCTGGACCTGCAGAAGCTCGGCACCCTGCGGCCCAATGCGCCCGTGCTGATCAACAGCAACCGCTTCGACCCGCTGGTGCCCTACGGTCCCGCCGCGCAACTCGGCAGGGACTGGTGCGCCAAGGGCAGCGATATCGAGTTCCGGACCAACGAACAACCGCCGCTGTTCAACAAACTCGTCATCAACCACGCGCTGCCGATGCTCGTCGACGGGGAACCGGCCATGCAGTGGATTGCCGACCGGTTCAACGGGGTGCCGACGGCACCGAACTGCGGGCAGTTCTAGGGTCGAACGTGAATTCGGTGGCGACATGTGGTCGATTCCTCGCCATCTATTTCACGTCGGGCGAGGAGGGGATATGTCGGGGGATGTCGCTGCCATGGGGTCGCAGGCGCTGACGCTGTACGGACAGGGACGGGTCGCCGAGGCGTTGACATTGGCCTGGCAGACGGCCGCCGCCCATCCCAATTCGGCTCTGGCGCAGTACACCTACGCCAGCCTGCTGCGCGAGTCCGGCCGCGACCGCGATGCGCTGGCGGTCGTCGACGCGACGCTGCGGCTGAGTCCGGACTCACCGGATGCGCTGGTGCTGCGCGGGGACCTGCAGCGCTCCCTGTCGGGTGCGCAGGCGGCCGAGGCCGACTATCTGCAGGCGTTGCGCCTGCAACCCGATCATGCGCTGGCCGTGCACAACCTGGCCGTCGGCAGACTGCGGATGGGCACCACCACCAAGGCGGTGCGCGGCCTGCTGGAGGCGGCCCGGCTGGATCCGGGACTTGCGCCGCTGGCGCTGGGGAACATCGCGCTGGCGCTCACCCGCGTGTTGCGCTGGGCGACCGCGTCGGTGGTCCTGCTGGCCTCGGCGCTCATCGCGGTGGGTGCCATGCACGAGGACGCAATGGCGACCGCGTTGCCGCGGGTGGTCGCGGCCCTGCTGACGGTGCCGTTGCTCGTCGCCATCGGGTGGACGGTGCGCACCGTCCCCGGCGCGACGCTGCGGGCCGTGCTGGGCAGCAAGTGGCTGTTGGCGGCGCGGCTGCTGTTCCTCGGGGTGGCGGCCACGGTCGGGGTCGCCGTCGTCGCCGGTGCGACAGGACTTGCCGGCGTCGCGGGGCCGCTGCTGCTGATCGCCGTGGTGGGCCTGACGGTGCTCGGCTGGATGACCGGGGCCTAAGCTCGCAGCGTGCTGATCGTGATCGAAGGCCTGGACGGCGCCGGTAAGCGCACGTTGACCGAGGGGCTGCGCGCGGCCTTGCAGGCCGGCGGGAAAACGGTCACCACACTGGCCTTCCCGCGCTACGGCGCATCGGTGCACGCCGATCTGGCCGCCGAGGCGCTGCACGGCAAGCACGGCGATCTCAGCGACTCGGTGTACGCGATGGCGACGTTGTTCGCACTGGACCGGGCCGGGGCCAAGGACGAGATCCAACGGTTGTCGGCCACCCATGACGTCGTGATCCTGGATCGCTATGTCGCCTCCAACGCCGCCTACAGCGCCGCGCGCCTGGATCAGGGCACCGACGGGGAGGTCGTCGACTGGGTGTACGGCCTGGAGTTCGACCGGTTCGGCTTGCCGAGGCCCGATCATCAACTGCTGCTCGATGTTTCGGTCGAGTTGGCGGACGAGCGGGCGCGGCGCCGGGCCGAGCAGGAGGCCGACCGGGTCCGCGATGCCTATGAACGCGACCGTGGCCTGCAGCAGCGCACCGCCGCGGCCTATGCCGGGCTGGCCGCCGCGAACTGGGCCGGCAACTGGATCGTCGTACCCCCGGATGCGGACCCGGCCGCGCTTGCCGCCAGGCTCTAGCCGCGGCGGCCGTCGGTGCGCGATCGGCGACCGCATCGCCTGACATCGACCGATAACCCCGAGAAACCCGCGTGTGGCACCCGGGTTTTGTCGCCTTGTGGTGACACCATGGTCACCATGAGGCAACGGATCCTGGTCGTCGATGACGACCCCTCGCTGGCTGAGATGCTCACCATCGTGCTCCGTGGGGAGGGTTTCGACACTGCAGTCATCGGAGACGGCACCCAGGCGCTCACCGCCGTGCGGGAGTTGCGGCCCGATCTGGTGCTGCTCGATCTGATGTTGCCCGGCATGAACGGTATCGACGTCTGCCGTGTGCTGCGGGCCGACTCCGGTGTGCCGATCGTGATGCTCACCGCCAAGACCGACACCGTCGACGTGGTGCTCGGCCTGGAGTCCGGCGCCGACGACTACGTGATGAAGCCGTTCAAGCCGAAGGAACTGGTGGCCCGGGTGCGGGCCCGGTTGCGCCGCAACGACGACGAACCCGCCGAGATGCTGTCCATCCACGACATCGAGATCGATGTGCCCGCGCACAAGGTGACCCGCGCCGGTGAGCAGATCTCGCTGACACCGCTGGAGTTCGACCTGCTGGTGGCACTGGCGCGTAAACCGCGCCAGGTGTTCACTCGTGACGTGCTGCTCGAGCAGGTGTGGGGTTACCGGCATCCCGCGGACACCCGGTTGGTGAACGTGCATGTCCAGCGGCTCCGGGCCAAGGTGGAGACCGACCCGGAGAACCCGCAGGTGGTGTTGACCGTTCGAGGAGTGGGATACAAGGCCGGACCTCCGTGATCGGTGGGCCCACGGTTGGGCGGCGCCGGTGATCTGGGGTACCCGGCGCCGGGTCCGTAGCCGTTTCCGGGGCCCGTCCCCGGTGCTGCGCGGGCTGGGTGCGGTGGGCCGTGCGGTCAGCTTTGCCTGGCGCCGGTCCCTGCAGTTGCGGGTGGTGTCCCTGACGTTGGGGCTCTCGCTCGTGGTCATCATGGTGCTCGGCTTCGTGCTGACCAGCCAGATCACCGACCGCATCCTGGAAGTCAAGGTGCGTGCGGCCACCGAGGAGATCGAGCGCGCCCGCGACACCGTCGGCGGCATCGTCGGCGGGGAGGAGACCCGCTCGCTGGACAGCAGCCTGCAGCTGGCCCGCAACACCCTCGTCGATCGCAAGGCCGACGCCGGACCGGGGCTGGCCGGCGCCTATGACGCGGTGCTCGTCGTCCCCGGCGACGGCCCCCGCGCGGCCACCGCCGCGGGGCCGGTGCAGCAGGTGCCCGACGCGCTGCGTGATTTCGTGCAGGCCGGGCAGGTCAGCTACCAGTACGCGACCGTGCACACCGACGGGTTCTCCGGGCCCGCACTGATCGTCGGAAGCCCCAGCACCTCGTCGGTCACCAATCTTGAGCTGTACCTGATCTTCCCGCTGAACAACGAGGAATCCACCATCGCCCTGGTGCGCGGCACGATGGCCACCGGTGGCATCGTGCTGCTCGGTCTGCTCGCGGCGATCGCGCTGCTGGTGGCCCGCCAGATCGTGTTGCCGGTGCGCTCGGCGTCCCGGATCGCCGAACGCTTCGCCGAGGGGCATCTCACCGAACGTATGCCGGTGCGCGGTGAGGACGACATGGCGCGGCTGGCGGTCTCGTTCAACGACATGGCCGAGAGCCTGTCGCGCCAGATCACGCAGCTCGAAGAGTTCGGAAACCTGCAGCGCCGCTTCACCTCCGATGTCAGCCACGAGCTGCGCACCCCGCTGACCACGGTGCGGATGGCCGCCGACCTGATCCACGACCACAGCGACGATCTGGACCCGGCGCTGCGCCGCTCGACCGAACTGATGGTCAACGAACTCGACCGCTTCGAAACTCTGCTGGCCGACCTGCTGGAGATCTCCCGCCACGACGCCGGTGTCGCCGAACTGGCGGTGGAGGCGGTCGACCTGCGCTCGACCGTGCAGAGCGCACTGGACAACGTCGGTCACCTTGCGGCCGACGCCGGAGTACAGCTCGACGTCGACATGCCGACCGACGGGGTGATCGCCGAAGTCGATCCGCGCCGGGTGGAACGCATTCTGCGCAACCTCATCGCCAACGCCATCGACCATGCCGAGCGCAAATCGGTGGAAATCCGGATGGCCGCCGACGAGGACACCGTCGCCGTCACCGTCCGCGATCACGGTGTCGGGCTGCGTCCCGGCGAGGAGAAGCTGGTGTTCAGCCGGTTCTGGCGTTCCGATCCGTCGCGGGTGCGCCGCTCCGGCGGCACCGGGCTCGGGCTGGCCATCAGCATCGAGGACGCCCGGCTGCACCAGGGCCGCCTGGAGGCATGGGGCGAGCCCGGCAAGGGCGCCTGCTTCCGGCTGACCCTGCCCCTGGTGCGCGGCCACAAGGTCACCACGAGTCCGTTGCCGCTCAAGCCGTCCGGGCAGTCGGGCGGATCCACCGGGCCGCAGGCGCGGGTCAAGGACCCCGCGGCAGTGCGCCGCGACCGTGAGTCGGAGGGTGTATGAGACCCGCCGTGAGGGCCCTCTGTCTGGCCGTGGCCACCGTGCTCGCAGTGACGACGGCGGGCTGTGCCGGGGTGCCGAGTTCCTCTGCGCCGCAAGCCATCGGCACCGTCGACCGGCCCGCGCCACCGAGCCTGCCCACGCCGACACCCGGCATGGAACCAGATGTGCTGCTGCGCGAGTTCCTCAAGGCCACCGCCGATCCGGCAAACCGGCACCTGGCCGCTCGCCAGTTTCTCACCGAATCCGCCTCCCGCAGTTGGGATGACGCCGGTAGTGCGCTGCTGATCGACCGGGTCGTGTTCACCGAGACGCGGCGGCCCAACCTGGTCACCGTGAGCATGCAGGCCGATATCCTCGGCTCGCTCTCCGAGCTCGGGGTGTTCGAGACCGCCGAAGGTGCGCTACCGGACCCGGGCCCGATCGAACTGGTGAAGACCCCCGGGGGCTGGCGGATCGACCGGCTGCCCAACGGGGTTTTCCTGGACTGGCAGCAGTTTCAGCAGACCTACAAGCGCAACACCCTCTACTTCACCGACCCCACCGGCAACACGGTGGTGCCGGATCCGCGCTATGTGGCGGTATCTGATTCCGATCAGCTGGCCACCGAATTGATGAGCAAGCTGATCGCCGGACCGCGGCCCGAGATGGCGCGCACCGTGCGTAATCTGCTGGCCGCACCGCTGCGACTGCGCGGCCCGGTCACCCGCGCGGACGGCGGCAAGACCGGGGTGGGCCGCGGTTACGGCGGGGCCCGCATCGAGCTGGAGAACCTGTCGACCACCGATCCGCACACCCGGCAACTGCTTGCCGCACAAATCATCTGGACACTGTCCCGCGCCGGTATCAACGGCCCGTACGTCATCAATGTCGACGGCGCCGCCCTCGATGACCGCTTCGCCGAAGGCTGGGACACCGCCGATGTGGCGGCCAGCGATCCGGGTGCCGCCGACGGCGCCGGCGCGGGTCTGCACGCACTGGTGGGCGGCTCGCTGGTGTCGCTGGACGGCCAGCGTGCGCCGCGGGTGCCGGGCCCGTTCGGGCAGATGCCCGATCAGGTGTCGGCGGCACTGTCGCGTTCCGGGCAGGAGGTCGCCTCGGTGATGGTGCTGCGGCCCGGTGCGCCGGATATGGCGTCCTCGTTGTGGATCGGCCCGATCGGCGGAGCGGCCGGCCAGGCCCTGGACGGGCGCACCCTGACCCGGCCCAGCTGGTCGCTCGACGACGCCATCTGGATCGTGGTCGACGGCGTCAACGTGGTCCGCGTGTTGCAGGACGCATCGGGGCAGCCCGCGCGCATCCCGGTGGACTCGACCGCGCTGTCGGCCAGATTCCCCGGCGCCATCACCGAACTGCAACTGTCGCGGGACGGCACCCGGGCGGCGATGGTGATCGACGGGCGGGTGATCCTGGCCAGCGTCGAACAGACCCCTGGCGGTGGGTACGCATTGACCTACCCGCGCCGTCTCGGCTTCGGGCTGGGGGACACCGCGGTCTCGCTGTCCTGGCGCACCGGCGACGACATTGTGGTCACCCGCACCGACGGCGCCCATCCGGTGTCCTACGTCAACCTCGACGGTGTGAACTCCGACGGACCCAGCGGTAACCTCGCCGGCCCGGTGACCGTGGTGGCGGCGAACCCGTCCACGGTGTACGTCGCCGACCGGCGCGGGGTGCTGCAGCTGTCCGGCTCGGCCGCCGACGACGACCTCACCTGGTCGGAGGTGCGCCCGTTGATGATCGCCGGCGCACTGCCGGTGCTACCGGGCTGATCCTGGGGCGAGCGAAGCGACGGGGAAGGCCCCCCTGGGGCGAGCGAAGCGACGGGGAAGGCCCCTGGGGCGCTAACCCTGCGCCGCACGCTGTTTGGCGACGAACCCGATCGACATGCGCTGTAACAATCCCGGCGCGTACCGGGCGAACCGCCACGCCATGCGGGCCTGCCGGGGCCAGACCAGCAGCGCCTTGTTGCGTTCGATCGCACGCAGGGTGTCGGCGGCCAGGTCGTCGGCCGAGGCGAACTTCGCGTTGCGCTGACCCATCCGGTAGAAATCGCGGCCGACGAACCCGCCGACGGCGCCCTTGTCCAGGATGGGCGTCTCGACGGCGGTCGGGCAGATGGCCAGCACCCCGACCCCGTGGCCGGCGGCCTCGGAGCGCAGCGCCAGGGACAACCCGACGACGGCGTGCTTGCTCATCACGTAGCTGGTGATCTGGCCGGCGGCGGCCAGGCCCGCCATCGACGCGGTGTTCACGATGTGGCCGTGGCCCTGTTTCACCATCAACGGGTAGGCGGCCACCACCCCGTGCACCACCCCGCGGATGTTGATGTCGATGATCGCGTTCCACTGGTCCAGGGTCAGCAGTTCGGTGTCACCGCCCCAGGTGATGCCGGCGTTGTTGAACAACAGGTCGATCCGCCCGGCGCGGTCGACCACTTCGCCGACACAGTCGGCGACCGCCGCCGCATCGGCGACGTCGAGCCGGCGCCACCGGGCGCCCAGCGGTTCGGCGGTACGCGCGGCCGCAGCCCCGTCGATGTCGGTGCACACCACCTCGGCGCCGGCCGCGGTCAGGGCGCGGCACAGTGCGGCCCCGATCCCGGAACCCGCGCCGGTCACGATGGCCTGCTTGCCGGTGAACGTACCCACGTGTCTCCTGTCGTCACAACGGTAAGAGTCACAGTAGACGTCTGTGGCTGCGCATCAGCGGCGAAACCCGCGTACCCGGGGTTCGGATGGACCCGGGAGCGCCCGGTACGCGAGTTTCGGCAGCGCCGTGGGCGGGACCGGCCGGATCTGTCGGACCTCCCGCCGACACTGGACGCATGCTGCTGGACCTGATCCTGCCGTTGGAGTGTGGTGGCTGCGGTGCGCCGTCGACGCGCTGGTGCCCGGCATGCGCGGGGCTGCTTGCCGCCGGCGCGGCCGAGCCCCGGCTGGTGACACCGCGCCTGGACCCGGGGGTTCCGGTGCTGTCGCTGGGCCGCTACGCCGCCGCGCGCCGGCAGGCGATCGTGGCCGTCAAGGAACACGGGCGGGCCGACCTGATCGCGCCGCTGGCCGGGGCGCTGCACACCGGGCTGGCCCGGCTGCTGGACTGGGGGCTGCTCGGCGCACCGCTGACGGTGGTGCCCGCCCCGACCCGGCGGATGGCTGCGCGCCGGCGCGGCGGTGACCCGGTCACCAGGGTGGCCGTGGCCGCGACCGCTGACCTGCCGGGCCTCACCGTGGTGCGGGCGTTGCGCCTGACCGGATTCGCGCGGGATTCCGTCGGCCTGTCCAGCGCGGACCGGCAGCGCAATCTGGCCGGCCGGGTGCGGTTGACGCGTCCGGTCACCGGGCCGGTGGTGGTGGTCGACGATGTCGTCACCACCGGTGCGACCGCCTGTGAGTCGGTGCGTGCCCTGCAAACAGCCGGCGTGGACGTGCACGCGGTGCTGGCGCTGACCGATGCATGAAACGGGCGGGCGGAACACGCCTGCTCTATTGCTGGCAGATGAAGACTTCAAAACAGGTCTGCGAAATTGGTGGCACAGTCAGGTGAACAACGACTACCGTCGGGTCCAACAACCCGTGTTTCTCACGGCGGCACCCGATGCGGGCGCCCGTGCGGTATCGGGACTGCCC
This sequence comes from Mycolicibacterium sp. P9-22, assembly GCF_008329585.1. Taxonomy (GTDB): domain Bacteria; phylum Actinomycetota; class Actinomycetes; order Mycobacteriales; family Mycobacteriaceae; genus Mycobacterium. The sequence goes on along the minus strand of NZ_NPKP01000002.1, from coordinate 96,682 downwards.
TAGTGCGGTTGGAGGTGATTACCCGACACCTGACGCCGGCGGGCGCAGCGACATGCAACGTCCCGACGGCGTATTTGTGACGATCCGGGCACGTGCTGTGCGTGCGACTTCCGACAGAAACGAGTTGTCAAGCATGTCAACGAATTCCGTGGAAACCAACAGCTCCACCATGGTCCTCGACGACGCCGACCGATCGACGGAAGCGCCGGCGCTCAACGCCGACGTCGTCGTCAAGGGGCGTAACGTCGAGGTACCCGACCACTTCCGGGTCTATGTCGCCGAGAAGTTGTCGCGGCTGGAGCGTTTCGACAGGACCATCTACCTGTTCGACGTCGAACTCGATCATGAGAAGAACCGGCGCCAGCGCAAGAACTGTCAGCACGTCGAGATCACCGCACGCGGGCGTGGCCCGGTGGTGCGTGGCGAGGCCTGCGCAGACAGCTTCTACGCGGCCTTGGAGTCGGCGGCAAGCAAACTCGAAGCACGACTGCGCCGCAGCAAGGATCGTCGAAAGATCCACTACGGGGACAAGACACCCGTGTCGGTGCACCAGGCCACCGCGGAGCTGGCAGCAGTCGACGAACCCGCACCGCACGACCCGTTCGCCGTCGAACCCGCCCACGAACCCGGGCGCATCGTGCGTACCAAGGATCACGAAGCCACGCCCATGAGCATCGATGACGCGCTCTACGAGATGGAACTCGTCGGACACGACTTCTTCCTGTTCCATGACAAGGAATCCGACCGGCCGTCGGTGGTGTACCGCCGTCACGCCTATGACTACGGACTGATCCGGCTGGCCTGAGCCGCCGCCCAGGCACGAGCCCCCGGCGGTCCAGCCGGGGGCTCGTCGCATGTCCGGGCACGCCCGCAGCTGCCTTTCAGGCGGCGATTTCTTTCGGTCGCCTACGATGGATTAGCGGCAGGTATGTGCGCAGCGACCACGTTCGGTCCGTTGCGTCGACCGGCCGGCACCATTCATCAACCCACAGGGGAAATAGCGTGCTCGATAAGTTGCTCCGTCTCGGTGAAGGCCGCATGGTCAAGCGGCTGAAGAAGGTGGCTGACTACGTCAACACCTTGTCCGACGATGTCGAGAAGCTGTCAGACGCCGAACTGCGCGCCAAGACCGATGAGTTCCGCAAGCGGGTCGACGGCGGCGAAGACCTCGATGACCTGCTGCCCGAGGCGTTCGCGGTGGCCCGTGAGGCGGCCTGGCGGGTGCTCGGCCAGAAGCCCTTCGACGTCCAGCTGATGGGCGGTGCGGCGCTGCACTTCGGCAACGTCGCCGAGATGAAGACCGGTGAGGGCAAGACCCTGACCGCCGTGCTGCCGGCCTACCTGAACGCGCTGTCGGGCAAGGGCGTACACCTGGTCACCGTCAACGACTACCTGGCCAAGCGCGACAGCGAGCAGATGGGCCGTATCCACCGGTTCCTGGGCCTGGAGGTCGGTGTCATCCTGTCGGGCCTGACCCCCGACGAACGCCGCGTCGCCTACGCCGCCGACATCACCTACGGCACGAACAACGAGTTCGGCTTCGACTACCTGCGCGACAACATGGCCCACTCGGTGGCCGAGATGGTGCAGCGTGGCCACAACTACGGCATCGTCGACGAGGTCGACTCGATCCTCATCGACGAGGCGCGTACCCCGCTGATCATCTCGGGCCCGGCCGACGGCGCCTCGCACTGGTACAGCGAGTTCGCCCGGCTGGCCCCGTTGATGGAGAAGGACGTCCACTACGAGGTGGACCTGCGCAAGCGCACCATCGGCGTGCATGAGCTGGGTGTGGAGTTCGTCGAGGATCAGCTCGGTATCGAGAACCTCTACGAGGCCGCCAACTCGCCCCTGGTCAGCTACCTGAACAACTGCCTCAAGGCCAAGGAACTCTTCCTGCGCGACAAGGACTACATCGTGCGCAACGGCGAGGTCGTCATCGTCGACGAGTTCACCGGCCGCGTGCTGGTGGGCCGGCGCTACAACGAGGGCATGCACCAGGCCATCGAGGCCAAGGAGCACGTCGAGATCAAGGCCGAGAACCAGACCCTGGCCACCATCACGCTGCAGAACTACTTCCGGCTCTACGAGAAGCTCGCCGGCATGACCGGTACCGCCCAGACCGAGGCGTCCGAGCTGCACGAGATCTACAAGCTCGGGGTGGTGTCGATCCCCACCAACCGGCCGATGATCCGGACCGACCAGTCCGACCTGATCTACAAGACCGAGGAAGCCAAGTACATCGCGGTGGTCGACGATGTGGTGGAGCGCTACGAGAAGGGCCAGCCGGTCCTGATCGGCACCACCTCGGTGGAGCGCTCGGAGTACCTGTCGCGCCAGTTCGCCAAGCGCAAGGTGCCGCACAACGTCCTCAACGCCAAGTACCACGAGTCCGAGGCCAACATCATCGCCGAGGCCGGGCGGCGCGGCGCCATCACCGTCGCCACCAACATGGCCGGCCGCGGTACCGACATCGTGCTGGGCGGCAACGTCGAGTTCCTCGCCGACCTGCGCCTGAAGGAGCAGGGTCTGGATCCGGTCGTGACGCCCGAGGACTACGAAGCCGCCTGGGAGCCGATGGTCAGCAAGATCAAGGCCGAGGCCAAAGCGGAGGCCCAGGAGGTCATCGCCGCCGGCGGTCTGTACGTGCTGGGCACCGAGCGCCACGAGTCCCGGCGCATCGACAACCAGCTGCGTGGCCGATCCGGGCGCCAGGGTGACCCGGGCGAGTCCCGCTTCTACCTGTCCCTGGGCGATGAGTTGATGCGGCGCTTCAACGGCGCGACGCTGGAGACGCTGCTGACCCGCCTGAACCTGCCCGAGGATGTGCCCATCGAGGCCAAGATGGTCACCCGCGCCATCAAGAGCGCGCAGACCCAGGTCGAGCAGCAGAACTTCGAGGTCCGCAAGAACGTCCTGAAATACGACGAGGTGATGAACCGGCAGCGGACCGTCATCTACAAAGAGCGCCGGATGATCCTCGAGGGCGAGAACCTGGCGCAGCAGGCCCACGACATGATGGTCGATGTCATCACCGCCTACGTCAACGGTGCGACGGCCGAGGGCTACTCCGAGGACTGGGACCTGGAGAAGCTGTGGGAGGCGCTCAAGACGCTGTACCCGGTCGGCATCGACCACAACGACCTGATCGACTCCGATGCCGTCGGTGAGCCGGGCGAACTGACCCGCGATGAGCTGCTCGACGCCCTGGTCAAGGATGCCGAACGCGCCTATGCCGCCCGCGAGGAGCAGATCGATGCGATCGGCGGCGAGGGTGCGATGCGCCAGCTGGAGCGCAATGTGCTGCTCAACGTGATCGACCGCAAATGGCGCGAGCACCTCTATGAGATGGACTATCTCAAGGAGGGCATCGGCCTGCGCGCGATGGCCCAGCGCGATCCGCTGGTGGAGTACCAGCGCGAGGGCTACGACATGTTCGTCGCGATGCTCGACGGCCTCAAGGAGGAGTCGGTCGGTTTCCTGTTCAACGTCGCGGTCGAGCCCGCGCCGCAGACGGCTCCGGTGGTCACGCCGATGTCGCAGGGCCTGGCCGAGTTCGCCGCCGCCGCAGCGCAGAAGGCCGACAGCCAGGTGGCCACCAAGGAACGCCCGACCGGCGTCCAGGCCAAGGGAATCGGCGGCGGCAGCGGCAAGCCCGCGCTGACCTACTCCGGTCCGGCCGAGGACGGGTCCGCCGAGGTGAAGCGCTCCGGTGGTGCCGCCGCCACCGCGGGCGGGACACGCAAGGAACGCCGCGAGGCGGCGCGCAAGGGCCGCAAGCGGTAGTCGGACGACCGATCTGGCGGCGAGGGAGTCGACAAATCCCGCTTCAGCCGATCTGTAACGCCACCACCTGCCACCGTCCGGCGACCAGTTCGACGCGCGCGGCGATGGCACGCACCCGGGTTCCCCGGGTGTAGGTGGCGAACACCTCGGCGGCGCGCACCTCGGCACCCGCTGCGGCACCGATGCTGCGCAGCCGGATCCGGCGCAGCACCGCCGCGCCGCCGTTCTGCGGAACCCGCGCCAGCATTTGCGCGATGTCGATCAACGACGGTGCCAGCAATCCGCGCAACTGGGTCACCGGGCGCCGCCGGTCCACCACCTCCAGGACGCGGCGCAGCGTGGCATCGGCGAACATCACCGCCGCCGGTGGCGCCGGAACCTCGCCGACGACAGCGGGCAGCCGCGGCTGCCGGGGCGGGCGCGGCCGCAGGGTGGGCGGGTGCGGCGCCGGGCGTCCGGCACCGTACGCCGGCGGCTCGCAGTCGATGATCGGCGATGTCACCGCCGAATGCGCGGCGGCTACCGGGCGGGTGGGGTTCTGGCTGACATGTGACACGGGCTCTCCAGCGGGCACGGAAACGGACGGGACGGCTGCTGGAGAGGCACAGTCATATTGATGATCGCACGGGTTTGCGGGGCTCCCGTGCACCCATGATGCGCACAGTGGACGATGGCGGATACGGTGACGGGGAATTCGCACCGGGTGAGGGGGACGCTGTCGCGATGGTGACGAGGTTGTCGGCATCCGATTCTGGGTTCTACCGCTTGGAGAACAGTTCGACCCCGATGTACGTCGGGTCGCTGTCGATCCTGCGCAAGCCGCGCGGCGGGCTGAGCTACGAGGCGGTCCTGGCCACCGTCGAGCAGCGGTTACCGCAAATTCCGCGGTACCGGCAGAAGGTTCGCGAGGTCAGCCTGGGGCTGGCCCGGCCGGTCTGGATCGACGACGCCGACTTCGACATCACCTACCACGTCCGCCGTTCGGCGCTGCCCTCCCCGGGAAGCGATGCGCAACTGCATGATCTGATCGCCCGGATCGGATCCCGGCCGATGGACAAGTCGCGTCCGCTGTGGGAGATGTACATCGTCGAAGGCCTGACCCGCAACCGGATCGCCGTCTACACCAAGTCGCATCAGGCACTGGTCAACGGCATGTCGGCGCTGGAGATCGGGCACGTCATCGCCGACCGCACCCCGAAGTCGCCCGAGTTCGGTGAGGACATCTGGATCCCGGCACGCGAACCCAGCGAGTCGCAACTGTTCGCCGCCGCGCTCGGGGAATGGGTCGCCCGGCCGACCGCGCAGGCCGCCGCGGTGCGCGCGTCGGTGCAGGAGATGGTCACCAATGTCGGCGCCCTCGTCGACGCCGGGCGCCGCATCGCGGACGTGGCGCGCACGGTGGCCCGCGGAACCGCACCGAGCAGCCCACTGAACACCACGGTGTCCCGCAACCGGCGGTTCACGGTGGCCGCGCATCCGCTCGAGGATTACCGCGCGCTGCGTGCGCGCTATCAGTGCGATGTCAACGATGTGGTGCTGGCCGTGGTGGCCGGTGCACTGCGCAACTGGCTGCTGTCCCGTGGCGAGCCGGTGACCGCGACATCGACGGTGCGCGCGATGGCACCGAACTCGGTGTATCCCGACGCCGAGATCGATTCGGCCGGGCCGGGTCAGGCGATCAGCGAGGTCTCGCCGTTCCTGGTGGATCTGCCGATCGGGGAGGGCAACGCGGTGGTGCGGCTGTCCCAGATCGCGCATGCCACCGAATCGCATTCCACCGCCGCGAGTTTGGTCGACGCACGCACCATCGTGACGCTGTCCGGATTCGCGCCCCCGACACTGCACGCCATGGGTATCCGGGTGGCGACGAGTTTCTCGGCCCGCCAGTTCAATTTGCTGATCACCAATGTGCCCGGCGCACAGAAACAGATGTACATCGCCGGCACCAAACTGCTGGAGTCCTACGCGGTGCCGCCGCTGCTGGCCAACCAGGTGCTCGCGATCGCGGTGACCTCCTATAACGGCATGCTGTACTTCGGTATCAACGCCGATCGGGATGCCATGAGCGACGTGGACGTCTTACCGGCGTTGCTGCGCGAATCGCTGGACGAATTGCTGGAATCGACGCGCTGACGCCCGGCCGCGAGGTTGACTCGGTCCGCTGATCACGATGTGATGGATCGACCATGTCTATTAATTCGCCTAGCGAAGAAGCCGGTCGCAAACCAGAACTCGACGTCATACCGCACCCGATTCTCGACGTACCGATAGATGAAGAGGCACTGGTCAAAGAGGGCCGGCTGGATCTCGTGGTGTTCGGTGTCACCGCGGCCATCGCCGTCGGGTTCCTGGTCTGGGGGTTCCTCGACACCGCATCGCTGGCAACCGCATCCGGTAACGCCCTCGGCTGGGTGATGACGAACACCGGGTGGCTGTTCACCATGATGGCCTCGGCATTCGTGCTGTTCGTGCTGTGGATCGCGCTCGGTAAGTTCGGCAACATCCCGCTCGGCCGCGATGACGAGGAACCCGAGTTCCGCACGATCTCCTGGATCGCCATGATGTTCAGCGCCGGTATGGGTATCGGTCTGATGTTCTTCGGTGTCTCCGAACCACTCTCGCATCTGGTGTCGCCGCCGCCGGGCACCGGCGCGGAGGGCAACCCCGAGGCCGTCCAGAACGCGATGGCCACCACGCTCTATCACTGGACGCTGCATCCGTGGGCGATCTATGCGGTGGTCGGGCTGGCCATCTCCTACGGCGTGTACCGCAAGGGCCGATTCCAGTTGATCAGTGCGGCCTTCGAACCGCTCATCGGCGCTCGCGCGCACGGCGGCTGGGGCAAGGTCATCGACATGCTGGCGATCTTCGCCACGCTGTTCGGGTCTGCGGCGTCTTTGGGCTTGGGCGCGTTGCAGATTCGCAGTGGTCTGCAGATCGTCGGCGGCCTCGGCGCGGCCGGTAACGGGGTCCTGATCGGCATCATCGCGGTGCTCACCTGTGCGTTCGTGCTGTCCGCGGTATCCGGTGTCGCGCGCGGCATCCAGTGGCTGTCCAACTTCAACATGGTGCTGGCCCTGCTGTTGGCGACGTTCGTATTCGTCGTCGGGCCAACGGTTTTCATCCTGAACCTGATTCCCACCTCGATCGGCAGCTACTTCCAGGATCTGGCGATGATGTCGGCCCGTACCGGCGCCGAAGGCGCCGAGACCGAGGCCTGGCTGGGTTCGTGGACCGTCTTCTACTGGGCCTGGTGGATCTCCTGGACGCCGTTCGTCGGCATGTTCATCGCGCGGATCTCGCGTGGGCGCACCATCAGGCAGTTCGTCACCGGGGTGCTGCTCGTGCCCAGCCTGGTATCGCTGGTGTGGTTCTGCGTGTTCGGCGGTGCCGCGATGAAGGCCCAGCAAGAAGGCGCGGATCTCGCCGGTGAGGGCACCGTGGAGGGCCAGCTGTTCGGTCTGCTCGCCGAGTACCCGCTGGCCACCGTCTCGACGGTGGTGGTGATGCTGCTGGTCGCGGTCTTCTTCGTCTCCGGCGCCGACGCGGCGTCCATCGTGATGGGATCGCTGTCCGAACGCGGCACCATCGAGCCGCACAAGAAGACCGTCATCTTCTGGGGTGTCGCCACCGGTGCCGTCGCCGCGGTGATGCTGCTGGTCGGTGGTTCCGATGCGCTGACCGGGCTGCAGACCATCACCATCGTGGCGGCCCTGCCTTTCGTGCTCGTGATGATCGGGCTGGCGGTGGCGTTGGTCAAGGACCTGCGCCAGGACCCGATGATGGTGCGCCGGCAGTACGCCGTGGACGCGGTGAACTCGGCGGTGATCGCCGGTGTCACCGCGCACGGCGACGACTTCGTCATCTCGGTGGAGAAGGATCCCGACGCCGACCCGGACGCCGAGGATGCCGAGGCGACCGTGGCCCCGGGTGATCGCGCCGGGGGCTAACCTCGCCTGGTGCGTGTCTACATACCGGCCACCCTGGCGATGCTGCAGCAGTTGGTGGCCGACGGGCTGATCCATGCCCGCAGCGGTACCGCGTTCGCGGTCACGCCGGCGCTGCGCGAGTCCTACGCCGAAGGCGATGACGACGAGCTGGCAGAGGTGGCATTGCGCGAGGCCGCGCTGGCGTCTCTGCGCCTGTTGGCGATCTCGGGGGAGGCGTCGCCGGGGGTTGCCGCGCTGCCGCCGCGGCGTGCGGTGCTCGTGGTCGATGTCGCCGAGGCGACGGCCCGGCCGGATCTCGACGATGCGGTGGTGCGCCTCGCGGGTCCGGTGCCGCTGACGGACGTCATCGCCGCCTATGTGGACAACGCCGCGGCCGAAACCGCGGTGCTGGCCGCCGTCGAGGTGGTCGACGAGGCAGACTTCGGGGACGAGGATGCCGAGCTTGCTGTGGGTGACGCCCAAGACCATGACCTGGCTTGGTACGCCCCGCAGGAGTTGCCGTTCCTGCTCGAGTTGCTGTGATGTAAGTCGCATGAGAGCTGCGCACAAAGTCACTACGCGTGCGTAAGTTACGGTACCGTAGGTTGTGTGGCCAAGAGTGAAATAAAGGTCTCGGCCAAAGTTGCCGACACCGTCCGCCCCACCATCGCGGGGGCCGATCGTCACCGCGGTTGGCATGCGCTGCGCACCGTCGCCGCCCGCATCACGACGCCGCTGCTGCCGGACGACTATCTCAAGCTCGCGAACCCACTGTGGTCGGCACGTGAACTGCGTGGCCGTGTCATCGAGGTTCGCCGCGAGACGGAGGACTCGGCGACGCTGGTCATCAAGCCGGGCTGGGGCTTCTCGCTCGACTACGAGCCCGGCCAGTACGTCGGTATCGGCCTGCTGGTCGACGGCCGCTGGCGCTGGCGTTCCTATTCGTTGACCTCGACCCCGCTGCGCGGCGGTCAGGACAAGCGCGGCGCGCGCACCATCACCATCACCGTGAAGGCCATGCCGGAGGGCTTCCTGTCGACCCACCTGGTCGGTGGCGTGGAGCCCGGCACGATCGTGCGGCTGGCCGCACCGCAGGGCAACTTCGTCATGCCCGACCCGGCGCCGGCCTCGGTGCTGTTCTTGACCGCCGGATCCGGCATCACCCCGGTGATGTCGATGCTGCGCACCCTGCAGCGCCACGACCAGATCACCGACATCGTGCACGTGCATTCCGCGCCCACCGAATCCGATGTCATGTTCGCCGCCGAACTCAAGGCGCTGCACGACGCCCACCCGGGATACCGGATGGAACTGCGCACCACGCGTACCCAGGGCCGGCTGGATCTGTCTCGCCTCGACGAGGTGGTGCCGGATTGGCGCGACCGTCAGGCCTGGGCATGTGGGCCCGAGGCCATGCTCAATGACGCCGAGCGGGTCTGGGCCGAGGCTGGTCTGCCCACACATCTGCACCTGGAGCGTTTCGCGGTCACCCGCGCCGCACCGCACGGCACCGGCGGCACCGTCACCTTCGAGCGCAGCGGCAAGAGCGTGGCCGCCGACGCCGCGACATCGCTGATGGAAGCCGGCGAGGGCGCGGGCATCCAGATGCCGTTCGGCTGCCGGATGGGCATCTGCCAGTCGTGCGTGGTGGGTCTGGTCGAGGGGCATGTGCGGGACCTGCGCACCGGGGTGGAACACGAACCGGGAACGCGGGTGCAGACCTGCGTCTCGGCGGCGTCCGGCGACTGCACGCTGGACGCATAGACTTTACTGGCTAGTAACCTACGGTTGCGTAGGTTACGGTATCGTAGGAACGGAAGGAGGGCCGAATAAGTGGCTATTACCGACGTACCGGCGTTCACCCATCTCACCGATGCGGACATCGAAACGCTGGCTGCTGAGCTCGACGCGATCCGTCAGGACGTCGAAGATTCCCGCGGCGCCAGCGATGCGCGCTATATCCGCCGGACGATCGCGGGACAGCGTGCGCTGGAGATCGCAGGCCGCCTGCTCCTGGCCGGAAGCTCCAAGCGGGCCTTCTGGTGGGCGGGCGCCTCGGCTCTGGGCGTGGCCAAGATCATCGAGAACATGGAGATCAGCCACAACGTCATGCACGGCCAGTGGGATTGGATGAACGATCCCGAGATCCATTCCTCGACCTGGGAGTGGGATACGACCGGGGCATCGAAGCACTGGCGTTTCACCCACAACTTCATGCACCACAAGTACACCAACATCCTGGGCATGGACGACGATGTGGGCTACGGCGTCATCCGGGTTACCCGCGACGCGCGGTGGAAGCCGATGAACCTGGGGAATCTGTTCTACAACACCATGCTCGCGGTGCTGTTCGAGTGGGGTATCGGTCTGCAGCACCTGGAACTCGGCAAGATCTTCAAGGGCCGCGACGACCGCAAGGCGACGATGGTCCGGGTCAAGGAGTTCGGCGTGAAGGCCGGCCACCAGGTGGCCAAGGACTATGTGCTGTGGCCCGCGCTGACCTCGCTGTCGCCGGGAGCAACCTACAAGTCCACGATGAAGGCCAACATCGCGGCCAACATCATCCGCAACATCTGGACCAACGCGATCATCTTCTGCGGCCATTTTCCCGATGGTGCAGAGAAGTTCACCAAGACCGACATGGTCGGCGAGAGCCGCGGCCAGTGGTACCTGCGCCAGATGCTGGGCAGCGCCAACATCAGTGGCGGCCGGGTGCTGGACTTCATGAGCGGCAACCTGTCCTACCAGATCGAGCACCACCTGTTCCCGGACCTGCCGAGCAACCGGTACCGAGACATCTCGATCAAGGTGCGCGCGCTGTGCGACAAGTACGACCTGCCGTACACCACGGGGCCTTTCCTGGTGCAGTACGGCAAGAGTTGGCGCACCATCGCCAAGCTGTCGCTGCCGGACAAGTTCCTCAAGGACACCCGCGACAACGCGCCGGAGACCCGCAGCGAGCGGATGTTCGACGAGTTGGAAGGGTTCGGTGTCACCGATCCCGCCACCGGTAAGCGCCGCGGTCTCAAGACCGCGATCGCTACGGTGCGCGGCTGGCGGCAGGGCAAGATCGCCGCTTGATCTAGCTACCCCTTACCGCGAGCGTGCGTGTCTGTTCCCCGACACGCCGCTCGCGGTTCGGCGTTTACGCACCCTCGCGGGTCAGTAACCCGCGTCGCTGAGGGTGGCGAGCAGCAGGCGGGCCGCGGCGACGCGTCCCGCAGCCGGTCCGGTCAACGTGTCCAGCGCGCATTCCGGATCGGCGGGCGGGCCCAGATGCCCACAGCCGCGCGGACATTCGTCGACGGCCTCGGCGAGGTCGGAGAAGGCCTGCACCACGTCATCGGCGCTCACGTGGGCCAGGCCGAACGACCGGATGCCCGGCGTGTCGATCACCCAGCCGGCTTCGCGTAGCGGCAACGCCACCGACTGGCTCGACGTGTGCTTGCCCTTACCGACTCCGGACACATCACCGGTGGCCCGTTCCGCCTCGGGCACAAGACGATTCACCAGGGTCGACTTGCCCACCCCGGAATGCCCCAGCAGCACGGTCACTTTCCCGGTCAGCAGCGGCGCCACCACGTCGAGCGGATCGTCGCGCCCGGCCGTCACCACCTGCAGATCCAGGCCGGCGAATTGCGCGGCGAACGGTTCCGGGTCGGCCAGATCGGATTTCGTCAGGCACAGGATGGGCGCCAGCCCGCCGGTGTACGCGGCGATCAGCGCCCGCTCCACGAACCCGGTGCGCGGCGGTGGATCGGCCAGCGCCACCACGATCAGCAGCTGATCGGCGTTGGCCACCACCACCCGCTCGGCCGGGTCGGTGTCATCGGCGGTGCGGCGCAACACCGTCCGGCGATCGCCGCGGCGCACGATGCGGGCCAGGGTGTCCGGTTTGCCGGACAGGTCACCGACGATGCTCACCTCGTCGCCGACGACGATGGGCGTGCGGCCCAGCTCCCGCGCTCGCATCGCCGTCACATGGCGGTCCGGGTCGCCGCCCAGCGCGCAGCCCCACCGGCCGCGGTCGACGGTGACGACCATTGCTTCGGCGGCATCGGCATGGCCGGGCCGGGTCTTGGTGCGCGGACGTGAACCCCTGCCCGGGCGGACCCGGACATCGGACTCGTCGTACTCGCGAGATTTCAAATCGTGCCCAGCATGTCGGCCCACATGCCCGGGAAGTCCGGCAGCGTCTTGGATGTCGTCGCGATGTCCTCGACCTCCACGCCGGTGACCCGCAGCCCGACGATCGCACCGGCGGTGGCCATCCGGTGATCGGCATAGGAGCGCCACACTCCGCCGTGCAGCGGCGTCGCGGTGATCTGCAGACCGTCCGGGGTCTGTTCGCACTGCCCGCCCAGGCCGTTGATCTCGGCACTCAGCGCCGCGAGCCGGTCGGTTTCGTGCCCGCGCAGGTGGGCGATACCGCGCAGGGTGGACACCGAGCCGGGGGCGGCGAGCGCCGCCAGCGCGGCGACCGCCGGGGCCAGCTCACCGATATCGTGCAGGTCGATGTCGATGCCCCCGTAATTGGGGGCGCCGTGGACCTGCAGGTACGAATCCGTGTGCTCGGCAACGATGTTCACCCGGGACAGCAGGTCCAGGATGGCGCCCGAGGGCTGGATGCTGTCCGCGGGCCAGCGGCTGATCCGCACCGTGCCCGCGGTGACGGCGGCGGCCGCCAGGAACGGCACCGCATTGGACAGGTCGGGTTCGATGTCCCAGTGCCGGGCCGCGACGGCGCCGGGGGAGACCCGCCAGCGGTTGGCCGTGCTGTCGTCCACGGTGACGCCGGCGCTGCGCAGCATCGACACCGTCATCGCGACGTGGGGCGCCGACGGTACCGATTCACCGGTGTGCACGACGGTCAACCCATCGCGGAAGGTGGTCCCGGCCAACAACAGTCCCGAGACGAACTGCGATGACGCCGACGCGTCGATGCGCACCTCACCGCCGGCGACCGCGCCCGCACCGCGGACCTCGAAGGGCAGAGAGTCACCGTCGATGCGGACGCCGAGGCCGCGCAGCGCGTCCAGCAGTGGTGCGATCGGGCGGGCCCTTGCCTGCTCGTCACCGTCGAAGATGACGGTCTCGGTGCTCAGTGCGGCGACGGCCGGCAGGAACCGCAGCACCGTGCCGGCCAGCCCGCAATCGATGCGGGTCGCCGCGGCCGGGGCGATGGCGCCGCCGGCGGTCAACTCGGTGCCGTCGCCGGTCACGGTCACCCCCAGCGCGCGGACCGCGTCGATCATCAGGTCGGTGTCCCGGCTGCGCAGGGCGCCGCTGATGGTGGTGCCCCCCTGCGTGGTGGCCAGCGCGGCCAGCACCAGAGCGCGGTTGGTCAGCGATTTGGACCCGGGTACCGCCACGGTGGCGTTCACGGGTCCGGTGGTCGTCGGTGCCGGCCAGTTGTTCACGGCCTCTATCCTGCCTGGTATGTGTGGGCGATTTGCGGTGACCACCGACCCGGCGTTGTTGGCGGAGAAGATCAAGGCGCTCGACGAGACCGTCGAGGCCGGCAAGGAGAGCGGCCCGAACTTCAACGTGGCACCGACCACGACCATCAGCACCGTGGTCAAACGGCACGATCATTCCTCCCCGTCGCTTCGCTCGCCCCAGGGCGAACCCGATGACGAATCGATGCGCCGGATCCGCTCGATGCGCTGGGGCCTGATCCCGCCCTGGGCCAAGACCGGTGCGGACGGCGGCCCCGACACCAAGAAGGGCCCGCTGCTGATCAACGCCCGCTCCGAGACGCTGACCACCTCGCCGGCGTTCCGCGGGTCGGCCAAGAACAAGCGTTGTCTGGTCCCGATGGACGGCTGGTACGAGTGGAAGCCCCACCCAGCCGCGGATGGCAAGAAGGCCGCCAAGACGCCGTTCTACATGTTCGCCGCCGACGGTGAGCCGCTGTTCATGGCGGGTTTGTGGTCCACGTGGCGGCCCAAGGACGCCGACAAGGACGCGCCGCCGCTGTTGAGTTGCACCATCATCACCACCGACTCGGCCGCGCAGCTTTCCGATATCCACGACCGGATGCCGCTGACCATCAGCGCACCGGACTGGGACCGCTGGCTGGATCCCGACGCCCCCATCGACGAGGGCCTGCTGCGCGGCCACGGCGATCTGGACCGTATCGAGATCCGGGAGGTGTCGCGGCTGGTGAACAGCGTCCGCAACAACGGCCCGGAACTGATCGAGGCCGTCGCGCCCGAAGCGGGCCTGTTTTGACCCTCGGCCCGGTGGTGCTCGACGCCCTCGGTGCCGATCTGCGGGCGGCCGGATACACCGTGGACGGAATCGCCGAACTGCTCGGCGCCGACGTCCACGCCGCTCTGGGCCGGGGCGTCTGGTGGCCGGCGTTACGGGCGACCGGAGCGGACCCGCTCTCGACGCTGGTGCGGCTGTTCCTGCTCGGCGCGGAGGTGCCTCGCGGGCAGCTGCACGAGGTGTTCACCAGGGTGCCGCTGGACGCGCTGGTGGCCGGCGGCGTGCTGGAACTGGCCGACGGCACCGTGCGCGCCGCGCTCGACATCCGCCCGCATTCCGATGGCGCCCGCGACTTCCTGGTCGTCTCCGATCAGGACGCCGCCCTGCGCGGCGCGCCGCTGCGGCGCGACCACGTCCTCGGTATCGGTGGCGCCTCGATGTCGCTGGCCCGCGCCGTCATCCGCACCCCGGTGCGGCGGGCCCTCGACCTGGGCACCGGATGCGGGATACAGGCCCTGCACCTGGACGGACACTGCGACGAGATCGTCGGCACCGATACCAACGAGCGGGCACTGAAGCTGGCTGCCGCCACCGCACGGCTCAACGGCATGTCCTGGGATCTGCGGTCCGGCAGCCTGTTCGAGCCGGTGGCGGGCGAGCGTTTCGATCTGATCGTGTCCAACCCGCCCTTCGTGATCGGCTCAGGCGTCAGCGACTACATCTACCGCGATTCCGGGGTGGCCGGGGATGGCTTGTGCCGCAGCCTGATCGAGCAGGTCGGGGATCACCTCAATCCCGGTGGAACGGCCCAGATCATGGCGAACTGGATTGTCCGCGACGGTGATTGGCGCGATCGCGTGCGGGACTGGCTGGCGGGCACCGGCCTGCACGCCTGGGTGGTGCAGCGTGAATTGGCCGACCCGGTGAGCTATGTGTCGCTGTGGCTGGCCGATGCCGGCGAGAGCCCGGACCAGACGGCGCGGCGCGGTGGCGCCTGGCTGGACTGGTTCGCCGAAGAGGGGATCACCGGGGTCGGCATGGGGCTGATCTCGCTGCGGCGGCCCCGGGACGGGGTAGCGCCCGAGCGCATCCTCGAAGAGATCACCGGCGCAGACGAACTCGTCACCGGCGCCGAGGTGGAGGCCTTCTTCGCCCGCCGCGACTATCTGCGTGACACCGGCGACCAGGAACTGTTGGCGGCGCGTTTGTCGACGGCGCCGGTGTTCCTGGAGCAGCAGTCCCTGCCGGGACCCGACGGGTGGCAGCAGGTCGGCGCCGCGGTGCGGCGTCCGGGCGGGCCGGGCGCGGTGATCGGCGTCGACGAGGTACTCACCGCACTGCTGGCGGGTTGTCGCGGAGAGGTGCCACTGGGCACGCTCATCGCGCTGCTGGCCACCCACCACGGGGTGGACGCCGACGCACTCGCCGAGGCCGCGCTGCCGGAGGTCCGCGACGCGATCGGCCGCGGAATCCTGTACCGGGCGCAGTGATCAGCGACGCCGTGCCGCCACCACCGCATAGGACGCGTCGAAGCTGACCCCGTCGGCGGTGGCGTAACGCTCGAACGCCTCGGTGAACGCCTCGGTCAATCGCACCCGGGCGTCCTCGTCCGAGCGGGTGAACAGGTTCACATGCATCGGGGACTCATCGGTGACGAACACGACGGCGTCCTGCACCGAGCCGAATTGCCAGGTGTGCTTGCCGTGTTCGATGAAGATCTCGTCGAAATCATCGGCCAGCCGGGTGGTGACGATATCGGGTTCGCCCCATTGATCGGGTGAGTACTCCGCGGCCGGCGGCTTGCCCAGCACATCGATGATCGGGTTGAAGAACGGATTGTCGGCGTCGCGGACCCAACTGGAGAACCCGAGGAAGCCGCCGGGTCGCAGCAGCCGTGCAATCTCGGCGACCTGACTGACCGGTTCGACGAAGATGATGCCCATGTTGGACACCACCGCGTCGAAACCCGCGTCGGGCAATCCGGTGGCCGACGCGTCCGCGGCGACCCAGCGCACCGCGTCGCCGCCGGCCTTGTCGGCGGCGATGGCGAGCAGTTCGGGGGTCAGGTCCACACCGGTCACCTGCGCGCCGGCCGCGGCGGCGGCCAGTGCGGCGTTACCGGTACCGCAGGCAAGGTCGGCGACCACGGCGCCGTCGAGCGGGCGCAACCGGCCCACGGTCTCGATCAGCTGGGCGGAGATGGGTGCGATGCGTTGGGCGACGGCCTCATACCGTCCCGCAGACCAGAGTGACACGCGGCCAGCCTATGCCACGATGACGTGGTGACTGGTCTGCCTTTGATCGCACCACCATTGCGGTGGCCGGTGCTGGTCGGCCAGTTCTGGGGTGACGTCACCTTTCTGCACTGGCCGGTGCGCCCGGATGCCGTGGCGCACCTGTTTCCGGACGGGACACGCCCGGACGTCTTCGGCGACGGTTTCAGCTATGTCGGACTCGTCCCGTTCGTCATGCGCCGCACCGCACTGGGCGACCGGGTGCCGCTGCCGTATCTCGGCGCCTTCGCCGAAACCAACGTCCGGTTGTATTCGGTGGATGACGCCGGGCGGCACGGCGTGCTGTTCCGCTCGCTGGAGACCCAGCGGCTGGCGGTGGTGCCGGTGACTCGGATCGGCCTGGGGGTGCCCTACGCGTGGGCCAGGATGCGGGTGACCCACACCGGCGACCGGATCAGCTATAGGAGCGTGCGACGTTGGCCGCGAAGGGGATTGCGCAGCGCGCTGGACCTCACCATCGGTGCGCCGCTGCAGCCCACGCCGCTGCAGGTGTGGCTGACCGCGCGGTGGGGTGCGCACACCCGCAAGGCGGGGCGCACCTGGTGGGTGCCCAACGACCATCCCGAATGGCCGCTGTGCACCGCCGAGATCGACCATCTGCGTGATGATCTGATCACGGCCAGCGGTGTCGCGGTGGCCGGCGCCCGACTGCCTGCGATGTTCTCATCCGGGGTCTCGGCCCGCTTCGGACTGCCGGTGCCGGTACGTTAAGAATTCTCCAGCAGTTCCAGCACGGCCGGGGTGACCTCATCGGTTCCGGCGGCGAACTCGTCATGCTTGCCGATGAACTTCGCCACGAACGGGCACACCGGCACGATGCGCAGGCCGGCGTTCGACGTCTCGGTCAGGGCCGTCTGGATCAGCTTGCTGGCCAGGCCCTTTCCGCCGAAGCGTTCGCCGATCTCGGTGTGGTGGAAGATGCGCTGCCGGTCGTGGTCGAGGTATTCGGCGAAGCCGGCGATCTCGTCGCCGTCGTAGATCTCGAAGCGGTTCAGCGCGGGAGCGTTGCGGACGATATCGGTCATGGTGTCCTCACGGCCCGGTGTAGCCGGGCGGGTTGGGGGTGTCCACCCACAGGTCGACACCGAGGGCGGAGCCGGGCACGCAGTCGTACACCGACAGGTCGGTGACTCCGGCGTCCAGCAGGACGTCTTCGCACAGCAGGCTCTGCCCGGTGTATTCGCGTGCCGGGCGGGTGAAGACGGCGTAGGCGGCGTCGGCGTACACGTCGGGTTTGCGGGCCCGGCCCATCGCCTCGTCACCGCCCAGCAGGTTCTGCACGGCCGCGGTGGCCACCAGGGTGCGCGGCCACAGCGTGTTGGAGGCGATCCCGGCCTCGCGCATCTCCTCGGCGATACCGAGCGCGCACAGGGTCATCCCGAATTTGGCCATCATGTAGGCCGTCGGGGTGAGCCACTCGGATTCCAGCCGGATCGGCGGGGACAGCGTCAGGATGTGCGGGTTGGCGCGACCCTTCATATGCGGGATACAGGCCTGCGAGACGGCGTACGTGCCGCGGATCTGGATCCCGTTCATCAGGTCGAAGCGCTTGAGCGGCACCTCCTCGATGGAGCCCAGGTTGATGGCCGAGGCGTTGTTCACGCAGAGGTCGATCCCGCCGAATTGAGCCACGGCTTGATCTACTGCGGAGGCCACCGAGTCCCCGTCGCGCACATCACCGACGATCGGCAGCGCCTGGCCACCGGCGTCCTCGATCTCTTTGGCCGCGGTGTAGACGGTGCCCTCGAGCTTGGGGTGCGGTTCGGCGGTCTTGGCCAGCAACGCGACGTTGGCGCCGTCGGCGGCCACCCGCTTGGCGATGGCCAGGCCGATGCCCCGGCTGGCGCCGGAGATGAACATGGTCTTTCCCTGAAGCGACATGGTCCCCACCCTACGTGGCGCGAATTTCTCCCGTAATGCCAACGGTAAGGCGTACGAGATCGGCGGGTGCCAGCGCGACATCCCAGCCGCGCTTGCCCGCGCTGCACAGCACCCGGTCCCATTGCAGCGCCGAGGAGTCGATCACCGTCGGCAACGCCTTGCGCTGGCCCAGTGGGGAGATGCCGCCGAGCACATAACCGGTGGAGCGTTCGGCCGCGGCCCGGTCGGCCATCGCGGCCTTCGGCACGCCGAGGGCCGCGGCCGCGGCCTTCAGCGACAGTTTCGAGGGCACCGGCAGCACCGCCACCGCCAATCCGCGGGGGACGGCCAGGATCAGCGTCTTGAAGATCTGTGCCGGCGCGAGGCCGTGCGCTGCGGCCAACTCCGCGACGGCCTCGTCACCGAAGGACTCCGCGCGCGGGTCGTGCTGGTAGCGCAGGATCTCGTGGTCCGCGCCGTCGGCCAGCAAGGCGGCGATCGCCGGGGTTGCTGCTGCTGCCACCCGGCCAGACTAGTCGGGGAATGCAGACCCACCGGGCCGCCGTTGTTGCTTGCATCGGCGGCGTCAGGGGCCCTCAGCCCGGGCGATGTCGGTCATTGCCTTTAGGATCGTCAGATAGGGGATTTTGGTGCCAACGGCCTGCCTGGATCGTCCGGTGTTCACACTGGAGCTGTTCGGCGATGCCGCAACAGAAGGGACGGTGTCTCCCGCGATGACCGATATCGATGAGGCGGCGCGTGCCGCAGAGACAGATGCCGAGCTGACCGCCCGGTTCGAACGCGATGCCATCCCACTGCTCGACCAGCTCTACGGCGGCGCCCTGCGGATGACCCGCAACCCGGCCGACGCCGAGGATCTGCTGCAGGAAACGATGGTCAAGGCGTACGCCGGCTTCCGCTCGTTCCGGGCCGGCACCAACCTCAAGGCGTGGCTGTACCGGATTCTGACCAACACCTACATCAACAGCTACCGCAAGAAGCAGCGGCAGCCCGCGGAGTACCCGACCGACGAGATCACCGACTGGCAGCTGGCGGCCAACGCCGAGCACTCCTCGACCGGTCTGCGTTCGGCCGAGGTCGAGGCGTTGGAGGCGCTGCCGGACACCGAGATCAAGGCGGCGCTGCAGGCCTTGCCCGAAGAGTTCCGGATGGCGGTGTACTACGCCGACGTCGAGGGATTCCCGTACAAGGAGATCGCCGAGATCATGGACACGCCGATCGGCACCGTGATGTCGCGGTTGCACCGCGGTAGGAAACAATTGCGTGAGCTGCTGGCCGATGTGGCCAGGGACCGCGGATTCATCCGAGAGCCACAGCTCGGGGCGCCCGAGGAGGTTTCGTCATGACCCAGTCACACGAGGATGAGCGCTGGTCGCCGCCGGTCGGCCCGGTCGACCCCGATCACCCCGAATGTGCCGCGGTGATCGCCGAGGTATGGACGCTGCTCGACGGTGAATGCACCGCTGAGAGCCGCGACAAGCTCAAGCAGCACCTCGAAGAGTGCCCGACCTGCCTGCGCGTGTACGGCGTGGAGGAGCGGGTGAAGAACCTGATCGCCAGCAAGTGCCGTGGTGAAAAAGCACCCGAGGGTCTGCGGGCGCGGCTCCAGATCGAGATCAGCCGGACCACCATCATCCGGGGCTGAGCGCCCCGCACAGCCGCACAAAACAACCGCCCGGGCCCTCTTGCGAGAGCTCGGGCGGTTTGTTGCGTGCAGCCCCGTGGGGGCTAGGGCAACGCGTCAGGCGTTGGGGCGACGGCCGTGGTTGGCCTTCGAGTGCTTGCGGTCGCGCTTCTTGCGGCCTCGCTTGGCCATGGTGAACCTCCGGGTCAGATGAATACTTGAGGCCCAGTATCTCATGCCGGACGGACTGCTTTTCCCGCGTGGTAGTCGATGGGCCATTTGGGGTTGTGGTTCGATATAGGCCGGTAGGCGGAACAGCAGCCAGCCAAAGCGACGTGAGTGGGGTGAAGATGGCCGAGGATGTTCGCGCAGAGATCGTGGCCAGCGTGCTGGAGGTCGTTGTGCAGAAGGGCGACCAGATCGGTGCGGGCGACACCCTGGTGCTGCTGGAGTCCATGAAGATGGAGATCCCGGTGCTGGCAGAGGTCGCGGGCACCATCACCGAGGTGAGCGTCTCGGTGGGTGACGTCATCCAGGCCGGCGATCTCATCGCGGTGATCAGCTAGCTCCCTGCGGTAACGGCTCATGTCGACTCTCGGCGACCTGCTCGCCGAGCACACCGTTCTTCCCGGTAACGCCGTCGACCATCTGCACGCCGTGGTCGGTGAGTGGCAGCTGCTGGCCGACCTGTCGTTCGCCGACTATCTGATGTGGGTCCGCAGCGATGACGAGGTCCTGGTGTGCGTGGCGCAGGTGCGCCCCAACACCGCCTCCACCGTGCTGCTGGCCGACGCCGTGGGCACCGCCACCGCCGCCGCGGAGATGCCCGTGGTGCGCGCGGCCTTCGACTCCGGCGCGATCGGCCGGGAGAGTGATGTCAGCCAGCCCCCCGGGGACGGTCAGTGGCTCAACGTGGAGGCCGTCCCGGTCCGTCACGCAGACCGGGTCGTGGCCGTGCTGACCCATCAGACCGCGCTGGCCGAGGGCCGGACGTCCAGCCCCCTGGAACGCGCGTATCTCAACTGCGCCGCCGACCTGCTGCACATGCTCAGTGACGGCACCTTCCCGAACGTCGGTGACCTGCCGATGTCACGATCCAGCCCGCGCGTCGGCGACGGGTTCATCCGGCTCGGGGTGGCCGGTGAGGTCGCCTTCGCCAGCCCCAACGCCATCTCGGCGTATCACCGGATGGGTTTCAACGCCGAACTCGAAGGCCACAACCTCGTCGCGGTCACCCGGCCGCTGATCTCGGATCCGTTCGAGGCCCAGGAACTGGCCGAACATGTGCGCGACTCGCTGGCCGGTGGGTCGAGCATGCGCATGGAGGTCGACGCCGGCGGTGCTGCGGTCCTGATGCGGACCATCCCGCTCCAGGTGGGCGGTGCGGCCGCCGGCGCGGCGGTGCTGATCCGCGACGTCACCGAGGTCAAACGCCGCGACCGCGCACTGCTGTCCAAGGACGCGACGATCCGCGAGATCCACCATCGGGTGAAGAACAATCTGCAAACCGTCGCGGCGCTGCTGCGGCTGCAGGCCCGTCGCACCAACAATGCCGAGGGCCGGGAGGCGCTCATCGAGTCGGTGCGCCGGGTGTCGTCCATCGCGCTGGTGCACGACGCGTTGTCGATGTCGGTCGACGAGGAGGTCAACCTCGACCAGGTGGTGGACCGGATTCTGCCGATCATGAACGACGTCGCCTCGGTGGACACCCCGATCCGCATCACCCGCGACGGCGATCTGGGCGTGCTGGACGCCGATCGGGCCACCGCGCTGATCATGGTGATCACCGAACTGGTGCAGAACGCGCTGGAGCACGCCTTCGACGGCGATGTGAAGCGGGGGTCGGTGACGATTCGTGCCGAGCGTTCGGCGCGCTGGCTCGACGTCGTCGTGCACGACGACGGCCGCGGACTGCCGGAGGGTTTCAGCCTGGAGAAGTCCGACCGCCTCGGTCTGCAGATCGTGCGCACTCTGGTGTCCGCGGAACTCGACGGCTCGCTCGGCATGCACGATGTGGATTCCGGCGGCACCGATGTGGTGCTGCGGGTGCCGATCGGCCGTCACCGCAGGGCCGCGATCTAGTCCCGAGGGTCGTCACGAAATGTGATGCGGCACACAATGTCTGGCGGCTCGTACTCGCCCCGATACGCAAAAAGGCTGCGGCCCCGACATTTCTGTCGGGGCCGCAGTCTGTTGTCTTGCGGTGAACCTAGACGCTGGTGCGCGCCTTGGTCCGTGCGTTGCGACGCTTGAGTGCGCGACGCTCGTCTTCGCTCATGCCGCCCCACACGCCGGCGTCCTGGCCGGACTCGAGCGCCCAGCTCAGGCACTCGGTGGTTACCGGGCAACGGTTACAGACGAGCTTCGCATCAGCGATCTGCGCGAGTGCCGGGCCGCTGTTTCCCACCGGGAAGAACAGTTCCGGATCCTCGTCGCGACAGACCGCCTTGTGACGCCAATCCATGCTTCCATCTCCTAGTCAAGTCGTTACAGTGGCGCTACAAAGACACCCTGAGTTTTTTCGGCTGTTAACGCGCGCACATCAAATGTTTCTGCGCTGTTGCGTCCAATGCTTTCACAGGCTGAACAGATGTCAATAGAACTGCGTTAACACGTGGGCAATGTCACTGCGGCACCGGGTTACCGGACCGCTCACCTGTTTGTACTACACTGAACTCACTTGCGCTCTAAATTTACGTTGCTCACAGCGAATTCGCAGGTCAAGGTGTTTCGGCCGGTGGCGCGACCACGCACAGCGCGTCCGGAACCGAAGTAAAAGTCATCGCTTCCCGTAATCCGATGTAGTCGCCGTCGATCTGGCATGCCACCGGTGTGTCGCTGGTCACCCGCAGCCACGCCAGGTCGTCTTCGCGGATCAGATGCGGCGCTTTGATATTTGGTTTGGACGACAGCATCCGGCGCACCAGACCGAGATTGCGCCACACGTTCATATTCGTGATCGCGAACACTCCGAGCCCGGTTTCGAAGGTCGTGTCCGGGTTGGTCCACACCGGCCGGGCATTGGCGTAGGTCCAGGGACTCGAGTTGGACACGAACGCGAAATGCACACCCGAGGTTGCGTCGCGGCCGGGCAGTTCGACGGTCAGCAGGGGCTCTCTGCGGGCGCTGGCGAGCATTTCGCGAATGGCCACCCGGATGTACCGCGACGCGGTCACGGTGCGGCCCTTGGCCCGCTGAGCCTCCACCGCGGCCACCACGTCGCCGTCGACGCCCATGCCCGCGGTGAACACGCCCCACCGCTCGCCGCAGTCCATCAATCCGATCCGGCGCCACTGCGTCCCGCGGCGGTAGTCCCCGAGCAGATCGACGAGCTGGTTGGTGGCCACGATCGGGTCCGGGCTGATGCCCAGCGAGCGGGCGAAGACGTTTGCCGACCCGCCCGGCACCACGCCGACGGCGGGGGCGCGCTCGGACGGCTCCTGCAGCACGCCGTTGACCACCTCGTTCACCGTGCCGTCACCGCCGTGCACGATCAGCACGTCGATCCCGTCGCGGGTGGCCTGGTGGCCGATCTCGATGGCATGACCCCGGTGATCGGTGTGGATCACGGTCAGATCGACGCGGCTTTCCAGCGCGTGAGCCAGCAGGTCACGTCCCGCCGGGGTCGTCGATGTCGCGTTCGGGTTGACGATCAGCACGGCACGCACGAGGAACCAGCCTAACCGCGAATCCGCCGGCGGCGAATTGGCCGGCGCAACATCGGGTGAGCAGTCGGCGCATTCCCGGTGATCATCGGGTGAATATCGGGGTCGCCGATATCGTTGGCGTTCAAGCCAGTTCCACGACCGAGGTCAGTGAGCGCCGGCGGCGTCGGGCAACAGTGCCGGGCAGGCGCCGAACAGGTCGGTCGTCAGCTCGAAATGCCAAGTCTCATTGGCATAGATCTGGCACAGCCCGAACCGCGGACCGTTGGTGATCATCCACTGGTCGGCACCCGGGCCCCCGATGTCCACGGCCGCGCCCACCACATGCCGCGACTGTTCGGGAGTCTGGACGTACTGCCGGGCCGCCGCGTAACTGCCGTAGGTCACGATGGCGTCATCGAGCAGCTGCTGCTGGAACTCCGGTGAGCGCCATCCTGACGTCACCGTCATCGTGACCCCTTCGGCCGCGGCCGCGGAGGTGGCGTTCTGCACGGCTGCCAGCAGCGTCGGGTCCAGCCGTCCGATCGCGGGATCGGCCACGTCGAAGGCGGTCAGCGGCCGAGGCTCGGGCGCAGGCTCGGCATGTGACAGCGGTGCCGACAGCACGGCTGCGACGGCCATGGCCGCCATGATCAGCACGAAACGCATCAGGCCAGTTTACGGACCGCGCCCGATCTCCCCGTCCACATATCGCCAGGATCCATCGCGAGCCCGGCTGAAACGGCTGCGTTCGTGCAGGATGTGCCGCTTCCCGTCGTGCAGGTACTGGGCGCGGAATTCCACGATCCCGGTGTCGTCGCCGGCGCCGCCGGCCACGGTGTCCACGATCTGCAGGCGCCGCCAGGTGATCTGTTCATCGAGGTCCAGCACCGTGGGCCGGGTGCCCGGATGCCAGCTGCGCAGCAGGTAGTCGGCGCGACCACGCGCGAAAGCGCTGAACCGCGAACGCATCAGCGCCTCGGCGGTGCCCGCGATGGCTGTCCCGTCGTGCAGCGGCCGGCAACAATCGCGGTATGTCCGCCCGGATCCACAGGGACAGTGCCCGGAATCGGCCTCAGACATCCGAAGTCCCTACCGCAGCGGCGATCTCCGTGACCAGCGCTTCGATCCGGGCCGGATCGTCCAGCCGGTCCGGCACCCATGCCAGCGCGATTCTGGCCGGGGCCCAGGTGCTTTCGTCGATCGGGATCAGTTTGAATTCCGGGGGTGAGAAGATCCGGCCGATGGCCGATGCCGGCGCGTAGGTCACCATCGCGACCAGGTGACGGTTGAACACCTGGGTCGCCATCTCCAGTTCGCCACCGAGTTGGTTGGTGGTCCGCACGATTCGGTGCACCCCACGGGCCTGCAGGCCGCGGGTCAGCCGGGCGAGCACCACCGGATTCGGTCGCGCGAAATCGATCACCACGTCCCGGTCGCGCAGCGCCTCGATGGTCACGCTGTCGGCGGCGGCCAGCGGATCATCGAAGCGGACGGCGATCGCACCCGGATAGCTGGTCACCACCCGGTGACGTAATCGCTTGTCGGAGTACGGGAGGTGGATCAGTCCCAGATCGAGATGCCCGGACACCAGTTTGGCGGTGACCTCCGCCGCGGATCCGGGAACACTAAACTCGGCCGGTGTGCTCAGCGCGGCGACCGTCGTCTCCAGTCGCGCCAGGAAGTCCGACGGCGCGTACGCGGTGGCGCCGATGCGGACCGGCTTGGCGCCGTGGGTGATTCGCGATGCCATCGCCTTGAGAGCGTCGACGCGGTCGAGGATGTCACGGGCCGGGCCCAGCAGCTTCGCGCCGAGCGGGGTGAGCCGCACGTTGTGGTAGTCGCGTTCGAACAGTGGGCCACCGAGCTCGCTCTCCAGCAGCTTGATCTGCTTGCTCAGCGGTGGCGGGGTGATCATCAGCCGGTCGGCGGCACGTTTGAAGTGCAGTTCCTCGGCGACCGCGACGAAATAACGCAGCCTGGTGAAGTCCACTTGCATGCGGGCACGTCCCAAACGGGTCGAGGCTGATGTTGGCTCCAGCGATCTTAAGCCGCTCGGCGAACAGCCCGGTCAGCGAGGCTGTGCGGCCGGCTCGGCCACCGACTCCAGCACGCCGCGTGCCATCAGGTCGTCGATATCGTCCTGGCTCAGTCCCAGCAGCTCAGCGGCCAGCTCGCGGGTCTGCTCACCCAGCAGCGGAGCCTGCCCGAGCGGCGGGTCCGCGATGCGGCCGGAATGGATCTGGACGTTCTCCAGGATGTAGGGCTCGCGGCCGTGCGGATGCAGTTCCTCCCGGAACGTGCGCCGGTCGATGTAGTACTCCCAGCCGGGCACCTCGGCGGCGTGCAGTACCGCACCGGCGGGCACTCCCGCCGTCTGGAGCAGCTCCATCGCCTCGCCCGCGCGGCGGCCGGCGGTCCATTCGGCCAGCGGCTGTTCCCCGATGACGCTGCGTAGCGCCCGGTTGTCGGCTTCGTCGCGGACGGTCACCGCGATCCACGCGTCGTCACCTTCGGCGGGGAACAGGCCCCACGGGTGTTCGGGTCGCGGTTCGGGGAGGCCGAGTTCTCTGCCGGCGATCTCGGCGGCCAGATGGCTGATCATCACCTCGGACTGCGCGACGCTGGCCGTCCCGCCGGTGCCGGTGCGTTCCCGGCGCAGCAGCAGGGCCAGTGCGGCGAGCGTGCCGATCCGGGCGGCGACGTGATCGGGGTAGACGGTGACGGCATCGCAGAAGTGGTCCCGCTCACCGGGGTAGGCCCACTGCGCCGTGAATCCCGCGGCCGCCCGCACCAGCGGCCCGTAGCCGAGCCGGTCCGCCCAGGGGCCGGTCGGGCCGAACGCCGAACTGTCCACCACGACGATGCCCGGGTTGATCCGGTGAAGTGTGTCGTGGTCCATGCCCAGCGAGGCAGCGACACCGGGTTTGAAGTTGGTGAGGACCACATCGGCGGACTCGACGAGCCGGTGCGCCAGGGCCTGGCCTTCCGCGATGCGCAGGTCGATGCTGATGGATTTCTTGTTGCGGTGACCGGCGGCATAGGTGTGCGAGATCGAGGCCAGGTTGCCGCGCAATCCGTCCGGGAACGCCGAGTTCTCGATCTTGACGACATCGGCGCCGAGGTCACCGAACAGCCGGCCGGTGTCGCTGCCCACCACGATGACACCGAGGTCCAGTACGCGCAGGCCCTCCAGCGGCAGGCCTTCATCGCGGCGTGCGCGCCCGGCCAGGATGGCCGCGTGTGCCGGCCGTGTCACCGGCAGTGCGGGGAAGTTGAGCGCACTGGCCCGGTGTCCGTCGATCTCCACGACGCCCACCGGAACCGGCGCCCGCAGGCCCGGGGTGAGTTCGACGTCGCGGAAGAAACCGCGTTCGGCGACGTGTGCGCTGCGCAGCGCCTCGGAGAGACTGAGCACCGCCGCGGTCGGTACCTTGTGGCGTTGACCCTGCTCCTCCAGTTCGGCACGTGTCTTGTCCGCGCAGAACCGCCCGATCGCCCCCAGCAGCTCGACGGAGGTGAGTCGCTCGCGCAGGCTGTAGTACTTCGGATCGGCGAATTCGGCTGGGCGGCCCAGCCATTCGAACATTCCCGTCCACTGCCGTTTGGCCAGCAGGCAGATCCGGACGTGGCCGTCGCGGCACGCGATGATGGGATAGCGCAACTGCTCGGCAGCCCAGTCGCGCTTCTGTGCGCCGAGCGCCACCCCGGCCGAGGCGGTACCTGCCGTGCCGTAGGGCGGATCGAGGGTCTGCATGGCGCCCTCGAGCACCGCGAAGTCGATGAGATCGCCTTCGCCGGTGCGCAATCGGTCCAGCAGCACGCTGACGGTGAACACCGCCGCCTGGGCGGCGGCGACCTGGTAGGGCAGGTGGCGTCCGGGCGGCACCAGCGGTTCGCGCCCGGGGATGCCGGACCGGGACAGTTCACTGGTGAGCGCGTGCAGCACCGGAGTGGTGGCCTGCCAGGTGCGGAATCGGGTGTCGCGGCCGAAGTCACTGACGGACAGGATCACCAGAGCCGGGTTCGCCGCCCGGATCGCACGGACGGCAAGTGCGGCCTCGGCATCCGAGCCGGGCGCGGTGTTCTCGATGAGGATGTCCGCGCCGGCCAACAGGTGGGTCCAGGCGTCGCGGTCGTGCACGGTCACCGTTTCCAGGCCGTGCCGGTTGATCGCCGTGTCCAGCGGCACCGGTCCGTCCTGGGAGTTGACTCCTTGCAGCGCAATGGGACTGACGTGGGCGCCGAGATCGGCCAGCAGGCGTCCGACGGCGGTCATCGGGCCGGTGGACAGGTCGAGGACCCGTACGCCCGACAATGGTGGGTCGTAACCGTTTTCGCAGTTCATCGGGCTCAGTTCCGCCGAGCCTGGCGGAACGGGATGTCGCGGTCGACCTCGGGCTCCTTGGGCAGCCCGAGCACCCGCTCACCGATGATGTTGCGCTGGATCTGATCGGTACCGCCGCCGATCGAGGTGAAGAACGCGTTGAGCGTCAAGAAGTTCACATCATCGGATTCTGGGTTGTCGCTGCCGGCCAGCAGTGCCTGCGCGCCGATGATGTCGGTCTTCAGCCGCGCCTCGGCATGCAGGATGCCCGACATCGCCAGCTTGCCCAGGGACATGACCGGACTCGAGGTGCCCTGTTTGGCCTCGGCCTTCGCGCGGGCATTGTTGAGACCGTTGAGTTCTCGCAAGGCCAGCACCTCGGCCAGCGATCTGCGCACCGCGGCGTCATCGAGTCGTCCGTGTTCGCGGGCCAGTTCGACGAGGCTGTTGGCGCGGGAC
Organism: Mycolicibacterium sp. P9-22; assembly: GCF_008329585.1. GTDB lineage: Bacteria > Actinomycetota > Actinomycetes > Mycobacteriales > Mycobacteriaceae > Mycobacterium. Next base: position 68,525 of record NZ_NPKP01000002.1, on the reverse strand, counting down.
TGGTTGCGTCCGGACCGGCCGGCGGCGCCCATCAGCGACCGCTCGTAGGCGAGCGCGGTCTGCAGCACCCGCCAGCCATTGCCGATACCGCCCACGACATAGGCGTCGGGCGCCTTCGCATCGGTGATGAACACCTCGTTGAAGTGCGATTCACCGGTGATCTGATGCAGCGGTCGCACCTCGATACCGGGTTGTTTCATTCCGATGATGAAGAAGGTGATGCCCTGGTGTTTGGGCACATCCCAATCGGTGCGGGCGATCAGCAGCGCATAGTCGGAAGTCAGCGCCCCCGACGTCCACACCTTCTGGCCGTTGATGATCCACTGGTCGCCGTCGTGTACTGCGGAGGTCCGGACACCGGCCAGATCCGAGCCTGCCCCGGGCTCGCTGTAGAGCAGGCAGGTGCGGGATCTCTCGGTCAGAAAGTCCCGCAACAGATCGTGTTTGATCTGCTCGGTGCCGAATTTCATTACGGTGTTGGCCGGGATGCTGTATTTGTCCTGGCGGGCGCCCGGGGCTCGGACGGCGCGGAACTCCTGGTCGATGACGTTGGCGAGTTGGTTCGGGTATTCGCGGCCATACCACTGGGTGGGGTACGTCGGCGTGGCATACCCGGCGTCGAGGACCTTCTCCAGCCAGGCGATCCGCTCCGGGGAACTCGCCCACGGGTCATCGGACTTGGACAGCGCCCCGGTCCAGTTCGCGGCCAGCCATTCGCGGACCTCGGCGCGCAGTTCGTCGGCTGAGGGCAGGGTGTTCTCGGTCATCTCAGGCGCCTTTCGACAGCAGGTAGCGCTCGCGGTGCGTCCCGGAGTCACCGAACAGTTGCAGGCCGGTGCGGGCCCGGCGCAGGTATAGGTGGGCGGGATGTTCCCAGGTGAATCCGATGCCGCCGTGCATCTGGATAGCTGCCATCGCGGTGTCGACGTAGGCCTCGGCGCAGGCGAAGCCCGCGAGTGCGACCGCGCCGCCGCGGGTTTCGGGATCCTCGTAACCGGCCGCCGCGTGCTGGGCCGCCGAGGTGGCCGATTCCACCCGCAGCAGCAGGTCGGCCGCCATGTGTTTGAGTGCCTGGAAGCTGCCGATCGGGCGGCCGAATTGGATGCGGGTCTTCAGGTATTCGACGGTGAGGTCGAAGATCCGCCGGGCGCCGCCGGTCTGCTCGCCGGCCAGCGCGATCACCGCCAAATCCAGTGCGTGCTGGATCGCGTCCCAGCCGGCCGTGCCGATGCGCTGGGCCGGGGCGGCGGTGAGGGTGAAGGTGGACAGCGGCGTGGTCGGGTCGAAAACCGTTGCGGCGGTGCGCAGGAAACCGGGGGCATCGGGTGCGACCTGGAAGACGGCGGGCCCGTCGGTGGTCTGCGCGATGACCAGGATGACATCGGCGGTCTGCCCGAAGGTGACGTAGTGCGCGGTGCCGGTCAGGGTGCCGTCGGCGCCGGCCCGGATGTCGATACCGTCCGGCGTCCAGGTGCCGCGCGCTCCGGTGACCGCCACCGTGCCGATCGCGGTGCCGTCGGCGAGCCCGGGCAGCAACCGCTGTTTGTCGGCATCGGTGCCGGCCGACTGGATGAGTGCGACGGTGAGTACCGCGCTGGACAGGAACGGGGCGGGCAGCAGGGCGGCCCCGGTCTCCTCGGCGACGGCTTCGAGTTCCTGCGCGCCCAGCCCGACACCGCCGTATTCGGGGGCCACCAGCAGTCCGGTGACGCCTTGGGCGGCCAGCTTGGCCCACAGGTCACGGTCGAATCCGTCCGCGGAGGCCATGATCCGCCGCACGTCGGCCTCGGTGCATCGGTCGTGCAGCAGGTCGCGGACCGCGGATCGCAGCTCGGCCCGCTCGGTCACGCTGATCGTCATGGCGTCCATGCAACGCGGTGGCCGGGGCTGTGTAAATCACGCACGGCGACACCGGCACGTTTCCGATCGCGACATGTACCGGGCCGCGCGTTCGTGACGGCTACCCGCCGAGTACCTCGGCGGCGATCCGGAACGCGTTGTTGGCGTCGGGGACCCCGCAGTAGATGGCGCTCTGCAGGATCACCTCCTTGATCTCGTCGGCCGTCAGACCGTTGCGCAGCGCGGCCCGCACATGCATGGCGAATTCCTCATGGTGGCCGCGGGCGATCAGTGCGGTCAGGGTGATCATCGAACGCGACCTGCGGTCCAGGCCTGGCCGGGTCCAGATCTCACCCCAGGCGTACCGGGTGATCAGGTCCTGGAAGTCGGCGGTGAAGGCGGTGGTGGCGGCCACCGCGCGGTCGACGTGCGCATCGCCGAGCACTTCGCGGCGCACCGCCATGCCGTCGTCATGTGTGGTCACGGTTCTCCTTGAGATAGCGCCCGGCGCGTTGCACCGCGGCATCGACGAGATGGGCGGTGACACCGAGATAGTCGGTCGGGCCGGTCCGCCCGGTCAGTGCCTGCATGGATTGCTGCTCGGCGTGGATGCCCTGGGCGGCGGCGAGGTTCGCGGCCGCGGTCGCGGTATCGACGCGCAGGCCCTTCAGCAGATCGGCGGTCTGGGATGCGGCCACCACGGTGCGCCGCGCCAGGGTCCGCAGGGTGGCCCATTCGGTGTGCCAGCCGCCATCCGAGCGTTCGTCGACGCCGGCCGCCGAGGCGGTGTGCATCGTCGCGCCCAGTTGTGGCGCCGACATCGCGGTCCGGCGCAGCAGCACGGTGAGCACCGGATTGTTCTTGTGCGGCATGGTCGATGACCCGCCGCCGGAGCCCTCGGCGAGTTCCCCGGCCCGGATACCCGCGGCGATGTCGTTGGCGACGTGGCCCCACGCATCGGTGCAGGTGACCAACGCGTCACCGAGGCGGGTCAGTACCGAGCGGGTGGTGTGCCACGGAGGTGCGGCGTCCAGGTCCAGCGCGGCTGCCAGTGCGGTGGCCAGCCCCAGTGCGGCTTCCGGTGACCCGGACAGTTCGGTCGTGGCCGCCATGGTGCCGGCCGCGCCACCGCACTGCACCGGATACCGGAGTGCCGGAAGGGCTTCGGCCGCGTCCAGAATCGCGGTGAGCCAGACGGCGAACTTGCCCCCGAAGGTTCCCGGTAGGGCCGGCTGAGTCAGTGTCCGGGTGAGCAGTGGTGCGGCACCGTGCATTTCGATCAAGCCGACCAGGGTGTGCACCTGGATGGCCAATGCGGTGTGCACGGCCGCCAGCGCGTCACGCGTGCACAGCATCAGGGCGGTGTCCAGCACATCCTGGCTGGTCAATCCGCGGTGCAACCAGGTCGCGGTCTCGCCGCCGGCCCGCTCACGCAGCAGCGCCACCACGGCGGTGACGGGATTTCCGTCCTTTTCGGCGGCGGCGGCGATGCCCTCCAGGTCCGCCTCCGACACCAGGGCCGTCAGGTCCGCGGCGGCGCCGGCCGGAGCGATGCCGACATCGACAAGAACGGTCAGCCAGGCATTTTCGACCTGTGCGAGGGCGGTGAGCAGCGCCGCGTCCGACATCACCGTGCCGGCACGGTGATCGCCCGGCCAGAACAGGTCGCTCACTGGCCCGGGTACCGCAGGAAGACGGTCTCGCCGTCTCCCTGTAGCCGGATGTCGAAACGCAGACCGTGCTCGTCGCGGGTGGCGATCAGGGTGTCGCGCCGGCCGGCGGGCAGGCGCGCCAGCAGGGGATCATCCGCGCAGGCCGGGCCGGGCAGGTAGGCGCGGGTGAACAGCCGGTTGAGCAGCCCGCGCCCGAACACGGTGATCGCGATGAACGGTGCGCGGCCCGGCGCCCCGGCGGCTGGTTCGACGGTGCTGAAGCTGAAATGGCCCTCGTCGTCGGTGGACACCCGGCCCCAGCCGGTGAACGTCCAGCCGTCGCGATGCAGTGATCCCGCCGTGTGCGGCACCCGCCCTTCGGCATCGGCCTGCCAGATCTCCAGCAGCACATCGGGTACCGGTTGGCCGGCGCCGTCGGTGACGATGCCATGGAAGCGGATGGCATCGGGCGCGCCGGGGGGTACGAGTTCGCCGCCGCGTTCGAACGGCAGGGCGTAGCCGTAGAACGGGCCGATCGTCTGTCCCGGGGTCGGGGCCAGCATCGTCATCGGTGCTCCTCGTCGTCGGTGGGGGCGGCATGCTCGAAATGCGTGCGCTGCGAGCCGGTCAGCACGATGTCCCAACGGTAGCCGGTGGCCCATTCGTGGCTGGTGACATCGTGGTCATAGGCGGCGACCAGCCGGTCGCGTGCCTTCTGGTCGGTGATGGATTGGTAGATCGGGTCCAGGGCGAACAGCGGATCTCCGGGAAAGTACATCTGGGTGATCATGCGCTGGGTGAAATCCGTTCCGAACAGCGAGAAATGGATGTGTGCTGGCCGCCACGCGTTGCGGTGGTTCTTCCACGGGTAGGGGCCCGGCTTGATGGTGGTGAAGCGGTAGTTACCTTCGGCATCGGTGAGGCAACGGCCGACTCCGGTGAAGTTGGGATCCAGTGGGGCGCGGTGCTGATCGCGTTTGTGGACGTAGCGGCCCGCCGAGTTGGCCTGCCAGATCTCGACCAGCTGGTGGCGCACGGGCCGGCCGTCACCGTCGAGGACACGGCCGGTGACGACCATGCGTTCACCGATCGGGTCACCGTTGTGCTGAATGGTCAGATCCGATTCCAGCCGGTGGACATCGCGCTCACCGAACACCGGCGCCCACAACTCCAACGCCTCGGGGTCGGCGTGCTGCAGATCCTTGGTGGGATGGCGCAACAGGCTGCTGCGGTAGGGGGCGTAGTCCAATCGGGGCTGAGATTCCTCGACACCTGTTTGCAGATAAGCAGTTTCGATGGCGGCCATTTCGGCGTTGATCCCAGCCTGGCTTGCCGAAGCGCTGTCGGGATTGGTATCCGTGATGGTGGGGTGCGGGGCCGTCATGGGTCTGAGGTTAGACAGCCGGCGCGCGACCACGGAAGGGTAGACTTCCGCTCAGCGAAAGGATTCTGCGGTTGGCGGGGAACACGTCGGTGCCGGGCACCACGGTGGCGTCCAGGTTGCTGGCGATGGTCGGCGCCTTCGACGAACGCCATCGCGCGCTGACGCTCACCGAACTCGCCCAGCGGTCCGGCCTGACGGTGCCGACGGCTTCGCGGTTGGCCGGCGAACTGGTGGCCGGGTCGGCGCTGGAACGCCGCGCGGACGGACGGTTCGTGATCGGCAGGCTGCTGTGGGAAGCCGGTCTGCGGGCGCCGGTGGAAGGCCGGCTGAAGCAGGTCGCCGAGCCGTTTCTGTACGACGTGTATGCCGCGACGCTGGCCACGGTGCACCTCGCGGTGCGCGACGGCGCCCAGGTGCTCTATCTGTCCAGGATGTCCGGGCGGGCGTCGGTGCCGATCGTCAGCACGGTGGGCAGCAGGCTGCCGATGCACAGCACCGGGGTGGGCAAGGTGCTGCTTGCTCACGCTCCGGCGGACGTGCGCCAGGAGGTGTTTGGCGCGCTGGTGCGGGTCACGCCCAAGACGATCACCTCGCCGGTGGTGCTCGAGGCGCAACTCGAGCGAATCCGCCGCGACGGGGTGGCCGTCACCGTGGAGGAGATGTCGATCGGGGCGTGCTCGCTGGCGGTGCCGGTGGTCCGTGCCTCGGACAACGCCGTGGCGGCCGCGATCGGGGTGGTGGTACCCACCCTGAAACGCGACCGCCAGCGGCTGTTGGGAGCCCTGCAGGTCGCCGCGCGGGGTATCGGGCGCCTGCTCTGAGGTGTCAGTGCCGGACGAGCTCGCCGTCCGGTACCGCTCGTCGGCCCAGCAGTTCGGTTGGCACGTCGCGGGTTTCGCGGGCGGTCAGGGCCGAACCCGCGGCGATCAGGCACACCACCGCGGTGAAGATGCTGATGACCACCCAGCCACCTTCGCGGACGCCGCCCAGCGCGGTGACGATCGAGGGCGCGAAACCTGCCACCAGGAAGCCTAATTGGGTGCCGATGGCCAGCCCGGAGAACCGCACCTGGGTGGAGAACATCTCGCCGTAGAACGACGGCCAGACCGCGTTGGCGGCGGCGTAGCCGCAGGAGAAGGTGGCGACCGCCAGGGCGAAGGTCAGCAGATGGTTTCCCTGACTCATCGAGAGCATGTAGAAGGGCATCAGCGCCGCCGAGGACAACGCGCCGTAGATGAACACCGGTTTGCGGCCGACGCGGTCGGCCAGCCTGCCGAAGAACGGCTGGGTGATCAGCGCGCCGACATTGGCGACCACGACGAGCCACAGCGTCAGGTCGGCTTCCAGACCGACCGCTTTGCCGTAGGCCAGGGCCAGGTTGCCGAAAACCGTTGACACCGCGGCGATGAACGCGCAGAGGATGACCCGGACCACGTCGCGCCAGTGGTCGCGCAGCAATGGGATCAGCGGCATCCGGGCGATGGTGCCGGCCTTCTTGGCCTCGGTGAACTGCGGGGTCTCGTGCAGCTGGCGACGGATGAAGTAGGCGACCACCACGACGACGGCCGACAGCCAGAACGGCACGCGCCAGCCCCAGCTGTACTTCGCCTCATCGGGCAGCGCCATGAACGGGATCATCACCAGCGAGGCCAGGATGAGGCCGCCCTGGGTGCCGGTCAGTGTCCACGATGTGTAGAAGGCGCGTTGGTGGTCCGGGGAGTGTTCCAGGGTCAGCGAACTGGCGCCGGCCTGCTCACCCGCGGCCGACAGGCCCTGTAGCAGCCGGCAGAACACCAGCAGCCCGGGGGCCGCCCAGCCGATGGTGTCGAAGCCGGGCAGGCAGCCGATCATGAAGGTCGATATGCCCATCAAGACCAGCGTGAACATCAGGACCCGCTGCCGGCCGATGCGGTCACCGAAGTGGCCGAGTATGACGGCGCCGACCGGGCGCGCGACGTAGGCGAACCCGAAGGTGGCGAACGACATCACCAGGGCGGCTTCGTCATTCGACGGGAAGAACACGTGGGGGAAGATCAGCGCGGCGGCCGAGCCGAAGAGGAAGAAGTCGTAGTACTCCACCGCACTTCCCATGAAGCTGGCCAGTGCGGCCTTGCGTGGTGTGCGAGTCGGTGCTGATTCCGGAGGCTGCGCTTCGGTGGTGGTCATCCGGGTCTCCTTTGAACGGATCTGGCGGGTGGGTGGGGATCAGGTCAGGTGGGCGGGTGGGTCTCAGGCGACGAGATTGCGGAAATGCGCGGACATGCGTGCGGCATCGGGGGCGATACCGGTGATCAGCTCGAAGGCGTCGACGGCCTGGTAGACGGCCATGTGACCGCCGTCGAGCGTGCGGCACCCGGCGGCGCGCGCCGCCTGCAGCAGCGCGGTGTCCAGGGGCCGGTAGACGATGTCGGCCACCCACAGCCGCCGGTGCAGCAGCGCGGGGTCCAAGGCGATGCCGGGGTGTTCGGCCATCCCGGTGGGGGTGGCGTGCACGACGCCGTCGGCGCCGGGCAGCAGCACCGAGAGTTTGTCGAAAGATGAGGCGTCGACGCGGGTCAGTGGGTGGCGCCCACCGAGTTCGTGGGCCAGCGCGGTGGCGCGGTCGACATCGAGGTCGACGATGCTCAGCTGCCCGGCGCCGAGGTGCAGCAGCGCGTCGGCCACGGCCGTCCCCGCGCCGCCGGCGCCGATCAGCACCACGGAGTCCAGTGCCGCGCCGGGCAGCGCCTCGGTGAAGCCATGGGCGAACCCGGTGGTGTCGGTGTTGTAGCCGACGGCCCGGCCGCCCTCGAAGACGACGGTGTTGACCGCGCCGAGCGTGGCGGCCGCCTCGTCGATGTCGTCGAGGTGGGGGAGCACCAGCTGTTTACACGGGTGGGTGATGTTGAGCCCGTCGTAGCCCAGGGTGCGCGCCCAGCCGAGGATCTCGCCGACCTGTTCGGGGGCCAGTCCCAGCGTGCCGAGGTCGAGGGTCCGGTAGACGTAGTCGAGGCCCTGTGCGCGGCCCTCGGCCATGTGCAGCGCGGGCGTCAGCGACGGACCGATGCCGTTGCCGATGAGCCCCACCAGATATGGCTGCCGGTGGTTCATCTACGTTCGCACTCCTTAATGTACTAACTGGTACGTACGCAAAGTAGAGCACTGTGTCGCCGGTCGCGTCAAGGGGTGAGTGTGAACTGGGTCTCTGAGCTGGGCACGGCCCGGTCGGTGGCCGGCAGGCGATGTGGAAAGCGTGTCAGGGCTGGGTGGTGAGCCAGCCGACCACCATGTCGCCGAGCATGCGGCGTAGGTGGGCGCGTTGCGAGGTCTCGGTGAAGTCGACGTCGAACAGGTATCCGAAGGTGAAGCGGTTGGCCACCTGGAACACGCAATAGGAGCTGATCACCACGTGCACGTCGATGGCCTGGACGTCATCGCGGAAGACGCCGGCCGCACGGCCGTCGCGCAGGATCTCGTCGAGCAGCGAGGTGGCCGGCCGGGACAGGTCGGGCAGCTCGCGCAGCTGCCGGATGAACTCACCGCGGTGGATGTTCTCGATGGACACCAGTCGGATGAACGCGTCATGGGCGATGTGGTGATCGAAGGTGACCTCGGCCAGCCGGCGGATCGCCACCACCGGGTTCTCATGGTCGACGCGCAGCTTCTGCTCGGCCTCCCGGATGCCGCGGTAGGCGTCCTCCAGAACTGCCAGGTAGAGCTGTTCCTTGCTGCCGAAGTAGTAGTAGATCATCCGCTTGGTGGTGCGGGTCCGCTCGGCGATCTCGTCCACCCGGGCGCCGGAGTAACCGGATTCCGCGAACACCTCGGTGGCCACCGCGAGCAGCTCCGCACGCGTGCGCTCGGCATCGCGCTGCAATTCGGCTTTGGGCTTGGCGGCCATGAGGGCAGAGCTTACTGGGGCCGCCCCCTTCCCAGGCAATGAACTAACTAGTACATTAATTGGGCATGAAGACATCGATCGCCACCGTGTCACTGTCGGGCTCGTTGGTCGAGAAGCTGCACGCATGCGCGGCGGCCGGATTCGACGGTGTCGAGATCTTCGAACCCGACCTGATTGCCGGGGACCACTCACCGGAGGAGATCCGGCACCTGGCCCACCGGCTCGGCTTGCGCCTGGACCTCTACCAGCCGCTGCGCGACCTGGAAGGTGTCGATGAGGTCACCTTCGCCGATAACCTGCGCCGCGCCGATGCCACCTTCGCCACCGCCGAACGCCTCGGCATCGACACCGTCCTGGTGTGCAGCAATGTCGCGACCGCGACCATCGACTCCGACGAGGTCTCCGCCGACCAGCTGCGCCGCATCGGTGACATCGCGCAGGCCCGCGGCATCCGCATCGCGTTCGAGGCGCTGGCCTGGGGTCGCTATGTCGATGACTATCGCCGCGCCTGGCGCATCGCCGAGCTCGCCGACCACCCGAATGTCGGTGTCTGCCTTGACAGTTTCCACGTCCTCTCCCGCGGGCACGACCCGTCGTCGATCGAGCAGATTCCCGGCGAGAAGATCTTCTACCTGCAGCTGGCCGACGCCCCGGCACTGCACATGGACGTACTGTCCTGGAGCAGGCACCACCGGCTGTTCCCCGGCGAGGGCAGCTTCGAGCTGGCCGCCTTCGTGCGGCACACCCTGGCCGCCGGGTACGACGGGCCGTGGTCGCTGGAGGTCTTCAACGACACCTTCCGCCAGACCGACCCGGGCCACACCGCGGTGCACGCGCTGCGCTCGCTGCGCTGGCTGGGTGATCAGGTGCTGCACACCCTGACCGACGCCAAACCCCCCACCGGCTTCGATTTCGTCGAGATCAAGGCCGAGGACACCAGCGAGGTCGAGGTGCTGCTGGACCGGCTGGGCTTCACGCCGCGCGGCAGGCACCGCAGCAAGCCGGTATCGCTGTGGTCCGCCGGGGACGCCCGGGTGGTGCTCAACGAACAACAGGCCCGCGACCAGGTGCCCCACGTCGCGGCGGTCGGTCTGCAGGTACCCGACGCCGAGGCCACCTCACGGCGCGCCGCCGAGCTGATGGCGCCGGTGGCCTACCGCCGGACCTACGCCGCCGAGCAGCCACTGGGCGCCACCGTGGCTCCCGACGGCACGGAGATCTTCTGGACCGCCCTGCCCAGCTGGGTCGACGAGTTCGAGGGCGGCCTCGCCGACGACGGCCGGGCCATGGCGATCGACCACGTCAACCTGACCCAGCCGTGGCAGACCGCCGACGATGCGGTGTTGTTCCTGACCAGTGTGTTCGGCCTGTCCGCCGGGGCGCCCGCCGAGGTGCCCGGGCCCACCGGCCTGATCCGTAGCCAGGTCATGCACAACGCGGATCTGTCGGTGCGGCTGCCGCTCAATGTCGCCCCGCACATCCTCGACGGCGCGGGCCTGCCCCAGCACGTCGCCTTCGCCTGCGATGACGTCATCGCACTGGCCCGCGCCGCGGCGGGCAACGGACTGCCGTTCCTGCCGGTGCCCGACAACTATTACGACTACCTGTCCGGGCGGTTCGGGCTGCCCGATGAGCGGGTCGCCGAATTGAAGGCGCTCAACCTGCTCTACGACCGCAGCCCCCAGGGCGAATTCATCCACTTCTACACCCGCACGGTCGGCACGGTGTTCTTCGAGTTCGTACAGCGCATCGGCGGGTACGACGGCTACGGCACCGACAACGCGCCGGTGCGCCTTGCCGCCCAGCGCTAGCGCATCGGTACCGTGACTGCGTGAACCCACGTCCGAACAGGCCCCGCCTGCTCCTCGTCAACGGGCCGAACCTCAACCTGCTCGGCACCCGCCAGCCCGAGGTCTACGGCGCCACCACGCTGGCCGAGATCGAGTCCGACGTCGCCGCCCTGGCCGCTGGATCCGGGTTCGAGGTGCGCGCCACCCAGAGCAACCACGAGGGCGCGCTCATCGACGCGATCCACGCCGCGCGCGGCGATTGTGCCGGCATCATCATCAACCCGGGCGCCTTCACCCATACCTCGATCGCCATCGCCGACGCGCTGCGGTCGGTCGACTTGCCGGTGGTGGAAGTGCATTTGAGCAATGTGCACGCCCGCGAGGAGTACCGCAGGCACTCCTTCGTCTCGGAGGTGGCCGACGTCGTGATCGCCGGTGCCGGGCCCGCCGGCTACGAGTACGCGGTGCGTTACCTCGCCGCCAAACTGTCGTGAACCTGCAGCCGCCCATCGTCCGCTATGCGGGGTCCCTGGTGGTGGCCGAGGGCGTGGCCGCGCTGATCATGGCCGCGGTGCTGCTGGTGCGCGCGTTCGCCGGTGCCGATCAGCAGATCGTCAACGGCTACGGCACCGCGGTCTGGTTCGTCCTGATCGGCGGCGGTGTGCTGACCGGCGGCTGGGCGCTGATCACCGGCCGGCGCTGGGGCCGCGGTATCGCGGTGCCCACCAACCTGCTGCTGCTGCCGATCGCCTGGTACGTCATCACCAGCCACCATGTGGTCTACGGCATCCTGGTCGGCCTGCTGGCGCTGACCGTGCTGGGCATGTTGTTCAGCCCGTCCGCGGTGCAGTGGATGGCGGGCCGGGACTGACTAACCCGTCTCGGCAGCGAGCGCGGTGAGTTCCGGCCCGGACACCCGGTAGGTGATCCATTCGGTCTGCGGCTTCCCGCCGACGGCGTCATACAGCGCGATGGCATTGACGTTCCAGTCGAGCACCGCCCAGCTCAGCCGCGTGTAGCCGCGGGTCCGACACTCGGCAGCCAAGGTGGACAACAACTTCCGCGCCAGGCCGCGGCGGCGGAAATCCGGCCGCACGTAGAGGTCCTCCAGGTAGATCCCGGACACCCCGTCCCAGGTGGAGAAGTTCAGGAACCACACTGCGGTGGCGGCGGCCCGGCCGTCGATCTCCACGATATGTGCGTGCGCCGTCGGCTGATCGTCGAAAAGAGCGCTGTGCAACGATGATTCGGTCACCACGCACTCGTCTGCGGCGTGTTCGAACTCGGCCAGCTCGCGGATCATCGCGACGATCTCGGCCTCGTCGCCCGGTTGTGCGCGGCGGATCAACTCACTCATGTGCTTGCCCCCAGTCCTGTCAGGATCGTCCGGAATTTCGTGGTGGTCTCGTCGACCTCGTCATCGGGATCGGATTCGGCGACGATGCCACCGCCGGCGTGCGCGAGCGCGCTGAGACGGTCCGCGGCCAGCACCGCGCACCGGATCGAGACCACCCAGCGGCCGTCGCCGCGTGCGTCGCACCAGCCGACGGCACCGGCGTAGAAGCCGCGGTCGCCCTCCAGCTCCGTGATCAGCTCGGCGGCCAGATCGGTGGGTACCCCGCCGACCGCCGGCGTCGGATGCAAAGCGAGCGCCAAATCCAGGGCGGTGGTGTCCGACGACCGCAACCGGCCGCGGATCGGGGTACTCAGATGCCACAGCGCATCGGTGCCGTGCAGTTGCGGCTCCGCGGCGATCTCCAGATCGGCGCACAGCGGTTCCAGTGCCGAGCGCATCACATCCACGACGAGCGCGTGCTCATGCCGGTTCTTCCCGGACGCCGCCAGCGCCGTCGCATTGCGCGCGTCGATATCGGGATCGGCCGACCGCGGCGCCGATCCGGCGAACGGCTGACAGACCACCGCGTCACCCGCGCGGGCCACCAGTAGTTCCGGGCTGGCGCCCACCAGCAGACTTCCCCGGTGGGCGGCTCCGGCCGGCGACAGGTCGGCCAGATACACGGTGGCCGCGGGATCGGCGGCGGCCAGCCGGCGCAGCACCGAGCGGACATCCCACGGCGCGTCGGCGACCAGCCGCAAGGCGCGCGCCAGCACCACCTTCTGCAGCGGTGAGTCCGCCGCGCGCAGCCGCCGCACGGCCTCGGCGACCCGTTCCCGGTGCGCCGGGCCCGGCGGCAGGGTGTCGCGGGTACGGATCGCCGGTGGGGCGGTGTCCGGCCACTCCGGCAACCCGGCGGTTTGATCGACGGTGCCGGGCACGCGCAGGGCCGCGGGGGCGTTGAGGTCAAAAGGTAACGCGCCCAACACCACCGGCGCGGCACCGCTGCGCAACGCGCGCTGGGCGGCGGCCACCTCGGAGAATTCGGTGCGGCTGCCGCCGGCCACCAGGGTGCCCGACGGTCCGGACAGCACGAAGGTCGTGGTCACGCCGGCGGCAGGCACGGATTGGTGTGCCCGGTCAGGCCGAGCGCGCTGATCTGGCGGATGCCCTTCTCGAAACCGCACACCGCGATAGAGGCGGCCGCCATCGAGAACCGCACCCCCTCGGAGACGGGCAGTTCGACCCACCGGCTCAGCACCGAGCGGGAGAAATGGCCGTGGCCGACGAACACGACATCCCGCGATTCCATGTGCTCCAGAGCCAGCGCGATCGCCGCGTCGGCGCGGTCGGACACCTGGACGGCCGTCTCGCCGCCCGGGGATTCGTGTGTCCACACCGTCCAGCCCGGAACCGTCTCGCGGATCTCCGGGGTGGTCAGGCCCTCGTAGTCGCCGTAATCCCATTCGGCCAGCAGGGGTGAGACCTCGTCGACGGTCAACCCGGCGAGTTCGGCGGTCACCTGTGCGCGCTTGCGTGGGCTGCTGACCACCAGCGGGTCGACCAATTGCAGATCGCCGATCGCCTCGGCGGCCAGGGTGGCCTGTTCGCGGCCGATGTCGAGGAGTTCGATATCGGTGCGTCCGGTGTGCTTGCCGCTGCGCGACCACTCGGTTTCGCCATGACGCAGCAAGATCAACCGGTGCTGGTGGACGCTCACCGTGGCGATTCTGCCGCACGGGGCAGCCACCGGCGCATCCGCGTGCCAGGATGAACACGTGACGCGAGTATTAGCGGTCGCCAATCAAAAGGGTGGGGTCGCCAAGACGACGACGGTGGCGTCGATCGGTGCGGCGATGGCGGAGAAGGGTCGGCGGGTACTGCTCGTCGATCTCGACCCCCAGGGTTGTTTGACGTTCTCCCTGGGCCAGGACCCGGACAAGCTGGCGGTGTCGGTTCATGAGGTGCTGCTCGGCGATGTGGAACCCGGTGCTGCCCTGATCCAGACCGCCGAGGGCATGACGCTGTTGCCTGCCAATATCGATCTGGCCGGCGCCGAGGCAATGCTGCTGATGCGGGCCGGGCGGGAGTACGCGCTCAAGCGCGCCCTGGCCAAGATCGCCGGACATTTCGATGTGGTGGTGATCGACTGCCCGCCGTCGCTGGGTGTGCTGACGCTCAACGGGCTGACGGCCGCCGACGAGGTGATCGTGCCACTGCAGTGCGAGACGCTGGCGCACCGCGGAGTCGGGCAGTTCCTGCGGACCGTCAACGATGTACAGCAGATCACCAACCCGGATCTGAAGATGCTCGGTGCGCTGCCGACGCTGTACGACGCACGCACCACGCACAGCCGCGACGTGCTGCTCGATGTGGCCGACCGTTACGACCTGCCGGTGCTGTCGCCGCCGATTCCACGCACCGTGCGCTTCGCCGAGGCCAGCGCCTCGGGATCGTCGGTGTTGGCGGGCCGGAAGAACAAGGGCGCCAATGCTTATCGTGAACTCGCCGAGGCGCTGCTGAAGCACTGGAAATCCGGCAAGGCGCTGGGTACCTTCACCCCGGAGGTCTAGGAGTTCAGGGTGTGCCCAGCGCGACGACGGTATCTGCGCGCTGCTCGATCAGCGTCGTGCCGGCCGCGGTCGGCACGACCGCGGTGTCCGACGGTGCCCGGTCCAGGTCGATGTGCCGTATCCCGGTGCCGGTTTCGGCGTTGAACACGTCATAGCCGTCGGTGACCGGGATCAGCAGTTCACCGGCCATCATGGTGCCCGGGCCGACCGGCGCGCCGCCCGGTGCGGGCGCGACGGTGTATTTGTAGCGCAGCCCGGCAGCTTCGAAAACCAGCACCGAATCGCCGGTCCACCAGGTGATCAGGTCACCGGCCCGCGACATCGTGGCGGCCTCCGAGGGGGCCCGGTCCAGCAGCGTGCTGGCGGTGACGGTGCCGGTGTCGTCGACGATGTTGACCACCGGTTTCGGCGTCGGCAGGTACACCGCGGTGGTGGTGTCGGAAACCGCGATCACCCGTGCCTCGGCATCGGATGAAACACCGGGCTGCTGTTCGTATTTGACCTCGGGGCTGTCTTCCTCGTCGGACGGGCGCAGCAGGGTCAGGCGCATCTCGGTCTGTTCCGGGCAGGACTCGAGCACCGACACCGCGGCCGAACTGGCCGCCGCCGACACCAGTCGGCACAGCGGGGACTGCGGCACATCGGGTTTGACGCGGGCATCGAGCGTGCCCCAACCGAGCATCCGGACCATGTCCGAGCGCCACAGTTCCAGGCGGCTGTCGCCGGCCGAGAGCACCGTGCTGCCGTCGGAAGACAGGTGCACCTCGGGATCGGCGTAGGCGGTGCGGGCCGGACCGCGCTTGCCGGTCCCGGCGTCGATGGTGCTCACCTGGCCGCAGCCCCGCGCGTCCGGGTAGACCGCCACCGCGTACTGGTACACCGAAGTCACCCCACACAGCTCGAGATCGCGTGTGTAGCTCCACAATTCGGTACCGGTGCGCGGATCACGGCCGATCACGCCGTTACCGTCACCGGTGACCAGAGCGCCGGCCACCACCAGGGGCATCGTGGTCTTGGCGCTCGGCGCCGACCACAGCTGCTTGAGCGTGGCCGGCACCTGGGTCGCCGGGGTCAGGGTCGGCACCGGTTCGGCGGCCGGCTTGCTGATGGTGGCGCGGGCATCGCTGGTCCACCAGATCAGCGCCGCGGCCACGGCGACGGCCACCGCGATCGCCGCGGCGGCGATCAGGTCGCCGCGGGTGCGGCGTTCCGGTGGCGGGCCGGAGCGTAGCGACCGGGGAGTTTTCTCAGCGACCACTTAGCCGGCGGCGGGAGTGGTGGACTTGCGCGGACGACGCCGGCGGCGGCGCTTGGCCGGCGCGTCGGTGCCCTCCGCAGCGGAGCCCGCGTCGGTGGCTGGACCTTCGGCGCTGTCCTTCGGTGCTGCGGCGGCCTCACCCTCGGGATGACCGGTCGCGGGCTGGCCGGCGCGGGTGCGCTGCCGGGTGCGATTGCGGGTGCGGGCCGGCCGCTCGGTCCGCTCGACGCGCTCGGTGCGTTCCTCGTCGGTGCGGGTCCTGGGTTTGCGCGGCGCGACGATCGAGCCGGTGGCCTCGGCCGGGATTTTCAGCTCTTCGAACAGATGCGCTGAGCTGGAATAGGTTTCAACCGGATCGGGGTTGTTGAGCCCGAGCGCCTTATCGATCATCGTCCAGCGGGGCAGCTCATCCCAGTCGACGAGGGTGACCGCGATGCCGGTCTTGCCGGCACGCCCGGTGCGGCCGATGCGGTGCACGTAGGCCTGCTCGTCCTCGGGGATCTGGTAGTTGATGACGTGGGTGATGTCGTCGATGTCGATACCGCGGGCGGCGACATCGGTGGCGACCAGCACGTCGACCTCACCGGTGCGGAAGGCCTTGAGCGCCTTCTCACGTGCGATCTGGCCGAGGTCACCGTGCACGGCGCCGACCTTGAAGCCGCGCTCGGCGAGTTCGTCGGCGACCTTCTGCGCGGTCCGCTTGGTGCGGGTGAAGATCATGGTGGCGCCGCGGCCCTCGGCCTGCAGGATCCGCCCGACCATCTCCACCTTGTCCAGCGCATGGGCGCGGTAGGCGAACTGCTCGGTGGTGTCGTGGGTCTGTGAGGACTGCGGAGCCTCGGCCCGGATATGGGTGGGCTGGTTCATGAAGGTGCGCGCGAGCGTGATGATCGGGCCCGGCATCGTCGCCGAGAACAGCATCGACTGCCGGTCATCGGGGGTGAGCCGCAGGATCCGCTCGATATCGGGCAGGAAGCCCAGGTCGAGCATCTCGTCGGCCTCGTCGAGCACCAGCACCGAGAGACTGCCCAGCTGCAGGTGTCCCTGCTGCGCCAGGTCGAGCAGCCGGCCCGGGGTGCCGACCACGACGTCGACGCCCTTGCGCAGCGCCTCGATCTGCGGCTCGTAGGGGCGCCCGCCGTAGATGGAGGTCACCACGAATTTGCGGTCGGCATGGCCTTCCACGTCATCGGCGCGCAGGTACTTCGACGCCAGCTCCAGGTCGTTGTAGACCTGCAGGCAGAGTTCGCGGGTGGGTACCACGATGAGGGCCCGCGGGGTGCCGTTGAGCGGGCGGCCGCCGTCGCTGGTGATCCGGTGCAGCAGCGGCACACCGAAGGCGAGGGTCTTGCCCATACCGGTGCGGGCCTGTCCGATCAGGTCGTCGCCGGCCAGCGCGAGCGGCAGCGTCAGTTCCTGGATGGCGAAGGCGTGTTCCTTGCCGGTCTCGGCGAGGGCCCGGACGATCTCCTCGCGGACGCCGAGTTCGGCGAAGGAGATCGCCGGCTTGGTCTCGGGTGCGGTGGTCTCGGTGGTCTCGGTGGTTTCGGGTGCGGTCAGGTCAGGTGAAGTCATATTTGTGGTCCGGCGTAGCTTTCGCTGCCGTCAGCCTTTCGGTGTCAATCCTCGTCGCGTCCACGCGCGCACGACGATGACGAGTAAAAGGCGGGTATACCCAGGTAGATGGGGGATACCGCTCCGTCGGGCCCTGCCGATCGAGGGCGGGCCAAACCACGTGCACGCACATTTCTTCGGTAGCGACCGTCAAAAAAGTCGTTCGCATTGCTCAAATGGCGCTACCTGACTTCCATGATAGCTGGTCAACCCGCTACCCGGTCGCCACCTGGCCCGGAGACTAGAGTTGGGCCATGATTTCACCGACGCCGCAGACGTCGTCAACGCAGCATGTCGTGCCCGCCGGCGAGACTCGGACGCCGGGTGTGTCGGTCGATCAGCCGGGTGTCACCGAGCTGTTCGCGCTTCTCGCGTACGGCGAGGTGGCCGCCTTCTACCGGCTGACCGAAGAGGCCCGGATGGCACCGAATCTCGCCGGCCGCATCAACATGGCCAGCATGGCCGCCGCCGAGATGCGGCACTACGAGGTGCTGCACGAGGCGCTGGCCGCCCGCGGGGTCGACGCCGTGCGCGCGATGACGAAATTCGCGCCGGCGTTGGAGAACTACCACCGCCTGACCACCCCGAGTACCTGGCTGGAAGCGCTGGTCAAGACCTACATCGGTGATGCGCTCGCGGCGGATTTCTATCTGCAGATCGCCGACGCGCTGCCGCCCGAGGCCTCCGATGTGGTGCGTTCGGTGCTGGCCGAGACCGGGCACTCGCAGTTCGTGGTGTCCGAGGTGCGGGCCGCGGTCACCGCCAGCGACCGGCAGCGGCACCGGTTGGCGCTGTGGTCGCGACGACTGCTCGGTGAGGCCATCACCCAGGCCCAGTTCGTGCTCGCCGATCACGACGAGCTGGTCGATCTGGTGATCAGCAGCAGCGAGGGGCTCGCCCAGCTGTCGGAGTTCTTCGACCAACTGCAGCGCACCCATACCAGCCGCATGCAGGAACTCGGCCTGGCCTGACACCCCTACCGGGTGCAGCTCGCGATCATCGTGTTGTTGGCCTGAACCGCCACGGCGGCGCCGCTGCCGTCGACGATCGAGCAATTGAGCTGGCCGCCGACGCTGGTCGCCGTCACCGATGTCAGGGACACCCCCGGATCCAGGGTGACGGTCTTCACCCACGGCAGTGCGACGTTGACGTCGGTCTGCAGCGCGCCCTGCTGGTCGGTGTAGATGATGGTGATGAGGTCGAGCAGTTGCCGGTTGCCGGTGACGTGATAGGTCACCGTGCGCGCGGCCAGGGCGGGGTCGGCCACCGGCGCCTCGGGGACGACGACGGGCGCCGGAGCCGTGGGGACCGGCTGCGGGACCGGGGTCGCGGTGGCGCTCGGGGTCACCGTGGTGACGGTCTCCGGTGGCAGCGACGGGACGGCGGGTGCCGGTGCGGTGGCGCTGGGGGCGACGGTCGCCGAGGGCTGCGCGGTGGGTTCGGCATCCGCCGACGTGGTGACGCCCGCGGAGACGGTGCCGCTGTCCCCGCCGCCGAGAATCACGCCGGTGCAGATCACCGCGACCATCAGGATCACGCCGGCGACGCCGGCCACCCAGATCCAGCGGCGGTCCAGCGGCTCGTGGTAGTCGGCCGGGAACTCGTATTCGGTGTAGTCGGTGTCGGCCTCGTCGTCGTAGGCCACTTCGTCGTACTCGGGGTCATAGGTGTCGTAGTTGGCGTACGACGCGCGCGGGACGCGTCCGTAGCCGGCGCCGCGCCGTGCCGCGCGGCGGCGCTCGCGGTCGCTGCGGTACTCGGTCTGCTGATCGGCTTCCGGGTCGGTCAGTGCGGCCGACTGGTAGCCGCTGCCCGAGTAGCTGTCACGAGTGGTCGAATAAGGCGCATATTGCCTGCTCATAACCTATTTCCCAGATAGTTCCGGCACGTACTCCACCGATGTTAATGGGACAAATGTGGCAGATGATGTTGGCGCGGTCGCGGTCCGGTCACGGTCGGGACTCGGTCTGATCAGGGTGCTTCGCTCACGGCGCAACGACCACGGCGGCGTGATCCGGAGTGCGTCCACTAGCCTTTGTCGAAGCATCGCCAACCAACCGAAAGGCCCGCAGCGTGGACATCAAGATCGGGGTCACCGACAGCCCGCGAGAGCTGATCATCAGCACCGCGCAGACACCCGACGAGGTGGAACAGGCGATCGTCAAGTCACTCGGTGACGCGACGGCCGTACTCGCGCTGACCGACGAGAAGGGGCGCCGCTACCTGGTGCCGTCGGCGAAGATCGCCTATGTCGAGATCGGTGCCGCCGACAGCCGCAAGGTCGGCTTCGGGGTCGGCGCAGAGGCCATCAAGACCAGCTAGTGCGCAGCTGGCCCGGTCCTCAGGACCGGGTCAGCGGCACGTGCGACAGTCCGCCCCAGGCGAACTGCACCGTGCCCTCGACCGCCGCGTCCTTGGAGATCGGCCGGTCGTTGTCCAGCCAGTAGCGCGCGCAGTCGACGCTCGTGGACACCAGCCCCACCGCGATCATCCGGGCGCGGTGGGCTTCCAGTCCGGAATCCCGGCTGATGAGGTCGAACACCGCGTCGGTGCACGATTCGGTGGCGACCTTCACCTGAGCGGCCACCTGCGGTTCGGTGACGTAGTCGTTCTCGAAGATCAGCCGGTAGCCCTGGCTGTCGTGCTCGACGAACTCGAAGAACGCCTGCACCGCCGCACGCAGTCGCTGCCGGTTGTCGGTGGTGGTGCGCAGTGCTTGGCGCACCCCGGAGACCAGGTTGTCGACATGGCGTTGCAGCACCGCCAGGTAGAGCTCCAGCTTTGACGAAAAGTGTTGGTAGAGAACGGGCTTGCTGACGCCGGCCCGGTCGGCGATTTCGTCCATGCCGGCGGCGTGGTAGCCGCGGTCGACGAAGACTTCGCTGGCCGCAATAAGCAGCTGGCCGCGGCGTTCGTCGCGGGGCAGACGGTTGCCGCGCCGGTTGCCGCCCGTGCCCGCCTTGGCGCCCCGCGCCCCGGCGGCGTTGGCGAGATCGCTCATTACGTCCTCAATTTCACAAATTGTGCTGCATAGGCTCGTGCGCTGGTGTGCGCCTCATCATGCCGATCGACACGACATTACTACCGCACGCTGGGGGAGCGCCCGGTGTCGGTGCCCGTGTCGGTGCCGCGGCTGTGCCATCCTGGTCCGGTGACCTACGACCCGGGGCGTCGCGTCGGCGACCGTATCCCCGGCGGGCAGGAGCGAAGCGACCCGGGAAATCGGTACGGCGGGGGAGAGCGCAGCGATCCGGGTAATCGGTACAACAACCACGGTGTCCGGTATCGAGGACAGGAGCGCGGCGGGCGTACCGACCCGGACCGCATGCCCGTGCGGCGCGACGACCAGCGTGAGCCACTGCGCGCCCAGCGTGATCCGCTGGCCGATGATCAGGGCCGCCCGCGCGCCAACCGCGACGAGCACCAGCAGTGGCGCAAGCAGACCTGGCTCGGCCGCTTCGTCTCCACCTACGGCTGGCGGGCCTACGCACTACCGATCCTCGCCGTCGTCACCTGCATCGTGCTCTATCAGACGGTCACCGGTACCGGGGCGGCCCCGACCCCGGTCAACGCCGAAGGGCCCGTCCAGGGCCCGCCCACCATCGATGCGCCGAGCACCGCCATCGTCGGTGCGCCGCCCAAGGGGCTGACCGAATTCGACGCCAACCTGCCGACCGGCATCCTGCCCGGCGGCGGGCCGTTCACCCAGGCCGGCACCAAGACCTGGCATATCGTGCCGGGCACCTCACCCAAGATCGGCCAGGGCACCGAGAAGACGTTCACCTACACCGTCGAGGTCGAGGACGGCCTGGACACCGCGTCCTTCGGCGGCGACGAGGGATTCGCCCGGATGGTCAGTGAGACGCTGGCGAACCCGAAGAGCTGGACTCACAACGCGCAGTTCGCATTCCTGCGCGTCGACAACGACAGCGAGGGCCCACCGGATTTCCGGGTGTCGCTCACCTCACCGCTGACCATCCGCGAGGGCTGCGGCTACGACATCCCGCTGGAGGCGTCCTGCTACAACCCGGCCTACCTGGGCGACCAGGCCCGGGTCTTCATCAACGAGGCCAGGTGGGTGCGTGGGGCCACCTCGTTCCAGGGTGACATCGGCTCCTACCGGCAGTACGTGGTCAACCACGAGGTCGGCCACGCGATCGGCTACCGCCAGCACGAGCCGTGCCCGGAGAACGGCGCGCTGGCGCCGATCATGATGCAGCAGACGTTCTCGACCAGCAACAACGACGGAGCCCGGTTCGATCCGGAGTCGGTCAAGGCCGACAACCTGACATGCCGGTTCAATCCGTGGCCGTATCCCATCGCCTGAAACCCTCGACTCGGCGCACACTGGGAACGTAATGCCCTGAATTGCTGTTGAGTACGTGTGCCTGGTCTGATTGGCCCAGGAATTCGTCGTCGATTCGAGGAGCACACGGTGACGTCGTTGCCACCGCTGGTGGAGCCAGCCGCTGAACTGACCCGCGAAGAGGTCGCCCGCTACAGCCGGCACCTGATCATCCCGGACATGGGCGTGGACGGTCAGAAGCGCCTCAAGAACGCGAAGGTGCTGGTCATCGGCGCCGGCGGGCTCGGCTCGCCGACCTTGCTGTACCTGGCCGCCGCCGGTGTCGGAACCATCGGCATCGTCGAGTTCGACGTCGTCGACGAATCCAACCTGCAGCGCCAGATCATCCACGGCCAGTCCGATATCGGCCGGTCCAAGGCGCAGAGCGCCCGCGATTCCGTGCTCGAGGTCAACCCTCTGGTCAATGTGGTGCTGCACGAGGTGCGCCTGGAACCCGAGAACGCCGTCGAGATTTTCGCCCAGTACGACCTGATCCTGGACGGCACCGACAACTTCGCCACCCGCTACCTGGTCAACGACGCCGCCGTGCTCGCCGGCAAGCCCTACGTGTGGGGCTCGATCTACCGCTTCGAGGGCCAGGTGTCGGTGTTCTGGGAGGACGCCCCCGACGGTCTGGGCCTGAACTACCGCGACCTCTACCCCGAGCCGCCGCCGCCGGGGATGGTCCCGTCCTGCGCCGAGGGCGGTGTGCTCGGCATCCTGTGCGCCTCGATCGCCTCGGTGATGGGCACCGAGGCCATCAAGCTGCTCACCGGTATCGGGGATCCGCTGCTGGGCCGGCTGATGGTGTACGACGCGCTGGACATGACCTACCGGACCATCAAGATCCGTAAGGACCCGTCCACCCCCAAGATCACCGAACTGATCGACTACGAGGCATTCTGCGGTGTCGTGTCCGACGAAGCCGCTCAGGCGTCGGCGGGGGCGACGGTGACCCCGAAGGAGCTGCGTGAGCTGCTCGATTCCGGGAAGCCGCTGGCGCTGATCGACGTCCGCGAACCCGTCGAGTGGGAGATCAACCACATCGAAGGCGCCAAGTTGATCCCCAAATCGGTGATCGAGGCCGGCGAAGGCCTGGCGACCGTTCCGCAGGACAAGACCGCGGTGCTCTACTGCAAGACCGGGGTGCGTTCGGCCGAGATGCTGGCCGTGCTGAAGAAGGCCGGGTTCTCCGATGCCCTGCACCTGCAGGGCGGCATCGTGGCGTGGGCGAAACAACTCGAGCCCGACATGGTCATGTACTGACCCCTTGTCGACCGGAGCACCGCTTAGGCTGACGTGCGTGTCTGACGATCTGCCACCCGACCATGTGATGGCGGCGTTCGGTCTGGCCGGCCGGTTGCCGGTTCCGCTGGGGCCCGGCTGGGAGGGTGGCTGGCGTTGCGGCGAGGTGGTGCTGTCGATGGTCGCCGACCACGCGCGCGCCGCCTGGTCGGCCAAGGTGCGCGAGACGCTGTTCGCCGACGGTATCCGGCTGGCCCGCCCGGTGCGTTCCACCGACGGCCGCTATGTGGTGGCCGGCTGGCGCGCGGACACCTTCGTGGCAGGCACCCCCGAACCCCGTCATGACGAAGTGGTCTCCGCCGCGGTCCGGTTGCATGAGGCCACCGCCAAACTGGAGCGCCCGCGCTTCCTGACCCAACCACCGGTGCCGCCCTGGTCGGATGTCGACGTGTTCATCGCGGCCGACCGCGCCGCCTGGGAGGACCGGCCCCTGCACGGGCTGCCCCAGGGCGCTCGGGTTGGGCCCGGCTCCGCCGACGGCCAGAAGTCCGTGGAGCTGATCAACCAGCTCGCCGCGCTGCGCAAACCCACCCGCAGCCCGAGCCAGCTGGTGCACGGAGATCTGTACGGCACAGTGCTTTTCGCCGGCACCGCCGCACCCGGTATCACCGACATCACCCCGTACTGGCGGCCGGCCTCCTGGGCGGCCGGTGTGGTGGTGGTCGACGCACTGGCCTGGGGCGAGGCCGATGACGGCCTGGTCGAGCGGTGGAGTCCGCTGCCGGAGTGGCCGCAGATGCTGTTGCGCGCGTTGATGTTCCGGCTCGCCGTGCACGCGCTGCATCCACGGTCGACGGCGTCGGCGTTCCCGGGTCTGGCCCGCACCGCGGCCCTGGTCCGGCTGGCGCTCTAGTCCCCCCCTTTTCCGGCGAGCAGACGCAAATGGCACTCAAAGGCACCTATTTTGGGACCATTTGTGTCTGCTCGCGCCTAGAACGCGTGGCGGTACTCGCGCAGCGGCACCCGGCCGTCGTCGGCCAGCACCCCCTCGGCGCGTAACCGCTCCAACTGCCGGGTGGCCAGGTGCGGCGCCGGTCGCCCGGAGGCCCGGATCACCCGGTGCCACGGCAGATCCGAGGAATCGGTGCGCATGATCCACGCCACGATGCGCGGGCTGGACAACCCGGCTTCCTCGGCGATATCGCCGTAGGTGCTCACCCGGCCGGCCGGGATCCGGGCCACCAGCGCCCGCACCACCTCGACCTGATCCTCGGTGATCGGCGCCACGGTCAGGCCAGATGCCCGCGGATGATCGCTGCGGTCTCGGCGGGCAGGGCCTGGGCGACCATGTGGTCGCAGTCCACCTCGGCAAGGGTGAAACTGTCCCCGAGCGCATCGCGCAGGGTGGTGATCAGGGTGTCGGTGACGTATGGCGGACTGGTCCGGGTGGCCAGCATCAGCGTGGTCGGCGTTCCGCTGCGCGGCAACGGGATCGGGCGGGTCAGCTCGCTCCAGTAGGACATCGCCGCCGGGACGCTGATCCGCCAGCCCACACGCCCGTTGGGCAACTCGATCAGGTGCTCGTCCAGTTCCCGGGTCAACTCGTCGGGGAACTTGGCGGCCACCTCGGCCCACGACCCGGACAGTTTGTCGGCGGTGGCCTCCTCGCGGTCGGGGTAATCGGGGGAGGCGAGCATCGCGTCGGCGATCTCGGCCATCCAGGCGCCGTCCAGCGCGACTGCCGGATCCAGTAGCACCAACCCGGAAACCAGGTCGGGCCGGGCCGCGGCGAGGCTGAGCGCCACCGCGCCGCCGAACGAATGCCCGGCCACCAGGACCGGTTCGCCACCCTCGGCGTCCAGCAGGGCTGCCAGCGCCTGCACGTTGGCCTCCACCGTCCACGGCGCCGCCCAGGTGGAGCGGCCGTGACCGATCAGATCCGGTGCCAGCACCGAGAACTCGGGCAGGTGCGCATTCGACAGGGTTTCCCAGCGCCGTCCGTGCCCGGTGAGCCCGTGTATGCCCAGGATCTGGGCCGGGCGGGACGGGCCGTAGCGGTAGGTGTGCAGGGCATCGGTCACGCCTCGATCGTAGGGTGCCACCCGCCATATTGCGGTCGCCGGGCCGTCCGGCCTGGTCAGCGCGACTTGTCGGACCTTGCTGATCAAATGCTGACATGTCCGCGCCGCACACCGATCTCACGCCGAACGCGCTCACCGAACCGGGTGTACGTGGCACGGTGCGGGTGCTCGGCGGCGCCGGCACGGGTAAGAGCACGCTGCTCGTGGACACCGCGGTGGCCCACATCGCCGCCGGCGCGGACCCGGAAAGCGTTCTGCTGCTGACGGGTTCGGCAAAGCTCGGCGCGCGGGCCCGCGCCGCGGTCACCACCGCGCTGCTCACCGCGGGAGCGCGCGGTGTGGTGCGCGAACCGCTGGTCCGCACCGTGCACTCCTATGCCTTCGCGGTGCTGCGGTTGGCCGCGCAGCGCAACGGCGATCCGCCGCCGCGGCTGATCACCAGCGCCGAGCAGCACGGCATCATCCGGGAACTGCTGGCCGGCGATCTCGAGGACGGCGCCGATGGCTGGCCGCCGTCGCTGCATCCGGCGCTGGGGACGGCCGGCTTCGCCACCGAATTGCGTGATCTGTTGGCGCGGTGCGCCGAACGCGGCGTCGACCCGGTCGCCCTGCAGCGCCTGGGCAGGCTGTCGGCGCGCCCGGAATGGGTCGCGGCGGGCCGGTTCGCGGCCACCTACGAACAGGTGATGTTGCTGCGTTCGTCGGTCGGCATGGCCGCACCGCAGGCCACCGTGCCGGCGCTCGGTGCGGCCGAACTGGTCGGCGCCGCATTGGACGCGCTGGCCGTGGACCCCGCGTTGCTGGCCGCCGAACGCGCCCGGGTCCGCGTGCTGCTGGTCGACGATGCACAGCAACTGGATCCGCAGGCGGCGCTGCTGGTGCGGGTGCTGGCCGCCGGATCCGATCTCGCGGTATTCGCCGGTGACCCGGATCAGGCCGTGTTCGGTTACCGCGGTGGAGATCCGGCACTGCTGCGCACCGACACCCCGGCCGTCGTGCTCACCGCATCGCACCGGTGCTCCACGGCGGTGGCCGCCGCGGTCACCGGGATCGCGCGGCGGCTGCCCGGGGCCGACGGGCTGCGCGAGTTCACCGGGGCGCCCGGGCGGCCGGGTTCGGTGTCGGTGCGGATCGCGGGATCCACGCACGCGGAGTCCACGCTCATCGCCGATGCGCTGCGCCGCGCCCACCTGATCGACGGTGTGCCCTGGTCGCAGATGGCCGTCATCGTCCGGTCGGTGCCGCGGGTGGGCGCCGCGCTGTCGCGCACGCTGACCGCCTCCGGGGTTCCGGTGGATCTGCCCGGTGCCGATGCCGGCCTGGCCCAGCAGCCCGCGGTGCGAGCGCTGCTCATCGTGGCCGACGCCACCGCGAACGGGCTCACCGGGGCGGCGGCGATGGATCTGGTGACCGGTCCCGTCGGACGGGTCGACCCGGTGTCCTTGCGGCAGCTGCGTCGCGCGTTGCGGCGCACATTCGGCCATCAGCAGGAGTTCTCCGAGCTGCTGGCGAAATCGGTGCAGCGCGTCCCCGACGGCCTGCCCGCCGATCTGTCCCGCTGCCTGCAGCGGGTGCAGGCGGTGCTGCGGGCGGCCAAGCGCAGCCACCGCGACGGTGAGGATCCCCGGAACACGTTGTGGCAGGCCTGGAATCGCAGCGGACTGCAGAAACGCCTGGTCACCCAGGCCGACCGTGGCGGTGCCGGAAGCGCGGCCGCCGAACGCGATCTGGCCTCGGTCACCGCGCTGTTCGACATCGCCGACCAGTACGTCACCAATACCACCGGCGCGACGCTGAGCGGTCTGGTCACCCACGTCCACGCGCTGGAGTTGCCGTCCACCGGCACCCGCCCCGACCGCGCCGACGCGGTGGCGATCTGCAGCCCGCACGCCGCGCTGGAACGGGACTGGGACTTCGTGGTGCTGGCCGGACTGCAGGAGGGGTTGTGGCCCAACACCGTTCCCCGCGGTGGAGTACTGGGCACCCAGCACCTGGTGGACGTGCTCGACGGCGTGACCGGATCCGGTGACGGCCCGACGGCCACGGTGTCGACCCGGGCACCGCTGCTGGCCGAGGAACGCCGGCTGCTGATCGCCGCGATGGGCCGGGCCCGCGATCGCCTGCTGGTGACCGCCGTCGACAGCGACACCGGCGATGCCGCGATGCTGCCGTCACCGTTCTGCACCGAGCTCGCCGTACTGGCCACCGAGAACCCCGACGCCGCCGACGAACGCGAGATCATCCCGGCGCCGCGAGTGCTGACACCGGCGGCGCTGGTGGGCCGGCTACGCGCCGTGGTGTGCGCGCCCGATGGTGCGGTGGATGCCGAAGCCAGGACGTGTGCGGCAACACAATTGGCCCGCCTCGCCGAGGCGGGCGTGCCCGGCGCGGACCCGTCGCTGTGGCAGGACCGTACCGAACCGTCGACGGCGGAACCGCTCTGGTCGGGACATGACCATGTGAGCACACTGTCGCCCTCCACACTGCAGACTCTGACGGACTGTCCGCTGCGCTGGCTGCTGGAACGCCACGGCGGTTCCGACAGCCGCGATGTCCGATCCGCGGTCGGCACATTGGTGCACGCGCTGGTGTCGGACTCCACCAGGACCGAGAGCCAGCTGCTCGCCGAACTGGAGAGCGTCTGGGCCGGCATGCCGTATGAATCCCAGTGG
Organism: Mycolicibacterium sp. P9-22; assembly: GCF_008329585.1. GTDB lineage: Bacteria > Actinomycetota > Actinomycetes > Mycobacteriales > Mycobacteriaceae > Mycobacterium. The sequence goes on along the minus strand of NZ_NPKP01000002.1, from coordinate 40,856 downwards.
TACGCCGACAACGAACTGGCCCGCCACGGCGCCATGCTCTCTGCGTTCGCGCAGTGGCGCCAGTCCACCCGCGACCAGTTCACCGAGGTCGGCACCGAAGTCGCCGTCGACGGCATGGTGGCGCCCGGGGTGCGGGTGCGCGGACGCATCGACCGCCTCGAACGGGACAACGCCGACCGCCTGGTCATCGTCGACGTCAAGACCGGCAAGAGCCCGGCGACCAAGGACGACGCCCAGCGTCACGCCCAGTTGGCGATGTACCAGCTCGCCGTCGCCGAAGGGGTACTGCCCGACGGTGCTGAACCCGGCGGCGGGCTGCTGGTCTACCCGGCCAAGACGACCGCCGGCGGGGCGACCGAACGCACCCAGGATGCGCTGACCGCCGATACCGCCCGACAGTGGCGCGATACCGTGGTCGCGGCGGCCGCCGCGACCCAGGGCCCGCAGTTCGTCGCGCGCGCCAACGACGGTTGCGGACACTGCCCGGTGCGCGCCATCTGCCCCGCCCAGAATCCGGAAGGCCGGTCATGACCGCAGCGCAGCAGTACAGCCCCACCGAGCTGTCCGAAGCGCTGGGGCTGTTCGCGCCGACCACTGAGCAGGCGGCGGTGATCGCCGCGCCGCCGGGCCCGCTGGTCGTCATCGCCGGTGCCGGTGCCGGTAAGACCGAGACGATGGCCGCCCGGGTGGTCTGGCTGGTGGCCAACGGGTATGCCCGGCCCAGTGAGGTTCTCGGCCTCACCTTCACCCGCAAGGCCGCCGGCCAGCTGCTGCGCCGGGTCCGCACCCGGCTGGCGCGCCTGGCCGGCACCGGCATCGGCCGCGATATCCGCGCCGAGGACCCGCCCACCATCAGCACCTACCACGCGTTCGCCGGGGCACTGCTGCGCGATCACGGACTGCTGTTGCCCGTCGAGCCGGATACCCGGCTGATCGGCGCAACCGAGTTGTGGCAGTTGGCCTTCCGGGTGGTCTGCGAACATCCCCGAGTCCTGGACACCGAGAAGTCACCGGCCGCGGTGACCGCCCTGGTGCTGCGACTGGCCGGTGCGCTGTCCGAGCATCTGGTCGACACCACCGCGCTGCGCGACACGCACACCGAGCTGGAACGTCTCATCCATCACCTGCCCGCCGGCGGCAGCCGGGCCGACCGGGGGCCGGCGCAGTGGCTGCTCAAATTGCTGGCCACCCAGAACGAACGCACCGAACTGGTGCCGCTCATCGATGAACTGCACCGCCGCATGCGGGCCGAGAAGGTGATGGACTTCGGTGCCCAGATGTCGGCGGCCGCCCGGTTGGCGGTGGCCGCACCGCAGGTCGGTGTCCAGCTGCGGCAGCGCTTCCGGGTGGTGCTGCTCGACGAGTACCAGGACACCGGGCACGCCCAGCGCATCGCACTGTCATCGCTGTTCGGTGGCGGCGTCGACGACGGACTGGCGCTGACGGCGGTCGGTGATCCCATCCAGTCCATCTACGGCTGGCGCGGCGCCTCGGCGACCAACCTGCCGCGGTTCGCGACAGACTTCCCGCACGCCGACGGCAGCCCGGCGCCGACCTTGGAACTGCGCACCAGCTGGCGCAACCCGCCCGAGGCCCTGCACCTGGCGAACGCGGTGTCCGAGCAGGCCCGCAGGCGGTCGGTGAGCGTGCGCGAACTGCTGCCCCGACCGGACGCCGAACCGGGCACCATCCGCGCCGCACTGCTGACCGACGTTGTCGCCGAACGTAACTGGGTGGCCGATCAGGTGGCGACCCGCTACCGGTCCACCCCGGCACCGCCCACCGCCGCGGTCCTGGTCCGGCGCAACGCCGACGCGGCGCCGATGGCCGAGGCGCTGACCGCGCGCGGCATCCCCGTCGAAGTGGTCGGCCTGGCCGGTCTGCTGGCGATCCCCGAGGTCGCCGACGTGGTGGCCATGCTGCGCCTGGTGGTCGACCCGACCGGCGGTGCGGCCGCCATGCGGGTGCTGACCGGGCCGCGCTGGCGGCTGGGCGCCCGCGATATCGCGGCGCTGTGGCAGCGCGCCGTCGACCTCGATGTGCCCCCGCCCGGGCAATTGGGCGCCATGGAGCGCATCGTGGCCCAGGCCGCGCCCGACGCGGACACCGCCTGCCTCGCCGATGCCATCTGTGATCCCGGCCCGGCCGAGCTGTACTCGGCCGCCGGGTACGCGCGGATCGTGGCGCTCGGCCGCGAACTGACCGGGCTGCGTGCACATCTGACCCACCCACTGCCCGAGCTGATCGCCGAGATACGGCGGGTGCTCGGCGTCGACGTGGAGGTCCGGGCGGCCCGTCCGGTGCCCGCGGGTTGGGGTGGCACCGAACACCTCGATGCCTTCGGCGATGTGGTGGCCGACTTCGCCGCCCGCTCCGACGGCGCGCCGGCCGGGTTGCTGGCCTACCTGGATGTCGCCGCCGACGTCGAGAACGGGCTGGCGCCCGCGGAGGTGACGGTCTCGGCGGACCGGGTGCAGATCCTCACCGTGCACGCCGCCAAGGGCCTGGAGTGGCAGGTGGTGGCGGTCCCGCACCTGAGCGGGCGGGTGTTCCCGTCCACCGCGATGGCCCGCACCTGGCTCAGCGATGCCGGGGACCTGCCGCCGCTGTTGCGGGGAGACCGGGCGAGTGTCTCCGAACACGGCGTCCCGGTGCTGGACACCTCCGACGTCAACGACCGTAAGACGTTGTCCGACAAGATCGCTCATCACAAGGACATGCTGGCCCAACGTCGCGGCGACGAAGAACGGCGGCTGCTGTACGTGGCGCTGACGCGCTCCGAGGACACCTTGCTGCTCTCCGGGCACCACTGGGGGCCCACCGAGGCCAAACCCCGCGGACCCTCGGAGTTCCTGCTGGAACTCAAGGCCATCATCGATGCCTCGGCGGCGGCCGGGCAGCCCTGCGGCGTGATCGACGAATGGGCGCCCGACCCGCCCGACGGAGAGCCGAACCCGTTGCGTGGCAACACCGTCGAAGCGGTCTGGCCGGCGCAGGGGAGCGGCGGCCGGCGAGCCGATATCGAGCGCGGCGCCGCGCTGGTCGCCCAGGCCGCCGAAGGGGCCGTCGGCTCAGCGCTCGACCCCGAGAACTGGACGGCCGACGTCGACGCGCTGCTCGCCGAACGGGAGCGCGCCGCCCAGCAGGTTCCTGTGGAGCTGCCCGGTCAACTGTCGGTGAGCACCCTGGTCGACCTGGGCAAGGATCCGGCGGCCGCCCGGCAGCGGCTGCGCCGCCGACTGCCGGCCCGGCCGGATCCACATGCCCTGTTGGGCACCGCATTCCACGAGTGGGTGCAGCGCTATTTCCACGCGGAGCGGTTGTTCGATCTGGACGACCTGCCCGGCGCGGTGGACGGCGAGACCGGCCGGGCGCATGCCGAGGAACTGGCCGATCTGCAGGCGGCGTTCGCGTCCTCGCCCTGGGCATCGCGCACCCCGATCGACGTCGAGGTGCCCTTCGACATGATCCTCGACGGGCCGCGCCCCACGGTGGTGCGCGGCCGCATCGACGCCGTCTTCGCCGAACCCGACGGCGGTGCGGTGGTGGTCGACTGGAAAACCGGTGAGCCGCCGAGCACTCCGGAGACCCAGCGCCACGCCGCGATACAGCTGGCCGTGTACCGGCTGGCGTGGGCGGGCCTGCACGGGTGCCCGGTGGAATCGGTGCGGGCGGCGTTCCACTACGTGCGCAGCGGGGTGACCGTCATGCCGGACGCACTGCCCGACGAGCGGGAACTGGCCGGGTTGTTGGAGGACGCTCAGGCGTTGCGATAGATCTTGTACGCCCGGCTGATCATCGGGACCTGCAGCGGCAGCCGGGCGACCGCGCCGGCCCGCATCCAGAGCGGCTTGGCCGGCTCTTGGGACCACAGGCGCACCATGTTGACGTTGGCGGGAAACACCCCGAGGAACAGTGCGATGGAGGCCAGCGCACCGATCTTGCGGGTTCTCGGCGCGATCAGCAGCGCGCCGGCGGCGACCTCGGCGACACCGGAGGCGTGCGTGTAGAAGCGGGCGCTGCCGGGAAGTTCGGTGGGCACGATGGTGTCGAACGGCTTGGGGGCCACGAAATGCAGGACGCCCATGCCGACGAGGAAGCCGCCCATCCGTACGGCGCGGGTGGCGACAGCTTGCTTCTGATCTCCGGATGCGGGGCGAGTCATGGTTACATTGTGACGTGCCCACCCCGTGCCGATCGGTGATACGTGGCCAAAGGTAGATTGCGCCGGCGTTTGGCGGCGGTGAACGAGAACCTGACGTCGCGTCACGACGCCGACCTCGTCGACGTGCTCAACATCCCGGAGAAGTTCGTCAGCCCGTGGCGCCGCATCTTCACCCGGGTGTTGCTGGCGCTGGGTGCGCTGTTCGCGGCGGTGCTGATCGTCTACCTCGACCGGCACGGTTACCGCGATATCGAGTCGGCGCCGAATGCGGATGACCCGCTGTCGTTCCTGGACTGCCTGTACTACGCCACGGTGTCGCTGTCGACCACTGGCTACGGTGACATCACCCCGGTGACGCCCTCGGCCCGGCTGGTCAACGTTCTGGTCATCACGCCGCTGCGGGTGGCGTTCCTGATCGTGCTGATCGGAACCACGGTCGAGACCCTGACGACACAGTCGCGTCAGGCGTTGAAGATCCAGCGATGGAGGAAAAGCGTGCGTAACCACACCGTCGTCGTCGGCTACGGAACCAAGGGCCGCACCGCGGTGGCCGCCATGATCGGCGACGATGTCCTGCCCGCCGATATCGTCGTGGTCGAGAACAATCCGGCCGCGCTCGAGCGCGCCAAGAATGCCGGTCTGGTCACCGTGCGCGGCAGCGCCACCGATTCGGAGATCCTGCGGTTGGCCTCCGCCCAGCACGCCAAGTCGATCATCGTGGCCTGCAACAGCGATGACACCGCGGTGCTGGTCACCCTGACCGCCCGGGAGCTCAACCCGCGGGCCAACATCATCGCCGCGGTGCGCGAGGCCGAGAACCAGCATCTGCTGAAGCAGTCCGGCGCGAACACCACCGTCGTCACCTCCGAGACCGCGGGCCGGCTGCTGGGCATCGCCACCCAGACCCCGAGCGTCGTCGAGATGATGGAGGACCTGCTGACGCCCGACGCGGGTTTCGCCATCGCCGAGCGCCCGGTCGAGCCCAAGGAGGTGGGCGGCTCACCGCGCCATCTCACCGACATCGTGCTCGGCGTCGTGCGCAACGGCGACCTGCTCCGGGTGGACGACGAACGGGTAGACGCCCTGGAGCTGACCGATCGGCTGCTCTACATCCGCTCCAAGGAAGACCGGTAGAGAAAACCGATGAGTTTCACGCTCCGCAACATCCCCCTGCTGTCCCGGGTGGGGGCCGACCGCGCCGACACCCTGCGCACCGATGTCGACGCCGCGATCGCCGGCTGGCCCGACGCGCTGGTGTTGCGGGTGGACCGGCGCAACCAGGTGCTGATCGCCGGCGGCAGCGTGGTGCTCGGTAAGGCGACCGGCCTCGGCGACTCCCCGCCCGAGCAGGCGGTGTTCCTGGGCCGCCTCGGCGACGGCCGCCACGTCTGGGCGATCCGCGCGGGGCTGGAGGCACCGGAGGATCCGACCGTGGAATCCGAGGTGCTCGACCTGCGCCGCGCCGGGGCGATCTTCGACGATGCCAGCGCGCAGCTGGTGTCCACCGCGACCGCCCTGTTGAACTGGCATGACAACGCCCGGTACAGCCCGGTGGACGGTGCCCCGACCAAGTCGATCAAGGCCGGCTGGTCGCGGCTGAATCCCGACAACGGTCACGAGGAGTTCCCGCGTATCGACCCCGCGGTGATCTGCCTGGTGCACGACGGTCACGACCGTGCGGTGCTGGCCCGCCAGGGCGTCTGGCCGGAGCGGCTGTTCTCGATCCTGGCCGGGTTCGTGGAGGCGGGGGAGTCCTTCGAAGCATGTGTGGTCCGCGAGATCGCCGAGGAGGTTGGTCTCGACGTCACCGACGTGCAGTACCTGGGCAGTCAGCCGTGGCCGTTCCCGCGCTCGCTCATGGTGGGTTTCCACGCGCTGGGTGATCCCGAGCAGCCGTTCGCGTTCAACGACGGCGAGATCGCCGAGGCGCAGTGGTTCACCCGAGCCGAGGTCCGCGATGCGCTCGCCAACGGCGACTGGAGCAGCGAATCGACCTCGCGGCTGCTGTTGCCGGGATCCATTTCGATCGCCCGGGAGATCATCGAATCCTGGGCGGCCGCGGGCTGATCGCTACGGACCCAACGCGTCGATGTCGCGCAGCATGAGGCGGGCGTCGTCGTGACTGACAGCGAGCTGGCCCGCGACGAACTCCACCCAGGAATTTGCGCCGAGAGCGCGCGGGGTGGTCCTCGATTTCAGGGTGGCCAGCAGCCGGAGCTGTTCCTCGCGGGCGAGCTGCTCGGCCCGTCCGTAGAGTGCGATGGCCTGTTCCATGGCCGGCCGTGCGCGTGACCTCGCCAGCAGCGCTTCCGCTTCGGCGACAAGCGCTGAGCGTTCAGCGCGGAGGGCATCGATACCCGTAAGGCTCTGCGTCATGCATCGAACACTAGTTCGATGCACCGACAGGTCAGCCGAGCTTGGCCTTGACCTGCTTGATGTTCGGGTTGGTCAGTGTGGAACCGTCGGCGAACTTCACCGTCGGCACCACGTGGTTGCCGTTGTTCACCGACCCGACGAATTCGGCCGCGGTGGGATCGGCCTCGATGTCGACCTCGTCCCACGCGATGCCCTCGGCCTTCAGCGCGGTCTTGAGCCGGTTGCAGAAGCCGCACCACGACGTGGTGTACATGGTCAGCTGAGCGTTGGTCATGCTGGGAACAACCTATCGACGTCGGTGCGTATTTCCCTGCCAGCCTAAGGGGCGGGACGGGCGCTGCCCATGTCGGCGCCCCCTGCCATGATGGACGGCATGCCGTCCGTCGACCGTCTCCTCGGCGACCTCGACGACGAACAGCGCGAGGCCGTCCTCGCGCCACGCGGCCCGGTCTGCGTGCTGGCCGGCGCCGGTACCGGCAAGACCCGCACCATCACCCGCCGCATCGCCCACCTGGTGGTGGGCGGGCACGTCGCGCCCGGTCAGGTCCTGGCCGTGACGTTCACCGCCCGGGCGGCCGGGGAGATGCGCAGCCGGCTACGGGCCCTCGGTGAGCAGTCCGGGGTGCCGACCGCCGCGGTCCAGGCCGTCACCTTCCACGCCGCGGCCCGGCGTCAACTGCAGTACTTCTGGCCGCGGGTGGTCGGCGACACCGGCTGGCAACTGCTCGACAGCAAGTTCTCGGTGGTCGCGCAGGCCGCCAACAAGGCCGCCGTGAAGGCCAGCACCGATGACGTGCGCGACCTCGCCGGTGAGATCGAATGGGCCAAGGCCTCGCTGATCACCCCCGAGCAGTACGCCGCCGCGGTCGCCAAGACCCGCCGCGACGTCCCGATGGACGCGGGCACCGTCGCCAAGGTCTACAACAATTACGAGCGGCTCAAGACCCACCGCGACGGCACGGCACTGCTGGACTTCGACGACCTGCTGCTGCACACCGCGGCTGCGATCGAGAACGATGCGGCGGTCGCCCAGGAATTCCGGGACCGCTACCGCTGCTTCGTCGTCGACGAGTACCAGGACGTCACCCCGCTGCAGCAGCGGGTGCTCAACGCCTGGCTCGGTGAGCGTGACGACCTGACGGTGGTCGGGGACGCCAACCAGACCATCTACTCGTTCACCGGCGCCACCCCGAAGTTCCTGCTGGACTTTTCCCGGCGCTTCCCCGAGGCCACCGTGGTGCGGCTGGAACGCGACTACCGGTCCACCCCGGAGGTGGTGTCGCTGGCCAACCGGGTCATCGCGGCCGCGCGCGGCCGGATGGCCGGCAGCAAGCTGCACCTGATCGGTCAGCGTGACCCGGGCCCCAAACCGTCCTTCGCCGAGCATCCCGACGAGGTGGCCGAGGCCGCCGGTGTCGCGAAGAAGATCAAGAAACTCATCGAATCCGGCACGCCCGCAGCAGAAATCGCGGTGCTGTACCGGATCAACGCCCAATCCGAGGTGTATGAGGAGGCGCTCACCGAGGCCGGAATCGCCTTCCAGGTGCGCGGCGGTGAGGGGTTTTTCAGCAGGCAGGAGATCCGCCAGGCGCTGCTAGCGTTGCAGCGCAATGTCAGCAGCGAATACGGCGACGATCTGCCCGGCCTGGTCCGGTCGCTGCTGGAACCGCTGGGTCTGACGGCCGAGCCGCCCGCCGGTACCCAGGCGCGGGAGCGCTGGGAAGCACTCACCGCACTCGCCGAGCTCGTCGACGACGAAGTGGCCCAACGCCCTTCGCTGGATCTGCCGACCCTGCTCGCCGAGCTGCGCCAGCGGGCGGACTCCCGGCACCCGCCGGTGGTGCAGGGCGTCACGCTGGCCTCGCTGCACGCGGCGAAGGGCCTGGAATGGGATGCGGTGTTCCTGGTCGGACTGGCCGACGGGACCCTGCCGATCTCGCATGCGCTGTCCCACGGACCCGACAGCGAGGCCGTCGAGGAGGAACGCCGGTTGCTCTACGTCGGCGTCACCCGGGCACGGATGCATCTGGCGCTCAGCTGGGCGCTGGCGCGCACCCCGGGTGGGCGCCAGGGCCGGCGTCCGTCGCGGTTCCTCAACGGGGTGGCCCCGCAGTCCCCGGCCGACGCCGCCCCATCCCGCCCGAAACGAGCCAAGGGCGCCACGCCGCGCTGCCGGGTCTGCAACGGTGCGCTGAACAGCCCGACGGCGATCATGCTGCGGCGTTGCGAGAGCTGCCCGTCCGATATCGACGTCGAACTGCTGGCCGAACTGAAGGACTGGCGGCTGCGTGTCTCCCAGGAGATGAAGGTGCCGGCGTTCGTGGTGTTCACCGACAACACGCTGATCGCCATCGCCGAGACGCTGCCCGCCGATGCCGCCGCCCTGGTGGCGATTCCCGGTATCGGCGCCCGCAAGCTGGAGCAGTACGGCCCCGACGTGCTGGCGCTGGTGAAAGCCCGGTCATGACGCGCGCTCGCAACGGCGGCCAAGTTTCACACATATTCCGCCAAACCCGCTGGTCAGAAAATCGCTTGTGCGTTCGGGCTGTTAGGCTCTAGCCTCAAGATCACAAGTTCTGTGGGACTACATTTTTGTCTGGCGAGAGGAGGGATTCGGCATCATGGCGATTTTCACAATGCAGCACGGCGTAAACGTCAGCGGTATGCCGCTGTCCGCCCGCGCCGTCGTCGGCATTCCCGCCGCGCACCGAGCTGGATGGGCGCCCGCTGCCGCCGCGCCGCAGCATAAGCGCCGCACCGCCGAAACGACCGCCGAGTCCGTGAAGTGGGGCAACACCTAGGTAGCCCCAGCACCGCCGAAAAAGGCCACGGACCCGCGCAACCGGATCCGTGGCCATTGTTTTCGGAACACCCGAACACCCTGGTCACCCGGTCCGGACAAGTACACCGACACCGAAGAAACGACCAGGAAGTAGGGAAAGACATGTCCGTCCAGGCATGCCCTGAACGAATACTGCCCGCGGTGCCGTGCCACCAGGCCGATCCCGACCTGTGGTTCGCCGAAAGCCCCACCGAACTGGAGCGGGCCAAGGCGCTGTGCGCGGACTGCCCGATCCGGAGCCTGTGCCTCAACGAGGCCCTGGAACGTCAGGAGCCGTGGGGAGTCTGGGGCGGCGAGATCATCGAACGCGGAACCATCGTGGCGCGCAAGCGGCCGCGTGGACGTCCGCGCAAGGATGCTCGGGAGGGCCGGGCGGCCTAGCCACATGGCTGGGCCGTCCGGTCACCCCGGCGCGCTATGCCGCGTCGGTGAAGCCCGGAACCAGTTCGGTGGCAATGGCTCTCATCGGAACGTGGGCATCCAGCTGGCAGCAGATCGCGATGGTCGACGCGATCACCCGCAGCGGGATGGCCAGGTTCGCCGGCAGGTCGAGCTGGCGCGCCATCCTGAGCTGCGCCACCGAGTTGTCCATCTGTCCGGCGGCCATCCGTTGCAGCCAGCGGCGGGTGTAGTGAAAGACCTCGGTCTCCACCGGTTCCACGTACTGGCGCAGCATGTCGTCGATTTCGGAGGCCGACACCTGCTGGCCCTTCTGGATGAATCCGGCGGCTTCCATCGCCGGTAACAACTCGACGTAGTTCTTGTCCCTGGCCAGCCGGATGCAGTTGCCGAGAGCGGGCGGGAAACCGCCGGGAAGTGGTGCGACAGCACCGAAATCGATGACGCCCATGCGTCCGTCGGGCATCAGCATGAAGTTGCCCGGATGCGCGTCGCCGTGCATCATCTCCAGCCGTTGCGGAGCGCCGAAGGTCAGCTCGGTCAGCCGGATGCCCATCACATCGCGCTGCTCGGGGGTCCCCTCACGGATGATCACCGACATCGGGATGCCTTCGATCCATTCGGCGATGACCACCTTGGGGGCGCTGGCGATCACCGCGGGCACCACGAAATGCGGGTCATCGGCGTAGGCCTTGGCGAAGGCCCGCTGGTTGTCGGCCTCCAGCCGGTAGTCCAGTTCCATCTCGGTACGCTCGATGAGTTCGGCCACGACGCTCTCGATATCGGCGCCCGGGGCCAGTTGCTTGAACACCCCGGTCAACCGCTGGATGGTCTTGAGGTCGGCGCGCAGCGCCTCGTCGGCACCCGGGTACTGAATCTTGACCGCGACCTCACGACCGTCGGCCCACACCGCTTTGTGCACCTGGCCGATGCTCGCCGACGCGATCGGCTTGTCGTCGAACGACTGGAACCGTTCGCGCCATTTGGTGCCGAGCTGCCCGTCGAGGACGCGGTGCACCTTGGCCGCGGGCAACGGCGGGGCTTCGCGCTGCAACTTGGTCAGCGCCTCGCGGTAGGGCTTGCCGTACTGCTCGGGGATCGCGGCTTCCATCACCGACAGCGCCTGGCCGACCTTCATGGCGCCACCCTTGAGTTCGCCGAGGACCGTGAACAGCTGCTGAGCAGCCTTGTCCATCAGCTCCGCGGTGACTTCGTCCCTGGATCTGCCGGCCAGCCGCTTGCCGAACCCGAGCGCGGCCCGTCCGGCAAAGCCGACGGGAAGGCTGGCGAGCTTCGCGTTTCGTGCGACGCTGCCTCGTTTGATTTCGGACACCTAACCATCATCCACGACCGGCCTGAATATGCCGCAACGAACTGGCAACAGTCGATGTCAGCAGACGCAGGCCGGATGCCGCGACCAGCGCCTCGTCACCACCGAACCGGTGCCGACGTCGAATTCCACGGTGGTGTCCAATGTGATGGGGGTCGGCGCCGAGCCCTGGACGTCGGGGTCCTCACGCATCGCCCGGATCACCAGATCCACCTGGGTCAGCGCGAGCGCGGCGGTGCCCAGCACGGTGGCCCGGTCGGCCGTGGTGACAGCGTGGCGCAACTGCGCGGCCAGCGCCGGCCAGGCCGCATCACGGTCGCTGCGGTGCAGGTCCGCACATGCCAGACACGACGTCAGTCCGGGGATCACCAGCGGCCCCACCAGTCCGGTGCCGTCGCGCACCCGGACCGGAAGATGCGGCACCCGGGCGGTGTGCAGATCGCGCAGCACCCGCGGATCGGTGACCAGCGCATCGGCCAGCACCACCAGATCGGCCTTGTCGGTGGTGACCACCGAATGCCGTCGGCTGCTGCGCGTCACCCGGGTCCCCGAGCAGCTCAGTGCGCCCGACATCAGGTCCGACAGCGGGCCACGGCCGTGCACCCGCACCGACACCGACCGCAGCGACGGCCGGGTCCGGGTCACCACACCGGCGGTGACGAGCGCGTCCAACAGGTCCGGCACCGCATCCGAAGGCAGCCCCAGATCCTCAGCGCGGGTGACCAATTCGTCAACGGTGGCGTGTTCCTGCATGGAACGCAGGAACGTGGCCAGCACCGGGCCGGTCGATCCGGCGGGCGGATGCACCAGCACGGCGCGCCGCGGATCCCAGCCGACCTGCACCGTTCCGTCGGGGCGCAACAGGACCGGCATCGCCGGGTTGAGTGCGTAGCGCCGCATGCCCTGACTGTGTCACGACCGGCGCGATCCCCGCGTCAGTTATCCACAGGGCCGTCGGGGCGCTCGTTGCGCTCCAGGTCTTCCAGCAGCTGATCGATACCGCTGGTGTCACCGCCGATGGCCCGGTCGATGAAGGCGGCAGGCTCGTCGAGATCGGCGGCGCCGGGCAGCAGGTCGGGGTGTTGCCACACCGCGTCGCGGGCATCGGAGCCGACGGCCTCGGTGAGCTTCTCCCAGAGCGCCGCGGCCTCGCGCATCTTGCGGGGCCGCAGTTCCAGCCCGACCAGGGTCGCGAAGGTCTGCTCGGCGGGCCCGCCGGTGCCGCGCCGGCGGCGCAGCGTCTCGCTGAGCGCCTCGGTGCCCGGCAACCTGTCCCCGAGGGCGGCGATGACGACGGTCTGCACCCAGCCCTCGATGAGCGCCAGCAGCGTCTCCAGCCGCTCCAGCGCGGCGGTCTGCTCGGGAGTGGCCTTGGGTTCGAACATGCCCTGGCTGAGCAACTGCTCCATCGCGGCCGGATCGGCCAGCGACGCCGGGTTGAAGCCCTGGGCCATGTCCTCGATACCGCTCATGTCGATCTTCATGCCCTTGGCGAACGCCTCGACCGCGCTGAGCAGCTGACTGGACAACCACGGCACATGGCTGAACAGCCGGTGGTGGGCGGCCTCGCGGGCGGCCAGGAAGGTCAGCACCTCGCTGCGTGGCTGCTCAAGCCCTTCGGTCAGGGCGTCCACGGCCTCGGGCATCAGCGCGGCAACACCCTTGGGGCCCAGCGGCAATCCGATATCGGTGGAGGTCAGCACCTCCTTGGACAGCTTGCCCAGGGCCTGGCCCAGCTGGCTGCCGAAGGCCATCCCACCCATCTGGGACATCATCGCCAGCAGCGGCCCGGCCATCGCCTGGGCCTCCTGGGGCAACGCGGACGCCCACACCGTGGAGATCTGCTCGGCCACCGGGTCGCACAGCCGCTTCCAGGTGTCCAGGGTGTTGTCCAGCCACTCCGTCGGCGTCCAGGCCACCGTGCGGGTGGTGCCGGCCGGCAGTGCGGTGGCCCCGTCGAGCCAGGTTTCGGCCAGCCGCACCGCGTCGGTGATCGCGGAAGTGGTGGACTCGGGTATCGGTGCCACGAAACCGATGGAACTGGTGGCCAGCTGGCGGGCCAGGTCGTAGTTGACCGGTCCGGACTGCTGGCCGCCGGGGGCCATAGCCCCTGTACCGCTGAACATCTCGCCGAGCCGGGTGAAGATCTGGCCGAGGTCGGACATGTCGAAACCTTCACCGCCCAGCCCGAACGGATCCCCGGAGGGATCTTTCTTGCGCTTGTCAGGATCCGGGTCATCTCCATGGGAGAAGCCGAAGGGCAGGTCAGCCATAGCGTCAACGGTACCCACCGGCGGCGCTGCGGGTGGGGCCGCGGGTCACGCTGTGGGTGAACGCGCTCTACTGTGGGCGGCGTGAACAGGCGGATTTTGACGCTGGTGGTCGCGCTCGTGCCCATCGTGGCGTTCGGGTTGCTGCTGTCGGTGGTGACGGTGCCCTTCGTCGCGTTGGGTCCGGGTCCGACGTTCGACACCCTCGGCGAGGTCGACGGCAAGCAGGTCGTGGACATCAAGAGCACCGACGGGGTCGCCGGTGACATCACCCACCCGACCTCCGGTCACCTGAACATGACGACGGTGTCCCAGCGCGACGGACTCACCCTGGGCCAGGCACTGGTGCTGTGGATGTCGGGCCGCGATCAGCTGATCCCGCGGGAGCTGGTCTATCCGCCGGACAAGTCCAAGGACGATATCGACAAGAGCAACACCGCGGACTTCAAGCGGTCCGAGGACGACGCCGAATACGCGGCGCTGTCCTACCTGAAATACCCGAAGGCCGTCACCGTCGAGACCGTGGAGGACAAGGGCCCCTCGGCGGGCAAGCTGCAGCCCGGGGACGCCATCGACATGGTGAACAACGTCGAAGTGGCCGACCTGAAGGCGTTTCAGGAGGTGGTGAAGAACACCAGGCCCGGCGAGCAAATCGTCATCGACTACCGCCGCAAGAACGCGCCGGCCGGCACCGCCAGCATCACGCTGGGCGAGCATCCCGAGGGGGATCAGGGCTATCTGGGTGTCGGGGTGCTCGACGCGCCGTGGGCCATGTTCGACATCGAGTTCAACCTGGCCAACATCGGAGGCCCCTCGGCCGGCCTGATGTTCAGCCTCGCGGTCATCGACAAGCTGACCACCGGCGAACTCAACGACGGCAAGTTCGTCGCCGGCACCGGGACCATCGACGCCGACGGCAAAGTCGGCTCGATCGGCGGCATCACCCACAAGATGCTGGCCGCCCAGGAAGCGGGAGCGACGGTGTTCCTGGTCCCTGCCGAAAACTGCGCCGAGGCCCGCACCGCTCACGATGACGGCCTGCAACTGGTGAAGGTCGACACACTGACCACCGCGGTGGACGCGCTGAACGCGATTTCTGCCGGTGGCGAACCCCCCACATGCTGAGAGGTTCCTTGGCGGGTACTGCGTAGAGTTGGGGCGAGTAGTGGCCCATCTACCAGGATTCAGACTTGCTGAGGCCACAGACCACGGACTGGAGTTGAAGAGTTGGGTATGCGGCCCGCGGCACGAATGCCGCAGCTGACACGTCGGAGCCGGATTCTTATCGGCGTCGCGGTAGCTGTAGTCCTGTTGTTGTTGGTGGGCCCACGGTTCATCGACGGGTACGTCGACTGGCTGTTCTTCGGCGAACTCGGGTACCGCTCGGTGTTCACCACGGTGCTGTTCACCCGCATCGTGCTGTTCCTGGTGGTGGCGCTGCTGATCGGCACGGTGGTCTTCGCGGCCATGACGCTGGCCTACCGCACCCGGCCGGTGTTCGTGCCGACCGTGGGGCCCAACGATCCGGTGGCGCGCTACCGCACCACCGTGATGAGCCGGCTGCGGCTGTTCGGTATCGGCATCCCGGTCTTCATCGGTTTGCTGGCCGGCATCGTCGCGCAGAGCTACTGGCCGCAGGTCCAGCTGTTCCTGCACGGCGGCGACTTCGGCATCACCGACCCGCAGTTCGGCATCGACCTCGGTTTCTACGCCTTCGATCTGCCCTTCTACCGGCTGGTGCTGACCTACCTCTTCGTCGCGGTGTTCCTGGCGTTCGTGGCGAACCTGTTGGGCCACTACCTGTTCGGCGGTATCCGGCTGGCCGGGCGCTCCGGTGCACTCAGCCGCGCGGCCCGTATCCAGTTGATCGCGCTGGCCGGCACCCTGGTGCTGCTCAAGGCCGCCGCCTACTGGCTGGACCGCTACGAATTGCTGAGCAACACCCGCGCGGGCAAGCCGTTCACCGGTGCCGGCTACACCGATATCAACGCGGTGCTGCCGGCCAAGCTGATCCTGCTGGCCATCGCCGTCATCTGCGCGGTCGCGGTGTTCTCGGCACTGGTCCTGCGTGATCTGCGTATCCCGGCGATCGGCCTGGTGCTGTTGCTACTGTCCTCTCTGGTGGTGGGCGCGGGCTGGCCGCTGGTCGTCGAGCAGTTCAGCGTCAAGCCCAACGCCGCGCAGAAGGAAAGCGAATACATCAGTCGAAGTATCGAGGCGACCAGACATGCCTACGGACTGACCGATGAAGTGGTGACCTACCGCGATTACAGCGGTGATGCGGCGGCGACAGCCCAGCAGGTCGCCGCGGACCGGGCCACCACCTCGAACATCCGGTTGCTCGATCCGACGATCGTCAGCCCGGCGTTCACCCAGTTCCAGCAGGGCAAAAACTTCTACAACTTCCCCGACCAGCTGTCGATGGACCGCTACACCGGCCCCGACGGCCAGATCCGCGATTACGTGGTGGCCGCACGTGAGCTGAACCCGGACCGGTTGATCGACAACCAGCGCGACTGGATCAACCGGCACACCGTCTACACACACGGCAACGGCTTCGTCGCCTCGCCGGCCAACACGGTGCGCGGCATCGCGAATGACCCCAACCAGAACGGCGGTTACCCGGAGTTCCTGGCCAGCGTGGTCGGCGCCAACGGCGGCGTGGTGTCGCCGGGCCCGGCGCCGCTGGATCAGCCGCGCATCTACTTCGGTCCGGTGATTGCCGGTGCCGCCGAGGATTACGCGATCGTCGGCAAGAACGGTGATGTCGACCGTGAGTACGACTATGAGACCAACACGGAGACCAAGAACTACACCTACGGCGGTACCGGCGGTGTGGGCATCGGGAATTGGATCAACCGCGGCGTGTTCGCGGCCAAGTTCGCCGAGCGGAACTTCCTGCTGTCCAACGTGATCGGCGAGAACAGCCGGATCCTGTTCAACCGCGATCCCGCGAAGCGGGTGGAGGCGGTGGCGCCGTGGCTGGACACCGACAACGGGGTGTACCCGGCGATCGTCAACAAGCGGATGGTGTGGATCGTCGACGGTTACACCACGCTGGACAACTACCCGTACTCGGAGTTGACCACGCTGTCGAACGCCACCATCGACTCCAATGAGGTGGCGGTCAACCGGTTGCTGCCCGACAAGCAGGTGTCCTACATCCGTAACTCGGTGAAGGCCACCGTCGATGCCTACGACGGCACGGTGACGCTGTATGCCCAGGACGAGACCGATCCGGTGCTCAAGGCGTGGATGGCGGTCTTCCCGGACACGGTGAAGCCCAAGTCGGAGATCTCGCCGGATCTGCAGGCGCATCTGCGCTATCCCGAGGACTTGTTCAAGGTGCAGCGTGCGCTGCTGGCGAAGTACCACGTCGATGATCCGGTGAAGTTCTTCACCAACGCCGACTTCTGGGATGTGCCATTGGATCCCAACCCGACGGCCAGCAGTTTCCAGCCGCCGTATTACATCGTGGCCACCGATCAGGCGCGGCAGGACGGCACACCGTCCTTCCAGCTGACCAGTGCGATGAACTGGATCAGGCGTGACTTCCTGGCCGCCTATATCAGCGCGAGCTCGGACCCGGACACCTACGGCAAGCTCACGGTGCTGACCGTGCCCGGTCAGGTCAACGGTCCCAAACTGGCCTTCAACGCGATCAGTACCGACACCGCGGTGTCCACCGAGTTGGGTCAGATCGGCCGGGACAATCAGAACCGGATCCGCTGGGGCAACCTGCTGACACTGCCGATCGGCAACGGTGGCCTGCTCTACGTCGCCCCGATCTATGCCTCGCCAGGGGCCAGTGATGCGGCGTCGTCCTACCCGCGCCTCATCCGGGTGGCGATGATGTACAACGACAAGGTCGGCTACGGCCCGACGGTCCGCGACGCGCTGGATGAGATCTTCGGCGCCGGTGCGGGTGCGACCGCGACGGGCCCGGCACCCGCCGAGGGACAGCCGGCAGGCCGCCCGCCGGCCCAGCCTGCGGCCAACCCGCAGGCCACTCCGCCGCAGCAGGGGAGTGCGCCCGCAGCGACGCCGCCGCCGGCCGCTGCCGTGCCGGGCGGTCCGGTGCAGCTGTCGGGAGCGAAAGCCGCTGCGCTGCAGGAGGTCAATGCCGCGCTGGACAATATGCAGCAGGCCCAGACCGGTGGTGACTTCGCCGAGTTCGGCGCCGCGCTGCAGCGGCTCGACGATGCGATGAACAAGTACCGCGAGGCCCGTTAGTCCCACATCGCCGAAAGTGCGGTTTCATACGCAACGCGCCGGTCGCATGCGGATGGAACCGCACTTTCGCGTGCGCGGGCCGACTTGGAGTGGACTCCAAGAAGATGCCAAGTGCGCCGGGGGAGTCTTTTCGCAGTTGCACAACGGAACTGTCTGAAAGGACTTCGTATGACCCTGGCCGAATCTGTCGACGACAGCGTGGTGTCGACACTGCCCGACCATGTCAGCGCCCTGGTCGCGCTGCCCGGCGAGCCCGGCTACGAACGTTGCGCACCGTGGAACGTCGCGGTGCCGGTGCGGCCCGCCGCCGTGGTGTTGGCCACGTCGCCGCATCACGTCGCTGAGGCCGTCCGGTTCGCCGCGCGGCACGGTCTGCGGGTCACCGTGCAAGCGACCGGCCACGGGGCCGTTGCGGTGGGCGCAGACGCCATTCTGGTGCAGACCAGCGCGATGACCGACTGCGTCGTCGACCTGCCCACCCGGACCGCCCGGATCGGCGCGGGCGCCCGGTGGCAGCACGTGCTGGACGCGGCCGCGCCGCACGGTCTCGCGCCGCTGTGCGGATCGTCACCCAATGTGGGCGTGGTCGGATTTCTCACCGGTGCCGGTGTGGGCCCGCTGGTGCGCAGCGTCGGCGTGTCCTCGGATTACGTGCGTTCCTTCGATGTGGTGACCGGAGCCGGGGACTTGGTGCATGTGACGCCCGAGGAGCACCCGGAGTTGTACTGGGGGCTGCGCGGCGGCAAAGCCACCCTCGGCATCGTGACCGGTGTGGAGATCGACCTGCTGCCCATCTCCGAGTTCTACGGGGGAGCCCTGTACTTCGACGGCGCCGACGCTGCGGCCGTGCTTCGCGGCTGGCAGCAGTGGACCGCCGGGTTGCCGGAGAACATCAACACCTCCATCGCCTTTCAGCAGCTGCCGCCGCTGCCCGGGGTTCCCGAGCCACTGGCGGGCCGGCTGACCATCGCGGTGCGCTACACCGCGCTCGACGATTTCGCCGAGGCTGCAGCACTTCTGGCGCCGATGCGCGAAACCGCGACACCGGTACTGGACACCGTGGGGGTGCTGCCGTACGCCGCGATCGGGGCGGTGCACGCCGACCCCGTCGATCCCATGCCGGTGCACGAGGACCAGGTGCTGCTGCGCGAATTGGGTGACGAGGCAGTCGATATCCTGTTGACCGCCGCGGGACCCGGCTCGGCCTCCGTGCAGACCATCGTCGAGGTGCGGTTGCTCGGCGGGGCAATGGCTCGCCAGGCACCGCACCGCAGCGCGTTCTGCCACCGCCAGGCGGCCTACGCGGTCACCGTCATCGGGGTGCCGATGGGTCCGGCCGCCGAGTTGGTGCCCGCACAGGCGCGCGCCCTGACGCACGCCCTGCGGGCGTGGTCGACGGGCGGGTTGCTGCCCAACTTCGCGCCCGCGGCGGACCCGGCGCGGATGGCGCGGGCCTACGACGAGGACACCCGGCACTGGCTGGCCACGCTGGCGGATCGATATGACCCCGCAGGGGTGCTCAAGACCGGTCAGGTGGTTCGGTTTTCGGCCTAGAAACCGGCGCTGAGCACCCGATTTGGTGGGTTGCATCCCGTTGGGTAATCTTGTGTTTACCGACGCGGGGTGGAGCAGCTCGGTAGCTCGCTGGGCTCATAACCCAGAGGTCGCAGGTTCGAATCCTGTCCCCGCTACTAGATGGAAAACGGCCCCCGGAGATCTCTCCGGGGGCCGTTTTCGTGGATTTGTGAAATCCCAGGCAGCAAACCGATTCTCGTTGGTGTGGTCGAGCGTGACGGCACCGTGCGAGCCAGCCACCGGACGCCACCCGTTTGCAGCGGGAAACACGCTGCGCCGGCATGGTCGGTCTGTCTACCGGACAATTCGACTGCCAGTAGGCTTGCGGCAAGTTGTCGACGTCTAGCAGGAGATTTCGTGACCAGTTCGTCCCCGCCGACCCGCCGGGTCGTCGAGATCATCGAGCTGCTGGCGGAGCGGCGGGATGTCACAACCCGGCTGAGTGAAATCGTCAAAGCGCTGGATCTGAACCAGGCAACGGCCTTCGCGATCATGAAGGAGCTTGTGGACACGGGCTGGGTGGCGCGCGATCCCAGCACGAAGGCGTACGCGATCGGTGGGGCGCTCGTCGGGCTGGTCAAGCAGACGGATCAGTACGGGTCGAGCCTGACCACGGCCGCTCACGCGGCTACCGCAGACACCGGATACGCGACATCGGTGTCAGAACGTGCAGGAAATCAGTTGGTCATCATCGCCTTCGTCACCGGCGCCAACGGGCCAGACGCGCAATGGGATCCAGAGGTCGGTGATCGCCTACCTTTCGCCGCTCCTTTTGGCCTGGCCTTCGCTGCATGGGAGCCATCTGACGAACGCCGTGCGTGGATTGAGAGGAGCGGCGCGAACAGCCCGGCCTTCCACGCGCAGTTGGAGCAATTCCTCGACGAGACGTCAACCCAGGGCTACAGCGTCGAACGATTGAGCCCAGAGATGGTCTCAGCCCTTCCTGCCATGACGAAATTGCAGGCGGAGGCTCTTTCTGAATCCATGCGTGACCATCTCGACCAGGTGCTGCTGGAGATGACAGGCAGTCCGACGCCGCCTACGGGCGCCAGTGGCCGGCAGCGCGACTATGTCGGCTCCATTACCGTCCCGGTTTTCAATTCCGGAGGCAGGGTCACCCATAACATCGGCGTGCACCCATTCGCCGATCTCACCGCACGCAAGATTGAACAGATCGGAAAGCGGCTCCGGAAGTCGGCCGATCTCATTGCCGCACAGGAATTCTGAGACGCGTCAACGACGTTGGTTACGGCGCCCCCTTATGGGTGCAACCAGTTCGGCCGGTCACCGTGGTAGGTCAAGCGTTTCTCAGCCAGGGCGTATCTGGTCTTCGATCGAAGTAATCCAGCTGTGCAGCAATGCTTTTCGATAGATGAAAGTGATGTTGCCTACGATCGCGCCCGACCACTGTGTGCGCGGACCGTCTCGGGCAAGGCGAGCCGCGTTGACACGTATTGGTGATAACCCGGGAGATGACCCGACCGGGACATGCCCACGCAACGAGTTGGGCCTGAATGGCCCCAGGCGGCATTCGCTGGTCGACACGCCGAATCAAGGCGCTTGACTAGCCCTTGAGGGAGACCTAGTCTTCAAATATTCGATATGTAATATCGAACTATCGACATATCGGTCAGCCCTGCTTGGCGCAGTCCATTCGACCGCAGGATTGATTTTCGACGGTGGTGGGGGAACAGGGGCTGTTCGGGTGTGCGCACGATGCTGTCATCAACGGGCGGTAACGGTCAGGCATTGTTTCTCTCAGTGACCGAACGTCCGCCCTGACGCCGAAGCACCAAAGATCCTGTGGTTGAGGACACTTCGACGGCATCCGCAACGACCAAGGGATGCGTCTCATTACCCATTCGACACATCGCAACTCAAGGAAGAGATGAATATGCCCGTAGAACTGACACGCATCATGCGTGGAGCTGTCGCTGTCGGCGCCGCCGCAATGATACTTGGCGGTGTGAGTGCCCCGATATCCAGTGCCGATCCGTTGCTCCCGCTGCCGGCTCTGTGTGGGATCTCCTCGCCCGGAAATGATTCGGGCGTGGAGGTCGATGCCATCAAGACGCTCAAGGCGACGTACTTCTCAAATATCGATTCGAAGAACTGGACCGGCCTACGCGACCTGCTCGACCCGAACGTGGTGGAGGACACCACCTGCAGCGCCGGCCCGATCTTCTACGGTAGGGACCCGTTCATCTCCTTCCTCAAGCTCACGCTCGGTGGGGCTACCACGACTCACACCGGCAGTGACCCTAAAATCAAGATCAATTCCGCCACAACGGCTTCGGGCCTGTGGACGCTGGAAGACGTGCTCGTCTTCGGCGGTGTGCTGGGAGTGCACGGCTACGGCCACTACAACGACACTTACGTCAAGACCAACGGCAAGTGGGTGGTCAAGACCTCCAAGCTCACCCGCACCCGGATCGACCTGATCAATCCCAACACCGGTGTGGTGACGCAGGCGAATGCCTCGCTGCTCGATGTCGCCGCCCAGGTGAAGGCCATCACCGGGTAGTCGTCGACGACAACGGTCGGCCGGCTGGTGCCTACATCGCCAGCTGGTCGACTCGTCTGAGTTGTTGTCCCCATTGCGCCCGAACCGGTCATTCGCGACGGCGTGGGCGAGTGCGAAAGCTCGTTGACGCACCGCGCCTCCACGGCTAAAGTCGAATAATCATTGGCAAAAGTCAAATAGTCGATATCTTTATGTCCGTACCGAGAACATCGATAGTGACTGACACCGGAGCGAACCCAGAGAACCGCCCGGTCAGCTGCAGTTTCCGTTCCTTGAAAAGGTGGCACATGCGCAGGATGCTCAATCCTTCCTGGAATCAACCCGTACGCAGGTCGACCGAACACGAAAGCACCTGTGTCCGAGATGTATTCGTGGTTCGACCGACATCCTTGCTCAATCGAGGTAGCAGCAATGCTTGACAGCGCCATACACGATGAGCTTGCGGCGGAACTCGCCAGTGCGAAGCGCGAGGCGATCTCAGTCCAGTCGTTGACTGAACGCCACCCGGGCATCGAGATCGCGGACGCGTACCAAATCCAACTTATCAACATCCGCCGGCGGGTTACTGAGGGCGCCTGGGTGGCCGGCCACACGGTGAGCACGCGGTACTCGGCCGAGCCGCAGCTGTCCTCGGAATGCGAGGTGAAGTACGGCCATCTCCTCGAGGACATGAGGGCTTTCGAGGATGTCCCAGTACGAACCGACAGTCTGATGTCGCCGCGGGTCGAAGCACGAGTTGGATTGATCCTCTCGCGCGACCTTTCCGGATCGTCGTGCACCGCCGACGATGTGTTGTCAGTGACAGCGGCCTACGTCCCTGCCATCGAGATACTCGACCCGGGTACCACGGGCCCAGCGACGACGTTGTGTGACAGTATCGCCGACAACGCATCGTCGCTCGGCTGGGTCCTCGGCGAAAAACGGCTGTCACCCGGCGATTTCGACGCCCCAACGATCGATGCAACCGTGACCTGCAATGGCGCGGTGGTGGCCAAGGGCCGCAGTGACGGCGGGTTCGCAAGTCCGCTGATTGCGACCGCTTGGTTGGCTCGAAGGGTGCACGCCTTCGGCGTGAAGTTGAAGGCTGGCGACGTGGTGCTCACCAGCGGCGGATTCCAGGCGGTCGGCGCATGCCGTGGTGATGGCTTCGTCGCCGATTTCGGCCAGTTGGGTTCGGTTCGATTGGAATTCGAGTGAGATTGCGGTTCACCGACGAACAGCACAGCGGCGAGCCGGCCCCTCTTGCACTCTCAATTGCGGCAGGGAAGACGGAGGCAGGGAACGGGTGGCAGCACGATATCTCGATCGCGCAGCTATCCGCCGGATTGCCAGGGACTGCGAGTTTGAGCCGACGAGTTCTGATGGACACTATCTGCACGATGTTCCAACTGTTCGACACATCGCTGCGGTAGCGGGCGCCCGACCCGGTAAGCACGTGTTGCACGCAGGGGCCGGTATGGGCGCTTTGACACTGGCCCTGCTGAATCGAGGTGCTCACGTGACCGCCGTGGAGACCGACGCTGGATTGGCCCGGCAGTTGCCCAAAACCCTGGTGGCCTACACCCATGCGAGGTTGCAGCGCCTGGAGGTCCTGCACAAGAATGCACTCGACCTGCAGGCGGCCGACTTCGCCCGTCCGCCGACATCACTGGTATGCACATTGCCCCAGGGTGACTCGTGCTCGGCGTTGTTGCGCTTTCTGACGCAGTTCCCCTCGATCGAAGTAGTTACCTTGGTCGCGGAATCCACCTTGGTGGAGCAACTGTTGGCTCCGCCGGGCAGCTCGAGGCGCCACGTGCTGGGTGTGAAGGCCAGCTTCTTCGGCGAGGTCCGCCGTTGTGGCGCGATAGCTCCGACGGCCCTGTGGCCGCTGCCGAGGCAGTACTTCGGCGTCTGTCGTCTGGATTGTGACAGGCCGGCTCGCTGGCGCCGCGATACCGAAACCTGCGCGGGAGTTTTCGAACTCGTCGACACAGCATTTGGCCACCGGCGCATCACCATTCGCAAAGCTCTCGATGAATGGGCGGGAGGTGGTTCGGAGTCTGCTCGGCGGCTGCTCACCGCGAGCATCGATCCTTCGCGGCATGTTGAGGATCTTGACATCGCTGACTTCGTCCGGCTCTACCAGGTTGCTGGGGGCGGATGACCTGCGACTCATTCGGCTCGCTCCCAGCCCGAGAGACGGAACTTCGTGGTGCGGCCGTGGGCGTTATCAGCGAGTCCGATGGGCGGTGAGGACTGTCAGCCAGTTGTTGCCGGCCGAGTGGTCGGAGCGTGCGCGGGTATAACGCTGTTCGAATGCGGTGTTGGCTGCGTGGTCGTGGGGTGTGAATCCGTGGGTGATGAGGACCGCGTTGATGTCCTCGGTAGTGAATCCGGTGCGGTAGGGCTCTCCGCTGGACGCGACAGTTTTTGCGACTCGCTTTGCGCTCGGTGAGTTGGTGTGCCCGGAGATGACGTCGGGGTCGATGTAGTCGAGCACCAGCTGACTGCCGGGTGCGCACACCGTCGCCAGGTCGGCGAGTGTGGTCTCAATCGCTTCTCTGGTGAGGAACATCGTGACACCGATCCAGGCGATGGTGCATCGCCGGGTCGGATCGAAACCGTTGTTCATCAGGAGTTCGGACAGGTTGTCATTCTCGAAATCGCATGCCACCCAGGTGATATTGGGCTGATCTCCATGGACTAGGAGTGCTTCGGCCGCATGACGCTTGTCGTGTTGGGTTGAAGGCACGTCGACTTCGAAAAGGGTGACCCCGTTGTGTTGACGGCGCATACTGGTCGTGTCGAAACCGGCCCCCAGCAGCACAATTTGGTCGATACCGTCGTCGATGGATCGGTCAAGGACATCGTCGAGGTAGCGGACGCGCAGCACGACGAAGTCGTGCACCCCGGGTAGCGACCGTCCCAGTAGGGCGATGAAGGCGCGCGCCGTCAGCGGATGCAGGAGAGCTAGCTTCAACGCCATGTGGCGGACGAAATGGCGAGAGTAGGGGTCATCGAGGCGACGTCGACCAGGCCCGAGCATCGTCTCGGCGGCACGCTGTGCGGCGCACACCTGCGCGGTCCAGCTTGCGCGGCTATCGACGCGCCGTTGCGCACCTGCCGGACCTCCGAACAGCCGGCGCAACATCCTGGTCAACCCCATATCGCCGAGGGTATCGCCGGCGTGAAGAAGCCGGCACCTTCGGGTAACTCGCTGAGACATCGGGCCGACCTGGCCGAGCGAGTGGGGTGGGCGGGTTCAGCCACGGCGCCAGGAGAGGGAGGACTTGTCGCCGTCGTACTCACCGGCGACGAGAGCCAGAGTATCCGCCATCACCTGGCTCAACTCCTCGACGCGCACCTCGGAAACTCGGACCTCCCGTGTCGTGACATCGTCAGGGTGCCCGCCGATTTCGCATGTCAGGTACACCCGTCCCTGGGCGGGAATCAGGAAGCTCGCGACATGCAGTGTGACGTCACCGAACTGCAGGAATTCATACCGGTCAGAAACGTCCAGCACCTCGGGGTGGTCGTCCGAGCCATCCATGAAGATGCGGTGGATCTCCTCGGGGTCGAGTTCGCCGAAGACGTCCGGTCGTTGTTCGAACCTGGTGTTCTTGTCGAAGCTCAGCAGCGCTCGGTCCAACCGGAACAGAAAGTTCGGCACGTAGACGCTGTTGTCGTTCTCGGTGATGTGCAGGTTCAGCGCATGGATGTCGACACGCTGAACCGAGAAGCTCTCCGGGTCCTTCGGGTGAACGTCGAACCGGAGGGTGTCTGCGCGGCCAAAGAGGCGATTTTCCATCAGGTTTCTTCGTTCGAATCACGTTGTCGGAGTAAGTCGCTGACCGTGACGAACCGGTAGCCGTCGGCCTGTAGCCGCTCGATGATCAGTGGCACCGCCGTCCGCGAGGCCGACCGCCCGTCGAACATCACGTGCAGCAGAATAATCGACCCCGGATGTACTGCGCCCACGGTGTCCTCGACGATCCGGGCGGTGTCAGACGTGCCGCCTGAATCGGGCTCGACATCCCACGTCACGGTGATGCGGTCGCGCTCGGCGAGGTAGTGCGGCAGCGTCCACAGCTTCTTGCCGTAGGGCGGGCGGAAGGTGACCGGGCCACGGTACCCCGTCCGTGCGATCGCGGCGTCGTGTTCGGGGTAGCGATCCAGATCGGCGCCGTTGAGGTAGAAGGTCGCGGGCACCCTCGATCTGGCAAGGACATCGAGCACCTCGGGCGTGTGCTCGGCGGGTCCATCGTCGAATGTCAGCGCCACCACCTTCTCGGCGGTGTCTACCCGGTTCACCACGACGCCCGCCAGCTGAAATGTGCGGGAATTGGCGAGGAGATAGCAGCCGACGACAACAGCCATGAGTACGGCCACGCCCGCCGCTGTTCCAACACTCCAACGCCGGCGCATGACCCGGCGATTCTAACGGCCGCTGGTGAATTGATCGATGAGCAGTCGCAGGCGCGCCGAATCGTATCCTTCGCGTAGCCGTCCGGTGCGGCTGAGGATCACCAGGCCGTGCAGTGCGGACCAGAACACCTCGGTGAGTGTGTCGGCGTCCGATTCCTTTGCAGCCCTGCCGACCGCGTCGCTCAGCGCCGCGAACGCAGCGCCCAGCTGGGGCGGTGTGTCCTGGGTGGCGAAGTGCAGAGTGGTTGCCCGCGTGAACATTGCGTCGTATACCGCGGGATGGTCCCTGGCAAAGTCGAGGTACGCGCGCGCAACCCGGGAGAGCGCATCGCCGGCTGAATCAGCGGCGCTGCCGGCGGTGCGTATGACGTCAGCCAGCTCGGCGAAGCCGTCCAGGGCGACCGCCTCGGCGATCTGCTCCATGCCGGCGAAGTGCTTGTAGAGCACCGGCTGGCTGTATTCGATCTCGGTGGACAGGCGCCGCGTCGTCACCGCGTCCCAGCCTTCGGCCTCGGCCAGTGCGCGCGCGGTGGTGACGATCAACCGTCGACGAGTTGCCCGCTCGCGTTCGCGACGATCGTCGATGGCCATGACTCGACGCTATCACAGCTAGAAATGCTAGCAATGCTATTGACGCGCCGGGTTTACCTCGCTAGCGTTGCTAACACCTTGACGGCGTACCGCCCCCGCTCTTGTTGCGGCCCGGAACTCACCGCCGGCACGGTCGGCCTGGTTGTCGACGGCACCGCGATGTTCCGGCGATTCTGCTTGGCCCGAGCTCGTTTCCCGCCGTCTTACGAAACCAGGAGTGATCAACGTGACCACCATCGCCATCAGCGGCTATCTGCTCGCAGGCATGCTCGCCGCAGCCATCATCTTCATCGGCGCCCGCTTCCTTGTCGCCCCGCGCGCTGCCGCGTCCGGCTACGGCGTGGTGCCGGACGTCGATCGACCGGAGATCCGCGCCTACCTGAGCGTGAAGGGCGTACGCGACATCGCCACCGGGCTGTTCGTCATCATCCTGATGATCACCGGTGCCACTCACCTCATCGGTTGGATCATGTTGGCCGCCACACTTATTCCGCTTGCGGATGCCGCCATCGTGCTCCGCAGCGGCGGTTCGAAGTCAGTCGCGTATGGGGTCCATGGCGGCACGGCGGTTGTCATGCTCATCACCACGGCGCTCCTCCTTGTCCCCTGACCGCTGCGGGCGGCGCGCGCACGGCGTCTGAAAGTTCGCTACCGGTTCGAGAGCATGGACGAGTTCGAGGGTCCAAACCCGTCGATGACACCCTTCCTCGATCCTCACCGCGCCAGATACCGCCCCGTGACGCTGAGGCTGGATCCGGCGATCTGTTCCGGCGTGCCCGTCGCGACGATGGTCCCGCCCGCGGCGCCGCCGCCGGGCCCCATGTCGATGACGAAGTCCGCGTTGGCGATCATGTCGAGGTCGTGTTCGATGACGATGACAGTGGCGCCCTTGGCGCCGAGGCGGTCGATGACGCCGAGCAGCACGCGGACATCGAGAGGGTGAAGTCCCACGCTGGGTTCGTCCAGGACGAACAGCGCATCGGATTGCTTGCGGCCGAGTTCGGTTGCCAGCTTGAGACGTTGGGCCTCGCCGCCAGAAAGCGCCGGGGTGTCCTCGCCGAGGGTCAGGTAACCCAAACCGAGGTCGATGAGGGTCTGCAGCTTGCGGTGCACCTTCGGCAGATCCCCGGTGGCCTGCATGGCCTGCTTGATCGTGAGCGTGAGGAGTTCGGGTAGAGAGAGCCCTTCTCTCCGGATATCCTGTGCCGCAGGGGCGTAACGGCATCCGTCGCAGTCCGGGCAGGGGATGTCGACGTCGGGGAGGAACTGAACGTCCAGCGATATCTGCCCGGTGCCCTCGCAGCGCGGGCAGCGCAGCGATCCGGTGTTGTAGGAGAAGTCCGAGGCGGTCAAGCCCCGGCGGGTCGATGAGTCGAGAGCGGCGTAGACACGGCGCAATTCATCGAGGATGCCGCTGTAGGTGGCGACGGTGGACCGCACATTGGTGCCTATCGGGGTGGCATCGACGACGTTGACCCGCTGGATGCCGGACGGTTCCACCGATGCGATGTGGGACGGCAGCGGGTCTCCGGTGGCCTCGGCGTGCAGTGCGGGGACCAGGCTCTCCAGCACCAGTGTGGTCTTGCCGGACCCTGACACCCCGGTGACCGCGGTGAGCCGGCCCTTGGGAATCTCGACGCCCAGGGCGTGCACCGTGTGCAGCGGACGGGTCTCCATACGGATCCGCCCGTGGTCGAACAACCGGTCGGAGTTCACCGTGTCGCGGACCCGGATCGGTTCGGTGCCGTCGAGGAACCCGCCGATCAACGATGCTGGGTTGGCCACCAGCTCGTCGAGCGTTCCCTGCGCCAGGACGGTGCCGCCATCGCCACCGGATCCGGGTCCGATCTCGATGAACCAGTCCGCTTCGCGCAGCACCTGGACATCGTGATCCACCAGCACGACGGAGTTCCCGTCACGCAGCAGATCGCGGATGACGCCGTTGAGGCCGTCGATGTTGGAGGGATGCAGGCCGATGGACGGTTCGTCGAGGACGTAGAGCACCCCGGTGGTCTGATTGCGCACCGCGCGCGAGAGTGCGACCCGTTGCCGCTCGCCGGTGGACAGTGTGGAGCCGGGCCGGTCCAGGCCGAGATAGCCGAGACCGAGTTCGACCAGCCGCTGCGCCATCTCAAGCAGCTGCCCGATGATCGCGGTCGCCATCGCACGCATGTCGGCGGGCAGGGTGCCGAGGACCATTGGCGCCCAGGCGATCACCTCGTCGAGCGTTTTCGCGGTCGCCTCGGCGATATTGATCCCGGTGACGCGCGGGGCAAGAGCCCGTTCACTGAGCCGGGTGCCGTGGCAGGTCGGGCAGGGACCGGTGTGGATGAACTTGTTGACCCGGTTGAGGCCGCCCTCGCTGGCGGCCTTGTCGAGTGCCTCCTGTACGGCCAGTCGGGCGTTGCGATAAGTGAAGTTGACTTCGAACAGCTTGCCGCTCTTGGAGGGCACCGTGACGCGGTGCTTCTCCGCGGGTCCGCGCAGCACGACCTCGCGCTCGGCGTCGGTGAGATCACGGTACGGCACGTCGGTACGCACCCCGAGTTCGCCGACCACCTGCGGCATGACGGTCAGCCCCATCATCTTCCAGGGTGCGACCGCGCCGTCGGCGATGGTGCGCGATTGGTCGGGGACCAGCAGGGCGTCGTCGATCTCGCGCACGACCCCCAGGCCGCCGCAGGTGGGGCAGGCCCCGTCGGAATTGAAGGCCAGCGACTCGGCGCCTGGCGGCGTGAACGTGACGCCGCAGACTCCGCAGGTGAGATCGAGGCCGGCGGCGACGTCGATCGTGGGCTGCTGACGGTGCCCGTTGGGGCAGAGGTGTTCGGCCACCCGGGAGAACAGCAGGCGCAGGACGTTCAGGAGTTCGGTCGACGTGCCGAAGGTGCTGCGCGCACCGGGGACGGTGGGCCGCTGCCGCAGGGCCAGCGCGGCCGGGACGTGCCGGACGCTGTCGACGGTCGCCTTGGTGGCGTGCGACATCCGGCGCCTGGTGTAGGTCGACAGCGCCTCGATATAGCGACGGGAGCCCTCCGCATAGAGCACCCCCATCGCCAGCGACGACTTGCCGGAGCCGGAAACCCCTGCGATGGCGACCATTTGGTTCAACGGCACGTCGACGTCGATGTTCGCCAGGTTGTGCACACGCGCGCCGCGCACCTCGATAGTGCTGGGAACGGTCGGCTTCGTGCCGGCGGCGCTGCTCTGATCAGACACTGCGCGCCCCTCTCGCGTCGGACGCCCAGAGCTTACGGGCACCGGGTTGCACTGCTGCGGAATGGCCGTACGACAGGACCGGTCACGCCACCGGCACCGGTGCTACCCCGTCGATCCGGTGCGGATCGGTGAGCCGGCGCCGGCTCACCATGTGGACCAGCGCCAGTGACGACGCGACCGCGGCTATGACACACCACAGGGATGCGAACGCCTGGAAATAGATGATGGCCACGACGATCAGCCCGACCAGATTGATGACGCCGAATGCCACGATCGAGGGGTACCCCGACATCAGTGCCGGGCCGATGACAGCGACGATGTAGAGCGTTCCCCACACCCAGGGATCGGTGACGCCGTGCCGATATTCGAGTGCGTGGGGATGCACGATGATTCCCACGGGTTCGGTGAGTACGACCACGGCGAGGTAGGCGGAGACGACGGCGCCGAGCGCCACGAACGGTGCGACACGCAATCTGGCACCGCGCGGTTCCAGCAGCAGTATCGCGATGGGGACGAGCGCCGGCAGCAACGCGAAGGCGATGAACAGATAGGCACGCACCGCCAGATCGAGCATTTCCCCGGACAGCATCTTGGCGTCGGGCCATATCGCCGCCTCGATCAACTGGTGAGCGGCGAAAACCACCGGCAGGAGCGCGAAGGGGATCTCGCGCCGGCATCGCACCTCCCTCAGTGCCGCAACGCCGACCGGTAGCAGGGCGGCACCAACGGCCAGGTCAGCGGCGGGCGAGAAGCACATCGGCGTCGTATGCCCGCAGAAGGCCGAAGCAAACGTCGGGAAGCGAGGGCACTGAAGTGCTCACGAGCACGGATTCGGCAAACTTGGGATCGGTAGCGATATACCGGTCCACACTCGATCACAGCAGGCGCCACCAGAAGGCGCCGTTTCGAGGAGGACACCATGACGAGGTTTCTTGTCGCCGCCGCTGCAGCCGCTGCGCTGATAACCGGCGGGCTGGGCGCCACCGCGGTGGGAATGGCCGCGGGGACGGCTCACGCCGCCCCGCTCTGCTCGCCGGCGGAAGCCAAAGCCCCGCCGTGCGCGCCACCCGAAGGCCCACCGGTCTGCAACGCGTTCGGTGATTGCGGTCAGATCTGGTGCCCGGCGTCGGGTATGGACGCAGTTCCCGGCTGGGATCTGAATACTTGTCACACCTTCCATTTCGACCCGAACGCGCCGTCGACGAAACCGATCATGATCTCGGGTAACCCTCCGGGACCGCCGGCACCTCCGCCGCCGCCGTGCATCCTGTTCATCAACTGCCTTCCCGGGCTGACACATCCCTGATCGCCAAACCCCTATGGGGAAAGGCTTCAGGACGTGCGGACTCCCAGGCGTGCCTCGTGCGCCGCCACTACGTCGGTCACCACAGCGGCGACGGTGTCCGCCAACGGGATCGGGGCGCCGACCTCGGTGTCGTAGAGGAAGTGCGAGGATGCGACACGGGTGCCGCAGTACTCGAAGACGCCGTGTTCGATACCGATCCGCATCGACTCGGTGTAGCCATGGCGTTCGTAGGTGCCGGGGTCCGTGCCGGCCAGGGCCAGCAGGTGGATGTCGCGCCGGGTGAGTGCGTCTCCGGGCGCGGCTTCGTCTCCATAGGCCCAGCCGTAGTTCAGCACGCGGTCGATCCAGCCCTTGAGCAGGCCCGGCATGCCCCACCAGTAGACGGGGTAGACGAGCACGACGGCGTCGGCGCGTTCCACCCGCTGCTGTTCGCGGCGCACATCGTCGGGGTACGGTCCGTCGCCCCGCATCGCGGCCAGATCCGCAGCGGTGAAGCGGGGATCGAACCCCTCGGTGGTCAGATCGGCGACCTCGGCGGTGTGGCCGGTGGCCGCGCTGAGTTGCGCTGCCAGCATGCGTGCGGCCGAGCCCGTCAGCGACTCGGGTTGCGGATGTGCGAACAGGATCAGTGTGTGCACTGTTGCTCCCGGTATCGTAGGTATCAGTAAGTTACAGATGGTAACTTACTGATAGTAACTTAGTTCGACCGAGGAGGGTCAAGCGTGGCGGAGGCGACGCGAAAGCGCATGTCGAAGGCGGACCGGCACGCGCAGTTGCTCGACATCGCCCAGGAACTGATCCGTGTCGACGGCAGTGACGCGTTGACCCTCGCGCGGATCGCCGAACGAGCCGGGGTGGCCAAACCGCTCGTCTACCACCACTTCGGCACCCGGGCCGCGGTGCTGGCCGAGCTCTACCGCGCCTTCGACGAGCGCCAGCATGCGGCCCTGGATGCGGCGCTGGCCACTTCGCCGGGCAATCTGAACACGGTGGCGCAAACGATCGCCGATGCCTACGTCGGGTGTGCGCTGAGTGAAGGTACGGAGCTTCCCGGACTGATTGCCGCGCTTGCCGGTTCACCGGAACTCGAACGCCTGCGCCGGGACGCGGATCAGACCTTCGGCAGCAAATGCCGAAAAGCACTGTTGCCGTTCGCCCGCAGCGGCGAGATTCCCGACGCGGCCATCCACGCGATCCTGGGGGCGGCCGACGGTGTCGCGCGGGCGGTCATCGCCGGGGAGATATCCGCCGAGGATGCGCACGCGGCGCTGGCCGCCGCGATCGAAGCGCTGGTCAGCCGACGCTGATCAGCACCACTCCGATCAGCACCACCGCTGACGCGATCGCGCGCCGACTGCCGAGCCTTTCGCCCAGGAACACCGTCCCGATCAGCGCCCCGAAGACGATGCTCGTCTCCCGCAGCGCGGCGATCGGCGCCAGCGCCCCGCTGGTCTGCGCCCACAGCACGATCGAATAGGCGGCCAGCGAGATGACGCCGCCGGTGATCCCCGCCCCGGCCGATTCGCGCAGTGCGGGCCCGAGCCTGCCACCGCGACGGATCAGCGCCAGCACCGCGATCGGCGGGCCCTGCAGCAGGAACATCCACCCGGTATAGGCGGCCAACGGTGCTTCCATCACGCCGAGCCCGTCGACGACGGTGTACGCGGCGATCATCACACCGGTGAGCAGCGCCGCGGTCAGCGCCGGGATGTCGTGGCGGCGCGGCCGTCCTCCGATGAACACCAGCGCGGCCAACCCGGCGGAGATCGCCATCACTCCCGCGAGTTCGCCCGGCGGGAGGTCGTTGCCGAGGACCACCACGGACACCAGCGCCACGATCCACGGTGACGTGCCGCGCGCCAGCGGATACATCTGGCTGAACTCGCCGAGTTGGTAGCTTGCGAGCAGCAGCAGGTTGTAGGCCACGTGCAGCGCCGCGGACGCGATGATGAACGGCCACGCGCCGGCGGGCGGAAATCCTGCGACCGCCGCCAGTGCCCCGCCGCCGGCCATGTCGATCACACCGATGAGCGCGAATCCCACCAGACGATCGTTGACGCTGTGCGCCAGGGAATTCCAGATGGCATGCAGCAGCGCTGAGAACAGTACGGCGAGGGCAATGATCGGCGTCATCCGAGGACCTTCCCGGTGGCACGCGCGCGCCACCGCAAGATCCTCCAGGCTTTTTCCCGTTCAGATGACCGCGAGTGTTCGGAACTCCCGGTGGCGTCGCTCGGACCAGTCGCGCGTGAACGCCGGAACCCTAGACGCTATCGCCGACGACTGTACCCGCACGGGTCCCGTCGTCATAGCCGATGCCCCACGACGCGGACAGGGTCTCCTCGGGTGCCAGCCGGCGCAGACCGACCCCGTTGTTGAACGCATCGGCCGGTGCGGTCATCGGTTCGAGTGCCACCGCCGTCACGAACCGCTCAGCGCGCGGGAACTGGTGGGTGATGAAGACGTGCACGAACCCGAAGCTCTCATCGGCCCACAGCGACACGGTGCGGCCGTCGGGGGAGCGCAGGGTGTGCACGCTGCCGCCGTCGGACGCTGCCGGCACCGACCACGCGTCGTCGAGCTCGAGGTCGGCGATGACGCGTCCGCTGCGCAGGTCCCATTCGGTACCCGGTACCGCGGTGCACCCGGTCGGTATGAGCCGGTCGTCGACGTCGATGTGGTGTGACCCGTTCACGGTGAGTGTCAGTGTCTCGGTGGGGACGTCGCCGATCGCCAGGAAGGGATGCGCGCCGATCGCCACCGGCGCAGGGTCCGGGCCGAGGTTGCGCACCGTGTGCGTCGCGGTCAGGCCGCCGGCCACCAGCCGGTAGCAGACCTCGGTGTGCAGATGGAACGGATAGCCGGGTTGCGGGACCACCGGCGCCGCGAGGGTGATCGACGAGCCCGATCGCGACACCACCTGATGAGTGGTCTCGCACACCAGCCCGTGCAGCGCACTGCGATAGCGCCCGTCGTTGATGTCGAGCTGATGGGTGCGCCCGTCCTGTACCCACCGGCCGTCACGCACCCGATTGGGCCACGGAACCAATACGGCACCGCAGAAGAACGGCGGGGGCGCGTCGTCGTCGAGGCCGACCGTGATCTCGACGCCGTCGACGCTCAGTCGCCGAATGGCCGCGCCCGCCTGGGCGATCACCGCCCGCACCGTGCCGCCGCTGGTGGTGAGGGTGAGCTCGTGTTGTCCGCTTGCCATGTGGCTATCCGCCCGCGCCCTGGCCGGCATGGGTGGCCACGATCGTGGGCTCGCGGTGACCGTGGCGGCGCATCGAGGCGCGCACGGCATCGCCGACGGCCCCGGATCTCTCGGTGTCGACCAGTGCGATCACGCAGCCACCGAAACCGCCACCGGTCATCCGCGCCCCCAATGCGCCTGCCTGCACGGCGGTCTCGGCGATCAGATCGATGTGATCGGTGGTGATCTCGAAGTCGTCTCGCATGGACTCCTGCGACGCGGTCAGCAGCCGGCCGACCGCGACGAAGTCGGATCGATGCAGCGCTTCGACGGTATCAAGTACGCGCTGGTTCTCGGTGAGGATGTGTCGGGCACGCCGGCAATCTTCGGACTCCGGCAGCGCCGTCAGGACCTGGGGTCCCCGATTCTGCAGATCGCGCAAGGTCAGAACGCCGAACGCGGCCGCGGCACGCTCGCAGGCTGTGCGGCGGTCGGCATATTCACCGCCGGCATGCTGGTGTGCCGCATGGGAATTGATGAGCAGCAGCGTGACACCGTGGGCTTCGGGTTCGAACGGCACCGAGCGGACGCTCAGATCACGGAAATCGATCAACTGGGCGCGTCGCCGTTCGGCGAACAGGATCGCCAGCTGATCCAGCAGACCGGTCGGCGCGCCCACGTAGTCGTTCTCCGCGCGCTGGGCGATGCGGGCCTGCTCCACGCGGTCGATCGCGCGGCCGGTGGCCGCCAGGATCGCGCCGAGCGCCGCGCACTCCAGTGCCGCCGATGACGCCAGCCCGGAACCGGTCGTGACGCCGCCGGTGACCGCCATCGCGCCGCCCGGGACCGGGTGACCCGCGCCGCGCAACGCCCACACGACCCCGGCCACGTATGCGGCCCAGCCGTCGACGTCACCGGGCACCGTGTTGAGCGCGAAACGGACCGGACTCGCCTCCCGGTCGCTGCACACCACGAGTGTGTCGGTGCCGTCGGGCTGAAAAGACACCGTGGTGCGTTCGGGCAGCGCGATGGGCAACGCGAATCCGTAGTTGTAGTCGGTGTGTTCGCCGATGAGGTTGATCCGGCCCGGTGCGCTGTACTCGACGGCCTTCGTCATAGTTCCCGGAGCCTGCCCGCGACGATCTCGGGTGTGGTGTCGTTGATGAACGCGCCCATCGCCGATTCCGAGCTGGCCAGATATTTGATCTTGGTGGCGGTCCGCCGTATCGAGAGCAACTCGACGTGGAAGTACCCCTCCCGTTGCCCGTCGTCATCGTTGTACTGGTGCAGCGCCGACATGTACGGCAGCGGCGCGTCATACAGCCGGTCGAACCGCCCGAGCACATCGAGGTAGATCCGCGCGAAACTCTCGAGCTCCGCATCGTCGAGACCGGCCAGGTTGCGTACGAACCTGTTCGGGTAGATGTGGACCTCCAGCGGCCACCGCGAGGCGAAGGGGACGAAGGCGGTGAAGGACCCGTTCTGTGCCACGATCCGCGCGCCCTCCTCGAGCTCGTCGGCGAGGATGCGCTCGAACAGGTTGGTGCCGTGTCGTTCCCGGTGCAGCCGGGCTTGTCGCAGCATGGTGGCGCTGCGTGGTGTCACGTACGGGTAGGCGTAGATCTGACCGTGCGGATGGGTCAGCGTCACGCCGATCTCCTCGCCGCGGTTCTCGAAGCAGAAGACCTCTGCGATGCCCGGTCGTGCCATCAACTCCGCGGTGCGGTGCCGCCATGCCTGTACCACCAGGAGAGCCTGTGCGGCATCGAGATCGGCGAAACTACCGGTGTGGTCGCTGGAGAACGCGATGACCTCACAGTGACCGGTGCCCGGCGCCGACATGAACGCGTCGACGGTGTCGGGAAGCCCCGGGGTACTGTCGCCGGCCAAACTGGGGAATCTGTTCTCGAACACCACCACGTCGTAGTCGGGTGCCGGCACCTCGCTGGATATCCCCGACGGTCCCGGGCACAGCGGGCACTGGTCGGGCGCGGGCTTGTAGGTGCGGTGCTGGCGTAAAGCGGCGATCACCACCCATTCGCCGGTCTGGCGGTCCAGGCGTAGCTCTGTGTGCGTGCCCGCTCGCGCCGGCAACGCGCGACGGTCGGGTAGTGGCTCTGCCGCGTGGCCGGGCAACGAGAAGAACAGTAAGTCACGTCCGTCGGCCAACGGCCATCGCAGCGGCTCGATCCTCATGTTCCGATCATCCGGGCGCGCTCGCGTGAGGCCTTCACCCGTTGCCAGGGTTGCGCGAGTTCCTCGACATGGCTGGCATTCTCGACCGCGATGATGTGGTTCACCCGCTCGGTGAGCTGGCCCGGGGTCAGGCCGAACTCCGCGAGAACCTCGTCCGCGGGCGGGCCGCCGTAGGGTGACCAACTGCGAACGTAGTCGAGGATCTCGCGGTCGAACCGGTCCATGGCGCTACGATCCGCCCTTCTTCTTGTTGTAGACGTCGAATCCCACCGCGGCCAGCAGCACCAGGCCCTTGATCACCTGCTGGACATCGCTACCGATGCCAATCAACGACATCCCGTTGTTCAGCACGCCGAGCACGAACCCGCCGATGATGGCGCCGAACACGGTGCCCACACCGCCGTTGGCCGAGGCGCCGCCGATGAATGCCGCCGCGATCGCCTCCAACTCCATGCCGATGCCGGCCTGCGGGGTCGCCGAGTTGAGCCGCGCCGCGAAGAGCAGACCGGCCAGGGCCGACAGCAGACCCATGTTGACGAAGACCAGGAAGGTGACGCGCTTGGTCTTGACCCCGGAGAGCCGGGCAGCGGCCACGTTTCCGCCCACCGCGTACACCTGCCGGCCGAACACGGTGCTGCGCATGACGAATGCGTAGATGACGAACGCCACCGCCAGGATGATGCCGACCACCGGCACCCCGCGGTAGCTCGCCAACAGCAGCGTGAACGCGGCCAGGGCGGCGACGATGGCGGCGCATTTGAAGGCGAACCATCCGAAGGGCAGGACGTCGAACCCGTAACGGGTCTGCGTGTTTCGCTGGCGGACCTGCTGCCATACCGCGGCGACCATCACCAGCGCGCCGAGGATCATCGTGGGCCAGTGATAGAGGCTGGCGCCGCCGACCTCGGGCAGGAACCCGCTGCTGACCTGGCTGAAGCTGCGCGGGAACGGAGCGATCGATTGGCCCTCCAGCAGATACTGGGTCGCCCCGCGGAACACCAGCATGCCGGCCAGGGTCACGATGAATGACGGAATCCCGACGTAGGCGATCCAAAACCCCTGCCACGCACCGATCAGCGCGCCGAGCAGCAGGCACAGCCCGACCGCGACCGGCCAGGGCATGTCCTGCCGGATCATCAGCACCGCCGACATGGCTCCGACGAATCCGGCGATCGAGCCGACCGACAGGTCGATGTGGCCGGAGATGATGACGATGACCATCCCGATCGCCAGGATCAGGATGTAGCCGTTCTGTTGAACGATATTGGTGACATTGAGCGGTTTGAGCAGGATTCCACTGGTCCAGAGCTGGAACAGGATGACGATCAGCACCAGCGCGACGACCATGCCGTACTGCCGGAAATTCTTGCGTATCACCGTCGCCAGTCGCGCGGCGCCGGACTCCGGCGGCGGCGCGGGTGCGCTCGAGGCCGCATCCACCGTGGAACTGGTGGTCATGAGGTCGATCCCTTCATCATGTAGTGCATCAGTGTTTCCTGCGCGGCGTCCTCGCGGGCCACCTCGCCGGTGAGTCTGCCCTCGTTGAGGGTGTAGATCCGGTCGCACAGGCCGATCAGCTCGGGCAGCTCGGAGGAGATCACGATCACCGACTTTCCCTGGGATGCCAGCGAATTGATGATCGTGTAAATCTCGTACTTGGCTCCGACATCGATGCCGCGGGTGGGCTCGTCGAGGATCAGCACGTCGGGGTCGGCGAAGATCCACTTGCTCAGCACCACCTTCTGCTGATTGCCTCCCGACAGATTGCCGGTGGTAGCCCGCACCGACGGGGCCTTGATGTGCATGTCCTTGCGGAAGCGCTCGGCGACGACGGTTTCTTCGTGTTCGTTGATGACGGTTGCCCTGCTGACCTTCGGCAGCGATGCCAGGGTCACGCTGCGAGCGATGTCATCCATCAGGTTGAGCCCGTAATGCTTGCGATCCTCGGTGGCGTAGGCGATGCCGTGCGCGATCGCCTCGGAGACGGTGCGGGTGCGGATCTCCTTACCGTCCTTGAATACCGTGCCGCCGCCCTTTTTTCCGTAACTGCGGCCGAAGACGCTCATCGCCAGCTCGGTGCGCCCGGCGCCCATCAGGCCTGCCAAACCCACCACCTCGCCGCGGCGCACGCTGATCGAGACCCCGTCGACGACCTTGCGCTCCTGATCGAGCGGGTGGAAGACGGTCCAGTCCTCGATCGCGAAGGTGACGTCGCCGACCGGATGGGGAGTGCGTGGCGGGAAGCGGTCGACCATATCGCGACCGACCATGCCGCGGATGATGTGTTCCTCGGTGAGTCCCGATTCGACGGGGCGGGTCTCGATGGTCTGACCGTCGCGCAGGATCGTGATGGTGTCGGCGACCCGCATCACCTCATTGAGCTTGTGCGAGATGATGATGCAGGTCAGCCCCTGGCCGGCGAGCTCGACGATGAGGTCGAGCAGGTGCCTGCTGTCCTCGTCGTTCAGCGCCGCAGTCGGCTCGTCGAGGATGAGCAGTTTCACCTTCTTCGACAGCGCCTTGGCGATCTCGACAAGTTGCTGCTTACCGACGCCGATATCGGAGATCAGGGTCTGCGGGTTCTCCTTCAGGCCGACGCGCTCGAGCAGCCGCTGGGCGTGACTGGTGGTCTCGTGCCAGCTGATGATCCCACCGGAGGCGTGTTCATTGCCGAGAAAGATGTTCTCGGCGATCGACAGCACGGGCACCAGCGCGAGTTCCTGGTGGATGATGCCGATACCGCGGCGCTCGCTGCTGCGGATGTCCTTGAACTCGCCCGGCCGGCCGTCGAAGACGATCTCGCCCTGGTAGCTACCGTGCGGGTAGATCCCACTGAGCACCTTCATCAACGTCGACTTCCCGGCGCCGTTCTCACCACAGATGGCGTGAATCTCGCCGTGGCGCACCGTGAGGTTGACATCACGCAGTGCGGTGACGTTGCCGAATCGCTTGGTGATGTCGCGCATCTCGAGCAACGGCGCGGCCGTCGCCCCGCTCACGCGAGTTGTGCCTGCGTGTAGTAGCCGGAGTCGACGAGCACCTTCTCATAGTTGGTCTTGTCCACGCTGACCGGGTCGAGCAGGAACGCCGGGACGACCTTGATGCCGTTGTCATAGGTGGTGGTGTCGTTGACCTCTGGTGTACCGCCGGACAGCAGCGAATCCACCATCTGCACAGCGGCATTGGCCAGCTCGCGGGTGTCCTTGAACACCGTCTGCGTCTGCTCGCCGGCGATGATCGACTTCACCGAGGCCAGCTCGGCATCCTGTCCGGTGACGACGGGCAGCGGGTTGGCCGGTGTTCCGTAGCCCGCACTCTTGAGCGCCGAGATGATCCCCAGTGACATCCCGTCGTAGGGGGAGAGCACGGCGTCGACCCGCCCACTGGTGTAGGCCCTGCTCAGCAGGTTGTCCATCCGGGACTGTGCCAGCCCGCCGTCCCAGCGCAGCGTGGCCACCTGATCGAACGAGGTCTGACCGCTCTTGACGACGAGCTTGCCGCTGTCGATGTGCGGCTGCAGCACGCTCATGGCGCCGTCGAAGAAGAACGTCGCGTTGTTGTCGTCGGGTGAACCGGCGAACAGCTCGATGTTGAAGGGGCCCTTGCCGGCTGCGACACCGAGCTTGTCCACGATATAGGTGGCCTGCAGCACGCCGACCTTGAAGTTGTCGAATGTCGCGTAGTAGTCCACGTTTTCGGTGCCGCGGATCAGCCGGTCGTAGCTGACCACCGGGATGTCCGCGTCGGCGGCACGTTGCAGGATGTCGGTCAGCGATGAGCTGTCGATGGGCGCGATGACCAGAGCCTTGACGCCCTTGGTGATCATGTTCTCGATCTGGGACACCTGGTTCTGCACGACGTCGTCGCCGTATTGCAGGTCGGTTTGATAGCCGAGTTTTTGGAACTGTGCGGCGATGTTGTCGCCGTCGGCCACCCAGCGTTCCGACGACTTGGTGGGCATCGCGATGCCCACGGTGCCGGTGCGTTCACTGCCGCCCCCGCCGGCCTCCGGCGCGTCCGGGCGACCGCAACCGGCGCTGGTCAGTGCCGCCAGCACGGCAAGCGCGCCGACGGCACGAGCAAGGCTCTTACGCATGAAATCCTCCGAGTGGTTTCTGCCCAGAACGCGCGTGCCGGACAGACCGGGACGCGGTGATGTGAGCGCTAACATCGAGAAGTGTGTGACGGGGCTCACGGCTTTGTCAAGGTGTCGCCCCAATCGATGTGAGC
>NZ_NPKP01000038.1 GCF_008329585.1 Mycolicibacterium sp. P9-22 | reverse complement strand
TTCAACTGGTGCCAAGATCGTCAGATCACCTTCACCCGGGCGCGGCCGGGCAACAAGAACGACGGCTGCCACGTGGAGCAGAAGAACTGGTCGGTAGTGCGCATATTGGTGGGCTATTACCGCTATGACACCGCTTCAGAACTGTTGTTACTCAACGAGATCTGGCAGCTGCAGTCCAAACTGACCAACTACTTCTACCCGCAGCAGAAACTTGTATCGAAGGTCCGCAGAGGCGCCAAGATCACCAAGAAGCATGATAAAGCCACCACCCCGTTCCACCGCGCGATCGATCACCCGACCATGACCGTGGAACGCATCGTGTCGTTAACCCGAGCTCACTCGCTGATCAACCCCGCCGCCACCCAGCGTCAAGTCCAAGCACTGACCGCCCAGCTGTTCACACTGGCCATCGCTAAGGCCGGCCCCACCGCCCAACCCCAAGTCAACAAGCGCGCACGATTACGTGAGGCAACGACCACCCCTACGCGCGCATCTTGACATGAGGCAACAGGCCGAC
>NZ_NPKP01000026.1 GCF_008329585.1 Mycolicibacterium sp. P9-22 | reverse complement strand
CCTACACCCCCACCTTCGCCGCCCGCCTCGCCGCCTCCTACGCCGGCGCAGACACCACAGAAACCATCACCATCACCGCCACCGACGGAACCACCACCTCAAACCCACTCAGCATCACCGCCACCATCGAACAATTCGAGGCCCACACCGTCGTTGCGACCATTCCGGTCGGGGGCATGCCGCAGGATGTGGCCATCTCTCCCGATGGAAAGACCGCCTATGTCGCGAGCTTTGCGGACAGTACGGTCTCAATCATCGATACGGCCACGAACAAGGTGACCACGACTTTGCCCGTCGGCTACCGCGCCAATGACGTGGTGGTGAGCCCCGATGGCAAAAAGACCTATGTCTTCAACCTCTTGGAGGACTCCCTGTCGATCATCGACACCGCCACCTACGCGGTTACGACGGTTACCGACGTCGCGGGACGGGGAAGCAACTTGGCCATCACCCCGGATGGCGGCATTCTCTTCATCGGTGACACCTACCTCACCGGCGTGGCGGTGTTCGACACCGCCACCAACACCGTCGTCCAGCGCATCAGGACGAGCACCTCGGTGTCGGATCTTGTACTCTCGCCCGACGGTAAGACCCTTTACGCATCCCTGGGACTCGGCTACCCGATCGCGGTCATCGATACCGAGACCTACGAGCATGTAACGGATCTCGTCATCCAGGGCGAGACCAAGCGCATCGATCTTTCGCCCGACGGGAAGACGTTGTACGCCACCGTGATCCGGGAAGGCGTGCATGGAGTGGCCATCGTCGATGCTGCCGCCGGAATCACCCGCAGTACCATCGAATTCGATGCCGCGGCGACGAATGTCAAGTTCTCCCCTGACGGTACTCTCGCCTATGTAAGCCATTCCGAGGCGGGCAGAGTCTCGGTCGTCGATACCACCACCGCCACTGTGATCGCCACGATCGACATCGGGTCTCCCAGAACCGTGGCGTTCTCCCCCAATGGCGCTCTCGCCTACGTCAGCCACGCATCGCCCGGTGGAATGCTGTCGGTGATCTGGACGGGCCTCGCCTCGCACAAGGCCGCACCCACCGTGACTGTCGAGGCCGGCGAA
The DNA here is from genome assembly GCF_008329585.1 of Mycolicibacterium sp. P9-22. Taxonomy (GTDB): domain Bacteria; phylum Actinomycetota; class Actinomycetes; order Mycobacteriales; family Mycobacteriaceae; genus Mycobacterium. The sequence goes on along the minus strand of NZ_NPKP01000026.1, from coordinate 2,056 downwards.
CCCGATGCCTCCACCGGCGCGGTGCTCCTCACCGTCGACACAGCCGATGCCGACGGGGACCACGTCACTCTCACGGTGAGTACCCCCACCATCGGCACCCTGACCGACAACCATGACGGAACCTTCACTTACACCTTGAGTTTCGCCGAACGCATAACCGCCGCCGGTGCGACGCCGGAGAGTCTGACCTTCACCGTGACCGACACCCACAGGCTGTCCAGCTCCACGACGGCGGACCTCGAAATGGGATTTGCCCCGAACACCATCGTCAAGACAATCGACACCGGTATCGGCGCCACCCGCAACATCATCGTCACCGCCGACGGCAAGATGGCGTACACCGTGACCGATACCGGCCGTGTTGCCGTCATCGACCTGGTGACCAACACCGTCAAGACCACGTTCAGACCGGGTGGCTCACTCCGCGGACTGGCACTCAGTCCTGACGAAAAAACACTGTGGGTGATCGATAGCACCTTCCCGACCGGGAGGGTGCTGCTGGTCGACACCGCCACCAACACCGTCGTCCACACGATCACGATGACACGCGAACCATATGTGGTGGCGCTCACTCCCGACGGCACGTTCGCCTATATCGGTCTTTTCCAGCAAGTGCCAGGGACAGGCGTGGCGCTGCATGTCGTCGATACAGCAACTCGGCAGATCGTCGCCAGTATCACCACCCCGGACGCGATCAACGCTATAGCGATGCTGCCCGACGGTTCTTCCGTCTATGCACTCAACTTGAGCGGTGGCGGCATCGCCGTTGTCGACACCGCCGCCAACACCGTGACCACTGTCATCCAAGAGACTCCGCCGTCGCCGTCGCGGCGTATCGCCATGTCCGGGGACGGTTCCACGATCTACACCGCAAAGGTGCGCAACCGCGGGGGCGGCCACGTGTCCATCGTGGACACCGCCACCAACACTGTCACCGGCACCATCGAACTGCCGGACGGCGCCCTCTACATGGCCGTTTCACCGGACAACAGCACACTATTCGTCTCGAGAGGCGATTCGGTCAGGGTGATCGACCTCGCCACCAAGGCCGTCACCAAGATCATCCCGTTCGCCAACGCGAGCATCATCACACTGTCCGCCGACGGCGCCACGGCCTACCTGACAAGCACGTCGCATTCCGTCATCGGGGTGATCGCCACCGGGCTTCCCCCGTATACACCACCGGCGACCGTATGACCTCACCCGAATACGAGGAGGCGTTGCGCCGGATTCCCGAGGCCCACTCGCTGGCGTTGCGGCTGCGCGATGCCGGCGTCGCCGACGAGGTGATCTGTGACTACCTGCACATCGAGCCCGAGGGGCTGGGCACACTGCTGGAACTTGCGCAGCGCAAACTTCGAGCAGCACGCGAATCCAGGTAGTCGACCCGGCGCGGTGTACCGAATTCAAGTAGTGCCACCCGGGGATTCACGGCCCGATCGCCGGTCAGAGTCAGAGGATGGCTAACAAAAATGTCCGGCGGGCCCACGAGCTTCCGGTACTGCAGTGGTTGCGTGTCGGGGCGGTCGCCGCGGGTGTCGGTGCGGCCGTCATCGCCGGGCAGGGGGTCGCGGTCGCCGAGACCGGCACCGAACCCGGCGGCGAAACCAAGACGGAATCGCAGGAACCGCCGGCCGAACCCGATCCCGAACCAGCCGCCGAAGCCGAACCTGAGCCCCAAGCCGAGGAGGCCGGCGATGATCCGACCGAGGTCCGCACGGCGCGCAGCGCTGCCAGTCCCAAGAAGAGTCCCCGCCACGCGACAGCACTGAGCGCACGCCAGAACGCAGTCACCCACGCCATCGCCCCCAGCGGTCACACCACCACGCTGAACGCCGCACCCTCCCGAACCAGCACGGCGGCAACGACAACCGACACGACGGCTGCCACCGCTGCGGTCACCACCGCGACAGCCCCAGCGGAGGTGACCGCCGCTCCCGCGCTGCCGCCACAAGCCAGCATCGAGATCACCAAGGCCACCCCCACCCCACCGTCCCTGGCCCGTCCCATCCGCCAGGCCGTGCTGGGCGTGCTCGGCATCTTCGGGTTCAACCCC
>NZ_NPKP01000025.1 GCF_008329585.1 Mycolicibacterium sp. P9-22 | reverse complement strand
CAAGTCTGTTGTTTGAGAACTCAATAGTGTGTTTGGTGGTTTTTGTTTGTTGTTTTTGGCCACTCGTTTGGGGGGATTCCCGTCTCCTTGAGTTGGTGGGTGGCCTGTTTTTTTGATGCCAGTTTGTTGGTGTCTTTTGTTTGGATATCAGGTTTTTCTGATTCGAATTCACCTGGCTTTTGGGTTGGGTTGTTTTTGTTTGGAGAGTTTGATTCTGGCTCAGGACGAACGCTGGCGGCGTGCTTAACACATGCAAGTCGAACGGAAAGGCCCTTCGGGGTACTCGAGTGGCGAACGGGTGAGTAACACGTGGGTGATCTGCCCTGCACTTTGGGATAAGCCTGGGAAACTGGGTCTAATACCGAATATGACCATGCACTTCCTGGTGTGTGGTGGAAAGCTTTTGCGGTGTGGGATGGGCCCGCGGCCTATCAGCTTGTTGGTGGGGTAATGGCCTACCAAGGCGACGACGGGTAGCCGGCCTGAGAGGGTGACCGGCCACACTGGGACTGAGATACGGCCCAGACTCCTACGGGAGGCAGCAGTGGGGAATATTGCACAATGGGCGCAAGCCTGATGCAGCGACGCCGCGTGAGGGATGACGGCCTTCGGGTTGTAAACCTCTTTCAGCACAGACGAAGCGCAAGTGACGGTATGTGCAGAAGAAGGACCGGCCAACTACGTGCCAGCAGCCGCGGTAATACGTAGGGTCCGAGCGTTGTCCGGAATTACTGGGCGTAAAGAGCTCGTAGGTGGTTTGTCGCGTTGTTCGTGAAAACTCACAGCTTAACTGTGGGCGTGCGGGCGATACGGGCAGACTTGAGTACTGCAGGGGAGACTGGAATTCCTGGTGTAGCGGTGGAATGCGCAGATATCAGGAGGAACACCGGTGGCGAAGGCGGGTCTCTGGGCAGTAACTGACGCTGAGGAGCGAAAGCGTGGGGAGCGAACAGGATTAGATACCCTGGTAGTCCACGCCGTAAACGGTGGGTACTAGGTGTGGGTTTCCTTCCTTGGGATCCGTGCCGTAGCTAACGCATTAAGTACCCCGCCTGGGGAGTACGGCCGCAAGGCTAAAACTCAAAGAAATTGACGGGGGCCCGCACAAGCGGCGGAGCATGTGGATTAATTCGATGCAACGCGAAGAACCTTACCTGGGTTTGACATGCACAGGACGACTGCAGAGATGTGGTTTCCCTTGTGGCCTGTGTGCAGGTGGTGCATGGCTGTCGTCAGCTCGTGTCGTGAGATGTTGGGTTAAGTCCCGCAACGAGCGCAACCCTTGTCCTATGTTGCCAGCGGGTTATGCCGGGGACTCGTAGGAGACTGCCGGGGTCAACTCGGAGGAAGGTGGGGATGACGTCAAGTCATCATGCCCCTTATGTCCAGGGCTTCACACATGCTACAATGGCCGGTACAAAGGGCTGCGATGCCGTGAGGTGGAGCGAATCCTTTTAAAGCCGGTCTCAGTTCGGATCGGGGTCTGCAACTCGACCCCGTGAAGTCGGAGTCGCTAGTAATCGCAGATCAGCAACGCTGCGGTGAATACGTTCCCGGGCCTTGTACACACCGCCCGTCACGTCATGAAAGTCGGTAACACCCGAAGCCGGTGGCCTAACCCCTTGTGGGAGGGAGCCGTCGAAGGTGGGATCGGCGATTGGGACGAAGTCGTAACAAGGTAGCCGTACCGGAAGGTGCGGCTGGATCACCTCCTTTCTAAGGAGCACCACGAGATTCAGGCCCGCCCACACCTTGTGGGGGTTCGGTGATCTGGACGATTCGTTGGATGGCCCTCTTACCTGTAGTGGGTGGGGGTCTGGTGCAACTCAACAAACTTATTTGGGTGTCCCGCAGTTTTTGTGGGTGCCTGGCTGCCAGACACACTATTGGGCTTTGAGACAACAGGCCCCGCGGCGTCCTCGCCTTATGAGGAAGGGATGCCGGCTCCTGACCGTTGGGTTGGGGGTGTGTGTTGTTGCTCCATCTTTGGTGGTGGGGTGTGGTGTTTGATTTGTGGATAGTGGTTGCGAGCATCTAGCACGCAAGGAGATTGGTTCTCCGGCTCCCTTTTGGGGGGTGTGGGGTTCTGGTTTTGTTGTGTGTGTTTGATGTGCAATTTTTTTCTTTATTTGGTTTATCTGTGTTGTAAGTGTTTAAGGGCGCATGGTGGATGCCTTGGCATTGGGAGCCGATGAAGGACGTGGGAGGCTGCGATATGCCTCGGGGAGCTGCCAACCGAGCGTGGATCCGAGGATGTCCGAATGGGGAAACCCAGCACGAGTGATGTCGTGTTACCCAACGGTGAATATATAGCCGTTGGGGGGGAACGCGGGGAAGTGAAACATCTCAGTACCCGTAGGAAGAGAAAACAAAAGTGATTCCGTGAGTAGTGGCGAGCGAAAGCGGAGGATGGCTAAACCGTATGCATGTGATACCCGGCGGGGGTTGTGTGTGCGGGGTTGTGGGGCGTTTCTTCTCCGGTCCGCCGACTGGGGCAACAGTGAAAAAAGTGTGTGTTAGCGGAAGTGGTCTTGGGATGGCCTGCCGTAGACGGTGAGAGCCCGGTACGTGAAAACACATGCTCTGTTGTGGAACTGTCCCCGAGTAGCAGCGGGCCCGTGAAATCTGCTGTGAATCTGCCGGGACCACCCGGTAAGCCTGAATACTTCCCAATGACCGATAGCGGATTAGTACCGTGAGGGAATGGTGAAAAGTACCCCGGGAGGGGAGTGAAATAGTACCTGAAACCGTGTGCCTACAATCCGTCAGAGCCTTCGTGTTAAAGCGTGGGGTGATGGCGTGCCTTTTGAAGAATGAGCCTGCGAGTCAGGGACATGTCGCGAGGTTAACCCGTGTGGGGTAGCCGCAGCGAAAGCGAGTCTGAATAGGGCGTATCCAACCCAGAGGGGTTGGTGTAGTGGTGTGTTCTGGACCCGAAGCGGAGTGATCTACCCATGGCCAGGTTGAAGCAGCAGTAAGATGTTGTGGAGGACCGAACCCACTTAGGTTGAAGACTGAGGGGATGAGTTGTGGGTAGGGGTGAAAGGCCAATCAAACTCCGTGATAGCTGGTTCTCCCCGAAATGCATTTAGGTGCAGCGTTGCGTGTTTCTTGCCGGAGGTAGAGCTACTGGATGGCCGATGGGCCTCACAAGGTTACTGACGTCAGCCAAACTCCGAATGCCGGTAAGTGAAAGCGTGGCAGTGAGACGGCGGGGGATAAGCTCCGTGCGTCGAGAGGGAAACAGCCCAGATCGCCGGCTAAGGCCCCTAAGCGTGTGCTAAGTGGAAAAGGATGTGCAGTCGCGAAGACAACCAGGAGGTTGGCTTAGAAGCAGCCACCCTTGAAAGAGTGCGTAATAGCTCACTGGTCAAGTGATTGTGCGCCGATAATGTAGCGGGGCTCAAGCACACCGCCGAAGCCGCGGCAATCAACTTTGTTGATTGGGTAGGGGAGCGTCCTGCATCCAGTGAAGCAGCGGAGTGATCCAGTTGTGGAGGGTGTGGGAGTGAGAATGCAGGCATGAGTAGCGATAAGGCAAGTGAGAACCTTGCCCGCCGAAAGACCAAGGGTTCCTGGGGCAGGCCAGTCCGCCCAGGGTGAGTCGGGACCTAAGGCGAGGCCGACAGGCGTAGTCGATGGACAACGGGTTGATATTCCCGTACCCGTGTGTGCGCGCCCATGATGAATCAGAGGTACTAACCGCCCAAAACCATCGTTACCGATCACCTTCGGGTGTGAGGATTGATGGGGCTGCGCGGGACCTTCTCTGGTAGTAGTCAAGCGATGGGGTGACGCAGGAAGGTAGCCGTACCAGTCAGTGGTAATACTGGGGCAAGCCTGTAGGGAGAGGCCTAGGTAAATCCGGGTCTCACATATCCTGAGAGGTGATGCATAGCCGATTGAGGCGAATTCGGTGATCCTATGCTGCCGAGAAAAGCCTCTAGCGAGCTCACACACGGCCCGTACCCCAAACCAACACAGGTGGTCAGGTAGAGAATACTAAGGCGTACGAGTGAACTATGGTTAAGGAACTCGGCAAAATGCCCCCGTAACTTCGGGAGAAGGGGGACCTCCTACTGTCATGGCACATGCTGCCGGCAGCGGTGGGGGGTGGCACAAACCAGTGAGAAGCGACTGTTTACTAAAAACACAGGTCCGTGCGAAGTCGCAAGACGATGTATACGGACTGACGCCTGCCCGGTGCTGGAAGGTTAAGAGGACCCGTTAACTCGTAAGGGTGAAGCGGAGAATTTAAGCCCCAGTAAACGGCGGTGGTAACTATAACCATCCTAAGGTAGCGAAATTCCTTGTCGGGTAAGTTCCGACCTGCACGAATGGCGTAACGACTTCTCAACTGTCTCAACCATAGACTCGGCGAAATTGCACTACGAGTAAAGATGCTCGTTACGCGCGGCAGGACGAAAAGACCCCGGGACCTTCACTACAACTTGGTATTGGTGCTCGATACGGTTTGTGTAGGATAGGTGGGAGACTGTGAAGCATGCACGCCAGTGTGTGTGGAGTCATTGTTGAAATACCACTCTGATCGTATTGGGCCTCTAACTTCGAACCGTATATCCGGTTCAGGGACAGTGCCTGGTGGGTAGTTTAACTGGGGCGGTTGCCTCCTAAAATGTAACGGAGGCGCCCAAAGGTTCCCTCAACCTGGACGGCAATCAGGTGTTGAGTGTAAGTGCACAAGGGAGCTTGACTGCGAGACTTACAAGTCGAGCAGGGACGAAAGTCGGGACTAGTGATCCGGCACCTCTGAGTGGAAGGGGTGTCGCTCAACGGATAAAAGGTACCCCGGGGATAACAGGCTGATCTTCCCCAAGAGTCCATATCGACGGGATGGTTTGGCACCTCGATGTCGGCTCGTCGCATCCTGGGGCTGGAGCAGGTCCCAAGGGTTGGGCTGTTCGCCCATTAAAGCGGCACGCGAGCTGGGTTTAGAACGTCGTGAGACAGTTCGGTCTCTATCCGCCGCGCGCGTCAGAAGCTTGAGGAAACCTGTCCCTAGTACGAGAGGACCGGGACGGACGAACCTCTGGTCCACCAGTTGTCCCACCAGGGGCACGGCTGGATAGCCACGTTCGGACAGGATAACCGCTGAAAGCATCTAAGCGGGAAACCTTCTCCAAGACCAGGCTTCTCACCCATTAAGTGGGATAAGGCCCCCCGCAGACCACGGGATCGATAGACCAGACCTGCACACCTAGCAATAGGTTTAGGGAACTGGCACTAACCGGCCGAAAACTTACACACACCCAACCACGTTGGGTAGCAGATAAACCGTGTAAGAAAAGTATGACGCACATTAAACGCCCGCAACCACAATCCACAATATCGGACACATTCACACCAGCAATGGCGTGAACACACTCCACCACCAAAACACACTTCCCCCACCCACGGTGTGGGGGCGCCCAGAAAAGGGTGAATAAAGTTACGGCGGCCATAGCGGCAGGGAAACGCCCGGTCCCATCCCGAACCCGGAAGCTAAGCCTACCAGCGCCAATGATACTACCCAAAAGGGTGGAAAAGTAGGACACCGCCGAACACACATTAAGACCCGAGCCCCCCAAACACACATTTGGGGGGCTCGGGCATTTGT
>NZ_NPKP01000024.1 GCF_008329585.1 Mycolicibacterium sp. P9-22 | reverse complement strand
GACTTGATAACGCGTCGATACGACACGCTCGACAAACACACTCACCTGGCACTACGAAGCGGCGGCCCCGGCGACGGTCGTGGCCGCCGCTTCACCCTGCCCCTTGACAAACTGATCTACATATCAGCCGGACGACTGGGGGAGTATCGGCGATAGCGGCCGCGTGCAGCAGCGAGTATGCGGACTCGATCATCGCGATGATCGGCACATCGGGTAGCGCCTCGGCGCAGAGCTTGACGTCGGCCGCGGACTCGGTCTTGGACAACACGATCCCGAGGAGCCCGGGCAGTCCGGTGACTGCGGCAATGTCCGCGGCGAAATGTGGCGTCGTCACATTGTTGACGCGCACCCAGCCGTGATGTGCACCGAGCCATTCCCGGGCGAACTCCCGGGCGGCCGGCTTGCCCGCGAAGGGGATCCCGTCCTCCAGGTCGACGATCAGGTTGTCGGGGCCGTGGGCCGCCGCGGCGGCCAGGGTGGAGGTATCGACAGGACGAGCGAGCAGCCACGACCGGGCCAGTGCGAGAGGCGATTCCGCCGCCGTCACAATGCGACGTATTTCGTGTCGAGGTACTCGTCGATACCTTCGGCACCGCCCTCGCGGCCGAACCCGGACTGTTTGACACCGCCGAACGGCGCTGCGGCGTCGGAGATGATGCCGCGGTTGACGCCCACCATGCCGCTCTGCAGCGCAGCCGACACCCGCATCACCCGGTCGAGATCGCGCGTGTAGAAGTACGCGGCCAGACCGTATTCGGTGTCGTTGGCGGCGTCAATACCGTCCTGTTCGGTATCGAATCCCGCGATCGCCGCCACCGGGCCGAAGATCTCCTCCTTCAGCAGCCGCGCGTCATCGGGGATCTGATCGAGAACCGTGGGCGCGTAGAAGAATCCGGGACCGTCCAGCGCGCTACCGCCGGTACGCACCCGCGCACCCCGGCTTACCGCGTCCTCCACCAGTTCGGTCACGGTATTGCGCTGATCGGCGTTGACCAGGGGGCCGATATCGGCGCCCGGAACATCCCCCGCACGTGCCGACATCGCCGCGATACGCGCGGTGAACTTCTCGGTGAACTCGTCGATCACAGTGCGCTGCACGTGGATCCGGTTCGCGGCGGTGCACGCCTGGCCGCCGTTGCGCATCTTGGCCGCGATCGCCCCGTCGACGGCGGCGTCGATATCGGCGTCTTCGAACACCACGAAGGGTGCGTTGCCGCCGAGTTCCATCGAAGTACGCAACAGTTGTTTGGCCGAATCGCGTACCAATATCTTGCCGACCCGCGTGGATCCGGTGAAGGTCAGCTTGCGCAGTCGGGGGTCACCGATCAACGGGGCCGTCAGGGCCGCCGCGCGCGAGGTCGGCAGGATGGACAGCACGCCAATGGGCACGCCGACCTCGGCGAACACCTGGCCGAGCAGCAGCATCGTCAGCGGGGTTTCCTCGGCCGGCTTGACAATGATGGTGCACCCGGCCGCCAGGGCCGGGCCGATCTTGCGGGTGCCCATCGCCAACGGGAAATTCCAAGGGGTGATTGCCAACACCGGCCCGACCGGGGCCTTGGACACCACGATACGGCCGTTACCGGACGGTGCGGTGGCATAGCGGCCGTCCAGGCGCACGGCCTCCTCGCTGAACCACCGGAGGAACTCCGCGCCGTAGGCGACCTCGCCGCGGCTCTCCGCCAGCGGTTTGCCCATCTCCAGGGTGATCAGCTGCGCGAACTCCTCGCTGCGCTGCTGCAGGAGTTCGAATGCGCGGCGCAGGATGTCGGCCCGGGCCCGCGGCGAGGTCGCTGCCCAGCCGGGCTGGGCAGCGTGGGCGAGATCGAGTGCCCGCGCGCCGTCCTCGGGTTCGGCGTCGGCCACCGCGACCAGGACCTGCTCGGTCGCTGGGTCGTGCACCTCGAAGGTGGCGCCGGCCGCGGCGTCGACCTGTTCACCACCGAGCCACAGGCCGGTGGGCACGGTGTCGACGATGCTCGTGGTCGTGGTCATTTCGATCCTTTCGCGGCGTGTCGTCGCCGGTCAGCGCTGCTGCGGGACGGACTGCTTGGCGACATCCTTGGCGCGCGGTCCGATGGTGGAGGTCTGTTCCAGGGAGCGGCCGGCGGTCTCGGGCGCCCACGCGAAGCAGACCACGAAGCCCAGCAGGGTGAGCAGCGCGCCGAAGCCCATGGTGGTGCCGATGCCGAACTTCTCGATGCTGATGGGCAACAGGTAGGTGCCGGTGGCTGCGCCGATGCGGCTGATGCCGACCGCTGCGCCGACCGCGGTGGCGCGAACCTCGGTGGGGAACAACTCATTCGGGTAGATCCACTCCAGAATGCTGGGGCCACCCGAGGCAAACGCGTACAGGCAGAAGGCCGCCACGATGATCCACACCGGCGCCTCCGGCGTCACCCACAACACGATCAGCGGTACCGCCATGATCGCGAACGGGATGATGGTCATCTTGCGTCGGCCGATGGTCTCGACCCAGCGCAACGCCGGGATGCAGCCGAGGGCGAACAGCGCGATGATGACGGTTTCGATGATGAGCCCAGCCGAGCCGGTGTCCGAGATCGCGAATCCGGCCAGGATGACCGGCAGGAAGGTCAGCAGCGCGTACTGCGGTGTGATCTGGGCAAGGTAGAGGACACCGCACATGACGGTTCGCTTCAAGTATCCGCCTCGCACGATCGCGGCGAACGAACCGAAGAACGAAGCACTTTCGCGACTGCCCTCGTCGACGGGCTGGGCGCTCAGATCGACGTCACGGCCGTAGACGGACTTGATGACCGCTTGTGCCTCCTGCACGCGGCCCTGGTTGAACAGCCAACGCGGTGACTCCGGGATGCCCCGGCGCAGCAACAGGACGATGATGCCCAGCACGGCGGACGTGCCGAGCAGCCAGCGCCACTGCTCGTGGCCCCCGGTGGCGCCGACCACGGCGGCCCCGACGATGTAGGCGAACGCGGCGCCGACCGACCAGCTGACGCCGGTCAGGCCGATCATGAATCCGCGCTTTTTCGTCGGCGTGAACTCGGTCAGCAACGAGGTGGCGATCGGGTAGTCGGCGCCGATCGCTAGGCCGATGAGCAGCCGCAGCGCGATCAGCTGCCACGCCTCGGCCACGAAGACACTCAATGCGCAGGCCGCCACCAGGACCGCGAGGTCCAGGGCGTACATCTTCTCGCGGCCGATGCGGTCGGTGAGGGATCCGAACAGCGTTGCACCGAAGAAGATTCCGATCAGCGATGCCGCGCCGATCAGGCCGACCTCGACACTGGAGGGCTGCAGTTCGGCCTTGATACCAACCAAGGCGACGCCGATGATGCTCAGCACGTAGCCGTCGAGAAACGGTCCGCCGCAGCAGGCGATCAGCAGTTTCTTGTGAAATCGTGAGGTCGGAGCATCGTCCATCACGGAAAAGGCGTTCATCGACAGTCCTCGGTGTTGCTCAGATCGCTGCACCCACGTGGCTGTGACGCAGCAGGGATTGACCGAAGTTAGGACATCCGATAGGGCAGACGACACTGTATGGACGTACAGAGTCCGGACTTGTAACTGTTGTCTGGTACGGCCATGCTCGGAGTGGGCGCCGCCGTAGCCGGGAACGTTGATAGCGCTCATCTTCATACAGTCGTACGAGCGCGGGAACACGTTGCCTGTGCCACTCTCAAGTGAGCAGCACCGGTGCCCCTCGCGCCCACCCCAGCCCCCGAATCTGCGCCATGACGACCTGGTTGCAGCAGAGCCGAGTGGTTGCCGGTCTGGAGAAGGAGGCTTGCCCATGTCGACGACAATCGATTTCCCCACCCTGTTCAGCCCGCTGGACGTGGGTCCGATGCGGATGAAGAATCGGATCTTCTCGTCGGGCCATGACACTGTGATGGCGCACGACGGCGAGGTCACTGAGGAACTCATTGCGTACCACCGCGCCCGAGCGGAGGGCGGCGCTGGCTTGATCGTGATGCAGGTCGCCGGGGTACACGAGTCGGCGCGCTACACCTCACATGTCCTGATGATCACCGAGGACAGCTGCATCCCCGGCTACCGGCGGCTGGCCGAGGCCGTGCACGCGCATGACTGCAAACTGATCTCGCAGATCTTTCACCCCGGCCGCGAGATCATGGAATCCCAGGACGGCGCGCTACCGGTCGCGCTGGCGCCCTCGGCGATACCGAATGAGCGGTTCCACGTCATGCCACGGGCCCTGGACATCCCGCTGCTCCAGGAGATCATCGACGGCTACGCCAGCGGCGCGGCCCGGCTCAAACAGGCCGGCCTCGACGGGGTCGAGATCGTGGCCAGCCATGGCTATTTGCCCGCGCAGTTCCTCAACCCGCACCTGAATGTGCGTGACGACCAGTACGGGGGATCGCTGGAGAATCGAATGCGGATGTTGCGCGAGACCGTCGCTGCAGTCCGAGCCGCGGTCGGGTCGGACTTTGTTGTAGGTGTGCGGATTTCGGCTGATGAGCGGACATTCGACGCCACTGCCGAGAGCGACGTGCTGGAAACCTGCCGGACGTTGAATGTCGACGGGCTGATCGACTACATCAGTGTCACCGAGGGCACTTCGGCCTCGCTGGGCGGTTCGACCCACATCGTCGCCCCGATGAAGTACGAGGCGGCTTACACCGCACCGTCTGCTGCGCGGGTCCGCAAGGAGATGACCATCCCGGTGTTCGTGGCCGGCCGGATCAACCAGCCGCATGAGGCCGAGATGGTGCTCGCCGCCGAACAGGCCGATGCGTGTGCGATGACGCGGGCGCTGATCTGTGACCCCGAGATGCCGGTCAAGGCCGACACCCGTCGCGTGGACGAGATCCGCGCCTGCATCGCCTGCAACCAGGCCTGCATCGGACACTTTCATGCCGGTTACCCCATCTCGTGCATCCAGCGTCCCGAGACCGGTCGCGAGCTGCAGTACGGGACGCTGCTCACCGCGGTCATGCCCAAGAAGGTGATGATCGTCGGCGCCGGCCCGGCGGGGATGAAAGCCGCGGTCACCGCCGCGAGGCGGGGGCACCGGGTCAGCCTGTACGAGGCGAGCGGGCGCATGGGTGGGCAGGTCCTGCTGGCTGAGCGGCTACCGCACCGCACCGAATTCGGCGGTGCCGCAACAAACCTCATCTCCGAGATCGAGAAACTCGACATCGAGGTCCACACCCGGGTCGCCGTCGACGCCGAACTCGTCGCGCAGGAGCGTCCTGGCGTGGTGATTCTGGCGACCGGAGCCAAGCCCTACCGCCCGGCGCTCGAACTCGACGACGCCCTGCCCGTGCACGATGCCTGGGACGTCATCGGAAACAACGCCGCCGACCTGCCCAAGGGCCGGATCGTGGTGGCCGACTGGCGCTGCGACTGGATCGGCCTCGGGGTCGCGGAGCTGATCGCGCGCAGCGGTGGGCGGCGGGTAACGTTGTGCGTCAACGGTTACGCCCCCGGCGAGACGATCCAGCAGTACACCCGCAACGCCATGCTCGGCGCGGTGTACGAGGCCAATGTCGAGATCATGACCAACGTGCGTCTGTACGGTGCCGACGAGGACACCGTGTACCTGCAGAACACCCTGACCGCGCAACCGGTCATCGTGGAGGATGTCGCGGCGCTGGTGCTCGCGCTCGGGCACCGACAGGAGGACTCGCTGTACCACCAGCTGCTGTCCACCGGCATCGACGTGCGCCCGATCGGGGACTGCCAGTCGCCGCGCACCGTCGAAGAGGCCACCCTGGAGGGTCTGAAGGTCGGTGCGGCTCTGTAGTCCGTTGTGCACAGCAGCGTGACGAGTACAACCATGCGGGCCGGTGTGCGCCGGTCCCGGAAAGAGGTAGGCCATGAGTGAGTACGCAGTAGTCGATCCGGCGACCGGCGATGTCGTCAAGGAATATCCGACCGCGACCGACGAGCAGATCGAGGGGGCGCTGGCCGCCGCCGACGGCGCCTTTCGCCTGTGGTCGAAGCCGTCAAGTGTGGCCGACCGGGCCGGGTTGATCCGGCGGGTGGCTGCGTTGCATGTCGAGCGCAAGGACGAGCTGGCCAGGATCATCGGCCGTGAGATGGGCAAGCCGCTGGACGAGTCGGGCGGTGAGGTCGAGTTCAGTGCGGCGATCTATGAGTTCTACGCCGATAACGCCGAGAAGTTCCTGGCCGACGAGCCCATCGAATTGCTGGAAGGCGACGGCAGCGCATTGGTGCGCCGCTTCGCGGTTGGAGTCCTGTTGGGCATCATGCCGTGGAACTACCCTTACTATCAGGTGGCCCGCTTTGCCGGTCCGAACCTGGTGCTGGGCAACACGATTGTGCTTAAGCACGCTCCTCAGTGCCCGGAATCCTCGGCCGCCCTGGAGCAGATCTTCCTCGACGCCGGGTTCCCGCAGGGTGCCTACGTCAACGTCTACGCCACAAACGAGCAGATCGCCGAGGTCATCGCCGATCCCCGGGTACAGGGGGTGTCGCTGACCGGTTCGGAACGTGCCGGTGCCGCGGTCGCTGAGATCGCCGGGCGCAACCTGAAGAAGGTGGTGCTCGAACTGGGCGGTTCGGATCCGTTCATCGTGCTCTCGGCCGATGATCTCGACGACACGGTGGAGGCCGCCGTCGCCGGCCGTTTTGAGAACACCGGGCAGGCGTGCAACGCGGCCAAGCGGATCATCGTGGCTGCCGATATCTATGACGACTTCCTGGCCAAGTTCACCGAGCGGGTGTTGGCTAAGGCCGACGGGCTGGCCCCGCTGTCGTCGGTGGCGGCCGCCGAACGTCTCGGCGAACAGGTCGACCGGGCGGTGGCGGATGGCGCGCGGCTGGCGACCCGGGGGCAGCGCAACGGGGCATTCTTCCCGCCGGGCGTCCTCACCGATGTCTCGCCGGAATCGGCGTCCTACCGCGAGGAGCTGTTCGGTCCGGTGGCCACGGTCTACAAGGTGGCCGATGAGGCGCAGGCTGTCGACGTCGCCAACGACACGCCGTTCGGGCTGGGCTCGTATGTGTACACCACCGATGCCGAGCAAGCCAAGCGTGTCGCCGACCAGATCGACGCCGGCATGGTGTTCGTGAACGCGGTCGGTGCCGAGGGCGTGGAGTTGCCGTTCGGCGGGGTGAAGCGGTCGGGTTTCGGCCGCGAGCTGGGACGGTTCGGGATCGACGAGTTCGTCAACAAGAAGCTGATCCGGATCGGCTGACCGCGCGCCGATCCGGATCGTCTCCTGAGCTCAGTCGACCAGGGTGCGCTTGGCGCCCACCGCCGCCACGGCGTCGATCTCGATCAGCATGCCCGGGACGAGTAGCTGGGCAGAGACCGCCGTCGAGGCTGGCCATGGTGCGTCGAGGAACTCGCGGCGCACCTGCTTGAACAACTCGTAGTCGGCTTGATTGGGCACGTACACGGTCATCTTGACGACCGAGCTCAGATCGGCGCCGTGCGAGCGCAGGGCGGCATCGACATTGCGCAGTGCCTGGCGGGTCTGATCGAGAAATCCGCCGGAGACGAGTTCGCCGTCATCGCCGAAGCCGCCCTGTCCCGCGGTGAAGACGATATCGCCGATTCGGGCGGCTTGGCTGTACTCGGCCTCTAGCGCCCAGGAGAAGGGGGCCTTGCGGATCTCGATGTGTGCGTCGGTGGGCAAGAGGTGTCCTAACGATTTGAGCAACAGGGGTTTCCGGGTGCACGCTGCCACACCGAACCAACCCAAACTGCGGTACTTCGGTATGGAAGTAGAACGTATCCTTGTATCCTCGTACGGGGTAAGTGGCCAGGAAGGACACACCATGGAGTTGACGGTCGGCGATCTGGTCGCGATGCGCCAACTCGGATGTCACACCATCGCCGGCGCGGGCGGGCTCGACCGGAAGGTCGTCTGGGCACACTCATGTGAGCTCGACGATCCCTGGAACTGGCTGTCCTCTGGAGAGCTGCTGATGACGACCGGGATCTGTGTTTCCGAGGATTGCGCCGGCCAGGTGGACCTCATCCGCAACCTGGCCAAGGCGGGTATTGCGGGTATCGCGATCGGCGATGACTTGAAGGCCCCGCCGCTGCACGCCGATATGCTGACCGAGGCCGATGCACTGGATTTCCCGGTGCTGACGGTGTCGCATTCGACGCCCTTCTCCGCGCTCGGTCGTACCGTTGCGGTAGCCGCCCAGAGTGAACAGGTCAGCCGAATCGCCCGGCTGAGCCGCTTATACGAGGTCGCTCGTTCTGCAACGGCACTGGAAACGTCGCTGTTGCAACGGCTGTCGACGGAGCTGGACTACGAACTGCATGTCATCGATGTCGAGTTCGCCACCGAGATCCTCGGAGACACAGAGCCGTTGAATAGCGCCGTCATCCTAGATCTGAGCACCCGGGTCGGCTCGGCAACCGAACGACTTCCGGCCCGGCTGGCATTCACGGTCGACGGGTCGACGACAGCGACGGCCTGGGCGTTGCCGACCCACCGCAAATGCATGCTGGTGACCGTCGGCGAATCAGACGTGGACGTCGATGCCTTCGGGCTGCTGCATGCACAGAGCCTGATCGCCATCGACGTGGAACGCACGACCCGGGAACGTGAACGCGACGACGACATCGGCTCGCACCTGCTCCTGCAGATCATGGACGGCACGCTGGGATCCGATGCCGCACAGCCACGTCTGGAGCAGGCGGGGATTGCCGACCGCGAATGGATCGTCATCGGTTTCGAGGCTGGCCATCTGCGGGCGGTTCGCACCGTGCTCGGGGACAGTGCCATCGCAAACATCTCGTCCGTGGTGGGTGAGGAAGGCTACGTCCTGATCGCGGTCGATGACCGGGACAGGACGGTTGATATGCTCACCTCCAGGGTCTCGCACCTGGGGTTGTCCGGCACCACCTCCACCGTGCAGCGACTGCCCGACAGCGCACGGCAATCCAGGTGGGCCCTGCAGGCGGCCCGCGCGGATGGCAGCGCAGTAGCCGAATACTCTACCGCGGCACCGCTTTTCCTGCCCAGAACCATCGCCGATGCGCAATTTGCGGCTCGTGCCGTCCTCGGCGAACTGATGGACCACGACGAGGCCAACCAGTCGCACCTGGTGGAGACCCTGGAGACCTTTCTGACCTCCGACCGCAGCTGGTCGGCCACTGCCGAGAAACTGATGATCCACCGCCAGACGCTGGCCTACCGGTTGAAACGCATCGAGGGCCTCAGCGGGCGCAGCACCAAGAGCTCGGCCGATATCGCATCGTTCTGGATGGCGTTGACCGCGCTGCGGATCAGCCGCGGTGTCAGTTCCAGCGCACGCTGAAACCGGTGCAGACCAACGGGTCCGGAGTATCGAAGAGAACGTCCTCGCGGGAACTTTCCACCGCGGCCACGCTGCGGGGAAGATCGAAGGGCAGTCGGCGGGACCTGTGAGGTTTCGTTCCGAGCCGACGTCATCGCTGTGGCCCGCTTACGCTCAAACCAAGATCCTCGAAACAATCTGCATCGGCCACACTGAGCGTGGTGGCGGGATGCTGCGCATCTCGACTGGCACCACCGCACCGTTCCAACTCTTGCAACGTTGATGACCAAGAATGCCGTGCCATCTCCGTGGCAGAGTTTCAAAGAATGCAGGTGGCAGCAGTGGCGCCCGCCACCCAGTTTGAGAATCGGCACTGGCCTCGACCGGAATGTCATTTCCTCGTCTGGGAAGTCATATATATGTTGGCCGTATACGACCTGGGCAGTCGTGGCGGCCAGCCCCGTCGGCGTGAAAAGTCATACCGCAGTGAACCAGTGGTCACTGCGGTATGACATGTCAGGATGGTGCGCTCGAGTCCGGCTTACAGGGATCCCGGGAGTATCACCAGGAGAAAAGCCAGGAGCGGTGCCACCAGGACTACGTAACCGGTGTACTTGAACAGGCTGCGTTGGAAGACGTCCTTGTCTGGTACATCGGCGTTGGCGAGTACCATGACGCCGTTGCTCGACAGGGGACTGACATCGACGATGACCGCCGAGAAGCACAGCGCGGCAACGAAACCTGCCAGTCCGAGCTCGCCCATCGCCAGCAGCGGCGCAGCCAGTGGTAGCACTATTCCCAGGGTGCCGATCGACGATCCGACGGCTGAGATGGCCGCCACGGAGAAGCACAGGATGAGAGCGGTGAGCAGCGGGGATCCCAACGATGCGGCGGCGTCGCCGAGGAACTCGATGGTGCCGTTCTCCTTGAGGGGACATGTAGGTGAGCGTGCCGGCCTCACATTGTGGGGCTTCACCGACAAAATACCGTGGATCACCGACTACCCGGAAAGCTTCAGCGGCTACGGCGCCGCGACACCACTGGACGCGGCGTACCGCCGTAAACCGGCCTGGACGGGGATCGCCGACGCGCTCAAGTAGGACGCGATTCGGACATCGTCCCCGCAATCTGACGATGGGGCGACGACTTGTTCGGCACTGTCGGTGGTGACGTTCAGCTGGATGATAATTTGAACGCGCAGCGCCAACCCCCGGTTGTGCTGCAATGGTTCATATGCAGTTCAGCCATGACAACATGACCGGCGCCTTCCTGGCCGCCGACCTGGTAAACGCAGCACGCGGCCAAGCCTGGACGCTGGCAGGGGCGGAGTTGATACTGCGAGATCACGCGATACGCCGCGCCAAAGTCGATAAGGCGACGTCGGCGGCGTTGCGACGGTGGTCGGCCAAACTGCGGACGGTCTTCGCCGCCACCGATGAGACCGACCGGTGTCATGCGATCAACGCCATCCTGGCCGAAGGCACGACCAGTGTGTACCTCACCACTCATGACGGACTGCGCCCGCATTTGCATTTCACACCCGAAGACGACGACCTGCTGGGTCGCGTCATGGCAGTGACAGCAGGAGGGTTGGCAATCTTCACCGTTGAAGCCGACGGACACCGACTGGGCACGTGTGCGCTGCCCGGCTGCACCCGCGTCTTTGTCGACACCAGCCGCAACGGGCGCCGCGCATACTGCACCGCGCGGTGCGGCAACAACGATGCCGTCCATCGACATCGGGAAAGCCGCGCCACCTACCCCTGATGTACGCGGCCACCGACGTCGGCCACATGTTCCAGCGAACGGTCGGTCTCAGCCAGCCCCTCCAGAACAATCCGCCACCGCACGTGCCCATCGTGTTGGTAGTGCACTGTGCCTTCGCTGGTGTGATGTGACGACACCGTCCGCCATGCCGTATCTGAGTCACCCATTCGGACAGCGTGGTGCAATGGGTCACTTACAAACAACCATTACAGGCTCGTGCGCGGCGTTGACGCGGGTTCTTCGCTTCGACACAGAGCACGTCGGCCCGCCACGGCTGCCGCAGCGGCCAATCGCGCGTCGAATCCCGTCGCGAGTGCTAAGAACAACGCACCATGGATGAAGTGGATGGTGACCACGCACTGACCTCCGCGCTCGCCCAGCGCGTCGTCGATCAGGTGCGACCGCGGTTGACGCACGGGATCAATGTGATGGATCGCAGCGGTCGCATCATCGGTTCGGTCGATCCGATGCGCATCGGATCGATCCACGAGGGTGCCGCCTATGCAATCGAGGTATGCCGTGCGGTGATCGTCGATGCCGCCGACGCTTCTGCGGGAGTACAGCCTGGAGTCAATATCCCACTCATCGTGGACGGCGAGGTGATCGGCGCGGTCGGAGTGACCGGGGATCCCGCGGAGGTTCGTTCGGTCGGAGAGGTGATCGCCATGACCGTCGAGCTGCTGGTGAAAGAGGAACGCCTGCGTGACAGTTCGCGTTGGCATGAGGATGCCATCCGGCAGGTGATCTTGGCGTTGGCGACCGGAACCATGACCGAGACCGGCCTCGTGGAGGCGCTGCGCAGGGTTGGTTCACCGTTGTCACCGCCGTGGAACATCGCCGTGTTGACCTCGTCCCAGGAACCGGGGGTGGCGATGCCTCCGGAGAAGCTGGCATCGGTTCTTCGGCAGGTGGAGGCGCTTCCCAACGCCGTCGGGACCGAGCTGCAGGGCGCACTGTGGGTGCTGCACGGCGGCGTCGACGAGCGGATGCTCGCTGATCGCCAAAAAGAGTTGCAGCGGAACGGTATTCGTATGCTCAGCGGCAGGGCGGCGGCAACCACCGAGCAGGTTGCCGCCGAGGCTCAGCAGTTGCGGGTGCTGCTCACCGCCGCGGGGGTACTGCCGGCACGTGACCTGGTGTGGTTGACCGATCTGGCGGCCGAGTGCGCCGTCGCGTGCCAGCCGGCAGAGCTGTCGGCCGGACTCGCCGATCGCGTCCTCGGTCCGCTGTCACCGACGCTGCGTCTGACAGCGCGCGGGTTCTTGGACACCGACCTCTCGATCGGTGCCACGGCCACTGCGCTCAACACCCATCGCAATACCCTGGTGCAGCGACTGGAGCGGATATCGCAGCTGACGGGGCTGGACCTACGCCGGTTCGAACACGCCACCACGATGCGGCTGGCGTTGCTGTCCGCGGATGCGACGGCAGAACCGCACGTCTGAGCCGTTCGGCCCTGCGCCGAGCTCGGTCGTCATAGGAAAACGATGCACATAAAGAGGCCGTCAAAATCGGCATATTGTGTGCATAGTGCATATAGAAGCCGGTACAAGAGCGACCTACGCTACTTCTCATGGTCCAGCCCGTACCGACCGTCGTGGTCGCACCCGACTCGTTCAAGGGCGCACTGTCCGCCGTCGACATCGCTGCCGCCATGGCGGCCGGAGTGCGGCTGGCACTGGGGGATGACGCCCACATCATCGAATGCCCACTCGCCGACGGCGGTGAGGGAACGCTGCAGACTCTGCTGTCGGCTCCCGGCACGACGCTGCGCACCGCCGACGTCCACGACGCTCTTGGTCGTCGCCGGCGTGCCGACTATGCAATCACCGCTGATTCGCGCGTGGCGATCATCGAAGCGGCCGAAGCCAACGGACTGCCGCACGTCAGCGACGTGCCTCCCGCGCCGCTGCGAGCCGACACGTTCGGCGTCGGCGAGATCGTGCTGAGCGCACTCGACGACGGTGTGGAGGACATCGTGTTGTGTATCGGTGGCAGCGCCACCACCGACGGCGGCACCGGGCTCCTGCGTGCTCTGGGTGTTCGCTTCCTCGATCACCTCGGACGCGACGTCGCCTCTGGCGGTGGGGGACTCGGTGACATCGCCTCGCTGGATCTGGCAGGACTGGACCCCCGTGCGCGCAACGTGCGGTGGAAGGTGGCCTGCGACGTAAACAATCCGCTCGTCGGAGACCAGGGGGCGGCGGCCGTTTTCGGACCCCAGAAGGGTGCCTCGGCAGCGGATGTCGCCGTTCTCGACGCCGGACTCGCCCACCTGGCCCGCGTCCTCGACCAGGTTGCCGGTGTCGACGTCGCCGCCACCCCCGGCGCGGGCGCCGCAGGTGGCCTGCCCGCCTGCCTCCTCGCCGTGTTCGACGCGGAGTTGCTTGCCGGGATGGATCTGGTCGCCGACGTCGTCCACCTGGAGGAGATCCTCGCCGAGGCCGACCTGGTGATCACCGGTGAAGGGTGCTTTGATTCACAGTCGTTGCGGGGCAAAGTGGTTCACGGTGTACTGCGCCGTACACCCGCACACATCCCGGTGGTCGTCGTGGCGGGGTCGGTGCGGCTGTCGGTTGCCGAGACGCGCGCCGCAGGGATTGCCGGTGCATTCTCGATAGCGTCCGGACCGGCAGAGCTGTCCCGCCTCCTCGCCGACACCGAGGCGCTGGTACGTGACACCGCGGCACACATCGCCGGCTTCGGTGCGCACTGCTGGGGGTGGGCACGCAACCGGGCGGACCCCCGGTCGCCGCGCTCACTCGCCAACTCTCACTGACCACTTCGCTGCCGGCCGGGTCCTTTTGGCGACGGCACTGAGCTGCGTGCTGTTCGACGAACAGCGGGATGACATCCCGGACCGGACTGGTCGCACACCGGCATGGGCGTGGGTGTGACCGCGGCCTCGATCTCAGCAGACCTCGCGCCGGACGTTGTCCAGTCAGCCGCCACACGATTGCGGCCAATGCGCTCGGGTCTGTGATCTCACCGATCACGTGGGACTCGAAGCGGTTCAACGGCTGTGCAGTGAATTGGTGTTGCGATAGGTGCTGGGTGGCGTGCCGAACCAGCGTTTGCAGGAGCGGGTGAGCACACTTTGTTCGGCGTAGCCGAGGTGGCGGCAGAGCTGGCTCAGGCTCAGTGTCGTGTCGAGCAGTAGTCGTTGCGCGGTGTCGCGGCGGGTCTGGTCGACGATGCCGGCAAATGTCGCGCCTTCGGCGGCAAGGCGTCGCTGCAGGGTCTTTGGGTGGATGCCGATGTGGCGGGCGATGTCGGTCAGGTCGACGGCTCCGGTGGGCAGCAGCTGGCGTACCAGGGTGCGCACCAGCTGACTGGTCGCAGGGCTGTAATCGCCGACGGTGTCGGCGAGGTAGTCGACGGCGGTTTGGTGGGCGAGGCGATCGGTAGGCAAGTGCTGTTGCAGGTCAGTGGTGCGCACCGTGAACCCGCCAACGGGTTCGTAGAAGACTGGCGGGCAACCGAAATAGCTTTGGTAGTCATCGGCGGGGGTCAGTGCGGGGTGGGGTAAGTGCACGGCCACTGGTCGGTACGCGGCGCCGAGAAACATGCGCAGTACCTGCAGGGCCACCCCGAGTGACAATTCGATGGCTTGCGCTTGCGGCGGTGGCGGGTCGAGATGGTATTCGAACGAGAAGTGTCGCAGGTCCGGGTCGAGGTGGGTGGTCACCCGCGCGCTGATTGAGGGACTGTAGGCGGCCATGAATTTGTCGAAGATCGTGAACGCTTCGGCGACGGTGGCGGCGTTGCGGCCTGCCAGCCCCACGGGGCCCAGGATCTCGATGTTCTGCTGTAGTGCCAGTCGCCGTCCGAAGTCGGGGGTGTCGAGTTCTGCGGCTGCGTTTTCGAGCATGCGGATCCCGTTGGGCAGGGAGATGTACCGGTCGTGGCGTCCGACGTCGTCGTAGGGGATGTGCGCTTCGGCTACCAGGGTGTGGCTGTCGCCACCGAGTTCGGTGACCAACTCGTGAAAACGCGTCAATGCCGTCCCTCGGATCACAGCCATGTCCCAGACTGTCAAATATTGGTCGCGAAGTGTCAAGACGTAGTGGTGCCGGGTGCTGCAGAGTGAATGTCCGACCGGGGCCGCCGCGGGAAGCGGTGGCCGATCGCACCGACGTTTGCGCGAGGAAGGCCAGAACCTTGTCCGACGCATTGGCTGATCGCGATCACCGCGACCGCGCGGCATTTCGCGCCGCGACAATCCAGCGCTCAAACGACATGGCGCTGACGACTCCTCTAGAGAGGAAACACTTTTCGTGAATTCGAGTTATCGGACGCTCGCCATGAGGCTGGTCGCGCTGGGCGCCGCGGTGCTCATGATGACCGCCACCGCGTGTTCGCCGTCGTCGCCCGAGGAATCCAGCGAGTCCGGGTCCGGGCAGCTGACGCCTGAGCAGGCCAAATCCCTCGCGATCGACGCCTATATCTACGGTTACTCACTGGTCACCATGGAGATGACGCGCCGGGTGATGACCAACGTCGCCTCCGTCCAAGCACCGCGAGCGCCGATGGGGCAGTTGATGCGGATGCGTGACTACCCGAATGCACAATTCCGGGATGTCACCGCACCCAACGCCGACACCCTCTACACAAACGGGTTCATCGACGTCAAAGACGAGCCGTGGGTACTGAGTCTGCCCGAGGCGCACGACCGTTACTACCTGTTCCCGATGCTCGACGGCTACACCAACGTCTTCGAAGTTCCCGGGAAACGCACGACCGGCACCGGACCGCAGACCTACGCCATCACCGGCCCGGGCTGGACGGGCACCCTGCCCGCAGGAGTGCAGGAGTACAAGTCGCCGACGTCGACGGTATGGTTGATGGGCCGCGTCTACTGCAGTGGCACACCCGAGGATTACGCCGCCGTTCACAAACTGCAGGACGACATCTCACTGGTACCCCTGAGTGCTTACGGCACGCCCTACATCCCGCCAGTCGGCACGGTCGACCCCAGCGTCGACATGAAAACGCCGGTCCGCGATCAGGTCAACAACATGAGCACCGAAGCGTTCTTCGGCCTGATGGCCACGCTGATGAAAGATAACCCGCCCGCCGAAGCTGACCAGGCGATCATCGACAAGATGGCCCAACTCGGCATCGTGGCCGGCGAGAAGTTCGACATCAACACCCACGGACCCGAGGTGGCCGCGGCATTGCAGTCGGTACCTGAAGAGGGGCTCGCCAAGATCACAGCCCACTTCACCGAACTCGGCGAAGTCAACGGGTGGCAATTCACCACCAAGACCGGCCAATACGGAACCGACTACCTGCAGCGAGCCACCATCACCTACTTCGGATTGGGCGCCAACCGGCCCCAGGACGCGGTCTATCCGACCTCGGAATCCGATACAAGCGGTCAGCCCTACGACGGCGCCAACAAGTACACGCTGCACTTCGACAAGGACCAATTCCCGCCCGTCGACGGATTCTGGTCACTGACGATGTATGACGAGGGATTCTTCTTCGTCGAGAATCCGCTGGCCCGCTACACGCTGAGCCAACGCGACACCTTCGTCACCAACCCCGACGGATCCGTCGATCTCTACCTGCAGCACGACAATCCCGGCCCCGACCGGGAAGCCAACTGGCTGCCCGCCCCGACGGGCAAGTTCAACCTCATGTTGCGGCTGTACTGGCCGACCGAAACCCCGCCGTCCATCATCGACGGCACCTGGAAACCACCGGCCGTCGCGAGGGAATCCTGATCGGCGGTCCGGAGGGCAATCACTCGGTCTCCGCCCGGCACCCTCACGCCCCGGTGAGCGGCCACGCCGCATCCATCCGCCTTGAGAACAGAGAGTTAAGGAGTTCCACGATATTGTCGACACTGACTCGCCTGGCGGGTGCCGGCGCACTCACACTGGGTATTGCCGTGGTGCTCGGTGGCGAGGTCGCGGCCGCGGACCCGGCTGCTGCAGAGCCGATCCGCCCACCGAACTGCACTGCCGCCGATCTCGCCGGCATCGCGTCCGGGGTCGCCGTGGCCACATCGGCATATCTCTTCACCCATCCCGACGTCAACGAATTCCTCACCGGCCTGCACGGCCGCCCCCATGACGACGTACCCAACGCCACCCGGATCTTCTTCGACGACCACCCACAAGCGCACACCGAACTGTCGGGGATCCGTCAACCGCTGGTCGATTTCCGGAACCGCTGCGGATTCACCGACCCCAATCCGCTTTGAGGGCAATGATGTCGAATCCAGTACGTCATCGGTCATGGGTGCTCGCGATGGCAACTGTGTTGTCGTTTGCGGCCCTACCGATCGTGATTATGCTGCTGGCGCCCGCCGGCGCGGCCAATGCCGACGTGTGCGCCAGCGCCGGGCACCGCATCTCGGTCGGGGGGTGCGTGAACATCGCCGACGCAGTTGCCCCCTACGTGCCGCCCCCGGCCTACTACGCTCCGCTCCCTGAAGATCCGCCGCCACCCCCACCTCCGGCGCTGGGGTCCAACATCAGCGGATGCGTCGGCTACAACGGACGATGGGTCCACGCCGGTGGCTGCAACTGAGCCCACAAACCACCACGCCCGCCCGGTGCTCGCCCGTGGCGACGAGCCCCGTCGGACGTTTCCTGGTCCGACAGTCGGTCACCGGCCGCCCGCACGGTGGCCAGCGACCCGACCGCGCGTCAGGTCTCGGCATAATTGCGGGCGCATCCTCGTTGTCGCCTCGCGCCTTCACATCCGCGTGCCCGATAGGCTCTCGATCATCGGAGTCGACGACTCGCCACTGGCCCGCTTTCCTGCCGCCGCCGTTGTCGTCGGTCTGGTTCGACCTTGCTCGCAAGGCACGGCGAATCGTCGCGAACGTGCTGGAGACACAGGGGGTCGGCACCGAGCAGCTGACCGACCAAGGTCCGGGCTTGGCGGTTCTCAAGCTCCGCGACAGCACCTAAATGCAGACTTGTGTGCCGAACACGTGAAGTGCAGCGGCGGCGGGACACTCAACCCAAAATGTAGGCTCGACGAAGACTAGGGGACCGGACGGTCGTGAATCGCCCTGGAAATGTTGGAGGCTCCTGACCTTGGAAACGAGGATGGAGCCATGCCGAAGGAACAGTCGCCAGGGAAGCCGACGACGCGTAGGTACACCCCGGAGGAGAAGGCATCCGCGGTGC
>NZ_NPKP01000037.1 GCF_008329585.1 Mycolicibacterium sp. P9-22 | reverse complement strand
GTGGCTGAATACACACTGCCAGAACTCGATTACGACTATGGCGCGCTGGAGCCCCACATTTCCGGGCAGATCAACGAGATCCACCACAGCAAGCACCACGCCACCTACGTCAAGGGCCTCAACGACGCCCTGGCCAAGCTCGAAGAAGCCCGCGCCGGGGACGACCAGTCCGCGATCTTCCTCAACGAGAAGAACCTCGCCTTCCACCTCGGCGGACACGTCAACCACAGCATCTGGTGGAAAAACCTGTCCCCCAACGGCGGCGACAAACCCGAAGGCGAACTCGCGGCCGCCATCGACGACCAATTCGGATCCTTCGACAAGTTCCGCGCCCAGTTCACCGCCGCAGCCAACGGACTGCAGGGTTCGGGCTGGGCCGTCCTGGGCTACGACAGCCTGGGCCAGCGCCTGCTGACCTTCCAGCTCTACGACCAGCAGGCCAACGTCCCGCTGGGCATCATCCCGCTGCTGCAGGTCGACATGTGGGAACACGCCTTCTACCTGCAGTACAAGAACGTCAAGGCCGACTACGTCAAAGCCTTCTGGAACGTCGTCAACTGGGCCGACGTC
>NZ_NPKP01000023.1 GCF_008329585.1 Mycolicibacterium sp. P9-22 | reverse complement strand
CCTACACCCCCACCTTCGCCGCCCGCCTCGCCGCCTCCTACGCCGGCGCAGACACCACAGAAACCATCACCATCACCGCCACCGACGGAACCACCACCTCAAACCCACTCAGCATCACCGCCACCATTGCGCAATACGCACCGCACACCGTCATGACCACCGTCCCCGTCGGAGCCAATCCCGTGGGCGTGGCGATATCACCCGACGGCAGAACCGCGTACACGGCGAACTACGGCGACAACACCGTGTCGGTCATCGATCTGGTGACGAATACGGTGCGGGCCACCATCCCCGTCGGGGTGAATCCCTACGAGGTGGTGGTCAGTCCTGACGGGGGCACCGTATACGTGGTCAACAACCAGGCAGGATCTGTATCGGTCATCGACAGCGTCACCAACACCGTCACCGCCACCATCACGGACGTCGCCGGCAGGCCCCGAACCATCGCGATCGCCCCGGACGGCAAGAGGCTGTACGTCGCCGGCACTGCCGCAAAGGGCCTCTCGGTCATCGACACCGACACCAATTCCGTGATCAAGAAAATCGTCCTGAACCACACACCCGACGACCTCGCTGTGTCGCGGGACGGTAAAACCATCTACGTTGCAGGTACTTCGAGTGGTCTCGGACCTGTGACCCTCATCGATACCGCCACGTACAGTCAGATCGACGAGATCAACGTCGGCTACCCGATCAGGCGCATCGCTGTGTCCCCCGACGACAAGACGCTGTATGCCACGGTGTGGTCGTCATCGCTGAACGGACTGGCGATCATCGACGTCGCCGCCGGTGCGGTCACCGACACCATCAACTTCGGCATCGTGTCGACACAGCCGACGCTGTCGCCGGACGCCACCATCGCCTACATCACCCACGCCGCCGACGGCGCCGTCTCGGTCGTCGACACCGCCACCGGCGCGGTTATCACCACCATCCCGATCGGCACCGACACGCATCCTGCCTCAATGGCCTTCTCCCCCAATGGCGATCTCGCCTACGTGGTGAGCAACCCCACCGACGGCAGGGTCGCGGTGGTCTGGACCGGGCTGGCCTCCCATAAGGCAGCACCGACAGTGAGCGTGGTTGCCGGGCACCCGGAAGCCACCACCGGCGCGGTCACCCTCACCGTCACGACCGCCGATGCCGACGGCGACCACGTCACGGTGACCGCCGCGCCCTCCATCGGGACGGTGGTCGACAACGGCGACGGAACCTTCACCTACACACTCAGTTTCGCCGAACGCATCCAGGCCAGCGGCGCGGCGCCGGAGACCGTGACGTTCACCGCCACCGACGCGCACGGACTGTCCAGCACCACAACGGTCAGCGTCGAGATGGGTTTCGCGCCCAACACGCTGGTCGGCCAGATCGACCCCGGCGCCGGGTACAACTCGCGTAACGTCGTCATCACCGCCGACGGCCGGACCGCCTACAGCACGAGCGTGAACGCCAACAAGGTGATCGTCGTCGATCTGGCGTCGCGCACCGTCACCGGTTCGATCGACGTGCCCGCCAGTCCCCGTGGACTGGCCCTGAGCCCCGACGAAAAGACCCTGTGGGTGACCGCGGCATTCGGACGGGCGATTGTGGTGATCGACACCGAGAGCAAGACCGTTGCCCACACGCTGCCCGTGGCTGGGTTCAACCCGAATACGGTCGTGCTGACCCCGGACGGGGACTTCGCGCTCGTCGGCGACTCCGGCAGGACAACCCCCCAGGCCACCCTCTACATCGTCGACACCAGCACCCACGAGGTCGTCGCGAACCTCGATTACTGGAACACGTACGCAGACCTGACGATGGCACCCAACGGAAAGTTTGCGTACGGCGTGTCCAACACACCAAATTCAGTGGTGCTGATCGATATCGAGAACCGCAACCTCGGCCTCATCGCGAGCCCGGCGACGAGTCAGGCACGCGAAGTCGCGGTGTCCTCGGACAGCAAGACGCTCTACATCAGCTATTTCCGTAGCAACGACAGCCAGATCGCGGTGGTCGACGCGGCAACCGCCACCGTCAGCCGCACCATCAGCCTGCCCGAGGCCGGCGTGAGCGCGATCGTGCTGTCAACGGACGGCACCACCCTGTACGCCGCCAACTTGTTGACCAACCTGGTGTCGGTGGTCGACATCGCCGAGGGGACGGTCACCAAGACCATCGCCTTCGACACGCCGTCGTCCCTCGCGATATCCGCCGATGGCGACACGGTCATCGTGTCCAGCTTCAACCATTCCAGAATCGGCGTCATCGCGACCGGAGCAAACTGATCCACCGCAAATCACCGGGTGTGCTGCCGAAGCGTTAGCTGGTCGCTACGATCACGCCATGAAGGACCGCTGGCCCCTCACGGGCCGGGGCGAAGAACTTCGCCTGATCTGCGAGGCATTCGCGGACGACGAGCACCGCGGCATGATTGTGGCCGGCGACGCCGGCGTCGGCAAGACCCGGCTTGCCCGCGATGCCGTCGAGCTGGCAAACGACACGTGGTCGGTACACCGGGTCGCGGGCACCACGACCGGCCGTGCCATCAGTCTCGGGGCATTCGCCCGCTGGGCCGGCGACGCCGACACCAGCCCGGCGGCCCTGGTGCGCAAGGTGATCAACGGTCTGACCGCGGACGGAAAGCCGTTGCTGCTCTTCGTCGATGACGCGCATCTGCTCGACGATCTTTCCGCCATGGTGGTGCATCAGCTGGTGCTCCAGGATGCCGCCAAAGTCGTCGCGACCCTGCGCACCGGGCAGCCCGCCCCAGACGCCATCACCGCGCTGTGGAAGGACCGGCTGCTGCGCCGCCTCGAACTGCAGCCGCTGTCCCGCGCCGAGACGATCACACTGCTCGAGGCCGGGCTTGGCGGATCATGGCACTCCGATGCCACCAGCCGGATGTGGAAGCTGACACAGGGCAACGCACTGTTCCTGCGCCATCTGCTGGATCAGGAACTCGAATCCGGGCGTCTGATCGACGACGCCGGCGTCTGGACGTGGCGCGGCGCCTCCGCGGTGTCGCCCTCCTTGATCGAACTGGTGGAACTACAGATCGGCGCGGTCACCGGCGACGTTCGCGATGTGGTGGACCTGGTGGCCGTCGCCGAACCGCTGCCCCGCTCGTGCCTGGACACGCTGGCCGACGCGGAGGCCATCGAGACCGCCGAGGAACGCGGACTGATCACCACCTCGGCCGACGGGATCGTCCAGGTCGGCCATCCGCTGTACGGAGAGGTGCGCCTCAACCAGTGCGGCCGGTCCCGGCTGCGCCGACTTCGCGCAGAGGTGGCGGGCGCACTGGTGGCAGATCCGGACGCCGACCCGCTCATCCTGGGCATACTGTGGCTGGACTCCGGGCTCACACCCGATGCCCAGGTGATGACCCGCGCCGCACTGGCAGCCCAGGCCCGCTTCGACATGGAGCTGTCCGAGCAACTGGCCCGCGCCGCGGCCAAGGTGAGTGACGATCCCGCGGTGACCTTGTTACTGGCATCGGTCCTGCTGCTGCGCGAGGATGGCACCGGGGTCGAAGATCTGCTGAGTTCACTCCCCCCGCAGGAGATGCCCACCCCGGTCTTCCACAACGCCGTCAATCTTCGGGCCAACAACCTGTTGTTCACGCTCCGAGACCGCGACAAGTCCTGGGCGGTGATCGAACAGGCTCTGCGCAGTACCCCCGACAACACCGATCAGCTGCGCACATTCGCCGGTCTGTGGCTGGTGACCGCGGGCCGGCCGGCCGAAGCACTGGAGATGAATTCGGCCATCGACCACGCCGGACTGGACAGCTTCGGCACGATCGTCGCCCGCAGTACCGAGACGCTGGCCCTTGGCGATCTGGGCAGGCCGGGCCTGGCGGCCGAACGCGCCGCCGCGGCGTATGCGGCGCTGACCGAAGCACCGCATGAGTCGTTCCAGGGCTCCGGCATCGTCGAGTTCCACGCCTACGCGCTGTTGGCGGCCGGATACCCCGCTGCAGCAGCCGAACTGGTTCGGCGGAAACTCAGTGCCGACGCTTTCGGACCGACCGCCGCGATGGCCGTGGCCGCGGCCGGGATGACGGCGCTGGGCGTCGGGGATCTGACGGCCGCGACGGAGCAGCTGGGTCACGCCACGGCCGCCCTCGGGGACTACGGCAAGGTGATCGGGCTGCCGTACCGATTCCACATCATGCACGCCGAGGCATTGGCCCGCACCGGTCATATTGATGCTGCCGCCGCTACCCTGGCGGTCGCCGAGAGCCACCGGCATCCCGCTTATATGTATGTCGAGTCCACCTTCCTGCTCGCCAAGGCATGGCTGGCGGCGAGTCACGGGGCAGTCAGCGAGGCCCGCGAATATGGTTATGCCGCAGCAGAATATGCCCGGCATCACGGCCAGTGGGCACGAGAGGTGCTTGCCCTGCAGGCTGTCGCCCAGTTCGGCGACGGCGCGGTGACCGGTCGGCTCACCGAGCTGGCCGACACTGTCGAGGGGCCCCGGGCCGCTCTGGCGGCGCAGCTGGCGTGGGCATTGGCCCAACACGACGGGACCGCGCTGGACGCGGTCTCGGACGACTTCGAGACCATGGGTGACCGACTGGCTGCCGCCGACGCCGCCGGGCATGCATCGGTCGCACATCGCCAGGCGGGTCGCCGTGGCAGTGCCCTGACGTCCAGTGCCCGCGCGGATCGGATCGCGCACGAGTGCGGCGGTGCTGTCAGCCCCGCGCTTGCCTCCGCCCGGATTCCGCTGCCGTTCACCCAGCGTGAGCGGGAGGTGGCCCGCCTGGTGTCGCAGGGACTATCCAACCGTGAGATCGCGACCGCCATGTCACTGTCCGTGCGCACCGTCGAAGGCTATGTCTATCAAGCAAGTTCGAAGGCAGGCGTGACCGCGCGCAACGATCTCGCGGCGTTGGTGCGGCAGTTCGACTAACCGGCCCAGGCCTTCGCGACCAGTTCGTGTGACCGCAGCCGATCCTCGTGGCGGTACGCCACCGAGGTGATCACCAGTTCGTCAGCGCCGGTGACCCGCTGCAGGTCCGACAGTCGTTGCGCCACCTCGTCGGGATCCCCGACGAACTGCGTCGCCAGGCGGTCCTGCACGAGCTCACGCTGCTCATCGCTCAGCGGTGGCACGGCGTCCGGATCGGGGTACGGCGCGGCGCCGCCGCCGGTCCGGATGGAATGCACCCAGTGTCCGAAACTTCCGGCCAGATGTTGCGCAGCCGCATGGTCGTCGGCGGCGAGCACGTCCGCCGACACCACCACATAGGGTTCGGCCAACACCTCCGAGGGCTGAAAGGCGTTGCGGTAAGCCTCGATCGCCTCCAGCGTGGTGGCCGGCGCGATGTGATAAGCGGCGACGAACGGCAATCCCTGCGCGCCGGCGACCCGTGCGCTCTGCCCTCTGCTGCTGCCGAACACCCATGGCCGCAGCGCGGTGCCCTCACCGGGAGTGGCGTGCGCCACGAATCCGTCCGCCTGGTACGTGCCGTTCAGCAGATCCAGGATATCGGCCACCTGATCGCCGAAATCCGGTGCGACGGCTTCGGGTTGCTGCAGCGTCGTCATGATCGCCCGCAGCCGCGGGTTGCGCATCAGGGCCGACACGTCGAACGGGGCGGGCACCACGACGCCGTCGACCTCATGCCATTCCCGCGGCGGACTCGGTTCGCGGGGCTTCTCCCGCAACGACTCGCCGCGGCGCTGTCCGGAACGGCCCACCCCGAGGTCGATGCGTCCCGGATGAAAGGCGTCCAGGGTCGCGAAGCTCTCCACGACGGCGATGGCGGTGGTGTGGCCGAGCTGCACGGCGGCCGCGCCGACGTGAATGGTGTTGGTGGCGGCCGCGATCTGACCGATCAGCACGGCCGGCGACGAGCTGGCCACGGCCGCATAGTGATGTTCGGCCACCCAGTAGCGGCGATAGCCCCACTGCTCGGCGTGCTGGGCGAGGTCG
Organism: Mycolicibacterium sp. P9-22; assembly: GCF_008329585.1. Lineage (GTDB taxonomy): Bacteria > Actinomycetota > Actinomycetes > Mycobacteriales > Mycobacteriaceae > Mycobacterium. The sequence continues at coordinate 16,308 of NZ_NPKP01000023.1, read as the reverse complement.
ACGGTGTTGTGCAACGCCGTCCGCGCGTCACCGCCCGCGCTGAGCGGGGCGAGGTCCAGGACCGAAAGTGGCACGCTCACGTCAGCACCTTCTCGAATGCGATCGGATAGATATCGCCCTCGGCGGGCAGGGGTTCGGCCAGCCGGGTGTAGCCGGCCGACTCGTAGAGGGCCTCCGCCTCGGGCTGGCGGTCCCCGGTGGTCAGGTAGATGCGCCGGTAGCCGCGCTCGGCGATCACCGCCTCCAGCGCCGTCAGCAGGGCCTTGGCGTAGCCGCGCTGCCGGTGCCCGCTGTGGGTCCAGATCCGTTTCAGTTCGGCGGTGTCGGCATCGAAACGCTGGAAGGCGCCGCCGGTGACGGGTTTCTCGCCGAGCAGCCCGATGAGCAGCGCACCGTGCGGTGCGGCGAACTCCTCGGCCGGGTGCCCACGCAGCCAGGCCGCCACGCCGGCTTCGGTACCGCCGTAGCGCTGCGCGTATTCGATGGTCAGTTCGGCGAGCAGCGGCTCCGCTATGGGGTCGGTCTGGCCCACGGCGACGAAGCGCAGAGATTCCACCAATGCTCCTACCATCACTTCAATGTCTAACGTGGCCGGCCGTCCCGCATTCCGGGCGGGGCTATCAGCTCAGCATGATCGAAAATCGGCCCAGGTTGCTAGCGTGATGGCTCATGCGCATGCTGATGGCGACCGCATTGATGTGTGGGCTGATCGTCGGCTGCACACCGGCCGGCGAATGCTCACTGGCCAAGCTGCCACCGGAGGTCGCGGCCACCGTGGATCTCATCGAGGCCGGCGGACCGTTCCCTCATCCGCGCAATGACGGGACCACCTTCGGCAACTATGAGGGCCGGCTACCCGCGCACGAGCGGGGTTACTACCGCGAGTACACCGTGCCGACCCCCGGTCTGCGGCACCGCGGGACGCGTCGCATCGTCGCCGGCGGCGACCCGCCGGATTTCTATTACACCGATGACCACTACGAGTCCTTCTGCCAGATCGGAATCGCATGAAGACCTACCGGATCGACGGCTCCCGGATCTCGTCGGCACCGGATTTCTACGCCGAGATCGGTCGCGCGGTCAACGGTGACGGCGGCTATTTCGGGTCGAATCTGGACGCGCTGGCCGACTGTCTGCGCGGCGGCTTCGGAACCCCGGACGACGGCGGATTCCGGTTCGTCATGACGGGTTACCGGCAGGTCAAGGCGGCCATCGGCGACCAGATGTGGAGCACCCTGCTGCAGCTGTTCGGCAGCGCGGGGGTGGACCTGTGGCTCACGCCCTGAGGCCACTTTCGGAAAAAACTTGACACGTGTAAAGTTCGCCGCCATGGACAACATCAGCGGCAAGACCATCGCGATCACCGGGGCTGCCCGCGGTATCGGTTACGCCACCGCCAAGGCCCTGCTGGCACGCGGTGCCCGGGTCGTCATCGGCGACCGTGACGTCGCGCTGCAGGAATCCGCCGTCGTGGAACTCACCAAACTCGGCCAGGTGTCGGGTTACCCGCTCGACGTCACCGACCGCGAATCCTTCGCCACCTTCCTGGACAAGGCCAGCACGGACGGCGGGGGCCACATCGATGTGCTGATCAACAACGCCGGCGTCATGCCGGTCGGCCCGTTCCTCGAGGAGACCGAACAGTCCGTCCGGTCGTCGCTGGAGGTCAACGTCTACGGCGTGCTCACCGGCTGCCAGCTCGCGCTGCCGCAGATGGTCAAGCGCCGCAGCGGTCACATCATCAACATCGCCTCGCTGTCGGGGCTCATCCCGCTGCCCGGCCAGGTGGTCTACGTCGGCGCCAAGTACGCCGTGGTCGGTCTGACCACGGCGCTGGCCGACGAGATGGCGCCGCACGGCGTGAACGTCTCGGTGGTCATGCCGCCGTTCACCAACACCGAGCTGATCTCCGGCACCAAGTCCGGCGGCGCGATCAAGCCCGTCGAGCCCGAGGACATCGCCGCCGCGATCGTCAAGACACTCGACAAGCCCAAGACCCACGTGTCGGTACCGCCACCGCTGCGGTTCACTGCGCAGGCCGCCCAGATGCTGCCGCCGAAGGGCCGCCGCGCCATGAACAAGGCACTGGGCCTGGACAAGGTGTTCCTGGAAGTCGATACCGCCAAGCGCAAGGCCTACGAGGACCGTGCGCGGGCCGCCCAGGGCGTCATCGAGTCCGACGGCAACTAGCTCCGGCTCATCTCAGTACTGGATGGCTTCGATCAACGGTGACGGCTCATCCATCAATGCCCAGAACCGATCCCGGATGGCGACCGTCATCGGACCGGGCGCACCGTTGCCGATCGCCTCGCCGTCCAGCGAGTTGATCGGGGTGACGCCGCCGGCGGTGGTGACCGCCATCAACTCATCGGCGTCATAAAGCTCATGGCTGGTGACATCGCGCAGGGTCGCCTCGATGCCCATCTGGTCGGCCAGCTCGAAGACGGTCTTACGGGTGATGCCCGGCAACGCATTTCGTGACGGGGACGCCAGCTTGCCGTCCTTGACGATGCAGACGTTGAAGCCTGGCCCCTCGGCCACGCAGTTGTCGGAGTCCAGCAGTATCGCCGTGCGCGCGCCGCGGTCCTTGGCCTCGAAACTGGCCGCGGTCAGATCACCCCACTGGTAGTTCTTGATGGTGGGGTCGACGGTGTTGCGTCCGGCGCGCCGGACGTGGCGCGGCACGATCGCGGTGGTGCCGAAAATCTGCTCGGCGGGCGGGAACGCCCACAGATAGGGAATGGCGTAGATGTACACCTGGTGGGTCAGCTTGGAGAGATCCTTCTCGCCCTTGCGCTTTCCGTAGCCGCGGGTGACGGTCAGGTTGACGAAGGACTCGCGCAGCTGGGACAGACTCACGCATTTCTTGGTGATCTCGGCCAGTTCGTCCTTGCTCATGCCGGCGTCGAGGCGCAGCTTGGCCGCACCGTCGAGCAGCCGGTCCAGGTGATCGCCGAGCCGGAAGATGTTGCCGTGCCACACATGCGCCACCGTGTAGGTCAGGTCGGAATGCCCGAACCCGGTGTCGAAGATGGAGATCTTGGCCTCTTCAGCGGGCATGAACTCGCCCTCGATCCAGGCGACACCCCCGGCGAAGGGACTGGAGGTGTCCAGTTCGTAGTCGCTGTACTGGATCACCGAGCCTGCCGGGGTGTCCTCGCGGATGGCGGCGCCGGGCTCGACGGCCACGAGGTTGGAGGTTCCTGCATCTGCAATGGTCATATCTGACGGGTCCTTTCAGGAGTTGTGGGTCTTGGCATAATCGGCACCCGCGTCGCCGGTGGCCAGGCGGGCCTTCAGGCCGGTGGCCCACCAGATCGCGGCGATCACCACGACACCGAGGAACACCCATTTGTTGTTGGTGAACTGCGGCAGGAACAGCAGGGTCACGGCGACGCTGACGAAGACGACCAGCGCCGTGATGTAGATCGGCAGCCGGAACCGGCCCAGATCGAAGGTGCCGGGATCACCGGCCGGGATGGTGCCCTTGCGGTAGCCGACCAGCAGCCCGATGGTCTGCAGGATGTAGACGAAGAAGAACAGCAGCGACGCGATGCCGATGATGTAGTTGAATGCCTTCTCGTTGACGATCGCCGACAACAGCAGCAGGGTCGACAGGCAGCCCAGGCCGATGATCGAATAGGTCGGCGTCTTGCGGGTGGGCGAAACATGGCGCCACACATGGGAGAACGGCAGCATGTTGTCGCGGGCCATCGAGTAGGTCAGCCTGGTGGCGACCAGGATGTTCGCCAGCAGGCAGGCCAGGATGTTCGTCAGCGCGATGGCGACGATGATCTTGGTGACGACCGGACCGGCCTGCTGGGTGATGATCTCCTCGATCGGTGCAGCCGAATTGGCTTGCACCGCTGCCGGATCCTTGATGGCGAGCACGTAGACGACGTACATCAGCAGCTCGATCACGATCGAGGTGACCAAGGCGTAGAACATCGTCTTGGGCACGACCCGGCGGGCGTCCTTGGTCTCCTCGGCGACGTCGGCGCCGGACTCCACCCCGATGAGTCCGAAGAACGGCCCGAGCGCGGCGGCCAGCCAGGCCAGCATGTAGGAGTCCTTGTCGCCCGCTTCGCCACCGGTGAACAGCACCGAGATCGGTTGGTGGTTCTCGGGTGCGGAGAACGCGATGACGGCGATGAGCGCGGTGGCACCGACGGTGATGACGAGCTCGAGGCTGACGCCGATGTTGTTGACCATGGTGGCGAACCGGACGCCGTAGATGTTGATCAGCACGCAGACGAACACCACGGCGATGGCCAGCAGGATCTGCGTCGTCTGCGTCATGGTCCATCCGAACAGCCCGCCCAGATACCCCGACAGGATGAACCCGACGCCGGTCATCCCGCACACCCACCCCATCAGTGCGATGAATCCGGTGAACCAGGCCAGATTCGGCCCGTTGATCCGGCTGATCCACTGATACGAATAGCCGGCCAGCGGGAGCTTCGCGGTCAGGTCCGCCGCGATGAAGGTCCACAGCGCGAACACCGCCCCGGCGAGCAGCAGCGTCCACACGAACGGCGCGCCCGCGGTGAAGTAACCGGCACCGAAGCCGGTGAACACCGCGGTGGTGGCGCTGATGGTCGCGAAGCCGATGGCGAACGACGCCAGCGTGCCGACCGAGCGGTCCAGCTTCTGGGTGTAGCCCAGCTCTGCGAGCTTGGAATCTTCGGCGTTCAGCACGGCCGCCGATCCGTCAGTGGGTCGTACGGGGGTGTCGGTCATGGGATCTCCAGGTCGGAGCAGGGGTGAGTTGTCTGATGACAGACAATCTCCACCGCGCGGTCACCGGAAGTTCCATCTTTTGATCTTCTGATAACCAACATTTATCAGTGCTGGTCGGGCGCCGTTTCGTCACCGTCGTCGAAACCCCAATTCTGCTGGACATGCCTGATCAGGGCGTCCGCTTGGGGACTGAGGGTGCCGGGATGCCACGCCAGCGCGACATGACTGGGCGGACGGTCCACGATCGGGACATAGACGATTCCGGGTCGGTCGTAGAACCGAGCCACTGACGAGGTGGTGAAGCTGATGCCCAGGCCGCGGGCGATGCAGGTGGTCTCGGCCTCGTACGTGGCGGCGACCGCCGCGATGGTCGGTGGCCGGTTCCCGCGCGCGTCCATCGCCATCCAGTAGTCCCTCCACGGTCCGGCGGTCACCGGCGCGCAGACGATCGGGTCATCGAGCAACTCGGCGATCTCGACCTCGTGGCGGCCCGCCAGCGGATGGTCCCGGGGCAGGCAGGCCACCCAGGACTCGGAATCGAGCACCAGCATGCGGTGCTCGGGCAAGTCCACCGGCGGCCGGATCAGGGCGACCTCGGTGCTGCCGGTGGACAGTCCGGCGGTGGGGTCCGCGAAATCGAACTCGATGGGTTCGACACTGACGTCCGGGTAGGCGGCCTCGAAATGCCGCACGACGCGGAACAGCAGATCGGCGCCGGTGCCGATGAGGTAACCCAGCCGCAGTCTGCCCTGCCGGGTGCCCGACAGGGTGACCAGGTTGGCCACCACGGCGTCGATCCCGGAAAGCGCCTGCTGCACTTGCGGTAACCACGCAGCCCCGAGATCGGTCAGCGCGACCTCGCGGGTGTTGCGGTTGAACAACACCACGCCGAAGGCCTGCTCCAGTGCCTTGATCGCGGTGGACAGCGCCGGCTGCGTGATGAACAGCCGCTCGGCCGCGCGGCGGTAGTTCAGCTCCTCGCCGAGAACGGCGAAGTAGCGCAGCTGACGCAGCGTCAGGTCACTCACGAGAGCCCTCGGCGGGTCATGGGTGTGAGACCCTAGCCGAACTCCGGGAGCTGGTCACCGTTCCGGTAGGTCTCGATGGAATCCAGATGCTCGAACAGCTGGGCGTGGGTGAACGGATGCTGGATGGTGGTGCCGACCAGCACCACCCGCACGATCGCGCCGTCCTCGGCGGCATCCAGCCACAGCGATGTCACCGGCAGACCGTCGTCGACCTCCGCGCCGGACGGCTCGAAGAACCACACCGCGTAATCGTCATCGGACTGTTCTTCGTCGAAGGTCCAGTCGCGGGCGGTGATCCGTTCGTCGAACTCGGCCAGATCGGCGACGATCCCGTCCGGGATGGCCGCGAGCTGGTCCATGATCACCGCAGGCACCCGAGCGGCCCCCTGCCGCTTCTTGCGGCGCGCCTTCTTGGCATCTCCACGCTTGGACACAGCTCAGCTCAGCGCCTGGTCCAGGTCGGCGAGCAGGTCCTCGGTGCCCTCCAGGCCGACCGAGATCCGCACCACGCCGTCGCCCAGCCCGATGGCCGCCCGGCCCTCCGGTCCCATCGCCCGGTGGGTGGTGGTGGCCGGGTGGGTGATCAGCGATTTGGCGTCACCGAGGTTGTTGGAGATGTCGATGATGTTCAGCTTGTCGAGCACCTGGAAGGCACGGTCCTTGCCGCCATCGAGCTCGAAGGTGACCACCGTGCCGCCGCCACGCATCTGGCGCTTGGCCAGGTCGAATTGCGGATGTGATTCCAGGAAGGGGTATTTCACCCAGTTCACGCCGGCCTGTTGCTCCAGGAACTCGGCGACCCGGTGCGCCGAGCGGTTCGAGTAGTCCACCCGGACCGCAAGGGTCTCAAGACCTTTGAGCAAGGTCCAGGCGTTGAAGGCGCTGATCGCCGGGCCGGTGTGGCGCATCAGCTTCTGCACCGGCCCGTCGATGTAGTCCTTGTCGCCGAGGATCGCCCCGCCCAGCACCCGGCCCTGGCCGTCGATGTGTTTGGTACCCGAGTAGACCACCACGTCCGCCCCCAGCGGAATGCCCTGCTGCAGCAGCGGGGTGGCGAAGACATTGTCCAGCACCACTTTTGCGCCGGCCGCATGCGCCAGCTCGGACACCGCGGCGATATCGACCAGTGACTGCATGGGGTTGGACGGGGTCTCGAAGAACACCGCCTGGGTGGGCTTGCTGAGGGCCTCTTCCCACTGGGACAGGTCATCGCCGTCGACGAAGACGGTCTCCACACCCCAGCGCGGCAGGATCTCGTTGCACACCACGAAACACGAACCGAACAGGCTGCGGGCGGCGACCAGCCGGTCACCGGCACCCAGCAGCGCGCCCAGCGAGGTGAAGACGGCGGCCATACCGGTGGCAGTGGCGAATGCGGCGGGCGCGTCCTCGATGAGGCGCAGGCGCTCCTCGAACATCGAGATGGTCGGGTTGCCGTAGCGGGAGTACACGTACCGGTCGATCTCCCCGGTGAACGCCTTCTCCGCATCGCCCGCCGAGGAGTAGACGTAGCCCGAGGTCAGGTACATCGCCTCGGCGGTCTCCTCGAAACCGGACCGCAGCAGGCCACCGCGCACCCCGATGGTGGCCTGGCTGACACCGTCGGGCAGCGGTGTGGGAATCCGGACCGACGGCACCTGCCCGTCGGGGCCGGTCATGACTGCGTCCAGGGCAGGCCGACCGCTTTCCACCCGGTCGCGCCGCGGTGGCCGTTCGCGTCGAGGTTGCCCTCGAACCCGTCGAGCACGTTGTAGGACGGACCGATACCCGCCTCGGTCGCGGTGATCGCCGAGCCGATGGACCGATTGCCGGACCTGCACAGGAACACCACCGCGCGCTGCCCGGGGGCGATACCGGCCTTGCCGAGGTCGTCGATGAAATTGTCATTGTGGGAGCCGTCGGTCTTGGTCCACTCCACGTAGACGACATCGCGGCGCAGCGAGCTCAGGTCGGGCACGCCCACGAAACGCCATTCGGCCTCGGTACGACAATCGACGAGCACGGCCTCGGGATTGGCAGACAGCAGCTCCCATGCCTGCTCTGGCGTGATGTCTCCGGCGTAGCCCGGACTCTCGGATGATGACACCCCAATACCGTAACGGCTAGGCCGGTCCAACCGAGCACACCTTCCAGCTGCCGTCCTCGCGCACGAAGGACATGTCCACGGTCTCCTCGGTCTCCTTGTTCTCGCCGAAGTGATAGCGAACGGTCGCGGTGGCTGTGTCTCCGTCGACCTTCACGTTGCTCGCCCCGTCGACGTAGCGCTCCCCGCGCTGCGCCGCTGAATCGCGTTGCCGGGTGAGCACCTCGCTCTCGGTGCCGTGCTGCGCGGCGCAGGTGCTCGCCAGGAACGCCGGGTAGTCCTGCCGCTGCAGCGCGTCGTTCTGCGCGACCACGGCCCGTCCGATCTGTTCGGGATCGCCGTCACCGTCACTGCGGTTGACCAAGAGAATCCCGGTGATCACAACCACGATGATGACCAGGGCCAGCAGGAAGGGTGTCGCGGTCGGCCGGTCCTGATCGTCGGGTGAGTCGCTCACGAGTGCCAGAGCCTACGCAGCGACACCGCGGTGCGCTGCGCACGGTCCCTGGCCACCACGACGTCGGGAGCCGTGGCGATCGCGGCCCCCAACCGGTGCCTGCCATCGGTCTCGTCGAGCCGGTCGAACAGCAGCACATCGCTCTCGGCCACCTCGAGCGCCTCGGCGAGCACCGTGACGATGCCGGATTCGGCGGGCGCGGAGGTCTCGCCACCGGCATAGCCGATCTCGGCGGCACCCGGCGAGATCATGATGGTGTCGACGGTGAGGCCCAGGATCGCCCTGGCGTGCAGGTCGAACTCGGAGAGCCGCTGCGTCCGCAGCGTGAGAAACGCATTGTCGACGGGGCGCGGCCGAACCGTGGAGAAGTACACCTCGTCGCCGCGCACCAGCAGTTCCACCGCGAATACGCCGCGCCCGCCGAGAGAGTTCACGATGCGGGCCGCGATCGACTTGGCGGCATCCAGCGCGGCCGGGTTGAGCCGGTGCGGCTGCCAGGTCGCCAGCGTGCCGTCCTCGGCGACCCGGTGCCCGATCGGCTCGCAGAAGTGCACCGCCGGACCCGTCGGACCGGTGGTGCGCACGGTCAGCAGGGTGACCTCGTCATCGACATCGACCACCGTCTCGGCCATCACCCGGTTGGGCGTGGTGAGGTGGCCCGCCGCGATGGCCCGGTTCCAGGCAGGTTCGACATCCTCGGGGCGCAGCAGCACCGACCGGCCTTCGCCCTGGGCGCCGGCCACCGGCGTCACCGCCAACGGGAACCCGGCGTGCTCGGCGACCGCGGCCAGTTCCTTGGCCGAGCCGGCGAACCAGAACGGGGCGGTGGGCAGGCCGAGTTCGTCGGCGGCCAGGCGACGCAGGCCCTCGCGGTCCAGGCTCAGCCGGGTGGCGCGCGGGGCGGGGAAGACCTCGGCGGTCTCGGCGACGGCGATCAGCGCATCGGTGGCGACCACACCCGCCTCGACGACGACGTAGTCGGGGCGCTCCTTCTCGACCGCGGCGGTCAGCGCCTCGGGATCGTTCATCCGCACCACCGCACTGCGATCCGCAACCCGGTGTGCCGGTGCACCGGCATAGCGATCGACGGCGACGACGGTCGCGCCGAGCCGCTGAAACGACAGCGTCAGTTCACGACTCACCTCGCCGGACCCGAGCAGCATCACCACAGGTCTCGCGCTCTCTTCAGCATGTCTGGTCATCGCTCACCCAGCCTGCCAGATCCTCAGCCGATCCGGCTGTCGACATAGCACCATCGCCAGGACTCGCCGGGCTCCACCGAACGCATCACCGGGTGGCCGGTGTGCCGGAAGTGCTCGGTCGCGTGTTGATGCGGGCTGGAATCGCAGCATCCGACGTGCCCGCAGGACAGGCACATCCGCAGGTGCGCCCAGGCGTCCTGCCCGTCGACGACGCATTCCTGGCAGCGTCCCGGGGTCAGCGGGTCGGGATCTACGATGCCTACTGCGCTTTGGAGATGCTCACACGAATCCGGCGCTGCCGCGGGTGCCGTCGCGCGGCGACGAGAACTCTTGCGCATGTTGATCAAGGATAGGTTGATGCCGTGGCAGCGACACTGCTGGCAGTTCTGGTGGTCGCGGTCCTGCTGGCTGCGGTGAGCCGCCGACTCGACGTCTCAGCACCGCTGGCCCTGGTGGTCGCCGGTCTGGTGGCCAGTTCCATCCCCGGGCTCGACGAGGTCGAACTGGACCCCGAGCTGGTGCTGTTCGTCATCCTGCCGCCGCTGCTGTGGTCGGCGGGGCTGGAGAGCAGCTACGTCAACATGCGCCGCAACGTCCGCTCGATCGGCTCGCTGGCTATCGGGTTACCGCTGGCCACCACGCTCGCGGTCGGGTTCGTGGCCTATCACGTGGTGCCCGATTTCACGCTGGCCGCTGCGCTGGTGCTGGGCGCCATCGTGGCGCCGCCGGACGCCGTGTCGGCGACGGCCGTGGGCCGCCGGCTCGGCCTGCCACGGCGCATCATGACGCTGCTCGGCGGCGAGAGCCTGCTCAACGATGCGACGGCCCTGACCGCCTACAAGGTGGGATTGGCCGCCGCGATCGGCGCCTCGGCCGGCTGGGTGTCCGGGCTGGGCACCTTCGTGCTGGCCGCCGCCGGCGGCGCGGTGGTCGGTGTGCTCGCCGGGTCGGCCATCACCTTCATCCGGTCCCGGCTGGACGACCCGCTGGTGGAGAGCGCCATCGGGCTGGTGGCACCGTTCGTCATCTATCTGCTGGCCGAGGAGGTACATGCCTCCGGCGTGCTGGCCGTCGTCGTCGCCGCTTTGATGCTTGGTCAACGTTCCACTCATGCGGGGTACGCGACCCGGCTGCAGGACGATGCGGTGTGGAAGGCGCTGCAGCTCATCCTGGAGTCGTTCGCCTTCCTGCTGATCGGCCTGCAGCTACCCGGGGTGGTGCGCCAGTTGTCCGGGTTGTCCGCGGCGACGATCGCCCTTTCGTCGGTGGCGGTGCTGGCCACCGTCATCGCGGTCCGGATCGCCTGGGTGTACGCGACCACGTTCCTGCGCAACCCGCGGCCCCCGGCCGGGGAGGTCTTCGTCGTGGCGTGGGCCGGGATGCGTGGGGTGGTGTCGCTGGCGGCGGCGTTCGGGGTGCCGTTGACGACGCTGTCCGGTGCGGAGTTCCCGGGCCGGGCGCAGCTGGTGTTCCTCACCTTCGTCGTGGTGGTGGGCACGCTGCTGCTGCATGGGCTGACGCTGCCGTGGGTGATCCGGCGCTTCGGCATCCACAGCGACGACGCGCAGCGCGATGCGCTGGCCCATGCGGCGGCGCAGGACAAGGCGGCCCGCGCCGCTGCCGACCGGCTCGACGAGATACTCGAGCAGCAGCGCGCCGACGGGGCGGTCATCGCGGATAACGCCGCCGAGGTGCTGCGCAAGTGGAACACCGCCCGGCGTAACTCGGCGTGGGAACGGCTGGGCCGCGGTGAGGACGAGATCGGCGAGAGCCCGGCCTCGGCCTTCCGCCGGCTACGACTGGAAATGCTTGCCGCCGAACGGGATACCTTCATCGCCGAACGCGACGCCGGCAACATCGACGATGAGGTGCTGCGCGAGGTGCTGCGCGGCCTGGACCTCGAAGAGGCCACCCTCAATCGTCGTTGACGGTCCGGAATTCGCGCATGGCGTGCAGCAGCGCGGTGAACACGCGGTGCGCGGCATCGAGGTCGGAGTCCGGCAGGTCGGCCAATGCCCGGGAGTTGATCTCGGCCAGCGGGGTGAAGAAATCGTTGGCCACCGCGAGCCCGTGATCGTCATAACGCAGGATCACCTTGCGACGGTCGCCGGGATGGGCCTCGCGGCGCAGATGCCCGGAATCGATCATCCGCTCCACCAGATAGGTGATGGCCGCGGCGGACGTTCCCATCAGCTTGCGCAGCTCGCCCGCAGTCAGCGGGGCACCCGCCGCTTCGGCCACCATGATGTGCAGCAGGGCGCGGAAGTCGTTGGCGGACACATCGTTACGGTTCGCGAACTCGCGGCCGATCTGATCCGACTCGGCCGTCAGGGCGCGCACATCGGAAGCGATGAGGCGCTCTCGATCCTTCCGCTGCATGCCCACAGCATATCGTTCAGTTGATTAATCTTTAAGTTTCTGAAATATTCGGAGACATGTCCAGTCGTGCGGCCTGGCTCGTCGCGATACTCGTCATCCTGGCTTCCGGCGCCGGTTTGGGCCTGCTCGGCGGTTCGGACGCCGCCTCGCAGTCGCCGGTGGCGGTCCCGGCCGGTGCCGAATCCGCGCGCGCCGACGCCCTACGGGCCGCGTTCCCCGGCGGCGATATCGCACCCGCCATCATCGTGTTCACCAGGACCGACGGCAGGCCGTTGAGCCCGGACGACGCGGCCGCGGCCGGCCCCGGCGCGCAGGTTTCCGCGGACGGACTCGCCGCGGTGTCGGTTTCCCCGCTGTCGGCCGACCTGTCCGGGTTCGCCCTCAACGACGCGGTGCAACAGCTGCGCACCCAGACCGCCGAACGGCTGCCGGAAGGCCTGCGAGCGGAGGTGACCGGCGGCCCGGCCTTCGGCGCCGATATCGCGAATTCCTTTGCCGGAGCCAATATCACCCTGCTCGCTGTGACGGCCACAGTGGTGGCCCTGCTGCTCATCATCACCTACCGCTCCCCCGTGCTGTGGCTGGTGCCGCTGCTGGTGATCGCGTTCGCCGACCGCGTCGGCTCCGTGGTGGGCACCGCGGTGGCCTCGGGCTTCGGGCTCAGTCCGGACGGTTCGACGGGCGGTATCACCAGCGTGCTGGTGTTCGGCGCCGGTACCAACTATGCGCTGCTGCTCATTTCGCGCTACCGCGAGGAACTGGGCCGCTCGGCCGATCACCGCGAGGCGCTGCGGGTGGCCACCCGCGCGGCAGGCCCGGCGATCCTGGCCAGCAATGCGACCGTCGTGCTGGCGCTGCTCACCCTCGCGTTCGCCACCGCGCCGTCGAACCGCAGCCTCGGCGTACAGGCAGCCGCGGGCCTGGTGGTGGCGGCGATCTTCGTGCTACTGGTTCTGCCGCCGTTCCTCGGGTTGTTCGGCAAAAGGCTGTTCTGGCCGTTCATTCCGCAGGTCGGCGATGCCGCTCTCACCGACAGCGGTGTCTGGCACCGGGTCGCGTCCTGGGTTGCCGGCCGGCCCGGCTGGGTGGCCACCGGCGCACTCGGTGTGCTGGTCGCGCTGTGCTCCGGTCTGCTCGCGACGCCGGTCGGACTGTCGCAGACCGAACAATTCCGGGTACAGGCCGAATCGGTCAGCGGTTACCACACACTGGCCGAACACTTTCCGAGCGGATTGACCGACCCCGCGCTCGTCATCGCGCCCACCGCCGACGCGGCCGCGGTCTCGTCCGCGATCACCGGGGTGCCGGGGGTGGTGTCGGCGCGCCAGGCCGGCGAATCTGGTAACGGTCTGAGCCAATGGTCGGTGGTCCTGCAGGCCGAACCGGCATCGGACGCAGCATTCGAAACCATTGACGCGCTGCGTAGTTCGGTGCACTCGGTCAGCTCCGACGCCGTCGTCGGCGGGTCTGATGCCAAGGCGCGGGATTCGGCCGCGGCGGCGCAGCGTGATCGCATGGTGGTCATCCCCGCCATCCTGATGGTGGTGCTCGCGGTGCTCTTCGTGCTGCTCCGATCGGTGTTGGCGCCGCTGGTCCTGGTATCGGTCACCGTGCTGAGCGCGCTGGCGGCACTCGGTATCGGTGGCTGGGCGAGCGTGCGTCTGTTCGGTTTCCCGGCGCTGGACAACAGCACTCCGCTGTTCGCCTTCTTGTTCCTGGTGGCACTCGGTGTGGATTACACCATCTTCCTGGTGACCCGGGCCCGCGAGGAGACACCGGAATTCGGCAACCGTCAGGGCATCGTGCGGGCGGTGTCGGCGACCGGTGCCGTCATCACCAGTGCCGGCATCGTGCTGGCCGCGGTGTTCTGTGTGCTGGGTGTGCTCCCGCTGATCGTGCTGACGCAGATCGGCATCATCGTCGGCCTCGGCATCCTGTTGGACACCTTCCTGGTGCGCACCGTGATCATCCCGGCACTGTTCACCCTGATCGGTCCGCGCATCTGGGCTCCGGGGTTACACGCCGAACGCTAGCGTGAGGGCCGTGGACCCACGGACCGTTACGACCCGGCTCGGACAGCTACGTGTGCAGACGGCGGGAACGGGTGAGGCCATCCTGTTCTGGCCGAGCCTGCTGATGACCGGCGACATGTGGGTCGGCCAGGCCGAGGCCTTCAAGGGTGAGCGCCGGGTGATTCTGGTGGATCCCCCGGGACACGGTGGCAGCGAAAAGCTGTCGGGGCCGTTCACTTTCGACGAGTGTGCGCAGACCGTGGTGGATGTGCTGGACGGACTGGACATCGAGCGGGCGCATTTCGTCGGGAATTCCTGGGGCGGAATGATCGGCGGCACGTTCGCCGCCCGGCATCCGGACCGGATCGGGAGGGCGGTCCTGATGAACTGCACCGCGTCGCCGGCCGGGCGGCGACAGCGTGTCGAATACGGGCTGCTGTTGCGGACGGCGAAGCTGCTCGGCGGTATCCGCGGGCCGTTGACGAGTCAGGTTCTCAAGGCGTTCCTTGGGCCGACGACGTTTCGCGACCGTCCCGACGTGGTGCGGTTCGTCCGGGACGCGGCACGTGCGGTGGACATCGACTCGAGTGCCTGGGCGGTGACCAGCGTGGTGCCGCAGCGGCCGGACCAACGCGCGCTGCTCTCGGGTGTGCGCACCCCGGTGCTCGTGGTCGCGGGCGCCGAGGATTCCACGTTTCCGGTCGCCGAGACACTGGAGATGGCCGATGCCATCCCCGGTGCCGCGACCGCCGTGCTGGACGGCGTCGCCCATCTGGCCGCACTGGAGAATCCGCGCCTCGTCAACGCGCTGATCAAGGACTTTGTGTTCGACGCGTAGCGTGAGTGCATGACAGAAGCAGCAGTTCTGCCGCCGGTCCACATGCGGCGCAACGGCTTCGACCCGGTTCCCGAGCTCGGAGCGATCCGCGAGGGAACCGGCGTGCAATCGGTCGTCAGCGCCCTCGGCAACACCGCGTACCTGGTGACCCGGCACGAGGACGTCAAGACCGTGCTGGCCGATCACGAACACTTCTCCAATGCGCGTCCACCGGGTTTCACCCTGCCCGGCGCACCGGAGATGTCCGCCGAAGAGCTGGCGAAGACGCGCGCGGGCAATCTGCTCGGCCTGGATCCACCCGAGCATCAACGGTTGCGCCGACTGCTCACCCCGGAGTTCACCATCCGGCGGATGAAGCGGCTGGAGCCCCGGATCACCGAGATCGTCGACCAGCACCTGGACGCCATGGCGGCCGGCGGTGCGCCCGCCGATCTGGTGGCCGAATTCGCCTTGCCCGTGCCGTCATTGGTGATCTGCGAACTGCTCGGTGTGCCCTATGACGACCGGGATGACTTCCAGCACCGCTCGGCTCGGCAGCTCGACCTGTCACTGCCGATCGCCGAACGCATGCAGCTGCAACAGCAGAGCCGTGACTACATGCACAGCCTGGTGCAGCGGGCGCGGACGGCTCCCGGCGAGGACATCCTGGGCATGCTCGTCCGCGAGCACGGCGACTTGCTGAGCGATGACGAACTGGTCGGCATCGCCGGGCTGCTGCTGCTCGCCGGGCACGAGACGACGTCGAACATGCTGGGGCTGGGCACTCTTGCACTGCTGCGCAGACCCGACCAGCTGGCGCTGGTGCGCGATGACCCCGACGCCATCGGGCCGGCGATGGAGGAGCTGCTGCGCTGGCTGTCGGTGGTGCACCACGCCATTCCGCGGTTCACCACCGCCGATGTGGAGCTGGCCGGCGTGCGGATTCCGTCGGGTTCACTGGTCTTCGCCTCGTTGCCCGCGGGAAACCGCGACCCCGTGTTCATCGACCGGCCCGAGGAATTCGATGTGCGCCGGGGCGCCCCCGGTCACCTCGCGTTCGGCCACGGCGTGCATCACTGCCTGGGTGCACCACTGGCCCGGATGGAGATGCGCGTGGCCTTTCCGGCACTCTTCAAACGCTTCCCCACATTGGCGCTGGCGGAACCGTTCGAAGATGTCGAGTTCCGGGACTTCCACTTCATCTACGGGCTACGGTCGCTACCAGTGAGGTGGTGACGATGAAAGTTGAAGCTGACCAAGACTCCTGCATCACCGCGGGCAACTGCGTGATGGTGGCCGACGCGGTGTTCGATCAGGATGATGACGGCGTGGTGGTTGTGCTCACCGAAGAGGTGCCCGAGGGTGAAGTCGAGCATGCCCGCGAGGCCGTGAAGCTGTGCCCTGCGTCGGCTTTGAAGCTGGTGGATTAGTTATCCACAGGGCCCGGAAAATTGGCCGTGCGTGTCGGCCTGTTGCCTCATGTCAAGATGCGCGCGTAGGGGTGGTCGTTGCCTCACGTAATCGTGCGCGCTTGTTGACTTGGGGTTGGGCGGTGGGGCCGGCCTTAGCGATGGCCAGTGTGAACAGCTG
>NZ_NPKP01000022.1 GCF_008329585.1 Mycolicibacterium sp. P9-22 | reverse complement strand
CGAGGATCGATGGGTTCATTGACAGCCACCCCCGCAGCTTCGGTGCAGAAGTGTCACCACCAAGACCCCTCGAAGTGTCACCGATGTCTTGATGCAGAACTGTCACCGATGTCTTGAGACATAACACGGCCCCGCGCAAGAACAAAGTCTCACCAGTTCGGCGACAATGTCGAGCAGGCTCACTACCCCAGCAGGTGGTCCGCATCGTCCAGCACGCCGGTGCGTTTCCAGTACTCCACTGACCCGAACGGGCACAGCACGTAGACGCCGCCGTCCGGTGATTTGTACCAAGAGTGCTCGATCGAGGGATGCCCCCACATCAGCGTGGCGACCTCGACCTGAAGCTCGCGGTTGTAGCGCGCGAAGGCCTCGGCCGTCGGCTCGATGGTGCGCTTGTCGCGTTCGATCACCGCACGCAGGGCCGCGCCGATATAGCGCATCTGGCATTCCAGCATGAAGATCACGCTGCCCGCGTGCGCGAGCCCGGTCCCAGGCCCGGCCATCATGAAGAAGTTCGGGAAACCATGCACCGAAACACCGTTGAAGGCACCGGGTTTACCGTCCCAGACCTCCGAGATCGGAGTCCCGCCGCGCCCGATCACCTCCATCGGACACAGCACCTCCGAGGCGCGGAACCCGGTGGCCAGCACGATGATGTCGACCTCGTGGCGGCCCCCGGCGGTGCTGATCGACTTCTCGTCGATGCCGGTGATCCGATCATTGACGAACGTCACGTGCTCGCGCCGCAGGCAGCGCAGCCAGCTGCCGTTGTCCTGCAGCATGCGTTTGGCCATCGGCGGATAGTCCGGGGTGACCCTGGCTGCGAGGTCGGGGATGTCGCCGACCTGGTCCTCGATCCACTTCACGAAGAACTCGCGCCGCGCGGCGCTGGACTCGTTGGCGGTGCGCGGAAAATCGTGCCAATCCGGATCCGCGCGAACCAGTTCCAGCATCTTGTCACTCGACTGCCACATCAGCATGAAGCGATACCAGCGGGAGTACCCGGGCAGGTGACGCATCGCCCAGCGTTCCCCGTCGGTGACGCTCGCATGGTAGCGCGGGTTGGGCGCCATCCACTGCGGTGTCCGCTGGAACACCACCAGACTCTCGACCTCGTCGACGATGGCGGGACCGATCTGGAAGCCGCTGGCGCCGGCCCCGATGAGCGCGACCCGTTTACCGCGCAGGTCCACCGAGTGATCCCATTGGGCCGAGTGGAACGCTGGGCCCGAAAAGCTGTCCAGCCCGGGAAGATCCGGGATGAGCGGCCGGTTGAGGAAGCCGACGCCGGAGATGACGGCCGCGGCGGTGCGCTGCTCCGTCGACCCGTCGGCGCAGCGCAGGGTCACCGCCCACTGCCCGGTCTGGTCATCCCACTGCGCGCGGGTCGCCTCCCGGCCCCACGACACATGGGCGTCGATCAGGTGATCCTTCATCACCGAGCGGAAATAGTCGTACAACTCGGGCTGGCGGGTGTAGTAGGCGCTGAAATCGCCGACGTGCTCGAAGGAATACGAATAGAAGTGGCTCGCCACGTCCACCCGGCAACCCGGATAGCTGTTCTCGAACCAGGTCCCCCCGACATCGGGGTTCTTGTCGACGATCTCGAACGGAATTCCGGCCTCCTGCAACCGGATCGCGGCCAGCAGGCCCGAGGCGCCGAAGCCGATGATGAGCACCGAGAATCCCGGCGGCGGCGTCAACCCGTCCACAGCGATGGCGCGCGGGTTGCGGCCATCGAGGTCCATCTCCTCGATATAAAGTGCCGCGTTGTCATCGGGCACCGGTTCGCAGGCGATCCAGTCCATCACCTCACGGATCAGTGCGGTGCTGATCGGCGGCGCCGGTGGGCAACCGGCGTCCCGCCATGCGCAGATGGCCTCGAGCGCGCCAAGGCGCAGTTGCGCCTTGCTGTCCTCGTCCAGCATCCCCTGAAATTCGTTCTGCACGAATTGGTTCGGGCGTATCGGCCCGCGAATGAAGGACGGGTCGCCGGTGATCTGGACGACCGAGGCGATCAGCGCCGGTACCGACAGCTGCTCGAGTGCGGAGGCGATGGTCGCGTCATCGACGCCCTCGACAGGTTCCGTGACGAGGTGCCGCGCACTCATCGCACGTGCGCGGGTAGCCGTTTGATGCCGTGCACGAAACTGCTGTACAGCAGGTCGGGTTCGCCCAGCTCGATGCTGCTCAGGCGGGTCAGCAACTCGCGGAAGATGTTCCGCAGTTCGCTCTTGGCCAGCTGATTGCCCAAGCAGAAGTGCGGCCCCCCCGCACCGAAGCCGACCTGCGGGTTCGGTGAGCGGCTCAGGTCGAACTTCTGCGGGTCGGCGAATACGCTCTCGTCGCGGTTGGCCGAACAGTAGAACAGGCCCACCTTGTCCCCCGCACTGATGCGCTGGCCGGCGACCTCCACGTCCTGGGTGGCGAACCGGGCAAACTGCAGCACCGGGGTGGACCACCGCACGAACTCCTCGGTGGCCATCCCGATCCGGCCGTCGAAATCCTCCATGAGCCAAGCCCTTTGCTCCGGGTTGGCGGCCAGCGCCAGCATGGCGTGGGTGGTCGACTGTTTGGTGGTGTCGTTGCCCGCCGAGGCCAGCAGGATCAGGAACGCGCCGATCTCCTCGTCGGTGAGCCGATGCCCGTCCACCTCGGCATTGACGATGCTGGTCATCAGATCGTCACCCGGGTTGGCGCGGCGGAACTTGGCCAGCTCCACACCGGTGCCCGAGATCAGCATGATCTCGTTGATGGTGGCCATGGCCCGCTCTTCGAGCGAGGAGTATTCGTCGTCACTCATGCTGAACAGCTTCTCGGCCGCCTTGGCCAGCGCCGGCTGGTCGGCGGCCGGCACGCCGAGCATGTCGGAGATCGTCCGCATCGGCAGCTGCGCCGAACAGGCCTCGACGAAGTCGATGTCACCGGCGCCGATGAGATCGTCGACGATGGCGACGGCGTTGGCGTGGATCTGTTCCTCGATCCGGCGCACATTGCGCGGTGTGAAAGCCGAACTGATCAGCCGCCGATAGGTGGTGTGCTGCGGTGGATCCATCCCCAGGAAGAACGTCGCGAACTTCTGTACCTCGGCGGGCATCGGGTCGAGCGCCACCCCCTGGGCCGAGGTGAAAAGATCCGGGTTCTGGCTGGCGAACTGGAGGTCGGCGCGCCGGGTCAGCGCCCAGAATCCCGATTCCTCGATGTCGAACAGGGTAGGCAGGGGCCGATGCCAGCTGATCCCGTCCAAGGCACGCAACTGGGCGAAAGTCTGGTCGCGGACATCGAACGGCTGACTCCAGAAGTCGTGTGACGTGATGTCGAACGGACTGTATTCGCGCGCCTGCGGCGTGCTCGCAACTGTCACGGACGGTCCCTCCTCCAGCGCCTGCGACATCGATGTCGCGACCGATTTAGCGTGACAGTTGGGCGTTAATTTGTAAAGCTATGGCGATGACCGACGTGTCACCCGGCGAGGCGGACAGCAGCACCCGTGAGCGGATTCTCGCCGCGACGGCCGGGGTGCTGGGCAACCACGGGACGACCAAGCTCAGCCTGTCCGAGGTCGCCGCGCAGGCCGGGGTGTCTCGGCCCACGCTGTATCGCTGGTTCGCCTCCAAGGAAGAACTGCTGGACGCGTTCGTGGTGTGGGAACGCAAGCACTACGACCGGGCAGTGGCCGAGGTCGACCAGACCCTGAGCGCCGATGACCGGTTGGACGCCACCCTGCGGATCATCGTCGAGTACCAGCGGTCCTATCCGGGGCTGCGGATGGTCGATATCGAACCCGCTCACGTCATCGCACGGCTGGCGCAGTTCATCCCGCTCATGCGCGAACGCCTGGAGCGTCTCACCCCCGGCAGTGACGCCGCGCTGGCAGCGGCCACCGCCATCCGGGTGGCCATCTCGCACTATCTGGTGCGCAGCGACGACGCCGATGAGTTCCTCGCTCAATTGCGCCACGCGGCGAGGGTGAAGAATAGGAACGGTGACTGACTCCCTCAAAGAGCAGGCCGCCCTCGGCAGCGGCGCCACCTTCTGGACCACCAAGGCGGTGGGCGACGTCCCGTCCATACTGCTGACCGACGGGCCGCACGGCGTCCGTAAACAGGCCGGCAGCTCCGCCGACCACCTGGGCCTGGGTGAGAGCGAACCGGCCACCTGTTTCCCGCCGGCGGTCGGGCTCAGCCAGACCTGGGATCCCGCACTCGTCGAACGGGTCGGTGCCGCGCTGGGCGCCGAGTGCCGGGCCCTGGGCGTGCACGTGCTGCTCGGTCCCGGCGTCAACCTCAAACGCGACCCCCGGTGCGGACGCAACTTCGAGTACTTCTCCGAGGACCCGCTGATCGCCGGGGTGCTCGGCGCGGCGTGGGTGCGCGGTGTGCAGAGCCAGGGCGTCGGCGCCTCGCTGAAGCATTTCGCGGTCAACAATGCCGAGGACGACCGGATGCGGTCGAGCTCGGATGTGGATGAACGGACGCTGCGGGAGATGTACCTGCGTGCGTTCGAGCACGTCGTCACCGCCGCCAGGCCCTGGACGGTGATGTGCGCCTACAACCGGATCAACGGGGTGTACGCCGCCGAGAACGCCTGGCTGCTCAGCACCGTGCTGCGCGACGAGTGGGGTTTCGACGGAGCCGTCATCAGTGACTGGGGTGCGGTCCGCGACCGGGTCGCCGCGGTGAACGCCGGCCTCGATCTGGAGATGCCCGCCACCAACGGGGTCACCGACGCCGACGTCGTCGCCGCCGTGGAGGCGGGCACCCTGGATGCGACGGTGGTGGCCCGCGCCGCCGAACGGGTTACCACCCTGGCCGCCCGGGTCACCGAGAACCGCGGCAGTGCAGCACCATTCGATGTGGATGCGCACCACGATCTGGCAAGGGAAGCCGCCGCGCGCTCCATTGTGCTGCTCAAGAACGATGGCGACCTGCTGCCGCTCGCGCCTTCCTCGGTCGCGGTCATCGGCGGGTTCGCGGTGGCACCGCGCTACCAGGGTGGCGGCAGCTCCCACGTGAATCCGACCCGGGTCGATGTGCCGCTGGAGGAGATCCGCCGGTACGCCGGCGGCCATCAGGTCAGCTACGCCGAGGATCTCACCGCCGAGACCCTGGCGGCGGCCGCCGACGCCGAGACCGCGGTGGTGTTCCTGGGGCTGGCGGCCGAGGACGAATCCGAGGGTTTCGACCGTACCCACATCGACCTGCCCGCCGAACAGCTCAACCTGCTGTCCGCCGTGGTGCAGGTACAGCCCCGGACGGTCGTCGTGCTGGCGCACGGTGGGGTGGTGGCACTCGATGCGGTGGCCGGCCTCGCGCCGGCGATCCTGGACGGCGCCCTGCTGGGACAGAGCGGCGGGCGCGCCATCTCCGATGTCCTGTTCGGTGCGGTCAACCCGTCGGGACGGCTCGCCGAGACGGTGCCGGTCCGGCTGCAGGACGGCCCGGCCTACCTCAACTTCCCCGGCGAGGACGGCCACATCCGGTACGGGGAGCGGGTATTCGTCGGGTACCGCTGGTATGACGCCCGCGACGCAGCGGTGACGTTTCCGTTCGGGCACGGGCTGTCCTACACCCGGTTCGACTACACCGACCTGTCGGTGGACGTCGATGCCGCGGGCCTGACGGTGCGGGTGTCAGTGGTCAACACCGGCGACCGCGCGGGCCGAGAGGTCGTCCAGGTCTACACCGGGCTGCCCGCGTCCCGGGTATCGCGCCCGCCGCGGTGGCTGACCGGATTCAGCGGGGTGGACCTGGCGCCCGGCGAGCTGGCCGATGTCGAGATCCGCGTTCCTCGTGACGAACTCGGCTACTGGGATGTGCACGCGGGACGGCGTCTGGTCGAGGCGGGCGACTACGCGGTGTCGGTCGGCGCCTCGAGCCGGGATCTACGCCTGCACACCGAAGTGACCGTGGATGGAGATGACGCCCCGATCGTTGCGTTCACCACCGATTCCACGCTCGGCGAATTGCTCGGTGATCCGGTGGCCGCTCCGATCGTCGCGGCAGCGCTGTCGAGTGCGGCGCCTCAGGGTGCGAGTGCGGCGCTGGGTACCGACATGCTGCGCATGCTGGGGTCCATCCCGATCGGCCGGATGGTGTCGTTCAGCGGCGGCGGAATCAGCCGGCAGCAGCTGACCGAGCTGCTCGATGAGGTGAACCGTCAGCGGTCCTGAGTGCCGCCGAGTTCGGCGAGGATCTCTTCGGTATGCTCACCGAGTTCGGGTGCCGGAGCGCGCGGGCGCCACGGCGTCGCCGAGAAGTCGGCGGGGCTCGCCACCATCGGTATGCTCGAATCCCCTTCGGGCACATAAACGATGCCGCCGGCCGCGTGGAACTGGTCGTCGGCCACCACGTCATCGATCGAATTGATGGGCGACCAGAAGAAGTCCGGCTCCCCGGCGAAGACCTGCTCCCATTCCGGCAGTGTCCTGGTCGCGAAGATACCGTCCAGTTCGGCGATGATGTCCCGGGCATGGGTCAACCTGTCACGGGGCGTCGGATATCGGGCCAGCCACTCCTGGCGCCCGACCGAGCGGCACAGCGCGGGCCAGTGCCGCGCCACGTCGAGGCCGACGATCCAGAACCTCCTGCCGTCACCCGCGGTGTAGTTGTTCATGCACGGGTTACCCATCGCCTCCCGCTGCCCGATCGCCACCTGCTGACCGGACATCAGCAGGGTGTTGAGGTCGAAGCTCACCGTGTAGGCACCTTGGCGGTACAACGAGGTGGTCACCAGTTGTCCTGTGCCGGTGCGGGTTCTGGCCAACAGCGCCGCGCACACCGCGGCCGCCAGCGTCATCCCCGCGGAGTGATCCCCCATTCCGCCGCGCTGAAACGGCGGGGTGTCACCGGGTCGGGTCAACAGGTCGGCGATCCCGGCGCGCGCCCAGAACGCGGCCACGTCGTAGGCGGCCCGGTCGGCGTCCGGGCCTTCGGTGCCGTACCCGGTAATGAGCCCGTACACCAGGTGCGGGTTGTGGGTGGCCACCGAGTCGAAATCCAGCCCCAGCCGGGCCAACGCCGCCGGGCGGATGTTGGTAAGGAAAACGTCTGCGCCGGTGAGTAATTTGACGGCGGTGCGCCGCCCTTCGGCGGTTCCCAGATCGAGCACGATGCTGCGCTTGGACCGGTTGTCCATCTGGAAGGGCGGATTGGACGCGGTACCGAGATCGCTGTCGAGTCCCATCATCCGGCCGAACGAGCGGGCCGGATCCCCGGTGGGCGGTTCGATCTTGATGACGTCGGCACCCCAGTCGGCCAGGATTGCCCCCGCCGCCGGCGCCGCCACCCAGACACCGAGTTCCACGACCCGGAATCCGTGCATTGGTCCCGACATGGCAATCCTCTCAATAACCTTTACAAAAGTGATTTGATTTGTAAGCTTGCACGATGCCTCCGCAGGTCAGCAGCGTCGCTCCGGTGTTCGGTCTGGCCGCACATCTCGGGCGCGGCATGCAACGTATCGCAACCGACACCGCCTTCGGGCGGGCGCGCGCAATCCCCCGCCATCTCAGCGGTCTGGATGCGGCCTACCTTTCCGGCCTGCTCGGGCGCAGCGTCACCTCGGTGTCACAGCTCGACGGCGACGCCGGCACCTCGTCGCGGGCCCGGCTGGCACTGACCGGTGCGGGCGTGCCCGCCTCGGTGTTCGTCAAGATGCCCGCCCAAACCGCGGCCACCCGGTTGATGGGCGAGCTGGGCCGGCTCGCCGACACGGAGGTGCGGTTCTATCGGGAGTTGTCCGGTCATCTCGACGATGTGCCCTTGTGTCACGGGGCCGTCTTCGATCCTCTCACCGGACGGTTCGTGCTCGTGCTAGAGGATTTGGCGGCCGACGGGACAGCATCCTGTGAATTCCCCGACACTCTCCATCCCCTGGACACCGACCGCGCGGCACTGATCGTGGAACTGCTGGCACGGGTGCACGCCACCTTCTGGCGGCGGCTGGACCCCTACCCCTGGGTGTACACGGCGTCGGCCGATGCGACCTCGCTGCTGACCGGCCCACTGGCCAACGCCTCGGCCCGCCGGCTGGCGGGCAAGACCTCGATTCCGGTGCGCACCGGCCAGTTCATCAACGACAACTACCGGGACGTCGCCGCCCTGATCGACCGGGGTCCGCATACCGTCATGCACGGCGATGCGCATCCGGGAAATGTCTATTTCCGCAACGGAAAAGCCGGCCTGCTCGACTGGCAGGCGGTGCGCCGCGGGCATCCGTCCCGCGAGCTGTCCTACACCTTGATCACCAGCATGACCACCGCCGCGCGGGTCGAGAACCAACGCGAACTGCTGGATGTCTACCGCAGCGCCCTGCACGCCGCGGGCGGGCCAGAGATCGACCGCGATGAGCTGTGGCAGCGGTACCGCCAGGCGGCGCTGTACGCCTACATCGCGACCCTGATCACCGCCGGGATGGGTGGCATGCAAGACGAGAACATCGCCCTGGAGGGCCTCGGCCGGGCGGTGTCCGCGCTGGAGGATCTCGACACGGTTTACGCACTGAAGGCCTCTTTGTGATGGCACAACCACTACCATCGGTACCGTGAACAAGCCCCTTTCCGCGCACGCCGACGCCGCCGAGGACTCGACGCGGCGACGGATCCTGGCCGCGACGGCGGAGGTGCTCGGGCGCAGCGGGCAGACGAAGCTGAGTCTGTCCGAAGTGGCGCTACAGGCCGGGGTGTCCCGGCCCACGCTGTACCGCTGGTTCGCCTCCAAGGAGGAACTGCTCGGTGCGTTCGGTGTCTACGAGCGAGAGATGTTCGACACCGGGATAAGCACCGCAACCGCGGGCCTGCGTGGCACCGAAAAGTTGGACGCCGCATTGCGATTCATCGTCGAGTACCAGCAGTCCTACTCGGGGGTGCGGGTCGTCGACATCGAACCCGAGGTGGTCATCGCCCAGCTCACGCACGTGATACCGGTCATGCGGGCTCGTCTGCTCAAACTGCTGTCCGGGGCCAACGCCCAGGTGAAGGCGTCCACCGCGATCCGGGTCGCGATATCGCACTACATCGTCCGCAGCGATGACGAGGGTGACTTCCTCGCACAGTTGCGTCACGCCGTCGGCATCAAGTAATCAATTCGCCCCAAGGGGCTGACACTGCCGCGCTGATTTGTAATGCTGAGCAGATGACCAGCGTGCAGAGTGACACAGGGATCCTGGCCGGCGAACAACGCATGCTCATCGACGGGGAGCTCCAGCTCACCGCCAGCGGAGCGCTGTTCGACGTGATCCACCCCGCCGACGAGCAGGTGGCCGGCCAGGCCACCGACGGCACCACCGACGATATGGCGCGTGCGGTCGGCGCGGCGCGGCGCGCGTTCGACGAGACCGACTGGAGCCGCGACCTCGATTTCCGCTACCACTGCCTCACCCAGCTGCACGAGGCGCTGGAACGCAACAAGGAACATCTGCGCCGGGTGCTCATCACCGAGGTGGGGTGTCCGGTGAAGGTCACCGGCAGCCAGATCGAGAGCCCCATCGAAGAGGTCAAGCACTGGGCCGAGCACGGCAGGAATTTCGAGTACCTGGCCGACAACGGCGTGCACGAGACGCCGATGGGGCCGGCCCGGCGCAAGATCCACTACGAGGCCGTCGGCGTCGTCGGCGCCATCACCCCGTGGAACGTGCCGTTCTACCTCAACATCGCCGAGACCGTGCCCGCCCTGATGGCGGGTAACACCGTTGTGCTCAAACCGGCACAGCTCACCCCGTGGTCGGGCAGCGAGTACGGCCGCATCGTGGCCGAGGAGACCGACATCCCGCCGGGGGTGTTCAACGTGGTGGTCTCGAATGCCAACGAGGTGGGCGCCGCGCTGGCGTCCGACCCGCGCGTGGACATGATCACCTTCACCGGGTCGACGGCGACGGGTCGGGCGATTCTGGCCGCCGGTGCGCCGACGGTGAAGAAGACGCTGCTGGAGCTCGGCGGTAAGAGCGCGCACATTGTGCTCGACGATGCCGACCTCAACATGGCACTGCCGATGGCCGCGTTGATGGCCTGCGTGATGAGCGGCCAGTCCTGCATCCTGCCGTCCCGGATCCTGTTGCCGCGCAGCCGCTATGACGAGGGCATCGAGATCATGAAGAACATGATGGAGAACTTCCCGGTCGGCGACCCGTGGGATCCGGCCAATATGCAGGGTCCGCAGATCAGCGAGACGCAGCGGCAGAAGGTGCTGGGCATGGTGAAGCGTGCCGTGGAATCCGGTGCCCGCCTGGTCACCGGCGGCGGTGTGCCGGAGAAGCTGCCGGTCGGCTACTACACCCAGGCCACCCTGCTCGCCGATGTCGATCCGGACAGCCAGATCGCGCAGGAGGAGGTCTTCGGTCCGGTGCTGGCCGTCATTGCCTACGAGGGTGACGACGAGGCCGTCGCGATCGCCAACAACTCCATCTACGGACTGTCCGGTGAGGTCAGTGGCGGCGATCTGGACCGGGCGTTCGCGGTCGCCACCCGGATGCGCACCGGCAACGTCACCATCAACGGCAAGAGCCACTTCGGCATCGACAGCCCGTTCGGCGGCACCAAGCAGAGCGGCCTGGGCTATCGCAATGGCGCGGAGGGCTACAAGGAGTACCTGGACGCCAAGACCATCGGCATGCCCGAATAGTGCCGGTCATCGACGAACTGGAGATCGACGCCCTGCTGAGCCGGTACTGCCGCGCGGTCGACTCAAAGGACTGGGCGTCCTATCGTGCGTTGTTCACCGAGGATGCGCGGGTCGACTATTCGGCGGCCGGTCTGGTGGTCGGCACCGTGGCGGACGCGGTCGGTCATCTCGAGCGTCATCAACAGGCGATCTCGGTGGGCATGCACTATGTCACCAATATCGAGAGCTCATTCGAGGTCGACAGGGCGCACACAGTCGCGATGTGGTTCAACGCCGTTCAACTACCCGGATCGGATGAGATCAGCTTCTTCGCCGGCCGCTGGCATGACGATCTGGTGCGCACTCCGGCGGGCTGGCGGATCAGCAGATTGACACTGGAGGTCGCGTCGTGAGCTGGGTGGACGATCAGTTGGAGATCCGGGCGCTGCTGGCCCGTTACGCCCGCGGGGTGGACACCAGGGACTGGGAGCTCTACCGCTCGGTGTTCACCGAGGACGCGCATATCGACTACACCTCCGCGGGGGCCATCGCGGGCCGCCGCGACGAGGTGATCGACTGGCTCTCAGCGGGTTTCGCGACGATTCCGTGGAGCATGCACTACATCACGAATGTCGAGGCCGATATCGACGGCGACGGCGCGAAGGTGCAGGCCATGTTCTACAACCCGATGCAGCTGCCGGGCATGTCCACCCAGAGCGCGTGCGGTGGGTACTACCACCATGAACTGGTGCGCACCGGGCAGGGTTGGCGCAGCCGGAATCTTCGCGAGGAGAACGTCTGGTTCAGCAACCCGCCGGCGCGCTGAGGGCTCAGCCCTCGGCGGCCAATTGCCCGCAGGCAGCGGCGATCTCGCGGCCGCGGGTATCGCGCACCGTGCAGGACACGCCCTTGGCGATGACGCGTTTCACGAACTCACGCTCGACGGGTTTGGGGCTGGCGTCCCATTCACTGCCCGGCGTCGGGTTGAGCGGGATGAGGTTGACGTGCACGAGCGGACCCAGCTTGCTGTGCAACTTCTTGCCGAGCAGGTCCGCGCGCCAGGGCTGGTCGTTCACGTCGCGGATCAGTGCATACTCGATGGACACGCGTCTGCCGGTGCTGTCGGCGTAATAGCGCGCGGCGTCGAGCACCTCATCGACGCTCCAGCGGTTGTTCACCGGCACCAGGGTGTCGCGCAGTTCGTCGTCGGGGGTGTGCAGCGAGACCGCCAGCGTCACACCGAGACGCTCATCGGCCAGCTTGCGGATCGCCGGAGCCAGCCCGACGGTGGAGACCGTGACGGAGCGGGCGCTGATCCCGAAACCCTCCGGCGGCGGGGCGATGATGCGCTTCACGGCGGCCAGTACGCGGTTGTAGTTGGCCAGCGGCTCCCCCATCCCCATGAAGACGATGTTGGAGAGTCTGCCGTCATGCTCGGAGCGCATGGTCGCCGACGCGGCCCGCACCTGCTCCAGGATCTCGGCGGTGGACAGGTTGCGCTGCAGCCCGCCCTGGCCCG
This sequence comes from Mycolicibacterium sp. P9-22, assembly GCF_008329585.1. Taxonomy (GTDB): domain Bacteria; phylum Actinomycetota; class Actinomycetes; order Mycobacteriales; family Mycobacteriaceae; genus Mycobacterium. The sequence goes on along the minus strand of NZ_NPKP01000022.1, from coordinate 37,833 downwards.
TCGCGCAGAACGGGCACGCCATCCCGCAGCCGGCCTGTGATGAGATGCACACGGTGTTGCGTTGCGGATAGCGCATCAGCACCGACTCGAAGGTGCTGCCGTCGACGGCGCGCCACAACGTCTTTCGGGTCTCCCCCGCGTCGCACTGGACCTGTTTGGCGGGTTCGATGAGGGTGGGGAACAGCGCTCCGGCGACCTGCTCGCGGACCGCAGCCGGCAGGTCGGTCATCTGCTGCGGGTCGGCGATGAGCCGGCCGTAGTACTGGTTGGCCAGCTGTTTCGCCCGGAATTTGGGCAGGCCCAGCTCGGCGACGGCGGCGGCACGGCCGTCCGCATCGAGGTCGGCGAGATGCCGCGGCGGCAGAGCGCGTCGCGGTGCGTCGAAAACGAGCGGGAGGGAAATGGCCATGATGTGCTTCCAGTATCCCACCGCAACGGCCGTAGCCACGAATTCGCGGCTCGGCGACCCGGGATCAGGCCAGCAGGGTCAGTACGATCCAGCCGACGACCGCCGACGGCAGCATGGCGTCGATACGGTCCATGAGCCCGCCGTGACCGGGTAGCAGGGTGCCCATGTCCTTGATCCCGAGATCCCGTTTGATCTGCGATTCGATCAGGTCACCGAGCACTCCGGTGATCACCAGCAGCACACCCAGCGGGACACCCACCCAGGCGGGCTTCTCCATGAGGAACGCCACGGACAGCACCGCGGCGGCGATACCGAAGACCAGCGATCCGCCCAGACCCTCCCAGGACTTCTTCGGGCTGATGGCCCGAGCCATCAGGTGCTTGCCGAACAGCACGCCCGCCACGTAACCGCCGATATCGGCAAAGACGACGGTCACGATCACCGTGAACACCCGGGCGCCGCCGTCCTCGGCGAAGATCATCAGCGCGGTGAACGCGGCGAACATCGGCACCCAGGTGGCGAGCAGCATGGTGGCGGCGATATCGCGCAGGTAGTTGACCGGCTGCTGGTCCAGGCCTTGGCCGATCAGCCGCCAGATCATGCAGAGGACGACGGTTCCGCCGTAGGCGCCCAGGAGCCCTGCCGCACCGAATGGCCAGGTCAGCCAGATCATTGCCTGTCCGCCCACCAGCAGGGGGACGGTCGGGATCGCATAGCCGTGTTCGCGCAACCTGCGGATCACCTCGTGGGTGGCGATCGCGATGGCGACTGCGAGCAACGGTAGCCACCAGAGCGGGGCGAACAGCAGGGTCCCGATGGCCATGCCGCCCAGCACGACCCCGACGCCGATGGCGGCCGGCAGGTCGCGGCCTGCGCGCGATTGCTTCTTCGGTGGTTCGGCGTCTACCACTGGACTGCCCTGCTGAAAGGTCATCAGACCTCCAACAGCTCGCCTTCTTTGTGTTTGACCAGCTCGTCGATCTGGGTCACGTACTGTCCGGTGCTCTTGTCGAGATCCTTCTCGGCGCGCCCCACCTCGTCCTCGCCGGCCTCGCCGTCCTTCTTGATCCGGGCCAGCTCCTCCATCGCCTTGCGACGGATGTTGCGAATCGAGACCTTGGCGTCCTCGCCCTTGGATTTCGCCTGCTTGACCAGCTCGCGGCGGCGTTCCTCGGTGAGCTGCGGCACGGAGATCCGGATGACGTTGCCGTCATTGGACGGATTGACGCCCAGGTCGGAGTTGCGGATGGCATCCTCGATCGGCTTGAGCTGGCTGGCCTCGTAGGGCTTGATGACGACCAGCCGTGCCTCGGGGACGTTGATGCTCGACAGCTGGGTGATCGGCGTCGGCGAACCGTAGTACTCGATGTTCAGCCGGGAGAACATGCCGGGGTTGGCCCGGCCGGTGCGGATCGACGACAGGTCGTCGCGCGCCACCGTCACCGCCTTCTCCATCTTCTCTTCAGCGTCGAAGAGGGTTTCGTCGATCACGGTGTCTCCTTGTCCGAGGTGACCAGTGTTCCGATCTTCTCACCTGCAACCGCTCGCGCGATATTTCCGTCGGTGAGGAGATTGAACACGAGGATCGGCATGCCGTTGTCCATACAGAGGCTGAACGCGGTGGAATCGGCGACCTGCAGGCCCTGATCGATCACCTCGCGGTGGGTGATCGCGGTGAGCAGCTTGGCGTCGGGATTCGTGCGCGGGTCGTCGGTGAACACCCCGTCCACCGCCTTGGCCATCAACACCACCTCGGCGCCGATCTCAAGGGCGCGTTGCGCGGCGGTGGTGTCGGTGGAGAAGTAGGGCAGACCCATGCCGGCGCCGAAGATCACGACGCGGCCCTTCTCCAGGTGCCGCCGCGCGCGCAGCGGGATATACGGTTCGGCGACCTGACCCATGGTGATGGCGGTCTGCACCCGGGTGTCGATGCCCTCCTTCTGCAGGAAGTCCTGCAGTGCAAGGCTGTTCATGACGGTGCCGAGCATGCCCATGTAGTCACTGCGGGTGCGTTCCATACCCCGCTGCTGCAACTGCGCGCCGCGGAAGAAGTTACCCCCACCGATGACTACGGCCACCTGGGCGCCGGCGCGGACGACGTCGGCGATCTGCCGGGCCACCTGCGCCACCACATCGGGGTCGAGTCCGACCTGCCCGCCACCGAACATCTCGCCGCCGAGCTTCAGCAGCACCCGTGAATATGCGGGCCGGATGACCCCCGGGCCGGCCTTGTCTGGCTCCGCCATCAGACTCCTCGCTGTCCCGACACAGAATCGCCACCCAGGCGAATCCGCACGGACGGCGCCACCAATCCTGCCTCATGACGGCGCCCCCGCCACGTCCGGGTGGCGAGGCGGGATCGATCCGGTGGCCGGGGGTGCCGGGCGGCGGGTGATCAGGCCAGGTGTGCGGTCAGCAACCAGGCCCCTACCGACCTGCGGCCATTGCCCTCATCTCGGATGTCGTTACCGGCGAAGACCCCTGCCTCGACCAATTCGTCGGGCAGGTTGGCGTGGATGCGGGCAGGCCGGATCTCGTCGATCTGCCAGTACCTGCCGACCGCGTCGCGCAGTTCGTCTGCGGTCACCGCATTGATCGGGCCGCCGGCGGGCACCGCCGCGGCATCGAACACGAGCACGAAGTAAGACGCTCCGGGAGCGGCCGCCCGCACGATGGACTGCTGGTATCCCTCGCGCAGTTCCACCGGCATGGAGTGGAACAGCGTGCTGTCGATGATGGTGCCGAACCGGCCGTCGTAGCCGGTGAAGGCGCTGATATCGGCCACCTCGAAGGTGACATTGCCCAGCCCGCGCCCTGCGGCCTCGGCGCGGGCCAGCTCGATGGCCGTCGGCGAGGAGTCCAGGCCCACGGCGGTGAAACCGCGTTCGGCGAGCGCCAGCGCGGTCGCGGCCTCGCCGCACCCGGCGTCGAGGACATCGCCGTGCACCTTGCCCGCGTCGATCAGTGCGGCGATCTCGGGTTGCGGGGCGCCGATGCTCCACGGCGGACGGACGCCCTCGAACTCCGGAGCGTCGCCGCGGTAGGCGGATTCGAACATTTCCTCGTGCGATGGCGGTGGTGTGGTCATGACTCCGGTATATCAACGGAGTTGATATGTGTCAATATTGTTGACATGGCTGAGCACCTGCAAGACCAGCCGCTCGGCTATCTCCTGCACCGGGTGGCGCAGACACTGCGCAACGAGGTCACCACCACGGTGCTCGAGCCATTGGAGTTGGGCTTCCCGCAGTACATCTGCATGCGGATCCTGTCCAAGGCGCCGGGGCGCTCCAACGCCGAACTGGCCCGCGATCTCGGCGTCTCGCCGCAGGCGATGAACATGGTGCTGCGCGGGCTGCAGAGCCGCGGGCTGGTAGCGCGGCCGGCCAGCGTCGCGTCCGGCCGGGCACTGCCCGCGCAGCTGACCCGCGAGGGCGTGGCGCTGCTGAAGCGCACCGACGCCGGCGTGCGCACCGCCGAGCTACGCGTGCTCGGTCAGGTCAGCGAACGCGAGCGCGCCGAACTCAAGCGCATCCTGGCCGCCGTCGGTACGGACTGATCCGCCCAGACCTAGTGCCCGTGACAGGCCTTGGGCGGTGACGGCGGCAGGTCCAGCGCCGGGTTTCCGTCGAAGAAACCGATCGGCTTGAGGTGGAAGCCGGTGTACGCGCACGGCATCACCGGCCAGTCCTCCGGCCGAACGACGTGGTGCGCACCCAGGGTGTACCAGAGCACCACGTCGCTGTCCTCCAGTGACGCGTCGTCGGCGACGAATTCCGGCAGTCCCTGCACGTCGGCCGATTGGTACATGTAGTCGCCGGCGGCGAACTTCTCGGCCGGGTCGTACTTCGTCACCCAGAGGTTGTGCTGGAGGAACCGGGCCCGGTCGTAGATGTAGGAACCCTCCTGCACCATCACCGGCACGACGTCCTTGGGTACCAGCTTGTAGGCCACCGGGATCCCGAGCTCGTTCTTCTTCGACGGATTGGCCACCTTCCAGTACCGGCCGGTCGACCAGTTCCAGTCGCGCGCACCGTCGGACTCGGATGCCACCAGCGTGTCCCGGGTGATCCAGGCGTTGTGGTGCGGGTTGAGCTCCGGGTCCGGCTCTGGAATCGAATCCACCTCGTAGACACTGTTTCCCGCACCGTCGACGCTCATGTCCAGCCGGAAATTGAAGAAGTGCTGGTGATTCGGGCCGTAGATGCCGGGTGCGACCATCTTGCCCCAGCGCGGCTGCTCGCCGGGACCGACTTCGACCGCACCGGTCGTCAGCACGCCCGAGAGTTTCACCTCGACCTCGATCGAGGCGTCGTTGTAGAAATACCAGAAGAACCCGTACTCGTAGTTGCCGACGGTGCAGATCATCGAGACGACCAGCCGGCGCGATCGCCGCACCTCGACCTCACCGGTGCGGAAGTCGGTGTGCTTCCACGAGATCCCGAAGTCCTCCTCGTGCATGCAGATCGCATTCGGGATGGTGACGGCATTGCCGTCCGAGTCGTTGACCGTGCCATCGAAGTACTGAATCTCGCCGAGGCAGTCGCACCCCAGGGTCAGCGGGTTGGCCGAGAACCCCATCCCGACCTCGCCCATGTCGAAGACGTTCTTGTTCCAGTGGGTTGGCGCCATGTCACCGTAGGGCACCACCATCTCCGACAGCGATCCGCGATACAGGATCGGGCGCGTCCGGCCGCGGTCGGTGTAGGTGACCTCGTGCAGGGTGATGCCCTCGCGCGGGTTGAACCCGATCCGCAGCGACCACTTCTGCCACTGCACCTTCCAGCCGTCGACGGTGAAACTCGGGCCGTCGGGCTGGGTGATCTCGATGGGTTTGACATCGTCGCGGAACTCGGTGAACGCCGGCCGGTTGTTCTCGTCGAACATGAACCTCGGGTCGTAGTTGCCGGCCGTCGGCGGCAGCGGAACCACCCCGTGGTCCTCGATGTCGAGGACCTCCATCTTGTCCAAATCGAAGGTGACGATCAGCCCCTCGACCGGCCGCGCGTAACCGTGTTCGGACGGCGCTGCCCGCATGAACGTCAGCGGCCGGCAGATCAGCGGCGAGTTGTCGTAGTGGTCGCTTGCGCCGTAATAGCCTGCGGGCCAGGGATCGATCATCGCCAGGCTGAAGTCGGTGACGCCGCGTTTGCGCATCGCCTCCTGCCAGCGCGGGTCCTCCCGCACCTTCTCCTCCACCCCGGTCATGTGCTCGACCAGGTAGGACGGGAAGCGCCCCGGGATCGGTGTCCAGGAGTCGATGACGCGCGCATCGATATCGACGACGGCCTCGTAAATCATCTTGGCGGCGGCGTCATACATCGTCACGAATGCCTGCCGCGGTACCGGCGTTCCTTCGAATGTCAGCTGGGCGGTCTTCGCGGGCTCCGCAAGGCTGATCATCACGAACTTCAGTGTCGGTGTCGCATAGTCGGATCCGGTGATGACGGCGGCGGCCGCCTCGATCTCGGCGCCGGTCAGTGGGTCGAGGGGATACCGGGTGGCATCCTCGGTGAGTTCGGCGCTCAGCACGGTGCTGTCCATTGTCATTTGGTGGTGTCCTCCGCTGCTGTCTTGGTGAGGTCGAAAACGGCCAAGTGGGCCAGTGCGTCGTCCTGGGAGACCTTGCGCGCCGAGCGGCGCCCGAAGATGTAGACGGTCAGACCGAGGGCGAACATGCCCAGGCTGATGCTGCCCACCCAGGTCATCCAGGTTGCCTGCGGCACATCGATCCACGGGGTGACGAACGAGTAATAGATGCCACCGGCGGTGGCCAGTGAGCCGACGATGACGGCGATCCACACCCCCACCATCCCGCCGGGAATCCGCCAGAACTCCTCGGCGGCATAGCGATCGGCATAACGTTTGCGCGCCACCAACACCGGGATGAGGAAGAAGAACCCGGACAGCAACCACACGGTGCTCAGGCCACCCTGCAGGTACACCGTCACGTTGGCCATGCTGCTCTGCGAGTACAGCCCCACCAGGATGAGTGAGGACAGCACACCCTGGATCAGGATGGCGGTCACCGGGTTACGGGTGCGCGGGTTGAGGTGGGTGAAGATGCGCGGCAGATGGCGCTCCAGTCCGGAGACGAAGATCAGCCGCGAGTAGGCGACCTGGTAGGTCATCAGAGCGACGATGATGATGAAGGCCAGCACCACGGCGCCGATCTCCATCAACCCCGGGAAGCCGGCGACATCGAGCATGCCGATCACACCGGTCACCGGGTCGATCTGATCACCGGGCAGGGCCATCATGGTGCCGAGCGTGGTGAGCAGGTAGATCGCGACCAGCGCGGTCGACCCCCACAGGATCATCTTGGGGCCGCTCTTGCGGACCGAGAGGAACTCCGCGCCCATGTTGTACGGGGTCTCCACGCCCAGCAGGTACAGCAGCACGGTGCCATACAGGAAGCCGGCCACCGCGAAGTTGGGGATGGTGGCCTCGGCCCAGCTGAACGGCGTTGCCGAGCCGTTGTTGACGGCGAACAACAGACCGGAGATGAAGATGGTCAGGGTCAGGACGCCGTAGACCACGAAGACGATGTTCATGATCTTCTGGTTGGCAGCGAGCTTGGCCAGCGCCAGCCCGATCACGGTCCACAGGATGACCAGCTGCAGGATGATGCTCGCCGTGAGCCCGATCTCGGTGTGAAAGGCGAGCAACAGCAACTGCAGCACGATTGCCGGCGAGGAGGCGGCGTTGAGGATCACCGGCACCCAGGACAGGTAGCCGCCGATGAAGCCCCACGTCTCCCCCATCGTGCGGGTGGCCCAGATGTACACACCACCCTGGCCCGGCCAGAGATTGCCCAGTTCGACGACCGCCATGCCCGCAGGCACCAGGAAGGTCAGGATACCGAGCACCCACATCGGGATCGCGGTCCAGCCGCCGCCGGCCATCACCGAGGATCCGGTGATCCAGCAGATGATGAACACGTATGCGGCGGTGAGGCCGAACGTGGTCATCACCTTGGGCAGGATCTGTTCGGGGACAAGCTCGGTGGTCATGAGCTTGTCGCGGTCTACTGGCGTCGGCGCCTCGAGTTCTGCAGTCATACGATCTGTCCGTCCTTCATTCGAACGACACGGCTCGCTTCGTCGGCAACCGTGGGGTCATGGGTGCTGGCGACCACGGTGACGCCGAGCGTCGAGCACAGGTCGCGCAACATGCGCACCACCGTCTCCCCCGTACCGTGATCCAGGTTGGCCGTGGGTTCGTCGGCCAACACAAGCGTGGGATTGCTGATCAGCGACCGCGCGATCGCGGTGCGCTGCTGTTCGCCGCCGGACATCTTGGTCGGCTGGTGATGCACCCGATGCCCCAGCCCGACGATCTCCAGCAGTTCGGTGGCGCGCCTGCGCAGTGCCTTGCGGTCGTAGGGTTCGAACATCAGTGGCAGTTCCACGTTTTCGACGGCAGACAGGAACGGGATCAGGTTGTAGCTCTGGAAGATGAATCCGACGGTGTCGTGCCGCAGCGCGGCGAACTGGCTCTCGGTGAGCTTTGCGGTGTCCTGTCCCGCGACTTTCACCGAGCCCTTGGTCGGCCGGTCCAGCCCGCCGATGATGTTCAGCAGGGTGGACTTGCCGCTGCCGCTGGGGCCCATCAGGCAGACGAATTCGCCTGGCGTCACCTGGAGTTCGACGGCGATGAGGGCCTTGACCACCTCATCGCCGAGCTTGTGCAGTTTCCATACGTCGGAGATGTCGACGACCGGAGCGGGGGTCGCCGGGCTCGCGACCTTGACGGGTGTCTCGTCGATGGCGGTCATGGTTATCCTCCGCTGCTCAGGGATCGGATCGGTGGCCGCGACGCGGCATTCCAGGTGGGGACGATGCTGGTCGCGACGGCCGCGACGATGCTGACCACGACCGCAATGCCCGCCCCGAGGGCCAGTCCGCCGACGTCCACGCCGGCGGGCGCGAACCCGGTGACGTCGAGGAGGATGCCGGTGACCGCGGCCAGGCCCGCGCCACCGAGGGCACCGACCACCGCGGCGACGACCGGTTCCACCAGCAGGGCCGCCACCACCGGCAGACGCGGGATGCCGTTGGCACCAAGGACTCCGAGCTCACGGGTGCGGTTGGCGACGGTGCGGGTGGTGGCCACGGCCACCTCGACGACACCGACCAGCAGCACCGTCACCGCGATGAGCACCACCGCGGCGCCGATCTCGTCGGCGTTGCCGAGTGAGGCGGACTGTGCGCCGATGCCGTCGGACATGCCAAACACAATGACAACCAGGAAGGCGCCGGTCGCGGTGGTGACGGCGGGCAGGATCATCTCGCGCAGCCGACGTCGCGCCGACAGCCAGCCGTAGGTGAGACCGTATCTCATCTCAGCTGTCCCCTCTCCTGTTGACGCAGGCGCTCATCGGGCACATGCTCTTCGCGCAGGCGCTCATCGGCCCCCCAGCAGATCGACGGGCCGCTGCTGCAGCAGCCGGTGCACGGGGACCAGCGCGCCGACGATCGCCATCGCGGGGATGAACGCCGCCACCATCCCGGCGGACTGTCCCCACGCGGTCAGCGTCGCGATCTCCGGGATGACGAGGGCGACAGCGACTCCCGCGCCCAGCACACCGACCAGATAAGCGGTGAGGAAGGTGATGCCGGATTCGACGAGGAAGAAGTACAGCACCTCGTCGGCCAGCCCGATGCTGCTCATGATGCCGAACTCACGTTTGCGTTCGGCCACCGCCGCCAGGAAGGAGGACACCGCGATGACGAATCCCAGGATCAGGCCGATGGTCGAGATCAGCCCGAGGGTGGAACTGGTGACCTTGCCGGAGAACAGCGCCGAGAACTTCTGCTCGAAGGTCAGCGGACCCGACCCGCCGACCGTGTCGTAGATGAGTCCGGGGCCCGCTGCATCGGGCCGCACCGACGGGTCGGAGGTCGCCGGGAGGCCGGTGGCGGTCCCGAACTCACTCGCAAGGTCGCGGCGGTGCTCTTCCCCGGCCGGCGCGACAACCGTCCACCAACCGTTCTCGCCGACCAGCGAAGCGGCTAAACTTGTTGCTACCGTGATGGATTGACCTTCGCCAGAAATCTCGGCGGTCAGCGGCCGACCTCCGATGTCGACGGCCGTACCTGGCGCGATACCGAGCCGGTCGGCCACGCCCGCGCCGACGACCGCCTGTTCCGCGGCGACGGCGTCCGAGCCGCGAAGCGACACGGTCGACCCGTCGAGGGTGGTGGTCCCCGACAGTGTCCGGGTGGCGGTCCATCCCTGCGGCGCGGTGAACGTCGGCGCCGGACCGTCGGCGACGAGCGCCCGGCCATCTGGGTCATAGTGCACGCCGCCGGCCGGCACCACCCACAGCTGGGCGTCGCCGAGCACATCGGTGACCGAATCTTGGCCGGTGATGGCGAAACTCGCCGAGATGGTGCGCACGACGGTGACACAGGCGATCGCCAGGGCGATGCCGAGGACGGCTAGCACAAAGCGTTCTGGACGCCGCCGGATGTTCGCGACCGCGAATCGGATCAGGCACCCAAAGGTGTTCCCCGATGTGCGGGCGATCTCCGGTGACCGAACGATTGTGGGTGCGAGGGGCTCCACGAGGAAGATGGTGAGCGCGGCGTGTTTCATCCAGCGCGATTCGCGGTATCGGCGGAGTTACACGAATCCGCGTGCGATTACAACAAGGTGTCCGGCTCGCAACGGATTTCGTCGCCGTTCACTCCTGGATGCGCGCGAACGGGCTGGCTTCTTCGAGCTGGAAGGCCAGTTGGAGCAGCCGGCGTTCCTGGCCGGTGGTCGCCCCGAACATCATCCCGATCGGCAGTCCGGACGCAGATCGGCTCAGCGGCAGCGATATTGCCGGGTCTCCGGTGACATTGGCCAGCGGGGTGAAGGCCACCCATTCGGTGAGCCGGTCGATGATCTGCTGATAGTCCGCGGTGGGGTCCAGATGCCCGACCGGTGGTGTCACCTCGGCCAGGGTCGGGGTGAGCAGCACGTCGTACGCAGCCCCGAGCCGCGCGGTGATCCTGCGGGTCCGGGACAGCCGAGCGATGGCCAGCGGCATCCGGTGCAGGTTGCGGGCGGCCAGTTGTTCCAGCCCGAGGGTGAGGTTGTCGAGTTTTTCACGATCGAAGCTGGGCCCGAAGGTCTTCTTCCCGCCACGCACCAGGGCGTAGGCCAGCAACGACCAGTACAGCAAGAAGTCGTTCATGAAGGCGGCCGGGATCGGGTTGGCGATCTGGGTGACCCGGTGCCCGAGCCCCTCCAGCAATGCAGCGGTCTTCAAAGTGGCTTCGCGGATCTCCGGACTGGCTTCGCGGGCAATCGATTCCGTGGTGAACGCGATGACGAGCGGTCGGTCACCGGGCCCGGTCACGTCACCGATGGCGGGCAGTTTCGGGTTGCGCCACAGCAGTTCGGCCTCCCGGTAGAAGGCCGCGGTGTCACGCACCGAGCGGGTGAGCACGCCGTTGGCGACGATGCGCAACGGCATCTGACGCATCTGCTTGTCCAGCGGCAGCCGGCCGCGTGACGGTTTCAGGCCGACCAGACCGTTACAGGCCGCCGGAATCCGGATGGAACCACCGCCGTCGTTGGCGTGCGCGATGGGGACCACACCGGCGGCCACGAAGGCGCCCGAGCCCGATGACGAGGCCCCGGCGGTGTGGTCGGTGTTCCACGGGTTGCGCACCGCGCCGAGGCGGGGATGCTCGGCGGAGGCGCTGAAGCCGAACTCGGAGAGCTGGGTCTTGCCCAGGGCGACCAGACCGGTGCCCAGGTAGGTGCGTGCGAAATCGCCGTCGGCCGGAGCGGGCCGCGGCGTCCAGGCGTCCGTGCCGTCCATGGTCGGCATGCCGGCGACATCGGCGTTGTCCTTGACGAAGGTGGGCACCCCGGAGAAGAAGCCACCGGGCGGGCGGGCGCCGCGGGCGGTGTCGAAGGCGCGGTGGGCCAGTCCGTTCAGCGCGGGGTCGACGGCCTCGGCGCGGGCGATGGCCGCCTCGACCACCTCGGCGCGTGATACCGCGCCGCTGCGCAGTGCGGCGGCCAGTCCCACGGCGTCCAGGTCACCGAGTGCGTCATCGCCGAATGCGTGGATACGTGCCATGCCGCCGACGGTACCAGCACGTACCAGCACCGTCGGCGAAAAACACAGAACCCCGCGTCACCGAGGTGACGCGGGGATCTGCTGGGGTCTTGCTAGGCCTGGCCGACCTCGAACCGGACGAACCGGGTCACGGTCACGCCGGCCTCGTCGAGCAGCGCCTTGACGGACTTCTTGTTGTCCGACACCGACGGCTGATCGAGCAGCACGACGTCCTTGTAGTAGCCGGTGACGCGACCTTCCACGATCTTGGGCAGAGCCTGCTCCGGCTTGCCCTCCTCCTTGGCGGTCTCCTCGGCGATACGACGCTCGTTGGCGACGATATCGGCAGGCACGTCCTCACGGGTGAGGTACTTGGCCTTCAGCGCGGCGATCTGCAGTGCCACCGCGTGCGCGGCGGCTTCACCCTTTTCGGAGTCACCGGCCTCGAACTCGACGAGCACGCCCACCGCGGGCGGCAGGTCGGCCGCACGCTTGTGCAGGTAGGTCTCGACCTGGCCGTCGAAGTACGCGGCGCGGCGCAGTTCGAGCTTCTCGCCGATCTTGGCCGACAGGTCCGCGATGGCCTGTTCGACGGTGATGTCGCCGATCTTGGCTGCCTTGAGGGCGTCCACGTCGCCGGCCTTGGCGGCCGCGGCGGCGGTGACGACCTTCTCGGCCAGCGCCTGGAACTCGGCGTTCTTGGCGACGAAGTCGGTCTCCGAGTTCAGCTCGATCAGTGCACCGTCCTTGGCTGCCACCAGGCCCTCGGCAGTGGCGCGCTCGGCGCGCTTGCCGACGTCCTTGGCACCCTTGATACGCAGCACCTCGACGGCCTTGTCGTAATCGCCGTCACTCTCGGCCAGCGCGTTCTTGCAGTCCATCATTCCTGCGCCGGTCAGCTCCCGCAGTCGCTTGACGTCGGCAGCGGTGTAGTTCGCCATAACAGCTTTCTCCTCCGAGATTAAGAAGCGTCAGTGGTGGGCTCGGCGGCAGCAGTGCTGTCGGCGGCGGGGCTGGTCGTGGCTCCCGCCAACAGCTCCTGCTCCCACTCGGCGAGCGGCTCGACGGCACCTTCGGCGCCGGCCTCGGTCTTGCCGGCACCGGAACGGGCCTGCAGGCCCTCGGCGACCGCGGAGGCGATCACCTTGGTCAGCAGGGCGGCCGAGCGGATCGCGTCGTCGTTACCCGGGATCGGGTAGTCGACCAGGTCGGGATCGCAGTTGGTGTCCAGGATCGCGATGACCGGGATGTTCAGCTTGCGAGCCTCGGCAACCGCCAGGTGCTCCTTGTTGGTGTCGACGACCCAGATGGCCGACGGAACCTTGGCCATGTCCCGGATACCGCCGAGGCTGCGCTCGAGCTTGTTCTTCTCACGCGTGAGCATGAGGATTTCCTTCTTGGTGCGACCCTCGAAGCCACCGGTCTGCTCCATGGCCTCGAGTTCCTTCATCCGCTGAAGGCGCTTGTGCACGGTGGAGAAGTTGGTGAGCATGCCGCCCAGCCAGCGCTGGTTCACGTACGGCATACCGACCCGGGTCGCCTCTTCGGCGATGGATTCCTGAGCCTGCTTCTTGGTGCCGACGAACATGACCGATCCGCCGTGCGCCACTGTTTCCTTCACGAACTCGTAGGCCGAGTCGATGTAGGTCAGCGTCTGCTGCAGGTCGATGATGTAGATGCCGTTGCGGTCGGTGAAGATGAACCGCTTCATCTTGGGATTCCAGCGTCGGGTCTGATGCCCGAAGTGAGCGCCGCTGTCGAGCAGCTGCTTCATGGTTACAACAGCCATGGCTGTGCCTTGCTTTCGTTGTCGGTTGACGTCCGGAATCGGGTGAATCCGGACCCTGGCGACTGCGGCTGCCGGACCTGACTCGGTTTCCCGGTTCAGGACCGCCCGGCATGCTGGTTGCAACCTGTGGTGCGGGTTGCGGTGCAGACGCGCGAAGTCAGCCCACGGATGTGAGCTGCGGGGAAAAGTTTACACCGTGGGAACCTGTGCTTTTACCACGCGAGCAGTGCACAGTCTCCGGTTCATCCACAGTCTGCCCCGAGGGGCTTCCCGCGCCGGGATCGATGCGCTGAACTGGGTTGATGAGGTTTGCGGCAGTGCTCATGGCCGCCGCGTTGACCGCCGCGGCCCCGGCGGGCGCGGAGGCCGGCCGGCTGCAGTGGCCGTTGCGTCCCGTGGCGGCGGTGACGCGCGGTTTCGACGCGCCGGAGCCGAACTGGACGCGCGGGCATCGCGGTGTGGATCTTGCCGGAAGCGCCGGTCAGACGGTGTTTGCGAGCGCCGGTGGCACCGTGGTGTTCGCCGGCGAGCTGGCCGGCCGGCCGCTGGTGTCGGTGCAGCACCCGGGCGGATTGCGGACCAGCTATGAGCCGGTGCGCCCGGCGGTGCGGGCCGGGCAGCGGGTGGATGCCGGGACAGCGCTCGGTGTGCTGCTCGACGGGCACCCGGGTTGTCCGGTGCGGGCCTGCCTGCACTGGGGTGCGATGTGGGGGCCGGCATCGCGCGCGGACTACGTGGACCCGCTGGCCCTGCTGGCATCGACCCCGATCGTGCTCAAGCCCGTGGATGGGCCTGATCGTGCACCGCACGCAGCCGCGCAACCGTGACATGGGTGTAGAGCTGGGTGGTGGCCAGCGTCGAATGGCCCAACAGTTCCTGCACGACACGCAGATCGGCGCCACCTTCGAGCAGGTGGGTGGCGGCACTGTGGCGCAGGCCGTGCGGACCGATATCGGGGGCACCGTCGACGGCGGCCATCGTCTGGTGCACCACGGTGCGGGCCTGGCGCTGGTCGAGGCGGGCACCACGTGAGCCCAGCAGCAGTGCGGCGCCGGAGGACGGTTTCACCAGCTCCGGCCGGCCGCGGTCCAGCCACGCCGAGAGTGCGTCCTCGGCGGGTTCGCCGAAGGGGACGGTGCGTTGCTTATTGCCCTTGCCGAGCACCCGCAGCAACCGGCGGGCGCGGTCGACGTCGTCGATGTCGAGCCCGCACAGCTCGCTGACCCGGATGCCGGTGGCATACAGCAGTTCGACGATCAACCGGTCCCGCAGCGCCACCGGATCACCTTGCTGCGCACCCGAATTCAAGGCATCCATGGCGTCGAGCGCCTGGTCTTGGCGCAGCACCGACGGCAGGGTGCGGTGCGCCTTCGGGGTTTGCAGCCGCGCGGCGGGATCGGTGCTCAGCAGGCCACGGTGCAGCGCCCACGCGGTGAACGTCTTGGTCGCCGAGGTGCGCCGCGCCAGCGTGGTGCGTGCCGCCCCGGCACCCGCCTGGGCAGCCAGCCAGGACCGCAGCCTGGGCAGGGTCAGGGTGTCCAGACCGCCGCCGGTGAAATCGAACAGCGACCGCAGGTCTCCGAGATAGGCGCGGCGGGTGTGCGTCGAACGTCCGCGTTGCAGCGCCAGGTACTCGTCGAACTCCTCCAGCACAGGTTCGAGGTCGGGCTTGCTCACTGCCCTACCGTCGCAGATGCCCGCACAGTGTCCAGTGGACGCGCCGGGCCGCAATCCCCACGTGATCTGACTAGGGGGCCATCTCGTAGCGTCCGGCCAGCCCACGCACCATGGCCACGACACGGTCGCGTCGACCGTCGTCGGACACCGGTCGGGCCAGGACGTCCAGCGCCCGTTGCTGCTGCGCCGCGGTCGCCGACGGGTGGCAATGCAGGGCGGTGGCGTGCCGGGACATGTCGGCGACCAGCACCTCGAAAAGCTGGTCGATCAGGTCGGCGTCGATTCCTTCGATCCCGGCCTGTTCCAGGATCAACTGGGAGTAGGGAATGAGGGTGAACATCTCCCCGACCGCCAACAGGAAATCGACATCACGCTGCTGTGCGACGCTCGGGCCGGCCGCGGCCAGCAGGGTCTGCAGCGCCAGTGCCTGATCGAGGAATACCGCGACGTTCGGGACGGCCGATGCCCGGCGCAGCACCGACTGCCAGTCACCGAACCGGATCTTGGCCAGACCGCTGCTCGGGCCCTGGTCGAACAGGAAGTCGTCGTTGACGGCGTCGCGGCGGGTGGGTACCTGCGGCAGCTCCTTCAGCAGCGGGCGCAACGGGCGAATGTACTGGGCCACCGGGGAATCCGCCACCGCACTGCCCGCGGCCCGCAGGCCGCCGGAGAGCACGTGCACCACACTGCGCGGCGCACGCCCCACCGGCAGCACGGTCAGCGCCGCCAAACCGGCGTCGGCGGCGCCGAACATGTAGTTCTGCATGAATTTCAGGGACAGCGCCATGTTGACGTGCACGGTGCCCTCAAGCCGCGGCAGCCCGGTCACGCCGAGCAGTGCCATGGTGAAGTACACGTCGGATTCGAAGGCACGGGCGGCGATGGTGTCGGCGAGCAGCGTGATGATCTTCTCGCCCTCGCGGGTGACGTTCATCTTTTCGATCGCGTTGAACAGCAGGTAGCGCCGGTCATCGGGGCCCGCGCTGCGCATGTAATCGATGGCCCGCTCGCTGTAGAGCTTCATCCCGACCAGTCGGGCGTACCCGTCGGCCAGCATGCGTCGGATCTGCGGGAAGTCGGTGACCTTCTGCCCGAACAGGATCCGGTTCTCGGCGTGCGTGGTCGCCTCGTACATGGCGTGCTCGCAGGCGCCGATCGCACCGAAGCCGAGGTTGAACTTGCCGATGTTGACGGTGTTGATCGCGGCGGTGAAGGCCGCCTTGCCCTCATGCAGGATGTCCTGCGCGCTGACCGGGTAGTTCTCCAGATCGAAGGCGGCGACGTACATCTGGCCATCGACGACGTTCTTGCGCAGGCGGTAGTTCGGGTGCTGACTGTCGGTCGCGAAGAACAGGTACCCCTCGAAATCCTGCTCGGGGCGGCGCCGGTCCAGATCGGCGCTGTCGATGATCGGTTTGTCGGCACGGCGTCCGAACACCGAGACCATGGCGGCCTTGTTGCCGTTGCCGATGTAGTACTTGCCGCCGTTGGCCAGGTAGCCCTCTGCGGCGGGTTTCAGCACCATGTCGGTGGAATAGACATCGGCGCCGTGATCCTGCTCGGACAGTCCGAAGGCAAAGATCTCTCCCGAATCCAGCAGGGCAGCAGCCTTTTTACGGGCGACGGCGTTCGTCGACTGCCAGATGGGCCCCAGGCCGAGGATGGTGACCTGCCAGACGTACCAGTACTGCATCCCGTAGAAGCCGAGGATTTCGCTGTACATGGCGTTGCGCGCGGTGTCCCACCGCTTGTCGGGATTGCCGTCGGCTTCCGCCGCCGGGGTCAGGAAGGTGGCGAAGACCCCCTCCCGCTTGACCAGGTCGAGAAACTCGCTGTACCAGACCCGGTCACGGTCCTGCTGCTTGAGCCACCGCTTGCCGCGGGATTCGAAGAAGTCGATGGTGACCCGGAAGATCTCACGGGTGCGGGTGTCGAACGCGGCGAAATCGCTGCGGTTCGGGTCGAACGGGATATCGGATCGCGCGGTCATGCCAGACTCCCGAGGTGGGCCTGCGATTCGATGAGACCCTCATCGCTGGGCAATTGACCCAAGCCGAACACCCGCTGCTGCTGGCGGGCGCGAAGTTCGTGGTGCGCATCCGCCGGTTTGGCGTAGCCGTAGCGGCGCCGCCCTTCGGCCGGGGTGAGAACCTCCGGCGACACCGCCGGGACCCCCAGAATGTAGGGCCCGGCGATGGGCACGACCGACGGCGCAATCACTTTGGCCACCGACAGCTTCAACCGCGGGATGCGGTCGACGACGTCGAATCCGGCGCGTAGTACCTGGCGCACGACGAAGTCGACGACGCGGGGCTGATCGAAGCCGCTCAGCTCTCGCATCCAGCGCGGCATGGTGGCGATGGTGCCGGCGCGCAGGAACCAGTTGATGATTTCGACGGCGGGCCGGGCCACCAGCGGGGCGGGGGGCAGCACCACCTTGGCGTTGAGCAGATGGTCCATCATGGCCCGGGCCGCCTCGCTGACGGCGAGCTGCGGACGCATCCGTTCGAAGTAGTCGTGGATGCCCTCGCGGGTGCGCGGCACATCGGCGGGATCGCAGGTCTGGAATTCCGCGGCGGTGGCGCAGTCCTGCCAATAGCGGGCCTCGTCCTGCGCGCTGAGTTTTCCGCCACCGTACAGTTCGTAGGCCTTGAGCACCGAATGCCAGCCGGTGAGCAGGATCCACAGCTGGGACTGCGGATCGTTGGCATCATAGCGGTTCCCGCTGATCGGCTCGGTGCCAACGGCTTTGGAGTGCACCTTGACCAGTACATCGGCGGCTTTCAGCACGGTTTCGCTGTCGGCGAGGGCGACCATGGCGAAGTACCGCACGGTGCGGTCATACCGGGTGCGGGGCCGGTCGTAGTTCGCGCCCGTGGCGTCCACCGCGGCGATCAGGGCGGGGTCGAGTTCCTCGACCACCACCGCACGCTGCAACCCGATGATCGGAGTGGTGGCGTGACCCCACACCTTCCAGGTCACCGAGTCCGGACCGAAGAATCCGTTGTCAGCCATCGGCTGCAGGTCGGCCATGTTTGTCTCCTCTGTCGGGTTGTTCAGGCGCCGCGGAACGCGCGGTAAGTGGCTGCGCCGATGAAGGCGCCCAGTGTGGCGGGGGTCCAGTGTTGCCCGCCGTCCTTCAGCAGGGTCCGCACCGCACCTTCACAGGACGAGATGAACTGCTCGACCAGGACCGGCAGCTTCCTGTCCGCATCGGTTGTCCCCCAACGTTGCAGCGTCGGTGCCAGTCGCCTGGCCGCCATTTTCAGCAGCGTGGCGCGGCCGCCGCGGAAGTGGTCGGCGACGGCGGGATCCGGATCGGCGTTCATGATCAGCAGCCAGGAATCCGGCCGGCGCGACACCGCGTTCAACAGACCCTGATACCCCTCGATGAATACCGATTCGTCGGCATCGGGCCGTCCGTAGGGCAGCGCTTCGATGGCGTCGGCGACCAGTAGTTCGAGCTCCCGTTCCAGTAGTGCCCGGATCAGTTCGACCCGGTCGGGAAAACACGAATACACCACCGGGCGGGTGACCTTGAGGTGCTTCGCGACGGCTCCGATCGTCACCGCCGCCACGCCGTGTTCGCCGGCGATGGCCAGTGCCGCGTCGAGCACCTGCGGCCGCCGCCGCTCGGGGCCCAGATGCACGGCCCGTTCGCGGACGGATCCTTCAGTCATGAAGGAAAATGCTACATGCTTGAAGAATTATTGGCCAGAGCGGTCTACCAGGGCAGACAGTGGTTCAGTCGCTAGTGGACGCGCCGCAACGTGTCCGGGGTGAGGTCAGCCAGCCCCGGGTAGCCGTCGATCGCCATGGTCAGGTCGAGCTCGGCCAGCAGGGAACGCAGCACGTGCACCACGCCGTCGGTGCCGCCGAGCGCCAGACCATAGACGTAGGGGCGTCCCACACCGACCGCGGTTGCCCCCAGCGCGAGGGCCTTGACGATATCGGCGCCGCTGCGGATGCCGGAGTCGAACAGCACCGGCAGACCATCGGCGGCGGCCACCACATCGGGCAGGCAGTCGATGGCCGGGATACCGCCGTTGGCCTGGCGGCCGCCGTGGTTGGAGCAGTAGATGCCGTCGACGCCGGTGTCGCGGGCGCGGCGCACATCGTCGGGATGGCAGATGCCCTTGACCAGCAGCGGCAGCCGGGTCAGCGACCGCAGCCAGGTCACGTCGTCCCAGGTGACGGGCTGCCCGAAGGTGGACACCCATTTCAGGATGGCGCCCTGCGGGTTCTCCTCCGGGGACTGCGGAAGGGCGGCCCGGAACACCGGGTCGCTGAAGTAGTTGGACAGGCAGTGACCGCGCAGCTGCGGGAAGTTCGAGGTGCTCAGGTCGCGCGGGCGCCAGCCGGGCACCCAGGTGTCCAGGGTCACCACGATGGCCTTGAAGCCGGCGGTCTCGGCCCGGCCGACAAAGCTGGCCGCGAGGTCGCGGTCCTTGGGCGTGTAGAGCTGGAAAAACCCTGGGGTGTCGCCGAATTCGGCGGCCACCTCCTCCAGCGGGTCGGCGGTCAACGTGGACACCGTCATCGGCACCCCGGTGCGTGCGGCGGCGCGGGCGGTCGCCAGGTCGCCGTGGCCGTCCCGGCTGCAGATGCCTGTGACGCCGATGGGCGCCATGAACACCGGCGAGGGCAGCGTGATCCCGAAGAGATCGACGCTCAGATCGCGTTCGGTGGCGCCGACTCCCATCCGCGGCATCAGGCCCCAGTGTTCGAAGGCGCTGACATTGACGCGCTGGGTCCGCTCGTCGCCGGCGCCGCCTGCGACGTAAGACCACACCGACGGTGACATCGCCGCCTGCGCCCTGGCTTCCAACTCGGCGAACGCCAACGGCAACGAGGGCACCACCCCCGCCAGTCCCTGCAGATAGATCTCGAGCTGGTAATCGCCGAATGCCATGGGGTCAGTCTTGCTGGCCCGCCTCCGCCTTGGCCAGTTCCGCCTTCCATTGGCGGAAGGTCTCCTCGGTACGGCCGCGGCGCCAGTACCCGGATATGGACGCCCACTTCGCCTCGACCCCGCGTTCTTTACGCAGGTAGGGGCGCAGATTGTGCATGACGGCCTGCGCCTCGCCGTGCACGAAGACCTGGACCTGGCCGGGCAGCCACAACATCTCCTTGACGGCGGCGACCAGCGGCGCGTTGTCCCCGGCCTTGTCCTCGCTGACCAGGTCCGCGCGGCCGCCCCGGTAGAGCCAGTGCACGTCGACCCCTTCGGGCGACGTGAGCGGGATCTCGTCGTCCGGTCCGCTCACTTCGATGAAGGCCTTGCCTATCGCGTTGGGCGGCAAGGCTTCCAGCGCCGCACTGATCGCCGGTAGCCCCGACTCGTCACCGGCCAGCAGATGCCAGTCCGCGGCAGGATCGGGGGCGTACGCCCCGGACGGACCCATCAGATAGGCCGGTTGGCCCGGCTGGGCGGCAGCGGCCCACGGGCCGGCCACCCCCGACTCGCCGTGCACGACGAAGTCGATGGAGACCTGGCGCAGCGAGGCGTCGACCGATCGCACGGTATAGGTCCGCACGGCGGGGCGCTTGTTCTCCGGAAGCACGTTGAAGCTGTCCAGCGTGAGCGGGTGCGGCAACGCTGCGACGTCGACGTCGGGGTCGACGATGGCGATCTTGACGTAGGAGTCGGTGTAGCCGCCCGGGGTGAAGGTGTCGAACCCGACACCGCCGAGCACCAGGCGGATCATGTGCGGTGCCAGCTGTTCGCTGCTGATGACCTCAAAGGTGTGAATCGGACGTCCCGCCATAGTGTGCCTCCCGCAATACTTTTAGCTGATCTCATGACCACTGTACGAGCAGCCGGCCATCGGTGGTCGGCTACCGCGCTATACCCGTTGCCGCCCCACACAATCCCTACCCGCCCCGCACCGCGATCCCGGCAGGCCTGGGCGTCAGCCGTCCGTCTCCATGAAAGCGCCTCGCGCCGAGCGGCTTTCGCATCAGGAAAGCGACGGCGGTCACTGGCGCTGCCATCGCGAGACCGGGGCCGGGAAATCGCGCGACCACATGTCTTGCGGGAACCACCCGGTGGCGATACTGTTGCGCAGAACGCAGTAGTTGCTTAATGCGCAACAGGAGCCCGGGTATGCCTCAACCCAAAGTCGTCATCATCGGTGCCGGAATCGTCGGCACGTCACTGGCCGATGAACTCACCGCCCGCGGGTGCTCGGACGTCACGGTGCTGGACCGAGGTCCGCTGTTCGCCACCGGCGGCTCCACCTCGCACGCCCCGGGCCTGGTGTTCCAGACCAACGGATCGAAGACCATGACCGAGTTCGCGCGCTACACGGTCGAGAAATTCGTCGGTCTCGGCGCGTTCAATCAGGTGGGCGGGCTCGAGGTGGCCACCACCGAAGCACGCTGGACCGATCTGCACCGCAAGCTCGGGTGGGCGCAGTCCTGGGGGATTCAGGGTGGGCTGATCGACGCCGCGCAATGCAAGGCCCTGTATCCCCTGCTCGATGCCGACCGGGTGCTGGGCGGTTTCCACACTCTCACCGACGGCCTGGCCATGGCTCTGCGTGCCGCCACCGCACAGGCCGAACGCGCCATCGAGCGCGGCGCCCGTTTCCTCGGGCACCAC
Organism: Mycolicibacterium sp. P9-22; assembly: GCF_008329585.1. Classification (GTDB taxonomy): domain Bacteria; phylum Actinomycetota; class Actinomycetes; order Mycobacteriales; family Mycobacteriaceae; genus Mycobacterium. Next base: position 16,292 of record NZ_NPKP01000022.1, on the reverse strand, counting down.
GAAGTGACCGACATCCTGGACCGGGGCGGTCGCGTCGTCGGGGTCCGGACCACGACCGGCGAGGACTTCGACGCCGATGTGGTGGTGTCCGCCGCCGGCTTCTGGGGCGCGCAACTCGGCGAACGGGTCGGACTGACCGTCCCCCTGGTCCCGATGGCGCATCAGTACGCCAAGACCGGTCAGATCGCCGCGCTGCGAAGAGAGGGGGTGACCGGCGACGAGGCGCGCCTGCCCATCCTGCGCCACCAGGACCAGGACCTCTACTACCGCGAGCACGGCGACCGGCTCGGTATCGGGTACTACGGCCACCGGCCGATCCCGGTCGAGATGACAACCTTGTTGACCGACACCGCCGGTGAGTCCATGCCGTCGATGCTGCCGTTCACCGATGAGGACTTCGCTCCCGGCTGGGCGGCCAGCGCCGAACTGATTCCCGCACTCAGCGATTCGAAGGTCGAGGAGGCCTTCAACGGCATCTTCTCCTTCACCCCCGATGGCTTCTCCATCATGGGCGAGCACCGCGAACTCCCCGGATTCTGGGTGGCCGAAGCGGTGTGGGTGACCCATTCTGCCGGGGTGGCCAAGGCGATGGCCGAATGGATCCTCGACGGCGCTCCCGCCACCGACGTCCACGAGTGCGATCTCTACCGCTTCGAAGAACCCGCCCAGAGCCCGGAGTTCATCCTCCGGACCAGTTCACAGGCCTTCGTCGAGGTGTACGACATCGTGCATCCGCACCAATACCGCACCGAGCCGCGCGATCTGCGGGTGAGCCCGTTCCACGCCCGGCAGCGGGCACTCGGCGCGCATTTCTTCGAGGGTGGATGCTGGGAGCGGCCGGCCTGGTACGAGGCCAACGCACCGCTGGTGGCCGAACTCGCCGATGCCGGAATGGCGTTTCCGGACCGCGACGACTGGTCGAACCGGTTCTTCTCCCCCATCTCCATCGCCGAGGCGCGCTGGACCCGCGAGCGCGTCGCCCTCTACGACATGACCCCGCTGACCCGCTACGAGGTCAGCGGACCTGGCGCGTGCGCATTCCTGCAGCACCTGACCACCAACAACGTCGACAAGCGCACCGGGTCGGTCACCTACACCCTGATGCTCGATGAATCCGGCGGCATCCGTAGCGATCTCACGGTCGCGCGGTTGGGCGACAACGTGTTCCAGGTGGGCGCCAACGGCCCCCTCGACATGGACTGGATGCTGCGCCGGCTGCCGGGCAGCGGGGTGACGGTCCGCGACATCACCGGCGGAACCTGTTGTATCGGAGTGTGGGGGCCGCGCGCCCGTGATCTTGTCGCACCGTTGTGCGCCGCCGATATTTCGCATGAGTCGTTCGGCTATTTCCGAGCGCTGCGGACGTTCATCGGATCGGTACCCGTGACGATGATGCGGGTTTCCTATGTCGGCGAGTTGGGCTGGGAGATCTATGCGTCCGCCGAGCACGGATCGAAGTTGTGGGATCTGCTGGCCGACGCCGGCCAGGCGTACCGCGCGATCCCGGCGGGCCGGATCGCCTTCAACAGCCTCCGGATGGAAAAGGGCTACCGGTCCTGGGGGACCGACATGACTGCCGAACACCGGCCCGCCGCGGCCGGTGTCGGGTTCGCGGTGTCAGCCAAGAAGGCCGACTTCCTAGGCAAGGCGGCACTCGATGTCGCATCCCCGCCGGCGAGGGTGTTGCGCAGCATCGTCTTCGACGACCCCGCCGCGGTGGTGCTCGGCAAGGAGCCCGTCAGCGTCGATGGCACCGCATGCGGTTATGTCACCAGCGCGGGCTATTCGGCCACCATCGGCCGCTGCATCGCCTACGCCTGGCTGCCGGCCGACACCGCGATAGGAGCGCCCGTCAGCGTGGCGTACCTGACCACCAGCTACTCGGCGACCGTGCACGCCGAGCCCGTCGTCGACCCCGACATGACGCTGATCCGGAGATGACATGAGCGACAACAGTTATGACGTCATCGTCGTCGGCCTGGGCGGGATGGGCAGCGCCGCCGCCTACCACCTGGCGCGGCGCGGAGTACGGGTGCTCGGCCTGGAAAAGTTCACCCCGGCCCACGACCGCGGTTCCAGCCACGGCGGTTCCCGCATCATCCGGCAGTCCTATTTCGAGGATCCCGCCTATGTGCCGCTGCTGCTGCGGGCCTATGAACTCTGGGCGGAACTTCAGCAGAGCACCGGACAGGAGGTGTACCGGCTCACCGGCGGCGTGTTCGTCGGCCCGCCCGACTGCCTGACCGTCGCAGGAAGCCTCCGCGCGGCACTGGAATGGGAGCTGCCGCATGAGATGCTGGACGCCACCGAGCTCCGCCGGCGCTTCCCCACCTTCACCCCCGGCCCGGGCGATGCCGCCCTCTACGAGGCCAAAGCCGGCTTCGCCCGCCCCGAGATGACCGTGCAGGCCCATCTCGACCTGGCGGCGCGCGCGGGCGCCACACTGCGCTTCGGTGAGGAAGTGCAGATGTGGGCCGACGGCCCGCACGGCGTCACGGTGACGACCGCAACCGGCAGCTACACGGCCGGGCAACTGGTGGTGTGCCCGGGCGCCTGGGCACCGGACCTGTTGACCGAGCTGGGGATTCCCATCACGATCGAACGGCAGGTGCTGTACTGGCTGGACCCGGCGGGCGGCACCGCACCGTTCGAGGATCATCCGATCTTCATCAACGAGAACGCGCTCGGTCAGCAGATCTACGGTTTCCCTGCCATCGACGGCCCCGCGGGCGGGGTCAAGGTGGCCTTCTTCCGCAAGGGCCAGGTGTGCACACCGGAGACCATCGACCGGACGGTGCAGCCGCAGGAGATCGACGAGATGCGCGAACGGGCCACCGAGCTGCTGCCCGCGCTGACCGGCCCCGCGGTGCACACCGCGACCTGTATGTACTCGAATACCCCCGACGAGCACTTCGTCATCACCCGCCCAGATCGGTACACGAATGTGACTGTGGCATGCGGCTTCTCGGGACACGGCTTCAAGTTCGTCCCGGTGGTGGGTGAGGTGCTGGCGGACCTCGCCACCACTGGCACTACCGGACACCCGATCGGACTCTTCGACCCCGCACGACTGGTGACCACATGACCACGATCGACGACTCCCGGCCGGTGTCGGTCCCCACACCCGCCACCGGCGGCAACCTGATGCCGACGTTGAGTGGCCGATACTATTACGACACCGCGATATTCGAGTCCGAGCAGGACCGCATCTTCGAACGCATGTGGTTCTGTGCCGTGCGCAGCGCGGACCTGCCCTCCCCCGGCGCCTTCCGCAGAGTTCAGGTCGGCCGGGAGAGCGTACTGGTGGTGCGTGGCCGCGACGGCGCACTGAATGCGTTCCTCAATATCTGCCGGCATCGCGGGGCGATGCTGTGCTCCGAAGACTCCGGGGTGGTCAACCGGCATCTGAAGTGTCCGTACCACGCCTGGACCTACGGACTGGACGGAAAACTCTTTGCGGCACCGAATCTCGGCACTCTCAACGATGCCACGGGTGCGCGTATCAACCGCACCGAATACGGTCTGGTGCCGGTGTCGCTTCGCGAATGGCTCGGATACGCCTGGGTGTGCCTGGACGCCGAACCACCGTCCTTCGAGGACGAGGTCATCGGCGCGGTCACCGAACGACTCGGTGACGCGGAGGCCATCGAGCACTACGGTGTCGCCGAGCTGGCCGTGGGCCGGCGCATCAGCTACGACGTCGCGGCCAACTGGAAGCTGATCGTCGAGAACTTCATGGAGTGCTACCACTGCGCGTCCATCCATCCCGAACTCACCGAGGTACTGCCGGAGTTCGCCGGCGGGTTGGCCGCGCAGTACTTCGTCGGGCACGGCGCGCTGTTCGGAGCGGAGGTGGCGGGCTTCACCATCGACGGCGGCGCGGGGCTGGACGTGATTCCCGGGGTGACCCCCGAACAGGACCGCAGATATTACGCGATCACGGTGCGGCCCAATGTGTTCGTCAACCTGGTGCCCGATCACGTGATCTTCCACCGCATGTACCCTCTCGGCCCCGATCGCACGGTCGTGGAATGTGACTGGCTCTATCTGCCGGGCGTCTTGGCGCAGGGCCGTGACCTGGAACGATCGGTGCAGCTCTTCCACCGGGTGAACGAGCAGGATTTCGACGCCTGCGAACGCACCCAGCCCACGATGTCCTCGCGCGCCTACCGCACGGGCGGTGTTCTGGTGCCCTCCGAGCATCACATCGCCGAGTTCCACCGGTGGATCGAGGACCGGTTGCGCGACCAGCCCGATCCGGGCGCGCCGGTATGACAGCCGCCATTGTCTACACTGGTGCCGTCATGACTGCCGACACCGAGGATGTTGCACCGCGGGAGAAATCCGTCGCGGCAGTGCAATCGGTCGACCGTGCGTTGATGGTGCTGGAGATCCTGGGCAAGCTGGGCAACGCCGGGGTCACCGAGATCGCCACCGAACTCGGCGTGCACAAATCCACGGTGTCCAGGCTGATCACCGTCCTGGAGTCACGCGGTTTCGTCGAACAGCTCTCCGACCGTGGCAAGTACCGGCTGGGATTCGCGCTGGTCCGGCTGGCGGGTTCCACCAGCGCTCAGATGGATCTGGCCAAGCAGAGTCAGGCGACGTGCGACCGGCTTGCCGAACAGTGCGGCGAGACCGTCAATGTGGCGATCCTCGACGGCGACCGGATCATCAACATTGTCGAGACGCTGGGCCCGGCGGAAATCACGCTGCGCACCTGGATCGGGCAGAACTGCCCCGCGCACGCGACCTCGAGCGGCAAAGCCCTGCTCTCGGCGCTGGCCGACGAGCGGGTGCGCGAGCTACTCGGGGACACCCTGGCGACCTTCACCGACAACACCATCACCGACAGCGCGGCACTGGCCGCCGATCTGGCCGAGGCCCGCAGCAAGGGGTGGGCCAGCGTGTGCGAGGAATTGGAGATCGGCCTCAACGCCGTCGGCGTTCCGGTCCGCGACAACGCCGGTAAAGCCATTGCCGCGCTCAGTGTTTCGGGACCGGCATATCGGTTGGATCCCTCCCGCTTCGATGAGGTGGCCGCGATGACCATGCTGGCCGCCGAACACATCAGCCGTCGCCTCGGGTTCACCGGCTGAGCGGCCCCCGCCGTGATCAGCGTCTTCGAGCTTTTCAAAGTCGGTATCGGACCGTCCAGTTCGCACACCGTCGGACCGATGCGCGCCGCCCACAGGTTTGTCGGCTGGCTGGCCGACCGAGAGCTGTTGAGCGCCACCGCCGGAGTCCGGGTGGAACTTTTCGGTTCGCTGGGCGCCACGGGTGTGGGCCATGGCACCGTCACCGCGGTGGTGCTCGGTTTGCTCGGCGAGCAGCCCGAATCCGTCGATCCGGAATCGATCCCGGATCGGCTGGCCGCGGTACAGTCCGACGGCAGGATTGCGCTCGGCGGTCGGCAAATGGTGCCGTTCGCGGTCACCGAGGACATCGTGCTGCACCTGGGAAAGTCGCTGGCACACCACAGCAACGGCATGTTGTTCAGCGCTTTCGACACAGCCGGTGCCGTGCTCGCGACACGTCAGTACTTCTCCGTCGGTGGCGGGTTCGTGGTCGATGAGGACGAGATCACCACAGCACCCGATATAGCCGGCCCGGCCGTGCCGTACCCCTTTCAGACCTCGCGCGAGTTGCTCGCGCTCAGCACGGGCACCGGCCTGCCCATCAGCGAGCTGATGATGGCCAACGAGTCCGAACTGCGCCCGCCTCAGCAGGTGCGCGATGACCTGCTCGCCATCTGGGAGGTGATGCAGCAGTGCGTGAACCGGGGCCTGGTGCACGGTGGCGTGCTCCCGGGCGGCTTGCGGGTGCGCCGCCGCGCCGCGGCCTGGCACGAAGAACTCGAGGCCCACCCCGACGCTCGGGATCCTCTGGAAGCGATGGATTGGGTTGCGCTGTACGCCCTCTCGGTCAATGAGGAGAACGCTGCCGGTGGCCGGGTGGTCACCGCACCCACCAACGGGGCCGCCGGGATCGTGCCCGCGGTGCTGCACTACTGCCGCGATTTCGTCACGGGATTTGATGACGACACAGTGGTCAGGTTCCTGCTGACGGCCGGCGCAGTCGGCATCCTGTGCAAGACCAACGCCTCGATCTCGGGAGCGGAGGTGGGATGTCAGGGTGAGGTCGGCTCGGCGTGTGCGATGGCCGCCGCCGGATTGGCGGAAGTGCTGGGCGGCACGCCCGCCCAGGTGGAAAACGCGGCCGAGATCGGCCTGGAACACAACCTGGGGCTCACCTGCGACCCGGTCGGCGGTCTGGTGCAGATTCCGTGCATCGAACGCAATGCGGTGGCGTCCGTCAAGGCGATCACCGCGGCCCGGATGGCGTTGCGCGGCGACGGTATTCACCACGTCGCACTGGACACGGTCATCAAGACCATGCGCGATACCGGCGCCGACATGGCGGAGAAGTACAAGGAAACCTCGTTGGGCGGCCTCGCGCTCAACGTCGTCGAGTGCTGAAACCCCCGCACAAATGACGCCGAGAACCCCGTTCGGCACGCACTCGAGCGAAATCTGTTGTTTAATACGCAACTAGTGCGTTATTCGCAACATGTCTTCTGACGTGAGGGAAACCACGATGTCGCTCGACACGAACAGTGCCTCCGGGACCGCGTCCGCTTCAGAGCCCGACGACGTAGTCGACGGAGCCACCTCTCACCAGGATCACCCGTTGGCACCCATCACCGGGCGCATCGCGCCGGTCGATGCCCACCCCGGTCGGGACTGGGTGGTGTTCGGTGTCACCGGCGTCATCTCGGTCGCCTTCGTGGTGTGGGGCCTGGTCGACACCCCCGGACTGTCGGCGGTGTCCGCAGGCACCAAGGACGCCGCGATCAAGGGGCTGGGCTGGTTCTTCGTACTGGCGGCCAGCTTCTTCGTCGTCTTCGTCCTATGGCTCGCCGCCAGCAAGTACGGGCGTATCCCGCTCGGATGCGATGACGAAGCGCCGGAGTTCAGAACCATCTCGTGGATCGCGATGATGTTCAGCGCGGGTATGGGTATCGGCCTGATGTTCTGGGGCGTCGCCGAGCCGCTGAACCACTTCGTCACCCCGCCGCCGGGCACCACCGAGGCACAGTCCGATGAGGCCTTCCAGACCGCGATGGCCACCACGATGTTCCACTGGGGCCTGCACCCGTGGGCCATCTACGCGGTGGTGGGGCTCGCGATCGGCTACGGCATGTACCGCAAGGGCCGCTCGGGGCTGCTGTCGGCGGCATTCACCTCCTTGTTCGGCGACCGCGCAAATGGGCCGGCCGGCAAGGTCATCGACATCCTCGCGATCTTCGCGACCTTGTTCGGCTCCGCCGCCTCCCTGGGCCTCGGCGCTTTGCAGATCGGCGACGGCCTGGAGTTCAACGGATGGGTGGGCACCGTCGGCACCCCCATTCTGGTGACGATCATCGCGGTGCTGACGGTGGCGTTCATCCTGTCGGCGGTTTCGGGAATCGCCCGCGGCATCCAGTGGCTGTCCAACATCAACATGGTGCTGGCCCTGGTACTTGCGGTGTTCGTGTTCGTCGCCGGCCCGACATTGTTGATCCTCAACCTCGTTCCCAGCGCATTGGGCGACTACCTCCGCGACTTCGTGGCCATGAGCGCACGCACCGACGCCAACGGGGACGCCGAACTCGCGGCGTGGCTGTCGGGCTGGACCATTTTCTACTGGGCGTGGTGGGTGTCGTGGACACCGTTCGTCGGCATGTTCATCGCCCGCATCAGCCGTGGCCGCACCATCCGGCAGTTCGTCACCGGCGTGCTGCTGGTCCCGACGACGGTCAGCCTGGTGTGGTTCGTGATCTTCGGCGGCGCAGGCATCGACCGGCAGCGCACCGTCGGTGACATGGTCGACGCGGAGGGCGGCGTCGACAGCACCGGCGCGCTGTTCCAGTTGCTCGACACCATGCCGCTGGCCGGTGTCACCACCGTGCTGGTGATGGTGCTGGTGGCGATCTTCTTCGTCTCCGGCGCGGACGCCGCGTCGATCGTGATGGGTTCGTTGTCGGAGAAGGGCTCTCATGAGCCGCGTCGTGCCACGGTGGTGTTCTGGGGCGCGCTGACCGGTGCTGTCGCCGCGATCATGCTCATCATCGGCGGCGGCGGCGCCGATGCGCTGACCGGCCTGCAGAACCTGACGATCGTGGCCGCGGTGCCGTTCGTCATCGTCATGGTCCTGCTCTGCGTCGCGCTCTACAAGGACCTGCGCACCGACCGGGTCGTGGTGGTCGACCGGCGCAGTACCGAACTCGTCGAACGCGCCGTCGTCACTGGGGCCGGGCATTACGGCGACAACTTCGATCTCGTGACCCGCTACCACAAGCTCGACACCACCAAGACCGAGTAACGCTCAGCCGCGCACGATCCGCCATTGTCCCTCCCTGCACTCGACGTGACCGGCGATCTCCAGCAGGGCCAGCGGGCCGAGCACCGCCTCGGCGGGAACCCCGGCGTCCACGGCGATCTGCTCGACGGTGCGCAGACCCCGTGCCGGCAGCGCCTCGTACACCAGCACTTCCTCCCGAGACATTCCATCCAGCGGGGTTCGGGGATGATCGGGATCGTCGGCGAGTTCCCCGATCCTGCCGACGATCTCGATGATCTCCTCGGCGCGGCTGATCAGCTGCGTGCCTTGCCGCCGCAGCAGCACGTGACAACCCGCCGACGCGGCGGAGGTCACCGGTCCCGGCACCGCGCACACCACCCGCCCCATCACATCCGCCCACGCGGCGGTGTTGGCTGCCCCGCTGCGCAGTCCGGCCTCCACCACGACCGTCGCACCGCTGAGCGCGGCCACCAGTCGGTTGCGGGTCAGGAAACGATGCCGCGCCGGCCGCACACCCGGCGGATACTCCGTCAGCAACAGACCACTGCCACCAATCCGGTGTAGCAGTGCGGAATGCCCTGCGGGATAGGGAACATCGATCCCGCCGGCCAGCACCGCGACCGTCACCCCGTCGACGCCGAGCGCCGCACGATGAGCCGCGCCGTCGATCCCGTATGCGCCGCCGGACACCACCGCGACATTGCGTTCGGCCAGCCCCGCGGACAGATCGGCGGCGACGTACTCACCGTACGCGGTGGCCGCCCGGGTGCCGACAATCGCCGCGGCCCGGGCGGCCACCTCATCGAGGCGGGCGGGCCCGATGGCCCAGAGCACCATCGGCTGCCGGCCGGACTCCTTCTGCTGCACCGCCTCGGCATCGAACACGGTGAAGGCGAGATGCGGCCACTCTGGATCGTCCCGGGTGATCAACCGGCCGGCGCGACGGTCAAGCATCTCCAGATCTTCGGCGGCGCTGTCGATCTCATAGCGGGCCTTGACACGGCTCTGCAGGTGGTCGGGCGCACGACCGCCGCGGATCGCGGTCGCTGCCTCCACCGGACCGACATCGGCCACGAAACTGGACAGGTCCGCGCAGGGCGACTCGGCCACCCGCGACAGATACGCCCACGCACGGCGCACCGTTTCGTCGGTCATGACACACCGCCCTGCCGGAAGCTCAGTGCCTTGGCGACATGGTCCGGGGTCGGTGAGTTCACCCCGGCCAGATCGGCTATCGACCAGGCGATGCGCAGGGTGCGGTCGGCACCGCGCAGGTTGAGCCTGCCGCGGTCGACGGCGCCACGCAGCACGGCCATGGTGGCGTCACTGGGACGGAACTGCTGGCGCAGAGCGGGTCCGGGCACCTCGGCATTGGTCCGCACCCCGATCGGGCGCCACCGCTCGGCCGCCGCCGCACGCGCTACGGCCACCCTGCTGCGCACCGCGGCGGTCGACTCGCCAACCTCGTGGGTGAAAGCCCCCGCCCGGATCGGATGCATCTCGACCTTCAGGTCGACCCGGTCCACCAGCGGGCCCGACAGCTTGCCCTGATAGCGACGTCTGGCGCCGGCATTGCACAGGCAGTCCTTCGGGTCGGTCGGTGCACACGGGCAGGGATTGGCGGCCAGGATCAGCTGGAACCGCGCCGGGTAGCGTGCCACCCCGTCCCGGCGGGCCAGGCGGATCTCGCCTTCCTCCAGGGGAGTTCGCAAGGACTCCAGCACGTTGGTGCCCACTTCGGCGTACTCGTCGAGGAACAGCACCCCTCGGTGTGCGCGGCTGACCGCACCGGGGCGCGCCATACCGGTGCCCCCGCCCACCATCGCGGCCACCGTCGAAGAGTGGTGCGGGGCGATGAACGGTGGGCGGGTGATCAGCGGAGTGTCGGGCGCCAGTGTCCCGGCGATCGAATGGATGGCGGTGACCTCGATGGCCTCCTCCTCCGTCAGTGCCGGCAGCAGTCCCGGCACCCGTTGCGCCAGCATGGTTTTGCCGATTCCGGGCGGCCCGGTCAGCATGAGATGATGAGCACCCGCGGCGGCGATCTCCACCGCCACCCGCGCCGCCGTCTGCCCGATCAGGTCCGCGAGGTCCCGGCACTCCGGCGGCACATAGGGAGCGGCGTCGGTGATCCGTCCCGCCAGTGGGGCCTTTCCACGGAACCAGTCCTGCAGCTGGCGCAGACTCTGCACACCCCACACCTCGACACCCTCCACCAGGCTGGCCTCGGCCAGGTTGTCGAAGGGCACCACCACCGCCTGCCAGCCGTCCCGCTTGGCCGCCAGCACCGCGGGCAGCACCCCGTTGACCGGACGGACCCGGCCGTCGAGTGCGAGCTCTCCCAGCAGCACCGTCTTCTCCAGCCGGGCCCACGACGTCTTCAGGTGCGCCGAGAGCACCGCCGACGCCAGCGCCAGGTCGTACATCGAACCCACCTTGGGTAGCGTCGCCGGGGACAGCGCCAGGGTCAGCCGGGTGTCGGGCCAGCTGTTGCCGCAGTTGGTGATCGCAGCGCGCACCCGGTCGCGCGATTCCTGCAATGCGGTATCGGGCAGCCCGACCAGATGCACGCCCGGCAGCCCCCCGGAGATGTCGGCCTCGATCTCCACGGTGATGCCGTCCAGACCGCGGATCGCGACCGCGAACGCCCGCCCCAGCGCCATCAGCCGACCGCCTGCACGTGGGTGATCTCAGGAACCCGGGTACGGCCGAACCGCACCCCGATCACATCGATGCGCACCCCCGACCAGGTCCCGCCCCCACCGGCCAGCCACAACCCGGCCAGCCGGCGCAGCCGACGGACCTTGTCCGGGGTGACGGCGTACGCGACACCGCCGAACCGGTCGGTGGTGCGGGCCTTCACCTCGACAAAGATCACCACCCGGGCCGCCTCGTCGAGTGCGATCACATCCAGCTCTCCGTACCGGCAGCGCCAATTGCGCTCCAGCACCGTCAAACCCAGCGATTCCAGGTGCTGCACCGCCAACTGCTCACCGAGGGCGCCGATCTCGGCGCGAGTCCAGGTTTCCATGGACCCACCCTCGCCACGGCCACCGACAGAACCGCGACCCAGAGACGGACCAAGCCCTAGTTATCCCCAATCACCGATTCATCCACAGGAACCGCGTCGATGCCCCGGGTGACTATCACCCCGAAAGGCAGTGTCGGTCGGTACAGGGCCGTCTATGTTCACCGCTCGGTACAACATTGATCTTGTCGCCAACCGCGCTTGTTACCGCTTCAAAAGTGGTTATTCGGCGGTTCTCCCGGCTGAGTAAGTGTCACGGCCGTCGCGCTTCTATGGTCTGGATAACGGCATTCTCGCGGCCGTCGCGGCTCAACCGACGTAGAGGATGTCGCCGTCCGCGAAGCCCTCGGTGCTCTCAATCAGCAGAGTTGTCGCGCCGATGTCAGTGCCCTCGCCCAGCTTGGAGGGTTCACGGATGTTGTTCTCGAAAAGTGATTCGATCGCGAGAGTTGTAGACATGCAACGTGATTAGTTCCTACCTGCCCCAATATGAGACAGTTGGAGCCAATGGGTCAAGCGTCTGCCTTGGATGCCAGCCACATGTTAATGGCCTCGTCGATGGCAGCGCCACGGTTGACCTTTAGCTCCTTCGCGCGCTTGACGAAGGCCTCTTTGAGGCGGAGATCTATGCTTCCTGGCACGTTCGCCCGTGTCTGCGCGGGGCGCGGTGTCGGTTTGACCGCAAGGGCATCGCGCGGGAAGAGTTCGATCAAGGCAACCATCTGCTCAGTCGTGATATTGAGTGGCTTCCCCGGCTCGAACTGCCATAACGGCAACTTGCACTTGACCGCATCGGTAGTGACCCCCTGGTTGTGGACGTAGTCGTTTCGGATCAGACGGATGTCACCAAAGAAGTCGTTGAGCACGTCATCTTTCTCAAGCGGTACAGCCTCGGTACTGAAGTACGTCGCGATCTTCTCCCGAAACTGCTCGTCCCAGATAGCGTGCATGTAGGCGAACCACTGCGAGTAGATGATCGACTGGAACTCGGGGTAGTGGTCAACCGCCATTGGCGGTGCCCCTGCAATGAACATTGTCGTGCCGGATCTCAACGCTGAGTGGATGTGTTGAGCATGTACCCGGCCGGGGCCAGCTTCAAAACACGGGATCATTGTCTCGATGTCTACATAGTGCGCGACGTCCTGATCTATCTTCCCAGTCAAGAAATCTTCGTGCAGACCACGCCACTTATCGTCCCAGTCCACGAGGTAGGTCTGGGAAGTGAGCGTGATGATGAGGGACAGCAGGAACGCCCGCTCCAAATCGCTGACGATCTCTTCGATCCGCAATTGGTCATCGCCAGTCCACTCGCGCAAGGCGACGTTCGCCTTCTCCAACGATGCGTCAAGCGCCCTCAGCGTTGGTTCGAACTCGACGCCCGTCGTAAAGTTGTTTAGCGCCCTCTCCACGTCGGATAAGACATCAGAAAGCGGCATCCCCGGCTCTACTGGGTCTGCCTCAATCGTAAGCTTCAAGTCGTTATGCGGAGCTTGGCGAACGAGCGTCAGCTGGTCACGTAACGGCAGTTCTCTCCCGTGCTGTCTCATGGCCGCGATGGAGATCAACATTCCGCCTGTGAATGCCTGGGTTACCTCGGTCATCGCCAGCCACCGCTTGCTCCGGCTCTGCAGATTCATGCATTAAAACTAGGTGACGCCACTGACAGAACCGCCGTCATTTGTCACCGTCCCCCTGAACGTAGGATAGTGGCCCTAGATCTACCGCTCAATACCACGGCCCTCAGCTATCCAGCTACTGAAAGATGCGGCGATACTCGTTACGCTAGCTCTTGTTCTATTGAAATGACAACTATCATCGGCTACGTCGCTTGGCAAGAATTGATTTACGTGTGAGAACGCGGTGCGGGCCGAAAGAAGGTCCTTCCTCTCGACGCGTCGACATGGCAGCATTCGATGCCGAGCCTTTCGGACGCACTGGGGGTGCTGGGACATGACAAACGTAGAATACGCTGACGAGCCTTCGCGGCTGCTCGGCGCTATCGTAGGCATGCGCGCCCAAATGTTGGCGCAGCTGAGTGCTGGTGATCATCTGGTGGCGCTTCAAACTGGACTGACAGCTCTAACTCAGATCGATCAATGGATTCGCGCAAGCGCTGTTGGACCCATTCCAGACGACCAGAATCTTCCGATTCTTATCCAGCGAGGAAGCCTTGCGGGCGACTGTCTGCTCGCAGCCATCGCGTATGGAGAGCCGAAGCTACTGGATCGTGTTGCAGACCAATTGAATAGGCCGTATTACGATGATTACGACCTATCGTTTGATTATCGAACTCGAGAGATATCCATCACCAACCTCGGAATATTCACGTGCATCCACCGCAGACCAACCCTGGACCCTTCAGGGAACTGCATGATGAAGCCCCCGTGCGATTAGTCGACCTCGCGGGTATTCCGCATGGGGTACTGATACCAGCTGCGGCGCTGATTCTCGCGCTATCAGCCGCGACCTACATTGACTTTGTAATCCGCCGAGTCCTTTCGACTGTTCCTATTCAGGACCCGAAGCAGTGGCCCGCGGAGGTTGGTCATGCTCTCCGCGTAACCGGCGCTGAGCTTGAAAAAACCAGCAACAAGGAGAAGCGCAAAGCGGTGCATGAGGAGTTTCTCCGATTGGATGCTCGCTCATTCGACACGACGTTGGTGTGCGGATCTCTCGGTCTCGCTTCATGGTGTGCCCTGTTCGCCGCCGCAGATCAGCCTGTCGTGAAACAGCTTTCGGGTTTGACAATGGGCTTCTTGTTCTTTGGGTCGGCGTGGCTACTGATCGCGCCACTAATCTGGCGAATCGAAGGCAGATACGTCACAACCCTTGGAAGGGATTGTGCTTTCCGGATAGGTTTTTCCTTCATCATCTTGGCCCTGTGCTCGGTCGCGTTAGATCTGCGCATCCCGTACACGCTCCCTATTGCTGTAATCCCCGCTTATCTAGTTGTAGTCCAGGACCTCAGATACACTCTCACGCAAGTCAGTCTGCATAGGATGTGCCTAACCCTGTCAGATCAGCAACGATCTCTGGGCCAGATCCTGCTCGCGGCGGTGCTTATTGCCGGGATGATCGGCGGCGTCGTGGCGCTGCTCTACGACGGCAGCGACCCACAGCCACAGCCTGTTTCGCCTGCGCTCGTCGAACCGACGCCATCTACTTCGCCAGCGCCTCCAAGTCCGCCTCTGCCTACTCCGATACCAATCCCAGAGCCCGTGGAGCCCGCACCTGCACTTGTCCCGGAGCCAGCGCAGCCACTACAGCCAGCGCCTTGCGGGGGCGAGCCCCAGGCCGCTTACCTAGTGAGATGCGCGGGCCCCTTCCGATGAGGTGGGGTCGATAACGTTGACAGAGTCGTCGAGAGACAGCACTCGTCGGTGTGCGCGGCTGACAGCGCCCGGTCGCGTGATTTCTGCAGCGCGGTGTCGGGCAGGCCGATCAGGTGCACACTCGGAAGATCCCCGGACACATCGGCCTCGATCTCCACGGATGTGCCATCCAGACCGCGGATCGCGACGGCGAAGGCTCGTCCCAGAGTCATCAGCCGACCGCCCGCGCGCGCGTGAGTTCGGACGTACGGGCACGGCCGAACCGCACCCCGATCACATCGATAGGCACGCACGCCCCACCATCTTCAGCCCCAGCGGCCAGCCACAACCCCGCCAGCCGGCGCAGCCGACGGACCTTTTCCGGGGTGACGGCCTACAAGACACCACCGAACCGATCGGTGGTGCGCCTTCACCTCCACGAAGACAACCACCCGGGCCGGAGTCAGATCACCTGTTTGGATGTTCAGAAGGATGCACAACGGTTGCACGCGGCGTGATCCCAGCGAAATCAGAGCGGAATGCGTCGCTCCCGGTCCGACACCGGCCACACGTACGGCAGGCCGTCCTCGACCCCGGGAAACTGCGGCCCATAGAACTCGGGGTCCTTGCGCACGAGCGCGGACCGGTGGCTGCGATGGAAGTCGGGATCGCCCAGCCAGGGCGGCGCATCACCATCGTCCTCCAGTTGCACCTGGGTGCGCACGTTCGCGATCCGGGTGGCCTGGCTCAGATCGGCGGCCAGCGTCGTCGCACAGGTGTCCGCGCGTCCTTGATCCACCCACACCGCACACATATCGAGTCCGTAGCGGACCACCGCTTCCTCGTAGCCGGCCCACATGGCGGCGGCGGGGTGGTGACGCCAGCCGTAGCCCGGCACCGTGAGCGCCCGCAACACCTGAATCGTCTCGACCCGTTGCTTGCCCAGACGTTTCACATCGAGCACCATCGCGCTTTCGGTGAACGACGGGTAGGGCAGAAACGTCTGCATCGATGGCGGTTACCCCGACCACCGCGGCCTCACACGCCGATCCCTGCCGCCTCGTCGAGCCGCTGCAGCAGCCGGTGGGCCGCCAACTCCACGGCCTTGTGCCGCCACTCGGCCGCGCGGTACACACAGGCGATCAGACCCGAGCGGTGGACCCGCCGATAGTCACCGTATACGAACGCATATCGCGCCTTGGTCTCATCGTTGGCGCCCTCGGTAAGACCGAGATGCCAATGCGCGTAGTCGGCCCAGTCATGCGTTTCCAGGTATGCGTTCTGCGCATCGGCGCGCGGTTGCACCTCACCCCAGTCGCTGTCCAGCACGTACTGACGCTTGTCGATGAGACTCTGCGCCCATTCCACCGCGGGCGGGTTGACGTCATACTTCGCCATCACCTCATCCTGACGCACGGCCCCTTGACCTCAATGCCCATTGAGGTTCTACGTTGGTGGAGGTAACTACGACGAAAGGTACTCCGTGGCTGAATACACACTGCCAGAACTCGATTACGACTATGGCGCGCTGGAGCCCCACATTTCCGGGCAGATCAACGAGATCCACCACAGCAAGCACCACGCCACCTACGTCAAGGGCCTCAACGACG
>NZ_NPKP01000021.1 GCF_008329585.1 Mycolicibacterium sp. P9-22 | reverse complement strand
ACTTGCCGAGCAGTGCCGCGATGGACGGTGTCATGAACGCCCGGATCACCAGCGTGTCGAACAACAGACCCAGGCCGATCGTGGTGCCCACCTGTCCGATCACCGTCAGCTCACTGACCGCCATCGACATCATGGTGAACGCGAAGACCAGCCCGGCCGATGTGACCACCGAACCGGTGCCGCCCATCGCCCGGATGATCCCGGTGTTCACGCCGGCATGTATCTCTTCCTTCAAACGCGCGACCAACAACAGGTTGTAATCAGCGCCGACCGCCAACAGCACGATCACCGCCATCGCCAGCACCATCCAGTGCAGCGGGATCCCGATGATGTGCTGCCAGATCAACACGGACAGTCCGAACGCGGACCCGAGCGAAACCGTGACGGTTCCGACGATGACTGCCGCGGCCACCACGCTGCGGGTGATGATCAGCATAATGATGAAAATCAGTCCGATGGAGGCGATTCCGGCGATGATCAGATCCCACTTGGACCCCTCGGCCATATCCTTGAACACCGAAGCGGTGCCGGCGAGGTAGACCCTTGAGCCCTCCAGCGGGGTGCCCTTGATGGCTTCCTTGGCCGCCTGCTTGATCGCCTCGATATGAGCGATGCCCTCCGGACTCATCGGGTCGCTCTCATGGCTGATGATGAAGCGCACCGCATGCCCGTTGGGGGACAGGAAGTTCTTCATGCCGCGCTTGAAGTCTTCGTTCTCGAAGGTCTCCGGCGGCAGGTAGAACGAGTCGTCGTTCTGGGCGGCGTCGAAGGCCTCGCCCATGGCCGACGAGTTGTCCTGCATCGCCGACATCTGATCCTGTATGCCCTTCTGGGTCTGATACATGGTCAGCATGTAGGTCTTCATGTTCTTCATCGTCGCGATCATCGACGGCATCAGCGCGACCATCTGCGGCATCAAGGCGTTGAGCCGCTCCATATCCGGGATGAGGTCTTCGATGCCGTCGGTCATCACGTCGATACCGTCGAGGGTGTCGAAGATCGAGCGCAGCGCCCAGCAGCCGGGAATGTTGAAGCAGTGCGGTTCCCAGTAGAAGTAGTTTCGGATGGGCCGGAAGAAATCGTCGAAATTGCTGATGTTGTCCCGCAATTCGGCGATGTCGAGCGTCATCGTCTTCATCTTGCCGACCATGGAATTCGTCACCGCGGCCATCTGCACGGTGATGGCGCTCATCTTTTCCATATTGGTGATGGTCGACTGCATGTCGTCGGCCTGCTTGAGCATGTCGGCCATCATGTCCTGCTGGTACTTCTCGTTCATTTTCTGCGTGGTGCCCTGCATGCTGATCTGGAACGGGATCGAGGTGTGCTCGATCGGGGTTCCCTGCGGGCGGGTGATGGCCTGCACGCGGCCGACTCCGGGCACCCGGAAGACGGACTTCGCGATCTTGTCGATCACCAGGAAGTCGGCGGAGTTGCGCAGGTCGTGATCGCTCTCGATCAGTAGCAGTTCGGGATTCATCCGGGCCTGCGAGAAATGCCGGTCCGCCGCGGCGTAACCGACATTGGCGGGAAGGTCGGCGGGAAGGTATTTGCGGTCGTTGTAATTGGTCTGGTAGCCGGGCAGCGCCAGCAGGCCGATCATCGACAACGCGATCGTCGCCACCAGCACCGGTCCGGGCCAGCGCACGATGACGGCGCCGATCTTGCGCCAGCCGCGGGTGCGCATGGTGCGCTTGGGTTCCAGCGTCTTGCCGAACTTGGTGGCCACGGTGATGACGGCGGGCCCCAGCGTCAGCGCCGCGAGTACGGCGACCACCATGCCGATGGAGAGCGGGATGCCCAGCGACATGAAGTACGGAAGCTTGGTGAAGTGCAGGCAGAACGTCGCGCCGGCAATGGTCAGGCCCGAGCCGAGCACCACGTGCGCGGTGCCGTGGAACATGGTGTAGTAAGCGGTTTCCCGGTCCTCACCGTCGCCGCGGGCCTCCTGATATCGGCCTATCAGAAAGATGGCGTAGTCGGTGGACGCGGCGATGGCCAAAGTCACCAGCAGGTTCACCGCGAACATGGAGAGCCCGATGATCTCGTGGTACCCGAGGAAGGCCACCACACCGCGGGTGATGCCGAGTTCGACGACGACCATCGCCAGCACCAGCACCGTGGTGACAACCGACCGGTAGATGATCAGCAACATGGCGATGATGACCGTGAAGGTCAGCATCTCGATCACCTGCACGCTACGGTCGCTGGCGATGTGCTGGTCGGCAGCCAGCGCCGACGGGCCCGTGACGTACGCCTTCAACCCGGGCGGCGGGGTGAGGCCGTCGACGATCGCCTGGGCGGCCTCGACAGACTCGTTGGCCAGTGCCTCGCCCTGGTTGCCGGCGAGATACACCTGGACGTAGGCGGCCTTGCCGTCGGCGCTCTGCGCGCCGGACGCGGTCAGCGGATCGCCCCAGAAGTCCTGGATGTGCTCGACATGCTTGGTGTCGGCTTCCAGCTTGTCGATCATCTCGTCGTAGAACGCGTGCGCGGCCTCGCCCAGCGGCTCGTCGCCCTCGAGCACGATCATCGCGGAGCTGTCGGACTTGAACTCCTCGAAGACCGACCCGACCCGTTTCATCGCGATCATCGAGGGTGCGCTGTCCGGGCTCATCGACACCGCGCGCAGCTGCCCGACGGTTTCCAACTGAGGGACAACGGTGTTCAACACGACCAGCAGCGCGATCCAGCCGAGGATGATCGGGACGGCCAGCGTGCGAACCCACCTGGCGATCCCGCCGCGATGCTGGGGCTGTGCCACCGGGATGGCGTCGGTGCGCGGTTCGTTCGAGGTCATGCGGCCACCTCGCAGGCTCGGGCGCCGCATTCGTTGCCGTCGATTCGCTCGCTGCGCTCGCTCATGCGCTCTTCACCAGGCAGTAGGTGTGCGCGCCGACGCCGTCGACGGTGCGTTCATCCTTCACCTCGTCATCGACGGTGATCCGGCACGACAGCGTGCTGCCATCACCCTGCCCGGAGATGGTCGGGAACACCGAGGGCGCCGTGGTGCTCAGGGTGATCTCCCACGGCAGCGTCACATTGTCGGCGCGCACCGGACGGGCATCGAGGTCCATGTAGTTCACATTGGCCGTCGCCCCGGGCTCGCCCCACACCTCGTACTTGACGACCTTGGGATCGAACGGCTCGGTGTCATCGGAGGCGCTGTTCTCGGTCGAGATATAGCCCGGTCCGGTCCCGAAAAAGGTCCGCACCCGCAGCACGGTGAACGTCGCCACCAGGACCACCGCCACGATGACCAGGGGGATCCACGCGCGTTTCAGAATCGTCGTCATCGAGAATCGAGTCCCCCGCTGCCTTTTCTCACCTCGTCGTGACCGTCGGGAGTCGTTCAAGACCGGCCCGGGCCGGAGACTTTGAAAACTCTCACCTTCGCCACAGGTTAGCTAGGGTAAGCGAGAGCTTAGCTCATATAACAGAGTTGCGTCGCATTGGTTTTGTGCATCCGCACAGCACGCCGGTGGTGGCGTCGCTGTGACGGCACCCACGGAATTCCCGATTACGCCGATCCGGGCCTACCCTGGTGTGCCATGGGGTTCAAACTGCCGATGATCACCGCCGCCGGCCTGGCGCTCGCCGGACTGATCGCCGCGGGACCGGCGGTTGCCGAACCGGCCGAGCCGGCACCTCCGACTCCGCCGGTGAACTCTGAACCGGCACCCGCCGCGCCGCCGGCCACCCCGCTGAACGTCATCGACAAGGACGGCACCTACCGCGTCGGCACCGATATCGTGCCCGGCGTCTACGCATCGGCCGGCCCGTTGCCCGAGGGCACCTGCTCCTGGCGGCGGATGGCGCCCGTCGTCACCGAAGGCGAACCCGGCGAGACTCTGGACCGCGCCTTCACCAAGCAGCCGCAGATCGTCGAGATCAAGGCCGATGACGGTTCGTTCAAGACCACCGGATGCCAAACGTGGACGCTGACCAATCAGCCGCCGCCCGCGCCCGGGATGTCCCCGGTGTTGGCCGCGCTGCAGTGGAAGCTCTACATGGACACGCTGAACCGCAACGCCGCGCAGTATGAGGCGAACCCGCCGCAACCTGCGCCCCCGCCGCCCGCCGCGCCCGGATCGTAGGTTCCCAGCAACCACCCGGCTGCGGGCTCACCCGGCAGTACCCGCTGCGCTGATATTCTTCGATGGCTACCGGCTGCCTGGACGTGGGGGAGCGGTCCGCCCGGTCAGCGCGCGTAATCGCAAGTGAAGAGCCGTAACCCGGGGAAAGAGTGTTGTGCGCAGCGGAGAAATAAAGGCCCTCACCGGTCTTCGCCTCTTCGCCGCCATCTGGGTGGTGCTGTTCCATTTCCGTCCGCTGCTCGCGCAGGCGGTGCCGGACTTCAGCTCCGCGCTGGCACCCGTGCTCGACACCGGCGCACAGGGCGTCGACCTGTTCTTCATCCTGAGCGGCTTCGTGCTGGCCTGGAACTATCTGGACCGGATGGGGCCGTCCTGGTCGACCCGCGACACCCTGCATTTCCTGTGGATGCGGCTGGCCCGGGTGTGGCCGGTCTATCTCGTGACGCTGCATTTGGCCGCACTGTGGATCATCTTCACCCTCAACGTCGGACACGTCCCCGCGGAGAACGCCGATACGCTGACCGCCACCAGTTACATCCGTCAGCTCTTCCTGGTGCAACTGTGGTTCCAGCCCTACTTCGACGGCTCCAGCTGGGACGGCCCGGCATGGTCCATCAGTGCCGAATGGCTGGCATATCTGATCTTCGGGTTCCTGGCACTGGTGATCTTCCGGCTGGCACGGGCCACCCGCGCGCGCAGCCTGCTGCTGCTGGCATTCGCGACGACCCTGCCGCCGGTGATGTTCCTGCTCGCCAGTGGCCAGTTCTACACACCGTGGAGCTGGCTGCCCCGCATCCTGTTGCAGTTCACCGCCGGAGCCATCGCGTGCGCGGCGGTACGCCGGCTCGATCCCAGCGAGCGCACGCGGACGCTGGCGGGCGTCGGCTCGATAGTTCTGGTCGGGGCGATCATCGGCACCCTGTATTGGCTGGACGGCCATCCCATACCCGGGGTGATCGACGGTGGGGGTGTGGTGGACCTGCTGTTCGTGCCGCTGGTCGTGATGCTGGCCATCGGGGCCGGCACGCTGCCCAGGCTGCTGTCTGTGCGCGTGTTGGTCTACGGCGGGCAGATCTCGTTCAGCCTGTACATGGTTCATGAGCTGGTGCACACCGCATGGAACTGGGCGGCGGAGCAGTTCGGGCTGATGCTGGACGGTCCGGCCGGACCGTGGCTGCTGACGGCGATCTTCGCCGTGACGCTGGCCTGTTCGGCACTGCTGTACCACGTGGTGGAGGAGCCGGCCCGGCACTGGATGCGCCGGATGGTCGACATCCGCGGAACGGTGTCCAGAATGCAGCCCGCCGACACCGACCGCGCCGAGACCAAACTATCGGCCTGAGCCCGAATACGTCTGTGCGGCAGATAATCTGCCCGGTCCAGTACGCTTACGCGGGTACTTCGAGCAGGAGGATGTCGTGCGCCGTGTGGCCGGGTTGATGGTCTCGCTTGCACTGTTGATCACCGCAGTCCCGACCGCGGCGACACCGGTGCAGCTCGCCGGACGGGAGTCGGCACTGAACCGGGTCGCCGTCGTCAGCGACTCGTACACCACCGGTACCGATCTCGGTGGTCTCGGCGCCAACGGGTGGCCGGCGCTGGCCTGGCGGATGCTGGCCGACCAGGGCCGGCCGGTAACGGCCGATGTCGCGGCCGAGGGACGCGCCGGGTACGGGGTGCGTGGTGATCACAACAGCACGTTCGGCGATCTGACGGCCCGGGCGGTACGTCCCGACGACGCCCTGGTGGTGTTCTTCGGCTCCCGTAACGATCAACCGGTCGACGCGCTCGAAGTGGCCGGATTGGCCAGAAACGCTTTCGAACTCGCGCGGCGCCGTGCCCCGACGGCGCGCCTCCTGGTGATCGGGCCGCCGTGGCCCACCGCGGACGTTCCCGTTCGGATCACTCAGATTCGGGACGCCTTGGCCCTCGTCGCCATGGCGTCGGGGGCGAGATTCGTCGATCCACTCGTCGAGCGGTGGTTCGTCGGGAGGCCCGAGCTGATCGCCATCGACGGGGTACACCCCACCGATACCGGACACCGCTACCTGGCCGAACGGATCTCCGCGCTGATCGCAGCGGAGCTACCGCCGGTCCGCTGAGCGGCGGCGCGGCGGCGGGCCTTGTCCTTCAACGGTTCCGGTAATGCGTCGGCAACGAGCAGCGACGTCAGCAGAGCAGGATCTTTCATCATCGCGCGGAACACCAGCGCGATCGTCACGTCGTGGTCGGGGCGCTCCACGATCTCGACCGAATCGCCGGCCCGCACCACCCCGGGCGTGATGACACGCAGGTAGGCGCCCGGCACCGCACGGTTGGTGAAGGTCTTCATCCAGCCTTCGATCTCCAGCCACGCCGCGAACGTCCGGCACGGTGTGCGAGGTCGGGTGACCTCCAGGACCAATCCACCGTCCCCGACGCGCCAGCGCTCCCCGATGACCGCATTGGTGACGTCGATGCCCTCGGTCGTCAGGTTCTCGCCGAAGGCACCGTTGCCGATCTGCCGGTCGAGTTCGCTCTCCCAGACGTCGAGATCCTCCCTGGCGTAGGCGTACACGGCTTGGTCGTCGCCGCCGTGGTGTTTCTGCTCGCTCACCAGGTCGCCGACCAGTCCGCTACCCAGACCGCCCCTCATGGGACCTGGTGCACGCACCTCGACGAGAGCATCGGTGGGGCGCTTGTCGATACCGGTGGGCTTCTTCAAGGTATCGGGGTTGGTGCGCGGATGGGCGATGTTGACTGTCAGCACGCTCGACATGCGGTCAGCCTAGTGGCACCCGACGAGTTCTACCTTGCGCATAACCTGGCTCCATGTTCGTCACTCCGCGATACGGCGACGGTGCCCTCGCAGATCTGGTCCCATCCGTGCTCGGCGTCCTCGGG
The DNA here is from genome assembly GCF_008329585.1 of Mycolicibacterium sp. P9-22. Classification (GTDB taxonomy): domain Bacteria; phylum Actinomycetota; class Actinomycetes; order Mycobacteriales; family Mycobacteriaceae; genus Mycobacterium. The sequence continues at coordinate 47,087 of NZ_NPKP01000021.1, read as the reverse complement.
GTGGCGGGGGAGACCGATCGGGTCGGATTGGAACTCGACGGTGTGCGGCGGGTGGCGATCCTGCTCATCGACGGCATGGGCGCCGACCTGGTCGCGGCGCGCAGCGAGGTCGCACCGTTTCTGGCGACCGTGCCCGCGCAGTCGTTGACCGCAGGGTTTCCCAGCACCACCGCGGCCAGCCTGGCGTCACTGGGCACCGGACTGCCCGCCGGTGAGCACGGGCTGGTGGGGTACCTGCTGGCGGTGCCCGACCACGACCGGCTGATGAATCCGCTCAAATGGCGGCTGATGGGCCAGGGACCGAAGGTCGATCTACTCAAAGAGATTGTCCCCGAACAGTTTCAGCCGGTGGCAACGGCGTTCGAACGGGCGGCCGCCGACGGCGTGGTGGTGACGCAGGTGGCGCCGATGTATCAGGCTGGCTCGGGTCTGACCCGGGCGGCATTGCGCGGCGGCGAGTTCCGGCCCACGTTCTCGTCCGGGGATCTGGTGGACGGGGTGATCACAGCGCTCGGTGCGGGGGACCGCAGCCTGGTCTACGCCTACCACGGGGACCTGGATCTGACCGGTCACGTCCGGGGGCCCGCCTCGGAGTCGTGGGCGCTGGAACTGCAGCAGATCGATCTGACCGTCCGTCTCATCGCCGAACGGTTGCCGCCCGGTTCCGCCCTGATCGTGACCGCCGACCATGGCATGGTGCACGTGGAGGATCCGGTCGACTTCGATCAGCGGGCCGAACTACGCGCCGGGGTGCGTGGGCTGGGCGGGGAACCGCGTGCGCGGCACGTGTACACCGAAGCGGGCGCGGCGCCGGATGTGGCCGCAGCCTGGCGGGCGACGCTCGGCGACGACTTCACCGTCCTCACCCGGGCCGAGGTGATCGGCGCCGGGTGGTTCGGGCCGACCGTGCAGGCGCGGGTACAGCCGCGCATCGGGGATGTCGTGGTGGTGGCCAACGGTGATCGCGCGATCATCCGGTCGGGTGCCGAGCCGTTGCAGTCTCGGTTGGTCGGACACCACGGTTCGCTGACACCTGCCGAAATGCTGGTGCCGTTGTACACGATTCGGTGATGTCCCCGTCGCTGCGCTCGCCCCGCGAACAACTCGGCTAGCCTGCAGGTCTTGTGCAGACACTGATCGATCTGGACACCGCACCGGTGTTCGCCATCCCATCGCGTGACGGCGCCACCCTGTACGAAGGCGTCCTCGTGGAGGGACCGCAGGGTTGGGGCGAGTTCAGCCCGCCGCCTGGATGCCCGGACCATCTGCTCGTGCGCTGGCTGACCGCGGCCACCGAACCCGGCACCGTCGGCTGGCCGGACGCCCGGCGCGGACGCGTACCGGTCGCGGTGACGGTTCCTGCGACGGACCCGGCGCAGGCCCGTGAATTGGTGGAGGCATCCGGTTGCCGGACGGCCGCCGTCGAAGTGGCAGACCCCGCACACACCGTGGCCGATGATGTGGCCCGGGTCGCGGCGGTCCGTGACGCGCTCGGCCCGGACGGCATCATCCGCTGCGACGCCGGGGGGCGTTGGTCGGTGGAAGCTGCGGTGACGGCCATCCCGCTGCTCGATCGTGCGGCGGCCGGGCTCGAGTTCGTCCAGCAGCCGTGCCGCAGCACCGCGGAACTCGCCGCCGTGCGACGACGGGTCGAGGTTCGGATCGCCATCCAGGAATCGCTGGAGAAGGCGCTGGGAGATCCGGCGCTGCTGCGACAGGCCGCCGATATCGCGGTGCTGCACAGCGGATCGCTCGGTGGGGCGCGCCGGGCGCTGCGGATCGCCGAAACGTGCGGGTTGCCGTGCAGCGTCACCTCGGGCGTGGAAACCAGCATCGGCGTGGCGGTCGGCGTGGCGCTGGCCGGCGCGCTGCCCGAACTTCCGTTCGCGGGCACCCTGGGGTCGGCGTCGGTACTGAGCGCGGACCTGGTGGCCGACTCCCGCAGAATGGTTCCGGTGGACGGGTTTCTGCCGGTCGCACCCATGTCGCCGGCGCCGTTGCCCGAATTGCTGGATCGGTATGCGGTCGCCGATCCGGCCCGAATCCGGTGGTGGCGGTCACGGCTGGAACGCGCGATTGCACAATGAGGAGATGACTTCGGTGTCCGAACCGGCGGTCCTGCTCGGGCAGGCCCTTGCCCCGACCAACCGCGTCGATCCGTACCCGGCGTACCGCGCGCTGCGCGAACACGGTCCACTGCAGATTCCCGAGATCAGTCTGACCGTGTTGACGTCCTTCGCCGATTGCGACGCAGCGATCCGGCATCCGGCTTCGTCGAGTGACCGGATGAAGTCGGCCATCGCCCAACGCCAGATCGCTGCGGGTGAGGAACCGCGACCGTTCGGACTGGCCGGCCTGGTCGACAAGCGACGCACCCCGGCCTTCCTGTTCCTGGATCCACCCGACCACACCCGGCTGCGCAAGCTGGTCGCCAAGGCGTTCGCCCCCCGGGTGATCAACGAATTGCGCAACGAGATCGTCGCCACCGTCGACGGACTGCTGGACAGCGCGGAAGAGCGCGGCGAGTTCGATGCCGTCAGCGGCCTCGCCTACCCGGTGGCGGTCGCGGTGATCTGCCGTTTGCTCGGCGTGCCGGTCGAGGACGAACCCAAATTCGGGCATGCTTCCACCCTGCTGGCACAGACGGTGGACCCGTTCCTCACCGCGACCGGTGATGTGCCCGAAGGATTCACCGACCGCATCGAAGCCGGCAAGTGGCTACGGAAGTACTTCCGGGAGCTGATCAGCCGGCGCCGCAGCAGTCCCGGCGATGACCTGATCTCGGCGATGATCGCGGTCGAAGAATCCGGGGACCAACTCAGCGAGGACGAGATCATCTCGACCTGCAACCTGCTGCTGATCGCCGGACATGAGTCGACGGTGAGCCTGATGGCGACCTCGGTGCTAGCGATGCTGCGGGACCGCACGCAATGGGCCGCGCTGGGGGCTGATCCATCGCGAGCCCTACGGGTCATCGAGGAGACGTTGCGCTTCGACCCGCCCGCTCAGCTGCTGGGCCGGGTCGCCGCCGAGGAGATGAGACTGGGGGACACCGTGATCCCCGAGGGCGACACCATGATCGTGCTGCTGGCTGCAGCACACCGCGACCCCGCGGCCAACGAGAATCCCGACGTCTTCGATCCCGACCGGGCCAATATCAGGCACCTCGGGTTCGGGCACGGCGCTCATTTCTGTCTCGGTGCGCCGTTGGTGCGGCTGGAAGCATCGATCGCGTTGTCCGCGGTGACAAGGCGTTTTCCGCACGCCCAACTCGGCGGTGACCCGCAGTACAAGCCCAATGTGACGCTGCGCGGCATGCTGTCGCTGCCGGTGAGCGTCTCCGGCTGACCTGCGCCGCCCCTTTGTCAGAAGGGCGGTGGGTCGCTGTCGTTCTCGGCGCGTTCGAGGGCGAGTTCGAGTTGGTTGCGGGTGCGTTCGGTTTTGATGCGTTGGGCGCGGTCCTGTGCGCGGGTGCGTGTGCGGGTCGGCATCTTGGTATCGCGGTCGGTGTCGCCGATGAGGCTGATGGCCCGTTTTCGTGGGATGGGTGACTCGATGTTCCAGTGCGGGAACAGTATTGATGCCCCGGGCGCCTTGGTGTAGGTGTGGCCGGTAGGTGCGCTCCATTGGATGCTGCCATCGGGTTGAGCGGTGGGTGTCCAGCCGCCGAACGTTTTGATCAAGTGGTGCAGACGGCATAGCGGGGCCAGGTTGCCCGGATGGGTGGCCCCGGCCGGCCACGGGGTGAGATGGTCGAGATCGCAGCGGTGCGCGGCCCGGTTGCAACCCGGGTAGCTGCAGGTCATGGAGCGCATGAGCACGAACGCGGTGAGCGCGGTGGAGGGCCGGTATTGGCGTTCGGCGGGCAGGTCCGCGATTTCCGACAGGGGTTTGATGGTGGCGCCGGTGGCGACGAGGTCGGCCAACATGTCGGCGGGGATGATGGCGCCGTCGAGCATGACCCCGGGGCTCGGGTTGCACGCTGCGGGTGCCGCAGGTTCATTGCGGGCCGCAGGTTCGGCGGGCTCAGCGGGTTCGGTTTCCGCCGCCGGTGTCTGCTGCTCTTTTTCCGGCGCCTGCGGCTCGGTCTCGGCTGGCCCGGATTCCGGGGTGCCCGCCGTGCCCGGGGTGGTGTGCCGCGCGGTGTCCTCCTCGGCAGCCGGGACCTGGTCGGTCAGCACATAGATCGTGACTGCGCCCGAGCGCGGATCTTTGCCGCTGCCTTCGCAATGTGCGTCGCCGCACTCACAGGTCAGGCGTTCCAATGCGGGCCCGACCACACCCAATGCCGAGAGCGCCGCGGCGCGTAGTTCGCCGCGTGTGCGGGGATCGTTGCCGCAGACGGTGTCGGCGAGATCGTTGAGGCGCTGCTCCAAGATCTTCCTGTCGGTGACGCGTAGACGCCCCCAGAAGGAGGACACCCCATTGGGGTCGTCTTTGTCGTCGAACGCCACGTAGAGGTCTTTGGCGTTGCGCTTGGAGCGCACCACCGCTTCGGGGTCGAACTTCTCCACCCAGAGATCGACGGCGCCGATCAGCTGTTTCTCCGAATGCGCCCCGTACTGGGCGGCTTCCCCGGCGATCGCGGTATCGATCAGTACGAGTGCGTCGTCATCGTTGACGAGGTGGGTGCGCGAGGTGATCGCATCGATCACCGTCGCTGATACCGCACCCTTCGCGAACAGGGCCGCGGCGCGAGGCAGCCGGTCACGCAGGGCTTGGGCGATGCGCATCTGCTTGGACGCCGCGTACGGGTTGAGGTTGCAGGCCGCGGCCACCGCGGCTTGAGCCCACGCCCAGCCATCGATCACCTGATGAGCGACGGTGTCGTCCTCGTCATCACACTGACGGGCCACCACCTCACCAATCAACGCCAAGCGCAGGGCGGCCTGGATGGCCTCGCCCTGGGTCGCAGCCGTTACCGCCGAGACGAGCGCCTCATCGCTCAACCCCGCGACACCGGCCCGATCCAAACCTTCGAACATGCGTTCTACATTACTGGGACCGACTGACACTAGTGGGAGAAAACTGCCCGCGGGTAAACCGGAATCCCCGGCTACTCCTGCACCGCCTTGGCGACCGCCACGCAGGTGGTCAACCACTTCGCGTCGGGGACCTCGTTCTCGGTGAGTTCCCACATCGCGTTGTGCATCATCCGCACGATCACCCACGCCCGCGCACGGTCGACGTCCAACCCGGCGGTCTCGGACAAGGTGTAGAAACGGCGCCGCACACCTTCTCGGACATAGCCGGCCAACTCGTCCCAGCGGTCCCACAGCATCGGTGCGATCTCGTAGTGCGGATCGCCGCTCATCGGCTTCGGATCGATCACCAGCCACGGCTCCCGATCGGCGGCCAGCACGTTCTCGTAGTGCAGATCGCCGTGGATGAGCGTGCCGGTACTGGCCGGGTCGGAGACCAGATCGGCGCCCAGGGACAGTGCCTGTTCCACGAGCCGGTGGGGCAGGGCGGCGCTGCGCGGCAGTTGCGCCAGGTCGGCGTTCCATTTCTCGATGAACCCGACCAGTGGCCGCAACTGCGGCAGTGCGGGCACGTGGATGAGCCCGTACAGTTCCGCGACGATCTCGCAGGCCTCGATGTCCCAGACGTCGTTGAGGTTGTGGGCATGGAGCCGCTCCAGCAGCATCGCGCGGCGGTAGGGATTGGCGCGCAGCAGCCGCACGGTTCCCTGGCCATCCCAGCGGCGCAACGCCAGGTGTTCGTGTTCGGATTCATCGTCGGGGAACGCGATTTTGAGCATGGCCGATTCGCCGTCGCCGGCACGGACCGGCAGCACGATCGAACAGAAGCCAAATTGGGGCGCACCGTCCGCGGTGAGATCCCACTCCTGGAGCTGGCTGCTCACCGACGTGGGCAGCTCGTCGACCCAGCGCTGCCATTCGGGTCCGCGAGCGGCCATTGCGAGGACCCCGTCGGGCAGGACGATCACGATTCGATGGTGCCACGCCTCGCCACCGACCCCTGTGACACACGAGCTGTACCGGCTTTGACAGACTGGTGGACATGGCACAGATCACCATCAAGGGAAACCCCATCAACACGGCCGGCGAGCTGCCTGCTGTCGGCTCGTCCGCCCCGGCCTTCACCCTGGTCGGCACCGACCTCGGTGCGGTCAGCAATGACCAGTTCAGCGGCAAGGCCGTGCTGCTCAACATCTTCCCGTCGGTGGACACCCCGGTGTGCGCGACGAGTGTTCGGACCTTCAACGAGCGCGCCGCGGCGACCGGCACGGCGGTCCTGAACGTGTCCAAGGATCTGCCGTTCGCGCAGAAGCGTTTCTGCGGTGCCGAGGGACTCGAGAACGTCCTGACGGCCTCGGCGTTCCGCGACAGCTTCGGTGAGGACTACGGAGTCACCCTCGTCGACGGACCGTTCGAAGGCTTGCTGGGCCGCGCGGTCGTGGTGATCGGCGCCGACGGCAACGTCGCCTACACCGAGCTCGTCCCTGAAATCGCGCAGGAGCCCAACTACGATGCCGCACTCGCCGCTCTGAAGTAATCAGGCTTGCCACAACGGCACCGGTCAGCGCAGCCTTCGGGACGCGGGGACCGGTGCCGTTGTGCATTGTGCGCACCGTCGCGACGGTGTCGGATCGGTCGCGGATCCGTCACGACCCGGGCACGGCGATCTCTTTTGGGTCACGGATCTGCATCTCATTCATGCTGTGCCACAGTCGAATTGGGAAACGGCTGACGCGGTCGGTAGAAATAGCGGTGACGGCCGTCAATTAGCGCGGTCGTCGCGGTTCCCGCCCTGATCGAAAGAGTTGACGACCCGATGAGACGCTTCTGTGCTCTGCTGCTCGGCCTGGCTGTGTTGACAGTGACTCCTGGTGTCGCATCGGCTGATCCGTTCAACGCCCGCCCGGCTCGCAATCAGCAGGCGGTCGACTACGTGATCGCGCGGGCGCTGGCCCAGCGCGGCGTGCCGTTCGCCTACGGCGGGGGCGACGCCAACGGTCCCACCCGCGGTGTCGTGCGCGAGACTCCGGCCGCCGCGGAACCTGCTGCTGCCGCTATGCCCGGCGGCGTCCCCGGCCTGAACTTCCCCGGATTGGCCCCGCCGGCCCCGGCCGCGTCACCGCTGGTGCCCGGACTTCCGGCCGCGCCGGATCCGGCGGCCAACGTGGTGGGATTCGACGCCTCGGGCATCATCGTGTACGCCTTCGCCGGCGTCGGGGTGAAGCTGCCGCGGTCCTCGGGCGAGATGTACAAGGTCGGCCAGAAGGTGCTGCCGGACCAGGCGCTACCAGGCGATCTGATCTTCTTCGGCCCGGAAGGCACCCAGAGCGTGGCGCTGTTCGTGGGTAACGGACAGATGCTGGAAGCCACCGACTCCGGTGTCGCGGTCTCGGCCGTCCGCACCGCGTCGATGACGCCCTATCTGGTGCGCATCATCGCCTGAGTTCGGCCGTACTGTTGAACGCGTGGATTCACCTGCAACGCGGCGCGTGGAGTTCCCGGACATCAGTTCGCGCGCCTGGGAGCACCCCGCGGATCGGACGGCGCTGACAGCGCTGCGCCGGCTCAAGGGGTTCGACCAGGTCCTCAAGGTGATCTCCGGCGTTCTTCGCGAACGCCAGCACCGGCTTCTCTACCTCGCGAGCTCGGCGCAGGTGGGTCCACGACAGTTCGCCGACCTCGACGCACTGCTCGACGAGTGTGTCCACGTGCTGGACGCTCCGGTGCGGCCGGAACTGTTCGTGGTGCAGTCACCGACGGCCAATGCGTACACCATCGGCATGGACAAGCCGTTCATCGTGATCACCTCGGGGCTCTACGAATTGATGTCCCATGACGAGCTGCGCTTCGTGATCGGCCACGAGCTCGGGCATGCGTTGAGCGGGCATGCCGTGTACCGCACCATGCTCATGCACCTGATCCGGCTGGCGTCGTCGTTCGGCTTCATCCCGGTCGGCGGCTGGGCGCTGCGGGCCATCGTCGCCGCGCTGCTGGAATGGCAACGCAAATCCGAGCTTTCAGGTGACCGCGCCGGACTGTTGTGCGGACAGGACGTCGATGCGGCCATCCGGGTCGAGCTGAAACTGGCCGGCGGCAGCCATCTGGACAAGATGGATTCGCAGGCCTTCCTGGCGCAGGCGCGGGAGTACGAGCGCTCCGGAGACATGCGTGACGGTGTGCTCAAACTGCTGAATTTGGAGCTGCAGAGCCACCCGTTCTCGGTGCTGCGGGCGGCGGCCCTTTCGGCCTGGGTGGACACCGGTGGCTACGGCGCAATCATGGCCGGCGACTACCCGCGCCGCTCCGAGGACGCGTCGGTCGGCTGGACCGAGGACGTCAGCGCGGCCGCCCGCCAGTACAAGGACGGTTTCGACCAGTCCGACGATCCGCTGATCCGCGGGATCCGGGACGGTGTCGGCGGTCTGATCGACGGGGTGGGGCGCAAGATAACCGGTTGGCGGCAGAATACGGGCGACGACCGGTGACCGGACCGCGGCTGTATCGCCCGTGCCGAGCGCTGGCGGACTGCGTTGACTACTTCGGCTATTGGGAACGCGGGGCCGGGGAACCGCATCGCAGCCGCGCCCTGCCGCGCGGGGCGGCCACCGTCGTCATCGATGTCAGCGGCCGCCGGCACGTCGACTTCTTCGCAGCCGACGGACACACCCGGCTGGCGGTGCCGCCCGCCTTCGTCGCTGGTGCAGGCACCGCCTCCTATGTCACCGGCATCGATGCACAGCAGACCGTGATGACCGTGCATTTCAAGACCGCAGGGGCGGCAGCGTTCCTCGACGGCGGACTCGGCGAGCTGGAGAACGTCTGTGCCGGGCTCGATGAGGTGTGGGGACCGGCCGCCGCAGTGCTGCACGAGCAACTTCAGATTCCCTCATCGGTGACGCGGCGTATCGCGCTGACGGAATCATTTCTACTGTCCCGCAAGCGGACACAGCCGAGTGCCGAGATCGCGGCGGCGCTGCGGGCCGTGGAGTCGAATCCTGCCATTCGGATCTCGCAGGTGTGCACCGCGCTGGGTTGGTCACCGCGCAAACTGACCGGACGTTTCCGCGCAGAGGTAGGGCTGGCGCCCAAGGCGTATCAGCGTGTGCGCCGCTTACAAGGCGCGTTGCGCCGACTCGACGGCGATGCCGACCCGGGTGCCGATATCGCCGCCGATCTCGGCTATTTCGACCAGGCGCATTTCGTCCGCGATTTCCGTGAGTTCACCGGTATGACGCCGACGCAGTACGCGGCCCGGCGGTCCTGGCTGCCCAGCCATGTAGATCTCGGACAAAAATATCCAAGCCAGGCGGCGTCGGTCGCGCCAGGATGAACCCATGCACAGGACACGAGAAGCGGTCGCGGGGACCGCGCTGCTGGTAGCGGCCATCCGAGCCAGGGAAACCCGCCGCGAGGAACCATTGTTCATCGATCCGTTTGCGGACAAGCTGGCCGGTGCGGCCGGTCATGAGTCCCTGCAGGCCGCACTGGAAGCGTCGGGGGAGCAGTCGACCGTCCAGATCGTGGTGCGGACCCGGTTCTGGGATGAGGCGCTGCTGCGGGCCACCCGGACCGCGCGTCAGGTCGTGATCATCGCGGCGGGAATGGATGCCCGGGCCTACCGGCTGGACTGGCCCGATGCCGTGACCGTCTACGAACTCGACCAGCCCGCGGTCATCGAGGCCAAGGGCCGCCTGCTCTCCGGGGATTCGCCGCGCACCTCGCGGGTGGCCGTCGGCGTCGACCTCGCTGATGACTGGCCGCCCGCGCTCACGTCGGCGGGTTTCGATCCGGGCGCACCGTCGGTGTGGCTGATGGAGGGCCTGCTGCAGTACCTCGACGAGGCCGAGGTGCGCGCGCTGTTTGCCCGTGTCGACGCGCTGTCAGCGCCGGGTTCGGTGTTGCTCTACGAGGTGGTCGGCACGGCACTACTGGAGTCACCGTTCATGGTGCCGGTGCTGGAATCCATGGCCGCGCAGGGCTCGCCGTGGTTGTTCGGGTCGGACACCCCGGGCGAGCTCGCCGAACGGCACGATTGGTCAGCGGTGGTGACCGATATCGCGGTACCGGGCAATGCGTGGGGACGGTGGTTCGCTCCCGCCGTCCCGATGGACGTCGCGGGTGTGCCGCGCGGCTACTTCATCGAGGCCGTCAAGCCCTGACCTACTCGACCGGCAGCGAGTTGTTGCGCTGCAGGACGAAGAAGTACGGGCGTTTGCCGCCGCGGTAATCCATTGCGCCGATCACGGTATCTATTTCGGCGCCAGGAATCCTGCGGAACACGTCGTTGATCGGAAGATTGTCGTAGATCATTGTCGCGCTGTCGATTCCGCGGTATCGGGTGGTGCGTAGCCGAGCCTTGGGGGCCTTGGTCCGCAGCGCGGGCCGCAATGCCGAGATCGGCTGCACCAGGGACAGGTTGCGCACCAGCGGGATCTTGGTGGCGATGCCGAGGCCGCCGAAGGCCAGCACCGGATTCAGCGGCCACAGGGCGGTACCCCCGTCTTTCGGGAACAGTAAGGGGTGCACGGTCTCGGCATCGACGAACCGCTTGCCCCACCATCCGCTGGCGGCCAGCAGCCCGTCCATCGGGTGCGCGGTCGGCAGTTCGGCGCCGTGCCAGGTGCCGATCATGAAATCCGGGTCGATGCCGGGGGCGGCGTCGAAGACGTCGAGCGCCTCCGCGGTGGTGGTCGGCACGGTGGTCAGCACATCTTCGGCAAGCATGCCCCCACCATACTTGACACCTGTCAAGTGCTCAATCCGCCACGTAGTCGGCCAGATGCTGTCCGGTCAGCGTGGAGCGATCGGCCACCAGATCCCGGGGCGTTCCCTCGAAGACGATCCGCCCGCCGTCGTGTCCGGCGCCCGGTCCCAGGTCGATGATCCAGTCGGCGTGCGCCATCACGGCCTGGTGGTGCTCGATGACAACCACCGACTTCCCGGCGTCCACCAGCCTGTCGAGCAGCGCGAGGAGCTGCTCGACATCGGCCAGATGCAGCCCGGTGGTCGGTTCGTCGAGTATGAAGACCGCGCCGTCGTCGGCACCCTTGTCGCTGAGTCTGGCGGCCAGCTTGAGGCGTTGCCGCTCACCACCGGACAGCGTGGTCAACGGCTGGCCCAGGGTCAGGTAGCCCAACCCGACATCGGCCATGTGCGCCAGAATCTTCTGCGCCGCGGCCACTTTGGACTCACCGCTGTCGAAATAGCCGACGGCTTCGGTCACCGGCATGGCGAGCACCTCGGCAATGTTCCTGCCCGCCAGCGTGTATTCCAGCACCGCGGCCTGGAAGCGGCGGCCTTCGCACTCCTCGCAGGTGGATTCGACCGTGGCCATGACGCCGAGTTCGGTATAGATGACGCCGGCGCCATTGCAGGTGGGGCAGGCGCCCTCGGAGTTGGAACTGAACAGGGCGGGCTTGACACCGTTGGCCTTGGCGAACGCCTTTCGGATCGGCTCCAGCAGGCCGGTGTAGGTCGCCGGATTGCTGCGCCGTGAACCGCGGATCGGGGCCTGATCGATGGTGACCACACCGTCGAGACCGGCCACCGACCCGTCGATCAGCGAACTCTTGCCCGAACCCGCCACGCCGGTGACCACCACCAGCACCCCCAGCGGGATGTCGACATCGACATCGCGCAGGTTGTGGGTACCGGCGCCGCGAATCTTCAACGCGCCGTTGCGCTCTCGCACGGACTCCTTCAAGGCGGCGCGGTCGTCCAGATGGCGGCCGGTGACGGTGCCGCTCTTGCGCAACGCCGCGACGGTACCCTCGAACACCACCTCGCCTCCGGCGCTGCCCGCCCCCGGACCCAGATCGACGATGTGGTCGGCAATCGCGATCGTCTCGGGCTTGTGCTCCACGACCAGCACGGTGTTGCCCTTGTCCCGCAACTGTAACAGCAGATTGTTCATCCGGGCGATGTCATGCGGATGCAACCCGATGGTCGGCTCGTCGAAAACGTAGGTGACATCGGTCAGCGCCGATCCCAGGTGCCGGATCATCTTCACGCGCTGGGCTTCTCCGCCGGACAGGGTGCCCGCCGGTCGCTCCAGGGACAGGTACCCCAGGCCGATCTCGACGAAGGAATCCAGGGTGTGCCCGAGCGCCTTGAGCAGTGGCGCCAACGGCTTGGCCGCGGGTTTCTTCGCGAGCTTGCCGACCCACTGCGCGAGGTCGGTGATCTGCATGGCGCACACATCGGCGATGTTGACGCCCTCGATCTTCGACGACCGGGCCTGCTCGGACAGACGGGTGCCGGCGCAGTCCGGGCAGGTGGTGAAGGTGACGGCGCGTTCGACGAAGGCGCGGATGTGCGGCTGCATCGCGTCCACATCCTTGGAAAGGAACGACTTCTGGATCTGCGGAATCAGGCCCAGGTAGGTCAGGTTCACCCCGTCGATCTTGAGCTTGGTGGCCTCCTTGTACAGCAGCGCGTCGAGTTCTTTCCTGGTGAACGTGTTGATCGGCTTATCCGGGTCGAAGAAGCCGCAGCCGTTGAAGATCCGGCCGTACCAGCCCTCCATGCTGAAACCCGGGATGGTGAGCGCGCCCTCGTTGAGCGATTTGGTGTCGTCATAGAGGGCGGTCAGGTCGATGTCGTTGACGGCGCCACGTCCCTCGCAGCGCGGGCACATACCGCCGAGGATGTTGAAGTCGCGGCGCTCCTTGACGGTTTTGCCGCCCTTCTCGAACGTCACCGCACCGGCGCCGCTGATGGAGGCGACATTGAACGAGAAGGCTTGCGGCGAGCCGATATGCGGTGCGCCCAACCGGCTGAACAGGATCCGCAACATCGCTCCGGTATCGGTGGCGGTACCGACGGTGGAGCGCGGATCGGCGCCCATCCGCTGCTGGTCGACGATGATGGCGGTGGTCAGGCCTTCCAGCACGTCGACGTCGGGGCGGGCCATGCTGGGCATGAAGCCCTGCACGAAGGAGCTGTAGGTCTCGTTGATCAGCCGCTGGGATTCCGCGGCGATGGTGTCGAACACCAACGAACTCTTCCCGGAGCCGGAAACACCGGTGAACACCGTCAGCCGTCGCTTCGGCAGTTCGATATCGACGTTCTTGAGGTTGTTCTCCCGGGCTCCGGTCACCCGGATCAGGTCATGGCTGTCGGCGGCGTGCGGCATGTAGAGCGATGTTGCCATGTCCGGGTACGCCCGGTGAAGGAGCCACCGACTTGCCGGCGAGCTGTTTCAAAGAGCTGTCGAACTGATCGGCAGGACACCGCTGACGATGTTGGCCAGCAACCCTTTCCGGTCGAGCTTGCCACTCGGCAGGGTGGGTATCTGGTCCGCCGTGGCGATCACCCATCGGGTGGGCACCTTGTAGGCCGACAACTGTTCACGGGCCAGCCCGCGGACGGCAGCCAGATCCAGACCTGGCCCCGCCTGAACCACCACGGCGCAGACCTCCTCACCATGCGCCGGATGCTCGACACCGACCACCACACACTGCGCGATACCGGGCAGCGTCGAGATCACCGCCTCGACTTCCAGCGGTGACACATTCGCACCGCCGGCCTTGATCAGATCGGTGGTGCGGCCGACGTAGAACAGTCGCGGGTCACCGGCCCGCCGGTAGACACGATCCCCGGTGTGGTACCAGCCGTCGGCGTCGAACACCTCGGCGCGTTCACGCTTGTTGTAGCCGGCCATCACGCCGACACCGCGGACCCACAATTCCCCGGTGGTGCCGTCGGGCACCCGCCTGCCGTCCTCGTCGACGATGGCGAGATCGGTGTGGACGAATCCGCCCGCGGTCTCGGACATGGTGCGGTGCACCGGAAATCCGTCGGGCACGTCGGTCATCGCGATATCGAGAGGGCCGTCCCGCAGCATCGGCGCGCTGGACAGGTCCCGGTCGGCGAAGCCCGGGTGATCACGCACCCGCTGGGTGAAGGCCGGCCACCCGATGATCCCGGTGGCCCTTTCGGACTCCACCAGGTCCAGGGCGGTCGCCGGGTCGAGCCGCGCCATCACCAGCAGGGTGACCGTGTCATGCAGTGCGCCCATCACCGCCAGCAGGCCGCCGATCCAGAAGAACGGCATGGCGCACAGGATTCGGGGCCGGTCCTGGGATCCGGTGACCGCACGGATCGCGAGCGGCCAGCCCGACGTCTGACGCACCAGGGTGCCGTGGGTGTGCAGCACGCCCTTGGGGTCGGCCGTCGAACCGGAGGTGTGCACCATGATGGCCAGATCGGCGGGGGACACCTCGTTCTCCACCGCGGCGAGCACCTGCGGTGAGACCTGTTGGGTCAGATCGTCCCACCGGGTCGCCCAGCAGTACCCGGTGTCCTCGGTGAACACGATCCGGCGCAGGTACGGTGCGCCGGTGAGCGAAAGGGGGTCGCGGTCCTGATGCCGGAGGTCGGGCAGCGCCGCCTCGAAGCGCTCTCCGACATCGGTGCCGAGCACCATGGCGGGGGCGATCAACAGCCCGATATCGGCCAGTCGCAACACCTTGGCGATCTCGCCGGGTGCGTAGAGGGTGCTCAGCGGCACGACCAATGCGCCGATCCGCGACAAAGCCAGCCACCAGTTGATCCAATCGATCCCGTTGGGGAAGAACAGCCCGACCCGGCTGCCCTTCCCGATGCCCGCCGCCAGCAGCCGGCGGGCGATATCTGCCGAAACTGCCTCGGCCTCCTGATAGGTCAACCGCCCGTCGGGCGTAATCACGTAAGTGTCCTGGCCGGACCCGCTGGCCCGGTGGGCCAGCAGCTCGGGAACGGTCAGCGGCGTTACAACAGCCTGCGGAGATGTCACCCCCTGATCATCGCCGATGCCGCCGACCAGCGTCAGCGGGGCCTCACTCCACGAGGTCGACGAGGGTCGGCCCGAACAGGTACAGCTCCTCGATGATCGGCGCCGGATCACCGGACCAGTTCATGGCGGCGAGTTGAGCGCGGCTGCGTCGCCCGGTCCGCCAGCGCAGCGCCTCGAACCGGGTGGTGGTCAGTCCGATCTCGGTTCCCTCGGCGGGGCCGCACAGATACTCACCATCCTCGACGGTGATGCGCACGGGCCGCGACGGCTGCAGCATCGGGATGAGCCGATCGGAGGTGTGCCATACCGCGGCGGATTCGCGAGCTCCGGCGCGGTCGAGGGCGCCGCGGATGTCGTGCTCATGGCAGGCGATATCGCCGAGCGGAGGGCTCAATCCGTCGGTGGCGGCCATCTGTTGCAGACGCGCCGTGGCCGCGGTCCAGGCCTCCAGCAGATGCGCCGTGTTGCGGTCCGCGAACCGGGCGACGTGCTCGGCGGTCTGCTCGTCGGTCGGCGCCCCGCTCAGCGTCCCGTCCGCCCAGTCCTGTGCGACGGCGGTCATGTGGGCCACCACGTCGCGGACCGTCCAGCCGGGACACGCCGGCACGCTGATCGCCCAGGACGGGTGGTCGGCGCCGGGCAGCAGGGCGCAGATCCGTTCCTTGGTGTCCAGATAGATCCGGCTCGTCAGGCGGGCATCAACGGTCTGCACAGGAATCACATCCTTGCTCGGATCCTGCGGCCGACCGGTCGCCGTACGCGTCGTGCCATCTCCACCACTCATAGGGCGGCGTCTGGGGGTAGCCGGCGGGCGAGTCCTCCCACGATTCCTGACGGCCGAGCGCGGTGATGTCGAGGTAGCTCCAGGTGGTTCCGAACGTCTCATCGCCGCGGTTGTTGACGAAGTAGGTCCGGAAGATCTGGTCGCCCTCGCGGATGAAGGCATTGGTGCCGTGCCACTGGTCGACGTCGAAATCGGTGTCGAAGGCGACACCCGCCTCTTCGAGGATGGTGTACCAGGGGATGGTCCAGCCCATTCTGTTCTTGATCCGGGCGATGTCCTGCTGCGAGCCGCGCGACACGTACACCAGCGTGGTGTCGCGGGCGTTCAGGTGGCTGAGGTTTCCGACATGATCGGCCATCAACGAGCAGCCGCTGCAACCGTGTTCGGGCCAGCCCTCCACGCCGGGGTCCATGAACGCGCGGTACACGATCAGCTGCCGCCGGCCGTCGAACAGGTCGAGCAGGCTGACCCTGCCATCCGGTCCGTCGAAGGCATAGCGGTTCTGGACCGGGGTCCATGGCATCCGTCGGCGCTGGGCCGCCAGTGCATCCCGGGCTCTGGTGAGTTCCTTCTCTTTGACCAACATCTCGGCATGGGCGACCTCCCACTCCTGTGCGCTCACTATCGGTGGTGTCTGCATCGTGACTCCTTGTCGCTGCGACCGCTCGAATCGTTCAAGCTATTTGTTGAATATCTTTCGAGCAGATCACATGCCACCCGATATAGTCAACAGAATGGTTGAAGATCAGCTGCTGGATCGGGCGTATGCCGCGCTGGCGGATCCGACACGTCGCCGATTACTGGAGGCCCTCCGGGAGGGCGACGCCCGGATCACCGACCTGGCCGCGCCGATGCCGATGACGTTCGCGGGAGTCTCGCGCCATATCGGGGTACTGGAGACGGCCGGACTGGTGACACGGGAGGTACGTGGCCGCGAACACTGGCTCTCGCTGCGCGATGACGGTTTGACCCCGGCCGCACAGTGGATGGGAGAGCAGACCGATTTCTGGGCGACCCGCGCCGATGCGCTCGCCGAGCGACTGCGCCGAAAGAAGGCCGGGCGATGACCGAGACGCGCACGGTGCACGTGCAGCGGATCATGCCGGCCACCCCCGAAGAGGTGTTCGACGAGTGGCTGGACCCGGAATCGTTGCGGGAGTGGATGTGTCCGCGTCCCACCCGCTGTGTCACCGTCACCGTCGAGCCGCGGATCGGCGGGCTGTTCCGCTTCGACGTCGACGACCAGGGCACCAGCGTGCTCATCACGGGACAATTCGTCAGTATCGAGCGGCCGCGGCTGCTGAGCTTCACCTGGACCAACTCGTACTGGGCGGACCCCACGACGGCCAGCATGGTGACGGTGACCTTCGAGCCGTTGCAGGATGACCAAACGCTGATGTCCATCGAGCACGCGATGCTGCCGGCGGAGGAGTACGAGAACTTCCACGATGGTTGGCGCAAGACCGCCGATCAGCTGGCGGATCTGTTGAACGCCTGACCCCGCGGTGCAGGCTCGGCGCCGGTCACCGGCTGGTCGCGCTGCCAGGCCGGCTCGGGCAATGCCCGGCGCTGCCGCGGTGTCGACACCGCTGCGACGGCATCCACGAAGGACCGTGGCGGCATGAACCGCGAGTACACCACGTACGGCTGGTCACTGGTGTACACGAACGTCACCGAGTAGCGGTCACGGTCGGTCGGTCTCATCAAACGGTGGACGAGGCGGCCGGTGTCGGCGTAGACGGCGGTTCCGGCGATGCCGGTCACGTGATGCCATTCCGATCGGGGTGCGACGCCGGCGATCGCGTCGTCATCGAGGAACGTGATGCCGGGCCGGCACCGGAGGCGCCGGCGCGTCGCGTCGCTCGCCGACAGCGACAGGTGCTGGAACGGTCCGCATCCGGAATCCACATCGTTGAGGTAGACGATGATCTTCAGCATGCGGCGGTCCTCGGCGTCCAGATGCCAGTGTCGAGCATGCTGGCTCGGATGGTGTTCCCGGGCGCGCTCCACCTTCACTTCGAGACCGACGTATCGCACCGGCAGCCGGATGTGGCGCTCGGCGATATCGAGATTCCGCTCATCGAGTCCCCAGCGATAAAGGGACTCAAGCGCATTCGGCAGGTCCCACGGCAGATAGCTCACCGACCGGTTCGTGTCATGGGTTTTCAACCACCGGATGGCCCCGGCGATCTCCGCATGCGCCGCGCCATCCATGGACACGCGGCGGCTGGCGACGCCGGTGGCGTCCAGTCGGTGCACCAGATTCTCGTCGGCCGCATCGAGCACCGGCAGCGATATCCGCTGCTCATCTCGGCGTGCCACCCGATTTCTGAGAACGGGGAGTTCTGCGGCCCGGCGAATCCAGTCGACCATGCGCAATTGCACACGAGCCAGATGATTTTCGCGCACGACCACAACACGGCGTCGATCCCGAGTCAACCGCGAACCCTTCGGTGATGGGCGCAGGGGCCGAGTGGGTGTCTGCGCAAAAGGCTTGTGAACTAGGTGTATTCGCACAGCATAGGGGTCAGCGGCGGGCCGTGCGCGCGGCGTCCCGACGCTCTCCGCACTCCTGATCCTTTCGCAAATAATCTCCCGTTCGCAAAAACTCTGCGGAACGACACCGAAATCGGAAAAGGCACATGCCGGGGGTTTCACAGGCTTGCGGGCGTCAGTAGCCCCGCCGGGCCGGAGCAAAACACGGGCCCCGTCGGAGGTCGATGTCGTCGACGCGAAGAATATTCGCCGGCGCCCAGATTAGGTCGTCGGACGTGCAGTTGGTAGGCTGATGCAATGCGTCGCATTCGTGAAGCGACGTGTCTGTGTTCGACCGAATCGCGGTCGGGTGCCAGTATCACCTCCTTTACGGCCTATGCTGGCATTGCACACCCCCAGAACCTCCACTGATTTGGGCGACCGTCGGTCGCACAACCAGGCTTGGTCGACATGACGTTCGGCCAGTAAAAAAGAAGAAAGAAGTAAGACAATGGCAGAAGGAACCGTTAAGTGGTTCAACAGCGAAAAGGGCTTCGGCTTCATCGCTCCTGACGGCGGTGCACCGGACGTTTTCGTGCACTACTCCGAGATCCAGGCCGGCGGATTCCGCAACCTGGAGGAGAACCAGCGGGTGAAGTTCGAGATCACCCAGGGCGCCAAGGGCCCCCAGGCGGTCGGCGTCACCGGCCTGTAAAGACCTACTCGAGCCCCCGGCCCGATCGTCACGCTCAGCGTGGATCGGACCGGGGGTTTCGTGCATTCTCCACCATCGGCGATGACTTTCCGTGCGGACACCGGTCTGAATACTGTTCATTGACGGTCTGAGGAGGAACGCGTGGTCCAACTGCTGAGGGTCCAGAATTTCGCGGTGTCGCAGGACGGTTTCGGCGCAGGCCGGGACCAGAGCTACGAGCGTCCGTTCGGGCATGCCGACCCGGCGACCCTGATGTCCTGGGCGGGTGCCACCGCGAGCTGGCCCAATCGCACCGATCCAGGTGGGAGCCGCGGGATCGACGATTACTTCACCAGGGACTTCGCCCGCAATATCGGGGCCGAGATCATGGGCCGCAACAAGTTCAGTCCGCACCGCGGTCCCTGGGCCGACCACGACTGGCAGGGCTGGTGGGGAGACGAGCCGCCGTTCCACACCCCGGTCTTTGTGCTGACCCACCACCTGCGTCCGTCTTTCACCTTGTCTGACACCACCTTTCACTTCATCGATGCCGACCCGGTGACTGCACTGGAGCGGGCCAAAGCGGCCGCCGATGGCAAAGACGTCCGGCTCGGTGGTGGAGCGCAGACGATTCGCCAGTTCCTGGACGCCGATCTCATCGACACCCTGCACGTTGCGGTGGCACCGGTCGAGTTCGGTGCGGGAACCCGGCTGTGGGAGAGCTCCGACGAACTGCTCGACCGGTTCCACCGCGATGTGGTGCCCAGCCCCAGCGGCGTGACGCACCACCTGTTCTGGCGGCGCTGACGGCCCGACGGGTCTAGGCTTCCAGTGAAGTGGCCGGGCTGAGGCGGTGGTGCACGGTGTTCGCAACACGTCTGATGTGTATCGCCGCGGCGTGCGTCCTCACACTCCCACTCCCGGGCTGCGGGGCCGAAGGTCTGCCCGTTACCGCATCGCACCTCAATCAGATCGACGCCGCCGATTTCCGGCGGGCGGTGGAGCGCGCCGCGACCAACTTGATGGTCCCCGGTGCGGTGGTGGCGTTGCGCACCCCGCAGGGCAGCTTCGACGTCGCCGTCGGCACCACCGAGTGGGGTACCGAGCAGAAACCGGATGTCCAGACCCGATTCCGGATCGCGTCGAACACCAAGACGATGACCGCGGCACTCATCATGCTGCTCGCCCAGGACGGCAAGCTCGCATTCGACGATGCAGTCGGCAGGTACGTCGACGGTGTGCCCAACGGCGGGAATATCAGCATCGACGAGCTGCTGAAGATGCGCAGCGGACTGTACGGCTACACCGATGACCCGGAGGTGGCCGAGGAACTAGACCGTCACCCGGCGCGCAGCTGGACTCCGCAGGAGGTACTGGCCATCGCCTACCGGCATCCGCCGCGGTTCGCTCCGGGTGCCGAATATGACTACAGCAACACCAATTACGCGTTGCTGGGTTTGGTTGCAGAGCGGGTCGGTGGCCGAATGCTGTCCGACCAATTCCGGGACCGGCTGCTTGATCCACTGGGGCTGGACCAGACGACGTTGCCTGCCGTCGATGACACCACCATCCCCGCCCCGGGTTCGCACGGCTACATGTACGGGCCGACCCGCTACGCCCTGCTCGATGAGCCCTATCCGGAGTCGATGCGGGCCGAGGTCCGGGCCGGCACGCTGTCACCGATCGACTACACGAATCAGAATCCGTCGTATGCGACGGCCGCGGGTGGCGTCATCTCGACCGCCGACAACCTGCTCACCTGGATCCGGGCGCTCGTGACCGGGGAGGTGTTCGCCGAGGACACCCAGGAACGTTGGCTGGCCGGTCTTCAGGCCGAGGATCCTGACCAGCCCGACGGCAAGCGGTACGGGTATGGCATGACGTATCAGAGCTACGGGGAAGGGGCGGCCATGTACTACCACGGCGGTGAGCTGCCCGGTTTCAACTCGTTCGTCGGCCATGACCCGGAAAACGATGTGACACTGGTGATCTGGACAAATCTGACCTTGTCGCCGGACGGGCGCACGACAGCCAATGCGATGCTGCCGCCGATTCTCGACGAGATCTACGCGGGCCTGGCACTGGCGTCCTGACCGATCAGTATCGTATCGGTGATGGTTTTCGACCGATCCGAAGAGACGGCCCGTGCACGTCGAAGTCTGCGGGTCGCACTTCGTGGTCGCCGGGATCCCGCGCCGGTGGCCGGACAGCGCAGGCGGAGCGCAACCCACGTCGGTGACGTACACACCCGCAAGGTCCTCGACCTCACCATCCGGCTCGCCGAGGTGATGCTGTCCTCCGGATCTGGAACCGCCGATATCGTCGCCACCGCGCAGGATGTCGCCGCGGCCTACCAGCTCAGCGACTGCGTGGTCGACATCACCTTCTCCACCATCATCGTTTCGGCCCTGCCGACGGCCGATAGCCCGCCGCTGACCATCGTCCGCTCGGTGCGGCACCGCGCCACCGACTACACCCGGCTGGCCGAACTGGACAAGCTGGTCCGGCGCATCACCTCGGGCGGCGTCACCGTCGACCAGGCACATGACGCCATGGACGTGCTCAGCGAACGACCGCACCCCTACCCGCGGTGGATGGCGACCGCCTGCTGGGCGGGTTTTGCGCTCGGCATCGCCATGCTGCTCGGCGGCACCTGGCAGATCTGCCTGCTGGCCACGGTCACCTCGGCGGTCATCGACCGGGTGGGCAGGCTCCTGAACCGGGTCGGCACCCCCTTCTTCTTCCAGCACGCCGCCGGCGCTGCCATCGCCACGCTGGTGGCCGTAGCGGCCTACCGATTCGCCGGCCAGAACCCGACGGCGCTGGTCGCGACCGGCATCGTGATGCTGCTGTCCGGGATGACACTGGTCGGTTCCGTGCAGGACGCGCTGACCGGCTACATGGTCACCGCGGTCGGACGGCTGGGCGATGCGTTGTTCCTGACTGCGGGCATCGTGGTCGGCATCGTGGCGGGCCTGCAGATCGCGACGCTCGCAGGTATCCAGATCGAGCTGCACATCGATGCGACGCAGTCGATCATCATGCCGACCGGGCCACTCCAGATCGGGATCGCGGTGTTCGGCGCGGCGCTGGCCGGAGTGTGCCTGACGCTGGCGAGCTACGCCCCGACGCGGTCGGTGGTGACCGCCGGGGTCGCGGCCGGCGCCGCACAGGCGGTACTGATCGGTTTGGGGCACGCCCAGATCGGTGTGGTCCTGGCGACGGGAATCGCGTCCGTCGGGGTCGGCCTGCTCGCCACTCTGACCTCCATTCGGCGACAGGCGCCGGCCCTGGTGACCGCGACAGCAGGCATCACACCGATGCTGCCGGGTCTGGCGGTATTCCGTTCGGTGTTCTACTTCGCCGTCGACGAGCGGTTCCTGGACGGTATCGCGCAGCTGCTGTCCGCAGTGGCCATCGCACTGGCGATCGGTAGCGGTGTGGTGATGGGTGAGCTGCTCGGCTCCCCGCTGCGGTACCGGGCCGGCCGGGTGGGCGATTTCGTCCGGATCGAGGGGCCGCCGGGCCTGCGCCGCGCCGTCGGCCGGGTGGTACGCCTGCAGCCGGCCGACACCCCGCCGGTCACGGGCGTGCCCGTGCCGCGGGCACAGAGTGTCGCCCTGGAGCCGGAGACGGTGACCGAGGATCCCGAGGGGGAGGAGCCAGCGTCGGATACGGGCGGATCCGACGACGGCACCCCCGCCGGCTGACCGCTACCGGCTATCGGTGACGCCGGCGACGACAAGGCGCTAGCCTTTTGACCCATGACCGATCGACAGCGTGCCGTGACGCGCTCCACCGTCAAGGTCGCGTTGGCGACGATGCTGCTCACCGGCGGCGCGCTCTGCACCGCCGGACTGGCCGGCGCCGAGCCGGCACCGTTGGTGCCGCCGGGGGATCCGGCCGCGCCGATCCCGGGTCAGCCGGTGGCCGTGAACCCCGACGAACTCGTGGCCGCGGCGCCCGCACCGCCGCCGGTCGGCGCCCCGCCGGTACCGCAGATGACCAATCCGGCCTACGGGCAGGGGTCCTCCGGTGGCGGACTGGGTTACATCAAGGATCTGTGGAATGCGGCCAGGTCGAATGACCCGATGGCGGCGTTCTCCGAGGCCGGGACGGCCGGGATGCCGACCGGGGCCCCTCCGGGAGCCGGTCCCGCGCCGAAGCTGCCGCCGGGCTATATGTCGCTGACCGACCCGTCGTCGTCGACGCCGTCGTTGCAGGGCACGCCGCAGGTCGGTGGCCCGGCGCTGCCGCCCGGATTCGTCTCGCTGTCGGATCCCAACCCGCCGGCCGAGGTGCTGCCCATCGGCGCACCCGGCGCCGCTCCGGCCGGGGTCCCCGCGCCCGGCGCACCGGCACCGCCGCCGGTTCCGGCACCCCCGCCGCTTCCCCCGACGATCATCCAGCAGGGCCCGCTGGGCTGATTCAGCCCAGCCCGGCCCGCCATTTGTCGAGGATCCGGCGGTCGCGCTTGGTCGGCCGGCCCGCGCCGCGGTCACGAACGGCCACCGGCACCACCGTGGTCGGCTGGACGACGGGCGTGCGGTCCAAATAGCACGTCACCGCGTCGGCGGCACCGACGCGTTTCTGGATGACGCGCACCACCTCGACGATCCGGGTGCGCTCACCCACCAGCGCTTTCACCGTGTCGCCCGGGGATACCGTGGCCGACGGTTTCGCAACCCGGTCGTTGATCCGCACATGCCCGCCCCGGCAGGCCGCCGCCGCATCGGGCCGGGTCTTGGTCAGCCGGACCGCCCACAACCAGCGATCCACCCGCGTCGACTCCATGGCTCCATCATCGCGCACCGGGGTCGGTGATCCCCGGCCTGCCGGTCATGCTGCGGGCCGGCGGGCCACGATGGCGAAATTCAGCGGGATCCGCGGGGTACCCGGCGGCAGCGTCCACCCTTGGGGGCCCGCAACCAGGCTTGGGAACGCGGGCCAATCCATATAGGGCAGTTCGACGAATGTCTCGATGCGCAGTCCTGCGCCGAGCAACGCCCCGACGACCTCGCCGAGATCATGGCGCCATTCATGATTGGTGGTGTGGGTGATCTCGCCAGACGAGTTCTCCGTGTAGGTACCGCCGTCGTCGTAGGTCCGGGACCCGCCACCGGAAAGGTAGTCGTCGGTGATCTGCCAGGGCTCGAATTCCATCGCGGCAAGGATCGGGTGGTCATCGCGGATCAGGAACACCCCGCCCGGGACCAGCAGGTCGTGGATCGATTGCGCCCAGTTGGCGAGCTCGGGAAGCCATACGATCGTTCCGGCGCTGGTGACGACGATGTCGAACCGCCGATCGATCGCGGCGGACGCGAATCGCGCGTCGCCCTCGATCCATTCGATCCGCCGGCCGTCGGCGTCGGCGATGCGGGCCGCGTGCCGCAGCGAGTTCGGCGACAGATCGATCCCGGCGACATCGACGGCGCCCAGTCGTGCCCAGGACACTGTGTCGGTGCCGATATGGCACTGCAGGTGCAGCAGGGACCGGCCGCGCACCCCGGTGTCGGGAAGATGTTCGGCCAGCACCGCCAGATCGCGCTCGACCACGTCCGAGATCTGGGCTGGATCGGCCAAAAAGCCTTCCACGTCATACATTTGGGAGCGTGCGTGCACATCGGCGCGTTGATCCCAATTCGCTCTGTTGGATGCGATGGCGGCACTGTCACTCATGAGGACAGTGTCACATCCGCCGGGCAGCCGGCTCGGCTACACCCTGGCTGCGGCGTAAGCGGCCGCCTCGTTGGCCATTCCGTTCATGCCGTACATGACGTGCGCAATCGAAGGCATGCCGCCGGGCGTGCCATCACAGATGGTGTCACCGGGCGCGCACAGTTCCACCGTCTTCGGCGCGTACAACGGCCCGATGGCACCCAACGGTGCGCCGAACTGGTTGAGGAAAGCGTCGGACGGATTACCCAGCAGCACGACCGCAGCGACATGCTCGGACACCGAGTCCGGCAACGGATTCGGGATATAGGACAGATATTCGTCGGGCACCCCGTCGGGGATGGCGTCGGCAGTGACATAGCCGGCGACCACTGCGCCCTGAGAGAAGCCGCCGAGCACCACGCGGGTGTCCGGGCATGCGGTCGCGGTTGCCTGGATATGGGAGCCGGCATCGCGCACCCCGTCGACTACGGTCTGCGCGAACGCAATCCGGTCGCCGAAATTGTCACTCGCCGGATAGTTCACCGGATACACCGCTACCGATTTTCCGGGAGTCTGGGCGCGGAGCGCGTCGACGAACGCCTGGCCGGTACCACCGACGCCGGGCGCCTCGGAAGTGCCGCGGGCGAAGACGACCTCGACATCGGGGCAGGGCTCGGCGGAGGCGGCCGGAGCGGTCGTGCCGACCGCCAGGCCCGCAGTGATCAGGGCGCCGGCCCCGAGGAATCGTACAGATCGGCGAAGACTCATCAGTGAACTCCTTCGGGACGCGGCGCGCGCTTCTGCTGGCAGGGCGGCCTGCAGGTCTGTACCCGTGATGTTTGCCACTGAAACGCGACGATGAGTTCTGCGGCCGGGCCGAGTCGACATCTGGGTGCGGTGCAACAGGGAGGAGTACCCAGCGTGGTCATCGTGGCAGGACATATCGTCGTCGACCCAGCCGAACGGGACACCTACCTGAGCGGTTGTGTGGGCGTCGTGGAGGCCGCGCGGCGGGCCGACGGTTGCCTGGACTTCGCCATCTCCGCCGATCTGGTGGAATCCGGCCGGATCAACATTTTCGAGCGTTGGGAATCTCAAGTTGCGGTGCAGCGGTTCCGCGGCAGCGGCCCTTCCGACGAGCAAGGCGCGGCGATGCTGTCGGCGGCGGTGGCGGAGTACGACGTGGCCGATGCACGCAGCCTGAGCTGATCCCCGCGCCGATCAGGTGGCCGAAATCGGCGCTGGGGCGGCCGAGACGGCGTTGGCAACGAAGTCCGCTGCCTGCTCGGCCATGCCGTTGGACTTGTAGGAACTGTGCGCGCCGCGGTCGAGGCCGCCGGGGAAGCAGACCGGGTCTCCTTGGGCGCACAGTTGAACCGTCTTCGCCGCGTACCGCGAGCCCACCGTGACCGGCGGCGCGTCATGGTCGATGAGGTTGAGGAACCAGTTGTCGGGTGTGCCGAACAGCGCCACGGCCGCCACGTGCGGTGACACCGTTTCGGGCATCGGCCCGATGCCGTCGGGCAGCGTCAGCCCGGCCGGGACGGTGTCGAAGGTGGTGTAACCCGCGACCGCGGCGCCCTGTGAGTAGCCGCCCAGGACGATCTTGGTGTCCGGACACGTCGAGACGATGTTCTCGATCCGGTTGCCGGCATCGGCGATACCCGCGGTGGCGGCCTGGAAGTCCAGGGACGCGGGATAGTTCACCCCGTAGACGTCGACGCTGTCGGTGCCCAGCCGGCTGGTGAGCGCGTCGACGAAGGCCTGACCGGTCGCGCCGACACCCGGTGCCTCGAACGTGCCGCGGGCGAAGACCACTTCGACATCCGGGCACGGCGCGCCGGGATCGGCGAAGGCCTTCGCGGTGGCCAGTGGTCCCATGGTGGCGGCCAGGAACAGCACGGTGGCTGCGAGGTATTCGACGCGGTGCGAGCGGGAGGTGTGCGACATCTCGGCTGCCATTTCGATCCTTTGCGGAAGGTGATCTTGAATGTTGTGATCAGCATCCCGTGATCGCCGCGCCGGCACATTGACGCAGACGCCACTGCCGTGTTCCTGCTAGCACTACCACCGGCTCAGGTGGCGTCCCCGACGAAGGTCACCGTCTCGGCCAGCGGAGCGCGCATGGTGCGGATGTAGTCGACGGCCGGGTCCTCGTAGCCGATCGACATCCCGCAGAAAAGCATGAGTTCGGTTGGCGGAGTGAGGGCTTCCTCGACCGATTTGCGAACCTGTGACCATGCCATCTGCGGGCAGCTGTGCAGGCCCTCGGCGCGCAACAGCAGCATCACCGTCTGTAGATACATCCCGAGGTCCGCCCACTGGGGCCGGCCCATGCCGCGATCGATGAAACAGAACAGGGCGGCGGACGCCCCGAAGCAGTCCCAATTGCCGATGGCCGCACGCTGCCGGGCCTCCCAGTCCTCGCGGGCGATGCCCAGCGCCGTGTAGCGCTCCTTGCCGAACCGGGATCGTCGTTCGCGGTAGGGAGCCGCCCAGTTCCGGCGGGTACATCTGAAATTCGCGATCGTCCCACGGTTCACCCGCGGCGACGCGCTCGACGGCGACCTTCTTGAGCTGTGCCAGCGGCGCGCCCGTGACCACATAAATGTGCCACGGCTGCAGATTCGATCCCGACGGCGCCCAAGCGGCCGCCGAAAGCACCCGCTCCAACACCTCGGTGGATACCGGCTCATCGGTGAACCCTCGCACCGCCCGCCGACTCGCGTGGTCTTACACCCGCGCGGCGGCGAAGCCGGCGGCCTCGGTCACCATGCCGTTGGCGGTGTAGAGATTGTGCGCCACCGGATCCAGTCCGCCCGAGCAGATCGGGTCGTTGACTGCGCACAGGTCGAGAGTCTTGGCGGCGAATGCCGAGCCGACCGGCACATAGGGCTGGCCGATCAGGAAGAGGAAACGGTCATTGGGCTTACCGAACAACACCACGGCGTCCACACGATCGGCCACTTCCGGCGCCAGCGGCGTCGTGGTGCCGAACGCGAACGAGTTCGGCGGAATCGCCGGGGCATCTGCCGTGACGAGCTGCGCGACGGCGGCACCTTGGGAGAAACCGCCGAGCACCACCTCGGTGTCCGGGCAATCAGCTGCCAGTTGTCGGATGCGATTGCCGGCGTCGTTGACACCGATGACCGAGGTGGGCCAATCCTGGGTCGCCGGGTAGTTGACCGGGTAGAGCCCCACGCTCCTGTCACCCAGCCGGCCGCGCAGCGCGTCGGTGAAGGCGTCGCCAACACTCCCGGCGCCCGGGCGTTCGGTGGTCCCCCTGGCGAAGACGACCTCCACGTCGGAGCAGGGCTCGGCGGATGCGGGGGGCGACCAGCCGAGCAACATGCCTGCGCCGGCCAGAACGGCGACTGCCGGCAGTGCGGCGAATGATCTGATCTTGACTCGCATCGTGGTCGTGCCCTCCTCGATAGGGAATAGGAGCCCGCTCGCAGCCGGCGCAGGCCCTTCGGCGCGATCGTAGTGACCGCGTGACACAGGCCACGCCGAGGATGAATAGACTGACGTTATCGGTGCGCGCACCCACTGCGCTCGTGAGTTACGAATTGTCGCTTAGCTGTAAAGTGTTTGTAGTGCGTGCCGAGCCGTCTCCGGCGGCGCGAAGCAGTTGGTTCTTCAGCCCACGTCCGGAAAGGCAACTCGTTGAACGCGGTTCTGGCGCGCACGGCCATTTTTCAGGATGTCGACCCCGACGCGATGGCGGCGCTCGAAGCCGAACTGGAGTGGATCACGTTCCCGCGCAATCACACGGTGTTCACCGAAGGCGAGCCCGGGGACCGGTTGTACGTCCTGGTGCAGGGCAAGGTGAAAATCGGTAAGCGCTCGGTGGACGGACGTGAGAGCCTCATCGCGGTGATGGGGCCGGGAGAGACGTTCGGTGAGCTCGCGCTGTTCGACCCGGGTCCGCGTACGGCGACGGTGACGACGCTGACCGAGGTACGCGTGGCCGCGGTGGCGAGGCAGGCGCTGAGTGGCTGGATTTCCGAGCGCCCCGAGATCTCCGAGCAATTGCTGCGGGTGTTGGCGCGTCGGCTGCGCCGCACCAATGACGATCTTTGCGACATGATCTTCACCGACGTCCCCGGCCGGGTGGCCAAGCAACTGCTCGACCTCGCCAAGCGGTTCGGGCGCCCGGAGGGCGATGTGCTGCGGGTGGATCACGAACTGACTCAGCTCGAGCTCGCGCAGCTCGTCGGCTCATCCCGCGAGACCATCAACAAGGCACTCTCGGAGTTCGCGAACCGCGGCTGGATTCGTCAGCAGGGTAAGACGGTGTTCGTGCTCGAACCGGCGAAACTGGCCCGCCGGGCCAGATAGGCGCGTGCGGCGAGGGTGTCACCGCAAACTGTCGGCGCGAAGCGCCCACACATCGCCGTGATCGATCCGGAGTTTCGTGGATCTACCCCACAGCGACCCGATGGCGTTGGCGCGCAGAGTATCCCAGCTCCCCACGCGCCACGCTCCCGGATATTCGGTGTGCGTGGCCGCGCCGGCCGCCCGCGTTTCGTCCCCCTGGTCCATGTGGTCTCACTCAACGCCGTATGACGACGTCCCTGCAACCGAATATTGCGCGGGGAAAGTGTTCGGATGTCGGCGAGGAACCGTTCGAAGACGGTGACGCTGTCGGTCGCCGCCGAAAGCGACTCTGAAGAGCACACGGCGCCGGCGGAAACAACGCAGGGTGACCGCCAGGTGCAGACCATCGCCGCTGAGGCGTCGACCGGGACCGTGGAGGGTACCGGGCGGCTGGAAGCTCCGGAACCGGTTGCGGCGGCGGACAAGCCCACCTGGAAGCGTCCGACGCTCACGTTGCCGAGGTTGAAGGTGCCGACTTTCAAGGTGCCCACTCTGAAGATCCGGGCGCCGCGGGCGGGTTCGGGCACCGTTTCGACCGGACCGGAGAGCGGCAGCCCGAGTGCGGCCGAAAAAACGGATACCGAGCCGAAGGGCGACGACTCGCAGCAGTCGTCCCCGCAGGACTGAGCCGCGTTCGGCAGGCGGCCTCACACGCAAGCGTCCACGTTCTCCCGGCGGAATCGGGGAGAACGTGGACGCGGCGGAAGGCTTTAGTTCGAGGCTTCCAGGATCTTGATGGCGAAGATGAGCGTGTCACCCTTCTGGATGCCCGCTGCGGGCTGTCCCTCGGCGTAACCATCCGCGGAGGTCATCGCGACCGCGACGGTCGATCCGACCTTCTGGCCGGCGATGGCTTTCTGGAAACCCGGGATGACGCCGTCGAGCGGGAAGTCGACGGGAGAACCCGTCTGATAGCTGCTGTCGAACACCGATCCGTCGCGTCCGTTGACGCCCATGTAGCAGACCGACACCGTCGCGGTTTCCGGGACGACGGGGCCGTCGCCGGCCTTCAAGGTCTGGACCTGCGTCTCGGTGACGCTGAACGGCCCCTGCACATCCACCACCGGGGAGGCGGTTTCGGTGGAACCGGTGACCGCGACGCTGCCGGTGGCGCCGGAGAGTGTCCACTCCGGTGCGCCGGGGGTTGCCGGCGCGGCCGAGGGGCAGGGGCTCGCGACCGGTGCGGTCTCACCTGCGGTGGCCGGGATGTCGAACACGTCGTTGGTGGTGGAGGAGCTGGTGGCGGCCGCACTTTGGGTGTCGGAGCCGCAGGCGGAAACCGTCATGGCGATTGCCGCAGCACCGGCGAGGAGCGCGAAGGAGGAGGGGACGCGAGAACAATTCACTTCGCCAGGCTACCGGCGCGACACTGTTGTCCCGACGGAAGACCTGGTTGGGGTGCGCATCGTCGACGACGCGGTGGTGCAGGCCGGCCGGTGCGGTGTGCTGAGTTGTTGTGCGGCCGCTGTTTTCGCCCCGTATCCACCCGAGCGGCGGCAAATCCGATTGCGCGCGCGCCGCATTGTCGCCAACATGGAGAACTGGGGAAGCCCGGCGGGGGCCGGGCACATCGGATGAGGGGGATGGATATGGGGTTCCGCAAAGGTGACATCGTCACGGCTCGTCGCCGGATCGAGGGGATCGACGTGCCGGTCGTGCCGGCCGGTGCCACCGGGACCGTGACGACGACGACGTTGTTCGGAGGCCCGAAACGGGTGCATTTCGAGGTGTCCGACGGCTGGGGCGAGAAGAGCTTCCAGGTGCGGGTGCGCCGGGGAGACGTCGCACCTGGCGGGTCACGCTAGCGAGAGCGGGCTGCGCCTCGAGGCCGAGGCCATGCCCAGCCAGGTGTGCCGATTGCCGGCCCAGCACCAGCCCACCTTGGGCGCTCCGCGGTTCAGGACCCCGTCGCGACCCGTTCCGCCGCTGATCCAGATGGCTGGCGTCCTCGCATCGAGGCCCTGTTGGGCATGCTGCTTGCGCGATGCGATCGTCATGAAACAGTGGTTCGTCTCAAGGCGTTTGGGCTCCTGCAGCAACCAGCTGATGCCTTCGCTGATGGTCAACGGCGTGCGATCCCGTTCGGCAATCATCGGTAGCGACTCATCCGGGCTCCGGTTGCGCATATCGTCACCGCGGTCGACGTCGTGGACCAGGTACAGCGGTGTCTCGGGTATCCGGACGCCGGCGATCGGTTCGAAGTCCGCGAGATCGGTCAGATCGGTCACCACGAACCCGGCCTTCTCGCTACGACGCAGCAGCGGTGCGAGCACCCGCGCCGGTGCGAGCCGCGGGTGCACGGCGAGGACCGCACCCGGTTCATCGGGCAGCGCGGTCGCATATCCGCGTAGCTCATCCGCGGTGACCCCGGCGGCCTGCGCGACACCGGCGTCGAGCAACGCGTCGAGGTGGTCTTTCAGGGGCATCGACCCTCCAAAGGGGGATAGGTGCGCCGTGGCCAGCGCCTCCGTACAATGTACCGTACAACGTACGAAAGGGGTCAATATGTCGCCGTCGAAGGCGCAAGCGAGCGACCCTGTGCGGCTGTTGCAGCTGCTGTGGTCCCAGGACCGGCCGACCGGACGTGCGGGCCTGTCGGTCGGGACGATCGTGCGCGCCGGCATCGCGGTGGCCCGGCGTGACGGCGTCGGCGCCATCACCATGCGGCAGGTCGCGGCGGAACTCGGGGTCGCCGCGATGAGTCTGTACTCCCATGTGCCCGGCAAGGCCGAACTGCTGGAGTTGATGCTCGACGCCTTCGCCGCCGACGTCTACGCCGCGGACGAACCGCCTTCGGCGCGCTCGGACTGGCGCGCCGCCGCGCTCTTCGTGGCCGAACGAAACTTCGAAGCGGCGGTAGCCCAGCCCTGGACACTGGACATTCCCGCCGACCGGCTGGTGCCCGGCCCGGGGATGACCGCGAAGTACGAGACCGAACTGGCCGCCTTCGACGGGATCGGCCTCACCGATGTGCAGATGGACCATGCGCTGACCGGGCTTCTCGGGCTCGCATCGGCGATGGCGCGCCACCAGGTCGGGCTGGAGCGGGCTCGCGCGGCCAGCGACAGTGACGACAATCAATGGTGGGGCCAGGTTGGGCCGGCGTTGGGACGTGCGATGGCCGAGCGGGATTTTCCATTGGCGTCGCGGGTCGGAACGGCTGCCTCGGTGGCTGCGGACGCGTCCGCGGACCCGAAGGCGGCGCTCACCTACACCGCCGAACTGTTGCTGGACGGTCTGGCGGCTGCGCGGCGCCGGCTGTGACCGATGTCATCGCGGCCTGTGCCGATCGATGTGGTCCGTCGAAGCAGATGTGGGTAACCGGGTGCCCGACAGCGAATGCCCAGGACGACAGAAAGCGCTGAGGGAGATCATGGCGAAAGTCGATGTGTCGGTGTCGTCGGATCTGACGCCGGATCAGGCCTGGAAGCTGGCCTCCGACCTACAGCGGTTCGATGAGTGGCTGACCATCTTCGCCGGCTGGCGTAGCCCACCGCCCGCCGTGATCGAAGCGGGAACTCAGGTGTCTTCGTCGATCAAGGTCAAGGGCTTTCGGAACACGATTCATTGGCAGGTCACCGAGTACGACGAACCGCGCCAGATCCAGCTGCAAGGGAGAGGCCGCGGCGGCGTCCGCATCGCGCTGACGATGACGGTGGCCGACGATCGGCCGGGCTCCAGCTTTCATCTAGTGGCGGAGCTCTCCGGTGGTTTGCTCAGTGGACCCGTCGGAACACTTGTCGCCAAGATGATGACCTCCGACGTTCGGAGCTCGGTGGAAAATCTCAGCTCGTTGCGCTGATCGAACCTCAAGTTCGAGAGTGCTTTTCAGAACGACGTCAGGGCCTCGGCGATCATCCGGTGCCCCTGCTCCTCGAACGGCTTGTCACCGACCTGGTGGGCCCACACCGCGGTGCCGATGGCCTCATGCAGAGCAACCATCCGCCATTGACTCGGTGTCCGAGGATCCCCGCCGTACCCAGCGAAGAAGGCGTCCTGGAGCCGCGGGTTCGCTTGCCACTGCTGGGCCGCCAGCCGGGAGAAGTCACTGATCGCGGGACGCCAGGCAAAACGTCCGAAGTCGATGACCTTGACCGTGCCCGCGTCGATGAGCCAGTTCCGGGGCTGCCAGTCACCGTGGGTGGGGACCACCACCGCGGGCACTGGTCGATGGGATATCAGCACGACGCGTATTTCGGCACAGGTCCGCTGCTTGATCCGGTGCGGTTTGTCGAGCCAAGCGAGCGACTTCGCCACCGTCACGGCGTCCCAGTCCCTGTCCACTCGCTCGCCCTGGCTGTGAAACATACGCGCCAACCGCCCGGCCTGCAGATGGGTGTCGATGGCGAACTCGGCATCCGATCCCTCCACCAGATTCCCCCCAAGATGGTTGAGCACGAGCAGCTTTGCCGTCCGGTCCCGGTGCAGCAGCCGCGCGGCGTGGCCGCTGCGCGCCAGGCGTTCGGTGTACCCCTCGAAGGCGGTGATCTCACGGCTGAGGTGGTGATCCCGCGGCCCGGCCGCCTTGACGATGACCCGTCCGCGGCCGGTGTCGGCGTCGAGAACAACGGTTTCGGTCAGGTTCCAGCTCATGTCGCTACGTATCCGGATGTCAGGTAGCCAACGCAGCAACTGAGCGGCCTGCCGGCCGCTGAGTCGCCCACCATGCCATGACCCCATACGCCTCACGCTATAACGGTCGCCGCCGCAGCTGAGCCAACGGACGAAACTACTTGGCCAATGTCCGAATTAGGCGACGAAAGATGCTGAAGATAAACAGGATTGACGTGCACCTGGAATGGAACGTAACTCGACACGTTTGGTCCGGTCAGGCCCGGGTAAACCGCTTCCACCGCGACCTACAGCCCAGCGGATCGTCGGTATCCCAACCCATCGGCGATCCGTTCGGGTCGCCTTCTGTCAAGACCGAATGTGCCGGAGGCATCGTGTTCACTCATAACAAAGATCTTCAATTCGAAGTGCGGGTCAGCGACCGCGACCCGCGCTTCGCGTCGTTGCTGATGGAGCAGTTCGGCGGCGCCAACGGCGAACTCACCGCCGCGCTGCAGTACTTCACGCAGGCCTTCGTGCTACGCGAGAAGAACCCCAAGATGTACGACCTGTTCATGGACATCGCGACCGAGGAACTCAGCCACCTCGAGATCGTCGGCACCACCATCACCATGCTGCTCGACGGACTCAACGACAACCTCAAGATGGCCCATCAACGGTGCGACTGGATGCCCGCAGTGGCCAGCAAGACCGGCAAGGAGCAGGCCATTCATCAGGTCGCGGTGAACCCGATGTTCCTGGTGCTCAGCGGTGGAGGTCCGGACGTCAAGGACTCCGCGGGCAACAACTGGACGGGTGCATTCATCGACGCCAATGGCGATCCCACGGTGGATCTGCGCAACAATCTGGCCGCCGAGTCTCGGGCCAAGGTTGTCTACGAGTACCTCAAGCAGTTCACCGACGATCCCGGAGTTCAGGACACGTTGACCTTCTTGATGACTCGCGAAGTCGCTCACTACCAGCAATTCACGGCGGCACTCAACGAACTGCCTGTCAACTTCCCGCCCGGTCAATTGCCGGGAGACCCGCGTTTCCAGAACGTCGCCTTCAACATGAGCAACGGTGACGGGTCGGTGCGCGGTCCGTGGAATGAGGGACAGGGTCCGTGGCCCGAAGGTGTCGAATGGGATTACGTCGAAAAGCCGGAAGAACAGTGGCTGGGAACCTCGCTGCGCAACAACACCGGCGCCGAACACAATCCTGGCGGTCAGCCCGGGGTCGATGCCGAAAAGCCGTTCACCCATGAGCATCACACCGCAACCCGTTGACCCGGATCGATTCGCACAGGAGTGTGACAGATGGACGCTTTGACTTTTCTCCGTCAGGACCACAAGAGCGTGTTGGGCATGCTTGAGGTGCTCGATGGCGCGTCGGCGGAAACTGGCGCGGCAACCAGCGGTCTTCGCACGATGGTCACCAACCTGGTGATTGCGGAGTCCCAGCACGAAGCCATCGAGGAGCAGTTCTTCTGGCCCGCTGTGCGGGACGCACTCGACGAAGGCGATGAGCTGGCCGACAAGGCAGTGCAGCAGGAGCAGACCGGTAAGGAACTGTTGCAACTGCTGGAGGACAGCGAGCCCGGTGAGCCCGAATACCAAGAAGCTCTGCAACTGTTCGTCAAACTGGGCCGCGACCACATCGCTTTCGAACAGGATGTGGTGTGGCCACGATTTCGGGCCGCAGTGTCAGATGCGGAGCTGGTGAAGCTGGGGGAGAAGCTCGAACGAGCGAAGAAGATCGCGCCCACCCGGCCGCATCCGGACACACCGCCGAATTCCACCGTGCTGAAGACGATGGGCATGGCAACGGCGACGATGGACCATATTCGTGACGCCGCGACTGGGCGTGCCGCGGATAACCCGCCGGATCCGCAGGTTCACTGAGACAAGGACAGCCGGGCGGCCAGCCACTGCCGATGACTCGCCGCCCGGCTTCCTGCATTCGTTCTCGGTATTGACTCGTCTGGACGCCGCGCTGTGGCGCAACGAATCCGGAGAAAAACTTGATACCGTCCAGAAGACGGGCCACACTCGAGGAGATGGCTGACGTCCCAGGTTCCACTTCCTTACTGCGGGCGGCCGGACTCCGTGTGACCCGGCCCCGGCTCGTGGTCATGGACGCCGTCGAGATGAACCCGCACGCCGATACCGAGGCGATCTTCGTCGCCGCGCGCCGGCAACTGCCCGATATCTCCCGACAGACCGTGTACGACGTCCTGAACGCACTGACCGCGGTGGGCTTGGCCCGCCGCATCCAGCCCGCGGGCGCGACCGCTCGCTATGAATCCCGCGTCGGCGACAACCACCATCATGTGGTGTGCCGGTCCTGCGGTGTCATCGCAGATGTCGACTGTGCCGTCGGTGCCGCGCCCTGCCTGACCGCATCAGACGATCTCGGTTTCGATATCGACGAGGCCGAGGTCATCTATTGGGGACTCTGTCCCGACTGTGTGAAAGCCGCCAGTACGTGATGCCACCCGAACCCCTGATCGAACCGTTGTGCAGCCCGCACGAAACCGATGAAAGGCGAGTGAATGTCCGACACCTCTGATGCCCGTCCTCCGCATTCCGACACCAAGACACACAGTGGGAGTGAGTCCGAGAACCCGGCCATCGACTCGCCGCATCCCAAGGCGCATGCGCCACTGACGAACAAGGACTGGTGGCCCGAGCAGGTCGACGTGTCGGTGCTGCACCGCCAGCCGGCCAAGGGCAACCCGCTGGGCGAGGGGTTCAAGTACAGCGAAGAGTTCAAGAAACTCGACGTCGAGGCCCTCAAGGCCGACATGCTCGCGCTGATGACGTCATCGCAGGACTGGTGGCCGGCCGATTACGGCAGTTACGCAGGCCTGTTCATCCGGATGAGCTGGCACGCGGCCGGCACCTACCGGATCCATGACGGCCGCGGCGGCGGCGGTGAGGGCGCACAGCGGTTCGCGCCGTTGAACAGCTGGCCCGACAACGCCAACCTCGACAAGGCGCGGCGGTTGCTGTGGCCGATCAAGCGCAAGTACGGCAACAAGCTGTCGTGGGCGGACCTGATCGTCTACGCAGGCAATGTCGCCCTCGAATCCGCGGGGTTCGAGACGTTCGGGTTCGCTTTCGGGCGCGAAGATATCTGGGAGCCCGAGGAGATCCTCTACGGCCAGGAGGACACCTGGCTGGGTACCGACAAACGCTACGGTGGCACCAACGACAGTGAGCGCAGCCTGGCCGAGCCGTTCGGCGCCACCACCATGGGACTGATCTACGTCAATCCCGAAGGGCCCGAGGGTAAACCGGATCCGCTGGCCGCCGCGCACGATATCCGCGAGACGTTCGGGCGGATGGCGATGAATGACGAGGAGACGGCGGCGCTCATCGTCGGGGGTCACACGCTGGGCAAGACCCACGGCGCCAGCGCCGATGATGTGGGCCCCGAACCCGAAGGCGCGCCGATCGAACAGCAGGGCCTGGGCTGGAAGTGCCCGTTCGGTACCGGCAACGCCGGTGACACCATCACCAGTGGCCTGGAAGTGGTGTGGACCGGCACGCCGACGCAGTGGAGCAACGGCTACCTGGAGATCCTCTACGGCAACGAATGGGAGCTGACCAAGAGCCCGGGCGGAGCCTGGCAATTCGAAGCCAAGGACGCCGCGGCCACCATCCCGGATCCGTTCGGCGGTCCGCCGCGCAAGCCCACAATGCTCGTCACCGACGTCTCGATGCGGGTCGACCCGATTTATGGGCAGATCACCCGCCGGTGGCTGGACCACCCCGAGGAGATGAACGCGGCGTTCGCCAAGGCGTGGTACAAGTTGCTGCACCGCGATATGGGACCGGTGAGCCGCTATCTGGGCCCGTGGGTTCCCGAGCCGCAACTCTGGCAGGATCCCGTGCCTGCGGTGGACCACCCGCTCATCGACGAGGCCGATATCACGGCGCTGAAGAGCAAGGTGCTCGAATCAGGGCTCTCGGTACCGCAATTGGTGAAGACCGCGTGGGCATCGGCGTCCAGCTTCCGCGGCACCGATAAACGCGGTGGCGCCAACGGAGCTCGGATCCGTCTGGAACCGCAGCGCAACTGGGAAGCCAATGAGCCCTCGGAACTGGACAAGGTGTTGCCGGTGCTGGAGAAGATCCAGCAGGACTTCAACGGTGCCGCCGACGGCGGCAAGAAGGTCTCGCTTGCCGACCTGATCGTGCTGGCCGGTTCAGCAGCGATCGAGAAGGCGGCCAAGGACGGCGGCTATGACGTCACGGTGCACTTCGTGCCGGGCCGCACCGACGCCAGCCAGGAGGACACCGACGTGGAGTCGTTCGCGGTGCTGGAAACACGCGCCGACGGCTTCCGCAACTACGTGCGCCCCGGCGAGAAGACGGCGCTGGAACAACTTCTGGTGGACAAGGCGTACTTCCTGAACCTCACGGCACCGGAGTTGACGGTGCTGGTGGGCGGTCTGCGTGCCCTCGGCGCGAACCACGGCGGCACCAAGCATGGGGTGTTCACCGACCGGCCGGGTGCGCTGACCAACGATTTCTTCGTCAATCTGCTTGATATGGGCACGGATTGGAAGGGATCGGAGTCAGCCGAGAACGTCTACACCGGCTACGACCGCGGCACCGGCGAGGTGAAATGGACGGCCACCGCCAATGACCTGGTTTTCGGTTCGAATTCGGTCCTTCGCGCCGTGGCCGAGGTCTACGCGCAGGACGACAACAAGGGCAAGTTTGTCGAGGACTTCGTCGCCGCGTGGGTCAAGGTGATGCACAACGACCGCTTCGATCTGGACTGATCGGCCCACATACCGAAAGGGGCGGGATCCGTGGATTCCGCCCCTTTTGGCGTGTCTGCTACGGGGTCCCGACGCAGACCGACCCGACACATGCGCCGGCGCCGTCAGGGCCGGCTCCAGCGCCGGCTCCCGGCACACCGGCGGTCGCGCCGCCGGGTCCCGCGCCTGCGCCGGCTCCCGGAACACCGGCGGTGGCTCCGCCCGGACCCGCCCCGGCACCGGCACCCGGAACACTTGCCGTGGCGCCGCCCGGTCCGGCGCCCGCACCCGGAGCGGGTGCCGGTGCCGGCGGCGACGACGGTGCAAGCGTGGTGGTGGCCGCACCCGTGGACGGTGTGGTCGTCATCGTCGACTCTGTTGTCGTCGTCGACGTCTCTGTCGAGTTTCCGCTGTCGGAACTGCATGCGGTAAGCCCGCCGGCCAACACGGCGCCCGCCACGGCGGCCGCGAGAGGTAAACGACGGACGATCTGAACGACGGTCATGTCAGGCTCGATTCTGCTGGTACGGACACTGCCGGGATCGACCTCGATGTGTTACCCGCTTTGCACGCGGGTTAAGCAGCCGGCTTCCCTCACGATGATTCCCAGCCGCTGGGCCGGTCCAACCACCATGGGAAAACAGCCGTCACACAGCGGTCGCCTGCCGATCAATGGCCTGAATCTGTACTACGAGGTGCATGGCGACCTCGCGACATCGGGGACTCCGTTGCTGCTCATCCCCGGGGCATTCATGGCCGCCGATTCGATGCCGGCGTGGGTGGATGCCTTCTCGCGGGATCGCGCCGTCATCGTGTTCGACCAGCAAGGACACGGCCGCACCCCGGACATCGCTCGAACAATGTCGTATGAGCAGTTCGGGGACGACGCCGCCGGGCTGCTGCATGCACTCGGGGTGCGGTGTACGGACGTCATGGGCTACTCGCAGGGCGGCGGCGCGGCACTGCAACTGGCCATCCGGCATCCGTCCCTGGTGAACAAGTTGGTCTCGATGTCGGCGACGTTTCAACGCGACGGCTGGCATCCGGCGGTGGCCGAATCCATCGCGGCGATGAGCGCGGCTGACTTCGTGGGCACGCCGTTGCACGCCGCGTTCGCCGCACATACGCCCGAACCAGGGGCCTTCGATGCGTATCTGGAGAAGATGAAGGCCCTGAACATCAACGATCAGCAGATCACCGAGGAGCAGATGCGCGCGATCCCCGCGAAGACCATGGTCATCGTCGGCGACGCGGATTCGGTGGTGCTCGAGCACGCCTTGGCGATGTTCAGGCTGCGCGGGGGAGCGGACGACGGTGCGGCGAAGACCGGTGTCTTGCAGAGCGTTCCGCAGGCGCGGCTGGTGGTCCTGCCGGCGACGTCGCACATAGGCATTTCCGGTCAGGCCGATGTGCTGGTGCCATTGGTGACGGCATTCCTCGATGATGTGCCACCGGTGACGCCGGAGCTCTTCTGATCCAGGTCAATCCGGCCGATTGTCCAGCCACCGCAGTACGTCAGGCTCGCCGGGGTGATCGAAAAGGATCGCGCCGCTCATCGTGCGGTCGCCCAGCGGGCGATGCTCTGGGCGTACAGCGGTGTCTCGACCCGGCAATGCCGTCCGGACGCTTCCTGTCGAGCATCGGCTGCCTCGCTGAAGGTCTGGCCGTTCTCGGCGATGAACTTCAGGAATGCTTCGGTCGGGTGGGAGGTCACGGTGTTGGTGTAGCGGCACCTGTCACCGTCCAGCTGTTCCATGCGAAGCTCCCAGATGACCTGTGTCGTGGTCCACCCGGCGGGGGTGAGGATATCCGACAGCGACACCATCTTGCAGTAGTGGGCTTCGGCGACTTCGAACCGGTACTGCTGGATGACCAGGCCGGTGCCGATCATCTCGACGTTGATCGACATCGGGGTGCCGTCGTCGTCGACCGTGTACCCGGCCGCCTTGTGATCACCGGGCGCGCAGCGCTGATACTCGTGGGTGGGAAGGGTTTTCAGCCATTGAGCGATATCGACACGATCGAACGGCGCTTCCACGTCGGCGGTGATCGCTGCGTGCGAGAGCACCAGGTCCTCGCGGACGGCGTTGCTCATGTTCTGCTCCTGTCGTTGATTCGTAGGCTCACATCGCCCAGCATGGCCGGGCCGCTGTGATGCGGACAATGATGCTGGCGTGATCTCATCGGGTAGTGCTAGCCGCCAAATCGCTCGGGTCCGCGGAAATGGTGGCGACATCCCGCAGGGCGGCTGCCACAATCGGGTGATGTCCCCAGACCCGAACGTGCGCCTGCGGTCTGCCACGTCTGGTGATGCGGCGTTCATCGTCGAGATGGCCCGGCACGCCTGTGTCATCGAGGATTGGCCGCTGCCGGATCCGGATTCCGACGAGGTGGCGAGCCTGTTGCCTGCCGCCGGCGAAGTGCCGGTGGTTGCGGTGGACGATGCAGGCGTCAGGCTCGGTGCGGTGTGGACGTTTCACCATGATCCGCCGCTGCGGGTCGATGCCGGTGGTGTCTCGCTACCGGAGCTCTGTATCGCGGTGACCCCGCAGCGCCGCGGCAGTGGTATCGGTGGCCTCTTGCTCGACGAACTTTTCGTCCGTCTCCGCGGCACAGTCGAAGCGATGTGCACCAATGTGCATATGCGCAATGCAGCACAAAACCTATACCAGCGCAATGGATTCCGACCCGTCGGTCAGGGGCGCGGATCTCTGGGTGTCGCGATGCACAAAGATTTCCGGGTGCGCTCATGATGGAACTGCGTACCTACACGCTGGCCGATGAGAATGCGCTCCGGCGCTATGTGTCGGGTTTCTGGCCACGTCATATCCAGACCCTCCGCGCGTACGGGATCACCGTCCACGGGGTATGGACGGAGGCGAGCTCAATCGGCCGGCACGTGTTCGCGCTCATCGGTTATCCGCACGACAGCGATCCGCTGCAACTTGCCGAGAGTTACCGCACCAGCGTGGATTTCGTCGAAG
Organism: Mycolicibacterium sp. P9-22; assembly: GCF_008329585.1. GTDB lineage: Bacteria > Actinomycetota > Actinomycetes > Mycobacteriales > Mycobacteriaceae > Mycobacterium. The sequence goes on along the minus strand of NZ_NPKP01000021.1, from coordinate 6,030 downwards.
ACCACGCGTTGTTCGATGTCTCACTGATCACCTCGACGCAGACGGTCCGGCTGGATCCGATTGCGAGTTCCCCGCTGCAGTAGCACCGACGTTTGCTCTACGGGCGTAGACTTATGTATGCCTTCGTCCCCGTCTCGCCCGCGTAACGCGGCTGCCACCCGTGCGGCGATCCTGCAATCGGCCATCGGGCACTTCGCCGATGCGGGTTATGACGGTGCGGGCGTCCGTCAGATCGCGAAGGATGCGGGTGTCACCGCCATGCTGGTGAACCGGTACTTCGGCTCGAAGGAGCAGCTGTTTGCCGAGGCCGTCGAGACTGCCTTCGCCCCGCCGGTGTTCGTCACCGACGGGTCCGACACGCTCGCCGGTGACACTGCCGCCACGCTGGTGTCTCGCACCGGGCCGTCGGGCAGCCCACCAGAATCGTTCCTGATCATGCTGCTCTCGGTGTCCAATCCGGTAGCAGTCCGCATCGTGCGCGAGGCGATCGAACGTCATGTCGGACAACGTCTGGCCCGCCAGATCGACCTTCCCGATCGTGAGCTGCGCACCGAACTGGTGCTGGCGGTGATCAGCGGAGTGCTGCTGATGCGCTCGGTGATCGGTACCCGCGCGCTGCGTGACGGTGACCCTGGAAATCTCGCGGGCATTCTCGAATCGGTTTTCGGCGTGATCATCGGTGCGTCGGAGGAGTAACCGGAACTTTCGCGGCGGAGCGGGAATCATCGCGGTTAAGTCTACGTTCGTATACATATCGCGGCCACAGGGTGGCCCGACCACCCGCCCCGAAAGGAGATCCCATGTCTCACGTCTTTCTCGTCTCCGGCGCCTCTCGAGGACTCGGACGCGCCATCACCGAAGCGGCGTTGGCGGCCGGACACCGCGTGGTCGCCGGCGCGCGTTCGCCGTCGGCACTGACCGACCTGGCCGGCCGGTACCCCGAACGCCTCGCCGTCGTGGAACTCGACGTGACCGATGACGAACAGGTGCGCGCCGCCGTCGCCGCCGCGGTCGACAGGTACGGCCGCCTCGACGTGCTGGTCAACAACGCCGGGTACGCCAACATGGCAGCCGTCGAGGACGTCGATTTCGACGACTTCCGCACCCAGATCGACACCAACTTCTTCGGCGTCGTGCGCCTCACCCAGGCCGCCCTGCCCGTCATGCGTGCCCAGCGCGCCGGTCACATCATCCAGATCTCCTCTGTCGGTGGACGGATGGCCCGACCGGGTCTGGCTGCGTATCAATCGGCCAAGTGGGCGGTCACCGGCTACTCCGGTGTCCTCTACCAGGAGGTCGCCCCGCTGGGTATCAAGGTGACAGTGCTCGAGCCGGGCGGCATGCGCACCGACTGGGCGGGCTCGTCGATGGACATTGCGCCGGTCCGCGACGAATATGCGGCGACGGTGGGTGCTGCCGCGCGACTCAGCCAGTCAGCCAATCTGGGCGCCAGCGATCCGGTCAAGGTCGCTGCCTTGCTGTTGGATATCGTGGGCATGGAGGCGCCGCCGGCCCGGCTGCTGGTCGGTCCCGACGCCTACCGCTACGCCACCGCCGCCGGACGCGACCTGCTGGCCACCGATGAGAAATGGGAGTCACTCAGCATTTCGACAGCGGCGGATGACATCACCAACGACCAACTCGATCCGCTGTCCTCGGGTGTGTGAAGGGAACTCCATGTCGATCCTGTCTCAGCAGATGATCGCCGACACGCTGGCGCGGGTGTTGGCCACGGTGGTCGATCCGGCGCCCAAGCCCGCCGTCCGTTTCCCCGAGATCGTCGGCAGCACGTCGCAGATCAGCATTCCGACCAGTTACGGCGCCGCGGCGGCCACCGTGTACCGGCCGCCGACCCCGACGCCGAACACTCCGGTGTATGTCAACATCCATGGCGGCGGATTCGTGATCGGGCATCCTGAACAGGACGATCCCTGGTGCCGTTATCTGGCGGCCAATGCTGGTGTGTTCGTGGTCAACACCAGCTACGTGCTGGCACCCGGTCATCGTTTTCCCGCTGCGCCGCAACAGTTTTACGACATCGTGCGGTGGGTGGCCGAGCCGGATCGGGGTTGGGACGGCACCCGGCTGTGTGTCGGCGGCCAAAGTGCGGGAGGAAATCTCACCGCCGCAGCGTCACGGCTGGCGCTGGAGAACCGCGGTCCGGACATCGCGCTGCAAGTGCTGCATTATGCGCCCCTGGACCTGGTGACCCCGACCGGTCACAAGCCGTCATCGGCCGGGCGCCGGGCCATCATGAAGCCGTGGATGGGGGAGATCTTCGATACCGCCTATATCCCCGATCGGACACGGCGCAGTGACCCTCTCGCCTCACCCGGCTGGGGTGACAATGGCAAAGGGCTCGCCGGGATCGCACCGGCATTGATCATCACCGCCGAGTACGACCGACTGCGCGGCGAGGCCCGGCAATACGCCGACGCACTCGCCGACGTCGGTGCATTGGCCGAGTACTACGAGGTGCCCGGTGTGGATCACGGATACAACATCATGAGCGGCGATATCGAGTCGACGCGCAGGACCTATGCTCGGATCGCAGAACACGTCATACGGGCAACGGCGTAGCGCTCCCGGCATCGATCTGCTCACGCAGGATGTCCCCGTGCCCCGCATGCCTGGCGAACTCCTCGATCATCGCCAATAGAGTCCACCGCATACTGACTTCGCCCTCAAGAGGATTCACCTTGGTGTCGTCGAGATCGAAGCGTGCCGCAATCGCGCGCGACAGCTGACTGGCACGTTCGAACTCGGCGATCACTGCACTCAGTGGTTCGTGCGCGGCGACAGCGAAGGTGCCCTCGTCGCGTTCGGAGTACCCGTCACACTCCGAAGCGTCCAATCCAGCCCAAAAACGCTGGAACCAAATGCGTTCCGCGGCGGCTGCATGTTTGATCAACGAGATGGGTGTTGTCAGCGATGCGACGAGCCGGCGCCGGGCGTCGAACTCTGAGAGCCCGCGCACGGTGTCGATGAGTGCCGCCCGGTTGCGATCGAGTGTGTTCTCGATGATCAACCGCTCGGCACCGTTCCTGATCGTGTTCAGAGACATCGGTTTTCGCTCCGTTCTGATGAGGTGGGTGAAGGCATGGCGCGGCCCATCCCGGCGAGGGAGAGGGAAAATGGGAAGTGGTGGGCCTACACCGAATGGGGGCCGCCCCGACGACAGTATGTCCTACAAACCCGGCTCGACGCCAGGGCCGAAAAACAGCTGGGTGATTCACGGCGCCGCGTGCGACCCTTTCACGATGACGCAGGCGATGTATGTGTTTCTGTGGGCACACCCGGGCATGGAGCAAGCGCTCAGCGACTACGAGGACGCGGTACTTTCGCTGGTCCCTGAGCACGGCGGAACCGTCGTGCACCGAGCATGGACCGATGGCGCCGAGGGCAGGCCGTTGGAGATCCAGCTGTTCGAGTGGGCATCGCCGGCAGCGATGGACGGCTACATGGCCGACCCGCGTCGCACCGCACTGTCGGCACAGCGGGATCGGGCGATTGCCCGGACCGAGATCGTCCCCGTGCAGCGCAGGGACTGACCGCGTCCGGTGCCGGTCAGCGTCGGTACTCCTCCAGCGCGGCGGCATCGAGTCTCTGGTAGGCCAGCCACATATCGCGGCCCAGGGCACGTAGGCCTTCGGCGTTGTAGTGACGATCGGCATGGCTGTTGAACGAGTTCCGGTTGCCGGGAACGAAGGCCGTCCGCCGCTTGCGGTTCGGGGTGTCCTCGTGCACGGCATTGATCACCGAGTAGTCCTTGCCGCTGAGCTCCATCTCCTCGGGCACCATGCCGCCGAGGATGATCGGTGTATCGGCGCCGTACCGGGCGCGCAGATCATCGAACAACGCGTCCAGTTTGCGCTGATACTCCGGTCCGGGGGTCAGCGGTACATCGGACTCACCCTGATGCCACAGCACCACGGCGACGGTGCTGCCCGGGTGATGTGCCAGCGCGTTGTCGATCGAGCGGACCGCCTCACGGTAGAGGTTGCGTCGCGTCTTGGTGTCGGAGATGTCCCAGGTGTAACCGTTCTTCGGGTGAAACGAGGTATCGCCGCGGGCGCACGGCACCAGCAGCACCGCCCGGTTGGTTGCCTCCGTCAGTGCTTTGCCGAAGGTAACCCCGAAACCGACACGCCGAGAGGGCGTCTCGTGCACCAGTGGGTCCGCTCCGAGGATGACGGTGTTCTTCGACGGACCGCTGTTGGCCCATTGGTGCACATTTGGGTGCGGTTTGTCGGCACCGGCGGGATCCAACGGCAGTCCCATGCCGAAGGCATTGGACTGGCCCAGGATGGGCACCACCAGGTACGGCTCAGTCGGCGGTGTCACCGGTGTGCCCTTCGGGGCGATCCGGCGTTTGATGAGGCACTTCAGCTCAAAAGCGGCCCGCTTCCACAGCGGGGCGTCGCCATCGGGGTCGCGGGGCGTGCGCATGGCCAGGACAGTACAACCGCCCGAGCTGCGCCTCATTCCAACCCCGGAAGGTGACGCGGCATGGCTTGTTGACACCTGTCGAGTGGCGCGTACGCTCAGTTGACTACATGCGTTGTCTGAATCCGCTCAAAGGGGAGCTTCGATGACTGTAGGTGTCCCGACCCGGCATCCCGACCGACCCGGCCCGGTGCCGGGCATGATCAAGCTTCTGGCCGTTGGCCTGGGCATACGGCAGCCGGACCCACGGCAGTGGGAGCGACTTGGGGAGCGCCTCACCGTCGGCGACGAGCCCATGGATCGGCTGCTGGACTGGATGGTGGCCACCGGCCTGCCGCAGACCCGCCCGCTGTTCGACCGGGCGCTGGCCGACGGCATTGCGCGAGTGCCGGAGGCGCCGCAGCCATTGCGCGACTTTTTCTCCTCGGTGGAGACGGCGCCGCGGTGGGTCGATCACGAGCTGATCCGGCGCGGTCAGCGAGTGATGCGGCGAGGCGGCGCCGATGGCATGTATGTCGCGCGCGATGTGTCGTTGCTGGGCGGATATCAGTTCTCCGGCTTCAACAAGACCCTGCTGCGGACCGGCGCGCTGGAGAAGGGGTCCAACAAGCGCTTCGCCGAGACCATGCAATGGGCGATGGACGTCATCGCCGAAGACGGCCTCGAGCCGCTCGGCGTCGGTTATCGGTCCACGATCCGGGTCCGGCTGATCCATGCCTTCGTGCGCAGGCATGTCGGTGCGATGCCGGACTGGCGTCCCGAGGAGTGGGGCGTGCCCGTCAACCAGACCGATATGGCGGCGACCTTGATCGGTGCGCTGATCGCCCCGCCGGCGGCCAGTCTCGGTATGGGAATCCTCACCGCGCCTGACGATCTGGAGGCGGTCGCGCATCTGACGCGTTATGTCGGCTGGCTCATCGGTGTCGAGGACGAGTGGTTGCCGCACAGCTTCCGTGACGGCATCCGGGTGCTGTACCACACCTTGACCGCCCTCTCGGCGCCCGACGAGTCCACGCGTCAGTTGGCCGCTCCGATGGCAGACGATCCGCTGGACTGGCATTACGACAGCTGGCCCGCGTTACGACGACAGCTGGCGCGGGCCCAGCACCTGTCGGTCACGAGCGCCTTCCTCGGGCCCCGCGCGATGCGGATGCTGGGGCTGCCCGCGTTCGTGCCACCCTGGTACCCGCTGCTCAAACTGCCGGTCAATGTGGCGCGCAGTGCGGTGGACCTGGTGTTGCCTGGCGGCATGGACCGTGCCGCGCGTCGCGGCCAGCGCGAGCAGACGGCGCTGCTTCGCACCATGATCGGCGAAAGCGAGGTGGCCATAGGGGATTCGGCGGCCCACGTGAGCAGCGACGTGGCCTAGCAGTCGCTCTTGTTTAGCGAAGCCGGTTTGTGGGGCACTGTGCAGGTATGAGCGACAACGAGAAGGTCACAGTCGAACGAACCATCACTGAATCGCCCTGGTCCTGATGGAGACTCTCACTATTGGATTTCGACCAGGGGTTGGTCGGTCCGTTTCGTAGCGTAGAAGATGGCTTCGAACTCGCCGGGCGGTACGTCTCCGAGGTATCCGTGGAG
>NZ_NPKP01000020.1 GCF_008329585.1 Mycolicibacterium sp. P9-22 | reverse complement strand
CCCGCAGTGCCTCGGCCATCTCCACGGTGGAACCCACCTCAACCAGCGATGAGTCCATGTCCTTGCCTGTCTTCACGTCCTGCAATCCTTCCCTCAACAGGACCTACACAGACCATTTGACACGCCCTTGCAATGATCGGCAGCACGAAGGCGGCGTTGAGAGTGAAGATGTCGGCAAGCCACCCGACCACCGCCGGGCCGGCCAGGACCGCCAGGTAGCCCGCTCCGACGACACGGGACAACGACTTCGCCGATGCCCCGGGGGTGTTGCCAGTCGCGGTGAAAACCTGTGGCACACAACCAGATAGTCCGATACCGAGGATGACCCATCCCAGGTACGTGATCGACAGTTGCGGCGAAAGGACTACCAGTGCCATCCCGGCGACGCATACGATTGAGCCCCAGCGCACGACCCGGACCGGCCCAATCCGGGCGGCCACGCGGTCGATACTGAACCGTCCCAATGTCATTGCGGAAACAAAACAGGCCAGCGCCAGCGCTCCCGCACTGGCGGATCCGCCCAGATGTTGCTGAGCGTGCAGACTGCTCCAGTCCATCGCCGATCCCTCGGTCAGCAGCATGAGAAACGCAAGGACGCCGAAGACGACTGATCGCCAGCCTTGTCGGGGCGACGAGGTCTGCTCGTCGAGCTGTTCGGTGACGATCGGCGCGTAGGTCGTCGTCCGTCGGATCAATGTGGGTGCAGCGCCGCCGCAGATGGTCAAGGCCAGTGTGGCAGTGGCCAACGCAGCCATCACCGACTCGATATGCAGCGCGAATGTCACCGCGCCGAGCAACGCGCCGATCACGCTGCCGATCGAGAACATTCCGTGAAACGACGCCATGATGGGTCGGCGGTACTCTCGTTCGACTTCCACCGCGGTGGCGTTGATACCGACTTCGCTGACGCCGATTGCCAAGCCGAGCGCCAAGGCGCCCAACGACACCGCATGTGTAGTCGACAGAATCAGCGGCGGTATCAATGCAACGGCCATCGCGGCCCCTCCCGCGACTGCGACCCGCCCGCTGCTGAACCGATCCACGACATAGCCGCTGAGCTGCATGCCCACGAATGCCCCGACGCCGAGGACGAGCAGGATGACGCCCATCATCGATGACGAGGCACCAGTTGCGTGCTTGATGACGGGCAGGTGGGCAGCCCAGGTCCCGAGCACGATGCCGAAAGAGACAAAGACACAGCACGTCGCGAGTCGATCACGACGCGACTGTCGTTGAACAAGAACACGTGCGGAGGTCACGTCAGGGTTCTCCAGGTCGCGGGTGGAAGTTCTTGTTGCGCTGAGAGAAGGGGCACGTTCGGACCCGCGCCACGGGCCAGCGGCTCGTGCGACCTGCGGTTGCGGACCGTCAGGCAGGTGCCCAGCGGGGCGACGCCATCCGGCAATGTGTGTGGCCTTCGTAGGGCATCCCGGACTGCCACTGGATCAACTCGACGACCAGGCCCCAGGTCGTGCGAAAGTACGCCCACCGAAGCCCATCCATCGGATCGCCTTCTTCGCGGATTATTTCCGAGATCGCGTCGACATCCGATCGAGCAGCCAATTCGGCACTGGCAGAATCGATGTCGTCGACATGTAAGCACAGGTGCCAGCCACCGGGGTCCGCCGGCCGTGGCGCCCGGTTAGGGATCTCGACGGTCCGGTCTGTGTACTCCAAGAGTTCCAGGTTGAACGAGTCGCCGAGCACGAGGTTGGCTTGTCGTAGCGTCCCTCGCTCGGGTTCTGTATCCCCGGGCCAGGTGTATCCGAAGTTGTCGTAGGGGCCCGCGGTGATCACGACATCGAATCCGAAGGCATCGACGAAGAAGCTGACCGCTTCGTCGAGGTCGGGGACTGCCAACCCGACGTGGTCGAATGCTCGCCTAGCGGTGATCATGAATCCTCCAGTGGGTCGATCGACGGAAGGTGCGGCGGTATCGTGCCGATCCGCTCGCCTTAACCTAACTTACGTTAGTTTGTTTTGTTCGGGAAGCCTTCTGCCATGCGGATTCGACAATCTCGTCTGTCAGATAGGCAGGGTGAGTAGCTGGCGGCTGATCAGGACCGCTTGGTCGGCGCCGAGCCGGACGGCGTCTGGTGAGGCATCGCCACTGAACCACCGCGTCGCGCCTTCCAAGACGGTCATGACGACTTTGACGCGTCGGCCGGTGCCATCGATCCCCATGTCGAGCGCGGCGGCGACGTACAGCGCTTCGTAACGGTCGATCCAGTTGCTGACCCGTGCACTGAGATCGGCGGGCAACACATGCGCAGTGCGGTCCGTCGCCACGATCAGATCCCAGAGATTGCTCTCGGGCAGTTCGACCTGGCGGGTGAAGTGCAGGCGCACCATCGCGTCCCAGAACGCCGAGGCGTCAGGCGCCCCGGCCACGGCGTTGACGAGCGCCTGGCTGAATCCATGAAACTGCGACCCGAGGGATTCGGCGACGATCTCGTCGCGTCCACCCGGGAAGTGGGTGTAGATGCTCGGTGCTTTGATGTCGAGTTCTTTCGCCAGCGTCCGCATGCTGACCGACTCCATGCCGTGGCTGACACACAGGGTCAGGAATGTTTCCAGGACGCGCCGTTTGGCCGGTGACATGCTGTCGCGGCTGGCGGACTGGAACTGACGGATGAACTCTTCGAGCGCACGAAGCCGGAACGCACTGTCGTGGCCGGCGCCAGATGGAACGGCCGCGTTGAGCGCCGCCGCATCCTGTGTCCTCACCGTGTCGATCGTAACCGTCGGAAGCCTGTTTGTGACCTGCGGGTCGCCGTATCAGTCACGGCTGTCGCGCGCCTTGGCCCTCGACGACATGGCGGGAACGTTTGGGTTGATTCCGACATACTTGGCTTCAAGGTACTCGTCGATCCCTTGAGGCCCGCCTTCCCGGCCGAAGCCCGAATGTTTGATTCCACCGAAGGGCGCGGCGGCATTGGAGACGACACCCTGGTTGATGCCGATCATTCCGAACTGCAGGGCTTCGCTGATGTTGATGGTGCGAGTCATGCTCGAGGTGAACGCGTACGCGGCCAACCCGTATTCGGTGTCGTTGGCGCGGGCTACCGCTTCGTCGTCCTCGGTGAAGGTGACGATGGGCGCGACGGGCCCAAAGATCTCTTCACGCAGTACCGCACTGTCCGGTCGCACATTGGCCAGGACGGTCGGCGCATAGAAGTAGCCAGGGCCGTCCACCGCGGCGCCGCCGGTGAGCACTTCGGCTCCGCGGCCGGCGGCATCATCGACGAGTTCGGCGACCTTGGCTCGCGATGCGGCGTCGATCAAGGGCCCGACCGTCACGCCGTCATCGATGCCGGGACCGAGTTTTTCCTGTCGCATCCGCGTGGCGAGCAGCTCGGCGAACTCGTGCGCCACCGACTCGTGGACGAGGAACCGGTTTGCGGCGGTGCAGGCCTCTCCCATATTGCGCATCTTGGCCAGCATGGCCCCTTCGACGGCAGCGTCGAGATCGGCGTCATCGAAGACGACGAAGGGGGCGTTGCCGCCCAGTTCCATCGATACCCGCAACACCTGATCGGCCGACTGCCGGATGAGTTGTTTGCCAATCGACGTCGAACCTGTGAAGGTCAGTTTGCGCAGTCGTGGGTCACTGATCAGCGGGGTGATGACGTCGCCGCTGGCACGGGTAGGGATGACGTTGACGACACCGGCGGGCACGCCGACCTCTTCCAGCAGAGCGACCAAGGCCAGCATGGTCAGAGGCGTGAGGGAGGCGGGTTTGATCACCATGGTGCAACCAGCGGCGATAGCCGGTCCGATTTTGCGTGTCCCCATAGCGAGCGGAAAGTTCCACGGCGTGATCATCAGCGTCGGTCCAACGGCTTGGCGCATCGTGAGCAGTCGGGTGTGTCCGTCCGGGGATGTGACCCAACGTCCGTCGATCCGCACGGATTCTTCGGCGTACCAGCGGAAGAACTCAGCTCCGTAGGCGACCTCGGCGTGCGCCTGCGCCAGCGGTTTACCCATTTCCAAGGTGATCAACGTGGCGAAGTAATCGGCCCGTTCGATCAACATGTCGAATGCCCGGCGCAGAATCTCGCCGCGTTCGCGCGCAGGTGTGCGGGCCCAGTCCGGGGACGCAGCGTCAGCAGCAGCGAGTGCGGCGAGGCCGTCTTGCACTGTCGCAGAACTGATTTCGGCCAGCACGTGACCTGTTGCCGGATTCTCCACGAAAATGGACTCAGTGTCGTTGGAGGATTGCCAGCTCCCACCGATGTAGAGACCATTAGGCACACTGTGGACTACCTTCTGCCAGTCCAGAGCGCCGCCGGCTGGTTCAGATGGTGATGCTGCGTGAGGCGACATTGGGTTCTTTCGACGTCGTCGGGTACGCCACAACTGCGCAGGTGGCGGTGCGGAGTACGGGCTGTGTTCAGCTCAACGAGATGGGCATCTTTTCGAAAGCGACGAGCCGATCGGTGAGCACCCGCGTCGGCGGCTGCACCAAAGTCACCTTGCTGAAGCGTTCGGCGATCAGGGTGAAGATCACCTCGATCTCGGCGCGCGCGATGAGTTGCCCTGCACAACTGTGACTTCCGAGGCCGAAAGTGAGGTTGCGACTCGTCTCGACGGGACGGTCGTAGTCGAAGTCGTGCGGATTGGTGAACATGGCAGGATCCCGATTGACGGCGCCGATCGGAAACTTGATTGCCGCCCCCTGCGGGATCACGGTACCGGCGATCTCGACATCCTCGGTCGGGAAGCGGGTCAACAGCAACTCGACCGGGTTGAGTCGAGCGATCTCGTTGACGATGCGTTCGCGTGCCTCGGGCTTGTCCCGGTAGTCGCGAAGCACATCCGGTCGCTCCGCGAATATTTCAAAGCCGGCACCCACCAGATAGGCGGGATTGGGGGCGCCGGACATGTAGAACAGCACCATGTTCTCGAGCACCTGGCGTTCAGTGATCTCACCGCGCTTGCTGGCTGCGATGAGTTCGTCGGCAAGGCCGGTGCCAGGATTCAACTCCTTTTCCTTCAAGAGCTTCTCGGTGGTCGTGAACATGTAGTTCAGGCTTTCGACCGACTTCTCCAGGGTGCCTGGCAACGGGTCGGTGGCCTGAATGAGCATGGCGTTCCACAGCGCCCAGAACAGCGGCTCCACTTCGCCGTCGGGAAATCCGAGCACCTGGGCCATCGTGGTATGGGTCGGCACGACCCCGAGATCGTGATGGCCGTCGATGATGTCACCAGGCGTGTAGTCCGACAGGATGTCGGTCATCGATTCCCGTGTGGCCTGCACCCATTGGCGGATCAGTTTGGGTGTGAACCAGCGGGAGAACAACCGCCGAGCCTGGGTGTGTTGCGGGGGATCCATCGTCAGGACGGTGTTGTTGAAGGCCGCGCCGAAGACGGTCTGCCCTTCGTTGTTGGGTTCCAGAATGCTCATGTTCGGAGCCTTGACGAACTTCATCGCCTCCTCGTATCCGAGGACGACGAAGGTGTTGTCGTCGGTCTGGTGCACGGGGCCCATGTCGCGGGCGCGGTCGTACCACGGATGGGGGTTGGCTTGAAATTCGGGATCATTCCAGGGGAACAGGTCACTGAACTCAGGCGCGCCGGCCGTCGGAGTCCGCTCTGCGGCCGGGATGAGGATGGGCAGAGCGTCATTATGCGCCCACTCTGTGGCGACATCGACCGGGTCCAGACCTGTGGTGGCGTCGTGTCGACCGATTGTTCCGACCTGTGTGGCGCCGAGATCGGTCAGCAGGTGCGACATCGTCTTGACGGCATTGTTGTAGTTTTCGTAACTGCTGTCGCCGAGGCCGAATGCGGCGAACCGCAGCCCACTGATATCAGGCCGGGCTGCCATCAGTGCGTCGTAGAACGGTTCCGTGGTCGCAGGCAAGCCGCCCTCACCGTAGGTAGAGGTGATCAGTACAGCGATCTGTGCATCGACAACGTCGTCGATGGTGACATCGGTCAGTTCGCGCAGCTGGGCGTCGATGCCGGCCTGCTTGAGGATGTCGACAATCTCGTCACCGACCATCTCGGCGTTCCCGGACTCGGTGCCGTACCAGACGTGGATGAGGCTCATAGGGTGGTCCTTTCGCGGTTGCGGCTGTAGGTGTTAGCGGTCAGAGGCGGCGGTGCCGGTGCTCAGCGATGACATCGGAGATCGCCTCCCAAGCAGTGAATTTCGATCGCAGTCGGTTTGGTCGCGCTTGGGCCACCTCGGCTCGATCCACCACCAGCCAGTCATCGAAGGATGTCGCGGCGCAACATTGGTCGCGGACGCCGATCAGTCCTGGTCGGCCCTGCTCGTGGGAGAGGACCGCAACGATGTCTGCAGCTGCGGCCTTGGCCAGTGCACGATTTTCCGCAAGGTTGCCCAGGACGCCGCTGCTGCAGCCACCGACGAACAGAACCCGATCACTGGTCGCAGTCCACCCGGGCTCGCGACTCGGTGCAACGAAACCCATTGCGGTGATCACACTGTGGGCACGGTAGGTGGATCCCTGTGATCGGTTGTCGGACGTGCCGCTGCCATCACTGCTGCTCGGACCGGTGTGCACGACGGCATATTCGCCGTCGGCGTCGATCCGGGTTACCTGCTCGTTGAAGCGGATGTCAACGCAGACACCGGTGTCGTCGGGGATTCTCGACGTAGCGAGCCTGCCGTCCAGGTGGACCGCGACACCGGGCAGTGCACACAGTTCCGTGAACATTGCCGCGTCCCACCGAACACGTTCGCGAGTACTTCGCGACAGCACGGTGATACGGCGCAGGCCGGCGGTATTGAGCGCGAGTCGCGCGTCATCGTCGACATCCGACCCGTCGAACCCGTCGTCACGCTTGCAGAGGAGCCGAGCCACGTCCATGGCGACGTTTCCCGCACCCACCATCACGACCTCAGCCCCCAATGGTGCCGGTAACCCGGCACGGCGCAGCGTGCTGTCGGGATCGCCGTTGAGCAACCTCAGCAGCTGACCCGCGCCCAGAACGCGAGCTCTGGGATCGATGGGCACAGACAGTCGCCGGTCCTCAGGAAGTCCGGTGGCCACGACGACGACATCAAAGTTGTTTTCCAGCGCTGACAGGGGCACGTCCTGGCCGACCCGGGTATTGCCAACGAAGTCCACGCGCTCGGCGGCGAAAAGTCGATCGAACTGCTTGCTGACGTTTTTCATTCCTTGGTGATCGGGCGCGACGCCGTATCGGACCAGGCCGTACGGAGTCGGCCGAGCGTCGAAGACTGTGATGTGTGCCGCCGGCGCCAATCGGCGCACCGCCAGGGCGGTGTAGCACCCCGACGGACCGCAGCCGACGATGGCGACCTGACCGCCGGAACCGGAATCTATCGACATCTGGTCTCCCGAAATGCAGAGAATTTGTGGCAGAGCATCGCAGCTCTGATGAGATGCAACGCACATTACCTAACTATCGTTAGTAAGTCGATACCCGAGTTGCCCTCAGCGGATCCCGCATCCAGAACTTGGAACAGGGATTTTACAATTCGCGCTTCACAACCTTACGAACGTTAGGTAGTGTCCTGACATCACCGAGTGATCCACGCAACAGTGCGGGGTAAATAGCGATCCATCCCCTCCAGAACAAGGGACCTGCCATGACCAAATCCATGGGAAGCGCCGGCACCGCGCCGGCCACCAGCGACTCGACTACTCGCCTGTCCGGCAGCCTCGGGACCACATCCCTGGTGTTGAGTGTGCTCGCATTCTCGGCACCTATCGTCACAGTATCGGGCTATATCGCGTTCGCCATTGGGTTCGCCGGCGAGGCGGCTCCGCTGGCGTGGGTGATCGCCACCATCGCCCTGATGATCTTCGCGGTCGGCTACACAACCATGACTCGCCACATACGGCGCCCCGGCGCGTTCTACGCCTACATCAGTGTGGGCCTCGGCAAAACTACAGGTCTTGGCGGCGCCTACTTGGCAACCGTGTCCTACATGTTGATCACTGTCGGTATCTACTCGTTCTCCGGCGCAATGATCTCCGCCGCGATCGAGCGTTTCGGCGGCCCGACGATCCCATGGTGGGCATGCACCGCTGCAAGCTGGGTTTTGATCACTGTTCTCGGACACTTTCAGATCGAGCTGTCCGCCAAAGTCCTTGGCACCGTGATGGTGCTCGAAGTCATCCTGGTCGCCGTCTTCAACGGCTTCGTCCTCGCCAAGGGCGGCGTAGGCGGTCTTTCCGCCGCGCCGCTGGACCCGACGAAGTTCTTCAACGCAGGGACCGGCATGGCACTGCTGTTCGCATTCGGCAACTTCATCGGTTTCGAAGCCACCGCCCTCTACCGCGATGAGGTCCGCAATCCCACCAGGACCATCCCGCGCGCCACCTACCTCGCCGTAATCCTCATCGGCGGCTTCTACGCCCTCTCGGCATACTCACTGGTCATCGCCTACGGCGCGGAGGCACCAGCTCGGGCCACTACCGAGCCGAACAGCATGTTCGACCACGCGATGACGACCTATGTCAGCAGCAGTCTGGCGAGCATCACCCTTGTCCTCGTGGCAACCTCGGGGCTGGCGTCAGTGCTTTCGGTCCACAACGTCGTGGCCCGCTACCTACAGAATCTCGGCGCCGATCATGCGCTGCCGGTTTACCTCGCCGGCGTGCACCCCATCCACAAATCCCCCTACCGGGCTTCCGCCGTCGGGTCGATCGTGATGGCTGCTCTGCTTGCGCTTGCCGCAGTATTGATTCCAGAGCAACCCGTCATTCAGGGCGTCGGGAGCGGCCTCGGTACCGCCGGCGTGCTCATATTGATGGCCATTGTCAGCTTGGCGGTATTCCGACACTTCGCCCGCACGGGCCGGCCCAGCGGTGAGACTGTCTGGCATGTCACCGTGGCACCCCTGATCGCGACGACGATTCTCGCCGCGGTGGTGATTTTCGCGGCCGTCCGCTTCGATCTCCTCGTTGGCGGTGCACCCGGAGAGAACCTGTGGATGCTGGCCGTGCTGGCCGCCTTTATCGCTGCGGGATGCACTGTCGCCCAATACATGAAACGAAACCGGCCCGACCTCTATGCCGGCCTCGGGCGCGCCGAAGGCGACGACGCAACCACCGACCCGACCGGCGAAGCCCAGCTGCAGGCCTGATCCGCTACTCAGCTGTGTGACGCCCATTTCGTCCTCCTCCCCTATCCACCGAGAAAAGAACAGGTGATTCACCATGACACCAGTACGCATCGGACTTGTCGGCGCAGGACCGTGGGCCAAGATCTTCCACGCACCCATGATCACCGGCGGTCCGGAAACCGAGCTGACGGCCGTGTGGGCTCGCAGGCCCGAGGCCGCCAAGGAGATCGCCGCCGAGTTCGGCGGCACCGTCTCGGAATCGTTCGACGAGCTGCTCGACGCCGTCGATGCTTTGGTCTTCGCCGTTCCGCCGTTCATCCAAGCCGAACTGGCCGCGCAGGCCGCGCGTGCCGGAAAACCGATGCTGCTGGAGAAGCCAATCGGCGTGGACCTCGCAGAAGCCGAGAAACTCACTGCCGCTATCGATGAAGCCGGCGTGCCGACCCAGGTGGTCTTCACCAACCGGTACAGTCCCGCCATCCGCCGTTTCTTGGAGCAGGCGCGTGCGCAGACGCCGATCGGAGCGGTGGGCAGCTACATCAACCAAGCGGCGCTGCCGGGCGGCACCTTTGCCACGCCGTGGCGTGTCGAAAAAGGCGCCTTGCTCGATCTCGGACCGCACGTCCTGGACACACTGGATGCCGCCGTCGGCCCGATCGTCCACGTCCGCGGCGAGGGTGACCCGCAGCGCTGGTACATCCTTACCGCCACCCATGAGAACGGTGTCATCAGTCAGGCCGCCCTCTCATTGACCAGTCCGGTTGTGGCCGATGTCGCCGGGGTGAAGGTGTACACCGACCAGGGCGAGCTGTCCTGCGAATTCGTCGGCAAGGACGGTGATCCCGAGGTTCCCCACGTGATCCGCCGCGAGTTTGCCAACGTCGTCACGTCCGGTGTCTCCCACGAACTGGATGTGCACAGGGCGCTGTACATCCAGCGTCTATTGGAGCAGGCAGCTCGGTCCAACTGACAGGCGGCGACGGCCGCGATAACGCGCCGACCGCCTTCTCTTGAAACGAACGGAGGAATCCATGGCCGACCGCGAGGTGGCGACGACCATCGATGCACTGCTAGGCCCTGACAGTCCGATGAACTGGGGCAAGTGGGGCGCCGACGACGAAGTGGGCAGCCTGAACTATCTCGATGCGACACAGGTGGTTCGCGGGACTCGCGCGGTGAGCAGCGGCGAAGTATTCACCCTGCAGATCCCCATAGGTCTTGCCGGACAGCCCGATCCGGTCTGGCCCGGGCGCACCCCGGCCGTCCGTACCCAGGTGATGGACGAAGGTTTCTTTGCGCGCGGTGATGAACCGGAACCCAGCGACGGCCACCACTGGGCCGACGACAAGATCGAGATGTTCACCCAGGGTTCCACACAGTACGACGCGCTCGCGCACTACTGGTACGGCGATAAGGTGTGGAACGGGTATCCCGCCGACTCCACGATTGGTGAGCTGCAGCGCGCCTCAGTGCTGCCGATCGCTGAGCGTGGCGTGGTGGGTCGCGGTGTACTGATCGATATCGCCCGCGCGCGCGGCAAAGAGGTTCTGGACAGCGGCGAACCGATCACCCTCGATGACCTGCTCTCGGCCGCCAAAGCTCAGGGAACGACCATCGAGCCGCGGGATATCCTCATCATCCGAACGGGTTGGATCGGTTCGTACTACCGCACAGACAGCAACGAGTTCTACCGGGATTGGAACGAGCCCGGCCTGATCTACAGCCGGGAACTGGTCGAGTGGTTCCAGCGGATGGAAATCCCCAACCTGGTCACCGACACCATCGCCAACGAGCTCAGCTTCTACCCCGGCGGGCTGCAACTGCCGCTGCATTGCGCGCTGATGCGCAATCTCGGAGTCGCCTTCACCGAAATGTGCCAGCTCGATGAACTCGCCGCCGCGTGTGCAGCCGACCGACGATGGACATTCCTGTACACCGCCGCCCCGCTGAAGATCTCGGGCGCCAGTGGTGCTCCGGTCAATCCGGTGGTGATCCGATGACCAGCGAACCCCAGACCGACTACACCGCAGCCAGTTTGCAGTCCCCCGTCGACGTCTTCCGGGACGCACACGGCCTGTTCACCATGGTCGCCGTCGATCAACGAGAGTCCCTGCGCCACATGCTGAGCAACGGCCAAGCACAACGGCCGGTGGGCGACGATGAGCTGATCACCTTCAAAGCCGCGGTCGCCGAGGCGATCGGCGGCGCAGCCAGCGGCATTCTGCTCGACCGTGACTTCGGTCTGGCCGCGGCGCGGCAATCACAGTGCCCCGTCATACTGGCCGCCGACGTCCTGTCGGCCAGTGCACCGGGTGGACCGATGGACATCGCGGCACTCGACGACGATGTGACCGCTGCCACCATCGAACAGTTCGGGGCCAAAGCCCTGAAATTCCTTCTCCCCTGGCATCCGGCTCGTCGCAGTCAAGCCATCGACCTCGCCTACGCCTTCATGGCGCGATGCCGTGAACTCGGATTGCCCGGAGTCGTCGAAGGCGTCGTCCGACCCCGCGACGACGAGACCACCTCACCCGAAGCTTTCGCCGCGGCTCTGGTCACAGCATCGGCCGACCTGGCACAGACAGAACCGGACCTGTACAAGACAGAAGTCGTCTACACCGGCAACCACGACCGAGAACTGGCGAGGGCGACGGCCACGGCCATCACCGAGAACCTGGTTTGCCCGTGGGTTGTGTTGTCCTCCGGTGTGAGCGGCGAGCACTTCCCCGCAGCAGCGGCGGCAGCCGCCGCCGGCGGGGCCAGTGGCTTCCTGGCCGGCCGGGCCGTGTGGAGCGAGGCGACTGCCGCTGCAGATCCGTCCGCATATCTGCGCGTACACGCCCCGCAGAACCTGCAGGCCATCACCGACCAGGTACGGGCAGTCTTGTGACCACGCAAAGCCGAGCCTGCGACACGCTCGATGTCCTTGTGGTCGGGCGTATCTGCATCGACATCTACCCCGAGCAGATCGGCGTAGGTCTGCCCGAGGTCCGCACTTTCAGCAAGTCAATCGGCGGCAGCGCCACGAACGTCGCCGTTGCGGTCGCCCAGCTCGGAAATTCGGCCCGGCTCGTCACCCGCACCGGAGATGATCCTTTCGGCGAGTTCGCGCGCGCCGAACTCGCACGCCTCGGCGTCGATACAGAAGGCATCACCGCCGTGCCGGGGATGCAATCGGTGCTCACATTCTGCGAGATCTACCCTCCTGACGACTTTCCGCTGTACATCTACCGCAATCCCACCGCGCCGGACATGTACCTCGGGGCAGAAGATCTTCCCCTAGACCAGATCAAGGAAGCTCCGATCTTCTGGGCCACCGCCACCGGTCTTTCGCGGGAACCGAGTCGGGCCGCACACCACACTGCGTGGGCAGCCCGGGGGCACAGTCCGAACACCGTGCTGGACTTGGACTACCGGGCGATGTTCTGGGACGACGAGCACCATGCGCACACGGCCGTCTCGGAAGCGCTCGACCAGGTCACCGTCACCGTCGGAAACCTCGACGAATGCCGAGTCGCGGTCGGTGAGACCGACGCTGATCGCGCCGCCGACGCCCTGCTCGAACGAGGCGTCGAACTTGCGATAGTCAAGAAGGGGCCGCAGGGGGTGCTGGCTCGCACCCGGAACGAACGAGTCGAGTCAGCACCCATCGCGGTCGACGTCGCCAATGGCCTCGGCGCCGGCGATGCGTTCGGTGGGGCGCTGTGTCACGGCCTGCTGCATGGCTTGTCCCTACAGGACACGCTCGACCTCGCCAATGCGGCCGGAGCACTCGTCGCGACACGCCGCGAATGCTCCTTGGCGATGCCCACTTTGGCTGATCTGACCGAGTTCGCCAGCCGCGCTGTGAACATCGGCCTGGCTAGCCACAGCTGAGACGCACATCCACATTCGAAGGAGAACGACAACAATGACCGAGATCCGAGTCGCCATCATCGGCGGCGGTGGCTTCATGGGATACGCCCACAGCCTCGGCTGGGCGTTGGCACCGATCGCCGCCGATGCCGGAGCGTCCATCCGCAAGGCCGTCCTCGTCGAAGCCGACGAAGAGCGCGCGAAGGCGGCCGCCAAGCGCCTCAACTGGGACGACTGGTCGGCGGACTGGCGCGAAGTCATCGCACGCGACGATATCGACGTTGTTGACATCGTCACCCCGCCCGCCGCTCACGCAGAGATCGCCATCGCCGCCCTGGCCGCCGGCAAACACGTCTTTGTCGAGAAGCCGATCAGCAACGACCTCACCGAGGCCGACCGCATGCAGGCAGCCGCCGAAAGCAGCTCCGCAGTTAGCCAAGTCGGATTCAACTACCGGCACGCACCTGCCATCAGCTTCATCAAACGCATGCTCGAGGACGGGACGCTTGGGCACCCTTTGCAGTTCCGGGCGCATTACACCCAGGACGTCGGAGTCCTCGGGCGGGTGCTGAGCGGCTGGCGCGCAAAGAAGGGCGCGGGCGGGTCCGGTGTCACCGGCGACATCGGCTCGCACATCATCGATCTCGCGTCCTACCTGGCAGGTGATATCGACGCCGTCACCGCCGTCATCGGAGCCAAGGATCCCGCAGAGAACTCGGCCTGGTTGCCCGACGAGCAACGTCGCGAGGGAGACTACCTCGACGATGCCGCTCTGTGGATGGCCAAATTCCGCAATGGCGCCATCGGCTCGTTCGCCGCGACCGTGTACGCCTCCGGGCGTAAGAACCGGATGTTCTTCGAACTCGAATGCACCAAGGGCAACGTCGAATTCGACTGGAACCACTCCGACGAGCTGAAACTCAGCCTGGTCAGCGATCCACCCGAACAGCAAGGATTCCGCACCGTCTCGATGAACGAGAGCCACGAGGACTTCTGGTGGCCACTGGGCGGCATGGGATCCGGCTATGTCGACGACGCCGCGTTGCAACTGCAGAAGTTCGTCAAAGCGATCGTCGAAGGCCGAACCGGGTCTCCGAGTTTCGCCGAGGCCACCCGGACGCAGCGGGTCATCGCCGCCGTGATGGAATCCGCCGACAGCCATCAATGGGTCACCGTTGACGAGGTGACTGCGTGAGTCTCGATCTACGGTGGAGCACCGACCTGGTCACCTATTTCCACCCCAGCTTCTGGCACCTGCCAGCCGAGTTGCCCTATGACGCCTGGGAAAAGGCGGTCGACGACGACCCGCAGCGGTTTTTCCGGCGCATGCTTGACGGTGCCGCGGCAGCCGGCCTCAGCGGTATCGAACTGGCCCCTGCACCCGGTGGATGGGTCAATGCGCTACGGGCATACGGTTCAGCCGGTGCTTTCAAACGCGAACTCGACGAACGCGGATTGCAACTTTCCTCCAGTTACGTCCTTCCCGTGCTACTCAAGGCGGTTCTGGACGCGAAGGTCCCGGCCTCCCGCCGTGCGGCCGAAGCCGCGCTCGACGCCGAAATTGCCGAGCACGCCGCCTTTCTGCGTGAGGTGGGCTGCCCCACCCTGGTCACCAGCACCATCCCGCGTGCGGAATTCTCAGAGGTCGAGGGGGTCGACGCTCCGTCGGCCGATTTCGACGCAGCCAGCGATCCCGATCTCATGGCGTCGGTTGCCGACCAGTTGAATCGCATCGGGCAGATCTCCGCACAAGCCGGTCTGCACGTGGCGATCCATACGGATGCCTATTCACTCGCCTCCCGTACCGAGGACATCGACGCCTTGATGGCGCAGACCGATCCCGCCACGGTGAAGCTGTGCATCGATGCCGGGCACATCGCCCTGGACGGCGGCGACCCACTCGGCGTCATCCGCGCCCATTCACATCGTGCCCCGGTGCTGCACTGGAAGGACTGCGCCAGCCACCTCCCCCCGCACACGCTCAGCGGCCCGCCCATGG
Source organism: Mycolicibacterium sp. P9-22 (assembly GCF_008329585.1). GTDB lineage: Bacteria > Actinomycetota > Actinomycetes > Mycobacteriales > Mycobacteriaceae > Mycobacterium. Next base: position 45,125 of record NZ_NPKP01000020.1, on the reverse strand, counting down.
TGCGGCACGACGTCATGATCAAGTACTTCCGGGTGATGGGTCCCGGCGGCGTCGTCGACTGGCACGAATGGGTGAAGATCCTGCGCGACAACCGGTGGAGCGGGTGGGGTGTGGCCGAGATCGACATGTCCGTCGATCCGCAGCGCGAGATCCGGGAGGGCATCGAGTACTACAACCGTGAACTCGTGCACCCGTGAGTGGATGTCAGGCGCAGCACACAGGCAAGGCAGACGCCGATGGCGTATGAGGACATGATCATCACGAATCTCATCCGCTCGTGTGAACGTAGGCGGCTCTACAGCCGGGCGCCGGATGAGCAAAACGACTGCTTTCTGGCATGTTTCGGTTTCGCTGACAGACACTGGCCGGGGTCGACCAGCACGCCTTCATCGGGTGTATCGTCGTTCTTCGCGCGACTGTTGTCCAGCTTCGGGGGGCGTCGTAGCTAGCCGTGTTCTGAGCGCTGAGGTAGACCTGCCAACAGCGGAGCACCCGCTCGCGCGGATCCTGCGCCAGGTGGGTGCGTGGATGCGCTCCGGTCCAGCGGTGATCTATTGTGCGATGAGACGCGCATACCGTCGTCGACCCGCGCCAAAGGTATCGCCGAGGATCATGACCCAGAAGTCCGTTACTCGCTCCGCCAAGCCGCCGACGATCTACGACGTCGCGGAGCGCGCGGGGGTGTCCAAATCCACGGTGTCGAACGTCTTGCAGGGCAAGGTCCGTGTTGACGACCGCACACAGCAGCGTGTCCTGAAGGCGATAGCCGAACTCGGCTATCAACCCAATGCCGGTGCACGCTCGTTACGCCAGCATTCGCGCGTACTCGGTGTGCTCGTGGGCGATCTGACCAACCCATTCCATGCAGAACTGGCAGCGCACATCGAAGAACAGGCTGCGCTACTTCAGCACAGCATGCTGCTGGTCACCACCGTGGGCGATCCCGATCGAGAAGCCGAGCGACTGCGCACCTTGGTCGAGCATCGAGTCGCGGCATTGCTGCTCTTGTCAAAGCCTCAGCCGCATGTGCTTGCCAATCTCAGGGCCGATGTCCGAAAGGTGTTCGTCAGTATCAACGTCCGCGGGGCAGTGTCCATCGCTGTGGACGACAAGGCGGGCACCGAGCTTGCTGTTCGTCACGTAGCCGAGTTGGGCCACACCAGCATCGGGTTCGTAAGCGCGATGTTGGCCGACGAGCCGGCCACCGAAGAAGCTCGATTCAATGGATTTCGAGGCGCAATGAATCGACTCGACTTGAAGGTCGATCCTGCGCATCTGCTCCGCCCTCATGACGCCCACCCAGATACGTGGACGGCGATGCTCAAGGAGTTTCTCAGCCAAACGAACCCACCGACCGCGATCATCGCATCACATGACCTCATCGCCATCGATATCATGAGCGCCGCAGACGCCATTGGTTTGACTGTGCCAGAGGGTCTTTCGCTCGTCGGTTTCGACAACATCGCGATGGCCGGCCAAAGCCGAATTGCGTTGAGCACCGTGGCCCAGCCCATGGCAGAATTGGCCAGACTCGCGGTTGACGCTGCGATCAGCGATCCACACGGCCGACGACCGTCCAGCGTTTCGTTGGCGCCCGAGCTGGTGATACGGCACTCGACCGCACCTCCGCACAAACATCGGATTTCGCGCAAATAACCCTCTGCGACCGGCCTGGGCACAGATCACCGCCTCACCAATACCGCCGTTTCTCGCACAATGCCCGTCGTCGGCGTCCGTCTTTCGATTCATTCCCCCAGCGGTTGACACGGTGTGACCGGTGCCATACGGTGGATCGATCCAATAAATTGGATCGATCCAGTGAACGTGCCGGAGTCGAGCCCGTCGCCCGCCAAGGAGAAACCATGGCCACTTCCGACACCACTCAGGGCACGCAGCCGCCGGCAGCCCGAATGCTGTCTCGGCGCCGCTTTCTCGGCGCATCCGCCCTGACCGTAGCGGGCGGCTTGGCAGTCGGCGCGCTATCCGGATGCGGTTCCAGCGGCGGGGGTGACAACGAAGTCGTCGTCCTGGGTTGGTCGTCCTATGTCGATCCGGAGATCACCAAGATGATGAGCGACGCCGGACTCTCGGTTAGGGGCGTGCCGGCGGAGACCGATCAAGAGATGTTCACCAAACTGAAGGCCGGCGGCGGCGCAAACTACGACATCGTCTTCGCCAACTGCGGTTGGTCGCCAACCTACTACAAGGCCGGCTTGATCGAGGCATTCGATATCACCGAGGTCCCGTCGTACCAGCAGCTCTATCCGATATTCCGGGAAGACACCGCGCTGCCCTACATCCTGGAGCCCAACAAGGTCATCCTGTATCCGAATCTCTGGGATTCTCTCGCACTGATGTGGAACACCCAGGTGGCGTTCCAACCTTCCGAGCCCTACTCGTGGAGCGCGATGTGGGACGGTCAGGTACCCAAGGGCAAGGTCATTCTCAAGGGCGCGCCCGAGGACTTCCTGGCCGTGAGCGGACTGAGCCTCGGGGTGCCCAAACACAAGATCTATGCCATGACTGGAGACGAACTAAACAGTGCCGCAGAGCATCTTGCCCAACTGAAGCCTTTTCAGATCGGACCCAGCGATGACATCTTCGCGAACGCCATCCGGTCTGAGAAGGCCTGGATCGGGCAAGCCTCAAACCTCGCTGCAGCGGCGAAACTCAACAAGACCGCAGGTAGCGAGGTCGCCAAGGCTGTCATCCCCAAGGAAGGCTCGCTGGGCTGGATCGACGGTATGCAACTGGTTGCCGGTGCCAAGAATCGGGCGAACGCGTTGAGCTTCATGGATGTATGGAGCAGCGCTCCCGTCCAGGACTTCCTGTACCAAACCTATGGCTTCTCCCCCTGCAACCGGGAATCCACCGAGCGCCAGATCGCAGCCGGTGGTGAAGCCGCCGAGAACATCTACAGCCACGGCGGGGACCAGCCGGAGAATGCCAAACACCTGGTCTTCCAGGGCCCGCCGGACAATCCGGCCGAGTGGGCACGGGCTTACGATGAGATCGTGGGCGGGTGAGCGTGAAGACCCTCATCGATGACCCAGACACCATGACCGAGCACACCCCGGGCTTGCCGGCGCCCAAGGCCGCGGCCTGGCGGCGCGCGATCGAACGGCATCTGCACCTGCAGAGCCCGCTGCTGAGCTTGCCGGCCGTCGCCGTCATTCTGGTCGGCGTCGTGTTGCCGATCGGAGTGCTGGTCGTCTACTCACTATGGCCGACGGTCGACCAGCAGGTCGTGCACGAATGGACGCTCGACAACTACGCGCGATTCTTCACCGATGACAACTACTGGATGTCGCTGGTCCGTAGCTTCCTGTTCGTCGGCCTCGCCGCCGCCCTCACCGTAGGATTGACGTTCCCATTCGCCTACTACGTCGCAACCAAGGTGCGCCCGCCACGCCGCCTGCTCTGGGTTCTGCTGGCGGTGCTTCCGTTCTTCACCAGCTACCTGATCCGGGTGTTCGTCTGGCTGAACCTTCTCGGAGACAGCGGAATACTCAATCAACTGCTCATCGACGCCGGTCTCACCGAGTCTCCGCTCGCCATTCTCGGCTCGAACAAGTCCGGCATCGTCATCACGTTCATCTACATGCTGTTTCCACTCGCCTTCCTCACGAGCTACATCGCGATCGAGCGGATGAACCCTGCCATCCTCGAGGCCGCCGCAGACCTGGGGGCGCGACCATGGCGACGGTGGGTCCGCATCACGCTGCCGATAGCCCGCACCGGCCTGATCGCCGGCTTCGTATTCAGCTTCATCACCATGCTCGGCGACTATGTGACGCCTCAATTGATCGGCGGCACAGAGGGTTACCTGTACTCGAATCTGATCACCAACCAGTTCGGCGCCTCCGTACAGTGGGGATTCGGCTCGGCGTTGGCCATGATCCTCATGTTTGCGGTCTTCGCAATGCTCGTGCTGATGCGTGTGCTGGGCGGTGGCTCGCAATCCGTCGGCGCCTATACCCGCGCCTACACACCGGCGCGGGCCCCGGTGCTGGCCGGGTACTCGGGGCTGTTCATGTTCTTCTTGTATGCACCGATCGGGCTGCTGGTCGCGTTGTCGTTCAACAGCAGTCCGACAATCGGGTTTCCCTTCACCGGGTTCACCACCAAATGGTTCGCTCAGGTGTTCGCCGATGATCTACTCGTCTCCGGCCTCAAGACCAGCTTGCAGGTCGCCGCGGTATCGGTGGGTGTCAGCGTGGTCATCGGCACCATCGCGGCGGTACAACTGGCACGCAGCAAGGGGCGCTGGCGCGCGTTGAGCATCGGGGCAATCGCGTTGCCGCTCTTCCTCCCTCCGATGTTGTTGGCGTTGGCCATCATCATCGGGCTCAACGCGATGGGAGTGGACCGCGGCTTGTGGACAATCATCGTCGGCCATATCGTGCTGACATTGCCCATCGTCACGTTGATGGTGCTGATTCGTTTGGAGGGACTCGATCCCAACCTCGAACTCGCCGCGCTGGACCTCGGCGCAACACCATTTCGCGCCCTGGTGCGGATCTCGATCCCCCAGGCGCTGCCGGGCATCGTGGCCGCCGCTCTGGTCGCTTTCGCCACCTCGATGGACGAGTTCATTCTCACCTCGTTGGTAACGGGGTCAGATACGACGCTGCCGCTGTACATCTTTGGTCAACTGCGGTTCAGCGTGACACCTGAAATCGTTGCGTTATCAACCATGCTGCTGGTCACCTCTGCTCTGCTGCTCGTCATCGGATGCGTGATCGGGTTCATCGGCCGGCGCAAGGATGGCGCCGCCGGCGCAGCCGACATGCTGAGCCTCGCCCCTACCGCCTGACACCTGCCCTCGGAACATTCACGATCGGATCGAGATCAACATGACAGTCACTCTTCGCTGCAACGACTTGCAGAAGCGGTACCCAGGCCAGCATGACCGCGCTCTCGGCGCGGACGGACATGCCATCTCGTTCGACGTCGAGCGCAGCGAGCTCTTCGCATTGCTGGGCCCAAGCGGGTGCGGCAAGACGACAATTCTTCGGATCATCGGAGGGTTCGTCGATCCGGATGCGGGTTCGGTGTTCATCGATGGTCAGGATGTGACGCGGCTCGCACCGTACCGCCGACCGACGAACACCGTATTTCAGAGCTACGCTCTGTTCCCCCACCTCAAGTTGGGCGCCAACGTTGCCTTCGGACTCCAGATGAGCCGAGTATCCAAGGCCGAGCAGGACCGCAGAGTGGCCGAGGCGCTGGCGCTCGTCGGGCTGCCCAACTGGCAGCAGCGCCGGGTCAACGAACTCTCGGGCGGTCAGCAACAGCGCGCAGCGCTGGCACGGGCACTTGTCAACCGTCCATCCGTGGTTCTGTTGGACGAACCACTCGGCGCATTGGACCTCAAGTTGCGCCGCCAGATGCAGGACGAGCTCGCGCAATTGAAACGGGAAGCGGACACCACTTTTGTCCACGTGACCCACGATCAAGAAGAAGCGTGCGCGATCGCCGACCGCATCGCCATCATGGACAAAGGGCGCATCGTCCAGATCGATTCGCCCCTGGAACTTTATCGCAACCCGCGGACGAGCTATGTCGCACGCTTCATCGACGTGGGAACGGTGATCCGCGGCGACGTCCGGAGGTCGGCCGACATCTGTGAGTTGTCGAGCCCCGCAATCACGTTGCGCGGAAGAGCTCCCGCGTGGAGTACCGACGGGGTTCCGCTGGCAGCTGTGCTGCCTCACAACCGAGTCCGGGTCGACCCGGGCCATGGGGAGGCGTCGGCAAGTTCAGTGCATGCTGTCGTGCAGCGGATCACCTTTACAGGTACGGCTTTCGACCTTCTTGTCCGCACAGCCGCCGGCCTCGAGCTACGGGCGGGTACCAATGATAATCGCTTCGCTTCCGTGGCGCAGGGCGATGACGTGACCGTTTCCTGGCATCCCGAGGATCTGCTCTTCGTTGAGGATTCCGACTACGGCGAGCAGGCCGAGTCGGACGCGCCGGCGGCGTGAGCGAACCGTCGACCCCGCTTCACCACCTTCAATCAACCCAGACCAGACAGGAACCACATGAACAGGCTCGAAGGCAAGACGGCACTCGTCACCGGCGCCGCCAACGGAATCGGACTCGCGACGGTCGATCGATTCCTTGCCGAGGGCGCCACCGTCTTCGCGATCGACCGCACGGTGACGGCAAATGGCAGCACACATTCGAAGTTGACATGGATCGAGGCGGACGTGACCGACGACGCAGCCATGGCGTCAGCCGCGGCACAAGCCGCGGAAACGGGGCGTCTCGACGTCTGTGTCGCCAACGCAGGCGTCGGCAAGATCGAGGATTTTGTGGACGGTAGTCGCGAGTCATGGATGCGCGTCATCGACGTCAACCTGATAGGCGTCATGCTGACCCTGCAGGCCGCAGCGCGCGTCATGATTGAGAAGCGCCATGGAGGTAGGCTTCTCGCTACCTCATCGATCTCGGGACTGCGTGGCGAAGGGCATGCCCCTTCAACGGCGTATGCGACGAGTAAGGCCGCAGTCATGGCACTGATGCGGGCGCTGGCCTGCGAACTTGCCAAGTATCAGATCACCGCGAACGCGGTGGCCCCTGGTCAGATCGAGACGGTACTGAACTTTGCCGATGTCGAGGTGATGAGCGCACGCACAGGCCGAGATCCGCTGCGTTTTCGAGCGGAGTTCCTCGAAGGTACGGTCCCGCTGCAGCGAATGGGGGAGCCCAGTGAGGTCGCGGCGCTTTACGCCTACCTCGCGTCGGAAGAAGCCGGTTTCATCACTGGTTCAACGTTCCGTATCGATGGTGGCGAACTGGCGATCTGATGCTGTCCCGAACTGTCTGCTCACGACGCCATGACTGAGGCCACCGGCGTTCGCGTGTTCTCGTCTGATCCACACAGTCCTGGCTGTGCGGATCAGACGAGAACCCCAATGGTTATCTACGGCAGCAGATTCCCAAGGGTACCGACCTATCACGTTGGGCATCAGCTGTCGCGTAGGCCATTGTCGACACATTGAACAACCGTGTCGCGCAGGACACTCAAAAGGCGAGCGCCCACCGAACTAGTGCACGTCGAGATGACTGCGCCGAGATCGGCGGTGGTGGACCGCTTTTCCGAACAGCTTCGAAAGCTCGCAGATGGCCATCAGCCGAGCCCAGCTGATCATGCGATGTCGTGACCAGGGCATTGTATTGCCCGCCAGAGGCTGCGGACCCGAAGAACTGGCGGATCTCCACAAAGACCCGATGCACAGCGTTCGCGGCGTGCACCTGCGCCCACGCGGTATCGCTGACCGGCCCGCGGACTTTGGCCCGTAGCGCTTCTTCTATCCAGAGCCTATTTGATGATGTTGATCAGCGAGCCGAGCTCCTGAATCTGAACCTCGACATTGTCTCCCGGTTGAAGCCACTGCGGGGGTTGGCGTTTGGCGCCGATTCCTTCTGGGGTCCCGGTGGCGATGATATCGCCGGGGCTCAGTGTCAGGAAATGCGAAATATAGGCGATGATCCGTGCGATCGGGAAAATCATCTTGCTGGTGTTCGATGATTGGACCTCGACACCATTGATGGTGGTGCGCAGAGCCAGATTCTGCGGGTCGCTGACCTCATCGAGAGTCACTAGTGCCGGCCCGCACGGTGTGGAGTTGTCGACGGCCTTACCCGGTAGCCACTGCGTGCCGCGCTTCTGCAGATCGCGCGCGCTGATGTCGTTGAGAACGGTCAGCCCCGCGACATGGCTCAAGGCTTCATCGTCGCTCACCCGTCGACATGACCGGCCGATCACGATGGCCAACTCCCCCTCGAAGTCGATGTTGGGACTGACCTCACCGCAGTCGATAGGCTCGAAAGGCCCGATCAGCGAGCTGGCGAACTTCGAGAAGATGTCGGGATGGGTGGGAAAATCCCGACCTGTCTCACCGACGTGATCGGAATAGTTGAGTCCGACGCACAGCACCTTCTTCGGGTCCAACACCGGCGGACCGAGCTGCAGTTCGGCCACGGTGCCCGCCGGTGCGACCGCACTGACGGCCACATTAGCCATCCGAGCGGATAGTTCCGCCAACTTGCCGCCGGCGGCCTCCAGGAAATCGCGGACCGACGTGTACGGCGGACCGTCGACGTGACCGACCGCGTAGAGCACGTCGTTCAAGTTGAGCACATTGTCGCCGTGCAGCACGCCCGGTAACCAACGATTGGCCGAGGAGTAGGTTATCAGTCGCATGGGTTGATCTCTCTCGTCATGATCTGCGGAACATGCTGTGTGTCAGGAGATTCGGAGCAGCTTCTTGTTGGCGAACTCGTCGAGACCTAGGCGTCCCAGTTCCCGGCCGATCCCGGAGGCCTTGACGCCACCGAACGGAAGATCGGGCTTGCTACGGATGAGCGAGTTCAATCCGACCATGCCGACTTCGAGCTGATCGGCGATATCGTTGGCCAGTGCGGCGTCCTTGGTGAAGACCGCCGAGCCGAGCCCGAAGCGCGAATCGTTGGCCAGCCGAACGGCCTCGTCCACGGATCCGACTTTGTACAAGACGGCGACCGGGCCGAAGAGTTCCTCACTGTAGGCGCGCATATCTGGTGTGACACCGGTGAGGACAGTAGCCGGATAGAAGCTGCCGGCGCCATCGGGAACCCCGCCGCCCAAATGGAGCGTGGCACCCTTGGCAACGGCGTCATCTACCTGCTCAGCGACCTCGGCACGACCCGAAACCGAGGCCATCGGGCCAAGTTTGGTCGACGCATCCAGCGGATCTCCAGTAGTCCACCGCGTTGCCCGCTCGATGAAGGATCCGAGGAACTCATCCCACACGTCGGCGTGCACAATGATGCGCTTCGCCGATGTGCAGGACTGACCGGCGTTCATGAACCGGCCGGCCTCGGCCAGATCGAGGGCCTGGCTGAGGTCAGCGTCGGCCAGCACGATGAACGGATCCGACCCACCCAGTTCCAGAACGCACTTCTTCAGATGTCGACCGGCGTGCTCGGCTACGGTGCGACCCGCCGCCTCTGACCCTGTGAGCGAGACACCGTGCACGCGGGGGTCGGCGATCAGTCCGGCGATCTGGTCGGTGGACACGATGAGGTTCTCGTAGACCCCGGCGGGCACCGCCGCATCCTGCAGAATCTCCTGGATCAGCAGACCTATCCTCGTGCAGGAGCGGGCGTGCTTGAGCAGAACCGGGTTGCCCAGCAACAGGTTCGGTGCCACGAATCGGGCCACCTGGTACAGCGGGAAGTTCCACGGCATGATGCCCAAGACGGTGCCTACCGCAGCGGTACGCAAAATCGCCCGACCGCCGTCGGAGACGTCGATGTATTCGTCGGCAAGCAACCGCGGGCCTTCGGCTGCGTAGTAGTCGAAGATGGAGGCAGATAATTCCACTTCGCCTTCGGCCTGGGCGATCGGCTTACCCATCTCGATGGACATCGCTTCGGCAAGTTCGGCCCTTCGGTCCCGATGGCCTTGCGCAATGCGCGTCAGGACAACGGCCCGTTGCTCACTGGTGCCGCTGGCCCACTTGCCATATGCGTTGTCGGCACGGTCCAGCGCTGCAGCGACCTCGGCGTCGGTCATCATGGTGTATTCGGCGATCACCGCGCCGGTGCGGGGATTGATGGTCTGGTATGTCGACATGTTTATCTCCCGAATGTTGCTGTGGTGTGGTCAGACCGCGGAGGGCACGTGAATCTGATAACTGGGGTAGCCGTTCGCGGATTCGCTGTCGGCGATCTCGATGAATTTGTCCAGACCGGCGACGAAGAAGTTCGCCGTCTTGGTCTTGCGCTTGCCGGGGATGTTGGATCCGAAGATCCAGGACGCCGTTTCCAGAAACAGGGAGCCTTCCAGTGCGTCCAGGCAGGCAGCCAGCCAGGCTTCTTCACTCTCGGGACGCAATTCGATCGACGATCCTGGCGTGTCGACCACCGCACCGATCGCCGAACTGATCCACTTCGCCTGCAGCCCGATGGCCGGCGGGAGGTTCACGAACGGTCCGTTAGGGCCCAGGATCATGAACATGTTCGGGAAGCCGGCGACGGTGATGCCAAGGTGGCTTCGTGGGCCTTCGGACCAGTGCTCGTTGAGGGTTTCGCCATTGCGGCCGTGGATATTCAGTCCGCGGTAGCTACCATCGACGGCATCGAAACCGGTCGCCAGGACCAAGATATCAATATCGTGGTCTGCACCGTCCTCGGTGACAATGCCGTGCTCGGTGAACTCTCGGATCGGTGCCTCACGCAGGGATACCAGTGTGACATTGGGCTGGTTGAAGATCTGAAAGTAGCCTGAGTCGCAGATCGGCCGGCGCGCGAAAATCTCTGTGGGGGTCAGCTTGCGCGCAGTCTCGGGATCGGTGACCGTCTCGGCAATCTTGCGACGGATGAAGTTCGCAGCTTCTTCGTTGGCGGCGTGGTCCGAGGTCAGGTCGCAGAAAGTCTCGTTGGTAAAAGTGTAGTTGCCGCCCTTCTGCCACGCCCACTCATAAATCGCTTCGCGTTCCTCGGGTGAGACATCGAAAGTCGCACGCTGGGTTTCCTCGTCGATTCCGAAACCAAGTTTCACACGGGAAAATTCGTCCCACCGGTCCTGGCAGGTTTCTTTGAAATGCTGGAGCTCTTCGGGCGTCCACTCGCGGTTTCCGGCCGGAACGCTGTACTGCGGGGTTCGCTGGAACGAGGTCAGGTGTCCGGCCACCTTGGCGGCCTCGGTCATGAACTGCACACCGGTCGAGCCATTACCGATGACTCCGATGCGCTTGCCGTCCAACTCGAGATCATCGGGCCAATCTGCGGTGTGCACGATGCGGCCGGCGAACCTCTCGATGCCGGGAAACTCGGGAATGTTGATACGCGACAACAGACCGAGAGCGGTGATCAGGAAGCGCGCCCGAAAGTCACCTTTGTCGGTACTGACATCCCACGCTGCCGACGCTTCATCGAAAACCGCACTCCGCAGCTCGGTTTCGAGCTCGAACCGCGAACGCAACCCCCACTGATCCACGGCACCCTCGAGGTAGGTTCGGATCTCCGGCGCGGTCACATACCGCGTCTTCCAGTCCGTGTCCTGGAAGAGCTCGTGTTCGAACGGGAACTGATACATGAAGCTCTGGGTGTCCGACAGTGCGCCTGGATACCGGTTGGCGTACCAGGTGCCGCCCACGGCCGGCGCCTTATCGATGACGACGACATCGAGGCCGAGCTCAGAGGTCAGTCTCCGCGCTGCGGCGATACCGCCGAAGCCCGCGCCGACAATGAGGGCATCTACTTCCCGGACCTGGTCGGTCTGACTCATTATCACTCCTCGTACTCGTTGTGCGTTCGATTCGAATCGTCAACAGCCGGCGTTTATCGGCAATGTTCTCGTTCGCTCTAATTTCCGCGGGGTCGACTTATATAAAATGACGTTAGCCGGATCACATCTGCTTGAGAAGTGGTTATTGATGCGGACCCGGCCGACGATTATTGCCGCACCGGCAACACGACTGCCGAGGTTCAGTCCGTCAGGAATCCACCCCGGCCGGCACGGAGTCGCGACTGAGGTATTCCAGCGCGGTGCGCATCACCGGTGTCGGGGAGGGGGTGCGCCAGGCAACGCGCAGATGCACATCGGGCACGCGGGCCGCGTCCTCGGCCGCCAAGGGTACGAACACTACGTCCGGGTTGTCGGTTCGCCTACCCACCGACTCCAAGGCCAGGTGGCAGCCCACCTCCGCGCTCACCAGTGCGATACAGGATTGTGTATCCGGAGCGAACTGCACGTTGTCGATCGTGGTGTTGTAGGCGTAACCGAGCCGCCATAGGCGGTCGGTGGTCACCGAGCCACCCGCGTAAGGCAGCGAGACGAAGGGTTCGCCCGCTACATCGCCGAAATTTATGGAGCCGGCCGCGGCCAGCCTGTGAGTTCGCGGCAGCGCGACGACCAGCGAATCCATCAACAGCACCCGCGCCGAGATGCCCGGTGGCAGTTGGTCCCAACGGCCAAGTGCAATATCAGTTTTCGCATTGACGAGGTTGTCCATTGCCGGTCGCGAGATTGCCTGCGATGAGAGTTCGACGCGGATGCCTGGGTGTTCGCTGCGCATCCGGCGCGCAAGAGCGGACACGATCGGATGAGCCAACACACCGGAGAACTCGACGCGCAACACGCCGGCTTCTCCCTTGATGACGGCAGCCACGGCGTCTCTGGCGTGGTCGACTGCGGCCAGCACCCCGCGGGCGGCCGGTATGAGCGCGAGTCCGGCGTCGGTCAGCGCGACCGAGCGGGTGCTGCGCTCGAACAACCGGGCACCCAGGTCGTTCTCCAGGGCGCTGATCGTTCTGCTCAGCGGCGCCTGGGCCATGAAGAGCTGCTCGGCAGCGTGGCCGAAATGGAGATGCTCCGCTACGGCGAGAAATGCTTCCAGCTGCCGGACGTCCATCGGTCCTCCTTCCGCACCAGCGTTCCACCAGAGTAACCTAACTAACAGTCGTTAGGAATAGCTGGCGTGATATGCCCCTGCCCTCCGCAGCCTCATCCATTCCATTCATCCACTACCGGCACCGCAGTGTTTCCAATGCCGGATTATTCGCCGTAATCGATTGACACCGATTACGCCCGCTTTTACGTTCACATCACTATTAACTGCGCGGATTGCGCATTTCTACCCGACGTGAGGTAAAACGTAATGTCCGGAAATGACGGCGTCGCGACACTGACGACAGTTCAAAATAAGACGGCCACCATCCTCGTCGCACCCCATCAGTTCCTCGACCTGGATCGAGAGCGACGCCTCGCCGAGGAATTCGGCGCCGAGCTGATCGTCGCGGCGGACGTCGACGAGTTCCGGGCCGGAATTCCTGAGGCGACACTGGTCCTGGTCACCCCATACGCGCGGGTGACCGCCGAAGACTTCGACGCAATGCAGCGCTGCATCGCAGTGATCCGGTACGGAATCGGCTATGACAACATCGATGTCGCAGCCGCACGCAGAGTGGGCATCCCCGTCGCCATCGTGCCCGGAGCTTCCAGTGAGGAAGTCGCCTCGCACGCTCTCACCATGGGCCTCGCCCTGGCACGCCGGATTCCTGCCGGGCAGAACGCCATCGCCGGCCAGACCTGGGCAGGAAGCATTGCCTATGATGCGCCCCGCTTCTCCGAGCTCGAAGTCGCGGTCATCGGTATGGGCCGCATCGGCCGGCGGGTCGCGGAATGGTATGCCGCCCTGGGGATCAATGTGCGCGCATATGACCCGTTCGCCACCTTCGACAACATTCCGGCGGCCCCGCTGCAGGAACTCCTCGAGCAGTCCGATGTGATATCTCTGCATCTGCCGCTGTCGACAGAGACGAAACACCTGATATCCGCCCAAGCACTACGGCGCATGCGCAAGGGCGCGGTCATCGTGAACGTATCTCGGGGCGGCCTCATCGACGAGGCCGCATTGGCGGAGGCCTTGGCTTCGGGTCATATCGCCGGTGCCGGACTCGATGTGTTCAGCCAGGAACCGCTGCCCGCCGATCACATTCTGCGCGGCGCACCCAACCTGATCATGACCCCGCACGTGTCGTGGCGCTCCAATCGCGCGCAGGAGGCACTACAAGCGGGTGTGGTTCTTCGCTGCCGCCAAGCTCTGACCGGCGAGACACTGTCTGATGTGGTGACCTGACACCGTCAGCATCGGCCACCTCGACAGACTCTGCCGACCGCTACAGCATCTGCCGGCGCGCGTGGTCGCGTCCACTTCACCTCGACGAGCATAAATCGAGGATGAAGTTGGCAATAATCTCCGGTAGCCCGGGCTGAGGGTTCGAGATAGCGTCATGTAACACCTCGCACACCAGGATTCGAACCGGCCGTCGCAACTGCACGTATGGCGAACAGTCGATATCCGGCCTTGCAGCACAGGACGATTCGTCATTCCCGCAAGCCACGGCACGACAAGGCGGCCTCCGTCGCTCACTTCAGAGCTCAGTGTGTCGCCCACCAGCAGAAAGTCCGCCTATGCCGGAGATCGCCCCCATCACGAACAGCAGCGATGGTGCTACTGCAGAAGCCACCACAACTACGTCGACACTGCAAGGAAATCTCGGCGTAGCGAGTATCTTCTTCTCGGTGGTGGCCTGGGCCGCTCCCCTGCTGGTCGTCGTCGGCCTGATGCCCTCGATGATTGCGTTTTCCGGCAACGGAATCGTGGCCGGCTTCGCGACCACGACGTCGATCCTGCTGCTGTTCTCGGTCGGCTACACGGCAATCACTCGATATGTCGACCGACCGGGAGCCTTCTACACCTACATCACCGCGGGATTGGGTCGAGAGGCCGGCCTCGGTGGCGCGTTCGTGGCCATCTTCGGCTACCTGTTGCTTCTGCTTTCTACCTGGGTGGCGCTGGGGTTCTTCCTCCGCCAACTCGTTGTCGACACGTTGGGTGGACCCGATATCCCCTGGTATGTGCTGTCTGTCGCCGGCTCGCTAATCGCCGGTTTGATGTCCTACCTGACCATCGAATTCTCGGCCAAGACACTGACTTTCGCACTGCTTCTCGAAGTGGTGCTTGTGGTGGTCTTCAACGCCGTGGTCTTCAAGGACGGCGGCTCTGATGGTGTAGTCACCCAGCCGTTCACCGCGGAAGGTATCGCCTCCGGAAGCTTCGGCTTGGCGGTGTTGTACGCGGCCCTGTGCTTCATCGGATTTGAGTCCTCGGCGATCTACCGCGAAGAAGCCAAGGACCCCGTGAAGACCATCCCCCGTGCCACGTACCTGGCGGTCAGCCTGATCGGCATCTTCTACATGATTTCGGCCTGGGCATTGCTGACCGCGCTGGGACCACAGGGCGTAGCCGACGCGCAGGCCGGTGGCGACGTTTCCACGATGTTCAACGATTTGTCTTCGAGCTTCATCGCTGCCGTGGTGCCGGACATCGTCACGGTCCTGGTGATTACATCGACATTCGCTTGTCTGTTGGCCTCCCACAACGCTGTTGCGCGATATGGGTATTCACTCGGGCGCGACGGAGTCCTGCCGAAGCGATTCGGCCAGGCACACCCGAAATTCAAGTCGCCGTATCTGGCGTCCATCCTCATCACGGTCCTTGAGCTCGTGGCAATCAGCGTGATCGCCACGGTAACCAAATTTGCCGGCGACGGATCCGACGCGTTCACGATCTACGTTCGCATGAATGGGCTGGGTGCCATCGCTGTGGTGTTCCTGATGTCATTGGTTTCCATCGCCGTGATCGTTTACTTCCGTACGCACGGCACCGCACACTCCGACAACAGGTGGAAGACCCTTATCGCACCTTCGCTCGGCCTGATCGGCCTGATCGGCATTCTGGTCCTCGCTCTGCAGAATGTCGATGTTCTGATCGGAGCCTCGTTGACCGTTTCTCTGCTCATGACCCTTGTACTGCCGTTGGTACTGGCGGGCGGCTTTCTTTACGCCCGTTGGCTGCGGCAGGCCAAAGCTGATGTGTACACGCGTATCGGCCGTCAAGGATGAGCGGTCTGACTGCCGCCCCTTCGACGCGCACGGAACAACCATGAAGAAGCGGATTTGGTCATGGTTCATCGATTGACCGGAAAAATTGCGATCATCAGCGGCGGTGCTCGCGGAATGGGCGTATCTCACATTCGGGCCATGGTTGCAGAAGGTGCCCGAGTAGCCGCCTTCGATATCAGCGCGGGCGACGGCCCTGCACTCGTCGATGAACTCGGACACGAGTCCGTACTGTTCCGCCAAGGCGACGTCACCAGCAGCGAGGACTGGGACCGCATCGTCGCCGAATGCCGGGACGTCTTCGGAACACCCGACGTGCTCGTCAACAATGCCGGCATCTCGCCCCTGCAGTCTCTGGCGGGACTCACCCAAGCCGACTGTCGGCGAGTCGTCGATATCAATCAGGTCGGCACATTCCTCGGGATGCGGGCGGTACTACCCGCGATGATGGAGCGCGGTGGATCCATCGTGAACATCGCCTCGACGGCCGGACTCGTAGGGTTTACCGAACTTTTCCCGTACGTGGCGACAAAGTGGGCGGTTCGCGGAATGACCAAGGCGGCGGCCCTCGAGCTGGCCCGACATGGCATCCGTGTGAACACAGTGTGCCCCGGCGACACCGACACGCCCATGATCCGCGCGTTCGCAGACGCCCCGACAGGTGCGTTGCCACCCACCGCGGACCTCCCGATGGGCCGCTGGGCGCGGCCCGAGGAAATCTCGTCCGCCGTGGTGTTCCTCGCGTCAGATGAGTCCTCCTATATGAGCGGAAGCGACCTGGTGGTAGACGGTGCCTTCACCGCGGAGTAGAACGCCGGATCGGCGACGCAGACAGGAAATCACATGGGCAGGCTCGAAGGAAAAATCGCGATCGTCAGCGGCGCAGGAAGCGGCATGGGCGTCGCACACGTCCGTGCCATGGTTGAGCACGGGGCGCGCGTGGTCGGATTCGATGTGTCCCCAGGGGAAGCACCGGAACTCGTCGCCGAACTCGGACGAGACCACTGCCGCGTCCTCGGTGGGAACGTCACGGCAAAGGCTGATTGGCAACAGATCATCGCACAGTGTCAGGATTGGTTCGGCGATCCCACAGTGCTGGTGAACAATGCCGGCATTCTAGGCCTCAATCGGGCCGAAACCGTGACCGAGCTGGAATACCGGAAAACCGTTGACGTCAACCAGATCGGCGTCTTCCTGGGCATGCAGAGCGTAGTGCAGCCCATGCGGCTGGCCGGCGGCGGATCAATCATCAACATCAGTTCGACGGCAGGTCTTGTCGCCTTCACCGACAATTTCTCCTACACGGCGACCAAGTGGGCCGTACGGGGCATGACGCGAGCCGCCGCATTGGAACTCGCGGTCGATGGTATTCGCGTCAACACGATCTGTCCCGGCGAAACAGACACCCCAATGCTGCGCAACAGCGACGATCCCGGAACCGCGTTGCCTCCCGACGCGTTTGCCTTCGGCAGGTGGGCACGGCCCGATGAGATCGCCTCCGCAGCAGTATTCCTGGCCTCAGATGAATCATCGTATGTCTCGGGCACCGACATCGTTGTCGACGGAACCTACACAGCCGGTTGACGCACGGCCGCGGTGGTGTTCTTGGCCTCGGATGAATCGTCCTACATGTCAGGCAGCGACACGGTCGTCGACGGCGCCTTCACCGCGACCTGACCGTGTAGGTATCGGCGTTGCGCCGAGATCAGTCTCCGAGCTGAAACCCACGGCGGGTATAGGATTCGATCTTGCGGTACAGCGTCGAGCGGCCGATCTCAAGAAGTTTCGCAGCCTGCAACCGATTGCCGTTGGCCTCGGCGAGCGCGGCGCGAATCTGATGAAGTTCGACTTCTTCGAGTCGGGAAAGCCGCGCTCGGGAAAGCGCGCGCCGGTGAGCCTCATCGAGATGCTCGATACCGAGTTCACCCGACCCGCAGCGGGCCGATGCCGACAACACGAAGTCTCGTAGTTGCGCGATATTTTCATGCCAGTCAGCCTCGGTGAGTGCTCTCATCAGAGCCCGAGAGATACCCACTGCGTGCGGGCCTTCATGGACGAAATGGTTCACCAGGGCCGGGATATCGTCGCGCCGATGACGCAGGGTCGGCATTTCGACTTCCAGACCATTGAGAGCCCGGGTCAGCTCCATGGTGTCGGCATCCAGCGTCCCCACCGTCATGATCACCGGCAGATTCTCGCGGCTGTTGAGCACGTCCAGCACGACAGCGCGCGCAGCCGGCGTCAACTTATCGGCGTGCGTGAGCACGACTGCCACGTCTTCGCCCACCGCCGACAGCAGGTCACCAGCTATCGCCACTTCGGAGTCGTTGTGACAATCGAGAATTCGCTGCTCCGCAGCCATCAGAGCTGCCATTGCCCGGGCCAGTCGCTGCTTACCCGTGCCGGCGTCGCCGACGATGTACGCGGGCAGCTGTCGGCGCACCGCAGTCTGTGCGACGTCCAACGCCCTGCGCAGCGACAAACTGCCACCCACGATGTCCGTGAACGGATCTGTGCGCGAGTCGCCCCGGCGTGTCTGCGGAGTCATCCGTGCCGGCGCCGCCGCTGACAACCTGATGACGCTGCCGATCGTTTCTCCGGCCGACGAAATCGGACTTGCCCGGAGGTGCAACCTGCGGTCACTGTCGAGCAGTATCTCGCGCTCCAGGGACCGCGAGAGCTGTTTGGACTCCATCGCGTATCCCGCGAGAACGGCGTAGTCACTGGGCTGCAACATCTCCAGGGCGCTGCGGGTGGCGATGGCGGTGCGCCCGTCCATCACGACTACCGACTCGCCGCCGCGCTTGCGCACCTCCGCGAGGTATGTGTCGAGCAGCGACTTCTCGCGGACCGACAGCTTCTCGGAGAGCAGGCGAGTCACCTCTGCCGCCGCCCCTTTGGTGATCATCGCGACAAAACTGGGATCCATGTCCATACCGACCGCCGCGGGCAGGGCCAGACTGAGAATGCCCCGTACGGATCGTCTGATCGGGTCATGGATGGGGACGGACGTGCAACAGGACCCCTGTAGGGATTCGACGAAGTGTTCCTCGCCCCAGATCTGGACCGTGCCGCCTTCTTCGATGGCGGTCCCCTCGGCGTTGGTGCCGGCAACATCCTCCGACATGGTGCCGCCGAAGGTCGGAAACACCCGTTCTGTCAACCTGCGGACGTCGGAGCCGCCGCGGAATGCGGTGATGGTGCCCTGCGGATCGGAAAGAAATATACCGGCGCCGGTATCTGCGGCAATGGTCTCCAATTGCGCGAGTACCGGTTCGGCGGCACGCAACACCATCTCGTCGAGTCGGGGCTCCGCGGTCTCCTGGAAGGTGCTGCGGTCAGGGTCGATGTTCCACATCAGGCTGCGCCGCCAGGACCGTTCGATGACCGGCCGCACACCGGACAGATCGGTCCGACCGGGGTCGCCGATGAAACTCGCCCTGAGCTTCCGCAATGCGTCAGGATCGATGGAGAAGCCCTTACTCAGGGCACCGTCAGATGGCGGCTGCGGGCCGTCGTCGTGGGCGTCGGGGCTGCCGGATGGCGTCAGTCGAACAGCCAAGGCAGTGGTCCTCTCATAACGCTCCATGATGGCACGTTAGCGACCCCCCCACCACTCGTCGGAAGATCTGCGCTGAACAGTCGATGCGGACCCTGCGCACCGACTGTTCAGAATCAGGACAACAGCATCCGTCGACCATCGACCTCGCTGATCAGGGCCGCGTAGCTTGGCGCCGACGGTCACGCTCGGCGTGGGTCGCGGACTCGTCGACCACCCCGCCGTCGACGATCACGCCATAGGCGTCGAGGGCTGCCTGCTCCGAGATTCGGCCGTCGATCAAGTCGTCGAACACCGCCGCGGGGAGTCGATCCAACGGGTCGCCGTACCCACCGCCACCCGCGGAGTGCGACACAATGCGTTCTCCCGAACGAAGTTCCAGTCGTGTCACCGTCGGCGCCTCGGTGAGATTGCCGGTCACGGCGTGCTGCACCCAGGCGTTGGCGGGTGTGCCGTCTCGACCACCCCGCACCCCCTTGGGCGCGTTGACCCGGGATTCGAGGCCGTATGCCACCACCACCGGGATGTCGAACCTCGGCTCGAACACCACCCGCGTTGCCAGGCCTCCGCGCTGGCGGCCCGCACCACCGGAGTCGGCGATCAGGCTGCGCTCCGAGACCAAGATCGGGTAACGCTGCTCGTCGATCTCCACACTGTCGTGGTAGATCAGCGCGCCGGCGACCGGCCGCTGAAAGGTCGGCCAACCGTCCACCCATGCGGTGGCCGGCCCCCCGGTGCCACCGAGCAACACCTGATTGACGTACGGATTGCCGGTGCGCTCGTCGATGCCGGAGATGACGCCCTTGGCCGGAGCCTGGCCGGTCGCACCCTCGGCGACGCCATACTCGTCACCGATATCGGCGAATGCTGCCTGTACCAGACCCACGACACGGTCGGCGAAGTTGGTGGTCCCGGCCGAGCAGGAATGAGGGAATTTCGGGATGCCCACCACGCAGCCGTCGCGAAGCAATACGTTGAACCTGCGGAATGTGCCTGCGTTGCTGGGTAATTCCTGGGGAAGCGCACTGAGCGTGCCGGCGATTGCCGCCGCTGTCGCGGTGGCCCTGGTCAGGTTCAAACCGTTGTGCTGGTTGTCCGGATTGTCGCGCAGATCGATGGTGATCGAGGACTCCTCGGGCGCCACCGTGATCTCGGCCTTGAGCAGCACGCCGTCGACGTCGGTTCCCGGGAACGGGTCGTGGATGGTGCTGCCGTGCAGCGTGCACGCGGGCAGTTCGCCGATCACGTTGGCGGCGAGCCGTTCCGAGTAGGCGAACCATTCGTCCACGAAGCGCAGAAGGGTCTCCGCACCGTGCTTGTCGGCCAATTCCTGCACCCGGCGTTCGGCGATGCGGGCCGAGCCGACCATCGCCAGATAGTCGCCGTACCACTGATCCGGGACCCGGATCCGGACCCGACACATCCGGATGATGTCATCGATGTCGTTGTAGTCCCGCTGCACCCGCACACACGGGAAGATCAGCGCGCCTTCCTCGTACACATCCCGCGCCGTGGCCGAGTAGGTTGTCGGCAGGGCGTTCCCGCAGTCGGCCTGGTGCGCCTTGGCCACGGCGGTGAACAAATGCCTGCCCCCGATGAAGATCGGTACCAGCATCGAGTGGTCGGCGGCATGCGAGTTGCCCCGGTAGGGGTCGTTGTGCAGGAACGCATCGCCCTCGGCGAGGTCGGGCTGGAGTTCGCGCATCGATTCGCCGAGCGGCTCGGAGCCGAACACGTGGACCGGTGCGCCTTCGGCGGCCGCGAGCAGCTGGCTGTCCGCAGTCAGGATCGAGCACGAGAAATCACGCGCGGTGTTGAGGACCGACGACCGTCCCGATCGGAGCAGTCCGTTGGTCATCTCGCGGACGATCCCGTCGAATGCATTGGCCAGCACCGAAAGCAGTACCGGATCGAACTGTGTATCGGGCGTCTTCATGCTGCCCCTCGTTCCTTGTGCGTCAGGTGGAAGTTACGGCCATCATCGACGCGGAGGTTCCAACCCGGCGGGATGACCACAGTGGTGGTCGGCTCGTCGATGATCGCCGGGCCGTCGATGGACTGACCCGGTTGGACTCGCGTGCCCGGGTATCGCGGCGTGGGATTCGTCTGACCGGCGAAGGTGATGTCGTGGTTGCGGACCTCGGTCTCGCCCGCCAGCGACTTCGACAGAGTCGTCTCGTGCTGCTCGGCCACCAGCTCCGCGCGTACACCCCAGGACAGGATCTCGACCCGAGACGACGGGTCTTTGGTGCCATTACGGATGTCGTGCTCTCCGTGGAACGCATCGGCGATCGCGCTCACGCCTTCCGCAGACGCCGCCGGACGCCCGTCGAACGGCACCCGAAGATCCCAGGCCTGACCTGGGTATCGGGCATACACGAAGTACGACAACGTCGGTATCGCGCCGGAGCCGGCGAACCTGCCCAGGAACTTGCTGGCCTGCGACTCCAGGTCGGCAATGGTGTCGGCCACGCGCTCGGAGTCGAAAGCGCCGGTGTCACTGAAGTACGGCGCGGTGAATTCGGTGGCGATGGAGGCTTCGTGGGCGCCGTAGGCCGCCAGCACACCCGCGGTGGCGGGGATCAGCACGCGCGGGGCGTCGAGCATTTCGGCGATGGCCGTGGCGACCATGGCGCCTGCGCCGCCGCCGGCGACCATCAGAGCGCCCCGCGGGTCGGTACCGTGCTCGAGGGCGGCCTGCCGGATCGCCGTCGCCATGTGATTGGCCGAAACGTCGATGACGGCCTGTGCCGCCTGCAGCACGGCCATCCCCAGTGGCGCGGCGATGTGCTTCGCCATGGCGCGTTCCGCGGCGTCGCGGTCGAGGCTGAAACCACCGGTGAACGTTTCGGCGTTGAGGTAACCCAGGAGCACGCAGGCATCGGTGACGGTCGGCAGTGCACCACCCCGGCCATACGCGGCCGGGCCGGGATCGCTACGTGCGCTCTGTGGGCCCACCCGGAGCAGGCCGCCCTGATCAATCCACGCGATGCTGCCACCACCGGCACCGATGCTGTGCACCGCCACCGACGACAGGCCGGTGAGGTTTCCGACGAATGGTTCGCCCAGCCAGGCTTCCCGGGTATGGCGCACCTGGCCGAGCTCGACCAGCGAAACATCGAACGTCGTACCACCCATATCGCAGACGACGACCACGTCTGCGTCGGGAGCGGACCGCGCACCAACC
This sequence comes from Mycolicibacterium sp. P9-22, assembly GCF_008329585.1. Lineage (GTDB taxonomy): Bacteria > Actinomycetota > Actinomycetes > Mycobacteriales > Mycobacteriaceae > Mycobacterium. The sequence continues at coordinate 22,919 of NZ_NPKP01000020.1, read as the reverse complement.
AACGGCGCCATCGACGGGCCGGAATTGATGGTCAGCACCGGACGTTCGATCACATCCGCGACATCGAGAACTGCCCCCTCTGAGGTGACCACCATCAGATCGCCGGTGAACCGCGCGTCCCGCAGGTCGGACAGCAGGTCTCCGAAGTGGTTGGCCATCAATGGCTTCAACGATGCGTCGATGGACGCGGCCGACGCCCGGCGGTATTCTCGAATCGACGGGTTGGCATTCATCGACAACGTGTATGCGGTGCCGGGAAGCAGCTCCTCGATCAGTTCCCCGACGCGGCGCTCGTGGGCGTCGTTGACGACCGACCACAGGAGCATGACCGCAACGGCCTCAACCCCTTGGTCGGCCAACAACGAGATCATCTGCCGTGCGTGCGCTACGTCGAGTTCCGTGATGATGTCACCTTCGGACGAGATTCGTTCGCGCAGTTCGAATGTCAGGTGCCGAGGAACATAGGGCGGAGGGTACGGCGCCCTGGAATCGAAGACGTTGCGCCGACCGCCCTCGCGTAAGGTGAGGGTATCGGCAAAGCCTTCCGTGACCAGCAGGGCAGTCTTGGCGGTGCGCCCAGTCAGCACCGCATTGGTGGCATGGGTGGTGCCGTAGACGATGACATCCGCGGCCCGCAGCACGTCATCGCCGTTGCCGCCGAGGTCCGCAGCGGCACGGTCCACCGCTGCCTTGAATCCTTCGAAGATGCGACCGTATGTGGTGAGCGCCTTTCCGACGGTCATCGTCCCGTCGCTCGAACTCACAACGACATCGGTGAACGTGCCGCCGGTGTCCACGGCGATCCGGTATCGCGCATCGGCGCTGGCAGCCGCGTCGCGTCTGGGCGCATTCATAGGGCAGAGCCTTCCCAAGTTCGCCGCAGGCCTCACGACACTGCGGCAGGTGTGTTTCGTGTGCCCAGCGTGACGGGGGAACCGAGGTGTCGACTGTCCCACCTTGGGGCATCGACGGCGCGGCGCACAGCAACCCGGTCGAAGCCGGTACCCGCTTGTGCCAGATTGACACACATCGGATATGCGCTACGCGCGAGAATGACGAGAATGAGTACAGCTGACGGCCGTCTGGCCGGGAAAGCCGGCGTGGTGACAGGTGCTATCAGCGGAATCGGACGAACCGTGGTTCTCGCGATGGGTCGAGATGTCGAGCGCGGGAACGAAGTGGTGCGGCTCGCTCAGGAGGGTGGGGCGAATGCGGCCTTATTCCGCGGCGACGTGACCACCGGGGACAACATTGTCGATGCAATCACTCTGTATCGCAGCATGTTCGGCAGATTTGACATCATGCACAACAACGCCGGAATATGCCCGGCCGGACTACGCGGGTGAAAGAACTCGCTGCAATGCAATGCGCCCCGGCGATTTCGAGTCGCAGGTGTTCGAGGATTTCCTGGCCGCCGAAGCAGACCCGGTAGCTGCCCGAGCCGAACTCGAACAGCACCTGGGAGCAGGCGATCGCCGACCGTGCATATGAAACACCGACGAATTCCGTTGCCAGTCGCTCGGATTCCCGTTACGCACCCGCCGATCCCCGGTGTTCTGGCCGGTTGACTCGGCGGGCGCGTGACGCGGCACCTGTTGACGACCGTTACCTCGTTACGGCAAGTTCGGGCGGAGGGGTGAGCTCGGACAGCGGCTGATTCTTCAGTTCGATGTCCTTGATCCGCGGCAGGACCTCGGTGCCGAGCAGTTCGAGATGGCGTCGGAACGCCTCCGGCTTGTCGAGATAGTCGAAGGTGAAAGCGATGATATTGCCGAAGCCGCCGGACACCTCGACATCGCGCTGCAACTTCTCGACAATGGTGTCCGGTGAGCCGACGAGCCACTTCTCCCTGGCAAGGTACTCGACGGAGATGTCCTCCGGCCCATTGATGTTATCGAGTTCGGGAACCATCGGCTTGAGCATGTTCGAGCCCGCATAGGCGGGCAGCATCCACTCGCGGTAGGTCTGGGCCATCGCCCCGTTGAGAGCCAGGTCCATGGCCTCTTCGTCGGTGTCGGCGACCAGGACGTTATGTGCCACCCGCCACGAGTTGCGATCGGGGGTGAGGCCGGCGCTCTCGGCGCCCTCGACGTAGCGATACCAGTGTCCGGCAAGCAGTTCCCGGCTGACGTTGAAGCTCATGGGGATGGAGCCCGTCGCGCCGGCCTGCTTGAGAGTCCCCGAGGCGGGGCTGACACCGGCCATCGCGATCGGCGGGTGCGGCTGCTGATAGGGCTTCAAGTAGGGGCCCATGAGCAGATCGTTGTACTCGGGGATATCGAGGGTCCAGAACTGGCCCTCGTACTTGGCCGGACCGTCGGCGTTCCACACCATCTGAATGATCCTGGCCGCCTCCATCATCCGTTCACGCGGGTTGTTGGACCCATGAATCTGCAGATCGGTGGGGTAGGAGCCTGCTCCAAAGGCAACCATCAACCGGCCCTTGGTCATGTGGTCGAGCTGCATCAACCGGTGGGCGAGCGCAATCGGGTTGTGGTTGGCCACAATGTTGGCCCCGGTGGCGAGACGGATCCGCTCGGTCTGCACGGCGGCCGCAGCAATGTAGAGTTCCGGACTGCACACCGGCTCCCAACGAACTGTTGAATGCTCACCCACCCACACCTCGGACAGGCCGAATTCCTCAGCCCACCGGATCACCTGCATGTCCCATTCGAAACCGTCCTGCAGATCAGTCTGCGGCAACCGGAACGGCACCATGAACAACCCAATATCCATCTTTTTCGCTCCTCGAGTTTGCTGTGTCGACCGGGTGGCCCACAGCCCGGCTTTCCCGCCTCAGCCTCACGGACCCCTGCCGTTCCGAACTGTCCCAGCCTGAGACAGCGTTCTCCCCGGGCCGACCGCGGTCCTCGACTGTGCCAGGCTGGGACAGTTTCGGACCGGACTCGAGAGCGACGCTTCGTCGCATGTTTCCCGAAGATCGTTGCCGCTCCGATGACCACTGGTCATGGCAACAACGCGCCGGCTGCCGCGACGAGGATCCAGCACTGTTCTTTCAACCCGACGGCGAGCGTTCGCCGGCACGCGATGCCCGTCACGAGAAGGCCAGGGCGATCTGCGCGATATGCCCGGTGACCAGAGATTGCCTTCGGCATTCGATACGTGAGCGAGAGCCGTTCGGTATCTGGGGCGGCCTTTCGGAACTGGAGCGGCACACGGCCATGGGTTCGGCGCGAGATCATCAGCGGCACCGGATCAGTGCTGCAACGCCGTGACTGCTATCCCGAGCTGGCGGTCGCCACGACGGCGTCACCGATACGTTCGGCTACATCGTCGACGATGGCCTCGGTCATCGGGGTGGACAGCGCTCCCTGGCAGCTCTGGGTCATCAGCACGCCGCGGTCATATGCGGCCCACCACAGGGTGGTGTGCGCAGCGCGGGTCTCTTCGGGCGTCAGATGGCCCGGGTAGGGGCGGAACAACGAGCCGCCTCCCCGCACGTGCCACCCGTGTGCCGTGACTATTCCGGTCAACGTGCTGCGCAGCCGTTCACCCAGACCATTGAGACGCTTGACCGCGGCACCGTCGTAGAGACGCATTGCAGCGAGGCCCGCGGCCATGGTGACCGGATTGCCGCTATAGGTGCCACCGTGTTCGAGTCCGCCATCGAGAGGATCAAGAGCGGCCATGACATCCGCACGTCCTGCCAGTGCCCCCACCGGTGTCCCTCCGCCGATGATCTTCCCCATGACGATGAGGTCAGGTACGACTCCCATGCTCATCGCTGCGCCCGCATACGCCAGTCGCAGACCGATCACCTCGTCGGAGATGAGCAGCGCACCGGTTCGATCGCAGAGCGCCCGCGCTGCCTGCCAGAACTCGGGATCGACCGTTACCAGACCTGCACGATTCGGCATCGGGTCGATCATCACGGCCGCGATCTTTCCGTCCAGGCGATCGAAAGCTGCAGTCAGTTCACCGATATCGTTGATGCTGACCTCCACCGTGTCCTCGACGACCCCAGCGGGTACGCCACGACGCGAGTTGGCTCCACCCGGGACCAGTGCGATGTCGGAGTGGCCGTGGTAGGCCTTCCGCACGAAGATGACACCGTCCCGGCCGGTCACCGTGCGGGCGACGCGGACCGCCAACATGACCGCCTCGGTGCCGGAATTGGTGTATCGGATCTGGTCGACGTAACGCAGACGATCCATCATCAACTGGGCGTGCTCGATCTCCAGCATGTTCGGCAGACCGAACGCCATACCGTCACGCATCGCACATTGGGCGGCATCATGAACGACCGGATGCGCATGTCCGTGGATGAGCGCGGTGAAATTGTTGTTCACGTCGATCAACCGATAGCCGCCATCGTCCTCGATGTAGCAGCCCTCGCCACGCACCGCCATCGGGGTCCTCGGTGCCAACGCGAAAGTGGATCGGCCATATCCGCCCGGAAGGAGAGGGTGACCACCTGGCCCGACGAATCTCTCCCGAAAGGGCTTGGCCGCGTCGGCTGTTTCCTGAGTGGGAGATAACGGCGCCACGATGCTCCTGAGTTTCGACGGATTGGCTTCGACACTGAACGGTAGGTGGGCCGCCGCGAACACGCCATTGGCAAACTGGACAACGTCTTTGAGAAATTTGTCTGAAGGACCAAGAAGGTATGAAACTGGAGTGACATGATCCGAGTCGCAGATCTGGTCGCCGATCCTTCTCTGGAACTCGACGTCCTTTCCGGGGAGGCGGGGTTGGGCCGCATCGTGACGTGGACCCATACGTCCGATATCCCGGATGCCGCCCAATGGCTCGAAGGTAGCGAGCTACTCCTGACCAATGGACTTGGTATTCCGGTCGAGCCGGCAGCGCAGGTCGACTACCTGGCGACGCTGAACGGTGCCAAGATCTCCGCTTTGGGGATCGGGCATCGAGCTCCCCCGCTATCGGCCGAACTGTTGGCTGCGAGCAATGCCTTCGATCTGCCCATCGTCCGTGTCGGCATTCAGGTTCCCTTCTCACGGATCGGGCGGATGGTCGCCGCCGGCAATGTCGACCTCAGTCAGAGTCGGCTCGCCCTGCAGATCAGAATCCTGGAATCGTTGCGCCTGTGGTCAGAAGGAGATGTCGACACCCGCAGCGTCTTCCGACGACTTGAGTCGGTGACCGGCTTCGACATCTTCGTCGTCGACGAGGCCGGCAGAGCGCTGATGCCGGGAATGACGGACGTTCCGGTGTCCATGCGGCCGGAGATCCCCGGCCTGCCGTCGCGGCCGATCATCACTGGCGGCTACGGCGCCCGCATCCCGATCAACGGCCCGGCACCGGCATTCGTCGTGCTCAGGCGCCGCAGTGACGACGGCGCCACAGGTGTCGTCGTCGCCCGGCAGGTGGCCACCGTCGCCGCAGTGCACCTGGCCGACCATTATCGACGACAGGAAGAAGATCTTCGGCGCGGAAGCGAGATCCTGGCCCGCCTCCTACGCGGCGAGGATCCGCGGCGCGGTATTCAGCAATACCTGTCCGAGCATGGCTTTGGCACCGACACGAGGTTGCGATTTGCCGCGCTGCGTACGGCTGGGAAACCGGATTTCGATGCGCGACAGCTGCAGGCCGAACTCATCCAGCGCACGGTGCCGGCATTGATCACCACCGCATCGGATCACGTGTTGCTCTTGATCGAGGATGACTTCGCGCCCTTGAACCGAATCGCTCGGCCACAGGAATACACGGGCGGACTCAGCGAGCCCTTCCGGATCGGCGGGGACATCGTCCGGTATCAGCGGCAGGCGGTGTGGGCGATGGAGAACACAGATGGCAGTCACTCCGGGCTGGCGGAGTATCGAGCAGTGCGAGATTTCAGCCCATGGTTGAGTATGAGCCCCGATGCCGCCGCGGCCGTGGTCGACCAGCTGCTGGGACCGCTTCAGCGGTACGACGCGGAACGCGGATCGGAACTCCTGCGATCCTTGCAAACGTATCTGGAGCAGGACCGGTCGGTGGCACGCGCCGCGCATGCACTTGCGATTCACCCACATACCCTGCGTTATCGGCTCGATCGAGTTGCCGATCTCACCGGCAAGGATCTGACACATACCCGCGACGTGGCCGAATTCTGGTGGGCTATCCAGGCTCTCCGCCTGCCCCCCTAGCCGCTCCGGTGTCCCAAAGTGACACGTCGATCCTCGCCGCAGCAGGTACAGGATGTGAAGATGCACGGAGCTCTGACATCAAGCGGCACACCCTTCGCTTCGATTCCGGAGGCCATCGAGGAGATAGCCAAGGGGCGGGCGGTCATCGTCGTCGACGATCCGGATCGAGAGAACGAAGGCGACCTGATCTTCGCGGCAGCGCTGGCCACCCCGGAGTTGGTCGCGATGTGCGTTCGGTACACCAGTGGTGTTCTGTGCACGGCTTTGGCGGCGGAAATATGCGATCGCCTCCTCTTGCCTCAGATGGTGGCCAATGGCGACGAGGCCATGGGCACCGCCTACACGATCTCCGTCGACGCCAAAAGTGGTACTACCACTGGCATATCGGCTGCAGACCGGTCGACCACCATTCGAGCGCTCGCGCACGGCGGCACCACGCCGAGCGATCTGGCTCGGCCCGGCCATGTCTTCCCACTGCGGGCCCGGGCGGGAGGCGTTCTCAAAAGGCCCGGTCACACCGAGGCCGCTGTCGACCTCGCGGTGTTGGCGGGTCTGCCTGCCGCCGGGGTGCTTGCCGAAATCGTCAGGGACGACGGAGCGATGGCTCGCCTGCCCGACTTATCCGATTTCGCTGTGCAACACAATCTCCGCATGATCACCATCGCCGACCTGGTGGAACACCGCCGGCACCATGAGCCGCTGGTCACCCACGTCGCGGCAACCAGGATGCCGACCCGGTTCGGCGAGTTCACCGCCCACGGCTTCCATGAAATGCGAACCGGACAAGACCATCTCGCTCTCACGATGGGCGACATCGCCGATGGTCACAGTGTGCTCACGCGGGTGCACTCCGAATGTTTGACTGGCGACGTGGTGGGCTCGCTGCGATGCGACTGCGGACCACAGTTGGAGCGTGCCCTGGAAATGATCGCCAGCGAGGGCCGCGGCGCATTGATCTACATGCGTGGACACGAGGGTCGCTGCATCGGGCTGAACCAGAAGCTGCGAGCATATGCACTGCAGGACAACGGCTATGACACCGTCGAGGCCAACCAGCAACTCGGTCTACCGGCGGACATGCGCGACTACGGTGCCGGAGCGCAGATTCTGAGGGATCTCGGTGTGACATCCCTGCGCCTCTTGACCAACAATCCGGCCAAGTTTCAAGGCTTGCACAACTACGGTCTCGACATCGGCGAGCGTGTACCGCTGCTGACCACCCCCAACGCCGACAACGTGAGGTACCTTCAGACCAAGCAGGACAAGCTCGGACACCACCTGGACCTGCCATACGGACTCGACGCCGACCACCTTGCCAATTGAGCGGGGGCACCGTGTTCCAATCTGACACGGTCGAGATCGACTCCCGCAAAGGATGATTGAACTATGACTCAAACACGTGCCATTTCCGATTCTGAATGTCAGCTCGATTCGAAGATCTTTCGTTCCATCATGTCGACGTTTCCTACCGGCGTCACAGTGATCACCACGACAGCAGCTGACGGTAGCCCGAAAGGCTTTACTTCCAATGCCGTCACCAGCGTGTCACTTGAGCCGCCGATGCTGTTGGTGTGCGTCGCACTGACGAGCGAAACGCTGCCGGTCCTCCGCGACGCGAAACGATTCGTGGTGAACTTTCTGAAGGACGGCGCCCACGATATCTCGAACCGCTTTGCGCACAAGGGTAATGACAAATTCGATGGCCTCCAGCACCAGGACCACGATGGCCTTCCCGTGCTCACCGAACACTGTGTGGCACACGCTGTGTGCAGCACCGAGTTCGAGGTGGAGGCCGGCGATCATATCGTTCTGATCGGACGTGTGCAGCATGGTGACGCAGACGCAGCGGTGGCGCCGCTCCTATACCACCAGGGCAAGTACACACCCTGGCACGGTGCCTGACACCTTGATGTCTCCGTTCTCCCGGCGTAGCGGGATGCTGACCGCGACCTCGCGTCTCGGTCGGCTGAGGATCTGGCACATCCCGTCGTCGTGTCCGAGAAAGTCGGCGGCATACCGGAGTTGACGCTTGGCGCCGACAAGAGGATTCGTCACGCTTGATCGGACCATACTCTCCAGCAACATGCTCATTCATCCGTCCAGTCAGGTGACCTCGATCATTCCAAACATGTTGCTGGACAGAGTCCCTCACTTTGACACAGCGGCCGATCTTGTCGCTATCTGATAGACGCCCGGATTGAAAGTTCCGTTCTCCGAACGAAACTGACTCATGAAGTCCGGCCAGAGCGTGCTCAGACGACCACTTCTTTGATCCACATACCAGCTGGAACAACCACCCGACGTCCACACAGTGCCGACCGCCCGCGCATCGATACTCGAGACATATTGGTCCTCCAGCTCTTGAGGTATCTCGATGACCGAATCGGTCTCGTCCAGGTAGCGCAGCGCCTGTTCGATGTAGCTGATCTGCGTCTCGACCATGTAGATGATGGACCCCGCACCGAGTCCGGTGTTGGGCCCCAGCATCACGAACAGATTGGGGAATCCGGCGACGGTCGTGCAGGCGTATGCCTGTCCGCCTCGGGACCAGCGATCGGCCAGCAGGACGCCGTCACGACCCGTGATCCGCTGCGCGATCGGCAGGTCGACTGCCTCGAAACCGGTGCAACAGACCAGGACGTCCAAGTCCACCGCTGCGTCGGCAGTGATCACCGTCGAGCCCTCGATGCGTTCGACGCCGCCGACGAGCACATCAACATTCGGTTGTGCGAGCGCCGGAAAGTAGTCATTGGCGATGAGGATACGTTTGCATCCGATCTCATAATCGGGTGTGAGTTTCTCCAGCAGATCGGGGTCCTGAACCTGCTGGTTCAGGTGTTGCAGGGCCTTGGTCCGAATTTCGTCGACGAACTTCGGCACCTGTTGACGCTGCGGAAAGCGGGCCTCGTTGCCCCAGAACAGGCCGTCACGCACTGCCTGTGCGGTGGCGGGGAGCTTACGGAACATCCCCTTCTCGGCCTCGGTGTAGATATGGTCACGCCGCGGTATGACGTAGGGCGCCGACCGTTGGAATACCGTCAGACGGGCTGCTGTCTTCGCCAACTCGGGCACCACCTGAATCGCGGATGCGCCGGTACCCAGGACGCCGACCCTCCGCCCTTCGAAGGAGACATCGTGGTTCCACTGTGCAGAGTGGAAAAGTTCCCCGGGGAAATCTTCCAGACCGGGGACCGCGGGCATCTTCGGATCGGAGAGGTGGCCGGTGGCGGTCACCAGCGCGCGGGCGACGTGGGTTCCGCGGGCCGTCTGAACCCGCCATACCTCGCCCGATGCATCCCATCTGGCGTCCGTCACATCCGCACCGAAGTGGATGTGCGGTGTCAGACCTTCGTCAGCGGCAGTTTTCTGCAGGTAGGCAAGGATCTCCGGCTGTGTGGCATAGACCCGCGACCAGTCGGGGTTGGGGCGAAACGAATAGGAATAGAGGTGGGACTGGATGTCGCACGCAGCACCCGGGTAGGTGTTGTCACGCCAGGTTCCTCCGACACCATCGGCCCGCTCCAGCATCACGAATGACGTTCTGCCGGAACGTTTCAGGGCGGTTGCAATACCCAGGCCGGCGAATCCGGTTCCCACGATGATCACATCGCTCTGACTGAGCACCGCGTCGTCGTTGGTTTCGGTCAAATGATTGGTCACGAAATCTCCTCGATTACCTGTGCTGTGAGTACTGGCTAGGCGTGCGTGGCTGCGATCAGCGCGCCGGTGGTGAAACCGGCTGCGGCGGTGACGAAATCGTGAGCCAGCCGGAAGACCTGGGCCGGTCGCTCGGTCATCACCGCGTGACCGGAGGCGATCTCGGCCAGACACGCATCCGCGATGCCGCCGAACAGCAGATGGCTCTGCTGGACCGGTGCCATCCAGTCATTGCTGCATGCCACGATCAGCGTCCGGGCTCGGATCGACGGCAGGTCGTGCCGGATATCGATCGTCCGGTTCAGCGCCATCGCGCGCGAGCGGTCCGGCGCGCAGCGCGCCTGCTCAATCAATGCGTCGAGTTCACTCTCGTTGAGCGAATTCAGATGCGACGGACTATGGGCCGTAAGCGTCATGAACTCGGCCAGGGCCGGATGGTTCGTGTCGTACATTCTCTGCCACACCGTGTTACGGAGTAGTTGGTGCCGGTCCGTTGCCGCCCAACCCGCCACCAGTGCGAGGTGATCCACCAGGCTCGGATGCTGCGCGGCCAGTCGCGCCGCCACCACAGCACCCAGCGAGTGCCCAAGTACCACCGCGCCGGAGGGCGCCACGGTCTCCACGACCGCGCGAACCTGCCTGACCTGCCAGTCGAGCGACAACACATCTGAGCCCGGGTCGCTGTCGACCAGATCGATGGCGACCACCCGATGCCGGGTCGCAATCATCGGAAAAACCGTCCAGAAGCTTCGTTCGGCAGATCCTCCGGTGCCGTGCACCAGCACGAAGGTGTGCCGGCTCCCGCGATCGTCATCCGAATCGACATAACGCACCTGCACTCCGTCGACCGCCACCTGACCGGTGACCGCGCTCGGATACATCGTCATAGGCCCAGCTCCCTTTGATCGTCCGCTCCTGCGAATAATGAGAGCGTACTATCAAATTTATCGGGCCAGACTGTCCCAGTTCGATACAGCGCGCCTGTCCGAGACTGAACGTTCAGCCGACGAGGGGTTCGAGCTGCACCTGAAGTCGGGCGTGCACGCGGTCCCAGATCGATGCCGGAGAGAACCCTCGGACAGGTGTCCGATCGACTTCGTGGATGAAAATACCGTGACAGTTCTGCGCCACCAGCGCCGGCTCGACGTCGTGCCGGACCGCGCCGGCGCGTTGCCCATCCGACAGAACCGCCGCCACCAAGCGGATGGTGCGGTCACCCTGGGCCAGATGCCGGGGCACCAGTTCGTCGGACGGGTCGAAGCCCGCCCGGAGGTACAGCGTCGCGTTGTGGGGATTGCGCAGGTAAAAGTCACATCTTGCCTGATAGGCGGCATAGATTCGATGCAGATACCAAGCCGCCAGACGGCGCTCGGCGGGCGTGGCCGTGTTCGCGGCGACATCGAGTTCTTCGGTGGTGTTGAGCATGGCGTCCATCTGATCGCCGTAGACGACGTTCAGTAGTCGCTGTTTGGATCCGATGTAGCGGAACAAGGTGGCCTCGCCGATACCCGCCCGCTCCGCCACTCGCTTGGTGGTGATGTCCTCGAAGTTGCTCTCACTCAGCAACTCCTCGGCCGCGGCGCGGATCCGTGCTGCACGTTCGGCCTTGGACCGATCCCGCTGCCCCAGCGGTCTCAGGGCGTCGACGATTTCCGCCTCGTCTGCTTTAGCCACCACAAAACGATACTGCACTCCGCTTAATTCGAGCCCGTCCAGCCGATCAGCCGGCCAGGATCCCGCCGTCGATCGGATACACCGCACCCGTGCAGTAGCGGGACCGTTCCGAGACGAGATACAGCAGGAGGTCGGACACTTCCTCCGGCTGCGCAACCCGAGTGATGGGTTGGCCGGCCATCCATTCGTCGAAATCGAAGTAGGGATTCTCGGCCATCAGCTTCTTCTCCTGGTCGAGCATGGGCGTGTCTACCGACGAGGGGGCGATCGCGTTGACGCGGATGTTGTCGGCCGCATAGGTCAAGGCGGCAGACTTCGTGATCCCGGTGACGCCGAACTTGCTGGCGATGTACCCGCCATAGCCCCATCCACCCTGAATGCCGAACACCGAGGAGATGTTGACGATCACTCCCCCACCGACGCGTCTCATCGCCGGTACGGCGGCGCGCATGCCGCGAAACACTCCACCGAGATTCGTGCCGATGACGTCGTCCCACTCCTCATCGGTGCATACGTCGATCGCTGCAGGCTGGGTGATCCCGGCGTTGTTGACCAGAATGTCGAGTGCGCCGAATTCGGCCTCCACGGCGGCGATGGATTCGGTCCACTCCTCGGTGGACCGCACGTCGAGATGGCGATACAGCGCGTTGTGCCCGGCGGCGCGCAACTCGTCGACAAGGTTCGTCCCGAGCTCGTCACGGATGTCGGCGACGACCACGTTCGCGCCAAAGCCCGCCAGAGCCCGAGCGTGGGATGCACCCTGGCCACGGGCGCCGCCGGTGACGATGGCCGTCTTGCTCCTGAGATCCTCGTACACAGTTGAGCCTTTCGACGTAGATCGGTGCGCTCACGGGTTGTCACTCAGGTGGCCCCGCTCGACGCTCGCATGCGATGCGAATTCAGCGCACCGGACTGTGGACGTAGCCCTTCACCAGCATATGACCGGCATCGACCGGAACTCGGATACCGGTGATCTTCGCGGCAAGTTCGGAATGCAGGAACACTGCTGCGTTGGCCACATGCATCGGGTCCAGGAGTGAGGTATCGCGTAGCGGGGCGTAGTGATGTCCGCCCGAGATCAGGTCATCACGAGTCCCGCCGGCACGTCCGGCGATCATGTCGTAGGCGGGCTGATTGTCCAGCATGGCGGTGTCAATGGCTCCCGGCATGATGGCGTTGCACCGCACACCGTGCGGGGCCAGTTCGGCCGCGCAGTCCCGCATCAGGCCCAGCACACCGTGTTTGGCGGCAACATAGTGGGCGTAGTTCTCGCCCGCCTCTTCACCGTCCATCGATGAGATCATCACGATGGAACCGCTGCCACGCTCGATCATGTGCGGGGCCACTGCCTTCGCCGTCTTCCACACCCCAGTGAGGTTGATCGAGATCATCTGGTCCCAATGGTCTTCGGACAGTTCCCAGAACGGAGACTGGGACCAGATACCGGCATTGGCGACGACGGCGTCGATCTTGCCGAACTCCGCGACCGTCTCTCCGACAGCATCGTCGAGTGTCTGCTGTGACCGGACGTCACCGACGAAGCTGAGTGCGCGACGGCCCGCGGCTTCAACCTCTTTGACCGTGAGCGCCAAGTCCTCCTCGGTGGCCATCGGGTATCCGACGGTCGGAATGTCCTGCAACAGGTCCAGCAGCACGACGTCGGCACCCTGTCGGGCTGACGCTATTGCCTGTGCACGGCCTTGCCCGCGGGCGGCGCCGGTGATGAACACGACCTTGTCTTCCAGCAATCTCATGGCCAACGCCCTTTCGTCGGTAGATGTCGCAACGACGGTGCTGTGCGGTCGCCACCTGATCAGACGTTAGTGACGCTGCGGCGTGGGTGACTGTCTCGGTTTGAGACAACCCCACAAACCATCACCGTCCCGCGTATACGGTCCGGTAGAGCGTCTCGATCTCGACAGCGGAGGGGATTACCGGATTGTTCGACGGCGAACCCGACTCCAGCGCCTGGCTTGCCATCAACGGAATCAGGCGCTCCCATTCGGTCTCGTCGATTCCGTACGAGCGCGGGGTCGGAACCGCCAATTCGCTGCACAGTTCGCGGAGCGAAGTCACCAGGCTGTGTGCTGCGAGGCCATCCCGCGCGGACTCCGCAACCACGCCGAGTGCCCGCGCACAATCCGCGTAACGGTTTTCGGCACCCGACAACGAGAAGTCGGTGACCTCGGGTAGCAACATCGCATTGGACAAACCGTGCGCGACGTGGAAATGAGCGCCGATCGGCCGGCTCATCCCGTGCACCAGCGCCACGCTCGCATTGGAGAATGCCATGCCGGCCTGCATGGACGCCATCATCATCGCTTCACGGGCGACTCGGTCGGTTCCGTCTGAATAGGCCGCTCGGATATGTCTGCCTATGGTCCGGATCGCCGTAAGAGCCAGGCCGTCGGAGAACGGATTGGCCTTGCGGCTCACGTAGGCCTCGATGGCATGAGTCAGGGCATCCACACCCGTGTCGGCCGTCAACCGGGCCGGCATCGAGATCGTCAGCTCAAAGTCCACGATGACAGCGACGGGCAGAAACGACAATCCGGGACAGAGCATCTTCTCGTTTGAGTCGCTATCGGTTATGACTGTGAATTGTGTTGCTTCCGAACCACTTCCAGCGGTAGTCGGAATGGCTATGATCGGCAATGCCGGTCCGGCATAGCTGCGAGGTGCCTTGAATTCCCGCATCCGACCCTCATTGGGCGCCAGCACCGCCAACGCCTTCGCCGAGTCCATCGGGCTGCCGCCGCCCAGTCCGATCACCGCGTCGGCGCCGTGCTCGATGATGACCTTCACACCCTCGTCGAGGGAGTCGGTGGTGGGGTCGGGCACCACGCCGTCGAACATCGTCGGCGTCAAGCCGGCCGCCGTCAACCGGTCGATAATTCGGTGCGCAACTCCGGTGCTTGTCATGAACTTGTCCGTGACCAGTACCGGACGAGCAAAACCCAGCTGAGCAACAACATTGCCGGTTTCTTCAACAGCTTTCGCGCCGATCTTCGCAACCCGCGGCAGCGAGATGTGTGCAGTCATCATTCGTTCCTTAGGGATTTTTGGACAGGCCGAGATTGCTGCCGGCCGGGACGACCTCGACCCCGCTTCTGGACGAGTCGCGCGGCGCCGCGGTCGGTCGTTAAACGGCGATGCCGTCGCCGTAGGGGCGTAGATCCGTGGTCAGCCGATCTTCTGAGTGGATCCCGCGTCGACCGGCAGCGAGATGCTGGTGACGGCGCGAGACTCGTCAGAAGCCAGGTACAGCACCGCGTTACTGATGTCCTGCGCCTCAAGTATCGGCAGCGGGAGTATGTGCATCGCCCGCGCCGCCTCCATCAGATCATCGATATCGGCCGTTCCTGCCTTGTGCGGGGCGAACAGGTCATAGGTAGCCTGGTTGGTCACCATATCGGTGTTCACCGTGCTCGGATGGATGCTGTTCACTCGAATGCTCTGCGGTGCAAGCTCTCTGGCCAGCGCGCGCATCATGCCGATCAGCCCCGCCTTGCTTGCCGAGTAGGCCACGGCTTGAGCTGCCCCGCGGAAGGCGAGTTCTGATCCGGTGAACATGATCGAGCCACCTGCGCCGCGGTCGATCATCGACGGTAGTACCGCACGTACGGTATTGAACGCGCCGGTCAGGTTCAGATCGATGGTGAACTGCCAGTCGCTCACCGGTAGTGATCGTGTCTCGCCCCACGTCCAGACACCCGCGTTGGCCACCACCACGTCGATCTGTCCGAACTTCTCCAGACCGGCATCCACTACCGCCTGCACAGCCGAAATGTCGCGGACATCGCCTTGCATCAACAGCCAAGGGGCACCGATTTCATCGAGGAGCCGGCCGGTTTCCGCGAGGTCCTCGTCGGTGGCCAGTGGATAGGCCACCTCGTCCGCCGATCGGCATACGTCCAGCCCGATGATCTTTGCGCCCTCCCGCGCCAAAGTCAGACAATGCGATCGGCCCTGGCCGCGAGCCGCTCCCGTAATGAAGGCGACTTTGCCGTTCATCCGTGCCATTGTGTTTCTCTCCTTCTGATTTCGAGGAATGGTGCGCACTCACATCTGCTGTCGCCCGATCATCGAGTAGACCTCGGGCCGCCGCTTCCGCAGCACACCTGCATACACAGCACCCGCCACCGGTACCGCGAAGGTGATGGCCAGGAAGAAGGCTGTGATCGCTCCGGTATCAGCAAGAAGTTCCGGGTAATTGGCGATTGCCAGGTAGGTGATGAAGCCGATTCCGATCGCGGCGATCACCGGTGCGACAAAACACTTCCACACCGACTCGATCGAGTCTCGTCTGGCCCAGAAGTACGCGATCACCGCGATGCTCGCGGAGAACATCAGGATGACGATTGCGAGAGTGCCGATGCCGACGGCCTTGCCATACAACGATTCCGGGGTGGTGCCGATCGCGACGAAGAGCACCGTCGCGGTGGCCCATAGCGCTCCGACCACGGCCGCGGACACGTGCGGGGAGTGGTGCCGATGATGGACCTTGCCCAGAGCCGCGGGCAGGACACTGTCGCTGCCCAACGAGAACAGGTAACGCGCGGCGACATTGTGTATCGACAGGACTGCCGCCAATACCGAGGTCATCAGAAGCACCGTCACGACGTCCACGAAAATGCTCCCGAGCAGCGCCGTCGCTGCCGAGTTGAACATGCCCGCGGTATCCTCCGTGGCCGCCGCCTGGGCGTTGTTGGCGCCGAAGAATGTCAGGTAGGCCCAGGCGGCGATCGCGTAGAACACGCCGATGCCGGCCACCGCGAGATACGTGGCGCGCGGAATCGTCCGAGTGGGGTCCTTGACCTCCTCGCGGTAGATCACCGTGGCCTCGAATCCGAGGAAGTTGCCGGCGGCGAAGAGAATGGCGAGTCCGATGGTCGCGGTGCCGAGATTGGGCAGTGCAAATGCTGCTCCGCCACCGTCAGCGGGCCCGCCGTGTACGAACGCTGCGACATTGAAGATCACCACAGCGACGATCTCAAGGCCCATGACGACTGTCAGAACTCGTGCCGACAGGTCAATCCGCCGGTAAGCGAATGCCGTGGTCAGCAGCACTATGCCCAACCCGTACCAGATCCATGGGATCTCGGGGCCACCGAGCCTGACGACATACGCCTGAACCGTGACCGCGAAGAACGGGGGCGCGAAGAACCCGATACACACGTATCCGAAGATCGCGAGGAAGGCCCCGCCAAGGCCGGCCGGTCGGCCCAGGCCCGCAGTCACGAAAGCATAGAAGCCGCCTGGATTGGGCAGCTTGCGTGCCATCGCGGTGAAGCCCACGGAGAAGACCAAAAGAATGGCGGCGACCAACAGATAAATGGCCGGCGCCGATCGGCTGTCGAAACTCAAGAGCACGGGGATGAACCCAGCAACGGTCGTCAGAGGCGAGGAGAACGCGAGAACTGTCATCACGAGTTCACCGAGCCCCATGTTGCCCTGCAGACGGGGCGGAGACTGTTCCTTACCGCTTGAAACGGACGAGGCGCCTACTGCATCGGGGGATTCCTGTGTGGTCACTGCATGCTCTTCCGTCGAGGTGGAAATGGGCGCGGGCAATGCCCAACTTCTTCGTGTGACATTTAGCTGGGCGGCATCTGCACCGATGGAGGCTGCTCGATTCGGCTCAGCTTATTGAGGCCCGCCCTCCCCGAGTGTCCCGATACGGGACACCTGTTTCAGCGCGACGTGGGCCCGACATGCGCCTGGAAGCGTCCCGTTGAGCGACGAGTGCCTGCTCGTCGAGGTTTCCGGCCTCACCAGAGACGGACCCCACGTAACGGGCAGATCACCTCCGTTTCGGAAACGGCTCTCCTCGCACGAAGTCTGGTCAGCATCGGCAGTACCGGCACGCCGTTCGAAGCTGCCCCTACAGCGAATGGTCAGTCGAGCACTGCATCGGTGGGCCGGGCGGGAGCTTCGGTAGAAGTCTCATCCCGGGTGGCGAAAGTCGGGACGGTACGACGGTTTCACTCGTCGGCGGCGGCCGCCGTCTGCGGTGGCACACGACAAGTCGCAATGCCGTGATGGCCGCGACGCCGAGATCCCCATATTTCTGCCGTGCGCCTACGACAAGAATCGCTGGAAAGGCAAAGCACAATTCAGCAAGGGGCGCCGTCGAACGTGCCGCCGGCACCTCGGGCACTCAGCATCTGACGCCGTCGGGACCGGCGGCACTTGTCACGGCTTGACTGGGCCGCCCGATGGCAATAGGGCTCGTTCGTGCAGCCACGCATGCACGGCGTCCTCCACGACGGTGCCGGCCGGCTCTTCCGAGAAGTTTTGCGCTACATCGAATTCGAGGAGGTCCGCGCCCAGTCGCCCGGCCAGGCGTCGAGCCCGGTGGGGCGGCACCAGGCCGTCTTGAAGACCCGTCACAACGAGCGTCGGGACCGTCGCCCGGTGTACGGAACTCGTGAACCAATCAGCAGTTGGGCCAATAGGAGCGGGGACTCGTCGGCTCGGTGCGCAGCGCCATCGATCAGTACCTTGCGGGCGCGTCCTTGGTGTAGCCCGCGCGGCGGGGAGACCATGCCGTTGCGAAGTGGCCGGGTCGACAGGCCGCCGGCGGCGAACTTGAGCAAAGATCGCGGATCGCGCAGTCCAGGGCTGCTGCGATGGAACGGATTCCCCCCGTGTCGAATTGGACCTTTCGGTGCTGGGGGCGCGCGACGATCTGGGCCCCCAGGCGTTCTGCCAGGGAGGCTAAGGACGCCGGCCGCGTGAACGCGCCGGGTGTGATGATGATTGGCATCGAAGACGTCCTCCTGCGGATGGGTCCAGCCGAGCCGTCTCTCGGCGCGGCGTCATCGCCATACGCGATCGAGCTGTGGGGCGAAGATCGCGCGCACACGGATCGCGCCGACGCCTGCTTCATGACTCGGGCGTCGATCGTCTTCTGTACGCCAGGACGCCGTCCGGCTAGCGGGCTGGGCTGGCGGCTTGGGCTTGATTCCTCTGCTCGATGATGACCCCTGCTGAAAACAGCAGGGTGGCGAGATTGATCCGGTCGGGGAATCGTTGAGTCATGCGGGCAATGAGCGTCTCGGCATCTGGTGCTTCGGCAGACTCGGTCATGAAGGTGAGGATGTAATCCCTTGTGCCGTTAAGCATTCCCTCAATATCGGTGTCGAGACGACCCGGACCCCGGTGGCCGGCGACAATGAGACGTGGCGCCAGGCTCTCGACCTTGTCGACGCTCTCGATCCACTGCTTCCACTGGTCTGGGCCGGTCAGTCCGAGCATCTGGTGAACACCGTTGTAGATGACGTCACCGGCCACCACTGCATCGAGGTCGGGAATGTGCAGAACGGTGCTGTCCGCGATGTCGGCCTGGCCGACATCGACAATCCGCAGCTCGTGACCGTCCAGGGTGATGACGTCGCCTTCGAGCACATCGGGATGCCGCAAGTTCTCGATGACCGCACCGGGCATCCACACGTCGGTGATCGCCTTATCCGTGGCGAAGGTGTCGTGAATGAGCTGGGCCACTGGAGCGGTCGCGACGCCTCGCGCATCGGGGAAGCGCTCCAGCAGCGGCCCGAGCCCGATGTAGTGGTCGAAATGGGCATGGGTGATGTAGATCGTCGTGAGTTTCTTACCCGTAGCCTCGATCGCCTCTGCCAGCCGGTCGACATCGGCGTGGGTATACAGCGTATCGACCAGGACCGCCTCCGTCGGGCCGGTGATGATCGTCGCCGTCGTCGGCGAGAACGTGCCGCCGATCGCGAGGTCGACAGCAGGGCTGACAACCACCTGCAGCTGAAGGTCGGAAGAAGGCTGCGACATGCTTGATCTCCATCGGTTCGATCTGAATTGCATCTCAGCAGAACTCTGCACCCCTCAGTACATATTGTCAACTCAGGGGTTGGTCTCCGCTTCGACAATCTTGCTGACCTGTTGTTGAGGGACCGGCAACGCCGATTGGCCGCGCTACGATTGGGAATGCTTGCAGGGGCGACCCCTTCGGTCGGCCCGCGGTCAGGGTTGCCCGTCACGCTCGGTGCCAGGTATCTCGCACCAATGGCGCGTCTCGCCCCCGCGGCTCGGCCCCGACTGTGGCCGGTTCGGGGCGAGCGGAAGTACATAGTTTGAGGGGTTTTGATGGAACGCAACGGCTACCTGTTGAGCAACTGCTCGATAGCTCGCAGCCTGCAGGTTCTCGGCGAAAAGTGGACACTACTGATCGCGCGGGAGGCGTTCAGTGGATCTACGCGCTTCGAACAGTTTCACAGCGTGCTGGGTTGCCCACGCAACCTGCTCTCCGAACGACTCCGCAAGCTGGTCGACGAAGGAATTCTCGAACCATCGGACTACCGCGAATCCGGCAGTCGCCCCCGCAAGGAGTATCACCTGACCGACAGTGGCCGGGAGCTATTGCCGATACTGCTCGCGCTGCGCGAGTGGGGCGACCGCCACAAGGCCGACCCCGCCGGCCCGGCCGCGATCAACCGTCATGTCGGCTGCGGTGAGGAGGTGCATCTCGCCGTCATCTGCGACGCCGGCCACACGATCAACAGCCCCGAGGACGTCGAGGCGGTCAGCGGCCCGGGTGCGCTCCTGGCGTGCGAGGCCTGAGCTCCTACAGCAAGAATCACGGCTACGCGCTGCTCGTGAGCTCCGTGGGCTCGTTCAGCGCGTTCCCTGGGCTGAGTACCTACTGCGCCTCCAAACCAGCAGTCGAACACCTCGCCAACGGAGTGCGCATCGAACTCGCGCACACCGGCGTCCGGATCGGAAGCGCCCACCCCGCATTCTTGGACACCGACCTGGTCCGCGACACCGAGAGCGAATTCGAGGCAATAAGTTCCGCGTTGCACAGCCTGCGTGGACCGTTGAACAAGCTGCACTCCCCGACCCAATGCGCTGAAGCGATGGCGCACGCGATCGCCAAACGCAAGCGGCGCGTCTACACACCACGGTCGTTGGCGATCATGCAGGCGCTGCGTCCGCTCGTGCTCAGCGTCCCCGGCGACGCAGTCTGGAAACGAGTGATGCGGACCTCGCAGTACGTGGAAACCCGGCCACGGGGCTGAACGCGAAACCTCACACACCTCACGCCGGCGACGTCACCGACGAACAGTGTCGCCGTAGTGTGTCCGCGACCGGCCGGATGTTCGACGCCGCCCACCCGCAAATGTGTCGCGCGCAGAACGCCACACTCGCAGACCGAGATGGTTCTGAAAGTCATTGTGAGCGAAAACGCGAGCCGTGTCGACTCCACACCCACCAAGGCCTGGCTAGCCTCGTCAATGAAACAGAGACCGAATCCCGAAGGTCCAACTCGTGTCACATAAACCGACCCTGGACGACTGGGGCCCCGGCACACCGAGCGCGAGGCCGGCGGGGCATCTAGGCCGGTTTCAGGTGTCGAACGAGGAACTCTGTCTGATCGGCGACAGCAACCTCGAAGTCCTCTCCGACGTAGATGTCGAAGTGCCCGATGGGATATCGCTTGACTTCCCCATATCGAGCGGTCGCCGCGTAGCGCAGCGCCGTCTCCGCCGGGGCCACTGAGTCGTCGTCGCAGATGCAGAACAGGATCGGTGCCCGCACCCGACCAGTCGAGCGTCCAGGGCGGTACAGACCGATGCGGTTGACAATTCGAGCCGCCACCCCGAACTCGAACTCGGCGTCATCCGGGATGAGCGCCCGGTACCCGGGTTCCGAGTCGGGGGAGGTCATGATTGCCGCCGAACCAGGCGGACCGATCAGGGGCACCAGCACCGGCGGCCGATCCAGTAGCCGCGCCAGTTCGTCGCGAACGATCGGAACAGCCATTTTGGCCAGGCTGCTGGGGTTTGCTGCCCGCACCGCGGTCAGCCCGTCGATGAATGGGCACTGACTCACCACCGCCGCGACCCGCCCGTCGGTGGCAGCCACATTCAGGACATGACCGCCGCCGAGGGAGGTGCCCCACAGTGCGATCCGGCCACTGTCGACCTCGTCGAGACCCCGTGCATACCTAAGTGCGGCGTTCCAGTCCTCCAGCTGGCAATCGATGTCCAGCAACTGACGCGGCCGTCCATCGCTGTCACCGAAGTACCGGTAGGTGAACGCAAGCGCGGCGATGCCGGCCGCCGCGAACCGACGGGCGAACGGCTCCAGACCGAACTCGTGTGTCCCTCCCATACCGTGCCCGAGGATGACCAGTGGCACCCCTTCGGGGTCGGGAACGTCGGGCATGAACAGCCAGCCACGGCAGTCGTCGCCAGATGAGGTGAAGGCGACGTCGCGCCGAATGACGTTGTCTAGAGGCATGGTCGAAGCGTAGACCCTAAGTATGAATTGTCAACTCAGCATGTAAGGTCGGCACCCTGACCCCGCATCGGAAGGCCGCTGACATGACAACACGGATTACTCACCCCCTCCCCCACGGCCAAGGGATCGCGGTCGAGCAGCGAGGACGCGTGCTCGTTGCCCGGCTTCACGGCGGCTCACGCGGCGAGTACGGGCCGGCCATGTTCGCCGGGCTCGAAGCACTCGTGGGCCGCGCGGAGAGCGACGACAATGTCGGGGCGGTCGTCATCACCGGCGCTCACCCAGACCGATTCGGACACGCCGATATCCAATGGTTGCAGCAAGCCGGAGCAGGCAGTCCGGCGGTCGGCCCGCGCATGCTGTCACAGGCTCTTCGGGTCGCGCGCGCCGTCCGCCTCATCAAGGGCGCCAGGCGACTTCTCGGACGAACTCCCCTCGGCGGAGCCATCGAGCTCGTCGACTTCCACGAAATGCTCTGCCGCATCAACGATTGCGGTACGGTCTTCATCGCCGCAATCAACGGCACAGCCGTGGGACTCGGCTCAGAAATCGCACTCGCCTGCGACTTCCGCATCATGGCCGACGGCGACTACGTCGTTGGCCAGCCCGAGATCCTGCTCGGACTGTGCCCCGGTGGCGGTGGAACGCAACGCCTCTCGCGACTCGTCGGCCCCCGCCAGGGTCTCAGGCTGATGCTCGATGGCGGCGGCCTCGATCCGGCTTCGGCGCTCGCGATCGGCTACGTCGACGACGTCGTACCCCCTGACGAGCTCATCGACCGCGCAGTCGCGCTCGGAGACCGGCTCGCCCGCCGGCTCAAGCCCACGGTCGCCGCCATCAAACGCAGTGTCTACACCGGTGCAACGCGCAGCCTTCACGACGGTCTGCGCGTCGAAAGCGCGGAGTTCTTATCGACCCTGGCGAGCCCAGAGGCGCAGAAAGCCATGCGCGCCTACGTAAAGCGCACCGACGAACGAGGCGACCTACCCCTCTACGACCGCTCAACCCATAACAAAGCCGCCAACAGCGGCGTCTTTGATCGTCCGCGCCGCGTAACGAGCGTGGCGAAGCCCGACTGAATCGCCCTGGTCCTGATGGAGACTCTCACTATTGGATTTCGACCAGGGGTTGGTCGGTCCGTTTCGTAGCGTAGAAGATGGCTTCGAACTCGCCGGGCGGTACGTCTCCGAGGTATCCGTGGAG
>NZ_NPKP01000001.1 GCF_008329585.1 Mycolicibacterium sp. P9-22 | reverse complement strand
CTCCACGGATACCTCGGAGACGTACCGCCCGGCGAGTTCGAAGCCATCTTCTACGCTACGAAACGGACCGACCAACCCCTGGTCGAAATCCAATAGTGAGAGTCTCCATCAGGACCAGGGCGATTCAGACCGTCGAGCGGATCAACGCTGGGATCGCCACGCAAAACGGCGAACTGGTTCGAATCGATCAACTCGCGAGCTGCGACAGGAATGGCCAGCACACGGTACTCGCTCACATCGGCGGCAATCCCTAGCTGACTGCTCAGAACAACGTCGGGATCGGTGACACCATTGCTTCGCAGTTCAGGCCAACGTGGCAGAACCAAGCGCGCAGGCTCATCGGGCCGCGAAATAGGTGCGTCGTGGTCCCCGGCTGGCAGCCACACAAATCGCTGCGGTGTGCCGCTGTCAGCGTCATCGAACAACGGCGCTGAGCGCAACGGCTGCACACCCAACACCAAGCACAATCGGTACCTGTTGGCGCACAGCGTAATTCGCTTGTCTTCGCTGGCATAGTCCAGACCCAAGCGCTCTCCCGACCAAGCCGAACGCAATTCACTCATGATTGTCGAGCCACCGCGGCCACCGGTCGCGATCAAGGTATCGACCTCGGGAAGCTGTGCCAGCACCGACCACGCTTTGCCTCGCTGAACAAACCCAGGAGGATTTCCGTTGCTACCCGGCATTTTCTGCATCGATGCAAAGCACTTGGCCAGACCCTCACCGCTGCCCGGTTTAGCTGGCGAATAGCTCGGGCTCACGGTGAGCCAGTCCGCACTGGCACCCATGGACGCGCTCTTGCTTTCACCGCTGCGGCCCACCAACGCAACGAACAGGTTCAGACCCGCGACACTGCCGATAGTTGGGGGAAGCACAACATTCGGCGGTATCGCGGCGACCACTCTGGCTAGGGAATTGCCGAGCATGGCAGCGGGACCAACACGACGGGATTGCGCGAACTGGCGCAGGTCGCGCAGCTCTGCCGACGACGCCCAAAATTGCGCCAAATCAGATCCGAGCTGACTGGCGGTATCGCCAGGCAGAGCGGTTGCGGCTAGACCGTCTAATTCAGTACGAAACTGCACCCCGGCTGCCAGCTCGGCGCGCTGTGCGCGTTTGTCGCCATAATCGCGGGTCGCCTCACGGCGGATCGCGTCAATATCGCGAGCCATAGCTTGGGCCACCCCGTTGGCGACCAGGGCGACGTACCCGGCTGACCCGATGTGCTCGTCGTAACTCTCGCGGCGTTTGGCGTAGGACTCGCGAGCTGCGGTTTCAATCTCGGCGACCGCGCGTGCGTAGGGGTAGAAACCGAGCCGCGATTCACCCGCTGCCATCCGTAGCGCATCGCGTACACAATCACGGGTGCCGCTGGGTTGCCTGGCGATACTGGCCACCAGGGCGGTGAGGGCATTGGGCCGACTGTCGGCATTGGCTGTCGATTTGATGAACGCCGCGACTTGCTCTTGGGTGCCCGTTTGTATCGCAGATTCGCTACCAACCGCCCCGGTGGTCAACGGGCGCAAATACCGGCGTGCGACATCGGGCAGCTCAAGCACTGGTCCTGTCGTCTGCCAAAGGTAACGACCACCGACATCTGCTTTCGCGTGCCGACTCGGCGCAGTCAGGATGACACTGTTTCCGCTACGGATTTCCCCGACGTGCGTGCCATCGGTCAGCGTGAGCTTTCCAGAGACGAATACCTTGGTGCTGGCGAAAACGTAATGGCCGCGCTCGCTGTCACCGATACGAGTTGACTGGAACCGACCCGATCTCATCCAAGCCAACTCGTCGGGCAGCACGTCGATATCCAGATCGAACGCGGCCAGGCCACTACGCCCGGTATGGATGGCAATCAGCGGCGGCTCGTCGCAATCCCAATAGCCCTCAATGGTGTCGGGATCACGGGTCGATTTGGCCGGCCAATTCTTGCCGACACGACTGCCGGGATTCTTCGGGTCATCTGGATCGACCGGCAGCAAGTACATTCCGTCGTCTGCGTAGGCAAGAGCAGCCTTGTACGCAGATAGCCCGCTCACGTCCGGTATTGCCACACAAGCCAATTCGTTGAAAACTGGATCTGGTTGGTCACCGTGTTCGTCGGCCGATTGGTCGGTAACTGGTGCTACCATATGGTCATTCCTTCGTCGGGATATCGCCCCGGTCAGCTCTCACCGCTGACCGGGGCATCGCTTTGTCGTGATCTTCAAATCTACTGGCCTGCAGGTGATTTACTCACCTAGCCAACTGCCCGCGAGTCTGGCCCATAGCTAGCCAATCCCCCAAGGCACTTCGATTGCACACGGGCCAATTTCGTACTTCTGAAACAGTGCACGAACACATGCCGAGCACGTGCGCAGCAAGATTACGAAATCGCCGCGCTGAATCGGCCACACGCTAGTGGCTCGAAACGGTGAAGGTTCACGCGACGACGAAATCCGGTGCGCAGCCTCAGGCAGAATATGGAGATCACAGCCAGGGTCAGGATGCCTACGTTGCAATGGGTTTCGATTGATCTCATCCTTTGTAGGACCGGTTTTGCACAGACCGTCGTACACGTCATCTAGTGTCACGCTGCCCCAGCAATAGACGCGGTGAAATACGGTGCCGTCACGGTAGAGAGCGATCGGCACATTCTCGGGTAGCCCATCACCGCCGCGAGGATCGTGGGTTCTCAGACTCATATCGTCGCCAGGGTCAACGTCCGGGCAATCGGGAATATCTCGCCACACGTCGCGGTCCGCGCTGACCGTTCGATAGTCGTCCATGAAACCGTCTGCAATGTGACGAATTTCTGGCAGGAAGCTGGGTATCAGCACCCGCCACGGCGCAAGCTCTGCAATCCGCGCCATGAATGCGTCGATCTGCATCCGTTTGGCGACGAACTGATCTACACCGTAATCAACGGTGGCGTCAGGCAAGTCGATAGAGGCCACCAGCTCGGCAGCGGTCATCCCATTCAGTTCCATTGCTATTAACTTTCTCTCGTGCTTTTTGACTACGCGCTTGCTTCTAGACCGAAATGTTCGCCACCGGACAGCGCGTACACCAGAGCGTCATGCTGACTAATGAGACGCTTCTTGCCGACGAGTCGACTTGCCAACTGTCCGTTGTAGACAGCACGCACGACAGCGGCGCGATTCGTAGGGAATCCAAAACCGCCCAGATAGTGCGCGGCTTCTTCTTTGTTCATCGTGAAAACCGGACTCGGATTCTGCTGTGCCATCCACTTTTTGGCGTGTTCGGGCAGATCGTTGGCGGTGGCCGGTCGGTTTGGGATTTCAGTCTTTTTCTCGGCCTCAGTGCGGGACATCTCTAGCGGTCTCCAATGGCATCGGGTGCGGCCATACTTATCTGGTCGCGAATTCTCCGTGTGGGTTGGTGTCGCATTGCGTCGGGCTTCTGCCGAATGTGACGCGGGCGCTTGCCAATTGGGCGACTAGAGCCAACACTACCGCAACGCTAGCAACCCGTCAAAGACAACTCGCGGGACGGATGACGACACCCAGGATGGCCCGTTGAACTGCGGTTATATTGGCTACTAGCCAGACGCCGGCCAATTAGCGGAAGATCGGACAGCAAACCATTCTCAGATCCAAAACAGCGAAGCTGGCCAATGCGCTCGGCGGTGGACGCATTGACCAGCTCCGGTTGATGACCGGCACCCTCACGGCTGTATCGCCGGAAGCGAGAGGATGCCGGTCGGCTCATTAGGTCACCGCGCGGTGTAACCAGCATCGGCGTGCGTTCGGTCGGAGCGCCTTCGCAAGTGAGCCAAGTTTCATTTCGCTATGGAACTGCCCCTACCCTGTGCGAAATTTAGCCACGTCACGCAGCTACCTTGCGCCCAAGGCGCACCCCTGTTTTCGTGCCCGTGGCGACATTGCGTGTCGGAATGCTCGGACGGGCATTCCGGCGCGACGCTGACACGGTGACCGCAGCAGCACCGAGCGCACCGACTGTGCCAGCGACGACCACTCCAGCGACAACGCTTCGACGCGTGGTTCGTTTCCGATTGCGGCTTGACCCGGTTGCGGCGAACCGTCCCAATCCGTCGCGGTAATAGACGCGCCGTCCAACGTGGCGCACGCCGTGATACCGCGCGCCAGTTGAGCGCCTGGCGGTCGCAATGCGATTGCCCTTGGCAACCCGAATCCCTGAACGTCGTCGCGCCATCGTCAGCGCTTCCTGAATCGACCGGACTTGGCGCGGGGTCGGCGCTTGCCCTTTTTCTTGGCCATTGGGCAGTCTCCTGTCTGGTGTCAGACGACCGGTTTCAGCGGGACTATTGTCGGCGGTCGCATACGACCGTCGTCGTCTGATTTGGTGAGCGATTGGCTTGCTGCCATCGGCCTGTAAGCGTGTGGGTCGATATACCCGACCGGCGTGCCGAATTCGGATTCGTTATCGCCGCTGTCCACAGACAGGCGACGTTCGGGCGGAATCTCCCTGCCCTGATATGTAGCCATCACAGTCTCCTTTCGCTCAGCAATTGCAGCGGGCACACACAGCCGCCCTGGCGGGCTACTACACGGGCCAGGTCGGCGCGGTGTAGGTCGAACCACTGGTGATTTGGATACACACCGCAGCAGAGCGGTTACGCACGCCAACACCGAACGAATTCACGTAGTGCGCTTCCTGCAACGGATAACGACCAGGGCCAGGAATCAGCAGCAGACCCTGATAGGTGGGGTCGTGGTGAATTCGGTAACCGAGAGCATTGTTCGGGCTATCAGGTCCACCGCTGGCGACAACCAGCACGTAGCCCGCTGGCAGAATCTCGGTAGGGATTACCCAAGCGTCTCCGTAGCTGCCGACGATGCGCAGGCCGTCCAGATCAGCGGGTGCCGTCGCGCCGACAATTGTCTTGTCAGTGAGGTACGGCGGCGCATCGGCGCTCGGGATGAAATCGAACTTGGCCACAGGTCCACCGGTGCGGCTTTCCTCGCCTGATTTCCACATAGCGATCTTGTCGGTTTCGACTTGGTTCGCGAACACCAGGATTCGCGACCGAGCAGTGCGCCCATAACCCTTTTGAGTGATCGCAGTAATTGCGTCCTCAATATCGGCGCTGTCGAGTACCGCATTTCCACTTGCCCAATAGTGCGACGTGCTCTCGGGGAATGTCCGACCCAAATGAGGCAGCGGTGCCAGCCCATCATCGCCGGTCCACAGGCCGAACACCTTGTGATTTTCGGGGCTCAGGCTCTCGGTAGGCGAGAAAATGCGCTTGAGCACCTGGCGCGTGGTGTTGCGGTTATTCGCTTCAAGAATCGACTCGGTTACGTGGTCAACTTGCTGGCGACTTGCGTCACGCAAGAACTTCCACGTGTATCGGCTCGCCACGTCGTAATCGCGGAAGTCGTAACCGAGCAAGAGCGCAGAACCGGGGCGTGCAGCCTTGGGCTTGCCGAACTCGCTGGCCTCTTCAAACGCGATTTCTTCGACTGATTGCGGCACTGCATCCGCCACGGCGGTGGTGGTGTGTGCCAGGTGGCTCACGATGGCGCTGCGGTGTTTATTTACCTCGCCCAAGAGGTCGCGGTAGTCCTGCCACAACTGGTCAAGAGAAATGCCGTCACGAGTCTTATCGACCAGCACGTCGCCTTGCGTATGGAAACCACCAGCGGGATCGCTACCGAACAGCGGGAAAACAGGAATGCCGTCGATCATCGGGTAATCAGCAGCAATAGCGGCGGGCGCAACAATCGCGGTCACAGTTGAAATCCGTTCTGTGGGTTGTGGCCTCGCCGTGGCCGGTCGAAATCTATACCCAAGACTGTACGCCGAGAGGACACCAATTCCGTTGTTGCGGATCATAATTCGCGAGTTCAGTCGCGATTCGTCGCGACCCGTCGCACAGTCGTCGCGCTGGTGTCGCATGGGTACCAAGCGTCATTCGCTAGCCAATTGCAGCTAACAACACTTACTCAGGTCGTCAGCAAAGCAGCCTCGGATGCCTGGTCTCACGATGGGGTACATATGGGGTACAGAAACAGATAGAGCCGTTCTCAGCTAACACTGAAAACGGCTCTAACTGCACTTTACCCGAGCGAGTGACGGGATTCGAACCCGTGTAAACGGCTTTGCAGGCCGGTGCCTAGCCACTCAGCCACACCCGCAGCACAGACCAAACTGCCATGGATGAACCGGCGCGCACAGCGTTGCGATCGCGATGATCGCTATTGCCGGCCCGGGCTCGGGGCGAAGCCGGCGTAGTGCGGCTCCACCCCGGGCCCGATCATCGGCCCCTACTGGCCCGATGACGCCGTCAGGCCCGCCTGGACGCTGCGGGCCGTGCGCTGCGCGGGCGCACCGCTGTTCACACCGGCCTTCGGTGCCGAACGGGTCACCTTCGCCTCGGCGTTCTCCTCCCAGATGTCCGCGGACTTCGATGCGGAATCATCGCTCAGCTTCGGCGCCGACCCCTCGGAGGCCCCGGCTGTATCCACGGACGTGTCCGTCCCTTCATCGGTGGTGGTCGGGTCGGTGGCGACAGGCGCCTCGGCGACGGGTTGCTCCGCCACAGGCACCTCCACGACGGGCTCCTCGGTCACCGGCACCTCCACCACAGGCTCCTCCGTGACGGGCGTCTCGACGACAGGCTCCTCGGTCACAGGCTCCTCGACAACCGGCGTCTCGACGACAGGCTCCTCCGTCACAGGCACCTCCACCACAGGCTCCTCCGTGACGGGCGTCTCGACAACAGGCTCCTCCGTCACCGGCACCTCGACAACGGGCTCCTCGGTCACCACTTCTTCTGCCACCGGCACCTCGGTGACGACCTCCTCGGTGAGTGGCTCGGTCACCACTTCCTCGGCGGGAACCTCTTCGGTGGCGACCCCTTCGACAGCCCCGGCTTCCTCGGCGACGGGCGCAGCATCGGTACCGTTCTCGATCGGCTCAAGACCACCGGCCAAGGACTCGTCCGTCGCTTCCGCCGGATCGGCAGTGGCCGAGGCGGACCGCAGCGAAGCGCCGACCAAACCGGCCGATGCGGTCGATCCGCCCACAAGCCCGGACAGTCCATTCAAGATCGAGCTGATCAGGTTCGATACGGCCGACACGACCCCAGCTACCAGATTGGGCACAAAGCTCAGCACCTGTGTGATGACCTGCTGCAGGAACTGGACCAGTCCCGCCAACGGGTTGGACGGGTTCGTCGGCGAGCAACCGTCGAGGCAATCGATGAACTTCTTGAACTCCCGGAATGCCGTTTCACCGCCTTTGAAATTCCCGTTCTCGTCGAAGAGACCGAAGAATCGTTCATCCCCGATGGCACTCATATCGTCTTTGGTGGTGTAGAGAAAGACCGGTCCACCGCCGGAGAATGATTGCCATGCATTAAGCAGATCGGTCATGAACGCGAGCTGCTTCTCGGGTGTCACCACGCTGGTGGGAAGGCCGTACTCACTGATCCAGATCTTGAGTTGTTCTTCCCCGGGTGCAAGATGTTGATCCATCAATTCGCGGATCTTTTGGACCTGGAACAGCGGCATCAGCTCGCGCCAGTCGAGCTCGTCCTGCTCGGAGAACTTGGTGTCGAAGTTGTACGGGTGAAATGAGATTGCGTCGAAGAAGCCGTCGGCGCCGGCCTCATACATGGCCGCGACGAAATCGACGGGATTCATGGTGGTGTTGCCCCAGGTCAGCGTGGCGCTCACCACTGCGCCGATCACCGTGATGTCGGGATTGACGGCTTTCAACGACGTGTACGCCGCCTTCAGCAGATTGGTGTACTCGGCCGGGTCGATCGGATTCCAGAAGAACGAGGCATTGGGCTCGTTCCAGACCTCGTAGGCAGTGATTTCATCGCGGTAACGTTCCGCGACGGCCGCCGCGAAATCCGCGAAATCCTGCACATCGGTCGGGTGCCCGCTACCGGTGGTTCCCTCCGTCGCCCAGTCCGGCGACCATTGCAGCACTCCCAGGATGCCCAGGCCCCGACGGTCCACTTCCTGCACGATCTGGTCGAGTTTTGCCCAGTCCAGGTCCTGCTCCCAGTCGACCGGTCCACCCATGGGGTCCTGCTGCTGGATGAAAATCCACGGCACGAGGAGCCGGACATTTTTGACGCCCAGGGACTCGACGAGGTCGAGGTGTTTCTTCACCTCTTCCAAACTGTCGGTGAAATAGATGTTCGAGTCGGCGATACCGACCGTGCTCGGAGATTCATCGATCGCCGCCACATTCATCACGTCATACGAGACGACGTGCTTCACCTCAGGCATCACGAAATGGCTGCCGGTGGCCGCGACCAGCGCTGCCGCCGTCACAACGGTTACCGCTCTGTTCGCGATACCTCGGACCGACGGTGGGACGCATCTCCACATATTGACCACCCAATTCTCACGCTGTGACACCGGACAATGTCAGAGCTGACACTGCTAGGAAATTAGCGGTTGCGGTCGATAATTGCCTAACTTACCTGTGGGTAAGTTAACCATTCTCAGAATGGTCGCGGATTCCGAATTCAAGGCAAACAATTTACCGTTCCGTAATATCCACAGGTGCCCGCAGAATCGCAGATCTGGCAAACAGACCAAGGGGAATAACGACCGGGGCGGCCACCTTCCCGACAACCCCTGCCGTCGCATCAGACCAGGTAAGGGCCATTTTTCCCATGTGCCACACCGGTTGACCTGAGCCACAGCAGCCCGGGCGGGCCCACTGCTTTGACCCTCCAGCAAATTCCGCCGCCGTCCGCCGATCAACGGACACCCAGCTGCCCACCCGAGCTAGACAACAGGTGTCAACAGGTGTCAACTGAGAGGTGCGAAGCCCGACACGGTGCGTCGTCCTGCAATGTGGGACAGGTTCGCTGCGGTCGCTATTGGTGCGGCATCCCGGCCGCGGTCCCACTCTGCGGCCAACCCGGTGGCGAGTCCTCCCACGGTTCTTGGCGGCCATAGGGCGTCAGGTCCAGGAACGGATAGCCGACCGCGGTGTGGTCGAGGCCGCGCGCGTAGGTGGAGTAGGTGTGAAAGACCTCTTCTCCGCGGCGCAGGAATACGCTGGCGCCGGGCCAGTCGCCGCGGAGATCGAACTCGGTCCAGCCATCGCGGCGTAATTCGTCGTGTGACTTGTAGTTGTATTGCACCTCAGCACGTTCCGGATCCAGCGTGACGTGGAAGTCATAACTGAAGTCGCCGTCGCAGGTCGAGTACCAAGGGAACGTCCAGCCGTGCGCATCCCTATAGCGCACGATGCTGTCGTACGGTGCCCGCGAAACACACACGAAGGTCACGTCTTTCGCGTTGAGCAGGGTCCGGTCGGATGCCGTGAATGTCAGATCGGCAGCAGCAGTGCAGCTGGGGCATCCCTGGTCGATGTCGTCGAGCCACATGAAATGGTGGACGTAGAGCTGGCGGCGGTCCTCGAACAGATCGATGAGCCGGGCCGGCCCTCGTGGCCCTTCGAAGACGTATTCCTTGTCGACCCTGACCATCGGCAGCCGCCGGCGTTCGGCGTTCACGGCATCACGCAGATGGGTGGCCGCCCGTTCGGCGGCCAGTAATTCCAGGCGTGCTTGCAACCACTGCTCTCGGGATACGACGTCGGGATATCCGGCACTCTGCGACATTGATTCTCCTCACGGAAGTCGTAGGGGACTCTGATGTACAGACTCCGGAACTTCCTGAGACTCATCGCCGGCTTCGGCCGCCCGCGCGCCAGGCGGCGATGACGCCGACCACCGCCAACACCGTGAAGCCGGCGAGAAGCCAGCGTGCAGCCGCAGCGTCGGCGCCGGCCGCCCGGTTGACGATGACGCCGGCCACACCGGCGCCGAACGCCCCGCAGATCAGTTGGACGGTGTTGATCGCCGCGGCGGCCACCGGCCCCTCGGCCGGGTCGTCGACACCGGTCATCGCCCAGACCGACAGATGTGGCCAGGCCATCCCGATCCCGGTGCCCGTCACCGCGAGGGTGAGCGCCCAGAGGAGTGCGAGCCAGCCGGGCATTCCGTCACGCACCAGCAGCGCGCCGGCGCCCAGCCCGAGCGCCATCACCACCGGTGCCGCGAGCACGATGCGCACCACGACGCTGCGGCGGTCCACAGAGGCACTGACGATCTCGCTGACCGTCCATCCGACGGCGAGTGCGGCACCGAGGAACCCGGCGGTCAGCGGCGCCAGGTGGGCCAACCGCTGCCCGAACAGCGGCACGTACATGTCGACCATGGTCGCCGCCATCAGCAGGCCGAGCGTCAGATACACCCATTTGAGCGGTCCCGGCCGAAACGCCGTGGCCGGCAACACCGACACACCTGTGCGCCGGTCGACCGCCAGGAAGACCAACACCAGTGCCACTGCCGCCGCCAGCAATGCGCCGGTGAGCAGCAGGTCGGATGGGATTCCGGCGACGCTGACCAACAGGGCGGCCGCACCGAGCAGCCCCAGTGACCACACCGGGATGCGGATCGCGGCCGTGCTGCTCGCCCCGGAACGTCCGGGCAGTGCCAGCGGCACCAGCACGGTCATCGCGACGGTCAGAATGACCAAGGCCCCGAATGCCCAACGCCACGAAGCGAATTGGGCGAACAGCCCGCCGGCCGCCGGGCCCAGCAGCGTACCCACTCCCCACATCGCCGACACCAGGGCCGAGGCCCTGGTCCACAGTGCCCGGGGCAGCGCCGCATTGATCACGGCGTAGCCCAAACCGGCGAGCAATCCCCCGGCGGCGCCCTGCACCGTGCGGCCCACCAGCAGAAGTTCCATGGTCGGCGCGACGGCGCACAGCACGCTGCCCGCGGCGAACACCGTGAGCGCACCCAGGTAGGCCGATCGCGGGCCCAGCCGCGCCAGCGTGGCGCTGACCGTGGTTGCGGCGGCCACCGATGCGACCAGATAGACGGTCATCACCCACGCGTAATAGCGGTGTCCGCCGATCTCGGCGACGGCACTGGGCATCAGGCTTATCGTGAGGAACTCATTGGTGGCGTAGAGCGCCACACCTCCGGCCAGGACCGTGGCGGCGCCAAGGTTCTTGGGCCCGAGGAGTTCACGCCAGCTGCCGCCGGTCAACGCTTGGGTGTCGGTCACACCCACGAACCTAGAAGCTCAACCGCTGTTGAGTTCAAGGATCTATTTCAGGCCGGCGGCGTCCATCCCGCGCAGTTCCTTCTTCAGATCCTGAATCTCGTCACGGATACGCGCGGCGAGCTCGAACTGGAGATCGCGGGCGGCCGTCATCATCTGCTCGGTGAGATCCTTGATCAGGTCGGCCAGTTCGGCCCGCGGCATGTTCGCGGTATCGCGTCCCTCGACGATCCCGGCGCTG
This sequence comes from Mycolicibacterium sp. P9-22, assembly GCF_008329585.1. GTDB lineage: Bacteria > Actinomycetota > Actinomycetes > Mycobacteriales > Mycobacteriaceae > Mycobacterium. The sequence continues at coordinate 1,117,292 of NZ_NPKP01000001.1, read as the reverse complement.
ACCGCGCGGCCCGGCTCGCCCTGGGCGCGGCGACCACGCGATGAGTTGCGTCCCGACCCGCCGACGTCCACGGTGGCCTCGGTGTCATCGGCTTCGCGGTACACCTGATCAAGGATGTCGGCGATCTTCTTGCGCAGCGGCTGTGGATCGACGCCGTGCGCCTTGTTGTAGGCGATCTGCTTGGCGCGGCGGCGATCGGTCTCGTCGATCGCCTCTCTCATCGAATCGGTGATCTTGTCGGCGTACATGTGGACCTCGCCGGACACATTCCGGGCCGCGCGGCCGATGGTCTGGATCAGGCTGCGCGGGGACCGCAGGAAGCCTTCCTTGTCGGCGTCCAGGATGGCCACCAGCGACACCTCGGGCAGGTCGAGTCCCTCGCGGAGCAGGTTGATGCCGACCAGTACGTCGTATTCACCCAGGCGCAGCTGCCGGAGCAGTTCCACGCGGCGCAGCGTGTCGACCTCCGAGTGCAGGTAGCGCACCCGGATACCCATCTCCAGCAGGTAATCGGTGAGGTCTTCTGCCATTTTCTTGGTGAGGGTGGTGACCAGCACCCGCTCGTCGCGCTCGGTGCGCAGCCGGATCTCGCCGATCAGGTCGTCGATCTGGCCCTTGGTGGGCTTCACGTGCACCTGGGGATCGACCAGCCCGGTCGGGCGGATCACCTGCTCGACGAACTCGCCGCCGGCCTGGGCCATCTCGTAGTTTCCCGGCGTCGCCGACAGATACACCGTCTGACCGATCCTGGACGCGAACTCTTCCCAGGTCAGCGGGCGGTTGTCGACAGCCGACGGCAGCCGGAAGCCGAAGTCCACCAGGTTGCGCTTGCGGGACATGTCGCCCTCGTACATCCCGCCGATCTGCGGCACCGTGACATGTGACTCGTCGATGACGAGCAGGAAGTCCTCCGGGAAGTAGTCGATCAACGTGGCGGGCGCCGTTCCCGCGCCGCGGCCGTCGATGTGACGGGAGTAGTTCTCGATGCCCGAGCAGAACCCGACCTGCTTCATCATCTCCAGGTCATAGTTGGTGCGCATCCGCAGCCGCTGCGCCTCCAGCAGCTTGCCCTGGCCCTCCAGTTCGGCCAATCGGCCCTCGAGCTCGGCTTCGATGCTGGAGATCGCCGTGGCCATCCGATCCGGCCCGGCCACGTAGTGGGTGGCGGGGAAGATCCGGACCGAGTCCACCTTGCGCACGACATCGCCGGTGAGCGGGTGCAGGTAGTACAGCGCTTCGACCTCGTCCCCGAAGAACTCGATGCGTATCGCCAGTTCCTCGTAGGCGGGGATGATCTCGACCGTGTCGCCGCGCACCCGGAAGGAACCGCGGGTGAACGCGATGTCGTTGCGGTCGTACTGGACGTCCACGAGCAGGCGCAAGAGGCCGTCCCGGGGCACCTCGTCGCCCACCTTCAGCTCGACCGACCGGTCCAGGTACGACTGCGGGGTGCCCAGGCCGTAGATGCAGGACACCGAGGCGACCACGACGACATCGCGGCGGGACAGCAGGCTGGAGGTCGCCGAGTGCCGCAGCCGCTCGACATCGTCGTTGATCGAGCTGTCCTTCTCGATATAGGTGTCGGTCTGCGCGATGTACGCTTCCGGCTGGTAGTAGTCGTAGTAGGACACGAAGTATTCGACGGCGTTGTGCGGCAACATCTCCCGCAGTTCGTTGGCCAGCTGGGCGGCCAGTGTCTTGTTGGGGGCCATCACCAGGGTGGGGCGCTGCAGCTTCTCGATGAGCCAGGCTGTGGTGGCCGACTTTCCGGTGCCGGTGGCGCCCAACAGCACGATGTCACGCTCACCGGCACGCACCCGACGCTCCAGGTCCGCGATCGCGGCGGGCTGATCGCCGGCCGGCTCGTAATCGCTGACCACCTCGAAATGCCCACCTGCACGGACCACGCCGTCTACGGCATCGGCGGCGGGCCGGTACTCCGACTGCGCCAGCACGGGGTGTTCGGTCGCGAAAGCCATGGTCTCCAGGTTAAGCGTGCGGTCCGACAAGTTCATTCCCCGCCGGCGTCGCGGGCACGCTACGGTGACGCCGTGCCGGAACCCGCACGCATCGCATTGCGCCCACCGGGCCTGATCCCGCTGGTCGCGGCCCCGGACCCGCGCCGGCGGCGGTGAAACCGTGCACCCACCCAAACGCGAGACTTTCGATCTCGGTGCCCGCACCAACATCGACCCCAAGGGCGTCGTGCGCGATGTCGAGGAGTTCGCCGTGCAGCCCTGGGGCCTCTATATGGCCCGGCCGGCACCGGGGCGCGCGCAGTTCCATTATCTGGAGACCTGGCTGCTGCCCGCGCTGAACCTGCGGGCCACGGTGTTCCATTTCAACGTCGGGTACGAACGCGACCAGGATTTTTACCTTGATATCGGGCGGTACACCGCCGGTCCAGAGGTCTGGCAGGCCGAGGATCACTATCTGGACCTCGTGCTACGCACCGGCCGTGACGTCGAGGTGACCGATATCGACGAACTGCTCGCCGCCGTCTCGGAGGGCCTGCTCGACAGGGCAAGCGCAGAACAGGCCGTCGCGACGGCCGTTGCCACGGTGGACGGTCTGGCCAGATACGACTATGACCTTGATCGCTGGCTGAACGCGCACGATGTGACGCTGACCTGGCGAGCGGTAAAGTCACGATCATGAGTGTCACCAGGCGTGCAGGAGTGGCTGCTGCTGCGGCAGCCACCTTGCTGTTCGCGGCCCAACTGGTAGCCGCACCCGCCCATGCCGAACCCGATGCCGACCCGGCCCAGCCCGAAGTGATCGAGCCCGCCCCCGGGTTGCTGCACAACGTCACCTACCGGGCTCGTGCGGACGGCACCTCGCGCGGCGCCGTCGTCGCGTACAAGGCCGACGACCACAACGTGAACAGCGAACAGCCGACGATGCTTCCGGGCCAGACGTTCGAGGTGAACACGGTGATGTCCGACCCGAACCTGGCCGGGATGGAACTGTCCATCCAGTGGCCGTACGGCTCGAACCTGCACTGCGAGATCCTGGTCGATGACCAGATCGTCGCGCAGGCCGACCAGTTCATCGCCCCGCGACTGTTCCGCGCCAAGGACGACCCGCTGTACGGGGTGCTGCAATGCGGTGCACCGCTTGATAATCCGGCGATCGGGCTCCCCGTTCCGGCCCCCGACACCGCAGCACCGCCGGACTACCCGCCGCAGCCCGCCTCGGAGGCGGCGCCCGCGGCGTGACGCTTCAGGGACGCCAGCCGGTGGTTTCGGCCCATTCCCAGGCGCGCCGGTAGGCATCGAGGAACCACGGTTCCTTGGCCTCGGCGTAATCGGGTGTGCGTAGGGCAGCGTGCTTGGCCGCCAGATAGTCCTGCTGCACACCGGGATTCGCGGTTAGCCAGTCGACGCACAACAACGCGAACCGCTGATTCGGCCAGCCGTCGACCCTGATGTGCACGTGCGTCGGCCGACCGGGATCCGCCGAGGCGTGGAACCTCTTGCGCCACACGGCAGTATCCGCCGAATGCGGGTTATCGGCGGTGATGTCGAAAACCCGCGGATACCCGGCGGCCAGCAACACGTCGGCAAGCTCGTCGGCAACCTCCAGCGACGCAACGGTGACCTGCACATCGATGACATCCTTGGCGTCCAGCCCGGGCACCGCGGTGGAACCGATGTGGTCGACCCGGACGGCCCGGTGCCCGCAGGTGGTCTGCAGCCGGGCCACGATCCTGCGGGCCTGATCCGGCCAGCTGGGATCGGACGGCACCACGGTCGGCTCCACGCGAACCGGTTGCCCGAGCCGCAGATTGTGCGCGAACGGCATGATGCGGTCGTGCCACAGACCGCGGGCCTGCTCCACCAATGCGCCGGCGCTGCCCGAGTTGTCCAGCCACACATCGGCAACGGCGCGGCGCTGCTCCTCGGTGGCCTGCGCCGCGATCCGGGCCCGGGCATCCTGCTCGGTGAAACCGCGGTACTCGATGAGCCGCTTGACGCGCAGCTCGGCGTCGGCGTTGACCACGATGACCAGCGGGAACATCGGCGCCATCTGGGATTCGACCAGCAGCGGGATGTCCTCGATGATCACTGGACTTTCCTGGTCCATGGCTGCGCGTTCGATGAGTTCGGAGCGGCGGTGCGCGACGAGGGGATGCACGATGCCGTTCAGCGTCTGGCGCTTCTCCTCGTCGCTGAACGCGACGGCCGCCAGCGCGGGACGGTTGAGCGCACCGTCGACGTGCAGTATGTCCCGCCCGAACGCGTCGACCAGTTTGGCGAGGCCTTCGGTCCCGGGTTCGACCACCTCCCGGGCGATGACGTCGCCGTCGACGACGATGCCGCCGAGCTCACTGAACGTCGATGACACCGTCGACTTGCCGGCCCCGATTCCACCGGTCAGTCCGATTCTCAGCATGACACTCCCCTAGCAGGTACAAAAAGAACCGCGCAGCACATCCGTGAGGACGTGCTGCGCGGCTTCACTCGGCGAAGAGTGTCTTTGTTACGCGTTGCCCGCGAGCTTCTCGCGCAGCGCGGCGAGCTGAGCGTCGCTGGCCAGCGAGCCACCAGCGGACTCACCCTCGGGGCGAGACGAGCTGCTGGAGGTCGACGGACGAGCCGCTTCCTCTGCCTCGGCTGCGGCGAACTTCTCCATCTGCGCGGTGTGCATCTTGTGCCGACGCTCGGCCTCGGCGTACCGGGCCTCCCATTCGGTGCGCTGCTTGTCGAAGCCCTCGAGCCATTCGTTGGTGTCGGCGTCGAAGCCCTCGGGGAAGATGTAGTTCCCGGCCTCGTCGTAGCTGTCGGCCATGCCGTACTTCGAGGGGTCGAACTCCTCGGTGTAGTCCTCGTTGGCCTGCTTGAGGCTCAGCGAGATGCGGCGGCGCTCCAGGTCGATGTCGATGACCTTGACCATGGCGTCGTCGCCGACCTGGACGACCTGGTCCGGGACCTCGACGTGGCGCTCGGACAGCTCCGAGATGTGCACCAGACCCTCGATGCCCTCTTCGACGCGGACGAACGCACCGAACGGCACCAGCTTGGTGACCTTGCCCGGCACGATCTGGCCGATCGCGTGGGTGCGGGCGAAGTGGCGCCACGGATCTTCCTGGGTCGCCTTGAGCGACAGCGAAACCCGCTCACGATCCATGTCGACGTCGAGGACCTCCACGGTGACCTCGTCACCGACGGTGACAACCTCGGACGGGTGGTCGATGTGCTTCCAGGACAGCTCGGAGACGTGCACCAGGCCGTCGACGCCGCCGAGATCCACGAAGGCGCCGAAGTTGACGATCGAGGACACGACACCCTTGCGGATGGCGCCCTTGGTCAGCTGGTTGAGGAACTCGCTGCGAACCTCGGACTGGGTCTGCTCCAGCCATGCGCGGCGCGAAAGCACCACGTTGTTGCGGTTCTTGTCGAGCTCGATGATCTTGGCCTCGATCTCCTTGCCGATGTACGGCTGAAGATCGCGAACGCGGCGCATCTCCACCAGCGATGCGGGCAGGAAGCCGCGCAGGCCGATGTCGAGGATCAGGCCGCCCTTGACGACCTCGATGACGGTGCCCTTGACGGCCTCGTCCTTCTCCTTGAGTTCCTCGATGGTGCCCCAGGCGCGCTCGTACTGAGCCCGCTTCTTGGACAGGATCAAGCGGCCTTCTTTGTCCTCCTTGGTGAGAACGAGGGCCTCGACCTCATCGCCCACGGAAACGACCTCGTTGGGGTCGACGTCGTGCTTGATGGAGAGTTCGCGCGAAGGAATGACGCCTTCGGTCTTGTAGCCGATATCGAGCAGGACCTCATCGCGGTCCACCTTGACGATGGTCCCTTCGACGATGTCGCCATCGTTGAAGTACTTGATCGTCTTGTCGATGGCGGCGAGGAAATCCTCCGCAGAGCCGATGTCGTTGACGGCAACTTGCGGGGACGTAACGGAGGGACTTGGCATGTGGTGGGTTGCTCCGGACAGTTTTAATCGTAGGGACAGTTTTTGTGTTTGTGCTGCACACAGGGCTGTTCAGCATAGGTGCCCGGATGTGCGGTGTGCCCGCGGGGCCCGGGACATGACTGGGCACACAGGTACTGCTCAAGGGTACTAGAACGGGTACACGCTGGACAAACCCGGTCCCCGTTGCCCAAGCATGGTTACCCTCCTCAGGTGCCCGCGATGCCGCAACCTCCGCACCCCCAGCTGCCCACCTGGCCGCCGACCGTCCGCAAGGCCGGCGCGCCGCTGGCGGTGATCATCGGGCTCAGCGTCATCGTCGGCCTGCTGATGATCCTGTTGACCGCGACCAACCCGGTGGGCGCGACCATCGGATTCGTGCTCTCCAGCATCGCGATCGCCGTGGTGGTGGCCTGTTACCTGTGGCTGGACCGCTGGGAACCCGAACCGCCCCGGCTGCTGATCATGGCGTTCCTGTGGGGCGCCTCCATCGCGATCATCCTGTCACTGGCCCTGGAGTTGTGGGCCGACGCCGTCTTCCTGCCCACCCCCGGACTGCCGGAGGGCTTCGAATCGACCGCGCTGCGGGCCCCGCTGATCGAGGAGGCCGCCAAGGGCCTGTTCCTGCTGATCATGATGACCGGCCGGCGCCGCTACGAACTGAACTCGTTGACCGACTGCCTGGTGTACGCGGGCCTCGTCGGCGCGGGTTTCGCCTGGTTCGAGGACATTCTCTACATCGCCAACGGCGAGGATCTGGCCGCGTCGCTGGTCACCGCGGCACTGCGGCTGGTCATGGCGCCCTTCGCGCACTCGCTGTTCCTGTCGATGCTCGCGCTCGGGGTCTACTTCGCCCTGAAGCAGCGCCACGTGATCGGCAAGGCCGCGTGCATCGTGGCGGGCTATATCGCGGCGGTGATCATGCACGCATTGTGGAACGGATCCTCGGTGATCGGCATCGAGGCCTACTTCCTGGTCTACCTGCTGTGGATGATGCCGATCTTCGGGCTGGCGATCTGGCTCGCGGTGCGCAGTCGGCGTCGGGAGCAACAGGTGGTCGCCGCCAAGCTGCCGAACATGGTGGCCGCCAATCTCATCACCGCCAATGAGGCGAGCTGGTTGAGCAGCATCCGCAACCGCAAGCTGGCGATCGGCGAAGCCTCCCGGCACGGCGGCAAGGCCGCCGGCAAGGGCGTCAAGGCCTTCGCGACCCAGGTGGTCGAGCTGGCCTTCATCCGCGACCGCATCGACCGTGGCTTCGGCGACGACCGGGTGCAGGCACTGCTGACCGAAGAGTCCTACCGGGTGTACGCGGCGCGGGAAGCCGCCGCGCCGTCACTGCAGTACCTGGCCGGTTACCGGGTGCACTGAGCTCCAGGCTCCCGGCCTGCAGCCCGTCAGTGCGCCGCGGCGTCCCAACTGCGCCCGTACCCGACCGAGACCTCCAGCGGCACATCGAGCGGGTAGGCGTTGCCCATGTGCTCCCGCACCAACGCCTCGAGCGTGTCGCGCTCCCCCTCTGCCACCTCGAACAGCAGTTCGTCGTGCACCTGCAACAGCATCCGGGATCTCAGGCCGGCGGCCTTGATCGCGTCGTCCACGTTGATCATCGCGACCTTGATGATGTCGGCGGCGCTGCCCTGGATGGGGGCGTTGAGAGCGGCCCGTTCGGCGGCCTCGCGGACGTTGCGATTGCTGCTGTCCAGTTCGGGCAGATACCGGCGGCGACCGAGAACCGTTGAGGTGTAACCGTCTTTGCGGGCCTGGTCCACCACATCGCGCAGGTAGTCCCGGATCCCGCCGAAACGGTCGAAGTACTGCTCCATCTGATTCTTGGCCTCTTCGGTGCTGATCTTCAGCTGAGCTGACAGGCCGTAGGCGCTCAGACCGTAGGCCAGCCCGTACGACATCGCCTTGACCCGGCGGCGCAGTTCGGCGGTGACCTCGTCGATGGGCACGTCGAAGGCCCGCGATGCCACGAACGAGTGCAGGTCCTCCCCGGTGTTGAAGGCCTCGATCAGACCCTCGTCTCGGGACAGGTGCGCCATGATGCGCATCTCGATCTGGCTGTAGTCCGCCGTCATCAGTTCGGCGTAACCCGCACCCACCACAAATCCGTCGCGGATGCGGCGGCCGGCCTCGGTGCGGATCGGGATGTTCTGCAGGTTGGGCTCGGTCGACGAGAGCCGCCCGGTGGCGGCGATGGTCTGGTTGAAGGTGGTGTGGATACGGCCGTCGGAGGCCACCGAGTTCAGCAGACCGTCGACGGTGACCTTGAGCCGGGTGGCATCGCGGTGCGCCAGCAGATGTTGCAGGAACGGGTGCCCGGTCTTGTCGAAGAGACCCTGCAGCGCGTCGGCATCGGTGGTGTAACCGGTCTTGGTCTTCTTGGTTTTCGGCATCTCCAACTCGTCGAAGAGCACCACCTGGAGCTGCTTGGGCGAGCCGAGGTTGATCTGCTTGCCGATCACCCCGTAGGCGGCCTCGGCGGCGTCGCGGATCAGATCTCCGAATTCGCTCTGCAGTTCCTGCAGGAATGCCACATCGACTGCGATGCCGGTGCTTTCGAGCTCGGCGAGCACTCGCTGCACCGGGAGCTCCATCCGACCGAGCAGCGACGAGGAGTCGATGCGGGCCAGTTCCTCGTCCAGCGCGTCGGCGAGGTCCATCACCGCGCCGGCCCGCAGCAGTACCGCCTGCACGGCCTGTTCATCGACACCGTCATTGTCGTCCAGCAGCGAAAGCTGTTGCTGTTCAGGATTGTCCGCCCGCAGTTCGCGCTTGAGGTAGCGCAGCGACAGGTCGTCGAGGGAAAAGCTTCGCTGACCCGGCCGCACCAGGTACGCCGCCAGTGCGGTGTCCGAGGTGACGCCGGCCAGCTTCCAGCCGCGGCCCTCCAGGTCGTGCATGGCCAGCTTGGCCTCGTGCAGCGCCTTGGGTGGCCCGGGATCGGCCAGCCAGGACGCCAGCGCCGCCTCGTCATCGGGCTGAAGGGTGGAGGTGTCGATGTACCGGCCGTCACCGTCGTTGGCGACGATGGCCAGTGCCGTCGCGTCGGCGTCGAACGCCAGATGGGTGCCGACGACGGCGATACCGAACCGGTTACCCAGGCTGTGTTCGGACAGCCACGCCGCGAGTTCACCGGGTTGCAACGCACCGCCACGCACGTCGAAGCCCTGGTCCACCTCGGGGTCGGCCGAGGCGAGGGTGTCGAACAGCCGGTCGCGCAGCACCCGGAACTCGAGGTCGTCAAACAGCCGGTGGATAAGGTCGCGGTTCCACGGCAGCATGCGCAGCGTGTCGGGCGTCTGCGGCAGCGGCACATTCTTCACCAACTCGGTGAGCTCGCGGTTGAGCACCACCGAAGACAGGTTGGCGCGCAACGCATCCCCGACCTTGCCCTTGACGGTGTCGACATTGTCGACCAGCGCCTGCAGCGAACCGTGCTCCACGATCCATTTGGTGGCGGTCTTCTCCCCCACCCCCGGAATGCCCGGCAGGTTGTCGCTGGGGTCACCGCGCAGGGCGGCGAAATCCGGGTACTGCTCCGGGGTGAGGCCGTACTTGGCCTGCACGGCCTCCGGGGTGAAGCGGGTCAGCTCGCTGACCCCCTTGATCGGGTACAGCACGGTGACGTCATCGCTGACCAACTGAAGCGAGTCCCGGTCGCCGGTCACCACCAGCACGCGATAGCCGGCGTCCTCGGCCTGGGTCGCCAGCGTGGCGATGATGTCGTCGGCCTCGAAACCTTCCTCGGCGAGCACCGTGATGCCGAGCGCAACCAGCACCTCTTTGGTGATGTCGATCTGGCCGCGGAACTCGTCGGGGGTGGCCGACCGGCCTTCCTTGTACTCGGGGTACTTCTCCTTGCGGAAGGTCTGCCGCGATACGTCGAAGGCCGCGGCGATATGGCTGGGCTGCTCATCGCGCAGCAGGTTGATCAGCATGGCGGTGAACCCGTACACGGCATTGGTGGTCAGCCCGCCCTGGGTCTTGAAGTTCTCCGCGGGCAGCGCGTAGAACGCGCGGAACGCCAGCGAGTTGCCGTCCAGCAGCATCAACGTGGGTTTTGCGTCGGTGCCGGGCTTCTTCTCGGGTGCCGCGGCGGCAGTCTTGGCAGGGCTCACGCACCCAACTCTAGGCACCTGCCCCGACAGGCCGCCCACCGATCACCCGACTGACCAACCGCCCTGGACATCACAGCTAGCCCGGCACGCGCGCGGTGGCTCGTTTGCGCAACAGCCGAGCCGCCGGGTTGGTCATATCCCGCCGCCAGGCCCACACCAGCCGCCCCTGCAGCGCCGGCACCAGGCGCAGGACATGCAGTTGTGGATCGCTACGCGCCATGGACGTGGGCAGGATCGCGACTCCCAGACCGTGCCCGGCCAGCTCCGCGAGCTCCAGCGGGCTGGTCGCTTCGAAGGCGATTCGCGGTGTCACACCCTGTGTCGCACAGGCGGTGTCGAGTCGGGTCCGCAGCCCGGTGCCCACCGGAAGCGAGATCAGTGGATGTGTGCACAGCACGTCCAGTGGAAGTGACCGGCGCCGCGCCAGCGGATGATCGAGCGCCACGGCCGCCTCGATGGCCTCGTCGGTGATCACCTGCACGTCGAGATCCGCAGGTTCCTCGTCCACACCGATCGACACGATGGCGATATCGAGCCGGCCATCGGCGAGCTTCTCCAAGAGAACATCGGAATTGTCTGCACCCAAGGTGATCTCGACGGATGGGTAGTCGTGGTGGAAATCGGCCATCAATCCGGCCACGTCGACCGGGTGCAATGTCACCGTGCCGATGGCGACCGAGCCCCGGACCAGATCGGCGACCTCGTCGACGGCACGCTGAGCGTCTCGGATCGCGGCGAGCGCGGCGCGCGCGTGGGGCAGGAACGCGGCACCGGCCTGCGTCAGTCGGACGTCGCGATTCGATCGCGTCAGCAACGATTGCCCGACCTGGCGTTCCAGGCGCCGGATCTGCGCACTCACCGCCGGTTGCGCCACCCGCTCCCGCTGCGCCGCCTTGGTGAAACTGCGCTCCTCGACGACCGCGACGAAATACTCCAGCTGACGTAGTTCCATAAGCTCTGACTATAGATCTGAGATTAAAACGGTCTTCGACTTATTCATGCTGTTAGAGCACGGTGGACTCATGCACACATCAACCATCCTGATCGCCGGCGCCGGTATCGGCGGGCTCACCACCGCGCTCGCATTGCATGCGCGCGGCACCGAGACCACGATCCTGGAGCGCACGGCAGCACTGCGCCCGCTCGGCGTCGGTATCAACCTGCTGCCGCACGCGGTCCGTGAACTCACCGCGCTCGGACTCGGTGCGGCGCTGCGCGATATCGCGGTAGCACCCGACTCGATCTGCTTCTACGACTCCGGCGGCGATCTGCTGTTCCGCGAGCCGCGCGGGCTGGCCGCCGGGGACGCGCATCCGCAACTCTCGGTGCACCGTGGGCGACTGCAGATGCTGTTGCTCGACGCCGTCATCGACCGCATCGGCGACCGCGCGGTCCGCACCGGCGCCGGAATCGAGAGTTTCGACCAGAACGCCGATGGCGTGCAGGTGCGCACCGGCGCAGGCGCGTTCACCGGGGCTGCACTGATCGGCGCCGACGGCATCGACTCCGCGGTGCGTGCCGCGTTGCACCGCGGACCCGATCCGCTGATGTGGTCGGGGATCACCATGTACCGCGGGGCCACCCCGATGCCGGCGTTCCTGGACGGCCACACCATGGCGATCGTGCAGGGCGACGGCGGCGTCGATCTGGTGACCTATCCGATCGGCGACGGCCTGGTGAATTGGGTGCTGCAGGTACCGACCGGAACGGCGGGCGTGCTCGCCGGTGACGCGCGGTGGAATGCGCCGGCCACCGCCGCCGAGATCCGCACTCACGTCCGGCAGTGGAACCTGGACTGGCTGGATCCGGTCGCGCTGATCGAGCAGACCGAGCAGATCTTCTGCTACCCGATGGTGGACCGGGATCCGTTGCCGTACTGGGGAACCGGCCGGGTGACCCTGCTCGGGGACGCCGCGCACCCGATGTATCCGGTCGGTGCGAACGGCGGTTCGCAGGCCGTCGTCGATGCCCGGGTACTGGCGCAGGAGTTCGCGGCCGGCGGCGTGAGCGGGCTTCGACGCTACGAGGACCAGCGCCGAGCCGAAACCGCCGAGGTGGTGGTCGCCAACCGCGATATGCACCGTACGTCCGCCCGGACCGCCACGGATCTGGACCGCGTCACCACCAAATATCGCCATGCCACCGCGAGGAGCAACCGATGATGACCACCTATGTCCTGATTCCCGGGATGTGCCACGGCGCCTGGTGCTTCGACGATCTCGCCGCCGCACTGCGCGCACAGGGTCATCGCGTTATCGCACTGACGCTCACCGGTGTCGCCGAACGCGCACACCTGTTACGCGGTGGGGTCAACCTGGACACCCACGTCACCGATGTGCTGGCCGCGATCGAGGCCGACGCCACCGGTGACAACCATCTGGTTCTGGTCGGGCACAGCTATGGCGGCATGGTGATCACCGGTGTCGCCGACCGCATCCCGCACCGGGTGGACTCGCTGGTCTATCTCGATGCGGTGGTCCCGCGCGACGGTGAGGCCTGCTGGGATCTGGTCAACGACGAGGAACGCCGGTGGTACGTGCAGGTCGACGACTCCGGGTTCGGGGTGCCGCCGATGCCCTTCTTCGATGAACGCGCCACCGCGCACCCGTTGGCCACCGTCCTGCAGCCGCTGCGCCTGCAGGGCGACTTGAGCCGATTCCGGCAGCGCATCTTCGTCTACGCGCTGGACTGGCCCGGCGAGTCGCCGCTGCGACCCTCCTATGACCGCGTCCGCAATGATCCGGCCTGGGTCACCCATGAACTCGACGGCAAGCACAACCTGATGCGTGACAACCCGGACGACCTGCTGCACATCCTGCTGGACGTTCGGTAGCCGCCGGCGAACGTCGGCTTGTGTGCGGGATCGTCGAGGAATCTGGAACAGGAGCCGACATTCGCCTCTGTGACGCGCGGCCAAACTGCAACACGTTTCAGTTTTGCCCTCGGACTGGGTAGTCTGACCCTCGTGCCAGCAGCAACCACAGAGCCCGCGTTCGAAGGGTGGTTCGCCACCGATGACGACGGCGATGCCCATCTGATCGGCGGCAAATGCACCGCGTGCGCGACCTATGTGTTCCCGCCGCGGGAGACCAACTGCCCCAACCCGGCCTGTGACAGCGACACCCTCGCGTTGGTTCCGCTCTCGCGGCGCGGCACGGTGTGGAGCTACACCGAAAACCGGTACGCCCCACCCCCGCCCTATCCGTCCCCGGACCCGTTCGAACCGTTCGCCGTGGCCGCAGTCGAACTGGCAGAGGAAGGCCTGATCGTGCTCGGCAAGGTCGTCGAAGGCACCCTGGCCGCCGACCTCAAAGTCGGCATGGAAATGGAGCTGACCACCATGGCCCTCTACACCGACGATGCGGGCGTGGTCCGCACCACCCACGCCTGGAGGATCGCAAAATGAGTGAGCCGGTCTACATCCTGGGCGCGGGCATGCACCCCTGGGGCAAATGGGGCCGCGACTTCACCGAATACGGCGTCGTCGCCGCCCGCGCCGCCCTGGCCGAAGCCGGACTGGACTGGCGCCAAATCCAACTCGTCGCCGGCGCGGACACCATCCGCAACGGCTACCCCGGCTTCGTCGCCGGCGCCACCTTCGCCCAGAAACTCGGCTGGAACGGCGTCCCGGTCACCTCCAGCTACGCCGCCTGCGCCTCCGGCAGCCAGGCCCTACAGTCCGCGCGCGCCCAGATCCTGGCCGGATTCTGCGATGTCGCCCTGGTCATCGGCGCCGACACCACCCCCAAAGGGTTCTTCGCCCCCGTCGGCGGGGAACGCAAAAACGACCCCGACTGGCAACGCTTCCACCTCATCGGGGCCACCAACACCGTCTACTTCGCCCTACTGGCACGCCGGCGCATGGACCTCTACGGCGCCACCGTCGACGACTTCGCCCAGGTCAAAGTCAAAAACGCCCGCCACGGCCTCAACAACCCCAACGCCCGCTACCGCAAGGAAGCCACCGTCGACGACGTCCTGGCCTCCCCCGTGGTCTCCGACCCCCTGCGCCTGCTCGACATCTGCGCCACCTCCGACGGTGCGGCCGCACTCATCGTGGCAAGCAAGTCTTTCGCCGAAAAACACCTCGGCTCGGTGCAAGGTGTTCCCTCGGTGCGCGCGGTCAGCCTGCAATCCCCCCAATACCCCCAACACCTACCCGAGCTGCCCGATATCGCCACCGACTCCACCGCAGTGGTCCCCGGCCCCGAACGCGTCTTCAAAGACCAGATCCTCGACGCCGCCTACACCGAAGCCGGTATCGGCCCCGAAGACCTCTCCCTGGCCGAGGTCTACGACCTGTCCACCGCCCTGGAACTCGACTGGTATGAACACCTCGGACTGTGTCCCAAAGGCGAAGCCGAACAACTCCTGCGCTCCGGAGCCACCACCATCGGCGGCCGCATCCCCGTCAACGCCTCCGGCGGCCTCGCCAGCTTCGGCGAAGCCATCCCCGCCCAAGCCATCGCCCAAGTCTGCGAACTGACCTGGCAACTCAAAGGCCAAGCCACCGGCCGCCAAGTCGAAAACGCCACCGTCGGCATCACCGCCAACCAAGGACTCTTCGGCCACGGATCCTCAGTCATCGTCGCCAGATAAGTCAGGCATCGATGCGCTTGCGGAACTCGAACAGGCGGGTGTCCGGCTCGAAAGGTGCTGTCTCGCCGTCGAACCGGTGGGATCCGACGCTGAAATCCCGGCCGTCCTCGTAGTCGAATCCGATCTCGCTGAATCCGGCCTCGGTGAACCAGCTGCGGATCGTCGGTGTGAGGTCGGGGTCGCGGCGCGAGCGGGTCCACAGCACGGTAGCGCCCGGTGTGGCGAGCTGCCGCAACCCGATGATGGTGCGCTGGATGTGCTCGTCGACGACGTTGCCGAAAATGCCGCAGGCCAGCACGATATCGGCCGGCGCCAGGCCGGCGTAGGCCGAGACCGCTGCGGCGTCGCCGGTGACCACCTGCACCCCGGCCAGCCCGGCGCGCTCCGCGGCGGCTCGCGCCCTGGCCGCGATACCCGGGTCGAGTTCCACCAGTCGCGCGGTGACGTCGTCGCGGCGGGCGTGCGTCGGGAGCACACCGATCACGTCGCGGCCCTCGCCCGCGCAAAGGCTGATCAGTCGAATCGATCCGGCCGGCGCGTTGTCCAGACCGTCGGCGAGACGGCGCTGAACATGGCGCAACCTGCGGGAGATGTCGGATTCGGGATCGTCGTACTCCTCGTGCCAGATGGCCCATCTCGTCATCTGCCCGAGGTTACGGCGCGCCACGCGGGGATCGGGCGTGCCCGCGGGCGGGCCCGGACGAATCCCCCGTCAGATCGCCGCCGCGGATAAATTCACGTCGAGATAAACGCCAAACCCGCTGCGGCTCGGCACATTCTGGCCGCGTAACCACCGCAGGTGGTACGCATCCGGTCCAGATCCGGTGGTCAACTGGACGGACCCGGGAATGAGCCGCACCACGACGTGGTTGTCATAACGAAAGTCAGGAGTTCGACTATGCCCGCCATTGACACCGTGACGTTCGAGGCCGCTTGGCAGCAGTGGCACCAGGAGCGGGAGAGCTACTTCGCCGACCCGCTCGGCTGGGTCAGCCTGACCGGTTTGTACTGGCTGACCGATGAATTCGAGACCGTCGCCGATCTGCCCGGCCGCTGGCGCGCGGACACCGACGCCGTCTACATCGACGGGGTGCCAGGCACGGAGCGGCTGGAACCGGTAGAGGGTGCGCCGGGTCTGCTCGTCGAGGACGGTCCGCGGCGCATCGAGGTGATCCGCCGGACCGGGTCGGTGGCGTTGCGGGTGCACGATCCGAAGTCGCCGCACCTGGCGAGCTACCGGGGCATACCGGCGTATCCACCGAGTGAGCAGTGGGTGGTGCCCGGGACGTTCACCGCCTACCCGCAGCACAGGGCCGTCACCACCGGCGCCGTCGTGGACGGTTTGCAGCACCACCACACCGCCGTCGGTGTCGTGGCCTTCGAGATCGACGGTGTGACACAACAGCTTGTCGTATTCGGCAAGCCCGGCGGGGCGCTGGCTGCGCTGTTCACCGATGCCACCAGCGGGGTGACGACCTACCCGGGCGTCCGTTCCGTCGCGGTACCGGCCCCGGGACCCGACGGCGCGGTGCACCTCGACTTCAATCGGTCCGCGAACCTGCCGTGCGCGTTCACCGACTACGCAACCTGCCCGGTGGCACCGGCCGAGAACCGGCTGCCGATCGCGGTGACCGCCGGCGAGAAGAACCCCCGCTGAACGACTGCCCGCAGATGCGCCGGTTCGCCGCACACGTCATCCCCCGGGTCAGGCGGTTGGAAAGGATGGCCGCATGAGTGCGCAGCCGCTCAAAGTACTTGTTCCCGACGATCTCGGTGTCAAGGCACTCAGCTCCTCACCGGCGGTCGAGGCGATTCGTTACGTGCCCGGCGATCCGTGGCCGTCCGGGCACACCGATGCCACCGTGGTGGTCGTCGGCCACGAGGGCGCGGCCGCGGTGGGCGCCCGATTCACCGAGCTCCCCCGGCTGCGGCTGGTGCAGACCCTCAACGCCGGGTACGAGCAGTGGTTGCCGCTGCTTCCCGAGGGTGTGGCGCTGTCCAATGGGCGTGGGGCGCATGGCGGTTCGACGGCTGAGTGGGTGGTCGGCGCGCTGCTGGCGATCTACCGGGAGTTCGCGCGTTACGGCGCGGATCAACGCGCCGGGGTGTGGCGGCCGGTGTTCACCGAGACGTTGATCGGTAAGCGCATCGTGGTGCTGGGGGCCGGTGATCTGGGCGAGAACCTGGCGGCCAGGCTGGCGCCGTTCGAGTCCGAGGTGACGCTGATCGGGCGACTGGCACGACCGGGTGTCCAGACGATCGCGGATCTGCCCGGGCTGCTTCCCATCGCCGATGCCGTGGTCTCCGTGCTGCCCGCCACGGACTCCACATACCGCATCATCGACGCCGATTTCCTGGCCCAGCTGCCCGATGGTGCGGTGGTGATCAACGCCGGTCGCGGTGGCGCGGTGGACACCGAGGCCCTGGTGGACGAACTCAAGTCCGGCCGGCTGCGGGCGGCTCTCGATGTCACCGATCCCGAACCGCTGCCCGCGGGCCACCCGCTGTGGTCGGCGCCCGGGCTGTTGCTCACCCCACACGTGGCGGGCAGCACGACAGGGTCCGAGGAGCGCGCGTGGGCGGTCGCGGCCCGTCAGATCGACAGCTATGCCGCCGGTGAGGTGCCGTCGAATGTGGTGGTCGGCGGTCAGGCCACGCCGAGGTAGGCGGCCCGGATGCTGTCGTCCTTCAACAGATCACCTGCCACGCCGGTGCGGGTCACCTCGCCGGTTTCCAAGATGTAGGCCCGGTCGGATCGGCTGAGGGCCTGCTGTGCGTTCTGTTCCACGAGCAGCACCGTGGTGCCCTGGCTGTTGATCTCGGAGATGATGCGGAAGATCTGCGAGATGACCATGGGGGCCAGGCCCATCGAGGGTTCGTCGAGCAGCAGCACCTTCGGCCGGGCCATCAGCGCCCGGCCGATCGCCAGCATCTGCTGTTCGCCACCGGACAAGGTGCCACCGACCTGGTTGCGGCGCTCGGCGAGCCGCGGGAAGGTGGTGAGCACCCAGTCGAGCTTCTCGTCATGCTCGGCCTTGGTGGCGAACTTTCGTCCGTAGCAACCCATTTCGAGGTTCTCGATGATGGTCATGCCGGGAAAGACACCGCGTCCTTCCGGTGCCTGGATGAGGCCGTCGGACACCCGCCGGTGTGCCTTGACCTTGCCGATGTCCTTGCCGTCGAACCACACCGAGCCCGACGTGAGCGGTAGCAGTCCCGAGATGGCCCGCATCATCGTGGTCTTCCCGGCGCCGTTGGACCCGAGCAGCGTGACCAATTCGCCTTCGTGCACCACCAGCGACACACCGTGCAGCGCACGGATCCTGCCGTAGTGCACGACGATGTCACGCACCTCCAGCAGGACCGGGCGTGCGTCGACGTCAGGCGAGTTCGTCATCGGGTACCCCCAGATATGCGGCGATGACCTTGGGGTCCTCGCGGATTTCGGCAGGCAGACCGTCGGCGATCTTGCGACCGAACTCGAGCACCACGATCCGGTCGGTCACCCCCATCACCAACCGCATGTCGTGTTCGATGAGCAGGACGGTGTAGCCGTCATCGCGGATCTTGCGGATCAGGTCGATCAGTGCGGACTTTTCGCTCGGGTTGAACCCCGCCGCTGGTTCGTCCAGGCACAGCAGCTTGGGCTCGGTGGCCAGCGCCCGCGCGATCTCCAGGCGGCGCTGGTCACCGTAGGGCAGGTTCTTGGCCTTTTCCTCGCCGCGGTGTGCGATGCCCACGAAATGCAGCAATGCTGCCGATCTCTCGATGGCCGACTTCTCTTCGCGGCGGTGCCGCGGCGACCGGAACAATGCGCCCGGCACCGAGGTGTGGTGGCGCGCGTCGGTGCCGACCATGACGTTCTCCAGCGCCGTCATCTCACCGAACAGCCGGATGTTCTGGAAGGTGCGGGCTATGCCGAGTCGGGTGATCTGGTGCCGTTTGATGCGTCCGATCGGCGATCCGTCGAACGCGACGGAGCCCGAACTGGGCCGGTACACACCGGTGATCGCGTTGAAGCAGGTGGTCTTGCCCGCCCCGTTGGGGCCGATCAGTCCGAGGATCTCCCCGCGCTTGATGTTGAACGTCACCGCATCCAGAGCCGTCAGACCACCGAACTGGACGGTGAGTTCGTTGGTCTGCAGCAGGACTTCGCCCTCATCGGCCTTGATCTCGCGGTGCACACTGGCGATTTCCGCGACGTTCTCGAAGCTCTCGGCGTCGGTCATTTCACCGGCTCCGTATCCACCGGCTTGCTCCGCAACAGATCTCGTGCGGCCTTGGCATAGGTGAGCAGATGCTGACGGGCCGGGAAGAGGCCCTGCGGCCGGAAGATCATCAGCACCACCAGCGCGAGCCCGAAGAACAGGTACTTCAGGTTGCCCATGTCGATACCCGCGAAGTGCACGCCGAGCAGCCGGTTGGGCAGGTACACAATGATGAACGCGCCCAGAATCACGCCGAGTTTGTTGCCCTGACCGCCGAGCACCACCGCGCACAGGAACAGCATCGAGTTGATGATGTTGAACGTCGGCGGCGCGACGTACTGCACCTGGCCGGCATACAGTGCTCCGGACAGACCGCCGATGGCCGCGCCGATGGTGAACGCCCACAGCTTGAACTTGAAGGCGTTGACACCCATCACTTCCGCAGCGTCCTCGTCCTCGCGGACCGCGATCCAGGCCCGGCCCACCCGGCTGCGCTCCAGGTTGCCCACCAGCAGCAGGATGCCGACGATCAGGATGAGACCCAGCCAGAACCACCAGGTGCCGTAGTTGGCCTCCCCGCCGGAGTTGGACACCGAGAACACGCCCTCGGGGTGTTTCTCGCTCTCCAGGAAATGCGGGAAGGCAACCTCATTGAGCCCGCGCGGGCCGTTGGTGACATCGGCCAGGTTGTCGGCCAGCAGCCGGATGATCTCGCCGAAGCCCAGCGTGACGATGGCCAGGTAATCCCCGCGCAGGCGCAGCGTCGGGGTACCCAGGATCAGCCCGCTCAGCGCGGTGACCGCCATCGCGATCGGCACACAGGACAGCCATGCCCACGGGGTGCTGAAGAATCCCGATGCGCCCATCTGATTCCATGGGCTTTCCGGGCTGGTCAGCAGCGCCACCGTGTAGGCGCCGACGGCGTAGAAGCCGACATAGCCCAAGTCGAGCAGACCGGCTTGCCCGACAACGACATTGAGGCCGATCGCGATGATCGCGACCATCGCGAACTGGGCCATGGTGCCGCCGAAGCTGATTCCCGGGGTATCCAGGAACGCCGGTGTGAACAGCGGTGAGAGCGCGATCCCGGCGAACAGCACGATGCCGAACACCCATTTCTGGGCTCGGGTCAGGCCGTCCCACCAGTCCATGATCTTGGCCCAGCGGGTGCTCGGGCCGGTAGTGGAAGCGTCGCTCATGCTCGTGCCTTCCCGAGGCTTTCGCCCAATATGCCGGTCGGCCTAATCAACAGCACCAGAACCAGCAGGACGAACGCGACGACGTCACGCCATTGGGTGCCGAAGACCGCCTGACCATAATTCTCCATGACGCCGAGCAGCAGGCCACCCAGCAACGCACCGCGCAGGTTGCCGATGCCACCGAGCACCGCGGCCGAGAAGGCCTTGATACCCAACAGGAATCCGCCGGAGTAGATGATGCCTTGGGGCACCTTCAGCGTGTAGAGCAGTGCCGCGGCGCCGGCGAGCAGGCCGCCGATGAGGAATGTCGTCATGATGACGCGCTCGCGCGAAACCCCCATCAGCGTCGCGGTGTTCGCATCCTGGGCGACAGCCCGGACGCCGCGGCCGAGTTTGGTGCGGTTGAGCGCCACATCGGTGAGCAGCGCCAGCACCAGCGCCGACCCGATGATCACGATGGTGGTGTTGGAGATCGCGACACCGAACACTTCGAACTGGGTCTTCGGTTGCACCAGCACGACGGGCTGCTGCGCGTTCGGGCCGCCATAGCCCGGTATCAGTTTGGGCAGGATGAACAGCACGAACTGCTGCAGCACGAACGACATACCGATGGCGGTGATCAGGAAGGTCAGCGCCTTGGCGTTGCGTTTTCGCAGCGGGCGGTAGGCGATGAACTCCAGGCCCACCGCGGCGCCACCGGACACCAGCATCGCGAACAGCATGGCGACACCGAGATACAGGATGGTCAGCGCGACGCCCTTGTTATAGGCGTTACCGCTCGGGGTGAAGCCCAGCAGGATGTCGAGCGCGAAGTAGGCGCCGAACATGCCGAGCATGAAGATCTCGGAGTGCGCGAAGTTGATCAACCGCAGCACGCCGAAGACGAGGGTGTACCCGACGGCGACCAGGGCGTAGATCGCGCCCCATGACAGGCCGTCGATCGTCAACTGCCAGAAGCTGTCGAACAACGCTCCGACATTGAAGTTGATGTTGGCGGCCAAGTTCATCCGGTGGTGAGCTCCTCAGCGTGTGCTGGACGTGCGCGGTGCGGTGGCTGTGAAGACGAAAGCGCGTCCGAGGCATGCATTCTCGGACGCGCTTTCGCTTCAGCGGTTACTTGACCTCGTAGATCCAGATCAGGGTCGAGGTGAGTTCACCCTCGGGGGTCCACTGGTATTCGCGAGCCACACCCTGGCCCTTGTAGTTGCGGACGAACTCCAGCAGCGCCGGCCGGGTGATCGCGCCGGAGTCGATGCCCTTGAGCAGGATGGTGCCCAGGTCATAGCCCTCGGTGCTGTACGTGCCGGGCTCGGTGTTGAACTTCGCGGTGTACTCCTCGGCGAAGGTGCCCGTCGCCGGGCCGCACGGGCAGGCCAGCAGCGCACCCGCGGACGATTCCCCGGCCTGCTTGACGAACTCGTTGTCCTTGCTGCCGTCGGCGCTGACGAAGATGCCTTCGAAACCGCCGTCCTTGAGCTGCTGCACCAGCGGGGCGGCCTCGGCGTAGTACCCGCCGAAGAACACCGATTCCGGCGCGGCGCTGTTGATCTGGGTGACCGCGGCGGAGAAGTCCTTGTCGCCCTTCTTCACCGAGATGTTGCACGCCGGATCGGCCACCGGGCCGAGCGTGTCGCGCACCGCGGTCGACAGGCCCAGGCCGTAGTCGGTGCTGTCATCGACAACGCAGATCTTCTTGTGGCCCAACGTGTTCTTCAGGTAGTTGGCGACCGACGGACCCTGCACACCGTCATTGGCCAGCCCCCGGAAGAAGGTCTTCCAGCCGTTTTCCGACAGCGTGACGTTGGTGGCCGAGGCGGTGGTGGACACCAGGCCGGCCTGGTCGAAGACGCCACCGGTGGCCTTGGTCTCGCCGGAGAAGGCGGGACCGACCAGACCGATCGTGTACTGGTCCTCGACGATCCGCGGGGCGATGTTGGACGCCTTCTGCGGATCACCCTCGGTGTCGAACGGCTTGAGCTGCACCTGGCAGCCCGGGTTGGCGGCGTTGTGCTGGTCGATGGCCAGCTGCACCCCGTTCTTGATGTTGATGCCGAGCGCGGCGTCGGGTCCGTTGAGGGCACCGGCCATCGCGATGGACACCGGCGGGCAGGTCGCCTTGCCGTCACCGGCCGGGTTGGCGGGTGCAGCGCCCTCGGCGGCCTTGACCTCGGCGCCGTTCTCGTCGATCTGCACCTTCTCCACGATCTTGAGGTTCGTCTGGGACGCCTCTTCTTCGGGCGTGCTCTGATTGCAGCCGGCAATAGCCAGGGCCATCAGGCCCGCGCTTCCGAGAGCAAATGCCTTGCGTGCCACGTGACCGCGCACGTCTCACCTCCGGTTCCATGTCCAGGTCGGCACCTTCGTTCCGGTCGGGACGACCGGGACGGGGATGCTTCGCCGAAAACCATAACCATTCCATCGCCCCGTCGCGTGATGTTGGGCGACGCGTTGCGCAGATCGGTCCGGTTAGCCGGTCAAACGGAGGAACCGGAAACGCAGTCTTAACCGACGGGGGCGCTTCCAGCGGTCACTTCTCAGCTCCGGAGGCATCCTCGGCCGGCGTGTCGAGGGTCTCGAGGACCACTTCGGCCACCCGCTTCATCGTGGTGCGGCGGTCCATCGCCGCCCGCTGGATCCACTTGAAGGCCTCCGGCTCGGTCATCCCCTGGTTTGCCTGCAGCAAACCCTTGGCCCGTTCGACGAGCTTGCGTGTCTCGAGGCGATCCGACAGGTTCGCGACCTCGTTCTCCAGCGCGGCGATCTCCCCGAACCGGCTGACCGCGACCTCGATGGCCGGGATCAGATCGGTGATGGAGAACGGCTTGACCAGATAGGCCATCGCGCCGGCATCGCGGGCTCGTTCGACCAGTTCGCGCTGGCTGAAGGCGGTGAGGATGACGATCGGCGCGATCCGCTTGGTGGCGATCTCCGATGCCGCGTCGATCCCGTCGCGGCGCGGCATCTTGACGTCCATGATGACCAGATCCGGTTTCAGGCTCTCGGCGAGATCGACCGCTTCCTGGCCGTCGCCGGCCTGCCCGACCACTTCATAGCCTTCCTCACCCAGCATCTCGGCCAGGTCCATACGGATGAGCGCCTCATCTTCGGCGATGAGCACGCGGCGGGGTGCGGGAGCGTCGGTCATGACGGATATTGTCGCGCGATTGCCGACGGGGGGCGACCCTGGGGTTAACAGTGCCTGCCCAGCAGGGCGTGTCCGCGCATCCTTTAAGGTGGTGTCTCGCGCCCTCGTATCCCAACTGGCAGAGGAAACGGATTCAAAACCCGTGCAGTGTGAGTTCGAATCTCACCGAGGGCACCATGCGTCACAGCCGTGACCAGTGGATCTGTAGATTGCGCCACGAAATCTGGTTTTCGGCCCCGCCCGATGCGGGCGCCAATGGCCCGCCGCCACCCGATGGTGTGACGGCGTGAGCGTCCTCTCCTCCGTCGGCACGTTCCGGGTAGACCACCCGGTCAGCATGGGCGCGATCGTCGAGCTCGACGCGCGACTGGTCTACACCGGCCGCAGCCGGTCACCATCTGCGCTGGCAATCCGGCTCAAACCACACACTGCCCAATGGTTTTCGTGGCGCTTGACACCCGGGGCCAACCGATCGCCTTTCCGGCGTGGACGCCGGTGACGATGCTGGATTTGCAGCGGCACATGCAGGGAGATCGGCACCCGCCTGCTGGCAGAGGGACAGGTGGTGCTCGTCGTGCTCGATCGGCAGGCCCACAACCTGATCACGGCAGTTCCGTGAGCAACCAAACTGAGATTCTTGCAAGAAACCGGCTGAGACGCGGCATCCCTCTTCCACTTGTCATGGCGTGGGTCACATGATCGAGCCACACCAGACGCGCAGGTCGCGGGCCGGCAATCCCGTTCCGCGCCGCCGGCCGGCCGTGATCGCCTGGGAAGTGACCGGGAAGGCGTCCTACCATCAGCCCCATGAAGGTCCTGCTCGTCGAAGATGACGAGGGCGTCGCATCCGCATTGACGGAGCTGCTGACCCAGGCCGGCACCGATGTGACGTGTGCCGGCCGGGGCTCGGACGCTCTGCACCGGGTGAAGGACAGCGATCTGGTGCTGCTCGACCTCGGGCTGCCCGATATGGACGGTTTGGACGTGCTGCGCACCCTGCGGCGCGCGTCGTCGGTCCCGGTCATCATCATGACCGCCAGGGACGGCGACGGCGCCGTGGTGCTGGGCCTGCGCGCCGGCGCCGACGATTATCTGGTCAAGCCGGTGCGCAAGGCGGTGCTGTTGGCGCGCATCGACGCGGTCATGCGCCGGGTGCGCCGCGCCGTGGGCGAGACCGCGACATCGTCCGGTCCGGTGGTGGCCGGACCGGTCAGCGTCGACAAGGAACGCCGAGAGGTGACGCTGAACGGAATTCCCCAGTCCCTCACCAGAACCGAGTTCCAGCTGCTGAGCACGCTGGCTACCCGGCAGGGTGAGGCCGTCAGCCGTGAGGAACTGATGCTCGAGGTGTGGGGTACGGCGATGGTCGGCCGGTCCCGTTCGCTGGATTTCTTCGTCGGGCAGATCAGATCGAAGCTCACCGGTCTCCCGCTACAGACGGTGCGCGGGTTCGGTTTTCGGCTGGACCCCTGATGGGGCTCCGGGTTCGCGCCGTGCTGGTGGTGCTGTTGCTGATGGTGATCGCCGCACTCGCGATCCCGCTGGCGCTGACGCTGGCGGATCGCCGCACCGAGGAACTGGCCACCGAACGCCAACGCCAGTTGGCGGCGCTGGCGGATGCCGCCGCGGCGCCGGGGGCGCCGTTGCAGGCTCTGGTCGAACGGTATCGACAGGTGTACGGGGAGAGCCTGCTCATCACCGACTCCGATGGACGGACGCTGGCCGCCGATGGACTCAACCCGGCCGATCCCGACGTCGCGACGGCGGCCGGCCGTGCCCTCGTCGACGCTCCGGGCCTGCGTTGGAGTGCGCTGCGGCCGTGGGACGGACGCCGCCTGCTGAGCACCGCCGCGATCCGCCGCGACGGCGAAGTGGCCGGCACCGTGGTCCTCGAGGTGAACTCGGCTGGGGCGGTGCGTGATATCGCGGCGGGCTGGGTATGGCTGGCCACGGGAGGGCTGGCGTTTCTCGCCGCGGCGGTGGTGGCCGCCCGGATGCTCACCCGCTGGGTGTTGCGTCCGATCACCGGCCTGGAACGGGCGGTGGCGGAGATGACGGAAGGTGTTGCGGGGCCTTCCTGGGCGGACGATGCGACGGGAATCAAACCCGCTGATGTGGCCGGACCACCGGAGCTACGGCACTTCACCGCGGCATTCAATTCGATGGCACAGGTCGTGCGTGCCTCGCTGGACCGGCAACGACGACTGGTCGCAGACGCATCTCATCAGTTGCGCAATCCGCTGGCCGCCGTCCGGTTGCGTGCGGACACCCTGGAAAGCTATGTGGCCGAGGAGGGCCTACCCACCTACAACTCGCTGACCGCCCAACTCGACCGCTTCGAGAATCTGCTGCAACAGCTGATGCGGCTGGCCCGCGCCGAGCAGATCAGCGGGAGCCGCCGGATCGGTCTGACCGGCACGGACGAGGAGTGCACCGATCTCGACGATGTGATCGCCGAGCGCCGGGCGTTCTGGGAACCGGTCGCGGCCCGACACGGACATCAGTTGTGCTCGGGCCCAGCAGTTTCCGGCGCACGAGTACAGCTTGCCCGCCACGAGGTGGAGCAGCTTCTCGACGTCGCCGTCGACAACGCGCTGCGCTATGCCGGCGATGGCGTCACGGTCACCCTCTCCACCGCCGCCGGCACGCACACCGTCGACCTGATTGTCAGCGATGACGGCCGCGGGCTGCCCGCTGAAGACCGCGCGAGCGCCACCGCACGCTTCTGGCGCGGCCGCGACGACAGCGCAGGAACCGGACTGGGACTGGCGATCGCCGCTGAGATCGCCGCCGGCCATGGCGGCACGATCTCGGTGGAACAGGCCCCGGAGGGCGGATTGCTCATCCGGTTCCGCTTGCCTTCGCCCGAAGTGCCGTCGTGCTGAGCCGACGTACCTTCCTGCTGACGGCAGCGGCATCCGTCGCCGCGTGCGATTTCCGGCGCGGGACACGCGGTCACCTACGACTCGCCGCGGGTGATCCGGGCGGCATGTACCTGGCCTTCGCCGAACTGCTCGCCACCCAGCTGCACGCCCGATACCCGGATATCGAGGTCGAGGTCGTCGCCACCGAGGGCACCGTGGAAAACCTGGCCCTGCTGCGCTCGGGTGATGTGGACGTCGGCCTGGCGCTGGCAGATGTCGCCGAACGGGACCGGGTCAGCGGCCCGGCGGACTCGGGGCCCGTCGCCGTCGCCCGGGTGTACGAAAACTACCTGCAGGTCATCGTGCAAGATTCGGCCGGCGTCCAACAGATGGCCGACCTACGCGGCCGGCGCGTCTCGTTCGGCGCGATCCGCTCCGGTGGCGCGGCCACCAGCGCGGTCCTTTTCGACGCCGCCGGGCTCACCGAAGATGTCGAGATCTCCTGGCTGCGGTTGCGGGAGGCGCTGTCGCAGCTGGCCGGCGGCGGCATCGAGGCCCTGGTGTGGTCGGGCGGAGTACCCACGCCCGCCGTCGCGGACCTCAATGCCGAGCTGCCGCTGAGGGTCTTGGACGTCGGCGCGATGGCCGTTCCGATGAGCCGGATCTCCTCGTACCCGTATGCGGTCCGGCGGGTACCCGCCGGAGGCTATGTGCCACCAGGGATCCGCTCCATCGGCGTGCCCAACCTACTGCTGTGCCGCAGGCGGATCGCCGACGACCTGGTCGCCGCGCTGGTGAACGTCATCGCGACCGAATCGCCGCACCTGGCACCGCCTTACGTACGCGGGCTGCAGTACCTCGACGCGCCATCGATGATCCAGACCGGCGCGATCCCGCTGCATCCGGGGGCGGTCGGCGCCTATCGCGAGCTGCACGGGTGAACGGTCCCGGACGCGGATCTGCCGCTGTGGGAATGTCCGAGTTCCCACAGCGGCAGTTCCTCGCCCCCTCTCGAGTCTTACGAGGGCGAACCTGCTGCGGCCCGATCGCGCGTGGGCGTGGAACCGCCCTGGCCGCTTTCACTGTCGGCCCGCACCGCGTGACGAGGACCCCGCGGCGTACGCGTGCTCAACGACTGGCGTGCCTTCAGGTTGGGCACGACGGCCTGACGGACCTCGGGAGCCGCGGTGTCCGTGGGCGCCGCGGTTGCCACATCATTGCCGCCGGTCAGCGAGGTTGTGGCGTCCTTCGGGGTGACCGTCTCGGTGGACTCGGACCCTTCGGTGACCGTCTCGTTCACCGTCTCGGTGGATTCCGTGACTTCCTCGGACGGCGCGGTGACCGGCTCTTCGGCGACAGGCGCCTCGACGGTCTCCTCTTCGATCACCGGCACCTCGGTGACCGGCACCTCCACCACCACTTCTTCGGGGACCGGCACCTCGGCGACCGGCACGTCCTCGCCGGCCACTGCCTCGACGGCGGCCTGCTGAACTTGCTGCACCGAAGGCACCGAATGCCCTGCCTCGGCGGCGGTTTCGACGACTTGGCCGGAATCCGCAGCGACACCCTCCAGTCCCTCGGCACCCGCGGCTGATGCATCCTCCTCCTGCAGCCCGTCGACGCCGGCGCTTGCGGTCCTGGCGCTCAGTGCCGTGGTCTTCGCCGTCGTCGACTTCCTGCCGAAGATGCCGCCGAGCAGGTTGGAGAAGATCGATCCGAATGCGGTGAACAGGTTCGGGAACACGTTGAACATCCCGGTGAAGGCCTGCGAGATCGCTTTCAGGAACGCCGCAATGGGGTTGGCCGGGGGTGTGCCCGCCCCGGGGCCCGGTCCGGGACCCGGTCCCGGGTTGGTCGGCGGCTTGGTCAGGAAGGCGATCAGCTCCTTGATGACCTGGCCCACCGGCTTCATCGTGCCGTCCGGCCGGAAGATGCCGAGGTTGGCCTCATCGTTGTTGGTGGGCGGGTTCAACCAGTCCTTGATGGTGTAGAGGAAGATCGGGCCGGCGCCCTGCATGGTCTGCCAGAACTCGATGAGGTCGCGGACGAACGCGGCCTGGGTCGCTTCCGAGACCTTGTTGGTCGGCAGGCCGTACTCGGTGATCCAGATCTTGATCTGCTCCTGGCCCTCCTCGAGGAAGGAGTCCATCAGTTCGCGGATCTTGTTCAGCTGGTACAGCGGCATGCCCTCTTTCCAGGGCAGGTTTTCACCGACCGAGAACTTCCATTCGAAGTTGTACGGGTGGAAGGACAGCGCGTCGAAGTAGCCGTACGCACCCGCTTCATACATCCCGCGGACGAAGTCGACGGGGTTCATGGTCAGCCCGGGCCACGTCTTGCCGGCGCCCACGACGCCGCCGATGACGGTGATGTCGGTGCCGAGTTGCGCCGCGGCCTGCTTCAGCGCGGTGTAGGTCTTCTTGAGCATCTCGGTGTAGGACGCAGGATCCAGGGTGTTCCAGAACTGGATCGAATTGGGCTCGTTCCACACCTCATAGGCCGAGATCTTGTCCCCGTAGCGGAGCGCGACCGACTTCGCGAACGCGGCGAACCGGTCGAAGTTGGCCGGCTCGCCATTGATCGGCGTGCTTTCGGACGCCCACACCGGCGTCGAATTCAGCACGCCGAGAATGCCCATTCCGCGGGCGGCGGCGGCGTTGACCACCATGTCGAGCTGTCCCCACCGGGGTGCACCGAGGCCGAAGGGCGTGTCGGGGTGCAGCGGTTGCACACCGGCCCACGGCACCATGATCCGGACGTTTGTCACGCCGAGTGACTGCATGAGATCCAACCTGGCGTTTATCTCCGCAAGGGACGCCGACAGGTACAGCTCCGAGTCGGCGATACCGATGGTCGACGGGGACTCGTCGATCTGCGCGACCTGCATCACGTTGTACGACCGCTGCTTGGTCAGTGGCAAGACATTCTGGGTCGCGGTGGCCGCGAAAAGTGACGCAGCTACCAAAGCGATCATTCCCCTGATGGCAACGCGACGCACGGGTTTACGCATCTGGTCCCACATGGTGACTCCCGTTCTAGGGTGCGACGTTCGGACACTGACCTCGCACTCTGCACGAAATTAACCTATGGGACAGCAAATTGCGAACCTTACTTCCAAGTACGGTTCAGACCCATTTTGTTACGCACCATTATCCGTTTCTAGCAAACTCACGTCAGGCACCGTCGAATTCGGATTGAGACGATTCAATGCGGAACTGGCAAAGATATGCCGGAACAAGATCGAGATTGCGCCGAGACCTGTCTGTGACCTGTGTCACAGCAGTTTGCTGGCGGGAGCACGGATTTCGCTTCGGCGGTTCAAGATCACGACACGCCGGCGCCGCCGTTGGCGAATATTGACGTAAACGTTAGCTAATATGCGGCCCTGTCCGCCGATCGGTGGACATGACGCATCCGTCAATTTCTGGACAAGCACTGCCCGTCACTCGCACAGATCGACCGAATCGGGCCCTTCGGGCCGACGGTCCGGGAGTACGCTCCGTTGGTGGCTGTCACGAGGCCCCGCGGGTGCCTTCCCGACCTTCCGGAAGGCCGTCGGGACTACTCCGACGCGGCCAGCAGGCGGCTCGCGACGCTGACCATCAGCACCCGGATTGCGGCCGGAATCGTGGCTATCTACGGCCTCGCCGAGCTCATCCTGATACCGGAAGTACCGCATATCGGGGTGATAAACCTCGTCAGTGCAGCGGTTTTCCTCGCCACGCCGCTGCTCTACAGATTCGGCCCGCTGGTCGCGGCGACGGCATTCGTCATCGCCGCGTACAGCTTCACCGTCTACGTCTGCAGCCAGCTCGGCACCGACAGCGGGCTGCAGTTCTACTTCTTCGTGGGCGCGGCGCTGATCATCCTCGTGCTGGGTGGCGACCACCTGGTCATCGCCTCGGTGCTGGCCGCGTCCGGGGCGATCCTGGCGGTGGCACTGGAATGGCTGGTCCCACGCAACACGGGAGTCTATTCGGAGTCCGCCATGCGGATCAGCTTCGGCATCACGGTGGTCGCAGCAAGCCTGATGATGATCGTCGTGGTGGGGTCGGCGATGCGCCGGATCGACCACGCCGAAAGTGCGCTGGGACTGGAATTCGCCAAGTCCGAGGCGCTGCTCGCCAACATCCTGCCCGGCAGCATCGCCACCCGGCTGAAGGACCGCGACGACTCGATCATCGCCGACGGGTACGCAGATGCCTCCATCCTGTTCGCCGACATCGCCGGATACACCCGGCGCGCCAGCGACACCGACCCCGCTGACCTGGTGTTCTTCCTCAATCAGCTCTACACCGACTTCGACATGCTGGTCGACCGGCACGGCTTGGAGAAGATCAAGACCAGCGGCGATTCCTACATGGTGGTCAGCGGGGTGCCCCATCCCCGCGCCGACCACCTGGAATCGCTGGCCTGCCTGGCGCTCGACATGGCCCACGCGGTCGCCGGGCTGCGCGATCAGCGGGGACGCGAGGTGCCGCTGCGGATCGGTATCGCGGCCGGACCCGTCGTCGCCGGCGTGGTCGGCTCACGCAAGTTCTTCTACGACGTCTGGGGTGATGCGGTCAATGTGGCCTCCCGGATGGAGAGCACGGATGTGGAGGGGCGCATTCAGGTGCCCCAGGACGTCTATGACCGCATCAACGGCAGCTACCTGTTCGAGGAGCGCGGCGAGGTCGAGGTGAAGGGCAAGGGGTCCATGCACACCTGGTACCTCGTCGGCCGCAAGCCGGCCGAGCTGGCCGCCACCATCACACCTTGTAGTTCTCCGAACTGATCAGCCAGGCCAGCTTCTCCAGCCCGTCGATCAGCTGGTGCAGGATGTCGGCGGTCGTGGGATCCTCGGCGTCCACCGCGTCGTGCACGCCGCGCAACGTGTCGACGGCGGCATAGATCCTGGTGGAGATCAGATCCACCACCTCGGTCGTGTTGTGCTCATACGGCGGGAACTGGGGCAGCGTCGTGCCGGCCGCCACGACGTCGGTGCGGCCGTCGGCCGTGGCGCGCAGGGCACGCAGGCGTTCGGCGATGGTGTCGCTGCCCCCGCGGGCGAAGTCCACCAGTTCGTCCAGCTGCAGGTGCAGATCGCGGAAGTTGGTCCCGACGACATTCCAATGTGCCTGCTTGCCCTGCAGATGCAGTTCGATCATGTCGACGAGGACCTGTTGCAGGCTGGCCCTCAGTTCCGGTGACGCCTGAAAGCCCCGGATCTCGGTGTCGGTGCGACGCTTTCCTGTGGTGATTGAAGTAGTCATGCCCATTGCAACCACGCCTTTTCTGGAATCATTCCAGAATTAGGGCTCCTTTCGCTGCTGATCCTGCTGGGTCAGCAGGCGGGCGTATCCCGCGCCCATGCCCAGCAGCACCAGGCCGGCGACGATGAACACCGCGACGCGGAAGATGCCGTCCAGGGTGCCGAGGTCGAAGATGAACAGCTTGGCCACCGCCGCGGTCACCAGTGCCATACCGCCGCCGATGGGCAGCGACCGGTCTGCCCGGTCCAGCTTGGCGGCGTATCCGAACAGACAGGCCGCCAGCACGATCCAGCAGATCGTCGCGGTCATGTGCCCGGCCAGGAACCCGCCTCCGGTGCCACCGATCAGCACACCTGCGGTCACCGTGAAGACGGTCACCGCGTACGCGATCACCACTGCGGCAGCGGCCATCAGTACGCGCCCGGTATCGGCATCGCGACCGCGGCTCAGCGACCAGGTCTGGGCCAGTGCGTACAGCGTCAGCAGCACGCTGGACACCAGTACCGAAACCGATTCGGTGGTCACCATCGGTGTCGCGGTGGTCAGGGTCTCGGGTCCGGCCAGCGCCAGAAAGTAGATGCCGCCGATCGCGCCGAAGCCCAGTGCCGCGCATTGCGCCACCGCGCTGTGCCGTCCGGCTACGGCCACCACGACCGCCAGGGCGAGCAGTACCGGTCCGGCCACCTCCCCGTCGAAGGCGACGGCGACCGCCACCAGGGCGGCGACCGCGGCCAGCGCCGACCACACCTGGCGCACAGCCGATGTCATGCCGGGCCAGCTTTCGCCCAGCAGCACGACCGCCAGTAGTGCCGCCGCGACGGCGGCGATGATGAGCGCGGCGGGCACCCGGTCGACCGCCGCCGCGACCCCGAGCACAGGCAGGACACCCACCGCAGCGAGCAGCGCCAGACCGTTCCGGTGTGCGCTGTGCGGCAGCAGGATCAAGGCCGAACTGATGGCCAGCAGCGCCGCGATGGCGGCCGCGCCGGCCAGCCACGGCTGCTCACTCGTGCCGAAGCTTGCGCCGACGAGGGCGAGCAACACCCATCCGCTGCCCGCGGCGGTGCGCGCGGCGAACATCGCGGTCCAGTCCCGGCCCAGCTGCACCGGCAGGGTCGCCGCGGACAGTGCCAGCATGAAACCGATGAGCAGCAGCGTGATGTCACCGACGACCACCGGTGCCAGCGCCGTCAGCGGTATCAGCACCAGCAGGCCGAGATGTTCGGAATCCCATCGACGGGCCAGTGTCAGTCCACCGCCGGCGATGACTGCGGAGATCACCAGACCGGCCACCGCGGGCAGCCAGTCATAGACGGTGGTGACGGCGATGACGTCGATATAGGCGGTCGCAATAGCGGTGGCCGCCAACGCGATTGCGCCGACCTGGCCGCCCGGGCGCGCATACAGCCAGAGCGCGCCGGCGATCAGGCCACCGGCGAGCACGGCCCCTGCGGCCACCCGCACGGGCGGCGCCAACAGGCCCGCCTGGGCGGCGAGCACCACCAGGAGCACGACTCCGATCAGTGTCACTGCCACACCGGCGGCGGCCAGTGCCTTGCCGATCCAGTTCTGCGAGGGCTGCTTCGGGGCGTGAGAATCGGACGCCGCGCCGGGCGCCGGCGTGCCGGACGGGGACGGTGGGGGCGTCGGGGCCTGCTGCGAGTACGGGGCGTACTGCGGGTACTGGGCCTGTGGGTACTGGGCGTAGTACTGCTGATACTGCGCGTAGGTCCACGGCACCGGCTGCACCGGAGGGGGCGCCGCAGGCGCGGCCTCTCCGAGCGTCGCGGCCAGCTGAGCGAGTTCGGCAGAGGCGCGGGTCAACTGGTGCGACATCGTCACGAAGTCGGCGGACAACCGCGCAAGCACCTGCTGGGGTTCGGTCATGCCCCACATCGTCACCCATGACGGGAAAGAAAGAGATGAGTAGGACTACTCGGCTATTCATCCTGACAAGAGGCAGGAATCCGCAGGAACCATCGGCCGCAGCCCGACGGACGATACGACCGGAGCGCGCCGGCGTACCTGGCGAGTTCACCGCATCTCTACTTGCGCGCGCAAGTGAGAACGGATACCGTCTCCGCTGACTTGCGCGCGCAAGTAACCACTATGGAGGCATGTGGTTCATCCGATCGAACGTGTCCCCCGCGCAGTAGCCGACACGGGGCCACGGTGGCGTCGATCGACACGGCTTTCGAACATTCATCCGGAAATACCCAGCATCCCAGCGCATCTCGCGCATCCGTTTCCTTCGATTGTCCGCTTCCAGCCCAAGCGCCACACCGACAACGGAGGCATCCTGAACACCCCCTTGCAACCTGCTTCGCAGTCGGACGGTTCAACGACGGGACCGGCCCCGTCACCTCCTGCGGCAGTTCCTGGTGCGCTGCAGGAGGGCATCCGCACGACAACGGGGCTCATTCGCCCGCTCCAGGCGTCCCGTTCCTACATCTGGCTGTTGGTGCTCGCGCAGTTCGGCATCTTCGTGGCCTTCATCACTCCGATCGCGATCTCGCTCGCGGTCCGCGTGAGCGCTCTGGCTCCCGGGCATGACGAGTACCTCGGGTACATCACCGGCGCGGGATCGGTGGTCGTCATGATCGTCACGCCCATCGTCGGGATACTCAGTGACCGCACGCGCACCCGGCTGGGGCGTCGGCGGCCGTGGATCCTCGGTGGCCTGCTCGTCGGGATCGTGTCGTTGTTCGCGATGGGGTGGGCGCCGTGCATCTTGATTCTCGGCCTCGGCTGGCTTCTGGCGCAGATCGGTTGGGGTCAGGCGCTGGCCAACCTCATCGCATCGATGGCGGACACCCTTCCCGAACATCAGCGCGGCAAGGTCGCCGGTTTGGCCGGCTTCGTCACGCAGGTTGCCCCGGTCGTCGGCGTCGTCATGGCCGGAAGCCTCACGGGCGACCCGCTCCTGCTGTTCCTGGTCCCTGGCGTTGTGGGGGTGTTCTTCGTCCTGCTGTTCCTCGTCTTCTCCCGCGAACAGGACAGCCGAGAGATGATCGTCTCCGAGCCGTTGACCGCCGGAAGCGCACTTGGAAAATACATCTTCAACCCCGCGAAGTACCCCGACTTCTCGCTCGTGTGGCTTGGGCGTTTCTGCTTCTACTTCGGGCTCACACTGAACACCACGTTCAGTGCGTACTTCTTCGCGGCGCGTCTGGGTATCGCGGTGGAAGACGTCGCAGGCGTGCTGGCCACTCTGAGCCTGATCGGGATCGGCACGACGGCTCTGGGCGCGATCGGCGGCGGCTTCCTGTCTGACAGGCTCCTCCGCCGCCGCCTGTTCGTCCTCCTCGCCTCCCTGATCTTCGCTGTCGGCGTCGTTATGCAGGCCGTCGCTCCGGATCTGCCGATGCTCTTCGCGGGATCACTCATCGCCTCACTGGGAATCGGGACATTTTCGGCAGTCGACCAGGCGCTGCTCCTCGACGTGCTCCCAGAGCGCGACACCGACGCAGGCCGTTTCATGGGGATCGCCGGCTTCGCCACTGCGATCCCTCAGTCGGTGGCTCCGTTCCTCGCGCCAGTCATCCTCGCGATCGGTGCGACGGTCGAGGACGGGAAGAACTACACCCTGCTGAACATCATCGCGGGAGCGATCACCGTGATCGGTGGCCTCGTCGTACTGAAAGTTCGTCAGGTTCGCTGAGAGCTGTTACCGATGCGGCGCTCGTCGTGCCCACCGTGTCCGCGAGTGCCCACGCTGCGCACGGGACCCGATGACGCCCGCGGGATGAGGGTGACCGCGGACGTCTGCTCCCAGTCGGGAGCCGCGGCGCCCTCCATCGTGTGGATGGCCCAAGCCGCGAGGTAGCGGCCGAGGCCGGTCGAGTCGACTCGCACGCTGGAGATACGCGGTTCGATCATCATCGTGAGCGGGATGTCGTCGTGTCCGACGATCGACAGGTCATCAGGTACGGCGATGCCCGCTCGGGCAGCAGCGCCGATGATCGCGCCCGCGACGTCGTCGTTGAACGCGACGACCGCCGTGATGCCCGAGTCGAGCCATTGCCTGACCGGCGGGTCGTGCTCGGAGCTCGCGGGGCCGATCTCGAGCGTGGTCGGGGCAGGAAGGCCGGCGGCAGCCGCGGCAACCGCCGCCGCGGCCTCGCGCGCGTCGGCAAGAGCGGCGAGTCGTGGGTCGAACGGTCGGGCAAAGCCGAGACGTTCGTGACCGAGACCGCGCAGGTGCTCGACCTGGAGTCGCGGCCCTTCCTCGGAGTATTGGGCACGTGACGAATCGTCCGGATCCGGGACAATGCGTTCGACGCCCGACGTCCGCATCGCGTGCACCAGGGGTTCGGGGAACGGGAAAAGCCCCATCACGACATCCGGTTGCAAGGTCTCCCAAAGGGGACGCGTGCGCGCCCCGTCGTGCGGGGTGAACGTGATCAGCGCGTACCCGTGTTCATCGAGAGCAAGGGTCGCTTCGTCGATGTTCTGGCGGAGGCTGTACTCGATCGGCCAGTCGGGCAGGACGAGCAGGACGATGTGGCTGCGTCCGCTTGCCAGGGCGCGCGCAGCGACATGCGGGCGATAGCCCAGACGGCGCGCTTCCGAGAGCACACGTTCCGTGGTGGCCGCGGAGATCGTCTGACCGGGGGTCTCGTTGAGGACGAAGCCCACCGTCGCTCTCGACACCCCGAGGGACCTGGCGATGTCCGCGGTGGTGACCCGTCGCCCCGGTACCTGCGAAGCCACTGCCTCTCCTTCATCGCCCTGTCACGCAACAGTTCGCCCGTGATGCGAGCGCGACGACTTGTGCGCGCTAGCTGTGAAGGTTACCTTCGAAGACACCAACTAGCTCGCGCTAGTTACACGTTGACCAAGAGGTCTCGATGACGCGTCCATCGAAGCTCTCTGCCACAAGGAGCGCCGATCCATCCGATGACCGAGTCCAGAACTGCCACCTTTGTCAGCCCGCCCTTTGCACAGGGCGCTGTCGGAGAACCGGCCTCATACCTCCGCAGAGAATTCACCACCACAGCAGTGCCGCGGCGCGCAGTGCTCCGATCAACGGCCGTCGGGCTCATCGAGCCCCACCTCAACGGCGCGGTCGTGGGTGACGAGGTGCTCGCCCCGGGATGGACCTCTTATCGACACCGGCTCGTCGTGAGCACGCATGACGTCACCGACCGGATCGTCGTGGGTGCGAATGTTCTCGGTGTCGTCCTCGGTGAGGGTTGGGCGGTGGGTCGCCTGGGCTGGGAAGACAAGCGTCACCACTATTCCGACCGGCCGGCGGCCTGGTTCGAGCTCGAACTCGAGTACGACGACGGCCGAGTGGATGCCGTCGCCAGCGACACATCGGTCACCGCCTCGCGCGGCGGCGTGCGGGCGAACAGTATCTACGATGGCGAGGCCTTCGACGCGCGTGAGGAGCCCGATGGGTGGGACC
The DNA here is from genome assembly GCF_008329585.1 of Mycolicibacterium sp. P9-22. Taxonomy (GTDB): domain Bacteria; phylum Actinomycetota; class Actinomycetes; order Mycobacteriales; family Mycobacteriaceae; genus Mycobacterium. The sequence continues at coordinate 1,080,560 of NZ_NPKP01000001.1, read as the reverse complement.
GTCCGGGATTCGACGGCGGCGATTGGGTGCAGGTGGGCGAGTTCGGCTGGCCGCTCGACGTGTTGGTGGAGCCCATCGCTCCGCCGATCCGGCGCATCGAGGAACTGGCTCCGGTGGACGTCCTGCACACGCCGTCCGGCAAGTTGGTCGTCGATTTCGGGCAGAACATCTCGGGGTGGGTGCGATTCACGGTGCAGGGCGAGTGGGGGGCGACTATCACGCTGCGCCACGCCGAGGTGATGAGGGAAGGAGAGATAGAGGTCGAGACACTCCGCACCGCCGCCGCCACCGACCGCTACATCCTGCGCGGCGGTGCGCCGGAGACCTGGGAGCCCCGTTTCACCTTCCACGGATTCCGCTACGTCGAGGTCCAGGGATGGCCCGGCGGCCTCTCCCCGGACGCGATTCGTGCCGTCGTCGTCCATTCGGACATGACCCGCACGGGTTGGCTGCGGACGTCGAACCCTCAGCTCAACCAGCTGCACTCGAACGCCGTGTGGTCGATGCGCGACAACTTCGTCGGGGTGCCCACCGACTGTCCGCAGCGCGACGAGCGTCTGGGATGGACCGGCGACATCAACGCGTTCGCGGCAACCGCAGCCTTCCTCTACGACGTACGTGGTGTGCTCGGCTCGTGGTTGCGCGATCTCGCCGTCGAGCAGCAGGAGAAGGGGTTCGTGCCCTGGGTCGTGCCGGACGTCCTCTCCACGCCGTCGTCTCCGACGGCGCTGTGGAGCGACGTGGCCGTGAGCCTTCCGTGGGCGCTCTACCGCGAGTACGGCGAACAGCAGATCCTCGCTGAGGCCTACGACTCGATGACGACCTTTCTGCGCCAGGTCGCCGGACTTCTCGACGACGACGGGCTCTGGAGCACGGGCTTCCAGTACGGGGATTGGCTCGACCCGGACGCCCCCGATGACAACCCTGCCGGCGGGAAGACCGATCGGCACCTGGTCGCCAGCGCCTACCTCTGCCGAACCACTCGGGAAATGGCGGACACCGCCCGCATCCTCGGACGCACGGGGGACGCGGCGGAGTTCGAGGCCCTCGCGGACAGGGTGCGCGGTGCGTTCCGGCGCGAGTACGTGACCCCGAACGGCCGTCTGGCCAACGAGACAGCTACCGCGTATGCGCTTGCGATCTCCTTCGATATCCTCGACGAACTACAGAGGCAGCATGCGGGTGATCGGCTGGCCGCCATCGTCGCGCAGGCCGGCTATCGCATCTCCACCGGGTTCGCCGGAACCCCACTGGTGACGGACGCTCTGTCCTCGACAGGGCACCTGGACGAGGCCTATTTGCTTCTGCTGGAGACGAAAGCGCCGTCCTTCTTGTACCCGGTGACGATGGGTGCGACGACGATCTGGGAGCGGTGGGACTCTATCCGTCCGGACGGAAGCATCAACCCCTCAGGGATGACGTCGCTGAATCACTATGCGCTCGGCGCGGTGGTCGACTGGATGCATCGCACGATCGGCGGGCTCACGGCGATCGACCCCGGCTACCGACGGATGCGGATCGCTCCTCAGCCAGGCGGAGACCTGACGCACGCCGAGCTCCGCCACACCGTTTCACAGGGAGAGGTCCTCGTCGCATGGCGGATCGAGGGGACGCAGGTGTCCCTCGACGTGCGCATTCCCGACGACACCACGGCGGAGGTCGCGCTTCCCCTGCACCCCGAGGCGCGGGTCGTCGAGATCGGCGGCGGTGTGCACTGCTGGACCTACGAGATCGATCCCGTATCGACTCGTCCGGCACTGAGTCTGGATTCCACGCTTCGCGACGTGGCAGACGACGCCGCAAGGTGGCGCCGCTTTACCGAGGCCTTCGCGCGCCACCATCCAGGTGTGCCCTTGGACGGCCGGGCCCCTGAGGCGGCGGGTATGTCCGTCCGCACGATGCTCGAGTTCGTACCCGGTGCCTCCGACGAGCTCCGTGCGGAGCTGACTGCCGCTCTAGAAGGGGGCGCACCTTGAACCCCGCGGTGTCCGCTGCACAGGTCCCCGCGATGCTGCCTTTCAAGAATCCGGAGCTGTCGGTCGAGGAGCGCGTCGCCGACCTGCTTTCCAGGCTCACAGTGGAGGAGAAGGCGGGCCAGCTCACGCAGTACTTCTACACCGGAACGGGTGAGCCGATCCCGGAAGACTTCGATATCGAGTCCCTTCCACCCGAGTACAGGATCCATGTCGAGCTCCCGGCCCGCATCGAGTCCGCGATTCGCGCCGGACGCGCGGGTTCGCTGCTCTTTATCCGCGACCCGAGCCTGAGCAACCGTCTGCAGCGGTACGCCGTCGAGGAGTCCCGACTCGGAGTTCCGCTCCTGTTCGGCTTCGACGTCGTGCACGGCTGGCGGACGATCTTCCCGGTGCCGATCGCCCTCGCCGCAACCTGGTGTGAGACGACGATGGAGGCGGCGCAGACGGTCGCCGCTCGAGAAGCCCGATCCGCGGGCGTGCACTGGACCTTCGCTCCGATGATCGACATCGCCAGGGATCCGCGATGGGGCCGCATCATCGAAGGCGCAGGGGAAGACCCCGTACTGGGCTCAGCGATGGCTGCCGCTCAGGTGCGCGGATTCCAGGGCGACCTCGGCTCCGATCGTCTGCTGGCCGGCCCCAAGCACTTCGTCGGCTACGGCGCAGCCAGAGGCGGGCGCGACTACGACGACGCCGAGGTTTCGGACAATGAACTCTGGAACGTCTATATCCCGCCGTTCCGTGCGGCGATCGAGGCCGGTGCCGGGAACGTGATGAGCGCCTACATGGATCTCAACGGCGTTCCGGCGGGAGCAAGCAGGACACTGCTTACGAGCATCCTTCGCGAGAAGCTCGGCTTCGAAGGATTCGTCGTGTCGGACGCGAATGCGGTGCGATCTCTTGCCGTGCAGCACTTCGCCGAGGACCAGACCGATGCCGCGGCACGAGCGCTCGACGCCGGACTCGACATGGAGATGTGCATGTTCGACCCGGCCTTCGACAACCTCCCCGCAGCTGTCGCTGACGGCAGAGTGACTGAAGCCGTGCTTGACGACGCGGTGCGCAGAGTGCTGACCGCGAAGTTCCGCATCGGACTGTTCGAAAATCCCTATGCCGACGAGACCGCGACTGCCGCTGTGCTCGACGCACCCGAGCACAGGATGCTCGCCCGCACCGCCGCGGAAGAGTCGATCGTCCTTCTCAAGAACGACGATGCAGCGCTCCCCCTCGATCCGGGCACGATCGGCCGAATCGCTGTCGTCGGCCAACTCGCCGACAGCAGGCGCGATGTCCTCGGGCCGTGGGTGTTCGACCACGACACGCACGAGACTGTGACGATCGTGGAAGGGCTGCGCAGCGCTCTCGGGTCTACTGAAGTCGCCTACGAAGCGGGTGCAGGACTCCCGGAGCGGATCCACGCCTCGCCTTTCGACGTGATGGACGCGACCATCGAACGCACGCCTGCGGGCTACGACGACGATGCCGCCATCGAACGTGCGGTCGCGCTCGCCGAGGTATCGGACGTGACGGTCCTCGTCGTGGGGCAGCGGCAGAATCAGATCGGCGAGAACGCCTCGACCAGCACGCTGGATCTTCCCGGCCGTCAGCTCGAACAGCTGCAACGGATTCACGCGACCGGCACGAAGGTCGTACTCGTCGTCGTCTCGGGTCGACCTCTCGACCTCCGATGGGCCGACGCGCACGTGCCCGCGATCGTCCAAGCCTGGTACCCCGGGACCCGTGCCGGCGAAGCGCTCGCGGCTGTGCTGCTCGGTGCAACGAGCCCGGCCGGGCGCCTACCGTTCACCTGGCCTCGGCATGTCGGGCAGGTGCCGCTGATCTACGCGCACAACCGGACCTTCGTGCCGGACGAAAAGAACGAACGCTACTTCGAAGAGTCCAATGCTCCGCTCTATCCGTTCGGACATGGTCTGTCGTTCACGTCGTTCGAGTACAGCAACCTGCACCTCGATCGATCGACCATCGCGCGGGGTGAGTCGACCACCGTCAGCGTGGACGTTACGAACGTGGGTGATCGTGACGCCGACGAAGTCGTGCAGATCTACATCCACCAGCGACACGGCACTTCCTCTCGCCCGGTGCGCGAGTTGAAGGACTTCGTCCGTATCCCGCTTGCGGCAGGCGAGACCCGTCGAGTCGAGTTCTTGCTCACCCCGGCGCAGCTGCAGTACTGGAGCGCGGCCACGTCGTCGTACGTCCAGGACATCACGACGTTCGATGTGGGCGTCGGCGGAACCTCCGATGTGGACCTTGAGGGCTCCTTTTCGGTGACACGCTGAGCGCTCGACCTGCCCGTGATGCCGTGAAAAGCGCCCCTCACTGCAGGATCTCGACTGCAACAAGTCCATTTCGTCTCTGCGAAAGGCCGCTATGGTCCGCGTACCCTTCAACTCGAATTGGTCGTACCGGCCGAAGACGAGCATCTTCGCTGATGTTCACGGGCAGGCCGCGTCCGGGGTTCCGGTTCGTCTCCCACATGACGCGATAATCTCGCTCGAACGTCGTGCTGATGCCCCGAGTGGCGCCGCGGGCGCGTTCTTTCCTGGGGGCGCGTTCGAGTACCTCACCACGCTCGAGGTCCCGTTGGAATGGAGTGATAAGCACGTCGCTCTCGAGTTCGAGGGTGTCTATCGAGACGCCATGATCTACGTCAATGGGGCCTTCGTCGCCCAGCGGCCGAACGGATACGCGGCATTCGTCGTCTCACTCGACGGGTTCTTGGAGTATGGAGCCGAGAACACGATCCGGGTTGATGCGCGAACTCATAACGACTCACGCTGGTACACCGGTGCGGGGCTGTATCGCGAAGTGCATCTCTGGGTCAGCGAGCGCGTGCACATCTGCGAGCAGGGCGGTGTTCGCATCACGACGCCCGACGTCGACGAGCAGCGCGCGGTGGTCGCGATCGCCACTCGCGTGCGCAACACCGGCACCCTCACTCGACCGGCGACGGTGACCACCGAGATCCTCGATCCCGACGGCGACGTCGTCGGGGTCGAGAGCAGCCCGATCACGACGCTTCCCCAGACGGAGGGTGTCGTGCGCCAGCGGCTCTACGTGCCGGAACCGCAGCGGTGGAGCGTCGACCGGCCGTCTCTGTACACCGCTCGCACGCGGTGGGACGGCTTTGCGGACGACTCCGACATCCGCCACGCGACGTTCGGCATACGGACCCTGCAGCTGGACCCGAGCCACGGCTTGCGCATCAACGGTGAGAGCGTGAAACTGCGTGGTGCCTGCATCCACCATGACAACGGCATCCTCGGCGCCGCCACCTTCGCGGATGCCGAAGAACGTCGCGTCATCCTCCTGAAGGCGGCCGGCTTCAATGCCATCCGCAGCAGCCACAACCCGATGAGCGTCGCGATGCTCGATGCCTGCGATCGTCACGGCATGCTCGTGATGGACGAGACGTTCGACATGTGGACGGAGTCGAAGTTGCCATTCGACTACTCCCTCGCCTTCCCCGAGTGGTGGGAACGCGACGTCGAGGCGATGGTTGACAAGGACATGAACCACCCGAGCGTCATCATCTACTCGATCGGCAACGAGATTCCCGAGACCGGCAATGCGATCGCGAGCCAGTGGGGTCGCAAGCTGGCGGAGAAGATCAGAGGACTGGACGACACCCGATTCGTCACCAACGGCATCAATGGCTTCGTCTCTGCCCTGCGTGAGGCGTCCGCGATGATCGCGGCGGCAACTGCGGATGCGACGTCACCGTCTGCGGAGACTGCCGGCGAGGAAGCGACACACGCCGATGCGGATGGCGGTGTGAACGCGATGATGGGAAGCCCGGACGACTTCATGGACCAGGTCGCCGCATCGCCATTGGTGACCGCAGCCACGGCCGAATCTTCCGCGCTTCTCGACATCGTCGGTTTGAACTACGGCGACGCCCGATACGAGATGGAACGGCGCGAGCATCCGAACCGCATCGTGGTCGGGACCGAGACCTTCCCCTCGCGCATCGATCGCAATTGGCAGCTCGTCACCGAGCATCCGCATGTGATCGGCGACTTCACCTGGTCCGGATGGGACTACCTAGGCGAGGTCGGCGTCGGCCGCGTCAAGTACGACGGGGAGCCGGACGCCTTCGACGGGGAGTTTCCGTGGCTCACGTCCTGGTCCGCAGACCTCGACATCACCGGCCAACGGCGCCCCATATCCTACTACCGGGAGACCGTGTTCGGTCTCCGCGCCGAGCCCTACATCGCTGTGAGACGCCCCTCGAATCACGGGCGCTCATTCACCCTCGGCCAGTGGAGTTGGACCGATGCCATCTCCAGCTGGAGCTGGAACATCAATGAGGGTTCCCCCATGATCCTCGAGGTCTACAGTGCCGCAGACGAGGTCGAGCTCGAACTGAACGGCCGCGTCGTCGCGAGAAGCGCCATAGGAATCCGGCGGGCGTTCGTGGCGGATTTCGAGATCCCTTTCGAGGCCGGCACGCTCACGGCGGTCGCTCACGAGGGCGGCAGTGAAGTCGGAAGAACCGCATTGCGAACTGCCTCGAATGAGGCCGTTCTCGATGTCCAACTCGACAAAACCGTCACCGAACCGCGCGACGGGGCGCTTGTGTTCGCCGAGATCGAACTTCGAGACGCCGAGAGCAACCTCATCAACGACGCGGAACGTTGCATCACGGTGACGGTCACCGGCGCGGGCTCGCTGGCGGCCCTCGGGAGTGGGCGCCCCTGCACGACACAGCGTTTCGATCACGACACGCACAACACCTACGACGGGCGCGTCCTGGCGGTGGTACGGCCCGACTGCGTCGGGACCATAGAAATCACCGTCGCCGCACCGGGGCTGTCCGAGGTGGCCGTGCACGTGGACGTCCGCTCGCCCACCAGTCGGTGATCTGAGTCCGATCCGGGAGATGAGACACCGGCCGGATCTCTGCGTGGCATGCAAGCTGCTCAGCTATCTGGGTCCTGGTCCAGGCCGTGCTCGATCGCATAGCGGGTCGCCTCGACCCGGTTGGCGACCTGGAGCTTGCGGAAGGTGGCCTGTACGTGGTTTTCCACCGTGCGGTGACTCAATGACAGCCGCTCGGCGATCTGCTTGGCGGTCAGACCCTTTGCCACATGGCGCAGGATCTCGGTCTCCCGCTCGGTCAGACTGGGCACTACCGCTCCGTCCCGGAGTCCTTCGGGCTGCTGCGCGATGCGCCGGTACTCCCCCAACACCAACCCGGCCAGTCCTGGGGTGAAGACTGCCCGACCGGCCGCTGTCGCCCGAACCGCCTCGCCCAGTTCGGTTTTCGATGCACTCTTGACCAGATATCCCGTCGCCCCGGCCTTCACCGCGTCCAGCACGTCGGCACGCTCGTCCGAGGCCGAGAGCACCAGGATCCGCGACGACGGTGACACCGCCAGCACCTCGACGCATGCCTGCGCGCCGGTACCGTCGGACAACCGCATGTCCATCACCACCACGCCCGGTTGCACCGCTGCGGCGCGCCGGCGCGCCGATCCGACACCGTCCGCGGTGGCCACCACCTCGAAGCCCGCCTCGGCGAGGTCGCGTGCCACCGCGTCACGCCAGATGGGATGGTCGTCGACCACCATCACCGTCGTCACGCTGTCGCTCATCGCGGCACCGTGAACTCCCACTCGGTGCCCCCTCCGGCCGGAGCGGTCAGTTCCGCGCGCCCGCCCAGCGCCGCCAGCCGTCCCTGAATCGATTTGCTCACGCCCACCCGTCCCTCGCCGATTGCGGCCTCAAGTCTGCCCGCGGGTATCCCCGGCCCGTCATCGCGGATGCTCACCACCACCTCGTTGCCGAGATCCTCCAGCAGCACGTAGGCGCGGGCTCCGGGGCCGGCATGCCGCTCGACATTGGTCAGCGCGTTGACCGTCGCCGCCTCCACTTCGGCTGCCACCCGCGGATCGAGGTAGACCGCGGCCGCGGGCACGCTCACCGACACCCGATCGCTGGCATGCCTGCGCAACAGCAGTCCGAGATCACCGTCGGCGGCGGCCGCCGCCTCCGGTTCGATGTCCACAGCGCTGAGCAGGCGACGCAGCGCGCGTTCCTGCTCGCCGGCCGCTTCCGCCAGTTGCGCTGTCTCACCGCCTATCTCGCGGCCGCGCCGGGCGACCATCGCCAGCACCTGCATCACCCCGTCATGTACGTGGCGGGACAATCGTTCGCGCTCGGCCAGCGCGGCGGCGAGCCGCGCCGCCTTCTCCACCTCGGCGTGAGCGCGTCGCGCGGTGTTCGCGGCCATCCCGATCGCCAGTCCGACGCTGAGTTCGATGAGGATCGTCGGGCTGCGCACCAGATCCACCGCGATGGCACCCTTGAGCGCGGCGGCGGTGCCCATCACCGCCAGGCCCATGCCCATCCCGGCGACCGGGCCGGCCAGGATCGCCGCGGACACCACCGCATTCGTCGCCCACAGCGTCGTCGGCCACGACTGGTTGGCTAGCGTCCAGTGTTCCGATGCGACGATCACCGTGGTGGCCATCAGCCCGACCACCATCACGGCTTCGGTGAGCACCCAGGACCGGCGCCGGCCGAACCCCCGCAGGTAGGCGAATCCGCACGCCAGGCTCCAGCCGGTCAGGACGCCGAAGAGCGCCCAGCCGAGCGCGGGCCTGTCCAGCTCGGCGTTCTTGGACACCTGGAAGTAGAGCGCATAGGTCCAACTGAGCAGCCGGAACACCTGCGCGGCGCGCCACAGCGGGGCGGCCGGGTCGACCTGCTGGTCCGCGAGCACCGGCTACATGACCTTGGACAGAAAGGCTTTCGTCCGCTCGTGCTGCGGGTTGCGCATCACCTCGACGGGATCACCGCGTTCGACCACCACGCCACCGTCCATGAATACCAGTTCGTCAGCGACCTCACGCGCGAAGCCCATCTCGTGTGTCACCACCACCATGGTCATGCCTTCGGAGGCAAGCTTCTTCATCACCGCGAGCACCTCGCCGACCAGTTCGGGATCGAGCGCGGACGTCGGCTCATCGAAGAGCATCAACTTGGGGCTCATGGCCAGCGCCCGCGCGATCGCGACCCGCTGCTGCTGACCACCCGACAGCTGCGCCGGGTAGGCGGTCGCCTTGTCGGCCAGTCCGACCTGATCGAGTAGATCCATCGCCCGGTCGGTCACCTGCTTCTTGTTCAGCTTTTTCACCTGGGTCGGCGCCTCGACCACGTTGCCCAGCGCGGTCCGGTGCGGGAACAGGTTGAAGTGCTGGAACACCATGCCCACGTCGCGCCGCTGTTTGGCGACCTCGCGAGGCCTCATCTCGTGCAGCTTGCCGCCGCGCTCGTGATAGCCCACCAGTGCCCCGTCGACGTAGAGCCGGCCCGCGGTGACCGTCTCCAAGTGATTGATACAGCGCAGAAAGGTCGACTTGCCCGAGCCGGACGGGCCGACCATGCACAGCACCTGGCCCTTCTGCACCTCGAGCGTGATGCCCTTGAGCACCTTGAGTGCGCCGAAGTCTTTGCAGACCAATTCGGCCTTCACCATGGGGTGAGCGGCCGTGGCCCCGGTCGCGGAGGATTCGGTCACGGCAAGGTGCCCATCTGCGCCTTGGCCAGCGCCTCGAGTTGCTTGGTGGTGAGCTTGCGCGATGCGCCCCTGGAGAAGTAGCGCTCCAGGTAGAACTGCCCGACCATCAGGACACTGGTGATCACCAGATACCAGGTCGCCGCCACCAGCAGCAGCGGCACCGGTTCGAAGATGCGGGCGGCGATCTCACGGGTGGCGATGCCGTAGACGTCCAGCGCGTAGGGCACCGCGGTCACCAGTGAGGTGGTCTTGAGCAGGCTGATCAACTCGTTGCCGGTGGGCGGGATGATGACCCGCATCGCCTGGGGCAGCACGGTGCGGCGCATCGCCAGGCCCCACGACATGCCCAGCGCCGTGGACGCTTCCAGCTGCCCCTCGGGCACCGACATGATTCCGGCGCGGACGATCTCGGCCATGTAGGCCGCCTCGTTGAGCGCCAGACCGATGACCGCCAGCGCGAACGGGAACGACAGACTCTGCAGATCGAACTCCACGAACGACGGTCCGAACGGCACGCCGAGCCGGACCTTCTGGTAGATCGTCGTCATCAACCCCCAGAACGCCAGCTGCACGTACACCGGGGTGCCGCGGAAGATCCACAGGAACACCCAGGCGACCGCGCTCAGCACCGGGTTCGCCGACAGTCGCATCACGGTGAGGATCACCCCGAGCACGACGCCGATGACCATCGAGTACACGGTCAGCTGCAGGGTGTTGAACACGCCGAGCAGAATCCGCTCGTTGAACAGGTACTTCGCGAACGTGGACCAGCCGTACGCCGGGTTGGTGGCGACTCCGTAGAGGAAGAGGCCGACCACGACGATGATGACGGTCGCCGCCACCCACCTCCAGGGATGGCGCAGCGGTACCGCGTCAATGGCTTGCGCTGTGTCGGACGGTGGCGGCGAACCGGCATCACTCATAGGTGTCGCGTACTCCTAGGAAACCGCGCCGTTGATCACCGGCTTGTCGATCATGCCCGCTTCCAGGCCCCAGTTCGCGGCGATCTCCTTGTACTTGCCGGACTCGATCAGGTGCTCCAGTGCCTGGAGCAGGGACTGCGCGAGCGGGGATTCCTTGGCCACCGGCCAGCCGTAGGGCGCGGAATCGAAGGTCTCACCGGCCTGCACCAGCTTGCCGTTGGTCTGTTTGATCGCGTACAGCGTGACCGGGGAGTCCGCCGACATCGCATCGGCCTGTCCGAGTACGACGGCGTTGGTGGCCGCGTCCTGGCTGTCGAACGGGATGATCTCGATGGCCGGCTGGCCGGCATCGGTGCACTTCTTGTTGCGTGCGGGCAGCTCCTCGGTCTCCTGCACGGTGGTTGCCTGCACCGCGACCTTCTTGCCGCAGGCGTTCTCCGGGTCGATGGCACCGCCCGCCGGTTGCGCCCACAAGGTGCCCGCGGAGAAGTAGGTGACGAAGTCCACCTGCTGTTCGCGCTCCTTGCTGTCGGTGAACGACGACATGCCGACGTTGAAGGTTCCGCCCTGGATGGACGGGATGATCTTGGCGAAATCGGACTCGCGGTATTCCGGGGTGAGCCCGAGCGTGCCGGCGACGGCGTTCATCAGGTCGACGTCGAAACCGACGATCTTGCCGGCCTCGTCCTTGAACTCGTTGGGCGCGTACGGGATGTTCACGCCGACGATCAGCTTGCCCGAAGCCTTGATCGCTTCCGGGACGGTGTTCGCGATCTCCTCCACCTTGTCGGCCGGGGCCGCCGCGGTCGGCGACTCTTCACCGCCGCTCGGCTCCGAGCTCGAACAGCCGGACAGCGCCAGGGCGCCGGTCGCGGCGAAGACGGCCGCGATGCGCCAGAGCTTGGTCCGGTCCTGGATTCCACCAAACACGGTATCCCTCTACTTTCTTTTATGAGTTGTCACAGTCTCGTCTGCCGACATCTCCAGCCAAGGACGTTAACGACCGATGGCCCAGCGCGCAGCGCCGGTAACGGAACAGTAGTGGAGCCGTAACATCGAAGCAGGCGAACGCGGCAGTCCTCATCAAATTGCAGTCACTCGGGCACACCCTACGGGCCTGCGGTATCAGCGCCTCGAGCTTGGACATGGCTACTGTCGCGGGCGGTTTCGCGACATCGGCGGGTTTGCCCGGCGGCCCGCAGCGAGTGGGAATCCGGACCGGCCGGCCCTATCCTGTGCGACACTCACCGCATGCAAACCGCTGCTCCCCCAACCTTGTTGCCGCAACTGTGGAAGTCGACCCTGATCTCGGGTGTGCTGGCAGTCGGACTCGGCATCGCCGTGGTCGCGTGGCCGGGGATCTCCATCCTGGTGGCCGCCATCTTCTTCGGGGCCTACCTGCTCGTCACGGGCATCGCGCAGGTGGTGTTCGCCTTCAGCCTGCACGTGTCGGCCGGTGGCCGGGTGCTGCTGTTCATCAGCGGCGCCGCGTCGGTGATCCTCGCTGTGCTGTCATTCCGGCACTTGTTCGACGCGGTCCTGCTGCTGGCCATCTGGATCGGCATCGGATTCATCTTCCGGGGCGTGGCGACGGCCGTTTCCGCGATCAGCGATCCGACGCTACCGGGCCGCGGCTGGAACATCTTCGTCGGCGTGATCAGCCTGATCGCCGGCATCGTGGTGCTGGCCTCGCCGTTCGAGTCGATCGGCACGCTGGCGCTGGTCACCGGCATCTGGCTGATCGTCATCGGTGTCATGGAGATCATCACCGCGTTCGGCATCCGGTCCGCGGGCAAGAAACTCTCGCCGGCCCCTGAGACCGCACCGCCGGAACCGCCCGCCGAACCGCCGGCGCCCGCGGTGGCCGCGCCGACCAGCTGAGTAATCCGCGCCACGATTCCTGGGCAGGCGGGCAGGAGGACTACTACACTGTGTCGTAGTCGGACAACGTCGTAGTCGAGCAACGGAGCTCGATCCGCAGCCGAGAAGTTGGTGCACATGGAAGCGCTCGACGTCGCACGGTGGCAGTTCGGAATCACCACCGTCTACCACTTCATCTTCGTGCCCCTCACGATCGGCCTGGCACCGCTGATCGCGGTGTTCCAGACATTGTGGGTCATCACTGACAACACCGCCTGGTATCGGCTGACCCGGTTCTTCGGCAAGCTCTTCCTGATCAACTTCGCGCTCGGGGTGGCCACCGGCATCGTCCAGGAATTCCAGTTCGGGATGAACTGGAGCGAATACTCACGATTCGTCGGCGACGTCTTCGGTGCGCCGCTGGCCATGGAAGGCCTGGTCGCGTTCTTCTTCGAGTCGACCTTTCTGGGCCTGTGGATCTTCGGCTGGACCCGACTGCCCAAGCTGGTGCACCTCGCCTGCATCTGGATCGTCGCGTTCGCCGTCAACGCCTCGGCCTTCTTCATCATCGCGGCGAACTCGTTCATGCAGCATCCGGTCGGCGCGCGGTACAACCCGGAGACCGGCCGCGCGGAACTGACCAGCATCGTCGAACTGTTCACCAACAACACTGCGCTGGCCGCCTTCCCGCACGCGGTGGCCGGTGCGTTCCTGGTGGCCGGCACCTTCGTCGCGGGCATCTGCGCGTGGTGGATGGTGCGTGACCCCGACAACCCCGACGCCCGCACCATGCACCGACCGGCCGCCATCCTGGGCTGCCTCATCGCCTTCGTCTCGGCGGCGGCGCTCGCCTACACCGGCGACGTCCAGGGCAAACTGATGTTCCAACAGCAGCCCATGAAGATGGCGTCGGCCGAATCGTTGTGCCACACCGAGGTCGACCCCGACTTCTCCGTCCTCACCGTCGGCACGCACAACAACTGCGACAGCGTCACCCATCTCATCGAGGTGCCCTACGTGTTGCCGTTCCTGGCGGAGGGCAAGTTCAGCGGCGTCGAATTGCAGGGTGTGCAGGACCTGCAGGCCGAGTACGAACAGAAGTTCGGCCCCGGTGACTACCGGCCCAACCTCTTCGTCACCTATTGGTCCTTCCGCGCCATGATCGGCTTTCTCGCGGTGCCAATGCTTTTCGCGATGACCGCGATCTGGCTCACCCGCGGTCGCCGGGTACCCCGGCAGCGGTGGTTCGCCGTGTTCGCGCTCGTCACCCTGCCGACGCCGTTCCTGGCCAACAGCGCCGGCTGGGTCTTCACCGAGATGGGCCGCCAACCGTGGGTGGTCGCGCCGAACCCCACCGGCGACCCGGTGCTGCGACTCACCGTCTCCCAAGGTGTGTCGCACCATTCCGCGGGCATGGTGCTCACCTCACTGATCCTCTTCACCGCGATCTACGCCGTGCTGGCGGTGATCTGGTTCTGGCTGATCCGGCGCTATGTCGTCGAAGGTCCGCTGGAACACGACACCGAACCCATCCCCCCGACCCCGCCCGGTGAGGACGAGGTCGCACCACTCTCGTTCGCGTATTAGGAGGCGCACCATGAATCTTCAGATTTTCTGGTTCGTCACCCTGGCCGTGCTGTTCGTGGGCTTTCTGGTGCTGGAGGGTTTCGACTTCGGGGTCGGCATGCTGATGGCTTTTTTCGGCCGCAGCGCTTCCAAGGCATCCCGTGACCCCGACAAGCACCGGCGCGCGGTACTGAACACCATCGGCCCGGTCTGGGACGGCAACGAGGTCTGGCTGATCACCGCCGGCGGCGCCATGTTCGCGGCGTTCCCCGGCATGTACGCCACCATGTTCTCCGGGCTGTACCTGCCGCTGCTGGCGATTCTGGTCGCGATGATCGTCAGGGTGTGCGCCATCGAATGGCGCGGCAAGGTCGACGATCCGACCTGGCGCCACCGCGCCGATATCGCCATCGCGGTCGGGTCCTGGGTACCCGCGGTGCTGTGGGGTGTCACCTTCGCGGCGCTGCTGCGCGGCCTGCCGGTGGATGCCGAGCATCAGATCGCCCTGGGCTTCGGCGATGTGCTCAACGCGTACACCATCCTGGGCGGGCTCTCGATGTGCGGACTGTTCCTGCTCCACGGCGCGGTGTTCGTGACGCTGAAAACCGAAGGCGCGGTGCGTACCGACGCCCGGCGCTACTCCCGGCGCCTGGCGCTGCCGGTGACCGCGGTGCTGCTCGCCTTCGGGCTGTGGACCCAGCTGGCCTACGGCACGCACTGGACCTGGCTGGTGCTCGGTTTCGCGGTGGTGTGCCAGCTGAGCGTGGTGATGCTGGTGTTCAGCGACGGCGGTGACGGTCTCGCGTTCAGTTGCACCGCCGCCGTGGTCATCGCCGTGGTGGTGCTGATCTTCGGCAGCCTGTACCCCAACCTCATCCCGTCCTCGCTGGATCCGGCCTGGAGCCTGACCATCGAGAACGCGTCATCCTCGCCCTACACGCTCAAGATCATGACCTGGGCCGCGGTCCTGGTCACCCCGCTCGTGCTCATCTACCAGGGCTGGACCTACTGGGTGTTCCGGCAACGTATCTCGGCCGAACGGATACCGGACCCCGCGGGACTGTCCCCGCGGATCCCGTGAGGCTCTCCACCACCCCGGGAATGCGCCGCTACCTCACCGCGGCGGTGCTGTACGGCGCGGTGATCGCGGGGGCCACCGTGGCCGGGGCCTGTGTGCTGGCACGGGTGGTGGCCGGGATCATCACCGAACCGGCGACCCGCACGCTCGGGCACTGGAGCACCGAGCTGACCATTCTGGCCGGGGTGTGGGCGGCGCGCGTTGTCGCGCAACATCTTCAGGCCGGACTGAGCCAGCGAGCGGCCACCGCGGTGATCGGCGGGCTGTCCGCGAGCGTGCTGCGGGCGGTGACCGCGCTACCGCCACAACGCTTACAGGAGGTGCGCGACGAGGCCACGGTGGTGGTCACCCGGGGCCTGGACGGGTTGCGGCCCTACTACACCGGCTATCTGCCGGCGGTGATCTCGGCCGGGATCCTGACCCCGGCAACGGTTGTGGTGCTTGCCGCGACCGACCTGCAGGCTGCCGCCGTGGTGGCGGTGGCGCTACCGCTGGTCCCGTTGTTCATGGTGCTCATCGGACGGCTGACGGCCGACCGGTCCGCCGCGGCGCTGACCGCCATGACGACTCTGCAATCCCGGTTGCTCGACCTCGTCGCCGGGATACCGACCCTGCGCGCGCTCGGCCGGGCATCCGGCCCGGAACACCGTATCTCGGAACTGAGCGCCGCACATCGCCGTTCGGCGATGGAGACGCTGCGCATCGCCTTCCTTTCGGCGGCCGTGCTGGAACTGATCGCCACCCTCGGTATCGCGCTCGTCGCGGTCAACGTCGGGTTGCGGCTGGTGTTCGGTGAGATGCCGCTCGTCGCGGCACTGACGGCGCTACTGCTGGCACCGGAGGTGTTCTGGCCGTTGCGCAGGGTCGGTGTGCAGTTCCATGCCGCGCAGGACGGCAAGGCCGCCGCCGCTGCCGCGCAGAAGCTGCTCGATGACCAACCTCTCCGACCCGCGGGATCCCGGGCGCCGTCCCACTCGCAGATCGGGATCCGGCTCCAGGATCTGACGGTCGCCGGGCGCGACGGCCTGGCGCCCGAGGGATTGAATGCCGTCATCGGCCCCGGCCGCATCACGGTGCTCACCGGGCCCAACGGCGCCGGGAAGAGCACCGCGATGCAGGCCATCCTGGGGTTGACCGAGCCCACCTCGGGCCGGGTCCTGATCGACGGGGTCGACATCGCCGATATCGATCTGGCGCAGTGGTGGACCCGGATCTCCTGGTTGCCGCAGCGGCCGGCACTGCTGCCAGGGACGGTCCGCAGCAACCTGGAGATGTTCGGCCCGCTGTCCGATATCGACGGTGCCTGCCGCGCTGCGGGATTCGACGAGGTGCTGGCCACCCTGCCCGCTGGTATGGACGAGGTGATCGGGCGCGGCGGCACCGGATTGTCTCTGGGGCAGCGCCAACGCCTCGGTCTGGCGCGTGCGCTCGGATCGGATGCGCCGGTGTTGCTGCTCGACGAACCGACCGCCCACCTCGACGGGGCGGCCGAAGCGCGTGTGCTGTCCGCGATCTCGGCCCGGGCCGCTGCCGGTGCGACCGTCGTGGTGGTCGGCCACCGCGGGCCGGTGCTTTCCATTGGCGATGATGTCGTGCGGCTGGGCGGTGTCCATGTCCATCAGTGAGCCTGTGTCTTCTTCCCGGGTCGCTTCGCTCCAGCCCGCCGTATGGAGCTTGTTGCAGCCCCGCATCCCCCGGCTGCTGCTCGCGGTGCTGTTCGGCACCCTCGCGCTCGGCAGCGCCCTGGCGCTGGCCACCGTCGCGGCCTGGCTGATCACCCGGGCCTGGCAGATGCCGCCGGTGCTGGACCTGACGGTGGCCGTCGTGGCGGTGCGGGCACTCGGCATATCCCGCGGGGTGTTCAGTTACTGCGAACGACTTGCCATCCACGACACCGCATTACGGGCGGCGGGCAACACCCGGGTAGGCCTGTACCGCAGGCTCGTCGACGTGCCTCCCGAGACCGCGCTGCGGTTGCACAGCGGCGATCTGGTGGCCCGGGTCGGCGCCTCGGTCGACGACCTCGCCGATGTGCTGGTGCGGGCCATCCTGCCGATGTGCGTCGCAGCGATACTGTCCGGCGCGGCCGTCGTCATCATCGCGCTGATCTCACCGCCGGCCGCAGCGATCCTCGCCGCCTGCCTGCTGGTCGCCGGCGTGGCCGCGCCCTGGCTTTCGGGGCGCGCCGCCGCGGCCACCGAAGCGCTGGCGGCCCTACATCACAGCGCCCGCGACACCGCGTCCCTGCTGGCGCTGGAACATGCGGCCGAACTTCGGGTGGCGGGTCGCCTCGATCCGGTGATCGCCGAAGCTGTGCGCGAACACCGTGATCTGGGCCGTGCCCAGGACCGGGCGGCGGCGCCGGCCGCGGCCGCGGGTGCCGTGTCGACGGCGGCGGTCGGCATTTCGGTGCTCGGCGCCGTCATCGTGGGGATCATGATCGCCGGACACACCAGCCCGATGTCACTTGCCATCCTGATGCTGGTGCCGCTCTCGGCGTTCGAGGCAACTGCTGCGTTACCCGCAGCCGCCGCCCAGCTGGTGCGCTCCAGGATCGCCGCGCGCAGGCTCACCGACCTGACCGCACCGGCGGCGCCCACCCGGCGCCGGCCCGAAACCCACCGGGTGAGCCTGTCCCGCGGTGACAGACTCGCCGTGGTCGGCCCGAGCGGATGTGGGAAGACGACCATGCTCATGTCCATCGCCGCCGGCTACCCCGAAAGCCCGCTCACCGCAGCATTCTTCGCCGAAGATGCCCACCTGTTCGACACCACGGTGCGGGACAACCTGCTGGTCGGCCGCGGCGACGCCACCCAGGACCAGCTGACCGCGGCGCTGCACGATGCCGGCCTCGGCGACTGGCTGGCCGGGCTGCCCGACGGGTTGTCGACCATGCTGCCCGGCGGCGCGGCCGCCGTCTCGGCCGGGCAGCGCCGCCGTCTGCTGCTGGCCAGAGCGCTCGTCTCCGATTTCCCCATCCTGCTGCTCGACGAACCGACCGAACACCTCGACGCCGCCGACAGTGACCGCCTCCTCGCCGAGTTGCTCACCCCCGGCGCCCTGCTCACCGCGGACCGGACCGTCGTCGTCGCCACCCATCATCTGCCCGCCGGACTGGATTGCCCGGTCATCCGGCTCGACCCGTAAAAGCCCCAGCGCGGTAATCTGATTCATCATGAGCTCCCCCGGGCCGTACCCCCCGCCGCACGGCCCCTACCATGCGCAATACCCGCCGCACCCCGGCCATCCGCCGCCGGCCGGACCCCGCAACGAGCTGGGCACCTGGGCGCTGGTGCTGGCCGTGCTGGCACTGCTTTTTTCGTGGAGCATCATCGGCGGTGTCGTCGGCGGGCTGATCGCCGTCGTGCTGGGATTCGCCGGGCGTGGCCGGGCCGCGCGCGGTGCGGCCGACAACGGCCCCATCGCGAACGCCGGAATCGGTTTGGGCGCACTTGCCGTCATCGTGGGCGTGGCGTTCGTCCCGATCTGGGTCGGGTTCTTCACCGAGGCCGGCATGGGCGACTACGTCAGATGCATGGAGCAGGCGGGTACCGACCGCGCTGCACAGACCCAGTGCGAGAACACTTTCCGCGAGCGCATCGAGCGGGACTACGGCTTGTCGCCCGGTTAGCGGGCCGGGAAGTACTTGACGATCCCTTCTTGCATCACCGTCGCCAGCGCTTCACCGCGTTCGTTGAAGAAGTGTCCGCCGCCCAGCCCGCGGGAGTCGGCGGCCACCGGCGACGAGGTCGAATACAGCACCCACTCGTCGAAGCGGATCGGCCGGTGAAACCACACCGAGTGGTTCATGGTCACCGCGAAGATCCGGTCGAAGCCCCAGGACAGGCCGTGCGTGGTGATGATCGAATCGAGCACCGTGGTGTCCGAGGAGTAGACCAGGGCGCCCGCGTGCAGCACCGGATCATCGGGCATCGGACCGTCGGCGATCAGCCACACCCGGTTGTGATCGAGTTGACCGCCCTTGTCCCGCATCACCCAGGCCGGGTCGTTGGTGTAGCGCCACTGGATGGGCCGCAGGGCGCTGACGAAATGCGGCACCGTCTCCTCGTAGCCCACCAGCAGCTCATCGATGGTGGGCAGCGACTCGGGGGCGGCAACCTGCGGGGCGGCGATGTTGTGCTCGAGCCCGCGGCCGCCGGCCAGATGCGAGACCAGTGCGGTGCCCAGCAGCGCGCCGTCCTGGGTGACATCCACCCTGCGGTTGGCGAACCGGCGTTCGTCGCGCAGCCGGACGACCTGGAATTCCAGGTCCTTCGCGGGATCGCCACCGGCGATGAAGTGCATGGACAGCGTGCTCGGCGGCAGGTTCTCGGGCACCGTGCGGCTCGCGGCGACGAAGGCCTGCGCCATCATCTGCCCACCGAACGTGCGGACCGGGTTCCGGCTCGGATGCGTTCCGGTGAACGCATCCTCGCCGACCCGGGTGAGATCGAGAACCGTCAGCAGTTCCTGCAGGTGCTCCGCTGACAAGTTCTCGCTCCGGTTCTCTAGTGGTCGTCCTCACCGATCCGGTGCACGTGGATCAGGTTGGTCGAGCCTACTGTGCCAGGCGGCGCGCCCGCGACGATGACCACCAGGTCACCGCGCTTGTAGCGGCCCAGTTCCAGCAGGGACTGATCCACCTGCCGGATCATGCCGTCGGTGCTCTCCATCTTCGGCACGATGAACGTCTCGGTGCCCCAGGTCAGTGCCAGCTGACTGCGCACCTCGGGCAGCGCGGTGAAGGCCAGCAGCGGCAGCGGGGTGTGCAGCCGGGCCAGCCGGCGCACGGTGTCACCGGACTGGGTGAAGGCGACCAATGCCTTGGCCTCGAGCCGTTCACCGATATCGCGGGCCGCGTAGGAAATGACACCGCGCTTGGTGCGCGGGGTGTGGGTCAGCGGCGGCGCCTCCGTGGAGTTCGACTCGACCGCGGACACGATGCGGGCCATGGTCCGCACCGCTTCCAGCGCGTACTTGCCGACCGATGTCTCACCGGACAGCATCACCGCGTCGGCGCCGTCGAGCACCGCGTTGGCCACATCGGAGGCCTCGGCGCGGGTCGGGCGCGAGTTCTCGATCATCGATTCCAGCATCTGGGTGGCCACGATCACCGGCTTGGCATTCTCGCGCGCCATCTGGATGGCACGCTTCTGCACCAGCGGCACCTCTTCGAGCGGCAGCTCGACGCCCAGGTCACCGCGGGCCACCATGATGGCGTCGAAGGCCAGCACGATCGCCTCGAGGTTCTCGATCGCCTCGGGCTTCTCCATCTTGGCGATGACGGGGACCCGGCGTCCCACCCGGTCCATCACCTCGTGGACCAGCTCGACATCGGCGGGTGAGCGCACGAACGACAGCGCCACCAGGTCGACGCCGAGCCGCAGCGCGAACTCGAGATCCTCGATGTCCTTTTCCGAGAGCGCGGGCGCGGACACGTTCATCCCGGGCAGCGACATGCCCTTGTTGTTGCTGACCTTGCCGCCCTCGGTGACGGTGCACACAACGTCGTCGCCATCGATGTGCTCGACGATCAGACCGACGTTGCCGTCGTCCACCAGCACCCGGTCGCCGGGTGTGGCGTCCTGGGCCAGCCGCTTGTAGGTGGTGCTCACCCGGTCGTGGCTGCCTGCGACATCCTCGACGGTGATCCGGACGGTTTCGCCGTTCTTCCACACCGTCGGCCCGTCGGCGAAACGCCCCAGCCGGATCTTGGGTCCCTGCAGGTCAGCGAGGATACCGACAGCGCGACCAGTGGCATCGGAGGCCGCCCGGACGCGCCGGTAGGACTCCTCATGGTCGGGGTAGTCACCATGGCTGAAGTTCAGTCGGGCCACGTCCATGCCGGCCTCGACCAGGGCACGTACCGATTCGTCGGTCGACGTTGCCGGGCCGAGGGTACAGACGATCTTTCCGCGTCTATTCACGACTCCGAAGCTTAGCGGTTAATCGATTCAGATGACGGCCAGAGGTAGGGCACCGGGCCGGACCGGGGCCGGCAGGTCCGAGTCACCCATGAGGTACGCGTCCACCGCGTGGGCCGCGCTGCGACCCTCGGCGATGGCCCAGACGATCAGCGATGCGCCGCGGTGGGCATCGCCGCACACGAAGACACCGGGCTCCTCGGTCTGCCAGTCCGAGCCGCAGGACAGGGTGCCGCGGCCGTTGAGGCGCAGCCCGAGGCCGTCGAGCAACGCCATCTCCTCGACACCCTCGAATCCGATCGCCAGCAGCGCCAGATCACACGGCAGCTCGATGGGCTCCCCGACCGGGGTGATGACGCGCCGGCCGTCGGCATCGCGTTCGACCTTCACCTCGGCAATCTGCATGGCCCGCACATTGCCCTGCGCGTCGCCGACGAACCGCTGCACGGCCACCTCGAAGCGCCGGGCCCCGCCCTCGGCGTGCGCCGGCGAGGTGCGCAGCAGCAGCGGCCAGGTGGGCCACGGGGAGCGCTCGTCGTCGCGGGCCTCCGGTGGTTCCGGGTTGTAGTCCAGCTGGGTCACCGAGATGGCGCCCTGCCGGTGCGCGGTGCCCAGGCAGTCCGCGCCGGTGTCGCCGCCGCCGATGATGACGACGTGCTTGCCGGCGGCGGTCAGCTCGGCGGGGCCGTCACCCTCGCATTCCTTGTTGGCGGGCACCAGATGTTCCATGGCCAGGTGCACGCCGTTGAGTTCGCGGCCCTCCACCCGGTTGTCCCTGCCGCGCAGCGCGCCGACGGCGAGCACGATGGCATCGTGCTGGGCCCGCAGCGCCTCGATGGACAGGTCGACGCCGACCTCGCATTCGGTGACGAACCTGGTTCCCTCGGCCCGCATCTGGGACAGCCGCTGGTTCAGCGTCGCCTTCTCCAGCTTGTACTCCGGGATGCCATAGCGCATCAGCCCGCCGATGCGGTTGTCGCGTTCGTAGACGGTGACGTGATGCCCAGCCCGGGTGAGCTGCTGGGCGGCGGCCAGCCCGGCCGGGCCCGAACCCACCACGGCCACACTGCGACCCGATGCGATGGCCGGCGGCTGCGGCTCCACCGAGCCCGTCATCCAGGCGTGGTCGACGATGGACTGCTCGATCCGTTTGATGGTCACGCTGCCGCCGGTGGTCTCCTCGGCGATGGACAGCACGCAGGCCGCCTCACACGGCGCCGGGCACAGCCTGCCGGTGAACTCCGGGAAGTTGTTGGTCGCGTGCAGTCGGTCGCTGGCGGCATCCCAGCGTCCGCGGCGCACCAGGTCGTTCCACTCCGGGATCAGGTTGCCCAGCGGGCAGCCCGCGGTGCCCGAGTGGCAGAACGGGATTCCGCAATCCATACAACGCCGGGCCTGCTGGGAGACCTCGCCGGCGCGTTCGTTCGGATCCTGGCTCTCGTACACCTCGCGCCAGTCGCCCACCCGCTCGTCGACCGGCCTCTTGGCCGCTTCCACTTTGCGGACCCTCAGGAATCCGTTCGGATCAGCCACGGCTGGCCTCCATGATCGCGGTGTCCACGTCTCGCCCTTCGGCTTTCGCCATCCGGGTGGCGCGCAGCACCCGCTCGTAATCGGTCGGCATGATCTTGGTGAACTGCGCGCTGCGGCGCGGCCAGTCCGCCAGTAGGGAGCCGGCAACGGTGCTGCCGGTGGCCTGCGCGTGCCGTGCCACCACGTCGTGCAGCCAGGTCAGGTCCTCGGGATCGAGGCGCTGCAGGTCCACCATCTCGGTGTTCACCTTGGCCGGATCGAGGCCCAGCACGAAGGCGATACCGCCCGACATCCCGGCAGCCATGTTGCGCCCGGTGTCGCCGAGCACGACCACCCGACCGGCGGTCATGTACTCGCAGGCATGGTCGCCGCAGCCCTCGACGACGGCCAGCGCGCCGGAGTTGCGGGCGCAGAAGCGCTCCCCGACCCGCCCGCGCAGGAAGACCTCACCCGAGGTGGCCCCGAACAGCAGCGTATTGCCCGCGATGACGTTGTCCTCTGGCAGGAACAGCACATCATCGGGTGGCCGTACGATCACTCTTCCGCCCGAAAGACCCTTGCCCACATAGTCGTTCGCGTCGCCGATCAGGTCGATGGTGACACCCGGCGGCAGGAAGGCGCCTAGCGACTGTCCGGCCGAACCCGTCAGCGAGACGTGGATGGTGTCATCGGGAAGGCCCGCGGCGCCGTAGCGGCGGGTGACCTCGGAGCCCAGCAGGGTGCCCACCGTGCGGTTGACGTTGCGCACCGGCAGTTCCAGCCGGACCGGGTGCGCGTCCTCCAGTGCGCCGTCGGCGAGCGCGACCAGGGTCTGGTCCAGCGCCTGAGCCAGCCCGTGATCCTGCTCGCGCAACTTGCGGCGCTGGGTGAGCTTGGCGCCGTGCGCGTCCGTCGGGACCGCGAAGATGGGACTCAGATCCAGCCCGTGGTTCTTCCAGTGCGCGACGCCGTCGGCGGTGTCCAGCATCTCGACCCGGCCGATCGCCTCGTCGAGGCTGCGGAAGCCGAGTTCGGCGAGCATCTGCCGGATGTCCTCGGCGATGAATCCGAAGAAGTTCTCCACGAACTCGGGCTTGCCGTTGAACCGCGCCCGCAGTTCCGGGTTCTGAGTGGCCACCCCGACCGGGCAGGTGTCGAGATGGCAGACCCGCATCATGATGCAGCCCGCGACCACCAGTGGTGCGGTGGCGAACCCATACTCCTCGGCGCCCAGCAGTGCGGCGACCATGACATCGCGGGCCGTGCGCATGCCACCGTCGCACTGCACGGTGATGCGGTCCCGTAATCCGTTGAGCACCAGGGTCTGCTGGGTGTCGGCCAACCCGATCTCCCAGGGCGCGCCGGCATGTTTGAGCGAGGTCAGCGGCGCCGCGCCGGTGCCACCGTCATGACCGGAGATCAGCACGACGTCGGCGTGCGCCTTGGAGACGCCCGCGGCCACCGTGCCGACACCGACCGAGCTGACCAGCTTGACGTGGATACGCGCCTGGTCATTGGCGTTCTTCAGATCGTGGATCAGCTGCGCCAGATCCTCGATCGAGTAGATGTCGTGGTGTGGCGGCGGCGAGATCAGACCCACACCGGGCGTGGAATGCCGGGTCTTGGCGATATTGGGATACACCTTGTAGCCCGGAAGCTGGCCGCCCTCACCGGGTTTGGCACCCTGGGCCATCTTGATCTGGATGTCGGTGGCATTGACCAGATAATCGCTGGTCACGCCGAACCGCCCGGATGCCACCTGTTTGACGGCGCTGCGCCGCTTGAGGTCGTACAGCCGGTCGGCGTCCTCGCCGCCCTCACCGGAGTTGGAGCGCCCGCCCAGGTTGTTCATCGCGATGGCCATGGTCTCGTGCGCCTCCGCGGAGATGGACCCGTAGCTCATGGCGCCGGTGTTGAACCGCGTCACGATCGCTTCCGCGGACTCCACCTCGTCCAGCGGCACCGGTGGGCGCACACCGGTCTTGAAGCCGAACAGGCCGCGCAGCGCGCCGCCTTCACGGGAGAGCCGGTTCACCTCCTCGGAGTACTGGGCGAAGATGTCCCGGCGGCCGGTGCGTGTCGCATGCTGTAGCAGGAAGACCACTTCCGGGGTGAACAGGTGCAATTCGCCATCCCGGCGGAACTGGTACTCGCCGCCCACCGACAGCCGCCGGTACGCCCGCTCGGTGGGGTTCTCCGGATAGGCCCGGCGGTGGCGGAACCTGACCTCTTCGGCCAGCACGTCGAGTCCGACACCACCGAGTTGCATCGGTGTGCCGGTGAAGTACTCGTCGATGACGGCGCGGTCCAGCCCGATCGCCTCGAACGCCTGTGCGCCGGTATAGGAGGACACCGTGGAGATGCCCATCTTGCTCATCACCTTCGTCACGCCCTTGCCGAGCGCGGTGAGGTAGTTGCGCACCGCGGTGGCCGGTTCGATACCGGTGAGTTCACCCTCGCGGATCAGGTCCTCGATCGATTCGAAGGCCAGGTACGGGTTGACCGCGGCGGCGCCGAAGCCGATCAGCATCGCGATGTGGTGCACCTCGCGGGCATCACCGCTTTCCACGACCAGCGCGACACCGGTGCGTTCCTTGGTGTGCACCAGGTGGTGGTGTACCGCCGAGACTGCGAGCAGCGACGGGATGGGCGCCCTGGTGTGGTCCGAGTCGCGATCCGAGATCACCAGGGTGCGAGCGCCTTTCGCAATCGCGTCGCAGGCTCTGATGCGCAGCTCTTCCAGCGCCTCGGCCAGCCCTTCGCCGCCGCGCTCGACGTCGTAGAGGGCGCGTAGCACCGCGGTGCGCAGACCGGGGTGCTCGCCGTCATCGTTGATGTGCACGATCTTGTTGAGGTCGTCGTTGTCCAGCACGGGCCAGCCCAGCCGGATCTGGCGGCACGATGCGGCCGTCGGCTCCAGCAGATTCTCCTCGGGACCCATCACCCGGCTCATGGAGGTGACCACGGCTTCGCGGATGGCATCCAGTGGCGGGTTGGTGACCTGGGCGAACAATTCGACGAAATAGTCGTAGAGCAGCCGGGATCGTTGCGACATCACGGCGATCGGGGTGTCGGTACCCATCGAGCCCAGCGGTTCGGACCCGGAGGCGGCCATCGGTGTCAGCAGCACCCGCAGTTCTTCCTCGGTGTAGCCGAACGACACCTGCCTGCGCACCACGGATTCGTGATTGGGTTGCACCCGAACGCGGTCCGGCAGGGTCTTGAGGTCGAGCAGCCCGGCGTGCAGCCATTCCGCGTAGGCGTGCGCGCCGGCCAGCTCGTCCTTGATCTCGTCGTCGGAGACGATGCGGCCCGCGGCCGTGTCGATCAGGAACATCTTGCCGGGCTCGAGGCGGCCCTTGGCCACCACCTCGGCGCTGGGCACGTCGAGCACGCCGCTCTCGCTGGCCAGGATGATGCGGTTGTCGATGGTGCGCCACCAGCGTCCGGGCCGTAATCCGTTGCGGTCCAGCACCGCACCCACCACGGTGCCGTCGGTGAAGGTGACGCAGGCCGGGCCGTCCCACGGCTCCATCAGCGAGGCGTGGAACTGCCAGAACGCGCGGCGCGCCGGGTCCATGGTGGCGTTGTTCTCCCAGGCCTCGGGGATCATCATCAACACCGCGTGCGGAAGGCTGCGCCCGCCGAGGTGCAGCAGTTCCAGCACCTGATCGAAGGACGCGGAGTCCGAACCGTCGCGCGAGCAGATCGGCGAGAGCCGGCTCAGATCACCGGGAATGACGGTGCTGCTCAACTTGGCCTCGCGGGCATGCATCCGGTTGCGGTTACCCCGGACGGTGTTGATCTCACCGTTGTGGGCGACGAACCGGAACGGGTGGGCCAGTGGCCAGGACGGGAAGGTGTTGGTGGAGAAGCGACTGTGCACGATGGCGATGGCGCTCAGGCAGCGGTCGTCACGCAGATCCGGGAAGAACCGGGGCAGCTGCATGGTGGTCAGCATGCCCTTGTAGGCGATGGTCCGGCTGGACAGTGACGGGAAGTAGACCGCTTCCTGTTCGGCCCGCTTGCGCAGCGGGTACACGCGGCGATCCAGGTCGATGCCGCCGCAGCCGTCGGGGGCAGCGACGAAGAGCTGTGCCATGTGCGGCATACAGCTCACCGCGGTGGCGCCGACCTCGGCGCCGTCGGGATCGATCGGCAGGGCGCGCCAACCGAGGACCTCGAGATCTTCCTCGGCGGCGATGTCCTCGATGCGGGCGCACGCGTCGGCGCGTGCGACCGGGTCCTGCGGCAGGAAACAGATGCCGGCGGCGAAGGTGTTGGCGCCCTCGGCGTTCGGCTGCGGGAGATCGAAATCGAGGACTGCGGCGAAAAGTTCGACCGGCAGCTGGATCAGGATCCCGGCGCCGTCACCGCTGTTCGGCTCGGCGCCGGCGGCACCGCGATGCTCCAGGTGTTCGAGCGCGGTGAGTCCGTCCGAAACGATGCCGTGTGACCGTCGGCCCCCGATGTCGGCGATCATGGCGACGCCACAGGAATCGGATTCGTTGTCCGGGTCGTACAACCCCTGGGCCTTGGGAAGTGCCGAGAACAGCAAGCGAATCTACCTCCGCAGTCTCCGTGATGATGGGAGGGACTGCATCGGCCCGAAGCTGCAGTGTATCAGCGAGAACGTGCTACTTCCCAGCGATATTCAGCCGGTCAGAACCGTGGGGACCAGCGGAAACCCCGGCCAGTTGCGCACCACGGTCCACGCGGCCGCGGCCACGACGACCGTGACGGTGGCCGGCATCGGCATGAGCGTCAGGCCGCGCCGACGGCGCACCAGCAGCCACACCGCCAATGCCGGCAATGCCACCAGCAGGAAGACGTTGTCCATCACGGCTGCCGCCAGATCCCCGTTCAGCAGATCATGGGTCATCCGCAGTCCGCCGCACGCCGGACAGTCCAGACCGGTGAGGGCCTTGAAGGGGCAGGCCGGAAAGAGGAATCCGGGCCGGTGCGGGTCGGCCAGACCGATATAGGCGAGGGCACCGGTGAGCGCCACGCCACCGGCAATCAACCCGGCTCGGGCGGTCGCGCCCTCAGGTGCCATCGCGCAGCGGACGGCCCTGTGGGTCGCGCACCTTGTCGGTGAGAATCAGGATCGCGTCGACGAGGCCCCAGATGATCGCGCCGATGAAGCAGGTGACGAACCCGACGAGCAGCTGGGCGATGCCGAGGCCGGTTTGGCCGAGGTAGATGCGCCCGAGCCCGACGAAGCCGAACAGGCCCAGCAGCTGCAGCAGACCGGCAATGACCTTGGACTTCTCGGAGAAGGGCTCCCCGGTCATGGGATGGCGTCCGTACGGCGCCATCGGGTCGAAATAGGCGCCCGGAGGTGCAGGCGGCGGGTAACCGGGGTGACCGGATGGCGGGAAACCGGCACCGCCGGGCGGCGGTTGGTAGCCCGGCGGAGGGAAGTTGCCCGGGTCGCCCCCGTACGACTGCGGATCGGTCATGACCTCAGGATGCCAGAAGGTCGATGTCCACGCGGTGACCCCAGCGCTGCAGCAGATCGATCATGATCGGCACCGCCGTCGACGCTCCCGGCGAGGCACCCAGCAGACCGGCGATCGTGCCGTCCGCCGACACCACCAGCTCGGTGCCCGAACGCAGCACCCCCCGGCGGCGGTCATCCGGCGAGACCAGTTGGGCGCGCTGCCCCGCGGTGATCAGCTCCCACTGGGCGGGATCCGCCTCCGGGTAGTACCGGGCCAGGTACGCGTGTTTCTGCCGGCGGCCGGCCAGCAGCTGGCCGATCAGGTAGCGCACCAGCGCCAGATTGGCCCACATCGCGGTCGCGAGCACGGGCACGTTGTGCCAGCGCAGCGTGGTGAAGAAGTCGGTGAGGCGCCCGTGCTTGAGCAGTTTGGTGCTGAAGGTGGCGTACGGGCCGAACATCAAATGTCCGGTGCCGTCGACGATCCGCTTGTCCAGGTGCGGCACCGACATCGGTGGCGCACCGATGGGTGCCTGTCCGTACACCTTGGCGTCGTGCCGGGCGACGACCTGCGGGTCCGAACAGCGCAGGAACGCCGCACCCACCGGCAGCACACCGTAGCCGCGAACCTCCGGGATCTTGGCGCGCTGTAGCAGCCGCAGGGCGTTCCCACCGGCCCCGATGAATACCACAGGGGCACGTAAGTCGAAGCCGCCCTCGGCATTCCGGCCGGCGACCCGCCAGGATCCGTCGGCCTCGCGCGCCAGCGTGCGCACCTCGTGGCCGAGTAGCAGCCGGCCACCCCGGTCGGTGATGATCCGCACCAGAGCGGTTGTCAGCGCACCGAAGTCGACATCCGTGCCGCCGGGATGCCGGGTCGCAGCGACCCCCTCATCCGGGGCGCGGCCCTCCATCACCAGCGGAGCCCATTGCGCGATGGTGGCCGGGTCCTCGCTGTACTCCAGGCGAGCGAACAACGGATCGCCGCGCAGCGTCTCGATTCGCCGGCGCAGGTACGCGATATCGCGGTCGCCGAACACCACGTCCATGTGCGGCGCGGTGTGCAGGAAGGTGCTCTGATCAAGCAGGCCCCGCTCCGCCAACCGGTCCCACCACCGTCGGGACAGTTGGAATTGTTCGGCGATCGCCGTGGCCGCGGTTCCATCGGATGGGTCGGGCATGTAGTTGAGCTCGCAGAAGCCGGAATGCCCGGTGCCTGCGTTGTTCCAAGCCTGGCTGCTCTCGGTGGCCA
This sequence comes from Mycolicibacterium sp. P9-22, assembly GCF_008329585.1. GTDB lineage: Bacteria > Actinomycetota > Actinomycetes > Mycobacteriales > Mycobacteriaceae > Mycobacterium. The sequence continues at coordinate 1,051,480 of NZ_NPKP01000001.1, read as the reverse complement.
CGCCGGCGGCGCGTTCGATGATGACGATCCGCCGTTCGGGGGCCAGTTCCGCCAGCATGGCGCCCAGGGTGGCGGACATGATGCCGCCACCGATGAGGACGATATCGGCTGATTGTCGGTCGGTCATGGGTCCACGATGAACCCGCGAATTTGATCCGTCCAATGAATGTTTGGGCAATTATGATCCGGATATGGATCGTTGGATGGGCGACCTGGCACCACAACTGCGCGCACTGGACGAGTTGGCGGCGCACGACGGGCACATGACCCGGGCTGCCGACAGTCTCGGCATCCCGCAGTCATCGATGAGCAGGCGGATACACGCCCTGGAGAAGACACTCGGGCTGCGCCTGGTCATCCAGTACGGGCGCACCGTGCGGCTGACCCCAACCGCCGTCCGGCTCGCTGACCGGGCCCGAGATCCGCTACATGCCCTGGAAGCCGCGGTGGAGGCCATTGCCGGGGAGGCGGATGCGCATCACGGCACGGTGCGGCTCGGATTCCCGCTGACCATGGGCTCGGGGCGGCTGCCGACCCTGATCGCGGAGTTCCACCGTCGTACGCCCGGCATCCGGCTACAGATCAAACAGGCCCACGGGTCGCAGCTGAAGACAGACCTGAAGTCGGGCGAGCTGGACGTCGCGGTGATGATCCCGGCGACGGACGAGGTGCGCCACACCGTCATCGGGGCGCAGCCGATCCTCGCGGTGTTACCGGCGCAACACCGTCTCGCCGGACGTAAGCGGTTGCGCCTCAACGAACTGCGCGACGAACCCTTCATCGCGAACCCGGTGAGCTACAACCTGCGTCAATTGACCGAGACCTGGTGTGCCGCGGCGGGCTTCACCCCACAGATCGCCGTCGAGATCACCGAGTTCGCCACCATGCACGAGTTGATCGGTCGCGGTCTGGGCATAGCACTCCTCCCCCATGACGAACGCAGCGCACCCGACACCGTGGAGATCGCGCTGACCCCCAACACCTATCAGCGCGAGATCGCACTGGCGTGGGCATCGACGGCTGTCACACCGCCGAGCCGGCGATTGCTCGCGTTCATCCGCGAGCACTTCTGAGCCGATCAGGAGGGAACATTGGACTTCAGTGCGGCCAGAGCCGCGGTGCAAAGCCCTGCCAGCTCCGCGGCCTCTTCCGCATCCAGTGCGGCACCGACGAGTTCGGCCATTCGGCGGTCGGTGGTCTGCTCGATCTCCTCGTAGATTTCCTTCTTGTCCGCGCCGTCGGCGAATGGCTTGGGCCAGCCGAACATGGCCGCATATCGCGGTCCCTTGTTGAGCATGTGCGCCTCGATGGGAGTGACGCCGGAGAGACTGAGCGCATTGAAATGTAGTCCGGCACGGAGCTCCCGCAACACGAACATCACCTGCAATGCCCGGGCAGGCGCATCCTCGGCCAGCGGCATGGCCCGCCAGCCCGCGAACAATGGCGATGCCGCGATCGGCGCCACCGCAATGAGCCTCTCCCCCAGTGTCGCGATGCGGTCCAGGCCGTCCGCGCCGGAAAGATACTTGCGGCCGAACTCGGCGGCCTGATTCCAGTACACCTCGGCAGCGCCGGCGGCGCCGCGGACGGCGACACCTTCGTCCCACATGGCCGACAGGCCGGTGGGTTCGAAGACGGCGAACACCGCGCTGACGATCGCACCGGTGACCTCACCGAGCACACCGCCGCGGCCGGCCACATATCCGGCCAGCGGGTTCTGATAGCCGGCGGCGACGCTCTCGGCGTATGTCTGTGGGTGCAGCATGAAGACCGCTACCGCTTGCTCGATGGCCGTTCCCGCGGCGGCGGTGGCTTCGACCAGATCCGTATTGCCCATGGACCGACCCTAGCTCCCACCGGAATCGCCGTTGCCGCGACTGCACGTTGGACTCCAAACCGCCTACCTGTCAGCGACTTTCGAGCGACAGTTGAGTCCCAGAAAAATCTTTGGCCTCATCTGGCACGTGAGTCCCAAACTCGCGTTTTCTGTCGGTGATTCGAACTAATGTTCTAGTCATGAGTAGCGATGCGGTCGGCGGTCGGGAGGCGGTACAACACGCCCTCTCCGACCGCGCCGCATCGGTCAAAGCCCTGCTGGATGCCGATTTCACCGTCTTCGACACCGCCGAACTGCTGGGTTTGGTCTCTGAGCGTGAGCAGTACGCCCGCGCCGATGCCGCGGTCGATCACCGGATCCTGGCCGCGCTGATGGACCGGGCCACCCCGCACGAGATCGGCGGGAAAACCTGGAAGGACGTGCTGGCCACCCGGGACCGCATCAGCACCACCGAAGCCAGCCGCCGTATCGCCGAGGCTCGTGACCTCGGGCCCCGCCACGCCCTCAACGGTGAAGTCTTGGAGCCGGTGCTGGCGGGATGCGCGGCAGCGTTGGCGGCCGGGGCGATCAATACCGGGCACATCAGGATCATCCGCTCGGCGTTGAAGCAGGCCTCGCGTTATCTCGATACCGGTGAGCGGGCCCAGATGGAGGCCACCCTGGTCGCGGTCGCCGAAGCCAACACCCCCGAAACGCTGGCCGAGCTCGCCGAGCAGATGGTGTACGTGCTCAACCAGAACGGTGACGGCCCGGACCTGGCCCGCCACAAGGTCGGGTTGACAATCGGTAAGCCCGATGTGGATGGGCTCTCGAAGGTCTCCGGGCATGTGGATTCCGAATTCGCCGCCTACCTGCAGACCATTCTGGATGTGTGGGCGCGCCCGGGGATCAACAACCCCGACGATGCCGAGCCGCAGCACAACCCGGTGCCCAACCCGCTCGACGACGAGCCTGCGGCAGAACCGGAGTCAGCGGAGTCCACGCCCGCAGAACACCCCGACCCCGCCGAGCCCGCCGAGGCCGCCGGCTCCGCGGATCCGGCGGCAGAGCCCGTACCGGAGTCAGCGGGCGAAGCCGAACCGGCCGAGCCCGAGCCTGCTGCCCAGGAGCGTCCGTTCCCCCGCGACTTCGCCGAGCTCGCCGACCTCGCCGACACCCTCCCGCCACCGATCACACGCGACCTCGAACCCCCGTGCGGTGATCACCGCACCCAAGCTCAACGCAACCACGACGCCATCAAAGCAGTGCTGCGCGACACCCTGATGTCCAAACGCCTCGGCCAACACAACGGGCTACCGGTCACCCTCGTCGTGTCCACCACCCTGGGCGAACTGGAGGCCGGTGCGGGGATCGCGGTCACCGGCTCCGGGACCCGCATGCCGATGCGCGATCTGCTCCGCCTGGCCGAGCACGCCCATCATTATCTGATCGTGTATCGCCACCACACCGCCGAACCGCTCTACCTGGGGCGTTCGAAACGCCTGGCCAGCAAGGCCCAACGGCTGGTGCTGTACAACCGGGATCGCGGCTGCACCCGACCCGGCTGCACCCAAGGAGCGTGCCGCTGCCAGGCCCATCACGCCAACCCCAGCTGGAACAATCACGGGCGCACCGACGCCCCCGACCTCGCACTCGGGTGCGGGCCCGACAACCGGCTCGCCGAACTGGGCTGGACCAACACCATCGACCCCACCACCGGCCGCGTGCACTGGCATCCACCACCACTGATGGACACCGGCGGGGACACCCTCAACCACCACTTCCACCCCGAAGAACTCCTCCCACCCAGAGAAGACCCCGAAGATCAGGACGGCTGAATCAGAACTCGGAGGGCTTCACCGCCAGTACCGGTTTCGGGCATTCCAGGATCAGCTTCTGGGCGACACTGCCGAGCAGCAGCTTACCGACCGGACTACGGTGCCGGATACCGACGACCAACAATTCGGCCTCCGGGCGGTCCATCGTGGTCAACAGTTCCTCGACGGCATCGACACCGACCGGCTGGGCGAGCTCGTACGGCACCCCACACTCGGCCAACCGGGTCTCGACGTCCTGCATCTGCGCCCCGCTGGCGAACCGCGAATCCACATAGGACTCACCCGATGTCGAGTTGATGACCAGCAGGCTGGTGTTCCGAAGCTTGGCTTCGGCGATCCCATGTTCGAGCGCCGCATGACCGAACTGGTCGGCTGTGTATCCGATGACGATCATTGATTCTCCTCGCGCAAGCGCTCGTCGGTCATGAATGCGCAGCCTTTTCCTTCTGGTCCTTGTCGTCTTCGACGATCAACAAGGTCTCCTCGCTGCGGTTGAACAGTCGCAGCACCAGCGGGGCGAGCAGCAGCAACGCCATCAACACATAGGTGACGATCGCGACCGGCTCGGTGAACAGGCTGGCCCACTCACCACCACCCAGCTGCAGGCTCTGGCGCAGTTGCCGTTCGATGCGCGGACCGAGGATGACACCGATGATCAGCGGGAGCACCGGAAGTCCGAAGCGCCGCATCATCAAGCCGAGCAGCCCGAAGATCAGCAGCAACGCCAGGTCCAGCGGCTGGATATTCACCGCGAAGGCACCGAGCACGGCGAAGAAGAGGATGCCCGCGTACAGATACGGCCGCGGCGTTCGGAGCAGCTTTGCCCACAGCGGAGCCAACGGCAGGTTCAGCAGGAGCAGCAGCAGGTTGCCGATGAACAGGCTCGCGATCAGCGTCCAGATCAGCAGTGGTTCCTTGTCGAAAAGGGTGGGGCCGGGCTGGATTCCGTAGGACACGAATGCGGTCAGCATCACCGCGGCGGTGGCGTTGGTCGGCAGACCGAGCGACAACATCGGCACCAATGTGCCTGCGGCCGAGGCGTTGTTGGCTGCCTCCGGCCCGGCAACACCCTCGATGGCGCCCTTGCCGAACTCCTCCGGATGCTTGCTCAGCTTCTTCTCGGTGATATAGCTCAGGAACGTGGGCAGTTCCGCGCCACCAGCAGGCAGCGCACCGAACGGGAAGCCGTAAGCGGTGCCGCGCAACCACGGTTTCCAGGAGCGCTTCCAGTCGTCGCGGGCCATCCAGGGCCTGCCGACGGGAATCACATCGGCCGGCTTGCGGCGAAGGTGCGCGGCCACCCAGAGCGCCTCACCCAACGCGAAGATGGCCACGGCGATCACCACGATGTCGATACCGTCGGACAGCTGCGGGATGCCGAACGTGGCGCGCGGCTGGCCGGTGAGGAAGTCGATACCGACGATGCCGATCGCCAAACCCAGCACCAGCGAGATCGCGCCGCGCAGTTTCGACGAGCCCAGCACCGCCGTCACCGCGACCAGCGCGAACAGCATGATGGCGAGATACGAAGGAGCACCGAGCGATACGGCGAACCGCGAGATCGCCGGGGCGAAGGCGGCCAGGAGCGCAGTGCCGATGGTGCCCGCGACGAAGGAACCGATCGCGGCCGTTGCCAGCGCTTGGGCGGCGCGACCCGCCTTTGCCATCTTGTTGCCCTCGATGGCGGTGATCACCGAGGACGACTCACCGGGCGTGTTCAGCAGGATCGATGTCGTCGACCCGCCGTACATGCCGCCGTAGAAAATGCCCGCGAACATGATGAAGGCCGCGCTGGGGCTGACGTTGTAGGTGATCGGCAGCAGCAGTGCCACCGTCATCGCCGGACCGATGCCCGGCAGTACGCCGACCGCGGTACCCAGCAACACACCGATCACCGCGTACAGCAGGTTCATCGGAGTGGCTGCCTCCGCAAAGCCCTGCATGAGCCAGTCGAAGTTGTTCATCTACAGAATCCCGTCCAAGATGCCTGCGGGCAGCGGGATTCCGAGCCCGGAGTAGAAGGCGTAGAAACTGGCCAGTGCGAGGACCAGGCCGATCACGAAATTACGCACATAGTGACTGCTGCCCAGAACCGTTGCGGCTCCGGCGAAGAACAACGTGCCCATGATGACCCACCCGAGCGGATTCACCAGCAGGATCATTGCGACGAACAGCGCCACCAGCAGTCCCACCGTGCGCCAGTCGCTCGGGGCGTCGGGATCGATGTCCTCGCCGGCATCGGCCTCACCCTGCGATCCGCGCGGGATCGCGATGGCGAGAATCAGCGCAAGCACGAGGGCAGCGATACCGATGACCATCGGAAAGAACTTGGGCCCCAGCGGGTCCACCTTGGCGAACCCCGGAGGGAGCGCCACCGCACTGTAGACGAGGAATCCCCCGACGAGCGCCAGCACGGCGACGACGACGTACTGCGCGTAGTCGACGCTGCGCTCGTCGGCAGGCCGCGCCGGGACTTCGGGCTGTTCCCGGTCCGGGGCGCTCACAGCAGCCCCAGCTCGGTCAGCGTGGTCGAGACCCGGTTGTCCTGGTCCTTGAGGAACTGTTCGAACTCGGCTCCGGTGACGAAAGCGTCCGTCCACCCATTTTTCACCAAGGCATCCTTCCACCCCTGTGTGCTGTGCAACTTTTCCAACAACGTGACCATCGTCTGCCTGGCGCTGTCCGAAATTCCCGGTGGCGCAAGGACTCCGCGCCAGTTGGCGAAGGTCAGGTCGATTCCCGCCTCCTTGAGGGTGGGGGCGTCAACGCCCTCCACACGCTCGGCACTGGACACACCGAGCACCCGGAGCTGACCGGCTTCGATCTGGTCGATCAGCTCCCCCGGGCTCGACGTGCCCACCGTGATCTTCTTGCCGAGCAGCGCGGTCAACAGGTCACCGCCGCCGTCATAGGTGATGAAGTTGACGCTTTTCGGCTCCACCCCGACGGCTTTCGCCAACTCCATCGGAAACAGGTGGTCGGGGCCGCCCGGCGACGATCCGCCACCGATCGTGATCTTGCTCGGATCTGCTTTCCACGCCGCCACCAGGTCCTGCACGGTCCTGAACGGCGAGTCGGCGGGCACGAACAGCGCACCCGGATCCTCGATCAGCTTCGCGATCGCCGTCGCGTCGGAGGCCTTGATATCGGATCCGTTCGTGTACGTCGCACCGACGACGCCCAGACCCATCGTCATCATCAGGTCGTCGTTACCGCGCTCGTTCATCAGACGCGCCATCGCGACGGTGCCGCCGGCGCCGATCACGTTGAACACCTCGACGCGGCCGGTGAGGTCGTCATCCTCCATGATCTTGACCGCGGTGCGCGCGGTGAGGTCGTAACCACCACCGGGGCTGTTGGGCACCATCATGCGCAGGCGGTGGAGCCCGGTCTCCTCGCCGCGGGTGACCCCGCACGCGGAAAGTAGCAGCGTGGCGATCACCGCGATGACCACGCCGGTGGTCACCCGACCCCGTACGAACATGTCGTCCCCAATCACTTGTTTGTGATGCTCAGCAATACTGGACCCCGGCAGTGACTCAGGTCACTGATATGGACGCAAAGGAAGTATTGGTCATTAAGAACTCGAGCTGGAGCCGCAGCCTCGCCGGACAGTTCCTGGCCTTTCAGCTGGTCGTCGTCGCGGTGGTGCTCGTCGCCGTTGCCGCGGTATCGGTGGCGCAGTCGACCAGCGAGTTCCGTGAGGTCCGCGGCCTGCGGATGATCGCCGTGGCCGAGAACATGGCGTCGACGCCGATCGTGCGGGACCGGTTCTCCGACCCGTTCGCCGAAAAGTTCCTGGCCCCGGAGGTCGAACGGGCCGTCGCGCTGTCCGGCGCGAGCCTGGCCGAGATCCTCGGCCCCGACGGCACCGTGCGGGCATCCTCGGATCCCTCCCGCATCGGGGCACAGACCGATCTGGGTCCCAGCCGGGCCGACGAGGGCCGCGCCTGGTTCGGCGACGCCGACGTCGCCGGGGTGCACAGCCTCATCGGGCAGGTCCCGATCCTGTCCAGCGACGGCGAGGTGCTGGCCGTCGCCTCGGTCAGCGAGGGCTATCCGTCGGTGTGGCAACTGTTCAGCGGCGCCGGCGAACGCCTGCTCGTCTATCTGGGCCTCGGCGCCGTCCTCGGCTTGGTGGCCTCGTGGTTGTTGTCGCGCCGCATCAAACGGCACACCCGCGGACTGGAGGTCGCCGAGATCGCCGGCCTGGCCGACCACCGGGAAGCACTGCTGCACAGCATCCGCGAGGGTGTGGTGGCGGTGAACACCGACGGCGAGATCACAGTGCTCAATGACAGTGCCCAGGAGTTGCTCGGTGTCGGCACAGGCACCGTCGGCCGCCGCGCCGACGATATCGGCCTCGAGCAGGCCGTGGTGGATTTCCTGCTCTCCGGCGAAGGCGAGAACGACGCGGTGATCGCCACCGGCAGCCGGGTGCTGGCGCTCAACCGGCGCGCGGCAAGCAGTCAGGGCCGGCGTATCGGTACGGTGACCACGATGCGTGACAGCACCGAATTGGCGGCCCTGCAGGCACAGTTGTCCTCGCACCGCAGTGTGACCGACACCCTGCGGGCCCAGACCCATGAGTTCGCCAATCAGCTGCACACCATCTCCGGGCTGGTCCAGCTCGGAGAGTTCGACGCGGTGCACGAGCTGGTGGGCACCCTGACCCGGCGTCGCGCCGAGATCAACGATGCTGTCACCCAACGGGTTTCCGACCCGGCGGTGGCGGCCCTGCTGATCGCCAAGACATCGCTGGCCGCCGAGAGCGGGGTCACCCTGACGCTGCACACCGACAGCCGTCTGCGCGCGCTGCCACCGGCGCTGGCCACCGATGCGATCACCGTGCTGGGCAATCTGATCGACAACGCCGTCGACGTCTCGGTGGGTTCCCAACGCGCGCAGGTGACCGTGCGGGTCGATGACGCCGACGGCCTGCTGATGGCGGTGACCGATTCGGGCCCCGGAGTGCCGCAAGAACTTCGGGAACTGGTGTTCGCCCGCGGGGTCACCTCGAAGCCGGAGGGTTCGGGTGGGCCGGCCGAGAAACGAGGTATCGGGCTGGCCCTGGTACGGCTGGTGACCGCCCAGCACGGCGGGCACGCCGAGATCGACGACGCACCCGGCGGCGGCGCCTCGTTCGTGGTGCGGTTACCGGCGTCGGCACTGACGACGGCGGCCGCCCGTGCGTGACGTGCTGATCGTCGACGACGACTTCATGGTGGCCGAGATCCACCGCCGGTTCGTGGAGCGGATCGAGGGCTTCCGGCCGGTGGCGGTGGCCCGCACCGGCGCGGAGGCGCTCGCGGCGGCAGAGGCGCACCGCCCGCACCTGATCCTGCTGGACGTGTACCTGCCCGATATGACCGGCCTGCAGGTGCTGCACCAGCTGCGTGCCGAAGGTGATCCCGTCGGCGTGATCATGATCACCGCGGCCCGCGAACTCGACACCGTCCGCGGCGCCCTCGACGGCGGCGCGGCCGACTATCTGATCAAACCGTTCGAATTCGACCAGTTGCAGGCCAAGCTCACGGCGTTCGCCGCCCGGGCCGACGCACTGGCCTCCGATCGCGGGGCAGACCAGTCGATGATCGACGCCCTTTTCGGCGGCCCCACGGCAGCGGCCGCACCGGACGCCCTGCCCAAGGGGCTCGGTGTCGAGACCGGACGCCTGGTGCTCGACGCGGTGCGAACCGCCGATGAGGTCTCCGCCGCCGAATGTGCCGACCTGGTCGGCATCTCCCGGGTCAGCGCGCGCCGCTACCTGGAGCACTATCTGACCGCGGGGGTGCTGGAATTGCGATTGCAGTACGGCGTGGGCCGCCCGGAGCGCCGCTACCGCAGCGCACGATGACGCAGTCATATGCCGATACCGCATGCGGCGGTGTGCCAGGATCCGCGGATGACGGCTATCCGGCGTGCCTTGGCGGCTCTGCTCACCCTGGTTGTGCTCACCGGATGTTCGGCACGAGCAGGCGAATCACCGCGCCCGGCGCGCGCCGATCCCGCCGCAGCGGACGCGGTGGTGCGGATCGTCGAAGACGCGATGCAACGTGGGCACCTCAAGGCCGTCATCGTCCGGGTCACCGAGAACGGGCAGGAGGTTCTGACCCGCGCCTTCGGTGAGTCCATGACGGGCGTGCCCGCCACTGCCACCATGCACTTCCGCAACGGTGCGGTGGCGATCTCCTATGTCGCCACGTTGCTGCTGAAACTGGTGGAGCGGGGCACGGTCGGCCTCGATGACAAGCTGTCGACGTGGCTACCCGACACCCCGCACGCCGATCAGGTCACCCTGGGCCAGCTCGCCCAGATGACCTCCGGGTACGCCGATTACGTGATCGGCAACGCGGAGTTCCAGAAAGCGTTCTACGACAACCCTTTCCGGCAATGGGAACCCGAGGACCTGCTGCGGTTCGCGACTTCCAAACCGCTGTACTACCCACCGGGCACCAACTGGAACTATGCCCACACCAACTACGTGCTGCTCGGGCTGGCGCTGGAGAAGGCCACCAGGCGCGATATGGCGGACCTGCTCGATGATGAGGTGCTGGGTCCGCTCGGACTGACGAACACCACGAACTCGTCCACCGCCGAGATTCCCGCGCCCGCGCTGCATGCCTTCACCTCGGAGCGCCGGGAAACGCTCGGGATTGCCGGCGGTGCACCGTTTTACGAAGAGTCCACGTTCTGGAATCCGTCCTGGACGATTACCCGCGGCGCCGTTCAGACTACCAACATCTACGACATGGAGGCCGGCGCCGTCGCCGTCGGTGCGGGCAGGCTGCTGACCCGCGAGTCCCACCAGAAAATGACCACGCCCGACCTGCGCGGCAAGACTTCCGCGCTGCCGGGCTGTCCCACCTGCGCACCGCAGACCGAGGGGTACACCTACGGGTTGGGCATCGTCATCTCCGGTGGCTGGCTGGTGCAGAATCCGTTGTTCGCCGGGCAGTCCGGCGTCGCGGCCTACCTGCCGGCCGAGAAGATCGCCATCGCGGTCGCTGTCACCTATCTGCCCGAGGCATTCGACGACACCGGCGGTTACCTCAACCAGGCCGAGACGCTGTTCCGTGAGATCGGCGCCGAACTCGCTCCCGACCATGCTCCGCCGACGCCCCCGGGCGCACCGAAGTAGATTTGTCGAGTGGCACCGACAGTTCTGTTCCTCTACAACGACCCGATCGCCACCGAGGCGATGCTCGGCGAGGCGTTCACCGACGCCGGCTACGACGTGCGGACCTTCGAGGTCGTGCCGTCGTCGCGGACCGCCGACCCGGCGGTCACCATCAATTTTCCCGATCCCAGCGCCTTCGACGTGATCGTTCCGCTGGGAGCCCGCTGGCCGGTGTATGACGACGCGCTGAGGTCCACCTGGGTCGGCGCGGAGACCGAACTGGTCCGCGAGGCCGCGGCCGCCGGCATCCCGGTCCTCGGCGTCTGCTTCGGTGGGCAGCTGCTGGCACAGGCCTTCGGCGGCACCGTCTTCCGATCCGAGACCCCCGAGATCGGCTGGTACGAGCTGGAGTCCGATCGCCATGAGGTGATCCCGGCGGGCCCGTGGTTCGAATGGCATTTCGACCGCTGGACGCTACCGCCGGGTGCCACCGAGATCGGGCGGACCCCTGGCACATCGCAGGCGTTCACGCTCGGCCGGTCGGTGGCGTTGCAGTTCCACCCCGAACTGGATCCGGCCCTGCTGGAACGTTGGCTCGACGATGACCGCGAGGCCGGGGAAGCCGCGCTGGCCGGCCGCACCCACGATGAGTTGCGTTCCCGCACCGCCGAACTGCACGACGATGCGGCGCGACGGATCAGGCTCCTGGTGCAGGGTTTCCTGACCTATACGGCGCGTCAGCCGTGCCCCAGTTCGTGAGCGAGCGCCGCGTCGATGACGGGGCGGCGGAAGGTGTGTCCCAGTCCGTTCAGCTTGGCCGGTATCACCCGCTGATCGGCCTCGGCGAGTTCCTGGGCGCCTTGGGCGCCCAGCAGTAGCTTCGGGCCGAAAGAGGGCACCGGCAGCAGCGTCGGCCGGTGCAGCACCTTGCCCAGCGCGGCGGTGTAGTCGTTGTTGCGCACCGGTTCTGGCGTCACCGCGTTCACGGGGCCCGCCAGCCGGTCGTCATACAGCGACCGGTGGTAGACATCGAGCAGATCGTCGATGCCGATCCAGGACAGCCAATGGGTGCCACCGCCCAGCCGCCCGCCCAGACCGGCGGCGAACAGCGGGCGCAGCAGTCGCAGGGTGCCACCCCGCGCGGATTGCACCACACCGGTGCGGACGTTGACGACGCGCAGCCCGGCGGCCGCCGCGGGTTCGGTCGCGGCCTCCCAATCGGCCACCACATCGGCGAGGAAACCCTCGCCCCTGGTGGCGTCCTCGGTGAGCATCGAGTCCCCGCACGCGTAGCCGTAATAGCCGACGGCCGAGGCACTGACGAAGATCTTCGGGCCGTCGACCACCTGCGCGGCGGCCTCGGCGAGTTTGCGGGTGGGCCCGATCCGGCTGTCCCGGATGGCGGCCCGGTGCGAGTCGGTGAACCGACCCGCGATCGAGGACCCGGCCAGGTGCACGACAGCGTCCACGCCGGCCAGCAGATCCGGCGCCGGGTCCTCCGGATCCCATTGACGCTCACCGGATTCCGATGGCTTACCCCGCACCAGTCGAACGATCCGATGGCCGCCGGCACTCAGGAACGCGGTCAGCGCATCGCCGACCAGACCGCCGGCACCGGTCACCGCGATCACCATCGGTGCCAGGCCCGCCGCGCGGTGTGCGGCGAGATCCTCGGCCAACTGGGTGTGCCGGTAGACCATCATCGGTCGCAACGCCGCCGCCGGGACCACCGCGTCGATGCGGTCATGGACCCGGGTGCCGGTGCCGGCCTCGGTGTACCCGTGGGTGTGCCGCCACGCGCCGATCAACCGGGCCGGCCAGGATGCCGGGCCGTCGGTGGCCAGCGTGTCGACGAACCGGTGCGGCGGGTCGAACTCGGCGGGTTCGTGCTGGGCCACCCAGCGCAGGCCGCCGGGCAACCCGAGCACCGCCCGACCGTCGGCCAGCGAGTCGGCCTCGGCGATCACCGTCATCGGCTGCCACGGCGGGACCAGCCGCCGCATCGCCCCGCGCCTCGTGTGCCAGGCGAAAACCTCGTCGACCGGATGGTCGACGACGCTCTCGTACTCGATGCCCATCCGGTGTCCGCCCTTGGTTGATCCCGCCCGGCCGCGGGGTACCCCGGATCGTATGGGAGAAACAGCCGCCGGCTTCGCGAACCGGCGGGAAGCAGGCCGGGTGCTGGCAGCGGCGATGGCGCACCACCGTGGCGCGGCGGCGACCGTGGTGCTCGGCCTGGCTCGCGGTGGCGTCCCGGTCGGCCGCGAGGTCGCGGACGCTCTCGGCCTCCCGTTCGGTGCCTTCCTGGTCCGCAAGCTGGGCGTCCCGCACTGGCCCGAGCTGGCCCTCGGCGCATTGGCCACCGGCGGCACGGTCGTACGAAACGAGGATCTGATCCGCAGCCAGGCCGTCACCGAGGACGAACTGCAGGAGATCGTCGAGCGCGAACAGTCGGAGTTGCGGCGCCGCGAGGCGGCCTACGGGGTGAAGGAGGCACCGGAACTCACCGGCCGCACCGTGGTCCTGGTCGACGACGGTATCGCCACCGGCGCGAGCATGCTCGCCGCGGTCCGGGCGGTTCGGGCGGCGGGGGCGACCCGCGTGGTCGTTGCGGTGCCGGTGGCGTCGCCGACGGCATGCCGCCTGATCGACGACGAGGTCGATGAGTTGATATGTGTCGATGCCCCGGCCGACTTCCGGGCGGTCGGGCAGGTCTACGAGGACTTCACCCAGACCGGTGACGACGAAGTACGCGCGCTACTGGCCGGACGCCCCTAGCTCTTGGGGGTTTCCTCGGGATCGGGCGAGACCTCGACCGAGCCGCCGGGCTCGGACTCCGACTCGTCCTGAGTGTCCGTGACCCCGGCCACCTCGGTATCGGCGTCGACGGCCTCGGAATCGTGGCGATCGGGCTCGGTCACGTCCGGCTCCTCGGGATAGTCCTGGACACCTTGCTCGTCCTCGTCCGCATCTGCGGCATCCGCGTCGGCATTGCCGTCGCGCCGGGAACGCAGCGCATCGGCGATGAGCAACAGCACGCCGATGACGCTGGCACCGATGCACACCCAGGCGATCAGCTCATTGCTGGTCACGACCGCCGCCACCAGGGCGACCAAACCGATGAGAGCAAGGACGAGCGCAATGATCAGCATGGGACGAACTTAGCCGGTGCTGAGCCGGTCAGTTGTTACCCCGGTTGAACTGGTTGAAGCCGCCACCTTCGTTACCGGCAGCGGAATCGACCGGTGCCGCGGAACCACGCTGGCCCAGCTCTTCGAGCTGAGATTCCAGGTAGGTCTTGAGCCGGGTGCGGTACTCGCGCTCGAAGGTCCGCAGCTGCTCGAGGCGGCCTTCCAGCACGGTGCGCTGCTGGTTGATGGTGCCCATGATCTCCGAGTGCTTGCGCTCGGCGTCGGCCTGCAGGGCGTCGGCCTTCTCCTGCGCCTGACGCAGCTGCGTCTCGGAGCGGGTCTGGGCGTCCGACAGCAGGGCGTCGGCCTTGGCGCGGGCGTCGGCGACAGTCGTCTCGGCGGTGCTGCGCGCCTCGCTGACCAGGGCGTCGGCCTGGGCGCGGGCATCGGCGAGGAGCTTGTCCGATTCGGCCTTGGCCGTACCGGTCAGGCGATCCGCGGTGTCCTGGGCCAGGCTGAGCACCTTGGCCGCCCGCAGATGCGAGTCCTCGGAGACCGGGGCCTGCTGCGCCACCGGGGCGACGGGCGCGGGGGCCTCGTACACCGGCTGGACCGGCTCTGGCTCCGGTTCGGGCTGCGGGGCCTGATAGGGCGGAATGGTCTGAGTCGCCTGGATGCCGCCACCGGAACGTGCACCGGCCAGCTCCGAGTCGAGCTCGGACACCCGCTGACGCAGGTCGGCATTCTCCTCGATGAGCCTGGTCAGCTCGTTCTCGACCAGGTCGAGGAAGGCGTCTACCTCGTCCTCGTTGTAGCCGCGCTTGCCGATCGGCGGCTTACTGAATGCGACGTTGTGAACGTCGGCTGGAGTGAGCGGCATTGTCTGCCCCCTTGAAGTCTGGACCGTCAACCGGTTTCAAAGTGTAGAGCGTCAGTAGAAGTAACTGGCGTCCATCCTGTCACAGCAGACTCTACGGTTGCACTTGAGGTTAATAAATAAGAGCGAATTTCAATGTTGCCGTGGCCCGGGGAGACGGTCCGATCAGATCGTGGCGCTGGCAGCGGCACCGAATGCCAGCTGCATACCGATGAACGCGACCAGCAACAACACCATGATCGACAGATCGAATCGCACTGCGCCGATGGTGAGCTGCGGGATGATCCGGCGCAAAAGTTTCACCGGCGGATCGGTGACGGACAGGATGAGCTCCAGCACCACCACGGTGGCGCCCCTCGGCTGCCAGTCACGACTGAACGACCGGATGAATTCGACAACGACCCGGGCGATCAGCAGCAGCCAGAAGACGAACAGCACAAAACCCAGGATTTGAAAGACCATCGACAACTGAAGCCGACCTCACTACTGCATACACAGACGGGCAGGTACAAGGGACATTCTGAGCAGGTGGGACAAGCATGCGATCCCAGGACGTCAGCCTACCTGGCGGACCGAAACGGGCTGGGCGCCGCAGTGCCACCGTGGAGCGGAGGCTCCTACTGGTAGGAGTAGAACCCCGCCTCGGCGATCCGGCGGCGCTCGTCGGCGCTGACATCGATATCGGCCGGGGAGAGCAGGAAGACCTTGGTCGCCACCTTGTCGAAGGAACCGCGCAGCGCGAACGCGAGTCCCGCGGCGAAGTCGACGAGTCGCTTGGCGTCGGCGTTGTCCATCGACACCAGGTCCATGATCACCGGGGTGCCGTCGCGGAAACGCTCACCGATGGTGCGCGCCTCGCTGTAATCCTTGGGACGCAGCGTGGTGATCTTGGCCAGCGGGCTGCCGGCCTCGAACAGCTCGGCCATCCGGCGCGGTTCCATCGCGAGCGCGCCACGGGTCGGGGCGCCCGCGAAACGCGGTGCCGGACGGTCGAACTCGCGGGGTGCGCGCAGCCGGCCCTCGAAGCGGGGGGTGTCGCCGTAGCCACCGCGGTATGCGCCGGGGACATCGTCGTACTCACGGGCCGGAACCCGGTCGTCGAACGCCCGGGGCTCACGGCCGTAGCCCTCGTCCTCGAAACGCTCTTCGGCGGCGCGGCGCGGGTAAGTGCGCGGCCCGCGTTCGTCGTCGTAGTACTCATCGTCGTAATCGTCCATCGGTGCCATACCGAAGTAGGCCTTGACCTTGTGCAGAGTGCTCATCGCCTGCCCCTTTAACGATTTGTGTCTGTGTTGTCTGTGATGAAGATGTGACTGGAGTGACTACTCAGGGTGACGTTAGAGGACGTTGCCCCATCAACGCGGTTCCGACACGCACACAGGTGGATCCGTATCGCACGGCCGTCTCCATATCCCCCGACATGCCCGCCGAAAGCCCCAGCGGATGGGCGAAGGATCGCTGCACCCGGTCGTGTTCGGCCTGCAACCGCGCGAACGCGTCCTCGGCATCCCAGTTCAGCGGTGGGATGCCCATCAACCCGGCGAACTCCAATGCGTCGATGGCATGTGTTGCGGCACATAGCTCGTCGATCAGGTCCGGCTTGTTCACATCCACCCCGCCGCGGTCGGGATCGCCGTCGAGGCTGATCTGCAGGTAGACCCGCAGTGGCCGGGTGCGTCCTCCGGCGTCCAGCTCCTGCTCGGCGCCTCCCCCGAGTGCGGCGATCAGCCGGGCACTGTCCACCGAATGTGCGGCATAGGCCCAGCGGGCGATCGCGCGCGCCTTGTTGCGCTGGATGTGACCGACCATGTGCCAGCGGATCTCGTCGCCGGGGAAGGCGGCCCGCACGTCGGCGACTTTCCGGGCGGCTTCCTGTTCCCGCGATTCACCGAATTCGGTACAGCCCAGCCGGCGCAGGATGACCACATCGGAGGCGGGAAAGAACTTGGTGATCGGCAGCAGGTCGATATCGCGCACGGGTCGGCCGGCGGCTTCGGCGGCGCGTGCCAGCCGGGTCCGCACCGCGGCGAGCGCCCCGGCCAGTTCGACATCGCGGTGCGTGCTCATTCCATCCACACCAATGACGCCAGCCGTCCGGTCGGAGCATCGCGCCGGTGGCTGAACAGCGCGGTGTCCTCGACGGTGCAGCGGCGATCGATATCGATGGACTTGATGCCCAGATCGGTGAGCTGTCGGGCGAGTCCGGCCCGGATGTCCAGGCCGGGGGTGCCCTTGGCCGTGCGGCAGCGGC
Organism: Mycolicibacterium sp. P9-22; assembly: GCF_008329585.1. Taxonomy (GTDB): domain Bacteria; phylum Actinomycetota; class Actinomycetes; order Mycobacteriales; family Mycobacteriaceae; genus Mycobacterium. The sequence continues at coordinate 1,034,447 of NZ_NPKP01000001.1, read as the reverse complement.
TGCCCGGCAGCACGGCGTCGACCTCGACGGCCATCTGGGCGGGTACCTCATAGTTGCGCCCGCTCACCGCGGGACCGAGCAGCACCGAGATATCGGCGACGGAAGCGCCCGACTTCACCATCTCTTCCACGGTGCGGGGCACGATCCCGATCTGGGCGCCCACCCGGCCCGCGTGGGCGGCGCCGATGACCCCGGCCCGCGCGTCGGCCAGCAGCACCGGGACACAGTCCGCGGTCACCACGGCCAGCGCCAGGCCGCGGGTGGTGGTCACCAGCGCATCGGTCTGGTCGACGGCGCCGTCGCGCGGACCGTCGACGACCACGACATTGGCCGAATGCACCTGATTCATCCACACCACCGCGTCTTCGGATAGACCGACGGCGGTCGCCAACCGTGTCCGGTTGGCCGCCACCGCGGCAGGGTCATCGCCGACGTGGTCGCCCAGATTGAATGTGTCGAACGGCGGTGCCGATACTCCGCCCGCGCGGGTGGTGGTCACGCGCCGAACCCGAACGGGCACGACGGGTCAGTGGCGCATGAACGGCGGCACGTCGACGTCGTCGTCGGAGATGCCCCCGTCGTCCGGACCGCCGATCTTCACCGTCGCGCCGTTGGTGTGCGCCGGGACGGACATGGCGTCGGCGGGCTCGAACACGCTGGAGCGCACCTTGCCCGCGGTGCCGGAGGCGACGCCCGAGGCACCTTCACCGACAACGGGTTTGCGGCTCGGCCCCGAGGTGTCGAAGCCGGCCGCGATCACCGTGACCCGGACCTCGTCGCCCAGGGAGTCGTCGATCACGGTGCCGAAGATGATGTTGGCCTCGGCATGTGCGGCCTCCTGCACCAGCGAGGCGGCCTCGTTGATCTCGAACAGGCCGAGGTCACTGCCACCGGCGACCGACAGCAGCACGCCCTGCGCGCCCTCCATCGAGGCCTCCAGCAGCGGGGAGTTGATGGCGATCTCGGCGGCCTTGAGCGCACGTCCGTCACCGCGGGCCGAGCCGATACCCATCAGGGCGGTCCCCGCGCCGCTCATCACGCCCTTGACGTCGGCGAAGTCGACGTTGATCAGGCCGGGCGTGGTGATCAGGTCGGTGATGCCCTGGACGCCGTTGAGCAGTACCTCGTCGGCGCTGCGGAACGCGTCCATCAGCGAGACGGCGGCATCGCCCATCTGCAGCAGCCGGTCGTTGGGGATGACGATCAGGGTGTCGCAGCTCTCGCGCAGCGAGGTGATGCCGTTCTCGGCCTGGTTGGAGCGGCGCTTGCCCTCGAAGGAGAACGGCCGGGTCACCACACCGACGGTGAGCGCACCCAGCTTGCGGGCGATGGTGGCGACCACGGGCGCACCACCGGTGCCGGTGCCGCCGCCCTCACCGGCGGTCACGAACACCATGTCGGCGCCGCGCAGCAGCTCCTCGATATCGTCCTTGGCGTCCTCGGCGGCCTTGCGGCCGACCTCGGGGTCGGCGCCGGCGCCCAGGCCACGGGTCGAGTCGCGACCGACGTCGAGCTTGACGTCGGCATCACTCATCAACAACGCCTGTGCGTCGGTGTTGATGGCGATGAACTCGACGCCTTTGAGTCCGTGCTCGATCATCCGGTTGACGGCGTTCACGCCGCCGCCGCCGATGCCGACCACCTTGATAACGGCTAGGTAGTTATGCGGGGGGGTCATCGCGGGTCGCCCTTTCCTGCCCTGAATGTCGATGTCGGTGTGCGAAACCCTCAACCTCAACCATAGGCTTAGAGTTATGTCAAGTAGTTCCGCGCAAACAGAACGGTAGGGCGACCCGGCGCGGGAACCCCGCAGGCGCGCCGACACGGCGCGACAATTTCTCGGTCCGCGGGCCGTGTCCTACTTGACCGTCGGCAGATCCGGGCTGGAGACGTCGTAGGTCTGACCGGGTTGGGTGAGCAGCGCGGCCAGCTTGAGTGCCTTCTCCTGGGTGCGGTCGGTGGTGCCCCACACCACTTTCCGGCCGTCGAACAGGATCAGTGTGATGGCCGCCACCGAGGGCGCCTCGATCCGGCTGACCTGGCCTGCCACCTCAGGCGGCAACGAGGTGAGCACCTCGAGCGCCGCCTCGGTTGCCGGATCCTTGGGCCCCGGTGTCTCGGTGTCGATATAGGGCAGGCCGGGCGGCGGCGGGCCGGTCACGAAATCGACGCCGTCCTTGTCGAACAGGTGCGGACCGTCCGGATAGTCCTTGACCACCAAAGGAATACGCTCCTCGACGGTGATGCGCAGCGTCGACGGGTACTCGCGCTGCACGCGGGCGCTGGCCACCCGGCGGATGGAGGCCACCCGCTCGGCCACCGTGTCGGTGTCGATCTGCAGCAGCGGCGTGCCCGGTGGCACGGCCGCGGCCTGCCGGATCTCGTCCTCGGTGATGGCGGTCAAACCGGTGACCACCGTCGCGCGGGCCGCCATGATGGGCGTGAAATACAGCAGCAGGCCCGCACCGACGGCGAGCACCGCGATCAGCGCCGACCACATCAGCACCTTCAGGCCGCGGATCACCCCGCGACTGTTCGGCGCCGGCTGTTCCTCGGCGCGGCCGAGGGCACGGCGCTTGGCTTCGCGGCGGTTCTGCTCGATGGCCATGGCGCGTGCCTGCGCGGCGCGGCGTTCCTCGCGTTCCCGCCGGGCGCGGCGGCGCGGCCCCTCGAAATCCGCTTCGGGTGCGCCGTCGGCTTCGGGCGACCCGGGGCCTTGCGCGGACCCGGGGTCTTCCGCGGGCTGGGTGTCCCCGGCATCTTCTGCGGCAGCCGCGGTGATTTCGGGCTCGTCCCGCCCGTCGGCCGGGCCGGTCATCTACCGCGCCGCCCGGCCGGCACGCGCACGCACGGCGTCCAGGATCTCGCGGCCCAGCAGGGTGACATCGCCGGCGCCCATCGTCACCACCACGTCACCCGGTCCGGCGGCCGCCGCCACCTTCTCGGCGACCGCCGAGAAATCCGGTACATAGTGCACCGGCACCGTCACATGCTCGGCGATGCTGCGCCCGCTGATCCCGGCGATCGGCTGCTCGCGGGCGGCGAAGACATCCAGCACGAACACCTCGTCGGCCGCGCTCAGCGCGGCACCGAACTCGCGTGCGAAAGTTTGTGTGCGCGAATACAGATGCGGCTGGAAGACGACGATGGCGCGGCCCTGTGATTCGGCGGCCAGCGCGCGCACCGCGGACAGCGCGGCCGACACCTTCGTCGGGTGATGGGCGTAGTCGTCGAACACCTTGACCCCGGCCGCCACCCCCACCAGTTCGAACCGGCGGCGCACACCCTCGAACTCGGCCAGCGCGTCGAGCACCACGTCGGGGTCGGCGCCGGCCTGCACCGCCGCCAGCAGTGCGGCCAGCGCATTGAGTGCCATGTGCCGGCCGGGCACCGACAACCGCATGGTCCGCGGCCTGCTCTCCCCCGCCAACTGCACCGTCGCCACCGCGCTGGTGCCGTGTTGCTCCCAATCCAGCAGAGCCCCGGCCAGGTCATCGCCGGTACTGCCGTAACGCAGCACCCGGATACCGAGGGCCGCGGTGCGTCCGGCGAGCGCGGCGGCGCCCGGATCGTCCACGCAGACGACCAGCGCACCGCCGGGTGTCAGGCGCTCGATGAAGGCATCGAACACGTCGACATAGGCCTGCTCGGTGCCGAAGAAATCGAGATGGTCGGCCTCGATATTGGTCACCACGGCGATATCGGGCTGGTACTGCACCAGCGATCCGTCGCTCTCGTCGGCCTCGGCGACGAAATAGGCGCCGCTGCCGTGATGTGCATTGGTGCCGGCCGCGCCGAGATCCCCGCCGACAGCGAACGACGGGTCGAATCCGCTGTGCTGCAACGCCACGATCAGCATCGAGGTCGTGGTCGTCTTACCGGCGGTCCCGGTCACCATCAGCGTGGTGTCACCGGCCATCAGCTTGGCCAGCACCACCGGGCGCAAGATGACCGGGATTCCCCGGCGGCGCGCCTCGACGAGTTCGGGATTGGTCTTCGGGATCGCCGCGTGGGTGGTCACCACGGCAGTCGGGCCACCGTCGAGCATGTCCAGCGCCGATCCGTCGTGGCCGATCCGGATCTGGGCGCCGCGGGCGCGCAGCGCCGCGACGCCGCGTGACTCCTTGGCGTCCGAGCCCGAGACCTGGCCACCGCGATCGAGCAGGATGCGGGCGATGCCGGACATTCCGGCGCCGCCGATGCCCACCATGTGCACGCGGTGCAGCTCGGGCGGTAACCCTTTCACCGCACTGACTTTCGGTCCGTGCGGTACTGCCGCGCCACCTCGAGCGCCACCTCGGCCACCCGGCGGGCGGCGTCGCGGTGCCCGGCCAGCGCGGCGGCCGCCGTCATCTGCCGCAGGCGATCCGGGTCGGCCAGCACCGAGGCCACCGTGTCGGCGATCAGGGACGGTGAGAGGTCGGCGTCATCGATCAGCAGTCCACCGCCGGCGTCGACCACCGGCAGCGCATTGAGGCGTTGTTCGCCGTTGCCGATGGGCAGCGGCACGTAGACGGCGGGCAGCCCGATGGCGCTGACCTCGGCCACCGTCATCGCACCCGATCGACAGATGGCCAGATCGGCGGCGGCGTAGGCCAGGTCCATCCGGTCCAGGTAGGGCACCGCGACATAGGGCGGCCCCGCGGGTTCGGGCAGGTCAAGGGTGTTCTTCGGGCCGTGCGCGTGCAACACCGAAATACCTTTGGCGGCAAGGGCTCCCGCTGCACCGGAGACCGCGCGGTTGATCGATTGCGCGCCCTGGGATCCGCCGAACACCAGCAGCACGCGGGCATCCTCGGCGAATCCGAACGCGGCCCGCGCCTGCGCGCGCAGCGCGGCGCGGTCCAGGGAGGTGATGCTGGCGCGCACGGGCACCCCGACCACCTCGACGGCACCCAGGCCCGGATCGGGTGTGGCGGCCAGCACCCGCTGCGCGGATCGCGCGCCCAGGCGGTTGGCCCAACCGGCGCTGGCGTTGGCCTCATGGATCACCACCGGCACCCGCGACCGGCGCAGGCCTGCCCGGGCGGCCAGATAGGCGGGCACCGAGACGTACCCACCGAACCCGATGACGACATCGACATCCACCGAGTCGAATACCGCTCTGGTCTGCCGGACCGCGGTGCGTACCCGCAGCGGCAACCGCAGCAGATCGGCCGAAGGCTTACGCGGCAGCGGCACCGGGGTGATGAGCTGCAGGTCGTAGCCGCGCTCGGGGACCAGGCGGGTTTCCAGCCCGCGCGCGGTGCCCAGCGCCGTGATCCGTACCTGTGGGTCCAACTCGGTCAACGCATCGGCCACGGCCATCGCGGGTTCGACGTGTCCCGCCGTGCCGCCCCCCGCCAGAACGACCGATATCGTGCTCACCCGTAACGCTGACCTTCCAATGACCGGGCACGTCCCTGTTGGCCACGCCCCTGGCGGCCGTTTCGGCCGTCTCCATGATGCCCTGCGCGCCGTTCCGCCCGTTCGCCCGGTTGGGCAGTTCGGCGTGCGTCGGCCACCGCGGCCTTGCGGGGTTGCTTCGCCGTGCTCGCCGGCCGGCCCTTCCTGGCGGATTTCGGCGGTGCCTTCTTGACGGCCTTCCCAGGGGTCTTGCCGTCTTTGGTGCGCAGCCGGTCGCGGGCCACTTCCAGGCGGCTGGGCACATACGGCACCGGCGGCGGCAGCCGCAGCAACCGGTTGACCCGGTCATCGCGGCCGGCCCGCAGCGCGGCCACCGCCTCGGGTTCGTGTCTGGCCGCGTTGGTGATCACGCCGAGAATCAGCATCGTTGTCGCCGTGGATGTTCCGCCGGCGGAGATGAGGGGCAGCTGCAGTCCCGTCACCGGCAACAGGCCCACCACGTACCCGACGTTGATGAACGCCTGACCGATGACCCACAGCGTCACCGTGGCGGTGAGCAGGCGCAGGAACGGGTCGGCCGAGCGGCGGGCGATCCGCATACCGGTGTAGGCGAACAAGCCGAACAGGCACAGCACCCCGGCGGCGCCGATATAGCCGAGTTCCTCGCCGATGATGGCGAAGATGAAGTCGTTGTGCGCATTGGGCAGGTAGTTGTATTTGGCGGTGCCCTGGCCCAGTCCGTCGCCGAACAATCCGCCGTTGGCCAGCGCATAGCGGGCCTGCCGGGCCTGGTATCCCGAGCCTTGGGCGTCCGCCATCGGATTGAGCCAGGACTGCACGCGGGCGGAGCGGTAACCGGCGGACACCGCGAGGATGCCGGCGGCGATCACGGCGCCCGACACGGCACTCACGAACAACTTGAGTGGCAGACCCGCATACCAGAGCAGGCCGAGCAGGATGATGCTCAGCGACACCGACTGCCCGAGGTCGGGCTGCATGAAGATCAGCGTCAGCGCCAGCGCCGCGGCGGGCAACAGGGGCACCAGCATCTGGCGCAGCGTCGCCTGCTCCATCCGGCGGGCCGCCAGCAGATGTGCACCCCAGATGGCGAAGGCCATCTTGGCCAGCTCCGAAGGCTGCATGGAGAACCCGCCGAACACGAACCAGCCGCGTGAACCGTTGGCGACCTTGCCGATTCCCGGCACCAGCACGAGCACCAGCAGGACGATGGTGAACGCGAAGGCGGGGAACGCCAGCTTGCGCATGATCCTGATCGGCATCCGCAACGCGATATAGAAGGCCACCAGGCCCACGAGGGTCCACACCACCTGCTTGAGGAACACCGTCCACGGGGAGCCGCCGGAGTCGTACGAATAGACCCCCGACGCGGACAGCACCATGATCAGCCCGAGTGTCACCAGGATGGACGCCACCGCGATGATCAGGTGAAACGACGTCATCGGCCGGCTCAGCCAGACACCGAACCGGGTGCGTGGCTGTTCGGCGGTGGCCACGGTGGCGGGCTTCTGGGGGGCGGCCTCGTCGGTGCCGGACTTGCCGGGACGGCGTAATCGCGACCGCGCCGCGGTCAGAAATTTGTTCACCCGCCACTCACAAGAGTCACAGGCGTAACGCCAGCCCCACTAGTCCCCTGCACCCCAGAATCCTCCCCCGTCCCGCGCCGGAGGGCGCGGATATCTGGGGCGTGTCGCGGTAACGGTCCGATCGAAGGCGGTCAGCTAATCCCAGAAACGAAAAATGGTCGCCGTGACGGTGGCAAAAGCAGCGGCCTCGCGTGTCCCGGCGAAATCCCGCGGCGCCTAAGCGCCGACGATACTGAGCCATTCGCCGTAGAACAGCGCCACACCCAGACCGCACGCAATCGCGGTGAGCAGCCAGAACCGGATGATGACCGTGGTCTCGGCCCACCCCACCAACTCGAAGTGGTGGTGGAACGGCGCCATCCGGAACACCCGGCGCCCGGTCGTCCGGAACGCCAGGATCTGCACCACCACCGAGGTCACCTCGGCGACGAAGAGCGCACCCAGCACCACGGCCAGGATCTCGGTGCGGCTGGTGACCGACAGGCCGGCGATGACGCCGCCCAGGGCCAGCGATCCGGTGTCTCCCATGAAGATCTTGGCCGGGGCCGCGTTCCACCACAGGAAACCGATGCAGGCACCCGCGGTCGCGGCCGCCACCAGCGCGAGATCCAGCGGGTCACGCACGTTGTAGCAGCCGAGTCCGGGACTGGTCGCACATGCGTTGCGGTACTGCCAGAAGGTGATGAGCACATACGCGGCGCTGACCATCGCCATGGCGCCCGCGGCCAGCCCGTCGAGTCCGTCGGTGAGATTGACCGCATTGGACCAGGCGCTCACCAGCACCACCACGAACACCACGAACACCAGCGGGGCCAGCGTCACGGTGGCGATCTCACGCACATAGGACAATTGGGCACTGCCCGGCGTCAGCCCCTCGGCATTGCTGAACTGCAGCACCAGCACGCCGAACAGCACCGCGGCCGTCAGCTGCCCGACGGTCTTGGCGGTCTTGTTCAGGCCCAGGTTGCGCGACCGGCGGATCTTGATCGAGTCGTCGATGAAGCCGACGATGGCCAGCGCCGTGGCCAGGCCCAGGACCAGCACCCCGGACGCGGACGGCCCTTCGCCGTCGAACGCCAGGCCCACCAGGTGGGTGCCCAGGTAACCGGCCCAGATTCCGGCGATGATGGCGACCCCGCCCATCGACGGCGTGCCGCGTTTCTTCTGGTGACTGGGCGGACCGTCGGCACGGATCTCCTGGCCGAACCCCTGCTTGGTGAACAGCCGGATCAACACCGGCGTCAGGATGATCGATACCGCCAGCGCGATGGCGACCGCGAAAAGGACCTGCTTCACCGTGACCGACTCCCCTGCTCGGCGAGCAGGTCGGCGAGCGCGCCGAGTCCGGCGGCGTTCGAGGCCTTCACAAGTACAACGTCCCCCTCGGCCAGTTCGGCCCTCAGCAAATCCAGCGCGGCGTCGGCGTCGGGAACCAGTACCGCCTCACTGCCCCATGAGCCTTCCATCACCGCCCCCTGGAGCATGGCGTTCATCGGTCTCCCGGTTCCCACGACAATCAGACGAGAGACATCTAAGCGCACGGCGAACCGGCCGATGCGATCGTGTTCGGATATCGCGTCCTCCCCGAGCTCTGCCATCTCCCCGAGGACGGCCCAGCTACGGCGTTTCCGACCGGTGGTCGCGACGGCCTCACGGGCCATCCAGGCGAGTGCCTTCAGCCCGGCCGTCATCGAATCCGGGTTGGCGTTGTAGGCGTCGTTGATGATGGTGACGCCGTCGGAGCGGGTGCTGACATGCATCCGGCGCGCCGACACCGGGCCGGCCGCGGCGAGGGCGTCGGCCACCTGCTGCAGCGTCGCCCCGCACTCGAGCGCGACCGCGGCCGCGCACAACGCGTTGGACACCTGGTGTTCGCCGTGCACGGCCAGCGCGATATCGACCGCACCATCGCCGGTGTGCAGCGTGAAGCGCGGGCGCGCCAGCTCGTCGAGGGACTCCGCGCTCGACCAGACATCGGCGCCGGAGCCGCGGGACACCCGCACCACCCGGGCCCGCGTCTTCTCGGCCATCGCGGCCACCGCCGCGTCGTCGGCGTTGAGCACCACCACGCCGGATGCCGGAACAGCTTGGGGCAGCTCAGATTTTGTTGCCGCGATGATCTCCCGTGAGCCGAACTCGCCGAGGTGGGCGGTGCCCACGTTGAGCACCACGCCGATCGACGGTGTCGCGATGGAGGCCAGTGCCGCGATATTGCCGGGATGACGCGCCGACATCTCCAGGATCAGGAAATCGGTGTCGGTGGTGGATCGCAGCACCGTCCACGGGTGGCCGAGCTCGTTGTTGAACGAACCCGGTGGGGCCACCACCTCGCCGAGCGGCGCCAGCACCGCCGCCAGCAGATCCTTGGTCGAGGTCTTACCCGACGACCCGGTGACACCGATGATGCGCAGTCCGCCGGCCGCCAACTCGGTGGCCACCGCGGAGGCCAGCTTGGCCAGCGCGGCCAGCACCGCGGCCCCCGACCCGACGGCGTCATCGTGTTCCAGTGCACCCGACGCGGTGTCGGCGGCCGCCACCGCGGGCACCACGATGGCGGGCACACCGACCGGGCGCGCGGCCAGCACGGCCACCGCACCCGAGGCGATGGCGCCGGCCGCGAAGTCATGTCCATCCGAACGCGCACCCGGTAGGGCCAGGAACAGCCCGCCGGGGGTCACCGCCCGCGAGTCGAACTCGACGGTGCCGGTGATCCGGACCGTCGCGGCCTCGGCGGGGGCGATATCGGCCAATTCGCCGCCGACGATCTGGGCGACCCGCGCCAGCGTCATCGGGATCATCGGTCCCGCCCGAGGGTGGTCAGCGCGTCGGCCAGTTCCACCCGGTCGTCGAACGGCCGCGTGGCGCCGCGGCTGGTCTGCCCCGATTCGTGGCCCTTGCCGGCGATCAGCACCACATCGCCGGTGCGCGCCCAGGCCACGGCGTAATCGATGGCGGCCCGGCGGTCCCCGATCTCGACGACCTCACCGGCTCCCCCGGTGGCACCGGCCAGCACCGCGGCACGGATGGCCGCCGGATCCTCATCCCGCGGGTTGTCATCGGTGACGACGACGAGATCGGCCAGTTCGGCGGCGACCCGGCCCATCGGCTCGCGCTTGCCCACGTCACGGTTGCCGCCCGCGCCGAACACCACGGCGACCCGGCCACCGGCTTCCTGGTGGCGCAACGTCTGCAGCACCGCTTCCAGTGCCCCCGGCTTGTGGGCGTAGTCGACCAGCGCCAGAAAATCCTGACCGCGGTCGATGGTCTCCAGCCGGCCCGGCACCGCCGCGGCTCGCAGACCGGGTGCGCTCTGCTCCGGCGACACCCCGACCACGTCGAGCAGTGCCACCGCGAGCAGCGCGTTGGCGATGTTGTAGCGCCCCGGCAGTCCGATCTGCAGGGCGTGGTGCACGCCGGCGGGGTCGACGGCCACGAATTCCTGGCCACCCCGCCCGATCGCGCGCACCGCGTCGACCATCCAGTCGGCGTCGGCGCCGCCCGCGCTGACCCGCACCGGCGCCCGGGATCGGTCCGCGATCCGCCGGCCCCAGTCGTCGTCGACGCAGATCACCGCGTGCGCGGCATGGGTGGGCGAATCCGGTTCGAACAACCGGGCCTTGGCGTCCAGGTAGTCCTCCATCGTCGGATGGAAGTCGAGATGGTCTCGGGACAGATTGGTGAAACCACCGGCTTCGAAGACCGTCCCGTCCACCCGCCCGAGCGTCAGGGCATGGCTGGACACCTCCATCACCACGGTGTCCACCCCGCGTTCCAGCATCACCGCCAGCAGCGCCTGCAGGTCGGGAGCTTCCGGTGTGGTCAGCGAGCTGGGCTCGTCACGTCCGTCGATGCGGATTCCGACGGTGCCGATCAGGCCTGCGGTCCGCCCCGCGGCCCGCAGACCCGCCTCGATGAGATAGGTGGTGGTCGTCTTGCCGGACGTGCCCGTGACACCGATGACGCGCAACGTCCGGGACGGGTGCCCGTAGACATCGGCGGCGAGCGCGCCGAGCACCTCGCGCGGTGCGGGATGCACCAGCACCGCCGCATCCAGGTCGGCCGGCAGCTGTGCGGCCCCGGCGGGATCGGTCAGCACGGCCAGCGCACCGGAGGCCACCGCGTCGGCGGCGAACCGGGCGCCGTGTGCGGATCCTCCCGGCAGCGCGGCGAACAGATCCCCGGGCCGGACGTCCTGGCTGCGCAGCGTCACACCGGTCACCCGGGTGTGGGCGCTCGCCGCGGGCACCCCGATGCGCTCGGCCAGCGGTCCGAGCAGCTCACCGGATGGATGGGAGGGACGCAGTTTCATGGCCTTGCCACAGTACCGGGCTGCCTGACGTGGCCCGGGACACCGCTCAGGTGGCCTGCAAGGTGAGCGGCGGACCGGGATCGGCGGACAGCGGCACGTTCTCACGCTGCAGCAACCAGGCCGCGATGTTGTGGAACAGCGGGGCCACGGTGGTGCCCGGTTGCCCGTCGGCCGTGCGGTGCGGGTTGTCGGCCATGATGCCGATGACGTAGCGGGGATCGTCCGACGGAGCCATCCCGGCGAACGTGATCCAGTAGTGGTCGTCGTAGTAGCAGCCGCAGTTCGGGTTGATCTGCTGGGCGGTCCCGGTCTTGCCTGCGATCTGGTAACCCTCGACGGCCGCCTGCCAGCCGGTGCCCTGTTGCACGCCACGCGGGTCGCGTTGCACGGTGGCGCGCAACATATTGCGCACCGCCACCGCGGTCTCCGGCGAGACCACCCGGATGCCTTCGGGTTTCTCCTCGGCCGTGCGGCTGCCGTCGGCGGCGACGATGGCCTTGACGACCCGCGGCGGGATGCGCACGCCGTCATTGGCGATGGCCTGGTACATGCCCGCCATCTGCAGCAGCGTCATCGAAAGGCCCTGTCCGATCGGCAGGTTGGCGAACGAGCTGCCCGACCACTGATCGATGGGCGGGACCAGGCCCGCGCTCTCCCCCGGTAACCCGACGCCGGTGCGCTCGCCGAGCCCGAACTTGGTGAGCATCTCGGCGAACTTCTCGGGCCCGACGCGCTGCGCCAGCATCAGGGTGCCCACGTTGGAGGACTTCCCGAAAACGCCGGTGGTGGTGTACTGGTCGACGCCGTGGTTCCAGGCGTCCTTGACCGTGACGCCGCCCATGTCGATGGAGCCCGGAACGGACAGCACCTCATCGGGATTGGTCAGGCCCATCTCGATGGCCGTTGCGGCGGTGACGATCTTGTTCACCGAGCCCGGCTCGAAGGGTGAGGCGACGGCCGGGTTGCCCATCTGCCGGGTGGCTTGGCGGCCGATGTCCTGCGAGGGGTCGAACGTGTTGTCGTTCGACATCGCCAGCACCTCACCTGTTTTGGCGTCCAGGACGACGGCGGATACGTTGCTGGCGCCGGAGACGTCCTTGGCCTGCTGGACCTGCTGCTGGACGTAGAACTGGATGTCGTCGTCGAGGGTCAGTTGTACGGTCGAACCGTCCACCGCCTCGTGGCGGTTGCGCATGCTGCCCGGGATCATCACCCCGTCGGACCCGCGGTCATAGGTCACCGAGCCGTCGGTTCCGGCCAGCTTGGCGTCCATCGAGTCTTCCAGCCCCAGCAGACCGTGCCCGTCCCAGTCGATTCCGCCGACGATATTGGCGGCCAGCGAGCCACCCGGGTACTGGCGGATGTCCTGGCGCTCGGAACCGACCTCGGGGAACTTCGCCATGATGGCCTCGGCGACGGCCGGGTCGACCGCGCGGGCCAGGTAGGCGAAGGAGTCCTTGCTGGTGAGCTTGGTCAGCAGGGTTTTGGCGTCGGGCCTGTTGTTCAGCCGGGTCGCGATCTCGGTGGCGATCTCACGCAGCCGCTCGTCGGGGTCGGGAGCGCTGTCATCGGCGGACTTGGCTTCGTCCAGCTGCTTACGCACCTTCACCGGCTGGAAGGTCAGCGCCCGGGCCTCGATGGTGAAGGCGAGCTTGTCGTCGTTGCGGTCGACGATGCTGCCGCGCACCGCTTTCTGCACATCGGTCACCTTCAGCTGACCCGCGGCCTCCGCGCGCAGCCCGGCGGCATTGGAGATCTGCAGGTTGAACAGCTGCGCCGCGGCGACGACGAGAACCAGGAAGATGACGACATTTCCTGCCCGGTGCCGGAACACGAACGACGAACTGCGCAAACCGGTCTGGGGCTCCGGGCGACGGATCCGCCGGTCGGTCGCGGCATGTTCCTGTGACTTGCGGCTCATGCGACGGGGGCTTCGGGCACGGCGGCCGGGGCGTCGGGCACGACCGGAACCTCGACCGGTGCGGGCCCGACGTTCTCGATACCGCCCACCGGGCCGGGCTGCGCGGGCACCGCCGGAGCGGCCAGATGCGGGAGTCCGTCCGCGGGCAGCGGTGCGGGCAGCAGGTCGGCGACCGGCGGCACCACCGCGGGATCCAGCGGAGCGGCCAACGGTGCGGCCGGCGCGACGGGGGCGGTCAGCGGCGTCGCGGCGATGGGGTCCGGTATCCGCGACGGCACCCGCACCACGACCTCGCGCGGATCCACGACCCGGGGTGCCGGCGGCGCATCGGCGGCGGGGCGTGCCGGCCGTTCGGTCACCGGGGTGTCATCCGGCAGTGGGGAGTTCAACGGCGGCGGGGGTACCCCTTCGGCCGGCTTCGGTGTGCCCACCACCATCCAGGCGCCGGTGGGGTCCTGCACCAGATGCGCGGTGTCACGGGACGGGATCATGCCCAGTTCGCGGGCGGCCTCGGCCAGCGCCGGCGGAGCCTGCGCCTCCAGCACATCGCGCTCCAGGGCCTCCTTCTGCTGGGCCAGAGCCTGATTCAGCTGACGCGCATGCCCCAGCTGATAGGAGCGTTCCGCGGCGTCGGTGGACAACCACAACGTGACGCCGAGTCCGACACCGAGGCAGCCGATGACCAGCACCACGAACGGGACGCGGGCCGCGAGGGTCCGCGGGTTGAACTCGATCTCGGACAGCCTGGCTATCAGCCGTTCCCGCAGTGGTGGACGGACGACCTTGGGGGCCTTGGCCTTGCGCGCCTTGGCGCGGGCCTTGGCCTGACTGGCGTTCTTGGGCCGTGCCGGTCCGTCGACGGGACGCCGCATCGGGCTGGTCTTGGGCGCCGACCGCTGCGGACGCTGTTCGGGTACGCCACGGCGCTTGCGGGCCGGCGCTTCGGACTGCCGGGCTCGGGAACGCTGGGGGTTGCCGCGTCGACGCTCGTCGGCGCCGGGCACCGGTGCGGGTCGCTTACCCTTCATGAGTCATCCTTTCCGGCAACCTTTTCCAATGCCCGCAACCGCACCGAGGCGCTTCGCGGGTTCCGTTCGATCTCGTCGGCATCGGCCTGTTCGGCGCCCCGGATCAGTGAGACGAATTCCGCCTCATAGCCCGGCAATTCGACCGGCAGCCCGGGCGGTGTCCGGGACGCCGTGGCCGCGGCGAACAGCCCCTTGACGATCTTGTCCTCCAACGACTGATAGGCCATCACCACGATGCGCCCGCCGCCCGACAGCGCGGCCAGTGCGGCCGGCAATGCATCGCGCAACGAATCGAGTTCGGCGTTCACGGCGATCCGCAGCGCCTGGAAAGTCCGCTTGGCCGGATGACCGCCGGTGCGCCGGGTCGCGGCCGGAATCGCCTCGTACAGCAGTTCCACCAACTCGGCGGTGCTGTTCAGCGGTTGACGCGCACGGCGTTTGACGACGCGGGAGGCGATCCGGCCGGCGAACCGCTCCTCCCCGTACTCGCGCAGCACCCGGGCCAGCGCCCGCTCGTCGTAGGTGTTGAGGATGTCGGCCGCGGTGAGCTCGGCGTCGGGATCCATCCGCATGTCCAGCGGGGCGTCGTGGGCGTAGGAGAACCCGCGATCGATCAGGTCCAGTTGCATCGAGGACACGCCGAGATCGAAAAGTGCTCCGTCGATGGTGATCTCGTCGCGCTCGGCCCAGTAGCCGTCGTAGCGGGTGCGGACGGAGCGGAAGCGGTCACCGAACGGCGCCAACCGTTCGGTGGCGATGCGCAGCGCATCGGGGTCGCGGTCCAGGCCCACAACATGCAGTCCGGGCAGTTCGGTGAGGAAGCGTTCGGTGTGACCCCCCGCACCCAGGGTCGCGTCGACCAATACGGCTCCGGTGCCGTCGGGGTGGTGACGGGTCAGCGCCGGCCTCAACAACTCGACGCAGCGGTCGAGGAGGACGGGGACGTGGCCATGATCGTCAGGCACTGCGACTCCCCTGTTGCGAAGGGGCGCCCCTGCAACGGGGTCCCTGTCCGAGGGTGCGGACCTGGCGTCGGGGAAGTACGCCAGGGCCGGTTCGGACAGAGGCCGCGTTGCACGGGCAGGGTGGTCAGATGATGTCGCGAAGAGTGTCATCGCTGGCCGCGGAGAAGGTCTCTTCGTGGGTCTCCTGGTACTGCTGCCAAGCCTGTGCGTCCCAGATTTCCAGGTGACCCAGCGAGCCGATCACCACGCATTCCTTGGACAGGTTGGCGTACCGGCGGTGTTCGGCCGACAGGGTGATCCGGCCCTGCGCGTCGGGATGCTGCTCATCGGCACCGGCCGCCAGGTTTCGCACATAAGCGCGGGCCTGGGGATCGCTGCGCGATGCCAGCATCGCCTTTTCGGCCAGCTTCTCGAACTCCGTCCGCGGGTACACGGCCAGGCTGTGATCTTGGTGCTTGGTAACCATCAACCCTCCTGCCAGTGCGTCGCGGAACTTGGCGGGCAGCGTCAGCCGCCCCTTGTCGTCGAGCTTGGGCGTGTAGGTGCCGAGAAACATCTCGCCACCTCCCACCACTCGGTTGGATCCCGAGTCGCTTCTGCCCGCTTGGCGGAGCTCCGGTTGCTCCGTTGTCCGCCACTTTACCCCACAATCCCCCACTTAGCTCCATTTGCTGCCACCAAGTTGCCCCCAGGCCCCACTACTGGGCCGGCAGCCGCCTTCTGCCCCACCCCGCGGGCCGGCACAAGACCTGCCGACAACCCTGAAACAGCAGCTGAGGGCACACATCCACGAGCCAGGGGCGCAGGTGGGGGCCGGTGGGGGCTCGGTGGGGACGGGGCCCTGCCAGATCCGACACGCCGCAGTACCGGGGGCGCTTGCGGGCACAAAAAACGGGGCAGCTCCGAAACGGAGCTACCCCGGTGGGTAGAAGTGGGGGCCGGTGACCGACCCCGCGGCTGGTCGAGCGCTACTCGTCGAACCGACGACGGAAGCGGTCTTCCATACGGCTGGTGAACGACCCGCCGGTGCTCTTGCCGCGCTTGGGCCGCGCCGAACCCGAGGGCGGCGCCGACTTGTCGGCCGGACCGGACGCCCGTGAGCCGGTGATGGCGAACACCACGCCACCGAACATCACGATGAAGCCGATGACCGAGAGGATCGGCAGACCGCCGATCCAGGTCGCATTGATGGCGACACCGGACACCAGCATCGCGAGGCCGACGACAAAGAGGGCAACACCCTGTAACCGACGACGCGCCGAGGGCGCCCGCAGATTGCCACCCCGAACGCTGGAAGCGAATTTGGGGTCCTCGGCATAGAGCGCGCTTTCGATCTGGTCGAGCATGCGCTGCTCATGATCGGAGAGTGGCATCCGTCCCTCCTTGTCCGCGCCCTGGCCCGGTGTTTCCGGAGCCGTGTCATCAACGTTGTGCGCCCGCGATCACGGACGTCTGATCCCCATGATACGAGGTCAATCTGAGCCGTACCACCTACTTGGTACACGATTGTATGACGTGCGACACCGAAGCCGGTCATCACCTCACCCGGGCGACCACAACCCCGAACCCGGGCCCGATAATGAACGGTGACCGTGCGCACCGAACAAGACCGCGAAGGACACCCGTTGTCGACATATCTGGTGGACCTGTCGGCCGACGTGATGCGCCGGCGTCTGTCCGAGGCGCTGACGGTCTACGTCGAGGCGATGCACTATCCCCGCGGCACCGAAGAACAGCGTGCGTCGATGTGGCTGGAGCACACCCGGCGGGTCGGCTGGAAGGCCGTCGCGGCGCTCGACGGCACCGACCTGCTCGGGGTCGCCTACGGCTACAGCGGAGCGCCCGATCAGTGGTGGCAGCAGCAGGTCGTGCACGGCCTGCGCCGCACCGGTACCGACCCCGACCGCGCAGATGCGCTGCTCGGCGACTATTTCGAACTCACCGAACTGCACATCCACCCGCGCGCCCAGGGGCATGGCCTCGGTGAGGCGCTGGCCCGCAGGCTGCTCGCCGGACGCACCGAGGCGCACGTGCTGCTGTCCACCCCGGAGATCAACGGTGAGGCAAACCGTGCCTGGCGGCTGTACCGCCGGCTCGGGTTCGGCGATGTGATCCGCGACTATCACTTCGCCGGAGATCCCCGGGCCTTCGCCATCCTGGGCCGGTCCCTGCCCCTGGACTGACCCGGTCTGGCACGATTACCGGGTGCACGCGCGCCCCCGCCGCCACCGGCTTCCCGCCCTGGTCCTGCTGTTGTTGATCCTCGTTCCGCTGGCCGTGGGATGCGTGCGGGTGCGCGCCTCGATCACGGTGTCCCCCGACGACCGGGTGTCCGGGCAGATCGTTGCCGCGGCCATTGCCCGCGACGGCGACGACAAGGGCCCGCAGCTGCTGAACTCGTTGCCGTTCAGCAACAAGGTGGCGGTCTCGAAGTACGAACGCGGCGACTACGTCGGCTCCCAGGCGGTGTTCTCCGATCTCACCTTCGCCGAACTCCCGCAACTGGCGAACATGAATCGCGACGCCGCCGGGGTGGACATTTCGCTGCGCCGCGCCGGCAACCTGGTGATTCTCGAGGGCCGGGTCGACCTGACCTCGCTCAGCGATCCCGAGGCCGATGTCTCGCTCAGTGTGTCGTTTCCCGGCGAGGTGACATCCACCAACGGCGACCAGGTGTCCACCGATGTCGTCGAGTGGAAGCTCAAGCCCGGTGTGGTGACCACGATGAACGCCCAGGCCCGGTACACCGATCCCAGCGCGCGGTCCTTCACCGGCGCCGCGATCTGGCTGGGCGTCGGATCGCTGATCGTGGCGGGCATCCTGGCCTGGGTGGCCTGGGCGAGCCGCGACCAGTCGCCGCGCGTCGGCGCCGACTGATCCGGCCACCGCGCACATTTGACACGACGACAGCATGATTGCTTAGTGGTAAGCGCGCCTGACTCCCATGACACACCGGCGACGCTCTACGCTGAAGACGCTCGGGGGAGCAAATCGGGATCAGAAAGGGGCGTCCGCTGAGCGTGTACACAGCGGCACCGTCGGCCGTCGAGTTGGTCAACGCCGTGATCGAGCAGTTACGGCAGTATCTGACCGAACGCCGGCGCGACTCCGCCTACATCGGTCCCGAGTACGCCGAGCTGACGGCAGCCCTCGAAGAATTCGTCCTCCGCGGCGGCAAACGGGTACGCCCGCTGTTCGCGTACTGGGGCTGGCGTGCGGTCGCCGGCCCGGACCGGCAGTCCGATGAACAGGCGCTGCGGCTGTTCTCCGCGCTGGAACTGCTACACGCCTGCGCCCTGGCCCACGACGACGTGATCGACGCCTCGGCCACCCGCCGCGGACTTCCGACCGTGCACCGGCATTTCGCCGACCGGCACCGCGCCAACGACTGGCACGGGTCCTCCGAGCAATTCGGCCTGTCGGCCGCGATCCTGCTCGGTGACCTGTCCCTGGTGTGGGCCGATGACATCGTCGCCACCGCCGATCTGCCCGCCGACGCGCACCTGCGGGTGCACAAGGTGTGGGCCGATATCCGCACCGAAGTCCTCGGCGGGCAGTACCTCGACATCGTGGCGGAATCCAGCGGTGCGGACTCGGTGGCCTCGGCGATGAACGTCAACACCTACAAGACCGCCTCCTACACGGTGTCGCGCCCGCTGCAGCTCGGTGCGGCCGCCGCGGCCGACCGGCCCGACGTACAGGCCGTCTTCCATCAGATCGGCACCGACCTCGGGGTGGCCTTCCAGCTCCGCGATGACGTGCTCGGTGTATTCGGCGACCCCCAGGTGACCGGTAAGCCCTCCGGGGACGACCTGCGATCCGGTAAGCGCACCGTGTTGTTGGCCGAAGCGGTCGAGCTCGCCGAACGCACCGACCCTGTTGCGGCCAAACTGCTGCGCGAGTCGATAGGCACCGAGTTGACCGATGTGGCCGTCAAAGAGGTGTGCATGGCCATCGAATCGGTCGGTGCGCTGGCCGCCGTGGAGAGCCGCATCGAGATGCTGAACCGGCGCGCCATCGAGGCACTCAACGAGGCCCAGATCGACCCGCAGGCCAAGATCGGCCTCGCCGAGCTGGCCAGTCTGGCGTCGAACCGGTCCGCCTGAGGAGATGACCACCCCGGTATCGGTCGAGTCCACGAGAAGTGGTCTGGGCAAGCAACTTTCCCGGCTGCTGGTTTTCGCGGCATCGCCGGAGGCGCGGCCGGCACGGCTGGGCTTTCTGGGCGCGGCGCTGATCACCGCGGGCGGCCTCGGGGCCGGCAGCACCCGCCTGCACGATCCGCTGCTGGAGTCGCTGCACATGTCCTGGCTGCGTTTCGGCCACGGGCTGGTGCTGTCCTCGATCCTGCTGTGGGGCGGCGTCGCGCTGATGTTGCTGGCCTGGATGTGGCTGGGCCGGCGCGTGGTCGATCGCACCGCGACCCAGTACACGATGCTGGCGACCACCGGGTTCTGGTTGGCGCCGCTGTTGTTGAGTGCGCCGGTGTTCAGCCGCGACACCTATTCCTATCTGGCGCAGGGCGCGCTGCTGCGGGACGGTTTCGACCCGTATGTGGTGGGTCCGATCGAGAATCCGAACTCGCTGCTCGACGATGTGAGCCCGATCTGGACCACCACCACCGCCCCGTACGGCCCGGCATTCATCCTGATCGCCAAGTTCGTCACCATGATCGTCGGCAACAACGTCGTCGAGGGCACCATGCTGCTGCGGCTGTGCATGCTGCCGGGGCTGGCCCTGCTGATCTGGGCGACACCCCGGATCGCCCGCCATATCGGCGCCAACTCTGCTGCGGCACTGTGGATCTGCGTGCTGAATCCGCTGGTGATCATTCACCTGATGGGCGGCGTGCACAACGAGATGCTGATGGTCGGGCTGATGATGGCCGCGATCGCGCTGACATTCGGCGGCAGGCCGATCATCGGGGTGGGTTTCATCGCCACCGCGGTCGCGGTCAAGGCGACCGCGGGGATCGCCCTGCCGTTCATGGTGTGGGTGTGGATGCGGCGACTGCGCGACACCCGCGGCTACCGCCCGGTGCCGGCCTTCGCGTTCGCCACCGCGGCGTCGGTGGCGATCTTCGGAGCGGTGTTCGCCGTGCTGTCCCTGCTGGCCGGGGTCGGCCTGGGTTGGCTGACGGCACTGGCCGGTTCTGTGAAGATCATCAACTGGCTGACCCTGCCCACCGCGGCGGCGAACCTGATCAACGCGATCGGCGGACTGCTGATGCCGGTCAACTTCTACGCCGTGCTGGAAGTCACCCGCATCATCGGTATCGCGACCATCGCGATCTCACTTCCGTTGCTGTGGTGGCGTTTCCGGCACACCGACCGCGACGCGCTGACCGGGATCACGCTGGCGCTCGGCGTGGTGGTGCTGTTCGTGCCCGCCGCGCTGCCCTGGTACTACACCTGGCCGCTGGCGGTGCTGTCCACGCTGTGGCAGAGCCGCGCCGCGATCGCCCTGATCGCCGGCTTCTCGACGTGGATCATGGTGATCTTCAAACCCGACGGCTCGCACGGCATGTACTCGTGGATCCACGTCATCCTGGCCACCGCGTGTGCGGTGGCGGCCTGGTATTCGCTGTCCCGGGCTCCCGAGCAACAACCGGCGTCCGGTCAGTAGGCCATCGCCTGCGCGCGCCGTAGCACCTCGCGGGCCTGGTGGGAACGCAACGCGTCCACCGGCCTGGCGTTCTCCTGGCGATCGGTGCTGCCATCGCGGCTCACCGTCAGCGACGGATCCGGGGTGAACAGCCAGCGCATCGCCTCGGTGACGTCGAAACCGCCGTCCTTCAGGACGACGAGCAGCCCCGGAAGGGGCTTGACCACGGTGCCCTTCTCGTCGAAGAACACCTTCGGCACGACAAGTGAGCCGTTGCGGCGCACCGCCATCAGGTGACCGTCGCGCAGATGCTGATGCACCTTGGTGACCGAGACGCCGAGAAGCCTCGACACCTCGGCCAGTTCGAGGACGGTTTCGTCGGGGTCGAGGATGTCTTGGGCCGCCGGGATGCTCACCGCACAGATTCTAAGCGGAGTCACCGAGATCCGTACCATGACTTCGATGGAGACCTACCAGCGAGCCGACCCGCTCATCGGCACCGCGCTGGAGGGGCGCTACCGCGTGGAGGCCGTGATCGCCACCGGCGGGATGTCGACGGTGTACCGCGGCCTGGACACCCGGCTGGACCGCCCGGTCGCGCTCAAGGTCATGGACTCGCGGTATTCCGGTGACGTCCAGTTCCTCACCCGCTTCCAGCGCGAAGCCAAGGCGGTGGCCCGGCTGAAGGGCGACGGCCTGGTGGCCGTGTACGACCAGGGAGGCGGATCCCCCGGCGACGAGCCGCCGTTTCTGGTGATGGAACTGATCGACGGGGGCACCCTGCGCGAACTGCTGCGCGAACGCGGGCCGATGCCGCCGCACGCGGTCGCCGCGGTGCTGACGCCGATCTGCAACGGCCTGGCCGTCGCACACGCGGCGGGGCTGGTGCACCGCGACGTGAAACCGGAGAACGTGCTCATCTCCGACGACGGCGAGGTCAAGATCGCCGACTTCGGTCTGGTGCGGGCCGTCGCCGAGGCCGGGATCACCTCGACCAGCGTCATCCTCGGCACCGCCGCCTATCTGTCCCCCGAACAGGTCGGCTCCGGCGATTCGGACCCGCGCAGCGATGTGTACGCGGTGGGCATCCTGGCCTACGAACTGCTCACCGGGCGCACCCCGTTCACCGGGGACACCGCGCTGTCGGTGGCCTACCAGCGCATGGACAACGATGTGCCACCGCCGAGTTCGGCGATCGCCGGGGTACCCGCGCAGTTCGACGCGCTGATCGGCCGGGCCACCGACCGTGATCCGGCCGCCCGGTTCGCCGACGCCGCCGAACTCGGCGACGCGCTGGCCGACGTGGTCGACGAACTCGGGCTGCCCGCCTTCCGGGTCCCGGCGCCGAAGCAGTCGGCCCAGCACCGCGCCGCCACCGCGTTTCACAGCCGGGTACTGCAGGACCGCAGCACCGACCGGCATCCGCATGTCGGCACCGCCGACGTGCGCCCGCCGGATCCCCGTCGTGACACCCGGGTCTTCACGCCGGCCGAGCTGCCTCTGCCCGATTCACGGCATGACGAGGTCGAATATCAACCCGTCACAGGACAATTCGCCGGTATCGATCTCGAGCAGTTCCATTGGGCCCGGCAGCGCAGCAAACGGGTACTGACGGCCTGGGTGGTCATCGTGCTCGTGCTGGCCGGACTGCTGGCGATGGGCGCCTGGACGCTGGGCAACAACCTGCCGAATCTGATCTGATCCCCGGGTCGCGCTTCGCTCCAGCCCACCGAACCCTAGCCTCGGAGCATCTCCGCGACCAGGAACGCCAGTTCGAGGGACTGCTGGGTGTTCAGCCGCGGATCGCAGGCCGTCTCATAGCGGCCGGCCAGATCGGAATCGGAGATGTCCTGTGCGCCACCGAGACATTCGGTGACGTTCTCACCGGTGATCTCGACGTGGATACCGCCGGGATGGGTGCCCAGCGCGTGGTGCACTTCGAAGAATCCCTGCACCTCGTCGACGATGCGATCGAAGTGCCGGGTCTTGTAGCCGGTCGACGATTCGTGGGTGTTGCCGTGCATCGGGTCGCACTGCCAGATCACCTGGTGCCCGGAGGCCTGCACCTTCTCGATGATGGACGGCAGCACGTCACGCACCTTGCTGTTGCCCATCCGGCTGATCAGGGTGAGGCGGCCCGCCTCGTTGCGCGGGTCCAGCTTCTCCACGTACTCGACGGCCAGCTCCGGTGAGGTGGTCGGTCCGATCTTGATACCGATCGGATTCGAGATCACCTCGGCCAGCGCGACATGGGCGCCGTCGATCTGACGGGTGCGCTCACCGATCCAGAGGTAATGCGCGGACAGGTCGTAGAGCTTGGGCTCATCGGTCGAGTCGGGCGATGCCCCCGAATCCATCCGCAGCATCGCGCGCTCGTAATCGAGCACCAGCGCCTCGTGGCTGGCGTAGATCTCGGCGGTGTCCAGGTTGCGGTCGTTGACCCCGCAGGCCGTCATGAATCGCAGCCCGCGGTCGATCTCACCGGCCAGCGCCTCGTAGCGCGCCCCGGCGGGCGAGGTGCGCACGAACTCGCGGTTCCAGTCGTGCACCGCCTGCAGCGAGGCCATGCCCGAGGAGGTCAGCGCGCGAACCAGGTTCATCGCCGCGCTGGCGTTTGCGTACGCCCGTACCAATCGGCTCGCGTCGTGCTGGCGGACGGCGTCGTCCGGGGCGAACCCGTTGATCATGTCGCCGCGGTAGGACTTCAGACCCAGCGCGTCGGTGTCCGAGGAGCGCGGTTTGGCGTACTGGCCCGCGATCCGGGCCACTTTGACCACCGGCATGCTGGCCCCGTAGGTCAACACCACGGCCATCTGCAGCAGGGTCCGGATATTGGCGCGGATATGCGGCTCGGTGTTGTCCACGAACGTCTCGGCGCAGTCACCACCCTGCAGCAGGAACGCCTCACCCCGGGCGACGGCGGCCAGCTGCGTCTTGAGCTTCTCGACCTCCGAGGCCACGGTCACCGGCGGGACGCTCTCCAGCACGGTGCGCATCGCCTTGGCCTGATCGGGATCCCAGCTGGGCTGCTGCAGCGCCGGCTTGGCCAGTGCGGAGTCGAGGCGCTGGCGCAGGTCCTCGGGCAGCGGCGGAAGCGCGGGCAGCTGGTCGATGGGCACGTCGACGGTCCAGTTCACCGCTCCATGGTAGCCATCAGCGACCGGCGGCCCACCGGCCGTAGTCGTCGTCGTTCTCGGTCATGATCTGGAAGCGCCGCAGGTTGTGCTGCGCATCCACCAGCGCGTCGTGGGCATCGCGCGGACGCGGTGGCATCCGCGGCGAGCCGCGCTCCTCCCAGAACTGGCGCAGCTCCCTGGTGAAACGGGGGATCGCCGGCGGCAGGTCGGTCATCGGGCCCCACAGCTGGCACAGCACCACATGGTCGTAGGCGCCCACCCAGGCCCACAGTTCGATCGGCTCGTCGCCGTCGATATCGAAGAAGTCCTCCAGCTCGGTGCGGATCTGGCGCCGGGACCGCCACAGCTTCGACGACGGCGACGGCAGCTTCGGCAGCACATTCTTGCGCACCCAGCTGCCGGCCCGCTCCGGATCGAATTCCGTTGAGATGGCGTAGTATTCGCGGCCGTCTTCGGCGGCCACCCCGATCGAGATCAGCTCGATGGTGCGACCGTTGTCGATGAACTCGGTGTCGTAGAAGAAACGCATGTATCACACAACTCCCTGACTGGGGGCGGGCGCCGGCGCGGCATGGATCTCGCGGTCCAGTTCCTCGTTGACCTTGGCATCGTCGGGGAAGTGCGGTTCGCCCGCGACCACATGCTGCACCCACAACTTCGCCTGCACCACCGGCCGGCGCAACCTGCGTTCCCGTTCCAGCGCCTTGTGCATCTTGCGGGGTCGCGTCGTATAACGCCAGCGGGCCCACGGTGCGTGCGGCCGGGAGAGCCGGATGGCACCGATGAACAGCAGCGGGGTGATGAACATGCCCACCAGACCCGTCCACACCTTGCCCTTGAGCAGCACCACCACCGCGAGCGCCAGCGTCAGCACCGCCAGCGCGACGACGAGGACCCTGGCAGCCAGGGTGTCATCGGCCCGCCAGATGTTGATATCGAAGAAGGACAGCGGGTTGAAGCCGAGGATCAGCAGGCCCGCGACGGCGATCGCGACGAACACCGCGTCCACCGAGGTGCGGCCGTCCTCGGCCCAGTACACGTCCTGCAGGTGCAGGATGAGCGCGAACTCGTCGAGCACGAGGGCAGCCCCGACACCGAAAAAGACTGCGGCAACCGTGAACTCCGCGACTCCCCCGCTGACCGCCAACGTCACCATGGCCACCCCGGACACCATCACCAGCACGACCCCGATCACCACGTGATGCAGGTGAACGCCACTGCCGACGGACATGTTGCGCGGCTGCCACCATTTGCGCGGCGCGTCGGTGCCCGGGTGGCTGCGGATGTAACGGACGATGAGACGGGTCACGAAGAACGTCAGGATGAAAGCGATCAGGCAGCACAGTAGTGGCAGGCGGTCCCCGGTGATGAAGTCCAACTGGACGTTCAGATGCACGGTCGAGAAGATACGCCGGTCAACACCCACTCCGGGCCATCGGCCACCGTGTGCCCTCCATCGCCTGTCCGTCCCCCGATAGGCTGGTCGGCGAAATGAGGAATCGGTGGACGCCCGTCGGGCCTGCTGGGCGGCTGTCCATACTGTGGCGGCTGTTCCAGCTGGCCACTCTGGCGATGCTCGGCTGGGCCGCTTGGCGACTGCTCGGGCACGACATCTACCGCATCGACATCGACGTCTACCGGATGGGCGGACGTGCCTGGCTGGACGGCACCGAGCTCTACAACGACGCCACCGTCTTCCAGACCCAGGCCGGGCTGGACCTGCCCTTCACCTATCCGCCGCTGGCCGCCGTCGCGTTCTCCCCGTTCGCCTGGCTGCCGCTGCCCGTGGCCAGCGCCGCGATCACCCTGACCACCCTGGTCTTGTTGATCGTCTCCACCCATATCGTGCTGACCCGGCTGCAGGTGTGGCAGACCTCCTCGTTGCGGGCGCCGGCCTGGGCGCGGCGCGGCTGGCTGGCCGCCGCCCTGGTGGCGCCTGCGGTGGTCTTCGTCGAACCCATCCGGGCCAACTTCGAGTTCGGCCAGATCAACGTGGTGCTGATGACGCTGGTGATCGCCGACTGTGTGCCGCGCCGCGCGCCGTGGCCACGCGGTCTGCTGTTGGGACTGGCCATCGCAGTGAAGCTGACCCCGGCGGTCTTCCTGCTGTACTTCCTGCTGCGCCGCGATGTGCGCGCGCTGCTGGTCACCATGGCCTCGGCGGTGGCGGCCACCTTGCTCGGGTTCGCACTGGCCTGGCGTGACTCCTGGGTGTACTGGTTCGAGACACTGCGCGACACCGATCGCATCGGGTCCGCGACGCTGAACACCAACCAGAACATCTCCGGCATGCTGGCCCGGCTCGGCGCCGGCGAGGATGCGCGCTTCGGGTTGTGGGTGGCGCTGTGTTTCGCGGTGCTGGCGCTGACCGTGTGGGCGGTGCTGCGGCTGCTGCGGGCCGGTGGCGAGAGCGACGAGGCCGTACTGGCCGTGATCTGTGTGGCGATGTTCGGCCTCGTGGTGTCCCCGGTGTCGTGGTCGCATCACTGGGTGTGGGCGCTGCCCACCGTGGTGGTCACCGTGGTGGTCGGGCTGCGGCGTCACCACGTGGCGCTGACGCTGGTCGGCCTGGCGGGTCTGGCGCTGACGATCTGGACGCCGATCACCCTGATGCCCGAGCATCAGGAGACCGCGGCCTCGCTGTGGCGGCGATTGGCCGGTGGCTCCTACCTCTGGTGGGCGCTGGCGGTGATCATCGCGGCGGGCACCGTGCCCGCGGCCCGGGCCACGGTCGAGGGCGAACAGCCCGCCGACCCGCTGCCCGCGGCGAAGATGACCTAACCGGCCTTCGCGGTGACCTCGGCCGGAGCCTTGGCTTCTTCGGCCTGCAGCTTGAGATCGGCGGCGTACAGGTCGACGTACTCCTGACCGGACAGCTGCATCAGCTCGTACATCACCTCGTCGATGACGGCGCGCTCGATGAACCTGTTGCCGGCCAGTCCCTCGAACCTGCTGAAATCCATCGGCTTGCCGAACCGGACCTCGACGCGGCCGAAGTGCCACATCTTGCTGCCGGGCGGATTGACGATGTCGGTCCCGATCATCGCGACGGGAATGACCGGGATGCCACTCTCCAGGGCGACCCTGGCCAGCCCGGTCTTGCCCTTGTACAGCCGGCCGTCCGGTGAGCGGGTGCCCTCGGGGTACATGCCGAGCAACTTGCCCTGGCCGAGGATTCGCTGTGCCGTCGTCAGCGCAGCGTGCGCGGAGTCCGCATCGGTCCGGTCGATCGGCACCTGGCCGGTCGAGGTGTAGAAGAACTTGGTCAGCTTGCCCTTCAGACCGGTGCCGGTGAAGTACTCGGCCTTAGCCAGGAAGGTGATGCGACGTTTCAATACCAGCGGCAGGTAGAAGCTGTCCGCGACGGCCAGGTGATTACTGGCCAGGATCACCGCGCCGGAGTCCGGAACATATTCCAGGCCTTGCACTTTCGGCCGGCCCAGCAGAGACAGCAACGGGCCCATCAAGATGTACTTGTAGAACCAGAAAAACATGGACCCTCCTGCAGCGGCGCCGGGTACCGAGAACCGGGCCGGACGGGTCAACTCTACCCAGGGTCGGTGAGTGCGACCACATGTGCTGTGTCAGTCGTCCAACGTCACCGGGATCTGCTCGTAGCGGCCGAATCCGTTCGGTGGGCGGTCGCCGTCGGCCGGCGGTGGTGGAGGTGGCGGCGGCTCCTGGTCACCGACCATCGCACGGATGACCGTCAACAGCGCCACGCTGTGCTCGGCGACCACCGACAGCAGCGGATGCTGTTCGCCGTTCACCAGTGCGGCGAGCGCGCACACCGGGCACCACACCTGCTGGCACGGACCGGGTCCGGCCCCTTCGGCACTGGCCCGCGCCGCCGCCAGCCGCACCGCCGGATCGAGTTTGTCGAGGATGGCCTGGGCCAGTTGCCGCAGTTCGGGCGGGATGTCCGAGTGCTCGCCGGTCACTTCGGCCACACCTCCGGATCCGGTCTGAAACGCACCGTCAACTCCCCACCCCGAAACTGTGCGCCGATCACGATGCAGCGCCGCAATACCGATGCCAACCGAACCCGTCGCCGCATCCCACCGGAGCCGATGATGAGGTCATCGTCGACCCGGCCGAGTGTCAGCGCACCGGGGTCGACCTGCGGCAACTCTAGCCGCATCCGATAGACCGCATCGAGGCCGGTTCCGGATTCGCGGTCCACCACGGGGCGCAGCGGTCCGGGTGGCGGCGATCCGTCGCGCAGCCGGGCGGCATCGAGGAGTTCGCCGAGCGCCTTGGGCCCGATCGGCTCCCCCGCCAGATGCGGCACCAGCACCAGCTTCACGTCACCGATCGCGGTGTCCAGCTCGTCGAGCACCGCCTGCTGCTCGGCGATGCGCTCGGAATACCAGTCGAACGCCGGGTGCGCGGGAAGGTTGCGATACTCGAATGAATCATCTTGTACCAGAATCTGGTTGACCAGCAGCTCGGCCACCCGCACACCCATCAGCGCCAGCGAGCCGAGGGTGCGCGTCGCCTCGGCGGCTACCACCCGTTCGGCGGTCAGCACCAGATGCGCGCTGACCCGCGAAGCGTCGGCGAGCAGTGCCGAAAGGCCCTCGGTCCCGTCGGCAACCCGTTCGAGCAGGTTGACCGCCGCGGCCGAGGCCAGGTCGGCGGGCGGTTGCGCGAGGCGGCGGTGCCGCGGCCAGGCCCGCTCCAGGTAGAGGCCGAAGGTCGCGGGCAGCGTCAGCATCCGCAGTGCGTCAGCGGTCGAGGCGCAGTCCACCACCACGTGGTCCCACCGGCCGGAGTCGGCGAGCTCACCGACCTCGTGCAGCCCGAGCACCTCCTGGATGCCGGGAAACGCCGAGAGTTCTTCAGGGGCAAGGGTTCCCAAATCGGACCGCGGAAACTTCTCCACCAGGATGCCGGCGATCTCACGCCAGCGGGTCTCCAGCAGCGCCAAGGTGTCCAGCGCCAGCGCGTCGAGGAAGCCACCTCCACCGTCGCCGGCTCCGGTGTCCAGGTCGGCCAGCACCCGGGTCGGCTCGCGCCGACCGGTCGGGACGATGCTGACACCCAGCACGTCGCCGGTGGAATGGGCCTGGTCGGTGGACACGATGAGCACCCGCAGACCGCTGCGCGCATCACGCACGGCGGTGGCGGTTGCCAACGTGGACTTGCCTACCCCACCCTTGCCGACGAACAGGCTGACCCGGGCGGGCGCGGGTGAAAGCTCGGCACTCAGATCACTGCACCTCGACTCGCTTCTTGAGGTCCTTCAGCGCGGTGTCGGTGAGCCGGCGCTCCGCCTTACGCTTGAGCAGCCCGATCATCGGGATGACCAGGTCGACGGAGAGCTCGTAGGTCACATCGGTGCCGGAACCCTTGGGAGACAACCGATACGCGCCCTGCAATGCCTTCAGCAGGGAGCTGGAGACCAGGGTCCAGGTCACGGATTCACGATCGGCGGGCCAGTCGTAGGACAGCACCATGGTGTCCTTGAGCACCGCGGCGTCCAGCACCAGCCGGGCCGTCTTCGGGTTGCCCGCACCGTCGGTGTCGAGTACCTCGGCTTCCTTGTATTCGGCCACCCATTCCGGGTAGGAACCGATATCGGCGATCACGTCCATCACCGTCGAGGGATCAGCCTCGATGTAAATCGTCTGCGCCGTCTTCTCCGCCACGCCCAGAAATCTACCCTCACCGCTGGGCGCCCGGCGCCCTGTCGAGCGCCGGGTGCATCAGGCGAGCCGGGAGACCCCCACCGGCCGCTGAGCCTCCAACCGCGTCTTGATCTCGAAGGCCATCCTCTTGCCCGCCACCCGGCGGTTGTGGTTCAGCTTTGCCAGATCTAGCCGCGCGGGGTCACCGGGCGGCTCGGCATGCAGGAAGTAGTGCAGGATGACGCCGTCCATCATGGGCTGCAGCCAGACCTCCATGGTGCCGGTCAGCCCGCCGGCCACGGTCCAGCGCTGACCTGCCGGCCCGCGGTCCTCGACCACCGTGAGCCGCAGGTCCGGCCACCAGCGCCGCCAGCCTGCCGGGTCGGCGACCGCCCGCCCGACATCGGCCGGATCGGCGCACACAAAGGTCTCATCGGCGATCTGCACGCTGTTCATGGCCCAATAGCTTCACACATCCGCCGCCGGTGTGACCCAGGCGACTTGCCGCGCATTAGGATTACTCGCCAGTAACCCGTAACCAGGACCCGAGGGGCCAAGATCGTGCGTGAGTTCACCGTTCCGGCATCGTTTGAGATCGCCGAGTATGACACCGTCGTCAGCTCGGTCTATACGCATGAACGCGAAGATCCCGACCATGTGATCTTCCAGCGTCTGGTGGACGGCGTTTGGACCGATGTCACCTGCGCCCAGGCGGCCGCCCAGATCCGTTCGGCGGCTTTGGGTTTGATCGCCCACGGCGTTCAGCCCGGCGACCGCGTCGCCCTGCTGTCGGCAACCCGCTACGAATGGCCGGTCATCGACTTCGCGATCCTGTCGATCGGGGCGGTCACCGTGCCGATCTACGAGACGTCGGCTCCCGAGCAGATCCGGCACGTACTCGACGATTCGGGTGCGGTGCTGGTGATCGCCGAGACCGATGCCCACGGCGAGCGGGTCGAGCAGCTGACCGACCAGCTGCCCGCGGTGCGCGCCGTGCTGCGCATCGAGAGCAACACCACCGAGGCCGCCCTGGACGTGCTGGCCAAGGCCGGGCAGTCCGAGGACGCCGCCGCGCTGGATGCCCGGGTCGCGGCCGTGAAGTCGACCGACCCCGCCACGCTGATCTACACCTCGGGCACCACCGGCCTGCCCAAGGGCTGCCAGCTCACCCATTCCAACCTGCTCTACGAGATCCGCGGCGCCAAGGCGGCCTTCCCGACGCAGCTGCGCAAGGGCGAGCGGCTGCTGGTATTCCTGCCGCTGGCACACGTGCTGGCCCGGGCGATCACCATCGCCGCGTTCGCCAACAAGGTCACTCTGGGATTCACCAGCGATATCAAGAACCTGGTGCCCGCACTCGGGGTGTTCAAACCGACGCTGGTGGTCTCGGTGCCCCGGGTGTTCGAGAAGGTGTACAACACCGCCGAACAGAACGCCCGCAACGACGGAAAGGGCCGCATCTTCGAGATCGCGGCCAACACCGCCATCGAGTTCAGCCAGGCGCAGGACGGCAACGGACCCGGCCTTGTCCTCAAGCTCAAGCATGCGCTGTTCGACAAGCTGGTCTACGGCAAGCTGCGGGCCGCGCTCGGCGGCGACTGCCACGCCGCGATCTCCGGTGGCGCGCCGCTGGGCGCCCGGCTCGGGCACTTCTACCGCGGCGTCGGGCTGACCATCTACGAAGGCTACGGACTGACCGAGAGCAGCGCCGCGGTCACCGCCAACCAGGTGGGCGCGGTCAAGGTCGGTTCGGTCGGGAAGTTGTTGCCCGGCAACAGCATGCGCCTGGCCGACGATGACGAGCTGCTGCTGCGCGGCGGTGTGGTGTTCGGTGGCTACTGGCGCAACGAACAGGCCACCGAGGACGCGTTCACCGACGGCTGGTTCCACACCGGCGACCTCGGCGCGATCGACGCGGACGGCTTCCTGACGATCATCGGGCGCAAGAAGGAGATCATCGTCACCGCGGGCGGCAAGAACGTCGCTCCCGCGGTGCTCGAGGACCGGTTGCGCGCGCATCCGCTGATCAGCCAGGCGATGGCGGTCGGGGACGCACAGCCGTTCATCGCGGCACTGATCACCATCGATCCGGAGGCCTTCGTCGGCTGGAAGCAGCGCAACGGCAAGGCCGAGGCGGCATCGGTGGCCGATCTAGCCGAGGACCCGGACCTGGTGGGCGAGGTCGAGCTGGCGGTCAAGGAGGCCAACCAGGCGGTGTCCAAGGCCGAGGCGATCCGCACGTTCCGGATCCTGCCGGTCGATTTCACCGAGGACACCGGCGAACTCACCCCGACGCTGAAGGTCAAGCGCAAGGTGGTGGCCGAGAAGTTCGCCGATCAGATCGCGGCGATCTACGCCTGATCCCCACTGAGCAGGCCCCGCAGGCGCGCACCCTGGGTGCGCCACTGCCAGTTCTGCACGACCCAGTCCCGCCCCGCCGCGCCCATCCGGGCGGCGGTGGCGGGATCGGCGAGCAGATCGCCGACCGCGGTGGCGATGGCGTCCACGTCGGTGCCGTCGACCACCCAGCCGGTCTCCCCGTCGCGCACCGTTTCCGGCGCCCCGCCGGAGCGGCCGGCCACCACCGGCACGCCCGACGCCGAGGCCTCCAGGAACACGATGCCCAGTCCCTCGACGTCCAGACCCGCACCACGGGTGCGGCACGGCATCGCGAACACATCTGCCATCGCGTGATGGGCCGGTAGTTCGTCCCCCGGCACGCCGCCGGTGAACAGCACATCGTCGGCGACGCCTGCGCGCCGCGCGAGTGCCTCCAGGGTCTCGCGGTGCGGTCCGCCGCCGACGATCACCAGCGCCGCACCCGGCACCCGCCGACGGATCGAGCCGAACGCGCGGATCAACATGTCCTGGCCCTTGCGCGGCACCAACCGGGACAGGCACAGCACCACCGGCCGGTCCCCCAGCTCGTAGCGCGCCCGCAGCTGTGCACGCGACACCGAATCGGGGGCGAAGCGGTCGACGTCGACCCCGGGTGAGAGCCGCTCGAGGCGGGCCTGCGGGCCGAAGGCCGAGGCGAACCGGCCCCGGGTGTAGCCGCTGACGTAGGTGACGACGTCGGCGTCGTCGCCGATGCGGCGCAGCGCGTTGCGCGCCAGCGGCAGCATCGACCAGCCGACCTCGTGACCGTGCGTGCTCGCCACCACCCGGGATGCCCCGGCGCGACGGGCCAGCGGTGACAGCAGGGCCAGCGGCGCCGCCGCGCCGAACCACACCGTCTCGATATCGTGCTCGGCGATCAGGGCGCGCATCCGGTTGGCGACCGTCGGCTCGGGCACCATCAGCGTGGTGGGGTGCCGCACCACCCGGTAACCGGCACGTTCGTCATATTCCGGGGCGCCCTTCCACTTGGGCGCGTACACGGTCAGCTCGTGGCCACCGGTCGCGGTCAGCTCACCGACGAAGGCCTCCAGGTAGGACTGGATGCCGCCGCGGCGCGGGGGAAAGTCGTTGGTCACCAACAGCACTCGGGTCATCGTTTTCCTCACTACCGGCTGACGACGCGATCGGTCATCCATCGGCGCCACTGGGCCAGCACCTCATCGATGTCCTCGTGCAGTGTCTCGCGGACGGCGGTGGGCGGGTCGGGATGCCCGGGACCGCAGGCGCGCACATACAGCGCGCGCAGCATCTCCGGGCTGTGCCGCTCGGCCACATAGCGGCTGAACCACCAGGCCCGGTCGTAGGCCAGCGAGCGTCCCGCGCCTTCGGTCTGCAGGTCGGCGTCCGCGGGCAATTGGGCGAGCTCCTCGGCCTGCGCCCGGGCGGGCCAGCCGGCCGCCGGGCGGCTCACATAGTCGGCGACCCCCTCGGTGAGCCACAGCGGTGCGTCGGCGACGGTGTGCGGGCGGGCCGCGTAGTGGAACAGTTCGTGGCGCACCACGATCCTCAGGGCGTCATCACTCATCCGCGCGGCGCCCGGGGCGAACACCATGCCGTCGGCGGTGGTGGCTGCCGCGATATCGGGGCTGCCGTGGGCGAGTACGCGGAACTGTTCATCGGATTCGGTCACCACGACCACGATCTCGCGCGGCCAGTCCGGTCCCCAGAATGCGGTGACGGCGGCCGCTGCGCCGGGGAGTTCGGCGCCGATCCGGTCGATCAGGGGTTGGCTGCGCGGCCCACCCAGCCCGCGCAGTGCTGCGGTACGACCGTCGGGCAACGAGATGCTGGTCGTCGCGGCTGTGTTCGATGTCGAACTGGAGGTCGTCGGCGCCGGCACCGATCCGGCCTGGCAACCCGACAGCAGGACCGCGACCACGGCGCCGCAGCCGAGAGCGCGCGCGAGATCAGTACCGACGGACGTTGTAGATCGGCGCGTTGTTGACCGGAGCCACCACCACGGGCTTACCGAAGGTCGAGGCATGCACCATCATGCCGTCGCCGATGTAGATACCGACGTGCGAAGCGTCCGAGTAATAGGAGACGACGTCACCGGGCTGCATCTGGTCCGCGGACACCGCCTGGCCGCCGGCGGCCTGCGCATAGCTGGAATGCGGCAGGGAGATGCCGGCCTGCTGGAAGGCCCACTTCACCAGGCCGGAGCAATCGAACGCGCCCGGGCCTTCGGCGCCCCACGAATACGGTGAGCCGACCCGGGTCAGAGCGGCCTGCATGGCCACCGCGGCCGGCCCGGAGCCCGGTGCGGCCGCGGGCGGCGGGGCGACGTCGCCGGGCGGGATGCCCGCCGGCGGCGCGGCCAGCACACCGGGATCGTTGTTCGGCAACGACTCGGGGGCCGGCGCCGGGACCGAAGCGGGCACCGGCGGGATGGCGGCCAGCGCCTCGCGCTGCGCCGGGGTCAGCACCTCGTACTGCGACTTGACGACGGCGATCTCGACCTGCAGCTTGCTTTGCTTGGATTGCAGATCCGCGCGTACCGCGGCGGCCTGTTCGGCGGCGGTCTTGGCGTTGGCGGCGGACTGCGCCGAGGCCGATTCGGCCTGCGCTGCCCGCACATTGGTGTTCCTGAAATTCTGCATCTGCGCCGACATCTCGGTCGCCATCACGCGCTGCACGGCGAGCTGATCGATCAGCACCTGCGGCGAGCTCGCGGTGAGCATGGAGTCCAAACCATCGGTGCGGCCGCCCATGTACTGCGCGGCGGCGATCTTGTCGACGGAGGTCTGGAACTTTGCGAGATCGGCCTTGGCCGCCTGCACCGCTGCCGTATCGGCGGCGTGCTTTTCTTCGGCAGCACGCTGCGCGACCAGCTTCGTATCGAGATCCAGCTGGGCGGCATGCATGTTCTCGGTGGCGATCTCAGCCTGATGCGACAGCTCATTGAGCTTTGCCAGCGCATCGTCGGCCGGGTCGGCCTGCACCCCGGAGGCGAGGATCCCGCCGAATACTGTCAGGGTCGCTAACGCACCGATCAGGGGTCGTTGGACGCCGCTCTTACGCCGGTGTGTGCGATCAGGCCTCAAGATATTGCGTCCTTACAACTGCTCTTCAGCCGCGATTAACTGCTATCAGGTCTCGAATAGGTTACGAAACGGCATCGGGCTTGTCCAACGGGAGACGTGAACTTAACAGGCGCCCGGGATGAAATTCGGGCTTCCCGGCGTTGCCAGAGGTCACTCGCGTGTTGTCACGCCACACCAGTTCTACCATCCGGACGCTCGTGCCGATGGATCGGAACGAGCCGCAGCCGGGGAGCCAGCCCGACCTCCGCGAGCACCGCGAGTGCTTCCCGTTCGTCATCGAGCAAAGTCTCGGGCACGCCGAGCAGGACACTGACGACGCAGTCCTGGCAGCCTGGGCCGCGCACCGCGCAGTCATCACAGTCGATCACCACGGAGCCGGTGTCCAGTGGCTCCTCGGCTCGATCTGTCCGGTCTTCATTCATCGGCGTCACCCTTCGTGTCCTGGTCGGTTCCTCCGCACCGTAACGACGGGTACCGACACGCCCGTCGGACGAGCGACACGCTGGTCCGGCTTGTCGGAGCCGGGGCCTACCGTCACCGGTGTGCAGCAGTTGAGCTTCGCCGATGTGGACCCGGTGGCCGATCTGCTGTTGGCCGACACCACCTTCGTGGTGGTGGACCTGGAGACCACCGGAGGCCGCGCGAACGCGAGCACGCCCGGCGGCGACGACCATGACGCGATCACCGAGATCGGCGCGGTGAAGATCCGCGGCGGTGTCGTGCTCGGCGAACTCGCCACCCTGGTCGATCCGGGGCGCAGCATCCCGCCGCAGATCGTCCAGCTGACCGGCATCACCTCGGCGATGGTCCATGACGCACCCCGGATCGACGCCGTGCTGCCCGCCTTCCTGGAATTCTCCCGGGGCGCCGTGCTGGTCGCGCACAACGCGGGATTCGACATCGGGTTCCTGCGGGCCGCAGCGCAGCGACTGGGCATCAACTGGCCGCGCCCGCCGGTGTTGTGCACCGTGCGGCTGGCGCGGCGGGTGCTGACCCGTGACGAGGCGCCCAGCGTGAAGCTCTCGGCACTGGCCCGGTTGTTCTCGGCGACCACCACCCCCAATCACCGGGCCCTCGACGATGCCCGCGCGACCGTCGATGTGCTGCACGGGCTCATCGAGCGCGTCGGGAACCAGGGGGTGCGCACCTACCCCGAGTTGCGCGCCTATCTGCCCGACGCCACCGCCCCGCAGCGCCGCAAGCGCCACCTGGCCAACGGCGTCCCGTCCCGGCCCGGGGTGTACCTGTTCCGCGGACCGGCCGACGAGGTGCTCTACATCGGCACCGCGGTGGATCTGCGCCGCCGGGTGGGCCAGTACTTCACCGGGGCGGACCCGCGCACCCGGATGAAGGAGATGGTGGCGCTGGCCACCCGCGTCGACCATGTCGAGTGTGCGCACGAACTGGAGGCCGGGGTGCGCGAGCTACGGCTGCTGAACGCGCACGCCCCGCCGTACAACCGCCGGTCCAAGTTCCCGCGCCGGTGGTGGTGGATCACCCTCACCGATGAGGCGTTCCCGCGCTTCTCGGTGGTGCGCTCGCCCCGCACTCCCCGCGCGATCGGGCCGTTCACCGCACGAGCGGACGCCGTCACGGCCGTCGACGTGCTGGCCCGGGGCACCGGCGTCCGGACGTGCACCGCCCGGCTGGCCCGCAGTGCGCGGCACGACTGCGAGGAACGCGAGCTCTCCCCCTGCCCCGCCCCGCGTGGCGCCGACATGGCTCAGTACGCCGGCGCGCCGCAGCGGGCCGCCGATCTGCTCGACGGTGTCGACAGCTCCGCGTTCGGCACCGTGCTGAGCCAGATCGAGGCACTGGCCGGCCTGCACCGCTATGAGAGCGCGGCGCGGCTGCGCGATCACACCGCGGCGGCGGTGGAGACGACCTGGCGGGGCCAGCGGCTGCAGGCGCTGGCCGCGGTCGGCGAACTGATCGCGGCGCGGCCCGACGGACGCGGCGGCTGGGAACTGGCCGTGGTCCGGCACGGACAACTGGCCTCGGCCGGATGCGCCCGCCGCGGCGTGCCGCCCATGCCCGTCGTCGATGCAATAACCGTTGCCGCACAGGCGATTCTGCCCCAACAAGCCCCACTGGGCGGCGCCCTGGTGGAGGAGACCGCGCTGATCACCCGGTGGTTGGCGGGGCCGGGTGTGCGCATCGTCAGGGCCGGCGGCCGGGATGCCGGCGACCCGGGTTACGCCAGCCCCGTCGGGTCGGCGGCCCGGTGGGCCGACTGGGCCGCCGCCGCCCGTTCCGCGCGACTCGCCGCCGAACGGCATGACGGGGCCCACACCGACGATGACGGCGTCGAACTCGACGACCGCTACGGCGTGCACCGGCCGCGCCGGAGCCGTGCGCAGGCGGGCTGAGTCAGCCCGCGGCCTTCTGGGTGAACCGCACCCAGTTCGCCAGAAGTCGTTCTGCGGCACCGGAATCGATGGCCTCGACGGCACGGGCCAGACCGGACTGCCAGGCCGGCACCCACTGCGCGTCACCGGAGAGCCCGGCATGGGCGACCATTGCGCCGGCGGCGTTGAGCACCACCGCATCTCGCACCGGGCCCTTGGCGCCGCTGAGCACGGCGCGCACCGAGGCGGCGTTGGCCTCGGCGTCACCGCCGACCAGTTCGCTCAGATCGGCCCGCCGGAACCCGAAGGCAGCCGGATCGAGGGTCAGGCGCTCCACGGTGCCGGCCTGCACCCGCCAGATGGTGCTGGTGGTCGTGGTGGTGAGTTCGTCGAGACCGTCGTCGCCGTGCACCACCAGGGCGCTGGCCCCGCGGGCGGCGAACACCCCGGCCATCACCTCGGCCAGATCACCCCAGGCGCAGCCGAACAGGCCGGCCCGCGGTGCGGCCGGGTTGGTCAGCGGGCCGAGCAGATTGAAGACGGTCGGCACGCCGATCTCGCGGCGGACCACCGAGGCGTGCCGGTAGGAGGGATGGAACTGCGGCGCGAACGCGAAGGCGATACCGACCTCGGCGACGCTGCGCGCCACCTCCTCGGGGCCCAGATCGATGCGGACTCCCAGTGCCTCCAGGGTGTCCGCCCCGCCGGACAGCGAGGAGGCCGCCCGGTTGCCGTGTTTGATGACCGGCACCCCGGCCGCCGCGGTGACGATCGAGGCCATCGTGGACAGGTTCACCGTGTTGGACCCGTCGCCCCCGGTGCCGACGATGTCGACGGCGTCGGTGCCCGTCGCACTGTCCGGAACACGGCGGGCGTGCTTGAGCATGGTGTCGGCGAGTTCGGTGACCTCGGCCGACGTCGGGCGCTTCATCCGCATCGAGACCGCGAATCCGGAGATCTGCGCCGGCGTGGCCGCACCGGTCATGATTTGGTCCATGGCCCACGCCGCTTGACCACGCCCCAGATCCTGGTGGGTGGTCAGCCGGCCGAGGATCTGCGGCCAGCTGAATGAACTCTCGGATGCGCTCTGAGCGGATGACACGCCGTGATGCTATCGCCCGTGCGTGCCCCGTCCGGAGCCTGTCACGACTGCATACCAAGACACGTTTCAACTCAATTACGAACCCGGGTGGAGTTAATCAACTACAAAGCGTCATACTTGCACCTGTGACGAGCGCTGTTGGGACCTCGGGGACCGCGATTACCTCCCGCGTACATTCGCTGAACAGGCCGAATATGGTCAGTGTCGGCACCATTGTGTGGCTTTCCAGTGAGCTGATGTTCTTTGCTGGACTGTTCGCGATGTACTTCACCGCGCGTGCGCAGGCGCAGGGCGCCTGGCCGCCCGAGCCGACCGAGCTGAACTTGTGGCTCGCCGTGCCGGTGACCGCGGTGCTGATCGCCTCCTCCTTCACCTGCCAGATGGGTGTCTTCGCCGCCGAGCGGGGCGACGTATTCGGCCTGCGCCGGTGGTACGTGCTCACGTTCTTCATGGGCCTGTTCTTCGTGCTCGGCCAGGGCTACGAGTACATCCACCTTGTCGATCACGGCACCACCATCCCGGGCAGCGCCTACGGGTCGGTCTTCTATCTGGCCACCGGCTTCCACGGTTTGCACGTCATCGGCGGGCTCGTCGCCTTCATCTTCTTGCTCATCCGCACCAGGCTGTCCAAGTTCACGCCTGCGCAGGCGACCGCGGCGATCGTCGTGTCCTACTACTGGCACTTCGTCGACATCGTGTGGATCGCCCTGTTCGCCGTCATCTACTTCGTCCGATGATCGGCAAGCCGATACGTCCGATGCGCTCGACGATGAGAAGGGGTTCGATGACCAGCAAGTCCGGCGCAGCCGGGAAGACGATCAAGCAACGTCGCTTGCGTCGGCGCGTGTCCGCAGCGGTGCTGCTGCTGCTCGGGCTGTCGGTCGCAGGCGTCACCGCCGCCACCTTGACCCCGACTCCCCAGGTTGCGGTCGCCGACGAATCCCAGTCGGCGCTGCTGCGCACCGGCAAGCAGCTGTTCGACACCTCGTGCATCAGCTGCCATGGCGCGAACCTGCAGGGTGTGGCGGATCGCGGCCCCAGCCTGATCGGCACCGGCGAGGCGGCCGTGTATTTCCAGGTCTCCACCGGCCGGATGCCCGCGATGCGCGGCGAGGCCCAGGCGCCCCGCAAGGACCCGGTCTTCGACGAGCACCAGATCGACGCGCTCGGCGCCTTCGTCCAGGCCAACGGCGGCGGCCCCGTCGTGCCCCGGGAAGCCAACGGCCACATCGCCGACGAGTCCCTGTTGTCCGGTGACGTCGCCCGCGGTGGCGACCTGTTCCGGCTGAACTGCGCCTCCTGCCACAACTTCACCGGCAAGGGCGGAGCCCTGTCCTCCGGTAAGTACGCACCGGACCTCGGCGAGGCCTCGAAGGTGCCCGCGCAGGTCTACACCGCCATGCTGACCGGCCCGCAGAACATGCCGAAGTTCTCCGATCGGCAGCTCTCCCCCGAGGAGAAGGCCGACATCGTCTCCTACGTGCGGCAGGCGGCGAACACTCCGGATCCCGGCGGCTACGGCCTCGGCGGATTCGGCCCCACCACCGAAGGCATGGCCATCTGGATCATCGGGATCGTGGCTGCCGTCGGCATGACCTTGTGGATCGGAGCTCGCGCATGAGCGGGGATATCCAGGGCGGTGACACCTCGGGACGTCCGGTCCCGGGTCAGCCCACCGACGCCGAACTGGCGGAGATGTCGCGCGAGGAACTGCTCGCGCTCGGCGGCAAGCTCGACGGTGTCGAGGTCGTCTTCAAGGAACCGCGCTGGCCGGTCGAGGGCACCAAGGCCGAGAAGCGTGCCTCGCGCACCGTGTCGTACTGGCTGCTGTTCGGCGGTTTCGCAGGCCTGGCGCTGCTGCTGGTGTTCCTGTTCTGGCCGTGGGAGTACGTGCCCTACGGCGCCGAGGGCGAGCGGATGTACACGCTGGCCACCCCGCTGTACGGCCTGACGTTCGGCCTGTCGATCCTGTCGATCGGTGTCGGCGCGGTGCTCTTCCAGAAGAAGTTCATCCCCGAAGAGATCACCATCCAGGACCGCCATGACGGTGCCTCCGCCGAGATCCACCGCAAGACCATCGTCGCGAACCTGAGTGACGCCCTTGAGGGTTCGACGATCAAGCGGCGCAAGCTGATCGGGCTGTCGATGGGCATCGGCCTCGGCGCGTTCGGCCTCGGCACCCTGGTTGCCTTCGCAGGCGGGTTGATCAAGAACCCGTGGAAGCCGGTCGTGCAGACCGCCGAGGGCAAGAAGGCCGTGCTGTGGACCTCGGGATGGACCCCGCGCTTCGAGGGCGAGACCATCTACCTGGCGCGTGCCACCGGTATCCCCGGCGAATCGCCCTTCGTGAAGATGCGCCCCGAGGACATCGACGCCGGCGGCATGGAGACGGTGTTCCCGTGGCGCGAGTCCGACGGCGACGGCGTCACGGTGGAATCCAGCCACCACCTGTTCGAGGTCGCGATGGGTGTCCGTAACCCGGTCATGCTCATCCGCATCAAGACCCAGGACATGAAGAAGGTCGTCAAGCGCCAAGGCCAGGAGAGCTTCAACTTCGGCGAGCTGTTCGCGTACACGAAGGTCTGCTCGCACCTGGGCTGCCCGTCCTCGCTGTACGAGCAGCAGACCTACCGGATTCTGTGCCCGTGCCACCAGTCGCAGTTCGATGCGCTGCACTTCGCCCGGCCGATCTTCGGTCCGGCCGCACGCGCACTGGCGCAGTTGCCCATTACCATCGACAAGGACGGTTATCTGGTCGCCAACGGCGACTTCATCGAACCCGTCGGACCGGCATTCTGGGAGCGTAAATCATCATGAGTCCCAAGCTCGGAGATATTGCGGCCGCACAAGGCGACGCCATCGATTCCCGGTACCACCCGTCGGAAGCCGTTCGTCGCGGCATCCTGAACAAGGTCTTCCCCACCCACTGGTCGTTCCTGCTGGGTGAGATCGCGCTGTACAGCTTCATCATCCTGTTGATCACCGGTGTGTGGCTGACGCTGTTCTTCGATCCGTCCATGGCGCACGTCACCTACGAAGGTGTGTACCAACCGCTGCGCGGTG
This sequence comes from Mycolicibacterium sp. P9-22, assembly GCF_008329585.1. Taxonomy (GTDB): domain Bacteria; phylum Actinomycetota; class Actinomycetes; order Mycobacteriales; family Mycobacteriaceae; genus Mycobacterium. Next base: position 992,946 of record NZ_NPKP01000001.1, on the reverse strand, counting down.
TGCAGATGTCGCGGGCGTATGAATCGGCGCTGGAGATCAGCTTCGAAGTGCGCGGCGGTCTGTTCGTCCGCCAGATCCACCACTGGGCCGCGCTGCTCTTCGCGGCGTCGATCATGGTGCACCTGGCGCGCATCTTCTTCACCGGCGCCTTCCGGCGTCCGCGTGAGGCCAACTGGGTCATCGGCTCGCTGCTGCTGATCCTGGCGATGTTCGAGGGTTACTTCGGTTACTCGCTGCCCGACGATCTGCTCTCGGGCACCGGCCTGCGCGCCGCGTTCTCCTCGATCACCCTGGGCATGCCGGTCATCGGCACCTGGTTGCACTGGGCGCTGTTCGGCGGCGACTTCCCCGGCGAGATCATCATCCCGCGGTTGTACGCCCTGCACATCCTGCTGATCCCCGGCATCATGCTGGCGCTCATCGGCGCGCACATGGCGCTGGTGTGGTTCCAGAAGCACACCCAGTTCCCCGGCCCCGGCCGGACCGAGAAGAACGTCGTCGGCGTGCGCGTCATGCCGGTCTTCGCGGTGAAGTCGGGCGCGTTCTTCGCCATGATCACCGGCCTGCTCGGCATCATGGGCGGTCTGCTGCAGATCAACCCGATCTGGGTGCTCGGCCCGTACAAGCCCTCGCAGATCTCGGCGGGCAGCCAGCCCGACTTCTACATGATGTGGACCGACGGCCTGGCCCGTACCTGGCCGGCCTGGGAGTTCTACATCGGCAACTACACCATCCCGCAGTCGGTGTGGGTGGCCGTGGGCATGGGGCTGGTGTTCGTGCTGCTGTCGATCTACCCGTTCCTGGAGCGCAAGCTCACCGGCGACAACGCCCACCACAACCTGTTGCAGCGCCCGCGTGACGCCCCGACGCGTACCGCGGTGGGCGCGGCGGCGATCTCGTTCTACCTGCTGCTGACGTTCATGTGCATGAACGACATCATCGCGCTGAAGTTCCACATCTCGCTGAACGCGACCACCTGGATCGGCCGCATCGGCATGGTGGTGCTGCCGATGATCGTCTACTACATCACCTACCGGTGGGCGATCAGTCTGCAGCGCAGCGACCGTGCGGTGCTGGAGCACGGTATCGAGACGGGCATCATCACGCGGCTTCCGCACGGTGCCTACATCGAGTTGCACCAGCCGCTGGGCCCGGTCGACGATCACGGGCACCCGATCCCGCTCGAGTACCAGGGTGCAGCACTGCCCAAGCGGATGAACAAGCTCGGATCCGCCGGCGCACCCGGCAGCGGCAGCTTCCTGTTCGCCGACCCGGTCGAAGAGCACGATGCGCTCGCCGAGGCGGCTCATGCCGCCGAGCACCGGGCGCTCGCGGTGCTCAGCGAGAGCCAGGGCACCAACGGTTCCCATGGGTCGAACGGATCCAACGGGCACCACTAGCAGTTCAGCTCGAAAGAAGGCCCGCGCAGCATGCTGCGCGGGCCTTCTTCGTGCCGGAATCCGCACCGCTGGCGGTAATGGGCATACATGCAAGGATGGTGACGCGGTCGGCACGCGTCGGCCGGATCGGAGTCCGGTGATGCAGCGACCGCATCAGGTGGTGGTCCTCGTACTCGACGGGGCGCTCCCCCTGGACGTCGGGATCCCGGCGGAGGTGTTCCATCCCGAGACGGGGTTCGGATACGAGGTGTCGGCCTGTGGTGTCAGCGCCGGAACGGTGCCCTCCAACGGGGGCTTCGGCTACGCGGTCCCGCGGGGCCTGGATGCACTGGCCGATGCGGACACCATCGTCGTTCCCGGGTACGCGCCGGCCGGTCGGCCGATACCTGTACAGGTGCGCGAGGCGCTCCGGCATGCCGCATCCCGCGGTACCCGCATCGCGTCGATCTGCTACGGCGCGTTCGCCCTCGCGGAGGCCGGTCTGCTCGACGGCCTGCGGGCGACGACGCACTGGGATGCCGCGGAGAAGCTCGCGGCGCGGTATCCGGACGTCACGGTCGAGCCGAACGTGCTCTTCGTCGACGAGGGAACCATCCTCACCTCGGCGGGCGCCGCCGCCGGTCTGGACCTGTGCCTGCACATCGTTCGCTGCGACCTCGGCGTGCGCGCGGCGAACGAGATCGCACGAGGACTCGTCACCGCGCCCTACCGGACCGGGGGTCAGGCCCAGTACCTGCCGAAGACCGGCTCGGCAGCCCACGGCGAAACCCTTGCCGCGACACGTGAATGGGCCATGACGCGGCTCGACCAGCCGCTCACGATCGCCGGACTCGCCGCACACGCGCGGATGTCGCCGCGCACGTTCCTGCGCCGCTTCGCCGAAGAGACCGGCAGCACCCCGCTGCAGTGGATCCTGCGGGCGCGGGTCGACACCGCCCGCGAACTCCTGGAGAGCACGCGGCTGTCGGTCGACCGGATCGCAGAACAGGTCGGCCTGGGAACCGGATCGAACCTGCGACTGCACTTCCGCCGGCTCCTGGATGTGTCCCCATCCGAGTACCGCGCCACCTTCTCCGGGCGCGGCTGATCACTTACGAGATGCGTGGGGGAAGCGCAACGGTATCGCCCGCCACGTCGATCGCGACCTTGCCGCGCAGTGCATACGACCGCCGGTTCTCCAGGAGCTCGTGAGCCTCACCCATTCGAGCGAGCGGAAGCGTCGCCCCGATCACCGGCTTGACCAGACCGCGCTCCACCAGCGTGGTGAGCGCGTTCAACTTTCCGGTGTTCTGTCGGGTGAAGACGAAGTGGTAGGCGGCGTTGCGGCCCCACGCCTCGATCAGATTCTGCGGCTGCGCGATGTCGACGATGCTGACGACGCGCCCGCCGTCGGCGAGGGTCAGCGGGCTGCGGGTGAGCGTGTCGCCACCGATCGTGTCGAAGACGACGTCGACACCCTTTCCTGCGGTCACCTCGGCCACGGCATCGACGTAGTCCGTCGAGGTGAAGTCGATCGCCGCATCCGCTCCGAGGGAGCGGACGAACTCGTGGTCGGCGGCTTTCGCGGTGGTGATCACCCGTGCGCCGATCGCCTTCGCGATCTGGATCGCGATCGTGCCGACACCACCGGAGCCGCCGTGGATGAGGATCGTCTCCCCCACCATGAGCTGAGCCCGCGTCACCAGCGACTCCCAGACCGTTCCGCCGACGAGCGTCAGGCTCGCCGCCTCCAGGTGACTGAGGTTCTCCGGCTTGCGGCCGACGAGGTCGACATCGGCGACGTGCTGTTCGGCGTAGGAGCCGGGGCCGCCGAAGATTTTGGGTGTGTAGTACACCTCGTCGCCGACGCCGAACTCGGTGACATGCGTTCCGACTTCCTCGACCACCCCGGAGATGTCGTGCCCGATGATCGCCGGCAGCGGCACCAGATCCGCATAGTCGCCGCGGCGGATTTGGAAGTCGAGCGGGTTGACGGCGGTCGCGTGCACGCGCACCCGTAGCTGGCGGGGTCCGACGGGCGGTACGGCGACGTCGCGCAGCTCGAAGGCGTCGGATCCCCCGAAACGGGCGAGCACAACAGCTTTCATCACATCAGGCATCTCGGTGTTCCTCATCGTGGCGCGGCGAGCACGGTTGCCTCTCAGTGTCGCGTGCTCGATCCACCCACTCCAGTGGCGGCAATGCCAAGATCCGCGAGGATAGTGACACGCTTATCGCGCGGTGCTCGCCGCCGACGGTCGAGCCGAGCCGAGCCGGTGCAGCACCCGACAAGGGCCCGATCTCAGGCGGCGGGTGTGCCGACGACGCGCTTCAGCTCACGCAGGTAGAACCATGGCAGCACGGGCATCGCCACCGTGACGATGCCGGCGATGATGTAGAAGGCCACCGCGGCACTGCCGCTGTCATTGGCGGACAGATAGGTCGCCAGACCGACCGCGAGGGTGCCCGCGCCGACCGCGCACGCCATCGACAGCCCGAACCGCATGAACACGTCGTCGGCGGCACCCGGCACAGCCGCGCTGCGAGCACCGGTCTCCGGTGCCGGATCGGCGCGCCTGCGCCCGGACGCGCGGGGCGGTACCGCGGCGATGTCCTCGGCAACCGAACCGCCGGCCGGCGTGTGGTCACGGGGCGGCCGGTTGCCGCTCTGCTGACGGGCCCGCACCAACAGCGGGATCGCCACCAGGATGACCGCGGCCGAAATGCCGATCACCGTGTAGAGCACCCAGGGCGTCTCGGAGCCGGATGCCTCGGACAGTTCGGCGCGGACCGTGCCGCGACCGCTCGCCATGTCCACCAGGGACACGGTGGCGGCGACGATGGCGCCGAGCGCGGCCAGCCAGATGACCGCACAGGCGGCCATGAGGATCCGCTCCAGGTTCTCCGGACCGGACAGGGCGCGGCGGGCGGATGGCGATGAAAAATCAGTGTCTCTGAGCATCAGCAACTTGTCTGTGCGGCGTTGCCGGTGTTGGACGACAGCACGGTGCCATCGCTTGTGGTGATCGAGCAGTTCAGCCGGCTGACCAAGAACAAGCTCGACGCCTGTACCGACCCGACCTCGGACTGCGAGATCGGCGTGACGGTGAGCGACCACGGGATGTAGACGTTGCGCTGGGTGCGGCTGCGCCCGGACGCGTCGATGTAGGTGACGGTGATGATGTCACCGGGTGCCTTGGTGCCGGTGACCGAGTACGTCACCTGGCGGGGTCCCGGCGGCCGTGTCGTCGTCGGCGGGGGCGGCGGCGCCTCCGTGGTGGCCGGCGGCGGGGGGGCTTCCGCACTGGGCGGCGGAGGCGGCGGCGGTGGCTCCTGTGTCACCGTGACGGTCTCCGGCGGTGGCGGCGGCGGTTCGGTGGGTGGCGGCGGGGGCGGCGACTCGCTGCTCGGCGGCGGAGGCGGTGTCGTGGTGATCGCGTCCTGCACGGGCGGCGCCGTCGTGGTCGAGGTCTCCGGGTTGGCCAGTCCGGTGTTGTCGGTCCGGGTCACCAGCAGGGCCACGGATGCGACGAGGGCGACGGCGGCGACGATCGCCACCACGCCGACGACCCACGGCCACTTCGGGGGTTCGTCCTGGTCGGGATCAGCGGGCGCGTAGCTGTCGTAGTCGTACAGCGCCGGATCCGGCGGTACGTACGGAGCACTGGTGAACTGCTCGGATTCCGGGGCGGAATACGCCCGGGATTGGATGTCGGTCTCGTCGGCGCGGGATTTCCGATCCTTGTCCGCACCCGACGACTCCGGTCCTGACGGCCCGCTCATCTGCAACTAAACCTCGGCCTATCCTTCTCGACTGCTGCCTCGGCAACCCTACCCAACCAGGCGGCAGTGGGGACCACGCCACGACACCACGTCAGCGAACTGACGCACGGTTGTGACCTGGAGAGAAGAACGGTCAGTGCTTCTCGGGGCCGATGTAGTACTCGAAGACCAGGCCGGCGGCCGAGGCCAGCACGAAGCACACACCGGCGACGATCAGCCAGGGCAGCCACAGCGCGGCGCCGACGGCGGCGGTGGAGAAGGACAGCGCGATCAGGATCGGCCACCAGCTGTGCGGGCTGTAGAAGCCCAGCTCGCCGGCGCCGTCGCTGATCTCGGCGTCTTCGTAGTCCTCGGGCCGGGTGTCCAGACGGCGCGCGACGAACCGGAAGAAGGTCCCGGTGATCAGCGTCAGACCGGTGGTGAGCACCAGCGCGGTGGTACCCGCCCACTCGATGCCGCCGGTGGCGAACATCGCGGTCAGCACGCCGTACACGATGGCCGACAGCAGGAAGAACGCGGTCAGGAACTCGAACAACCGGGCTTCAATGTGCATGAGTCGTCCTTACTTGCTCGCCTGCGGGGGAACGCCGACCTGCTCGCCACGACGGGTGTCGAACGGCGCTGTGGTGGTGGCCAGCGGTGCCTGGTTGATGGCTTCCAGCGCCTGGGCGTTGGTCAGGCCATCGCCACGGGCATCCAGATAGGCCTTGAAATCGTTGGGCTCCACGACGCGCACCTCGAAGTTCATCATCGAGTGGTACGTGCCGCACATCTCGGTGCAGCGTCCGACGAACGCGCCGGTCTGCTCGATCTCACTGACCTGGAAGACGTTGTCGGAGTTGTTCTCCTTCGGGTTGGGCAACACGTCCCGCTTGAACAGGAACTCGGGCACCCAGAACCCGTGGATGACATCTGCCGAGGCGATCTGGAACTCGATGCGCTTGCCCTTGGGCAGCACCAGGATCGGGATCTCGGTGGAGGTGCCGAGCGTCTCGATCTTGTCGAAGTTCAGGTAGGTGCGGTCCTCGGAGTTCTTGCCCGCGATCGGGCCGACCTGCTCGATACCGTGCGCGTCGACACCCTCGGGCGCCGAGGCCATGGCCTCTTTGCGCTCGTTGTCGACACCGTCGTAGGACAGCGTCCCGTCGCCGAATTCGATCTTCTGGTAACCGAACTTCCAGTTCCACTGGAAGGCGGTGACGTCGATGACGACCTCGGGGTTCGGATCCTTGTGCAGCATCCGCTCCTGCACGACCACGGTGAAGTAGAACAGCACCGAGATGATCAGGAACGGCACCACGGTGAGCACCAGTTCCAGTGGCATGTTGTAGCCGAACTGGCGCGGCAGCTCGGTGTCGGTGTCCTTCTTGCGGTGGAAGGCGCTGGTCCAGAAGATCAGAGCCCACACGATGCCGCCGACGACGAACGACGCGATGACCGACCAGACCCACAGATCACGGTTCAAGCGGGCTTCCGGCGTGATGCCCTCGGGCCAGCCCAGACCGAAGATCTCCTGGTAGCTGCAACCGCTGAGCAGGATGGCCGTGCCACCCAGTACCACTGACAACGCCACCAAACGGTACCCGCGAGCGGTCACGTCGGCGCCTCCTAAATGAAGTCGGTGAACCGCAGGGCGGTCGGTGAAACATGGCGAATACTACGCAGCGTAGACCACGCCCGCCGGGCCGAGCGAAGCGACCGGACGATTCGGCATACTGGCCCGGTGTGCGGACTGCTGGCGTATCTGACCGACCCGTCCGTCGAGACCTCCCCCGGGTTGGTCGACGCGGTATCGGGAGCCTCGCATCTGATGCGTCATCGAGGGCCTGACGAGCCCGGGACCTGGAACGATGCGGATATTGTGCTCGGTTTCAACCGGCTGTCGATCATCGATATCGCGCACAGTCACCAACCGCTGCGCTGGGGCCCTCCGGAGGCGCCGGAGCGCTACGCGCTGGTGTTCAACGGCGAGATCTACAACTACCTGGAACTGCGCGACGCCCTGCGTTCCGAGCACGAAGCGGTGTTCCACACCGATGGTGACGGCGAGGCGATCGTCGCGGGATACCACCACTGGGGCACCGATGTCCTGAGCCGGCTGCGCGGCATGTTCGCCTTCGCGCTGTGGGACACCGAGGCCGGTGAACTGTTGTGCGCGCGGGACCCGTTCGGCATCAAACCGCTGTATCTGGCCACCGGCCCGGGCGGCACCGTGGTGGGTAGCGAGAAGAAGTGCATCCTCGACCTGGCCGCGGCGGCCGGCATCGATCTGGACATCGACGAGCGCGCCGTGCAGCACTACACCGTGCTGCAGTACGTGCCCGAGCCAGAAACCCTGCAGCGCGGCATTCGCCGGCTGGAATCGGGCAGCTACGCCCGGATCCGCCCGGGGCAGCCACCTGCGGTGACGCGCTACTTCGAACCGAAGTTCACCGCGGCCCCATTCAAAGCCGGTGCCGAGCAGGCCCGCTACGACGAGATCACCGCGGTGCTGGAGGATTCCGTCGCCAAGCACATGCGCGCCGATGTCACCGTGGGCGCATTCCTGTCCGGCGGTATCGATTCGACGGCCATCGCGGCGCTGGCCATGCGGCACAATCCGCGCCTCATCACCTTCACGACGGGCTTCGAGCGGGAAGGCTTCTCGGAGGTCGATGTCGCCGCGGAGTCGGCGAAGGCGATCGGCGCGCGACATGTCACCAAGGTGGTGAGTGCGGCCGAGTTCGTCGCCGCGCTCCCCGAGATCGTCTGGTATCTCGACGAACCGGTGGCCGACCCCGCCCTGGTGCCGCTGTTCTTCATCGCCCGCGAGGCCCGCAAGCACGTCAAGGTGGTGCTCTCCGGCGAGGGTGCCGATGAGCTGTTCGGCGGTTACACCATCTACCGGGAACCGTTGTCGCTCAAGGCGTTCGACTACCTTCCCAAGCCGGTGCGCCGTTCGCTGGGCAAGGCCTCGCAACCGCTGCCCGACGGGATGCGCGGGAAGAGCCTGCTGCACCGCGGATCGCTGACGCTGCAGGAGCGCTACTACGGCAACGCCCGCAGTTTCTCCGATGCGCAACTGCGCGCGGTGCTGCCCGGGTTCCGTCCGGACTGGACGCACACCGATGTGACCGCGCCGCTGTACGCGACATCGGAGGGCTGGGATCCGGTGGCCCGCATGCAGCATGTGGATCTGTTCACCTGGCTGCGCGGGGACATCCTGGTCAAGGCCGACAAGATGACGATGGCCAACTCGCTGGAACTGCGGGTGCCGTTCCTGGATCCCGAGGTGTTCGCGGTGGCCTCACGGCTGCCGTATGACCAGAAGATCACCCGCACCACCACCAAGTACGCGCTGCGCCGGGCGCTGGAACCGATCGTGCCCGCGCATGTGCTCAACCGGCCCAAGCTCGGCTTCCCGGTGCCGATCCGGCACTGGCTCAAGGCCGGCGAGCTGCTCGACTGGGCACACGCCACGGTTACGGCGTCGCAAGCCGGTGACCTCATCGACCTGAACGCGGTGCGCGCCATGCTCGACGAGCACCGGGCCGGCGAGAGTGATCACAGCCGCCGCTTGTGGACGGTGCTGATCTTCATGCTGTGGCACGCGATCTTCATCGAGCGCAGCGTGACACCGCAGATCAGCGAACCGACCTACCCGGTGCAGATTTAAGCAGAGGCGCCGATTGCTGCGCCTATTTCTGAGCCGGCCTCGGCGCCGTACGCGTCGGTCAGCCGCTTGACGGCGGCGTCGCGGTCCCAGGTCCATTCCTGCGGGCCGGTGGCCTCCAGCACCAGGGTGGCCACCATCGACGCCAACTGAGCGGAACGCTCCAGGCTGAGGCCGGCGGTGCGGCCGGTGAGGAACCCGGCGCGGAAGGCGTCGCCGATCCCGGTCGGGTCGGCCTGATGGGTTTCCGGGACGATGCCGACGTGCACGAACGTGCCGTCGCTGCCGACGATGTCGACGCCCTTCTCGCCCAGCGTGGTGACGCGCAGCGTGATCTGGCTCATGACCTGCGCCTCGGACAGGCCGGACTTCTGCAGCAGCAGGTCCCATTCGTAGTCGTTGGTGAACAGGTAGGTCGCACCGTCGATCAGGCGGCGGATCTCCTCACCATTGAGCCGGGCCAGCTGCTGGGACGGGTCCGCGGCGAATGCCAGCCCCAGGGCGCGGCACTCCTCGGTGTGGCGGAACATCGCGTCCGGGTCATTGGCGCCGACGATCACCAGTTCCGGTGTGCCACTGCGCTTCACCACCTCGGCGAGATCGATGTTGCGGGCCTCGGACATGGCGCCGGGGTAGAACGACGCGATCTGGGCCATCGCCTCGTCGGTGGTGCAGACGAACCGCGCGGTATAGGCGCTGTCGGAGACCAGCACGTTGTCGGTGTTCACGCCGTGAGCGGTCAACCAGCCCCGGTAGTCGTCGAAGTCCTTGCCGACCGCGCCGACGAGTGCGGCATCGCCGCCGAGCACACCGATGGCGAAGGCCATGTTGCCCGCGACGCCGCCGCGGTGGATGACGAGGTCATCGACCAAAAAACTCAGCGACACCTTCTGCAGGTGTTCCGGCAGCAGCTGCTCGGAGAAGGTGCCGGGGAACTTCATCAGATGGTCGGTCGCAATGGAGCCGGTCACGGCGATGGTCACGGATACAGCCCTTCAGTTCATGTACATAGCTAGGCGAACACTACAGACGCACGGCTGCCGATGCTTCGGTCCGAGGGGCCATGATGGGCGTGCGCTAGCCTGCATGCGAGTCCGTCACCACCCCGATAGCTGAGAAAGCACCGATGTCCGGTCCCGTGCCGTATCCCGAATCCACTCCCCCACAAGGGTTTCCGCCGTTCCCCGGCGCGTACCCCGGTACGCTGCCGCCGCCGGTGCAGTACCGGAAACGCCCACCCTGGAAGGCCATCGCGGCGGCCGGCGCCGCGGTGGCGGTGCTCGCCGCGCTCGCCGGTGCCGTGCTGGTGTTCTCCGGCGGGGACGACGCTGCGCCGGTGGCGATGAACACCGAAAATGTGCGGCCGGCCATCCAGGGCTTCCTGGACGCGCTGACCGACGGTGACGATGAGGCCATCGCCCGGCATGCACTGTGCGGGCTGTACGACGCGGTCACCGACCGCAATTCGGATCTGGCGCTGGCCGACCTGAGCTCGGATGCCTTCCGCAAGCAATTCACCGAGGTGGAGGTGACCTCGGTGGACAAGGTGGTGCCGTGGTCGACCAATCAGGCCCAGGCGTTGTTCACCATGACGGTGGTGGCACCGGGAAGCGGCCGCGGATCGGCCGACGCCGGCGCTCAGATACAGGTGGTGGCTCAGCTGCTGCAGTCAGACGACGAGATCCTGGTCTGCTCCTACGTGCAGCGCAGCAGCTGAGCCGTAAAGGTCAGTTGAACGAATCGCCGCAGGCGCAGGAGCCGGTGGCGTTCGGGTTGTCGATCGTGAAGCCCTGCTTCTCGATGGTGTCGACGAAGTCGATGGTGGCGCCCTGGATATACGGCGCGCTCATCCGGTCGACGGTCAGCGCGACGCCACCGAAATCGGAGGTCAGATCGCCGTCGAGGGTGCGGTCGTCGAAGAACAGGTTGTAGCGCAGGCCTGCGCAGCCGCCCGGCTGCACGGCGATACGCAGCGCCAGGTCATCGCGACCCTCCTGGTCGAGGAGTGCCTTGGCCTTGCTGGCGGCCGCGTCGGTCAGCACCGCACCGTGGGTCTCGGTGGTGGTGTCGTCCTGAATAGTCATTGCATTCTCCTGAAATACCTGGAAGAGCTGGTGCATGCATTCGCGCTGTAGTCAACGGTACCTTGTTCGCGCGCTATTCCCGAGCCGTGTCATCCCAACCGGCGGCGGTGCGCCGGGCCAGGCCCTGCAGTTGGGCCTCGGCATCATCCATCGCGCGCTGCACCGAGCCGGCGAAGTCGGTGATCGAGTACGCCGCGGCGATCCCCGCCGGGGCGAGCGCGGCCGGGGCCAGCGTGACCTGCCCGGCCAGCACCAGCACCGGGGTGCCGCGGCCCCGGGCCCCGCCGGCCAGCGCGCTCACCACCTTGCCGTGCAGTGACTGATCATCGAAACGGCCCTCACCGGTGATGATGAGGTCCGCACCGGCCACGTCGGCGGCCAGATCGGTGTGCTCGGCGATGACGGCCGCACCCGGTTCGCGGCGTCCGCCCAGCGCCAGCAGGGCCGCGCCGATCCCTCCGGCGGCACCGGCTCCGGGCTGGTCGGCGATATCGCCGCCGAGTTCGGCCGCCCACCCGGCCAGGCGGGCTTCCAGCAGTTCCACCGTCGCCGGGTCGGCCCCCTTCTGCGGCCCGAAGACCGCGGCCGCGCCCATCGGCCCCAGCAGCGGGTGCTCGACATCACTGGCGGCGATCAGCTCGATCCCGGCCAGCCGGGTCCGTCCCGCCTCGAGTCCGCCCAGGGCGTCCACCAGTCCGCGTCCGCCGTCGGTGCAGGAACTGCCGCCCAACCCGACCACGATGCGCCGCGCCCCGGCGTCGAGCGCGGCGGCGATCAGCTCGCCGACTCCGCGGCTGTGCGCGGCGACCGCGGTGTGCACCGTCGGCGGCCCGCCGAGCAGTGTGAGCCCGCACGCCTGCGCGCACTCGATATAGGCGGTCTGTCCGTGCAGCACCCATTGCGCGCTCACCGGGGCGTCCAGCGGGCCGCTGACGGTGGCGGTCTGCAGACCGCCCAGCCGGCTGGCCAGTACGTCGACGAATCCGGGGCCACCATCGGATTGCGGGGCCAGCGTCAGCCGGTCGTCACCGCGCGCCTGCCGCCAGCCGTCGGCGATGGCGCCGGCGGCCTGCACCGCAGTGAGGCTGTCTCCGTAGCAATCCGGCGCTATCAGCACCGCGAGGCCCGTCATTCCAGCAGCGTAGAGCCTCGCTTTCCGAGGTGCATGGCGGGCGACCACCGCCCGGGAAGTAATCTGGTCGGTGTGAATCTGCTCGGCCGCAAGAAGGACAACCCGCCCCCGGAGGATGACGATTCCGCCGACACATCGGTGCAACCCGGTGATGCCCGAGCGACCGCTCCCAAGGGCCGGCCGACCCCCAAACGCAGCGAGGTCTCGCGCCGGCGCGGCCCGGTGGCGCCGGCGCCGATGACCACCGCCGAGGCACGCAAGCGCCGCAAAGAGGTCGGTGGCCGCAAGCTCACCAAGGAAGAGCGCAAGGCCGAGAAGGTGACCCGGCGCGCCGACATGGCCGATCGCCGCGAGCGGATGATGGCCGGCGAGGACGCCTACCTGCTGCCCCGCGACAAGGGTCCGGTCCGCCGCTACGCCCGTGATCTGGTCGATTCCCGGCGCAACCTGCTCGGGCTGTTCATGCCGATCGCACTGGGCCTCATCCTGGTCACGCTGTCCGTCCCGTCCCCCGCCGTGCAGCAGCCGCTGTCGTTCGCGATGCCGGTGCTGCTGATCGTGATGGCCATCGACGGGTTCATCCTGGGCCGGTATGTGAACCGCCGCGTCGACGAGCGGTTCCCGGACAACACCGAGACCGGCTGGAAGCTCGGCTTCTACGCCGGCAGCCGGGCATCGCAGCTGCGCCGGATGCGTGCCCCGCGCCCCATGGTCAACCGCGGCGACGACGTCTGACCCCGGTAGATGCCCCCTAGCTCCGCTCGCCCCGGCGTGCGCGTGCTGGTGCTCGGCGGTATCCGCTCGGGCAAATCGCACCACGCGGAGAGCATTCTGGCCGCGGCGGACGCCGTGCGTTACCTGGCCACCGGCCCGTCCCCCGACGGTGACGACAGCTGGTCGGCGCGCGTCGACGCGCACCGCAACCGCCGGCCCGCATCCTGGGCGACCGTCGAAACCCCGGATGTGGCAACGCAATTGCTGGCCGACACCGCGACGCCCACCTTGGTCGACGATATCGGCGGCTGGCTGACCGCAGCCATGGACCGGCACGCCGCCTGGACCGGCGGCTCGGTCGCGGCCGAGGTCGACGGGCTGTGCCGCGCGGTCGAGGCGTTCACCGGCCCACTGGTGCTGGTCAGCCCGGAGGTCGGGCTGACGGTGGTACCCGCGACCACGGCCGGCCGGCTGTTCGCCGACGAACTGGGCACGGTGAATCAGCGACTGGCCGCGCTGTGTGACCGGGTGGTGCTCGTCATCGCCGGGCAACCGCTGGCTGTGAAGGAGTCCGAGTGAGTGCGTTCCCCGCGGTGGTCCCACCGGACCCCGATGCCGAGCGGGCCGCCCGGTCCCGTCAGCAGACCCTGACCAAACCGCCCGGATCGCTGGGCCGCCTGGAAGAACTGTCGGTCTGGGTGGCGGCCTGTCAGGGCGCGTGCCCGCCCCGGCAGTTCAGCCGCGCCCGCGTCGTGGTGTTCGCCGGCGATCACGGCGTGACCGCCGCCGGTGTATCGGCGTTCCCGTCAGAGGTGACCGCGCAGATGGTCGCCAACTTCGATGCCGGGGGCGCGGCCATCAACGTGCTCGCCGAGCTGGCCGGTGCCGGGGTGCGGGTCGCCGATATCTCGGTGGACGCCGAACCCGCCAACGCGGCGATCGGCGCGCACAAGGTGCGCCGCGGCAGCGGCAACATCGCCGTGGCGGACGCGCTGAGCTCCGATGAGGCGCTGGCCGCAGTGCAGGCCGGGCGCGCCATCGCCGACGAGGAGGTCGACGGCGGGGCCGATCTGCTGATCGCCGGCGATATGGGCATCGGGAACACCACGCCCGCAACGACCTTGATCGCCGCACTGACCGGCTCGGAGCCCGTCGCGGTGGTCGGGCGCGGTACCGGCATCGACGACGAAGGCTGGGCCCGCAAGACCTCGGCCATCCGTGATGCGCTGTACCGGGCCCGCGGCGTCATCGCCGATCCACTCGGCCTGTTGCGGGTGTGCGGCGGCGCCGACCTGGCCGCGATGGCCGGTTTCCTGGCCCAGGCCGCGGTGCGGCGCACACCCGTGCTGCTCGACGGTGTCGTCGTCGCCGCCGCCGCCCTGGTCGCCGAGGAAATGGCCCCCGGCGCGCGGGCCTGGTGGCAGGCCGGGCACCGGTCCACCGAACCGGCGCACGCGCTGGCGCTACAGCGACTGGACCTGGAGCCGATCCTGGACCTCGGGATGCGCCTGGGCGAAGGCAGCGGCGCCGCGGTGGCGCTGCCGGTACTGCGCGCCGCGGTGGCCACCCTGGCAACCATGGCGACCTTCGACGAGGCCGGTATCTCGGGCTCGTGATGGGTTCGCTCGCTTCGGCTTTCGCGTTCGGCACGGTGCTGCCGCTGCGTTCGGCGACGCCGTTCGGGCGCGGCGCGCTGACCGCGTTGCCGGTGGTCGGCGCCGTGCTGGGTGCCGTCGCTGCCGCGCTGGCCTGGGTGGGCGGGCAGCTGTTCGGGCCCGGCGCGCTGGCCGGCGTGCTGGCGGTCGCGGCCCTGCTGCTGCTCACCCGCGGCCTGCACATCGACGGGTTGTCGGACACGGTCGACGCGCTGGGCTGCTACGGGCCCCCCGAGCGGGCGTTGGCCGTGATGCGCGGCGGAACCGCCGGGCCGTTCGGGGTGGCCGCCGTCGTCATCGCAATCATGGTGCAGGGCTTGACCTTCGGCACACTGGAACCGGCCGCGGTGGTGGTGGCGGTGCTGGCGGGCCGGGTCGCGGTGGTGCTGACGTGTCGTCGTTCGGTGCCCGCCGCGCCGGGCAGCACGCTGGGCGCCATGGTCGCGGCCTCCCAGCCGGTCTGGGTGGTGGCGGCCTGGACCGTGGCGCTGGCCGCGGCGGCCGCCCTGGCCACCCCGCGGCCGTGGCAGGGCCCGCTGGTCATCCTGGTGACGCTCGGTCTGTGCGCGGTGCTGGTCGGCCATTGCGTGCGCCGGTTCGGTGGCATCACCGGCGATGTGCTCGGCGCATCCGTCGAGGTCACGACGACGCTGACGGCGCTGGGACTGGCCATCAACTAGCGTCGGGAAGATGACCGCCTCGACCCTCTCGCTGGGCAATCGCTTCGCCACCGAGTTTCCCGAGCTGGCGATCAGCTGGCAGGCCCAGGACCCGCCGGAACCCACCCTGCTGCTACTCAACGAACCGCTGGCCCGCGAGCTCGGACTGGACCCCGACTGGCTGCGCACCCCCGCCGGTATCGGGCTGCTCACCGGGACCACCCTGCCCGCGTCGGCGACACCGGTCGCCCAGGTCTACGCCGGTCACCAGTTCGGCGGGCTGCAGCCGCGCCTGGGTGACGGCCGGGCGCTGCTGCTCGGCGAGTTCGACGACGGCCGCGACCTGCATCTCAAGGGCTCTGGCCGGACCCCGCTGGCCCGCGGCGGTGACGGTCTGGCCGCGGTCGGCCCGATGGTGCGCGAGTACGTGATCAGCGAGGCGATGCACGCCCTGGGTGTCCCCACCACCCGGTCGCTGGCCGTGGTGGCCACCGGCGCGACGGTGCACCGTGAGACCCCGCTGCCGGGTGCGGTACTGGCCCGGGTGGCCGCCAGTCACCTGCGGGTCGGCAGTTTCCAATACGCGGCGGGCACCGGCGACAAGGGACTATTGCGCCGGCTCGCCGACCACGCGATCGCCCGCCATCACCCCCGCTGCGCGGAGGCCGCCAACCCGTACCTGGCGTTGTTCGACGCGGTGATCTCCGCGCAGGCCGACCTGGTGGCCCGCTGGATGCTGGTCGGGTTCATCCACGGCGTGATGAACACCGACAACGTGACCATCTCCGGTGAGACCATCGACTACGGGCCGTGCGCGTTCATGGACACCTTCGATCCGGCCACGGTGTTCAGCTCGATCGACAGCTGGGGCCGCTACGCCTACGGCAATCAGCCGGCCATCACCGGCTGGAATCTGGCGCGCTTCGCCGAGACACTGCTGCCGCTGATCCACGATGACGCCGAGACCGCCATCGAACTGGCCACCACCGCTCTCGGCGAGTTCGGCCCGCGTTACCAGGCCGCGTGGCACGCCGGGATGCGCGCCAAACTCGGTCTCCCTGAAGGCTTCACCGATGATGCCCTGATCGACGAACTACCCGCACTGCTGACCGAACACCGCACCGACCACACCTCGTTCTTCCGGGGGCTGGCGCGCGGTGACATGCCACTGGGGTTCATGGCCTGGGTGAAACGCTGGCGTGCGCACTCCCCGGACACCGCGGCGATGGATGCGGCGAACCCGGTCTACATCCCGCGCAACCATCTGGTCGAGGAGGCACTGGCCGCAGCCACGGCGGGCGATGTCGGACCGGCAGGTGAGCTGCTGGACGCCATCGGGGATCCGTTCACCGAACGCCCCGGACTGCAGCGCTACGCCCTGCCCGCATCGGAGGACTTCGCCGCGGGCTACCGCACCTTCTGCGGTACCTGAGATTCTCGCCGAGGATGTGTACCTGGCTTCAGTCTCGTTGCCCGTATCAGCCACGCGGCTGCACTGGTGTAGGCCGAACGCCGCTTTCGGCTACCTGGCTTCAGTCTCCGGGCATCTGCTCGTCGAGACTGAAACCTGGTAGCTCCGGGCAATGATCGCGGCCCACTGTCAGTTGAGCCGGGCCATCCAGCCGTGCGTGTCGGCGAAGGTGCCGCGCTGGATCCCGGTCAGGGTGTCGCGCAGCGCCATGGTGATCTCACCGGGCCGCCCGTCGGCGATGGTGAACTCACCCTCGCGGTGCTTGACGTGCGACACCGGGGTGATGACGGCGGCGGTACCGCACGCGAAGACCTCGGTGATCTCACCCGCGGTCGCCTTCTTCTGCCATTCGTCGACGTCGATCTTGCGTTCCTCGATGGCGAAGCCGGCATCGGTTGCCAACTGCAGCAACGAGTTCCGGGTGATACCCGGCAGCAGCGAGCCGGACAGCTCGGGGGTGACCAGGCGCGCCGACCCACCACTGCCGAAGACGAAGAACAGGTTCATCCCGCCCATCTCCTCGACGTAGCGGCGCTCGATCGCATCCAGCCACACCACCTGATCGCAGCCCTGTTCGGAGGCCTGGGCCTGGGCCAGCAGCGAGGCCGCGTAGTTGCCGCCGAACTTGGCCGCGCCGGTCCCGCCCGGGGAGGCCCGCACGTACTCGTGGGACAGCCACACGCTGACCGGCTTGATACCGCCCTTGAAGTACGCCCCGGCGGGTGAGCCGATGACCAGGTAGCGATATTCGTCGGAGGGCCGCACCCCGAGTCCGGGCTCGGTGGCGATGACGAAGGGACGCAGGTATAGCGATTCCTCACCGCCGGCGGCGGGCACCCACTGCTCGTCGACCGCGATGAGCTGGCGCAGCGACTCCAGGAACAGCTCGGTGGGCAGCTCGGGGATGGCCAGCCGGTGCGCCGAGGTCTGCAGCCGGGCGGCGTTGGCCTCCGGCCGGAACGACACGATGGACCCGTCGGCCCACCGGTAGGCCTTGAGCCCTTCGAAGATCTCCTGCGCGTAGTGCAGCACGATCGCCGACGGATCCAGCTCGATGGGGCCGTACGGCAGCACCTGAGCGTCGTGCCAGCCCTTGGCGGTGGTGTAGCTCAGCGAGACCATGTGGTCGGTGTGGAAGCGCCCGAAACCGGGGTCGGCCAGAATGCCCGCTCGTACTTCATCGCTTGCCGGAGAGCTGTTGCGGGCAAGCGTGAATTGGAGGGGACCGTCTGTCATAGGGCGATTGTATATCGCCCTGGCTAGCGACTTTTGCCCCAGCGGGCGGCGGGCTCAGCGGGTGCGCGCCTGCACGAACGGCGGATTGACGACCTCGCATTCCAGCGCCCGCCCGCGCACATCGACGGTCACGGTCGCGCCGTCCTCGATCCCGGCGGCAGTGTCGATCAGCGCCAGCGCGATGCCGACCTTCAGTGTGGGAGAGAAGGTTCCCGAGGTGGTGATGCCCACCGCAGTACCCTCGTCGAGCACCGTCAGATCGGCCCGCAGCACTCCCCTGCCCAGCGCCTTCAGCCCGCGCAACAGCCGGGTGGGCCCGGCCTGCTTCTCGGCCAGCAACGCGTCGCGGCCCCAGAACGCGTCCTTCTTCCAGCCCACCGCCCAGCCGGTGCGGGCCTGCAGCGGCGAGATGTCGAGCGAGAGCTCATGGCCGTGCAGCGGGTAACCCATCTCGGTGCGCAGGGTGTCGCGGGCGCCCAGGCCGGCCGGCTCGCCACCCGCGGCCCGCACGGCCTCGACCAGCACGTCGAACACCGCGCCGGCGCGATCCCATTCGGGCAGCAGCTCGAATCCGTGTTCACCGGTGTAACCGGTCCGGCACACCCGGGTGGGCACTCCGGCCACCTCGCTGTCGGCGTAACCCATGTAATCCATCGTCGTCGGCAACCCCAGCCCGGCGACGATCTCGGCGGCCGCGGGTCCCTGCACCGCGAGCACGGCATAGGAGCGGTGCTCGTCGGTGATGGTGAGGCCCGCGGGGGCGTGGCGCTCCAACTCGGCCACCACGGCGGCCGTGTTCGCGGCGTTGGGCACCAGGAAGATCTCTTCATCGGAGACGTAGTAGGCGATGAGGTCGTCGATCACGCCACCGGATTCGTTGCAGCACAACGTGTACTGCGCCTTTCCCGGGCCGATGCGGTTGAGGTCGTTGGTGAGGGCGCTGTTGACGTAGGCGGCCGCACCCGGTCCCTTCACCAGGGCCTTGCCCAGGTGGCTCACGTCGAACAGGCCGACGGTGCTGCGGGTGGCGGTGTGCTCGGCGACGGTGCCGGCATACGACACCGGCATCAGCCAGCCGCCGAACTCGGCGAAGCCGGCCCCCAGGGCGCGGTGGCGATCTTCCAGCGGGCCGTGCAGCAGATTGTCCGTCACGATCCATCACCCTAATTGGGCTCGCGCTGGCACACTTGCACAGTGGTCGACTTGGATGCGCTGGCAGCCGCCGGTATCACCGATGCCCACACCCGCGCGCCGCTCATCGAATACCTGGACGAGCTGGGGTTCACCGGCGAGCAGATGGTCGAGGCCGAGTCCCGCGGCAGGCTCTTCGGGTTGGCCGGCGATGTCCTGCAGTGGTCCGGACCGCCGGACTACTGCCTGGCCGACGTGGCGGCGGAACTCGGCCTGCCACTCGAAGATGTGCAGCGGGCCTGGGCGGCGCTGGGCCTGACCGTCGCGGGGTGCGATGTGAAAACCCTGAGCCGGGCCGATGTGGAGGCCCTGCGCACCTGGGCCGAGTTGCGGCAGGTGGTCGGCGATGTCGACGCCACCGGGCTGTTGCGGGTGATCGGGTCGGGAATGGCGCGGCTGGCCGAGACCATCTCGTCGATGAGCCGGGCCAGCACCCCCGATATCCAGCTCGACCGCACCCACGACGAGCTGACCACCGCCAAGGCGTACCGCGGCGCCGCCGGATTCATCCCGCGGATCGGTTCGATGATCGACGCGGTGCACCGCCACCACCTGATGAGCGCGCGCCGGTATTTCGAGCACGTCATCCGGGACGGCTCCTCAAGTGTGGTGTGCGGTATCGGTTTTGCCGACCTCTCGGGTTTCACCGCGCTCACCCAGATGCTCACCAGCACCGAATTGTCGGCTCTGCTCAACGAGTTCAGCGCCACCAGCTCCGAGATCGTGCACGCCAACGATTGCCGGGTGGTGAAGTTCATCGGGGACGCCATCATGTGGGTGGGTTCCGAACCCGACGGGCTCGCCCAGGTGGCCGTCGACCTGGTGACCCATCCCCGGGCCGCCGAGACGAATCTGTTCGTGCGGGCCGGGCTCGATTTCGGTGAGGTGCTGGCCATCGGTGGCGACTATTTCGGCAACCCGGTGAACCGGGCGGCCCGCTTGGTGGGGGTCGCCGAACCCAGCCAGATCCTGGTGTCCGATCCGCTTCGTGAGCTGTTGCCCGATCGATCGTTCGGGGTGGCGCGCCCGCTGGCTTTGAAGGGCTTCGACGAGCCGGTCAACGCGTACGCACTGATCTGATTAGGGTTGTGCGGGTGAGCAGCGCACCCGGATACCAGGCCCCCACCGTCTCCGTCAGCTCGTCCCTGCCCGGCAGGGGCGTCGCCGACGCCGTGCTCGTCGTGCCGGTGGTCACCGGCGATGCCGGCCCGGCCGTCATCGGCGTCGACACCGTGCTGGACAACGAGGCCGTCGCGGCCATCGAGGCCGGCCTGCGGGCGCTCAACGCAACCGGCGGTGAAGGGCAGGTGCACCGGCTGGTGATCGCCGAGCTGCCGGTGGCCAGCGTGCTGACCGTGGGTCTCGGCGATGCCGGCGACGAATGGCAGGCCGACACGGTCCGCCGCGCCGCCGGTGCCGCGGCCCGCTCGCTGGACAAGGTCGGCACCGTCGTCACCGCGCTGTCCGTACTCGACCTGGAAGCCGCGATCGAGGGCCTGATCCTGGGTGGCTACCGGTTCACCGATTTCCGCAGCGACAAGACCGCACCCAAGGACAAGGGCCTGACCAAGATCGTCGCGCTGGCCGCCGACGCGAAGGCCGCCACCAAGGCGTCCGCCGCCCGCGCCGTCGATGTGGCCTCCGCCGTCGCGACCGCCCGTGATTTCGTGAACACCCCGCCGAGTCACCTGTTCCCGGCCGAATTCGCCAAGCGGGCAAAGGCATTGGGCGAGTCCGCCGGCCTGGTGGTCGAGGTGCTCGATGACAAGGCACTGACCAAGGCCGGCTATGGCGGCATCATCGGCGTGGGTAAGGGCTCGTCGCGGCTGCCGCGGCTGGTGCGGCTGACCTACCGGGGCGCCAAGCGGGGCGGCAAAACCGTCGCGCTGGTCGGCAAGGGCATCACCTTCGACACCGGCGGCATCTCCATCAAGCCCGCCGCGAACATGCACCACATGACCTCCGACATGGGCGGCGCCGCCGCCGTCATCGCCACGGTGGTGCTGGCCGCCGAGCAGAAGTTGCCCATCGATGTCATCGCCACCGTGCCGATGGCCGAGAACATGCCGTCCTCGACCGCGCAGCGCCCCGGCGATGTGCTGACCCAGTACGGCGGGATCACCGTCGAGGTGCTCAACACCGACGCCGAGGGCCGCCTCATCCTGGCGGATGCCATCGTGCGGGCCTGCGAGGACAACCCCGACTACCTCATCGAGACCTCGACGCTGACCGGTGCGCAGACGGTGGCGCTGGGTTCCCGGACCCCCGGCGTGATGGGCAGCGACGCGTTCCGTGACCGGGTCGCCGCCCTGTCGCAGTCGGTCGGCGAGAACGGCTGGGCGATGCCGCTGCCCGAGGAACTGAAGGACGATCTGAAGTCGACCGTCGCCGATCTGGCCAATGTCAGTTCCTCGCGCTTCGCCGGCATGCTCGTCGCCGGGGTGTTCCTGCGCGAGTTCGTCGCCGATGACGTGCAGTGGGCACATATCGACATCGCGGCCCCCGCCTACAACACCGGCGGCCCATGGGGTTACACGCCCAAGGGCGGCACCGGCATCCCG
Organism: Mycolicibacterium sp. P9-22; assembly: GCF_008329585.1. Classification (GTDB taxonomy): domain Bacteria; phylum Actinomycetota; class Actinomycetes; order Mycobacteriales; family Mycobacteriaceae; genus Mycobacterium. The sequence continues at coordinate 971,429 of NZ_NPKP01000001.1, read as the reverse complement.
ACCCGGACCATGTTCGCGGTGCTGGAAGACATCGCGCGCAACGGTTAGCCCTCGGGCCTGCCCTGAGCGGCCGGCACCTACATGATGTTTCCGCCGCGGGCGGTGCTGCGCATCACCTGCGGCAAGGCGTGCGCGACGCCATAGGCGAGGTAGGCCTCGGCGTTGACCGGCCGCACTGGCTTGTTCTTGCGCACCGCGTCGACGATCGCCCTGGCGACCTTGTCAGGTCCGACGCGCCGGACGGCGAAGCCTTTGCGCACCCGCGTCCGGATGTCCTCGTCGTCATAGGCCCGGCCCGCGGGCAGGGAGAATCGCGTGGTGTTGACGATATCGGTCCCGACGACACCGGGGCAGATGGTCGTCACTCCGATGCCCGCCGAATCGAGCTCTGCCCGTAGACAATCCGAGAACATGAAGACGGCGGCCTTGGACGTGCAGTACGCGTTCATGACGTTGACCGGCGCATAGGACGCCATGGAAGCAATGTTCACGACATGCCCGCCGGTGCCGCGCTCGACCATCCGTGCCCCGAAGGCCCGGCACCCGTGCACCACGCCCCGGAAGTTGATGTCCAGCACGCGGTCGAATTCCGCCGCCGGAGTGTCGAGGAAAAACCCGGCATGACCGACACCGGCGTTGTTGACCACGATGTCGGGGACGCCGTGCGCCGCGCACACCTGTTCGGCGAATCGCTGCACGGCCTCGCCGTCGGCGACGTCGAGCCGGTAGGCATGCGCGATCCCGCCACCGGCGGTGATCTCGGCGACCGTCGCGGCCGCGGATCCCTCGTTGATATCGCTCACCACGATTTCGGCTCCCAGGGCGGCGAAGGCCAGGGCGGTGGCGCGCCCGATACCGCTGCCGGCACCGGTCACCGACACCAGCTGATCCCCGAACGGTGCCCGCTCGACGCCGACCTCGGCCCGCGCGAGTTCGCGCGTTGCCGCGGCGCCGGCGAGATGGTCGGCGAATTCGGCCACGGCCCGGGCCAGTTGACCGGGATGCGACATCGGCGCCCAGTGCCCGGCGATCAGGTCCCGGCGCCACAGCCGCGGCACCCGGTTCGGGATGTCGGCGTACGCGTAGGGCCGGACGTAGGGATCCCTGGTGTTCACGATCAGCTGAACCGGGACGTCGACGCGATGGTCGGTGCGGGCGTGCCGCAGCCCGGGAAAGAAGTTGGCCCGGTACACCTTCATGCTGTTGACCGCATCGTCGACGAACGCCCGGGAATGGTGGATGGCCTCGGGCGCGATGCCGTCCTTGAGCAGCAGCCGCCGCATCCCGCCACGGGCGAACGCGATCCGGACGGCCGCGGGCGCCAGCACCGGGGTGGAGAACGCACCCATGTACGACAACCGGGCGAGCTGGCCGAGCCCTCGGGCGAACCGGCGCGGCCGGTAGGGCTGTTTCAGTCGGTCCATGACGAAGCGGTTGATGTGGTCGCCGCTCGGCCCGGAGACCGACGTGAAAGACCTCACCACCTGTGCCGCGTCGGGCCGCGCCAGGTATTCCCACACCCCGACCGATCCCCAGTCGTGCGCCATCACATGCACCGGAGCCGCCGGGCTGACCGCCGCCGTGACCGCCGCGAAATCGTCAGCGAAACGGGCCATCGCGTAGCTCGAATAATGTTTGGGCACAGCCGAACTCCCGACACCCCGGTTGTCGTAGCGGATCACCCGGAAACGTTCGGCGAGCAGCGGCGCGACGCCGTCCCACAACACGTGCGAGTCCGGCCAGCCGTGCACCAGCACCACTGTCGGGCCGTCCGGGTTGCCCTGTTCGAAGACCGCGATGCGGGTCCCGTCGGCACTGTCGACGAACCGTTCGGTGATGTCTGTCATGGCTACCCTTCGAGGTCTCTGCGCATCGCCCGGTCGCGCTCGATGCGGCGACGCGCATCGTAATCGCGCATGCGCTGCGGGTAGCCCACTTTCTGTACGTCGTACACCGGGATGTCGAGCTGCTTGCTCAATCGGCGTGCCCCGGCGTCCCCGCCGGTGCGCCGTCTGGTCCATTCGCCGTCGGCGGCCACCAGCACCACGGTGACCTCGGTGACGGTGGTCTGAGGTTCCACGAACGCCTCCACACCGGTGTGCGAGGCAACCCAGTCACGGAGGTAGGCCAGATCGGCGGAAGCTTGTTTACGGGTCTGTGCGCGCGATCCGCCGCGCGGACGCCGCCACCTGTCGAACAGTCCCAACTGGGGTTACTCCTCTCGGACGCCTACTTCGATGGTGCCAGAGCATCCAGTGGGCGGTCCGCGACGACCGCGCGCGACGGACGTGACAGGATAGAAGGGCATTTCATACGACACGTGACGATGACTTTCGAGGAGTCAAAACCCATGGCAATCTCCGTCCAGATGCCCGCACTCGGTGAGAGCGTCACCGAGGGGACCGTCACGCGATGGCTTAAGCAGGAGGGCGACGCCGTCGCCGTCGACGAACCCCTGCTTGAGGTCAGTACCGACAAGGTCGACACCGAGATCCCGTCGCCCGCCGCCGGTGTACTCACCAAGATCATCGCGGCCGAGGATGACGTCGTCGAGGTCGGTGGCGACCTCGCGCTGATCGGCGAAGAGGGTGAATCGGTCGACTCCGGAGATTCCGCCCCCGCCGAAGAGGCCGAGCCGGAGCCCGCCGCCGAAGAAGCAGAAGAAGCGGCGCCCGCCGCAGAGCCCGCGCCCGAGCCTGCCAAGCCCGCCGCCTCCGGTGGCGGCGATGCCACCTCGATCACCATGCCCGAACTCGGTGAGTCGGTCACCGAGGGCACCGTCACCCGCTGGCTCAAAAAGGTCGGCGACGAGGTCGCCGTGGACGAGGCGCTGGTCGAAGTGTCCACCGACAAGGTCGACACCGAGATCCCGTCGCCGGTTGCCGGCACCCTGCTCTCGATCACCGCCGAGGAGGACGATGTCGTCCCGGTCGGTGGTGAGCTCGCCAAGATCGGTTCGGCCGATGCCGCGCCGGCGAGCGCGCCGGAGCCGGCCCCCAAGGAAGAGCCGAAGGAAGAACCCAAGCCCGAGCCGAAGGCCGAGGCCAAGCCGGAACCCAAGCCCGAGCCCAAACCGGAACCGAAGGCCGAGCCCACACCCGAACCCAAGCCCGCGGCAGCCCCGGCAGCCGAGAGCGCGCCTTCCGGTGACGGATCGCCCTATGTCACCCCGCTGGTGCGCAAGCTGGCCACCGAGAACGGTGTCGACCTCAACTCGGTGAACGGCACCGGTGTCGGTGGACGCATCCGCAAGCAGGATGTGCTCGCCGCGGCCGAGGCCAAGAAGGCCCCGGCCCCCGCCGCACCCGCTGCTTCCGCACCGGCCGCCGCTGCCCCGTCGAAGCCCGCCGCGGCCCCCGCGCTGGCGCATCTGCGCGGCACCACGCAGAAGGCCAACCGGATCCGGCAAATCACCGCGAAGAAGACCCGCGAGAGCCTGCAGACCACCGCCCAGCTGACCCAGACCCACGAGGTCGATCTGACCAAGATCGTGGCACTGCGCGCCAAGGCCAAGGCCAGCTTCGCCGAGCGTGAGGGCGTCAACCTGACGTTCCTGCCGTTCTTCGCCGTCGCCGTCGTCGACGCGCTCAAGGCGCACCCGAACATCAACGCGAGCTACAACGAGGACAGCAAGGAGATCACCTACTACGACGCCGAACACCTCGGCTTCGCGGTGGACACCGAGCAAGGTCTGCTCTCCCCCGTCGTGCACAACGCCGGGGACCTCTCCCTCGGCGGGCTGGCCCGCGCGATCGCCGATATCGCGGCCCGCGCGCGGTCGGGCAACCTGAAGCCCGATGAGCTCTCCGGCGGCACCTTCACCATCACCAACATCGGCAGCCAGGGCGCACTGTTCGACACACCGATCCTGGTCCCGCCGCAGGCGGCGATGTTGGGCACCGGCGCGATCGTCAAGCGTCCGCGGGTCGTGGTGGACGGCAACGGCAACGAGTCGATCGGGGTGCGTTCGGTGGCCTACCTGCCGCTGACCTACGATCACCGCCTCATCGACGGCGCCGACGCCGGCCGTTTCCTCACCACCGTGAAGCGTCGTCTCGAAGAAGGCGCATTCGAGGCCGATCTGGGCCTGTAGCCGGTGGCGAGCATGGTCGTCGCGATCGCCGGATCCTCGGGTCTGATCGGCTCTGCACTGACCACTGCGCTGCGCACCGCCGATCACCGGGTGATCCGCATCGTGCGTCGGCGTCCGTCGAACGCCGACGAGGTGTTCTGGAATCCGGACACCGGTGAGTTCGATGTCGGCGAGCTGGCCGGTGTCGACGTCGTGGTCAACCTGTGCGGGGTCAGCGTCGGCGCCAAGCGCTGGTCGGGTGCGTTCAAGCAGAGCCTGCGCGACAGCCGGATCGGCCCCACCGACGTGCTCGCCGCCGCGGTCGCCGAAGCCGGTGTGCCCCTGCTGATCAACGCCAGCGCGGTCGGCTTCTACGGCGATACCCGCAACCGGGTGGTGGATGAGAGCACCCCGCACGGCGCCGGTTTCCTGGCCCAGCTGTGCGTGGACTGGGAGGCCGCCACCGCGGCGGCCTCCGACACCGGCGCGCGGGTGGTGCTGCTGCGCACCGGGCTGGTGCTGTCCCCCGGCGGGGGCATGCTCAACCGGCTGCGTCCACTGTTCGGGTTGGGCCTGGGTGCCCGGCTGGGTGACGGGCGGCAGTACCTGCCGTGGATCAGCCTGGAGGATCAGGTGCGGGCGATCCTGTTCGCCATCTCGCACAGCGAGCTGGCCGGGCCGGTCAATGTGACCGGGCCGGCGCCGGTGACCAACGGCGAGTTCACCTCCGCGCTCGGGCGTGCCCTGCACCGGCCGGCCCCGATGATCGTGCCCGGTTTCGTGTTGCGGGCCATGCTCGGCGAGTTCGCCGACGAGGGGCTGCTCAGCGGGCAGCGGGCCATCCCGGCCGCGCTGGAGGAGGCCGGTTTCGTGTTCCATCACAAGACCGTCGGCGAGGCGCTGGCCTACGTCACCGCGGACGCACCACCCGGGTAGCGTTGTGGTCATGGAATCCATCCGGTCGTCCTCGGATCCCTTGCAGGTCAAGCTGCTGGGCACGGTCGACTACCGCGCGGCCTGGCAGCTGCAGCGCCAGATCGCCGAGGAGCGGGTGGCCGGTGGTCCGGACACCCTGCTGCTGCTTGAGCACCCGGCCGTCTACACCGCCGGCAAGCGCACCCTGCCCGAGGAACGCCCCGTCGACGGTGTGCCGGTGGTGGACACCGACCGTGGCGGAAAGATCACCTGGCACGGCCCCGGCCAGCTCGTCGGGTATCCGATCATCGGGCTGACCGAGCCGCTGGATGTGGTGAATTTCGTTCGGCGCCTTGAGGAAGCACTCATCACGGTGTGCGTGGACCTCGGGGTGGACGCCGGGCGGGTCGAGGGGCGTTCGGGCGTGTGGGTGCCGGGACGGCCCCCGCGCAAGGTCGGCGCGATCGGCATCCGGGTGGCCCGCGGGGTGACCCAGCACGGGTTCTCGCTGAACTGCGACTGCGACCTCGGTGGGTTCGGCGGCATCATCCCGTGCGGCATCACCGATGCCGGGGTGACCTCGCTGACGGCTGAACTGGGCCGACAGGTCGGAGTGAAAGATGTCACGACCGCGGTCGCCGACGCCGTCTCCGGTGCTCTGGACGGACAGATCCGCGTAGCATTGACCCAGTGAGCGTCGTCCCCGAAGGCCGTAAGTTACTGCGCCTTGAGGTGCGCAATGCCGAGACTCCCATCGAGCGCAAACCGCCGTGGATCAAGACCAAACTGCGCACCGGCCCGGAGTACACCGAACTCAAGTCGCTGGTGAAGCGCGAGGGTCTGCACACCGTCTGCGAAGAGGCCGGCTGCCCCAACATCTACGAATGCTGGGAGGACCGCGAGGCCACCTTCCTCATCGGCGGCGAGCAGTGCACCCGGCGCTGCGACTTCTGCCAGATCGACACCGGCAAGCCCGCCGAACTGGACCGTGACGAACCGCGCCGCGTCGCCGAGAGCGTCCAGGCCATGGGGCTGCGCTACTCGACGGTGACCGGTGTGGCCCGCGACGACCTGCCCGACGGCGGCGCCTGGCTGTACGCCGAGACGGTCCGCCAGATCCACGCGCTCAACCCGAACACCGGCGTCGAGCTGCTGGCCCCCGACTTCAACGCGGTGCCCGCACTGCTCGAAGAGGTCTTCGAATCGCGTCCGGAGGTGTTCGCGCACAACGTGGAAACGGTGCCGCGGATCTTCAAGCGGATCCGGCCCGCCTTCCGCTATGAGCGCAGCCTCGACGTCATCACCGCCGCCCGCGACTTCGGTCTGGTCACCAAGAGCAACCTGATCCTGGGCATGGGCGAGACACCCGACGAGGTGCGCACGGCGCTGGTCGACCTGCACGAGGCGGGCTGCGACATCGTCACCATCACCCAGTACCTGCGCCCGTCACCGCGCCACCATCCGGTGGACCGGTGGGTGCATCCCGACGAGTTCGTCGAGTTCACCGCGTTCGCCGAGGGCGTCGGATTCGCCGGCGTGCTGGCCGGTCCGTTGGTGCGTTCGTCCTACCGGGCGGGCCGGCTCTACGAGCAGGCGGCACGGGTGCGGGCAACCGCCACACCACCCGTATCCTGATCCAATGGCGACATCGCGTAAACCCGCCCAGACCAAGGCCGCCAAGGCCGAGGCGAAGGCCGCCCGCAAGGCTGCCTCCAAGCAGCGGCGCAGTCAGCTCTGGCAGGCGTTTCAGATCCAGCGCAAAGAGGACAAGCGCCTACTGCCGTACATGGTGGGCGCTTTCGTCATCATCGTCGCGGCCTCGGTCGCCCTGGGCATCGTCGCCGGTGGTTTCACCACCTACATGCTCATCCCGCTCGGCGTGATCCTCGGTGCGCTGGTCGCGTTCATCATCTTCGGCCGCCGCGCACAGAAATCGGTGTACAAGAAGGCCGAGGGCCAGACCGGTGCGGCAGCCTGGGCGCTGGACAACCTGCGCGGCAAATGGCGGGTCACGCCCGGCGTCGCGGCCACCGGGCACTTCGATGCGGTGCACCGGGTGATCGGCCGTCCCGGGGTGCTGCTCGTCGGCGAGGGCGCAGCCTCGCGCGTCAAGCCGCTGCTGGCCCAGGAGAAGAAGCGCACCGCACGGTTGGTCGGCGATGTCCCGATCTACGACATCGTCGTCGGCAACGGCGAGGGCGAGGTTCCGCTGGCCAAGCTGGAACGTCACCTCAACAAGCTGCCTGCCAACATCACCGTCAAGCAGATCGATTCGCTGGAGTCCCGGCTGGTGGCGCTGGGCTCCAAGATCGGCCCGGCCGCGATGCCGAAGGGCCCGATGCCGGGCAATGCCAAGATGCGCGGCGTGCAGCGCACCGTCCGCCGCAAGTAGTCCAGCTCATCGCCGCACCACGGCGGTCTTCGTGGCCAGATCGGACAGGCTGCGCTGATCGCTGTCGGTGAACAGCGGCGGGATCACCAGCGCCACCAACACGCCACGGGCCAGCGCACGCCCCATCCCGACATGTTGGCGGTTGTCGACGGACACCACCATCAACCCGAGCGCCATCTGACCGGGTGTGAAACCGAACAGCCGCACCGACGCCGCGCCCAGGACGAACCAGATCACCAGGACCGCGGTGGACAGCGTCTGCAGCGACAGCAGCCCCAGGCTCATCGCCAGCGCGGCCAGACCGTACGCGATCAACCAGTCGACCAGCAGCGCAGCGGTCCGCCGGCCGAATCCGGCGACCGACCCCGACCCGTGCCGGGGCAGCCCCAGCCGGTGCCCGGGGTACTCGTCGGGCCCGTCGGCGGGGTTGCCCGACCTTGAAGGTTCCGGTCCGGACAACCAGGATGAGAGCTCACGGGCCATGGGACCAAGCATAGAGCGAGGTCATTGCGTAACTTCGACGCAACATATGGTTGATGAACGTGCAACATCGTGTCCATAGCGTCAACGCGCGGGTCACCAGAAAAGGAGAACTTGTAGTGGCAGAAAAGACCTCCGATGACATCTTCAAGCTGATCAAGGACGAGAACGTCGAGTACGTCGACATTCGGTTCTGCGATCTGCCCGGTGTCGTCCAGCACTTCTCGATTCCGGCAGCGGCATTCGACGAGAGCGTGTTCGAGGACGGGCTGGCCTTCGACGGCTCCTCGGTGCGCGGCTTCCAGTCGATCCACGAGTCGGACATGATGTTGCTGCCCGATCCCAACACGGCACGCATCGACCCGTTCCGGGCGGCCAAGACGCTGAATCTCAGCTTCTTCGTGCACGATCCGTTCACCCGGGAGGCGTACTCGCGCGACCCGCGCAACGTCGCCCGCAAGGCGGAGAACTACCTCACCAGCACCGGCATCGCCGACACCTGCTACTTCGGCGCCGAGGCCGAGTTCTACATCTTCGACTCGGTGAGCTTCGACTCGAAGATCAACGGAACCTTCTACGAGGTCGACTCCGAGTCGGGCTGGTGGAACAGCGGCGAACCCTACGAGGCCGACGGCTCCCCCAACCGCGGCTACAAGGTGCGGCCCAAGGGCGGCTACTTCCCCGTCGCTCCGTACGACCACTATGTGGATCTGCGCGACGAGATGGCCACCAACCTGCAGAACGCCGGGTTCACCCTGGAGCGCGGCCACCACGAGGTCGGCACGGCCGGCCAGGCCGAGATCAACTACAAGTTCGACACGCTGCTGGCCGCGGCCGACGATGTGCTGCTGTTCAAGTACATCATCAAGAACACCGCGTGGCAGAACGGCAAGACCGTCACCTTCATGCCCAAGCCGCTGTTCGGTGACAACGGTTCGGGTATGCACGCCCACCAGTCGCTGTGGAAGGACGGCAAGCCGCTGTTCCATGACGAGTCGGGTTACGCGGGCCTGTCGGACATGGCGCGCCACTACATCGGCGGCATCCTGCACCACGCGCCGTCGCTGCTGGCGTTCACCAACCCCACGGTGAACTCCTACAAGCGTCTGGTGCCGGGCTACGAGGCCCCGATCAACCTGGTGTACAGCCAGCGCAACCGCTCGGCCTGTGTCCGCATTCCGATCACCGGCAACAACCCGAAGGCCAAGCGTCTCGAGTTCCGTTGCCCGGACAGCTCGGGCAACCCGTACCTGGCGTTCGCGGCCATGCTGATGGCCGGTATCGACGGCATCAAGAAGAAGATCGAGCCGCTCGCACCGGTCGACAAGGACCTCTACGAGCTGCCGCCGGACGAGGCCGCCAACATCCCGCAGGCCCCGACCTCACTGGCCGCGGTGATCGACAGGCTCGAAGAGGATCACGAATACCTCACCGAGGGTGGCGTGTTCACCGAGGACCTGATCGAGACCTGGATCTCCTACAAGCGGGAGAACGAGATCCTGCCGATCCAGATCCGTCCTCACCCGTACGAGTTCAGCCTGTACTACGACGTCTAGGTCGGCTTCGCCGACGCGACGTTTAACTCGGCTTCGCCGACGCGACGTCTAGACAGATGTAGGACAGTCGCTACGCAACGGCCCCCGGTATGTCCGGGGGCCGTTGTCGTCTCGAGTGGGTAGGGTCCCGATCCATGATCAATCTGTCCGCTCGCCTGGATGCGCTGGCGCCGTCGATCCTGAGCCTCGTCCGGATCGTCTTCGGCTTCCTGTTCACCGCCTTCGGTACCTCCAAGATGTTCGGTTGGCCCATCGCGATGACGATGCCGACCGGATCGTGGCCCGCCTGGTATGCGGGACTCATCGAATTGGTTGCCGGGCTGCTCATCACGTTCGGCCTGTTCACCCGCGCCGCGGCGTTCATTGCCTCCGGCACGATGGCCGTCGCCTACTTCTGGCAGCACCAGCCGATGGGCCTGTGGCCGATCGTCCCGCCGGAGTACGGCGGAAACGGCGGTCTGTCCCCGATTCTGTTCTGTTTCGTGTTCTTTCTCCTGGTGTTCACCGGGCCGGGCCCGTATTCCCTGGACAAACTGCGGACGCGCACGGCCACCGAGTAGACCAGAAACGGACCGTAGTCCTATTATTGGCGGATGGCCTCGCCCAATATCGACACCAAGCTGACGCAGTTCGCGCCCGTGGTCCTCTCGGTCTTCCGGATCGTGTTCGGATTGCTCTTCACGCTGCACGGCACCCAGAAGCTCCTGGGGTTCCCGACCGCGATGCCCAGCGGCACCGTCCCGATGGGCACCTGGCCCTACTGGTACGCCGGAGTCATCGAACTGGTGCTCGGTCTGTTGATCCTGACCGGTCTGTTCACTCGCATCGCCGCCTTCATCGCCTCCGGCGAGATGGCCTACGCGTACTTCAGCGCCCACCAACCGACGGCGTTCTGGCCCATCGACAACGGCGGCGAGCCCGCGGTGCTGTTCTGCTTCGGGTTCTTGCTGCTGGTGTTCATCGGTGGCGGCTCGATCGCCCTGGACAGCGTCATTCGACGCCGGAGCTAAACGGCCTCCCGCGCCCACGCGGGCATGATGAAGATGCCCTCGGCCTCCACCGTCACTCCCTCGGAGTCCAGGATCTGTCCGCGCGCAAAGGCTTTGATGCCTTCGGTCCGCTCCACCCAGGCCTCGGCGCGTAGCGGGCCGAGCGGGGTACCGCGCAGATACTTCAGTGTGAGCGTGCCGGTGAAGCGTGGTTTGCGCAGACCCTCGCTGGCCACCTCACCGAGAATATGGTCGAGCACCAGCGCGCAGATGCCCCCGTGCACCCGGCCGGGGGGTCCCTCGTAGGGCGCTCCGAGCTCGAATTCGGTCCAGCAACGCCCTGATTCGGTGTGCTCGATGGCCAACGGCGGCGCGATCGCATTGCGCAGCCCGATCACCGGGTCGGCCCAGGTGATGGGCCGACCGGTCTCGGCGTGCCGCATGGTGCGCGGACCGTCGTGCCGCCGCTCTTCCAGGGTGTCCGCGATCGCTTCGAGTGCGACCTGCGCCCGGCGAATCGTCTCGCTGTCGGCTCCGGTGCTGATGCCGGCCGCCACCAGGCGTCGCAGCGCCGCGGTCAGCGGTCCGTGCACCGCCTGCTGGCGGTCGTGCTCGTCGGCGCTGATCTCGGAGAACGGCTGGCTCATCAGTTGGTTCTATCAGTAGCCGGTTCAGCGGTAGCCGGCCCGGCACCCAATCGCGCCATCGCCTCCGGTCGAGGCGTTTTTGTGGTGTACTTCCAGACGGTGTTGTCGTTGCCGTCAATTGGCCGGCCACAAGGCGGGGGCGTTATCTTGAGGGACTCGACCGCAACGGATTGTGCCCGTCACGTGGGCCGCATCGGCGCACTCGCGGTGGCGCTCGGAATCGGTGTGGCGATTGCGGTCCCGGCGCCGGCCGGGGCCGATCCCGGCACCGGCGGTTCCGATACCGGCCAGTCCGACAGCACCGTGTCCGCACCCGATGCCGCGCCATCCGACCCGGTGGCCACGACAGCCGACACCGCAGAGACCGGCACCGAGCCCGAAACGCCGGCGGCCTCGTCCGGCACGGCATCCGAGCGTCCCTCGCTCCGGACCGCGTCCCCGAAGAAGAAACCCCGCACCACGCTCGCACAACGGCGCACCGTGCGGACCGCCGACTCACCGGTGCGCCAGCAGGCTGTCGAGCCCTCCGCTCCCACCGTCCTACGCGCCGTCACCATCGAACCGGCCGCCGCCCCGGCCCCGGTGATCGCTGCCGCCACCGTGAGTAGCCCTGTCCCGCAGACCATTCCGAAGCTCACCTTGCCGACTCCGGCGAAGGTGATCAACACCCTGCTGTCCGCACTGACCGCACCGCTGCAGGGCAGCCGGCCCGGCCCTACGGTCGAGTTCCCCGGCCTGTGGGTGCTGCTGGCGGCGGCACGCCGCCAGCTCGGCCTCACCCCCGCCGCCACGGCGGCGTCCGCGCCGGCGGCCATGGCGGTCGCGGCGGCCATCACCAATGTCCAACCCGTCATCGGCGCACCGGCGATCGGCGATCCCGACCCGACCACGGGTGCGGTCAGCGGGCACATCGTGGCCACCGATCCCGAAGGCGCCCGGCTCTCCTACGCGGTGCTCACCCGACCCGCCGAGGGCACCCTGGCGTTCAGCTCCACCGGCACGTTCGTCTACACCCCCACCGCGTCACAACGCGTCCTGGCCGGGCTCACCGCCGCTCCCGACGCCGTGTTCACGGTGACGGTGAGCGACGGCTCCACGCCGAAGGTGACGGCGTCGGTGGCCATCCCCATCGATCCCACGCCGATCCACCTGCTCGGCCCGGTGCTCACCGGCGACCGGCCAGGGGCGGTGGCGGTCACCAACGGCCGCGCGTATCTGGTGAACTCGACCACCGGCACGTTGACGGTGATCGACACCCTGGACGGCACCGTGGTGTCGACCATCCCGGTCGGTACCGATCCCGTCTCGGTGGCGGTCAAGGCCGACGGGAAGGCGGCCTACGTGGCCGATGCGGCAGGCCGATCCATCACGGTGATCGACACCGCCACCAACACCGTGAAGCGCAAGATCGCGCTCAGCTTCACCCCCACCACGCTCGCAATCAGCCCGGCGGGTGGCGCCTTGTACATCGGTAATGCCACCGGCAGGATGGCCAAGCTGAGCACGTCGACCAACCGCATCGTCGCCTGGATCAGCGGGACCACGGGCGCGACAGCGCTGGTGGTCAGCCCCAACGGCAAGCGGGTGTACGCCTCGACACCCGCGGGCATCGCCGCGTACAGCACCTCGTCGTGGTGGTCCAACTCCGCGAAACTGCTCGCCGGCACCACGGGATCAACAGTCCTCGCGGTCAGTCGAGACTCCGCGTCCGTCTACACGGCGAGCGCCGGCACCCAGATCAAGGTGCTCAGCGCCACCAACTTCACCGTCCTCAACGAGTTCGCGACCGCCGAGCCCACCACGAACGCCGCCGTCAGCAAGGACGGATCACTGCTTTTCCTCACCGCCGCCGACGGCGATCTCGCGGTGTACGACACCAAGACCCGCACCCTGCAGACCACCCTGGACACCGGCAGCGGCATCGGCGGGCTCGCCGCCAGCCCGGACGGTATGCAGCTGTATGTGACCGACACCGCCGCCGGCGCCCTGCGGGTGATATCGCTGGTGCCCGCCAACCTGCGCCCCGAGGTGGTGGCGCCGACCGGCACCGGCAACGCGGTCACCGGCCAGGTCATCGGGTCGACCGGCGTCACCGACGGCGACGGCGACCCGCTGAAAATCACGGTCCTCACCAAACCCACCAAGGGCACCATCGTTTTCGGTGCCGACGGCACCTTCACCTACACCCCCACCGCGACCGCCCGGCACGCGGCCGCCGCCGACACCGCCCCGCTGTCCGCGCTCACCGAAACCGTCACCATCACCGTCGACGACGGACGTCGCGGTGTGGTCCAGCAGACCATCACCATCGCGGTGGTCCCGGCCAACGCCGCTCCCGTGCCGAAAGTGACGGTGGGAACACCCAATTCGACGACCGGCGTGATCACGGGGATCGTGCAGACCACCGACGCCAACGGCGACCGCATCTACTTCGACGGCACCACCGCCACCCTGAAGGGCACGCTGGTCGTCGCAGCCGACGGCAGGTTCACCTACACCCCGACCATCACCGCCCGCCATGCCGCGGCCACAACCGATCCGTCGGCGCGGACCGAAACCCTCACCATCACCGTCGATGACGGACATGGCGGTGTCCTGTACGTGCCGGTGACCCTGAACATCAGTCCCCGCAACACCGCACCCACCACTGCGTCGATCAGCGGGCTGGCCACCGATCCCGCGACCGGACGGGTCACCGGGCTGCTCAACGTCACCGATGCCGAACAGGATCGGCTGACCTTCACGGTGCCCACCGGTCCGTCCCGCGGCACCGTAGTCCTCAACGCCGACGGCACCTTCGGGTACACCCCCACCGCCGTTGCCCGCGCCGCGGGCAACGGCACCGATTCGTTCACGGTGCGGGTCGACGACGGTCACGGTGCGACGCAGACACTCACGGTGTCGGTCGCCGTCGTGGCTTCGACACCCGGCAACGACCTGCCCGTGGCGGGCACGATCGCCTACGCGGTGAATGCGGTCACCGGGGCGGTCAGCGGCCAGATCCAGGTGACCGACTCGTCCCCGCTGAGCTATCTGCTCGCCTCCGCCGCGCCCACCGCCGGCACACTGACAATCAATCCGAGCACCGGGGCCTTCACCTTCACACCGAATGCCGTTGCGCGCTACCGTGCCTGGTTCACCCCGGGCGCCGACGCGCTGAACGTCACCGTGTCGGTGCTCGAGGGTGGCCACGGAATACCCGTCGATATCAGCATCCCGGTCGCGGCTGTGCACCCCGACGTCGACGGCACCCTCACCCTCGCCGAACTGAGAAACCTGACATCGACCGGCTACGTCGATGTCGGCAGGAACGCCGCGGGCAAGGTACGCAACATCGACGGCACCTTCGCCGTCGACACGGTGACCGACGCGGCGTCGGCGGCGGCCCTGCTGAACCGGATCTCCACGCTGCTCGGCGTGCCCGCCGGATTCGCCACGGCGAACGAGATCACGGTGTCCACCAATGACTTCGGTTCGCGGTTCTATCGGCTGAACCCGACCGTCAACGGGCTGCGGGTACTGGGCAGCGAGCTGGTGCTGACCACCGACGGCACCGGCACGGTGACGAGCCTGATCAGCAATTACGACGTTCGGATCACCGGTGTCAGCACCGTCCCGATCGGGCCGGTGGATCGGGCATCCAAAGTCGTCGACCTGATCAAGGCCGACCTGGTGTCCGACCTCGGGGGAAACCCTAGCCAGGCCACCAAGGATGCCTTCCTCGCGACCCTGCACTACGACACCGAATTGGTGATCTACCACGAGGATCTGAACCACGCGCCCCAGCTGGCATGGCGGGTGGACGTCACCTCGGCCGCCGACAGCATCTACCCGTCCATCGGCACGCGGTACATCATCGCCGCCAACGGTTCCGAGCCCGGCAACATCATCTCCGAATTCTCCACCGCCCAGCACGCTTTGGCGCCGGTACGGTCCTCGGGCACCGATCAGCTCGGCAAGGTGCGTACGGTGACGGCCGCCAACACCGGGTCTTCGATCGTGCTGACGGACATCGGCCGCAACATCGCCACCTACGCGACCAGATATCAGAGCGCGTGGTCCGGGCTGCCCAGCATCCCAGGAAATCTGGTGGGCTACACCACGAGTTGGCTGCGATCGGCGGTGTCGGCGCAGGCGAACATGGCCCGGGTCTTCGATTACTACACCAGCGTGCTGGGCCGGGACTCGTTCGACGACAACGGTGCCCCGCTGGTGATGAGTATCGACTACAACCCCGGCGGAGTGTCGGCAAGCGGCTGGCGCAACGCAGCCTGGACCGGTTCGGTGATGGTCTTCGGGGATGCCGGGATCACCCAGGCCGCATTGGATCTGGTGGCCCACGAGTACACCCACGCGGTCATCCAGTACATCAACGGACTGGCCTATCTCGGCGAGTCGGGTGCCATGAACGAGTCCTATGCCGACATCATGGGCGCCATCATCGAGAACAAGACCGGCACCGGACGCTGGCTTTTCGCCGAGGACGCCGCCGGCGACCCGTACCGCAACATGGAGGACCCCTCGGATTACCGCCAGCCCGAGCACTACGGCGGCCGGTACGTCGACGCGTGCGGCTGCAATGCCAACGACGATTTCGACTATGTGCACAGCAACAGCGGCATCATGAACTTCGCCGCCTACAAGATGATGGAAGCCAGCAAGAATCAG
Source organism: Mycolicibacterium sp. P9-22 (assembly GCF_008329585.1). Taxonomy (GTDB): domain Bacteria; phylum Actinomycetota; class Actinomycetes; order Mycobacteriales; family Mycobacteriaceae; genus Mycobacterium. Next base: position 955,710 of record NZ_NPKP01000001.1, on the reverse strand, counting down.
GTGTCCGGCGAGCAGTGGGCGCGGGTGTTCTACGACTCGCTGTACCGGCTCCCTTCGACGGCGAAGTTCGTCGACGCCCGGTACGCGATCATCTCCTCCGCGCGCTCCGAAGGTTTCAGCGCCGCCCAGATCGACGCCATCAAGGCGGCTTTCGACTCGGTGGGAGTTGTGGCCGACAAGCTGCCGTGAGCGGGTCAGCCGCCGGCCGGTTCAGCCTCCGAAGACATTGAGCACCACGGCCTTGGCCCGCCGTGTCACGCGCAGGTAGTTGTCCAGGAACTCCCCGCCGTCACCACCCGCCCAGCCGGCCGCGGCCGCGACGGCGTTGAGCTGCCGTCCGGGCCCCGGCAGCTGATCGGTCGGCTTACCGCGCACCAGCACCAGTGCGTTACGGGCCCTGGTCGCGGTGAGCCAGGCCTCGCGCAGCAGTGCGACATCGCCCTCGGCGACCAGTTCCGCGGCGCCGATGGCGTCCAGCGTTTCCAGGGTGGAGGTGTTGTGCAGCGCCGGGATCTTGTGCCCGTAGCGCAATTGCAGCAGCTGCACGGTCCACTCGATATCGGCGAGTCCGCCGCGGCCCAGTTTGGTGTGGGTGTTCGGGTCCGCGCCGCGGGGCAGCCGCTCGGCGTCCACCCGGGCCTTGACCCGCCGGATCTCCTGCACGGTTTCGGCCGACACCCCGCCCTCCGGATAGCGCGTCTTGTCGATCATCAACAGGAACCGTTCACCGAGCTCTTCATCGCCGGCCACCCGGTGCGCCCGCAGCAGGGCCTGGATCTCCCAGGGCTGCGCCCACTGCGCGTAGTAGGCCTCATAGGAGGCAAGCGTGCGCACCAGCGGGCCGTTGCGGCCCTCCGGACGCAGCCCGATGTCCACCTCCAAAGGCGGGTCGGCGCTGGGCGTTCCGAGCAACGCCCGAACCTGTTCGGCGACGGTCACCGACCACTTCACCGCGACGGCTTCCTCGACGCCGTCGGCGGGCTCGCAGACGAACATCACATCGGCGTCGGACCCGTATCCCAGTTCGCGGCCGCCGAGCCGGCCCATCCCGATCACGGCGATCCGGGCCGGCGGTCCGCTCGCCGGTGCGCGGTCCCGGATCACCACCTCCAGTGCGGCCTGCAGCACCGCCACCCAGATCGACGTCAGGGCACGGCACACATCGGAGACTTCGAGCATGCCGAGCAGATCCGCCGACGCGACGCGGGCCAGCTCCTGGCGGCGCAGCGTGCGCGCCGCCGCGATCGCCCGGGCCGGGTTCTCGTGCCGCCCCGCCGATGCGACCAGGGCACGTCCGACCGTGTCGGGGTCGACGTCGAGCAGTTTGGGTCCCTGCGGGCCGTCGGCGTACAGCTGAATCACCTCGGGGGCCTTCATCAGCAGATCCGGCACATAGGCCGAGATGCCGAGCACGCGCATGAGTCGTTTGGCGACCGCACCCTCGTCCCGCAGCGTGGCGAGGTACCAGCGCAGGTCCCCGAGTTCCTCGCTGATCCGCCGGTAGGACAGCAGCCCGGCATCGGGATCGGGGGTGTCGGACAGCCAGTCCAGCAACGTGGGCAGCAACACCTGCTGCACCCGTCCGCGCCTGCCGCCCTCGCTGGCCAGCGCGGCGAGGTGGGTCAACGCGCTCTGCGGACCCTCGTAGCCGAGCGCGGCGAGCTGACGTTCGGCGGCCTCTGTCGAGAGTCCGCCCGAGAAGCCCTGCTTACCAACGGATTCCAGCAGCGGCTGATAGAAAAGCTTGGCGTGCAACCGCGACACCCGCATGCTCTGCCGTTTGAGTTCCTGCCGCAGCACCCCGAGGGCGTCGTGCTGACCGTCGGGGCGCATGTGCGCGGCGCGTGCCAGCCAACGCATCCCCTCCTCGTCATCGGATTCGGGCAGCATGTGGGTGCGCTTGAGGCGCTGCAATTGCAGCCGGTGTTCGAGCAGGCGCAGGAATTCATAGGACGCGGTGAGGTTGGCGGCATCGTCGCGGCCGACGTAACCGCCGGCGCTCAAGGCGGCCAGCGCGTCGACGGTGGAGGCCACGTGCAGCGAGTCGTCATTGCGGCCGTGCACCAATTGCAGGAGCTGGACCGCGAATTCGACATCGCGCAGACCACCGGTGCCCAGTTTGAGTTCACGGGCCCGCACTCCGGCGGGCACCAGTTCCTCGACGCGGCGGCGCATCGCCTGCACCTCGACGACGAAATCCTCACGCTCGCATGCCGTCCAGACCATCGGCATGAGCGCCTCGATATAGCGGGCGCCGAGTTCGGGATCGCCGGCGGCCGGTCGCGCCTTCAGCAGCGCCTGGAATTCCCAGGTCTTGGCCCACCGCTCGTAGTAGGCGATATGTGATTCCAGGGTGCGCACCAGCTGACCCTGTTTGCCCTCCGGCCGCAGAGCCGCGTCCACCTCGAAGAAGGTGTCGCCGGCAAAGCGCATCATCTCCCCGGCGACCCGGGTGGTGATGGCATCCGCCGTCTCGACCACGAAGATGATGTCGACATCGCTGACGTAATTCAGCTCGCGGGCACCGCATTTACCCATCGCGATCACCGCGATCACCGGTGCGGGGGTGTCGTCCCCGCACACCGTCTTGACGGCGATCGTCAGCGCCGCGGCCAGCGCGGCATCGGCCAGGTCCGACAGGTGTTCGCCGACGGTGCTGAACTGCAACACCGGTTCGTTTTCGACGGTCGGCGCCATGTCGAGCGCGGCGAGCACCAACAACCGGTCCCGGTAGAGGGTCTGCAACGGCAGGCTCGCGGTACGTGGGTCGGCGATGCTCTCGGCTTCGGCGATGAACGTCCGCCGCAACTCCTCGACCGGCGGCAGCGTGACCGCGCCGGCCAGCAGATGCCAGGACTGCGGCCGCGCGACCAGGTGATCACCGAGGGCCAGTGAGCCGCCCAGCACCGCGAACAACCGGCCGCGCAGCGCCTTGTCCTTCAACAGCGCCTGGTTGAGCTCGGCCCAGCCGGAATCCAGCGCATCGGCCAGGCGCACCATCGCACGCAACGCCACGTCGGCATCGGGTGCCCGGGACAGTGACCACAGCAGTTCCACGTGGTCATCGGTGGTCCAGCCGAGCCGGTTCAGGTCCTCCCGCGCGGTGAGCTCAACAAGGCCGAGCCGGCCCACGCTGGGCAGTTTGGGTCGCTGCGTCGCGGGTTTGGCCACCCACCCAAACTACAGCGACAGGTAGTTCTTCAATTCGAACGGGGTGACCGTGCTGCGGTAGCTCTCCCACTCCGTGCGCTTGTTGCGCAGGAAGTAGTCGAAGACGTGCTCCCCCAACGCTTCCGCGACCAGTTCGGAGGTCTCCATCTCGGTCAGCGCCACACCGAGGCTGCCGGGCAGCTCCTTGTAGCCCATCGCGCGACGCTCCTCGGGCGTCAGGCTCCACACGTTGTCCTCGGCCTGCGGACCCAGCACGTAGTTCTTCTCGACACCGCGCAGACCGGCGGCCAACAGGACGGCGTAGGTCAGGTAGGGGTTGCAGGCCGAGTCGGGGCTGCGCACCTCGATACGGCGGGAGGAGGCCTTGCGCGGCGTGTACATCGGCACCCGGACCAGGGCCGAGCGGTTGGCCGCACCCCAGGAGGCGGCGGTCGGCGCTTCGCCGCCGTGCACCAGACGTTTGTAGGAGTTGACCCACTGGTTGGTGACGGCGCTGATCTCGCTGGCGTGCTCGAGGATGCCGGCAATGAAGGACTTGGCCACATCGGAGAGCTGCAGCGGATCGTCGGGGCTGTGGAAGGCGTTGGTGTCGCCCTCGAACAGGCTCATGTGGGTGTGCATGGCCGAGCCCGGGTATTCGCCGAAGGGCTTGGGCATGAACGAGGCCCGCACGCCGTCGGCCAGCGCGACCTCCTTGACGAGGTAGCGGAACGTCATCACGTTGTCGGCCATCGACAGGGCATCGGCATAACGCAGGTCGATCTCCTGCTGGCCGGGCGCGCCCTCGTGGTGGCTGAACTCGACCGAGATGCCCATCTGTTCCAGCGCATCGATGGCGTGGCGGCGGAAGTTCGGCGCCGAATCGTGGACGGCCTGGTCGAAGTAGCCACCGTTGTCCGCGGGCACCGGCGGCTGATCGTCATCGCCGGGCTTGAGGAGGAAGAACTCGATCTCCGGGTGCACGTAGCAGGAGAATCCGAGGTCGCTGGCCTTGGCCAGCTGGCGGCGCAGCACATGCCGGGAGTCCGCCCAGGACGGCGAGCCGTCGGGCATGGTGATATCGCAGAACATCCGCGCCGAGTGGTGCCTGCCCGCGCTGTCCGACCACGGCAGGACCTGGAAGGTGGACGGATCGGGCCGGGCGACCATGTCTGCCTCGGAGACCCGGGCGAAGCCCTCGATGGAGGAACCATCGAAGCCGATGCCCTCCTCGAAGGCGCCTTCGAGTTCCGCGGGCGCGATAGCCACCGACTTCAGGTAGCCGAGCACGTCGGTGAACCACAACCGGACGAAGCGGATATCGCGTTCCTCCAGCGTGCGCAGCACAAATTCCTTCTGGCGGTCCATGCTGGAAGCCTAGGTACCGGCTGTTAAATCTGTGTTACACACGCGTCGCGGTTCCCGAATCAGCAGCGTAAACCGGGCGGCGGCGCAACCAGGTCCTGCAGGAACGCCAGCACTGTGGTGTCCACGCACTCGTCGCCGTTGAACACCACGGTGTGCTGGGTGCCCTCGAAGGTCACCAGCGGCGCGCCGAGCTGACGCGCCAGCTCGACCCCGGCCTCGTACGGGGTGGCGGGATCGCGCGTGGTCGAGACCACGATCACCTTCCCCGGGCCGGGCGAGGTCGCGGCCGCCGGTGACGACGTCGACGGCACCGGCCACATCGCGCAGGTGTCGCGCGGCGCGTAGCCGGTGAAGGTGCCGAACTCCATGAACGGCGCCGCCGCGCGGGTGCGCCGGTCGGCGTCCACCCAGGCCGCCGGATCCGTCGGGAACGGCGCGTCGACGCAGCGGATCGCGGTGAATGCGTCCTGCTGCGTGCGGTAGTGACCGGTGGCGTCGCGACGCCAGTAGTCGTCGGCCAGTTGCAGCAGGTCACTGGGATCGGTGCCGCGCTGCAGGCCCAGCAGCCCGCTGGTCAGGTACGGCCAATAACGTTTGCTGTAGAGGGCATTGGCGGTTCCGGTGATGGCATCGGCGTATCCGAGTCCGCGCGGATCCGGGGTGGCCGCGGGCCGTTGCACCAGCGGGTCGATGAGTTGGTGGTAGCGCGCGACGGACTGAGCGGGGTCGGTGCCCAGCGGGCAGTCCGCCGATTTCGCACAGTCGGCCGCGTAGTCGTCGAAGGCCCGCTGGAACCCGGCCAGTTGCGCCACGCTTTCACTGATCGGATCCGAGCCGGGATCCAGCGCTCCGTCGAGCACCATCGCGCGCACCCGCTCCGGGTAGCGCTGCGCGTAGGCCGTACCGAGTTCGGTGCCGTAGGAGAAACCGAGATAGCTCAGCTGTTCCGCACCGAGGGCCGCCCGCACCGCGTCCATGTCCTGCGCCGCCGAGGCGGTGCCGACGCCGGCCAGGAATTCCGGGCCCATGTTGTCCAGGCAGGACTGCGCGAAGGACCGGTACACCTGCTCGGTGTGGGCGACGCCGGCCGGGCTGTAGTCGGCCATGGGTTCGCTGCGGTAGGCGTCGAAATCGGCGTCGGTGCGGCACCGCAGTTGCGGGGTCGAGTAGCCGACACCGCGCGGGTCGAAGCCCACCAGGTCGAACTGCTGGCCGATCGGGGAGGCGGCGAGCGCGGTGCCCATCTGGGCGACGGTGTCGACCGCGGAGGCGCCGGGACCGCCGGGGTTGACCATCAGTGTCCCGATCCGGTTGCCCGCGGCGGGAATCCGGATGACGGCCAGTCGCGCTTGTGCGCCTTCGGGATTGGCCCGGTCGATGGGAACCGCGATGGTGGTGCACTGCGCCGTGGTGATCACCGGGGCATCGCCGAGGAACTGGGCGCAGCCACCCCAGGCCGGCGGCGCCGCGTGCACCGGTGCGCACAGCATGCCGGCCGTGGTGAGCAGGGCCAGCAGCACCGCGAAAATCCTGCCCGCCAGCCACATGGCGATCATGGTCGCACGGGTGGCGTGCCGAGTTCGCCGGCGGATCCGGGAGGAGACCAGCCGGGAACCAGACGGTGACGGCGCCGTTATCTGCAGCGGGTGTTCTCGGGCGGAACGACACCGTCGATCAGGTACTTCGCCGAGATATCGTCCACGCAGGCGTTGCCCTGGAACACCACGGTGTGCTGGGTGCCCTCGAAGGTGAGCAGCGTGCCACCGAGTTGCTTGGCCAGGTCGACGCCCGCCTGATAGGGCGTGGCCGGGTCGTTGGTGGTGGACACCACCAGGGTCGGCGGCAGCCCGGGCACGTTCAGTTCGTGTGGTTTCGAGGTCGGCGGCACCGGCCAGAACGAGCAGGTGCCCATCGGGGCGTTCCCGGTGAACTCGCCGTAGCTCAGGAACGGGGCCACCTCGCGGGAGCGCCTGTCCTGTTCGATGACGGTTTCCCGGTCGGTGATGGCCGGCTCGTCGACGCAGTTGACGGCGACCCGCACATCGGTCGAATTGTTGTAGTGGCCTTCTGCATCCCGGCCCATGTACAGGTCGGCCAGCGCCAACATGGTGTCGCCGCGGCCGTCGCGCAGTTCGGTGAGTCCGTCGGTGAGGTGGCGCCACAGGTTGGGTGAGTACAGCGGCAGGATCGTGCCGACGATCGCATCGCTGTAGCCGAGGCCCCGCGGATCGTTGGTCCGCGCCGGGTTGTCGACCAACGGGTAGACCAGGTCCTGATAGACCTCGGTGGCCTTCGCCGGGTCGGTGCCCAGCGGGCAGTTCGGGTCCTGCGCGCAGTCCGCGGCGTAATCGTTGAAGGCGGTCTGGAAGGCGGCGGCCTGCCGGAGGTCGGCTTCCACGGGGTCGGCATTGGGATCCACCGCACCGTCGAGGATCATCGCGCGCACCTTGTCCCCGAACAGCTCGGCATAGGTGGCCCCGATCCGGGTGCCGTAGGAGTAGCCGAGGTAGGTCAGCTTCTCGTCGCCGACGGCTTCCCTCATGGCATCGAGATCCTTTGCCACACTTTGGGTTCCGACATTGGCCAGGAACTCCTCACCCATCTTCTCCACGCAGCGGTCGATGAACTCCTTGGTCTGGTTCTCGATGTGCTCCACACCCTCGTCGGTGTATTCCACCGTCGGGTCGGCACGCAGCCTGTCGTTGTCCTCATCGGAGTTGCACCACAGCGCGGGCTTGGACAGGCCCACTCCGCGCGGATCGAAACCGACCAGGTCGAACTGCGCCCGCACCGACTGCGGCATGGTGCCGACCAGGTTGACCGCGGCCTCCACCCCCGATTCGCCGGGACCCCCGGGATTGACGAACAGCGAGCCGATCTTCTCGCCGGTGGCCTTGATCCGGATCATCGCGATCTGCGCGACCTCACCGTCGGGGTTGTCGTAATTGACCGGCACCGAGAGCAGCCCGCATTCCGCACCCGAAGGAATCCGCGATTCCCCCGCGGCGGCCTCACACGGCGCCCACTGCACCGGGGTCCCGGGGCGCGGCGCGGAAATCACGGCACGGCCGTCGACCGCGTTGCTACAGCCGGCGACCAGAAGCAGCACCATGGCGGCCGCGGGGACCCCGCGCGTGAGGTTCATGGCTGACCATGCTGCCATGCGCCGCCATCGGAGCAGGTGAGGCTAGCCGCTGATGGACACCAGCTCGGCCAGTTCGACGGCGAAGTCATCGGCCATCTCCCACAGGTCAGGCAGCAGTTCGGGGCAGGAGATGAGGCCGATGTCGAGCTTGCCCGTCAGCGACATGACGGTGATGTTGAGCCCGGAGCCGTGGAAGATCGGACCCAGCGGGTACATCGCCTTCACCTCACACCCGAGCAGGTAGAGCGGCACCTGCGGGCCCGGCACATTGGAGACCACCAGGTTGTGTACCGGCGCGGCCGCCGAGAGCTTGCTGCGGGCATAGACGCGCATCGCGACCCCGAACACGGCCGGCGCGGCGAACTGGGTCCAGTCCTGCAACAGGGTCGCGCCGATGGCCGAACTGTGCTGTTTTGCCACCGAATTGGCCGAGGCGATGGCCATCAGCCGTTCGGCCGGATCTGCGATGTTGGTGTGCAGCGAGGCGAACATGCCCGAGACCTGGTTGCGGCCGGGCCGATCGGACTTGTCGTGCACCGAGACCGGGATCATCGCCACCAGAGAGGATTCCGGGAGTTCGTCGCGGTCGAGCAGGAAGCGCCGCAGCACACCGGAGACCAGGGCCAACACGACATCGTTGACCTTGACCCCGAAGTGGTCCTTCACCGTCTTGATATCGGACAGGTCGAGCTCGGCGAACGAGATGTTGCGGTGCCCGGTGACATTGGCGTTGAAGGCCGTCTTGGGCGCGGCGAAGGGCGCCGCCATCGTGAGACCCTTGGTGGCCCGCCGCGCCGTGTCGATGACGGTGGACACCGTCGCGGGCAGCATGTTGACCAGCTTCAGCGGCCGGGTGGCGAATTGGACCGCACCGCCGAGGGCGATCTCCAGTTCGGAGGCTCCCCCGACGCCTTCGACCGCGTCCGGGGCCGGCGCATCGGGTTCGGTGGTGCACAGCGTGGACATCAGATTGGCGCCGGTGACGCCGTCGACGGCCGCGTGATGCACCTTCGTCAGCAGCGCCAGCCGTCCGCCCGAGTGCGCGTCGGTGCCCGCGACGTTCTCGATCACCCACATCTCCCACAGCGGCCGGCGGCGGTCCAGCGGCAGCGATGCGATGTGCCCGCAGATATCGGACAGTTCGGCGCGCCCGCCGGGCGACGGTAGCCCGATGCGGTGCAGATGGCGCTGCACGTCGAAGTCGGTGTCATCCACCCAGACCGGATGGTCCAGGTTCAGCCTGCTGTCGGCGAGCTTCTCCCGGAATTCGGGCATCGCCTTGATCCGCATGGTCAGTTCGTCACGCAGCCGGTCGAAGGTGTAGCCGCCGGGCATCGTCGAGGTGTCCAACTCCAGGATCGAGCAGACGTGCAGGGGCTGGGCTGCGGTTTCGAGATAGAGGAAGCTGGCGTCGAGCCCGCTCAGTCGTTGAAATCCGCGCCGTTGCATGCTGCCGATGCTAGGACCGCGTGCGGCCGATGTGAGGAAATCCACTCAACTCGGCGTTCACCTTCACGTGGCCGGGTGGCAGACTTGTGGACGTCAGATGACCCGGGGACCCGGATGGGCCACGAGGATCAACCAGACAACCACACATCGAGGGACAATGATGTCTGAGCAGTCCGTTTATGGTGCCACCAAAGCACCCGTCAAGGTACGCACGCACCACTTGCAGAAGTGGAAGTCCGAAGGCCACAAGTGGTCGATGCTCACCGCATATGACTTCTCCACCGCCCGCATCTTCGATGACGCCGGCATCCCGGTGCTGTTGGTCGGCGATTCCGCCGCCAACGTCGTGTACGGCTACGACACCACCCTGCAGGTCACCGTCGACGAGCTCATCCCGCTGGTGCGGGCCGTCGTCCGCGGCGCGGAGCACGCCCTGGTGGTCGCCGACCTGCCGTTCGGCAGCTATGAGCGCAGCGCCGATCAGGCGCTGGAGACCGCCACCCGGTTCATGAAGGAGACCGGCGCGCATGCGGTCAAGCTGGAAGGCGGCGAGCGGGTGTCCGCCCAGATCGCGGCCCTCACCCAGGCCGGTATCCCGGTGATCGCGCACATCGGGTTCACCCCGCAGAGCGTGAACGGTCTCGGCGGATTCCGGGTACAGGGGCGCGGTGACGCCGGCGATCAGACCATCCACGATGCGATCGCGGTGGCCGAGGCCGGTGCCGTCGCCGTCGTACTGGAGATGGTGCCCGCCGAGCTGGCCACCCAGATCACCGGCAAGCTGACCATCCCGACCATCGGCATCGGCGCCGGCCCGAACTGCGACGCCCAGGTGCTGGTGTGGCAGGACATGGCCGGGCTGACCTCCGGCAAGACCGCGAGGTTCGTCAAGCGGTTCGCCGAGGTCGGCGCCGACTTACGCCGTGCCGCAACGCAGTACGCCGACGAGGTGGCCGGCGGGGTGTTCCCCGCCGAGGAGCACTCCTATTAGTCAGCCGAATTCCGGGGCTCGTTTGCCCAGGAACGCAGCGATGCCTTCTTTCCCGTCGGGAGAGGAGGCATTGCCGGCGATGTGGCGCCCCTCATGCTCCAACTGGGCCTCATAGCCCGCGGAGTAACTGGTCAGCAGAAGCTGCTTGACCGCCGAGTTGGAACCCCGTGCGCCGGAAGCGATCTCGTTCGCCAGCTGCTCGAGCTCGGCGGGCAGGTCGGCGTCGGGGACCACGGTGGTCACCAGGCCCCACTCCAGTGCCTGCGGGGCCTTGAGTACCCGGTTGGTGATCATCAATTCCTGAGTGCGGCGCAGCCCGATCAGCCGCGGCAGCACATAGGAGGCGCCGCCGTCTGGGCTCAGGCCGGCCTTCGTGTAGGCCATCGTGAACGACGCCGACTCCGCGGCCAGCACCAGGTCACCGGAGACGCCGAGCGAGAATCCCGCGCCGGCGGCCACCCCGTTGACCGCGGTGATCAGGACGGCGTCCATCCGGGCGAACGTCGACATCGCGCGGTGCAGATCGTTGGCCATGCCCTTGACGAAGACGCCCGGGTCGTCGGCCGCCGCCATCGCCTTGAGGTCACCGCCCGCGCAGAAGAACCGGCCCGCGCCGGTGAGAGTGACCACCTTCGTCTCCGCCGTGTCGCACAGCGTCGCCGCGTCGGCGAGTTCGCGCGTCATCGCCGTGTTCATCCCGTTGGCGGCGTCGGGCCGGTCCAGCACGATGTTGACGACGGATCCGGCTCGGGTGAACTTCAGCGTCTCGAAAGCGGTCATGGCGCTCACCGTATTACGGCGGGGTCGCGAGGTGTAACACACGCCCCCGGATTCGGCGGCGTCGCACGGCCGGGGGTTGTTCACCTGGATGTGGCACGCTGTTCACAACTTCTGCCACATGCGGTACCGAACAAGGGTGAACATGCCTGCTGACAAGCCAAAAGCGTCGCGCCACACCGAGGTTGAACGGAAGTTCGACGTGGTCGAGACCACGGTCTCGCCGTCCTTCGAGGGCCTGGCCGTGGTGTCGAGGGTGCAACACGCGCCCACCGAAACGCTGGAAGCGGTGTACTACGACACACCGAACTACGACCTGGCCGCCAAGCGCATCACACTGCGCCGGCGCACGGGTGGCGGGGACGCCGGTTGGCATGTGAAGTTGCCCGCGGGCCCGGACGCCCGCACCGAGGTGCGCGCGCCGCTGGCCGACTCCGTTCCCGAGGAGATCCGCGATGTGGTCGCGGCGATCGTCCGGGACCGGCCGCTGGGCGCGGTCGCGCGCATCACCACCCAGCGCACCGTGTCGTTGCTGTTCGGCGCCGATGACTCCCCCGTCGCCGAGTTCTGCGATGACCAGGTGACCGCGGCCGCGTTGCGCCCGGACAGCGAGCCGCAGACCTGGCGCGAATGGGAGCTGGAACTGGCCGAGGGCGCCGGCTCCCCCGACATCCTGGACCGCTTGTCGAACCGGCTGTTCGACGCGGGCGCGGTGCCGGCCGGACACGGCTCCAAGCTGGCCAGGGTGCTGGCCACCGCCGAACCGGAAGCCGCCGCGGTCGAGTCCTCGGACCCGGTCCGCCGGGCCGTCGCCGAGAACGTCGAGGAGCTGCTCGCATGGGATCGGGCCGTGCGTGCCGATGTCTACGATTCCGTGCACCAGATGCGGGTCACCACCCGCAAGATCCGCAGCCTGCTCGCCGACGAGTCGTTCGGCCTCGCCGATGACGCCTGGGTGCTGGATGAGCTGAAGATCCTGGCCGGCATCCTCGGAGTGGCGCGCGATGCCGAGGTGCTGGCCGAGAAGTATGAGGAAGCGCTCGACGGGCTGGCGCCGGAATTGGTGCGCGGCAAGGTGCACGAGCGGCTGGTCGAGGGCAACAAACAGCGCTACGCCAACGGGTGGCGCCGGTCGCTGCTCGCGATGCGCTCCGAGCGCTACTTCCGGTTGCTCGACGCCTTGGACGAGCTGGTGGCCGCGCCGTCGGCGACCGGCGCCAAATCCGGCGAGGAATCCGCGGCGGCCAGTGTGGCCGCGGCCTACAAGAAGGTCAGCAAGGCCGCGAAAAAGGCCGAGGATGACGGGACCGAAGAGTCGCTGCACCGGATCCGCAAGCGCGCCAAGCGCCTTCGCTACACGGCGTCGGCTACCGGGAATTCCGCGGTGGAAGCCAAGGCCAAGACCATCCAGAGCCTGCTCGGCGATCACCAGGACAGTGTGGTCAGCCGGACGCATCTACTTGAGGAGGCCGACGCCGCGCACGCCGCCGGCGAGGACACCTTCACCTACGGATTGCTGTACGAGAAGGAGGCCGAGGTGGCGCTGAAGGCCGAGGACGGGATCGGCGACGCCCTGAAGGCGCTGAAGAAGGCCGTCAAGAAGTAGGGGGCGGACGAGCTGGCCTGTAAGCCGGATTCTGTTCCTCGCCGGAGTTTCCGGTGAGGCGGCGACCATCCATCTGGACACACCGTCGCCGGGTGCCTCAAGCGGCCTACCCGCAAGCTCGGGCGAGCAGCCCTCGAACGCTTGCGCAGCCGCAACCAGGTTGCGGCCTTCTTGGCCTTGCTTCGGGTGGGGTTTACCTAGCCATCCCGGTCACCCGGGATGCTGGTGCGCTCTTACCGCACCGTTTCACCCTTACCTACGCTGCCGCTAGGACAGCGCAGGCGGTCTACTTTCTGTGGCACTTTCCCGCGGGTTTCCCCGGATTGCCGTTAACAATCACCCTGCTCTGTGAAGTCCGGACTTTCCTCGACGCCCAGGTGAACCTGAGCTCCGCGGCCGCCCGGCCAACTCGTCCGCGCCGATCACCGTACCCTTAGCACCATGGCGCAGGTGCCTCCAGCCCGATATTTGCTGCGTGCGAAGGATCTGGTAGACGCCCGGTATGCCGAGCCGATCACGGTGGACGACCTCGCCGCGGCGGCCGGGTTGTCCCGGGCGCACTTCAGCCGGATGTTCGCCAGGACGTTCGGTGAGTCGCCGCGAGGGTATCTGCAGAGCCGGCGGTTGGAGCGCGCCGCCGCATTGCTGCGCAACACCGACAGATCTGTCGCCGACATCTGCGCGATGGTCGGTTTGACCAGCGTCGGTTCGTTCACCACCTCGTTCGCGAGGGCGTACGGGAAGCCGCCCGCGGCCTATCGAGCGAGCCTGCCACCCGCGAGCTCATACGCCCGCGTGCCCAACTGCATCGTCAAGCGCGATACCCGACGTGCCCCGACCGGCCGGTCCAAGACAGCACACGGGGAGAAGACGGCGCCCGCTGACCGGTCGTAGCGTTACCGGCATGATCAAAATCGCAAGCGCGCATCTGTGGGTACATGACCAGGACATTGCACTTCGGTATTGGACCGAGAAGGTCGGATTCGAGGTACGCCAGGATGTTTCACTACCGGATCTCGACAACACGTTCCGCTGGCTGACCGTCGGTCCGCGGGGTCAGGATGATGTCTCGATCGTGCTGATGGCGGTGCCCGGCCCGCCGGTCATGGATGCGGCCACCCAGCAGGAGGTCCGAAACCTCACCGCGAAGGGCTTTGCCGGGACGATATTTCTCACCACCGAGGACTGCCAGGCGACATTCGAGGAACTCCGTTCCCGCGGAGTCGAATTCACCGAAGAACCGCATCAGATGCCGTACGGCATCGATTGCGGGTTCCGCGACCCGTCGGGCAACAGCGTCCGGCTCACCCAGCTGGCGGATGTGAGCGCGCTCAACTGAACTCAGAAGGATGGTGGGTCGCTGTCGTTGTCGGCGAGTTCGAGGGCGAGTTGGAGTTGGTTTCGGGCGCGTTCGGCTTTGATGCGCTGCGCGCGGTCTTGGGCGCGGGTGCGTTTTCGGACCGGCATCTTGGTGTCGCGGTCGGTGTCGTTGATGAGGCTGATCGCCCGTTTCCGTGGGATGGGTGTATGAATGTTCCAGTGCGGGAACAGCATTGATGCCCCGGGGGCTTTGGTGTAGGTATGCCCGGTCGGTGCTGTCCATTGGATGCTGCCATCGGGTTTCGCTGCCGGTGTCCAGCCGCCGAAGGTTTTGATCAGGTGGTGCAGACGGCATAGCGGGGCCAGGTTGCCCGGATGGGTCGCCCCGGCCGGCCACGCGATGAGATGGTCGAGATCGCAGCGGTGCGCGGCCCGGTTGCAGCCCGGGAAGCTACACGTCATGGCGCGCATCCGCACGAACGCGGTCAGCGCGGTGGAGGGCCGGTACCGGCTTTCGGCGGGCAGGTCGGCGATCTCGGAGAGCGGTTTGACTGTGGCGCCGGTGGCAACAAGGTCGGCCAGCATGTCGGCGGGGATGATGGCGCCGTCGAGCATCACGCCGGGGCTGGGGTTGCAGGCCGCCGGTTGGGTGTTGGCGGCGGGCGCGGCAGGTTCGGCGGGCACCATCGGTTCGGATTCCGCGGCCGGAGTCTGCTCCTCTTTGTCCGGCGCCGCCTCGGTCGCGGCCGGCCCGGTCTCGGCCGGTCCAGCTCCCTGGCTCGCCGCCGCGCCCGGCATGCTCTGCCGCGGGGCGTCTTCACCGGCGGCCGGGACCTGATCGGTGAGCGCATAGATGGTGACCGCGCCCGAGCGTGGGTCTTTGCCGCTGCCCTCGCAACTCGCGTCCCCGCACTGGCATGCCAAGCGTTGCAGCGCCGGGCCGACCACACCCAACGTCGACAGCGCCGCGGCACGCAGTTCCCCACGGGAACGGGGATCATGGGGGCAGACGGTGTCGGCCAGATCGTTGAGCCGCTGCTCCAAGATCTTCTTGTCGGTGACGCGCAGCCGCCCCCAGAACGAGGACACCCCGTTGGGATCGTCCTTATCGTCGAACTCGACATAAAGATCTTTGGCGTTGCGTGTGGAGCGGATGACGGCTTCGGGGTCGAACTTCTCCACCCACAGATCGACGGCACCAACCAACTGCTTCTCTGAATGCGCCCCATACACGCCGGCTTCACCAGAGATGGCAGCATCGATCAACGCCAGCGCATCCTCGTCCTCGACCAGGTGGGTGCGCCAGGTGATCGCATCGATCACCGTCGCCGAGACCGCACCGGTGGCGAACAGCGCCGCAGTCCGGGGCAGCCGATCCCGCAAGGCCTGGGCGATGCGCATCTGCTTGGACGCCGCGTACGGGTTCAGATTGCAGGCCGCAACCACCGCGGCCTGCGCCCACGCCCAGCCATCGATCACCTGATGAGCAACAGCGTCGTCCTCGTCATCACATTGGCGAGCCACGACTTCACCGATCAACGCCAGCCGCTGCGCGGCGGCCATGGCCTCGGTCCGGGTCATTGCGGTGACCGCGGAGATGAGCGCCTCATCGCTCAACCCCGCAATCGCGGCCCCATCCAACACTCCGAACATGTGTTCTACACTACTCGGGCCCACTGACGGGTCGCAGAGAATTTCGCCGCCTGTGGATAACTTTCACCAGACCTGGCGAGCGCGCCCGAGCGTCGTTATGCTGATGCCCAGCAGCGTGATCCACGCTCAACCTCTGATGATCGCACCCAGCGCGGTCACCACGCGAGGCAAAGGGACTTGGTCTCGGATCAGCCAGTCAGTCCGTCTGCTCGGGCGTCGATGGCCGCTGGGGGCTCGATGCCGCGGGCGAGGAGGGCTGAGCGATGACCGAGAACCGACGCTTGAAAAAGCGAGTTCGCGCGCGTGCTGATAAGACCGGTGAGTCGTACACCACCGCCCTGCAACACTTCCGAACAACAGAAACCGGCTCCAACGCCTCGCGAAGGCTCCGAATCGCCGTGGCACAGGTCCAGAGCCCCACAGATCCCGGCGCCGCTGAGGCGATCAGACACGCAGGTTCCACCGTCCGGGACCTGATGACCGAGGCACATCGCCGGGAGGCCACCGCGATCCATTTCGGCGAAGGCACGCTTTGCGCCCCCGGAAAGCGACGGATGTCCAGCGTCGCAGGGGCGATCGCCGAATCCGATTGGTCACGATTCGACTGGGACGGCCAAACTCGCGAGCTGCGCCTGATCGCCGATCACGCTGCGGCACTGGGCCTGTGGACCGTCATCGGCGGGGTGCACCGACTGACATCGCCGCGCAGGCCGCACAACAGTATGTATGTCATCGACGGTAAGGGACAGGTCGCCTGTCGGTATGACGAGCGAATGCTCTCCTTCACCAAGCAGTCCTACATGTACACCCCCGGCTCGCGGCCGGTGACATTCGGTGTCGACGGGGTGCGGTTCGGATGCGCGCTGGGAATGGAATCGGTGTATCCCGAGGTGTTTCTGGAGTACGAGCGCGCCGATGTCGATTGCGTCCTCTTGTCCAGCCACGGCGCAAGTTCCGCCTTTTCACTGCAGGTCCAAGGACACGCCGGCGCCAACAGTCTGTGCGTCAGTTACGCGACCTCATGCCCAGAGAACGCGGTCGGCGCGCAGTCCGGCATCGCCGGCGTCGACGGAAATTGGATCGCGCGGTGCGGCGACACCGCGGAGCCGGCAATTGCGCTCGCGGACATCGATACCGGAGCCGACAATCCGGCTCGGCCTTGGCGGCGGGAAGCTCGCGCGAACCACCGCAACAACCCACTGTTGGACGATCCCCGGGCGGCCGACAACTCATTCTGACCGCCCGGGTGCGCCTCACTTCCGCCGCAGCACCATCACATTGTCGACCAGGTGCCCCGACTGCCCGTCGGGTCCGGTCGCCGCGCGCTCGACCGGGCCCACCTGCACGCGCTCCCAGGTGTCGTCGAGATCGAGCGATGCGACCACTTCCTCCGCGCCGGGGAACTCGACGTGGCGGTGGTTCGACCAGGGCGGCGCCTCACCGTGATCGACGATCACCAGCAGGCCGCCGGGCGCCACCGCTGCCGCCGCGCGCTTCAGCACCCGCGCCCGGTCCAGCGGAATTTTCGAATGCAGGAACTGTGCGGATACCAGATCGAACTCACCGTCGGGGAAACTCACCTCGAGATCGTGGTGCTGGAAGTCGATGTGGCTCAACAACTCCCCTGCATCGGCGGCGGCACGGTCCAGAGCCACCTCGGAAACGTCGGTGGCGACCACCGACCATCCCCTCGATGCCAGCCAGATGGCGTCGGCACCCTCGCCGCACCCCAGGTCGAGGGCGCGCCCGGGTGTCAGCGATTCGGCCACCTCGGACAGCCGGAGGTTCACCCGCCCGCTCCAGACCCGATCACGCTGGCCGTAGTGCTCGTTCCAATGCTGTTGCACATCGGGGGCCGGCCACGGCGGGACGGGCAGCCCGACGTCATCGGCCAGCAGGCTCTGCACCACCGCAGCCGCCGCGAGTGACCCGCTGGCCACCGCGGCGGCGACCTGTGGCATCTGCACGCTGACATCACCGGCGGCGAACACTCCCGGCACCGTGGTGCGCTGGAACTGGTCGACGACGATGGCATCCGCGGCAACAGGACTCGCCGGAGCGAAGTCCACCCCGAGGTGCGCTGCCAGGTGTGAGCGCTGGTGCAGCACGGCCGCGACCAGCACCCCCCGCCGCGGCAACGGCGCACCCTGGGTGAACCGAACCTCGGTCAATACGCCACCCTCGGAATGAAATTCGCTGACCTGGCGGTCATCCACCGTGATGCCGGCGGCGGCCAGCAGGTCGTTCTCCAGGCCCACGCCGTTGCTGAGCACGACGATGTCATCGGTCCATCCCTTGAGCATCAGCGCCATGTGCACGGCCCGGTCCCCATCGGCGAGGACAGCCAGCGGCTGATCACGAACCTCCCAGCCATGGCAGAACGGGCAGTGGAAAGCCGAACCGCCCCAGAGCACCTCCAGTCCCGGGACCTGCGGCGGCCGGTACTGCATACCGGTCGCCAGCAGGATGCGGCGAGCGTGTTCGTGCCCGCCATCCGCGAGTTCGACGACGAAGCCCGGACCGTCCGCCTTGGCGGCGGACACCTGTGCCGACCGGAAGGTGACGTTCGGGTACTCCGCGAGTTCCGCGCGGCCCGCCTCGTAGAGCTGGGCGGGCGGGCGACCATCGTGCCCGAGCAGCCCGCCGATGCCGTGCGCAGCGAGGTTGCTCTGGTCGCCCTCGTCGAGGACCAGGGTGCGACGCCGGGCGCGGCCCAGTACCAGCGCCGCGCTCAGGCCGGCCGCGCCGCCACCGACGATGATGCAATCCCATTCGTTGTTCATGTCATCGAGCTTGCCGATCGGCGGTCAAAATGCCAAGCTCATTTGCCATGGAGGCAAAGAGCGTCGATGACACCGTGCGCAAGCGGCTGCGGGATCTGCGCACCCAGCAAGGCCTGACATTGCAGGACGTCGCCGCCCGGGCCAGCATTGACGTATCGACACTGAGCCGGCTGGAATCGGGGAAACGGCGCCTGGCACTGGATCACCTGCCCCGGCTGGCCCTGGCACTGTCAGTCAGCACCGACGAGCTGTTGCGCGAACCGGAGTCCGAAGACCCGCGGGTCCGCGGCAGCTCACACACCCGCAACGGGGTGACCTACTGGCCGTTGACCCGTCAGGGCCCGACGGGCGGCCGGCACACGTTCAAGGTGCGGGTGAGCACCAAACGCCATACACCACCGGCCGAACTGCCCGTCCACGAAGGTCAGGAATGGATGTACGTGCTCTCCGGGCAACTCCGCCTGATTCTGGGCGAACGCGATTTCATCATCAAACCCGGTGAAGCCGTGGAGTTCTCGACGTGGACACCGCACTGGTTCGGTACGGTCGACGGGCCGGTCGAGGCCATCATGATCTTCGACGTCCACGGCGAACGGCTACACCTGCACTCCAGCTGATCACAGGTAGGAGGTCTGGTTCACCAGCCGCACCGACGCCAGCCCGTCCGGATAGAACTCCGCGATACTCAACGACGCGAGATCCAGGTGCAGCCGGTAGAGAATCCCGGCGTTCCCGTCCAGCGCCAGCCGCAGCATGGTCTTGATGGGCGTGACATGGGAGACCACCAGCACCGTCGACCCGGCATACTCCTCGACGATCCGGTCTCGGGCCCGGCGCACCCGCTCGGCCACCGCGTCGAAGCTCTCCCCGCCGGGCGGCGTCACGCCGGTATCGCGCAGCCACCTACCGTGCAGCTCCGGATCCTGTTGCGCTGCTTCGGAGAAAGTGAGGCCTTCCCACACCCCGAAATCGGTCTCGATGAGGTCATCGTCGGTGACGACGTCGAGGCCCAGTTCCTTCGCGGCGGCGGCGGCCGTCTCCTGCGCGCGCCCCAGGGGCGAGCACACGACCGCGTCGATACCGCCCCTCTCGCCGAGGTAGCGAGCCGCCGCCTCGGCCTGGCTGCGTCCGAGCTCGGTGAGCGCCGGGTTGCCCCGGCCGGAATACCGGCGATCCACCGAGAGCTCGGTCTGACCATGCCGCAACAACATCATCCTGGTCGGTCTCCCACGGGCGCCGCTCCAGCCCGGCGAGGCCGGCGCCGCCGCGGGTGCCGCCGCAGCATCCATCGCCTCGTTGGCCAGCCGGTCGGCATGCGAGTTCTCCGCCCGCGGGATCCAGCCGTACTCGATCTGGCCGAACTGCCGGGCCAGTTGCGCGGCTTCACGATTGAGTTCCAGCAAGTCGGGATGCTTCACGCGCCAGCGTCCCGACATCTGCTCCACCACCAGCTTGGAGTCCATGAACACCACCACCTCGGTGGCACCCAGTTCGGCGGCCGCGGTGAGACCGGCGATCAGTCCGCGATACTCGGCGACATTGTTGGTCGCCCGGCCGATCGACTCCTTGCGTTCGGCGAGCACCGCTGAGCGGTCGCCGCTGAACACGACCGCACCATAGCCGGCCGGACCCGGGTTCCCGCGCGCACCGCCGTCCGCCTCGACGACCACCTTCACCGCGTGACCCGCAACAGGATCGCTCCACATTCCGGGCACCGCAGCACCTCGTCGTCGGCGGCGGCCGAGATCCTGGCCATCTCACCGCGGTCGATCTCGATACGGCATGCTCCGCAACGCTTTCCCTGCAACATGCCGGCTCCGGGCCCGCCACCGGCGCGCTGCTTCTCGTAGAGGGTCACCAGGTCGGCGTTCAGCAGCGACGTCAGCTCGGTGCGCCGACCCGCGGATACCTGACGCACGTTCTCGATGTCCACCAGGGCCGCGTCGCGCGCCAGCTGTGCCGCCGACAACTCGTTCTGCAGGGCGTCGATACGGCCGAGGTGCTCGGACTGCTGCCGCTGCAATTCCTCCCGGCGTTCCATCACCTCCAGGAGCGAATCCTCCAGGGACGCTTGCCGGCGCTCCAGCGTCTCCAGCTCGTGCTGGAGTTCGCTGAGCTGCTTGGCGTTGACGGTTCCGCCCTGCAACAGCGTCCGGTCACGCTCCTCGCGCTGGCGCACCGAGTCGATCTCGCTCTCCAACTTGGCGATCTCGCCGTCGAGGTCTTCCAGCGCGATCCCGACGACCGACAGCTGGTCGTTGGCCTCCCGGTGCAGGGCCTGCACGCGTTCGAACTCCTGCTGTTCGGCCAGATTGGCCGCACGATGGTCGACGCGGCGCAATTCGGCATCGACTTCGGCCAGGTCCAGCAATGAACGTTGCTGACTCGCTTCGGCTTTCATGATTGGGAACCTCCATCGATATTCCACGGATCGGTGCGCACGGTACTCACGCGCACCGGTAATGCCTCGCCGAAACGGTCGCGCAGCAGCGATGCCGCCTGGTGACACCAGGGGAACTCACTTGCCCAATGCGCGACGTCGACCAGTGCCACATCAGAGACCCGGCCGTGCTCGTCGGCCGGGTGGTGCCGCAGGTCTGCGGTCACATAAGCCTGTACGCCGGCGCCGCGGACCGCGCCCAGCAGCGAATCGCCCGCGCCGCCACAGACCGCGACCCGGGACACCACCGCGTCGGCGACGCCGGCGGCCCGCAGGCCCCAGGTGGTGACGGGTAGTGCACCACGCACCCGGGACACGAACGCCGACAACGGTTCCGGCTCGGGCAGTGTGCAGATCCGGCCGATCCCGACATCGGCGGGCAGCGGTGCCAACGCGAACACGTCGAAGGCGGGTTCCTCGTAGGGGTGCGCGGAACGCAGGGCGGCGAGCACCCGTCCGCGCAGGCGGGCCGGGGCGATCACCTCGACGCGGTCCTCGGTGACCTGTTCGATGGTGCCCACCTCGCCGATGGCGGGCGTCGCACCCGCGTGTGGCAGGAACTGGCCGGTGCCGGTGGCACTCCAGCTGCAACAGGAGTAGTCACCGATCTGACCGGCGCCCGCGGCGAACAGCGAATCCCGCACCTGCGCGGCATGTTCGACCGGTACGAACACCACCCACTTGTCCAGGTCGGGTCCGGACGGCCCGCGGGACAGGACATCCTCGACCACCAGTCCCAGCGTCTCGGCCAGCGCATCGGAGACGCCCGGGGTCGCCGAGTCGGCGTTGGTGTGCGCGGTGAACAGCGCCTGCCCGGACCGGATCATCCGGTGGATCAGTGCACCCTTGGCGGTGGAGGCGGCCACCGTGTCCACACCGCGCAGCAACAGTGGATGGTGCGCCAGCAACAGCCCGCCCTCGGGCATCTCGGCGACCACGGCCTCGGTGGCGTCCACGGCCACCGTCACCGAAGTGACCGGCTCCGCGGGGTCACCGGCCACCAACCCGACCGAATCCCAATCCTGGGCCAGCGCAGGCGGATACGCCGCGTCCAGGATGTCCATCACTTCGGCGAGAGATACGCTCATGCCAGGGCCTCCACCAGCAGCGGCCATTCGGGGCGCACCGCCGCCCGCAGATACTCACCGGCCAGGCCGACGAAGGTATCGCAACGGCGCACCGCAATCCCCTTGGTGTCCAGTTGCTTTCGGGTCAGTTCGGCGTCGCCGACGCGGAGCAGCACAAAGGGCGCGCAGCCGTCGACCACGTCGACCCCGGCGGCGCGCAGACCGGCCACCATCTCCGCACGCAGGGCGGCGAGCCTGCGTGCACCGGCATCCGCCTCGGCGACCGCATCCGGGGTGCAGCAGGCCGCAACGGCTTCGAGTTGCAGGGTGCCCAGCGGCCAGTGCGCGCGGCGGGCCGTCAGCCGGGCCAGCACCTCCGGCGCACCGAGTGCGTAGCCGACCCGCAGCCCGGCCAGCGACCAGGTCTTGGTCAGGCTGCGCAGCACCACAACGTCGGGCAGCGACATCCCGGCCAGTGATTCCGGTTCGCCGGGCACGGCATCGGCGAACGCCTCGTCGACGACGACGATCCGGCCGGGTGCACGCAGCGCAAGGATGTCGCGCACGGCATGCAGCACCGAGGTCGGATTGGTGGGGTTACCGACCACGACGAGGTCCGCCCGAGCGGGCACCGCGGCGCCCGCCAGCCCCCACGGCGGGTCGAGGATTACGTGCTGGATCGGGACCCCGGCGGCGCTCAGCACCGCCTCCGGTTCGGTGAACGACGGCGCGATCAGCACGGCGAGCCGCGGGTCCAGGTTCGGTAGCAGCGCGAAGCCCTCGGCGCCGCCGGCCAACAGCGCGACCTCGTCGGCGTCGCGTCCGTGCCGCGCGGCCACCGCTTCGGTGGCGCGGGCCACGTCGGCCGCGCTCGGGTAGTGCCCCAGGTCGGTGAGCCGCGCGCCGAGGCGTTCGACCAGCCAGGACGGCGGCCCGGCGGCCCGGACGTTGACGGCGAAGTCCAGCATCCCGGACGTGACGGCCTGGTCGCCGTGATAGCGCGCCGCCTGCCGAACCTCGTGAACCACAGCACGACAGTAGTGCGCCGACCAGCAGCACCGGAACATCGGCGACAATGGTGGGGTGACTGAAACCGTGACCCGAGCTCCGCAGTTGGTGCTGTTCGACCTCGATGGCACGCTGACGGACTCGGCGGACGGCATCGTCGCCAGCTTCCGCCACGCGCTGGAGAGCATCGGCGCCGCCGTTCCCGACGGCGACCTCGCCGGCCGGATCGTCGGCCCTCCCATGCACCACACGCTGACCTCGATGGGCCTGGGTGACCGCGCCGATGAGGCGATGACCGCCTATCGCGCCGACTACACCACTCGCGGGTGGTCGATGAACCGCCTGTTCGACGGGATCCCGGACCTGCTGGAGGACTTGAAGCGGTCCGGGGTGCGGCTCGCGGTGGCGACCTCCAAGGCGCAGCCCACCGCGCAGCGCATCCTCACTCACTTCGGAATGGACGGATACTTCGAGGTCATCGCCGGGGCGAGCCCGGACGGCACCCGCGCCGCCAAGGCCGAGGTGATCGCCTACGCGCTGGAGCAGCTGGGCCCGTTGCCGGAGCGGGTACTGATGGTCGGCGACCGCTCACACGACGTGGAGGGTGCCTCCTTCCACGGCATCGACACCGTGGTGGTCGACTGGGGATACGGCGGCACCGACTTCGACGGGCCCGACGCCCCGGCGCCGCTGCACCGGGTGGCCACGATGACAGAACTGCGTAGGGTGCTCGGTGTCTAGCCGGCGGGCTGGAGCGCAGCGACCCGGGGAACAGACACTGCACGTGACGTTCGTCTGCTCGGGCAACATCTGCCGGTCCCCGATGGCCGAGAAGATGCTGGCCCACCAGATCCAGGGTCGCGGCCTGGCCGAGCAGGTGCGGGTGACCAGCGCAGGGACCGGCGGCTGGCATGCCGGTGACGGGGCGGATCACCGCACGAACGCGGTTCTGCTGGCGCACGGTTATCCGACCACCCACCGCGCCGCCCAGCTCGATGACGATCACCTCGCCGCCGACATGGTCGTCGCGATGGGACGCAACCACGCCCGGATGCTCGCCGACATGGGTGTCCCGGCCGACCGGCTGCGGATGATGCGTTCCTTCGACCCGCGCTCGGCCGCCTTCCCCTTGGATGTCGAGGACCCCTATTACGGCGGTCCCGAGGATTTCGAGGCGGTCTTCACCGTCATCGAGGCCTCGCTGCCCGGCCTGCACGACTGGATCGACCAGCGCCTGGAGCGGCACCGATGAGCGCTTGCGCGAAGAGGAAACAGCCATGAAGCGCTTCGGATTCCTGTTCCGGCCGCAGTGGCTGGCGCTGTATGTCGTCGTGGCGGCCTTCGCCTGGTTGTGCTTCACGGTGCTGGCGCCCTGGCAACTCGGCAAGAACACCACCACCTCACGCGAGAACACCCAGATCGCCAACTCGCTGAACACCGACCCGGTGCCGCTGACCGACTATCTGCCGCAGCAGGATTCGTCGGCGCACGACCATCAGTGGCAACGGGTGACGGCCTCGGGCCACTACCTGCCCGAGGCGCAGGCGCTGGCCCGGTTGCGTTCGGTGGACGGTGCGCCCGCCTACGAGGTGCTGGTGCCGTTCGTCGTCGACGGCGGCCCGACCGTGCTGGTCAACCGCGGCTACGTCAAACCCGAACAGGGCACCGCGGTGCCACCCATCGCGCCCGCCCCGGCCGAGCCGGTCACCATCACCGCGCGGCTGCGCGATTCGGAGATGCTCGCCGTGGGCAGGGAGCCGTTCCGGGCCGAGGGCGCGCTGCAGGTGTACTCGATCAACCCCGGTCAGGTCTCCCAGGTGACCGGTGTCCCGCTGACGGGGTCATACCTGCAACTGGTCGAGGACCAGCCCGGCGGGCTCGGCGTGATCCCGCTGCCGGTCCTGGATGCCGGGCCGTTCCTGTCCTACGGGATCCAGTGGATCGCGTTCGGCATCATCGCCCCGATCGGCGTGGGGTATTTCATCCTCGCCGAGGTGAAGGTCCGGCGCCGGGAGAAGGCACTGGCCAACCCGCAGGGCGTACCCGAGCCCGACGAGTCGGCGCCGAAGAAGCCGGTCAGCACCGAGCAGAAGCTCGCCGACCGGTACGGCAAGCGGCACTGACGGCCACCGCCAGCAGCGCCGTGCCCGCCTGAACCGCTCGCGACAGCCGCACACCGCGACGCAGGTCGGCAGCAGTCGGGGCCGGTCCGTCACCGAGGGTGGGACGCATCTCCAGTCGGTGCGCGTACTGGGTGGGGCCTCCGAGCTGCACCCCGAGCGCTCCGGCGAAGGACGCCTCGGCGACGCCGGCATTGGGGCTGGGATGCTTACCGGCGTCGCGTTGCCAGGCCCGCCAGGCCGCGCTCGGCGCTCCGCCGACCACCAGCACCACCAGGCCGGTCGCACGGGCCCCCACGTAGTTCACGATGTCGTCGAACCGTGCTGCTGCCCAGCCGAATTGCAGATACTTCGGTGACTTGTGCCCGATCATCGCATCCAGGGTGTTGGCACCTCGGTAGACCAGCAGGCCCGGCACGCCTGCGATCGCGCCCCACAGGATCGGCGCGACCTGCGCGTCGGAGGTGTTCTCGGCGACCGATTCCAGTGCGGCACGGGCCAGGCCGTCGGCGTCCAGGGCGGCCGGGTCTCGACCACACAGCGATGGCAACAGGGCGCGCGCGCCGTCGATGTCACCGCGGTCCAGCGTGTCCGCCAGCCGGTCGCCGGTACGGGCCAATGATGTTCCGCCGAGCACCACGTACGTGGTCACCGCGGTGGCCGCGGCTGTCCACGCCGGGCCGCGCCGGTGCGCGGCACGCTCGACGGCCAGCCCGAACACTCCCAGAGCCCCGAGCAGCCCGGCGGTGTGGGCGGCGCCGGCGGCGCGGTTATCGGCGTAGCTGCGGCGTTCCAGCGCCGCCGCGGCGGACCCGAACACCGCGACCGGGTGGCCGCGCTGCGGGTCGGCCAGGACCACGTCGGCCAGGTAGCCGGCCGCCAGGCCGATCGCACGGGCGGAGCTATTGGGCACAAACACGTCGGCAGCGTCTCACAAGGTGGTGTACTCGATTCCATGAGGCTCGGTCCCCCGCGGAATCCGAGACGCGTCGCCGACCTGATCAATCCGGCCGCGGCACTCGCCCCTGCCGCGAACGTCATCATGCAACTGGCTTCCCCGGGCGTCGGGTACGGCGTCCTGGAGAGCCCGGTGCACCGCGGCAACGTCTACGAGCACCCGTTCAAACGGGCCCGCACCACGGGCACCTATCTGGCGGCGGCCACCCTGGGCACCGACGATGACCGGGCGCTGATCCGCGGGGCCGTCGACACCGCGCACCGCCAGGTCCGGTCCGGACCGGACAGTCCGGTGCGCTACAACGCATTCGACCCCGCGTTGCAGCTGTGGGTGGCGGCCTGTCTGTACCGCTATTACGTCGATCAGCACGAGTTCCTCTACGGCCCACTCGATGACGAGTCGGCCGACGCGGTGTACCGGGACGCCGCCCGGCTCGGCACCACGCTGCAGGTGCGGGCGGACATGTGGCCGACCGACCGGGTCGCGTTCGAGAAGTACTGGAAACGGTCGCTGGACGACCTGCGGATCGACGAGCCCGTGCGCAGACATCTGCGCGGGGTCGCAGCGCTGGTCTTCCTGCCGACCCCCTTGCGCCAACTGGCCGGTCCGCTGAACCTGTTCGCGACCACCGGATTCCTGCCCCCCGAGTTCCGCACCCTGATGCGGTTGCGCTGGACCAGCCGCCAACAGCGGGCGTTCGACACGGTGATCGGCGCGTTGCGAATCGCCGACCGCGTGGTCCCACGTGATCTGTGGTTGTTCGGCTACCAGCTCTACCTCTGGGATCTTCGGTCCCGCGCCCGACGCGGCAAACCGGTGGTGTGAAACCGAACTATCAGGCAGGAGACTTCCATGGCTATTTCCGCTCTGCACCATGTGGCCGTCACGGTCAGCGACATCGAGGTGAGCGGGCCCTGGTACCGCGCGCTGATCGGGGCCGACGCCGTTCTCGACGAGCACACCGACAGCGGGTTCCGCCATCTGGTGTGGGCATTCGGGAACGGCACGCTGTTCGGCATCCATCAGCACGACCGGTCCATCTCCCCCGGTGAGTTCACCGAGTTCCGGGCGGGCCTCGACCATGTCGGGTTCGGCTGCGAGACACGTGCCGAGCTACAGCAGTGGGCCGGGCGCCTCGACGATCTCGGCATTGCACACGGCGGCGTGGTGGACGCGCACTACGGGTCCGGTCTGAGCTTCCGCGACCCCGACGGTGTCGCCTTGGAGTTCTTCGCTCCGCCGGAGTAATACATGCCGTGGTGGGGTACCACGTACGCATGCTCACGAAGATCGCACGCGCCGCCACCCAGGTCGTCGAGGGCGTCGGGGGTGTCTTCGGTATCCGTGTCGGCGTCGAGGAACCGCTGTACGTACACGAAGACAATCTCGGCGAGATCGAGATCCGTCGGTATGGCCCGCGCGTGGCTGCCCAGACGGCAGTGCAGGGTGAGGGGCAGGACGCCCGCAGCACCGGCTTCCGGCGGCTGGCCGGCTATATCTTCGGCGGCAACGACCGCACCACGAAGATCGCGATGACGGCTCCGGTGGCGCAGCACCATGCCGGCGGCACCGGCGATTCGGTGATCCGTTTCTACCTGCCGTCGAAGTGGTCGCTGGAGACGTTGCCCGAACCAAATGACAGTTCGGTGACCGTCGTGGAGGTGCCCGCCGAGCGCTTCGCGGTGCTCCGGTTCAGCGGTGACCGCAGCCCCACATCCGTCACCGCCAAGTCAGCCGAACTCCTGACAGCACTGCACGGCACGGACTTTCACGCCGACGGCCCACCGGTGGCGTGGTTCTACGACCCGCCATGGACGTTGCCATTCCGTCGCCGCAACGAAGTCGCAGTGCCGCTCACCGGGTGAGCGGCACTGCGACCCAGGTGTGATCAGTACTGGTACTCGGCGGGGCAGGACAGGTCGACGTAGACCGTCGCCCCCGGAGCCGCCCCGTCGGACGCGCCACGCACGGAGTCGACCGAACAATTGGACAGCGGCCCGTTGCGGGTGCCGTTCAGCTGCACGGTGTAACCCTGAGTGCGCAGGTCATAGATGGTTTCCTCGACCGACGACGCGCCGGCCGGCGCTGCCGAGGCGGTGGCCGCCATCCCGAATGAACCGCCCGCGAGTGCCATGAAGGCGGCCGAGGCGATGAGGATCTTCTGCATTTTCGTGTTCCTTTCAGGCAGAGTCCATCCACCCGGCGGTGCATCTCGGCACCCGGGACGGGACTCCGTGGGTTTGTGAACTTGTGGCTATGAATCGATGTGCGTTCGGCGCGGCGCCGGACGCGGGGACTAGAGGTTATATATCTGCATATCAGTCGTTTTCAGGCACGTGACCCGCCTTCCGCTGAACCAGACGTGTTCATGTCTCTCAACGTATGAGCCTGCGTCATCACTGTCACGGGACTCATATCAATCACCAACACTTCTCGACCGGTGGACATTCCACATATATGGTCGAATTTCACCAAGGTGGTTGTCCAGGTGGGAATCCCGAGAGTCATCCGGGGGTTAACCCCAGGTCCGAGCGGTCAACGGCATGGAACCGGTGCTGGTCGACGGTGTGCTTCGTCACTCCGGTGACGATCAGTATGCAGGATCTCGGGCAGGAAGTCACCGGCCTCCCGACCAGCCGGCCAGGTCGAGACAGCGCGCCGGGAGATCCCCCAGGGACAGCGGGCCGCCGAGGGGTGTGGGGCATGGCCGCGCGGCCGGCATTCGGATCCGCTGTACCGCAAGATGGTTGCTGGGTAGCCGGCCGGTCCCGGAATGCGGGCCGTTGGCACGGAATCGACGACATGGCCGACCTCCACGTCAGCCGATGGCGCCTGTACGCGCCGAAACCGGTGGGCGGAAATACACCTGTGGAGGCACAGATTCTCGGCGCCAGGCGCTTCAATAGAGCTGGAAAGAGCATGCGTAAGGGGAATGCACCGATACAGGCGCTGCGTTACAGTTCATGATGCAGATTCCTGCTTTGAGGGGGACTGCTGCACCCGGTTTTCGCGGACATCGCGGCTGCCGAAGTTTCACCACATTGAGAAAGTAGAAAAGGACTGAAGATGGCAACAAATCGTCTGGCTCGTCGTCGGATTTCGGCAGCGGTTGGCGGTGCCGCCATCATCGCCATGATCGGCTTCACCGCAGCGTGCAGCACTGACAGCGACAAGCCCGAAGAGTCGCCCACCACGACCACGACCACCACCGAGCCCTCGCTGACCCCCACCGAGAAGTCGCTCAACCCCGGCGGTGGCGTGTTCACTCCCCCGGTGACGGCACCGCAGCAGACCGTGCAGGGTCCGAACGACTGACCGACTGCAGAATGAGTTCGAGGCGGGTCCGAATACCATTCGGGCCCGCCTTTCTTTTTCTGGTGACCCCGTCCTAATGGGGCTACGCGGCGGCGTCGATCAGACCCAGTTCTGGCGGTGCACCGATCACCAATCGACCACTTCACCCTGCCAACTGAAGAATCGACCGGTGGCAATCTCGGTGGCCAGAGCAATGGCCACGATGCCTGCCGCACCCTCGACAGGATCACCGGCGCCCGGCATCGATTCCCCGTTGCTGAGGCCCGTTGCCCGGTAACCGGAGCTCACCGAGAGTACGGCAATCTCTTCCGGGGCAAGCTTTTTGGCGTAGAGCACGGTCAGCATGTCCAGGGCAGTTCAGCCTGCCCAGACAGGGACCAGGTGTGCCCCCGTGGTCGGGAATACAGGAGTCACCCAAGCCTGATGTCGGGGACCGATGCGTGCACACCGTCCGCGGTGGCGCCGAGCGTCGTCGACAGCTGCCAGGCGACTTCTCGGACCCGGGCCCCCAGCAGATCTTCGCGCTCCGGGGCCATCCGGGCCTCCGGCACCGATGCGCCGATGGCCCCGACCACCCGCTGGGTGTGGTCGAAAACCGGTGCGGCAATGGCACTTATACCGACGGTGCGCTGGCCGCGCGATTGCGCGTAGCCCCGAACCCGCGCCGCCCGCAACTCCTTTTCGATCTCTGCGGCGTCGGTGGTGGTGCGGGCGGTGATCGAGTCGATGTCCCCGGCGAGGTGCCGCGGCCATTCACCGTCCGGCAGGGCGCACAGGATCGCCTTGCCGGGGCCGCCGTAGACCAGCCGGATCGGCACTCCGATATCGGTGTAGGTCCGGCGAAGCTCCTGATGACTCTCGACTTGGCCGGCCACGATGCGCTGCCCGGACGCGAGCAACTCGTGCCAGCCGATGGTCTCGTCGAACTCATCACGCAGATCGGTCATGAACGGCATGGCGGCCTCGCGCAGGCTGCGGGGCATGGCCCCGGAGTTGGCCAACTGCAGCAACAGCGGACCCAGCCCGTAGCGCTTGGTGCCGGTCTGGCGCACCAGGTGATTCTCCTGCATCGCGGCCAGCAGCCGGTGCACCGTGCTGGTCGACAGGCCGGTGGAGCGGGACAGCTCGCTGATCCCCAGCTCGGGCTTGCGGCCGTCGAAACAGCGCAACAGCGCGACCGCGCGATCGATTGACTGCACGCCATTGCGGCGCTGCGACTCCACCGGCTTTTCCACCCCGTCCACGTCTGCCATCTTCTCTCCTCGCCTCGTAGGTCGGGCAGCGGGCCGCGCCGATCCGGTGGCGCACATTGCACTCAGACGCTTGACGTGATGCCGCTCACTGCCTAATCTTTCCGTATCGCGTGAAGCATATCCCACAATGCGGAAAACGATACGACATCATCCACCGGAAGGAACACATGCGATCCCTCACCGGCTTTCGAGTTCTCGATCTGACGAGATTTCTCTCGGGCCCCTACTGCACGATGGTGCTGGCCGAGCTCGGCGCCGACGTCATCAAAATCGAGCAGCCGGGCACCGGAGACGACTCGCGGCGGATGGCTCCGAAGATCAAGGGCGAGAGCTACCCGTTCGCCATGCCGAACCGCAGCAAGCGCTCCGTGGCACTGGATCTGAAGTCGCGCCGCGGCAAGGAGCTGTTTCTCGAGCTGGCCGCGAGTGCCGACCTGGTCATCGAGAACTTCCGTCCGGGAGTCACCGAGCGCCTCGGCATCGACTACGACAGCGTCCGCAAGATCCGTGGCGACATCCTGTACTGCTCCATCAGCGGTTTCGGGCAGACCGGCCCGTACCGCGACCGCCCGGGATTCGACATCATGGCCCAGGGGCTGGGCGGATTCCTGCGGATGACCGGTCAGCCCGACGGAAAACCCACCAAGGTGGGCATCGCCATCAACGACATCGCCGCCGGAGCGACGGCAATCTACTCGATCCTGGCCGCGGAACTGAACCGGCGCCAGACCGGCAACGGCCAGTACATGGACATCAGCCTGCTGGACGCCGGACTGGCCTGGACCGTCTGGGAATCGGGCGCCTATTTCGGCAGCGGGGAACAGCCGGCGCAGACCGGAACCCGCCATCGTCGTTCGACCCCGTATCAGGCCTACCGGACCGCCGACGGCTACGTCACCATCGGCGCCAACACCGAACGACTGTGGCTTCGTCTCATCAACGATGTACTCAAACGCCCCGATTGGGCCGACGACGCACGCTTCATCGACTTGGATGCACGCATGGCTCATATCGACGAGCTCGAGATCGAGATCGAGGCGATCACCACCACATTGCCCACCAATGACTGGGTCGACCGGCTCGACGTGGCCGGGGTGCCCGGCGGCCCGGTGCTCACTTATGAAGAGACACTGCAGAATCCGCACGTCCGCGCCCGCGGGATGGTCGTCGATCTGGAGCACCCGATCATCGGGCCCATGCAGACCATCGCCCCGCCGACCCGATTCTCCGAACTCGAGTTCGATGTGCGCTCACCGGCCCCCTGGCTCGGCCAGCACACCGCATCGGTGCTCACCGAACTCGGTGTCGAGGACGACGAGATCGACCGCCTCTTCAGCGAAGGAATCTTGTTCGACGCCCACGCAGAGCTCCAGGAAGGACACAAATGAGCGACCACATCCTCGTCGAGTACGGCGCCGAGGCCGACCAGGGCATAGCGACCGTCATCCTCAACAAACCCGACACCCACAACGCCATCACGCAGGGGATGTACCGGCAGCTGCCCGAGGTGTTCGGCGAGCTCGACGCCGACCCCGCGGTGAAGGTGGTCGTCCTTCGCGGTGCGGGCACCCGCAGCTTCGCCTCCGGTGCCGATATCAGTGAGTTCGAGGAGGTGCGCGGTAACGGCGCGTCGGCGAAGGCGTACAACGAGGACGTCGCCTCCACCGAGCACGCGTTGGAGGGTTTCGCCAAGCCGTTGATCGCGATGGTGCACGGCTACTGCATCGGCGGCGGCTGCGGCCTGGCGCTTGCCTGCGATATCCGTTTCGCCGACGAACATTCCCGATTCGGGATCACCCCGGCCAAGCTCGGGCTGGTCTACAGCCTGGAGTCCACCAAACGCCTCATCGATACGGTCGGCCCGTCCCGGGCCAAGTGGATCCTGTTCTCCGGCCAGCACGTTCACGCCCCGGACGCGCTGCGCCTCGGCCTGATCGACGAGCTGATCCCGAGTGTGGATCTGGACAAGCACACCTACGAGTTCGCCCGCCTGGTCACCACGCGTGCACAGTTCAGCGTCCGGTCCGCCAAGCGCATCGTCAACCTGGCGCTCGGGGGCCAGACCAAGGACGACGAGATCACCATCGACCTCCGCAACTCGTCGTTCGACACCGAGGACTACGCCGAGGGTGTGCGTTCATTCCTGGAGAAGCGTCCGCCGAGGTTCACCTGGTCATGACCGCCATCGATCCAGCACGCAGACCGACCGACCCCGTCGAGGCCGCGCGGCACGCCGCCGAAGTCGCCGAACCCGCTTTCGGGCGCTACTTCCTCATCCAGTTCCTCGGGCTGTCCATCGACTACCTCGACGAGGACAAGTCCTGCACCGTCCGGCTGCCGTTCGCCCCACACCTGTGCAACGCGGGCGGCGGCATCCACGGCGGAGTCCTGACCACCGTGCTCGACATCTCGATGGGTCATGCCTGCCAGCACTACCTGTCGGCCGGTTCGACCATCGACATGTCGGTGCGCTTCATGCGGCCGGTCCGTACCGACAGCGTGTGCACCGGGCGCATCATCCACGGCGGCCGCAGGGTCGTGCAGCTCGAATCGCGGCTGTATGACGACTCCGGACGACTGGCCGCGTTGGCCACCGGGTCCTGGTTCCGCCACGACGCACCCTGACCTCACCCTTCAAAACACCCCAATAGCAGAACTTTCCGACTCAATGAGGAGATCAACATGCGACTGAGAATCGCCTTGGCTGCGGTCGCGTCTGTCGCCACACTCGTGGTGCCGGCATGTAGCGGCGGGGCCGGCAACACCGGCTCTGCCGAGGACTACCCGTCCGAGACACTCGACTGGACGGTCGCCTTCGGGCCCGGCGGCGGCAACGACCTGATGGCCCGCACGCTGGTGCAGATCATCCAGGAAGGCGGCCTGTACCCAAACGACATCGCGGTGGAGAACCGCGAGGGCGGTAGCGGCGCCACCGGATGGGGCTACCTGTTGTCGCAGAAGGGCAACCCGTACAACGTCTCCACCACATCGGGTTCGTTCCTCACCACTCCGCTGCAGGCCGATCCGGGCTGGACCTACGCCAGCTTCACCCATGTCGGACTGCTGGCCACCGATGACGCGCTGCTGCTCGTCGACGGCGACAGCGATATCGAGACGTTCGAGGACTGGGTCTCCTTCGCCAAGAACAAGGGCACCGTGGTCGTCGGTGGAATCGGCACTGTCAACGTCGATTTCATTCTCAGCTCGTTGATCGCCGAACACGCCGGCTACAACCTCGAGTACGTGCCCTACAACGAGGAGGGACAGGTGCAGACCTCGCTGCTCTCCGGCGCGATCGATGCGATGATCTCCAACCCGGGGTCCATCCTGGGCCAGATCGAATCCGGTGACATGCAACCGGTCCTGTTCACCGGCAACGAGCGGCTCGAGGCGCTGCCCGAGGTACCCACCGGCACCGAGAAGGGGATGGCGGATCTGCCGTCCATGCCGCGCGGGCTGATCCTGCCGCCCGAAGTCCCGGACTACGCCAGGGACTGGTGGATCGAGACGATGAAGAAGGTCGTCGAAACCGAGGAGTGGCAGACCTTCCTGGCCACCAACTACCTCACCGAGGATCTCAAGTGGGGCGACGACTTCTCGAAGTACCTCGAAGAGACCACCAAGGAGTTCGAGGACACCCTCAAGGAACAGGGGGCACTGTGACCACGGCATCTCGCGCCGCAGCCTCCGGACCGATGCCGGTGAGCCTGGTTTCCGAAGCGGGACAGGACAAGACGAGACGGGCGGCGAACTGGCCCAAACTCGCGTTTCTCGGC
This sequence comes from Mycolicibacterium sp. P9-22, assembly GCF_008329585.1. Classification (GTDB taxonomy): domain Bacteria; phylum Actinomycetota; class Actinomycetes; order Mycobacteriales; family Mycobacteriaceae; genus Mycobacterium. Next base: position 921,531 of record NZ_NPKP01000001.1, on the reverse strand, counting down.
GTGATCCTGCTCGCCTTCGCCTTCTACACCGAACAGGCCATGGGGATGGAGTGGCGTACCCAGGCCGGCCGGATCGGTCCGGGATTCTTCCCCCGGATCCTGGGCGGTACCGCACTGGCGGTCACCGTCATCGCACTGGTGACCGAATTCCTGGCCAAACCCAAGGACGCCAAGCTCGACGCCGTCGAGGCCGCCGAGGAAGCCGCCGAACCCGATCTCGGTAGGCACCCGCTCACCTTGGTGGCATTCGTCGCGGCCGCCGCGGTGTTCGTCGGCCTGTTCGGTGTCCTGGGCGCCGCCCTCTCCGGCGTCGTGTTCCTGGGCGCGACGCTGTGGTTCCTCGACCCCGAGCATCGGGTCCGCTCGGTGATCCTCGCTGTCTCCGTCCCCGTTCTTCTCTACCTCGCCTTCCAGACCGGCCTCAACGTCGGTCTGCCGCAGGGCATTCTGCCGATCCGCTGAGGAGCGACATGACTCAGTTACTGGAAGGGATCTACGCGATCCTGACGTGGCAGAACATGCTGCTGCTCGCCGGCGGCGTGCTCATCGGCATGGTCGTCGGAGTCATCCCCGGGGTGGGACCGTCGGCGGGCCTGGCGATCCTGCTGCCCGTCACGTTCGGGCTGGACCCCACGGGTGCGATCGTGATGCTGGCCGCCGTCTACTACGGTTCCATGTACGGCGGCACCATCACCTCGGTACTCATCAACACGCCGGGTGAATCAGCGACCGTGGCAAGCACATTCGACGGCTACCCGCTCGCCAAACAGGGCCGGGCCGGCCCGGCCCTGGTGATGGCGGCGGTCGCCTCCTTCGTGGCGGGCACCATCGGAGCCGTGCTGCTGTCGTTCGCCGCACCCATCACCGCGGAGTTCGCCAAGACGTTCGGGCCGCCGGAGTACTTCCTGATCGTGATGGCCGGCCTGCTGACCGTCATCGTGATCCTGAAGGGCAACAAGCTGCTCGGCGCCTTGTCGGCACTGATGGGATTCGCCATCGGCACCGTCGGCATCGATATCGGTGGCGGCGAGCAGCGCTACACCTTCGGCTCGGTGAACCTGATCAACGGCATCGACTTCATCCCGGTGGCGATCGGGCTGTTCGCCGTCGGCGAGGTGCTGCACACCCTGTGGCGGGGCGGGCATCTGGAGAAGCTGGACTTCTTCGGAGTGTCGGCCCGTAGCCGTGGATTCTGGCCCAACCGCAAGGACTTCCGCGAATCCGCCGGCCCGGCGTTGCGTGGATCGTTCCTCGGGTTCGGTGTCGGTGTCACCCCCGGAGCCGGGGCGACCATCGCGTCGCTGATGGCGTACAACGTCGAGAAGTCGGTGTCCAAGACACCGGAGAAGTTCGGCAAGGGCGCGATGGCCGGCCTGGTGGGCCCCGAAGCCGCGAACAACGCGGCGTCCTCGGGCGCCATGGTGCCGCTGCTGACGTTGGGCATCCCCGGCGGTGGCGCCACGGCCGTGCTGCTCGGCGGGTTCCTGATGTGGGGCCTGCAGCCCGGACCGCTGCTGATGACGCAGAACCCGGAGTTCGCCTGGGGTCTGATCGCCAGCATGTTCCTGGGCAACATCATGCTGCTGCTGGTCAACGTGTTCTGCATCCCCGGTTTCGCGAGCATCGCCCGCGTGCCGTTCCGGGTGCTGGGCCCCATCGTGCTGTTGCTGTGCGTCCTGGGCACATTCGCGGTCAACAAGAGCCTGCTCGACGTGCAGATCATGCTGGTGTGCGGGGTGCTCGGGTTCTTCATGCGGATCTACGGGTTGTCGCCGGCCGCACTGGTCATCGCGCTGGTCCTCGGTCCACTGGCCGAGGAGTCGCTGCGGCAGACCATGGTCATCTCCGGTGGCAGCCTGAGCGTGTTCACCGAGCGCGGGACGTCGCTGGGAATCCTCGCGTTCATCGTGTTCCTGTTCACCATCCCGCTGATCAAAGATCCGCTCCGGAAGGTGAGTCAGCGTGCCCTGCTGGTGCTCTCACCCAAGAAGCGGGACCGGGACCGAGTCTGATGAGCCTTGTCTCCCTGCTGATCACCGCGGTCGCCGCGGTGCTCGGCGCGGCGATCGCGACGCTGCTCCATCTCCCCGCAGCGCCGCTGCTCGGAGCGATGATCGGCGTGGCGGTCGTCAACATGACCTCCATGACGGCCTTCGACTTCCCCACATCGGTGAAGTGGATCGTCTACGTGATGATCGGATGGCTGCTCGGCGTGGGCGTCACCAAGGACACCCTGAGCCAGTTGCGCACCGCGGTGGTGCCCATCGTCGTCACGGTGGTGGCGTTCCTGCTGTTCGGACTCGCCGCGGCCTGGTTGTTGTGGAAGTTCACCTCGTTCGATTCCCTGACCGCACTGCTGGCGACCGCCCCGGGCGGTATCGCGCAAATGGGAGCCCTGTCGGCGACAGCCGGCGCCAACGTACCGATCGTGCTGACCGTGCACGTGCTGCGCATCACCTCGGTGATCGTGCTCATGACGGTGGGCCTGAAACTGATGGGAGGATCTCGTGGTTGACGTCAATGGGCCACGCCCGCTGGCCGGCCTGAAGGTGGTGGACCTGAGCCGCGCCCTGGCCGGACCCTACGCCACCATGATGCTGGCCGACGCCGGCGCCGACGTGGTCAAGGTGGAGCCCCCGGGCGGCGACGACAGCCGCGGATGGCTGCCCTTCGTCGAACGCGACGGCCACCGGGAGTCCGCATATTTCATGAGCGCCAACCGCAACAAGCGCTCGGTGGTGCTGGACTTCAAGTCCGACGAGGGTGCCGAGCGGCTGCGTTGGCTTGCCACACACGCCGACGTGCTGGTGGAGAACTACCGGCCGGGCGTGCTGGAGCGCCTGGGACTCGGTCTGGACACGCTGCGGGAGCTCAACCCGCGGCTGATCACCCTGTCCATCACCGGTTTCGGCAGTGGCGGCCCCGACGGCGCACGGCCCGGATTCGATCAGATCGTGCAGGCCGAGGGTGGGCTGATGACGCTGACCGGGCATCCGGGCAGCCCGCCACAACGGGTCGGTCTGCCCATCGCCGACATCCTCGCCGGGCTGTTCGGCGCCTTCGGGGTGATGACGGCGCTGCGGGCGCGTGAGCACACCGGCACCGGGCAGCACATCGACACCTCGCTGCTCGCGGCCGTCGTCGGTGTGCACGTGTTCCATGGCGTCGGCTGGCTGGCCGCCGGGGTGGAACCGGTGATGACCGGTAACCGGCACCCCTCCATCGCGCCGTATGGGGTATTCGGTTGCCGCGACGCCGATATCGTGATCGCGGTCGGCTCGGAATCGCTGTGGCGCCGGTTCGCGCCGATCGTCGGACTGGACCCAGACCGGGCCGATATCGCCACCAATATCGACCGGGTGGGCCGCGCGGAGATGCTGCAGAAGGAGATCGACGACCTGCTCGCCGACCGTGCCGCCGCCGAGGTGCTCGCCGCCCTCGACGCTGCGGGGGTACCCGCCGGCCGGATTCGCACCATCCCGGAGGTATATGACTGGCAGCACGTCCGCGACAACATGGTGCTGACCTTGCCGCATCCCACCCTCGGCGACGTGGATGTGCCCGCCTCCCCGCTCAACTTGTCCGGTCATCGTGAACCGCGCAGCGAGGCCCCTCCCGGTCTCGGCGCCCACCAGGACGAGGTTTTCGCCGAATACGCTCGGGTTCAGGGGTTCTGATGGCCGACACCCGTATCGCAGTCATCGGCGGCGGCATCGTCGGGATCGCCATCGCCCGCGAGATCCTCACCCGGCATCCCGGCGCCGAGGTGACGGTGTACGAGAAGGAGGACCGGCTCGCCGCCCACCAGACCGGACGCAACAGCGGTGTCGTGCATGCCGGTCTGTACTACCAGCCCGGGTCGGTCAAGGCCCGGCTGTGCCGTCGCGGCGTCGGGCTGCTCGAGGAGTTCTGCACCGAGCGCTCGATCCCCCGGATCGCCTGCGGCAAGGTGCTGGTGGCGCTCGACGAGGTGGAGCGCACCCGGCTGCGCGATATCGAGGAACGCGCGCTGGCCAACGGCGTCCCGGGCATCCGTACCATCGGGCCCGGCGAACTCCGCGAACTCGAACCGCACGTCCGCGGTGTCGCCGCACTGCACTCGCCGTCGACCTCGATCGTCGACTTCGCCCAGGTCACCCAGGCGTTGGCCGTCGATGCGACCGCCGCAGGCGCCAAGGTGCTGCTCGGCCACGAGGTCACCGGCCTGCGATCAGTGGGGGCCGAGGTCGTGGTGACCTCTTGTACCGACGGCGGCACCGCCGCGACCACGTTCGACCGGGTGGTGGCGTGCGGCGGCCTGCAGAGTGACCGGCTGGCCGAGATGGCCGGCGACGGACCGGATCCGGTGATCATGCCGTTCCGCGGTGAGTACTACGCGATCAAGCCGGAGCGCCGGGGCCTGGTCAACGGATTGGTCTACCCGGTGCCGGACCCGCGCTACCCGTTCCTGGGCGTCCACGTCACCCCGCGGGTCGATGGACAGGTGCTGATCGGCCCCAATGCCGTGCTGGCCCTTGCCCGCGAGGGCTACAACTGGCGCACCGTGTCGGTGCCCGACCTGTTCGGGATCGCCCGGACCCCGGCGTTCTGGCAGTTCGCCTGCCAGCATTGGCGGACCGGTATCCGCGAGATGTACGGGTCGTTGAGCAAGCACCGATTCGTCGAGGCCGCGCGGGCCTACGTACCCGACCTGCAGGACGACGATGTGGTGCCCGGACCGTCGGGCATCAGGGCCCAGGCCCTCGACGCCGACGGCGGCCTGGTCGATGACTTCCGGATCAGCTTCCGCGACCGCATCGTCGTGCTGCGCAATGCGCCCTCTCCCGCGGCGACATCGGCGCTCGCCATCGCCGAACACGTGGTGGCCACCATCGATGCGGCAGAGGTGGAACTGTGACAGGTGGTCTTTCCCAGGGACTGTGGGGTGTGCTCGCCACCCCGTTCGACGACGGGCTGGCCGTTGATCTGGCATCGCTGTGCAACGAGGTCGCTGCGTTCGCTTCTGATCGATGTCTGGGGCTGGTGGCGCTCGGCGTGTTCGGGGAGGCGGCCGCGCTGACGGCCGATGAGGCGGCTGCGGTGGCCCGCACCGTCGCCGACGCCACCGAATTACCCTATGTTCTCGGTCTTTCCGAACGCGATCCGGACGCGGCCGTGGTGCAGGCGCAGCGGCTACTGGCCGCGGTGGCGCGGCCACCGGTGGCGTTGATGGCACAGATCCCCGATCCCGATCCTGGTGTGGCCGGTCACGCGCTGGCACGACTCCACGAGGCGACCGGAGTAGGGATCCTGATCCAGGACTACCCGGTGGCCTCCGGGGTGTCGGTGTCCGACGAGCAGTTGGTCGCGCTGGTGCGGGCCTGCCCGTTCGCCGTCGGCGTGAAGTCCGAGACACCGCCCACCTCGGCGGCCATCGCACATATCGCGCCCCTGGTGGATGTGCCGGTATTCGGTGGGCTGGGCGGTGTCGGTCTGCTCGACGAGCTGGCGGCGGGATCAGCGGGTGCCATGACGGGATTCAGTCATCCCGCCGCCCTTGCCGCGGTGCTGAACGCCTGGGAGCAGGGCGGTTTCACCGCCGCCCGGGACACCTGGGCGCCGTGGCTACCGCTGGCCAACTTCGAGGGCCAGCTCAAGATCGGGCTGGCGATCCGCAAGGAGGTGCTGCGCCGGCGCGGGGTGATCTCCTCGAGCCGGGTCCGCCGGCCGGCCCGGACGCTGCCCGCGAGTCTCACACCCATCCTGGACCAGCACCTTGCCACGGTGCCCAGCGCCACGTCCGCAACTCGATAACGAAGGGAAATCATGGATCTCGGAATCACCGGCCGGACCGCACTGGTCCTCGGCGCCAGCGGAGGGCTCGGTTCGGCGATCGCGGTGCGGCTCGCGCAGGAGGGCGTCAACGTCGCAGTGTCCGGACGGTCGGCCGACGGTCTGGCCGCGACGGCGGCCCTCGTCGAGCAGACCGGGGCCAAGGCTCTGCCCGTGGTGTGGGACCTCGCCGACCTCGCCGCCGTGGACGCCACCGTGACCGCGGTCGAGGAGGCCCTCGGCGGCGTCGACATCCTGGTCAACAACACCGGCGGCCCGCCGCCCACCCCGGTGGTCGGCCAGGACGCCGCGACCTGGCGCGCCGGCTTCGAGCAGATGATCCTGTCGGTGATCACGCTGACCGACAGGGTGATACCGGGTATGCGGGAACGGCATTGGGGCCGGGTACTGACGTCGACGTCATCGGGTGCGCTGACCCCCATCCCGAACCTCGGGCTGTCCAATACGCTGCGGGCGAGTCTGCACTCCTGGTCCAAAACCCTCGCCGGGGAGGTGGGCCGCGACGGGATCACCAGCAATGTGATCGTGCCCGGTCGCATCGCGACGGACCGGACCCGTTTCCTCGATGAGAAGCGGGCCGGTCGGGAGGATCGCAGTGTCGAGGAGGTGGCCCGCGAGAGCGCGGCCACCATGGCACTGGGCCGTTACGGCACACCCGACGAGTACGCCGACGCGGCCGCATTCCTGTGCAGCGAGCGCGCCTCCTACATCACCGGGTCGGTCATCCGCGTCGACGGCGGCCTGATCCGCAGCGTCATCTGAAACACCAACTCCCCCATCAACTCCAGATAGGAACGTCATGCGTCTTCGTACTGTCCAGGTCAGCGAGGAACAGCTCGCCTGCGTCGCGCTCGCCGACGGCCGGCTGGCCCGCGTCGATCAGGTACTGCCCGGCGCGCACAGTGATCTGTTGTCGCTGCTGCGCACCGAGCGCCTCGACGAGCTCGCCGCCGCCATCGCCGCCGGCGTCGATGACAGCCAGTGCGTCTACCCCGAGGCGAAGGTCCTCGCGCCGTGGCGCACACCCCGCAAGATCCTCGGCATCGGCCTGAACTACGGCGGGCACGCCGGCGATCTCGGTGAGCAGGCTCCCCGCACGTCGCCCGCGTCGTTCCTCAAGGGTGACCACACCATCGTCGGCCCGGGCGAGCCCATCGTGGTGCCCCCAGGGATCGGGAAGGTCACCGCCGAAGCCGAAGTCGGCCTGGTGATCGGGCGGACGTGCTACCAGGTGGGTGTCGAGGACGCGATGTCCTATGTCGCGGGAATCGTGCCGGTGCTGGATCAGACCGCCGAGGCGGTGCTGTTGGAGAATCCGCGTTACCTCACCCGGGTGAAGAATTACCCGACATTCTTCTCGTTCGGTCCCGACCTGATCACGCTCGACGAGGTCCTGTCGCACGGGCCGTTGGCCGACCTGCAGGTCTCGACGATCCACAACGGAGCGGTGCACCGCAAGGACACGGTGTCGGGCATGACGTTCTCCCCCGCCGAGTTGCTCAGCTTCCACAGCCAGGTGATGCCGTTCTATCCCGGTGACATCCTGTCCACCGGTACCCCGGGAGCCGTCGGCATCGAGACCGGCGATGTGGTGCGCTGCGAACTCGGTAACGGCATGGCGTCGCTCACCAATCCCGTGTTGTAGCCGGACACGGGGCGAGGACAACATCGCGGCCACATCGAGCGTGCTGTCGGCATTCCGCGTCCTGGAAGCCGTGGCCGATGCGCAGCCGGTCGGTCTGTCCGAACTCGCCCGCTCAGTGGAGCTTCCGAAGAGCACCGTCCATCGCGTGCTGCTCACCTTGCAGGAGCTGGGCTGGATCGGTGCCACCGATTCGGCGCCGGCTCGCTGGCGGTTGACGTATCGTGCGGCGGCGGTGGCGGGCCGGGCCGGGGCTGCCGGCGGCCTGCGTGACATCGCACGGCCGGTCATGAACGAGCTCCAGGCGGCCACCACCGAGACCGTCCACCTGGCCGCACCGGATGGTCAGACCCTCGTGCTGATTCTGCGGCTCGATTCCCCGCACCCATTGCGGGCGTTCATGGCGCTCGGTGAACGATTCGCGCTGCACGCGTCGGCGGCCGGTTTGGCGTACCTGGCGGCGTGTGGTGAACACTTCACCGACGACTACCTGGCGGCGGTCACCCACGTTGACCCCACCGATACCCGCACTGTTCTCGACGAGACCCGCCGGCGTGGCTACGCGGTGAGCGTCGACGAGATGTCCTCGGGCATCAGTTCCATCGGGGCACCGATCGTCGGGTCCGCGGGACCTGTTGCCGCTCTGTCGGTTTCCGGGCCCAGTAGCCGCATCGGCGCGGAACGATTCGAGGAACTGGGCGCACAGGTGCGCGTCGCCGCTGCGGAGATCAGCCGAACCATGTGCGGGGGTCGGCAGTGAGGCCCGGCGCGCTATCGGGCCGCCAAGCCGAGGAACTCCTTCACCGCAGCCTGGACCGCGACAGTCGGGATCTGCAGGTGGCGCTGGCTTTGCTCCCCTCAATCGGAATGTTGACAGACGGTCGGAACGACCTCAAGTAGGGCGGTCGGTGTCGGTTTAATCGAAGTTTCGGATCGGCGTTGTGCCGAGCGCGCCGATCTAAGAGACACGCGCCAAGAGCAATGCCGCCCAACGTGAGTCAGTTCGCTTGCCAGGAAGCTCGAGCGCAACCGACACGGTGGCCACCAGACCTGTCGCCATGAACGTGCGCACTTGCAGCGAATCGGCGCCCGTCAGCTCTGTCACGGTTCGTTGCAAATCGAGATACCGTCGCGCAACCACCTCGCGTACGGCCGGCTCTGCGGCAGCTGCGAAGCCTTGCAACATAATCAACGACACTGTGCGGTCGCGCTGCAACAGACGGCGATAGGCATCGCCGAGCGCTGTGAGCGATGCTCGACCACTATGTGGAGATGCCGCGCCGCCACACGTTGCGAAAGCCGCAACAATACGGTCGTAAACCGCGTCGACGGCCTCCACGAACAGTGACTGCTTCGAGCCGAACATCTGAACAACACGCGGATGGGAGATCGCTGCACGTGCCGCGATGGCTTCCAACGGGGTGCCCGCCAAGCCCGTTTCTGCGAACTCAACCGCCGCGGCTTCAAGAATCTCCGCACGCCGCACCAGCGCCGGCTTCCGCACTACCTGCGGGCTGGCAGACTTGACGTTCACTTGGCCGGCAACTGACCAAGCTGACGCCGCACCAACGCGTGGTCGTACAGGCAACGGTACGTGGAGATCAGTCCATCCTCGCCCAACTCCAGGCGATCGTCGCCGTGGAAGTCGATACGCTGACCGCCCTTGGCATATGTGCCGGTGAGTCGCCAGGCGACGAGCACCGCGCGCCGATGCAAGTCGGCATACAGACCCTCCAACATGAACGTGTAGTCCGGAAATGCCCGGTCCATCCCGTACACGTAGTTGCGAATCGGGCTACGTCCGTGGACCGTATCGCCCAGAGCGGGTTCGTCGTAAACGAGGTCTTCGGCACACAGGTCCGCGACGGCGTCTCCGTCGTGATCGTTCCACGCCTTCTTCCACCGTTCGCACAACATCTCGACGAATGAAAGATCAGCAACTGCAGTTTCGCTTGCCATCACCATGCTACTAACTTACAAGTTAGTAAGCAGAATGGCAATACCTGTGGATCCTTTCGGGCTCATTCACCTGAAACGATCAGCCACAAGGGATGGATTCCGCAGGATGCAGCCGATCGCGAACCAGCCAGCGCACCGCCGCCCTAGGCGCTCGGGGTGGCGCGATCACATCCGGGCTAACACCTTGCCTGCTCATCGGGGGGCAGGTTGTCGAAAGATCGACTTCAGCATGCCGTTGATGCGTGGCTCATCACGCGCGTCAGCGGGCTTCTAGATTGGATCGGAAATGTAAGCGACCCGCAGAAAGTCATCGTCGGGGTAGGCGCTGCCGTCAGCCTCGGCCACCATGTCGGTGGGAACGACCTGGATGCCGCACAACCTCGGTCGTGGTCCGGCCGTATCGGTTTGGGGTTCATCAGTCCAGTCCGTGGTAGATCGTGTCCGCAGCGAGATGTCACAGGTCTGCACCCTGTCAGACCATTCGTGATGCACCTGGGTTACGGAGCCGTACCCCAGGTGCGCCTGTTGCGGACCTTCACAATGACACGCATGCCACGGCGGCCGTCGTCCTTCGGGTCGGCAATGTACTCCTGAACCTTAACGCCAGCGCTGGTGAGCACATTGGCGCCCAGCCGCTCAGCGGCGGCCAGATGGCGGGCGGGAGTCGAACGTGCATGGCGTCGATCACCGCACTTGTCGGCGCGCGGTCGCACCGAGCGTCAACGTGGGACACCGACGTTCGAAGGGCGCAGCGCAGTGCACCTAGCGCCAACGTGTGCGTTCAGAGGTGGTTGCAGCACAACAGGATCGAGGCAGTCTCCGCCCCGCAGCCGACGGGAACCGTTGCAGGACCGCGCAACAGTGCAGCACACCACGCGCTCGGCATCGGTGCAGCGACGGCGCGCTCCCCCCGTCCTACCCCGCCGGTGGCCGATAGCCCGCTGCCGAGTGCCGTAGCTGCGAAATTTGGACGGGGCACAGTATTCCGACGGCATTGGAGACCACGTAATTGGTCGCCTGTTCGTCGTTGGGCAGCACGTCCGCCCTCACGTCGGCCATCACCTCCGAGTACGCCTCGCCTTGGGCTACCTTGTCGCAGATCCCGAACCCGTAACCAATCGCGTCGCTGTTTGGAAAATCGAAGTGCCGCCGCACGATCACGTTGTACGTGTACTCGACTTCAGGGCCGGGAACGGCATGCGCGATCGGCTCCGACACCTGCGATGCTGCGACGGCGATCAGAGCGACCAACGACATGCAACGTTTCATGTGGAAATCCTATGCCAGGCCACCTAACGGAGAAGTGATTTGCATGCAAATATGTCCACACGCTTCACGTCGCTCGTTTGCCGCCGCGCCGCACTCGCAGCGTCACTCCCGGGAGCGTCGCAAACCAACACACGGGCCCCGCACTCGTTGACACGAGGAGAACGAACATGGCTTTACTGGACGGCAAGGTCGCTCTCATCACCGCGCCGCCCGTGGCCAAGGCCGAGCCCACGGATCGCAACAGCGCGAGAGGGCGCGGCCATCATCGCAATCGACATCGATCGTGACATGGCGACAGCGGCTGCCCATGGCTCGCGAGGCCGACCTCGGGGAGACCGTCGCCGAGGTCGAAGCTGTCGATCGGCGCATTCTCAGCTGTGTCTCCTCGGCGGCGCTGGACTCGGTCGTGGCCGAAGTGCTACAGGCATTCGGCCAGATCCACCTCAATCTCACCGGCCTCTGCGAGCCCTGAGGGCCATTGTTCCTCATCCCATCGAACGACAGGCCGGTTCGATCGTCCTTGAAGTCATCGCCGATCGGGCTGATCGGCGATCCCATCGGACGCACATGCGGCGGCCAAGCACGGCATGCTCGGTCTGATGCGAAGCGCGGCCCTCGGACTCGGTGCGTACAAGATCCGGGTCAACGTGATGTCCCGGTGCCATCGACGTGCCGATGACGAACTGGCAACGAATGTGCGACCCCGTGGCCGGCATCCGAATGGCCCCGCGAAGACTGGGAGTAGGCGAGTCAACACTCGACGAACGTTGCTGGCCAAGGAGATCATGCCCGGCTTCAATCCGAACCCGAACCCCTCCGGCCTGGAGGCGACAGACCACTGTTTCATTAGACGAGCTGCATTCCACGGCGCGCATCGAGGCGATACAGGTGGGCGGCGACTGGTCATCGCAAGCCGATCACCGACTACACGATCAGAACGTCCAGCGTTCGAGGGCCGTGCACACCTTCGACTCGGTGGAGCTCGATATCGCTCGTCGCACTCGGCCCGGAGATGAAGGTCAGGGGCCGATCCGGGTCGAGCGCGGCAATGGATTGCGGTACGGTGTCGACGATCTGGTCTCTGAGCACCACACAGATGTGGTGATCCGGGACCAGCGTCAAGGCGCGCCGTCCCTGTGCGACACCGGCATCCAGCATGATCGTCCCGGTTGCAGCGATGGCCACCGCGCACCCGGTGAGCACTACCGCAGCGGTATCCAGCTGCTCATTCGACAGCATGGGCTCATCGACGAGCACCTCGACGTCACGAATCCACTCGACGGGCAGATCGAGTGGCGTCACGACGCGCATACCCGTCGGTACCAGCGACGCCACGGTGGGCGCCACGGCGCCGTCGACGATCCGATGGACGCTCGCCCGATACTCAGCGACGTTGTGAGCAAAGAGTTCTGCATCGCCCGGGTGCGACGAGGCCGCATGCTCGTACTGTCGCGGGACGACGACCGGCCGCGAAGGTGCCGCAGACAGCGCGTGCTCGATGCGGTCAAGCACCACCCGCCTCGCACCGTTCATCGAACCGACCCGCCATGGGTGCGGGCCCACCATTGCCGAAAGGTCTCCTTCGGCGGCGGAGGCATGTCCCGGCTCGTGGTCCACCGCGAGCCGGGCCACGGAAGTGTGGTGATCAGGCCGTCACCGTTGGCGATGATTCGACCCGCTGACAGTGCCTTCTCCGCCGTAGCGATCCGCTTGGGCGATTTCATCGTCCAGGCGGCGGCCTTCATCAGAAGATCCTGTCCGCCAGGAAAACCGCCGCGTTGACCGTCGACCTGCTGGGCACGGAGATCCACCAAGATCGAGGGGATGTCGATGCGGACCGGGCAGGCGTCGAAGCACGCCCCACACAGCGACGAGGCGTATGGCAGCGATGCATTGGCACCACCGTGGTCGTCCGACCTGGTCAGCTGCGGGGATAAGATGGCGCCAATCGGTCCTGGATATACCGACCCGTAGGCATGACCGCCCGTCCGCTCGTACACCGGGCAGACGTTGAGGCAAGCGCTGCAGCGGATGCAGTGCAACGCCGCGCGACCTACTTCGTCGGCAAGCACCGACGTGCGGCCATTGTCCAACAGCACCAGATGGAATGCCTGCGGGCCGTCTCCTTCGTAGACGCCCGTCCACATCGATGTGTACGGGTTCATCCGCTCGGCAGTCGAGGACCGAGGCAGCAACTGTAGGAAGACCTCGAGGTCGGCGAAGGCCGGTAAGACCTTCTCGATGCCCATCACCGTGATCAAGGTCGACGGCAGCGTCAGGCACATCCGGCCATTGCCCTCCGATTCGACGACGACCAGCGTCCCGGTCTCGGCGATAGCGAAGTTGGCACCGCTCACGGCGACCTTTGCCGACATGAACTTGCGGCGCAGGTAGGCTCGCGCTGCCATCGCAAGGTCGCGCGGGTCGTCGCTTACCTCGCCGGCGCCAGGCAGTGTCCGCCGGAAGATGTCGCGAATCTCGGCGCGATTGCGGTGGATGGCCGGCACGAGGATGTGGCTGGGTTTGTCGTTGGCCATCTGCACGATGAGTTCGGCGAGATCGGTCTCGATCGCCGCGATGCCGATGGAGTCGAGGTACTCATTGAGGCCGATCTCCTGCGTGGCCATCGATTTGACCTTGACGACCTCGGCGGCACCCGCCTCAGTCGCCAGCTGGCCGACGATCACGTTGGCCTCGTGGGCGTCGCGGGCCCAGTGCACCACTCCGCCCCGCGCAGCGACGTTGCGCTCCAGCTGCTCCAGCAACTCGGGAAGACGGGCAAGCACGTCCGCCTTGATCGCGCTACCCGCCTCGCGAAGCTCTTCCCAATCCTGGCATTCACCGATTGCGGCAAGCCTTTTGGCGCGGATCGTTGCCGTAGCCTGCCCGACGTTCTTGCGCATCTGTGAGTCCCGCAAGGCGCGCCGCGCCGCGCGGGGAAACGGCTCGTCACCCTCCAGATTGCCGAAGCCAGGCATGCCCACGAAGGTGGTCACACGTCACCCATCTCTGCGCCTTCGGTGGATGCCAGGATCTCGGCCAGGTGCACCGTGCGCACGCCCGACCGTATCCGAGTCAATCCACCGCCGATCTGCATCAGGCACGAAGAATCGCCGGCAGTGCATATTTCGGCACCGGAGGCGATGACATTGGTCATCTTGTCCGCGAGCATGGCCGTCGAGGTGGCGGAGTTCTTGATCGCAAAAGTGCCACCGAATCCGCAGCACGAGTCCGCCTCGGGCAATTCGGTCAAGGTCATTCCGCGGACCGACCTCAGCAATGTCAGCGGCTTGTCGCCGACGCGCAGCATCCTCAGGGAATGGCAGGTGGGGTGGTAGGTCACCCGATGTGGGTAGTACGCACCCACGTCGCGCACACCGAGTACGTCGAGGAGCAGTTCGGACAATTCATACGTACGGGCGGCGAGGTCGTCGGCGCGTACCGCGAGCGCCTCGTCACCTGCCCGTCGGGCAACCATTGCATGCTGGTGCCTTACCGACCCGACGCAGGAGCCCGAGGGCGCCACGATCACATCACAACCCTCGAATACCTCGACGTGGTGACGCACCAAGGCGGCGGCCTCCGCGAGGTACCCCGTGTTGATGTGCATCTGACCGCAGCAGGTCTGGCGGTCGGGAAACACGATTCGGTGTCCGAGCCGCTCGAGTAGCGACACCGTGGCGATGGCGGCTCTGGGGAACATCGCATCTGCCAGACACGTCGCGAAGAGTGCTATCCGCACTGGCTTCACTTTCTGAGAGGGCCGCGACGGTCACGAACGGGACTCATGTTGCGATGACTCACGCTGCGTGTTCGTCGATCCGGAGGTGGAAGCCTTCGGGCACGATCAGATGGTGGGGCCCTAGCTCGTCGATCGAGGACACCCCGAGACCCATCAGCGTGGAGTCCACTCCGTCCCGCAATACGTCGAGCACATTCTCGACGCCGGCTTGACCGTTCGCACCGAAACCCCACAGGTAGGCGCGACCGATCATCACTGCCTTGGCACCCAGGGCGAGAGCCTTGACGACGTCTGAGCCGCGGCGCACGCCGCCGTCGAGGACCACAGTGATCTGCTGGCCCACCTCACTGGCGATGGCGTGCACGAGACGGATCGTCGCCGGCGTGCCGTCGAGATTGTTGCCGCCGTGATTGGATACCGAAATTGCATCGACTCCGGCGTCGACAGCTCGCCGTGCGTCGTCGACGCGGCAGACGCCCTTGAGCATGAAGGGCTTTCCCGACATCTGCCCCCAGGTGTCGACGAGCCAGGCGATGTCGTCCCACTGTGGCGGCGGTGTCGCCAGGAATTGACGATAGGCCTCGGAGAACGACGGCGGGCTCTCGCCCAGCGATACGAAGTTGGGGGCACTCAGATCGGGGAGCTGGAGCCGTTTGGCGAATTCCCACCACCATCGACGCTTGTGGATGATCTGTGGCGCGAAGCGCAGAATCGCACCGAGATCGAGCCTGTCCGGGATCTGGGGTGAGCCCGAGTCCCGTCCTCGCGAGAAGGACCAGTCTGTCGTGGCGATGATCCCCTGCACACCGGCGGCGTGAGCACGCTGCATGCGTTCAAGCATGGTGTCACGGCCACCCGTCCAGTACATCTGGAAGAACGTGTTCGGACTGGCGGCCACCACCTCCTCGACGGGCTTGGCCGCGAAGTTTGACAGGCCCATGATCGTGCCCCTCGACGCGGCCGCACGCGCCACCGCGACCTCGCCATCGGGATGCATGGCCTGCATTCCGGCGGGACTTATCAGCACCGGCAACGCTACGTGTTGTCCGAGCACCGTACGAATCGTCCGACGCTCCGACTTGGCTCCGGCGACGATGGGAGCAAATCCCAATTCCGCGAACGCGTTTGGATTGTTCAGCGCAGTCTGCCCCCGCTCCGCGCCGGCAACACGCGAGCTGTACACGGGTTGCGGGAGTCGTTTGCGTGCTCGATCCTGTGCGACGGCGACGGTCTCGAACCAGGAGTCTCGCTTCCACAGATTCAGGGTCATCACCCCAAGTTCCCTTCGTGATCCCATCGCGCAGCTGTGCAATACATACTATTATGCATGCATAATAGTATGTATTGCAAGAGCCACTTGCTTCCGCTATGGGTGCCATGCTCTCGATTTCGTCGCCGGTGTCTTAGACGGGATTGAGATCCGTTCAGCTCCCTTTGTTCCCTGGGAGACCACGGTCGACTTCGGTGCGTCGCAGTCCGTAGCGGATTGAGCATCGACTCCTTGGCGACGAGGGTTTTCATAGCGGCTGACCGTACACCGCGACCACCACTGTGCGGTCAAGGACGCTCTCTGACCACACTCCGATGTCCGCATTGGCACAATCGGTCATGATCGCGAAATCAATTGCATTGTAATACCATTGATGCAGTATCTCGATTCCGCTGATCGCCAAGGCCGGGTTGATTGCGACGGTTACCGATACCTTGCCGCGGTATCCAGCCGCTTCCGCACGGGCCTGTGGAGTAGACCCATCGGAGCCCAAGTCCGCATCGAGTGAACGGTTGTTGAGAACGTCGATGGTGTGCGTCTGGGCGGCACGGCTTAGCCGCGCGTCCAATGTGACACCGCTCGGGCATCCGGCTTGTCGTTGCACGGTGTACACGTTGGCCGCAACACTGGAGTTTAGCCGCTTGTTGTCGGCGTACGCAGCGGGCACATCGACCGCGGCCGCCGCGAAGAGCGTGCCGATCACCAACGTGAACAATACAACTCGCCACGACGCGGCAGTCTGTGATCCTCGTTCCGCAAGGCGTATCACGGCGGCTCAGACCGGATCGAACTGAGCGATCAACCAGCGTCCATCTACTCTGTCGAGCGTGACACGCACGGTTGAGGCAGTGTTGGTTGGCGGGTCGGTTCCCACGGAGACAGTCTGATTGACGAAGACCAGGACTTCGGCGTGGCGGTCGCTCGACGACATTTCGGCCGCGGCCGCGACGGTTGCCTCGGACGAGATGTGTTTCTGTTCGGATCCCGGAATCACGACGCCATCGACCAGCGAAGAGTACGAGTCCTTGAACGTTCCGGTGAGCCGGTCTTTCGCGGCGGTCAAGGAAGCGCTGACGGTATAGGGTTCATACGACAGAATCGCCACGGTGCTATCGGTTGCTGCACGCAACGCTTCGGAATCGGTGTCCGATCCACGTTCGGAAGCGAACCACTTCAAATAGCCGCCACCGAGAGCGAGAATCAGGACCGACCCCGGCAAGACACCGTAGACGACGGCACGCCGCCGCCGGCGTCGAACTCGGGTGCGACCCGGGTCGTCGGTTTGCGACATGGCCGTTGCCTCGCTCGCCTTCTCGGCGGCGACGTCGTCCGTACGCGTCGCGCCGTCGACGTCCTTCAACTGCACCGATGACTCCGCGCTCATGGCACGAACTCCACGGTGTCGATCTTTGGACCGGCGTCGGTCTGTTTCACGCCTATTCGCATTCGCCATCCGCGCGGTGGCGGATTCTGGTCGGCGGCTGTGGTCGTCTTCACAGTGACCGCAATCAACACCTTCGCTTGCGCTCCGTCATACGATTCCACGCCGGCCGCAGTGACCGTCCCCTCCGATTTCGACTGAGCTTGTTTCACGACGTCCACGAAGGCCGGCGCTCGCTTCTGAAAGTCATCCCGAAAGTCTCCTGTCGCCGAGTCGGCGATGTGCGCTACTTCTGCGTCGGCGTTGGTGAAGTCGATCGTGGTGAGGTTTACGGCTGCCTGGCGTGCCGCGGCCAATAGGGCGCCACGATGCTCAGCCACGTGATTGATGCGGTGAGCGCTGTAGCCGAGCCAACCCACCACGCCGCCCACGGCGGTGAGTGCGACCATCCCGAGAATGAGTGCCGAGCGCATCGATCGCCCCGGCTCCAGGACTGGGTCGTCGCTGCCGACCTCCTCGGGCTCGGTATCCGTGGTGAACGCTTCCTCGTGGTCGCTCACGGCGCAGTCGCCGGCGTCAACATCGATTGCCATGTCTTACCTTCCGGGTTCTCGGTCAAATCGCCTTGCATGTACACCCGGCCGTCGGGCCCGACGTAGGTACCGGTGGACGGGTCGTACTCGGCGACGGCGATCGGCGCGGGCGCCGGGGACGCGGGCGGCGCGCCGACGTCGGGCGGCAGCGCCGCTTGGGGCAGGACGTCTTGGCCAGACAGGGTGGCGTTGGGGTCGCCCTTCCAGCTCTCACCATCGTTGAGTGGGACATATTGTTCGGTGCTCTCGCACATCTCGGCCGTCGGTGCCCGTTTACCGGGAGTCGCCAAGCACGGGTAGTTGCGTGCTCCTCGGACCGCTTGGTGCGGAGCGTCCTGCGGAATCCGACAGTAGAGGTCGCCCTTCGGGGTTTCCGGGGTGTCGGTGGAGGCCGAAGTGCGCTGCTGCTGAGGCGGCAGGAAGCCGGTGGTGCACGGTGGCGGCAGATTGATGTTCAGGTTGAACGACAGATAGCTTGCGGGATGCTTCGTATGGCGGTTGGCCAGGGTGATCATCTGCTGAAAGGCGACACCCTCGGGTAGCAGGACCAGAATCTGTTCCAACGCGGGCTGATACGTGATCAGCACGGGGTTGACGCTTACGAGGTTTGCGAGAAGAACCGGGAGAGTTGGCGCGATGCGGTCGATGAGCTGACGCCCTTCCTCTGCCGCTGCGGGGCCGGTGCGCAGGAGTCCTGACACTTCGGCATCGTTGCGCTGAAGTTGAGAAGTGACGTCGGCCAGATGGGCAGCCCATTGGTGTATCGAGTCGGCCGTATCGGCCTGAGAGTCGAGGACCGGTCCGCTTCGGTCGATGAGCGTGGTGAGTGCGTCGACGTTGACGCGCGCATCCAAGGCGAGCTGCGTGGATCCCTGGACGATTCGGGACACTTCGGGCCCCAATCCTCCTATTGCGGTGTAGGACTCGTCGATGACGGTCTTCAGGTCGCCCTGCGGTATCGCCTGCAATCCACGGTTGGCCGCATCCAGCACGGAGTTTATGTCGGTTGGCACCGAGGTGCGGCTGACGGGAATGACGTCACCGTTCTCGAGGTCAGCCCCTTTGTCGCTGCGCGGTAGCAGAGCCACGTACTGTTCGCCGATACCGGACACGCTGTGCACTTCGGCATCGAGGTCGGCGGGGATGCGAACATCGGATTGCAGGGACAGTACGGCCTCCACTCCGGTGGCGGTGAGTCGGAGCTCGGTCACCCGCCCCACCTGTGTGCCCCGGTAGGTGACGTTTCCGGTCTTGTACAACCCGCTGGCCTGGGGTAGTTGCACGGTGACGGTGTAGCGGCCGACGCCGAGGAGTGCGGGTAGCCCGATGTAACCGAACAGCATGAGGCCGCCGGCAACAACCCCGATGATCGAGATGATGACCAACTGGATCTTGATCAGCCTGGTCAAGTACATGTCACGACCCCTGATCAGTTCGGTAAGGAGCGGTCAGCGGATTGGCAGCGGTATAGGGGCTGGGGACCTGACCGATGGTGCGGCCCCACTGAAGCTCCAATTGCGTCAATTTGCCTTCGAACCGGGTGCCCGTAAACAAGCCGTTGTCGATACGACTCAGCGTGAGGTCGATGATGGCGGTCAGGTTCGCTGAGTCACCGCGGACGAACTTGTCGATGCCCTTCTTGTTCCAGGGGAAGGTACTGAGTACGTCGAGTGACCGAGTCAATGCGGGGCCCGCATCGGCTAGTGAATCAAGAACGGGTGCAATGTTATTTAGTTCTTTGACGAGGTTGTCCTTGGTTTGATTGACCGTGTCGGTGGCTAGTGCGCTAAATTTGCCGAAGGCGTCGACCGCTTCCACGAGGTGCCCGCGTTGCTCGCTCACCACCTGCAAAGCATCCGGAATGGTTCGAAGTGCCTTGTCGAGCACCGGCTGTTGATCGGCGAACTGGCCTACCAACGCGTTGAAACTCTCTGTCGCCGAAATAGCGTCTCCGGTTTGGGCGTTCAACTTGGTGGTGAACTGATCGATCTGATTGATCAGGCCCTTCAAGTCTTGCTCGCGTCCGGCGAAGGCCGTCGCGAACGCCGCGGTGATGTCCTGAACTTGGCCGAGGCCGCCGCCGTTCAGGAGCATCGACAACGCTGCCAACGTCTGGTCGGTGGTGGGGTAGCTGCCCGCATTGCGAAGCGGAATCACTGATCCGCCGTGCAGTTTGCCTTCGGGCGCCGCATCGGTGGGTGGTGCAAGCTCGATGTGCAGCGATCCCAGCAGGCTGGTCTGCCCGAGAGTGGCAACGGCATTCGCAGGCAGGTCCACGCCCTCGTTGAGGCTCATCGTGATCAGGGCGTGCCAACCCTGGCGTTCGATCTTGGTCACCGTGCCGACGTTGACGTCTGCTGCCCGGACTCGCGAATTCTGTTCCAGGTAACCGACATCCGGAAGTTCGGCGCGCACTTCGTAGGACGCCGGCCCGCCGCCCTGTGTGCCCCACAGCGGCATCGAATTCATGCCCCGCCATTCACATCCGCAAAGCGCCACGGACGACAGCACGACCGCTGCGAGAGTCCGACGCCGACGCACATCTAGCCAGCGGATCATGATCCGCCTCCGGCGGGCGCCATCAAACCGGGGAGACCTGCGCTCGGATCGGTGGTCACCGGCTGCTCGGCGGGCAACGAAGGCGGAAGTGACGGCTGATCGCTCAGCGGTGGAGTCTGCGCCGAGGGCGGTGCAGCACCGGAGTTTGCGTGGGGCGGAACGTAGTCCGGGCGCATCCAATCCTCGGTGTAGGTCAGTTCATTGGGTCGCGCCGACTGGCCGACAAACAGGTTCGCGCCGATCGGCGGGAAGTTGTACTGGCGGTTCTTGATTATCGGCGCCAGATACTGCACGCAGAGCTTCGCGGACTGCTCGGCGTTCAATCGCGACGCGGCCTGAATGGCACCGCAGAGGAAGCTGACCGGGTTGGCGAAATTGGCGATCGGCAGCATCCCCGAAATGGTCGCCTGTGACGGCTGATAGATGTTGACGAAGTTCTGAAAGGCGTTGGGCAACACGTGCAGTGCCTGCTTGACATCACCGAGACTGTCGCCGACTGCCTGGGATATCGATGCCAGTTTGTCGGTCGCCGTCCCGGCTGCTTCGCGGTTTTCGGCTATGAAGCTGGCGGCGTCGCCGACCACGGCGTTGAGGTCCGCCAAGGCCCGTCCTACTTCGTCGTCGTCATTGGCCAGCAACGCGGTCGCCGATGCCAGGTTCTGATTGAGGTCGCGCAGCAGTTGGGTGCTGGTGTGGAGCGCCGAGACGACGACCGAGAGGTTGTTGATGGTTCCAAAGAGGTTTCCGCTGTGGTCACCGAGTATCGACATCGCCTGAGACAGCTTGACGACGGCGTCACGGATGTTGGCACCCTGCCCGCGGAGGTTGGCTGCCGCGGTGCTGACGAAGGCCCCCAAGGTGCTGACGCCGCCTGGCTGGGTCGGTTGCAGGGTGTCGGTCAACTTCGCCAGTTGCTCGCGCAGCTGATCCCACTCGACCGGTACGACGGTGCGGCTCTGCGGTATCACTGCGTGATCGGCCATCACCGGTCCACCGCTATATGCAGGCGTCAGTTGAATGGCGCGAGCGGTGATCAGTTGCGGCGAGAGGATTGCCGCCTTGACGTCGGCTGGGACGTGGTACTTGTCGGATATCCAGAGTGAGATCCTCACTCGGTCGGCTTGTGGCTGAATCTCATCGATCTCGCCGACGGGAACACCGAGGATCCGCACCTCGTCACCTACGAAGAGCCCGTTGCTGTTCTCGAAGTAGGCAACGATGTGGGTTCGGGCAGAATCCGTGAACGACTGTGCGACAACGCTTACGCCAGCAATCAGGGTGCACGAGAGAACGGCCGCAATCCCGAGTTTGATCCTGCCGGTGGTGGTCATTGTCCCGCCTCGGTCGGTGTGATAGGGGTCGACACCTCATCGGGAGCCGGCTGGAACACCGGCGAGGGGATGGGGTCGGTGACGGATTCCTGACCCGGTGGTGGCGGCGCAGGCGGTCCGGGAGGCGGCCCCCCCGGGGGTGGTGCGGGCAGCGGCTCTCGGTACGGGTAGCGAGGATCCCCTGGATTGCCGGTGATCGCTCCGGGCAGTGTCAGATTCGGCTCTCCGCCTTGGCCCGTGCGCGGGTAGGGCGCCGGCAGCGCAGGGGTGCCCGGCTGGCCAGTCTGAGGATCTGTCAGTTGCGATGGTAGAAGGACGCTCGGGTCCAGTCCGAGATCGGAGAAGGCCGCATCGATGAATGGTTGAAGGTACTGCCCGGGGAGCAGGTTCGCGACGTAGGACTTGAAGAAGGGTCCCGACGCGACGACCTCGCCCAGCGACAAGGCGTACTGATTGAGGTACTTGAGCGCTTCTTGCAATCGCACCTTGCGGTTGTCGATGATCGTCAGCACGCCGTTGAGCTTGTCCAGCGCCGGACGTAGCTGCATGCGATTGTCCGCGATGAAACCCTTGAGCTGCTTCGCGAACGCCGACAGGCTGCCCGAAATCTGGTCGAGTGCCGCGCTTTGAGATCTCAACTGCAGCATCAACGCATTCGTGCTCGAGACGATGTTCACTACCTCGTCGACGCGTGCCGACAGCACCGACGTGGCCTTGTTGGCATTCGCCAGCAAGTTGCGCAGTTCTTCGTCACGGGCGCCGAGACTCTCCGAGAACCGTGCCACGCCATCGACGGCCAGTCTCAAGTTGGCCGGTGTGTCCCGGAACGTCTGCGCCAAAGTCTCCAGGGCAGTGGACAAGTCACCGGTATTGAGACCGCTGATCGTCGCCGAGAGATCACCGAGGGCGTCCGGCAACTGGTATGGCGGCCGCGTTCGGTCGATCGGTATGGTGTCCGACAGCTCGCCGGTCCCGCGTGGCGTGATCTGGAGGAGCTTGGCGCCCAACAGGTTCTTCGTTCTGACGTTCGCTTCGGTCCGATCGCCCAGATGCACGTCGCTGGCTATCTTGAAGTCGACCAGAACGCGATTCCCGTCGAGATCGATCGAGGTGACGCTGCCGACTCGATATCCGGCTACCTGCACGGGCGAACCTGGTTTGAGCCCGCCGGCCTCGGCGAAGTAGGCCGAGTAGGTCGTGTCGCTGTTCACCAAGGGTAGACGGTCGTAGTTGAGCGCTCCGACCGCCACCGCGGCGATGACCGTGATTCCGATCGCTCCCACGATCAGCGGATTGCGTTCGTTAAAGGGCTTCATCGTGGGGCGCACCGTCCGCTGTCTTGACCGGCGACCTTGATGTAAACCGGTTGGCCCCCCTTACCGTTGACCTTGAGTAGGAGGTCGCAGAGATAGAAGGAGAAGTAGTCACCGTTGAGTCCCAGGCGCGACAACGTCCGGTACGCGTCCGGAAGTGTATTGAGCAGGTCGTCGAAGTAGTCGTGGTCGGCGAGGACGACCGACGTCGTTCGGTCTGACTGCGTGACGGTTTCCTTGAACGGGGGGCGGGCGCGCTCGAGAAGGTCGGCTATACCCGCCGAGGAGGCGTTCGTGTGGGCGATCGCATTGCTGATGTCGGTCTTGCGCGCCGCCAACGCACCGATGACCTGCGACAGCGAGTCGACCGCCTTGGCAACCTGCTTGCTTTCGCCGCCCAACGTGGCCATGACTTTGTCGAGGTTGGTGATCACCTCGCCGATCAGGTCATCGCGGTCGGCCAGCTTGGTGGTCACCGCCGCGGCCTCTGCGAGGAAGGAACCGATGGTGGCTCCCTCCCCTTGGAAGGCCTGGATTAGCTGGGCGCTCAAGGCATTGACCTGTTCGGGGTCGAGGGCTCGGAAGAGCGGGCGGAAGCCGCCCAGCAGTGTGTCGAGATCGAGCGCGGGTTCGGTGCGTTCGACGGGAATCGTTCCGCCCTGATCCAGGCGCGTAGCGGCGCCTGGTCCGTCGAGCAGGGACATGTACCGGGTGCCGATCGGATCAGCCCAGCGAACTGCCGCCTTCGTCCCGGCGGTGAGCACCACGGCGGGGTCGGCGGAAAACTCGACGACCGCTCTCGCATCGGAGCTGATCGAGATCTTCTGCACCTTGCCTACTTCGACACCCGCGATCCTCACGAAGTCGCCCTGCTCCAGGCCGGTCACATCGGTAAAGACGGCAAGGTAGGTGCGCTGCGGATCGAAACGAAGCTGCCCGAAAATTGCGACCAGGACGAATGCGCTCACCAGGCACACGATTACGAATGCGGCGAACCCGGTGACGGCACCGCGCAGATTGTCTTTCACGAATTGCTTCCTTGGTGGCTGCG
Organism: Mycolicibacterium sp. P9-22; assembly: GCF_008329585.1. GTDB lineage: Bacteria > Actinomycetota > Actinomycetes > Mycobacteriales > Mycobacteriaceae > Mycobacterium. The sequence goes on along the minus strand of NZ_NPKP01000001.1, from coordinate 897,589 downwards.
GAGCGGACGGATCTAGGGAGCGGGCGCCAACGGCGCCGGGGGCGCCCCCGCCCCTTGCGCGGGTGGCGTCGGTTCGTGCGCTTGCCCGGCAGGCTCGGGTCCAGGCATCGGCGGAACACCCGGGTAGGAGGGCGTCCCATCGGGCGCGTACAGCGGTGCCCCGTAGGGCGGCGCTCCGGGGTACGGCACCGGTCCGATTGTCGGCGGACCCTCCCCCCGAACACTGGCCGGTTCAGGGACTGCCCGCGTCACCGGGAAGAAGTTCATCCAGAACGGATGGCCGATGCCGGGATTGGGTCGCAGGTCCAGGCCAGTGCCCCACCCGGTATCGGTGACCTGATACCGCACGGGAAAATTCTTGGCGACGTCGGGCAGCGAGCCGCAGCCCGGCTCGCCGCCGGGTCCACCCTTGGCCGCGACGATCGGCAAGTTGTCCGGGTAACGATAGGGATCGTCGCCGAGAAGAAGGGCACTGTCGGTGACGGTGGTGCGGCCGTTGCCGCCGTAGATCTCGTAGCCTCCGTTGTCCAGGAAGAACTTCGCACCAACCAGCAGGCACGTGTACGTCGGGTTGTACTTCAGAAGCAGATCGGTGGTGGGTGCCAGCCCATTGACGGCGCTGACGAGGTTGTCCTTGTTCGGTGCAAGCAATCCGATCCCGCTGTTGGCGAAACCAGTCGTAGACAACAGCAGCGCATCGAGGTCCTTCGCCTGCCCGGTCACGGTCGCACTCGTCGTGCTGGCTGCATTCAACGTCGTCAAGATGTCCTGTGCTGCAGCAGCATAGGCGTCGCTGAAGCCGCCGAACGAACGCCAGTTCTGGGCCAGCGTGTCCATCCGGGGATTGACGGCCTGGAGCACCTGGTCGGCGTCGGTGGTCGCCTGTCCGATTCGGTTCCCCTGCCCGCGCAACCCGTCGGCAAGTGCTGTCAACACCGAGTTGAGTTTCGCGACATCGATCTGTCGGAGCAGTTCGACGAGGTTTTCGAAGACCGTGTTCACCTCGGTGCTCACGTTCCGCGAATTCACCACTGCTCCGGAGGCGAGTCGTTGGGGGCTGGGATCGTCGGGATAGATGAGGTTGACGTATTTGGAGCCGAAGGCAGTGGATGCGACGATCTCGGCCTGTACGTTGGCGGGAATGTAGGAGAGTTGATCGGGGAACATGTCGAGCGCCAGACTGGCAGTCTGCTTGCCGCCGGTGATCGAAGACACACGTCCGACCTCGACGCCACGCATCTTCACCTTCGCACCCGACTCCATCACCAGACCGGCCCGCTCGGAGGCAATGGTTATCGGCACGGAGGAAACGAAGCTGCCGGTGAAGATTGCCGAGCACACCACTGCGAAAATAATTACGGCACTGAACATTCCAGCGCACCACCACAGCGGGTGGATCCCACGCTTACCTCCACTGCTGAACATGTCGTCAGCCCGCCAGGTTGAAGTTGCCGGACTGGCCGTAAATGGCCAGCGCAAGGAAGAGGACGACGAACACGGAGGCGACCAGGGACGTGCGCACCGACCTGCCGACTGCCTCGCCCACGCCCGCCGGGCCTCCGCTCGCAGCGAAGCCGTAGTACGTGTGGATCAACATGATCACGACAGCCATCGCAATGGCCTGCACGAACGACCAGATGAGGTCCATCGGGTTCAAGAAGGTGGTGAAGTAGTGGTCGTACACGCCCGTCGACTGTCCGTAGACGAAGGTCGTGCTGAACCGCGCGGACCAGTACGCCGACAGCACAGCCACGCAGTAAAGCGGGATCACGACGATGACTCCAGCCACGACGCGACTCGAAGCCAGGTAGGCGACGGAGCGAACGCCCATCACCTCGAGCGCGTCGATTTCCTCGTTGATCCGCATCGCACCGAGTTGTGCAGTGGCGCCCGCCCCGATGGTCGCGGCCAGCGCAATGCCGGCGATCACGGGCCCGAGCAGGCGGGTGACGAAGTAGGCCGACCCGAAACCCGTGAGGGCTTCGGCGCCGAAACTGGCGTACTGGTTGTACCCCTGGATGCCGATGAGTGAGCCGATGGCCATGGTGAGAAATCCGACGATGACGACGGTCCCGCCGATGAGAGCGAGTGCACCCGTACTGAGGCTCATCTGGGCAATGAGGCGGACCAGCTCGATCCGATAGTGCACGAAGGCGTACCGCACCGAGACCAGTGTCTGACCGTAGAACTGTCCCTGCACACCAACTTCGGTCAAGCCGTGTATTACGTACTGCACCGTGCGGCGACTGCGGGGGAACTGCCTGCTCGGCGCTGAGGTGCTCACAGCGTGACCTTCACGCCCACCGCGGTGGCGATGATGTTGATGGCGAAGAGCGCGACGAAGGTGAACACCACGGTCTCGTTCACGGCGTTGCCCACCCCGGCGGGACCCCCACCTACGGAGATGCCTTTGTAACAGGCGATGAGTCCGGCCGTCAGTCCGAACACCGCGGCCTTGATCCATGAGATGACGAGATCGGCGGCGTAAGTGAGGGTAGTCATGCTTCCGACAAAGGAGCCGGGAGTGATGTGCTGAACGAAGACGCTGAAGAGGAAGCTGCCGACGAGACCGACGACGATCACCAATGACGACAGCAATGTCGCCACGATGGTCAGTGCCAGTACTCGGGGGACGATCAGCGCCTGTATCGGGTTCACGCCCATGACCTTCAGGGCGTCGAGTTCTTCCCGGATGGTGCGTGACCCCAAGTCCGCGCACATGGCAGTGGCGGCCGCCCCGGAAACCACCAAAACTGTTACGACAGGGCCGATTTGAGTCACCGTTGCCCACGCCGCGCCGGCTCCGGAATAGTCGCCCGCGCCGAAGTCGTTCAGAAGGATGTTGAACGTGAAGATCATCAGTACGTCGAAGGGAATTGCGAGCAACACCGTCGGCAACATCGATACCCGTGCCACGAACCAGCACTGAAGGAAGAACTCACGCCACGCGAGTGGTCGTCGGGGTATCAGAACCAGAGTGTCCAAGGCGACGGCGAAGAATTCCCCCATCACGCGCACCGGTTTGGATGCCGGGCCGCTGACCCGAGGTAGCACGCTTGCCCTGACCGGTGGCGCCACTGGTTTCAGCACCGTCTGCACGTCGTCCACTGCTGCTCTCCTCGCGTACGGCCGTGATGGGCATCTCGCCATCGCGTAGTAGTGATTCCGATCACCACCACTGGACGATCATTATGCATGCCATAACGCATGTAGACAAGGTCGGCACCCGTACAGCCGCTCAGTGGACTGTTCCTACCACTTCCCTCACCGCCGGCGTCGTTGACGGTGTAAGAGTCGACCGGCGGTCACACCAGCGACGCCGGGCGGATGTGCGCACGATCGCGAGATGCCGCAACGAGGGTCGGCTGACGAGCTGTCCAGTGCACCGCAGCGACGGAACCGCCCGTCGTCCGCACACAAACTCGCCATTGACGAAATTGCATGCTCAAAGCATGATTTGGCGGGTATCGCAACGCTGGTCGATCGCGCGACGTGAATCGCTACGCCCCGGCCGACGAGCCACGACCCCGTCCGCAGGATCGAACGCTGTCAGCCATTTCTGGTTACGCATCCACGGCCGCCGCCAAGGTCCAACAGCAACACACTCGGCAGTCGACCGCGGGTTCGCCGCCCCCATCATCGCGTGGCTGGGCGTTGACCGACACATGCGAGCACAGCGGGGCCGTGCATGCAGACGGTTATTCACAAGCACTAACGCGCGAAATCTACGCGTCTCGGGCAGCGTGCGCCGCTTGGGCGTACAAGTTGCCCGCTCGGTAGGACGACCGCACCAGCGGGCCCGCCAGAACGCCTGGGAAGCCGAGCCCCTCGGCGTACTTGGCGTGCTCGACGAACTCCTCGGGGGTGACCCACCGCTCCACCGGATGGTGGCGCGGCGAGGGCCGCAGGTACTGGGTGATGGTGACGATGTCGCAGCCCGCCTCGTGCAGGTCGACCAGTGCGGTGCGCACCTCATCGGAGGTCTCGCCCATACCCAGGATCAGGTTGCTCTTGGTCACCAGACCGTAGTCACGCGCGGCGGTGATGACGTCCAGGCTGCGCTGGTAGCGGAACGCCGGCCGGATTCGCTTGAAGATCCGCGGCACGGTTTCGACGTTGTGCGCCAACACCTCCGGACGCGATTCGAAGACCTCTTCGAGTTGTTCGGGGACCGCGTTGAAGTCCGGGATCAGCAGCTCGACGCCGGTGTCCGGGTTGAGCGCCTTGATCTGGCGGACCGTTTCGGCGTACAGCCACGCCCCACCGTCGGGCAGGTCATCTCGGGCCACCCCGGTGACGGTGGAGTAGCGCAGGCCCATCGCCTGGACGCTCTCGGCAACCCGACGCGGCTCGTCGCGGTCCAACTCCGACGGCTTGCCAGTGTCGATCTGACAGAAGTCGCACCGCCGGGTGCACTGCTCGCCGCCGATGAGGAACGTCGCCTCGCGGTCCTCCCAGCACTCGTAGATGTTCGGGCAGCCCGCCTCTTCGCAGACGGTGTGCAGGCCTTCCCGCTTGACCAGCGCATTGAGGTCCTTGTACTCCGGACCCATCTTCAGCTTGGTTCTGATCCACGGCGGCTTACGCTCGATCGGAGTCTCTGCATTGCGTAGCTCCAGACGCAACAATCTGCGCTCACCCACGTTGGATTCACTCACGTTCTCCCCCAACCGCTTTCGAGATATGATTGACCATCGCGGCACGCGCCGCGATTCGCTCCTCGTCTGCCGACGCGACGTCGTAGGCCTGCGCCTCCGCCTCCAGCTGCTCGAGTAGCGAGGCACGTGCGGCCGTTCGCAACAGCGCCTTGGTCGCACTGACCGCGATTCCGGGCTTGTCGGCCAGGCTTCGCGCGATCTCCTGCGCTCGTTCCATGAGACCGTCATGCGCAACGACTTCATTGACTAGTCCGAGATCGCGCGCCTCCTCAGCGGTAACCGGCTTGCCGCCGGCGAGAAAGTCGAAGGCGCGGCCGTATCCCAGCAGCCGGACGAGAAAATAGGAGCTGCCCGTGTCCGGCGCCAATCCCGCGTCGACGAAGCCCGCCTTGAAGAGTGCCTTATCCGACGCCACCCGGATATCGGCCGCTGCAGCCAAAGACAACCCCGCTCCCACTGCGGGCCCGTTGACGGCCGCGATCACGGGCTTATCCAGTCCGGCAAGCTGGACGATGGCCGGGGTGTAGTGGCGGCGCTGTCGACGTGACCCGGGCTGCAGCGCAGACGGCGGCGCCTTGATGTCGCCCCCGACACAGAATCCTCGCCCACGGCCGGTGAGGATGACGGCGCGCACGCTGGGGTCAGCTGCGAGTGTGCACGCATCCGACAAAGCGTCGAACAGATCTGGTATGACGGCATTGAGGCGTTCGGGACGATTCAACGTGATCGTCAGCAGCGAGTCAGTCCGATCCACGAGGACTAGGTCCACCGGTACTCCTTCGGTTCAGTGGCTCGGTTCGTCTTCCGGAATGTCGCGCAACGCGCACGCAGGTGACCGCGCAGCCAGTGTCGCTGCCACGGAGGGAGAGTCGGCGTGGGCGCGCCGATGGGCAAACAGCCAGCGGTCCCCGTCGCGGCGATACCGATCGAAGTATCGTCCCGACGTCACAGTTCCCCCCGGCCGCAGCACGAGGACGTGCGCTGAACCGTGCGCGATGTCTTCACCGGTCACGCCGATGATGTGGGTGCTGACGTAATGGCGCACATAGCACGGTTCGTCGTCGCGCGACCACGACGCCTTGACGTCGGTGAGGAGGCGTGCGATCTGCGACCGCCCCCGCACCGTGACCGATCCGGTCGGATCGCTGACGTGGAGATGTCCGTCCTCGGCGAAGAGGCCGGCGACGTCATCGACCCGGCCGGCGTCACCAAACGCGTTGTACCGAGCCACCAGCTCGCGGATGTGTTCGCGAGCAATCAGCTCAGCGACGTTCACTGCTCGACATGACCGATGAGTTCTCCGACGTCGTAGGTCTGCCCTTCGACGCCGATGATGCGGATGGTGCCGGTTGCCGGCGCTTCGACGTCCATAGACACCTTGTCGGTCGCCAGTGTGTAGATGAGGTCGCCTTCGGTAACGGCTGACCCGTCTTCGACCAGCCATTCTTCGAGTTCACCTTCGGTGATCTCCATCGATGCCTGCGGTATCCGAATCTCGATCATGTGTTGTTCCTTTCAGCGGCACTATCGGAGTTCGCGACCCAGCGGACCGCGTTGAACCACAGCTTGCGTAGCCAGGGGTTGGCGTACGCCTCTGGACCGTCACCCGGTTGCAGGTACACGATCCGGCTGCGATCCTGTTGTCGGGCCCAACCCACGAGGTTGAATCCGGGCGGATGGGACCACCCCTGGCGGTCGAACTTGTGGCCTTCGCGAGCCCGACGGGTAGACCAGAAGTTGTCGGAGGTGAATTCGAACCCGCTGCGTAACAGCGGGACCACGTCTTCGACTACCGGAGCCAGGTAGACCTCATCTGTGATGGTGAAGGTCGGCGGAATGGCCTCGCACACTGGGTGAGACGGGTCTACGACGGCGATCTCGTGCGTCACATCGTGGCGGTAGCCCGAATCTGGCCATTGCTGACCGCGCAGCGTTCCAGCGCGGAAGTGATATCGGCCGCCGACCATCTCGGCGTAGCCGGGCCAGGTCGGCCAGGATGCCAGTGCGTGATGCAGGAACACCATGCCGGTTCCGGCACGGGTCAGGGAATGGAATGCGTCGATGACGGCGGCTGGAGTTTCCGACGCTTTGGGGCCTTTGGGGTCTACGCCGGGCATGTCGTAGAACACGACGGCGTCGAAGGCCTTGGCCTTTCCCGTCGTCAACCAGTCGGTCGCTTCGGGATGCTCGACACTGGTGACCTCCAGCGTCGGGTCGGCACCCCACGCCTCGAGGAAGGCCGGTTCGTCGAATGCATGGCCGCCGGTAATCAGCAGCACTCTCAACGGTGTGCGGACGTTGGTCATGGCAGCCGCCCTGCGAGGGCAGTGCTCCGGAGGGGTTGCCGCAAGACCTTGCCCATGCTGTTGCGCGGCAGTGTCTCGACGATCTGCATCGACGTCGGTTTCTTATAGGACGCCAGGCGCGGACCGAGGTGTGTCAAGAGTTCGTCAAGAGTAGGCGGGTCGTTGACGTCGACCGGCAGCACCATGGCGTGCGGTGTCTCGACCCACTTCGCGTGTGGGACACCGACGATCACGACCTCGGCCACCTTGGGATGTGATTGGAGCGCCGCCTCAACCTCGAGGCAGTAGATGTTCTCACCGCCAGAGATGATCATGTTCTTCAGTCGATCGACGACGTACAGGAAACCAGCGTCGTCGCGCCGGGCGAGATCACCGGAGTGAAACCATCCACCCCGGAAGGCTTCAGCGGTGGCGGCCTCATCGCGCCAGTAGCCGGACATCACGCTGGGCCCCTGATAGACGATCTCCCCCACCTCCCCCGGCGCAACGTCGCACATCTGATCGTCGACGAGCCGCAACTGCACGTGAGCCAATGGTCGCCCGATCGACCCGATCTTCTCGGATGCGAACTCGGCGTCCAAAGTGCATGTCGTGCCCGTCATCTCGGTCTGTCCGAACTGCGCGAAGACGGGGACTCCTGGAAATGATCGCGCCATCGAGGCCAGCACCTCAGGCGGGGTGTTGGAGGTTCCCCACAGAAGGCGACGCAACGAAAGCGTTCGTCGCCCGATATCGGGGACGGTGCAGAGGTGCTGCCATTGGGTAGGCGTAAGGAACGCCGTGGTGATCGAGTGCACGCCGAAGTCGTCGATGGTTGCTGCGGGATCGAAGGCGCCCGGTTGGGCGACGAACGTCGAGCCACCTTGAATCAACTGCTGCAGAACGGTGTTGACACCGCCACTGTGATAGAGCGGTACCCCTAGATGCCGTGAGTCGGCGCCGTCCGTCATGCCCAGCCGCGCCACCACGGTGAGAGCACTGATTACGCACCCAGCATGCGACAGCACCGCTCCTTTCGGGCGACCCGTCGTTCCGGAGGTGTAGAGGATCATGGCGGGTTCGTCTGCGCTTATGTCGCTGAGGACGGCGTCACTGCTGGCTGCTGCGAGCAGGTCCTCGTACCGCCACGCGCCGCCGGGGGCTGGCGGATGCTCCTCGGTGACGGAGACGAACGCCGTGATCGATCCCGTCGAGCGGCTGGCTTCCCAGGCGGCGTCGTGCAACGACGGCTCGGTGACGACGACGGTGGGTTCGACGTCGGCGATGACGTGCTCGATCTCCGCGACGGTGAGCCGCGAGTTTATGGGCACCGCGACGGCGCCCAACCGGCACGCGGCGAGAATACACTCGATGTACTCGAACCCGTTGTGCAATAACAGCGCGACGCGATCACCCGGCTCGACACCGAGTGATCGCAGGGCATTCGCCGAACGGTTGACCCGATCATCGAGTTGGGCGTAGGTGAGGCTATGTCCCCGCTGAGCGAGCGCAGTCCTGTCGGGCCACCGCGTGGCGTTGCGGGTCAGGTATCCGCCCAGCAGCCGCGGGTGCGCCGCGGCGGTCGATCCACCCATCAGTAACTCCTGGGAAGCCCCAGAACCTTCTCGGAGACGAAGTTGAGCACCATCTGATTGTTCACCGGCGCGATCCGGTGCGGGCGCAATTCGATCCAATGCCGGCCGATGTGGTACTCGGTGGCAAACGAATAGCCTCCGAAAACCTGCATTGCGTTGTCGGCGACCTTGAACGCCGCCTCCGACGCCAAGAACTTGGCGACATTGGCCAGGCGGCCCACTTCCTTGGGAGCTGCGCCGGCGTCGTAAGCCTCAGCGGCTTCACGAACTGCCAGAGCAGCGCCGGACAGTTCGATATAGGACTGAGCCAATGGATGGGCGACGGACTGGTTCTTGCCGATCGGGCGGTCGAACACCACGCGTTCGCCGGCGTACTCGACTGCGCGCTCGAGACACCAGCGGCCCATGCCGATGCATTCAGCCGCCAGGAAGATGCGCTCGGTATTGACGCTGGGCATGATCTGGTGAAATCCGCGGCCCTCGGTGCCCACCAGATCGTCCACGTCGACCGGTAGATCGTCGAAGAAGACTTCGTTGGAGTCGACCGCATTGCGGCCCAGTTTGGAGATCGGTTGGATCGTCACCTGCGGCACCTTGAGGTCGGCCATGAACATGCTCATGCCGTCCATGGACTTGCCGCCGTCTCCCTCGCGCGGCGACGTTCGGCAGAGCAACAGGCACTTCTCGGCGCGCTGAGCGTGCGAGTTCCACACCTTCTGGCCGTTGACGATGTATTTGTCGCCCTGTCGAATTGCCGTCGTCGCTATCCGACTCGTGTCGGTGCCGGCGTTGGGTTCGGTGACCCCGAAGCTGACGGCCAACTCGCCGTCCACCATCCGCTGCAGATAGCGCTCCTTGATCGTGTCGCTGCCGTACTTGATCAGCGAGATGAGCGCGATGTGGGACGAGTGGACCGTGCTACACGCTGCGGTCGCACCGCCGCTTGCGCCGACCTCCTCGAGCATCGCGGAGGCTTGGCTGACCGTCGCACCGCCGCCCCCGAACTCCTCGGGCACCGTCATGGTCGTCCATCCGGCCTTGACGAAGTCGTCGAAGTACTCCTGCGGGAATTCATGCTTGCGTTCCAGATCCGACCAGTACTCGAGCGGGTACTTCGCGTTCAGAGAACGCACCGACTCGCGGATGCTGTCGTGGCCCAGCGTGGTGATCGGGAGGTGTTCCAGTTTGATGCTCATGACTGTTCCTTCGGGTCAGATTGGCTGGCGGACAACGTCGTCGTCGATGCGCTGAAGGCGGCCGCCTCAGAATCGGTGAGGTCTACTTCCATGAAGCACAGCGCATCGGCGAGGGCTTTGCCCTGCGGGTCGAGCCGAAGGGTGCTGGTGCCGCCCCTGCCGAGGATCCCGTGCAGGAGAAAGTTGAGGGAGTCGATGTTGAGCAGTTCGAAGCGCTCGGTGCGCGTGGCCCGATCGCCGAAGAATTCCTGCACCCGATCGGCTGTGAGTTCCCGAAGCAGCGCGGGATACCACCGGGGATCGCGAGCGGCGACACCGATATTGGACATCCCGCCCTTGTCTCCCGATCGGGCGTATGCAATGGAGGCCACGGAGACACGCATCGGGCCCTCCTTCCTCACTAGACGGTGATGACTTCTGTCTTGACCAGTTCGCGCGGCACCAGCGTTGGCCAGTAGCTGAGCGTCTCGGAGATTCGAGGTCGACCAGACTGTAGGTTCGTCTTGCCCGGCGGACCGTGAAAGATGGTGCTCAGCGCGGTCACCGCGCGTTGCAGATCGGGCCGCGACTGCGACCGCATCGCCACACGCAGGACGACTTCGCCGGCCTCTGCGCCGTCCGTCTTGGGAGTGCGGGGTCCATGTACCGCTCCAAGGCCGATGTAGTCATGGTGGATCGGGTCGAGGGCGAGCCTGAGCCGGTCGATGCGGGCGCTGACGACCTCGAGTGCCTTGCGTGCGCGATCAGCGGCGCGCGGCGCGGAGTACAAGTACAGGGCGCTCGCCGAGAAACCGTCGGCGTAGGCCGCCGAGACCTTGAGGGTGGGAGGCGCAGGCAGTCCGCGAACACCGTCGATCTCCACCAAGTCCGGTCCGATCTCGCGGACGGTAAAGCTGGTGAAGTCGACGGTCACGTCCGGTGTCAGGTAGCGACGCGGGTCGCCGATCTCGTAGAGAAGTTGCTCGATGACCGTTTGCTTGTCGACCAAACCACCGCTGTTCGGTGTCTTGGTCAACCTGATGCGGCCGTCCGGGTCGACCTCGGCGATCGGGAATCCAATGTCGACCATGTCGTCGACTTCGTCCCAGGCCGCCTGGTGGTTGCCGCCGGTGACGTGGGCGCCGCACTCGACGAGGTGGCCGGCGACGATGCCGGCGGCCAGCAGGTCCCACTGGTCGGCGGTCCAGCCGAACTCGTGGCGTAAGGCCGCCAGAGTCAGTGACGGGTCGGCGATGCGTCCGCCGACGACGATGTTCGCCCCGGCCGCCAGCGCTTCGACGACCGGTTCGGCGCCGATGTAGGCGTTCGCGCTAGCAAGGCCCCCAGGCACGAGTTCGTAGGCTTCACCGGTCTCGCTATTGGTCAGATCCACACCCGCTGAGCGCAGTTCGTCGAGGCGGGGCAGTAAGTCGTCGCCGAGAACGGCGGCCACCTTGACGTGCTCACCCAGTCCCAGCTCCTGCGCCAGGGCACGGATCTGGTGGGCGCACTCCAGCGGGTTCACGCCGCCGGCGTTGCAGATGATCTTGACGTCGTTCTTGACGGCGTCGGCGAGCACGTCGCGAAGGATGTCGAGAACGTCGGCCGCGTAACCCTTCTTCGGGTCGCGTCGGCGCTGCTTCTGCAGGATCGACATCGTGACCTCGGCCAAGAAGTCCATCACCAGATAGTCGATCCGCCCTTCGCGAACCAGACGCCCTGCCGCGGTCGTGTCGTCGCCCCAGTAACCCAAGCCGCCGCCGATTCGTAACCCTGTCATGTCCGCCTCCTGTGGGGGCAATTATGCATGCCAAATCGTATTCACACAAGAGATCTGATTTTCAGAAGTTCACCCGCTTGGTCATTCCACCGTCCGCGACGACGTTCGCGCCGGTGATCAGACTGGCAGCCGGACTGGACAGGAACGCCACGACGTTTGCCACTTCCTCCGCCGTACCCATGCTGCCCCGCGGAATGGTTGCGACCACGCCGTCATACGTCTCGGGGCGGTCGCGCCTGACGGTGTCCCAGACGCCGCCGTCGACGAACACCGGGCCGGGAGACACGGTGTTGCAGCGGATCCCGTGTGGGGCGAGCGTCCTAGCGAGGCCGGCGACGTGCTGGATCAGAGCAGCCTTGATTGCGCCGAAGGGGGCGGCAGGGTTACCGAATGCCTCGACCGCTGCGGTGCTGGTCAGTGCGATGACGCTGGGGGTTTTGGCCATCTGGAGGTGGGAGGTCGCGGCCTCGATCAGGCACGTGAACCCCATCAGGTCGACGGAGAAATTGCGCTGCCAAGCCTCCTCCCCCGCTCCCCCGCCGGCGCTGGCGTTGTGGACGACGATGTCTATGCCGCCCATGTCCTCGGCGACGCGGTCAACCCAGTCGCGTACTCGCGCGCCGCTGCCGACGTCCACCACGTCCCAGCAGATCTTCGTACCGTGGCGGGCCAGTCGCTCGGCCGCGTCACTCAGGGTGTCGCGGGTTCGGCCACAGATGGCGACGTCCGCGCCCTCGGTGGCCAGTTGTTCGGCGATCGCCAGTCCGATGCCGTGTGCGCCTCCGGTGACGATAGCGCGCTGGCCACGTAGTCCAAGGTCCATGATTGTTTCTCCTTTGTATGCCAAGTTGCACTCATTACGGCTGCAGTTTCAACGCGCAGCTGATTGGGTCAGAAGGTGGTCTCGGCAGCCGCGCATCTCCCAGCCCGTCGGCCGAAGAACGAGCCTGGCCCCAGACTCAGACCACTGGCGTACTCCGCGCCATTTTGCGACAGATGAGCGGCGCACGCCCCGGCGGCATACAACCCGGGGACGAAGTCGCCCGCCTCGTTGACGACCCGGCCATGTTCGTCGATACGCAAGCCACCAAGTGCGATGAAGTTGTATCCGGAATTGCTGAACGACAGATCGAAGGCGGCAACAGGCGGATGGATCGTCTTGAGCCAGCGGCCGCGTTTGTGGAAGCGCTGATCCTCGCCAAGATCTTCGACGTCGCGGTTGTACTCACTCAGGGCTGCCGCCAACGCGCCAGTCGGCAGACCTAGTTCGGCCTCCGTCTCCGCCACGGTGTCCCACACCCCGATCAGTTTGTGTCGGCCCGAAGCCGGATAGGCGAATGTCTCCTCGTCCACAACCAGATAGGCCTGTTGATCCGGCTGCTGGGCGATGTAGTGCCCGAGTCGACCGTGATAGACGTCCTCGGCCGTGAACCGCTGCCCGCGGTTGTTCACGATGACGCCCTTGATCAGCTGTTCTGGCGGATAGATCGATGAGGTGACAAGCGCTCCACCCATGTTGGCCGTGGCCGCGCCGACTGATTCTCCGAGCAGGATGCCGACACCGTCATTGTCGGGAGTTCCGAGCGGTTGTGCATACTTGCTCACGATCGGCAGATGTCGACTGGTCATCTCGGCATTGAGGTTGAAGCTTCCCGTCGTGATGACCACGCCGCGAGCGACCTCGACGAACTGGTCCCGTCCATCGAGACGGACTCTTAGTCCTCGCACCCGCCCACCGGCGTCGCTGACCAAATGATCGACGCGAGCATTCACCACCACCTCTGCTTCCGACGCGGCGAGGGCCGCCAAGAGTGCACGCATGGCCACGGCGCCACCGTGATCACCCGGTGTCGCGGTGGTCTGGTGTCCCCGAGGAATCGGTGCCACGAGTTCACTGAAGGGATAGGCGGATTCGTTACCCGTGGTCAACAGGCCCTCGCCCGTGTGGGACGACACGGCCTTCGAGTCCAGTGCCCGGCGGGCGAAGGGCACGCCATGAGATTCCAGCCATTTGAAGTGGTCCGTGCTCCCCTCGCAGAACGACCGCAGCATCTTGTCGTCCGTGTTGGGCATGGTCGCCTTGAGAAAGTCATACATCTGCTCTGGATCGTCGGCGTAGCCACATGCCGTCTGCACCTCGGTGCCGCCGCCCAGATAGAAGAGGCCTTCCGACAGTGCACTCGCGCCGCCACCGCCGGCAGCCCGCTCCAAGACGAGCACGCGCGCTCCGCACGCATCTGCCTCGATCGCCGCGCATGCTCCGGCTGCGCCGAGACCGACCACCACCACGTCTGCTGACATGTCCCATTGCGTCACGTCGGCTGCTGATATCGCGCTGCTGACCATCTACTGCTCCTCGTGGAATGCACGCGTCATGGACGGTGCGTACATGTCATCGAACGGGCACCCGCCGAGCGGGATTCGGCTGCCGGCTCGACATTCGATGCGCTCTTCGATTGGCCCGAAACGTCGTTCGAAGCGATGCATTTTGGAGGTTCCCCGGCTGGAGGAGATGCCGGGCGGTAGACGAAACCCATCAGCAGAGCCGCCGCGGCCGTCACCAGCCACCAGCACGTGTTGACGATCAGCGCGAGGTGAACCGTGTCCACGCTCGGCATCGAGACCTGACTGCTCGGAGACAACACGACACCGACGAGCGCCGAGCCCACCGAGAAGCCCAGCAACCGGACGATCATGCTGAACCCGATCGCCGGGCCGGTCTCGCGTGGCGGGACCGCTGCGACGAGTAGGCCCGGCATCTGAGCGAACGAAAGACCGCTCCCCAGCCCCGCGACGGCCATGGCCGTGAACAGTTGCCACCAGTGCGAGTGCCACACCAACAACATCGCGGCGGCCGTCGCGTAGACGACGCAGCCCAATGGCATCCAGAGATGCTGGCGCACGAGGCGGCCAAAGATCGTCGACAAGCTACTGCCCAGCAGATTGGCCAACGCGTAGGGCACGATCAACAGACCGGAGGCCGCCACGGTCAAACCCAGCCCCCAACCGGTGTTGGTCGGCGTCTGCGCCAGGACGATCACCAAGGGCAACATGATGTACATCCCGGCTCCGGCGGTGAAAGAGGTGGCATACACCGCCGACGGAACCCGTGCTCGGATCAACTTGAGATCGAGGAAGGGGTTGCGACTCCACCTCGCCATCCACTCGACGCACGCCGCCGACGCCATCACCGAAGCGCACGCGGTGACGATCGTGCCGGTGGACAACCAGCCCCACCGGTCAACCTGGGCCAGCGTCAGAAGCAGGCCGACTCCCCCGGCGGCCAGCAACGTGGTCCCGATGAGATCGGCGCGCCGGGTCTCGTGACGGGGACCGTGCCGCGGCATCGTCCACGCGACCAGAACGAGCACTGCCAGCGTGGATGCTGCGGCAAACCAGTAGGCGAGACGCGGACCACCGACGTCGACGAGTAAACCCACCAGGGTGAACGCGATCGCACCCGCAGCGACGTTCGTCACCGAGAGGATGGCAATCGCACGGGTCTGGCGCGGGCCTTCGAGTTGGTCGCGAGCGGTGGCGATGGCAACCGGCATCAGCGCCAGCCCCAGACCCTGCAGGCAACGGCCGATCAGCAGTGCGCCAAATCCCAGGTCCAGAGCACCCAGCAAGCTCCCCAGACACACCAGCCCCACCACGGTGACCGTGGTCCACCAGCGATACTTCGTCGCAGCCAACCACGAGACGATCGGCATCGCGGCAGCGCCGGTGAGGTAGGTCAAGCTGATCGTCCACTGCGCGGTGGACGTCGAGACCCCGTACTCGTGAGCCACCACGACGATCAGCGGAGCACCCAGTGATCCGGCTACCGCCATCAACGCGGTGATCAAGCCCAGTGTTGGGACGAGCAGCCGATCCCGCAGGCCGCCTGGTGTGCGGACACCCCCTCGGTCTGGCCGCCGGAGGGGCGTGCGTGTGGGTCGACCCACGGTAGCTCCTCACTGAGAAGTTCAGGGACACGTGATTCTCGGGTTCCGCGACCAGACCGTGTGGGTCAGATGCCACCTGTTCGCCGGGCTGCGCTGAGGCGGACGCGGATGCCGGGGCACGGCCGTGCGCCTCTAGAGGGCAAGCCAGACGTTCTTGCGCTTGCTGAACTCCTCGAGACCGGCTCGACCTCCGAGCCGACCGACACCGCTGTGCTTGTATCCGCCGAACGGCACCGAGGGCGGCAGACCGCCCAAGCCGTTCACCCAGATCACGCCGGCCTCGAGGTTGGCCGCCACTCGGTGAGCACGGGCCACGTCGTTGGTCTGGACGTAAGCGGCCAATCCATAGGGTGAGTCGTTGGCCAGTGCGACCGCGTCCGCTTCGTCGCGGAAGCGCAGCATCGACAGCACCGGGCCGAAGACCTCCTCGCGGGCAACCTCGGCATCGCGGGGGACGTCGGCGATCAGCGTCGGGGCCACGTAGAAGCCGTCGGCAAGCGAGTCGCCGACCCGCGCCCCGCCAGTGACGATCGTCGGTCGGCCGTCAGCCTTGGCGCGCTCGACGAACCCGAGGACGCGCTCACAGGCGGCGCCGCTGATCAATGGCCCGAAGAACGTCGATTCATCGGCGGGATCACCCAGTGGTAGGGCCGTGATCTTCGAGGCGCACAGCTGGACCATGTCGTCGTAGACGCTGTCCTGCACCAGCAAGCGGGTTCCCGCCACACACGCCTGCCCCGACAACTGCAACGCGGCCATGACGGCCAGCTGTGCGGCGTCCTCCAGATCGGCGTCATCGAACACCAGGTTGGCCGACTTGCCGCCTAGTTCCAATCCGACCGGGGTGAAGTTCGCCGCCGCCGCCGTCAGGATTCGTTGAGCCGTGGGACCACTGCCGGTGAAGTGAATCTTGTCGACGCCGGGATGTGCGACGAGTTCTGAGCCGGCCACCGCCCCGCCGGGTACGACGTTCACGACGCCGGGCGGAATCCCCGCCTCGAGCACCAGTTCTGCCAATCGCAGGGATGTGAAGGGGGTGAGCTCGGGCGGTTTGACCACCACGCAGTTGCCTGCCGCCAGCGCCGGGGCCAGGATGGTGCCGAGGCTGAAGAGCGGGCTGTTCCAGGGAATGATGATGGCCACGACGCCATCGGGTTCCAGCACCGAGTAGTCGAGTCCCGGCGTAGGCCATACCGGGTGCACCTCGCCGCCGACCTTGTCCGACCAGCCCGCGTAGTACTGGAAGCAGTCAGCCACCATGGGGGCGTACATCGCCGCCATCGCCCGAGGTGTGCCGTTCTCCACTACTTGGATGTCGGTGAGTTCCTCGGCGTTTCGCTCGATCAACTCCGCCAACTTCAGCAGCAATCGCCGTCTCGCATCCGGCGCGATCGCGCGCCACTGAGGCAGCGTCGAGCGCGCGTCCGCAACCGCAGCCTGCACCGACAAAGGTCCACCGGATGGCACATCCATCGTGTGCCGACCCGTCGCAGCGTACCTGTGCGGAACCAATTCGGCGGAGCCGTCCTCGAAACGCTTGCCGCCGATCAGCGCGGTCGGTTCGGGTAGCAGCGCAACGTTGGCATCACGGATTGACATGTCGTCTCTCTTCTTCGGTCGATTACAGGTCGAGCACGAGGTGGTCACCCTGCGCGCGTGAAACACAGATGAGCATGCAGGAGCCTGCCCGGCGCTCTCCTTCGGAGAGCACCGAATCGCGGTGCTCGGGAACACCGTCCAGAACGGTCGTCATGCAGGTGCCGCATACCCCGTCTTCACAGGAGGACAGGACGTCGGCGCCCGCGGCGGTCACGGCCTGCAGAATCGTGCAGTCCTCTGGCACGACCACCGACACCTCGCTGCGCCGTAGGTGGACGTGGATCGGGCGATCGCCGACGGCCGGGGTCGGCGGCGTGGTGGCGGAGAACCGCTCCACGCGCAGAGAGCCGTCAGGCCAATTGCTGCACGCCGCCGCAACGGCGTCCAGCAGCGGCTCGGGGCCGCAGCAGTACACCAGAGTGTCCGAGTCGGGACGGCTCAGCACCGACTTCAGGTCCAGCAGCCCGTACTGGTCGAACGGCCGCACCCGAACTCGGTCGTCATAACCGCTCAACTCGTCGAGGAACGCCATCGAACGACAGCTGCGCCCGCCGTAGAGCAGGGTCCAGTCGGCCCCGGCGTTCTCGGCGGCGGTCAACATCGGCAGAATGGGAGTAATGCCGATACCGCCGGCGACGAAAATGTACTTCTTACTGGGTTCCAGATGAAAGTGGTTGCGAGGTCCTCGAACTCGAACGGTGCAGCCGACGACGAACTCGTCGTGAATCAAGGCCGATCCGCCGCGGGTGTTCGGATCCCGGAGCACGCCCACGCGCCAACTGGTGCCATCGCCGGGGTCGCCACAGAGCGAGTACTGGCGGACGAGCCCGTTGGTGAGTACGACGTCGATGTGCGCACCCGGATCCCACGGTGGCAATTGCCGACCATCCTTCGCCGACAGGCGGAGGGCAACGACGCCGTCGGCCGCCGTGTGCCGCTCGTGCACTACCAGCTCACCGTCGAACTCAGCTGCAGTCACGTTCAGCTCAGATTCTGGAAGAAGGCCCGGATGTCACCGACAAACAGGTGTGGCTGCTCGAGGGCGGGGAAGTGTCCGCCACGCGCCAGTTCCGTCCATCGTCGGACGTTGTAAAGTCGTTCGACCTGGCGACGGGATGCCCGATACAGCTCCTTGGGATACACCCCGACCCCGGTCGGCACGCCGACGTAGCCGGTGACCGGGACGGACGATCCTGCGGTGAGCGCCTCGTAGTAGAGGCGTGCGGACGAACCAGCGGTTCCGGTCAGCCAGTACGCGGTGAGGTTGGCGAGCAGGTCGTCGCGGCTCACCACCGATTCCAGCTCTCCGTCGCAATCGGTCCACGCCCGGAACTTCTCGACGATCCACGCCGCAAGACCAGCGGGGGAATCATTCAGTCCCACCGCCAAACTCTGCGGCTTTGTCGCCTGAATGGCTCCGTACGCACCTTCGCTGGCCATGAACTGTGCGTGGACGTCCGCCAACCGCTGCTCCTCCGGAGTCGGTTCGTCCTCGGGGTTCAGCGGAGGAACCGACACCAGGGTGAGGTACAGACCGGACACTCGATCGGGCTCGGCCAGGGCCATTCTCGATGCGATCAGCGAACCCCAATCGCCGCCCATCAGACCGTAACGGTCGTACCCGATCCGCTCCATGACCACCGTCATGGCGCCCGCGATGCGTTCGACGTCCCATCCTGGCTGCGTGGTCGGCCCGCTCCATGCGTAACCGGGCAGAGACGGAATGACAACGTCGAACGCATCGGCCGGATCGCCACCGTGGGCGACTGGATCGGTCAGGGGTTCAACGACTTTGGTGAACTCCTGTACCGAACTCGGCCAGCCGTGCAACAGCATCAGCGGCCGAGCACCCGGTACCGCCGAACGTACGTGCAGGAAATGAATCCGTTGACCGTCGACGTTCGTCGTGAATTGGGTCCATCGGTTGAGGTTCGCCGCGGCCTCGGGCCAGTCGAAGTCCTTCTCCCAGTACGCGCACAGGTCTCGGAGGTAGTCGAGATCCGTGCCCGCGGACCATCCGGTTCCCGCCACCGGCGCAGGCCAGCGTGTACTGGCGAGCCGCTGTTGAAGATCTTTGACATCGGCTTCGTATAGGCCGATCTCGAATCGTTCAACGATCACAGCACTGCTGCCTGATCATCGCGGGAGAGTTCTCCGAGCCGTTCCCAGTTCGCGATGACGTTGGCGCGCAGATCCTCCTCCGCCATCCACTCCGGCCCGCGGATCATCTGGATCATCTCCACCACCTTGCGGGCCACCTCGGGTTCCTCGGTCGCCAACGCCAGCACACGATCGACGAACTGCTGCTCGTCGGACTTCTCGACGGACTGCGGTACACCGTTGATCTCGACTCCCGGGACCCCCAGATCCGAACCTGCCGAGATGCCCCAGCAGTTCTGGATCACCAATCCGTCCAATTGCTTCTGGAAGCGTTCGCCAAAGCCGGTCAGGTCTTCACCGATACTCGTGAACCACTCCCGTAAAAGATCGCGCAGGAGGCGCGCTCCCAGCGCCGCCGAACTCATCCCCTGCCCGTAGTAGGGGTTGAAGGCGGCGGCGGCGTCGCCGAGTACGACGAACCGTTCCGGGCGCGAAGAGATCCCGGCGTAGTCGCGAAGCACGTTGGTGGTGTTCCGCCACGCGACTCGCGGGCGTTCGAGGTGACTCCGATCCAGCAGATCGACGAACTCTGTCCGACCGAAACTTCCGAGGAAGTCTCGGAAGCCTGCTTCGTCGGCCGGAGGAAGGTCTCCGGCGCATCCCTGTGCGGTCAGTACCCACAGCCCGTCTTCTTGCTTCCACATCCCGGCCCCACGGGTAGCGCGTGGGCCTTCGCCCTTCAGAGTGGGGGTGATGTAAAGAACGTTGTAGGGCGGTGAGAACTCCGGGTCCGGGCGCACGTAGCTAGTGACGTAACCCCACTTGGCGTTCACCACCTGCTCGATGGGCCGAGGGTAACCGGCTGCTTCCAACCATTGCGGTGTGGCGGAGGTCCGCCCGCTCGCATCGACGACGAGATCGGCGGCGATGGTGCGGGCCTGGGCATCGCCGTCGAGCACGTGAACGCCCGTCACCGCGCCCTGGTCTATCTGCAATCCCGTGACCTTCGTTCGCTCGATCATCTCGAGGGCGGGAACGGTTCGAGCCTGCTCGCGGACGAGATACTCCAGGTTGATGCGCGACGACAGCAGGACGAGCAAGCCAGTCTTAACCAACTGGAAGAAGCCAGACTTGGAGCTGTACCGAGTCTCGCCCGGATCGTGGCCGGGCACACCGCCGTCCAAAGCCGTCTGCGTGAGCCCCGGCAGCGCTTCCTCTAGCGCCTGCCGTCCCAATGCGGTGAGAGCGTGGAACTGGTAGGCGTGCGGTACGCCTTTGCGCTCCTTGCGGGTAGCAGGCAGTTCGTCGCGGTCGATGATCACGACTCGCTCGTAAAGCTCTACGAGGCTGGCAGCCGTGGTGCAGCCGGCGATGCTGCCGCCGATGACCACAGCGGTGCCGCGAGGGCTGCGGGTGTTCTGGGGGACCGTCATGATGTCCGGTGTTCCTTCCTAGGTCGGATGGAGGCGCAGGGTTGCCGACGTACAGGGCCGCCTACTTGGCGGTAGCGCCCAAGTCGATGGGCAGACTGATGCCCGTGACGAATCGCGATTCCTCGGAGGCGAGGAAGAGCACGGCGTTGGAGACGTCCTGCGCTTCGATGGTCGGTAGTGGCCATGCATTCATCGAACTGAGAAACTCGCTGGTGTCCGCCCAGGTCGGATCCGTCACATCCGGCGCGAGCGTCCTGATGATGAAGTCGTTGTCGAGCATCGGCGTGTGCACGTTGGTCGGGTGCACGGTGTTGACCCGGATGCGGTGGGGGGCCAACTCGATGGCGAGCGATTTGGTGATTCCCACGACGCCGAACTTGGCCGCCGCGTAACTGATCGCCCACGAGCCGCCCTTGAGGCCCATGAGCGAACTCGTGAGGATCATCGAACCGCCGGTGCCCTGGTCGATCAGGATCGGGATGGCCGCCTTGACGGTGTGCCACACACCGGTCAGATTGACGTCCAGCATCGTGCTCCACTGTTCCTCGGACTGCTCGTGCGCGGCCCCCATCGTCAAGATGCCGGCGTTGGCGACGACGATGTCGAGGCGGCCGAGTTCAGCCACTCCTTGTTTCAAATCTGCTGTGAGCGCATCGAAATCGCGGACATCGGTCTCAAAGGCAACGGCGCGGCCACCGAACTTCTCGACCAAGGCGACCGTCTCGGCGAGATCGTCCGCGGAGGACATGGGATACCCGACGGTTTCCACCGGTGCACAGATATCGACGGCAATGATGTCGGCACCCTCTTCCGCGAGGCGGACCGCGTGTGCCCGCCCTTGGCCGCGCGCGGCACCGGTGATGAATGCGACTTGACCCTCGAGCCGACCTGACATGGAAACCACCTTCACTTTCTCGGCGCCACCGGACTTTTGCCATCCGGCTACGAATCGGCGCAACCCGCCGATCTGCGTTCAACCCAACCAGCACACTCTGCATTAGCCTGCTCGGCCGATTGACGACTGAGACGTGCTGCTGCAGCAATTACTGCATGTGACTTTGCACACTATCTCCGCACCGCAGCGTTGTCAATGTCGCCAAGCCTCTGCGGCGTAAAATGCCTCTGAACTGGCATTTTCGGATCTAGACATAGGTTCGACCGCCACAATGGAAGATCTTTTGCATACATTCGCATTCCGTTGCGTTAGAACATCCTGACGATTCGTCGCAATCCACCATCGGGGATGTGGTTAGTCACGCCTGGAATCGGTCTACCGCACAGGGGCTACGCGAGATGCCCGGCCGCCGTACGCGGAACCCTTGCCAATGACGGCGGTAGGAAGAGTGCGAGCAGCGCGCACAGCAGCGGACTCGCGGCCAGCACCGCCAGGGCAACCGTCAAGGTGCCGGTGGCAGTTGAGAGGACACCGACGGCGTAGGGGCTGGCGAAGGTCCCGAGATTGCCCATGGCATGAATGAGGGCAAGGCCGCCTGCCACGGCGGCTCCGTGGAGGTAGGACGGAGGAATCGTCAACACCAATGTGGCGGCCACCGCTCCGGTGAGGGCCATGGAGAGGCCGGCCAGTGCCGTTACGATATTCGACCCCAGCAACGTCAAGGCCCAGCCGCAACTACCGAGCACGCTGGCGCCCACGATGTGCCATTTGCGATCGCCGCGACGATCAGACGAGCGTGCAATCCACAGTTGAATGCCGATGGCCACCGTGTAGGGAACAGCCGAGAGTAGGACCACTCCGGTCGGGCTGGCGACACCTGACTGCGCGATGACCTGTGGCGCCCAGAAGCTCACGCCGCCCACGGAGAACACGCTGAAGAAAAACAGCGCCACGAGATGAACGGTGCGAGGATCACGAACTGCGACCAGGACGTGGGCGTGGGTCGAGGTTTGACTGCCCTCGGCCCTCAGATCACTACGGACCGCCTCCTTCTCCACCTCGGTCAGCCATGCCACTCGGTCAGGGGATGACTGCAGAGACGCGAGGAGCACGAACGACAACACAACGGCCGCAAGACCTTCGATGAGGAAAAGCCACTGCCAGCCATGCAGACCGGCCAGCCCGTCAGTGGGTCCTAGGATTGCCGCGGCGATCGGACCGCCCAGGATTCCCGCAAGAACGGTACCGGCGAGGAACTTCGCCGTCGTGCGTGCGCGCCACTCGGCCGGGAACCAGCCGGTCAAGTACAGCAACACACCGGGAATGAAGCCGGCTTCGGCTACTCCGAGCAGGAATCGCATCACATAAAAGTGCCATGCGTTCTCGACGAACATCATCAGCGCGGAGATGACGCCCCAACTAAACATGATGCGAAACAACCACATCCGGGCACCGACTCTGACGAGTATGAGATTGCTCGGCACTTCGAACAACATGTAGCCAAGGAAGAAGATGCCCGCACCGAGGCCGTACACGGCGTCGCTCATCGCGAAGTCGGCCTGCATCTGCGTCTTCGCGTAGCTGATGTTGAGGCGGTCGAGGTAGGCGACCACGAGTCCGACGAACAGGATCGGGAGTATCCGCCTACCGATCTTGCGATAGAGCTTGATCCGGCTGACGTC
The DNA here is from genome assembly GCF_008329585.1 of Mycolicibacterium sp. P9-22. Classification (GTDB taxonomy): domain Bacteria; phylum Actinomycetota; class Actinomycetes; order Mycobacteriales; family Mycobacteriaceae; genus Mycobacterium. The sequence goes on along the minus strand of NZ_NPKP01000001.1, from coordinate 874,440 downwards.
GGCGACCAGGTCGGAGGTCACGGGGACTGCATCGGCCTGACGTTTCACTGATGACACGTTACGAGCGGCTCGTTTGTTCGGGTCAGGTGGCCCAACCGGTCCCAATCCGCCTCGACCTTGGCGCGTAGATCATCGGCAGCCATCCATTCCGGACCGCGCATCATCTGCATCATCTCCATCAGCTTGAGGTGGACGTCGTCGTCCTCTGTCGCCAGGGCGATGACACGATCGACGAACTCCTGCTCAGCGGGCTTCTCGCTGGCTTCCTTTGGCGCGCCGTCGATCTCGACGCCCGGCACGTTGAAGTCCGATCCGACCGAGAAGTCCCAGCAGCCCTGAATGACCTCGGCATTCAACCGCTTCTGATACTGCTCGGCAAATCCGGTCAGACCCGAGGTAGGAGTCACCGGCCACTCTTCCAACATCGAACCCATCAGCCGTGCTCCGACCGCTGATACCGCCATGCCCTGCCCGTATACGGGGTTGAATGCCGCCGTCGCATCGCCGAGCACAACGAATCGTTCAGGCCGCGAAGGGAGGCCGGCATAGTCGCGCAAACGATTGGTCGTGTTTCGCCACGCGATGATGGGTCGCACCAGCTCGGCGCTGTCGAACAACTGGAGGAACTCCGTCCTGCCGAAGCTACCCAGAAAGTCGCGAAACTCGCTTTCCTGCGCCGGGGGGTAGTCACCAGCGCAACCCTGCGCAGTGAGAACCCACAGGCCGTTCTCCTGCGCCCACATGGCCGCCCCGCGGGTCGCATGCAGACCGTCACCGGTCAGGGTGGGCCCGATGTAGAGCGCTTCGAAGGGCGGTGACCACTGTGGGCCCGGCCGGACGTAGGTCGTGGCGTAGCCCCACTTGGCATTCACGGTGTGCTCGACAGGTGTGGGGTAGCCCAAGGCTTCCAGCCATTCCGGCGCGACCGATGATCGCCCACTGGCATCGACGACCAACCCGGCGTCAAGGCTGCGGGTGGCCGCGGTGTCCAGTCCTCGGAGGTCCACGCCGACGATCTCCCCATTGCTGGCGCGCAATCCGGTCGCCGTGGTCCGCTCAATGAACTCGACGTTCGGAATCTTCCGGGTCCGGTTGCGCACCAACCACTCCAAGTAAAGGCGGGTCGGCAGCAGACTGCGCATCGACGACGCTTGGCGGCCCCAGAATCCAGCCTTCGAGCAGTAGAGCATGTCCTGCGTAGGATCCATCTGCGGCACTCCGTCGGCAAGTGCCTGGTCGGTCAGTCCCGGAAACAGATCTTCGAGCGCCATCCGGCCAGCGAGGTTCAGCGCGTGGTACTGGTGGGCGTGAGGGGCGCCCTTGCGCGGCGCCGGATCCAGCGGGAGCTCGTCACGGTCGACGACGACGACGCGTTCGAACTTCCGGTGCAGAGCTGCCGCGGCGGCACATCCAGCGATGCTGCCACCGATCACGACAGCTGTACCCGCCGCGGTGTGACTGACGTGAGTGGAATTCATCCGATTCTCCTTTGGGGTTGTGTCACACGGTTCCGCTGGGATTGCGGCGCCGTCAGTAGCGCGTCGTGGCTGTTTGCGGGCTGCGGCAAGATCCCTGCATGTGATTATGCACACTTTATTCACATACTGGAAGGGTGTCAATCGATGGTGTCCCGTTTGATAGACGCATCTAGCAGCAGAAATGATGGTTCGCCTGCAGGATCGCTGCAGTTATTGCATGCACTTGGGTGTAGAACGCTACAATTCGAGCTTGGGATCGGCGTACGAGTCCCCAATTCCACGAAGCGCAGGCAGGACCTTGTCGGCGATATATGCGACCCGTTCGCTACCACTATCCACCGATTCGCCAGGTAATTGCGCCCACCAGTGAACATCCTTGACCTGGGGATAGTCGCGAAGTAACGACGACAGTTCGCCAATGGCGTTGTCCGCGTCCCAGAGTCGTACATACCCGGCGGTGACGACGTCGTGCGGTGTCTCGAGGACCCGGCCGGACCCGTAGGTTCCGGTAGCAATGTAGGTGTTGACCTGGTAAAGGAGATGCTCGCCGACCTGAGCGAGCGTACGTTCCGGATCTTCGGCGACGATAGCCGGCATGCCGCACATGACGGTGGCCGCGGCTGGATCTCCGCCCTGTCGTTGCACCGCGTCCAGATACGGATCGATGTAATAAGACAACGGCGCCAGCGGTTTGGCGGGGGGTAGGTACCCGTCTGCCAACCCGGCCGCTCGTTCCACCGCTGGTGTGGCCGCCCCGCCGATCAGTAGTCGTGGCGGCCGAGTCGCGATGGGAGTCACGCGCACGTCGGGCAACGTGAAGTGCCGGCCGGCGGACGCCACCGACGTGCCCGCCCAGGCGTTGCGCAGAATGCCTACCGCCTCATCGAGCAGACTCGGCCGATGCGACAGCCGGCGGTCGAAGGCAGCGAAATCCTGTTCTCGGTAGCCCGCCGCCACACCTAGGTCGAATCGCCCGTCGGAGAGGATGGCGAGGGCGGCGGTGTCCTCCGCCAGTCGCAACGGATGGTGCAGGGCCGCGATCACCAAGTTGGTTCCCATACGCACCCGCGAGGTTCGGCTGGCAACGGCGGCGAGGAACGTCAGCGGCGACGACAGGTATCCGTCGGCATCAAAGTGGTGCTCGCTCGCCCAGATCGACTCGAAGCCGATCTGTTCCGCCCAAGCGGCCTGTTCGAGGGAACGACGGTACAAAAGCTCGGGCGGTTGATTCCATCGCTGTGGGTTGCGCAGGTGGTACCAGAGTCCGAAACGTGGCGACCGCGCAGAACCGTCACCGCAGCGGTAGTCGCTCACGGTCACCTCAGGCGAGGACTTCTGCCACGGCGCAGGTGGCGCCAGTACCGATGGAACGACGCACGGCCTCGTGCACGGCGGTGTTCGCGAGGCCGTCACGGAAGGTGGGGAGCGCGGGGTCGCCGACGTCACCGTCATCACTCAGGATACTGGCGCGAAATGCCTTGTAGAGGCGCCGGGTCGGCTCCGCGAAGCGCGCGGTGGCGCGGGCCAGCGACCGCGACAACGTCGTGTCGCCGTGCACCTCCGCCGGTGCTTCGATCGGACCACCGTGGGGCATGGAAGAGGCGGAATCGACCGGCAGCCGCTCGGTTGCTCCGTTCTTCCCGGCCAACATGACGTCGTTCTCCGGGCTTATCCAAACGGTGCCCTCCGTTCCGGAGATCCGAGTGAGCGACACCGGAGGTCCGAACGTCCCTACCGAGCTCTGGATGACACCCACGACACCACCTGCTAGTTCGAACTGGACAGCGAAGCTTTCCGATGCGTCCCAATCATGGATGGTCGCGGACGTCTCGAGCGCCGTGACGGACACGAACTCCCCCAACGACGTCCGCACTTCGTCGATGACGTGCTGCAACTCGGCATTCAGCCAACCACCGAACTCACTGCGCCGGCCGAACCAGTCTGGCACGGTCGCGTCGCTACCGGCGAGGACGCCGTTCACCTTGAGATAGGTTGCGAAGGTGGGGGTACCGATCCGGCCGGCCTGGATCGCCGCCGTCATCGCCGCCTGCTGAGGGACCCATCGCATCTCGTGGCCGACTGCATGCACGACACCTGCCTGTTCCGCTGCGGTCACCATGGTACGAGCGTCATCGATGCCGGTGCTAAATGGCTTCTCGCACAGCACGTGCTTGCCGTGTCGCAGGGCCGTCAGAACCAACTCGGCATGGGTTGCGGGCGGGGTGGCGATCACGACAGCCTCGACGCCGGGTAGGGCCAGGGCTTCGTCGAGGTCCGTCGACGACGTGTTGATACCGCTGGCAGTGGCGCGCTGGCGCGTCCGGGCTGCATCGGTACCCACCATCGCCTTGATGTCGAAGCCACCCCGTTGAAGTGCCGGGACGTGAGTCAATGCGCCCCATCCGGTACCGACGATGACGATCCCGATGTCGCGTTCCCCACTGGCCGTAGTCATCGTCGTATCGCCCTTCTGGTGAGTTGCGTTGCTGCTTGGCGCCACTAGTTAGTAGCGCGATCCTGGTAGGCCGAAGCGAAGTCGAAGGTGCGCACGGGATCACTGCCGTCGAAGCCTTCTGAGGCCTCTCGGACCTGGCGGTAGAACTCGGCCACCATGGAACCTTCGTAGAGTTCGACCATGTGACCCAAATCCTTGCTGGTGTCGATAATCGAATAACCCCGCCCCGCAGCGGTTTCCGCGTAAAGCGCCTCCGGATAGCCGGCTTGCTCCAGACGGGCAACCGACTCGGAACGACTGTCGCAGAACACCGCAACGTGATGCATACCCGGTCCCCCACCGGGGAACAGGTCCCGATATGCCGAGGGTGCATCGTCATGCATCTGGATGAACTCGACTTGCACGTCACTCCACTGCCCGTACGCCGACGTCACGTCAAGGCTGCTTTCCCGACCCCGATGCCTGTGCACGACGACCTTGTAGCGCGGGACGAGGAAGAACGGTCCAGATCCAAGGATCTCACTGTGTCGGCGCGCAGCCTTCTCGGCGTCGGGCACGACGAATGCGAGCTGCCGGATCTGGGACCCACTCAGTAATGCGAAATCGCTCATTTCGTCTGCGCTCCTATCATTTTTGCGAAAAAAACCGTCGCTGCCCGATCGGCCGCGGCGACCATGAACCTTGCCAGTTATCATGAACCTTGCCAGTTAGGTAGAGGTGACCGTGACCGGCCGTTGGGCCGCGAACTTCGCCGCGACGTAGCCGAACACCATCGCCGGCCCCAAAGACGCCCCGGGCCCCGGGTACACGTCTCCCATGACCGACGCCGAGCAGTTGCCAGTCGCGAACAAGCCTTCAATCGGCGTGCCAGTCTCGTCGAGTACGCGTGCGTACTCGTCGGTCTTCAAGCCGCCCTTGGTGCCCAGATCCGCTGGCCACACTTGCACGGCGTAGAACGGCCCTGAGGTCAACTCTCCGAGGGTTGGATTCGGCAGTGTCGGGTCACCGTAGTAGCGGTCGTAGACGCTGTCGCCGCGACCGAAGTCGGTGTCGGCACCGTTGCGCGCGAACTCGTTGAAGCGCGCGACGGTCCGGGTCAGCTGCGCCGGAGGAACGCCCATCTGGGCCGCGAGTTCTGGGATGCTGTCTGCCCGCTTCATGAAGCCGTTGTCGAACCACTTGCGACTGAACCGCTGGTGCGGAAGAACATTGAGCATCACCGATCGTCTCTTCGAACGATGGTCGAAGATGAGCCAGGACGGAATCGTTTCGGCGCCGTCGACATTGTTGGCGTACATCTCGTTACGGCACTGCGCGTACGGGGCGGCCTCATTGGTGTACCGCTCGCCGCTCTGGTTGACAATGATGGAGCCGGCTTGTTGGCGTTCGGCGATCAGCATTCCCGCCCGCCGTGTTCCGTCGGGCTGAGGCACCAGAACCGATGGCATTCCCCAAACCTTGTCCATCAGGTCGAGCGCGGCCCCGTGGCGCAGACCGATGGTGATCGCGTCTCCGGTGTCGTCCGCGTGCGCCAAGCTCCACTCCGGCGAGGTAGGAGCCGTCAGATACTTCTCACGCATCTCGCGCGACCGCGAGAAGCTGCCAGACGAGAGGATGACACCGTGCCGCGCCGTGACGGTGACGTCGTGTCCATCGCGGGAGACTCGCACGCCGACCACTTTCGCGGGCCGTCCTTCATCTTGGTCGACCACCAGGTCGACCAACGGGGTCGAGTACCAGACCGGTACATTGAACTCCATCAAAGCTAGTCGTAAGCGGGTGGCCATGGCTTGACCCATCGCCAGGACCTGAGCACCTCGAAGCCGGTGGCCCAGGTAGCGAGCGCCAACCTGGGCCAACGTCAATTTGCCCCGCATGGTACGAGCCATGTTGTTCAGGCCCTGCACGTCGGAGGTGCGCAGGACGACGCCCCTGGGTCGGCGCACCGCGGTCGGCTTGCGCCGACGCCCGGCCTCCGCGCCGAGTTGGCGGGGGTCGACCAAAGCGGCTTCCAGCGCGCGGCCCCTCAATGAGCCGCCAGGCGCTTCGGGGTAGTAGTCCGGGTAACCATCAACGTAACTCCACCGCACCGCGCGAGTGCGCGTGTCGAATTCATCGACCATCAGCGGCCCTTCGGTGAGGAAGGCCCGACGGAAGTTCTCCGGCACCGTATCTCCCACGGTGGCACGCAAATAACTTTCCGCGGCGTCGAAGGACTCGCCACCACGCGTCCGGTGAATGTGCGAGTTGTTGGGAATCCAGATGGCGCCCGAAGAGTATGCGGTGGTGCCGCCGAAAAACTCGGTCTTCTCGACGACCAGGACCGACAGACCCCGAATGGCGGCCGCCACGGCGGCGGACATGCCCCCCGCACCGGCACCCACGACGACGACGTCGTAACTATACGCACCTCGTTGGTCTGCCACGGTTCTATCTCTCCAACCTTCGTCGACGTTTTCGGTGGTGCCGGTGGACTTGAGCCGTCCATGGTTGTGGCGTGGGTCACTGATAGTCGACATCATTGCATGCATCCACGGAGGATGTCAACGGTGCGAGGTGGTCACGGGCCGCAGCATTTAGGACCGATTCAGGGATCAGCACCTCAGCCACCTACGACCCGGAGCCACGCGCCTGGCCAGCAATTTCATGATCACCCAGACATCGAGCGCCCGACGAGGCGGCCTCCCGAACTATGGCTTCCGGTGCGGCGGGGCTGAATATTGGTCGCTTTTTTTGCATGCGATTGTGTCGATAGGGGCTTATCATGGATGCTGCCGCGCAATCACTAGCGCGCCATGCGTGACGGGCCGCCATGGTCGACCGGAAATGGCGCTCGTCCGCCCGATTCCTGGAGGAACCATGATCTCAGACGCCCTCGCGACCGAGCAGCCCTCGTTTCCCGTTCCCCGGGAGTGCCCGTTCGCCCCGCCGGCCGTATACGGGCAATGGCGCGACACCCAGGCCCCGGTACTGGTGTCACTTCCCAATGGCTCGGACGCATGGGTACTGACTCGACATGAGGACGTCCGCCTGGTGCTGGCCGGACAAGATGTGACCACCAAGCCGTCCGACCAACCCAGGCTGCGCGCCGGGGTCGTGATGGCGGGCAAGGACACCAGCCTGCTGTACATGGATGAGCCGGAGCATGGGCACTACCGTCGAATGTTCGCGCGCGAGTTCGGCGCCAGGCACATCACCGCTATGCGGCCGGGGATCGAGGCCATCGCGAACCAATGCATCGACCAAATGCTTGCGGCGGGCTCCTCGGCCGATCTCGTCGAGGCGTTCTGTCTGCCGGTTCCCAGCATGGTCATGTGCCAGCTTCTCGGTGTGCCTTATGACCGCAACGAATACTTCGCCCACCTGGCGACACAGCTGACCGATCGAACGACGCCCGCCGACGTCTATGGGGCCGTGCTCACGGAGCTGAATGGCTACATGGACGAGGTCGTCTCGGAGAAGGAACTCGCACCCTCCGACGACGACATTCTCGGCCGTCTCATCATCTCGAAGGTTAGGACCGGCGAATTGCGCCACGATCAGCTGGTCGGATTCGCGATGCTCCTGCTCATCGCCGGATACGAGACGACGGCCAACCAGATCGCGATGGGGGTCCTCAACCTGTTGACCGACCGCCCTCGTCTCGAGGCGGTTCAAAACGAGCCCGGCGCGTGGGCGGGGATGATCGAGGAGATGTTGCGCGTGGACTCGATCAGCGACTCGATTCCAGTTCGTACCGCCGTCAAGGACTTCGAGGTCGGCGGCCAGCGCATCGCGGCGGGCGACGGGGTGATCGCTCTGCTGTCCGCGGCGAATCACGACCCGCAGGTGTTCGATTCGCCATGCGCGTTCGACCCTGAACGCGACAACCGTCGCAGCGTCGCGTTCGGCATCGGCACCCATTCCTGCGTCGGGCAGAACCTTGCTCGCGCCGAGCTGGACGTCGCCTTCAGGCAACTCTTCACCAGAATCCCGACGCTCGTACTCGCGGCACCGGTCGACGACATCAACTTCAAGCATGACCAGATCGTCTTCGGCCCCGAAAGGGTCGACGTCACCTGGTAGTCAGCCGCCGGTGATGGAGGGCGCAGAGATCACGAGCCGATCACCACCAGCAGGTCACCGCTCTCGACCTGGGCGGTGACCGCCACGGCGACACGGTTGACGCAACCGGCATTGGGAGCGGTGATGGCGGCCTCCATCTTCATTGCTTCGATGGTGGCGACGGTCTGTCCGGCCTCGACCTGGTCCCCCTTGTTCACCCCTACTGTCACCACACCCGCGAAGGGCGCGGCCACATGCTCGGGATTGGCCCTGTCCGCCTTGTCGGCGGCAGGTAAGTCGGCTGCGACGGATCGGTCCCGAACCAGCACGGGCCGCAGTTGCCCGTTGAGAAGGCACAGCACAGTTCGCATGCCCCGTTCGTCGGGTTCGGAGATCGCCTCGATGCCGATGAGGAGCTGGACTCCGCGTTCGAGTTCCACGCGGTGTTCGTCGCCTTGGCGCAGCCCGTAGAAGAACTGGTTGGCACTCAATCGTGAAGTGTCGCCATAGATCTCACGATGCTCCTCGTACTCCCTGGTGGGACCCGGGAACAGCAACCGGTTCAGCATAGCCTGTCGGACCACGCCGGGTGCGGTGAGCACATCCTCTTGCGCGGCGGATAGTTTTTCGGCGGAACTTGCAGGAGCGCGACCGGCAAGCGCCCTGGTGCGCAACGGTTCCGGCCACCCTCCCGGTGGGTCACCCAGTTCGCCACGCAGAAAGCTGATCACAGAGTGGGGGATGTCGAATCGCGCCGGATCGGCGGCGAACTCGTCGGCAGATGCGCCAGCGCCCACCAACGCCAGCGCCAGGTCACCGACCACCTTCGACGACGGAGTCACCTTGACCAGGCGGCCGAGGATGCGATCGGCCCCCGCGTAGGCGTTCTCGACGTCCTCGAATCGATCGCCCAGTCCCAGCGCGACCGCCTGGGTACGCAGATTCGACAGTTGCCCACCGGGGATCTCGTGGAAGTACACCCGACCGGTCGGCGCGTCCAGGCCGGATTCGAACGGAGCGTAGACCTTGCGCAGCGCCTCCCAGTACGGTTCGAGGTCGCAGACTGCTCCCAGCGATAGGCCGGTGTCATGCTCGGTGTGCGCAACGGCAGCAACGATCGAAGACAGTGCGGGCTGGCTGGTGTGGCCCGCCAACGGCGCTGCCGCTCCGTCCACTGCACTGGCACCGGCCTGCCATGCCGCGAGGTACGTCGCGAGCTGCCCGCCCGGCGTGTCGTGGGTGTGCACGTGTACGGGCAGGTCGAATCGGCTTCGCAGCGCACCAACGAGCGTCGCTGCCGCCGGCGGACGCAGCAGACCCGCCATGTCCTTGATCGCCAGGACGTGCGCGCCGGCCTCGACGATCTCATCGGCCAGCTTGAGGTAGTAGTCCAGGGTGTACAGGGTCTCGCCAGGGTCAGTCAGGTCCCCGGTGTAGGACATCGCGACTTCTGCTACTGCGGAGCCGTTGCTGCGTACGGCGTCGATGGCCGGACGCATCGATTCGACGTCGTTCAGCGCATCGAAGATCCGGAAGATGTCGATTCCGGTGCGGGTGGCCTCGTCGACGAACGCGACGGTCACCGAATCCGGATAAGGCGTATATCCGACGGTGTTACGACCCCGTAGCAACATCTGCAGGCAGATGTTCGGGATCGCCTCGCGCAGGGCCGCGAGTCGTTCCCATGGATCTTCCTTGAGGAAGCGCAACGCCACGTCGTAGGTTGCGCCGCCCCAACACTCGACGGAGAGCAACTGGGGCATAAGGCGTGCTAAGTACGGTGCGACCATCAAGAGACTGGTCGACCGGATCCGCGTCGCCAGCAGTGACTGGTGCGCGTCGCGAAACGTCGTGTCCGTCACGCCCAACCCGGGGTCGTCGCGCATCCAATCTGCGAAGCCACTCGGCCCCAACTCGATCAGCCGCTGCCTGCTACCCGGTGCGGGCGGCGCGGAGAGGTCGCACAACGGCAGTTTGTCGTGCGGGTACACCGTCGACGGACGCTCGCCATGCGGCTTGTTGACTGTCACGTCGGCGAGGTAGTTGAGAATCTTCGTGCCGCGATCGGCCGTGGTATGGGAGGTGAGCAACTGCGGTCGGTCTTCGATGAACGACGTCGTGATCCGTCCGGCGCGGAAGTCTGGGTCTTCCACGACGGCCAGCAGGAAAGGGATGTTGGTCGAAACCCCGCGCACGCGGAACTCGGCTAGGCCCCGACGCGCTCTTGCCACCGCCGTGGTGAAGTCTCCACCACGACAGGTCAACTTGACCAACATCGAATCGAAGTGGGCACCTATCTCAGCGCCCAGGTGGGTGCCTCCGTCCAGCCTGACGCCAGCCCCGCCAGGCGAACGGTAGCCGGTGATGCGGCCGGTATCCGGCCGGAACCCATTGGCCGGGTCCTCCGTGGTTATACGGCACTGCAGCGCGAAGCCGCGAACCTGCACCCGATCCTGGCTCAGCCCCAGATCCGCCAGCGTCTCCCCGGCCGCAATTCGCAACTGGCTGCTGACCAGGTCGATGTCGGTGATCTCCTCGGTGACCGTGTGCTCAACCTGAATGCGGGGATTGCACTCGATGAAAACGTGGTTCCCACGCTCGTCGAGCAGAAACTCGACCGTACCCGCGCAGAAGTAGTCGATTCCGCGCGCGAACGCCACCGCATCGGCACAGATCCTTTGCCGCACGTCATCTGACAGGTGCGGCGCCGGGGCAAGCTCGATGACCTTCTGATGCCTGCGTTGCACACTGCAGTCGCGCTCGTAGAGATGGATGACGTTGCCTCGGCGATCGGCGAGAATTTGCACCTCGATATGACGTGGGTTGATCACCGCCTGCTCCAGGTACACCATCGGATCGCCGAAGGCGGACTCTGCCTCGCGACTTGCCGACTCCACCGCCTCCACCAGACCTGTCGCATCCAGCACCCGTCTCATGCCGCGCCCACCACCCCCGGATACCGCCTTGACGAACAGCGGAAACTCCGAGTCCGACGCCATCGCAACCAGTTCGTCGACCGACGCCGACGGCCGCGATGACGTCAAGACCCGCAGGCCTGCGGCACGGGCCGCTGCGATGGCATGCGCCTTATTACCCGCCAGCTCGAGTACGCGCGCACTCGGACCCACGAACGTGATTCCGGCTTGCTCGCACGCCGCGGCGAGTTCTGGGTTCTCCGAGAGAAACCCATATCCCGGATACACCGCGTCGGCCCCTGAATGGCGGGCGACCCGAATAACTTCATCGACCGACAGGTATGCCCGCACCGGATGGCCAATCTCGCCGACCTGATACGACTCGTCGGCCTTCAATCGGTGCGGTGAGTTGCGGTCCTCGTGGGCATAGATCGCCACCGTGCCGATGCCCAGTTCGTAGGCAGCCCGAAATGCGCGTATCGCAATCTCCCCACGATTTGCAACCAGGAGCTTGGAGATCACATCGCCTCGATTCTCGTGTGTGGTGAAGCCCTAGCCGCAGATGTATTGTTCTGCAACGGTTTTGGGCATCCCTCCCGTGCGACCGACTTTGCATTGGTGCCGGCCGGGATGATGACTGTCTGGCCCTTAAGGAATCAGCCGTGCCGAAGATGTCCGGGAAACGCAACGGTCGGACTGCTCGGACCCGTAGAGGTCACCCGTCGTGACGTGAGCCTGGCTCACCAGAACACGTATTTGCGCCTCCTCGGGCGCGCCCACGTAGCCGTCCAAGCACTCGCCGAGCGAGCGCAGCACGTTAGCGGGCAACCGAAGCCCCGCCTTGGCCGCACCTTCGAGCAAGAGGACTATTACCGACAGGTACTCGCGGCATCCGATCGCGACGAATACCTGATGCCGCTTCTGGCGTTGAAGCCGGCCCGCCACTGCATCGACAAGCAACCAGCTCATATTTTCCGCCGAGATCTCGACCCGGGGGCGTGGCGCAGGAGCGATACTCATCGGCTGTCGGTGGCCGTGTGGCGACGCTGCGCCAGACAGCTCCGTTCGCGAAATTATCCTGCCCACTGGGACATCGTCGTCGGCAGATGTCAGGCTCACCGAACTATCTCCCTTGCCAAACCGGTTTGCGGCCCTCCCGGAACGCGCGTGGGCCCTCCAGGGCATCCTCACTGGTGAAGACGTGCTTGAAGATCTCGGAGGCAATGGCGCTGGTGGCGCCCACGCCCGCCTCCCCACCAACGCGCATCAGCCACTTGCATGCGGTGATCGTCAGCGGGGCGTTACCGACGATGGTGTGAGCCAGTTCCCAGGCCCGGTCGATGAGCTGCCCGGGCGGGACCACCTCGTTGACCAATCCGACGTCGTAGGCACGCTGGGCAGTGATCGGCTGCGCCGTCAACAGGAGTTCGGCCATCACGCGCCGCGGGAGCATTCGGGTCAACGGCGCGGCCCAGGGCGCACCCCTACTCCACTTGGCTTCCGAGATGGCGAAACTGGCTGTCTCCGATGCGATGCAGAGATCGCCGAATTGTGCCAGGCGGAAACCGCCCGCGTACGCAGCACCGTTCACAGCGGTGATGACCGGTTTCTCGATCCAGTCATCCGGCGCGAAGTCGGCGAAGTAGTCCTTCGGCGGTATGCCGCGCTGCTTGTCGGCCATCTCACCGAGGTCCGCGCCGGCGCAGAACGCCTTGTCGCCGCTGCCGGTGATGATCGCCACGCGCAACGACGGGTCGTCAGCGAACTCCCTCATCGAGTCCCGAAGCGCCTCTCTCAGTTCGGTGTTGACTGCGTTGCGCTTCTCCGGCCGGTTCAGCTGCAAGAAGTAGATGCTGTCGCGCTTCTCTCGAACGAGTACCTCGCCCATCGTGTGTCCTTCGGTGCGAGCCGGCAGGCGGCGTTTGGGGTAGAAATGAAGCCGTGTCATAGCGTGCTGGGGCCGAGGCCCGATTTGCTAGCCGTTGATCCACTTCATGAGCGTGTGATGGAAGAGCCGAATCCGGCTTTCCTGATAGTTAGCGAGCGTGATGCCCGGCTTCGTCCGAGCGAGCGTCTTGAGCCCGATCTGGATGTGGGGAAGGTTCAGCCTGTCTTGATTGATCGTCGACGCCAGGCGACCCAGTTCGGGCGCTTCCAGCCAGTCACCGTTGGGCTCCAGCCAATGAATCGCGGCCGGCTTTGGTCGCTCCTGCCCCTCCGGCACGGGCGTGAGGTACATGACCTCGGCTATGCAGGAGTCGGGGTCCTCGCCGTTGGGACGGAAACGGTAGATCTGGTTCGTCTGGGCTTGGTCCCATGGGAAGAAGTTCGGAAAGACGAAGTACTCCAGCGCGTCGATCAACTGAAACGCTGGTGTATCGGCAAAGTCGAGGCCCATGGCGGGTCCAATGGCCTCGCGGATCGTCCGCACGATCTGATCGCGCGCGGTGGTGTTCTCGGGGAGTTCCTCGGCGACGCCATCGCGACTGAGATCCTTGCTTCCGGTCACACCCAGGCGTTCTTCATAGAAGGTGCGGCCCTGCAGATAGTTGTCGTAGATGTCTTGCTCGTCGATTCCCTCGAGGGCCGGACTTGCCACACCCACCGGTGTGAGGGTCCTGCTGACGTTGTCACCGAAGAGGTCATACTGAGTCGTGATGTCACCGGCACTGGGTGCTGATTGCGGATGCGTCTGAGTCAGGTGCCAGGCCTCGATGAACGCCTCCAGCGCGACCTTCCAGTTGCAGGCCATGACCTGGGCGACGTGAGCCGACTTGTATCGAGTCTCGTAAGAAGCGTGTTTGAAGTGTTCAGCCAGGGGCGCGATGTGGGCGTCGAGAGGTTCGCAATTCGGATCCATGTTGATGAAGACCCATCCACCCCAAGTCCCGATCTGGGCCTCTGGCAACGAAAAGCGCTTTGGGTCAACGTGTTTGAAATCCCATGAGCAGGGCAGCTCCTTCAACTCACCCTTCAGGTTCCACGTCAGGCCGTGGAACGGGCAGCGAATCTCCGGCACTCGACCGTCTTTGGTTCGCAGCGTCCGACCTCGATGCAGACAAGCGTTCTGCAGCGCCTTGATGGAGCCGTCCTCGGCGCGCATGACGATGAATGAATCGTTGACGATTCGATACACGACGTGGTCACCCGGTTCCGGAATCTCTTCTTCCCGGCACGCCATCTGCCACACTCTGCGCCACAGCTTCTCGGACTCGAGCTTGGCGAACTCCGGTGAGATGTAGCGCTCGATCGGGATGTCCTCGGTGCCAAGGTCGCGCCATGACGGACGGATGTAGTCGGGGAGCGGATCGCCATCGGCAGCCACGATCTGCTGATAGCTGGGCCCCGGCCGGCCACGGGTCACCGCCTCGACGAGGGCGTCCATTTCGCTTGCGTCCGGTCGATCGTCACTCACCTGGGTCACTGCTCATCCTTCCTTCGGGTTGCGCATCACGGCGCCGGCGGTTGCGAGAGGTAGGTGCCACCAACGAAGTCGCACATCACCGCGTCGGTGTGGCGCAGTTCTCCAGAGACCCACGTGCCGTCGCGGGTGAACACCCCGGACGCGCCGGACGGGTCGAGCACCTCGACCTGGCCGTCGTCGCGCAGCGTGAACCGCTGCCGCGTCCTGGGGTGCACGAACTCCTTGACCATTGCTCGTCCTTTCGCTAGCCGCCCGCCGGGGCGCTCCGCCTGACACCGCGCTTGGTCACGGTCACGTCGCCGTGCACGCGTGCCTGACACGCTAGCCGCGTGTCAGTTCCGACACTTCCGAGTTGCTCGAGTCCCTCGGCCTCCCAGGCACCGATCTCCGCCAAGTTCTCCTGACCGCGTTCGACGAGCATGAAGCAGAGCCGGCACGAACCTTGGCCACCGCATACGGTGGGCCAGCGGACACCCGCGGCCTGCGCAGCGTGAAAGACTGTCTCACCCGGTTGAACTCGCAGGGTGATGCCTGCCGGCTGCACCGTGACGGTCGGCACTGGCGGCCCCTTTCGCGTCGATTCAGTTGACCGAGTTTCGCACCGCTGCAACGATTCTTGCGGCAGAGGGCACATAACTCGCCTCCAACGGCCCGGCAGGCGTCGGAGCGTAGGGTGCGCCGAGGCGCAGAACCGGTGCGGTCAGCTCGCCAAACAGGTGCTCGGTGATCTGTGCGGCGATCTCGGCTCCGAATCCGCCGAACTCGACGGCGGCATGGGCCACGCAGGCGCGCCGGGTCTTTGCGACCGACGTCAAGACCGTTTCCATATCGAGGGGCACCAGCGTGCGCAGATCGATGATCTCGACGTCGATGCCCTCGGCAGCGAGTTCGTCGGCGGCGAGTAACGCGTCGTTGACGACGCGTCCCCAGGACACGATGGTGATATCAGAGCCGCTGCGCGCCACCCTGGCCTTGCCGATCGGGACACGGTAATCGCCGAGCGGTACGTCGACCTTCTGCTTGTGGAAGATCACACGTGACATCTCCATGACGACACATGGGTCGTCATCGAAGATGCTGCTGAGCAGAAGGCCCTTGCCGTCGGCGGGATTACTCGCGCACACCACCTTGATACCCGGCACGTTCACCAACCACGACTCCAGAGATTGCGAGTGCTGCGCGCCGTTGCCGCTGCCGCCACCGACCATGGTGCGCACGGTGATGGGCACGTTTGTTCGTCCACCGGTCATGTATCGCAGTTTGGCGGCGTGATTCGCCAATTGGTCCAGGCACACACCGAGGAAGTCCATCAGCATGATCTCCGCTACCGGTCGCATGCCGGCCAAGCCGGCGCCGATGGCGGCGCCGATGATGGCTTGCTCTGAGATCGGCGTAGGACGCACGCGATCAAGGCCGAACTTCGTCGACAGCCCTTTGGTCAGTTTCGTCACGCCGCCGACCGGATCGGCGATGTCCTCACCGAGCAGGAACACGGTCGGATCGCTACTCAGAGCGACGTCGAATGCGTCGGAACTGGCCTGCAGGAAGTTCATTGACCGAACCTGCGGACCCCCGATGTGACCGTCCGTATCTTCAACCGTCTGTGTCATCGTTGACTCCCTTCGGTGGCCGGGCCGTACACGTCGCGGGTCATCTCATCCGCCGGCGTGGGCTCGGCGCGTTCGGCATCTGCAAACGCGTCGGTGACTTCTTCGTCGACCTTCGCGTCGATATCGTCAAGTTCAGCGGCGGACAGTGTCTGGTCGGCGAGCAGTCGGGCTCGGAACGTGGGCACCGGATCACGCTTCAAGGCCTGTTCCAACTCTCCGGGTGGAATGTAGGACGTGTCGGTGCCGAAGGAGTGTGGCCGCAGCCGATAGGTGATCGACTCGATGAAGGTCGGGAGGCCATCCCGGCGGGCGGTATGCACGGCCTCGCGCACCGCTTGATACACCTCGAGTGGCTCGAAGCCGTCGACGCGGACTGCGCGCATCCCCACCGCGCGGGCTCGGTCCGTGAGTTCTGGGTTGGCGGTGTAGGAGTTCAGGCCCGTGTGCTCGCCCCATTGGTTGTTCTGGCAGACGAACACCACCGGCAGCTGCCAGATGGCCGCGAGGTTCAGACTTTCGTGGCAGGCCCCGATCGACGTCGCCCCGTCACCAAACGTCGTTACCGTCACCTTCCCCGATGCCTGCATCTTGGCCGCGAGGCCCAAACCGGTGGCGATCGGCAAGCCGGCGCCGACGACACCGGTCGTCGCCATCAGTCCGCGATGCGGGTCAGCCATGTGCATGGCGCCGCCCTTGCCCTTGGATGTTCCGGAGACCTTGCCGTACATCTCGGCGGCTATCTCCCGCAGAGGAACCCCCTTGGCGACGACATCGCCAAGGCAGCGGTAGGTGCTCACCACGTAGTCGTCACGGCGCAGTATTTCGCCGATCGCGGCGCACGCAGGCTCAAGGCCTCGCACCGGGTAGAAGGTCGACCTCAGCCGTCCGGCTTTCAGCGCTTTGATGACCTCGTCCTCGAAGACGCTGATGCGACGCATGACGGTATACAGCGACCGCTGGGTGTCGGTCTCCAGCGATGCGGCGCCGGCGATCCGTGCGGAAGGTGCGGCTATCACGACGCGGTGCCTCCTAGTGTGGTCGGGGCTAGGTCGCGCGATCCGTCGCGCGGTCGTCTACCATTCTGCATGCAATTCACCAAATTAGTCAAGGAGTGCGATGGGTGCGAACCTGCCCGCCGAGTACGTGATGTCGCTGCGGTTCAAGACCGCGGCGACCGGGAGCCTGGAGGGGGACGGAGGAACTCGAGTGGCGGTCGGCGTGACGGGCGGGGACTTCGACGGTCCGCGACTCCGCGGCGACATCGTGTCGGGGAGTGACTGGGCCTTCAGGCGCACGTCCGGCGTGCTGGAGGTCGATGTCCGCGCGCAGTTGCGTGCCGATGACGGGGTGGTGCTGTTGCTGAGTTATCTCGGATTGGGATGGGCGAAGGAGCCCTCCGGTACGCGGGTCCTCGCAAACGTCCGCTTCGAGGCGCCGCGGACGTCGGCGTACGCCTGGCTCAACGACGAGGTGTGTGTCGCGGCGGGTTGGGCTACGCCCGGTGCGGTGACCTACGACGTCTACGCTCTGCGCGAGCCGACACCCGCGCCAACGGCCGGGGCGTAAATTGATGCAATGAGCCCTCCCCGACTGCAATGCGCATACCATCGTGTATGCATTACATTCTCGCGGACATGACCATCTCCGGGAGCACGTTGAAATCGAAGGAGGATGGCCCCATGCAACCAACGAAGAGCACCGACGGCGCCGCACCGAGCTGGCAAATGCTCGTAGACGCAATTGGCAGCGAATCCGACCCCGTTCGACGACGAAATCTCGAGGTGGTCGCCCGTCACGTCGTCCATGAGGTGGACGGCGCGATCCCAGAGTTGATGGGCACCCTCGAACCCACCCCGGTGTATCACTTCTGGGGTGCTACGCAACCGAGATCGGCAGACGGCGCTCAAGCCGTGGAAGATCACTACCGGTCGTTGATCGCGACCGGGAAGAATCGGTTGGAGTTCCACATTTCGCGAGTCGTGACCGATGATCGGCACGTGGTGACCGAGGGCGACTTCCACTTCGTATACTCCGGCGCACAAGTCGATGACCTTCCCACGGTTCCGGCGTTGCCGGTCGATCCGTCGGGCTGGTACCTAGTCGCGATGCACTGTTTGATCGTCTGGCCGATCAGTGAGAACGGCCTGATCGAGGGTGAGGACGTCTTCGCCGGTGAATGGCCGCGGATTCTGCGTGCCATCGATCCCGGCGAACTCTCGCACATGGGATTACCGTCGCGTTCGGCCTGACGGGTCGCTCCGCCCGTCGAGGCCTGCAGCGTTCGGCTACGCGGACACCTCGACCCACAGGCTGGCCTCTCCACCGCTCACCACGACACCGCCGAGCCACCGAGCCCATGAGTGCTGGGAAGTCTCGGCGTCACGCCATGCCCACAGTCGGCGGGTGAGGTGGTGCAGAGGGTACTCGTGTGTAATGCCGATCGCCCCATGCAGTTGATGGGCACGTGCGGCTACTTGCCCGGCCGCCACGCCCGCGGTGATACGTGTGATCGCAGCTGCCACGAGACATCCCTTCGGCTCCGGCGTGCCCTCCCACGCAGATAGCGCACCCTGCAATGCCGCCCCCTGCTGCTGGGTGTAGACGCGCATGGTGGCCAGACTGGCGGCAACAGCCGGGATGTCAGCGAGAGGTCTTCCGAACTGGTTGCGCTCGTTGACATATCGTCGAGTCAGCTCGTAGGCACCGTTGGCTGCTCCCGCAAGAGCCGCCGACCACAACACGCCCAACCGCGCCCGCACCAACTCCGCGGGCGGCGCGTTTGGCAGGACCCGTGCCGGAAACCCCTCGATTCGCACGGTGTCCCGCGGCTCGCCAGAGATATTGGTGGCTGGTTCGATCGTGACCCGTTCGTCGTCCAGGCTGACTATCCGGGACGACCCCGCTCCGTCGATCACGATCAACCGCTGAGACATACGCGCCCACGGCACGTTGGACAGGGTGGCGGAGATCGTCTCATCTGAACCCAGGTTCTGCTCGGTCAACGCCACCGTTGCCGCCGAACCGTCGATCTCCCCATCGCCGGCAAGGATCCAGTGCGCCACCGTCGATTCGATGAGCGGGCAACTGACGCCGTGTTCGGCAGCAGTCGACACCAGGACCGCGACATCGGACAGGCTTCCGCCCGAACCGCCCTCGTTCTCGGCCACCCCTACCCCGGGAAGGCCCAGTTCGATGAAGGTCGCCCACGAAGGGGAGAGCGCGCTGTCACCTTCTTGAGGGTGGGCAGCGACCACCGAGCGAATCAGATCGCGCAACTCGGTCGGGTTCGTCATCGCCGGCGCTCCTGCTTGGCGATGACGGACAGCAGCACGTCGCTGGCGCCGCCGCGCAGGCTGAAACCCGGGGAGGCCAACAGTGCCTGACCGAAGGCGCTGTCCGGTCCGCAGTCCTCACCGCCCAACACGTCCCGCGCCACCTCGATGACGTCGCGCTCGAACTCGTTGCCCAGCAACTTCAACACTGCAGCCTCCTGAACCGGTGCGTGCCCGACGTCCAGCGCGAGGGCCACGTCTTTCGACATCCGCCGCAGCACGGCCAGCCGGGCCGCCAACTCCCCCACCGCCTGCGTGGAGCGTTCATCGGCGCCGCCGCGCAGTCGATCCAACAGCGCGGTGATCAAGGGATACGTCGAGAGCACCCGTTCGGGCCCGCCGCGTTCGAACGACAACTGTTCGACAACCTGCTGCCAACCATTGCCGACCTGGCCCAGCACTCGCCGGGCCGGAACCAGGACATCCTCGAAGACGACTTCGTTGAAGTGGTGCTCACCGGCCATGTCCACGATCGGGGACACGGTGATGCCGTCGCTGTCCATGTCGACGATGAACTCCGTAAGACCGTCGTACTTACGCTCGCCTCGTTCCGTCCGGGCCAGGAGATAGGCGTGCGTGGCGTGCTGGGCGATGCTGGTCCAGACTTTGCGACCCGTGACCAGCCAGCCCGCGTCCACGGGCCTGGCGAAGGTCTGCACCGCCGCCAGATCGGAGCCCGCCTCGGGTTCGCTCATCCCCAGGCAGAACAGGTAGTCGGCGGCGGCGATCCCGGGCAGGATCTCTTGCTGCAGCTCGGGTGTGCCGTGCCGCAGAATCGCCGGGCCGATCTGGCGATCGGCGATCCAGTGCGCGGCCACCGGCGCGCCGGCCCGTAGCAACTCTTCGGTCACGACCAACCGGTCGAGATTGGACGCGGATCTTCCCCCGAACCGCTCCGGCCACGTCATACCGATGAATCCCCTGGCGGCGAGCTCCTTCGAGAAGTCGAGGTCGAAGGAGCGCAGCCACGAGTCGCTGCGCGGAACGTAGCGGCCGGCGTCGCGCCAGGTGTCGGTCAGGAGCCGCACCTCGTCGCGCAGGGACCGGTGTCGCTCGTGGTCGCCGTGGGTGGGCGGCTCCGTCTGCGGCGTCGCCTGCACGGTGGTCATCGGCCCTCGAAGATTGCGGTGCGCCGCTCTCGGAATGCTGCCATGGCTTCTCGGGAGTCCTGGGTGGAGGTGACGACGGCCTGGTGTGACGAGATGAGGTCCAACGCCGTGCGCAGATCGTGGCGCTCGGCACCGCGCACGGCACGCTTGATCATCTGCACCGCGACGGGGGCCTGCCGGGCCACCGACGCGGCGAATTCCTGAACGCGAGTGGCGAATTCGTCATCGGCGAAGACGTCGGTGACGAGCCCGATCCGCAGCGCCTCCTGCGCATCGATGAACTCGCCGGTCAGTAGCAGCCGCAACGCCGCGGCAGTACCGACGATGCGTGGCAGGTAGTAGCAGCCCCCGTCTCCTGGCACCAGGCCGACGCGGACATAGCCCTCGGAGAACCGCGCCGAAGCCGCCGCGAAGCGCAGGTCGCACATCAACGACATGTCCATGCCCGCACCCACCGCGACCCCGTTCACGGCGGCGATGACCGGTGTACCCATCGCCTCCAAAGTGTGGGCGACCTTGTGGACCCGATCGGTGAGCAGTTGTTTTTCCTGCAGGGGCCCCCGGGTCTCTCCGGTGAATTCGTCGAGGTCCACTCCAGAACAGAACGCTTTCCCGGTACCGGTGACGACGACGATTCTGACGTCGTCGTCACCTTCCGCGGCCTGGAGTGCACGGGCCCACTGATCGACCATTGTGAGCGTGAAGGCATTCATCCGGCTCGGCCGGTTCAAGGTGATCGTCGCTACGTGCGCGCTGACGGAGTATTCCAGATCAGACATCTAGACCTCTCTTTGTATGCAATATCGCATGCTATCAGCCGGATTCAGGCTTCGCTACCGGGACTCCTGATCGTTGGGAGATAGTCGGCCAGCGCCCGCATCTGGCATTGCGGGTCGTCCCCGACAAGTCGTACGACGAGGTGGGTGACACCTGCACGGACGTAGGCTCCAAGCCAATCGGCCGCTGCCGCCGCAGGTCCGACGCAGACGTCATGCAGGTCAGCGATGGCCGCATACGGCTGGCCGTAGTAGCGCTCGAGCGCCGCGACCGCGGCCCCATCGGGCGTCTCGCGGGCACCGACGATGCTCGCGGACACGTACGCCGCGGCCGTGACGGCCCCCGCGAGGCGACCCGCCGTGGCGGCATCGCTTCGCACTTCGGCCAACGCGTCCCGATACCAGGTGGGTGACTGCGGTCCCGGAATCCATCCATCGAACAGGGCACCCGCCCGTGCGCGGCCCCGACGACCCTTGGTTCCCAGCCATATCGGCGGGCCGTCTCGTTGAACGGGCTTCGGGGCGATGCTCGCGCGGCGGACCTGGAAGAACGTGCCGTCAAAAGTCACTGCATCTTCCCTCCACAGCAGCCGACACAGGTGAACCGCCTCATCGAGTCGCGCGACGCGGTTGTCGAAGGGCACACCCAGCGCCTGGTACTCCTTGCGCGTGGGGCCATAGGACGGTCCCGCCCCGACGCCGAGAATGACCCGGCCTTCGCTGAGGTCGTCCAGGCACGCGACGACATGCGCGACGTGCAGGGGATGCCGCTGCGCAGCAAGCAGCACGGCGGTCCCCAACGTGATCCGCCGAGTGCGCACCGCAATGGCCGCAAGGAGGACGAGTGGGTCGTGGCGCGGGCGAGCGACGACGGACTCGCCGAGCCAGACAGAGTCGAAGCCGAGGTCCTCGGCCGCCGTCGCCATGTCAAGAATCGTTCCGGCGGGCAGGGCCCGAGCGGCGACGTCGCGGCTCGGCAGGAGGAGCCCGATCAGAGGACGTGGCGCACAGCCATGAGAATATGCCATTTTGCATATTGTGCCATAACGAGATGAGGCGCCACCATACACTTTGTCATTCAAATCACTGGTGTAAGGCCGCATTTGCCGCCGATATGCATATAGAATCGCATGCGGAGGTGAGAGCAGTGACGGTATCGATACAGACTTCAGACCCGCTGGTGGACGCTCTTTACAGGCTCATCCGCACCGGCGAATTGTCGCCGGGGCAGCGAGTCGATCAGCGTGAGGTCTCAGAGCGGCTCAGTGTCAGCCGCACGCCGCTGCGCGAAGCGCTGCGGGCCTTGGCGGCAGACGGGATCTTGGTAAGGACGCACAACGCCGGTTACGACGTCGCCAAGCTGAGCGCGGCTGATCTTCTGCAGTACTACTCCATGCGGGCCTACCTCGAAACCGAGGTTCTCAAGACCATCGAGTGGCCCGACGATGCGCAAATGGCCGAACTGAATACGGCCAACGACCGGTGCGAGGAGGCTGCGGCGGAGGGGTCGGTCGACCACCTCATGGATGCCAATCAGCGGTTTCACTTCTTGATGTTCTCCTGGTCACCGCTGACCGTGTTTATCAGTGAGATCGAACGGGTGTGGCGAGTGTCGGCGCCGTACCGCACGCTGCACCTTTCCAACGCCGAACGTCGGAAGCGCGTCGGATCGGACCACCGCAAGATGATCGACGCCATTGCGTCGAAGGATCTGACGCGTCTGCTCAAGCTCATGGATGCTCATCGAGCGGCGTCGCGCGGCATTCTGCAGGACATGCTCGGCCCTGCCCTCACCCCGGCTCTGGTGTCGCTACCTCAGAGTTCCACCGCGTTGAAGGCCGGCCGCAGTTCGGCCTGACGGGTGCCCGTTGGCAACTGATCAAGCGCCGCCGGGCCGAAATCGCGGGATCGCCTTGTGTTCGCTCACCACGTCGAACACCACCTGAACGGTGGTGCCGATCGCCAGTTCCCCGCTGGTGACGCCAACGAGGTTCGTCATGATTCTCGGCCCTTCGGCAAGCTCGACGTATGCCAACACGAATGGCTGAATGCCGGCGTACGGCCCCTCGCCTCGATGCACGACGGTGTAGCTATACACGGTCCCCAGCCCCGACACCTCCACCCACTCCGTCCCGGCTGTCATGTGCAGGGGGCAGAAGGAGCGCGGTATCCACACCAACTCCGCGCAGAGGGTGCAGCGGGTGATCATCAGTTTTCCGGACGCTGCCGCTCGCCAGAACGTCTCGGTCTCGGCTTCGGTGGGCAGATCGGGAACGGGCAGAGCGGCGTCGATTCTCATGCATCCTCCTGACCCAGAATCAGTGTGGCGCTACCCATTCTCGTCCCCAACCAGCCGCCGGTGCCGTGGACCAACGCGATGTCGCAGTCGGGAACCTGAACAGCGGGATGCGCTTCGCCTCGAAGCTGGCGAACGGCCTCGATGATCCGCGACATGCCGCCGCGGTTGGCGGGGTGGTTGTTGCACAGCGAACCGCCGTCGGTGTTAATCGGCAGGGTCCCGTGCGGGGCGATGAGGGCGCCGTCGCACACGAAGTCACCGCCGTGGCCCTTGGGACAGAACCCCAGGTCTTCGAGGCTTTGGAGCACCGTGATCGTGAAGGAGTCATAGATCGACGCGTAATCGACGTCGGCTGGCACTATTCCGGCTTCCGTCATTGCGCGCGGCCCAGACCACACGGCGCCGGTGTGGGTCAGATCGATGCGCCCGCCGTTGGTGTGCTTCGGGGCCTCTGCCGAACCGAGTATCTTGACCGCCCGGCGCGCGAGTTCCCGACGGACGTCGGGACTGACCACGACTAACGCCCCTCCCCCGTCTGTGATGACACAGCAGTCCAACCTGTGCAGCGGTTCGGCGATGCTGGGCGAGTCCAAGACCTCCTCGACGGTGACGACATTGCGCAGCAGTGCATGCGGGTTGTGCTGGGCGTGCGTCGATGCGGCCACCTTGATCTCCGCCAGTTGGCGGGAGGTGGTGCCGAACTCATGCATATGCCGTTGCGCAGCGAGGGCATAGGACGCCGCGATGTTGTGACCGTAGGTGGTTTCGAAGGCGTAGGCGGGGGCGTCCGTGGGCGGTGTGCGCCGGCGCCCGCTGCGGGGCCGCCCACCTAGTGTGATGAGCGCGACATGACACTTGCCCGCAGCGATCGCTTGCGCGGCGTGCCCGACGTGCGCCACGTACGACGATCCGCCGATGTCGGTGGAATCCACGTGCCCGACCTGTATGCCAAGGTAGTCGGCCATGGCCACGGCGCCCCCTGGCGCGTCGCCGCCACAAAAGTACCCGTCGACGTCGGACAGCGTGAGTCCCGCGTCGGTGAGCGCGCCGATGGCTACCTCGGCATGAATCTGCGCGACTGACTTGTCCGGCAACTCTCGGCCGGGATGCTCGTAGGCTCCCGCGAGGTATGCCGTACCGCGAATGCTGCTCACGGTGCGACTTTCACGAGCACGCCCTGCCATGTGCCGTCACGTCCTCGGACCGCCTGCGACATAGACGATCTGGCCGTTGATGAATCCGGCCTCCTCGCTGCACAGCAGCATGATGGCGTTGGCAATGTCGATCGGCTGCGCGACGCGCCGCATCGGGTTGCGAGCGATCGCCGATTCCTTGTACTTGTCGAAGTCGACGCCCTGCCGCCGGGCCGTTTCTCGGATCATGTCGGTCTCCACGAAGCCTGGAGCCACCGAGTTCACCGTGATGTTGTAGCGGCCCAGTTCGATGGCATGGGTCTTCGTCATCCCCTGAATGCCCGCCTTGGCCGCCGAGTAGTTCGATTGCCCCCGATTACCAAGCGCCGCCGTGCTGCTGACGTTGACGATGCGCCCCCATTTCTCGTCGACCATGTACTTCTGCGCTGCCCGCGTGGTCATGAAGGTGCCCTTGAGATGGGTGTCGAGGACGACGTCCCAATCGTCATCACTCATGCGGAACAACAGGTTGTCCCGCAGGACGCCTGCGCAATTGATCAACACGGTGATCGGTCCGAGCGCTTCAACGGCCTGCGACACGGCTGCGTTCACATCGGCAGACTTCGAGACATCACAACGCACGGAAATCGCCGTGCCACCTTGGTCTTCGATCGATTGCGCCACACCGGCGGCGCCGTCCGCGTTCATGTCGGCGACCGCGACGCGAGCCCCGGCTGCCGCCAACCGCTGCGCGGTCGCGGCGCCGATGCCTTGGGCAGCGCCGGTGATGAACGCGACGCGTCCGGTGAGGTTCATGCGTGTGTCTCCTTGCTGCTGTCTGACAGGGCAAAGCCGTCTGGTTTCGGTGTGATGACCGTGGAGGGGCGCAACGCGAGGGTGCCGCGGTCCAAGACCGTCCCACTGTCGGTTGCGGTGCGGAACAAAGCCCGGCATCCGTCCAGCCATACAGAAGTTACGAGCGTCTGGCCGGGATAGACGGGGCGGCTGAAGCGCGACGAGTAGGTGCTGAGTCGGCTCGGATCGCCGTCGCACAGGACGCGGATCAGTTCGCGTGCCACCACGCCGTAGGTGCACAGGCCATGCAGGATCGGCCCGTCGAAACCAGCGGCTTTGGCGAAGTTCGGATCGGAGTGCAAGGGGTTGCGGTCCCCGCTGAGGCGGTAGAGCAGCGCCTGGTCGGGCCGTGTCGGCGTGTGAATCACCACGTCGGGTTCCGCGTCCTCGGGAGACGGCCAGGCCTCGTCCGGTGTCGGTGGCCCTCCGAAACCGCCGCAGCCACGGATGAAGTATCCCAGCCGTGTCGTGACGAGGGCCTTCCCAGTAAACTGGTCGACACCCGTGGTCTCCATCCGCACCAACGCACCGGACCGCTTGTCATAGATTCCGGTGATCCGGGCATTCACCACCATCGTTCCCGACGTCGGCGGCAGTTGGTGCAGCAACAGTGTCTGCTCGGCATGGACGAGAGCGCCGCGTTGATGAGCTCCGAATGGCAACCGCTTGCCCAGTCCGTTCTGCAGCAGCGGCACGGCGAAGGTCGGCAGCACCTGCTGGGGCACGCCGGTGGAGTTCTCGGTGGTGAACGGCAGTTCGGCGGTCGGATCGGACTGTCCGGCGCCCACGCCCACGGCATAGAGAAGCGCGTCGTGCTCCGACCATGATCGCGAGTATGGCTCCGCTCGGGTGCCCACCGCGTCTACGTCTACGCCCATCAGGTCACCCGCCCGTGTAGGTGCCGGGTCGTTTCTCTTCGAAGGCGGCAATGGCCTCCAAGAGGTCATCTGAGTGCATGGACTCGCCCTCATAGGCCAACGACAGGTCGATGACCTCATCGAAGCGTTGGCGCAGAACGTGATTGAGCGCTCTTTTGGTGCCGCGCACGCCGAGCGGTGGCAGTGCGGCGATGCGTGCCGCCAAGGCTCGCGCCGCGGGCAGCACATCGGCGGGATCCTCGACGAGATCGGAGACCATCCCCATCTCGTAGGCCTCTTCGGCGAAAACGGGATCTCCGGTGAGGAGGTGCCGCTTAGCGCGGATGATGCCCATTGCCAGCGGCCACAGCACCGCGCCGCCATCCCCGGCGACAAGCCCCACCCTGACGTGAGAATCCATGATTCTGACGCCCCGGGCGGCGACCACCGCATCACATGACAACACGATGGTCGAACCGAGACCGACCGCGTCACCCTGCACTGCGGCGATCACCGGCATCGGGAGATCGAGGAAGGCCTCGAGGAGTCGGCGACTGGCCCGCCCGCCGCGCTCTGTGGCCGGTCGGTCGCCGTGGCGGCGTTTCATCATGGCGAAGTCGCCGCCGGCCGAGAACGCCTTGCCCTGCGCACCTAGCACGATTGCGCGCGCGGTGGTGCTGTCGCCGAGTTCTTCGAGAGCACTGATGAGTTCGGCGCGCGACTGATCGTCGATGCGATTGAGCAACGCGGGGCGCGCCAGGGTAATTTCGACGATGTGATCCGTCTCGGCGATCTCTAGGGTTTCAGCAGTAGACATGTCCGCCTCTCTTCACCAAAGAACTTTCTGTGTCTGGAGTTTCCGGATCTCATCGGCCTCGGCGCCCAAGAGCCGTTTCAACACCTCGTCGGTATCGGCGCCCAGCAGGGGTGCGGGTAAGGCGATTCCAGGATTCTGCCCGCCGATACGCCACGGGACGGTGAAGACCTCGACCTCTCCAAGATACGGATGCTCAACCTTGACGGTCAGGCCGCGATCCTGCTTCCAGGGCGAGGCCACCAGATCTTCGAAGGAGCTCACCGGCGCCGCCGCGACACCCCGGTTCAGCAGTGCCTCCACCAGGACGTCGCGCTCTTGCGTCGCGGTCCAGGCGGCGACAGCCTTCTCGACGTCGGCGACGGCGGCGCTTCGACTGTCCGCGCCTCTCCACTCTTCGCGCGACGTCAACAGGCCGTCGTGCCCGAGATCGACCAGCGCACTCCACTCTTCGTCGTTACGAACGGAGATCGCGATCCACTGATCGTCGCCGGCGCAAGGAAAGTGACCGTGCGGGACGAAGCGCGGATGCCGATTCGCCGGCACCTCGACCTCCCCGTGCAACTGCGCGTCGATAACAGGTGCTGCCATCGCGCAGACCAGGGCCTCGATCTGCGACAGGTCGACCCACGTTCCGCGTCCGGTGACGCGGCGACGATGCAGCGCCGCCAGCAGCGCGCACATGGCGTGTCCCGCTGCGTTGGGGTCACCCAGCGCTGGTGCGAGGCTGCCAACGATGTGGTCCTTTTCGTAGCCGATGAGCGATTCAAGACCGGACATGGCGGCCATGATTCCTGCATAGCCCTTCATGTCTCTCAGCGGGCCCGACTGTCCTGCCATCGACATCGACAACATCACGATGGCTGGGTTCCGCGCCGCGAGGTCGGAGTAGCCGATTCCCAGTCGATCCAGTACCCCGGGCCGCATGTTCTCGACGACCACATCGCAGTGTTCGACCAGATCGAGCAGGATCTCCCGCGCGCGCTCCTCCTTCAGGTTCAGGGTGATGCTGCGCTTACCGTGATTCATCTGGTTGAAGTACGGCGTCGCCTCGTGCTCGGGACCCTCGACTTCCATCCCGTCCTTGCGCGCCTTACCCCTGTGCCTGCCGGTGTCGAGGTGCCCAGTGTGCTCGACCTTGACGATCTCCGCACCGAGATCACCGAGGATGGAGGTCACCAGCGGGCCCGACCACACCCAGGACAGGTCCAAGACTCGCAGACCGGCCATCAAGTGCGCGGGGTCGCCCGCGTCCTTCCCCGTGAGTGGCCACGGCCGGCAAGGGTTGTCCTTTGTGTCCTTGCACGGTGTCTGCGACAGACTCCACGGCACACCCGGTACCCGGATGGGGCCGCCGTCAGCGGACTGCGACGTGAAGAATCCACGATGCTCGAACTGCGTTTCTTCCAGAGCCTCCGCCACCGAACGCACGGGAGCGACTGGGAGCCCGTGACGTCGACCGAAATCCATCAATTCGCCCTTGGTTCGAGCGGCAATCCAGGGGACGAGGTGGCGGTCGGCTTCGTCTGCATGTAAGCGGGCCACGACGCGTGGGTCGCGGAAATGGGGATCTTTGCTCCACTCGGGTGATCCCATTGCCTCCAAAAGGATGTCCCACTCGCGCTGACTTCGACACATGAAGACGACGTGGCCGTCCAGGCAGGGGAAGATGCTGGCCGGGTACACCCCCGCCGATCCAGGCGGACGTGCACCATCTCGAGCCCACGGCCGTTCGTATGGAATGAAGTTCGTGGTGATCATCCCCGTGTAGTACGCCAGGATGTCGCGACCGGCGATGTCAACGCGTCTCAGTGCGCGTCGCTCGGGGTCGGCGAGGAGGACGGCCAGGCCCGACGCGCACGCGTGCAGACCTGCCTGATAGTCAGCCAGGTCGAAGGGCAGTGACAACGGCATCTTGTCCGCGTCACCCATCGACCAACTGATCCCCGACCAAGCCG
Source organism: Mycolicibacterium sp. P9-22 (assembly GCF_008329585.1). Lineage (GTDB taxonomy): Bacteria > Actinomycetota > Actinomycetes > Mycobacteriales > Mycobacteriaceae > Mycobacterium. The sequence continues at coordinate 845,381 of NZ_NPKP01000001.1, read as the reverse complement.
AGCTGGTCAGACCGGTACCCGGTACCGGCCGCGATTCGAAGACCGACGGGCGCACCTTCACCACCACCGGTGGGCGTGGCAGAGCGACAACCGCCTCAGTCACCGTGTCCGTCCAGGCCTGGTAGTCGAGATTCCCACCGTCGCAGTCGATGATGATCAGGTGTGCGCCGTCGAACGACTCGGCTTCGGGCCGGGAGCCGGACGAGTCGACGTGCTTCCCGGCGTGGAGCCACTCGGCGAAGTGCGCCGCCGATTCATTCGATGTTGCCGAAACAACATCTGGCCCGAAGCGGCGCACATTGGCCCCCAACTCGGCCAAGAGTCGACCGGCGTAGGCGCCGGCGACGCCTGCAGACAGCTCGACGACGTCCACCCCGGACAGCAATGACGTCGACGCTACGGTCGAGAGTTCGCTGAACTTCGCATTCACAGGTTCGCACTCCTCGTACTTGCAGATTGCAAACATATTTACAGATTGCATGCCAAAAAGTCCACTCTTTACTCTCATTTCGATGACGCGACTCTCCCGCAAGACCGGCGGCCAGGCACTCTTCACAGGACCTAAGGCGGTCAAATCAGAGATCGCCGGAAGCCGATACGCTGCCTTGATGGCGGCTTTCCACTAGATGGCGCCGTGCTATTCCCAGTTGCCAAGAGGCCATTCTGCATGCAAATATGCGAACATCACTCACCGGAGAAGGAGGTCAGGTGGAGCTGAACTACGATCCGCCCGCTCAAGAGTTCCGACGCGAACTGCGGGAGCTCATCGCCGCATCCGTGCCAGAAAACTGGAATGGTTCCGGCCAGCTCGACCCCGCCGCGCGCGCAGAGTTCCTGTCGGGGTGGCGCGCGACGCTGCACACTCACCGGCTGCTGGCTCCCGGATGGCCAACCGAGTACGGCGGCGGAGGCAGGCGCCTCATCGAACAGTCGATCGTCGCCGAAGAATTAATCCGCGCGGGGTTGCCCCAGGCTCCGTTACCGAACGATGCCTGCGGCTTCACGCTTCTTGGCCCCACCGTGCTGCACTGTGGCTCCGCGGAGCAGAAGCTTCGGTTTCTCCCCCCAACGATCGACGGCACGATTCGTTGGGCCCAGGGCTACTCCGAGCCCGAGGCGGGGTCGGATTTGTTCAACGTGCGCACGCGCGCTGCCCTCGACGGCGACGAGTGGATCATCAACGGCCAAAAGGTATGGCAGACCGCCGGCTTGTCCGCCAACTGGATCTTCATCCTGGCCCGAACCGACCCCGCTGCTTCCCGCAGCCGCGGATTGTCGCTGCTGTTGGTGCCCATTGACCAACCAGGAATTGAGGTCCGCGGCATCCGCAACATGGCGGGCGAAACGGAATTCGCCGAGTTCTTCTTCACCGACGCTGTCGCCGAGGCCCGCAACGTCGTCGGTGGAATCGGTGAAGGAGCGAAGGTCGCCTTGACGCTGTTGGGCTTCGAGCGCGCCGCCGGTGGCGTCGCTGCTGCACTCGCGGCGAAGATCGAACTGCGGCGACTCGTCGACCTCGTCCACGCCACGAGGGGCGGCCGCGTCGGTGACGATCTGCGGCAACGCTTGGCGGCCTGCCGGGTCTCCGTTCAAGTCCTGCACTGCCTTGCATTGCGAACGCTCACGGTAGCTGCCAACGGACGCCCACCCGGCCCCGAATCATCCGTCATCAAGCTGCTTTCGTCCGAGCATCGCCAGCGAGTGACCGAACTGGCGTTGGACATTCTGGGCGCACAGGCCCTTACCCCGAGCGGCGCGGAGGCCGTGAATCCGCTTGGACCGCAACCGCTCGGGATGGATCCGCTGTCGTCCGCGGCGTGGGTCACAGACTTCCTGCACGCCCGTCCGGCGACGGTATATGGCGGATCGAGTGAGATACAACGAAACACCATCGGCGAGCAAATATTGAACCTGCCACGCGAGCCCCGTCTCAGCGAGTCTGCGACGTAACGGTGCCCGCACTGAGGAAAGGTCTGCGATCACGTGAATTTCGAGCTTGACAGTGAGCAAGAGGCGTTCCGAGACGGCGTACGCAAGTTCTTCGAGCAGCACTCCGCGCCAGCAGACGTTCGCCGTTTCGTCGACGGTGGCGAACCCCGTGACGAGCAACTGTGGCGAACCATGGCGACCGAACTCGGCCTCCACGGCATCGCCCTGGACGACGAGCATGGAGGCGCGGGAGCCGGCCTCGTCGAGCTTGCACTGGTCCTCGAGGAGGCCGGGAGAGCGCTCTTATGCAGCCCGTTGTTGGCGACCGTTCTGCTCGCCGCAACTGCCATCCAGGACAGCGGGGATGTCAGGGCCGCCGCGCATTGGCTCCCTCTGATCGCTGACGGCGACCTCGTCGCCACCCTCGCCGTCACCGAAGACGGTGATCCGTTCGATCTCGACACCGTCGCCACGGTGGCCACGCCAACCCCGGCGGGTTGGGCACTGACCGGCCGGAAACGGTTCGTCGTCGACGGCGATCGCGCCGATGTCGTCATCGTCGCAGCCAACACGCCGCGCGGGCTGAGCATTCTCGCCGTGGATACCTCATCCGAGAACGTGACGATCCAACCCGAGCCCGTCCTGGATCTCACCCGGCCACTGAGCACCGTGACGATGAACGAGGCGCCGGGCAGCCTTCTCGGTGTGGAGGGAAACGCACGTCCCGGTGTGGAACGTACGCTCCGGCGCGCGGCAATCGGTCTTGCTGCCGAGCAGGTCGGCGTCGCTCAGGCGTGCCTGGACATGGCCATTGACTACGCGAAGACGCGGCACCAGTTCGGTCGCGCGATCGGCTCGTTCCAGGCGATCAAACACCAGTGCGCCGACATCCTCGTCGATGTCGAGGCCAGCAGGACCCTGACGTATTTCGCCGCATGGTCGATGGCCAGCGGAACCGGCGACGATGCACTGCTCGCCGAGATGGCCGCCGCATATGCGTCCGACGCCGCCTACCGCGCGGCGGCCCGCAATCTGCAGATCCACGGCGGGATCGGGTACACCTGGGAACACGATGCGCACCTGCTGTTCAAGAGGGCCACGGCGTCGGCACACATTCTCCGCTCACCCTCCGCGCGCCGACTGGCGATTGCCGACGGGATGGGCCTGTGATTCCGAACTACGACAGCGCACAACCGATTCAGTGAACATCTTGAGGAGAACGACGTGAAGCGTGTGTGGTTGATAACCGGAATCTCGCGCGGTATCGGCCGCGCCATCGGCGAAGCCGTCTTGGACCACGGCGACCTGCTCGTCGGCACCGTCCGCGCTGAACGGGACGCTGTCGACCTCGTGACCACCCATGGGGCACAACTGAAAGTTGTAGTCGCCGACGTCAGTGATGCCGCCGCGGTACGAGCAGCCGCCGCCACCGCCGTCGAGACCTTCGGGCGAATCGACGTGCTGGTCAACAACGCCGGGTACACGTTGCTGGCGGGAATCGAAGAGGCCACCGACGCGGACATTCAGGACCAGTTCGCGACCAATGCCTTTGGTGTCTTCAATGCGACGCGGGCCGTTCTCCCGGCGATGCGTGCGCAGCAAGGCGGACGCGTCATTGTCATGTCGTCGGTGGCCGGCGTGAGCGCATCGCCCGGACTGGGCTACTACGCCGCGAGCAAACATGCCGTAGAAGGATTCGCCGAAGCGCTTTCAAAGGAGGTGCGACCGCACGGCATCAAGGTCACCATCGTCCAGCCCGGCCTGTTCCGCACCAACACCCTGGGCTCGTCGATGCGCGAAGCCGCCGGCCAGGATGCCTACGCTGATACCGTCGGCAAGGCGCGCGCAGCCCTAAAGTCGATCGACGGAGCGCAACCGGGTGATCCGCGTCAGCTGGCCGCGGCGATCCTGCGGCTAGCGGACGAGGCGGAGCCTCCGCTCCACCTTCCGCTGGACCCCGGCGCGACGACTGCGATACGCCCTCGACTCGAGAGTCAACTTCGCGAGATGGACGAATGGGCCGGCGTAGTCGCCACCCCGACCCTGGGGTGAGCTAAGCCTTGTGATCCGCCCCGGCGTGTCGGGAGGTTCTCTTATCTGAGTGCCTCCTCGGTGTGAGGGTGCCGCTGGCGATGGTAGTAGAGGGCTTCTGCTCGGTACGGTGTCAGGTCCTGGCAGTAGCCATTGGGTCGCTGACGGTTGTAGAACGCCACCCACTCAGCGGTGCCCAGCGCGAGTTCGGTAGCGCCGGGATAGAGCGGCTGATGGTCGATCAATTCGGTCTTGCAGCTGCTGTTCACCGATTCGGCCAGAGCATTATCGAAACTATCTCCAACAGAACCGACTGACGGCAAGATCCCTCGGCTGCAAGACGTTCGGTGAATGCCACCGCCGTGTATTAGGCGAGTTCAATCGGTCGACGCAACACTGGTTTGTTGGAGCGAGTATAGCTGCTGTGCAAAGACTTCGGCCGGAGTCTTCCAATCGAGCACCTTGCGCGGTCTGTTGTTGAGCGTCAAGGCAACCGCTTCGAGGTCCTCTGCAGACCATCGTGAAAGGTCAGTACCTTTCGGAAAGTACTGACGTAGAACACCGTTGGTGTTCTCGTTGGTGGGTCGCTGCCACCTTCACCGTCGGCGCCAGTCCCCACCCCTCGAGCCGGGGAAGATGCACCAGCATCGTGGCGCGGCTCTTGCGTTCCACCAAGGTGGCAATCGCCGACCGACCAGTACCGATAATCAGGTCACCCTCCCAGTGCCCAGGAACGGCGCGATCGGCGGCTTCAGCAGGACGCTAGCTGATCACGACGTCAGCGCCGACGTGCCCCTGCGGCTTGTTCTGCGCCGCCCTCTCGGGACCCGCAGCGCACGGCCGGTTCGCAAGCACGCGACCAACTCTCAGTTGAGCGCCCCACGCCCTTGGATGAAACAGTGACTGATAGATCGCCCCGTGACTGATGCGCATGGACTCATCATCAGGGAAATCGATCGGCAAGCGGCGGGCAATCTGCTCCGGGCTCCACGCCGTCGACCAGCGCCTGTCTTGTCGGTGCGGCTTGTTGCGCCCCTTCCACACGCCCATCTGTGGGCCCGGAACGGCCGCGCCATCGAGCCCGCGAACGCTGCCATCGAGACGCTGCTGCACATACTCACGTAACCCATCGTTGACCACGAGTTTCGCTGTCTTCGGTCACTTCGCTGGTTGCTGGGCCTTCCACTGCGCGACACCCGCGCGGTAAACCTGCTGGCCACTGCGGGTGGCTGCGTTGCGCCGCAACTCCCGAGAGACGGTCGAAGGGTCACGGTGGATCTCGCGGCCGATCTCACGCACACCGGCACCCTGGGCGCGCAGCAGTGCGATCTCCTCCCGCTCGTCGAACGACAGATACCGGCCCGTAGGCTTATCCAAGTTGATCGGTGACATGCCGCCAGCGTGGCGGAACCACCGTTGCGCCACCGGCGCCGACACGCCGACTCCCGCAGCGGCATCGTCGGACGAGACACCCTGGGCAATCAGCCGCCAGAACTGGCGCTGCACCGCACGCGAGGGCTCCGGCCGCCCCGGTGACCGCATCGCTGGCCGCAACGCACGATCAGCCGCCCACTGACGTCGCCTGACACCAGATTTCGCCTTCTTGCACCTGACCACACCACACCTCCGTCACCAAGGTGTTGCGACGACAAGTTGAATCCGGGTCAAGTCCAGGGACGTGGTGTACGACGTCGTCGTGTGATTCTTCGTGGTGATGGTTCAGGCGGTCAGTGCCGCGGGGTTGGCCTCCTGTTCTGTCGGGATGTCGTTGACGGCGCGTGATTTGCTGAGGATTTCAAGTCCGAGGTAGCGCTTGGATTCAGCCCATTCGTCGTGCTGTTCGGCCAGCACGGCCCCGACGAGACGGATCAGGGCGTCGCGGTCGGGGAAGATGCCCACGACATCGGTGCGGCGGCGGATCTCCTTGTTGAGGCGTTCCTGGGGGTTGTTCGACCAGATCTGACGCCAGATCTGTTTGGGGAACGCGGTGAAAGCGAGCAGATCGGGCCGGGCGACCTCCAGGTGGTCGGCCACTTTCGGCAGCTTGTCAGACAGGGCATCGATAATCCGGTCATATTGCGCGGCAACCGATTCCGCATCAGGCTGATCGAACACCGAATGCAGCAGGGTACGCACCCATGGCTACGATGCTTTCGGGGTGATGGCCATCAGATTGGTCGTGTAATGCGTTCTGCAGCGTTGCCACGCAGCCCCGGGCAGTGTGGCGCCGATCGCGGCCACCAGGCCGGCGTGTGCGTCGCTGGTGATGAGTTTGACCCCGGACAGACCCCGGGCGGTGAGCGACCGCCAGAACCTCAGCCAGCCGGCGCCGTCCTCGGCGGTGGAAACGTCGATGCCCAAGATTTCTCGATAGCCCTCGTTGTTTGACGCCGACGGCGATCAAAGCGTGCACGTTGACCACCCGGCCGCCCTCGCGGACCTTGAGCACCAGGGCGTCGGCGGCGACGAACGTGTACGGCCCGGCGTCCAGCGGCCGGGTACGGAACGCTTCGACGGCGGCGTCGAGTTCCTTGGCCATCACCGAGACCTGTGACTTTGACAGCGACGTGATGCCCAAGGTCTCGACGAGCTTGTCCATTCGCCGCGTTGAGACGCCGAGCAGGTAGCAGGTCGCCACCACCGTGGTCAGGGCCCGCTCGGCGCGTTTGCGGCGTTCCATCAGCCAGTCCGGGAAGTAGGAACCGTGCCGCAGCTTGGGGATAGCGACATCTAATGTGCCTGCACGGGTGTCGAATTGGCGGTGGCGGTAACCGTTGCGCTGATTGGTCCGTTCACTGCTGCGTTCGCCGTACCCGGCGCCGCACAGGGCATCGGCTTCCGCACCCAGCAGGGTGTGGATGAACGTGGCCAGCAGCTCGCGCAGCACATCGGGGTGGGTGGTGGTGAGTCGATCGGACAGCACGGCGGGCAGGTCGATATTGTGGGCAACGGTCATCGCGTGTGTTCCTTCTTTGCGCGAGTGACTTTGGTCGGTCCCTCGAAGAATCACGCGATGACCTTCAATCACTCGGCTACGACACGCCGGTACCGCCGATCAGGTCCGACTCGTACACCACTCTGCTGGACGCAACCTGAATCCGCCTTGCGATCCCGCATCGCTGTGATGAATGAGAGACTCCAAAGATGCTGCACCAGAACGCCTTCTAGTGTCTATGGTATGATTGATCGCATCGGTAACGAGCCTCTGAGTCATCTCGGTGGCCACGTTCCAGCCGGCAATACGTGAAATCCGCCACCCACAAACGATCAGGGGCACCGGCGACAAACTACCGCCTCACCCGATCCTGGGCCCGCGTCGCGGCTGGATCGGCGACGGTGGTGCGGACCCGGCGACGCTTGCATGCAACCCGCCACGGCATATCTTGCATGACCCGCTCGACGACACACCGTGAAACGTAATGACCGTTGGTGCGCAACACAATCCACGTCTTGCGGGCACCGAGCACCCGGTACAGTTTGTTCGATCGGCGCAGTTGGTAGATCGCATCAATGACCGCGGCGTCCGCCCAGTCGGCGTTCGACGGGCCGCGATGGGCGCGGTGGGCGTAATACGTCGACAGGGCGATCGTGACGCCGAACTGGGACAGTACAGCGCACATCGACTCGACACCCCACTTGAGACCATCGGCGCCCACCCGCGTGTGCTGGTGGGCGCCGATGAACTCTACGACTACTGAGACGGCCGGTCGAGCTCGGCGGCGAAGAAAACCGACGCCGCTTTCAAGATCGCGTTGGCCCGCTTGAGTTCGGCGTCCTCGCGGCGCAGCTTGCGCAGCACCTCGGATTCTTCGCTGGTCTGCCCTGCCCGCACACCGCCGTCGATCTCGGCCTGACGGACCCACTTGCGCACCGTTTCGGCGGTACCGACGCCCACGAGATCAGCGACCCGACCCATCGCCTCCCACTCCGAGACCGTCTCGCTGCGCAGATCGGCCACCATCTGCACCGCCCGCGTCTTCAGCTCCTCTGGATACCGCCTCGATGACTTCGCTCCCACGTGCCCATCCTTCCCCACGGAAGAACTCTCCGAACACGCCGGGGTGGATCAGTCGGCAGCAGAAGGCTGGCAATTGGTACACCGTGCGCTCAGGGACCAGGCGCGAGCTTGAGCGCTTCCGACCGCGCGTTCCGGGGTTCGACGTCGTGACTTCATCGGGCTACAGGAATTGGCACTGCAACCCCCTCCTATCGGGCACAATGTGCGCCGATAATCAGGCCCCACACGGGGGTCGTTCAATCCGCAATGGAGTAGGTTGCAGCGCGACCCTGACTTCGATTCCTCGACACGAGGGCGGCTCTCGCGGAAGCGTGTACTCGGTCACCCGCGCTCTGCGAGTTTCGAGATAACCTCAGGAATGGGGTGATTCGATGTCGTGGCGCATATCGGCGAACAGGGCACGAGCCGCCGACTCGGCAGCGACCGAGTCCGCGACCGCAATCGCATCGGCAATCGCACGGTGCCGATCGATGGTGCGTGCGACGTCGTACACGGGTAGTACGCCTGACTCGGTCTGACCCTCCAAGACCCCTCTGACAGACCTGCTGAGGGCTATGAACAGTTCGTTGCCGGACATCGTCAGCACTGCATCGTGGAAGCGCAGGTCGGCGTCCAGAAACGCGGCCCGATCCCCTCTACGGATGGCCTCGGCCATGGCATCGACCAATGGACCGAGCTGCCGACGGTCGGCCTCCGGAGCATCTGTCGCCGCAATCCGGGCGGCGGTCGGCTCGATCGATTCACGCAGTTCGGTGACCGACCGGAGGATCCCAGCACGATCGGGCCTGGTGAGCCGCCACCGGATGATTCGCGGATCCAGGGTGTTCCAGTCCGGCATCCGCCGGACCCGCATCCCGGTCCGGCGCTTCATCTCGATCAGACCCATCGATTCGAGGACCTTGAGCGCTTCACGCATGGCGGTTCTCGACACGTCGAAGAGGGCCATCAGCGACTCGGTGTTGAGCGCAGCCCCCTCTTCGATCTGCCCCGATGCGATGTCACGCCCGATCGATTCCACGATCTCGACGTTGAGCGTCGCGCGCGCCACGTGTCAGTCCCCTGCCCGTTGAGGTTAAAGAGCGAGCTTAAAGGACCCTCTTGCTTTCTAGAAACGTATTACGTATTACTTAAGAGAGTCACGCCCCAGCGCAAGATCGCAACACATCAATCCCTGGAGGAACAGCGATGCCCACTCGCACGGTCATCGACCGGGTATCGGCGACGCCGGAACCCGACCCTGATCTCGCGCCATTGACCGACGCGGTGATGATCTCGTCCGGCGATGACGCGTTGGACGCCGCGGCACCGCAGTTCGTCAGAACCTTCCGACTCCACGCGCCGGTGGCCCACGCCTGGCTGACCATCACCGCCCTCGGCGTCTACGACGCGCGACTCAACGACCAACCCGTCGCAACGGATGTTCTCTCCCCCGGCTGGACCGACTACCGGCATCGACTCACCTACGACCGACACGATGTCACCAAACTCCTGGTCGCGGGCGAAAACCGTATCGCGGTGACCGTCGGCAACGGCTGGTACCGGGGACGGCTCGGACGGCCGGCGCGACGCGACCTGTACGGGCAACGGATCGGGGTGATCGCCGAGCTGTCCATCCGCACCGCCGATGGCGATCAAATGATCGTCTCGACCGACGAGACCTGGTCCAGCACACCTACGGGGATCCGCGCCAACGACCTTTACGACGGTTGCGTCATCGACATGCGTCCGTCGGCGGTCGATACGCCACCTGTTGCGGCCCAGGTCATCCCGTTCGATCGATCCGTGCTGCGCCCTCGCCGCTGGCCCGCCGTGCGCGTCACCGAACGTATTGCCGCCACACACATCACTCACGATGCGCAGGGCGCCATGATCGTGGACTTCGGCCAGAACTTGGTCGGCTGGGCGGTGCTGAACATCGGACAACCGCACGACGGGCAAGTGGTCGAAGTCTCTTACGCGGAGATTGTCATCGACGGTCAGTTGCAGACGGCGCCGCTGCGGGACGCACGCTCGATCGACGAGTACCAGCTCGCCGATGGACAGTCGTCGACGCTGAGACCGCAGTTCACCTTTCACGGCTTCCGCTACGCGCGCATCGCCGGTCTGGGACCGGACCAGCTGAACGATGTGGAGGCCGAGGTTGTCGGATCGGATCTGCGACGCACCGGATGGCTTGAGACCTCGGACCCGCTGCTGAACCGCTTGCACGAGAACACTGTGTGGAGCTTGCGCGGCAACTTCGTCTCCCTACCCACCGACTGCCCCCAACGCGATGAGCGTCTCGGGTGGACGGCTGACATCCAGCTTTTCGCCCCCACTGCGACATTTCTCTACGATGTCGACGCCCTCCTGCAGTCCTGGTTGGAGGATCTATATGCAGGTCAGCTTCCCGACGGTTCGGTGCCTGTCGTGATTCCGGACATCTACCGACGGGGCAGCGTGGCGACGGCGGGGTGGGGTGACGCCGTCGTGTTGGTGCCTTGGGAGCTCTACCAGCACACCGGGGACATCCGCGTGCTCGCGCGCGCGTTCGAACCGATGCGTCGATGGCTCGATCGGGTCCGTCGCGACACCGGGCCGGATCTCATCTGGTCGGGTGGACATCAGTACGGGGATTGGCTCGATCCCGCTGCGCCGCCGGAGGATCCGGCAGCCGCACTGACCGACCGCGATCTGGTGGCCACCGCATACTTCTATCGGTCGACGACGATCGCGGCCGAGGTGGCTGGTCTGCTCGACAAGCCCGCCGAGTACCGAATGTTGGACGGACTCGCCCGCGGCATCCGGGAGGCGTTTCGCGCGACCTTCGTCACAGCACGCGGCCGTGTGATGTCCGAATCGCAGACCGCCTACGCCCTGGCGATCGATTTCGGGCTTCTTGACGGGCCCGAGACTGCCTACGCCGGTGCACGATTGGCAGATCTCGTCAGGCGCTCTGGCTTCACCATAGGCACCGGGTTCCTGGGGACTCCGGTGATTCTGGACGCTCTGACCTCCACCGGGCATGGCAGGGTGGCCTGGCGTCTGCTCACCCAGATCGAATGCCCGTCCTGGCTGTACCCGGTGACCCAAGGCGCCACCACCGTGTGGGAACGCTGGGACAGCCAGTTGCCGGACGGCCGGCTCAACCCTGGTGAGATGACATCGTTCAACCACTACGCGTTCGGCGCCGTCGCGGCGTGGATGCACAAGAATCTGGGCGGGCTAACGCGTCTCGAACCGGGATGGGCGCGGTACCGCGTCGCCCCGTCTACGCAGACCGGACTGACCTACGCCCGTACCCGCCACCTGTCGCCGGCCGGACCGATCGACGTCCGGTGGCAACGTCATGACGGGACGTTCGAGCTGGACATCGAGGTCCCACCGGGTACGGTGGCCGAGGTGGTCATGCCCGATGGAAGCCTGGCCGAGGCGGGCCCCGGACAGCACCGGTACACCGCCGAGACGGTGCCGCACATCGAGCCGACGGTCGCCAATACCCGTGCCGCGATGGATGATCCGCAGCTGTGGGCACAGGTCGTCGGCGCTGTGCAACAACTGCGGCCGCACTGGACGGCCGCCGATGTAGCCGGAGCCGCCTGGCCCTACCTGAGCCGGCCGTTGCCGGATCTGGCTCGGTGTGTCGGATTGTCCATTCCCACTCCCGCGGAGGACAAACTGCACGCAGCTTTGCAGCAGCTGGTGTCGGGCCGCACCGGCGCGGGCCCGCCTTGATCGGCCGAGCCGGCCATTTCCGTCATAGTCCCAACCGACGTACTTTCATCTACGGAGCGACCACATGAGTGAACAGAAGACCCGAAGGCTGGACCGCCGTTACTGGCAGTTGGCGGTCGCCGGAGGAATGGCGTCCTATCTGGATTCCGGCGTCTTGATCTCTGCCGGTATCAGCCTGGCGATCTGGAAGGAACACTTCGGCCTCGATTCCTGGATGTTGGGGATCGTCAGCGCCGGCCTGGGCTTGGCCGTGGCGATCGGCGCGCTCTTCGGCGGCCGAATCGCCGATCTGTTCGGCCGCACCCGCGTATTCAACATCGACGTCTTCATCTACGTGATCGGCGTCGGTCTCATCGCGTTGGCGGTCAACCCGGCCATGCTCATCGGCGGTGTTCTCGTCGCCGGCGTCGCCGCGGGCGCGGACCTGCCGACATCGATCGCCGTGATTGCCGAACGCGCGCCGGAGGGCGCCCAGGGTCGCCTGGTGGCCTTCACTCAGGTGATGTGGACGGTGGGCATCGTAGTGGCCACGCTGCTGGGCTTCCTGGTGGCCAACTTGGACATGACCGGAGTACGCATCCTGTTCTTGCACCTGTTCGTCGTCGGCCTGGCCACCGGCCTGGTGCGGGTGTTGAGCCCGTCTTTCAAGAAGCTCGAAGCAGAGACCTTGGCACGCAATGCGGTTGCACACCCGGGCAGCGCGGAGACGCTACCACTGCGGCGGTTGCTGACCACCCGGTACTTCACCGTCGGAATCGTCTTGACCGGCCTGTTCTACGTGTTCTACGGGCTGGTGGCCAACACCATCGGCCAGTTCAAGACCTACTTCTTGGTGACCGTCGGCGACGCGTCCCAGTCGACCGCCACCGGATTCTCCTTCGTCACGATGCTCATCGGGCTGGCTTGCGCACTGATTCTCACCCGTCTGGTGGACACCAAGTGGCGCAACCCGTTGTTCATGGGCGGAAATCTGCTCCTGATCGCGGGGTTGGTCCTGACGGCGCTGACCGGAGGCGACAATCTCGCGCTGATGTTTCTCTTCCTGGTCATGTACAACCTGAGCAACCCTTTCTGTGGAGAGGCGTTGTACAAGGTGTGGACTCAGGAGACCTTCCCGGTCAACTCCCGCGCCACCGCGCAGGGCCTGACCTACGGTGCCGCTCGCCTGATATTCGCCGGATTCGCGCTCGTCACACCAGCTTTGATCGAGTGGAGCCCATCGGGACTGTTCTGGGTTCTTGCCGGCCTCGCAGCGGTGTCCGGCGCCCTGGGACTGGCGCTGGCGCGTCGCGGTCAGCGCACCTCGCAGGAACGGATTTCCGAGCCGGTGAGCTTGTTCTGACAGCAGAGCACTCGGCGGTTCGCGATCGGACGGCGAAACCTAGCTCTTCCGCGGAGCGACGCAGACCCGCGGGTGTCGCGCTGTCGGCGGTCAAGTAGTACTACCAACGTGAAGGACTGTTACCCGCCGGCGCACGTACAGCGCCCAAATCAAGACGCTTACGGACCCGAGCACGTCCAACGCATCAAGCTGATCCGGGCATTGCTGGAAACCGGAGGCCTTCCGTCGCGGCCACCAAAAGCGTTCTGAGCGAACTTGACTCGCCCGAAGCGACGCTCGCGCAAACGACCCCTCCCCCTCGGCCGACTCGCGAGCTCGCATTCTCGATTTGACCGGGTCGGCACGATGGAACGCGGCCGACGCCCAGCGGGCACTCCGTGGCGCTGCGGTCGCCTACTTGACGGTCGGATCGCCCTACTCGGCCCACGTGTAGGCGACGCACTGGCCAATCATGATGCGCCACACCATCGACGCGGCAGCAGGTAACGGCACACATCTCGTCTACCTCGACAATGTGTACGCCTACGGTCACCCGAAGGGTGCCTGGAGCTACGAACTCGGAGATTCGGGGACACTCTTGGGACACTGGAGACATTCACGACGATCACTTGGCGGGGGCGGACAAATTGAAAAGCACCGTTGACCTGCGAAAACATTGGTGGGCGCGGACGGTATCGAACCGCCGACCGCTGGTGTGTAAATGCCTTTCACCAGCTTCTATAGCGTCTCACGGGGTTCGTTCCGTACGTATATGTCCAGGTCAGCGGGTCTCGTTAGTTGCAGACCGTCTCCACAGTCTCGGCTGTTTCTGCGCGTCTTGGCACACTCTCGGCACAGCGGGGGTTTCGGTTTCGACGCGTATGAAGCGCGCGGCAGCTGGCGCGAGCAGGTCCCACCGATTAGCGCCACTACGCGATGGCCCGTCTAACCCCGGACCTGCGACCTACTTCGGCGGGGCGTCTATGCGCTCGAACTGGCGTAGACATCCGTCGACATGTCTGGCCACGTCGATAGGCTCCCGGCATGTCTCAGTTGCCCATGTGGGCCACGGTCTTGACTTCCGGCGCGGCTGGCGCGCTCGTGACCGTACTCGTAAATCGCTTCCTTATCGGACCGCGCCCCGACCTGCGGCTGGCACCCTCCGCGGCGTTGGTGGAGGACACGGAGCGAGTCACGCGTGAGAATGAGGGCAACTTCACCGGAATGACATGGTTGCCGGCAGGGTGGGTGCGGCTTACTAATCACGGCGACGGCACCGCCCACGACGTAAAGCTGACCGGCCGGCGGTGTAGGCCGCGAGTGTGGATCGGGGACTCGGGTGAGAAGCCGTCCGCCGGACAACCGGTGCACGCCAGGTATCCGCTGTGGAGCGACACGATAGCGGCGATCGAGCCAGGCGAGTCGGTAAATGTGTGTCTCGTTGCGCGCGAAGATCCGTCCGAAGCAAAACCCACCGTCACCGCAAGCTGGCCGCGACTCGCGGGGCGGAGGTGGGCTGGAACCCGAGCGGTCACACTCGACTGTGCGACATCGCGGCGGGTCGAGTACGGCATGCCAGGACAGACTGAACTCGGCGAGGCATGACGTGCTTTCCCCGATCGAGATCATGCAGAGCGCCCTGGACGATCGGCACACGGAGGATTTCGCGACGCCGGCCTCATACCTCGCCCTGTACGCCGACGACCCGACCGGACGGATGTTCGCCCGGTTTCATGCCGAAGCTGACCGGCTCCTCGAGTTTCTGGATCGTAAGAGCAAGACCGAGGGCCGGCACTACAACGCGAACGAAAGCCGCGACCTAATGCGGCTGATGCGCGAACTCCTCGACGCCCACCAAGTGATGAAGGACGGCGGACGCCCGTTCGTCATCGCCCCGACCTACACGGCCGTGTTGAAGCACTGCCGGAAGTTCATACAGGAGACGCAGGGCAGTTCAATACCCGAGGACCTGCCGCCGATCTCGATTAGCCGCTACAAGCCGATCTTCACCCTCGTCGACCAGCCCGGCCAGAGCCTCATCGTCGACCGGCAGCAGCTGCGGATGATCGGCGGAGGTTCCTACGGCGTCGTCTGGGAGTACATCGATCCGAACTACGGCACCAAATTCGCCCTCAAGAGGGTCAAGCCCGACACCGGAGTGGAGCTCGCGCGGTTCCGCCGCGAGTACGACCTGATGCGGCAGATGGACTCTCCGCACGTACTGCGAGTGTACGGCTACGACGACACCCTGAACGAGTACACGATGGAGCACTGCACGGGAACGCTCCGCGATTTCGTCGACCGGAACAACGCGAAGTTGTCCTTGGAAAAGCGCCGCGAGATCGCTCGGCAGTTCCTGCGCGGCCTACAACATATCCACCAACGCAACGTGCTCCACCGGGATCTCAGCCCCGGCAATATTCTGGTCCAGGAGTACGCCGACCTCACCGTGACGGTGAAGATCGCTGACTTCGGCCTGGCCAAGGTCGAGGATTCGGACCTGACGAGAACGCTCTCGACGGTCAAGGGCACTATCGTCGACCCCGGCTTGGAGACGTTTCGCGACTATGACATCTCCTACGAAATGTTCCCGGTCGGTTACCTGCTCGCCTTCATATTCTCGGGCCGCACCGACCCGTTCAGGGCGCCCGCGGTGGTCCTTCCCGCGGTTCGGCGATGTCTCGACCAGGACCGCACGCAGCGGTACGACAGTGTCACCGAGCTGATCGCGGAGGTCGAAGCGTTGCCGCTCGCGTGACCTCAGACTCGGCTGTTTACGGTGACCTGCTGCCCAACGTGTCGCCGCGGGATCCCGCTCATCACACGCGGGAAAAACAGTTCGGTGCGAACTGCAGCAGCGTCCGGCTGGACGTACTGACGATCGGTCGGTCCTGCTGCACCGTGAGAACCAGACGCCGCGGCGTCAGCGGTTCGTCGGCGGAGTCCGGGCCCCACAGGCACCCATAGGGGAGCCCGCCCCCGAAAGGAGCATGGCGATGCCGCCAAAGTTGCCGCCGGCGTCCTTTCCACCAGCTCGTCGATGCGAAATCGAGTGGAATCGATGGTCGTCGGCCTGCACACTAACGGTATGAGCGATGTCTCGCTGGGCGAACTCGACGGAGTGACCCGATTCCTAGATTCTAAGGTCGACGAGAATCCAGGGGCTGTGATCGCCCTGCTAACCCAGAAGATTTCAGAGACCTTGGGTGACCCTCCGAAGTTCTCCAGTAGGACCGAAGCAGCGATATTGATGAACGCGGCGGGCGTGGTGATCAACGCAGCCAGCCGTGACGCAGACGAGGCTGCGCTGCGGAGTGCCGAAGATTGGATGTCGCACGTGGTTGACAGCGACATCCTGACAGGTACGCAATACGAGTCGGCCGCGCTATACAACCTGGCAAATAGCCAAGTTGAGATTGCTGATCTTCAAACCCTACGTGAGGCAGCAGTTCCGTCAGATAACGCTGACGCGAGCCCAACACATGCTCGCATAGAAACACGTTTCGCCGATCACCATCGGCTTCGCTCAGCGCGATCGAACTTCCGAGCATCCGCCCTGACCACTACCGACGGCCTTGAACGCAGCACTCGCTGGTGCAATCTAGCCAACACCTTGGACCAATCCGGTCGCTGGGTTGAAGCGTATGACGCTTACGTTCGGGCCCTACGTGCCGCGCCACACAATGGCAATGCTGCAGGCAATGCCGCTGTGATGGTCAGCAGAGTGATTCGCGCTGGCTGGGATTACGAGGGTCACTTGTGCAGCCTCTACGACAAATATCTACGCGCGGCAAAGGAAAACCGCTCTGTCACTGTTGACGTGGCAGGCGAGGCGGCCGCGCAGAAGTACGACGCAATGTCGCTGACAGGAAGTGATGTTCCCATTTCCTCTTCGCCTGACGAAGCTGATCCGTACCGGCAATGGATCATGAAAAATCGGCTGGCACTCGCTGCAACCTTGGAGGGACTCGGATACAGCGGGTTCGAGGAGCGTTGGGACACAATTGGATTGAGTTATGCAACTACTGGCGCCGAAGCCGTCAGTCCCCCGCCAGTCTTCGCGATGCTCAACGTCCTCAAGTCGGATTTCTTAGTGGCCAGAAAGCTTGCGTTCGAAGCGATCCAGATTCATTCCGCTGTCGGCGGACACCTACAGCACCGATCAGATCCTGGCGTGTACACCGATACCCTTGATGGTGGTTTGTACGGACAAGCCTCGTCCCAGCTAACGCTTGCCCATCGGGCTGCAATGGACGTGCTTGACAAGACCGCCGTTGCCGTCAACGAACACCTCCAGGTCGGCGATAATCCCAAGCAGATCTTTTTCCGGCGGTTCTGGTTCGAGGATAAGAAGCGCACCCAACTTCGGTCTTCTCTCGCCGACCATGCACGATTGGCCAGCTCTGTCCTCGCGATGGCCGAACTCGCACTCGACATGGAACCGGGCGGCCTATACGAGCATGCTCAGGAAATACGAAATGCAGGGACGCACCGCTTCGTCAAGATCCACCGAGGTCCGGCCCATGATGCGAATACCCCTGCAATTCAGGTCATTACGCTGCAGGCGATGCAGGACACATGCTTGGAGGCGCTCACGGTCGCCCGCGCAGCGTACATCTATCTCACAGAGATGCTGCGGATCTTTGAGGAGACTAAGGCGAAAAAGAGCCGAAATCGGATGGAGTTAGTGCTTCCGAATGTTCGGCAGCTTTCGTGACAGACTCGCGTGTGCCTCACGAGAACTGCCGTCGAGTGGCCCGCCGCTAATCTCCGAACATTGTTTGGCCACGACGCTCAACCTCACTTGAGTACACGGGCGGCATACAACCAGTCCAGCCCGCAGCGTACTGCGAATTCGTCTGGGACTGAAGGCGCGATCTGATCGCCCGTCAGGCCGATCCGTAGCTCAACAGCCCTGCCGCGCTTCCGTATTCATCGCATATCCAAGCATGCACATGGCACATGCCTCCAGAAAGCCCGCTGAGGCGGCTCGCCCACCGGACACCGACGGCACCGCCGCACTGGCCGCTGAGAAGTCAGTTCGAACTGCGAGCGGGCCCTTTCCGGGCTCAAACTCCAGTCCGGTCGACTGTACGCACAGTTTTTACTATGTGTTAAATTTTGGACTACGGCGACGAGAGGACCGACCATGCCTGGCCCATTGAGCGGAACTCGAGTGATCGAACTCGGCGGTATCGGACCGGGACCGTTCGCCGGAATGTTCCTTGCCGATCTGGGCGCCGATGTGATCCGCATCGATCGGCAGGGCGCCGGCGAACTATTTCCCGGTGATCCGCAACAGGACATCCTCAATCGTGGCAAGCGGTCTGCGATCCTCGACCTCAAGCGACCCGATGCGGTCGATGCGTTGCTCGCTATGGTCGCCCGTGCCGATGTGCTGATCGAAGGCTTCCGACCGGGCGTCACCGAACGCCTCGGCCTGGGACCCGACAACTGATGGGCACACAATCCCAAGTTGATTTATGCCCGAATGACCGGTTGGGGGCAGACAGGGCCGTTCGCCCAGACCGCCGGCCACGATCTGAACTACATCGCCATCACCGGGGCGCTGGGCGCTATCGGGGAACACGGCGGCCCACCTCAGATTCCCCTGAACATGGTGGGCGACTTCGGTGGCGGTGGAACATATCTCGTCATCGGAATCCTGGCGGCACTGCGCGAAGCGGACGCCAGCGGCCTGGGGCAGGTCGTCGATGCGGCCATCGTCGACGGGGCCGCTCACTTGCTTGCCGGGACCCACGCACTGCTGGCGACCGGCACCTGGAAGGACGAGCGCGGTGTCAACATGCTCGACGGCGGCGCTCCGTTCTATAGCGTCTACGCGACGTCCGACCTTCGGTACGTGGCGGTCGGTGCGCTTGAGAACCGTTTCTACAAAGCCCTTCTCGCCGGACTGAAACTCGAGCTGGACCCGGCCCTGCACGGGGCGCCTGATTACGACGTGTACGTCGTATTCGTCCGCTTGAACAACACCGAGGGCATGAAGGGCATCGGCGCGGTCGTCGTCGACAAGACCTCTCCCGGGTTCTCCCTCGGCAACGGTCCCGAGTACATGGGCTCGCGGGGGTCGCCGCACGGCGAGTTGTTCTTCGACAACTGCCGTGTCCCGCGTGGCAATCTGTTGATGGGCGAGGGCTCCTTCGCCCATCTGATGCAGGCCTTCAATATGGAGCGACTGTATATCTCATCGATGTGCCTCGGCCTTGCGCAGGGCGCGTTCGACGAGGCCGTCGCCTACTCGCACGACCGCGAACAATTCGGACGCCCGATCAACGAGTTCCAAGCGGTGTATCACATGATCGCCGAGATGTGGACCCAGATCGAGTCGGTCCGCTACCTCACCTACAAGGCCGCGTTGACCGCCGAACGCGGAAAGTTTCCCAAGGCGCTCGACGTTTCCACCGCCAAACTGCACGCCGCCGATATGGGTCGCGACGTGTGCTGGAAAGCCATGCAGATACTGGGCGGTAACGGTTTGGTGACCGGCTTCCCGCCCGAACGATGCTTCCGGGATGTCATCGTTTCCTCGATCGCCGGTGGCACGACCCAGGTGCTGAAGAACACCATCGCCGCTCAGCTCCTGGGTAAGAGGCTCAACCAACATGGCTGAGTCGTCGCCCGACGCCAGACTCGTACCGCCGACACTGTCGGATGAACCCGTGCAGAGCCGACAGGAACTTACGCCTGTCGGCCTCGCACGTCGGGAAGAAATCCTGCGAACCGCCACCCGACTCTTCGCTACGCGTGGCTTTCACGCGACCCGAATGAATGACATCGCCGACGCGGTGCACATCAACAAGGCGTCGCTGTATTACTACTTCAGTAGTAACTCCGTTCTCCTATATAGCATCTTCTGGCGGTCCGGCCGGATACTGGAGTCGGCGACACGAACCGACCGTGATTGGTCGCCCTCCTATGGACTTGGCCAATGTACGAACAGAATCGCGCAGGCTGTCATCGCCGACCCACACGGGGCAGCGGTCTACTTTCGCGAAAGCCTGTACATCGGTGAATATTTCACGGACGAGCAGCTAGCCCGGGTCCGCCGCTCGGAGAGCGCCGTGCTGCAGAACATCTGCGACCTGATCGGCCGCGGTATCGAGTCGGGTGAGTTTCGGGAGTGCGATCGGTATACCGTCGCTACGGCTTACCTGAGTACTCTTCTCGCCGCGCACCGATGGCTCCCAGTCGACGGCGTCGAGGGCGCCGAAGCCTCGGCCGTGCAGGTGGCCGATCTCATTGTCCGAGGCCTTTCACTGGGCAAGCGATCAGGGCGAGCCGCTTAACTTCCGACCGGCACGATCATCAGAGTGGTACGCGTGGTGCTGTCACCGCTCCGGGCGACCAATTTCGCCGTCGGCGTCGCCTGTCAAGCGGTCGCCAACGACCAACTGAACCCGGGCAACAATATCTCGAATACGTGATTCCTCGTCGCTACCCTTAAATCCGTTGGCCCACGACCACAGCGAGGCCGCCAGTGCTGTCGGCAGTGCCACCCCGCTGCTGGCAAAGCCGGCAAGAAGGTCGCGTATCACCGCCTGCGCCTCCCCCGCACCGAGCTTCGCGCACAGCCACGAATTGGCGCAATCGTCCAGGAAACTGCCTGCGGCCTCCAGGAGTGCCCAAGCAAAACAGTCTTCCTCGACGCTGTTCATCGCAGGCTCTCGCTACCCGTCGATACCGGGATGGACAGCGTGGGCGCGTCGCCCATGCTGTGCTGGCCCGCGCCTTCGAGGTCGTCTCGGATGGCTTCCTGGGCGGCCGGGGGCAGGGTGTGCAGGATCTCGCGCACCCGGGCCTGACGGCGACCCACCGCCTTACGCTCGGGCATACCGGGAGTGGCCATCAGCTGCGGCGGCACACCCTCGATCTCCTCGACACCACCGTCGTGCTGACCCTGCTCGATCATCGCGGCTTCGGCGGCGGCGGTGGCCTCGTCCTTCTCCTCGGACATACCGATCGGGCCGATACGGCGACCGTTGAGGAACTGCTTGACCACTGGCTCCTCCGAGGTCAACAGCACCTCACGCGGGCCGAACATGACCAGCTTCTTGCGGAACAGCATGCCGATGTTATCGGGCACGGTGCGGGCGATGTTGATGTTGTGCGTCACGATCAGCACGGTCGCGTCGATCTGGGCGTTGATATCGATCAGCAGCTGCGAGAGGTAGGCGGTACGGACCGGGTCCAGACCGGAGTCCGGCTCGTCGCAGAGAATGATCTGCGGGTCCAGCACCAGGGCGCGGGCCAAACCGGCGCGCTTGCGCATACCGCCGGAGATCTCACCGGGGAACTTGTGCCCGTCGTTGGGCATACCGACCAGTTCGAGTTTTTCCATCACGATGTTGCGGATCTCGGATTCGCTCTTCTTGGTGTGCTCGCGCAGCGGGAAGGCGGTGTTGTCATAGATGTTCATCGAGCCGAACAGCGCGCCGTCCTGGAACAGCACACCGAATAGGGTGCGGATCTCGTAGAGCTCCTTGGCCGAGCACTCCAGGATGTTGGTGCCGTCGATGACGATCGAGCCGCGCTCCGGGCGCAGCAATCCGATCAGCGACTTCAGGAACACCGACTTACCGGTACCCGAGGGGCCCAGCAGAACGCTGACCTCACCCGCGGGGATCGACATCGTGACGTCTTCCCAAATCCGAGACGGACCAAACGATTTCGTCAGATCCGTGACATCGATCTGAACACCCATACTTCACTTCACCTTTTCAACGTTGGCTTGGGACTGAATCCGCGTCAGATACATTCGCTCACGCAGGGATCGGCCGGGGCCCCCGACTCCGGCGCGAGCACAGTGTTCGCGCCGGCCGGCAGCTGCTGTGTGTAGTCCACATCGCCTTCCAGATCAGGAGCGATCGGCATGAAGCGGCACAGCAGCGAAACAGCCAACGCACAGGGATCTTCCGCGCGAACCGTGCCCTCTGGTGGTACCAGTTGCACCACTCCGGCAGCCATGACCGCAGCCAGCACGCCGCCGGCCAGACGCTTGACGGCAGCGAGTGCCATTATTCTGCAACTCATTTGATCGAATTGACGAGGTCGCCCGACATGGCAGACAGCTGCGGTCCCCAGGTGCCCCAGTCGTGCTGCCCGCCGGTGGGGATATCAAAATGTCCGTTGGCTCCGCCGATCGCCCTGTACTGCGTGTAGAACGACCGGTTGCTGCCCTGCGCCTGGTCGCAGTAGCCGATCATGGCGGCGGGATCACTGCATTCGAGTGTGGCGGGGCTGAAGATCCACAGTCGGGTGTTGTTATCCACCAATGTTTGTGCATGCACACTCGGGTCGTGCCACTTCCATCGACCCAGCTGGGCTGCGCCCCACATGGCCTGGGTGTTCACTCCGCCGAAGCGGGCCAGGCCAGCCGTGATGGCGCCGTTCAACGCCGTCGCCGACGGTGTCATGAACCCGGACATCGAGCCCGCATAGCGGAACCGGTCCGGGTGGAAGGCGGCGAGCGTGACTGCGGCCGTTCCGCCCTGTGCTGCACCGACGATGCCATGCCCGCCCGGCGCCAGACCCTTGTGCGCGGCGAGCCAGTTCGGCAGCTCGGCGGCCAGGAACGTCTCCCATTGCTTGCTGCCGTCCATCTCCCAGTTGGTGTACAGGCTCCAGGCACCACCTGCCGGCGCGACGACCGAGACTCCCCTTCCGGCGAGCGTGCTGAATGCGCCCGCACCGACCCAGTTACTCACCTCCGGTCCGGCGTTGAATGCGTCGAGAAGATAGACGGCATGAGGCCCACCGGCCTGAAAGGTGACCGGGATGTCACGGCCCATCGCGGCCGACGGCACCATCAGCGTCTCGACTCTGTCGGCCCGCGCTTCCGCAGCTGTCCACAGGCACAGCCCAACGATCACCGCGAAGACAGCGCGCAATAGTCGCGTGACAGTCCTCATACAGGTCTCCTTCGAAGGTGGATCGGCTGGTCGCTCAGCGATCAGATCGGCGGGTATGCGGGCGGTGGGTAGGTGCCACGCAGAGCCCACGGCAGCCAGTTGAAGAACATCTCGAGTTCGTCGCTCGCGTCGTAGTCGGGAACGGGATCCACCAACAAACTCCGATCTGTCTCGCACGTCATAGCGGGACGCGTTCCATCAGCAGATCACATAGACACCAGATTTTCTAGTCGTGAATAAAAATTGACAGCTGTCGGGCCTTCGGGCCGGGAACGGAAGAATGCGAAGGAGGCCAAGCCAGGCGACGACAACTGCTCAGGCTTCGATATCGACTATCTCGATAAGCCGCAGTAGATCGCGGAAGATCGCCTCCAGACCTTCCAGGTCGGGCGCAAGAGCGGCCTGCTCGTAGCCGACGAGCAGGTACAGCGCCGCATCCGCAAACCGGTTCGCGCGTGCCTCGTCGGCACCGAGCTGCCGAGCCGAGTCCAGGACGACCCGACGCCGCAGCTGATCCACTTCGGACTGAATGACCGCCACGTCCGCGTCCACTCGGCTCCAGGCTCGGATTGCACCCTCGGCGGTGTGATTCAGATGTAACCCCACCTCGACAAGTCGCTCTATCCGACGGCGCGGATCCGGTTCGGCTCCTATGAGATTCAGCTTCGCAAGGGTGCCGTTGTCTTTCCAGTACAGAATCAACTGACTCCGATAGTCAGCCCAGCTGGAGAAGAAGTGGTAGAACGACCCCGAGGTCACACCCAACCGCCGGCACACCTCAGCCAGCTTGAGGTCGAGATGCCCGCGATCGGCCAAGACCTCCAGACCCTTCACCATGTAATCGTCACGGGTCATGTCGGGTCAGGCCACCCGACCGCGGCCCACGCTGCGACCATCCGGCTATTCTAATCCATGATAGATAATCATGTGGCGCCGTCGGCATTCGCTGGGAACGTCGCTACACCTGGGCAGGCACCCCACCAGAAGGGCACCCTCGTGGAGATCCAACAATCCAGTGGCGCCGGATCCCGCGGTCCAGGCATGTCAACGCAACCCTCCGCGGTGTTCGACTGGCTGGCACGGCACGGTGTGGCCGCCACACCTCCCCTGGCGATGACCCGAGTTGGCATCGGGCAGTCGAACATCACGTCCCTCATCGTGGACGGCGCGGGATCCGAATGGGTGTTGCGCGAACCTCCGCACAGCGCGCCGAGCGGATCGCACGACCTTGTTCGCGAGGCCGGCATCCTGCAGGCTCTGTCCGGGTCGGATGTGCCCACTCCTCGGGTGATCGGGACGGGCGAAAGAGTGGATGGTTCGCCATTCTTGGTGATGGAGCGTGTCGCGGGTTCCGCGCTGGAGACAGCCGAGCAGGCCGGCGCCCTCACTCGCGAACAGCGCTATCAGCTCGGCGTGTCGGTGGCGACGACCCTGGCCAAACTGCACTCGATCAAACCGGGGATTCTTGGAATCCCGACTTCTCGCAGCCCCTACCTGGTGCGGCAGATTCACCGTGTCGCGACGGCTTGGGCACACGTCCGTTCCCAGAGTCGCTACGACGCCGACTGGCAGGCCATGCATACAAAGCTGGTCGACCGACTCCCCCCGAGTCCGCCACAGGTGATCATGCACGGTGACTACCGATTGTCGAACTTGCTCGTAGACCGGGGGCAGATCACCGCCGTACTCGATTGGGAACTGTGCACCGTCGGTGATCCCCTCGCCGATCTTGCGTGGCTGCTCGACGACTGGCGAACGGCCGACGAGCCCGCGATCGTGATGCCCAGCCCCACCCGCGCAGGCGGCTTCCCCGACCGCTCCGAGATGATCGCCGTGTACCAGAAAGTCGCCGACATTCGCGTCGACAACCTGGATTACTACCGTGCGTTTTCGCAGTGGCGCGCGGCAAGTTTGTTGGAAGGGGTACGAGCCCGGCGACTTTCCGGAGCCATGGGTTCACATGCCGCGATCGACCCCGAGGAACTCGAGCGCACCGTCGGGGTCCTGTTGAACTCGGCGGCCGATCACCTTCGGCTTGCCGGGTAGGCGCCTATTCGGCAGGCACCTCGGCGATGCCGTGCCGAATGATCGACTGCGCGTTCTCCACCACCGCCTCGATCGATCCGCGCCGGGGATTCCACCACTCCACCGCCCAGTTCAGCGCACCGAGGACCAGCATCTGCGCGATGTAAAGGTCAAGCTCGGGGCGCAGCACTCCGTCACGAGCAACGTCGTTGATCAGCCTGCGCCAGACGTCACCGTAGCGTTCCTCTTCGAGGATCTGGCGTTTACGAATACTCTGCGGTACCTGGCCCGAGTTCCGGATGGCCGCCGTGGTGTAGTGCGAGATCTCCAGCTCGTGCCGCAGATGCGCTTCCGCAGCGATGAGCAGCCGCTCCAGTGACGGGCTCCCATCGGGAACCTTCTCCAGGACGGACACGACGTGCTCACGCATATCGGCGATGCCCGACCACATCACTTCCTCGATCAGCTCATCCCTGGACGGAAAGTAGTAGTAGATGGCGGGAGCCTGCAGGTCCGCTTCGGCGGCCACGTCGGTAAGACGAAGACCGGCGTAGCCCTTCTCGGACAGAACACGTGCCGCGGCGTCGAGGATGCGCGAGCGTGTCAACGCCGACTTAGATTCTGCGGTCGCTGGCTCGACGACCACCTTGTCTGCCGCCGCGGACAGCCGATTGTTTCGCCTAGCCATCCGAACATAGTAAGTCCGAACTGCTCACATCGGTCGTTGACGCTCCCGCTTGGTTCCCGCTGGAGTGCGCCGTCAGTGGTCCCGTCGTTCCACCTTCTGGCCGGCACGCCGCCGCGGGGTAGGCCCGCCCGCCAACCCCGCGACCTAGTTACCGCAGCACTGAACGGCCGAGGAGCTTTTTCGACCACTGGTTTAATTTCTAGTAAAAAATGCTTGACCAGAGAAGCCGGATTGCGCACAGTAGGTGGGTGACGTACCTCGGCGGACAACCATCAGAACTCGATCGCAAGCGGCGCACACGCGTCCGGTCCGCGCACGCGCTCGGAGTTCTGACGATGATGGCCCTTCCGACCGCCCTGGTGCCGGCAACCGCCGGCGCCGACGCGGTCGCCTACCTCGTGAACGTCACAGTTCGCCCTGGCTACGGATTTCCCAATGCCGACGCGGCTTTGGCATACGGGCACTCGCTCTGCGACAGGGTCGAGTCGGGAACCCCGTACGGGTCGTTGATATCAGAGGTCAAACGCGACTTCAACACGACCGATGACTATCAAGCCTCGTACCTCATCACGCAGGCGGCCAACGAGCTGTGCCCCGGCGCGATCTGGCAACTACGCAATTCAGCCGCGGGCTACCGCCCCGGATCGGAGTAATCAGATGGGCCACGCGATCTCGTCCGAGGCACGCACCCGTCGACCACGTCGGGCAATTCTCGCCCTGGCGCTCGCCACAACCATCGCAGTTTCGTTGGCACCCAACGCAAGTGCCGATAACCGCAGGCTGAACGAAAGTGTCATCGCCAACGTCTACACGGTGCAACACCAGGCAGGCTGCACGAACAACGTGGCGCGCCACGCTCAGCTGCAACTGGCCGCCGAGTGGCACGCCCGCGACCTGATGGGAAACCGCGCGCTCAACGCCGACGTGGGATCGGACGGATCCACCCCTGCGCAGCGCGCCGAAGCCGCCGGCTACCGCGGAATCGTTGCACAGACTGTCGCGATCAATCCAGCGCTGGCGATCAGCGGAATCGAATTGATCAACCAGTGGTACCACAACCCGCACAGCGTCGCGATCATGCGCAACTGCGCCAATATTCACATGGGCGTGTGGTCGGAGAACAGCCTGGATCGGACTGTTGTTGTCGCGGTCTACGGCCAACCTGGCTGAGCCTCGCAACCCGAGGCTCTAGATCGTCACACAGGCTGCACGCGACACCAGAGAAAGCCGACAATGACCATTGCCCACAAAAACTCTCCCACCGCGACGTGGTGCCTGATAGGTGATCACCGATCAGTTGAAAGTCGGTTCGGTTTGCGGGATTGCGCACCAACCGATGCCGGTGGAAACCGATGCGCCCTGCCAATCCGGCCGTGGGCACGCGACGGACAACATCGGCTGCGGGTCGGTCCTTTGATGGTCCTTGCCGATCACATACTCGGTGAGCTGCCCTACCTGCGTCGGCCGTCTCGAACCTGTTCGCTCACAGCCGAACTGACGCTCGATGTCGTCGGTGACCTGTCGAACGCCGAGGCACTTGTCGCACGAGCACATAATGTCACCACCGGCACCGAGTCCCTCACCCAATGCCGAATCACCGACCAGGACGACGAGCTGTTGGCAGTGGGGAGCGCCCGTTGCGTCTACATACCGGCAACAGCGAAGGACCCCCATGCCGATGACTCGGCCGCGCCGCCACCACTGTCGAACTCGATGAACATCGAGGAACTACTGGGACTCGAATACAAACACCTTTCCGACTCCACGGAGGTGACCCTCTGTGAACCCGGTGGTTGGGTCAACGGATTCGGAATCATGCACGGCGGCGTGTCAGCGTGCGTAACCGAAGTCGCCGCCTCGGCTCACATTCAACGGGCGAACCCGGACCTGCTCATAGCGCACGTCCAGACCAACTTTGTCCGCCCGGTCGCCGTCGGGGCGCCCTACACGGCGAAGGCACGGGCCCATCACGTCGGTAGGTCATCAGCCGTCGTCGAGGTGCTCGGCTTTGGCGGAGGCGGTGAGCTGTGCACGGTGTCGACCGTCACCGCACGACGGCCCGGCAGGCACCCACGGTCCGCAGAGCACACCTCATGAGCACCGTTTTGCAATCGGGTGATGTCGTGCGGGCTGCCACGCTGATTCGCGCGACACCGGAGCAGGTCTATGCCGTCGTATCCGACATCCGCAGAATCCCAGAGTGGAGTCCCGAGTGCATCCGCACGGAGTGGATCGCTGCGGATGAGTTCCGAGGCATGAACCGCCGCCGATTCGGGCGATGGTCGACGCACGCCAAGATCGTCACGGCACGGCCGGGCCGGCTCTTCGAGTTCGCCGTGCAGCTTCGCGGATCGGACTTCACCAGATGGAGCTACGGGATGGAGACCGCAGCGGAGGGATGCCGTCTCATCGAGGAAATGCGGATGTGTGTCGATCTGCCGTTCGCCGCGTTGGCCTTCGAACGAATCGCGCTGCGTGTCAAGGATCGTCGTACCGATCTTCAGGGCAACATCGACCAGTCGCTGCAACGGCTACGGCAGATCATCGAGGCTGAGTACACCCCGCAAGGCCCGGAGATCAACCCATGAGATCGCCGGAGACACCCGACTACATCGTCGTCGGGGCGGGGTCGGCGGGATGCGTCGTCGCCTCCCGACTGGCAGCAGCGGGCGCTGACGTGGCATTGTTCGAAGCAGGCGGGACTGACCGACGCCCGGACGTCCGTCTACCCATCGGGATCATGAGTCTGTTCGCGACCGCCAACTGGCGCTATCCAACGGCTCCCGATCCCAGCAAGAACAACCAACCGAGCGCCTTTGCCGGCGGGCGCATCGTCGGCGGCAGTGGCTCCATCAACGCCATGGTCTATGTGCGGGGGCGGGCCGAGGATTTCGACGCATGGCAGCGCGGGGGCGCCACCGGCTGGAGCTACGACGATGTACTGCCGGCCTTCAGGTCGATAGAGAACTGGGCAGGCGGCTCCGACAGCCATCGGGGCACGGGCGGCCCGATCGATGTCACCTGGTGCGGTCACCGGCATCCGCTCGATCACGGCTTCATCGCTGCCGCGGTCGAAGCCGGCTATGCCCACAACCCAGACCAGAACGGCAGCACCCAACTCGGCGTCGGCCCAGCCCAGGTCAATCAACGTCATGGTCTCCGCTGTTCTGCTGCAACGGGATTCCTGCGAAGCCTGCCGAACGACCGGCGGCCGAGGCTGCACACCCGCACACCGGTTCAACAGGTCCTGGTCGAAAAGGGGCGCGCCGTCGGCATCGTGGCGCAAGGACGACTTGTGCGGGCGGCGCAAGGGGTCATCCTGGCCGCCGGCGCGATCGGGTCACCGGCACTGCTGATGCGGTCGGGCATCCGAGCACGCGGCAGGGTCGCGGACCTACCCGGCGTCGGGCAGAATCTGCACGACCACCTGGTCGTAGCGCAGCACTGGGCCTCCCGTGTCCCGACCATCAACTCGACGAATCCGGTACGCGCGATTCGGGCGGTCGGCTCGCTGGTCACCAGCGGAACCGGGGCGTTGACCACCACACCGTTCGAGGCGCAGCTGTTCACCGACGAATTCCAGATCGCCATCTCGCCGGTTCATTACCAGCTCG
Source organism: Mycolicibacterium sp. P9-22 (assembly GCF_008329585.1). Classification (GTDB taxonomy): domain Bacteria; phylum Actinomycetota; class Actinomycetes; order Mycobacteriales; family Mycobacteriaceae; genus Mycobacterium. Next base: position 816,112 of record NZ_NPKP01000001.1, on the reverse strand, counting down.
ATCCGATCCGAGGCCGCGCCCGGGTCGACCGCCAGGATGCCTTCACCGTCTATACCGTTCTTCTGCACCCCGAGTCGCGCGGGCGAATAGAACTTCGCGACGGCAAGCCGGTGGTCCATCACGCCCGACTGTCGCAGGCCGGTGACCGGGACCGACTCCTGACCGGCACCGCGCTCGCGCGTGATCTCATCGAATCCACGTCGGCCATGCGGGGTATGACCGGCACATATCTCGACGGCGATCCTTCAGCGGGTCCGGAGTGGTTGGCCGTCAAGGAATCCAGCATCTACCACGCGGTCGGCACGTGTCGCATGGGCACCGACGGAGACTCCGTCGTCGATCCGTACCTGCGCGTGCACGGGATCGAAGGGTTGCGTGTCGTCGACGCATCCGTCATGCCGTCCATCACTTCGGGCAACACCAACGCGCCGTCCATGATGATCGCCCACCGGGCAGCCGACCTCGTGCTGCACGGCTGACCCCATTTCCATACCCAACTCCGAGGATCGTTGCACCCTGTGAATGACGGCACCCAACGACCACAACGTCGCCGACTCTCGATGGCCATGACCCGCGACGAAGTCGACAGCTTCCTTGCGCAACAACGCACCTGCCGGGTCGCGACGGTCAGCCGGTCCGGCCAGCCGCACGTCACTCCGCTGTGGTTCGCCTGGGATGGCGCGGCACTGTGGTTGTACTCCATAGTCGACAGCCAGCGGTGGACCGACCTCACCTACGACGCGCGGATATCGGTCGTTGTCGACGACGGCGCCGCCTACGGCGAGCTTCGCGGCGTGGAGATCGTGGGTACCGCAACCATTGTCGGTGAGGTTCCCCGAACCGATTCGGCCAACCCGGAGCTTGCGGCTCCGGAGCGCCTCTTCTCCGAAAAGTACTTTGCGGGAACGGACTTTGTCAGCGACGGGCGTCACGCATGGCTACAGATAACGCCGACGACCACGCGGAGCTGGGATTTCCGTAAGATCCCGGCCAAACCGTCACCCTGATCTCGGTGTGGTGATCAGCGCCTGGCCGGCGGAGCTGTGGCGATCAGCTTGCCGGCAGCATGTTCACCGCTGACGACAGCAGTCTCGACGCCCAGATGCGCCAGGTAGTCGCCTGCCACTGCGATTCGAGGCGGCATTGCACCACGAAGACGGCTCATGTCCCGGTAGTGTCCGGGCGGACAGGTGGCCAGGGCGCGCTCTGAACGGAAGACCTCCGCCTCCGGCTCGGGCGCCCCGTCTCCGAGGATCTTCGCAACGTGTCGCAACGTGGCCTCTACGAGCTCGCCGTCTGACAGCCGGCGAGTCGATTCACTGGAGAAGTACGAGTTCGTCATACGGGCACCGGCCGGCACCAGCTCCTGGGCGCTCCGGGATGTCTTGACGATGGTGCCGAGGATGTCCCGCGGCCCAGCTCCGATGGGTAGGAGCATCTCGAATTCACTGTTCGGCCAAGGATCCTTGCGCCATCGTAGATTGACGTGGGCCATCGATGCGTACGGGACCGACCGCAGCGACTGTGCGAGATCCGGTCCGATCTGTCCGTCGAGGAGACCCGCGGCCTGCGGGGCATCCGTGGCGATGACGACGCCGTCGGCACGGACCACCTGGTCGTCGGTCGTCCTGATCACGACCTCATGCCCGTCGACTTCCACACCCGCGACCTGGGTGTCGAGTCGAACATCTACTTTGGCCGTCAGTGCCCGACACACCGACCCCATGCCCTCGACCGGCAGGAAGAACTTGGACCGGTGAGCCCGCTTCATGACGCCCTGCAGATAGGGCACCGACAGATCACGACAGTCGGTCCCGAACGAGGGTTCGATCAATGGGCGTACAAAGCACTCGAAGAGCTTGTCGCCGAGTCGCTTTCGAGCCCACATTTCCATATTGTCGCCGGTGTCGAACTGCGCGAGGCTCTCGGTCTCGAAAGGATCAGGAGCGGGACTAGCAATTATCTGCGCCGCACGCAACGCCAACCGCGCCTTGTCCCGAACCGACAGCATCGGGAGGCGGAAGAACGACGGGATGTAGTCGTACCTGATCGGGTGCAGGACAGCGCCGTCCCACAAACCGGCCAGCGGCGACCATGGTTGTACCACCCCGCCCCGTCCGACATCGTTGAGCAACCCGATTGTGTGGGTATAGGAATTGAGCAAGTAGATCGCTCCTACTTCGACTCCGAAGCCGTCACGCTCAACGGTCCGGGTGCGTCCACCCAACTCGCCAGATGCCTCGAAGAGCGTGACTTCATGCCCTTCTCGGGAAAGCACCGCTGCCGCCGCACAACCTGCAGCACCACCACCCACTACCAGGTACACACGCACAACCTTTCACGAAAAAAGGACACCGAGCCCCTCTCGGCGCACTAGGCAAACAGATAGAGCCCGATCAGCAGCACCGCAACCACCACGTTCCACACCCCGAAGACCACTCGTAATACGTTAGGCGCGTGACGAATCTCCATGAAGTACTGACCGACGAGATGAACCTTGACCGCCGCGATGGCGATGATCCCGATCGCCGCGTAGTTGTCCGGCAAGTTATGCCCGACACCGAGGATCCAGGATGCGAGCGTCGCAGCGATCAGGAGGAACCAGACAACCGTGATCCGGTCACGAAGCAGAGTAGTCAGCATCATTTCACCAAGTAGAGGAGCGGGAAGATCACGATCCACAGGAGATCGACCATATGCCAGAAGCACGCGGAACCCTCCAGATACCGCTGTTCCCGACCGTCGAGTGCGGGCCTACGCGTGAGCTTGACGACGAACAGCAGCAGTGCCAGGCCGATTGCCACGTGGAACAGGTGCAGCCCTGTCATCACGTAGAAGTACATGAAAAAGTCGTTTGTGGCGGGGACCAGGCCGTGGGCGATCTTCTGGCTGTACTCGACGGCCTTGTTGGCCACAAAGATCAACCCACAGACGATTGCGCTGATGGTGAGCCACCGAGCCAGAGGCAGCGCACCTCGACGCACCGCGCGCACCGCTGTAACCATGAGCAGTGAACTGGTGAGCAGCACCAGCGTATTGACGACGCCGAAGGTCTGATTCAACAGCAACTGAGATTCGTTGAACTGAGCCACATCCTGGCCCCGGTAGTACAGGTACACGCCGAACAGCAGCGCGAAGACCGTCATGTCACCGAAGATGAAGACCCACATGCCTTCTTCGCCGGGCAGGTGACGTTGCGGGTCCGACTTCTTCGCCGACGACCTGTCCTCGGCGGCTACCGGCGCGGCGGTCATCGGCCACCGCTGAAATACATACGGAAGCGGCGAGATTCGACGGAAGGATCCGTCATCACCGACATGATCTCCAGCATGCTGCAGCCCTTCTTCGTTGATATGAGCCTGCAGAATAATTTAACATAAAATAAAAAGAAGAGTAGGATTTCAGCCATGTCAAGTCAGCTCAACGAGGAAGAGTCCCTACTCGTCGAAACCGTGCGGTTGTTCATCGACCGCGACGTGAAGCCGACGGTGCGCGACGTGGAGCACGCGAACGAGTACCCCGAGGCGTGGATCGACCAGATGAAGCGCATCGGCATCTACGGGTTGGCTGTTCCGGAGGAGTTCGGCGGAACACCGGTCTCCACGGCCTGCTACGTCCTGGTCACCCAGGAGTTGGCACGTGGATGGATGAGCCTGGCCGGCGCGATGGGCGGGCACACGGTGGTGTCCAAACTCGTCGCACAGTTCGGCACCGACGAACAGCGCCAGAAGTATCTGCCCAAGCTGGCCACCGGCGAGATCCGGGCGACGATGGCGCTCACCGAGCCCGGCGGCGGATCCGACCTGCAGGCCATGACGACCACGGCGTTGCCGGCCGACGATGGACTCGTCATCAACGGCGCGAAGACGTGGATCTCGAATGCCCGCCGGTCCGGGCTGATCGCCCTGCTGTGTAAGACGGACCCCAAGGCGACGCCGAAACACGCGGGCATCTCGGTGGTTCTCGTCGAGCACGGCCCCGGCTTGACTGTGTCTCGCGACCTCCCCAAACTCGGCTACAAGGGCGTCGAATCCTGCGAGTTGTCCTTCGACGACCACCGAGTGCCGACCTCGGCGATCCTGGGCGGTGTCGCGGGTAAGGGATTCGGGCAGATGATGCGAGGACTCGAGACCGGCCGTATTCAGGTTGCATCGCGGGCCCTCGGCGTCGCGACGGCGGCGCTCGAAGATGCGCTGGCCTACGCCCAGGATCGGGAGAGCTTCGGACAACCCATCTGGAAACATCAGGCAATCGGCCATTATCTCGCCGACATGGCAACCAAGCTCACCGCCGCGCGCCAGCTGACGCTGCACGCCGCCGACCGCTACGACAGCGGCGAGCGGGCCGATATGGAGGCGGGCATGGCGAAGCTCTTCGCCTCCGAGATTGCCATGGAGATCGCACTCAACGCTGTGCGGATTCACGGCGGCTACGGATATTCGACCGAGTATGACGTCGAGCGCTATTTCAGGGACGCACCGCTGATGATCGTCGGCGAGGGCACCAACGAGATTCAGCGCAACGTCATCGCTGCACAACTCGTTGCACGCGGTGGCATCTGAGGGCACCCCGAACCGTGATGACCGACTACACCGCAGCACCCGTCAGTTTCGATGACTCCTGGCGATCCCTGGAACAGCCATGGCCGCCGCTGTTCGAATGGGTCCAGCGCACCACCGGTGGCAATATCGTCGAGTGGCGTCGACAAGCGCGTTGGCGGCCGGCCTGGTATCTGACTGTCGATACCGACGGTGGGCGGCGACAGCTCTATGTCCGCTGCCAACGGGAAGAGAGCATGCCGTGGACCGGGACGCTCTCGCTCAGACGCGAATACAGAATCATGCAGGTGCTGCATCAGCATGACGTTGCCGTCGCGGCTCCCCTCGCGTTCTGCGAGGAACCCGAGGCGATCCTGATGGCTGTCGTCCACGGTCGCGATCGGTTCGACGACCGCGACGATCAGCACCTACGCGACACCGTGGTCGCCGACTACATGCGCCGCCTGGCCCAGGCACACCGACTGGACACCCAACCATTCGAAACGATCGGCCTCTCCCGACCAGCGGACAGCGTCGATATCGGCTACATGGGTTTCGGGCTCTCCGAGAAGTGGTATCGACAGGTCAAGCCGGCTCCGGACCCGACCATCGAGTTCGTGATCGCCTGGCTCCACCGGAATGCGCCTCGTCACCGCACCGAGGTGTCGTGGATCCACTTCGACGCCGGTCAATTCCTCCACGCCGAGGGTGCGGTCACGGCCCTGATGGACGTCGAGTTCGCCTGCCTGGGTGACCCGATGGCCGACCTCGGCGCGATGCGGATGCGCGACACCGCGCAGCCCATCGGCAACCTGACACACGCTTTCGCCACGTACGCGCAGGAAACCGGCGAGCCAATCGACCGCGCCGTGGTGAACTTCCACGCTGTCCGGTTTGCGCTGCTGACCGCGATGCTGTCCGCCGGCACCAGGGCCGACCCGCCGGCCGAATTCGATCTCGCCCAGTGGCAGGCGTGGTCGTTGATGGCGCTGATGATCTGCCTGGAGGTCATCGCCGAGGCGGGTGGCTATCAGCTCGATCCGCCGCCTGCCGTGTCGTTCCCGAGTATCCGTGCCGAGGCCATGCATCGCTCGGTTCAGCGCATCGTCGACGATGTTCTCGGCGACGACAACCTGGATGACCATCTGGCGTTTCGGCTACGCATCGTGCGCGATCTGCTCCCTGGGATACACCGAGCTGCGCAGGCCGGCGATCAGGTCGAGCAGGCGGACCGCGACGAGGCGTCAGCCCTGCTAGGGACCGTCCCGGCCGATTGGGCGGACGCCGACTGTGAGCTGGAAAGAGCGATCGCCACCGGCGACCCGCTCCCGGAGGCCGACATGGCGCGGCTCCTCGCTCGCCGCATCGGCCGACAGATCGAGCTGATGAGGCCGGGCATGCGTGATGTTCGGAATTTCAGTGTGCAAGCGATCGACTGGTCGGTGGTACCGACCACATGACCGTGCCGACGTCAGGCTGAAGGGGATTTCGACGCACACGGTTCTATCATCGAACGATGGCCCGACAGTCGACCGACTCCCCGCCCGCGGAATCGAAGGCGCAGCGCACGAGGGTGCGAATACTCGACGCTGCGGCGAAGGTACTCAGCGTCAAGGGATACGCGGGCACACGGCTGACGGACGTGGCCGAGCAGGCCGAGCTCCAGGCGCCCGCGATCTACTACTACTTCAAATCGCGGGATGACCTGATCGAAGAGGTCATGTTCTGCGGTATCAGCGACATGCGCCACTACCTGCAGGACGCGCTGGACGCATTACCCGACGACATCGACCCCATGGATCGCATCTTGGCCGCCGTCGCGACACATCTCCAGCACGAACTGGAGTTGTCCGACTACGCGCGCGCCACCATCCGAAACTCTGGTCAGATTCCGGAGCATCTCAAGGACCGCCAGAAGAAGGAGGAGGCGGCCTACAACCGCATCTGGCGCAGCCTGGTGAAGAACGCGGCGGCAGATGGCCACATTCGCTCTGACCTTGATCCCCGGCTTGCCCAGGCCTTGATACTCGGGGCCCTCAACTGGGCCGCCGAATGGTGGGATCCCCGACGCAACTCGGTCGAGACGATGGTCCAGAACGCACAGGTCTTCGTTCGAAACGGCCTGAGCCCGAACAACTCTCCCGCACCTCGCCGGCGCCGCTGACTCCACATCTGGCGGCGGGAACACGGCACTGTCTCTATTTTTGATTCTATGTTAGATTATTTTCCATGACTGAGGCTTACATCGTTGACGCTGTCCGTACTGCTGTGGGCAGGCGCAAGGGCGGTTTTGCAGTAGCGCACCCGGCCGATATGGCGGCGCATGTGATCAAGACCGTCGTCGGTCGCCACGACTTCGACCCGGCGGCCATCGATGACGTCATCCTGGGTTGTTTAGACAACATCGGCTCGCAGGCCGGCGATATCGCCCGCACCGCAGCGCTGGCTGCCGGCCTGCCCGAGTCCGTGCCCGGTGTGACCATCGACCGGCAGTGCGGATCCGCGCAGCAGGCAGTTCACTTCGCCGCCCAGTCGGTCATGAGCGGTACCTCTGACCTCATTGTTGCCGGCGGCGTGCAGAAGATGACGCAGTTCCCGATCCTCAGCGCGTTCGCCGCAGGTGAGCCTTTCGGGTCAGTCGATCCCTGGACCGGTTGCGAAGGCTGGCAGGCGCGCTACGGCGACCAGGAGATCTCGCAGTTCCGCGGGGCCGAGATGATCGCCGAGCAGTGGAACCTCAGCCGCGAGGACAACGAGCGCTTCGCCTTCACCAGCCACCAGCGCGCGCTGAACGCCATTTCAGAGGGGTACTTCAACCGTGAGATCTCCGAATACCGAGGCGTCAGCGTCGACGAGGGGCCGCGGGCCGACACCACGCTGGAAAAGATGGCCGGGCTGAAGACCCTCGTCGAGGGCGGCGTCCTGACCGCCGCGGTCGCCAGCCAGATCTCCGACGGTGCCGCGGCACTGCTCGTCGCCTCGAAGGCCGCGGTCGACCGCTTCGGCTTCACCCCGCGCGCACGCATCCACCACATGTCGGTGCGTGGCGCGGACCCGGTGATGATGCTGACGGCGCCCATCCCGGCCACCCAGCACGCTCTGAAGCGTGCCGGCATGACCATCGACGATATCGACGTCGTCGAGATCAACGAGGCCTTCGCCCCCGTCGTTCTCTCCTGGCTCGCCGAAGTAGGAGCGGACCCCGCCAAGGTCAACCCGAATGGCGGGGCCATTGCCCTCGGACATCCCATCGGCTGCACCGGAGCCCGGTTGATGACCTCGATGCTGCACGAACTGGAGCGCACCGGGGGTCGCTACGGCTTGCAGACCATGTGCGAGGGCGGCGGACAGGCCAACGTCACGATCATCGAGCGGCTGTAGGTCGTGGAACGCACCCTGTACGGACCAGACCACGAGGCCTACCGGGAGACGGTCCGGGAGTTTCTGGCCCGAGAAGTTGTGCCGCACCAGCACGATTGGGACCGCGAACGCTGGATTGACCGCTCCGTCTTCGCCCGAGCCGCCAAATCCGGTGTCTACGGCCTGCAGATCCCCGAGCAGTACGGCGGTTCCGGTGAGCCCGACTACCGGTACCGCATGATCGTGTGCGAAGAGGTCGCGCGGATCAACGCGCTGTCGTTCGGACTGACCATCAGCCTGCAGGATGATCTCGTATTGCATTACCTGCTCGATCTGACCAATGACGAGCAGAAACAACGCTGGCTCCCTGGCTTCGCGGCAGGTGAGCTGATCGGCGCCCTGGCGATGACCGAACCCAGCGCGGGTAGCGACCTCCGGGGCTTGCGCACGACAGCCCGCCGCGACGGCGACAACTGGATCCTGAACGGGCAGAAGACGTTCATCTCCAGCGGCATCATGTCCGATGTGATCGTCGTGGCGGCCAAGACCGATCCCGACGGTGGATCGCGGGCCTTCAGCCTCTTTGTCGTCGAACGAGATACCCCCGGATTCGAACGGGGACCGAAGCTGGACAAGCTGGGCCTGCCCGGCCAGGACACGTCCGAGCTCTATTTTCAGGATGCAGTGGTGCCGGCCGGTAACCTGCTCGGCGATGCAGGCAGAGGCCTGCAGTACCTGATGAGCCATCTACCGCGGGAGCGCCTCGGCGTCACCGCCAAGGCAATGGCGACTACGCGAGCGATCTACGCCTCGACCGTCGAGTACTGCAAAACCCGACAGGCCTTCGGCGGGCCGCTGACCGACAAACAGCACGTCCGGTTCGAGCTGGCGGAAATGGCCACCGAGATCGACATCGCTGAGGCCTACACGGATCGCAGCGTGCTGGCCTACAACGCCGGCGAGCTCACCCCGGTGGATGCCGCCAAGGGCAAATGGTATCTGAGCGAACTACAGAAGCGCGTCATCGACCGCTGCCTGCAACTGCACGGCGGATACGGCTACATGCTGGAATATCCGGTCGCACGTGCGTATCTGGACACCAGGATTCAAACGATCTATGGCGGCACCACCGAGATCATGAAAGAGATCATCGGACGAGACATCGCCGGATCCTGAACGACCCCACACTGCGCGGGCCGAGCTCAGCTCGGTCCGCGCAGCGCTTTTCAGCGTCGGAACCTTGCGCGGAATCGTTGCCTGAACCAACCCGAAGCCGATACCAGATTTCCTTGTGCGCCAGAGTTTTTGAATTTATAATAGAATTCAGTGCCAGTTCGATGTGAGGAGTAGCCGGTGTCCACCAGCCCAGAGGAATCGGCCACAGCGCCGTTCGCCGAGGAATCGGCAGACGGTGTCCAGGAGTACGACAGCATCGACATCGCGCCCAAGTCGTTCTGGGCGCAATCTGCCGAGCAACGCGATACTGCCTTCGCCGAACTTCGTCGCACTACGCCCGTTAGTTGGCAGCGTCCCATCGAGAGTGATCTGCCGGCGTCCGGAGTTCCCGGGTTCTGGGCTGTCACGTCCCACGAACTCATCCGCGAGGTGAGTACACACCCGGAGATCTTCTGTTCGGGTCAGGGCATCCAACTCGAAGATGTGCCAGATGAGTTCCTCGAAGCGGCATCGTCTTTCCTTGCCATGGACGGTCAGCGTCACCTGACCTACCGCCGACTGATGAGTGCGGCCTTCACACCACGTCAGGTGAAACGCATCGAGGAACAGATCCGCGAACGCGCCGCCGCGATTGTCGAGGACTTTCTCGCCAAAGGCACCGGCGATTGGGTGGACGACGTTGCCAAGCAGATGCCCATGAACACCATCTACGACATGACCGGCCTGCCGCAGGCGCAGCGTGATGAGGCAGCGCACTTCGCCGATGAACTCGCCGGATGGAACGATCCCGACGTCGCTGCCGGTCGCTCATCGGCTGAGGTTCTCAACGACGCGCTGATCGGAAATCTCACCATCGGACTGGATTTCGCAGCCAACACTCGTGAATGTCCGCGCGACGACATCTGGTCGAACCTGGTTGCAGCTCAGGTCGACGGCCACGAGCTCACCGACGATGAACTCGCGTCGATGTTTGTCCTCACGTCGTTCGCGGGCAACGACACCACCCGCACCACGCTGTCCCTCGGGGTCAAGGCCTTCGTCGACAACCCCGACCAGGCCGCCTACCTGCTGGAAGATTTCGCCGGGCGCATCGAGGCGGCCATCGATGAAGTGCTGCGCTGGGTGACTCCAGTCATGACGTTCCGGCGCACCGCCACACAAGACACCACCTTGGGTGGCCGGCAAATCAGGGCCGGGGACTGGGTGGTGATGATCTACTCCTCGGGCAACCGGGACGAGACCGAGTTCACCGACCCGTGGAAGTTCGATATCACCCGAAAGCCCAACCAGCATGTCGCCTTTGGCGGCGGCGGCCCGCACTACTGCCTGGGCGCCTTCCTCGCCAGAATGCAGATCAAGCACATGCTGGATCAGATTCTGCACCGGCTGCCCGGGCTGACGCTGGGCGAGCCCGCCATGCTGGTGAGCAATTTCGCGACTGCGGTGAAGACCATGCGGGCCGACGCACGCTGCCCCGTTCAACACTGATATCGAACCGGCATCCACATCGACGACGTTGTCGATGTGGATGCCGTAGTTCGGTGCGGCTGGAATCTCAAGCCGACTGAGTGAAGAGGCCTTCGATGAGCCCGCGCCGCTCTGCCCACCCGGCCGACCGCAAGTCGACGTGCCCGGCCTCAGTGACGATGACCTCGACATCGTGGGCCGGTGTCGACGCCGGTCGGCTCAACACGTCGACCAAGGTGGATCGGTCACCGAACGTGGCGGGAACCGCGATGATCGAAAACCCCCGCGGGTTCAACCGGGCGGCGTTGCAGTAATCGGGATGCCCACCGATACCACCGACGATCTTGTCCCCCACGCCCTCGACGTTGATCTGGCCGTGAGGATCGATCTCGATGGCGGTGTTGACGGCGAAAAAGGGTTCGCCCCGGGATAACCGACTCGTGTCGTGACTGTGTTCGATACCGCGCAGGATCGGTCTGCCGTCAGCCCACGCGTACAGTTCGGCGGTCCCGAACAGGTACGTCGCCGACGGGTCGCCGATCAACAGCCCCCGCCGTTCGAGGTCCATCACCGCATCGGTCAACAACCCGGTATCGACGGCAAGCGGTTTGGTCGACCGCTGTAACAGCGCCGTTCCGAGTTGGCCGGGGCCATATTGCACACGGGCACCCGCCGGAATCAGATCGAGAACACGATCGGCCAGTGCATCGTGAATCGGCTGCGCCGGTTTCGACGGTATGGAAGCAGGCTGATCCCCCGAACGTCCGATGATCGTCACGGCCTCCGCCGGTAACGGCGGTTCCGCACTCGCCACCGGCGCCGAGTCGTCGAAGACTGCCCAGACCGGGACACCCGACCGAACCATTGCCTGCTGCCAGGAAACCTCCGTACAGAAGTGCAAACCGTCGGCCCGGCGCGCAACCCGGGTGATGAGCACATCCGGACGTAGATGCCCGGCCAGAAGTCCGGGGACAGCGGCCATACTCACCGGCACGGCGCTGGTCACCGGATTCGGAAGCAGTGAACGCACTCCCCAGCCGGGCATCAACAGCACTATCCGCGCGAAGTCGTCCGGCGTGATACCTTGCGGTGCAACAGGACTCCAGCCCAGGACCAGCGTGACCGCCGGACGAGACCCGGCGAAGGCACTCACTGTCTCGCCGACACTCAGGTTCCCGGCCATGGCATTGACCGCCCCGACCCCGTCGCCGAGGGCGATGGTGCACGAGCCATCCCCGACGGCCCGGTCAAGCAAGACCCTCAGCTCTGATGTGGAACTCGAAACCACGGTTCTATGCACTCGCCCGAGCTGCCGTGAGCAACTCGGCGCGGTCCACGACCTTCACCCGCGGCCGAGCCGCGGCGGAGCCGAGTCGACGTTCTGCCTCATCAATCGAGCGCCAGCCGGCCCAATCCACGACATGCACCCCCTGAGCGGACAATTGCTCGGGGATCGAGGACGTGACGTCGGACGCCGGAAGTGCGCCGGCCTCCGCGTCGGTCAGTAGGTTCTCGACGGTTTCCCGCGCGCACAACCGGTTGGTCCCGATGACGCCACGCGGTCCGCGTTTGATCCAGCCGGTGACATAGAGCCCCGGTACGACGGCGCCGTTGTCGGTCACCCGGCCGCCCTCGTTCGGGACTACACCGGTGACCGGATCCGCCGGCATACCGGCGATCGGTGCGCCTCGATAACCGATGGCACGCAACACCATCGACGTGGCGATGGTTGCGGAACCGTCGGCCTGGTCGATGACCAGTCCTTCGACCCGCTCCGATCCGACCACCTCGACGGGCCGCGCGCCGAAGCGCAGGACTATCCGGCGGTTGCCCGGCTGTACCGGGCGCTCGGCGTACTCGGCGATGATGTCGAACTTGAGCGCGCTCTCATGATCATCAGGTCGTTCGCCGAGTGCTCCCTCGACGACGATGTCGACGCCCTGCAGTGCGCCCAGCGCCAACAGTTCGCCCACCGAGAACGCTCCCTCCCCCGCGCCCCGCCGGCCCAACACGACGACCTCGCGGACCGCACTGCGACGCAGCTGCTCCAGCGCGTGTTCGGCGATATCGGTGCCGGCCAACTCGGCCTCGTCAAGGACTAGGATCCGGGCCACGTCGAGGGCCACATTGCCGTTTCCGACGATCACCGCCCGCTCACTGTCCAGGGCGAAGTCGGCGCCGGCGTGATCGGGGTGGCCGTTGTACCAGTTCACGAAGTCGGCCGCGGCCACGCTGCCGGCCAGGTCCTCGCCCGGAATGCCGAGCTCCCGCGACTGTGACGCGCCGACGGCGTAAATCACCGCATCGTAGGCAGACATCAGCTGTTCATGGCTGATATCGCTACCCACCGTCACGTTGAAGTAGCAGTTCACGCTGGGGCTGGACAGCGCCGTCTCGAAGACCCGGATGACGTCCTTGGTGTGTTGGTGGTCCGGCGCGACACCGAAGCGTACGAGGCCGAACGGCGTGGGAAGCCGGTCGAAGACGTCGACCCGGACACCGGGTGATCTCGTCAGGTCTGACACCGCATAACACGCTGCCGGGCCGGCACCGATCACGGCGACTCGCAGCGAATCCCGGCTCACCGGGGTCGGCGACCACGCCGACGGGATGGCCCGGATGTCGAGCGGTGCATCCGCGAAGTAGTCGGCATTGATGGATTTGAAACGGCGCTGAGAATCCGGCAGGTCATCCTCGTGGTAGATGGCGCCGACCGGGCAAACCGAGACGCAGGCACCGCAGTCCACGCACGAGGCCGGGTCGATGTAGAGCATCGGCGCCGCGCTCCCGGTACCGGCGGGAACCGGGCGGATGCAATCAACCGGACACACGGGAACACAGCTCGCATCGGTACAGCAGTTCTGCGTGATGACGAAGGCCATCGCCTCTCCTAATGGTCTTGCGGGGATCAGGACGCGCACGCCACGTGATGGGCGCCGTTACGGTCCTGTCAGGTGTCGATCGAGATGGCGCTGGTCGGACAGTTCGAAATAGCCTCCAGCGTGGCTGCCCGGTCGCCGTCCGGGTCGCCGATCACGTGGGACTGTCCATCGTCGCCGATTTCGAACACCTCCGGCGCGGTCATCTCACAGAGACCGATCCCGGAGCACTTCGTACCGTCCACACGGACCGTCATCAGAACAACTTCCTCAGGATCTTGATCGCACCGTCGGTGTAGGGCGGATAACTCAGCTTCAGATCGGGTTTCGCATACTTGGCCAGGACGGCGCGACGATGACTGAGTGCCTCGAAACCCCACCGCCCGTGGTACTGGCCGATCCCACTGGCACCCACACCACCGAACGGCAGCTGCGGCACCAGGCAGTGCATTGCAACATGATTGATCACGGCGCCCCCGGAGGGGATCGCGTCGACAAGTTGCCGGCCCCTGGCCTGCGATTCGGTGAACACATACAACGCAAGGGGTTTGGGCCGTGAGTTGACGAAAGCGACGGCGTCTTCGGTGCGCTCGACACCGAGTATCGGAAGAATCGGGCCGAAGATCTCATCGGCCATCACCGGATCATTGGGCGCCGGATCCCGGATGACCGTCGGCGCAATCCGCAACGACTCGGCATCACATCCGCCGCCGGCGACGATTGTTCCGCTGGTCGAACCGATGAGTCCCTGTAGTCGATTGAACTGGCGCTCATTGACGATCCGCTGACCGCCGTCGACTTCCTGTGCCCGGAAGGCCGCGATGTTGTCGACCACTTTGGCGGTGAAGGCATCCACCACCTCGCGATCAGCCAGGACATAGTCCGGGGCGATGCAGGTCTGGCCGGAGTTCATCAGCTTGACCCAGGCGACGCGTCGTGCCGCGACGTCCAAGTCGGCGTCGCGGGTGACGATGACGGGGCTCTTTCCACCGAGCTCAAGGGTCACCGGTGTCAGGGTGGGGGCCGCCGCCGCCATGATCTTGCGGCCAATCTCCGTTCCTCCGGTGAACAGAATGTGATCGAAGCCTTGCTCGATCAGATTCTGAGTGGTGCTCGCCTCGCCTTCGACCACACGAATCGCTTGCCCATCAAGGTACTTGGGCACCAGGTCGGCGAGCAACGCCGAGGTGGCCGGTGCCAGCTCCGATGGCTTGAGCACGGCGCAGTTACCGGCGGCGATCGCCGCCACCAACGGACCGATGCTCAGATAAAACGGGTAGTTCCACGGTCCGATGACGAGAACGGTTCCCAGCGGGTCGTACTGAACCCAACCCCGGGCGGGCAACTGCGCGACAGGGAGCGGCTGCCGCCGACGACGCACCCACTTCTTGAGATGTTTACGCGCATATGCCGCCTCGCCCTTGGTCGACGCGATATCACCCAGCCACGCCTCCACAGGTGGCCGGCCGAGATCGGAAGCGAGCGCAGCCGCGATGGCCGGTTCCTGTTCGTCGCACAGCGCCTCGATGGCGGCCAGTTGTTCCAGTCGCCAGCTCAGCGGGCGGGTTCGGCCAGAGTCGAAGACCTGTCGCAGCTCCCCTAGTTCGAACACCGGGCTGACCCGGTGTGTGCTGCCGGTGGTCGTGGGAGTGGTCATGGTGCTCCTCAGAACTCGGGCTTGGGCACGACGCCGGACACGACCGCCCCGGTGATTCCGCCGTCGACGGCCACCGCCTGCCCATTGACCCACCGCGCCGCGTCGGAGGACAGAAACAGCACAACTTCGGCGACATCGTCGGGATGGGCGTGCCTGCCGAGGAGATCCTTGACGCCGTCGAGCGTATCTCGGCCCATCGTCTGTTCGAAGTCGGCGAGAATGGGCGTCTCGACCGGACCCGGCAGTACGGCGTTGATACGTAAACCCATCTGCGCCAGCGCAAGTCCCATTGAGTGCGTATACACCGTGCTGACTTCCTTGGAGAAGTTGTACGCGTTGCCGACCTGGGGGTTGGCCTTGAACCACGCCGCACCCTCCTCGAAGGTGTCGGTGGCCAGCAGGTCCCGGATGGTCTCCAACCGCTCCGGCCATCCGAAGCCCGCCGTGGAGGACACGATGGTGATGGAACCACCCGGCACCAGCCGCTCGAAAAACGCCTCGGTGAGGTGCCGCACGGCCAGGCTGTTGACCGCGACCACCACGTCCGCCGGGGCGGTGCCGGGAATGCCCGCGATGTTCATCAGGCCGTCGAAGGGACCATCGAGGGATTCGAGAGCCGCGTCGATGCTGCGCGGGTTTGCCAGATCCACTTCGATGTGGCGGGTCACCGCGGCAGTCGGCTTGTTGCGATCGAGGCTGGTGACCAGAGCTCCGGCGGCGAGCAGCTGTTCTGCGACCGCGTGACCGATGCCTGACGCCGAGCCGGTGACTACATAGTGCTTACCCGAAAAATCGGACATGGTGTTCCTCCGGTCAGTTCAGAGTGTAGGGAAGGGATTTGACGGCATGAACGAAGTTGCCCGTGAGGAACTCCGGTTCTCCGACGCGCAGGTTCGGTGCGCGGAAGATCAGCTCTTTGAAGATCGATTCGAGTTGCATCTTGGCGAGGAAGGCACCCATGCAGAAGTGCGGTCCCCCGCCCCCGAAGCCCACATGCCCGATCGGCTCTCGGGTGATATCGAAACGGTGTGGGTCGGGGAAGGCGCGCTCGTCACGATTACCCGAGGAGTAGATGAGCAGCACCCACTCGCCCTCCTTCACGAGCTGCCCGCACAGTTCGGTGTCCTGGGTGGCGGTTCGACGGAAGGTCATCACCGGGCTCGCCCACCGGACGAACTCCTCCATCGCGTACTTGATGTGATGGTCGAAATCGCTCTCCAGCAGCGCACGCTGTTCCGGAAACTGCTGCAGTGCAAGCATTGTCAGCGTGACGGTGTTTCGCGTCGTGTCATTGCCGGCCACCGAAAGCAGCACGAAGAAAGCGCCGAGTTCCTCATCTGTCAGACTGCGTCCGTCGATCTCGGCCTGGACCAGCAACGACATCAGGTCCGATGTCGGCTCCGCGCGTCGCTGCTCGGCCAGTTCCAGCCCCATGGTGAGCAGTCCGACGAGGGACTCGTTGAGGACCTCGCCCGGTTCCCGTCCGGCAGCCACGTCCGGGTCCGCCCACGACACCATGCCGTCGGCATGGTGGGCGGCCTCGTCGCGCAGTTCGTGCGGAAGTCCGATCATCTCGTAGATCGTCCACATCGGCAGTCGCTTCGATACCTGTTCGACGAAGTCGCCGCTACCGGTTGCGAGCAGATCGGTGACGATCGCGGCCGCCTGGGTTCTGACCTGGTCCTGGATCTTGGCGACCTGCCTGGGCGTGAACACCGAGCTGATGAGACGGCGCAGCGTGGAATGCTGATTGCCGTCCATCGCCAGAAACGACTGTGCGGCATCGAGGATGTCCTCCGGGACCGCCTCGATCATCACGCCTCGACCGGAGCAGAACAGTTGCGGATTCTTGCTCACATAGGCGATGTCCGCGTTACGCGTCACCGCCCACAAACCGTCGATCTCGGCTTCAATCAGGGCACCTTCGATCGGAGCATGCCAGCTCAACGGCCGCTCATCCCGGAGAGTGCGGAACGACTCCTCGCGTTCGTCAGCTGTTGCCGCCCAGAATTCGAGCGGTGAGATACTGACCGGATCGAAACCCCTTGCCGCTGACACGTCCTGGTTACTCATCACCGGGCTCCTGCGTACTTGTCGAGCAGTTTTCGCTTTGCCAACTTGCCGGTCGCGGTTCTGGGGAGCTCGTCGACGAAGTCGACGGACCGAGGCGCCTTGTAATGCGCAATGCGCTCCCGCACGTAGGTGATCAACTCTGCGGCCAGGTCGGCTGACGGCTGCTGGCCTTCGCGCACCTGCACCACAGCCTTGACCTGTTCGCCCATTTCCGGGTCCGGAACGCCGATCACGGCCACGTCGGCGATCTGCGGGTGCAGTGCCAGTACATTCTCGATCTCCTGGGGGTAGATGTTGACCCCGCCGGAGATGATCATGAAGGACTTGCGGTCGGTCAGGAAGAGGAATCCATCCTCGTCGACAAACCCCATGTCACCGACCGTCGACCAGTTCTCATGTTCGGGATGCTGTGCGCTGGAGGTCTTTTCCTCATCATTGTGATACTCGAACGGCGCGCGGTCACGTTCGAAGTACACCGCGCCGACCTGTCCCGTCGGAACCTCTATGCCGGCGTCATCGCAGATACGCAGGGAACCCAGGACGGCCCGTCCGACGGTTCCCCGTTTCGCCAGCCACTGATCGGTCGTCACGACGGTCACACCATGGCCTTCGGTGGCGCCGTAGTACTCCACGAGGATCGGACCCCACCAGTCGATCATCGCCTGTTTGACATCAGGCGGACAGGGCGCCGCGGCGTGCACAGCCAACCGCAGCGAGGACACGTCGAACTCCGCACGTTCCTCAGCGGTCAGCTGCAGCATCCGGATCAGCATGGTGGGCACCATCTGCGTGACCGTGATCCGATACTCCTGGATAGCCCACAACGCCTGCTTCGGGTCGAACTTCTGCATCAGCACCACGGTGCCGCCCAACGCATGAATGCCGCCGCACCACTTCAGCGGAGCTGCGTGGTAGACCGGCGCCGGCGAGAGATAGCGATCGGATTCGGTGATCCCGAACGCGTGTGCCAGCATCCCGACGAGTGGTTCACCGGGCTCGTCGACCTGAATGTCGGGCAGGACCGGCTTGATCCCCTTGGGCCGGCCCGTCGTCCCCGACGAGTAGAGCATCTCCGTTCCCCGTGGGCGGTCCGATGGCTCCACAACGTCGTCACCGCTGATGCCCGTGTGCGGCTGATGATCGGCGATCGCGCCGCCGAAGGCGTACCGGTGCACCACTGCGGGCGTCAGCGGGACGATCTCCTCGGCCAACGCCCGGATGCCGGCGGAGGCGAACAGCACCTTGGCGCCGCAGTCGTTGACGATGTATGCGGCTTCGTCGGCCGCGAGATGCCAGTTGACAGCCGTGATGTAGAGACCGGAACGAATGGCCGCCCAATAGACTTCAAAGGCTTCGATTGCGTTGTCGGACAACAACGCAACGACATCTCCGCGTCGCAGGCCGAGCTTGCCCAGCGCTGCTGCGATCGAGGCGGATCGCTGGTCCAGTTCTCGATAGGTCAGCGTCTGGCCGGTTTCGGCCAGTACCACCGCGGGTTTGTCCGGTTGCGCCTTCGCGTGGATTCCGGGAAACATCGATCAGGCCAGCAGATCGTCGCGGCCGTCGGCCTTGAGCCGTTCGATATAGGGGCCGTAGAGCTTTTTACCAAGAGGCGCAAGTTTGAGGAGGCTGGCGACATTACCGTCGACCTTGATCTTCTTCTTGGCCATCGCCAACGGCAGGTTCACCTTGCCCTGCCAGTAGGCATTACCGGTTTCCGCGGTCATCGACATGGTGGCCATCGGCTCCGAGCCATCCTCAACTCGGTTTCGCACGGTCTTGTTGGCCATGTCGATCACCACGACCGCATCGGGCTCGGTGAAGTCAAACGCCACCACCAGGCCGGTATCCACCAACTTCGGCCCGATCTCGGGATCCTGGAAGGCGGCGTCGAAGATCCCGCCGATGTAATTGACGACCTCGTCAGAGCTGGCGAACCCCATCGTTCTCCTTAATTTATCTTTGATTCAAAACAGTTGAGAGCTGCGTGCGATGTGAGGCCATCGTCACACCCTCGCCACCATAAGTCAACCTATGGTTTGCTCGAAACCGGGTTTGCCACTGCCGTTTTGCTGTCAAATGGACGATTCCTTCGCACCCGGAGCCGAGTCGGCAGCGGCGTCGGTACCGTGCCACAGAAGGGGCCGACCAACAATACTTTCGATGCGGCGTTCTGGTAGTGCCACAGACCGTGGCTCACGACGGATCGAGGACCGGCAGGGGGACTGCGCCGCCGGGAGGCGCCTCGACAGATTCATCATCATCGGCCTTCAGCGCGGCCGACCGCAGCACCACTCCCATCACGATGAGGAACACGCTGTAGGCCGTCAGTGCCAGCCAGAACACGAAAACGCCGCGCCAGGAGAACGGTCCGCTGTGAAAGAAGTAGGCCAGCGGGTCCGGCAGGAACATGGCTGCGATCCAGAAGTTCGTGTAGCCCAACCAGCGCGGCAGAATCCCGCGCTTGTCGCGCAGGATGGCGGTCCCGATGACGATGTTCTGGATGATGAACGGGGCAATCGGGGTGATGAACACCAACCAGGCCAGATCATTGAGAGTGACGGTCAATTCGGGGTTGCGATCCGGCCGGAAGGCGATGACCGCCATCAACAGCATCGGCAGGAAAAGCAGAATTCCCGTGGCCGCACCGGTGACGAGCTGGATGAATGTCAGGATCGGGTGGCGGCCCTCAATGCGCAGCATGTAGTAGCCGATGAGCCCGATCAACGGGAACACCAGGCAGATACCGAGCTGGGCGATCACCAATCCGAACAGCACCCGGGTGTCATTGGCATAGAAGCCGACCACCTCCGCGGTGGTACTCGATGAGCCCAACGGTATCGGGAGTATTCCGGCGATCAACCAGCCGAGCAGCGTAACAATCACCGTCCCGGGTCCACACCATGCACAGATGACCTGAATACGACGTGACATACGCTACACCGCCCTGTCGGAGTGACTGAAGTTTCATTAAAAGATTAGGCCCGGGTTCATCGCGATGGCAAGCGCCAACCGGTCGCACGGGGCCCATGCCTGTTGTCAATCCACCCACCGCCCGCCCAACTCGCGTCGTGATCACTGCCGAACATCCGCATAAACCGCAGTTGAGACCTTGTCTGCGGTCGGGCAACATCTGACAACCCGCTCCCCCGAGGCGCTCGCGACACACACCGACAGCGCCACAGCCCACGGGT
The DNA here is from genome assembly GCF_008329585.1 of Mycolicibacterium sp. P9-22. GTDB lineage: Bacteria > Actinomycetota > Actinomycetes > Mycobacteriales > Mycobacteriaceae > Mycobacterium. The sequence continues at coordinate 795,768 of NZ_NPKP01000001.1, read as the reverse complement.
GACCCACCTGGCAACGCTATGGCCAGTATTCGATTTTCTAGTAAAAAATCTCGTCATTTTTCTTGACGAGCGTCAGCTTTTGCCTCTACGGTCATCCCCAGATCGTGAGCGATGCCACATCATCTGAGGAGTGAAATGCACACCACACCACGTACCGCCATCATCGGCGCCGGTATCAGTGGACTCACCACAGCGAAGAACCTTGGCGACGCGGGCGTCGCGTATGACTGCTTCGAATCGTCCGATCGGGTCGGTGGCAACTGGGCTTTCCGGAACCCCAACGGTCATTCGAGCTCGTACCGCTCCCTGCACATCGACACATCGCGTGACCTGCTGTGCTTCAAGGATTTCCCGATGGACCCAAGCCTGCCCGACTATCCCCACCACTCCCAGATCAAGACATATCTCGACGACTACGCCGATGCTTTCGGTCTCCGCGAGAAGATCCACTTCAAGACTGCGGTCAAGCAGGCACACCGGTATCCGCGCGGCGGTTGGCGAATCGAGACCAGTGACGGTCAGACCCGGGACTACGACGCCCTGGTGGTTGCCAATGGACACCATTGGGATCCACGGTTCCCCAACTTTCCCGGTGAGTTCAGCGGCGAGACCATCCACTCGCACGCCTACATCGACCCCACCGAGCCGCTGAACCTCAAGGGCAAGCGAATCATCGTCGTCGGTATCGGTAACTCTGCTGCCGACGTCGTCTCCGAGCTGTCCCAGAAGTCCTGGCAGAACACCGTTTATCTGTCCACCCGGTCCGGTGCCTGGGTGGTGCCCAAATACATCTTCGGCATGACGGCGGACAAGATCGCCCGGACCCTGCCGGTGATCCCGCTGTCCTGGCAGCGGCGGATCATGCGACCGGTACCGCGCCTCCTCTTCGGCAATCCCGAGCACTACGGCCTACCGACCCCGAACCACAACTTCCTGGAGGCGCATCCGACCCAGTCCGCCGAGCTTCTGATGCGGCTGGGAGCCGGCGACGCCACGGTGAAACCGAACATCGACCGGCTCGACGGCGACCACGTGCACTTCGTCGACGGCACTTCGGTCGAGGCCGATGTCATCATCTATGCCACCGGCTACAACATCACGTTCCCGTTCTTCGACCCGGAGTTCCTCAGCGCGCCGAACAACCGGCTGCCGCTCTACAAGCGCATGCTCAAACCCGGGCTCGATGACCTGGTCTTTGTCGGTTTCGCCCAGGCGCTGCCCACCCTGTTCCCCTTCGTGGAATGCCAGGCTCGGATGGCATCGGCGTACCTGGCCGGCACGTACCGCCCGCCGTCGGTCGCTGAAATGCACAAGACCATCGCCGCCGACGAACGCAAGTACATCGGCCACTTCGCCGAGAAGCCGCGCCACACGCAGCAGGTCGACTACTTCGACTATGAGCGCGATATGCGCAAGCGGGAACTGCCGGCAGGCGCCCGCCGCGTGTCGCAGCAAGGCCCGGTCGCACTCACCGGGCGGATCCCGGAGGCCTCGGCGAATGTCGGTTGAGCTTGCGGTGCGGTCGTCCCGGCGCAACCCGACCCGACCCCAGCCGCGGGGCGAGGAGCGGCGGTCTCGGCTGTTGAACGCCCTCACGCGGCACCTGGACACACAGTCGCTGGCCGAGGTCTCGGTGGCTTCGGTAGCCGAAGAGGCCGGGTTGGCGAGGTCGGCGTTCTACTTCTACTTCAGCAGCAAGAACGAGGCGGTCACCTATCTCCTCGCCGAGATCTTCGACGCGCAGATCGCCGAGGCGACCACCGTCCTCGGACGTGTCGGCGACCCCCGGGAGAACCTCTCCCGGGTGCTGCACTCGACCGTCCAATCCTGGATCTCGCAGCGCAGCCGATTCATCGCCATGCTTGATGCCCGCGATGCCGATGCGGAGGCCAGAGGCAGGTGGGAGTCATGGTTGAACCGGTACGAGGAGTTCGTCGCGTCCTACATCGATGAGCACCTGACTCCCGGTCGGCATCCCGTCCCCGACTCGCGGGACCTGGCCCACTCACTCATCTCGATGAACGAACGCGTCCTGGAGCGTCACATGCGCGGCCACGGGCTGGCCACCGCCGAGGATGTACATCGGTCGCTGGTCCACGTGTGGACGGCAACGATTTTCGGGAGCGTCACACCGTGAGCACCGCAACGCAACTGACGATTCCGGCAGCCGACGGCGGTCATCTGGCCGCCGAGCACCACACCGCCGGCACCACAGAACTGAGCGGGCCCGGTGGCCGCCCCTGTGTGGTGATGGCTCACGGGGTGGGCGCGACCCGTGACTGCGGGTTGACGCAGTTCGCCGAGGCACTGGCCGGTGCCGGCCTGGACGTCCTCGCGTTCGACTATCGGAACTTCGCCGAATCCTCAGGGGTGCCAGTACAACTGGTAGATGTGCCCAGCCAGTTGGCGGACTACCACTCGGCTATCGCCTACGCCCGCGCGCTGCCCGACATCGACGCGTCGCGGATCGTGGTGTGGGGGGTGTCGCTGTCCGGCGGGCACGTCCTCAACATCGCGGCCGCCGACCCCAAGATCGCGGCCGTCATCAGTCTCACGGCCGCGGTCGACGGATTGGCAGCCGTCGTCCAGATGGTGAAAGCGCACGGCGTCGTGCACGTCGCCAGGCTGATGCGGGTCGGCATCGCGGACGCGTTCGCCGGAATTCGGCAGCGTCCACCGGTGCTGGCGCCGGTGGTGGGTCGACCGGGTGAGTCGGCGGCACTCTGTGCTCCCGGGGCAGTCGAGGGGATGCTCGCCATCGCCGGGCCCAGTTGGCGAAACGCCATTGCGGCACGCATCTTTCTGCGCATCGGCATGTACCGGCCGGCCACCTCGGTCAAGCTCATCACATGCCCGGTTCTGATGCAGATTGCCGACGGCGATCAATCAGCGCCCGCCGCCGCCGCGACGAGGACCGCGCATCGGGTGCGCGCGACCGTACACCACTATCCCGGTGACCATTTCGACGTCTATCCCGGTGCACGCCTGCACCACACCGTGGTGCGTGATCAAATTGCTTTCCTGCGAAGGGTTCTCGCCGTCGAGCCCGGCCGAGGTGACTCGTGAAAGCGGTCCAGCTGGTCGAGCCCGGGCGTCTGGAGGTCGTCGACATCCCGGTGCCGGCGATCGGTCGAGATCAAGTGTTGCTGAAGGTGGCCGCCGCCGGACTCTGCCACTCCGACGTTCACATCCGGCACCTACCGGTGGCGATCTCCGACCTGCCGCAGACGCTGGGCCACGAGACAGCCGGCCATGTTGTCGAGGTCGGCGCCGACGTTGTCGGTTGGGCCGAAGGGGATGCTGCAGTGGTCCATTTGATCTGGGCCTGTGGTGCGTGCCCGGCCTGCAGTCGCGGCGACGACAATGTGTGCTTCCAGGCCGGACGCGGGGCCATGCCACCGACACCGGGTCTGGGGCCCGCCGGCGGGATGGCCGAGTACATGGCCGTTCCGGCAAGGCACCTCGTGCAGATCGGTGGGCTCGATCCCGTCAGCTCGGCGCCGCTGGCCGATGCCGGCATGACGCCGTATCACGTGGTGCGCAACTCGCTGCACGTCCTGCGACCCGACTCGACCGCGGTGGTGATCGGCATCGGAGGGTTGGGACACCTCGCTGTCCAACTCCTCGCCCACCTCAGCGTGGCACGTGTCGTAGCCATCGATCAGGACGATAATCGGCTGGCCACAGCCGTCCGGCACGGCGCCCATGAGACGATCCGCGCTGATGCGGAACCCGCGTTCAGGATCCTCGAGCTCACCGGCGGCCGTGGCGCCGAGGCGGTGTTCGACTTCGTCGGCAATGACGGCACCGCCGAGATTGCCGCGAATTCGATTGCACCCGATGGGGTTTATCAACTGGTGGGTATAGGCGGTGGCGCGGTGCCGATCGTTGCCAATCCCCGATTCGGCGTCGGCTGGCCCTGGGGAGCGTCCGCCCGTACCTCTTATGGGGGCACCCGGTCGGATCTGCTCGGTTGCGTCGCGCTGGCCGCGGCCGGTCGGCTGTCGGTCGATATCGAAACATTCGCGCTCACCGATGCGGTCGCGGCATTCGACCGGCTCGAAGCAGGAACAATCAACGGAAGGGCGGTACTGATCCCATGACCGACCGATTTACCGACCGCACAGTGTTCATCACCGGCGGAGCCCGCGGCATGGGTGCGTCCCACGCGCGCGCCTTTGCCGCCGAAGGGGCCCGGGTCGTCATTGCCGATGTCCTGGACGACGAGGGTCACGCACTGGCAGTCGAACTCGGTGATGCCGGCCTCTACATCCATCTCGATGTCAGTGACCTCGAACAGTGGCGGTCTGCCGTGCAGACCGCCGAAGACACTTTCGGCGCACTGCACGTCCTGGTGAACAATGCCGGAATCGGCGGGACCCCCGCAGCGGTGGTCGACACCGATGTCAACGAATGGCGCCGTGTGCTCGGCGTCAACCTCGACGGAACCTTCTTCGGCATCAAGACCATCGCTCCGTCCATCATCCGGGCCGGCGGCGGCGCCATCGTCAATGTGTCATCCTTCGCGGGACTGATGGGCTCTCCGTTGCTCGGTGGATACGCCGCAAGTAAATTTGCCGTGCGCGGGCTGACCAAGGTCGCCGCCATGGAACTCGGCGCGTTCAATATTCGGGTCAACTCCGTCCATCCCGGGTATATACGCACTCCGCTGTTGGAAGGAGTTCCCGACGAAGCCGTCCACGGACGACTCGCGATCGATCGGATCGCCACGCCGGCCGATGTCACTCCGGTGGTGCTCTTCGCAGCCAGCGACGACGCCGGGTACTGCACCGGAACCGAGCTCGTGGTCGACGGTGGATGGTCTGCCGGCGAACCCACTCCGATCTTCTTCGCACCGGGAACACCGCTCGCCGAGGCGATGCCATCATGACCACCTTCATGCCCGAACTCGGCTTCTACACCTTGGCCGGACAAGCCGACCACCCGCGCGATCTCATCGCAGAGGTGCAGACCGCCGAACAGCTCGGTATCGGCGAATGCTTCATCTCCGAACGGTTTTCGACCAAGGAAGCCTCCACCATCTCCGGTGCGGTGGCAGCGGTCAGTGAGACCATCGGCATCACCACGGGTGCAACCAACCACAACACCCGCCACCCCATCGTCACCGCCGCCTACGCAACAACAATGCACCGACTGACCGGCGGGCGCTTCACCCTGGGCATAGGGCGCGGAGTTCCGCCGATACAGCGGGCCTTCGGAATGGACGAGATCACCACGGCACAGATGGAGGACTTCGCGCAGGTGATGCGCAGATTGTTCCGGGGGGAGACAATCGTGGGCCACGATGGGCCCATCGGGCGCTATCCGGCACTGCGCCTGGATCCCAACTTCGACGAAGACGTCAAGCTCGGTGTCGTCGCCTTCGGCCCCAACTCTCTGGCGCTGGGCGGTCGCGCGTTCGACAAAGTCATCCTGCACACCTTCTTCAACGATGAAACGCTCCAGCGATGCGTGCGGACCGTGAAATCCGCCGCCGAGCAGGCGGGTCGCGACCCTGCTGATGTGAAGGTCTGGTCGTGTCTGGCAACAATCGGCGATCACATCTCCGAGGAGCTCCGGCTCCGCAAGACAGTGGGACGGTTGGCCACCTATCTCCAGGGATACGGCGATCTGATGGTGCGCACAAACGCATGGGATCCATTGGTGTTGAGGCGGTTCCGAGAGGACCCCGTCGTGCTGGAGTTTCAGCCGCCCGGCGGTGCGCTGCGAGTCATCGACAGCCCATCGACGACAGTCGACCAACTGGAGCGCATCGCAACACTCCTTCCCGAGGAGTGGCTCGCCATCGCTGCATTGGGCACTCCCGAACAGTGCGCCGCCGCGGTGAAACGCCAACTCGACCTCGGCGCCGACGGTGTCATCCTGCACGGAGCCGCACCGCGCGAACTGGAGCCCATCATTCCCGCCTACCGCAACATCCGTTGACTTAGAAAGAACCTCAATGACGACGATTCCGTATGCGATCCAGGAGTTCACGCCGGACCTGCTTACCGCCCTGCTCTCGGGTGCGGCAGGCTGGTCGGGCGTTGAAGTCACCAGCCTGGAGTACGCGCCGGTGGGCACCGGTCAGATGGCGCACAGCTATCGGCTGACGCTCGGATATGAAGAGCGTCCCGACGGCGCGCCTTCCAGCCTCATCGCGAAACTACCCAGTACCGACCCGGCGAGTCGCCAGATGGGCCTTGCCACCGGCGCCTACCAGCGCGAGGTCCTGTTCTATCAGAACCTCGCGACGCTGACCGCGGTCCGATCACCACGGTGCTATTACAGCCAGATTGCGGACAACAACTGCGACTTCGTCCTCCTTCTGGAAGACATGGGACCGGCTCAAACGGTCGAACAGATCGGCGGCTGCAGCGCCGACCAGGCAGCACTTGCCCTTCAGCAGGCCGCTGCCCTCCATGGCGGATCCTGGCGGCACGACAAGCTCGCCGACCAGTCCTGGCTCCCCGTAGAGCATGTGTGGAACGCACTCGGCGGAGCGATCCCACAGGTACTGCGTCTGTGGTTGGAACGCTTCGGAGGTTATCTTCAGCAGGACCATATCGACGCAGTCGAACGCCTTGCCAAGGAGGTACCGACGTGGCTCTCGACATTGGGCGAGCATCGCACGCTGTGGCACGGTGACTTCAGACTCGACAACCTCCTGTTCGACGCGCAGGACGGTGCTACACCCATTGCCGTGGTCGACTGGCAGAGCGTGGCCGCAGCACCGGGCGTCATCGACGTGTCCTACCTGCTGGGTACCTCGCTCACCGAAAGTGACCGGACCACACATGAACACGCCCTCGTAGCGGAGTACCACCAGAGGCTGGAGGCCGACGGTGTGTCCGGGTACACGTTCGAAGAATGTTGGCGCGAATACCAAGCGCACGCCCTGTACGCGCTGGTGCTCAATATCCCGATCGCCATGGGAGTTGTCAGTACCGAACGTGGTGACGCCATGTTCGGCGCGATGGCGCGCCGCGCCGCCCAACACGTCGTGGACAACGACAGTTTCGCCGCTTTGGCGGCATTGACCAACCGATGACAATCGTTCTCCTGCATGGCGCAACGTCGTCTCGGCGCGCCTGGGATGAGGTCATCCCGGCGATCAAGTCAGACTGCCGGATTCTCGCACCCACCTTGTCGGGTCATTTCGGGGGCCAAGCGCTGCAGGCCGAACCTGTTCATGTTGTCGATGGCATCGTGGACGGCATGTGCGCCTATCTCGATGGGCTGGGCATCGGGCAAGCTCATCTGGTCGGGAACTCACTAGGTGGCTGGGTGGCGCTCGAACTCGCACGGCGAGGTCGGGCGAAGTCGGTGCTGGCGCTCTCCCCTGCCGGTGCATGGCGTACGCCCCGGGATCTACGGCGGCTGTTGACGATATTCCAACTGGGTGCAGTCGGCGCTCGACACGTGGACTTCATCGGTGGTCTGATCCGACATCCGAGAATGCGACGCGCCTTCATGCGTCCGGTGGCCGAACATGGCGATCGGATGTCCACATCGCAGGTGGAAGCGGTCCTGGAGGACATGGCCGGTTGTTCGGTCTTGACCAACCTCCTGGCCGGCGCCCGCCAACGGGGGCCCATTGCGCCCTTCGAACGACTCGACTGCCCGGTGCGGATTGCGTGGGGTGTCGAGGACAAGACGCTTCCGTTCATGCGATACGGCGTCCCGATGGCGGCGGCGCTTCCCGGTGCTGAGTTGAGGATGGTGCCGGGTGTGGGCCATGTGCCGATGATCGACGACCCGGTCCTGGTGGCGCACATGATCAGCGAGTATGTCGTCAAATTTGAAAAGCAGTGATCTGCAAAGTCTTACGCAAATTTTGCCAGTATCCGATTTTTCGGATCGGACGATATCGGCTGCGACCGCCATGCCCGACGACACGACCGACTGGGCATCGGCCCAAGACTTACCCGCGACACGCAGCGCCCTCATACAGCGAGCTCCACACGATGTGCGTCATGGAGTCCGCAATGACTGCGAGGGCAACCGGGTCAGCACCGGGCGTGAGCCGAATGAGACCACGCTCGGCCATCGCTACCAATAGTCCGGCAGTGCTGGAGGCATCGATGCCGGCATTGACGGAGCCGACCTGCTGACCGATTCGAATGTGGTCTGCCAGGTTCCGCCGGCCCTGATCCATCAGGTCGGCCAGGGCCGAACCGACCCTTCCGTCGACCCCGGCCACGTCCGCCACCGTCGCCATCAGTCGAGCATGCGTGGCGAACGCGGAAACGACATCGCCCATCGCCCCGCCAACCGCCGCACGGTCCGAATCGTGCGGCAACTGCCAGGTCAGCCCGGCCACTCGCAGCAGATCGTCCATGACGGCGCGCAGACATTCCTCCAGGAGCTGACTCTTGTCGCGGAAGTGCAGGTAGAACGTTGATCTTGAGGTGCCGGCCGCCTCGACGATCTGCCCGATGCCCAGATCGCTGTAACTCGTTCCACCCTCGAGCAGGCTCTCCACGGCGCGCAGCAATCGGCCGCGAAAATCCACGTGGCCGCGCGACGATTTCGCACCGGTACGTTTACGCACCGACGGCGCCTGATCGGCCATGACAGCAGGCTACCGCCCGGCCCGCTCCGGTTCGTCGAGCAGTCCGTCGGCCGCCATCATGCGCAGCGCCCGCCGGTTCGCCCAAAACATCACCGCGAACCAGACCACAAACTCACCGACCGCGATCCAGAACGAGAGCAGACCGTTCCAGGCGAACGGGCCGGTCTTGGCCAGGACGGCGAACTGCGCGGGCATGAAGAAGAAGGCACACCACAGGTTCGCGAAGCCCACCCAACGCGGAATGTAGGGGTCGTTCGAGCGGTCCTGCAGAATCACCCAGGCGATGAAGACGTACTGCAGCGTGAACGGCGGAATCGGTGCGAACGTCATGAGGAATCCGGTGTCGCTCATCGCATCGATCGTGTCGGCGCTGGCCTCATCGGCCTGAAAGCCGACCGACGCCAGCCAGAAGAAATTCCAGCAGAAGAACGCGATGGCGAACATGGCCATCGCCACCTGGCCGACGGACATCACCCGCCCCCGTTCGATCCGGCTCATCACCGAGTAGACCAAGATCGCGAAGATCACGTAGATGGTCCCACCCCACGCCGAGAACAACATGCCGAGGATCTTGGCTTCGCGATTGTCCAACCACAGGGCCTGCGTCTGCTCGGCCGTCATGGACGGCGATGGCGGCGGCAGGAAACCCGCCAGCACCATCCAACCCAGCAGCACCAGACCGATCGACAGCGGTCCACTCCAGGTGAGCAGCATCAGGTTTCGGTACACCGTGCTGGATGTCCCCCCGCGCGCACTGCCGCCGGTATCCGTCGTAGCGCTTACTGCCACAGCCATGTCACACCACCATCGTCAGGTAGAAACCGAGCACCACGGCGACCACAATGACCGGCCAGGCGAAGATGATCAGTCGGGTCGGCCGGTCGCAGCGGCCCAGTTCCATGAAGTCCCACAACACCAGCACCGCCTTGATCCCCGCGACCACCATGATCGTGATCACCGTGGCCCGTTCGTCACCGACCTCCAACGAAATGACCAGCGAGGAAACGGTTGCCGCCACGAGCACTGCCCAGACGGCCCAGTGTCGGCGGACTGCCGACCTCGACTCGGTCGTCATCGGGCCGCCAGGTACACGAGGGGGAAGATCACGATCCACAGCACATCGACCATGTGCCAGTACGTCGCCGAACTCTCGACATACTGCACGGCCCGAGCGGAGTAGGCCGTCGGTCCCCGCAGGCAGCGGATGGCGAACACCAGTCCGCCCAGTCCCATCACCACGTGCACCGCATGCAGACCTGTGATCGCGTAGTAGTACATCCAGAACGAATTGGTGGCGGGCGTCCAGCCATGCTGGATCTCGATACCGTATTCGACGGCCTTGAACGCCAGGAAAAGCCCACCCAGCACCGCGGCGGCCAGCACGTACCGCCGCGCCGCTTCGAGCTGACCTGCCCGTGCCGCGTGCACACCGCCGGCGACCGCCACCGAACTGGTCAACAGCACAACGGTGTTGAGCACACCGATCGTGATGGAGGTATCGGCGGCTGATCTGAAATCCGCGGCATGCTGTGACCACACCACCACGAAGGCCCCGAACAAAGTTGTGAACATGGCCAATTCGCCACCGACGAGGAGCCAAACGCCCACCTCACCTGGTCCGCGCGAGGCTTCTCGGCGCAACGGTGGCGCCGCATTGATGGACAACATGTCCATCAATGTACGGCGGTCGCCTTGCTTTTAACCACGAATCAATAAACTGGTGCTGCTCAGCCCGCTATCCGTTACTGATCAGCACGAATACACCTGTACCGCAGGTAAATTTCGAGCTGGCGTCACGCCCGAGACAGGATCCGCCGGGCGCGATCGATCACCGGTTTGTCCACCATCTTGCCGTCGACAACGCAGACGCCGGCGTCTGCCGATGCCTCGATGACACGGCGAGCCCATGCCACCAATTCCGGCGAGGGTGAGAACTGCGTGTTGACGAACTCCGTCTGTCGCGGGTGAATGCACAGCTTCCCGCCGAAACCGAGTTCCACCGCGTGACCGATATCGGCTGACAGCAAACCATTTTCGGTCAGATCTGTGGTCACCCCATCGAGCGGGGCGACCAGTCCGGCAACCGCCGAGCCGATCACCACCGCGCTGCGGGCGTATCGCAGCGCGTCAAACGAGGAGGGGTCCACACCCAATTCGGTGGCGAGATCGATACTGCCGAAGGCGGCCCGCACCACGGTTTCGACGCTGCAGACAGCCGCGCAGGCATGGACACCGGCGGCGGTCTCGATCAGGGCTATGAGCGGCGTGCCCGGACTCAGCGCTGCTGCTACCCGCTGCAACTGTTCAGCACTGTGGGCCTTGGGGACCATGACCGCACAACGTCGTCCACGGAGCATCCGTAGATCGTCTGCGCACCAACCGGTGTCGACTCCATTGATGCGCACCACCACGGGCACATCGGCGGTCAGGAACTCCTCGACCGCTGCCCGCGCGGCATCCTTGTCGCTGATCGCGATCGCATCTTCGAGGTCGAGCACCACCAAATCGGCCGCACTGGCGATGGCCTTGCCGAATCGCTCCGGCCGGTTGCCCGGGACAAACAGCAGGCTCCGTGCCGAAGCAATTCGGGTGGCAAGGACGCTCAGGTGAGCACCGCCGGTTTGTGCGTGGCAACGATCTTGTCCACCACGATCTTCGCCGTTTCCGCGCAGGCGGTGGTCCCGCCGTTGGCGTACTCCTTGACACCGTCCCCGACATTCCACAGGCCCGTGATCGGCGTCTCGTGGGTGAGGTCGTAGCCGGCGACCGCACGCTGCGGTGGCCAGTCGTCCCGGGTGATGGCGATATTCAGTATCCGGGCGCGACGGTCGAAATCGTCGATGTTGTCGCGCAGATCCTGAAGTAGGAACTCGGTCTCCGCCTCGGCGTCGAAATCCCCGGTCGGGTTCTGCGGCACCGCCGTCCCGACGTATAGGTTCCAGCCCTCGGGCGCCATCTCGGGACAGATATCGGTGAAGTTGGCGATGTAGGCCAGCCGCTTCGACTTCGCGAAGCTGAGCATGCCGGGCACGTCGATGAGTCGCTCCTGGCTCGCGAAGTTCACCGAGATCATCGCCGTCGGACGATCGGCCTGCTTGACCAGATCCTGGTAATCCGGCGGGATGTTGTCCTCGCCGATCAGTGCCACGGTGGCCGCCGGCCCCACGTCGCTCACCACGAGGGGAGCTTCGATACGCACCGTCTCGCCGTTACGCTCCACTTCGATGCCGGCTACGGCCTCACCCTCACCCTTGATGATCTTGGTGACAGGCGTCGACAACCAGATCTGGCCGCCATTGGTTTCCACCGCCGCGGCCAGCGCCCGCCAGATTCCGATTGTGCCCTCCGGGTGGAAGCCGAACCTCTTGAAGGCGCTCTTGCGCGTGAAGTAGGTCAGGAAGACCCGTGCGGGCAGGTCCTCAGATCCCACCGCGAATACCGAGGCACACATATTGCGGAAAATGCCATGCACGCCTTCGTTATTGGTGTACTTCGACACCCACTCCGCGGTGGACAGCTCGTCCTCCGGCAGACCGGAATCGTTGCGGGCCGCGCCGATCCCCTTGACCAACTTGGCACCCTGGCGGGTCAACTTACCGAGCAGGAAGCCCCAACCCCCGCCGGTGACATCCACATCCTTACCGGCAATGCGGTACAGGATCGGCGGTTGTGGTTCACGAATGTCGAACCGTGCCCCCACCTCCCGGCAGGTCTCCTCGGTGATGCCGCCGACCTCGATGACGATGGCGCCGTTGTTGACCTTGAATCCGTCGATGTCGTCGGTGGAGGCCCGACCACCGACCTTATCGAGCCGCTCCACGACAAGCGTGCGATAACCGAGCTTGGTGAGGCGCGCTGCGGTGAACAAACCCCCCGCGCCGGCACCGATCACCACCGCGTCGTAAGTGTTTTCCGTTGACGTCATTGTCGTTCTCCTTCAAGTCTTCTGGTGCGGATCAGTACGAGCGCGGCAGGCCCAGTGAGGTCTGCGCGACGAAGTTGAGGACCATTTCCCGGCTGACCGGGGCGGTCCGCATCAGCCTGGTGACGAACCACAGTTCGGACAGGCCGTACTCGTTCGACAACCCGTTGCCGCCGTGCGTCTGGATCGCCTGATCGAGCGCTTTCAGTGCCGCCTCGGAGGCCGCGAACTTCGCAATGTTGGCGGCCTCGCCGGCAGGCTGGCCGGCATCGAATTGCTTGGCGCTCAGTGCTGTTGCCAGGCGACCCAGTTCGACGGCCATGTGGCTTTCAGCCAACGGATGCGCGATGCCCTGATGCGCGCCGATGGGAGTGGACCAGACCTGGCGCTCCTTGGCATACGCAACGGCCTTGTCGATCGCGTAGCGCCCCACTCCACCACAGATGGCGCCGACGAGGATGCGTTCGGGGTTCAGCCCGTCGAACACCTGCCGTAGCCCGTTGCCGGCCTGCCCGATCAGCGCTTCCGGACCGACCTCGACCTCATCGAGGAAGACCGTGAACTGTTTGTCGGGTGACACGATGGACGTGTCGATCTGCTGATAGCTCAGGCCTTTTGCGTCGGTCGGCACCACGAACAGCGAGAGTTTTGTTTTCTCCGGCGTCGAGTGATCGGCATCGCGGGCTACCACCAGCAACGCGTCACACTGGTCGATGGCCGAGATGTAGTACTTGGAGCCCGACAGCACCCAGCCGGACTCGGTCTTACGTGCAGCGGTCTTCACGTTGTGGCTGTTGGATCCCGCGTCGGGTTCGGTGATGCTGAAGGCCATCTTCAAGCTGCCGTCCGAGATGCCGGGCAGCCAGGCCTGCTTCATATCCTCGGATCCGTGATGGGCCACAATGCTTCCGCAGATCGCAGGTGAGATGACCCAGATCAGCATCGGGAAGCCATGCGCGGCCAGTTCCTCGACCACGACAACGGCCTCGGCCATGCCGCCACCACCACCGCCGTACTCTTCCGGCAAGTGGACACCCAACAGCCCGGCGGCGCCGAGGTCTTTCCACAGTTCTTCGATGTCGCCACCGGTTCGACCACGCTCCAGAAAATACTGTGGACCGTATCGCTCGACGATGCCGGCGACACTCTCGCGGATCGCCTTGTGCTCGTTGGTGTCCTGAATCAGTCCGGGCATGGTTATCGTCCTTCGAATGTCGGGGTCTGTTTCGCCGTGAATGCGGCGATGGCCGCCGCGTTGTCCCGGGTACGTCCAGTACGTTTGGTGGCGTGCAGTTCGGCGAGTAGCTGCTCGGCCAGACTGTTGTCCCAGCTTTCGCGCAGAAGGTTCCGCATGACGCCCAACCCGACCGTGGGTCCGTTTGCGAGTTGCCGGGCCAGATCCTCAGCCCGCGTACGCAGTTCATCGGCGGGCACGATCTCGTTGATCAGACCCCAGGCCAGCGCCTCGTCCGCGGTGATCGGAGTGTTGCGCAGGTATGCCTGCGCGGCCCGGCGCGGTCCGATCAGGCGCGGCAGGTGGTAGGTCCCACCGCCGTCCCCGGACAGACCGATACCCGCGAATGCCGTGACGAACCGGGTGCCTTCAGCGGCAACGACGAGATCGGCGGCGTAGACGTATCCCAGTCCACCGCCGGCCACCGGACCGTGTGCCGCAGTAACGATCGGGACTTCCAGCTTGCTGAGGATGTCGAAGCCCAGGTGGAAGGGAGTGATCATCTTCTCGAACAGTCGGTCGTACCCCTCGCCGCCGCTCTCCAGGAAGAACGAGATATCGCCGCCAACAGAGAGCGCGGGACCATTACCGCAGATCAGCACGGCGCGAATGCTGGGATCCGCAGCGATGCGGTTGGCCACCTCGAGGGTTTCCTGCCCCATCCGCAGGTTGATGGCGTTGCGTACGTCCGGCCGGTTCAGACAGACGGTCGCGACACCGTCGACGACCTGGTAGTCGATGGTCTGCAGGCGCCCGTCACCGTCGAGCGCCGCATGCCACGCCGCGGTGTCGGTCAGTTGATTCAACGAGGCGATACGCCCGTCGGCGCCGAACGACAAGACGTGTACAAAGGCTGCCTTCAATTCAGCACCCGATTGCCGTGCGAATCCCTCATAAGTGCCGATGACAACGAGGCGCCCGTCCTGCAGCGTCTGGAAATCCTCGGCGACAGCCCGCGCCTTGAAGTGCTCGCCAACGCGCCACCAGAGGTTCTTCCGCATCGCATCCGGGCCGACATGGGTACCGCCCATGTCCAGCGGAAGACCCTCGGCTGCATGTCCGATGAAATCCGGTGCCAGCAGGCGGTCCAGAGCCTCGCGGTCACCGGCGGCCAACGCCTGGTACAGGTCGCGGGCGGCTGACACCTTCGGGTCGGCGGTCACGTCAGCCGACATACCGCACGATCGACTCGATCACGGCGGCGGGCTTGGCAGCGCCTTCCACCTCGATGGTCGTAACCAAGGTGGCCTGCACCGCGGTATCGAGTTTGTCGACCTGGGTGATCTGTGCCGAAGCACGCACCTTCGCACCGACCGGAACCGGTGTGATGAACCGAACCTTGTTGAAGCCGTAGTTGATAGCCATCCTGACGTTGTCCACGCGATAGAGATCATGCATGAACTTCGGCAGCAGTGACAAGGTCAGGAGACCATGGGCAATGGTGCCACCGAAAGGTCCGTCCGCAGCACGCTCAGGGTCGACGTGGATCCACTGGCGATCATCGGTCGCGTCGGCGAACTTGTTGACGCGTTGCTGATCAACCTCGAGCCAGTCTGTCGGCCCGAGTTCGGTTCCTGCGGCAGATTCGAACTCGGCAAGGCTTCCGAAGATCTTCATGCGATGTACGTCCCTTCTGTTAGAACTGAATTCCCACGGGTTGTCCGTTGTTCATCTGGTCGAGATATTCCGACATGCCACGCAGCGCGGTCCCATCTGGTCGACGCCAGATCATCGCCGATTCCACGATGCGGGTCCCGGGTGTCCCGTTCGCGCCGCGGTGTCGCAGCGGCACCGAGCTCAGGGCCGCGCCACAGAGCGTCCAGGTGCGCTGCCCCGCGGAGATCGAAAGCTCGATTTCCTGCTGGAATCCCGCACTGTCGCGCACGGTTTTGATCCAGACATCGTCGCAGGGGTGGACGGCACCTTCGTCGAAGACGAAGCCTCCGCGACGGCTCGACCCATCCTCGTCACCGAAGTAGGCGGCCATGAAACCGAAGTCGCTGGTGCTCCCGTGCATCCACCGGTAGAACCACGGCGCCTGCCAGGAACGCGGGCCCCACGAGTGGTCACGCAGGCCGTGGCCCTGGATCGTCGAGCGGAGTTCACCGATCTCGATCAGACCCGACACCGTGCACAGCTGCTCGTAATGGTTGGGCGCGAAACTCTGTCCTTCTGCCTCGAACGTCTGTTCATGGGCGGGCGCGAGCGCGCGGTAGAGCAGGTCCACTCGGGCGGTGACGGAGGGGCTGGATGTCAGCGCCGCTTTCGGGTTCTCCATCGCGAGCGGGTCGTCGAGGATGACCACCTGCCCGGAAAAGGCGACCTGAACCGCTTCCATGGGCTGCTCGACGTTCACCGACAGGCCGCCGGCGTTCATCGCCTCGTTCGAGATCACACGCGGCCGCTCGAATCCGAAACCCAGCCTGCCGTCCGGCAGGTAGATGCAGACCGTCCGCTCCCCGTATCCCTCGTTCGGACGGTTCGCCAACCGGACGAAACCGCCGATACCCGCAGCCGAATCGTGGAACTCGAAGTACATCGACTCGTTGAAGTTGGACTCGGGGCCGACATCATGGGTGTAGTCATCGACCGCAGTGATCACGCCGCCATCCCTTTCCCAGCATCTCGTCACTTTTTGAATATGTCTTCGATTTCAACGACTTGCTTTTGTCAGCACAACAGTGCGACGCTAACATAGTTTTCTAGTTTACGTTAAATTCTATTTTCGGTCCAGGTAGGGGTACCCGCAATGTCCTTCAGATTTGCCGACCAGACCAACACGAACCTCGAAGCGATCGCCGAATCAGTGGCCTGCGTCGCCCTACCCCTGCCTCTGCCGGACCTGCAGGTCGTCAACGCCTACGTCATCGCAGCCTCGGACGGGTTGACGCTGATCGATCCCGGCTGGGCCTATGACGAGTCCGAGACCGCTCTGCGGCAGGCTCTGTCGACGCTGGGCTACACCGTGGGTGATGTCCGCCGGATTGTGGCGACCCATCAGCACTGGGACCACTACTCGCTCGGCGTGCAATGGCGCGACCAGTACGGCATCGAACTCATGCTCGGGCGGGGCGAAAGGCACAGCATCGATGCGTTCCTGCAGCAACCGGATGTCGTCCACCCGTACCAGATGGGCAAGCTCATCGAGGCCGGCGCGGCCACACTCGCAACCCAGATCGGGTCGCTGGGTTGGGAGCCCTACGAACGCGGCGTGCCGTTCGCCCATCCGGATCGTTGGCTCGACGACGGTGATGTCATCGACTGCGGCGACACCAGCATCACGGTGCGTGCGACACCGGGACACACTCGAGGACACATCGTGTTCGAAGATGCTCAGCAAGGGGTGATCTACACCGGCGACCACCTGTTGCCGCGGATCACACCGTCGATCGCCTTCGAGCGTGCACCCGGCGTGTTGCCACTGCGGTCCTATATCGATTCACTGCGCCTGATGCTGGAGCTTCCAGACGCAAGAATGCTGCCGGCGCACGGCGCGACCGGTCGAACCACCCGCAGTCGGGCGGAGGAGCTGCTTGTCCATCATGAGACCCGGCTACGTCAGGTCGGCGATCTGATCGCCGACGGCGCCACGACATCAATGGCCGTCGCCGCAAGGATGGTGTGGACGCGACGCGAACGCACACTCGAGCAGTTGGACATCGTCCATCGTATGACGGCCGTCCTGGAGGTCCAGTCCCACCTCGATCTGCTCGAAGCCCGGGGGCTACTGGCCGGCACTCTTGACGACGGCGTCCGTCAGTTCTCCCTGACGCCTTCTCACTGACGTCGCGGGTTCACCGACGAGCGGCTGCCACCTGCTGCACCAACCGGAACTTCTGGATCTTGCCGGTAGGTGTGGTGGGGAGATCTTCAGGTCGGTAGAACACCACCATCTTCGGCACCTTGAAGCGGGCGAGTTTCTCGCGGCACCACGACAACACACCGGCCTCGGTGAGCTCGCTGTCCGGCGCCGGAACGATGACGGCACAGCCGATCTCACCCCACCTATCGTCGGTCAGCCCGATGGCGAACACCTGACTGATACCCGGATGGCTGGCCAGCACATCCTCGATCTCCTTGGGCATCACCAGTTCGCCGCCGCTCTTGTACAGCTCCTTGCTGCGGCCGGTGACCCGCAGATATCCGTCAGCTCGAATGCGGCCGAGATCGCCGGAGTACAACCAGCCGTCGCGCAGGGTGCGGGCAGTCTCTTCCGGCCGATTCCAGTACTCGTGCATCGTGGTCGGTCCGGCCGAGATCAATTCGCCCTCTGCATCGACTGCGACGTCGTCGCCGGTGTCAGACTCCACGGCACGATAGATCACCAGTGCGTCCGCACCCGGGACGCCGGCCGCGCCGGCCAGCTTTGGCCTGCCCACAGTGTCGGACGTCATCGAAAGGTCGTCCTCGGGCAACGTCAATGTCATGGCACCGCCGCATTCGGTCATGCCGTAGCCGGTGACGATCTCGGTGACGCCGAAGTCCTCACTGACCTTGTTCCACAGCCATATCGGTGCGGGCGCAGAGCCGCACAGGATGGCTTTCAGAGAGCTCAGGTCATAGTCGCTTCGAGCCGGGCTCTCGACCATCGCCACTGCCATGGTCGGAACGCACAGGATGTCGGTTGCCTGGTGTGTCTCGATGCCACGGAAGTAGCCCTCAGCACTGAAGGACGGCTGCAGGATGACTGCCCCGCCGACATACATCACCGACAGCAGGCCCTCGACGTAGCCGAACATGTGATAGCACGGCAGCGAGTACAGGATACGACGACCGTCTTCATAGGCGCGTGTCAACGCAGACGCATAGGCGGTCCGCAACACCGCATCGTGTGAGACCACCACCCCCTTGGGTGACCCGGTGGTGCCCGACGTGTACAGCATGTCTCCCGGCGCCGTCGGGTCGACCTCGGGCTCGGGCGTGCCGGCGACCTCACTACCGCCGCGTTCCGACAGACCTGCGACCGTGAGCGCGCCACCTCGGGCAGTTCCGCCGGTGTCGAGCAGCACGACGTGACGCAGTGCGGGGACGTCGTCGACCTGCCGAGCCCTTGTGTCAAAGCCGGGACTGTCCCAATTCGGCACGATTCCGTCCAGCATCGCCTGGTAATCCAAAGAACCGAACTCTGTCATAGTCACCAGCACGCGGCATCCGGAATCCGCGAGCACAAAGGCCAGTTCGCTTTCCCGGTAGAGATAATTGAACGGGACCGCGACCGCGCCTGCACGGGCGATCGCGAACTTCACGGTGACGAACTCCGCGTAATTTGCCATCAGCATGCCCACCCGGTCACCCGGACGGACCCCCAGTGCAATCAGACCCGCGGCCAATCGGCGTGACTCCTCAGCCACCTCACGGTAGGTGAGGGATGCCCCTTCACCGAAGACCATTGGCCGAGAGGAATATTGCGTGGCGCATCGGTCGAGCCAGCCGGAAAGACTGGTCGGCTGCCAGACCGGAAATCTGTCGCGAAGCACCCGGCGTCGGGAATCGATCGACTCGCTCACAGTTCCGGCAACTCCTCAGCCAGTGCGGCATCACGCAAAGCAAAGCGCTGCACCTTGCCGGTGGGCGTTATCGGAAAGTCGTCGACCAGAAACCATCGCGCGGGAACCTTGTACGCCGGCAACTCGCGCACCGCATGCTCGATCAGACTGTCCCGCAGGCCAATTCTGCCACCATCGGTGACGCGGCACGCCACGGCGACAATCTCGCCCAGGCGTTCGTCAGGCATGCCCAACGCGATCACATCGACCACCCCGTCATGCTGGGCGATAACCCGCTCCACTTCTGCAGGAGCGATGTTCTCACCGCCCCGGATGATGAGCTCCTTGAGCCTGCCCGTCACGGTCAGATACCCGCGGCTGTCCATCGTGCCCAAATCGCCGGTACGGACATAACCTTCGCCATCGAGCGCGCGTGCTGTGGCGTCGGGATCGTGTAGGTACTCGACAAACTGCTGGTATCCGCGAGCGCAGATCTCGCCCTTCTCCCCGACGCCGACGGTGGCACCGGAAACAGGATCGATGATCTTGCACTCGAGTTGCGACAGGGGGCGCCCCTCCGTGTGCAACTGATCATGTCGACTGTCGCCGGGACGGGTCAAAGAGATGACCGGCGCAAGTTCGGTCTGCCCATACAGGTTATAGACGGCAGCACCGAAAACCGTTGCAGCGCCGTCGATCAACTCACCAGATACGTTTGACGCGCCACCCATGATGATCTGCAGCCGCGGCGCCGGCAGGTCGGACACACGCTGATGCTGCAGTAGGGCCTGCAGCACCGCAGGGACATAGAAGAACACCGAGACCTGCTCGCGCCCCAAGCTCTCCAAGGCGGTGTCCGGCGCGAATCGCTCACACAGGATCGCCGTGCCCGCACGCCACAGCGGCCCGAGCGTCGCGATGACGCAACCGGCCGTATGAAACAGTGGCAGCGGGTTGAAACAGACCGCCCGGTCGGCCACACCGGTGGTTTCCATGGTCAGTTTGGCGACGTTGACCAGCGCCCGATGGGTCAACAGCACACCCTTGGGCCGCCCGGTTGTTCCCGATGTGTACTGCAGCATCACCGGCGTGTCGGGATCGCTCGGATGACCGGACCAGCCGGACTTCGCAGGACCCGCTTCGGCTTTCCATTCGTTCTGCTGCGACAAGGAGATACGACGGACGCCGGGGATCTCAGCGCACACTCGTTCGGCGACCTCGGCCATCTGGTAGTCGCGGCTGACATCGGCGTGCAACAGCACTCGTGCACGACTGTGCCGGAGCGCATAATCCAGTTCGTCGGCCCGCAGGACCGGGTTGAGCGCCACCAGGACGACGCCGGCCAAGGCTGCGCCGTACTGAATGACCGTCCACTCGACGACGTTGGGCGCCCACAGCGCCACGAGTTCGCCGCGATCGACAAGAGCGGAGAGCCGCTCGGCCACCCGGGCCGCCTCGTCGAAGAGCCCAGCGTAGGTGAGCCGCACGTGCTCACCCGAACTGCCGTGCCGAACTCCGACCAGAGCCTCCCGGTCCGGATGATCAGTGGCACGCAGGGCGAGCAGTTGCCCGATGGTGTAGTCGACCAGCGGCACGGACAGGTCCGGTGGCCGGTGGGCCCGCGGGCCCACGCCCACTTCCAGGGTTGGTTCCAGCGGGGCGGTCATCGGTCGCTCAGACCGGGTTGCTACCGAGCTTGGCACCGGACATGTCGTTGATCTGCGACCACTGCGCCCCGATCTCAGCCAGGCTGGGCGGCTTGGTGAATGTCACGCCATCATTCTGGAACTGGGCCACCCGCTGCACCAGCCCACCACCGACGACGAACACCGATGCGGTGTCCTGGTTCTCCTCGGAGACCAGGTAGCCCACTGCCGGCGCGACCAGTTCAGGGTCCAACTTGTCGAGTAGCTCCTGGGGAGCGATGTCCTCGGTCATCCGGGTGGCCGCCAGTGGGGCGATCGCGTTGGCGGTGATGGAGTACTTTGCACCCTCGATCGCCAGTGTGTTGATCAGTCCGACCAGACCGGCCTTGGCCGCACCATAGTTGGCCTGACCGAAGTTGCCGTAGAGGCCACTGGTCGAGGTCGCCACGACAATGCGCCCGAAACCCTGCTCACGGAAGATCGGCCATGCCGCTCTGATGACGTTGAATCCACCGTAGAGATGGACCTGCTGGACCGCATTCCAGCTTTCCGGGGCCATCTTGTGAAAGGCTCCGTCACGCAGGATGCCGGCGTTGCTGATGACGCCATGAACCGTGCCGAACTCCTTCACCGCGGTGGCGATGATCGCCTCGGCACCGGCTGTATCTGCGACCGAATCGTAGTTGGCCACCGCGCGGCCGCCGGCGCTGCGAATCTCCTCGACCACGGTGTCGGCAGCTTGTGTGGAAGCGCCGGACCCGTCGCGGGCCCCACCGAGGTCATTGACGACGACAAGCGCACCATTGGCGGCCAGAAACCGTGCGTATGAGCGGCCCAGGCCGCCTCCGGCACCGGTTACAACGACAACCTTGTCTTCAACTCCGGACACGCGCGCTCCTCAGCTCAACTATGTGATGTGTTGAATTTTGGTTAAAAAAGCCGCCAAAGTCAAGCATGGACCTATCGATCTGGTGTTCTTACGTTGCCGCACAGCACTCTTGCGACGCAGTCCCACGCGGCTGGTGTCGAACAGTGCCTAGAAGGTCAACCGACCGCCGATCAGGCGAGCACTGCCTCTCCGAACCAGTCGGCGAGGAACAGCGCCACCTCGACGTCCAACCGATCCGCAGCGATGTCACGACCGCGTCGTTCCACAGCCCGCTGTACCCGGTACTTGACGGAATTCACGTGCAGGTGCTGCTCGTCTGCGGTCGCCTTGAAACTGGATCCGAACCTCAGGAATGCGCCGAGCGTTGCCCGAAGTCTCTCGTCCCCCTCGCTCGGCTGAGCCAGATCACCCAACACCGCCGCGACCCAGTTGCGAGTGGCATCCAGGTCGCCACAGAAACGCGCGGCCACCTCAACCCCAGGGTCGGTCATCGCCACGAAGCACGCCCGTCTGGCGTGCGATTGAATCACCGCCGATCTGACACTTTGCGCCTGGTAGTGCGATGCGCGGAACCCCACCAGTCCTGACATCGGTATCCCACTTGCGATCCGGGGTGTGTCGGTCTGTTCGTCGACGAACGCCCGCGCTCGTGTCAGCGCCGACGGCACGGTATCCGCGTCGAGAGCCAGCCAGACCCACGCGGTCGCCTCGTCTGCCGCGACGAACAACGGCCGGTGGCCCGAACCGACCGCCTCTGCCAGCCGAACGGCAAACCGTTCCAGTCCCGCCAGATCCTCGCCGTCCCGCGATTCGTCACGCCAGATCGTCAGAGCGAGGTGCGTACGACCGAACGGATAGCCCACCGACTCGGTCAGCTGATCGACATCATGGCCGTCCGCAGTCAGGACCTCGCGGACGCGCATCACCCGAACTCGGTTTCTATTGAGGAGCCAGCGATCCCGTTCGTGCTGATGTGTGGATAGCACCTCCTCCATGACACGATCGATGTAGGCAAAGGACACCCGGGAAAGGTGTCGGAACACATCGAGTCCGAGCTCGGACTCCAGCCGTAACTCATCAATCTCGGCAACAACGGCGTCCAGAAGCGACTGGTGGCCAAGTCGGTAGCCCCGCACGAGCGTGTTCGCCGGAACACCGCGTTGGGCCATCCGGCGGGCATGTTCGAGGCCGGATGCCGGTGCCCGGATGTGTTCGAGCGAGATACCGTGGCGTATCGCCGGGATATAGGCGTCGAGATTGCCTTGCACGGCATCGTAGAGCAGCTCCGACAACTCCCCGTGGCCACCGATTTCGGCAAACTCCCCGATGAGCGCAGCCTGGACGGCGCGCGCAATGTCGTCGAGCTTGGACTCCACTTGACTGACGACGATGGCGGCGTACTTGAACACCAGATCGTCGTCACCACCTTTGCTGCACTGCATGACGCCGACCCTAGGGCGCAACCATGCTGAGCAGGCACCAAACCGTGAATCAGGTACTACCCGCGCCGGAAACCACTTGGTGAGTATCGGTCATCTCTTGTCGGCATCGGCCAAATCAGCGACCCGATGCGACGTGAACTTCGTCGCCCGACGACATAGCCACGCCCACACGTCAGGTCGTAGCGTCGAAATCGACCTTGAAGCGTGACGCCCGGAATCCGGTCGTGAGAGCAGTCGACTGCATCGACACGTTCAGCGTCAGCAAATCAATGGTGGACACGCACACCATCACCACAGGGGGGATGCATGACAGTCGTGAACACACAGCCTATCCGAAGGGTCCGAGAGCATGACCAGGGCGTCGACGAAAGGCGCTCCGATGCATAGACTTTCGAGTCTCGACGCACAGTTTCTGGCCGCTGAGGTCGGGAACTTCGGTGCCCAGTACTGCGGAGTCGCAATCTATGACACCGACGATCAACACACCATCTCTGCCGTCACCATGACGAAATTGGTGGAGGACCGCATTCACCTCTGCCCACCGCTGAGATGGCGCCTCGTCACCGTGCCCCTTGGCTTCGACCACCCGGTTTTTGTCGACACACAGGTGGATCTCACCGACCACATATCCGAGTCGACGCTTCCAGAGGCGGCCGGCGACCTCGAACTCGCTGCCGAGGTCGCCGAGATCATGGCCACTCGACTCGAACGCGACCGGCCGCTGTGGCGCCTACGTGTCATCCACGGGCTACCGGGCCGCACTGCTGTGGTCATGACCCTGCATCACGCGGCCGCCGACGGGATCGCCGCCAGCGAGATCTTTTCGCTCCTTCTCGATCAACCCGACAACACGGCCCCACGATCGACGGTGCCGACAACCCAGGAACGCCCAAACCGAGCCGCGTTGGCCATCGAGGGACTCCTATCTCTGCCCCTGCGAAGTGTCCGCGCAGCCATGTCCGTGCCGAAGGTACTGGCGCATCTGGATCAGGTTCCCTCGTTACGCTCGGTCCCCGGGGTCCATTCACTGACGCGGGCCATCAACCCGGACGCCCCACGGGATCGCCTCGATGCGCCCTCGACGCGGTTCAATGCACCGTTGACACCCGACCGCTCGGTCGCCTTCGGATCCGTCTCGCTGCGTGATGTCAAGGCAGTCAAGAACGCCTTCGGGGTGACGGTCAATGATGTGGTCATCGCGATCTGCGGTGGGGCGCTGCGCCGTCGACTGCAGGCGTCCGGTGAGCTTCCCGAGCAACCCCTGGTGGCCTACCTGCCTGTGTCCGTTCGTGATCCGGCTGCGACCCAGCGCTACGGAAATGCCATATCGTCGATAATCGCACCGATCCCGACACATCAGGATCGGCCCTCCGATCGAATTGCCTTTGCCCACGAGTGGCTTCGCCACGCGAAGGCACGCATGCGACAGGCACCGAAAGCGCTACTGAGTGCGGTCAACGATCCCATCCCGGCACCGGTCTTCGGACTCGCAGCCCGAGGCGTCATCGACATCATTTCGTCGGGAGCCATCCGGCCCCCGATCAACCTCATCATCTCCAATGTGCCCGGCTCACCGGTCGGACTGAAGTGCTTCGGGCGACCGCTCACCGCGCACTTCCCGATGAGTGTGATCTTTGACGGCTTCACGCTGAACATCACGGTGGTCAGCTACCAGGACCAACTCGACATCGGAATCGTCGGTGACGCCGCGACGCTGCCCGATGCCTGGGAACTGCTGGCCGATATGTCCGCAGAGCTCGACGAACTTGTCGCTGCAGCCCCGGCAGGAAGGTAATCCATGACATCTACCTCGCAAAAGCCCACGATCGAAGCGGACAGCAGCGCCAAGGAACTTGTGGTGGCACACCGGTTCGATGCCGCAGCCGGCGTGGTCACGCTGGAACTCGCCGACTCGGACGGTGCGATTCTTCCGGCCTGGCAGCCGGGTGCCCATATCGACCTGATGCTCGAAAACGGGGTGGTGCGACAGTACTCATTGTGCGGCACGCCAGAGAACTCCTCGACCTGGCGGATCGGAATTCTCCGCGATCCTGCCAGCCGCGGTGGCTCAGCATACGTTCACGACAATATCGGCGCGGGCAGCACGGTGCGAGTTCGCGGACCGCGCAATCATTTTCCGCTGGAGGACTCTCCGAGCTACATCTTCGTCGCCGGCGGAATCGGTATCACCCCGATACTGCCGATGGTTGCCGAAGCCGATCGTCGAGGTCGAGACTGGCGCCTGCTGTATCTGGGCCGCAGCGCGTCCACCATGGCCTTCACCGATGAGCTGTCGACCACCTACGGCGATCGGGTTCGGCTGTGGCACGACGACGTGCACGGGATCTGCGACCTCGGATCCGAACTCGCCGTGCCGGTTGCCGATACGCTGATCTACTCCTGCGGACCCGAGCCGCTGCTCTCCGCGCTGGAACAACACAGCATCCACTGGCCCGCCGGCAGCCTGCACGTCGAACGTTTCGCGGCCAAACCGGCTGCCGAGCCGAGCCAGAACAGCCTGGCGACATTCCAGGTCGAATGCCGACGCTCAGCTGTCACTGTGGAAGTGTCCGAAGACACTTCGATTCTCGAAGCCCTCGAAGACGCAGATGTCCCGATCATGTCCTCATGCCTGGAAGGTATCTGCGGAACATGTGAGGCGCCGGTCCTGGAGGGGGCGCCGGACCACCGGGACTCCATGCTCTCCGCCGAGCAACATGCAGCCGGCAACACGATCCTGACGTGCGTATCGCGCTCGCTTTCACAAACTCTCGTGCTCGACATCTAAGAGGAAAGGAACATGTCGTGACATCAACTACGCCGTTCTCCACCGTCGATCTCGCCAGCATCGACCTCACCGACCTCAAGTACTTCGAAGACGGTCCGCCCTACGAACTCTTCGCTCGTATGCGCCGGGAGCCCAGCCCGCTGTGGAATGCGACGGATGGCGACGAGGCCGGATTCTGGTCGTTCACGAATGCTGCTGACATCGCGGCGATCAGCCGTGATCCAGCGGTGTTCTCCTCGGCGCGCGGAGGCGTCTTCGCCACCGCGCAGGGCGCCGTTCCCGTCGAAGTACTGCGCGAGGTCATCCTCGGGATGGACCCACCGAGGCATACCCAGGTCCGCAATGTGGTCCAGGCGGTCTTCACCCCGAAACTGATCCGGCAGAAGGTCGATGGGATTCGCGACACCGTCAACACGCTGCTCGACGAGGTCATCGAGCGGGGTTCGTGTGATTTCGTTGATGACATCGCCGTCGAACTGCCGCTGCGCGTGATCGCCGACATGCTCGGTGTTCCCCAGGACGACCGGCGCCAACTGTTCGACTGGACCAATCAGCTGTCGCGTGCCGCCGCAACTGCCGATCCGCAACTCGGTTTGGGTGCGTTGCTCGAGATCGGCGGGTACCTCAATTCGATCACGACCGAGCGGCGCGCGAACCCTGGTGATGACCTGGTCTCCCGCATGATCGCCGCCGAGGTCGACGGCGATCGGTTGACGGAAGCGGAGGTGACCTACTTCTTCGCCCTGTTGATGTTCGCCGGCAACGACACCACCCGCAACACTGCCTCCGGTGGTATGCGCGCCCTGATGGAACACGAAGATCAGCTGCGCGAACTGGTGGCGGTGCCGGAGGCGATCCCGAACGCCATCGAGGAGATGCTGCGCTGGGTCACCCCCGTCATATACTTCACCAGGGTGGCCCAGACCGATACCACAGTCGGCGGGCATCCCATCAACGAGGGCGAGCGGGTGGCGCTGTGGTACTCCGCCGGCTCACGAGACCCCGAGCTGAACGAAAACCCGGAGCGTTTCGACGTGTTCCGGCAGAAGCCGCCGCACCAGGCCTTCGGCGGTGGCGGAGCGCACTTCTGCCTCGGCAATCCGCTGGCGCGACTAGAGCTCAAGATCCTGTTCGAGGAGCTGCTACGCCGCATCCCGGACATGCAGATCAACGGGCCCGTCGAGCGACTGGTCTCCAACTTCTCCAATGAACTGACCTCGATGCCGGTCCGCTTCACCCCCGGCACGCGTGAGACCTGACCTCGGTCTCCACCGCGCCTGGCTGGCCGGACAACCACTACTCCGACCGCCAGGCGTAAGCGTGTCAACTCCCCCGCAGCGGTATCCACCGTGCCACGCACGCAGGACGCCCCGACCCATGATGTCTGGTTACCCGACGAGATCGTGGCTTTGCCTACCGAAGCACGGTCCGCGGTCGAGCGGGTGGTGCGGGGCCCCTTCACGTCTGAGAATGGCCGGGGTTACCCAGACGTTGACCTATGCCAGCGGCGAGTTTTCCGCACATTCGATTCCGGATCCGACCAGCGGACGGACCGAATTCTCCTTCGCGACAAGGGAACCGGAAACTATTTCAGACCTGTGCGTGAAGTCGTGGATCAGCTTCTCGTCGAGTGCATCATTGGTGGCGTTCTGCCGGCCGACGGTCCAGCACAACCGCGCACAACCCGTCGCCACCCTTGCCGCACCGATATTCGACCGACACCGCCACGTTGCACCAATCATCGGTGTATCGCCGCTACGTGCAATGACACCCGAACAGATCAACTCGCTGGGACACCAAGAAATCGACGCCGTGAAGGCCGTCTCAGAAGAATCGTCACAGTAGATTTCCTACTACCCCCTCGCACCGCGGCGATTCCGTCTAATAGGCAGCCAGGATCGGCCCCAGTTCGGTGGGAGTAGCGCCATGCAGGATGACACCGTCGGCCCCGAGTGCGAGCTGCTCGCGGATGGTGGCGACGCAGGACTGCACGCTGCCCGTCGCCGCCGGAGCGGTCCACTCCGGGGGCAGCAGCGACGCAATGTGCTCAAGTTGCTCCACGGTCGTGGTCGAGCTGTCGATCACCTGCAACCCACCCTTACTGAAACTCTGAACGACTTCGTCATCCCGGAAGCGTTGCAGAACGTGGGGATCCCAGCGGTTTGTACGCACCATCAGGTCTCCGTAGCCCTGAAGGTAGGTGGCAAGCCGGCCCACGAGCTTCCGCAGCCGCATTTCCTCGGGGATGTGATCCCCTATGGTCGCCAGGCAGGACCACACTTTGACGTCGTCCGGATTGCGACCGGCGCGTTCGGCGCTGGACTTCACCGTCTTCACGCACCGGGCCAGCGTCTCGTCGGTGAAGAAGGTGTGCAGGATGACCTGATCCATTACCCGGCCGGCCAACTCGAGCGAATTCGGTGCGAATGCCACCATGCCGATGGGGATGTCGACGTCGTAATCCTGGCCGAGTCGCAACGCGGGGAACTTCCCGATCGGGCCGTCGTGGCCGACGATTGTCTCCCCCCGGAACAGTCGCCGCATGACCCCGACGAAATCCTCCATCTGCGCTGTCGTTATACGGGGCATCCCAAAGGCATCTTGCAGTGGCGGCACGCCGCGGCCGATGCCCAACGTGAAGCGGCCCCCGCTGAGCCCATCCATTGTCAGCGCATAGGCAGCGGTCACCATGGGATGGCGGGTGTTGTGATTGGTTGCACCAGTGGCGATTCCGATGTGCTCCGATACCGCGGCGGCTGCACCGGACAACGAGCAGGCCTCCTTGGTATTGAAGCGCTCGGAGATGAACGCGTGGCCCAGCCCCAGGGCCTCGGCCTGTCGGATCTCGTCGACGATCACCCGCGGCGACGCCGGTTGACCGCCAAGGGCATAGAAGCCGAGCTCCGGACGATTGATCGTGGTCATGCGGGTGTCACCCTAGACAGTTCGGGCCACCGGTCGTGGTCGTATACGCATGGGTTCCACACCTCGACGATGCGGCCCTCCACGACGCGGTAGACCTCCACTGAGGCGACGACGTCGGTGGAGCCGTCGGGCGTGACGATGTCGGCCTGATAGACGATCGAGCAGAGTTCGTCGTCGGCGACGATGCGCAACAACGTAAAGCGCACGCTCTGGACCCCCGCCCACATGTCGCGCACGCGCTGAATTGCTTGATCGTGCGTGAGCACCGTTCGTCCGCCCGGGGTGTTGCGTACGATCTGCTCGCCGATGACCTCCTCGCCGACGGCGTAGTTCTGTTCGTTCCAGAGCTCGTAGTTGTAGCGTTCGATGACTGTCTTCGGGCTGACATTCGATGCAGTCACTGGACGACCTCCGTTAGTTGCTTGCGGCGCAGGTCCCGCGCCGCCAGGATGCTCAAAGCTCGTGGCGCATCGGCCAGGTACGAGCTGATGCCGATACGCCGGGGCAGCCGTACGGACAGCCGCCCATTCTCGATCGCAGCCAACGTTGCACCGGTGATCTCCGCCGGTGAGATCAATCTGCTCAGGTGCAACCGGTACAGCCGTTGCAACAGCGCGGTGAAGACTGGATCGGTCCGCCCCTTCTCCATCAGTCCGGTATCGGAGACCTCACCGATCTCTACCTTGGTGAAACCCACCGGCGAATCATGGAATTCGGCGGCGAGGTTGACCGTCAGATGAGTGATGAACGCCTTCGTCGCCGCGTAGACCGCCAGATTGGGCGGACAGATGACGCCGCCGAACGAAGAGATGTTCACGACGTGTCCGCGATTCCGCTCCGCCATCCGCGGTACCGCCTGCCGCGTCAGCTCCACCACCGCGCGGACATTCAGATCGAGAATGAAGTCCAAAGTTTCGGAGGACATCTCGTCGAACCGGCCGACCTTCTCGTCGCCGGCATTGTTGACCAGGATGTCGATCGGACCGTCGGCCTCGACGAGATCCAGCAGTCCACCGACGGCGTGGTGGTCGGTGAGATCGGTGGGATATGCAGCGGCTCCGAGCTCGTCGGCCAAGGCGAACAACCCGTCCGACGGGCGCGCGACCAAGGCAACGGTCGCGCCGGAGCGCCGCAGGCCGCGCGCCAGGTCGGCGCCTATCCCCCTGCTGGCGCCGGTGACGAGGGCGCGGCTGCCCGCGATCTTCAATCGTTGTGTAACCATGACCACATTCTTACTTGCTTGTGCACAAGTTAACAACTACTTTTCTAATATGACTTCAACAATCTCCCGTTTCCCTCGCACCGCGTCCGAGTTGACCGCCGACTGGTTGACCGACGTCCTCATCTCCGCTGGAGCCGTCGCACCGGGGTCGCGCATCAGCATCGTTCGGTTGGAACGGATCGCCGAAGGAGTCGGATTCGCATCCTTCTTGTACCGCGCCCATCTTGACCTCGAAAGTGACGGCCCGGCAACGATAATTGTCAAATGGCCGACCGACCATCCTGCCTATCTCGAGCTGGCAGCATCGATCCGGCTGTACGAGCGAGAGGTGGTGTTCTACAACGAAGTGGCGCCCACCGCCCCCGTCAGTGCACCGCGCACATACTTCGCGGCGTTCGATGCCGACACCAGCGAATTCATCATCGTCATGGAAGACCTCGCCGGACTCGACAATGCCGACCACCTCGCGGGCCTGAGCATCGACCGAGTACGCGCCGTGCTGGACGAACTGGCAGCCTTTCACGCGTGGGGCTGGGATTTGACATCCGCTGCCACAGCAAACGCGGCGTTCCTCTTAATCGACGACGCCCGCATGGCGGGACTCTTCAGTGTCGGCACGGCGGCTGGTTGGCCGATCTACCTCGAGCATGGGCGCGCAAGCGCCCCAGCCGGATTGGCGGAGGTGCTCCAGGAGTACTCCGAGCTGGCACCCAGACTCCTCGGCGCACTCGTCGAGCCGGTCACACTGGTTAACGGCGATCTGCGGGCCGACAACCTGTTCTTCGGCGAGACGGGCCCGCATGTCACCGTCGACTACCAGTTCGCGGGTCGCGGATGCGGCATGTGGGATGTGGCCTATCTCGTCGGTCAAGGACTGACCCCGCAGGAACGCGGTGGACGCGAACGGGATCTGGTCGCCCGCTACGTCCAGACTCTGGCCGACTCCGGCATCGACTACCCATTCGACCAGGCATGGCAGCAGTTCCAGATCGCCGTCGTCGCGCAGATCGCCCTACCGCTGCTGGCCATGATCTCCTGGCCGACCCTGAACGCGAGAGGTCAAGAGCTGCTTCAGGTTCTGATGGAACGTAGCTTTGCGATCATCGCCGATACCGACGCGGTAACCGCCATTCGGGCCTTGCCGGCGACGGACTGAACGCCAACACTGCGGCGGACGCAGTCCACTGGCGCCAACTGAATGTTCGAAGGACTTCAGACCCCCGTCAGGATTTACGGGCAGGCTGCCGTCTGCATCGAACTCGCCCGCCAATGAATCCCTGACGGCACGGCCCGAGTCGGAGAAGCCGAGGTCTTCCATCAGAATCAATTCCGTGGGCGTGAAGCAGTCGTGTACCTCGGCCAGCGACAACTGCCGGTTGGGATCGTCGATTCCATCCTGCTGGTGAGCATCTCGGGCTGAGCGGACCACTTCTGGGTAGGTCGTGAAGTCGTACTCGGAATCCATCGAGCCGCGGCCTGACCCCGCGACGAGTGTGACAGCCCCTCGACGTACATCGGCCTGTCCGTGTAAGCCGAGGCGGTCCCGTCTTGGGCCCTCTGCAGCAGACAAAGCCTTTGTGGCACTGCTATGCAGGGCCGGTCAGTCGTGTGACGAGGCGGTCGTGCCAACGCGTCAACGCACCTTCGAAGTCATAGTGGCTCGGGTCTAGGATCCAGGCGTAGGCGTAGCCGATACCGGTGGCGAGCAATTCCGAAGCAACTTCCTCGGCGTCCGACAAGTTCGAAATGGAGCCGTCGACCTTCCCGTCGGCGATGGCGCAGCGAACACCGTTCTGCAATCGCGTGAGCCAGCCCTGGATGCGCTCGCGCAGCAAGTCATGGTCATGCACCGCTTCGAAGTTCAGGCTCAAAACCGCCCGTAGCAGCCGTGGATCCTCAGCTGCAAAATCACGCAGGGCCAGGATCGGGGCAAGTGCCCGTTGCAGACCCGAAGTTCGAGGGTCTTGCGGTACTTCGATGCGGCCTTCGTAGTCGCTAAGGACAGCTTCGAGTAACGCCGCCTTCGACCCGAACCGCTCGCGCACCATGGCGCGGCTGTACCCGGCTCGGATTCCGATCTCCTGGGCGGTGGTGTTGCTGTACCCCTTCTCGGCAATCAGCTCGATGGCGGCCTCGGCGAGTCGGCGAGAGGATTCCTCGACCCGCTCGCGCTGGGAACGTCGCGACGGGGCGCTCATCGTGGCCGTTCGCCCGCCGACGTCTGCGCGCAATCCCGAGTGTGCATGCTGATGAGTCTAGAGAAGACATCCGATTCGGCAGCTTACCGGAACTCAGCCGTGCGCCAGCGTCAGCAGTTCAGATCGAGCTGTCACCTTAAGGCGTGGCCGTTGGGACTCCCGCCCATGGGTCTTCGCTTGCGAGTCGATCTCACGCCAGTGGTGCCACAACACGGGGTGAGCACCGCGAGACATAATTGCTTACAACACTTCCGCGTGTGACAGCGGTTGACAGCTTCGACGGTTCGCTGGTCCCGTCCAACGGGAAACGCTTCGACGTCCCGGGAATCGCCGCGTGCCATTACGGCGCGGATGGCAAGCCCACGAGACGCCGGGACTTCTGGGATGTCACTCGCATGCTCACGCAACTTCGCGCCCCGGCATGACGTGTAGAGGGGACTTGGCGCGACGCACCAGGGAACTGCTGACTGCGTCGTCGTCGGGGCTGGATCATTGCCCGCAAGCTCATCGGTCGCGACGTCACCGGGTGACGGCGGGCCTCATCCCCTGCGTCGGAGCTCGTTGGTGACGATCGATACGAACGACACACATCCGCCGGGACGACCGCCGAGGTTATGGGTGAGCGCCGTATGCGGGTCGGAAAGCTGGCGCTCCCCCGCCTCGCCGCGGAACTGCAGCCACGCCTCGTACAGCATCCGCAGGCCGCTGGCCCCGACCGGGTGACCGAACGACTTGAGCCCACCGTCGGGGTTGATCGGCAGCCGGCCGTCGGCGTCGAAGTCGCCGCCGAGCACGTCCTTCCAGGCCTGACCCGTATCCGAGAAACCCAGATCCTCCATCAGCACGATCTCGGTCGGGGTGAAGCAGTCATGCACTTCGGCCAGCGACAGTTGCTCGGCCGGTCGGTCGATCCCGGCCTGGGCGTAGGCGTCCTTGGCGGCCTTCACCACCTCGGGAAAGGTCGTGTAGTCGTAGGCGGGATCCATCGCGCCCCGGGTCGAGCCCGCAATCAACGAGAGCCCCTCGACGAACATCGGTCGATCGGTGAAGTCATAGGCCCGTTCGGCGGGAACGATGAGTGCGCATGCCGCGCCGTCGGACACTCCGGAGCAGTCGAACACCCCCAACCGGCCGGCAACCTTGGGTGCCCGGTCGATGGTCTCCCGGGCGACCGGTGAACGGAACTGCGCCTTGGGATTCCGGGTGCCGTTCTCGTGGTTCTTCCAGGCGACGTGCGTCATGGCGGCCCGCATCTCATCCGGGTGTACCCCGTAACGCTCGCAGTAGGCCGGGTCGAGCAGGGAGAACGCGGCCGGGGCCGTCATCGAGATCTCCGGTGCCGTGCCATCCCCGGGCGGATCCTGACGCAGTAGACCCGAATACCCGGAATCCTTGAGCTTCTCGACGCCGACAGCCATCACGATGTCGTAGGCACCCGCGGCGACCGCATAGGACGCGTTGCGAAATGCCTCCGACCCGGTGGCGCAGAAGTTCTCCACCCGGGTGACCGGTTTGTCGTCGCTGCCGATGGCGCGACTCAGCGTCAACCCGCCCAGACCTGAGCTCAACGTGCCCAGCCAGTAAGCGTCCACATCGTCGCGGTGCACCCCGGGCAACGAACCCAGGCATTCCTGGTATGCCTCCAGGATGAGGTCCTCGGTCGAGGAATCCCAACGTTCCCCGAATTTGCTGCACCCCATGGCCACCACCGCGACCTTGCCGGATATCCCGTTACTGGGCATCCTCCTGCACCGCCTTCCAGAAGTAGTCGTGCACGCCGCCGGCGGTGAACAGTCTCCGGAAGGAAAACCGCACCCGCGCACCGACTTCGAGATCATCGGGTCGCGCGTCGGCCACCTCGAGCGTGCACCGTCCCCCACCCTCTATATCCACCACGGCCTGCACCATCGGTGGGGACGGGGAGAACGCCAGCCGATCCACCGTGTAGGTGACCACAGTCCCGGTCAGCTGTGCCACCGGCAGCGCGGTCATCGCGTCGACTGCAGTACATGAGCGGCACACCCGCACCGGCGGAAGATGGGTAAACCCGCATTCGTCGCAACGTGCCCCGGTGAACCCGAACTTCCACCCCGCCGAGCGCGCGGCTGGTGGCGCTGCTGCGCGTTCCGGCTCGGGTCGGCGCGGCGCCTCCAGTTCGACCAAGCCGCGCCATGACAGATAGGTCAACTGCTCGACCGGCAGCCCGGCAGACCGCTGATCGGCCAGTGGGCGAGCCTGACGCTGTGCGGCCAGCGCCGCGGTGGTCTGCAGCACGACCACATCGCATCCATCGACCGCCGAGATCACGACAATGCTGTCCCCCGGCGCAGCACCGTCTAGCACGCCCGCCAGGGCGATCAGCGCGTCAGCGGCGCCGGCGTGCCCGATGGGCGACGTCGATACCGACTTCTGGCCCTTGACCAGGGTGGCGGCCCGTTTGATGATTGCGGTGTTCGGACAGGCCAACACGACGTGATCGGCGTCCGCGATGCCGGCATCATCGAGCGCCGCACGTGCGGTCGACCTGATCAGCGCACTGTACTGCTCGGCGCCGAACCGTTCCTCCCACTGCTGGCCGGTCACCGATGTCGGTTCCCGCCAGCGGTCCAGGAACTCGGCGGTCTGTGACCGGAGCGCCACGATCCGCGCGATCGGCTCGCCGTCACCGAACCACAGCGCGGCGGCGCCGTCGCCGCCGGTCTTCTCGTCGGCCGAGCCCGGCTTGCCCACCCGGACATCGGCGGCAACCACAAGACCGCCGCCCTGTGCCGCCAGCTTGAGTGCGGCGATGGTGCTGCGGCCGGTGCCGCACAGGTCGGCGGAGAACACCTGGGCCGGCAACCCCAGCGCGGCGTGCACCGCGGTGGCGTTGGTCTTGTCGACGTAGGCCGGTGAGGTGGTGGCCAGGTACAGCGCGGCGGGCACCGCACCGGGGGCCAACGCGGCGCCGGCGGCGGCCACGGCCATGGTGGTGGAGTCCTCGTCGTAGGAGGCCACCACCCGATCACCCTTACGCAACCCGATTGCTGCTGCCGGCAGCCGGTGCCGTGGCAGGTAACTGGCGTATCCGAGCAGCCCGGCACTCACGATGCGCCCCGGAACACCGCGGCCAGGCCCTGCCCGCCGCCGATGCACATGGTCTCCAGGGCCAACCCGCCACCACGCCGGCGTAGCTCATGCAGCATGGTCGTCAAGATGCGTACCCCGGTCGCGCCGATGGGATGGCCGAGTGAGATGCCGGATCCGTTGACGTTCAACCGGTCTTCGACATCGTCGAGCTTGAGACCCCAGCCCGACAGGACCGCCAGCACCTGCACGGCGAAGGCCTCGTTGATCTCGATCAACGCCAGGTCGTCGAACGCGAGTCCGGTTCGCGCGAAAAGTTTCTCGGTGGCACCGACCGGTCCGATCCCCATCCGGGACGGCTCGCAACCGACGGCTGCCCACCCCTCGAGGTACCCGATCGGTTCCAGGCCGAGCGACTCCAACCGATCCTCGGCAACAACCAGACAGGCGGCCGCCGCGTCATTCTGTTGACTGGAATTTCCCGCCGTGACCGTCCCGCCGGTCTGGATGGTGCGCAGCTTGGCCAGGGTGTCGATCGTGGTGGTGGGTCGGATGCCTTCGTCACGGGCGACGATGACCGGTTCACCGCGACGCTGCGGCACCTCGACGGCCACGATCTCGTCGTCGAACACGCCGGACTGCTGCGCGGCGTGCGCCCGGGCATGGCTGCGGACAGCGAATTCGTCGGCGGCGGCGCGGTCGATACCGTAGTCCTCGGCGAGGTTCTCCGCTGTCTCGATCATGCCGCTGATGGCACCGAATCGCCATGCCGGCTGGGACATCTCGCGACCGCGGTCCAGTCGGTCGTAGAGCACCTGGTTACCCGCTCGCGATCCCCACCGCGCGGTGGTGGTGTAGTGCTCGATGTTGCTCATCGACTCGACACCACCGGCTATCACCACGTCGGCGGCGCCGGTCTGCACGGTCATCGCTGCGGTGATCACAGCCTGCAGCCCACCGCCGCACCGGCGATCGATCTGCAGCCCCGACACGCTGATCGGAAGGCCGGCATGCAGCGCCGCCCACCGTCCGATGCAGGGTGCTTCGGAGTTCGCGTAGGACTGCGCGAAGACCACATCCTCGATGGCATCCGGCGCCACCCCGCTGCGCGCGACGACCTCCTTGATCACCCGGGCAGCCAGATCCTCCGCCCGCAGCGGCAGCAGGCCGCCGCCGAAGGTGCCGACCGGCGTCCGCAGCGGTGCGACGATGGCGGCGCGCCTCATTCGTCACCTCGCCAGCGGTCGGCCGACGGATCGAGCAGGCTGTTGAGCCGCTCGTCGGGCAGCCAGACGATGGTTTCGAGTTCAAGTGCGTCGAGATAGCGGACCCGTCCGGTGCGCAGGTCCTCGACTTTGAGTCGCGGCGCGTTGGCCTGATCGTCGATGCTGACCGCGACCTCGGCAAACTCGCTGCCGATGACCGCACCGACACCTGGAATCGTCACCGGTGCCGTCCCGTCGAATTGGATGCCCATGCTGCTCCTTAGATGAGGAAGCTCAAAGTCGGAATCGGCTTGTCGGCGTCGACGAGCTGGACCTTCTTGTACGCCAGTTTCAGCTCGTCATCCGCCCGCCGCAGTCGATAGGTGACCCGGCCGCCCCAGATGTGGTTTCCACGTGGGCGGGACTCCACCACAACAAAATTAGCGCCCACCTCCAGGTCGATCGCACCGTCGGCGCCGGCCCGCCCACCGAGAAACTCGATATTGGAGATCAGGCGGCGCAGATGCGACGGCGGCGCCTGGGCATACCGCCGGCCGGTGCGGACCTGCTTGAGGCGGGTGCTGATCCGGCTGCGGTTATCGAAGATGATCGACATCTGCCGCAGCGGGTCGACGGGATTCGTGTCCGCCGGCACCCAGTAGAGCGCATCGTCGGTCCACAGTGCTTCCCATGCGTCGTAGTCGTTTTCGTCGGCATGGCGGGCTTCGCGGTAGATGAACTGCTCCACCTCGTGCCGATCAAAGCCGTCCGGAACGGGTGCCAGACTGTCTGTCGCTTTCAAGGACGCGGTCACGGCTCAGTCCCTCTCCATCAGTGTCTTGTAGTGCGACCAGAAGCCACGCATGCCGGTCTCGTCGGTGTTGGTGCCGATCTTGAACCCGTTCTCATCGACCGTTTCCCGATGCATCCCGCGGCGGACGTCCAGCCATTCCGGGCTCAGTGCCGCGATGCCCTGCTGGTTGCGCTCGTACATCTCGGTGTCGTCGGCCAGCAACATGCCGGCAGGCCCGACCGAGCCGATGCACTGGGACACCATGCGCCGGTTCAATTCCGGGGCGCCGGCCAACTGCACCGCAGTGGCGTACTGGACGCACTCGTCCACACCGGTGGGCTGGATGTTGAAGACCTGGATTTCGGCGATGAACAGGTTGGGGAAGATCATGACGTGCGGCGCGCCCTCGATGAGGATCTCCTCGGCGGCATCACCGTGCTTGGCCCGGATGGCGGCGACGTAGTCGGGCACGCGGGACTCCGTGGTGCCGAACCACCGCATCGGCGTCGCGTACTTGCGGAATTCGGGTCGCAGGTCGTTCTCGCTGTGGCCGTCGCCGAGATCACGCGTCACCGCGATCGAAGAGTCGCTGTAGAGCGGGCCGATGGTGCTGCCGGTGACACCGAAGATCGAACCGTGCACAAACTGCGGGTGATATCCGTCGGTCTCGTTCTCGGCCAGCAGCTTCCAGTTCGCGCGGGCTTTGTGCTGCAGCCACCCGGCGGTGAGTTCCACGCGCCCTTCCGGCGACAGCCGGGTGAGGCGGTCGATCTCGCCGGCCGCGGCACCGAGGTGCTCCACCAACGACGGTCCGTCGGATGCGAAGCTGCCGAAGACGAAGCCGCCGTATGAGTCGACGCGGGGCACCCGGCCCATGGCCAGATCCAATTTGCGACCGTTGTAGCCCTTGAAGAAGGGGAAGCCGATCAGATCACCGTCGTTGCGGAAAGTCCACCCGTGATACGGGCAACGGAAGGTGCTCGAATTGCCTTTGGCGTCGTCGCAGACCTGGTTGCCGCGATGCGCGCAGCGGTTCAGCAGCAGATGGATTTCGCCGTCACGATCCCGCGTCATGATGACGTCCTGCGGGCCCAGCTTCTTGCGCACGTAGTCGTTGGGTTGTGCGACCTCACTCTCGTGCCCGACGAACACCCACGTCCGGTACCAGATCTTCTCCAGCTCCTCGGCATAGATGCTGGGGTCGCTGTAGAGGCTGCCGTGAACCCGTTCGGGGCGGATCAGCCGGTCATAGCGACTGCCGGTGCCGGCGCTGGGATCGATCACAGAGGTCATGAGTGCACTCCTTGTCGTGTGCCGAACGATGGTCGCCGCTTCTCGCGGAAGGCGGCGATGCCCTCTGCAAAGTCATCGCTGCCGAACAGCTTCGCCTGGTGGGCGGCTTCCTGGTCGAGGACGTCGAGCGGATGCAGGGTGGGTGCGACGGCCAACATCGTCTTGATCACGCCGTAGGCCTGCGCGGGACCCGCCGCCAGGCGCGCGGCGTCGGCGCGCGCCGCCGACAGCGCTTCCCCGGCGTCGACGCAGGCGTCGACCAGCCCCCACTGCAGCGCAATGTCAGCCGTGATCGGTTCGGGCAGCAGCATCATCTGCCGGGCGCGGGCCACACCCATCCGGCGCGGCAGCGACGCGAAGGCACCCATGTCACCGGCGAGCCCGACATTGGTGAAGGTGGTGGCGAACCGCGCGTCGCGCGCCGCGACGATGCGGTCACACGCTGCAGCCAGCGCCGCGCCGGCGCCGAAGGCAGCACCCTCCACGGCCGCCAGAACCGGCTTGGGTGTGGTCCAGATGGCGCGGATCACCCGCTGGGCGAGCCGCGCCCGTTCCAGCGCGTCCGCCTCCGACATCAGCTTCATCGTGGAGATATCACCCCCGGAGCAGAAGGTGCTCCCGGTGCCGGTCAACACGATCACCCGGACCTTCGTGTCGGCATCGGCATCCTCAAGCGCATCGGCGAGCGCAAGTCGCAACGGGATGTCGATGGCATTGCGGACATCGGGCCGATTGAGGGTCAGGATGCGGACAGCGCCGTCGTCCTCGACGAGAACGGTCATCGCCCGACGAACCTCGGGGTGCGGCGCTCGATGACGGCCCGCAGGCCCTCCAGTGCGTCGGCGGTGCCGGACAGCTCCGACACGGTGCGAGATTCCTCGGGCAGTCTCTCTTCGATGGAGGCGCCGACCCCGGACCAGACGAGCCGTTTGGTCGCCGACAGTGCCAGGGTGGGCATCGCGGCCAGTTCTTCGGCGATCGTCTCGGCGCGGGTGATCAGGTCGTCGTCCTCGACCACCTCGGTGATCAGTCCGATCTCGGCGGCCTCGGTCGCAGTCAGGGTGGGGTTGGTCAACAGAATCCGCAGCGCCTGCCGCAACCCGACGAGCTGGGCGAGTGTCACCGAGGAGCCGCCGTCCGGGGCCATCCCGACCCGCACGGCACCCGAGAAGAACTTTGCAGAGCGAGCCGCGACCACGATGTCCGAAGCACAGACCAGTCCGAGGCCGCCACCACCGGCAGCGAAACCCTGGACGGCGGTGACCACCGGCACCTTCAGCTGGAACAGTGCCGCGGTGGCCAGCTGCAGCCAGGCCGTCGCTTCCCGGAGGTAGTCGGGAAGGCCGTCCCCCTTGGACTCGAACGTGTGGACGTCTCCCCCGGCACAGAAGTTCCGCCCCTCGCCGGTAAGCAGGACCACCTTGACCTCGGGATCGGCATGGCAGGACAGGATCACCTCGTGCAACGCTTTGAGCGTCACGACGTTCAGTCCGTTGGAGATGTGTGGACTGTTGAGCCTGATCCTGGCGATGCCCGTCGGTGTCACGTCGCGCAATACCGGGGTGTAGATGGTTTCGGTCATGGTTTGGCCTCCCTGTTTTTGAATGCGGATACGCCGGCCTGGCCTGCTTCGCCGCTCAGTCGCCACACCACCGCGTTGGTCTCCTCGAGGTCGGCCGCGGCAATGTCCTTATACAGGCCTTCGGTGACCAGTCGCTTGATGGCCGTCACCGCCGAGCGGTCACGGCCGGCGAGCTTCGCGACGAAGGCTTCGACTGATGCGTCGAATGAGTCCGCCGGGAACGAGTTGTAGGCCAGTCCGAGTTCGACGGCCTCGAAACCGCTGATCTTGTCACCGGACAACAGCAGCCCGAACGCTTGCTGCCTTCCGACGATGCGAGGCAGCCGAACCGTGCTCCCCCCGCCCGGGATCATCCCGAAGTTGATGTGGTTGTCGGCGATGCGCGCTTCTTTCGCGGTCAGGACGATGTCGGCCGCCTGCATCAGCTCGAACCCGCCGGCCGCGGCCACACCTTCCACCGCAGCCACCACCGGAACCTGAGCGCGCCCGATGGCCCCGCAGGCTTCCTTGAAGGTGGTGAAAAGCGTCCGCAACGCGCCGCTGCTCTCGGTTCGGAGCCGCTGCACCTCATCAAAATCGCCACCGGCGCAGAAGTTCCCGCCCGCCCCGCGGATCAGGATGACGTTCACATCCTTGCGGTCGCCGAACCGGGTGATCGCCGCGCCCAACTCGGAGGCCAACGCGACATTGATGGCGTTCATCCGGTCGGGTCGGTTGAGCGTGATCCGCCCGACGCCGTCGCGGATCTCGCTGAGAACCTCGGTGACGCTCACATGTACCTCCCGCCACCGACCTCGATGACCGAACCCGTGATGTAGCTGGACAGGTTCGAGCCCAGGAACACCACAGCCCCGGCGACCTCGCTGGGCTCGCCGGCCCGCTTCATCGGAACGTCCGCTTCGCGTTGGGCGAAAACATCGGCCGGCATCGCGGCGGTCATCGGGGTGCGGATCAGTCCGGGCTGAATGGCGTTGATGCGCACGTTGTGGTGGGCGACCTCTTTGGCTGCTGCCTTGGTCAGACCGACAATGCCCGCCTTCGCGGCGCTGTAGTTCGTCTGCCCGGGGTTGCCGGACTTGCCGGACAGCGACGAGATATTGATGATGCTGCCGGCCTTCTGCTCTCGCATCACCGCGGACGCTTCGCGGATGCCCAGCCAGGTGCCGCGCAGATGAACCGTGATCACCGAGTCGAAGTCGGCCACCTGCATCTTCTTCAGCGAGGCGTCCCGGGTGATTCCGGCGTTGTTGACGAAGATGTCGAGACGCCCGTACTCGCGGACGGTGCCGGCGACCAGCGCTCGGACATCATCCTCGGACGTCACATCGCACACCGCACTGCTGCACGCGACGCTCGGCCCGGCAACGTCCTCGCAGGCCCGTCGACCGGCGGCCTCGTCGAGATCGGCGAGGACAACCTGGGCGCCGTGCTGGTGCAGGGTCCGCGCGATCTCCAAACCGATGCCTTGCGCCGCGCCGGTGACCACTGCGATCTTGTCCTGGAGCAGTTTCTCCACCCGGGCTCTCCCCTCGATACGTACCGACATAGACAAATCTAACGGAAATTTCTAATCTAGGTTAAATCAATAGGTCGAGCGGTTTCAACCGCCGATCCGTCTGGAAGGACGCAGCATGGATCTCGGACTGTCGAACGCACGGGTTGTCATCACCGGCGGCGCCTCCAACATCGGACGTGGCATCGTGCACGAGTTCGCCGCCGAAGGCGCTCGAATTGTCTTGAACGACATCGACGCGCCTCAGGCCGAAAAGGTGCGCGATGAGGCCTTGGCGCTCGGTGCGGCTGCGGTCGAACTGGCCATCGAGGACCTTGCCGTGGCCGGCGGCGCGGAGCGCGCAATCGGTGTTGCCGCCTCCCAGTGGGGCGGCGTTGACGTCCTGGTGAACAATGCTGGCTGGAGCGTGCCCGGCTTCGTCGCCACCGACACCGACCGGCAGAAGTGGCAGCGCACGGTCGAAGTCAACTTCTTCAGCGCCGTGGCCGCCACGCAGGCTGCCATCGGACCGATGAAGGACGCCGGCGAAGGTGCCATCGTGTTCATCGCCAGCGACGCCGCCTTCGGCCAGATCCGTCAAGGCATCTACGGTGCGACCAAGGCCGCCATGGTCGCCTTTGCGCGCACCACCGCCCGCGAGCACGGACGGCACGGGATTCGCTCGAACATCGTCTGTCCAGGGCTGGTCATGCCGGAGGGGCCGGAAGCGGTCGGTGCCGCCAGCCTGTGGTCCGTCGGCGAGGACGAGGTCTTCAATCCCAAGCAGATCGATTTCATGCTGAAGGACACCCCGATGCGTCGGCTTACAACAGCCGAGGATGTCGCGAGGTCGGTGCTGTGGTTCGCCTCACCGAAGGCCGCGCGTCAGGTCACCGGTCAGATGATCTCGGTCAGCGGCGGGTACACGATGCCGTGAAATGGCTTCAGATCGGGGTGAACTCGGACACCAGCCACTGCCCGTCGACACGCTGCAGGGCGACCTGCACGCTTGACGCGGTATCCGTCGGCGCGTCCGTACCGACGATCGACGTCTGATTCACGAACACCAGCACCGTGGCCCGATCACTGCTGGCCGACACCGAAGCCGCCGCCGTGACGTTGGCGATGGCCGCGATCTTCTGCTCCTGTGCTCCCGGGATGACGACTTCCTGGATCAGCTGCCCGTAGGAGTCGCGGAAGCTGCCGGTGAGTCGCGACTGGGCGGCCAGAAGCGTGTCCGCGACGGTATCCGGTTGGTAGGACAGCAGTTCGACGGTGATCTCCCGCGCCGCCTGAACCGACTCCGTGGCGGCCACCTGAGCATCGCGTGCCGAACCGTCGACCCACTTCAACCAGCCCGCCAGGCCGCTGAGGGCGACGACGGCGAGCGGCAGCACGATGAAGGTCAGCACGTTGCGCCAGCGGCCTCGCCGCCGCGAATCGGCCGGGGCCGCCTCGGAATCCGACAGCTCTGGCTCAGCGACCTGGTTGGTGAGCACTGCGGGCCCCTCCATGGTGGTTTCGGTTCGTTTCTGTCCGGACGTGGGAGCGGTCACGGTACAAAGGCGACGTTGGAGACCTTCACCGCGTCGCCCATCTGCTGGACCGAGATCCGCATGCGCCAGGATCTGGGTTGCTGCTCCACACCATCGGCAGTTGTCGTCTTGACGTTGACCGAGACCAACACCTGAGCTTCGTCGCCGGTAACCGTTTCCAGGCCGGCATCCAGAACGGTGCCCACCGAGGTGGACTGAGCCTTCTTCACCACATCGACGAAGGGTGCTGCGCGCGCGCTGAAATCGTCGTAGAAGGTGCCGGTGGCCGAATCGAGGATCCGCGCGACATCGGCGTCGGCGTTGGCATGATCGACCGTGGTCAGATTGACGGCACCTTGTCGCGCGACCTGGACGAACAGTGCGTGCTCGTCCTCGACTGCCATCGCCAGGTGGGCGCGTAGTCCGAGCCATCCGCACAACGCACCGACACCGACGACAGCGATCAGCCCGGCGACCAGTGCAATCCGGCTGGGCGATCGCTTCCATCCCGATGCCGGCCGTTCGCCGGATTCGGCGACGTCGTCGGCATCGAAATCGAAATCGGACTCGGGATACTCCTGAGCTTCTTCGGTATCGGTCAGTTCTTCGGTGGCATCAGCATCGACTGCCATGTCTGCTCCTGCGCATTGGTTGCCAAATTTGCTTGGGTGTACCGCTTTCCATCCGGACCCAGGTAGCTACCGGAGGCCGGGTCGTACTCAGCGACCGCCACGGGCGGGACCGGGGCCACCGGGGCGGCGGCCGGCGGCGGAACCGGTGCGTCTCCCGGGCGGATCTGGGGCACCGGCTGGCCGGAGAGCGTTGCGTTGCCATCGCCTTTCCAGTTGAAGCCGTCGTTGAGCGGCACATAGTTCTCGTCGCTCTCACACATCTTCACCGTGGGTGCCCTTTTGCCCGGCCGGGTGGCGCAGGGCAGGTTGCGTGCACCGCGGACGTTGAACATCGAGTCCTGCGGAACCCGGCAGTAGAAGTCGCCGGCCGGGCGCTCAGGGTAATCCGTCAGACTCGTCGGTCGT
Source organism: Mycolicibacterium sp. P9-22 (assembly GCF_008329585.1). Classification (GTDB taxonomy): domain Bacteria; phylum Actinomycetota; class Actinomycetes; order Mycobacteriales; family Mycobacteriaceae; genus Mycobacterium. The sequence goes on along the minus strand of NZ_NPKP01000001.1, from coordinate 751,438 downwards.
GCCTGCTGCGGTGGCAGATATCCGGTGAGGCATGGGGGCGGAAGGTTGAGGTTGAGGTTGAAGCTGAGGAAGGCACCCTTGTAATCCTGTTTGGTGTTGCGGTTTGTCAGCCCCGCGCCCTGGACAACCTCGACGGCCGAAGGCAAAAGGACCAGGAGCTGTTCCAAGTGCGGCTGATAGGTGATCGCAACATCGCCGAGTGTCACCAGATTGGCCAACACGACCGGCAGCGTCGGCTGCAGACGGTCGAACAGTTGGCGCACCTCGTCGGCGGCACGGGGTCCGACCTGCAAGATGCCGGTGACGGCCTGATCCTCATTCTTCAACTGCTGGGTCACCGATGCCAGGTTCGACGCCCACGCCTCGATCGATCCGGCAGTAGCGGTCTGGGAATCCAGGATCGGTTTCGAGTTGTCGATCAGGTTGGTCAGCGCATCAAGGTTGTTGCGTGCGTCGATGGCCAGTGTGGTCGATCCCTTGACCAGTCGCGCCAGATCCGGGCCGAGGCCACCGACCGCGGTCGATGCCTCGCTGACGACCGTCTGCAGATTATCGCCGGGGATCACTTCCAGCCCCCTGTTGGTCGCCGCCAGCAACTCGCTGATATCGGGCGGCACCGTGGTCCGGTCCAGCGGGATGACATCGCCCGCGGCGAGCCGGCCTGCGTCGCTGTCCGGGATCAACGCGACATACTGCTCTCCGATCGACGACGCGCTGTGCACCTCGGCAGTGAGATCGCTGGGGATAGGGATGTCCGATTTCAGCGACAGCTCCGCGACAACTCCGGACTCGGTCAGCGAAACACCCTGTACCCGACCGACATTGGTGCCTCGATAGGTCACGTTGGCGTTCTCGTACAGCCCGGCGGCCGCCGGAAGTTGAACACTCACCTTGTAGTGCCCGACACCGAACAGCAGGTTGGGCAGTCCCATGTAGTTGAAGATCATGATCGAGCCGCCCGCCAGTGTGATCACGGCGAAGAACGCGAGCTGAGTGAGGATTCTCCTGCTGAGTACCATCTAGCGCCCCTGGTTCGGGTTATACGGAACGACCAACGGGTTGACTGCGGTGTACGGACTGGGCAGCTGACCGATCGTTCGACCCCACTGCATTTCGAGTTCGGTGAGCTCTCCCTCGAAGCGCGTGCCGGTGAAGAACGACGAATCGATGCGGCTCAGGGTGAGGTCGATGACCGCAGTCAGGTTGGCATAGTCACCGCGGAACCATTTGGACAGGGTCTCCTGCGCAAAGGGATACACCGTGAAGAAACCCAACGAGCGGGTCAGCGCCGGTCCGGAGTCTGCCAGCGATTTCAGCACGGGCGCGATGTCCTTGAGCTCCTGGACCAGCGCTTCCTTGGTCTGGTTGCTCGAGTCCGCCGCCAGGGCGCTGAACTTTCCGAGCTGATCAAGCGCCTCAGCAAGGCTGTCGCGTTCCTCTTTGAGCACGTTGAGGGCGTCCGGGATGGTGGTCAGGGCCCGGTCGACAACCGGATCCTGCTCGGCGAAGTCCGATACCAGGTTGTTCAGGCTGTCCGTGGCGGAGATGATGTCGTCGGTCTGCTGATTGGTGTTCGCGATGAATCTGTCCAGCTCGGAGATCAAGCTCCGAAGGTCACTCTCGCGGCCGGCGAACGCAGTGCTGAGAGCCGTTGTGATGTCTTGAATCTGGCCGATACCACCACCGTTGAGAAGCATCGACACCGCAGCCAGGGTCTGTTCGGTGGACGGGTACGCGCCGCCGGACATCAGTGGGATCACCGCACCCTCCCGAAGCCTGCCCTCGGCGGGCTCGGCCACGGGCGGCGCCAGTTCGATGTGCAGCGATCCCAGCAGGCTGGTCTGCCCGACGGTCGCCGTCGCGTTGGCAGGCAGATCCACGTCGCCGTCCAGGGCCATGGTCAGCACCGCGTGCCATCCCTGCCGTTCGATCTCGGTGACCGTCCCGACGTTGACATCGCCGACCCGGACACGCGAGTTCTGCTGCACATTGTTCACGTCCGGCATTTCAGCCCGGATCGTGAAGGAGCCCGGACCCCCACCGGCCGTCCCCGGCATGGGCAGGGAGTTGAGACCACGCCAATCGCCACACCCGGTGAGCAACAGAGACATTGCGGTGACCATCCCCAACACTCCGGCGACCGCGCCTCGGGATCTGATCATGAACCTGCTCCCGTCGGCATCATCATGCCCGGCAAACCGGCCGCGGGGTCGGCCTGCTGCGCCTCGGCGGGCAACGAGGGGACCGCAGGCGTGGCCGGGGCAGCCATCGCCGGGGCCGCGGCGGCCGGCGGCAGCGGCGGAACGAAGTCGGGACGCATCCAATCCTCGCTGTAGGTAACTTCATTGGGCCGCGCGACGGCGCCCACGAGAGGATTACCGCCGATCGGGAAGAAGTTCATCTGACGGTTCTTGACGATTGGCGCAAGGTACTGCACGCAGAGCTTCGCCGATTGTTCGGCACCGAGCCTCGACGCCGCCTGGATCGCACCGCACAAGAAGCTGATCGGGTCGCTGAAGTTGTTGGTGGACAGCGCTCCCGACAACGTTCCCTGCGCAGGTTGGTAAATGTTGATGAAGTTCTGCAGCACCGTCGGTGAAATGTGCAGGAACTGCTTGATGTCGTCGACACTGTCGGTCAGCGCCTGCGATACCGACGCAAGCTTGTCCGACGTGGTGCCGAGCGCCTCTTTGTTGGCATAGACGAACGTGGCGACGTCCTTGGAGACTTCACTGACGCTCTTTGCCGCAGAACTTATCTCGTCCGGGTCATCGGCCAGAGCCCAGGTGGCCGAGGCCAGGTTCTGGTTCAGTTGCGCCATCAGATCGGAGCTGTCCTGCAGGGCCGATACAAGCAGCGACAGATTGCGCAGCGTGCTGAACAGATCTGAACTGTGATCCCCCAGAGCCGATGTCGCCTGGGACAGCTTGATCAGGGTGTCGCGAATGTTGGCGCCCTGTCCGCGCAGGTTGTCGGCAGCCGTGTTGACCAACGAACCGAGGGTGCTGACACCGCCGGGCTCGGTGGGTTGCAGCATTTCGGTGAACCGTTGCAGCTGCACACGGACCTCGTCCCATTCCACCGGCACCGCGGTGCGCTCCTTCGGGATGACACTGTCATCGGCCAGGGCCGGCCCGCTGGTGTAGGCGGGGGTCAACTGGATGGCGCGCGCAGTGACCAGCGACGGTGCCAGAATCACGGCCTTGACATCGGCGGGCACCTGGTAGTCATCGCTGATCCAGAAGCTGACCTTGGCACGAGCCGGTTCGACATCGATGCTGTCGATCTCACCGACCGGTACGCCGAGGATACGGATCTCGTCGCCGACGAACAGTCCGTTGGTGTTGTCGAAGTACGCGGTGAACTTGGCCCGCGCGACATCAGTTGTTGTCCTGATGATGATGACGAGACCCACCACCATCGCCACCGTCAGCGCAAGCGCCAGCCAGATCCGGATGCGGGGCTGTGTCATTGTTGGCCGACTCCTGGTTCGATCGGACTGCCATCAGGGGCAATCTCGTTGGGCGCGTGCTGCAGGACCGGTCCGGGTGTGGGTTCGGGTTTCGATTCCTGACCAGGCAGCGCCGGTGCCGGCGGTCCCGGTGGCGGGCCGCCCGGCGCGGGTTGTGGACCGGGATCCCGATACGGGTAGCAGCCGGGCCCAGGCAGCGGGATTCCAGGCGGACCACATTGCCGATCACCGGGATTGCCGGTGATCGCATCCGGAATCGTGAGCCGTGGCTCGCCATCCTGTCCGGTACGGGGGAAAGGTACCGGCAGAGCCGGCAATCCGGGCTGACCGACCTGCGGGTCGGTCCGCTCCGACGGCGCCAGAACATTGGGGTCAAGACCGAGGTCGGAGAACGCCGCGTCAATGAAGGGCTGAATGAACTGTCCTGGCAGCAGGTTTGACAGATAGGCCTTGAAGAACGGACCCGACGAGACTGACTCCCCCAACGAGAAGACATAGCTGGTAAGGCCTTTGATGGACTGTTGGACCTCGGCCTTGCGATTGTCCACGATGGCCAGCGCCCCATTGAGCTTGTCCAGCGACGGTTTGAGTGTGTCGCGGTTGTCGTCGATGAAACCCGTGATCTGCGACGCCAGGGCGGTGATGTTGTTCGAGATGTGGTCCAACGCCGCACTTTGACCATTCAGCGCAACCAATAACGCATTCGAGTCTCGGACCAGCTGAACAATTTTGTCGCTGCGTTCCCCCAGCACCGTGGTCGCCTTGTTGGCGTTGGCCAGCAGTTGACGAAGCTGCGAGTCCCGGCGGTTGAGCGTCTCGGAGAACCGGGCCACGCCGTCGACCGCGACCTGCAGATCCTCCGGGGTATCGCGGAAGGTATCGGCCAGCGTGGACAACGACGTCGACAGCTGGTCGGTGTCCAGACCACTGATCTGCGCCGTGATGTCACCGATGGCATCCGGCAACTGATAGGCCGATCTGGTGCGCTCCAGCGGGATGACGCCCTCCTGCGTGCCATCGCCGCGGGGCGTGATGTCCAGGATCTTGGAGCCCAGCAGACTCTTGGTCTTGACCGCCGCCTCGGTACGGTCGCCGAGCGCAACGTCGTCGTCGACGCTGAACGTGACCAACACGCGCGCACCGTCCAGCGTGATGCTCTGCACCTTCCCGATTTGAAATCCCGAAACTTGAACTGCCGCACCCGATGTCAGGCCACCCGCTTCGGCGAAATGAGCGGAGTATGTCTTCTGTAACGACACGAGCGGCAGCTTGTCGTAGTTGAGGACACCGAAACCGATCGCGCCGACGGCGAGGACACCGATGATCCCGATGGTGGCGGGGTTGCGTTCCTGAAACGTTTTCATCGCGGCGTGCACCTACCCGAGTCTTGGCCGGCCAGTTTGACGTAGACCGGTTGCCCACCTTTGCCGTTGAGCTTGAGGACCAGGTCGCAGATGTAGAACGAGAAGTAGTCACCATTGAGCCCCTGCCTACCGAGGATCCGGTAGGACTCGGGCAGCGAGGCAAGAAGATTGTCCATGTAGTCGTGATCTGCCACCACGATGCCGGCTGCGCGATCGGTCTGATTCACCACGTCTTTCAGCGGCGGCCGGGCCTGTGCCAGCAGGTCGGCGATGCTCGCCGCGGATTCGTTGGTGTACGCGACCGCGTTGGACAGGTCGCCCTTGCGCGCCTCCAGCGTGTGCACGATCTCGGACAGGGAATCCACGGCGGTACCGAACTTGTCCTTCTGGTCCCCCAGCGAGCCCAACACTGTGTTGAGGTTGGTGATGACCTGTCCCACCAGTTCGTCGCGGTCGGCAAGGGTGTTCGTCAAGACCGCTGTCTGCGACAGAAAGGACGCGACGGTTGCGCCTTGGCCCTGCAAAGCTGAAAGGAGCTGTCCGCTCAGCGCATTGACCTGATCCGGATCCAACGCACGGAAGAGGGGGCGGAATCCGCCGATGAGGGCGTCGAGATCCAGTGCCGGGGTGGTCCGGTCGACCGGAATGGTGGCACCGGATTGCAGCCGCTGCACCGAACCCGTGCCCTCTTCCAAGGCAAGGTAACGACCGCCGATCACGTTGTCGTAGCGGATGACGGCGCGGCTGCCCTCGGTCAGGATCACCGACTCGTCGGCACTGAACTCGACGGTCACTGTGCTGTCGGAGTTCAGCGAGATCTTGTTGACCTTGCCGACTTCGACGCCGGCGATGCGGACGAAGTTCCCGTTCTCCAGGCCGGTGACGTTGGTGAAGACGGCTCGGAAGGAGCTCGCTTCACCGAACCGGAACTGGGCGAAAACGGTGAGCAGCGCGAACATTCCGAAGACGGCGACAACGATGAAGACGAGGAGCCGCCAGGCGGCGCCCGACAGGTTGTCCTTCATTCCGCTGGCCTCTCAAAGTGTGTGACGGCAGGTTGTCTCATGGTGTGGGGGCCGTTCCCGGCGGAACCGGCGCCGGGCCGCCGATTCCAGGCGGGAGGGGCGCCGGCGGCGGTGCGGGGGGCACACCGGGAAAGAGCGGCACGCCACCGGGCCCGTAGAGCGGTGCGCCGTAGGGCGGCGCTCCGAAGTAGGGGAATGGACCGGGCGCCGGGCCACCGGGATAGCGGATGCTCGGCGGCTCCGGCACCGCTCGGGTGACCGGGAAGTAGTTGGCCCAACCGGGGAATCCGATGCCGGGGTTCGGGCGGTTGTCCAGACCTGTGCCCCAGCCGGTGTTTGCGATCAGGGTGCGCACCGGCCAGTTCTTGGCCACGTCCGGCAGCGACCCGCATCCGGGCTTGCCGCCGGGTCCGCCCTTGGCGCCGTTGATCGGCAGGTTCTGCGGGTAGCGGTAAGGATCGTCACCCAGCAGCAGCGCGGCATCGACGATCAACGACTTGCCGTTCGCGCCACCGGTGTAGTCGGCCTGCCCGAAGTCGATGGCGTTCTTTCCGCCAAGGATGAGACAGGTCAGCATCGGGTTGTACTTGTTGAGCAATCCCGTTGTCGGCTCCAGTGTGTTGATCGCTCGGACCAGGCTGTCCTTGTTCGGACCGAGCAGCTGGGTACCGCTCTGCGAGAACCCGATGATGTTGAGCAGCAGGGAATCCAGTTCGCGGGCGTGCTGTGTGACGGTTTCGCTGGTGGTGCTGGCGGCATCGAGCACCCGGACGATGTCAGGCGCCGCCGCGTCGTAGGTGTCGTTGAAGTCGCGGAATGCGCGCCAGTCCTCGCCGATACGCTCCGTGCGCTGATTGAGTGCGATCAGCACTTCGTTCGCCGCGGTCGTGGCTTCGCCCATCCGCGGTCCCTGTCCGCGCACACCTTCGGCGAGGGCAGAGAAGACGGTGTTGAGCTTGGCCGGATCGATCTTGTTGATGACACCGACGAGGTTCTGGAACACCGTGTTCACCTCGGTGCTGACATTCTGCGATTGCAGCACCGCACCGGCGGCCAGTACCTTGCCCGAGGGATCCTCGGGATAGATCAGATCGACATATTTGGACCCGAAGATTGTCGTGGACGCGATCCTGGCCTGCACGTTGGCCGGTAGGTAGCGCACCTTTTCGGGATCGAGTTCGAGATGAAGGCTGACTGGATCTTTACCGCCCGTCACCGAGCCGACGTGACCGACCTGCACCCCGCGTAGCTTCACCTTGGCACCGACCTCCATCACCAGGCCTGCGCGGTCGGAGGTGAGAGTCACGGACACGTATCGGTTGAAGGATCCGTTGAACAGCGCCCAGGTCAGAGCGAGCGCCCCGATGGTGAATGCGATGAGTATTGCTGTCCACCAGTCCGCGTGGATACGGGGTTCTCCTGCTTTTCGTGCCACGGCTCAGCCCGCCAGGTTGAAGTTGCCGGACTGTCCGTAGATGGACAGCGTGACCAACAGGGTGACGAAGACGGCCACCACGAGTGACGTCCGGGTGGCGCGGCCGACGGCTTCACCAACACCCGCAGGACCACCGGCCGCGGTGAAGCCGTAGTAGGTGTGCACCAACATGATGACGACCGCGGTGACCACCGCTTGGACAAAGGACCAGATCAGGTCGGTAGGGATCAGAAAGGTTCGGAAGTAGTGGTCGTAGACACCGGTCGACTGCCCGTAAATCACGGTTGTGCCGAAGCGGGCGGCGAGGAAGGACATGATCACCGCGACGCAGTACAGCGGGATGACCACGATGACGCCGGCCAGCACTCGAGTCGAGGCGAGGTATGCAAGCGAGCGGACTCCCATCACCTCCAAGGCGTCGATCTCTTCGTTGATCCGCATGGCACCGAGCTGGGCGGTGGCACCCGCACCGATGGTGGCCGCCATCGCAATCGCGGCGGTGAGCGGAGCAATCAGCCGCACATTGAAGTAGGCCGACGCGAAGCCGGTGAGCGCCTCGACGCCGACCTGGGCGAACTGGTTGTAGCCCTGGACGGCCACCAGCGCACCGGTGGAGATGGTCAGGAACCCGACGATGACCACGGTGCCGCCGATGACGGCGAGCGCGCCTGTCCCCAGGCTCATCTGGGCGATGAGTCGCACCAGTTCGGTCTTGTAGTGGACCAGAACGTCGACGGCGGATGCCAGCGTGCGGCCGTAGAACTGCGTCTGCTCACCGACGCGGGTCCATCCGGCGTGCCAGTTGCTCGACTTGCGTGCGAGCTTCGGAAACTGTTGGCCGAAAGATGTTTTGACGCTCAAAGGTTCACCTTGATTCCCACGGCGGTCATGAAGATATTGATGACGAATAGCGCAAGGAAGGAAAACACCACGGTCTCGTTGACGGCGTTACCGACACCGGCGGGTCCACCGCTCACTGTCGTGCCCATGTAGCAGGCGATCAGCCCGGCCGTCATACCGAACAGCGTCGCCTTGATCAACGAGACCACAACATCACCGACACCGGTGACGAGTGTCAGGCCGGCTACGAAGGCACCCGGGGTGACGTTCTGGAAGAAGACCGAGAACGCGAAGCCGCCGGCGAGGCCAACGAGGATGACCAGTGATGACAGCAGCAGCGCCACGAGGGTGGCGGCGAGCACCCGCGGGACCACCAGGGCTTGAATCGGATTGATGCCCATGACCCGCTGGGCGTCGAGTTCCTCACGAATGGTGCGGGCACCCAGGTCGGCGCACATCGCCGTCGCCCCGGCGCCCGCCACGACCAGCACCGTGACGATCGGACCGATCTGGGTGACGGCGCCCAGAGCTGCGCCGGTGCCCGAGAAGTCGGCTGCACCGAACTCGGCGAGCAGCACGTTGAACGTGAACACCGTCAGAACTGTGAACGGAATCGAGAGCATAAGGGTGGGCAGTAGGGACACCCGCGCAACGAACCACGTCTGCAGGACGAACTCACGCCATGCGAACGGCGGCTGAAAGACCGCGACCGCGGTGTCCAGCGAAAAGGCGAAGAAGCCACCGACTCCCCGCAGTGGCTTCGATGAGCCCAATGCTTTCAGGACCACGTTCGTCACAACTTCCAATCGGCGTGCACCGAGGTGCTGGTGGGTGGGCTTGCTGAACTTCTCACTTCTGCGCCTTTTCCTGCCCTCCGCCGCAGTCACAGCGGTCTCGCCAAGTGACTCGGCTCACGAATCGAATCAAAATTAAACTAGAAACACAACCCGGAGAGCTCGGTTGCTCGGTTGCGGCCCCATAGCGGGCGACGTTGCTGCAGGCAGCTCCGCTTTGACGCCCCCGTCAGACTTAAAGGTCGATATCGGGACACTTCTCGATGTCCGCGACCGGAGCTCTGGACGACTCGGCCCACTCCGGTCGACCACTGAGATCCGGGCAGCCGACGCCGCCACCGGCCCCAATAAGGCTTCGAATGCCCATTCAATTTATTTAGCGATGCGTAAGACCAACCGCGCGCTACGGACCCTTCAGCGAGCCCGCCCAGCCCGAAGTCCGGCGAACCGACGTCCGCCGGTCCACAACCATAATGTCACTTACGAGCACCCCGATAGGAAATCGGCCACATAGGTGGCAGGTTCACCGAAACGCGTTGTCACGCAGGAATCAGACGCAGCCATAGGTTCGCGCAGAGGAAGTACAAGCGTGTTGCTTTCTTCAAAACCGAATCAGATTTATGTTACTTTGTGCCGTGGCTCATGCAAATTGCCAAGTCGACAACGTTGGAAGGAGTGTCATGACCGCCGCCACCACGAAGCGATCGCACGATCCCGTCGACCTCTCGGCCGCCCAGCTCTGGGCCGGCCCCAGCGACGAGCGTGAACAGATCTTTGCTGAACTTCGCCGCGACCGCCCAGTCAGCTGGCAACGACCGATCCGCAGCCCGATGATGGATCTACTCGGCCAGGAGTCGCCCCCCGGGTACTGGGCGGTGACGCGACTTGAAGACATCGTGACCGTCAGCCGACGAGCCGAAGTCTTCTCCTCTGCCACTGGCGGCGTCACATTCGAGGACATGCCCAACGAGGTCCTGGAAGCCGCGTCGTCGATTCTGTCGATGGACGAACCCCGCCACGGCAAGGTGCGACGCGTGGTCAGCTCCGTGTTCACACCTCGCAGGACCAACCTGATCCGTGACCAGATCTTCAACCAGGCCCGTCAGATCGTCGACGGGATCGCGCACCGTTCCGATGAAGTCGAATTCGTCGAGGCCGTCTCGGCACAGCTACCCATGTGGACCGTGTCGGAGATGATCGGCATCCCCGAGGAGCAACGCCTGGAGGTGACCGAGGCTGCGGCCCATATGGCGGCATGGGATGACGACTCCGCCCCCGCCGACCCGCTGACCACAATGTTCACCGGCATCACGACCCTGCACGGACGGTGCCAGGAACTCATTGACGCCAGGCGCGAATCCCCACGCGACGACCTGATTTCCGCGCTAGTGCAGGCCGAGGTGGACGGACTTCGGCTGACAGATGACGAGATCCGATCGTTCTTTGTGTTGTTGTGCGTCGCGGGCAACGACACCACCAAGCAGACGACGACTCATGCCCTGCTTGCACTCGCACAGCATCCCGAGCAGCGCTCCTACTTACTTGAGGACTTCGACGGCCGAATCGACTACGCCATCGAGGAATTCATTCGATGGGCCAGCCCAGTGATGACGTTCCGGCGCACCGCGTTGGAACCATTCGAACTCAGCGGAGCATCGATCGAAGCGGGAGACAAGGTCGTTCTGTTCTACAATTCGGGTAACCGCGACGGCCAATGGTTTGACGATCCGTACCGATTCGACCTGAGCCGGAAGCCCAACCAACACATCGGCTTCGGAGGACGCGGCCCCCACTACTGCCTTGGCAGTCATGTGGCGAAACTCCAACTCAAGGCAATCTTCAGCGAACTGTTCCGCCGCCTGCCCGATATTGAAACTGTCGGTGAACCGACCTATCTCACCAGCAACTTCATCAACGGCATCAAGCAGCAACATGTGCGGTTCACGCCCGAGAGTCGATAGCTTTCGGCTCGGCGGCGCGATGGCGACCTGGGAGGTGCACAGTTCGGCACGCCTCTCCGCCGGGGCCGCTTGTGGCTGCCAACTCCACCCCGTTTCGTGTGAGGAGAATGTGTAACGTGCGGAATATCGCAGGCAAGTCGATTGTGATCACCGGCGCGGCGCGCGGTATCGGAGCGGCGATCGCGGCGTCCTTGGCGCGCCGCGGCGCGCACGTCGTGATCGGCGATCGCGACACGGACGCGCTGACGGCGGCGGTCGAGGATCTGAAGCAGCACGGTAGCGTGAGCGGGCACTACGTCAACGTCGCTGACAGGCAGTCTTTCTCAGACTTCCTGGACGAGGCGCGCGCCGACGCCGGTGGTCATATCGACGTGTTGATCAACAACGCCGGCGTCATGCCGATCGGTACATTCACCGAGCAATCGCAACAATCCATTCGTTCGGCGATCGACGTCAACATCAACGGCGTCATCAACGGCTGCCAACTCGTCCTGCCCGAGATGGTCCGCCGGCGCAGCGGCCACATCGTCAACATTGCGTCCATGGCCGGTGTCGTGGCAGTGCCCGGCCTTGCGGTTTACGCGGCGAGCAAGTTCGCGGTGGTCGGATTGTCCACCGCACTTGCCGACGAATATGCCCGCCACGGAGTATGCGTTTCAGCAGTGCTACCCACCTTCACCCGTACTGACCTGATATCCGGAACGGCGCCCAGCGCAATGCAGGGACTCGTCCTACCCACCGATGTCGCCTCCGCGGTCGTCACGGTGATCGACAAACGCCTGACCCAGCGTTCGGTCCCCACACACCTTCGCTACCTCGCACCGGTGATAGCAGTCTCGGGCGATCGCGTCCGTCGGCTGATCAATAAGGTCATGGGTAGCGATACCACGTTCCTTGAGTTCGATGAATCGGCACGGCGCGCCTATGAAGACCGGGTGCGCGCCGCCACGTCCGGTGCAGACTGAGTGCGGTTCCCGGTTGTGTATGACGGAAGGCAGTTGAAGAGGTCATGGCAAGCGTCAATAAGGATGACTATTTTCAGGCCGCACTCAGCCTACTGGCCAAGGAGGGCTTCGGGACTCTCCGTTTGACCACACTCTGCCGTTCGGTCGGGATGAGTACCGGTTCGTTCTACAACTGGTTTCGGGATTGGAACGACTTCGTCGACCAGTTTCTCGCGTACTGGGAGACAGAGCTGACCGAACGCCTGCTGTCAAAGGTGGCCACCACACTGGATCCCGCTCAGCGGCTGGACCAGTTGCGCGAACTCGCGCAGATCGTGCCCCACGACGCCGAGGTCGCACTCCGCGCCTGGAGTAATGCCGACGACCGTGCCGCGCGGGTCCGCGACGAGGTGGACTCCATGCGACGCAAGATAATCTTTGACACCATTCTCAGCCTGGTGGCCGATCCGAAACTGGCCGAGCGGCTCTCTTCATTGGGCCTGTCGATCGTGGTCGGACATCAGCACCTCGACGTCGGCACCATGGACTGGTCGCTCTCGCAATTCAATGCCCTTGTGCGCCTCCACGCGGACATCCGATGATGGCGCAACTCTCGACGATCAACAATCAGACCGGTGGCTACAGTGACTGGATGACCGGCGATGCGAGTTCGGACTCAATGACCAAAAGGCAACTGCAACGAGCGGCATCAGTTGCCCGCATCGTTACCGCCGCCGAAGATCTGCTGTCGGAATCCGAGCGCTTCTCCGATATTTCGGTCGAGCAGGTGATCGCGCGCGCCGGCATCTCTCGGTCGACGTTCTATTCCTACTTCGACGATATGGGTCACCTGCTACGTGTTGTCGGTGAGGGCGTGGTCGGCGAGGTGGCCACCTCTGCGCGCCGGTGGATGGATCTGGATTCCGGGGTCACTCAGGATCAGCTTGTCGAGATCTTCACCGGCCTCGTCGCGACTTACCACCGCCGCGCCAAATTGCTGGCCGCACTGGCGGAAACCTCCGTCAATGACCCCGGAGTGCGCGAAGAGTTCCACGGCCTGCTCACCATCGGTCATGTCGAGTTGGCCAAACACATCAGGCGCGCGCAGATGTCAGGCGGCGCACGCGCCGAGGTCGACCCGGAAAGCACCGCGGCATGGTTGGTGTGGATGGTCGAACGCGGTCTCTATCAACAGGTTCGCCCGGCAAGCCCTGCGGAGACCCGCCGGCATGTCGCATCGCTGGCGTCCATCGTCTGGCACGCCATTTACGCACCGGATCCCGTGTGATAGACCTCACCGGACTGAATGCGATTGTCACAGGATCAACCCGCGGTCTCGGACTTGCCATCGCGGCGGCCTTGGCTGACGCCGGCGCGAATGTGGTCATCAACGGCCGTTCAGAGCAAGCCTGCGAAGCTGCCCTTGATGCGTTGGGTGCTCGCAAGGGGCAGATCGGCCACGTGAGAGGTTCGGTCGCTGATGAGAGCACTGTAGACAACCTGGTCGGTTATTGCGGGATGGCTTTTGGCTCGGTGGACTTCGTCGTGAACAACGCCGGAATCACTCGGGACAAGAGCTTGCTGAACATGACAGTCCAGGAGTTCGACGAGGTGCTCGCCGTGCATCTACGCGGCACCTGGCTGATGTGTCGGGCTGCCGGGCGGGCAATGAAGTCCGGCGGGGGCGCAGTGCTGAATGTGACCTCTGGGAGTGCACTCTTTGGCCTGATCGGTCAGAGCAATTACGCAGCTGCCAAGGGCGGGGTCAACGCTCTAACGAGGGCCTTATCGGTGGAGCTGTGGCGTTATCAGATCAGCGTGAACGCACTGTATCCGGTCGCTCTGACCGATATGACCGCACCCGTGTTGGAACTTTCGGGTGGTGTGGACAGTCCGCTGCAGGATGTGTTCGGCGATCCAGCTGCTGTTGCACGAATCGTCGTTGCACTAGCTACACCTGCGGCTCGGTCGATCACCGGGCAGATCATCGGCTTCGACGGATCGGAGATGGCGCTGTGGAGCCATCCAGATCGGGTGTCCCGGACCCGGCACCACGCACCGTGGTCGGATCTGGAACTCGCCGAGACCATGCAGGAGCTCACCTCCGATCCCGCGCCGCTCCACCCTGACGATGTCGGTGCCAAGACGAGGGCGGCTCTGGCATCTCAGCGCGCCGTGGTCTCAGGTGAGGCGGCGAGCAGCGACAGTAGGTAGCTGCCGCCTATCAGGTTGCGACGGGGCGGCAACGCTCCATATTGACGCATCATGTCGGTGATCTCGTACTGTGCGAGGTATCGCGCGAGCAAGCCATCCCGGAACTCGAGGAAGATGTCGCATCCGTAGGAGTCGAAGTGTCCCGATCCAAAGCGCGCAGGGCCCGAACCGCTTTGTTTGAACAAGTACAGGGCGCGGCCATCTTCTGCTGCTGTAAAGAACTGCACTTCCTCAAACTGCACATCTGGCATGACTTTCCAGATCGTGTTGATGTAGGTCGGCATAGCCTCTATGCCGTTGATGACGTCGGGCCAAAAGACGGTATCTTCCCAGGTAATTTCCGGGTGCAAAAGCGCCAGGACCTGCTCGGTGTCGTGAGAATTCCACGCGCGATCCCACCGGTCACCGAAATCGCGGAGAAATTCTGGACTGACTGCTGTTTCACTCATCGGTGACTCCGTTTCTGTTCGAACGCCGGCTGGATGTTTCGTGAGGTGATAGTTGCGACTGTGCAGAGGGTCCCGTCGTCGCTGAAGCCTCGCACTTCCGTCAGGGCGCAACGTTTACCTACGTGAAAGATATTCGGTGCCAGGTTGATTCCGGCTGACGGCTTCCCGGGACGCAGGTAACTGATGTGGAGATGAGCCGTCGACAGATCCCCGTTGACGCGGCCAATTGCTCTCGCAGCGGCCGCTTCTGCCAAGCACGCCCATATTCCACCATGCAGGATGCCGAAATCGTTGGTCCATTCTTCCGGACGAGTGAGGCGCGCGATGAAGCCTTCATCCCCTGTGGTGTATGCGATTCCGAGATGCTCCTCCAGTGTCGCGCCCACCGGGGCTACACCACGTCGAACTACAGACGAAGGGGCGCGTCTGTCGACTTCGTCTGGCTGTGAAAGCACATTGGCGGTGCGTGTGGAAGCAAGGACTATCGGCGTGCTGTCCCCTGCGCTGATAGTGCCGGTGACGAAGCCGCCGCGTGGTTCCAAGCGGACAGCTGAGCCCCGCACATGAAGCACCGACCCCACGGGCGCTGAAGTACCGACGAAATCCAGAGTGAGCTCCGTGGTCAATGACCATTCACCCAGTCGTCGGCAAAGATATGGCACCTCGCCCAGGACGTGGTCGGCTGCGACCGCCAGCGCACCGGCATGCAGGCGACCATCCTCTCTTACGGCCCATGCGGGCACTACGTACTCACTGCGACTATCCCCCGCCTCGGGGAAGCAATTACGCAGCCCGAAACGCATTTCCACCGAATCAGACTCGGCGACGCAGCACGAAAGCGATTCGAGGGCTGTGGAAATTCCGGGTGTCGACATCGTTATGGGTGTGCCAAGCGCTCGGTGGCGCGACTCTGCCCCGACTTCAGCCGCTTGATTCCCTCATCGATCCGGCGTGTGAACAGGCCCCGCTGCACCAGATCCTGCGTGACACGCAGCTCGTACGCGGTAGCGCCGATGTGGTCCATGTTTTGCGCACGCAGCGCGACCTCTTTGAGAACGGTGGTGAGTTCGGATCCGGATTCGGCGATCTGCTTGGCCAGGGTCAGCGCAGTCTCACGCAGTTTGCCCACTGGTACTACTTCATCCACCAGGCCGACGCGCAGAGCCTCCTCAGCACCAATGGGATCGCCTGTGAAGAACATGCGACGAGAGCGCTGACTGTTCATCTTGCGCAGCATTCCGTGGTAGAAGCCGTTCATCGCGTATTTCACTTGAGTGGACCCGAAAGCCGCGTTCTCGGAAGCGATGGTGATGTCGCACATGTTCGCGACATCCATACCGTAGCCCGGGGCAACGCCCGCCACTGCGGCAACCGTGGGCTTGCGATAGTCATACAGATCGGTCATGAAGCGCAACGCCAGATCCGTGAAAGTGTTTCGTTCCTCGCCCTGAGTGCCCTGCAGGACGTCGAGCGCCCAACCGGCGCAAAAGTACTCCTCGTTGCCGATGATCAGCACCGCCGCGACATCGTCGTCATAGGCCCAATTCGCGAGAGCGTCAATGATCTCGTTGTGCAGTTCCCATCCGAGCGCGTTTCTCTTCTCGGGGTGGTTGAGCTGAAGGATGCCCACTCCATTTTCGACACTGGTCAGCAGGTATTTGTAGTCGGTCATTCAGGGGTCCTCACTAGAAACGCGCGAATGCAGGCAATGAGCTCATTGGGGGTCGGTACGACCACGTCAACGGATAAAACCGTACATACTGTCCGAGTTTTTTGCAAAAAGTCGAACAGTGTGTACGGTCAGGACTCAAGGGTCTGAGAGGACCGCGCAACCGAGCCGAGGACCACCATGACCGTGCCGCCTCAACACGAGCAGCTATACGTGAAACTGGGTCTGTGGACCGATGATCGTGTCGGTGACCTTATTGCGCGGCAGGCCGCCGCGCGCCCGAATAGCGAACTGTTCATGTTCGGCGGGACTCGAATGACGTACGGGCAGTTTGACACGTGGGTAACCGGAGTCGCGCGCGATCTGGTGCGCCATGGCGTGCAACGTGGTGACCGAATCATCGTTCAGCTGCCGAATTGCCTGGAAGCGCTGGTACTTCAGGTAGCCGCGTTCCGGATCGGCGCCCTCAACGTTCCTGTCATCCCGATCTACCGCGAGCATGAGACTCTCCAGATTCTCAATGACACCCGTCCCGCGGCGATTGCCGTTGCCGCCAGCCTCGGGCACCGTTCACCCCGCGCGGAAGTGGATGAGATGCTGACCAAACTCAACCACCGTCCGTCGCTGCGCTACCTGGTCGATGGCGCGGCGCCCGGCTGGAACACCATCCCGAACATGGATGCCGAGCAGGACGACTCGACACCGTTACCCGAACCGGCGGACGCTGACGAACCAGCGCTGATTCTGTACACCTCCGGTACGACCTCGGCCCCCAAAGGCGCGGTGCTGTCGTCCCGGTCCCTGATCGCCCAGCTACGAAACATGACCGCCGTCGGCAGTTTGGACCACACCACAGTCGTCGCCGCAGGCACACCGTTATCCCACTTGAGTGGTTTCGTCGCCGGCCTACTGCTGCCTGCATTTCTCGGCGCACGAGCGGTGATCTTGCCGTCTTGGCGCCCGGATGAGGCGGTGGATGTGATCGCCGACGAGAAGGTGACCTTGATGATGGGTGCCACGGTCTTCCTTCAAGATCTTGTGTCGCGCTATCAGGCGGGCCGCGGCACCGAACACCACCTCGATACGTACATGTGTGCCGGA
Organism: Mycolicibacterium sp. P9-22; assembly: GCF_008329585.1. GTDB lineage: Bacteria > Actinomycetota > Actinomycetes > Mycobacteriales > Mycobacteriaceae > Mycobacterium. The sequence goes on along the minus strand of NZ_NPKP01000001.1, from coordinate 734,170 downwards.
GCAACCATCCCGTCGGCCCTCATCCGCTCTGCCGCAGAAGTCGGCGTCTTCGCCACTCGCAACTACGGAATGACAGAGACCGCCGGCATCTGTACCGGCGCCAACCGCGACGACCCGTCGGAGCGGAGGGAAAACTGGGACGGTCGACTGCTGACCGGCATGCGAATCGAAGCCGTCGACGAGGACCGACGACCCTTACCGGCCGGAACCGAGGGCGAACTTCGGATCAGCGGGCCTCAGCTGTTCCTCGGCTACACCGACACAAACGCCACCGCTGCGCAATTCGATGACGAGGGCTGGTTCTACCCCGGCGACATCGGCGTCGTATCGGACGGTTGGGTACGCATGACGGGGCGCAGCAAGGACATCATCAACCGCGGCGGCGAGAAGTTCTCGACACAGGATATCGAGCAGGCCCTGCTCAGCCACCCCGACTTGGACGCCGTCGCAGTCATCGCGGTGCCGCACCTCCGGTTCGGCGAAGCCGTCGGCGCGTGGATCGTGCTGGCCGAAGGTTGCACTTGGGCCGGGCCCCAGACGTACCTTCGCCATCTTGATGATGCCCGACTGGCAAGGTCGAAGCTTCCCGCCGAATGGCATGTGGTCGAGGGCATTCCGACGACCGCAACCGGCAAGGTACAGAAGTTCCGACTACCCCAACTGACAGACCTGGCTACCGCCAGCGAAGTACGCCTCGACACCTCCGACTCTCGACAGGATCACGATGTCCATCCAGACTGATACCAGCGGTCCGCGAACCATCTACGACGATGAACACGAGCAGTTCCGCAGCACCGTAAAGCAATTCATCGAGACGATCGTCACCCCCAACTTCGAACGGTGGGAGCAGGAGAAGGTCGTCGATCGAACGCTGTTCACCGCGGCGGGCGAACACGGCATGCTCTTGTTCGGCACACCCGAACAGTACGGAGGCGCTGGGGTCGACGATTTCCGCTTCAACGCCATCCTCGATGAGGAGTTCGGGCTAGCCGGCTATGCCTCGACCGGGCTAGGCATCGCGTTGCAGAACGACGTCGTCGGGCCGTACTTCCTGGAGCTCACCTCCGATGAGCAGAAGCAACGCTGGCTGCCCGGCCTGACGGACGGCACGTTGATCGGTGCCATCGCCATGACTGAGCCGGGCGCCGGCAGCGACCTGTCCGGCATCCGTAGCCGGGCGGTGCGCGACGGCGACCACTACGTACTCAACGGTGCCAAGACGTTCATCTCCAACGGCCAGAACTGTGATGTGGTGATCGTCGCCGCGCGAACCAGCGAGGACAAGCACAAGGGCCTCTCACTGTTTGTAGTCGAGTCCGACACGCCGGGTTTCGAGAAGGGCAGAAACCTCGACAAACTCGGCCTGCACGGCCAGGACACCAGCGAACTGAGCTTCACCGATGTCCGCGTACCAGCCGAGAACCTGCTGGGCGCGGAAGGCTCGGGCTTTTACCAACTCATGCACAACTTGCCCCAAGAACGGCTGTCACTGGCGGTGACCGCCGTGTCGTCCGCCGAAGGCGTCCTCGCCCGGACCCTGGAGTACGTCAACGAGCGAAAAGCCTTCGGAAGGCCCATCGGGACGTTCCAGAACAGCCGATTCATCCTTGCCGAGCTGGCCACTGAACTCGACATCGCACGCATCTACATCGATCATTGCGTCGCTCAGCACGCACGTGGCGAACTGACCGCGGTTCGAGCTGCCAAGGCCAAGTGGTGGACCACCGAGTTGCAGGTTCGCGTCGCAGATCGGTGCCTACAACTTCACGGTGGCTACGGCTATATGCGCGAGTATCCGGTCAGCCGCTCATTCGCCGACGCACGCATCCAGACCATCTACGGCGGCACCACCGAGATCATGAAGGAAATCATCGGCAAGGATCTTGGCCTCTGACCGGCTGTCATGCGGCCGCGGTCCATGCGCGTTGCACCGGCGTATCCACAGTTCCAGTACGAAAGCTCCAGACCCCGAACATCCTTGAAAGGAACAACTCATGGCTGATTTCACCCAGATCAAGACCGACATCACCGACGGCGTCGGCACCATCACCTTCGACCGACTCGACCGCCGCAACGCGCTCAGCCTGGAACTGATGGCGGATCTCAGCGATTGCCTCGATGACTGGCGCACCAACGATGGCGTCGCATGCGTCGTGATCACGGGAGGCGACAGCGTGTTCTGCGCCGGCCTGGACCTTCAGTTGCAGTCCGGATTCACCGGCGAGACCCGGGTGAAGTACTCCGACGCCTGTATGCGCGTCTACGGCACCCTGCTCGACTACGCCAAGCCCACCATCGCAGCGGTCGCCGGACCCGCGCTCGGCGGTGGCTGCGATATCGCCGTGTTCGCTGACATCCGCATCGGGTCCGACGATGTCATCATGGGTTTCCCGCAGATCAAGATGGGCCTCACGCCATACTTCTCGCCACTCTGGAAGATCGTCGGTCTCAGCCAGGCCAAGCTGCTCACCTTCTCCGGCGACCGCATCGACGCTGCCGAAGCCTTCCGCATCGGCTTGCTGGATCGTATGGTGCCGGCCGGCCAAGCTGTCAGCGCTGCAACCGAACTCGCACAGTCCATTGCGGGCACCACCACCGCGTCTGCGATGAATAACAAGGAGATGGCACTGCGTTCCCCCGCTATGGACCCGATCGCCGCGCTGACCTACGAGACCCTCGCCTACCGCGAGGTCATCTGGCACCCCGAGGTCGTCGACCGCATCGGCAACGCGTACCGCAATCTGCGCAAGTGAGCATTCGCCGAGCGCTTCCCAACCATCACTTCCATGCGCGCCGTACCGCGGCCCGACTTGGTGACCCGGACGAATACGGCGCTCTGGCCGTGCATATCGTGGAAAACCCGATGCTCAATGGTGAGGTCATCCGTCTGGATGGCGCCATCCGTATGGCTCCGCGCTGAGCGCTTGCGCGAAGCGCCGACAGACTCAGTTAAGGAGACGACATGTCTTTGGTTACCAAGTTCACCGAGGCGTTCGGTGTCGAACATCCGATCGCCCAAGGTGGCATGCAGTGGGTCGGCCGCGCCGAACTCGTTGCGGCCGTGGCGAACGCGGGCGGTCTGGGCTTCATCACCGCGCTGACCCAGCCGACGCCGGCGGATCTGGCCAACGAGATCGCCCGCACCCGGGATCTCACCGACAAGCCGTTCGGTGTGAACCTGACGATCCTGCCGTCGATCACCCCGCCACCGTACGACGAGTACCGCCAGGTGATCGTCGCGTCCGGCATCAAGATCGTCGAGACCGCAGGCTCCAACCCCGGCCCGCATCTGCCGATGTTCCACGACAACGGAATCAAGGTCCTGCACAAGTGCACCTCGGTGCGCCACGCCGTGAAGGCGCAGACCCTGGGTGTGGATGGCATCAGCATCGACGGCTTCGAGTGCGCCGGTCACCCGGGTGAGGACGATGTGCCGGGCCTGGTGCTGATTCCGGCCGCGGCCAAGGAGATCGAGATCCCGATGATCGCCTCGGGTGGCTTCGGTGACGCGCGTGGTCTGGTGGCGGCGCTGGCGCTGGGTGCCGACGGAATCAACATGGGCACCCGGTTCATGGCGACCGTGGAGTCGTGCATCCATCAGAACGTCAAGGACGCCATCGTGGCCGGCAACGAGCGCGGCACCGAGCTGATCTTCCGCAGCCTGCACAACACCGCCCGGGTGGCCTCCAACGAGGTCTCGCGTGAGGTCGTGCAAATTCTCAAGGACGGCGGTCAGTTCGAGGACGTCAAGGATCTGGTGGCCGGTGTGCGTGGCCGCAAGGTGTTCGACGACGGCGATATCGACGCCGGCATCTGGACCGTGGGCACCGTGATGGGTCTGATCGACGACATCCCGACCTGTGATGAGCTGATCAGCCGCATCGTCGACGAGGCCGAAGACATCATCACTGGTCGACTGGCCGAAATGTCGGTTGTGTCCGGAGTGGCAAGGTGACCGATTTCTCAGAACCACAGATGACGAGGCCTCAGTGATTCCGAATCCCATACGACAATGGCTGTGCTACATGGCAACCGGCGATACGTCGATACTCGATGACCTGCTGGCGGAAGACCTGGTGTTCTACTCACCGGCGGTCTTCAGTCCGCAGGAAGGTGTCGCCAAAGCCCGCACGTACCTCGAAGCCGCAGAAACACTATTTGCCGGCACTGACTTTCGATACACGCAGCAGTGGTTCGGCGATTCGGCCGCGGCGCTCGAATTCGAGGCAGTGATCGACGACATCCATATCAACGGCGTCGATGTGATCCACTGGGACGATTTGTCTCAGATCGACAGTTTTAAGGTATTCGTGCGTCCGTTGCGTGGATTGCAGACACTTATTCCGTTGATGGGGGCACTCCTGAGCTCACCGAAACGTAACTGACCGGGTGACCTTCCCCTGGAGTGGATCATGCCTGAACGCCTCAACGATTCGATCGTCTTCTCTACCGATGATTCGGTCGCTCGGATCACCCTCGATGGTGGGCCGGGGAATCCGATCACGTGCGCCTTGGCCGACGGGCTGGCGGCGGCGGTCGATCGCTGTGCCGATTCGATTGAGGACGGACGTGCCCGCGTCGTCGTCATCGACGCGGAGGGCTCGGCGTTCTGCGTCGGTGGGGACCTCAACGAGTTCGCAGCAGCCACCGACCGCGGTGAGCACATCCGACAACTGGCGGACGTGATGCATCAGTCGATCGGCGCGCTGGCGGATATCGCCGTTCCCGTCGTGAGTGTCGTCCAGGGGACCGTCGCAGGCGGGGGCATCGGCATTGCGCTGGCCGCCGACATCATCCTGATGGCAGATTCCGCCTCGATGCACCTGGCGTACACCGCAATCGGGTTGTCACCCGATTGCGGTGTCACGTGGCGCCTGAAAAGGAACCTGAGCAGCGCCAAGGCATTCGACATCGCCCTCACAAACCGACCGTTGTCCGCACGCGAAGCGGCCGAAGCCGGCTTGATCAGCCGGGCCGTACCGCTGACCGAACTCAAAGTGCAAGAGCAGCAGATTCTTTCAGTCTTGAGTCGGGGTCCGAGAAGCGCGTACGCCGAGACGAAACGACTCATCAACGGTTCCGCTGAGGTCTCACTGAAGACCCATCTCGACGACGAGGCGTCCACCATCGCTCGGATGGCGGCGAGTGCAGACGGAATCGAAGGTGTCGATGCCTTCCTCGGCAAGCGATCCCCCGGCTACCAGTAACTCCTAGCCGACAACCGCTGCAATATTTTTCTAATTACTGATAAAATTTTTCTATGTTAGCTTCGCTACCCCATCCCGCAGACTCCGAATTTCCCGACGAGTATGGACGAGTCTGGACTCACGATCCCGAACTCCTCCCGAACTTTTTCACCGCCGACGGCACCTACACCGATGTGGCCATGCGTGGAACGTATACGGGACGCGAAGGCATTCAACGTTTTCACCGATGGATGCTGAAGTTCTCCCCGGACTCCCTGATTGTCTTCGGCGAACCGGCAGTTCAGGACGGCCGCGCGTATTACGAGTGGACGTGGAGCGGGTCGATCAACGGGCCATTACGTCTGCCCGGCGGAGGTTCCATCGATGCTGCCGGTCGCCAGTTCTCTGCGACAGGGATAGCTGCATGTCGCTACGACGAGAGCGGACTGCTGACGAGCCACCGCGACTTCTGGGACGTCGGCCTCCTCGCCGAACAGCTCGGCCACAACCTGGTCACCGCAGAATTCAACTGACCGTCATCCCGCCTCCGATCCGCGCAGAGAACAGTTTTGAACTTGGAGTGTCCTAGAAACGGGGACCAACCGTCCTGCTGGGCCAGTTCTGTTCCCGGCGTCAGCTCGGAAGTACCATTTCCACATGGGACTTCGGCCATGGGTGAACCGCGCGGCCAAGTGGACGGAGCCAGGCGAAGTCCGTGATCCCACGGATACGCCGATGTGGTTTACGCACGCCCTCGAGACGAGGTCCGAGCAGTCAACCATCGTGGTGGACGGGTGTTCCGTGCGCTACCGCACATGGGGCGATGCACAGCGACCCGCGTTGGTGCTGATCCATGGGGGTGGCGCGCATTCTGGTTGGTGGGATCACATCGCACCGTTGCTATCCCGGCAGTACTACGTGATTGCTCCAGACCTGAGCGGTCACGGCGACAGCGAGCATCGCTTGGAGTATTCGCTGCGCACGTGGTCCCGGGAGGCGATCGCGGTTGGGACTGCCCACGATCCCGAGGCTCGACCGGTCATGGTCGGCCACAGCATGGGCGGCTGGGTAGCTTCCATGGTGGCCGTCCACCGAGGGTGCGACGTTGACGGCATCGTCGCCATCGACTCTCCCCTCCGCGATCGCGCCCCAGAGGGTGGGCGCTTGCAGAACCGAGGACGTAACCCGCTGGGTTATCGCACCCAGAGGGAGATCATTTCCAGGTTTCGAACGGTTCCGGCGCAGGACAACAATTTGTCCTTCATCACGGAGCACATCGCATCCGAATCGGTCCGGCGACAGGACGGGCGGTGGTTCTGGAAGTTCGATCCACGAGTCTTCGCACTTTCCGACCGTGACTTCGGCTCAACAGACCAGGAGCCGTTGGAAGAGATGTTCGCGAGCATACGCTGCCGACCCGGCTACATCCGGTGCGAACGGGGCATTGTGAGGCCCGAAATGGCGCAGCTCATCGAGTCGGTGTTGCAACTTCGTGGGCCGTTCATCGAACTGGCGGCGGCGGGGCATCATCCGATGCTCGATCAGCCGCTGGCCCTGGTTGCGACGATACGCACGCTGCTTGAGGTGTGGTCGATCACCTGAGCAAGCTGTTCATCGTAACGTCATGGGCGACAGGGTGATCGCCCACGCTTGATCGCATCAGAACAGCAGTGCGGTGAAGCGCCAGTCTAGGACGGGTCGATCCGCCTCACCGTCGAGCCCGACGGCATAAACGACACTGCGCAAATCGAGCGTCCCGCCGCGTCCGTCCGGCAACGCCGTCGCCTGCTCGACGTGAAGGTCGCTGTAGAGGGTGTCTCCCTCGTGCACGGGACCGGTGTGGTCACATGACGTCCACTTCAGGACCGTCGCCAGATTCGGGAGCAGTCGGGTCGCCTGGGCCAGAGCCAGTCCGATGGTGTGCCCACCGTAGACCAGACGCTGGCCGCCGGCCCGCCGATCATGATGGGTCGCAGCAATATTCAAGCTCAGTCGGGCCAATTCCGGTGCCGAGCTGACCACATCGCCGGAGCTGCGGTACCGGCGGTCGTGAAGCTCGGGGCCGAAGTGCGGGCCGGGCACCCGAGATCGGAAGGTCTCCGCATCCCAACTGCGGGCCGGATCGGTCGTGATCTCAGCGGTGCCCAGTGCGGTCAGGTCATCGAAATGGCCTGTCTCCAGGACGCCCGACGACAACGGAAGCATGGCGCACCGATGGAAGTCGAGAACAAGGCGACCGTGCTGATCGACGGTTTTCATCCGGAGGGCCGCCAGGCCCGTCGGAGCACGTCCCTGACGGACCGAGTTCTGCCGCAGACCGACAACCTGGGTGGTCGTCGCCAACGCGTCGCCCAACTCCGGGAACCGGTGAAACGCCAAGCCACGGTAGAACAAATTCGCCCTCACCCGGCCGGTGGCCAGCGTGCTCTGCCCGATGGCGATGTCAGCCACCAATGCCGGGTGCGCCATCGGGCGGGAGCCACCTGTCACCGCGGCGGACAGCGTGGCGTCGAGCGCCAACCGCATCCGGTCCCCGACGATGGACTGGTGCACGGCAGCGGCTCCCTCGGTGAGGGTCATCGCCGGTGCATGGTCGAATACCTGCCCCGGCCGCAACTCGTCAAAGTACGGTCCCACGGTAGCGCTCACGTCATTGCCCGCGTTCACTGAAGAACCTCTTTCGGTGTGCATCTCGTCCACGTCAGACCTCGGCCGGCGCGAATTTCTCCTCGACCAGTGCGGCGTTCGCGCGTCGGGTTACGACGGTCATCACGACGAGGAAAGCGGCGTACGCCGTGAGCGCCAGCCAGAACACAAAGACGCCATCCCAGGCGAACGGGCCGGAAAAGAAGAAGTACGCCATGATGTCCGGGACAAACGCACAAGCCACCCAAATATTGACGTATCCGACCCACCGCGGGAACGTCTTGCCACGGTCGGTGAGCACCGCGGCGCCGATGGCCAGGTTCTGAATGATGAACGGCATGATCGGGGTGAAAAAGATCAACCAGGTCAGATCGTTGAGGAACATTGTGGACTCCGGCGTCCGCAGCTCAGGGCGGAAGGTCAGCACAGCGAACAGCAACGAACCCAGCAGGTTGATCATGACCGTGACCGCACCCGCGCACAACTGGATCATCGACAAGACGGGAAGCCGCCGCTCCATGCGCTGCATGTGCATAGTGATGATGCCGATCAACGGAAGTGCGAAACACACTCCCAAGGTGGACAGCATGAAACCGAACATCCTGCGCGTGGTGTCGGTCGTGTAGAAGTCCACCACCTCCTGCATCGTGTTCGCGGGCCCCAGTGGAAGCGGCAGCAACCCGGCAATCAACCAACCGATGAGGGTTATCACAACCGCGGCAACGCCGCCCAACGAGCAGATGTTGAAGATACGAAGCTTCAGCCGGGCATCATCGTGGGGCATGGGTAAGACCTTCTCAAGTCGGCCCGGGACGGCCTGGAGCCCGTCAGGGTTGGCGAGCCGAGCGCCCGGGAGTAATTTTGAATTTAGACTAGAAATATTGATCGATCAATACCGGCCGGACGAACAACCCTGAGCGCGTCGGCTACGACACCGCGCGCCACGCCGCCCAGCTCGCCACAACCGGTCTGATGTGCACCGGCCCCAAGGGACCTTGGCGCCGATCACCACAGCGTCGCCTGATCACCAAGGAGTGCCGCCTGCACCGCATCCGCATCCCAACCGCAGCGCCACCGACCGTTCCCGTCGAATGCCGCGACTATCCAACCGTCGCACCGCATATCGGAGGCCGCCACGACGCATCCGCGCCATGCGCACCATGTTGTCGCCCTGTGAGCCGGACACGACGTGCTGATGGGGATCTGTCGCAGCCGCGATCTTGACGCACACCGGGTTGTCGCATTCGTGGAGCCCGAGCACGCCAGCGGCCACCACCCCGGACACGATCGCCAACGCGTAGCGGTGCGGGCGAACACGCAGTCCTGACCCCTCGCGGGTCAGGTAGAACCGGCCATAGCCCTCTGCGCCGATCGCGCCGGTCCAGATGCTGCAGCCCGAAGCCGTTGGCCCACAGACGACACGGCTGTGAAAGCGCGTGCTCTCGCCAGCGTGCACACGCTGATCAACGGCCAGCCCTCCGGCGCTTCTCATGGCCGTTGAACCTAATCGCCGGCACTGACATTCAGCGCGGCCACGATGACCCGCGCCACTGGCGCTGTGACCCCGCTCCCGAGTCTTCCCGGTCCGTTGCGCAGGCCCCCGCCACGCCCAGCGCTCCCCACCGCGCTGGGCAGACCTGGTGTCGTCGGACAGATGGACCGGTGCGCAGCACCGCGGGTCGCGACCGGCGTGTGCGTCAGCGGCCCGACCGGCGTCGTGGCGCACCTGCACGACGACGCAGGCATCGGCCGAACCATGCGGCGTGGCCGCGCACATCCCGCGTGCACCGCCGCCCTCTACGCAACGTTACGCACTGCGTCACGCCGATGCCGTGCCCGCCCGAGGCGGGCCGGTGTAGGGGTCAATCCCCTGAACGGTCGGGGCGGACACGGCCTCCAGACCTAATGCCTGCGAGAGGTTCTCGTTAGTCGACTTCTCCGATTTCGGAGCATGCCGTGCCATAGCGCGGACAATCCCGATTCCGACGTCGGTTCGTGCGGCGATGGTCGTCAGCGTCTCACCGCGGCCCTGCATCCGTGTGACCGCCGCGCCGGCCTTGGCCCGATGGCCGGCCACCCGCTTGGCCGCTTCTGCGTCAACCTGCGCGCGCAGCTGGGTCAGGCGCTCTGTCATCCACGTCTCAACGTCGGCGAGCTTGCCGACTGCGACGAGAAAGTCTGCGGCGTCCTCGATGTTCGCCTTATCCTGCGCAGCGCGTTCCTCGTTGGCGCGTCGGGTCGCCTCGCGTGCCCGGCGCCGGGCTTCCACCTTGGTTACTGAATCTGTCATGGTCGCCGACAGTAGACGGCCGCAGGGCGACCGGGCCACCCCCGCAGCCACATTCGCCTCTCGCCAATTTTTCGCCTCCTGGCGTGCGCGTACCGCCGCTCACCTCCCACGCCCACAGCCCGCGCCGCTCACCGCCGTGGACCGCCCACTCGGCCCTCGCGTCACGACCCCATCCGCAGCCCCGCGATAGACCACACACCTCTTGCACTCAGGAGGCTTCCTGAGAGTTGTCTAAAAACCCGCGGTTGGTGTTGGCGCGATTCCGCGGCCGGCCCCTAGCGTCCGGCGCATGCAACCTTAAGGAGAGTGCGCCGTGGTGATGACAGTTCATAAGCTGACCGCCGGGGACGGTTACCTGTACCTGGTGCGGCAAGTCGCTGCCGCCGATAGCACCGAACGGGGCCGCTCCACGTTGGCTGATTACTACTCGGCCAAAGGCGAATCACCGGGCCGCTGGTTGGGTCGCGGCCTTACGGCGCTCTCCGGCACACGGACCGCCGGCGTCGATCCCCAAGCCCGAGAGAGTATCTGGGCCGTTGACGCAGGCTCGGGCGTCGATGAAGCGCAGATGCGCGCATTGTTCGGTGAGGGTCTGCACCCCAACGCTGATCGCATCGAAGCCTATGTCGCCGGCCGCGGCATCGGCTCGCAGCGGGCGGCGAGCCGGTTGGGCCGGCCGTTTCTGGTGCGCGACGGTCAGCCGGAATTCGCACGCCGCGTGGCGGTCGCGTTTCGTGAGCACAACGCCGAGATCGGCGCGCACTGGGATGCCACCATCGATCCCGAGATCCGCTCGCAGATCCGGACGCGCGTAGCCGTCGAGCTGTTCAGCGAAGAGTACGGGCGGACGCCAGCCGATGACCGGGAACTGTCCGGGTTCATCGCCCGCAACACCCGCGCAAAGACCACCGCGGTGGCCGGGTATGACCTGACGTTCTCTCCGGTGAAATCCGTCTCGGCGCTGTGGGCGATCGCGCCTCTGCCGGTGGCCGAGAAGATCGAGGCCGCGCACGATGCGGCCGTGGCGGATGTGCTGGAGTGGCTGCAAGATCAGGCCGCGTTCACCCGCATCGGCTCCGGCGGTATCGCCCAGGTCGACACCGAAGGATTCCTCGCCGTGGCGTTCACCCACCGCGACTCCCGCGCCGGGGATCCCGACCTGCACACCCATGTCGCGATCTCAAACAAGGTCTCCCACATTGACGCCAACGGGCTGCGCCGCTGGCTCGCCCTCGACGGTCAACCGCTGCACCGCCTCACCGTCGCGGCCTCGGAGTTGTACAACACCCGATTGGAAGCCCACCTGATCGCCGCCCTCGGTGTGGCCTTCGTCGAGAAGTCGCCCGGCAGAGGCAAACGGGCGGTCCGCGAAATCGCCGGGATGTCCGAAGAATTGCTGGCGCGTTGGTCGAGCCGGAGAGTCGCGATTCGGGCCCGTACCGCCGAGCTCGCAAAGGCCTTTCAGATCGATCATGGCCGCGAACCCACCCACGTCGAAATCATCGCTCTGGCCCAACAAGCCACCCTGCAGACCCGCGAGGACAAGCACGAGCCGCGGTCGCTGGCCGAGCAGCGCCAGAGCTGGCGCACCCAAGCCGCCGACGTGCTCGGCCGCGACGGTGTGCAGACGATGCTCGCCGACATCCTGACCGAGCCCCACACCCCACCACATGTCCCTCATGTCGATGAGCGTTGGGTATTGGCGCGTGCCGGCGAATTGATCGCCACCGTGTCGCAGACGCGCTCGACGTGGCAGCGCCACCACGTGCGCGCCGAAGCATTGCGGATGGTGCGTGCCCACGGCGTGGCGCACGATGTCGCACTCGTCGACGCCCTCACCGATACCGCATTGTCGGAAAAGTTTTCGGTGCCGCACCCGCGCGTCGTCGATGCCGAGTTGGGTGAGCCTGTCGCATTGCGTCGCCGCGACGGCGCCAGCGTCTACAGCCGCCACGGCGTCGAGGTCTACACCAGCCACGACGTCCTGGCCGCCGAACACCGCATCCTGGCCGCCGTCGCCCACCTCGACGGCCGCTGCGCCAGCGACCGCGACGTCGAACTCGCACTCGCCGACACCGCGGTACGCGGACACGCACTCAACCCCGGCCAGGCCGCGCTCGTCTCCGAGATGGCCACCTCAGGACGCCGCGTGGGCCTCGCGCTCGCACCCGCGGGAACCGGGAAAACCACCGCGATGGCCGCCCTGGCGCACGCGTGGCGCAGCTCGGGCGGACACATCATCGGACTAGCTCCCACCGCGGACGCGGCGATCGTCCTCGGCGAAGATTTAGGCGCCCACACCGACACGGTCGACAAGTACGTGTGGTCGACCGATCCGGCTTCCCCCGCGAAGCGGCCAGCCTGGTTTCGTCGTGTCGGGCCCGAGACGTTGATCATCGTCGATGAGGCCGGCAAGGCCTCCACCGCAGGGCTGGACGCGGTGATCGCTGACGCGCTGAGCAAGGGCGCCAGCGTGCGTCTGGTCGGTGATGATGGGCAGCTCTCGTCAATCTCGGCAGGCGGCATTCTGCGTGACATCGCCGAGGCCACCGACGCCCTCACCTTGAGCGAAGTGGTGCGGTTCAAGTCCCCGGCCGAGGCCGCCGCCGGCCTCGCGCTGCACGACGCCGACCCGGCCGGCATCGGCTTCTACATCGACCATCACCGCATCCATGTCGGCACCGACGAGACCGCCGCCGACATGGCCTACCAGGCGTGGCGCGCCGACCTCGCCGCGGGCGGTGACAGCATTCTGCTCGCCCCGACCAACGACGTCATCAACGAGCTCAACGCCCGCGCCCGACTCGACCGTCTAGCCGCCGACCCCGAGGCCGCCAAGGCGCCCACCGTGGTGCTCGCCGATCAGCTCCACGCCAGCGTCGGAGACACCATCCGCACCCGCAAGAACAACCGCCGAATCACGCTCGGGCGCAACGATTTCGTGCGCAACGGCTACCGCTACACCATCACCGAAGTCCTGCCCGATGGCGCCGTGTTAGCCCGCCACCTGCGCAGCGGACGCATCGTCTCGCTACCGGCGGACTACATCGCCGAACACGTCACGCTGGGCTATGCGGCCACCATCGACTCCGCACAGGGTTTGACCGCCGGCGGCCGCGACACCGAGGGCACCTGCCACATCGTCGGCTCCGACATGCTGACCCGTCAGCACCTCTACGTCGCGCTCACCCGCGGCACCGACGAAAACCACCTCTACCTGTCCACAGCCGAGGGCGACCCGCACCGACTGCTCTCCCCCAAGGCCACCCACCCCGAAACCGCGGTCGACGTGCTGACCAGGATCTTGGCCCGCGACGGCGCGCAGGTCTCGGCGACCACCGCCGCCCGCCAGGCCGCCGACCCCGCCATGCGTCTGCAGGCGGCGGCCGATATGTACTACGACGCGCTCGGTGCCGCCGCGGAGAACCGTCTCGGCGTCGGTGCCCGTGATCGGCTCGACGGGATTGCCGACGCGGTGATCCCGCAGTTGAGCCAGCGTGAGGCCTGGCCGGTGCTGCGCCGCAACCTGTCCGTCCTGGCCCTGCGTGGGGCTGACCCGCGCGAGCTGCTGAGCGAGGCGCTGGCCAAGGGCAGCGTCTCCGACGCCGCGGACCCCGCCGCGGTGCTCGATCACCGCATCGACCCCGCCGGCACGCATTCCTCCGGCATCGGGGTGCTGCGCTGGCTACCCGCCGTTCCGCAGGCGCTGGCCGACGACCCGCAATGGGGCGGCTATCTGGCCCGCCGCGAGAAGCTGGTCGAGGACCTGGCCGACGAGATCCGCGAACGCGCACGCGGCTGGACCAACGCCACCGCACCCGCCTGGGCACGCCCCCTGATCACGGTGAACCACGTGCTCACCGCAGAAATCGCGGTGTTCCGCGCCGCCACCGGCGTCTCCGAAGCCGACACCCGCATCACCGGTGCCCGCCAGTTCCCGGTGCGCACCCGCGGTGTGCAGGCCCCGCTGCAACGCCAGGCCGCCGCCGACATCGGCCGCCACAGCGCCGACACCACCCGTTGGAACAACCTCATCGACACCATCGACCCACGCCTACGCGCCGATGCCTACTGGCCCCAACTCGCCGCCAAACTCGCTCAAGCCAGCCGCGCAACCCCAGATCTCCGCCAGATCATCACCACCGCCGCCCAACTCAAACCGCTACCCGACGAACAACCCGCCGCCGCACTGTGGTGGCGCATCATCGGCGCCCTCTCACCCACCACTACCCTGGCCACCGGCCACTCGCGGCTCCGCCCCTCCTGGATCACCGACCTCGACACCGTCTTCGGGACCGCGCTCGCCGAAACCATCGCCGCCGACCTCGCCTGGCCCGCCCTGGTCGCCGCGATCAACGCCGCCGACCCCCACACCTGGACACCTCGGGACCTGCTCCAGCTCGCCGCAGAACACCTCGCCGACAACCTCAACGAGGACCACTCGATCCCGCCCGGTGACTACGCCCGCCTGATCACCTACACCGTCGACGCCTACACCCACCGCCTCCACACCGACCTCGGCGGCGACCTGAACGACATCCCCGCCCCGCCCGATCCCGACGACGAATCTCTCTTCCCACCCGACCCCGAACACCCCGACATACACGCACCGTTCGACCACGTCGATACCAGCCAGCCCACCGAACAACCCGTCCTGCACTACGACCAGGGATTGCAATTCGAGCACTTCACAACCACCCGCCCGCCCCGCGAATTCCCCATCACCATGGAGCATTTCACCGCCATGCGCGAGGAATACCAGACCGTCTGCCACACCGTCGACACCCTCAAACCCGAGGTCGCCGCCGGCAACGGCCCCGCCATGCGCGCCGCCGCCGACGACCTGCTGCGCATGCGCCAGCGCATCGATGCCGATCGCCCCTACGCCCACGCGGTCGTCGACGTGATGGCGCAGTGGGTAGACGCCGACCACGCCTACAACGAAAGCCTGCTGCTGGTCGAGCACGCCCGCAAACACCTGGTGGCCCTGCAGTCCGACCCCGACACTGATGAACTCGATATCGCCTCCGCCCGCCAACAGATCACCCTCTACACCGACCTGCTCCCCGACCAGCCGCCCTCACAACAGTTCGAGCAGGCCCTCGCCGACGTCCAGGCTGCCCGCGCGGCGGCCGCCGGCGGCGCCGACAAGATCGTCACCGAGCGCGACCTCATCGCCGCACGCGGGGACGCCGAACGCGCAGACCTCGCCACCCTCAACGCGCTGCGCGCACGCCGACAAGCCCTGCAGCACAGACTTGCCCGCGCCGAAAAAGAGATCGCCCACGCGTTCGCCTACGCCCAAACCCATGCCGCCGACACACTCCAACAACTGCTGGACTCCGCACACTCAGAACTCGCCTTGCTGCAAACCGCGCGCCACCTCGCCACCACACGAGCGCCCCTGACCATCCCCGAAACAGCCCTCAACGAGCACAACCCGGCCATCGCCACCGGGCTCACAGCGCTCGCCGCGCAGCCCTATCGACTCGGGTACGCCTACGCCGACAGCACCGACCCTGACACCATCGCAGCACTACAGGCACTGCGCGCCGCCGCCAATGCCGACCGACGAAAAGTACTGTGGCTAGCGGCAACCGACGATGCCGCAACAACCGCACAAGCTACCGAACTCGCCGACATCAGTCTCACCATCGACTACCACGACCTCGCCGAACAGCTATGGCTCATGGGACCAGAACCCATCGTCATCATCGATAGCCCCGCCGCAACCAACCCCGAAGACCTCGCTGCCATCACCAACCACATCACCACCAACCCCGCCAGAGCCATCATCCTCGACCCAGCAGACCGCAACACTGGGCCCGCCAGCCCCGCACTGCACCTACTGGCCAACACGCTGCCCTGGACCATCAACCTCACCGCCAACCAAACCCGTCCCCCAGACCCTCACAGCACGCCCACCCCCGCAATCACCATTGCCGACCGCCTGGGACGCACCCACCTCAACCAACCCTGGCCACAGCTACTCACCCACTACGACACTGCAACACGCGCCATCCGCACCGCCCACCGACTACACCGCACACTGCGCTGGAACGAGCGCTCACACGGTGAACAGCACCTGTCGCGGGGGGCCGACATCGACGACTGACGGATCGCGTCCCCCCGTGCAGGCTTTGGTGGTGCGGCGAACGCGATCGGCCTGTCGCAGAGAAATTCTCCAGTTAATCGCGACCCAGCGAGTACCGTTGGTGGCGAGCACTCGTTCTTCTCAGCGTTCGCAGGAGGCCTACGATGCCAGCATCGTTCAATATGGTCATTGCACGGCCTTGGACCGCTCGATGAGTAGGTCATTGCGAACAGGGATGACCAGGCGAGTCCACGCCTGCACCTTCGAATCCATGCCATTGAAGACTGACCCGAAGATCCTGAATGCCGTCGAAACGGTCTACTCCACAGAGCTCGGCTTGCCCGAAGACTGGACTGATGCGCAGCGCTCCTCGTTCATCTCCCACGAGGCGGAAGTGATCACCTGGATGGTGTGCGCCGAGGCCGGCACGATCGGCGATCGGAGCGTCCAAGAGTGGACCCGCAGGTCGGGTGGGCGCGCACCTGAGCACGCTGAGCGGACCGTATTACTAGCGGAGGCACGCCGTCAAGCACTTGACCGTGTACTGCGCACGCAGCTGTATGAGCAGGTCGATTACGAATCTTAGGTCTCCACCGCACCCTGCGACCTAATCCTGCCAACGATCTAAATTCTCCTCTCGCGGAGACAGACGGCGACATCGACGAATCTTGGCATCGAGCGCCTTAAATATCGTTCTGCTGGTGGACCGCGTCCCGCCATGGCAATTACCGTCAGGCAATGGAGGACCATCACGACGACACGGCGGCCAGCCGCGAGCCCGTGGTGTGGAGCCAGGTAGTCCCGGCCGTACTCCTGGTGATCTGTTCGCGAGAGCCGATTCAGGATTTCTTGGTCTTGGACTGCTGCGACGTTGATTCAGCCATCGAACATCGAAGTTTGTTCGGAGGAGGTGAATCAATTGGAGAACAACGCTTTTGACGGGCTGCCGCTGCTGCTGGCCGTGCCGAGAGCAGCCGCCATACTCGGCATCAGCCGCGCAGCGGCCTATCGTCTCGCTGCATCCGGCGAATTGCCAGTACGCAGACTTGGCGGACGGGTCTACATCGTCACGGCCGAGCTACAACAGCTCGTTGCGTCGTGAACACCGTCGGGCGGCACCCGACAGGCATCGCCGTAGCGTGGTGAGCTGGAACTTTGGGCGCCATCGCCGGTTGCCGCTGCGCAATGTCGGTGCCTTGAGGCAGCATGGTTTTACAACGCCGTCCTACGGCACAGCGGGACCTGCAGGAGACCAGAATGACCACCGCCGACTCCAAACGCACGCGGCGCTCCGAGCCGATCACCCGACGCAGTGCCAAGAACGGCGCCGTCCGCTACACCTTCCAGGTAGACATCGGCGCTCGACCAGACGGCACACGCGAGCGCCAGCGCTTCACCTTCTCAACACTCGCCGAAGCACGCCGGGAGTACCGCAAGATCACGACCGAGGTTGCCGCTGGAACATTCGTCCGCAGAGATGGCACCACCGTTGCCGACTACCTGAACACATGGCTGGAAAGCAGACGCGATGTCCGGCCAAACACCTCTGCGGGATATCGACACTCACTCAAACCGGTGATAGACCACCTCGGAACGATGGGCCTCCAACAACTGCGGACCTCTGACGTAGACGCCCTGGTTACCCTGAGGCTGGACGGCGCTCCGGTGGCTCAGCGCGATAAGCGAGGGCGCCGCGCTGCCGAAGTGCTGGCACTAGTGCGCGCACATCCCGAAGGAGCGCAGTACGGCGACATACTCACTGCGCTAGGCAATCCCGGGATAAAAGCACTAGATCGATTGGTGGCATCCGGCGAGGTGCTGCGGCCTGCACGCGGGAGGTACGTCGCAGCGCAGGCAAGCGAGCCCGAGCGTCCGAAGGTTCCCGGCCGGGTGAGCGCCCGGACGGTTGTGACCATGCTCATCGTCTTGTCGTCAGCACTCGACGATGCCATGAGAGAGGGGCTGGTTTCCCGCAACGTCGCGCGGCTGGTGAAGCGACCAGGAGTCTCCCACCACGAGATGGACAGCTGGACTCCAGAACAGGCTGGCCAGTTCCGCGAGCATGTGCGCGATGATCGACTTGTTGCGTGCTGGCTGTTGACGCTGGCAGGTTTGCGTCGGTCGGAGATCCTCGGACTTCGGTGGTCTGATGTCGACTTCGAAGTGGGAACAGTGTCGGTCGCTCAAGGCCGCGTGGTGGTGGCAGGCAGCGGCACCATGACCGGCGACCCGAAGTCGAAGCGGTCGCGCCGAGCGCTTCCGATGCCCGACGATGTGCTGAGCGCGCTACGCGCGTTCAGACTGCGCCAGGCAGAGGAACGGCTCGCCCTGGGATCGCAGTATCCCGAGACCGGCCTCGTTGCAGTGAACAAGGACGGCTCCCCCATCCGACCCGAGACCTACTCAAAGGAGTTCTCGCGACAAGCGAAAGATGCTGGGGTTCCGGTTATTCGGTTGCACGACGTTCGACACACCGCCGCCACTATGCTGCTCGACGGCGGAACCACCCCGTCTGCGACGGCCAAGTGGCTGGGGCACGACCCGGCGATTACGTTGCGGGTGTACGGGCATGTGTACGACGACGCGCTCGCTGCGGCCGGCGATGCGTTGATGGGCCGGTCGCGGGGCGGTGAGGAACAGAAGGCAAACGGTTAGTAGCGGTACCGCAGACTGGTCTTGCTTGTAACCACACTCCGCGTGTCCTACTCCGGCGCGACTCGCATCGTCCAGCCGACCGGCGTTGCCGAAAGTCGCTCGGATAGCCACCGGCGCCTCAATCAGTCCACGGACCAAGATGGCGCCAGACAACAGCCGAGGTGAGCCGAATCGACTGAAGACCCCTTGAGCCAGGGCTCGGTTCGGACACTACGGCAGCCTTGGCGGCGCATTACCCACAGACAGCGCCAACCGCCACTAAGGTCTTTCCTTAGATCAAGCACTCAGTATCGTGTCGCTAGCTGACACCATCGGCAGTAGACGAGGAACCCGTTTGACAACACCGAACGTCCTGTTGGTTTCTCCGCCGGACGATGCTGGCGCGGCAACCGCAGACCGATATGACTGGCAGGCCCTAATTGCCGCCGTCGATTTCATAGCTACAGTCGCCGACGCCTCGTCAGGTCAGCTAGACCAATCCTGCGGCATCTACGTCATCTGCGAACATCACGAAGATTTTATTCTATGCGTAGACGACACGATTCAACTCGTCAGTGTCAAGCATCGCGACCTCAGCCAAGGCAACTGGACGTTCGCGAAGATCTTCAAAGCTGGGGGAATTGCTCACCTTTTCGACCGGTGGGCGGCTCTGTCCGAAGCGGCTCAGGCGCGCCTCGTAACGAATGCCGACCTTGGCACAGGCGACGAGGCAAAACTTCGGGCATTTGCACATTATCTACGTTCTTGCCCTGTCGGCCCGTTGTCCAGCAAGCAGCACGACTTACTTGCTGCGACGTCAACCCGCATTCTTAAAGTCCTTGCCGAGACCAAAGAAACCGCGCACTGGTCTGACGATGGCACAAGTCCTAATGCAAAGCTGCTTGGGGCTGTCCGCCGCTTTTTGGGGATGTTGACGTTTGACTGCGCGCGGCCGCATCGTCATATTTTGGCGAGCGCTGCCCCAAGTATGTACGTAACGCCGTTTCTGCAAGCCATTGGTCGCCCGCCCACTACGGCCTTGGCACTTTGGGAAGCGCTCGGTTCCCTCTTTCGGCGCCGGATGCGTGGCCGCGGCGAACACACCACAGAGGCGTTAGCAGCTGTTGCGAGGAAGATTCACGAACAATCGGCCAATGATGATGAGCTTGCGTCGCAGGTGCGGGAACGGACAATCACAGTTCAAGACCTATCGGAGTTGTTAGAGGTAGCTCATCTCACCGGCCTCACCCCGGTCGCGAGAGGCTACAGTCTCGCGCCGACTCAGCTGGCTACGAAGATAATCAACGCTGGCTGCCAAGAGACAACTGCGCACGCAGCCGAAGCAGTTGCAGCACGGTGGCGTGAACGTGAGCACCACATTCTGGCATCAGAAGTCGACGCGGTGACAAAACTCGAAAAGCTAAAATCACGTGCCTTAGTGCTTGCTTCCAGCGTGCAAGAAGAGTGCGCAGCTGAGAATACATCTGCGACATACGGACCGGCGATGTGGCGACAACTTCGCCTTACCTTGGTCCCTGACGCTTTTCCCGACAGCCAGTTCGCTATGGACGAAGAACTCGCACTTGGACTTGTATGTGATCTAGCCAGCCAGTGTCAGGTATGGTTCAGCGAAGCATTTGATATTGACCAAGCGAAATTAGCATTTCCAAACCGCGTCGGTGTGCCGCAGACTGTCGGCGCCTCATGATCGAATCGGCATCTTCAATCATTTTACGGGCCGAAGATCTTGGACATCAACAACTACGTGTACTTATTCTAATTGATGCCGTTTCGCAGATTCCTGGGACTTCGAAAAAGCTCGATGGATTAACAAAATTGGCGAAACTCGACTTCCTAGCACGCTATCAAGAATTCGAACATCAAGTGGCGGCCGAGCTCGACATCGCGCCGCCCTCAACGCGCCATGACGAATTTGAGCCCGGAATAACCGCTTCCCCTATGACAAAGTTCCGATACGGCCCGTGGGACGACCAGTACTATCCCGTGATCGGCGCACTCGTCGGGCGAGGTCTCATCAGGTACGCGCCTGGTAAACGCGGATCCGTGGCGCTTGCGCTCACGAAGCAAGGAGCCGAGCTTGTCAAACGGCTGAAGAGCGACTCCTTGTGGTCGCCAGTGGCAGGGCGTTATGAAGCGATCGCCGGACGCTTTGGCCTTCTTACGGGGAATCGGCTAAAGGATGCCATTTACGCCGCCTTACCCGAGAAGATGAATGTCGGCCTGAGGACTGAGATAAAATGAGTATACGACTACGAATTGATTCGGTCGAACTTGAAACGGCGGCAGGACCCACACGTTACGACTTTTCAGGCCCATTAACAGTACTCAGCGGACCAGTTGGCGTTGGCAAAAGCACCCTTTTCGAGACTATTAAGTTCGCGATGGGTGGCCGTGCCCGTTTAGCTCCAGTGGTTCGAGATCAAGTTACAAGGGTTAGAGTAACGATCAGAATTGAAGAGAACAAATATGAGCTGACGCGCGACGTAACAAATGGATCAAATTATGTCGAAATTTTTGACATAACAAGTGGCGTAAAGCTAGGGCCCGTACCTATTCAAACAGGGAAAAGCGACCAATGGTGCGTGAGCGACTACTTGATGACGGCTATGGGACTTCCTACGACTGCTTTCTCAACTTCTAAAACTCGGTCCAGCCGGATAACTTTCAATTCGATATGGTCGTTCGTCTATGTGGAACAACGCGAAATAGACAGAAGCATTGCGCGAAATAACGACACCTACGCTGAACCGAGCAGGAAGGCTACTTTCGAACTCCTTTTCGGCCTGACAGACAGCACGGTGCTCAACCTTAAGAAGGCAGAGCTCGACGCGGAAACGCAATTGTCGCTCGCGTCCAACGAGGAACAACTCGTTATCAATTTTTTGAACGACAGCAGGACAAGCAGACGCGCTGAGGTCGAAGCTGCTATAAGACACGAGCAGAGGCTTAGAGAGAACGCTGAAGAACAGCTAGCTGCCCTGGAGCGCGAGGCCAAGTCGGTTCGTAACGAAGTTAGTGTAGTTAGAGACCTTGTGCTCGAGGGCCGCGCCGAGGTAGCCAGGCTCCACTCGGATCAGCAAGATTTCGAGCTAGCCAGGGAAGAGCAACTTCGACTCCTGGCACGCCTACGAACGCGGCAAAACGAGATCGTACGTGCCGAACAGGCTTCCAGCTTGCTTGCTCCCATCGACTTCATAATGTGTCCGCGATGCGCCCAGTCCATCGCCGATCGAAAGACAGAGCCAGGTACGTGCACCTTATGCTTGCAGCACGAACCGGTTCCCAATGCACTATTGACTCGGCGATCCGAATACGAATCGCAGCGTCTCGATGCGCAGATCGGCGAGGTTGAGACGCTTATTGACTCTGCAATGTCGAACCTAGGCGTTCTGCATCACCGTCAGCAGGCCGCTCAGGAAAACCTTTCGAAATTGGAAGCGCTTTTGGATGAACGCACCAAGTTTTTCGTGAGTCCGCGACTAGAACAGTACGCCGACGCCTCATCCGAAATTGCGCGTGCCGACGCCGTCGTGTCGTCAATGGAAGTTGTCCTCCGCCAATGGGATCGCGCGGCCGATCTTGCCTCCACTCGTATTGCTGCCGAAGGACAACTCACCGAGGCGCGAGTCTTACGCGAAGAAGCCGAAGATGCACTCGCGCAGACGAGAGCTCGCCTCCTTGAAGCTTTAAGTGCCGACTATCAAGATATGGTTACACAAATCGGCGTGCCCTCTGTCACGAGCGCGTTCATCGATAAGAAAAACTTCTTGCCATTTGTGAACGGTTTGAGATTCGACAAGTTAAGTACCGGAGGAATCACTACCGCTCTGGTTACGGCATATTGGGTAACGGTATTGGCTACCGCTCTGCGAGAACGGGAGACGAACTACCCCACGCTGCTCATACTCGACTCGCCGCGTAAGTCGATAGGCAGTCAAAACTCCCAGATGGTGAACGAATTATATCGACAGCTAGATATCCTGGCTGAGAGTTACGGAAACAACATGCAAGTAATCGTGGCAGACAACGACATCCCGACCGACATTTCGAAACGATGGCAAGATCTGCGTTTTGATTATGACCATCCCACCGTCGCGACGGTCCGTCACCCAGGCTTAGCGAGTGTTACGCCAATCGACCGCGTCGACGACGACAGCTAGCATCCCGCCTGCCGTGCGCGCACCCACAGACCCCCATCCCCATGTGCGTTGGAGATCAGGGGCCAGGCCCGTGCTCTCGTTAGCATCACAGGCTGTCCAAGAGTTGGATACACCACAAACAGACCGTGCCGCTGGCTCGAATTGGGCGGTTCGTTGTAACCCAGCGACTGCCAGACCGATGACACCTTCTCGCTGACACGCTCACTGCCGTTACCGCGATTTGGCCGTTCACAGTCAAGCGCCGCGCCGGCCCGCGTTGCTCACTCCACCCCGTTGGCGAAGCAGTGCTAGTCAAACACCCGGAATCCTGACCAGCCCTCAACGAAGCAACCACCTGGCACATTCTTGGCACAACGGGGGTTTTGGGAATCCGAGCCAAAACCCAATGACCAGGAGTTTTGATGGTGGGCGCGGACGGTATCGAACCGCCGACCGCTGGTGTGTAAAACCAGAGCTCTACCACTGAGCTACGCGCCCCGTCGCAGGCAACTTACACGTCGTGCCCGCCTGCGGTGAAATCCTCAAGTGCCTCGCAAGGCGCTCAACGCCTGCTGCCAGACCAACTGGTCGCGCAACTCCCCGGGCTGCATCATCTCGGCGAAACGGATGACCCCGTCTCGATCGACGGCGAAGGTGCCCCGGTTCGGGTAGCCGGCGTCGGCGTTGAACACTCCGTAGGACTGCGTCACCGCACCGTGCGGCCAGAAATCGGACAGCACGGGGAACAGGAACCCGTTCTCGATGGCCCAGATCTTGTGGGTGGGCGGCGGCCCCACCGAGATGGTGAGCACCGCGGTGTCATCGTTCTGGTACTCGGGCAGCTGGTCGCGGATCTCCCCGAGTTCGCCCTGACACACACCGGTGAACGCCAGTGGGAAGAACACCAGCAGCACATTCTTGTCCCGCAGCCCGGACAGCGTGACAGCGCGGCCGTGCTGGTCCTTGAGCGTGAAGTCCGGCGCGCTGTCGCCGACAGCGAGCACAGCTCTACCGTTGCTTCGTGACGGCCTTGGACTTCGGCTGCACCAGCCGGCTGGCGATCCAGTTGCCCAGGTTGGCCGATGAGGTCTGCATGAGTCCCGCGGTGGGCGCGGACTCGGCGATCTCGGCGGGCTGCACGTGGCCGGGCTTGCCGGTCTTCGGTGTCACCACCCAGATCACGCCGTCATCGGCGAGCGGGGTGATGGCGTCCATCAGCCGGTCCACCAGGTCACCGTCGTCATCGCGCCACCAGAGCAGGACGACGTCGACCACCTCGTCGGACTCCTCGTCGAGCATCTCACCGCCGCTGACATCCTCGATATCGGCCCGGATGTCGTCATCGGTGTCTTCGTCCCAGCCCAACTCCTGGACGACCTGCCCCTTGGCAATGCCCAATTTCTGGGCGTAGTTCGGGTCAGAATCCTTCCCCGCCGCGACCACCTTCTGTCCTCCCTCATCCTGCCTCGTGTGTGCCTCCGAACTTCTGGAGCATTATCGTCGCACGTCGTGTTGTGGTAGCCGCCCACTGGCGGCAACTTTGACCGAGTTCGTCAATAGGCCGCGTCGCACAGGTCGAGCGCCACCGTCCGGGAATCGTTCAGTTCGTTGATCGCGTCATTGAACGGACTCGGGCCGATATCCGTCTCGATCGCCGAGGCCACCGCCCGCGCGGCATCGACCCAGCGCGTCAACGCGCCGCTCAATTCGGGCCCCAACGGATCGGACAGGCTGCCCGAGACCAGGTCGGCGCTGCCGTTCAGCGCGGCGATCGCCGGGCCGGCGGTGGCCGCAACGTCGGCGTCCTGGTTGTACGCGTCGACGTATCCGTTGACCGAACTGATGGCGTCCGCGCTGCTGTTGCTGATCGCCTCGCACGAGGTGTGCACGGCTTGATTGGTGAGGGATACCTGACGCTCGGACTCCCTGGCGCTCGAGCTTGCCGCCGACTCGGCGATCGATGCGGACACCGACGCCTGGTAGATCGGCGCGTCGGCCTTGTCCAGGGTGGCGGTACCGCTGGTGACACTTGCGCACCCCACCACGATCAGGGCCAGGCCCGCGGGCGCGCCCAGTGCCAGCGCAGCCATGCGCATCCGCGTCGGTGCCGCGGACCTCCGCCAACTGTTCAGCATCGCGGCCAAACTTACCGGTTCGACGCCACGATGGGCAGATCATTGCGGTAGGCAACCCCGCCCGGTGATCTGCGGCAGGATAGGGGGACGATAGAGGGTGCCACAAGCATCAATTATCCGACACCAAGCACCTTTCAACCGAGGAGCCGTAGTTGACCACCGAGTTCGCGCGCCAAGACCTGGCCCAAAACTCTGGCACCACAGGCGAACCCGACCGGGTTCGTGTGATCAGGGAGGGCGTTGCCTCCTATCTGCCCGATATCGATTCCGACGAGACAGCCGAGTGGCTGGAGTCGTTCGACCAGTTGGTCGAACGGTCCGGTCCCGCCCGGGCGCGCTACCTGATGTTGCGTCTGCTGGAACGCGCCGGCGAGCAGCGTGTTGCCATTCCCGCCTTGACCTCCACCGATTACGTCAACAGCATCCCCACCGAACTGGAGCCCTGGTTCCCCGGTGACGAGGATGTCGAACGACGCTACCGGGCCTGGATCCGCTGGAACGCCGCCATCATGGTGCACCGCGCGCAACGTCCGGGAGTCGGTGTGGGCGGC
Organism: Mycolicibacterium sp. P9-22; assembly: GCF_008329585.1. Lineage (GTDB taxonomy): Bacteria > Actinomycetota > Actinomycetes > Mycobacteriales > Mycobacteriaceae > Mycobacterium. The sequence continues at coordinate 708,474 of NZ_NPKP01000001.1, read as the reverse complement.
CACATTTCGACGTATGCCTCGTCGGCGTCGCTGTACGAGGTGGGATTCAACCACTTCTTCCGCGGCAAGTCCCACCCCGGCGGTGGCGACCAGATCTTCATTCAGGGTCACGCCTCCCCCGGTGTCTACGCCCGCGCCTTCCTCGAGGGCAGGCTGTCCACCGACCAACTGGATGGTTTCCGCCAGGAGCACTCGCATCCCGGTGGCGGACTGCCGTCCTACCCGCATCCGCGATTGATGCCCGACTTCTGGGAATTCCCCACGGTGTCGATGGGCCTTGGCCCCATGAACGCGATCTATCAAGCGCGCTACAACCACTACCTCAACGACCGCGGCATCAAGGACACCTCCGACCAGCACGTCTGGGCGTTCCTCGGCGACGGTGAGATGGACGAGCCCGAGAGCCGCGGCCTGATCCAGGTGGCGGCCAACGAGGCGCTGGACAACCTGACCTTCGTGGTCAACTGCAACCTGCAGCGCCTGGACGGCCCGGTCCGCGGTAACGGCAAGATCATCCAGGAACTGGAATCGTTCTTCCGGGGTGCGGGCTGGAACGTCATCAAGGTGGTGTGGGGCCGCGAATGGGATGCGCTGCTGCACGCCGATCGCGACGGCGCGCTGGTCAACCTGATGAACACCACGCCCGACGGTGACTACCAGACCTACAAGGCCAATGACGGCGCCTACGTCCGCGACCACTTCTTCGGCCGCGACCCGCGCACCAAGGCCCTCGTCGATCCGATGACCGACAAGGAAATCTGGAATCTCAAGCGCGGCGGGCACGACTACCGCAAGGTGTATGCGGCCTACCGGGCGGCGATGGAGCACAAGGGCCAGCCCACCATCATCCTGGCCAAGACCATCAAGGGCTACACGCTGGGGCAGCACTTCGAGGGCCGCAACGCCACGCACCAGATGAAAAAGCTTGCGCTCGATGACCTCAAGACGTTCCGCGATGTCACCCGGGTGCCGATCAGCGATGCCGATCTGGAGAAGGATCCCTATCTGCCGCCGTACTACCACCCCGGGCCCAACGCCCCCGAGATCCGGTACCTGCTGGACCGGCGGCGCACCCTGGGTGGATTCCTGCCCGAGCGCCGCACCAAGTCCAAGGCGCTCAAGCTGCCGCCCACCGACACCTACAAGGCACTCAAGAAGGGTTCGGGCAAGCAACCGGTGGCCACCACCATGGCGACCGTGCGTACCTTCAAGGAACTGTTGCGCGACAAGAACATCGGGCCGCGCATCGTGCCGATCATCCCGGACGAGGCACGTACGTTCGGGATGGACTCGTGGTTCCCGAGCCTGAAGATCTACAACCGCAACGGGCAGCTCTACACCGCGGTGGACTCCGAGCTGATGCTGGCCTACAAGGAATCCGAGATCGGCCAGATCCTGCACGAAGGCATCAACGAGGCCGGCTCGACGGCGTCGTTCACCGCGGTGGCGACCTCGTACGCCACGCACAACGAGCCGATGATCCCGATCTACATCTTCTATTCGATGTTCGGGTTCCAGCGCACCGGTGACGGGTTCTGGGCGGCGGCCGATCAGATGGCCCGGGGATTCGTGCTGGGCGCGACCGCCGGTCGCACCACGCTCACCGGTGAGGGACTGCAGCACGCCGACGGGCATTCGCTGCTGCTGGCCTCGACCAACCCGGCGGCGGTCACCTACGACCCGGCGTTCGCCTACGAGATCGCCCATATCGTGGAGAACGGCCTGCAGCGGATGTACGGGGAGAACCCGGAGAACGTGTTCTTCTACATCACCATCTACAACGAGCCCTACGTGCAGCCCGCCGAGCCGGAGAACTTCGATCCCGAGGGCGTGCTGCGCGGGATGTACCGGTTCCGCCAGGCCCCCGAGAAGCGCAGCAGCACCGCGCAGATCCTGGCCTCGGGGGTGTCGATGCCCGAAGCCATCAAGGCGGCCGACATGCTGGCCGAGAAGTGGGATGTGGCCGCCGATGTGTGGTCGGTGACCAGTTGGGGTGAGCTCAACCGCGATGGCGTGGCGGTCGAGAAGCAACGACTGCGCCACCCGGACCAGCCCGCACCGACCGCCTATGTCACCCAGGTGCTCGCCGATGCCACCGGACCGGTGGTGGCGTTCTCGGACTGGATGCGGGCGGTTCCCGAGCAGATCCGGCCCTGGGTCCCCGGCACCTACCTCACCCTGGGCACCGACGGGTTCGGCTTTTCCGACACCCGGCCGGCGGCGCGCCGCTACTTCAACACCGACGCCGAGTCGGTCGTGGTGGCGGTCCTGGAGGCCCTGGCCCGAGACGGTGAGATCGATCCGTCGGTGGCCATCGCCGCGGCCAAGGAATACCGGATCGACGACGTCAAGGCGGCCGAAGTGTCCTTCGCCGACACCGGCAGCGCCTAGCGATCTGTGGAGCGTCAGCCGCAATCATTGCGGCTGACGCTCCACAATCGCTGATGAACGGATCCATACAAAGAGCAGGCGTATCTTTTGGGGATGCCCGACAACCGGTTTGCCCCGCCGCCGGCGTCGACGCTGGAAGTGCTGCAGAGCGTTCCCGAGTCGGCGCTGCGCCGCCTCAAGCAGTACTCCGGGCGGCTGGCGACCGAAGCGGTGCACGCCTTGGAGACCCGGCTGCCGTTCTTCGCCGACCTGGAGGCTTCCCAGCGCGCCAGCGTGCAGCTGGTCGTGCAGACCGCGGTGATCAACTTCGTGGAGTGGATGCGCGATCCCAACAGCGACGTCGGCTACACCGCCCAGGCCTTCGAGGTGGTACCCCAGGACCTGCGCCGGCGCGTCGCGCTGCGCCAGTCGGTGGAAATGGTGCGCGTCACCATGGAGTACTTCGAAGAAGTCGTGCCCCTGCTGGCCCGCAACGAGCAGCAGCTGACGGCGCTGACCGCGGGCATCCTGCGGTACAGCCGCGACCTGGCGTTCGCCGCCGCCACCGCCTACGCCGATCAGGCCGAGGCGCGCGGTGCCTGGGACACCCGGATGGAGGCCAACCTGGTCGACGCCGTGGTCCGCGGGGATATGGGGCCCGCCCTGCAGTCCCAGGCGGCGGCGCTGAACTGGGACGCGACCGCCCCGGCCACCGTCATCGTCGGGCTGCCGCGCCCCGATCGGATCGAACAGACCGGCGACGACGTGCACGCCGCGGCCAGAAAATGCGGCCGCTCGGCGTTGTCGGATATACACGGCACCTGGCTGGTCACCATCGTCACCGGCGGGCTGTCACCGACCGAACGGTTCCTGTCCGAGCTGATGAACGTGTTCGGCGACGGGCCGGTCGTGATCGGGCCGACGGTGCCGACCCTGGGTGCGGCCCACCGCAGCGCGGCCGAGGCCATCGCCGGGATGAACGCCGTCGCCGGCTGGAGTGGCGCACCGCGCCCGGTGTCGTCGCGCGAACTGCTCCCCGAGCGGGCCCTGCTCGGCGATCCGCACGCCGTCGCGGTGCTGGCGACCGAGGTGATGCGCCCGCTCGCCGATGCCGACCCCGCACTCGCCAAGACCCTCGACGCCTACCTCGACTCCGGGGGGGCCATAGAGGCCTGCGCCCGCAAATTGACGGTTCATCCAAACACCGTGCGCTATCGCCTCAAACGGATCACCGACTTCACCGGCCGTGATCCGACGGTCCCCCGCGATGCGTATGTCCTGCGGGTCGCCACGACGGTGGGACGGCTCAAAGGTGACGCAAGCCACTTCAGCTCGCAAAACGGCTATTCAGCGGCGTCGAGTGGACAACAGGTCACCCGCTGGGGTGGCTACAACCCGTGAGCCCGGATCGCGGTCAGGTCTCGGCACGGTCGCGTCACGTGCTCTTTTGTGGAAACTCCACAAAAGAATAAGACAAGGTTCATAATCTCTTACACCGCGCTAGGGGCCACTCACAGTGTTTTCTTAATCCGTGCCCCCAAAGACTGTGCTCGCTCTGCTTGCGCCCGGACAGGGCTCTCAGACCCCCGGCATGCTCACCCCGTGGTTGGAGCTGCCCGGTGCGGCTGACCGACTGAGCACGTGGTCGGAGATCAGCGGACTGGACCTGGCACGCCTGGGCACCACCGCGACCGCCGAGGAGATCACCGATACCGCGGTGACCCAGCCCCTGGTGGTGGCCGCGACCCTGCTGGCCCACGAAGAACTGACCAAGCGCGGCCTCATCGCCGGCAAGGCCGCCGCCGTCGCCGGGCATTCGGTCGGCGAGATCGCGGCCTACGCCATCGCCGGCGTCATCTCCGCCGATGACGCGGTCAAGCTGGCCGCCACCCGCGGCGCGGAAATGGCCAAGGCCTGTGCACTGGAGCCGACCGGGATGGCCGCCGTGCTCGGTGGCGACGAGGCCGAGGTGCTGGCCCGCCTGGAGTCCCTCGACCTGATCCCGGCCAACCGCAACGCCGCCGGCCAGATCGTCGCCGCCGGCGCGGTCGCGGCGCTGGAGAAGCTCGCCGAGGATCCGCCGGCCAAGGCCCGGGTGCGCGTGCTGGCCACCGCCGGCGCATTCCACACCCACTACATGGCGCCCGCCGCCGAGGGCTACGCCGCGGCCGCCGCCACCGTGGCCACCAATGAGCCCACCGCGACGCTGCTGTCCAACGCCGACGGCAAGCCGGTCGATTCGGCCGCCGACGCGATGACCAAGCTCGTCGCCCAGATGACCCGGCCGGTGCGCTGGGATCTGTGCAACGAGACGCTGCGCGGTCTGGAGGTGACGGCCATCGTGGAGTTCCCGCCCGCGGGCACCCTGGTCGGCATCGCCAAACGAGAACTGAAGGGCACACCGACACATGCGGTGAAGGCCCCGTCAGACCTGGACGGACTCGCCGAGCTCTGAGTCCGGGTAGCACGGCCCGATAAGACGTTCAACCTCACTCCGACAGCCGGAGTGCCGTAACAAGAAGGAGCCATTGTGGCCAACCAAGAAGAAATCATCGCCGGCCTCGCCGAGATCATCGAAGAGGTCACCGGCATCGAGCCCTCCGAGGTCACGATGGAGAAGTCCTTCGTCGACGACCTGGACATCGACTCGCTGTCGATGGTGGAGATCGCCGTCCAGACCGAGGACAAGTACGGCGTGAAGATCCCCGATGAGGATCTGGCCGGCCTGCGCACCGTCGGTGACGTCGTCTCCTACATCCAGAAGCTGGAAGAAGAGAACCCCGAGGCTGCCGCCGCACTGCGCGAGAAGTTCGCACAGTGACACGTCCTTCCACTGCTAATGGCGGTTTCCCTAACGTCGTCGTGACCGCGGTCGAGGCCACTACGGCCGTCGCCTCGGATATCGAGGGCACGTGGAAGGGTCTGCTGGCCGGCGAGAGCGGCATCCGTGAGCTCACCGACGATTTTGTCGACAAATGGGACCTGCCGGTACGTATCGGTGGTCACCTGGTCGATGACATCGAAAGCCACCTGACCCGTGTCGAGCTCCGTCGCAATTCCTATGTTCAGCGCATGTCGCTGGTGATGGCGCGGCGACTGTGGGAGAAAGCGGGTAAACCCGAGGTCGATCCCGATCGGTTCGCCGTCGTGATCGGCACCGGGCTCGGTGGTGGCGAGAAGATCGTCGAAACCTACGACGCCATGAACGAGGGCGGCATCCGCAAGGTCAGCCCGTTGGCCGTCCAGATGGTCATGCCCAACGGCGCGGCCGCGGTCGCCGGTCTGGAGCTGGGCGCCCGCGCCGGGGTCATCACCCCGGTGTCGGCGTGTTCGTCGGGTTCGGAGGGCATTGCCCACGCGTGGCGTCAGATCGTCATGGGTGACGCGGACTTCGCCGTCTGCGGTGGCGTCGAAGGCCCCATCGAGGCCCTGCCCATCGCGGCGTTCTCGATGATGCGTGCGATGTCGACCCGCAACGACGATCCCGAGGGCGCCTCGCGTCCGTTCGACAAGGATCGTGACGGTTTCGTGTTCGGTGAGGCCGGTGCGCTCATGATCATCGAGACCGAGGAGCACGCCCTGGCTCGTGGCGCCAAGCCGCTGGCCCGCATCATGGGTGCAGGTATCACCTCCGATGCGTTCCACATGGTGGCTCCGGCCGCGGACGGCCTGCGTGCCGGCCAAGCCATGAAGCGCGCAATGGAGACCGCCGGCCTGTCGCCGTCGGACATCTCGCATGTCAACGCGCATGCCACGGCAACTCCGATCGGCGACACCGCAGAGGCCAATGCGCTGCGCGTCGCCGGGGTCGACCACGCCGCGGTGTACGCGCCGAAGTCGGCACTGGGCCACTCGATCGGTGCCGTCGGCGCCCTCGAGTCGATCCTGACGGTGCTGGCGCTGCGTGACGGTGTCATTCCGCCGACCCTCAACTACGAGACCCCCGATCCTGAGATCGATCTCGATGTTGTTGCGGGCGAGCCTCGTTATGGCGACTACCAGTACGCCATCAACAACTCGTTCGGTTTCGGTGGCCACAATGTGGCATTGGCGTTCGGACGTTACTGAGAATCGTTACCGAGGATTCAGAGGACAGTCCTCGGCGGGAATGTGGCAGTAAGAGGTGGGGAACAGCGTGACTGGGCTCTCGACGGGGAACGGTCTTCCCAACGTGGTCGTCACTGGCGTAGCCATGACGACCGCGTTGGCGACCGACGCCGATACGACGTGGAAGAAACTGCTGGCAGGTGAAAGCGGCATCCGGACACTCGAAGACGATTTCATCGAGATGTACAACCTGCCGGTGCGCATCGGTGGCCATCTGCTCGAGGACTTCGACGGTGAGCTGAACCGGGTCGAGCTGCGCCGCCTGTCCTACCTGCAGAAGATGTCGACGGTCATCGGCCGTCGGGTATGGGAGAACGCAGGCTCCCCCGAGGTCGATCCCAAGCGGCTGATGGTCTCCATCGGCACCGGCCTGGGATCGGCCGAGGAACTCGTCTTCGCCTACGACGGCATGCGGGCCAAGGGCCTGCGGGCGGTCTCACCCTTGGTGGTGCAGATGTACATGCCCAACGGCGCGGCCGCTGCCGTCGGACTCGAGCGTAAGGCCAAAGCCGGTGTCAGCACGGTGATCTCGGCCTGCGCATCGGGTTCGGAGGGCATCGCCAACGCATGGCGCAACATCGTGCTGGGCGAGGCGGACATCGCCATCTGCGGTGGTGTCGAGACGAAGATCGAAGCGGTGCCGATCGCGGGCTTCGCCCAGATGCGCATCGTGCTCTCCAACACCAACGATGACCCGGCGGGCGCCTGCCGCCCGTTCGACCGGGACCGCAACGGTTTCGTGTTCGGCGAGGGTGCCGCGATGATGGTCATCGAGACCGAGGAGCACGCCAAGGCGCGCGGCGCCAACATCCTGGCCCGCATCATGGGTGCCAGCGTCACCTCGGACGGCTACCACATCGTGGCGCCGGATCCCAACGGTGAGCAGGCCGGGTACGCGATGACGCGGGCCATCCAGCTCGCGGGCCTGCAGCCGAGCGATATCGACCACATCAACGCCCACGCGACCGGCACCAGCGTGGGTGACGTCGCCGAGGGTGTGGCGATCAACAACGCGATGAAGGGCCACAAGCCGGCGGTGTACGCACCGAAGTCGGCGCTTGGTCACTCCGTGGGTGCGGTAGGGGCTGTGGAGTCCATTCTCACAGTGTTCGCCTTGCGCGACGGGATCATCCCGCCCACGCTTAACCTGAAGAATCTGGACCCCGAGATCGATCTGGACGTGGTGGCTGGCGAGCCCCGTACCGGTGACTACAAGTACGCGATCAACAACTCGTTCGGATTCGGTGGGCACAATGTGGCGCTCACCTTCGGAAAATACTGACAGAAGTACCGAAGGCGCCGGTCACCATTCCGACGCGTAACCAGGAGGACTGGATGACCACGATGGCACCCGAAGCAGCAGCTGAGTCGCTCGACCCGCGCGACCCACTGCTCCGGCTGAAGATGTTCTTCGACGACGGCAGCGTCTCGGTGCTGCACGAGCGCGACAAGTCCGGTGTGCTGGCCGCCTCGGGCACCGTCAACGGGGTGAAGACCGTCGCGTTCTGCACCGACGGCACCGTCATGGGTGGTGCCATGGGCGTCGAGGGCTGCGCGCACATCGTCAACGCCTACGACGTCGCCATCGAGGAGCAGAGCCCGATCGTCGGGATCTGGCATTCCGGTGGCGCACGACTGGCCGAGGGCGTCAAGGCCCTGCATGCCGTCGGGCTGGTCTTCGAGGCGATGATCCGTGCCTCCGGCTACGTCCCGCAGATCTCGGTGGTCGTCGGCTTCGCCGCCGGTGGCGCCGCCTACGGCCCGGCCCTGACCGATGTCATCGTGATGGCGCCGGACAGCAAGGTCTTCGTCACCGGACCCGATGTGGTGCGGAGCGTGACCGGCGAGGACGTCGACATGGTGTCCCTCGGCGGTCCGGAGGCCCATCACAAGAAGTCCGGCGTCTGCCACATCGTCGCCGACGATGAGCTCGACGCCTACGAGCGGGGCCGCCGCCTCGTCGGATTGTTCTGCCAGCAGGGCCATTTCGACCGCAGCAAGGCCGAGGCCGGCGACACCGACCTCAAGGCCCTGATGCCCGCGTCCGCGCGGCGCGCCTACGACGTGCACCCGATCGTCGAGGCTTTGTTGGACAAGGACACCCACTTCGAGGAGTTCCAGTCCCGCTGGGCACCGTCCATCGTGGTGGGCCTGGGCCGGCTGGCCGGACGCACCGTCGGCGTCATCGCCAACAACCCGCTGCGCCTGGGCGGCTGCCTGAACTCCGAAAGTGCCGAGAAGTCAGCGCGTTTCGTGCGACTGTGCGACGCGTTCGGCATCCCGCTGGTGGTCGTCGTCGACGTCCCGGGCTACCTGCCCGGTGTGGACCAGGAGTGGGGCGGCGTGGTGCGCCGCGGCGCCAAGCTGCTGCACGCGTTCGGTGAGGCCACCGTTCCGCGTGTCACGCTGGTCACCCGCAAGATCTACGGCGGCGCCTACATCGCGATGAACTCGCGTTCGCTCGGCGCCACCAAGGTCTTCGCCTGGCCGGACGCCGAGGTCGCCGTGATGGGCGCCAAGGCCGCCGTCGGCATCCTGCACAAGCGCAAGCTGGCCGCGGCCGCCGACCACGAGCGCGACGCCCTGCACGAGGAGCTGGCCGCCGAGCACGAGCGGATCGCCGGTGGCGTGGACAGCGCCATCGAGATCGGCGTGGTAGACGCGAAGATCGATCCCGCTCACACCCGCAGCGTGATCACCCAGGCGCTGGCCGAGGCGCCCGCCCGGCGTGGTCGCCACAAGAACATCCCGCTGTAACCCTTATTTCCCGCGAAACTGTATTCCAGAAGGCCCTCACTCGTAATTCGCCTTCTGGAATACAGTTTCGACGTTTTCTAGCCGGTGTGTTGGGCGAAGTTCTGCCGCAATGTCGTTCCCGTGTACTCGCGGCGGTGTACGCCGAGTTCCTGTAGCCGCGGCGCGAGATGCTCGGCGAACTGGGGCAGCGACTCGGCGAACACCGTGAATCCGTCGGCTGCGCCGCGTTCTGCCCAGCCGATGAGATCCTCCGCGATGGAGTCCGGGGTGCCGAACACCCTTCGGTGCCCGCCGCCCCCGAGCGCGATGAACCGGCGCAGGCTCAGCTCCGGTCTGTCGGCCGCAAGCTCGGCCCCGCCCTGGGCGAACCCGATCGACCGCGATTCGTCGGTGACCGTCACCTGCTCGGGCACCGGACCGTCCAGATCGAGGTCCCCGGGGTCCAGCCCGAACCGGGACGCGAAGCGGGCCAGCACCTCCGTGCCGTCGAGCGCGTTCTCCGTCTCCGCGAGGAGCCTGGCGACCTCGGCATCGGTGCTACCGATGGTGAAGAAGACGCCGGGCAGCACCAGCACCTCGGCGCTCCCGCGGCGGTTGCGGGCCTCCTTGGTGAGCCGCTCCCGGTAATCCCGCGACGACTCCTCGGTGAGACCGACCGAGAACACGGCGTCGGCGAACCGGGCCGCCACATCGATTCCGTCGGACGATCCGCCCGCCTGAAACAGCACCGGCTTGCCCTGCGGGGAGCGAGGCAGCTGCAAGGGGCCTGCGACCGAGAAGAACTCGCCGCGATGGTCGATGGGTATGCGGTGCAGCCGGGTCAGATCCCACGTCGCGGTGACATCGTCCTGCCATGACGCCCAGAGCTTTTCGACCACCTCGGCGAACTCGCCGGCCCGTCGGTAACGCTCATGGCGCGCCGGGGGCCGATCCTGACCGAAGTTCCGCGCCACCGACGGATCCATCGTCGTGATGATGTTCCAGCCGGCCCGCCCACCGGAGATGTGGTCGATGGACAGGATGGCCCGCGCCAGCGCATACGGTTCGGCATAGGTGGTCGACGCGGTGGCCACCAGGCCGACGTGGCCGGTCTCCCGGGCCAGCGCCGGCAGCACCACCAGCGGGTCGAGATAGGCGAAACTCAGCCCCTGCTGACCGATGCCCTGGGAGTCGGCGAAGAACACGGCATCGACGCGGGCCCGTTCGGCGAGTTGTGCGGACGCGACAAAATCCTCGATGTCGATGAACGGGTGGCCCCCGTCGGCCGTCTGCACCGGACCCGGGATGAGGTTGACGGTGAATCTCAGGTATCGGCTCACCTCGGTACCCCGGTCAGCCCGGCGGTCTTGGGGATCGACTCCACCAGCGCACGCGTGTACGGGTCCTGAGGATCGGCGAATACCGCTGCGGTGTCACCGCTTTCCTTCACCTCACCGTGCTGCAGCACAGTGACGGTGTCCGCGAACTGGCGGACCACACTCAGGTCGTGCGAGATGAACAGGTAGCTCAGGCCCAGCTTCACCTGCAGATCGACCAGCACCTCCAGGATCTGGGACTGGACGGTGACATCGAGTGCGGAGGTGGGTTCGTCGAGCACCAGTACCTTCGGGTTCAGGGTCAGCGCCCGGGCGATGGCGACGCGTTGGCGCTGTCCCCCGGACAGCTCCCGGGCCCGCCGCGGCAGGAACGAATCCGCCAACCCGACCAGCGCCAGCACCTCCGATACCCGCCGTCGGCGTTCGTCGCGGGAACCCAGCCGGTACCGCAGCAGCGGCTCGCCCACCAGGCGGGCCACCGAGAACGTGGGGTCCAGTGAGTTGAACGGGTTCTGGTAGACCAGCTGCAGGTCGCGATGGGCCTGGCGCAATTCCTTGCGGCCCAGGTGTGAGATGTCCTGCCCGGCCACCACGACCTTGCCCTGGTCGGGTTCGAGCAGGCGCAGCACGATCCGCGCCAGGGTGGACTTGCCGGACCCCGACTCCCCCACCAGCGCATGGGTGCGGGCCGCCGCGATGCCGAACGACACACCCTTGAGCGCCTCGGCGCGGTGGTTGCCGTGCCCGAAAGCCTTGTGCACGTCCGACACTTCGAGTGCGAACACGCCGGCCTCGGGTTCGGCCCGACGCCGGGCGGCGGCGGTGAACTTGTCCAGGTTCAGGCTCGGGACGTCGCCGACGAGTTGGCGGGCGTAGGACGACTGCGGGTCGCGCAGCACATCCACCGAGCGGCCGTACTCCTGCACGGTGCCCCCATTGAGGACGACCACCTTGTCCGAACGCTCGGCCGCCAGTGACAGATCATGGGTGACCAGCAGGACCGACAGCCCGTTCTCGTCCTTGAGCCGGTCGATCAGGTCCAGGATGGTCTTCTGGATGGTGACATCGAGCGCCGAGGTCGGTTCGTCGGCGACGATGAGCTGCGGACGCTGCGCGATCGCGATCCCGATGAGCACCCGCTGCAACTGCCCGCCGGACAACTGATGCGGGTAGGACGCCAGGGTGCGGGCCGGGTGGGTGATGCCGACGAGTTCCAGCAGGTCGGCCGCCTGGCCGGGATGATGCCGCGGGTCGGCGTATTCGGGCAGGCCCGATACGCGGTAGGCCTCGAAGATCTGATGGTCGATGCGGCGCACCGGGTTCAGCGATGATGTGGGGTCCTGAGGCACGAACGCGATTCTGCGGCCGCGTAGCTTGCGGAACGCGTGCTCTCGCTGCGCCAGGATGTCGCGTCCCTCGAACTCGGCACGGCCGCTGACGGGCACATGCGAGTCGAGCAGTTTCAGGATGGCGTTGACGACGGTCGATTTGCCGGAGCCGGACTCTCCGACGATCGCGACGGTCTCGCCGGCCGCCACCTCGAAGGAGACCCCGGCCACAGTGGGCGTGCCGAGCCGGCCACTGTAGGCAACCGACAGATCGTGCACCGCCAGCAGCGGAGTGGTACTCGAATCCTGTTCTGCGACAACAGCGGATTCCGTGGCCATCGTCATATCAGTTCTTCCTGCCGATCGACCTGCTGAGTTGATTGAGCGCGATGACAGAGGCCACCATCACCAGCCCCGGGGTGTACACCAGCCACGGGTAGCGGTAGAGGAAGTCCTTGCCGTCGGCCACCAGCAGGCCCCAGTCCGGGCTGGGTGGCGGATTGCCGTAGCCGAGGAACGCCAGCCCCGAGATGCTGATGATGGCGAGGCCGAACTGCAGGACTGCCAGCGCCAGCACCGAGCGGTACGCATTGGGCAGCACGTGCGCGAACAGCACCGTCAGTTTGTTGCCGCCGATGAGGTACGAGGATTCCACGAAGGCCAGGTTCTTGACCCGCAGCACCTCGGAACGGATCAGCCTGCCGAACACGGCGATGGACGAAACCCCCACCGCGATGGCGGCATTGACGGTGGCGAAGCCGAGGGACACCACGACGATGACGGCCAGCAGGAAGCCTGGGATGGCCAGCAGGATGTCGATGAACCTACCCAGGACGGCGTCTGCGCCGCGGCCGAGGAATCCGGCCGCCAAACCGACGAGTCCGCCGATCACCAGTCCGATGGCCACCGAGAAGATGGCGGTCAGAACCGCCGACCGGGTGCCGAAGACCACCCGCGCGAAGATGTCGCGGCCGAGTTGGTCGGTGCCGAACAGGTGCTCGGGCGAGGGCGGCGCGAACGCGTCGGCAGGCACCCCGCTGTACGGGTCGTAGCTGGTGAACAGGTCGGGCGCGATCGACCAGGCCACGATGGTGACGATGAAGGCAAGTGCGGCAACGGTGTACACGTCGCGCAGGTGCACCGCGGCGGGCAGCCGCAGCTCGGGGCGGGGCAGGGACACCAGCGCTACCACCGGGTGTTCTCCTTACGCGCCGTGACCGCGACCCGCAACCGCGGGTCGAGCACCGGGTAGACCAGGTCGACGAGCAGGTTGATGACCAGGAACAGCACGGCTGCCAGCGTGACCGCGGCCTGCAACACGGGCACGTCCTGTTCGGTGGCGGCGACCTCGATGATGCTGCCGACACCGTTGCGGCCGAAAATCGACTCGGTGATGATGGACCCTCCCAGCAGGTCACCGACGATGATCGCGGAGATGGTCAGCGTCGGGAGTGCCGCATTCGGCAGCAGGTGGGCGGTGAACAGCTTGAATCTGCTGATGCCCTTGGAGATCGCCACCGTCGCATATTGTTCGGCGCGCGCCCCGTCGAGTGCGGTGATGAACACCTGGGCGATGGGCGCGGACGCCGGGATGGCCAGTGTCGCCGCGGGATAGATCAGCGAGTTCAGGCTCTGATAGTCGTTGATCAGGAACAGTCCGAGCTGAAAGGAGAAGACGTCGATGACGATCAGCCCGATGAAGTAGTTCGGCATGGACAGGAACAGCGACGGGAAGGCCCGGAACAGCCCGCCGCCCCAGCGGTCGGGCAGGTAGAAGGCGGCCAGCGTGATGAGGAAGGCGAGCACCGTCGCGAGGACGAACGCGGTGCCCGCCAGCTGCAGGGTGGACGGGATGCCGTCCCACAGCACCGCGGCGACCGGACGGTTCGCACCCAGCGAGATCCCGAAATCGCCCTGACTCAACCGCGCCAGCGCGACTCCCAGCTGTTCCCACAGCGAGCGGTCGAGCTTGTAATAGGCCAGCAGCTCCTGGATCTCCGCTTCGGAGTAGTTGTACTCCGGGTTGCGCAGGTGACTGGACACGGGGTCGCCGGGCAGCACGGTCATGATGACGAAGACCAGGATGTAGACACCCAGGACCGCGGCGGCGGCCTGACCGACCCTGGACAGCACATATTTCGCGTGGGGTGACACGACCTACACGTCCAGCCAGGCGTCGTAGAAGCTGATGAGTCCTAGACCGTCGACGTCCAGGCCCTGCACCGTCTGATCCGCCCCCCAGGTCTGGCGGAACTCGTGGATCGGGATGTAGTAGGCGTTGTCGATGACGTACTCCTGCACCTGCTCGGATGCGGCGATGCGCGCGTCATCGGTCTTGGCCTGAGCCAGCTCGGTGAGCAGCCCGTCGAGTTCGGCGCCGGGCTCCTTGAACTGGTTGGCCTGCGAGCTGTGCCACCAGCGCCACGCCTCGCTCTGACTCCCTGCCAGCCAATGGTTTTCATACAACGGCACCTGTGGATCGGCGGTGATGGTGTTGTAGTTGGAGAAGTCCACCCCCTTGATGTCGAGCTTCACGCCGATCTGCTTCCACTGCTGGGCCACCAGCTGCAGATCGGCCTTCGACGTGGTGATGAACACCGACGGATAGATGTACAGGCTCAGCTGGTCATCGCCCCGGGTCCGGTATCCGTCGGAGTCCCGCCCGGTCCAGCCTGCCTCGTCGAGCAACCGATTCGCCAGATCCGGGTCGTAGCGGAAGCGGTCGCGCAGATCCAGCGTGCCCGGCACCACATCGTTGAAGATCGACTTCGCCTCGGTCCACTCCCCGCCCGGGAAGTTGGTCTCCAGGATCTCCTGCCGGTTCACACCGTGTGTCAGCGCGCGGCGTACCCGCACATCATCGAGATACGGTGCGGTCAAGCGCAATTGCAGGCCCCACACGCTGCCGAAGAAACTTGGGGCAATCAGCTGGAATCCGTCCTGCTCGATCTGGGGCTCTTCGGTGGGCTGCACGTAGTGAATGATGTTGACCTGCCCGGATTGCAGGGCGCCGACCCGTAGCGACGGTTCGATGACCTGCTGGACGGTGATCTTCTCCAGGTAGGCACTGCCCTGGTGCTTGCGGTCGGCACGCGGCCACGCATAGTCCTCCCGCCGGGTGAGCACCACCTCCTTGTTCGGGACCCAGCTGTCGACGACGAAAGGTCCGGTGCCGTAGACGTTCTTCAGATCCGACTGGCCCTCGATGCTCGCGTCGATGGTCGCCGGCGCCAGGATGCCCACCGTGGTCCACGCGCCGAGTTTCTGGATGAAATCCCCGAAGGGCGCGGTCAACCGGATCTCGACTTCCTGATCGCCGACCGGGACCGCCTCGCCGTACTCGTTGGGGAAGTAGGACGCGCGCACGATGCCGCGGCTGTCATCGCCCGTGCCGAGCAGATTCAGGTTGGCGGCCACTGCCGCCGCATCGAGCTTTTCGCCGTTGGAGAAGGTGACCCCGTCCCGGATGGTCAGGGTGAACCGGGTGCGTTCGTCGTTCTGGGTGAAGCCGGTGGCCAGGTGGGGAGTGAACGCACCTGCGGCATCGTAGTAGAACAGCCGCTCCACGACCTGGTTCCACACCTGCGCGACGTGCCAGGATCCCGTCTTCTGCTGCTGATAGCCGTCGATGAGTTTCTCGTTGAGGTAGATGATCTGACCGCCGGCCTTCGGGGCCGTGCCACCGGCACCCTGCGCGGCGCCGCCGGGGTTGCGGGGTGCACAGGCGGCCAGGATGCCGCTGCCTGCAAGCAACGCGCCAAGGGTCAGAAATCCACGTCTGTCCAACGCATATGCCATGAACGGAGAAGCCCTTCGGGAGAATGTGGGTGCAGCAGACAGAGGCGCGGCAGCCCGGGCATTTTCCTCAGGCGGCGCGCATCGCACACCGACATCGCGTCGGGTTCAGGGCACGCAGGACCGTCATGGCAGTCCAGTGTGGTGCGCTCGGGCGCGCAGACCAATAACTATCGGCTACGGCAATACCGTGGCACGAGCTTAAGTGTCCGGCTCAGACGAACTCCGCGGCCGCGGCCTCCGCACGCTCGCGGTCCGCGGTCACCAGGCCGATCCGGGTGCGCCGGTCCAGGATGTCCTCGACGCTCAGCGCGCCTTCATGGGAAACTGCGTACTCGAATTCGGCACGGATGACGTCGATTCCCTCGGCGACCGGTTCGCCTGCCCGGTCGCAGGTGGCTTGGGCGACGACGTTGGGGGCCTCGGCGCCGTAGCGTGCCACCAGCGAGGACGGCATGTCCGCCGACGCCCGCAGCGTGGCGACCGGGTTGGCGGGCGCGCCCACCAGCGGGAGGTTGCGGGTGCGGCATTGCCCGGCGGCCAACCCGCGCAGCACCACCGCGCGGTCCAGCACATCCTGCGCCATGTAGCGGTATTCGGTGAGCTTGCCGCCGATCACGCTGATCACGCCGTCGGGTGATTCGGTGACCGCGTGCTCGCGGGACACGTCGGCGGTGTGCCCGCCGGACTCGATGAGCGGCCGCAACCCGGCGTAGGACCCACGGACATCGGCCTGCGTCAGCGCGGTGTCCAGGGCGGTGTTGACGGTGTCGAGCAGGTTGGCCACCTCGGCCTGCGTCGGTTGCGGCACATCGGGAATCGGCCCGGGTGCATCCTCATCGGTGAGGCCCAGGTACACCCGGCCCAGCTGTTCGGGCATCGCGAAGACGAACCGGTTGAGCTCCCCCGGGATCGGGATGGTCAGCGCCGCGGTGGGATTGCCGAAGGCGGCCGCGTCGAAGACCAGGTGGGTGCCGCGGCTGGGCCGCAACCGGATGGACGGGTCCACCTCGCCGGCCCACACCCCGGCGGCGTTGATCACCGCGCGGGCGCGGACATCCAGTGACTCACCGGTGAGCTCGTCGACGAGCCGTACCGAATCACCCTGTGCCGCATGGGCGGACACCCGGGTCAACACGGTGGCCCCGTGTTGGGCGGCGGTGCGGGCCACCGCCGTGACGAGCCGGGCATCGTCGATCAGCTGTCCGTCGTAGGCCAGGAAGGCGCCGTCGAGGCCATCTCGGCGTACCGTGGGCGCCAGCTCCACCGCCCGGGCCGCATCGACCCGGCGGGACCGCGGCAGCGTTGCGACCGAGGTTCCCGCCAGCCTGCGCAACCCGTCACCGGCCACGAAGCCGACCCGGACCAGGGCGCGGGAGGCCCGGTTCATGCCCGGTAGCAGCGGCACCAGCTGCGGCATGGCCGACACCAGGTGCGGTGCGTTGCGGGTCATCAGGATTCCGCGTTCGATGGCGCTGCGGCGGGCGATGCCGACGTTGCCGGTGGCCAGGTAGCGCAGCCCGCCGTGCACGAGCTTGGAACTCCAGCGGCTGGTACCGAAGGCCAGGTCGTGTTTCTCCACCAGCACGACCCGCAGTCCGCGGGTGGCCGCGTCCAGGGCGATACCGGTGCCGGTGATCCCGCCCCCGATCACCAGCACGTCGACGGTCTTGCCGTCCGCGAGGCCGGCGAGCTCGGCGCTGCGGCGCTCACGGTTCAGCGCGCTGCCTGTCACAGGTGCAGGGTTCATGGCCGCAGGTATCCGTTCAGGGCGTGGGCGAGTTCGGCGGCCAGGTCGGCGGCGCCGAGGATGGGCTCGACCATCTGCGCGGATTGCACGGTCGACTGGGTGATGAGCAGGCACATCGCGGCCAACCGGCGCGGATCCCCGGCGCGCACGCTGCCGTGCTCCTGGGCCAGTTCGATCTCAGCGGCGGTGGCGTCGATGAGGATCTGCTGGCTGGTGCCCAATCGCTCGGCGATATAGACCATCGCCAGCTCGGGTGCGCTGTGCAGCACCGACATCACGATCTCGTCATGCTGCAGGCGTTCGGCGACCGTGACGATCCGGGCCACCAGCGCCTCCCGGCCGGCCCCGCGGTCACCGGCGTCCTCGAGCACGCGGGTCACCCGGGAGGTGAGCAGCGCCGCGAGAATCGATGGGGTGTCGGGCCAGCGCCGATACACCGTCGGGCGACTCACACCGGCGCGGCGGGCGATCTCGGCGAGGGTGACGCGGTCGATGCCGTAGGCAAGCACGCACGCAGCCGCGGCGTCGAGGATCCGATCGCCGAGCGATTCATCGTTACTGATTGACATGTTATGTAATACTGTAACTCATGACGCAACCTGATGCCCTGCAACCTCCGATGAAATGGAATGCGTGGGGCGACCCGCAGGCCGCCAAGCCGCTGTCCGACGGCATCAGGGCACTCCTCAAGCAGGCACTGGGTATCGACGGCCCGGCCACCCCCGAACTGGGGATCACCGAGGTGCGGGTGCGCCCGTCGGCGTTGTCCGATGAGGACCGTGCCGCCCTGGAAGCCGTTGTCGGGGCCGAGTTCTGCCGCACCGACGACACCAGCAGGCTACTGCGTTCCGGCGGCAAGTCGACGCCGGACCTGTTGCGCCGCAAAGACACCGGCGTACAAGATGCCCCAGACGCGGTCCTGCTCCCCGGCGGCGAGGACGAGGTGGCCGAACTGCTCCGCGTCTGTTCCGAGCGCCGGATCGCGGTCGTCCCCTTCGGCGGCGGCACCACCGTGGTCGGCGGTGTCGATCCCGAGCGCGGCGGATTCTCCTCGGTCATCTCACTGGACCTGCGACGCCTGGACGCACTGCACAGCCTCGACGAGGTGTCCGGGGAGGCCGAACTCGGCGCCGGCGTCACCGGCCCCCGCGCCGAGGAACTGCTCGGGTCACACGGCTTCTCGCTCGGGCATTTCCCGCAGAGTTTCCAGTTCGCCACCATCGGCGGGTTCGCCGCCACCCGGTCCTCGGGACAGGATTCCGCCGGCTACGGCAGATTCGACGATATGGTCCGCGGGTTGCGCGTGGTGACACCGGCCGGCGTGCTCGATCTCGGGCGCGCCCCGGCCTCGGCCGCCGGGCCCGACCTGCGCCAGCTCATCGTCGGCTCCGAGGGCGTGTTCGGCATCATCACCAGTGTGCGGGTCCGGGTGCATCCGGTGTCGGAGTCCACCCGCTACGAGGCCTGGTCGTTTCCCGATTTCGCCACCGGCGCAGCCGCTTTGCGCGCCGTCATCCAGACCGGCACCGGCCCCACGGTGATCCGGCTGTCCGATGAGGCCGAGACCGGAGTCAACCTGGCCACCACCGAGAGCATCGGCGAGCAGACCATCACCGGCGGCTGTCTGGCGATCACCGTGTTCGAGGGGACCGAATCCCACACCGAGAGCCGCCACGCCGAAACCGCCGCCCTGCTGCGCGCCAACGGCGCCACCACGCTGGGCGACGCACCGGCGAAAGGCTGGGAACACGGCCGGTTCGGCGCTCCGTACCTGCGGGATTCACTGCTGGCCGCCGGCGCGCTGTGCGAGACCCTGGAGACCGCGACCAACTGGTCCAACATCCCCGCCCTCAAGGCCGCCGTCACCGAAGCGCTGACCGAATCGCTCGGCCAGGCCCTGGTGATGTGCCATATTTCGCATGTGTACCCCACCGGAGCGTCGCTGTACTTCACCGTCGTCGCCGGCCAGCAGGACGACCCCATCGAGCAGTGGCACCGCGCCAAGACCGCCGCTTCCGATGCCATGGTGCGCACCGGCGCCACCATCACCCACCACCACGCCGTCGGCGCCGATCACCGTCCGTGGATGCGGGCCGAGATCGGTGACCTCGGCGTGCAGATCCTGCGTTCGGTCAAGGCGACCCTGGACCCGGACGGAATTCTCAACCCCGGCAAGCTGATTCCGTGATCGAGCGGGTCACCGTGCTGACCAACCCGGCGTCGGGGCACGGCAGCGCATCCCATGCCGCGGAGCGGGCCATCACGCAGCTGCACCGGCGCGGTGTCGACGTGGTGGCCATCGCGGGCCGTGACGCCACCCATGCGCGCCAGCTCCTCGAGGGAGCGCTGGAACGCGGCATGGACGCGCTCGTCGTCGTCGGCGGTGACGGCATCATCTCGCTGGCGCTGCAGGTGCTCGCCCAGACCGACATCCCACTGGGGATCATCCCGGCCGGCACCGGCAATGACCATGCCCGCGAATTCGGTATCCCGGCAAAGGATCCCGAGGCCGCAACCGATGTGATCGCCGACGGCAACATCACCCGAGTCGACCTCGGCCGCATCGCCGGCACCGACGGCACCGACCGCTGGTTCGGCACCGTGATGGCCGCGGGATTCGATTCACTGGTCACCGACCGCACCAATCGGATGAGCTGGCCGCACGGCCGGATGCGTTACAACCTGGCCATGGTGGCCGAGATCTCCCAGCTGCGGCTGCTGCCGTTCACGCTGTCGTTCGACGGCGGAGACGAACTCGTCACCGAACTCACCCTCGCGGCGTTCGGCAATACCAAGAGCTACGGCGGCGGGATGAAGATCTGCCCGGGCGCGGACCCGCGGGACGGACTGCTCGACGCGACGATGGTCGCTTCGGCGTCCCGGATGAAATTGATCCGCCTGTTCCCCACCGTGTTCAAGGGCACCCATGTCGATCTCGACGAGGTGCGCACGGCGCGGGCGAGCACCATCACCGTCGATTCACCCGGCATCAACGCCTATGCCGACGGCGAGTACGTGTGCCCGCTGCCCGTCACCGTGACCGCGGTTCCGGGCGCGCTGAAGATCCTCACGCCCAGTGGCCACTTATGACACGCGATTCGCACGAAAGCGTGCAATAAGTGGCCGCTCGGCAGGGCAGGCCTAGCCGACGCCCCGGTTCAGCCAGGTGACCTCGCCGGTGTCGCCACCGCCGCGGTAGGGCTCCAGGGATTCGTCCCATGCGGTGCCGAGCACCGAGTCCAGATCGGCGGCCAGCGCGTCGGCGCCGGAAGCCATCAAGGAGCGCAGCCGCTGCTCACCGACCATCACGTCCCCGTTGGCGCTCATCGCCCCGCTCCACAGACCGAGCTGCGGGGTGTGGCACCAGCGGTGTCCGTCGACGCCCTCACTGGGGTCCTCGGTCACCTCGAAGCGGAGCACCGACCAGGACCGCAGGGCGTTGGCCAACTGCGCGCCGGTACCCACCGGACCCACCCAGTTCGTGACGGCACGCAACTGTCCGGGCATGGCGGGCTGGGGCGTCCACTTGAGGTTCGCCCGCGCCGACAGGGTCGACGAAAGAGCCCACTCGACATGTGGGCATACCGCCGCGGGCGAGGCGTGAACGTAGACCACGCCAGTTGTCGCCTCGGCGAACTGGTTCGACGCACGCATACTTCTGCTCCTTCGGCTCCACTAGGGACGTCTTCCCCAACGACCTGGTGTTACCGAACTGTGCAGCTGTTTCGTGCGTGTCTATTGTGCCTCGTGGGACTCGTGTTGCGCTAGTGTGCGCCGAATTCTCTCAGGACTCCATCAGAGATGGCCGGCCACAGCGGGCGCGTCCACTCCCCGAAGTCCCGGTCGGTGAGCACCACCAAGGCCAGGTCAACGGCCGGATCGACCCACAGGAACGTGCCGGACTGGCCGAAATGTCCGTAGGTCCCGGCCGAGTTGGACGACCCGGTCCAGTGCGGCGTTTTCTCAGCCCGGATCTCGAACCCAAGCCCCCAGTCGTTCGGGCGTTGCGAGCCGAACCCCGGCAGCACTCCGTTGAGGCCGGGGAACTGGACCGTCGTGGCCTCGGCGTGCATCTCGGGCGTCACCAGCGCCGGCCGCAGCAGATCGGCGGCGAAACGCGCCAGATCGTCGACCGACGATTCGGCGCCGTAGCCGGCCGCCGACGCGCCGCCGTTCAGCGTCGAAGCGGTCATGCCGAGCGGTTCGAACACCGCCTCGCGCAGGTATCCGCCGAACGCGATCTCGGCGGATGCCTGCAGCACCTCGGCGAGCAGGGTGAATCCGGCATTGGAGTAGATGCGCCGAGTCCCGGGCGCGGCCAGCACCTCGTATTCTTCCCCGTCGCTTTGCTCGCCACTGGTGGACTGCATGGCCACCCCGGACGTGTGCGCCAGCAGATGGCGCACCGTCGCACCGGGCGGACCGGCCGGCGTGTCCAGTTCGAAGGCGCCCTCCTCCACCGCAACTTGGGCGGCGCGGGCGACCAGTGGCTTGGTGACCGAGGCCAGCCGGAATGGGCGAGATGTATCCCCATGGGTGGCGAGGACGGAAACTGCCCCGTCGCTTCGCTCGCCCCGGAAGGTCGGCCCGATGACCGCGGCGGCAGCTGTCGGGACCGGCCAGTCGGCCAAGACGTCGAGTGCGCTCATAGGGCCCCGAGCCTACTTGCCAGCACGTTTACCGAAAACTGGACACCTGTCTGACGGAATGCCGGGCGGCGTATTAGGTTATAGCCATGAGTCAGGCACACTGGGCGGCTCCTGTAGTAAGTTCACTACCGAGCAACTTTAACTACTCATAGTAAACATGCGGGTGGCGCGTCCAGCACGCCCGGTGGCATTCCATACCCACGAAAGGTTCAGTCAGGCATGAGTCAGACGGTGCGCGGGGTCATCTCGCGGTCCAAAGGTCAGCCCGTCGAATTGGTCGACATCGTCATCCCCGATCCGGGTCCCGGCGAGGTCATCGTGGCGATCCAGGCCTGCGGTGTCTGTCATACCGATCTGACCTATCGTGAGGGGGGCATCAACGACGAGTACCCGTTCCTGCTCGGCCACGAGGCCGCCGGCATCGTGGAGACCATCGGCGCGGGTGTCACCCACGTCGAGGTCGGCGACTTCGTGATCCTGAACTGGCGTGCCGTCTGCGGTGAGTGCCGGGCCTGCAAGCGCGGGCGCCCGCACCTGTGCTTCGACACCTTCAACGCCACCCAGAAGATGACCCTGACCGACGGCACCGAACTGTCCCCCGCCCTGGGTATCGGCGCCTTCGCCGACAAGACCCTGGTGCACGAAGGTCAGTGCACCAAGGTCGATTCCGCGGCCGACCCGGCGGTAGCCGGCCTGCTGGGCTGCGGTGTGATGGCCGGTCTCGGCGCGGCGGTCAACACCGGGGCGGTCAACCGCGATGACACCGTCGCGGTGATCGGCTGCGGTGGCGTCGGGGACGCCGCGATCGCCGGCGCCGCCCTGGTCGGCGCGCGCCGCATCATCGCCGTCGACGTCGACGACCGCAAACTGCATGTGGCCCGCGAATTCGGTGCCACCCACACCATCAACAGTCACGATCTTGCCCCCGGAAAAGACATCGTGGCGACCATCCAGGACCTCACCGACGGTTTCGGCGCCGACGTCGTCATCGACGCGGTCGGGCGCCCCGAAACCTGGAAGCAGGCGTTCTACGCCCGCGACCTGGCCGGCACCGTGGTCCTGGTCGGAGTGCCCACCCCGGACATGACGCTGGAGATGCCGCTGGTCGACTTCTTCTCCCGCGGCGGCTCGCTGAAGTCCTCCTGGTACGGCGACTGCCTACCCGAACGCGACTTCCCCACCCTGATCAGCCTATACCTGCAGGGCCGGCTGCCGCTGGAGAAGTTCGTCTCCGAACGCATCACCCTCGACCAGGTCGAAGAGGCGTTCCACAAGATGCACGCCGGCGAGGTGCTGCGCTCGGTGGTCGTGCTGTGAGCGTGCAGCGCGTCGTCACCAGCGGAAAATTCGAGCTCGACGGCGGCAGCTGGGACGTCGACAACAACATCTGGCTCGTCGGTGACGCCTTGGATGTCATCGTCTTCGACGCCGCCCACACCTCGGCCCCGATCATCGACGCCGTCGCCGGGCGCAATGTCGTTGCGGTGATCTGCACCCACGGGCACAACGACCACATCACCGTCGCGCCCGAACTCGCCCAAGCCCTCGACGCCCCGGTGTTCCTGCACCCGGCCGACGAAATGCTGTGGCGCGCCGTCCATCCGGAGGCCGAGTTCCGTAGCGTCACCGACGGTCTGGTGCTCACCGCCGGCGGTATCGAACTGCACGCCCTGCACACCCCCGGGCACTCGCCGGGCTCGGTCTGCTGGTCGATTCCCGAACTGAACGCCGTCATCTCCGGAGACACCCTGTTCCAGGGCGGACCGGGCGCCACCGGGCGGTCCTACTCGGACTTCCCCACCATCCTGGACTCCATCTCCACGAAGCTGGGCGCCCTGCCCGGCGAGACCGTCGTCTACACCGGCCACGGTGACACCACCACCATCGGCGGTGAGATCGTGCACTATGACGAATGGGTGGCGCGCGGCCACTGACGGGCGGTGAGCATGCACGGCGTTGATGCCGCCGCGACGATCCTGTTGTTCGTCGTGCTGCTCGGCTGGGTGGGCCTGGCGGTATATGCCGGCGCCATGAGCGTGATGCTCAGCGATAGCGGTGCGCCCGGCATTGCGGCGGTCGGCGTGGTCCTGGCCGTTGTCGGTATACCGGCCTCGGCGATCGCCGCATACGTGATCGCCGCCGTATCCGCTTGGCGGGCACATGGTTACACGTTCTACTATCCGTTGGTCGCGTTCGCCGCAGGCACGGCGCTGGCCGCGGCGGTGGCCGTTACCGCCTTCGGGTTGGTGCGGCTGGGGCTCCGGGTACACGGCAGCGATGCGGGCACGGCGAGCCCGCAGGTGGTGGCCGCACCCGCGGTCTACATCTTCGACAAAGTGCACGATGTCCGGGACGGCGCGCTGGTCGTCGAACTCGGCGTCGAACGCTCCAGCGGTCGCCGCTACCTGAGAACCCCGATGCCGCAACGGGACGGCGAGTACCGCGAGTACTTCGGTATCGACATCGCAATGTACGAACTGTTCGCCGATGACCCCGCGGCCGCGCTCGCCTTCGCCGCGCAGTGCCGTGCCGGGCGGCACGAGGATCGTTGGCTGCCGCCGCCCGGGGCCCCGGCGGCCACACCTGTGGCACCCGAACGCAAACATCTGGCGCGCAAACGAGCGGTCCTGCTGACCGATCACCCCACCGACGCTTCCGGTGTCGCGGCCCCCGGTCTGCCGGTGGGCACCCCGTTCGTCCGGATCGTCGCCAACCGCGTCGATGCCGACGGCAACCTCCAGGTCCGGTTGCCGAGCGAGGGGTCCGGCGTCGTCTCTGTCGACGCCCGCCTGCTGGGTCTGCACTGAGCTTTGCGATCACGCTGAGCCTGTACCTGTTCCCGGTGGGACGCTGGGCCGATAGTGAACAGCCATGACGACATCGAGCGGACGCACCGCAGCGATCATCGGCGCCGGCCAGACCGGCGTGACGGCGGCACTGGGTTTGCTGGACAACGGATTCGACGTCACCATCTACAGCGAACGCGATCAGCCCGCCCTCCGTGACGGCGTGCCCGCCACCGGTACCGCGCTGATACTCGGCGAGGCACAGCGCGCCGAGGAGAGCCTGGGGCTCAACACCTATCTGGCGACCGCGCCGCTGTCGAGCGGGCAGAGCGTGCGGGTGCGTGACGGTGACACCGAGGCAATCGCCTTCGACGGCTGGTTCGGCAACGCCCGGGCCATCGCAGTGGACACCCGCCTCAAGGCCGATGACCGGCTGAGCCTGTTCCGGCAGCGCGGGGGACATTTCGTGGTGGAAGCGGTGGACCCGGTTCGGCTGGACGCCATCGCCGCGAAGGCCGATCTGACGCTGGTGGCCACCGGTCGCGGCGGGCTGTCCTCGCTGTTCCCCGTCGATGTGGCACGCAGCGTGTACGACAAGCCGCAGCGCAGCGTGCTGGCCTTCTCGGTGACCGGACTGGGGCACGGGCCCGATGTGTTCGCCCACCGCAGCACCGCGGGTGGGCAGCACGAGGCGTTCACCGTGGTTGCCGATCACGGTGAGACGTTCTGGGGGCCCTACCTGCACAAGGACGCCGGCCCGAGCTGGGCTTTCCTGGGATGGGCGCTGCCCGGCAGTGACTGGGAACGGCGGTTCGCCACCGTGACCGACGCGGCGTCAGCCCTGGAAGTCGCCACCGGACTGCACCGCGATCACATCGACTGGGACCTTCCGGAGGTGACCCGGTTCCGGGTCATCGAGGAGGATCCGCACTCCTGGCTCTCCGGGGCGGTCACCCAGGTGGTGCGCCGCGGTGTCGGGCACACCGCCGGCGGGCACCCGGTGGCCGCGCTCGGTGACACCGCGATCTCCTATGACCCGATCGCCGGCCAGGGCGCCCAGGGCGGGCTGATCCAGGCCGCGGCGCTGGTGCACAAGGCCGCCAAGCATGATGGCCCGTTCGACACCGCCTGGCTGACGACGGCCTTCGAGGAGTTCTACGTTCACCGTGGGCGGGCCGCCCAGCGTGTCACCCAATTGTTTCTGGGCGACCCGGACTTCGCCGAATACGGCGATCTGTACTTTGCCGCCGCGGCCGCCAGCCCACGCTTCGCGGGCAAGCTGTTCGGGCTGCTCGACGACCCGCGCCCGTTCGAGGCGGTGACGTCGGTGGAATCCGCCAAGGCCCTGATCACCGAGTTCGCCGCAGAGCCGGCCGACGAGGTGCTGGCCCGGTTCCAGCCGGCCGGCCGCTTCGAGCGGTCCCGGCTGCTGTCACCGGCCGCCTAACAACCTGCGCTTCTCGGCTTCGAACTCCGCCTCGGTCAGCGCACCGCAGTCCCGCAGGGCAGCAAGCGTTTTCAGCTGCTCGATGCGGATACCGTCCTCGGTCGGGATGTACGACGACGGCGACTGGTATGACACCGCGGGCGTGTCGCCGAGATGGAAAGTCGGCGGCGGCGGTCCGGACGGAACCGGGCGCGGCGCGCGGCGCACCTTGGCGGCCCAGATCCTCGCGATGATCAGGTCGGCGACGGCGAGTCCGAACACCGCCGCGCACCACCACGGCAGCGCGTCCCACCGGCTGCCGTGCCCGAAGGCCAGCCGCGGGCTGAGATAGGCGCCGACATTGCCGTCCGTGCGGATCGCGTACTCGCCGTCCTCGGCGACCTGAGCCACCCAGACCCGCACCCGGGCATCGTTGTTCACCGTCGTTGTGCCGCCGACGTTCTCGGTGATCACCGGCTCCGGCACACCGGCCGGCGGGTCGATGCCCAACTGCAAATCGGGTATCGGCAGTCCACCGCCGCCGGTGCTGCCGATGATCTGGGTGTGAAAGCTGATGATGACCTCACCTGCGGGCAGCTGCAGCTGACCCGCGCCGGCGATCGGCACCTCGCCGTACGCGTTGTACTTGTCGAAGACGAACGCATTGAGAACCAGCGCCGCCACGAACCCGATTCCGGCCACCACCATGGTCACCGCGGCCAGGATGGTCAGCAGGCGCGGCACAGTTGCTGGACTCATGGCTGGCAGTCTGGCACGGCGTCCGCTTCGACGGCGCGTACCGCGAGACGGGACTACCCTCACGGCATGCCCGAATCAAGCGTGGTGGTGCGACCGGTGCCGGTAGGCAGCGGCGACTACAGCGCGAGTTCGCGGTTGCAGGCCGCCGGGCTGAAGCAGGCCATCGCGCTGTTCGAGGAGGCCGCCGGGGCGGTGCCCATCCCCCCGGCGCCGTTGCCGATCGTGATCGCCGATTACGGCGCCGCCAACGGCCACAATTCGCTGCTGCCGATCAACGCCGCGATCGCGGTGCTGCGGAAACGGACCCGGCCCGATCAGTCGGTGCTGGTCACCCACACCGATGTGCCGGAGAACGATTTCAGCGCCCTGTTCAGCACCCTGCGGGAGGATCCCGACAGCTACCTGCACCATGACCAGGCCGCGTTCTCCTCGGCGGTCGGCCGGTCGTTCTACAGCCAGATCCTGCCGTCCAACACCGTCAGTCTGGGCTGGTCCTCGTGGTCGGTGCTGTGGCTGAGCCGGCAGCCGGCACCGGTCACCGACCACATCCACGCCGCCTACAGCGCCGACGAGGCGACCCGGTCGGCCCATGAACGGCAGGCCGCGCGGGACTGGCACGAGTTCGTCGCGTACCGCGGGCGGGAATTGTGTCCGGGCGGGCGGGCGGTGGTGATGACGATGGCCATCGGCGAGAACGGGGAATTCGGGTACCGGCCGCTGTTCGCGGCGCTGATGTCCGCACTCACCGAGCTGATCGAACGGGAAGTCATCACCGACGAGGAACTGACCGGGATGAGCATCCCCGTGAGCGGGCGCCGGGCGGCCGACTTCACCACTCCGTTCGCCCCGTCCGGGCGCCTTGAGCAGCTGACCATCGAGCATCTGGAGGTGTTCGACGCCGAGGACCGGTTCTGGAGGCAATACCAGAAGGACAGGGACGCAACGCTCTTCGGGGCTCAGTGGGGCTCGTTCCTACGGGCCGCGGTGTTCCAGACTTTGGCCGGTGCCCTCGCTGACGGCTCCGCCGGCCGGCGTGCGCAGTTCTGCGATGCCCTCGAATCCGCGGTGGCGGCACGGTTGGCGGATGCGCCGGAGCAGATGCAGATCCCGATGGCCCAGGTGGTGCTGCACAAGCGCCCTCGGGTGCGTTAGATCCACCTCCCGCCGCTGCCGTCACGGTGGCGGCCTATGGCGAAACCACCTGCCCGGGTTGTGGGATGAACGGCGGCAGGCCGGGAATCGTGGGGATCGGCGGGATGGTGGGAATCGTCGGGATGAGCGGCGGCTCGGTCGTCGGCGGAGGAGCTTCCGTCGTCGGCGGCGGCGGCTCGGTCGACGGCAGAGGTGGCTCGGTTGCCGGCGGAGGTGGCTTGGTCGCCGGCGGTGGTGCCTGGGTGACCGGCGGCTGAGGCGCAACGGTGCGGGTCCGCGGCGGGGGCGGGGCCTGCGGCGCGGGTGGCTGCACCGACGTGGGTGGTTGCGAGGTCACCGTGGTCGTGGTGGTCACGGTGGTGGTGGTCGAATCGATGGTGGGAGAAGTCGTTTCATCGTCACCCAGCGCCACGATCGCAGCGATTGCGGCGACCGTCAGCACCACCGCCGCCCCGAGCCCGAGGAGGACCTGCGGGCGCCGGTACCACGGAACCGGCACGGCGGGAAGGTATTCGGGCACGTCATCGTCGGCGAACCGGAGTTCGGGCCGGGGGTGGTCCACCGGACCGGCCCACGGCGCGGGTTCGGGGATGGCGCCGGTGTCCTGGGACCAGGCCAACTGCGACACACCGGCCGCCGGCGACGCGGGTGCATCGGCCACCGGCGCGACGGGCGCCAGGGCCGTCACACCGTCGTCGGCGCGAGCCGCGGCCAGCAGCCCGCCGCCGATTGCGGCGGACAGTCCCGGAAAGGCCTGGGTGATGACCGGGACCCCCAGATGTTCGGACAGCGTGGTGGTGATGACCGGGATTCGAGCCCCGCCACCGACACTCGCCACGGCCGCCAGATCACCCGGCCGGATGCCGTTGCGGTGCATGGCATCCTGCAGCACAACCACGAACTCGGCCAGCGGCGCGCGCAACTGCGCATCGACCTCGTCGCGGGTGAGTCGCACCTCGGCCCGGTGATTCGGCAGATCGACGACGAGCGCCGTGGCGACGACATCGGACAGCCGTTCCTTGGCCGTCCGGCACTGATCCCGCAACCGCGACAGCGAACCGAGCGCCGAGGTCCCATCCGCGTTGGTCGCGGTACCCGGTAGATCAGCCAGCACGCGCCGCAGCAACGCCTGGTCGAGCAGGGCTCCGGACAACTCCAGGTGACGCACCGCCGGCCCGACGGGTCGATAGCCGTTGGCGGCGTCCACGAAGGTGATGCTGGTGCCAGAACCGCCGAAATCGCAGACCAGAACGGTGCCCCGGGCGGGCAGGCCCGGGGTGTCGGCCAGGGCGGTCGCGGCGGCCCTGGCGTCGTCGACCAGTGCGGCATCGGCCAGTTCGGGCACTGTTGCCAGCGCGGCGCGTAGCGCGTCGATCGCGACCGGGCGCCAATGCACCGGATGGGTCACCGCCAGCTGCTGCGCGCCGCCCACGTTGTGCAGCACGGCGCGCAATGCCTCGGCCAGCAGCAGCTCCGGGCGGTGCGATGACCCGTCGGGCGCCAGGATCCCGACCGGGTCGCCCACGCGGTCGACGAAATCGGTCACTTCCCGACCCGAGGCGCCGACCTGTGCCGGTCGGGTGACCGAGGTGCGGCCCACCGCCACCGCCGTCAAATTGGTGGCACCAACCGACAGCCCCACTGGTGCTTCCATCACACCGTCAAATCGCGTCCCGCGCCGTGGGCGTTACTCAACGGATCGTGCCGGCACCCGGGATGAGCGGCAAATCCAGTGCGGTCACCCAGCCCGGCGGTAGGTCGTTCACCGCGGGCACCGCATTGAGCGCGCGCAGTCCGGTGGCCAGACAGCCTGCCGCGGCGGCGTCGCGTCCGGAGCCGTCGGTGAACCGGAATGCGGTCTCCTGCGAGATGCTGGGTGTGCCCTCGATATCGACGCGGTATACGTCGTTGTCATTGCCGGTCGGCCAGTCCGGGGCGGCGTCGAGCCCGATCCGGTTGACATGCTCGAGCTGGATCCGGGTCTCCCCGCCCCACCGGCCGTTGATGGTGAACCGGACCGCGGCCACCTTGCCGGCCTCGATGACTCCCTTGGCGGACTTGCGGTCCTCGGGGGTCACCCACTTCTCCCAGCTGGTGGTGATCTCGTCGAGCATGATACCGGCCGCGTGCGCGATCATCGGAACCGTGGCGCCCCAGGCCATGATCAGGATCTCCGGGCTTTCCAGCAGCGGGCGATATTCGGGGGGGCGGCCGATGCCCATCTCGAACTCGTAATCGCCGGTGTAGTTCGTGTAGTCGAGCAGCTCGGAGGCCCGCACGGTCTTCACCTCGGAGCACAGTCCCATCAGCGTCAGCGGGAACAGATCGTTGGCGAACCCCGGATCGATACCGGTGGTGAAGCAGGAGGCTCCCCCGGCCTGGCAGGCGTCGGTGATCGGCTGGATCCAGTTCGGCGGGTTGAGATGCATCGTCGGCCACACCCACGGTGTCATCGCCGTCGAGCTGACATCGATGCCGGCCCGCAGGAACCGGGTGATCAGTTCGATGTTCGCGTCGGCCTGCGCGGCCGTCGGTCCGTAGTGCACCAGGGCATCGGGTCGCAGGGCGATCAGTGCGTCGATGTCGTCGGTGGCCGTCAGACCCAATGGTGCACCCAGAGAGCAGATCTCGCCGACATCGCGGCCCACCTTGGCGGGATTGCTCACCCCGACCCCGACGAGTTCGAAGTTCGGGTGCTTGACGATCTCGGCGATCACCATCGTCCCGACGAAACCGGTACCCCAGACCACGACTCGTTTGGTCATCGCCATCCTGTCTAGAAGCAGCGGCGCAGGCCGCCGGGCTCGCAGTAGAGCGGGTATTTCTGGACCGGGATCGGCAGCGGCTCGCGGAACGACAGCGTGAACGGCACGGTTTCGAGCGTCGCCGGTAGTCCGCACACCTGATTGTGCGCGACACTCCGGGTGCCGGTCATGGTCTCGGTGTTGAACTTGATGGTGGTCAGTGTCGGGACGGTGCTGCCGTCCGGGCAGGTGAACCCGTCCTTCTTGTTCACCGAGTACGCCCACTGTCCGCCGGTGAGCTTGGCGTCCCCGCCGGTGACCCACGTGGTCGGCGTGCCCGAGACGTGCAGGGTGCAGGCGACCGGATCGCGGATCTCTGCCCGCAGGTCACCGACCACCGGCACGCACACCGGATAGATGGTCCACGTCCCGACCTCCGCCACACCTTCTTGGTGATAGTTGTAGACGCCCTCCAGCACCTGCTGCCTCGGATTCGCCTGTGCCGGGCCGGCGAACCCGACCATCGAGGCAACCAGCAGGGCGGCACTGAACAACCCGCGAAGTGTGTTCACGCCTCGCAGTATTGCAGGACGCATCTGGCGCGTCCGCGGTTTGCCCCGTGAGAGAGTCACGAGCATGACCTCATTGCACGGAAAAGTGGCATTGGTGACGGGCGCGTCAGCGGGACTCGGTGCGGCGACGGCCAAGCTGTTCGCCGAGCGCGGCGCATCGGTCTACGGCGTGGCCCGCGACAGCGACCGGATGGCCGAGGTGTTCGCCGAGGTGCCCGGCGGGAAGTTCGGGTCCTATGACATCGGCACCGCCGACGCCTGCGCGCAGGCCGTAACCGACTGTGTCGCGGCGTTCGGGCGCATCGATGTGCTGGCCAATGTGGCCGGCTTTCACCAGATGCGGCGCACCGCGTCGGTGACCGACGCGGACTGGGATCTCGACCTGGCGGTCAATCTGAACGGGCCGTTCTATCTGAGCCGGGCCGCGCTGCCGCATCTGCTGGAATCCGGCGGCAACATCGTCAACGTGTCCTCGGTGGCCGGAGTCGAGGGCGAGGTCTATTCGGCCGGTTACTGCGCGGCCAAACACGGACTCATCGGGCTGACCCGGGCGATGGCCGTCGAGTTCACCAAGGAGACGCTGCGGGTCAACGCGGTGTGTCCCGGCGGGATGCTCACCGCGCAGGTCACCGAATTCTCCGCGCCGGAGGACGCCGACTGGGACCTGATCATGCGGATTGCCGCGCCGCGCGGAATGATGGATCCGGTCGATGTCGCGAAGACCATCGCTTTCCTGGCCAGTGATGACGCGGCCGCGATCCACGGCGCGGTGTACCGCGTCGACAACGGAAAGGGCGCCGACTGATGAACGAGATCGACTCCGGCACAGACTCGATCGCGACCGTGGGCAGCGTCGCGGTCCAGGGTTCCATCGCCACCGTCGGCAGTGCGGCGGTGGCCGGTTCGATCGGCACCGTCGGTAGCGCCGCGGTCGCCGGCTCCATCGCCACGGTGAACAGCGCCGGGGTGGCCGGCTCCATCGCCACCGGCGGCAGTGCCGGGGTGGCCGGCGGGTTCGCCGTGGTGGGCAGCGCGTTCCTGGTGCTGTGCGCGGCTCTTGTCGGGTGCGCGGCCTGCGTCGGGTGTGTGGCCTGCCAGAAATGCCGGGCCTGTATCGGATGCGTGGCCTGCACCGACTGCGTCGGCTGCGTGGGGTGCGTCAACTGCTCGGGTCTGCGCGGGGCCGTCGGCCTACGCAACGTGCACGCCTGAGCAACGCCGAGTGGCCAGTCATGACACGCAGATCACGAAAAAGCGTGTCAAAACTGGCCATTCGCGCGTCTAGATCCCGCGGCGGCGTCCCATCACACCGGC
Source organism: Mycolicibacterium sp. P9-22 (assembly GCF_008329585.1). Lineage (GTDB taxonomy): Bacteria > Actinomycetota > Actinomycetes > Mycobacteriales > Mycobacteriaceae > Mycobacterium. The sequence goes on along the minus strand of NZ_NPKP01000001.1, from coordinate 675,649 downwards.
CGCCGCGACGGCTCCCAGGCTGAGCACCGCGCAGGCGACCGCCGCGACGATCAACACCATCTGGCCGTTGCCGGTGCTCGACGGCGCCTCCTCGGAAGCCAGCGTCATCCGGTAGTCACCGGGCAGCGGGCCCTCGCGCGGAGTGTCCAGACCCGGGTACTGCTGGGTGCGGTGAATCTCGAATTGCCGTTCGCCCGCGGCGTTCTGCTTCCAGACGCCCCAGGCCGGAGTCACTCCGTCGAGCAGCACCCGGCGCTCGCCGTAACGGGCGTCGTCACCGACATCGACGATGCGCTGCACCCGGAAGGGCTCGTACACCGCGTCCGAGTAGCGCACCTGCACCGGCACATTGTCGTAGCGGAAAAGCGGCGGCGGGGGTGGCGGCGCGATCGCTCCGATGTTGGTGATGTTCGGGATGAAACCGCCACCGAAGAAGCTGCCCACCGCGACACCCACGGCCGTGCTGACCACGGTGTTGATGGTGTTGAGCACCACCGCGGTGAAGCTGTACGCCGCCAGGTCGGCGACGTACATGACCATCCGCTGCAACGGCGCGATGGTCACCACCCGCGGCCGGTTCTGGTACTCGTACACGATGCGCACCGGATCGCGGTAGGGGTTGACGATCATGGGCCGGTAGAACTCGTCGTACTGCACCCAGTCCGGGCTCCACTGCCGCACCCGACGATCCCAGTCGCGCTGCTCGGCGCGCAGATCGCGTTGGTCCTCGCGCAGTTCGCGCTGGTCCTCCCGCAACTCGCGCTGGTCCTCCCGCAGCTGGCGGCGCTCCTCCTCGAGGCGGTCCCGCTCATTGGCGACGCCGACCAGCGAGGACAGTTGCGCGAGCTCCTCGACCTTGGCCGGTTCCGGGTTCACCTCGACGGGCTTGGCGCTGCTGGCGAGCTGGACATCGGCGACCGGGGCGTCGAGCACCTCCGGCTTCAGCGTCTCGATCACCTTGGCGGCGTTCTCGACCTGTGGTTCATCGGCCGCAGACGTGTCGGTCACCGACGTATCGGTCTTGGAGGTTTCGGCCTCCGAAGGCTCCGCCGCTGCCGAACTCTCGGTCGCGTCCGTCGATGACGGGGCGTCCTCCTCGGCGGTGGGCCGGTCGCTCGGCTTCGCCTCATCGGACCCAGGCGCCGGGTTGGACGGGCCGGTGGTCAGCGCCTCCTGCTCGACGGGCTTGGGTCCGGACATCGCGGTGGTCGGCGGCGCCGGCTCGGCCTCCGCGGACGGCGCGGCCGGGCTGGTGGTGACCTGCGTGCTGGGGCGCTTGGTGCTGGTGGTCGTCGGCTGCTCGACGGCGGGCTCGGGTTCGGGCTCCGGCTTGGGCGCGGGCTTGGGGGCGACGGTCTCGGGCGCCACCGTGACGCGAGGCGTCTCGACCGGCGCCTGGGTCACAACCGGTTCCTGGGTCTGCACCGGCGCCTGCGTCACAACCGGCGCCTGGATGACGGGTGCCTGCGTCACGACGGGTTCCTTCGTGACCGGCGCCTGGGTGACGACGGGCGCCTGGGTCTGCGCCGGCGCCTCCGGGGTCACGACCGGCTCGACATACGGCGACTCTTCCTGGCTACCGCGACCACCGCCGCGTCCCTGGCCTCCGCCGGACTCCTGCGGAGCCTGCGCCGTGGTCGTCACGACGATCTCCGGATCGGCGGCCGCCGGTGCCACGCCGGCGGTGAGTGCGGTCAGCGATATCACCACGGTCGAGGCCACCCCGGCCACCATGGTTCGCCTCAGGAATTCCTCACGCGCTGCACCCATCGTGCATCGACTCCTCTTTTCCGGAGCAGGGCAATTCTCAGCCACTACTGCGATTCGCAGTCATCTCCCCCGACACCGGCCGGTATGGCCCAGCAGCTGTCTCGGATTGTTAATCGCTGTGGACCCCGAAGCGTTACAACCTCTGGCACCATCTTCGGGTGGCCGCCCGCGAGTTCGTCCTGACCGACGAGTTCCGCGACGCCATGGGCCTGTTGGCGCAGGGCCGACACGTCTTTCTCACCGGCAAGGCGGGCACCGGAAAGTCGACGCTGATCCGCCGGTTCATGTCCCAGACCGACCGCAATGTGGTGGTCGTCGCACCCACCGGGATCGCGGCCCTCAACGTCGAGGGATACACCATCCACCGGCTGTTCGGTTTCAACAGCACCACCGGCCTCGCCGACATCACCACCGGCCGCTACTACCCCGGCCGGTTCGCCCGGACACTCAAGGCACTGGACACCCTGATCATCGATGAGGCCTCGATGGTCCGCGCCGACCTGTTCGACAAGATCGCCGCCGCGCTGCAACGCTTCGGCCCCGACCCCGGCACCCCGTTCGGCGGCGTGCAGATCGTGCTGGTCGGCGACCTGTACCAGCTGCCCCCGGTGGTCACCGAGGCCGAGGCCGGGTACTTCACCGATCGCTACCGGACTCCGTACTTCTTCTCCGCCGACACCTTCCGCCGCGACGAGTTCCCAATGGTGGCGTTGACGACGGTGTTCCGCCAGCTCGGCGATGACCGGATGACCGCGATCCTCAACGAGATCCGAGAGGGTCTGCTGCTCGGGCACGCACAGGAGCAGCTCAACGCCCGCACCGATCCCGATTTCGTGCCGCCCGATGACGAGTTCTGGCTGACGCTGGCTCCGACGAACCGGCTGGTGACCGCTCGCAACCGGCAGCAGCTGGAGCGACTGGCCGGCGAGGAGATCGTGCATCACGCCCGCCAGACCGGTGACCTGAGCCTGTTCGACCCGCCCGCCGATGAGACCCTGCGGTTCAAGGTCGGCGCCCAGATCATGATGCTCAACAACGATCAGTCCGATCGCTGGGTCAACGGGACGCTCGGCAAGGTCGTCGCCCGCGTCGCCGGAGAAGACGCCGCCGTCGTTGTCGAGTTCACCGACGGCAGCCGCGCCGAGGTCGGGCTCAACACCTGGGAGGCGACCCAGCCGGTCGTGGACGGCGGTTCGCTGCGCCACGAGGTCTGCGGCACGTTCACCCAGTTGCCGTTCAAGTTGGCGTGGGCGATCACCATCCACAAGAGCCAGGGCCAGACGCTGGACCGGTTGGTGGTCGACCTGACCGGCGGCATGTTCTCCTACGGCCAGCTCTACGTGGCGCTCAGCCGGTGCACCTCGATGAGCGGGTTGGTGCTCAAACGCCCGGTGCTGCCCAAGGATCTGAAAACCGACCGGCGGATAGCCCGGTTCCTGCAGGGCGCGAGCGGGGACGGTGGCGCACACCGGTTCTGCGCGATCGCGATATCGACGGTCGGCGACGAAGGCCGGATGTCCCGGCCCCGGCCGGTGGAACTCGCGATCGCCTTCGAGGACGGCACGGCGGTGAGCACCCTGGTCAACCCGCAACGCGATCTCGCCGACGCCCGGACCGCCTACGGGATCAGCGTGTCCGACATCCTGCTCGCGCCGACGCTCGCCGAGGCGTGGGGTGTCATCGCCCCGATGCTGACGGGCTGCACACCCGTCGGCGCCGGCATCGACGAGACGCTGGGGCTGATCGACTTCGAACTCAAGCGTCTGGGCCAGGTGACGGTGATGCCGCTGGGGGTGGACCTGCCGCGGTCCACGGTCCGGCCATCCGGTGGCACCGCACTGGAACAGGCGATGTCGACGCTGGCCGCGTTCACCGAATCGGGTGCCGGCGCATCGGGTTCCACGCCGTTCGGCGATCCTCCGGAATCGTTGTCCGGGCATCTGCTCACCCGCGGCCACACCGTGCCGACGCCGACGGCCGCGGCGCTGCCCGCGCTGTCGGCGCTGCTGGCGGTCAGCAGAGAGATCGGGCCCGCGCTGCTGGGTGCGCAGCATCGCGTCGAGGACCTGCCGGTCACCCCGTGGATCGCCGCGGCGCGACACTCGGTGGCCGACCAGCTGCGCGCGGCGGCGGGCCGGGTGCGGCTCACCGATGAGGTGGTGGCGCGGTTGCGGGCCGCGCAGCGCCTACTCGAAGTCGAGATCGTCGACGACGCGGTCGAATCCGCCATGGCCGGTGCCGACATCGAATCGGTGCTGGTGCCGGGCGCGCGCGTCTGCTTCACCGGCACCGCACAGGACGCCACGGGGCGCGAGGTCTCGCGTGCGGAGATGATGCGATTCGCCGAGGCGGCCGGGCTGGCGCCGGTGCAGACGGTCACCAAGACCCGCTGCGAGGTACTCGTCACCGCGGAGGCCGGCACTCAGTCGGGCAAGGCCCGCAAGGCTCACGAGCTGGGCAAACCGGTGATCTCCGCCGACGAGTTCCTGGCCTGGGTGAAATCGGGCGGGTCCATCGAGCGCGCATCCCGCGGGGCACCTTAAGGTCATACCGTGAACCGGCTGGACCGCTTCTTCGAAATCAGCGCACGCGGATCGACGATCGCCTCCGAGATGCGTGGTGGCGTCGTCACCTTCATCGCGATGGCCTACATCATCGTGCTCAACCCGATCATCCTGTCGGGGTCGCCCGACGTCGCGGGCGATCAGCTCGGCTTCACCCAGGTCTCGGCGGTGACATCGCTGGCCGCCGGCGTGATGACCATCCTGTTCGGTGTGATCGCCCGGCTGCCGTTCGCCTTCGCGGCCGGGCTCGGCATCAACTCGTTCCTGGCGTCCTCGGTGGTCGGCTCGCTGACCTGGCCGGAGGCCATGGGGCTGGTGGTCATCAACGGCGTGATCATCGTGCTGCTGGCGGTCACCGGGCTGCGCCGGTTGATCTTCGATGCGGTGCCGATGCCCCTGAAACTGGCGATCACCGCCGGTATCGGATTGTTCATCCTGTTCATCGGCCTCGTCGACGCCGGGTTCGTCGCCTCCACCGGGAGCCCGTCCCCGCCGGTCGGTCTCGGCGGGCAGGGCGAGGGATCGGTCACCAGCATCCCCACCGTGGTGTTCGTCTTCACCCTGCTGATCACCGGCGTCCTGGTCGCCCGCAGGGTCCGCGGCGGCATCCTGATCGGACTGATCACCGGCACCGTCGTCGCCGTCATCATCGAGGCCATCTGGCATCTGGGATCGGCCACCGAGAAACCCGGCGGATGGGGACTGTCGGTGCCGACGCTGAGCGGGTCCCCGTTCGCGGTGCCCGACCTCTCGCTGGTCGGCGCGTTCAGCCTGGACAGCTTCGGGCGCATCGGCATCCTGGCCGCGGTGATGCTGGTGTTCACCCTGGTATTCACCAACTTCTTCGATGCGATGGGCACCTTCACCGGCCTGTCCCGGCAGGCCGGCGTCGCCGACGAGCACGGCAACTTCCCGCGGCTGCAGTCGGCGCTGGTCGTCGAGGGCGCCGGCGCGGTGGTCGGCGGCGCCGCCTCCGCATCGTCGAACACGGTGTTCATCGAGTCCGGCGCCGGTATCGGCGAAGGTGCGCGCACCGGGCTGGCCAGCCTGGTGACCGGCGGATTGTTCCTGGCCGCAATGTTTCTCACGCCGCTGGCCGCCATCGTGCCGACCGAGGTCGCGGCCGCCGCACTGGTCATCGTGGGCGCCATGATGGCATCGCATCTGCGTGAGATCGACCTCGCCGATTTCTCCATCGCCCTGCCGGTGGTGCTGACGGTCGCGGTGATGCCGCTGAGTTACTCGATCGCCAACGGCATCGGCGTCGGCTTCATCTCCTGGGCCATCGTCCGCACGGCGGCGGGCAAGGGCCGCGAGATCAGCCCGCTGCTGTGGGTTGTCGCGGCCGGCTTCCTGCTGTACTTCGCCCGCGGCTGGGTCGACTCCCTGATCGGGGTGTGAGGGTCGTCGACGACGTACGGCCCGGCCGCCGGGCGCATATCGCCCGGCTCGCACTGCTGGCCGTATTCCTGTTGGGGCTGTGGTACCTGATCGGTGTCGCACGCATCCTCGACCTCGACGACATCCGCAATGCGGTGGCCTCCACCGGGCCGGCCGCCCCGTTGGTCTATGTGGTGGTGTCCGCGGTGCTCGGCAGCATCTTCGTGCCCGGGCCGCTGCTGGCCGCCGGCAGCGGTCTGCTCTTCGGTCCGGTGCTGGGTACCTTCGTCACCTTGGGCGCGACGGTCGGGACCGCGACGATCGCCGGCCTGGCCGGTCGGCGGGCCGGGCGCAACAGCACCCGGGCCGTGCTCGGCGCCGACCGCGCCGAGCGCATCGACGCGCTCATCGGCCGCGGCGGGCTGTGGGCGGTGGTCGGCCAGAAGTTCGTTCCGGGCATCTCCGACGCCGCGGCATCCTACGCGTTCGGCGCGTTCGGAGTTCCGTTGTGGCAGATGATGATCGGATCCTTCATCGGCTCGGCGCCGCGCGCATTCGTCTACACCGCACTCGGGGCGTCGGTCGGCGACCTGTCCTCACCGCTGGTGTACGCGGCCATCGCCGTATGGTGCGCGACGGCCGTCATCGGCGCATTCGCCGCCCACCGCGGCTACCGGGGCTGGCGCGCCAGCCGCACCGACCCGGCCGAGTGACGCACCGGTTCGCATGTTCGCCGCGACTCACGCATGATCGGGGCATGCAACGGGAAGTCGCGGCCGAGCTCGAGGTCGAAATCAACGCTCCGACGACCCTCGAATTCCAGATCGCGGTGGCGCCGCACCCCGGCGCCCAGGTGACCGAGTCGCTGAGCTTCGTCCTGGACGGCCGGCCGATCGAACCTCTGGAGATCAGCGGCACCCACGGCAACCGCATCCACAAGTTCGACGCCGGGGTCGGTCATCTCCGGGTCGACTATGCGGCGACCGTCGTCGGTTATGCCGATCCGCCGCCGGTCACCGAGTACGACCAGTCGATGTATCTGCGCCCCAGCCGCTACGCCGAGTCCGACAAGCTCTTCGGTTTTGCCGGAACCGAATTCGGTCAGCTCAACGACTCGGCGACATTGCTGGAACGCGTCTCCTCCTGGGTGGGTCAGCGCCTGCAGTACGTGCCCGGATCCAGCGATCCGATCGACGGGGCGGTCGACACCATGCTGGCCGGTGCCGGCGTCTGCCGGGATTACGCCCACCTGGTGGTCGCCCTGCTGCGTGCGGTGAAGGTGCCGGCCCGGCTGGTCTCGGTGTACGCACCGGGCCTGTACCCGATGGATTTCCACGCGGTCGCCGAGGCCTTCGTCGACGGGCAGTGGCGGGTGGTCGACGCCACGCTGCTGGCCCCGCGCGACAGCCTGGTGCGCATCGCCACCGGACGTGACGCCGCCGACACCGCCTTCCTGGACAACCACAACGGGGCGATCTTCCTCAGCCTGCTCAACGTCCGCGCGGTCACCGACGGGATGCTGCCGACGGACTCGCCGGCCGAATTGGCGACGTTGCACTGACCGGACCGGTCGCGCAGACCAGCCGGGCCACGACGGCCACGTCCTGCGCCGGCAAACTTTCACGGGCAACAGGGTGGCCGTGCCCGCGCCCGGGTGTCGCATCACAGGAAAACCCAACACTCGAGACAACGACACATGTCAGGGCTATTCTTGATCCGATATCGGGTCAGGAGATCGGGTGTGCGCAGAGTTCAACGGCGAAACGATCGACGAGTTGCTACACCGGGCGATACAGGCCAGCAACGAGGGTGACCGCTGCGGCGCGGCGGCATTGGCCAACCGGATCCTCGCGGTGGACAGCCTCAATCAGGACGCCGAGGATCTGTTGTCCGCCGATGACAACGAGGGCGAGCTTCGCCGCCTGACCTTGCTGTTCATCGACCTCGTCGATTCCACTGTGTTGTCGGACCGGGTGGAGCCGGAAATCTATCGAAAGCTGGTGATCAGCTACCAGCGCCAGGTGATCAAGCTGATCGGCGACTACGAGGGCCACATCGGCTCGGTGAAGGGTGATGGCCTGCTGGCTGTCTTCGGCCACCCCACCGCGCTGGAAGACGACGCCCACCGCGGCATATCGGCCGCGCTGGACATCGTGCGGGCGGTACAGCGCCTGAGCGTGCAGGCCGAGCGCAAGTTCGGCGTGACCCTGGAGGCGCGCATCGGCGCGCACCGCGGCCTGGTCTACCTCGACGTCGGGGTTGACGATGTGTACGGATTCGCGGTCAACCTGACACAGCGGATCTCTGGTCTGGCGCAGCCCGGCACCGTCGCGGTCTCCGAGCCGATCGCCGCGCTGGTGTCCAACTCGTTCGAGCTGAAGACTTTTCCCGCCACCAAGGTCAAGGGCGTGACCGATCCGGTGCCCTACCGCCAGGTGGTCGGTGAGCGGGCCACCGCCCCGACCGGCCGGCCCGCACTGGTGGGACGCGCAGCCGAACAGGCACGGCTGCTCCGGGCGTGGGACATGGCGCGCCAGCCGGGGTCAGGTCCGGCCGGGGTGGCTCTTCGCGGCGAGCCCGGCATCGGCAAGACCCGCCTCGCGCAGGCCACCGCGGAACGCGTCGAGCAGACCGGCGGCCGGGTCATCGAACTGCGGGGCTCGCCATTGCACCGCGACGCCGGCCTGCACCCGGTGCGGCGACTGCTCGAACGTCGCTGCGCGGTGACCCACCAGACCAGTGGCGGTGAACGGCTGCGGCTGCTGGAAGCCGAGATCATCGGCCAGGGAATGGATCCGGTCACGGCGGTACCCTTGCTGGCCCCCGTGCTGGGCGTGGACCCGGAGCACGGTTACACCCGTGCCGCCGTCGAGGGGGTGACGCTGTACCAGATGATCGCCGCCGGTGTGCACGACTACCTCGTGGCCTGCCTGGGCAACCGGCCGGGCATGATCCTCGCCGAGGACGTGCACTGGTTCGACCCGTCGACCACCCAGATCATCGGCGCGCTGCTGGCCTCGCCCGTGAGTCGACATCTGGTGGTGATCACCGGACGGACCCGCGACTGGCCCCAGAACGATTGGCCGGTCGAGGTTCTGGACGTCGGACCGTTGACCGACGACGAAGCCGACGAGTTGATCAGGACCCTCAAGCCCGAGTTGCCGCCCGCCCAGCGGTCCCAGGTGCGGGCCCGCTGTGACGGAGTGCCGTTCTACCTCGAGCACGTGGTGGCGGCGCTGGACGACGCGGCGCTCGGGTCCCATGTCCCCGATCTTCTGTACTCCCCCTTGGCCGCCCAACTCGACGCGCACAGCGAGGCGGCGCCCGTCATCGAGGCCGCCGCCGTGATCGGCCGCAGCGGCGAACTGGCGCTGCTGCGATCGGTCGCCGGCGGTATCGGCACAGATGTCGACGCGGCGGTGCACGCGCTGGCACAGAAGGGGGTGTTCGTCCTCGACGATGCCCAACGGTGGCGATTCCGGCACGAGCTGATCCGCGAGGTCGCCAACGAACTGGCGCCGCCCAGTAGGTGTCAGGACCTGCACGCCCGCACCGCGGACGCCATGGTCGCGGTCGCCGGCGGTGCGGAGCCGGACTGGCCGGTCGTGGCGGGGCACTACACGCTGGCACATCGGTTCGACGAGGCGGTGCACGCCTACCGGCGGGCCTCAATCGCCGCGCGGAACCGGGGCGCGCTGCAGGAAGCCACCCTGTTGTTGTCGAATGCCGTTGAGCAGGCTACGCATTGCCCGCCCGGGCCGGACCGGGACCGCACCGAGATCGCCGTCCGGTTGGAGCGGGGTTTCCTGGCCGGCGCGATGGAAGGCAGTTGGAGCGGCACCGGACCGGCCGATTTCGAACGCTGCCTGACACTGGCACTGGACGGCGGTCACGGCGACGAACTCTTCGACACCCTGTCGGCGTTCATCGGGTACTACGTTCCGCGCGCCGAATTGCGCCACGCCCGCACCCTGCTCGATTCGCTGTCGGACCGGCTCACCACCGACCGGCCGTGGAGCTATCCGGCCGTCGAGTCCTCACGCGGTTCCGTGCTGTGGATGCAGGGCGAGTTCACTACCGCCCGAACACATCTCGGCAATGCGCTGACCAAGGGATCGGATGCCGATCCCGCCGCGCTGAACAGCGCGTGGTGGGTGTCGGTTGATCCGGTGTCGGTGGCCCATGTCTTTCTCGCACTGACGGCGATGGTCGACGGCGATCTGGCCACCGCCGCCCATGAGATCGCCGAATCAGAACACCGCTGCGGTCAACTGGGCTTCCCGCAGAATGCCCAGAACCGGGTGCACACCTTCTACATGGAGATCTGGATAGCGCTGGAGTTCGGCCGGCTCGATCATGCCTCGGCGGTGTCCGGGCGGCTGCGCGAACTGAGTACGTCGGCCGGCCTGGACTTCTGGCGATTCGTCAGCACCACCGTGCACGCCCACCTGCGGGGGCGGACGGCGCTGCGGGACGGTGCCGACGCCGAGACCCTCCTGCACGCCGCCCATAAACTCTCCCGGCTCGTCGACGGTGCGCGCCAACTCAATCTCAACGCGTACCTGACATTTCACGACACACTCATCGCGCGCCTGCTGCTGGCCGCGGGAGCGGTGGAGGAGGCGCGGCAACGCCTGGACGCCGCGTTGGCCCACACCGCAGCCACCGAGATGAACTTCTACGACGTGGAGCTGCTCCGGATCCGGGCGCACTGCCTGCCCGACCGCCGCTCCCGGCAGGCGACGACCGAGGCGGCACTGGCGTTGGCGCACCGGCAGGGCGCGGCGCTGTTCCGGTTGCGCTGCCTGCTCGACCTGCTCGACGGCGGCGCCACTGACCGCCGCGACGAGCTCGCCGAGGCGGTTCAGGCCTTACCGGCCGGCGCAGAGCTGCCGGAACTGTTCCGTGCGCGGAAGATACTGGATCCCGCCGTCGGTTGACCGCGCTTGGGCAGGTAGCGCTCGTCCATCGCGGCAGGCGTCTGCGCTCCGGTCAGCAGAACCTCGATGTTCGCAGCCACGTCGGGACGCTCCCGACGTGCGACAGACTTCACCAACCGGGGGAAGACGCCGAACGCCGACGCCGGCGGGTCCAGGTACCAGGCGCCGATGGCCGCGGTCCACGCCGCCTGGTTGACCACCTGTTCGGTGACCCGGTCCGGGTTCATCGCCGCGAAGACGGCGGACAGCCAGGCGGATCGGCGCAGTTTGGTGAGCATGTGCTGCAGGATGAAAATCTCGCTGGGCACCAGCCTGCGCATCCAGATGACCGCCGGCGAAACGGTCTCAACCTTGTCCAGCATCCCCGGGATCTGGGAGCACAGCAGCGCGTTGACGCGGTTGAAGTCCGCTTCGAGCGGGCTCAGCGGCTGCCCCGGGGCCGCCAGCAGCGTGGCCGGGGCCAGGTCGAAGGTGATGTGGGCGTTCAGCCCGGCCAGCATGTGCTGCAGCATCGTCGCGCGGTCGTGCTTGCCGCCGACGAACGCGACCTCCCACGGCAGGGTGGGCCCGCGATTGCCGTCCGGCTGGAAATAGGCGTTGAGTGCGTCGAAATAGCGCCTGGCGAACTCGACGTCCATGCGCTCCATGCGCGCTCCATCGTCGAATACTCCGGCGATGATCGCTTCCCGAATCGCCAGCGTGACCCGCTTGTAGAGGGCGGCGAAATATCCGATCTTGCTGCCGACGGCGATCGACCAGTCCAGCACCACGTCGATATTGCGCAGGACGTCGTCGATGGTCTCGGCGGGCGGCAGTGACGTGAGGCCGACCGGCGGCAGGTCTGCAGTCATGCGTGTGCTTCCCCCGTGAACGCGGTACGACGGGCCGTGACCGGCCGTCGTGAAGATCTCCCCTTTCGAGATCATCACATGATGCGACATCCGCGGCAACCAATTCGCTTCTGTGTCAGGCTGAGCCGATGACGGGGGTAGCAGGGGCACGGTGGAGGGACGACTTTCTCGACAGCATGCGCGAAATCGGGGATCCGGTCGCCGATATCGCGGTGGCGCAGGTACTCCGACGCGGCGGAATCGATGCGGTGAACGCGGCCATGCGCACCCTGGTGCACGCCGATCAGCAAGTGCCGCAGGAGTTGCCGGACGAGCTCAAGGTGTATCTGTCCGAGACACTGGAGCTACCCGGTTGGGCCGACCAGGACAAGGTCGAGCGCGGTCAGCAAGTATTCGAGAAGTGGGGCATCTATATCGCGTTGTGCCTGTACTGCGCATCCCTGCCATCGTCGTACGCCGCCGCCAACGGCGTCCAGGTGCTGCACCTGACCGCGCGCCTGTACACCGACCCGCAACGTCGCATCCTGGAGACCGGACAGTTCCTCTTCGACGTGCTCTCCGACGGGGGTTTCGGACCGGATGGCAAGGGCCGCAGAACCATTCAGCGTGTACGGCTGATGCACGCCGCGGTGCGGCAGCTGATCGGGACGCGCAGCGACACCACACCTGAACTGTGGCGACCGGAATGGGGCACGCCACTGAACCAGGAGGATCTGGCCGGCACGCTACTGTCCTTCTCCTGCGTGGTGATCGAACCCCTGCGCCGCCTCGGCGTCCGCCTGAGCGGAGCCGATATCGACGCCTACGTGCACCTGTGGAATGTGGTCGGCTGTCTATTGGGAGTCCGGGAGGACTTGCTCGCCACCGACACCGACGACGCGATGGCCTTGATCGGCGCCATCGAACGTCGGCAGTTCCGAAAATCCGACGAGGGGGTGGCCCTCACCGGTGCCCTGCTCACCCTGCTGGACCAATTGACGCCGGGATACCGATTCGACGACACACTGCCCGGACTGGTCCGCCATCTCATCGGGGAGGACACCGCGGATCTGCTGGAGGTTCCGGCGTCCGCCGGCTTCGCGCGACTCAGTGCCGTCGCCCGCGTCGTCGACTGGGGGCTCAGCCATCTTCTCGGCCGGAGCGAGAGGGATCTCATCGGCTATCGCACGATGTCGAAGTTGGCCAGGCCGCTCGGGATCAACCTGCTGCAGCAGGTCTACACGGTCCAGACCCGCGGCAAATCAGCGCCGTTCGACATCCCCGACCGCCTCGCGCAGCGCTGGCACCTGACGTCGTAGTCGGGGAGACCGCGCTCGCACCTGTCGGTGAGGGAAGGCTGTCCTGCCATCGGGCCCGCGGATCTGGTAAAAATTAAGTACCTCTAAACATGATCAGGAGAGCCACCGGACGTGCCCGACTCTTCAGCGGCCACGGTCGTCACCCCCGAGCACCAGCAGCGACGCGGCGGCATCGCCGGTTTCATCCGCAAATTCGCCGTCTTGATCATCATCGGCTGGATCGGCATCGTCGCCCTGCTGAGCTTGACGGTCCCGCCACTGGAGACCGTCGGTCAGATGCGCTCGGTGTCGATGACGCCGGAGTACGCGCCGTCGGTGATCGCCAGCAAGCGGGTCGGCCAGGTGTTCGACGAGTACAAGTCGGACAGTTCGGTGATGGTCGTCCTGGAGGGCGAGCAGAAGCTGGGCGCTGATGCGCACTATTGGTACAACGACATGGTCGACCGGTTGCTGGCCGACCCCACCCACGTCGAGCATGTTCAGGACTTCTGGGGCGACCCGCTGACCGAGGCCGGGGCACAGAGCTCGGACGGCCTGTCCGCCTATGTCCAGGTGTATCTGGCCGGCAACATGGGCGAGTCGCTGGCCAACGAGTCGGTGGAGGCCGCGAAGAAGATCATCGAGGCCGAACCACCGCCGCCCGGGGTCAAGGTCTACGTGACCGGCATGTCGGCGCTGGCCGCGGATCAGCAGATATCCGGTGATCGCAGCGTCAAGATCATCGAGGGCGCCATCTTCGTGGTCATCATCACGATGCTGCTGCTCGTGTACCGCTCGATCATCACCACGATCCTGGTGTTGGTCATGGTGATGCTGGGGTTGACCTCGGCGCGCGGCGTCGTCGCGTTCCTGGGCTATCACGAGCTGATCGGGCTTTCCACGTTCGCCACCCAGTTGTTGGTGACGCTGGCGGTGGCATCGGCCACCGACTACGCGATCTTCCTGATCGGCCGATATCAGGAAGCCAGATCGGTCGGCGAGGACCGGGAATCGGCCTATTTCAGCATGTTCCACGGCACCGCCCACGTGGTGCTGGGCTCGGGCCTCACCATCGCCGGCGCGATGCTGTGCCTGCATTTCACCCGCCTGCCGTACTTCCAGACCCTCGGCATACCGATGGCGTTCGGCATGGTGGTCGTGGTCCTGGCCGCGCTGACCCTGGGCCCGGCCATCGTCACCGTCGCCAGCCGGTTCGGCAAGGTGCTGGAACCCAAGCGCGCCATGCGCATCCGAAGCTGGCGACGCGTCGCCGCCGTGGTGGTGCGCTGGCCCGGTGCGGTGCTGATGGCCACCATCGCGCTGTCGCTGATCGGCCTGCTGGCGCTGCCCGGGTACCGCACCAACTACAACGACCGCCTTTACCTGCCCCAGGATCTACCCGCCCAGCAGGGGTTCTCCGCCGCGGAGCGGCACTTCGGCGTGGCCCGGATGAACCCCGAACTGCTGCTCATCGAGACCGATCGCGATCTGCGCAACTCGGCGGACTTCCTGGTGATCGACAAGATCGCCAGGGCCGTCTTCAAGGTGCCCGGTGTCGGCAATGTGCAGGCCATCACCCGCCCGTCCGGTGAACCGCTGGAGTTCAGCACCATTCCCGCTCAGATGAGCATGGGTGGAACGAACCAGCAGATGAACCAGAAATACCAGGAAGACATGTTCGCCGACATGCTTCTGCAGGCCGATGACATGCAGTCCACCATCGACACGATGAATCGCATGGTGGCGCTCATGCGGGAGATGAGCGCGACCACACACAGCATGGTCGGCAAGACCGCGGACATGGCCGTCGACGTCGCCGAACTGCGCGACAACATCTCCAACTTCGACGACTTCATCCGGCCGCTCCGCAACTATCTGTACTGGGAACCGCACTGCTACAACATCCCGATGTGCTGGTCGATGCGCTCGGTGTTCGATGCCCTGGACGGCACGGACAAGATGACCACCCAGTTCGAGGCGGTGCTCCCGGATCTGCAGGCGATGGATGCGCTGATGCCACAGATGCTGGAGACGATGCCGGCGCAGATCGAGTCGCTGGAATCCTCCCGCGAGATGATTCTGCGGATGCATCAGACCCAGAAGGGGATGCAGGACCAGGGCATGGCGATGTCTGAGAACCAGCACGCCATGGGCGAGGCGTTCAACGACGCCAAGAATGACGACACCTTCTACCTGCCGCCGGAAACCTTCAACAACGAGGACTTCAAGCGCGGTATGGACAGCTTCGTCTCCCCCGACGGTAAATCGGTGCGGTTCATCATTTCTCACCAGGATGATCCACTGACCCCCGCCGGCATCGAGTTGGTCGACGAGATCAAGACCGCGGCGAAGGAAGCCGTAAAGGGCACCCCGCTGGAGGGCTCGAAGATCTACCTCGCCGGAACCGCCGCCTCCTTCAAGGACATGCAAGAAGGCAACAACTGGGATCTGGTGATCGCCGGGATTGCGGCGCTCAGCCTGATCTTCATCATCATGCTGCTCATCACCCGAGCGCTCGTGGCGGCGGCCGTGATCGTCGGCACCGTGGTGTTGTCCCTAGGTGCGTCGTTCGGGCTGTCCATCCTGGTCTGGCAACACATCATGGGTATCGAGCTGCACTTCATGGTGATGGCAATGGCGGTGATCGTGCTGCTGGCCGTCGGCGCGGACTACAACCTGCTCCTCGTCGCGCGCATGAAGGAAGAGATTCCCGCAGGCCTCAATACCGGCATCATCCGCGCGATGGGCGGCACGGGGTCGGTGGTGACGGCCGCCGGTCTGGTCTTTGCGTTCACCATGATGGCGATGGTCGTCAGTGAGATGACGGTGGTGGCCCAGATCGGCACGACCATCGGTCTGGGTCTGCTGTTCGACACGCTGGTGATCAGGTCGTTCATGACGCCGGCCATCGCCGCGCTGATGGGCAAATGGTTCTGGTGGCCGCAACGGGTCCGGCAGCGGCCCGCACAGCCGGTGACACCGCCGACGCCGCTGGAGCCCGCCCGGTAACGTCCCTATGTCGTGATGAACGCGACGGCCGCGTCCAGGGCCGGGCGATGCCGCAGGATGCGGTAGTGCGCGAGGCGTCCCAGACCCTTGGTGGTGTGCAACTTCGCGTTCGGCCACGCGGCGACGATCTCTTCACTGAACCCGTACGGGCTGTCAGGGTCATCGGGATCATGGATGACCAGTAGCGGCGGGTTCTCGGGGCGGTCGGCCACCGCGGAGATATCGGTGTTGAACAGCGGCATCGCGAGTTTCTGGTCGAGTCGGCGGTGCAGTCCGGCCCGGATGCGCGGGCCGAACCCATGGCGTTGCGTGAAAACGTCGAGATACCAAGAGAAGTCGCCCATCGGGGCCAGGAACACCAGGCGTTGGGCGGCGGCCCCCCAAGACACCGCGAGCGAGGTTGCCTTGGCGCCGAGCGAGTGCCCGACGATCGTGTGCGCGGGGCCGAACTCGTCGACCACAGCGTGCACTGCTCTGGCGCACTCCACGATCGTGGTGCGGCCCGGGGCCAGTGCTCCCGGATCGGACCCGTTGTGGCTGGGCAGATCGAACGCGATGACGCGGTGCCCGGCCTCGACCAGAGGTTTGACGAAGACGCCCAGGTGGGCCTGACAGCCTCCCCAACCGTGCACCAGATACACCGGATCTCCCTCACCCCATGATTCGCCGATGATCCGGTGTCCGTCCCAGGCCGCTTCGATCGGTCGACTCGGCGGAACACCCGGGGGCATCCGCAGACTCATCTCCACCGCCGGTGGGGTGCACCATAATTCGGTGGCCCACCGCGCGCCTTCGCCCGGCGCGAACCGCTCGAGCAGGTCGAACCGTTCCCGTACGTGGGCGGCGATCGGTGGCTCGACGCCGGAGCCCATCTGGCTCGGTTCGTGTTCGGGCTCAGTCATGTGAATCCCCCATGTAGGTCGACTCTAGTGACCCGGTTCGGCCGGCCCTCCGCTGGAGCGGGATGAGTGAGAATGTGCACGACGCTCCCGATAACACTCGAAGGCCACCAGGGCGGCGTGCAACGGCCCCCACTCACCGGGACGGTAGTCGCGCGCCCGCACCAGTTTGTCTGCCAAGGCGGGTGATTCGTCGCGAAGGATCATGCGTGCGCGACGTGCATGGAACGTGTCCGACGCGATCTTGATGGCCGGGCTGTCGGCCATCATCGGTGCCGAGTACGTGATGTTCTCAACCGTGGTCCTCGATTTGTCCTCGATCACCACGTTGCGCGCCGGCACCCCGAGTTCGTGAACCGCGTAGTCGGCCATCATCTGGGCTTCTGAGATTTTGCTGCGCACGGCACCACCGGAGAACACGAACCGCGCGCGATCGGGATCGGTGGAGCGCACTGCGATGCGTACCCGCCAGCGATGCAGGATGGGCAGAGGATTTCCCAACACCAGCACGCACTCACCGTAAACGATCGGCCGCGGATCGGTCGCTCCGAGCGGAAGCGCGTCTCTGGAGGCTGTCCACGTGCGCCACTCGGTCCATCCGAACACCACGGTCACGGCCGCCGCCGTCACCGCGGCCCAGCTTTTACCGGCAGTCATCGACCCATTCGATCACGACCACCAAGTCGCACAGCCACCTAGTTCGTTGTGGGCGGTGGTGGTTCGAAGGGTGTGTACCACCACCATTGGGCGCGTTCCCCGAGTGGCCCGGGGCATGGTGGTACATCGGGTGGGGGTGTGGTGGGTGGCCGGGCCAGCGAGGCGCCGGTGAGGGTGTCACCGTTTTCGTCGGTGACTTTCAGGGTGTCGGCGGGCCCGGTCAGGGTGATGACCCCGCGGTGATGTTGGCGGTGGTGAAACGGGCAGACGAGCACAAGATTCCACAGCTCGGTGGGCCCGCCGTCCTCCCAATGCACCAGGTGATGGGCATGCAAGCCGCGGGCGGCTCCGCAGCCCGGCACGACGCAGGTCTGGTCGCGATGTTCCAGGGCCCGGCGTAACCGGCGGCTGATGGTGCGGGTCGTGCGGCCGGCGCCGATGGGGCGACCGTGGCGCTCGAACCACACCTCACAGGTCGCGTCGCACAGCAGGTATTGGCGGTCATCAGCGGTGAGTGCCGACCCCAGATGCAATGCAGCAACCGGCTTCTCGACATCCACGTGCACCACCACGGTGGTGTGCTGGCCGTGCGGACGGGCCGCCACCTCGGCATCCCAGCCCGCCTCGACCAAGCTCATGAACGCGTCCACGGTGTTCGGGAACGGCGGCGCCTGCTCAGACACCTTCGACTCGGCGTCGTACTGGCGTTTCGAGCCGTCCTCGGGATCGATACTGTCCTCGGCGTCGTGGTCGCGTTTCCAGTCCGCCACCAAAGCGTCGCGGTGGGAGTTCAGGCCGGCCTCGAACTTCGCGGCCTCCACCTTGGGCAGGGTGATCCGCCACGTCGTGGAATCGTCGCCCTCGGTTTTGGTGATCTTGCGGGTCGGCTCCGGCTTCTGCTGCTCGGGTTCGGGTTGGGGTTCCTGTTTGACCGCGGTCCGCAACTGGGTGACGGTGGCGACCTGCACCAGCTCGGCATAGTGCTCATCGGAACCCTCGGCGGCGTTCTCGGCGATCACCCCGATCTGATCCAGTGACAGCCGCCCCTCCCGCAGCCCCTGGGCGCAGTGGGACAGTTCGGCGAGCCGGTGTGCCACGGCGACCATGGTCTGGGCCCGGCGCGGGCTGACCCCGGTCTTCCAGGCCACCAGCGCCTCGATGGAACGGCACCCCGTGGCACCCCAGAGGGAATTGCCCTCGGGGGTGCCGGCGCCGTCGATCTCGGCGATGATTTCCACCAGCCGGCCATCGATCGCATTGCGCTGCCCGGTCAGCTCCCCCATCTCGTCGAACAACACCTCCAACCGATGTACCGGAGGTACGTGTTCGGCGAAAGGGGTTGTCGGAGGCGGCATACCACGATTATCGCAGAGGGGTCCGACAAGTTCGGATAGCTTCACAGGGGTACACGCGAGGAGGATTTCGATGGATCGCACGGCTTCGCATCGCCGGCGCCTGAGGTCGTTGCGCCGTGCCCGCGTCCGTGCCTACAAAGGCGGGTGGGCCGTGGTGACGGGCGCCGCCCGCGACGTCGGCCTCGGCTACGCATTCGCGCGACAATTGGCCGCCGAAGGGTTGAACCTGATCCTCGTCGATGTGCTCGACGACGAGCTGTCCACGCGGGCCGAGGAGTTGCGCTCGGAGTTCGGCGTCGAGGTGCGGGCAGTGCCGTGCGATATGGGCGATACCAAGGCGATTGAGCAGATCGAGAGCGTGGCCGACGAAGCCGAGATCGATGTGCTGGTCTGCAACCACATGTTCACTCCCCCGGACACACCGCGCATCCTGGACATGCCACTGGACGTGCACCGCCGGATGATCGATATCAATGCCCGGGGCTACACCGACCTGTTGCACCGCTTCGGCAATCAGATGCGTGCGCGTGGACGAGGTTCGATCATCATCGTGTCGTCGGGAGTCGGTCTGACGTCGAGTCCGTTCACCGGGGCGTACAGCGCGAACAAGGCGTTTCAGATCTGCCTGGGCGAGGCGCTGTGGTTCGAGCTGCTCGGCACCGGTGTCGACGTGCTGGTGATGGTGGGCGGACTGATGAACACCCAGGGCGACCTGTTCGACGCGTATCCGCAGTGGCTGATCTCCGAGCCGCACGCGGTGGCACGCCGGGTTCTCACCGCGGTCGGCCGTAAGCACATGCTGGTGCCGAGCCTGCCCAACCGGCTGTTTCTGGTCGCCCAGACCCGACTCATGTCGCGACGGCGCGCGGTGGTGTCGATCGGGCGTTTCCAGGCGAAGGGGCTCGGAAAATCGGACTGATCATCACGGTTTGACCACCGAGTGATTGCGAAGCGGTTCTTCGGTCGGAGCCGGTGTTCGCGGCACCGTAGATTTCGTAGGTGCATCGTCGGACGGCCCTCAAACTCCCGCTTCTCTTGGGAATGGGCGCGGCGCTGACCCAGATGCCGATCGCGTCCGCGGCGCCGAGTCGCTGGCCGGCGGACCGTGCGAAAACCTGGTATCAGGCGCAGGGCTGGCTGGTCGGTGCCAACTACGTTCCCGTGACGGCCAGCAATCAGATCGAGATGTGGCAGGCGGGCACCTACGACCCCCGACGCATCGACGGTGAATTCCAGCTGGCGCGGCGGGTCGGGATGAACACCATGAGGGTGTTCCTGCACGATCAGCTGTGGGCCCAAGATCGGGCCGGATTCGTGCGCCGCGTCCAGCAGTTCGTCCACATCGCCTCCAGCCGAGGTATCAAGCCGCTGTTCGTACTCTTCGACTCCTGCTGGGATCCGCATCCGAAGGTCGGTCCACAGCGCGCGCCGACTCCTGGGGTGCACAACTCGGGCTGGGTGCAAGGCCCGGGCGCCGACCTGATCGACGACCCCGCTTACCTTCCCGTGCTGCGTGATTACGTCACCGGGCTGATCGGGGCGTTCCGCGGTGACACCCGCATCCTGGGGTGGGACCTCTGGAACGAACCCGACAACCCGGCCAAGCAGTACCGCAAGGTCGAACGCTCCGACAAGCAGCAAGTGGTCGCGAAGCTGCTGCCGCAGGTCTTCGAATGGGCACGCTCGGTCGATCCGGTGCAGCCGCTGACCAGCGGTGTCTGGCAGGGAAACTGGGCTGCCGGTCGTCGCAGCGCCATCGCGTCGATCCAGCTGGACAACTCCGATGTCATCACCTTCCACAGCTATGGGACACCGGACGAATTCGATGCTCGCATAGACGAACTCGCCCCGCTGGGTCGCCCGATGATCTGCACCGAGTACCTGGCTCGCGAGGAAGGCAGCACCGTCGAGGGCATACTGCCCATCGCGAAGAAACGCGGTGTGGGCGTCTACAACTGGGGGTTCATCGCGGGCCGCACGCAGACTTATCTTCCGTGGGACTCGTGGGACAAGCCCTATAAGGAGGCACCCAAGACGTGGTTCCACGATCTGATCCAGCCGGACGGTAGCGCCTATCGTCCCAGCGAGATCGCGACCATCCAGAAGTTGACAGCCCCGGCGCCGCCGGCGTGATGCTGCCCGGTGGCCGACTTCCGCGAAGGTTCACCATTGACGGCAGCAGAACCAGGAGCAATACCTCGCACTGTCTAATTGCTGACTAGCGATGTCGGTGATCCGAGCTTGGAGCGTAGGGCAGTGCTGGCTGGTCGAGGATCTCAGACTCCGCACCCGCGCACGACATCGCCAAAAAAGCGACGACGTGCGGTAACTGTGCAGTTCGCAAGCGACCTCGAACTTCCACCAAGTGCGGCTGGCCGGAATCGAACGAGCCCGCGACCGATGAATCCAGTTGGGTGGTTTCCAACGCATAGCTTAGATGCCAGGTGACTCGGTTTGTTCGGCCATGTCTGACTAATCGAGTTCGGAAACGGGCAGCACGCCGCCTTCGTAACTTGGCTACACGTACCGGCGACTCGGCGATCAAATCGCAAGCAGCGAGATCCGCTTCAGCGGCCAAGCCTCACGGATTGAGCAGGGGGCGTCCCGAGACCAGATTGCCGACAGAATTGTGCAGCGGATCGCACCTGTCGCACTGTTCATCGTCGGTTGATGCAGCCGCAGACACTCTAGCAGCTACGTCCAAGGTATGAATCTCATTATTTGCGTACGGCTTCGATATTTGGCTGGACCGAAGCGGACCTTGATAACCCGCTGATTCAACGACCAAAGTCGATGAACTGTGTGACCATTCTCCGTAACTACGGGAGGCGGCGGCGCGTTGATTATTTGTCCGCACAGAACTAGCAGGTCGGCCAGCCAAACCATTGCCGATACCGCCGATGGTTCAAAGAGGACGATCCAATCCTCCCTTGCGTGGCCCTAGGAGTGTTCAGAGCAACCGATCAGAAAATACTCATCGTTACGTCGTGCCTTCTTCGAACTTTCAGTTCGGTCACCGACCGCACTCGAACGAAAGACGCCAATCAATGACGCCGCCCAGCGACATCACAACTTGGATCTTGCTGCTCACAAAGTGCATTCGCGATGAGGTCCCCCTAGATCTCGCGCTTGGACAATTCGTCCATCTCAACGAGAGCTCGACGTGGCCCGCCGGGCGCAAGCTGCCAGCCGCTGCGGTGCGGGCGGTGTTGACCAACTCTGCTATCTCCATACCACCGCACGGTCTTGCCATCCGGGGAGCTCTCTTCGACGAGTGCCTCGACTTCGATGACATCAAGTTTGACCATCGAATCCACTTGTCCAGATGTGTCCTGGCCGGCGGCCTCAAAGCCCGACATGCGGAGTTTCGGGAACTGACCCTTACTGAGGTCGACGTTGCTGGTGGGATACACGCCTCAGGCGTAATCATCAACGGCCGGCTCGATCTTTCCGGGTCACACCTTGTCAGTCGCCAGAAAGTTGCCCTCGACCTTCACAACTCGACAATCGCTGGAAGCTTGCTGATCAAAGGCAGCATTGACGCGACTGGCAAGGTCTCACGTGGGTTCGTAGCCGACGGGACCGTTCGACTCGATGGCGCCTCCATCGGCGGTCACTTAGCCGCGACGACGTCTGTCTTCGTCAACCCGGCCGACCTTAACCAATTTCGCACTGTCGAATCCGGTCCTTGTTCCCTGTACTTCGACGGAGCCCATATTGGTGGTGATGTCGTCGCTACCAACAATTTTCGCGCCTACGGAGAAGTTCGCGGTGTGACCGCGAAAATCGGCGGCAAACTCAACCTGAGCGGCGCGCAAATCATCAACACCCGGAGAGAACTCGAACCGGGTCTTGCGGCATTGACACTCAACCACGCGGACATCCGCACCGATTTCGTCGCGGACAAAGGATTTGTCGCAGTCGGTGAGGTGAGCGCGGTCGGAATAAAGGTTGGTGGTCGGCTCGATCTCACTGGCGCCGACTTGAGGAATCCCTCCACTGTCAATGACCACCGCCGTTACGCGCTAATCCTCGACAATGCCCGTATCGCACTTGACGTGGCTGCAGGCGTCAGAACAACAGGCGCGGTGTCGGCGACTGGCATGACCGTAGGTGGCCAGCTCACCTTGAGCGGAGCTGTACTCGATAATCCAAACACGTTGGGGGTTCTGATACTTGACGGAGCAGAGATTTGCGGTGACCTATGGGCAAGCGAGGACCATGACCACGCAGGTAACAAACTAGCTCCACTACGAGCCACGGGTGAGGTTCGCGCTTTGCGGGTGTCAATCGGCGGCGATCTAAACCTTGAAGGTGCGGAGATCGTCAACCCCGAAGGCGATGCCATCACCCTTGACAACGCACAAATCGGCCGACACGTGTTCGCCAGCGGATTCACCGCCAACGGAACGGTACGGGCGCTAGGAATCAACATCGGACACAGCCTCTACCTTGATGGCGCACAATTATCCAAAAGCACCTGCACCACCGGCGCCGAAAACGCGTCGAGCGGCGATAACCTTGACATCGATGATCGACAGTTCGCGTTGCTGCTCGATGACGCCGCCATCGGCGGCACGATGTATGCCAGCTATAGCTCAGACGGAAAGAACCGCGGGCCTTTTGTATCCGTGGGTACGATCCGCGCGTTAGGACTGACGATTGGGCGCGATCTCAACATGGCTGGCGCAGTACTCAATTGCCCGTCTCCGGCATCCTCGGCGAGTGGCGTGCAATACGCACTCCAGCTCGACCATGCAAAAATTGGCGGCAACTTCGTCGGCCATCCTCACACGAGCACAAACGGCAAAATCCTAGCTAAACTAAATGTTACCGGCCCCGTTAGATTCGTCAAGGCCACTATAGGTGGCGACTTCGATATCGAGGATGCCAGACTCCTTTATGAGCCGAGCCCCGCCGACACGGACGGGTATGCCCTCGACATCAGCGGGACGCGAGTTACAGGCAGTGTCAACGCCTCTCAGCGAAGTACTGAGAACGATGAAATCGAGTCCTACGCGATCACTGGAGGGATCAGAGCGCGAAACCTCGTCGTCGGTGTTAAATTCGACCTGCATGGCGCTACGGTGGATGGCAAACAAGACTCGGTCCTAGACCTTGAGTCAGCCCGCATCGCGGAGTTGAGACTGACGCCGAAGGCCTGCACAGGCGGGGTCAGTCTGGTCCGAGCACAAATCGCCGATCTCCACGCTGGCGGGGTCAACGGAGCACATAACGACTGCACCGCCTGCCGTTTGCCTCCGCACCCACTCAGGGCGACCGGTTGGGAGATAGACGACCTGCAGGGAGCCGTCCGCGATGACTGGAAACTCACCCACGACTGGCTACAAACAGCGCCGCCGGAAACACATTCAATGTATCCGACAACGTGTTGGGAACGGATTACAGCAGGGATAGGCCGAAAACCGTCAGTCGCAATCCAGCCGTGGTACGTGTTGGCTGGAGTCTACGAGCGCAACGGCGAGCCCCACTCAGCGCGTAAGATCCGCTTTGCGGCCAACCAAAAAGTCACCGCTCAGTCTCCAATCGGAACTCGGTTCGCGCGCTCGTTGTACCGAGGAGTAGTCGGCTACGGACTCCACCCCCTATGGTCGGTCATTAGCATGGTCGGACTCGTGTTTCTTGCGACATTCGCTGTATGCATGGGTAGCGCCCACATCATCCCAACCAAACCCTCGCAGAGCGCGACGGCAATACAGCAAGACACTGCAACCTTGCCGCCGCCCATTACCGCACAGACACCCTGCGAGGAGCACCCCGACTATCCCTGCATGCAGCCTCTCGCATTCGCCATCAACGCGGTCCTTCCGCCGGCCGCAGGGACGAATACTCAATGGACTGTCTCGTCGGACGCTCCGCTCATCCTCGTCATAGTGCTGACCTCGATCAAGCTCGCTTTGTGGGCAACGGCCGCCCTTTTTCTGGCCGGCGTAACAGGCCTCCTCAGAACCTCGAAATCCTAACCACGCGACAGAATGGATCGATTAAGCAGTCAATATGGCGAATGATCATCAACCCCGGTCAACGCTTTGGCAGAGGTGCCGTCAGCCAGCGGGAAACCACCCACGACATCCATCTGCCACAACTCCATCGCCGCCGCGCGTTCCCAACGTTTCCACTTACGCGACCGCCGATCACGGGCATGCGGATCGATCATCTGCGCCCGCACCAACGCCCGATACGCCGCCGATTCTGAAGGCACCGGCACCGGCACCACGCCACGCTTGGCCAACTCGAACACCAACCGCCGCGGCCCCCAATACGGGCGTGAACGCCGCAACTCCAACAACCGGGCCTCGACCTCAGCAGACATCTGATGCGGACACGACACCGGCCGATGCGGCCGATCCATCAACCCCTCGAGACCCCGCGCCTCATACCGGGCCAACCACGCATGCAGCGTCTGCCGCGACACCCCGACCTTCGAGGCGACCTGCGAGATCGACAACCCATCGCTGATCACTGCCAACACAGCCTGATACCGCTGCTCAGCCACGCTCAACTCCCTCATCTAGGGAGTGTCAAGGATCAACCGAAGCAACTGACAAGCATCAGCCGAAACAACGTCAACCATCAGCCGGAGTAGAAAAGTCACCCATCAACCGAGGTAATACACTTGTGAAGTGGGGCGGGCGGGGCTCGAACCCGCGACCAAGGGATTATGAGTCCCCGGCTCTGACCAACTGAGCTACCGCCCCGACGCGTAATGCGGCACCTATGTTCGCACAGCACCTCCGAGGGGCCCGCACCCCGGTTACGCTCACCGGGTGATCAGGTTCCTGCTGCGCATCGCCGTGTTCCTGGGGTCTTCGGCGATCGGGCTGCTGGTCGCCTCGCTGATCGTGCCGGGCGTGACGCTGCGCCCGCTCGGATTCCTCACCGCGGTCGTCATTTTCACCGTCGCGCAGGCCATCCTGTCACCATTCTTCCTCAAGATGGCCAGCCGCTACGCCTCGGCGTTTCTGGGCGGTATCGGCCTGATCTCCACCCTGGCCGCGCTGATACTGGCGTCGCTGTTCTCCAGCGGGATCAGCATCCGCGGTATCGGCTCCTGGATAGCGGCGACCGTGCTCGTGTGGCTGGTGACCGCCATCGCCACCCTGGTGTTGCCGGTGCTGGTGCTGAAGAAGAAGACGGCTACGAGCTGAACACAGGCTGTCCGTCGGCACCCAACAGGTAGTGCTCCACCCCGTCGGCCACCCGCGGGGTGTCGCCGCCGAGTGCCACCGCGATCTTGTTGGTGCCGTTGCGCATCACATCCAGCGTGATCTCCAGGGCCTGCTCGGCCGAGAAATGTTCGAGCACACCGGCGGCCGCCGCATCGACCGACGACGGTGTCCAGATCAGCGCATCCACATAGCGCAGCGCGGCCTTGTGCGCGTCGGTCAACTGATCGGACTCGCCGTACGCGCCGATATCGCCGTACAGCGCCTCGGACCCCCCGGCATCCAGGGCCGTCGTCTCGCGCAGCGATTTGCACAGCCGGCAGTTGTGCTGGGCGGCCCCGCGCAGCCGGACGATCTCGGTGGTCAGCGGATCCAGCCCGCGCATCGCCCCGACCGCGGAGGTGAAGCGGTTCAGCAGCGCATCCGCCGGGTGGGTGGTGTGGTCCCACGACTCCGGGTCGGAAACCGTCATGCCGAGCGCCCGTAGACCGGCCCGCACCCGGGGCACGAAATCGGCGACGTACATCAACGCCACGATCCCCAGCACCTCGGCACCGAACGCCGCCACCAGCGCGCCCCGCTGCTCGGCGGTCACCCCGGCAACATCGGCGCTGAACTGCTCGGCGAACTCGATCACCATCGCCTCGTCCGCCGGGGACCGCTGCACTGGCACCTCATAGACAAGTGGCTCCAAACCACAAGTGCGCGCACAGGTTTCGCGCACAACGGCATTCAGGGCGCGCGTATCCGGCGGGGACAGGGCAATCAGTGGCGTCAACACATCTGGCACACCAGCAGTATCCGCCCACCACATCGCGACGTGCGCCGTTACGGCGCGATTGCCTCCAACACCGACGCGTAGCTCTCCTTGACCACGTCGAGATGCACCCAACTCTCGACCACCCCGACGCCCGGCAGCGCACGGATGGCGTCGAGGATCTCGACCAGCTGCGCCGCGGAAAACGCCCGCACCGTGGCCAGCACATCGAACCGGCCGAGCGTGCGGGCCACGAAGATCACCGACCGCATCGCCAACAGTGCCGCCACCACCTCGCCCGCGGGCCCGGTCAGCCGGATACCCAACCCCAGCGCACTCTGGCGATCCTGACCGGAGTGGCGCACCACCGCGCCGATGCGCACCACCTGCGCCTCCACCAACCGCACCACCCGACGGCGCGCACCCGCCGGTGAAAGGCCCACCGCTGCAGCGAGTTCCACGTAAGATGCGCGTCCGTCATCCTGCAAGGCCCGCAGCAGCGCCAGATCCACCGCATCGACCTCGACCCTGACCTGCCCGACGGGGCCGATCACGTCACGCAGCACCTCCACATAACTCAGCGTGTCGACACCGATGACGCCATCCAGCCCGCGCAGTTCGTCGACCACCCGATCGATTTCGTGCAGCGACGCAACCCGCACCTCCGCGATCAGCCCGTAGGCCCCACTGGTCAGCGACAGAAACGCCACATCGACCCGACGGGCCAGAAGCTGCGCGATCCCGGCCGCCGGACCGTCGACCGTCAGGCTGATGTGCGCCAGTGCGCCACGTCCCAGCACGCCCGGATGTGCCACGCCGCGCACGACCACCTGCCCACTGTCGAGCAGCCGCTGCACCCGGGTCGCCGCGACCGACCGCGACAACCCCAGCCGGTGGGCGATCGTGCTGTGCGACAACCGGCCGTCCACCTCCAACAGACTGACGATCGCCTCGTCCACCTCGTCCATCTGGCCTCCCGGTGAAAATTCGTCGAAGATTTTTCTCCACGTCACCCCGAGCATAAAGATCACATGAACTACGCACAGCGGCAATTTCTGATCGATCTGACGGACAGATCATTCAAATCAACATCAGAAACACCAGCGTAACGATTGAATCGATTGCGCGGGTTGGCAAACGGATTTACCGTAATCCACATCACATTCCCTGCGGCTTAAGGATCGTCATGACCCTCATCGAATCGGCCGCCACCACTCCACCCAAAGTCACCAGTATCGAGACCCACGGTGTCGAACCCATCCCCGACGACGAACGCTCCGCCGGTCCCCTAGACCTTTTCCGGCTGACCTTCGGCGGCGCCAACACCATCGCCACCGTCGTGCTGGGCACCTTCCCGATCCTGTTCGGGCTGTCGTTCCGCGACGCTCTGCTGGCCACCTTGGCCGGCCTACTGCTCGGATCCCTGATCCTGGCGCCGATGTCGCTGTTCGGTCCACGCAACGGCACCAACAATGCAGTCTCGTCCTCGGCGCACCTCGGCGTGCACGGACGCGTCATCGGCTCATTTCTCTCGCTGCTGACCGCCGTCGCGTTCTTCTCCATCTCGGTGTGGACCTCCGGCGACGTGCTGGTCGGTGGCGCGAACCGGGCTATCGGATTGCCGCAGAACGATTTTGCGGTCGGCGTCGCATACGGCTTCTTCGCGCTGCTGGTACTGGTGGTGTGCATCTACGGATTCCGATTCATGTTGCTGGTCAACAAGATCGCCGTCATCGCCGCCACCTGTTTGTTCCTGGCGGGCATCGTCGCGTTCGGTGGCATGTTCGACGCCGGGTACGCAGGCACCCTGGTGCCCGGCGACCCGATGTACTGGCCCTCCTTCGTCGGCGCCGCCCTGATCGTGATGTCCAACCCGGTGTCGTTCGGCGCCTTCCTCGGCGATTGGGCCCGCTACATCCCCCGCAGCACCCCGGGCTGGAAAACCATGGTGGCCACCATCGCCGCGCAAGTGTCCACGCTGGTGCCGTTCCTGTTCGGTCTGGTCACCGCCACCGTCATCTCTACCAACGCGCCGGAGAACTTCGCCGACGGGGACTACGTCGGTGGGCTGCTCACCGTTTCCCCCGGCTGGTATTTCATCCCGGTCTGCCTGATCGCCCTGATCGGCGGCATGTCGACCGGCACCACCGCCCTGTACGGCACCGGACTCGACTTCTCCAGTGTGTTCCCCCCGGTTCAACCGGGTGCAGGCCACCATCCTCATCGGCTCCATCGCCATTGTGTTCATCTTCGTCGGCCGGTTCGCCTTCAATGTGGTGCAGAGCATTTCGACGTTCGCGGTGCTCATCGTCACGTGCACCGCACCGTGGATGGTGGTCATGATGATCGGTTGGTTCACCCGCCGCGGCTGGTATGACTCCGATGCCCTGCAGGTGTTCAACCGTCGGCAGCGCGGTGGCCGGTACTGGTTCAGCCACGGCTGGAACTGGCGCGGCCTGGGCGCCTGGCTCGTCTCGGCGGCCCTGTCCATCAGCTTCGTCAACCTGCCCGACCAGTTCGTCGGCCCCTTGGGCGATCTTGCCGCCGGGATCGACCTGTCCATCCCAGCCGGGCTGGGCCTGGCCGCCGTGCTCTATCCCGCCCTGCTGTGGGCGTTCCCCGAACCCCGCGACGCCTTCGGCCCGGACGGCCCCCGCGCCGTCCCCGCCGGCCCCGCCGCCAACACCCCCATCACCTCGGAGGACTGATTCATGAACTCGCCCATCGGACCCGTCGACGCGTCCAAGGTGCCCCGTTTCGCCGGACCCGCCACCTTCGCCCGGCTGCCGCGGCTGGACCAGGTCGCCAAGGCCGACGTCGTGGTGGCCGGCGTACCGTTCGACTCCGGGGTCTCCTACCGGCCCGGCGCCCGGTTCGGCCCCACCCACGTACGAGAGTCCTCTCGGCTACTGCGCCCGTACAACCCCGCCATGGACGTTTCGCCGTTCGAACTGATCCAGGTGGCCGACGCCGGCGACATCGCGGCGAATCCGTTCAACATTCACGAGGCGATCGAGACGATCGAAGGCGCCGCACGGGATCTCACCGCCGACGGCACCAAACTCGTCACCATCGGCGGCGACCACACCATCGCGCTGCCGCTGCTGCGTGCCGCGGCGGCCAACCACGGCCCCGTCGCGCTGGTGCACTTCGATGCCCACCTGGATACCTGGGACACCTACTTCGGCGCCGAGTACACCCACGGCACCCCGTTCCGCCGCGCGGTGGAGGAAGGCATCGTCGACACCGAGGCGCTCTGCCACGTCGGCACCCGCGGCCCGCTGTACGGCAAAAAGGACCTCGACGATGACCGGCGC
This sequence comes from Mycolicibacterium sp. P9-22, assembly GCF_008329585.1. Classification (GTDB taxonomy): domain Bacteria; phylum Actinomycetota; class Actinomycetes; order Mycobacteriales; family Mycobacteriaceae; genus Mycobacterium. The sequence continues at coordinate 645,686 of NZ_NPKP01000001.1, read as the reverse complement.
TTCGGCTTCGGCATCGTCACCTCGTCCGACGTGTACTACCAAGGGGTTCGCGAGGTCGTGGACAAGCTGCGCCAACGGGTCGGGAACCGTCCGGTGTATGTGTCGATCGATATCGACGTGCTCGATCCCGCCCACGCGCCGGGCACCGGCACCCCGGAGGCCGGTGGGATCACCAGCCGAGAACTGCTGGAGATCCTGCGTGGGTTCCGCGGCCTGAACCTGGTCGGTGCCGACGTCGTCGAGGTCGCCCCTGCCTATGACCACGCCGAGATGACCGGGGTCGCGGCCTCGCACGTCGCCTACGACCTGGTCTCGCTACTGGCCCTGGGCCATGATGCGTAACGGCGGCGATCTGGTCGTCGAAACGATCACCGCACTGGGCGTTTCGCATGTCTTCGGGATTCCCGGGCAGAACGCGCTCGGCCTGTTCGACGCCATCCGGCGTAGTGACCTCCGGTTCATCAGCTCACGGGTGGAGAACAACTCGGCGTTCGGGGCCGACGGGTACAGCCGCGTCACCGGCGAGGTGGGCGTGCTGTTCCTGTCCACCGGGCCCGGTGCGCTGACCGCCCTCGGCGCGTTGCAGGAGGCCTACGCCACCGGGGTGCCGCTGCTGGTGATCGCCAGCCAGGTCCCGCGCTCAGGTCTGGGGCTGCGCCGCGGCATGCTGCACCAACTGGACGACCAGAAGGCCAGTGCCGTCAATGTCACCAAATCCGTAGCGACGGTGCGGGAAGCCTCCGAAATCCCCAGCCTGCTGGCTGACGCGTACGCGCTGGCGCAGTCGGCACCGGCCGGACCGGTGTGGGTGGAGATCCCCCAGGATGTGCTGCTGGATCCGACCTCGGTACCCCCGGCCAGGTCGGTCGCCGCGACACCGTCCCAGCGAGCGCCGCGCCCGGAGGTCATCGAGGCCGCGGCAGCACAGTTGAATTCGGCACTACGACCGGTGATCCTGGCCGGCGGCGGGGTGTGCCGCTCCCCCGGCGGGCCCGCGGCGTTGTTGGCACTGGCCGAAAAGATCGGCGCGCCGGTCGTCTCCACGGTCGGCGGCAAGGGCGCGATCCCGTTCGATCACCCGCTGTCGGCGGCGTCCTGGATCGAGGACCGCTACACCACCGACCTGCTCGAGGACGCCGATGTGCTGCTGGCCGTCGGCACCGCGATGGGCGAGGTCACCAGCAACTACTTCACCTTCGCTCCGCGTGGGCAGCTCATCCACATCGATGCCGAAGCCCGCGTGCTGGAGGCCAACCATCCGGCCTTGGCACTTCATGCCGACGCCGCGGTGGCCTTGTCGGCGCTGGCCGGGAAGGTCGATACCCGCGACACCTCGGCAGGTGCTGCCGCAGCGGCCGCGTTGCGAAAGGCCGTGCAGGACAGGCTCGCCGCTCAGGACGTGGATGTCGAGCTGAAGCTGATGGCCGACCTGCGCGCTGCCGTCCCGGGCGGTGCCCACACGTTCTGGGACATGACGATTGCCGGCTACTGGGCGTGGTCGGCGTGGGATCCGCGCGGTGGCGCGTTCCATTCCGCCCAGGGCGCCGGCGGCCTGGGCTTCGCGTTCCCCGCCGCACTGGCCGCCGCCATCGCCACCGGAGAGCGCACCGTCGCCGTCTCCGGGGACGGGGGTGCGATGTACTCCATCGCCGAATTGGCCACTGCCCGCCAGCACGACGCCAAGGTGACCTGGCTGATCGTCGATGACGGTGGCTACGGAATCCTGCGCGAATACATGACCGCCACGTTCGGCACCGCCACCGCCACCGAACTCGCACGGCCTGATTTCAACTCCCTGGCAACGAGTTTCGGGATCACCGCGTACACCGCCACGCTGGAATCTGTCGGTGAGATCATCGCCGGCACCTTCGACACCGATGGCCCCGCTGTTGTTGTCCTGCCCGCACTGCTGCGGATGTTCGCGCCAACCCACCTCTGATCTAGGAGCCTCATCATGGGCAAACCACTCGATATCGCCATCGTCATCGGCTATCTGATCGCCATGCTGGCGTTCGGCTTCTGGGGCAAGAGTCGCACGAAGGACTCCGCGGACTTCCTGGTCGCGGGACGGCGACTCGGTCCGGTCTTCTACACCGGCACCATGGCCGCCGTCGTACTCGGCGGCGCCTCCACCGTCGGCGGGGTGGGCCTCGGCTACAAATGGGGCATCTCCGGCATGTGGCTGGTGGTGGCGATCGCCGTCGGCCTGCTGGCGCTGAGTCTGCTGTTCGCCGGACCCATTCAGCGGCTGCGGGTCTACACGGTGGCGCAGATGCTCAGCCTGCGCTACGGCGTCGACGCGACCTCAGCGTCGGGCATCGTGATGGTCGCCTACACGTTGATGCTGTCGGTGACCTCGACCATCGCCTACGCCACGGTGTTCAACGTGTTGTTCGGTACCGGCCGCACCCTGTCGGTGATCATCGGCGGCGCCGTGGTCATGCTGTACTCGGCGATCGGCGGCATGTGGTCGATCACCTTGACCGATATGGTGCAGTTCATCCTCAAGACCATCGGGGTGTTCTTGCTGCTGCTGCCGTTCACCTGGCACAAGGCCGGCGGCCTGGACGGGATCCGGGAGCGTGCGGGCGACGCGGTGTTCAGCATGACCGCGATCGGCACCGACACCATCATCACGTTCTTCGTGGTCTACAGCTTCGGAATGCTGATCGGACAGGACATCTGGCAGCGCGTGTTCACCGCACGCTCACCCGAGGTGGCCAAATGGGGCGGCACCGCCGCGGCGGTGTACTGCTTCTTCTACGGCATCGCCGGGGCCCTGATCGGGATGGCGGCCTCCACCTTCCTGCCCGACGTAGAAGCCAAGGACGACGTCTACGCGCTGATCGCCGAAGCCATTCTGCCGGTGGGGATCAGCGGCCTGGTGCTGGCCGCGGCCGTCGCGGCGATGATGTCCACCGCATCCGGTGCGCTCATCGCCACCGCCACCGTGGCCCGCACCGACGTCAAACCGCTGCTGCTGCAACTGCTCCGCAAACCCGCCGACACCGCGGGAACCGCTGAGGTGGAGGTCCATTCGGACCGCCGCTATGTCGCGGTGCTCGGCATCCTGGTGATCGTCATCGCGGCCCTGCTCAACGACGTGGTCGGTGCGCTGACCCTCGCCTACGACATCCTGGTCGGCGGTCTGCTGGTGGCGATTCTCGGCGGCTTCCTGTGGAAGCGCGCAACGGGTGCCGGCGCCCTGGCCTCGATGGCCGTGGGCACGGTGGTCACCCTGGGCACGATGGCGGTGGTCGGCGATGTGCTGGCCAACGAGCCGATCTACTACGGCCTGGCCGCCAGCCTGATCGCCTATATCGTCGTCAGCCTGCTCACCCCGCGTACCCCCGCGACGGTGATGCAGGTGTGGGATGACCGGTTGGCCGGGCGCGACGCCGACGTGCAGGTGTAGCGCACGCCGTCACCGTCCGCGAGCGTGCGCGAACTACGCGGTACACGCGGCGTGTTGGTATGCAGACACGCACGCTCGCGGCGAAGGGGGAACGCTAACGCTACTGCGCCTGGCTGACCGAGGACATGTGGAAGTCGGGGATCCGCAACGACGGCATGGTCGCCCGGGTCGCCCAGTCGCCCCATTCCCGCGGCAGGGTCGGCTCGCTGATGCCGGCCTCGGTGGCGCGGCGCAGCAGATCCAGCGGGCTCTCGTTGAACCGGAAGTTGTTGACGGCGGCGGTCACGTCGCCGTCCTCGATCAGGTACACCCCGTCGCGGGTCAGCCCGGTCAGCAGCAGCACCGCCGGGTCCACGGTGCGGATGTACCAGAGCGTTGTCAGCAGCAGGCCGCGTTCGGTGCCCGCGATCATGTCCGCCAGCGACTTCGTTCCACCGGTCATCAGCAGGTTGTCGGCCGGAACCGTCACCGGCGCTTCGAATTCCGCGGCCGCGGCCCGCGGGTAGGCCAGCGCGTTGATGGTGCCGTCCCGCAGCCAGTCCACCCGGCCGATATCCATCCCGTTGTCGAAGATGGACGCCTGCTCCGAGGAACGTGACGCCACCACGAACGGGGTGCACTCCTGCCCGGGCGCCAAGGGATCCGAATACAGCGTCAGGCCCAGGTCGGTGAGCTTCTCCCCCACCCGGGTGCCGCCGGGCGCGGACAGCGCGGTGCGGCCCTCCTGCGCACCCCGGCCATCCATGCTCCAACCCAGATAGATGAGCATGTCGGCCACTGTCGACGGCGGCATCAGCGTCTCGTAGCGGCCGGCGGGCAACGCGACGGTGCGCGCCGCCCAGCCCAGCCGGGTCGACAATTCGTCGAGCAGCCCGTCGGTGGGCACATCGACGAAATCGGGTGTGCCGACACCGGCCCACGCGCTGGCGCCGTTGCGTTTGGCGTTGATCTCCACCGAGCCGGTCGGCTGGGTGTAGCGGCGGCGCAGCCCGCCCGAGGTGGCGACGAAGGTGGTCTCCAGGATGTGCCGGGCGTACCCGTAGAGCCGGTCCTCGCCGCGGAAGCCGCGCACCAGACTCGTTGCCACATCGGCGAAGACGTCCGCTCCGGTGCTCGGCACCGGCGCATCCCAATCGGCCGGTGCCGCCCCGCCGGGCAGCGCGGGCGCGTTGTCAGTGGCCGCCGGCGCCGACGCCGCGGCGTGCTGGGATGCCGCGACCAGCGCCGCCAGCGCGTCCTGATCGACTTCGGTGGAGCTCACCGAGCCGACGTGCGCCTGCTCCCCGCGGCGCACCACCGAGATGACCGTGGTGCTGCGGCCCCGGGATTCACCGTTGGTGGTCATCGAGTTACCGGCCCAGCGCAGCGACGTATCGGCGCGGTCGGTGACGATGACGGTGGTCTCGTCGGCGCCGCCGAGCCGGGCGGCCTCGGCCAGCACCTGGTCGACGAGCTGCTGTGCGGCGATCATGAGCGGCCCGATTCTGCTTGGGTATTGAGCACATTCACGCCCCGGAACAGTGCCGACGGGCATCCGTGGCTGACCGGTGCGACCTGGCCGGGTTGCGCCTTGCCGCAGTTGAAGGCACCGCCGAGCCGCCAGGTGGAGGGTCCACCGACGGCCTCCATAGACCCCCAGAAGTCGGTGGTGGTGGCCTGGTAAGCGACATCGCGCAGCTGACCGTCCAGCCGGCCGTCCCGGATACGGAAGAACCGCTGGCCGGTGAACTGGAAGTTGTACCGCTGCATATCGATCGACCAGGATTTGTCGCCGACGATATAGATGCCGTCGGTCACCCGGGAAATCAGGTCCTCGGTGGACAGGTCCTCGGCACCCGGCTGCAGCGAGACGTTCGCCATCCGCTGGATCGGCACATGGTGCGCGGAATCGGCGTAGGAGCAACCGTTGGACCGTGCCTCCCCCAGCCGCGGCGCGAACACCCGGTCCAGCTGGTAGCCGACGAACAGTCCGTCGCGCACCAGGTCCCAGCTCTGTGCCCGCACCCCTTCATCGTCGAAACCGGTGGTGGCCAAGCCGTGTTCAACGGTGCGGTCGGCGGTCACGTTCATCACCGGCGATCCGTACCGCATGCTGCCCAGCTTGTCCGGGGTGGCGAACGAGGTGCCGGCGTAGGCCGCCTCGTAGCCGATGGCCCGGTCGTATTCGGTGGCGTGCCCGATGGATTCGTGGATGGTGAGCCACAGATTGGACGGATCGATCACCAGGTCGGTGGGTCCTGCGGTGACGCTGGGCGCCTTCACCTTCTCGGCCAGCAGCGCCGGCAACTCGGCCAGCTCGGCGCTCCAGTTCCAGACGCTGTCGTCGGCGACGGCCTCCCAGCCGCGCGCGGTCGGCGGCGCCAGGGTGCGCATCGTCTCGAAGGATCCGGCCGACGGGTCCACGCTGACGGCCTCCAGCATCGGCTGCACCCGCACCCGCTGCTGGGTGGTGGAGGTGCCGAAGGTGTCGGCGTAGTAGGTCTGCTCCTTGACCGCCTGCAGGCTGGCCGACACATGATCGACGCCGTCGGCGGCCAGCAGCCGTTCCGAATAGTCGGCGAGCACCGCGATCTTGTCCGGGCCGGGCACCGTGAACGGATCGATGCGGTAGGCCGACACCCAGCGCAGATCGTCATACACCGGCTCGGCGGCCAGCTCGATGCGCTCGGCGTTCAGCGGCGCCAGCGTGGTGGCGACCCGCACGGCGCGCCGCGCGGTCTCGGCGGCCACAGCGGGGTCCAGTTCGGCGTGCGAGGCGAAGCCCCAGGTGCCGTCGACGATCACCCGCACCGCCAGACCGATCTCCCGGTCCAGGGTCGAGTTCTCCAGCTCACCGTCGCGCAGTTGCACGACTTCGGTGGTGAGGCGGTGGATGCGCAGATCGGCGTAGCTGGCCCCGGCCGCGCGGGCGGCCGACAGCGCGGCGTCGGCCAGTGCCCGGCGGGGCAGCGCGAGGAAGTCGGGGTCGACGGTTCGACTTGTCACGGCACCCACCGTAATGGCAGGAGATGGTCGTCAGGGGCGGGTGGGTCGCCGCGCCGCCCCTGACGACGGGAGGAAAGTCCTCAGCGCAACGGATCGAAGGCGCGCAGTGCTGCGGGTTGCTTACCGGTCGTGATCTGTTCGGCCAGCAGCCGGCCGGTGACCGGACCGTGTGCCAGCCCCCACATGCCGTGCCCGCCGGCCACATAGAGCCCCGCACTGATCTGCCCGACCACCGGCAGTCCGTCCGCGCTCACCGGGCGCGGGCCGACCCAGACATCGCTGCGGGCCTCCCAGCGCACACCGTCGAGGAGGCGGGCCGCCGAGTCGACGATCGAGCGCACCCGGGCCGGAAAGACGGGGTCGTCGGGTCCGCGGAATTCCATGGTGCCGGCCACTCGCATTGCACCGCGGTAGGGCGTGCAGGCCACCCGCACGGTCGGCAGGTAGATCGGGCTCGGCATCGCGCGGTCCAGCGGGACGGTGAACGAGTATCCCCGGCCGGCGCGGATCGGCACCCGGACCCAGCGCTGGGCCAGGTCGGGCAGCCAGGCCCCGGTGGCCAGCACGACGGCGTCGGCGGTCAGGTCCCGGTCTCCGATGGTGCGCAGGACCGCCCGGCCATCGGTGCTCACATCGACGATGCGCTCGGTGCGCAGGGTGGCGCCGCGTTCGATCACCGCCTGTCCCAGTGCGGTCACGAACCGGCCGGGATCGACATAGCGCTGCTGTTCGACGGCCAGTGCCACGGTGGCATCCGGGGCCGCCAACGGCACCGCGTCATGCAGCGCCCCGCCGGTGAGTCGGCGGGTGTGCACCGGCAGTCCGGCACGCTCGAGCATCTCGATCTCGGCACGGAGTTCATCGGCACGTGCGTCGTTCTCGAACAGCGCGACGATCGCGGAGTCGGTGACCGGTGCGTCGACCCCGTTGCCGATGAGGACGTCGAAGGCCTCCATACACTCGGCGTTCAGCGGTTGATTGGCCAGCACCACCCGTTCGGCGGACGCATGGCTGCAGTGGCGCGCGAAGGTCGCCAGGAACCGCGCCAGTCCGAAATCGGCGCGCAGCGGGATATGCAGCGGGGCAGAAGCATTGAGCATCGAGCGCAGCCCGTACCGGAGGACGCCGGGCTGGTTCAGCGGAATCGTCAGCGCCGGGGAGACCCACCCGGCGTTGCCCCAGGACGAACCGGCGGCCAGCCCTTCGCGGTCCACCACCGTCACCTCGACACCGCGCTCCTGCAGGAACCACGCCGTGGACAACCCGACGATTCCCGCTCCGACCACGATGACACTCCGCGGCCCTTCGCCGACGCGATCGACGCCGACCATGTGATGCCCTCCGCTCCTCGGTTGGTAGTGACACCATCATCGGAGGCACGCAGCGCACAGGCGCTGCGGAAACGGCCAATCGGCCGTGCGCGGATTGTCGGATCCCGACAACCGGAATCGGGATACGTCAGGTGGTGCTGAGGAACGACGCCGCTTCGAGGTATCCGGCGGCGCCGCAGACGACCGCCAGCAGCACGAGTACCACGTAATCGGCGGCCCCGGGGCGTGCCGGCGCGGCGGCGATCTGACCGGACCCGCCGCGCGCGGTGATGGCGTCGCCCATCTCATCGGCGCGGCGCAGTGCGACCGTCACGGCCGCGGCCAGCAGGTCGATCACCTCCGAGACCGACTGCTTGCGTCGCTCGCGACGGGTCTGCGCCCGCAGCCGCGGACGGAGCCGGCGCGCGGCGTACAGCACCCGGAATTCGTCGATCAGCATCGGGAAGGCGCGCAGCGCCAGCGCCAGGGTGACCGCCCAGTCGTCGATCGGCAGTTTCAGCCAGCGCAGCGGGCGGCCCAAAGTCGATACCGCGGGCGCGATCTCGGCGACATTGGTGGTCCAGGACACCAGCGCGCCCAGGCCCAGCAGCACGATCGACACCGCGGTGACGCGCAGGAACTTCAGCAGCCCGCCGAGCTCGAGTTCGACTCCGGCGAGATCGACGATCGGGGTACCACCGGCGAAGGCCGCGGTGACACCACCGAGCAGCACGATCAGCCACAGCCAGCCCGGGATCGACGGCAGCGCACCGCGCGGGATCCGCGCCAGCACCACCGCGGCCGTCACCAGCGCGGTGACCAGGGCGATGGGCAGCCAGCCCGGGTAGAACATCAGCAGCACGGCCAGCGCCAGGACGGTGACGAGTTTCGTTCCCGCCCACAGCCGGTGGATCACGGTGTCGCCGGGCACCGGCCGCAGCAGCACGACCGGGCGGCGTTGCGCGGAACTCATGAGGTGGCTCCCGTCGCGACCGGCACCAGCGCGCCCTCGTGTAGGTGCAAGGTGCGCGGGCACAGTTCTTCCAGCCCGGCGAAATCGTGGGAGATCACCACCACGGTCAGCCCGCCCCGGCGCAGTTCCTCCAGTAGCCGCAGCAGTCCGCGGGCGCTGGCGGCATCGAGTCCGGCCAGCGGTTCGTCGAGCACGATGGCCCGGGGCGAACGGGCCAGTAGCCCGGCCAGCACGACGCGGCGCATCTGGCCGCCGGAGAGTTGGTCGATGCGACGGTCCGCCAGTGCCGGTTCCAGTCCGACGGTGGCCAGGGCGGCCACCACCCGGGCCCGGTCGCGGCTGGGGAAGCCGGCCGCCGAGGCGATCTCGCGGTGCACGTGGCTGCGCATCAGCTGCAGCCGGGCGGCCTGGAAGGACAGTGCGACCGCACCGACCTGATCGGAGACCGGCTTGCCGTCGAGCAGACAGGTCCCGGTGGTGGGCAGCGTCAGCCCGGCCAGGATCCAGGCCAGCGTCGACTTGCCGGAGCCGTTGAGGCCGTGGATCAGCACGCCGTCACCCTCGTGCACCACCAGGTTGATATCGCGCAAAGCGGTTTTGGCCCAGGGGGTTCCGTCGGCGTAGCGGTGGCCGACATCGGTGAGTTCCAGCACCGGTACCTCCGAGCGGGCCTCGCCGCCGGCGGTGGGTACCTCGGCGGCCTGCACCATCTCAGATCCGCCGGCCAGATTGACCACCCGGTCGGCGGCCTCTGCTTCCTCGTTGTAGTGGGTGATGTGCACCAGCGACATGTCGCGGGTGCGGGTCAGCCCGCCCAGCACCGACATCAAACCGTCGCGGCCCTGCTGGTCGACCATGCTGGTGACCTCGTCGGCAATCAGCAACGAGGGCTTGCGGGCCAGCGCCGCGGCCACGGCCAGTCGTTGCAGCTCGCCGCCGGAGAGGCTGCCGGTATCGCGCTCGTCCAGACCGTCCAGCCCGACCTCGGAGAGCAGTCGGGGCACGTCGACGTGGGTGCCGGCAGGCAGACCCCACACCACGTCGTCGGCAACCCGGGTGCCCAGCACCTGACTCTCGGGGTGCTGCATGATCACCGCGGTGCCGCCCGGGGCGCCCAGGCCGACCGAGCCGGGACGTTCGACGGTGCCCTCGGTGGGTTCCCGTCCGGCGAGGATCAGCATCAGCGTCGTCTTGCCGGATCCGTTGGCACCGGTGACGGCGAGGTGTTCGCCGGGGTGCACGTCCATCGACAGCGGCCCGAGTGCGTCGCGGGCGGTGCCGGGATAGCGGAACACCACATCGCGCAGCGTCATCGGGACCGGCGCGACCGGGCCGTCGGTGATGACGGTTTCCAGCTTGTGCACATCGGGCACCCCGAACAGCCGTGTCAGCACCCGCGAGAGTGCCCACCAGCCGACCAGGCTGACGCCCATGATGGCGAACAGCCCGTAGCAGAAGATGAGTATCGGCCAGTGGTCCAGGGCCACGCCGAACAGTTCCCGGAACTTCTCGGCGGCGGGCCGCAGCTCGGGGATATAGCTCCAGATCGCGACGGAGCCGTCCACGTTGGCGGTCATGGCGGTGAACACCAGCTCACGCAGCCGGGACGCGATCAGCAGTGCCAGCACGGCGGCGGCGCCGAACACCGCGCCGGCAACCAGCGACACCAGCACCACCACCGGCAGCCCGCGCCCCCGGCGTTTGACGATGCCGGTGAGCCCGCCGATATAGGCGCAGTTGATGACGGTCATCAGGCCGCCGAAACCGCCGATGAGGAACGCGATGAGCGCGGCGGCGATGGTGGCGGCCAACACGACGCGCAGCCGGTATCGGTAGGCGAGCAGGCCCATCGGGACGGTGCCCAGCAGGGACAGCGCGGCCGCGAAGGGGACGACGACGGCGATGATCGCGATGGCCGCGCACAGAGCCGCCATCACGGCGGCCTGGGCAAGCTCGTTCGGCTGCAATGACCCGGCCCGGCGTAGCGTTGGCGAACCGGGAGGCATCACACGATTCTGCCAGTTCGCCGGAGTGCTCCGGTCGCCTGCACTGTGACGGTTCCCACGTCAGCCCATTTGCCAATACATAGTGTCTCTATGTAACCTGGGTCGAGTGAATCGTCCGGACAACACCGCGGCTCTCGGCGCCGACCTGCTGGCCGTCGTCGCGCGAATCAACCGGCTGGCCAATCAGCGCATCGAGCTTCCGCTGCCGTTCGCGCAAGCCCGGCTGCTGTCGACGATCGAAGACCAGGGGCAGACCCGCATCTCCGATCTGGCTGCCCTCGATCACTGCTCGCAACCGACGATGACCACCCAGGTGCGCCGCCTCGAGGACGCCGGCCTGGTGACGCGTGCCGAGGACCCCGGCGATGCCCGGGCCGTGCTCATCGGCATCACCGAAGAGGGCCGCCAGATCCTCAGCCGGGTGCGCGCCGATCGCAGTGCCGCGATCAATCCCTATCTGGAACACCTCGGCGACGCCGAACGCACCGCGCTCGTCGACGCGATCCGGGTGCTGCGCGGGCTACTCGACGACGCCCAGCACGATCGCTGATATTTGGTTAGGAGCTCACACGCCATGTGGCGTCAACCGAAAGCCGTTTGGGCCGTTGCCTTTGCCTCTGTCGTTGCCTTCATGGGCATCGGTCTGGTCGACCCGATCCTCAAACCCATCGCCGACAATCTGACCGCCTCGCCGTCGCAGGTGTCGCTGCTGTTCACCAGTTACATGGCGGTGATGGGCGTGGCCATGCTGATCACGGGCGTGGTGTCCAGCCGAATCGGCCCGAAGCACACGTTGCTGCTCGGCCTGGTGATCATCATCGCCGGTGCCGGCCTGGCCGGTATGTCGGCGACCGTCATGGAAATCGTGGGCTGGCGCGCACTGTGGGGCCTGGGCAACGCGCTGTTCATCGCGACGGCGCTGGCCACCATCGTCAACTCCGCGAAGGGTTCGGTGGCGCAGGCGATCATCCTCTACGAGGCCGCCCTCGGCATCGGCATCGCGATCGGCCCACTGGTCGGTGGTGTGCTGGGCTCGATCTCGTGGCGCGGCCCGTTCTTCGGGGTGTCGGCGCTGATGGCCGTCGCGCTCGTCGTCACCATTTTCCTGCTGCCGTCCACCCCGCGTCCCGGACGGGCGACCACCCTGGTCGATCCGTTTCGCGCGCTGCGCCATCGCGGGCTGCTGGCCGTCTCGGTCACCGCACTGCTGTACAACTTCGGCTTCTTCACCCTGCTGGCCTTCACCCCGTTCCCGTTGGACATGAATGCCCATCAGATCGGCCTGATCTTCTTCGGCTGGGGTGTGGCGCTGGCGTTCACCTCGGTGGTGGTGGCCCCGCGGCTGCAGCACCGGTTCGGCACGGTTCCGACCCTGGTGGTCAACCTGCTGGCCTTGACGGTGACGCTGGCCGTGATGGCGATCGGCACCGACAGCAAAGCGGTGCTGGCGACCTGTGTGGTGGTGGCCGGGTTGTTCATCGGTGTCAACAACACGCTCATCACCGAGACCGTCATGAAGGCTGCACCCGTCGAGAGGGGCGTCGCTTCTGCGGCTTACAGTTTCCTGCGCTTCGGCGGCGCGGCGGTCGCGCCGTGGCTGGCCGGTGTGCTCGGTGAGCAGGTCAGCGTGCACCTGCCCTACTGGGTGGGCGCGGGCGCGGTGTTGGCCGGAGCCGCACTGCTTTTCAGCGCCCGCGGTCATCTCAGTGGAATCGACGCTCCCGAGGACGAGCTCGACGAGCTGACCGACGAGGCCACCGCGGTCACCGTCGGCAACGAGAGCTGACGCGGCCGGCGTGCAGGTTCAAGGACGGTATACGGCCACGCCGTGCGCAGTGTCCATGTACTCCCTGGCCCGGCGAACCTTTCCGTCCTCGAATTCGAAGAGGAAGTGGTAGACCTGATTGAGGCTCCTGCCATTCGGCATGGTCGCGATCGATTCCGCCTCCACGGCCACCCGGTCGCCCTCGGCGGTCACCCCGGTGACGCTGATCCGAATGCCACCGGGTATCGATTGACGAAAACGGTTGATGTGTTCGACGAACTCCGCCTTCGTCATGCTGCCTGAGACGGGGAAGGAGTCAGGGTGCGCCATGACCGTCCACAGCGCTTCTTCATGGAGAAGGTCGAAAGCTCTGTCTCCGTGGCCTGAGCCGAGACCCTCTGCCAATTCGCGCGCAATCCGCTTGTTCTGTTCGATGCCCATCAACTCAGGTAACCATGACCCCGACAACGGATCCGACGAGGTAGGTGGCCGCGATCGCGACGCCGCCGAGGGCCAGCAGGCGCATCGCGGACCACCACGGAGCCTTGCGGGTGAACCTGGCCGCCAGCGCACCGGTGATCACCAGACCGAGTGCGCCGCAGGCCAACCCGGCCCACAGCGATTCGAAACCGAGCAGGTATGGGATCAGCGGCACGATGGCGCCGACGGTGAACATCACGAACGACGATCCCGCCGCCACCCAGGGTGAGGGCTTCTCCCGCGGGTCCACCCCGAGTTCCTGCACCAGGTGGAAGTTCAGGGCCCGGGTCTCGTCGCGGTGGATCTCGGTGGTGGCCGTGGCGGCGGTCTGCGGCGTCATCCCCATCTCGATGAGCATCGCGGTCAGTTCGTCCTGCTCGGCCTGGGGCTGCCTGCGGAACGACCGGCGTTCCACCTTGACCTCGGAATCGATCTGCTCGTTGGCCGTCGTGACCGAGGTGTACTCCCCCAGCCCCATGGAGAACGCCCCGGCCAGCAAACCGGCGATGCCGGAGAGCACCACCGCATGGGTGCTGGCGCCCGCCCCGACGCCGGCGATCAGGGCGGTGTTGCTCACCAGGCCGTCCATCGCACCGAAGGTGGCTGCGCGCAGCCACCCGCCGGACACATCGGCGTGTTGGTGATCGGCCACATGCGGCAGGCCGGTGGGTGACTCGGGTTCGGACCGCTCGGTCATGGTGTGAATTCAACGCCGCGGACTTTGCACCGTTGTACTCAGGTTTACCTTCGTCGGCGCGGGGGCAAGTTACCGTCAACTATGACCACTACCGCAGATCATCTCCGCAACGCGCTCGACGGCCGCTGGCGCGATGTCAAGAACGAGGTACGTGCCGAACTGTCCGGTGAGGTGTTCCGGCCGCACTACACGCCGAACACCGTGATCGCCCGCACCAAGGTCGGCGAGCAGATGAAGATCATGGCTGCCCGCGGCGCGGCCGAGGACGGGTTCAAGAAGGAGCACGGCGGCAACGGTGACGTCGGTGCCGCCGTCACCCAGATCGAGATGCTCGCGATGAGCGATCTGTCGCTGATGGTCAAGGCCGGTGTGCAGTGGGGCCTGTTCGGCGGCGCCATCGAGAACCTGGGCACCGAGCGACACCACAACGCCTACGTCAAGAAGATCATCAACCTGGAACTGTTGGGCTGCTTCGCGATGACCGAGACCGGTCACGGCAGCGACGTCCAGTCACTGGAGACCACCGCCACCTACGACCCGGCGGCGCGCGAGTTCATCATCGACTCCCCCACTCCGTCGTCGCGCAAGGATTACATCGGCGGTGCCGCTGAAACGGCAAGGGTGGCAGCGGTATTCGCTCAGCTCATCACCGCTGATGGCGAGCGCCACGGGGTGCACTGCTTCGTCGTGCCCATCCGCGATGACGCCGGCAACGACCTCCCGGGGGTCACGACATCGGACTGTCACTACAAGGGCGGGCTGCCCGGCGTCGACAACGGCCGCATCCAGTTCGACCAGGTGCGCATTCCGCGGGAGAACCTGCTCAACAAGTACGCCGACGTCGCCGAGGACGGCACCTACTCCTCACCGATCGAGAACGTCGGCCGGCGCTTCTTCACCATGCTGGGCACACTGATCCGCGGGCGGGTCACCGTCGGCGGCAGCGCCGGCGCGGCGGCCCGGGTCGCCCTCGACATCGCGACGCGATATGCGTTGGAGCGCAGGCAGTTCGACGCTCCCGGCGCCGACGAAGAAGTCCTCATCATGGATTACCTGGTGCACCAGCGCCGGCTGTTCCCCCTCATCGCGAAGTCCTACGCGCTGCAGTTCGCCCAGAACGAGCTGGTCGCCAAGTGCCACGAGCTGCAGTCCTCGGACCATCCCGACGCCGAGGAGCAGCGCGAGCTGGAATCGCGCGCCGCGGGCCTGAAGGCCGCCAACACCTGGCATGCGACCAGGGCCATCCAGGAGGCTCGCGAAGCCTGCGGCGGGGCAGGCTATCTGGCCGAGAACCGGCTGATCGCGCTCAAGGCCGACACCGACGTGTTCACCACCTTCGAAGGTGACAACCACGTGCTGACCCAGCTGGTGGCCAAGGAGCTGCTGACGGCCTATGCCGATGACATCAAGGGCATGAGCCCGGTGGAATGGGTGCGGTTCGCGGCCAACTTCGCCGGTGAGCGGGTGCTCAAGCGCACCGCCGCACAGACGATCATGCAGACCATCCTGGACACCCGCGAGGACAACGAGGAAGAGGGTTCGCTGTTCAACCGCGGCACCCAGGTCAAGATGTTCGAGGACCGCGAGGAGTACATGCTCGCCTCGGTGGCCCGCCGCCTGCAGGGCAAGGCCAAGGAGATGTCACCGTTCGAGGCGTTCAACGCGGTGCAGGACCACGTGCTGCACACCGCGCAGGCCCATATCGACCGGATCATCCTGGAGGCCTTCGTGGCGGGCATCGACGCCTGCGAGGACGAGAGCGCCCGCGAGATCCTGGGCCTGGTGTGCGACCTGTACGCGCTGTCGGTGATCGAAGACGACAAGGCGTGGTTCGTCGAGCACCGCTTCCTGTCGGTCGAGCGTTCCAAGGCCGTCACCCGGGCCATCAATGACCGGTGCCGCAAGCTGCGCCCGCACGCCGAACTCCTCGTGGACGGTTTCGGGATCCCCGAGCAGCTGCGCTACGCCGAGATGCTGCATCCCGAGCACATCCCGGACGCCGACGAGCACGAGGAGAAGGACGCCGTCAGCGCCGGCACCATCGAGCCGAAGTAGCGCGTCAGCCGCGCCGCGCCTTGTTCGGCCACCAGATGCGGTCACCGATCAGCGACATCGCAGCGGGCACCAGGATGGTGCGCACCAGGGTGATGTCGATCAGCAGTCCGACGCCGACGGTGAACCCGATCTGCAGCAGGTTGATCACCCGTCCGCTCATCAGCGCGAACATCGTCAGCGCGAAAACCACGCCCGCCGTGGTGATCACGCTGCCGGTGCTGCCGAAGCTGCGCAGGATGCCGCGGCGCATCCCGTCGGCGGCTTCGTCTCTAATGCGGGCGGCGAACAGCATGCTGTAGTCGGCTCCGACGGCGATCAGCGCCATGAAGGACACCGGGAAGACCGACCAGTCGATATCGATGCCGATCAGGTGCTGCCACACCAGCACGCTGACCCCGGCCGTCGCCGCGAAGGACAACGTCACCACCGCGACCATGAACACCGGCGCGGCGATACTGCGCAGCAGCACCATCAGCACCAGCAGGACGCCGAAGATGGCGACGGCGCCGTACACGGCGAAGTCCCGCCACACCTGGTCGCGCATATCGGCCGACAGGGAGGCCAGCCCGGTACTGGCGAAGTGCGCACTGGCCAGCGAGGTTCCAGCGGCCGCCTCACCGGCGGCCACCGGTAGTTGCCTGGTCGCATCCAGGGCCTCTGCGCTGTACGCATTCACCTGCCAGATCACCAGCAGGCGGGCGGTCTTCCCGTCGGGCGCGAACAGCAACTGTTCCGCGGCGCGGAAGCCGGCGTCGGCGAGCCCCTGCGGCGGGAGGTAGAAACCCGCGCCGGGCCCGTCGGAGGTGTGTGCGCTCAGGGTCGCCAGATAGTCGGTGGCCTCCGAGAGGCCGTCGCTGAGCTGTCCGGTGAGACCGACCACCTGATCGACGCCGCCCTTGACCTGGTCCAGACCGGCCGCGAGCTCGGTGACGCCGGCGGAGAGCCGGTCCGCGCCGCGCACCAGTTCGTCGAGCCGGGCCCGACTCTGTGTCGGCGAGCCCCCCGGTGCGGTGGCGGCCAGTTTCTGCAGGCGCGCCACCGTGTTTCTGATCGCGGGTTCGGCCGCGCGCAGCCTGTCGATGGTCTCCTGTGGCATCGCGGTGGCCAGCTGCACCTGGCGCAGCGCCCGGCCGACGGCCCCGCCGGATATCGCGTCCAGGTCGGCGATACCGGCGCGGGCCCGCGCACAGATCGGGTCGGCCAGGCAGTCCGGCCGGGCCTCGATCGCCAGCGCCGGCCCGAGCGCTGCACTCACCATCCGTCCCGCGTCGAGCACCTGGGTGTTCTGGC
Source organism: Mycolicibacterium sp. P9-22 (assembly GCF_008329585.1). Lineage (GTDB taxonomy): Bacteria > Actinomycetota > Actinomycetes > Mycobacteriales > Mycobacteriaceae > Mycobacterium. The sequence goes on along the minus strand of NZ_NPKP01000001.1, from coordinate 628,710 downwards.
TCAGCACCTGCAGCGCCACGTCGAGCAGGTTCACCGAGGAGTTCAGGTCCGCCAGCACCGCATCCAGGTCGGCGGGCGCGCCGGTCGCGGTGGCCAGCGCGGTGTTCGCCGACTCGTAGCTACCCAGCACCTCGTGCGCGAGTGCGGTGACTTGCTTTATCCCGGTGACCAATTCGGGAAGCTGGGCGCCGGCGGAGGCGGCGCCGTCGCGCAGCGCAGAGGTGCCCGACGCCAGCCGTTGCAGATCCGGGTGCGCGGCGTCGACCTGGTCGCGGGCCGAACCGAGGCGATCGGCGACCACACCGGCCTGGTAGCCGACGGTGCTCTGGGTGAGCTGGTTTCCGTCCGGGCGGGTCAGTGCGCGCACGTAGGCGACTTCCGGGAGCTTGGTGATGCGTTCGGCGATCTGGTCCAGCGCGGCGAGATCGTTGGTGTTGCGCATGTCGTGGTCGGCGGTGACGATGAGGTACTCGGGTGCCACTTCGTTGACGCCCCAATGCTGATAGGCCTTCTGGTAGCCGGCCGAACTCTCGGTCGCGTCGAGTTGCATGGCGTTCTCGTCGAAGTTGACCCGGAAGGTGAGCAGCACCGTGGCCGCGGCGATCAGCAGGACCAACGAGGCCGCCGCGAGCGCACCGGAGCGGCGCAGCACCGTGGATCCGATACGACGCCAGCGCCGTTCGTTGAGCCGGCGCGGTTCGGCCAGCCCGCGGCGGCCGAGCACGGCCAGCAGCGCGTACGGCAGCGTCATCGACACCGCCAGCGCGATCACGATGGCGATCGCGATGGGCGGCCCCGCGGCCTTGAACATGCCGAGTTCGGTGAACCCCATCGCCGTCGCGGCGGCCGCGATGGTGAGCATCGAGGCGATCAGGATGCCTGACACCCGGCTGCCGGCGTAGGCCAGGGAATCGTTGACGGACAGCTGCTTTCGGCGGCCCTCGTGGTAGCCGGCGAGGATGAAGATCGCGTAGTCGGTGGCCGCGCCGAGCAGCATCGCGGTCATCAGGGCGATGGTGAAGTTCGAGACGGTCAGCGTGCCGGACGCACCGAGCAACGAGACGACCGGGCGGGCGGCCCCCATCGCGATCCCGATGGTGAGCAGCGGGATCATCGCGGTGACCACCGATCGGTAGACCATCAGCAGCACCAGCATGATCAGCACCACCGACACCGCGGTGATGATCAGCAGCGAAAAGTCCATGGAACTGAACAGATCCGCCAGGGTCGGCGACGGTCCGGTGTAGTAGAGCTGCACGCCCGGCGGTGCCGGCAATGATCCGATGGTGTCCCGGATCGCGATGGTGTTCTTGTGCGCCTCGGTGGAGCCGACGTCACCGACGCCGGCCACCAGCACGTTGATGGCCTTGCCGTCCGGGCTCAGCGCGATATCCCGCAACCGCTGGTTGCCGAAGACGTCCAGTGCGTAGGCGACATTGCCGGTGTCGGCGCGCAGTGCCTCGACTAGCTCACCGTAAAGCTGCTCCTCGGCGGGTCCGATGCCCTGCTCGTTGACGATGAGCACGCTGCCGATGGCCGAGGACTCGGGCACCCCGAACGCGTGGGACATCTGCCGAAGCGTCTGCGCTGCCGGGATGTCGGCGGGCATGAACGGCGCCGACCGTTCCGCCACCGTCTGTTCGAGCTGCGGGATGGCGATGTTGAGTGCCGCGACGAGCACCACCCAGAACCCGATGATCACCCACGCGTACCGACCGCAGAACTGGCTGAACGCGCCGAAGCGCCGACTCTCACTGTGCTGCATCGCTGCCCCCCTGGCATTCCGTAGACCAAATGGTCTACAAGACCGGGCAGACGTTAGTAGACTGATCAGTACACCGCAAGAGAGGTTCCCATGAAGGCACGCGATCGGCTCGTCACCAGTGCCATCGATCTGATCCGGCGCAACGGCGTCGCCGGCACCGGGCTGTCGCTGTTACTGGAGCTCAGCGGCACCGCCCGCCGATCGCTGTACCTGAATTTTCCCGGCGGCAAGGCCGAACTCGTCGCCGATGCCACGCTGGCGGCGGGCCGCTACACCGGCGATGCCATCGATCAGCTGGCCGCCACGCTCGGCCCGGTTCCCGCGGTGCGGGCGTTCGTCGCCGCGTGGCGAGACACCCTCACCGACAGTGATTTTCTGTCCGGATGTCCGATCGTGGCCGCCGCGCTCGGACGATCGGAAGCCGACAAGGCCGCCGACAATGCGGGGGCGGTCTTCCTCGATTGGCAACGCCGGCTGGCGGGCCACCTCGAGGCCGCCGACGTCAGCGCGGAGGACGCCGCCCGACTGGCCGGCGTCACCGTGTCCGCGGTCGAGGGAGCGATCGTCGTGTGCCAGGCCACCAAGTCGACCGAACCGCTACAGCACGTCGAGGACGCGCTCATCGAGCTCTACGCACTGAAGGTCGCCGCTACGGCGTCGGGATCGGATCCAGCGCCTTGAGCGCGCCGTCCTCGCCAATCTGGAAGCGCACCTGAGCGATCCCGGTCGGGCAGCACGGCTTGTCCTGGCCCTGCAGCCACTGGTACTGCACCGTCGCGATCTTGTCCCCCAGCGCGACCACCGTGGTGTACGGGCGGGGCCGCGGCGTCGGCGGGCCGAGCGGCTTGTCGCGGTCGAAGAACAGCACCTGCACGGCGGCGTCGGGCGCCTTGTCACCGGTGCCGATCACCACCCAGTGCAGGCGGCAGTCACCGGTGTTGCCGCGGGAGACCTCCGACCACCGCTCACCGACCTGCTGGACGGCGGTCTTGATGGTCTCGGCGGTCGGGGTGTCCTCGGCCGGGCAGTCCGAGGTGGACGGTGGCGCCGAGTTGGGCGGGCTCCAGCCGCACGAGGCGAGGACGAACGTGAGGGCCGCGAGGGCTGAGGCAATCCGCGTGTGCCGCATGGCTGCGAGCTTACGGAGTCGAGGTCGTGCGGCCCCGCATCCGGTGCTGCAGGGGCAAACGTTCCAGATGTGACCAGCGAACACTGCGGGTAGCATCCGACCCATGGGATTACGCCGTTTGGGCCGGTTGATGCTTGTCAGCGGCCTGGCCGCTTCGGCGCTGGCAACCGGCGCCACGCCGGTCGCCTCCGCCGAACCGTGCTCCGATGCCGAGGTGGTGTTCGCCCGCGGCAGCGACGAGCCGCCCGGTGTCGGCGCCACCGGACAGGCGTTCGTCGACGCGCTGCGCGCTCAGTCCCCGGGTAAGTCGATCGGCGTCTACCCGGTGAACTATCCGGCCACCGGCGATTTCGAGAATCGAGCCGTCTTCCCGGCCACCATGTTCGACGGTGTCGGCGATGCCGGCGCACGAATTCAGGCGACGGTCGCGAACTGCCCGAACACCAAGATCATTCTCGGCGGCTTCTCTCAGGGCGCGGCGGTTGCCGCCTACGTCACCTCCGGCGACATCCCCGCCGGCGTGCACGACCACGTCGCCGGGCTGGTGCTGTTCGGCAAGCCGTCGGCGGCGTTGCTGTCCAAATACGGCGCACCCGCCGCGAACATCTCACCGTCGTATGCGGGTAAGTCGCTGGATCTGTGCGCACCCGCCGACAATGTCTGCGACGGTTCGCCGGCTTCGCTGCTGGGGTCGCTGGCCCATGTCACCTACCCGTACAACGGTCTGGTCGATGCGGCCGCGTCGGCCGCCGCGGGCAGGCTGGCCTAGTTCCGGCACGCACGGACCGCGAGATGGCGCGGTGGGGGCATGGCGCGGGATTTTGGTGTCCATCCCATCAACCCGCCGGGTTAATCTCATGCAAGGTTGCTGCGATGGGGGCGCACATTGTCGAAACGACTTGTGGTCGATACGGACGGTTTGGCAGCCGACGGTCGCAGGCTGGCAAGCACCGACAACGACCTCAAACACAAGGACTGCCGCCAGCCTGCGCATGACCCCGTTTCGATCAGCGCGGCAAGGTCTTTGAGCGACCACAATGAAGGGTTCGTACAACGTCTTGATGAAGCCGCTGCTGTTCGTGATCACGGCGGGGAGATCGTCAAGGCTTCAGCGGTGATGTTCCAGGTCGCTGACGAACAGGGCGCTCTGGAGATTGACCGTGTCGAGGTTCTCGGCGCGCCTCGTCCGCCGTCGGCCGGCCCTCCGACGATCACTCAACCGCCACAGCCGAAGACCGTCCCCGTACCAAGAGCCGCGAAGATCCAGAGCCAGAGCATGGAAGCCGACGACTTCTCCGAGGCCATTCATTCTGGCGCGGGCGCACGCGGCGTGCGGGACTTCGCCCGAGACTGGAGCGACGCCACCAGGACACTGGAGTTCGAAGGGGATTCCGTCCGCAGAATCGGTGACTCGATTCAGGAAAACTGGGCAGACAGCGACAGCAACGCCGCCCCGAATGTCCGGCTGCATGGCACCTGGCTCAAGGATGCCTCAGAGTGGGCCGGCAAGCTGTCACAGGCGGCCGGGGGCTGCGCAGATGCGTTCGATACCGCAAAACGCGACACTCCAACCCCGGTGGAACTCGCAGGCGCCAAGCAAGCAGTAGCGATGGGAGTGCTCCTGGGGCCGGCGGGCGCACTTGTTGCCAAGATGCGCTTGGATTCGCTGCGCGCGAAGGCTATTGCGGCCGGTGCTGTCTATGAACAGTCCGCCAAGACGGCTGTCGCGACGATCAGTGAGGCGATGCCGGCACCTCCGCTGATCGCCAAATGGGCCGCGATTCCTGGAGAACTCGTCAAAGGCCCCGGAACGTGGACATCGAAGTCACGTCGCGAGGGCGAGTGGCGAGATTACGAGCACCAGGTGACGGGCTATCCGGCCGGCATGGAGTACGAGGTGCCCCGGATCAACGGCGAGCCAGTTCCTTTCGATGGATTCGAGCCCGACACCGGTCCCAACGGGCTCCTCGTGGAGGCAAAGGGCAAAGGCTATGAGTGGATGGTCGGCGACAATGGCGAGTTCAAGCCGGACATCAAAGGTGTGCAACAGCTTCAAAACGAAATGCTCGCACAGTACGAAGCCTCGAAATTCTCCGGAGTACCCGTCGAATGGCGAGTCGCCGACGCACGTGTTGCAGACGCGATGGAAGCGCTGATCGAGGACGGCGGTTACGGCGATTGCATTTCAATTACTGTGGTTCCGGCGGCCTGAAGGGGATGGCGAGAATGTTGAGATTCATCGGCGGATGGGACTGCCGCCCCGACTCCTTGCAGTCGTGTGCGCGACGACTGCAACAGTCGATCGAACTCATGCCACAACAGCCCCAGCACGGCCCCTGGGGGGTATGGACACCGCGACCCGACTCGCCCTTCAACGACCTCACACCCATCGACGCCACAAATCTCGAATCGATCGAGGAAACAATCGCGTCGACAACGCTTCGAGTGAACCAGGGGCCGATGCAAGCGCCCGGACAACACATCGAGCTCGCTCGCGAAACCGGTGGATCGGCAGCATCACCCGAGGACGCCGAGTACCTCACCTACACCGTTCGAGCTGGGTTCGAGCACCCGCTTCAGCCGTCGAATCACCTCGTGATGCAGATCGAAGACGACACGGACGAAAGCACACTTCTTCGGTACCTCGGTGCGTTGGTGGTTGCCTGGCAACCAGATCACCTGGCGCTCGTGACTCGGGCGGCTCAACGCGGCCAGGGCCACAAGCCCCCGCAGGCCGTCATCGGGTTCTACACGTATCTCCGAAGCGGCTTCACTCCGGAGATCGCGAAGATCGACGCCATTGCGGACGTCAGCGCCGCCGACGGCGGACACTACATTCGGGTGGCCGGCGCACCAGATACGCCCGACATCGAGCAGATCCATGAGATCCGTGCTGCCTTGAACTACCCGGCCGGGTCCCGAGCTAGCTAGACGCTCGCGCAGCTTCAGCTGCCCGCTCGACTGGATGTGCTTGGGCTCACCTCTGAGCTCGGGCGTACTCCTCGGCCAGATCGCGGGACAGCTTGCCCACGAGGCCGTGATGCAGCGGATCCGACATCGCTCTAGTTTCCGGCGAACTCGGCCAAAGGCTGTGCAGGTGTCGTGCATGGGAGCCAAAACAGCAGTTGAACTGGCTCCCCCGGATGGACTCGAACCATCAACCGTCCGATTAACAGTCGGAAGCTCTGCCAATTGAGCTACAGGGGAATGACGCGGAACAGACTTTAGCGCATGCACCCGGTTGCTCCCGAATCGCCACGTCAGACGCCCCTTCGCCCGCGTTCCGGTTGCGTGAGGCAGGATGGAAGCAATCTGTTGTCACCGTGAGGGGAGACCTGTGTTCCGGTTCGTGTTCGTGCTGGGGGTCGGCTACGTGTTGGGCGCGAAAGCGGGCCGGCGCCGATACGAGCAGATCTCCGCGACCTATAAGGCGGTCACCGAGAACCCGGCGACCAAGGCCGTGCTCGACGCCGGACGCCGCAAAGTGGCCGACCGGGTGTCACCCGATCCGGCGATGGTGAGATTGACGGCGATCGACGCCGAGACTTCGGTGTTGCACCCCGAGCAGGCCGACGTGCAGACGCCGAACCCGCAGAACGGGAAGACGTTCTAGCTCAGCCGAACGGGATGCTGGTGTTCCAGGTGTTGCCCGGGAAGATCGGCGAGCTGCAGAAACCGCCATTGCACAGGCCGGCGCCGGGGGTTCCGACCGCCACACCGTTGCCGTTGGAGGTGGACAGGCAGTTGCCGTCCTCCTTGTTGCCGAACCAGGCCAGGCAGGCCGGGCCGGCCTGAACCGATGCCGCCGGGGCCGCCGACAGGGCCAGCACGGGCGCCGCAACAGCCGCCGCGAACGCGCCGACCACGAGGTACCTGCGCTTCTGATTACTCAGCGATGCCACGGGCGTTGCCTTTCTGAAACAAATTAGCTGCGCACCCACCATAACGTGTGCGTCACGATCATGCAGTCAAGTCGTCACCGCTGGCCTGCTCCAGCAGGCTGCGGCGGTAGGTCTCCATCGCCACCAGGTCGCCGAACAGGGCGTGGTACTCATCGCTGTTGTCCACCGGGGACATCCGCTGCAGCTTCGACTTGACCTCGGCGATCTGCCTGCCGACCGACACTTCCTGCAGTCGGGCCAGCACCCCGGAGATGTAGCGGGCCAGCTTTTCGTCGTCCTCGATGCGGATGGCATCCACCGAGAGTTCGTTGATCAGATTGGCCGCCTCCGGCGACCCGGCCATATCGCGGACGGTGTCGATCCACTGGCCGCCCGACAGCCCGGAGGTCATCCCGCCGGCGGCGGCGATGGCCGTGCGCACGGCGGCGTAGGCGGGATGGGTGAAGCTCTCGACCGTCAGGCTGTCGAACACCGGCCCGGCCAGCCCCGGGTACTGCAGCGCCGATTTGAGCGCCTCACGCTGCGGCCGCAGGATCGGGTCGCCCGGATCGGGGCGCGTCACCGACACCTGCGGCCGGGACGGCGCTTCGGCGCCGGAACGCCGGTTCGAGGTGCCACGCCCGTTGGTGCGCCCGCCCTTGCGGCCGGCCTCCTCACGGACCCGGCCGAGCACCTGGCCGACGTCCTGCCAGCCGACCCAGCCGGCCAGCTGGCGGGCGTACTCGTCGCGCAGTGTCGGATCCTTGATCCGCGCCACCATCGGGACGCAGCGCCGCAACGCCGACACCCGGCCCTCGGCGCTCTCTAGATCGTGATCGGTCAGCGCGGTGCGGATGGCGAATTCGAACAGCGGTGCGCGGCGGGCCACCAGATCACGCAGCGCGCCGTCACCGGAGCGCAGCCGCAGATCGCAGGGGTCCATCCCGTCGGCGGCGACGGCGACGAACGACTGGCCGGCCAGGTTCTGCTCGCCCTCCAGGGCCTTGACGGCGGCGGCCCGGCCTGCGGCGTCACCGTCGAAGACGTAGATGAGTTCACCGCGAAAGAAGTTGTCGTCCATCATGAGTCGGCGCAGCATCGAGAGGTGCTCGTCACCGAAGGCGGTACCGCAGGCGGCGACCGCGGTGGTCACCCCGGCCTGATGCATGGCCATCACGTCGGTGTAGCCCTCGACCACGACGGCCTGGTGCCCCTTGGCGATATCGCGTTTGGCCAGATCCAAGCCGAACAGCACATGAGACTTCTTGTACAGCACCGTTTCCGGGGTGTTGACGTACTTGGCTTCCATATGGTCGTCATCGAAGAGCCGGCGGGCACCGAACCCGATGGTCTCCCCCGAGGACACCCGGATGGGCCACAGCAGCCGTCGATGGAACCGGTCCATCGGGCCGCGCTTGCCCTCCCGGCTCAGCCCGGCCGCTTCCAGCTCCTTGAACTCGAAACCCTTGCGCAGCATGTGCTTTGTCAGGGTGTCCCAGCCTGACGGTGCGTAACCGCAGCCGTACTTGGCGGCGGCCTCGGCGTCGAAGTTGCGGTCGATCAGGTATTGGCGGGCCGGGGCGGCCTCCTCGGAGCGCAGCGCCTCGGCGTAGAACTCCTGGGCGGCGGCGTTGGCGGCGATGAGCCGGCTGCGGCTGCCCCGGTCGCGCTGCACGTGAGTGGCCGAGGCGCCGGTGTAGGTGACGGTGTAGCCGACCTTGTCGGCGAGCAGTTCCACGGCCTCCACGAAGGTGACGTGTTCGATCTTCTGCAGGAAGGCATAGACATCGCCGCCCTCACCGCAGCCGAAACAGTGAAAGTGCCCGTGGTTGGGCCGCACGTGGAAGGACGGGGACTTCTCGTCGTGGAACGGGCAGAGCCCCTTCAGGGAGTCGACGCCGGCCTTGCGCAACTGGACGTAGTCGCCCACCACGTCTTCGATACGGACACGTTCGCGGATGGCGGCGATATCGCGATCGGGGATGCGGCCCCGGCCACCCCGTGTCGTGTCGATACCGGCCATCGGGTCAGTCTATCGGCCAGTCACAGAGGTCTGGGCGAGCGGACTTCGTGCACTCGCTCCAGCCGCGACTCGGTGTAGGACGCGATCTGGTCGATCACCACACGCAGCCGGGCTCCGTCGTCGGCGGCCTCGGCGAATTCCAGCGCGAACTGCGGGTCCAGGCCGCTGGGCGCCTGCGCCCACAGGGCGAGGGCGACCTCCCGGATGAGGGTGCGCTGATCGGCCTGCACCTGCAGGTGCCGGTGATCGGACATGATGAACTGCAGGGCCAGCATCTTGAGCACGGCCACCTCGGCGCGGACCAGTGCCGGGACCTGCAGGTCGGTGTCGAACCGGCGCAGCGGTCCCGGCGCGGCCACCGCGCGGGTCTGCGAGATCGCGGCGTTGGCGAAGCGGCCGACGAACTCGCTGGTCAGATTCTTCAACGCCACCGACGCCGTCAAGGTGCCGTCGTACTTGCCGACCGCCTCGACGACCGGCATCTGCGACAGCCTCGATGACGCCTCGAGCAGTTCGTCGTGGCTGATCGCCGGGAACGCCTTCGCGCCCAGGTCGGCCAGCGCGGTGGCGGCATCGCGGTCGGCGAGCACCCGCAGGTCGATGCGGCCGGAGATGACGCCGTCCTCGACATCGTGCACCGAATAGGCGACGTCGTCGGCCCAGTCCATCACCTGGGCCTCCAGGCACGGCCGGCCGGCCGGCGCCCCGTCGCGCAGCCAGGTGGCCGCGGCGATGTCGTCGGTGTAGAAACCGAACTTCTTGGGGTTCTCGGCTCGGGTCCACGGGTACTTGGTGACCGCATCCAGCGCCGCCCTGGTCAGATTCAGGCCGGCGGAACGACCTTCGCCGTCAAGCACTTTCGGCTCAAGACGGGTCAGGATCCGCAGATTCTGGGCATTACCCTCGAACCCGCCGAAGGCGTCGGCGATCTCGTTGAGCGCGCGTTCTCCGTTGTGCCCGTAGGGCGGGTGGCCGATATCGTGGGCCAGCCCGGCCAGGTCGACAAGGTCGGGGTCGCAGCGCAGCCCGACCGCCATACCGCGGCCGATCTGGGCGACCTCCAGGGAATGCGTCAGCCGGGTGCGCGGGGTGTCGCCGTGCCGGGGACCGACCACCTGGGTCTTGTCGGCGAGCCTGCGCAGCGCAGCGGAGTGCAGGACACGGGCGCGGTCCCTGGCGAATGCGGTGCGGTGCTCGGTGTCGGTCGGCTTGATTCCGCCCAGCCCGGCGCTCTTCGGCGGCTCCCGCACCAGCCGCTGCCGGTCGAAGTCGTCGTAGGGGTCGAATGTGTCACGTTGCGTTGCCACCGCCGCACAGTCTGCCAGCAGCGGTGCTGCCGTTCGGACATGCCGCCGTCGCGGAGCGCCCGTGTTCACTAGATTGACGGCATGCGTATCGCCCGTTTGCTCAGTGTGGCCCTCGCGGTACTGGCCGCAGGCCTCCTGCTCGCACCCGCCGCCGCGGGTCAGCCGCCATTCCGGCTGGCCAGCTATGTGGTGGACGAGGCCAACGCGCTGAGCGGTTCGGACATGACCGAGGTGACGGGTGCGATCGACAAGCTCTACACCGACCGCAAGGTCCGGCTCTGGGTCGTGTTCGTGGACTCGTTCTCCGGGTCGCCGGCCGCGGACTGGGCCCGGGCCACCATGCGGACCAGCGATTTCGGCGATCACGACGCCCTGTTGGCGGTGGCCACCACCGATCGCGCCTACGCCCTGCTGGCGCCGACCGCGGCCGCCGGGGGTGTCGACGTGGATGCCCTGCGCCGCAATCAGGTTGAGCCTGCCCTGCGCGATCGGCAATGGGCCGCGGCGGCGATCGCGGCGGCCCAGGGCCTCGACGGGCCCGCCGCCTCGTCCTCGGCTCCGGGATCGGCTGATTCGGAACTGAACTGGTTCGGGGTGCTGGCGATGCTGGCGGTCATCGCGCTCGCCGTGGTCGGGTTGCTGCTGTGGTCGCGGCGGCGCAAGCGCAAGCGCCGGGAGGCCGAATTCGCGGCCGCGCAGCGTGTCGATCCGGCCGACCCGACCGCGCTGGCGGCGGTCCCACTGGACGCCCTCGATGAGCTGTCCCGCTCCATCGTCGTCGAGGTCGACAACGCGGTACGCACCAGCGAGAACGAGTTGGCGCTGGCCGTCGAGGAGTTCGGCGAGAAGGACACCGCACCGTTCAGCACCGCGGTCACCGCGGCGAAGACGACGCTGGCCCAGGCCTTCAACGTGCGCCACATCCTCGATGACGCGGTGCCCGAGACTCCGCAGCAGCGCCGCGATCTGCTGACCCGGGTGATCGTGGCCGCAGCCAAGGCCGATCGCGGGCTCGACCAGCAGCGCGAGGCGTTCTCACAGCTGCGCGATCTGGTGATCAACGCACCCACCCGACTCGATGCGCTGACCCAGCAGATGGTCGACCTCACCGCGCGCGTCGCGCCGGCCGAGCAGACGCTGGCCGGCCTGCATCAGCAGTTCTCCCCCGCCGCGCTGCACTCGGTGGCCGACAACACCGAAACCGCCAAGCACCGGCTGGCATTCGCCGATCAGAACGTCACCAACGCCCGGACACTGGTGGCGCGGCCGGCGGGCCGGCAGAGCGGTCTGGTCGATTCGATCCGGGCGGCCGAGTCCGCGCTCGGTCAGGCCAGGACCATGCTGGACGCAATCGACAGTGCCGCCACCGACATCAACCGCGCGATCGCCACGCTGCCCGACGCGATCGCCGATATCCAGAACGGCATCAAGGCCGCCGATACCCAACTGGCCCAGGGCGGCATCGCCGAAACCGAAGCGTTGACCGCCGCCCGGGATGGGGCCACCCGGGCGGTGACCGATGCGCAGGCCAACGGCAACACCGACCCGCTGGGCGCCTTCACCGCACTGACCCAGGCCGACGCCGACCTGGACCGGCTGCTGGCAGCCGTCGCCGAGGAGCGCGAGGCGGCCGAACGGTTACGCCGCGCCTTCGAGCAGGCGTTGTTCTCCGCGCAGTCCCGGGTACGCGGCGTCTCGGATTTCATCGACACCCGGCGCGGCAGCATCGGGCCCGAGGCGCGTACCCGGCTTGCCGAGGCCGTACGTCAGTTGCAGGCAGCGCAGGACAAGCAGGGCACCAGTCTGCCCGAGGCCATCGCGCATGCCAACGGTGCGGCGATGCTGGCCGGGCAGGCCCAGACGATCGCCAACAGCGATGTCGCCAAGGCACAACAGCAGTACAACAACTACGGCGGGTTCGGCGGGGGCGGGGGCTCCAATACCGGTGCGGTGCTGGGCGGCATCATCATCGGAAACATCCTGTCCGGTGCGCTGCGCGGCGGCATCGGAGGCGGAATCGGCAGCGGCGGCTGGAGTTCCACGTCATTCGGGGGTTCCGGTGGCGGCGGGTTCAGCGGCGGAGGGATGAGCGGCGGCGGCGGCCGGTTCTAGGTGGTGTAGAGCGAGAGGTGCACATACACCTCGTTGGGTGCGCGTTCGTCGACGATGATCTCGCGGGTCACCGCACCGTGCGCCGCCGTGTCGACCTGGTCCTGGGCGTAGCGCGGATCAGACGACGTACTCAGTTCGGGGCCGGCGATCACCGGCGTCGACCTCGGGATGTCGGACGGCCGGGGCGCCGCGGAGAATTGCGCGAGGAATTCGCCGAGTTGGGCGTCGGTCATCCGTAAAGCCAACCGGTAACGGGTGTCTCGGCCCGAATCGGTGTCGGTGCCGAGAACCTGAACTCCCGGCGGCAGCGTCACGTCGCCGAAGTCCGCTGCGGTCTGCGCCGATACCGGCATCTTCTGGTCTCCTCCGTCGCGGGGGGCATCTGGCGTGGAGCAAGCACACAGCACCAACAACACAACTGCCAGGATTCCGGCCAGCCTCATCGGGGAGCTCCGTCGTAGGTCGAGACCGACGACGCGCCCGTGATGTCGAATTCACGTGCCAGCCCGGCGGTTTGCAGCCCGGCCATCTGCTCGTCGGTGATGGTGATCGGACCGATCTTTGTTTCTTTGCCTTCGTCCCAGTTGTACCGGTCGGCGACGTTCACCTGCGATTCGACGTGCACCCGGGGCTCGCCGCCCGGCGTATCGGGCGGGTAGACCGTCACCACGCCACCGGCTGACATGTCCACCCCGCCGACCGCGCGATACCAGTCGGGATTGGCGTCCGGGTCCATGTAGTAACCCTGCCACGGGGTACGGAACGGGACGGGCTGACCGTACTGGCCCGTCGCGGCGGCCTCGGCCACGATCCGGTTCACCTCATCGTTGACCATCGCATTCCCGCGGGCCTGCATCTGCGGGATGTCGTTCATCATCGAATTCACGTCCAGGTTGTACGGGTCCCCCGAGTTGTCGAGGTAGTGATCCAGAAGTTCGGCGGCGTGCGGCCATTTCTGCTCGATCAGCGGCAGGCCGCCTTCGATCGCGGCCTTGAACGCCAAGTCGTCTCCGCGCGAATACCAGGGCTGTGAGCCCCATTCACCGGACCCTGCATCGTGTTTGGTCCACGGCGGCGGTTCGGGGATACCGTCCTCACCCGGCTTGCCCGGCGGCTGATCGGTCGGCTGACCATCCGGATCATCGCTGTCGCCGTCGCGGCCCTCACGGTCGCCCAGGGTCTGATAGCCCTCGCCGATATCGCGGATCCGGGCCGCGATGCCGTTCATGTCGGTGTCGGCCCGCCGCAGGATGTCGGCGACCTCGCCGACACCCCGTGACACGACCGGGATCAGGGCACGCTCGCCGGCCGCGTTGGGCGGCACGCCGGCGGCGGCGCTGAGCACCCACTGCTTGACCGAGTCCAGGTCCCGGCGGCCCGCCACGACCACCTGCGCCGACCGATCCACCTCCGACCCGAGGTGCCGATCCAGTTCGGCCAGCCCGCCGATGGTGCCGGCCAGCCGTTCATTGTGACCCGCGTAGGCCTGGGCCGCGGCCCCGGTCCAGCCCGCCGCCGGCGCGGCCGAGGCGACCACGCGACGCAACCCGTCGAGTTGGCCGCTCCGGTCGAAGTCCGCGCCGCCGACCGGTGTGCCCTCGCCGAGCGTCGCGCGGGCGTTGTCCCACGTGGAAAGAAATGCCCCCAGAACGCTGATCGCCGCCCCCTTTGATCTCTCTACTCAAATCCTAAAGGAGCCCAGAGTCCCTCCCGCGCAGCAATTCGGGCTAGCCGCGCAGGTGGTCGGCAAGCTTGTCCAGCTGTGCCTTGTAGCCGAACTTCATGCCGAACGCCGCCATCTTGGCCTTGTCCCCGATGCTGGTGATGGTGACGTCCAGGGTGATCGTCGTCTGACCGTCCTGTTCGCGCAGCGTGATGTCGTTGGTGTGCTCGATCGTCGACGTCGACTCCTGGCCGTCGGTCCAGGAGCGCGCGTCGTAGGTGAGCCGGGTGACGGGGTCGATCCGGGTGAAACTGCCCGCCATCGGCCAGCGGGTGCCCGCGTACTTGCCCATGCCCTCACCGGCCTCCATGACCACGTAGACCTCACCGCCGACATTCGGGTCGATCCGGCATTCGGGCACGAAGGTGTTCTTGGGGCCCCACCACTGCCGCAGCAGCTCGGCCTGGGTCCAGGCCTCCCAGACGGTGGCGATCGGCGCACTGTAGGTGCGCTCGAGGGTGAACTCTTTCTTCTTCTTGAACAGTTGCAGAATCATCGGTCGTTGTCTTTCTTCTCGTGTGCCATCGAATTCAGGAAGTCACCAAGGGAGTCCAGCCGGTCATCCCACAACCGTTCGAAGGATTCGACCCATTGGCCGATATCCTCGAACGGCGCGGCTTCGAGCTGGTAGATCCGCTGCCGTGCCTGAGCCTGACTACTGACAAGCCCCGAATCGCCAAGCACCCGAAGGTGTTTGGATACCTGCGGCTGCCGGATTCCGAGCGTCTCGGCGATCGCGCCGACCGACAATGGCCCGGCCCGAAGCAGATCGACGATCCGCAAGCGACTCGGCTCCCCCAGCGCCACGAACACCGCCGCTTGCATGCCTGCCACCATAAGCCGCCCCACGTATTCCCGTCAAGGAATATGTCATGGTCACTTCCCCGCGAGCGTGCGTGTCTGTTGCCCGACACGCCGTCCCCGAGGCCGACTTCACGCACGCTCATGCCGCCCGGCGGCGCTCCAGCTCGAACTCCACGCGGCGCAGGAAGTCATCGTGGCGGCGCCGGACATCGTCGGCCACGATCGACAACACGGTCCAGTCCATCTCCATCAGGGCGGCGCGCTTCTGGCGATCCCGCGCGAAACTGGCAGGGTCGCTGTGCCAGTCGAAGCCGTCGTACTCGACGGCCAGCTTGTGGAGCGGCCAGGCGAAGTCGAGCCGCCACATCCGCCCGGAGCGATCGACGATCACGTACTGGAGCTCTGGAGTCGCCAGATTTCCGTCGAGCATCACAAGGCGTGCTTCGCTCTCCATCGGCGATTCCGCGGCGGCGTCGGCATGCGGAACCAATTCCCGCACATGGACGATGCCGCGGCGGCCGTGTTGTTCCGACACCGCATCAAGCAGCTGCCTGCGGTCACAGGTGCCGCTGCGCAATGCCGCATCCAGGGTTGCCAACGCACGAGGACGGCGCAGCGCACGGGCGACTTCGACCGCCGTCCACGCCGCAGTGGTGGCCGGCCTACCGCCGACGGCCGCGAGCGGCGCACCGTCACGGCGGTGGATGATCAAACCGTCGGACGCCCGGAGCTGATGCCCGTCCGGGTTGAGCACGTGCAGATCGATGACGTCTTCGGTGTCGAAACCGTATGCTGCAGCAGCGGTTCCGAGACAGATGGCAACGGGTTCACCGGCCCGAAGATCCAGGCCACGCAGCCGGGTGAGATTGTCCGGCTCCTCGCGGGAGTAGACGCCGGGCCACACCTTGAGCAAGTCGCCCGTCCGGATCCTGGTATCGAGCCGGCTGCGGCTCAACACATTCAGGAGTTGGGCGGTGGTGGCCACCCCACCCTGGCTCGCGAGCAATGCGGCAACGTCATCGGGCATGCCGCTGATCGTCGATCAGGCAAGCACCCACGGCGATCCCCATCGCCGGATCTGTGGATGGATCGGCGATTGTGCACAACGCCGCGGCCGCGAACGTGCGCGAACTCGGCTCCCGACGCGGCGTGTCTGCCAACAGACACGCACGCTCGCGGGAGAGAACTAGCAGCCCTTGAGGCGGACGGCCAGGTAGTTGGACACCTCGGAGATGGCCACCCGCTCCTGCGTCATCGCATCGCGCTCCCGGATGGTGACCGCGTGGTCCTCCAGTGAATCGAAGTCCAGCGTCACACAGAACGGGGTACCGATCTCGTCCTGGCGGCGGTAGCGCCGCCCGATCGCACCGGCGTCGTCGAATTCCACGTTCCAGCTCTGCCGCAGCTCGGTGGCGAGATCCTTTGCCTTGGGCGACAAGTCGGCGTGCCGCGAGAGCGGCAGCACCGCCGCCTTGACCGGGGCCAGCCGCGGATCGAGCTTGAGCACGGTGCGCTTGTCCACCCCGCCCTTGGCATTGGGGGCCTCGTCTTCGGTGTAGGAGTCGACCAGGAAGGCCATCAGCGACCGGGTCAGACCGGCCGCCGGCTCGATGACGTAGGGCACGTAGCGGGTGTCGGCAGCCTGATCGTAGAACGACAGGTCTGCACCGGATGCCTTTGCGTGGCTGGACAAGTCGTGATCGGTACGGTTGGCGATACCTTCCAGCTCACCCCACGGGTTGCCGGAGAAACCGAACTTGTACTCGATATCGGTGGTGCCCGCGCTGTAGTGCGACAGCTTCTCCAGCGGGTGTTCGTAGAGGCGCAGGTTCTCCGGGTTGATGCCGAGGTCGGTGTACCACTTGAGCCGGGTCTCGATCCAGTACTTGTGCCATTCCGGCGCGGTGGACGGCTCGACGAAGAACTCCATCTCCATCTGTTCGAACTCGCGGGTGCGGAAGATGAAGTTGCCGGGGGTGATCTCGTTGCGGAAGCTCTTGCCGATCTGGCCGATACCGAACGGGGGCTTGCGGCGCGAGGTGGTCACCACATTGGCGAAGTTGACGAAGATGCCCTGCGCGGTCTCCGGGCGCAGGTAGTGCAGGCCCTCCTCGGACTCGATGGGCCCGAGGTAGGTCTTGAGCATCATGTTGAAGTCGCGCGGTTCGGTCCACTGGCCTTTGGTGCCACAGTCCGGGCAGACGATCTCGCCCATCGGCACCGAATCCGGATCCACGGCCGTATCGCGCGTTCCCTTCTTCAGCGCGTAGGCCTCCTGCAGGTGGTCCTGGCGGTGACGCTTGTGACAGTTCAGGCACTCGACGAGGGGGTCGTTGAACACCGCGACGTGCCCGGAGGCCACCCACACCTGGCGGGGCAGGATGATCGCGCTGTCGAGTCCGACGACGTCGTCGCGGCCGGTGACCACCGAACGCCACCACTGCTTCTTGATGTTCTCCTTGAGCTCCACCCCGAGTGGTCCGTAGTCCCAGGCGGATTTCGTACCGCCGTAGATCTCGCCCGATTGGTAGACGAGGCCACGGCGTTTCGCCAGGTTTGCAACGGTGTCGATGATGGATGCCACGGGTCAACAGCGTAGCGATGGGATCGCGACACTCACGCCGCGGCGTCCCCGACAAAACATTGACATGCGCAGACGTGCATGTAATCTGGCTCCATAATGAAAACCGTTTCCACTACCGGCCACGAGCACGTGCATATCGGCGCGCCGTTCCCGGAGCTACCGTCGCGCGAGATCCTGGACATCACCGGGGACCTGCTGCGCGCACTGGCCGCCCCGCTGCGCATCGCGATCGTGCTGCAATTACGCGAATCCCAGCGCTGCGTGCACGAACTCGTCGACGCGCTGGATGTGCCCCAGCCGCTGGTCAGCCAGCACCTGCGCATCCTCAAGTCCGCCGGCGTGGTGGCCGGGGAGCGCAGTGGCCGCGAAGTCATGTACCGCCTCGTCGATCATCATCTGGCCGAGATCGTGGTGGCGGCCGTCACCCATGCCGCCGAGGACCACGCATGACGCCCGTGGTGCGCGCGACCAAGCAGCGCGCGGCCATCTCCGCGCTGCTCGATGACGTCGCGGACTTCCGGTCCGCGCAGGAACTGCACGACGAACTGCGCAAGCGCGGCGAGGGCATCGGCCTGACCACCGTGTACCGCACCCTGCAGTCGATGGCCACCGCCGGCCAGGTCGACACCCTGCGCACCGACACCGGGGAATCGGTCTACCGGCAGTGCTCCGAGCACCACCACCATCACCTGGTGTGCCGGATCTGCGGTGCCACCGTCGAGGTGGACGGCGGCGCCGCCGAGGTGTGGGCCGATCAGGTGGCGGCCGAGCACGGGTTCACCGACGTCAGTCACACCATCGAGATCTTCGGTGTGTGCAGTTCGTGCGCCGTCAGCTGACGCGCACGAACTCCAGCACCGCACCGACTGTCAACGGCGCGAGCTCGATATCGCCGGGCGAGTGCGGATCCACCCACGCCATCTCCACGATCTCGGCGCCCGGTTGCGGTGGTCCGTCGAGGTGGACGAGGAACAGATCGGCCGCGACGCGATGGCCGGGCTCATTGGCCGCCGCCGCGTCGTGATGGCCCAGCGACCGGATGGATTCCTCCACCACGCCGGCGCCCAGTTCTTCGCGGATCTCGCGGCGCAGCGCCTGCACCGGCGTCTCCCCCGGTTCGAACTTGCCACCGGGTTGCATGAACGCCGTCGTGCCCCGCTTGCGGACCACCAGCACGTGGTTGCGATCGTCGAGCACGACCGCGGCGACGATCCGGATCACCGGAGTCACGTCAGCGTGCGCCGCACGTCGGCACCGGTGGACAGCACCATCATGATCAGGGTGCCCAGCGCCTCGTCGGACAGGCCCGTGCCCGGAAAGTTATAGCGCAGCAGCACATCTGCGGACGTCTCGTCCTTTTCGGCCAGCGACACCGTGCCGAGCAGCGTGCCGCGGGTGTGCCCGGACACGGTGGCCCGCAGCTCATCGTCGAGCGGCAGGTCCCAGGCCAGCACCTGGTTGAGCGACACCATGTCCAGTCCCTCCCCCACGCTCACCACCCGCAGCGAGGCGAAGGTGCCGTCGTGGTGCACGGTCAGCGCGCCGTCGTCCTCGCGGGTGGCCGTCAGCAAGGCCTCGGCGATGGCCGCGAGCCGGTCGGTGAGGTTCACTATGCCCGCCCGAACCGGCGGTTGCGGTTGACGTACTCCTCGCACGCCGCCCACAGGTCGCGGCGGTCGTAGTCGGGCCAGAGCTTGTCCTGGAAGACGTACTCGGCGTAGGCCGCCTGCCAGATCAGGAAGTTACTGGCCCGCTGCTCCCCGGAGGTCCGGATGAAGAGGTCGACATCGGGGATGTCGGGGCGGTGCAGATGCTTGGCCAGCGACGCCTCGCTGATGCGATTCGGATTGATCTTGCCCGCGACCGCCTCGTCGGCGAGTTGCCGTGCCGCCTCGACGATCTCGGTGCGCCCGCCGTAGTTGACGCAATAGTTGACCGTGATGACGTCATTGCCGACGGTCATCTGCTCGGCGATGTCGAACTCCTTGATGACGCTGCTCCACATCCGCGGCCGCGAACCGACCCAGCGCATGTTGACGCCCATGGCGTCCAGGTTCTCCCGGCGGCGCCGCACCACCTCGCGGTTGAAGCCCATCAGGAACCGCACCTCTTCGGTGCTGCGCTTCCAGTTCTCGGTGGAGAACGCGTACACGCTCAGGTGCTTGATGCCCAGTTCGATGGCGCCGCAGGTGATGTCGATGAGGACAGCCTCACCCATCTTGTGCCCCTCGGTGCGGCCCAGCCCGCGCTGGGTGGCCCACCGGCCGTTTCCGTCCATGACGACGGCGACATGGTTGGGCACCTGGTCGGCGGGAATCTGGGGAGCAGCTGCCTTCGACGGGTGCTGCGGCGGCCGGGAGAACTTGCCGTTGGTGCGCGGTGGCAGCTCCGGGAACACCACCGGCCACGTCGAGACGTCCGGGAAAACCGGGTAGTCCTCAGGCGCCGGGGGCAGCTGCGGGTAGGTGGTCTTGCCCCGTTTGGTAGCCATGGGGCATATCCTGCCCGACCATCCCTGCGCCGCGTTCAACGGCCGCGGTATCGACCCGGAAATAGGCTTTGTGCTCTTCGCGCATGCGCTCGTCACGGCGCTCCACCAGTGGCAATGTCCGCAGTTGACGTTCCAGATGCCACTGCAGATGCGCGGCGACCAGGCCACTGGCCTGGCTGCGATGCGATGAGGTGGACGCTTGCGCGAACTCCCAGTCGCCGTCGTGCAGCGCGATCATCAGATCCATCACCGCCTGCGCGGGGGTTGCCGCGCCCGACGGCCGGCAGTGCACACACACGCTGCCACCGGCGGCGACGTGGAAAGCCCGGTGCGGACCGGGTGCCGCGCACCGGGCGCATTCGGTCAGGGCCGGCGCCCAGCCCGCGATCCCCATCGCCCGCAGCAGGTAGGCATCGAGGACCAGTCCGCGGGGGCGGCGGCCCTCGGCCACCGCCCGCAGCGCCGCCACCGTCAACCCGTGCAGCGCGGGCACCGGGGCGTGTTCCTCCCCGGCGAGCCGCTCCGCGGTCTCCAGCACCGCGCAGGCGCAGGTGTAGCGGCCGTAATCACTGACGATGTCGACGGCGAACGCGTCGATGGATTGCACCTGGGTGACGATGTCGAGATTGCGCCCCGGATGTAGCTGAACGTCGATGTGCGCGAATGGCTCCAGCCGCGCGCCGAACTTGCTCCTGGTGCGGCGCACTCCCTTGGCCACCGCGCGCACCACGCCGTTCTCGCGGGTGAGCAGGGTCACGATCCGGTCGGCCTCGCCGAGCTTGTGCTGGCGCAGCACCACTGCTCGATCCCGGTACAACCGCATCGGGACAGTCTCCCACCGCGCGGTGACAACGACCGCACCGCAACGCCGGATATCCTCAAGTTCAGTATGGTTCCCACCCCGAAAACGCCCACCCGCATGGTTCCCGCACCGAAGTTCCCCACCCTCACCCAATTGCAGTACCGGCTCGCGAGCGGCTCCACGACGTCCGACCAACTGGTACGCAAGTCCCTCAAAGCCATCGAGGGAAGCCAGCCGACCCTGAATGCCTTCCGGGTGGTGCTCACCGAGCAGGCATTGGCCGATGCTGCCGAAGCTGATCGCAAACGCGCTGCCGGGCAACAACTTCCGCTACTGGGAATCCCCATCGCGGTCAAGGACGACGTGGACGTGGCCGGGGTACCCACCAGGTTCGGCACCGACGGCGAACGCCCGGTCGCGACCGCCGACGCCGAGGTGGTGCGACGGTTGCGGGCGGCCGGTGCGGTGATCGTCGGCAAGACCAACACCTGCGAACTGGGTCAGTGGCCGTTCACCAGCGGCCCCGGATTCGGCCATACGCGTAACCCGTGGTCACGGGAACACAGTCCGGGTGGGTCCTCCGGCGGCAGCGCCGCCGCGGTGGCGGCCGGTCTGGTGACCGCCGCGATCGGATCCGACGGCGCGGGCAGCGTCCGGATACCGGCGGCCTGGACACATCTGGTCGGGATCAAACCGCAGCGCGGACGCATCTCCACCTGGCCGCTGCCCGAGGCGTTCAACGGCATCACCGTCAACGGTGTGCTGGCCCGAACCGTCACCGATGCCGCCATCGTGCTCGACGCCGCCTCCGGCAATGCCGAGGGCGATCTCCACAAACCGGCCCCGGTGCAGGTGTCCGATCATGTCGGCCGCGCCCCCGGCCCGCTGCGCGTCGCGTTGTCCACGGCCTTTCCGTTCAATCTCTTCCGCTCCGCCCTGCACCCCGAGATCGCCGCCGCACTGCAGGGCGTGGCCGATCAGCTCGGGCAGCTGGGGCACACCGTCATCAAGGCCGACCCGGACTACGGGCTGCGGATGTCGTGGAACTTCCTGGCCCGCTCCACCTCGGGCCTGATGCAGTGGCAGCAACAGCTGGGATCCGGCGTCACGCTGGATAAGCGCACCGTGAGCAATATCCGCACCGGCTGGTTGCTCTCGCAGCACACGCTGCGCAAGGCACGGGCGGCCGAGGCGCAGGCCCAGCGCCGGGTCGGCTGGATCTTCAACATCGCCGATGTGGTACTCGCCCCCACCACCGCACAGCCCCCGTCGCTGGTCGGCGAGTACGACGACCGCGGGCCGCTGGCCACCGACCGGGCCATGATCCGCGCCTGCCCGGTGACCTGGCCGTGGAATCTGCTGGGTTGGCCGTCGATCAACATCCCGGCCGGATTCACCTCCGACGGGTTGCCGATCGGCGTGCAGCTGATGGGTCCGGCCGACAGCGAACCCATGCTGATCTCACTGGCCGCCGCGCTCGAAGGAGTGAACGGCTGGATGGCCAAGCAGCCGGATCCTTGGTGGGACAGTCCCGGGCTGACGTAATGTCACCCCCTATGACGAACACCCGCCGTTGCGCGACGGCCGTCGCAGTGGCCGCCTTCGCCGCCGCGGCGGTATCGGCCGCACCCACCGCCAACGCCGACAACCGGCGACTGAACGACGGGGTGGTCGCCAATGTGTACACGGTGCAGCACAAGGCCGGCTGCGACACCGAGATCAAGATCAACCCGAAGCTGCGCCTCGCCGCGCAGTGGCACACCAACGATGTGCTCAACAACCGGGCACTCAACGGCGATATCGGGTCCGACGGCACCACGGTCGCCGACCGGGCGCGCAATGCCGGCTATGCCGGACCCGTCGCTGAGACGGTGGCGATCAACCCGGCGCTGGCGATCAGCGGTATCGAGCTGATCAACCAGTGGTACCACCGGCCGGACTACTACGCGATCATGGCCGACTGCTCGAATGTGCACATCGGGGTCTGGTCGGAGAGCGTCTTCGACCGCACCGTGGTGGTCGCGGTGTACGGCAAGGGTGACGGCGCCCCGCCGGTCCCGTCCGATATCCGGGATTTCGGCCAGGTCCCGGGCTGGACGCCTTAAAAGCCCAGTCGCCGCAGCTGTTTCGGGTCGCGCTGCCAGTTCTTGGCGATCTTGACCTGCAACGTCAGATACACCTTGGTGCCCAGCAGCTTCTCGATCTGGGTGCGGGCCGCGGTGCCCACCTCACGCAACCGGGCTCCACCCTTGCCGATCACGATGCCCTTCTGGCTGTCGCGTTCGACGTAGACGATGGCGTGCACATCGATGAGGTCGTCGCGTCCCTCGCGCGGGGTCACCTCGTCGATGACGACGGCCAGCGAGTGCGGTAGCTCGTCGCGGACGCCTTCGAGCGCGGCCTCGCGGATGAACTCGGCCATGAGCACCTGCTCCGGCTCGTCGGTGAGTTCGCCATCGGGGTAGAACGCCGGCCCCGGCGGCAGCTTGCTCACCAGGACCTCGGTCAGCACATCGAGCTGCTCCCCCTTGGTCGCCGACACCGGCACGATCTCGGCTGTGTCCCCGACCAATTGGCTGACGGCCATCAGCTGGGCGGCCACCTTGTCCCTGGGCACCTTGTCGATCTTGGTCACGATCACGATCAGCGTGGTCCTGGGCGCCACGGCGCGGATCTGCTCGTAGATCCACCGGTCGCCCGGCCCGATCGCCTCATCGGCGGGCAGGCACAGTCCGATGACATCGACGTCGGAGTAGGTGCCCTTGACCAATTCGTTGAGCCGCTCGCCGAGCAGGGTGCGCGGCCGGTGCAGACCCGGGGTGTCGACGAGGATGATCTGGAAGTCCTCGCGGTGCACGATGCCGCGGATGGTGTGCCTGGTGGTCTGCGGCCGGTTCGAGGTGATGGCCACCTTCTCGCCGACCAGCGCGTTGGTCAGGGTCGACTTGCCGGTGTTGGGCCGGCCGACGAAACACACGAAACCGGACCGGAATTCGTCGCTCATGGGTGCTCCACCGGCTTACCGGCACGGTCGGTGACGATCACCGTCGCCGTCGGGGACAACTCGGCCACCGCGCCGATGCCGGGGTCCTCCGACGATCCGCCGACCAGCACCGCCGCCTCCAGACCCGCCGCGCCGCTGGACACCGCGGCGGCCACCGCCGCCTGCAGCGCGGTCAGGCTCAGTGCCGAGAGCCGCACGGGCGCACCGGCATAGGTGCGTCCGTCCAGGTCCCGTACCGCGGCACCCTGGGCGGCCTCGGCGCGGCCCATCGCTCCGCGGGCCAGCACCACCAGCTTGTCGTCCTCGACGTCGAGACCGGTCACTTCTCCTCCTCCGGTGGCGCTTCCGGGGCGATCAGCACCGTGCCGATCCGCACCCGTCCGCGATGGTCCGGGCCGCCTTCGGCCCGCAACCGCAATCCGTTCCAGCTGACCTGGGCGCCGGGCAGCGGCACCCGGCCCAGTTCGTGCGCGAGCAACCCGCCCACGGTGTCGACCTCCAGGTCCTCCCCGACGTCCAGGTCCTCGTACAGTTCGGTCAGATCCTCGATGGGCAACCTGGTGGACACCCGGAACCGGTTGGACCCCAGCACCTCCCACGGCGCGACCTCGTCGGCGTCATACTCGTCGTTGATCTCGCCGACGATCTCCTCCAGCACGTCCTCGATGGTGACCAGCCCGGCGATGGCGCCGTACTCGTCGACCAGCAGGGCCATGTGCTTGCGGTCGCGCTGCATCTCGCGCAGCAGCGTGTCCAGGGGTTTGGAGTCCGGCACGAACACCGCCGGACGCATCAACTCGCCGACGCGGGCGTCGGTGCGCCCGTTTTCGGTGCGGGTCTGGGCCACCAGGTCCTTGAGATAGACGACCCCGACGACGTCGTCGACGTTCTCACCGATCACCGGCAGCCGGGAATGCCCGCTGCGCACGGCCAGCGACAGCGCCTGCGCAGCGGTCTTGTCGGATTCGATCCACACCATCTCGGTGCGCGGCACCATCACCTCACGCGCCGGGGTGTCGCCGAGTTCGAAGACGGACTGGATCATCCGCCGCTCATCGTCGGCCACCACGCCGCGCTGCTGGGCCAGATCGACGACCTCGCGCAGCTCGATCTCCGAGGCGAACGGCCCGTTGCGGAAGCCCCGCCCCGGCGTCAGCGCGTTACCGATGAGCACCAGCAGCCGGCTGATCGGTGTCAGCAGCACCGAGATGGCGTGCAGCGGAAGGGCTGCCGCCAATGCGATGGTGTACGCGTTCTGCCGGCCGACGGTCCGCGGACCGACACCGATGACCACGAAGCTGACCACCACCATGGTCGCCGCCGCGGCGAACAGGCCCCAGGCCACGCCCAGATAGCCGTCCAGATAGGACACCAAGAGGACGGTGGCGCTCACCTCGCACGTGATACGCAGCAGCACCACGAGATTGATGTAGCGGGGACGGTCGGCCAGCACGCGGGCCAGCCGGATGGCACCGGGGCGCTCATCGCGGACCATCTCCTCGACGCGGGCCAGCGAGGCGGTGCTGATCGCGGCGTCCACAGCCGCGAAGAGCCCACCGAGTCCGATGAGCAGTACTGCGCCGAGCAGCGGGGCGAGGCCGGTCACTGCTGGTCGAAATATCGCGACTTGTCCAGCAGCCGGCGATCCTTCTCGTTCTGCAGATCCTGGCGGTAGGACTCGACTTGGTCGGCCACCCATTCCTCGAGGAGGCGGCGCTGCAGGGCGAACATCTCCTTCTCCTCATCGGGTTCGGCATGGTCATAGCCCAGCAGGTGCAGCACGCCGTGCACGGTGAGCAGGGCCAGTTCCTGTCCGAGCGAATGCCCGGCCTTCTCGGCCTGAACGGCCGCGAACTCCGGGCACAGCACGATGTCCCCGAGCATGGACGGTCCAGGGTCGGCCGCATCGGGGCGTCCCCCGGGCTCCAACTCGTCCATCGGGAAACTCATCACGTCGGTGGGCCCGGGCAGGTCCATCCAGCGCACGTGCAGGTCGGCCATCGCCGCGGTGTCCAGCAGCACCATGGACAGCTCGGCCGCCGGGTTGACGTCCATCTGCGCGATGACGAACTTCGCCACGCTGACCAGTTCCTGTTCGGAGACGTCCATCCCCGACTCGTTGGAGACCTCGATGCTCATCTGCGCGAACGCCCACCAGAGGACCGGCGCTGTGCTCGGTTGATCAGTTCGGGCTGCGCCTCATGCCTCGAGTAGGCGTCCACGATCTGCGAGACCAGCCGGTGGCGGACCACATCGGCGCTGGTGAGCTCGGAGAAGTGGATATCGTCGATGCCGTCGAGGATGTCGCTGGCCGCGCGCAGACCCGAGCGCGCGCCGCCGGGCAGGTCGACCTGGGTGACGTCACCGGTGACCACCATCTTGGAGTTGAACCCCAGCCGCGTCAGGAACATCTTCATCTGCTCGGGCGTGGTGTTCTGTGCCTCGTCCAGGATGATGAACGCGTCATTGAGCGAGCGGCCACGCATGAATGCCAGCGGCGCCACCTCGATCACGCCGGCGGCCAGCAGGTTCGGGATGGCGGCGGGATCCATCATGTCGTGCAATGCGTCATACAGCGGGCGCAGGTAGGGGTCGATCTTCTCGGTCAGCGTGCCGGGCAGAAAGCCGAGGCGCTCACCGGCCTCCACCGCGGGGCGAGTCAGGATGATCCGGTTGACCTGTTTGGTCTGCAGCGCGTGCACGGCCTTGGCCATCGCCAGGTAGGTCTTGCCGGTGCCGGCCGGGCCGATCCCGAAGACGATGGTGTGCGCATCGATGGCGTCGACGTAGTGCTTCTGGTTGAGCGTCTTGGGCCGGATGGTCTTACCGCGCCGGGACAGGATGTCCAGGGTGAGCACCTCGGCCGGCGAGGCGTCGTCGGCGCCGGTCAGCATCGACACGCTGTGCCGCACGGCATCGGGGTTGAGCGGCTGGCCCCGGGAGATCACCGCGGTCAGTTCGGTGACGACGCGCTCGGCCAGTGCCACATCGGCGGGTTCGCCGCTGAACGTGACGGCATTGCCGCGCACGTGGATATCGGCGGTGAGCAGCTCTTCGAGGGCACGCAGGTTCTCATCGGCCGAACCCAGCAGGCCCACGATGCTGTCGGGCGGAACAGTGATGCTGCTTCGTACCGGTCCGGAAATCGGGCCAGCGGTCGTCTCGCGGGGCGTCACGTGCGGTTTCGTGCCTGCTTCCTGTGCTCTCTTGAAATGGTGCCACCGAGTTTACCGCTGGTCACCGACCTGTCCCAATGCTTAGTTCGTCAGGTCCCAGCGGCCGGTCAGCACCCCGATCGCGCCGAGTGCCACCGCCGCGGCCGTCGAGGTGCGCAGCACCGACGGCCCCAGCCGCACGGTCCGGGCTCCGGCACCGGTGAGTGCGCCCAACTCCTCGTCGCTGATCCCGCCCTCGGGACCGACCACCAGCAGCACCGCCGCCGCGTCGGCCAGACCGATATCGGCGAGCGGCACCGTCGCCGACTCGTGCAGCACCAGCGTCAGCGCGGCCGGCACCCGGGTGAGCAACTGCGCGGTGGACACCATTGCCTCGATCTCGGGGACGTGGGCACGCCTGGACTGCCGGGCCGCCGACCGGGCCACCGCCTCCCAGCGCCGCAACCCCTTGTCGACCTTGGCCGCCGATTCCCAGCGGGCCACACAGCGCTGGGCCTGCCAGGCCAGGAAGCCGTCGGCACCGGCCTCGGTGGCCAATTCGATTGCCAGCTCCGAACGTTCGGATTTGGGCAGCGCCTGGGCGATTGTCACGGTGGGCACCGGTCGGGGCACCTCGATGACGTCGAGGACCCGCGCCGACAGCCGGCCCTTGACGGCCTCCTCGACGACGCAGTGCGCGACGGTCCCGGCGCCGTCGCTCAGATCGAGTTCCTCACCGGGCCGGATCCGGCGCACGTTGGAAGCGTGGAATCCCTCGTCACCGTCGACAACGGCGATTCCGCCCACGCCGGGCAGCGCGTCGACGTAGAAGAGCGCCCTACTCATGGGCGATCCCGCTCCGCTTCTCGCTGGAAGCCGAACAAACTAGCGGCCCGAGAACGTCTCACGCAGCCGGCTGAACAGCCCGCCGTTGTTCGCCCCGGCACCGCCGCGGCTGGACTTCACCTCGGCCACATCGCGGGGGCGGTGTTCCTTGAGCTTGTGCAGCAACTCCGAATCGGTGGCGTCGAGGCGGGTCGGCACCAGCACCTCGATATGGGCGTGCAGGTTGCCGCGCACGCCGGAGCGCAGATGCGGCATGCCGTGCCCGCGCAGGGTGGTCACCGCACCGGGCTGGGTCCCCGGCGGGATGACCAGTTCGGTGGGGCCGTCGATGATGGCGTCGACGGTGACCGAGGTGCCCAGCGCGGCGTCGAACATCGGCACCGACACCGTGCAGTGCAGGTCATCGCCGTCGCGGACGAAGATCTCGTGGGGCTGCTCGTGCACCTCGACGTACAGGTCACCGGCCGGGCCGCCACCGGGGCCGACCTCGCCCTGGGCGGCCAGCCGCACCCGCATACCGTCGCCGACACCGGCCGGGATCTTGACGCTGATCTCGCGGCGGGCCTGCACCCGGCCGTCGCCGCCGCAGCGGTGGCACGGGTCCGGGATGACCTCGCCGACGCCGCCGCACACCGGGCACGGGCGTGAGGTCATCACCTGGCCGAGCAGCGAACGCTGCACGGTCTGCACCTCGCCATGACCCTTGCAGGTGTCGCAGGTCTTGGGCGCCGAGTTGCCGTGGGTGCCCTTGCCCTGGCACAGATCGCACAGCACCGCGGTGTCGACGGCCACCTGCTTGGTGACACCGGTCGCGCACTCGGTCAGGTCCAGCCGCATCCGCAGCAGCGAGTCCGAACCCGGTCGCACCCGGCCGATGGGTCCGCGCGAGCCCGCGCCGCCACCGAAGAACGCCTCGAACACGTCGCCGAGCCCGCCGAAGCCGGCACCGGAGAAACCGCCGCCGCCCGCACCCGCGCTCTCCAGTGGGTCGCCGCCGAGGTCGACGATGCGGCGCTTCTCCGGATCGGAGAGCACCTCGTAGGCGAGCTGGATCTCGGTGAAGCGCGCCTGGGCGGCCTCATCGGGATTCACGTCGGGATGCAGTTCACGGGCCAGCTTGCGGTAGGCGCGCTTGAGCTCCGAATCACTGGCGCCCTTGCTCACGCCGAGCAGACCGTAATAATCGCGTGCCACGCTAAAAACCTCTCTCGTGCCGCCGTCGGCGGCATTCCCTCATCGGGTGCCCAGAACTTCGCCTATGTAGAGAGCAACCGCGGCGACGTTCGCGATGGTTCCCGGATAATCCATCCGGGTGGGACCGACCACGCCCATTCCGCCGTACACCTTGCCCGAGCTGCCGTAGGTGGTGCTCACCACCGATGTTCCCAGCATCTGCTCGGCCTCGGTCTCGTGCCCGATACGCACCGTGACCTTACCGGCCTGCTGTTGCACGGCGAGCAGCCGCAGCACCACGACCTGTTCCTCAAGCGCTTCGAGCACCGAACGCAGCGATCCACCGAAGTCGGCGGTATTGCGGGTGAGGTTGGCGGTGCCGCCGAGCAGCAGCCGTTCCTCGGTGTGCTCGACGAGCGTCTCGACCAGAACGGTCGCCGCCCGGCCCACCGCGTCGCCGAGACCACCGTGACCGTCCAGCGTGCTGGCCAGGTCTGCGACCGCCACCGACGCCGCCGACAGCGGTTTGCCTTCCAGCGCGGAAGCCAGGCGTTCGCGCAGCTGAGCGAGTTGCTGATCGTCGATGGAGTCGCCGAGTTCGACGACCCTCTGGTCGACGCGCCCGCTGTCGGTGATGACCACCAGCAGCAGCTTGGCCGGCGTCAGTGCGACGACCTCGAGGTGACGCACCGTCGAGGTGGACAACGTGGGGTACTGGATGATGGCGACCTGGCGGGTCAGCTGGGCGAGCAGGCGCACCGCGCGGCGCAGCACATCGTCGAGGTCGACGCCGGACTCCAGGAACGACATGATGGCCCGGCGCTCGCTGGAGGACATCGGCTTCACGTCATCGAGGCGGTCGACGAACTCGCGGTAGCCCTTCTCGGTCGGCACCCGCCCGGAACTCGTGTGCGGCTGGGCGATGTAGCCCTCGGCCTCCAGGACGGCCATGTCGTTGCGCACCGTGGCACTCGAAACACCGAGGTTATGGCGTTCGACGAGCGTCTTGGAGCCGATGGGCTCCTTGGTGGCGACGAAGTCGGCGACGATGGCGCGCAACACCTCGAAGCGACGATCGTCCGCACTACCCATTGTTCACCTGCCCTTGGTCATCTGGTTTGTTTCCATTTTACGGGGATCAGCAGCGCATATTCACCGCGACACAGATCACGCCGCGCACGGTCCCCTCGGCATCGTTGCCCAGGCAAACACTTCGCCGACATTGGGCGTCGATTGCGGTTAACCTCACCTGCATGGGAGCCCGCCGGTGATCTTCAAAGGAGTCCGCGACGGCAAGCCCTATCCCGAACACAATCTGACCTACCGGCAGTGGGCCCAGATCCCGCCGCGCCAGATCCGGCTCGACGAGTTGGTGACCACCACGACGGTGCTCGCCCTGGACCGGTTGCTGTCCGAGGACTCGACCTTCTACGGCGACCTGTTCCCGCATGCGGTGCGCTGGCAGGGCGATGTCTACCTGGAAGAGGGCGTGCATCACGCGGTGCGGGCGGCGCTGCGCAACCGGACGGTGCTACACGCCCGGGTCTATGAGATGGATGACGCGCTGCCGGTCTGACCCCGCAGCAGCACGACCGCGGTGAGGATCTGCCAGGCGAAGATCGGGTAGACGCTGCTGCGTTCCCAGAGACCGACCGGACCCACCCCGATACCCACGATCAGCAGGCACAGCAGGCCGAAGGCGCCCAGCGCGATCGAGGCCACCCGGTACGGCGTCGAGGTGAGCAGAGCAGATCCCGCGAGGGCGGCACCGTTTCCGCCGACGATCGCCAGCAACGCACCGATGACATGCCAGGGGTTGCCCTGCCCGCTGTGCACCAACGCGACGAGCACGTTGCCCACCCCGTTGCCGATCCCGAACACCAGCAACCACCACCGGTTGCGCGGGTTCGGCAGTTTGTCGGCGACGAGCGTCGCGGCCGCCGCGAAGCACACACCCTGAAGGGCGAACGCCGCGTTCATCAACGGTGCCCGCGGCGAGACGGCGGGATCACCGAGGGTGCTGATGTAGTCGCTGCCGTAGCCGTACCCGGGCAGCGCGGTCGCGGCGAACGCCTCCGCCGCCAGATACCCGGCGGCGGCGAGCAGCCACAGCACCGCCGCGAGTCGTTCTTTCGCCGAAACTGTATTCCGGACGGCCCTCACTCGACCTTTTCCATCACCAGTACAGTCTCGGCGCACTTGTCGGTGCCGACAACCAAGATCACGCCATGGGGCACATCGTCATCGGCAGTGAAGCGCTCGAGGCCGGCATCCTCACCCGTCACGAGCTGCAGCATCACCATCGCCCCATCCTCCCGAACATCCACGCACCGAAGAATCAGATCCTCACTCTGCAGGATCGCACCACCGCAGCATGGCTGTGGACCCGCCGTGACGGCGTGGTGACCGGCGTCGCCGCATCGGCATTGCACGGTGCCGAATGGGTGGACACCGACGTTCCGATCGAGCTGATCTGGAATTGCACCAGGCCGCCGCGCGGTCTGGTCGTCCGCAATGAACGACTCGCCGCGGCCGAGATGACATGCCTGTCGGGCATTCCCGCCACTTCTGCTGCACGTACCGCCATGGATCTCGGGCGGTTTCTGGCTCGTGGACCGGCGCTGGCGCGGCTCGACGCGCTGATGCGCGCGGTCGCGTTCGATCCCGTCGAGGTGCTGGCGCTCGCGGAGCCCTATCGCGGGGCGCGCGGGGTTGCGCGGCTCAAGGCGATTCTCCCGCTCGTCGACGGCGGGGCGGCTTCACCTCAGGAGACACGGCTACGGCTGATGTGCATCGACGCCGGCCTGCCCTGGCCGACGACGCAGATCGTCGTGGTCGACCGGTGGGGACGACACCTACGGACACTCGACGTGGGTTGGGAAGAGTTCAACGTGGCGCTCGAGTACGACGGTGACCAACATCAGACCAGCCGTCCGCAGTACGTCAAGGACCACTGGGTGTTGCCGAAGCTGCGGGAGTTGGGGTGGAACGTCATCCAGGTCATCAGGGAGGACCACGGCGCCGACGTCGTCGACCGCGCCTACCGTGCACTGCGGGCCCGGGGATGGGACGGCCAGATGCACACCCGCATCGCCGAAACTGTAATCAGGAAGCCAAATTTCGAGTACGCGCCGTCCGGAATACAGTTTCGGCGAGAAGCGGGTTAGGACATGGCGTCGCGCAGGCTCTTGGGCCGCAGGTCCGACCAGTTCTCCTCGACGTAGGCCAAGCAGTCCGCGCGGGTGCTCTCACCGAACACCACCCGCCACCCGGCGGGTACCTCGGCGAACCCGGGCCACAGGCTGTGCTGCTCCTCGTCGTTCACCAGGACGAAGAAAACCCCGTCCTCGTCATCAAACGGATTGTTGCTCATCGGCTCTCCTCGCAGACTTGTCGGCTGAAGCCGTCTTGGTGAAAAACTCGGACCCCAGCACCCGGTCGGACAGCCGGCCCAGGCAGCTCAGGTTCGGGAAGCCCGGGCCCTGGGTCAGACCGGCCAGACCGGGCAGGAACAGCTTGGGCTCGACATCGTTGACCGACAGGTCGTAGCCGATCGACTCCTGGATGCTGTCGGCGGTGAGCGCCTTGCCCATCCCCAACTCCAGTACGTCCAGCGCGTCCTGGCGCAGCAACGGCACGAACCACATTGCGTTGGCGCCGGATCCGTCGATCACCAGGTCGAAACCGTGCACCGTCTCCAGCCGCTCCCCGCCGCGCTCGGTCTGCAGGGTCAGCCGGATGCGTTCGTCGCGGGCCACCGCGTGCGCGACCCGGCCGCGCAGATGCCGGATGCGGTCATCGGCCAGCAGCGCCTCCTGCACCCGCACCGAGAACACCCCGCGGTCGGTGCGGTTCATCGCGTCGCGCTTCTCGGCCAGCGTCAGACCGGCCCAGTGGATGGGATCGGAGTACAGCGCGTTCTCGAAGAATCCCTCGCCGCGGGTGAACAGGGTGACCTGCGGCGAGATCACCGTGATCGTCGAAACCCGGTGCCGGAAAAGCTCATCGAGCATGGTGCCGGCGGTCTCGCCGCCGCCGATGACCGCCACCCGGTCCGCCGCGATCAGCTCGTGCTGGGCCGCGCGGTGCCAGAACTGGGCTATCGACAGCACACGTGGGTTGCCCGGCAGGATCGAGCGCTCGGCCTGCCCGGGCCCGGTGACCATCAGTGCGTCGGCGTGCACGGCGCCCTCCCGGGTGCCCAGTTCCCAGCGCACCCCGTCATCGCCGTACTGCAGCCCGATCTCGGACACCTCACCGTGACGAACCGTCATCCCGGTGTTGTCGGCCACCCACTTCAGGTACTGGCTCCAGCGCTTGTGCGCCGGGGCGGGCCGACCGCGGTCGATCCATTCGGCGAACTGCCCGGTCGAGATCAGGTAGGACTGCCAGCTGTGCCCCATCATCCGCTGGTCCAGTTCGGCGTTGCGCCGCGGCACCAGCGCCGACTGGTACGGGAAGCCGATGTCCTTCTCCGGGCCGGTGCCCAGCCGGTGCTGCCCGTCGGTCCAGCCGCCGGCGGGTTGCCAGTTGGCGGCCACCGCGGTGCGTTCGATCGCCACCACATCGGGTGCCGCTACGCCCATGGCGCGCAACTCGGCGGCCTTGGCGGCCACCGCGATCGCCTTCACACCGGCACCGATGATGGCAAGGGTCGGGGTCATGAAATCACCTCTCGTAGAGCGTCCTGCCAGAGCGCCTGCAGCGTGGCGACGTCGTCGGCGGAAAGAATGTCGGGCAGCGTGCGCCACTGCGTTCCCAGGACCGGCGATCCGTCCTTGTCGACCATCGCCACGTTCAGCGTGATCTCGTGGCGCACCGCGAGATCGGGTTCGGGTATCCGGGACACCTGGGTCAGCAGTTCCCGGTCCAGCGCCAGCGCCGAACCGGCGGGCGCCTGACGCATGCGGCCCAGGTAGTTGAGCAGGATCTGCGGATCGCTGTGCGCACCGAGCCGTTCGGCGGTATCTGCGCGCAGATACCGCAGCAGTGCGTAGTCGATACCGTCACCGGGGATGGCGGCCAGCTCGTCGGCGACCCCGCGGAGATCCTCGGATTGCAGGCGCACCGGGTAGATCGCGCTGAGCAGCCCGACCGTGTCACCGGTGTCGATCTGACGGGAATCATCGGCAAGCTCGGCGGCGACCACGCCGTCGGCGCGCCCGTAGGTCTCCAACGCCAGAAGCGGTGCGGGCGTGTCCTGTCCGCGCAGCCGGCGCCAGGCGGTCAGCGCGCGCGCCGTCGCGGCGGCCAGCACATCGGGCACCGGGACCGGTGCGGCCAGTACCTGGGCGGTGACGGCACGGCCGACGAAGGTCATCGACACCACGGCATCGGCGGCGCGGTCGGTGTCCGGACGGACCCGGCGGGTGCCGATGTCGGGATCCGCACCGGCGAGTTGACGCTCCCAGAAATCGCAGGTGTCGAGTTTGAGGGCACGCTCGCCCAACAGCCGCGACCACTGCCGCAGCGAGGTGTGCTCGCGCACGACGGCCGGCGTTCGGCCGGCCGTCACGGCATGCCAACCGGTTTCGAGCTCGCCGAGCACGATGTGCCAGGAGGCCGGGTCCATGGCGAGCACATGGGCGGTGAGCAGCAGCACCTCCGCGCCGCCGTCATGGTGCAGCCACACCGCGTCGAACATCGCACCCCGGTCGGGATCCAGCCGCTGTACCGCAGTGTCGGCGTGCTGCGCGACGGCAGCCGTCAGGTCACCCGATACCGCGGCCTCGGTGAGGAACTCGACCACCGGGTGATCGACCAAGGTCATTGCGGCGCGGTCCAGCCGGCTGTGCAGCGCCGCGTGCCCGTCGATCACGCTGCGCAGCAGTGTGTCCAGCTGCTCGCGGGTGACGCCGCCGGGCAGCCGGATCGCCTCGGTGGACGCCAGCCGGCGCGAATCCCCATGGGCCAGCAGCCAGTGCCCGGCGGGCAGCAGCGGTATCGGGCCGGTGTCCTCGACCTCGATCTGCTCGGCCTCGACATCGGTGTCGATAGCGGCAGCCAGCTCGCGGATGCTGCTGCATTCCAGCATCAGCCGGGCCCGCAGCGACACGCCACGCCGGCGTACCGCCTGCACCACCGACAGCGCGACGATGCTGTCCAGGCCGAGGTCGAGGAAGTCGGTGTCGACGTCCACGGCCGTGATCTCCAGCTGCTCACCGAGCACCGCGGCCAGCACCCTCTCGGTATCGGTGGCGGGTGCGGCGAACTCATCGACCCGGCCGGCGCCGCGGTCGGCGTCCAGGGCGGCCAGCGCGGCGTCGTCGACCTTGCCGTGCGAGGTCAGCGGGATGGCCTGGACATCGATGATGTGGTGCGGCACAAGATATCTGGGCAGGGTGGTGGTCAGCATGCGGCGCAGCTCGTGTACCGGCACACCGCTCACCACGTAGGCGGTCAGCCGGGGACCGCTGCGGTGGCGCCGCACGGCGACGTGCGCGTGCCGGACATCGGGGTGACGGTGCAGGGCGGCGGCCACCTCCGCGGGTTCGACCCGGAAGCCACGGATCTTGACCTGATCGTCGCTGCGTCCGAGGAACTGCAGAGCCCCACCCTCAAGGCGGCGCACGACGTCACCGGTGCGGTACATCCGGGCGCCCGGGATGACGGGATCGGCGACGAAGCGCCCCGAGGTCTCCCCCGCACGCCCCAGGTAACCGCGGGTCAGCTGCCCGCCGGTCAGGTACAGCTCACCGGCCACCCCCGCGGGCACCGGACGCAGCCAGCCGTCCAGCACGTGCGCGGTCATCGGATCGGTCGGCACGCCGATGCAGGGCTGATCGTTGTCGGCGATCGCGGCGACGACGGCCTCGACGGTGGTTTCGGTGGGGCCGTAGCAGTTGTGGGCCCGCATCCCGGTGCGCTCGCATTCGGCGCGGATGCCCTGCCAGGCGGCGGTGTCGATGTTCTCGCCGCCGAGCGCCAGCACCGCCAGCGGCACGGTCGACAGCAGCCCGGCGGCACGCAGCTGGTTGAACATCGACGGCGTGGTGTCGATCATGTCCAGACCGAAGCGCCCGATGGTGGCGACCAGCGCCTCCGCATCGCGCTGCACATCGTCGCCGACGATGTGCACGCGGTGGCCGCCGAGCAGCGCCACCAGGGGCTGCCACGCCGCGTCGAAGGTGAACGACCAGGCGTGGGCGATGCTCAGCGTGCGGTTCAGTCTGGCCTGCGCCGGCATGAGCACATTACGCACATGATCGGCGCCGTAGGCGAGCAGCGCGCTGTGAGTTCCGATGACGCCCTTGGGTTTTCCGGTTGTGCCGGAGGTGAAGATGATGTAGGCGCCCTGCCCGGGCCGCACCTGAGCGGGCCGGTAGGCCGGGTCCGGAGCATCGGTCACGTCGGTGAGCAGCGCGTCGTCGACGATCAGCTCGGCGCCGGTCTGACCGATGATCTCGCGGACGCGTTCGGCGGGCATACCCGGATCCAGCGGCACGATCAGGCCGCCGGCCTTGAGCACGGCCAGCATGGCCACCACGTAGTCGGGGCCGCGGCGCAACAGGATGGGCACCGGGGTCTCGGTGCGCACTCCCCTGCGCTGCAGGTCCGCGGCCAGCCGATCGGCGGCGGCATCGAATTCGCGGTAGCTCAGCGTGCTGCGGTCCCCGAAGCCCGACGCGGTGGCGGGATCCCAGCTCAGCGCGATCTCATCCGGGCTCTCGGCCGCGACGGCGGCGACGGCGGTGTGGAAACCGCCTGCGGTACCACCTGTTTGGACAATCTCGGAGGTGACGACCTCACCGTCGAGGGTGACGTTCAGCTCCCGCATCGGGCGCCCCCACAATGCCAGCAGTCGCTGCACGACGACCAGCACCCGCTGCCCCAACATCTGCGGGTTCAGCAGTCCCAGCGCGCCGTCGAGGGTTTCGACCAGCACGGTCAACCGCCCGTGTGTGGGGTGGGCGGCGATGGTGACCGGGAAATGCGAGAGGCTTTCCAGCGCAGCGGGCCGGATCACCGCCGACCCCAGGTCGAATTCGCCGCTGCCGACCAGTCCACCGGGCGGGAAGTTCTCGTAGACCAGCAGAGTGTCGTACAGCTCGCCGATTCCGCCGGCGGCCCGCAGGTCGGTGTGGCTGAGGTAGCCGTGATCCCGCAGTTCGGCGGCTTCGCGCTGCAGCGCCAGGCATTGCGTCCCGACCCGCTGCATCGGGTCGAGCCGGATCCGTAGGGGCACGGTGTTGATGAACAGCCCGACCATGGCTTCCACACCGGACAGTTCGTCGGGCCGGCCGGACACCGTCACCCCGAACACCACATCGGAGCGATCGGTGAACGCCGACAATATTGTCGCCCAAGCGATCTGGAACAGCGTGCTGACGGTGACGCCACGGCTCTTGGCGGCTTCGATCAGCTCAGAGGTGGCCTTCTCATCGAGCTCGACCTCGGTGCGGGTGGGCAGCCCGGCCACGGCCTCGCCACCCAGGGCCGGGGTCAGCAGTGTCGGGCCGTCCAGACCGGCGAGGTGGGTGCGCCACCGCTGCTTGCTGGTTTCGGCGTCGCGGGCGGCCAGCCACCCGATGTAGTCGCGGTAGGGCCGCGGCGCCGGCGGTATCGCGGTGAGGTCACCTCCGGCCCGGTACAGACCGATGAGTTCGCTGACGAACACCGGCAACGACCAACCGTCGATCACGATGTGGTGCGCGATGACCACCAGCCGCCACGTCTGCTGCGGCATCTGCACCAGCAGGAACCGGATCGAGGGCCCCTTGCCGAGATCGAAGGGCCGGCGGCGCGCCTCGGCCTCCAGCGCGGCGGCCTCGTCGGCATCCGCGACGATGTGCTGCCAGGGCAACTCGAAGGTGGCGGGCACGATCGCGACCGGTCGGCTCAGATTGCCCTGGAAGAAGCTGACCCGGACGTTGGGGTGGCGCTCCAGCATCGCCTCCGCGCAGGACTTCAGCAGGCCGGCATCCAGGTCGCCCTCGACATCGGCGGCCATCGCGATGAAGTACGGGTCGGCTCCGGCCTCGCTGTCGGTCAGGCCGGCCAGTGAGTACAGCCCCTGCTGCAGGGGGCTGAGTGCCATCACATCGGCGATGGAGGGGTTGGGCGAACTCATGTCTGGTCGGTGCCCCACCC
The DNA here is from genome assembly GCF_008329585.1 of Mycolicibacterium sp. P9-22. Lineage (GTDB taxonomy): Bacteria > Actinomycetota > Actinomycetes > Mycobacteriales > Mycobacteriaceae > Mycobacterium. The sequence goes on along the minus strand of NZ_NPKP01000001.1, from coordinate 590,821 downwards.
CGCGGTCAGCGCGGCCAGTTCGTCGGCGGACAGGCCGGATGCCGCCATCGGCTCGTGCCGGGTATCGGCGGCTTGCACCTGACCGGCCTTGGCGTCGATCGCGGTGGCCAGTTCGGCGAGTTCGGGATGTTCGAACACCATCCGGGCGGTCAGCGGAATGCCGGCGTCCCGGGCCCGGGCGGCCAACTGCACGGCCAGGATGCTGTCGCCGCCGAGGGTGAAGAAGTCGTCATGGCGGCCGAACTCCTCCACCGACAACAGATCGATCAGCATGGCGGCCAGCGCGCGCTCGGTCTCGGTACGGGCCGGTTCACTCGGCGCGATGGACACCACCACCGGCCGCGGCAACAACCCGCCCTCCAGCGAGTTCAGCACGGTGATCGGCAGCGCGGCATGTTCCCCGGGCAGCGCCGCACGCAACTCGGCGACGAACGCCTGCACGTCGGTCACCGGTTCGGCGGCCACCACATAGCCACCCAGCACCGGCCCGCTGCGGGACTCCCAGTACCGGGTGGTGGCCGCGGCGACACCGGGGGCCGCCTCGAGTGCGGCCTGCACCCGATGCTCGCCGCGTTCCAGGTACTCGAGGGTGCCGTCGGGGTTCCACCGGGCCCGGTCGCCGGTGCGGTACAGCCGGGCGCTGGGCCCGAACGGGTTCTCCGGATAGCGGAAAGCCGCTGCGGGACCGGCGGTTTCGTGAGACGTGTCGATGGCTCCACCGGCGTAGTACACGTCGCCGGTGACGCCGGCAGCCACCGGCTCCAACCATTCGTCGAGCAGGTACACATGGTCGGCACCCGCGGTCTGCGGCAGACCGGTCAGCGGGGTGGCCGATCGGCTCCACTCGGCGACGACGCCCCGGTCACCGTCGGCGACGGTGATATCGCGCAGGGTGCGGTCGGGGTCATCGGCGAAGGCCCGCAGGACGCGCTCCAGCCAGGTGATCAGCCGTCGTGCGGTCTCCTGCCGGTACAGCTCGGTGCGGTAGATGACAGTGCCCGCATAACCCGCCGGCGCACCGTCGGCCGTGGTCTCGGCGAAGAAGTTCAGCGACAGATCGGCATGTGCCACATCGAATGTCGGTTCCAGCGCGGTGAACCGGGTCTCGCCGTCGGCGCTGGAGTCGATGGCCTGATCCGACGGCAACTCCTCCCGCACGTGCACCACGACACCGAACAGCGGGTTGCGCGACAGCGAGCGCACCGGGCTGACGGCATCGACGACCCGGTCGAAGGGCAGGTCCTGGTGCGCGTACGCGCCCAGCGCCATCTCCCGTGCCCGGCGCAGCACCTCGCGCACGGTTGGGTTTCCGTCCAACCGGTTACGCAACACCACGATGTTGATGAAGAAGCCGATCAAACCGTCGAGTTCGGGCTCGGTGCGACCGGCGACCGGGGTGCCCAGCGGGATGTCGGTGCCCTCACCCGCCTTGTGCAGGGCCACCGCGACGGCGGCCTGCAGCAGCATGAACTCGGTGATGCCGAGTTCGCGGGTCAGTTCCGCCAGTTTCGTGCGGGTGTCGGTGTCGATCGTGAACGCCAACGCGTCACCCTCGCCACCGGGAACCGGCCGGCGCGGGAAGTCCGGGCGCAGGCCGTTCTCCTCCGGCAGCCCGGACAGCTGCTCCACCCAGTAGTCACGCTGGGCCACGATGCTCTCGGTCTGGCCGCCTAGCAGTTCGGCCTGCCAGGCCGCGTAGTCGGCGTACTGCACCGGTAATGGCTCGAAATCCGGTGCCTGCCCGGCACGGCGGGCCCGGTAGGCGGTCAGGACGTCGGTGAACAGCACACCCGCCGACCAGTGGTCGGCGGCGATGTGGTGCACCACCAGCGACAGCACATGCTCATCGCCGGTGGACAGCACCGCGGCCCGGATCGGCCACTCGTTCTCCAGGTCGAAGCAGTAGCGCCGCTCGGCGGTCAGCTCGCCCTGCAGCCACTCCTCGCCCTCACCACGCGCCCGGCGCACCGGCACGGCCGCGCCCGGGTTGATGATCTGGAACGGCGCGCCGTCGATCTCGCGGTAGGTGGTGCGCAGGATTTCGTGCCGGTTCACCACATCGGTGATGGCGGCGACGAAGGCCTCCGGATTGGTCGGTCCGCGCAGCCGGGCCGCGAACGGGATGTTGTTGACCGGGTTGGGACCGTCGATGCGGAACTGGAACCACTGCCGCAGCTGGGCGGCCGACATCTGCAGCGGCCCGTCGTGCGGCACGGCCACCATGGCCGGACGGTCCGAGCGGCCACCGGCGGCGGCGACGGCGTCGATGTGCGCGGCGATTCCGCTGACGGTGCCGAGCTCGAAGATCTCCTGTACGCCGATGTCGATGCGGCAGCGCGCACGCACCGCGGCGACCAGTTTGGTGGCCAGTAGCGAGTGCCCGCCGAGCTCGAAGAACGAGTCGTCGGCGCCCACCGTGTCGCGGCTGAGCAGTTCGGCGAACAGCTCGGCGACCTGGCGCTCGGTGTCGGTGGCCGGTTCGCGGTACTCGGTGGCGACCACGATCTCGGGTTCCGGCAACGCTTTCCGGTCGATCTTGCCGTGCGCGGTGATCGGGATCTCGTCGAGCGCAACGTAGGCCGCCGGGATCATGTATTCGGGCAGCGCCGCCGCGACGCGGGCACGTATCCGGTCGATCTCGACGAGGCCGGCCGCACCGGCCGGGGTGACATAGGCGACCAGACTCTTGCCGAGGCCGGGGACCTCGCTGACCACCACCACGGCCTGGCCCACCGACGGATCCACCGAGATGGCGGCGGCGATCTCACCGAGTTCGATCCGGAAACCGCGGATCTTGACCTGCTCATCGGCGCGCCCGACGAATTCGATGTCCCCGTCGGCGTTGCGCCGGGCAAGGTCACCGGAACGATACATCCGCCCGCCAGGGTTGAACGGGTCGGCGATGAACCGCTCGGCGGTCAGCGCCGGACGGTCATGGTATCCGTGCGCGACATGTGTTCCGCCGATGTAGATCTCACCGATCACACCGACCGGCACCGGCTGCAGGTAATCGTCGAGCAGGTGCATCGTGGTGTTGATCTTCGGGGTGCCGATCGGCACGATGCGCGAACCCTGCTTGCCCTCGACCTTGAAACGGCTGCAGTTCAGCACCGTTTCGGTGGGGCCGTAGAAGTTGTGCAGCAGCGAGTCGAACATGGCGTGGAACTTGTCGGCGACCTCACCGGGCAGCGCCTCGCCACCGATCGGGACGCGCCGCAGGGTGCGCCACTCGTTGACCCCGGGCAGCGACAGGAACAGGCCGAGCAGCGACGGGACGAAGTGCATCGAGGTGACGCCCTCGTTGCGCAGCAGATCGGTCAGGTAGCCGATATCGGTCAGGCCGTCGGGCTTCGGGATGACCAAGCGGGCGCCGGCGGCGAGCATGCCGAAGATCTCACCGATCGAGACGTCGAAGCCCTGCGAGGCCACCTGCAGCAGCCGATCCTGGTCGGAGACCCCGTATTCCGGCCCGAACCAGGCGAAGTACTCGGCGATGGGCCGGTGCGGCACCGGCACACCCTTGGGCAGCCCGGTGGAACCGGAGGTGTAGATCAGGTAGGCGGTGTTCTCCGGCAGCAGTGGGCGCAGCCGGTCGGTGTCGGTGGGGTCGGCACCGGAGTAACCGTCCAGGTCGGTGGCCAGTTCGCGGAGAACGACTTTCGGGTCGGAGTCCGACAGGATGTAGCTCAGCCGGTCCTCGGGATAGGTCGGGTCCACCGGCAGGTAGACCGCGCCGGCCTTGACGATGCCGAGAGCGGTGATGACCAGTTCCGGTGACTTCTCCATCAGCACCGCGACGCGGTCCTCGGTGCCGATCCCCTGCGCGATCAGTTTGTGCGCCAGCCGGTTAGCGGTCTCGTTGACCTCGCGGTAGGTGTAGTGGCGGCCCTCGTACACCACGGCGGTGGCATCGGGGGTCTTGGCGGCCTGCTCCTGCACCAGCGCTGTCAGCGTGGTGGCGGGGGTATCGAACCGCTCGCCGTGCGACATCGCGCGCATCCACTCGGCGTCCGCTGCCGAGAAGATGTCCAACCGTGCCAGCGGGCGCTGCGGGTCGTCCAGGGCGTTGTCCAGCAGCACCGCGAACGAGGTGAGCATGCGTTGGGCGAGGTCGGCATCGATGATCTCGGTGAGATGCTCGGCCTCGACAACGGCACCGGTGCCGTCGAATTCGACCATGAAGCCCAGCGGCAACTGAGTGACGTGACCGCGCAGCTCACCACGGGCGCACTGCACACCCTCGGGGCGGAAGCCGCCGCCGTCGGGTTCGCGGAAGCCGAAACTAATGCGGGTCATCCGCTCGGCGCCGTGGCGGCGGTCCGGGTTCAGTTCGCGCACCACCCGATCCAGGTTGATGCGCTGGTGGGCGAATGCGCCCAGCGCGGTGTCGCGGGTGGCCAGCACGAAGTCCCGGAAGCCTTGCGAGGCCTGCGGGCGCAGCCGCAGGGCCACGGTGTTGCCGTAGTAGCCGATCACATCGTCGGTGCCGCGGTTGAGCACCGGGCTGGCGACCAGGAAGTCATCGGTGTGGGTGTAACGGTTGATCAGGACCCCGAATGCGGCAAGCAGCACCATGTACGGGGTGGCACCGGTCTCGCGGGCCAGCGCGGACACCTTGGTGACGGTCTCGGGTGCCAGCGCCAGCGAAGTGCGCTGGGACCGGAATCCGGTCGGGATCGCCGAGCCGGTGGGGCCCGGAAGTTCCAGCGGCTCCGGCGGATCGGTCAACACCGCACGCCAGTGCGCCAGATCCTCCTCTCCGGTGTCGGCGGCCGGCGCGGGCGGCCGCGGGGTCGGCCCCAGATCGGCGCCGCCGTAGGCCGTGGTCAGATCGCCGAAGAACACCCGCCAGCTGCCGTCGTCCCAGGCAATGTGGTGGGCGACCAACAGCATCATGTGCTCGTCGGCGGCCAGGCGCACCAGGGTGATCCGCAGCGGCGAATCGGCGGAAAGATCGAAGCTGGTGCCGAACTCACGCTGAGCCAGCACCTCCAGGCGCAGCCCGCGGGCCCGGTCGGACAACGCCGACAGATCGTGGAAGGCCCACGCCGGGGTCAGGTCGTCGTGCAGAACGGCCTGCGGTTCACCGTTCTCGTCGGCGACGTAGGTGGTGCGCAGCAGCGGGTGCCTGCGCGCCACCGCGTTCAGTGCGGTGTGCAGACGCTCGGGATCCAGGGTGCCGGTCAGCCGGTAGGACAGGCTGATGTTGAGCAGCACACCGGTCGGGTCGAAGGCCTGCACGAACCACATCCGACGCTGCCCGTCGGAGAGCGCCTTGTCATCGATCTCACCGGCCGTGCTCGAGGACAGGCCGCGCTCGGCGAGCTTGCGGCGCATCAACTCCAGGCGGGATGAGTCAACGGATGCGGTTACGGTGTCAGTCACTTCAGGCGTGCCTTCTTCTCAGGTCGTTCCAGGTGCTCAAGGACCTCGGCGACGGTCGCGCCGCCGAGAATGGTCGCCAGCGGCACATTGACCCCGGCCGCCGTCTTGAGCTTCTTGCGTAGGTCGAGCGCCAACAGTGAGTCGACACCCAGATCGAGCAGTGACGCGGACGGTTCCAGCGCGGTGTCCGCGGGCAGGTTGAGCACCGATGCGAGTGCGACCCGCAGCACGCCCGCCGCGTCCAGTCCGTCCAGCGACGGTTCCGGCCCTCCCGCGGTCGTCGGTTCCGCCGGCGCTTCCCCCAGGAACACCTGCAGCCGTGCCGCGTCGGCGGAGAACACCAGCGGGTCGCCGGCGAAGTCCCGCAGGCAGGTTTCGACGGCCCGCTCCGGGGTCATGGATGTCAGGCCGGACCGTTCGACGCGGGCGATTTCGTCCGCGTCGATGATGCCGGTCTGGCCGTGGAAGGCCGGCCACAGGCCCCAGCGCACCGAGGTGCAGTGCCTGCCGTCGGCCCGTAGCTGGCCGGCCATCACGTCGAGCAGCCGGTTGGCCGCCGAGTATGCGGTGTGTCCGCTGCCGCCCCACAGACCGGATACCGAGGAGCACAACACGATTCGCGCATCGGGGCGCACCGGCCAGGACGCGGTGAACGCGGCCAGCCCGCACACCTTGGCCGACACGGCTTCGGCGAACACCGCGCCGGTGAGGTCACGGTGCCCGATCATGGTGGCCGCCCCCGCAGCGTGGATGACCAGGGATGCACCGTCACCGCCGAATTCGGCCGCGGTGACCGCCAGTGCGGCGGGATCGGTGATATCGCAGGGCGGGGCCAGCACCTCGACGCCGGACACCCGGCGCGGCTCGGCACCGTTGCGGCCGAGCAGCACGATGCGCCGCGCCCCGTGCGCGGCGAGGTAGTTGACGAAATGGGTGCCAACCGCGCCGGAGCCGCCGGTGATCACCACCTCGTCGAGCACACCGGGTGCGCCCCAGCCCGGTTGTGGCAGCCGGTCTTCGACGGTGCCGTACCCGAACAGTGCCGGACCGGAATCGGTATGGCGCAGTGCCACTTGGGCGGTCGCGCCGGCGAGGGCGGCGACCGCGAGCGTGGACACCGCCTCGTCGAGTTCCCAGGACGGCAGGTCGAGGTGCCCGAAGGATTGATCAGGGTTTTCCAGCCCGATGCTGCGGTGCATCGCCGCCAGCGCGGCCTGGGCCGGTAGCGGTCCCGGTTCACCGATGCGCACCTGTTCGCCGCCGACGGTGACGAGCCAGACGTCGCGGCACCGCGGCCCGACGGCGTCGGTGTAGCGGAGCAGACCGGTGTCGATGCGGGCGGCCAGTTCGTTGCCGGCGGCCACCGCGTCCAGATGTTCCAATGCCGGGGCCAGCACGATGAGCAGGTCGGCTTCGACCGGATCGGCGATGTCGAGCCGGGACCGCAGGGCGGCGGCAAGCCTGCCGTCGTCGCCGAGGTCGACGATCGCTGCGCGCCGGGGACCGCTAGCGGCGGGTGTGTGCGGTACCCACCGCTCGGTCAGCACCTTGAGGCCGGGCACCGGTGGCAGCGGTTCCGGTGCGGCCCAGTGGTGCTGGGCGCGCATCGGCGCAAACGGGAAATCGCGCAACAGTTCACCGGACTGCTCGCCCCGGACGGATCCCGGACCGGCAAGGGCCACCGCGGCCACGCCGGCCGACAGCCGCTCGACAAGCGGCTCGTCGCGGCGGCCCGACCCGACCATCAGCGGCGGGTCGGGTACCTCGTCGAGCACGTCGGCCATGGCGTAGAGCAGGGCGGGGTGCGCCGAGAGTTCGACGAAAGTCTGCGCGCCCGCGCCGAATGCGGCCCGCACGGCGTCGTCGAAGCGCACCGTGCTGCGCAGGTTGGTGTACCAGTAATCGGCGAAATCGGTGCCGGCGGGCACCACCTGTGCGGTCGCCGAGCCGATGAACGGGACCGGTGTCTCATCGAATCTGCCGGCGGGCAGCATCGATCCGAGCTCCGCGCGGCTGGTGTCCAATTTGGTGGTGTGGGCGGGGAACCACATCTCGATCTCTTTGGCGAACCGGCCGCTCTCGCTGACCCGGCGCACCAGCGCGGCGATGGCCTCGGTGTCACCGGACACCGCAACCGACGATTTCGAGTTCACCACCGAGAGTTCCAGCCACCCCGGTGTCTGTGCGATCTCGTCACGCGCCTGCTCGGGATCAATCCCGAGTACGGCGACCCGGTACGGGCCGGTGAGCCCGTCCAGCACGGTGGCGCGCGCGGCGACCACGCCGACGGCGTCGGCGAGGGTGATGGCACCGGCGATGTGCGCGGCGCCGATCTCACCGAGGCTGTGCCCGACGGTGATGTCCGGGGTCACCCCGCAGGACTGCCACACCCGGGCCAGCGCGACGCCGTGCACGAACTGCGCACCCTGAATCTGCACCTGGGAGAAGTCGTTGGTCCGTGCGCCGGGGTCGGCGAGCAGATACGACAGCGGCGAGGCGTGACCGGCATCGGTGAACGCCGTTGCGCAGCGGTCGGCCTCATCGCGGTACACGGTCAGCCGGTGGTAGGCCTCGACCCCCATCGACGGCCACTGACTGCCCTGGCCGGGAAAGACGAATGCGACGCGCGGTTCGCGAGTCTGCGCGGAGCGGGTGACGAGCGGGTGTTCCGCACCGGTCTGCACCGCACGCAGGGCGTCGGCGAGTTCGGCGATATCGGCCGCCCGGATCATCGTCCGGAACTTGCGTACCCGCCGGGTCGCGGCCAGGGTTGCGGCCACCCGGGCCACGTCGGCGGCCGTGCTCAGTGCCGGCCGGCGTTGCAGGTGATCGAGGATGGCCGCGGCGTCCTGGCCGATCAGTTCTGCGGCGTGCGCGCTCAGCAGTACCGGGGTCCGCCCGTCGGGCAGCGCGGTGATCGTCGTCATGCGGCCCGCCCGGCGGTGTCGGGGATCGCCACCAAGGCGTGGGTGTTGGTGCCGCTCATCCCGAAGGCCGACACCGCGGCGATCCGCTCGCCGTTGACCGCGGGCCATTCGGTGAGCTCGGTGGCCAGCCGTAGACCCTGTGATTCCCAGTCGATCGCGCGGCTGGCGGCATCGGTGTGCAGGCTGGCGGGCACGGCACCGTGCTGGGCGGCGAGGATCACCTTGGCCAGCCCCAGTGCGCCCGCGGCGGCCTGGGCATGTCCCACATTGGATTTCACACTTCCGAGCAGCGCGCCGGCTCCGGGTGCGGTGGCACCGTAGGTCTTGGCCAGGGCTCGCAGTTCGGTGCGGTCGCCGAGCCGGGTGGCGGTGCCGTGGCCCTCGATCATGCCGACATCCTCGGGCCGCACGCCGGCCCGTACGATGGCGCGGGCGAACAGCCGCTGCTGGGCGGTGCCGCTGGGTGCGGTCAGCCCGACGGTGCGGCCGTCGGAGTTGACGCCGGTGGCGCGCACCTCGGCCAGGATCTGCCGTCCGTCGCGGACCGCCGCCGACCGGCGCGCCAGCACGAACATGCCTGCGCCCTCGGCCCAGACGGTGCCGCTCGCGGAAGCGCTGTAGGGCCGGCAGTGGCCGTCATCGGAAAGCGCGTGCTGCTTGGAGAATTCGACGAAGTAGCCGGGGGTGCCCATCACGCACACACCGCCGGTCAGCGCCATATCGCAGTCGCCGCCCCGCACCGCAGCGGCGGCGGTGTGCAGCGCGGCGAGCGCCGAGGAGCACGAGGTGTCCACGGTGAGCGCCGGTCCGGCCAGGTCGAGCGTGTAGGCGATGCGACCGGAGATCACGCCCAGCGAGGTGCCGGTGATGAGATGACCACTGTGCTTCGAGTATTCGGACAGCTGCGGTCCGTACTCCAGGGCCGATGCCCCGATGTAGCACCCCACATCGTGGCCGGCGACATCGTCGGGGTTGATCCCGCTGTTCTCCAGGGCACGCCAGGCCAGGCGCAGCGCCACCCGCTGCTGCGGGTCCATCGCCACCGCCTCCCGCGGCGAGATGCCGAAGAAGGCCGGATCGAAAGTGGCTGCGTCGGATAGGAATCCGCCCAGATCGTGGATTTGCTTGAAGCCGTCGCGACGCGACCCCTCGAGCAGGTCCGGTACCGCCCAGCCGCGATCGGTCGGGAACGGGCCGAGCGCCTCGCGTTGCCCGGACAGCAGGTCCCAGTATGAATCGGCGGAGTCGACCCCACCGGGTGCCTCCACCGCCATGCCGATGATCACCACCGGATCAGGGTCAGAGAACATTGACCAGCTCCGCCACATCCGCGGTGTGGTCGTTGACGTAGAAGTGGCCGCCGTCGAACATCGAGACCGTGAAGGCGCCGCTGGTGTGGGTTTCCCAGCGGCGCAACATGTTCTCGCTGATCCGGTGATCGGCCTCGCCACCGAGGGCGTGGATATCGGCGGCGATCCGGACGTCGTCGTCGCATGCATAGCGATTGAAGGCGGCGTAGTCCGCCCGCACGGCCATCAGCAGCAGTTCCACGAAATCGTCATCGGCCAGCAGCTGTGGATCGGTACCGCCGAGGTCGACCATCTCGGCGATGATCTCGGATTCGGCCATCGGCAACGGGGGTGCCGCCGCGACCGTGCACGGGGCCTCACTGGCCGACACCCACAGCGAGCTGATTTCGATGCCCTTGCTCTCGGCGATACGCGCGAACTCGAAGGCCACCACCGCACCCATGCAGTGCCCGAACAACCGCAACGGCCCGAGCGCGGCCCAGTCGCCGCCGTCGAACAGGTCGGCGGCCAGTTCCCCGACGGTGTCCGGAGCGGGGTGGGTCAGCCGGTCCCCGCGCTGCGGGTACTGCATGACGTAGGTGTCGGAGCCCGCCGCGGCCAGCGCGGTGCCCAGCGACCGGTAGGCCAGCGCCGCTCCCCCGGCGTGCGGGAACACCAGTGCGGCAGTCGATCCGGCGCCGGGATACTGCTTGATCCAGGGTTTGAAGCTGCTCACGAGCGCCCCGCGGTATCCAGCTCGGACACCACATCCGCGTCGTCCATGGCGGCGACCTCCAAGTACAGCTCGGCCACCAGTTCCAGGCGCTGCGGGTCGGATTCCCGCTCGATGAGGCGCTGCGCCATCGCCGCGACCGTCCGGGTGGCGAAGACGTCGGGCACCATGATGGTCGGCGTGTCCAGCCAGTCCCGCACGTGCGCCACCACCTGGGTGGCCATCACCGAGTCGCCGCCCAGGCCGAAGAAGTCGTCGTCGGCGCCGATGGTGTCCCGGCCCAGCAGATCCGACATGATCCGCGCGATGGCGGTTTCCAGCGAGGTGGACGGCGCGCGGTAGCCACGTTCGGCGGGCAGTTCGGCCTCGGCCAGGCGTAGCGCCACCGCCTTACGGTCGATCTTGCCGCCGATGGTGAACGGGATCCGGTCCGCGGGCACGATGAGCTGCGGGATCATGTGGGCCGGCACCAGCTCGGCCAGCGCGTCCCCCACCGCCTCGATTCCCAGATCGGGATCGTCGATGCGCACCAGCGCACCCAGCACGTCACGCCCGCCATCGACCGGGACCACGGCTGCCACCGCCGCGCCGACACCGGGGACCCGGCCCAGCGCGGCCTCGACCTCGCCGAGTTCGATGCGGTAACCGCTGAGCTTGACGCGGTGATCGGTGCGGCCGATGAACTCCAGGGTGCCGTCCGGCCGGTAGCGGGCCAGATCCCCGGTGCGGTACCAGGTGCGGCCCTCGTACTCGACGAACTTCTCGGCGGTCAGGTCCGGGCGGCCCCGGTAACCGCGGGCGATACCGCGGCCGGTGAACCACAGCTCGCCGGGCACCCAGTCCGGGCAGTCCTCACCGGTGGGGCTGACCACCCGGCAGGCGTTGTTCGGGAACGGCACCCCGTAGGGCACCGACGGTGTCGCGGGGATCTCGTCGTCCGGCCCGATCTCGAAGATGGTGCCGTGGATGGCGGTCTCGGTGGCCCCGCCCAACCCGGCGAACCGCATCCGCGGCGCCCGGGCACGTAATGCCCGGGCCATTTCGGGCCGCACCCAGTCACCGCCGGTGAGCACCACCCGCAGCGACTCGAGCGAGCCAGGCACCTCGGTGAGCATCTGCAGCCATCCGGGCAGGAAGTTCACCACCGACACCCGGTGCTGCTCGATGAGCCGCGCCCAGGCGTCCGGATCGCGGCGCTGGTCTTCGTCGACCATCACGATGGCGCCGCCGGCGCGCAGGATGCCGAACACGTCGGGCACCGACATGTCCGATTCCAGGTGCGACAGCGCCAGCTCGCGGTCTTGCGGCCCGATCTCGAAGTGCCGGTAGAGGAATTCCAGCGTGTTCAGCACCGCGTCATGGGTGAGCTCCACACCCTTGGGTTCACCGGTGGAGCCGGAGGTGAACAACACATAGGCCAGATCGCTCGGCGCGACGGTGACCGACTCGAATGCCGTTGCCGCCGTTTCGATATCGATGATGCGCCGGGACGGGATATGGGCGGTCGCGAGAACGTCGGCGGCCGCGGGTACGTCGGAGATACCGTCACCGCAGACGAGGGCGAACTTCACGCCGCCGGTGGCCAGCATGCGCCCGGCGCGGTCGGCGGGCTGGTCGACGCCGATCGGCAGGTACGCCGCGCCGGCGGTGAGGATGCCGAGCAGCGCCGGAATCTGCTGAGCTCCCTTGGGGCCCAGCACGGCGACGATATCGCCGGAGCCGACGCCGGCTGCCTGCAGCGTGCCGGCGACCGCCAGCACCCGTTCGGAGAGTTCGCCGTAGCTGAGCGTGCCCGACCGGGCGATCAGCGCGGTGGCCTCGGGGGTGGCGGCGGCGTTGCGGAAGAAGCCGTCGACGAGGTTGTCGCCGCTGGGTGGTGCGGTGCTCGCGTTGACCGCATCGCGGACCGCGCGTGCGGCGTCGGCCAGTGCCGGCGGGTCCGGCTCGTCCCAGGCCGCGTCATCGGCGGCAAGCCGGGCGAGTTCGGCGACCTCATAGGCGAACATGGCCTCCGGCACGCCGGGCGGGAAGGCGTCCACCCGCACATCCCAGTTGATCATCAGGCCGTTCGCCAAGGGGGTGGCCTGGGCGTCGATGAGCACCTGCGGTCCCTGCGAGATGGTCCACACCGGCTCGCCGAACTGGTCGGTCACGTCACCGGCGAACAGGTCACCCAGGCCCAGCGCGCTGGTGTAGACGATGGTGGCCAGCGTCTGGGTACCGCGGTGCCTGCTCATATCGCGCAGCACGGACAGGCCGGACACCGAGGAATGCTGGGCGGTGGCGTGCAGGGTCTCCTGCACCGCACGTGCCCGCGCTGCCGCGGAGTTGGCGCCGGCCAGGTCGATGTCGAGCATCAGCGACGAGGTGAAACACCCCACCAGCTTGTCGACATCGGGATGGTAGGGCTCGCGTCCGAACATCGGCAGGTTGAGCAGGAAGCGTGAACTCGTCGACCAGCGCGCCAGGGCATTGGAGTAGGCGGCCGCGACGGCCATCGCCGGGGTGAGGCCGCGCCGGTGCGCGGCGGCGAACAGCGCGTCGCGGGTTGCGACATCGAAGATGTGCCACAACCTGATGCTGCGCAACGGATTCTGCTGCTCGTCGCGCGGAACCAGAGGTAGCGCAGGCGGTTCCGGAAGTTCGGGGATCCGCTCGGCCCACCACTGCAGGTCCTCCTGGGAGGGCGGCGGTGTCGACGCGGTCAGCTGGGCACGGTATTCGCGGTAGGTGTACCCGAGTTCGGGCAGTTCGGCGCCACGGTAGAAGGCGGCCAGGTCGGCCATGAAGTTGCGGTAGCTCACCGCATCGGCGGCCTGCATGTCCATGTCCACGTGCAGACGGGTGCGTCCGTCGGCCAGCAGGGTCAGCGAGATTTGCAGAACCTCGTTGTCCAGCAACTGATGTGACTTGTCGTCCCGGATTCTCATCAGTTGTTCGTCGGCGTCTGCCGCATCGCGCAGGTCGAAGACGGTGACCGGCAGCCCCCTGTCGCTGATCCGCTGGGTGCCGTCGGGGAGGATCTCCTGGCGTAACATCGGGTGGCGCGCAGCGAGTTTCGTGGCGGCGTCCTGCAAGCGCACGGGATCGACACCGGCACCGTCGAACTCGACGTACAGGTGCGCGGCCACCCCACCGAGTTCCTGTTCGCCGTGCCGGCCCACCCACATCGCGTGGGCGATGGGAGCCAGCGAGAACGGTGCGTCGGCATCGCCGGTGGTCACATCGGCGATGGGTGCCGGCCCGGCCGGTGCGTGCTCGGCGACCAGGGCCTCCCAGGCCGCGACGCTGGGATCGGCGGCCAGTGCGGCGAACCCGACCTCGATGCCCTGCTTACGCCAGCGTCCCGACAGCGACATCATCCGGATGGAGTCCAGACCGGACGCGATGAGATCGGCATTCGGGTCCAGCGCATCCGGCGTGATCCCGAGAAGTTCGGCCACCTCGGATCGAACGGTTTCTGATGTCGTCGCAGCGACGGCCACGCTATTCCTCCGCAGATTTAGTACAGGCTGCCCTAACTGCAGTGAGGCTACCCTATATTCATATCGGCAACTCACCTACCCAGAGGGACGGTTTTTCCAGCATGAGCACGGTTTTTCCGCAGGGACAAGGCGATCTGAACGACGGTTTCGTCACGTTCCCGGCGGATCGTGCCGCCGCCTACCGGCAGGCGGGCTACTGGACCGGACAACCGCTGGACTCGATTCTCAGCAACGGCGCGGCACAGTGGCCCGAGGTCACTGCGATCGTCGATTCGCAGCGCAGCTACACCTTCGCCGAACTGGACGACGTGGCCGACCGTGTCGCCGGCCGGCTCGCCGCCCTGGGATTGCGGGCCGGTGACCGCGTACTGCTGCAGTTACCGAACACCACCCAGTTCGCGGTCGCCTTCTTCGGGTTGCTGCGCGCGGGCGTGGTGCCGGTGATGTGCCTGTCCGGTCACCGTTCGGCCGAACTGAGCCATTTCGCCGGTATCAGCGGCGCGGTCGGGCTGATAATCACCGATACCGCAGCCGGTTTCGATTTCCGCACGATGGCGGCTCAACTGCAGGACGAGCACCCCGCGCTGCGCCACGTGATCGTCGACGGTGACCCCGGCGAGTACCTGGCCTGGTCCGCCCTGACCGATCCCGACGGCGACGCCCCCCGCACAACGCCCGCGCGGGACGGCTTCGACGCGGCCGAACCCGCCCTGCTGCTCGTCTCGGGCGGCACCACCGGCCTGCCCAAGCTGATCGCGCGCACCCACAACGACTACGTCTACACCGCCGTCGCCTCGGCGCAGGAATACCAGATGACCAGCGACGACACCTACCTCGTCGCGCTACCCGCCGGGCACAACTTCCCACTGGGCTGCCCCGGGCTGCTGGGCGCGATGACCGTCGGCGCCCCCACCGTCTTCACCCACGACCCGAGCCCGGAGAACGCGTTCGCCCTGATCGACAAACACCACGTCACGGTGACGGGCCTGGTCAACGCGCTGGCCAAGGTCTGGGCCCAGGCCTGCGACTGGGAACCCGTACTGCCGACGTCGCTGCGCGTGGTCCAGGTGGGCGGATCGCGGATGACCGCCGAAGAGGCGAAGTTCATCCTCGACAACCTCACCCCCGGGCTCAGCCAGATCTTCGGGATGGCCGAGGGCATGCTGAACTTCACCCGCCCGGGTGACCCCGTCGATGTACTCGTGAACACCCAGGGCCGGCCGATGTCGCCGCTCGACGAGATGCTCGTGGTGGACGAGCACGGTGATGCGGTGGCCCCCGGGCAGGAGGGCGAACTGCTGGTGCGCGGACCCAACACCATCAACGGCTACTACCGCGCCGAGGAGGCCAACGCCCGTTCCTTCAGCCCGGAGGGCTACTACCGGTCCGGCGACCGGGTGCGAATCTTCACCGACGGCCCGAGGGCCGGCTACGTGGAGGTGACCGGGCGCATCAAGGACGTCATCCACCGCGGCGGGGAGACGGTGTCGGCCTCCGACCTGGAGGAACACCTTTTCGCCCATCCGGGCATCTACGCCGCCGCCGCGGTGGCCATGCCGGACGAGTATCTGGGCGAGAAGATCTGCGCCGCAGTCGTTTTCTCCGGGAAGCCGCTGACGTTGGCCGAGCTCAACAGCTTCCTGGACAGCCGCGGGGTGTCCTCGCACACCAAGCCGGACATGCTCGCCCCGCTGCCCGCACTGCCCAAGACGGCCGTCGGCAAGGTCGACAAGAAACAGATCATCGCCCTACTGGGATCTTCGTGACCGCTGATCCGTTCTCATACTTCGATTCTCGCCGGCCGGTGTGCCCAGGGGCACATCAGGTAGCCCTCCGCCGACGGCCGTCGCGTGCCACGATCTCTGTAAATGCAAATGATGTGAAGAGGATTCGCAGCCGTGACGCTTAACCAGGACCCCACCCTGGAACCGATCGCCATCGTCGGTATCGGGTGCCGACTCGCCGGCGACGTCAACACCCCGGCGGATTTCTGGAGGTTCCTGCTCGACAGCGGCACCGCGGTCGGTGAGGTTCCGGCCGAACGGTGGGAGCCGTATCTGCGCCGGGATCCCCGCAACGCCGCGATCCTCAAGGCCACCACGCCGTGGGGCAGCTTCCTGTCCGACCTGCCCGGATTCGATGCCGAATTCTTCGGGGTGTCCCCCCGCGAGGCCGAACTGATGGATCCCCAGCAGCGCCTCGCGCTCGAGGTCAGCTGGGAGGCACTCGAACATGCGGGGGTGCCGCCCCGTTCGCTGGCCGGCAGCGACAGCGCCGTGCTGATGGGCGTCAACTCCGATGACTACGGCAAGCTCGTCATGGAGGACCTGCCCGGTATCGAAGCCTGGACCGGGATCGGCACCGCGCTGTGCGGAATCGCCAACCGGGTCTCACACCTGCTCGATCTGCGCGGCCCCAGCGTCGCCCTCGATGCGGCCTGCGCGGCCTCCCTGGTTGCCGTGCACCAGGCCTGCCAACTGCTGCGGGCCGGCGAGACCTCGTTGGCCCTGGCCGGCGGGGTCAGTGCACTGATCGGCCCCGGGCTGACCCGGGTCCTGGACGTCGCCGGGGCCACCGCCCCGGACGGCCGGTGCAAATCGTTCGACGAGTCCGCCGACGGCTATGGACGCGGTGAAGGTGCCGCCGTGGTGGTGCTCAAGCGGTTGGCCGACGCGCAGCGCGACAACGACCGGGTGCTGGCGATCGTCCGCGGCGGCGCTGTCGCCCAGGACGGCAAGACCGTCGGCATCATGTCGCCCAACGGCGAGGCGCAAGAGCAGATGTTCCGGCTCACCTGCCGCACCGCCGGTATCGACCCGGCCAGCATCGACTTCGTGGAGGCGCACGGCACCGGCACCCCCACCGGTGACCCGGTGGAACTGACCGCGCTGTCCGCCGTGTACGGAGCGGGCCGCGCGGATCGCCCGTGTGTGGTCGGCTCGGTCAAACCCAACACCGGTCATCTCGAAGGCGGCGCCGGAGTGGTTGGCCTGGTGAAGGCCACCCTGGCGCTGCACCACCAGGCGATCCCGCCGACCGTCGGCGTGCGGACTCCCACCACCGCCGTGGACTGGGCCACCAACGGCCTGCGGGTGAACACCGAGACCGAGAGCTGGCCGCGCTCCGGCACGCCGCGCCGCGCAGCGGTGTGCAGTTACGGCTATGGCGGCACCATCGCGCACGTCCTGCTCGAAGAGGCACCCGCACCGGCAGCCATCGAGGCACCGAAAGCCGCGGCGCTGCACGTCATTCCGGTGTCCGGGCGGTCGGCGTCCCGGTTGTCGGCCAACGCCGAGGCACTCGGCGACCACCTGCGTTCCGCACACCACTCGCTGACCGAGGTGGCCGGCACACTGTGGTCCCGGCGATCGCCTGAGCCGGTGCGCGCGGCCGTCATCGCCGAGGACCACAAGGAACTGATCGTCGGCCTCGACGCGGTGAGCAACGGCGAGCGCAATTCCTCGGTGGCCACCGGCGCGGTGGTGCCCGGCGCCGCCGACGGTGCGGTCTGGGTGTGCTCCGGGCACGGCTCGCACTGGGTCGGCATGGGGGCCGAACTGCTGCGCGAGGAACCGGAGTTCGCCGCCGTCATCGACGCCGTCGACCCGGTCTTCGCGACCGAACTCGGCTTCTCGGCCCGCGCCGCGCTGGCCAGTGGGGAGCACGGCGGAACCGATCAGGTGCAGGCGCTGACCTTCGCCATGCAGGTCGGGCTGGCCGCCGTGCTGCGCTCCCGCGGTGCCGCACCGGCCGCGGTGATCGGGCACTCCGTCGGCGAGGTCGCCGCCTGTGTCATCGCCGGGGTGTTCGACCTGACCGACGGCGCCAGGGTTGCCTGCTACCGCGCCCGCGGCTTTCGCTCGGTCCAGGGCAAGGGCGCGATGGCCCTGGTGGCGTTGTCGTTCGCCGAGGCCGAGCAGCGCCTGGCCGGCCAGACCGCCGTGGTCGCCGCCATCAGCGCGTCCCCCGAATCGACCGTCATCTCCGGCACCGCCGACGAGGTGCGCGCCATCGCCGCGCAATGGTCGGCCCAGGGCGTCGTGACCCGCGAGGTGAACACCGACGTCGCCTTCCACAGCCCCGCCATGGACGGCCTCACCGCCGAACTGGCCCGGTTGACCGGGGAACTGCACCCGCAGCCAGCGGCCATCCCGCTCTACAGCACCGCCATGACCGATCCGCGGTCGAGCGCGCCGCGCGGGCCCGACTACTGGGTGGCCAACCTGCGTGGCAGGGTCCGGTTCACCGAGGCCGTCGCCGCCGCCGCCGAGGACGGGCACCGGCTGTTCCTGGAGATCTCCGCGCATCCGGTGGTCTCCCATTCCATCGTGGACACGCTGTCGCACGCCGGTATCGACGATTACGCGGTGCTGCCGCTGCACCGCCGCAACATGCCCGAGGTGCGGTCGGTCACCACCGCGATCGCCGCGTTGCACTGCCACGGGGCGCCCGTGACGCTGCGCCCCGCGCATGCGCGGTGGGCGCATGACCTGCCCGGCACGCAGTGGCAACACCGCCGGTTCTGGCGCACCCCCGCCGCACCGCCCGGCGGCGGCGCTGTGCACGATCCGCACACGAACACTTTGCTGGGCGGCCGCCTCGAAGTGAGCGCCGCGGTACCGGCCAAGGTGTGGCAGACCCAGCTGGGCATGGACACCCGGCCCTATCCGGGCGATCACCCGGTGCAGGGCACCGAGATCATCCCGGCCGCGGTGCTACTCAACACCTTCCTGACCGCCACCGGTGGCGATCTCGCCGATGTGCGGCTGCGCACCCCGGTGGCGCCGGGACGGGCCCGATCGGTACAGGTGGTGCTGCAGGACCGGGCGCTGGCACTGGCCTCGCGGGTCGAAGACGCCGACACCGGCGCCGATTCCGCCGGCGGCGGCTGGCTCACCCACTGCACCGCAGTGGCCGCGGCCGGCACCGAAACCCCGCTGCCCGCAATCGATATGGCCGCCGCACGGGCGCGCTGCACCGAAACGCTGCCCGCGGGGCACGTCGCGGACACGCTCGCCGATCTGGGCGTGGCGGCCATGGGATTCCCCTGGGAGATCACCGAACTGCTGCGCGGTGACGGCGAGATGCTGGCGGTGGTCCGCGCCGAACCCGACGGCTCCGCGCCCGCCACGTGGGCCGGGTTGCTGGATGCGGCGACGTCGGCGGCATCGATCGTGTTCGAGAGCCCGCTGCGGCTGCGGATGCCGGCCCGCATCGACCGGGTATCGCTGCGCGGTGCGCCGGTTGCGTTGGCGCTGATGCACATTCGCCGCGGCACCGGCAGCACGATCGCCGATGTGACGATCGCCGATGCCCACGGCACGGTCATCGGCGCGATCGACGGCATGTTCTTCGACCAGCTGGAGAACCCCGGCGGTAACGATGTCAGCCGGATGATGCAGCAGCTGGCCTGGCATCCGACGCCATGGGCCGAATCGGCCCGTCCGTCGCAGGTGATCCTGGTCGGCGGCGACGCGCACACGCTGGCCTGGTGCATGCGTGATCTGGCCGCCGCCGAGGTGGACCACCGGCTGTGCAAGTCGCCCGACGAGATTCCCGCCGCACTGACCTCCGGAGCGGTGGTGCTGGTACTGCCGCGGCCCGCGGACGCGCCGGTCGAGACCGTGCGCCTCGTGCATCAGACGCTGACCACGCTGCTGGACCGCGCGGCCCAGCCACAGCTGTGGGCGCTGACCCGGGGGGTCTACGAGGGCAGCGACATCGGCAGCTCACCGCTGTGGGGCTTCGCCCGAGTCGCCGCCGCCGAGCACCCCGGGGTGTGGGGTGGCGTCCTCGATGTGGCCGATGACAGCCTGCCGATCGGGGTCCTCGCCTCGCTCGGCGGCCAGGGTGTCGTCGTGGTCCGTGACGATATCGCGCTGACCGCGCGCCTGACCCAGGCCGAACCGACCAACCGGACCACCTTGTCCTGCTCGCCGGCCGGCACCTACCTGATCACCGGCGGCACCGGCGCCCTCGGTGTGCGCGTCGCCGCGCGACTGGCCGATCTGGGGGCACGCCGCATCGTGCTGTTGTCGCGCAGTGGTATCCCCGACCGCACATCCTGGGTGCCCGAGCAGGAGCCGTTCCGCACCATCCTGTCGCTGGAGGAGCGTGGTGTGTCGGTGCGGGTGGCCGCCGTCGACATCGCCGCACCCGGCGCGGCCGACGAGCTGCGCACGGCGCTGCGCGATCTGCCGCCGGTGCGCGGCGTGGTGCACGCCGCCGGTGTGGAGGCCGGTGCGCTGCTGGCCGGTACCACCGCAGCCGACTTCGCAAAAGCCATGCACCCCAAGGTCGATGGCACGCTGACCCTGCATGAGGTGTTCCCGCCCGGCGAGCTGGACTGGCTGCTGCTGTTCTCGTCCTGCGGCTATCTCGCGGGCTTCCCCGGCCAGGGCGCCTACGCCTGCGCGAACGCCTTCCTCGACGCGTTCGCCCAGCACCGCCGCAGCCTGGGTGACCGGACCACCGCGGTGGCCTGGACCGCCTGGCGCGGCCTCGGCATGGGTTCTGCATCGAGCTTTGTCGCCGCACAGTTGAACGCGCTGGGCATGGGCACCGTCGGCGCCGACGACGCCATGCGCGCCCTCGATCTCGCGGTGCGTGCCGATCAGGCCCACATCGTGGTGCTCCCGGTGACCGCCGATGCCGTCTCGGTGCCGATGCTCGCCGATATCGCACCCCGCGACGACGAGGACACCGACGGGCTGGGTGGCCTGCAGCTGCCGGTCGGGCGTGACGGGGTGGACACCGCGGTGTGGGTGGCCGAACTGGTGGTCGCGACGGTGGCCGCCGAACTCGGCCTGTCCGACGACGGCGTCGATCCGCGGTTGCCGCTGGCCGAGATCGGTGTCGACTCGATCATGACGGTCGCATTGCGCAAACAGCTGGAGCGCAAGACCGGGCTGGCGTTGCCGCCGACACTGCTGTGGGAGCATCCCACCGCCGCGGCGGTGACCACGAAGATCGTGGAAATGCTTGCTCCGCACGACCATTCGGTGGCCGAGGCGGCGATTTCGGCGTGATCTAGTCGTCGAGCAGATCGCGCACCACCGCGTCGGCCAGCAACCGGCCCCGGTCGGTGAGCACCAGCCGGTCCGCGGCGGCGACCACCAGCCCGTCGGTGAGCGCGGTATCGGCGCGGCGCTGCTCGGGGTCGGTGAGCACACCGCGCGGCAGGCCGCTGCGCAGCCGCATCCGCAGCATCACGTCCTCGGTGTGACGGGCCGCATCGTCGAGGTCCTCGGCGTCGGCCACCGGTAGCCGGCGTTCGGCCAACGCCTGCGCATATGCGTTGGGGTGCTTGATATTCCACCATCTCCGCGCGCCGAGGAAGCTGTGCGCGCCCGGCCCGGCGCCCCACCAGTGACCGCCGTCCCAGTACCCGAGGTTGTGCCGGCACTCACCGCCGGGGCGGCTCCAGTTGGACACCTCGTACCACTGCAGGCCGGCCGCCGACAGGTGCGCGTCGAGCAGTTCGTAGCGGTCGGCCAGCACATCGTTGTCCGGTGCAGGGAGCTCGCCGCGGCGCACTCGGCGGGCCAGTGCGGTGCCGTCCTCGATGATCAGCGCGTAGGCCGACACATGGTCGACCTCGGCGCCCAGCGCGGTCTCCACGGAGCGCAGCAGGTCATCGTCGGTCTCGCCGGGTGTGCCGTAGATCAGGTCCAGGTTGACGTGCTCGAACCCCTCGGCGCGGGCCTCCAGGGCAGCGGCCGGGGCCCGGCCGGCCGAATGCACCCGGTCCAGCACCTTCAACACATGCGTCGCGGCCGACTGCATGCCCAGCGATATGCGGGTGTAGCCGGCCGCGCGCAGCGTCGCGAACAGCTCCGGCGAGCTCGACTCGGGGTTGGCCTCGGTGGTCACCTCCGCGCCGGCGGCCAGCTCGAAATGGTCGCGCACCGCCGCGAGCACCGCGGCCAGGCCGCGGGCGCCGAGCATCGTCGGAGTGCCGCCGCCGACGAAGACGGTGTCCACCGGACGCGGCCCCACCTGCTGGGCCGCCAATTCCAGTTCGACGCGCACGGCCGCCAGCCAGCCGTCGGGGTTCGCCCCACCGAGTTCGGACGGTGTGTAGGTGTTGAAGTCGCAGTAACCGCAGCGGGTCGCGCAGAACGGCACGTGGATGTAGATGCCGAAGGGGCCGTCACTGCTCATACCCCGCATCATCCCAGAACTTGTTTTGCTCACCCTGATCGCAAATCTGGCCCGGTTAGGGCTGGTGGGGGCTGTCGTGGCAGAATGGCGGACGTGACCGCCGCCGTTGACAGCACCACCCGCATTGCGCTGGTGGTCCGGCGGCATGTCGACCTCAAGCGCATCTGTAGCTGTTGTTGTCAGTCCTGACCCGCGTCGATATCGGAATCAGCCCGCCCACATCCTGAGCGGCCCGCCGGATCTGCGCCGCCGGCCAGCCCCCGGCGATGGCGCGATTCACGAGCCCGCTCCTCCGACAAGGAGCCCCCGACAACATGACCGAGACTGTCTCCAACGCCCCCGAGAAGCCCGCCAAGCCCGTCAAACGGCCCCGCGGCGAAGGCCAGTGGGCCCTGGGGTACCGCGAGCCGCTCAATGCCAATGAGCAGGCCAAGAAGGACGACAACCCGCTCAACGTGCGTCAGCGCATCGAGAACATCTACGCCCCCGGCGGCTTCGAGAGCATCGACAAGGGCGACCTGCGCGGCCGTTTCCGCTGGTGGGGCCTCTACACCCAGCGCAAGCCCGGCTACGACGGCACCTGGACCGGTGACGAGAACACCGACATGCTCGAAGACGAGTACTTCATGCTGCGGGTCCGCAGCGACGGCGGCGCCCTGACGGTCGCGGCGCTGCGCACCCTCGGCGGCATCTCCACCGAATTCGCGCGCGACACCGCCGACATCTCCGACCGGCAGAACGTCCAGTACCACTGGATCGACGTCAAGAACATGCCGGAGATCTGGCGCCGCCTCGATGAGGTCGGACTGCAGACCACCGAGGCCTGCGGCGACTGCCCGCGCGTGGTGCTGAACTCCCCGCTGGCCGGCGAGTCGCTCGACGAGGTCATCGACGGCACGCCCGCCGTCCACGAGATCGTCAAGCGCTATATCGGCAAGCCGGAGTACTCCAACCTGCCACGCAAGTTCAAGACCGCGATCTCGGGCCAGCAGGACGTCGTGCACGAGGTCAACGACGTCGCCTTCATCGGCGTCGAGCACCCCGAGCACGGGCCCGGTTTCGATCTGTGGGTCGGCGGCGGGCTGTCGACCAACCCGATGCTGGCCCAGCGCGTCGGCGTATGGGTGCCGCTGGCCGAGGTGCCCGATGTGTGGGAGGGCGTGGTCAGCGTCTTCCGCGACTACGGTTACCGCCGGCTGCGCGCGAAGGCCCGGCTCAAGTTCCTGATCAAGGACTGGGGTGTCGAGAAGTTCAGGGAAGTTCTGGAGCAGGAGTACCTGAAGCGCCCGTTGCTCGACGGACCCGCGCCCGCGCCGGTAACCCGGCCGATCGACCATGTCGGCGTGCAACGGCTCAAGAACGGGCTGAACGCCGTCGGTGTCGCGCCCATCGCCGGACGCGTGTCGGGCACCATCCTGAGCAAGGTGGCCGACCTGGCCGAAGCCGCCGGGTCGGACCGGATCCGTTTCACCCCGTACCAGAAGCTGATCATTCTCGACGTCGCCGATGACAAGCTGGCCGAGCTGCGGGCCGGCCTGGATGCCCTGGGCCTGCCCTCGACCCCTTCGCACTGGCGGCGCAACCTGATGGCCTGCACGGGTATCGAGTACTGCAAGCTGAGCTTCGCCGAGACCCGCAGCCGCTCCCAGGTGCTGGTGCCCGAACTGGAGAAGCGGCTCGAGGACATCAATGCCCAGCTCGACGTGCCGGTGACGATCAACATCAACGGCTGCCCCAACTCGTGCGCGCGCATCCAGGTCGCCGATATCGGCTTCAAGGGCCAGATGGTCGACGACGGCAACGGACCCGAAGAGGGTTTCCAGGTCCACCTGGGCGGCAGCCTCGGCCTGGACAGCGGTTTCGGCCGCAAACTGCGCCAGCACAAGGTGCTCGCGTCCGAGCTCGGTGACTACATCGAGCGGATCGTTCGCAACTTCGTGAAACAACGCGAGCCCGATGAGCGTTTCGCCCAGTGGGCGGTACGCGCCGATGATGCGGACTTGAGGTGATGGTGAAGTGACAGCAGTGACACGCACGGAAAGCGACCTACGGCAGCTGGCTGAGCGCGGCGCTGCCGAACTGGCCGACGCCGGTCCCGAGGAACTCCTGCGCTGGACCGACGAGAACTTCCGCGACAACTACATCGTGGCGTCCAATATGCAAGACGGCGTGCTTGTCGAGATGGCCGCCAAGGTGCGGCCCGGCGTGGACGTGTTGTTCCTGGACACCGGCTACCACTTCGCCGAGACGATCGGCACCCGTGACGCGGTCGAGGCCGTCTACGGCGTGCATGTGGTCAATGTCTCTCCGGAGAACAGCGTGGCCCGCCAGGACGAGCTGCACGGCAAGGATCTGTTCGCCCGTGACGCCGCGGCCTGCTGCCGGATGCGCAAGGTGGAGCCGCTGGGCAAATCACTGCGCGGTTACTCGGCGTGGGTGACCGGCATCCGCCGAGTCGAGGCGCCGACCCGCGCCAATGCCCCGCTGATCAGCTGGGACGCCGCGTTCGGCCTGGTGAAGATCAACCCGATCGCCGCGTGGACCGACGAGGACATGCAGGCCTATATCGATGCCAACGGCATCCTGGTCAATCCGCTGGTCTACGAGGGATACCCGTCGATCGGCTGCGCCCCGTGCACCAGCAAGCCGATCGAGGGCGCCGATCCGCGCAGCGGCCGGTGGGCCGGCCAGGCCAAGACGGAATGCGGGCTGCACGCGTCATGAGCCCCCGGTGATCCCACCGGTTCTGGTCCTCACCGCCCACGGCAGCGCCGATCCCCGCTCCGCGGTGACGGTGCGTGCGGTGGCCGATACGATCCGTAGGCTGCGGCCGGACCTCGAGGTGGTGCCCGCCTTCTGTGAGCAGACCGCGCCGAACCTGGTCGACGTGCTGCGCGGTGTCGGTGACGGCGCGGTCGTCACTCCCCTGCTGCTGGCCGACGCCTTCCACGCGCGCACCGACATCCCGGCCATGATCGCCGACAGCGGGGTGCACGCCCGGCAGGCGCAGGTGCTCGGTGAGGACGACCAGCTGCTGGCGGTGCTGCGCCGCCGGATCGCCGAAGTCGGGGTGTCGGCCGAGGATTCGAATGTCGGGGTGATCGTGACCGCGGTCGGGTCCTCGCACCCGGCGGCCAATGCACGTACCAGCACGGTCGCGCCCGCGGTCGCGATCGGTACCCGGTGGATCGGCACGACCACCGCGTTCGCGACCGGACCGAAACCGTCGCTGCCGGCCGCCGCGCACCGCCTCCGCCGCCGAGGCGCCGAACGCATCGTCATCGCGCCGTGGTTCCTGGCGCACGGCAAGATCACCGACAGGGTCGCCGAATTCGCTGCGGCTCAAGGTATTCCGATGGCATCTCCGCTCGGGGCGCACCGCCTGGTGGCCGAGACGGTGCTGGACCGCTTCGACGCGGCGCTGGCGCTGTCCGCCGCTGCCTGACCGGCCCACAAACCGAATCCCGCCGGCCGGATGTGAAACGTCGTCGAAAAGTCGGCCGGATCACCGACGAGGTTCCACACTCGACGCTGTCCGGCGCTGCCTGACCGGGCCACCCATACTCGCGATAGTGCGCGCCATTCAAATAA
Organism: Mycolicibacterium sp. P9-22; assembly: GCF_008329585.1. Classification (GTDB taxonomy): domain Bacteria; phylum Actinomycetota; class Actinomycetes; order Mycobacteriales; family Mycobacteriaceae; genus Mycobacterium. Next base: position 565,248 of record NZ_NPKP01000001.1, on the reverse strand, counting down.
TCGTTACTATCCGAATATGGCATCTGATGAGAAACCGCGGCGACTCTCCCGCGCCGAGAGCAAGGAACAGACCCGGCGGCGACTCCTCGACGCCGCCGCACAGGTGTTCGCGCACCGCGGATACACCGCCGCCTCGGTCGAGGAGATCGCCGAGTCGGCAGGCTTCTCCGTCGGCGCGGTGTATTCCAACTTCACCAACAAGGAACAGCTCTTCGCCGCACTGATGACCGACCGCGCCGTCGACCGGATGAGTGAGGTGGCCCAGGCCATCCGCGATGCCCGTGCCGAAGAAGCGGACCCCATGCGGGCGCTGGGCGCCATGCTGATCGCGATGGCGGACAAGGAAATCGACGTCGCTGTGCTGCGCACCGAGTTCTGGCTGCATGCGGTCCGTAATCCCGAACTCATGCGTATCGAGGCGGCCTCCTCGGCGAAGACCTTGGAAGCCGTGCGCGGCATCCTCACCGAGATGCTGGACCGCAACGGTGTCGACGTCGAGGCGATCTCCATCGACGACTTCGCCACCACCACGCTCGCCATGTTCAGCGGTCTGATCCGGCAGCGCCGCATCGAACCCGAACGCGTCAGCGAGGAGATGTTCGGCCAGGCCCTGCGCTGGCAGATCGCCGGTATGCCCCACAAAACGGAAGAGGCGCGCTGACATGGAGTGGATCGGCAATATCGGCCTGTATGCGATCCCGGCATTCCTGCTGCTACTGGGCATCGAGTTCCTCGGCGACCGCCTGGAGCGCCGCCGTGACCGCCGCGCCGGGCGCACCGCGGAAAGCCCTCGGCGCGTGGGTTTCTCGGCCCGCGACACGTTCGCCAGCCTGGGCGTCTACGGGCTCGGGCGGTTCGCCAACCTGGTCGAGGACTTCATCCAGCTGCCCATCGTGGTGCTCGCCGCGATGATGGCCCCCATTTCACTGTCGGCATCGGATTGGTGGGTCTGGCCGCTGGCGATCATCGGGGCCGATCTCGGCTACTACGCCCAGCACCGGATGCAGCACCGGGTCCGGCTGTTCTGGGCGGCGCACAGCGTGCACCACTCCAGTCAGCATTTCAACATGTCCACCGCGGTGCGGCTGCCGTGGCTGATCCCCGGACGCTTCCTGACGTCGGTGGTCTACATCCCGCTGGCACTGGTCGGCGTGCCCGTGTGGATGATCTTCCTCTCCCAGGCGATCGTGCTGCTCTTCCAATATCCGCTGCATACCGAGCGGATCGGAAAGCTGCATCCGGCAATTGAATTCGTCTTCAACACGCCGTCGCACCACCGGGTGCACCACGGCTCGAACAATCCGTATCTGGACAAGAACTACGCCGGCATCCTGATCATCTGGGATCGGCTGTTCCACAGCTACGCCGACGAGGTCGAGCAGGTCCGGTACGGGCTCACCCACAACATCGACACCTACAACCCGGTCAAGGTGAACTTCCACGAGTTCGCCCTGATGGTCCGCGACGTATGGCGGGCCAAGACCTGGCGGGCGCGGGTGGGCTATCTGCTGCAGCCACCGGGATGGAGCGAGCCGACGCCGGCCACGTCCCCGCAGGAACTTGCAAGCACAAGTAACTGATGGGCGGCTCGCCTAATCTGACGGCATGAGGTTCGACGAGTACCGCAGTTATGACGCAACCGGTCTGGCGAAGCTGGTCGCCGACAAGCAGATATCGGCCGCCGAGCTGCTCACGCTGGCCCGGGAACGCGCTGCTGCGGTGAACCCGAAGATCAACGCCATCGTCCGGGATGTGCCCGCCACCCCGTCGGACGAACTGACCGGGCCGTTCGCCGGGGTGCCCTTCCTGATCAAGGACCTCGCCCAGGACTATGCGGGGCTGCCCAGCTCGGCAGGCTCGCGGTCGCTGGTCGGCACTCCCGCCGCCGAGCACGCCACGGTGGTGCAGCGCTGGATCGACGCCGGCCTGGTGATCTTCGGCAAGACCAACCTGCCCGAGTTCGGCGCCAAGGCGACCTCCGAACCGGTGCTCTGGGGGCCGGCCCGCAATCCATGGAACCTCGACCGGACACCCGGTGGCTCCTCGGGTGGTTCGGCGGCCGCGGTCGCCGCGGGCATCGTCCCGTGCGCCGGCGCCAACGACGGTGGCGGCTCGACCCGGATCCCGGCAGCCTGCTGCGGGCTCGTCGGGCTTAAGCCCGGTCGCGGGGTGACCCCGATGGGTCCGGGCCACTCCGAGTCCATGCACGGTGCGGCCGTCCAGGGCGTGGTGTCCCGCACGGTCCGGGACACCGCCGCCATGTTCGACGTCATCGCCGGCGGTGAACCGTTCGGGCCCTACGTCCCCGCGCCGGCCGAATCCACCTACGCCTCCGCCGTCGGGCAGCACCCCGGCACGCTGCGGATCGGCGTCCGGATACCGTCGGCGATCACCCCGCACCCGCATCGCGAGGCCTACGCCGCGGTCGAAACGGCCATCCGGGTGCTGACCGACCTCGGTCACCACGTCGAGGAACTCCGCAGTGCGCCCTTCGACGATGCCCAGTTGGCCCGCGAGTTCCTGCTCACCTGGTTCGTCTACGTCGCCTGGGAGGTCGACGAGGCCAAACGCCTCTCCGGCGCCGGGGACGACGATTTCGAACGCGACACCCTGATCATGGCCGCACTCGGCCGGGCCACCAGCAGCGTCGCCTACGTCGACGCGGTACAGCGCCGCCACGAACACACCCGCAGGCTGAGCACCTACTTCGAGAACTACGACCTGCTGCTCACGCCCACTCTGGCGACACCGCCGCCCAGGATCGCCGAGTTCGAGCTGCCCGCCGCGCTGGCGCGCGGCGCCGACCTGCTGCTGCGGACCCGGACCGCAAAGCTCTTGCGCTACACCAATATCGTCGACGACATGGTCGACAAGAACCTCGGCTGGGTGCCCTACACGCAGCTGGCCAACCTCACCGGGCGCCCGGCGATCAGCCTGCCCCTGCACTGGACGGCGGACGGCCTCCCGCTCGGCGTCCAGTTCGTGGCGCCGCTGGCCGGTGAGACGTTGCTGATCCGGCTGGCCGCACAGCTCGAAGAGGCGCTGCCTTGGGCGGACCGGGTGGCACCCTGCTAGGTGAGTGCCTCGGCGCGCACCTCGGCGCTCTGCAGCTCGCCGGCGATCGGCGGCACCCGGGTGGCCCGCACGTACACCGTGTCCCCGGCCCGCAGCCCGAGCGCCTCGGCGTCACCGCGGGTGATCTGGGCCGTGAAGGGCGTGCCGTTGACCGCACTGGTGAGTTCCACGCGCACCTCGAAACCCAGCGTCACGATCCGGTCGATGGTCGCCTTGGTGACACCGGTGGACTCGGCGGTTCCGTCACCGGCCGCGATGGCCATGTCCGGGTTGCGTCCGACCCGGATGTCGTGCGGGCGCACCAGGATTCCGTTGAGCAGTGACACGGTGCCCAGGAAGGACATCACGAACGGGTTCGCCGGCGAGTCGTAGACCTCGGTGGGTGAGCCCACCTGTTCGATCCGGCCCTTGTTGAGCACCGCGATCCGGTCGGCGACGTCGAGCGCCTCGGCCTGATCGTGGGTGACCAGCACCGTGGTGACGTGGACCTCGTCGTGCAGCCGGCGCAACCAGGCCCGCAGATCCTCGCGGACCTTGGCGTCCAGCGCACCGAACGGCTCGTCGAGCAGCAGCACCTCCGGGTCGACGGCCAGGGCGCGGGCCAGCGCCATGCGCTGGCGCTGCCCGCCGGACAGCTGGGCCGGGTAGCGGTTCTGGAAGCCGGCCAGACCGACCACCTCGAGCAGGTTGTCGACCTTTTCCTTGATCTCGTTCTTGGGCTTCTTGCGGATCGACAGGCCGAACGCGACGTTGTCGCGCACGGTGAGGTGCTTGAACGCGGCGTAGTGCTGGAAGACGAAACCGATGCCGCGCTTCTGCGGCGGCACGCCCGTCACATTGCGGTCGTTGATGGTGATCGAGCCGGTATCGGGCTGATCGAGACCGGCGATGGCACGCAGCAGCGTCGACTTGCCCGAGCCGCTGGGCCCCAGCAGCGCGGTCAGGGAGCCCTTGGGCACCACGAAGTCGATATTGTCCAGCGCCGCGAACTCACCATAATGCTTGTTCGCGCCCTTCACCGAAATGGCGATGTCGCTCATCGGGGTCTCCTTCAGTCCTCAGTCTTGACACGCGAACGCTGGGCGTCAAACAAAATCTGGGCCACCAGCACGATGAGCGCGACCGCCATCAGCACCACCGAGATGGTGTAGGCCCCATATGGATTACCCAGGGTGTAGCGGTCATGCACCAGCAGGGTCAGGGTCTGCGACTGGCCGGGCAGGTTGGACGACACCATCAGCACCGCGCCGAACTCGCCGAGCGTGCGCGCCACGGTGAGCACCACACCGTAGGTGAGGCCCCACCGAATCGACGGCAATGTGATCCGCCAGAACGTCTGCCACCAGTTGGCGCCCAGGGTGGCCGCCGCTTCCTCCTGGTCGGTACCCACCTCGTGCAGCACCGGCTCGACTTCCCGGATGACGAACGGGATCGTGACGAACAGGCTGGCCAGCACGATGCCCGGGAAGCCGAAGATGATCTTGAAGCCCCAGCTGTTCTCGACGAAGCCGAACAGTCCGGCGCTGCCCCACAGCACGATGAGGGCGACGCCGATGACCACCGGGGACACCGCGAAGGGCAGATCGATCGCCGCCTGCAGCGCGTTCTTGCCGCGGAACTTGCGCCGGGCCAGCACGATGGCCGTCGGCACACCGAAGATGACGTTGAGCGGCACCACGATGGCGACCACCAACAGCGAGAGCTGCAGGGCGGACTGCGCGGCGGGTGTGGAGATCGAGGCGACGAACTCTCCCAGCCCGGGTGCGAGCGCGCGCCACAGGATCGCCCCCAACGGGACCACCAGCAGCGCGAAGATGTACAGCGAGGCGATCACGCGCAGGATCAGCCGGGTAGATCGGGACAGCATCATCGGGCCGACTCCTCCCGTTTCGCCGCCCGCGCCCCGAAGTAGCGCAGGACGAACAGCACCAGGAACGAGATGAGCAGCAGCACGATCGAGATGGCCGCCGCACCGACCCGGTCATCGTTCTCGATGAGGGTCCGGATCCACTGTGAGGACACCTCGGTCTCGCCGGGGATGGCCCCGCCGATCAGCACGATGGAGCCGAACTCGCCGATGGCCCGGGAGAACGCCAGCCCGGCGCCCGACAGCAGCGACGGGGCCAGCGCCGGCAGGATGACCTTGAGGAAGATGGTCGCGCTGTTGGCGCCCAGCGAGGCTGCCGCCTCCTCGACCTCGCGGTCGAGTTCCAGCAGCACGGGTTGTACGGCGCGGACCACGAACGGCAGCGTCACGAAGGCCAGTGCCAGCGCCACACCCCACGACGTGTGCTGGATGTGGATGCCCACCGGGCTGCCCGGGCCGTAGAGCGAGAGCAGCACCAGGCTGGCCACGATGGTCGGCAGCGCGAACGGTAGATCGATGATGGCGTCCACCACGCGCTTGAGCGGGAAGTCGTCGCGGACCAGGACCCAGGCGATCAGCAGTCCGAAGGCCACGTTGACCACGGTGACGCCGATCGAGATGGTCAGTGTCACCCGGAACGATGCCAGCGCCGACGGCGAGCTCACCGCCGACCAGAATGCGCCCCAGCCGCCCTCGGCCGAGGTCAGCACGATGGCGGCCAGGGGCAGCAGCACGATCAGCGACAGCCACAACACCGCCACCCCGACCTGCAGGGTGGCGCCGTTGGCGCGGCGCGGCAGCCGCCGCCGTACGGACGGGTCGCCCGGAGAAAGCTCCGGGCGACTCGCCTCAGGGTTGGTGCTCGCCGTCATTGCGCGACCGTGCTCTCGCTTGTCCCTGTCGTGGCCTAACCAGTGGCCTGCTTGTAGATCTTGGTGACCTCGCCGTTCTCCTTGTCGAACAGCTGGGCGTCGACCTTGGACCAGCCCCCGAGATCGGCGATGGTCCACAGCTTCTCCGGTGCCGGGAACTTGTCCGCGAACTCGGCGGCGACCGCGGGATCGACGGGCCGGAAACCGGCCTCGGCCCACACCTTCTGCGCCTCCGGTGTGTACTGGAAGTTCACGAATTCGGTGGCCTTGTCCAGGTGCTTGCTGGTGTTGACCACGGCGACCGGGTTCTCGATCTTGAAGGTCTGCGGGGGCGTCACGTACTCCAGGTCGTAGTGCAGTGCCTCGTTCTCATAGGCGAGCAGCACATCGCCGGTGCCCTGACGGAAGACGTCTGTGGCCTCGCGGCCCGAACCGGGACGCAGCTTGACGTGCTGGCTGACCAGTTCCTGTACGAAGGCGATACCGGCGGCGTGATCCTGGCCGCCATTGCTCTTGGCCGCGTACGGAGCCAGCAGGTTCCACTTCGCCGAGCCCGAGCTCAGCGGGCTGGGCGTGATGACCTCCACGCCGGGCTTGAGCAAGTCGTCCCAGTCGCGGATGTTCTTCGGGTTGCCCTCGCGGACGGCGAGGCTGACCACAGACCCGAACGGCACACCCTTCTGGACACCGGCGTTCCAGTCCTCGTCGACCAGTCCGGCCTTCACCAGCCGGGTGATGTCGGGCTCGACCGAGAAGTTGACCACGTCGGCGGGCTTACCGGATTCCACACCGCGAGACTGATCTCCCGACGCGCCGTAGGAGGCGGTGACACCGACGCCCTTGCCCTCTTCGGTGCCGGCGAACACCGGCCCGACCTTCGACCAGCCCGGTTCCGGCACCGCGTACGCGACCAGGGTCAGCGTGGTGTCGGCATCGGCGGAATTCCCCTCACCGGCGACATCGCTGGCTCCGCCGCCGCACGCCGCGAGGAGCGTGGTGGACAGCGCGAGAGCGGTGAGCGCGCTCCAGCGTTTGGTGGAGGTCAGGGCGTTGCGCATGGAAAACCTTTCCGGGGCGGGATACGGGGCGGGGCTGCCGTACATACGGAAAGGTGATGGATCAGTGCGCGACGCATTCACATGCCGCTACCAACGCCAAACCGCAGACGGGTGTGGTGTCAGCGACAACAACAGACATCAGCAACAGCGGAAAAACCCACGGCAATGAGGGCCAAGATATGGCCGCTCTTGTTGCCGGTCACTGCGTGCATGGCCGGAAGAGTACCAGAATCGGGGCAGAGTGCCTGATGAGGGCACGTTCGTCGCCCCTCGCCCCGAATTCAGCGCGCCAGCAGCCACATCAGGACCACCAGGATCACCAGGGCGGCCAGCGCCAGCGTCACCCGCGACCGCGGCATCTGGTTCACGAAGGCTCCTCATCCTGGTGCAATGCCCGGCGCAGCTGCCGGATCCCGTTGCCGAGGGCGCCGTCGAGGACCACGGCGATCCCGTAGGCCAACACCAGGACGATCGGCATCACGATGGCGGTCTGGGCGAGGAAACCGAGCCCGGACAGCCAGAGTTCGACGCCGTCCCACCAGCTCAGGAATTCACCCACGAGAACCACAGTAGTGCGACCGCGTTCGGTGCCACGATGTAGTCATGTCCACGGGGTGTGTGATCGTCGGCGGCGGGCCGGCGGGGATGATGCTGGGCCTGCTGCTGGCCAGGGCCGGTGTGGATGTCACCGTGCTGGAGAAGCATGCCGATTTCCTGCGCGATTTCCGCGGGGACACCGTGCATGCCAGCACCTTGGGCCTGCTCGACGAACTCGGTCTCGGTGAAGGCTTCGCCGCGGTACCGCATCGGCTGATCGAATCGCTGCGACTGTCGGTGCAGGGAGTTCCCGTCGAGGTCGATCTGCGCCACCTGCCCGGCGCCCACAAACACATAGCCCTGGTGCCGCAATGGGATTTCCTGGAACTGCTGGCCCAAGCGGCCGAACAGGAACCGACATTCACGCTGCTGCGCCACAGCGAGGTGCTCGGACCGCTACGGCAGTCCGGCCGGGTGTACGGCGTGCGCTATCGCGATGAGCACGGCGAAGAGCGCGAAATCCACGCCCCGTTGACGGTGGCCTGTGACGGCCGGGGTTCGACATTGAGGTCGACAATGGGATTGGTGCCCAGGAGCTTTGGCGCACCGATGGATGTCTGGTGGTTTCGGGTGCCGCGCGCCGAAGCGGACCCGGCGGGCCTTGCCGGGGCGATGGGCGCCGGTCACGTGGTGGCCATGATCGACCGCGGCGACTATTTCCAGTGCGCGTTCGTCATCCCTAAGGGCTCCGACCAGCGACTGCGCTCCGAAGGGATCGAGTCGCTGCACCGGCGGGTCACCGCGGTCGTACCGTGGATCGCCGACCGGATCGGCTCGGTCGCCTCCTTCGACGACGTGAAACTGCTTGATGTGCAGTTGAATCGGTTGAAGCGCTGGTACACCGACGGGTTGTTGTTCATCGGTGACGCAGCTCACGCGATGTCCCCGGTGGGCGGCGTGGGAATCAACCTGGCGGTGGCCGACGCCGTGGCAGCCGCTCGCCTGCTCGCCGATCCGCTGCGCTCCGGCGCGGTGACGACACGCCACCTGCGGCGTGTGCAGATCCGTCGGTGGCTGCCCACCGTGCTGGTCCAGGGCGCCCAGCGAACCGTCCACAACCGGGTGATCGCCGTCGCGGTGTCCGAAGGTGCCCCCGTACGGGTGCCGGCCGGCGTGCGATTGGTCGGCCGGGTTGCGCTGCTGCGCAGGATCATCGGCTACGGCGTCGCGATCGGGCCGTTACCAGAGCACATACCGGCGTTCGCCCGGCGCTGACACCCCGAGCACGACAACTAGACGGCGGCGGATTCTGCACCCATGATGGGCGACATGGTTCTGGAACATACCGAGCACAAGCCGACGCCGACACCGTTCACGGCATCGGCTCCCATCGCCTACGCCCCGTCCGGAGCCCTGCGAAACCCGTTCCCGCCCATCGCGGATTACGCGTTCCTGTCCGACTGCGAGAACACCTGCCTGGTGTCCTCGGCGGGCGCGGTGGAATGGATGTGCGTGCCGCGCCCGGATTCGCCCAGCGTGTTCGGCGCCATCCTGGACCGTGGTGCCGGTCACTTCAAGCTGAGCCCGTACGGCGTCTCGGTGCCCTCGGCGCGGCGTTACCTGCCCGGCAGCCTCATCATGGAGACCACCTGGCAAACCCATACCGGCTGGATGATCGTGCGGGACGCCCTGGTGATGGGCCCATGGCACGACACCGAGACCCGGTCACGGACCCACCGCCGTACCCCCACCGACTGGGACGCCGAACACATCCTGTTGCGCACCGTGCGCTGCGTCAGCGGCACCGTCGAACTCGTGATGAGCTGCGAGCCGAACTTCGACTACGGCCGCAGCCCGGCGACCTGGGAGTACTCATCCTCGGCCTACGGCGAGGCGATCGCCCGCGCCCGCAAGGACCCCGAGGCCAATCCGACGCTGCGGCTGACCACCAACCTGCGCATCGGCCTGGAGGGGCACGAGGCCCGCGCCCGCACCCGCCTCACCGAGGGCGACAAGGTGTTCGTGGCACTCAGCTGGTCCAAACACCCTGCCCCGCAGAACTTCGAGGAAGCCGCGGACAAGATGTGGAAGACCAGCGAGTCGTGGCGGCAGTGGATCAACATCGGCGATTTCCCCGACCACCCGTGGCGGGCGTACCTGCAACGCAGCGCACTGACGTTGAAGGGCCTGGTGTACTCGCCGACCGGAGCCCTGCTCGCCGCCAGCAGCACATCATTGCCGGAAACTCCTCAGGGAGAACGCAACTGGGACTACCGCTATTCGTGGATACGGGATTCCACCTTCGCGTTGTGGGGTCTCTACACGCTCGGACTCGACCGCGAGGCCGACGATTTCTTCTCCTTCATCGCCGACGTGTCCGGGGCCACCAACGGCGAACGGCACCCGCTGCAGGTGATGTACGGGGTGGGCGGAGAACGCAGCCTGGTGGAGGAGGAATTACACCACCTGTCCGGCTACGACAATTCCCGGCCGGTGCGTATCGGCAACGGCGCGTACAACCAGATGCAGCACGACATCTGGGGCACCATGCTGGATTCGGTGTACCTGCACGCCAAGTCGCGCGAGCAGATGCCCGAGGCGTTGTGGCCGATCCTGAAGAATCAGGTCGAGGAAGCCATCAAGCACTGGCGCGAACCCGACCGCGGTATCTGGGAGGTGCGCGGCGAACCGCAGCACTTCACGTCCAGCAAGATCATGTGCTGGGTGGCGCTGGACCGTGGAGCCAAGCTGGCCGAGCTGCAGGGTGAGAAGAGCTACGCGCAGCAGTGGAGCACCATCGCCGAGGAGATCCGGGCCGACATCCTGGCTCACGGTGTGGATTCCCGCGGCGTGCTCACCCAGCGCTACGGCGACGACGCCCTCGACGCATCCCTGTTGCTCGCGGTGCTCACCCGGTTCCTGCCCTCGGACGATCCGCGCATCCGGGCCACCGTGCTGGCCATCGCCGAGGAGCTCACCGAGGACGGACTGGTGCTGCGTTACCGGACCGACGAGACCGACGACGGCCTGGCCGGCGAGGAGGGCACCTTCACCATCTGTTCGTTCTGGCTGGTGTCGGCGCTGGTCGAGATCGGCGAGGTCAGTCGGGCCAAGCGGTTGTGCGAGCGGCTGCTGTCCTTCGCCAGCCCACTGCACCTCTACGCCGAGGAGATCGAGCCACGCACCGGGCGCCACCTGGGCAACTTCCCGCAGGCGTTCACCCACCTGGCACTGATCAATGCGGTGGTGCACGTCATCCGCGCCGAGGAAGAGGCCGACAGCACCGGCGTCTTCCAGCCCGCGAACGCGCCTGCCTGACGGGCCGGGTCAGCGCGCGACGAGCGTGATCTCGAAGTCGATGACGGTCGGTGCGGGTATGGCCAGCGCGACCGGTGTCAGCCGCTCGTCGTCGTGCGCGACACCGGTGATGACCCGTCCGCCGAAGCCGTCCCCGGCAGCGGGGACGCTCGCAGTGACGGTCACCGGTGTGCCCGGCAGCTGCCCGCGCAGGTAGATGTCGCGCCCCGGGAGCACCGGGGCGCTGATCGGCGCACCGTCGGCGTCGACGATCTCGCCGGAGGACACCGTCAGCGCCGCGGCATCGGTGGCGTGGAATCCGAACGGCCCGGCGATACCCGCGGCGTCGACGACGGCGCGGTCCGCGGTCAGCCGTGGCACCACGGTGCGGCGCCGCGCCGCGCGCGCACCGGCGACCAGGTGGTCATACAGTGCGACGACCCGCTCGGCGTTGCGGTAGCGACCGGCCCCGTGCAGCGTGAAGGTCACGTCCTCGATGTCGACATCCCGCTCCGCAATGACCTGCAAACGGTAGAACCGGTAGCCGCGTTGCGCCCGTCCCGGCCGGGCCTCCGAGGTGGTGGCGCCGTAGCCGATGCTGCGGCGGTGGCGGCCCTGGCCTGCCGGCACGTTGAGACCGGACGCCGCGACATCACGCCACCGCACACCGTCCACCGACTTCTGCAATACCAGCGAGACCGCCGCGCCGGCGCTCAATTGCACTGTGTAGCTGGCTAATTGCGGCTCACCGTCGAATTCGAAGGTGACGCTTCCCGGCGCTACGGCGGTCGTCACCGGAACGTCGAGTGGGTGGTTGTCCAGTTCCAGACCGTTGGTGAAACGCCAGATGGCGGCCTGGGTGGCGGCGATGGCCTCATGGTCGGCCAGGTGTGCCTGCCCGCTCAGATGCCCCGCCGCACGCAGCCGCCTGCTCAACTCGACCGTGCCCAGCGTCGGAAAGGAATTGCGGATGATCCAGTCCACCTCGGCCTCGTACGCACGGGCCGACGCATTCGGCACCGCGGACCAGTTGGCCGGCCGGTATCGCGACGGCCGGGTCGGTGCCACGCCCGCGAAATCCAGGGAGTACGCGTCGATATTCGGGTTGAGCCGGATCAGGTCGGTGCGGGCGGTACTGCCGTCGGCGAACACCACGGTGTCCACCGTCGAGGAGTAGGTGCCGCCGCGGTACCGCGTCATCCGGGGGACGTCGGCGGTGCGGCGCACCGAGCGGCGAACCGTGACCGGGGTGCGAGCGGGGGTGTGCAGAGCAAGAGCAGGCATTGCAATTGGCTTTCTGAAGGCTGTGAACAGCGCGTATTCCGCGCACCGCCAGAAAAGGGCGGGCAGAAACGCAGAGGGCCGGCGTCAGAAAATCAACAACAACAACAATGCACCACGAGGCAGCGCGCGAAAGCGGCGCGCTGAGATCCGTCGTGAGCCATGCCGCCACCATACGTGAAGTCCGCCGAAATGCCAGCCCGAGCGCCTTTTGGTCGCGGTGCGCGCTAAGGCTGTGCCGATCGTTCACAGGCCGTATCGTGGCCGCCGCACCGCACAACAGAAACCGTCGGAGGTAGCACCATGACGTCTGCCCAGAACGAATCTCAGGCACTCGGCGATCTCGCCGCACGGCAACTCGCCAACGCCACCAAGACCGTTCCCCAGCTCTCCACCATCACCCCGCGCTTCCTCCTGCACCTGCTCAGCTGGGTGCCCGTCGAGGCCGGTATCTACCGCGTGAACCGGGTCGTCAACCCCGACCGGGTCGCGATCCACGCGGACGAGGGCGCAGGCACCGACGACCCGCTGCCCGAGACCTATGTCGACTACGAGACGAGTCCGCGCGAGTACACCCTGCGGTCCATCTCCACCCTGCTCGATGTGCACACCCGCGTCTCGGACCTCTACTCCAGCCCGCACGACCAGGTCGCCCAGCAGCTGCGACTGACCATCGAGACCATCAAGGAACGCCAGGAGTCCGAGCTGGTAAACAACCCGGAGTACGGCCTGCTGTCGCAGGTCACCCCGGAGCAGACCATCCAGACCCTCGGCGGCACCCCCACCCCCGACGATCTCGACTCACTGATCACCAAGGTGTGGAAGACGCCGGCCTTCTTCCTGACCAACCCGCTCGGGGTGGCCGCCTTCGGCCGGGAAGCGACCCGTCGCGGCGTGCCCCCGCCAGTGGTCAGCCTGTTCGGCGCCCAGTTCATCACCTGGCGCGGCATCCCGATCGTGCCCTCGGACAAGGTGCCGGTCATCGACGGGAAGACGAAGTTCATCCTGGTACGCACCGGCGAGGAGCGCCAGGGCGTGGTCGGCCTGTTCCAGCCCGGCCTCGTCGGTGAGCAGGCCCCGGGCCTGTCGGTGCGCTTCACCGGCATCAACCGGTCGGCCATCGCGTCCTACCTGGTCACGCTGTACTCGTCGCTGGCCGTGCTGACCGATGATGCGCTGGCGGTCCTCGAGGACGTCGGAGTGGACCACTTCCATGAGTACAAGTGAGTACCGCTCGATAGACGCCGAAAGTGACCTGCCGATAAGCGAGGCCGAACTGTCGGCGCTGGCATCCCAGTTGTTCGCCACGAGCATCCGGCCGGGTCCGGACACCCCGCCGGCGACCACCCAGGTGGCGCCGCGCGGCGGCGTACCGGACGTCACCACGGCAACCTCGGCGGGTTCCACCGCCACCGGCGCCGCGCACCACGGCACCCCGGCGGAGTTCGTCTCGGTACCGGAGGTCAACGTTCCGGCGCCGACTTCTCCTGGGCCCGAGGGCATTCCGCCAGGGGTGGCGCCGGTTGCGCCACGGGGTAATGCCGCGAGCCCGGTGGCGCCGTTCGGTGGGCTGGAGGCGTTCGCGGTGCCGACCGGGCTGGTTCCGACAGCGCCCGGTGTGCTGGCGGCTCCCCCATCTGCGCCGGTCGCAGCTCGTGGCTCCGCACCGACCTGGCCGGGAACCGTCCCCGACGTCCCGCAGCTGGGGTGGACGGGTGCCGCGCCGGCGTCGCAGGACGCCGACGGCTACTACTTCCTGTCCGGTCCGGAGAGTGCTGCCCCGCCCGTTCCGAAGCTGCGCGATGACCACGAGATCTTCGATGTCGACGCCATCCGCGCCGACTTCCCGATCCTGCGTGAAACCGTCAACGGCAAACCGCTGATCTGGTTCGACAACGCGGCCACCACCCAGAAGCCACAGGCGGTCATCGACCGGCTGGCGTACTTCTATGCGCACGAGAACTCGAATATCCATCGGGCGGCACACGAGCTCGCGGCACGAGCCACCGACGCCTACGAGGACGCCCGCGAGGCGGTGCGCCGGTTCATCGGCGCACCGAAGACCGAGCAGATCATCTTCGTGCGCGGCACCACCGAGGCGATCAACCTGGTGGCGTACTCATGGGGTGGTAAGCACCTGGGCCCCGGCGACGAGATCGTCATCACCCACCTGGAGCACCACGCCAACATCGTTCCCTGGCAATTGCTTTCGCAGCGCACCGGAGCGGTGCTCAAGGTGGCCCCGGTCGATGACGCCGGCAACCTGCTGCTGGGCGAGTTCGAGAAACTGCTGGGTCCCAGGACGAAGCTGGTCGCCGCCACGCAGGTCTCCAATGCGCTGGGCACGGTCACACCGGTGGAGAAAATCGTCGAACTCGGGCACCGCTACGGCGCCCGGGTGCTCATCGACGGCGCCCAGTCGATACCGCACATCCCGATCGATGTGCAGTCGCTCGGGGCGGACTTCTTCGTGTTCTCCGGGCACAAGATCTTCGGGCCCACCGGGATCGGTGTGCTCTACGGCACCGAGGACGCTCTCGAAGAAACCCCACCGTGGCAGGGCGGCGGCAACATGATCGCCGACGTCACGCTGGATCGCGCCATCTACCAAGGCATCCCGAACAAGTTCGAGGCCGGCACCGGCAACATCGCCGACGCCGTCGGGCTGGGCGAGGCGATTCGGTACGTGGAGAAGATCGGGATCGAACGCATCGCCGCCCATGAGCACGCCCTGCTGGAGTACGCCACGCCGCGGCTGGCCGCCATCCCCGGCGTCCGGCTGGTCGGCACCGCCGAGGAGAAGGCCAGTGTGCTGTCCTTCGTGCTGGCCGGCCACGAACCCCTGGAGGTCGGCAAGGCACTCAACGCGGAGGGCATCGCGGTGCGGGCCGGGCATCATTGCGCCCAGCCGATCCTGCGCCGGCTCGGGCTGGAGGCCACGGTGCGGCCGTCGTTCGCGTTCTACAACACGTTCGACGAGATCGATGTGTTCATCGACGCGGTCCGCCGCATCGCGGAGGGCTCTGCCTGATCCGAACTCTGGGCTGACGGACCGCGGTAGCGCACCATGGTCGGCATGAGTTATCGCGCCGGACAACACACATCGCGTCGGGAGATCGACGTCGCCGTCGGCATTCTAATCGGGTTGCGTGGCTGCTCGGAGCAGGCGGCATTCGAGGAACTTGTCGAGGTGGTCAACCACACCGGCATCGGGATCGGCGGGATCGCCACCGGGCTGGCCGCGCTGGCCCGCGGCGCGTCCTCGGGAGGCCATGACGAGGCCTTCGCCGCATGGGGAGACCTGATCGGCCGCCGTCGCGCGGTGTCCGTCTCCGCCGCATCCTGATGGCGGCACCCGAACCGGTCGTGCTCAACGCATTCTCGATGGATGCCGTCTCGCACGTGAACTACGGGTTGTGGCGCCACCCCCGGGATCAGACGCATCGCTACAACACCGTCGAGTACTGGACCGAGCTCGCCCGCCTTCTCGACCACGGCCGCTTCGACACCCTGTTCATCGCCGACGCCCTTGGTCTGCTCGACACCCACGGCGGCAATGCCGATGCCTCGCTGCGCACCGGCACTCAGTCGCCGGTCAGCGACCCGCTGCTGCTGGTGTCGGCGATGGCGGCGAGTACATCGCACCTGGGATTCGGGATCACGGTGTCCACCACCTACGAGCATCCCTATCTGCTGGCCCGCAAGTTCAGCACGCTGGATCATCTGACCAGGGGCCGGGTCGCGTGGAACGTGGTGACCTCGCAGCTGGACAGCGCCGCGCGAAATCTGGGTCTGGACCGCCAGATTCCGCACGACGAGCGCTATGAACGCGCCGACGAATTCCTCGATGTCACCTACAAGCTGTGGGAGGGTTCCTGGGAGGACGACGCCGTCGTGCGGGACCACGCCCGCGACGTGTACACCGATCCGGCCAAGGTGCACGGAATAGGGCATCGCGGCCGGTTTTTCACCGTCCCGGATGCCCATCTGTCCGAGCCGAGCCCGCAGCGCACCCCGGTGCTCTTCCAGGCCGGCGGTTCCCCGCGCGGGCAGCTGTTCGCGGCCCGGCACGCCGAGACGGTATTCGTCGCCGGGGCCGACGCGCCGGGCATCCGGCGCAACGTGGAGACCATCAGATCGCTGGCATCCGAGCAGGGCCGCGATCCCGGATCGCTGAAATTCGTCAGCGCGCTCTCGGTGGTGGTCGACGACACCGAGGCAGGAGCCCGCGCCAAACTCGCCGACTACCAGAGCTATTTCAGCGTCGAGGGCGCGCTGGCACACTACTCGGCCAGCACCGGGGTGGACTTCGCCGGCCAGGACCTGGACAGCCCGATCGGCCACCACCACACCGACTCGAACCGCTCGCTGCTGAGCATGTTCGCCGGCGCCGACCGGAACTGGACACTGCGCCAGGCCCTGGCCCCCGATACCGGTTTCGGTCGGTCCCACACATTGGTCGGGACGCCGGGCGCGGTGGCCGACGAGCTCGAGACCTGGCTCGCCGACACCGGGACCGACGGCATCAATCTCATCCACATCGTCAACCCGGACAGCTACCGGGACTTCGCCGAACTCGTTGTGCCCGAGTTGGACCGGCGCGGCCGGCTGCGACCCAGGCCCAGCGGGCACGCGACCCTGCGGGAACGTCTCTACGGGCAGGCCAGGGTGCGCGACGACCACCCGGCTGCGCGGTACCGCGACGCACTCGAGGTACGGTCACGCCGGTGAGCGGCGAGACACTTGGCATCCGGGTGCTGACCACCGATGACGAACTCATCGAGGCGGGCAACATATTCCGCACCTCGATGATCGGCTTCCCGCCGCTCAACGAACAGCAGCGCGGTCTGATCGGCAAACTGCTGGAGCCCCGCCGCACCCTCGGCGTCTTCGTGGGCGGCCGGCTGGTCGCCACCTCCGATTCCACCACCAGCACCCTCACCCTGCCCGGCGGCGCCAGGGTGCGCCATGCCGCGGTCACCCACGTCGGGGTGTTGCCTTCCCATACCCGCCGCGGTATCGCGACCGAACTGCTGCGACACCAGCTGCGCGATATCGCCGGCCGCGGTGAGGTGGTGGCCTCCCTACGGGCGTCCGAGGCCACCATCTATGAGCGGTTCGGGTATGCGGTCGCCAGCAGCACGGCCACCATCGAGGTCCGCACCGACCGGGCGGCATTGCGTGCCGGTGTCGCGCCGGGCGGGCCGGTACGGCTCATCGACCCAGGACGGGAATGGGATGTGCTGCCCCGGATCTATGCGGCCAACCGTGGCGCTCGCGCCGGCACGATCGACCGCAACGGGTCCTGGTGGCTGAACCAGCAACTGCGCGCCGAGGCGAGCCCGGCCGCCAGGTACGTTGCGGTGCACGGACCTGCCGGGGACGAGACCGGCTTCGTGCGCTACCACCCGATCGACACGGACGCCTGGTTCGTCAGCGACCAGCGCACCGTTGTCGTCGATGATCTCTTCGCCCCGACCGAAGATGCCTACCTGGGGCTGCTGCGTTTCCTGCTCGACCTCGATCTGGTGGACCGGCTGGTGTTCAGCCTCGCTCCGGTCGACGACCCGCTGCCGTGGCTGCTGCGGGACCGGCGGGCGGCGCAGGTCACCGGGGTGCGGGACGAGACCTGGCTGCGGGTGATCGACGTGGCCGCCGCCCTGGGCAATCGCAGCTACACCGGCACCGGCACCGTCACCGTGCGTGTCGAGGATTCGGTGTTGCCCACGAACACCGCGACCTACGCGATCTCCGCGGAGGGAACCGAGATCACCTCTGCGGCACCCGATCTGGAGGCGGATATCGCCGCGCTGGGTGCGGCACTGCTGGGCGGCACCAGCTGGAGCGAGCTGGCGCTGGCCGGGCTGGTGCGGGTGAACGAGGCGGCGGCGCTGGAGGCGGCCGACGAGTTGTTCGCGGTCGTACAGGCGCCGCATTCCGGCATTTATTTCTGAACCGGCGAATAACTTCCGGTTGAGCCAAACCGGTGGCCGCGCTTGATCGTTGACCGATCATGGTTTCCATGTTGGTGCGCGATGGCTCTGTTTGAGATCACTGAACTCGCCGTCACCCTGCACACCGGAAATCGCGCCACCGGCCGGCGATCCGTGCGGGCCGTCGAGTCCTTCACCTTCGCCGTCGAGGACGGGCAGACACTGGCCATCGTCGGGGAATCCGGCTCCGGCAAGAGCGTCGCGCTGCTCGCGGCCACCCGCCTGCTCGGCCCCGAGGCCGATATCACCGGCGCGGTTCGGTTCCGGGGCCGCGACCTACTGGCATCGAGCCCACGCGAACTGCGGCGCACCCTCGGCAGGGATATCGGCTTCGTCTTCCAGGATCCACAGAGCAATCTGCATCCGTTCAAGACCGTTGGCGCACAGATCGACGAGGTATTGCGCATCCACCGGTTCGGCGACCGCCGGGCCCGCCGCCGCCGGGTCATCGAGTTGCTCGACGAGGTCGGCATCGCCGACCCGGAGACCGCGCACGGCAGTTACCCGGCCGAATTCTCCGGTGGGATGCGCCAGCGGGTGATGATCGCCATCGCGATCGCACTCAACCCGGCGCTGATCATCGCCGATGAGCCCACCACCGCACTCGATGTCAGTGTGCAGGCAGGAATCCTGCGTCTGCTGAGCCGTCTGCAACGTGACCACGGCACCGCCATCGTGTTCGTCAGCCACGATCTCGGTGTCGTGCACCAGATTGCGGACACCGTCGCCGTGGTGCGCGAAGGCCGGGTGGTCGAGCAGGGCCCACGGGATCGGGTCTATCACTCACCGCGGGAGGACTACACCCGCGACCTGCTGGCGGCATCCCGGGTGCACGACGTCGCCACCGTCAGACAACGGCCGCCCGTCGAGCGCGAGCCGCTGTTACAGGTGACCGGGTTGCGGAAGTCCTACCGGGACCGCACGCGCACCGGGCGCCGGACCGTCATCGACCGGTTGGACTTCACCATCGGGCGCGGCGAGATCCTGGGCCTGGTGGGCGAATCCGGTTCCGGTAAGTCGACCGTGGGCCGGATCGTGGCCGGGCTGCAGTACGCCGATTCCGGAGACATCACGCTGGCCGGCGCCCGCTACCCGACCGCCGTCGACGACGGCGTACCGCCGCTCGACACGGTCACCCGCCGGGCGGTGCAATCGGTGTTCCAGGACCCGTACTCCAGCCTGAACCCGCGCCGCACCGTGGCCCGGTCGCTGGCCGAACCGCTGATCGCCCAAGGGGTGGACCGCGCGCAGATCGGACCCAGGGTCGCCGAAGCGGCCGACGCCGCCCAGCTGCCCGCCACCCTGATGGACCGCCATCCCGCCGAACTGTCCGGCGGGCAGCGCCAACGGGTGGCCATCGCCCGTGCGCTGGTGCTGTCACCGCAGCTGATCGTGGCCGACGAGGCGCTGTCCTCGCTGGATGTCACCACGGCGGCCGAGATCATCGATCTCATCGGCCGCCTGGGCGCCGAGCAGCAGACCGCATTCCTGTTCATCACCCACGACCTCGGGGTGGTGTCCTCGCTCGCCGAGCGCGTCATCGTTCTCGGCCCCGACGGTGTCGAGGAAACCGGTGACACCGCAGACGTTTTCACCGCACCGCAGTCGGCCTACACCCGCGCGCTGCTGGACGCGGTGCCCCGAGTGCAGGCACAGGCCTCGTGAGCCAGCTCCTCATCCGGCCCGCCGCCGGGCCGCCGTCGCTCACCCGCGGCCGGGCGCGATCCTTCTTCGCCGACCCCGGGCTGGTCGCCGGTGCGGCGCTGGTCGCCTTGGTGGTGCTGGCAGCGCTGGCCGCACCGCTGATCGCCGCCCTCGTCGGGCACGGACCCAACGACCAGTTCCCCGACGAAACGCTGGACGCGGCAGGGCTACCCATCACCGGGGGCAACGGTTTCCTGCTGGGCGCCGACGGCAGCGGCCGCGACGTCTTCATCCGGACCCTCTACGGCGCCCGGGTGTCGCTGGGCATCGGCATCCCGGCCACCACCATCGCCATGCTGGTCGGTGTCCTCGTCGGCCTGATCGGCGGCTACTTCGGCGGGCGCATCGACGCGGTGCTGTCGGAGATCACCAACATCGCCCTGGCGTTCCCGTTCCTGGTGACGGCGCTGAGTGTGGTGACGCTGAATCGCGGTACCGCGGGCAGCACGCTGATCGACCCGGTGTTCGTGGTGATCGGCGTCGTGGCACTGTTCTCCTGGACGTATTTCGCCCGACTGGTGCGTAATTCGGTGATCGAGACCAAGTCCAAACCGTTCGTGCTGGCGGCCGTCGGCGCCGGCAGCTCGCACACCAGGGTGATCGTCCGGGAGATCCTGCCCAATATCGCGCCGACCGTCATCGTCTACTGGGCCGTGCAACTGCCGATCAACATCATCGCCGAGGCTTCGTTGTCCTACCTCGGTGTCGGCATCAAGGCCCCGACCCCGAGCTGGGGCACCATGATCGCCAACGCGCAGGATTCCGCGCTGTATCAGCCGCAGCCACTCATGCTCATCGCCCCCGCCAGCGCGCTGTTCATCACCGTGCTCGGGTTCAACGTGCTGAGCACCCGGCTGCGCAGCCGCTTCGATCCCGGGTCGGTGGGCTGACATGACCCAGACCCGTTTCGTCGCCTGGCGGCTGTCCCGGATGAGCCTGACCGTCTTCGCGGTCGTGCTGATCACCTTCGGGCTCACCAAGGTCGCCTACCAGAATCCGGGCCGGATGCTGGCTCCGGAGAACGCGTCCCAGGAGACCGTCGACGTGATCAGCCGCAGCCTTCGCCTCGACGATCCCTGGTATCTGCAGCTATGGCACTACATCGTGCGCGGCCCGGATATCAAGGGCACGGCGAGCGGTCTGCTCAATTGGCCTCCGAGTCTGGGCTATTCGTACCGCGAGCAGCGGCCGGTCACCGGGCTGATCCTGGAGAAACTGCCCGTCACGGTGAGCCTGGCGACCGGGGCCCTGGTGGCGTGGGTGGCGCTGTCGGTGTTGTTCGGCGTGTACGCCGCGCGTCGGCCGGGCGGCTGGTTCGACACCGTCACCTCGGGGATCTCGTATCTGTTCCTATCGGTACCGACCTTCGTCACCGGAGTCATCCTGCTGTTCGTCTGCTACTACCAGCTGTCCCTGGCGGGGGTGAAATTCTTCCCCAGCGGCGGTTACGTGGCGCTCACGACGTCGCCGACGGAATGGGCGCGCCACCTCCTGCTGCCGTGGCTGACGCTGGTGATCGCCCAGGTCGGTCTGTTCCAGCGCGTGGTGCGTGCCTCGGTCCTGGAGGTTGCCGGCAAGGACTACATCCGCACGGCACGCGCCAAAGGACTCGGCCCACAACGGGTGTACTTCGACCATGCGCTGTCGGCGGCGCTGAATCCGATCCTCACCCTCGGTGCCATCGAGTTCGCCTCGATCCTCGGCGGTGCCATCATCACCGAGCAGATCTTCGGCCTGGACGGTGTCGGCCGGCTGGCCGTCAGTGCCGCCAACAGCGGTGACGCCCCCGTGGTCATCGGCTGCACCCTGCTGGGCGCGGTCATCTTCGTCATCGCCACCTCGATCGTCGACATCATCACCCACGCCCGCAGCGGCAAGTAAAGGAGCACCACCGTGAGAACGTCCAAACGGTCCATCATCGCCCTCGCGGCGGCCACCATGCTGGTGGTCGCCGGCTGCGGCACCGGCGCCGAACAGCAGACGCCGACCGATCCGGCCCAATTATCGGGCGGGACACTGAAGGTGGCCTCGGTCGGCGATGTCGACGCGCTGGACCCGTTGATCGCGTACTCCGCGGAGTCCTGGCAGGTGATCCGGGCCACCACCCGCCAGCTGGTCACCTACGCCGGCAACAAGGACAGCATCGGCGCCGACACCGAGGTGGTGCCCGACCTGGCCGAGAGCTGGGATGTCAGCCCGGACCGCAAGACCTACACCTTTCATCTGCGCGATGACATCCGCTTCTCCGGCGCCAGCACCAGGCCCATCACCGCGCAGGACTTCGTCTACGCCGTCAAGCGATTTCCGGATCCCAACGCGCAGGTGAGCGCCATCACCTACTACAACGCTCTGTTCGACGGCTTCACCCAGTACGCCGAGGAATTCGCCAAGGTGCCCACCGGGGATCTCGAGGCGGTGCGCAACTTCATCGACACCCACGAGATCAGCGGCCTGAAGGCGCTGGACGACAAGACCTTGCAACTCACCCTCACCCAGCCGGCCAGCGACATCCTGGACATCCTGACGTTGAACTTCGTGACCCCGTTGCCCGAGGAGGTGGTGTCGAAGTACTACGCCGACAGCCTGGAGTTCCGCAAGAACTACGTCTCCAGCGGCCCCTACTTCATCGAGTCCTACGACCCGGGCAAGCAACTGACGCTGGCCAAGGTTCCCGGCTACAACGCCGAGGGCGATCCTCGAAAGGCGTACGCCGACAAGATCGTCTTCGACACCACGGTGGCCTCCGCCGATGCCGCATCCCAGCAGCTACAGACCGGCACCGCCGATATCGGGCTCTACGTCCGCGCGTACCCGGCCAATGTGATCGCCCAGTACAAACAGACCGATCCCGATCACCTGCACAAATCGGCCAGCGGGTCGGCAATCTTCGTCAGCTGGAACAACCCGGCCCAGCCCAAGACGCCGGCCCAGGAGGCGTTCAAGGATCTGAAGGTGCGCCAGGCGTTCAACTACGCGCTGAACCGCGCCGACGTGGTGCGCGGGTTGGGTGGCCCGGACTCCGCAATTCCCAGCAACGAAATCCTGACCTCCACGATCGTCGGCTATAACGACGAGAACCCGTATCCCACACCCGAGGACAAGGGTGATCCGGAGAAGGCGAAGGCATTGCTCGCAGAGGCCGGGAAGCCGAACCTGACCGTGAACGTGGCCTACCGGACCACCCCCGAGTTCGAGAAGATCGCAACGTCGGTGCAGGCCGCGGCGAAGCGGGCCGGCATCAATGTCACACTGACCCCCATCCCGGGTGACGGCTGGGGCGCGTTCAGTTCATTCCTCGCCGACACGTCCAAACTGGATCAGTGGGATCTGGCAATCACCAACTGGACCCCGGACTGGCAGGGCAACAGTGCCCGGATGACATTGGGCGGCTGGCTGGATTCGGAGTTCGCCCCGGGTGGCACCTGGAACGGGGTGACCTATGACAACCCCGAACTCAATGCCGCGGTGACGCGGGCCTTCGCGGCCGAGGACCCGAAGGCGGACTGGCAACAGGCCAACCGGATCGCCACCGAGGACCTGGCCTGGTTCCCGCTGATCGAGCGGGTGAAGTCGGTGCCCACTTCAGATCGGGTCGTCAACTGGACCTGGCAGTCACTCGGTAACAGCGGCGATATCACCAATATCGCGGTCACCGGGTAGCTGCGCTGCGTCGGGCCGATCCCCCGCCCACCTAGAAAGGCGGGGGGTTGGCCTCGTAGTACTCACGGTTGAGCGCCCGCTCGTGGGCTATTCGGTAGGTGCGGTTCTGCGCTCGGGTGCGGGAGCGTTTCGGTGCGGCGAGTTCGCGATGCGGGCTCGCCGTCGGCGTGGTGCTCGGCACCAGTTCGGCCGTGCGCACCGCGAACTGCGGGAAGAACAGGGGGCCGTCGGGCGTGGTCGTGTAGACACGACCATTGGGAGCGGTGATCGTGATGGTCCCGTCGGGATGCTGCTGATCGGTCCAGCCGTCAGGACCACAGTGGAAAGTCTTGATCAGATGGTGAATTCGGCAATACAGCTTCGTGTTTGACGGATGCGTCGGGCCGTAGGGCCACGGCACGGTGTGGTCGATATCGCATCGTCCGACCGGGACGTGGCATCCGGGCCAGCGACACGTCAGATCACGGCACCGGATGAAGTCGGCGAGCTTGCGCGAGGGTTGGTAGCCGCCCTCGATGCCGAGATCGGCCGCGATGGGCAGGGGCCGCACCTCTGCGTGCGGGACCATCTCCTGGATCTGCTCGGCGTGCACGACGCCGTACCCGGGGATCAGCGCCGCCTTCGGCGATGCACCGGTCACCGTTGCCTGTTCGGCGAGCACATGGATCACGATGTGTCCCTTGGACACCTCGTTGTCTGCGGCCGGGCAATCCTCGCGTCCGCAGAGGCACGGGATGCTCTTCGCGCCGAGGCTCAGCGGCTCGACGGCATCGGCGCGGCGCTCCAGAAACGACCGCGGGTCATCCGGGCACACCGTGCGCGCCAAGGCATCCAAGCCCTGATCGAAGACTGCACCCTTGGCGGCGTCGACGCGGCCGTGGATCTCGACCATGCCGTCGCCGATCGGTTCGACAGTGATCCCACGCTGCTGCCGCGCCTGCCGTGCCCGCCGTACGGCCTCGGGGTCGACGTCGACGACCATCCAATCCACCAACTCGGCGATCCGCTCATCAGACAACGCATTCCACGAGGGTGCCGCCTTGCGCCAGTTGCGCATCGATGACCGACATGACGTCGGGGTCGGTGATCAGGGCGGTGCGGTGCAGGATGACCCGCAACACCCGCAGATCCACCGCGCCGGTGGCGAAGATGTCGGCGAAGGCCCGCAGCCGGGTGATCAGGTCGCGACCCTGGGTGATCAGGGTGCAGGCCCGGCCGCGGCTGATCCCGAGTTCGGCACCCAGTTCGGCGGCGACCAACTCCCAGTCATCGACTATGAGATCCTCGAAGCTGTAGCCCAGCTCGGCCATCCTGGCGTGTGCAAACTTGCCGGCCTCGATCACCTTGAGCGCAACGGCCTGACGTTCGGCCCGTAGTTGATCGCGGGTGGCATCAAGGTGGGAGGTGTTATCTCTCAGGACATCGGTGACAGTTCTGCATCAGGACATCGGTGACACTTTGAGGGGTCTTGGTGGTGACACTTCTGCGGCGAGGCTGCGGGGGTGGCTGTTAATGAACCTATCGATCCTCGCGTCCGGTTAGCGATCTCGCAGTGGCCTGATGACGCGCCGCGTGGGGCGGTCTCGACGTTCTGCGCCGAGCACGACATATCTCGAAAGTCGTTCTACATGTTGCGAAACCGCGTCAAGAACGATGGGCCGGCCGCGGTGCTCGAACCCAGAACTCGGCGGCCCAGATCGAGCCCGTCGAAATTGAGCGATGAGCTCAAAGCGCAGGCCGTGGTTGTACGTGCGGCACTGGAGGCCTCCGGCCTGGACCACGGGCCGATCAACGTGCACGAGAAGATGCGCACCATGGGATTTCCGCTGGTCCCGTCGACAGCGTCGCTGGCACGCATCTTCCGCGAGGCCGGCGTGGCGCGAGTTGAACCGAGGAAGAAACCGCGCTCGGCGTGGCGGCGGTTCGTCTACCCGGCCCCCAACGCGTGCTGGCAACTCGACGCCACCGAGTACGTGCTCAGCGGTGGACGCAAGTGCGTGATCTTCCAACTCATCGACGACCACTCCCGCTACGCACTGGCCTCCCACGTCGCATACGCAGAGACCGCCAAGGACGCGATCACCGTGATGGACAAAGCCATCGCCGCCCACGGTGTGCCGCAACGTCTGCTGACCGATAACGGGCTGGCGCTCAACCCTTCCCGACGCGGAGTCATCGGCCAACTCGTCAGTCACGTGAGCGCTTTGGGCGTCGCGGCCATCACCGGCAAGCCTTACAAACCGACCACCCAGGGCAAAACCGAACGCTTCCACCAAACCCTGTTCCGCTACCTCGACAAGCAACCGCTCGCCGAGACGCTGGCCGAACTTCAAGCCCAGGTCGACGGGTTCGACCACATCTACAACACCCAGCGTCCCCACCAAGGGCTGCCCGGACGCGTCACACCACTGACTGCGTGGGAAGCGACCCCCAAGGCGGATCCACCGCGCCCCAGACTCGACCGGCCCGTCTATGACAAACCCATCCCGAACCGCTATCAGTTCCCGCGGGCGCAGCCAACCACGGACCTGCCGGCCAATACATGCATCCGAACGGTAAGCGCCATAGGCACCATCGGGCTGGACTCAGTTACCTACAGGGTCGATGCGCAACGTGCCTTTCAGCAGGTTCTCGTTGTCAGCGACGGCGACAAGGTCATCATCACCGACCTTGAAGGCGAGGTCCTCGCCGAGCGCACCCGACCCGCACCCGGCATCAAATACGTCGGCAACGGCCGCCCCCGTGGCCCACGCCCCAAACCGGGGCAACCGTCACCGATGTCCTGATACATCAAGTGTCACCAATGTCCTGATGCAGAACTGTCACCGATGTCCTGATACATCACACATCAAGGTGGGAGGCGACACCCCGGATCTCGAACATGCGTTCGATTATGCCAGGCGGGTCCGACACATTATTTTGTGTCGACCGCCAGGCGCCCGCGGTCAGCGACGCCGGGCGAGCAACCAGGCCTCACCGTCGCCCTCCCCCGCCGCGGCCTCGTCGAGCGTCGAAAACGCGGTGCGCAGTTCCCCGGAGGTGGCACGGAACCGCCCAGGTGCGGCGCCGACCTCGCTGAGCACGCAGATGGCCAGCAACCCGCCGGGCGCGAGTCGTTCGATGATCTGCCCGTCGAGTCGAGCGTCGCGAAACTTGTGGCACAGCAGCAAATCCACCGGGTCACCGGGAGGCAGACCATCGTCGAGGTCGACGGCCTCGAAACGCGCCGTGACACCGGCCTGTTCGGCCAGAGCACGCGCCCGGTCGATGGCCACGGTGGAGACGTCCACGCCCTGCACGTCGAGCCCGCGCCGGGCCAGCCACACCGCTGCCGCGCCTGAGCCGCAGGCGATCTCCAGGGCGGCTCCGGTGTGCGGGAACAGGTCCTCGTGATCGTGAAACACCGCCGGCAGCGCCGGAGTGGGCACCGCGTCACGGTCGGTGTACACCGCGTCCCAGCGGGTGCGGTCCTGTGCGCTCACAGGACCCACCCTAGAACTAGTTGCCCTGTCCCCCACGACCCAGCGCTGCCAGGTTCGACACCGGGTCCTTGCCGTTGATGAGGTAGTCGCCGAGGATGCGCGCCTTATAGACCCGCGGGTTGTGCGAAGCCAGAGTGCGCGCATTGCGCCAGTGCCGGTCCAGCCCCCGCTGTACGGACACGCCGGAGGCGCCGAGCGCGTCGAAGATGGTGGTGGTGGCGCGCAGCGCGGCGGCGATGATGACCAATTGGGCCTGGGTGACCGCCACCTCGGCGTCGACCAGGCGCCGCTTGGCGTTCCGGTCGCCGCCGTGAATCCGGTCGAGTGCCGCCCCGGCCTGTGCCAGCGCAGCTTCGGCGGCGAACGCGTCGGCGGATACCTCGCCGATGACGGCGAGCAACTGGGCGTCATCGGAGGGCACCTCGGTCAGTCCCTGCGGGTAGTTGCGCTTGCGCCCGGTCAGTGCCGCCGACCCGTCACGCAGTGCGGCGCGGGTGATGCCGGTCAGCACCGACAGCATCGCGGTCTGATAGAAGTGGCCCTGGTATGGGAAGCGTTCAGCGGCCGGGAACACGTCACCGCGTTCGGCTCGCGCCGACTCGTAGCGGGCCGTGCCGCTGGCGGTGGTGCGCTGACCGAAGCCATCCCAGTCATCGACCAGGGTGACTCCGGGATCGTCCGCGCGCACAAGCGCGGTCAGCAGCTCACCGTCGTCGCCGCGGCCGAGGACGTCGAGCCAGTCGGCATAGAGGCTACCGGTGGCATAGAACTTGGCGCCCGTCACGGCGAAGTGATCGCCGTCGGTCTGCACCGTGGTGACCAGGTTGGCCAGCGTGACGTTGTTCGCCTCGGTCCACCCTCCGCCGACGAACTGGCCGTCGAGAAAACGGGCGATCCAGGTGTCGTTGGCGTCAGACACGGTGGCGTTCAGCCGGTCCTCGACGAAGGCCAGGTGGTTGCGCCAGATGTGGGCGACGTTGGCGTCGGCAGTGCCCAGATCGGCCAGCAGCAGGAAAACCTGTTGCAGCGACGCACCCCAGCCGCCGCGGTCGGTGGCGATCCGAAGGGTGCCGAAGCCGGCCTCGTTCAGCAACGTGACCTGCTCATGGGGGAATACCCGGTCGCGTTCGCGTTCCAGGTTGCCGTCTGCGATCTTGGCGAAAACCGGCGCAAAGTGTGCCCGCAACTCGTCAAGGTCCGCGGTAGGTGTGCTCAGATAGTTTGTGGCGGTGCTCATCTGGTTCCTGTCGGTGCGTCGATGCGGTAGGCGAACTGGTGCTCGACGGCGTGGTAGCCGAGCCGTTCGTAGAGGACGTGGGCGTTGCTGCGGTTGTGGATATCTGTGCCCAGCGATGCCAGGCTCAGGCCGCGGCGAAGCGCGGCCAGCCAGATCTTGCGCAGCAGAAACTCGGCGATCCCACGCTTGCGCTGATCCCTGCGCACCCCGATGTAATCGGTGTGGGCACTGCGTTCTTCGATACTGCCGTCGAGATAGGTATAGGTGGAGCCCAGCACGTAACCCACGACCTGATTGTCGTCGGCGACCACGACGTTACTGAACTCTGCTGTAAAGGAACGGCTTTGGATGTGGTGGGCGAAACCCTCAGGCGTCTTTGACATGTTGCCGAAGTGTTCCAGGAAGGTGGCGTACTGCAGCCGGCGCACCTGTTCTAGTAGGTCTCGCTCGATCACCTCGGGCCAGCTCAGCAGGGTCAGCCCATCGATCCCGGCACGATCGAGCGCATCGGTGTCCTCTCCGGTGAGGTCCTTGCGGGTCCGGATGAACTGCCCTTCCTGGCGAGCTCCGTGCGCGATCAGCGCGCCGATCGCCGGCTGCTGGTCCGTCCCGATGAAGGTTCGCAGGTAGGCCCCTGGGACATCGGCGGATTCGGCCAGAAACCGGTCAACGGTGGCGGAGACGACGCGCTCGACCAGCGGCGTCGGCGTGGCCGGGGCGAAGACGAACTCCGCCGCGATCTCGGGTTCCAGGCCGTGCGCCTCGTGCAGCACCGCGTAGCCTCGCACCCGCCCGGTCTC
The DNA here is from genome assembly GCF_008329585.1 of Mycolicibacterium sp. P9-22. Classification (GTDB taxonomy): domain Bacteria; phylum Actinomycetota; class Actinomycetes; order Mycobacteriales; family Mycobacteriaceae; genus Mycobacterium. The sequence continues at coordinate 536,385 of NZ_NPKP01000001.1, read as the reverse complement.
GTCGCGCAGCACCGGCACGGCCCCCGGGAAGACCCCGTCGAGTTGTTCGGCGACATCGCGGGAGTCCGCAGCGAACTTCCGGCCGGCGATACCCGCTGTGGTGGCAAGAAAGTCCGCGATCTGCGGGTGGTCGACCGCGGTGGCGGCCCGGACCGTCCAGGTCTTCTCCGAGACCGACACACTCATGGGGCGACCGGTTCCTTGTCCCGCCGTGCCTCCGGGTCACCGTCGGCGTCGGGTGCCTCGTCGCGGTGCTCCAGCACATCGACGATGCCCTCGTCGACGAGACGCTGCTGCTCGGCATCCGACAGGGTCTGGATGGTGCCGACCCGCTTGGCCACCTCCGGGTTGGTGTACTTCAGGTACCAGTACCACAGCAGGCCGACCAGCAGGATGCCACCGAAGATGAACGGCAGGACGTTGAACGGGAACTCGGGCACCGGGTAGAAGTTGCTGAAGATCACGTAGCCCAGGGCCAGTGTCGCGGCCGCGGACACGAGCAGCCGCAGCGGGGTCAGCGCCCGGATCTTGTACAGCCAGACCGGGGTAGCGATCACCACGAGCAGGTAGCTGATCAAAAAGCCCCAGGTAGCCACGTAGCCCCCGTAGACCTCGAAGACCAGCCGGCCCGCCGAGCTGACGGTGGCCACCGCCGCGAACACGAACGCCAGTATCCCGATGAACACGATGCCGACCCACGGGGTGCGGTGGGCGGGATGCACTTTCGCGAACACCTTGGGTATCGCGCCCTCGTGGGCGAAGGTGAACAGCGAGCGAGCCGCAGCGGTGGTGACCGCGGTGACGAACACGATGAAGGCGATCGCGACGGCACCGCTCATCACGTGATTGATCCACGACACGCTGGTGGCATCGGCCAGCTGTGGCAGCACTGCCTCGTCGCCGTTGATGCCGTCGAAGAACAGCACCTGCGGATAGGTGGCGATGATGTAAAGCACACCGAGCAGGATCACCACCCGCAGCAGTGAGCGGGCGATGGTGCGGTGTGCATCCTTGGCCTCCGCGCCCAGAGAGGCCACGCTCTCGAATCCCGCGTAGGAGCCGACTGCAGACACCGCGGCGATGAAGGTCGCACTGGTGCTGAGGTGCCCGATATCCCACTGCTCCCAGTCGACTTGCCAGCCGTAGGTGGCGTATGCCGCCACCACGATGACGAGAATGGTTGCCACCGCGATGATCTCGAAGATCAGCTCATACCGGGCCGCCAGAGAGGCGCCGCGGTACGGCAGGTACACCCCGACGCCGACGATGAGCACCACGAGGATCAGCTTGAACCAGGTCGCCTCGGAGCCAAGTCCGAAGGATTGCAGGAACGAATCCAGATAGAGGACACCGCCGAGGGTGCCGGTGACGGCGAAACCGATGTAGCCGACCAGCAGGCTGAAGCCGGCGGCGTAGGCGAATCCCGGGCCGAGCCCGTTCCCGGTGTACGTACCCAGCGAGCCGGACGACACGGTGCGTTTGGCCTGGAAACTGATGGTGGTCGCGATGAGAATCACGATCACCAGGCCGATGATCACCGCCCAGGCCGCGCCCTTGCCGGCGGCCAGGAACAGTGAGAACGGGACGGAGGCCACGGCCACGCTGGGCGCCGCGGCGGCCAGGCCCTGGGCGAAGACGCCCCAGAAACCGAGGGCGTCACGTGCGAGTCCGTGCTCGTGGGCCTGCTGCAGTGGCCGACCCCCCAGTTCGACCCGATCCGTTGTGGCCATGATGCCGCCTTCCTGCGCTGCACGGTATGAAATCTGCTGACGCACAGCCGATCAACCAGATAGTGATGTCACGATGACGATGCCTGAGAACGCCCTCAGGCGTCAGCTATCGGATCGACGCGATTCTTTTGGCCGCCGGAACATTTCCCCGGTCGCTTCGCTCCTGCCCGCCGGACCGGAAACGCGCGCCGGGGTGGTCGTCGGGCAGCAGCGCCGCCCCTCCGAACACCCGCTCCCGCAACGTTGTCGGTCCGCCGGCCTCGCGTGCTCGGCCCCGGCGACGCAGTTCGGGGATCAGGTGTTCGCCGACATCGGCGAAGCTACCGGGCGTGACGTGGTAGGTGATGTTGAAACCATCGATACCTGTGCTCTCGGCGTAGGCCTCCAGCTCGTCGGCCACCGTGCGGGCGGACCCGACGAACAGTTGTCCGCCGAAACCGCCGAGCTCACCGACATAGTCGCGCAGGGTGATCCGGTGCCGGTCCCCGGCCCCATCCACGGCGGCCAGGATGGAGCGGCTGGCGTCGGTGTCGAACTGTTCTATGGGGCGATCCACCCCGTACTGTGACCAGTCCACGCCGCTGAGCGCCGACAGCAGGACCAGGCCCGCTTCCAGGTCGTGGTATTTCGCCAGGTCGGCGGCCTTGGCACGGGCGGCCGAATCCGTGCTGTCGGTCACGATCTCGACAGAGGTCAGGAACCTGATCGAGTTGGGGCGGCGCCCGTGGGCCACCGCCCGCCGCCGGATGTCCTCGATATTAGCCCGCAGCACCTGCGGACGGGGATCGCTGGCGAAGACCAGTTCGGCATTGCGTGCCGCGAACTCGCGCCCGGCCGGGGAGGTGCCCGCCTGGAACAGCACCGGGGTGCGTTGCGGCGAGGGTTCCACCAGATGGGCTCCGGGGACCTGGAAGTACCTGCCCTCGTGCCCGATGGCATGGACTTTGGCGGCGTCGGTGTAGATGCCGCGGTCGCGGTCCCGCAACACCGCGTCGGTCTCCCAGGAGCCCTCCCACAGCTTGTAAGTGACCTCGAGGAACTCGCTTGCCATCGCGTAGCGCTCGTCGTGCGGGATCTGCCGGTCGCGCCCGATGATGTTGCGGGCAGCGCTGTCCAGCAGCGAAGTGACGATGTTCCAGCCGATCCGGCCGCCGGTCAGATGGTCCAGCGTGCTGAACTTGCGGGCCAGCAGATACGGGCTCTCGTAGGTGGTCGACACGGTGATGCCGAAGCCCAGATGGGTTGTGGCGGCAGCCATCGCGGAGACCACGAGCAGCGGATCGGTGACCGGCGTCTGCACACCGCGGGTCAGGGCGGCTTCGGCGTCACCGCCGAACACGTCGAGTTGCCCGACGGCATCGGCGATGAACAGCGCGTCGAAGCCGCTCGCGTCGAGCAGTTCGGCCAGCGCCACCCAATAGCGGATGTCGGTGTACCGGTAGGTCTCATCCGCGGGGTGACGCCACAGTCCGAAGTTGCCATGCGACCCGGTCGACATGGTGAAGGCGGCGAGCACGAACGGGTCGGTCACGCAGGCACGTCCAGTCCGAGGTGCGAGCGCAGCGTGGTGCCCGCGTACTCGTGACGGAACAGCCCGCGCTTGCGCAGCACCGGCACCACCTGTTCGACGAACAGTTCGTGCTGGCCGGGTAGCCCGCTGTCGCGCAACACGAAGCCGTCGGCGGCGCCCGCCACGAACCAGTCTTCGATCTCATCGGCGATCCGCTCAGGGGTGCCGACAACCGAGGCGCCCCAACCGTTCACGGTCTTGTACAGGAACTCCCGCACGGTCGGGCTACCGTCCGCGGCGAGCGCCCGGTAGCCGGCGAGCGCGGTCCGGTGGGTTTCGGTGCTGTCCGGAAATGCCGAGGCGGGCACGGGGCCGTCCAGGTCGGCCCCGGTGACGTCGACGTCGACCTCCAGCAGCCAGCCCGCCTGATACTCCGGGCTGAAGTACTGGTACTCCTCGCGTTCGGCGCGGCGGGCCTCGTCCTCGGTGGACCCGATGACATACCGCAGCGAAGGCGTGATCAGTGGCGGCGTAGCGCGGCCCAGGGCGCGGGCTTCGGAGTGTATCTGCTGGTAGAACTCCTGACCGCGGGCCTTGTTTCCATGGCTGGTGAAAATCACCTCGGCGTGGGTGGCCGCGAATGTCCTTCCGGTGTTCGATGATCCGGCCTGGAAGATGACCGGCCGGCCCTGCACCGAGCGCGCGGCGCCGATCGGGCCCTTCACATCGAAGTACCGGCCATGGTGCGCCGGTACCGCGATCTTGCTGACATCGTTGAAGACTCCGGCTGCCCGGTCCTCGACGATGGTGTCCTCGGACCAGGAGCCCCACAGCTTCTTCACCACTTCGATCGCCTCCTCGGCGACCCGATACCGTTCGTCGTGATCGACGACGCCGCGGGCGCTGAAGTTGTCGGCGGCCGCGGCAGCGAAGCTGGTCACCAGATTCCAGCCGGCCCGGCCCAGGCTCAGGTGATCCAGCGAAAGGAGCTGACGGGCAAGATGGTACGGATGCGCCAGAGTAGCCGAGCCGGTGACCACCAGGCCGATCCGCTCGGTGACCGAGGACAGCGCGGCGGTGGCTGTGAGCGGTTCGAAGTCCTCGGTCGTCTTGTAGGCCCAGGTGGCCGGCGGACCGTAGTTCAGCCCGTCGGCGAAGAACAGCGCGTCGAAGGTGCCGGCCTCGGCGGTCTGGGCGTGGCGGATCAGCCGTCGGCGCACACCAGCGGTGCTGTTGTCGACGTCGGGGTGCCGCCACGGCCCCGCCGAACGGGTGTTGCCGAAAGCCAACAGATGCACTTCACGAGTCACTGCGGTGACGGTACCGATGTCACCACGATGCGAAACGGGTTAAACGCGGCGAGAACTCAATCCCGGTACGCGGCCAGCACTTCCACGGTGCGGGCCTGGGTCTGCGGATCGCCGATCGCGAACCCGCTGAACTCGGTGGCACCGGCCGCGGCGAACCGGCGCAGCTGGGCCAGCACCGATTCCTCGTCTCCGAAGACACAGATGTCGGCGACATCATCGACACCTTCGCGGTCCAGCATCGCCCGGTAGGCGGGCAGATCACCCGGATTGAACATGCCCGCGATCTCGGCGCGCGCGGCCTCCACATCCGATGTGACGCTGACCGGCAGACCGACCACCACCTGCGGGGACGGCTTGGCGAACCGGGCGGCCGCCGCGGTGATCCGCGGAACGATGTGACTGTCAACAACTTTCAGCCCGGTCCAGGCGGTCACCGTACCGTCAGTGAGTTCACCGGCCAGATCCAGCATCCGTGGACCCAGGGCCGCGGCAACGACCGGCGGGGCGGACGCGCCGGGAAGGCCGACCTTGCCGACGGCGGTGATCCGCGCGCCGTGATGATCCACCGGTTCACCGCGCAGCGCGGGCACCAGCACCTGCAGGTACTCGCGCAGGTAGGCCGCCGGCGCATCGTAGGGGTAGCCGAACACATCGGTCACCAGGACGCGGTGACTGACCCCGATTCCGAGGATGAGCCGGCCGCCGGTCGCAGCCGAGGCCGTCAGCGCCTGGCGCGCCAGGGCCAGGGGGTGCTGGGTCTGGGCCACCACCACCGCGGAGCCCAGTTCGATCTGTGGCACCGCCGCGCCCGCGAGAGCCAGGGTGGTCAGGGCGTCCCACCCGGCCATGTCCGGGGACGGCGGCAACTGCGGGAACCAGACCCGCGGAAATCCGGCGCCGGCGGCGTCGGCGACGGTCGTCAGGATGCCGGGAAACCCGGCGGGGTCGGGCAGAACGGTGAGACTCACCTTCATGGCAGGACTTCCTCGATATGATTCGGAGACGGTCTCCGGTCAATATATGGAGACAGTCTCCGTTTGTCCAGAGGAAGCGAGAACCGATGACGGCCCGCCCGTTACGCGCCGACGCCGCCCGCAACCGTCAACTGCTGCTGGACGCTGCCCGCGAGGCCTTTAGCGCACACGGCGTGACGGCCTCCCTCGACGATGTGGCACGCGCCGCCGGGGTCGGGCCCGGAACCCTCTATCGGCATTTCCCCACCCGCGATCAACTGGTGCTGGAAGTGATCGACGACGGACTGACCGGCATCCGGGACCTGGGCGTCGAACTGCTCGCATCCGACGACCCGCTGGACGCGCTGCACCGGTGGCTGACCGCCTATGTGGAACAGGCCGGTGTCTTCGAAGGGCTGGCCCGCTCCCTGGCCAGCCCGCCGGCCGGTGAGTCGAGTACCTGCCGGATGGCCCGTGACGCCGGCGGTGCGCTGGTGGCCCGCGCCGCCAAAGCCGGTCTGGTGCAACGGGATATCCATATCGACGATGTGCTCGACATGGCCGCCGCCATCGCCTGGGTCGGAGAACAACCCCACCGCGACGCCGATCAGCGATCCCGGCTGCTGCGGGTGGTGATCAACGGGCTCCGTGTCGACCCCACGCCCGTGCCGTGACACCGCGAACGTCGATTACCCGTTGACGATCACGCCGAATGTCGACGGGTAACCCACGTTCGGCGCAACCAGCGGTCAGGCGACGGCGTTCTCGACCATCTTCGCCGCGATATCGGCCGCCTCGTCGCCCGCGCCGTAGCTGCACGCCCAGGCCTCCACGATCACATTGGTGACCGCCGAAAGCGCATGCTGGCATTCCCACCCGTCGGCGTCGTCCTGGGCGGTGATCTGGGTCAGCACCGTGTCGGTGGCGGTCAGATCCTCGATCTGCCAGGTGTAGCTGTCCATGCCGTCGTCGATGGCGATCGACGTCCCGGCACACGCGTCCCAACTGGACCGGGCGTTGTCGAAGAACCGCTGTGCCTTGTTCGCAGACGGGTAGAGCACCGCGGTCTGTTCCACCCAGTGCGCGTTGTCCTCATCGGGTTCGCGGGAAACCTGGTCGCGCACGGCGGTGTAGCCGCTGTCCCCGTAGACCGGCTCCTCGGCGCCGAAGATCGAACCGAGGCAATCCGGTTCGGACACATCGCCGGAGTGGTCGACCATCTGGTCGAGCTCACCGGTGATCTCCATGGTGTCCGAACCCATGATGTCGTTGATGTCCCCGATGGACAGCAGCACGTCGTCGAGCTGACTTTCCTTCAGCGGTGGCGCATCCATCGGCGCCGCATTCTCATCGCGGACGGCCTGACCGGTGACAGAACTGGAACACCCCGTCAGCAGCGCGCATCCGATCGACACGGCGAGGAGGGCATGACGGGCATACCGCACGCGCGGCGATCCTGCGGCACTGTTCACCGCGTCATTGTGACCGATGGCGCGCCCGGAGTCACTTCTTCGCTTTGTCTCCGGCCGCGTCGGTCGACAGCGCCGCGACGAAGGCCTCCTGGGGCACCTCGACCCGGCCGATCGTCTTCATCCGCTTCTTGCCCTCTTTCTGCTTCTCCAGCAGCTTGCGCTTACGGGTGATGTCACCGCCGTAGCACTTGCTCAGCACGTCCTTGCGGATGGCCCGGATGTTCTCGCGGGCAATGATTCTCGATCCGATGGCCGCCTGGATGGGCACCTCGAACTGCTGACGCGGGATGAGTTCCTTGAGCTTGGTGGTCATCTTGTTGCCGTACGCCGCCGCGCCGTCCTTGTGCACGATGGCGCTGAAGGCGTCGACGGCCTCGCCCTGCAGCAGGATGTCGACCTTCACCAGCTCGGCCTCCTGCTCGCCGGCCTCCTCGTAGTCCAGGCTGGCGTAGCCGCGGGTGCGCGATTTCAGCGAGTCGAAGAAATCGAAGATGATCTCGCCGAGCGGCATCGTGTAGCGCAGTTCCACGCGCTCCGGGGACAGGTAATCCATCCCGCCGAGTTCACCGCGGCGAGCCTGGCAGAGCTCCATGATGGTGCCGATGAACTCGCTGGGCGCGATGACGGTGGTCTTCACCACCGGCTCGTAGACCGCGCGCACCTTGCCCTCGGGCCAGTCCGACGGGTTGGTGACGATCATCCCTGGACTGCCCGGCGTTGTATCTTCTTTCAACACCCGGTACACCACGTTGGGTGCGGTGGAGATCAGGTCGAGGTTGAACTCGCGTTCCAGGCGTTCCCGGGTGATCTCCATGTGCAGCAGCCCGAGGAATCCACACCGGAAACCGAACCCCAGCGCGACCGAGGTCTCCGGCTCATAAGTCAGCGCGGCGTCATTGAGCTGCAGCTTGTCCAGCGCCTCGCGCAGCACCGGATAGTCCGAACCGTCCACCGGGTACAGGCCCGAGTAGACCATGGGCCGCGGCTCGCGGTAGCCGACGAGCGCCTCGGTGGCACCGTGGCGCGACGTGGTCACGGTGTCTCCGACCTTGGACTGCCGGACATCCTTCACGCCGGTGATGAGATAGCCGACCTCGCCGACGCCGAGCCCGTCCGAGGCCTTCGGATCCGGCGAGACGATGCCGACCTCCAGGAGCTCGTGGGTGGCCCCGGTGGACATCATCTTGATCTTCTCGCGGGGATTGAGCTTGCCGTCCACCACGCGGACGTAGGTCACCACACCGCGGTAGATGTCGTAGACCGAGTCGAAGATCATCGCCCGCGCGGGCGCGTCGGCGTTGCCGACCGGGGCCGGGATCAGCCGGACCACTTCGTCGAGCAGCTCACGCACCCCCACGCCGGTCTTGCCGGAGACCCGCAGCACGTCGCTGGGTTCGCAGCCGATGATGTGGGCGATCTCGCCGGCGTAGCGGTCCGGGTCGGCCGCGGGCAGGTCGATCTTGTTGAGCACCGGGATGATGGTCAGGTCGCGGTCCAGGGCCAGGTACAGGTTGGCCAGCGTCTGCGCCTCGATGCCCTGCGCGGCATCGACCAGCAGCACCGCGCCCTCGCAGGCCTCCAGCGCGCGGGACACCTCGTAGGTGAAGTCGACGTGCCCGGGGGTGTCGATGAGGTGCAGGACGAACTCTTCGTCGCCCACCTTCCACGGGAGCCGGACGTTCTGCGCCTTGATGGTGATACCGCGCTCACGCTCGATATCCATCCGGTCCAGGTACTGCGCTCGCATATCGCGGTCGGCGACCACTCCGGTGATTCCGAGCATCCGGTCGGCCAGCGTCGACTTGCCGTGGTCGATATGGGCGATGATGCAGAAGTTCCGTATCTGCGCCGGCGCGGTGAACGTCTTGTCGGCGAAACTGCTGATGGGAATCTCCTGGTCCTGGCGTGATCGTGTAGTCCCAGGGTATCGACAGCGGGCCCGCTGGACACAATCGGGCGTGCCCGGCCCTCGCTATGCTTGGCGGCTATGGCGTCCCAGTGGAAGGCCTTCCAGAGGTTCGCGGAGAACCTCGTGTTCAACGAGGCCCCGAAACTCATCCGCCAGCTGCCCAACCCCGAGCGCGTCATCCAGCAGGGCCTCAAGATCGGTATGGAGGCACTCGCGGCCCAAGCCAACCCGTCGCCGGTCGCTCTCACCAGCGGCCGACCCGTGACCCGCGCCAGCGTGCCCACCGCGCACCGGGCCCGGCGCATCTCCTACTCCCCCGATCTGGACGGTCGGGCGGATCCAGGTGAGGTCGTCTGGACCTGGGTGGTCTACGAGGACGACCCGACCCGCGGCAAGGACCGTCCGGTGCTGGTGGTGGGTCGCGACCAACGCACCCTGCTCGGACTCATGCTGTCCAGCCAGGATCACCATGCCCACGACGACCAGTGGGTCGGGATCGGGGCAGGCAGCTGGGACTACGACGGCCGACCCTCCTGGGTGCGGTTGGACCGGGTGCTCGAGGTGCCCGAGGACGGCATCCGCCGGGAGGGCGCCATCCTCGACAAGGATCACTTCGAGATCATCGCGACGCGGCTGCGGGCCGAATTCTCCTGGAGCTGAGCCCCTTCATATTCTCCGCGAGCGTGCGTGTCTGCGGGCAACACGCCGCGGCTCTGCCGAAGTCTGCGCACGCTCGTGGGGTCACCGGGGACGCTCAGCGCCCTGGCGCGACCGACTCACCGCGGATTCCGCCACATCGGGTACAGGACGGGCCCACCGCCGGGCAGCGCAATCTCGCCGGTCACCTCGAAACCGAATCGCTGGTAATAGCCGATGTTGTCGGGGTTGCTCGACTCCAGGTAAGCCGGCGCGAACTCGGCATCGCAACGGTCCAGCCGTGATCGGATCAGGGCGTGCCCGAGTCCGGCTCCGCGGACCTGCGGGTCGCTGCCGATCACGCCGAGATACCAGTGCGGCTCCTCGGGGTGCTCGCGTTTCATCAATTCGGTGACCTGCATACCGCGACGCACCGCCGTCCCGAAGGTCGCCAGCATGCTCGGCGCGGCACGCAATTCCTCGACGGTGGTGTGCTGCCACTTGCCCGGCGGATCCCACAGCGCCGCCGCGCCGATGGCCGGCCCCACCGACGCGACCTCCACCCCACCGTGTGCCAGATGGTGGTGTCGGGTCAGGGCGGCGAACAGCTTGTGCAGCTTGCGCCTTCGGGCCGGTGCATCGGGCAGCAGCCACGTCATCACCGGATCATCGAAGAACGCGCGGCCCAAGGCCTGCGACAGGGCCGGGATATCGGCGCGCGCCGCAGGGCGCACCACAACGTCATCGGTATGGCTCACGCCATCCATTCAGCCCTGCGTGATGTAAGCCTGCAACTGTTCCTTGCTGGACTCCAGCTCCTGCATCCGGGTCTTGACCACGTCGCCGATGCTGACGATGCCGGCCAGTTGGCCGTCCACCAGTACCGGGATGTGCCGGACCCGGTTGTGGGTCATCACCGCGCTCAGGCTGTCCACCGAATCCTCCGGTGAGCAGAACACCAGGTGTTTGGTCATGATCTCGCTGACCGGCCTGCCCAGCAGGTCCGCGCCCAGATCGTGCAGTTTGTGCACCACATCGCGTTCGGAGACGATGCCGACCGGCCCGTCCGGGCCGACGACCACCATCGCACCGATATTGCGGTCGACCAGGCCGGTGAGCAGCGCGGCCACCGGCGTCTCCGGGGTGATCGTCGCGACGGCGGCTCCCTTGGCCTTCAGCACGTCGGCGATACGCATGGCACCCTCCTCATCGGCGAATGTGATCCCGAACACAATCCAGGCTACGTCGGATAAGTACCCGTTTGGCTGATTGCGCGGAACCCACGCCGATATCCGCGTATATGTGGGCCATGATCGAGGTGACGCTCCTGGGCACCGGCAGCCCCCTCCCCGACCCTGATCGGGCCGGCCCGTCGACGCTGATCCGCGCGGGCGGCCAGACGTTCCTCGTCGATTGCGGTCGCGGAGTCCAGCAGCGACTCGCGGCCGCCGGATCGGCCGCCAACGCGCTGACGGCACTGCTGCTGACCCACCTGCACAGCGATCACATCACCGATCTGGGCGATGTGATCATCACCCGCTGGATCACCACGTTCAGCCCGAATCCCGCACCGCTGCAGATCATCGGCCCACCGGGCACCGCCGCGGTCGTCGACGCGACGCTGGCGGCGCTCGGCCACGACATCGGCTACCGCATCGCCCACCACGCCGACCTCACCGAGCCGCCGGCGATCGAGGTGCACGAGCACACTCAGGGTGTGGTGTGGGATGTCGACGGTGTCCGCGTTCTGGCCGCGCCCACCGACCATCGCCCGGTCGCGCCGACCATCGGTTTTCGCATCGAACACGACGGCGCCTCGGTGGTGCTGGCCGGCGACACCGTGCCGTGCGCCGGTCTGGACGGACTCGCTGCGGGCGCGGGAGCGTTGGTACACACCGTGATCCGGCACGATCTGGTCGACGCGATGCCGCTGCAGCGGATCCGCGATATCTGCGACTACCACTCGTCGGTGGAGCAGGCCGCCGACACCGCCGCCCGCGCCGGGGTCGGCATCCTCATCCTCACCCATTACGTGCCGAGCCCCGCCCCCGGCGAGTACGAGAGCTGGCGGGCCCTGGCGGCAACGGTGTTCGAGCGCCAGATCGAACTCGGCGACGACCTGCACCAGGTGCAGGTCCATCCCGGCGTCTGCACCAAACCCCGGTGATTTGTGGAGTTCTTGTCGGACTCAGTCCGACAAGAACTTCACAAATCGCGTCAAGCCAGCCGGGTGATCTCCACGACGACATCGAGATCGGTGGACCCCTCACCGGAGTAGATGCCCTTCAGCGGTGTCACATCGGCATAGTCACGGCCCACGCCCACACTGATGTACTGCTCGTTGATGGCCTTGTCGTTGGTGGGGTCGTAATGCCACCAGTCCCCCGTCCAGGCCTGGATCCAGGCGTGGCTCTGACCCTCGATGGTGTCGCCCACCTTCGCGGTGCGCCTGGGATGCAGGTACCCCGACACGTACCGGGCAGGAATTCCCATCCCGCGCAACAGGATCAGCGTCAGATGTGCGAAGTCCTGGCAGACGCCCTTGCCTTCGCGCAACGCGTCCAGCCCGGATGAGTGCACCCCGGTGGTGCCGGCGACGTACTTGAGCTCGCCGTGCACCCAGCGGGCCGCCTCGATGACGGCCTGCTGCGGTTCGTGGTCTTTGGCGATGCGCCGGCCCACCCGCTCGATCCGTTTGCTGGCCGGTGTGTAGACCGTCGGGGTGAGCAGCTCGTCGAAACGGTCGATCACCGCCGCGGACCCCAGGTCCGCCCAGGTCACCGATGACTGTGGGGCATCAGGCTTCTCGGTTTCGACCACCGATGACGCGGTGACCTCCAACTCGACGTGCGGCGCGTGCAGGTCGAAGGTGGTGACGGCGGTACCCCAGTAGTCCACGTACCGGTACTGCCTGGTGGCCGGCACGGTCTCCACCCGGTTGAGGATCACGTTCTGGCGCGAATCCGATCGCGGTGTCAGCCTCGCCTCGTTGAACGACGCGGTGACCGGCGACTTGTAGGCATAGCCCGTTGCGTGGACTACCCGCATGCGCCACATCAGATCTCTCCCTCTTCGATGACGGTGCCACCGGCACGGCCGGCGTCGGTCCAGGCAACCCACGGCGCCGAGTGGAAGTACTGCAAGGCCAGGGCATCTCCCACCTCGACGCAGGTCTGCTGCAACGCGGCCAGTTGATCCTCCAGCGATTCCAGCAGGGCGCCGGGCGGCAGGAACTCCAGCTCACTGCGGGCCCGGCCGAGCAACCGCGCCGCTTCGGCGGTCGAGCCGACCCGGTTGTGCCTGCGGTGCAGGAGTTCGTCGAGACTGTGCTCGGCCAACCGGAGCGAGTAATAGATCGACCGCGGGAAAAGCCGGTCCAGCAACATGAACTCGACCACCCGGCTGGCGTCGAGCACGCCCCGGTAGGTGCGCAGGTAGGTGTCGTGGGCTCCCGCTGAACGCAGCACGGTGACCCAGGCCGGAGACGAACCGCTGTCACCGACCCGCGACAGCAGCATGCGCACCGTCATGTCGACGCGTTCGATGGCCCGGCCCAGCACCATGAAGCGGTAGCCGTCATCGCGCGACAGCGTCGAATCGGCCAGCCCCGCGAACATCGCGGCACGGCCCTCGACATAGGCCAGGAACTCGTGCGGACCGAGCCGCCGCGCCGCCCGTTCCCGCTCGGCGAGCGCGTTGTAGGTGGTGTTGAGGCACTCCCACATCTCGGTGGAGGTGACTTCACGTGCCCCACGGGCGTTTTCACGGGCGGCCGTGATGGACTCGACGATCGAGCAGCCGCCCTTGGTGTCCTTGCCGAAGGCGACGAGATCGGTCAGCGACCACACGTCCAACTGCTGATCGGGGGGTTCGATGTCGAGCACCTGCAACAGCACCCGTGAGGTCTGGTCGGGGTCCACGCTGGAGTCTTCCAGCAGCTGGTGCACCACGACGTCGAGGATGCGTGCGGTGTCGTCGGCGCGCTCGACATAGCGCCCGATCCAGTACAGGGATTCCGCGTTACGTGCCAGCATCAGCCGACCACCGCCTGCTGTTGCTGCTGCTGTTGCTGTTCGTTCTGGGGTGACGACGCCCGAAAGTCACGGGTCTGCTGCTGCTGGGTCTGTTCGCCCTTGACTTCCCGGCCGACTTTGCCGTTGCGGGAGACCTTTTCGGCGACCGACGGTTTGCCGGCCTTCGCAGCATCCGGCAGCGCCCGCACCACCTCGGCGGCGGCCAGTTCGCGATCGGCGGCCGAGGTACGGGAGGCCAGCACCCAGGTGTCCTTGGAGCCGCCGCCCTGACTGGAGTTCACCACCAACGAACCCTCCGGCAGCGCAACCCGGGTCAGTCCGCCCGGGAGTACCCAGACCTCGTCGCCGTCGTTGACCGCGAACGGCCGGAGGTCCACGTGCCGCGGGGCCAGGCAGTCGTCGATCTGGGTGGGGACCGTCGAAAGTTGCACCACGGGTTGGGCGATCCAGCCGCGCGGGTCGGCGCGGATCTTCTTGGTGATGGTCGCGAGTTCCTTCTCGTTGGCATCGGGACCGAACACGATGCCGTAGCCGCCGGAGCCCTCGACGGGTTTGATCACCAGTTCGTCGACCCGGTCGAGAACCTCTTCTCGTTCTTCGTCGAGCCAGCAGCGGAAGGTGTCGACGTTGGCCAGCAACGGCTTCTCGCCCAGGTAGTACTCGATGATGGTCGGCACGTAGGTGTAGACCAGCTTGTCGTCGCCGACACCGTTGCCGACCGCGCTGGAGATCACCACATTGCCGGCCCGGGCCGCGTTCAGCACGCCGGCCACACCGAGCACCGAATCGGGCCGGAACTGCATCGGGTCCAGGTACTCGTCGTCGATGCGGCGGTAGATCACGTCGACCTGACGCTCGCCCTCGGTGGTGCGCATGTAGACGGTGTTGTCGCGGCAGAACAGGTCTCGGCCCTCGACGAGTTCGACGCCCATCTGGCGGGCCAGCAACGAGTGCTCGAAGTAGGCCGAGTTGTAGACCCCGGGCGTGAGCACGACGACGGTGGGATCGGCCTCGTTGGTGGCCGCCGCCTTGCGCAGTGCGCGCAGCAGGTGCGAGGAATAGTCACCCACCGCCCGCACCCGGTGCGAAGCGAACAGGTTCGGGAACACCCGCGCCATGGTGCGGCGGTTCTCCATCACGTAGGACACCCCGGACGGCGAACGCAGGTTGTCCTCGAGGACCCGGAAGGTGCCCTGCGCATCCCGGACCAGGTCGATACCCGCGACATGTATCCGCACTCCGTTGGGTGGCACGATGCCGACCGCTTCGCGGTGGAAGTGTTCACAGGAGGTGATGAGCCGGCGCGGGATCACCCCGTCGCGCAGGATCTCCTGCTCGCCGTAGATGTCATCGAGGTAGAGCTCGAGGGCCTTGACCCGCTGCGCGATGCCCTTCTCCAGGCGTGACCACTCGGCCGCGGAGATGACGCGGGGCACCAGGTCGAGCGGGAAGGGGCGTTCCTGACCTGACAACGAGAAGGTGATGCCCTGGTCGATGAAGGCCCGGCCGAGGGCTTCGGAGCGGGCGGCCAACTCGGAGGCGTCCGACGGCGAGAGTTCAGCGAAAATCCCCTTGTACGGTCCGCGGACGTTTCCTTCGGCGTCGAACATCTCATCGAAGGCCGCCGAGTATCTGCCCAGATTCTCGTAACCGTCGAAAATGCCGGCCTGGCGTTTGACCGCGCGCGAACCCGAGCGCGACGTACGGGCTGATTCGTTCGGCAGGGTTCGTAGACTCACCAGTGCCATGCTGCCGTAAGTCCGCCATTTCGGCAGGCCAGTCGGTCCGCTTTGGGGGTTTGGCACCCCCGCTGGTAACCTGAACAACCGCTGCCCGTTGCTGGGCCAAAGACTTACGTATCCCAACCGACGCTTTACGAAGGAACTACACGCGTGGCCAACATCAAGTCGCAGGAAAAGCGCATCAAGACCAACGAGCGCCGTCGACTGCGCAACCAGTCGGTGAAGTCGTCGCTGCGTACGGCTGTGCGCGGGCTGCGCGAGGCCATCGACGCCGGCGAGAAGGACAAGGCCGGTGAACTGCTGGTGGTGACCAACCGCAAGCTGGACAAGGCTGCCAGCGCGGGCGTCATCCACAAGAACCAGGCCGCGAACAAGAAGTCCGCCCTGGCGCTGGCTGTCAACAAGATCTGATCTTCTTTCGCACACCCGCGCGTCGACGCTCCGCCGTCACGCGCGGGTTTTTGCGTGTCCGGGCTCAGTCGGTCGCAAGTTCGGCGACCTTGCGCACCGCGGCCTCCAGCGCATAGTCCGCGTCGGCCGCCGCGCCCTTGACATCGGCGTTCAACGACGCGACCACCCGCAACGCTTCGGCCACCCGGTCACGCGACCAGCGCCGCGACTGCTTCTGCGCCTTCTGTACCCGCCACGGCGGCATGCCCAGCTCCCCGGCCAACCGGTACGGGTCACCCTGCAGCGGGCCCACCCGGGCGATGGTGTGTACCGCCTCGGCCAGCGCGTCGGCGAGCACCACGTGGGGTTCGCCGCTGAGCATGGCCCAGCGCAGCGCCTCCGCCGCCCCGGACACGTCGCCGAGGACGGCCTTGTCGGCGATGTCGAAACCCTTCACCTCGGCCTTGCCCTGGTGGTACCGGCGCACCGCGGCAGCGTCCACCGTGCCGTCGGTATCGGCGACGAGTTGTGAGCACACCGCCGCCAATTCACGGATATCCGAACCGACGGCGTCGAGGATGGCTGAGACGGTGTCATCGTCGGCCTTCACCTTCAGCGACCGGAACTCGCGGCGCACGAAGTCGGCGCGGTCGGCGGGCTTGGCGATCTTCGCGCACGGGTGCACCTGAGCACCAAGCTTTTTGAGCTGGTCGGCCATCGCCTTGGCGCGGCCTCCGCCGGAGTGAACCACGACCAGCTGGGTGCCCGGCGGCAAGTCGGCCGCCGAGCTGACGATCAGCGATACCGCGTCCTTGCCGGCCTCACCGGCGGCTTCCAGCACCACTACCCGTTCATCGGCGAACAGCGACGGGCTCAGCAGTTCGGCGAGCTCACTGGTGCTGACCTCACCGGCGCGTAACCGGTCCACCGGCACATCGACCGTGCCGGCCTTCTTGCGGGCCGTCTTCAGCACACCGGCCACCGCGCGCTCGACCAGCAGTTCCTCATCGCCGAGGACGAGATGCAATTCCGCGGTGTCTGTCACCCAACGATCGTTTCACGCCCCGCCGACGACCCCGGACAGGGTCCAGGCCAACAGGCAGCAGGCCGCGCCGGCACTCAGCACCCGGCCCCACCGCCGGCGCCAGCTCAGGATCGCCGCGATGCTCACCGCCGCGACCAACGCCATACCGGCGACACCGGACGGGACGGTGACGGCGGCGCCCGGCACTGCCGCGATGCGGTGCGCCACCGTCAGCAGCCACCACAGCTCCGGCCCGGTGAACCGGACCAGCAGGCCCGCCACCGCCGGTGCGAACGCCGAGCACGCCGCCGCCGTGGTGCCGATCACCGTGATGGGCGGGATGACGGCGGCGACAAGCAGGTTGGCCAGCACCGCGAGCACGCTGAACCGGCCCGAGATCCCGGCGATCAGCGGGGCGGTGACCAGCTGAGCGGCCAACGCGATGCTCACCGCGGCGGCCAGCGGTTCGGGCCAGCCGCGCCCGACCAGCCGGGCCGACCAGATCGGGGCGATCACCACCAGGGCCGCGGTCGCCACCACCGACAACGCGAAGCCGGCGTCGACGGCAAGCTGCGGCGCCACCGACATCAGCGCGATGATGCTCGCCGAGAGCACCGGGATGGCTTGGCGCCGGCGATGTGTCAGCACCGACAGCAGCGCGATGCCGCCCATGACGGCCGCACGCAGCACGCTCGCCGACGGTTCGACCACGACGACGAAACCGATCAGCACCGCCAAAGCCAGCAGGGCGGCCAACCGGGGACCGACCAGCGCCGCGGACAGCAAGGCGGTGCCGCACACGATGGTGACGTTGGCGCCCGAGACCGCGGTCAGATGGGTCAGTCCCGCAACCTGGAAGTCGGCTGAGGTCGTTGCCGTGACCGCCGACATGTCGCCGAGCACCAGGGCGGGCAGCATCGCGGCCTGGTCGGCGGGCAACACCCGACGGGCGGTTTCGGCGAATTCCGAGCGGATGTGCCCGGACAGCCGGCGCACCGCCGGGACGGGTCCGAGCGTCGGCTCACCGATCGCGGTGAGCACGGCGACGCTGAGGTCGGGCCGTAGCGGACGCCCGATGCGGGCCCGGAAGGTGGCCGGGCGGCCCACGGTCAGCGCCGCGAAATCCGTCACCGGCGCGAAGACCAGCACCATCCCGGTCAGCGGGCCGCCGTCGAGATCGCGCAGCCCGGCCCGGAACATGATGCGGCCCTGCCCCAATGAGCGTGGCGATTCGGTGGGGACCACACCGACGGTGGCAGTGTCGCCGTGGCGCGCGGCAATCGGGTGCTGCCGTACGTCGTGGGCACGTATCCCGATCGACAGGCCGAACGCTGTGCCGATGACCGCGACCGCTGCCACCCCGGCGACACCCAGCCGGATCCCGCGCCGGGCGCACCACCGCCCGGCCAGTGCCGTCACCGCGACGGTGCCCACCACGATCGCAACAATCGCCCAGGGCGCGAAGAGTATCCCCGCGGCGGTCACCGCCCAGCTGGTCACCGCCGCAGGCACCAGCCTGATATCGACTTGTCGCTCTTCGGAGTTCACACATCGACCAGGTCACGCAGCTTGTCCAGACGCGCCGGGCCGATCCCGTCGACCTCGCTGAGCTGGTCGACACTGGTGAATTTCCCGTTGGCCTCACGCCACGCGATGATCGCCGCGGCGGTGACCGGACCGACGCCGGGCAGGGCGTCGAGATCCGCTGGGGTCGCGGTGTTCAGGTCCACCGGTGCCGACGGCGCCGCGGCTGCGGTGCTCGCCGCCGCCGGGTCGGCTTGCTCGGGCGGAGTCGCCGAACTCACCGAACTGCCCATCGGCGACGGCGATCCGGGTGGGGCGGCCAACCCGACGATGATCTGCTCGCCGTCGACCACGCGGCGGGCGAGATTCAGCCCGACCAGATCCGCACCGTCCACCGCGCCGCCGGCGGCCTCCAGCGCGTCGGCGATCCGGTCCCCGGCCGTCAGGGTCACCAACCCGGGGGTATTGACCAAGCCGACGACGCTCACCACCACCAGCCCATCAGGTGACTCCGGGGGCGCCGGAGTGGCGCTCGCCGAGGAAACCATCTGCACGGCAGGGAGATTCGCCGAAGACACCGGCGGCGGAGAATCACGAAGCACGGTGAATACGGTGACCAGTACTGCGATCACCCCGACCATCAGCAATGCGATGATCCCCGCGCGACCCGGGTCGGCGCGCAATGCGCCGAACCAGTCCCGCGCGGAGCGACTGTCACCGTCGGGCAGCCATCGGGCCAGCACGGTGTCCGATTCCTCCTCCGGCGCTTCGGCTGCCGGGTCGCGGTCGGTGCCGATGCGCCGCGTCAGACGCTGTGCAGGCGATTCGGTGTCCATGAGCCGACGGTAGGCACGCGGACCGACCTACCCGCGTCGTCGCGGGCCATGACGCGTCAGGTTGTGGATGAATCCGGCATTGTGGATGAAGCAGATGTTCGCGTCGCGAGAGTCGCGGCAAGCAGTGGAAGCCGCAGGCACGGTGCGATGAGATCCCAGATGTCGTGCCGAGGGAAGCGTCTGCGATCAGGTTGCCGCGGGCAGCTGGACCGACATCAAGGTGATGACCTGTTCGGCGGCTGCCTTCACGGTCGAGGCCGCCACCCCGCCCTTGCGCAGCCCCTCCATACCGCGCAACACCGCCAGCAGCAGGCTTGCCAGGGCCTTGGTGTCGGTGCCGGCCGGGATATCACCGTCCGCCTGGGCGGCGGCGATCGTCGCGGTCAACTCCCGCAGCCATCCGTCCAAGGTGCGCTTCACCAGTTTGGCGACGTCGGGGTCGGCGGGGCAGAGTTCGTCGGCGCTCTTGGCCATCAGGCAGCCTCGGCGCTCGGTATCGGAGGCCATCACCGAGGTGAGCCCGCGAACATGGGCCACCAGCCGGTCGTAGGCGCCCAACGCCGGATTGTGCAGATCCGCTCGGACGGCTTCCGACATCTGGGCGCAATAGAGCTCCAGACTGCGCAGGAACAACGAATGTTTGTCCCCGAAGGCCTTGTAGAAGCTGCCCCTGCCCAGACCGGTCACCGCACCGAGATCATCAACGCTGGTGGCCTCGTATCCCTGAGCCCAGAACAGATCGCGACTGGCCGCGATCACCTCGTCTTCGTCGAACTTGCGCGGGCGTGCCATCGGTGCATCCTAGTGGTTTACGACCTATCGGTACACAACTCGCTCGTGGCGAGTGGCGAGTGACCGGCGCTGCGGCTCAGATGGTTACGACGACGGTGCCGATCTTGCCCGGCCTCGATGCGTGTCGCACCGCGGACTCGATGTCGTCGAGTCCGTAGACAGCGGCAGGGGCGAGCACCTGAGGATATGTGCTGACCATGGCAAGAGCGGCGGCGATGTCGGAGGCACGTTGCGCGGCCGAGGCACCGGTCGACCAGCGGAAGACCGTCATGCCGCGCAGTCCTCTCGATCCTTGCACCAGATCCAACGGGTGCAGCACGAACGGGTCGGGTTCCAGTTGCCCATAGCTGATCAGCGTTCCGCCGGGGGCCAGCAAGCCGAACAGCTCGGTACCGACACGCCCGCCCACCGGGTCGAGGACTACCGCGACCGGCCGTGCGCCCGCCACCGCGGTCAACCGGTCACGCCAATCGTTGACACCGGTGGAGAACACCGGCACATCGGGAAACAAGGCGCTCAGCTCATCTGCCCGTTCGGCGCTGCGCACCACCGACACCGTGTCGATGCCATGGTCTTGCGCATGGGTGGTGAACAGCCGACCCACCGAAGATGACGCGGCGTTGTTGACCACTACCCCGTCATAGCCGACCGCGGGGTGCTCTTCGGCGGCCCTGCGCAACAACAACACCGTGATCGGGTTGCAGACCAGCTGAGCCGCCACCTCGTCGGAGATACCCTCTGGGACGACAACAGCGAGTTCGGCGGGCACGTTGACCGTTTCTGCCCACGATCCCGGGTTCGGGAAGAACGCGACCCGCTGCCCGATGGTCAGCCCGGCCACTCCAGGGCCGATCTCGGTGATCGTGCCGGCCGCTTCCACACCAACGCGTTGCGTCACGCCGACGTCAGTGGTCATGGCCACCGCGAGCAGATCGCCGGGGTGGATGGCAAAGGCCCGCACCCGAACCTGGATATGCCCCCAGCCAGGCTCCGGAGGCGCTTCGACCGTCCTGACTTCGAGAATTTCGGCCGGCTCTCCGGCTCGCGAGAAGGTCACCGCGCGTGTCATGTTCAAATCTCCTGTCGAGCGCCTGCGACGCTTGCGCGATTGACGGTATCGGTTATGTACTATTCAGTCAACTATATGGGATTACGGCACGAAACGGCTCAGACACTTGCGCTTTCGACGGACCGTGCCAATGTTCCCGGATCCGCAAAAACGCGGGTGGTCACGGACCGAAACCACCGACGCAGGTCCCAAGCGCTGAACTTGCGGTGTCCGGCGCGCTGATTGCCGAGGCCGACTACACGGCAGTGTGGTCTCGGCGTGGCCGCTCGACCACCTCCACGGCCGCCAAGGCACGCCGGGCATGGTCGTCACCCGCACGGATTGCCGGTGTACCTCCACCTGCACCGGTACCGATCCGCCAGAACTCGTGCGCGATCGCCCGGATGATCGACAAGCCATCGCCATCATCGGTGACTCCCGTCGACAGCACCGTCACCGCGTCGCCGTCGGCCTCCACACGCCAAGAGAGTTGTCGGCCGATCCGAGTGCTCACACTCGGGTATCTGAGACTTCGGATATCCAGTGCGACATGTGTAGGCCGTTGCCCCACCGTCGCCGCCAGCACGTCCGCCGGCGCGGCCACACCGCTGCACACCAGAAGGCTCGGCAGGCCCGCAGCATTCGCACAAGCGATATCGGTGTCAAGCCGGTCGCCGACAACGAGCGGCGAACGAAATCGGCCACGTGCCAGCGCATCCCGCAGGATCATCGGCTGCGGCTTACCCGCAACGTCAGGAATTTCGCCGGTCGCTGTGCGCAGCGCCGCCACCATCGACCCGTTTCCCGGAAGCAGCCCACGTTCGGTCGGGAACGAACTGTCGAGGTTGGTGGCCAGCCACCAGGCCCCGCCTCGAATGGCCAGTGCCGCCTCGGCGAGATCATCCCATCCCGTTCGGGTGGAGTGGCCCTGTACGACGGCCACCGGATCATCGGCCGCCGCGCGAACCGGGCACAAGCCGACATCACTCACTTCGGCACGAAGCGCATCCGCTCCCACCACGAGTACCCCTGCGCCGGGACGCAGCCGGCTCGCCAGTAGCCGGGCCGCGCTCTGTGCACTGGTGACCACGTCGTCGTCCCGCAAGCTGAACCCCATTCGGCGCATCCGTGCAGCCACCTCACCGGATCCGCGTGAGGCGTTGTTGGTGACGAAGAGGCTCTGCACACCGAGGTCGGTCAAGGCGGCGACGGCGCCGTCGACGGGCTCGGCACCCCGGTACACGGTGCCGTCGAGATCGAGCAACAGGCAATCATGTTCGGACGCCAGCGATCCGGCCCCGACGGTCATCTCACCCACCACTGCTGATGGATGCGCTGACACACCGCGGCGGTGAGCGATTCCGGCCCACCGTATCCGGTACGCACCGCAGCCGCCGCCGTGAAGTCCTGCCCGCAGGTGTACCCGTTGGTGATCACCACTGTCGCAATTCCGGCGGATGCCGCGGCGCGTAAACCGACGGACGAATCCTCCACCGCGATTGCCTCCTCGGGGAGAACGCCGAGCCGGTCGAGTACCTTGAGGTAGACCTCGGGGTCCGGCTTGAGACGTTCGACGTCGTCACCGGTCAGCACGGCATCGGCGACGCCGTGACCGATGAGCTGATCCACCAGTGGCTCCACCCAGGCTCGGCTTCCGGTGGTCGCCACCGCGATGGTGATACCGGCATCGACCAGGCTCCTGACGAAGTCCTGCAGTCCGGTGCGGGGCCGCACCTCGCCGGCCAAGATGCGGTCACGGAACAAGGTGGTCTTGGTGGCATGGATCTCGGCGGCTCGCAGTTCTGCCTCCGCATAGCCCAAGCGGTGCAGTTCGGCCGCGATGCGACGGCGCCCGCCGGTCATCTGCAGCAGTCGGCCGTATTGCTCGGGATCCCATGTCACCTCGATTCCGTGCATGGCGAAGGCGTCGTTGAAGGCGGGGCGATGCCCGTCACGTTCGGTGTCGGCCAACGTGCCGTCGACATCGAAGATCACAGCGCACAGCGATGGGCGCTCGCACATCATCGAGAACCACGCATCATGTGATACCGCAACAGCATCTGTGTGATGGCCAACGGTGTGCTTCGTATTCCGGTGCCGGTGTTCCCCAGACACATCGGCACCTCGGTGTCGGGTTCGCCGAGCGCACGCCAGATCAGTAGCTCGGCCGCGGCGTTCTCCTCCGCCGGCGCATAGCCGTGGATGTGCAGACTGTCCACCGGCCTTCCATCGGTGTCCCGGGTCATCCGCAGGTGCGCGGTCCGGGTGAGTGTCGGCTGAAGGATCTGCGCCAGGTCCGGTTGTGCGATGGTGTTGCGCAGCAACACCTCTGCCGAGAGTGGAGTCCCGGGCGGATCGTCACGTCCGTCGATCCCGGCGAACCGGACGACGATATCGGCCTCGGCGCGCTGCGGTCTTATCACCGACACCGATGCGCTCTCCGCGGCCGCGAGTGATTCCCGAACCTGTTCGTCGGTGTATCCACGTTCCACGGTGTCTCGCCGCAGTTTCCAGCACCGGCGGATGTCCTCGGCCGGGTCAAGGTAAACACTGACGTCGAAGCAAGCTCGGGCCAGCTTGCTGTGCAGCGGTAGCACCCCGTGCACGATGACGAAGTCGTTGGGTTCCACCAGTTCCGGCCGGGTGCGCAGACCGGTGGTGTGATCGTAGACCGGCTTGAGCACCGGCTGACCGGTCGCCAGCAACTGAAGATGCTGTTCCAGGATGGAGAGGTAGTTGCTGTCGGGATGCACCGGAGTCAGCGCCGTGCCGGTCCTTTCGGTGCGATCGAAACGCTGGTAGTCGTCAGCGGAGAAGACAACGCATCGATCGGTTCCGAGCGTTTGCGCCAGCCCTCGAGTGAGCGTGGTCTTGCCCGCGGCGCTGTCCCCGGCGACCGCGAGCATGACCGGCCGAGGGCGAATATCGGCAGCGCGGCTGATCCTAAACCGTTTGTCGGACACGGGCGGACCTAACCACGATGATCGGTCCGGGCCAGTGTCTCCAGTGCCGATTCGACGATCGCATCCGGAGTGAGGCCGAGGTGTGCGGCCACCTCCGGACCCGGCCCACTCTCGCCGAACCGATTCAGCCCGACGACATCATCGCGGTCCCGCGCCAGCGCGCGCCAACCGACGGTGACACCGGCCTCTATCCACACCGCAGGTACGTCGGGCAGGGCGGCGCGTCGCTCGGACAGTACCGCGGCGAGCCGCTCACGCCACATCACCGAGATGACCGCCGCCCGCACACCACGTTCGGCCAGGAGCTCAGCCGCCGCGACCGCCAGGGACACCTCCGAACCGCTGGCACCCAGCAGTACATCGGGTTCATCGAGGAAGCCGCCTACCGTCCGAAATCCGTTCACGCGCAGGTCGTCGAGCCCATGTTCACCCAGATTCGGCAGACTCTGCCTGGTCAAGATCAACACGGTGGGGCCGGTGAGGTTGCGCGCCGCGATATCCCACGCGACCTCGGTCTCTCCGTTGTCTGCCGGCCGCAGCACCGTCACCCCGGGGATCAGCCGCAGCGATTCGATGTGCTCGATCGGCTGGTGCGTCGGCCCGTCCTCACCGACGTGAACCGAATCGTGGGTGAAGACGTAGATGACCGGCTGACGCATCAACGCGGACAAGCGCAATGCCGGGCGCAGATAGTCGGCGAAGACCAGAAATGTGCTGCCGAACGGCCGCAGGCCGCCATGTACGGCGATACCGTTCATCACCGCCGCCATGCCATGCTCACGGATACCGAAATGTATCGTCCGGCCGGAGAAGTCGTCGGAACTCACAGAGCCACCGGGAATTCCGGTATTCGTCGACGCGGCCAGGTCAGCCGATCCCCCGACGAGTGCCGGGTACCGGGATGCCAGATGATTGAGCGCGATGCCGGAGGCCTGCCGCGTCGCAATGGGCTTCTGTGTCGGCGCGTCGATACCCGGTGTCTCTGCTTCCGGCGGCCCCGGCACCTGATCGAGCCGGTGGTCGATCGCCAATCTCGAATTGTCCACCGTCCATTCCGCGTAGTGGCGGACCCAGCCGGCGCGCGTGGCGGCACCTTCGGCGGCTAGCCGGCCCACGCACGAGGCGACCTCGTCCGGCACGTGGAACGCGGTGCTGGGCCAGCCGCAACGCGCACGCATTGCCGCGATCGTTTCGGCACCGAGCGGGTTGCCGTGCGCCTTGGAAGTGCCTTCGACACCCCGCGCTCCGTAGCCGATGGTGGTGCGTACCCGGATGAACGTGGGAGCCGAATCATCCTTGCGGGCAATGGCCAACGCCCGATCGATGGCCTCGACGTCGTTGCCGTCGTCGACCGACAGCGTGCGCCATCCGTACGCCGCGAATCGTGCTGTGGCATCGTCACTACAGCTGATGTCGGCGGTGCCGTCGATGGTGATGTTGTTGTCATCGAAGAGCACCACCAGACGGCCGAGGCCGAGGCGCCCCGCCAGCGACGCCGCCTCGTGGCTGATTCCCTCCATCAGGTCACCGTCACCGGCCAGGACCCAGGTTCGGTGGTCGACGATCGTGTGGTGTTCGTCGTTGCAACGAGCAGCCAGCATCCGTTCGGCGAGTGCCATGCCGACCGCGTTGGCAAGTCCCTGGCCGAGCGGGCCGGTCGTGGTTTCGACACCCGGGGTCTGTCCCAGCTCCGGGTGTCCGGGCGTACGGGACCCGAGCTGACGGAACTGGGCGAGTTCGGCGGTCTCCAACCCGTAGCCGAACACATGGAGCAGTGCGTACAGCAAGGCCGAACCATGCCCGGCCGACAAGATGAATCGGTCCCGATCGGGCCAGTCCGGGTGCGCCGGATCATGCCGTAGATGTCGCGACCACAGTGTCCACACGGCGGGCGCGGCACCCAGTGGCAGGCCGGGGTGACCACTGTTGGCGGCCTGCACAGCATCAACGGCCAGGAAGCGCAGCGTGGTGATCGCCAGTTCATCGAGCTCCGGGGTGAGCTCTGGAAGCCCGGCGGCTGTCACACTGTCGGCGGTCATCGGCTCTCTGCCCCCGGTGCCGCGGCGCTGCGCAGCGCGCCGACGCGATCGGACATCGTTCCGGATCCCTTGAAGATCGAGGATCCCGCGCAGAACACGTCGGCTCCCGACCGGGCGGCGCCCTCGATGGTTGACAACCCGATCCCCCCATCCACCTCCAATTCGATACCACCTCCCCTGCGGTCGATTTCGCGGCGCGCCGCGGCGATCTTCGTTTCCATCGACGCGATGTACTGCTGGCCGCCGAACCCCGGATTCACCGTCATCACCAGCAGCAGGTCGACGAGGTCGAGGACATTGACGACGGCCTCCAGTGGGGTGGCCGGATTCAATGCCACACCCGCGCGCGCCCCCAGATCGGCGATCGCAGAAAGGGTGCGGTGCAGGTGCCGGGTCGCCTCGGCGTGCACGATGACGATCTCGCAGCCGGCCTGCACCCAGCTGGCCAGCATCGGGTCCGGGTCGTTCACCATCAAATGCGCTTCGAAGCCCATCGACACATGCGGACGTCCGGCGGCGATAACATCCGGTCCGAAGGTCAGGTTCGGCACGAACTGACCGTCCATCACGTCCCACTGGACACGGTCGACGCCCGCCTTCTCCAGGTGCCGCAACTCCTGACCGAGGTCGGAATAATCAGCGGGCAGAACCGATGCGACGATGGTGGGCGAGCGCCTGTCCATCTAACCTCCTTGAGTCAACGCGATGTTAGGAACCCGCGTAGGCCCCGGGTTCCCCCGTAACGGGGGGTTGTGCGGGTTAGATTGCGCTCTGGGAGCCGAAGTTGCGTGACTCCGTCGTCTTGCACTCCTATCGTGTTGCCATGATGACAGCGACGGTTGCGGGTCCGGTTCGGGTTGTGCTCGTCGACGATCACCAGATGGTGATCGAAGGTCTCAAGGCCATGCTCACCGGATTTCAGAGCAAAGTGCGCGTCGTCGGGCAGGCGGTAGGTGTCGAGCAGGCTGTCCAGGTGGTCGAGAGTCTGGACCCCGACGTCGTGCTGTGCGATGTCCGGATGCAGGGCTCCAGCGGACTGGACCTGTGTTTGACATTGCGGCAACGTAATCCCGATCGCAGAATCGTGATGTTGTCGGTGTACGACGACGAGCAGTACCTCTTTCAGGCGATGAGAGTTGGTGCGTCGGGCTATCTGCTGAAAAGCATCAGCAGCGACGATCTGGTGCACCAATTGGAATTGGTGAAAAACGGCGAGATGGCAATCGATCCCGGCCTGGCAGCTCGCGCGGTCGACACGGCGGCCAGGTTGCAGCGCGACGAATTCTGGCCCGGCGCCCGGCAGGGACTGACGCAGCGGGAAAGCGAGATTCTGTCGTTCATGGTCAGCGGTTTGTCCAACCGGGCCATCGCGGTCAGGTTGGTCATCGGGGACGAGACGGTGAAAAGCCATCTGCGATCGATGTACCGCAAGCTCGGTGTTGGTGACCGCACGAGCGCCGTGGCAGCCGCGTTGCGAGAGGGCATTTTCCGGTGAAGAGTGTCGCTCCCCCGCAACGGGTGCCGGGTCAGGCGAACGGGCAGAACGCAGTACGTGACTTCGTCGACGCTGACGGGGAACTGGCGCTGTTGCGCGCGCTCATCGAGGCCACGTCACGGGATCCGACCGTCGAGCCTCTCGCCGCCGCCGCGGCACGCATGATCATCGACACCACCGGCGCCGATGTGTGTTTCGTCCACGTTCTCGATGACGGTGACCGCTCGTTGACGCTCGCCGGAGCGACTCCGCCCTACGACAAGGAGGTCGGGCGCGTCCGACTACCACTTGGCGCGGGCATCTCCGGGTGGGTGGCGAGCCACCGGGAATCGGTGGTCATCACCGAGGACAAGGAGGCCGACGCACGGTACGTCCCCATCGCCGCATTCAGCACATCCGGATTCACCTCGATGGTGTCGGTGCCGATGGAAACCGACCCGGGTGGGCTGGTCGGCGAATTGTCGGTCTACACCGTGGAACGACGGCAATTCACGCCGCGCGACGTCGAGCTGCTCAGGGTGATCGGCCGGCTCATCGCCGGCGCGTTGCATCAGGCCCGGCTACACCGGCAGCTGTTGGCTCGCCAGCGCGCTCACGAGAGCTTCGTCGAGCAGGTCATCGAGGCACAAGAGACCGAGCGCAGGCATCTGGCCGGTGATATCCACGACGGCATCTCGCAGCGGCTGATCACCCTTGCCTATCGTCTCGACGCCGCTGCAAGGGCCATGCACGATGATGTGAATGAGGCATCCGAGCAGCTCGGCGCCGCGCGCGAACTCGTGGGACTCACATTGGAGGAGGCCCGTGCGGCGATCAGTGGTCTGCGCCCGCCGGTTCTCGACGATCTCGGGTTGGCCGGAGGGCTGGCCAGTCTGGCCCGTTCGATACCCCAACTGGACCTGGAGGTCCAATTGGCGGAAAGCCGCTTGGCCGAGCATGTCGAACTGGCCCTCTACCGCATTGCCCAGGAGTGCCTACAGAATGTCGTCAAGCATGCCGCGGCCAGTGTGGCCAAGCTCAGTTTCGTGGTACACGACGACATCGCGATTCTGGAAATCGTCGATGACGGAGTCGGTTTCAATGCTGCCGAACATGCGGGCGGCGACCCCCAGACGCGTGGTTACGGATTGTTGTCGATGACCGAACGCGCCGAGCTGGTCGGTGGCCGGCTCACCATCCGGTCACGCCGGGGATCGGGCACCGCAGTGACCGCAACCATCCCGTTACAGCCACCTAGCCTGGGCACTCTTGTCGACTGACGTCGATGTCGGAGAGCACTCTCCGGAGCAGCATTGCTTCCTCGGTGCTGACACGTTCCACGAAGTGGGCCAAGGCGGAGTAGCGGTCGCCCGACGCCGTCGCCTGACCCAGTGCGTCGATCATCAGCGCTACCACCATCTGCTCGAGCGCGGTAACAGGGGCGTACCGGTCTGCTCGGGATTCCCTGTGCCGTAGGGCGACACCCTTATCGGCCAGCCTCCGCAGCACCGTCAACACGGTGTTATAGGCCACGGCGCGATCCGTGACCAGCATGCTGTGCACCTGTCGGACCGTCAGCGGTTCCGATGCGCCCCAGAGCTCATCCATCACCCGGCGCTCGAGTGTGCCCAACAGTCCAGCAGTGGGCATTGGTACGCCCTCCCATGCACCTGGTCCATGCGTCCGATTCACCGACCATAGAACCGGCGAAGGGCGGCTCGCCTCACCCAGATGGTGGATTCCACGGTGACACAATGAACCTAACCATTGATATTCCTATCGTGATTCTCAATAGACATGTTCAGTGACCCGTGGCAGCATCCAGGCCATGGGACACTCGTTCGGGTTGAGCGCAGGTCAGCGGTCGGGCCCGCAACTGGAAGCCGAACCTGAGCCGCACGTCGAGCTGTTACCCGTCGACGCCGTCGTCGATCTCGCCGCTGCGCGCCGGGATACCGGCGTCGACGCGGTGCTGGACCGACTCGACACCGAACTCGTCGGTCTCGCACCGGTGAAGACCCGTATCGCTGAGATCGCCGCGCTGCTTCTGGTCGACCGGATGCGCAGTCAGTTCGGTGTCAGCGCTCCGCAGCCCAGCCTGCACATGTGTTTCACCGGTAATCCGGGCACCGGCAAGACAACCGTCGCCCTGAGAATGGCCGATATGCTGCACAAGCTCGGCTATCTCAGGCGCGGACAGCTGGTGAGCGTCACGCGGGACGACCTGGTCGGCGAATACATCGGCCACACCGCTCCGAAGACCAAAGAGATCATCAAACGCGCGATGGGCGGCGTGCTGTTCATCGATGAGGCGTACTACCTGTACAAGGTCGAGAACGAGCGCGACTACGGGTCCGAAGCCATAGAGATCCTGCTCCAGGTGATGGAGAACAACCGTGACGACCTGGTGGTCATTCTGGCCGGCTACGCCGACAAGATGGACCAGTTCTTCTCGGCGAACCCTGGGATGCAGAGCAGGGTCGCTCACCATGTCTCCTTCCCCGATTACACGGTCGCGGAACTGGAACAGATTGCCGGACAGATGACCGAGCAGCTCGGCTACAAGCTGTCAGCCGGCGCACGAGAAGCGTTACAGCAGTATCTGATCCGAAGAATCGACCAACCGTGGTTCGCCAATGCGCGCAGTGTCCGCAACGCCATGGAGCGAGCGCGGCTACGCCACGCGAGGCGTCTGATGAACGGCACCGAACAACAGGTCGACCTGGCGGCTCTCACCACAATCGAAGCTCCGGACATCCGCGCAAGCCGCGTGTTCGAGCAGACAGACATCACGGCGGACGACTCGTGACCACCAATGCCCGGTTACGTGCGCTGGTGGAACTCGCCAACAGCGGTTCGGTGCGGGGAGCGGCCGAATCACTTGTGGTGACGGAGTCGGCGATCTCGTCCGCAATCGGCAGTCTCAGCGCCGAAGTGGGTGTACCGCTGGTGGACAGACACGGCCGAGGGGTGCGTCTGACCCCCGCCGGAAAGCGCTATGTCGACTACGCGCGCACCATTCTCGGACTCCACGACGAGGCCATCCTGGCCGCACACGGGGAGGCCGACCCCGAGCACGGCTCGATCCGGCTCGCCGCCGTCACCACGGCGGGCGAACTCTTGATCCCCGCCCTGCTGGCCTCCTTCAGATCCCAGTATCCGGGCGTCGACTGCAAGCTGGAGGTGGCTTCCCGCACCGCAATCTGGCCGATGCTCGCCCGGCACGAGGCCGACGTCGTGGTCGCGGGTCGACCGCCGTCCGACCTCCGTCAGATCCGGCTGCGCGCGGTCAGCCCCAATACGCTGGTGCTGGTCGGATCTGCCGACACGCACCGCGGTTTCGAGCCGGCGGAAGCCACCTGGCTGCTACGCGAATCCGGTTCGGGCACAAGAGCTACCACCATGACACTGCTCGAGGAACTGGGTGTCTCGCCGCCGCAGATGGTGCTGGGATCGCATGGGGCCGTTGTCGCGGCGGCGGTGGCAGGCCTCGGTGTCACGCTGGTCTCACGCCAGGCGGTGCACCGCGAATTGCAGGCAGGCACACTGTCGGAGTTGCCACTGCCCGTCGAGGCATTGGACCGGCCATGGCACGTCGTCACCCAGTCCTCCTCCACCGGGTCCACCGAATTGCTCATCGCACACCTGCTCGGCCGGCGAGATCTCGGCTGGCGACCGGCGGGTAACCCCCTTCCGCCCACCTAGAAGGGGGATGGTTGGCAGCGCTGACCGAGTTAGCTCTGGTATGTACCCAACAATGGAGGCTGCCATGGCGAACTACAAGGATCCCACCGACCATTTCCGCACCACTCTGCCGCACACCGGTGAGCATTTCATCGACGTCTACAGCTGGCCGGGATACCTGTCCATCGTCCTCGGAACGATGTCACTCATCGGGGGCGTGGTGGCCGCGGCATATCAGCGCCACCAGTGGATTCCAACCGCGGGCGCCGTCGGCGTTCTCGCCATCGCCGGAGGTGCTGCGTGGCTTGTGATCGAGCACCGTCGCGTGCTTCGAATCGAAAGCCGTTGGGAATCCGAACATCCGGACAATGTCCGCCAACTTCGCCGACCGACGGCTTAATTCCGGAGATTTTCCTGCAGCAGCGCGCACACTGCTTCCCGTAGTGCGACAGGATCGATGGGCGACATCACGACGGCATCGGCCTGTGACCAGCTGGCCAGCCAACGATCCGCCACCCGGCTGATGATCAGTACCACCGGCAAGCGTTGCAGTAACTCGTCTTTGAGTTGCTTGGCAACCCCCATACCTCCGAACGGCGACGTTTCGGCATCCAGGATGATCAAATCGACTTTGCCGGAAGATATCTCATCCATGAGAGCGGGCTGAGTCGCATATGCACGCAACGTGGGCGTGCCGAGACGCGCATCCGAGAACCGGCCGAGCGCCAGTTCGATCTGCCGGCGAGTTTCGGTGTTGTTGCTGAGAATAAGGATCTGTAGCGGGGTATAGATACCCCGTCGGGCCAAAGACTGGTTCATGTCCGCATGCTAACGATTGATCCGCCGCGCGTGAATCCCCGTCCCCTTCCCCCACATTGGGGTAACCGGCCGTATGTCGACCTAGGCATCGTGGTTCTTGCCAGAACGAGGAGAAAGGCAGATTGTGAATCTCTACACACCGGTCGCCGTGCTTGCGGCGATAGGCGCTGCGTTCGCGATCGGATCTGTCGCCATGTCCCTACTTCTCGGTCCGACCCGTTACAACCGCGCGAAAAGCGGTGCCTACGAATGCGGTATCGAACCCGTAGAGCCGGCAGCTGCGTCTTCGCGCTTCCCGATGAGGTACTACCTGACGGCGATGCTGTTCATCGTGTTCGACATCGAGATCATCTTTGTCTACCCCTGGGCCGTCTCGTTCCACAGCCTCGGCCTCTTCGCCCTGGCTGAAATGGCCCTGTTCACGTTCACAGTGTTCGTGGCCTACGCATATGTCTGGCGGCGGGGAGGTCTGAATTGGGACTAGAAGAGCAGTTACCCGCCGGAATTCTCCTCTCAACGGTCGAGACACTTGCCGGATACGTGCGCAAAGGGTCGCTCTGGCCCGCCACTTTCGGCCTCGCGTGCTGCGCCATCGAAATGATGGCGACAGCTTCGCCACGCGTGGATATCGCGCGATTCGGAATGGAGCGCTTCTCGGCCACCCCGCGACAGGCCGACCTGATGATCGTTGCCGGGCGGGTCAGCCAGAAGATGGCCCCGGTGCTGCGGCAGGTCTATGACCAGATGGTTGAGCCGAAGTGGGTGCTGGCGATGGGTGTGTGCGCAAGCTCAGGTGGAATGTTCAACAACTACGCCATCGTTCAGGGTGTCGACCATGTTGTGCCCGTAGATATCTACTTGCCGGGATGTCCGCCCCGGCCGGAAATGCTGCTGCATGCGATCCTCAAACTGCACGACCAGATCCAGCAGATGCCACTTGGAGTGAACCGGCAAGAAGCGGTGCGCGCGGCCGAGTCGGCAGCCCTCGCGGCCACGGGGCCCGGCAGCCACGAAGGTCCACCGCGGTGACGCCCGACCGCACATCGGCCGGCATGTTCGGTGTGATCGGATCCGGCGACACCTCGGGGTATGGGCGCCTTGTGACAGCCTCGGCGCAGCCGGCCGGCTCCCCGAGACCCTATGGCGGATACTACGACGAGTTGATCGACACCCTGGCCGGTGCCGTCGGCCCCGACACGTTCGGCATCGCCGTCGAACACGTGACGGTGCACCGTGGCCAACTCACCGTCACGGTGGCCCGCCGGCATATCCGTGGGATCGCCGAGATCCTGCGCGACCATCCGAAACTGCGTTTCGACCTCTGCGCCGGAGTCAGCGGCGTGCACTACCCGACCCAGGCCGGCGCAGAGTTACACGCGCTGTACCCGTTGATGTCGATCACCCACAATCGCCGGATCAACCTCGAAGTCACTGCCCCTGAAATCGATCCACACATCCCGTCACTCTATGCGGTCTATCCCACCTGTGACTGGCATGAACGCGAGACCTATGACTTCTTCGGCATCATCTTCGACGGGCACCCAGCCCTGAGTCGTATCGAGATGCCCGACGACTGGGTCGGCCATCCGCAGCGCAAGGACCACCAGCTCGGTGGCATTCCGGTGCAGTACCACGGTGCTCAGGTGCCGCCGCCCGACCAGCGCCGGGCGTATCACTGATGGGCTCGCACATGCGCAATCCGGCTGTCGTCGATATCGGTGGACAGGACTGGGACGAGGTGCTCGCCAACGCGCACAACGCTCAGGCCGGCGAGCGGCTTGTCGTCAACATGGGTCCACAACACCCCTCCACGCACGGCGTGCTACGCCTCATCCTGGAACTCGACGGCGAGATCGTCACCCAGGCACGCTGCGGTATCGGCTACCTGCACACCGGGATCGAGAAGAGCCTCGAGTACCGCACGTGGACTCAGGGAGTCACGTTCGTGACCAGGATGGACTATCTGTCACCGTTTTTCAACGAGACCGTCTACTGCCTCGGGGTCGAAAAACTACTGGATATCACCGATGACATTCCCGAACGCGCGACGGTGATACGCGTGATGTTGATGGAGCTCAATCGCATCTCCTCACACCTGGTGGCGATCGCCACCGGCGGGATGGAGCTCGGTGCCATGGGCCCGATGTTCTACGGATTCCGGGAGCGGGAGCAGATCCTGTCGGTCTTCGAGACGATCACCGGGCTGCGGATGAATCACGGCTACGTCCGGCCGGGCGGAGTGGCGATGGATCTTCCGGACGGTGCGGTAGGGCAGGTCCGGGAATTGCTGACGAGTCTGCCCAAAGGACTACGCGACCTGGAGGACCTGCTCACCGCCAACCGAATCTGGAAGGCCCGCACACAAGGGATCGGTTACCTGGACCTCAACGGGTGCCTGGCGCTGGGAGTCACCGGACCGATCCTGCGCTCCACCGGTCTCGCCCTCGATCTCCGCAAAGCCCAGCCTTATTGCCGTTACGAGACATACGATTTCGACGTCGTCACCGATGAACAGTGCGATTCATACGGCCGCTACCTCATCCGGGTCGGCGAGATGTATCAGTCGGTCAGGCTCGTCGAGCAGTGCCTCGACCGGTTGCGGCCGGGTCCGGTGATGATCGACGACAAGAAACTGGCCTGGCCTGCCGACCTCGAATTGGGCCCGGACGGTCTGGGGACCTCCGAGGCGCATGTCACGCAGATCATGGGTGACTCCATGGAAGGGCTGATCCATCACTTCAAGCTGGTGACCGAGGGCTTCCGGGTGCCCGCGGGCCAGGTCTACACAGCCGTCGAATCGCCTCGCGGCGAGCTCGGAGCCCATCTGGTCAGTGATGGCGGGACAAGGCCCTACCGGGTGCACTACCGCGACCCGTCATTCACGAATCTGCAAGCGGTGGCTGCGATGTGCGAGGGCGGCATGATCGCCGACGTCATCGCAGCGCTGGCCAGTATCGATCCCGTCATGGGGGGAGTCGACAGATGAAAACGTTCTTGCAACTAGGTCTCACAGCTGATGAGAGCCACCGATTCAGCGGACGCACCTCCTACCCCGAGCATGTGCTCGCCGGGCTGCAAGCAGATGCCGAGACGATCATCGCCAGGTACCCACACATGCGCTCGGCGCTGTTACCGCTGCTGCATCTGGTGCAATCGGTGGACTCGTGCATCACGCCCGCCGGAGTCCGGTTCTGCGCCGACCGACTCGGCCTGACGCGCTCCGACGTGACCGCCGTGGCGTCGTTCTACTCGATGTACCGCCGCTCGCCCACCGGTGACTATCTGGTCGGCGTGTGCACCAACACACTGTGCGCCGTGATGGGCGGTGACGCGATCCTGGAGTCGCTACAGCAGCATCTCGGCGTGCAGGCGGGCCAGACCACCGAGGACACCCGCATCACGCTCGAGCATGTGGAGTGCAACGCCGCCTGCGATTACGCCCCGGTGGTCATGGTCAACTGGGAGTTCTTCGACAACCAGTCACCACGCTCGGCCAGGGACCTGGTCGATGCGCTGCGTGCCGGTCATGGTGTCACGCCGACGCGCGGCGCCCC
This sequence comes from Mycolicibacterium sp. P9-22, assembly GCF_008329585.1. Classification (GTDB taxonomy): domain Bacteria; phylum Actinomycetota; class Actinomycetes; order Mycobacteriales; family Mycobacteriaceae; genus Mycobacterium. The sequence continues at coordinate 500,942 of NZ_NPKP01000001.1, read as the reverse complement.
ACTGTGCACGTTCCGGCAGACCGGACGCATGCTGGCCGGGGTCGCGCAGCCCATCACGGACGCCGACCTGTGACGCCCGGAGACGCAACGGCACTGACTCCGGTCCTGAGCCGGCACTGGGCGGACCCCGAATCCTGGACCCTGGCCTCCTATCGCGAGCACGACGGTTATGCGGCGCTGCTAGGCGCGTTGCGCATGGACCCCAACGAGGTCATCGACACGGTCAAACGTTCCGGACTTCGGGGCCGAGGCGGAGCCGGCTTTCCCACCGGGGTGAAATGGTCGTTCATCAAACAGGATTCATCGGACCCAGCGCCTCCTCCACATTATCTGGTGGTCAATGCCGACGAATCCGAACCCGGTACGTGCAAGGACGTCCCGCTGATGCTGGCCGCACCGCACCTGCTGATCGAAGGCACGATCATCGCCGCCTACGCGATTCGCGCCCACCATGCATTCATCTATGTGCGTGGCGAGGTGGTACCGGTGGTGCGCCGCCTGCGACAAGCCGTGGCCGAGGCGTACCAGGCCGGCCATCTCGGCACGAATATCCATGGATCGGGCTTCGACCTGGACATGGTGGTGCACGCCGGTGCCGGCGCCTACATCTGCGGCGAAGAGACCGCCTTGCTGGACTCCCTGGAAGGGCGGCGCGGACAACCTCGGCTCCGGCCGCCGTTCCCAGCCGAAGCCGGACTGTACGGGTGCCCGACGGTGGTCAACAATGTCGAATCGCTCGCCTCGGTGCCGTCGATACTGGCCAACGGGGATGAGTGGTTCCGCACCATGGGGACCGAGAAATCCCCCGGTTTCACCCTGTACTCGTTGTCCGGACACGTCACAACCCCCGGTCAGTACGAGGCCCCACTGGGTATCACACTGCGTGAACTCCTCGCGTACGCCGGCGGAGTGCGCGCCGGGCGCGCACTTAAGTTCTGGACACCGGGTGGATCATCCACCCCCTTGCTGACCGCCGAACACCTCGACGTGCCCCTGGACTACGAGGGCGTCACGGCCGCCGGTTCGATGTTGGGCACCAAGGCCCTGCAGATCTTCGACAACACCACATGTGTGGTGCGTGCGGTCCGGCGCTGGACCGAGTTCTACGCGCACGAGTCATGCGGAAAGTGCACGCCATGCCGGGAAGGGACGTACTGGCTCACCCAGATCTACGAGCGTCTGGAACTCGGTTCCGCGACCTCGCAGGACCTGGGTGCGCTCGCCGATATCGCGGACAGTATCAACGGAAAGTCTTTCTGCGCCTTGGGCGATGGTGCAGCCAGCCCCATCGTGTCATCGCTGATGCACTTCGGCGATGAATACCGGGCCCACATCACGCTGGGTGGCTGCCCGTTCGATCCCGCGGAGTCCACCTTGTTGGAGACACAGGAGTCGAGAATCTGATGACGGTAATCGAGCCAGTCCACGATGCGCCGGCCCGGGCGGCCGCGTCGGTGCACCTCACGATCGACGGGCAGGCCCTGACAGTTCCCGCGGGAACCCTGGTCATCAGAGCTGCCGAGCTTGCCGGTATCGAGATTCCGAGATTCTGTGATCATCCGCTGTTGGAGCCGGTCGGCGCCTGCCGGCAATGCCTGGTCGACGTCCAAGGTCAGCGCAAACCGCTCGCGTCATGCACCACGGCCGTCGCCCCGGACATGGTGGTCAACACCCAACTGACCTCTACGGTCGCCGCGGACGCCCAGCGTGGCGTGATGGAACTGCTACTGATCAACCACCCTTTGGACTGCCCGGTATGCGACAAGGGCGGCGAATGCCCGTTGCAGAACCAGGCGATGTCCGCCGGCCGCACCGAGACTCGTTTCACCGATGTCAAACGAACCTTCGCCAAGCCGATCAACCTGTCCACGCAGGTTCTGCTGGACCGCGAGCGGTGCGTCCAATGCGCACGATGCACCCGATTCGCCGACCAGATCGCCGGCGATCACATGATCGACCTGATGGAACGCGGTGCCGCCCAACAGATCGGCATCGCCGAGGGTGAACCGTTCGACTCCTATTACTCGGGGAACACGGTGCAGATATGCCCTGTCGGCGCCCTGACCGGCGCAGCCTACCGTTTCCGGGCCCGACCTTTCGACCTGCAATCCACGCCCAGCGTCTGTGAGCACTGCGCGTCGGGGTGCGCTCAGCGCACCGACCACCGCCGGGGAAAAGTGGTGCGCCGGCTGGCAGCCGATGACCCTGAGGTCAACGAGGAGTGGAACTGTGACAAGGGGCGGTGGGCCTTCCACTATGCGACACAGCCCGACAGAATCCGTGAACCGCTGGTCCGGGGCGAAGACGGCGAACTGATCACGGCATCGTGGTCAGAAGCGCTGGCCACAGCGGCAGCCGGCCTTCGCCGGGCAAAGCAGAAGACCGGCGTTCTCGTCGGCGGCCGGGCCACCATGGAGGACGCCTACGCTTACGCGAAGTTCGCCCGAGTGGCGCTGGGCAGCAACGATATCGACTTCCGGGCTCGCGCACACTCCGCCGAGGAGGCATGGTTTCTGTCCAACCGTATCGCCGGGCGCCCGCTGACCGTGACCTACGCCGAAATGTCGGTCGCACCGGTGGTCTTGCTGGTCGGGCTGGAACCCGAAGACGAGTCACCCATTCTCTTCCTCCGGCTGCGCAAGGCCGTGCGCAGCGGCGGCCTGCCGGTCTATTCGATCGGGCCATTCGCCAGCCGCGGCCTCACCAAGATGGGCGGGCAGCTGCTGGCTGCCGCGCCAGGTGGCGAGAGTGTGGTCCTCGACGCTCTGCACCGCGGGGACGTTGCCGACCTGCTACGTTCCCCCGGCGCGGTGATCGTGGTCGGGGAACGCCTGTCCGCCAGCCCTGGTGCCCTGACGGCGGCCGCACGCCTGGCCGACGGCACGGGCGCAAAGCTGGCCTGGGTCCCGCGCCGCGCCGGCGAGCGCGGCGCGCTGGAGGCGGGCGCGTTTCCCACGCTGCTACCCGGCGGGCGTCGCACCGGCCATCCCGGCCGCGATACCGGAGCCATCATCAGCGATGCCGCACAGGGGCACCTGGCCGCCCTGGTGATCGGCGGTGTAGAGCTCGACGATCTGCCCGATCCGCAGACAGCCCGGCGAGCACTGCAGGAAACTCCGTTCGTATTGAGCCTTGAGGTCCGTGAGAGCACTGTCACGCGGCACGCCGACGTCGTTCTGCCGGTGGCACCAGTCCAGGAGAAGTCCGGAACTTTCTTGAATTGGGAAGGGCGGCAACGCTACTTCGCCGCAGCGATACCCGATACCGGAGCCATGTCCGATCTGCGGGTGCTCGATGCACTCGCCGCCGAAATGGGGGTCCCGCTGAGCCTGCCCGACGACGCCACCGCACGCGAGGACCTACGCCGACTCGGTTCACGGCCGGCCGCGCAGTCCGTGAGTCCACCCGTCCCGGCTCCCACCGGCGCCCGCCCAGGGCCGGGGCAGGCCGTCCTGTCGACGTGGCGTGAGCTTCTGGATGCCGGTCTGCTGCAGGACGGCGAACCGTTGCTGGCGGGCACAGCACGCACCGCGGTGGCGCGGCTCTCCCAGGCCACTGCCGATGAAATCGGGGTCACTGGACACGAAATGGTGTCGATATCGACTGCCAGAGGCGCGATCACACTGCCGGTGAGGATCACCGATATGACGAATCGGGTGGTGTGGGTACCGATGAACTCATCCGGAAGTGCGGTCAATGCTCGACTCGGCGTCACCGCCGGAGCAGTGGTGAACATCGGGAGGGCCGACTGATGCCGGTTGCCGATCTGAGCGCCTTCGGCCACGACACGTGGTGGCTGGTGCTGCTGAAGGCGCTCGGGATCTTCGCATTCCTGGTGGTGACTGTCTTGGTGGCCATCCTGGTAGAACGTAAAGTCCTGGCCCGCATGCAAATGCGGCTAGGCCCGAACCGGGTGGGGCCGCGAGGCCTTCTGCAGTCGCTCGTCGACGGGATCAAGCTCGCCCTCAAGGAGGGGCTCATTCCTGCCCGCGCGGACAAGCCGACGTATCTGCTTGCCCCGATCATTTCCGTGGTGCCGGCGGTCATGGCTTTTGCGGTGATCCCCATGGGGCCCGAGGTTTCGATATTCGGGCACACCACACCGCTGCAACTGACCGACATGCCGGTGGCGGTGTTGTACGTGCTCGCCGTGACCTCGGTCGGTGTCTACGGCATCGTGCTGGCCGGGTGGGCGTCCGGCTCCACGTATCCCCTGCTGGGTGGGTTGCGTTCGGCGGCTCAGGTCGTGTCCTACGAGATCGCCATGGCTCTCTCGTTCGCCGCCGTCTTCGTGACCGCCGGCACAATGTCAACCTCGGGAATTGTTTCCGCCCAACAACACACGTGGTTCGTGTTCGTGCTTGCGCCATCGTTCCTCATCTACCTGACTGCGATGGTCGGGGAGACCAACCGCGCACCGTTCGACCTGCCCGAGGCCGAAGGTGAGCTCGTCGGAGGTTTCCATACCGAGTATTCGTCGTTGAAATTCGCAATGTTCATGCTGGCCGAGTACATCAACATGACCACAGTGTCCGCCCTGGCAACCACCTTGTTCTTCGGTGGATGGCAGGCGCCGTGGCCGCTGTCGATGATCGACGGTGTCAACCTCGGCTGGTGGCCGCTGCTCTGGTTCACCGCCAAGATATGGGTCTTCCTGTTCTTCTTCATCTGGTTGCGCGGCACCCTGCCGCGATTGCGTTACGACCAGTTCATGGCACTGGGGTGGAAGCTCCTGATCCCGGCAGCGCTGGCCTGGTTGATGGTCGTCGCTCTCTCGAGCAGCCTCCCCGATCAGGAAGCCCGTGTGCCCTGGACATCCCTGGCAGGCGCTACGGCCATCCTCGCCGCCGTTCTGACCACCACCTTGCGCACACGCGTACGGGCACGGCGCGGCCGCGCGATCGACCCCATATCGGACTTCATCGTCCACCGGAAGGAAATTGATGTCTAAGCTCGCCGGACTGGCCGGATTCGCCGTCACATTCAAGACCATGTTCAAAAAGCCTGTCACCGAACACTATCCGGAGGACAAGGCTCCGACGGCGCCGCGCTACCACGGACGCCACCAGCTCAACCGCTACGACGACGGTTTGGAGAAATGCATCGGCTGTGAGCTGTGTGCGTGGGCGTGCCCGGCCGACGCCATCTTCGTCGAAGGCGCCGACAACACCGACGAACAACGTTTCTCACCCGGCGAGCGGTACGGAAGCATCTATCAGATCAACTATCTGCGCTGTATCGGGTGCGGGCTGTGCATCGAGGCATGCCCCACTCGCGCGCTGACGATGACGAACGACTACGAGATGGCCGATGACAACCGCACCGACCTGATCTATGGGAAGGAGGACCTGCTGGCGCCACTACTGCAAGGGATGACGGCACCTCCACATCCCATGGCGCCCGGCAGTACTGCCAAGGACTACTACGCTCGACCGGATCAGGCGTGAACACCCTGGTGGCGGAGGCCCTCCCGGTCACCTCGGCAGGTGAAGCCGTGGCATTTTGGACACTGGGTACCGTCGCGGTGGCCGGCGCGATCGGCACGGTGGCAGCCGTCCGCGCGGTGTATTCGGCAATGTTTCTCGGCATGACGATGATCACGCTGGCGACGTTCTACGTGGCGCTCGACGCCGTGTTCCTCGGTGTCGTACAGGTTGTCGTCTACACCGGTGCTGTGATGATGCTGTTTCTCTTCGTGCTGATGCTCATCGGCGTCGACCTCTCCGAATCGCTCCGTGAGACGATTCGTGGACACCGTTGGGCATCGATTCTGGTGGCGATCGGGTTCTCCGTGCTGTTGGTTTCCGGCATCGGGCAATCGGCGGGAACCGAACTGGTCGGTACGCGGGAAGCGAACGCGGGCGACAACGTCGCAGGCCTGGCGGTGCTGATCTTCACCCGCTACATCTGGGCCTTCGAACTGACCGGCGCGTTGATGATCACCGCCGCGATGGCGGCCATGGTGCTGACCCATCGCGAGCGGTTCGAACGCCGTAAGACCCAGCGTGAGTTGTCGATCGACAGATTCCGGCCCGGCGGGAGGCCCACTCCCTTACCCAGTCCTGGCGTCTACGCCCGCCACAATGCCGTCGACTTCCCCGCACGGCTGCCGGATGGATCCGGCGCTCCCGACTCCGTCGCCGGCAGCCTGCTCCCCCGCCGGATGCCCCCGCCACAGACCCAGGCAGGCTCACAGCTTCGGCTGCAGTTGGTCACGGTGGTCTCCGCCGAGGCGCCGGTCTGGGTGGAGCGTTGGACAGACGCGGCGCCCAACAACGGTGAGGCGAATCCGGGTTCCCGGCGGAAGGCACCGACCGATGAATCATGACAACTACCTGTACCTTTCGGCGATCCTGTTCAGCATCGGCGCATTGGGAGTGCTCGTGCGGCACAACGTCATCGTCGTCTTCATGTGCGTGGAACTCATGCTCAATGCCGGCAACCTGGCCCTCGTCACGTTCTCCCGGGCACACGACAATCTCGACGGACAGATCATGGCGTTCTTCACCATGGTGGTGGCTGCATGCGAGGTCGTCGTAGGACTGGCGATCATCATGTCGATATTCCGCACCCGCCGGTCGGCTGATGTCGACGCTGCCAGCCTGCTGCGGGGCTGACGGCGTGGGACACCTGCTGTGGTTGTCGATCGCGATGCCTGCCGCCGGCGCCGTGCTGTTACTGCTGGGGGGAAAGCGCACCGACCCCTGGGGTCACCTCCTGGGCTGTGCGGCGGCCATCGCATCCTTCGCAGTCACCGTACGGCTGTTCATCGGAATGCTGGACCGTCCCGCAGAGGACCGAACTATCAGCCGGCTGCTGTTCTCCTGGATTCCCGCCGACGCTCTGCAGGTGGACCTCGGATTGCAAGTGGACCAATTGTCGATGTGCTTCGCCCTGCTGATCACGGGTGTCGGGTCGCTGATTCACATCTACTCGATCGGCTATATGGCCGACGATCCCGACCGGCGCCGGTTCTTCGGGTACCTCAATCTCTTCATCGCGGCAATGCTGCTGCTCGTGCTGGCCGACAACTATCTGGGCCTGTACGCAGGCTGGGAAGCCGTCGGCCTGGCGTCCTACCTGCTGATCGGATTCTGGGATGCCAAGCCTTCCGCCGCTACCGCGGCGCGCAAGGCGTTCGTCATGAATCGGGTGGGTGACATCGGCCTGGCAGTGGCCCTGATGGTGATGTTCGGCGCCGTGGGATCAGTGTCCTACGACGCGGTGTTCGGCGCCGCGCCGGAGCTGGGGCACGGCACCCTGACGGTCATCGGCCTGTCATTGTTGTTCGCCGCATGCGGGAAATCAGCTCAGGTGCCGCTGCAGTCGTGGCTCGGTGATGCGATGGAGGGACCGACGCCGGTCTCGGCCCTCATCCACGCGGCGACCATGGTGACCGCCGGGGTGTACCTCATCGTGCGGTCAGGGCCGGTGTTCGACCTGGCCCCGGCAGCACAGACCGCCGTGGTCACGGTGGGCGCTGTCACCTTGCTCTTCGGGGCCGTCATAGGCTGCGCCAAGGACGACATCAAGAAGGCACTGGCCGCCTCGACGATGAGCCAGATCGGTTATATGGTGCTGGCCGCCGGACTCGGTCCTGCCGGTTATCCGGTCGCGATCCTGCACCTGATCACCCACGGGTTCTTCAAGGCGGGCTTGTTCCTGGGCGCGGGCTCGGTGATGCACGCGATGGACGACAACGTGGACATGCGCAGGTTCGGCGGTCTGCGCAGAGTTCTTCCCGTCACCTTCACGACGTTCGGTTTGGGATATCTGGCCATCATCGGGGTCCCGCCGCTGGCGGGGTTCTATTCCAAGGACGCCATCATCGAAGTCGCTTTCGCTGCGGGTGGGTCACGCGGAATGCTGTTGGGCGGCGCCGCACTGCTCGGTGCCGGCCTCACCGCGTTCTACATGACACGAATCATGCTGATGACCTTCGCCGGCCCCAGGCGTTGGCCGGCCGACACACATCCCCACGAAGCGCCGGCCATCATGCTCTTGCCGATGATCGTGCTGGCCATCGGGTCGGTATCCATGGGCGCGCTACTGACTGTCGTTGGCACACTGCATGACTGGCTTGCACCCGTGGTGGGTGGAATCGACAACGAAACGCACGCCACCACGTGGACCGTCACGGCGATGACGCTGGTCGCGGTCGCTGCGGGCGTTCTCATCGCCATCCGAATCCATGCAGCACAGGGAGTTTCGGTACATGCACCAGAGGGATCACCCGTGACCGTCGCAGCACGCCGTGATCTCTACGGCGACACCTTCAACGAGGCGGCTTTCATACGGCCCGGCCGGCGCGTCATCGCCATCGCCTCGGACGTCGGCGAACGAGGTATCAACGGCATAGCCCTGGGGATGGCAGCGCTAATCAGTGGGGTGAGTGTCAGGCTGGGCCCGCTCCAGACGGGCTTCGTGCGGTCCTATGCGCTCAGTGTGTTCGTCGGTGCCGCCGCAGCGATCGCGACCATCGTCGGAACGAGGATCTGGTGAACGGCATCCCCTGGTTGACCGTCCTGTGGCTGGCCCCGGCTGTCGGCGCATGCATTGTCGTACTGGTGCCGGCCGACCGGCACACCTTCGCCAAATACCTCGGACTGGGCGCGGCGCTGACGCCGTTGGTGGTCTCGGCGGCGCTGACCTCGGGTTTCGACACCACCGGGGAGCACTATCAGTTCGTCGAAAAGCACAGTTGGATACCGTCATTCGGCGCCGGTTACATTGTCGGTGTCGACGGCCTCGCGTTGTCGATGGTGGTCCTGACGGCGGGGCTGGTACCGCTGTTGATAGTCGCAGGCTGGAACGATGTACCCGTCGGTGGGCGCGCAGTTCATACCTACGTCGCACTGATACTCGCCGTCGAGGCAATGGCCCTGCTGACCTTCGTCGCTCTGGACGTGCTGCTGTTCTACGTGCTGTTCGAGGCAATACTGATCCCCACGTATCTGCTCATCGGGCGTTTCGGCGGTCCGGACCGCTCCCGCGCCGCGATGAAGTTCCTGCTGTACAACCTGGCGGGCGGGCTGATCATGCTCGCCGCAGTCATCGGGATGTACGTGGTGACCGCATCAGGTGCCGCCAGTTTCGATATCCGCGACCTGGCTGCCGGCGAGCACGGATCGAGCACCACCTCCCGACTTCTCTTCGCCGGCTTCATGTTCGCATTCGCGGTCAAGGCTCCGATGTGGCCGCTGCACACGTGGCTTCCCGATGTGGTGGCAACAGCGAAGCCGGCAACCGCGGTATTGATCATGGCCATCGTGGACAAGATCGGGACATTCGGGATGATGAGGTACTGCCTGCAGCTGTTTCCGGAAGCGGCCACGTACTTCCGGCCACTGATCGTCGGACTCTCGGTGATCGCGATCGTGTACGGCGCAATGCTTGCCATCGGCCAGACGGACATGATGCGGTTGATCGCCTATGCGTCGCTGTCCCACTTCGGGTTCATCACCCTGGGTATCTTCGCCATGACCAGCCAGAGCCAGAGCGGCGCCATCCTCTACATGGTGAATCACGGTGTTTCGACCGCTGCGATATTGCTCATCGCGGGTTTTCTGGTGTTGCGTGGCCGCACGCAGAGCATCGGCGGATACGGTGGGGTCCGGCAGGTGGCACCTGTCCTTGCCGGCACGTTCCTGGTCGCTGGACTCGCCAGCCTGGCACTGCCCGGACTGGCACCGTTCGTCAGCGAGTTCCTCGTGCTGATCGGTACGTTCACCCGCTATCCGGTGATGGCGGTCTGCTCGGCACTGGCGCTTGTTCTGTCCGCGATCTACATCCTGTGGATGTACCAACGGATCATGACTGGGCCCGTCACCGACAACAGTAAGCGGGTCATCGACCTGCGTCCTCGGGAACTTGCGGTCTCGGCAACGCTTCTCGCAGTTCTGCTGGGATTCGGGGTATACCCGAAGCCGGTTCTGGAGCTGATCGACCCGACAGTGGCCCACACGATGTTCATTGTCGGAGAACATGACCGCGCACCCACGGCCGCGATGGCGGGGCATCCATGAGCATCCCCGCGCCCAGTATCGAATACAGCTTGCTGATGCCGATGTTGATCATGCTCGGCACCGCGGTCACCGGCGTGCTCATCGAAGCACTTCTGCCGCGCTCGATCCGCTACCGCACTCAGCTTGCCGTCAGCGTCACCGGTATGGTCGCCGCCCTGGGCGCGGTGATCTCACTGACTGGGCATCGCAGCAGCGCCGTCGTCGGTTCAGTGGCCATCGATGGGCCGACACTGTTCCTTCAAGGCGGCATCCTGGTGACCGGGCTCATCGCCATCGCCCCCGTCGCGCGGGGCCGCCTGGTCGCCTTCGCTCCGCAGGGCGCTCTGGCTCCGCGTAGTGCCGCCGAACGCACGGCGGCAGGTGCCGGCGTGATCCAAACCGAGATCTTTCCGCTTCTGATGTTCGCACTCAGCGGGATGTTGCTCCTCCCCGCAGCAGCAGACCTGTTGACGATGTTCGTCTCTCTGGAGGTCCTCTCGCTTCCGCTCTATGTGCTGTGCGGCTTGGCAAGTCGCCGCCGCGTCCTCGCGCAGGAAGCCGCTTTGAAGTACTTCTTGCTGGGCGCATTCTCCTCAGCCTTCTTCCTTTACGGCGTGGCATTGCTGTACGGCTACGCAGGCACGCTGAACCTCTCGGCTATCGCAGGCACGATCCAGCAGGGTGGTGGTGACACGACGATGGCGCTGATGGGCACCGCTCTGATCATGGTGGGTCTGCTGTTCAAACTCGGAGCCGTGCCGTTCCACTCGTGGGTCCCCGACGTGTACCAGGGTGCCCCCACACCGATCAGTGGGTTCATGTCGGCCGGAACCAAGATCGCGGCGTTCGGGGCGCTGCTACGTCTACTCCACGTCGCGCTGCCCGGCCTCATCGAGGCCTGGCGGCCGGTATTGTGGGCGGTCGCGATCCTCACCATGGTGGTCGGCAGTGTTCTGCTGGTCAGTCAGTTCGACATCAAACGGTTACTGGCCTACTCCTCGGTGGCCAATGTCGGCTTCATCCTCACCGGCGCAACGATGCTTGCGGGGGGTCTGGCGCCGACGATGTTCTATCTCCTCGCCTACGGCATCAGCGCATTGGGCGCGTTCACTGTGGCGGGCCTCATCCACGGCCGCGACGACACCGAGGATGCCGACATCACCCATTGGCGTGGTTTGGGGCGACGATCACCTTTCTTGGCCACCGCGTTGGCCCTGTTTCTGCTTGCCGCTGCGGGAATTCCACTCACGAGCGGATTCATCGGTAAGTTCGGGGTGTTGAAGGCCGCCCTGGAGAACGGCGGCACGGCCCTGGTGCTGGTGGCATTGACGTGCAGCGTCATTGCGGCAGTCGCCTACTCACGGGTCATCGTCGTGATGTTCTTCGACCAACCCGGTGAAGGTACGGCAGTGCCGGCGCGGCCCGGGCCTCTGGCCGCCGTCGCTGTCACGGCGGCGGCCGCGCTGACCGTGCTGCTCGGGATCGCACCTCAGACGCTGTTGACGCTCGCCACCCAGGCAGCCGAGTTCCTGCACTGATCTGCAAGTCCCGACACCCGTGCGGACCCCCAATCGGGGGTCGTCTCGCTTCTGCTCAGCGGGCATGCTCACCAATAGAACTTCAGCCAGGACAAGGGATCGGAGCCAGCCCATGATCACTACCGAAGCAATCGCTTGCACCGTACCCGTACTGGTTGCGGGCGACAGGGTTCGGGTGTCGCAGGGCATACTCGGTCGCGTCGGCCGAGTTTCCTCGACGTCGCCGGGTTACATCTTCGTCCACTACGACGATGGCGCGCGTGAGCTCGTGGATCCCACGCGGCGCCAGATATGGCTCCTGCGATGATTTCTCAAGCCGACACGGCGACCCGCAGCACCGCGCATTGGGCAATTCTCTGGTGGCTGCTCCGAATACTCGACGTCTTGGTGGTCGGCGGTATCGTCGCCGGATTGGTCTGGGGATTCGGCCAAGCCTGACCTCGGCACTCGTCACCACTGCCATTGTTCACCGCCGGACACGGTGGGCGAAACCACCGAGGGGTCATCACACCTGTGATGACCCCTCGGGCCCACGCCACGCTGCGTGGACAGATGCCGGCCGCGACCCGCATCGGAGATTTCGCTGTGCGTCAGCGCAATGCAGCGCGCAGACCCGCCGCGGCACCGTTGGCCTTGACCCGGTTGAGCAACGTTGCCTGGCCGTCGGATCGCCGATCCGGATCTCCCTGCCAAGCCGACAGAGCGGGCGACACCAGGGCGCGACCGAAGGAGAACGTCAGCGGCCACGGCGTGGAGTGCCGTTGCATCGCTGTCAAGTTGTCTGTCGCCCGCTCAGGATCCTGGCCACCGGACAGGAAGGCGACACCGGCCAAAGCTCCCGGCCACGAACGCAACACCGTGACAGTGGCTTCGGCAACCTCTTCCGGGCTGGACAACCTGCCGTGGCCCTCTCCCTCGATCACCATATTCGGCTTCAGAATGATCCCGGCCAGATCGACGTTCAACAATCCCAGTTCGGCGCGAACGGCGGTGTGCACCTCCTCGGTGACGTCCCGGCACACCGCGAGATTGTGGCTGCCATCCATCAACACCTCCGGCTCGACGATCGGAACGAGCCCCGCCTGCTGGCATGCGGCCGCGTAGCGAGCCAATGCGTTCGCGTTCGATCGAATCGCGCCCTGGGTCGGCGTTTCGGAGCCGATGGTGAATACGGCGCGCCACTTGGCAAAGGCAGCTCCCAATTCCGCATACTCGGCCAGTCGCGCCGGCAGGTCATCGAGGCCTTCGGTGATGGTCTCCCCGTCCAGGCCTGGGCAGGCCTTGGCGCCGGTATCGACCTTGATACCGGCGAGAATTCCGAGTTCCCCAACTGCCTGCGGGAACGGCGTACCGTCACTGAAGCTCTGCTTGAGCGTCTCATCACAAAAGATGATCCCGGAAATATCGTCGGACAACCCGGGCGCCGATGCGAGCATTTCCCGGTAGTAGCGCCGATTCTCTGCGGTCGGCTCCACTCGGTTGTCTTTCAGACGCTTCGACATCGTCGCGATGCTCTCGTCTGCGGCCAGAATACCTTTGCCGGGCGCCATCATTGCGGCTGCGATCTGTCGGCAGTTAGTCATGCGCGGTGTCCTTCTTCGGGTGTGGTTGACACAAGGACGCTATCCAGGTTCCGCGGCGCCGCCCTCACCTAGGAGGTGGATACCCAGGGGGACACAGTCAACTGAACACTTGATGGTCAGTGGCTAATTCTCAATAGACATGTTCACTGTCCGCTGCCACGATCGGAGTCATGAGCGAACGATGGAATGCAGGAGTGATCCCCTACGCAGAGATGGGTTACTGGCAGCCCGACTATGTGCCCAAAGATTCGGATGTGCTGTGCGCCTTTCGCATAACACCGCAGCCGGGCGTCCCGCCCGAGGAAGCGGGCGCCGCGGTCGCCGGTGAGTCCAGCACCGCGACGTGGACGGTGGTGTGGACCGATCGTCTCACCACATTCGAGCACTATCAGGCGAAGTGTTATCGCGTCGAAGCGGTTCCGAATACGCCCGGGCAGTGGATCGCCTGGATCGCCTACGATATCGACCTCTTCGAAGAAGGCTCGATCGCCAACCTCACGAGCTCGATCATCGGCAATGTGTTCGGCTTCAAACCACTCAAGGCGCTTCGCCTGGAGGATATGCGAATCCCGACCCACTATGTGAAGACGTTCCAGGGACCCGCCCACGGAATCGTGATGGAACGTGAGCATCTCGGTAAGTTCGGACGGCCGCTACTGGGCGCGACCACGAAGCCGAAACTCGGTCTTTCAGCCCGCAACTACGGCCGCGTGGTGTACGAGGCGTTACGTGGCGGACTCGACTTCACCAAAGACGACGAGAACATCTGCTCCCAGCCGTTCATGCGGTGGCGCGACCGATTCCTGTTCTGCATGGAGGCCGTCAACAGAGCGCAGGCGGCGACCGGTGAAATCAAGGGCCACTACCTCAACATCACCTCGGGCACGATGGAAGAGATGTACGAGCGCGCGGAGTTCGCCAAAGAACTCGGCTCCGTGGTGGTGATGATCGACCTCACGATCGGATACACCGCAATCCAGTCGATGGCCAAGTGGGCCCGCGCCAACGGTGTGCTGTTACACCTCCACCGTGCCGGACACGGAACCTACACAAGGCAAAAGGCACACGGGATCAGTTTCCGGGTGATCTCGAAGTGGATGCGCCTGGCCGGTGTCGATCACATCCATGCAGGCACCGTGGTCGGCAAGCTCGAAGGTGACCCGTACAGCACCGCCGGCTTCTACGACACGCTCCGGCTGGACAGCATTTCCGCCGACCCGGCCAAAGGTCTGTACTTCGACCAGGAGTGGGCGTCGATGCCCGGCGTGATGCCCGTCGCCTCCGGCGGAATCCACGCCGGACAGATGCACCAACTGCTCCACTACCTCGGTGAGGACGTCATTCTGCAGTTCGGTGGCGGCACCATCGGTCACCCGATGGGTATCTCCGCGGGCGCCGAAGCCAACCGTGTTGCACTCGAAGCAATGCTCAAGGCGCGCAACGAGGGTCGCGATTTCTACGCCGAAGGTCCGGAAATCCTCAAGAAGGCGGCGTCGCGCAACCGAGCACTCGAGACTGCGCTCGCCACGTGGGGCGACATCTCGTTCAACTACGAATCAACCGACACTCCCGACGTCGTGGCGACGTCGACCAGTTCCTGAGCCAGAGCGGAGAATACACATGCGAATCACCCAGGGCACCTTCTCATACCTGCCCGACTTCACCGACGACGAGATCACCGCGCAAATCACCTACGCATTGGACAACGACTGGCCGTTGTCGGTGGAGTTCACCGACGATCCTCATCCACGAAATGTCTACTGGGAGATGTGGGGCCTGCCGATGTTCGACCTGAAGGACGCCGCCGGAGTGCTGCTCGAGGTCAACGCCTGCCGCACCGCCTACCCCAACACCTATGTGCGTCTCAACGCCTATGACGCTCGTCTCGGCCGGCAGACCACCGCATTCTCCTTCATCGTGCAACGCCCGGCTGAAGAGCCGGGTTTCCGCCTCGACCGAGCCGAAGGTTCCGATCGCAGGATCGGATACACCACCTTCGCCTACGCCGCGACGAAACCGTCCGGCCAGCGATACGGCAATGACAACGGCACCGACTGACGTGGAGCCCGTCGATCGCATGTATACGATCGACGGGCTCCCCGTCCAGGTCAGTGCACAGGGTCCGCCGGACGGCCGGACGGTGGTGTTGCTGGACATGTCCCGCACCGCCGGATCCCCTTATCAGGAACTCAGGGACCGCCTGCACGTGGCCAAGGTGCAGACCGTCGGCATCAGCGCGCGTTTCCGGCTGTCCGACAAAGCCATCGTTGCCATCCTTGACTCTCTGAGCATCCGCTGCGCCGTGCTCGTCGGCGACGGTCCGTGCGCCGAGATCGCCTGGCTGACAGCGGCGCATCACCCGCAGCGCATCACGGGACTGGTGGTGATCGACGGCGGCCATCCCGGAACCGCACACATCGACAGCGGGGACCACCTCTGCCCACAGGTCTTCGCCGACACGACGGCTCTGGTCAGTTCACGTGGCGCCGGCTCGATTGCGCGTGCCAGCCGGCGCCACGTTCGCGGGGACTTCAGGATCGCTGATCTGGCCGGAACACGAGGTTCACGTCATTTCATCGCCCAGCTCAGTACCGAGATCGTGATGCACACCCTGTCGGTGTAGGACGATTCACCGGTCACCTTGGCCGGTCGGTCTTCCACTTCTCTTCGACGTGCGCGTACTTCCAAACCACAAGGGCCACGATCCATGTCGCAACGAAGACACCCACGACGACGAAGCCGACGATGTTGAGGTCGACGTCACCGACCCAGTCCCAGGCACCGCCGGTCCAGCCGAGCTGACCGACCAGCACGCCGAGCAGCTCGATGCTTCCGACGATCAGGGCGATGGCGACCGACATCGCCGTGAGAGTCAGGTTGTAGTACACCTTGCGCACCGGCTCGGAAAGTGCCCACCCGTATGCGAGATTCATGAACGAGCCGTCGATGGTGTCAAGCAGGGTCATGCCCGCCGCGAACAGCACCGGCAGGCACAGTATCGCGTACCAGGGAACGCCGGCCGCGACACTGGTGCCCGCCACCACGAGAAGCGCGACCTCGCTGGCGGTGTCGAACCCGAGGCCGAACAGCACGCCCAGCGGATAGGTGTGCCACGACTGCTTGATGGAACGCGTGAACCTGCCAAGGTATCGGTTCAGGAATCCGCGGTTGTTGAGGTGCTCCTCCAGCTCGGAATCGTTGTACGTGCCATCCCGCATCTGGGCGAACACCCGAACGATGCCGACCAGGATCACCAGATTCGCGATCGCAATGAGGTACAGGAAGATTCCGGAGACGGCGGTCCCGATCAACGCGGTGTAGTGATGGAGTGCCGACGAGTCGTCTTGTACGGGTCCCACCACGGCCGTCACCCCGAAAGCCAACAGTGCCGTGAGTCCGAAGACCACAGTGGAGTGCCCGAGGGAGAAGAAGAACCCCACCGCAAGTGGGCGCTGTCCGTCGCCCATCAGTTTGCGGGTGGTGTTGTCGATGGCAGCGATGTGATCGGCATCGAAGGCGTGCCGCATACCCAGTGCGTAGGCTGTCATCCCGATACCCACGCCCAGAACCTTGTCTCCGACGCTGTAATGCGCCGGCACGACAACGAGCAGCAACGTCAGCCAACCCACCGCGTGTAGGGCGAAGATCGCGAGGAACATCGACGACAATCGCAGCCATTCCCTCGACGTCAGTGCGTGCCGCACGCTCGATGACCACAGGAGACGACGTTCAACTGCCCGATCGGCCATCCGTATTCCTCAAATCGTCCCCTGTCCGACATTCCCCGACCGACGGTCGGCGCACGCTTATCGAGCCACCAGTTCGGCCTTCCGCCGCTCCACGATCCGCAAGATCATCGGGGTGAAAATGAGCTGCATGGCCAGATCCATCTTGCCGCCGGGGCACACGATGGTGTTCGGCCTCGACATGAACGAATCATGCAACATGTCCAGCAGGTACGGGAAGTCGATGCCATGCGGGTCGCGGAATCTGATGATCAGCATCGACTCGTCAGCAGACGGAATACTCCTGGCAATGAAGGGATTCGAGGTATCCACCACCGGAACGCGCTGAAAGTTGACATCGGTGTGGGAGAACTGCGGGCAGATATAGTTCACATAGTCGGGCATTCGACGCAGGATGGTGTCCGTGACCGCCTCTGAGGTGTACCCCCGGACCACCCGGTCGCGATGCAGTTTCTGAATCCACTCCAGATTGATCACGGGGACGACGCCGATCCGCAGATCGGCGTGCTGCGCGACGTTCACGGTGTCGGTGACCACCGCTCCGTGCAGCCCCTCGTAGAACAACACATCGGTATCCGGGGATATCTCCTCCCAGGACGTGAACGTGCCCGGTTCCTGTCCGTAGGGTTCTGCTTCGGCGTCGTCGTGCAGGTACTTGCGGAACTTGCCGGTCCCCTGTTCGGAGTAATTGCGGAACAGATCCTCGAGTTCCTCGAACAGATTGGACGCCGGACCGAAATGACTGAAGGTGTGATCGCCGCGCGCGTACGCCTCGGCAATCTCCGCCTTCATCTCTAGCCGGTCGAAACGGTGAAAGCTGTCGCCCTCGACATAGGCGACGTTGACGCCCTCGCGACGAAAGATCTGCTGGAAAGTACGCATCACTGAGGTGGTACCGGCTCCTGATGACCCGGTGACCGAAACGATCGGATGTATGCGCGACATGGTCCTCAGCCCGCCACTTCACGGAACAGGCCACGGGTCCCGTACAACGGGAGTGTCGTGGGCGGTTCGTAGGGTTGATCGTGATAAGAAGCAACCCGTGCCACCTCCTCGCTGGCACCGAAGACCAGCGAAATGCGTTGGTGGATATCAGTCGGGACGACATCCAGGACGCGCCCCCGGCCGGTGCTTGCGGAACCACCGGCCTGCTCGATCAGAAACGCCATCGGGTTCGCCTCGTAGAGCAACCGTAATCGTCCCGCTTTCGCCGGCTCTTTCGAGTCACGCGGATAGAGGAACACCCCGCCGCGGGTCAGTATCCGATGCGTCTCGGCCACCAGTGAGGCCACCCAGCGCATATTGAAGTCCTTGCCCCGCGGCCCTGATCTGCCGGCCAGGCACTCTGACACGTACTGCTGCACGGCCGGCTCCCAGAATCGCTGGTTCGACGCATTGATGGCGAATTCCCCAGTGGTGGTGGGAATCTTGATGGATTCACGGGTCAGGAAGAACTCGCCGAGACTGGGATCGAGCGTGAAAGCGTGTACCCCGGTACCCATCGAAAGAACGATCATCGTCGACGGACCGTAGATCGCGTAGCCGGCGCAGACCTGCTCGGTTCCCTGCTGTAGAAAATCCTCCCGTGCCGGCTCGGCACCGGGGTTCGGGGCACGAAGAATCGAAAAGATGCTCCCCACGGAGACGTTGACATCGATATTCGACGAGCCGTCCAGCGGATCGAACACGAGCAGGTACTTCCCGCGTGGGAAGCAGTCCGGTATCCGATACGGTTCCGCCAGCTCTTCAGAGACCATGCCGGCGACGTATCCGCTCCATTCCGTGGCGCGAAGGAAGTAGTCGTTGGCCAACACGTCCAGCTTCTGCTGGGTTTCACCCTGCACATTGACCTCGTCGGCGGAACCGAGGGCCCCGCCCAGTGCACCTCCTGCCACCCGATTCGCGATCGCCTTACAGGCCAACGCGACATCCACCACGAGGCGGTTGAGTTCGCCCGACGCTCCGGGATGCCGTCGACGCTCTTCAATGAGAAATTGCACCAAGGTGGTGCGTTCAGTCAGCATGGCTCCGAGAATGACTCGCGGGAATATGTCAGCCATCCCCAATCTGGGTGGCGGCTCGGGTGGCTCATGGTCGGAGGGCAGACAGCCAGTCACACCACGCGTCGACGCCCGCACCCGTACGGGCACTGGTCTCGATCACGGCGACGCCCGGATTGACGGCCTTCAAGTTGGCGTGAAATGCCGCCAGGTCGTAGTCCAGATGAGGCAACAGATCCATCTTGTTCACCAACACCAGGTCCACGGACCGGAACATCACCGGGTATTTCAGCGGCTTCTCCTCGCCCTCGGTGATGGAGTACACCATGGCACTGGCATGCGATCCGACGTCGAATTCCGCGGGGCACACGAGATTTCCCACGTTCTCGATCACCAGGAGATCGAGGTCTTGCAGCGGAATACGTGGTAACGCCGAACGCACCATGGGAGCGTCGAGATGACATTCCCCGCCGAACCCGTCGGCGGTGTTGATCAGAGCTACTGCTGCGCCCAATCCGCTGAGGCGGTCGGCGTCGATACTGGTCTCGATGTCACCTTCGATGACTCCGGTGCGCAGCCGGCCCTGCAGTCGGCGCAGGGTCTCTGCGAGCAGTGTGGTCTTGCCGGCACCGGGTGAAGACATCAAGTTCACCGCCGTGACATCGGCCTCGTCGAAGTCACGCCGGTTGGCGGCCGCGGTCCTGTCGTTCTCCGCGAAGATGCTTTCCAGCACCACCACCCGGTCGGCTCCCGTCACGTATCCGGAGTGGTCGCCATGCTCATGCACCGGATCCTGGTGGTCATGATCGTGGTGATGGTCATGATCGTGATCGTGTTCGGTGCCGTCCTCGTGCCGATGAAATCTGCCCATGGGCTCATACCTCCGCCAAATCGAGTGAAGTGATCAGGAATTCGTCGCCTTCGACCAGGTCGAGGTGTCCGTCCGGGCAACCGTCGCATTTGAGGACGGGTTGGTCGAGAATCTGCTCGCGGCCGCACACGCCGCATCGGATCTTGGCCGGGACACGCTGGACCAGGAGTTCAGCACCTGCCAGATCGGAGCTTTCGGTCACCAGCGACCAGCAGTAAACCAGCGTTTCCGGGACGATCTGCCGCATTGCCCCGATCCGGACGTTGACCGCGCGGACAGTCCGTCCCTGCGCATGACTCTGCACGATGCGCACCATGGAATTGCAGATAGACAGTTCGTGCACCTTGTCCTCCTCAGATGAGCGACCATACACCGCAGAATGCGTTACTGCCGCAACGTTTCTGAAGGAGAAACCCCCCACCTCTTGCGGTACTCCGCGGCGAAACTGCCCAAGTGGTTGAAGCCCCACCGCGTCGCCACACCGGTGACCGTCACCCCGTCCCCCGGCATCGCATCGGCAAGATCGTGATGCACCCGCTCGAGGCGCCGGTCACGCACGTAGGTCATCGGCGACATCCCCAACTCGTCCCGGAAGCCCTGCTGGACGGACCGTACGCTCATGTGGACGGCGCGGGCGATCGAATCCATGGTGATCGCCTCGGCCAAATGTGCATCGATGTATTTCATCGCGTCGGCGACCACGGGGCGAACGGATTGTACTGCGGGGCGGACGAACTCCTCGTGGTATGTCGAAGGCTGAATATGCAGGAGACTGTTCATCAACAATTCCTCGATGCCGCTGATCCCGTGGCCGTGCTGCACCAGCGATCCCTCGTGGTAAACCTCGGTGTGCAGCAACTGCACTGCCGCGTGCCAGCGCACCGCCACCTCACTCGTCAGATCGAACTCCGGATGAAAGACGAGCGGCCGCGACAGCCGCCGACCGCGCAGCCGGATGAGGTATTCGCGCATCGCCGGCTCCTCGATGCGGAACAGCAATTGCGGTGAATCCTCGTCGAGTTCCATCGTCAATGGCGTACCCGGGCTGGTCACCAGTGCACAGATTGTGGTCGCTTCGAACCGATGCCCGTTGTGCGCGCACACCGCGCGTCCGTTCATCGGCATGTGCACGCCGAAGTACGGGCCCAGCACCGGTATCTCCAGCGTGGCGCGCACGTGCAGGTCGACATACAGCATGCTGATATTGCGCAACCGCACCCCGTGCATGCTCGCCGCGAACCCCGAGTCCTCGCTCTCGACAGTTATGCGGCCGGGCGCGAGTGCCTTTCCCAGCAGGGCGGCGGCCTCCCGGACATTCTCGGTATAGAAGATCTCGGAGTTTGCCAGAGCTGGCGGCACACCGCGGGAACGCACCTTTCGCCGCACCGGGTTGCCGGTCCGGCGGGTGTCGATGAACCCGAGCCTGGTCAGCCGTGACATGACCGCAACCTAACTATTCCGCGGTAGACAAATGCACCGATCTGTTAAGAGTCTGCGGCGATCATTCAATATTCCGCGACCTATTGCGCGCATTTACGAGCCTATGTCTGCGCAATTCTGACAGGAATTGCGCTAATGCGATAGGCCCGCGACCGCCCCCGGTCTACCGTGTGAGCACCGACACACTGCACGAGGAGGATTGAGTGGCTGTACACGCTGCGCTCGCACCGGGTGCCGGCGAGGCTGACCTCCTTGCCGACACCCCGGGTGATCGACTGATCCAACGACTCGACGACCCTGGTGTCGCGTCATCGCTGTCGCTCATCCTCGACCACATTGATTTGCTGGCGATTCTCATCGTGTCGGTCGACGGGCTTGTCCGCCGCGCCGAGATCATCGGCGACTCGGTATCGGCCACGGTCGCCGACGCCCGTCAGGGCCTGGTCGCCGCCACGGGCGAACGCTCCTTTCCCGATATCGACGTGGCCGCGCTCACCGATACGGTCACCCGCCTGGCGTCCGCGGCGCTCGACGCCGCACCCGCCCTGGATCGGTTGCTGCACTCGGCACTGATCGACCCCCAGACCGCAGATGTGCTGGCTCAAGCCGGTGACGCGCTCTTGGAAGGAAAGAAGGCGGCCGAAGCCGATTCACGTGGCCCCAAGGGCGTCTTCGGCCTCATGCGGGTGACCAAGGATCCCGACGTATCACGAGGACTCGGCTTCATGATCCAGGTGGCACGCGCATTCGGTAAGCGGTTGGCGCCGCCTGCCGACAGCACGTAGCAGCGGTCCACATCGCTGACGGCGCACGCCGAAGAAGTCACCAAAACCATCAAACAACCTGAATCCGACAATCTTTCGAGAGGAGTTCCCATGGCGTCCGTGCTCTGGTTGCAAGGAGGCGCGTGCAGCGGCAACACGATGTCGTTCCTGAACGCCGAGGAACCCAACGTCGTCGACCTCATCGTCGACTTCGGACTGGATCTGTTGTGGCACCCGTCGTTGGGACTGGAGCTCGGCGCCAATGCCCAGAAGGTGTTCTGGGATTGCGCCCGCGGTGAGCGACCGCTCGACATCTTCGTCTTCGAGGGTTCGGTCATCGAGGCCCCGAACGGCACCGGCCGGATGGACATCTTCGCCGACCGGCCGATGAAGGACTGGGTCGTGGACCTGTGCAACGCCGCACAGATCGTCGTCGCGATCGGCGATTGCGCGTGCTGGGGCGGTATTCCGGCGATGGAGCCCAATCCGTCCGGATCCACCGGCCTGCAGTTCCACAAGCGCAAGAAGGGCGGCTTCCTCGGTCCGAACTTCACCTCGAAGATGGGTTTGCCGGTGATCAATGTGCCCGGGTGCCCGGCCCATCCGGACTGGATCACCCAGATCATCGTCGCGCTGGCGACCGGTCGGGCCGGCGATATCACGCTCGACGAGCTGCACCGACCCGAGACCTTCTTCAAGACCTTCACCCAGACCGGTTGCACCCGTGTGCAATTCTTTGAGTACAAGCAGTCAACGATGTCCTTCGGTGAAGGCACCCGCACCGGCTGCCTGTTCTACGAATTCGGGTGCCGCGGGCCGATGACCCACTCACCGTGCAATCGCATCCTGTGGAACCGGCAGTCCTCGAAGACCCGGGCCGGCATGCCGTGCCTGGGCTGCACCGAACCCGAGTTCCCCCATTTCGACCTGGCCCCCGGCACGGTGTTCAAGACCCAGAAGGTCAGCGGGATGATCCCCAAGGAGGTCCCGGAGGGAAGCGACCACCTGACCTACATGGCGCACGCCGCCGCGGCCCGCATCGCGGCACCGCAGTGGTCCAAAGAAGACATGTTCGTCGTCTAACACCGCCAGCCGCAGCCCCAGAACCGAAGTCTCGAAAGGACACCCATGACCGCGCTCGATCTTTTTGTCAGCCCACTCGGGCGCGTCGAGGGTGACCTCGACGTGCGCGTGACCATAGAAGACGGAGTGGTCACGTCGGCGTGGACCGAGGCCGCCATGTTCCGCGGCTTCGAAATCATTCTCCGCGGCAAAGATCCGCAGGCCGGTCTGGTCGTCTGCCCACGCATCTGCGGAATTTGCGGCGGCAGTCACCTCTACAAGTCTGCCTATGCCCTCGACACCGCCTGGCGCACGCATATGCCGCCCAACGCGACACTGATCCGCAACATCTGCCAGGCCGCCGAGACCTTGCAGTCCATTCCGCGCTACTTCTACGCGCTGTTCGCGATCGACTTCACCAACAAGAACTACGCGAAGTCCAAGCTCTATGCCGAGTCGGTGCGCCGGTTCGCGCCCTACGTCGGCACCAGCTATCAGCCCGGCGTGGTGCTGTCGGCCAAACCCGTTGAGGTCTACGCCATTTTCGGTGGGCAGTGGCCGCACTCCAGCTTCATGGTGCCCGGCGGGGTGATGTGTGCTCCGACGTTGTCCGATGTGACCCGTTCGATCGCCATCCTGGAACACTGGAAGGACAATTGGCTGGAGAAGCAGTGGCTGGGCTGCTCCGTCGACCGCTGGCTGGAGAACAAGACCTGGGAAGACATCCTGGAATGGGTCGACGAGAACGAGGAACAGCACAACAGCGATTGCGGTTTCTTCATCCGGTTCTGCCTGGACGTCGGCCTGGACAAATACGGCCAGGGAGTCGGCAACTACATCGCCACGGGCACCTACTTCGAACCGTCCCTGTATGAGAACCCGACCATCGACGGGCGCAACGCCGCGCTGATCAGCCGGTCCGGGATCTTCGCCGGCGGCAAGTGGACCGAATTCGACCAGGCCAGGGTCACCGAGGATGTGACGCACTCCTTCTACGAAGGCGACCGTCCGCTGCATCCGTTCGACGGCGAGACCATTCCCGTCGACCCGGAGGACGGCCGCAAACAGGGCAAGTACAGCTGGGCGAAGTCACCGCGTTACGACGTGCCGGACCTGGGCACGGTGCCCCTGGAGGCCGGGCCGCTGGCCCGCCGGCTGGCCGCCGGCGGCCCCAATCCCGCTGCGCATCAAGACAACGACCCCCTGTTCGTCGATCTGTACAACAAGATCGGGCCCAGCGTGTTCGTCCGTCAGCTGGCCCGCATGCACGAGGCGCCGAAGTACTACAAGTGGACTCGGGAATGGCTCAACCAGCTCGACCTCAAAGAGAGCTTCTACACCAAGCCCACCGAGCACGCCGAGGGCAGAGGCTTCGGTTCCACCGAGGCGGCCCGCGGGTCGTTGTCGGACTGGATCGTCATCGAGGACAACAAGATCAAGAACTATCAGGTCGTCACGCCGACCGCCTGGAACATCGGGCCGCGCGACGGCGAGTCGGTGCTCGGCCCGATCGAGAACGCCTTGGTCGGCTCCCCGATCGTCGACGTGGACGATCCGGTGGAGCTGGGACACGTGGCCCGTAGCTTCGACTCCTGCCTGGTGTGCACGGTGCACGCCTACGACGGGAAAACGGGCCGCGAGCTGTCGAAGTTTGTCATCAACGGAATGGTGTGAGTCCCACGTCAACAACCCCGGACGACACGCATCCCGGTGAGTCGGATCCACTGCTCGACCCACCGGGATGCGACGTGCTGGTCGTCGGGTGCGGAAACCTGTTGCGCGGCGACGACGGAGTGGGCCCCATCCTGGTCCGTCACCTGTGGGAACGCGGTATGCCCGAAGGACTTCGGATCGTCGACGGCGGCACCGCGGGAATGGATGTCGCGTTCCAGATGCGCGGTGCGGGCAAGGTGGTCATCATCGACGCATCGGCCACCGGCGCCGCGGCCGGAACCACGTACCGCGTCCCGGGTGCCGAGCTCGCCGAGCTGCCACCACTGCAGGGCCTCCATACGCACTCGTTCCGTTGGGACCATGCCATCGCGTTCGCACGCTGGGCGCTGGGCGACGCATGCCCCACCGACATCACCGTCTTCCTCATCGAGGCTGCCGATGTGTCGTTCGGAGCCGACCTGTCACCGGCGGTGACCACGGCCATGGAGCAGGTGATCGAAATACTCGAATCCGAATACATTTCACCGTTGCGACCGGTCGACCCCGACGAAACCACCGTCGAGTTCACCGAGGACGGCTACCTGCGTCTGGGGGCACAGCTGTCCGCGGCCCGGTTCCCGTCACACGTGGCGGCCGGAATGGTGCGCGACGAGCAACTCTGGTTGCTGCCGCTGCGCGGGCCGCGTAGCGGCGGGCTGCTGCTCAAACAGCGCACCCCCGCCGGCGACCGCGCCCTGCTGGTGCGCGAACTGCTCGACGACAGCATTCCCGCCGGTACCCGTCGGGCATTCTGGGACGACGCGCAGGGCGCGCTGCGCATCCCGCTGGAGCACCAGAAGTGCTGATCATGGCCGACCGATCCGATACCCAGCCGCACTCCGATGACAACGAGGGCGACCAGTACGGCGGAAAACCCACGCCACCACGCACACGCCGGCGCCAGGACAGTTCCGCCGACGACGCACTGGCCGTCGAGACCGTCGTCGTACCCGAACGCGGCCGATGGGCCGTCGACATCATCGTGGTGTTCGCCGACGGCATCGTGCGCAAACGCATCGACACCCATCCCACCCAGGCCCGCGCCGAGCTTTCGGCACGCATGATCAAACGGGCCGCCGAACGTGACATCCGAGGACCTCTCAATGGTTGACGCACTGGTGCAATCCCAACTCGCGGTGCGGCCACAGCCGCTGGGCACATTTCCGCTGCCGCTCGGCTACCTGCTGATACCGGCCGGTGCCGAAACCGAACAGGCCCGCGCCGCGATGCTGCAGGGCCGGCTCCCCGAGCACTGGCCCCCGGCCCTGCGGGCGCACGAACTGGCGGCGGCAGGTGATCGCGAAGCGGCCGTCCGATCGCTGGCGGCCGCCGCCGGCGACACCCCCGACCCGGTGACCCTCTACAACCGTTTCGTGCTCGACCCGGATAGCGTCGACGCCGGGCAACTGCGCGCCGAACTCGGCGAATTCGCGGTTCTGGTCGACGTGGTGGAGTTCGTGCTCGGCCGCACCGACATCCCACCGCGATCCGACGACGCCGATGGCGAAGTGGCCGCGGCAGTGTTGGCCGCCCAGGCAAGCCACGCACTGGGCGAGCAGAAACCCGCTGTGGCAATCGAATTGCTCGACCAGGCCATTAAGCTGAGCACCACGGCGTCCACCCCGCTGACCGGGCTGCTGCGCGGCGCGGCGGCCGCGGTGTGCCGGGACATCGGCGATGCCAGTTGCGTCCCCCGGCTGCAACGGGCACTGGCCGATCTGGACGATGCCGACGACTTGCGGGTCGAGCGCGCCGAAGTACACCTCTATCTGGCCGGCGCACTGCACGAACAGGCGGATGACCACCCCGAAATGCTCCCGGCCGCCGTTCCGCACTATCACGCGGCGCTTCAGCTCATCAAATGTGAAGATGCGCCCATGATGTGGGCCGCCGCGCACTCCGGGCTGGCCACCGCATACCTGACCATGCCCATGGTGGAAGCCTCCGGTCAGCTACGGCTGGGGGTGGCGGCACAGTCCTTGCGGGCGGCATTGACGGTCTACAGCCGCGAAACACATCTTCAGGAATGGTCCAGCGTCCAGCTCAACCTCGCCAACTCGCTGGTGTACACGCCCTCGCGACATCAGAAAGAGAACCTGGTCGAGGCGGTCGAGATCTATGAGTCCGTTCTGCAGACCCGCGACCGCGACACCGACCCCCTCGGGCGCGCCAGAGTTCTGGCCAACCAAGGCAATGTGCTGGCCCATCTCGGTGTCTTCGATGAGGCCAAGGCGAAACTCTACGAGGCCCGGTTCCTGTTCGAGGACCTCGGCGACAATGACTCGGTGCGCACGGTGCGCGGCGTGCTCGACGAGATCGCCCGCCAGAGCGTGCTTTCCGGGACCGACTCGGAGGTGCCGGGATGACCACCACCGTGCCGCAGGTCACCGCCGCACCGCCGGCGGTGACCGCCGAACCGACCTTCGAACAGCTGGCGACCCGAGTCGATGACGCCGTCAGGGCGCTGGAGGCACTGGATCCGGCCGCGCGCACCGTTGCCGAGGAACTCAAGGCGGCGGTCGAGGCGATCCACCGCGCCGGTCTGGTGACCATCGTGCGCAGCCTGCGAGCCGGCGACGCCACCCGGCCGGTGTTGTTCGACCTCGTCGACGACCCGGTGGTGCATCTGCTGTTGTCACTGCACCAGATCGTGCGACCGGATCCGATGACCGAGGCCGCCAATGCACTTCAAGAGGTTCGGCCACAGCTGCAGGGACATGGTGGTGATGTCACCCTGGTGCGCATCGACGACGGCATCGCGTTCGTTCGCCTGACGGGCGCCTGCAACGGGTGTTCGATGTCATCGGTGACACTCCGCAACCTGGTGGAAAAAGCGCTGGTCGAAGGCGTCGCGTCGATCAACGGCATCGAGGTCGTCCCCAATGAGCCCGAGCAGACGGTGATCGCGCCGGAATCGCTGTTCTCGACCGTTCACGCCGAGGACGGTTGGGCGCAGGCCGGCGCCGTCGCCGACATGCCCGACAACGGTCTGGTCGCCAAGCTGTTGGCCACACCGCCCACCGGTCAGGAGGTGTCGGTGCTACTGGTCAGCCAGAGCGGCCAATTGTCCTGCTATGTCAACGAATGCGCGCATGAGGCGCTGCCCTTGGACAACGCGGTGTTCGACGCCGAGAACGGCACCCTGACCTGCCCGTGGCACGGCTTCTGCTACGACGCCGGTTCCGGCGAATGCCTCACGGCGCCGGAAGCCCAGCTGGAGCAGCTGCCGTTGCGGGTGAACAACGGTCAGATCTGGATCCGAGTCGGTCCATGACGAGCCTCACGGTACGGACCACTCTCTCGCGGGCGACACCGCGCCCCGCAGGTGCCGCCGGGCCCGACCTGACGGGCGGCTGGATTCCGGAGGTGTGGCTGGGGGCACCTGCGACGGGCGGGCTGACGCTGCCGGCCGCCAGCCCCACCCCGGCCTGGATGTACTCCCCGCGCTGCGTGTTCTTCGACGACGATCATCTGGTCGCCGCCGATTCGGGCAATCACCGGGTCTTGATCTGGAACGGTGTCCCGACCCGGGACGGACAGCCCGCCGATGTGGTGCTCGGCCAGCCCGATGCAACGTCGGAGGGACGCGCCGCCGGCGGCCGTGGCCCCGAGAACGGGATGAATCTGCCCACCGGAGTGCTGATTCACCGTGGGCAGCTCATCGTGGCCGACGCCTGGCACCACCGCATCCTGGTGTGGCGTGAACTTCCCGAAGAGCACGGCACCCCACCCGATCTGGTGCTCGGCCAACCGGACCTGTCGTCCGTGGAGCCCAACGCCGGACGTGAGTGCAGCGCGGCAACACTGTACTGGCCGTTCGGCGTTGCGATGGTCGGATCGACATTCTGGGTCGCCGACACCGGCAACCGCAGGGTGCTCGGCTGGAGCGCCGGGATACCCGAGCCCGGCCAACCCGCCGATATCGTGCTGGGACAGGCCGATGTTCACCACCGTGAGGAGAACCGCGGCGAAGAGGTGGGCCCGCACAGCTTCCGCTGGCCGCACAGTCTCACCGGCACCGACCGGCTGCTGTTGGTCGCCGATGCCGGTGATCACCGGGTCCTGGGCTGGTCGCCGCTGCCCTCCGGCGACCAGCCCGCCGATCTCGTTCTGGGACAGCCGGATTTCACGACGGCCCAAGAATGGCCGTATGGCCCCCAGCAGGGCGACCGGCTCCGTTTCCCGTACTCGGTTTGCCTCGACACCGCCGGCGCACCGGCGCAGCGGTTGGCGGTCGCCGACACCGCCAACAACCGCATCCTGTTATGGGACGCACTGCCGACCGACGGCCGCCCCGCCGATCACGTGCTTGCGCAACCCTCGTTCGCCGCCAACGGCGAAAATCGCTGGGATGCCGTGACTCACGACTCCCTGTGCTGGCCGTACGGTGTGTGGTTGCGTGGTGACCGCCTGGCGGTGGCCGATTCGGGCAACAACCGAATCATGATCTGGAGGCGGCACTGATGCCGCGGCAGGGATCGCCCGCAGAGGCTGTCCGGCACCGATTCATCGTGACCGGCGTCGTACAGGGCGTCGGTTTCCGACCGTTCGTACATCGGATCGCCACCGAACTCGGCCTGGCCGGCGTCGTCGGCAACGACTCGGCGACAGTGTTCATCGATATCGAGGGCCCCGCTGCCTCCATCGCCGAATTCGGCAAGCGACTGCGTCTGGATACACCACCACTCGCGGTGATCGACGATGTGTCGAGTCGACAGATTCGCTCCGATAGTCAGTGGCACAGTGGTTTCCAGATCGCCACCAGCCGTATATCGGCATCGGTCCCCACCGCCATCCCGCCGGATGTCGCGATATGTGACCGCTGCGTTGCCGAAATGTTCGATCCCGCCGACCGCCGCCATCACCACCCGTTCATCACGTGCACCGACTGCGGTCCGCGGTTCACGATCATCCGGGGCCTGCCCTACGACCGGCCCGCCACCACCATGGCCGGCTTTCCGATGTGCGAGCGTTGCGCGCAGGAGTACGACGACCCGGCAGACCGCCGATTCCATGCCCAGCCCATCGCCTGCCCCGACTGCGGACCGTCCCTGTGGTTCACCGGTCCGGGCGGGCGGGTCGACGGTGTCGATGCTGCGCTGGCCGCGACCCGGCGGCGCCTGGCCGCTGGACACATCGTTGCCGTCAAGGGCATCGGCGGCTACCACCTCGCGTGCCGACCCGGCGACGATGCGGCGGTCACCGCTCTGCGACGACGAAAGGCACGGGGCGGCAAGCCCTTTGCACTCATGGTCCGTGATCTCGACGTGGCGCGACAGTACGCACATATCGACGCTGCGGAAGTGCGGGTTCTTTCCAGCTCCGCGCGGCCCATCGTGTTGCTGAGGCGCCGCGATACTGCGCCGGTCGCCGCCGGCGTGGCCCCGGGAAGCCCCTTGATCGGGCTGATGCTGCCGTATTCACCGATCCACCACCTGCTGTTGACACCGGCACCGGACTCCGGGGCTGACACGATCGATGCCATCGTGTTGACCAGCGCCAATCGCTCCGATGAACCCATCTGCTGCACCGCCGAGGACGCCGCTCGCCGCTTACCCGCGCTGGCCGATGCCGTGCTCGACCATGACAGGCCCATCCACATACCGTGCGACGACTCCGTCGTCCGCGTCGTGGACGGCCACGAACTGCCGATCCGACGCTCCCGCGGCTATGCGCCGCTGCCCATCGACCTGGGCCGGGATGGACCCCCTGTCCTGGCCGTCGGCGGCGAGCTGAAGAACACGTTCTGCCTCACCGACGGACGCCGCGCGTTCTGCTCGGCCCATATCGGCGATATGGGCAGTGTGGCCACGCTCAAAGCGTTTACGCAGTCGGTGCGCCAGCTCAGCGAGCTCCGTCGCGAGCCGGCCCGCATCGCCACCGATCTGCACCCGCGGTACGTGACCCGGAACTGGGCCGAGCACAACACCGGCGGGCGGCCGCTGGATCTGGTGCAACACCATCACGCGCATGTGGTATCACTTCTTGCCGAACACGGCATGCTCGGCGAACCGATCATCGGCGTCGCGTTCGACGGCACGGGTTACGGATGCGATGACACGGTCTGGGGCGGTGAGATTCTGCGCCTCGACCATGACTCGCATCGGTTCACCCGCGCCGGACACCTTGCCGCGGTGCCGTTGGCCGGCGGCGACGCAGCAGTACGCAACCCATGGCGGATGGGGCTGGCCCACTTGTGGGAGGCCCGCCTGCCGTGGCACTCGGACATGGCGCCGGTCGCTGCGGCCACCAGTGCCGAGTTACGGTTGCTGCGAACACAGTTCGCGACCGGCCGCGGATGCGTGCCGACAACCAGCATGGGCCGGCTGTTCGATGCGGTGGCCTCGCTGCTCGGGGTACGCCAGCACATCGACTACGAAGGTCAGGCGGCCATCGAGCTGGAATCGCTGGCCACCTCGGCCTGCGCTGACATCGCCGTGCCGGGACCGGTGCCACTGCGGGTGGACGTGCGCCCGGACGGCGTGCTGGATCCCGTGCCGCTGATCGTGGCGTTGGCGTCGGCCGTCTCCGGCGGTGCCGACACCGCCGCGCTGGCATCCGGGTTCCACCACGCCGTCGCGGTCGCCGTCACCGAAGTCGTCCAACAGGTCGCCGGAGCCACCCGCACGGTGGGTCTGACCGGCGGGGTCTTCCAGAATGTGCTGCTGCTCCGATCCTGCCGGCAGCTATTGCAGGAGGCCGGATTTCGCGTGTTGATCCACCGCAAAGTGCCGCCCAACGACGGCGGACTGGCACTGGGTCAGGCGGCGGTTTCGGTGCTGACCGCGCTGGCCGAATCCGGGCCCGATACTGCACACCACCGAGTCGGCGAAAGGACACCGCGATGTGTTTAGGGATACCCGGTCGCATCACCGAAATCTGGGATGCACCCACCGGTGGGCGGTTCGCCCACGTGGCCTTCGGCGACGAGGTGAAAACCGCATCGTTGGCCTATCTTCCCGACCTGGCGATCGGTGACTACACGATCCTGCACGCGGGATTCGCCCTGACCCGTATCGATGAGCAGTCGGCGCAACTGACCCTGGCCACCATGCGCGAGTACGGGGTCTTCGGCGAGCAGGAGGTGTCATGACCGCCGTGGCGCCGCAGGGGATATCGGCCCCGCTGTCCGCCGATCTGGCCGGCGCATCGCTCGCGCTGGCGCGGCGGTTCTGCGACTCCGCCACGGCGTGGTGCGTCGCCCCGGCGTTCCCGCCGCACGCCCAGCACATCGCGGTGGAGTTCGTGCACCCGGTCATCGTCGGGAAGCGGGCCCTCCCGGCGGTCGCGCTGACCGGCACCGACCTGGTCGGGCAGGTGCGGGTGTCGGCCCGGCGAGGCGATGTGGTGATCGCCGTTGCGGCCGCGGACGATCCCGTGGTCTCGGCCATCATGCGGCGCGCCCCGGCCTGGGGTGTCACCACCATCTGGATCGGCAACGGTGCCCGCCCCGCACCAGGTGCCGCCGACCATGTGCTCTGGCTCGACGATCCGGATCCCACGCTGCCCGCGACGGGCGAGTTCGTCCTGATGTACCACCTGCTGTGGGAACTGACCCATGTGTGTTTCGAACACCCCGGGCTGCTGACCGTCTCGAAAGAAGAATGCACAGAAGAGGTGTGCATCACCTGTAGCGATGAGGGCCGCCTCGCCGAAGTGATCGCCACCACCACCGATGGAACGGCAACGGTGCGCTCCGCCGACGGCACCGAAACGGTGCTGGCGACGCTGGTCGGACCGCTGGCCGCAGGCGACCTGGTGTTGGTGCACGCCGGAATGGTGATCAGCACGATGGCCGAGGAGTGACGCGATGAGCCGGCAAGATTTCGACGTCGATCCGCTCGACGAAGCGACCAATTTCCTGTACCCGTTCATCGATTCACACGAATCCGACGCCGGCGCGCTGCTGGCCGACCTCAGCAGATCGGCTCAGGCCAAAGCCGCCGACAGTGCGGCCCTTCGGCTGTCGAGCTTGCAGGCCTGCCGTGAGCTGCTCGACAAAGCCGGCGCCGAGCTGGCACGCCGATTCACCGCCGGCGGCAGGATGTTCACCTTCGGCAACGGTGGCAGTTCGACGGATGCCGCGACGATCGCCGCCTTGTTCGCCCAACCGGCCGCCGGCCGGCCGCTGCCGGCCTGGTCACTCGCCGCCGATCAAGCGGTGCTCACCGCGCTGGGCAACGATGTCGGGTTCGACCTGGTGTTCGCCCGGCAGCTGATCGCCAGGGCGGGCCCGGTCGATATCGCGGTGGCGATGTCGACCAGTGGAAACTCTGCCGATCTGCTGATCGCCTTGCGGGAAGCGCGTCGCCGCGGCCTCTACACCATCGGATTCGCGGGCTATGACGGTGGCGCATTCGCCGACAACCCCGACGTCGACGTGTGCTTCGTCGTCGATTCTCAGAGCGTGCACCGGATTCAGGAGTCACAGGCCCTGCTGGGCTATCAACTCTGGGTCACCGTCCAAGCGGAGGTAGGGCCATGACCGAACACGTAGCCGAATATCTCTCCTCGGGGCCATCGTTCCGGGAAGGTGAGGTGATCGAACGGATCGAGGCGTTCCGCAGGCGGCGACCCCGGCTGCGGGACACTGTCGTCACCCTCGCCCACGGCGCGGGCGGCAAGTCGTCGGCTGCGCTCGTCGATGCGGTCTTCGTCGAGGCGTTTCGTAATCCACACCTGGACTCGCTCGGTGACGGCGCGGTGATCGACCTGCCCGGCGGCCGGCGGATCGCGTTCTCGACCGACTCGTTCGTGGTGCAGCCGCTTCGCTTCCCCGGCGGCTCGATCGGGCATCTGGCGGTGCACGGCACCCTCAACGATCTGGCCATGGTCGGTGCCGTTCCGTCCTGGCTCACGGCGGCATTCGTGCTCGAAGAGGGTTTTCCGATTGCCGACCTCAAGGACATCGTCGCGGACATGGCGTCCGCGGCCCGTGCCGCGTCGGTCCAGATCGTCACCGGCGACACGAAAGTCGTGCCACGCGGCGCCGCCGACGGGCTGTACATCACGACGGCCGGCGCCGGGCTTGTGCCTGCCGGACGGGAACTGACCGCTGACAAGGTGCTGCCCGGTGACAGACTGCTCCTCTCCGGCACCATCGGCGACCATGGCATGGCGGTGATGCTGGCCCGCGGGGATCTGGCGATCGAGGCAGATATCGAATCCGATACCGCGTCGGTGAGCGGACTGGTCGAAAGCCTGCTGGCCGCGGCACCCTCGACCCGGTGGCTGCGGGACCCCACCCGCGGCGGCGTCGGAACGGTCTGTAACGAACTGGCGCAGGCGAGCGGACTGGCGGTGGTGCTGGAGGAGAATCGGCTCCCGGTGCGGCCGGAGGTCGCCGGGGCGTGCGAGATGCTGGGCATCGACCCGTTGTACGTGGCCAATGAGGGCAAGTTTCTTGCCGTCGTCGCGTCCGACGAAGTCGATGCCGCGCTGGCCGCGCTGCGGGCCCAGCCGGGGGGCGGCGAGGCCATCGAGATCGGCCACATCGCCGAGGAACCCGGCGCCACCGTCGTATTGCGAACCGCTTTCGGTGGCACGCGCATCGTGGACATGCTCGTCGGCGACCCACTACCCCGCATCTGCTGAGGAAGGTCACGTCATGTGTTTGGGAATTCCGGGACGGATCATCGAGATCACCGATGTCGCCAATTGTTTGGCCAAGGTCGACGTGAGCGGTGTGCGCCGGGTGATCAGCGTGCGCTTGTTGGAAAAGGACATGCCAGAACCCGACGACTGGGTACTGGTCCACGTCGGCTTCGCGATGGCCAGGATCGACGAGTCCGAGGCGCTGTTGACGCTCGCGGCCGTTCAGAAACTCGGTGACGCCTATTCCGACGAGATTCAAGCATTCGATTCATCCGCCATCATCTGAGCTGGAGACCAACATGCGTTTCGTTGACGAGTTCCGCGACCCCGCGGCAGCGCGAAAGTTATTGTCCGCCATCACCGCACTGGCCGGCGCCGGCGGACCCGACGAACACTTCAAGTTCATGGAGGTGTGTGGCGGACATACCCACACCATCTATCGGCACGGTATCGAACATCTGCTGCCCGCCAATGTGGAGCTGGTGCACGGTCCGGGCTGCCCGGTGTGTGTGATTCCGATGGGACGTGTCGATGACGCCATCTGGCTGGCCCAGCGGCCGGGGGTCATCTTCACCTGCTTCGGTGACATGATGCGCGTCCCCGGATCCAATGGCAGCCTGCTGGACGCCAAGGCCAACGGTGCCGACGTACGCTTCGTCTACTCGCCCCTGGACGCGCTGAAGATCGCCGTCGACAACCCCGACAAGCAGGTGGTGTTCTTTGCCATCGGCTTCGAGACCACCGCGCCGTCCACCGCGGTGACCGTGGTGCGCGCCCGCGAACTCGCCGTGCCGAACTTCACCGTTTTCTGCAATCACGTCACGATCGTTCCGCCGATCAAGGCGATATTGGAGTCCCCCGATCTGCGTCTGTCGGGTTTCCTCGGGCCCGGCCACGTCTCCACGGTGGTCGGCAACCGGCCGTATCGGTTCGTGCCTGCGGTGTACAAGAAACCATTGGTGGTAGCCGGTTTCGAACCGCTGGACATCCTGGCCTCGATCGCGATGCTGCTCCGGCAGATCCGGGAGGGCCGCTGCGAGGTGGAGAACCAGTACTCCAGGGTCGTCCACGAGGAGGGCAACCCGGCCGCGCTGGCACTGATGAGCGAGGTCTTCGCGGTGCGCCCGCACTTCGAATGGCGCGGTCTGGGTTTCATCTCGCAAAGTGCCCTGCGGTTGCGCGACGAGTTGGCACAGTTCGATGCCGAGCAGCGGTTCGCGCTGCCCGGCGTCCGGGTGGCCGACCCGAAGGCCTGCCAGTGCGGCGAAGTGCTCAAAGGCGTGCTGAAGCCATGGGAATGCAAGGTGTTCGGCACGGCGTGCACACCGGAAACGCCGATCGGCACGTGCATGGTCTCCCCGGAAGGCGCCTGCGCGGCCTACTACAACTTCGGCCGGCTGCACCGTGATGCCGCCACGCTCATCGGCCACGGTGCGCCGACGTGACCGGCGGTGCCACCGGCACCGACGGCGCACTGATGTTCGCGCACTATGCATATGCCCCGAACCGGCTGGGCTACTGCGGACCGTCGGACGCATCACGGCTGGTCGGCGGTACTCGTGCTGATATCGAGCGCGCAGCAAGGCAATTCACCGGCGCTTGGCCTTATCTGGTCGTGCTGTCCCGGATGACGGGAATCCCCGACCCGCTGGATCACCGGATCGTCGAATCGTACTGGCTCGGCGGCGGGGTGGGCGCGGAGCTGGACCCGCACGCGTTCACCGCGGCGCTGCTCGGGGTGATCGGCCCTCAGGCCGGCCACTATTGGGCGCACCTGAGCGCCGACCTCGCCGAGGAGGCCGCACCGAACCACGGCTTCCATGTCCTGGGTGTGTACCCGTGGACCCGGCTGCTGGGTAAAGGTATGGACGAGCACCCGTTGGCGGTCTTGGACAATTGCCGGATTACCTGGGGCACCGTACTTTCCAGTGATGGTGTGACGGCCGTCGTGGAGTGTCGCAAACTGGCCTGGAACGGTTCGGCGTTGTCGCTGCCCGCCGAGTCCACCGTTCGGGTGGATGTCGGTGAGGAAGCGCCGACGGACACTCCGGTGAAGACGGGCGATCTCGTCGCGATGCATTGGGGGCGGGTATGCGCCCGGCTGACCTCCGAACAGTTCTCCGCGCTGGAAACGAGTACGCAACAGCAGTTGCAGGCCACCAACCGCCGCTTGCGTTGGTTGCGCTGATGAGACCGCGCATCGTGCAGACCGACGATCAGATCGGTTTCTACTGGGCCGATTCCGCCGGCGTGCCCAGCCCACTCCAGGATCTCGTGGCCGGCGATGACGAGCCCGATCGCCTCGTCGCGACTCACCTCGAGGCACTCGACGACGCGTTGATCATCGCCGCCGGGCGATTCGGTGAACTGCTGGGCGGCGGCAAGCTCCCCACCCCGCAGGAACGCGACGACCTTGCCGCCCTCTACCAGTGCCTGGACCGGCTGGTGTACGAATACGCGTCATCTGCCGACGCGTGCGCTGTGATACCGGATGTGCGGGCCGGCAAGATCATCGGCACAGCGGCGCTCTTCTCGATCTGCGCGCGATTCGCTCTCGAGCTGCTGGGGCCGGCTCCCCTGGACGGTGAACTCGATGAAGCACCCATCGGGGTCATCGCCGGCTACGGCGAGATGCAGTTGGTCGATCCGAGCGTGCCCTGGAAGGGCGGTCGATGGATCCTTCGGTCCGAAACCGGACAGCGCTATCCACTGACGTTGTCCACCATGCTGTTCGACAGCTCCGGTGTGAACAAGGACGCCGCGCGGCGCGAGCACCGGGACGTCATCGAAGGGTGCGTGCGCAGTGGCGCCGAGGCCGACCCACTGACCGTGGCCTGCGCACTGGATTGGCTGCTGTACGACTGGCTGATGGCGCACCGCGAGGATCCCGACAGTGCCGCCATCACCTTCCCCAAGGGCCATGATTCAGACGCCGGAATGCTCGTGTCGGCCGCGTCCACTTCGGTGCGCACGCGGGCGCAGTTCGATCCCGGGTTGGTGATCACGAGGTAGAGCGGCGCCTACAGCCTCGCCGCGGCATAGGTCGCCGTGGCATTGTCCAGCCAGCCGCGCGTTGTCAGCGCTTCCAGAAACTGGGCGTAATGCCCGGTCAGTTCGGATGCCCGTGCGGTGTTCGGTGTGCGTTCGCCCCGCCGGCGCACCATGGTCGCGACGGCTTCGTTGGCGGACCGGCCACTCGAGGTCGCGGCGAGAATCGCCATTCCCAGGGCCGGTTCGTTCTGTTCGGGTATGTGGACCTGCCTGCCGAGCATGTCGGTCCGCATCTGCGACCAGTACTCGTTGCGGGACGCCCCGCCGGTGAAGGTCAGGGTGCCGTGCGTCGGGGCACCCAGCATGGTGACCCGGTCGAAACAGAGCCGTTCCAGGCATGCGACACCGAGGAGCAGGGCGGCGAACACGCCTGGGCCGGTGGCGGGCCGACCGAGCAGGAACGTCTCGGCATCCAGTGCCCGGAAAGGGAACCTCTCGCCCTGCGCGAGAAGCGGGTACGCCATCGGGCCGATGGGCAACCTCGCCGCCCTCGCGGTCAGGTCAGCAAGGTCGGCACCCGGGAACCACTCGGTCACCACCCCTGCCCCGCAGTTCGAAGCGCCTCCGGGCAGCCACGTTCCGTCGGGGCCGCGATGACAGTAGAGCGAACCGGCCGGGTCGTGAATCAGCTGGGCTGAAACGCCTTTGAGCACCAAGGTGGTGCCGAGAACGGAATTCCAGGAGCCGATCCCGACGCAACCCGCACCGAGTTGGGCCGCACAACCATCGGTCATCCCGGCCACCACCGGTATTCCGGCGGGCACCCCGGTCAACGCGGCGGCATCGGGACCGACCCGGCCGAGCACCGTGCCGGGCCGAACCACTGCAGGCAGCAGCTGTGGCGGGATTCCGAGGATGGTCAACACCTCGTCGGGCCACCGCTCCCGGACAAGGTCGTATCCGGATTTCAGCGCATTGCTGGCGTCCGTGGGGACGAGATGACCGACGAACCGAGCCGTGATCAGGTCGGCCTGGTGGCACAGCCGGGTCGCATCGTCGACCAGTTCCGGTTGTCTGTTCAGCAGCCACAACAGCTTCGGCAATGCCCAGGTGGGCTGCATATGGGTGTACCCGAGGGAACGCCAGAGTGCCGCGCCGGCATCGTCGACGGCGCCCGCTTCCGCAACCGCGCGCGCATCGTCGTACATCAACGCCTCCGTGCGAGGATTTCCGGCGCTGTCGACGAGCAGTACCGAGCCGGACGTGGCGGTGACCGCGAGGGCCGCTACCGCGTCCGCGGGCAGGCCCGCCAGTGCCGCTCTGGTCGCGTCGGCGACCGCGGCCCACCATTGCCGGGGATCTTGCTCATGGCGGCCGGCCCCGCGGGTGCTCGTCAGCGGCGCCGATCCCGCTCCGAACACGTGTCCGTCATCGTCGACGACGAGCGCGCGTGCCTGTTGGGTGCCCAGGTCCACTCCGAGCCACAGCGGACCCGTTGAGCGCATCAGGCGCCCGGTCGGCGTCATCGTCGACTCCTCATTCCTGTGGGCAGTTGCGTCTCGGTCAACGCGACCATGGTGCCGTCGGATCCCGTTCGGGTGCACCCCAGATCGGGGGGTCAACCGGGGGCGGCGGTGGTGTCGCGGTCGGCAGGATCCGGGCTCAGCTCCAGTCGACGCTGAGGTACTGCGTCTCGAGGTACTCCTCGAGGCCGGCGCGGGCGCCCTCGCGCCCGATCCCGCTCTGCTTGACGCCGCCGAAGGGGGCCGACGGGTCGGAGACCAGGCCCCGGTTGACGCCCACCATGCCGGCCTCGAGCGCCTCCCCGATGCGCAGCGCCTCGGCCAGCTCGCCGAAGACGTATGCCGCGAGGCCGTATTCGGTGTCGTTGACGGTGGCCAACAGCTCGTCGAGGTCGTTCCAGACGACGATCGGGGCCACCGGACCGAAGATCTCCTCGCCGAGGAGCGGGTCGTCGGCGGAGAGGCCGGTGAGTAACAGCGGCGGATAGAAGTGGCCGCTGCTGCTCTCGGGCACCGCGGCGCGGTGCGCGATGGTGGCGCCGCGCTCCACCGCCGCGTCGACGAGCCGAGTGACACCTGCCAGCGCCTTGGCGGAGATGAGCGGGCCGATATCGCTGCCCTCCTCGGCGGGGCCGACAAGCAGCGCCTCCACCGCCGCACCGAAGCGGCCGATGAACTCCTCGGCCACGTCGGCGTGGACGTAGAAGCGGTTGGCCGCGGTGCAGGCCTGACCGCCGTTGCGGAACTTGGCGAGCATCGCGCCCTCGACCGCAGCGGCGATGTCGGCGCCGGCGCTCACCACGAAGGGCGCGTTGCCGCCGAGCTCCATGGAGGTGTTCACCACCCGGTCGGCGGCCTGACCCAGCAGGATCCGGCCAACCCCGGTGGACCCGGTGAAGGAGATCTTGCGGACCCGGGGGTCCGCGAGCCACGCCGTCACGATGGCTGCGGCATCGGTGCCGGGCACCACGTTGACCACGCCGTCAGGGATCCCCGCCTCGGCCATCAGCCGAGCGATCGCCAGGGCCGTCAGTGGGGTCTCGCCGGCGGGCTTGAGCACGACGGTGCAGCCCGCGGCGAGGGCCGGCGCGATCTTGCGGGTGGCCATCGCGGCCGGGAAGTTCCACGGCGTCACGAGGGCGGCGACGCCGACCGGCTTGTGGGTGACCAGCGTGCGGGTCCCGCCTGCCGGCGAGGAGCCGTAGTCACCGTGCGGGCGCACGGCTTCCTCGGCGTACCACCGGAAGAACTCGGCGGCATAGCCGACCTCACCGCGCGCATCGGTCAGCGACTTACCGTTCTCGGCCGCGATCAGTTCGGCGAGCCGGTCGGCGTCCCGGAGCATCAGCTCACGCACGCGGCTGAGCAACTCGCTGCGACCGCGCGGCGGAACGGCCGCCCAGGCGCGCAGGCTCCCGGCGGCCGCGTCGACCGCGGCCACCGCGTCCGTGGCGTCGCCGTCGGCGACGGAGGCGATCACCCGGCCGGTGGCCGGGTCCTCCACGTCGAAGGCCCCGGCCGAGCCGGTCCGCCACTGCCCGCCGACGAGCACACCGTGCTCGGCGGCGAGCGAGGCGATGGTGCGCGAGAGCGAGTCGCCCTCGGATCGGGTGCTCAGGTCGGTCACGGGTAGAGGCCTCTCAGCTCGTGGGCTCGGTAGACGCGCTCGACAGCCATGCAGGTGGCGGCCAGGCGCAGGGTCAGCCGGCGCTGCCGGGCGTAGCCCAAGACGTCGCGCCAGGCGCGGGTCATCCGGTCGACGAGACGTTCGTTGACCTCGCCCTCGCTCCACCAGTACGACTGGTTGGCCTGCACCCACTCGAAGTAGGACACGACCACGCCGCCGGCGTTGGCGAGGATGTCGGGCACGACCAGCACGCCGCGCGACTCGAGGATCCGGTCGGCTTCGCCGGTCAGGGGGCCGTTGGCGCCCTCGACGATCACCCGGGCTCGGATCTCGCCGGCGTTGCCGGCGTGCACCACGCCCTCGACCGCGGCCGGGACCAGCAGGTCGACGTCGGCGGTGAGCACGTCCTCGCCCGAGATCGGCTCGGCA
This sequence comes from Mycolicibacterium sp. P9-22, assembly GCF_008329585.1. Taxonomy (GTDB): domain Bacteria; phylum Actinomycetota; class Actinomycetes; order Mycobacteriales; family Mycobacteriaceae; genus Mycobacterium. The sequence goes on along the minus strand of NZ_NPKP01000001.1, from coordinate 460,057 downwards.
TCGGGGAAGCCGACAATGCTGCCGGTCTCGTCGACGTATCGCTCGAGGGCAGCGATGTCGAGGCCGCTGCGGTCGTGGATGCCGCCGTAGACGTCACTCACGGCGAGCACCTTCACACCCTCCTCGGCCAGGAAACGGGCTGCACCGCGGCCCACCTTCCCGAAGCCCTGGACGGCGGCCCGGGCAACTCGCACGTCGATGCCGGCGTGACCCAGCGCCTCGACGGCGACCGCGACGACGCCGCGGGAGGTCGAGGCGGCCCGGCCCTGCGAGCCGCCCAGCGCGATCGGCTTGCCCGTGACCACGCCCAGGACCGTGTGACCGCGGACCGCGGAGTAGGTGTCCATCATCCACGCCATGGTCTGCTCGTCGGTGCCGATGTCGGGCGCCGGGATGTCGGTGTCCGGGCCGATCAGCGGTGCGATCTCCGAGGTGTAGCGGCGGGTGATCCGCTCCAGTTCGGCGGTGCTGTACCGGCGCGGATCGACCCGTACGCCGCCCTTCGCGCCGCCGTAGGGCACGTCGAGCAGCGCGCACTTCCAGGTCATCCACATGGCCAGCGCGCGCACCTCTTCGATGTCGACGCGGGCGTCGAAGCGCACCCCGCCCTTGCCGGGACCGCGCGAGTAGTTGTGCTGCACGCGGTAACCGCGCAGCACCTCGCTGGTGCCGTCGTCGCGGCGCAGCGGGATGCTCACGCTGATCTCGCGGCGCGGCTCGGCCAGCATCGCGAACACGGACGGGCCGAAGCCGAGCGTCTCCACGGCGCTGGCCAGCTGCTCGCGGGCGTCGTCGAGGACGGTCCGCTGGACCGCTTCGTGCACCACTGTTGTCATCGGGCCTGCTCCAGACCTTCGGCGACGATCGTGAGCGCCTCGTCGAGCAGCTCGTCGGAGATGGGCAGCGGCGGGAGGAAACGGATGACGTTGCCCCAGGTGCCGCAGGTCAGCGTGATGACGCCCCGGGCTTGGGCGTGGGCGGCGACGGCCTTGGCGAGCGCGCCGTCTGGCTCGCCGGTCGCCGGGTCGACGAACTCGGCGGCGACCATGGCGCCGCGGCCGCGGACATCGCCGATGCGCGGGTCGGACTGCTGCAGCCGGCGCAGCCGGCCGATGAGGGTTTCCTCGAGCCGGCGAGCGCGCTCGAGCAGACCGTCGGCCTCGATGGTGTCGATGACGGCCAGCGCGGCGGCGCAGGCGAGCGGGTTTCCGCCGTAGGTGCCGCCGAGCCCACCGGTGTGGACGCTGTCCATGATGTCGGCGCGTCCGGTCACCGCGGAGAGCGGCAGGCCGCCGGCGATGCCCTTGGCGCTGACCAGCAGGTCGGGCACCACGCCGTCGTGCTCGACGGCGAACCAGGTGCCGGTGCGGCCGAAACCGGACTGCACCTCGTCGGCCACGAAGAGGGCTCCGTTGGCCGTGCACCATTCGGCCAGCGCGGCGAGGAATCCGGGCGCCGGGACGATGAAGCCGCCCTCGCCCTGGACCGGCTCGATGACCAGCGCGGCGACCTGGTCGGTGCCGACCTGCGCCTCGATCATCGAGATGGCGCGGGCGGCGGCGAGCTTGCCGTCGATCTCCTCGGCGTCGCGGAACGGGTAGGACATCGGCGCGCGGTAGACCTCGCCGGCAAAGGGGCCGAAGCCCTTCTTGTACGGCATGGTCTTCGCCGTCATCGCCATGGTGAGGTTGGTGCGGCCGTGGTACGCGTGGTCGAAGACCACGACGGCGTCGCGGCCGGTGCGGGCGCGGGCGATCTTGACCGCGTTCTCGACGGCCTCGGAGCCGGAGTTGAACAGCGCGGTGCGCTTCTCGTGGCCGCCCGGGGTGATGCGGGCCAGCTGCTCGGCGACCGCCACGTACCCCTCGTAGGGCGTGACCATGAAGCAGGTGTGCGTGAACGCCTCGAGCTGCTGGGTCACCGCGTCCACCACGCGCGGGGCGCTGCTACCAACGGTGGTCACGGCGATGCCCGAGCCGAGGTCGATGAGGCGGTTGCCGTCGACGTCCTCGACGATGCCGCCCTCCGCGCGGGCCGCGAAGACCGGCATGGTCGTCCCGACGCCGGCGCTCACGGCGGCGTGTTTGCGGCGCATCAGCGCCAGCGAACGGGGCCCCGGGAGAGCGGTGACGAGGTGGCGGGTCTGGTCGAGCGGAGGAAGCGGCATGGATCCATGCTCGACCCGGTTTCCCATGCTGTCCAAGACCTATTCGACAATATCTCCATGCTTGTGAGACATGGATTGCATAGGGTCGGACGATGAGCATCGACCTGCGACTGCTGCGCTATTTCGTCGCCACAGTGGACGAAGGCTCAGCGACGCGTGCCGCCGCCGCACTGCACGTCACCCAGCCCGTGCTGTCCCGGCAACTGCGCCAGCTGGAGACACAGGCGGGGCTGCACCTGTTCGAGCGCGACGGCCGGCGACTGCGGCTTACCCACGCCGGCGAGGAGTTCCTGCTCGGCGCGCGGGAGCTGCTGCGTGCGGCGGACGCGCTCGGAGAAGCCGCTCACACGCTGGCATCGGGGCGCCTGCGACGGCTACATCTCGCGGTGCCGACCACGACGCTGACCGACGTGCTGGCGCCGTTCATCGCCACGCTCGGTCGCGACGACCCGGTCCCGCTGCTGCGCGGGCTGGACCCGCGCGGCGCCGAGGCAGCGATCGTTTCGGGAGCCGACCTCGCCATCGTGCACCGCCCGCCCCCGCGGGCGCTGGCGTCACGGCCGCTCGCGGTGCTCCCCGTGCTGGCGTATGTGCGGAGCTGTGACCCGTGGGCCGCTCGCGGCCGGGTCTCGCTGGCGGAGCTGGTCACCCGCAGTCTGGTCCTGCTGACCGAGGAGTTCCGCACGCGCACACTGCTCGACGCGGCCGCGGACCATGCGGGCCTGACGTACGGAGAGGTGATCGAGTGCGGCAATGCCCAGGTGGCGCAGGCGCTCGCCGCGGCCGATCGCGGCGTGGCCGTCGTCTCGGACGATCCGCGCTTCGATCTCGTCCCGCTCGGCATCGACGCGCCCGACGGCCCCGTCCGGATCCGGCTCTACGCCGCCTGGGACCGCCGCCACCACGCCGCGGCGGTCCTGGCCGGGCTCGCAGACCGGTTGGCCGTGTTCTGCGTGGCCCGGTACGGCCCGGACGTCGCCGCCGAATGACGCCGACGCCTTCCGCCCGCGGAAGGTGATACGGGAGGAAGGCGCCGGCCAGTCGGTGAGGAGGAGGTCAGGAGGTCGCCGGCACCGGCTCGGTACTCGGAGCGTCGATGCTCATCTCGGGCGGCTCCTGCCGGAAGCCGCGGGTGAGCACGGCGAGGTAGGCGACGCCGAGCACCATCCAGACCAGACCGAGGTACATGGCGGTGTGGCTGAGTTTCGTCAGCAGATAGAGGCAGACGACGGCGCCCGCGACGGGGACCACGACATGGCCGAACACGCTCATCGGCTCGCCGCTGCGCCGCCGACGCAACCACATCGCCACCACGCAGAGATTGACGAGCGCGAAGGCCAGGAACGCGCCGAAGTTGATGAACGATGTCGCGGTCGCCAGGGAGAGGTTCGTGGCGAACAGGCCGACCAACGCGATCAGCGCAAGGTTGAACAGCGGTGTGCGGAACCGCGAGCTGAGGTAGCCGAACGTGCGCCGGGGCAGGACGCCGTCGCGGCCCATCACATACATCAGCCGGCTGGTGCTCGCCTGGATCGCCACGCAGGAGGCCAGCCCACCGAGCAGGCCGACGACATTGAGCACGTCAGCGAAGTGCTTGCCGCCGGCGGCGGTCGCGATGGCGTACCCGGCGGTGGACTCGTCCTCGAACACACTGCCCGGGTGGACCCACTGCAAGACCAGCGCGATGACGAAGAAGATGGCGCCACCGATGACGACGGTGAGCAGGATGCCGCGCGGCACGTTGCGCCGGGCGTCGTGCACCTCCTCGCTGAGCGTGCTGATGGCATCGAAACCGAGGAAGGAGTACGCCGCTATCGCGGCACCGGCGGTGACCGCGCCGATCGAGGTGACCGGGTTCCACAGTGCGTTCCAGCTCGCGCCGGCCGAGGCGCCGGCCAGGTGGTGCACGCAGACGGCGACCAGCACGATCAGGCCGAGGACGGTGAGGGTGAGCAGCACCTTGTTGACCCGGTCGGCCAGCACGATCCCGAAAGCGTTGATCGCCGTCGTGACAGCGATGATGACGATCAGCCACGCCCAGACGGGCAACATGGGGAACTGGACGTTCAGGTAGAGCGCCATGATCAGCCAGGCGACCATCGGCAGGAAGAAGTAGTCGAGCAGGATCGCCCAACCCGCCAGGAAGCCGATGCGGGAGCCCAGCAGCTTGCGGGCGTAGGTGTAAACGGAGCCGGACCGCGGGAAGGAGCGGGCCAACTTCCCATAGCTCAGCGCAGTCAGCGCCATGGCGACGGTGGCCACGAGGTAGGCCGTCGGGGCGGCTCCCTTCGAGGCGACGGCGATCACGCCGAACGTCGAGACCACGACGCCGGGTGCCATGTATGCCAAGCCGAATACGACGACGGAGGGCAGGTTGAGGCGGGGGACGAGGCCGGTGCGCCGGCTCTCGGTGGCAGGAGCGGAGGACATTTCAGGACCGCCCTTCGGTGTCGGTGACGGCACGACCGGAGGCGCCGCGACCGGCGCCCCAGGTCTCGGGATCAATTTTTCCCCCGTAGAGCGGCAGCGCGATCGGGGTGTCACCGGGCCGGAACTGTTCCCAGAGTCGGTTGAGGCCGGCGGTGCCGTGGTGACGTACCCGGGCGACCTCGGCGAGGTCGAGGACGTCGGTGAGCACGACCTTTTCGGCACCCGCCGCCTGGGTACGGACCCGACCCTCGGGGTCGACGAGGAGGCTGCGGCCGATGCCGGTGGGGCCGGCCGCATTGACGCTGGCGACGAAGACCTGGTTGACGATCGCGTTGGCCCGGGCCAGCACGACCTCCTGCTCGCGATCGACGGTCGGTGTCTGCACCAGGTTGAGGATCAGGTCGGCGCCGAGCCAGGCGAGCTGGCGGGCGATCTCCGGGAACCAGGCGTCGTAACAGATGGTGAGGCCGACGCGGCCGTGCTCGGGGATGTCGAAGACGACGAATTCGGTGCCCGGCGTGGACGTCTCGTACGGGCGCCACGGAGCGATCTTGCGGTACACCGCGACGCGCTCCCCCGCCGGCGAATACACCGGAGCCGTGTTGTAGACCAGTCCGTCTGCGAGTTCGTAGACGCTGCCCGGGACCAGCCAGATGCCGAGCTCGCCGGCGAGTGCGGCCAGCGCGGCGCCGCGCGGACCGTCGATCGGCTCGGCGAGGTCGCGCGGGTCGACGGCCGCGGCGCCGGGCTCGACTGCCGGGGTGTCGAGGTGCAGCTCGGGGAAGACGACGAGGTGCGGCCCGGGCCGCTGCGCGACCAGCGTGCGCACGCCGGCGGCGAATCTGTCGAGGTCGCGCGTGGGCAGGGCGGGCGCCTGCACGAGCGTGATCGGGAGCGGTACTGCCATGGGGAGGGCCCTTTCGTGGTGCCGGTCACACATTTATTAAACAAACTTTAGATAACGAATGGCGGTCGGTCAATGGTCCGGCGGGCAGACAACGACCCCTGTGCCACGATGGAGCCATGGCCAGACCTCGCGACCAGGCCGCCCGACGGGCCCAGCTCGTGGAGGCGGCGGCGCAAGCGGTGATCAGCCGGGGCGCCGCGAATGCGCGGCTGCGGGACGTGGCGGCCGAGGCCGGACTGACCCCCGCCTCGGTGCTCTACTACTACCCCGACCTGGCCGAGTTGCTGGCCGCCGTCTTCGAGCGCGGCACCAGCACGTACATCGTGCACCGGCGCGACAGCGTCAACGCTGCGCAGGGTGCCTGGCCGCGCCTGCAGGCCTGCATCCGGTCGGGCGTCCCATTTCCCGGCGAGGCGGAGATGACGAGCCGGCTGCTCTACGAGCTACTGCCCGTGACGTTCCACGACGACAACGCAAACCAGCAACAGCGCCGGTTCGTCGCGGATCAGACCGAGCTCTACCGGCAGATCCTGGAGGAAGGCTCCGCCAGCGGCGAGTTCACACTGGTCGACGACGCAGCTTTCCTGGCCCGCGGCTTCGTCGCCCTCGAGGACGGCTACGGCATCGAGGTGCTCTCCGAAGCGGCCAGCGCCGACCACGTGCACGACCTGCTCGTGCGGCACGCACGGCTGGTCACCGGTGTCGTCGCGGCCGCGCACGCCGGCTAGTTGTACGGTTCCCGCGCGACGTCCTCGGTGGCGACGTTCGCGTCGATCCGGGCCCGTACGCGTGGCGGGGGTTCGGAGATGGCCTTGGGTCAAACACCATCACTGCGGACGGCCGAGGTGTACTTGAGTATGTGCGAGGCGGCGTTGGTGCGGCTTGTCACGGGGAAATCAGTCAGGCGAATTTGACTGTGGACGCCGCGGACGAGATCGACTGCCTGGGAGATGGTGAAGTCGGTTGCTGCACTGGCGTATAGGTATGCCTGGCGTGGGCTCATCTCGAACATCGCGGTGATCAGTTCAACGGTATTGGAAACGCATTCGTGGAGGGCTTGGTTGAGGTCCTCATGCATGCCGGTGGGGATGACGACGCCTGGTCTGACGGCGAAGGGTCCGACGACGCCGGCGAACGAGCCGGCCGTGTCGCCCGCGGGGATGATGTCGATGGTGAGGGTGGCCCGCAGCGGTGCTTCGAGTGCGGTCAGAGCCACTTCGCCGTCGCCTTGGGCGAAGTGGGGATCCCCGACGTAGAACAGCGCATCCGCCACCTGAACGGGCAGGAAGAGCGTTGCGCCGGTGGTCAGCAGTTTGATGTCGATATTGCCGCCGTGGATGCCTGGCGGTGTGGAGTTGGGGCGTATCGACGTATCGGGGGTGATACCCATGATGCCCAGGAACGGTGAAAGCGGGAAATGCGCTGTGGCCGTAGCCTCGTCGTTCATGGGAATGGTGCCGTGCCATTGACCTTCGTGGTCGATGACCGTGCAGAACTGGCTGTAGGTGGCATCCAGATGGAGACGATCTCGTAGCACCCCTCGGTGATGCCGGGAGGAGATCACACCGTACGGGACGCGCATGCGTAGGTCGTCGATGTGCACGGCGAGCAGGTCGCCTGGGCGGGCACCTTCGATCGCGATGGGCCCGGTGATGATGTGCGGCCCATCAAACCGGCTGTCGCGGCGGCGTTGCTGCGCAATCGCAACGGTGTCGTCGAGGATGCTGTCGCGGGAGGCGCCGTGACGTCGGAAGTACTCCAGCGGGTCCGAGCCCTGGTCTTCGAGTATGCCTTCGTGGCTGACGGTGTCTATGACGATCGTCTGCCCAGCGGAGATGCGGGCGGCGGCGCGATCGTCTCGACAGGGCAGACGTCCCCAGAAAACCTGGCTGGGGTCTGCTGGCAAGTAGGTCGCGGACGGATCGACGCCGACTCCCCGTTGCAGGATCGGAAGACCGGTCGGCGCGGATTCAATCATGTTGGCAGGGCGGCGTGATCGGCTCGATGTGTTCAGGACGACGCACGACCGAGGAGCTGTGCGATGGCGTCGCGTAGTTGATCGGAGACCGCCAGGTGCTGGCGCGGATGGCCACCGTCCAGGCTGGCGATCGGCACCGACATACGGACGGTCTCGATGACGCTGGCACCGGCGATGCCGAGCACCTTGCGGGCCTCGTCGTGAGCCCAGGAGCCGCCGTACTCGCCTTGGGATGCCCCGATCACGGCGGTGGGCTTGCCGATGACGGCGCCATTGCCGTACGGCCGCGACAGCCAGTCCACGGCGTTCTTGAGCACGCCGGGGATACTCCCGTTGTATTCGGGCGTGATGACGAGGATGACGTCGGCGGTGTGCACGGCATGACGCAGTTGGGCGACCGCGGCGAAGCTATCGGCAGTGGGTTCGTCCACGTCGAGGTCTTCGTTGTAGAAGGGAAGCTCGCCTAGTCGGTCGAACATCCTCGCCTCGGTGTCCTTGGGCAGCGATTCGGCGACCAGTTCTGCCAGTTGTCGGTTGACCGAGCCGGTGCGCAGACTGCCGAGTAGGACGAGGATGGTCGTGGCGGGTGCGTCGATGATGTTGTGGGGCTCGACGGCGGCGTGGGACATGGTTGTGCGGACCTTTCGGTGGTGTGCGGTTGGCAGTGTCAGAGGTTGGTCGGCTGGAGGCGACGCGCGTAGCGCAGCAGGCCGAGGTCGGCACCGGGCGCGAGAACCACGCTGAGGCCGACCGGACGTCCAGTTGCATCGTGTAGCAACGGCATTGAAATGGCTGGCGCGCCTGCCAAAGCGGCCAGCGTGGTCAGACGCAGGGTGTTGGAACGAATGGCGTCGAACTCGTCGCCGGTGGCGGTGACATCGGGTGCCGGACCGCTGGTCGAGGGCATGAGGATCGCGGTGTCGGACAGAATGTTGCGCAGCGTTGCTCGCGCCTCGGCGACGGCGGCGAGGGCCGTGGACAGTTCGGATTTGGTGACAGCGGCGCCGGCGGCGAATCGTTGGGTGACGTCCGCGGCGACGGCATCCGGATTCGCCGCGAGCCAGGTGCCGTGCTCGCGCCACGCTTCATATGCCTGTACCACTCGGAACGCGGTGAACCACTGCTCGAGGGTCGAGGGGGCAATGTCGAAAAACGTGGGCTCAGGGATTGCGCCGCGGGCGACGAGGTCGGACACGGTTGCGGTGAATGCGTCGCGGATGTCGGCGTCGACATAAGTCAGGGAATGGGCGATGATCGCGGTACGCGTCGGCGGGTGATCCGGAGCGGCTGGAGGTAACAGCGCGGTGGCCACGGCATGGAGATCGTCGAGGGTTCGGGTGATCCATCCGATCGTGTCGAAACTTGGGGCCAGGGCGAGCAGCCCGTCCGTGTCGAGGGCGCCATGGGTGGTGCGCAGTCCAAACAGCCCTTGGTAGGAGGCGGGTACGCGCACCGATCCGGCGGTGTCGGTGCCTAGGCCGACGGTGACGTGCCCCAGCGCTACTGCGGATGCCGGTCCGCTCGACGAGCCGCCGCTGGTGCGGCCGGGGGCTGCGGGGTTGGGCGGCGTTCCGTAATGGACATTGGTACCGCCGATGCCGAAGGCGAATTCATCAGTGTGGGCGATCCCGACGAGGTCGGCGCCAGCGTCGAGGAGTGCGCTCACAGCCGCCGCGTGTCGCGGTTCCGGGTGTTGCTGAGCCAGGTAAGTGGGGTTGCCGGCGCCGCGCGACTGTCCCTGCACGGCGAACAAGTCCTTGGCGGCGAACGTGTGGCCGCTCAGTGGGCCATCGGCTCTGTGGCGGGCCAACGGTGTACCGACGATCCGCCAGATCCGAGGGTCACACGCCTCGGGACGCACAGCCTGCGGCGCCACGGCGGCGTTGGTGACGTGGGCGGCGAGGATTCTCCAGTGGCCGTCACGGCGTTCCCACAACTGGGTCTGCATGCCGCGGGCCGCGCCGTCCCGAGTGGGGGCGAGGGTCAGGGCTGTGTCCTCTCCGAGCATCCGAACGTGCACCTCGTGGACGTGCCGTGTCGGGACGCGCGACCGTGCAGACCGAAAAGCCGAGATCTCGTCGTGCCCGACAAGCAGCGTGCGGCCGTCGCCGCGCAGAGTGTCGGGGCCTGGTGCGAACAGATTCATCAACCGTGCGGTGTCATTGGCCAGCAGCGCCGTGTCGTAGGCCCAGAACGCGTTCAGTAAAGACTCGGGCACGGCGTCCGACGACACCACCCTCGCTGCCGTTGCCATTGGGCCTACTGCGTTGTCGCTCAACCGACACCGGGCCCGGAGGAGTTCACTCGCTCGATCAGCGAGCGCCATTCATGGTGAGCCAGTTGATCCGTGCCCGCACGTTTCGCCAATGACATTGCCGCACTGTGAGACTTGGCCTTGATCTCCGACTCGTCGACCAGAGTGAGGCGTCCGGCGGCGACGACCTGTTGACCGTCGACGTAGACGTCGCGGACCTCGTCACCGCGCTGGCTGTACACGATCGATGACGCCGCCGCGTGCAGCGGGGTGACGCACAGGTTGTTCAGATCGAAAACGATCAGGTCGGCTTTTTTACCTACCTCCAGGGAACCGATGCGGTCTTCCATACCCACGCATCGCGCCCCGTCGATGGTCGCCATCTCGAGCACCTTCTCGGCAGTGATGATCTCGGGGTCGCGGTGTACGCCCTTGTGCAGCAGCGCTGCGATCTTGACGGCCTGCAGCATCGAGTGATTCGAACTCGACGCCGGGCCATCGGTGGCCAAGCCCACGGTGATCCCGCGGCGCTGCATGACCGGCACCGGGGCGAAACCGCTGGCCAGATACAGGTTGGAGCAGGGGTTGTGGGAGACCTTGGTGTCGGTGTCGGCGATCAGCCCGATGTCAGCGTCATCGACCTGTACGCAGTGCACCCCGACGAGGTCCGGTCCGAGAAGACCCGTCTTGGCCGCGAACGGCACATCACGCATTCCGAAGCGGCGCACCGATTCAGACACGTCGAAGGGTGTCTCGGCGAGGTGCATCGTGATCAGCGCGTTGTGCTGATCGGCAAGCGCGCGGGTCTCGATCAACGTCGCCTCATCCACCGACCAACTCATGCACGGCGCCAGGCCGACGGTGACACGGGCGTTGGGGGTGTTCCACTCCGACATCAGCCGGGACGCGTCGTCCAGGGCTTTCGACAGCGGCTCCACGATCTTCTTGGGAAGTCCGACGTCGTCGCCGCTGGTGAGGTATCCGCGCGCAACGATCCCTCGAATGCCGACATCACGCATGCCCTCGGCGACAGCGTCGCCGATCCCGGCACGGGGATGGGCGTAGCAGAAGTCGAGGATGGTGGTGGTGCCCGTCGTGAGGGCCTCGGCGCAGCCGTGCAATGCCGCGGCGTTTGCGTCCTCGGGGGTGAGCTCCGCGGCCGACGGTCCGGTCATCGTAGTCATCCAGTCCGAGAGCACCCGGTCATCGCCAAGACCCTTGAGCAGGGTCTGGAACAGGTGGGTGTGGGTGTTGACCATGCCGGGCATGATCGCCGCGCCGCGGCAGTCACGAACCGTCGCGAAAGGGTATGCCGCGACGACGTCCACACTGGGACCCACGGCAAGGATCGTCTCCCCGAACGCGATCGCAGCGTCGGCGAGTACCCGCCGTTGCGGATCCATGGTGATGATGGTCGCGCCGGTGAGAACGGTGACGGACATCGTGTCGGTTTGTGTCATGCGATTTCCTCGGTCCCTGGCTTTGCGGTGGATGTGAGTGAGGCCTGCAGAAAATCGTCGGTCGACAATGCTGGGCGAAGAACTCTTACCAGGACGTAATACAGACCGGCGGCCAGAAGGAACCCGACCAGCACCGTCAAGTCACCCAAGCCGGGGAGTTGCTGGACCACCAGGCCGGTGTAGAGGTGCTGATTGGCGAACAGCACCACCGACCCCACTGCGGCGATGAGGTAGGCAATGACGCCCGCCCAGTTGACATACCTCGGGTTGGTCAGCAAGGCCTGAAAGTCGCGGCCCCGGCGCAGGAGTCGGTCGGTGAACACGACACCCAACCAGGGGCCGATGGTGTAGGCGATGATCAACAAGAAGTTCGTGTAGGAGGCCGCGGCGTCCTTGAGCGCCCAGAACGAGACTGCGGCTCCGAGCGCCCCCAGGGCGAGGCTGGTGAAGGCGCGGGCGCGTCGGGTAGGGAGCTTCAACCCCAGAGCGGTGAACGAGATCGAGCCCGAGTACAGGTTCATCGCGTTCGCGGCGACTGACCCGCCGAGCACCGCCACCAAAGTCAGGTGGCCGAACCACCACGGCAGGACGTTGGTGAACGCACTCGGATCGAACACAGACTGACCAGCCGTGATTACGGCCGCACCAGCAACCATCAACGGGATACACCCCAAGGCTATCCCCGCACTGGCGTACGCGCCGATCCTGGAGCGTGGCGTGGTCGGAGGGAAATAACGCGAGTAGTCCGAAGCGAAAGTGTTCCAGCCGGCCGCAAAGCCGAACACCGCCGCAGCCTGAATCGTGAATGCCCCGGGAATCGGGTCACTCGGCGCTCCAGGTTCGACCCCGAACAGCACCCAGATACTGGCGGCGATGAAGATCACCGCCAACACCCAGCCGGCGTAGCGGTTGAGCGCCTGCACCAGGTTGTGGCCGAGGAACGCCACGCCGACCTCGATCACGACCACAATGGCCAGGCAAAGAGGCAATGCGATTGAGGGCGCCAACACATGGAGCGCCAACGCGCCGCTGACCGCGTTGACCGCAAACCACCCGACGCCGGCCAGCACGGTGTTCAGTGCAGCCGGAACCGCGTTGCCGAGGAATCCGAATGCGCTGCGGCTGATCACCATCTGCGGCAAGCCATGCCCAGGCCCCCAAGCGGCAAGGACGCCGGTCGTACCGGCGCCGAGCAACACACCGAGGATGATCGCCCAGAACGTCTGCCAGAACGACAGCCCAAGGACGAGCGGCCCCAAGATGCCCACACCGACCGTCGCGAACTCCATGTTCGGCGCCAAGAAGGTGAACAGCAGTTGGCGCGGTGAACCATGGCGCTCAGCCAACGGGATGTACTCCGCGCCACCGGGTTCAATCGCTACGAGCCTCGCGCCGTAGCCGCGATCTGTTGGTGCTTCTGTGGTCGCCACCCTGGTCTCCGATTCCGTCTGTAGGACGTGAGCGACCCGTTTCTCGGGAGCACACCACGCCACTCGTCTGACAAGTAGGCCAAGTATGCGGACCGCTAGTCGTTGCGGCGAGTTCAGCAATGCACTATTAATGCACCGAAACCTGGGTGTTACAGCGCAGTACCGATTGTCAAGACACGAAACACCATCGTCACATCAAAGAGGACGGGTGAGATGATTAGTCAGACAAGTCCGATCGATGGCCTAAGCCAAGATACGCGTCAGTCTGTGGGTCGGACGCGCCGAATGTTGCGCACCAAGGAGTAGTCGATCGGGTCTCTGGTCTGGATTTCGTCAGCCCAGTAGGCGGTCCGGCCATGCGGGTCGAGTCCGTGCAACGTCAGTCGGAGCACCGCTTCACCCGCAGTACGCTGCAGCAGCCAGGCCTCGATTTCGTCGAGTTTGTCCGCAGTCAACCAGACCGTCTCCCAGGCAGCATGGACGCCGTTGATCGCCTCTGCAAGGTGCCAGACCGGTGGGGTGGCGTCAATTTCGGCGGCCGCCAAGGCTGGGTCGACCTCCAGGGGAATGGAGTCGACGGCCATGGTGCACGGAACACCGTCGGCGCTCCACACTTTTGTCGTTCGCAGTGCACGGCACCCGGCGCGAAGGCCGAACTGTTCGGCCTCTGCATCGGTGACCTCGACGATCTCCTTGCGATGCACGTGCAGCGTCGAGGCCAAACCCAGAGCGCTGATGATTTCGCTCTTGTCGACTTCTTCGTCCAAACGCGCCTTCAAACGGGACAGCGATGGGTTGATGGCAGTGCTCGCTCCCTGGGAGCGATGGATCAGGCCGCGCTCCTCCAGGCGTGCCAACGCCTCTCGCACCGCAGGACGACTTGCGCCGAACCGCGCGACCAGGCTCGTCTCACTTGGCAGCGGGCCACCATCTCGTGCGATGGCCGTCACAAAGTCATGCAGAGCGGTCGTCAGGTCAGGTCTTGTCGGCGTTGTCGACACGACGACCACTATAGGTTGTCAGACCTGACTTGGCAGATCAGTCGCCGGCCAACGGTTCGTGGAAGCGACGTTGAGGAGTGCTCACGAGGAGGACAGCACATACTCCTGGTTCAGTCGTGTCAGCAGAAACGTCTGATGATCAACGATGTTGGTGTCGGCGAGCTCGAGGTTGGCGAAGGACATCTCGGGCTCGTCGAAGTGGGGACCAGAGTGCCAGCACCCCCGGTGCATCGTGACCGCAACCTCGCCCGGAATCTCGAAGGCCCGCAGCGTGGAAAGATCCGGCTCCACGGCCGGATCTTCGACATCGCCGGGAGCGGCAACAGCAAGGATCCATGGCCGGCCCCCCAATGACATCAAGGTCTGGGTTGTCAAGCGATGTCGTGTGAGCCCACGCACCCGGAACGGCCGCCGCGGCACACGCATCAGATAAAATCTCGGTTTTCCCTGCGAGAGATCAAGCGTGGATTCCTCTGGCGTCAGTGGCGTTCCATCATCAAAGATCTCCAGCACGGTGCCAAACGGCGCAAACGCATCTGCCGTCAATGGTTCCAAGGTAAGCGGGACGGACTGCATCATGAGGTGCTCCGCATCGATCGCGACGAGATTCGGTCTACTTGTCAGACAAGACTAAACCACAGGTTGGCTCATCACACCTCGTGAGCTCCCGTCAAGCCAGCGGCGTATACCGACCGCACCGACGGCCTCACGGTGCAGCCGTGTACCACGGGCCTCGACGCTGCGTTACAAGGCGGCGTTCAACTTGCCCTGGACCCTGCTCGGTTCCGACGAGGGGGTTCGCACGCTTGCCATCAACCAACTTAAGACGTCGTAACGCTGGCTTTGTCACCGGCTGCGTCCCGGTTGCGAGGCCAATTCCGCCAAGGTTGTTACGTTCCCGCAGCACTCACAGGTGGTGCTCCCCGGAGAGTCCATTGAGAATGTCCATTGCCATCGATGCTGCTTCGGCAGGCACAAAGATGTGATCGTGGTAGTAGGCGGCAACGACGTTGCAGCTGATTCCACCCTCGGACAGTGCGTTACTGAATGCCGCAGTCAGGCCAACGGCTTCGAGGTCACTTTGGACACGCAGTGAGATCCACGCGAAAGCCGATTCGTAGCTGCACTTTTGGATATCGGCTTCGTGCTGCGGAACGATGACGGTGAGGGCCTCGTCCTCGGCGAACGTCATGACCGGGTGCAAACCAGCGGGCGGTGGCTCTGTTAAGGCAAGGAACACGAATGTTCCCGGGCGGAGTTCGGGACGCATCTGGGCAAGCATCTGAGGTAGATCGCTGACACCGCTCATGTGGACCGTCCTTTCCCCGCAACGGGGGTCATGCGTGTGCATTTATCGCTCCGACATTAGGACCGCGAACCTTATTCAGTAAAGCTACTGAAACTGCATCAGCATTAGCCGCTCTAATGCAACCTCGACTCGCGCCGCGCTCACCGCAGATGACAGGAATGACGCGCGTCATTCCTCATGACCGGAAGTCGGTACCTTCGTCACCGGCCCGGAGTCGATACAGGCGGAGGGCGAGGTGCGTGTCCAGGCTGCTGGGTGCGCGGCGCCAACTTTCTCCAAGGATGGTGTCGATACGGTCGATACGTTGCCGCACGGTGCTCATGTGGACGTGAAGTGCCGTCGCCGTCCTGGCCAGGTGTCCGCCGTTCTCCGAGTAGTGCCAAGCGGTTTCACACAGCTGCGTGTGACGCTCCTGGTCGTAGGAGATCAGCGGACCGAGGAAGCGGTCGATCAGGCCGGCCACCCACTTCTCGTCTCGCACACCGGAAATCGCTCCGGCCAGACCGAGGCCCACGACGTCGGAGGATCCGTGGGACCGGCCCAGCGCTCGCATCGCCGAGACCACGGCGCGCGCCTCATCGTGCGCGGCCCGCACCGCGGCAAGGCCGGACGCTTTCGCACTGCCGACCAGGACGGTCAGCCCTGCGGC
The DNA here is from genome assembly GCF_008329585.1 of Mycolicibacterium sp. P9-22. Lineage (GTDB taxonomy): Bacteria > Actinomycetota > Actinomycetes > Mycobacteriales > Mycobacteriaceae > Mycobacterium. The sequence continues at coordinate 444,472 of NZ_NPKP01000001.1, read as the reverse complement.
TTTCAGCGTGGCCGCTATAGTGGCGCCTCGCTTGTGTGGTTCGGTGGCCGGGCAGAGCACGCAGATGTGGCCTGCATGCACCGCGACAACAGCGGGGAAACTGGCCGTCGCGGTCTTGATTGCCGCGACCGTCGAGCTCTGCTGCACCGAAGCCGTTCCTTCGCACACGTGCACTTCGAGAGGTTCACCTCTGTTGAAACCGTAGGACTGTATGCGCACTTGTAACGCGGGCTCGGCGCGTTCGCGCATGGTCATCAGCAGTTCGATCAGTTCGAACTGTTCTCGATTGGACGAGGCCTCCAACGTCCGCTCGAACAGGTGGGCCGTGGACACGAACACCGATGCGCGGGAGATCATCTCGCGTCTCCCCCGCGCGTCCTCCGCAACGAGAGTCGCGAGATGCTCCTCGCCCGCGGATACCGCCATCACGAGGAATGGAATCCCACCGGCTTTGACGAGGACCGCGCCCTGTTCGCGATGGGAGATCGCCACCGACGTCCGCGCCTCCGGCGTACACAGCCACCCGTCGGCTGCTATTGCCTGCCCGACAACGAGATTGCCATCAGGATCGTGAATGCTCACCGGTCCGCCGAGGAACTCACCGAGCACGTCGATGATGCCCACCAGGGCGCTGGAGCCGCGTAGTGCAGCCATGAGACGGTCGTCGAGGAGTAGCAGTGACTCCAGTTCGTGCTGACGGCGCTCCGTCGACGACACGGTCTGCGACAGTGCGGCCCGGAGCCCGGTGGCTTCTCGCCGGATGCGCAGGTGTTCGAAGGCAACGCCGGCCTGTGCGGCGATGTCAACCAAGGCGGCGACCGACTCCTCGGAGAACTCGCAGGGCCGTCGGCACGCCACGAGGAGCGCTGCCACCACCCGACCGCCGACCCGGATCGGCGCCCCCAGGATCGAACGAACGCCTTCACCACGGACGATGGCATCGATACCGGGGAGATGGTTCATGTTCGGGTCCGTGAGGTAGTCGCTGGTCTGCACGGGTGCATTTCCCGCAGCGACGGCTCCGAGGATGCCGGTCCCGAGCGGCATGCGGATGGAGCGGTAGGCGTCGGTCTGCACACCGACGCCCTCTTCGATGCACGTCTCGCCGCGCTCCAGGTCGTTCACGCTGAGATATGCCATGTCGGCAGCCAAGAGGGTCCGGGCGCGACGCAGGATTCCCTGAAGTACCACTCCACGGTCCCGGACGCTGGTGAGGTCCTCCGCGCACTCGCGGAGCGCGCGGCGCACGTCGTCCGTCGAGGGAGAGGCCAGCACCGGCGGGCTGCCGAACGCACCCATGTCATCTGTTGCCATGTTTTGAGGCTACATATGTCACCCTGCGCTGTATGCGAGCCCGCAATCTTCCGCCAGAGTGAGTGGCGCCACAAAAGTGAAGGAGATTGCAGTGGTCGATATGAAGGTGCACGTCCTCTCCACCGGCGTCATGGAGACGGACTTGACGTGGTTGCTGCTGAAGGGTGGCCGCACCATCCGCGACCGGAACCACAAGAACGACCCGGTGGTCTGGGGAGAATGCCCCACCCATGCCGTGCTGATCGATCACCCCGAGGGAAAAGTTCTGTGGGACACCGGAGTCCCACGCGACTGGGAGCAGCGGTGGGCGCCGACCGGGTTTCACGAGTTCTTTCCGGTCAGCGATCCGGCGGACGGGCCGGGTTACCTCGACACGTCGCTGGCGAGCCTGGAGCTCACCCCCGGCGATATCGACATCCTGATCTTGTCCCACCTGCACTTGGATCACGCCGCCAACGCGAAGATGTTCGCCAACCCGAAGACGCGGATCCTCGCCCAAGCTGACGAGATCGAGGGCGCACGGGGCATCACCGGATACTCCAGCGGCGCGCACATCGTCAGCGACTATGACGGCTTGGATCTGGAAGCGGTCCACGGAGATGCCGAGATCCTTCCCGGTGTGAACGTGATCCACACTCCCGGCCACACGTGGGGAACCATGTCGTTGCAGCTGAACCTGGAGAACGACGGCACGAAGATCTTCACCTCCGATGCGGTGTACCTCGGCGACAGTTGGGGACCGCCTGCCACCGGCGCCGCGATCGTCTGGGACAACCTCCGTTGGCTCGAGTCGGTGGACAAGCTGCGCGGTATCGCGGACCGTACCGGGGCCGAAGTCATCTTCGGACACGACGCCACCCAGTTCCAGACGCTGCGGGTCGCGCCCGACAGCTACTACAGCTAGACGGGCAGATGATTCTCTACGATTTCGGCTGCGAGCACGGACACCGTTTCGAGCATGCCGTCCCGAGCATGAACTCCGCCGCGCCCGACTGCGTCGTGTGCGGCAGCACCACCCGGCGGCGTATCTCCAAGGTGCGCATCGGCGGAATGGCGAAGTCGGGGCCCAGCCGCGAACAAATGCCGAACACGTGGCGGGCAGTGCGGCAGGGCGACAGCGAGACGGTTGCCCACTGGCACAAGCTCGCCCGTCAACGTGAGGCACTCGAAGAGAGGTACCCCGAGCTGGCCGGAGACCGCCGCCCGGTCCTCGCTCACGAAGGGATCTTCGCGGGCAACCCGCTCCGCGCCGGTGACGATATCCAGGCATCCGTGGCCGACGCGCTCGCGACATCTGGCAGCGGTCACCGCGAAAGCCACGCAGCACAGAAATACACTGCAAAGGACGGTGATTCGGCATGAAGATCATTGGAGCCGTGCTCGAGGACATCGGCATGCCCCGGCCCTACGCCGAGTCCCGGCCGATCCGCATCCGGGAGCTCGACCTTGATCCGCCCGGACCTGGAGAACTCCTGGTCAAGATCGAGGCGGCGGGGCTGTGCCACTCCGACCTGTCCGTCGTGGACGGCAACCGGGTCCGTCCGGTCCCCATGCTCCTCGGGCACGAGGCCGCGGGACGGGTCGTCAAAGTGGGGTCGGAAGTGGACGACCTGCGCCCGGGCCAGCGGGTCGTGATGGCGTTCTTGCCCCGATGCGGCGAGTGCGCGAATTGTCGGACCAATGGGCGGCTGCCGTGTACTCCCGGTTCGGCCTCGAACAACGCCGGCGAACTGCTCGCCGGAGGCCACCGACTGCACCGCGACGGTGCCGACGTGCATCATCATCTGGGCGTCTCCGGCTTCGCCGACCATGCAGTTGTCGACCGCCGCTCCGTCGTGCCGGTGGATGACGACATCCCACCCCAGATTGCCGCCGTCCTCGGCTGCGCGGTCCTCACCGGGGGCGGCGCCGTCATCAACGCCGGTGAGCCGCAGGACGGTGACACCGTCGTCGTCGTCGGGCTCGGGGGTGTCGGCATGGCCGCGCTGATCACCGCGATATCGCTCGGGCGCGGCCCGGTGATCGGCATCGACGCTGTCACAGACAAACTCGAGCGCGCCCGCGAACTCGGCGCGACCGCCGTACACACACCGCAAGCAGCGATCGAGGTTGGCCTCAAGGCACCGATCGTCATCGAGGCGGCTGGCAACGCCCGCGCGTTCGAAACTGCGGTGCGAGTCACCGGCATGGGCGGCAAGACGATCACCGTCGGCTTGCCGGCGCCCACCGCAACAGCCACCATCTCCCCGCTCGGGATAACCGCGGAAGCGCGCACCATCGTCGGCAGCTATCTCGGATCGGCCGTCCCCGCACGGGACATCCCGATCTTCGCCCAACTGTGGCGTGAGGGAAAGCTGCCGGTCGAGGCGCTCATCTCGTCGACGATCACGCTCGACGAAATCAACCAGGCGATGGATCACCTTGCCGACGGCACCGCCGTCCGCCAGGTGATCCTGTTCGAGAACGGAGTAACCGCATGACCGCACAGCTTGTTCGGCATCACCAGAACACGACACCACGCGAGCGGGAACTTCTCGCGACGATACCCACTGGGCTGTTCATCGCGGGCGAATGGCGTGAAGCGTCGACCGGTTCCCGGTTCTCGGTGGACGACCCCTCCACCGCCCGGACTCTGGTGTCGGTCGCCGACGCTTCACCGGAAGACGCAATCGACGCACTCGCTGCAGCCACTGCGGCACAAGAGCATTGGTCGGCAAAGCCGCCGCGAGTTCGCGGCGAGTTGCTGCGCAACGCGTACGAGGCGGTCCTCGCCCGAGCAGACGATTTCGCACTCCTCATCTCCATGGAAATGGGCAAGTCGCTGTCCGAGGCGAAGGGTGAAGTCACCTACGGCGCCGAATTCCTGCGCTGGTTCAGCGAGGAGGCGGTGCGCATCGACGGTCGCTACACGAGGTCACCCGACGGCAATTCACGTCTGCTCGTTCTGAAGAAACCGGTGGGTCCCTGTCTGCTGATCACTCCGTGGAACTTCCCCCTTGCCATGGCGACACGCAAGATCGCCCCGGCGCTCGCGGCAGGATGCACGATGGTCGTCAAACCTTCCGAACTCACGCCGCTGACAACCTTGCTGTTCGCACAGATCCTCGACGAGGTCGGCGTGCCGGCAGGCGTGATCAACGTGATACCCACGACTCACGCTGGAGCTGCAGCGGGACCGCTGATCGCCGATCCTCGACTGCGGAAGCTATCGTTCACCGGCTCAACCGAAGTCGGCCGGAGACTGCTCGAACAGGCATCCGCCAACGTGCTGCGCACCTCGATGGAGTTGGGCGGCAACGCGCCGTTTCTGGTCTTCGAGGACGCAGACATCGACGCGGCGATCGAAGGCGCGCTCGCCGCGAAGCTGCGCAACATCGGACAGGCGTGCACCGCGGCGAACCGCTTCTACCTGCACGAGGACGTTGCCGGCGAGTTCGTGCAGCGCCTGGCCGCCCGTTTCGAGGCCAAACGCGTAGGCCGCGGCACCGAGGAGGGCGTGGAGCTGGGCCCGCTAATCGACGAGAAGAGTCGCGGCAAGGTTTCGGCTTTGGTCGACGATGCCGTGCGCCGGGGTGCCGAAGTCGCGACCGGCGGTTCCCCGATTCCGGGGGACGGATGGTTCTTTCAGCCGACCATCCTGACCGAGGTACCGAGCGACGCGAAGATCCTGGCCACCGAAATCTTCGGCCCCGTAGCACCGGTCGTCACCTTCCGCACCGAGGACGAGGCCGTGGCACTGGCCAATGCCACTCCGTTCGGTCTGGTCGCATACGTCTACACACGTGACGTAGCACGCGGGCTCCGCCTCCCCGAGCGTCTGGAAACCGGGATGCTGGGCCTGAATTCGGGTGTGATCTCGAATCCCGCCGCGCCCTTCGGCGGAGTGAAGCATTCCGGCGTCGGGCGCGAGGGCGGAAGCGAAGGAATCAACGAATACCTGGAAACAATGTACGTCGGCATCTCAGGCTTATGACCTACATCCAGTAATCACCCACTGCGTCTCCCGTCCTATGGGTCAGGAATCCCGCGCACACGGACCACAACTCAAGCCCAACAATGTTTCTCACTATCGGACAGACAAAGGAATCCACGATGAGCGTCGACAACACGCCGAAGCCCGAGGGCGAAGCCCCACCGTCAGGTCTGAAGAAGGTCGTCGGCGCATCCATGGCCGGCACCGTCGTCGAGTGGTACGAGTTCTTCCTCTACGGAACAGCGGCGACGCTGGTGTTCAGCAAGGTCTTCTTTCCGGGCGGAGGTAACGAACTCGACGCGATCATTGCGGCGTTCGCCACCTACGCCGTCGGCTTTGTCGCCCGGCCACTGGGCGGCATCGTGTTCGGTCACTTCGGCGACAAGTTCGGCCGCAAGCAACTGCTCCAGTTCAGTCTCATCCTCGTCGGCGCGGCCACCTTCCTGATGGGGTGCCTGCCCACCTACGGTCAGATCGGCTACTGGGCCCCCGCCCTGCTCGTGACCCTCCGCTTCATCCAGGGATTCGCCGTCGGCGGCGAGTGGGGTGGCGCGGTGCTGCTGGTGGCCGAGCACAGCCCGAACCGGTCCCGCGGCTTCTGGGCGTCGTGGCCGCAGGCCGGCGTACCGGCAGGAAACCTCATTGCGACCGCTGTGCTGCTGGTCCTGACGACGACACTGACCGATGCGGCATTCCTCGGCTGGGGCTGGCGTGTGGCGTTCTGGCTGTCGGCCGTAATCGTCTTCGTCGGCTATTACATCCGCACAAAGGTGACAGATGCCCCGATCTTCATCGAGGCACAGAAGCAGGCCGAGCACGTCAAGGAGTCGTCGTTCAGCGTCTTCGAGGTGCTCAAGCGTTACCCCCGCGGAGTGCTGACGGCGATGGGTCTGCGTTTCGGCGAGAACATCATGTACTACCTCGTGGTGACCTTCTCGATCACCTACCTCAAGGTGATCGTCCACACGGACACCGCACAAATCCTCTGGTGGATGCTGATCGCGCACGCCGTGCACTTCGCGGTGATCCCGCTCGTCGGGCGGCTCTCCGACACCATCGGCCGCCGTCCCGTCTACATGATCGGCGCACTGAGCGCCGGCACCTGGGGCTTCTTCGCCTTCCCGATGATGAACAGCGGGCACAACGTCGTCATCCTCGCAGCGATCATCATCGGCCTGGTGTTCCACGCGTTCATGTATGCCGGCCAGCCGGCGATCATGGCCGAGATGTTCCCGACCCGCATGCGGTACTCGGGTGTCTCGCTCGGCTACCAGGTGACGTCGATCGTCGCCGGGTCGCTGGCGCCGATCATCGCGGCCAGCCTGCTCAGCAGGTACGACTCGTCCGTTCCGATCGCGATCTACCTGGCGCTCGGCTGCCTGATCACCGGCGTCGCCGTCATCGTCGCCCGGGAAACCAAGGGCATCTCGCTCGAATCCATCGACGAAGCCGACGCCCGCATCCTCGCCGACGAGAATGCCGCAGCCAAAGCCTGACGGAGAAGCAGCCCGGACACACGGCCTTTTCACCTGCGGAGTACGCGCCTTGATCCGAGGTAGTGAGCGAATGGTGGATGCCGCCGAAAACGGTGGCAGATCAGCATGCGAGGCAATTGTCGACGACGTGCCGCTGCGGCACTCATAGATCTTTTGTCGCGCCGCCCGCGGCGTCGGAAGCCGGTCCGGTGGTACCCCGCACGCGCAGGCTGACCGGGAAAACACGGGCACCGGGTTGCTCCGGCACGCCGTGATCTATCCGGTCCAAGAGCAACCGGACGGCTTCACCGGCCATATCCTCGATCGGTTGATGGACGGTGGTCAGATTGATCATGGCCCAGTCGGCCTGAGGCGAATCGTCGAAGCCGACCACCGAAAGTTGTGCCGGTACCACCACGCCGAGGCGGGCTGCCGCGTCCAGCGCTGCGAACGCCAATTCATCAGTGACGCAGAAGATCGCCGACGGCGGGCGTTCGAGCGACAGCAGTTCGGTGGCCATTTGCACTCCGTGCTCGTGAGTCAATTCAGCGCGCCGGACGTAGTTCTTGGGTAGTGCGATGCCGCGTCGCTTGAGCGCGCGACGGGCGCCGTCCTCGCGCGCTGCACCATTGGTTCGGTCTCGGGGAACCGACAGGATGGCGATCTGGCGATGGCCCAACTGAGCCAAATGGTCGATGACCATTTCTCCGGCGGCCTCGTCATCCGAGAGCACTGCCTCCAGGTCCAGCGTGGGATCGTTCCGGCTCAGCAGGACCACTGGCGTATTGCGTTCGAGGACTTTGCGGATGGTGCGGGATTGCTTTCGGGCCGAAACGAAGATCATTCCGTCAACGGTTGCCGGGTCGAGGACCTCGACGCTATCGACTTCCTTGGGAACATCGGGATCCCGAATAAGCGCCATACGGTATCCCGCATGACTCAACCGATGCTGGATGGCGTCGACCACCGTCGGGTAGAAGGGTGACTTCAAATCGGCAACCACGACCCCAATTGCCTTGGACCGCTTGGTGACCAAGCTGCGCGCGGCGGAATTGGGGACGTAGCCGAGCTCCCGCGCCGCAGCGAGTACCCGTTGGGTGGTCCGCTCGGTGACGGCTGGGTCGCCGCGCATGACACGCGAGACTGTCGACTGGCTCAATCCCAAATAGGCAGCAAGGTCGACGCTCGTCACCATGCGCCCATCCTATCGCCTTCGGGCGGTGCCCGGTCCGGCCGTCAGGCCGTGTTTCGGCCCCCACTGAGATCCAGCGTCTGGCCGGTGACGTAGCTTGCCTCCGCGGACAACAACCACGTCGCCAGGGCCGAGAACTCGGCAGTTTCCCCCACTCGGCCCATCGGTACCCGGGCGAGCAGCGCGGCGTTGCGCTCCGGGCTGAGGTCTTCGAGCATCCGAGTCTGCATCAACGACGGAGCGATCGCGTTGACCGTGACATTGTCGCGCGCCACCTCCTTGGCGGCGGTCTTGACGAGAGACACCACGGCGGCTTTCGAGGCGGAGTAGGCGGCCTGGAACGGATTGCCCTCACGTGCCGAAATCGAGGACAACACCGCTACCCTGCCGTACCCCTGCGCCACCAGAACCGGCAGTAGGGCAGCCAGCCCGTGAAAGCAGCCGTCGAGATTGACACTCATGGTCTTGGACCAGCCTTGGAATGACATCGACGGAATCGGCATCTCCGGTCCCTGGATCCCGTGCGCGAACAGCGCACCGTCGATTCGGCCATGAAGGGCCAATACACGGCTCACGGTATCGTCCCATGCGGCTCGATCGGTCACATCGAGAGCCCAGTTGCCACCTTCCGCGCGGTCCGCTTCGGCGACGACGATGTCCGTGCCGACCACCGACGCACCCTCACGGACGAGCCGTTCGGCGGTGGCCGAACCCAATCCGCCCGCCGCGCCGGTGACCAGGATGACGCGTCCGGCGAATCGGCCGGCATAGAAAATCGACGGGTCGGCGGCGAGTGCGGTCATTGGGGCACGCTCCTTGTTTCGGTATCGGCGGTGTCAATCAGGTGTCGGGTCGACGTCATGAGGCGCTCCAGGTGCGTTGCGACTCCCCACTTCTCGACAAAGGCAACGTCAGGTACTTCGACACTGATCGGTATACCGGGTAGCTGTGAAATGATCTCACGCAGCGGGAAGTCGCCCTCGCCCGGCACGAGACGCCTTGCGCGCGACTCGATTTGACGGACCGACCCGTGGGTATCCTGCCCGAGTGGCATACGCGGCGGCGAGGAATAACGAGGTAACACAGCAGGCCCGTCGCATAACTGGATAAGCTGCACCGTCCCGGCCGGAGCGGACGTCAAGTCGTCGATCGTCCCACCCGCGCGGACGAAGTGCAGGACATCGAGCATGACTGCGCACTCAGTCTGTTCTGCAACAGCAACGGCCGAGCCGAACGTATCGATCTTCTGATAGGAGATCGGCTCGATCATCGGAATGATGCCGAATTCTCGCGCATCTCGAACCAAGGCGGCCAGGTCGTCGATCAGCCGATTTCGCTGTTCGTCACCACCGATCACATTGAGTGCCCGGGCCCCGAGATAGGAACCCGCCGCCAGGACGGGCAGCCAATCCTCGCGGCCGCGATTGCCGTCGAGCGTGAAGACCTCGACGTCGAACGCGCTCAGATTCACGTCGGCGAGTCGCTCGACAGTCTGAGCCGCCATCGGCGAGCGCTCATCCATCGGATACCTGGTCTCCGACGCCGTTGCAGGATGCACTCGGACACCGATCGAGGTGAAGCCGCAGTCGGCCGCAACACCGACCAACTCGGGTGGGGACAGTTGTAGGGCGGACAGGTGAGCCAACCCGATGGGTCGTGTCATGGGCATCCTTCGCGCGGTGTCAGTTTGGCAGTTGACGCACAGGCCACGTCCTACCTATGCTGTGAATCACATCTTGACTACGTAGTCATTCAATCATCGCGGTTCCGTCGCCGCAAGTGACTGCCCCACCCCCCAGCACCACCCGACGAAAGCGAACACCCGTGAATTCTTCGAATAGTCCAGCGCCGGAGGCGATTCCGATGCCCGTGCGGGCGGATCTGCCTGATGATGACGCAGGCCCGTCCAACAAGGCCCGCTCACGCCGGGCGGCCATGGCCAGCACGGTCGGTGCAATTGTCGACTGGTATGACTTCTTCCTGTACGGCACGGCCGCAGCACTGGTCTTCGGACCGCTTTTCTTCCCCAATGAGAATCCGACCGTGGGCACGCTCGCCTCCCTGGGTTCTTTTGCGGTCGGCTTCGTGTTCCGCCCGATCGGCGGTGCAATCTTCGGCCACTTCGGGGATCGGGTGGGGCGTCGAAAGATGCTGGTGATCACCATTTTGGTGATGGGCATCGCCAGTACCGCAATCGGCCTACTACCCAGTTACGCCACGATCGGCGTCGCCGCCCCGATACTGCTGATCCTGTTGCGGTCGGTACAGGGCATCGCGGTGGGTGGCGAGTGGGGAGGTGCCGCCTTGATGGCGGTCGAGAATGCACCGAAGAACAAGCGCAATTTCGTCGCCAGCGGAGTGCAGATCGGATCTTTCCTCGGCCTGTTACTGGGCACGTTGGCGTTCTCGCTCGTCACCACGCTGACCGATGAACAGCAATTTCAGTCCTGGGGCTGGCGACTGCCCTTCCTGATCAGCATCTTGTTCGCACTCGTAGGGCTCTGGATTCGTAGCGGTGTCCCAGAATCCAGGGAGTTCGCCGAACTTGAGAGAACCAAGAAAAAACAAGCTGCCCCGTTGCTGGAAGCGCTGCGGACCAGTCCCAAACAGATTCTCGCGATCATCGGCATGCGACTGGTCGATCAGAGCACGTTCTACCTCGGGTTCACATTCTCGTTGGTGTACGTCAAGAGTTACACCGACACCCCGCCGAGCAGTGTGTTGACAGCGTCGATGGTGGCCCTGGTACTGGCGGTGCCGGCCACTTCGTTGTGGGGTCTCCTCGCCGACCGGGTCGGCACACGCTGGTTCTATGTCGTCGGACCGCTGTGCGCCGCGGCCGCAGGAATACCGTTCTTCCGCGCCTTGGATGACGGATCGATCCCGATGATGATCCTCGGGTTCTTCATCCTGATCAATCTCGGACACAACATCTCGACCTCGGTACAACAAACGTGGTTCACGGACATGTTCGATGCCCGGATTCGCTACAGCGGAGCGGGTTTCGGTTACGCAGTGGCCGGCGCCGTCGGTGGATTCGTGCCACTGATCGCCACCAGTCTGCTCGCCGGCAGCGGCAACTGGTTCCCGGTCGCAGCTCTACTGGCCGCTGCCTGCCTCACGGCGCTTCTCGCCTCACTGTGGTCATACAAATGGACCGGGCAGGGCGAACGATGACCGATATTGTCTGCGATCTCCTGGTCATCGGCGCCGGGGCCGGCGGACTCTCCGCGGCGGTCACCGCAGCCCACCGGGGCGCCAAGGTCGTTGTCGCCGAGAAATCGGATGTCTGCGGCGGTGCGACCGCATGGTCCGGCGGCTGGATGTGGGCGCCCCGCAATCCACTGGCCGTCGCCGATGGCGTGCGGGAGGATGTCGAACTACCGCGGACGTATCTCGAGCATCGGCTCGGAACGAATTTTGATGCCGCGAAAGTCGATGCCTTCCTTGAGAATGCACCTCGCATGGTCGAGTTCTTCCACGACGAGACACGGCTGCAGTTCGTGCCCGGAACCAGTATCGCCGATATCTACGGCGGCACACCGGGAGCGGGAACCGGGCACCGTTCGGTAGCGCCGAAACCCATCGACGGTTACACGATTCCGGCGGCGATCCGGAAGAAGATGCGCTGGCAGCTCTATGAAACCTCGTTTCTGGGGATGGGCATCATGGCTGGGCCAGACCTGCAAGCATTCCTCCATGCCACGCGGTCCCCCAAGGCTTTTGGCCACGCAGCCCGTCGCGTCAGTCGTCATATCGTGGACATGGCGGCCAAGCGTAAGAGCATGCAGCTGGTCAATGGAACCGCCCTGATCGGTCGCCTGATGGCATCGGCCGACGAGATGGGAGTCGATATCCGGGTCTCGTCGCCGGCGCGTTCACTCGTCACAGACGACACGGGGTCAATCGTCGGGGCCCGTCTCGACGGACCCGAGGGACCGGTCAGCGTCCACGCCGCACGCGGTGTCGTGCTCGCAACCGGCGGCTTTCCCGGCAACCGCGAGATGCGCAGGCAGCATTTTCCGCGCACGCCCACCGGGCGTGAACACTGGACCCTGGCCCCCGGCACTACCGACGGCGACGGGATCGCTCTCGCCGAGTCGGTCGGAGGCCGACTCGACACCAGTGTCGCCTCGGCGGCCGCGTATTGCCCGGTCTCCTTGGTCCCGTATCGCAATGGCAGGATCGGGGTCTTTCCGCACATTCTCGATCGCGGAAAGCCGGGGGTCATCGGTGTACTGGCCTCCGGCAGGCGATTCGTCAACGAAGCCGACGGCTACCACGACTACACCACCGCCATGATCGGCGCCGTGCCGCAGGGACAGGAAGTGTGTTCCTGGCTCGTGTGTGACCGCCGGTTCCAGCGCCTGTATCCGCTGGGGATGTCGAAGCCACGTCCCATACCGGTCTGGCCCTATCTGAGGTCGGGATACCTCAAGAGGGGTCGCACCATCGCCGACTTGGCACGCAAGTGTGGAATCGATGCCGGAAATCTGCAGTCCACGATTGCGGCGTTCAACGAACACGCCCGACGCGGCTTGGATCCCGACTTTCACCGCGGCGAAACACCTTTCAACCGAGGTTCGGGCGACCCGGACAATCCGTTCCCGAACCCATCGCTTGCTCCCTTGGACGAGGGGCCGTTCTACGCCGTCAAGGTTGTGCCCGGCAGTTTCGGCACATTCGCCGGCGTGGTCACCGATGCGTCCGCGCGCGTCCTCAATGACGCCGATACCCCGATACCGGGCCTCTACGCCGTCGGGTCGGATCAGGCCAGTGTCATGGGTGGGCACTACCCCGCCGGAGGAATCAACATCGGGCCGGCCATGACGTTCGGATATGTCGCGGCTGTGCATGCCACGCGGTCGTCGGCTGCTGACGAGGCCGCCGTGTGACTCGGAATGTGGCTGGACGAGCGCGACGCCCGACCGCCGATCACCGGGAACGAGCAGCCAGTTTCCGGATGAACTCGGCGATCTCGGCCGGCTTCTCCTCGGCCATGAAATGCCCCGCCGCGATGGGCTCATAGGTGGCCTCGGGCGCCCATGCTCGCCAGATGGCAGCGGGGTCGAACCCCAGTTGTGCACCCCAATCCTGGGATATCACGCCGACCGGCATCTGCAGTTGCCTGCCGGCGTCGCGATCGGCACGGTCCATGTCCAGGTCGATCCCCGCGGTGGCCCGGTAGTCCGCGACGATCGATTCCACGGCCGCCACCGAGCTGTCGATGTAATGTCGCCGGACCTCGGAACTGAAGGTGGACCCGTCGGTGTCCCAGGCGTCGAGGAAGGAGGCGAAGAACTCCTCGGCCACCGCCTTGATCATCTTCTCGGGCAGGCCTGCCGGTTGCGCCATCAGGTAGAGATGCCAGGCGACCTTGGCATTCACGCCGTGCAGCACTTCCCAGGTGTCCAGGGTGGGCAGCACGGCGAGGATCCCCAGGAAGTGCACGGATTCCGAGTGATCGAGCCCGGCGCGGACCGCGACGAGCGCGCCGCGGTCGTGTCCGATCAGCCCGAATCGAGGGTGTCCCAACGTGGCCGCGACCTTCGTCACGTCACGCGCCATGGTCTGCTTGGAGTAGGTGTCGGGCCCGGCCTCCACCGGCTTTCCGCTCTCACCGTAGCCGCGCAGGTCGGGGACGATCACGGTGAACTGGCCGGCCAGGTCCCGGGCCACCCGGCGCCACATGTAGTGGGTCTGCGGAAAGCCGTGCAGCAGAACGATCGCGGGCCCGGAGCCGCCCACCGCGACGTGCAGATCGACACCGCCCTCGCCTGTCTCGGTCGAGTAAGTGAATCCGTCAATGATGAAGCTGCTCAAGAGGTTTCCTTTGCATGATCGGGATGCCCGGAGAAGATGCCGGCGGGCAGCCGGGTCGCGGCCGGCGGCGCGGCGCGCAGCGCGGGCAACAGGATGGCGTCGATGAGCGCCTCCAGGTAGGCGTCGTCGGTGTCCAGGCCGTTCATCCGCCGCAGCAACAGCACTGCGCCGGCGACCTCTTCGAAGGCGAACGGATCGATATCGTGTGGCAGTTCGCCGCGCCGGACCGCCGCGGCGATGACGGTCGCGGGCAGCCGCGCCCCGGTGGGTCCGGCAGTCCGTTCGATCTCCTCGCACAGCGCCGGATCCTCCAGACCGGCCTGCAGCAGTAGCAGTGCGGTCTGTCCGTCCGTCGAGCGCATGGTGGTGATCAGCCGCCGGCACAGGGCCAACAGATCCCCGCGCAGGCTGCCGGTATCGATCTCGTCGGGCCCCGCTCGGTGCGCGGGAATCGCCTTCAACGCCGCGGTCACCATCTCGCGCTTGGACTTCCAGCGCCGGTACAGGGTGGCCTTGGATGCGCCGGCCCGCCGCGCCACCTCCTCGAACGTGACACCGTCGTAGCCGACCTCGGCCAGTAGCGCAAAGGTGACGCCGAGGATCTCGGCTTCCCGCGCCTCATCGCGTGGGCGGCCTCCGCGCCGCGAATCATCCGAGGGGTTCAAGTACGGCACGTTTCGTATCGTAACCAGGCAAGTCGGCTGAGGCAAACTGTGACCCGGGCTACATTGATGAACATCTTTCGAATAGTGTTCACCGCATGAATGACCCCCTCCGCGTCATCCAGTGGACCACCGGAAACATCGGCACCCGCTCACTGCACGCCATCATCGGCCGCGACGATATGGAACTCGTCGGCGTCTACGCCCACGGTGCCGACAAAATCGGTGTCGATGCGGCCGAGCTCGCCGGCCGGCCGACCCCGACGGGCATCAAGGCCACCAATGACATCGGCGAGCTGATCGCGCTCAAGCCGGACGCCTGTTGTTACAACCCACTGTGGCCCAGCGTCGACGAACTGGTAGCCCTGCTCGAAGCCGGCGTCAACGTCTGCTCGAGCGCGGCCTGGATCACCGGCGGCAAGCAGACGCCCGAATACCTGGACCGCATCAGGAAGGCCTGCGCGACAGGCAATTCCACCATCTTCGGCAGCGGTGCGCACCCGGGCATGACGAACATGGTCGGCATGGTGCTGTCGGGCTCCTGCGAGCGGGTCGACGAGATCAGGATCACCGAGTCGGTGGACTGCTCGACCTACGAATCCGCGGAAACCCAGACGGCCATGGGATTCTCGCAGGACCCCGACACCCCGGGACTGGCCGAGAGCGTACGCCGGGAGAGCGAGGTGTTCGCCGAATCCGCGGCGATGATGGCCGATGCGATCGGCGCGAAGTTGGACAAGATGACCTTCGACGTCACCTTCACCGCCGCCACCGCCGACTCCGACCTCGGTTTCATGACGATCCCGAAGGGCACCGTCGGCAGCGTGTTCGGCTATCACCGCGGCTGGGTCGGCGACCGCAATGTTGTCAGCGTGGGGTTCAACTGGACGATGGGTGATCACGTCACACCGCCCAAACCCCTTGAGCACGGCCACGTCATCCAGGTGTTCGGTCTTCCGAATATGCGCACCGTGCTGCACTGCCTGCCGCCGAAGGACTGGACCGAACCGGGATTCATGGGGCTGGGCATGATCTACACCGCGATGCCGGTCACCAACGCGGTGCCCGCGGTGGTCGCCGCGCCCCCGGGGATCGCCACCCTCAAGGATCTGCCGCCGGTCACCGGCCGGTTCGCGGGTTAGGTCACTCGGCGAGACTGACGCACGCGCCGACGGCGCCGGCACCCACGTGGACGGCCAGCACCGCACCCATATCGCGGACCGTCAACGATTCCAGCTGCGGGAGCCGTGCAGTCAGCGCCGCACCGAGTTCGGCGGCGCCATCGTGGTTGTCCACGTGATGCACCGTGACCGAGGCGGAACGTTCGCCGACCACCTCGGCGATCGAATCCACCATGGCGGCATGCGCTTTGGACACTGTGCGTACCCGCTGCGCCAGGACCAGCCGGCCGTCGACATCCAGACGCAGCAACGGCTTGACCGACAGCGCGGTGGCCAGCCATGATGCGGCGGTGCCGATGCGCCCGCTGCGGCGCAGGTTGTCCAGCCGGTGCACGACGATGAACACGTGCCCCCGCGGGACCGTGGCGCGGGCCGCGGCCTCGACGGCGTCGAGTTCGGCGCCGGCCGCGGCGGCCCGTGCCGCCGCCAGTGCGACGCAGCCGACCCCCATGGCCGCCGACCGGGTGTTCACCACGCGCACCGCCGAGCCGAACTCCCGGGCGGCCGCGGCGGCGGAACTGAACGTGCTCGACAGCGCCGCCGACAGGTGCACCGCGACGACTCCGTCACCGTCGCTGTCGGCCAGCGCCTCCCGGTAGGCCCGCGCGAGATCGGCGGGCGAGGCGCCCGAGGTCGTCACCTGGTTGCGGTCGAACACGTCGTTGGGAATGTCGTCGATACCGTCGCGCAGGTCGAGGTCGTCGACGAGTACGTGCAGCGGCACCTGCCGGATCGACCATTCCTTGAGCTCATCGAGACTCAGCCGTGACGACGAATCCGTCACCACCTGGACGGTCATGACCGGTCGGAGGTGTCCGGTTGGTACGCACCGGCTTCGGCGAGGCCCTTGAGCATCAGCTCGGCCACCGCGGCGTGCGCTTCGAAGTTCCAGTGGATTCCGTCGGGGTTGCCGCGCCCGGCCATCACCTCTTCACCGACCGCAGCCTTCAGATCCACCACGGGTACCTGGTGCTCGTCGGCCCAGCCGGTGATGGCCTTGACGATGGGTTCGCGCCACCGGTGCGAATTCCCGTAGGTCTCGGCGATGTGCACCGAGGGAATGGTCGCCACCACGGGCAGCCCGGGGCGATTGAAATCGAGTGCAGCCCTGGTCATCTCCAGGTACTCCACGGTCAGGTGCGGAGGCAGCGCCGGCCGCGCCACCGGGGACAGCCGCGGCTGCAACCAGCCGTAACCGTCACGGGCCCACCGGCGCAGAAACGGTGGCCGGACGTAGCGGATCAGTTCCCGCACCGCGGTCGGCAGCGGCGAGGGCAGCGAATCCATGCCGCACGTCGCGAAGATCACCGCGCCGGCGTGCGGCAGCGCGGCCCAGGAACGGGGATCCTGGGTGGCCGCCCACCACACGTCGCGGCAGGTCCAGCCGATCCGGCCGATCAGCTCGACATCCCAACCGAGTTGCTCGGCAACGATGTTCGGCCAGATCCGGGGATCGTCGGCGGGAAGTCCACCGGTCGGGCCGTAGTAGGACAGCGAATCGCAGAAGACGAGCAGGGTTTTGCGGCGCGACTCAGAGGACATCGTTGGCCACCTGCGCCGAGGCGTTCCACACGTCCAGGCGCCACTTGATCTCCTCGCCCACATCGTGCCCGGACAGCTGCGCCCAGCTGGCATTGCCCATCCCGCCCAGCACCGGCCAGTTGTCCACCGGCAGATCCAGCAGTGCCGCCGTCAGCGCGGCGATCAATCCGCCGTGCGCCACCAGCACCACCGGTCGGTCGGGCTCATCGGCCCCCCAACCCGGCTGGGCGGCAATGATTTCGGTGACCAGCGGGACGCTGCGGTCCGCGACATCGACCCGGCTCTCACCGCCGTGCGGGGCCCACCGGGCGTCATCGCGCCAGGCCAGCCGGGCACCCGGTGCCACCGCATCGACGTCGAGGTGGGTCAGGCCCTGCCAATCCCCCAGGTGGGTTTCGCGCAGCCGCTCATCGATGGACACCCGCTGCCCGGACCGCTCGCCGAGCGCGGTCGCGGTGTCCAGGGCACGCCGCAGATCGGAGGACACGATGACCAGCGGCTGGCGCTTGGCCAGCACCTCGGCCGCCGCGTTGGCCTGTTCGCGTCCCAGGTCGGTCAGATCGGTGTCGAGTTGGCCCTGCATCCGGCTGCCGGCGTTCCACTCGGTCTGACCGTGCCGCAGCAGCACCAGTCGGCGCACGCTCACTTGCCGTCCTGCGGCGCGTCTCCGGCTTCCAGGTCGACGGGCACGACCGGGCAGTCCCGCCACAACCGCTCCAGCGCATAGAACTCGCGCTCGTCGGTGTGCTGGATGTGTACCACGATGTCGATGTAGTCGAGCAGGGTCCAGCGCCCTTCCCGGGTTCCCTCGCGGCGGGCGGGCTTGTGCCCGGCGGCGCGCATCTTGTCCTCGATCTCGTCGACGATGGCGTTGACCTGACGTTCGTTGGACGCCGATGCGATGACGAAGCAGTCGGTGATCACGAGCTGCTCCGATACGTCGATGACGAGTACGTCGTTGCCGAGCTTGTCCGCAGCGGCACGGGCCGCGACGGTGGCCATCTCGATGGCTTCCTGGGTGGCGGTCATGAAGGTGTCTCCTGTTTGTTGTCCCCGGTCGCTGCGCTCTCCCCCGCAAGCGGGAGGTAGAGGTTGCGTTTGGACACGTACTGCACGACACCGTCGGGCACCAGGTACCAGATGGGTCGGGACTGCTGGGCACGCAGCCGGCAGTCACTCGACGAGATCGCCAATGCGGGTACCTCCACGAGGGTCAGGGCGTTGTCGGGAAGTTCCTTCATGGCCTCGGCGATGTGCTCGCCGTCGAGCTCATAGCCGGGCCTGCTCACCCCGACGAAACGGGCCAGGGCGAACAGTTCCTCCCAGTTCTGCCAGGACAGGATCGAGGCCAGTGCGTCGGCACCGGTGATGAAGTACAGGTCGGTGTCGGGGTTCTGGTCGGCAAGATCGCGCAGCGTATCCGTGGTGTAGGTGGCGCCACCGCGATCGATGTCGACCCGGCTCACCGAGAAACGGGGGTTGGCCGCGGTCGCGATGACCGTCATCAGGTAGCGGTCCTCGGCGGCGGTGACGTGGCGATCGCGTTTCTGCCAGGGCTGCCCGGTCGGCACGAAGACGACCTCGTCGAGTTCGAACTGGTCGGCCACTTCACTGGCGGCCACGAGATGTCCGTGATGCACGGGATCGAACGTCCCGCCCATCACACCCAACCTGCGCCGTGCTGCCACGAAGAGCCAGCTTACGGCAGTGTTACGGGTCGTCCGAACGTGCCGACCGGGTCAGACCGGCAGCAGGGCGTCGATCACCGCGGCGAGCTGCTTGGCCGAGCGGCACTCGTGCATCGGGATCAGGTCGGTGTAGCGCGGGACGGCGGAGTCACCGCTGCCCCACAGGTGCCGCGGTTCGGGGTTCAGCCAGTGCGCATGCCTGCTGGCGTTCACCATCCGGGTCAGCAGTTCGGTTTCGGGGTTGCGGTAGTTGTTGCGGGCGTCACCGAGGATGAGCAACGAGGAACGCGGCGACAGCACGTTGGGAAAGTTCTGCGCGAACGACACGAACGCGTGCCCGTAATCGGAGTGCCCGTCGCGGGTGTAGACGCCGGCTTCGCGGGTGATGCGCTGCACCGCCACCGCCAGGTCGGCGTCCGGCCCGAACATGTGCGTCACCTCGTCGGTGGTGTCGATGAAGGCGAACACCCGGACCCGGGAGAACTGCTGGCGCAGCGCCGACACCAGCATCAGCGTGAAGTGGCTGAAACCGGCCACCGAACCGGACACATCGCAGAGGACCACCAGTTCCGGGCGGGCCGGGTGTGGCTTCTTGAGCACGACCTCGATGGGCACACCGCCGGTGGACATCGACTTGCGCAGCGTCTTGCGCAGATCGATCTGGCCGTGCGCGGACCGCCGCCGCTTGGCCGCCAGCCGGGTGGCCAGCGTGCGCGCCAGCGGTTGCACGGTCTTGCGCATCTGGCGTAACTGTTCACCGGAGGCGCGCAGGAACTCGACGTTCTCGGCGAGCTGCGGCACGCCGTACATCTGCACGTGGTCGCGGCCCAGCTGTTCGGCGGTGCGCCGCTTGGTCTCGGCCTCCACCATCCGGCGCAGCTGCGAAACACGCTGCGCAGCCATCGCTTTGGCGATCTCTTCCTGCGTCGGAGTGGGTTCCTCACCGTACGGTGCGAGCAGCCCCGCCAGCAGGCGGCCCTCCAATTCGTCCAGGGCCATCGCCTTGAGCGCCTGATACGACGAGTAGGACGGGCCGCGGCTGGAATTGTACCGGCCGTAGGCCTCCACGATCCGGGCGATCATGGCCGCCAACCGGTCGTCGAAGTTCTCCAGATCGCTGTCGGGGCCCAGCATGTCGATCAGCGCCGCGCGCATCGCCTCGATGTCCTCGGGCGGCATACCCTCCGGGCCGGCCTCGGCGTCGGGTTCGTCCTCGACCACGGTCCGCGCGCCATACGCGGCCGGCCACCACAGGTCGAACATGGCGTCGTAGGTGTCGCGATGGTCGGCGCGGCGCAGCACCGCACACGCCAGGCCCTCGCGCAGCGCCTCCCGGTCCCCCAGTCCGAGCACGGTCATCACCCGGCCGGCGTCCACCGTCTCCGACGGTCCCACCGCGATGCCCACACCGCGCAGCGCCTCGACGAACTCCACCAGGTGTCCGGGGATTCCGTTGGGGGCCAGCGGCTGTGGCGGACGGGTCCGACGGGACGCCATCAGTTCAGCCTGAGCTCGCCGGCCGCCTTGACCTGATCGGACTGGTGTTTGAGGACCACCCCGAGCGTCGCCGCGATCAGTTCGTCGTCGATGGTGTCCATGCCCAGCGCCAGGACCGTGCGGCCCCAGTCGATCGTCTCGGCCACCGAGGGCACCTTCTTGAGCTGCATGCCGCGCAGCACTCCGATGATCCGCACCAACTCCGAGGCGATGCGCTCCGGCAGCTCGGGAACCCGGGACAGCAGGATGCGCCGCTCCAGATCGGGGTCGGGGAAGTCGATGTGCAGGAACAGGCACCGCCGTTTGAGCGCCTCGGACAGCTCGCGGGTGGCGTTCGAGGTCAGCAGCACGAACGGGGTGCGCTCGGCTCTGATGGTGCCGAGTTCGGGCACCGTGACCGCGAAATCCGAGAGCACCTCCAGCAGCAGGCCCTCGATCTCGATATCGGCCTTGTCGGTCTCGTCGATCAGCAGCACGGTCGGGTCGGTACGCCGGATCGCGGTCAGCAGTGGACGGCTCAGCAGGAATTCCTCGCTGAACACGTCGGTCTTGGTCTGGTCCCAGTCACCCGTGCCTGCGGTGCCCGCCTGGATCCGCAGGATCTGTTTGGCGTGGTTCCACTCGTAGAGTGCACGGGCCTCGTCCACCCCTTCGTAGCATTGCAGGCGGACCAGTTCCGATCCGGTGGTCTGCGCGACGGCGCGGGCCAGCTCCGTCTTCCCGACGCCGGCTGGGCCTTCCACCAACAGTGGCTTACCGAGCCGGTCGGCCAGGAAAACCGCTGTGGCGGTGGCCTTGTCGGGTAGGTAACCGGTTTCGGCGAGCCGCTTGGCGACATCGTCGATATCGGTGAACAGCGGGGCCGAGCGGGCGGGGAGGCTCACATGTTCTCTTTTCGCAGCGGTGTTCAGGCGGGACGGGTCTGGCCGTCGCCCCACACGATCCATTTGGTGGAGGTCAATTCGGGAAGCCCCATCGGGCCCCGGGCGTGCAATTTCTGGGTGGAGATGCCGATCTCGGCACCGAAGCCGAACTGCTCGCCGTCGGTGAAGGCGGTCGACGCGTTCACCATCACCGCGGCGGCATCGACCTGTTCGGTGAACCGTTGCGCGGCAGCAAGTTCGGTGGTGACGATGGCCTCGGTGTGCCCGGTGCCGTATTCGTTGATGTGCTCGATGGCCCCGTCGACCCCGTCGACGAGTTGCACCGCGATGTCCATGGACAGGAACTCGGCCCGCAGCTCCTCCTCGGTGGGGTCCAGGTGCACGGTGACCCCGGCGCCCTGCAGCGCGCCGAGCAACCGGGGCAGGGCGGTGTCGGCGGCCGAGCGGTCCACCAGCAACGTCTCGGCGGCATTGCAGACGCTGGGCCGGCGGGTCTTGGCGTTCAGCAGGATGCGTTCTGCGACATCGAGATCGGCCGCGGCGTGCACGAAGACGTGACAGTTGCCGACACCGGTTTCGATGGTGGGGACGGTGGCGTCGCGGACCACGGCGGCGATCAATCCGGCACCACCGCGCGGAATGACGACGTCGACGAGCCCGCGGGCCTGGATCAGGTGGGTGACACTGGCGCGGTCCTCGCTGGGCAGCAGCGCCACCGCGTCGGCGGGCAGTCCTTCGGCGACCAGCGCCTCCCGCAGCGCCCACACCAGCGCCGCATTCGAGCGCGCCGCCGACGAGCTGCCACGCAGCAGTACCGCATTACCGGATTTCAGGGTGAGCCCGAAGGCGTCGACGGTGACATTTGGACGGCCCTCGTAGACGATGCCGACCACGCCGAGCGGCACCCGCTGCTGACGCAACTGCAGGCCGTTGGGCAAGGTGCTGCCGCGCAGAACCTCACCCACCGGATCGGGCAGGCCCGCGACCTGACGCAGACCGGCGGCGATGCCGTCGATGCGCTGGGGGTTCAGGGCCAGGCGGTCCAGCATGGCCTCGGCGGTGCCCGCGGCGCGCGCCGCATCCAAATCCCCGGCGTTGGCAGCCAGGATCTCGTGCGCGTGTGACAGCACCGCGTCGGCGGCAGCGTGCAGCGCGCGATTCTTGGTGACGGTGCTCAACGTGACCAGCGCGCGGGAGGCGATCCGCGCGGCCGTTGCGGCGTCGTGGACCTGCTGACGCAGATCGGTCGTGACAGGTGTCTGCACACTCATCAAGCCAGGGTATCGGGCATCCCGAGGTCCGGCCCGGTGGGGTCCCGCGGGGTCATCCCAGGGGCGAGATCGAACACAGGGTTGCTATTTCTGCTTCAGTGCCGGCATCCACGACCCTCAGTTCGATCTCGCCCCTGGGACGTCGATGGTTGATTACGGTGGGGCCGTGGCGCGGGTGTGTGTGGTGGGCAGCGTGAACATGGACCTCGTCTTCGCCGTGGAGACACTGCCCGCGCCCGGCGCGACGGTGCTGGCCTCGTCGATGAGCCGGTCCCCCGGCGGCAAGGGCGGTAACCAGGCGGTCGCCGCGGCCCGCGCCGGCGCCGATGTGGTGCTGGTGGCAGCGGTCGGCCACGACGACACCGGGGCCGCGCTGCGGGCCCACCTGGAAAGCAACAACGTGGACGTCGGCGGTGTCATCGCGCTGCCGGTACCCAGCGGGACGGCCAGCATCGTGGTGGATGCGCAGGCCGAGAACGTGATCGTGGTGGCACCGGGAGCCAACGGTCATCTGTCCCTGAGCTCGCCGCGCCTGCGTGATCTGGTCGCCGGTTGCGAGGTGCTGCTGATGCAGCTGGAGATCCCCACCGACACCGCGCTCGCCGCGGCCCGGGTTGCCCGGGATGCCGGTGCGACCGTGCTGCTCAATGCCTCGCCGGTGGGCGCCGATCCGGCCGCGCTGGCGCAGCTGGCCGAGGTCACCGACGTCGTCATCGTCAACGAGTCCGAAGCCCGGCACTGGGTCTGGCCGGTGCCCCACCTGGTCACCACACTCGGCGCCCGGGGAGCCGTGCATCGCAGCGCCGGCGGGGAGACCCGGGTCGGCGCGCCTGCGGTGGAAGCCGTGGACACCACCGGGGCCGGAGATGTGTTCGCCGGTGTGCTGGCCGCGGGCTGGGCCGCCGATCCCGCGCACGCGGTGCGCCGCGCCTGCGCCGCGGGTGCGCTGGCCACGCTGGTCCCGGGCGCCGGTGACTGCGCCCCGGATGACGAGGCGATCGAGGACGCGCTCAACTGAAGCCTCAACAGTTGCCGTTATAGTCGGCTGCCATGACACCGCGACCGCCCGAGGGCGACTGGCTCGGTACCCCGTTCCTGAAGTTCGAGCGCCACGGCCCCTTCGGGGTGGTGCGCCTGGACCGGCCCGAGGCACGCAACGCGATGACCCCGGCGATGTATTTCGGCATCCGGTACGCGGTCAGTCATGTCGAGACCGATCCCGACCTGGCCGGCCTGTTGATCACCGGGACCGGTGATGTCTTCGCCCCGGGCGGCGATCTGGGCGGCGGTGACGGGTCCGATGACTGGATGAAGTGGGGCGCGGCGCTGTCGATGGATGTGACGCCGTTCGAGACACTGCGCCAGTCGGTCAAGCCGGTGGTGTCGGCGGTCAACGGCCTCGCCCAGGGCGGCGGCATGCAGATCGCACTGTGCAGCGATATGGCGGTGGTCAGCGAACGCGCCACCTTCCGGGTGCCCGAACTGTTCCGCGGGATCGCCGACACGTATTACAGCCAGATGCTGGCCCGCCTCATCGGCCCGGTCCGCACCCGCGACCTGATGTTCACCGGCCGGGTCCTGACCGCCGCCGAGGCCCTCGACTGGGGTCTGGTGACCAGGGTGGTGGCCCACGACGATCTGTTCGCCGAGGCGAAAGAGGTGCTGGCACAGGTGTGCCGCACCGCGCCGGCGGCCCGTTCGGTGGTCAAGTCCAGCCTGGACAACTACCTGGGCCTGTTCGACCGGATCGGGATGAAGGCCAGCTACAGCGGGCCCGAGGCGCGGCAGGGCTTCGTGGCGTTCAAGGAGCGCCGCTCGCCGGACTGGGTGCACCCCGACCTGCGTATCGACGGTCGGTTGTAGGTCTAACTTTCCGGGATGTGCCGCTCGATCTCGTCCAGCCAGATCCGGGCGGACATGTCCGACGGCGCCCGCCAGTCCCCGCGCGGCGACAGCGCACCACCGGCCGAGACCTTGGGACCGTTGGGCAGTGCCGATCGTTTGAACTGGGAGAACGAGTAGTAGCGCTGCGCGAAGACCTGCAGCCAGCGCCGGATCTCCTTGAGCGAGTACGCCGGCCGTTTGTCCAGTGGATACCCCAGCGGCCAGTGCCCACGTTCGGCGTCATGCCAGGCGTGCCAGGCCAGGAACGCCACCTTCGACGGACTGAATCCGTAGCGCAGCACCTGGAACAACGAGAAGTCCTGCAGCACATAGGGGCCCACCTTGGCCTCGCTGCTCTGGATCTCCTCGTCCTCACCGGTGGGCACGAGTTCGGGGGTGATCTCGGTGTCGAGCACCGACTGCAGCACGTCGTCGACGGCATCGTCGAACTGGCCCGATGAGATGACCCACCGAATCAGGTGCTGTATCAGCGTCTTCGGGACACCGCCGTTGACGTTGTAATGCGACATCTGGTCACCCACACCGTAGGTGGACCAGCCCAGCGCCAGCTCGGAGAGATCCCCGGTGCCCAGCACGATGCCGCCGCGCTGGTTGGCCAGCCGGAAAAGGTAGTCGGTGCGCAGCCCGGCCTGCACGTTCTCGAAGGTGACGTCGTAGACCTTTTCGCCGCGCCCGAACGGATGATCCATCTCGGTGAGCATGAGCTGCGCGGTGTCGCGGATGTCGATCTCGGCGAACGTCACGCCCAGTGCCCGGCTCAGGGCGATGGCGTTGCCCTTGGTGCGATCACCGGTCGCGAAGCCCGGCATGGTGAACGCGAGAATGTCGCTGCGCGGCCGGCCCTCCCGGTCCATCGCCCGGGCGGCGACGATCAGGGCGTGGGTGGAGTCCAGTCCGCCCGAGACCCCGATGACAACCTTCGGGTAGTTCAGTGCCCGCAGGCGTTGTTCCAGACCGGAGACCTGGATGCTGTAGGCCTCATAGCAATCCTGTTGCAGCCGGGTCGGATCGGAGGGGACGAACGGGAAGCGTTCCACCCGCCGGCGCAACCCGGTATCGCCGCTCGGCGGGTTCAGGGTGAACTCGACGCGGCGGAACGCATCGACGGTGGCGCGGTGGTGGCGGGCGTTGTCGTCGAAGGTGCCCATTCGCAGCCGCTCGGCGCGCAGCAGCCCGGTGTCCACATCGGCGACGCTGCGCCGCTCCCCCTTCGGGAAGCGTTCGGATTCGGCGAGCAGCACGCCGTTCTCGTAGATCATCGTCTGACCGTCCCAGGACAGATCGGTGGTCGACTCACCCTCGCCGGCCGCGGCGTACACGTAGGCCGCCAGGCAGCGCGAGGATGCCGATTTGGCCAGCAACTTGCGGTCATCTGCCCGGCCGATGGTGATCGGGCTGCCGGAGAGGTTGGCCAGCACCGTGGCGCCGGCCAGCGCGGCGTGCGCGCTCGGCGGCACCGGAACCCACATGTCCTCGCAGATCTCGACGTGCAGCACGAAATCCGGCAGGTCGTTCGCGGCGAAGAGCAGGTCCGCCCCGAACGGCACATCGTTGCCGTCCAATCGGATCGTCCCGGTGACGCCGTCGCCGGGGGCGAGCTGGCGGCGCTCGTAGAACTCGCGGTAGGTGGGCAGGAACGATTTGGGCACCACCCCGAGCACGGCGCCGCGGTGGATCACCACGGCGGTGTTGTACACCCGGTTGCGATAGCGCAGTGGCGCCCCGACGACCAGGACGGGCAACAGCTCCGCGGACGCGGCGACCACCGTGGCCAGCGCTTCCTCCACGGCATCGAGCAGGGTGTCCTGCAGCAGGATGTCCTCGATCGAGTAACCGCTGAGCGTCAGTTCCGGGAACACCGCCAGCCCGACGGCCTCGTCATGGCATTCCCTGGCCAGCCGCAGCACCGATTCGGCGTTCGCGGCCGGATCGGCCAGTGCGGTGTGGTGGGTACAGGCGGCCACGCGGACGAAGCCGTGTCGGTAGGCGGAGTAGAAGTCCACCCGGCCATTCTGGCATTGCGCGCAACAACGCAGGTCAGCTCAAGGGTGCCGAGGCCCGCCAGGTCGCGATCACCGAGGCCAGGCCGTCCGCCAGCACCGGCAGCTGGGGCACCAACGTCGTGCAGCTGATGAACTGCAGCGCGCGGGCGGTGTCCATGAGGCGCTGCACCTGCGGATCGGTGGGCCGCAGCCCCAGCCGGACGGCGGCGGCGTCGTACTCGGCGACCGCCTCGGGGCCCAGCATGGCCAGATCCCATTCGACGGGACCGAGTGACACATCCTCGAAGTCGGAGAACCTGATACCGGTGGTGGTGCGGATGACGTTGTGCGAGGGGCCATCTCCCTGCACGGCCTGCACCGTGACACCCGGATGGTGCGCCGCGAACGCGGTCGGGTCGCGGAGCTCCGCCCGCAGCGCGGCGTACTCGGTGCGGGCCCGGTCGATATCGGCCGCGCTCAGCAGGTCGGATTCCTGCAGCGCGGCGAACATGCCCGGCCCGGCCTCGTTGAACGGCGCCAGGAACGGCAGCGGCGCACGGTACCCGGCCAGCCCGGCGTGCAGTTCGGCGCTCATGGCGATGGCCACACCCGAGTAGGGCTGGTGATCGGCGGCCACGTCGGCCAACTCCCAGAAGGTCATCGGGAACCCGTCATGGCGCACCGGGATCCGCGGCACCAGCGGGCTGGGCGGCACCACCGGCACTCCCTGTGCGTCGAGCCAGGCGACCACATCGAGTTCGCGCTGCTGGCGGGCGTGCTGCAGCTGCGGGGTGTAGCCCGGCGGCAACACCACCGGGATCCGGGCGACCACGGGCGTCGGGTCCAGGCGCACCACCACCGAGAAGACGTCGTGCAGGACGGTCGTGGACTCGGCCGGCAGTCCGAGGGCACGACCGGCCTCCAGTGCCGCCGCCGCGGCGCGCCGGCAGCGATCGGCCAGTTCATCGGATGAGAGCCACGCCATGGGGCCACCATGCCACCCACGCGCCTATCCTCGATGAGGTGGACGCTCCCGAACTGGTCGCAGCACTGGCCGGCCGCCGGGTGGCGGTCCTGACGGGCGCGGGGATGTCGACCGATTCGGGGATTCCCGACTACCGCGGACCCGATTCCCCGCCGAGCAATCCCATGACGATCGGCCAGTTCCGCTCCGACCCGGTGTTCCGGCAGCGCTACTGGGCGCGCAACCACCTCGGTTGGCGCCACATGGACGACACCGTTCCCAATGCCGGGCACCGCGCCCTGGCCCGCATGGAGGCCGCCGGAGTGGTGTCGGGGTTGATCACCCAGAACGTGGATCTGCTGCACACCAAGGCCGGCAGTGAGCGGGTGGTCAACCTGCACGGCACCTACGCCCAGGTGGTGTGCCTGAATTGCGGGCTCACCATGTCGCGGGAGGCCCTCGCCGACGAACTGGAAGCGCTCAATCCCGGATTCGCCGAACGCGCCGAACGGGTCGGCGGCATCGCGGTGGCCCCCGACGCGGATGCCGTGGTGGCCGACACGTCCAGCTTCCGGTATCTGGACTGCCCGCGCTGCGGCGGCATGCTCAAGCCCGATATCGTCTACTTCGGCGAGAGCGTGCCCAAGGAGCGTGTGCAGCAAGCATTTTCACTCGTCGACGAAGCCGATGCCCTGTTGGTGGCGGGCTCCTCGCTGACGGTGTTCTCCGGCTACCGATTCGTCCGGCACGCCGCTTCCGCGGGGAAACCGATCGCCATCGTCAATCGCGGCCCGACCCGTGGCGACGCGTTGGCCACCGTCAAGCTCGAGGCCGGATGTTCGGAGCTGCTGACCCTGCTCGCCGGCGAGCTCACCGCGCCCGCCGTGCACTAGAAAGTGCAGGGCATCGCGCGGATCGCGTGAATGAAATTGCCCGCGACATAGGACGGGTCACCGGCCGCGATATTCGGCATTTGGCCGAGCAACTCGGCGAAGATTGCCCGCAGCTGCGCCCGCGCGACATGCGCACCGAGGCAGAAATGCCTTCCCCCGCCGCCGAATCCGATATGCGGGTTGGGATGACGGCTCAGATCGAAGCGCTCCGGGTGATCGAAGACCTCGCCGTCCCGGTTGGCCGAGGAGTAGAACATCACCACCTTCTCCCCCGCCCGGATCTGCCGGCCGCCCAGCTCGTAATCGGTGGCCGCGGTGCGCCGGAAGGTCATCACCGGGGTCGCGAAGCGGACGAACTCCTCCACCGCGACACCGATCCGGCCATCGAAATCGTCGGTCAGCCAAGCCCGTTGGTCACCGAAATCGGTCAGTGCCTTCATCGCGTGACTGGTCGTCTGCCGGGTGGTGTCGTTACCGGCGACCGCGAGCAATACGAAGAACGCCGCGATCTCGTGGTCGGTCAACCGCGCGCCTTCTACCTCGGCGTGCACCAGTGCACTGAACAGATCATCGCCGGGGCGCTCGCGGCGATCGGCGGCCAGCGCCAGCGCCACCTGATGCAGGTACATCTGACTGGTCACCAGCACCTCCAACGGGTTTCGGCCGTCGAGGTAGATCGGATCGCCCAAGGACACCATCGCGTCGGCGGCCGCGGCCACCTGATGGCGTTCGGATTCGGGGATGCCGACCATATCCGAGAGGGTGCGGATGGGTAGTTCCTTGGCACACAGGTCCACGAAATCCGCGCCGCTGCCCGCCGCCCGCAACTCGGAGACGATATCGGCGGCGTTGGCCTTGATCGAATCTTCGATGCGACGCACCTGCCGCGGGGTGAACGCCGAATGCACGACCTTGCGGATGACGGTGTGCCGGGGCGGGTCCATCGCCAGGAACGACTGGGACGCCTCCAGCAGTTCCTGCGGGACATTCTCGAACAGCACACCCTGCCCGGAGAGGAACACCTCGCTGTTACGGCTCACCTCGACCACATCGGCGTGCCGGGTCACCGCCCAGTAGCCCCGGTCGGTCGGGTCGGGCAGCAACGAATCCTCGACCGGCGGATGCCAACTCACCGGCCGCTGGGCCCGCAGCGTGGCGAAGGCGATCTCGCGGACATCGGCCGTGGTCGACCAGAACGCCCGCGATGACAGGTCGATCGGATCGTAGGTGCGCTCGGCGGGTGTGATCGGTGACACAGTCATGTCGTCGACAATAAGTCTAGACAGAGTGTCTAGTCAAGATGACGCGTCGGCCGATACGCTGGGTCCATGGCATCGGTGACACGGGCGACCCGCAAGCCGCAGGCCAAGCGCCAGGAACGCCGCGAACAGATCGAACGCCAGCTGCTGGACGCGACCGACCGGCTGATGGCCGACGGCACCAGCTTCACCGAGCTCAGCGTCGACCGGCTCGCCACCGAGGCCGGGATCTCCCGCGCCAGCTTCTACATCTACTTCGAGGACAAGGGCGATCTGCTGCGCCGGCTGGCCCGCCAGGTCTTCGGCGACCTGACAGCGGATGCCGCCCAGTGGTGGACGGTCGCCGAACGCCGCGACCCCGCCGACATCCGCTCCGCCATGGCCCGCATCATCGCCAGCTACCGGCGCCACCAACCGGTGCTCATCGCACTCAACGAGATGGCCGGCTACGACGCTCAGGTCGGTGAGACCTATCGCGAATTGCTCACCGGGATAGGTGAGCAATTCGCCGGCGTCATCGAGGCCGGCCAGGCCGACGGATCCATCCGCGCCACCCTGCCCGCGGCCACCACGGCCAGCAGCCTGGTGTGGATGGTGGAGCGGGTCTGCCAGCAGAACCTCCCGTCACAGCCGAGTTCCTATGATGACGAGCTCGCCGACACCCTGACCCAGATCATCAGGGGCGCTTTGTATCTCGACGGCTAGCCAGCTGAAGTCCTCAGAACCGCTCCGGGTGCCAGTACACATCCTCCGGTGTGCCCGACACCGCATTGTCGACGGCCTGGCGGCCCTGGACGTAGCCGTAATCCTGGTTCGACGACTCGTATCGCCAGCCCCCGAAACGGCCCCGGCTGTAGATACCGTGCGCGCGTAACCGCTCGTCGGCCTCGCGCAGCAGCCGGTCACGCCCCAGCGTGGGCACCGGATAGCCGAATTCGAGGGTGTCGGCGAAACGGCTGACCACCCGCGCGGGGTCGGCGCCGAGCCGCTGCAGTGAACGCTGCACGCCGTCCACCGCGTCCCCCGCCGATATCGGGTCGTCGGCGAAAACCGGTACCTCACACAGGATGTTCCACCGGCCGGGCCCGGCATTCGCCGGGTCGTAGTTGCTCAGCATCGTCGCGCGGTACCAGGGCACCGATTCCGCCGGGCAGTACAGCCAGGTCTTGTCCGCCAGCGTCGCCGGCGGCTCCCCGTCGTATCCCAGGCCGACCGCATGCACCCTGCTGGCGCGCAGGGACCGTGCCGGCTCCGACCAGCCGATCCAGCTCAGTGCCGCGGTGACCGGGGCCGTGCTGATACAGAACCGGAACCCGACCGTGCTGCCGTCCTCGAGGTGGGCCTGTCGGGCGGTGGGATCGATATCGAGCACCCGGGTCCGCAGCCGGACCGAACCCGGTGTCATCAACCGGTCGTGCACCGCCTGCCACAGTGCCCCGGTTCCCCCGACCGGGTACGGGAACGTCGTGGCGGGTGGCGGTGGGCCGCCGGCCAAACCGAGCACCGGCACATTGCGCGCAGCGCTGCCGCTGCGCAGCGAGGTCCATTCGTGGTCGACGTCCTCCAGTGGCAGTGTCCACATCTTGCGGTTGTAGGGCTCGAAGAATTCGCCGTAGAGCCGGCTACCGAAGTTGTTGCGGTAATAGTCGGCCAGATGGCCGACCGGGGCTTCGGGGTCCAGATCCGTGGGTAGTTCGGCGAGCTGCTGCTGGATGGGCGTGGGCACCAGGCTCTGCGGGCCGTCGCCGTGCAGCCACACCCAGCCGTTGCGGGTGACGTGGTTCAGGCGGACTCCGCTGGCCTCGACGGCGCGGTCGAAGTCGGCGAAATGACTGTGCAGCACGTGGCCACCCAGATCCCAGGTGAAACCGGCATCGTCGGTGACCGAGGCGGACATCCCGCCGAGTCGGTCACCTGCCTCCACGACCAGATGATCGATACCGAGTTCGGTGAGGCGGACCGCGGCGCCGATACCGGTGGTGCCGGCACCCACTACGAGAAACGTCGGCACAGCTCAGAAATCGACGACCTGGCGGATCGGTTCGAAGCCCTCGGCGAACGGGCGCCGGCACAGGAAGCCGTAATGCTCGGCGGCGCTGCGCACCCATGATGCGCTGACCTTCTCGCTGGCTTCAGCCTGCGACACGTGGCACATCAGCGCCTCGATCTTCTTGTCCAGGGAATCGGAGATGTCGATGAACGACGTCGGGTTGAAGCTGACCGCCGACGGGCCGCCGTAGGCCATGATGGTCGACACCCAGCGCGCGGCACCCATGGTGCACCGTGAGACGACCCGATGGTCCTGGTGGCTGTCATTGGCCATGTGGGTGTAGATGACGGTCGCCGAAACCTGCTCGATCGCGTCCTCGATGAGGTGCACCAGTTCGAACTCCTGCAGTGACACCCGGCAGTCAAGGAACCCTTCACCCCACAACAAGGTGTCCACGCCGAGCACCTCGACGGCGGCAAGCTGCTCGGAAACACGTTGGGCCGAGCGGCCCGGGCCTTCCTCGCCGCGGGTGACCACCAGCATGGCGACCCGGTCGCCGGCGGCGACATGCTTGGCAAGGGCGCCCCCGCAGCCCAGTTCGATATCGTCGGGGTGGGCCCCCACCGCGAGTACCGATCGACGTGTCATGCCCCTGCTTCCCCTTTGCTGACACTTAATTGAAACGGAGCATACCGCGTCAAACGGCGTCTTGTCGGCATTAGCTCGCGGTGGCTCCATGCAGGGGCGTTGCGATCATGATCGGCCAGAACGCCGTGCGATCGCAAAGTTGCAGGCGATCCCGCATTTGCATGTGACAAATTTGCCAACAGGTATTTGCTGAATGTTCACAGGTAGCTGTGAAATGCCGGTACCGGCGGTTTGGGTCAGGTGGCGACGAGGTCGTCGGCATGCACGGCGGGACGGCGCAGTTCCGGCGGCAGATCCCGGGTGGAGCGGCCGATCATGGCGGCCAGTTCGACCGCGTCGTAGGCCACCACCCCGCGGGCGACCGTCTCCCCGTCCGGGCCGCGCAGTTCGACGACGTCGTCGCCGTGAAATTTGCCGGATACCGCGGTGATCCCGGCGGGCAACAACGATCGCCTGCCCTTCACCACCGCGTGCACCGCACCTTCGTCCAGGGTCAGCGCCCCACTGGCCTCGGCGGCGTAACGCACCCAGAACCGCCGCGCCGTCATGCGTTCGGGTCGCGGCGCGAAGACCGTGCCCACCGACGCGTCGTCGAGAGCGGCCGCGGCGTCGGCCGCGGCGGCCAGCAGGACCGGCACCCCGGCGTCGGCGGCGAGCAGGGCCGAGGACAGCTTCGATGCCATCCCCCCGGTGCCCAGGCTGCTCCCCCGCCCGGCGATCACACCGTCGAGGTCACCGTCGGCGGCCACCTCGGGGATGAACCGGGCGGGCTTGTCGGCGGTCGCTTTACGTGGATCCCCGTCGTACAGGCCGTCGATATCGGAGAGCAGCACCAGCGCGTCGGCGCCGACCAGGTGGGCCACCAGCGCCGAGAGCCGGTCATTGTCACCGAACCGGATCTCGTTGGTGGCCACCGTGTCGTTCTCGTTGACGATCGCGACCGCATGCAGTGCGCGCAGCCGGTCCAGGGTGCGCTGGGCGTTGTTGTGCTGCACCCGCATCGCGATATCGTGCGCGGTCAGCAGCACCTGGCCGACGGTGCGCTGATAGCGGGCGAAGGCCGTGCTCCAGGCATTGACCAGGGCCACCTGCCCGACGCTGGCCGCGGCCTGTTTGGTCGCCAGATCGGCGGGGCGCCTGCTCAATCCGAGCGGTTCGATGCCCGCGGCGATCGCGCCCGAGGACACGATGACGACATCGGATCCGGCCTTCATCCGGCCTTCGATGGCCTCGACCAGTCCGGCCAGCCGTCCCGCGTCGAACACCCCGGACGGAGTGGTCAGCGCGGTGGTGCCGATCTTCACGACGACACTGCGTGCTGTCCGGACGGCTTCCCGGTGCGTGGAGTGCGCCGATCCGCCTGAGCGGGAACTCATTCCGTGCTCTCCCGGCGTGCCTTCCGCGCGGCTTTGCGTTCGTCGGCGCCGATCCGGTCATCCTGTTCGAGGCGGATGTCGGTACCACGACCGGACAGGTAGGTGTCGACACCGGCCAGGGTCTGCGGCTCCCAGTCGAAGGTGACATCGCCGATGGTGACCGCACAGCCGGGGGTGGCGCCCTGCTTGAGCAGCGCGTCCTCGACACCGAGGCGAGCCAGCCGATCGCCGAGGTAACCGACGGCCTCGTCGTTGTCGAACTGGGTCTGGTTGATCCAGCGTTCGGGCCGGGCGCCGCGCACCACGAAACCGCCCTGGCCGTCCGGGGTCACGGTGAAACCGGTCTCGTCCACCGCGATCGGGCGGATCACCGGGCGGCGCGGAGCTGCTTCGGGCTGGGCGGCACGGTAGGCGGCCACCATGTCCCACAGGGCGAAGATCAATGGCCGCAAGCCATCCCGGCTGACCGTCGAGATCTCCAGCACGGGCCAGCCGAACTTCTCGGCGACCTCCTCGCGGACGAATTCGGCGAGTTCGCGGGCGTCGGGAACGTCGATCTTGTTCAGCACCACCGCGCGCGGCCGGTCGGCGAGATCCCCGAGCGCCGAGTCACCCTGCAGGGTCGGCTGATAAGCGGCCAGCTCGGCTTCCAGCGCCTCGATATCGGAGATCGGGTCACGGCCGGGCTCCATGGTGGCGCAGTCGACGACATGGACCAGCACCGCGCACCGTTCCAGGTGACGCAGGAAATCCAGGCCGAGACCGCGGCCGGCGGAGGCGCCGGGGATCAGGCCGGGCACATCGGCGACGGTGAAGGTGTGGTCACCGGCGGACACCACGCCCAGATTAGGCACCAGGGTGGTGAACGGGTAGTCGGCGATCTTGGGTTTGGCCGCCGAGATGGTGGAGACCAGCGAGGACTTGCCCGCCGACGGGAAACCGACCAGGCCGACATCGGCGACGGTCTTGAGTTCCAGGGTCAGATCGCGGGTCTGGCCCTTCTCACCGAGCAGGGCGAAACCGGGGGCCTTGCGGGCCCGTGAGGCCAGTGCCGCGTTGCCCAGGCCGCCGCGTCCGCCTGCGGCCGCTTCGAAACGGGTGCCGGCTCCGACGAGGTCGGCGATCAACTGGCCGTCATCGCCGACGACAACGGTGCCGTCCGGGACTCTGACCTCAAGATCGGGACCGGCGGCGCCGTCGCGGTTACTGCCCGCGCCCGGCTTGCCGGAAGCGGCGACCACGTGCGGATGAAAATGGAAGTCCAGCAGGGTGTGTACCTGCGGATCGACCACCAGGACGATGGAACCGCCCTTGCCGCCATTACCGCCGTCGGGGCCGCCGAGGGGTTTGAACTTCTCGCGGTGAACCGAGGCGCAGCCGTTTCCGCCGTTGCCGGCCTGGGCGTGAATCACCACACGGTCGACGAAGCGGGCCATGAAGAATTCCTTCCGTCGAATGTGAAGCTATGTTGCGAGGATTCCCTGGAGAACTCGCTGCAGCTTCACATTCGCGGAAAGTCCTCTGGAGACTAAGCCTCCTGGCGCACGGTGCGAACGATGTTGACCGTCCGGCGGCCACGCTTGGTGCCGAACTCGACAGCGCCCGGTGCCGTGGCGAACAGGGTGTCGTCGCCACCGCGGCCGACGTTCACGCCCGGGTGGAAGTGGGTGCCGCGCTGACGGACCAGGATTTCGCCGGCCTTGACCACCTGGCCGCCGAAACGCTTGACGCCGAGCCGCTGGGCGGCTGAGTCGCGACCGTTGCGAGAGCTGGAAGCGCCCTTCTTATGTGCCATGTCTGTTCGCTCCCGTTCCTACTTGATTCCGGTGACCTTGAGCACCGTCAGCTGCTGACGGTGGCCCTGGCGCTTGTGATAGCCGGTCTTGTTCTTGAACTTGTGGATACGGATCTTGGGGCCCTTGGTGTGCTCCAGGATCTCGCCGGTGACGGCGACCTTGGCCAGGTCATCGGCCGAGGTGGTGACATTGGCGCCGTTGACGACCAGAGCAACCGGCAGAGAGACCGACGAGCCGGGCTCGGACTCGATCTTCTCGACCTTGACAATGTCCCCGACGGCGACCTTGTACTGCTTGCCGCCAGTCTTGACGACTGCGTACGTGGCGTTATCGGCTGCCATCGTGGATCTACCTCTGCTTCGTTCGTCTGGGCGCGCGCAAATTTCGATTATGCACGTGCGGGTCTTGGTGCGGGCCGAGCCAGCAGTTGCGGCTGCAAGCCCCGCGACAACTGGTCAAGGGTACGTGACCAGCGGGTAGAGGGTCAAACCGCCTGTTCGGTCCCGTCTATCCGGCCGGTGGGCCGGCGGGGCGGGCCGCCGCGCGCCTCCGGATACGGCCTCTGGGGGCCGCAACCGGTGGCTCGTAGGCGTCCTCTGAGTCGTCGTCCTCGTCGTCGTCCGAGTCGTCGGTGTCGTCCTCATCGGAGTCGTCGTCTGAGTCCTCGTCCTCGTCCTCATCCGAGTCGTCCTCATCGGAGTCCTCGTCATCCGAATCGTCGTCGAGGACCTCGATCTCGTCGTCGTCCTCTTCGTCATCGTCATCGTCGAGGTCGAGATCTTCCTCATCGGTCTCGTCATCCGAGTCGTCCGAATCCTCGGCCAGACCGGAGTCCTCGAAATCGGCGGTCGATTCCTCGGTCTCCGCACCGTCAGCGGTCGGCTCGTCGGACTCGATGGCGTCGTCCTCGGCGTCGCCGGGCGCCTCGTCATCCGGCCCGTGCAGGCCGGCCGCCATCGCCTTGAACATCGGGTGCTCACCGGCCGCGTGGGCCGGCACCTTCGCCATGGGGATGTCCTCGGCGACCTCTTCGGGCTTGGCCGCCTTCTTGCCGCGCTTACTGCGCCGGCTGTTACCCGAGCCCGGTTCGGACTTGCGCCCGCCACCACCGCCGGACGGCGCCGCCGAGTCCACCGGATCGGCGTGCAGATGGATGCCGCGGCCCGCGCAGTGTGTGCAGGTCGTGGAGAACGCCTCGATCAGGCCGGTACCGAGCTTCTTGCGGGTCAGCTGCACCAGCCCGAGCGAGGTCACCTCCGACACCTGATGACGGGTGCGGTCGCGAGCCAGCGCTTCGGTCAGGCGGCGCAGCACCAGGTCACGGTTGGACTCCAGCACCATGTCGATGAAGTCGATGACGATGATCCCGCCGATATCGCGCAGCCGCAGCTGGCGCACCGTCTCCTCGGCGGCTTCGAGATTGTTCTTGGTCACCGTCTGCTCGAGGTTGCCACCCGAGCCGGTGAACTTGCCGGTGTTGACGTCGACCACGGTCATCGCCTCGGTGCGGTCGATCACCAGGGTGCCGCCCGAGGGCAGCCACACCTTACGGTCCATCGCCTTGGCGAGTTGTTCGTCGATGCGGTGCACCGCGAACACGTCCGGGCCGTCGGGCGCATTGGGCTCGTACTTCGTCATCCGCGGAACCAATTCCGGCGCAACGGAATTCACGTAGCTGTTGATGGTGTTCCAGGCGTCGTCACCGGAAACGATGAGGTTGGAGAAGTCCTCGTTGAACAGGTCGCGGATGACCTTGACCAGCACATCGGGCTCTTCGTAGAGCGCGATCGCGGCGCCGGCCTTCTTCTTGGTGACCTCGGCGGCGTTGGCCTCGATCTGCGTCCACCGCTCCTGCAGCCGGTTCACGTCAGAACGGATGTCGTCTTCCTTGACACCCTCCGACGCGGTGCGGATGATCACGCCGGCACCGGCCGGGACGACCTCACGCAGGATCTCCTTGAGGCGCTGACGTTCGGTATCGGGCAGCTTGCGGCTGATACCGGTCGAGGACGCACCCGGCACGTACACCAAGTAGCGACCGGCCAGCGAGACCTGGGTGGTCAGCCGGGCGCCCTTGTGCCCGACAGGGTCCTTGCTGACCTGGACCACGACGTAGTCACCGGGCTTGAGCGCCTGTTCGATCTTTCGCTGGGCGCCGCCGAGCCCGGCGGCCTCCCAATTGACCTCACCGGCGTAGAGCACACCGTTGCGGCCGCGGCCGATGTCGACGAACGCCGCCTCCATGGAGGGCAGCACGTTCTGCACGATGCCGAGGTAGATGTTGCCGACCAGCGATGCCGAGGCGGCCGAGGTGACGAAGTGCTCGACCACGACACCGTCCTCGAGGACCGCGATCTGGGTGTAGCGGGCACCCTCGTGCGGCGGTTCGGTGCGGATCTTGTCGCGCACGATCATGGTGCGCTCGACGGCTTCGCGGCGGGCCAGGAACTCGGCCTCGCTCAGGATCGGCGGGCGCCGGCGTCCGGCGTCCCGGCCGTCGCGGCGGCGCTGACGCTTGGCCTCCAGCCGGGTGGACCCGGAGATGCCCTGGATCTCGTCGGGATCGCGGCCGGCCTTCGCCGACTTCTCCCTCGGGGCACGTTCGTGCACGACGGTGTTGGGCGGATCGTCGGGCGACACGGCCTCGTCGGAGTCTCCAGCACCCGACTTGCGCCGCCGGCGACGGCGCCGCCGGCGACTGCCCGCCTCCGAGCCCGCTCCGTCCTCACCGCCGTCATCGTCGGAATCGTTGTCCTCGGAGTCGGCGTCGTCGCCATCGCCATCCTCGGAACCGGCCTGCTCGGCGCCTTCGGTCTCGGCGTCGTCATCGGTGTCGTCGCCGTCCTCGGCGCTCTGCTCACCGCGGCCACGGCCACGACCTCGACGACCACGACGACGCCGCCGGGCGGCGGGCCGCTCGGACTGGTCATCGTCGCCGGCGTCATCACCGTCGGCGTTGTCGGTCTCGTCGGTGTCGTCGTCGGCATCGTCGGTGTCGTCGAGCGGGGGTGCCGGGCGCGACTTGAACGCCGTCACCGGCTGCGGCGCCACGAACAGCGGAAGATATGGCGCCGGTTCGGCGGACTTGTCGACATCTTCGGCGGCCGCCTCGACGACCGGCGGGGCCTCCAGCATCAGCCGGGATTCGGGCTCCTCGACGACCGTCTGCGCAACCACCGCGGCGACCGGCGCTTCCACGGCGGGAGCTTCGGCCGGGATCTGGGTGGCCGGGATCTCCACCGCGGAGGCGGCGGCTTCGGCGTTGAGGACCTCGCGGACCTGTTCGGCCTGGGCCCGCTCGACCGTCGAGTGCGGGCTGCGGGCACGACCGTCCAGCTCGGCGAGCGCATCGACGATGCGCTTACTGGTGGTACCCAGCACGCGGGCCAGCGAGTGAACTCTCAGCTTCGCCGGCAGTTCCTCGCTGCTCTGGGTGGTATCGGACAGGTCTTGGGTAGGGGCGTCTTCGGCCACAAATTCTCCTCAAGCCCCCGGGCGCGTCGTGATGACGCGGCCACGCGAGGGCTTCCGCTATGGGTCCGGGGAGCTTCTCCCGAACTTGTTATGGTCTCGCCCCGAGCGGTTCGCAATGAACAAACTCGGCGCCTGGCTGAATGATGGCTGGACGCTCTGGCGCCGCACCGCTAACGCGATGGTCGCGCTCGTCGAAGTCTTCATCCGGGTGACCGACCCCGTTGTGGCGCCGGTCTCCCGGGGTAAGTATCCCAC
This sequence comes from Mycolicibacterium sp. P9-22, assembly GCF_008329585.1. GTDB lineage: Bacteria > Actinomycetota > Actinomycetes > Mycobacteriales > Mycobacteriaceae > Mycobacterium. Next base: position 405,428 of record NZ_NPKP01000001.1, on the reverse strand, counting down.
ACCGCTCGTCAGAATCTGACGAAGCGGTGACAACGTGGGACTAAACGCCGGTCAGTTCCGGGAACCAGAGGGCGATTTCACGGGCTGCCGACTCGGGCGAATCGGAACCGTGAACCAGATTGTCCTGGGTGACAAGTGCCAGGTCACCACGGATGGTGCCGGGGGTCGCCTTCTCCACCGGATCGGTGCCGCCGGCGACCTGCCGGAACGCCGCGATGGCTCGCGGTCCCTCGACGACAGCTGCCACCACCGGACCGGAGGTGATGAATTCCAGCAGCGAACCGAAGAACGGCTTGCCGTCGTGCTCGGCGTAATGCTGCCGGGCAAGCTCCTCGGAGACGACCTTGAGCTCGAGAGCGGCAAACGTCAGCCCCTTGCGCTCGATCCGGCCGATGATCTCACCGATCAGATGCCGCTGTACGCCGTCAGGCTTGATCAACACAAGGGTCCGCTCAGTCACGGCGCATAGCCTACCGGGCAGTAATGACTAGTCCCGCTCGGGTGGCGGGGCGGCCTGCTGGAACGGCAGCAGGCCGCGGTCCTGGCGGCGTTTGACCTCGCTGCGCAGGTAGATCATCAGGGCCCACACCCCGGCGAAGACCACGCCGATGAACCCGATGGCGCCGTGGATCAGCGCCCCGGCAATGAACACGGCCTGGATCCCGAGGTTCACCCAGATGATGCCGGGCCTGCCCTGTAGCCCGGACATCAGGACCAGCACGACCGCCATGCCGATCAGGAACGTCCCGCTCAGTGCGGTCAGGCCCGGGTCCCCCGCCGACACCACCGGCAGGGCCAGCAGTACGACGATGGCTTCCAGGATCAGCGCGGCGGCCATGATGCCGCGGAAGCTGCGCCACGGGTCACCGGGCGGCGGCGCCGGTGGTGTCGCGTCGGGGTCGGGTGCATCCCCCGGTGGCGGGGCGCTCACTGTGGGTCCCGCCCGAACAGGGTCCGCGCCGCGCCCGCGGTGACGACCGAACCGGTGATGACCATGCCGCTCCCCGAATACCCTTCGCCGTCGTTGCCCGACTCTTCGACCAGAGCCGTCGCGGTCTCGATGGCGTCGGGCAGCGCGGCGGCCGCCACCACCCGTTCCGGGCCGAACCGCTCCTCGGCCTTGGCGGTGAGCAGTTCCACCTCCATCGCCCTTGGCGATCCGTTGTCGGTCACCACGATCATGTCGAAGGCCGGCTCCAGCGCTTCGAGGATGCCGTCGACGTCCTTGTCCGCCATCACCGACACGACGCCGACCAGGTAGCGGAAGTCGAACTCGTCGGCCAGCGCCTGGGTCAGCGCGGCGGCGCCTGCCGGATTGTGGGCGGCGTCGATGAACACCGTCGGCGCGCTGCGGACCCGTTCCAGCCGGCCGGGGCTGCTCACGGCCGCGAACCCGGTGCGCACCGCGTCCACATCGAGCTGACGGTCGGCGCCGGCCCCGAAGAACGCCTCGACCGCGGCCAGCGCCAGCACGGCGTTGTGTGCCTGGTGCTCACCATGCAGGGGCAGGAACATCTCCGGGTACACCCCGCCCAGACCCTGCAGGGTCAACAGCTGACCACCGATGGCAACGTGGCGTTCCAGGACCGCGAACTCCGAATCTTCGCGCGCCACCGCGGCATCGGCGCGGACGGCTTCGGCCATCAGCACTTCCATCGCCTCGGGCGCCTGCTTGCCGATGATCGCCACGGTGTCGAGAGGAACCAGGTCGTCGTCCTGTTTGGTGATGATTCCGGCCTTCTCCCCGGCGATCTCGGCGATCGTGTCGCCCAGATAATCGGTGTGGTCCAGCCCGATCGGGGTGATCACCGCGACCGGCGCGCCGATCACATTGGTGGCATCCCAGCGCCCACCCAGCCCGGTCTCCACCACGGCCACATCGATCGGTGCGTCGGCGAACGCGGCGAAGGCCATCGCGGTGAGCACCTCGAACTTGCTCATTCGCGGGCCACCGGCCGCTTCGGACTGCCGGTCCACCATCTCGACGAATGGTTCGATCTCCCGGTAGGTCTCGACATACTGGGCGGGGGTGATCGGCTTGCCGTCGATGGAGATGCGCTCGACCGCCGATTGCAGGTGCGGGCTGACGGTGCGCCCGGTGCGCCGGTGCAGTGCGGTCAGCAGGGCATCGACGATGCGGGCCACCGAGGTCTTGCCGTTGGTGCCGGCGATGTGGATCGCCGGGTAGTTGCGCTGCGGTGATCCGAGCAACTCCAGCAACGCCGCGATGCGCGCGGTGCTGGGCTCGATCTTGGTCTCCGGCCACCGCTGGTCGAGCAGATGCTCGACCTGGAGCAGCGCCGCGATCTCGTCCGGTGCGGGCTGGTTCATCGGATCCATCTGTTCATCCCAGGCCGCCGAGGCGGGCGGTGATCCGCTCGACCTCTTCCTGTGCCAGCTGTTGGCGGGCCTTGATCTTGTCGACGACGGTTTCGGGCGCCTTGGCCAGGAATGCCTCGTTGCCGAGTTTGCCTGCGGTCTGGGCGAGTTCCTTCTGCGCGGCTGCCAGATCCTTCTCCAGGCGCTTGCGTTCGGCGGCGACGTCGACAGTGCCCGACGTGTCGAGTTCGACGAGCACGGTGCCCCCGGTCACCCGCACCTCGACGGCCGCCGACGGGGTGAAACCGTCCGCGGGCTCGGTGAGCCAGGCCAGCGCGGCGATCGCCGGCAGCTGGGCGTCCAGGCCCGCGCTATCGATGCCGACCACCTTCGCCGGCACCCGCTGCCGGTCGTTGAGGCCCTGATCGCTGCGGAACCGGCGCACCTCGGTGATCAGTTTCTGCATATCGGTGATGCGCTGTGCGGCAACCAGATCCACGGCGATGCCGGATGACGACGGCCATTCGGCAATGACGATGGACTCCCCACCGGTCAGCGTCTTCCACAACGTCTCGGTGACGAATGGCATGACCGGGTGCAGCAGCTTGAGCAGACTGTCCAGCACCGTGGCAAGCACCGTGGCCGTGTGGGAGGCGTGCTCGGGCTGCCCGAACTGCACCTTCGCCAGTTCCAGGTACCAGTCACAGAACTCGTCCCAGGCGAAGTGATAGATCGCCTCGCAGGCGCGACTGAACTCGTAGCCCTCCAACGCCGAATCGGCTTCGACGCGAACCTCTTCCAGCCGGCCGAGAATCCAGCGGTCGGCATCGGTCAGTTCGGAGAGAGCCGGCAGCGGGGCGAGCGCCGCACCGTTCATCAAAGCGAACTTGGTCGCGTTGAAGATCTTGGTGGCGAAGTTGCGCGACGCCCGGGCATGATCCTCGCCGATGGACAGGTCACCGCCCGGGCTCGCTCCGCGGGCCAGGGTGAAGCGCAGCGCGTCCGCACCGAACTTCTCCACCCAGTCCAGCGGGTCGATACCGTTGCCCTTGGACTTGCTCATCTTGCGGCCGAACTCGTCGCGGATCAGGCCGTGCAGGAAGACATTCTGGAACGGGACCTGCGGTCCGTGCGCCGCCGCGCTGGTGATGGCGTCATCGCCGGCCACGAAGGTGCCGAACATCATCATGCGGGCCACCCAGAAGAACAGGATGTCGTAGCCGGTGACCAGAACACTTGTCGGATAGAACTTTTCGAGCTCGGGGGTGCGCTCGGGCCAGCCCATGGTGGAGAACGGCCACAGCGCCGAGGAGAACCAGGTATCCAGCACGTCGGGATCCTGCACCCAGCCCTCGGGCGGGGTCTCGTCCGGACCGAGGCACACCTGTTGACCGTCGGGTCCGTGCCAGATCGGGATGCGGTGGCCCCACCAGAGCTGGCGGGAGATGCACCAGTCGTGCATGTTGTCCACCCAGGCGAACCAGCGCGGCTCCAGGCTGGCGGGGTGAATCACGGTGTCGCCGTTGCGGACCGCGTCGCCGGCGGCCTTGGCCATCGACTCGACGTTGACCCACCACTGCAGGCTCAGCCGCGGTTCGATCGGCTCGCCACTGCGTTCGGAGTGCCCGACGCTGTGCAGGTACGGCCGCTTCTCCGCGACGATGCGCCCCTCGGCCGCCAGTGCCTCACGCACCGCCACCCGCGCCTCGAACCGGTCCATCCCGTCGAACCGGGTCCCGGTGCCGGTGATGGCGCCGGCCTTGTCCAGGATCGACGGCATCGGCAGATTGTGCCGGACTCCGATCTCGAAGTCGTTGGGATCGTGGGCCGGGGTGACTTTGACTGCGCCGGTGCCGAATTCGGGATCGACATGGCCGTCGGCCACCACCAGGATCTGGCGGTCCAGGAACGGGTGCGCCAACGTCTGGCCGACCAGCGCGCGGTAGCGGTCGTCGTCGGGATGCACCGCGATGGCGGTGTCCCCCAGCATCGTCTCCAACCTGGTGGTGGCCACCACCAGGTGCGGCTCATCGTCGTTCATCGAGCCGTACCGGAAGGACACCAGCTCACCCTCGACGTCCTCGTACTTGACCTCGAGATCGCTGATGGCCGTCTGCAGCACCGGGGACCAGTTGACCAGCCGTTCGGCCTGGTAGATCAGTCCGGCGTCGTAGAGCCGTTTGAAGATGGTGCGCACCGCGCGGGACAGGCCCTCATCCATGGTGAACCGGTCGCGGCTCCAGTCCACGCCGTCACCGAGGCGGCGCATCTGCCCGCCGATGGTGCCGCCGGACTCCCGCTTCCAGTCCCACACCTTGTCGATGAACAGTTCGCGCCCGAAGTCCTCTTTGGTTTTCCCGTCGACCGCGAGTTGCTTCTCCACCACCGACTGGGTGGCGATACCGGCATGGTCCATCCCGGGCAGCCAGAGCACCTCATAGCCCTGCATACGGCGGCGACGGGTCAGCGCGTCCATCAGGGTGTGGTCCAGCGCGTGGCCCATGTGCAGGCTGCCGGTCACATTCGGCGGCGGCAGCACGATCGAGTAGGCCGGCTTGTCGCTGCTGGGATCGGCGGCGAAATACCCGGCGTCGACCCACCCCTGATACAACTCGCTCTCTACCGCGCTCGGCTCCCAGGACTTGGGGAGGGCATCGGCACGGTCACGCGGGCTGTCGGTCACCTGGTCATTCTAGGAAGACCGCGCGAGCAGACGCGGATGGCCCCGAAATGGTGGCATTTCGCGGCCATCCGTGTCTGCTCGCAAGCGGGAGGTGTCCCCTGCTCGCGGGAGGCGGTCCTGCTACTTCTTCCCGCCCAACAACCCACCCAGGATGTCCCCGATGACATTGCCCTGATTGCCGCCCTGGCCGCCGCCTCCGCCGAGCACGCTGCCCAGGATGCTGCCCAGCGGATTGTTACCGCCGCCACCGGAACCGCCGAGAATGCTGCCGAGCACATCTCCGAGCCCACCGCCCGAGGGTGCGGACTGCTGCTGCGCGGGGGCGGAGTTGCCGGAGAACTGCTTGCCGATATAGGCCAGCACGATCGGCGCCAGGATCGGCAGCAGCTTCTTGATCAGGTCACCGCTGCCTGCGCCGGTGCCCGCCAGGGCCGAGGCGACCGAGTTGCTGTCGTTGCCGCCGAAGATGTTGGCGACGATCTTGTCGCCCTCGCCGGGATCCACATCGTCGACCTTGACCCCGCCGTCCAGCAGCCCGCTCGCGGCCTGCGAGCCGACCGCGGCTTCCAGATCGGACGAATCGATGTCATCGGCCTGGACGTTGGCCTGTAATCCGCCCACCAGGGCGGGCACCAGCGTCCGGATGGCGCTGTTCACCTCGCCTTGGTCTGCCCCGAGTTTCGCCGCAATGTCCTGTACGGGAATCTGTGCGAAGAGTTCATCCAGACCGGCCATTTCCACTCACCTTTGTCGATGTCGGTACTCCTGAAATGGACCCTAGCGCTTTTTGATCATGGTCCACAGGCGTTCGGCGCGGCGCGAATCAATCGAGCCGAGCGGTCTCCAGCGTCACTCCGGCGGCGGGCAGTCGGGTCAGCAGCGCGTCGCCCATGGCGGCGGCCGGGGTCAGTACCCCGCGCAGATCCGAGAGCTTGTCCCGATCGAGGGCGAGCGCGAGCCCGCACTCCCCCAGCAGCACCGCGGTGGCCTTGTATCCGGGGTCCCCCTGTTGGGCGATGGTGGCCCGGTACCGCGCGCCGGTGGTGGTCGTGGTGTAGGTCTCGGCGCGGTAATGCCCCTTCTCCCGGGTCCGTTCACTGGGACCGGTCCCGGGCTTGGGCAGCACGCGCTCGAGCAGCCCGCTGGGAACCTTGTTGATGTAACGGGTACCCAGACCGAACATGCCCACGTTGACCGCGGTGTCTACGGCGGCGGCGACCGGTGCGATGACCGAGGAGCCCATGCTCATCTGCTCGGAATACCGGAAGGTGCGCCCGTAGGCCCAGTCCAGCAGGGCATTGCTGCGCCGAACGATGCGGGAGTTGGGTGCGGCCATGGCGAACGCACCGGTCCAGACACCGTCGAGTTCGGGGGCGATCTCACGGCCGCGGCGCCACGGGTTGTCGGACTGGTGGCCCAGGTCCGGCTCGGCACCGCGGTCGGTGGTCAGCGTGTACGGGTCTGCGAGATCGCCGCGCGACTGCGGGTTCTCCGCGGCGGTCCGCATGAACTCGATCATCGAGGCAACGGTGCCGCCGGACACGCCTCCGGCGAACGAGCGCAGCACCAGGCTCGTTTCGGCGAGTTCACCCGCCCCGTCCCTGCGCACCCTGTCGTGCAGTGCGTAGACGGTGATATCCGAAGGGACGGAATCGAATCCGCAGGAGTGCACGATGCGCGAACCGGTGTCGACGGCTTGCTTGTGGAACTGTTCGGCGCTGTCCCGGATGAAAAGCGTCTCGCCGGTCAGGTCGGCGTAGTCGGTGCCTGCCGCCACACATGCCTGCACCAGTGGCAGTCCGTACTTCGTGTACGGCCCGACGGTGGTGATGACCACCTGGGTGCGTGCCGCCATATCGGCCAGCGTGGACGGTTGCGCGGCGTCGGCCTCGATCAGCGGCCAGTCCTGCGCCTCGACCCCGAGGGTGTCGCGCACATCGCGGACCTTCACCAGCGAACGTCCGGCCAGCGCGATCCGCGCACCCTTGCCCGCCTGGGCGAGGTACTGCGCGGTGAGCTTGCCGGCGAACCCGGTTGCGCCGTACAGGACGATGTCGAATTCGCGCTGTGAGGAGGTCATGGGTCCCGAAGCTACCCGAGCATTTCCGGCGGGCCCACCTCCCGGCCGAACAGCTGTCTGCCCAGGAATGCGGTGACCACCTGGTACCAGATCTTGGCGTGTTGTGGGGCCCCCACCCAATGCCCTTCGGACGGGTAATAGAGGAACTGGTGCGCGCTGGTGCCGTCGTCGTCGGCGGGCAGGCCGGACAGGCTCAGCAGTTCGTACCACAGCCGCAACCCCTCTCCGATGGGCACGCGGTAGTCCTTGTCACCATGGATGACCAGCATCGGGGTGCGGATGTTCGCCACGTGGTGATGCGGGGAATTGCGCTGCGTCATCTCCTCGGTCATCTCGCGCACCCACCAGTAGGCGCCATCGGTGGTGTGCCCGAATTGATCCAGCGCCCACAGACTCGCGTGGGTCACGATGGCGCCGAAGCGGTCGGTGTGCCCGGCGATCCAGTTGGCCATGTAGCCGCCGAAGGATCCGCCCATCGCCGCGGTGCGCGACCCGTCGACGTCCGGGTGCGCGCAGGCGGCGTCGGTGCTCGCCATCAGATCGGTGTAGGGCGCCGCTCCCCACGCGCCCCAGCCGCGCTGGATGAAGGCCTGGCCGTAGCCGGTCGACAGCGCCGGGTCCGGCAGCAGCACGGCGTAGCCCTGCGCGGCGAGCAACCACGGGTTCCATCGCCAATGCCAGGCGTTCCAACTGGCCAGCGGACCGCCATGGATCCACAACAGCAAGGGCGCCGGTGTCTGGCCGTCAGGCAGCACGAGCCAGGACCGGATCGTGACGCCGTCCTGCGCGGTGGCCGTCACCTCCTCGACATGCCCGGGCAGCTCGGGCAACTGGACGGCCGGCAGCACTGTGACCGATCCGCCGGGATCGATGCGCACCGGGTGCGGCGGCGTCAGGTAGGAACTGCGCAAGGCGAATATCACCCCGCCGGGAGCGGTCCGCACATCGGTGTAGGTGAAATCGTCGTCGGTCAGCCGGCGCACCGCGGCGGTGCCGGGATCGACGGCGAAGACCGGACCGCGGCCACCGTCGTCCGCGGTGACGATCAACTGCGCGCCGTCGGCGGACCACGCCACCGATGTCGGCCAGCGGTCCCAGTCGCCGAGCTCCACCCACGCCTCGCCGAAGCTCATGCAGCACAGCGTGATCCGTGGCGCCTGGGTCGGCGTGGAAGTGGTCTCGCGGAGAAAGGCCAGCCGGGTGCCGTCCGGGGAAATCGCGGGCGCCCCGAGATCGGCGCCGGGATCCTCGGCGACGGTGGTGTGCCGGCCGGTGGCGATGTCGATGCGGACGAGGTGCGAGCGCAGGGCCACCCCGGGCGCCGTGGCGTTCCATGCAGTGACCACGAAGCCGCCGTCGGCGCTGACAGCGAGTGCCGCATCGCGCAGGGCACCGCCGGGGGCGGGCGTGAGGTCGCGCAGGCCGTCGGCGTCGAACAGATGCGGCTGGCCGGGTCCGAGGTCGTGATCCCAGTGCCGCACCGGATATCCGGTGTGCAGGATCGCCGATACCTTGTTGTCCTTGCGCAGCGCGCGCAGCCGCTTGTCCTCGTCCAGGCCTGCCGCGGTGGACAGCACCGGCGCGGTGACCACGGTGCGCGCGGCGTGCCGCGCGGCATGCACCGCGGTCACCCCGCCGGGCAGCGCGAGCTCTTCGACCGCCTCCCCGCCGGCCGCCGGCAGCCGCCACAGTGCCGCGGGTGGCTCATCCTCCCCGGCCCGTGGCCGCACGGCGACGAACAGCAGGTCGCCGCCTGCGGTGAAGACCGGCGCGGACTCACCCTTGGCACCGTGCGTCAGCCGCCTGGCGGGCGCGACACCTCGCGGATCCAATTCCCATATGGCGGTGACATATTCGGTGCGGTCGTGATTCAGCTCGCTGATCGTGGTGACCACCCGGTCACCGCCGGGCGCGACGGCCAGGCCCGCTACCCGGGGTAGTGCGAGATAGGCATCCAGATCGTGGAACGGCGTCATGACATCACCGTATCGCCGGATCCGTTTCCCGGGTCGCTACGCTCCTGCCCGCGTCACAGGACCTCGGTGACCCGCCCGGTGACATCGGCGCGCACCTGCTTGTTGCTGCGCTCACCCTGCACATTGACGAGGATCTGCAGATCGTCGCCGAAGGGCAGGTTGCGCTTGACGACGACGGACTGCACATCGCCGTCGGCGATACCGCTGGCCCCGATCGCATTGTCGACCGCGGTCATGATCGCGGTGGACGGCACATCGGTCACCGGGAACAGGTTCTGCTGCAGCGCCTCGGTGTCCTCGTCATAGTCGACGGGACGCAGATCGCCGACATGGCCTGCGGTGTAGGTCCACTGGTTGAGCTCCGCCGGCGCGGCCGGGTCGATGGCTTGGACGGTGACCACCTGCTGTGTGATGACAATCTCGACCACGTTCATCGGCCCGGTACCCACCCGCTCGGAGATGGCGTTGAGTGCCTTGTCGATCCCGTCGACGGTGACCACGTCACCGGCGGCGATCTCGGTGAGTCCGTCGGTGACGTCGCCGAGTTGTTCGACGGCGGTGGTGGCGGCGTCGGTGATGGCCTTGATGTCGTCGAGCTTCGCGCATCCGGTCAGCACGGAGATCGAGACTGCGGTGGCGGCCAGACCCAGGCCGATGCGGGTGAATGTCGTCATGGCACAGAGCGTGGCGCGCGACCGGCGCTACCGATCCCAACTTCGCAGCGCGGCACACCTCTTCACGCGGAATTAACTCACCTTGACCGCTCGGACACATTCCCGCGGTTAGTTTCAATCGGTACACCGTCAGTACTTCGAGGCCACTGTGATTAAACACAGTGCCTCTGCCACCCATCCCCAGAAACGAACGGCGGAGGTCCTTTTGACACCTGAAGTGGAGGACGCCCTCTCGACGATGGCGGCCGTCAACAACGAGTTCTTCTACTGGATGTCCATCGCGTTGATGATGCTCATCCACGCGGGCTTCCTCGCCTACGAGATGGGCGCCTCGCGCTCCAAGAACGTGCTGGCCACGGCGATGAAAAACCTGCTGGCCTTTGCCACGATCGTCGCCTCGTTCTACTTCGTCGGCTGGTTTCTCTACAACGCGATGCCCAGCGGCTTCATCGAGATGACCGATGCGGCCAAGGCTGCGCTCCCCTGGAGCGACAACATGGGTCCGAACATCGATGACCCCGCCAGCGGCATCTTCTGGGGAGCATTCGCTCTCTTTGCGGCGACCACCGGGTCGATCATGTCCGGCGCTGTGCTGGAACGCATTCGCACCAGCGCCTTTCTCGTCCTCACTGTGCTCGTCGGCTCCGTGGTGTGGATCATCGGCGCGGCGTGGGGCTGGCACGGCGCCGGTTGGATGCTCACCAAGCTCGGTTTCCACGATGTCGGCGCGGCCGGCTGCGTGCACATGATCGCCGGATTCGCGACGCTGGGCATCCTGATCAACCTCGGCCCGCGCATCGGGCGATTCCTGCCCGACGGCACCGCCGTCACCATCCGCCCGCACAACCTGCCACTGACGATGGTCGGCCTGATGCTGATCTTCACCGGATTCTTCGGCTTCCTGATGGGTTGCGTCATCTACTCCGGCAGCGGCTATGCCACCATCTACGCCACCCCGACCACGTTGTCGGCGTTCGCCTTCAACACCTTGATGGGGTTGGCGGGCGGCATCATCGGCGCATACCTGACGTCGCGGGGTGAACCGTTCTGGACCATCTCCGGCGGTCTGGCGGGCGTCATCGCTGTGGCATCCGGCATGGACCTGTACCACCCGGCGCTCGGCTTCATAATCGCGCTCGGTGGTGGCGCGCTGGTTCCCTATATCGGGAAGCTGATCGAAAAGTTCAGGATCGACGACGTGGTCGGCGCTGTCGCCGTGCATGCGGGCATGGGCACCTACTCGGTGCTGATGGCCGGCATCTTCCTGAGCGGCTACCCGAACGCCGAAGGCTTCCCCCCGATCTCGCTGTGGGGGCAGCTGGTCGGCATGGTGGTGTTCGCCGCGCTGGGCTTCATTCCGGCCTACCTCGTCTCACTCGGTCTCAAGAAGGCCAAGATATTGCGCATTCCGGCCGCAGTCGAAGAACAGGGTCTCGATCTCAGCGAGGTGCCTGCCACGCCGTATCCGGAGGGGATTCCCGTGACGGTCATGCCGCTCAACGGCAGCAAGCCGATGGTCGGCACCATGGAGGTGAAATAAATGTTCGCACCGTTCGACAGCTATGACGATGCCACGGTGGTGTTCACGTTCGGGGGGTACTCGCTCGGCGTGTGGCTCTCGTTCATCATCGCGGTACTGCTGTTCGTCGCGTTCTTCGTGCGCATGATCCAGCACGAGAACGCCGCGTACAAGGCAATCATCGAGCACAAGCCGGTCGAGCCCGGCCCGGTCGCCGAAGGAGAGCCGACGCCCTACTGAGTCGTCGGCACGGAAATCGCCCGAATCCACCCGGATTCGGGCGATTTTCGTCAGGCGGCCCGGAGCCACCGGACCGCGCGGTCGCGGTAGCCGATGATGCCCTTGTAGTCGGCGATGTCCTCGGGCAGCTCGGCCAGCACGGCCGCCGCACGCACCCGCCAGGCGTCTACCGCGGCGATATCGGCCAGCGGCAACATATAGCTGCGGATCAGGAAACAGATCGATCCCGACTCCGGTAACCGGATCAGGTGCTGCACCTCGACCCGCAGGTGCACCAGACGCCCGAACTCCTCATCGGTGACGCTCTTGATCATGGTGCGGTCGGGACCCCACTCGTGGTAGAGCTCCGTCGAGACATCAAGGCGGCGACCGATGGTCAGCGTCCAGTTGGTCCGCCGGTAGGTCTCGCCGGGTTGCAATCGCATCAGGAATTCCCGGGCGCGGGTGATGACGCCGGTCGCCCGCAGCCGCGGCACCGGGCCGTGGATCTCCAGGAAGGTCATACCGACGTCGAACCCGAATGACCAGTCCGCGGCGAAGGTGACCACGCCCGCGTCACCGAACAGGTCACCGTCGCGCTGGTCGAGCAGCACGATGTCCTCCTGCACCTGACCGGCGATGTAGGCGAGTGGTTCGGCGGGCAGCGTGCTCTCGTCGCCGAGGATGAAGTCCTGTTCGATGCCCAATCTGTCGTTGCGCCAGCGCCAGCCCGCGCCGTGCCGCTGCAGCGACATGCTCTCGGGATAGCCGCTCGCGAGCTCACGCATCAGGGTCAACATGGTGTCCCAGCAGGCCGCGCGCATGTGCGGCAGCACCGCACTGCGGGTGGGATCGGTAGCCAGAATTGCTGCCCGCTCGGCCAGTTCGTGTTCGTACTCGCTGTCGACATCCACCACCCGTTCACCCCACCGGCCCACCGGTGTCGGGACCACCGAGCCGGCGGGCTCGACATTGGTGCTGTAACGGTAGGTGTCGGCCGCGAACGGGAAAGGAAAGCTACGGACGAGATCGGGTGTCGAGATCACAGTGCTACCTCCAGGGTTTCGCCGCCGCCACGTGACACGCAGGCCATCAGCGCGTCGCCGGCCTGCTTCTCGGCATCGGTCAGGTACAGGTCGCGGTGGGTGATCGCACCGGCCGAGACCGGGAGTCGGCACTCTCCGCACACTCCGCGGCGGCACAGATTGGGCACCTCGAAGCCACGGCGCTCCAACTCCTCCAGCAGCGAGACGCCGGCGTCGACGACGAACTCCTCACCGGTGGCGCTCACTCGGGCGGTGAACGGCTCTCCCGGATCGAGAGCACCGGATCCGAAGTGTTCCATGTGGATTCGGCTGGCCGGCCAGCCCAGATCGGCGGCCGCGCCGGTGACGAATTCGGTGAACGAGGCCGGTCCACACACATAGAGGTGGGTGCCCAAGGGTTGGTCGGCAAGGGCGGCGAGCAGCTCGTCGGCGAAGGCGGCCCGCGCGGTGTGGATCGAGGCGTGCTCGCCGAGTTCGGTGATGATGTCGGCATAGGCAGCCCGCCCCTGCCGGTGGATGTAGAACAGCCGGACATCGCGGCCCCACAACTGTGCGCTGCGCACGTGCGACACCATCGGGGTGATGCCGATGCCCGCGGCGACCAGCAGATGCCGGCGTGCCCGCAGTACCGGTGCGAATGCGCTGCGCGGCGGGCCGGCCGCGACGGTGTCGCCCAGCGCGAGCTCGTCGTGGATCCAGCGCGACCCCCCGGCGCCCTCATCACACCGCAGCACCGAGATCACGTACACGGTCGGCGAATTGCCGTAGCCGGTAAGCGAATACGCGTTGGCACGGCCCCCGCATTGCACCACGATATGGCTGCCGGGAGTGAACGACGGCAGAGCCGCCCCGTCGGGGTCGGCCAGGGTGAGCGTCCGGATGCCAGCGATCGTGTCGTCGACCGCGGTGACGACGAGTTTGACGGTGCTCATGCCGTTGCTTTTCGCGACAACGCCTCGGCCGGCTCTTCGGCGTCGGCCATGAAGCCCAGGTATGTTCCGTGCCGGCGCGAAACATGGTAGTAGACCAGCAATTTCCGCTCACACGATCCGCACGGCAGCACCTCGTCGAGTTGCACCCGGGCCCGGGTGACGGCGCCGCAGTGCACACAGCGCACCGCTCGCGAATCGACATCGGTGGTCGCCACCGTCATCTCGTCGTCGGCGACGCCAAGGCTCATCGCGGCGCCACGCAGTCGCAGGCACGCCTCGGCGGGTCCGGTCATCATCAACCGCCAGCCCACCCGGGCGGCGGCCACGTCGTCTGTCAGCGTCTCGATCGCCTGCCCTGGGTCCACCTCGCGCAGGCGCACCGCGGATGCACCACCGGCCGAGGTGATCTCGGCGACCCAGTCCCGTGCAATGTCGGCGCCGCCCGGGCCCAACACCATCACGGTCCAGGCACGCCCGGAAAGGTCGGCATCGGAGCGGGTGGGGGTCAGGGCCCAGCCGGGCACGCTTGTCATCTCGAGGTCCGGTCGCATGAGCCCTTCCCGTGGACACCAGTGGTTGACGACGTTGCCCCTTAGGAAACCAAAGGCGCGTTTCGGTGATGTGACCTCACTGTCTCGTCTGGTTGACGTGACGACCGATATGGTCGGCGATATGCCCGAGCGCATCATGGTCATCGGCGCGGGTATCGCCGGACTGGCCGCCGCCGTGGCCCTGCGCCGGGTAGGCCATGACGTCACCGTGATCGAACAACGCACAGCGACCGCCTCCGGCGCCGGTATCAGCATTTGGCCCAATGCACTGGCCGCGCTCGATGTGCTGGGCCTCGGTGAGCCGGTGCGCGCCGCCGGCGGCAGGGTCAATGCCGGTGCGGTGCGCTGGCGCGATGGCCGGTGGCTGCGCAGGCCGGCCACCGACCGGATGGTGCGAGCACTGGGTGAACCCCTGGTCGTCATCCACCGGGGCACGCTCACCGAGATCCTGACCGGTGCCCTGCCTGCCGGCACCGTGACGCACGGCGTGGCGGCCACCGCCCTCCACGTGTCGGGCACCGGAGCCCGGATCACGCTGGCGGACGGGACCGTTGCCACCGCCGATGCGGTGGTGGGCGCCGACGGCGTCGACTCATTGGTGGCACGCCGCCTCAACGGCGATCTTCCCCGGCGGTACGCGGGTTATACGGCCTGGCGCGGAATAGCCTCGTACACAATGGACCCCGATCTCGCCGGGGAGACCCTGGGACCGGGTCTCGAGGTGGGTCACGTGCCGATGGGGCCCGAGAAGACCTACTGGTTCGCCACCCAGCGGGCGCCGCGTGGTCAGACCGCAGCGGGCGGAGAACGCGCACATCTGCTGCGTGTCTTCGGGGACTGGCCGGAACCCATTCCCAGCCTGTTGGCGTCCACCGACCCGGCGGCGGTGCTGCGTAACGACCTCTACGACCGTCGGGGCGCCGCCACCTGGGCACGTGACCGGTCGGTGATCGTCGGCGACGCCGCACATCCCATGCGACCTCACCTGGGCCAGGGTGGTTGCCAGGGCTTGGAGGATGCGGCGATTCTGGCGGCGCTGACTGTCGGCGGGACCGATCTGTCGACCGCATTCGAGCGGTTCGCCCGGTTCCGGAGGGTTCGGGTGCGGGCACTGGTCCTCGAATCCCGGACCGTCGGGCGCATCGTCAACATGCGACCGGCCGCACTCAGCGGTCTGGCCAGCCGGGCCACGGCGCTGATTCCGGAGGCGGTGCTGGCGCGGCACCTGGCCGCGGTCGCCGGCCGGTCGGCGTTCGTACTACCCGGCGCCTGATATCAGCGCGGCTGGAATGCCGCCGTCGCCGTCTCCACCATCTTGCACATCGCGCGGAAGTCGAAGATTCCCAGCACGGCGCCACCACGGATGGCCTGGCAACCGACCGCCGCCGGGGCGGGGGTCTTGATGCCCGGGGTGCTGAAGACCGCGGGGCTGGCGCCACGGGGGCCGCACTTGGGCCAGGCGCCCAGCCCCTGGGTCCGCAACACGTTCTCCGCGACGCGGATCTGCTCGGCCCGCGAGGCGCCGGCCGGCGAGCCGACGCCACCGTTGGCGCTCCAGGTCGCCGGCTTGAACTGCAGACCGCCGTAGTGCCCGTTGCCGGTGTTGATGCCCCAGTTGCCGCCCGACTCGCACTGCGCGATGGCGTCCCAGTTGACGCTGTCGGCGCTGGCGGTGGCCGACATGGCCATCGGGGCCACCGAGAGCGCGCCGGTCGCGGCGGCCACCCACAGGCTCTTCGTCAGGATGTTCTTGATGGCAATACGGATGTTCTTCATTTGCGGTCCTTCCCCGACCGGTGACACGAGGGCCGCGAACCAAGTGTGGAGCGTTCTTGCGACGCGGTTATCCGGTGTTTCGGGTGATCGGCATCACGCGTTACCCAGGGGACGGAAGTTTTAGCAGTTTCTTATGAGACAGGTGGATATCAGCGGTGTTCATGAGAAAACAATGGCGCCGGGCAGAAAGCCCGGCGCCATTGTGATTCTTCTGATAGCGGGTTATCCCCGGCCTCCGCAGGACGGCCAGGCACCGATGCCCTGGCTCTGCAGAACGTTCTCGGCGACCCGGATCTGCTCTTCGCGGCTGGCGGCGTGCGGCGCACCCGAGCCACCGTTGGAACGCCACGTGCCCATCGTGAACTGCAGGCCACCGTAGTAGCCATTACCAGTGTTGATGGCCCAGTTGCCGCCCGACTCGCAGGCCGCGACGGCATCCCAGTTCACGGAGTCCGCATGTGCGGTACCTGTGGCCATAGCCATCGGAGCAACAGCGATCGCCCCGGCAAAGGTGGCCATACCGAACGTTTTGCGGATGTTCTTCAACATGAATCCTCTCGCCGAGCGCGCGCCAAAGACGCCCGCGCGAACGCGGACGGAATGCCTGAATACACAGGCGGAGAATTTGGGGCGTGCCATCTCGGTCAGGCACGACAGTGGGAGACATTCGACGTCTCACCGGATGACACATCCGGTTGCCCGACGGGCATCTCATCCCGTCGTCGGCCCACTCACACGCAGGTTCTTGAATATGTAGTTATTTGCTCCGGCTCTGGAGTTGAATTGAACGTACAAAAATCGCGCGACGAAGTCACTTCGATGTCGAACGTGTCGCTTTCAGATCACAGGATGATCACGGCCCGGAATCACCCGGACAGCGCAGGTCAGCGCGGAATTCCATGACGAAGCCTTAATTGCAGGTCGAGACCTGTTCGGTGAGGCAGATCACAACGTTTTTGTGAGCTGCGCCACCGTTGGCCCGTGTCGTCCGCGTGCGGAGACCAGGATTCCCCGAAAACACCCGACTTACACATCCGGAAACGGCAGCACGGCCACATTCTGTTCGCTGGCTTGCGAACATCCGCTGCGTTCGTCCGCTATACCAATCATGTTGATACAAAAGTCTTTTCACTACTCTGGCGCTAGGTAGCGCAACTACACAGCAGCACAGCCAAATTGGCGTCGTCCGCACCGAACTACCTATGCCGCACGGTGTTTGACGCACAGCGATGGCGTGGATTCCAGTCTTGACGGCACCTATCGAGGACCCATCTTCGAGACCGGCCCGGCCCGTCGCCCGCCGCCACTATGCATGTCACACATTCGGCGAGAACGACGACGCTGAGCCGAATCAGGCTGCCATACAAGACATCGGCAGTGCTCGCCCAGGTGGTTCGAATCGACTCTGCCACAAGGCAACTGGGCTAGGATCGGCAGGCCCACGTCGGGAGCGCCCAGTTCCGTATACACGCATTGTCTCAGCAATGTGCTTGTTATTCGAGCGTTATTGGAGCGTATAAAGCCCGATATAAATAAATTCGACCGAATTGGCGTAATAATTGCGAATTTGCTGGATCGTTGGATGCAGATCTGCGAGCGATCAGTCCAGATCCTGCGGAGTGTTCACGTTGGTCAGCTCGCGCCGTTGCTCCATGACGATGCGCTGGGTGTCCCCGGCATCCACCAGCGCGCGCATGCTGCGCTCGCCGGCCGCGACCAGCTCATCGGCCCGGACCGCCAGCGCGGTGCGGTAGACGCCGGCCAGATAGTGGTCGCGCCCGTCCCAGGGCAGCACCGCATCGGCCGCCGAGGAGAAGGCGGCCGCGGCCAGTTCATCGATGATGCGGACCGTGAGATGCGGCATGTCGACCGCACACACGAAGGCCCATTCCAGCCCTGAGGCAGCAGCGGCCCGCAACCCGCGTGCCGTCGCCAACAACGGGCCGACGCCGCGCACCTCGTCGCGCAGGATCTGCGCGGAGAGTTCGGGCAGCCCCTGACCGGGTGCCGCGACGACAAAAACGGGTGCACAGCGGGTGCCGACCGTGGCCACCACCCGTTCCACGAGTGTCTGACCACGAACCACCAGGGTGGCCTTGTCCCGCCCCATCCGGCGGGACGCGCCACCGGCCAACACGATCCCGGCCATCGCCATGCCGGGTGTGGGCGCGGGGGGTACGGTCACCGCGCTGAGGTTAGTCGACCGTCCAGGTGTCCTTGCCGCGAAGCAGCGATTGCAATGCCGCCGTGTCGTGCGCCTTGGCCTCACGCGCAACGCTGATCTGCTGGCGGGCCGCGTCGTCGTAGGTCGGCTTGTTCACCTGGCGGAAAATGCCCATCACCATGTGATCGAGGTTCTGCTCGGACAGCCGCGACAACGCGAAGGCATACGCCGGGTCGTCGATCGTCGCGTCATGCACCACGATCTGATCTGCGGGTACGTCGGCGGTCTTGGCGACCTCCAGGCTGAACCCGGACCTCACCACCGCGTATTCGCCGTCGGCGCCGAACGTGATCGGTTCGCCGTGGGTGACGTTGATCAGCCGGTCCTCGGCGCCTTCCTTGCGCAGCGCATCGAACGAACCGTCGTTGAAGATCGGGCAGTCCTGCATGATCTCGACGAGGGCGGCACCACGATGGGCGGCGGCACCGCGCAGCACCTCGGTCAGTCCCTTGCGGTCGGAGTCCAGTGCACGCCCGACGAAGGTGGCCTCGGCGCCCAGTGCCAGCGACACCGGGTTGAACGGGTAGTCCACCGAGCCCATCGGCGTGGACTTGGTGACCTTGCCGACCTCGGACGTCGGCGAGTACTGGCCCTTGGTCAGGCCGTAGATCCGGTTGTTGAACAGCAGGATCGTGATGTTGATATTGCGTCGCAGCGCATGGATGAGGTGGTTTCCGCCGATGGACAGCGAGTCACCGTCACCGGTGACCACCCACACCGACAGATCCTCACGAGCCAGCGCGAGACCGGTGGCGATGGTCGGCGCCCGACCGTGGATCGAGTGGAAACCGTAGGTCTCCAGGTAGTACGGGAACCGGCTGGAGCAGCCGATGCCGCTGACGAACGCGATGTTCTCGCGGCGCAGCCCCAGCTCCGGCAGGAAGTTACGGATCGTGTTGAGGATGACGTAGTCACCGCAACCCGGGCACCAGCGGACCTCCTGGTCACTGGTGAAGTCCTTGCCCTTCTGCGGCTGGTCCGTCGTCGGCACCAGCGCAGTCTTGCTGAGGGCTTCGGTCAAGCCCAGGTCAGAGCCGATCAGGTCGGTCATGCGCTCGCTCCCACAGATTCCACGGTGGCCGCGGCCAGCCGGGCGAATTTGGCCTTGTCAGTTTCCTTTTCGCGCAGCGTTCCGTCGATCGCCGCATCGATGATGCCCTCGACCTCGTCGGCCAGGAACGCCATACCCTCGACCTTGGTGACCGACTGCACGTCGACCAGGTACTTGCCGCGCAGCAGCAGCGCCAGCTGGCCGAGGTTCATCTCCGGCACGACCACCTTCGGGTAGCGGCGCAGCACCTCTCCGAGATTCGACGGGAACGGGTTGAGGTAGCGCAGTTGAGCATGCGCGACCTTGATACCGCTGCGGCGGGCGCGCCGGCAGGCCTCGCCGATCGGGCCGTAGGAGCTGCCCCAGCCGAGCAACAGCAGTTCGGCGTCACCGTCCGGGTCGTCGACCTCCAGATCGGGCACCGTGATGCCGTCGATCTTGAGCTGCCGCAGCCGAACCATCAGATCGTGGTTCTTCGGCTCATAGGAGATGTTGCCCGAGCCGTTGGCCGCCTCCAGCCCACCGATGCGGTGCTCCAGGCCCGGTGTGCCCGGCACCGCGAACTGACGGGCCAGGGTCTCCGGGTCGCGCGCGTAGGGCTCGAACGGCTCGCCGGACTTGGCGAAGGTGTGCTCGATGGCCGGGTAGGTGCTGATGTCCGGGATGCGCCACGGCTCGGAACCGTTGGCGATCGCGCCATCGGACAGGATGATCACCGGCGTGTGATAGCCGATGGCGATCCGCACCGCCTCGACCGCGATGTCGAAGCAGTCCGACGGCGAGCAGGGCGCCAGCACCGCGACCGGCGACTCGCCGTTGCGGCCGTACAGCGCCTGCAGCAGATCGGCCTGCTCGGTCTTGGTCGGCAAACCGGTGGACGGGCCGCCCCGCTGCACGTCGATGACCAACAGCGGAAGTTCGGTCATCACCGCGAGGCCGATGGCCTCGGATTTCAGCGAGACGCCGGGGCCCGAGGTGCTGGTGACGCCGAGCGCACCGCCGTAGGACGCACCGATGGCGGCGCCGATTCCGGCGATCTCATCCTCGGCCTGGAAGGTCAGGACGTTGAAGTGCTTGTACTTGGACAACTCGTGCAGGATGTCCGACGCGGGGGTGATCGGGTAGGTGCCCAGCACCACCTGGATATCGCCGAGCTGCCCGGCCGCCACGACGCCGTAGGCCAACGCGGTGTTACCCGAGATCTGCCGATAGTCGCCGGACTTGAGCTTCGCCCGGCCCACCTCGTAGGTGACGGCGAACGCCTCGGTGGTCTCGCCGTAGTTCCAGCCCGCCTTGAGCGCCAGCACGTTGGCCTCGGCGATCTCGGGCTTGCGGGCGAACTTCTCCCGGATGAAGGCCTCGCTGGCCTCCAACTCGCGCCCGTACATCCACGACAGCAGTCCGAGGGCGAACATGTTCTTGGCGCGCTGGCCGTCCTTCTTGGTCGCGCCGATCGCCTCGACGGCACCAAGGGTCAGGGTCGTCATCGCCACCGACTGCACGACGTAGTCGGAAAGTTCCTCGTTCTCCAGCGGGTTGGCGTCGTAGCCGACCTTGGCCAAGTTGCGCTTGGTGAACTCGTCGGCGTTGGCGATGATCAGGCCGCCACGAGGTAGGTCCCCCACGTTGGCCTTCAATGCGGCAGGATTCATCGCGACGAGAACATCGGGACGGTCGCCGGCGGTCAGGATGTCGTAGTCCGCGATCTGGATCTGGAAGGACGACACACCGGGCAGGGTGCCCTGAGGTGCGCGGATCTCCGCGGGGTAATTGGGCTGCGTCGCAAGGTCATTGCCGAAGAGCGCGGCCTCAGACGTGAACCGGTCACCGGTGAGCTGCATGCCGTCACCGGAGTCACCGGCGAAGCGGATGACCACCTTCTCCAGCTTCTGCCGGGGAGTCCCCGCGTTGCCGTTCTGAGCCACGACTTCCTGCCTTTCACACCCACGCGAGTCGCGCTTCAGTCGCGGGGCGTTTGCATCAAAAACTTTTGGTGTCACTGCCGGTAACCAGTATGGCACTTCTCTTAGGGTGACCAATGCCGGGCGGGCCGGCGACACGCGGGTTTCGTCGAGAAGAACTGCCTGTTCAGCGCAGTGAAGCAACGCGAGTTCCCGTCGCGATGTGGTCTTCATCACTTTTGGAGAATGTCATTCTCTAAGGAACTGGTTACCGCGCAGTAGCACTCTGCCGGTCAAACTTGACGGGTGTCAAGTGGATCGTTTCAACCAGGGTCTACGCCGGTGCCGAGCGCACCTGGACACGCTTCTGCAATTCGCGGGCCACCAGTTCGCTGGCCACCTCGACGGCGCGCCGGGGGTCGGCACCGGCCGCCCGGTGGGCGACGTAACAGGCGGTGAACATGTCGCCGGCGCCGGTCGTCTGCACGTCCATCACGCGCCACGCGGCGGGTACCCGCACGACAGCGCCGTCCTTGTAGATGTCGCAACCCTCGGAGCCATAGGTCACCAGGATCTCGGGCACCCCGAGCGCCTGGGCCGTGGCGATGTCGAAGGCGCCGTCGGCGACGATGACGGCCTCGTCCTCGGCCAGCTTCAGCACATCGAGGTGGCGCAGCAGCTCCGGAGCGAAGTGCCGGTCCAGTTTCAGCGGGCCGACGTGGTCCGCGCGCACCAGGCCCTGGCCGTCATAGGCGATCCGGTGGCCACGGGCCGCCAGATGAGCGAGGGTTTCGGCGGGGAAATCGGTGCGCAGCAGTGGGGCCAGATGGATCCAAGTGGTGCGGGGATCATCGGTGTCGACATCGCGCGGTGTCCATACCGGGCCGATCGCCTGGACGCCCATGTGCCGGTGGTCGGTGTCGTCATAGTCCAGACTGAATCCGCTGGTGCGGTCCGATGGCAGCAGCCGCACCAGGGAGCCGAACCGCTCCAGCACCGGGTCGAAGAGTTCATGGTGCTTCTGCTCGCCCATCGCCACGATGTGGGCGGTGCCCGGTGCGGTTTCCAGCGCCACCCCGGCGAACGAAGCGCACCCACCCGGGCTCGGCGGAGCCCCGTTGATGACGTCGATGGCCAGGTTCCCCAGCACTGTCACGCCCGGGACGAGCTCTGGCGCCATCAATCGATTCCCCTGCTTGTGGTTTGTCCTGTCGTCGGCACATGGTGACGTGGCCGTGCGCGGAAATGGTAGTCCGCGCGGCACCCTTTCAGCGATTCCGCAGCCTTCGCGGGCCTGTGCCGATCGTCACGCCGGCAGGTTGTACGGGGTGATGACCTGGATGGGAGTGGGCCGCACCGGTTCCTCGGGAAGGGCGCGGTGCTGCGCGAAGATCACCCGGATGGCCAGGCGGGCGTCCGCACGCAGATCGTTGTGCAGGACGACCGAGAGCTTGCCCGCGCGAAGCAGCCTGCGGTTGTCGACATCGAGATCGTGGGCGACAAAGACCCGGCACTCCCGCCCCAAACTCTCGAATGCCCGGACGGTTGCGTCATTGCCGCCCCCCGGCGAGTAGACGGCCTCGATCCCGGGATTACGTTTCAGCGCGTCGAGCACCAGCCGTTCGGTGGTGGCATCGATACCGTCGCTGTCACTCACCTCCACGATGTCGCGTCCGGTACCGCGCAGCCCCGCCCGGAATCCGACCTCACGCTCACCCTCGCCGCGGAACACCGTGCGGCTCAACGTGATCAGCACTCCTGAGGACGCCTCACCGAGCCACTGGTCCACCAGGAACGCCGCCGTCAGACCGGCACCGTGATTGTCGATGCCCACATAGGCGCAGCGATCGCTGTTGGCCACGTCGGTGGAATAGGTGACCACCGGCACCCCGGAGGCGACCAGCCGGTCGACGGCCTCGGCGACCTCGGGCTCGTCCTGCGCCTTCAGGATGACGCCATGGCTGCCCTTGATGCGGGCCAGCACATCGGCGGTCTGCGCCGCCGAACCCGATTCCCACAGATGGAACCGGGCCCTCGGTACCGCCGGGGCGAACGCGGGCAGTTCGGCTTCGATCGCCGCCCGGAACGCGTCGGAGAACCGCTGCGGGGTCTGCATCACCACATCGATGAGGTAGCGGCGACCGTTGAGCCGCAACTGCGCTCGCTGCTTGTCCAGGTCGGCGATGGCCTGCAGCACCTCGGCCCTGGTGTTCTCCCGGACGCCGGGCCGGTCGTTGAGGACCCGGTCCACGGTCGCCTCACTCAGTCCGGATTGCTGAGCGATCTCGCGAACCTTGTAGCGGTGCATCCCGTTCTCCCCGCGAGCAGACGCGAATGGCCGTCAAAACCGCCATCATGGGGGCCATTTGCGTCTGCTCACCTCAATTGGTGAGGTGTTTTTGATGGTTTTCTGCTGTTGATTGCGGTCGGTATCACGGCAAGACTAACCGCCATGCCCGCTTCACTCACCGAATCCGACTCCGGCTGGATCACCGAGTCCGACTGTGATCTGGCCGAGTTCCGCCGTCAGGTGCTCCGCGAGACCGACCTGGCCGGTTACCCGCACGCCGTCGACGTGCGGCGCAACGTCCTGGTGTACTCGGCAGCCGGGATCGCCGAGGCCGATCGGCGGGCGCTGCAGTCCGAGCTGATCCGCGCACTCACCGAAGGGCCCGGCGTCGTGGTCTTCGAGGGCGCTTTCGACGAGGCGGTCACCGACCGCGCCTCCACGGCGTTCGACGACATCATCGCCGCCCAGCGTGCCGAGGGCGGCGCGGCCGGAGACCACTTCGGCAAGGCCGGCGCCAACGACCGGGTATGGAACGCCGCGCAGAAACTCGCCATGCACGCTCCCGAGGTGTACGCCGAGTACTACGCCGCGGACACCCTGGCATTGGTGTCGCAGGCCTGGCTGGGCCCGCGCTATCAGGTCACCTCACAGGTGAATGTCGTCAATCCCGGTGGCGCCCCGCAGGTTCCGCACCGCGACTACCATCTCGGTTTTGTCGACGCCGACCAGTTGGCGCACTATCCGGCGCATATGCACCGGATGTCCGCGGCGTTGACGCTGCAGGGCGCGGTCGCGCATTGCGATATGCCACTGGAGAGCGGGCCCACAATGCTGCTGCCGTACTCGCAGCGCTTCGAGGCCGGCTACATCGCCTTCTACCGGCCCGAGTTCATCGAGTTCTTCGCCGAGCACCACGTCCAGGTGCCGCTGGGCAAGGGTGACGCGGTGTTCTTCAATCCCGCCCTGTATCACGGTGCGGGAGAGAACACTTCGGCCGATATCAGCCGGATGGCCAACCTGCTGCAGATCTCGTCGCCTTTCGGGCGCGCGATGGAATCACTGGATCGGACCGCCATGGTGAAAGCGGTCTACCCGGCACTGCTGCGGATGCAGCGAGCCGGCCGCCCGATCGCCGACCTGGCCAACATCGTCAATGCCACCGCCGAGGGTTACGCCTTCCCCACCAACCTCGACAGCGACCAACCCATCGGCAGCCTCGCCCCGCCCAGCCAGGTGGACACCGTGCTGGCCGCACTGGCCGACGGACTCGAACTGGACGGACTCATTGCAGTACTGGACGCACAAGACGAACGGAGAACCCCATGACCACCATCGGCGTGATCGGACTGGGCCGCATCGGCGCATTCCACACCGAAACCCTGACCGGGCTGCCCGGGATCGACGGGTTGGTGATCACCGATGAACGCGCCGACGTGACGGCATCGGTGGCCGCCAAACACGGCGCCAAGGCCGTCGGCTCCGTCGAGGAGCTGCTGGCCTCGGGTGTCGACGGCGTGGTGGTGGCCGCGGCCACCCCGGCGCATGCGGAACTCACCCTGGCCTCGGTGGAGCGCGGTATCCCGACGTTCTGCGAGAAGCCGATCGCTTCCACGGCCGCCGAGAGCGCGCGGGTCGCCGAGATCATCGGCCGCTCCGGCGTGCCGGTGCAGGTCGGTTATCAGCGCCGCTTCGACGCCGCCTTCGCCGCGGCCAAGAGCGCCGTCGACGCGGGCACCCTGGGCATCCTGCACACCGTGCGGAGCACCACGATGGATCCCGCTCCCCCGCCGATGGATTACATCAAGGGTTCCGGTGGCATCTTCCGCGACTGCGCCGTGCACGATTTCGACATCATCCGCTGGATCACCGGACAGAACGCCGTCGAGGTGTACGCCACCGGGACGGTGCAGGGGGACCCGCTGTTCGCCGAGTACGGCGATGTCGATTCGGCCGCCGTGGTGGTGCGGTTCGACGGCGGCGCACTCGGCGTGGTCTCCAACGCCCGCTACAACGCCCGCGGCTACGACTGCCGTCTCGAGGTGCACGGCTTCGACGACAGCGTCGCCGCCGGCTGGGATCAGGGTGTGCCACTGCTGAACACCGACCCGCACAACGACTTCCCGACGGGTCCGGCACACAATTTCTTCATGGACCGCTTCACCGAGGCGTTCCGCACCGAGTTGGCCGGGTTCGTCGAGGTCGCCAAGGGCGGACCGGTCCGCGGCGCGACCGTGGCCGACGCCGTCGAGGTGGCCTGGCTGGCCGAAGCCGCCACCGAATCCCTGCGCCGGGGCACCCCGGTAGCACTTGAGTCGGTCAAAAAGGAGATACGCAACGCATGAGTGGAATCAAGATCGCGGGAGCACCGATCTCCTGGGGGGTGTGCGAGGTTCCCGGCTGGGGCTTCCAGCTCGACCCCGACCGTGTCCTCACCGAGATGAGCGGTGTCGGGCTGACCGCCACCGAACTCGGCCCGGAGGGTTTTCTGCCCACCGACACCGGGGAGCTGAAATCGATACTGGCACAGCACCAATTGGCCTGTGTGGGCGGATTCGTCCCGGTGGTGCTGCACCGGGACGACCACGATCCGGCCGATGACCTTGCCGGACCGCTGGATTCGCTGGTGGCCGCGGGTGCCGGCGTGGTGGTGCTCGCCGCCGCCACCGGCGCCGACGGTTACGATTCACGCCCGGTGCTCGACGAGTCGCAGTGGGCCACCCTGCTGGCCAACCTGGACCGGCTGGCCGGAATCGTCGCCGACCGGGGTCTGCTCGCGGTGCTGCACCCACATGTGGGCACCACGGTGGAGACCCGCGCCGAAGTGGACCGGGTGCTGGCCGGATCGTCGATTCCGTTGTGCCTGGACACCGGTCACCTGCTGATCGGCGGCACCGATCCGCTGGAACTGGCCAAGGCGGTGCCACAGCGGATCGCGCACACCCACCTCAAGGATGTGGACGCGGCGCTGGCCGCCAAGGTGCAGTCCGGCGAACTGAGCTACACCGACGCCGTGAAGGCCGGGATGTACACGCCGCTGGGCACCGGTGACGTTGATATTGCGGGCATCGTTTCGGTGCTGCGCGACAACGGTTTCGACGGCTGGTTCGTGATGGAGCAGGACACCATCCTCGAGGGCGCGCCGGACGGTGACGGTCCGCTGGCCGATGTGCGTGCCAGCGTCGCGTACCTGAACAGCGTGACTGGATGAGTCCACTCCGCATCGGGGTGCTCGGGGCGTCCCGGATCGCGGAGGTCGCGATCGTCGGCCCGGCCGTCGAGCTCGGTCACCGCCTGGTGGCGGTGGCGGCGCGGGACCGCGGTCGGGCCGAGGCCTTCGCCGGCAAGTACGGCGTCGAACGGGTCCTGGATTCCTACCAGGACGTGATCGAACATCCTGAGGTCGACATCATCTACAACCCGCTGGCCAATGCGCTGCATGCGCCGTGGAACCTCGCCGCGATCGCTGCGGGAAAGCCGGTGCTGAGCGAGAAGCCGTTCGCCCGTGATCACCCCGAGGCGATCCGGGTGGCCGATGCCGCCGAGTCGGCCGGCGTCACCGTGCTGGAGGGATTCCACTACTTCTTCCACCCGGTGACCCGGCGGGCGTTCCAGTTGGCGATCGACGGCGAACTGGGTGAGATCCGCCGGGTCGAGGTGCGGATGGCGATGCCCGCGCCCGGCGATGACGACCCGCGCTGGTCACTGGATCTGGCCGGCGGCGCGCTGATGGATCTGGGGTGCTACGGCCTGCACGTCATGCGGACCCTGGGACGCTTCTGTCTCGGAGGTCCGGCCGTCACCGGTGCGCGCGCCGAACTGCGCTCCCCGGGGGTCGACGCGCGCTGCGATGTCGAGCTCGAATTCCCCAACGGCGCCACCGGACTGTCCACCAATTCGATGGTGGCACCAGACTATTCGTTCACGCTGAAGATCGCCGGCAGTGCCGGGGAGGCCTTTGTGCACGATTTCATCCACCCCGCCGAGGACGACCGGCTGACGGTGAGCACTGCCGGCGGCAGCACCGTCGAGCATCACGGCACCCGGCCGTCCTACAGCTATCAGCTGGAGGCGTTCGCCGCGCACGTGCAGCGCGGTGCGCCGCTGCCGTTCGGCGTAGACGACGCGGTGGCCAATATGGCGCTGGTGGACGCGGCCTACCGGGCGGCCGGGCTCGCACCCAGGTGACGCGGCGTCAGCCGGCTAGTGCGTTTCGTAGCGGTCGGCCAGGCCCTTCAGAGTGGACTCGATACCCTCGCCGTTCTTCTTGTGGTACCCGAGCAGTTCGATGACGAACGGGACCTTCGCGGTCGAATAGTCGAAGGTTTCGGTGACCTTCGTGGTGCCGGGGCTGACCTCAGTGAGTTCCCAGCGCCAGCGATGGCCCAGTGGATGCTCCCATTCGACGAGGTGATTCTCCTGCACCGCAGTCACCTTCGAGGTGATCTTGTAGGGCAGGCCGAACTGGGTCATGGCCACGGTGAACTTATCGCCCTCGGCGAGCCGGTGCGGCCCCTTCACGTCGGCATCGCGCACAGTGCCCGAACCATCGAGATCGTGGTGCCGGTGCGGGTCGGCGATCTGGTCGAACAGCGCCGTGACCGGTGCGGCCACCTGGACGCTGCGGCTCACGGTGTGTGGGCCGGCATCTTCAGTCTTCAGTGTTGAGGTGGTCATGAGGCACCGTATACCCGGCCGACACCGGCGCTACACAGCGCCTGGGACTCGCCGCCACCGGCACCGTCGTCCGTGTACCGGTGACTGACATCGCAGAGGGCGAGGGTGGGTGACCTTCTGGTGATCGTCCACCGACGGTTGATCGGCAGCCGGTCGGCAGAGGCCGCCTCATCTGGCTGCGGCACCCGTTGGACGAAGCTGAATCACCCGACCGCCGATCATCCATTCGGTGAGGTAGATGGCACCGCCGTGTGCGGTGATGCCGTGCGGGCTGTTGAACGCTCCATCCACGATGCGGGGGGCGACCGTCTGACCGGTCTCATCCGTGCGGTTGGGCCAGTCGCCTGCGGTGTGGTCGCGACCAGACGATCCGATGTGCCCGATGTATTCGTCACCGTCGAAAATCGCCAGCGCCCCGAACAATTCGGTCACCACAAGGTGTCCATGGTAGTCCACTATGCTCGACGGGCTGTCGAGGATACCCGTGCCGATCGTACGCAGATACGTCCCGTCGAGGGCGAAAACGACGATCCGCTGGTTCGCCCTATCGGCGACGTAGAGCACCTTCTCGGCTCGGGCGGTGCGGACCATGATGCCGTGCGGGCAGTCGAATGCGCGCCCCGAACCGCTACCGTCGAGCGTGCGGGTGAGGGTTCCGTCAGCGGTGTACAGATGAACCAGGCTCTGCCCGTATCCGTCGGCCACCCAGATATCGCTGTCTGGATCTGACGGATTGACGAGCGCCACTGACGTAGGGCTCCACGACCCGAACCCCTTGGGCTCTGCGAGTTCCTGAACGATGTTGCCGTTCAGGTCGAGCGCAACCAGCCGTCCGGGCACTCGGACCTCACCGTAGTTGGGAGAGCTGTGCACAAAGCGGTGCCCATTGTCAGCGGTCCACACCCGGACCTGGTTGTCGGGGCCGACAGCGACCGTGAGGCAGTGCATCTCGGTCAGCTCGGTGTGGATGCGCACGGATTCACCCGCAGGTGACAGCCGGATGAGATCGTGGCCCTCGGGGTGGGCGACAAGCAGATCACCGTCGGGCAGGACGGCAATGCCGGAGTGCAGCCAGCCCGAGCCGTCGTCGTGTCCGGTGGCGATCCGGGTCCAACCCAGTGGCGTCGACCCGATGGACAATGTCGCGAGATTACGGCGCATGGCGTCAGCGGAGGAACTGCTTGACGTTGACGGAAGCATCCGCCAGCGCGACCGGATCGACGACCATCCGCTTGGCAATCATCATCTCCGCCAAGCGAATATCTTTTGCGACGGCGTTGCCTGGACCGATACCCGCAGCCGACACCAACCGACCGATGCCGTCGAGGCCATAGCGAATCTGCACGCCGTCGGGTCGCGATCGCACCACCTCGGCGGTGGCCTCGGCAGGTAGGCCGGCGACCTGCAGGCTCAGATCGTACTGGTCCGACCAGAACCACGGCACCGCGTCGTAGATCCGGCCAGCGCCGATCATGTTGTGCGCGGCGACGACGGCTTGGTCCTGAGCATTGCGCCACGCCTCAACACGAATCCGGCGACCTTCGTACAGCGGATGTGGGAACGAGCAGCAGTCGCCCGCTGCGAAGATATCCGGATCGGAGGTCGCCAGTCGCGCATCGACCTTGATCCCATTCTCGACATCCAGGCCCGCCTTCTCGGCCAGGGCCGACTCAGGTACCGCACCGACACCGACGATCAGCACGTCGCAATCAACGGACGTACCGTCGCTGAGTGCCACGGTGGCGGAATGATCGGATTCGGCGATTCCGCTGAGCGCCACCGCGCACCGGATCGTCACTCCGGCATCGTCATGCCGGGCGTGCACCAGCTCCGCGATTTCGGCAGGAACCGCACGGCCGAGGAGTCGGTCGGCTGCCTCAAGAACGGTGACATCCGCACCCAGTGATACTGCGGCGGAGGCCAGTTCGAGTCCGATGAAGCCACCTCCGATCACGACGACACGCTCGGCTGCGCGCAGGCTGGCGCGCAAGCGCACCGCATCCTCATGTGTACGCAGCGTGTGTACCCGGGAGAAACCGGCCGCCAACGGTAATTGTCGGGGCGACGCCCCGGTCGCAAGCAACACCCGGTGGTATCCGATGTGCTCCCCCGTGGACAGCACCACTTCGCGTCGACTGCGGTCGATATCGACGACCTCGGTACCGGCGTGATGCACGATGCCGAGGTCGGCGAGCACCGCCTCGTCATACACGATGACCGGCCGGGGAGTGTCCTCGGCCAAGAGGGCGGCCTTCGACAGAGGCGGCCGCTCATAGGGCAGATGCCGTTCGTTGCCGATTAGTTCGATGGAACCGGTCCAGCCGGCCTGCCGCAACGTCGTGGCTGCCCGTGCACCGCATTCGCCGGCGCCGACGATCACCATGGCTGACACGTCAGCCGATTCCGATGTGGACGATGCCCGAGTCATCGACCCTGACCGGGTAGGTACGCAGGTTCTCGATGACCGGAGCGCCTTTGGCCTGTCCGGAGGTGTAGTCGAAACGGCCGTTGTGCTTTGGGCATTCGATGGTTTTACCCATCACCAAGCCGTCGCACAAACGTTCCCGTTCGTGGGTGCAGAATCCATCGGTGGCAAAGTACTGGTCGTCATCGGATCGGTAGATCGCGTACTCGTCCCCGCCGTGTTCGAACGGGACGATGTCCTCTGCCTCGATGGCGTCGGCGGCACAAGCCGCTACCCAGGTGGTCATGGTTCTCCTCAAGTATGTCCGTGGTGTGTGCAGTCAGCCGGCGGCATTCGAGGCTCCGGACTCGGCTAGGTCCGGTTCCTTGTACGGCGCGGCATCTGAGGGAAGTTCGCGCCGTATGTAATACGTCTGGTCCTTGAGCTGCCTCAGCACTGCCGGAATGATCTCCTTGTATGCCGCCCACATCGAGGGATACGGCTCCGGGCAGTCGTTCTTGATCACCTCGTGCAGTTCCGCGAGATTGTGCGACGGCACCATCGGGAACATGTGGTGTTCGATGTGATAGTTCATGTTGGAGTAGAGGAATCGGTTCAGCCGGTTCATCTTGACCGTCCGCGTGTTCAGCCGGTGGTCGATGACGTTTTCGCCGAGCCCCGCATGCTGGGTCAGCCCGTAGAGATTGAACATCGTGGCACCGTAGGCACGCGGCAGTCCGATCAACATTGCCGGGAGCACCGATCGGGTCGCCAGGCAGCTGAGCACGGTGGCTCCGTAGATACCGATGGAGATCCGCGCCATGCGGGTGACCTTCGATCGCTCCGACTCTGGGACGTAGGTGGATTCCTCTTCGCCCAGTCGGCCGGACGCTCGGATGATCATGTCCTTGAACGCCATCGGGACGTCGATCAGGCCGAAGAGGTTCGCAACGATCCGTCCGAGACGCGCGGGACGCATGGCCGTGATCTCAGGATCTCGACCGACGATGAGAGTGTCGGTGTGGTGCCGGGTGTGGCTCCACCGCCAAACCGTCGGGTCTCGCATCTGCATGAACGACGCGATCTGATAGACAACGTCGTTCTTGCGCGGCGTGGCGAAGAGTGTGCCATGGCCACTCTCGTGCCAACGTGAATCCGAGGCCGACCCGTAGAGCACGCCGTACGCTGCGAACGCAGGCACGGCCGCCCACTTCTTCCCCGTCGCCCAGGCGATCGCCCCGGCGGTTCCGGTCAGCACCAGAGACCCGAGCCAGATGGCGGTATCCCTGGTCGCCTGCTCATCGGACCGGCGCATCAGCTCCTTCATGCGCTTGCGAGGGATGGCACTACGAAACCATGCGACCCCCGACAGGCCGTTTTCGACAGCCTGCCGCCCAACGGGTCCAGCCAGGTCGTAGCGGGCCAGCAGTTCACCACCCATGAGCGGAATCACCTCCATCTGGTATGTGATACAGATTACTAGAGCGCTCTAGAAGAGAGTAGGAGAGCGGCTCTGCTGTGTCAATGAGAACTTTCCGAGCTCAGTCCAACCGGGCAGAACCGGTGGTCGCCCGAACCATCAAGGTGGGCGTCAGCACGATGTCCCGCTCGCCGATGGTGCCACCCTCCACCCGCGAGATTGCGCGATCAACGGCAAGCTTCGCGATCAGCGAGGGGTCCTGGCTGATGGTCGTCAGCCGGACGTGCGGCAACTTGGAGACCAGCGAGTTGTCCCAGCCGACAACCGAAATATCCTGTGGAACACGATGTCCCGCGTGCATGAACGCCTCGAGCACGGAGTGCGCCACCTCGTCGTTGAACCCGATGACTGCGGTTGGCAACTGTGGATCGTCGAGCATCGTGCGCGCCGCGGTGTAACCCTCGAACCGGGTCAGTCCGCCGGTGAGGACTCTCGCATCGGCAGCCAGCCCGTGCGCACGCATGGCCTGCAAAAACGCCTCACCGCGGGACGCCGACACTGCGCCGGTCCCACCATCGACGTGCGTGATGCGGCGATGGCCACGCTCCACGAGGTGATCGACAGCCAAACGCATCCCCTCGACATCGGAGGTACGCACGCAGTCGACCGCACTGTCCTCGACCCGCCAGCCGACCGTGACCAACGGAACCTTGCCGGCCAGGGCCGGATTCTCGATGTCCGGACCAATCATGATCAGAGCATCCAGGCGAAAATCCTGCAGACTTTGCACCGCCCTGCTCTCTCCGCGGCTCTGGGTGAGCGCACTGAGGATCAACTCGTAGCCGCGCTCCTCTGCGGCGTTGTACAGCCCGTCCAGAACATCGAAGTGAAAGGTCCCTGCCAGCCCGAAAACCGCTCCGATCAGCTTGGATCTGCTGCGGGCAAGCAGTCTGGCGCGCACGTCGGGTCGGTAGCCGAGTTCAGCGGCGGCACGTAGCACCCGCTCGCGGGTGGCCGTGCTGGCGCCCGGCGCCTCGCGGATCACGATGGACACCAGGGCACGCGACACCCCGGCCCTGGCGGCCACATCCGCCAGCGTGGCACGTCTTGCCGCCGGGGAGCGCGGTATGTCTCCGGTTTCCACCGTCAATCCCCTTCATCCGTCGTGACACCCGACCGGAAGAACGATCCTACGACCCGAAGGGGCGGACAATGGCAATCTAGAGCGGTCTAGACAACGACGGAGTTCGCCGCCGTCAGCGTCTCAGCGGCGACCTGCAGACCCTCGAGTCGATCCAGGTCGACGTCCTCGTGTTCGATGTTGACCGCCATGTTCGGATCAATGCTCTCCAACGCCTGCAGGAAGCGCCGCCAGAACTGCACGTCGTGGCCCCGCCCAACCGCGACGAAATCCCACGCCGAATCTTCGGGCCACTTGTTCACCCGATGTCGTCCCCCAAGGCCGGTAGGGTTCTGATCCAATGGGATTCGGGTGAAACGTTCGTCGAGGACTCCATAAATCTTGCAGTTTTCGTTTATCCGAGTGTCCTTGGCTGCCGCGTGGAACACCAGCGGACCGAGCCATTCGATGGCCGCGACCGGGTCGATACCCTGCCAGAACAGATGCGACGGATCCATCTCGGCACCGATGTTGGTGGCACCGGCCTTCTCGACGAGCCGTTTCATCGTCGGCGGGTTGAACACCAGGTTCTGCGGGTGCATCTCGATGGCGACCTTGACACCGTTGTCCCGTGCGAGCACGTCGATCTCCCGCCAGAAGGGAACAGCGACCTCGTCCCACTGGTACTCCAGAGAATCGAGATAACCCGAGTCCCAGGTGTTGACATGCCATGCCGGCCATTGGCCACCAGGGTGGGCATGCGGCAGGCCCGACATCGTCACGACCCGGTCGACACCCAGCAGTCCGGCCACCCGGATGGACTTCCGCAAGTCCTCGGCGTCCTCCGGTCCGACCGCGGGGTCGGGATGCAACGGATTTCCGTTGCAGTTGAAGCCGGCAATCGACACACCCGTGCCGTCGAATGTGGCGAGGTACTCGGAGGGCGAGACCGCACCGGCGAGCAGTTCATCAATCGGCAGGTGTGGGCTGGGCAGGAACCCACCGGAGTTGATCTCAGCGCCGGTCAGACCCATCGAGGCGATAACCTCCAGCGCCTCGCGCAGCGGCCGGTCGTGCAGGATCGCAGTGTAGACACCGAGTTTCATGTGCTGATTTCCCTTCGAAGAGCGATATGCCGGTCAGACGACCTTGACGGCGGAGCCGCCGGCGGTCGCTGATTCGGTGACGGCGGCAACCAGGCGCATACCGTGCACACCCGCGTCGAAACCGGGGAGCGGGCCAAGGCCGCCGATGCCCGCGATCTGGTCGAGAAACGCCCGGGCCTGATAGGCGAAGAACTCCGCCTTGCCGTGCCCGACGCCGCCGGCGTCCATCGGCAGCCCAGCCCGGATGTAGGGATGTTCGGGGCCGATCGTGACGCGCCGCGGCCCGTTGACATCGCTGCGGACATCGGTCGTCGAAAGCTGGAATTCGCCGGGCCGAGCCAACTCCCAAGCGGCCGAACCCGACGAACCGAATATCTCGAAGCCGAGCCCGTCGGGCAGGCCGTGTGCGACCCGCGAGACCGAGAAGGTGCCTACGGCGCCGTTGTGGAACCGTGTGGTGAACGTGGCCACATCTTCGTTCTCCACCGGGGCGTACTCGTCGCTCACTTCGCTCTTGGTGTGACCGTAGGGCACGCCGAGCGGGACCGGCCGGCTGTCGATCACCGTGGTGAAGGCGGCGCCGCTCACTTCGGCGATGGGACCGTAGATGAACTCGGCCAGATCCAGCAGGTGGCTGCCGACGTCCGCGAGCACACCCGTACCCGGTCCACCGCGGTAGCGCCAGGTGATTGGCGATGTCGGATCCAGCGAGTAATCGCACCAGTAGTGCCCGTTGAAATGTGCCGGGCCACCGAGAGTCCCGTTGCCAACCTCGCGCCGGATCATCTCGACGGCCGGTGACCTGCGGTAGGTGTAGCCGACCGCCGTCACTTGCCCGGGGGTATCAGCTGCCGCTGCGGCCATCGCCTCGGCATGCGCCAGGGAAGCGGCCAGCGGCTTCTCACACAGGACGTGCTTGCCTGCCGCGAGTAGCCCTTCGACGATCTCGCGGTGCAGGTGGTTCGCGACCACCACACTCACCGCGTCGATGTCAGGAGCGTCGGCGATGGCCCGCCAGTCGTACTCGGCGCGAGCGTATCCGTAACGCCGGGCGGCATCGTCGGCTACCGACTCGTTGGCATCCGCTATGGCCACCAGGCGAACATCAGGGCGTTCGGTTCCGAAGAGGGTGGTCGCGGTGCGGTATCCGGCCGCGTGCGCACGTCCGGCCATTCCGGCGCCGATCACTGCCACCGAGATCGAGTCGGTCATCGCGTCCCCTTCTCCGCGTACTCAGCGATGGCAGCGGCATTGCTTGCGTCGACGAACGCGGGTCCGGTCAGAACCGGGCCGCCGCCACCGATGGTGTTGCCGTTGTTGAGGTATAGCCACAGCGAATCGACGGCCAGATATCCCTGCAGGAAAGGCTGTGTATCGATCGCCCATTGCACACCATCGGACTGGATCGACTTGACCACCTCGGCGTCGGTGCCGAAAGTTCCGACCTTGACCGGACCGCCGTTCTCACCGACCGCCTGCATCGCGGTCATGGCAAAC
Source organism: Mycolicibacterium sp. P9-22 (assembly GCF_008329585.1). Taxonomy (GTDB): domain Bacteria; phylum Actinomycetota; class Actinomycetes; order Mycobacteriales; family Mycobacteriaceae; genus Mycobacterium. The sequence continues at coordinate 369,966 of NZ_NPKP01000001.1, read as the reverse complement.
GGGGCGCCGAGCGCAACCAGGTAGTCGATGCTGGGGTCTTGTTGCAGTTTCGCTGCGACAGTGGCTTGCACGGCGGGCATGTCCGTGCCGGTGACGTAAAGGTTCTCCATGCGGCCGTCGAAGGTCTCTGCCATCCCGGCGCAACGCGCTTCCAGATCGACATGACCCTGCACTTGGTTGACGCAAACAGCATGTTTGGCGCCCTCCTGGTTGAGCCGCTCCCCCACGGCACGTCCCGAGCCGGCCTCGTCGGTGCCGATGAAGCCGAGCACATCTGCGTTCTGCCACGCGGTGAATCCGGCGTTGAAGGCGACGACCGGGATACCGGTATCCGCCGCGGCGGATACCGCGGGCATCATCGCGTCTGGCTTGGCCAGAGTGACCGCGATCCCGTCGACCCGTGAGTCGATCGCGCTCTGAATCGAATTCGCCTGATTGGGCGCCTGGTCCTCACCTTGGTAGGTGAGGTCGACGTTGTCCTTTGCCGCCGCGGTCTCGGCGCCCTTGCGAACAAGGTCCCAGAAGGTGTCCCCGGGTGGTGCGTGGGTCACCATGGCGATCTTGATTCGTGGAGTATCGGCGGATCCGGCTGTCATGCCGCCGTCCGAGGATGCCGGTTTTCCACCGGTACTGCTGCAGCCGACAAGTCCGAGAACGACTGTTGCGGCGGCCAGTGCACAAGCCGTACTTCGTGGTGATCTCACGATCGTCTGCTTTCGATTTGTTTGTCCGGTCTATTTGACCGGTCTAATTGGGCTACTATGGGTCTCGTTGCAGGTTCTTGTCAAGGCCCTGTCGAACAGATCGAGGAGACCACTTGCCGGACAAGAACGATCGCCCGACGATGCAAGACATCGCCGAAAAGGTGGGCGTGTCAAAGGCACTGGTGTCACTGGTGTTCCGAAAGGCGCCGGGCCCCAGCGCCGAGACCCGGGCCAGGGTGTTCGCAGCGGCCGATGAACTCGGCTACCGCGTGAACCGGACCGCGGCGCTGATGTCAGCCAGACGCTCACACCTGATCGGAGTCACCGCAGAGATCCGCAACGGGTTTCACGCTGAAATGGTCGAGAACATCGTCGAGGCTGCAGACCTGGCCGGCTATGAGGTGGTGCTCGGGGCCGTCACACCCACCCATCGAGAATCGAAGGTCATCGAAACACTGCTCGATTTTCGTTGTGAAGGATTGATCCTGCTCGGCCCATCCTCGCCCGTCGGCGACCTGACGGCCCTAGGGGAACGGCTTCCCGTCGTCGCTGTGGGACGCCGCCTGCCGATCGACACGCTCGACGTCGTCCGCTGTGCGGATTCCCGTGGAATCGCCGCCGCCGTCGATCACCTGGCTGAACTCGGCCACGAGAGAATTGTGCACATCGCGGGCGGATCCGGTTCGATCAGGTCCGACCGGCGCGACGGATTCCTGCGTGCGATGCGCAGGCACAGTTTCGCCGATTCCGCTGCGGTCATCGAAGGCGATTTCACCGAGGCGGCCGGAGTTGCCGCTGCAGAACAGCTTCTGGCAGGAAAGACCCTGCCGACCGCTGTGATCGCCGGCAACGATCGTATGGCGATCGGAGTTCTCGACGCTTTACGTCGCGCCGGAGTTGATGTGCCCAGCGATATTTCCGTCATCGGCTACGACGACAGTCCGCTCGCCCGGCTCAGCCATATTGACCTGACATCGGTCAGCCAAGAGCCCAGGGAGCAGTCCGATCACGCCGTCTCCGCCGTCGTCGACCGACTGGACGGTCACCGCACCGAACCTCGCTCCACAGTCCTCCAGCCACGCCTGGTGATACGCGCGACGACCGCACCGGCGCGCTGAACACCTGCGTTCGCAGATAGACGAAACAGCGCCCTCCCGAAGCGGAAAGCGCCATTTCGCCGATCCGGCGGTGCGACCTACTTGCGGCCCAACTCGTGTGACAGCGCCTGGAGTTCGTCGCCGCCGGCCATCTGCTGGGTCAGGTGCTCCAGCGAGATCTCGTCATAGGTGCAGTCGAGCTTCTGGCGACCGCGGTTGAGCAGGACGAAGTGATCGCCGACCATGTGCGCGTGGTGCGGGTTGTGGGTGATGAACACGACGCCGAAGCCGGCCTCCTTGGCGGCGGTGATGTACTTGAGCACCACACCGGACTGCTTCACACCGAGTGCGGCCGTGGGCTCGTCGAGGATCAGCACCCGGGCCCCGAAGAACACGGCCCGCGCGATCGCGACGCATTGGCGCTGGCCGCCGGACAGTGATCCGATCGGCGCGTCGACATCGGGCAATTCGATACCCATCTTCGACAGCTCTGCCAGCGTGGTGGCCCGCATCGCGTTCGCGTCCAGCGACCACGGGAACGACTTCTTGCGCACCTCCTGGCCGAGGAAGAAGTTGCGCCACACCGGCATCAGCGGAACCACCGCGAGGTTCTGATACACGGTCGCGATGCCCTTGCCCAACGCATCGGCGGGCGACGAGAACTTGGTGGCCTCGCCGTCGACCAGGAGTTCGCCCTCGGTCTGCTGGTGCAGTCCTGCGATGATCTTGATCAGCGTGGACTTGCCTGCGCCGTTGTCACCGAGGATGCCGGTCACCTGGCCGGCATGCACCCGCAGACTGATGTCCTTGAGCGCGGTGATGTTGCCGTAGGACTTCCCGACATTGCGTAGCTCGACCAATGGCACCTTGTGATCGGCGGCGGCCTCGTTACTGGGAGATTCGACTGTTGCGGTCATCAGATCACTTCTTCGCTGCGTAGTTACGGAAGGCGTTGTTGGCGATCACCGCGAAGAGCAGCATGCCGCCCAGGAAGAACTTGAACCAGTCCGGGTCCCAACCCGCGTAGACGATGCCCTGGTTGGTCATTCCGAAGATGAACGCGCCGATGGCCGCTCCGATCGCGGTGCCATAGCCACCGGTGAGCAGACAGCCGCCGATGACCGCGGCGATGATGTAGAAGAACTCGTTGCCGATGCCCTGACCGGACTGCACGGTGTTGAATGCGAACAGCAGATGCATGCCGACGAACCAGGCACAGAACCCGACGAACATGAACAGGCCGATCTTCACCCTGGTCACCGGAATGCCGATGGCACGGGCACTTTCGGCGTCGCCACCGACGGCAAAGATCCAGTTGCCGATCTTCGTCTTGAACAGCACCCACGTCGCCACCAGGGTGAACAGGATCCACCAGACCACGGTGATGCGGATCCCGACGCCGGCCACGGTGAACGTCGAGGAAAACACCTTCTGCGCGGAGTCCCAGCCATCCATGTCGCTGACACTCTGGGTGGCGACCTGTCCCGCAACGAGTTTGGTCACGGCGAGGTTGACACCGGCGAGCATGAAGAACGTGCTCAGGGTGATCAGGAAGCTGGGGATCTTGGTCTTCATCACCAGGAAGCCGTTGAAGAATCCGACCGCCAGTGCGAGCACCAGGGCCAATGCCGCCCCGACCCATAGGTTGAGGTGCAGGTTGAACGCGAGCATCGAGGCCGCCAGCGAACTGGAGGTCACCGCTACACCGGCCGACAGGTCGAACTCCCCACCGATCATCAGCACCGCGACGCCGCAGGCCATGATGCCGATGGTGCTGCTGGCGTAGAGCACGGTCGCCAGCGATGACGCCTCACGGAACGGCACCGCCACGATGAAGAATGCGACGAAGATTCCGATCGCACCGATGCCGGCGCCCATCTCGGGCCGGATCAGGATACGTTGGAGGCGATTTCGTTCCTTGACGCGTTCGTCGCGCACCATGGTGTGGTTGGCGACTTCGAGCGCCTCTTGTGTGGTCATCACAATCCTCTCTTCGCGCGGGCATTCATCAGCGCGTACCGCCCTTGGCCAGTTCGGCCACGGCGTCGATGTTGGACTTGTCGATGAAAGACGGCCCGGTCAATGTCGGCTGGCCGCCTCCGATCAGGTTCTTGTTGGAGTTGTAGAGCCACAGCCCGTCGATCGCCAAGTAGCCCTGCAGGTAGGGCTGCTGATCAACGGCCCATTGAACCTTGTCCGACTTGATGGCGTCCACCAGTGCAGCGTTGGTGTCGAAGGTGCCGATCTTCGTGGTGCTGCCCGCGTTCTGCGCCGACTGCACGGCGGTGAGTGCGAACGGTGCACCGAGGGTCACGACCATGTCGACGGCCGGGTCCTGTTGCAGCTTTGCGGTGATCGTGGACTCGACCGACGGCATGTCCTTGCCGTTGACGTTGAGCGTCTCGGTCGCCGGGAACGCGGCCTTGACTCCGGCGCAGCGGGATTCGAGTCCGACGTGGCCCTGCTCCTGGATGACGCAGATGGCCTTGGTCGCGCCCTCCTGCTTCAGGCGCTCACCGACCGCCTGGCCGGCGATGAACTCATCTTGTCCGAAATACTCCTTGACGCCCATGGCTTGCCAGTCCTGCAGGCCCGAGTTGAAAGCGACCACGGGGATGCCCTTCGCCTCGGCGGCCTTCACCGCGGCGGCCATCGCCTCGGGCTTGGCCAGGGTGACGGCAATTCCGTCGACATCGCTGTCGACCGCGCTCTGGACCAGGTTGGCCTGATTCGGCGCCTCGGGATCGTTGGAGTAGCGCAGCTCGATGTTGTCCTTCTTGGCCGCCGCCTCCGCACCCTTGCGGATCAGGTCCCAGAACGAGTCACCGGGTACCTCGTGGGTGATCATCGCGATCGTCATGCGCGGTGTGTCGACGGTGCCGCCACCGCCACCCTCGCCGGCGCTGTCCTGCTTACCGCCGCTGGACGAACACGCCACCATGCTCAACGCCATTACGCCCGCTCCGGCCAGTACCGCGAGCTGCTTCAACGCCATTGTTTCTCCTCGTTTCAAGATCGCCGTGTCGCCCACATCGGCCCGGCGGACCGAGTGCCGGACGCTACGCCTGCACGGTTGATGTAATACGGCTCACACCCGAAAGTCAATACTTTGTCCTGACATTAGGACTGCAAGTCATTTACTCGAACCATTTCCGCAGGCCGCCCCGCCGGGAGCACCCGTCGAACTGCGCACCACCAGCGTCGGTTCTCGCACCACGTCCACCGTATCGGCGAGCCCGTCTGGGGCATCGAGGCGGCCTGCCAGTCGCTGCACCGCCGCGGTCGCCAAGCCCATGGCGTCCTGGCGCACCGTGCTGAGGTCCACGTGAGCAAGCCCGGCGAGCGGGCTGTCGTCAAATCCGAGCACCGACACCTGTTGCGGCACTGACACTCCCGCTCGAATCAGGACATCCATCACACCGAGGGCGCACCGGTCGTTGAAGGCGAACACCGCGGTGGGCAGCTCGGATTCGGTCAGCATCACGGTGGCGGCCGCGGCACCTTCCCGCTCGGTGAGCCCGCCCGGACGCACCTGCGCCGCCAGCCCGGCGGCACCGACGGCCCGCCGGTAACCCCGCAGCCGCTCGGCCGCGCCCGGAGCCCGGCCACCGTCGAGATAGACGATCCGGTGGTGGCCGAGCGCGATCAGATGATCGGTCCCGAGCAGAGCGCCTGCAGCATCGTCGCTGCGTACGACGTCGACGCCGCGGACCTTGCGGGCGAGCACCACCACCGGCAGCTGGCCGGCCAGCTCATCGAGTCGTCTGGCCGGCGTGGCCGGGCCGACGAGCACCAGCCCCTCACACTGTTCATCGATCAGCGTGCGCAGCGCGCGAGCCTCGTCGCGGTGCGGGGTGATACCGCTGAGCACCACGTCATAGCCGAGTTCCTCGGCCGCGACGTACACACCGTCGACCAGGTCGGCGTGAAACTCCTGGCCGACGGTGAAGGTGACTCCGATGAGCTTGGTGCGCAGCTGGCGCAGCCGGCGCGCCCGATGATCGGGCCGGTAGCCGAGCTCGTCGGCCGCGTGGCGCACCCGGTCCCTGGTCTGCTCGCTGGCCCCGGGCGCATCGCGCATGACGATCGAGACCAGCGCGCGGGAGACTCCGGCGCGCGCGGCCACATCCTCCAGGGTGGGACGTCGTTGCACGACTCGAATCCTAGAACGTTCTAGCAAAATCGTTGACGAAACGCACTCGATCCCCTTACCGTCACTAGAACGTTCTAGTCGATCGGAGCACCCATGTCCTCTCCCCTGTCCTTCGGCGTCATCGGCGCCGGCTGGATCGGCAGCTTCCACGCCGAGACGCTGGCCTCGCGCCTGCCGAACACCCGGCTCGCCGCGGTCGCCGACCCGGTACCCGGTGCAGCAGAAAAGTTCTCCGGGGCGCGCGCCTACCAGGATCCGCTGGACCTCATCGCCGATCCCGATGTCCGGGCCGTGGCCATCTGCTCCCCCGCCGCCAGCCATGCCGACCTGGTCGTCGCGGCAGCGCAGGCGGGCAAGCACGTGTTCTGCGAGAAGCCGATGGCGTTGACCCTGGAGGATGCCGACCGGGCCATCGCCGCGGCGCGCACCGCCGGCGTGGCGTTGCAGGTCGGTTTCAACCGGCGCTTCGCCGCCGATTTCGCCGCCATGCGGGCCCGCATCGATACCGGCGAGATCGGGACGCCGCAGCTGCTGCGTTCCCTGACCCGCGATCCGGGCATTTCCGCCGAGGTCGCCGCCCGCGTCAAGCCGTGGACGATCTTCAATGAGACGTTGATTCACGATTTCGACACGCTGTGCTGGCTCAACCCCGGCGCGCGGGTTACCGAGGTGTATGCGCAGGCCGATGCGCTGGTCCATCCCCAGTTCGCCGAGCAGGGCTTCCTGGACACATCGGTCGTCCAGATCCGGTTCGACAACGGTGCATTCGCGATCGCTGAGGCCAGTTTTCAGGCCGTGTACGGCTATGACATCCGCGGCGAGGTCTTCGGCTCCGGGGGTGTGCTGCAGGCCGGGCTCGCCCCCGAGCACGCCGGGCGCATCAACACCGAACTGTTCGCCGACGCCTACACCGCGCAGTTCGCCCATTTCGCCGACCACGTGCTGGCGGGCACAGAGCCATCCGTGACCGGTGTCGATGCCCGTATCGCGCTGGAAATTGCTTTGGCTGCACGTGAATCCATCGAGACCAAGGCGCCGGTATCGCTGAACGTCGCCTGCGAGGTCGGCGCATGAGGCTCGCGGTGTGTTCGGAGATGGTCTTCACCGACCTGCCCATCCTCGACCGCGTCAAGCGTATTGACGAGCTCGGCTTCGACGTGGAGATCTGGAGTTGGCACGACAAGGACCTCGACGCGCTGGCCGCCACCGGTGCCCGGTTCTCGTCGATGACCGGCTATCTGCACGGCGATCTCATCGACCCCGACAGCGCCGATGAGGTGGTGCGCACCGCCGAGCTGAGCATCAAGGCCGCCGAAGTGCTGGGCACTGCGCGGCTGGTCCTACATCCGGCCGAACTCGTGAACGGTCAGGCTGCCCGGCCGCGGCAGCGCGCCATCGGTCAGATGTGGACGACGGCGCTACGCGCGCTGGAGCGCATCGGCGATCTCGGGGCGGCCGCCGGTGTGACGTTCTGCGTCGAGAACCTCAACACCATCGTCGACCATCCCGGGGTGCCGCTGGCCCGGGCGAAGGACACGCTCGCCCTGGTCGAGGGGGTCGGACACCCCAACGTGAAGATGATGCTCGACCTGTACCACGCGCAGATCGGCGAAGGGAACCTCGTCGAACTCGTGCGTCGCTGCGGAGAGGCGATCGGCGAGATCCAGGTCGCCGACGTACCCGGGCGCTGCGAACCGGGCACCGGCGAGATCCACTACCCAGCCGTCGCGAAAGCACTGCGCGATAACGGATACGACGGCACCGTCGGCATGGAGGCCTTCGCGTCCACCGGCGGGCAGGAGCGTAGCGACCGGGGGAATGTCGACGACAGTGTGGCGGCCCTGGAGGCTTTCCGCGCGGCCTTTTCCTGAGCGATTTCGGCGTGATCGGTTGCGCTCGACGCGTCCGATCACGCCGAAATCACGGTGTGCTCGGCCTCGAAACGCTCCTCGAGTTCTTCAAGTGTGGTGCCCTTGGTCTCGGGCACCCAGCGCTGCACGAAGATCCACGACCCGACGTTGACGGCCACGAAGAGCAGAAATGTCCCGGTGGAACCGAGCGTCGAGTTCAGCAGCGGGAACAGGAAAGAGATGATCGCGTTGGTGCACCACAGCACGAACACCGCGATGCCCATCGCGAAGCCGCGGATGCTCAGCGGGAAGATCTCCGAGAGCAACAACCACACCACCGTGCCGATGAACATCTGCACGAAGGCGACGAACAGGATCATGCAGGCCAGGATCACGTAGCTGCGCATCGTCGACTCCGGGAGCAGAAAGACCAGCGCCAGCGCCAGTTGCGAGCCGGCCACCCCGGCGAAACCGATCAACAGCATCAGCCGCCTACCGACGAACCCGAGCAAGATGATGCCGATGATCGTGGTGATCACCGAGGTGACGCCGACGGCGATGGTGGCGACCAGCGCCGCACTGACCCCGAGGCCACTCTCTTCGAGGATGGTCGGCGCGTAATAGTTGACCGTGTTGATGCCGGTGGCCTGTTGCACGACCGCCAGACCGCAGCCGATCAGCAACACTCGGCGGATCCACGGTACGTCGCGGATGACGCTGAACGGCGCGCTCTTGGTCTTGAGCATGTGCGCGGTGTGCTCGACGATCAGCCCATACTCGGCATCGGCTTCGGCGGGTGTGCGGCTCAGGCCCAGCACCGTGCGCGCCTCGGCCATCCGGCCCTTCAGCCCGTACCAGCGCGGAGAATCCGGCAACACCAGCATGCCCAGCAGCAGCGCCACGGCCGGTACGGTCGCGACGCCGAGCATGATGCGCCACACGTGCGGATCGTGGATCAGGTGATCCAGCAACGCATTCGTGGCGAATGCGAGCATCTGGCCGGTGACGATCATCAGTTCGTTGATCGTGACCATCCGGCCGCGCCTTTCGGCGGGCGCCATCTCGGCCAGGTACAGCGGGCAGGTCACCGCGGCCGCTCCGACGCCGAGGCCGAGCACGATGCGCGCCGCGACCATCAGCTGGACGTTCGGGGCGATCGCGCAGCCGATCGCGCCGACGAGGAACAGGCAGGCGCAGACCAGCAGACTGCGCTTGCGGCCGATCCGGTCGGCCACCCGGCCGCCGAACAGTGCGCCGAAGGCGGCGCCGGGAAACAGCAGTGAGCTGACGACGGTCGCCTCGCCGAACGCACTGAGGTCCAGATCGTCCTTCATGTAGAGCAGTGCCCCGGAGATGACGCCGGTGTCGTAACCGAAGAGCAGCCCACCCAAGGTCGCGATGACCGTCAGCTTGGTGAGGAACCTGCCCGAACTCTGAGTGTCGGTCGCAGTCGCCATGAGAACATTCCTTCGACTAAAGCGCGTTAGTAACGCGCGTTAGGTCTAATATGGGGGTCGACGCGAACTGTGTCAACCGTCACTCTTGGGAGGGCAGACCCCGATGCCGAGCACCTCGCAGCCTCGGCGGCCGACGCCCGCTGAACCGCGGACGCGCCGGCCGACGATGGCCGATGTGGCCACCCAGGCCGGAGTTTCGCGCACGCTGGTGTCCTTCATCCTCGACGGAAAGCCCGGCGCCAGTGAGGAAACCCGCAGTCGGGTGCTGTCGGTGGCCGAGGAGCTCGGCTACCGGCCGGACTCTGCCGCGCGGCTGCTCGCCCGGGGCCGCAGTCGCACCCTCGGGGTGCTGATGGACGTGCGGCAGCTTTTCGAGGCCGACCTGGTCACCGAGATCTACCCGGCCGCAGAACGACTCGGGCACGACGTGCTGTTGTCGGCGAACCTGCCCGATCGCGACGAGTCCGTGTCGATCGAGGCACTGCTCAGCCACCGCTGCGGGGGCCTCATCCTGCTCGGACCGTCGTCCGACGCCGACAGCATGCGCGCACTGGCCGCACGGGTACCGGTCGTCGTGGTCGGGCGCCGAATGGCGGGCACGGCCCCGGAAACCCGGCTCGCCACCGTGCGCACCGATGACGCCAGGGGCATCCGCGACGCGGTCGCCTACCTCGTCGGCCTCGGCCACCGCGCCATCCACCATGTCGACGGCGGCATCGATCCCGGTTCCGCGGACCGACGCAAGGCCTACCGCGCGGCGATGCGCACGCACGGACTCGCCGAGCACGCCACGGTGATCCCCGGCGCACATGACGAGGCGGCGGGCGCAGCCGCCGCGCAGGCGATCCTGCGGTCGGCGACCCGGCCGACGGCCGTGCTGGCCGGCAACGATCGATGCGCACTCGGGTTACTGGACGGCCTGTCGCGCGCGGGCGTCGATGTGCCCGGCGACATCTCGCTCATCGGCTACGACGACAGCCATCTGTCCGACAACCCGCGGATCGACCTCACTACCGTGCATCAGGACGCTGCCGAACTCGCGCGGCATGCGGTGCGGCTGGCGGTCGCCATGCTCGAGGAGACTGTTCGCAGTAACGAGGACGTGGTGCTCGAACCGCGACTGGTGATCCGTGGGACCACTGCGCCACCGGCTCAGCGGTCGACGAGCGTGGTTTCGAAGTAGTACCGCGAAGCGCGATAGCAATGACTACCGAACTCGACCGCCCGACCGGAGTCGTCGAACGCCGTCCGGCTCATGGTCAGCAGCGGCGCGCCGGCCTTCTCGTCGAGAAGCCGCGCCTCGTTGCGGGTGGCCGGCTTGGCGCCGATCCGCTGCCGGGCCAGTCGGATGTGAACCCCACGCCCTCGCAGCGCCTGGTAGAGGCCGCTGGCCTCCAGCTCCTCGGCGCCCGGTGCGATCTCGACCGGCAGGTGGTTCGTCATCACCGCCAGGGGCTCGCCGTTGGCGCACCGCAGCCGTTGGATGGTGACGATCTCGTGGTCCTTGCCGAGGTTGAGCTCGGCGGCGATCTCCTCGTCGGCGATGCCGGTGCGGTAGTCGAGCAGCTGGGTCGTCGGATCCTGACCGGACTTCGCGAGGTCGTCGAAGAGGCTGGTGAGCTCGACCCGGCGGTGCACGGGGTTCTGCACGACCTGCGTTCCGACGCCGCGCTTTCGGACCAGCAGGCCCTTGTCGACGAGTTCCTGGATGGCTCGCCTCGTCGTCGGCCGGGACAACGCGAGCCTGCTCGCCAGCGCCAGTTCGTTCTCGAAACGGTCGCCTGGGGCCAGATCGCCGTTGCGGATCGACGCTTCGATCGCCTGGGCGAGCTGGTAGTAGAGGGGAACAGGGCTGGACCTGTCGAGCTCAACAGCTAAAGGCACGTCCACTCCGATCTGGGGCCAATGATCAGACAGATTAGCCGAACCATAGCATCATGACCGAAAGTCAGAATGTCAGGACAAACTATTGACATGAGCGAGTGACGCGAGGCACAGTCTTTAGAGAAGAGCCCGCCCACCATCTTCGGGAGCCACAGTGTCTTTTGAAAGGCCGTCCAGCACGGAACCGTTCGACGTCATCGCCATCGGGCGCAGCGGCGTGGACGTCTATCCCCTGCAGACCGGCGTCGGACTCGAGAACGTCGAATCGTTCGGCAAGTTCCTCGGCGGCAGCGCCGCCAATGTCGCGGTGGCGGCCGCCCGGTTGGGTAACCGGACCGCGCTGATCTCGGGCGCCGGCAACGATCCCTTCGGCCGGTTCGTCCGCAACGAGCTCGCCCGCCTCGGCGTCGACAACCGGTACGTGCGCACCCACGGCGAGTACCCGACCCCGGTCACGTTCTGCGAGATCTTCCCGCCCGATGACTTCCCGTTGTACTTCTACCGCAAGCCATCGGCCCCGGACCTGCAGATCGAGGCCGCCGAGATCGACCTGGACGCCGTCCGCGACGCCCGCCTGTACTGGTCGACGGTCACCGGCCTGTCCGAAGAGCCGAGCCGCAGTGCTCATTTCGCCGCCTGGCAGGCGCGTGGGGCGAGCGCAGCGACGGGCAATGACACAGCCAGGAGTCCACTGACGGTGCTCGACCTCGACTACCGCCCGATGTTCTGGGAGACGCCGGCTGCGGCCTCTGAACAGGTGCAGCGCGCGCTGGGTCACGTCACCGTCGCCGTCGGCAACCGCGAGGAGTGCGAGATCGCCGTCGGCGAAACCAGTCCACACAGGGCCGCTGACGCGTTGCTCGACCTCGGCGTCGAACTGGCCATCGTCAAGCAGGGCCCGCGGGGCGTGCTCGGCAAGACCAAGCACAGCTCCGTGACCGTGGCGCCCAACGATGTGGACGTCATCAACGGGCTGGGTGCCGGAGACGCGTTCGGCGGCAGCCTCATCCACGGTCTGCTGCGCGGCTGGCCGCTGGAGAAGACGCTGCGGTACGCCAATGCCGCGGGAGCCATCGTCGCTTCCCGCCTCGAATGCTCGACCGCGATGCCGACCGCCACCGAGGTGGCCGATCTCGCCGAACAGACCGCTGTGGAGGCTGTCAATGTCTGATCCACGCCCCGTCGCCCCGATGTGCGCCGACTACGCAGATGTCACCAACCTGCGCGCCGCCGATCCCGCCGCCGTGGCCAAGGCCTGGCAGGCCCGCACCACCCGGCCCACCGTGCGCGGTGACGGCCAGCTGATGATCGTCGCGGCCGACCACCCGGCCCGCGGCGCGCTCGCCGTGGGAGCTCGCCCGACGGCGATGAACAACCGGATCGATCTGCTGGACCGGCTGCGCGCCGCGCTCGCCGACCCGGGCGTGGACGGGGTCCTGGCCACCGCCGACATCCTCGACGACCTGCTGCTGCTCGGGGCGCTGGAGGACAAGGTGGTGTTCTCCTCGTTCAACCGGGGCGGGCTGGCCGGATCCTCGTTCGAGCTGGACGACCGGATGACCGGCGCGACCGCGGCCTCGACCGCGGCGGCCAGGATGAACGGCGGAAAGATGCTGTGCCGCATCGATCTCGATGATCCCGGTACGGTGTCCACCCTCGCGGCCTGCGCGCAGGCCGTCGATGATCTCGCCGCCAATGGCCTCATCGCCATGTTGGAGCCGTTCATGTCGTCCCGCGTCGATGGCAAGGTCCGCAACGACCTCTCCCCCGACGCCGTGATCAAGTCCGTGCACATCGGTCAGGGGCTCGGTTCGACGTCGGCCTACACCTGGATGAAGTTGCCGGTGGTGGACGAGATGGACCGCGTCATGGAGTCCACGACGATGCCGACGCTGCTCCTGGGCGGTGACCCGACCGACCCCGATGAGGCATTCGCCAGTTGGGAGAAGGCCCTGTCTCTGCCCGCGGTGCGCGGCCTCATCGTCGGACGCACCCTGCTCTACCCGCCCGATGACGATGTTGCCGGCGCCGTGGCGACCGCCGTGAAGTTGGTGCGTTGACCGATGAAGAGCAAGTGGTACATCCCGGCCAACACCGCGGTCACCCCCTACACCGTCGACATCACCCCGGAGTCGGCCGGCTGGACCGAGTCCAGCCTGCACGTCGTCGACCTCGATGACGTCGAGTCCATCAGCAGGCGGACCGGTGACAGCGAAGTGATGATCCTGCCGCTGTCCGGCGGCGGCACCGTCACCTGCGACGAGGAAACCTTCGAACTGTCGCCCCGTGCATCTGTTTTCGACGGTCCTGCCGATATGGTCTACCTCGGCATCAACCAGGCCTACACACTGTCCGGGCACGGCCGCGTCGCCATCTGCGGCGCGCGGGCCACCCGCCCGTTCCCGAACCGCCGGGTCGCCGCCGCGGACGTGCCCGTCGAATTGCGCGGCGCCGGCAACTGCAGCAGGCAGGTGCACAACTTCGGCACGGCGACCACCTTCGAGGCCGACTCGCTGATCGCCTGCGAGGTGATCACCCCCGGCGGCAACTGGTCGAGCTACCCCGCCCACAAGCACGATGAGAACACCGAGTTCGAGACCCAGCTGGAAGAGATCTACTATTTCGAGATCGACGACAGCCCCGCCGGTACAACGGGTTTCGGATACCACCGGGTCTTCGGCACCCCGCAGCGCCCCATCGAGGTGCTCGAGGAGGTCCGCTCCGGCGATGTCGTACTGGTGCCGCACGGGTACCACGGCCCGTCGATCGCCGCGCCCGGCCACCACATGTACTACCTCAACGTGATGGCCGGTTCCGGTCCCGATCGCGCCTGGCTGATCTGCGACAACCCCGACCACACCTGGCTGCGCAGCAGCTGGGAACACCAGGAAATCGATCCGCGCCTGCCGATGCGCAAGACCCAAGGAGCCTGAACCGTGGTTTCCACCGCGCCGAAATCGACCGAGAAGCTGGCCCACACCGAGGCAAGCGTGCGACTCACCGTCGCGCAGGCCACCATTCGGTTCCTCGCCAACCAGTACATCGAACACGATGGTGAGCGCACCAAGTTCTTCGCCGGTTGCTTCGGCATCTTCGGACACGGCAATGTGGCCGGGCTGGGCCAGGCGCTGCTGCAGGACGAGGTCGAGTCGCTGCAGGCCGGCCGCGAACCCGGGTTGAAGTATGTGCTGGGCCGCAACGAGCAGGCCATGGTGCACAGCGCCGTCGCGTACGCCCGGCAGAAGGACCGGCTGCAGACCTGGGCGGTGACGGCCAGCGTCGGCCCCGGCTCGACCAACATGCTCACCGGCGCTGCACTGGCGACCATCAACCGGCTGCCGGTCCTGCTGCTGCCCGCCGACACCTTCGCCACCCGGGTCAGCTCACCGGTACTACAGGAACTCGAGCTGCCGTCCTCCGGCGATGTCACCGTCAACGACGCATTCAAGCCGCTGTCACGGTATTTCGACCGGGTGTGGCGGCCCGAGCAGCTGCCCGCTGCGCTGTTGGGTGCCATGCGGGTGCTGACCGATCCTGTCGAGACAGGCGCCGCGACGGTGTCCATCCCGCAGGATGTCCAGGCCGAGGCGCACGACTGGCCGGAATCCCTGTTCGCGCAGCGCACCTGGCACATCGCCCGGCCGCTGCCCGAACGCTCGGTGATCGCCCGGGCCGCCGAGGTCATCGCGTCGGCCACCAAGCCGCTGATCGTGGCAGGTGGCGGGCTGCACTACGCCTTCGCCGAGGAAGCGCTGGCCGCGTTCTGCGAGCAGACCGGTATCCCGGTCGCGGAGAGCCAGGCGGGTAAGGGATCACTGCGCTACGACCACCCGCAGAGCGTCGGCGCCGTCGGTTCGACCGGAAGCACCGCCGCCAATGCGCTGGCCGCCGAGGCCGATGTGATCATCGGGATCGGCACCCGCTTCAGCGATTTCACCTCCGCATCACGCACGGCGTTCAACAACCCCGATGTGCGGTTCGTGAACATCAACGTGGCCTCGCTGGATTCGGTCAAGCAGGGCGGCATCAGCGTGGTCTCCGATGCGCGCGAGGCCATCGAGGCACTGGGTCCTGCACTGTCCGGTTACACCGTCAGCGACGAATACCGCTCCCGGATCACCGAACTCGCCAAGGAGTGGGACGACACCGTCTCGGCCGCGTATGCCACCGACGAGGGTGCCCAGCTGAACCAGAATCAGGTCATCGGCCTGGTCAATACGCTGTCCGACCCGCGGGACGTGGTGGTGTGCGCCGCCGGTTCAATGCCCGGTGACCTCCACAAGCTCTGGCGTACCCGTGACCGCAAGGGCTACCACGTCGAGTACGGCTTCTCCTGCATGGGCTATGAGATCGCCGGCGGCATCGGGGTCCGGATGGGCGCACCCGACCGCGATGTGTTCATCATGGTGGGCGACGGCTCGTACCTGATGATGGCCACCGAGATCGCCACCGCGGTGCAGGAAGGCGTCAAGGTCATCCCGGTGCTGGTGCAGAACCACGGATTCGCCTCCATCGGCGGGCTTTCGGAGTCCCTCGGTTCGCAGCGGTTCGGTACCGACTACCGCTACCGCGGCGCCGAGGGCCGGCTCGACGGTGACAAGTTGCCGGTCGATCTGGCCGCCAATGCCGCCAGCCTGGGCGCCGATGTCATCAAGGTCGCCACCGCAGCCGAGTTCGCCGACGCCGTCAAGGTCGCCAAATCCGCCGATGTCACCACGGTCATCTACGTGGAGACCGACCCCCGGATCTACGCCCCGGACAGCTTCTCCTGGTGGGACGTCCCCGTCAGCCAGGTATCGACACTGGCCTCCACACAAGATGCCTACCAACGTTATTCGGACTGGAAGAAAGTCCAACGTCCGCTCTTACGTCCGTCTGACCAATTCCCCTCCGATCACTGAAGGAAAACGTTCGATGTCGTCAATTCTCGTGGGATCCGCACCCGACTCCTGGGGCGTCTGGTTCCCCGATGATCCGCAGCAGACCCCGTACACCCGCTTCCTCGATGAGGTCGCCGAATCCGGTTACGAGTGGATCGAACTGGGCCCGTTCGGCTACCTGCCGACCGACCCCAAGCAGCTCTCCGACGAGCTCGCCGCGCGCAACCTGAAGCTGTCGGCCGGCACGGTGTTCGAGCACCTGCATCAAGACGACAGTTGGGCCGCCGTGTGGACCCAGATCGAGGACGTCGCCAAGCTGACGGCCGCCGTCGGCGGCAAGCACGTCGTCGTCATCCCCGAGATGTGGCGCGACCCGGCTACCGGCGCGGTGCTGGAAGACCGCAACCTCACACCGGAGCAGTGGCGCAAGAAGACCCACGGCATGAACGAGCTGGGCAAGGCCATGTTCGAAAAGTACGGCGTGCGTGCGCAATACCACCCGCACGCCGACAGCCATGTCGACACCGAGGAGAACGTCTACCGCTTCCTCGACGGAACCGACGGCGAGTTCGTCAACCTGTGCCTGGACACCGGGCACATCTCCTACTGCGGCGGCGACAACATCGCGATCATCCGCCGCGCCCCGGAACGCATCGGCTACCTGCATCTCAAGCAGGTCGACCCCGAGGTCCGCGCCAAGGTCGAGGCCGAGGATCTCCCCTTCGGCGACGCGGTGAAGCTGGGCGCGATGACCGAACCGCCGCTGGGTATTCCGGAGATGCCGCCGCTGCTGGCCGAGATCGAGAAGCTCGGCATCGACGTGTTCGCCATCGTGGAGCAGGACATGTACCCCTGCGAGGTCGACGCGCCGCTGCCCATCGCCAAGCGCACCCAGAAGTACCTGGGTTCCTGTGGCGTCCCATCCGTTCGTTTCAACTAGAAAGACCGAAAGACATGTCTGACCTTCGCGTAGCCGTCCTCGGCGTCGGCATCATGGGCGCCGACCACGTCACCCGGCTGACCAGCCGGATCTCCGGAGCCCGGGTAGTCGTCGTCAACGACTTCATCGCCGAGAAGGCCGAGCAGATCGCGGCGGGCATCGAGGGATGTCGCGCCATCTCCGATCCGCTCGACGCCATCGCCGACCCCGAGGTCGACGCCGTGGTGCTGGCCACCCCGGGGCCCACCCACGAAAAGCAGCTGCTGGCCTGTCTGGAGCACGGCAAGCCGGTGCTCTGCGAGAAGCCGTTGACCACCGATGTGGCAACCTCTTTGGAGGTCGTCAAGCGTGAGGCCGAACTCGGGAAGCGGCTGATCCAGGTCGGTTTCATGCGCCGCTTCGACCACGAGTACGCCCAGCTGAAGGCGCTGCTGGACTCCGGTGACCTGGGCCGCGCGCTGGTCCTGCATTGCGCGCACCGCAATCCCGCCGTGCCGCCGTCCTTCGACAGCGCCATGGTGGTCCGCGACTCGCTGGTGCACGAGGTCGATGTCACCCGGTTCCTGTTCGACGAGGAAATCACCTCGATCCAGATCATCAAGCCGTCGGCCAATCCCGGTGCGCCGGAAGGTCTCGCCGACCCGCAGATCGCGATCCTGCGCACGGCATCGGGGCGCCACGTGGACGTAGAACTGTTCGTCACCACCGGAGTGGCCTACGAGGTGCGCACCGAGGTTGTGGCCGAAAAGGGCAGCGCCATGATCGGACTCGACGTGAACCTGGTCCGCTCGCGCGGCGACGGCACCCGTGGCGGCCAGATCACCCCGGGATTCCGGGAGCGCTTCGGGCAGGCCTACGACACCGAGTTCCAGCGCTGGGTCGACGCGGTACGAGCCGGCACGAATGTCGACGGGCCGTCGGCGTGGGACGGTTATGCCGCGGCCGCGGTCTGCGAGGCCGGCGTGGAATCACTCAACAGCGGACTGCCCGTCGACGTCACGATGGTCGATCGCGCTTCCATCAAGGGGGCATGACGTGAAAATCGCGCTCGATCCCACACCGTTCCACCATGATTACGATCTGCTCGACTTCCCGAAGCTGGTGGCCGAGTTGGGCTACGAATACCTGCAGCTGACCCCGCACCGGGATTTCATCCCGTTCTTCAACCATCCGCGTGCAGATGACGATCTGGTGGCCAGGTTCCGCAAGGCTTGCGCGGACGCGGGCGTCGGGATCGCCTCGGTGCTGCCGGTGTTGCGGTGGGCCAGCCCCGATCCGGACGCCCGCGAGGCCGCGGTGCGCAACTGGAAGCGCGTCCTCCAGATCACCGTGGACCTCGGTGTCAACGTGATCAACACCGAGTTCTCCGGGCGACCCGAGAAGGCCGAGGAATCGGAGCGAGCGTTCTTCCGGTCCATGGAGGAACTGCTGCCGATCATCGAACGTGAAGGCATCGACGTCCGGATCGATCCGCATCCCGACGATTTCGTGGAGGACGGCATGGAGGCGCTGCGCATCATCCGCGGCGTCAACTCGCCGAACATCGGCATGGTGTACGTGGCCTGCCACAGCTTCCACATGGGCTCGAACATGGCCGAGATCATCAGGGCCGCCGGTGACAAGCTGCGCCTGGTGCACGTCGCCGACACCATGGACCACCACCGCAGCCACGGCCTGCGTTACATCACCAACCCGCCGGGCAATCCGGTCCGGGTGCACCAGCACCTCAAGATCGGCGACGGCGATGTCAACTGGGACGAGTTCTTCGGCGGCCTGGCCGAAATCGGGTTCTACGACCGGCCGGACACCGTGATGGTGTCGTCGGTGTTCGCCGAGGACGAGGCCGCGCACGAAGTGTCGCGCTACCAACTGAAGACCATGACCGAATACGTCGCGAAGCACGGAAAGTAACCATGACACAGACGATTTCCCATTGGATGAACAATGCGGCCTTCGCGGGCGCCAGTAGTGCGACTGCGCCGGTGACGAACCCCGCGACCGGTCAGGTCACCGGCGAGGTCGCCCTCGCGAGCGTCGCGGACGCGCGTGCGGTGATCGATGCCGCCGCGGCGGCGTTCCCGGCCTGGCGTGACACCTCGCTGGCCAAGCGCACCCAGATACTCTTCGCCTTCCGCGAACTGCTCAACGAACGCAAGGGCGAGCTGGCCGAGATCATCACCAGCGAGCACGGCAAAGTCGTCTCTGACGCCCTGGGCGAAGTCTCCCGCGGCCAGGAAGTCGTCGAATTCGCCTGTGGTATACCGCATCTGCTCAAGGGCGGGTTCACCGAGAACGCCTCGACCAAGGTCGACGTGCACTCCATGCTGCAGCCTCTCGGCCCGGTGGGTGTGATCTCGCCGTTCAACTTCCCGGCCATGGTGCCCATGTGGTTCTTCCCGGTCGCCATCGCCGCGGGTAACACGGTGGTGCTCAAGCCGTCGGAGAAGGATCCCTCGGCGTCGCTGTGGCTGGCCGCACTGTGGAAGGAAGCCGGTCTGCCCGACGGGGTGTTCAACGTCCTGCAGGGCGACAAGACCTCGGTCGACGAGTTGTTGACGAATCCGAAGATCAAAGCGGTGTCTTTCGTGGGGTCGACCCCGATCGCGCAGTACGTGTACGCCACCGGCACCGCCGCGGGCAAGCGCGTCCAAGCCCTGGGCGGCGCCAAGAACCACGCCGTCATCCTGCCCGACGCCGACCTCGACCTGGCCGCCGACGCCATGGTCAACGCCGGATTCGGCTCCGCAGGCGAACGCTGCATGGCCATCTCGGCGTGCGTCGCCGTCGGCCCCATCGCCGACGACCTCATCGCCAAAATCGCCGAACGCACCACACCCCTGAAAATCGGCGACGGCACCAAAGACTCCGACATGGGCCCCCTGGTCACCAAAGCCCACCGCGACAAAGTCGCCTCCTACATCGACGCCGGCGAAGCCGACGGCGCCAAGGTCGTCGTCGACGGCCGCACCGTCACCGCCGACGGCGGAGCAGACGGGTTCTGGCTGGGCCCCACCCTCCTGGACAACGTCACCCCCGACATGAGCGTCTACACCGACGAAATCTTCGGCCCCGTCCTCTCGGTCCTGCGCGTCGAGACCTACGACCAAGCCCTGGAACTCATCAACACCAACCCCTACGGCAACGGCACCGCCATCTTCACCAACGACGGCGGCGCGGCCCGGCGCTTCCAAAACGAAGTCGAGGTCGGCATGGTCGGCATCAACGTCCCCATCCCCGTCCCCATGGCCTACTACAGCTTCGGCGGCTGGAAAGCCTCCCTGTTCGGCGACAGCCACGCCCACGGCATGGAGGGTGTGCACTTCTTCACCCGGACCAAGGCCGTGACCACACGCTGGCTGGACCCCTCGCACGGCGGCATCAACCTCGGCTTCCCCGAAAACACCTAACCCCTTCTCCCGCGAGCGTGCGTGTCGGCCCCCCGACACGCCGCCCACGGGCAGGACTTCACGCACGCTCAGGGATCGAGGAGGATCCATGTCCGCACCCCAGCTCGTCGCTACCGCGTGGACCAGCGCCGGCGATGTGTCGCCGATGCACAACCCCGCGACGAGCCCGGTGCCGATCGCGGATCGACTGGCGGCGATAGCGGCGGCGGGTTTCGTCGGCTTCGGGCTGATCGCCGATGACCTGATCACCGTCCGCGAGTCGATCGGATTCCCCGCGCTGCGCGATATGGCCGCCGACGTCGGGCTCACCCACATCGAGATCGAGCTGATCGAGCGGTGGTGGATTCCACGGGGGCGACTCGGTCATTCCTACGATGTGCGTGACCTGTTGTTCGAGGCGGCGGACACGCTCTGCCCGGCGTTCATCAAGATCGGTTCCGAACAGGCGCCGCGCACCGGAGATCTCCTCGAACTGGTTGCTCCGCTGCGTGAACTCGGTGAGCAGGCAGAGGCACACGGCACCAGGATCGCGATCGAACCGATGCCGTTCTCGATCATCGACACCGTTCCGGTGGGCGCGGGGCTGGCCCACGCGGCCGCGCATCCGGCGGTCGGCCTGATCATCGACGCCTGGCACGTGTTCCGGGCCGGCACCACGATCGGTGATCTCGCCAGGTCACTGACCCCGGAGATCATCTTCGGAGTCGAACTCGATGACGCCGCCGACGAAGCCGTCGGCACCATGTTCGAGGACACCGTGCACCACCGGTTGCTCTGCGGTGACGGGTCATTCGATCTGGTCGGCTTGGTCGAGCTGTTGCGCTACTTCAAGTTTCAGGGTCCGTGGGGCGTGGAGATCCTGTCCTCGGAGTTCCGGCAACTGCCGGTGGCGCACGCGCTGAAGCTCGCCGCGGAGTCCGCGGCCGCGGTACTCGTCTGAAAGCCAACTCGACGCGCGAACCGGGTGAACGAAATCTATGGCCCTTTACTGCCCGTCGAAGCCTCCACACAGCCGCATGGCACTAGAATTTGGCTAGCTGGCCTACGCTGATCCCCCGGACCTCGGGATTTGCGCTTTATCCGGAGGGATCGTCGTGAGCCGCTTCACGGACAACATGTATGCAAACGCTCAGTGGAGCGTCAACGGGATGGTGACGGGCGAACCGGACCACCCGGTCCGGCATACCTGGCGCGACGTCCACGAATCCGCGCGCCGAGTGGCCGGCGGTCTAGCCGCTGCGGGTGTCGGGCACGGCGATGCGGTCGGCGTGCTGGCGGGCGCGCCGGTGGAGATCGCCCCCACGGCGCAAGGACTGTGGATGCGCGGGGCCAGCATCACGATGCTGCATCAGCCGACCCCCCGCACCGATCTGATGTCGTGGGCGATCGACACCATCGGCGTCATCGACATGATCGCGGCGAAGGCCGTCATCGTGTCCGATCCGTTCATGGCCGCCGTTTCGGTTCTGGAAGAACACGGCGTCACGGTGCTGACGGTCGCCGAACTACTCGCCGCGGAGGGCATCGGACCTACCCGCACCACCGGCAGCGACATCGCGCTCCTGCAGTTGACGTCGGGCTCGACGGGGTCGCCCAAGGCGGTTCAGATCACCCACGACAACCTGGTCGCCAACGCCGATGCGATGTTCGCCGGGGCCGAGGTCAACACCGACACCGATGTGATCGTCAGTTGGTTGCCGCTGTTCCACGATATGGGCATGACCGGATTCCTCACGGTGCCGATGTATTTCGGGGCCGAACTGGTCAAGATCACCCCGATGGACTTTCTCGACGACATCCTGCTATGGCCCAGACTCATCGACAAATACGCGGGCACGATGACCGCGGCACCCAACTTCGCCTACGCGCTACTGGCCAAACGGCTACGCAGACAAGCGAAAGTCGGTGACTTCGACCTCTCCACCCTGCGGTGGGCGCTGTCCGGGGCCGAACAGGTGGAGCCGGCGGACGTGGAAGAGCTCATCGAGGTGGGCAGACCGTTCGGACTGCGGCCGGAGGCGGTGTTGCCTGCCTACGGAATGGCCGAAACCACTGTCGCTGTCTCATTTTCCGAGTGCGGCGGCGGACTTGTGGTCGACGAGATCGACAGCGATCTGCTGGCGGCACTGGGGCAGGCGGTCCCGGCGAACAAGGGCAGCAGGACAACCCGACTGGCCTGCCTGGGACCGTTGCTGGACGGACTGCGGGCCCGCATCATCGGTGAGAACGGTGATGTGCTGGCAGCACGGGGTGTCGGCGTCATCGAGCTGCGCGGGGGGCCGGTGACGAGCGGCTACATCACCAAGGGCGGATTCGTCGACGCCCGAAACGCCCAGGGCTGGTATGACACCGGCGATCTCGGGTATCTCACCGAAACCGGCAATCTGGTGGTGTGCGGTCGCGTCAAGGACGTCATCATCATGGCCGGCCGCAATATCTACCCCACCGATATCGAACGGGCCGCGGGCCGGGTGCGGGGCGTACGGCCGGGTTGCGCGGTCGCGGTGCGACTGGATGCCGGCGATACCCGTGAATCGTTCGCCGTGGTCATCGAATCCAATGATTTCGAGGACGCCGCCGAGGTCCGCCGCATCAAGCATGATGTCGCGCACGAGGTCGTCACCGAAGTCGACATGCGGCCCCGCAACGTTGTCGTACTGGGGCCGGGATTGATCCCGAAGACACCGTCGGGCAAGCTGCGGCGGGCCTCGTCCGCCGCGCTCGTGGGCTGACGGCCTGCGCGAGCGTGCGCGGAATGCCCTCCGCGAGCGGCGTGTCGCACGCAGACACGCACGCTCGCGGAAGTGGTGGCTGATCGCCGGGCGCGGGGGCTGAGGTCACCAGAGGCCCCGGGCGGGCCTGTCCCCCGCACCCGGCGAAGTCCATGTCACCGCCGGGGCGGCTCCAGGCCAGCGTCAGAGGATGTAGAGCATCTCCTGATAGGTGGGAAGCGGCCAGAGATCGTCGGCCACAATGCTTTCCAGGGCGTCCGCCGCGACTCGCACCGCGTCCATCGCGGGCAGCAGTGCCGCCTGCGCGTGCTTGGCTTCCTCGGTGGCGCTATCGGCGTGGTGCGACAGCCCCTCCTTCAGGGTGGCCAAGGCCGCGGTGAGGGCACCGATGGGTTCGGAAACCATCTGCAGCAGCGTGAGATCCGGCTCGACGCCGGCGGCCTTCAGCGTCGCGACGTTCTGTGCCAGTTCTGTCTGGTACCGCACCGCGGCGGGCAGGATCACGGTCGAGCCGATCTCCAGTGCCAGCTTTGCCTCCACGGCGACGGTCAGCGCGTATGTCTCATACCGGACCTCGACGCGGCTCTCCAGCTCCCGCTCGCTGAACACGCCGTACTTCTCGAACACCTCGATGGCTTCCGGCTTCACCAGCTCCGGGATGGCATCCAGCGTGGTCTTGAGATTCGGCAGCCCACGCTCGGCGGCCTCGATCTGCCAGTTCTCCGAGTAGCCGTCACCGTTGAACACCACGGCGCCGTGATCGGTGATGATCTCGGTGAGCAACTTCTGCACTGCGACGTCGAATTCCTCTCCCTCGCCGACAGACTTCTCCAGCCAGGTGGCCATGTAATCCAACGAATCCGCCATGATCGTGTTGAGGATGATCATCGGCACGTTGATGGTCTGGCCCGAGCCCGGCGCCCGGAACTCGAACCGGTTACCGGTGAACGCGAAGGGGCTGGTGCGGTTCCGGTCGCCCGGATCGGTCGGCAGGTGCGGGAGGGTGTCGACACCGATCATCATGGTGCCCTTGCCCTTCGACGACGTCGCGGCACCCTTGGCGATCTGCTCGAACACATCGGCCAGCTGGTCGCCGAGGAAGATCGAGATGATCGCGGGCGGCGCCTCGTTCGCGCCGAGACGGTGATCATTGGTGGCCGACGCCACCGAGACCCGCAGCAGGCCGGAGAACTTGTGCACCGCGCGGATCACGGCGGCACAGAAGACCAGGAACTGCGCATTCTCGTGCGGGGTGTCGCCGGGCACCAGCAAGCTACCGAACTGCGAGTTACCGAGCGAGAAGTTCACGTGCTTTCCGGAGCCGTTGACCCCGGCAAACGGCTTCTCGTGGAACAGGCATTCCATGCCGTGCTTCTTGGCGATCGTCTTGAACGTCGTCATCAGCAACTGCTGATGGTCGGCGGCGATGTTGGCCCGCTCGAACATCGGCGCGATCTCGAACTGCCCGGGCGCGACCTCGTTGTGCCGGGTCTTGGCCGGGATACCGAGCTTGAACAGCTCACGCTCGGTGTCCATCATGAAACCGAGCACGCGGTCGGGAATGGCGCCGAAGTAGTGGTCGTCGAACTCCTGGCCCTTGGGCGGCTTCGCACCGAAGAGCGTGCGGCCGGCGTTGATCAGGTCGGGCCGGGACAGGAAGAAGTGCCGGTCGATCAGGAAGTACTCCTGCTCGGGACCACAGAACGACACGATATTGTCGAAATCTTTGTGCCCGAACAGCTTCAGGATGCGCTCGGCCTGTGCGCCCATGGCCTGCTGGCTGCGCAGCAAGGGCGTCTTGTAATCCAGCGCCTCACCGGTCATCGACACGAACACCGTCGGGATGCACAGCGTGTTCCCGTTCGGGTTCTCCAGGATGTAGGCCGGGCTGGTGACATCCCAGCCCGTGTAGCCGCGCGCCTCGAACGTGCTGCGCAGACCGCCCGACGGGAAGCTGGAGGCGTCGGGCTCGCCCTGGATCAGCGTCTTACCGGCGAACTCGGCCAGCGTCTGACCGTCGGAGACCGGCTCAAGGAAGCTGTCGTGCTTCTCGGCGGTCAGACCGGTCATCGGGTAGAAGACGTGTGCGTAGTGCGTGGCGCCCTTGGACAGTGCCCAGTCCTTCATCACCGAGGCCACCGAATCGGCGACCGCCGGGTCGAGCGTGGCGCCCTTCTCGATGGTCGCGACGACGGACTTGTACACCGACTTCGGCAACCGCAGCTGCATCTCGGCCTTGGTGAACACGTTCGCGCCGAAGATCTCGCCAGGCGCCTCGGTGGGGTCGAAGCTGATGGCCGGCGGCACGTAGCCCTCGACCTTGGTGATCGCCTGGAGGCGCACAGCATTTGCGCTCAATGGAATTTCCTTTGCACTGCGGCCCGCCAGCTATTCGACGGACAAGAACTCGACGGACGTTGACCGGCCAACGATAGGAACAACGGATGCCGAACTTGTTACACCGGCGTCAACAGCGGAATGCGCCCCTAATCTGGACTCATGACCGAGGGCCCATCCGCGGCTTTCCTGTCCGGCCCCAACCCTGGAGTGCTGGCACCGCGACTTACTTGTCGGTGGTCGAATGTATGTTCGAAGGGTGAGGACAGACCCGATGGAGGCGGTGGCGGCATTACGTGCCGCCTATGACGCCGTCGCGGCCTGTGACTTCGAGGGCTTGACCCGCAGCGAACTGCTGGCGGTGATGGACGACTACGAACTACTGACCTGCCAGCTGCCCTCCCAAACCCACCGCATGCTCTCAGCACTGCAGGCCGAGAGCACCGCCAAGGAGCTGGGCGCGAAATCCTGGAACGAAGTGCTACGAGTCCGGTGGCGGCTGTCCACCGGCGAGGCCGGCCGCCGGCTCGGCGAAGCCGCCGCGTTGGGGCCCCGCCGCTGCGTAACCGGGCAACCGTTGGCACCGGTGCTGGCCGCGGTCAGCATCGCCCAGTCCGCCGGGCTCATCACCGCCGAACACGTGCGGGTGCTGCGCGACGCGATCAGCCGCTTGTCATCGTTTGTCGCCCTGGACAAGCGCCACCAGTTCGAAGTCGACCTGGTCGGTGTGGCGGTCGGGGTCGGCCCCAAAGAACTGCGCGAGACCGCCGAGCTCATGCTGTTCCTGCTCGATCAGGACGGGCCCGAACCCGATGACACCGAACGCGCCAGAAAGCGCGGCGTCACCGTCGCCCAGCAGGGCCGCGACGCCATGACCTCGGTCACCGCCAACCTGAACCCCGAAGCCAAGGCGGTCTGGGAGGTGCTGTTCGCCAAATTCGCCGCCCCCGGCATGTGCAATCCCGACGACGACGAGCCGTGCACCTCCGGCACTCCGACACAGGCCCAGATCGACAACGATCACCGCACCCTGGCCCAGCGCCAGCACGACGCCATGATCGTCGTCGGGCGCATCGCGCTGATGAGCGGCGATCTGGGCCAGCTCAACGGTCTGCCGGTGTCGATCATCATCCGGACCACCCTCCAAGACCTGGAATCGCGCGCCGGGATCGCCGTCACCGGCGGCGGCACCAGAATGCCCATCAAAGACGTCATCCGGATGGGCGCCCACGCCAGCCACCATCTCGCGGTCTTCGACAAGGCCACCGGCGCGGCGCTGAACTACCTGCGGGCCCGCCGCACCGCCAGCCCAGCGCAACGGATCATGCTGATCGCCCGCGACGGGGGTTGCACCAAACCGGGCTGCACCGTCGGCGCCTACGGCTGCCAGGTCCACCACGCCCGCGCCGACTACGCCGACGGAGGGCTCACCAACGTCGATGACCTCACGTTGGCCTGCGGCTGGGACAACCGCCTGGTCGACAAATACGACGGCTACACCACCATCATCAACGGTCGCGGCGACATCGAATGGCACCCACCGCCCGACCTCGACCACGGACAGCGCCGCATCAACTACCACCACCGCCCCGAACTGCTCCTGCCACAACTGATCCAGCCCCCACCCGATCGGGACGACTTCGACGACACCCCGATCAACATCGACCTGCTGTGGATCGCCGAGATGACCGAAGCCCTGCAATCCATGGAGGCCGACCACAACGACGGCGGCACCGGAACACGCGGACCATGACTGCGCTACCCGAGCCGGGCGGCTTCCCAGGCAATGTCGATATGGCTCCCGAGGTTGACATCGCCGGCGACCTCGACCAGGGCAGCCGCGACAATGGACGCCGGCGCCCGGTCCAGCACGACGAGTCCGATCGCCGGCCGGGGACCGTGCTGGACCATCGGCCGGGCGGCGAAACCAGTCGGCACACCGAGCTGCGGCAACCACGCGGTGGACGCGATGGTCGCCCGCCGCGAATGGGCAAGGTGGGCATACAGCGCGTCGACCGAGGCCGCCTCCACGACGGGGCGGTACTGCACGCCTTCGGCGGCCATGTTGGCGTCCAGGATGCGCCGGTTACGCATCGTGGTGGTCAGCACACACAACTGCAGTGCGGCCGCCTCCGACCAGGCCACTTCCGGTTCGCCCATCACAGGACTGTCGGCGGGGGCCACCAGGACGTACTGCTCCCGGTACAGCTCGACCGACCGCGTCCCCGGCGGCGCCTCGTCGTCGAGATAGGTCAATCCGGCGTCGATTTCGAAATCGGCGAGCTGCCGGGCGATCTCGCGTGATGACAGCGCCTCGATGCGCACCGAGGCGGCCGGGTTGCGACGCAGGAACTCGGTGGTGATGAAGGGGCTTGCGGGCACAGCGGTCGGGATGGCGCCCAGCCGGGCGGTGACCGTCAGCCTGCCCCGCATCCGTTCCAGATCGGCCAGCATCTCGTCGCGTTCGGCGATGATCCGCTGAGCCCACGTCACGACGCGACGGCCCTCCTCGGTGAACCCCTCGAAGCGGTGGCCGCGCTGCACGATGACGATGCCCAGGTCTTTCTCCAGGCGGCGGATCGCCACCGACAGCGTCGGTTGGCTGACATGGCAGCGCGCGGCGGCCCGGCCGAAGTGCCGTTCGGCCGCGAGCGCCAGCAGGTAGTCCAAGTGTTGGAGCAGTACATCACTTGCCATCAATAGACACCGTCTATCACTGCATGTGAAATGGCAAATATCGACGGCCTCGGATTGACGTTTCGGCCGGCCGACGAGGGCTAGCCTGGAGAATATGGCCAAGGATGTCGATGCGAGCTATGACGAGCGCGATGTCGTTGTCACCGGCGCGAAGCGCGAGGCGGCCGGCGTCAAGGCCGTCATGGTCAGCATGCGACGTGGACTCGCCGAGATGGGTCCGGTGCGCACCGCGGCCACCCTGGCAAGACTGAACCAGCGGCACGGTTTCGACTGTCCCGGCTGCGCCTGGCCCGAGGAGCACGGCGGCCGCAAGCTCGCCGAGTTCTGCGAGAACGGCGCCAAGGCCGTCGCCGAGGAAGCCACCAAGCGCACCGTCACCACCGATTTCTTCGCCCGTCACTCGGTCGCCGAACTGTCCGAGAAGCCCGAATACTGGCTCTCTCAGCAGGGCCGGCTCACTCACCCGATGGTGCTGCGCCCCGGCGCCACCCACTACGAACCCATCGGGTGGGACGGTGCCTACCGGCTGATCGCCGATCACCTCCACGATCTGGCCTCCCCCGACGAGGCGCTGTTCTACACCTCCGGGCGCACCAGCAACGAGGCCGCCTTCCTGTACCAACTGCTGGTCCGCAGCTTCGGCACCAACAACCTGCCGGACTGCTCGAACATGTGTCACGAATCCTCGGGCACCGCACTGATCGACTCCATCGGCATCGGCAAGGGCTCGGTCACCGTCGACGATGTGGTGCACGCCGACGTGATCCTGATTGCCGGTCAGAACCCGGGAACCAACCATCCGCGGATGCTGTCCACGCTGGAGAAGGCGAAGGCCAACGGCGCCACCGTCATCGCGGTCAACCCGTTGCCCGAGGCCGGCCTGATCCGGTTCAAGGATCCGCAGAAGGTGCACGGCGTGATCGGTGACGGCATCCCGATCGCCGACGAGTTCGTGCAGATCCGGATCGGCGGCGACATGGCACTGTTCGCCGGGCTCGGCCGGCTGCTTTTCGAAGCCGAGGACCGCGCGCCCGGCACGGTGGTCGACCGTCTGTTCGTCGACTCGCACTGCGCAGGTTTCGACGAGTACGAACGCCAAACCCGGGCGGTCGATCTGGATACCGTGCTGGAAGCGACCGGTATCGACATGGGTCAGCTGCGCCGCGTCGCCGATATCCTGATCCGCTCCGAGCGGACGGTGATCTGCTGGGCGATGGGCCTGACCCAGCAGCGACACGCGGTGGCCACCATCGGCGAGGCGACCAACCTGCTGTTGATGCGCGGCATGATCGGCAAGCCCGGCGCCGGGGTGTGCCCGGTGCGCGGTCACTCGAACGTGCAGGGCGACCGCACCATGGGCATCTGGGAGAAGGTGCCCGAATCGTTCCTGGCGGCTTTGGATTCCCGGTTCGGGATCACCAGCCCCCGCAAACACGGTCACGACACCGTCGATGCCATCCGCGCCATGCGCGACGGACACGCCAAGACCTTCATCGGGATGGGCGGCAACTTCGTCTCGGCCACCCCCGACACCGAGGTCACCGAGGCCGCACTGCGCAACTGTGCACTCACGGTGCAGATCTCGACGAAGCTCAATCGCAGCCATCTGGTGCACGGCAGGACAGCGCTGATCCTGCCCACCCTGGGACGCACGGACCGCGACATCCAGGCCACCGGCAAACAGCTGGTGTCCGTGGAGGATTCGATGTCCATGGTGCACCTGTCCCGCGGCAGCCTGACCCCGGCCGGCGACCAGTTGCGCAGCGAGGTGGCCATCGTCTGCCAACTGGCCCGCGCCCTGCTCGGCCCCGATCACCCGGTCGAATGGGAGGCGTTCAACGCCGACTACGACCGCATCCGGGACGCCATCGCCGACGTGGTGCCCGGGTGCACCGACTACAACATCCGGGTGCGCCGGCCCGATGGTTTCCAGCTCCCCCACCCGCCCCGGGACTCCCGCGAATTCCACACCGCGAACGGCAAAGCCAACTTCTCGGTGCAGCCACTGGAATGGGTGCCGGTGCCCCAAGGCCGGTTGATCCTGCAGACCTTGCGCAGCCACGACCAGTACAACACCACCATCTACGGACTCGATGACCGCTACCGCGGGGTCAAGGGCGGACGCCGGGTGGTGTTCGTGAACCCCGACGATATCGCCGCCTTCGGGCTGAAAGACGGCGACCACGTCGACTTGATATCGGAGTTCGGCGGCCAGGAACGGCGGGCGAAGGACTTCCGGGTGGTCTCCTATGCCACCCCGGCCGGCAATGCCGCGGCGTACTACCCGGAGACCAACCCGCTGGTGGCGCTGGACCACGTTGCGGCACGGTCGAATACTCCGGTCTCCAAGGCCGTGGTGATCCGGCTGGAAGCGGTCGCCCCAAACGACGGGAAATTCGATGGGTAGGGTGACCGCGCGCCGCCGCGTGCAGCACGTGACCGCCACCGAGGCCGTGGCCCGGCCGGAGACCCTCGCCGTCGAGGAACCGTTGGAGATTCGCGTCAATGGCAAGCCGCTGACCGTCACGATGCGCACCCCCGGATCCGATGTCGAACTGGCCCAGGGATTTCTGCTCACCGAAGGACTCGTGTCCCGGCGCGAGGACATCGCCGCCGTACAGTACTGCAACGGCACCGGGCCGGACGGCCTCAACACCTACAACGTGCTCGACGTGACGCTGGCACAAGGCGTCCCGACCCCCGATGTCGATATGACCCGCAACTTCTACGCGACCTCCTCGTGCGGGGTCTGCGGGAAGGCCTCACTGGACGCTGTTCAGCTCAGCAGTAAGCACGCACCCGGGGACGATCCTCTCGTCATCGACGCCGACACATTGTCCGCGCTGCCCGACAAACTGCGCGACCGGCAGAAGGTGTTCGCGGCCACCGGCGGGCTGCACGGCGCCGCGCTGTTCGACGCGCATGGCGCCGCACTGGTGGTGCGCGAGGACATCGGTAGACACAACGCCGTCGACAAGGTGATCGGCTGGGCGCTGGAATCAGGCCGGGTACCGCTGGCCGGTACCGTCTTGTTGGTCAGTGGCCGGGCTTCGTTCGAGCTGACGCAGAAGGCGGTGATGTCCGGGATCCCGCTGCTGGCAGCGGTATCGGCACCGTCCTCGCTCGCGGTGGACCTGGCCGCCCAGTCCGGCCTGACGCTGGTGGCGTTCCTGCGCGGGGACTCGATGAACGTCTACACCCGTCCTGACCGGGTCCGCAACCAACCCTGAACGGTCGGCCGGGTTCTCCACTCGTTCTCCAGGAGAACTCCAAGCGAGCGCCAAGTGTGATCCCCGAGCATGTCATCCATGCCGAAGATCCTCATCGCCTCCTGCCCGCCCGCCGGACACATCGCCCCGCTTCTGAATGTCGCGCGCGGTTTGGTCGCCCGCGGTGACACCGTCACCGTGCTGACCAGCGCGCGTCACGCCGACAAGATCCGCGCCACCGGCGCCGAACCACGCCCGCTGCCACTGGGCGCCGACTACGACGATTCGGCACTCGACGCCGAGCTGCCGGGCCGCGCCGAGACATCCGGCATCGCACGGATCAACTTCGATGTGGAGAACATCTTCGTCCGCCCGCTCCCCCACCAGTTCAATGCCCTACGGGAACTGCTCGCGGACAACGACTATGACGCCATCCTCACCGACGCCTTCTTCCTGGGTGCCCTTCCGCTGCTGCTCGACGAGACCGCTACCCGGCCGCCCATCCTCAGCTACACCACCACCCCGCTGTTCCTGACGAGCCGGGACACCGCACCGGGCGGCCCGGGGATCGCCCCGATGCCCGGCGCCCTGGGACGGGTGCGCAACCGTCTGCTCACCGCTGTCGTCCAGAACGTGTTGCTGCGGCCCGCGCACCGGGCGGCCAACCGGATGCTCGCCGCACTCGGGCTGCCGCCGCTGCCGGTGTTCGTCCTGGACTGCGGGGTGCTCGCCGACCGGGTGATCGTGCCCACCATCCCCGAATTCGAGTACCACCGCAGCGACCTGCCCGACCATGTGCGATTCGTGGGGGCGGTCAACCCGTTGCCCAGCGACGATTTCACGGCGCCGCCGTGGTGGGACGTGCTGCACAGTGGACGGCCCGTCGTGCACGTCACGCAGGGCACCATCGACAACGCCGACCTGAGCCGGCTGATCGAACCGACCATCGAGGCACTGGCCGGCGAGAACGTCACGGTCATCGTCACCACCGGCGGCCGGCCGCTCTCCCAGCTCCGGATGCCGCTGCCGGCCAACACCTTCGCCGCCAGGTACCTACCCCACGACGTGCTGCTGCCGATGGTGGACGTCATGGTGACCAATGGCGGCTACGGGGCCGTGCAGCGCGCGCTGTCCGACGGGGTGCCGCTGGTGGTCGCCGGCCACACCGAGGACAAGCCGGAGGTGGCCGCGCGCGTCGAGTACTTCGGCGCCGGCGTCAACCTGCGCACCGGCACCCCGACACCCGCCGAGGTACGTCGCGCGGTCCTGGCCATACTGGGCAACACCTCGTACCGCGACAACGCTGGGCGCCTGCAGGGCGCGTACGCCGAGCGCGACGGTGTCACCGAGATCGCCGCACTGGTCGACGAGGTGATCGCCGAACGTCAGCCAAGCGTCTCGAGATAGCAGAAATGGCGGCTCTCCCCGGGGGAAGAACCGCCATTTCGTCGATCTGAGGCTTGCCCTATGCGGTCTTGTCGCGGCGCTCGTTGCGCGGGGGCTTGCGCGGCACGATGGTCGGGAGCACGTTGTCCTGCACGGTCTCCTTGGTGACGACCACCTTGGCGACGTCATCGCGGCTCGGGATGTCGTACATCGCCGGCTGCAGGACCTCTTCCATGATGGCGCGCAGGCCACGGGCTCCGGTGCCGCGGTGGATGGCTTGATCGGCGATCGCGTCCAGCGCCTCCGGCGTCAACTCCAGCTCGACACCGTCCATCTCGAACAACCTGGTGTACTGCTTGACCAGGGCATTCTTCGGCTTCGACAGGATCTGAACCAGCGATTCCTTGTCCAGGTTGGTCACCGAGGCGACGACCGGCAGACGGCCGATGAACTCCGGGATGAGACCGAACTTGATCAGGTCCTCGGGCATGACCTCGGCGAAATGGTCCTGGGTGTCGATCTCGGCCTTGGACTTCACCTCGGCGCCGAAGCCCAGGCCGCGCTTGCCGACGCGGTCCGAGACGATCCGTTCCAGGCCGGCGAACGCTCCCGCCACGATGAACAGCACGTTCGTGGTGTCGATCTGGATGAATTCCTGGTGCGGATGCTTGCGGCCGCCCTGCGGGGGCACCGATGCCTGGGTGCCTTCCAGGATCTTCAGCAGCGCCTGCTGCACGCCCTCACCGGAGACGTCACGGGTGATCGACGGGTTCTCGCTCTTGCGGGCGATCTTGTCGACCTCATCGATGTAGATGATGCCGGTCTCGGCGCGCTTCACGTCGTAATCGGCGGCCTGGATCAGCTTGAGCAGAATGTTCTCGACATCCTCGCCCACATAGCCGGCCTCGGTGAGCGCGGTGGCATCGGCGATGGCGAACGGGACGTTGAGCATCTTGGCCAGCGTCTGCGCCAGGTAGGTCTTGCCACAGCCGGTCGGGCCCAGCATCAGGATGTTGGACTTGGCCAGCTCCACAGGCTCGGCGCGCGAATCGCGGCTCTTCTCCTGGGCCTGGATGCGCTTGTAATGGTTGTAGACGGCGACCGCGAGCGTCTTCTTCGCGGTGTCCTGTCCGATCACGTAGCCCTCGAGGAACTCGCGGATCTCGGCAGGCTTGGGGAGTTCGTCCAGCTTGACGTCATCGGCGTCAGCCAGCTCTTCCTCGATGATCTCATTGCACAGATCGATGCACTCATCGCAGATGTAGACGCCCGGCCCCGCGATGAGCTTTTTCACCTGCTTTTGGCTCTTCCCACAGAACGAGCACTTCAGCAGGTCACCGCCATCTCCGATGCGCGCCATGTGGGGGGGTCCTACTTCCTGTTCGCTGTCACTCAAATGTGGGTTGCCCCGGGTGTAAACCCGACGCTACCCGTTCGTTCCGTCACGGTGCGACCGAAGGGCCGAATCGCGCCGGTGGTATTTGTTCGCGTGCAGGAGAACATATCTCTCCTGGTGGCCTGCCACCCGGCGGCACGCGGTCCGTGTCCCTGGCGTGTCGTCGTCGTGACGGGATTGCGGTCTAAACCACCTGGTCGGATCCGATGTCCACCGGCTCCCACAGTACCTGGCACCCCCAGCCGGCGACCGCAGCATTTTGAGGCAGCCGCCCCATGTGCCCGGGTCCCGCCGGGTAGCAGCGTGAACGCCATGAAAAACCTCAACAACCCCCGAGTCGCTGCGCCCCTGCCCGCCTGCACCACCCCGCTCGCCGCCGCGACCGCGGTACTCGAACACCCCGTCGTGCCCGACGGCGACGACGAACGATTCGTCGGGTTCGGTGTCATGGGCTTCCCGTTCGCCAGCGGCCACTATCTGGCCCTGCGCCACTTCCCCGCCACCACGTTCTCCCCGGGCTACCGGTCGGTCTGGCACCGCGACCCGGCGGGAACGTGGACCTTCTATGCCACCACGCCCGGCCCGCAGAGTTGCGCGCGTTACTTCAGCGCGGCAACCCCCGAGGATGCGGTGCAATGCGGCATCGACATCGCCTGGGTCAGCCCGTGGACCCTGTTGGTCCAGATCGAGGGATTGTTGGAGTGGACGGTCGATATGCACGCCACGACGGTGACCCGCGTCGTCAGCGCCATCGGACGGGCCCTGCCCGAGCGGGCCTGGACCAGTCCGGCGGCGCTGGGTCTCATCGGCACGGCGGCGGGGGCCATGCTGCGCGCCGGCACCGTCCGGCTGTCCGGCACCGCACCCAACGGCCAGCGATTCATGATCGCCCCGCGCCAGGTGTGGCTGGCCTCCGGACGCGCGGCACTGCACGGCGAGGATCTCGGCGAGCCGGGGCCGCTGCGCAGGCAGGCCGAACTCGCCGACTTCCGGCCGCCGCAGCGCGGCATCTTCGTGGTCGGCTCCGGGCATTTCGAGACCTACGATCCTGCGGTGCACCGAAGCGCATAATCAGCCGATGGCCTCACCGCCGGCCGAGAGACCCACCCGCGCCGAACTGCTGGCCGCGCTGTCGGTGGCCGTCGACCTCGGTCTGGGCCAGCCCGGCGAACACATGCTGCGGTCTGCGCTCATCGCGACCAGGTTGGCCGACCGGATCGGACTGACCGGGCCACAGCGTGACGCCGTGTACTACACAACGCTCATCATGTGGATCGGGTGTCACGCCGATTCCCATGAGTACGCGCGGTGGTTCGGTGACGATATCTCCGTCCGACACAACACCTATCAGGTCGAGGCAACGGGTCTGCCCTTCCTGCGATTCCTGTTGCACAACATCGCCAGAGGCGAACCGCTGGCGCGGCGACTGAACGTGATGGCCACGTTGTTCGTCGATGCCCGCGGCCAGCTGTCGCGGATGATCCACTCGCACTGCACTTCTGCGGCGCTGCTGGCCGACCGGATGGGGTTGGGACCCGAGGTGCAGGCCGCGCTGGCATTCGCCTTCGAGCGGTACGACGGCGGCGGCATGCCGGCCGGTGCGCGCGGGGATGCCATTCCGATCCAGATGCGGATCGCGCAGCTGGCCGACCTGGTCGAGGTGCATCACCGCACCGGCGGCGTGACGCGCGCGGTGGCGCTGGCCACCGCCCGGCGCGGCGGACAGTTCGACCCGCTGGTGGTCGACGTGTTCGTCCGTGACGCGGACGCGATCCTGGCCGGGCCCGCCACCGGAGACGTCTGGGCCGCCGCCCTGCATGAGGCGCCCGATCGGCATGAGCGCCTCGACGATGACGGGCTGGACGCCATGCTGGTGGCGCTCGGCGATTTCGTGGACCTGAAATGCCCGTTCACCCTTGGCCATTCGCGAGCAGTGGCGCAACTGGCCGGCGACGCCGCCAGCGCGGCGGGCCTGGACGCGGACACTGTCGCGCTGACCCGTCGCGCCGGCCATGTGCACGATCTGGGCCGGATCGGGGTGTCGAACCAGATCTGGTCCAAGCCGGGGCCGCTGACCGCGGGCGAATTCGAGCGGGTGCGTCTGCACCCCTATCTGACGGTGCGGATCCTCAGCCAGGTGCCCGGCCTGCAGGAGGTGGCCCAGATCGCCGGTAACCACCACGAATGCGTGAACGGCTCGGGCTACCCGCGCGGGTTACCCGGCTCGGCCCTCGGGCTGCCGGACCGAATCCTGGCGGCCACGGTCGCCTACCAATCTGCCTGCGAGCCAAGGCCTTACCGGTCCGAGCACCCGCCGCAGGCGGCGATGCGCAGGCTGCACGACAGGGTGGAGGCCGGCGAACTCGATGCGGCCGCGGTCGAGGCGGTCCTACAGGCCGCCGGTCACCGGCCCCGGCGCGCGGCACTGCGACCGGACGGGCTGACCCCACGTGAGGTGGACGTGCTGCGGATGGTGGCCCGGGGTGCGTCGAACAAGGAGATCGCTTCCACGCTGGTGATCAGCGAGAAGACCGCGCGCAACCACGTCGAGCGCACGTACTCCAAGATCGGCGCATCCAACCGCATCGGGGCCAGCATGTACGCGCTGCGGCACGGACTGGTCGAGGCCTGACTTCACGAACTGGGGCAAACGCCCCACGCGGGAAAGCTCGCGGGTGTAGACGATCAGGGTATGAGCAACTCGACGAACAAAGCAGCGATCAGCCTGACCACCGGTCTGGAGGACGCCGAACGCGTCACCATCGCCTTCCTGATGGCGGTCGGCGCGGCCGAGTCCGGCCGCCCGACGATGATGTTCCTGACCAAGGAGGCCGTCCGCCTGGTCGTCCCTGGTGTCGCGGTGGCCACCGCATGCGAAGGATGCCCGCCACTGGCCGGGCTGATCGAACGCTACGAGAAGGCGGGTGGACGGTATCTGGTGTGCCCCATCTGTATCGACTCCAAGAAGCTGGACTCGGGCAGCTTCATCGCCGGGGCACAACCCGGTGGCACCGTGCAGCTGTGGGAGTGGATCGGCGACGGGGCCACCACGTTCAGCTACTGATCCGCTAGCGCGGTCCCAGTCCGCCGGGCCCGACCGGTCCCGGCCCGATCGGTCCCGGACCCACCGGCCCTGGTCCCACGGGTCCGACGCCGACCGGACCGGCGACACCGCCGACACCGATCGGACCCACCGGACCGACCACCGGGTTCACCCCGTCCGGCAGGCATTGCACCACCACCGGATTCCAGTACGTTCCGACCGGACACACCGGTTCGTCGGCCAGGCCGACGGCCGGCGCGGCGATCTGGCCGAACAGCCCGGCAGCGAACATGCACACGCCGAACATCGCGCGGCCGCTGTGAGTGGTCATGGTCGTCTCCCTCGGAGTTTCCCGACGTCCAAGAGTCGCACGCGTACCGGTGCGGCGTTGCATTTTGACGTGAACGACAAAACACTCGACCCCGGCTCGCGAAGGCGAGCCGGGGTCGAGTGTTCGAAGAAGTGACTAGGCGTTCTGGGCCGAGAGCTTCCGGTAGGCCAGGACCGTGTCGATGATCCCGTAATCCTTGGCTTCCGCCGCGGTGAGGATCTTGTCGCGGTCGGTGTCCTTGCGGATCTGCGCGGGTTCCTTGTTGGTGTGCCGGGCCAGCGTGGTGTCCATCAGGGTGCGCATGCGCTCGATCTCGGCGGCCTGGATCTCCAGATCCGAGACCTGTCCCTGGATGGCGCCGCCCACGGCGGGCTGATGAATCAGCACGCGCGCGTTCGGGAGAGCCATCCGCTTGCCGGGGGTGCCGGCAGCCAGCAGCACAGCGGCGGCAGAGGCTGCCTGCCCGAGGCAGACGGTCTGGATGTCGGCACGCACGTACTGCATGGTGTCGTAGATCGCCATCAACGAGGTGAACGATCCACCCGGCGAGTTGATGTACATGGTGATGTCGCGGTCGGGATCCAGCGACTCCAGGACCAGCAGCTGGGCCATGATGTCGTTGGCCGAGGCATCGTCGACCTGCACACCGAGGAAGATGATGCGTTCCTCGAACAGCTTGTTGTACGGGTTGGATTCCTTGACGCCGAAGCTGGAGTGCTCGATGAACGACGGCAAGATGTAGCGCGACTGCATCGGGTTCATTTGATTCCTGCTCCTGGTCCCTCACCGTTGACGCTGACGCTCGTGATGATGTGGTCGACAAAGCCGTATTCCAGCGCCTCAGGGGCGGTGAACCAACGGTCGCGATCCGCGTCGGCTTCCACCCGCTCCAGGGTCTGACCGGTGAACTCGGCGTTCAGCCGGTTCATTTCCTTCTTGGTCAGGGCGAACTGCTCGGCCTGGATGGCGATGTCGGCGGCGCTACCGCCGATACCTGCCGACGGCTGGTGCATCATGATCCGCGCGTGCGGCAGGGCGTACCGCTTGCCCTTGGTACCGGCGGCGAGCAGGAACTCGCCCATCGACGCGGCCAGACCCATCGCATAGGTCGCCACATCGCACGGCGCCAACACCATGGTGTCGTAAATGGCCATGCCCGCGGTCACCGATCCACCCGGTGAGTTGATGTAGAGGTGGATGTCCTTGGTGGGGTCCTCCGCGGCCAGCAGCAGAATCTGCGCGCACAGCCGGTTGGCGATGTCGTCATCGACCTGGGTGCCCAGGAAGATGATGCGCTCGGCGAGCAACCGCTCATACACCGAGTCGATGAGGTTGAGCCCCGACGCGCCCGATCGCATCTCAGTCACGACTGAATACCTGCTTTCTCGTCTACGTACACACGAACACTAACCAACCGGCGCGATCGTGCACTCCCTGAAACGCGCGCTTTCGCTCACAGCGTCACGCGCGCGGCGTCACTCCGCGCTGTCGGCGTCGTCGGCCTCGGCCTTCTTCTCGGCCTTCTTCTTGGCTTTCTTCTCCGCCTTCTTGGCCTTCTTCTCGGCCTCGTCATCGGAGTCGGCGTCATCGGCTTCGACCTCGGCCGGAGCCTCGGCGGCTGCTGCAGATTCGTCCGCCTCGGCGCCACCGGCCGGGCCGAAGAACTCGGCGGTGTCGATGACGTTGCCCTCGGTGTCGGTCACGGTCGCGCTGTGCACCACCGCGGCGATGGTCAGACCGCGACGGACGTCGGCGAA
Source organism: Mycolicibacterium sp. P9-22 (assembly GCF_008329585.1). Taxonomy (GTDB): domain Bacteria; phylum Actinomycetota; class Actinomycetes; order Mycobacteriales; family Mycobacteriaceae; genus Mycobacterium. Next base: position 330,706 of record NZ_NPKP01000001.1, on the reverse strand, counting down.
CATGGCAGGCAGCTGGTTGTTCTGCTGCAGCACCTGCAGCAGCTGCTGCGGCTCGATGCCGTACTGCCGCGACATGAGCACCAGACGCTCGGTCAGGTCTTCCTGGCCGACCTGGATGTCGAGCTTGTCGGCGACGGCGTCCATCAGCAGCTGGGTCTTGACGGCCTTCTCGGCGTTGCTCTGGTTGTCGGCGTCGAACTCTTCGCGGCTGCTGCCCTGCTCGGTCAGCTGCTCGTTGAACTTGTCCTCGTCGTGGTCGAGGCCGTGGATCGCGTTGTGCAGGGCGTCGTCGACCTGAGCCTTGACGATCGCCTCGGGCAGCGGCACCTCGACGTCGTCGAGCAGCACCTCCAGGGCCTTGTCGCGGATCTGCTCGGCCTGCTGGATGCGCTTCACCCGCTTGACCTGCTCGACGAGGCTTTCCTTCAGCTCGGCGATGGTGTCGAATTCGCTTGCCAACTGCGCGAACTCATCGTCAGCCTCGGGCAGCTCGCGCTCCTTGACCGACTTCACGGTGACGGTGACCTCGGCCTCTTTGCCGGCGTGCTCGCCGGCGGCCAGGGTGGTGGTGAAGGTCTTGCTCTCGTCGACCTTGAGGCCGATGATCGCCTCGTCGAGCCCTTCGATGAGCTGGCCGGAGCCGATCTCATGGGACAGGCCTTCGGTGGCGGCCTCGGGGACGTCCTCGCCGTCGACGGTGGCCGACAGGTCGATGGAGACGAAGTCGCCCTCGGCGGCGGGACGCTCGACACCGGTCAGGGTGCCGAAGCGGGCGCGCAGGTTCTGCAGCTCGGTGTCGACCTCGTCGTCGCCGACCTCGATCGGGTCGACGGTGATCTTCAGCGCGCTCAGGTCCGGCAGCTCGATCTCGGGACGGATGTCCACCTCGGCGGTGAAGACCAGTTCTTCGTTGTCCTCGAGCTTGGTGACCTCGATCTCGGGCTGGCCGAGGGGCTGCAGTTCGGCGGCGCTGACGGCCTCGCTGTAGCGGCTGGGCAGCGCGTCGTTGACGACCTGCTCCAGGACGGCGCCGCGTCCGATGCGGGCTTCCAGCAGCTTGCGCGGAGCCTTGCCGGGACGGAAACCGGGCAGGCGGACCTGGGTGGCCATCTGCTTGAACGCGCGATCGAAGTCGGGCTCCAACTCGGTGAAGGGCACCTCCACGTTGATCCGAACCCGGGTCGGGCTCAACTTCTCGACGGTGCTCTTCACTGCGTTACTCCTTGTATGTGTGGATCGGTGATACTCGTGCGGTCGGGGTGACAGGATTTGAACCTGCGGCCTTCCGCTCCCAAAGCGGATGCGCTACCAAGCTGCGCTACACCCCGTGCCTAATCCGTGCCTGCCTGGTCGGCACGCACGCACGCCGACCACGCGAGATACTACGGGCACGTGTCGTGACGCAATCAATTGGATTTGATTGCGCCTTCGCCGGTACAGTCTCCGATGCACCGCAAGCGGGCGTAGCTCAATGGTAGAGCCCTAGTCTTCCAAACTAGCTACGCGGGTTCGATTCCCGTCGCCCGCTCTCAATAGAAACGGTCCTACCGGCGGAAACGCTGGTAGGACCGTTTTTTGCTGGGTGGCCCGTGGCCGGCCGGAGAGCTGTCCTATCGGAACGAACCGGTCTCAACGCCCGCTGTCAGCACTCGCAGCCGATTCCGTCCTGATCGCGGTCGAGCTTGGCTTGGTAATACTCCGACGTCGACGGGATATTGCATGCGCCGTCGTCCCGTGCCGCTGTGCAGTTCGCGTACGGGGACGCTGCCGCAATCGGCGCAAGGACAATCCCGGCAACGCCGAACGCGGCCGCAGCGATGAAGGAACGTATGAACATGCACCACTCCCGATGGCTATATTGACGTTATCGTCAACAGCAACAACTCTAGTTGGTGTATACCTCAATCTGTCGAGGTTTCAGCAAACTCGGCGCGATTGTCCGGCCACTCCGCAGACGGGAGAGCGGAGACCCGGGGCGCGCGGAGCGATCGTCATCGGGCTATGCACACGGTCGCGCAATTAGGATCGGCTTCATGGGCACCCTCGACGATGTGGCACGAGCTGCGGGGGTGTCGAAGTCAGTCGCCTCTCGCGCCTTGACGGGCGACGTCAGGGCGCGGATGAGCGAGGCCACCCGGGCACGGGTGCTCGCGGCCGCCGTGGAACTCGATTATGTGCCGAATGCGCGCGCCCGCGCCTTGCGCCAATCCCGCTCGGGAGCAATCGGACTGATCGTGCCCGACGTCAACAACGCGGTGTTCGCCGACATGCTGGCAGGAGTACAGGAGGCGACCGCCCGCCACGGCACCGACGTACTGCTGGGCCAGGTTGATCCGCCTCCGGAAGGCGCCCAGCAACTGTCCCGCCTGGTGCGCGAAGGCCGGGTCGACGGACTGCTGATCCAGCGGCGCGAGGATTTCGACGACGCCATGCTGGCCGCGGTGCTGCACTCGGGCGTACCGGCGATAACCGTCAACTCCCGGCTACCGGCCAGAGTCGGATCGGTGATCCTCGAGGACGAACGCGGAGCGGGGCTGGCCACCGGACACCTGATCGAGTTGGGCCACCGGCGAATCGCGTTCATCTCCGGCACCCGTGCGCACGACACCGCGGGCCGGCGCAAGAGCGGCTTCCTGCGCGCGATGACCGATGCCGGCCTCACACCCGACCCGGCGTGGGTGATCGATGCCGGGTGGGAATCCGACGCGGGGGCCCAGGCGCTCAACACGCTTCACCACGACGCCGGATTGGGTACACCGCACGGCCCCACCGCGATCGTGGTGGCCAGCGTCAACGCCGCCGTGGGCGCCCTGTTCGCCGCGTTGCGACTCGGCGTGCGGGTGCCCGACGAGCTGTCGATCGTCGGAATCAACACGACATGGGTCGCCAACACGGTGTATCCGGCGATCACCACGGTCAAGCTGCCGCTGCACCGGCTCGGAGACCTCGCCGCCACGATGCTGCTTGACCACCTGGGAGGGGCCGAGCTCACCGATGTGGTGGTTACCGATCCGGCACCTGAATTGATGGTGCAGGAGACCACGGCCCCGCCGGCTCAGTGACGCAGTGCGTTCTCAGCGCCCGAAACCGGCGGGGCGCTTCTGCACGAAGGCCGCGACCCCTTCGACTCCGTCCGCGGAGGTGAACAGCTCCATCAGGGTGGCACGTTCATCGCCGTAGGCCAGTGCGCGCTCGGCACCCGACACCAGATCCTTGGTGGCCGCCAGCGCCGAGGCCGATGAGCCGGCCAGAACCGTAGCCAACTCGAGTGCCCGTTCCACGCCGGCACCCGCCGGAACCACCTCGTTCACCAGACCGAGAGCGTGTGCTTGTGCAGCCGGCAGCCGCTGACCGAGCATGATGAGCTGCTTGGCTTTTCGGGCGCCCACCTGTGCGGTCAGCCGCTGCGTCCCGCCCCAGCCCGGTATCAGCCCCAGGGACGCCTCGGGAAGCCCGAACTCGGCCGTGTCGCCCGCCACCACGAGATCGGCGGCCAGCACAACCTCGAATCCGCCGCCCAGGGCCATCCCCTCGACCGCCGCGATGACCGGGACGGGGACAGTTGCGATGGTCTCGACCAACACCCCCGCCGCGCGCGTGAGTTCGCCGATATCGCCCAGATCGCCACGTCCGTATACCGAAATGTCCGCTCCTGCACAGAAAAAGGAGCCACCGCTGAGCACGATCGCCCGGGTGCCGGCCGGGCGCGCATCGATCGTCCTGGTCAGCGAGCGCACCATGTCGAGGTCGAAGGCATTGCGTTTGCGCGGACGGTTCAGCACCACATGCAGCACGCCCCCGGCCGCTTCCGCGTCAATGCTCACGGACTGCCCGTTCGTCAGTGTGTCGGTCATCATTGGCCCACCTTTGCTTGAAGTCGATCGATATCTGTTGTGTCGTATCCCAATTCGGCAAGGACCGCGTGGTTGGAGCTACCCAGCTCGGGTGGCAGGCTGCGCACCCCCGGGCGCTCTCCGTCGTAGAGCACCGGGTGACCGAGGAGCTTGACCGAACCCGCAGTCGGATGGTCCATCTCGATCACCGATTTGTTGTGCTGCACCTGCGGATCCTCGACGATGTCGGCGTAGGTGTTCACCGGTGCGAACCAGACCCTCGCCGCCGCGAACACCGCACTCCATTCGCCGGTGGTGCGTTGCCCCATGTGCTTGGCCACCCGCTCATTGACGTCCTCGCGCCTTCGGTAGGAAGCGTCTTCACCGACACCGAGGAACCAGTCATCCTCGAAGACGGCGGCCAGCACCGTCAGCGCATTGAGCGACAGCGTGAGGTGACCATCGGCGGTGGCGAAAACACCATACGGCGCTTTGTAATACGGCGAGGACACGCCGCTGCCGCTGCGGCGGCCGGTGTACCCGTTCAGAAAGTACGAGAATGGTTCGACCTGGAGATCGAGTGCGGCACTGAGCAGGTTGCTCTCCACCCGTGCGCCCCGTCCGGTGCGCTCCCGGCCATGCAGGGCCGCCAAGATCCCGAAAGCGCCCAACACCGCGCCGTGCTGGTCGACGATCGAGGCGCCGACCGGCGTCGGCGGGCCATCGGCGGCACCGGTCGCTGCAGCGATTCCCGACAGGGACTGCAGCAGCACATCCTGGCCCGGCCGGTCCTTATAGGGGCCGTCGCTGCCGTAGCCCGACAGCGAGCAGTACACCAATCGGGTATTGCGGTCGCGCAGGCGATCCCACCCCAGGCCGAGCCGATCCATCACGCCCGGGCGGAAACTCTCGATCAGTACGTCCGCGTCGTCGATCAGCCGGAGTACGACGTCCACCCATTCCGGGTCCTTGAGATCCACCACGAGGCTGTCGACGTTCCGGTTGCCGAGCAGGAAGAAGACACTCTCCCCGTTCAGATAGGCGTCGGGCCCCGACCAGGAGCGCTCGAACGCACCCGTCGGCGGCTCGACCTTCACCACGTGCGCACCCAGATCGGCGAGCAACTGCGTGGCCGAGGGGCCTTGCAGGAAATGCGTGAAACTCACGACACGAATCCCGTCGAGCTGGGCCATCGGTGCCTCCTTGATCGAATCCAGTGGGAGCTGGCGCGCTACGCCACGGGAGCATTCAACCAAGAAGAACAATCGATTGTCCAGATCTTCGGCAATTGTGCGCAATCGGTTGTTTTCAGCGCATTCATCGTGATTCACTGTGACAACTGTGACCTGGGACACCGGTCGCGGTCACCCCATCCGACGCGTGCCGACAGGAGCCGCCATGGTCAACTCTTCGCCCCAGCAATCTCGCACCACCACTCCGCACGGCACCGACCCGCCGACGAGCAAGCTGCGAAAAGTGGTCGCGGCGTCCATGGCCGGCACCGTCATCGAGTGGTACGAGTTCCTGCTGTACTCGGCAGCCTCGGCCCTGGTGTTCGGCACGCTGTTCTTCCCGAAGACCGACGATGCACTCGACGGGGTGATCAACGCTCTGCTCATCTACGCCGTCGGCTTCCTCGCCCGTCCGCTCGGGGGCCTGGTTTTCGGCTACTTCGGTGACCGGGTGGGACGCAAGAAGCTGCTCCAGGTGAGCCTGCTGTTGGTCGGCGCCTCGACGTTCGCGATCGGCTGCATCCCCGGCTACGCCAGCATCGGGATGGCCGCTCCACTGCTCCTGGTTCTGATGCGCTTCATCCAGGGAGTCGGAGTCGGCGGCGAATGGGGCGGCGCGGTGCTACTGGTCGCCGAACACAGCCCGAACAAGAGTCGCGCGTTCTGGACCAGTTGGCCGCAGGCCGCCCTTCCGCTCGGCAATTTCGTTGCGACACTTGTCCTCACCGGCCTGGCATTCGCCATGCCCGAGGACGCCTTCCTGGCCTACGGCTGGCGTATCGCGTTCTGGTTGTCGGCCGTGATCGTGATCGTCGGTTACTACATCCGGACCCGCGTCGATGAGGCGCCGCTGTTCCTGGAAGCCCGCGAGGCGGCCGAGCAGACCAACGAGGCCACCCCTACGGCACTACAGGTGATCAGGGCCTACCCGCGTCAGGTGCTGATCGCCATGGGCGCTCGGGTCGCCGAGAACATCATGTACCAGATGGTCGTCACGTTCTCGATCACCTATCTGGCGTTCACGATCGGAGCCACCACCACCGAGATCCTGGTCCTCATCCTCGGTGCGCATGCGATCCACTTCCTCGTGGTGCCGTTCTACGGCCGGCTCGCCGACACCTGGGGCCGCAAACCGGTATTCCTGCTGGGATCCACGCTGGCCATCGGGTGGGGGTTTGTCGGTTATCCGTTGCTGTCCACCGGAAATGATCTGCTCATCTTCCTCGGCATCACGCTCGGCCTCTTGGTCCACGGTCTGATGTATGCCCCGCAGCCGGCCCTGATGGCCGAGATGTTCCCCACCCGGATGCGCTACACCGGTGTCTCACTCGGCTATCAGGTGACCTCGATCTTCGCCGGATCGTTGGCACCGTTCATCAGTACCTCCCTGCTGCGCGCGTATGAATCCTGGGTGCCGATCGCGTGCTACCTCGCGGTGGCGGCAGTCATCTCGACGGTGGCGGTGAGCTTTTTGAAGGAGACCAACGGCATCGATCTGGCCGGTCTCGACGCCGCCGCCATCCCTCAGGCCATTTCACCGCGCTAACGGAACAGGAGCACTCCCCCGCACGGGCTGAGGACGAATTTCGCAAACAGCCAGAGAACAATCGGTTGCTCGGAGTCTCACCAATATTGCCCAATCGGTTGCTCAACGTGTGACGGTGTGTTTCGCTTGGTGAACCACAGGGTGGTGACCGCTCGATTTTTCTTCAGCCCCGCATCGTTGCGAGTCCCTGAAGTACCAACTCCAGACATTCGAGAATGGGATCAGTCACGACATGAGTGATATATCAGTTATCGATCGGTTTGCCGGACCAGCGCGGGGTGTCCTGCAATGACCCGCAGCCTGGAAGTCGTCGGGATCGACAAGGAGTACGCCACCTCCCACGGAGTCACCCGCGTACTGCAGGGACTGACGCTGCACGCGGACCGCGGCGAGTTCATCTCCATCGTCGGCCCGAGTGGATGCGGCAAGTCGACCCTGTTCAACATCATCACCGGGCTGGTGTCCCCCACCGCCGGGTCGATCCTGGTGCACGGGAACGACGTCACCGGTGCCACCTCGGAACACATCGGCTACGTCCTGCAGAAAGACCTGCTGTTCCCGTGGCGGACGGTGCTGGAGAACGTCATTCTGGGCCTCGAGGTGCGCGGCGCCCGCAAGAAGGAGGCACGCGAACGGGCCCGTCAGCTGTTCGCGGCCTACAAGTTGGAGGGCTGCGAGGACAAGTACCCCGCCGACCTTTCCGGAGGAATGCGGCAGCGCGCGGCACTCATGCGCACCATGGTGACCGACCCGGACATCATTCTGATGGACGAGGCCTACAAGGCACTCGACTACCCTCTCAAGATCGCGCTGGAGGGCGAGCTGCTCGAAACTGCCAGGGCCACAGGTAAAACCGTTGTCGCCGTCACGCACGACATCGAAGAGGCGGTCACCATGTCGGACCGGGTGTACGTCCTCAAAGCGCACCCCGGACAAATCGTCCACGAACTCGACATCGAGCTCGGCACCACGAGCACCGATATCAACGAACGGCGCCTGGCGCCCCGCTTCAACGAGTTCTACGAAAAGATCTGGCGGGGAATCGAACAATCGGCGGCCGTCGCATGAACACCGCACTGGCTGAACCGAAGCGCGCCCCCGCACGGCCGGTCCGGGCCCGGACGGCCACCACATCGCCCCGTCGCCGGCGGATCATCATGCATGGCCTGCAGGTCCTGATCGTCGTCACGGCATTGTCGGCATGGGAATTCGGCACTCGCAGCGGTGCGGTGAGCTCCTTTCTCTTCGGCAGCCCCAGCGCGGTGTGGAACGTGCTGCAGACCCGCGCCATCTCCGGTGCACTGTGGACCGACATCGGCGTCACCAGCATGGAGGTCATCCTCGGATTTCTGATCGGCGCCGTCGGCGGCTCCGTCCTCGGTCTGCTGCTGTGGTATTCGCAGTTCGTGGCCGACCTGACGTCGCCGTTCATCGCAGCCATCGGCTCCATCCCGGTGCTGGCGGTCGCCCCGCTGACGATCATCTGGTTCGGCACCGAGATGACGTCCAAGGTGGTGATCGTCGCGTTCTCGTGTGTGGTCGTGTCGTTGACCACGTCCTATCGCGGGGCCCGACGCACCGACCCGGACCTGATCAACCTGATGAAGTCCTTCGGGGCCTCTCGCTCCCAGATCTTCCGGAAACTCGTTGTGCCGTCGGCGATGACGTGGGTGGTGTCAGGTTTGAAGCTCAACATCGGCTTTGCACTGGTCGGCGCCATCGTCGGCGAATACATCAGCTCCGAGGCGGGAGTGGGCCACATGATCCTGCTCGGCAGCTCCAACTTCACCATCAGCCTCGTGATTGCCGGCATCGCCATCGTCATGGTCATGGTGCTGGTGTTCAACCTCCTCGTCAGCGCCCTCGAGCGCTTCCTCGGTCAGTGGGAAAGGTCATGATCATGAAAGCCCGAAAGCTACTCCGGCAGTTCGCGGTTGTCGGTGCGTCGGCAACGGTCCTGCTCGCCACGGCCTGCAGCAGCGAACCGGCCCGGTCGGCGGACGGCACCACCTCGGTGCGGATCAGCCAGGCCTTCCAGTCGCTGCTCTACCTGCCGCTCTACGTCGCGCAGGAGAACGGCTACTTCCGGGAGCAGGGGGTGAACGTCGAGATTGCGACCGGCGGCGGTGGCACCCAGTCCTGGACCGCGGTACTCGGCGGATCCGCCGACTTCTCCATCCAGGACCCGGTATTCGTGCCGAAGTCACATGAAAACGGCGGCCCCGGACTCGTGGTGGCCGCGATCCAGAACGCGCCGTCGGTGTTCGTCATCGGCCGCGGCGGGGCCGCCACCCCGAACGACCCGTCGGTGTTCGAGGGCAAGAAGGTGGTGGTGAGCCCGGAACCCGACACCAGTTGGGCATTCATGAAATACCTGATCGACCAAAAGGGCCTGAAGGACGTCACCATGGTCAACGTCGCACTCGGCAGCGAACTCGCCGCGGTGGCAGGCGGGCAGGCCGACCTGGCACTGTCCTTTGAGCCCACCGTCAGCCAGGCGGTCGTGGAGCAGGGTCTCGAAGTCGTCTACTCCTTCCCCGCCAATCCGGACTGGTATCCCTTCGCCTTCTCCAGCCTGACCACCACGCAGAAGTACCTGCAGGACAACCGTGCAGCCGCTCAAGGGGTGGTCACCGCGATAGCCAAGGCGTCGAAGTTCATCTACGCCGACCCTGCGGCCACCATCGACATCGCTGCGGAGTACTTCCCCGATCTCGCCCGCGAGGTCGTTGCGGCGGCCGTCGAACGGGAGATCGACGCCAAGGGTTACGCCGAGGACGTGACGGTGAGCAAGGAGTCCTGGGATCGCAACATGGAGATTTCGTTGTTCACCAAGAACATTGCGGCCTATCCCTCGGATGCCACGTCGTATGAGAACAACGTCGACACCGAACTGGCCACCCACGCCCGCGATGCTCTCCAGGCGGGCTGAGCATGACCGTGCATTCGCCAGAACCCGCCGACCTCGAACAGGTCTCTGCCGCATACGGTCTCGGCCTGGGCACCGACGAACTCGCCGAGTTCGCCCCGCACGTCGACGACATGCTGGGTTCCTGGGATGTGGTCGCCGCGCTGCACCGCGACATCGAACCGCCCGCCGTGGCACGAGACTGGTCCCGGCCGGCTCACAACCCCCTGGGCGCCTGGTACGTCACATGCGATATCACCTCGACCGGCACCGGCCCACTGGCCGGCCGCACGGTGGGCATCAAGGACAACATCGCGGTTGCCGGGGTGCCGATGATGAACGGTTCGGCGTTGGTCGAAGGCTATGTTCCCGACCGTGATGCCACCGTGGTCGCCCGGCTGCTGGCCGCCGGCGCCACCGTCGCGGGCAAGACCGTCTGCGAGGATCTCTGCTTCTCCGGTGCGTCGCACACTGCGGCGACCGGTCCGGTGCGCAATCCCTGGGACCGCACCCGGACGACGGGCGGATCGTCCAGCGGCAGTGCCGCTCTGGTCGCCGCCGGTGCCGTCGACCTGGCCATCGGCGGTGACCAGGGGGGCTCGGTGCGGCTGCCCGCCGCGTTCACCGGGATCGTGGGACACAAGCCGACACACGGGCTGGTTCCTTACACGGGCGCATTCCCGATCGAGCAATCGCTGGACCACCTCGGTCCGATGACCCGCACCGTCGCCGATGCGGCGCTGGTTCTGGACGTGATCGCCGGGCCCGACGGACTGGATCCCCGGCAGCGCGCCGAGCGCGAGGGGCCCACGTTCACCGAGGAGCTGACCCGGTCCGCAACCGGGCTGCGGGTGGGAGTGCTGGCCGAGGGGTTCGCGCACCCGGAGTCGGTTCCCGACGTCGATGCCGCCGTCCTCGGCGCCGTGGACATCCTGCGCTCCGAAGGCCTGCTGTGTGAGGAGGTCTCGGTGCCCTGGCACCGGCACGGCAAGCAGATCTGGGACGTGATCGCGGTCGAGGGCGGGACCGCTCAGATGGTCGACGGCAACGCCTACGGCCGGAACTGGCAGGGCTGGTACGACCCCGCGCTCATCGAACACTACGGAAGCCGGCGCCGCGCGGACGGCTCCTCCTTCCCGGATACCGTGAAGCTGGTGCTGCTGGCCGGCCGCCACACCCTCGACCGCCACCACGGCGCGCACTACGCGATGGCGCGCAACCTCGTTCCGCGTCTGCGTGCCGCCTACGACGAGGCGCTGTCCCGTTTCGATGTCCTGGTCATGCCCACCACCCCGATCGTGGCCAGTCTCATACCGGGCAGCGACGCGCCGCTGGACGAGTACCTGGCGCGGGCACTGGAGATGATGGCCAACACCGCGACCTTCGATGTCACCGGGCATCCGGCGTGCAGCGTGCCGGCCGGCCTGGTCGACCGACTCCCCGTCGGGATGATGATCGTGGGCCGCCACCTCGACGATGCGACGGTCCTGCGTGTTGCGCACACGTTCGAGCGGGCCCGCGGTGCCTTCCCCGCCGCCGCGGGTGCGGCATCATGAGCGACGTGTACGAGATCGAGCTGGACCTCACCAAGTCGCTGGTGGAAGACCCGCGGTCGGGGCACAATCGCTGGCATCCGGACATCCCGGCGGTGCTGCGGTGCGCGCCGGGCGACACCGTGGCATTACGCGCCCGCGACGGTTACGACGGCCAGATCACCCGGGATTCGACCGCCGCGGACGTGCTGGCGATGGATGCAGCCCGGATCCATCCGTTGACCGGCCCCGTGTACATCGAGGATGCCGAACCGGGCGACCTGCTGGTGGTCGATGTGCTGTCGGTCGAGACGGGAGACTTCGGCGCGACGCTGAACATCCCCGGATTCGGCTTCCTGCGTGACGAATTCACCGACCCGCACATCGTGCGATGGGAGCTCGCCGGCGGGTTCGCCCGCTCGGCGGACCTGCCCGGGGTCCGGTTGCCCGCGGCCCCCTTCATGGGGGTGATGGGAGTCGCGCCGTCGCGGGATCTGTTCGAGCGCACCAAGCGCGCCGAACAAGCGGCCGCGGACGAGGGCGGGCTGGTCGAGCTGCCCAATCCGACCTCGGCGGTGCCGCCGGACCTGCCGGGGGACCCGGCGCGGCGCACCATCTCCCCCACCGAGGCCGGCGGCAACATCGACATCAAACACCTGACCGCGGGAAGCCGGGTGTACCTGCCGGTGTTCGTTCCTGGCGCGTTGTTCTCCGTCGGCGACGGTCACTTCGCACAGGGTGACGGCGAATCGTGCGGCGCCGCTGTGGAAACCACCACCAGGGTGGTGGTACGGCTCGACCTGCGCAAGGGTGCGGCAGTGTCGGGCGGGTTGCGGTATCTGCGCTTCGAGCGCCGCACCGCGGGGCCAGCAGAGGTGGCCGCCCGGCCGCACTTCGCGGTGACCGGTATCCCGATGGACGCAGGTGGCCGGATCCACCCGGAGAACCTCAATCTGGCGACGCGAAATGCACTGCGCCTCATGGTCGATTACCTGGCCGATGAGCGCAGTTTCACCCGCCAGCAGGCGTACGCCCTGTGCAGCGTGGCCGTCGATCTGCGTATCAGCCAGATCGTCGATGTCCCCAACGTGCTGGTATCGGCCATGGTGCCCACCGACATCTTCGAGTGAGCCGCACCTCGCGTGCGGGCAACGCGGCGAAGGGTTTCGGGAAACATGGAGGTGTTCACGTCCGCCGCTCAACCGCCGGATCCCGGTCGTTCAATCGAGTTCCGACTCCGTCGAGGACGATGCCGAGTTGGCGTTCAAATCGCCCATCACCGTCGTCGCGCGCATGACCGGCCTCGCCGACCAGTAAGAACCCTTCCCCCAGCCAGGCGTCACGCCCAGCAAGTGAGTACCGTTCCGGGTCCGCCTCGGCCGACTGGCTGCGCTCTTGTTCCTCGATGACGAACCCCACCACGAACGCGGTGGTCAGATCGATGGCGTCATCGGCACCCGCGAGTGTCATCCCGGCAGCGGTCCAGCGGGTGAACCAGAGTTCCTTGGTGTGCAACACATCCGGATCGGAGAGGCGGGTGCCGCTGAAGATCCGGGCTCCATCTCGGTGTTTCAGGTACTCGGTGCGCAGGACGCGCGCGTAGGCGGCGAGGTCCTCGCGCCAGTCGGTACCGGGGCCGATCGTCGACAGGACGTTTCCTACCCGGCGCGTGACCTCGGTGGCCATCGCGTCGAGCAGTTCTTGTTTGTTCCGGACGTGCCAATACAGTGCCGGTGCACGGACATCGAGGGCCGTCGCGAGCGCGCGCACGGTCAGCGCGTCCAAACCGTGCTCGTCGAGCAGTTCAAGCGCCGCCGACACGATTCGTTCCCGGGTGATGCCCTTCGTCACGGTTGACACCTTAACAACGTTAAAGCGTGCTGACCACCAGCCATCAACGAAGTTGAGGAAACGGCGATGCGCCCACAGACCTGTCCTCAGGCGCGGGACCTGTCGGGCACCGCACCGTCGTACACGGGTGCACCGAGACTGCGCAGCAGCGCCAGCGCCTGCTCCGACGGTGAGCCCGCCGCCGTGGTGACCACGATCAGACTCTGGCCGGGCGAGCGTGCGATGGCCAGCGTCTGCTGGGTGACGGTCACCGCACCGATAACCGGATGGTGCAGGTCGTAGGACGCGGCGTCGCACGGGGTGATCCGGTGATCGCCCCACATGGCCACGAACTCCGGGCTTTTCATCGTCAGCTCACCGATCAGAGCCGCAAGGTCACGATCCTCCGGGTACCGACCCACGGCGATACGCAAGTTGCCCACCACCGCCCGGGCCTTGCGCCGCCAGTCGGAGTAGAGCTCGCGCTTGTGTCGGTCGAGGAAGATCATTCGGCTCGTATTGGGCCGATTCGCGACGTCATCCACGGCGGCTCGGTCCACGTGCCCGGCCAGCAGCGCGTGCCCCAGGTGATTCCAGGCCAGGACATCGGTGCGCCGGCCCAAGACCAGTGCCGGAACACCGTCGAGCGCGCGCAACAGGTCCCGCGTCTCCGCACTCACCTTCTCCGGGCGCGGCCGTCGCGCCCGAGGCGCCCGCCGGCTGGCATCGGCCAGCCGTTGCAGATGCGCGTGTTCGTGGACGTCGAGGTGCAGGGCCCGCGAGATCGCGTCGAGAACCTCGGGTGACGCGCCGCGGGAGACGCCCTGCTCGAGTCGCGTGTAGTAGGACACGCTGACGCCCGCCAGATGTGCCACCTCGTCGCGGCGCAGACCCTGCACCCGTCGGCGTTCACCGAAGTCCTGCACACCGATGTCCTCGGGGCGGATACGCGCGCGGCGCGCCTGCAGGAACTCTCCGAGCGGTCCAGGTCCATCCATCTCCTCAGTATCCGTGTCCTGCCGGATGCCAGCCACATCCTCCCAGGGGTAGGACCGCCGGGGTGTGGCTGCCACCGCGACCCGTCGCCAAACTCGTGGCAGCACCGCACAGCAACCGCCGATGACCAGGGAGTCACATGGAACAGATCGAACTGGGCGACGTCACCGTCACCCGCGTCAAGGAGTACTACGGCTCCGTGCAGATGGGTCCCGCAGACTTCTTCCCGGACAGCACCGAGCGCGATTGGGAAGCCAACAAGCATTGGCTGGCCCCGGATTTCTGGCATCCCGAGACGGACACCTGCATCTCGGCGATCCAGACCTGGGTGCTGCGCAGCGAAGGGCGGACCATCCTGATCGACACCGGTGTCGGCAACCACAAGGAGCGCCCGCACGTCCCGGTGTGGAACCGGCTCGACACCGCGTTCCTGGACAATCTGGCCGCCGCCGGCGTCCAACCGGCGGACGTCGACGTGGTGGTCAACACCCACCTGCACATCGACCACGTGGGCTGGAACACCCGCCTCGACGACGAGACCTGGGTGCCGACCTTCCCGAACGCGACCTACCTGATGCCACAACGCGATTTCGACTTCTGGAACCCGGCCAACGGCCACAAATCCGTTGTCAGCCGCGGAAGTCTGAATGTGTTCGAAGACAGCGTCGCACCGGTGCATGAAGCCGGCCTGACCCGACTGTGGGACGAGACGTACCAGATCGACAAGAATCTGCGGCTGGACATCGCACCCGGACACACCCCCGGCTCGTCGGTGCTGACGCTGGAATCCGGTGGCGACCGTGCGGTGTTCGTCGGCGACCTCATCCACACGCCGCTGCAAATCGTGACACCCGAGACCAACAGCTGCTTCTGCGAAGACCCGGTACAGGCACGCCTCACCAGGCACAAGCTGCTGGGCCGCGCCGGCGACGACAACACGCTGCTGTTCCCTGCCCACCTCGGCGGCCACGGTGCCGTCGAAGTGGTCCGCGACGGCACGAGGTTCGCCATCAAGGGCTGGGCCGGCTTCTCCCGTATCAGCTGATCATCCATTCACCACAGGAGAACCCTTGTCCCAGAACAGCACTCCCGTCGTCAGAACCCCCTCCGGCGCGGTGCGCGGCGTCCGCGACCAGCATGGCGAGCGGTACCGAGCCATCCCCTACGCCACCACCCCCACCGGCGCCGCCCGCTTCGCCCCGCCGGCACCGCACCCGGGCTGGCACGGCGTCCGCGATGCCACACGACCGGGAGCGACGGCGCCCCAGCCCGTCCGCGACTTCGGCGCCCTCGACATGCGGCCCTACTTCGGGCCCGGATGGGTACGCGGCGCCGACTACCTGACCCTCGACGTGCACACACCTGCCGCCGACGACGCGGCACGCCCGGTGCTCGTCTTCGTCCACGGCGGCGGATTCGTCACCGGCTCATCGCAGGCCGCACTGTACGACGGCCGCGCCTTCGCCCGCGACGGAGTCGTCGTGGTCACCGTCAACTACCGCCTAGGAGTCGCCGGGTTCCTCGACCTCCCTGGGGCACCGCGCAATCGCGGGTTGCTCGACGTGCTGGCCGCCCTGGACTGGGTGCGGAATGCGATCAGCGCTTTCGGTGGTGACCCCGCCAACGTGACGGTCTGCGGCCAGTCCGCCGGCGCGACCCTGGTAGGCGCCCTGCTCGCCACACCGGAAGCCACCGGACTGTTCCACCGGGCCATCATGCAGAGTGGCAGCGGCACCGGCGCTTTCACGCCGGAGCAGGCGGCACGGGTTACCGGTGCGGCCGCCACGGCACTCGGCGTCGAGCCGACCGCCGGCGCATTCGCCGGCATCTCCGACGAACGGTTCGTCGCCGTGTTGCCGAAGCTGGCCGGCATTGATCTGCAGACCGCCGCTGCCACTGATCCGCTGGTAGGTCTGAGCCCGTTCAGTCTCGTCCGCGACGATCAACCCGCCGACGCGCTGGCCGGGGGCCCGGCGGCAGATGTCGCGCTGCTCATCGGCACCAACACCGAGGAGGGCAACCTCTACCTCGTCCCCCAGGGCAACTTCGAGACCTCCCGGCATGCCGACGTACTGGCGGCCGCCCGTCGTGCACACCGGAACCCGCAGGCCGCAGTCGAAGCCCTGATCGCGCAGCGCCCGCAGGCGACGCCCGGCGAGTTGCGTTCGGCCCTGATCGGCGATGCACTCTTCGGTGCCGGCTCCACCCGGATGGCGCAGGCCCACGCGCGGATCTCGCGGCACGGCACGTACGTCTACCGTTTCGGCTTCCGCTCGACGGCGCTGGACGGCCGACTCGGTGCCGCCCATACCGTGGAACTCCCCTTCGTCTTCGACATCGCCGACTCGGAATGGCTGCATGGACAGACGGGCCTACTCGGGCCGGGCCGGGTTCCGCAGGGACTTGGCGCAGAGCTGCACCGGGCTTGGGTTGCCATGGCCCACACCGGATTCCCAGGATGGACCGGCTACGGTCACGGTGGAGACTCGGTGCAACGCTTCGGCTGAACTCTCGTCAGGGCATTGGCGCCGGTGCCGACTGGGTTTCCTGCGAGGCGACCGCACCCGGCTCGATGATCTCCCGGCGGTTGGTCTCCGGGCCGTAGGCCAGTGCGATCAGGGTCAGCGCGGTCAGTATGCCGAGGTAGACCACGATCACCCACCAGTGCCCGAACGCGGCGATCAACGCGGTGGCGATGAGCGGCAGGAAGCCGCCGGCCAGCACCGAGCCGATCTCGCGGGCGAAGGCGAAGCCCGACAGCCGGGTACGGGTGTCGAACAGCTCGGCGAAGTATGCCGCCTGAGGCGCCAGCATCGCCGGGTACAAAACACCCAGGCCCACAACGAAACCCAGGATCAGCAATGGGGCACTGAGGGTCTCGAGCAGCAAGAAGAACGGCACCAGCCACAGTACGGACAGCAGCGCGCCACCGGCGTACACGGGCCGCCGGCCGACCCGGTCGCTGAGGTGCGCCCAGATCGGGATGAACACCACCTGGACCGCGGACGCGATCACCACCGCCAGCAGGGTGGTGCTGCGCTCCACCCCGAGGTTGTTGACAGCGAATCCCACGGCGAAAACCGGGAAGAGATAGGCAAAGCCGTTCTCCGCCATCCGGGCGCCGACGACGACGAGGAAGTTTCGCGGACTCCGGCGGATCGACTCCAGCACCGGGATCTTGGTCTCCTGCGCTGTGCCGGCCGCCTCGGCCTGCACGGCATTCTCGTACGCCTCGGTCTCGTCGATGCTGCGGCGGATGAAGTAGCCGACCACGAGCAGAACAGCGCCGAGCAGGAACGGCACTCGCCAACCCCAGCTTTGGAACGCGTCCTCGGGCAACAGGGTGGCGAGCTGGTAGACCCCGGTCGAGAGCAACGTGGCCAGCGCGAAGCCGGTCGGCGCCCAGGCACCCGCGAGGCCTCGTCTCTTCTGGTCCCCGTGCTCGACGGAGAGCACCACCGCTCCGGCGTACTCGCCACCGGCACCGAAGCCCTGCAACAACCGCAGCAGTATCAGCAGGATCGGCGCCCACACACCGATCGCCGCGTAGGTCGGCAGCACGCCGATCAACGTGGTGGCCACACCCATCAGCACGATGGTGAAGATCAACATCTTCTTGCGGCCCAGCTTGTCGCCCATGTTGCCCAGCACGATGCCGCCGAGCGGACGCGCCAGGAATCCGACGGCATAGGTCGCAAACGCCGCGAGAGTGCCGACGGTGGGGTCGGCGTTGGGGAAGAACTGGCTGTTGAGCACCAGCGCCGCGGCGGTGCCGTAGATGAGGAAGTCGTACCACTCCAGGGTGGTGCCGACCAGGGCGGCGATGCCCGCCTTGCGTGCCTGGTTGGGTGCGGCGGTCGTCATGCTGGGTGTCCTTTGTGAGGTGAGAGGTGTTGTCTCAGTGAGCAGGACGGCGCAACACGGCGCCGCCCTGGATTGGGCCTACCAATGCGGCGTACTGCCCGAGCCAGCCGCGTTCTGGGGCATCGCCGGCCGCGCGCACGGGCGCACCATCGCGCACGGGGTGCGCGTCGACCCGCCGGGCGTCGAGGTCGATGCTGACGGTATCGCCGTCCTGCAGCCCGGCCAGCGGTCCACCGTCGGCGGCCTCGGGCATCACCTGACCGACGACGAGACCGTGGTTGAGACCGGACAACTCACCGTCGGTGACCACCGCGACCTCGCCGCCCAGTCCGGCACCGTTGAGTGCGGCCACGAAGCTCGCCGCAAACACCGTGCCCGGGCCCCCACGCGGCCCCATGCCGCGCAATACGATCACGTCACCGCGCTGGATTCCGCTGTCCCCCAACGCTGCGATCGCGGCGTCCTCGCCCACGAACACCTTTGCCGGACCGGTGAACTGACGACGGGTGGCCTTGCCCACTCCGGCGACCTTGACGATGGAACCGTCCGGAGCCAGCGATCCGCGCAGGATGATCAGGCCCGGTTCGTCGTTGATCGGGTCGTCGAGATCATGCAGCACATCACCGTCGGCAGCCCGGGCGAGTTCGGCCCGCTGGGCCACACTGCGGCCGTCGACGGTCAGCGCGTCACCGTGCAGCCGCGGCAACAGTGTGCGCATCACCGTCTGGACGCCGCCGATCCCGTCGAGATCCCACACCTGGTGGGTGCCGTTGGGCCGGATCGCCGCCAGTTGCACCGCATCTCGCCCGAGTTTCTCGAACAGGCCCACCACATCGAGGTCCAGATCGGCCTCGGTCGCAATGGCTGTGAGGTGCCGGATGCAGTTCACCGACCCGCCGAGCGCGAGGGCGACTTCGACGGCGTTTTCGACCGAGGCGGCCGTGATGACCTGACGTGCGGTCAGGTTCTCCTCGATCATCCCCACGATCCGGCGGCCGGCGGCACTCGCGTTGTCCAGCATGGCTTCCGAGTTCGCACGGGTCGGCGCGGAGCCGGCCACCGTCATGCCCAGCGCCTCGGCCAGACAGTGCATGGTGTTCGCCGTCGCCAGACCGGCGCACACACCGGGCCCGTCGATGGCCTCGTCGGCGAGCTCGCCCAACTCGTCGATCGTCATGGTGCCGGCGGCGAGTGCGCCCACCGATTCGTAGACCGTGTCGATGTCGACCGAGCAGCCGCTGTACCGGCCGCCCTTCTGATAACCGCCGATCACGACGATCGCGGGCAGGTCCAGGCGGGCGGCTGCCATCAGGTGCGCCGGGGTGGTCTTGTCGCATGACGACAGGAACACGATGCCGTCCAGCACCGCCCCTTCGACCGCGGCCTCGACGTCGTTGACGATCAGGTCCCGGGTGGGCATCAAATAGCGTGCCTTGCGGCCCGCACTGGTGACGAAATCGCTGGGCGCCGTGGTGCGGATCTCGAACGGCAGCCCGCCGGCCGCACGGATGGCGTCGGCCACCCGCAGCGCCACATCGTCGAGATGGGCGAAGCACACCGACAGTTTCGACGACGTGTTGACGACGGCGACTTTCGGCTTTTGTTGATCGTCGACGCTGATCCCCATCGCGCTCCACTGCGCGCGTCGCACCGCCCAGCGGGTGCTGCCCGGAGTGAAGTTGCTGCGCAATCCCCCACCGGGGGCACGCTCGAAGTTGTCGGTCACGAATCCTGCCTTTCCGAGTGCGCTGCGACCGCGGTCGCGGGCTCGAGCGCACTTCCGTTGGCGATCATGCGGGTCTGGATGTCCCGCACCTCGAGGTCGCGGTAGCCCACACCGGAGTCCAGGGAGACCAGGGTGGCCACCGCTGCGGCGTGGCCGTATTCGAAGCACTGTGCGGTGACCCGGGCCGAAGCCAGGGCGTGATGCTCGGCGCTGAGGCACCGGCCCGCCACCACGACGTTCTCGCCGCGCTCGGGCACCAGCGCACCGAACGGCACGTCGTAGTAGTCGTCCAATAACCAGTGCAGCCGCGGTTTCTCGCCGTCGTGCAATTCGATCGGCCAGGGGGAACGGCAGATCGAGTCGTCCCTTTTGGTGCCATCCACGACGTCGCTGTCGCGAAGCGTCTGCACCCCTGCCACCGTCCGGGTCTGCCGGATGCCGGCTTCCACGCCGGTGTCGACGACAAACGCATTCGCACATCCGGGCACGGTGCCGGCGAGAAAGCGGGCGTAGTCACGAACCTGCTGCCGGCCGCCGATCTCGGCGATGGTGAAATCGGCGGGGTCGATGACGTTGAGCATGCGGCCGTCGGGAGCGGTCAGCCTGGTGGCGTTGACCAGCAGCTCGCCCGGCCGGCTGGTGGCGAAGACCCAGATTTTGTTGCGCGGCAGGTCAACTCCGCCGGCCCTGGCGGCGTCGATCGCCGTGGTGACCCATGCCGGACTGATGGTGTCCTCGCCCCACGCCGCCCAGAAGCTCTCGGTGTCGACGTTGCCCAGCCGGAAGAACATCGTCGGGTTCTGGATGCGGCCGTCGGCTCCGAACCGGTAGGCGCCGCCGCCGCGCGCCACCACCGCTCCGTCCCCGGAGGCATCGATGATCCGTCCGGCCCGGATGAGTCCGACGCCGGCGTTGGAGGCCACCAGCAGACCGCGGTAGCGGCCATCCTCGACGAGAACGTCGATCACCTGGGTGTGGAACAGGATGCGTGCCCCGGCCCGGGTAAGCAGCGCGTCGGCGGACTCGCGCCACATCAGCGGATCATGGGCTGCGGTGAAGGTCTTGCCGTAGCGCTGGGGCTCGGTGAGGCCGCCGCGCGCGGTCAGTTCCGCGGCAAATCGCTCGGTGAAACCCCGCACCACCTGTTCGGGCGGCCGGGCGTCGTCGGACGCCAGGTACATACCGCAGATCGTGCCCGAGAGCCCGGCCACGGCTGCCCCGCCGGCGAACCCGTACTTCTCGATCACCAGCACACGTGCGCCCGCTTCGGCGGCGATGGTGGCCGCGGCGACGCCCGCGGCGCCGGCTCCGACGACCGCGACGTCGACATCATCGACCACCGGAAAATGGCGAGCCGCAACCTCTTCGAGGCCGAGACTCAACCGCCATTCAACCGATATATCAGTCATGGATGGACGGTACATCGATGGTCGCGATATTGTCTACCCCATGACAATGGGGACCCAGCGATGACCGGCATCATGCCCAACAAGGCTGACCAGGCGTTCCTGCAGATAGAGCGTTTGATCGTGCTGCAGGAGCTTCCGCCTGGCGCGCTGGTGTCGGAGAAACAACTCATGGAGTTGACCGGACTCGGGCGTACGCCAGTCCGGGAAGCGCTGCAACGGCTGGCGCGCGAGCGGCTCGTCGAGATCCACGCCAACCGGGGCGTCCTGGTGCCCACGGCTTCGATCGAGGCTCAACTCAAACTGCTCGAATTGCGCCGGACCTTGGAGCCGTTCGCCGTCCGCCTCGCAGCCCAACGGGCCAGCGCACACCAGCGTCGCACGGCGGCCGCACTCGCCGAGGACGTTCTCGCCGCCACCAAATCGGTCGACGATTTCGCCACGTTCCTGCGGGACGCGCACGCGCTGGTGGTCAGCGCGACGCACAACGAATTCGTCGAGGTCGCGATGGCACCCCTGCAGGGATTGTCGCGGCGGTTCTGGTTCGGCAATCTGACTGACCCGCATCAAGATCTGGCCGAGGCCGGCACGTTACACAGCGCGATCCTGGCCGCGATTGCCGCCGGGGATGCCGAGGCCGCCGAAACCGCATCGCTCGGGCTCAGCGATTACCTGTTCGCCTTCACCTACGCGACTTTGCCACCGCGGAGCCAGGACTGACCGACGGCAGTCGTCATGGAAGGCACGCCGAGCCGGATGCTGTCACTCAGGTGACGTGCACCCGGCCGGCGTGCCGAGTTGCGCGCCGAACAAGTCGGCGGTGGCCCTACCTATTGGACGGCAGCCGCCCTGTCACAGGACGACGCGGAAGACCTGGAATTCGACGACGGGTCCGGGTTGGATGCGTCCCTGGCCGACGAAGATGTTCTGGTTGACCCAGGCGTATTTGGGGTCGCCGGATTCCAGGCGTGGGGTGGTGACGAAGTAGTGGTCGCCGAAGTCGGTGCCGGTGTCACCGCCGCCCAGGGCTCCTGCGGCTGCTTCGTTGACCTCGACCAGGCCCTGGTAACTCATGTAGATCACCGCGCCGTCATCGGTGTAGAACTGGGCGCGCACATCGAGTCGGCCGTAGCCGTCCTCGCCGGCCAGTAGCCAGTCTCCGCCGCCGGGGGCAGCGGTGCCGCTGAACCGGTTACCGGTGACCTTGCCACCGGTCACCGCCAAGACCTGCCGCAGCCCGTAAGGGCCCGGGCCGACGACCTGAGGTTCGGCAAGCTCTGCGGTGTAGGAGAACTCCAGCTCCAACTTCACTGGTTGGCCCCCACTCCGGCAGCAGCCATGACAGCTGACATGCCCTCGGCGATCACGTCGCGCCCGAACGCCTCCAGCACAACATTGGGATTGAAGTACTCGCGGATCAGCACCACCTTGCCGTCCCGGATCCGCATGTGGGTGCAATAGGTATTGGCGTAGATCTTGCCGGTCTGCGTGACCGTCGCCTTTCCGTGCAGTTCCAGAATGAAGAGTTCTGGGTCGGTCGTGTCGTGCACGGTCAGGGAATCGATCCGGAGGTCGGGCACCGAGGCGAAGAACCAGTCGATGAAATGACCGATCAGGTGTCGGCCCGGCACGGTGTCGGCGAGCGGCTCAGGCGCAAACGGCATCTCCCAGACGCCCTCCTCGGCAAAGTTGTCCTTCCACGCTTCCAGCGCCGCGCCTTGAGGCGGACCGTCATCGAGTGCCCCCCAGAATCGCTCAACCGTCGCGCGGTTGTCCGTTTGTACGCTCATGCGCCGCCTCCATCTCTCGGTCGACTGTCATCACAGTCGGTGGTCAAAATTGAGAGTGCACCATGCGTCGTTGATAGTCAACACTATGTCGACAGTATTGCATCCGTTGCCCCTGAACGTGATTCACACCTGCCAAGCGGAAACCATCAGCCAATCGACATACCGTTGATTAATAACGACAATGAGTTTAAAATCACTACGGGTCTTGCCGCCATCCCTGCGGATGCGGTACGTGCGCCACTTGATGACCACCATTCCAGTCACCGCTGACAACGAGGATTCGCCATGAAACCACCCACCAACCGGCTGTTCCGTCTGCAGAGGCGGCCGCAGGGCCAGGTCACCGAACAAGATCTTGAGTGGGTCGAGGAGTCCATCCCCGATATCGCGGAGGGGCAGGCGTTGGTCCGCACCCTGTACCTGTCGCTCGACCCTACGAACCGTGTCTGGATGAGCCAGTTACGTTCCTACATCCCGCCGGTCGAGTTGGGCGCCGTAATGCGGGGCCTCGGTGTCGGACAGGTCATCGAAAGCCGGCGAGACGACCTGCCGGTCGGCGCGTTCGTCCTCGGCTTCACCGGGTGGCAAGAATATTGTGTCGCTGATGATTCCGTCCTCGAGTTTCCGTTCACGGTGCTGCCCGACCCGCTACCGGCGCCGCTTTCGGCATTCCTGGGAGTACTCGGCCACACCGGCATTTCAGCGTTCATCGGCATCGAGTTGGGCGATCCGCAGCCCGGCGAGACGGTTGTCGTGTCCGCCGCCGGGGGCGCCGTCGGTTCCATCGCCGGCCAGCTGGCAAAGCAGCGCGGCGCCCGCGTCGTCGGCATCGCCGGCGGCGGCGAGAAGTGCCGGCATCTGGTGGCCGAACTCGGCTTCGACGCGTGCGTGGACCGGCACTCGGACGACTGGCGCGAGCAACTCGACAAGGCGACACCCGACGGCATCGACGTCGACTTCGAGAACGTGGGCGGCCCGATCATGGATCACGTCCTGGGCCGGTTGAACATCGGTGCACGAGTGGCGCTGTGTGGTCTGATCTCTGAGTACGACACCTACAACGACGACGGCGATCAACCCGGTCTGCGCAATGCAAACCAGCTGCTCATGCAGCGAGCGACCCTGCGGGGCTTCATCGTCACCGACCATATCGACCGTTACGCCGAGATCATCGGAAAGCTCGCCGCGGCACTGGGCGAGGGCTCGGTGACGTACGACGAGACCGTCGTCGAAGGTTTGGAAAGCGCTCGGGAAACCCTCAATCAGGCACTCTCCGGCGGCGGGCGCGGAAAGACGGTTGTCCAGGTCGCACCTCTCCCCTAGTCCGTTGGATGACCAGCACGCCGACCAACCGGTGGTGGATCACCGGTTGGACGGGGCTGCAACGGAAAGCCACTCGAGGATGGCCGCGTTTGTCTGCGGTGCGTTCTCGTGTAGTTGCACGCTGTGGCCGCTGTCCCCGACGACGATCGCGTCGAGTCCCGCTTCGGGCGAGTAGTAGGGGCGCTCGTGCTGCAGTATCGATTCGGGCGTGCAGACAGGCACTGTGCAGTATTGGTCCCGATCGCCTACCACCAGCAGGGTCGGCACTGCAATGGACCATGAAAGAGATTGCGATGGAACGGCTTCCGGGAATCTCGTGTCTTGCACTGTGCTCAAGTCCTTGTGCGCCTCATCGGCAGCAATGACAGCCGGGTCGGCGTTCGGACCGTAGTAGAAGAAGCGTCGCATTCCGGCGTTGGTCGTGCGGTAGCCCGGGTCGGCGACGGTGTCGCGGAACATCGGATCACTGATCGCCGGAACCTCGAATGGAACGTCGGCAGCGGGGCCGCCGTCCGGAACACTCTCTTGGACAACATGGCTCATCCCTGTGAGCACGAAGGCGTCGATGTCGCGATGGTTGGCGGCCGCACTCCATGCCATCGATGACCCGAGAGAATGGCCGACCCACACCACGGTGTCGAACGGGCGGTCACCTATGGCCCCCGATCGAAGTGCGGTCACCACCTGATGCAGGGCCTCCACGCCGGCGTCGAACGTGTATGAAGCACTGGGCGGCAGGCTGCTCCGGCCGGTGGCCAATCGATCGATGTTGAACGTCGAATAGCCGGCGTCGAGCGCCGTGGCGACATAGGAATAGGTCCCGGGCCGTACCGGCATGTCGTAATAGATGTGGTTGTAGGTGGATCCCGGAACCAGAAGCTGTACAGCACTGTGCGTGGACGGCGCACCGAGCGGTGTGCACAGCTCACCGTAGAGGTGAGCCGTGCCGATCATTGCCAATGACACCGGAACCCGATACGCCGAACAACTCGCAGCTGGATGCCGAACCTGCACGTCACGCGATGCGTCGTCGATCAGAACGGGAGACTCAGCCGGTGCGGCGTGCGCAACCCTGTCGGTCGTGACGCCACCGGACACGGATATCAGCGACAACGCCAAGGCGACCGCGGCGTGCGCCAACCGCCGAGATATCGCCACGCCGTTCTCCGTCCCCACACGAGTGACACCACTGTTTGGATCAACGTACCAATTTAGTGCAGCAATCCAAATATCGTGGCACGATGAGGTCATGCCACCAACGGTTCGCCACCCACAACGGCGCAACCAGGTGCTCTCGCGAGATCAGATCATCGACGTCGCCATCGGGATACTCGACTCCGGAGGCGAAAGCGCACTCACCCTGCGCACGGTCACCGAGCGCCTGGCCACCGGATCGGGTGCGATTTATTACCGCGTGGGCACCCGGGACGAACTCCTGGACGCGGCCACCGAAACCTTGATCACTGGCGTGCTCGTGAGCCACGTCGCCAAGGACTCCGATACGCCCAGGGATGCCATCGCGGGAGTGGCCCTCGCACTCTTCGATGCGATCGCCGCCCATCGGTGGCTCGCCACCCGGCTGATCATCCAGCTTGTTCGATACCCGCTCGGCCAGGTCACGGTCTCGATCTTCGAGACGATCGGCCGGCAGGTGCAAGCCCTCGGGGTCTCGCGGAGTGCATGGTTCGACGCGACCTCGACCATCGTGCACTACATTCTCGGCGCGGTCAGTCAGCACGCGCGATTCGGCGAGGACGCCTCAGCGGGCGGCGCCGACCGTCAGGGATTCCTGGAGGTGACCGCAGCCGCATGGCAAGAGCTGCCGCCCGAGCGATTCCCGTTCATGCACGCCATCTTGGATCAGATGCGCACGCATGATGACCGTCAACAGTTCACCAGCGGAATCACGACCATCCTGGACGGGCTGCCCATCCTTGACCCGCCATCACCGGACAGCTTCGTCACATCCATTGCCGCTGAGAGATAACTGCCATTCACGATGTCATTGTGGCGGGCGGTGGCCCGGTCGGCCTGTTCACCGCTCACGAACTGGCCTTGGCCGGGTGCTCGGTGCTGGTACTCGAACGGGATCGGGAACCCGCGTCCCGGTGGAAGGTGCTCCCGCTCGGGCTCCGGGGATTGAACGCAGGCTCGGCCCGAACCCTGGATCGGCGCGGCCTTCTGGAGGCGGTGGCCGATGCCTCGGGCACCGATGTTGCGACGCTCGGAGCACCACCGGATGCCGAGTCCGCGCCGGCTCCGCGCGCTATGAGTCACTTCGCCGGCATGGATCTCGACGCAACCCGCATTGATGTGGCGGCGCTGGAATACCGGCTACCGGCTCCCGCAGCGGAGGGCTTCATGACGAGCCAGCACGCGGTCAATTCGGTTCTGTCGCAGCGAACAGCTGATCTCGGCGTGGATATCGTTCGAGGCGCTGCGGTGACCGCCGTGAGCCAGGACAACGACTGCGTCGTCGTGAGAGCAGGCGACCACGACCACCGCGCGCGTTGGCTGGTGGGACGCGACGGTGGTCGCAGCGTGGTGCGCGCTCTGGCGGGTTTCGGCTTCGTGGGCACGGAACCGGCGTTCACCGGGTACGTCGCGCATGTCAGTTTCGCTGATGCACAACAGCTTCCCTTGGGTTTCAACGTGACCCCGGACGGCATGTATCTCCGGACCCCGTTCGAGGGGCACGTGGGCATGATGGACTTCGACGGCGGAACGTTCGATCGCTCGCAGGCGCTGACCCGCGATCACCTCGAATCGGTGCTCTGTCGCGTCTCCGGCATCGACGTGTCAATCGACGAAGTGCATCTGGCATCCAGCTTCACCGATCGTGCAATGCAGGCGTCCACCTACCGAATGGGGCGCGTCCTGCTCGCCGGAGACGCCGCGCACATCCACTCCCCGCTCGGCGGCCAGGGACTGAATCTCGGTATCGGGGATGCCTTGAACCTCGGCTGGAAGCTCGCCGCCACTGTGCACGGGCACGCCGGCGACGAGCTGCTCGACACCTATGAGGCCGAGCGGCATCCGGTCGGCGCGGCGGTGCTGGAGTGGTCACGTGCGCAAGTTGCGGCCATGCATCCCGGGCACAACATCCCTGCGCTACGGAAACTCCTGCTCGACCTGATGAGCACCCCCTGCGGGGCCACGCACGTCTACCGGATGACGTCGGGGCTCTTCGAGCACTACGACATCGGTGGTGGGCACCCTATTGTCGGGACGACCGCTCCGGAGTTCCGGCTGGCCGACGGTAGCCGGCTCGGTGAGTTGATCCGCGAAGGGTGCGGCATCGTTCTGGATTTCACCGGCCATCGGGCGTTGCGGGACGCCGCCGACGGCTGGGCAGGCCGAATCCATTACCTGACCGGTCCGGCACGCAACGATCTCGGTCTCGACGCCCTTCTCATCCGCCCGGACGGCGTCGTGGCGTGGGCGAGCGCGGGCGCCCCTGATATGGGCATGTTCATGGAGGCAGCCACCCGCTGGTTCGGCCGACCGGATCGTCGCAGCAGCGGATGACCCGAGATGGCGCAGCGACTCAGCCGATCTCGGCCGGGTTGGGAACTTGCACTTCCCGCCGGAGGATCTTGCCGGTCGCGCCCTTGGGCAAGGAGTCGACGAACCAGATTTCGCGCGGGTACTTGTACGCGGCGAGTCGATCCCGGACGAACGCCTTCAATTCGCCGACGTCTGCATGCGCCCCGTGTTTCAGAGCAACGGCCGCGCCGATTTCCTCGCCGAGGTCTGCATGTTTGATGCCGATCACCGCCGCTTCAGCGACAGCCGGATGCTCGTAGAGAACTTCCTCCACTTCGCGGGGATAGACGTTGTACCCGCCACGGATGATGAGATCTTTCTTCCGATCCACGATGGTGTAGTACCCGTCGCCATCGCGCGTGGCGATATCCCCGGTACGAAACCACCCGTCCGGGATGGCTTCTGCTGTGGCCTCGGGCCGGTTCCAGTATCCCTTCATCAGATTTTCGCCCCGGATGGCGATCTCGCCACGTACGCCGTCGGGAACGTCTTCGCCGTCGTCACCGACGATGCGCAGCGCGCACCCCCGTACCGGTATCCCGATGGTGCCGGGTTTGCGCTGGTGCCCGGGCTGGTTGAAACAGGCGATGGGCGCCGTCTCTGAGAGCCCGTAGCCTTCGTAGATCTCGCAGTCGAACTTCTGCTCGAACGCCTTGAGAATCTCGACGGGCATGGGTGCACCGCCGGTGATACACGTGCGGAGCGAGGACATGTCGGTGTTGTCTGCATCGGGAGAATGCAACATCGCGGCGTACATCGTGGGCACACCCTCGAGGACCGTCACCCGGTCGCGGGCCACAACTTCCAAGGCCTTCGCCGCATCGAAGCGGGGAACGAGCGTGAGGAGGGCAGCGGCTTTGACCGCTGCATTGAGTCCGCAGGTGAGGCCGAAGACGTGAAACAACGGCAGGCAACCCAGGATCACGTCCTCCGAACCCACCTTGATCAAGGTGTCCACCGTCGTCGCGGCATTGGACGACATGTTCCGGTGGGTGAGTTCTGCGCCCTTGGGTTTTCCGGTGGTCCCGGAGGTGTAGAGGATGACAGCGGTATCGTCGTCGGCTCTGTCGGCAGCGTCGTGGATCGGGCTGCCGGACCACTCGACAGCGCCGGTGGCGGGTACCAATACCGAGCGGATCCCGACCTTCTGCGCCGCGGCCGAGACGACGGCATCGCTGCCGTCCAACCCGTACACCACGGTCATGCCCGAGTCGGTGAGGTAATACTCGACCTCGCGCGCACCGAGCAACGGATTCATGGGAACCGCAACCGCTCCGGCCAGCAGCGCCCCGTAGAACAGCACCGGGTACGCGGGGACGTTCGGGAGCACCAGGCCCACCCGATCGCCCGGGAGCACGCCGTGGGTTCGCAGATCTCCGGCCACCGCAGCGGCACGGTGATGGAGCTCTTGATAGGACAGCACGTACTCGTCCAGCTTCACGGCCGGCCGGTCTCCGTATTCGTGCGCGGTGGCGATGAGATTGGCTGCGAGATTGGACACAGTTGACTCCTATTCCGAATAGAGAGCGCGTGGTTGATTCCGCCGCCGGCGGGCGAATCCCGTTGGAGCGCAGGCAGAGCGGCCGAAGTCGAGTAGAAGGTCGGGTCCGCGTGGGCGTCGAGGGCGAGGCCGATGCCATCCGACTCTACACACCAAGTGCACTATAATCAACACAATGTCGACAAATTTCGATGCGAGTCAGGCCCCGCCATACCAGACTGCCGCCGGTACACGCCTTTCGCGGTAAACCTGACCTATCATGCTTGCTATGGCGTCCACTTCACCTTTCAGCCTGAGCGCAGCGGAATCACGGGTGGGCCGACGAAACATCAAAGGCGACCAGCGCGAGCAAGCCATCCTCGAGGGTGCGTACGACCTGTTACGCACGGTCCCCCTGCGCAACATCTCCATCGACGATCTCACCAAGCGCGCGGGGCTGTCGCGGTCATCGTTCTACTTCTACTTCGAGTCCAAGTGGCAGGTGCTGTCCGCGCTGCTCTCGCGGGTCACGGCCGATGTGTTCCAGGCGTCGCAGTTGATTTTCGAGCGTCCGGCAGGCATGCCGCCAGAGGCGGCCATCGAGCATGCTGTCAACGAGGTCATCCAGGTGTGGGAACGCCACGGTCACGTTCTTCGGGAAGTAGGCGACGCCGCCGCGGCCGAGCCGGACCTGCAGACGCAGTGGGACACGATCCTGGGCCGATTCATCGACGCGTCGGCAGCCAGCATCGAGCGAGACAGGGCTGCCGGCGTGGCCATCGACGGGCCACCGGCGAGGTCGTTGGCCGCCGCGTTGATGTGGATGGGTGAGCGCAACCTTTCGTTGATGAGCCTGCGCAGCGAGAACGCAATTCCGTTGGAGAGCATGGCCGAAACGGTCACCACCATCTGGCTGCGGACGGTCTACGGCCTGGAGTGGAAGCCCGCCAACAAACCCGCCAAACGCCGCAAGCCCTCTGCAAAGGCGTGATCGACCACCTTCGCAGAGGGCTCACCTGACGCTCGGACGTTATCGGTTGTCCAACGCTATTGGTTGTCCAGGGCCATTTTCGTCATGTTCAGCCCCGGCATCAGCATGTGGCCACCCTCGACCAACATCTCCAGGCCTGTCGTCCACCGTGATTCGTCTGAGGCCAGCCACAGCACCGCCTCGCTCATGGCCTGCGGCGGCAGCAGGCCCACATCCCGGAGAACCGACCAGTACTTGGCGCCCTGGAGGTCCTCTTTGACGCCGTTTCCGGGCCCCTTGCCCGCGCAAAGATCGTAGCCGCCTTGCCAATCCAGGGCGGGCGTATCGGTCGGACCGGGAAGCAGCGAGTTGACGCGGATGCCGAACTGGCCGAACTCCAGTGCTGCGCTCTTCGCCAACCCGAGTACGCCGTGCTTCGATGCGACGTAGTGGACGTAATGGGGAGATCCCTCGACACCGTTGCCGGACGAGGTGATGATCACCGAACCGCCTCCGCGCGCCTTCATGGCGGGCGTCACCGCCTTCAGGGTGCGCCAGGGCCCCATGATGTTGACGTTGAGCACATCCAAGAACTCGTCTTCGGGGATGTCGGCGAACGGGTGCACCGTCCAGATGCCGGCATTGGCCACTGCGACATCCAGTCCACCGAAAGCCCGCACGCCCTCAGCGACCAAGCTGTCCAACGGGGCCTGCTCGCGTACGTCGCCCTCACGTGCGATGATCCGTCGGCCCAGCGCCTCGACTTCCTTCACCGTGATCTCGAGGTCGGCTGCCGTGGCAACGGGATAGGGAACCCCGCTATTCGCCGGACAGTCGAAGGCCAGGATGTCTGCACCTTCCTGGGCGAGCCGGATGGCATGCGCTCGTCCCTGGCCTCGGGCCGCTCCCGTGACCAGCGCGACCTTTCCCTCCATGCGTCCCATGTTTACTCCTCTTCCTAGTTGTTTGGTCTTGCGTCTAATGCGGCCAGAACCCTTGTGATGCAGCGGCTTCCGGTCCGGCGCCTTACTGGATCGGCCTGATCAGTTGGAGCAGGACATCGATTCCGGGCGGCTCGGTCCAGACATGGGTGGCGTCACCCAGCGGAATCGGTGCTTCAATCGGGTCCGCGCGTCCGGGCCCGCGGATGGCGCAGCCCGCGAGTTCGGCGCCATCGGCATGGTGTAGCCGTAGTGCCACGTGATCGAGTTTTGCCGATCTCCCTTCCAGGGCTGCGTCAAGCGCGTCGCGGTCATCGACGGTGTACAACTCGACCGCTGCGCCGGCAAGGTCGAGGAACACCGCACTGATGCCCATGGCCGGGACCTCGACCTTGCGAGAAACCCCGAGCCCGAACCGGGCGGACCAGTGCGTGAGGGCCGAGTCCAGATCGCGTACCAGGATGCCGACGTGGTCGAGTTGGGGTGGCCCGACAGTCGGCGGCGAGGGCGAACCGTGTTCTGGCATAGGGGTTCCTCTCCGGCCGCGCTACTGGTTGCCGGCCGCGACGAAATGCGGTGCAAGGCCCGGCGCGGGTTCTGTCCAGCGCTGGGTGATGACCTTGGACCTCGTGTAGAAGCGGTAGGCGTCGTAGTTGAGTCCGTCATCGCCGAAGCGCGAGTCTCCCCATCCCCCGAACCCGAACCAGGAAATCGGCACCGGGATGGGCACGTTGATCCCCACGCTGCCTGCCGATACGCCCCGGCTGAATCGGCGTGCTGCCGCACCACTGCCGGTGAAGATGATGGCGCCGTTACCGTAGGGATTGTCGTTGACGATCTGCAGGGCCTGCTCGAGATCGTCGGCCCGCACCACGCTCAGGACCGGCCCGAATACCTCTTCGCGGTAGAGATCGCTCTCGACGCTGACGCCGTCGACCAGACTCGGACCGATGAAGTAGCCGGCTCCGGGAGCAGGCCGGGCACGACCGTCGACGACGAGCCGTCCGCCCTGTTCGACAGATCGTTCCAGCGCCACCCGGACCCGGTCGAGCGCGCCCGCGGAGATCAAGGGCCCCATGTCGGTTTCCGGCTCCGCGCCGGGGCCGACCCGGAACGCGTTCGCGCGCTCGGCAACCTTGGCCACCAACGCATCTGCCGCTGTACCGACGGCGACCGCAACCGTCACGGCCATACACCGCTGACCGGCGGCACCGTAAGCCGCCGACACCAGGGCGTCTGCGGCGGCGTCGAGGTCTGCGTCGGGCATCACCACCATGTGATTCTTTGCCCCGCCGAGGGCCTGCACCTTCTTGCCTGCCTCGGCGGAGCGCCGGTAGATCGCACGCGCGACAGGGGTGGATCCGACGAACGACACCGCCGCGACATCGGGATGGTCCATGAGCGCCTCGGCCGCCTCCACACCGCCGTGCACAACATTGAGCACGCCGTCGGGCAATCCTGCTTCGCTCATGATCTGCGCCAACCGCACCGCTGCCGACGGCACCTGTTCACTTGGCTTGAGCACGAACGCGTTTCCGCACGCGATGGCGGCTGCGAACATCGATACCGGCACCATGACCGGGAAGTTGAACGGCGTGATCCCGGCGCACACACCGAGCGGCTGCCGGAAGGAGTACGTGTCGACGCCGTTGGCGACCTGCTCGGCGTACTCCCCCTTGAGTTGCTGCACCACCGAAAGCGACACGTCGACGGCCTCGATGGAGCGCGCCAACTCTCCGCGGGCGTCGGCAAGGGTCTTGCCCTGTTCGGCCGTGATGATCGACGCCAAGTCGTCCATCTGCTCATGCAGCAACACCCGGAACCGGTGCAGTACCGATGCGCGGGCGGGGCTGGGGGTATCGGCCCAGGACGCCCCCGCGGTTCGCGCGCTGGCGACAGCACGGTCGACAGCGTCGGCGCCGCCCAGGACGACAGTCCCGATCACGCGCCCGGTGGCGGGATCGTGGATCTCGGCTCGCCGCCCCTCGGTCGAGGAGACGGCCGCGCCGGCGATCCAATGCGGCACGGTGTCGAGAGATACATCGATGGTCACAACAGCTCCAATACTCGGTAAGGCCAAAAGTCCGAAACGTCAACCAGGCTCAGGCCTTCTTATCGCGCGGGTGCGGCAGCTCGGGGAACATCTCCAGGCCGTAGTTGACCTTCAGGTTCTCCACCTCTGCCTGCACCTGCTCGGGCGTCCGGAGCTCACGGTTGCGGGCTTCGTAGAAGTACTTGTCGATGCCGCCGTTCGGCTCGAATCCCTTGCTGTCTGGGCCGGGCACGAACACCACGAGAATCCGCGCTTCGTCACCGACCACCTCATAGGTGTGCCGCTGATCCTTACGACCCCAGACGAACTGGCCCTTCTTGGCGTTGTACGAGCCGGCCTCGGTGTGGATCTTGATCTCGCCGTCCATCACGAAGAAGCCCTCCTCTTCGCGGTGGTGGATGTGCCACACCGGTTCCGTACCACGGACCCAGTTGGTCTCGATGATGATCAGTTGGCCGTTGGTGGACTCGCCGGTCGCATGAATCCAAAAATCCACGCCCGTCATGAAGTCACCGGTCATGTTGAAGTGGATGTCGTCACGGTGGGAGACGTAGCTCTCGCCGTCGCGTGAAGTCGTCGGTTGGATCTGGTCGACGTCCGATGTGGTGGCCATGTCAATCCCTCTTTTGTCGTGGTGGCTCCGTGCGCCGGTGTTCGGTGTCACGGCCTGGCAGAGTTGAGACTAGACTCACAGTTGAAAGTAGTCAACACTGTGTCCACTTTGCGTAAGCGCATGCCGCACGGGAACCGTCAACCCAATATTCGACAATGTGTTGACTATCACCGACGCATAGTGCACGCTCGGATCCACCGCGGGGCTGATGGCAGCCCGCCCGAAAACGGAGGTGTTTCAATGAAGTTGGAGCTGGAGTTCTCCTACACCGCAGAGCTTGCCGAACCTCAGGTCGTCGGCCCGGGCCCTTACGGGCTGCGTCAGGTCTTGGCGGTGACCGGTGGCAAGGTCACCGGTAACCGGTTCAGCGGCACCGCTGCCCCCGGAGGCGGAGACTGGCTACTGGCCGGCGAGGACGGCTACGGCCGACTCGATGTGCGCGCCCAGTTCTACACCGATGACGGCGCGGTGATCTACATGAGTTACCAGGGCCTGGTCGAGGTCAACGAAGCAGCCGCAGGAGCCCTGGGCGGCGGTGACACCGGCACCGACTTCGGCGACCACTACTTCGTCACCACCCCACGCCTGGAATCCGGCGACCCCAAATACGCCTGGGTCAACCAGAACATCTTCGTCGGCCAGGGACGCATCCAACCCGGACCCGTCGTCGAATTCCAGGTCTTCCGAGTCGTCCTGTGAAATCGGTGGACAGCCCCATCGCTTCCTGCCCGCCCAGAGATCGACGGCGCGTATGAGTGTGCTGCACGCGCAGGTCCGGCAACTGCTGGAATCCCTGTCCGACCGCCCGGCTGCACAGCCGTGGGAGATGTCGATCGCGGCCTACCGGGAGGCCGGCGAGAGATTGACGGCATTGGCGGGCGACGTTGATGAGCGTTGCACAGTAAGAGATCTCACGATCCCCGTCCGACAGGGATCGGTCGCGGCGCGCAGCTACCACCCAACCGTGGCCGGACCCGCGTTGCCGGGCGTGGTCTACCTGCATGGAGGGGCGTTCGTCCGCGGGAGCCTGGACACCCACGACCGGCTCTGCCGGAAACTCTGCGTGCGCGGCGAACTCATCGTGGTCTCCGTTGCCTACGGCCTGGCACCGGAGAACCGGTTCCCTAGTGCTCACCATGACGCCACCGACGCCACTGCGTGGGTGAGCGAGCATGCCGACGAACTCGGCATCGACGCCGCAGCGCTGGCGATCGCAGGCGATTCGTCGGGGGGCGCACTGGCGGCAAGCGTTGCGCTTGCCTCACGAGAACACGGTCCCGCGATCAAGGCCCAGGGCCTACTGTGTCCCGCACTCGATGCCACCATGAGCAGTGACTCCGTCGAACGCCACAAGGACGGCCCGTTCCTCACCCGGGCCGCCCTTGCGTGGGCGTACGACATGTACCTACCCGATATCGACGTCCGTCGTTCGACCAGCGCCTCGCCTTTGCTGACACAGGATCTGGCGGGCGCGCCGCCCGCCGTGATCGTCAGCGCTCAGGTGGATCCCGTCGCCGACGACGCCGACCGCTACGGTGAAAAGCTCGCCGCGGCAGGGGTCAAGGTTCGTGCCCACGAGTACGAGGGCATGCCGCATGCTTTCCCGTTACTGGCGGGCGTGCTCGACGCAGGCGATCACGCCATCACGGTGTTCGCCAGGGAACTCGCTGCGTTGCTCAGATAGGTTTCTGAGATTGCGCCCTGGTAGCCCGGCGCTGCATGTTTCCCTTCTGGTACAACGCATTACCGGTTTGGGGCTGTTCCAACTCTGTGAACCATCGTCCAATCCTCGCCACCACCCGTCGTCTGCTCAGTCCAACCAAAGGAAACCAACGATGATTCCCTTCCCGGGTCGCGAATATGCATCCTGGCCGAAACACCGGCAACCCGGCGACAGCACCGCGCCAACGACTTCCACACGCCGTGGCACCGCTTTTCATTCCGGCCCCCGATCGGCGGGAATCTGGGCCAGGGCGATGATTGTCGCCCTGTGCGTCATCAGTTCAACGCCGGTCACGGTGAGTCTGCCGGTTGCGCGGGCCGACGAATCGCGGTATCTGGCGTTCTACACCCCGCCGGATCCCCTGCCCGCGGGCGCTCCGGGTGACCTCATCCGGACGGAGCCTTCCCGGCTGGTTCTGGAGCCGTCCGGACAACTCGGCTCATTTGTGGGGACCGGAACTCGAATCATGTATCGCAGCACCGATGCTCAAGGCCACCCGGTGGCGGTCACCGGTACCTATATCGAACCTCACGTCCCCTGGCCCGGCAGCGGGCCCCGTCCGCTGCTCGCCTATGCCACGGCCCCCTACGGGATGGGAGAGCAGTGCGCGCCGTCCCGCCTGTTCAACCAAGGCATTCATGCCTCTCTGGACACGGGATTCGACCTGATGTTCAATCTCGAGGAGGGTTTCATCGCCACTCTGCTGGCGCGGGGCTACGCCATAGTGGTCACCGACGGAGTCGGGCTGGGCGTGCACGGTCAGATGGCGCCACAGTTCATGAACCGAGTGGCAGGTGGGGCGGCCCTCAACGACGCAGCCCGTGCAGCCATGAAACTGCCCGACACCACCTTGAAGCCGGATGGGCCCGTGGCCTTCTGGGGTTGGCTGGCCGGCGGCGGACATTCTGCATTGGCAGCGGCCGAGCTGGCCGGCGCGTACGCACCCGAACTGAACGTCGTCGGAACCTATGCCAATGGCGCGACGACCGATCTACCCAGCATGTTGCCGCCCCTCGACGGGAACCAGCTCGCCGGGTCGATGGGGTGGGTGCTTCGAGGTATCCAGGAAGCCTATCCCGATATGAAACAACCGATTGCGGATTCCCTCACGCCGCGCGGTGTGGAGATGCTGGCGAACACCAGTCGGCAGTGCATGGTGCAGACCGGCATCGACTACGCGTTCCGGCATCTGCAGCCTTGGTTCAAGGAGGACCTCTACCAATCCGTGCGGGAAGATCCGCTCCACTCAATTCTCGCGATGCAACGCATCGGCAATGTGAAGCCGACCGGCCCGGTGTATCTGTCGCACAATCGGTGGGATTCCTTCGCGCCCTACGAGTCCGTCGTGGCGACCGCGAGAGATTGGTGCGCGTTGGGGGCCGACGTCACCTTGTGGACCAACGAACAGCCACCCTTTCTCAACAAGATGAACACCAATTCACTGTTGACGGCCTTCGTCGACGGCGAGCGCAGCATGGCCTGGATCGCCGACCGCTTCAACGGGGTGCCTACCACATCCAATTGCGGATGACGCGTGGTTCAGCGCACCAATCGTTCGACGATGCCGGCGTACACCGCGCCGAGTTTGGCGGGATCCCGGTGCCGCCGCGACGGAAACCACCGGCACACGTCGACGCACAGTGACGAGATCGCCATCACGACCTCATCGACGGCGTCGACGTGAAATTCGCCGGCCGCCACGCCGCCGGTGACGATGTCGGCCAGCAGCGTGTTCGTCTGACGGCGCAAGGCGGTGATCGCCCGATGATGCGCGGGTGTCAGCCCGTGCAGTTCGTAGTGGACAACGCGAGCCTGCTTGCGATTCTCGGCGAGCCATGTCGCGAAGACAGCCACCACCGCCTTCAGCCTCTCGGTGTGGTTGACCGCCGCCGCGTCGGCATCGTCGTTGGCGCCTTTCAGAGCCTGCAGCAAGCTGCTGTGCCCGTCCAGGGCGATGGCATAGAGCAACTCTTCCTTGGACGCGTAGTGCGGGTACATCGCTGTCGCGCTCATGTTCAGCCGCTTGGCGATCTCGCGCGTCGAGCTCCCCCCGTATCCGGCCTCGGCAAACACCTCGATCGCAGCACGCCGTATCCGCTCGGCGGCGGAGGGTACGGCGGGACGGTCTGCGGTCATAGCCAGCGCACTCTACCGCCTCCGCTTGACAGATCGAAAGCTGCGTGCAACATTAGCGATCGCTAACTTTATTAGCGATCGCTAACATTGCACAGATGTGAAAGGGCGGCTCGAATGGCCGAGTTCATCTCCCGGCGTGACGTCGACTTCCTGCTGTACGAGTGGCTCGATGTGGCCGAGCTGGCGAACCGCCGGCGCTTCTCCGAGCACTCGCGCGACACCTTCGACGCGGTCCTCGATCTGTCCGCCGATATCGCCGCCAAGTACTTCGCCCCGCACCGCAAAAAGGGAGATCAGATCAAACCCACGGTGGGGCCGGACGGGACGGTCGTGCTGATCGACGAGATCAAGGAGGCACTCGACGCGTTCAGCCGGGCCGGCCTGCTCGCAGGCTCCTTCGACGATGCAGTGGGCGGAATGCAGTTGCCGGCGGTCGTGGCCGAGGCGTCGATGCTGTTCTTCCGCGCCGCCAATCCCAGTACCACCGCATACCTGTTCCTGACCCTGGGCAACGCGAACTTGCTTGTGGAATACGGCACTTCGGAGTACATCGACACCTGGGTCCGACCGATGCTCGAAGGCCGCTACCTCGGGACGATGTGCCTTTCGGAGCCCGACGCGGGCTCCTCATTGGCGGATATCACGACCAAGGCCACACCGGCCGAGGATGGCACCTACCGCATCACCGGGACCAAGATGTGGGTCACCGGCGGCGACCACGAACTGGCGGAGAACATCGTGCACCTGGTTCTCGCCAAGGTGCCCGGCGGCAGCCCCGGAGTCAAGGGCATCTCCTTGTTCGTCGTTCCCAAGTACCTCACCGACGGCACCCGCAATGACGTGACACTCGTCGCGCTCAACCACAAGATGGGCAATCACGCCACGACCAACGCGCTGCTGAACTTCGGAGACGGAACCCACCGACCGGCCGCCGACTCGGGTGCGGTCGGTTATCTCGTCGGCGAGGAGCACAAGGGCTTGGCCTACATGTTCCACATGATGAACGAAGCCAGGGTGGCGGTCGGCCTACAGGCGACGGCCATCGGTTACGCCGGCTACAGCGCCTCGGTCAAGTACGCCAAGGAGCGCACCCAGGGTCGCACCGTCGACGGCAAGGACCCCGTCCGGCCGGCCGTGCCGATCATCGAGCACGCCGACGTCAAGCGGATGCTGCTGGCCCAAAAGTCCTATGTCGAAGGCGCGCTCGCGCTCGGCCTCTACTGCACCCGCCTGGTCGATGAACAGCGCACCGCCGGCGACACCGACCGCCGGCGGGCGCAACTTCTCCTGGAGGTGTTGACCCCCATCGCCAAGAGCTGGCCGTCACAGTGGTGCCTGGAGGCCAACAACCTGGCCATCCAGGTGCACGGCGGCTACGGCTACTCCACCGAGTTCGACGTCGAGCAGGGCTACCGCGACAACCGACTCAACGCCATCCATGAGGGAACACATGGCATACACGGCCTGGACCTGTTGGGCCGCAAGGTCGTGATGCAGGACGGCGCCGGTCTCACGCTATTGGCCGAGCGGATCACCGCCACCGCCGACAGGGCACCCAGCAGCGCAGCGCACTACGCCGCTGCGCTGCTGGAGGCGGTGCAGCGCCTGGTGGACGTCACCGCCGAGCTCTGGGCGGCGGGCGATGTCGCGGTGACGCTTGCCAATTCGACCCTGTACCTGGAAGCCGCCGGGCACATCGTGATGGCATGGATCTGGTTGGAGCAGATGCTTGCTGCCGGCGACAACGTGGGTGACTTCTACGACGGTAAGCGCGCCGCGTGCAACTACTTCTTCACCTACGAACTGCCCAAGGTCGGGCCACAGTTCGACCTGCTGTCAAGCCTTGACCGGTCTCCGATCGACGCACAGCCGAGCTGGTTCTGATATGGCCCTCCCACCCGGTCTCCTCGGAAACCTCGCACTTCCGGTGGTGGCCGCACCGATGTTCATCAGTTCGGGGCCCGAGTTGGTGATCGCACAGTGCACGGCCGGCATCGTGGGATCGTTCCCCGCCCTCAACGCCCGGCCGGCTCCCGTCCTTCGCGAATGGTTGCAGCGCATCACCGCAGCACTCGCCGAGCACAAGACCACGCACCCGGAGCTGCCGACAGCTCCGTACGCGGTCAACCAGATCGTGCACCGCTCCAACGATCGCCTCGACGAAGACGTGCAGGCCTGCATCGATCACCGGGTTCCGATCATCATCACCTCACTGGGCGCACGACCGGATATCAACGCGGCCATCCACTCGTATGGCGGGGTGGTGTTCCACGATGTCATCAACAACGAGTTCGCGCGCAAAGCAATCGACAAGGGCGCTGACGGACTGATTGCCGTCGCCGCGGGTGCCGGCGGCCACGCCGGCACGGTCTCCCCCTTCGCGTTGGTTCAAGAGATCAGAACGTGGTTCGACGGCCCGCTGTTGCTGTCCGGAGCCATCGGGCACGGCCGCTCGATTCTGGCCGCCCAAGCCGCGGGCGCCGATCTCGCGTACATCGGATCGGCGTTCCTTGCCACCCAGGAGGCCGATGCCGCCCCCGCGTACAAGGACATGATCGCCGCCAGCACATCGGCGGATATCGTCTACACCAACCTTTTCACCGGTGTGCACGGCAACTACCTCCGCGGATCGATCACGGCGGCCGGCCTCGACCCGGACAACCTCCCGATATCGGAGCCTTCGGCCATGGACTTCGGCTCGGGCGGAAACATGGACGCCAAAGCGTGGAAGGACATTTGGGGTGCCGGACAAGGCATCGCGACCATCAGCGCCACGCTGCCCACATCCGCGTTGGTCGCTCGGCTCCGGGAGGAGTACGACACCGCGCTGGCCGGCCTGATGGCCTCGACGTCGATCAGTGGGGCGGCCGAGTGACGGCCAACCTGCAAACCTGCACCGAGATGACCGGCGCCGGAATACGTTTCAGCGCAGAGCAGGTTGATTGAGGCATGACCAATCCAACTCTTGGCGCCTTCGGCGTTTTCGGCCTTTTCCAGCAGTGGCAACAACTGTCCGCCGCGCAGCTGCGGGAGATCGAGACGCTCGGCTATGGCGCCATCTGGGCAGGTGGCTCGCCGCCGGCAGAACTCGACTGGGTCGAGTCAATCCTGGAGGCGACCGAGAAACTGAAGGTCGCAACGGGCATCGTCAACATCTGGTCGTCCGCGCCCGGTCCGGTCGCCGAGTCGTTCCACCGTATCGAGGCGGCGCATCCCGGTCGGTTCCTGCTCGGAATCGGGGCCGGACACCCCGAGTTGATCGCCGAGTACAGGAAACCCTACGACGCGCTCACCGAGTACCTCGACAAGCTCGACGGGTATGGCATACCCGAGCACCGGCGCGTCGTCGCCGCGCTCGGTCCGCAGATGCTCAAACTTGCGGCGCGCCGCAGCGCGGGAGCCCACCCCTACCTGACCACCCCGGAGCACACAGCCCGCGCGCGTGCCTCGATCGGACCGGAAGCGTTGCTCGCCCCGGAGCACAAGGTGGTGCTGACCACCGACGCCGCGCAGGCGCGGGCCGTCGGGCGCGACCACCTCGGTGCCTACCTACAGGGCACCAACTACACGAACAACTGGAAGCGGTTGGGCTTCACCGACTCCGATGTCGCCGCACCCGGTAGCGACGCCCTGATCGACGCCCTCATCGCCTACGGCAGCACCGACGCCATCGTGGCCAGGCTCAAGGAGCATCTGGCCGCCGGTGCCGACCACGTACCCGTGCAGGTCCTCACCGGCCCCGACAAGTTGATTCCCGCGCTTGCCGAACTGGCCGGACCACTCGGACTCAGCTGACCCCGCGATGACGGACGCCACCGATGCGGCTCACGGCACCTTGCCGTAGCCCTCTTCGGCCAGGGGTGGCCGCGCCACTGAAACGCGCTGGCCAGCACCTTCACCCCCGATCCGGGATGTGTGGACCGGCGTCGGTGCGCCCATGCCGCCGTCCCGCCGGGCGAATTCCGCTCTGGGCGTCAAAACCCGCTGAATCCGGGCCGGTTCACAACCGATTCCTGTCGGTACGCTGGGAGCATGAACGGCGTCTTGCTCATCCTCATCGTCCTGGTCATAGCGGCGATCGCATTCGTCGTCTACAACTCCGCGCAGGCCAACGGCCGCAAGTCGGCCGAGTCGCTGGCCGACGCACAGGCCGATGCCCGCCGCGTGATCGAGCGGCTCGGCGGCCAGGTGCTCAACCTGAACGGCAACGACGACGCCTCCAAGCAGGCGATGGCCGATGCCTCCGAGCGTTACACCGCGGCATCCTCCCAGATCGACCAGGCCACCACCGCCAAGCAGGCGCTGCTGGCCAAGGAGAGCGCCATCGAGGGGCTCTATTACGTCCGTGCCGCCCGCACCGCGATGGGGATGGATCCCGGACCGGAGCTGGAATCCCTTGCGGGCCAACGCACCGCGGGCAATGTCACCGAGGACCGGCGCGTCGAATTCGAGGGCCGCCAGATCGAGGCCTCCCCGACGCCCTCGGAGCGCACCCCGAACTACTACCCCGGCGGACGCGTCGCGGGACGCCCGGTCCCCGCGGGCTGGTACTCCGAGCCGTGGTGGAAGCCGGCGCTCGTCGCCGGCGCCTGGGGCATCGGGTCGGCGTTGTTGTTCAGCACGATGTTCAGCGGGATGGCCGGCGTGGGCTATGACGCCCAGGCCTTCGAAAACGGCTACGGCGACGGGTTCCAGGACGGCATGGATCAGGGCCAGCTCGGCGATGGCGGCGGCGACCAGGGTGGCTGGGACGGTGGCGGAGCCGAACAGGGCGGCTGGGACGGTGGAGGCGATTTCGGTGGTGGAGATTTCGGCGGCGACTTCGGCGGGTTCTAGCTCCGGCTCTCGGTGTGACAGAGCTCGGTTAGAGTGAGCGGCATGAGCCCCGAGGCGAACGAGGTGGGGCTGCCGGTCCCACCGTCAGCCCCGTAACCCAGAGTTTTCTCCCTGCCGCGTCTGCGTGGCAGGTACGCGGTGCTGACCGTGGTGACGAGATGCGTCCCGTTTCTTCTCACCTCGGAGTCCTCAATGCCTCGTGCGCTCTACCTCCTTGCCCTGGCCGTCTTCGCCATGGGCACTTCTGAATTCATGCTCGCCGGCCTGGTGCCGGACATCGCAACCGGTCTCGGTGTCTCGGTGGGCGCAGCCGGCCTGCTGACCTCGGCGTTCGCCGCCGGAATGGTGATCGGCGCGCCACTGATGGCGGCATTCGCCCGTCGCTGGCCCGCCCGGGCCAGCCTGCTCGCCTTCGTCATCGCGTTCGCGGTGGCTCACATCGCCAGTGCGGTGACGTCGAGTTTCGTGGTGCTGCTCGTCGCCCGGGTCATCGCGGCGCTGGCCAACGCCGGATTCCTCGCGGTGGCGCTGCGCACCGCCACCGCCATGGTCGCCATCGACCGGCGCGGACGCGCACTGGCGGTCCTGCTCGGCGGCACGACGCTGGCGACGGTGCTCGGCGTCCCCGGCGGCGCGTTGCTGGGGACGGTGTTCGGATGGCGGGCCACATTCTGGGCGATCGCATTGCTCTGTGTGCCCGCCGCTTTCGGTATCGCCCTGGGTGTCCGCGATCGGTCCGGTCCGGCCGATGGCGCCGGGCCGACGCTGCGTGCCGAACTGGCACTGCTCAGGTCACGACCGCTCATCGCAGTGATGGCTCTCGGCGCACTGGTCAATGGCGCGACGTTCGCGGCATTCACCTTCCTGGCCCCGGTCGTCACAGACATCGCCGGGCTCGCGCCGATGTGGGTGACGTTGGCGCTCATGCTGTTCGGGGTCGGTTCCTTCCTCGGTGTGAGCGCCGCGGGCCGGCTGTCCGATCACCGCCCCGGCCGTGTCCTCGCGGTGGGTGGCCCGCTGCTGGTCCTCGGGTGGCCGGCGCTGGCGGTGACCGCCCACCAGCCGTGGTTGCTGCTCGGCCTGGTGTTCACCCAGGGCGTGCTGGCGTTCGCCGTCGGCAGCACCCTGATCGCACGGGTGCTCTATGCCGCGGCCGGGGCGCCCAGTATGGGCGGTTCCTACGCCACCGCCGCACTCAATCTGGGTGCGGTGTGTGGTCCAGCGCTCGCGGCGTTGTCCCTGACCTACGGCACGCTCGGACCGGTCTGGGTGGCGGCCGCGATGTCCGGCGTCGCCGTACTGGCCGCGCTGCCGGCGCGGCACCTGGTGACCGGTCCTACAGCCGGCTCTCCAGCCGGGCGCTGACACCGGCCTCCTGCAGATCGAGGCGCTCCAGCATGGCGCGCACCGCCTCGTCCTCGATGCGGCCCTCGTCGCGTTCGGCGATGAGGGCCGCACGCTGGGCGGCCAGCACCGAGCGGTAGACCGTCGAGAAGATCTCGGCGCGCTTGGTGTGCGCCTCCGGATCGGGCATCTCGTCGGCATCTTGGGAATGGCGGGCGATGGTGGCCCGGATCTCGGCGACCAGTTGAGGGTTGATCCCGGCCGGCGGATTCGCTCGGAACTCCGCGAGCACCTCGTCGGCGGCCTCGTGCACCACCTGTTCTGCCTTGAGTTCCTCGGCCCGGTCAGCCGTGTGGTCGTCGTTGAAGCGCGACAACTGCAGGCGTTTGATCAGCAGCGGCAGCGTCCAGCCCTGGATCAGCAGGGTGCCGATCGCGACGACGAAGGCGATCGCCTGGATGGTGGCGCGCTCCGGGAACGGCTCACCGCCGGCCGTCGTCGCCGGGATGGCCGCGGCGGCGGCCAGCGTGACCACACCGCGCATCCCGGTCCAGGAGACCACCACGTTCTCCTGCCAGGTCAGCGAGCGGCGGTCGATCCTCGATCGCCACTTGCCGGGTGGCCCGCGGCGTGCCGCGCGTCCCCGCCCGCCGCGTACATCACCATCGGGGACCGGCACACTCCATCTCGCCTCGACGTGCCGGAAGAGCTTGCCGCGACCGAACATCAGGAAAACCGACAACGGGCGGATGACCAGGACGATCAACAGCACGACGGCCGATGCGACCGCGACCTGCGCCAGCGACTCGTGCGCGTCGCGCAGGTCTTCGAGCACGAAGCGAAGGTGCAGCCCGATATAGGCGAATACGAAGGCCTCCAACAGCACATCCACCGAGTTCCACACATAGCGCTCCTGCAGCCGGGTCTGGTAACCCGCGCCCAGCGTGCCGTTGCCGACGATGAAGCCGGCGACCACCACCGCGAGCACCCCGGAGGCGTGCATCTCCTCGGCCAGGATGAAGGCGCCGAACGGCACGAGCAGTCCCTGCACCGTCTCCAACCCCGGGTTGGCCAGCCGGTCGCGGATCCACAAGGTGACGTAGCCGAGCAG
Source organism: Mycolicibacterium sp. P9-22 (assembly GCF_008329585.1). Classification (GTDB taxonomy): domain Bacteria; phylum Actinomycetota; class Actinomycetes; order Mycobacteriales; family Mycobacteriaceae; genus Mycobacterium. Next base: position 285,967 of record NZ_NPKP01000001.1, on the reverse strand, counting down.
CGCTCCGACCACCGGCCCGAGCACGGCGCTGTAGCCGAACAGCAGGAACGGGTTCTCGATGAAGGTGTGCGTGCCGGCGACCTGTGCGACCGCAATGCTGAACAGGGTCAGGGCCGCAGCGTCATTGATCAGGCTTTCCCCGGTCAGGATGGCCATCACCTTCTTGGGCAGACCGAGTTTGCGACCGACCGCCACCGCGGTGACCGCGTCCGGGGGCGCCACGATGGCGCCGAGCACCAGGGCGGTGACGAATGTCAGCGGCACGACCACCAGCCACGAGGACACCGCGGCGACGGTGAAGGCACTGACGACGACCAGCGCCACCCCCAGACCGAGGATGGGTCGGATGTTGCGCAGGAAGGTCGGGAACGAGAAGCTCAGCGCCGCCGAGTACAGCAGCGGCGGAAGCACGACCGTCAGCAGGATGTGGGAGTCGAGTTCCGGTGGTTCGAAGTCCGGCAGGAACGACACCGCCGCGCCGATCATCACGATGATCAGTGCGGGTTCCAGCCCCTTCCGATGGGAGATGGCGGTGACCACGATGGCTCCGACGACGACCAGAATGAGTTCCACTCGACAGATTCTCCCCGGTCAGCGGCGTCGGCGCTGACCTCGTGTCAGGTCTGGCAGGTGGGGCACCAGAACACGTTGCGCGCCTCCAGTTCTGCCGTCCGCACCGTTGTGCCGCACACCCGGCAGGCGTCGCCGGCGCGGCGGTAGACGTAGGTCCGCGGCCGGCCGGGCCGGTATGACGGTGCGCCGTGGTCGTGTTCGGGGAGTACCACCACGATCTTGCCGCGGCGCACACCGACCTTCATCAGGGCCACCAGATCGGCCCACATGGCGGCGAACTCGTCGGCGTCGATCTGGGTGCCTGGCCGGAACGGGTCGATGTGGTGGCGGTAGAGCAGTTCACTGCGGTACACGTTGCCGACCCCGGCGATGATCGTCTGATCCATCAGTAGGCCACCGATGGTCCTGCGGGATTTGGCGATTCGCTTCCAGGCCGATGCCGGGTCGGCGTCCGGTCGCAACGGGTCGGGGCCCAGTCGCGCCACCACGTCGTCGACGGCACCGGCGTCGATGATCTCGCACACCGTGGGCCCACGCAGGTCGGTGCCGTACTCGGTGCCGATCATCCGCATCCGGACCTGCCCGACCGGCTCGTCGAGCGGGAGCGGCGCCTCGGTGAAGGTGCCGTAGAGACCGAGATGCACGTGCACCACATGGCCGCCGTCGTAATGGTGGAACAGGTGCTTGCCCCAGGCATCGGCGCGGCGCAGCACGCGGCCGTTGACCGCGTCGGCCCCCTCGGCGAAACGCTGTTGCGGGCTGGTCACGATGACGGGTTTACGACCGAACCGCTTCTGATGCAGCCGGGCGAGCCGGTGCAGGGTATGCCCCTCGGGCACGTCTAGGCGGGTGCGCCGGGCACCGGAGGTGCGATGTGATCGACCTCGTAGGCGGCCAGGATGTCGATGCGGCGCTGGTGGCGTTCGGCCTCCGACCAGGGCGTCGACAGGAAGGCGTCGACGATGGCGAGCGCTTCCTCCTCGCTGTGCATCCGGCCGCCGAGGCCGATGAGCTGGGCCTTGTTGTGCTGGCGTGCCAGCTGCGCGGTCTCCACACTCCAGGCGAGCGCGCACCGGGCGCCGGGCACCTTGTTCGCGGCGATCTGCTCGCCGTTGCCCGAACCGCCGAGCACGATGCCCAGGCTGTCCGGGTCGGCGACGGTCTTGACCGCGGTATCGATGCAGAACGCCGGGTAGTCGTCCTCGGCGTCGTAGACGTAGGCACCGCAGTCGATCGGCTCGTGGCCGTTGCTCTTGAGATGCTCGATGATGGTCTTCTTGAACTCGAATCCGGCGTGGTCGGCACCGATGTAGACGCGCATGGCGGTAACCCTAGCGTCCGCTCGCACGGTCGATCAGCGAGCCACCAGACCGTCGAGCAACACGTCGAGCAGACGTGGGGTGCGCTGCGCCCATTCGCCATCCTCGACGTGGGCGAGGAACCACGACAGCAGGATCACGTCGCGCGAGTCGACATCACCACGCAGCACTCCGGCCGCGCGACCGGCCGCCAGCAAGGCGTCGAGCGCGGTGCCGAGCTTGCCCATCGTCTGCGCCCCGATGTCCTGCCACACCGAAGCCTCCACCGCGGCGATCACCCCGAACTTCACCCGCGCGTAGGCCGCGAGTTCGGTGAACCACAGCTTGAGCGCCTCGCGCGGCGGGTGCTCATCGACCAATGCGTAGGCCAGGGCGACGAGCTCGTCGATCTCCCCGTCATAGAGCGCGCGGACCAGCTCGTCACGGGTGGCGAAATGACGGTAGAGCGTTGCCTGCCCGACGCCGGCCTGCCGGGCGACCGCGCTGAGCTTGAGCTCTCCGGGTTGCGTGATCAGTTGCCGCGCGGCCTCGATGATCACCGCCCGGTTGCGTGCGGCATCGGTGCGCTCGGACAAAACCCTCAACGCCTTTCGCCTTGAAAACGGACATTTTGTCCGATTATATGGAATCGGACAGTTTGTCCGCTTCGACTCAGGAGGTTAACGATGGATTCCCTCGCCGACAAGGTGGTGGCGATAACGGGCGCCAGCAGCGGTATCGGAGCGGCCACGGCGCGCCGACTGGCCGGCTGCGGGGCCACCGTCGTGCTCGGCGCCCGCCGCGCCGACCGGCTCGACACGCTGGCCGCGGAAATCCGCGCGGCCGGGGGCCGGGCCCGTGCGGTCACCGTGGATGTCACCCGCGCCGAGGATCTGCAACGCCTGGTCGAAACGGCCGTCACCGAGTTCGGACGGCTGGACGTACTGGTGAGCAATGCCGGGATCGGCCCGATTTCGCCGATGACCGACCGCCGCCGCGGGGACTGGAACGCGATGATCGACGTCAACCTGCGCGGCGTGCTGCACGGAATCGACGCCGCCCTGCCCGTTTTTCAGGAGCAGGGCGGTGGTCACTTCGTCACCATCGTCTCGACCGCGGGGATCAAGATCGTGCCGACCATGGCGGTGTACGCGGCGACCAAGAACGCGGTGCGCACCCTGCTGGAGGGGCTGCGTCAGGAGTCCACCGACGGGACGCTGAAGACCACCGCCATCTCGCCGGGCGTGGTGCGCACCGATTTCGGGGAGTCCATCACCGATCCGGGCATCCGCGCCGAGATCGACGCAACGATGGGGACATTCGGGATCGATCCCGAGGCCATCGCCCGAACGGTCGAGTTCGTCATCGATCAGCCCTGGGAGGTCGAGATCGGCGAACTCTCGATCCGGCCGACGGTTCAGGGCTGAGCGCTCAGCCGACCCTGGGCTTGATCTCCTCGATCACCCAGCGCGCGAAGTCCAGGTAGCCCTCGATATCGCGCACTCCTTGCGGGGGCACCGAGCTGACCGTGACACCCAGTTCTGCCAGTCTGCCCAACCGGTCCACGATCTGGTCGACGCTCATGGCGTGGCGGTCCGCAGCGTCGCCGACGGCTTCGTGGCGGGCGTTGATGGGTGGGGCTTTGACCGGGTACATCACGTCGAAGGGTTTGTCGACGAATGTCGGTTGCGACGTGATGAAGTCCAGGCGGGCCGGAATATCGTCGGGATTGCTCAAGAAGGGCCACCAGCCGGAACCGAATCGCGCGGCACGCTTCAGCGAGGCGTCGACATCGCCGCCGATCCAGATGGGGATATGCGGCCGGTGAACGGGTTTGGGCTCGAACGCGATATCGCGAAACGAGACGTATTTGCCCTCGAACTCCGGAGCTTCACTCGTCCACAACTCGATCATCGCTGCCAGATACTCGTCGCAGATCCGGCCGCGTTCGCGGAATGGGACACCAACGGCGTCGAATTCCTCCTCCAGCCATCCGACACCCACCGATATCATCATTCGGCCGCTGCTCAACCAGTCGGCGGTGGCCAGGGCCTTGCCGAGCACGATCGGATTCTGCAGCGGCAGGATGGTGATGCACGAGTTCACCATGATGCGTTCGGTGGCTCCGGCGATGTAGGCCTGTGCTGAAGCCGCATGAAAATAGTGCGGCCCGGACACCTCCACGTGGTCGCGTGGAATGACGAAATGTTCTGGTACCGCCACCATGTCGTAGCCCAGTTCGTCGGCGAGCTTGACCATTCGGGTCTGGTCGGCGCCGGTCACGTCCGCCTCCCACGGCTGCATCATCGCCTTGATCCGCAACGTGTGAGGCAACCCGAACGCGAACTTCACGCGTTGGTCGTCCGGCCGGGATGGAACACGGCGGTCCCGTCGTTCATTCCGGGAGCCCGATCGTCTTGATCGCCAAATACTCCCGGTAGCCCTCCGCACCGTTGCGGTAGCCGAGGCCCGACTGGCCGGTCCCGCCGAACGGGCTGTTGATGCCGAAATGGCTCTTGGCGTTGATCGACACATTGCCGGTGCGGATGCGCTTCGCGACGGCCAGTGCCCGTTCCACATCGCCGCCGGAGACTTCACCGGAAAGGCCGTAGATCGAGTTGTTCGCGATTTCGATCGCCTCGTCCTCGGTGTCATAGGGCGTGACGGTCAGCACCGGGCCGAAGATCTCCTCCTGTGCCACGCGCGAATCCGGGTCGACATCGGCGAGCAATGTCGGTTCGGTGTAGTAACCCACCGGCAGGTTCTCCGGGATGCCTCCGCCGGTGATCAGCCTCGCCCCGGACTCGATGCCACTGGCGATGAGCCCGAGAACCTTCTGGCGCTGCTGATCACTGATCTGGGGGCCTTGCATGATCCCCGGTGCCCAGGGATCCCCGATCGGGAAGCTCTCCATCGACACCCTCAGGATCTCCAGGCCTTCCTCATAGCGACTGCGCGGCAGCAGTATCCGGCTCGGCAGCACGCACGATTGGCCCGACATCACACACGCCATCATCGCGGCGATGGGCAGCGCGGAAGAGAAGTCGGCGTCCGCGAGCACTATGTGAGCGGATTTGCCGCCCAGTTCCAGAAGGGTTTTCTTCACCGTTGGTGCGCCGGCTGCCAGGACGGCCCGCCCGGTGGCGGTCGATCCGGTGAAGGTGATCATGTCCACGCACGGGTCGGCAGACAAGGCGGCACCGACTTCATTGGCGTTCGAGGACACCACGTTGAACACCCCGGCGGGAATATCGGTGTCCTCGGCGATGATGCGCCCCAACTCGGTACCCGACCACGGAGTGAGTTGAGCCGGCTTGAGGACCACGGTGTTCCCGGCCATCAACGCCGGTATGGTCTCGGCGATGTTCAGATAGAACGGTACGTTCCAGGGCGTGATGGCGCCGACCACACCCACTGGCTCATGATGCAGCTGGCGGCGCGCGGGCCCCATCGGGGTGTCATGCAGTCCGGTGTCCACCACGTAGTCGAAGGCCCGGCCGTACTCGGCCCAATGCCTGACCTCCTCGATGGGACTTTCGATCTGCGAACCGGTCACCGTCACGGGGCAGCCCACCTCGGTGACCAAGATCCGGCGGAGACGTTCGCTGTTGTTCTGCAGCGCGGCATGCAGCTGTGTCAGGCAGTGATACCGGAATTCGACATCGCGCGACCAATCGGTCCCGTCGAAGGCACGCCGGGCCGCTTCGACGGCGCGGGCCATATCGTCGACCGTGCCGTCGGTGGCCTGACCGACCACCTGCTCGCTGGCCGGGTGAACGACGTCGAACATGGCGGCGCCCGCGGTGCCCTGGAGTTCACCACCGATCAGCATCCGACCGTCACCGGCAAGCACTCCGGACTCGAGCTTCGTATCGACCATCGATCACTCCCTGATTCAGGACCGGCGGCAGCCGGTTCGGACTTCCATTTGGCGTTGCCGAGAGCTCAGTGCGCTCCGGCGATCCCGGCGACGACAGCGGCCATGATGCGGTCGAGTTCCTCGGCGTCGGTGATGGTGTCGTCGCCGGCGGTGAAGGCCAGCATGATGCCGCTGATCAGCTGGGTCAGAACGTAGGCCTGCTGGTCGAGGACCGCTCGCGGGATGGGGGTGTCCCGGGGATTCATCCGCTCGACGAAGTCGCGGATCAGCACCAGGAACCGTTCCGAATTGCCTTCCAACACAAGGGCTAGATCGGGATCGCGGTTGGCTTGCAGCATGAGTTCGTACCGGGCCTTCGTCCGCGCGAACGGCTCGCCCGTTGCCGAAGCCATCACCAGCCTGGAAAGTCCGGACGGGCCGGGTACTGCGTTCGACTGGAGCTCGGTCGCCGCGGTGAGCTCGGACAGATCTCGCTCGGCGACGCGCCGCGCCGACGCATGCACCAGGGCCGACCGGGTTCGGAAATAGAACGACGTCGTGCCGTCGGGCAGGCCCAGACGGCGATCGACCTTCAAGTGACTCAGCCCCTTCACGCCGTCTTCGGCCAGCAGTTCGATTGCGGCATCGCACAATTCACGGCGCCGCGAGTCGGGGTCCGGCTTCCGCCGAATCCCGGCTGGGGCCTCGACGCTGTAGCCGCTCACCGGCACGACACGCGCCCGGTCTCGATAGAGGTATGGCCCAGGTCACAACGCGGCATCTCTCTACTATCGTAGAGTCGTAGCGAAATGTCCAGCGATTCGAGGAGACTCGGCCAATGAGCCTGCATATCGATCTGTCGGGGCGCCGCGCGCTGATCACCGGCGCCGGTCAGGGAGTTGGGCGCGGCCTGGCCTTCGCCTTCGCGTCCGCAGGAGCCGAAGTCCTGGTCAACGATCTACGGCCGGACCTCGCCGATGAGGTCGTCGCTGATGTGCGAGACGCAGGCTGGGCGGCACGGTCGATACCGTTTGACGTCACCGACTACGACGCTGCGACGTCCGCCGTGGCAGGCGCGAACTCAGTCGACATTCTGGTGAACAACGCCGGCAATGCCGGAGCGCACGGGTTCGGCCCTCGTGGACGCTTCGCCGATTCCACCCCGCAGGACTGGGAACCATACCTGCGAGTGAATCTCTACGGCGTGCTCAACTGCACGCGTGCTGTCCTGCCGAACATGATCGCCGCCCGATGGGGCCGCATCGTCACCATCGTTTCGGATGCCGGCCGGGTCGGCGATCCCAGTTCGGCTGTGTATGCCGGGTCCAAAGCGGGCGCAGCAGGGTTCATCCGATCCGTGGCGCTCGAGCACGGGCGCTATGGCATCACCGCCAACAACATTGCGCTGGGCACCATGCGCACGTCGACCACTGAGCCGCTGTGGGCCGGGCCCGATTCTTCTCAAGCCAAGGCAATCATGCAGAACTACGTCGTACGCCGCCCGGGCCTGCCCGACGATGTTGCCCCGCTGGCGGCATTGCTGGCCAGCGATCAGGGTGCCTGGATCACCGGACAGACGATTCCGGTCAACGGAGGCTTCTCATTCGCCCAGTGACCTCAGGCGACGGTGATGGCGTCGAGCCGTTCCTTGATGAAATCGGCCGACGTCACCGGATCCAGCCCGGACACCCGCCCGATCGGCGGCTCCAGCGGTGTGACGATCGCATCGTGGTTCGCCTCGTAGAAATAGATCAACGACACCAGATCCTCTTCGGGGGCATGCGGTTGCGGCGGCAGTACCCGGTGCCGCCCCGAGGGCCAGCGCCGCCCACTCCAGTACTCCAGCAGATCACCGATGTTGACGGTCAGCGCGCCGGGCTCCCACGGCGCGTCCTCCCAGCCTCCGGCCTCCGAATACACCTGTAGGCCACCGGCCCCCGGTTCGCGGTCCAACACGGTGACGGTGCCGAAATCGGTGTGCGGGCCGATCCGGAACTGCCCAGGCTCGGGCTCGCCGACCACGCTCACCGGCGGGTAATGGTTGATGTTCATCGTCCAGGTCGGCCGGCTCGCCAGCGCCACGAACGGGTTGTCGGACAAGCCCAGCGCGCGCGCGAACAAGGCCAGCAGGTCATCGGAAAGCCGGTGCATGGCCGTGGTGTACTCGTCGACCAGGCTCTGCAGGTGCGCCACCTCGGCCGGCCAGACGTTGGGCGCGAACCAGATTCGGTCCACCTCCGGGTCACCGGTCACGGTTTCGGCACCCAGGCTGAAGCTCTCCTTCAAATCGGGCGGCGTCTCGGTGCCCTCGGCGTAGGCGTTGGCCTCCGCACCGGGACCGATCCAGCCGTGCCCCCCGACCGGCACCGAATAGCGTTGTTTCACCTCGTCGGGCAGTGCGAAGAACTCCCGGCTCGCCGCCCGGACCCGAGCGGCCAACCCGGCGTCGACACCGTGACCGGTGACCACGATGAACCCGGCCCGCTGCAGGCCCTCGTCGACCTCGGCCGCCAACGCGTCGGCGTCGTCCCCGCCGGCATACCAGCGCGAGATATCCACGGTGGCAATGGCACTCATTCAGCCACTCCGATGTCCTCGTTCCATAGTTCCGGTCGTGCGGCGATGAACTGCTCCATCATCGTCACGCAGCGCTGATCGTCGAGCACGCTGACCTGCACGCCGTGCTCGGCCAGCCAGTCATGCCCGCCGGAGAAGGTCTTGGCTTCCCCGATGACGACGGCACCGATGTTGAACTGGCGCACCAGCCCGCTGCAGTACCAGCACGGCGACAGGGTCGTCACCATCACCGTGGACCGGTAGTCGCGCTGGCGACCGGCGTTGCGGAAGGCATCCGTCTCGCCGTGCACGGACGGGTCGTCGTTCTGCACGCGGCGGTTGCGCCCGCTGCCCAGCAGCACACCGTCGGCGGTGAACAGTGCCGCGCCGATCGGAATCCCGCCCTCCGCCAGGCCTTTTCGCGCCTCCTCGACGGCGACGTCGAGCATTTCCTGAGGACTCACAAAGCCACCCGTTCCGCTTGGATCTTGGACCGGCACAACACCAAATAGCTGCCCGCGGCCAGCACGAAGCCCACGAAGAAGCCGATATCGCCCAGCTCGGGCACCGCCCGGACCACGTATCCCACGAACAGCTCCTGGTTGCAGAACAGCAGGACCGAGACCACCAGACCTATCAGGAACGACAGTAGCCCCGGCCAGTTGGAGTAGTTGCGGTCATAGAGAAATCCGTCGACGCGGTGGCCGCGGCGCAGGTACTGGTCGGCGAACACCACGCCGAGCCAGGGCCCGACCCAGTACGCGATCAGCAGGAGGAACGTCTCGTAACTGGCGGCGGCGTCCGCCAGTGCCCACCAGGCGACCAGGAAACCGGCCACCCCGAAGAACACGGTGGCCGTTGCCCGCGCGACGTGGGCGGGCAGTGTGACACCGGTGGTGACGAAGGCCATCCCGGCCGAGTAGACGTTGATCGCATTGGCCGCCACGGCCCCGATCGCGATGGCCAACAGCGTCGCGGCCGCCAGCCAGCCGGGCAGCGAGCTGGTGAAGACGTCGGTCGGATTGTCCGAGACCGCGGCGGTGACGATGGTGACCGAGGCCGCGCCGACGATGGCCAGCACAGCGCTGGCCAGGAACAGGCCGGCCGCTGCGAACAGTCCGGTGCGCACCGGCGAGACCGAGCTGGGCAGGTAGCGGCTGAAATCGGCGGCGTACGGCGTCCAGCCCGCGACATAGCCGAAGGTGGCGCCCACCGTCAGCAGGAATCCGCCCAGCCCGCCGACGCCGCCCTCGACGGCCGGCGCACCCAGGTCTGCCTTGGACATGATCAGCACCGAGGTGATCGCGAAGATCACCGCGAGCACCGGGAACGCCCACCGCTCGAATGCCTGCACCAGGTTGTGCCCGAAGAACGCCAGGGCGGTCTGCACCGCCACCACCAGCAGCAATGCCAGCAGCGGCGCGATACCGAACAAGGTCGACAACGCGAACGCGGCGCTGATGCTGTTGGTCGCGAACCAGCCGACGCCGGCGGTCACCGCCATCAGCGTCGAGGGCACGGCATTGCCCTTGTAACCGAACGACAGGCGGCCGATCACCATCTGCGGGACACCGAGAAGCGGTCCTCGGGCGGACAGGAAGTAGTGCGCCACGGCGCCCAGGCCCGCGCCGACGATGATGCCCGCCGTGGCCTGCCAGAACGTCATGCCGAAGTACGAGACGGCGAGCACGCCCAGGAAGATGGTGGCGAATTCGAGGTTCGGCGACGCCCAGGTCCACAGCAGCTGGCTGGGGCGCCCGTGCCGGTCGGCCTCGGCGATGAACTCGTTGCCTCCAGGTTCGACCGCGACGATGCGGTCCCGGTAGGTGCCGTCGGTGGTGGGCTCAGCCGCTGTCATCCTGAGCACTTTGACGCGCCCGGCACATGCTTGCAACCGGAACGACAGAAAGTCACACCTTCGGATTTCGTCGTCGTACTCCCCCGGTACACCCACGCGCCGGGGTCATCTCTTGACATGTCCGGCCTGTCGCCGCATGATTGCCAAAACCTTTTAGCAATCATCTCCTCGCTCTACACCCATTGCCAAAACGTTTTAGCAAAAGGAGTCTCATGCACCCGTCCGCGACAACGACCACTGGCGAGATCGACATCCGCGCCGCGAATCGCACTGCGCTTCAGCGACTGTTCGCCGTCGAACCTGTGCTCACCGACGTGCTACCCGCCGGCGAAGCGATTCCCGGAATGCGCAGCGACCTCGTCCTCACATCGGGACCGACGATGCCCTGGCAGGAATACAGCGGGGGGCAGCGCACCGCGATCCTGGGCAGCATCGTCCACGAAGGCCTCGCACCCGATATTGGCGCGGCCGCGCGGCTACTGGACACCGGCGCGGTGACGGTGGCCGGCTGCCAGGACTACGGGTGCGTCGGGTCACTGGCCGGCGTGACATCCGCATCCATGCCCGTCGTCATCGTCGAGGACCGACACAGCGGGCATCGGGCCTACTGCACGCTGTTCGAGGGCGAGACACCGGCCCGACTGAACTACGGCGTCTGGAATCCGGATGTAGACGCGAACCTGAGATTCCTCAGCACCGTCATCGGACCGGCGCTCGGCACGGCGATCCGCAAGCGCGGCGGCGTCCCGCTGCTACAGATCATGCAGCGCGCACTACGCATGGGCGATGAACTACACAGCCGGAACACCGCGGCCTCGCTGCTGTTCCTACGTGAGATCGTGCCGGCGCTGGGTGCCGGTACACACGATGCGCTCATCGGCTACCTGACCGCCGGCGACTACTTCTTCCTGCGCCCTGCCATGGCGGCGGCAAAGGTCATGGCCTCGCGAATGGCCGGTGTGGCAGCCTCCTCGGTCGTCACCTCGATGGCAATGTCGTGCCGCCAGTTCGGTATTCAGGTCTCCGGACTCGGCAACCGCTGGTTCACCGGACCACTACCCCACTTCGAGCACCACCGGGTCAACGACGGCCATCACATCGCCGATGCCGAGTTCATGGGCGGCGAGAGCATCATCACGGAGGTCTGCGGGCTGGGCGCTTTCGCACAGACGGCAGCGTTCACGCTGCAGGATTACCAGGGCGGTGTGGACCAGATGATCGCCGTCAACTCCGAGATGTACGAGATCACCTGCGCCGACAGCGCACTGTTCACGCTGCCGTTTCTCGGCTTCCGCGGCACCCCGACAGGCATCGACGTGCACGCGGTCGCTGATACCGGCATCACCCCGGTGCTCGACATCGGTATCGCCGGCGCCGGCGGCGGTCAGATCGGAGCCGGACTCGCCCGCACCTCCCTGGAACCGTTTGCCGAAGCCAGCGCAGCGCTGCGCGCTGTCGACGAATTTCCCACCACCACAGAGAAAGTGAACTGATATGGATACCGTCAACGAACTGTCCACCCAACACGCCGAGCTTGCGGCACAGTTACAGCAGGGTGGCGTGCAGTACGCGGTCGGAAGCTGGATCGACGTCCTGGGCCGTCCCAAGTCGAAGGTCGTACCGATCGACCACCTGCCCAACCTGCTCGCCGGATCAGAACGGTACACACCACGCGGTATGGGCGGCATCGGCCGGATGAACCCGGTCGAGGACGAAGTGGTCGGCATCCCCGATCCCTCGACACTGCGGGTACTTCCCTGGGACCGCCGCTTCGCCTGGATGGTCGCAGACATGGTGCAGGGCGGAAGCACCCCATTCGCCCTCTGCCCACGCTCTGCGCTCAAGCAACAAGTCGCCGAAGCCGCCGACATGGGATATGTGTGCCAGCTCGGAATCGAACCGGAATTCTATGTCTTCCATCCCGATTCGCTCGGCACCGACAAGCTGCGGCCGATCGCCCGCAGCGGAGATGTCGCGCCCACACCGGCCTACGACGTCGAGGTAACCCTCGATGCCATGCCGTTCCTGGACAAGGTCACCTCGTATATGACCGACCTCGATTTCGGGCTGTTCAGCTTCGACGCCGAAGGCGGACAAGGCCAGTACGAGTTCGATTTCGCGCACGACGAGGTTGTCGCCGCAGCCGACCGGATGACGCTGTTCCGGTTACTCGTCAAACAGGCTGCCAAGGAGACCGGCATGCTGGCCACCTTCATGCCGAAACCGTTCGCACATCTGTGGGGATCCGGTGCTCATTTCAACATGAGCCTGGAAGACCGGCACAGTGGCGAGAACGTCTTCAAGACCGGAACCGGCAATGAGGGCTGGCGCAAGGAGGCGCTGCATTTCGCCGGTGGCGTGCTGCGTCACGCCAAAGCCCTTGCTGCGCTCTCTAACCCGACCACCAATTCCTACCGGCGGCTGGTGCCGCGACTGGCGGACGGTAACTTCTCGTGGGCGCCGACCAATGTCAGTTACGGGCACAACAACAGATCCTGCATGTTGCGGCTACCGGCGAACCGGCCGGCCATCGAGAATCGCAGCGTCGACTCGGCAGCGAACACGTACCTGACCGCTGCCTTCATGCTTGCGGCCGGCCTGGAAGGCATCCGCGACGGTGTAGACCCCGGCGACCCGGCCGATGTCGTTTCCTACACCCAGGGCGACCGCGAGGTGCTGCCCCGCACACTCATCGACGCGGTCGAGGCTTTCGAACAAGACCCGCTGACCCACAGCGTCTTCCACGCGGCATTCGTCCGCGACTACGTGGCGATGAAACGGGCGGAATGGGAACGCAGCCATGCCGAGGTCAGCGACTTCGAGCGCACCAACTACCTGCTGAACCTGTGACCGTCGTCGGAATCAGCATCGGCTCCGCTGAGCGACCGGACATCACGGAGGCCTACGTGACCTCGGTGCTGGCGGCCGGGGGAATCCCGGTGCTGCTGCCGGCACTGTTCACCGGTGACGAGGCGGTGACCCGGGCCGTCGGGCGAATCGATGCGTTACTGCTCAGCGGCGGCGGTGACATCCACCCCGCCGAGTACGGCGAACAGGTCAGAACCACGCTCGACGCCGTCGACAGAAGGCGCGACGCCTTCGAGTTGGCCGCGCTCCGGCGCGCTCGCGACCAAGGCAAGCGAGTCCTCGGCATCTGCCGTGGCGCACAGCTTTTGGCGGTGGCCACCGGCGGCACGCTCATCCAGGATCTGCCCGCCGAGGGTGTCTTCGGGCATTTCGACGCCAGTCACGATCGCGGGTACGCCACGCTGCGACACGGCATCAAAGTCGAAGGGGGTTCGTGTGCTGAGCGCACGTTGGCCGGCATCGATGAGGTCAACTCCCATCACCACCAGGCCATCCGTTCCGTCGGCGCAGAACTGACGGCAACCGCCTGGGCGCCGGACGGCGTCATCGAGGCCGTCGAAGGGCCGGGCCTGCTCGGACTGCAGTGGCACCCGGAATCACTTGTCAGAAACAACGATCGCCATGTCGCGCCCTTTCAATGGCTCGTTGACGGAAAGTAGGAACCGATGAGTCTTCACCTCCCCGATGACCACACATTCGAAGAGCTCGCCGAACCCGCCCGCCACAAGGACCGCGCGGGTCGGGTGGAGCAATACGGCGTCGAACACATCCCCGAGCAAGAACGGCATTCATCTCCGCGCAACCTCGCCACCATCCTCTTCGGAGGATCGCTGACCTTCAGCGTCATCATCATCGGTTGGTTCCCGATCAGTTTCGGGCTCAGTTGGTGGCAGGCCGCCACCGCGGTCGTCGCCGGTTCAGTCGTCGGCGCCGCTCTACTCGCGCCGACAGGGCTGATGGGACCGCGGACGGGCACCAACAACCCGGTGTCCAGCGGCGCGTACTTCGGCGTGGCCGGGCGCCTGATCGGCTCCGTCCTGGAGGCGTCGGCATCCGTCGCGTTCGCGGCACTGAGCATCTGGACGGGAGGGGATGCCCTGGCCGGCGCACTGACCCGGTTTCTCGGGCTGTCCGACACCGAACCGGTCCGGCTGACCGCCTACGCGGTACTCGCGGTGATCGTGACGATCGTGTCGGTGCTCGGGCATTCGAGCATGGTGCTGTGCCAGAAAGTCATGATCCCGACCGCCGGAACCTGCCTGATTGTCGGAATATTCGTCTACGGAGGCGATTTCGATCCCGGCTACGCAGGAACCGGAAGCTACGCACTGGGTTCGGCATCCGCGGCCTGGCTGCTCTCCGCCCTACTGTGCGCGTCGACGGTGGCATCGTATGGCCCCTACGCCGGTGACTGGACCCGCCACATCTCCCCCCGCCTGCACACCGACGGCTCGATACTGCGTGCCATGTTCGTCGGCGGGCTGTTCGGGATGGGCGGCCCGATCATGTGGGGCGTGTTCTCCTCGGTGGCGCTGTTCTCGGCGCAGGCACCGGATGCGGACAGCTCGTACGTACTGGGTCTGGTCAACGCCGCACCGGCCTGGTTCGTACCCGCGCTAATCTACGTGGGGCTGGCCTCGGGGATGGCCCAGGCGGTCATCAACACATACGGCACCGGACTGGATACCTCGGCGATCATTCCACGGCTCAACCGGGTTCAGGCCACGTTCATCGCCTGCGCGGTGGCCACCGGTCTGGTGTACGTCGGCCACTTCTATTCGGCGCTGTCCGCGGGCGTCGCGGTGTTCCTGGCCTTGTTGGCGTGTTCATCGATCCCGTGGATCGTGATCTTGACCATCGGGCACCTGCACCGCCGCGGGTACTACGACACCGACGCCCTACAGGTGTTCAACCGTGGCGAGAAAGGCGGAATCTACTGGTTCACAGTCGGTCTCAACCCCGTCGGTGTCAGCACATGGGCCATCGCGTTCGGGGCCGGTCTGATGTTCGCCCACAACGACTGGTTCCTGGCGCCGGGGGCCCGCCTCTTCGGCGGGCTGGACCTGGGATTCCTGGTGGCGGGTCTGGTCGCGGCGATCCTGTACCCACTCGCGTTGCGGCTGTTCCCGGAGCCGGCCTACCTGTTCCGGCCCGGCTACCAGAAGGTGAGGTGACCGGTGACGATCTGCGCATCTGACATCATGTTGGGCAGCCCGGGAACAGAGGTGTCGGCGAGGGAGGCGGATATGACGGTCACCATCCGCGACGTCGCTGCCGCCGCCGGAGTATCGCTGACCACGGTGTCGCACGCGCTGAGCAACCGCGGCCGTATCGGCGAGAAGACGCGTCAGCGGGTGCTCGATGTCGCCGCCGAGCTGGGCTACCGAGCCAATGTTCATGCCCAGCAACTGGTTACCAACCGGAGCCGGACACTCGCCATCCAGGTTGCGCCGTTCGACTCGGCCAGCAAGTCGAGCATGCTCATCCCGAACTCCGAGTACTTCCTGGAAGTGCTCAACGGGGCATCCGACGAAGCCGACCGGCGCGGTTATGCCTTGGTATTGGTACCCCCAGGGGTCGGGCCGTCCACCATCAGCGCATTCGCGCTCGACGGAGCGATCATCGTGGACCCCCACGGCGACGAGGGACTGCTGGACCCGCGGTGGACCGCCGACCATCCGGTGGTGACAGCCGGCCGTACCGCGAACCGGCGCGACCCGTCCCTCATCGTCGACAACGATCACCGCTCGGCGACGGTCGAAGCGCTCAACCACATGTGGGATCAGGGCTACCGCCGTCCGGCCGCGATGATCACCGACCGTGCGCGTTCCTACACCCGG
The DNA here is from genome assembly GCF_008329585.1 of Mycolicibacterium sp. P9-22. Classification (GTDB taxonomy): domain Bacteria; phylum Actinomycetota; class Actinomycetes; order Mycobacteriales; family Mycobacteriaceae; genus Mycobacterium. The sequence goes on along the minus strand of NZ_NPKP01000001.1, from coordinate 270,115 downwards.
GATCTGGTGGATGCCTATCTGGAGTGGACGGCCGAACGGGACATCGCACCGGTGGTGGTGGAAACCGGTGCCACCAAATCCGCCACGGCGGCGTTCCGTGATCTGCTCGCGGACGCCACACCCGCGGACGCCATCTACGCCGGTTCCGATGACATCGCCCTGGACGTCCTGCACGAGGCGAACCGCATGGGAGTCCGTATCCCGGCCGATCTCGGTCTGTGCAGTTGTGTGGACAGCAGTACCTTCAATCTCACCACTCCCGAGATCACCGGAGTCTTCTGCCATCCACGGACCATCGGCGGCAAAGCGGTTGCCGCTCTGATCGGCCTGCTCGAGCAGGGCGAGACGCCACGAGACGTCACCACCGTGCCCACCGAACTCATCGTGCGGCGATCGACACTGCGCACCGCCGCACCTTAGGGAATCACCGATGCGCCAACCCGTGTTGACCCCAGTAGCCAAAACCTTTTACCACGACGGAGATCGCACCATGAAGACACTTGTGATCAGCGCCAGCCCGCGAGAAGACGGCAATTCACATGTGCTCGCCGACGCCGCCGTGAACGGCGCACGGGCGGCCGATGATGACGTCCAGCACGTGTTCCTGCACGACTATGTCGAACGACTGCTGGGCAACTGCCGGCAGTGCCGCCGCGCCGCGGACCTCTCCTGTTCACTCGACGACCGGTACGAGGAGCTGCTCATGGAGCACATCCTGCCCGCCGACGGGATCATCTTCGCCATGCCGCTCTACTTCTACGGCATGCCCGGCCGGCTCAAGACCGTGTTCGACCGACTGTTCTGCTACACGTCCAACAGCGCGCCTCAGCAGGACCGAGTGGTCGAAGGAATCATGAACAAGCGGGTCGGGGTGCTCATCTCCTGCGAGGAGAGCTACCTGGGCGCCACCCAAGGTGTCATCGCCCAGTTCCAGGAGCTGACCCGATACCTGAATCAAGACCTCGTGGGTGTCGTCGTCGGCAATGCCAACAGCCGCGGCGAAATCGTGCACGACCCGACCGAACCCGTCCACCGGGCACACCAGCTCGCGGTCGGGCTCTACGACACCCGCGTCACCGACTACCGGCTCGATACCGCGCGGTCGAACAAGGTGTGGGAACAGGCGAGCATCTAGTCGAACTCGGGCGACTCGTGCCGGGTGCGCTTGAGTTCGAAGAAGTGCGGGTAGGACGCGAAGATCACCGAGGCGTCCCACAACTTGCCGGCCTCTTCGCCGCGAGGGATGCGCGAGAGCACCGGGCCGAAGAAGGCGACACCGTTGACGTGGATGGTCGGGGTGCCGACGTCATCGCCGACGGCATCCATGCCCTCGTGATGGCTCTTGCGCAGGGCGTCGTCGTACTTGTCGGTGCCCGCAGCCTCGGCCAGCTCGGCGGGCAGGCCGACCTGCTCCAGCGACTTCTTGATGACGTCGTCGAAGTCCTTGTTGCCCTCGTTGTGGATCAACGTGCCCATCGCGGTGTACAGCGGGGACAGGACCTCCGAGCCGTGTTCCTGCTCGGCGGCGATCGCCACCCGCACCGGACCCCAGGCCTTCTTCATCATCTCCTGGTAGTTCTCCGGCAGATCGCGGCCCTCGTTGAGCACCGCCAAGCTCATGACGTGGAAGTTCACCTCGATATCGCGGACCTTCTCCACCTCGAGGATCCAGCGCGAGGTGATCCAGCACCACGGGCACAGTGGGTCGAACCAGAATCCTGCAGAGTCTTTTCCAGCGTCCTTGGCAGCCATGTGGCCGAGTCCTCTCCTACGTGCGGGCAGTCTCCTTAGCGGCACAACTGTGGCCGCCCGGCATATGTTCCCTGCTGCGGCCCGCAACGATTAGCGCACCGCTGCGGCACAGCCAAGCCATAGGGTGCAAACCGTTACCGATACGTGCCGCTGCGGTGATCCGGGTGCTACAGCGTGGTCCGGTATGGGTAAACACCTGGTCTCCACGATCCCCGCACTCGCACTGGCCGCCGGCGTCCTCATGGGCGCGGGTCCGGCGCACGCCGACACCGCCGACACCGCCTTCCTCGATGCCCTCTCCCGAGCGGGGGCGGGTTTCGACAACCAGCAGGCCAGCGTCGCGTTGGGCAAATCGCTGTGCCCGATGCTCGTCGAGCCGGGCAAGGACTTCGCCTCCGCGGTGGCGAAGGTACGTGGCGACGGTGTCCCGCCGGCGATGGCGGCGCTGTTCGCCGGAATCGCCATCCAGGCGTACTGCCCGTCGATGGTGTCCTCGATCGGTGACGGCAGCATCCTCGGCCAGCTGGGCTCCCTCGGCCGGTTCGCCGGGTCGAACGGGTTCCAGATGCCCGGCCTGTAGCCGGGACCGATAAGTTGGGCGGGTGGCACTTCCGAATCTGACCCGCGACCAGGCCGCCGAACGCGCCGCGCTGGTGACCGTCGACAACTACCGCATCGAGCTGGACCTCACCACCTCCGGAGGGCCGGAGCGCAGCGACCCCGGGAATGTCTCCGAGAAGACGTTCCGCTCGGTGACCACCGTGACGTTCAGCGCCCTCGCCGGCGCGGACACCCATATCGACCTCGCCGCCGACACCGTGCGCAGCGCCACCCTCAACGGCCGCGCGCTGGACGTCTCCGGCTACGACGAGGCAGACGGCATCGTGTTGAGCGGGTTGGCCGAACGCAACGAGCTCGTGGTCGACGCCGACTGCCTGTACTCGAACACCGGCGAGGGCCTGCACCGCTTCGTCGACCCCGTCGACAACGAGGTGTATCTCTACTCGCAGTTCGAGACCGCGGACGCCAAGCGGATGTTCGCCTGCTTCGACCAGCCCGACCTGAAGGCCACCTTCGACGTCAGCGTCAAGGCACCCGGGCATTGGCAGGTGATCTCCAACGGCGCAACACAATCCATCCAGGACGGTGTGCACACGTTCGTCACCACCCCGAAGATGAGCACCTACCTCGTCGCGCTCATCGCCGGGCCGTACGCCCGCTGGGACGATGTTTACACCGATGACCACGGCGACATCCCGCTGGGCATCTTCTGCCGCGCGTCGCTGGCGGAGTTCATGGACGCCGACCGGCTGTTCACCGAGACCAAGCAGGGTTTCGGCTTCTACCACCGCAACTTCGGCGAACCGTATGCATTCGGCAAGTACGACCAGCTGTTCGTGCCGGAGTTCAACGCCGGCGCCATGGAGAACGCCGGCGCGGTGACCTTCCTGGAGGATTACGTCTTCCGGTCCAAGGTGACCCGGTACAGCTACGAGCGCCGCGCCGAGACCGTGCTGCACGAGATGGCGCACATGTGGTTCGGCGACCTGGTCACCATGACTTGGTGGGATGACCTGTGGCTCAACGAATCCTTCGCCACCTTCGCCTCGGTGCTGTGCCAGGCCGAAGCCACCGAGTACACCCAGGCCTGGACGACGTTCGCCAACGTGGAGAAGTCCTGGGCCTACCGCCAGGACCAGCTGCCGTCCACCCACCCGGTGGCCGCCGATATCCCGGACCTGCACGCGGTCGAGGTGAACTTCGACGGCATCACCTACGCCAAGGGCGCCAGCGTGCTCAAGCAGCTGGTCGCCTACGTCGGCCTGGAGGCATTCCTGGCCGGCCTGCGCGACTACTTCCGCGATCACGCGTTCGGCAACGCGACGTTCGGCGATCTGCTTGGCGCACTGGAGAAGTCCTCGGGTCGTGACCTGTCCGGCTGGGGACAGCAGTGGCTCAAGACCACCGGACTGAACACGCTGCGGGCCGACTTCGACGTCGACGCCGACGGCGCGTTCACCCGGTTCGCTCTGGTGCAGTCCGGGGCGGCGCCGGGCGCCGGTGAGACCCGGGTGCACCGCCTGGCCGTCGGCATCTACGACGAGGACGCCACCACCGGCAAGCTGGTGCGGGTGCACCGCGAGGAACTCGACGTGGAGGGCGCGCGCACGGATGTGCCTGCGCTGATGGGTGTTCGGCGCGGCCAGTTCGTCCTGATCAACGACGACGACCTCACCTACTGCTCGTCGCGGCTGGACCCGCAGTCCCTGCAGACGGTGCTGACCCGCATCGCCGATATCGCCGATCCCCTCCCCCGCACGCTGGCCTGGTCGGCGGCCTGGGAGATGACCCGCGAGGCCGAGATGAAGGCCCGCGACTTCGTCACGCTGGTCATCGGCGGCATCCACGGTGAAACGGAAGTCGGTGTGGCGCAGCGGCTGCTGCTGCAGGCCCAGACCGCGCTGAACTCCTATGCCGATCCGGAGTGGGCCAAGGAGAACGGCTGGCCGGCCTTCGGTGACGCACTGCTGGACCGGGCCCGCGAGTCGGCGCCCGGCTCGGATCACCAGCTGGCGTTCGTGAATGCGCTGTGCACCTCGGTGCTGGCGCCCAACCACATCGCCGTGCTGTCGACCCTGCTGGACAACGAGCCGGCCGCGGTCAACCTGGCAGGTCTGGTCATCGACACCGATCTGCGCTGGCGGATCGTGACCGCGCTGGCGGCGGCCGGGGTGATCGACGCCGACGGGACCGAAACCCCGTTCATCGACGCCGAGGCCGAGCGCGACCCGACCGCAGCCGGTAAGCGCAACGCCGCGGCCGCCGCGGCGGCACGCCCGCAGGTGACGGTGAAGAACGCCGCCTGGCAGCGGGTGATCGAGGACGACACCCTGGCCAACATCACCACCCGCGCGATCGTCGGGGGCTTCGTCCAGCCCGGGCAGGCCGGCCTGCTGGCCCGCTTCCGGGATCTGTACTTCGCGTCCATACCGGGTGTGTGGGAACGCCGGTCCAGTGAGGTCGCCCAGACCGTGGTGATCGGGCTCTACCCGTCCTGGGATATCAGTCAGGGCGGACTGGACGCCGCGGATGCCTTCCTGTCCGGCCCGGACGTGCCGCCCGCGCTGCACCGCCTGGTGCTGGAGGGACGTGCGGGCGTGGAGCGCGCACTGCGGGCCCGCGCCATCGACGTGAGCTGACACCCCGCGAGCGACCGTGTCTGTACGCCGACACGCCGCGTGCCGCGTACAAGCGCGGTCGCTCGCCGGCAATACGCTGCTGTCATGGCCGTGTCGGGTAAGCCCAACAGTCGCAGAGCCCGCGCGGCGCGCAAACGCACCCGCCGGGTCAAGGCCGTCGTCAACGACCTCACCTCCGAGCAATGGGCGGCGATCCGGGATGCCTGGGGCGGCTGCGCCTACTGCGGTGTCACCGACAAGCCGATGCAACGTGACTGCGTCATGGCGATCTCCCGGGGCGGCAGATACACCATCGAGAACGTGGTACCCGCCTGCGCGGCGTGCAATGCCAGCAAGTGCAACGAGGAAGTCACGCACTGGATGCGGCGCAAGCGCCTAGATGAGCGAGCCTTCCTGACCCGCTATATCGAGATCCGCAGTGCGATGACCCGAGCTGTGCTCTGACAGCAATCAGCCCCGGCACCGAACAACGTCGATACCGGGGCTGATGTGCACAGCTGTCAGTGCGGCGAGACCGCCGCGGAGGTGACATTGATGGCGCTCACCAGAGCGTCGATGAGGTTGCCGCCGCGCAGCGAGCCCAGTGCCGCCGAGATGCCGAGCGGCGCGGCGGTCTCGATGCCGCGGCCCTTCACATCGGCGCCGTAGACGACCTCGATGACCTTCTGGTTGGGCGACACCGCGAACAGCACGGCGTTGTCCGGAGTCGGGACCTTGGCCAGGATCTCGCGGGCGGTGGCCGCGGTGTCGGCGCCGAGATCGCCGATGAACACCGCGAAACGGGCCTTCGCGTAGCGCGAGCCGTACTTCAGCGCGTTGTCGAGGGCGACCAGATCCTTGGTCGAGAACGGGTAGTGCACCGACAGCTCGCCGGGCTCGGTGACTCCCGAGATCCGGCCGCTGGAGGTCAGCGCGTAGCCGTAGGGCAGCTCCAGGCCCTGGGGCGAGCGAAGCGACGGGGAAGATGAATCGTGGGTGGTTGCGAGGTCGTGACTACCACTTGCCACTTGCGCCACCTCCCACCGTCACGTGCGACCCGTGGCCGCCGTGGCCGTGATCGGCCGGCTCATCGGCCGCCCACAAGATCGGGTCGTGGGTCCACTCGTCGCCGAGCTTGTAGGACTCAGGGTGCGGTCCCTTGTGGCGGTAGGCCAGCGCAGCCAGTACCAGAAACACCACGAGCGGGATCCCACCCATCAGGGCATGGGCTAGGGCTGTACTCACGACGCAAACCGTATCGCAGCGCGTTTCACGCCGCGCCCTCGCCCAGATATCTGACCCACGCCGGGTCCAGTTCCTTCACCGAGGACAGCAGGCGCCAGTGCTGACCCTTGGGCGGCATGGGCACGGAGTGCAGTGACCAGCCCAGCTCAGCGAGTGTGCGGTCGGCCTTGCGGTGATTGCACGACGAGCAGGCCGCGACGCAGTTCTCCCAGGAATGCTCGCCGCCGCGACTGCGTGGCACCACATGGTCGACGGTGTCGGCCTTCTGCCCGCAGTACGCGCAGCGGAACCGGTCGCGGTGCATGAGCGCGGCGCGGGTCATCGGGATGCGGGCGCGGTAGGGCACCCGGACGAAGGTGCGCAGCCGGATCACCGACGGCACCACGATGGTGCGGGTCGCCGAATGGATGACCGGCCCGGACGGGTCGTCGTGGACGACGTCGGCCTTACCGCACATCAGCATGACGACGGCCCGGCGCATGGGCAGCGCGGTGAGCGGTTCGTAGGTGGAATTCAGCAGCAGCACCCGGCGCCGCCCCCAGACCGAACCCTGGTGGGCGGCGGGTGGAACCTCGGCGACTTGTAAGGAGTGCGCGCCGGCAGAATCGGCCACGGCCGTGGGGAATCGGTAGCCCTGTCGTCGGGCAGGGCTTTTCTTGCGCTGCGACATTCGTCCTCCGGAAAGACAGTCCACCACGATTTCGGGTCGCTCGCACGGCAATTTCACGAGTGTTCGCTGGTCAGTCCGGTGAACTTCCGGTGAAAATTCTGCTAGACAGGCTAAGCGCAGCGGCTGGACGTCGGCTTTCCGCCGGGCTCGACCTCGAAGTCGTCGGCCCCCGCCGGTGCCCAACCACCAGATCGGGAACAATGGGTGTGGTGACTCAGCCGCAACGCTCGTTCTACGACGAAGTCGGAGGCCATGCCACGTTCGCCGCGATCGTGGCGCGGTTCTACGAGCAGGTGCGCGACGACGAGATCCTGCTGCCGCTGTATCCCGAGGACGATATGGACGGCGCCGAGGAGCGGCTGACGCTGTTCCTGGAGCAGTACTGGGGCGGCCCGCGCACCTACTCCGATCAGCGCGGTCACCCGCGGCTGCGGATGCGCCATTCGCCGTTCCGGATCGGCTACCTCGAACGTGACGCGTGGCTGCGGTGCATGCACACCGCCGTCGCCTCCATCGACTCGGCGACCCTGGACGATGCACACCGGCGGGCCCTGCTGGACTATCTGCAGATGGCCGCCGATTCGATGGTGAACTCCGCCTTCTGATGACGCCGTGGTGGTCGCGGTCCGTGTTCTATCAGGTCTATCCGCGCTCGTTCGCCGACAGCAACGGTGACGGCGTCGGCGATCTCGACGGCATCACCGCGCGGCTGGACTATCTCGCCGATCTGGGCGTGCAGGCCTTGTGGCTCAACCCGGTGATGGTGTCCCCGATGGCCGACCACGGCTACGACGTCGCCGACCCGCGCGATATCGACCCGCTGTTCGGCGACCTGAACGCACTGGACCGGCTGGTGGAGGCCGCGCACGCCCGCGGCATCCGGGTCACCATGGATCTGGTGCCCAATCACGTGAGCTCGGCGCACCCGTGGTTCGTCGAGGCACTGGCCGACCCGGCACGACGGGACCGCTTCATCTTCCGCGACGGCATCGGCGATCAGCCGCCCAACAACTGGGTGTCGATCTTCGGTGGCCCGGCCTGGACCCGGGTCGAGGACGGGCAGTGGTATCTGCACCTGTTCGACGCCGCCCAACCCGATCTGAACTGGGAACACCCCGAGGTCTTCGAGGACATCGAGAAAACACTGCGGTTCTGGCTGGACCGCGGCGTCGACGGGTTCCGCATCGACGTCGCGCACGGGATGGCCAAGCCGCGGACGCTGCCCGATATGGACCTGCGCGAGAACGAGCTGCTGCGCAACAAGGCCGATGACCCCCGCTTCGACAACGACGCCGTGCACGATATCCACCGGTTCATCCGCACCGTGCTCGACGACTATCCCGAGGCTGTCACCGTGGGCGAGATCTGGGTGCACGGCAACGAGCAGTTCGCCAAGTATCTGCGCCCCGACGAACTGCACCTGGGCTTCAACTTCCAACTGGTGCAGACCGATTACGACCCCGCAGGCATCCGGGCGGCGATCGACAACTCGCTGGCTGCCGCGGCGCTGGCCGGAGCGGCACCGACGTGGACACTGTCCAATCACGATGTGCCCCGCGAGGTCAGCCGATACGGCGGCGGCGCCACCGGGCTGCGCCGCGCTCGCGCCATGGCGCTGGTGAAGCTGGCACTGCCGGGATCGGTGTTCGTCTACAACGGCGCCGAACTGGGCCTGCCCAATGTCGACTTACCCGACGAGGTGCTGCAGGATCCGGTGTGGGAGCGCTCCGGCCGGGTGGAGCGCGGCCGCGACGGCTGCCGGGTCCCGATGCCGTGGAGCGGGTCGGCGCCGCCGTTCGGCTTCTCCTCGTCGTCGGACACCTGGCTGCCGATACCCGCGGACTGGAGTTCCCTGACGGTCGAGGCTCAGCTTTTGGACCCGGATTCGACGCTGGCGCTGTACCGGCGGGCGATCCAGATGCGCACCGGGCGGGCGGAATTCGCCGGCGACACCGTCGAGTGGCTCGGCGATTCGGCGTTCCGGCGACCCGGTGGACTGGTGTGTGTGTTCAACGCGGGCGCGGTGCCCATCGACCTGCCCGACGCCGAGGTGCTGTTGGCCAGCGGGCCGTCGGTGGACGGGTTGTTGCCGCCGGATACCGCTGCCTGGCTGGTGTGAGGTCAGCGCAGCACCATCGCCGGGTCCCCCAGTCGCCGGTAGACCGTCCCGAACCGGGCGTCCACCCGCAGCCACGCGGGATGCACGCGAACCCGCACGATCTCATCCGAGGACAGCACATCGGCGTCCTGCGGCAGAAAACCCATGGCGGTCAACGCGAAAACGCAGCGCATCGGGATACCGACGGTGGTCTCGCCGGAGCTGACCGCGAGGACTTCCTGATCCAGCAGTGAGGCCGGCGGCCCGTGTGCACTGCTGTGTTCCTTGGCCAGCGCAGTGCCCCGCTCCACCAGTTCCAGGATCGCCCAGGCCGGCACATCGTCGAGATGGGTGAACCCGGTATCGGGCGGCAGCACCCCACGCCACGCTGAATCCATCGCGAAACCGGGCTCCACATAACCGGAGGCGTCCGTCGTCGACAACGACCGCGCCAGGGCGTCCGCTCCGGCCGATAGGTCCGCCGGGCGCACCCGGCCGGCCACCACACGGCTGGCCAGCACGTCGAATCCGGTGGACACCCAGGCCACCACCTGCCCGGTGCCCGCACGTTCGCGGAACCGGATCACCGCGGCATCGTCGAGGCGCAGGGCCCGGTCGACGAAGGTGGACAGGTCTTTTCGGTGTGCGGCGTCGTCGAGCCACAGCCCGCGTTCGGGCGAACTCACCGCTGAAAACGCTGCAGATACTCGCGATGATGCGGAAGCAGCCGCACCAACTTCTGCTCCTCGATGTTGAAGGCCGCCAGGTGGGTTTCGCCGATCACCGCGGGCTTCGAGTCCGGATCGGCATGCGCCGAGCGCACCTCATAGCCGAGGTTGAAATCCACCGCACGCAGCCTGCTCACCCAAATGGTCACCTGCAGTGGCGAATCCATCAGGCGCAGTTGCCCTTTGTAGGTGACCTTCACCTCTGCGATCAGCAAGCCGATACTGTCGATGTCGTTCACGAACGGTTCGTGCAGAAACGGCACCCGGGCCTCTTCGAGGATGGTGACCATGGTGGCGTGGTTGACATGCTGGTACATGTCGATATCGGACCAGCGCACCGGCACCGGTGTGGTGAAACGCTCAGCCACTTGTTCCCGTTCCTGTCGTTCTCGTCATGCTGCGGATCTGACGGGCCGCCACCGACAGCGTCGCCAGATCGAGCTGTCCGTCCCGGTGGATCTCGTCGAGGGTGCGTTGCGCCCGGTCCACCCGGGAACTGTTGGTCAGCTCCCACTCCTCGATCTTCTGCTCGCCGGTCTCATCCGGCTCACCGACGGCCAGCACGTCGAAGCACAGCGCCCGCAGTGAGCCATAGATGTCATCACGGATCGCCAAGCGCGCCAGCGAATGCCACCGGTCATCGCGCTCCAGCTGCGAGATCGCGGTGAGCAGACCGTCGATACCGAGATGGTCCATCAACGCGAAGTAGGCGTCGGCCACCTCGGCAGCATCGCGGTCGGCGATATCGGCGATGTCGATGACGTCCAGCAGGCTGTAGCGGTACAGGCCGGTGGCGACGGTATAGGCCAGTTCCTTGGACACACCCTGGGCTTCGAACTCGCCGGATTCCTTGGCCACGATGGCCTTGTCGTCACCGCGCAGCCACTTCGGCATCTGCGGCGACAGCAGCGCCACTTTCTCGGCGAACCGGTTGATCTCGGCACCGACCGCCAACGGCTGCGGCCGGTAGTTGATCAGCCAGCGCCCGGCCCGGTCGATGACCCGACGCAGGTCCAGCGTCATACGGTCGGTCACCGCGCACGGGATCCCGGCGTTACCGGCGTCTTTGATGCCCTGCCAGATCTCGCTGATCCCGAAGATCGCATCGGTGGCCACATAGCCGCGCACCGCGTCGACCGGACCGACGCCGGTGTCCTCGGTCATCCGATAGGCGTAGGTGATCCCACTGGTGTCCACCAGATCGTTGACCAACATCGTCGTGACGATCTCGCGGCGGAGCTGATGGGATCGGATCTCGCTGGTGAACCGGTCGCGCAGCTCCACCGGGAAATATTGCGGCAGGCGTGACGCGAACACCTCCTGGTCGGGCAGGTCGGTGCGCAGCAGCTCGTCCTTGAGCGCGAGCTTGACGTGGGCCATCAAGGTCGCCAGTTCCGGTGAGGTCAAGCCGATCCCGAGCTCATGGCGGCGCCGGATCTCCTTCTCCGACGGCAACGCCTCCAGCTCACGGTTGAGTCCACGGTCGGTGACGAACTCCTTGATCTGGCGGGCGTGCACCTGCAGCAGGCTGGCGGCGTTCGCGCGGCTGGTGCCCATCAGATCGTTCTGGTCGATGTTGTCGGCCAGCACGAGCAGACCCACCTCGTCTGTCATCGACATGAGCAGTGGCGTGCGCTCATCGGCGCTCACCTTGCCCGCGGTCACCAACGAGTCGATCAGAATCTTGATGTTGACCTCATGGTCGGAGCAGTCAACGCCCGCGGAGTTGTCCAGCGCATCGGTGTTGATCCGCCCGCCGGCAAGGTCGAACTCGATGCGTCCGCGCTGGGTGATACCGAGATTGCCGCCCTCACCGACGACCTTGACCCGCAACTGGTTTCCGTTGACGCGGATGGCGTCATTGGCCCGGTCGCCGACGTCGACATCGGACTCGGTCTCGGCCTTGACGTAGGTGCCGATACCGCCGTTCCAGAACAGGTCCACCGGTGCCAGCAGCACCGCCTTCATCAACGCCGGCGGGGTCATCTCCTCGACACCGTCGGGCAGGCCCAGCGCCTGGCGTACCTGCGGGCTGATCGGGATCGACTTCTGTTGCCGGCTGTACACCCCGCCGCCCTCGCTGATCAGCGTGCGGTCGTAATCCGCCCAGCTGGACCGCGGCAGAGCGAACATGCGCTCCCGCTCAGCCCAAGAGGTGGCGGCGTCCGGATTGGGGTCCAGGAAGATGTCGCGGTGATCGAAGGCCGCGATGAGGCGGATGTGCGGGGAGAGCAGCATGCCGTTGCCGAACACGTCACCGCTCATGTCGCCGACACCGACGACCGTGAAGTCCTGGGACTGGGTATCGACGCCGATCTCGCGGAAGTGCCGCTTCACCGATTCCCAGGCGCCCTTGGCGGTGATGCCCATCGCCTTGTGGTCGTAACCCACCGACCCGCCGGAGGCGAAGGCGTCGCCGAGCCAGAAACCGTAGGACTGCGCAACATCATTGGCGATATCGGAGAAGGTGGCCGTGCCCTTGTCGGCGGCGACGACCAGGTAGGCGTCGTCCCCGTCGCGGCGCACGACGCCGGCCGGGGTGATGACCGCGCCGCTGGACTTGTCGACATTGTCGGTGAGGTCGAGCAGGCCCGATATGAACAACCGGTAGCAGGCCACCCCCTCGGCGCGGGTGGCGTCGCGATCCACCGCGGCGTCACCGCTGGGCAGCGGCGGCGATTTGACGACGAAGCCGCCCTTGGCGCCGACCGGGACTATGACGGCGTTCTTGACGGCCTGCGCCTTCACCAGGCCGAGGACCTCGGTGCGGAAATCCTCGCGGCGATCCGACCAGCGCAGCCCACCGCGCGCGACGAACCCGAATCGCAGGTGCACACCCTCGACACGGGGCGAGTAGACGAAGATCTCGAATCGCGGCTTCGGCAACGGCAATTCGTCGATGAGACCGGGATTGAGCTTGTAGGACAGCACATTCTGGGCACGGGCCGAGTCCGGGCTGTTCACGAAGTAGTTGGTGCGCAGGGTCGCCTGGATGAGGCCGGCGAAGGCCCGCAGCACACGATCGGTGTCCAGGCTGACCAGGGCGTCGATATCGGCGGCGACGGCGGCGGCCGCGGCCTGTGCGTCCAGTTTGCGGCCGCCGGCGGCGTCATCGGCTTCCGGGGTGAACAGGGCCTCGAACAGTTCCACCAATGACCGCGCGGTACGCGGGTTTCCGTTCAGCACACCCTCGACGTGGGCCTGGCTGTACGGGAAACCGGCCTGGCGCAGGTACTTGGCGTAGCCACGCAGGATGGTGACCTGTTGCCAGGTCAGGCCGGCCCGCAACACCAATTCGTTGAAATGGTCGATCTCGGCCCGGCCGTGCCAGATGGCGGTCACCGTATCGGCGAACCGCTTGGCCACGTCCTCGATCTGGCCCTCGGGGGTGGTGGGGATGGACTGGTGCGGGGACACCACGAACTGGTAGATCCAGACCACCAGACCGTCGGGACGGGTGACGGTGAACGGCCGCTCTTCGAGCACCACCACGCCCATGCACTGCAACATCGGCAACAGTTCGGACAGCGAGGCCGACCGGCCACCCAGGTACCAGGTGAGCAGATCCACCCGCTCGGCACCGCCGTCTCGGAACACCAGCTTGACCGAGTTGTCCTGCAGCTCTTCGATGATCGCGATGTCTTCGATGGCTGCCTGCGGGGTGAAGGCCTGTTTGTAGATCTCCGGGAACGCGCCGGCGTAGTACTCGGCATCGGCCAGGCTGATCGATTCCGTCTTGACCGACCCGATCAGGCGGTCCGCCCAGGTGCGGGCGGCCTCGGTGAGCAGATGCTGGATCCGGATCTCGTTGTCCGACGAGGTGTCGATATCGGCCCGCTGGGACCCGTCGGGCATCTTCACCGTGAAATGCACGACCGCCCATGGTGATTCACTGACCCTGGCGGCGTATTCGATGCTGACCGCGCCGAGCTCGCGGACCAGGATGTCCTGGATGGCCAACCGCACGGCGGTGGTGTAGCGGTCACGCGGCAGGTACACCAGTGCCGACACGAAATGGCCCAGCTGGTCGGCACGCAGGAACAACAGCGCACGCCGCAGTGATCCCAGATCGACTACCGCCCTGGCCATTTCGAGTATGTCAGGAGTGTGCAGCGCGAACAGCTCAGAGCGCGGGATGGTCTGGATGACATCGAGCATCAGCTGACCGGGGTGGCTCGGGTCGGACTGCGACTGAGCCAGCGCTTCGTCCACCCGGCGCGAGATCAGCGGGATCTCCAGCACGTTGGCGTTCATCGCGGCCACCGTGAACAAGCCGACGAAGCGGTGCTCGACGGCCTGGTTGGAGGCGGGACCGGCCGGGTTCTCCCGGACCACGACGATGTAGGGGTAGGCGCCGTACCGAAGGAAGCTGGGCATGGTGGCCTGCGCCAGGACCAGCAGATCGTCGGCCTCGGTCAGCTGCGGCAGCACATCGGTGCGCAACTTGAGGATGCCCAGCCGGCTGGCCGGGTCGACGGTGGCCTGACGGTTGTGCACCGCGCACCGCTGGTAGCCGAGCAGCACGAAGTGCCCGTCGCCCAGCCAGTGCAACAGCGCGGCGACATCGCGGCGGTCCGGGCCCGGAAAGTGCCCGGCATGATCGGAATCCAGGGCGTTGGCCAGCCCGATCAGGGTCGCGTTGAGCGCCGCCGAATCGGCGGCGACCTGCCGGGCGTCGGCGAGCACCGTCGGCATCAGGCCGGCCACCTCGTTGAGCGCGGCAGGATCTGCGGTCGGCGACAGCCCGACGTGGATCCACATCTCGTCGGCCCCGTCGGGGGCATCCGGATCCGAGGCCGGCGCCAGCGCCAGAAGTTCACCGTCGGGGCCTCTGCGGGCCCGCAGCACCGGGTTCATCACCCAGCCGTAGGCGACACCGAGACGGTGCAGCAGCACCGTCACCGAATCCATCAGCATGGCGCTGTAGTCGGTGACCACCTGGATCGCCGGGCCGAAACCACCCGGATCGTCGGCCGGGTACACCGCCACCAGGGTCTCCCCCGGTGTGCGGCGGTGGCCCACCTTGGCGTGCGCCGCCAGCAGCTGTCGTGTCACCTTCGTCGCGGCACCACGCTCTATCGGAGCGGTGACCGCGGTATCGGCCGCGGGCGCATCACCGTGCGGACCGTGGTGGGTTTCGACGTAGGCGTGAGTCAGTCGCGCGACCGCGTCCTGGCTCAGTTGCAACTGCTCGGTGGTTCCGGACACAGGTGCAACTGTAGTGATGGGCGGGTCCGATTCGCGGGCAGTCCCGCAGGATTCAGTCGCGCGTCAGCTTGCGGTGGGTTACCCGGTGCGGGCGGGCCGCATCGGCGCCCAGGCGCTGCACTTTGTTCTCCTCGTAGGCACCGAAGTTGCCCTCGAACCAGAACCATTTGGCCTCGTTGTCGTCATCGCCCTCCCACGCCAGGATGTGCGTGCAGGTGCGGTCCAGGAACCAGCGATCGTGGGAGATCACCACGGCGCAACCCGGGAACTGCTCCAGCGCGTTCTCCAGCGAGGACAGTGTCTCGACGTCGAGGTCGTTGGTCGGCTCGTCGAGCAGGATCAGGTTGCCGCCCTCTTTGAGGGTCAGTGCCAGGTTCAGCCGGTTGCGCTCACCACCGGACAGCACGCCCGCGGGCTTCTGCTGGTCGGGGCCCTTGAAACCGAATGCCGACACGTACGCGCGGGACGGGATCTCGTTCTGCCCGACCTCGATGTAGTCCGCTCCGTCGGAAACGACCTGCCAGACGTTCTTCTTGGGGTCGATGCCGCCGCGATTCTGGTCGACGTAACTCAGCTTGACCGTATCGCCGACCTTGACCTCGCCGCTGTCGGCCGATTCCAGGCCGACGATGGTCTTGAACAGCGTCGTCTTACCGACACCGTTGGGGCCGATCACGCCGACGATGCCGTTGCGCGGCAACGTGAAGGACAGATCCTTGATGAGAGTGCGGCCATCGAAGCCCTTGTCGAGATGGCTCACCTCGACCACCAGGTTGCCCAGCCGCGGCGGCGCCGGGATCTGGATCTCCTCGAAGTCGAGCTTGCGGGTCTTCTCGGCCTCGGCCACCATCTCGTCGTAGCGGTCCAGGCGCGCCTTGCTCTTGGCCTGCCGCGCCTTGGCACCGGAGCGCACCCAGGCCAGTTCGTCCTTCAGCCGCTTCTGCAGCTTCTGGTCCTTCTTGCCCTGAACTTCCAGGCGTTCGGCCTTCTTCTCCAGGTAGGTGGAGTAGTTCCCCTCATACGGGTAGGCGCGGCCGCGGTCGAGTTCCAGGATCCACTCTGCGACGTTGTCCAGGAAGTAACGATCGTGGGTGACCGCCAGGATCGCGCCCTTGTAGTCGGCGAGGTGATGCTCCAGCCACAGCACGCTCTCGGCGTCGAGGTGGTTGGTGGGCTCGTCGAGCAGCAGCAGGTCCGGCTTGGACAGCAGCAGCTTGCACAGCGCCACGCGGCGCTTCTCGCCACCGGACAGGTGGGTGACCGGCTCGTCTGGCGGCGGGCAGCGCAGCGCGTCCATCGCCTGCTCAAGCTGGGAATCGATATCCCAGGCGTCGGCGGCGTCGAGCTCCTCCTGCAGCTGGCCCATCTCTTCCATCAGTGCATCGGTGTAGTCGGTGGCCATCAGCTCGGCGACCTCGTTGTACCGGTTGAGCTTGCCCTTGATGGCGACGCCGTCCTCCACGTTCTCGCGGACGGTCTTGGTCTCGTCGAGCTCGGGCTCCTGCATGAGGATGCCGACCGACGCGCCCGGCTGGAGGAAGGCGTCACCATTGTTGGGCTGGTCGATGCCGGCCATGATCTTGAGAACGCTCGACTTGCCGGCCCCGTTGGGACCGACGACGCCGATCTTGGCTCCCGGAAGGAAGTTCAGGAAAACGTCGTCAAGGATGACCTTGTCGCCGTGCGCCTTGCGCACCTTCCGCATCGTGTAGATGAATTCGGCCATGCCGTCGTCTTGCCTTTCGTTCGCCAAAGTCTCGCGGCACCATCCTAGGCACGACCGGGCCAGCCGGTTACGCCGAGATCGGCAGCTCCTCCGGCTCGTCGGTGTGTTCGGTGTCCTCACCACCGCCGGGTCCGGACGTGGGCACCGGATCGGTGGCCGGCCGCGCCCGGTCGAGCTTGACCCGGCAGCGGGACAGATCCGGCCCGACAGATATCGCCCGCATGTCGACCGTGGACTTGCGGTTGCCCTCCTTGTCGTCGTACTCGTTGGTGTAGATATGGCCCACGACGACCACCGGATCGCCCTTGTAGAGCACGCCGGCCACCCCGTCGGCGACCTTTCCCCAGCAGTTGACCGTGAGGTAGAGCGCGTTGCCGGGTTCCCAATCGCCCTCGGCATTGCGCCGGCGCGAGTTGCTGGCCACCCGGAACTTGAGAAAGTCCTGTTCGCCGACGCGGCGCAAGATGGGATCGGTGACCACGTTGCCGACGACGGATAACGGTGTTTCGAACATGGCAGTGCCTTTCGCTCATTTCTGGACGCCGGCGCTGTCGCCGGCCTGTGCACCCATTGACCCGCCGGGCACCGACAGAAGGGCGCCGCGCGCCCCGGCCGCAACGGCGCCTGTGTACGAATCGGGCATTGTGGACAACCGGCGCATACCGGGGTCTCGCAACCCGCCGCGTCGCTACTGAGAGAAGATCAACACGTGGGATGTAACAGCTTCGATGAGATCGGCAGCGCGCCATGACCGTGCCGCAGCAGCTGACCGACCGCTACGAGCTGGGCGAAATCCTGGGCTTCGGGGGGATGTCGGAGGTGCACAAGGCGCGCGATGTGCGCCTGCACCGCGATGTGGCGATCAAGATCCTGCGCGCCGACCTGGCCCGTGACCCGAACTTCTATCAGCGGTTCCGGCGCGAGGCCAAGCACACCGCATCGCTGAATCACCCTTCCATCGTGGCGGTGTACGACACCGGCGAGGCCCAGACCGCGAACGGCAACCTGCCGTTCCTGGTGATGGAGTACGTCGACGGCCACACCGTGGGAAAGCTGATCCAGCGCCACGGGGCGATGCCGCCGCGGCGGGCGATCTCGATCATCGCCGATGTGTGCACGGCGTTGGAGTTCAGTCACAGCCGCGGCATCGTGCACCGCGACATCAAGCCGGCCAACATCATGATCACCCCGACCGGCGCGGTGAAGGTGATGGATTTCGGCATCGCCCGTGCCATGAACGCGACCACCGGGGACCGGCTCACCGCGACCTCGGCGGTGGTCGGCACGGCACAGTACTTCTCGCCCGAGCAGGCCCGCGGCCAGCAGGTCGACGCCCGCACCGATGTGTACTCGCTGGGCTGCGTGTTGTACGAAATGCTGACCGGCCAGGCGCTTTTCACCGGCGACACGCCACTGTCGGTGGCCTACCAGCATGTCCGGGAGCGACCGGTGCCACCGTCACAGCGGCACAGCGGCATCTCCCCCGACCTCGACGCCGTGGTGCTGAAGGCACTGGCCAAGAAACCCGAGAATCGCTACCAGAGCGCGGCCGAGATGCACGCCGATCTGCGGCGGGTCGGCGCCGGGCACGTCCCCGAGGCGCAGTCGCCGCCGGCCCACGACTCACATGACACCGACGACAGTCCGGCGACCCGGGGCCCGAACACCCTGCAGTTTCCCGTGCAGGAGCAGCGCCGCGGATCGCGGCGCTGGGTGATGGCCGGCGCACTGGTGGCCGTCACGCTGCTGGTGATCGCGGGTGTGTACATCATGGGCGCCATGAACCGGGTTCGCATTCCCGATGTGCAGGGGCTGACCCAGCAGGAGGCGGTGAGCCAACTCCGGGACAGCGGTTTGAGCCCGGTGGTGGACAGCAAACCCGACGGGTCGGTGGAGGCGGGACGCGTGATCGGCACCGACCCGGCGGCCGGCGGTTCCATCTCGTCGGGCAGCGATATCACCGTCAACGTGTCGGGCGGGCCCGAGCAGCGACGCATCCCGGATGTCTCCGGCCTGTCCTACGACGAGGCGGTGAACACCCTCGCCGACGCCGGCTTCGAGAACGTACGCCGGATGCCGCAGGCGTCCACGAGCGAGGAACTCGACCGGGTCATCGGGACGGTTCCGGCGGCTCAGCAGGACTCGGCCACCAGCAACGAGATCGTCATCCTCGTCGGTTCCGGGCCGTCGACAAGGACGGTGCCCGATGTGGTCGGGCAGACGGTGGATCAGGCCAGGCGCAACCTGGACACCGCCGGTTTCACCACCATCCTGGAGGCCGAAGCCGACAGCACACTGCCACCCGGCCAGGTGGCCGCCACCGACCCGCCCGCCGGGACGTCGGTGGCCTCGGATGCCCCGATCACCCTGAAGGTGTCCCGCGGTAACCAGTTCACCATGCCCGACCTGCGGGGACTGCTCTACGGCGATGCGAAGGCGCAACTGCTGGCTCTGGGGCACACCGGCCCGTTCCTGAAGGGGCCCGATATGGACGCCGGCGGCGACCGGCGCGCCAAGGTGGTGCAGCAGGTCCCGGCGCCCGGCACCGGGGTGAACCGGGACGGCACCGTCACGGTGAACTACGGCAGTTAGCGATCCTCGAGCTTGGACAGCTTCGCCAGCATGTTGTTGTAGGCGGCCAGTTCGGCATCCTCGTCGCGGTCGGCGGCCCGGTCCAGCCGGACCGCGGTGCGATTGTCGCTGCGCCGCCACTGGATGAGCAGCGCGAGCATCACCAGCACCAGCGGGACCTCACCCGCCGACCACGCGATCCCGCCACCGAGCCGCTGATCGGCGAGCAGGTCGGTGTGCCACGGCAATCCGAGTGACCGGTAGAAATCGCCGGCGAGGACGGTCTGGGTGCCCATCAGCACCACACCGAAGAAGGCGTGCAACGGCAGCGAGCCGAACACCACCGCCAGCTTGGCCAGCGGCTGGATCGGTCGCGGCGTCGGGTCGACCCCGATGACCACCCAGTAGAAGAGATAACCGCTGAGCAGGAAGTGCGCGTTCATCGCCAGGTGCGCGCCGTGGCTGTCGGCCGCCGCGTCGAAGATGCCGCCGAAATACAGCCCGTAGAAACCGGCCACGAAGATCGCGGTCGCCACCAACGGATTGGTGAAGAACTTCGACACCCGGCTGTGCAGCGCGGCCAGCAGCCATTCCCGCATGCCCGGCGGGCGGTCCTTGCCCGCGGCGGGCAGCGCGCGCAGCGCCAGGGTCACCGGGGCGCCGAGCACCAGCAGCACCGGCACCAGCATCGACAACAGCATGTGGGCCGTCATGTGCATGCTGAACATCGCGGGCATGTAACGCCCGACCCCTGACGACGTCGCGAACAGCAGCGCCGCGCAACCACAGAGCCAGGCGATGATCCGGCCCACAGGCCAGGCATCGCCGCGGCGGCGCAGCCGCACCACACCGGCGATGTACACCGCGGCCAGCAGAATGGCGGCGGTGCCGAAGATGAGATCGAATCGCCAGTCGAACAGCACCCGGGCCAGCGTGGGCGGGCCGGCCAGGTCGTAGCCGATTTCCACCTCGGTGATCGACGGCAGCTCGGCCAACGGCGGCGGCGGGGTACGGCCGAGTGCGACCGCGAGACCGAAGGTCACCCCGAACACCATCGATTCGACGAGGGCGAGCTGGATGAGCGGGCGGCGGGCGCCGGGATCAGCGGCGAGCGCGCTGACGCTGCGGCGGCGCTGCAGCAGCCCGAGCGCACCGAGCACCAGCAGCGCTGCGGCCTTGCCGAGCAGCAGCCAGCCGTAGGTGGTGCTGAACAGTTCGCCGGGGCGTACCCGCACCAGTGCATTGACGATGCCGGACAGCGCCATCGCCGCGAAGCACCACAGCGCGATGGCCGAGAACCGCCGCGCCGCCACGTCCAGATGCTCACCGCCGCGCACCGCGAGCACCCACAGGGCCATCAGGCCGCCGGCCCACACCACTCCGGCGATCAGGTGGATGAGCAAGCTGTTGGTCGCCACATCGTGGGAGCCACCGGAGGACGAGTGCCCGCTGAGCGCCAACGGCAGCAGCGTGATCAGCGATCCGGCCAGCAGCGCCGGCGTCCAGGACCACCGCAGCACCGGGATGCTGACCAGCGTCACGATCCCGGCCAGCAGGGCCGTCCACCGCCAGGTGCCCGCCGTCTCGACCATGCCGGCGACCGTCCAGATGTCGATCGGGCTGAGTCTGCTGGTCAACGGTGCGCCGGTGATATCGGAGACCGTCAACGGGACCAGCAACACCGCGCACACCGTCCATACGCCGGCGGCGACGGTGCCGGTGCGCAGCGCCCGGTAGCCGCCGACGTCGAGCACCCCGCTGCGCTGTGGTGGCACCAGGAACGCCGCCATCAGGAACGAGCCGACGGCGATGGCCGCCGCGATCTCGCCCACCGCGCGCACGAACGGCAGCCCGTAGGTGGTGGCCGGGCCGGGATCCGGCAGACCCGTGGCGGCCAGCGCATCCACGACGGACAGCCCGCCGATACCGGCGGCCACCGCGCCGGCCAGCAGCGCGACGCCCCAGAGAATCGGCCACCCGGCGCTGTGGCGCACGGTGGGCGCGACGATCGTCATGCCGTCAAGGGTAAGTGGCGCCCTCAGCGACCCGAGGACCGGCGTGAGGCCAGCTCGCGTGCGTTGAACTGCTCCCTGGACGCGACCTCGACGGTGTCCATATCGGCCAGGATGTCGCGCATCTCGCGCAGGAACGCCGTCCGCCGCTCGGAGAGATCCTCGGCGCGACGCAGCAGATCCTGATCGGCGACGACCTGGCGTGCGGTGGCGAACAACAGCGCCGACACGGACTCCGCACTGCGCACCTTGGCCTGGGCCACGTGCTGGCGACCGAGGCCGAGGGCCAGCTTGGTCAGCTCGGCCTCCGGGATCTCCGGTGCGGCGTCGCGCAACACATCGGCGACGATCTCATAGGCCTCGAAGAACGGCCGCAGCATCGCCGCCCCGAGCAGCGGCTTCTTGGTCTGCAGGATCGCCCTGATCCCCTCGGGTCCCGACGCGATCTTGTCCTCCCAGTCCGGCACCCAGGACATCTCGGTGGTGATGTTCTCCCGGAAGGTGGCCGAGTCGGCGAAGTAGAACTCGAATTTGAGCAGATCACGCAGCCGGATCACCCGGGTCCAGAACACGTCCAGCCAAGCGGACTCGGCGCGGGCGGCATGGGCCAGCGCCAGCTCGATCAGCGAGGTCTCCAGGAACGCGTAGATGATCGAGTTCCGGTAGAACGCGGCCTCGTGCTCGTCATCCGGGGCGATCCGCCACACCGGTTCGCGGCCGCCGTCCACCCGGGTCACCGGATGGCCACCCGAGAGCGCATCCACCGCCGCCCGCACCCCTTCCGGGGTGCGCAGCCGCAGCACACTGTTGGTCATCGGGATCTCTTTGCGCTCAAGGTAATCCAGCGCGTCCTGGAACGTGTGGTGCAGTTGGCCGACGGTGAGCGCGACGCCACGCGCGGTCAGCAGCAGCGCCGAGACCAATCCGGTCGCATTGACCGGGGTGACCCGCACGATCCGCCAGGCCACCTCGAAGGCCATCTTCTGCATGGCCAGTCGTTTGGCGTTCTCGTCCTGGGCGATGGGGCCGTTGGGTTCGCCCAGGTACTGGCGCATCGACACCGCTTCGGGGAAACGGACGTAGATCTTGCCGTAGTTGCGTTCGCCCTGCGCCTTGATGAAGTTGTAGAGCCAGCTCACGCTCTCCGGGGTCTTCTCCCCACCCCGGGCGTATTCGGCGTACTCGGCGGTCTCGTGCAACTGGTCGAAGCTGATTGACACCGGCTGCAGCAGGATGTCCTCACTGCGCCCGTCGAGATACGCGTCGGCGACATAGGACAGCAGTCCGAGCTTGGGCGGCAACATCTTTCCGGTGCGGGACCGGGTGCCCTCGATGGACCAGTTCAGGTTGAACCGTTTCTCCACGATATAGCCGACGAACTGGCGCAGCACGTACTTGTAGAGCGGATCGTCGAGCTTGCGGCGCAGGAAGATCACCCCGGAATGACGGAGGATCGGGCCCATGAAGCCGAAGGACAGGTTGATGCCGGCGAAGGTGTGTACCGGCGGGAGCCTGTTCTCCTGCATCGCCACCGGCACGATCACGCCGTCGAGATAGGACCGGTGCGAGAACAGCAGCACCGCGGGGTGGACCTCCAGGGCATGCCGCATCGACTCGATTTCGGTGCGGTCATAGTCGATCTTGGGATCGAAGCCCCGGCTGAAGATCGCCCGGCCCAGGGTCGGGATGAGGTCGACGGAGAAGCGACTCCACCCGGTGGACAGCTCATCGAGCATCTCGCCGGCGGCCTCGATCGTGGCACCGGGGATCTTCTCCAGCCCTTCACGGAATCGCGCCGAGGCCAGCATCTCGGGTTTGACCAGCCGCGGTGACTTGTACTCCGGGCCCAGCAACCGCAGTTCGACCCGTTCGATCGCCAGGATCGCCCGACGGATCACGAAACGGGCGAACTCTCTGGGGTTTTCGGCGACGGTCGTGTCGTTCCACTGCTGACGCAGCTCGGAGACCTTCGCGGGTTCACCGGCCACCACCCGGGCGCGCGCGGGATCCTTGCGCAGGATGCGCCGCTGCAGCAGCTCCGGCGGCCGGTAGGTGTCGCGGCCCGAGATCAGCGAGACCACCTTGGACCGGGTGGGCAGACCGCCGGGCACCCAGAACACGCGCACCGGCACCACGGAACGATCTGGGTCGGCCGAGAGCAGTTCCACGAGCCTGGCCATCACGGTGGCCGGCGGATCATCGGAATGTGTCGGCAGCAGCAGCACCTCGAGGCGGGCCTCGGGCCGGTCGCGGCGCTGCCGGCGTAGCCAGTCGTCGAGCAGTTCCTGTTCGGCGGGTGAGGCCACCGCGGCCAGTACCAGGGTGTCACCGGTCGGACTGAAGGTGGCGAAGTCCTCGGCAACCTGCTTCACCTGCGTTCTCCCCGGATGCGTTGGTAGACAGCGGCATCGGGCAGCTTCTCGCGCGGCCAGTCCAGCAGGGTATCCAGGTAGAGCCGACGCACCTCGGCGATGCGGTCCGCGAGGTTGTCGTGGGTCCAGTCGTCGATCGGGATCGGCGGGAACACCGCGACATCGACCTTGCCCGCGTTGAAGGTGCTGGAATCGCGGGCGGCGACGACCTCGGCGTTGCGGATCACGATCGGCACGATGGGGATCCCCGCCGCCATCGCGATGCGGAACGGCCCCTTCTTGAACGGGCCGACCTCGGTGGTGTCCAGCCGGGTTCCCTCGGGGGCGATCATGATGGAAAGCCCCTTGCGGGCAAGCTCTTCCACCTTGCGCAGGCCTTCGACGGCGGACTGGGTGTCGTCGCGGTCGATGAAGGCCGCGTCCATCACCTTCCCGATCGGGCCCATCAGCGGGTTTCTTTCCAGCTCTTTCTTCCCGACGCTGGTGAAGTCGACACCCACCAGCCGGCCTGCGATGAACGGATCGACCTGGTTGCGGTGGTTGAAGAGGAACACCGCCGGGCGTTGCGCGGTCAGATTCTCCTCGCCCAGCACATTGAGTTCGATGCCGGTGGTCAGCATCAGCAGCTTGCTCCAGTTGGAGGTGAAGAAGTTGACGCCCACCCGTTTGTTGCGGGTCAGCAGCCCCAGCCCGATGGCGCCGGCTGCGACCGTCGGCAGGGTCGCCAGGCCGGCCAGGGTGCGCAGCTGGGACACCGGGCTGCTGCCGCTGCGGCTGCTGAACTTCAGGACCGGCCAGCCACGTTTGGCCGCCACCGATGCCAGTTTTCCGGCCGGGTTGGTCGGCCGCGGGTTGCCGACCAGATACATCAGCGCGACATCCTCGTCGCCGTCGGCGTAGAAGTAGCTCTTGGTCAGGTCGATGCCGTTGGCGGCCGAGAACTTCTGTACGGCATGGGCTTTGCCCGGGCCCCAGATGATCGGTTCCTCGACCTCACCGGTGATCAGGCCGTGCTCGTCGACCTTGAACT
The DNA here is from genome assembly GCF_008329585.1 of Mycolicibacterium sp. P9-22. Taxonomy (GTDB): domain Bacteria; phylum Actinomycetota; class Actinomycetes; order Mycobacteriales; family Mycobacteriaceae; genus Mycobacterium. The sequence continues at coordinate 245,524 of NZ_NPKP01000001.1, read as the reverse complement.
TGTTGCTCAGCACGTTGTCGATGCCCAGGAACCGGGCGACGGGTTCCACCTGCACCGTCAACGCCGAGGAGCTCAGCACCACGGTGTGGCCGCGGGCCATGTGCGCGCGCACCATGGCGCGCATCTCCGGGTAGATACGGTCGCGCACATGTTGGACGAACAGCCGCTCACCCAGTTCGTCGAGATCGCTGATCGAGTTTCCGCGCAGCATGCGGGCGCCCTTGCCGATGAGGTCTTCGAACTCGGATCGGCCCAGCTGATGGTTGATCCCGGCCTGCACCATTCCGATGAATTCGCCGACGCTCATCTGGCCGCGCCGCAGCTGATCCCGTGTCATGAGCACGCCGGTGAATCCGGCGACCAGGGTGCCGTCCAGATCGAAGAAGGCGCCCACCTGGGGACCCTCGGGGCTCCCCTCGATCTCGGCCACGGTGCCGGGCAGCCGCATGATCTTCGAGCCGCCTGATTGGCCATCCGCCGAACTCATTGCGCAGCACTCCCATTCGGTGCGGGGTCTTCGGGGGCGGTAAAGGACGCCGGCTCGGCTCGGCCGTCCCCACCGAGAGCAAGTATCTCGTCGAAACCCCGCAGCAGGCACTGTGCCCACAGCGCGTCGTCGACGACGGCGGCCCGGTCGTAGCGGGTACTCACCGTGACGTAACCGCCGCGCGATACCAGAACCGTCATCATCGCCACCCCCGGCAGCGGGCCGAGTCCGTAGTGCCGCAGCACTTTAGCCCCGGCGATGAAGGTGTCGCCCGGGTAAACCGGCACATTGCTGGCCTGCACGTCGGAATTCACCACCGAACTGGCCGCCGATTCGAGGACGGCGTCGGGCAGGAAACTGGCGATCGGCGCGATGGTGCCGACCATGTCGATGGCGCGTTCCTCGCGCTTGCTGGTCATCTGCGAGCGGATCGCCTTGATCCGGAGTTCCGGGTTCGCGATGCCGATCGGGGCGGCGAGATTGACACCGGCGAAACGATTTCCACCGGCCGGGTCGTCATCGGAACGCAGGTTCACCGGCACCGCCATCGGCAAGGTGTCGATCGGCATTCCCAGCGCTTCGTGGTAGTACCGCAACGCGCCGCACAGCCCGGCCAGGTAGGCGTCGTTGATGGAACCGCCCGCGGCCTTCGCGGCCTTGTGCAGGTCGGAGAACACGATGTCGATGGCCTCGCTGCGCGAGGACAGGCTGCGCCGGCGCAGCAGCGGCGAATGATCGGCGACCGGCCGGGACACCCGAGTGGTCGACAGCGCGTAGTCGACGACACCGCTGACCGCGGCGGCCGGATCACGCACCACATTGGTGACCGCGTGCACCGCTCCGCCGAGCAGTCCGAGCACGCTGTTGGTGATCTTCATGGGTAGCCGGTTGATGCCCATTCTCATCAGGTCATTGGACGAAAGATCCTGCGGAATCGGCAGCGGCGCAAGCTCACCGATCTCGACATCGCGTTCCAGGGTGTAGATGTGGGCGAACATCTCGACGGTGCCGACCCCGTCGGCGACGGCGTGGCTCAGGTGCAGGATGGTCGCGGCCCGGCCGCCGGCCAGCCCTTCGACGAGGGTGGCACTCCACAGCGGCCGGGTGATGTCCATCGGGGACTGCAACGCAATCTCGGCCAGATCGAGCACCTGGCGCAGGGTGCCCGGTTCGGGGACCCGGGCCCGGCGGACATGGAAGTCGAGGTTGAAGTCGGGGTCGACGACCCAGCGCGGTGAGGCCGTCGGCAGCGTCGGCATCACGACCTTCTGGCGCAGCCGCAGCACCTTGCGCGACGCCTGCTCGAACACCGCGCGGAACCGCTCCCAGTCCGGGGTGGTGTCCAGCAGTTCGACGCCCATGATGCCCGACCGGGTGCGGGGATTGGCCTCGCCACGGTGCAGCAGGGTGTCGACGCCGTTCAGTTTCTGGGGCAGCCCCGCCGCATCCAACGGCACCTTGCTCATCGCGCGAACTCTCCTCCTGCACGGCGCTCCCCTTGCGGCCTCCGTGCAGCGTCCACGCTAGTCGGCGGCGCCGCGGTGCGACGAGGCTTTCGTAGCTGTCATGCGGCGGCGCGTCGGAATTCACGGCGGCTTCACGCCGAGGTGCGGTTCTCGTCGATCAGGGGGACGGGCTTGTTCGGGAGGTCGCGGAATGCCGCAGCGTGCAGGACCCCTTTCTGCTGACCGTTCTTCGTCGGCGTGATCCGGAGATTGACGGAAGCACCATGGTCTATCGGCCGGATGTAGTAGCACTCGTCGGTCTCCGGGCAGTAGATGCAGACCAGGTCGATGGCTTCTTTGTCGATAGGCGTTGTATGCACGCCATGACGGTCGGACCAAGTGGACCGGAGGTTCAGCTGGACAGTGCCGCCACGCGCCGACCGGTACTTGACCTGGACGCGGTGAAACACACCGTCTGCATACGCGACGAGGTCGAAGGGTGCGTGTTCGGTAGCGGGGAAAAGAACGTCGAAGCCGTTGGTCACCAGGTCGGCGTGCGCTTTGGCGACACCGAGATCACCCTTGTCCTTGGTGTGATGTCGAACCAATGGTCGCTCTTTTCGCCGATTGCGGTGCGAGCAGCCCACGTCGTGCACATCTGTTTTCAACAAAAACGCCGCCGCAGTGTAAATTACGGTGGTCCAACCTTGCCCCCGTGGCGCAACGGATAGCGCATCCGGTTTCTACCCGGTCGGTTGCAGGTTCGAATCCTGTCGGGGGTACCAAATCTCGATCAATTGCCGTGGGCTCCTCTTCTTGAGCGCACAGTAGCCCGCAGGTCCGACAACCCCACCTACCACTCGCTGGGCGCGTAATCCTTCAGGAAACAGCCGTGCAGATCCTCGCCGGCCTCGCCACGCACGATCGGGTCATAGACCCGTGCGGCGCCGTCGACCAGATCGAGCGGCGCGTGGAAGCCCTCCTCGGCCAGCCGCAGCTTGGTCGGGTGCGGGCGCTCGTCGGTGATCCAGCCGGTGTCCACGGCGGTCATCAGGATGCCGTCCTGCTCCAGCATCTCCGCCGAGCTGGTGCGGGTGAGCATGTTCAGCGCGGCCTTGGCCATGTTGGTGTGCGGATGCCCGGGCCCCTTGTAGCGGCGGCCGAACTGGCCTTCCATCGCCGAGACGTTCACCACGTATTTGCGGCGCGCGGGTGACGCGGCCATCGCCGGCCGCAGCCGGCTCACCAGGATGAACGGCGCGGTCTGGTTGCAGAGCTGCACCTCCAGCAGTTCCATCGCGTCGACCTCGTGCACGCGCTGGGTCCAGCTGTTGATGGGTGCGGTGTCGGGCAGCAGCCCGCCGGCGTCGATGGCGGTGCCTGCGGCGATCCGCTCCGGTGAGGCACTCCGAGCCGTCAGGGCCAGCTCCGTCAGAGCGTGCGGGGTCTGATGGTCGGCCAGGCTGCCCGCCAGTGCGGCCGGGTGCGCATCGCTGACCCGGTCGAAGGTGACCACGTCGACGTGCGCCAGCTCGGGCGGCGGGGTGCGTTCGGCCTCGACGAGCGCCGAGTAGGAGCCGGGCGCCCGGCGCACCGTCTGCGCGGCGTTGTTGATGAGAATGTCCAGCGGTCCCTGCGCGGCCACCGTGTCGGCCAGCGCCACGACCTGGGCGGGATCACGCAGGTCGATGCCGATGATCCGCAGCCGGTGCAGCCAGTCGGCACTGTCTTCCATCGCGGCGAAGCGCCGCACCGCGTCGTTGGGGAAACGGGTGGTGATCGTGGTGTGCGCACCGTCGCGCAGCAGGCGCAACGCGATGTACATGCCGATCTTGGCGCGCCCACCGGTCAGCAGCGCGGTGCGGCCGGTGAGATCCGTGCGGGCATCGCGCTTGGCGTGGCTGAACGCCGCGCATTCCGGACACAGCTGGTGGTAGAAGGCGTCGACGACGGTGTGCTGCTTCTTGCAGATGTAGCAGGCCCGCGACCGCAGCAGCGTTCCCGCGGAAGCACCGGTCACCGAGGAGACCAGCGGCAGGCCCGCCGTCTCGTCATCGATACGCCCGGGCGCCCCGGTGGCCGTGGCGGCGATGACGGCCTTGTCGGCCTCGGCGACGGCGTCCCGCTTGGCGTGGCGGCGGGCCTTGCGCACCGACTTGAAGATGCCCGCGGTGGCGCGCCGCACGGCGACGGCGTCAGGGTGCTCGGGCGGCAGCGATTCGACGTCGGCCAGCACCTGCAGGCAGGCGCGCAGCTTGTCCGGATCGATCGCAGTCACCGCGCAAGGGTACGGCGACCTGGCCTCGAGTTCCTATTCGACGAAGCTCAGAGGGTGGCCCAGAAGCGCGTCAGCACCTCCGCGCCGCGCGCCGGATCCTCGATCATCCACCAGTGCCCCAGGCCGTCGAGCACTTCGGTGCGGGCTCCGGCACGGTCGGCCGCCCGGCGCCTGAGCTCGTCGGAACCGACGTAGTGGTCCTCGGTGGCCAGGATGGCCAGGCCGGGACGTGCGGCCGCATTTTCCAGCGCGCCGCCCGCCTCGGCGAGCACCGGTTGGGCGGCCGAGCGGTACAGCCGCAGGATCGCCGCACCCATGTCGGCGTTCTGTGCCGCCACCAGCGCAGGTGCGATCTCGGGTCCGACGCCCATGGCCGACACCGCCGCGATCCGCTCCTCGGGGGTGCCGGACAGCATCGCCGCGACGTACTCCTCGCCGGCGCCCGGCGTCTGCCAGATCTGGGCCGCGTCATGCCAGACGTACTCGGGGTCGAAGACGCCGACGATATCGCTCACCCAGCTCCGGACCAGTTCCGGACGGTGCATGACGACATTGACGACGTGTCCGCCGCCCCAGTCGTGTCCGACCAGGTCGATGGGCCCCTCGATGCGTTCGAGTTCCTGTTCGAGCCAGTCCCGGTAGGCCAGGTAGGTCGGGTCGAATCCGTCGGGCAGCGGGGCACCGAACCCCGGCGGGGACAGCGCGACGATGTCGTCGCGACCGAGGGCGTTGATCAGCGGCCCCCAGACCGCACTCGTCTCCGGATTCCCATGCACGAACACGACCGTCATGAGGCCATCGTGCACGACGCGGGCGAGGGTGTGTCAGCCCTCGGCGAGCTGTGCCTCCCCGAGCGCTTCGTCCAGCGTCGAGCGCAGGGTGAGGAATGCCGACAGTCCGACCAGCTCCAGGGGGCGCCGGGTGACGGGACCGTCGGCGACGACGATCAGCGACGCGTCATCGGGGAGTTTGTCGTGCGTCTCCACCAGCAGTGACATACCGCAGGAGGCGAACATGGTGGTGTCGGTCAGGTCGATGATCACCGCCGACGGTCGCTTGTCCAGCGCCGACGCGACGAGCTGGCCCATATGCGGCGCGGTGAGCATGTCGACCACTCCGGAGCAGCTGATCACCACGGTCGTGGCGTGCCACGTCTCGGAGCACACCAATGACGATGGATCGGATACGAATTGTTGGGACATCGAATACCTCGCGGAAGCGTTGATTCGGCGCGCAATGTCTCGCGGGCTGTTGCTCAACCGGGCAAGTTAGAACGCTTACTGATCTTGAGCCTACGGCAAGAGCCGAGCCGGTGTCCGCGAATACGCAGCGGCCTGGCACTCTCGAGACGGGAAATCAGTACCGCAACCTGGGGGTAAACCAATTTCGCGTGACAATGTCGACGGCGGCGTCGACGATCTGCTGCCCGTCGGCACACCCATCGACCTGGACAACTGCGCACGAGAACCGATCCACATCCCGGGCAGCATCCAGCCGCGCGGGGTGCTGGCCGTGGTCCGCGAGCCCGCCTTCGAGATCCGCCAGGTCAGCGCGAACGTCGCCGATCTGCTCGGTGTGTCCGTCGACGAGGTGCTGGGCAGGCACCTGTCGGCTCTGATCGGCCCCGAGCAGGCCGAACGGATACAGCAGTCGGCGTCGGCATTCGGTGATCTGCGCCAACGCAATCCGCTGGAGTTGGACCTCACCGTCGACGGAACACCCCGGCCCTTCGATGCGCTGCTGCATCGGGAGCCGGACGGTGTGCTGCTGGTCGAACTCGAGATCGCGTACGGAGAGCGGCCGTTCTCCTTCCCCAATACCTATCAGGCGGTGCGTAATTCGGTCGAGGAGCTGAACCGGGCCTCGTCGATGACCGAGCTGTATGACACCACCGCCCGCGCGGTCCGCGATCTCACCGGATTCGACCGGGTGATGGTGTATCGCTACGACCGTGATTACAACGGCGAGGTCGTCGCCGAATGCAAGCGCGATGATCTGAATTCCTTTCTCGGCCTGCACTATCCGGCCAGCGATATCCCGGCGCAGGCCCGGGCGATGTATGAGAAGAACTGGCTGCGCCTGATCTCCGACGTCGAGTACACCCCGGCCCCGCTGGTGCCGACGATGGACCCGGCCAACGGCACTCCCCTGGATCTGACACACGCCACGCTGCGCAGCGTCTCGCCGATCCACATCGAATATCTGCAGAACATGGGTGTGCGGGCGTCGATGTCGATTTCCTTGCTGCGCCACGGCCGGCTGTGGGGTTTGATCGCATGCCACCACTACGCCGGGCCGCATCTGCCGCCCTACGGGGCCCGGGCCGCCGCCGAATTCCTCGGTTCCACACTGTCATTGCGACTCATCGACCGGTTCGACGACGATCAGCTGCGCGAGCGGCTGGCATCGCAGTCGATGCTGGCCCACGTGACGGCGGCAACGCTGAACGAGAGCGAATCCGTCGCGTCGGCGCTGCTGCGCTCCCCCAGCCTGTTGGACCTGCTGCCCGCGGCCGGCGTCGTGGTCAGCCTGGGCGGCGAGTACCACGAACTGGGCACGGTTCCGCCTACAGAAGTGGTGACCGAGGTGGCGACCTGGGCCCGCGGCGCCGGTGAGGAAATCGCGTTCACCGAGCGACTGTCCGACGAACTGCCAGACCTGAATCTGCACGACGCCGCCGGTGCACTCGCGCTGAATCTGCCCGATGAGCAATACGTGCTCTGGTTCCGGCACGAAGCCTTGCGCGCAGTGGATTGGGGCGGCGATCCGCACAACAAGGCCATCGCGGTGCGGGAGGGTGACGGGGTTCGGCTCAGCCCGCGCAAATCCTTCGAACGCTGGCGCGAGGTCGTCGACAGGTGCTGCGAACCCTGGGCGCCGATCCAGGTCGAGACCGCCGAGGCGCTCCGCGGTCATCTCGTCGAGGAGTTGTACCGGCGCACCCGCGGGGCGTTCCGCGTCGCCGAGATGCTGCAGCGCAGCCTGCTGCCCGCGTCGCTTCCGTCAATCCCGGGCTGGGAGGTGTCGGCCGACTACCGGCCCGCCGCCGGTGGCCGGGTGGGCGGTGATTGGTATGACGCCTTCCCGCTTCCGGACGGTCGGCTCATCGTGCTGCTCGGTGATGTCGCCGGTCACGGCCTTCCCGCCGCCGGTGCGATGGCCCAGCTGCGGAACGTGTTGCGCTCCCTGCTCTTTGCCGGGGCGACGCCGGCCGAGGCATTCGCGCAGCTCAACGCATTCAGCCTGCACCTGATGCCCCGCACGTTCGCCACCGTGATCGCGGCTCGGGTCGATCTGGAGTCCGGGCAGGTGGAGGCGGCGTCGGCGGGGCATCTGATGCCCTATCGCACCGGCCCGGTGGTGGAGCAGGCGCCCGTGCGGCTGTCACCGCCGATCGGTGTGCGGGGTGTGCAGTACGCGCCGAGCGTCTTCACCATCGACCGCGGTCAGGGACTGGTGATGTACTCCGACGGCCTGGTGGAGCGACGCGATTCGACAGTGGACGACGGGATGGCCAGGCTGGCCGGCGCGCTCGGGCGGGCCGGTGACCTTTCGGCATCAGGGATCTCGAAGGCGCTGGCATCGAACGAGACCGACGACGACGTCACCGTCATCACGCTGCAGCGTCTGTAGACATCGCAGCGGTATGTTGTCGTCCATGCCGGTCACCGTCACCCTCGAACTGAAATTCAAGCCCGAATCCGTCGCCGCTGCGCGCGAAGTCTTCGGGCGCGCGCTCGTCGATACCCGGGCGTTCCCCGGCAATCTCGGCACCGATGTGCTCGTCGACGAGAACGACGAAGGCCACTGGCTGATCTATGAACTCTGGGAGTCCGTCGAACACGATGAGGCCTACCGCGCCTTCCGGGCCGGCGAAGGCAAGCTCACCGAGGTGCCTGCCCTACTGAGCGCACCTCCGGTCAAGACGCGGTACACCACCACCGACGTCTGAGTTTCCTCAGATGGCCGGCACGGTGTCTCAGATGGTTGGCACCGTGCCGCCGTCGACGACGATGTCCGCGCCCACCACCGACGCCGCCGCATCGGACACCAGGAAACCGACCACGGCTGCGATCTCCGCGGGCAGGGCGGGCCGGCCCAGCGGAATCCCGCCGAGGGCGGCCATCACCGATTGCAATGCCGCATCGCGGTCGCCGTCGCCGGCCGCGGCGATCCGGTCGATCAACGCGTCGGCGGCACCGGTCTGGATGAATCCCGGTGAGACGGTGTTGACGCGGATGCCGCGCGGTGCCACCTCGTTGGCCAGGCCCTTGCTGTAGGTGCGCAGCGCCGCCTTGGCCGCCGCGTAGCCCAAAGTTCCGTCGTACAAAGGCATTCGGCTCTGAATGGACCCGATGTGCACGACGGTCCCGCTGCCCGCCTCGATCATCGAGGGCAGCAGTGCGCGATCGAGTCGGACCGCGGCGAGCAGGTTCAGGCTGAGCTCGTGGGCCCAGTCGTCGTCGGTGAGGGCGGCGAAGCCACCCGCCGAGGCGCTGGAACCACCGGCCACGTGCACCAGCACCTGCGGGGCGCCGTGCCGCGTGACGTGTTCGGTCACCGTCCGCACCCCGTCGGTGGTGCCGACATCGGCGGCCACGAAGTCGTCGGCGACCGCGTCACCGGCGCTGCGCGCCACCGCGGTGACGTGCGCCCCCAGCGACCGCAGGTGTGCCACAACCGCCGCGCCCGCCCCCTTGGTGCCGCCGGTGACGACGGCCCGGCGACCTGACAGCGCGCTCATCCGAGCGTCCGGAAGATCGGCCAGCACAACCTGGTCGTCCACGACGCGGGATCGTCGGTGTCCCAGAAGAACCGGTCGTAATACTCGCGCAGCGGTCCGTCGACACTGATCTGCCGCGATGTCGCGTACTCACCGAGCGCGCTGTACTCCAGGTCGACGTCGTCATGCGATCCGTGGTGCACGACGACCGCCAACTCGGCCGCCGGGATGATCGTGTGCCGGACTCTGCCGGTCCGCGGAACCTCGCCTCCGGTCGGGATGAACACGGTGACCTCGCCGCGGTCCGCGGCGAACACGTCGAACCCGAACAGCGCGCCGGGGGCGCCAACCGGCACCGCCGAACGCAGCTCATCCACCGCATCACCCCACCACGACAGCAGCTCGTCCCGGCCGACCGTCGCGGTGATGGCGGCCGCCGGTGTGGCGGGCTCACTGCGATGCGTGATGCCCGAGGCCGCGTGTGGCGGCTCCAGGAATGCGCGCAGGGATTCGACGGCCGAGCGCGTTTCGGTGAGCTGTTTTTCCAGCCGTTCCAGATGGCGCGCGATGAGGGGCGGACGGTCGGCCGGTGCGGTGGTCAGCACCGCCCGCACATCGGCCAGCGGCATATCGAGGTCGCGCAGCCTGCGCACGACCTGCGCGATCGACACCTGATCGACGGTGTAGTACCGATAGCCGGTGGCCGGATCGACGTGATGGGGCTCGAGTAGCTCCACCTCGTGGTAGTGACGCAGGGTTTTCACCGACAGCTGCGTCATTCTGGAGAAGTCACCGATGGACAGGGTGGTGGTCACCGGATCAGTGTGAAGTCTCCCCCGATGGGAGGGTCAAGCCGGCGGCATTGAACCGTCCGCACGTGCGCATCGTGTGTCGTGTATCAGCGTGCGACACAGGGGGCCGACATGCAGCGATCCATCGGACTGGGAGTGGTGGCCGTCGTCGCGTCGGCGGTGCTGGTCGTGTCGCCGCCGACAGCACCACCGGCCGACCACGACGTCACGCTCACCGCCTCGACATCGGTGCCGCCGGGCGGGCTGATCAGCAGCTTCCTGCGCAACCAGACGGTCTACTGCTCCATCATCTGTCCGCTGCTCGCGCAGACCGGCATGACGGCGGTGACCACCACCCTGCAGGCCCCGGGGACATTCCTCGCCGCGCTGTCCGCGCGTGACGTGCTGAAGGCGATCGGCGCCGCGGCCGCTTCGGTCACCGGGCCGACCGAGGCCGCGGCGCAGCGCGCCATCGATGCGGATGCCGCGATCCCGGCGCAGCGCGCGCTCAACGCGTTTCAGGTTGGTGTCGTCGGGTTGCTCAACGTGCCGCCGGCCGCCAAGGACGGGCCGGCCGGTATCGCGGCCGCACTGAACAGGGCGCGCCAGGACACCTACGACGCACTGAATCTGCCGTTCGTGCCCGATCCGGAGCCGACGGTGATGCCGCGCGGGATATTCCAGGTTGCGGTGGTGGCTGCCATCAATGTGGTTGCGGCGGTGATCTTTCCGGGCTTCAACTACATACTGGCCGGGGTGTTCGAGGTCCCGGACGCGATGGCGCAGGAACTCGCCAGGACCGGAAACCCGGTGCACGCGGTGTCGGCCGGCCTCAGAACCGCGGGCGACGTGGTGGGCGCCGCCGGCCAGGTCATCACCGAGGCCGTCGTCTCCGCGGTCGACGATGTCCGGCAGGCCGCGTCCGATTCCCCGTCGGCGCCGGACGCCGCTGCGCCGAATACCGTGGCGCCGACGCTCAAGGCACCCAAGAAACCGTCATCTCGCGCCGCCGTACGCACGCAGCCCATCCCGCTGCGTGACGTCGAATCCACCGTGCGGCGCTCCGTGCACGAACTGGTCGGCAGGCTCACCCCGCGGCCGTCCCGCAACAGCCCCGAGGCCGGTCCTGCCGAGACCGAAGAACGTCAATCAGGGGATCGGGACGTACCCGAGGCGCGGTCGGCAGCTTCGGACCACTCCGAATCCTCGAGAGGTGTAAAAAATCCGCAAGACGGGTAGACGCCCGTTCACCTGTACGTCGCCGCCCACTCCGGGGCCGGCGTGGGCGGAAAGTGACGGATATGCGACTGCTTGCGGCCGTGCTCGCCGCCATGGTCGTCCTCACGTGCGGGGCATGTTCCACCGGGCAGCGGGTCGATCTGGGGCAGGACGCAGGCAATCTGATTGCCGCGATCTCCGGGGAACCCGACCAGCTGGATCCGCACAAGACCAGCGCCTATTTCTCGTTCGAGGTGCTGGAGAACGTCTACGACACGCTCGTGGAACCCGACGCCGACCTCGTCATGCGCCCGGCGCTCGCGGAGTCCTGGGACACCTCGCCGGATCAGTTGGTCTGGACGTTCCGGCTGCGGCCCGGCGTGACGTTCCATGACGGCAGCCCGTTCACCGCCGATGACGTCGTCTACTCCTATCGCCGCATCATCGACGAGGAACTCACCAACGTCGACAAGTTCAGTGCCATCACCGATGTCAGCGCCACCGACGACCACACCGTGCGCATCACCCTGGCGCGCCCGACACCCAACCTGCTGACCAACCTCGGTGGCTTCAAGGGCATGGCGATCGTGCAGCGCGCCAATGTGGAAGACGGTCAGATAGCCACGCACCCGGTCGGCACCGGTCCGTTCTCCTTTGCCGGCCAGAAGAGCGGTGACTCGATCACGCTGCGCGCCAACGAGCAATACTGGGGCGGGGCTCCGAAGATTCCCGGGGTGACGTACCGGTTCATCAGTGAACCGTCGACCGCACTGTCCGCACTGCAGGCCGGTGAGGTCGACTGGACCGATGCCGTGCCCGCGCAGCGGGTGACCCAGTTGCGCAATGACGACTCGCTGCACCTCGCTCAGACACCGAGCAACGACTACTGGTATCTGGCTCTCAACCTGGCCCGGCCGCCGTGGAACGACGTGCGCGTCCGGCAGGCCGTGGCGTATGCGATCGACCGGGCGTCGATCGTGCAGGCCACCAGTTACGGTACGGCGCAGGCGAATCAGCTCGCGATCCCCGAGGGCAACCCATGGTTCGTGCCGTATGACAGGTACGGCCGTTCCGGCCCAAACCTGGACAAGGCACAGGCGTTGTTACAGGAGGCGGGTGTGACACCGTCGACGATGGACCTGCTGGTCACCACCGAGTATCCGCAGACCGTCACGGCCGCCCAGGTGATCGCCGACAACCTTGCACCCCTCGGCATCACCGCGAACATCCGCACCGTCGACTTCGCCACCTGGCTCGACGAACAGAACAGCGGCAGGTTCGACATGTTGATGATGGGCTGGCTGGGCAATATCGATCCCGACGATTTCTATTACGCCCAGCACCACACCGACGGCACCAGCAATGCCCAGAAGTTCTCCGACCCGCGGGTGGACAAACTGCTCGACGCGGGCCGCACCGAGACCGATCACCAAGCGCGCAAAGAGGATTACGCACAGGCGGCCACCCTCATCGCCGACGAGGTGAGCTATCTGTATCTGTACAACCCGGCAGTGCTGCAGGCGTGGACACCGGAGCTGTCCGGGTATGAGGCCCGCCGCGACAAGGCGATCCGGTTCCGCGGAGCCGTCCTGGACTCCGGCGGTGCGGACCGGTGACGGTACTGAGGTTCCTGGCGCGGCGGCTGGCGTACTCGCTGGTGGTGCTGGTGGGTGTGCTCATCGTGGTGTTCGCGCTGGTGCACCTGGTCCCCGGCGATCCCGTTCGTATCGCGCTCGGGACCCGCTACACGCCGGAGGCGTACGCGGCGCTACGCCAGGCCAGCGGACTCGACCAGCCGCTGATCAGCCAGTTCTTCGGCTATCTCGGGCACGCGGCCACCGGGAATCTGGGCGTGAGTTTCCGCAACGGCGACCCGGTCACCGAGATCCTGCTGGATCGGCTGCCGGCCACGGTGTCGCTTGCCCTCGTCGGCATCGTCCTGGCGTTGGCGATCGCGCTGCCGGCCGGGATCTACTCGGCGCTGCGGGACGGGCGGGCCAGCGACGCGATCGTGCGTATCGCAAGCCAATTCGGCGTATCGGTGCCCGACTTCTGGCTCGGCATCCTGCTCATCTCGCTGTTCTCCACGGTGCTGGGCTGGCTGCCGACATCGGGTTACCGACCGCTGTTCGAGGATCCGGGCGGCTGGCTGCGCCACGTGATCCTGCCCGGCCTCACCGTGGGTCTGGTGGCCGCCGCCATCATGACCCGTTATGTGCGATCGGCCGTGCTGGAGGTGACCGCGATGGGTTACGTCCGCACCGCACGCTCGAAAGGCCTTCCGCCCCGGGTGGTGACGCTGCGCCACACCGTCCGCAACGCGCTGGTCCCCATCCTCACCATCACCGGAATCCAGTTGGCCACCATCCTCAGCGGTGTCATCGTCGTCGAAGTGGTGTTCGCGTGGCCGGGTCTGGGTCGGTTGGTGTTCAATTCGGTGGCCGCGCGTGACTATCCGATGATCCAGGGTGCGGTCCTACTCATGGCGGTGCTGTTCCTGGTGGTCAACCTGCTGGTCGATCTGTTGTACGCGGTGGTGGATCCGAGGATCCGGCTGTCATGACCGAACATGGGCTCGACGACGGCCGGCGCACCAGGGCCTGGCGACTGCTGGCCGGCAACCCGGTCACCCTGCTGAGTGCGCTGGTGCTGCTCGCGGTCATCGTGATCGCGCTGACCGCCACCTGGATCGCGCCGTACGGCGTCAACGACGTGGATGTCCCGCAGGCGCTGCGCCCACCCAGCGGCACGCACTGGATGGGCACCGACGAACTGGGCCGCGATGTGTTGTCGCGGGTGCTGACAGCGGTGCAGGCATCGATGAAGGTGGCGGTGATCAGCGTGGCCTTCGCTGCCTTGGTCGGTGTCACGCTGGGCGTGCTCGCCGGCTACCGCGGCGGCTGGCTGGACACCGTGGTGATGCGGATCGTCGATGTGATGTTCGCGTTCCCGGTGCTGCTGCTCGCGCTGGCCATCGTCGCCGTCCTCGGGCCCGGGCTCACCACAACGATCCTGGCGATCGGCATCGTCTACGTTCCGATCTTCGCCCGGGTAGCCCGGGCCAGCACGCTCTCGGTCCGGGTGGAGCCGTATGTGGCGATGTCGCGGACCATGGGCACCGGGTCGGGGTACATCCTGACGCGGCACATCCTGCCCAACATCACCGGCCCGTTGATCGTGCAGACATCCCTGTCGCTGGCCTTCGCGATCCTGTCCGAGGCGGCCCTGTCCTTCCTCGGTCTGGGACTGCAACCGCCGCAACCGTCACTGGGACGGATGATCTTCGACTCCCAGGGCTTCGTCACCCTGGCATGGTGGATGGCGGTGTTCCCCGGGCTGGCCATCTTCGTCATCGTGCTCGCCTGCAACCTGCTGGGCGACGGTCTGCGTGATGTGCTGGATCCCAAGCAGCGCACCATGATCGAAGCCCGGAGGCAACGATGACAGCCGAGGTGCTCTCGGTCCGTGACCTTTCCGTGCGCGTCGGGCGCCGCGAGATCGTGCACGACGTCTCGGTGACCGTCGCACAGGAGCAGACCGTCGGTATCGTCGGCGAGTCCGGCTCCGGCAAGTCCATGACCGTACTGGCCGCCACCGGACTGCTCGACACCCCCGGGGCCGAGGTCAGCGGGTCCAGCATCCTCGCCGGAGATCAGGAACTCATCGGCGCATCGGCACGCACCCTACGCCGGGTGCACGGCGGCCGGATCGGTTTCGTCTTCCAGGATCCTGGAACGTCACTGAACCCGCTGCTGACCGTGGAACGCCAGATCACCGAATCGCTGGAGACACACAAGCATCAGACGCGCAGACAGGCCCGCACGCGGGCACTGGAACTGCTGGAGGCGGTCGGTCTGCCCGAACCGCAGAACCGGCTGCGCAGCTATCCTCATCAGCTCTCCGGCGGGCAGCGCCAACGGGTCATGGTCGCGATCGCACTGGCCTGCGATCCGGAACTGCTGATCGCCGACGAGCCCACCACCGCCCTGGACGTCACCACCCAGGCCCAGATCATCGACCTGATCCGGGATCTGCAGCGCGATTTCGGGACCGCGGTGGTGTGGATCAGTCATGACCTCGGGGTCATCGGCGAGGTGGCCGATACGGTCACCGTGCTGTGCAGCGGGGAAGTGGTCGAGCAGGCGTCCGTCGATGACATCTTCGACCGGCCCCGTGAGTCCTACACCCGCGAATTGCTCGCGGCCCGTCCAGTACTGGGCGGCAGCGGACCACCTGCCCCGGCGCCCGACGCGCCGGTGCTGCTGGATGTCGAGGGCCTCGATATCCGTTTCCCGGTGAGCACGCCGACGGGTAAGTCGGTGGTGCACGCGGTCAGGGATCTGTCGTTCCGGATCCGCCGGGGCGCCACCCTGGGCCTGGTCGGTGAATCCGGTTCGGGGAAGTCCACCGTCGCCGCGGCGCTCACCGGCCTGGCCGTACCCGAATCGGGTAGCGCGGTCCTGGACGGCACCGATGTGTTGAATGTGCCTGCGGGGCAGCGCAAGACGGTGCGGCAGCGTATCAGCCTGGTCATGCAGGACCCCTTCGCCTCACTGAACCCGCGGATGCCGGTGGCAGCATCGATCGCCGAACCGCTCGTCGTACACGGGTTGGTGGCGGACCGCACGAAGCGGGACGCCCGGATCGGGGAACTCCTGGATTCCGTCGGGCTGCCCGCGTCGTTCGCATCCCGCTACCCACACGAGCTCTCCGGCGGACAACGCCAGCGGGTGAACATCGCCAGGGCGTTGGCCGTGCAGCCCGAACTCCTGATCCTCGATGAGGCCACCGCTTCCCTGGACGTGTCGGTGCAAGCCAAGGTATTGGATCTGCTGCTCGAACTGCAGCGCGATCTCGGGTTGACCTTCCTGTTCATCGGGCATGATCTGGCGGTCATCGAGCGGGTGAGCCACGATGTGCTGGTGCTGCGCGCCGGTGAATGTGTCGAGTACCGGCCCGCCGCTGAGCTTTTCGCCGCGCCGGAGCACGAGTACACCCGCGCGTTGCTGGCCGCGGTACCACCGGATCGGTTGGCCCGTGCCTAATCGAGGGTGATCTCCTCGGTGCTGCCGGCCGTCGCCTTGGTGGTGGTCACATCACGGCACTCGCCGTACAAGTCGATACCTCTGTGCTTGTCCCCCACCGCCTGTGGCGCGAGCACCGCGACGACATCATGCTTGGTGACGGCGGCACCGTGTGTCTTGAAGTCGGTGGCGGGGGTCCAGCCGTCGGTGTGTAGCCGCCGGATCATCTCCGCCACCTCGGCGTCGGAGGCCTGCAGCGTCGGCGCCGGCGGATACCAGATGCTGACGACGCTGCGGAACGGCGCTTCGTGTTGGTCATTGCACGAGGCGCGCCAGAACACCACCCTGGTCATCTCGAGCTGTAGGGCTCGCACGATATCGCGGGCGGCATCGACAACCTGTGTTTTGGACTGCTCAGGGGTCAGCGGGTCGGGTACCTCGCCGGCCAGCGATGTCACCGTCGCACATCCCGTGATGAAAGCGGCGAGCACCGTCGCCGCGCCGAACACCTTGGCGCCCATGACTCCCCCTCCAACGTCATCCGCTACCCATGGTGGTGCCCATCGGTGGCGGGCCGGAGGATTTCGGGGTCGATCTCGACGACGGGCATCCCGGGAATCGCGATCTGCGTCCGGTGTGCTGCCGTCATACCCATGCCCTCCAGTTCATCTCCCTGGCCCGAGGCGATCGCGGCGATGCTGTAGAGCGATTCGCTGCCCGGCTTCAGATATCCACTGTGGTCGGTCCACGGCCAACCTATCCCGGCCACCTCGGCTTTGAAACGGGTTGACCCGAAATCGTCGTCGGCGGGATCGGTGCCGAGCCCGACGGTCAGCCCGGTACCCGGGATACGGAGCTGGTTGTTGTCCCCGCCCAGCAGGGTGACGGGGTCGGTGGCCGCCGCACCGACGAACACCTGGCCGCCGGCGGGAAGATGGAAATCGGCGGCGCTGACGGCCAGATCGGTTCCGGGCGAACCGATGAGCACGATATCGTCCGCGCGCATCCGGTAACCCGCCGCGGCATCGGCGACCGTGGTCGACCCGTAGGAGTGCCCGACGGCGGTGACATGTGAGTCGCCCGCGTTGGTGACTTCCAGTGCGTTGACATCCGCAGCCAGCAACGCGCCGCCCTCCCTGGCATTGTCGACCTGCGCGACCTGCGGGTCGGCCAGGCTGTCCGGTGCGTTGTAGCCCATCCAGGCGAGGACAGCCACCGGCTTGTTGCGGTCGGCGGCCTTGGTCTCGTTGAAGACGTTCGCCGCATCCGGGCCGGCCAGCCAACCGCTGGTCACACTGTTGCTGGTGCCGGGCACCACCACGGTGGTGTTCGCGGCTCCGTCCGGGTCACCTATCGAAATGGCGACCCGGCCCTGCCCGTGAAACGCTTCCGGCTCGTAGACGTACAGGAACGTGTCGGCGCCGTGGGTCATGTCCCGGTTGGCATTCAACGCTTCGCGGACCTTGAGCGCGTTGTGATATCTCGTCATCGCGGTAGCGGGGATCGCGGAGGTGGCGTTCTCGACACGGGCGATATCACGTTGCATCACCGCGATATTGGCCGCGCTGCGGACCGCGACCGGTATCCCGTTGAGATTTCCCAGCTGATCGGGGTGCTCGCGCAGCAGTTGTGCACGCTCCGATGCGGGCAGCGCATCCCACCACCGCTTGACCTCTCGCGGTTCTTTCCCCGCCGGTATCTGTGCACCCGGAGCGCAGGACCCGAATCGCCGTGCGGGCAGATCCAGCCCGGTGACGGCCGCGCCCAGCTGCCGACTGAGATCGCGGTCGGCGGTGTCGAACTGCGCAAGAATCGTTTTCAGGGTCATCGCGTGGCTGGCCGCCAGTTGTCGCAGCAACGTGTCGTGGACCGGGCTGAGCCTGCGGTAATGATCGAGCATGGAGCCGGCACGCACCGACACCGACCCGTCGGGCGCGATGTGCCAGCCCTGGGCGCTCAGCCGGCCGACCACCGTGACGAGCTGCGCCCGGATGTGTTCGAGGCTGCTGCCGGCGTGGGACAGGAGGGTTCCGGTGCGCAAGAGTGCCTCGTGCATCTGCTGCATTCGCTGCACCGTGGGAACGGCATAGCCCTGAGCAGCCTCTGAGGCGATCCCCTGCCAGCCCGACCGCAACATGTGCAGGGTGGCGCGCTGCTGGTCGATCCTGGCCGCCAAGCCGGACGCGTGCCTGCCGAGTTCACCGCCGGCACGGACCAGCTGATCCGGTTGCGAGTCCTGGACTTGTGGAATCGTCACCGGCATAACGGCATTACCGTCAGATCGTTCCCGCGACCCGACCCAGCCGGCTGCCCAGACCCTCATCGGTGCGACGGTAGGTGTCCGCGGCCGTGTTGAGCTTGGCGGCATGCGAGGTCAGTTCATCGCAGATCGCGGCGGTGACGGCGCCGAAGGCCGATGCCGCGAATTCGAGGGCGGCGCCGGTGCGTAACTGGGACACACTCGCGGTGGCAGCGGCCAGGGACTGCCCCACCGCCATTGCCGCGACGAACGCACCCACGTCAGCTTCGGCCGATGCCGCCGCGACCAGCCGCGAGGGATCAACCCGCAGTGTGGATGCCATGACGTCCATCCTAAGGTCGCCTCGGCACCGCCCGTCGCACCTCTTTGGCGGCGCTGACCCGCGCACGCGACGTGCTGACCGGGTGCCGTGATCCGGCGTGCCCGGTACTACCGCTGCCTATTACGGTGCACGCTTGGGTGATTGGTCCCAGTCGTCCTGCCGGACCGTTGCCGCTGCCGTGGCATCCGGCATCACACTGCCGGTGCCCGGCGTCGACAGCGACCATCCGCCCGGACCCTCGCACACCAGGTCGGTCGGCATGGACACCTGCGTGGGTACCGGCACCGGAAGCCCACTCACCGAAGGCATGTTGAGCTGAGGTGTCGGCAGCATGCCGGTCAGGCCGGTTCCGCTCGGCATGCCGAGCGAGGGCTGCGGAAGCATCTCGGCGAGGATGCCGGTCACACCGGCCAGCGGTGCCATGACCATCCCCGGAAGTCCTGATGCCGCACCGGCCGCTGGTGCCATGACACCGGGGATGCCGGCGAACGCTGTACCGCCACCACCGCCCACGCCTGCACTGCCGCCACCCACTGCCGCGGCTGGTGCAGCCGCCTGAACGGCTGCCACCGCGGGTGCAGTAACGGCCTGCACGGCTCCCAGTCCGCCGGTGCTGGCCATCAGCGGTCCGACGACCGCGGCGTTCACGCCACCGGCTCCGGCACCACCCGCTCCGGCTGCACCACCGCCGGCCGCACCTGCTGCCCCACCACCGGCTGCACCGCCACCGGCACCCGCGCCGCCCGCTCCGGCACCACCACCGCCACCGGCTCCGGCTCCTCCGGCACCACCACCGCCGCCGGCTCCTCCTGCACCACCGGCACCGCCGCCTGCACCACCCGCGCCTCCGGCTCCGGCACCACCGCCGCCACCAGCACCACCGGCCGCTCCTCCACCGCCGCCGGCACCACCTGCTCCGGCTGCGCCACCGCCGGCTCCGGCACCCGCATCTCCCGCGGGGATCGCCACGGCAGCAGCGTCCTGGATCGCTCCCACGGCTGGGCCGCCGACACCGGCCGCGTCCGCGAGCGGAAGTCCACCACCGGCACCTGCGGCATCGGCGAGCGGAAGTCCGCCACCTCCGGAGCCCTGCGCGATGGCCCCTTCCGCAGCAGCAAGGCCGCCGGGCGCCGCGCCCGCGGCGTTGTCGAGAATTCCTGAGTTGAGTCCGGTGTTCGCCATCAACGGTCCGACCACCGACGTGTCCACCAGCGGAGTACCCGCAGGGACACCGGCCGCGTCCACCAAGGGCGCTCCGGCAGGTGCGCCACCTGCGATCGGGGCGCCACCACCGACGGGTGCACCACCGCCGACGGGTGCGCCACCCCCGGCACCACCGGCCGCCGGAGCGCCGCCCGCCGCACCACCTCCGACGGGGGCTCCGCCACCTGCACCACCGGCCGCCGGGGCACCGCCACCGACAACACCCGCATCTGCTCCGGCACCGCCCGCACCAGCGCCACCAGCACCGGTGCCACCCGCACCGGCACCGCCCGCACCAGCGCCACCTGCTCCGGCACCGCCCGCACCGGCACCTCCGCCCGCCGCACCGGCGCCACCTGCGGCGCCACCACCCGCGGCCCCTCCGCCAGCCGCGCCACCCGCGACCGCGGGTGCCGCAGCCTGGACGACAGCAGCACCGGGCGCAGCGGCCGCGGCTCCTGCGTCAGCGACCACAGCGGCGGGAGCACCACCGACCACGGCACCAGGTGCACCGCCGACCACTCCGCCGGGGACTCCGACACCACCGGGCACACCGATGCCCGGAATGCTGATATCGGGTACCTCGATGTCGATGTCCGGTACGGAAATCTCGGCTGGGGGCCCGGCCACCTGAACCGGCGGCGCGTGAACCTCGATCGGAGGTGCCGCCACTTCCACCGGGGGCGCGGCCACCTCGACCGGGGGCAACGCGACCTGGACCGGAGGCGCAGCCACCTCGACCGGCGGTAGGGCCACCTCAACGGGGGGCGCAACCACGGCAAGTTCCACGGGGGCACCGCCAACGCCGCCGCCTTCGACCACAGCTCCGACGGGAACCGCGCCACCGCCGGCAGCGCCACCGCCTGCCACACCACCGGCACCGCCACCAGCTCCACCGGCCGCACCGCCACCGCCGACTGCACCAGCAGCGCCACCACCTGCACCTGCAGCTCCACCACCACCGGCGCCGGCCGCACCACCGCCGCCAGCTCCGCCTGCTGCGCCACCACCTGCTGCACCGCCGCCAGCTCCACCACCACCGGCACCGCCGGCGCCACCACCGGCTTCACCGCCACCGATCGCGGCGACAGGAGCAGCACCCTCACCGCCACCGATCACCGGCGCGGCGGCCGCGGGCGCGACTGCGCCGCCGTCGACGACTGCTGCCGCGGGAACCGCCGCGTCACCAGCCGGCGGAACAACCGCAGCGGCATCGACAATCGGGCCTGCGGGCGCGATATTCGCGGCCGCGGGATGTACCACGCCACCGCCCGGGGCGCCGCCCCCGGCACCTTCGCCGCCACCCGGCGCACCACCCTGGCCGACATGGGCCGCGGCGTCCGCGATCGCGGCTCCGTCACCTCCAGCACCGGGGATCGGCGCGCCGGCGGTGTCCACCACTCCGGCCGGGAGACCGCCCACGGCGCCCGCGGCATCTGCGATGGGTGCACCGGCGGGCGCGGCACCCGCGATGGGCGCCCCACCCGCAAGTGGTGCACCGGCACCGCCGGCTCCTCCAGCCGCGCCGGCGCCCGCTCCACCGGCACCACCGGCTGCCGCGCCGCCGCCACCAGCAGCACCCGCTCCACCAGCGCCACCACCACCGGCAGCGCCACCGCCGGCGCCGCCACCAGCGCCACCCGCTCCACCAGCGCCTGCGCCGCCTGCCGCACCACCACCGGCTGCACCAGCGCCTCCTGCACCACCGGCTGTACCGGCAGCGGGAATCGCACCGGCCGCGGTCGCGGGCGGGATGACGACAGGCGCGGCGCCCGCACCGGTGAATGGTGCCGCGATGCCCTGCAGCGACTGACCCACGTCGGGCGGGGACGCCGCCAGCTGCTGCACCATGCCGACACAGGGCACGCCACCCGCACTCGACTGCAACGCCGGTTGCGCCTGAGCCACCGCACTCAGCAAAAGAGGCGGAGTGCACAATGCTGCCGCAGCAATCATGCTGACGGCCAGCCGATTTGACTTACTCACCATGTCATCCCCAAGCGTTCTCATATTGACGTCGCAGTCAGAGAGAAAGGTAAATGACACGGATGCAAGTTCCCGGCGCGACAGATGGGACGGTTATCGTTCCGATGCCAAGGAGATCCGGGGTTGTGATAGAACCGGGTAAAACACCTGGACAACGCGCCGAATCAGGTCTTCCGACGGCGCGGCAGACCTCCGGTTCACGCCTTGCACCCCGGTCCGTAGCCTGATGCCATGTCAGACCTCGTTCTCGTCGACGTCGCCGATCACGTCGCCACCGTCACCGTCAACGATCCCGACCGGCGGAACGCCGTGACCGCGGAGATCTCCGCGGCCCTGCGCGCCGCGATCGTCGCCGCCGAGGCAAACACCGATGTGCACGCCGTCGTCCTGACCGGCGCGGGCAGGGCTTTCTGCGCGGGTGCGGACTTGACCGCCCTGGGGGAAGCCGCCGAGGAGGGGCTGCGCGTCATCTACGACGGATTCCTCGCCGTCGCGGATTGCACACTGCCTACCATTGCGGCCGTCAACGGCGCCGCCGTCGGCGCGGGACTGAACCTCGCGCTCGCGGCCGATGTCCGAATCGCCGGCCCAGCAGCACTTTTCGATCCTCGTTTTCAAAAGCTCGGCATACATCCCGGTGGCGGCGCAACCTGGATGCTGCAGCGCGGTGTCGGACCTCAGGTCGCGCGTGCGGCGTTGTTGTTCGGCAAACGCTTCGATGCCGACGAGGCGGTCCGATACGGTCTGGCCCTCGAAGTCGCCGATGACCCGGTCGCTGCGGCGCAACTCCTGGCCGCCGGCCCGGCCTCCGCGCCCCGCGATGTGGTGATCGCGACGAAGGCGTCGATGCGGGCGACCGCCAACCCGGGTTTCGTCGACAGCGCGCAGCACGCGATTGCCGTGGACGTGGAGATCACGCCGCAGGCCCGTTCCATCGAATCACCGGAGTTCCAGCGCCGCCTGGCCGCAGCCAAGAAGAGCTGACGACCTGGGCGCGTGAGCGGACGCCGGCGTACAACCCCTGCAGTGCGGGCCGGCACCAACAAAACCACTGCGAAATGCAGTACTACGGGTAGTACTACGCAAAAGGCAGTACCGCGGGTAGTACCACTTTTTAGAACGTCTTACGGGCCCGAAATCGCAAACCGGTCCCGCTGATCCCACACTCGCTGTCGTCGCCGATGCGGCCGTTCAGGTGCATCCCGCCGGCGTCGGTGCGCACCCAAAGCGGCAGGACGCGAACACATCGCGCATGAATCGCAGCGTTGAGGGCTACAGGTCGGCGAGCGCCAGTTCCGGTGTTTCGATCAGCGCACGCACCTCCCCCAGGAACGCCGCAACCTCGGCGCCATCGGCGATGCGGTGATCGAAAGCGCACGTCAACGACATTGTCGGACGGGCGACCACCTCGTCGTCGATCACCACGGCCCGTGGCTTCAGCGAGCCCATACCCAGGATGGCGGCCTCCGGGTAGTTGATGACAGGTACCCCGTCATCAAGTCCGAGCGCCCCGAAATTGGACACCGTGAACGTCGACCCCATCAGCTCGGTAGGCCGCAATCCACCGTGCCGCGCACCATCGATCAGCCGGTTGACCTCGGTGTCGAGGTCGCGGGTGCTGCGCTGCTGGGCATCGGTGACCACCGGCACCAGCAGCCCGCGTGGGGTGGCGACCCCGACACCCAGATGCACCGCGGAATGCGGATGGATGCGCGGGCCGTCCGTGGTGTCCACCCAGGTCGAGTTGAGCAACGGGTGGCGCCCCAACACCAGCGTCAGCAGCCGCAGGGTCAGCACGAAGGGCGTGATCTGCAAGCGATCCCGTAACCTCAGCAATGCCGCACAGTCCACCTGCACACCGGCATGGGCGTCAGGAATCTGGTTCCGGGACAACGTCATCCGTCTGGCCATCTCGGCCTGCACTCCCGACAGTGTCTGCATGTCCGGGGTGGCTGCCGCGGCGAGCACATCATCGCGGGTGACGATCCGGTCCGGGCCCGACGGCGCCACCGCGGTGAGGTCCACCTGCAGCTCGCGGGCAAGCTTGCGCACCGGCGGTTTGGCCCGGGCGCGCCGCGAAGTGTCCATTCGGTCGTCGGTGCCATAACCCACCAACACCGATTTCTGCGCCGCCCCGGCGATACGCACCAGGACCGCACCGACGGCCAGCGTGTCCCCCTCCTGCCCACCGAGTTCGGCGACGCGTCCGGCGTAGGGGCTGGGTATCTCGACCTCGGCCTTGTTGGTCTCCAGGGTGCACAACGTCTGGTTCAGGGCAACCTCGTCACCGACGGACACCGACCAGCCGGTGATGGTGGCCTCTTCGAGCCCCTCTCCGAGATCGGGGACGCGGAATTCGAGGAGTTCCGGCTTGTCGGTATCACTCATGTCCCAGCGCTTTCTCCACACAGTCCAGCAGGCGGTCCACCCCGGGCAGCCAGATCTTCTCCAGCCGGGCCGGCGGGTAGGGCGTGTCGAAACCGGTGGCGCGCAACACCGGAGCCTCCAGATCGTAGAAGAGTTCCTCGGAGATCCGCGCGGCGAGTTCGGCGCCGAATCCGAGTGTCCGGGGACCTTCATGCATGACCACACAGCGGCCGGTGCGACGCACCGACTCTGCGATGGTGTCAAAATCGAGTGGGTTCAGCGTCCGTAGGTCGATCACCTCCACATCCCAGCCGTGCTGTTGGGCGGCCAGCTTCGCCGCACTCAGTGCGGTGTCCACCAGTCCGCCGTAGGTCAACACGGTGATATCGGATCCCTTGCGCACCAACGATGCTCGCCCGAACGGTAGCGCCGGCGCCTCGGTGTCGACGGTTCCGCGGGTCCAGTACCGGCGTTTGGGCTCCAGGTAGATGACCGGGTCCCGGCAGGTGATCGCCTGCCGCAGCAGCCAGTACGCGTCCGACGGTGTCGCGGGGGCGACCACCTTGAGCCCGGCGGTGTGCAGCCAGTAGCTCTCGGTGGATTCGGAATGGTGTTCCACCGCACCGATACCGCCGAAGGACGGGATGCGGACGGTGACCGGCATGTCGATATCGCCGTGGGTGCGCATCCGGTACTTGGCCAGGTGGCTGACCATCTGATCGAAAGCGGGAGCCGAGAACCCGTCGAACTGGATCTCGGGCACCGGGAGGAAGCCGCGCACCGCCATCCCGATGGCGATGCCGATGATAGCCGATTCGGCCAGGGGCGTATCGAAACACCGCTGTGCTCCGAAGGTTTCGGCCAATCCGTCGGTCACCCGGAAGACCCCGCCCAGCGTCGCAACATCCTCACCGAACACCAGTACCCGGTCATCGGCTGCCATCGCGTCGTTCAGCGCCTGGTTGATGGCCTGGGCCATCGTCATCGTCAACAGAGCGGGACGCGGTTCGGGCAGGTCGTCACCGTGCATGGCGGACCGTTCGATGATCTGGGTCATGGCCTCAGTCCTTTCCCAACTCGATGAGCAACTGGTCGCGCTGCCGGGCCAACTCCGGGGTGATCTCGTGATACACGGTGTCGAAGACCTCAGCGATGTCCATATCGGGTGCCCCGACGATGGCGTCACGCAACTCGCCGCGCAGCCGGGCGCACCGTGCCTGGACCCGTTCGGTGAGCCGATCCGTCTGCACGCCAACCGATCTGAGATACGTTTCGTACCGTTGGATCGGGTCGCGTGCCGCCCACCGCTCGACTTCCTGCGCCGATCGGTAACGCGTCGGGTCATCGGAGGTGGTGTGCGGCCCCATCCGGTAGGTCAGCGCCTCGATGAAGGTCGGCCCACCGCCGTCGCGGGCGCGCTGAGCGGCCTCGGTCATCACCGCAAAACAGGCCAGCACGTCGTTGCCGTCGACGCGGACGGCCGGCATGCCGTAACCGGCCGCACGGTGCGCCAGCGACTGCGCGGCGTGCTGGCGGGCGACGGGCACGGAGATCGCCCACTGGTTGTTCTGCACGAAGAACACGCACGGTGCCCGGAACACCGCGGCCAGGTTCAGCGCCTCGTGTGCGTCGCCCTCGGAGGTGGCACCGTCGCCCATGAAAGCCACCGTCACCGAGTCCTCGTCGAGGCGCTGGGCGGCCATCGCCGCGCCCACCGCGTGCAGGCCGTGCGCGCCGATCTGGATGCAGATGGGCGCGCAGCACTTCTCGGTGAACGACAGCCCGCCATGCCAGGTCCCACGCCACACCGCACCCATGTGGGCGGGCGCAATACCGCGGGTCAGGAACGCGCCGAGTTCGCGGTATTGCGGAAACAGCCAGTCGGTCTTGCGCAGGCAGGCCACCGCGCCGACCTGGGCGGCTTCCTGACCGCGGCAGGAGGCGTACAGCGCCAGTTCGCCCTGGCGTTGCAGGTTGACGAACTCGGTGTCGAGTTCGCGAGTGACGACCATCTGCTCATAAAGCCAGGCGAGCGTCTCGGGCGGTAGGTCGCGGCGGTAGCGGTGCTCGTCGCTCGGTGTCCCGTCGGGCCGGAGCAACTGCACCAACCCGTCGTCGATCTCGGCGTCGACAACCGTCGCGTCATCAAACACAGCCATACCGCCTCCTTCAGGTGGCGGCATGTTCGGCCGCCATTCCGTGAGGTGCTCGGCACGGCTGCGGTCAGTGCGACCCCCTGGTCAGGGGTGCCGGCTAACTACCGGGGTGTGGCGCAAGCTGGACGATCCGCTCCGCCCGCCGCAGTACCGGGGCATCCACCATTATGCCCTCGAAAGCGAATGCGCCCCGCTGGTTTGTCGCGGCCGCGAGCACGTGTCGCGCCCAGTCGACCTGTTCGGCCGACGGTGCGTAACCGTCGCGGATGACCGTGACCTGCGTGGGGTGCAGTGCGACCTTGATGTCGAAGCCGACGGCGACGGCGTCGTCGGTTTCCCGGCGCAGCCCTTCGACGTCCTTGATGTCGATATAGACCGAATCCAGCGCGAGCCTGCCGTAGGCCTTGGCGGCCAGCAGCGACTGCGAACGTACATGCAGCGCCACTCCGCGGTAGGAGCCGTCGGGGAAGCGGTTGAGTGTCCCGCCCAGCGAACCGAACAGATCTTCGGCACCCCACATCACCCCGATGGTGTTGTCGGCGGCGGCGGTCTCGGCGACCTTGAGCGCGCCCAGCGGGGTCTCCACGATGAGCACCACTTCCAGTGGCGCCAGGGCGCTCACCTGCTCGGCGGCCTCGCACTTGGGCAGCATCACGGTCGTGTAGCCCGTGCGCTGCAGCGCCTCCAGATCGAGACGCTGGTCCTCGGTGCCGTGCGGGTTGATCCGGATGACGGTCCGGGCCGGATCCAGCGGGGTGTTCACGATGGCGTCGCGTGCGGCGGGCTTGTCGCCGGCACCGTCCTCCAGGTCGAGGATGACGACATCTGCTGCGGCCGCGGCCTTCTGGAACCGTTCCGGGCGGTCGGCCGGGCAGAAGATCCACGCCGGACCGATATTGTCGAGCGGCACTAGGCCTCCTGAGGTTTCTTGCGCACCATGGTCTTTCGCGACGCGGTTGCGACGATGTCACCGTGCTGATTGCGGCCGGTGTGCGCGAAGGTGACGATCCCTTCGCCGGGCCTGCTCTTGGACTCCCGCTTGTCGATCACCTCGGACTCCGCGTAGAGGGTGTCGCCGTGGAACAGCGGTTTGGGGAAGGCGATGTCGGAGAAACCGAGGTTGCCGACGATGGTGCCCTGGGTCAGCTGGGTGACCGACAGCCCGACCAGCGTCGACAGCGTGAACATCGAGTTGACCAGCCGCTGATTGAACGGTGGCAGCGCATCGGCGAACGCGGCGTCCAGGTGCAGCGCCTGGGTGTTCATGGTCAGCGTGGTGAACAGGACGTTGTCGGCTTCGGTGATGGTGCGACCCGGCTTGTGCCGGTACAGCACACCGGTTTCGAACTCCTCGAACCACAGACCGCGTTGCTCGACGATGCGTTTGGGCGTATCGGTCACAGTCCGAGCTCCCGTCCGATCAGCATCAGCTGCACTTCGGTCGTCCCTTCGCCGATTTCGAGGATCTTGGAGTCCCGGTAATGCCGGGCCACCGAATACTCGTTCATGAAGCCGTAGCCGCCGAAGATCTGGGTGGCATCGCGCGAGTTGTCCATGGCGGCTTCGCTGGCCACCAGTTTGGCGACCGACGCGGCCTTCTTGAACGGCTTGCCAGCCAGCATCAGCGCGGCGGCGTCGTAGTAGGCGGTACGGGCCACGTGGGCGCGGGCCTCCATGCGGGCGATCTTGAAGGCGATGGCCTGGTAGCTGCCGATCGCGGCGCCGAACGCCTCGCGTTCCTTGGCGTACTTCACGCTCTCGTCCACGCATCCCTGCGCCGCACCGACCGACAGCGCGGCGATCGCAATACGGCCCTCGTCGAGGATGCGCAGGAAGTTGGCGTACCCGCGGCCGCGTTCACCGAGCAGGTTCTCCTGGGGCACCCGGACATCGTCGAAGCTCAGCGGGTGGGTGTCGGAGGCGTTCCAGCCGACCTTGTTGTAGGCCGGTTCTGCGGTGAATCCCTTGGTGGGCACCGGCACCAGGATGGAGGAGATCTCCTTCTTGCCGGTGCCGGTCTCCCCGGTGACGGCCGTGACGGTGACCAGCTTGGTGATGTCGGTGCCGGAGTTGGTGATGAACTGCTTGGAGCCGTTGATGACCCAGTCACCGCCGTCCGCCTTGGCAGTCGTCTTGGTGGCCCCGGCGTCGCTGCCGCCGCCCGCCTCGGTGAGCCCGAAGGCGCCGAGCGCCTTACCGCTGGCCAGCAGCGGCAGCCATTCCTGCTTCTGCGCGTCATTACCGAACCGGTACACCGGCATCGCACCCAGCGAGACGCCGGCCTCCAGGGTGATGGCCACGCTCTGGTCCACCTTGCCCAGTTCCTCCAGGGCCAGGCACAGCGCGAAGTAGTCGCCGCCCATGCCGCCGTACTCCTCGGGGAACGGCAGGCCGAACAGCCCCATCTCGGCCATCCCGGCCACCACTTCATACGGGAAGCTGTGTTCCTCATCGTGTTTGGCCGCTACGGGCGCCACAACGCTCTGCGCGAAATCACGCACCGTCTTGGCCAGCTGTGCATAGTCGTCCGGCAGTGCGCCCGTGGACAGATAATCGCTCATTCCTGAGCCTCCTTTGCTGCGGTGATTCGGGCCAGCGGCTGGCCCACCTTGACCTGGTCGCCCACGGCGACGAGTAGTTCGACCACACCGTCGACCGGTGCGGACAACGCGTGTTCCATCTTCATCGCCTCCACCGTGACGACGACGGTGCCCGAGGTGACCTCGGCACCGTCGGTGACGCCCACGGCGACAACCGAACCCGGCATCGGGCTGAGCAGTTCGGCGTCCCCGGCATGTTCGTCGTCGGGGCGTACCGGCGCCTCCCGCACCTCGTGGACCGCGATGGTGCGCTGCGGCCCGGCCAGCCAGACATATCCGGCGTCGGCGGCGACGACATACTCGGCGCCGATATCGTCGATGGTGAGGCTGAGCTCACGGCCCCGGCTGGACGCGCTGATCCGGTAGGTCGCACCGTGTTCGACATCGGCGGTTGCGGCGTCCGGGGTGCCGGTGAGGCGCACATGGTCCACCCGCTCCCCTGCGCCGAGCCGGAGGACCGTCGGCGCAGCCGTACCGGTGCGCCAGCCCGATGGCACCGACCACGGATTGCCGTCCGCCGCCGCCCAGGTGTCCAGCCACCGGTAGGCGGCTGCGGCGATCAGCTCGTGATCGGTGGGCTGAGGAGCAACGTAATCGGGGGTGCGCCGATCCAGCAGACCGGTGTCCAGGCGTCCGGCGGCGACGTCCGGATCGGCCAGCAGGAAACGCAGGAAATCGATGTTGGTGGTCACCCCCAGCACGGCGGTCTCGGTCAGCGCGCGGTCCAGACCACGCAGTGCGGTGTCCCGGTCCGGGCCGTGGGCGATGACCTTGGCCAGCATCGGGTCGTAGTCACTGCCCACCACGGTGCCGGCGTAGATCCCCGAATCGGTGCGCGCATCCGCAGGTTCGACGACATCGAGCACCGTGCCGCCGGTGGGCAGGAAACCGTTGCCGGGATCCTCGGAGTACACCCGCGCCTCGATCGCATGACCGGTCAGCACGACGTCGGCCTGGGCGATCCCGAGTTCGGCGCCGGCGGCGATGCGCACCTGCTGCTCGACGAGGTCCACGCCGGTGACCAGTTCGGTGACCGGGTGTTCGACCTGCAGTCGGGTGTTCATCTCCATGAAGAAGAACTCATCGGGTGCGTCCGCGGACACGATGAATTCGACGGTGCCGGCACCGGTGTAGTCGACACTGCGCGCGGTGTTGCAGGCGGCCTCCCCGATCCGGGCCCGCGTCGCCACGTCGAGCAGCGGTGACGGCGCTTCCTCGATGACCTTCTGATGCCGGCGCTGCAGGCTGCATTCCCGCTCACCGAGATGAATGATGTTGCCGTGCCCGTCGGCGAGCACCTGCACCTCGATATGGCGGGGCCGCAACACGAAACGTTCCAGGAACAGGGTGTCGTCACCAAACGCCGAGGCCGCCTCGCGGCGCGCACTCGTCAGGGCGGCCGGCAGTTCCGCGGCGTCGTGCACCACGCGCATCCCCTTGCCGCCGCCACCGGCCGACGGTTTCACCAGCACCGGGAAGCCGACCTCGGGCGCACCGGCGATCAGATCGTCATCGGTCAGGCCGGGCCGCGAAATGCCAGGTACCACCGGCACATCGAACTCCGACACCGCCGCCTTGGCTGCGATCTTGTCGCCCATGGTCTTGATCGCGGTCACCGGTGGGCCGATGAAGACGATGCCCGCGGCGTCCAGAGCGGCCGCGAAATCGGCGTTCTCGGCCAGGAATCCGTAGCCGGGGTGCACTGCTTGGGCTCCCGTGCGCTGCGCGGCGGACACGATGGCGTCGATATCGAGATAGCTCTGCCGGGCCGGCGCCGGCCCGATGCGCACCGCGATGTCGGCCTCGCTGACATGCCGGGCGCCGGCGTCGGCGTCGCTGTACACCGCGACCGAGCGGATGCCCATGTCACGCAGGGTGCGGATGACCCGTACCGCGATCTCACCGCGGTTGGCGACCAAAACTGTACTGAACACGTCACTCACATCCTGAAGACGCCGTAGGACACCGGCTCCAGCGGAGCCTGTGCGACAACTGATAGAGCAAGTCCCAGCACCGTTCTGGTGTCGGCGGGATCGATCACTCCGTCATCCCACAACCGTGCGGTCGAATAGTAGGGATTGCCCTGGTGCTCGTACTGTTCCCGGATCGGCGCCTTGAACGCCTCTTCCTGCTCCGGCGTCATATCCCCGCGCACGGTGGCCAGCACCGAGGCGGCCTGCTCGCCACCCATCACCGAGATGCGGGCATTGGGCCACATCCACAGGAACCGCGGCGAATACGCCCGGCCGCACATCGAGTAGTTGCCCGCGCCGTAGGAGCCGCCGATCACCACCGTCAG
Organism: Mycolicibacterium sp. P9-22; assembly: GCF_008329585.1. GTDB lineage: Bacteria > Actinomycetota > Actinomycetes > Mycobacteriales > Mycobacteriaceae > Mycobacterium. The sequence goes on along the minus strand of NZ_NPKP01000001.1, from coordinate 214,365 downwards.
TTTGGGCACCCGCGCGCACGCCACCGCGGTGACCATCTTGGCGCCGTGCTTGGCGATGCCGCCGGCCTCATAGTCACGACCCACCATGAACCCGGCGATGTTCTGCAGGAACACCAACGGGGTGTTGCGCTTGTCGCACAGCTCGATGAAGTGCGCACCCTTGACCGCCGACTCTCCGAACAGCACACCGTTGTTGGCGATGATCCCGACGGGATGACCGTGGATGCGCGCGAATCCGGTCACCAGAGTGGTGCCGTATTCGGCTTTGAATTCCTGGAATTCGCCGCCATCGACGATGCGGGTGATCACCTCGTGCACGTCGTAGGGCACCCGCGAATCCACCGGCACCACGTCGTAGAGCTCGGACTGATCGGCGACCGGTTCGACGGTGGGCCGTACCTCCCACGGCGGGTCCAGCCGGGGACCGAACGTGCCGACGATGCGGCGCACGATGCGCAACGCATCGCGGTCGTCGTGCGCCAGATGATCGGTCACCCCAGAGGTTTTGGAGTGCAGGTCACCGCCACCGAGTTCCTCGGCGGTCACCACCTCACCGGTCGCGGCCTTCACCAGCGGCGGGCCGCCCAGGAAGATGGTGCCCTGGTTGCGGACGATGACGGCCTCATCGCTCATGGCGGGCACGTACGCGCCGCCGGCAGTGCAAGAACCGAGCACCGCGGCGATCTGCGGAATGCCCTGCGCGCTCATGGTGGCCTGGTTGAAAAAGATCCGGCCGAAGTGCTCGCGGTCGGGAAAGACCTCGTCCTGGCGCGGCAGGAACGCGCCGCCGGAGTCGACCAGATAGAGGCAGGGCAGCCGGTTCTGGGCGGCGATCTCCTGGGCGCGTAGGTGCTTCTTGACCGTGATCGGGTAGTAGGTGCCGCCCTTGACCGTCGCATCGTTGGCCACGATCATGCATTCCCGGCCCGACACCCGGCCGATGCCCGCGATCATCCCCGCACCCGGGCAGTCGTCGTCGTACATGCCGTCGGCAGCCAGCGGGGCCACGTCCAGAAAGGGGCTGCCCGGATCGAGCAGTCCGTCCACACGGTCACGCGGAAGCAATTTCCCGCGTCCCACGTGGCGTTCTCGGGCCTTCTCCGGGCCTCCCAGCGCGACTGCCGCCAGCTTGGCGCGCAGTTCGGTCACCAGGGCGACGTGCGCGTCGCGATGTGTCATCGATGAACCGTTCCACTTGAGTTAATGGCGACTAACTCATATGATGTTAATTGCCACTAACTCAAATGTCCATGGCGGAAACGGAGCCGGGTATGACGACTGAGACTCCGCGCAGCAGGGCCAAATCCGATCGCCGGACCCAACTCATCGCCGCCGCCGAACGGCTGGTCGCCGAACACGGTTACCTGTCCGTTCGCCTGGAGGACATCGGTGCCGCGGCCGGGGTCAGCGGGCCGGCGATCTATCGCCATTTCCCGAACAAGGAAGCGCTGCTGGTCGAATTGCTCGTCGGTATCAGCACCCGGCTGCTGGCCGGGGCCCGCGAGGTCGTCGCGGACGCCACAGGTGCCGAGGCTGCGCTGGACGGGTTGATCGACTTCCACCTGGACTTCGTGCTCGGCGAGTCGGACCTGATCCGCATCCAGGACCGCGATCTGGGGCACCTCCCCCCGGCAGCCAAACGCCAGGTCCGCAAGGCGCAGCGCCAGTACGTCGAGATCTGGGTGGACGTCCTGCGCCACGTCGATGATCAGCTGGACGAGAGCGAGGCCCGTCTCAAGGCGCACGCCGTCTTCGGCCTGCTGAACTCCACCCCGCACAGCGTCAAAATGCCCAGCACAGACCATGCCTCGCGGAGCATCCTGCGCGCCATGACCGTCGCCGCGCTGACGGCCGCACGCTGAGTTGCGCTCGGGCGCAGCAACCGATCGGTGATCACCGATTCCCAGGCCGCGCGGGTAGCGTGTGGTCACATGAGGTGGCAATGACCGATTCTCCACGCAGAGACGAGCCGACGCAGCGGCTCGACGGTGGACATTCCGGGTATTCCGGCTACTCCGACCCTGCCTATTCGGGTCAGCCCCCGTACGGCCTGGGCCCCACCGAGCAGCTGCCCACCTACCCGGCCTACGGATACGACCAGTACGGAGGCGGGCCGCCACCGGGCGCGCCCCCGCCGCCGGAACCTCCCGGCACCCCGCGCTGGCTGTGGATCGTCGCGGCCATCGCCGTCGTCACCGTCATCGGTCTGGTCATCGCCCTGGTGATCGTGAACAGCTCCCAGCAACAGACCGTCGTCGCACCGGTGCCCACGCTGGCCGAACCGACGGTGAGTAGCCCCCCGCCGACCACGACGCGCCGCCCGACCACCACCAGCCGTCCGGCCCCGACCACCACCACCGCACCGTCGGTGCCCGGCGGGTCGGCCACCCCGGGCGCCACCGAGACGGTGACCTACACCGTCGGCGGTGAGGGGCGGGCCATCAACGTCACCTATGTCGACGACGGCGGCGTGCTGCAGACCGAGTTCAACGTGGTGCTGCCGTGGAGCAAGACGGTGAATCTGGCGCAGCCGGCCAAACAGTCGGCCAGTGTCACCATCATCAATGTCGGACGCCAGGTGAACTGCTCGATCAGCATCGACGGCGCACAGGTACAGCAGCGCACCGGCTCGGGCCTGACGATCTGCAGCCCGATCGGCTAAACCACCTGCGCGGTGCGCGGGGCGCGCACCCCCAGCATCAGCACCAGACCGAGCGCCAGCACCACGCACAGCCCGCCCATACCCGCGCGGTCGGTGCCGAAGATCGCGATGAACAAGGCGAACATCCAGGGCGCCAGCGGTGCGGCCGCGCGCCCGGTCGTCGTGTACAGACCGAACGCCACACCTTCCTTGCCCGCGGTCGACATCCGCAGCATCTGGGTGCGCGCCGCCGACAGTGTGGGGCCGATGAACAGGCACAGCAGCAGCCCGCAGATCCAGAACGCCAGCTGACCGGACAGCGTCATCAGCGTCAGGCCGACCGCGATCATCAACGTCAGCGCGCAGACGATGACGGGCTTGGCGCCGAACCGGTCATCGAGCAGACCACCGGCCACCGCCCCGGCAGCCGCGACCAGACACGCGCAGACCCCGAACAGCAGCACGCTGGCCGGCGAGATGCCGTACACGCTGACACCGAGCACGGCACCGAAGGTGAACACCCCGGTGAGCCCGTCCCGGAAGATGGCACTGGCGATCAGGTAGTAGACGACATTGCGGTCGCGGCGCCATTCGCTTTGCACCTCGGCCCACAGCTGCCCGTAGGACGCGAAGAATCCCATCGAGCGGTGGTCGGCGTCGGCGGGCAGCCTGGGCGTCTTGAGCAGCAGCGGCGCCGCGAAGATGACAAACCAGGCCGCGGTCACCACCATCGCGGCGCTCACATTCTGACCGTCATCGGTGGGCAGCCCCAGCAGGCCACCGTCACCGGCCATGAACCCCGCGTAGACCAGCAACAGCAGGCCCACGCTGCCGCCGTAGCCGACGGCGAGACCTGCGCCGGAGATCCGGCCGGACGTCGCGGGGGTCGACAACTGGCTGAGCATCGCGTTGTAGGGCACCGTCGCCAGGTCATTGCAGGCCGCGGTGAACGCCAGCAGCGCAAGACCGGCCCACAGATAACTGTGATCGGTGCGGATGAAACTCATGCTCGCGACCATCAGCACCACGGCGGCGGTCAGCAGGGTCAAGGCCCGCCGGCGCCGGTGCGGGGCGTTCACCCAGATGCCGGTCACCGGCGCCAGCAGTGCCACGATGACGCCGGCCCCGGTCAGTGCCCAGCCCAGCCAGGTCGACGGCGTGATCTCGCCGGGCAACCCGGCCCCGACCGCGTCGGTCAAGTAGACGGAGAAGACGAACGTCACCACGATGGCGTTGACGGCAGTGGCCCCGCAGTCGTAGAGAACCCACGACAGAACCTGTGACCGCCGGGCCTGATCGGGCGCCGACCCGGGGCTGCTCATGGGCGCCACCCTAACGGTCCCTACGATTTCGGCATGCCTGTACCCGCGCCCCATCCCGACGCCCGCGCAGTCGTCACCGGAGCCTCCCAGGGCATCGGTGAGGCCCTGGCCTTCGATCTGGCCGCCCGCGGCCACCACCTGATCATCACGGCACGCCGCGGTGGGGTGCTCACCGAACTCGCCCAGCGGATCACCGAACGCCACGGTGTGACCGTCGAGGTGCGGGCAGTGGACCTTGCCGACCCGGCGGCCCGCGATGTGCTGTGCGACGAGCTCGCCGGCCGCAACATCTCCGTCCTGTGCGCCAACGCCGGGACGGCCACCTTCGGCCCGATCGCCAAGCTGGACCCGGCCGGCGAGAAGGCCCAGGTTCAGCTCAATGCCATTGCCGTGCATGACCTCTGCCTGGCGGTGCTGCCCGGCATGTTGGAACGCAAGGCCGGCGGCATCCTGATCTCGGGCTCGGCGGCGGGCAACTCGCCGATCCCCAACAACGCCACCTACGCGGCGACGAAGGCCTTTGCGAACACCTTCAGCGAATCGCTGCGCGGTGAGGTCAAGAGCGCCGGCGTGCACGTGACGCTGCTCGCGCCGGGGCCGGTGCGCACCGAGCTGCCCGACGAGTCGCACCAGTCACTGGTGGAACGGCTGATCCCGGACTTCCTCTGGATCAACACCGAGTACACCGCCAAGCTGTCGCTGGACGGTCTGGAGCGCAACCGGATGCGCATCGTGCCGGGCCTGACGTCCAAGGCGATGTCGGTGGCCAGCGGCTACTCACCGCGGGCGATCGTCACCCCGATTGTCGGTGCGGTCTACAAGAAGCTCGGCGGCCAGTAGCCTTTTCGCGCCGAAACTGTATTCCGGAAGGCGAAGTTCGAGTAACGACCTTCTGGAATACAGTTTCGGCCGTATAGATCAGCGGCGGCGCCGGCCGGTGCCGAAGATGCTGCGGGTGATTTCGCGGCCGATCACCGTGCCGGCCGAACGCATCGCGCTCTTGAACGCCGGGCTGCTGGCCATCTTGTCCAGGAAACTCGGCTCGGCGGTGTCACGGGATTTCACCGTGCCGCCCGCCTCGGCGGCACCACCGTCGGTGGGCAGCGGCGGTGGTAGCTGGTCGGCGGGTGCGGGTTCCGGCGGGGCGAGGCGGGCGGTGAGCCGTTCATAGGCCGACTCGCGGTCGACCGTCTGCCCGTAGGTGGCCTGCAACGGGCTGGCCTGCGCGGCGGCCTTGATTGCGTCCGGGCCGATGGTGTCCATCAGCGATCTCGGCGCCCGCATCCTGGTCCACGCCACCGGCGTGGGCGCGCCCTTCTCCGACAACACCGTGACGATGGCCTCGCCGATCCCCAGTGAGGTCAGCGCACTCTCCAGGTCGTAGACGTCGGTCTTGGGGTAGGTGCGCACCGTCTTGGACAGCGCCTTCTGATCGTCGGGGGTGAACGCGCGCAACGCATGCTGCACCCGGGCCCCGAGCTGGCTCAGCACATCGTTGGGCACATCGGTGGGCAGCTGGGTGCAGAAGAACACCCCGACGCCCTTGGACCGGATCAGCTTCACGGTCTGCTCGACCTGCTCGAGGAACGCCTTGGACGCGTCGTTGAACAGCAGATGCGCTTCGTCGAAGAAGAACACCAGCTTGGGCTTGTCGACGTCGCCCACCTCGGGCAACGTGGTGAACAGATCGGCAAGCACCCACATCAGGAAGGTCGAGAACATCACCGGGCGCGCGGCCTGGGCGCCCAGCTCCAGCAGCGAGATGACGCCGCGGCCCTGCGCGTCGAGGCGGATCAGGTCCTTGGGCTCCAGTTCGGGTTCGCCGAAGAAGGTGTCGGCGCCCTCGGCCTCCAGGTTGACCAGGGCCCGCAGGATGACCCCGGCCGTCGTCGTCGAAACCGCGCCCAGCGCTTTGAGTTCGGGCTTGCCCTCATCGCTGGTGAGGAACTGGATGACCGCGCGCAGGTCCTTCAGATCCAGCAGGGCCAGGCCCTTCTGGTCGGCCCAGTGGAAGATGAGCCCGAGCGTCGACTCCTGGGTGGCGTTGAGGCCCAGCACCTTTGACAGCAGTATCGGCCCGAAGCTGGTGATGGTGGCGCGCACCGGCACGCCGATACCCTCGGTGCCCAGCGACAGGAACTCCACCGGGTAAGCGGTGCCGGCCCAGGTGTCACCGGTGTCGGCGGCGCGCTGCAAGGTGCGCTCGCTGCTCTCCCCCGGCCGTGACAGGCCGGACAGGTCGCCCTTCACATCGGCCATGAGCACCGGCACGCCGGCCGCGGAGAGCTGTTCGGCCATCACCTGCAGGGATTTGGTCTTGCCGGTGCCAGTGGCGCCGGCGACCAGACCGTGCCGGTTGACCATCGCCAACGGAATCCGCACCTGAGCGCCCGGGTCGACCGCCCCGTCGACGATGACGGTGCCGAGCTCCAGTGCCTGGCCTTCAACGGCGTAACCTGCGGCGATCTGCTGTGCTGGGGTCGCGGTCGATTCTGCGGTCATGGGCCAGACACTACTGAACACGTGCCGACAGGGCAGGTGCAGGCAGCAACTTGTCGGCGGTGGGAATACTGTGGATCTCCGTGCGTGAAGAATTGGTGTGGATCGACTGCGAGATGACCGGGCTCGACCTGAAGTCCGACAAGCTCATCGAGATTGCGGCGTTGGTCACCGACGCCGACCTCAACGTCCTCGGCGACGGCATCGACGTGGTGATCCACGCCGACCCGGAGGACCTGTCCGGCATGGTCGAGGTGGTGGCGAAGATGCACGCCAAGTCCGGGCTGGACAAGGAGGTGCTGGCCTCCGACATCGACATGGCCACCGCGGAGACCATGGTGCTCGACTACATCCGCAGTCACGTCAAATCGGCGAATACCGCTCCGTTGTGCGGCAATTCGATCGCAACCGACCGCGGTTTCATCGCCCGCGACATGCCGACGCTGGACACCTTCCTGCATTACCGGATGATCGACGTCAGCTCCATCAAGGAACTTTGCCGCCGCTGGTACCCGCGCATCTACTTCGGCCAGCCCGAGAAGGGGCTCGCGCACCGCGCACTGGCCGATATCCATGAGTCGATCCAGGAACTCAAGTACTACCGGCAGACCGCCTTCGTGGCCGCTCCCGGCCCGTCGACCAGCGAAATCGCCGCCGTCGCGGCCGAGCTCAGGCCGGTGGGCAGCGCGCCGAAGGAATCCGATTCGGCTTAACGGCCCGGATGCGGTTAAGATCGTCAACGCCGCTGAGGCGGCAATGGTGGCTGTAGTTCAGTTGGTAGAGCACCAGGTTGTGATCCTGGCTGTCGCGGGTTCGAGTCCCGTCAGCCACCCGCGCAGGTGGGAGGGCCTTTTGGCCCTCCCACCGTTTGCGTTTTCGGGCAGGCATCAGCGCCCGATCGGTGTAGCACCCGCCGCTGCGACGGATAACTCCCACAACCGCGCGGCCCTGTCGGGATCAATCGCATACGCGCGCACGCCCCCGTCGTCCATCGGTGTGTCGGTGCCCACGACATCAGCGATTGCGCAGTCCTCTAGATAGCTGCCACCGTGGTCCGCCAGAAGCTCGGATGTCGCCGCCCACAACCCGGTGGCCGCGCCTTGCGCGGCGGTTCTGAAGCCTGGCCCGATCACCATGCCGTGCTTGTCCACCCAGCCCCGCTCGACCTGTTCGGCTCGCGACATTTCGCGCTGCAGACCGGTGATGATCTTGCCCGGATGCAGGGCGAACGCACGAACTCCGTCGTTGCGGCCGAGCGCATCGAGATGCACGGCGCACAGGGCGTTCGCGGTCTTGGCCTGCCCATAGGCCAGCCACTTGTCGTAGCCGGTGCGGAAATGCGGGTCATGCCAACGAAAGTCGGTCAACGCATGTCCGGCAGAGGAATTGATCACCACACGGGCACCGCCGGCCGCAGCCAACAGCGGATACAGCTCGCAGATGAGAACGAAATGCCCGAAGTGGTTGGCGGCCAACTGGCTTTCCCACCCTGGTCCGACATACCGCTGCGGGGTGGCCATCACGCCCGCGATGGCCATCAACATGTCGAGCGTGTATACCGACTCCGTGATCTGTGCGGCCGCCGCGCGGACACTCGGGATGTCCAGCAGGTCCATCTCGATGACGTCGCAGCGGGCGAGGCCCATGAGCGCGGTACGTGCGACGGCTGGCCGTCGAGCCGGGACGATGACCCGGGCTCCGGCCACTGTCAGGCTGCGCGTGGTTTCGAGCCCCAGTCCGGAGTAGCCGCCGGTCACCACCGCGGTGCGGCCGGTCAGGTCGATACCGGACAGCACCTCACCGGCGGTGCTGGCAGCAGAGAACCGAGAACACTGATCTGTCATACCCGCGACGCTAGGACCTAGAGCGAGGTCTAGATCAAGCTGGAAGAATCGATTGCATGACGGTCGACGCAGATGCCGAAACCCTGAGCATCGGCGAGGTCGCCGAGCGGACGGGCCTCAGCGTGCATGCCTTGCGCTTCTACGAGCGCGAAGGCTTGCTCGTCGGCCCGGTCCGGCGCACCACCGGCGGGCGACGCCAGTACGCCGCCGTCGACGTGGACTGGCTGCACATCTGCGTGAAACTGCGCGAGTCGGGCATGCCGCTCGCGGATCTCCGACAATTCGCTGCGCTGGTGCGGCAAGGGCCGGGCAACGAGGCCGAGCGACTCGAACTGCTGGATTGTCACCGCCGTCGAGTGGATGCGCAGATCCAGGCGCTCGTGGAGTGCCGCGAGGTCATCGTTCGCAAGGTCGACATCTACGCCGACCACCTGAACCGCGGGCAGGCCGGCGGCCTGTGGGACCCGACAGAGCGCTAGCCCCGCCGGATCCGCGGCGCCAGCTGCACGACCTCGGGCACCACGCTCGGGTTCAGGTAGGCGGTCCCCACCAGTGAAACCAGGGTGTTGGCAACGTCATTGAGCGCCGACATCTGTTCGGGCAGTTGGCCGTGCTGCTTCCACGACTTGAACAGCAGCGACAGCAGTTCACGGTCGGCGCCGCGCAGGATCTCGGTGTCCTCGGTCGGGCCGATGCCGACCCGCACGATCGCCAGGTCGGGGTGCTCGCTGCGCCAGGAGTGCAGGATCTCGTTGAGCGCCGCCTTGCTGGCGTTGTAGGCCGCGACGCCGGCGCGCGGGCGGCCCACATCGTGGCTGGAGGTGATCAGCACGACGCCGGTGTCCGACAGATGCGGGCGCACGGCCCGCAGCACACTGTTCGCGCCGAGGGTGTTGACGTTGAAGGCGTGTATCCAGGTGGCGATGTCAGTGTCCTCGATATGCGCCATCGGGGCCACCGTGCTGGTGAACACGACGGCGTCGAATCCGCCGAGCGCCTCCGCGGCGGCGTCCACCACCCGTCCGATGGCCGCCGGATCCTCGACATCGAGTTCGAACGCCGTGCCGCCGATCTGCTCGGCCAGCGCGTCCAACAGATCCGTCCGGCGTGCGGCCACTGCCACCTTGGCGCCGCGCTCGGCCGCCCGGACCGCGACCGCATGCCCGATACCCGAGGACGCCCCGACGATGAGCACACGCAATCCGGCGATATCGGAACCTTCACCACTCATGGTCTGTAGAGCTCGCTTTCCCTCGGTCGATCCGGGCTTAGGACACCCTTTGTTTGTCGGACAGTACCGCGCGCGATGAATTCGGACCGCACAGTGGGTCTACACAGAGACCAACCGCTGTGAGAAGGAGAATCTCCATGACGACCGCGAAACCTCCCGTGGTGGACGCCGCCACCTGGAAGACCGCCCTTGAGGACCTGCGCCGCCGTGAGAAGGCCGCCACCCGGGAACTCGATGCGATCGCCGCCCAGCGCCGCAGGCTGCCCATGGTGGAACTGCCCGAATACACCCTGATCGGCGCGGACGGCCCGGTGCGGCTGGCCGACGTGTTCGAGGGCCGCTCGCAGCTGATCACCTACAACCACATGTGGTCCGACGGCGCGGAGTGGCAGTGCGGCGGCTGCACCGGCTTCACCTCGCAGTTCACCCGGCTGGAGTTCCTGGACAACTACGACGCCCGGTTCGTCATCGTCACCAACGGGCCCATCGACGAAGCGCTGGCCTACAAGCGCAAGGTCGGCAACAAGATGGACTGGTACTCGTCGTCGGAGAGTTCCTTCGGTGCGGACGTCGGCGCCGCGCCCGGCACGGGTTTCGCGGTGAACGTCTTCCTGCGCGACGGCGATACCGTCTACCGCACCTGGCACACCGACGGCCGCGGCACCGAACAGCTCAGCCACAGCTTCGCGCTCATCGACCTGCTGCCCTTCGGCCGCCAGGAAGAGTGGCAGGACTCCCCCGACGGCTGGCCACAGTCGCCGACCTACTCCAAGTGGCTGGACTCACCCGATGTCGCCCGCGCCTACGGCGAAGGAGTCAACGCATGACCACCCAGACCGACCAAGAGCGCTACGTCGTCACCCGCACCATCCCCGCGAGCCCGCGCGCGGTGTTCGATGTGCTCGCCGACCCGGCACGCCATCAGGACACCGAGCCCGGTGACTGGGTGCGCGACGCCGTCGACCCCGAACCCATCACCGGGACCGGACAGATCTTCGTGATCAACATGTTCCTGGAGTTCGCCGGCGGCCACTACGTGATGCACAACCTGGTCACCGAGTTCGAGCGTGACCGCACCATCGCGTGGCTGCCCGGGCAGCTCAATGAGGCGGGCGAGCATGAGCCGGGTGGCTGGTGGTGGCGCTATGACCTGGTGCCCAACGGTGAGGACACCGATGTGACGATCACCTACGACTGGACCGGCACCCCGCAGAGCTTCCGCGATCAGGTCGGCATGCCGCCGTTCCCGCAGACCTATATCGAGGAATCGCTTGCCGCACTGGAGCGTTGCGCGACCTAGGTGCTGGCGTTGCCGGCCTTCCACTGAGACCACGGGATGTTCCAGTCGCCGAGCCCGTCGGTGCCGGGAAGCTGTGATCCGACGGTGCCGACCACCTCGACGATATCGCCGCGCTTGGTGTTCTCGTAGAACCACAGCGCGTTCGACGTGCTCACGTTGAGGCACCCGTGGCTGACATTGCTGTACCCCTGGCTGCCCACCGACCACGGGGCGCCGTGCACGTAGATCCCGCTGTAGGACATCTGCGTGGCGTAGTCCACCTCGGTGCGATACCCGTTGGGCGAGTTGACCGGAACACCGTAGGTCGACGAGTCCATCACCAGCTCGGCGAACCGGTCACCGATGATGTAGACACCGTTGTTGGTCGGCGAGCTGTCCTTGCCCATCGAGATGGGCATCGTCTTGACGACCTCGCCGTTGCGCCGGACCGTCAGCGTCTTGGTGGCGTCATCGGCCACCGCGATCACCTGATCGCCGATGGTGAAGTTGGTGCTGACGTTGTCCTGCCCGAACAGGCCGTCGCCGACCTCCACGCCGTAGGTGTTGACCTCGACATTGACCTTGGTCCCGGGCTTCCAGTATTCGGCTGGGCGCCAACGCACCTCGCGATTGTTGAGCCAATAGAAGGCACCGTCCACCTTGGGTGTGGTGGTGACCTTGATGGCCTTCTCGGCGGCAGCGCGGTTGGTGATGTTCTCGTCGAAGCGGACGGCGATCGGCTGACCGACGCCGACGACCTCGCCCTCGTTGGGCAGCAGGTACGGCATGGTCAGGTTTTCCGGCGAGTGCGTCTCGAACGTCGCCTGGGTGGCGGCCTGGCCGCCGAGTCCCGAGGAGCGGGCGTTGAGGGTGTAGCTCGCGTTGTACTCCAGCGGGTCGGTGGTCGACCAGGTCAGGCCGTCCGCGCTGAGCCGGCCGGCGACCGGCGCGCCGTCTTCGTCGATCAGGCTGACGAGCCCGAGGACACCACCTTCGGTACTGACCGTGACCGGTTCGTCGACGGTGACCCCGACGGCGCCGTTGGTGACCGAAGCGGTGAGTTTGGGCACCAGCAGATCGCCGTAGGGGGTGCCCTTGTCCGCGATGGTTTTCGGTTGTTCGGGGGCCTGATTGCCGCTGCATGCGGCGACGGCGAACATCGTGGTCAGTGCCACCGCCATCACGGTTGGCCATGCCTTGCGGCGACGCGCGCTGCCCACCGGCGAGACCTGCACCATCTGTTTTGCTCCACTTTGTTTCACAAGAACCCGCGGAATCGCGGCTACTTGGCAATAGTCTAAGGGAACCTCCGACAACCGGCCGCCCACGAAGCGCTGGAACCCGGCATCGTCATGCGGATTTCACCTCGCAGCGTCAGTGCTGTTATTGTCTCCAACGCGCGCCGTTAGCTCAGTTGGTAGAGCAGCTGACTCTTAATCAGCGGGTCCGGGGTTCGAAACCCTGACGGCGCACCACCGCAAAGGCCCTGCTTCGGCAGGGCTTTTGTCGTTTGACGGCTTGTCGATGGTCTGTCGGCACCCCCGCAGCCGGTCTACCGTTCGCCCCGCAGCGCGCGGCTGATCCTGGCCGCGGCGTCGCGCACCTGCGTGCCGAGTTCGTCGAAACGGTCCTCGGTGATGCGACTGGATGGCCCCGACACCGACAGCGCGGCCACCGCACCGGACGGTCCCACGATGGGTGCCCCGAGCGAGCTGATGCCCAGCGAGAGGCCACCGATGTTCTTCGAATAGCCGCGCTCGCGAACCTCGTTGACCACAGTGCGAATCCGGTCCGGATCGGTGATGGTGTCCGGCGTCGGAGCCGACAGCGGCCGGGCCAGGTAGTCGTCGAGATAGCCCTGACCGCGTGCCGACAGATAGGCCAGGCCCGTCGCCGAGGCGTGCAGCACGATCCGCTCACCCAGCGGCAGGAAGGCGCGCAGCCGGTGTGAGGTGTCGAGGCGTTCGACGAGCACCAGCGAGTCGCCGTCCGGCGCGGCGAGGTGGATGGTCTCCGTGGTGGCCAGCTGCAGCTCATTCATGACCGGGACCGCGATATCGCGCAGGCTCTCCCCGCCGGCGGCTCGCCCGACCACCGCGACGACGCGGTAGGTGAGCTGCCACCGGGTCGGTGTCGTCTCGGTGGGCCGCAGCCAGCCGACCTCCTGCAGCGTCAACAGGACCCGCTGCACGGTGCTCTTGGGCAGGCCGACGGTCCGCGCCAGCTCCGACAGCCCGACCGGCTGTGCCTCGGCCACCGCTTCGAGTACCCGGAACGCCGACACCACGCTCTCTGTGGCCAAGGTTGCCTCCTTCATTGCCTGTGAGCTAGGTTACAGCACATCGGTCTACCAGACGAACCAACGGTCCATTCTATGGACCGTAAAACAACGAGGGGGTGCGAGATATGACGACGCAACTGATCGCTCTCGGGATCTTCATAGCGGTGTTCGCGATCGCCGCGATCCGCAACGTCAACATCGGCATCGTGATGTTCCCGGTCGCCTGCATCATCGGCCTCTGGCTCGCCGATCTGAGCCTCAGCGAGGTCATCGGCGAGTTCCCGCTCAGCATCCTGGTGCTGCTGGTCGGCGTGACGTACTTCTTCGGGATCGCACACAGCAACGGCACGATCGACTGGCTCATCCAGGCCTCGCTGACGCGGGTCGGAAATCGGGACGCACTGTTCCCTGCGGTCTTCTTCGCGCTCACCGCCGTCATCTCGGCCATGGGCGCGCCACTCGGCGGTCTGGTGATGGCGCCCATGGGCATGAGCATCGCGCACAAGCGCGGCATCGACCCGATGCTGATGGCTCTCGCCATGGGCGCAGGCCTGAGCGCCGGTGCATTCGCACCCACCAGCCTGTTCGGCATCATCACCTGGGGCACCGCCAACGAGGCCGGTATCGCGCTCAGCCCGCTGCTGCTCTTCGGGGTGGCCGTCGCGCTGAACCTCGTTCTACTGGCCATCGCCTACGCGATGTTCGGCCGCAAGAAGCGCTTCGATGCCGAGGCGCCGGCCTTCAGCGACGCAATGGTCGCCCGCGGCGCGGCGCTGCCCCAATACGGCGGCTCCACACTGGATATCGGCAACAACGACGATGAGGAACTCGTCGCGCCCGAGCGACCGACCGGGATGCAGATCCTGACCATCGCGATGATGCTGGTGCTGATCGCCGCGGTCGTCGTGATGTCGCTGCTCGGCATGACACCGGATATCGGCGTGCTGGGCTACGGCCTCGGCGCGATCGCCGCATTGCTCGACGCATCCGCGGGCAAGAAGGCGATGAGCCGGATCGACTGGGGCTCAGTGCTTCTCGTCGGCGGCATCATCACCTACGTCGGTGTGCTCACCGAGATGGGCGTGGTCGACCTGCTCGGTGAAGGCGCGGTTCACCTGGGCTCGCCGTTGGTGGCAGCCGTCCTGCTCTGCGCGGCCGCCGGGTTGATCTCCGCCTTCGCCTCCACCACGGGCATGCTGGCTGCCCTTGTGCCGCTGGCACTTCCGCTGATCGCCGAGGGCGGCATCCCGGGCTGGGCGCTGATCTGCGCCATCGGCGTGTGCGCGTCCATCGTGGATGTGTCGCCGTTCTCCACCGTCGGCGCGACCTTCGTCGCCACCACGGTCGACGAAGAGGCCCGGCCGCGAATGACGAAGCTGCTCACACGCTGGGGACTCTCGATGGTGGTAGTGGGTCCGATAGTGCTGACGCTGGTGCTGATCCTGCCCGGGATGGCATTCTCATGACCCGGCCCCTGCTGCACGCACTGCTCGACGATGACGCCGCCGACGATGACCGATCGATCACAATCGACGGTGAATCCCTGTCCCGCAGACGGTTACGAACCATCGCATCGGCATTCGGCACCGACGTGCGCGCCCGTGGCGGTGTGCAGGTGGTGGCCGTCAACGCCGAGCCCACGCTGACCACTGTCATCGCGGTCACCGCCTGCCTGCTGGCGGGCGTACCGGTGGTGCCGGTGCCACCGGATGCCGGCCACGCCGAGGTCGGTCACATCGTCGCGGATTCCGGAGCCACCCTGTGGGTCGGAGCCCGGCGTGCGGGCGTCGAGCTGCCCGTCGCGGAACCCGACCTCGGTGCCGGCGTCGAGGCACCACTGGAACCGGTTGCCCCACAACGGCTCGCGATGATTCTGTACACCTCGGGTACCACCGGCGCACCCAAGGGCGTGCTGCTGACCCACCAGTCCATTGCCGCCGGTCTCGATGCGCTCGCCGACGCCTGGCACTGGACCGTCGAGGACACCGTGGCCCACGGTCTGCCGCTGTTCCACACCCATGGCCTGATCCTCGGAGTCCTCGGGTCATTGCACATCGGCTCCCGTCTGGTACACACCGGCAAACCCACGGCCGAGCGGTACGCCGAGGCCGGCGCCACCATGTACTTTGGCGTACCCACGGTCTGGACCCGGGTCACCCGGGACGAGCAGGCGGCCAAGGCGCTGTCCTCGGCGCGGCTGCTGGTCAGCGGCAGTGCGCCACTGCCGGTCCCGGTGTTCGAGCGATTGCGGGAGCTGACCGGTCACGCGCCCGTCGAGCGTTACGGCATGACCGAGACCATGATCACGCTGAGCACCCGCGCCGACGGCGAACGGCGGCCTGGTTGGGTGGGCCAGCCCGTCGCCGGGGCGCAGACCCGGATCCAGGCCGACGACGGCGGCCCCGCGCCGCACGACGGCGAATCGATCGGTCGGCTCCAGGTGCGCGGCCCCATGCTCTTCGACGGCTATCTGAACCTTCCGGACGTGACTGCGTCCTGCTGGACCGACGACGGCTGGTTCATCACCGGCGATCTCGCCGCCATCGACGAACATGGGTTCCACCGCATTGTCGGGCGGGAGTCGGTCGATCTGATCAAGTCCGGCGGCTACCGGATCGGCGCGGGTGAGATCGAGACGTCGCTGCTCGCCCGGCCCGAGGTGCTCGAGGTGGCGGTCATCGGCGTCCCCGACGACGACCTGGGCCAGCGCATCGTCGCGTTCGTCGTCACCGGATCGCACTCCGCAGGTGACGGCCTCGCCGAACAACTCATCACCCATGTCGCCGACGACTTGTCCTGGCACAAGCGTCCGCGCGAGATCCGTTTCGTGTCTGTTCTGCCCCGCAACGCGATGGGCAAAGTCCAGAAGAAAGCGCTGATGTGAGCACGCGGGACAAGGCGGGCGCGATCAGGCCGACGGGCGATCGGCTCACCAGATGACATGGCGGTGAACAGCCAAAGATAAACGACGCGAAAAGCTGCCACCGAGCGACACGCTGTGCAATGATCACGATTCGCTCAGCAAATACATTTCCATCGCATTAATTAGCAACTTCGTCAATTAAAGCTCGCTATTCTCCATAGCCGCAAATCACGGCGAGCACAGCGGAATCAGGACACGCGCTCCGCGGGGAGGGTGCCAGGGGTGGGAGGACCTGCGATGGCACACGGCCGGCCTGTCATTTCCCGATTCACACTGCCCTGCCTGCTGGTAGCGGTGGCAACGCTCAGCGGATGCGGCATCCAGATACAGACGCTGGCCCAGTCCCCAGTCGCGCCTGCCGCTGCCGACACACGTTTCGCGCCGGCGGAATCGGCATTGCACATATTTACTCCGTGCATTGCCGGAACTGCCGAGCCGCTCATGGGCGCCGCATCGGCCATCAGCGAATTCCTGTTGGGCAAAGATCAGTTTCGAACAGAATGCGCCCACAATTCCGCGGTCATCATGGGTTCGGACAAGGTGATCGACCAGGCCCCGCGAATGACGGCGCTACAACCGGTGGTGGCGCCCGCTCCCGTCAACCCCCCGGCCCCCGGCGTCCTGGTCACCGACGACCTCGTCAGCGCTGTACTGACCGGTACCAGCGAATACTGGTACCAGCCGGTCATCGGCCCGGCCTGAGGTTACGCGGCGGCCGGTGCAGATTCTCCGGCGTCCGCCGATGAGCTGTCCCGCTCCGTTCCGGCGGACTCCGCCTCGGGTTTGTCGGATTTCCCCGGCGCGTCTTCATGCGCCGGCTCATCATCCTCGGGAGCAGTGTCCAGGTCCGCAGGGCCGGAAAGATCTTCAGCGGCAGACTCTTCGAGGTCTCGCTCGGGCTCATCGGCCTGCTGCACTGTTCTCGCGGAGATCACGGCAGGTGCGCGGCTCTCCGACCTCGAGGTTGCCGCACCGGCGGCCGGCTCCGCCGCGGTCATCTCGTCGACAGCTGCCGCGCGCGCCGGCTCTGCCCGACCCGACGCTGCGCGCAGGGCCGTCGGACTCTGGGCGGCGGTCGGCGTGTCGGCCGCGGCCACCCGGGCATTGCTCACCGCACCTGCCACACCACCCACCACGCCCTTGATGACACCGGCGACCCCGCGGACCGCATTTGCCACTGCTTGCACTATGCCGGTGACCACCGCCCCTGCCAGCCGCACACCACCGGAGATGAGCGAGGCCGTTGCCCGCGCCAAGCTCTTGGCCACATTCCCGACGACGTCGGCCACGTTGACGACGGCATTCCCAGCGGTGTGGATGACCGCTCTGGTCGCCGCACCCACCCACTGCACGGCCGCCTTGATCGCCGCGATGACCGGATTGCTCGGCGACGTCGGCTCGTTGGGCTCTGGAAGCGAGTTGATGTAGTCGATGATCGCCTGAACGGCCTGCTTCGCCGTCAGATCCGAGTAGTAGACACCGAGGTTGTCCTGCTTGTTGGAGCTGCCCGAATCCGTATCGACCAGGGTGTAGAGGAACATCGGCCCGGTACCCGCGATCGTCGGCCAGGTCGCCAGGAAGTCCTGGATGAATTCATATTGCTGCTGCTCGGAGTACTGCGGAGTCGTCGGCTCGCCGTACTCGGTGGCCCACACCTTGAGATCCTGATCGCCGTTGTCGGCCATGATCGCGAGGATCTGCTGTAACTGCTTCAACGGTGAGCCGGCCTGGGTGGCGCCGTCGGAGAAATCCAGGGTGTAGTCATAGGGATGAAAAGCGAGCGCGTCGAAATAGCCTTTCGCCCCGGCGTCGTACATGCCCTGAATGAAGTCCTCAGGGTTCATCGAAATGTTTCGTTCCGAAAGACCTGCGCCGACCACACCGCCGATCACGGTGATTTCGGCACCATTGTCGACGCCCACCTGCTTGATCAGCGGATAGGCGGCCTGCAACAGCGTCGTATACGCAGCGGGATCCACCGGGTCCAGAAAATTCACCGCATTCGGTTCGTTCCAGATCGAATAGGTGAAGATCTGGCCCGCGTATTGCTCGGCGACCTGCTGCGCGAAACCCGCGAACACATCGGGGTCGGGCATTCCGGCAAGCACCGGTGTGCCCGCCCAGGCCGGCGTTTCGCTGAGCACCCCGAGAATCCCCATGCCCCGTTCATGGGCGGCGTTGACGACGTAGTCGGTTGCAGTCCAGTTGTACTGACCCTGTTGGGCCTCGATCGACGCCCACGCGATGCTGACCCGCACATTCTGGACGCCCAGCGCCTGCATCATGTCGAGTTGCTGGTCGATCTCGGTCGTCGACAGCTGATAGAGGTCGGAGTCGGCGAAGCCGAGTGTCGATGACGACTCGACAATGGCTGCCGTCGGCTGCACGTGATAAACGGTGTGGCGCGGCGGAGGGACATAAAGGGTGCCCGCGCCGCCGCACACAAGGGCAGAAACCACGCCGCCGATGACAATTCGATTGGCGACATGCCGACCGATTCCATGACGCTTCATTTCGGCATCCCGTCAATCCCGGCGTCTCCCCGACAGCGACGCAGATGAATGACTCTATTCGTTGCCGGCGCCAGATTCCCGATTTCGGAAGCCGGAAGATCCATTGCGCGACAATGGTGCACACATTCTGGTTACGCGAACTTCACCTGCATTCGCGGACAACTTGGCCGGAGCCGATGCTACGGTTGCCGTCGACACTCACGTCAATTAATGGTGCAACGGGTTCCGTTCGGACCGAATGATGTGCTGAAAACATGCCTGCCGCGCACCTTCCGTCGGTGCAGCCGTCCCGATACCGTAGCTGTGGAGCAAAAAACCCCAGGTCGAGGCATTTTCATTAGTTGACCGCGCACGGCGTCGTCGTGCTAGGCTGAAATTAGCTGCGAACCCGCACAACCGACCCATGGCGAACCGCCGAGGGATGAGACGAGGTATTAGCTGATGTCAGCCGAGAGCGTACCGAGCTCCTCGGCCGCCATGCCGGATGGCGCGCCGCTGGACGGCGTCGCCGCGGTCATCAGCTGCAGCCGCCTGGGCCGCACCGCCAATCCGCCCACCTTCTCGCTGACGGACTGGCTGCGACCGCGTCGCCGCCGCTACAACACCGTCAGCGGCGCCTGATCCGGCGGATCATCAGCACCACCACCACAGCGCCCACGCCGGCCAGCGACACCAGGACCGGCGGCTTCGTCACAAACGCCACGGCCTTTGCCTTGGCATCATCGGCGAGGCGCTGAGGATTCGCGCGCACAGCGAGTGAATCCACCGTCGCGGCCAGCTGATCACGAGCCTGGTCGATGTCCTTCTTGATCGCCTCGGGATCCCGATCAGCCACTGTGTCCTCCATGTCGTCGGCGTACCGAATTACCCTAGAGCAGCCGGAGCCGACCACGCTGCCCCGGTCGACGAGAAAGGCGTATCGACGTATGGCACAGACCCCGCGGCTGGCAGTCGGCGACAAGGCACCCGCATTCAGCCTCCCCGATGCCGACGGCAACACCGTCAAGCTGTCCGACTTCAAAGGCCGCAAGGTGATCGTGTACTTCTACCCGGCGGCATCGACCCCCGGTTGCACCAAGCAGGCCTGCGATTTCCGGGACAGTCTCGCCGAGCTCAACGAAGCCGGGCTCGACGTCATCGGCATCTCCCCCGACAAGCCCGAGAAGCTGGCGAAATTCCGCGACGCCGAAGGCCTGACCTTCCCGCTGCTCTCCGACCCGGACAAGAAGGTGTTGACCGCCTGGGGCGCCTTCGGTGAGAAATCGATGTACGGCAAGACCGTGCAGGGTGTCATCCGGTCGACCTTCCTGGTCGACGAGAAGGGCGTCGTGGAGGTCGCGCAGTACAACGTGAAGGCCACCGGCCACGTCGCCAAGCTGCGCCGCGACCTATCGGTCTAGTTCACCCAGCGCCTCCAGGAACAGCGCCTCCGACGTCGCCGCCCGTTCCAGCACCCCGAGGTGCAGGCTCTCGTTGATGCTGTGCGCCTGCGTGCCCGGATCCTCCACTCCGGTGACGAGGATCTTGGCGTCCGGGAACGCGGCGGCGAACTCGGCGATGAACGGGATCGACCCGCCCATCCCCATATCGATCGGCTCACGGCCCCAAGCGATCTGAAAGGCCTGCCGGGCAGCGTCATATACCGGGCCGGTCGCGTCGATGGCGTAGGGCTGCCCGACGTCGCCGGCGGTGACGGTGACCCGTGCGCCCCAGGGCGTGTGCGCCTCCAGATGCCGTGTCAACGCCGCGAGGTGCTCGCGGGCATCGCCGCCGGGGGCCACCCGCATGCTCACCTTGGCCCGGGCGCTGGGCACCAGGGTGTTCGACGCCTTGTCGATGGGCGTGGTGTCGATACCGATGACGGTGATGGCCGGCCGCGCCCACATCCGTTGCACCACCGGCCCCGAGCCGATCTGCCGGACACCGTCGAGCAGACCGGAGTCCGCCCTGACCCGCTCATCGCTGAACTCGACGTCGGCGGCGCTCGCCTCGTGGAGGCCCTCGACGGCGACGTTGCCGTCGTCATCGTGCAAGCTGGCCAGCACCCGGATCAGCGCGCTCAGCGCGTCGGGAACCACGCCGCCCCACAGTCCGGAGTGCAGCCCGTGGTCCAGGGTGGCGACCTCCACCACGCAATCGGCCAGCCCGCGCAAGGACACCGTCAGCGCGGGGATCTCGACACCCCAGTTGTCGGAGTCGGCAATGATGATGACGTCGGCGGCCAGCAGGTCGCGGTGGGCGGCCAGCAGCGCGGGCAATGACGGCGAACCGGATTCTTCCTCGCCTTCGACGAACACGGTGACACCCACGGGCGGGTTGCCGCCGAACGCCCGGAACGCCGCCAGATGCGTTGCGATACCGGCCTTGTCGTCGGCGGTGCCACGGCCGTACAGCCGGCCGTCACGTTCGGTCGGCTCGAACGGCGGCGAATGCCATTGCGCAGCGTTGCCCTCGGGTTGCACATCGTGGTGGGCGTACAGCAGTACCGTCGGCGCACCCTCGGGAGCCGGGTGGCGGGCGATGACCGCCGGCGCGCCACCTGCGGACACAGTGCGAACGTCACCGAAACCCGCCTGCGACAGCAACTTCGCCGTCAGCTCGGCGCTGCGGTGCACCTCGGGCCGGCGCGCCGGGTCGGCCCACACCGATTCGATGCGCACCAGTTCTTCGAGATCGGCCCGTACCGAGGGCAGCAGTTCACGGACGCGTTCGACGAGGTCGGTCATGACAGCGAGATTAGTCGCTGGCGAGCGTGCGCAAACTCCCGCGCGAGCGTGCGTGTCTGGCCTCAGACACGCACGCTCGCGGGGATCAGGCTTCGAGGATGGCGACCGCGGCGGCGGTATCGGCCTCGTGGGTCAACGACAGATGGATCGTCACGTCCTTGAGGTGCTCGGCGATGGCGCCGGACAACCGCACCTTCGGCCGGCCCCACATATCGGTCACCACCTCGATATCGCGGTGGATCCCTTCGGGCAACATCGGCCGCTTCGAGAAACGCGACCCCGACCAGGCCTTGATCACCGCTTCCTTGGCCGCCCACCGCGCCGCGAGGTGACGCGCCGCCGACGAACTCTTGTCCGCGGCGTCGCGCCTCTCCCCCGGCGTGAAGGTCTCGGCGAAA
Source organism: Mycolicibacterium sp. P9-22 (assembly GCF_008329585.1). Taxonomy (GTDB): domain Bacteria; phylum Actinomycetota; class Actinomycetes; order Mycobacteriales; family Mycobacteriaceae; genus Mycobacterium. Next base: position 192,708 of record NZ_NPKP01000001.1, on the reverse strand, counting down.
ACGGTGCCAGGCTGGTCGACCTGCTCGGCGAAATCTGGAATCGACACCAGATCGATCCCTACCCCAACGATGCCCATTGCGGAGACGCTATCCGACTCGCTTTCGCTCACTTCGAGTAGTGGTCGTCAGCGCCCAGGCGGGCGTCGGGGTTGAGCAGCATGGCCGCTTCCTGACGCTTCTCCGGGGTGTCGCTGCCGAAGCGGCGATCGGCGGGCTTCTCGTACAGCGCGGGCCCACCGGCGATCGCCGAGGCGAGGCGGCGCTGACCATCGAGCACGCGGGCGTTGGCCCGGGCCTGGTAGTCGGCACGCTGATCGGCCGGCAGTGCGGCGAGCAGCGCCTGCGGATGCACCAGCGCCACCAGACCGGACACGTGGCCGAACCCGAGGCTGGTCACCAGACCGGCCTTGAGCGGGAACTTCTCCCCCAGATGCAGGGGCTCCCGCACCCAGACGAAGTGCTTGGCGTGGTTCAGCTCGTCGTCGACGCAGTCCAGGCTGCGGTTGGGCGGGATGACGCCGTCGCGCAGGATCTGGCACAGACCCATCATCTGGAAGGCCGCGGCGCCGCCCTTGGCGTGGCCGGTGAGGCTCTTCTGGCTGACCACGAACAGCGGTGCGCCCTTGGAGCGTCCCAGCGAGGCCGCGAGCCGCTCGTGCAGCTCGGTCTCGTTGGGATCGTTGGCCAGCGTGGAGGTGTCGTGCTTGGAGATGACCGCGATGTCATCGGCACCGACGCCCAGCTTGGCCAGCGACCGGGCCAGGCGGGACTTGCTGCCGCCGCGACCCGCACTCAGGGCACCGAGCCCCGGAGCCGGGATCGAGGTGTGCACACCGTCGCCGAAGGACGAGGCGTAAGCCACCACGGCCAGCACCGGCAGACCCATCTGCACCGCGAGGTCACCGCGGGTCAGCAGAATCGTTCCGCCACCCTGGGATTCGACGAAGCCGAGCCGGCGCCGGTCGTTGGCGCGGGAGAACTTCGAATCGCTGATGCCCTTGGCCCGCATGGCCTCGGTGTCGGCGGTGGCCGACATGTCGCCGAAGCCGGTGATGGCCTCCAGCGTCAGGTCGTCGTAGCCGCCGGCGATCACGAACTCGGCCTTGCCCAGCTGAATCTTGTCGACACCTTCCTCGACCGACACCGCCGCCGTGGCGCACGCCGCGACCGGGTGGATCATCGACCCGTAGCTGCCGATGTAGGACTGCACGACGTGGCCGGCGAAGACGTTCGGCAGCACCTCCTGCAGGATGTCGTTCGGCTTGCTCCGGCCCAGCAGGTTTCCGTGATACATGGTCTGCATCGACGTCATGCCGCCCATGCCGGTGCCCTGGGTGCTGGCCACCAGGCTGGGGTGCACCCAGCGCATCAGCTCGGCCGGGCTGAAGCCCGCCGACAGGAACGCGTCCACAGTCGTCACCAGGTTCCACAGCGCCACCCGGTCGATCGAGCTGGCCATGTCCGGCGTCACGCCGTAGACCTGCGGATCGAAACCGGTCGGGATCTGGGCACCGACGGTGCGCGACAGCTTGACCTTGCGCGGCACCCGGATCTCGGTGCCGGCCTTGCGGGTCACCTGCCAGTCCGCGCTGTCGGGGACCGGTGCGATGACGGTGTGCTCCGGGTCGTACTTCACGAACTCGCGGGCATCGGTCTCCGACGACACCACGAAGGTGAAGTCCTTGTCCAGGAACACCGACACCAGCAGCGGGGCCGAGTGGTCGGAATCCAGGAAACCGTCGCCGACCCACTCGCGGATGCCGACCTTGGCGACCACGGCATCGTGGTAGCGCTCGACCAGTTCGGACTCGTCGACCAGGTCACCGGTCTCGGTGTCGTACCAGCCCGGCTTGGGATCGTCCTCCCACTTGACCAGCCCGGTGGTCCAGGCCAGCTCCAGGACGCCGGCGGCCGACAGCTCGCCGGAGACCTCCATCTCGAAGCGGGTGCGCGAGGAACCGTACGGTCCGAGCTCCGCGCCACCGACGATGACCACCAGATCGGCAGGGTCGACGTCGAGGTCGTCCCACGCCGGCGGCGGTGCCGCGAGGTACCCGCGCGGCGGCGAGGGCAGGGCACGGATCTTTCCGGCCTCGTCATCGTCATCGTCATCGGTTGCCGCGGCCGACATCTCCTCGCGGGCCTTGGCGGCCAGCTCGGCCATGTCGATCTCGATCTCACCGAGACCACCGGTCATATCGACCTCGATCGGCGCGCGGGCGGCGGCGACCTTGGATTCGATATTGCACAGTGCCAACAGCTTCGAGGCCATCTCGGCGGTGGTGTAGGTGGTCAGACCGGCCTCTTCGACGGCGCCGACGATGGCGTCGTTGTGGCCCATCAGTCCGGTGCCCTTGGTCCAGCCGATCAGCGCGTGCGCCAACGAGACCCGTTGGCTCCACGAGGTTTCGGCCTTCCAGCGGGTGACCACGGCGTCGAGCGCGGCCTTGGCCTCGCCGTAGGCGCCGTCGCCACCGAACATGCCCCGGTTGGGCGAGCCCGGCAGCACCACGTGCAGACGCGAAGCGATGTCACGCTCGGCGCCCAGGTGCGACAGGCCGGCGATGAGCCGCTGCACGGCCCACAACAACACCTTCATCTCCATCTCGGAGCGCGCGCCGGCATCGGAGAGATCCCCACCCACCCGCGGTGCGGCGAACGGGAACAGCAGCGTCGGGTTCTGCGCGTCCTTGAGGTGAATGGCCTTGGGGCCCAAGTTCTCGGTCTGCTCGTTGCCGACCCACTCGACGAGTGCGTCGATATCCGAGTAGGACGCCATGTTGGCCGGGACCACCCACAGGGTGGCGTTGAACCGGGCGTGATCGCGGTAGAGCGTGCGGTAGAACGCCAGCCGGTCGTCATCCAGGCGCGAGGTGGTGGCGATGACGGTCGCGCCACCCTCCAGCAGCTGAGCGACCACCGATGCGGCGATGGAGCCCTTCGAGGCACCCGTCACCACGGCAACCTCGTTGGCGTAGCCACCCTTGTCCGGGTTCTCCGCACCGGCCGCGGCACGGCCGTACAGCGCGGCGTGCACGTTGCGACCGGACGCCAGGGCCCGGCCCTGCCACCAGCTGGCCTGGGTGCCGACGATGTTGCCCGCACCTTCGAAGCTCTGCGACAAGCGCTCCCAGTCGGCGTCGATCTCGCTCTCGTCGAGCAGCCAGAACCGAGCCAGATCCTCACGGGCGCTTGCCCACCGGTCGTCGAACACCACGGCCTTGCGGGCGTCGAACACCGGGGAGACCAGCCGCGGCCAGTCCGAGCCGAGCTCGGTGGTGACCAGATCGATCAGGTCGGCATCGCTGACGGTTTCCTCCGCGCTGACCGGGTTGTCCAGCCCGAGCTGACCCAGGATCGTGCGCGCGGCGTTGGCCAGCACACCGTTGGGGCCGGTGACCTGCTCGGCGAACTCGCCGAGAGCCGCCGAGTCCACCACGCCGCCGCCGGCCGCACCGGAGGACGGCAGGCTGACCGGAATGCCCTTGCGCGCACCGACCGCCTGCACCGCCGCGTCGATCACCTTGTCGACGGAGGCGGCATCGGCCAGCGCACCCTCGTGCAGGCCGCCCATGTTGCCGCCGCGGACACTGGAACCCTCACGGGTGCCCAGCGCCACCTCGGCGGTCACGTGCTTGGCCCAGCCGGGGCCCAGTTCCCATGTCTTGGAGACACGTTCGGTGATGTAGGCCGGGCGCTTGCCCGACGGTCCGAAGACGGTCCGCAGCTGATCGTTGATCGAGTCGGACAGCACCGGGCCGAATGGCTTGTAGGTGCGGGCCAGCTTGGTCACCTGCGACTTGAGACCGGCCAGATCGGCTTCGGCCGCGCCGTCGATGGCCCCGAGGTTGAGCTCGGAACCCAGGTCCACCAGCATCTGGTTGCGCCGCGAGGACGCACCATCGGTGATGGACTCGATGGAATCCAGCGGCTCGATCTGATCGAGGCGCATCTTGGACGCCAGCGCGATGAGCACCAGAGTGGCATCGGCGGCATCGAAAACCAGATCATCGGGGCGTGGCCCGGACGCCTGCCCACCGGACGGCGCCGCCGCCGGTGCCGGGGCGGCCGCGGGTGCCGCGGCTGCCGGTGCCGCCGCTGCGGCCGGCTCGGGTGCCGAGACGTCCTCCTCGGGCTCCGGGTCGGTGTCGGTGGCGAACAGCACCGCGGCGTCACGCTCGGCGTTGAGCACCTCGGTGGTGTTGTGCGAGTACTCGGGCAGCTTCAGCGTGTTGGTCGCCAGCCCCGCCACCGTCGGCGCGGTCTTCACGCCGATCTCGACGAAACGCTCGACCCCGAGACCGCCTGCGGCCTCCTCGATGAACAGCAGGTCCTGGGTCTCGATCCAGCGCACCGGGCTGGCGAACTGCCATGCCAGCAGCTCGATCACGATCTTGCGCATCAGCTCGCGCGGACGCTCGTTACGCCACGTGTCGTAATCGGCGAGGATCTCGTCGAGCGGCTCGGCGGGCACCAGGTCGCGGATCTCCTGGATGAAGTCGCGGTCCAGGGTGAACGGCCGCGGCACCAGGTTCGGGATGTACTTGCCCACCAGCAGGTCCGGGTCGGCGTCGGTCGGCATGACCCGCTCCAGGGAGCGGCGGAAGTCGGCGACACCGACGCGCAGCACCTCGGAGTGGAACGGCACGTCGATACCGGGCACCAGGATGAACGACCGCTTGCCACCGCTGATTTCGCGGCGCCGCTCGATCTCTTCCTCCAGGGCTTCCAGACCGCGCACGGTGCCTGCGATGGCGTACTGCGAGCCACGCAGGTTGAAGTTCACGATCTGCAGGAACTCGCCGGTGCGCTGGGAGATCTCCTCGACGAAGGCCGTGACATCGTCATCGGGCAGGTCGATCTGGGACGGGCGGATCGCGGCCAACCGGTAGTTGGAGCGGCCCTTCTCGTCACGCGGCACGATGTCGTGCATCTTGGAGCCGCGGTGGAAGACCACCTCGAGCAGCGCGGGCAGCTCGTAGACGCCGGAAACACAAGCCAGCGCGGTGTATTCACCGACGGAGTGCCCGCAGGCGATGGCGCCTTCGACGAAGGCACCCTGCTCGCGCATCTCGGCGACCTGCGCGGCGGCCACCGTCGCCATGGCGACCTGGGTGAACTGCGTCAGGTACAGCACGCCCTCGGGGTGGTGGTAGTGCACGCCGGAGGCGATCAGGCTGGTCGGGTTGTCCTTGACCACGTGCAGCACCGAGAAGCCCAGCGTGTCGCGGGTGAATTTGTCGGCGATGTCCCACACCTTGCGGGCCGCCTTGGACCGGGCCCGGACCTCCATGCCCATGCCCTTGTGCTGGATGCCCTGGCCGGGGAAGGCGTACACCGTCTTCGGCGCGGCAAGCTGAGCGCTCGCGGCCATCACCAGGTCACCGCCGACCTTCGCGGTGACCTCGATGATCTCCGCGCCGCGGTCGATGCCGACCCGGTCGACGCGGAACTCGATCTCGTCACCGGGCAGGACCATGCCCAGGAAGCGGGAGGTCCAGCCCACCAGGCGGGCCGGCGGGGTGGCGCGGCCGTCGGTGGCGGTCACCACGTGCTGTGCGGCGGCCGAAAGCCACATGCCGTGCACGATCGGGCCCATGAGTCCGGCCAGAAGCGCTGCGGCGCGGTCGGTGTGGATCGGGTTGTGGTCACCGGACACCACGGCGAACGCGCTCATGTCGGTCGGCGCGGTCATGGTGACGTCACGACGGCGACGCCGCGGGGTGTCGGTGGCGTTGTCGGTCATCGCGCCCCCGGCACGCACCGGGTCCTCCAGCTCGACGGCACCGGTGCGGCCACGGATGGCGAAACGCTCTTCCAGGCGCGCCAGTTCGGTGCCCTCGGCGTCGGAGATCAGCACGCTGACCGGCACGACACGGCCGACCTCGGTGTCGACGGCCTCCGAAGCCGTTGCGGTGACGGTCAATTCGGATTCCGAGGTGGGCATCGGGGCGAGCAGGTGCGCGGCATGGTCCAGGTGCACCAGGCTGAGCAGACCCTCGATGACCGGGAAGCCGGCATCGGTCGCGGCCGATCCGATGGTGGCGAACACCGCGGGCCAGCAGCGGCCGACCAGGGCGTCGGGTACCAGGGTCAGCCCCGGTGCCAGCGGGGCGCCGAAGGTGGCGGTGACGCCGGTGTGATCGGCGACCTCCTCCGGGTCCCAGGCGACGGTGACGGTCGCGGTGCCGTCGATGACGGTGGGCAGCGCGTCCACTCCGTCGACGCCGGCGGCGATGGCGAGCACCGCACGCATCGCGGCGGCGGCATCCTCGGTGGTGACGACGGGCATGCCGCCGTTGACCGTGGCGGCCGGCAGCGTCAGCTTGATCTCGATCCAGATGTCGGACAGCGGCACGCTGAGGGTGACACCCTCACCGGTGAGCTCCAGTCGCGAACCGGTCGACGGGTGTACCGCGGAACGGTTCTCGTTGACCTGCCATTCGCCGGGTGCGCCGATACGGTGCACCGGGTTGATCGCGGTACGGCCGGCCCACAGCACGTCGGGCGAATCCAGCACCACGGCAATGGGTCCGGTGACCTGCGCATCGGCCTGGCGGCGGGACACCACCGGGACGGCGACGGCGCCGCTGGCCACGACCTCATCGATGGCGGCCTGCTCGAAGCGGTCCAGCAGTTCACCGACGGGCTCGTCGACGCGGGTGATACCGGCGACGGCGGCGGTGCCGGGGATGATGCAGACCTGATCCGCGGTGTAGCGGGCGTCGTGGGCCTGCCACAGCGAATCGCTGCGCCACCAGCGGCGCACGTCCTTGTCGATGACCGGCACGAAGTTGACCGGCTTGCCCGGGGTCTTGCACAGGGTGGTGAAGAAGGGCACGTCGGCCGGGTGCAGCTTGATGTCCTCGGCGTCCGGGTACCGGTTCAGCAGAGTGTCGACAGCAGCGGCCGGATGCTCCAGCAGCGCTTCGCTTTCGGCGTCGCCGGCGAACAGTGTGTCGATCGGGCCCGAGTCGCTGGGATGCAGACGGGCCTCGGCACGCTTGAGCATCTCCTCGAAACGGTCCCGCCAGGTGACGTCCAGCCACTGCGAGTCGGTGGCCTTGGTGTCGGCGGTGGAATCGCCCTCACCGATGGCCAGTTCGACGTAGCGGTCCAGCCACTGCAGGTAGGTCATGTCGGCGACATCGCCGAAGTACGGCTTGGCGGTGTCGGCCATCGCAGCGATGATCTCGTCGCGGCGCTCGGCGACCGCGTCGGCGTCACCGGCGACCTCGTCGAGCAGACGGCCGCAGCGCGAGGCGGTGTTGTCGATCTCGTGGATGTCGGCACCGAGCTGGCTGCGCCCGGATGCCATGCCGCCCTGGGCTTTTCCGGCTCCGACCCAGACGTCGGTGCCCTTGGTGTCCACCAGCAGCTGCTTGACCGCGGGTGAGGTGGTGGCCTCCAGGGTGGCCATCGCGGCGGTGCCGACCAGGATGCCGTCGACCGGCATCAGCGGGAAGCCGTAGTCCTGCGCCCAGCGACCGGCCAGGTAGTCGGCCGCGCGCTCGGGGGTACCGATCCCGCCGCCGACGCAGATGGTGATGTTGGACAGCTTGCGCAGGTCGGCGTAGGTGGCCAGGAGCAGATCGTCGAGGTCCTCCCACGAGTGGTGGCCACCGGCGCGGCCGCCCTCGATATGGGCGATGACTTCCTTGCCGGGAACCTCCGTGGCGATCTTGATCACGGACTTGATCTGATCGACGGTGCCCGGCTTGAACACCACGTGGGTGATGCCGATCTCGTTGAGTTCCTCGATGAGCGCCACGGCTTCGTCGAGTTCGGGGATACCGGCGGTGACGACGAGCCCGTCGATGGGGGCACCGGACTGACGAGCCTTCTGCACCAGGCGCTTTCCGCCCACCTGCAGCTTCCACAGGTACGGGTCCAGGAACAGCGAGTTGAACTGGATGGCGCGGCCCGGCTCGAGCAGCTGGGTCAGTTCGGCCATCCGGTCATCGAAGATCTTCTCGGTGACCTGGCCACCACCGGCGAGCTCGGACCAGTGCCCGGCGTTGGCGGCGGCGGCGACGATTTTGGCGTCGACGGTGGTCGGGGTCATACCGGCCAGCAGGATCGGCGAACGACCGGTGAGGCGGGTGAACTTGGTGGACAGCTTCACCGAGCCGTCGGGCAGGGTGACCGTCGACGGTGCGTAGCTGGTCCACGGCGCGGGCACCTCGGGCACGGCGCCGACGGTGAACAGGCTGCGCTGACCGGAGCGGGTGGCGGCCGGCACGATGCCGATGCCCAGCCCGCGGATCACCGGAGCGGTCAGGCGGGTGACGGTGTCGGCGGGGCCGAGGTCGATGATCCAGCGGGCGCCCGCGGTGTGCAGGGCCTCGACGTCGGCGACCCAGTCGATGGGGCTGACGAAGATGGACTCGGTCATGCGGTGTGCCAGCTCGGTGTCGATACCGCACTGCGCGGCCCAGCGGTCGACGAGCGCGACACCGTCGGCCAGGCGCGGGGTGTGGAAGCCGACCTCGACCTGGACGGGGTTGAACACCGGCGAGAACACCGCGCCGCCGCGCAGCTTGTTCTTGCGCTCGGCTTCTTCCTTCTCGGTGATCTTGCTGCAGTACAGCTCGAAGCGGCCGAGCTGTTCGGGGGTTCCGGTGATGACGACGGAGCGACGGCCGTTGCGGATGGACAGCACCGGGGGCAGCACGGTGCGGACATCGGTGGAGAACTCTTCGAGGAGCTCCGCGATCCGGTCGGGGTCGACGTTGGTGACCGACACCATCGGGGTCTTGTCACCGCGGCCGACCATGCCGCGCCGGCGGGAGATCAGCGAACCGGCGGCGCCGATCAGCTGGAGCAGCGCGAGCAGTTCGGCGTCGCGGGTGCCCTTGGCCTTCAGAGACTCGACGCCCAGGATGCCCTGGGAGTGTCCGGCCATCGCGACGGGCGGGGTGCCCATCAGATCCAGGCCCTGCCGCGTCAGCGCCCGGATTGCGGCCATCTGGGTGAGCAGGATGCCGGGGCCGGAGATGGCGGCGGTGGTGAGTTGCTTGGTGTCGGGCAGGGGCTCCTCGGCGGCCAACGCGCGCACCCACTGCAGCGGCTCGAAGCCGATCGGGCGCACCACCACGAGTTCACGGGCCACCGGCTCGAGCAGCAGCGCCGCCTCGCCAACCAGCTCGCTGAGCTCGGACTCGATACCGGCGGAGCTGACCAGCTCCTCCAGGCTTTCCAGCCAGGCGCCGCCCTGACCACCGAACGCGACCGCATACGGTTCACCGGCATTCAGCAGGTCCACGAGCGCGTGCGCACCCGACAGGGACCCCTCGCTCTGGCTGTTCAAGCTGGCGGCTGTCACCCTGTCGTGCTCGTTGATCGTCACGTCTCGTATCTCCCTCGGTGCAGTCTTTTTCACGCAATATCGCTGGTCGTGCCGGTGTGCCGCGTCGTCGCGGCGAGGATGCGTACGGGATCCCCGACGGCCCCGTCGTCCTTTGGTCCTGGTGATTCAGCTCTGAATCTCCGTCGGGCCGGTACTCATCCGGGAGGTTCGGGATCCGCTGGACCCCGTCCCGGCTGCGCCCAGAGGGCAGCCCAACCCCACTAAGAGTGTCATAAGAGCTAGGACGATTTTCCGCCCTCAAATGGTTACTGGCGAGTTCTACGGACTGGTAACCATACGTTGGGTAACAACGGCCCCCGCGCGGCTCAAAGTTCTGCGGGACAAACGTCCTGCATGCAGGTGGTTACGGTCGAGTAGCTATAACTTCCCAGATCAGCGCGATGCCGTTATGAAATCGTTATCTAAGAATTTGGTGTTCTCCGCCACTCTCGACGACCCCGTGAACGACGCCGAGGAACAGACACCTGGCCCAAAAGTGTCCACCCACCGCCCGATGGCCACAAAATCAGTTTGCTGACAATTATTACTGATCGGTAAGTTTTCCTCCCGCTGCCCGAAGCTGCGGTGGCGGGTATGGCTGATGTCCACACCCACACCGTCCACTTGGGGGCTCGCCATCCGAATCCGGCGGAGCTCTGCCACCGGGTGGGCAAGCCGCGAAGCGGGCCCAGTCAGGCTGCCGGCAGCACGCCCCGATGCCGTCCTGCAGAGCCCATTCGATGGTTTTGGGGTTGGCCTATATGCCCGAGCGTTGGCAGCCGAGCGCCGAACCGGCGCCGCAGGAGCGACACCACCTGCGCCTGGTGCCGCTCACGGGCGCGGCCGTCATCAATGGCTCAGTAGACCAGCACGCCGGGCGATCCGCCCATGCCTACCCGTAGTTGCCAGCCACGTCCGGGATGGAACGCACCGGTCTGGTGAGCACGCGGCGGTGTCAGCGTGCGCCCCCTTCTACGGACGGCGTCCAGTCCCCGCGAGCCACCAGACCGGTGTTGAAATCGGACACCGCCGTTACCAGCCGCTTGAGCAGTGCCCGTTGCAGATGGTCGGCCACCACGGAATGACTGAATCCGGCGCAATCGGTGATCCACCGACTCATGTCGTCGATGTTGTCCGGGTTCGGGATCACCGACCCGTACCGCGCCACCACCTCGCGCTCCAACACCGAGATCACGTCATCGGCCACCGCCTCCACACCGTCCCGACTGGCATCCAGCAGCGTGAGCACGATACGGGCGTACACCAGGGGGTCCGCAGAGCGCGCCACCACTCGCCCGATGACAGGATTGGTGAACACCAGCCCGGTTCCCCAGCGGTGAGCCAGCCCGAGTTCGAGCAGCCGGGTGCCCTCCGCGCCGGCCGGATCGATGTTGACGCGAGGACCGGTGCGCGTCGCCTGTTCACGCGGTTCCGCGCGCGGGCGCAGGATTGCCCGTTGTAGTCCCAGCAGCTCGGCGACGCTCCCGCCGGACCGCATGGTCTCGAAGAACTCGGCGACGTGCGCGGAGGTGAACCCGCGGCCCAGCAGTTCGTCGATGGTCTGCAACTGGGCCAGGTGATAGTCGTCGTAGATGGCAGCGCGCCCCTGCCTGCGGGGCGGATCCAGCAGCCCGCGCTCGCGGTAGGCGCGGATGTTCCTGACAGTGACGCCGGAGATCCGGGCCAGGTCGTCGAGCCGATACTCGTTCAGCGCCACGCCGGCATCCCCACCCCGAGCCGACAGCGAAGCGCGCGCATGCTTCCAGTCTAGCCCGCTTCGAGCAGAACGAGCGAAGCACAAAATACGGGTTAATCTGCAGTGATGTCAATTGTGGCAACGCCAGTGAGCGATCTCACCGATTAATGATTGGCGATTCATCCCACCAATTTGGGACCATTGCCGCACTGCCCATCACCGAGCCCACAGGAATCGAGGTCCGCGTGCGTCCCTGGATCATCTGGGCGACCGGACTACTCGCATACATCGTGGCGGTGCTTAACCGCACCACGCTCGGCGTGTCCGGGCTGGAAGCCGGCGATCGGTTCCATGCCAGCCCCAGCGTGCTCTCGACCTTCGTCGTGCTGCAGATCATCGTGTACGCGGGCGCCCAAGTGCCGGCGGGCGTGCTGCTGGACCGCTACGGCTCCAAGATTCTCATCGTCTCGGGCGCCGCGCTGATGGTGACCGGACAGCTCGCCATCGCACTGACCGATTCGCTGCCGCTGGCGCTGGCCGCCCGCGCGGTCGTCGGGCTGGGTGACGCCGTCACCTTTATCTCCGTCCTGCGACTGGTCCCACACTGGTTCCCGGCCGAGCGGGTGCCGCTGCTGACACAGCTCACCGGGATCAGCGGCCAACTCGGCCAGGTGCTGTCCGCGGTGCCGTTCCTGGCGTTGCTGGGTGTCAACGGCTGGACCTCCGCTTACCTCACGGTGACCGCACTCGGCGTGCTCACCATGGTGCTGGCGGCCGCGGTGCTGCAGAACACCCCGAACGGCCGGGTGACCACCACCGAAACCATGACCGTCCGGGACACCATGGCGAGCCTGCGCACCGTGTGGCTGCGCCCGGGCACCCGGCTCGGCTTCTTCACCCACATGGGCACCCAGTTCTCGGTCACCGCCTTCGCACTGATGTGGGGTGTCCCCTACATCACCACCGCGCAGGGCCAGACCCGCGGTGTGGCCGGCATGTTGCTCACCATCTCGGTGGTGACGGCGATCTCGGCGGGCGTCGTGCTCGGCATCCTCACCGGCCGGTTTCCGCACAAGCGGTCGCTGATGGTGCTGGCCATCATCGGAAGCAACGCACTCATCTGGACCGTCGTGCTGGCCATCCCGGGCCGGGCCCCGCTGTGGCTGTTGGTGGTGCTCGTCGTGATCATCTCGGTCGGCGGTCCCGGCTCGATGGTCGGCTTCGACTTCGCCCGCACGTTCAATCCGAGCGCGACCCTGGGCACCGCGCAGGGCTTCGTCAACATGGGCGGGTTCCTGGCGTCACTGCTGCTGATGCAGGCGATGGGCTGGGTGCTCGACGCGACGGGCGGCTATTCGACCGATTCGTTCCGGCTGGCCTGGACGCTGCAGTACATCGTGTGGGTGCTGGCCGTCATCGGCATCCTGATCACCCGCCGTAAGGCCCGGCGCCTGATGAAGGCCGAGCTGGAGCGCTCCCTGCTGGAGACTTTCGAGGCACAGCCGACGGGTCGTTAGCCCGCCGTCTCGATCCGGGCCGCCAGGGCCGCCGCGGCGTGGCGGTGGCCCGCCACCTCGAAACCGACCACCGTGACCACCGGTGCGGCGGTGGCGACCAGCAGGCAGATCGCCATCGAGATACCGGACATCGCCAGCAGCACGGCGCCCACCAACACGGCCACAGTGAGCAACAGCAATAGCACGTGCAGTCCATCGAAGCTGCGAAGCAGCAGCGCGTACAGCAGATAGACAGTCCCCAGGTACGCCCCAACCGGTATGACCACGGTCAGCACGGTGGCCACCGAACCCAATTCGGAATGCCCCTCCAGGTAGTACGCCGCGATGTGTAGCCCTGCGCCCGTGGCGACGATCGCGCCGAACAACACGATCGCCAGATAGCCGAACCAGAACGACGTCTCGCGCCGGACGTGCAGCACGTCGGCCGAGGGGACGACGAAGTACACCCACCACATACCGAAGGTCAGCCCCGTGCCGGCCAACGCCACCAGGATCGCATCGGCGGTCCAACCCTGATGCTGCACCACGGCCGACAGCGTGGCCAGGGTGCCGACCACTCCTTCGCCGAGGGCAATGATCGCCAGGAGTCCGTAGCGCTCCGAAATGTGATGAGCGTGCCACGGGGTACCACTGGTGCGGCGCTCCGCCAGATAGGGGCCGAGCATCTCAACACCTACGAGCAGCGCCACCAGGGCCAGCGTCACTACAAGCGAGGTGTGGGCGAAGATGAGTGCGATCCAGCCCAGCTGCGCGACCGTCACCGCCCCGGCGTAGGTGAGGCAGGCACTGCGCCGGGCCGGGTCCTGCCGGGCGGCGCGCAGCCACTGCCCCACCATGGCGACGCGCATGACGACATACCCGGCCACCATCACGGCGTTGTCGACATGCCCACCGTGCTCCAGGGAGGCGTACATGTCCGGTATGCCGAGCGCCAGGATCAGCACACCGACCATCTGGAGCATGGTCATCAGCCGGTAGATCCAGTCGTCGGTGTCGTACGCGGAGGCGAACCAGGTGAAGTTGATCCAGGCCCAGCACACGGCGAAGATCGCGAATCCGAACCCGGCAAAGCCCGCCAGAAAATGCTCGGCGGCCATTGCATGCGCGAACTCGGATGCCGCTGCGCCGAACGCGATGACGAAGGTCAGGTCGAACAAGAGTTCCAGCGGCGTGGCGGTCCGGTGCGGTTCGTGCGGATCGCGGCCGGCCATCTTGCGGAGCCGGTGCGCCCCGGTGGGAATCGACGGTTGCGGTGCCGAAACGCTCATCTGATCGATCCTCTCCCCCGTCGGTACCGTGCGGCGCCGACCTGCCGACCTGCCGACCAGACAGGCTAGCGTGATCGAGTGCCCACAGCAGCGGACTCCCGGACCGCGGTCGGTGTCGTGCTGGCCGCCGGAATCGGTTCGCGGGTCGGGGCCGACGGCAACAAGGCGTACCTGAGGCTGGCCGGCAGGTCGATGCTGTCCTGGTCGGTGCGGGCGGTGGCCGACACCGCGGAGATCGGCCGGGTGATCTTGGTGTACCGGCGGGGTGAGCGCGAGGTTGCCGCCCGTGCCGTGAGGGACGACCTGCCGGGCAGGTCGATCGAGCTCGTCGAAGGTGGCAGCAGCCGTCACGAATCCGAATTCAACGTGCTGCGCCATATCGCCGCCGACATCGAGAGCGGCGCGGTTGACATCGTCCTCATCCACGATGCCGCCCGCCCACTGGCCGGTCCCGACATGATGCGGGCCGCACTCGACACCGCGCGCAGCCACGGCGGCGCGGTGCCCGCAGTGGCGGCGACGGGCCTGGCCCGGCCACTGCCCGGCGGCGGGTTCGAACCACTGACGCAGCGACTGGTGCGCGTGCAGACACCGCAGGCCTTCCGCGCCGGACCGTTACTCGAGGCCTATCGGCGCGCCGCCGACGAGGCGTTCGACGGCACCGACACCTCGGCGTGCGTGCAGCATTTCACCGATGTGGATGTGCGGGTGTTCCCGGGTGCGGCAACCAATCTCAAGGTGACCTACCCGCCGGATATCCGGCTGGCCGAGCACCTGCTCATCGGCAGGCGATAATCGCTTCGAGCAACGGCGCATCGCGAGGCAGATCCACCGCCAGGGCATCGGCATCCCCGAGCACGGTAGTCGCGCCGTGCAACCCCGGCACCGCAAGACGATCGACGGTCATCCCGTGTGGGTACTGCAGCGTCCGGAGCAGCGCACGATCGACAGTCGATGTGATACTTCCCTGTCCGTCAACGACTTTCACGGTGTCCGTGACCGGGAGGACCGGAACGACCAGCTCGGCGCCCGAGGCCAGCGCATCGACCAGTCTGGTGATCAGTGCCGGCGGCAGCAGCGGTCGGTGGTGATCGGCCAGCAGGACATGGCTCGCTCCGAGCGCACGCAGCACCGGCATCGCTGCCGTCAAACAGAGTGCGCAGTCGGCCGTTTCGTCGACGACGACAGTTTCGGCGGGCAGCCCGGCCAGCTCGGCGCCGGCCTGCTCGGCGAGTCCGGCCTCGGCCACCACCAGGACCTGCTGGACAGCCGGCGCAAACGCGGCGACGATCCTCCGCAACGCGGACTCCCCCGCCAATGGCGTCAACACCGCGCCGGGATGTTCGGCCGGTGGCAGGGGCAGAACTGCGAAAAGCCTCACGGAGGTCAGGGTAGCCGGTGGCTTCGCCCGAGCAGTCGACAGTCGATCTGCTGCCGGATTCCCGCTGACCAGCTGATGTACGCCCCGGTAGGCACGGCGCGTTACACAAAAAAGCTACTCACCGCCTTCGTGTTTCGTCTGCCCAAGGTAGGACGTGGCGATCTGGCGTAGCCGGGATCGGTCGAAACTGTCCCCATGCCCTGGGTAGACGACGGTGACGTCGAGATCGATGAGTCGCTCCATGGTGGCGCGGTAGTCCGCGACGTGGGAGCCGACGCAGTTGTCGATGAGGGTGTCGTCGTAAACGACGTCGCCTGAGAGCAGCGCGCCGGTCGCCTCGTCGAGCAGCGCAACGCCGGCTGGTGTGTGACCCGGCAGATGCAGGACCGTGAAAATGCGGTCACCGAGGTCGATCCGGTCACCGTCGCGCAGCCAACGGATCTCACCCGCAGGCCGTAGACGGTAATCGGCTACGACGTAACCGCCGTGTGGGAGGGCGTCGATCAGAGCTGGGCATGAGAGGTTGAAGTCCTCAGTCCCGATACCGAGTTCGTCGACAAGGGGGCGGGGGTAGAGGCTACCTGGCGGTGGATTGCGGAACGGTTCACCGGCATGCGCCCAGCAATGGTCGAACTCGTGCGCACCGCCCATGTGGTCGAGATGTGCGTGAGTGAGCACCACGACGGGATCTCGTTCGAAGAGCCAGGGCAGCTCAGCTCGCAGCGATGCGACGCCGAGGCCGGTGTCGACGATGAGGTCGCGGTCACGCCCACGCACATGCCAGATGTTGGCTCGCAACAGTTCATGGGCGTGTGGTTCGTCGATCTGATCGACCGATGAGTCCACCGCGCGGGTGCGAAACCACAGGCCGTCGGCCACCGGAAGATTCGCTTCGGTCACCGATTCCCTTCCCGTACAACGACATCGGGATAGCGCAGCTTGGTCATCGCGGCGTACACGCACGATGCGACGACGGGGCCGGCCACCCAGGACAGATCCGCGCCGCCGAGCTGAGTGCCCAGCGGCCCGGCGAACGCATCGGTCTGGACGAACAATGCCGCTACGAAGGCGCCGGAGAGGAAGGCCGTGATTCCGGCGACGTTGAACCCTCCCGTGTACCAGGCAACGCTGCGGTTGCTGACATCGTTGAGCGCGACGCCGTCATAGACGTTGCGCCGCAGCCACTGATCGGTCGTGTAGATCGCGATACTGGGCCCCAGCACGATGACGGTCAACTCCAGAATGCTGCTCAGCGCACTGGTGAAGTCCACGACGAAGAGCGCGTAGCAGGCCAGTGCCACGCCGAGCAATCCGTCGAACAGAACGGTGATAGCGCGGCGCAGGGGAACGCCGACAGCCTGCAGGTACAGGCCCGAGGAGTACATCGTGAGCACGTTGTTGGCCATTGCCCCGACGACAATCACCAGTAGGAGGACCGGGTAGAACCAGGCGGGCACGATGGTGGCGAGGTTGGTCTGGGCGTCGGCCATGTCGATGACAGTTCCGGCCAGCACGCCCACCCCGCCCAACAACACGCATGGGAGGAACCCACCCAGCGCCGTCCACACCGCGACTGCCTTCGCGGACGTGTCGGCGGGCAGGTAGCGGGCGTAGTCAGGGCTGACTCCCCACGACAGCGGCGCCGCGGCGATCAACGCAGTGCCGGCGGCCATGGTCGCCCACAACGCTCCACCGCTGAGCACAACCTCCGGCTGATACCCCCAATCAGCCTGTACCGCAACGAAGACCGCCAGAACGAGCATCGCGGCGGCAAGGATCACCGTGAATACTCCGCTCATCCGCATGATGGTTGCGTGGCCGTAGACGCTGATCGCCAGGGTGGCACCGGCGGTCACCACGACGATGGCCACCTTGACCGGGGTCGACAGCGCTCCACCCCACGCTTCGACAACCGCGAATCCGGCGAGCGCACCCACGCACAGATTGATGGCCTCGTAGGCGATGAACACCGGCCACTGAAAGATTCCCAGACTGAAGCGATTGCCGGTGACGCCGTACATCGCACGCATGATGACGCTGCTCGGCGCGCCCGCAACAGGACCGCTGGCAGCCATCACTCCGATCGCCGCCCAAAATAGGTTGCCCATGACGAGCACGGCGAAGGCCTGCCAGACATTCAGACCGAAGACGGTGAGCAGACCACCGAGCACGATGTAGAGGTAGTTGATGTTTGCGGCGGCCCACACCGCGAACAGCTCCCGGGGTTTACCGTGGCGCTCCTCGAGGGGGATGAAGTCGATTCCGCGCTGTTCGATCCGGCCGAACTCATCGCTGCTCGCCTCCTGTCTGACGGTGTCGATGGCGATCACGCCCTCTCTTGTTGGTGTAAACACCAATACTTATTGGTGATGGTGACAATAAGCGCTGTGGCGCCGTCTGTCACGGGATCGGAGAAAGTTGTGCGAGCCATTGACGGTGTTAACGTCGAGACATGACTGCCACGGCGAACCCGTCGCGCGCACGCCGCAAGCCCCCTGAAAAGCGCAGGGACGAGATCGCCGCCGCGGCCGGCCGGATCGCCATCGCGAACGGGCTCGCACAGTTGACGGCGAAGCGGGTTGCCGATTCGGTCGGCGTCTATCCCGGATTGGTCAATCACTACTTCCGTTCCTCCGACGACCTCGCCGCAGCGGGATTCGCATCCGCGACCGAACGGCGCCGCGAACAGCAGGCCGCCATGATCGCCGAGACTGCGGGCAGTCCGTCGGCCGAGTTGCGCGCCTTTCTCCACGACGCCCTCTCCCCCGAGCACGACGCGGCAGCGCTCCTCTGGCTCGATGCCTGGCGTGAGAGCCCTCGCCGTCCGGCACTGCAGCGAGAGGTCATCCGCCAGATGGAAACCGACCTCACCGAGCTCACCGACGTCCTCACACGAGGAGTTGCCGCAGGCGAATTCACCACCGATGACTGCGGCGCAACCGCGATGCGCATCCTGGCCATGATCGACGGCACCTTCGCCCAGAGCGCCGTACGCGCCCTGGTGGCCGGGACGGCGCTTCTGAACTATCCCGTCGTGGCCGAGATGCTCTTGCGCGCAACAGAACAAGACCTGGGCCTGGAAATCGGCGCGCTCGACTAGTTTCCCGCCCGGGTGACCAGGACGATCGCTGAGAGTTTCACCGCGGTCAATGTATCGGGCGGGCCGACCGGAAGCGCGCGAGGTAGGCCTCCCAGTCCCAGCCGGCCAGAAATTCCTGCGCGGCAGAGTATCCGTTGGCGTACAGCGCTTCGACCTCTGCGTCGGTGATGTCGAAATCGAGGAATCCCACCTCGGTCGAGTCGACCCGCACCGTCCTGGCACTGACCCAGGGCTGGTTCAGGTACGCCTGATCCCGGCCCACCAGCACGGTGGTGATGACATCGTCGAGCATCCGGGAGGGCAGCAGATGACGCAACGGCCCCCAGGCCGGCAACAATTGGTCGGTGTCATTGGGCAGATTCGGCAGTACCGTGACGCCGAAGCTCGGCCAGCGTGGAGCACCGCCGTCGGTACGGTCCAGCGAGTCGATCGGGAAGTTGGACAGCAGGCCGCCGTCGACCAAGGTGGAGGTCCGGCCGGCCGCATCGATGAGCGTCACCGGCCGGAAGTAGAACGGGATCGACATCGAGGCGCGCACCGCGTCGGCCACCGACTGCTCATCCGGATCCATCCCGTAGACCCTGCGGTAGTCCCAGGGCAGCCGCACCAGTTGGCCGGTCGTGACGTCGGCGACTGTGACCACCAACGAATAGCGTTGCTCGGGCGGCAGTTCGGCGTCGTCGATGGCGAGATCACCGAAGGTGCGCACCCCGAGATCCGCGAGTTGCCCACGCACCCAGTCGTGCGCGTAATCACCCTTGTAGATGCCGCGGCCCCGCGCCAGCGCGAGTGGTTGCCCGATCACCGGTAGCCGACCGACGAGGCCCGGGTCCCGGAACTTCGGGTATTTCAGTTCCAGCGCAAGCTCTTTGAATTCCAGACCGGAGAGCCGCCCTCCCGCGGCAGCCACGATCGCACCGACGATGGAGCCCGCCGACGTGCCGGATACGCGTTGCGCCCGGTAGCCGGCGTCCATCAGGGCGACCACTGCGCCGATCAGCCCGACCCCCTTGACCCCGCCGCCGGAGAGCACCAGGTCGGCAGGTGAGGTCGGCGCGGGCAACGGCTACACCGGATCGAAGGACGAGATCAACCAGTCGTCGTCCACCCGCGTCAGGCCGACCTTGACGGCGCTGGTGGAAAACGATCCGTCCGGGTTCTCGGTGCTGGTGGTGGTCTGGTTCAGGAACACCAGCACCACCGCGGACTCGGGATGCAGTTCGGCCACTGCGGCATTGACGATCGCAGCGCTCGTCTTGACCGACTTCTTGGTGGCCGCAGGCGTGACGATCTGCTCGGTGAACTGGTTGTAATAGTTCAGGAAATCACCGGTGAGGTGGGTCTTGGCGTTGCTGAAGTCCTCGTTGAGGGTCTCCGGCGAATACGACAGCAGCGCAACGGTTCCGTCTTTGGCGGCGGCGAGTGCGGTGTCGGCTGCGGCGGTCCCGGTGGCCTGATCGGGCTTGTACTGACTGACGTACAGCCAGGCGGTCACACCACCGGTGATCGCCAGCAGGACTACCAGCGTGATGGCCACCCAGAAGCGCGCGGCGCCCTGCAGCACCCGGCGGGCCGGACCGGCCGGCCGATCGGGCGGTCCGCCGGCCGCGACTTCTGGTTCATCGACGGCGACGGCGTCCTCGGGGACGTTTTCGGCGTCGATCTCGACGGCGGTCAACAGCTCTTCTTCGTTCTTCACGGTCACGGCGCAAACTCGACTTTCGCCATCTTGATCTGATCGCCATCGCGGGCCATGCTCACGATGAGCCGCCAGCTGCGTGGGTCTTCCTTGGCGCCCTGGGCGTTGGTGATGGTCGACGCCGCCGCGACGAGCACATCGGCGGTGTCCCCGGTCATCGCCTGCACCGCGGTGGCGGTGACCTTGGCCTCGGTGACGACCTTCGAGGATTCGGCAACCTTCGCGAATTCCTCTGCCTGGCTCTGGAAATCCTCGCGGAACTGCCCGGTCGAGCTGTCGACGATGCGTTGCACGTCTTCCTTCGCGCGGTTGAAGTCCAGCGACATCAATGACACCACGCCCTGCCGAGCAGCGGCCGAGAACTGGGCGCTGAGGTCTCGCTGGTGTTCGGCTTGCCGGTGCTTGACCACCATCCAGGCGCTGGTGCTGGCCAGTGCGGCGATACCGATGACCGCCAGGATCACCGCGGCGTATTTGGCGATGGACGCGAGTTTTCCCCGACGGCGCACGGGAGCCGCGTCGGCCTCGGGGTCTTCGGCATCATCCGAGGCGTCAATGTCCTCGACAGCCTCGGCGTCCGCGTCCTCCGACAGATCGTCCTCGACGACGGCCACGTCGGCCGCTGCGTCAGCTTCCTGTTGGGCCTTTGCCTGCTGCACCCGGAGCACATTGGCTCGGGCGCGGGCTGCCGCCGCCTCGGCCTCGGCGGCAGCGGCCAGCGCCTCCGCCTCCTCGGCGGACAATTCCGCGACGTCCGCCTGATCGGCGTCCGGCGACGCTTCCCCACGTTTCCGGGTCGGCATCATGACCTCCTGCGCCAAACGAGAATGGCGTTATCAAATTCGACTATTCACTCGACGATACCGCATCGCCGATTCCCCTAGAAATATCGCTTTTCCTGCGGAAACGATATTTCCGTGCTGTGCGTCCGCTCAGCGGGTGAGGGCTTCGAGGCGATCCTTCATCACCTTGCCCGTGGCGTTCAAGGGCAACTCATCCAGAAACTCTACGTACCGCGGCACCTTATACCCGGCCATCCGGTCACGGCTCCAAGCGATCAGATCGGCCTCGGTCACCCCGTCACCGTCGTTATCCGCCGGCGCTTCGCTCGCCGAGGGATGCAATACCACGAAGGCCTTCCCGACCTGGCCCATCCGCTCGTCGGGCACGCCGATCACGGCGGCCTGGCGCACAGCGGGGTGCTCGAGCAGGAAACCCTCGATCTCGGCCGGATAGGCGTTGAAGCCGCCGACGATGAACATGTCCTTCTTGCGGCCGACGATCTTGAGCCGGCCGGCCTCATCGAAGGTGCCCAGATCGCCGGTGTGCAGCCAGCCGTCGTCGTCGATCGTTTCCGCGGTGGCCACCGGGTCATCCAGGTAGCCCTGCATCACGGTGTATCCGCGCACGAGCACTTCGGCGTCCTCCGCGATACGCACCTCGACGCCGTCGCAGGGCTCGCCCGCGGTCGTCGCGATGTCCTCGAACGAGTCGCCGGGACGCGACAGGGTGACCGTGCCGGCCTCGGTCAGCCCGTACCCGGTGGCCAGGGTCTCGAAGGGCAGCTCCTCGTGCACCCGGCGGATGAGTTCCACCGGGATGTCGGCGGCCCCGGTAACCCCGGCGCGCAGGCTGGCCAGCCGGTGCTTGTCGGTCACCGCCAGCAGCGAGTGGTACAGCGTCGGCGCACCCGGCAACATCGTGATCCGTTCGGTCTCGATGAGGTCCACGACGGCGGGCACGTCGAACACCGGCACCGGCAGGATGGTGGCGCCGCGGATCAGCGAGGAGATGCAGCCGGCCTTGTAGCCGAAGGTGTGGAAGAACGGGTTGACGATCAGATAGCGGTCGCCCTCGCGCAGGTCGGCCAGATCGCACCATTCGGTGTAGAGCCGCAGCGTCTGTTCGTGATTCATCATCACGCCCTTGGCCCGGCCGGTGGTGCCGGAGGTGTAGATGATGTCGGCGATGTCCGTGCCCAGCAAGCCTGTCGCCTCGTAGGGCTGGCCGCTCGTCAGGAAGTCCGAGGTGATCTCGATCGACGGAACACCGTCGGGAACGCTGAAATCCTGTCCCAGGAACCCGTTTTGGACCAGCACCGCCTTGGCTCCGCTGCGGGTGATGATGTCGGCGGCCTCTTCGGCCTTGAACCGGGTGTTCACCGGCACCACCACGGCGCCGGCGGTGACCACGCCGAAGGCGGCGATCAGCCAGGCCGCGGAGTTGGGCGCCCAGATCGCGACCCGGTCGCCCTTGCCGACACCGAACTCGGCGAAAGCACCGGCGGCGCACCGGACACGCTGTGCCAGTTCGACATAGCTGAGGCGTAGTGACCCGTCGACGACCGCTTCGGAATCACCGAAGCGGTCGCCGACGCTCAAGACCATCTCGGGGATGGTCTGCCACTTCTGCGTGTAGGTCACCTCGCAAGATCTACGTGGTGATGAGGCGTCCGAGGTTGCCGCCCATGATCTTTGCCTGGTCCTCGATGGAGAGGTGCTCCAGTGCGGTCACATAGTGCGTCGGCTCCGCCAGGCCCTCCGGGTGCGGCCAGTCCGAGCCGTACAGCACCTGGTCGACACCGATCAGGTTGATCAGGTCGTCGATGCCCTCTTCGTAGAACGGGCTCACGTAGATGCGGTTCTTGATCTCTTCCATCGGATTTCCGAGGAATGCCTCCGGCGCCTTCTTGTACACCTCGGCCATCGAATCCAGCAGCGGGAACATCCACTTGGAGCCGGCCTCGACGATGCCGACCTTCAGCTTCGGGTGCCGGAACAGCGCACCGTGGATGACCCAGGAGGCCACCGCATCCTGGATCGGACGCCATTCGTTGAGGATGGACATCGCGTTGGTCTGGAACGGCAGCATCTCCTGCGCGCCGCCATCCCATTCGGAGGTGTAGCGCGAGTAGCCGCTGTCCGAGGAATGCATGCCGACGAAGATGTCGTGGTGCACGCAGCGCTCCCAGAAGGGATCGAACTCCGGCAGTGCGAATGACCGCGGGCCACGGAAGCCGGGCACCGGCGCCGGACGGATCAGGATGGCACGGGCACCGCGCTTGACGGCCCACTCCAGTTCCTCGATCGCCTTGTCCAGAATCGGCAGGGTGATCACCGGCGTGGTGAAGATGCGGCCCTGGTAGTTGAAGCCCCACACCTCGTGCAGCCACTCGTTGAGCGCATGGACGATCACGTGGATGGCCACCGGATCATCGGCGAGACGCTCTTCGATGAGGCTGGCCAGCGTCGGGAACATCAACGAGCGGTCCAGGCCGAGCTCGTCCATCACCTTGATGCGCGGCTCGGGCTCGAAGAACGCCGGGATGGCCTTCATCGGCTCGCCGAACAGTTCGCGCTTGCTCTTGCCGTCCGGGTTACCGAACTTGAAGTACTCCTCCCAGGCGCCTGGCTTGGCGACCACCGAGAAGGTGGGGTTCGGGATGTAGTTACTGATCTGGCCCTTGAGCGCAATCTTGGTGCGGCCGTTGATCTCCACGTACTGGACGACGTCCTTGTACTCCTTGGGGAGGTACTTGGTCATCGCCTCCGGAGGCTCGTAGAGGTGGTTGTCCGCATCGAACAGCGGAAACGGTATGTCGACCCGATGCGACAGTTGACCCATGAGATGCTCCTTTTCGGTTCGTGAGAATCATATTCTCATGATGTGGTTGCCGCAATGCCCCGGGGGGCAGCGGCGGCGATTTCCTGCCGGACGCGAAACTTCTGCACCTTGCCGCTGGCGGTGCGCGGAAAGTCCTGGTCGTCGGGCACTGCGAGCAGTTCCTCGGGCCACTTCTGTCGGGCCACTCCGGCCTGCTCGAAGTGCGCGCGCACCTGCTCCTTGGTGGGCATCACCGCACCGGGCCGGAGCCGCAGCACGGCCGCGACGTGCTCGCCGAGGCGCTCATCCGGTGCGGCCACCACGCACGCCTCCAGCACAGCAGGCATGCTGAGCAGCACTTCCTCCACTTCCAGAGCGCTGATGTTCTCGCCGCCCCGGATGATCAGATCCGCGGTGCGGTCGGTGATGGTGAGGTACCCGTCCGCGTCCAGGACGCCGATATCGCCGGTGCGGTACCAACCGTCGGCATCGAAGGATTTCGCGGTCAGGTCGTCATCGGTGTAGCCCAGGCACAGGTCAGGGCCGCGGCTGAAGATCTCACCGTCGGGCCCGAGCCGGATCTCCACACCGGGGCGGACGTTGCCGTCGGTGAACAGCCGCTTGTCCTCCGGCGCGCCGGCTCCCGACCCCGTGATCGAGGGATGTTCGGTGCTGCCGTAGGAACGGAACACGAACAGCCCGAGGTCGGCCAGGCGTCGAGTGACCGCCGACGGGACCGTCGACCCGCCGAGCCCGACGGTGGAGAACCGGGCCAGATGGGCGTCGGTGAAACCCGGGTGGTCCATCAGGCTGGTCACGAAATAGGGCGGTCCGCCGCCGATCGACAGCCCGTCGCGCTCGATGAGCTCGAGCACGCGGCCCGGGTCCCACACGTCGCACAGATCGATGGGCGCACCCTCCAGGACCGGGATCAGGAACGCGCCGAGCATGCCGATGAAATGACCGACCGGGGTGGCGGTGAGCTGGCGCCCGCGGTTGGGCGGATAGTTGTCCAGCAGCTGACGGGTCTCACAGTTCAGCGTCTGGTGGCTGTGGATGACGCCCTTGGGCTCGCGGGTGGTGCCCGAGGTGAACGCGATGAGCGCCGGAGCGGCCGGATCGGCGTCGACGGTGCCGGTCATCGGCTCGTCGGCCAGCAGCCGGTCGAAGGCCAGCGCACCGTCGGCCCCGACCAGCCCGACAATCGGCACCTCGGCACACAGGTCGGCGTGGAAGGTCATCCGGCCGAACTCGCAGGTGCTGATGAACACCTTCGGCCGGGCCGTCCCGATGATGTGCCCGAGTTCCCTGCGCCCGTAGAAATGCACGATCGGGACGGTCACCGCACCGAGGAACGCCGAGGCCCAGAACGCGACGGCGGCCTCCATCCAGTTCGGCAGTTGCAGGGCGACCACATCGCCCGCGCCGACGCCGCGGTCCCGTAGGCCGGCCGCCAACCGCCGGGCGCTGCGCTCGACGTCGGCGAAGGTTCCGCTGAAGGGCCGGGTGTCCGAGTGCACGCAGAAGCCGGCACCGGGGCTGGCCTGTAGTCCGTCGGCCAGCAGCTGGCCGAGCGTTTCCGGTGTCCACCACCCCTGCTCCACGTACCGTTTACTCAGCTCAGCAGGGATATTTCGGATCGAAATGAGAGCACCTCCGCAACGCCGGGCAGATGCTGGTGATGCTATTCTCACCAGCCGAGAATGCCAATACCGAAATTGGAGAACGTTTGATGGTCGACCTCGAATTGGACGGCGAACTGGCGGTCATCACCATCGACCGTCCGCACGCCCGCAATGCCATCTCGCTGGACACGATGGACGAGTTGAACAAGGCCCTGGACGGAGCGGCCGGCGCCTCCGCGCTGGCGATCACCGGCGCCGGCGACCGGGCCTTCGTCTCCGGGGGCGACCTCAAGGAACTTGCACTGCTGCGCACCGAGTTGGAGGCGTCGTCGATGGCCTGGCGGATGCGGTCGATCTGTGACCGCATCGCGGGCTTCCCCGGTCCGGTGATCGCCGCGCTGAACGGGCATGCACTCGGCGGGGGTGCCGAGGTAGCCGTCGCCGCCGACATCCGGATCGCCGCCGATGACATCAAGATCGGGTTCAACCAGATCTCACTTGCGATCATGCCGGCCTGGGGCGGCGCCGAACGGCTGGGCGTCCTGGTCGGGCGCAGCCAGGCGCTGTTGTTGGCCGGAACCGGGCGGGTGCTGGATGCCGCAGCGGCCGAGCGTGTCGGGCTGATCGACCAGGTGGTGCCGCGCGCGGAGTTCGCCACCGTGTGGCGGGAGACGGCGCACCTGCTGGCCCGGCGCCCGGCCGGGGAGATCAAACGGGTGATCAAGGGAGCGACCACCACCGAGGCCGTTGCGGCCTTCGCCGGACTGTGGGTTTCCCAGGAACACTGGGACGCCGCCGACAAGGTGATGAACAAGGGGAAGTAATCGCCGCCCAGTGGCCACTTGATACACACGTTTGCGCGATTCTCGTGTCATAAGTGGCCGCTCGCCGGAGTCGGCATGGAGTGCAACTGCACCCTTGAGGCTGGATAGCCGATCGGCTACTCTGGGTCACCTGGATAGCCGAACGGCTAGCGTCCAGGTGAGGGGCAGGTGCCGATGAATACCCGGGGTCAACGAATTCTGCTGTGGACGGCGCCGCCGGCCATGGCGCTGTTCGCGGTTGCCTTTCTGCTGTTTCCGGTCTTCTCGCCACCGCTGTCGCCGACGATGTCGCCCGAGGAGGTCGCGGCGTTCTTCCGAGACCACAACACCGGCATCCTCGGCGTGGTGATCCTGTGCAACCTGATCGCCGGGTCCCTGGTGCCGCTCTTCGCGGTGATCGCGGTGCAGATCTCGCGCACCGCCACGTCGAGCAGTGTGTTCACCTACGCCTACATCATCTGCGTCGGAGTCGGCACGACGGCCTTCATCCTGGCCGACTACTGCTGGGGCGTAGCGGCTTTCAGACCCGACCGCGACCCGCAGTTGATCAGTCTTCTCAACGATATGGCGTGGTTCTTCTTCGTCGCGCCGGTCGGCACCGTCGTGGTGCAGAACCTCTGCTTCGCCGTGAGCATCTATCTCGACGAGAGGCCGAAGCCGGTCTTTCCGCGCTGGGTGGGGCATTTCAACATCGCGGCCGCCGTGCTCCTGATTCCGGGCGCCTTCTCGGTCCTGTTCACCTCCGGTCCGCTCGCCTGGGACGGATCCGTCTCCTTCACGTTGCGCATCGCGGTATTGGCGACCTACCTGGTGGTGATGTTCCCGGTGTTGCTGCGCGTCGTGAATCGTCAAGGAAGCGAACAGGAGGTCTTGGTGTGACAGATGACGTCGCCACCGCACCGCCTCCGATCGAGTCCGCACCCGCGCGAGTCCGGAACCGGAAACTCGACCAGTGGATCGCTTTCTGGACCGTGCCGTTCTTCTTCAACCTGTTCGGCATCGTGTTCGTCCCGCTGAGCTGGATGATGCCGCCGCGATCTCCGGGAAGTTCCTCGTCGCAGATCGCCGAGTTCATGCAGTCACACAATCTGCTGATCGCATGCGCGGTGCTCACCTTGTCCTTCGGTCTGGCGCCGCTGTCCAACGCGGTGTACCTGATCCAGATCAAGCGCATGTCGGTGAGTCCGGTGTTCCGCTACTCGTTGATGGTCGGCTCCATGTGCGGCGCCATCGTCGGGATGCTGTTCCCGATGTTCTGTTTCGGCCTCGGATCATTCCGCGCCGGCTATGACCCGGCGGTGCTGGCCATGCTGTACGACTTCGGATACCTCGCCTATATCGGGTCGTTGGGCTGTTTCTGCGTGATGTGGATGGCGTTCGGGCTGGCCATCATCCTGGACAAGAACAATGTCCTACCGAAATGGCTGGGCTACTACACCGTTTGGCAGTACGTCACCGAACTGATGGCCGCTCCGGTCTGGATCTCCACCTCGGGACCGTTCGCCTGGAACGGTCTGCTGACGTTCTGGTTCGCCATGGTGATCTATGTGCCCTGGCAGGTCATCGTCTACGTGTGCATCTACCGCTCCATCAAGAATCAACCCGACCACGAACTCGAGAACGCATGACCGATGTCGTGCACAACCCGGCCGGACGCACGGGCGCCGGGCAACGAGAGCCCGGGCTGCGCAACCACGTTCCCGGCGATTCGAGCATGTGGTTCTTCGTCATCGGCGATCTGATCATCTTCGGCGCCTATTTCGTCGCGTATATGTACTACCGCGGTCAGCACCCGACCCTGTTCCTGGAGAGCCAGGCACGACTCGACCTGGACATCGGCGTGGCGAACACCGTTGTGCTGCTCACGAGTTCACTGTTCGTGGCACTGGGCACCTCGGCGGCGCGGTCCGGCAAGACCGCCGATGGTGTGCGACTGTTCGGGATTGCGCTGCTCCTCGGCGCGGCTTTCCCTGTCCTGAAACTCTTCGAGTACGTCCCCGAGATCATCGCGGGCGTCACCCCGGGTACGAATCTGTTCTTCATGTACTACTTCGTCATGACGGGACTGCACCTGTGCCACGTGATGCTGGGCCTGGTGATCTTGTCTTTCGTCATCCGGAATCTGAGAGGGCCTGGCGCACCGAGGATCTCGTTCGTCGAGACGGCCGCCACCTATTGGCACATGGTGGATGTGTTGTGGCTCGTCCTGTTCGCGCTGCTCTACGTGATGAGGTGATCGATGACGGCCCATCTGCGAAATCCGCTGACCATCGTGTGGGCATTGCTCACCGTGGTGACCCTGGTGTCCTGGCTGACGGCGCGCGACTCCGGGTCCGCGCACGTCCTGAACGCGACCGTGACGGCGGTGGTACTGGTCATCGCCGCGGTGAAATCGCAGCTGGTGATCTGGTATTTCATGGAGGTCCGGCACGCGCCGCGGTGGTTGAAAGCAGTCACCGCCGGCTGGGTGACCGCACTCTTCGCGCTGCTGCTGGGACTGTACGTCGCCGCCTGGTGACGCTACCGATCAGTCCCGGGACCCGCCAGCAGTTTTCCGGCGGCAGCTTCGAACCCGCTGCCCGCGAGGTCGCCGAAGATCTGTTCCAGCGGTAGCGCCTCGCCTTCCAGCTCGCGCAGCCAGCGCTCGACGAACTCCAGCGTCTCGGCATGCCCGGCCGACATCCCCAGCGCCTGTTCCATCACCAGCGCCCACGACAGGCTGGTGCCGATGACCGCCCAGACGACGGGCGGGACATCGCCGGGGTCCACGCCGTACCGCTCCAGCGCCGCGGCCATCGCCACTCGCTGATCCTCGCGGAAGCGCTCCGCGTAGTAGCAGATCTCGGCACGCAGTTCCTTGCGGTGATTGGCCAGACCCATGAATTCCATGGTCAACCGGGTGGACTCCTGGTCGGTGCTGAACAACCAGATGGCCCGCAGCGGCTGTGCCGACTTCAGTGCCGCCTCCAGCACCACCAGTCCCTGTTCGGCACGGCGGCGGAACACCGCCAGGAACAGGTCGTCCATGGTGCGGAAGTAGTAGTGCACCAGCTGAGGCTTGAGACCGGCCCGCTCGGCGACCCGGCGCGAGGTGACCGCGGCGTAGCTCTCGTCGATCATCAGCGCCTGCGCGGCGTCGAGTAGGACGCCCCGGTTCTTGGCATCCGGCGCCCCGATTCTGCGCGCTGTGGACATGACACTCCACTCTTTGCTCGACACTTCCCACTACGTCCGCTCGGCCGCACACCGGATCGTAACGACCCGCCGGTTGTGACCTTGACCACGACTCTATCCACATGCTAAGCAGGTGCACAGCACTTTCGAGGCGCGGATACCGCCGAAGTTTCGGATCCGCCGGCAAGACAGCGCCCACACCACTCCACCCACAGCCCGGGAGATCGACCTACATGACCGAATACGCGACCCTGGATTTCCTCACCGACCAGTCGCTGGTCCCCAATCCGTACCCGTACTTCGACTACCTCCGCGAGCAGAATCCGGTGCTGCAGGTGCCACCGTGGGGTTGCTATGCCGTCACCGGGTACGAGGAAGCGGTCGCGGTGTACAAGAACACCGATGCCTTCTCGAACGCGGTCGCCCTCGGCGGTCCGTTCCCGCCGCTGCCCTTCACACCCGAGGGCGATGACATCTCCGAGCAACTCGAGGCACACCGGCATCTGCTGCCGATGTTCGAGCACATGGTCACCATGGACCCGCCCGATCACACCAAGGCACGTTCGCTGCTGAACCGGCTGCTCACCCCGCGCCGGCTCAAGGAGAACGAGGACTTCATGTGGAAGCTGGCCGATGCCCAGCTCGACGAGTTCCTCGACAACGGCCGATGCGAGTTCCTCGCCGAGTACGCAAAGCCGTTCTCGCTGCTGGTGATCGCCGACCTGCTCGGCGTTCCCGAAGAGGACCACAAGCAGTTCCGCACCGTGCTGGGTGCCGACCGGCCGGGCGCACGCGTGGGTTCCTTGGAGCAGGAGGTTGTCGCGGAGAATCCGCTGCAGTTCCTGGACGACAAGTTCATCGCCTATCTCGAGGATCGCCGGGCCAACCCGCGCGAGGACGTCCTGACATCGCTCGCCACCGCGCTGTATCCCGACGATTCGGTACCTCCGGTGATCGAGGTCGTGCGCTCGGCGACCTTCCTCTTCGCAGCGGGCCAGGAGACCACCACCAAGCTGCTCAGCGCCGCGATGCGGGTACTGGCCGAAAATCCCGAGGTGCAGCAGCAGCTGCGCGACGATCGCAGCCTGATCCCGACGTTCATCGAAGAATCGTTGCGCCTGGAGAGCCCGGTCAAATGCGATTTCCGGTTGGCGCGCAAGACAACCGAGGTCGGCGGTGTGGTGATCAAGGCGGGCACCCCGGTAATGGTGCTGCCCGGCGCGGTCAACCGCGATCCGGCGCGCTTCGAGAATCCGCACGAGTTGCGGCTGGACCGCAAGAATGTGCGGGAACACATGGCCTTCGGCCGTGGTGTGCACTCCTGCCCCGGTGGGCCGCTGGCCAGGGTCGAGGGGCGCGTCTCGATCGAGCGACTGCTGGACCGGATGGGTGACATCGTCGTCGATGCCGAGAAGCACGGTCCGGTGGGCGATCAGAATTTCAACTACGAGCCGACATTCGTGCTGCGCGGCCTCACCGAGCTCAATATCAACTACACGCCGGTACGGTAGGCCTCTCAAGATTTCGGCGCGTTCCCAGACATACGGGAACGCGCCGAAGTCGTTTCTGACGGCCGAGGCTAGCCGGCGGGCTTCATGTAGAACGGCATCTCGATGACCGGCCACTGGTTGCGTCCGCAGGAGCCGCTCGGCCCGATCGTCTTGTCGAATCCGGTGTACTCCTTGGCATCCCGGTCGACGTGACCATTGGCGCCGACAGGATAGAACTTGTATGTCTGGAACCCTTCCACCGGGACACCGTCGGCGCAGAACCGCCAGTTCGGCACCTTGCGCTTGACGTACCAGAGTCCGTTGGTGGTGTAGATCGGGGCGCTCCAGCCGGCGTCGCTGTTCACCGTGCCGGTGCAATCCGACGGCGAAACGCACTGCGTCGAGATGGTCCAGGTGCTGCGGGTGGAGGGCTGATCCTCGTAGCGTTGATTGATCTTGGCCCAGTCGCCGTTGGAGGATGTGAGAAACGTTCCGTTGAGCCCCCACTGCGGTTCGGCAGTGGCGGGGGCCGCAGCTGCGAGCGCGATGAACGATGCGGCGGCAATGACCGCGCTCACCCTACTGGCCGACATTGATCCGCTCCTCTGAACCGATAGTGACATTCTCTCTTTCGGAGAATAACAGCGCCGGACATCCTGACCCGCAGTATCGACGAGATCCAGACGTCGCACACCTCAGCATCTGATCGAGCCGAGATCCCTTGTTGGAGCAATCTTCTCCAGAATGAAGAATTTCGTTTCCAACTGTGCAAGAGTAGAAGCCGTGCGCGTGACAGTATTGGCGACCAGTGCGTTGATTGTCGCCGGAGTGATGGTGACTCCGCAGGTGAATGCTCCGCGGGCCACCGCGGAACCGCAAACCTGCAATGACGCATTCTGCGTGCCGGGTATCAACCCGCATGCCATCCTCGGCAACACCTGCACCAACACGACGTATTTCGTCTTCGGTGTGGACGCCCGAAACGGCTGGGGCCGATTGGTATTCTGCGGTTCGCCGCGACGCTACGAGCCGCGCTGGTTCCGCTCGCCACCGATGATGGGCATCCGTGACGAGAACAGCCTCTGCATCAACGAGAACAACGCCGTGGCGCAGGCGCCCGACGGCTTGTTCCTCAGCTGTGTGTCGATGAACGGCGACACCCGTTGGCGGCGCGGGGATTCCTGACACGCGCTTCACCAGTTCCGCAGTGAGCACAGCGCGCCCTTCGGGCCGCTGTTGGTCTTCAGCACCACACCGTCGACGGCCAACGTGCAGTAGATGGTCGGGGGTTCCAGGTTCGGCGACTCGCCGCTCTGGGCGGTGACCATTGCCCACATCTCCGGATCGGCCAGCATCGCGTCGAACACCCACGGATGCTCGGGTGCGACCTCGACCTGCGCCCGGGGGCTGAAGACGTACGGATTGTGGCTGTAGTCCGACCAGGAGGGCGGATCGGCCTCGCGGTAGTAGATATCCACGAAGAATGGGGAGTCCGCGGTCACGATGTACTGCACGTGACGCAACGGCGGCGGCGGAGGAGGTAGAGGTTCGGCCGCCGCCGGCGCGGCGGTGACAACGGCACCGCACAAGATCGTCAGCGCGCCCCAGAGCGGCAATTCACGACGCATCGTCACATCCTCGTCAGGTTGAAGCGATAGGTGAACGACCCTCCCGGTGCGCCATCGCAGCCGGCGGCGAAGCTGGAAACCATCTCGCCAGCCAAAGATGTTGCGTCCCACGAGTACACATCGTGAGTCGGGATCGTCGGGCCGTAGTAGATGTTCCCGCAGCGCAGCCCGAACGGGTCGTCGATGGTCATGGTCCATCGACCGTCCACCATGGTGGCGTTCGCATTTGTGTACTGCGCCTTGGCCACCGGCTGCGGGATGGTGAGGATATTGATGCAGTCTGGGATCGGCGTGCGATCCTTCTCCTCACACGGGGTCAGCGCCGACCAGATCCAGGTGTGGAAGTCCCGCCGCTCCGGGATGTTGACGGCGTAATTGCCCAGGTACATGGTCGCCGCCGCGGGTGGTGCGACACCGGCTGCGACCGCGATGCCCAGTGCGCCGAGCACTGCGCCGGCCTTCACAGCTGTCATCGAGCGCCTCCAATCCCTCATGTCGGCATCAGGTCCTGCCATGACGATGCGTTCGTCACCAGATCGGTCTGCCGATACAGGTGACCGTCGGCCCCCATGTACTCCCCGGTGCGCGGGTTGTACTTGGCGACAGCCATCGACGGGCCCTGTGCGCCTGCCCCTTCGAAGGCACTCGGCGCAGCGGCGGGCGCGGGGACATCGGGTGGCGGCGGCTGAGCTCCCCCCTCCGGCACCTGGACGTAGGTGTCCGGGAACTGCGGGACCTGGGTGGCCTGCGGCAGGTCACCCGGAGCCAGCGGCACGGCACTGTAATCCGGTTCCGGCGGTGGCAACTGACCGATTACCGGCGGCTCGGTGTACAGCGGCTGGCCGGGTAGCAACGGTCCCGGTGGCATACCCGGGAAACTGGCAGGAGGCTCCGGGGCCGGAGGCGGACCCGGCGGTGGCACGTTGACACCGGGAGGCAGCGGCGTGCCTTGCAGCGGCCCGTAGATGTTCTCGTCAGGCAGCACCCGGCTGTCCACCGGGACGCCCTGCGAGATCAGGTTGGGGTCGATCGGGTAGGGCCCCAACGCGTGCTGGCGCTGTGCGAGTGGAACGAAACCACGTGGGTCATTGCACAATTCGACGGTGGGGGCGCGCTTGCCCGGGTGGCCCTGGCACGGATAGTTCCGCGCACCGCGCACCGCGATCGGCGAATCCTGGGGCAACTTGCAGTAGATGTTGTCCGGGGTGTCGATGATCGTGGTGTCGGCCGGCGAACGCCACGCCGACGGCGGCAGGAACCCGACGGTGCAGGATGGCGGATCTCCCAGCCCCATCGAGAACTCGCCGTTGGGCAGGCCGGTGGGGTTGTTGGTCGGGAGGTACGTCTGAATCTGGGAGACGTACGGCGGCAACAACACCAGCAGCTGCTCCAGGGACGAGTTGTAGGTGACGCCGATCTGCCCGATGGTGGTCAGATTGGCCAGCAGCACCGGTAGCGTCGGCTTGAGATCGTTGAGCAGCATTGATGTCTCATTGGCGAAACCCGGACCGTTCTGCAGGATCGACCGGACGTGGACATCGTTGTCCGCCAATTGATCGGTGATTCCCGCCAGGCTGGCCGCCCACGTCCTGGTCTGCTCGGTGGTCTGCGCCTGAGCATCCAGGAACGGCCCGGAGTCGTCGACGAGCGCGCGGAACTGGTCGGACACTCCGTTGAAATCCTTGGTGATGGTCTCTGCGGAATCCAGCATCGAGCCGAACGCGTAGCCGGTGCCGTTGAACGCCTCGTAGGTCGAGTCGAGCAGCTGGCTCAATTTGTCCTGGGGAATCGTGTCCATCAGCGCGCTGACCTGATCGAGCATCGGGCCGACCTTCTGTGGCAGGACGGTGTTCTCCTGCGCGATCACCGAGCCATCCGCGAGATACGGGCCGGAATCAGTACGGGGCAACAGCTCGACGAACTGCTCGCCGACGGCCGACATGCTGCGCACCTCGGCCTTGAGGTCCGCCGGGATCTCCGGTGAGGTGTCCAGGGACAGCGTCGCTTCGGCTCCCCTTTCGGTCAGTTCGACAGAGGTGACCTTGCCGATCTCCGAGCCGCGATAAGTCACGTTGCTGAACCGGTAGAGGCCTCCGGTGGCCGGCAGCTCCAACGTGACGGTGATGCGCCCCAGCCCCAGCAGAGTGGGTACCTGCATATAGCTGAAGACCATCACCGAAACACCGATCACCGAGGCGATGGTGAACAGAATCAGCTGGATACGAACGAACCGGGTCAACATCAGCGACCTCCAGCAGACGGTGCGACGGGCGGATTGCCCTGCGGGCCATACGGTCCCGCGAAGATCGGCGCCCCACCAACTGTCATCGGCGTGGCGACCTGCAACGGACCACCCACCGTGCTCAGCGGTGGCGTGAACGGCAGCACCGGACCCGTCGGCAGCGGCGGTGGAGCGGGCGCGGCCGGCATCTGGCCGTCTGGACCAGGGGTTATCACCTCCGGCGCTGGGGGTTCGACACCCGTCTTGAGTGGGTCGTAGGTGTAGTTCAGGTACGGCGGATCACCCGGCGCGGGCACGAGTTGCAGACCGGACTCGCCCCAGCGCGTGCCCAGGAACAGGCTGCGTTTGAGCCGAGGCACCGTCAGGTCGATGGTGGCGAACAGGTTGTAGTAGTCGCCGCGGATGGCTCGGTCGATGAAGCTCTGGGTGAACGGGAAGTGCACCGCATACTCCAGCACGTCGGGCAGCTGCTTGCCCACATCGGCCAGCGCCTTGATCGCGGGTTCCAGATTCTTCAGGTTCCGCACCAGATCGGCCTGCGACTCGTTGGCGAGCTGATTCGCCGTCGTACCGAAGGTGCCGAGCTTCTGCAGTGCCGTCACGAGTCGTGGGCGCTCCTTGATCAGCACATCCATGGCCGGCGGGATCTTGTCCAAAGCCCGCGTGATGACATCGCGCTGGCCGGCGAACGTGGAGGACAGCCGATTCAGCGATTCGATCGACGCCACGATGTTGCCGCGTTGATCGTCGAGCACACCGACGAAGGTGTCCAACCGCGTGATCAAATCCCGTATCTCTGTCTCGCGCCCGCTGACGGCGGCGCTGAAGTTGTGGATCACATCGCCGATCTGACCGAGGCCACCGCCGTTGACGACGGCCGCCAGCGACGCCAGTGTCTGTTCCGTCGACGGGTAGGTCGACGAATTTGTCAACGCCACAGTGGCCCCCGGGGGCAACTTGCCCTCCGGAGCCTCACCGATCGGCGGGTTGAGTGCCACGTGCATCGACCCGAGCAGGCTGGTCTGGCCCACGCTGGCGACTGCGTTGGCCGGAATGACGACGTCTGGCTTCACCGATACTTCGACTACGGCATGCCAGTTCTTCACGGTGAGGCCACGCACGCTACCGACCACGACGTCGTCCAACATCACCGGCGAATTCGGCTCCAAGGTAGCCACATTCGCAATCTCCACCTGGTACACGTGCGCGTCCGAACCCCTGCCGACGGCACCGGGCAGCGGCAGCGAGTTCACACCCTGGAATGCACAACCGGAGCTGGTGATCGCCACGCACACTCCGACGGTCACGATCGATCGTCTGCCTATCATGCCGGTGGCATTCCTTCCGCTGGCAGCAACGGTGCATCCGCTGCCGGTGGTGGCGGCGGTGCATCGGGTGCGGGTCCGGGCAGCGCCCCCGCCGGATTGAGCATGTCGCGCAACGACGACGGCACATTGGGCGGCAGCACGGAAACCGGCGGAGCGCCCGGCAGCATCTGCTGCGCACCCGGCGGCGGGGTCCCCGGCGGCCGGCCGGTGAACGGAGGCGGCGGCGGCGGGCCACCGTTGTACGCCGAAAGAGCCGGTGGCAGATCGGGCGTTTCCGGTGAACCACCAGCGCCACCGGGCATCAGACCCGGCTCGGAATACATGATGTCCTCCGGAGCCGCCGAGGGCATCAGATAGGGCGCGATCGGGAACGGAAGGTGATTGAAGTTCAGCAACCGCAGTGCCGGGCCCATGTACTGCGAGCACAGTTTCGCGGTCTCCGGTGCGGTGGTGTTCTCGATCGCCCCGATCGCCGAGCAGATGAACGACACCGGGTCGGAGAAGTTGTTCAGCACGAATTGTCCGACGGCGCTGCCGGTGGACGGGTTGTAGATGTTGTAGCCGTTGAGGAATGCGTTGGGCGCGATGTGCAGGACGTTCTCCAGGTTGATCTTGTTGTCCACCAGGTTCTGGGTGACATTGGACAATCGCTGGACCTGCTCGGAGGTCTGGTTGCGGCTGCCCGCCACGAAACGCTGCACCTCGGTGATCGCCACCGAGAGCTCCTTGACCATCGCGTCGATATCGTCCCCGCTGCCGTTGACGACGCTGGTCAAGGTGGCGAGCCGGTTCTGGAACTGCACCACCTGTTGGTCGCTGTTCTTCAACGCGGTGACGAATTTCTGCAGGTTCACGACGATGTCGACGATGTCGCCGCTGCCTTCGGCGAGCACGCGGGCCACACCGGACAGTTCGTTGATGGTGTCGCGCAGCTTGGGGCCGTTGCCCTCCAGCGCATTTGCGGCGCTGTCGATGAACCTCGACACCGACGTGCCGTCGACGCCGCTCTGCGGACCGAGGTCGGTCGCCAGCCGGGTCAGCTGGGTCTTCACCTCGTCCCATTCGACGGGAACCGCGGTGCGCTCCAACGGGATCACCGCATCATCGGGAAGTGTCGGACCGCTGGACCGGTAGGCCGGTGCCAGCTGGACATAGCGCGACGCCACCAGGTTCGGCGCCACGATCACCGCTTTCGCATCGGCGGGTACCTCGACACCGTTGTCCACCTTCAAGGTGAGCCTGGTCTGGGTGCCCTCCGGCTCGATCGACTCGATGGTGCCGACGACGACACCGGATACTCGCACCTCGTCACCCGGATAGATGCCGGTCGCCGTGGTGAACAGTGCCGAGATGGTGCGCGGCCCGAAGTACAACTCGCGCGCCAGATACGCGGCACCCGCCACCAGGACTGCCACCACGGCGACAGCAAGGACAGCCGTACGTTTGCGGTTCATCAGCGCGAACCTCCCGGAATCCCGTTGTAGGGCAGCGGCAGCTCGGCACGCGGGCCCGCGTTGTCCGGCGGCTGCCCGGCGTTGACGCCGCGACGGAAGCCGAACGCGTAGTCGATGAAGGGCTGCAACAGCTGAGCCGGTTGCAGGTTGGGCACGAAGGCGTTGTAGAACGGACCGTTCGCCAACGTCTCGGCCTGCGACAGCATGAACTTCTTGACGTTGGGCAGCGCGTTGGAGATGTTGTCGCGGTTCTTCTCCAGCACCTCGGTGACCGCGTTCAGCCGCTCCAGGGTGGGAGCCAGCTGGGCCTCGTTGTCGGCCACCAGCCCGGTCAGCTGTTGCGACACCGCGGTCGTGCTCGCCAACAGATCGACGATGGCTCCGCGGCGTTCATCGAGGACTCCGAGCAGGTCATTGGCGTTGAGGATCAAGGTGTTCAGCTGGGTGCTGCGCTCACCGAGGACCACGGACACCTCACTCGCGCTCTTGAGCAGGCTGGCCAGATCCTCGTTGCGCCCGTTGATCGACTTCGACAGCCGGCTCAGACCGTCGAAGGTCGGTCCGAGCTGCGGGGCGAGCTGGTCGATGGTGGCCGACAACGTGTCCAGCGACTGGTTGAGCTGACCCGTGTCCGTGCCGGCCGTGTTGGCGGTCAGCTCACTGACCGCGTCGGTGAGCGAGTACGGCGAGGAGGTCCGCGATGTCGGGATGACGTCGTTCTGGCTGAGCGTTCCGCTTCCCGCCGACTCCAGGGTCAGCACACGCTCGCCCAGCAGTGACCCGGTCCGGATGTGCGCGGTGGTCTGGGAACCCACCGGGTACTTGCCCGCCGTCGTGAACTTGACCAGTGCATCACCGTTTTCCAGCGACACATCGGTGACCGACCCGATCTTGATGCCCGACATCGTCACGTCGTTGCCGACGGCGATGCCACCGGCCTCGGTGAACAGCGCCTGGTGGCGGACCGAGGTGGCCCACTGGATCAGCTTCTCGGGCTGCAGCCCGACCGAGATGACGAGCACGATCAAGACCACGCCCATGATGCCGGCCTTGATGAGATTGGCTCCGCGATACTTGAGCATCAGGGCTCCCCGCACCTTCCGGCTTCTTGTTTGAGCATGGGGAACACCGCCGTACGGCCTTGCAGGTCGGTGACGCGGATCGAGAGTCCGCAGATGTAGTACATGATCCAGCTGCCGTAGGAGCCCAGCCGCGCGAGCTTCTTGTAGTTCTCGGGGGCCTTCTGCAGGCCGGCATCAAATCCCGCCCGGCCGTCGTAGAGCAGCGGGGCCATCCGATTGAGTTGATCCACAGTGCCTTTCAGAGGCGGGCGCGCCTCGGTCAGCAGGCTGGCGATCGACGAGGTGCCGTTGTCCAGCGCGGTGATGGCCTCGCCGATCGGGTCGCGGTCCTCGGAGAGTCCGGTGATCAGCTGTTCCAACCGGTCGATGGTCGCCGAGAACTTGTCGCCATCCTTGGCAAGGGTGTCGACGACGCTGTTCAGGTTGGTGATGAGTTCCTGGATGACCTCGTTGTTGTCGGCCAGCGTGTTCGAGAATGACGACGTCCTGGTCATCAGCGAGCTCAGCGAGTCACCTTGGCCCTGCAGGATCTGGATCAGCGATGTCGTGAGCGCGTTGACGTCTTGGGGGTTCAGTCCCTGGATCACCGGGCGCAGGCCGCCCAGCAGCAGATCCAGATCCAGCGCTGCGGCGGTGCGGTCCTTCGGGATCTGGGAGCCCGCAGGCAGCGGCTGGGTGGATCCGGGGCCGTCGATGAGCTCGAGGTAGCGGTCGCCCACCAGGTTCAGGTAGCGCACCGCCGCCTTGGTACCGGTGGTCAGCCCGATCGTCCGGTCGGAGTCGAAGGACACCACCACGGAACGGTCGGGCTGCAACGCCACCTCGTTGACGGTGCCGACCCGGACGCCGGCAACGCGCACCGAATCACCGGCCTCCAGCCGGGAGGCGTCACTGAACACCGCCGAGTAGCCGTTGGTGGACCCGCTGCGGTACTGGCCGAAGGCCATGAACAGGAACGCCGTCAGGAGCACCATCACGGTGGCGAACACCGTGAATTTGATGAGAGTGCTGGTAGCGCGCGTCATCCCGGCTGTCCTACCTGTGTGGTGTTGCGCGGCGGACCGTCCAGCGGGCCGAACAACATCTGCTTGAGCCCGTCGGAGTTGAGCAGGATGCCCTGGTTGCCGTACTGCCAGGGATTGGCATCGGTATCGGTGACGAGATACTTCGCGCGGTTCCCGAATCCGATATTGGGCAGCCCCATGCAGTGGGGGCCGCCCTTGGCGGCGACCTTGGGCAGGTTCTGCGGATAGCGGTAACGCTCGATGCCCAGCGTGAAGGCCACATTGACCAGCACACCCGGATCCGGCAGCGGTGGCGCGTTGTGCGCGACCAGCATGCCCTCCAACGCGCAGTTGAGGCCGGGTGCGTACTCGTTGAGCAGATCGGTGGTCGGCGCCAGCAGTCGCAGCACCTCGCTCAGCGCGGGCTGGTTACCGCCGAGCACCTCGTTGCCGATATCGGCGAGCCCGATCATGCTGACCAGGAACGCGTCGAGGTTCTGTTCCTCATCGATGATGCTCTGGCTGATCTGTGTCGTGTTGTCCAGCGTCCGAAGCAGATCCGGCGCCGCGTCGGCGTAACCGCCGGCGACCACGGCGGTGTTTTCGATGTCCCGCGCCATGTTCGGCAGACTGGGCTCGAGCTTTTCCAGTAGCGCCTCGAAATCGCTGAGCGTCTGCCCCATCTTCTGGCCGCGCCCACCGAAGGCCGCCGACATCGCCCCGAGCGTCTCGTTCAGCTTGACTGGGTCGATCTTGTCCAGCACCCGGGTCAGTTGCTGGAAGACCGTGTTGATCTCGACGGTGACGTGCTGCCCCTGCAGTACCTGTCCGGCGTACATCGTCGCCGCGGACGGGTCCTCGGGCGGCAGCAGGTCCACGTACTTCGCACCGAACACGGTCGATGACGCGATGTCTGCGGTGACGTTCGACGGGATGAGTTTCAGCTGCGCAGGATTCATCTCCAGTTTCAGTTCGGCCCGTCCGTCGGGTAGCGCGTCGATGGCCGCGACCTTGCCGACCTCGACACCACGCATCTTCACCTTGGCATCGGGGTTCATCACCAGACCGGCACGGTCCGAGATCAAGGTGACGGTCTCGCTTTTGGTGAAGTCTCCCCGGAACAGCGCGACGGACAGCCCGAGGATCGACCCGATCACCACCACTGTGACCAGGCCGGCGAGGGCGCTCTTGTTGGTTTGCTTCATCGACCGTTGCCCCTAGCCCGACAGGTTGAAGTTGCCGTTGGAGCCGTAGATGGCCAGCGACACCAAGAGGGTCACCGACACCACCACGACCAGTGAGGTCCGCACCGCGTTACCGACCGCCACCCCGACCCCGGATGGACCGCCGGTGGCGAAGAACCCGAAGTAGGTGTGAATGAACAGCACCGCCAGCGCCATCAGAATCGCCTGCAGGAACGACCACAACAGGTCGATCGGGTTCAGGAACGTGTTGAAGTAGTGCGAGTACAGGCCGCCGGACTGACCGAACAGCACCGTGGTGGTGAACTCGCTGGCCAGGAAGGACAGCACCACCGCGATCGAGTACAGCGGCGTGATCGCGATCATGCCCGCCACGATCCGGGTGGAGACCAGGTATTCGACCGGCCGGATCGCCATTGCCTCCAGCGCGTCGATCTCCTCGTTGATCCGCATCGCACCGAGCTGTGCGGTCACACCGGCGCCGAATGTGGCGGCCAGACCGATACCGGCGATCACCGGCGCCGCGATGCGCACGTTGATGAAGGCCGACAGGAAGCCGGTCAGCGCCTCGATGCCGATATTGCCCAGACTCGAATAGCCCTGCACCGCAAGGGTGCCGCCGGTGGCCAGGGTGAGGAACCCGACGATGACCAGTGTGCCACCGATCATCGCCAGCGCGCCGGCACCCATCGAGATCTCGGCGATCAGCCGGATGACTTCACGCCGGTAGTGCACCGCGGCCAGCGGAATGCCCTTGACGGCGCGGACATAGAACAGGGTGTGATCGCCCAGCGAGGCCAGCGTTACGACCGGGCGCTTGAAGCTGCGCGCGAGTCGCGGGTAGGTGGACTTCAGTACCGCAACGTTTCCCATGCGATCAGCCGTCCGTCAGCTGGATACCGATGGCGGTGACCACCACGTTGACCACGAACAGCGCCATGAATGCGTACACCACCGTCTCGTTCACCGCGTTGCCGACGGCCTTCGCGCCGCCGCCGCTGATCGTCAAACCCCGGTAGCAGGCGATCAATCCGGCAATCAGACCG
This sequence comes from Mycolicibacterium sp. P9-22, assembly GCF_008329585.1. GTDB lineage: Bacteria > Actinomycetota > Actinomycetes > Mycobacteriales > Mycobacteriaceae > Mycobacterium. Next base: position 150,996 of record NZ_NPKP01000001.1, on the reverse strand, counting down.
AACAATCCGGCCTTCACGCAGGAAATGATGACCTCCGGCACACCGGTCAACAACGTGATACCGGCCGCGAACGCGCCGGGGTTGACGTCCTGGACGAACACCGAGAAGAAGTAGCCGCCCAGGATGCCGATGATGACCACCAGGCTGTTGAGCAGGAACGCGACCAAGCCCGAGGCCAGCATCCGCGGCGTCACCAGGCGCTGTACCGGGTTGATCCCCAGCACCTCCATGGCGTCGATCTCCTCACGGATGGTGCGTGACCCCAGGTCGGCGCACATCGCCGTCGCGCCGGCGCCGGCCACGATCAGCACGGTGACCATCGGGCCCACCTGGGTGACCGCTCCGAACGCCGCACCCGCGCCGGACAGATCCGCCGCCCCGAGTTCGCGCAACAGGATGTTCAGCGTGAAAGAGACCAGCACGGTGAACGGGATTGCCACCAGCAGTGTCGGTCCCAGTGCCACCTTGGCCACGAACCACGCCTGCTCCAGGAACTCCCGCCAGAAGAACGGTCGCTGAAACAGATACTTCACCGCATCCGCGCTCATCGCGAACAGGCCACCCACGGCCTGCATCGGCCCCGAGGCGTTACGCGCTATCGCGATTCCGGGTGTCCAACGGTCCGGACCCTTACCTGCCATACCCATCGGGTCCTTCCAAGATCGTGACTGCTGCTACTGCTGTCGGTCCGCCGACGTTGTGCGCCAACGCCACTCGGGCTCCATCCACCTGGTTGAAGGCCTCGCCGCGCAGCTGCTGAAACAGCTCAACGCACTGTGCCACACCGGTGGCACCCGGTGGATGCCCTTTGGACTTCAAACCTCCACTGGGATTCACCGGCAGCGCTCCCCCGACGCTGGTGACTTCCGCCTCGACGAGTTTGTATGCGTCGAAGCGGTCAGCAAAGCCAAGATCTTCATAGCTGATCAACTCGATTCCGGTGAAGAAATCGTGGACTTCGGCGACATGAATATCCCTCGGCGTCATATTTGCCATCGCGAACGCCTGTTTGGCCGCCCGGACGGTCGCCGGGAAGGTGGTCAGATCCGCTTTGTGTTGATGCATCACCGAATCCAGCCCCAGACCGACACCACGGATCCACACCGGGCGGTCGGTGAAACGTTCCACGACGTCTTCGGCAGCGATCACCAGCGCGGCGGCACCGTCACTCTGGGGCGCGCAGTCATATACGTGGAACGGGGTGACCACCACCGGTGCGGCCATGGCCTGCTCCAGGGTGATCTCAAACCGTAGGCGGGCCTTGGGATTAGCGACCCCGTGCCGGTGATTCTTCACCGCGATCATGGCCAGGTGTTCCCGGGTGGCCGGCGACTCGTGCAGATAGCGGCGCACGTGCAGGGCGAACCCAGCGGGCGCCACGAGGCCGAGGGGGTAGTCCCAGGCCTTGTCGCGCGCCATCGCCTCCCACTCCCACAGCATGTCTGCCGAGGTGGTGTCGCGCAGCTTGTCCGCCCCCATCACCAGTGCCACGTCGTAAGCGCCGGAGGCGACCGCGAACAGCGCGTTGCGTACGGCGTCGTTACCGGTGGCACAAGAGTTCTCGACACGTGTCACCGGAATGTCGGGCAGCCCCAGGGTATCGGCGAGGATCCCTGCCGGGAATCCGTCGGCGGTGCCCATCGAGCCGTACCACGCTGCCTGGAGGTCGAACTTGTCCAGGCCCTTGTCGATGCTGCGCACACAGTCGGTGAATGCCAGTGGCAGCAGATCCTTGAGGCCGAGCGCGAAATGTTCACCGAAGGTGGTCATTCCCGCACCGACGATGGCGACGTTTCTCATGACCTCCCCTCGATGCCGGGAGGGATAGTATCGAATGGTTTACGGTAAAGGTGGCGATATTCGCCATATCCGCCCGCGCCCGCGCAGCATGCTTCGCTCATGCGGCTGCCTCATCGGGCGCGAAGGCGTATCCGTAGTCGGGCACCCCGGAGCGCACGGCGACCCGGCGCAATGCCATCCGTCCGCGATCCCCGATGTCGACGGTGCCGGGCTCCACCCCGGTGACCTTGACCAGCGCTCGCACCCCCACCCCGTCGAGCTCGACGATCACCAGCGAGTAGGGCGTGCGCAGGCCGGGAACCGGGACGTGCACGGTCACCTCGGTGTAGACGGTGCCGGTACGCGGCAACGGCACCAGCGCGTAATCGGTGGCCAGTGTGCCGTCGCGGGCCACCCGGAAACGGGGAGGGAAGTCGAGTTCGTCACTGCCCGCGAATGTGCCCGCCTCCCAACGCACCTTGGCTTCGAAGGCGCGTTCGTAGGCGGCCAGCGAGATCGGGATGTCGGCACCCTTCGCATGGATGTACGCCGGCGCCGGACGCGCCGGCAACTCACGGCGATGGGTCACGGCTCGTCCGCCGCTGACCGTGATCCCGGACAGGATGGCCTGCTCCACGGCGACCAGCGGTCCGGTCCTGCCCAGATCGGCCATCCCGGCCAGGGCGAAGATGCTCGCGCTGGCGCCCGTGGTCGGCAGCACCGGAGGATCGGGTAGGCACAGTTCGGCCGCGCGCGGATGGTCGACCCCCGCCACCGCCGCCGGGGTGTCCAGCCAGGCGGCTTCCAGTGACGCGATCAGGCCACGCTCGTGCAGCAGCCGCGGGTCGCCGTAGTCCTGCACCCCGCCCGCCTCGGTCCGGATACGCACCGGCAGGCTGCGTGCCACCCGCGCGGCGGTGCGCACCTGCAGCCCGCGCTCCGCGGTCACCAAGGCGGCGGCGCCGGCGGGTTCCAGGTCCACTCCGATGATCAGCGTGCGCGGACGGGCCGAACTCACCGCATCGACCGTGGCGGGTGCGCCGCCCAACCTCTCGTCGACCTCGAGTTCGGGATCCAGCCCCAGCCCGGCCAGTAGCACCGCGGCATTGCTGCTCTCCACCAACGGCAGGCTGCGGCTCACCAGTACCACCCGCTCGACCGCATCGCCCGACGCCAAGGCGGCGCGGCCCGCCTCGACGGCGAGGGTGATCGCATCCTCGTCATCACCGGGCACCCGATGCGTGCGGGTACCCCAGCACGGCAGGTAGGTACCGATCGACGAAACGTAGGGCATGGGCTGTGTGGGTACCTCTCGGAGAACGAAAATTAAGTAACGGCGCCTGCGGTTTTGAGCTCGATGATGCGGTCCCAGTCCAGGCCGAGCTCCAGCAGGATCTCGTCGGTCTGCTCGGCGAATCCCGGGGCTCCCCCGGTGCTCGGCGCGGTCACGTCGAACTGCACCGGATTGGCCACCAGTTCGAGATCGCCGGCCTTCACGATGTACTCGTTGGAGCGGATCTGTTCATCGGCGGCGGCCTGCAGCGTGTCCTGCACCGGAGCCCATGGCCCGGCCAGGGTGGCGAACCGCTTGCTCCACTCCGGCAGCGTGCGTTTCTGCATCGCCTCGGTGAGGATCTCGTTGGCGGCCGCGGTGTTCGCGCCGATCGATTCCGCGGTGGCGAAGCGGGGATCGTCGACCAGGTCTTCGAGATCCATATGGCGGCACACGTCGGCCCAGAACTTCGTCGGCTGCATCATCACGAAGGAGATGTAGCGGTCGTCGGCGGTCGGGTACAGCCCGACGAGCGGGTTCATCGGCGAACCCTGAGTTCCCGGCGGGAAGGCCTCCATCCGCTGATCGAGGTGATTGGTCAGCGCCACGGTGTGGCCGAGTGCCCACAGGCCGCTACCGAGCAGCGAGACATCCACCACCGACGACTCGCCGGTGCGCTCGCGCTTGAGCAGTGCCGCGGCGATACCGCCGGCGAGGTTTGTCCCGGAGATGGTGTCGCCGTATGCGGGTCCGGGCGGGCCGACCATGCCGGGCGTGCCGGGTGGTGTGATGGTCGCGGCAGTGCCGGCGCGGCACCAGAACGCCGTCATGTCGTAGCCGCCCTTGACCGACTCCTCGCCGCGCGGCCCCAGCGCACTTCCTCTGGCGTAGATGACGTTCGGGTTCACCTTGCGGATGTCCTCGACGTCGATGCCGAATTTCTCCCGGTGTCCGGGCAGGAAGCTGGTGAGGAAAACGTCCGCGCGACCGGCTAATTCGAGCAGGACCGCTTTGCCCTCGGGCACCGACATGTCCAGACCGATGCTGCGCTTACCGCGGTTGGCGTGCTCGATGTTCGGGTTCGGGTCACCCTCGACGCGCAGCAGACCGGTCTGGCGCAGCCCGCGCTGCGGATCGCCGGTCACCGCATGCTCGACCTTGACGACGTCGGCGCCCCATTCGGCGAGCACGGCACCCGCGGACGGGACGAACCCGTACATCGCGACCTCGAGGACCCGGATCCCGTCCAGTGGCTTGCTCATGCGCCGGCCACCGGCACCGCGAAGGTCTTGCCCTCCAGGAACTCTTCGAGTCCGGCCACACCCATCTCGCGGCCGATACCGGATTGCTTGAACCCGCCGAACGGACTGTCGGGGCTGAAGTAGTTACCCCCGTTGATCGAGAAGGTGCCGGTACGAATGCGCCGCGCCACCGCCAGCGCACGCTCCTGGCTGCCGAACACCGCGCCGGACAGCCCGTAGATCGAGTTGTTGGCGATCCGCACCGCATCGTCGTCATCGTCGTAGGCGATGACCGCGAGGACCGGGCCGAACACCTCCTCCTGGGCGATCTCGCTGTCGGGATCGACATCGGTGAGCAGGGTCGGCGTATAGAAGTAGCCCGGCCCCTTCTTCTCGCCGCCGGTCACCAGGGTGGCGCCGGCCGCGACGGCCCGCTGCACCATGGCATCGACCTTGTCGCGCTGCTTCTCGCTGATGAGCGGACCCATATAGGTGGACGGGTCGGTCGGATCTCCGTACCGCACATGGCCGAAGTTGGTTTTCACCAGTTCGACGATCTCGTCGTGGTGCTTGCGCGGCACCAGCAGACGCGAGGTCAGCGCGCAGCCCTGGCCGGCGTGGGTGACCATGCTGAAGGCGGAAAACAATGCGGCGGTGCCGAAGTCGGCATCGTCGAGGACGATCGCCGCGGACTTGCCACCGAGTTCGAGGAAGACCTTCTTGAGGGTCGTGCTCGCCGCGGCCATGATGGCCCGGCCGGTCGGCGTGGAGCCGGTGAAGGTCACCATGTCGACGTGCGGGTCGGTGGTCAGCACTGCACCCACCTGTGGGTCGGCGCCGCTGATGACGTTCACGACGCCGGCCGGGATATCGGTGTGGTTGGCGATCAACTCGCCGAGGGCCAAGGTGATCAAGGGAGTGTCCGGGGCGGCCTTGAGGACGACGGTGCACCCGGCGGCGAGCGCGGGCGCCAACTTGGCCAGCGCGAGCTGGTTCGGATAGTTGTAGGCGATGATGGCGGCCACCACGCCGCCGGCTTCCTTCTCGACCCAGCGGTGATGCTGCTGCCCGCGGCTCTCGACATGACCGAGATCCTCGGTGAGGGGGTAGTCGCGCAACAGGTTCGTGTAGTACTCGACGATCGCGATCGGCTGGTCCAGCTGCGCGCCCAGGTTCAGTGCCGCGGTGGCCCCCACCTCCGCGGTGGTCAGTGCGGCGAGTTCGTCGCGGTTGGCCAGCAGTGCGGCATGGAACTGCTCCAGGCAACGCACCCGGAGCGCCACATCGGTGGCCCAGCCGGAGCTGTCGAAGGCGCGGCGGGCCGCGGCCACGGCGGACTCGGCATCGGCGACCGACGCGTCCGGCGCGTAGCCGAGCACCTCGCCGGTGGCGGGGTTCACGGTGGCGAATGTGCGGGCGGCGTCGACCAGTTCTCCGTCGATCAGCATCCGCCGATCGGCCTTCGTAGTGGCAGTTTCACTGACCGAATCACTGCCGTTGCGGGCGGTGATCGTGGGGGTCTCCGACATCAGGCTCCTCACTGTGATGGAAATTTCATTCTCATCAGGGGCGAATATTACATCCGCTGCATGAGAACGCAAGAAAGCGTAGATGCGCTAGTCGTATGCCCCGAGTCGTTTTTCGGCCCAAACTTTTGTTCCCATTTGCACCGCGCGGTGCCTTGCGGTGATGCCCGGCCCGAGAGTACGGTTCTCATAATCGGAAGGGCGATTCTTGAGATCGCCGCCACACTGAGGAGGCCGCACAGGTGAAGAACGCTGTCGTGACAGGCGGCGGGTCGGGTATCGGACGGGCGATCGCCGACCGCCTGCGCGCGGATGGCTATAACGTCGCCACGCTCGACCTCAACCCCTCGGACACCCAGAACGCGTTCATTGCGAACGTGACCGACCGGGCTGCCGTGGATGAGGCGCTCAACGGCGTCCGCAGCCAGCTCGGCCCGGTCTCCATCCTGGTCAACGCTGCCGGCCTGGACAGCTTCCGCCGTTTCACCGACACCACGTTCGAGCAGTGGCAGCGTGTGATCGACGTGAACCTCAACGGAACGTTCCACTGCATCCAGGCCGTGCTACCCGAGATGGTCGAGGCCGGCTGGGGCCGCATCGTGAACATCTCCTCCTCCAGCACCCACTCGGGCCAGCCCTTCATGGCGCCCTATGTCGCGGCCAAGTCCGCGGTGAACGGGCTGACGAAATCGCTGGCGCTGGAATACGGGCCGATGGGCATCACCGTCAACGCCGTCCCCCCGGGTTTCATCGACACCCCCATGCTGCGCAAGGCCGAGGACCGCGGGTTCCTCGGCGATACCGAGAAGCAGATCGAGCAGACCCCGGTGCGCCGGATGGGCAAACCCGAGGACATCGCAGCGGCCTGTGCCTTCTTCATCTCCGAAGAGGCGAGCTACATCACCGGACAGATCCTGGGCGTCAACGGCGGCCGGAACACCTGAGAGCGAGAAGGACTGAACATGGGGACCACGGGAAACACTGCAGGCCGGGTAGCCGGAAAAGTCGCGTTCATCACCGGCGCTGCCCGCGGTCAGGGGCGCAGCCACGCGATCCGGCTCGCCGAAGAGGGCGCCGACATCATCGCCGTCGACATCTGTAAGAACTACGACACCGTCGGCTATGCCATGGCCACGGCAGAAGACCTCGAAGAGACCAAGAACTATGTCGAGAAGGCCGGCCGTCGCATCGTCACGGCCCAGGCCGACGTACGCAACGAGGCGGAGTTGCGGGGCGCGCTGGAGGCGGGCCTCGCCGAACTGGGCAAGGTCGACATCGTCGTCGCGCAGGCCGGCGTCGCCGCCATGAAGGGCCAGCCACCGATGCAGGCCTGGACCGACGGCATCAACACCAACTTCGTCGGCACCATCAACGCCATCCAGGTGGCGTTGCCGCACCTGGCCGAGGGCGCCTCGATCGTGGCGACCGCCTCGGCGGCCGCGCTGATGGACGCCCACAACAAGCCCAACCCCGGTTCCGACCCCGGCGGCATGGGCTACATGGTCAGCAAGCGCCTCATCTCCGAATACGTGCATTACCTGGCGACCGAACTGGCCGTCCGCGGTATCCGGGCCAATGTCATCCATCCGACCAACTGCAACACCGACATGCTGCAGAGCGAGCCGATGTACCGCTCGTTCCGCCCGGACCTGGAGAACCCCACGCGCGCCGACGCCGAGCCGGTCTTCGGTGTGCAGCAGGCCATGAAGGTCAACTACATCGAGCCCGAGGACATCAGCAACGCCGTGTTGTGGCTGGCCTCCGATGAGTCCCGCTTCGTCACCGGCATGCAGTTGCGCGTCGATGCGGGCGGTTACCTCAAGTGGTACGACTACCACGTCTGATGACGCACCCAATCATTCGGAAGGAGCTGGCGCAGTGAAGGTTTCGGTTGACGGAAGCCGCTGCCAGGGGCACACCCTGTGCGCGATGATCGCCCCCGACTCGTTCGAACTCGACGATGTCGACGGACACGCCTCACCCACGTCCGAAGTGGTGCCGGCCGATCAGGAGGACGCGGTCAACGAAGCCGTGCACTCCTGCCCGGAGCAGGCGATCGTCGTCGAATGACGACCGCACACAAGCGCCATCCCCACCGATAATCAAGGAGACACCGCCGTGAGTATCGACGACGTCACCACCGATGACGCGCGTAAGCGCAACAAGTACCACTTCGACCGGCACACCCCCGAGTACCGGTTGCAGTTCGAGAAGATCACCGAGGAGATGCAGTCCCGGTGCCCGATGGCGTGGACAGACGCCTACGACGGCCACTGGGTCGCCGCGGACAGCAAGCACGTCTTCGAGCTGGCGCGCTGCCCGGTGGTGTCCAATGACCACGATCTCACCGGTGAGGGCACCGGCTACGACGGCATCAGCATCCCCGTCGCCAGCCGGGCCAAGACGGTGCGCGGCGGCATCCTGGAGATGGACGAGCCCGATCACAGCACCTACCGCGGCGCGCTGAATCCCTACCTGTCACCGGCAGCCATCAAGCGCTGGGTGCCGTTCGTCGACGAGATCACCCGCGCGGCGCTCGATGAGCACATCGAGACCGGCGAGATCGACTTCGTCGACCACCTCGCCAACGTCGTGCCCGCGGTACTGACCCTGGCCATGATGGGCCTGGACCTCAAGAAGTGGCATGTCTACAGCGAGCCGACGCACGCCTCGGTCTACACCCCCGAGCACTCGCCGGACCGCGAGCGGATCAACGAACAGCACCGTGAGATGGGTATCGACCTGCTCACCAATATGTTCGCGTTCAAGGAGAACCCGAAGCCGGGCCTGATCAACGCGTTGCTGCAACTGCGCATCGACGGTGAGCCCGCGCCCGACATGGAGATCCTGGGCAACCTGGGCCTGATCATCGGCGGTGGCTTCGACACCACCACCGCGCTGACCGCACACGCGCTGGAATGGCTGGGCGAGAACCCGGAGCAACGCAGCCTGCTGTGCCGGGAACGGGAAACCCTGCTCAACCCGGCCACCGAGGAGTTCCTGCGCTTCTTCACCCCGGCCCCCGGTGACGGACGTACCTTTGCCGAGGATGTCGAGGTCGAAGGCACCCAGTTCAAAGAGGGTGAACGGCTGTGGATCTCGTGGGCGATGGCCAACCGCGACCCGTCCGTGTTCGATGATCCCAACCAGATCATCTTGGATCGCAAAGGTAATCGGCACTTCAGCTTCGGTATCGGCGTGCACCGCTGCGTAGGCTCCAATGTGGCCCGCACGGTATTCAAATCGATGCTGACCGCGGTCCTCGACCGGATGCCCGACTACCGGTGTGATCCCGAGGGCACCGTGCACTACGACAGCATCGGCGTCATCCAGGGCATGCGGAACCTGCCCGCGACCTTCACCCCGGGTAAGAAGCTCGGGCCCGGCCTCGACGAGACGCTGGACAATCTGCAGCGCATCTGCGACGAGCAGGAGCTGGCCCGCCCGATCACCGAACGCAAGGAAACCGCGGTCATCGACTGGAAGTGATTTCCTCGACGTCGGCGCAACCGGGAACTTCACCCGTTTGACCAGCGTTACTGATGGGTAATGGGCTTGCGTGGATCACCGTCGATCCTGTTAGCCTTTCGATCAGAAAATGTGTAACAAATTAGATGTCCTCCACGAAAAGGAGGATGTCGCCCGAATCAGTCGGGTGGGGAAAGGTAAAAACCACATGCTCAAGGTGTCGCGCACGAAGCTTGCCGTGATGATTGGCGGTATGGCTCTGTCGGTGCCGATGTCGGTCGGGATCGCCTCAGCCCAGCCCGACCTCGGTCCGGTCATCAACACGACCTGCAACTACGACCAGGTGATGGGTGCCATGAACGCGGAGCGCCCCGATCTGGCCGCTCAGTTCAACGCTCAGCCGATGGCACTGGGAATGCTGCGGACCTTCCTCTCCTCCGGTCCGGTGGAGCGGCAGAACACGGTCAACCAGATCGCCGCCTACCCGGGCGCCGCGAGCTACCTGGGTGCGGTTCAGCAGCTGGCCGCTTCCTGCAACAACTACTGAGTTGTCGTAAGCCGAAAAAAGTCCCGCTTTCCGGTATCGGAAGGCGGGACTTTTTCGTGTGCGCCGCGCGCTAACCGCGAGGCAATCCCAGTACCTGCTGGGCGATGATGTTGCGCTGGATCTCCGACGTGCCCCCGGCGATGGTGCCGGAGAAGCTGCGCGCGTACCGCTCGAACCAGCTGGCGTAGTAATGGTCCAGGTTCATGTGGGCGTAGGGCCCGCTGAACGACGGGTGGATGAGCCCCTCGGGGCCGGCCGCCACGAGCGCGTTGTTCGCGGCCCGCAGCTCCGCCTCGGCGCCGAGCAGCTTGGGCACCGACACCGCGGCCACATCGACCTCGCCGCGGGCCGCCTTGGCCAGCCCGACCGATCCGAGCAGCCGCAGTGCCTGGTAATCCATGATGGTGGAGGCCAGCTGGTCGCGCTCCAGCGGCGTGGACGGCTTGAAATCGCCGATCGAGTTGGCGATCCGGTCCGCGAAGCCCAGCCACATCATGGTCCGCTCGTGGCCCAGTGACCCGTTGGCCACCTTCCAGCCGCCGTTGAGTGGGCCGACGAGGTTCTCCGCAGGCACCCGCACATCGGCGAAGAAGACCTCGTTGAAGTCCTTGTTCTCCTCGCCGGTCAGGTCGGCGAACGGCCGGCACACCACGCCTTCGGTATCGGTCGGGATGATCAGCACGCTGATGCCCTTGTGCTTGGGCGCGTCCGGATCGGTGCGCACGAAGGTCAGCAACCAGTCGGCGTCATGCGCGCCCGAGGTCCACACCTTCTGTCCGTTGACGACGAACTCGTCGCCATCCCGGACGGCCTTGGTACGCAGGGACGCCAGGTCCGAACCCGCGCTGGGCTCACTCATGCCCAGGGACGCGGTGCGCTCACCCTTGAGCACCGGCACCGCCCACTGCTGCTTCTGCTCGTCGGTGCCGAACGTCAGCAGCGAGGCCGCGATGATGTTGACGCCCTGGGGATTGAAGCTGTGGTAGATCCGTCGCCGGCACAGCTCTTCCAGGTGCACGAAGCTCTGCAGCACCGACGCGTTGCGGCCGCCGAACTCGGGCGGCTGCGCCGGTAGCAGCCAGCCGTTGTCGAACAGCAGTCGCTGCCAGTCGCGCGCCCATTGCGGCATGTGCGACACCGACCGCGGACGCTCCAGAGTGTCTGCGGCAGAGGGCATGTGCTCGTCGAGGAAGGCCGAGAACTCGGCGCGGAACTCTTCGACGTCGGGATCAAATTCGAGTTGCATCAAACTCCTCGGCGATGAGGGCGCGGTGTTCAGCGGCGCCGCCGAGCAGCAGCTCGCCGGCCTTGGCCCGCTTCAGCGCGAACTGAAGGTCGTTCTCCCAGGTGAAGCCCATGGCTCCGAAGGTCTGCAGGCCGTGCTGGAACACCAGCGTCTGGCACTCCCCCGCGCTGGCCTTGGCCATGGCCGCGGCGATCCGGCGCCGCGGGTCATCCGCGGCGATGGTGAGGGCGGCGAAATAGGACAGCGCCCGGGCCCGTTCGATGGCCACGTACATGTCGGTGGCCTTGTGCTGGATGGCCTGGAACGATCCGATCGGCACGCCGAACTGGTGGCGGCTCTTGGCATGTTCGAGTGCGAGATCCAGGATGCGCTGACACGCCCCGACGGTGTGAATGGCGATACCCATCAACGCGATGTGCCGCGACCGCTCGACCAGGTCCAGCGCGGCCGCCGGTTCGAGATCGAGGCGGTCGGATTCCTCCACCCGCAGGCGGTCGAAGGTCACCTCGGCGATATGCAGCACCGGATCGAACACATCGCGGCGCCGGGTCCTGACGGCTCCGCCGTCGATCACGAACACTCCGGCGGGCGTCACCACCGCAAGTTGTTCGGCGCGATCACCGTCGAGCACGAATTTCGAGGTGCCGTCCAGTTCCCAGCCCTGCCGGCTCCAGTTGGCGCTGACGCCTTCATAGATCGCGGCGCCGGCCTTGGCGGCGTCGTACCGCTCGCCTGCCAGCGGCGCGAACTGCGACAGCGTGGCCAGGAACGGTGTCGGGTCGGTGGCCCGGCCCAGTTCCTCGAGCACGATGGCGAGTTCGACCGCGTTCTGCGGGTCGGTGAGCTCGGTCCAGCCGGCTTCCAGATACGACTTCCACAGCGGGGTCGGGTCATCGCCCTTTTCCGCGATTCCCCGGACCAGTGACGCCGGGCACTGTTTGCCTACCGCGTCACGCACCGTTTCCTGCCATAGCCGCTGATCAGAGTCGAACTCCAGAAGCATCTGGCACCTCCCGCCTGCACTAGTTCCGTTCGCAGGAGAATAGCATTCTCCTGAAAGGCGGTGACATTCTCCTCTGACGGCTATGAAGTTTCGCCAGCGGTGCGCTACGCGACTGACCAGCAGACACTCTCACCAGCGAAGATGTAAGCGATCCGCTGGAGAACAATGTTCTTGCTATTGAAGAACAAGGATCTACACTGAGGTTCGGGACGTCGCGCTGGGCTGTGCCCCCGGCCCGGCCGCAGAGCTAAGGATGGACCACGGTGAAAGAACTGCAGGACGGTGCCGGGAACGTCGTGACGACCCCCGTCATCGACACCAGCGTGCACATCTTCGTCGAGTCGAACAAGGACCTCCGCAAGAACTTCCTAAAGGAACCGTTCAGCAGCCGCGGATTCCCGGACTACGAAATGGACTGGTACGGGGCGCCCGGCGGCGAGTACGCCCCGCGAACCACGGGACCCGACGGTCAGTACCCCGGCTCGGATCCCGCCGTCGTGGCCAAGCACCTGTTCACCGACCGCGGCGTGGACATCGCGATCCTGCACCCGATGACGCGCGGCATCATGCCCGACCGTCACCTCGGTTCCGCGATCGCCGCGGCGCACAACGAGATGATGGTGACGCGCTGGCTGGCGCATGACGAATTCGGCGATCGCTTCCGCGGCACCATCCGGGTCAATCCCGACGACATCGCCGGCGCGCTGCGCGAGATCGACAAGTACAAGGACCACCCACAGGTGGTTCAGCTCGGCATTCCGCTGCAGTCGCGCGAGCTCTACGGAAAGCCACAGTTCTGGCCGCTGTGGGAGGCCGCCGTCGACGCCGGACTGCCGGTCTCCGTGCACTTCGAGGTCGGCTCGGGGGTCGCGCTGCCGCCGACACCGAACGGAATCACCCGCACCTACGAGCAGTACGTGGGGTTCACCGCACTGAACTTCCTGTACCACCTGATGAACATGATCGCCGAAGGCGTCTTCGAACGGCTGCCCGCGCTGAAGTTTGTCTGGGCCGACGGCGCCGCCGACCTGCTGACACCGTTCATGTGGCGGATGGACTGCTTTGGCCGCCCGCATTTGGAGCAGACACCGTGGGCCCCCAAGATGCCCAGTGACTACCTGCCCGAACATGTTTACTTCGTGCAGGGTGCGCTGGACGGACCGGGTGATGTCGACTTCGCCGGTGAGTGGGCCGGATTCACCGGCAAGGACGACATGATGATGTACGGATCCAGCTACCCGCACTGGCAGCTCAACGAGCTCTCGGTGCCGAGCAGCTACAGCCCCGAGCAACGCGACAAACTGTGCTGGCGCAATGCGGCCGACCTGTACGGGATTCAAAGTCCGGTCATCGCATCCGCCGCCGGGGCACAGTAGAGGGAACGAGGAGGCAAACACCATGACCACCACAGCCAACCCCCGGCTACCTGCCACCGAGCGCATCGCCGTGCGGTGCGTCGACTCCGATGTCCATCCCGCCCCGCGCGCAGGCGACCTCGGCCAGTACATCCCCGAGCCGTGGCGCAGCAGGTATTTCGGCACCCACAAGGTCGGCGACCAGATCTATTACGACGCGCCCGACTACGCGCACTCCTATGCCATGCGCCTGGACTCCTTTCCGGCGGATGGCCAGTTCCCCTGCAGCGACCCCGAACTGGCGTTCAAGCAGCTGATCATGGAAGCCGGCGCCGATATCGCGATCCTGGAGCCCGCCGCCTACCCGGCGCGCATCCCGGAAGCGCAGCACGCCATGTCGATGGCGCTCAACGACTGGCAGGCCAATCACTGGCTGGACAGCCAGAACAACTGGCATGAGCGCTGGCGCGGATCGATCTGCCTGGCCATCGAGGAACCCGAGAAGAGCGTCGAGGAGGTCGAGCGCTGGGCCGATCACCCCTTCATGTCGCAGATCCTGATCAAAGCCGAGCCACGCCCGTCATGGGGCAACCCCAAGTACGACCCCATCTGGGCGGCAGCCGCCAAGCACGACATCCCGGTGAGCTGTCACCTGTCGCGCAGCCACTATGACGAGCTGCCCATGCCACCGGTCGGATTGCCCAGCTACAACCACGATTTCATGGTCACCTACTCGCTGCTGGCGGCGAACCAGGTGATGAGCCTGATCTTCGACGGCACCTTCGACCGGCATCCGACGCTCAAGATCGTCTTCGTCGAGCACGCGTTCACCTGGATCCTGCCGTTGATGTGGCGGATGGACGCCATCTACGCGGCCCGTAAGTCGTGGATGGACATCAAACGCAAGCCCAGCGAGTACGTGAAGGACCACATCAAGTTCACCACCCAGCCACTGGACTATCCGGAGGACAAGACCGAGTTGACCCGCGCCTTCGAATGGATGGAGTGCGAGAAGATCCTGCTGTTCAGCAGCGATTACCCGCACTGGACGTTCGACGACCCACGCTGGTTGGTCAAGCACCTGCCCGAGCACGCCCGCGAACCCATCATGTTCCGCAACGGGATGGCGACCTACCGGAATGTGCCGGAAACCGTGCCGGCCCTCGAGGGCCAGGTTCGGGTTTTCTGACCCATGAGTAACGAAACGGAGGCAGGGCGTGAGCCCCGCCTGGCGCAAGGACGCGAGCACATCGTCGCCACGGTCGACGAGATTCCGCACGGCGCACACAAATTGGTGCCCATCGGACGGCACGGGGTCGGCGTCTACAACGTGAACGGCACGTTTTACGCCATCGCGAACTACTGCCCGCATGAGGGCGGTCCGCTGTGTTCGGGCCGAGCGCGCGGTCTGAACATCGTCGACGAGAACGTGCCCGGTGACGCCGTCATGGTGCGCGACAAGGAGTACATCTTCTGCCCGTGGCACCAGTGGGGCTTCGAGCTGGCCACCGGCACCACCGCGGTGAAACCGGAGTGGAGTATCCGCACCTACCCGGTCCGGGTGGTCGGCAACGATGTGCTGGTGCAAGCATGACTGCGGTGACCGAAACGGGGCCGAGCCTCGAAAACGGCGAGCAGTCCATCGAGATCAACGGCGGCAACGTCGTCTACGAGATCCTGGGCGAGACAGGCGAATTCATCGCCCTGACCCCCGGCGGCCGGTTCAGCAAGGACATCCCGGGCCTGCGCCCGCTGGCCGAGGCCCTGGTGGCCGGTGGCTACCGGGTGCTGCTGTGGGACCGGCCCAACTGCGGCAAGTCCGACGTGCAGTTCTACGGGCAGAGCGAATCACACATGCGGGCCGAGACGTTGTTCCAGCTGATCACCAAGCTCGATGCCGGACCATGCATCATCCTCGGCGGGTCCGGCGGCGCACGGGACTCGATGCTGACCACCATGCTGTACCCGGAGATCGTGCGGAAGCTGGTGGTGTGGAACATCGTCGGCGGTGTGTACGGGTCCTTCGTGCTGGGCGGGCATTACGTCACCCCCAGCATTCTCGCGGTGCGCGGTCTGGGCATCGAGGGCCTGCTCAGCGTCCCCGAATGGCGCGAGCGCATCGCCCAGAATCCGGCCAACCGCCGGCGACTCCTCGACCTTGAGCAAGCTGCCTACCTCAAGGTGATGCTGCGCTGGCTCAATGCGTACGTGCCCAAGCCCGGCCAGACCATCCCCGGCGTGCCCGACGAGTTGTTCGACAACATCACCGTCCCCACTCTGATCATCCGGGGCGGCGAGAACGACTGGGATCATCCCAAGCGCACCTCCCTGGAGGTGAGCTGTCTGATCAAGGGTTCCACGCTGATCGACCCGCCGTGGCCCGAGGATGCCTGGGAGCGCGCCGGAGAGAAGTTCGCACAGAGCGGCGGAAAGACGTTCTGCCTGTTCGACACCTGGGTGCAGGCCGCCCCGGCGATCCTGGACTTCCTGGCCGCCCCGGACGTCCCGCGATGACCTCACTGCATCAGGATGCGCACTTCGCTGTTCAGCGACGCCTCCAGCGCGGTGTGGAGACGGCTTTCGGGCACCCGGGCCAGATCCGCCCGGCGCAGCGTCACCTCGACCACGTCCCAGCCCTGACCGCTGGGATGGCGGCGCACCTCTCCGGTGAGACCGAATCCGGCCAGTACACCGTGCGCGTCGTCATCGGTGCCCCGGCTGACGAAAGTCAGCACACCGGGCGCCACATCGGTGCCGAATGCCTTGCCACACAACGTGACCACCGCGTTCTGCAGCGCGTCGGCATCCGCGCCGGCCAGCAGCACCTCGACCTCGCGCCGATGGGCCGGCATCACCGAGAGGTCGGCCTCGACGACCTCGGCACCGATCGGGGCGCACAGCCGCCGGAGTGTGGCCATGCCCTCGGCTAGCTGTGTGGGCGTCAGCCGCCCCGGCGGATCCACGTCAACGCGCACCACTGCGGTTCTCACGGCCGTCAGCCTAACGGTGGAAAGGACCAGCCGATCATGACAACCACCGCAACCGATCTGAAGGTCGACGTCTGGCCCGGACTCACCCCCCGGCTGCTGCGGCCAGGCTCGGGCACCGAGGATGTCGCCGAGTACGCGAGTGCCGGTGGCTATCAACAGATCGACGATGCCGACGTATTGCTCGACGCGGTCGCCGCCGCCGGTCTGCTCGGCCGCGGCGGCGCAGCGTTCCCGCTGTCGGTGAAGCTGACCACCGTGCGGGCCGCCAGCCGCGCCGGCAAGCAGACCGTCGTGATCGCCAACGGCGAGGAGGGTGAGCCGGCATCGGTCAAAGACCGCTGGTTGCTGCGTCACCGGCCGCACCTGGTGCTCGACGGACTGCGACTGGCTGCTCGCATCGCCGGTGCCGAGCGCGGCTACGTCTACGTCTCCGACCCGCACGCGGCCGCCGCGGTGGAGTCGGCACTCGCCGATGCGGGCGCGCATCTGGGCGTCTTGCAGGTGAGCGTGGTGACCGTCGATTCTACCTATATCGCCGGCGAGGAATCGGCGGCGGTGCGGGTGATCAACGGCGGACCGGCCAAACCGACCGACAAGCCACCGCGGGTGTTCGAGGAAGGCGTCGCCGGACACCCCACCCTGGTGAGCAACGTCGAGACGCTCTCGCACCTGCCCTTCATCCTGCGCCACGGCCCGGCCGAGTTCCGGCGCTACGGCACCCAGGCCTCCCCCGGCACGTTCCTGGCCACCATCACCGGCGCCGGACGGCCACCCGCCCTCTACGAACTCCCACACGGCACCAAGACATCGGAACTGCTTGTCCTGCACGGGGTCGATCCCGACGCGGTCACCGGCGCGCTCATGGGTGGCTACTTCGCCGGCCTGCTCAACCGGGCCATCGTCGACACCACCCTGGACCATGAGTCGGTGCGCGCCCTGGGCAGCGGGCTCGGGTGCGGCGCCGTCGCGGTGCTCACCGAAGACTGCCCGGTCGCGGTGGCCGCCTCGGTGCTGGCCTATTTCGACCGGGAGAATGCCGGGCAGTGCGGGTCCTGCTTCAACGGAACGGCCGCAATGGCCGCGGTCACCGATGCACTGCGCGACGGCGCTGCCACCGCCGAGGACGTGGCCCGGCTGCGCCGCTGGTCGGTGGTGCTGCGCGGACGTGGCGCCTGCGCAACGCTCGACGGAGCCGCCAATGTGGCAGCCAGCCTGCTGGATCAGTTCCCCGAACTCGTGGAAAGCCACCTCGACGGCGGGTGCGCCGACTGCAGCGGGTTTTCGGCCCTGCGTCCCTTCGAAGTTGAGGCGGTGTCATGAGGATCAAACTCGACAGGACTCTGTGCGACGGATTCGGTATCTGCGCCAAGCACGCACCGGAGTACTTCTCGCTGGACGATTGGGGCTACGCCTGCCTGGAGGGCAGCGGCGAAGTGCCCGAACAGGATCGCGACGCGGTGATGCGCGCACTGCTGGACTGCCCGGTGCACGCCATCATCGAGATCCCGCCGGTGAAGCAGGACCAGGATCACGCCGCCGGCCCCGCGGCCACTACAGCAAGGAGCTGACTTGTCCGCCATCCCCGGCCGGCCGCTGCCCCAACTCACGGTGCAGAACGAGTTCTTCTGGACTTCGGGCGCTGACGGACAGTTACGTATCCAGGAGTGCCAGGCTTGTAAGGCGCTGATCCACCCACCGGCGCCGATCTGCCGGTACTGCCGCAGCCACGATCTGGGTGTGCGGGCGGTATCGGGCAGGGCCACGCTGTCGGGCTTCAGCGTCAACCACCGTTTCGGGTTTCCCGATCTGCCGCCGCCGTATGTCATCGCCGAGGTCGCCATCCTGGAGGATCCGCGGGTCCGGCTGACCACCAACATCGTTGACTGCGATGCCGACGCCCTGGAGATCGGCCAGCCCGTCGAGGTGGCCTTCCAGCAGTTCGACGATGTCTGGTTGCCGGTGTTCGCCCCGGCCGCAGATCCCGGCGCCCCGACCGCGCTGCCAGAAGACGAGATCGCGCCGACGGATTTCGCCCAGCATGTCCGGCCGATGCTGACGAGCGAGAAGTTCGAGGACAAGGCGGCCATCACCGGCATCGGCGCATCCCGGCTGGGACGGCGGCTGATGGCGGCGCCCCTGTCGCTGACCATCGAGGCGTGCGAGGCGGCCGTCACGGACGCCGGTCTGACCTTCGACGATATCGACGGCCTGTCGACCTACCCGGGGCTGGACGTCGCGGGTATGGGCGAAGGCGGTGTCAGCGCGCTCGAGGGCGCGCTTGGGCTGCGCCCGACCTGGATCAACGGCGGTATGGACACCTTCGGCCCCGGCGGATCGGTCATCGCGGCGATGATGGCCGTCGCCACCGGGATGGCGCGCCACGTGTTGTGCTTCCGCACGCTGTGGGAGGCCACCTTCCAGCAGTTGATGAAGGAAGGCAAGATGTCCCCGCCCGGCGGCGCCCGGGCCAGCGGCTGGCAACAGCCCTTCGGCGGCATATCGGCGGCACACACCCTGGCGCAGAACGCCTCCCGGCACTTCCACCGCTACGGCACCACCCGCGAGACGCTCGGCTGGATCGCGCTGAACCAGCGCGCCAACGCCGCGCTCAACCCGACGGCCATCTACCGCGACCCGATGACCATGGACGACTATCTGTCCGCCCGCATGATCACCACCCCGTTCGGGCTGTATGACTGCGATGTGCCGTGCGACGGCGCGGTCGCCGTCATCGTCTCGGCCGTCGACGTGGCACGCGACCTGCCCCAGAAACCGATCCGGGTCGAGGCCGTCGGCACCCAGATCATCGAGCGCCTGGACTGGGATCAGACCACGCTGACCCACGAGCCGCAGGTGCTCGGCCAGTCCGCGCATCTGTGGTCGCGAACATCGCTGCGGCCCAGCGATGTCGACGTCGCCGAGCTCTACGACGGGTTCACCTTCAACTGCCTGTCCTGGTTGGAGGCGCTCGGCTTCTGCGGTATCGGTGAGGCCAAGGATTTCCTGGACGGCGGTCACGCCATCGCCCGCGACGGCGTCATCCCGCTGAACACCCACGGCGGCCAGCTCTCCCACGGCCGCACGCACGGCATGGGCCTCATCCACGAGGCGGTCACCCAGCTGCGCGGCGACGCCGGCGAACGGCAGGTGGCCGGCGCGAAGGTCGCGGTCGCCAGCAGCGGCGGCCTGACCCCCAGCGGTGTGCTGCTGCTGCGGACCGATGACTAGTTGCGAAGGCGAGCGGGAGTGAGGATCTCAGCGAGGCACGAGCGAGGACCGGAGCGACTGGGAGACGAGCCATGACTCAGGTCCGCCCCCGGGTGGTGATGGTCGGCTCGGTGCCGATGTCCGCCCTGGTCGCCGCCGCCCACGAGCCGCGTGCGGTGATCGTCGCCATCCACGGCGGCGCGACCTCGTCGGCGTACTTCGACTGTCCCGGCCGGCCCGACCTGTCGTTGCTGCGGACCGCGGCCGCACAGGGTTTCACCGTGATCGCCCTGGACCGTCCCGGCTACGGGGCGTCGGCGCTGTATCAGGACACCATGGCCGACCCGGCCGCCCGGGTGACGCTGGCCGCCGGCGCCGTCGACAAGATCCTGGCCGGCGGCCCGCGCGGTGCGGGCATCTTCGTCTTCGCGCATTCACTGGGATGCGAACTGGCGCTGCGGATGACGGTGGCCGGTGCCGACGTGATCGGTGTCGAGCTCGCCGGAACCGGGCTGCGCTACAGCCCCGAGGCGAAGGACATCCTGAGCCAGGCGACGCTGACCCGCCGCCCGGCGGGGTTGCGGGAACTGTTGTGGGAGCCCGCGGAACTGTATCCGGCCGAGGTGCTGACCGGCGCGCTGTCCGCGCCGGGCGTCGCCTACGAGGGTCCGGTGACCGCCAACTGGTCGCGCCGGGACTTCCCGGAGCTGGCTGCCGCGGTGCCCGTGCCCGTCCAGTACAGCGCGGCCGAGCATGAACGTGTCTGGGACACCTCGGCATCGGCACTGGCCGATATCGCCGGGCTGTTCGGTGCTGCGCCGCGGGTTACGGTCAACGAAATGCCGGACAGCGGGCACAATCTCAGCGTCGGACTCTCGGCGCAGAACTACCACCTGCGGGTGTTGTCATTTGTCGGAGAATGTATCGCCGCCGCTGCCGGTGGCGCGAGAGAAGCGGAGGCGGGTTGATGCGCGTTGGATTCATCGGACTGGGCAGCCAAGGTGGGCCGATGGCCCGCCGCATCGTCGAAGGCGGCTTCGAGCTGACTCTGTGGGCCCGTCGCGCCGCGTCGCTGGAGCCCTACGCGGACACCGCGGCGAAAACGGCGGGTACGCCCGCTGAGCTGGGCGCCGCCAGCGATCTGGTGTGCCTGTGCGTCGTCGGCGACGACGACGTCCGCGAGGTCATCTCCGGCGAGAACGGTGTGCTGGCCGGCCTGGCGCCCGGCGCCATCATCGCCATCCACAGCACCGTGCACCCCGACACCTGCTCGGAGATCGCGGAATTGGCAGCCGCCAAGGGGGTCTCGGTGATCGACGCGCCGGTCAGCGGCGGCGGCCCCGCCGTCGAGGCGGGCACCCTGTTGGTGATGATCGGCGGCGCGGAAGCCGATGTGGAGAAGGTACGTCCGGTGTTCGCCACCTATGCCGATCCCATCGTGCATCTGGGCCCGCTGGGCAGCGGTCAGGTCGCCAAGATCCTGAACAACCTGCTGTTCACCGCGAACCTCGGCGCCGCCATGAGTGCGCTGGCACTCGGCGAGTCACTCGGCGTGCCTCGGGAACGCCTGTGCGAGGTGGTCACCCGCGGGTCGGCCACCAGCAAGGCGCTCAACAGCATCGCCGCCTTCGGCGGCAGCCTGGACAACCTCGCCCCGATCGCCGGTGCGCTGTTGCAGAAGGACTGCCGGCACGCCGCGACGCTCGCGGGCAACGCATCGGCACCCGAAGGCGCGGTGTTCGACGCCGCCGATGCCGCCCTGGACCTGATGGAGCACCCGCGCTGATGAACGCTTGCGCGAAGAACAGTCCGAACTGATGCGCGTCGGGTTCATCGGCGCGGGCCGGATGGGCGCACCGATGGTGCGCCGGCTCACCGAGGCTGGGCACGTGGTGCGTGCACTCGGCCGCACCGAGGAGAAGCGCCAAGCCGTCGCGGAATTCGGTGCCACCCCGGTCGCCGATCCGGCCGCCGTGGTCGATGGCGCCGAGGCCGTGGTGATCTGCCTGTTCACCGACGAACAGGTCCGTGCGGTCGCCGATACCGCGCTACTGGCGGCAATCCCGTCCGGGGCGGTCCTGATCGTGCACACCACCGGAAGCCCCCGCACCGTCGAGCACCTGCGGGATCTGGCACCCCACATCGACGTCGTCGACGCTCCGGTCAGCGGTGGACCGCACGATATTGCCGCCGGTGAGGTCACGCTGTTCGTCGGTGGCCCCGCCGATGCGGTGCGGCGGGTGCAACCGGTGCTGACCTCCTACGGCAGCCCGGTGCTGCACGTCGGAGCCCTGGGCGCGGGCCAGAAGGTCAAGCTGATCAACAACACCCTGTTCGCCGCCCAGATCGGACTGTTGGCCGAAGCGGCCCAGTTGGCCGGCAGCCTCGGGGTGGATGAGGCCGCACTGCTGGCGGCGCTGCCGCACGGCAGCGGCGCCAGCCGGGCACTGGACAATGTGGTGCGCGCCGGTTCGACCGCCGCCTTTGTCTCCGCCGTCGGCGAATTCATCGGCAAGGACGTCGCGGTGATCCGGCAAACGGTCGCCGAACTCGGTACCGATCTCGGCGCGCTGAACACCCTCGTCGACGCCGGACTGGGACGCTGATTTCGCCCGAAATTGACTGTTTCGCGATCGTCCCGACGGGACTACTGTTAGCGTTACAGTTTCACAGCCTTCCGTAACGCTTCGGGTGACAGCTTCACCCTGGAGGAGGACCTCAGTATGACCACCGCGGAACTCGTGTTCGACCCGTTCTCCGACGAGTACTTCAACAACCCGTTCGAGATCTACCGGCGGATGCGCACCGAAGCGCCGCTCTACTACTGCCCCGACCGGGATTTCTACGCCCTGACCCGGCACGAGGACGTCGCCGCCGCACTCAAGGACCACGAGGCGTTCTCATCGTCGCGGGGCTGCGATCTGGCGATGGTGCAGGCCGACGAACCGCCACAGAAGTCGATCATCTTCATGGACCCGCCCGATCACCGGCACATGCGCAGCCTGCTCAACAAGGCCTTCACCCCGCGGGCCGTGCAGGCCCAGAAGGACACCATCGTCGAGCAGATCGACCACTACCTGAGTCTGATCACCTCCGACGATTTCGACATCGTGCAGGACTTCTCCGGGCCGTTCCCGGTCGAGGTCATCACCCGGATGGCCGGTGTCGAACCGGATTACCGCCAGATGGTGCGGCACTGGATCGACACCAGCCTGTCCCGTGAGCCCGGTCAGATCGGCACCTCCGAGGCCGGCATGCAGGCCAACATGGACACCGCGATCTACTACTACTCGCTGGTGCAGAAGCGCCGGGAGAACCCGACCGACGACATGATCAGCCGGCTCATCGCCGCCGAGATCCCGCGCGAGGACGGACGACTCGACAAACTCGACGATATCGAGATCACCGGTTTCGCCACCCTGCTCGGCGGGGCAGGCGCGGAGACGGTCACCAAACTGATCGGCACCGCGATGGTGCTGTTCGCGCGCAATCCCGAGCAGTGGCAGAAACTGCTCGACAACCGGGACCTGGTGCCCGCCGCCGTCGAGGAGCTGCTGCGCTTCGAGGGCCCCGTGCAGTACAACGTGCGTTACACGCTCAAGGAGGCGCACGTGCCCAGCGGCGTCATCCCGGCCGGCAAGGCGGTCTTCCTGCTCAGCGCCGCCGCCAACCGCGACACCGACGCGTTCACCGATGCCGACAAGTTCGACATCGAGCGCGACCGCACCGAGGCGCAGAACCTGGGGCTCGGTTACGGGATCCACAGCTGCCTGGGTGCGGCGCTGGCGCGGATGGAGAGCGTCATCGCCCTGGAGAAGCTGCTCGATTTCATGCCCCGCTACGAGGTGAAATGGGATGGGCTGCAGCGGGTTCACATGCAGAATGTGGCCGGGTACTCGCATGTGCCGGTGCGGCGGCTGCGATGAGCAAGATAGCAGTCGACTTCGGGCTCTGCGAGAGCAACGGCGTCTGCATGGGCATCATCCCGGAGGTGTTCGACCTCGACGATGACGATTACCTGCACGTGCTCACCGACGAAGTCACTCCCGACAACGAGCAGCAGGTACGGGAATCGGTACGACAATGCCCGCGGCAGGCGATCGCCATCGTAGAGTAACCGGATGCGATTCCTGTTCGTACACGGCGGTTTTCACGCTGGGTGGTGCTGGGAACGCACGATCGCCGCGCTGCGCCGGTTGGGCCACCAGAGCATGGCCATCGATCTGCCGGGACATGGCGCACTGGTGGATCAGGATTCGACGCTGGCCAACCGCCGCGATGCGATCCTGAGGGAACTCCGGCCCGGCGACGTCCTGGTGGGCCATTCCGGCGGAGGATTCGATATCACCCTGGCCGCCGATGCCGCGCCCGACCTGGTGCGCCACCTGGTATACCTGGCGGCCGCGCTGCCCCGGGAGGGACGTACCTACCCGGAAGCGATGGCGATGCGCGACGGCCAGCAGCTGGGTGACGATTTCGACGCCGACGTCGGAGAGATGTTGAGCTACCTCAGTTTCGACGAGGACGGCGCCATGACGTTCGCCGATTTCGAGGGTGCGCGCAAGTACTTCTACCATGACTGCGATGAGCAGACCGCGCGGTGGGCCTTCAACCGGCTCGGCCCGGAGCGTTTCGGTGACACCACGGTGACCCCGGTGTCGGTACCGCAGTTCTGGGCGGCCGATCTGCCGCGCAGTTTCATTGTCTGCGAACAGGATCGATCGATGCCGCGCTGGCTCGCCGATACCGTCGCCCGCCGGCTCGGCGTGCGGCAGCTGGCGATCGACAGTTCGCACTCACCGTTCCTGAGCCGCCCCCTCGAGCTCGCCGAGCTGCTGGTGCACGCGACCACCACCACGCCGGTCGGCCCGCTGATCCCGCACTGACTCCCTTTCCTGCGCGAGCAGACGCAAAAGGTCGTGAAATTGCCTCGTTTCGCGACCATTTGTGACTGCTCAGCCGGCGAGGTCGGCCCGCTCGAACATCGTCCACATCCGCGCGACGAGATCCAGCGGGTGCCGACGCACATCGTCGACCACCAGCGGCACGGAAGTCCATCCGACTTCCTGCAGGCGTGCGACTTTCATACGGTCGTGTTTCAGCGCTTCGGGGGTGGCGTGCCATTCCATGCTTTCGTACTCAGCCACCACCCCGAAATCGGGCCACGCAAAGTCCACCCGCCACAGTCTGCCGCGGCAGTCGACGATCTCGAACTGCAATTCCGGCAGCGGCAATCCCCCGTCGATGAAGACCAAGCGGGCTTCGCTTTCCATCGGGGACTCGGCGCGGGAATCGGCGTATGTCAAGAGGTCCCGCACCTTGACGATGCCGCGCCTGCCCTTCTGCTCTGCGACAGCCGACGCGAGCTCCGCGGCAGTACACAACCCGCTCCCGAGCGCAGCGTCCAGCACCGCCAATGCACGCGGCCGTCGCAGTGTCCGGGCTACCTCGACCGCGGTCCAGGCTGGGGCGGTGGCAAGGCGATCGCCGACCATCCTGAGTGGAGCGCCCACTCGCTGATGCACCATCACGTCCGCAGTCGGTCGGATCCGAACGCCGGGGTCCAGGACGTGCAGGCGGCCGTCGGGGTCGATATCGAAGCCGTACAGCGAGGCTGCGGAATGCATGCATGCCACCAACCGGCGCCCGGTCCGCAGGTCCAGACCTCGCAGTCGGGAGGCGTCATCCGGTGCCACGACGGCATAGACGCCATGCTGCACTCGAATAAGCTCGCCGTTGCGGATCAGCGTCCGCAACCGGCCACGCGTGACCAGCGTGAGCAGTTGTTGGCTGCTTGCGACTCCACTATCCGAGAATGCGTCCCGCCACGACATACCGTGGATGGTTGCTCAGAATGTACCTAACGCACAGCGCCGGACTTTCTGGCCTGGGGATAACCCTCGCGAGCAGACGCAAATGGTCCATAAATCGCTACGTGCACGACCATTCGTGTCTGCTCGCGGGAAGTCAGAAGCCGGAGATGATCACGCCGTTGCAGTCGGCGGCGGCCTGGCGCAGTTTCGCGGCCTCCTGGTAGGCGTCGGAGTAGTACCACTCCTTGGCCGCCTCGACCGACTCGAACTCCAGCAGCACGGTCTGGGTGCCGTGCCACTCCCCCTCCAGCGATTCGACCACGGGACTGAAGGCGAGCACCTTCGCTGTGCTCATCGTCTGGCTGGCCAGCTTGCCGTACTCGGCCATCCCGGCCGCGTCCTTGATGTCCTCGGTGATGATCACATAACCCTTGGGCACTGTTCGAATCTCCTTGTCGGTGAAGCGGATTGATTCAGATCTCGTGGATCGCGTTCTCGGGGCAGCACTGGATGGCCTCATGCA
This sequence comes from Mycolicibacterium sp. P9-22, assembly GCF_008329585.1. Classification (GTDB taxonomy): domain Bacteria; phylum Actinomycetota; class Actinomycetes; order Mycobacteriales; family Mycobacteriaceae; genus Mycobacterium. The sequence goes on along the minus strand of NZ_NPKP01000001.1, from coordinate 125,025 downwards.
CCGCGGCCTCGTGTTCGGCCGGCACCTCACCGGGAGCGGCCACCGCCCACCCGTCATCGGACAGGTCGAACACCTCCGGGCACAGCGTCAGGCACATCCCGTGGCCGGCGCATCGGTCCTCGTCGACGCCGACCCTCATTTGACGTCGAACTCCAGGTGCAGGTGGGTGAGTCCGCGCAGGATGAACGTCGGGATGTAGTTGTAGTCGCGACTGCCCGCCGGGCCGTGCTTCTTCTCGGAGATGCGGATATCGGTGGTGCGGTCGAGCAGCCGCTCCAGGCCCACCCGGGTCTCGGCGCGGGCCAGCGGTGCGCCCGGGCAACTGTGGATACCGCGTCCGAAGGCCAGGTGCTGGCGGGCATTCTTGCGCGCCGGGTCGAACTCGTCGGGATCCTCGAAGCGGCGCGGGTCGCGATTGGCCCCGGCGTTGACCACCATCACGGTGGTGCCCGACGGAAGTTCCTTCTCCCCCACGGTGACCGGGGTGCGCGACAGCCGGAAATCGCCCTTGACCGGGCTCTCGTGGCGCAGCGCTTCCTCGATGAAGTTGGAGATGAGGCTGCGATCCTCACGGACCTGCTTCTGGATGTCGGGACGGTCACCGAGCACCTTCAGGGCGGTGCCGAGCAGCCGGACCGTGGTCTCCTGACCCGCGGAGAAGACGTTGGTCGCGACGCGGGCGACATCGCCGGGGGTCGGCGTGCTGCCATCGGGGAACAGCGCGGTGGCCATCCCGGTCATGATGTCCTCGCGCGGGTTGACCCGCCGATCCTCGATATAGGCCTCGAACTGGGCGTAGAGGAACTCCAGCGGACTGTGCGACAGTGACTCGCTGCTGGTGCTGCCGACACCGCCGCCCGAGTTCTGCGAGATGCCGTCGACGAAGGCGTTGCGGTCCTCGGGCGGGATGCCCAGCAGGTCGGCGATGACGAGGAGCGTGAACGGGCTGGCGAAGCCCTTGATGAACTCACCCTCGCCGGGTGCGAGGAAGTCATCGAGCACCCCGTCGGCAAGCTGCCACATCGCGTCCTCGTTCTCCTTGAGGCGCTTCGGGGTGATCAGCCGCATCATCAGGGATCGATGGTTGGTGTGCACGGGTGGATCCAGCGTAGGCAGCTGATCGCTGAACGGCAGCTCGTCGCGGTGCTTCTCGATCAGTTCGGCGACATCGTCGCGCCCCTCCAGGGGCACCGGGAAGCCGGGGAATGGACCGGTCACCGAGGTGCAGGACGAGAAGGTCTCCGCGTCGTTGTAGACGGATACCGCCTCTTCCCAACCGGTCACCATGGTCACGCCGTAGATGTCCTCGGGCTGGACCGGGCACTTGTCGCGTAGTGCGTTGAAGTACGGGTAGGGATCGTCGACCAGCCGCGGGTCCTTGAACCAGTCGATGCCGGCGGGATCGATCGCCATATGCGTTGCTCCGTTCCTGGCAGGCGCTACTCATCACCATGAGAATGTGCCTCTCACGTATGAGTATCACATTTCCACAGTGCTGCTTCGTCGTCAACGAGGGCAAATGCCTAATCGTTCCGCTCAACCCGGCACGCCAGAGAACGAGATTCTCAAAATGTTGAGCGTTCGCTCAACATGCCCGCACCGGAGGCCTATCCTCCGCTGAGACGCAGGATTCGGCAAGGACGGGATCACCACGATGACATCGGACCTCGAACTGCAGGCGCGCGCGGACGGTGAGCCGAACCTGGCGCGTCCGTGGGCGCCGCACCGCCGCAGAGCCTACGTCGCGCTGACGGCGATGACCGGAATTGCCTTCACCACAGCGGTGGTAAGCGTAGGCACCGGTCTCCTGCCGCCCAGCTTCACCGTCGACGTCGTCGCCAACCTGGCGTTCGGCCTGCCGGTGATCGTATTGCCCCTGGTCTATTTCTGGACCGGGCGCGGTGAGCAGCGGTCGCGCCTTGAGCGGGCCTCTGAGCTGACGATGATCTATCTGCCCTACACGGCGGGCAGCCAGCTCGGATACGAGACCATCTTTCTCATCGGCCATCCGATGAACTGGTGGACGCCGACCACCGACCCGGGCTGGAAGTGGCTGTGGTGGCAGTACGGGCTCGCCGATACGCGGTACACCAGTGGCAACGCGTGGATCTTCGGCCTGGAACTCGTCGGCGTCATCACCGGCACCATGCTCTTCATCGTGTGGATCCGCTTGCTGCGCACCGATCTGCCGGTCGAGTCGCGGATCAAGAGCCTGTGGCTGGCCTTCACCGGATGCGCCATGCTGATCAGCAGCACCGGCGTCTACTTCCTGGCCGAGGTGCGCGCCGGTTTCGGCGATATCGGCCAGGGTGCGTTCGGACTCTGGTTCAAGTTCATCGCCGAGAATGTGCCCTTCATGATCCTGCCGTTCTTCGCGCTCATCGCGATGCACCGCCAGATCGATTACCTGACGCGACAGGTGGGGCCTCGCCCACTCACTTAGTTAGACTCTGGTCAGCTTCGTATCTGCGCGGTACGGTGCTCTCATGCCCCATCCTTCGCGCAACGCGGAAGCTGACCGCGGTCAGCGCAGGGCCACGTTTCAGCGGTCCAACTCGCGCGAGACCAAACGCATGCTGGTCCAGGCCGCAATGGCGCTGTGGCGTACCAACGGCTACGCGGGTACCACGGTGGCCCAGATCTGCGCCGCCGCCGGAGTTTCCAAGGCGTTGTTCTACTTCTACTTCCCCCGCAAGGAGGATGTGCTCTTCGAGGTCGGGGTGATGTCCACCCGGTCCGCGCAACGCACCATCGCCACCCTGCTCGACGGCGACTACGACATGCAGGCCGTCATCGAGGCGGCGCTCACCGACCTGGAACGCTCCATGGCCCGCAATCCCCGGGAACTGGTCATCGAGACCATCCTGGAGGGCTACCGCCACGAACACCGGATCCTGGACACCGCCGACACCCCGGATCTGGACGGTGGCATGTTCACCACGCTGTTCGAGCGCGCACTCGCCGACGGCAAACTGCCCGACGGCACCGATACCGGCCATCTGGCCTATCTGGCCATGACGCTGGTCAGCGAGGGCGCCAGGCATTGGGCCGCAGGCTCATTCGGCGGCCGGTCCTTCGCCGACGTCGTCGGTACCGATATCGCCACCCTGATCGCAGGAACCACCAGTCAAAGGAGACCGTGATGGCATGGGATTTCGAAACCGATCCGGAGTTCCAGGAACTCCTGGACTGGGCGGACGCCTTCGTCCGCGATGAGGTCGAACCGCTCGACCTCATCTGGCCGCACCTGCAGTTCACTCCCCTGGACGCCACCCGCCGCGCGGTGGTGGACCCGCTCAAGGAGCAGGTCCGCCGAAAAGGGCTGTGGGCCACCCACCTCGGACCGGAACTCGGCGGCCAGGGCTACGGCCAGCTCAAATTGGCGCTGCTGAACGAGATTCTGGGGCGTTCGCAGTGGGCGCCGATCGTGTTCGGCTGCCAGGCCCCCGACACCGGCAACGCCGAGATCATCGCCCACTACGGCACGCCCGACCAGAAGGACCGCTACCTGCGACCACTTCTGGAGGGCGAGGTGTTCTCCTGTTATTCGATGACCGAGCCGCAGGGCGGCGCCGACCCCACCCAGTTCAAGACCGCCGCGGTGCGCGACGGCGACGACTGGGTGATCAACGGATACAAGTTCTTCTCCTCCAACGCCTCGACCGCGTCGTTCCTGATCGTGATGGTGGTGACGAATCCGGATGTCAGCCCCTACCAAGGGATGTCGATGTTCCTGGTACCCACCGACACACCCGGCGTGACGATTGTGCGCAACTCGGGTCTCTACGGAGAGGCCGATGGCGAAGGTTCGCACGCGCTGATCCACTACGACAACGTCCGGGTGCCGGATGCCGCACTGCTCGGCGGGGAGGGCCAGGCATTCGTCATCGCCCAGACCCGACTCGGCGGCGGCCGCATCCACCACGCGATGCGCACCATCGGGCTGGCGCAGAAGGCGATGGACATGATGTGCGAGCGGGTACTGTCCCGGCACACCGCGGGCAGCCTGCTCGCCGACAAACAGGCCGTGCAGGGCTATATCGCCGACTCCTATGCCCAGCTCACCCAGTTCCGGCTGATGGTGCTGTTCACCGCGTGGGAGATCGACAAGTACAACGACTACAAGAAGGTGCGCAAGGACATCGCCGCGGTCAAGGTGGTCATGCCCACCGTGTTGCACGACATCGCCTGGCGCGCCATGCAGATACACGGTGCGCTCGGTGTCACCAATGAGATGCCGTTCCTCGGGATGGTGACCGGGGCCGCGGTGATGGGCCTGGCCGACGGCCCCACCGAGGTGCACAAGACCACCGTGGCCAAGCAGGTGCTGCGCGACCACACCGGCACGGACGGGCTGTGGCCCACCGAATGGATTCCCGGTAAACGGGAGGCGGCGCGGGCCCGGTTCGCCGAACATCTGGAGGCCGAGGTGGGCAACCTGTGAGCGCGCCGGCCATCGACGTTGCCCGCCTTGCCGATTGGATGGATGACGCCGGGCTGCCCGGCAAGGGCGCTCCGCTGGAGGCGCGTTTCCTGTCGGGTGGCACGCAGAACGTCATCTATGAACTGACCCGCGGCGACGAACGCTGCGTCATCCGGATGCCACCGCCCGGCGCGCCGGCGGACCGCGACAAGGGCATCCTGCGCGAGTGGCGCATCATCGAGGCGCTCGACGGTACCGACGTGCCACACACCAAAGCTGTCGGTGTCTGCGACGACGCGAGCGTCCTGGGCCGGCCGTTCTATCTGATGGGCTTCGTCGACGGCTGGTCCCCGATGGACCAGCATGCCCGCTGGCCCGAGCCGTTCGACAGTGATCTCAGCAGCCGGCCGGAACTGAGTTATCAACTGGCCGAAGGCATTGCACTGTTGTCCAAGGTGGACTGGAAGGCCAAGGGGCTGCAGGACCTCGGCCGGCCCGACGGTTTCCACGAACGCCAGGTCGCCCGCTGGATCGGTTTCCTGGAACGCATCAAACGGCGCGACCTGCCCGGCCTCGACGTCGCCACGGCGTGGCTGCAGGAGCGCAAGCCGCTGGACTTCATCCCCGGGCTCATGCACGGCGACTACCAGTTCGCCAACGTCATGTACCGGCACAGCGCCCCCGCCCGACTCGCCGCGATCGTCGACTGGGAGATGGGCACCGTCGGCGATCCCAAGCTCGACCTCGGCTGGATGGTGCAGAGCTGGCCGGCCGACGAGCACGACCGCGCCGCGATGAGCTACGTCGACATGCGTGGCGCACCGACCCGAGATCAGGTGGTCGCGCGCTATGCCGAAGTGTCCGGGCGCCAGGTCGACGACCTGGACTACTACCTGGTGCTGGCCAAGTGGAAGCTCGCCATCGTGCTGGAGCAGGGCTTTCAGCGCGCCGGGAATGACGAGAAGCTGCTGGCGTTCGGGCCGGTCGTCACCGATCTGATGCGCTCGGCGGCCGAACTCGCCGAGTCCAGTGACTACCGGTGAGGGCCGCGATCTGCCCGGCATACGGACCGCCGGAGGTGGTCCGGGTCGAGGAGTCACCCTCCCCCGACCTCGCCGATGGACAGGTGCGGGTGCGGGTCGCCGCGGCGGCGGTGAACTTTCCCGACGTGCTGCTGGTCGCCGGGAAGTATCAGGTCAAGGTGCCGCCGCCGTTCATCCCGGGCAGTGAGTTCGCCGGCGTCGTCACCGAAAGCGCCGACAACACCGGCAACTTCGCGGTGGGCCATCGGGTCACCGGGACCGGCCTGTTCGGCGCCTTCGCCGAGCAGGTGTGCGTCGGCACCGATGCGCTGGCACCCATTGCCGACAATATCGACGACCACACCGCCGCGGCCTCCGGCGTAGCCTTCCGCACCGCCTATCACGCATTGCGCTCGACGGCAGGGGTGACCGCGGGCGACGAGGTCGTGGTGCTCGGGGCCGGTGGCGGTGTCGGGCTGGCCGCGGTGGCGCTGGGCACGGCGTTGGGCGCGCGGGTCACCGCGGTGGCTTCATCGGCCGAAAAGCTCTCGGCGGCCGCGCGTTACGGCGCGGTCCGGGGAATCGCCCATGGCCACGCGGATCTACGCGAGGCATTGCGCGAGGCGCTGCCCGACGGCGCCGCGGCGGTGATCGATCCGGTGGGCGGGGAGCTTTCCGAGCCCGCCCTGCGGTCCCTGCAGCGCGGGGGACGCTTCGTCACGGTGGGTTTCGCATCGGGATCCGTCCCGCACATCGCCTTGAATCTGGTACTGGTCAAGGGCATCCAGGTGATGGGTTTCCAATTCCAGGACATACCGGCCGGTGAGTTCACCCGCAACGAGACAGAACTGCGCGGGCTGCTGGCATCCGGCGCCGTGGCGCCGCATATCGGCGCGACCTACGAGTTGGCGGACACCGCTTGCGCGCTTCGCCACGTGGCCGATGGGCACGCGATCGGGAAGGTGATCATCGACATCCGGTGATCTTTCGTCTTTCACCTCGTATACGCCCATGACCTGCCAGCTCATCGACGGCGAGATACAAGATCTCGAGATCGACGCACTGCGCCCCTCGGCCGATTTCACCGTCTTTACACTCTGATCCGAGAGCGTAAAGACAGCCAGATCCTTGACCGCAGCTCGACACACCTGCTAAGCAAGTGCTCAGGAGAACTCAGCCCGTTCCGAATTCCGCACTTCCCGCCCCTCTCTGATGGAGCCCCGATGGCACAGTCGACCGCCGCAGCACCCGACCTGTACTACGACCCGTACAGCGTCGAAATGAACATGGACCCGTACGCGGTCTTCGCGCGGATCAGGGAGGAGTCACCGCTGTACTACAACGAACAACACGACTTCTACGCCCTGAGCCGCTACGACGACGTCAATGCGGCGGTCATCGATCATGAGACGTTCATCTCGGGCCGGGGCGCGGTGCTGGAGATCATCAAGTCCGGGATGGAGATCCCGCCCGGCACCTTGATTTTCGAAGATCCGCCGATACACAACATCCACCGCAACCTGCTTTCCCGGATGTTCACCCCGCGCAAGGTTCTCGCACTCGAGCCGCAGATCCGCGAGTTCACGGCGCGCTGTCTGGACCCGATCATCGGTTCCGGGCGTTTCGATTTCGTCAACGATCTCGGCGAGCAGATGCCGATGCGGGTGATCGGGATGCTGCTGGGCATTCCCGAGGACCGGCAGCAACAGATCACCGACCACGGCGAGGAGATCCTGCAGGGCGAGCGGGTCGAGGGTCTGGCCACCGGGGAGGTGTTCGCGGAGTTCATCGACTGGCGCACCGAGCATCCATCCGACGACATCATGACCGATCTGCTGAATGCCGAGTTCGAGGACGAAACCGGGACACGGCGGAAACTGCGCCGCGATGAACTGCTGTTGTACTTGACCGTCATCGCCACCGCGGGCTCGGAAACCACCACGCGGCTGATCGGCTGGGCCGGCAAGACGCTGGCCGATCATCCGGATCAGCGCCGCGCCCTGGTGGAGAACCCGGCTCTGATTCCGCAGGCGATCGAGGAGATCCTGCGCTGGGAGCCACCGGCGCTACAGATAGCCCGCTATGTCACCCGCGATGTCGAGTACTACGGGCAGACGGTGCCGGCGGGCTCGGCGATGCTGATGCTGGTCGGCGCTGCCAACCGCGACCACCGCCGGTTCGCGCCCGACGGCGACGTCTTCGACATCTTCCGCGAGCAGCGCCCACACATGACTTTCGGTGCGGGAACCCATTTCTGCATGGGCAACGCGCTGGCCCGCCTGGAAGGCAGGATCGCATTGGAGGAGATCCTCAAACGCTTCCCGGAATGGGAGGTCGACTGGCCCAACGCGGTACCGTCGCAGACCGCCGCGGTGCGTGGCTGGGCCGCCATGCCCACCCTGCTGCCCTGAGGACAGGACCGCCGTGCGCATCGGACTGATGGTCGGTTCGGACAAGGAACGCCCCCGCGCAGACCGACTGGCCGGTCTGCTGTCCGATGCCGCTGCGGCAGAGTCGGCGGGCTTCCATTCGTTCTGGTTCCCACAGGTGCCCGGATATCTGGACGCGTTGACCGCGGTGGCACTGGTCGGCGCCGCGACCCGCGGGATCGAAGTGGGCACCGCGGTCGTCCCGATCCAGACGCGGCATCCGGTCATCCTGGCCCAGCAGGCACTCACCACCCAGGCCGCCTGCGCGGGCCGGTTCACGCTGGGCATCGGGCCGTCTCACGACTGGATCATCAAGGGGCAGTTGGGCTTGTCCTATGACCGGCCGGTCGCGCTGATGCGCGATTACCTCGACGTACTGCTCGCCGGGTGCTCCGGTCCGGGCACGGTGGATGTCGACAACGCCGCCTTCACCGTGCACAGCCCGGTGGATGTCACCGATCAGACGGTGCCGGTGCTGCTGGCCGCGTTGGGTCCGACCATGCTGCGGATTGCCGGGGAACGCGCCGACGGCACGATTCTGTGGATGGCGGATGAACGGGCGATCGGCGAGCATGTGGCGCCCCGGATCAACGCCGCCGCCGAGGCCGCGGGCCGGGGCCGACCGCGCGTGGTGGCCGGCGTCCCGGTCACGCTGTGCGCGCCTGCCGATGTCGATGACGCCCGCGCCCATGCGAGCGAGGTGCTGGGTCATGCTCATCTGTCACCGAATTACCTGCGGCTGCTGGAGCACGGCGATGCCCGGGACGTGGGTGACACCATGGCCGCCGGAGACGAAGCGGCGGTGTTACAGAGTTTGCAGCGCTATCGGGACGCGGGTGTCACCGATCTGGCCGCCCGGATCGTGCCGCTCGGCGCGAACTCCGAAGCCCGCCGCGCGTCACGGGACCGCACGATGGAGTTCCTGGCGACACTGGCCCTGTGAAGTGGCGAATTCAGCTGGCGGGCACCAGGTCCGCGGCCACTGAAGGACACGACATCACACCGCACCGGAAGGCCTCGGTGCGCCCGAACGGAGCGCTGTCACCGGCGGCGGCCAGCGCCTGCGCCTTGAAGGCACGCGCCGCCGCGCTCAACTCGTGCTCGACCGAACCGACGGTGCTGTCCAGCTCTTCGGGCCAACTGTCGCCCCACAGGGTCACCTCGGTGAGGCCCTGCTCCAGGGCGCCGAGCACACCTTCGCGCACCCGTGCATCGCTGACGAACAGCCCGGCGGCCACTGCCACCGTCTGCGGGTGCGGGCGCTCCTCCCACAGCTGCATCGCGGTCTCCAGATCGCCGGTGTCCACGCCGAGGATCTGCAGCGGACGGATGTCGTCGTCGCCGGTGATCAACACCGTGACATCCCAGCCGGCCATCACGCGGTCGACCAGCCAGCCACCGGCGTGGCGCACCACCTCGGCGACGGTGGGTGCCACCACATCGAGTCGGTACCTCATATCGAATTCCTCTCGGTGGCTGCCCTTGACGATTTTTCGGTCACCGGCGCGAAGTCGCGGGCCAGCGACTCCGTGTATCCCTTGAACACTGCCGCCAGTGGGATTGATGGATCGAGTAGCCATGCGGTCTCCATTCCATTGACGAAGGCGAGAATCTCCACGGCCTTGGCGGCCGGGTCGAAGTCTGGGCGGTAGCGGCCGCTGGCCTGCCCGCGCCGGATTGCGTCGGCGACGATCCCGACGGCGGCCTGCTGCCGGGCCACCAGCCGATCGTGCAGCGGGGCGTCGGGCTGGATGTTCTCCACCAGCAGCACGGTGAAGGTTCCGACGAGTTCGGGAGCGCGGTGGAAGCGCTCGGCCACCCGGCCGATGTTGGCGATCAGATCGCCGCCGCGGTCGGCATGGGTGTCGTCGTCGAAATCGCGGGCGTCGAGGACCGCGTGCAGCAGTTGTTCCTTGGATTCGAAGTGGTGCAGCAGACCGGCGGCACTGACCCCGGCCTCCCTGGCGATCTGGGCCAGTGAGGTGTTGCGCCAGCCGTTTCGCGCCAGGAGATTCTCTGCGGCAGCGAGTATGCGCTGCTTACGGTCCTCTCCCTTGGCGAGGAGCGACTCATAGGGCCGAGGCCCAGACGCCGCAGATATCGCTGACACCGCGCTCCTCATCACCGATGAACCAACCAACTGAACACACAGTAGGTTGGTTTGGGGCTTGTGACAAGGGTCTCAGTTAACAAATTTTGCGGCAGGTGTCACGCCGCTGGTCAGAGCCCTGGACGATGCGATTTGCGCACATTCTGTAACGCTCAGCGTCACAGAATGTGCGCAAGTCCTCAGAGGCCGAGGGACTTGGCGATGATGACCTTCATGACCTCGCTGGTGCCCGCATAGATGCGTGCCACCCGGGCATCGGTGTACAGCCGCGCGATCGGGTACTCCATCATGTAGCCGTAGCCGCCGAACAACTGCAGACAGCGATCGATCACCCGGGCCTGCATCTCGGTGCAGAACAGCTTCACCCGCGCCGCGTCCGGCGCGGACAGCTCGCCGTCGACATGCAGCGTCACGGCCCGGTCCAGCATGGCCTGGGCCGCCTCCACCTCCGTCGAACACGCGGCCAGTTCGAACTTGGTGTTCTGGAACGACGCGACCGGCGTGCCGAAGGCCTTGCGGTCCTTGGTGTAGTCGATGGCCGCGGCGATCGCCGATCGGGCCTGCGCCACCGAACCCACCGCCACCGTCAGCCGCTCCTGGGCCAGGTTGTGACCGAGATAGCTGAACGCCTCCCCCACCTCGCCGAGCACATTGACCGCGGGTACCCGTACGTCGACGAACGACAGCTCCGCAGTGTCCTGCACCTTGCAGCCCATCTTCTCCAGCTCGCGCCCGCGGGTGAATCCGGGCATCCCGTCCTCGACGACGAGCAGGGTGAGTCCCTTGCGCCGGTTGTCGGGGTCGGTGGATGTGCGGGCGACGACGACGACGAGGTCGGCCTGCATGCCACCGGTGATGAACGTCTTGGCGCCGTTGACGATCCAGTGGTCGCCGTCGCGCACGGCGGTGGTGCGCATACCTGCGAGATCGGATCCGGTGCCGGGTTCGGTCATGGCCACCGCGGTGAGCAAGGTTCCGTCGGCCAGGCCCGGGAACCAGCGTTTACGCTGCTCCTCGTTCGCGTAGTGCAGGAAGTAGGGCAGGATCACCTCGAGCTGGGTGCGCACCGTCGACAGCGTCACCAGGGCGCGGGCCGCCTCCTCCTGCAACACCACGTTGTAGCGGTAGTCCGGCGCTCCGCCGCCGCCGTACTCCTCGGGAATGGCCATGCCGAGCATGCCCAGCTTGCCCATCTTCTCGAACACCGCCCGCGGCATCCGGCCGCCCTTTTCCCAGTCGGGGTAGGCCGGCACCACTTCCTTCTCCACGAAATCGCGGGCGAGTTCGCGGAAAGCCTCATGATCCTCGGTGAACAGATTGCGTTGCACGTGACGCCCTTTCGACTAGTAGACGTACTCGACCAGGGTGGCGTTGGCGGTCCCGCCGCCCTCGCACATGGTCTGCAGTCCGTAACGGATGCCGTTGGCCCGCATGTGATGGATCATCCGGGTCATCAGCACCGCACCGGAGGCGCCGAGCGGATGCCCGAGTGAGATGGCCCCGCCCAGCGGGTTGAGCTTCGCCTCGTCGACACCGGTTTCGGCCAGCCACGCCAGCGGCACCGGCGCGAACGCCTCGTTGACCTCGAACACGCCGACGTCGTCGATGCCGACACCGGCCTTGCGCAGCACCTTCTCGGTGGCCGGGATCGGCCCGGTCAACATCAACACCGGATCGGCTCCGGTGACCGCACCTGCGCGGTAGTACACCAGCGGGGTCAGCCCGAGGTTGAGCGCCTGATCGGCGGTCATCACCAGCAGGGCGGCCGCACCGTCGGAGATCTGCGAGGAGTTACCGGCGTGGATGACCCCGTCGTCGGTGAAGGCGGGTTTGAGCCCGGCCAGCTTCTCGACCGTGGTGCCGCGCCGGATGCCCTCGTCCTCGGTGATGACGTCATCGTCGGTGAAGACGGGCACGATCTGGTCGATGAACGCCCCGGAGTCCTGCGCCGCGGCGGCGCGCTCATGCGACTGCGCGGAGTACTCGTCGCACCGGCTCCGCGAAAGATCCCACTTCTGGCAGATCAGCTCGGCAGAGATGCCCTGATTGAAGGAGAAATCGTCATAGCGGGCAAAGACTTTCGGGCCGTAGGGCTGACCGGTGGCGCGCGCCGCACCCAGCGGGACCCGGCTCATCACCTCGACACCACCGGCGACCACCACATCCTGCTGGCCGGACATGACGGCCTGTACCGCGAAGTCCAGGGCCTGCTGGCTGGACCCGCAGGCCCGGTTGACCGTGGTGCCCGGGATGGTCTCCGGCCAGCCCGCGGCCAGCACCGCGTAGCGCCCGATATTGCTGGACTGATCGCCCACCTGGGATACGCAGCCCCACACCACATCGTCGATGAGGGCGGTATCGACGCCGGTGCGTTCGACGAGTTCCTTGAGTACCACCGCGGACAGGTCTGCGGCGTGCTGGTCGGACAGGCCGCCATTGCGTTTCCCGACGGGTGTACGCACGGCTCCGACGATGACGGTCTCGCGCATTACTTCTGCTCCTTCTCGACTGCTGAAGACGCGGGCACCGCCCACTCTCCGGAAAACACTGGATTGCGCTTCGCAGCGAAGGCCGCGTAGGCCTCGCCCGAATCGGCGGTGGCGAAATTGCCGGGCTGGGCACGGGCCTCGTTGCCCAGTGCCTCGGCGAAGGTGGCGGTGGCACCGTCGTTGAGCAGTGCCTTGCTCTGCGACAAGGCGTACGGCGGCCCGTCGGCCAGCCGTTGCGCCAGCCCGTCGACGAATGCGTCGATCACGTCGGCGCCCTGTACCCAGGTGACCAGGCCGAGCTGGTGCGCCTCGGCGGCGTCGATCATATCGGCAAGCAGCACAAGACGTTTGGCCTGCTGGAGACCGACGAGTTTGGGCAGCAGCCAGGAGCCGCCGAGATCGACCGACAGCCCGCGTTTGGCGAAGATCTGGCAGAACCTCGATTCGGGGGTCGCCACCACCAGGTCGCAGCCCAGTGCCAGGTTCCAACCGGCTCCGACCGCGACGCCGTCGACCTTGGCAATGGTCGGCACCGTCAGGTTGTGCAGCGCCAACGCGACATCGGTGAGACGCTGCAGCTTTCGGCGGGGATGAATCCTCTCGCCGGTACCGATATCGGCGCCGGAGCAGAACGCGCCGCCGGCGCCGGTCAGCACCACCGCGCGGACCGAGTCGTCGGTATCGACCGCCCGGAGCGCCGCGGCCAGGGCGTGCCACAGCTCCACGTCGATGGCATTCTTGCGGTGCGGCCGGTTCAGGGTGAGCGTGCGAACCCCGTCCCGGTCGTCGATCAACAACGAGCTCACGTGTACACCGGTCCGATCGCGCCATCACCGCGCAGCGCGGCCAGTTCCTCGGCGCTGTAACCGAGTTGGGTCAACACATCGTCGGTGTGCTCCCCCAGTCCGGGTACCGCAGCCATTCCCAGCTCCAGACCGCTGATCACCGGCGGAGGTAGCAGGGCGGCGATCTCTCCCTTGGGTGTGCCAACCTGCCGCCAACGGTCACGTGCCTTCAGATGCGGGTGCGCGATGACCTCACTGGGTTTGTTGTAGCGCGAGTTGCCGATCCCGGCGGCATCGGCGATGCGCTGGATATCGTCGAGATCACGCTGTGTGCACCATGATTCGATGGCGGCGTTGAGCTCGGCCCGGTTGGCGCAGCGTTGCGGGTTTGTCGCGAAGCGCGGATCGTCGGCCAAGTCGGGCCGCTCGATGATCTCCCGGGCCAGCCGCTGCCATTCCCGGTCATTGGTGGTGCCGAGCACCACGGTCTGCCCGTCGCGGGTTCCGAACGAACCGTAGGGCGCGACCGCGGGCGAGCTCATGCCCAGGGGTTCCTGATCGATGCCGGAGTGCTGGGTGTAGGTCAGCTGGTAGCCCATGATGTCGGTCATGGTGTCGAACAGGCTGACCGCCACCGCCGGGGCAGCCTCCGCCGCGCCGTTGCGCGCCCGGCCCAGCAGCAGCGCCATGATCGACAGCGCCGAGTAGAGGCCGGTGGTGATATCGGCGACCGGCGCACCGGGTTTGGCCGGCATCCCGGGGTAGCCCGTGGCCGCGCACGATCCCGACTCCGCCTGCACCAGAAGGTCATACGCGCGCTTCTCCGACAACGGGCCGCCCGGCCCGTAACCGTCGATCTCCACCGGTATCACCTGCGGGTGTTTCGCCCGCAGGTCCGCCGGGCCCAGCCCGAGACGCGCGGTGGCCCCGGGGGCGAGATTGGACACGAAGGCATCGGCGCCGGCGAGGAGCCGGTGCAGCACGTCCATACCGGCCGGCGACTTCAGGTTCAGGGTCACCGATTCCTTGCCGCGGTTCGCCCACACGAAATGGGCGGCCATGCCGTTCACCACATCGTCGTAGTCACGGGCGAAATCCCCGCCCTTGGGGTTCTCGATCTTGATCACCCGGGCGCCGAAGTCGGCCAGCACCCTGGTGCACATCGGCGCGGACACCGCCTGCTCCATCGCGATCACGGTGATGCCGGCCAACGGCAATGCCGGCCCGGTGGTGCTCATGAATATGATCCCCTCTGCCTGAACGCGAGATTGCCGTTATCGTGACGAAGTGCGAGTGGACATGACGATAACCGCAACCTCACGCGCCTCTTCAGGTCAGTAGCTCTTGGGCAGGCCGAGCACATTGGCCGACAGGAAGTTCAGGATCATCTCCTGGCTGACCGGGGCGATCTTCATCAGGCGGGACTCCCGGAAGAAGCGGGAGATGTTGTACTCCTCGGAGTAACCCATCCCGCCATGGGTCTGCAGCGCACGGTCCGCGGCGTCGAACCCGGCGTCGGCGCACAGGTACTTGGCCATGTTGGCCTCGCGACCGCAGGATTGCCCGTTGTCATACAGCCAGGTGGCCTTGCGCAGGATCAGTTCGGCGGCGTCGAGGCGGGCCAGCGAGTCGGCCAGCGGGAACTGGATTCCCTGGTTCTTGCCGATCGGGCGGTCGAACACCACCCGCTCGTTGGCGTATTTCACCGCCCGGTCCAGCGCCACCCGGCCGATGCCCAGCGCCTCGGCGGCGATCAGCATCCGCTCCGGGTTGAGCCCGTGCAGGATGTAGGAGAAGCCCTTGCCCTCGTCGCCGATGCGGTCCTCGACCGGTATCCGCAGGTCGTCGATGAACACCTCGTTGGAGCTGACGGCGTTGCGGCCCATCTTCTTGATCGGCCGGATGTCGACGTGGTCGCGGTCGATGTCGGTGAGGAACAGGGTCAGGCCGTCGGTCGGCTTGGCGGCCTCGTCCCGCGGCGTGGTCCGGGTGAGCAGCAGGATCTTCTCCGACTCCAGCGCCTTCGAGATCCACACCTTTCGACCGTTCACCACATAGTGGTCGCCGTCCCGCTTGGCGAAGGTGGTGATGCGCGAGGTGTCCAGTCCGGCACCGGGTTCGGTGACCCCGAAACAGACGTGCAGATCGCCGTTGACGATGCGGGGCAGCGTCGCCTTCTTCATCTCCTCGGACCCGAAGACCACCACCGGCTGCATGCCGAAGATCGACATGTGGATGGCGCTGGCGGCGTTCATGGCACCACCGGAGCGGGCCACCTCCTCGGCAAGGATGGTGGCCTCGGTGATGCCCAGACCGTGCCCGCCGTATGCCTCGGGGATGGTCATACCCAGCCAACCGCCGGCAGCGATGGCGTCATAGAACTCGGTCGGGAACTCGTGCGCCTGGTCTTTTTCCATCCAGTAGTGATCGTCGAACCTGGACGCCAACTCGGCCACCGATTTACGGATCAGTTGCTGATCCTCGGTCAGTTCGAAGTTCATTCCCTCAGACACAGTTTCTCCTCGGTCCGTGCACGCGACGGCACGGCGCAGGTGTCCCTGCACCGTCCGCGCATACGCTTCTGTCTAGTCTTGGACGCCGCTCACCGCGCGCGCGTTGGCGGTGAAGTCTGCGACCGCAGCGCCCGAGCGTTTGTCGTGCGAGCTCGTCGCCTGAATCGAAATATCGTGGCCCTCAGCCTGTTTGCGCAGCGCGCCGACGGTGGCCTGCTCGCGTGGGACGTCCTTGAAGGGCTCGAAGTGGTACAGCCGCATCGCGTTCTCGTGGGTGATCTTGTTGATCTCGTCGTCGGGAACGTCGTAGGTGTCGAACACCGCGTGCAGCTCCTCGGGCGCCCCTGGCCACATCGAGTCCGAATGCGGGTAATCCATCTCCCAGCAGATGTTGTCCACACCGATCATGTGCCTGTTCTTCACCCCGACCGGATCGGAGATGAAGCAGGTCATGAAGTGCTCTCGGAACACCTCCGAGGGCAACTTGCCACCGAAGTCCTGGTGCGTCCAGGTCGAGTGCATCTCGTAGGTGCGGTCCACCCGGTCCAGGAAATACGGGATCCACCCGGTGCCACCCTCACTCAGGGCAATCTTCAGATCCGGGTAGGCCTTGATGGGCGCCGACCACAGCAGATCGGCGGCGGCCTGCACGATGTTCATCGGCTGCAGGGTGATCATCACGTCCATCGGCGCATCGGGGGCGGTGATGGCCAGCCGGCCCGAGGATCCGATGTGCACGTTCATCACGGTGTCGGTGTCCACCAGCGCATCCCACAGCGGCTTCCAGTACTCCAGGTCGTGAAAGCTCGGATAGCCCAGCGCCGACGGGTTCTCGGTGAACGTCAGCGAGTGCACGCCCTTCTTCGACACCCGCCGGATCTCCTGTGCGCACAACTCGGGATCCCAGATCGCCGGGATCGCCATCGGGATGAACCGGCCCGGATGCGACGCGCACCAGTCATCGATGTGCCAGTCGTTGTAGGCCTGCACCAGTGCCATCGAGAATTCGGCGTCCTCGGTGGCGAACAGCCGCGCCGCGAAACCCGGGAACGACGGGAAGTTCATCGTCGCGAGCACGCCACCGGCGTTCATGTCCTTGACGCGCTCGGCGGCGTCGTAACAGCCCTTGCGGATCTCATCGAGTCCGGTGGGCTCCAGGCCGTACTCCTCCTTGGGCCGGCCGGCCACCGCGTTGAGCGCCACGTTGGGGATCACCGTGTCGCGGAACTGCCAGGTATCGGAACCGTCCGGGTTGTGCACCAACCGCGGCGCCTCGTCGACGTATTTCGCCGGCAGGTGGTTCTTGAACATGTCCGGCGGCTCGATGATGTGGTCATCGACGCTGATCAGAATCATGTCGTCCTGGTGCATGGGCCGTCCCTTCGGGGTTCCATCGTTCAACGCTGGTGATTCTCGATACATGCAAACTAACTTCTCACAGTGCGAGAATCAACGTCCGCGAGCGTTCTCGGTGCCCCTGACCGCGTATTTCGGCCCTCGCCGCGGTGCTCAGCCGGCCGAATCCGCGGGCGTCGTCACTGACTTTACGACCAAAGACTGGAAATCTGTTAGTCAGTTATGAGAATATGATTCTCGTACCGGAGAAGCCGCGGCCGCCAGCTGGATTTCCAGCACCGGGCAGCACGCGACAGACCCGAACGATCACACCAGAGAGGTTGCACCGTGGCGTTTTTCCCCAAACCAGCAGCGGGAAGCTGGACCGAGAACTGGCCGGAACTCGGCACGGCACCGGTCGACTACACCGATTCCGTCGACCCCGAGCACTGGAAGCTGGAACAGCAGGCCATCTTCCGCAAGACCTGGCTGCACATGGGCCGGGTGGAGCTCGTCCCCAAAAAGGGCCGCTACGTGACCCGCGAGCTGCCCTCTGTCGGCCCCGGCGTGTCGATCATCATCGTCAACGACGGAGATGAGATCCGCGCCTTCTACAACCTGTGCCGCCATCGCGGCAACAAGCTGGTGTGGAACGACTACCCGAACGAAGAGGTCTCCGGCAGCTGCCGGCAGTTCGTCTGCAAGTACCACGCCTGGCGCTACGACCTCAAGGGCGACCTGACCTTCGTCCAGCAGGAGCAGGAGTTCTTCGACCTGGACAAGGCCGAATACCCGCTGAAGTCGGTGCGGTGCGAGGTCTGGGAGGGCTTCATCTTCGTCAACTTCGACGATGACGCCGTGTCGCTGGAGGAATTCCTCGGCGATTTCGGCGAGGGCCTCAAGGGCTACCCGTTCCACGAGATGACCGAGCACTACAGCTACCGCTCGGAGATCAAGGCCAACTGGAAGCTGTTCATCGACGCGTTCACCGAGTTCTACCACGCGCCGATCCTGCACATGAAGCAGGCGGAGAAGGAGGAGGCCGAGAAGCTGGCCAAGTTCGGCTTCGAGGCGCTGGCCTACGACATCAAGGGCGATCACTCGATGGTGTCGTCCTGGGGCGGCATGTCCCCGCCGAAGGACATCAACATGGTCAAGCCCATCGAGCAGATTCTGCACAGTGGGCTGTTCGGTCCGTGGGACCGGCCCGACATCGACGGCATCCTCCCCGACGAGCTGCCGCCGGCCATCAACCCGGGCCGCCACGCGAGTTGGGGCACCGACTCTTTCGAGTTCTTCCCGAACTGGACCCTGCTGTTCTGGGCGCCGGGCTGGTACCTCACCTACAACTACTGGCCCACCGGTGTGGACAGCCACATCTTCGAGGCCGACCTGTATTTCGTGCCGCCGAAGAACCTGCGCGAGCGCCTTTCACAGGAGCTGGCCGCGGTGACCTTCAAGGAGTACGCGTTCCAGGACGCCAATACCCTGGAAGCCACCCAGAGCCAGATCGGCACCCGCGCTGTCACCGAGTTCCCGCTGTGCGACCAGGAAATCCTGCTTCGCCACCTCCACATGACCGCACACCAGTACGTTGACAGGTACAAGGCGAGCCTCGAAGAGAAGGCGGCCAACGGATCAGCGAACGGCGCCGCAGCCGCCAAGACCGAGAAGGAATCAGCAAATGTCTAAGCTGCCCGAGGAATTCGCCGATCTGGAGCGGTTCGCGCAATGGTGCCTTCCCACTGAGGAAGAGCGTTACCAGAAGCGCCTCAACTCCACGATGGCCGAGATGCAGGAGCTCTACGACGCCGGCATGAAACGGCTGGAAGACATCATGGTCTATGTCGACGCCCGCTTCCCGCTGGCTTCGATGCCGGAGGACGCCAAGGCACTGGTGCACCTGGGCCAGTCGATCGTCATGGTGAGCTTCCCCATCGAGGTGTGGAAGCAGCCGCGCGTGCTCGACAGCGGCGCCGCCTATATCAACCTCATCAAGGAGCCGGTGGTCTAGGCGTGTCGAACGTTCTGACCCTCAAAGCCGCGGGTCTGGTCGACGTCGATGCCGGGGTGATCATTCGCCCCGGCATCGTTCGTGTCTCCGGAGACCGCATCATCGCCGTCGGAGACGGCACATCAGATTCAGCCATCGATTCCGACGAGGGCGAGGTCATCGATCTCGGCGATGCCTATCTGCTGCCCGGCCTGATGGACATGGAGGTCAATCTGCTCATGGGCGGTCGGGGCGAGAATCCCGGTCTGTCCCAGGTGCAGGATGACCCGCCGACACGCGTGCTGCGCGCGGTGGGCAATGCCCGGCGCACGCTGCACGCCGGGTTCACCACCGTGCGCAACCTCGGTCTGTTCGTCAAGACCGGCGGCTATCTGCTAGACGTGGCGCTGGGCAAGGCCATCGACGCCGGCTGGGTGGAGGGGCCGCGGGTGATCCCGGCCGGCCACGCCATCACTCCGACCGGCGGCCATCTGGACCCGACCATGTTCGCCGCGTTCATGCCCGGCGCGCTGGAACTCACCGTCGAGGAAGGCATCGCCAATGGCGTCGACGAGGTCCGTAAGGCGGTGCGCTATCAGATCAAGCACGGTGCCCAGCTGATCAAGGTCTGCGTATCCGGCGGCGTCATGTCGCTGACCGGGGAGGCGGGCGCCCAGCACTATTCGGACGAGGAACTGCGCGCCATCGTCGACGAGGCGCATCGCCGCGGTCTGCGGGTCGCCGCGCACACCCATGGCGCCGAGGCCGTCAAGCACGCGGTGGCGTGCGGGATCGACTGCATCGAACACGGGTTCCTGATGGACGACGAGGCGATCCAGATGCTCGTCGACAACGACCGCTTCCTGGTGACCACCCGGCGTCTGGCCCAGGCGATGGATGTGTCGAAGGCCCCGCAGGCCTTGCAGGACAAGGCCGCCGTGATGTTCCCGAAAGCCGAGACATCGATCAAGGCGGCGTATGAGGCCGGGGTCAAGATCGCGGTCGGTACCGACGCACCGGCCATCCCGCACGGGAAGAACGCCGACGAACTGGTCACCCTGGTCGAATGGGGCATGCCACCGGCCGCGGTGCTGCGGTCGGCGACCACCATCGCCGCCGATCTGATCAACGTCACGGACCGGGGCCGGCTGGCCGAGGGTTTGCTGGCCGACATCATCGCGGTCCCCGGCAACCCCCTGGAAGACATCACCGTTACACGGGGTGTCACATTTGTAATGAAGGGCGGTAAGGTCTACAAGAATGAGTACGCCGATGGCTCCTAGCCGAACTGACGACCTGGTGGAAATCCAGCAACTGCTGGCCAAATACGCGGTCACCATCACCCAGGGTGATATCGAGGGCCTGGTCAGCGTCTTCACACCGGACGGCACCTACAGTGCCTTCGGTGAAACCTATGCGCTGGAACGTTTTCCGGTGCTGGTCGACGCCGCCCCCAAGGGGCTGTTCATGACGGGCACCGCGCTGGTGGATCTCGTCGAGGGCAGTGACGACGCCACCGGCACTCAGCCGTTGTGCTTCATCGAGCAATCAGCTCATGACATGCGCATCGGGTACTACCGCGACACCTACCTGCGCACCGAGGACGGTTGGCGGCTGCGCACCCGGGCGATGACCTTCATCCGGCGCAACGGCGACCACGACCACGGCAAGCCGCATGCCATCGGACGGCCGTCGGCATGAGCGAGCGTAGCGAGCGAATCATGGACCTGGCATGGCGCAGCCGAGCCTGCGAGGAAGCGGCATGAGCGAGCTCTACGATCCCGCGACATTTCGAGCGGCGCTGCAGGATTGGCTCGCCGAAAATGACCTGACACCACCTGAGGACCATTCACTCGAAGGTCACATGCGCCAGTTCGCCCGGGTGCAGAAGGCGCTGTATGACGGTGGCTGGAGCCGATACGGCTGGCCCGAGCATGCCGGCGGCCTCGGCGGTCCGGCGATCCTGCGGGCGATCGTCGGCGAGGAGATCGTGGGCCGCAGGCTTGCCGAGCCCGGTCCGTACTCGATGCTCGAGGTGCTCGCGCCCACGATGATCGACTACGCCACAACGGAACTGGCCGCGGAGATGGTGCCCAAGCTGCTGTCGGGCGAGGAGCAGTGGTGCCAGGGGTTCTCCGAGCCCGGGTCGGGCAGCGATCTGGCTTCGCTGACCACCAAGGCCGTGCAGAAGGGTGACCAGTGGGTGATCAACGGCCAGAAGGTGTGGACGAGTTTCGCGCAGTTCTCGCACCGCTGCATCCTGCTCACCCGCACCGGCGAGGGGCACGCTGGCATCACCGCGTTCTTCATCGACATGGACACGCCGGGGATCACCGTGCGCCCGCTGCGCACCATGCACGGTGTCGACGAATTCTGCGAGGTGTACTTCGATGATGTCGTCGTCGACGCCGGCCGCATGCTCGGCAAGCCCGGGGACGGCTGGCAGCTCGCCATGGACCTGCTGCCCTACGAGCGGTCGACCTGCTTCTGGCAGCGCATCGCCTACCTGTACTCACGTTTCGACGCGCTGATCAACGACCTCAAGGAGATCGGGCAGTCCAGCCCGAAGGACATCGACGCGGACATGGGCGAGGCCTACCTGGCCCTGCACACCCTGCGCTGCCGGTCCCGTGCCACCCAGCACCGGCTGGCCGAAGGCGAGAAGCTGGGTGCGGACACCTCGATCGACAAGGTGCTGCTCGCGACCGCCGAACAGCGCCTCTACGACGCCGTGCACGACCTGTTGCCGGGTGTCATCGAACTCGATAACACCGAGTGGCGTACCGAATACCTGTACTCGCGGTCGGCCACCATCTACGGCGGCACCGCGGAAGTGCAGCGCAACATCATCGCCCGCCGCCTGCTCGATCTCGGGAAGGAGTGACCATGGATCGCGAGTCACTCGAGATGCTTGAGGCATCGTTGCGCAAGACCATGCTGTCATCCTCGGGCCCGGAACTGGACGCGGCGCTGACCGAACTCGGCTGGGCCGAGATGCTGTCCGACGCGCCGGACCTGGCAATCCCGCTCGTATTCCGGCTGCTGGGCGAAACCGGCTCGCACGCATCGGTTCTCGTCGATGTCGTGTTGCACGCGACGGGTAACACCATCGGTGACACGGTGGAGCTGCCGATCCCCTACACGGGTAACGGCTGGGTGGTGTGGGACCGCATCAGCGCGGTCAGCCCCGAGCCGACGATGGGCGGGCTTCCGCTGCGCCGCGAGGAGGACGGCTACCCGATCCGGGTGACCGAGGCCCGCCGCGCAGTCAGTTGGTGGTTGATCGGTTCGGCCCGGGCGATGCTCGCACTGGCCCGCCAGCACGCCCTGGACCGCGTCCAGTTCGGTAAGCCGATCGCGTCATTCCAGGCGGTGCGGCACCGACTGGCCGAGACCTTGGTGGCGATCGAGGGCGCCGAGGCGACGTTGACACTGCCGAGCGCGGACAACCCAGACCTGCTCGCCCTGCTGGCCAAGGCCGCCGCGGGCAAGGCCGCGCTGACCGCGGCCAAGAACTGCCAGCAGGTGCTCGGCGGCATCGGCTTCACCGAGGAGCACGAACTCCAGCACCATGTGAAGCGCGCACTCGTGCTCGACGGGCTCCTGGGCAGCTCCCGCGAACTCACCAAGAAGGCGGGCGCCGGTCTGCGGGCCCGCGGTTCGGCACCCCGGCTCGCGCAGCTCTGACGATTTCCGCCTACGAAACTACGGTTATTGCTGGTCGGAGACCATTTTCCCGGCAGTAACCGTAGTTTCGGCGCGCCTTCCGCATAGGGAAAGACCGTTTTCCGGTAGACCTTCTGAAAATGCGAAAATGAGAATAGTATTCTCGCCATGAGGAAGCTAGAGTCTCCGACACGTACGTCGCGAGGGGGTGGAGCACGGCAATGCCCAGGCATTCTCCGGTACAGTCCATTCATGTCCTTCCCAGTCGGCACGCATCTGAGGCGCCGGTGACCACCGCAAGCGAAGAACCTGCCTGGAAACAGCGCGCAGTCGAACGCTCGATCAAAACCGCCAAACTGCGGGCCGCTCAGCGCGTGCAGCGATTCCTGGACGCCGCTCAGTCGATCATCATCGAGAAGGGCAGCACGGACTTCACCGTGCAAGAGGTCGTCGACCGCTCCCGCCAGTCGTTGCGCAGCTTCTACCTGCAGTTCGACGGTAAACACGAACTGCTGCTCGCACTCTTCGAGGACGCTCTCAGTCGATCCGCGGACCAGATCCGGGCCGCCGTCGCCGGTCATACCGATCCGATCGAGCGACTCAAGGTGGCCATTGAGCTGCTCTTCGAGTCCTCCCGGCCCGACCCGACCGCGAAGCGTCCGCTGTTCACCGACTTCGCCCCCCGCCTGCTGGTGTCACACCCTTCCGAGGTGAAAGTGGCCCATGCACCCTTGGTGGTGCTGCTCACCGAACTGATGGAGGAAGCCGCCGAGGCGGGCCAGTTGCGGCCCAACCTCAGTCCCCGCCGGATGGCGGCGATGACGATGCAGACCGTGATGTTCGTGGCGCAGTCCAGCGGTAGTGAGGACGTCGCCGTCAAACCGATCTCGGCGCAGGAAGTGTGGGAATTCGTCGCCCACGGCTTCAGCAACGACGCCTGAGAATCCCGTTTCCCGGGCTTGGTGCCCGCCCGTGTGCACAGCCGCGACATCTCGCTCGCGCCATGCTGTCCGCGTTTCCGTTGCGCGACTCCGCATGCGCAGCGCCGGCCACAGTTGGGTACCAAGGTCCGGCGCCGTTCGACCGGCGATCGGTTCGCGTGGGAATCCGCATTGAGAATCTGATTCTTCTAAGCGAAGAGTACAAATGTCCCGATATGAATCTGTCGTTGACATGGGTGTCCGCCGGTGAAAGAGTGCTGAGCAAGTGCACAAAAGTACTGACGCAGGAATCACCGAGGAATTGAGGACCACATGGCAGGGCGGGTAGCAGGCAAGGTCGCGTTCATCACCGGTGCGGCGCGTGGGCAGGGCCGCAGCCATGCTGTCCGACTGGCCGAAGAGGGCGCGGACATCATCGCGATCGATATCGCCGGACCCATCCGGCCCGGAGTCGAGACCGCCATTCCCGCCTCCACCCCAGATGACCTGGCGGAGACCGCGGACCTGGTGAAGGGTCTCAATCGCCGCATCGTCACCGCCGAGGTCGACGTCCGCGACGCCGCCGCGCTGAAGGCGGCCGTCGACAGCGGTGTCGAGCAGCTCGGGCGGCTGGACATCGTGGTGGCCAACGCCGGTATCGGCAACGGCGGTGACCCACTGCATGAGACCAGTGAGCTCGACTGGGACGAGATGATCGACATCAACCTGTCCGGTGTCTGGAAGTCGGTGAAAGCCGCTGTGCCGCATATCATCGCCGGTGGCCGCGGTGGCTCCATCATCCTGACGAGCTCGGTGGGCGGGCTGAAGGCCTACCCGCATTGTGGCAACTACGTATCGGCCAAGCACGGCGTCGTGGGCCTGATGCGCGGCTTCGCTGTCGAACTGGGCCACCACAACATCCGCGCCAACACCGTGCATCCCACCCACGTCAACACCGACATGTTGCACAACGAGGGCACCTTCAAGATGTTCCGGCCGGACCTGCAAAACCCGGGCCCCGACGATATGGCCCCGATCTGCCAGATGTTCCACACGCTGCCGATCCCGTGGGTCAACGCCGTGGACATCAGCAACGCAGTGCTGTTCCTGGCCTCCGACGAGGCGCGCTACATCACCGGTGTCACGCTGCCGGTCGATGCCGGCAGCTGCCTGAAGTAGCCGATGACCACCACCGTCCTTGTCACCGGGGCGTTCGGTCTCGTCGGGTCGGCGACTGTGCGCGCACTGGCCGCCGTAGGCCACCGGGTGGTGGCCACCGATCTGGGAAATGATGCGAATCAGGCCAAGGCTCAGGCACTTCCGAATGGCGTGCAAGCGCGCTGGGCCGACCTGACCTCGACACCGGACGTAGCCGGCCTGATCGACGACGTCGCGCCCGATGCCATCGTGCACCTGGCCGCCGTCATCCCCCCGCCGATCTACCGCAACCCCGCTCTGGCCCGCAAGGTCAACGTCGACGCGACGAAGACACTGGTCGACACCGCGGCGGCCGCACCGAAGCCACCGCGATTCGTCCAGGCGTCCAGCAATGCCGTCTACGGTTCGCGCAACCCGCACCGCAACCCGGACCCGGTCACCGCCGAGACACCGCCTCGGCCCACCGAGTTGTACGGCGGGCACAAACTCGAATCCGAAACCTACGTGCGGACATCCAGCCTGGAGTGGGTGGTGCTGCGACTCGGCGGGGTGATGAGCACCGATCTGAGTGCCTTGCCGTTCACCCTCGACGCGCTGTACTTCGAGAGCGCACTTCCGGTCGACAACCGGATCCACATGGTCGACGTGCGCGATGTGGCAACCGCTTTCGCCGCGGCCACCACCGCAGACGTCGCCGGTGAGATCCTGCTCATCGCCGGCGACGAATCGCACCGCATGCTTCAGGGTGACGTCGGCCCGTCGCTGGCCGCCGCGCGTGGGCTACCCGGGGTGATCCCGCCGGGACGGCCCGGCAACCCGGACAGTGACGACGATTGGTTCATCACCGACTGGATGGACACCACCCGCGCCCAGGAGGCGCTGCACTTCCAGCACCACTCCTGGCCGGACATGCTCGCCGAGATCCGCGCGCAGGCCGGCTGGAAGCGCCACCCCTCCCGGCTGATCGCGCCCCTGGCCCGGGCTTTCGTGAAACGACAAGGGGCGTACCGCAAATCACCGGGCGTCTACGCCGATCCGTGGCGGGTGCTGAGCGCGCGGCTGGGTGACACCGGACTGGACACCACGCGGGTATGACGGCGCTGGTGATGGGGGCCAGCGGCTTCCTCGGCTCCCATGTGACCCGCCAGCTCGTCCAGCGCGGTGATGATGTCCGGGTGCTGCTGCGACGATCCAGCGACACCCGGGGCATCGACGATCTCGAGGTGGGTCGCCGCTATGGCGGACTGTTCGACGACCAGGCCCTGCGCGAGGCGATGACGGGCTGCGATGTCATCTACTACTGCGTCGTCGATGCCAGGATGTGGCTGCGCGATCCGGCTGCCCTGTTCACCACCAACGTCGACGGGCTACGCCACGTCCTGGACGCCGCATCGGCGGTCGGCATCGGCAAGTTCGTCTTCACCAGCACGGTGGGGACGCTGGCCGCGGCCGGCGACCGGCCGGTCACCGAGAATGATGTGGCCGACTGGGACAGTGGCGGTCCGTATATCGAATCACGCAGGGCCGCCGAGGATCTGGTTCTGAGCTACGCGCGGGATCGTGGGCTGCCTGCCGTCGCGCTGTGCGTGTCCACCACTTACGGACCCGGTGACTGGCAACCGACCCCGCACGGCGGGGCACTGGCCATGGTCGGCGCCGGCCGCCTCCCGGTCTACTTCGGCTACTCGCTGGAGGTGGTGGGCATCGAGGACGCTGCCCGCGCCATGCTGCTGGCCGCCGACCGCGGCCGCCCCGGCGAGCGCTACATCATCTCCGATCGCTTCATGAGCTCCCAGGACGTGCACCGGGTCGCCGCCGAGGCCGCAGGCGTACGTGTTCCGAAGATCGGCATCCCGTTGTCGGTCCTGTATGCCGGCGCACGCCTGAATGATCTGGCGGCGGGCGTGCTGCGCCGGGACCTCAAATTCGCCACCGTGGGGATGCGGATCGTGGAGAACATGGGCCGCCTGGATCATTCCAAGGCGGTGCGCGAACTGGGCTGGCAGCCCGAACCCGTGGAGGACTCGATCTGCCGCGCCGTCCGGTTCTTCGCCGATCAACGTCGATGAACCGCTGGGTGACCGGGGACGCCACCAGGCTGGCGCTACCGGCCGACCCGGCCACCCTGCGTGACGCCGGCGCGGACTACCTGACGTCGGCGCTACGCCGGTTCGGCACCCTCGCCCCCGACAACAGGGTCCGGCGGGTCCTGCGGTTCCAGGAGTGCGGTGGCGGCAGCACCGGCCGCAAGGCGTTGCTGGACGTCGAGTACGAGCGGCCGCAGCCCGGACTGCGCACCGAACTCTTCGTGAAGTTCTCCCGGGATTTCGACAATCCGCGACGCGACCGCGGGAAGTCACAGATGGAGCTCGAGGTGAACTTCGCGGCGCTGTCCGCGCGAACCGATCTCCCCGTCTCGGTACCGGTATGCGTCTTCGCCGATTATCACCGCGAATCCTGTACCGGAATGCTGCTCACCGAACGCATCGCGTACGGAACCGGCACAATCGAACCGCACTACGACAAGTGCCTCGACTACACCGTGCCGCACGCGCTCGAACACTATGAGGCGCTGCTCGGCTCGGTAGCACGGCTCGGTGGATCACACCGGGCAGGCAGATTGCCGGCGACGGTGGCCGACCAGTTCCGTTACGACGCCGACAAGGTCAGCGTCGGAAAGCGGGTCCGGTACTCGGCCGCGGACCGCACGGAGCGCATCCGCGCACTGGCCGCGTTCGGCTCCGCTCATCCAGGGCTGGTGCCGCCGCCGACAGCCGCTTTCACCGAACGCATGCTGGTCGACGTGGGTCGTATCGCGGCAGCAGAAAACGCCATCTTGGAATGGCTGTACTCGACCGGCGACCACATTGCGCTGTGCCACTGGAACGCCAATGTGGACAACGCGTGGTTCTGGCGCAATGGCGTGGGCGCACTTCAGTGCGGACTGATGGACTGGGGCTGCGTCAGCGTCATGAATGTCGCGATGGCACTGTGGGGTTCACTGTGCAGCGCAGAGACCGAGATATGGAAGAAGCACCTCGACCACCTGCTGACGCACTTTGCCACCGTGTATGCCGGCGCGGGCGGGCCGGATCTCGACCTGCAGGTGCTGCGCGCCCAGTTGATGCTCTACATCGCCGTGATGGGCGTGGCCTGGCTGCTCGACACCCCCGGCATTCTCACTGCGGCAGTCCCCGAACTCGCCGATGTCACCGACCGCCACGACCCGCGCATCAGCGGAGACGAATCGGCACGGGCACCGCTGCTGATGCTCAACAACATGCTGTACCTCTGGGAGAACGAGGATTTCGGCGCACTGCTCGATCGGCTGCCCTGACGCTGGTCAGCGCGCGGCCTTGCGCCTCCCACCGACGCCCGGTGCGGTGCCGATCACACCGTTTTCCTCCAGCTCGACGATCTCCTCCCCGGTCAGGCCGAGCTGGTCGAGCAGTTCATGGTTGTGCTCACCGAGCATGGGTGCCGGGTCCCGGTGGAAGTAGTCCGGGCCGCGGGTCACCGAGACCGGCAGCGTGCTGTGCGGGGCGGCGATGTTCACCGGATGCCCGACGTGTTCGAAGAACCGTCGATGTCGCAGCTGGGCCAGTTCGGTCTGCCGGTGCGGCTGCATCACCTTGGCCACCGGAACACCGGCCGGCCAGAGTGTTTCGATGATCTCGTCGCTCGCCCGGGTGGCACACCAGGCGGCCAGCTCCTCGTCGATCCGGTCGTGGCCCGCCCGTCGACCGACGGCCGTCGACAACTCAGCGGCCATCGCCCAGGCGGGTCTGCCCAGCGCGTCGCGTAGCGCCTCCCACTGTGTGTCGGTCTCGACCGCGATGGCGACCCAGCAGTCGGCACGGTCGAATTCGTCGATATCGGCGCTGCGATAGAGATTCTGTGGCGCGGCCACCGGACCGCGGTTCCCGTCGCGCTGCAGCAGCGCACCGTAGGCCGAATGCTCGATCACCTGTTCGGCGGCGATGTTGAGCGCCGCGTCCACCATGGCCGCCTCCACCAGAACCGCCTCACCGGTGCGGCGTCGATGCTCGAGCGCCAGCAGCAACGCGTTCAGTGCGTGCACACCGGCATTCGGGTCACCGACCGAATAGGGCTCGAACGGCGTGCGATCGGGATAGCCGGTGAGCCAGCTCAGACCGGAGGCGTCCTCGATGATGTAGGCGAACGCCGGGTTGTCGCGCCACGGCCCGTCCAGCCCGAATCCCGGCATCCGCAGCATGATCACACCGTCGCGCAAGCTGCGCACCGTCTCGAAGTCGAGCCCGATCTGATCGATCACCCGCGGGGTGAAATTCTCCACCACCACATCACAGGTGGCGATGAGCCGGCGCAGCAGATCGCGGCCGTCCTCGGTCTGGAAGTCGAGGGTCAGGCCCTTCTTGTTGGTGTTGAGTGCGGAGAAGATCGGTGAGCGCTCCCACCACTGTTCCTCGCTGGCCGGAATGCCGGCGATCAAGCGGGTGCCGTCCGGGCGCGCGGTGGACTCCAGGTGGATGACCTCGGCACCGAGCATGCCGAGCACATGGGTGCACGACGGCCCGGCCCAGAAGGTCGTCATGTCCAGGATACGGAGCCCGCTGAGCGGCAACCGGTTTCGGTCCAGCTGGCCGGCCGGGCCGGGATGTGGCGGGAGATCCTGGGCGGCCACCTCGTCGGTGTGCTGGCCGAGGGCGGGCGCTTCCGCCGGGGAGCGCAGCTCGATCCCGGCCAGCCGGTACGGATGCGCGGGCTGTACGAACTGGCCGCCCGGGTGCTCCACGAAGGCGCCGCGCTGCACGAAATGATCCATCTCGGTCACGTTTGCACCGTTGCCCACCGGCGCATTGGGGATCCGGAACGCCGCCGCCAATTCCCGGAGATCGTCCGCCTTCTGTTCGCGCACCCAGGCATACAGTTCCTCGGCGTGCAGGTTGGCCTGCTCGGTGATGGTCAGGGTGGTGTTCTCGTCGATCCACTCGTCGTGGCCGGACATGGCACACAGATCGTGCCATTGCTGGGCCGTGCCACAGCCCAGCGCCACCAGTCCGTCCGCGGCTTCCGCGACGCCCGGCACGGTGGGCCGCCGCTCGGTGCGCCAGGGATGCCCGAGCATCTCGAAGTAGGTCACCGGGTAGTAGGTGAGGCAGAGGATCTGCGCCTCCAGCGCGGAGAGGTCGATCAGTTCTCCGTAGCCGTCTCGCAGGGCGCGCACCCGGAACGCCTGCGTCATCGCCGCGGCGTAGGCGCCGGTCACCCACTCCCCCACCTGTCCACCCACGTGCGCGGGCGCCCGGTCCTGGGAGCCGCGCCCGATACCGATGGCCCCACCGGACCACGCCTGCAGGGTGAACTCGGTGGCCGGCCGGTCATGCCACGGACCGTCCAGACCGAACGGTGTGATCGTGGTGACGATCAGGTGTGGGTGTTGCCGGTGCAGCTGCTGGGGCGAGATCAACTGGGCAACTGCGGATTCCGGTGACCACACCACCGCGTCGGCGGCGGCCAGCAACCGGTCCAGCAAGGTCGTGCCGGATGCCGGGTCGATCACCACACTGCGCTTGGCCCCGGCCAGGAACTTGAACAGCGCACCGCTGTCGCCGACGGGGATGGCGGCACCCGAGGCCGACCAGCGCCTCAGTGGGTCGCCGTCCGGCGTCTCCACCTTGATCACGTCGGCGCCGCCGTCGGCCAGGATCCTGGTGCAGTACGCACCGGCGATCCCCGTGGACAGGTCGATGACGGTGTAACCGGAAAGTGGTGCAGTCATATCCATTCTTTCGCCGAAACTGTGTTCCAGCAGGCCAGCACTCGAAGTTTCCCTTCCGGAATACAGTTTCGGCGCTATTCGGGCTTGCTTCGGTTCTTCTTGGACAGCCGGAAGTCCGGCGGGAACTTGCTGTCATTGTCATTGACTGCGGCCGAGAGCCCGGAGTCGATCGACTCGAACATGTCCAGGTCGTCTTCGCTGTCGTTGGCCACGCCGTTGCCCATCGACTCGAAGAAGGCACTCAGCAGGCTGCCCATGTACTCGCCCTGGTGTTGTTTGAAGATCTCGAAGAACATCTTCTGCTGAAAAACGGTGTCCACCGGCCGGTTCCGTGTGCACGCCTGCGCGTACTTCTGCGTCTCGGCCTCCAGTTGGTCGCGGGCCACCACCTTGTTCAGGAAGTTGCAGTCATACATTTCCGCGGCGGTGAACGGACGCCCGGTGAACACCATCTCCTGGAACTTGCGCAGGCCCATCATCTGCACCCAGGTCCACATCCGCGGACCCCAGCCGTGATAGCGGAAGGACGGGTGCCCGAACAGTGCATCGTCGCTGGAGATCACCAGATCGGCATCGGCGCACTGGTAGAAGTGCCAGCCGTAGCAGTAGCCCTTGGCCTCGACGATGCTGATCTTCTTGAAATCCTGCAGCGCGCGGTTTCCGGCCTGCGAGTTGGCGTACCAGGAGCTGATGGTCGCCCCGTTACGGAACGTGCCCTTGGGCGGGTAGGTGACCTCACCGACGCCGTCGTCCTCCAGCCGCAGCTCGGCCAGCCGCGCCGCCGGATTGTCGTTGCCCTCCATGAATTCCGGCAGGTCCGCACCGCTGCCGAGGTTGTCGCCCACGCCACGGATGATCACCACCTTCACATCGTTGTCGGTGTTGGCCGCACGCAGGATGTCGGCGTAGCGCAGCCGGGCCATCGATGTCGGTGCGTTGAGGAACTCCGGCCGGTCGAAAGTGATGGTCGCGATCTTGGTCTTACGGTCCTTCTCGTAGCGGATGATCTCTTCGGGGGACGGACGATCCGCCATCAGCGGGCTCCTCTGCAGCAGTGATGGATGTGGCTCAACTCAGGGCCGGGATACCCGCACCGGACGGGGTGCGGGTCAGCACCCGCGGTCCGTCTGTGCCGATGACCACGGCGTCGCGGGTGAACACGGCGCCGACACCCTGCTCCCAGACATATGCGGTCAGTGCCAGAACCACGCCCTCCTCCAGCACCTCACGCTCGGCGGTGGCCCGCAGATGGGGTGTCACGACGGGTGGGTCGAACCCGAGACCGAGGCCGTGCGCCACCGGCATGGCAGGTAGTCGCTCACCGGCCCGCTCGTACGCGTCCAGCAAGGCGCTCGTCGTGTTCCCCGGGTGACAGGCGTCGAGTAGCCTGCCCCACAGTTCATCTCGACGCCGGTACAGCGAGCGCACCGCGTCGGAGGGTTCACCGACATAGTAGGTGCGGGCCAGCTCACCAACGTAACCATCGGCGAGCACCCCGGCGGACAAGGCCACCAGGTCGCCCTCGCGCACCCGGCCGTCACCGGCATTGCGGCGCCACGGGTGCTCCTTGGAGGTCACCCACGCCGCATCCTGGGTGGCCGGCGTGCTGACCCCGCCGGCGGCCTCGGCCTCCAGCAACGCGGCCGCCAGGGACCCCTCGGTGCTGCCGGTTCCGAGCTGTGCCGCCGCCTCGGCAAGACCGGCCTCGGCCACATCCAGGGAGCGTTGCAGCGCGTGGATCTCTTCGGGGGTCTTGACCCGGCGGGCGTCGCGCATGGCCTGCTCGCCGTCGACGAGCTCGGCCTTCGGGAACGCCATCGGCAGCAGTTTGGCGAAGGTCGGTGTCAGCGCATCGGTTCCGACCCGGCGTGCGGTCTGGCTGCCGGTGATGTTCTGCAGCACTGCGATGAGGGTCATCGGGTTCCAGGCCAGCCCGTACAGGTTCTCGTGCGGGATCTCCTCGGGGATGCCCTCGTCCCAGGTGCTGTTCAGGTGTATCTCACCGGTCTCGCGCACATAGGTGCAGATCGGCCCGAAGGGCCGGGTGCCGGCCACCCACAGCTGCGGGGCTCCGCAGATGTAGCGGACATTGGCTTGCCGGCCCAGCACCAGGATGTCCAGGTCATGGGTTTCCATCTGGGCCAGTGCGCGGGCCCGGCGGCTGTAGCGCAGCGCGCGGTCGTCCGCTTCGATCTCAGTTCCCACCGGACACCTCATAGGGATCGTAGGGGTAGCCGGTCAGCGGCATCCAGCCGTCGTCGGTGATGACCACGATCTCCTCGCCGCGGTAGCCGCCGGTGCCGTCCTCCCAGATCACCGGCTCGAACACCAGCAGCATGCCCGCCGGGAACACGAAGTTGTCATCCCACTGCTGGCCGAGATCGGTGCCGATCATGGGCATCTCGGCGGCGTTGGACCCGATACCGTGGCCGAGGTAGAAGTGCGGAAGCCACGGCGGGGTACCGCCATTGGCTTCGATCGCCGCGCGCCCGAGATCACCGCAGCTGGCACCGGCCCTGGTCACCGCCAGGACCGCCTCGACCACCCGCCGCCATTTGTCGAACTGTTCCTGCTGGCGCGGCGTCGGGTCCTGGCCGACGATCCAGGTGCGTCCGTGATCGGAGCAGTAGCCCTGGTAGGTGATGGACACGTCGGTCCACAGCACATCGCCGCGCTGCAGCTCGCGTTCGGTGGTCAGCAGCGGCAGCGCCAGATCACCGGTGGTGGTCCAGGTGCCTTCGGCCTTCGAGGCCGGCATCACCTGCCAGATCGAGTCGAACATATTCGTGGAGGCGCCGAGTTCGAAGGCCCGGCGCACGAATTCGGCCGACAGGTCGATCTGGCGCACGCCGGGGGCCAGCGCCGCCTGGATCTCGGAGACGGCCTGCTCGGTGATCTGCGTTGCCCGGCGCAGGCAGGAGATTTGGTCGATGGTCTTGACCAGTTTGGCGGCCCCGACCACCGGGGCGGCATCGACCGGGGGGCGGGGGAACAACCGGTTGCCGGCCCCCCGCATGGCGCCGGTCAACTCGTCGACGCCGATGGTGGCGCCGGCGGGCACCAGTGCGGCCAGGGTTTTGGCGAACTGTTCGACGCCCTCCTCGAATTCGAGGTACACCGGGCCGTGCAGATGGTCGGCCGGCAGATCCGTCTCCGATGCCGCACCCTCACGGAACGGCAGGAACAGGTGCGGGTGTTCGTCACCGGCGAGCACGATCGCGACGGGGCGCTCGACATGGGACAGGCCCGCGTCGGCCAGTGGCCAGCTGATGCCGGTGGCATAGACGACACTGCCGTTGCCCAGCAACACCAGGGCGTCGACGCCCTGGTCGGCCATCGCGGCGTGCAGGCGAACGCTGGTCTCGCGGCGCATCCGGGTGAGGTCTGGCTCGTCAGGAATGTCGAGCCAGCTCAACCCGGTCCGCGCGATCTGGGTCACGCCGGAACGAGTCGAGGTCGTCATGCCGTCGCCAGACCCAGGAACTTCTGGATATTGGTCGAGACGATCTTGACGGCGTTCTCCGGGCCGACCGCGTCGATGACGGTGGCCAGCGATTTCTCGGAGTAACCGAAGGTGGACTCGTTGTGCGGGTAGTCGCTGGACCACATCACGTTGTCCACGCCGATATCGTCGATCAGCCGCAGCCCGAGCGGATCCACCATGAACGAGGCGCTCATGTGGTTGTCCCAATAATGCCGGATCTCGTGCTGCAGTTCATGATTGAACATGTGCCGGTAGGACGCCAGCATGTGCTCGCCGTCCTGCAACGCCGTCGGCACCCAGGCGATACCGCCCTCGAACCAGCCGATCTTGAGCTTGGGGTGGCGGTCCAGGATGCCGGAGAACAGGTACTTGGCGAACTGCTCACGGAACGAGTCGACGTTGACCATCATGCCGACGACGACGCTGTTGTTCTCGCACGGGGTCTTGGGCGGCGTCTCGCCGATATGGTGGCTGACCGGCACACCGGAGTCCTCGATCTCGTCCCAGACGGCGTCCAGCGCGGCGCCGCCGTAGTCGTAGATGTTGCCGTCGTCATCCTTGCCGGGGTTCAGCGGCAACAGGAATGTCTTGAGTCCCAGCGCTTTCAGTTCGGCCAGCGTGCTGCGGGTGCCCTTGGGGTCCCACCAGTTGATCAGCCCGACACCATAGAAATGCCCGTTGGAGCGCTCCTGCAGATCGGCGATGTGCTCGTTGTAGATCCGGAACACCCGCTCGCGCAGCGACTTGTCCGGGTAGTGAAAGAGGGCCAGCACGGCGTTGGGGAACGCGAGTTCCTTGTCGATACCGTCTTCCTTGAGCTCACGGATGCGGGCTTCGATATTGTTCGAGGCCGCGCCGGCGAGATCGTCGTACTGCATGAGGACCCGGCCGAAGTCGCCGCCCGTCCATGCCTTGCCCTTCATACCGACCATGTACGCGCCATCCTCGTACCAGATGCGCGGCGCGCCGCCCTTGAGCTCCTCGGGGAAACGCTCGTAGAAGATGTCGTCGGCGACCGAGATGTGGTTGTCGGCCGAGAAGATCTCGGTGCCCGCCGGGAGCCCGGCAAGACCGTCCTGGGAGGCATGGCCACGCCGATCCTTGGGGGCGCCGAAACCTTGCGAGGGGTAGAGACTTGGCGGTTTGGGTGCTGCGGTTGTCATTTCGTCTCCAATTGGGCTGTTGGAATGGAGTTCGGTCGGCTTACCAGCTCACCGGAAGTTCATAGACGCCATAGGCGAGGCGGTCGTGCTTGAAGGGCACCTGATCAAAGGGAATCGCCAGGCGCATGGTCGGAATGCGCCGCAGCAGCGTGTGGAACACGATCTGCAGTTCGGCGCGCGCGAGCTGCTGACCGACGCACTGGTGCCGTCCGTAGCCGAAGCCCAGCTGCTGGCCCGCATCACGGCTCAGGTCCAGCTTGTCGGGCTCCGGGTAGGTCTTGGCGTCCCAGTTGGCCGGGGCGAGGTCGATGATGACGCCTTCGCCCGCCTTGATTGTCTCACCGCTGATCTCGATATCCTCGATGGCGACGCGGCGCTGGCCGTTCTGGATGATCGACAGGTAACGCATCAGTTCCTCGGTGGCGTTGGCGATGACCTTGGGGTCCTCGGCATTGCGCAGGAAGTCGGCCTGTTCCGGATTCTCCAGTAGCGCCAGCACGCCGATGCCGATCACGTTGGCGGTGGTCTCGTGTCCGGCGATCAGCAGGCCGGTGCCCAGCTGAGCGGCCTCCTTGACGCTGATCTCGCCGGCGTTGACCCGCTCGGCCAGATCGGAGACCGCGTCTTCGGCGGGGTCGGCCTGCTTCTTCTCGATCAGGTCGATCAGGTACTGGTGCAGGCTCATCGCGCCCTTCTGCATGGCGTCCGCCGCGGCGTAACGGGCCAGGCCGGCGTTGGCGTGCTCCTGGAAGAACTCGTGATCTTCGTATGGGACACCGAGCATCTCGCTGATCACCACCGTCGGCACCGGCAGCGCGAGCTTGTCGACGATATCGGCGGGCTGCGGGCCGGCCAGGATCTCGTCGATGCATTCATCGGTGATCTTCTGGATGACCGGGCGCAGGCCTTCGACACGCCGGAAGGTGAACGGCTTGGACAGCATCCGCCGGAACCGGGTGTGCTCCTCGGCGTCGGCGGTGAACACCGAACGCGGCCGTTTCTCGACGGTGGAGAGCATGTGCTCATTCCAGTGCGGGAAACCTTCCCTGCGGTCGTCGACGCTGATCCGCGCGTCCGAGAAGAGCGCACGGGCCTCTTCGTGTCCGGTGATCAACCACGGGGTGTCGCCGTTCCAGATGCGCACCCGGGAAAGACCTTTGGCGCTGTTGAGCATCTGCCGCGGCGGTGCGAACGGGCACGATGCCTCCCGCTCCATCGGGTATTCGGGGATGTCGGTCTCGGTCAGCGTTTCAGACATGGGTCCTCAGTCTTGGATGTCGATGGCTAGGGCTGGGCAGGCCGCCGCGGCGGCACGAGCGTTGTCGTATTGGTCCGGGCCGGGCTCGGGATCGAGCAACTCGACGACACCGTCCTCGTCGCGCTGATCGAACACGTCCATCGCGTTGAGCACACACTGGCCCGATGACACGCACTTGTCTTGATTCACGGTCACTTTCATGCGGGCTCCCCCGTCACCGGGGCCAGCCACAGACCGACGATCGCGTCGATCAGCCCGGCGCCGGCGGCACTCCACGACCTGCCGGCCGCGACAGAACCGGCGGTCAGCGCCCGCTCGCGGTCGGCACAACTGTGCATCAACAGGTTTCGGGCCATGATGTTGCGTTCGTAGCGCACCACGACGGGCAGATCGGGAAGACACCGGTTGATGCCGTCGATGACCTGCACCAGCGAGGCCGAACTCAGGGCGTCCTTGACCACGATCCCGTGATAGGCGGGATCGGTCATGGCCTGGGCGGCGAAGCGCGCATACCAGGTGGGGTTGCCCAGTGCATCGAGGTGGTCGGTCAGCGGGCGGACCAAACAGGTCACCCAGCCTCGCAGGTCGGTGTGCTCGTCGGTGTCGGCGACGAGGCGCTGCCGGAGCTCTTCGATCGGCTTGCGGTGGCGCTGTTCGATGGCACGCACCAGGTCGGTCTTGGTACCGAAGTGGTAGCCGACGGCGGCGTTGTTGCCCTGTCCGGCGGCCTCGCTGACCTGACGGTTGGATACCGCGAAGACACCGTGTTCGGCATAGAGCCGTTCGGCTGCGGTCAGGATCGCCTCGCGGGTGATGCTCGCCCGGTCGGTGCGCAGGGGTCTGGCTGCAGTCACCGTTACAGTCAACGCTCCTCCTGTAATTAAGTCAAGTGATTGATTTAATCCGGTCGGTATGCGCGAGCGACCGTGTCTGCACACGACACACCGTGCCGGGGTGACAGTGCGCGGTCGCTCGTGGGCGTCAGGGCTTCTCTTTGCGGACCAGCACCTTGCCCGCGACCGTTCCACCGTCGATGGGCAGAACCGTCCCCGTGACGTAGCGCGACTTGTCGGTGGCGAAATACAGTGCCGCCTCGGCGACATCGTCGACGGTGCCCTCCCGTTTGAGCGGGCGGTCATTGCGCATCTGGGCGCGGATCTTGGCCTCGAACTCCTCGAGACGCTCCCGGTCCTCCCCTGCCGCGCTCTTACGGACGATCGCGGTACGGATGTTGCCGGGCGCGATGGCATTCACCCGGACCTCATGGTGTGCCAGCTCGATCGCCACCGACTTGGTGAACTGGATGACGGCGGCCTTGGACGCCCGGTAGGTCTGCACTCCCGCGCCTGCCTGGATACCGCCGATCGAGGTGAGGTTGATGATCGACCCGCCGCCGTTGTCGGCCATGTGCCGGGCGGCGTCCCGGGTGCCGGCCATCACCGCCCGCAGGTTGATGCGCATCACGGCGTCGAAATCGGCGAGATCGTCGTCCAGGAAGCGGCGGTGCATGGTGCCCGAGATGCCGGCATTGTTGACCATCACGTGCAGTCCGCCGAATTCGCCGACGGCGGTGTCCACCAGTGCGGCGACCTGACTCAGATCGGTCACATCGCTGCTGAGAAAACGTGCCGCGGAGCCCAACTCGTCGGCCACCGCCTTACCCCGTTCGGCATCGACGTCGCCGAACACGACCTTGGCGCCCTCGGCGGTGAACCGGCGCACCAGCCCCTCGCCGAGCCCGGATGCTCCCCCGGTGATGACGGCGACCTTGCCGGCCAGTTCGCTCATGACACACCTTTCAAAAAGTCCAGCAGCAGCCCGTTCACGGTGTCGGGCGCCTCGATGTGTGGGCAGTGACCGGCGCCGGGCACCACCGCCGACCGCCCGTCGCGGATCTGGCCGGCGATTTCGGCGGCCCAACCCGCGGGCAGCAGCTTGTCGGCCGCGCCCTCGATGACCAGGACCGGAACCGTGATGCGGTCATAGGCCCGCACGCTGGACGGGGTCGGCGGTGACTCCAGGCCCGGACGGCGAAACCGTGCCGCCGCCAACGACTCCCAGGCTCCCGGTGCGATGCTGGACTCGTAGCGTCGCTGCACGTAGGCGTCATCGCTCGCATAGGCGGGGTCGGCGAACAGCGCCGCCACGATGGCGCGCATCGCCTCGAACGTCGCGTCGTAGTCGTAGAGCGCGCCGACATGCTCATTGCGCTGGATATCGCCGCCGCCGCAGATGGCGGTCAGCGAGCGCACCGGCAGCACCGGCGCATCCGATGTGGTGTCGACGAGCAGATTGATCGCACCCATCGAGTTGCCGACGAAATGCGCCGAGTCGACCCCGAGCACCGCGCAGAACCGGGCGATATGCCGGATCCGCATACCGCGGCCGTCGGTGAAGTCGATGACCTTGGCGGATTCGCCGAATCCCAGCATGTCCGGTGCCAGCACCCGGTACTGCTGCGCGAGCGCACCGATGGTGTTCTCCCAGGCGATCTGGGCGCTGCCCCCGAACTCACCGCCGTGCAGCAGTACCACCGGCTCGCCGGTGCCGGCCTCCAGGTAACTGGTGTCCAGCCCGTCGACACTGATCCGCTTGCGTTCGAAACTCATTTGATCGCGATCGGGCTGACCGGGGCGCCGACGGCGCCGACGACCTTGAGTGGCGGTGCGATCAACTGGAACTCGTACACTCCGTCGACCGCGCAGTCGGCGGCCAGCCCGCCCAGATCCCAGTACTCGCCGAACATCAGGCCCATATCGCGCAGGCACAACATGTGCATCGGCAGGAACGTGCCCTCGACACCATTGGCCGGGTCGGGGTCCTCCACCATCAGGTTGTCCGCGGCGACCGCGGCCACATTGTGGTCGTGCAGCCAGGATGCGCAGGTCCAGTCCAGTCCGGAGCCGGCCTCGTGGCCGTCACCGGTGGACAGGAACCGCGTCCACCAGCCGGTGTGTACGACGACGATGTCGCCGCTGCGGATCTCGACGCCCTGCTTGGCGGCGATATCGTCGAGTTCGGCCGGGGTGATCGGGTTGCCGGGCTCGCAGAACACGTCGGCGCCGCGATGGGCCACCACATCGAGCAGGACTCCGCGCGAGGTGATGCCCTTGACGTCGACCTTGTCGATGCCGCAGTGGTAGGCGCCGAAGCTGGTCACCGAATCGGCCGGGAAGCCGTTGTACAGCTTGTCCTCGTAGTAGACGTGTGACAGCGCGTCCCACTGGGTGGCCGCCTGCAGCGACATGGTGATCATGTCGTCGTTGAACCGGAAGGGATTGTCGACGAAGAAGGAACTGAGTTCCTGCGCCACGGAATTGCGGGCCCACTCCGGCGCGTACTTGACGAGGGTTTCGGCGTCGCCACCGTCCACCGTCATGACGTGGATCGGGTTGAACCGGAACTTGAACGCGCCCTGGGGCCCGTTGGCACCGAAGTCACCGCCCAGTGAGATCACGGTGCCCTTCTTGACCGTCGCCGCAGCCTCGGCCACCTTGTCGGCGGTGATGAGGTTCAAGGTGCCGAGTTCGTCATCGTCACCCCAGCGTCCCCAGTTGCGCACATCATCGGCGACGCGACGAAAATCCTTCATGGTGGCCACTATCCGGATACCTCCAGTGTCGCGGCGATCCTACCGGCGATGGTGCCGCCATCCACCCAGATCACCTGCCCCGATATGTAACTGGCCGCCGGGCTGTTCAGGAATGCCAGCAC
The DNA here is from genome assembly GCF_008329585.1 of Mycolicibacterium sp. P9-22. GTDB lineage: Bacteria > Actinomycetota > Actinomycetes > Mycobacteriales > Mycobacteriaceae > Mycobacterium. The sequence goes on along the minus strand of NZ_NPKP01000001.1, from coordinate 84,799 downwards.
CGAGGCCTGCTCGTCGGGCCCGCAGACATGGCCGAGCAGGGTGGGAAACGAGTCGAGATAATCCTCGCCATAGGCCGATCGCAATTGATCCAGGATCGGTGTCTCGGTGACGCCCGGTCCGGTGCAGTTGATCCGGATGCCACGGGCACCCAGGTCGAGTGCGCGAGTCATGCCGTAGAGGATGATCGCCTCTTTCGAGAGCCGGTAGCCGCCGTCGGCGAGCGCCGACGGGTTCGCCTCACACCACGAAATGCCGTCCGCCATCGATGTTGTCGCCAGCAGGCCGGCCGTGACGGCGGTGTTCGCGAGGTAGTTCGCCGCGGCCAGCGAGGACACATTGGCGATCGCCGACCCGCGCGGCATCTTCGCCACCACGGCCTCGGTGAAGTGCCGCATGCCGAGGAAGTTGATGGTCACCACCAACAGTGGCTTGCCGATCCCCGAGGACACTCCGGCCACATTGAACAGCGCATCGACCGGCCCCTCGATCGCGGCCACCGCGGCGTCTATCGACGCGGTGTCGGCGAAGTCCACCTCGATGAATTCCGCCGGCTCGGTGTCGGGCCTGCGCAGGTCGAGGCCGGTGACGTGCGCACCGAGGTCCGCCAGTTGGGTGGCGAGATGCGCCCCGATGCCCGAGGCGCATCCCGTCACCACAACCCGGCGCCCGTCATAACGCCAGCGGTCGTCCACCATGCTTATTTGGCAGCCTCGCGCTGTTCCTTCTCCAACTGCGCGGCCTTGACGCGCCCCTCGTTGATCTCGGCCATCGCCTCGGGGATCTCACCGGCGGTGAACTTTCCGCCCCGGCCGGTGGGCAGGCCACCGAAGGAGTACGTCTCGTCGAACAGGGGCGCGCTGGAGGGTTGCCTGCGGGCTTCGACCTTCTCGATCACCGGTGCCAGCCGCTTGGCCTTCTCCGCCACCTGCTTTGCGTCCCGCTCGATGAACTCCGGCAGGATCTCCTTGCCCATGATCTCGATGGATTCCATGGTGCCCTCATGGCTGCGCGGGTTGAGCAGCAGGATGATCTCGTCGACACCGCTGGCCTCGTAACCGCGCAGGAACTCCCGCACGGTGTCCGGGGAACCGATGGCGCCACGGCCGGGGCCGTACGCGAGCGTCGGATCTTCCTTGACCGCATCCTGATAGAGATCCCACACACCGGTGCGGCCCGGGGTGTGCATACCGGTCAGGTAGTAGTGCATGATGCCGAACGAGAAGAAGCCGCCGCCCGTGCCGAGGCGCTTGAGTGCCTCGTCGTCGCTCTTGGCGACCATCATCGATAGATCGCCGCCGATGGCGAGGATGTTGGGGTTGATCGCCGGTGTCACCGGCGCACCCTCTTCTTCGAAGGTCTTGTAGTAGCCGTCGACCCGGTCCTTGAGCGCCTCCGGACCGGTGTAGGCGAAACTCAGTGCACCGATGGCCTTCTGGGCGGCCATCTGCACCGAGGACGGGCGGGTGCAGGCCACCCAGACCGGCGGGTGCGGGCTCTGCAGCGGCTTGGGGATGACGTTGCGGGCCGGCATCTCGACGTGTTCGCCCTTGAATCCGGTGAACGGCGCCTCGGTCATACAGCGGATGGAAACCTCAAGGGCCTCTTCCCACATGGTGCGCTTGTCGGCGGGATCGATGTCGAAACCCCCGAGTTCGGCGACCGAGGAACCCTCGCCGGTGCCGAACTCCACACGCCCGTTGGACAGGTGGTCCAGGGTAGCCACCCGCTCGGCGATACGTGCCGGGTGGTTGATCGGCGGCGGCAGGTGCATCACACCGAAGCCGAGCCGGATGTCCTTGGTGCGCTGGCTCGCGGCGGCCAGGAACATTTCCGGTGCGGTGGAGTGGCAGTACTCCTCCAGGAAGTGGTGCTCGGTGAGCCAGACCGTGGAGAACCCCGCCTTGTCGGCCGCCTCGACCTCGTCCAGACCGTGCTGGAAAAGCTTGTGTTCGTCATCCTCCGACCACGGCCGCGGTAGCGGGAATTCGTAGAACAGCGAGATCTTCATGCGGTTACCTCTCTTTTGGAGTTCTCAGATATGTGTTGTGCCGCAACGTAGCCGAACGTCATGGCGGGTCCGATGGTGGCGCCGGCACCGGCGTAGCTGCGGCCCATCACCGCGGCCGAGGTGTTGCCGGTGGCATACAGGCCGGCGATGACGCTGCCGTCCTCGCGCAGCACTCTGGCGTTTTCGTCGGTCAGTAGTCCGCCCGAGGTGCCCAGGTCGCCGAGGATGATCTGAAAGGCCAGGTAGGGCGGTTTGCCCAGCGGCGCGAGATTGGGGTTGGGCAGGGTGGGGTCGCCGTAGTAGTTGTCGTAGGCACTGTCGCCGCGGTTGAAATCGTCATCGTGGCCCCGGCGGGCGAGATCGTTGAACCGGGCTGCGGTGTTGCGCAATTCGGCGGGTGGCACACCGATCTTGGTGGCCAGTTCCTCGAAACTACCGGCCGTCGCGACGATGCCCGAATCCAACCAGGCCTGCGGGATCTTGCGGCCGGTCGGTACCGGGGCGAAGGGGATCTTCGGTATCGGCAGATGGCCGCCGACCACGTAGCGGTGGAACGAGTCGATGTCGGTGACCAGCCAGCACGGTACGTGCTCGGTGCCACTCCGCTGTCCCTCGATCATCGCGTGCGCGAAGTCCATATAGGGCGCGGCCTCGTTGATGAAGCGCTTACCGGCCCCGTTGACGACGAACTGGGCCGGCATCATGCGTTCGTTGAGCATGAACTGCAGCCGGCCGTCCGGCCAGCACATCGCCGGGAACCACCAGGCCTCGTCGAGCAGTTCGGTGGCGGCGCCGACCTTCTGCCCCGCCCGGATACCGTCACCGGTGGCGGCCGGATTGCCGAAACTCCAATCCTGCTCCAGCAGTGGAAGATATTGGCGGCGCCATTCCATATCGTGGTCGAAACCACCGGTGGCCAGCACCACACCACCGCGGGCGGCGATCCGCACCTGTTTCCCGTCGCGCTCGACGACGGCGCCGACGACCTGGCCATCCACATCGGTGATGAGTTCGGTCATCGGGGCCGACAGCCACAGCGGGATGTCGTGCTCCATCAGCGCCAGCCGCATCCGAGCCATCAGCGACTGCCCGATGGCGGCCATCCGGTCCCCGAAGACCCGGGCCCGGAACATCCGCCAGATCAGTTTCACCAGCACCGCCTTGCCCCGCCAGTTCTGCCGGACCTGATAGAACAGCCGCAGATCCTTGGGCGCGAACCAGATTCCCTTCGGGGCAAGCGCCAGTGGGGCGAGCAGATTCTGTTCTTCGGCGCCGAGTTTGCGCAGGTCGATCTCGGGAACATTGATGGTGCTGCCCCGCTCGGATCCACCGGGCAGCTCCGGGTAGTAATCGGCATAACCGGGCTTCCAGACGAATTCGAACCAGTCGCTGGAGCGCTCCAGGAAGTCCATCATCTCCGGCGCGGCGTCGACATAGGCACGCAGCCGCGCGTCGCTGACCAAACCGCCGGTGATCGTCTTGAGGTAGTCGAACACGCCGTCGGGGTCCGGGGTATGACCGGCGCGGCGTTGCGACGGGGCCCCCGGGACCCAGATGCCGCCGCCGGACAGCGCGGTCGAGCCGCCGAACTGCGCCGACTTCTCCACGATCAGCGTCGACAGCCCGGCCGCGTCAGCCTTCAACGCGGCCGTCATGCCGCCGCCCCCGGAGCCGACGACCAGGACGTCGACGGTGTGGTCGTAGTGGTTGCTCACGCGGATACCGCCGTCCGGATCGCGAATCCCGCGATCAACTCGGGAGCAGCGCGGTAGTAGCGCTGCTGCGTCTGGTAGGGGCCCTGGGCGGCCAAAGCGGCGAAAGCGGCCACCCAGGTGCGGATCTCGTGCGCCGAGTTGCCGGCCTCGCGGGCGATCCACTCGTTGCTCCAGCCATCCACCTCGGCCAGCCGATTGGTGTCGATCAGATCGAGCAGGGCGCGATCCCAGTCCGGGTTCAGCGGTTGCAGCGGGCTCTGCCCATGGGCGAAATCGTGCGCCGCGGCGATCACCGCCTGCTGCCGGGCCGCCCGGCCTTCCGGGGACATCGGCGCGCCACCGACGATCCGGTCCAGCGCCGCCGGCGGCGCGGTGGCCAGCGTCGGCACCGGCGGATCGTGGGACAGCCCGCCGGAACCGACGACGAGAACCCGCTTGCCCAGGGTGGCCAGATGATCGCCGATGGCGGTGCCGAGGGCGCGGGTGCGGGTCAGCGGCCCGAGCGGGGTGGCCACCGAGTTGATGAAGACCGGGATGACCGGCCGGGAGGACGCGTCGCCGAAGAGCACTTCCAGTGGTTGCACGGTGCCGTGGTCTACGTCCATGGCCGCCGACAGTGACACGTCGACTCCGGATTCCCATGCTGCGGCGGCCATCTCGTTGGCCAGCGCTGCGGGGACGTCGAGGGGTCCGGCGTAGGTGCCGTAGTCACCGACGCCAGTGGCGGCGCTGCCGATGCAGAAGGGCGGCATCAGCCGGTAGAAGAAGCCGTTGTAGTGATCCGGCGAGAAGATCACGACGAGCTCGGGATCGAAGTCGGCCACGAAGGCGCGCGCCGCCGACAGTTGGGTGTTGATGTCCTCCAGGAGTTCCGCCGACGGGCCCGGAAGGTTAAGCAGGGGGCTGTGCGACATGCAGCACAGGGCGATCTGGGACACGGGATTCACCTCCCTCGGTGAGACGAAGGACGTCGAACAGTTTGGTGCTGGTCTCATCGGACAACTGGGCCAGGCATGCGGCCGCGATGCACCGGTCCGGCCGGATGAACAGCACCGACTCGGTGTGCGCGTCGAAGAACTTCTTCAGCGCACCGGTGCGGTCGCCGACGATGGTGACGTCGGGGTCGTCGTGTCCGGTCCAATTCAGCTGGGTGTTCGGCCGTGCCTCGATGAGGTTGGCGCCCAGACGCTTCCAACGGGCAAAGGTGGCGTCGCCGAGCAGGGCGCGCGGATTGTTGTTCCAGGCCAGCACCGCGAACCCGGTACCCAGCACCTCGTCGAGCAGGATGTTCTGGGTGTCTCGGGTGTCCACGTGGGGCTGGATGAACAGGGTGCCCGCCGGCGGTATCGCCGACGACGACTCCGAGTGCACCACCGCCCCGGTGTCGTAGCGCGGCATGGGTTTGAACCGCATCTCCAGCACGTAGCGCTTGAGCGTCGGCACCACCGATGCCGCCCGGATCACCTTGTCCCGCACGGTCGCGATGCGCGGGTCGGTGGGCGAGATGACCCGGCCCACCAGGGTGGACAGGTCGATCATGGCCCGCGCGTGCTTACGGCGCTCGGCGTCGTAGCTGTCCAGCAGCCCGTCGCCGGCGTCACCGTTGACCACCGCGGCGAGCTTCCAGCCGAGATTCGCCGCATCGCGGATCCCACTGTTGTAGCCCTGGCCCTGCCATACCGGCATCAGGTGGGCGGCATCGCCGCCCAGCAGCATCCGGCCGGCTCGGAAGGCCCCGGCGATGCGGGAGTGATGGGTGTAGACCCGGTGCCGGATGATGTCAACCCGGTCGGGGTGCGGCACGAACGGCGCCAGCATGCGCGCGATGAACTCGGGCTTCTCGACCTGCTCGTCGGTCTCGTCGGCGTGGATCATGAACTCGAAGCGCCGGATTCCGTGCGCGATCGAGATGGACGCGTACGGCCGGCGCGGGTCGGCGCCGACCTCGCTGTTGGGATGCCCGAGCGGGTCGGAGGCGAGGTCCACGACCAGCCAGCGCGTCGCCGAGGTGGTGCCCTCGAACGAGACTCCCATGAGGTGGCGGGTGGCGCTTCGCCCACCGTCGCAGCCGACCACATACTGTGCACGCAAGGTCACCGGGTCGTCGCCCGACCGCAGGTCGGCGGTGACACCGTCGTCGTCGGCCACACAGTTCGCCATCCGGGTACCCCACCGCACGTCGACATGGTCGAAACGTTCCAGGCCGCGCAGCAATTCGGCGTCGACGAGGGGTTGAACGAACCCGTTGCGCTTGGGCCATCCGAATCGGGCGTCCGGGGGTGCCATCTCGGCGAGCAGGCGGCGCTTGCCGTCGAAGAAGCGCAGGATCTGGTTGGGCACGGTGTGCGGCAGGACCTGCGCGACGAGCCCGATGGACTGGAAGGTACGCAACGACTCGTCGTCGAGCCCCACGCCGCGGGGGTAGTCGATGAGGGTGTCGCGTTCCTCCACGATCACGGTTCGGACACCTTGGAGGCCAAGGATGTTCGCCAGTGTCAGGCCGACGGGTCCGGCACCGACGATGAGGACGTCCGTGTGCTCGGTCATGACCTGCCCAGCAGGAAGTCGATGTGCAGACGGTCGAAGGTCTTGGCATCCTCGTATTGCGGCCAGTGCCCGCAGCCGGGCATGACCTCGAAGCGCGCACCCGGGATCATCTCCGAGATGCGCCTGCCCTCGCTGACATCCGCGGTGGGATCGTCACTGGTCCACAGCACCAGGGTGGGCGCCTTGATGGCGCCGTACTCGGCGGGCCCGAGCAGGTTGCGGGCCCGGATCTCGGGATCCTGCAGGGCCATGATGTCGCTCATGGCGGCGTCGAAACCGGGCTGCTGGTAGACCTTCTGGCGGCTGGCGACGATATCGTCGTAGCCCTTGAACTTGTCGGCCATCAGCCATTTGATCCGGGCCTGCACGGTTTCCCAGTCCGGGTTCTCGGCGGCGGCCATGGACAGGGTGATGATGCGCTTCATGACCTCGGGGTCAGCCTGCGAGCCGCCCGCGGTGTTGAGCACCAGTCGCTCGATACGTTCCGGGTGATCGGAGGCCGCACGGGCGGCCACCCAGCCGCCCAACGACTCTCCCGAAAGATACACCTTGTCGGCGCCGATGACGTCGAAGACCGCCAGCAGGTGCTCGACGTAGTGCGCGACCTCGATCGGGTGTCCGGGCTTGTCGGTGTAGCCGTGGCCGAGCATGTCGATGGACCAGGTGGAGAAGTGCTCGGCGTGCGCTTCCAGGTTGCGCACGTACGCCTCGGCGTGGCCGCCCGAGCCGTGCAGCAGCACCAGCGCCGGCTTGCCCGGGTCGCCGGCGTGCAGATAGCGGGTACGCACGCCCCCCGCATCGAGGTAGCCCTGGCTGAACGAAACGCCCTGGAGATCACTCCAGATGCTTTCGTGGACGGACATCCCGCTCCTCACCGATCCCGCTTGCGCGGAAATCTCATTCTCGCTTTTGCGCAATCATGTGTGCTAATATCGAACACTAATGTGCACTATCTATAGAGCATCACTCTCCCGATGACGTCTGTCAAGGGACTGGGCCCAAGCCCAGAACCGCGGGCAGGCGCAGTGGGCGCCGCGCGTCCGGCGGCCGGTTCACAGACTCTGGCCAGGGGACTTTCGGCGCTGCAAGCCGTGTCCAGCGCACCGACCGGGGTCACCGCCGCCGAGGTCGCCGACTTCGTCGGCGTGCACCGCACCATCGCCTACCGTCTGCTCAGCACCCTCGCTCAGGCCCGGTTCATCGCGAAGGGCTCCGACGGCAAATACCGGCCGGCGGCCGCACTCGCCGTCCTCGGCGCGTCCTTCGACAACAACGTGCGCCAACTCAGCGTCCCGACGCTGCGCATGCTCGCCGATGACCTGGGCACCACGGTGTCGCTGCTGGTCGCCGAGGGCGATCAACAGGTCGCCATCGCCGTGATCGTGCCGACGCTGGTCTTCTATCAGTTGTCGTTCCACGAAGGCAGCCGCCACCCGCTGGAACGGGGCGCCGCCGGCGCGGCACTGCTGGCGAGCATGCCGCCGCGGCCCGGCGAACGTGACATCGTCCGGCAGGCACGCGAACAGGGCTGGGTCATCACCCACGGTGAGGTGGAGCCGGACACCTACGGCCTGGCCGTGCCCGTCCGCCGCCGCGCCCCGTCGCCGCCCACCTGCATCAATTTGATTTCGCACCGCGAGGACGTCGTCCTGAAGGGCCGGGAAGCGGTGGTGCGTGCGGCCCGAGAACTCTCCGGCATCCTCAGTTGACAGGAAGGTTTGTGGCAGTGCCTGATTCGGAACAACAGTGGGATTCCGAGGTCGACGTCGTCGTCCTCGGCACCGGCGGCGCGGGACTGGCAGCGGCGCTCACCGCCGCGACCAACGGCGCCGGCGTCGCGGTGTACGAGAAGGCAGCGACCGTGGGCGGCACCACCGCGGTGTCCGGTGGTATCACCTGGATACCAGCCCACGACCGGCTCGCCGGCGCCGAACTGTCGGTGCAGGACGCGCTCAAATACCTTGAGGCGCAGTCCCTTGGCGCGATGGATCGCGAACTGGTCGAGACCTTCGTGCGGACCGGCCCGGCCATGCTGGACTACCTGGAGCAGCACAGCGATCTGCGGTTCGAGATCGCCGAGGGCTTCCCCGACTACAAACCCGAACTACCCGGCGGGCGTCCCGGCGGTGGCCGGTCGCTCAATGCCAAACCTTTCGATCTGGCCGCCCTCGGCGAATGGCACGACCGCATCACGGCCTTCCCGCTGGACTTCAGCAATGTCGGGATCGACGCCGAGACCAAGGCGCGCATCCACGCAACGGTGGACGATTCACTGGCCGAGCCGTGCGTCGCCGGCACCGCACTGATCGCCGGCTTGCTCAAGGGCCTGCTGGACCTCGGCGTCGTCCCGGTCACCGAGGCACGCGCCGTCGAATTGATCGGATCGGCCGAGGGCATCACCGGAGTACGGATCGACCACGGCGGCAAGGACATCCAGGTCCGGGCCCGTCGCGGGGTGATCCTGGGCACCGGCGGATTCGAGTGGGATCCCCAGCTTGTCGACGCCTACCTGCGCGGACCGATGCACGGGGCGGTCTCCCCGCCGAACAACACCGGCGACGGTCTGCGGATGGCCATGGCACACGGCGCCGATCTGGCGAACATGGGCGAGGCCTGGTGGGTGCCCATCGTGCAGATTCCCGGGGACACCCTGGGCGGCCGGCCCCGCAGCCGCAGCGTCCGGCTGGAACGGACCCGTCCGCGCAGCATCATCGTCAACCGGGCAGGCAAACGCTTCCTCAACGAGGCCGGCGAGTACAACTCGATGGCCGGGCCGTTCCATCATCTCGACCCTCGGGCCGGCTACCTCAACGATCCGGCCTGGATCGTCTTCGACGCGCAGCACCTCAAACGCTACGGGTTCCTCGGGGTGGACCCCGACGGGCCGGCGCCGGATTGGTTTCACGAATCCGCGACCCTGGAGGATCTGGGTGCCACCCTCGGTGTCGACCCCGAGGGCCTGGTCCGGACCGTCGAGAAGTGGAACACCAACGTCGCCGCCGAGCACGATCCCGACTTCGGCCGCGGCGCAAGCGCATACGACGGCTACTGGGGCGATCCCTCGGCGGCGACCCCGGCACTGCAGACCCTGGGTCCGCTGGACACCGCGCCGTTCTACGCGGTGCCGGTGGCCGTCGGCGCGATGGGCACCAAGGGCGGACCGCGCACCGACCGCGACGGACGGGTGCTGCATGTCAGCGGGAAGGTCATCCCCGGTCTGTTCGCCGCCGGGAACGCGATGGCCGGGGTGACCGGCAAGGCCTACGGCGGCGCTGGCGGCACGCTGGGACCGGCCATGACCTTCGGTTATCGCAGCGGATACGCCGCCGCGACAGGCGAATCCCTAGAGTGATTTGTGGAGTTCTGGTCGGACTGGTTCCGACCAGAACTCCACAAATCGCAGGCTAGGGCTGGTCTTTGACCGCAGCCTTCGGCGGGCCCGCGGTCTTCCAGTCCTCAAGGCCGTCTTCGACCAGTCCGACCGGGAACTTGTTCTCGTGCACCTGCGCCCAGTGGCTGTGGTTCAGCTCGTGCAGCGTGAAGCAGGCGTTCAGCGAGTTGTAGAAGCCCTGGTTGTCCTGGGTCTGGTTCACCGACTCCTTGACCAGCAGCGCCGCCATGGTCGGCACCTTGGCGATGCGACGGGCGAATTCGACCGTCTTGTCCGCGAGTTCGTCGGCCGGGAAGATCTTGGACACCATGCCCAGCGCGTGGCCCTCCTCCACCGAGAGGGTGTCACCGGTGAGCATCAGTTCCTTGGTCTTGCGAGCGCCGAATTCCCAGGGATGCGCGAAGTACTCGACACCGCACATGCCTAGGCGGGTACCGACGACATCGGTGAACCTGGTGTTGTCGGCGGCGACGATCAGGTCGCAGGACCACATCAGCATCAGTGCCGCCGCGTAGACGTCGCCGTGCACCGAGGCGATGGTGATCTTGCGCAGGTTGCGCCAGCGCCGGGTGTTCTCGAAGTAGTGATGCCACTCCTGCAGCATCAGGCTTTCCGCGCCCTGCCGCGTACCGCCGTTGACCGTGAAGCTGGGGTGCTGATCCGGGCCCGGGGTGTGCTCGGCGCGCTGCACCTTGGACCCGACATCGTGACCCGCGGAGAACATCGGGCCGTTTCCGCCGAGGATGACGACACGCACGGTGTCGTCGGTCTCGGCACGCAAAAACGCCTCGTGCAATTCGACGAGCATGCCGCGGTTCTGCGCGTTGCGCGCCTCCGGCCGGTTCAGCATGATCCGGGCGATGGTGCCCTCGTCGAGGGTTTCGTATGTCACGAAGCGGTATTCGGGAGTTTCGGATTTTTCGAAAGCCATGAATCGCACTCTATTCCTATGAGAACGCCGTTACCGCTTCGGGCACACTACAGCGAAAGGATGGTCGCCGACGCGGTGCCGGGGGCGCCGTACACCTGGGCCAGGCCGACGCGCGGATTACCGGGGACCTGACGTTCGCCCGCCTCGCCGCGCAACTGCCGGACCAACTCATGCATCTGGCGCAGGCCGGACGCGCCGATCGGCTCGCCGTTGGCGATCAGGCCGCCGTCGGTGTTCACCGGGATGGAACCGTTGATCTCGGTGGCTCCGTCGATCAGCAGCTTTTCCTGCTCACCGTCGGCACACAAGCCGGTCTCGGCCATGTGGATGACTTCGGCGCCCGCGTCGGTGTCCTGGAGCTGCGCGACGTCGACGTCCTCGGGCCCGATTCCGGCGGCCTCGTAGGCGGCCTTGGCGGCGAACACCGTCGGCGAGGGATCCTCGTCCAGCGGAGCCGAGGTGGCATGCACCTCGTAGGCGCCGAAGGTGCGGGTGCGAATCTCGCTGGCCCGCACGTACACCGGCTTGTCGGTGTACTTGTGGGCGATGTCGGCGCGGCACATGATGACCGCGGCAGCGCCCTCGTCGGGGGCGCAGAACATGTACTGGCGCAGCGGGTAATTGAGCACCGGTGAGGCCATGATCTCGTCGACGGAGATCTCCTTGCGCCGGAACGCATTCGGGTTCAGCACGCCGTTGCGGAAGTTCTTGTTCGCCACCCGCGCCAGCGTCTCCTCGGAGATGCCGTGCTTGTGGATGTAGTGATTGGCCTTGATGCCGAAGAACTTGGTGGTCACGAACTGGCCGTTGTTGGCGTACCACTGCGGCAGCGCCAGCTTGGCCGGATCATCTGTGAAGGCGCCGCGCGGATGCTTGTCCAGGCCGATCGCGATACCGATGTCGTACTTGCCCAACCGGATGGTGTCCGCCGTCTGCTGGATGGCGCTGGCCGAGGTGGCGCAGGCGTTGAACACGTTGGTGAAGGTGATGCCGGTGAGTCCGACCAGGCGCGTGACGGCGTCGGGGTTGGACACCTCATAGCTGCCGCCGAACCCGAACTGGATGTCCTTCCATTCCAGCTTCGCATCGGCCAGCGCACTGGTGATGGCCTCGGCGCCCATCTCCATCGCGGTCTTGTCGAACCGGCCGAACGGGTGGATACCGACGCCGATGATCGCTACGTCATTGCTCATGAGTCAGACCCTTTCTGAACCGGCTTGAACCAGAAGGTGACCAGTTCGTCGCCGTCGGCATCGGTGGCGAACGGCTCCATGGTCAGTTCGACCTCCATGCCGAATTCCAGCTTGGCGGGGTCGTTTTCGGTCAGCCGGCCCTCGACGCGGATCAGGTCACCGAGTTGGACCAGGCCGACACCGAAGGGCACGAAATCCTTACCGGTGGGGCCGGCATACGGTGCGCCGGGCGGGAATCCCTGCGTCGTCCACGCCACCACGGTGCCGCGGCGCGGCAGCAGCAGATCGGCCATCTCGGCCTTGCTGCACTTGGGGCAGCGCTGCTGACGCGGGAACGTCGTCGCGGAACACGCGCCACACTGGCTGCCGATGAGTTGCGGGTTCTCATCGGGCCAGGTGGAGATCTCGGGGGCAAGTGCCTTCTGCATCAGGCTCCTCGGCTACCTGTAGAAGAATGTATTGACGAATTCGTACAATAGCATTTCTCTAAAGTGGAAACCACATTCTCATCGAGGTTTGACCTGCGCACCCTCGAGGAGCCGAGTGGTCGCGGCGTAGACATCCAGGTCGCCGTCGGCCACCTGCCCGGCCAGTTCTGCGAGACCAGGATGGGACTGCAGCGCACTTTGGGCCAGCGACAGGATCTGCAGCCGCGCGCGGATCGCCCTCCGCTCGGCGGTGTCGGCCCGGTGATGGGCGTCGATGGCGGCGATCAACTCGTCGATACCGGTGTTCTGCGACGCGATGATCTTGAGGATGGGTAGCCCGGTCTCGATGTGCAGGTCTCTGGCGGTCTGATCGGCACCATCGCGGTCGGCCTTGTTGACGACGATGATGTCGGCGATCTCCAGCAGCCCCGCCTTGGCGGCCTGGATCGCGTCACCGGCACCCGGGTTGAGGATGGCCACCGTCGGGTCGGCGACGGCGGCGATCTCGATCTCCGACTGCCCGACCCCGACCGTCTCCAGCACGACGATGTCGTAGTGCAGTGCCGCCAACAGCCGGATCGCCGCGGGCACAGCGGCCGCCAGCCCGCCCAGGTGCCCGCGGGTGGCCACCGACCGAATCAGCACGTCGGGGTCGTTGATATGGGCGGCCATCCGGATTCGGTCCCCGAGCAGCGCTCCCCCGCTGTACGGCGAGGACGGGTCGACGGCCAGCACCGCGACCCGTAAGCCACCGGCGCGGTAGGCCGATACGAGCACCGCGACGGTGGTGGACTTTCCCGCGCCGGGCGGCCCGGTGATCCCGACGGTGCGCACCGGGGAAGCGGGCAGCACCGCCAGCACCTCGTCGCGACGCTCACTCTCCACCAGGCTGAGCAGCCGGCCCGCGGCGCGCAGTGATCCGGCACGTGCGGCGTCGAGGAGTTCCTGAATGTCCATCGACTGCGACTTTATGGCGCGACCTCGATGACCGTGGTATCGCGCAGCGTGCGCTTGGTGTCAGTGCCGATCGGCGTGCGCACTGCGGAGACGACCACGGCCTCAGGCATCGAACTGCCCCTTTCACGCTCGAATGAGAATGTTATTCTCACAGCCTGAGAGTGCCAGTTGCAAGAAGGAGAAGTAGATGGACATCGCCGGTAGCTCCGCGCTCGTCGTAGGTGGCGCAGGGGGCCTGGGAGAAGCGACGGTCCGCCGACTGCATGCCGCAGGCGCCAAAGTGGTGGTCGCTGATCTGGCAGACGAGAAGGGCCCCAAGCTCGCCGAGGAGCTGGGTGTGAAGTACATCCGCACCGACGCCACCTCCGAGGAATCCGTGAACGCGGCGATCGCCGAAGCGGAGGCCCTTGCCCCGCTGCGCATCTCGGTGGACACCCACGGCGGGCCCGCGGCCGGTGGCCGGTTGATCGGCAAGGACGGTTCGCCGCACGGGCTGGAGGGGTTCGAGACGACGGTCAAGTTCTATCTGACCGCGGTCTTCAACGTGATGCGGCTGGCCGCTGCGGCCATCGCCCGCACCGAACCGCTGGAAGAGGGCGGCCGCGGCGTGATCGTCAACACCGCATCCATCGCCGGCTACGAGGGACAGATCGGCCAGCTGGCCTACGCCGCGGCCAAGGGCGGTGTGCTGGGCATGACGCTGGTGGCCGCACGTGACCTGTCCCCCTTGGGTATCCGCGTCAACACCATCGCCCCCGGCACCATCAACACCCCGGCGTACGGCAAGGCCGCCGACCAACTGGAGCAGTACTGGGGCCCGCAGATCCCGTTCCCCAAGCGGATGGGCCGCTCGACCGAGTACGCCCAACTCGCCCAGAGCATCATCGAGAACGACTACCTCAACGGTGAGATCATCCGCCTCGACGGGGGTCTGCGGTTCCCCCCGAAATGATCCGGCAGTGAGTCTGCAAGGCAAGACCGCGTTCGTCGCCGGCGCCAGCCGCGGCATCGGGGCTACCATCGCCCACGCGCTCGCCGCGGCCGGCGCATCGGTGGCGGTCGCGGCCCGGTCCGAACAGCCCGCCAAGTTGCCCGGCACCATCGGCTCGGTGGCGGATTCGATCCGCGCGCAGGGCGGTCGTGCGTTGGCCGTGCCGTGCGACGTCACCAGCGAAGAGTCGGTCGACAGCGCCGTCGCCATGGCTGTTTCGGAGCTCGGCGGGATCGACATCCTGGTGGCCAACGCGGGCGTGCTGTGGCTGGGACCGGTCGAGTCGACACCGCTGAAACGCTGGCAGCTGTGCCTGGACGTCAACCTGACCGGCGTTTTCCTGGTGACCAAGGCGGTGATGCCGCACGTGCGGGCCCGCGGCGCCGGATCGCTGATGGCCATCACCACCACCGGCGTCGGGATGCCCGGCGCGAACGCGTACTGGGTGTCCAAGGCGGCCGCCGAGCGTCTCTATCTCGGGCTGGCCGACGATCTGCGGCCGGACAATATCGCGGTCAATTGCCTGAGCCCTTCCCGGGTGGTGCTCACCGAGGGCTGGCAGGCCGGTGGCGGCGGTTTCGAGGTCCCGCCGGAGATGGTCGAACCGCCCGAGGCGATGGGGCGGGCCGCGGTGCTGCTCGCCGGGCAGGACGCCGGCGGGATCACCGGTACCGTGCAGCGCAGCGAAGATCTCTGAAGGCCGAGCAGACACAAAAGGCCCTAATGTTGGCTGCTTTCGGGGCCTTTTGCGTTCCCCCGCAAGCGTGAGGTACCCCCAGCTCGCCGGTAATCATCGCGCAGCACGCGGCGTAACACCTTTCCCGACGGCAGCCGCGGGATGGCATCGACGAAGACGACCCGGCTCGGGCGTTTGTACGACGACAGCCGCTCACCCACCAACGCGATCAATTCCTGCTCGGTGACCGGCTTTCCGGTCGTGACCGCCGCGACGACCGCCTCGCCGTTGACGCCGTCGGGGACGCCGAACACCGCGCAGTCCTGCACCGCCGGATGCCCGTGCAGCACCGCCTCCACCTCGGCGGGCGCCACCTGAAAACCGCGGACCTTGATCATCTCCTTGAGCCGGTCGGTGATCCGCAGCCATCCCTCACTGTCCAGTTCGCCGATGTCGCCGGTGCGGTACCAGCCGTCGTCGAATGCGTCCGCGGTGGCGGCGTCGGGCAGATAGCCGACCATCGCCGAGTCCGAGCGCACCTGGATCTCGCCGCCCTCGGCGATCCGCACCGCCACACCGGGCACCGGTTTGCCGACGGTGTCCAACCGGGCTGCACCGATCGGGCAGCAGGCGATGACCGGCAGTTCGCTGGCGCCATAGGCCGAAACCCATGGCACGCCGACCCGTTCGGTCACGGTGTCGGCGACGGTCTCGGTCACCGGCGTCGCGCACCACATGATGTAGCGCAGCGAGGACAGGTCGTAGCTCTCCAGGTCCGGATGCGCGGCGATCGCCAAAGCGATGGGCGCGACCGCCATTTCGATGGTGATGCGGTCATCCTGGATATGGGACAGCATCCGGTCGATGTCGAAGCGCGGATGCAGGCGCATCCAGGCCCCGGTGTCGAGCACCGTGGCGATGTTGAGCAACCCGAGAATATGTGACGGCGGCGTCATGATCTGCATGCGATCGGCCGCTGTGAGATCCAGCGCGGCCCTCCAGTGCCGAACCGCCGCCGCGAAACCCGCATGCGTGTGCCGCACCGCCTTGGGCATCCCCGTCGTGCCGGAGCTGAACACGAACAGCGCATCGGCCTCGGGTGGTACCGGCTCCCATCCGCCACCCCCGGTGGTGATCGGCTCGTCCAGGTGCACCATCGGGATCAGGTCGGCCAGCACCGCGGCATCCCCGACGCCCAGCACGGGCGACGTGAGGTCGAGTGCATGCGCGACCTCGGCCGGTTTCCACGCCGAACTGAGCAGCACCACCGACGCACCCACGCGCCAGATCGCCCGCAGCGCAACGACGAACTCGGGACGGTTCGACGACATCAATGCCACCCGGTCGCCGGCGGTCACACCGCGGGCCGCGAGCGTGGCGGCCATCCCGTCGGACAGCGCATCCAGCTCGGCCATGCTGTACTGGCGGTCCCCGAATGCCAGGACCGGATCGTTGGTCGCAGCCATCAAGCGGCTATCTTATCCATAATAGAGAATGATATTCTCCATTTGTCAGAATACGACGCCCAGGAGTGCTTGATGACGGCCGAACCAGTGCCCGCCGACGAAGTGACGATCCTGCTCGACGGTGCCCGCACCACGACGCTGCCGGTCGCCGGCGACACGCTGCTGGAAACGGCACGGCGCGCCGGTCTGACTCCGCCGTTCGCCTGCGAGGCGGGTAACTGCGGCACCTGCATCGCCAAGCTCACCGAGGGCAGCGCGACCATGAAGGTCAACGACGCACTCGATGACGACGAGGTCGAAGAGGGCTATGTGTTGACCTGCCAGGCGATCCCGAACCCAGGCCCGCTGACGGTCGACTACGACGACTGAGGGACGGCGTCGAACGCCGGCGCCGGCCGGTACTCCGGTTGAAAACCCTCCACCCGGATCGGGCTGGCCACCAGGCGGAAATCGCCCGCGGTGATCACCATCTCCGGAGTGTCCTCAAGTGCTTCCGGCAATGAGCGCACCGCAGCCGCCGGGATGCCGAGCGGCTTGAGCCGGATCTCCCAGTTCACCGCGGTGTCGGAGGCCAGCGCGGCCGATACCAGCGCCAGGACATCCTCGCGTGCCGCGGCCCGTTGCACCATGGTGTCGAAGCCGGCGATTCCCGCTTCGGTGGCGAAGGAACGCCAGAACCCGTCGTGGGTGACGAAGAGCGCGAGGTGGCCTTCGGCGGTCGGAAACAGCTGCGCGGGCACGTAATAGGAGTGGGCGCCGAACGGGTAGCGTTTCGGCTCGGCGCCGTCGTTCAGGTAAGCCGCGGCCCGGTAGTTCAGCTGCGACAGCATGACGTCGCGCAGGCACACATCCACCTGCCCGCCCTGGCCGGACACGATCTTCGCGAGCAGGCCCAGCGCGGCGGTCAGCCCGGTCGAGTTGTCGGCCGCCGAGTAGCCGGGCAGGGTGGGCGGACCGTCGGGGTCACCCGTCATCGCCGCCACGCCGGTCGCGGCCTGGATGACGTAGTCGAAGGCCGGGTCGTCCCCGCCGTGCAGACCGTATCCGGTGAGCGCAACACACACGATCTTCTCGTTGTACCGGCGCAGGCTCTCATACGTCAGGCCGAGTTTCTTGATCGCCGAGGGCTTCATGTTCACCAGCAACGCGTGCGAATCGGTCACCAGCTCACCGAGTCTGGAGCGCCCGTCCTCGGATGCCAGGTCCAGGCAGACGCTGCGCTTGTTGCGGTTCAGGCTGGCGAAATAGCTGTCGCTGACCTGTCGGGAGATCTCGCCGGCGGGCGGCTCGACCTTGATCACCTCGGCGCCGAGATCGGCGAGCAGCATGGTGGCGTACGGGCCGGCCAGCATGACGCCGATCTCGATGATCCGAACGCCTGACAACGGTCCCGTCATCGTGCCGAGACTACGGTTTGTCGCGCCATCGGGCGTAGAACACGCCACAAGGCGTCGTTTCGGCGCATCAGGAGACCTGCTTGGCGAGTTCGGCGATCACCTCACGGGTCCGGTACTTCGAGGCGATCAACTCGTCGCGGGTGTCGCCGATCGGCAGCAGTCGCACCGACAGATCGGTGACACCTGCATCGGCGAAGGCCTTGAACCGCTTCAGGATCGACTCTTCGTCACCGGCGGCGCACAGATCACCCACGGTGCGCGCGTCGCCACGGTCGAGTAGCCGTTGGTAGTTCGGCGACGTCTCGGCCTCGGCCAGGATCCGGTTGGCCCGGTCCTTGGCCTCGTCGATCTCGGAGTTCGCGCACAGCGTGACCGGGATGCCCGCCACGATGCGCGGCGCGGGTTTGCCCGCCCCGGCGGCGGCCTTGTTGATCTTCGGCGCAATGTGCTCACCGATGGCCTTCTCGTCGGCCATCCACAGCGACGTGCCGTCGGCGTGCTCGCCGGCGATCTGCAGCATCACCGGCCCCAACGCCGCCACCAGCACCGGCAGCGGGGTCGCGGCGCCGAGCGCGGTGGGATTGTGCACCGTGAACGTGTCGTTCTCGACGTCCACCGGGCCGGGCCCGGCGATGGCCGCGTTGAACACCTGCAGATAGTCGCGGGTGTAGGCGGCGGGCTTGTCATAGGGCAGGCCCAGCATGTCCCGGATGATCCAGTGATGCGACGGGCCGACGCCCAGCGCCAGCCGCCCGTTCGATATGGCATGCACCGAAAGCGCCTGGCGGGCCAGCGCGATGGGATGCTGCGCCTGCAACGGCACCACGGCGGTCCCGAGTTCGATGCGGGTGCTGTGCGATGCCATCAGCCCCACCATGGTCAGCAGGTCGAAATCATCAGGCACCTGCGGCATCCAGGCGGTGGCCAGCCCGGCGGTGTCGGCCCATTCGATATCGGAGATCAGCTTGCTGACCTTGCGCGCCATGTCACCGCGCTCGGCTCCGATCATCACGCCCAGTCTCATGACTTGGAAACCTCTTCGGTCAGCGCGCGCACATCGGTCACCAGTTTTTCCAGGGACGTCCCGGTCGGGAACACCGCGGCGGCACCGGCATCGAGGAGTTTCTGCACATCGGACTCGGGAATGGTCCCGCCGACCACGACGGCGATATCGCCGGCATCGGCGGCCCGCAGCGCGTCCACTGTGCGGGTGGTCATGGCGACGTGGGCGCCGGAGAGGATCGAAAGACCCACCAGGGCAACGTCTTCCTGCAGTGCGATGGAGACGATGTCCTCGATGCGTTGCCGGATGCCGGTGTAGATGACCTCGAAACCGGCGTCGCGCAGGGTGCGCGCCACGATCTTGGCCCCACGGTCGTGCCCGTCCAGGCCGGGTTTCGCCACCAGAACTCGTGTCGCCATCAGAACACCACCGGCTGCTGGAACTCGCCCCACACTGCCTTGAGCGTCGACACCATCTCTCCCACCGTGCAATACGCTCCTGCGCAGTCGATCAGATTGTGCATCAGGTTGGCGTCTCCCTCGGCTGCCCGGGCCAGCGCGGCCAGAGCCTCTTTCACGGCGACATCGTCGCGTTCGGCCTTGACCTTGGCCAGTCGGGCGAGCTGCTTGTCCCGGCCCTCGGCGTCGAGTTCGTAGGTGGCCAGGTCGGGTGCGGGTTCGTCGACGACGAACTTGTTCACACCCACTACGGGCCGGACACCCGATTCGACTTCCTGGTGGATCTTGTAGGCCTCGTCGGCGATCAGGCCCTGCAGGTAGCCGTCCTCGATACAGCGCACCATGCCGCCGTGCTGTTCTAGATCGTGCATGATCTCGATGATCTTCTCTTCGGTGGCGTCGGTGAGCGCCTCGACGAAGTATGAACCACCAAGCGGGTCAGCGACTTTCGTCACGCCGGTCTCATAGGCGAGGATCTGCTGGGTACGCAGCGCCAACGTGGCGGACTCCTCGCTGGGCAGCGCGAACGGTTCGTCCCAGGCGGCGGTGAACATCGACTGCACTCCGCCGAGCACCGAGGCCAGCGCCTCGTAGGCGACGCGCACCAGGTTGTTCTGGGCCTGCGGCGCGTACAGCGACGCCCCGCCCGACACGCAACCGAACCGGAACATGGCGGCCTTGTCGGAGCTCGCGCCATAGCGCTCGCGCACGATCGTGGCCCATCGCCGCCGCCCCGCCCGGTACTTGGCGATCTCCTCGAAGAAATCGCCGTGGGTGTAGAAGAAGAACGAGATCTGCGGGGCGAACTTGTCGATGGTCATGCGTCCGCGCTCGACGACGGTGTCGCAGTAAGTGACACCGTCGGCGAGTGTGAAGGCCATCTCCTGGACGGCATTGGCGCCGGCATCGCGGAAATGCGCGCCGGCCACCGAGATGGCATTGAAACGCGGGACCTCGGCGGCGCAGAACTCGATCGTGTCGGCGATCAACCGCAGCGACGGCTCCGGCGGCCAGATCCAGGTGCCGCGTGAGGCGTACTCCTTGAGGATGTCGTTCTGGATGGTGCCGGTGAGCTTCTCGCGCGGCACGCCCTTCTTCTCCGCAGCGGCGACGTAGAACGCCAGCAGGATCGCGGCGGTGCCGTTGATGGTGAAACTGGTGCTGATCTTGTCCAGCGGGATGCTGTCGAACAGGATCTCGGCGTCGGCCAGGGTGTCCACGGCGACACCCACGCGGCCCACCTCCTCGCCGTACTCCGGGTCATCGCTGTCGTATCCGCACTGAGTGGGCAGATCCAGCGCCACCGAAAGGCCGGTGCCACCCTGGCCGAGTAGATACCGGTAGCGCTCGTTGGACTCTTCGGCGGTGCCGAACCCGGAGTACTGCCGGAAGGTCCAGGTCTTGCCGCGGTAACCGGAGGCGAAGTTCCCGCGCGTGAACGGGTAGTCGCCCGGCGCAGGCGGATCTCCCACGCGGTCGGCTGGACCGTATACGGGAGCCAGCGGGATACCAGAGGGTGTCGCTACCGGGGAGGCGGATTGGTCGCTCATCATTGGATAACGTACTTGCTCAAAATGAGAATGCCAATACCGCTGGCTGAAAACATGCACTGTGATGGCCTGCAAACCCGGCGCGAGCGTCCGTCACGCGTCGGTCACCAACACCCCGGCGGCACGTCGTGCCTGGACATGAGCGATTATGACACTTGCTGAAAATGAGAATGCCAATACCATCAGGGGGAGCAAGACCCCTTCCGTCCGAGGAGTCAGTATGTCCACCGAGCACCGTCCCCTCGCCGATCGCACCCTGGTGGTGTCCGGCGGCAGCCGCGGCATCGGGCTGGCCATTGCCCTAGGCGCCGCCGAGCAGGGCGCCAACGTGGTGCTGTTGGCCAAGACCGCCGAGCCGCACCCGAAGCTGCCGGGAACCGTGCACACCGCGGTCGCCGATATCGAGGCCGTCGGCGCCAAAGCGGTCGCTGTGGTCGGCGATGTCCGCAAGGAAGAAGACGTCCAGCGGGCCATCGACACCGCGGTGCAGACCTTCGGCGGCGTCGACATCGTCATCAACAACGCCAGCGCCATCGCCACCGAACCCACCGAGGCGCTCGCGGCCAAGAAGTTCGATCTGATGATGGACATCAACGTGCGCGGCACGTTCCTGCTCACCAAGGCCGCGCTGCCGCACCTGCTGCAGTCCGCAGGCGCTCACGTCATCACCTTGGCGCCGCCACTGAACCTGAACCCCTACTGGCTGGGCGCGCACCCCGTCTACACGGTGTCCAAATACGGGATGACGCTGCTGTCGCTGGGCTGGGCGGAAGAGTACAAAGATTCCGGTATTGGCTTCAGCTGCCTGTGGCCGCAGACCTATATCGCGACATCGGCGGTGACGAACCTGGCCGACGGCGACAACCTGGCCTCGGCGTCCCGCAGTCCGCAGATCATGGCCGATGCCGCGGTGCAGATCCTGACCGGTCCGGCAAAGGAGGCCAACGGCCAGACCTACATCGACGCCGACGTGCTCACGGCCGCAGGCGTCACCGACCTTTCCGGCTATGGCGGTGGCGACGACCCCATCTGGGATATCTTCGTGGACAAATCATGAGTATCTCGCTGCTGCTGGAGATGGCATCCTCGACCGATCCGGACCGCACCGCGGTCGTATCGGGTGAGCTACGGCTGACCACCGGCGAACTGAGCGAGCTCGCCGACGGCGGCGCCGGTGTGGTGGCCGCCTCGGGCGCCCAGCACGTCGCCTATGTCGGTGCCGGCGGCGCAATGCTTCCGCTGCTGCTGTTCGCCTCGGCGCGCGCCGGCGTGCCGGTGACACCGCTGAACTACCGGTTGAGCGCCGACGGACTGCGGGCCCTGATCGCGCGGCTGCCCGAACCGTTGGTGGTGGTGGACGAGGCCTACCGCGACGCCGTCGGTGACGGTTTCCAGACGATCGGATCCGCGGAATTCCTCGCCGCGGCGCGCACCGCCGAGCCCGCGGCCGAGTTCCCCGATCCCGATTCGGTGGGCGTCGTGCTGTTCACCTCGGGCACCACCTCGGCGCCGAAAGCCGTTGAGTTGACCCACAACAACCTGACCAGCTATATCACCGGGACTGTCGAGTTCGCCTCGGCGGAGCCTGATGATGCGGCCCTGATCTGCGTTCCGCCCTATCACATCGCCGGCGTCTCGGCGGCGCTGTCGAATCTGTACGCGGGCCGCAAGATGGTCTACCTGACCCAGTTCGACGCACGGGAGTGGGTGCGCCTCGTCGAGTCCGAGGGGGTCACCTCGGCCACCGTGGTGCCCACCATGCTGGACCGCATCGTCACCGTGCTGGATGCCGAGAACACGGCGCTGCCGACGCTGCGCACCCTGGCCTACGGCGGCTCCAAGGTGGCACTTCCCCTGGTGCGCAAGGCTCTTGAGCTGCTGCCCGCGGTCGGCTTCGTCAATGCCTACGGTCTCACCGAGACCAGTTCGACGATCGCGGTGCTCACTCCGGACGATCACCGGGTCGCGCTGGGCTCCGATGACGCCGCGGTCGCCAAACGGCTCGGCTCGGTCGGCCAGCCGGTGCCCAGTATCGAGGTCCAGATCCGCGCCGAGGACGGAACCGTCCTGGGCGCAGGCGAAACCGGGGAACTGTTCGTACGCGGGGAACAGGTGTCCGGGCGCTACACCGGTATCGGCTCGGTGCTCGACGAGCAGGGCTGGTTCCCCACCAAGGATGTGGCCACCCTGGACGGGGACGGCTACCTCTACATCGGTGGACGCTCCGATGACACCATCATCCGCGGCGGTGAGAACATCGCGCCCGCCGAAATCGAGGACGTGCTCGTCGAACACCCGCATGTCCGCGATTGCGCGGTCGTGGGTCCCGAGGATCCCGAGTGGGGCCAGATCATCGTCGCGGTGGTGGTCCCCGCACCGGGTACCGAACCGCAGCCCGAGGAACTCCGGGAGTTCGTCCGTGCGCAGCTGCGCGGGTCCCGCACCCCGGACCGGGTCGTCTTCCGCGACGAGTTGCCCACCAACGCGACCGGCAAGGTGCTGCGCCGCGAACTCGTCAGCGAATTGAACGCAAAGGAGCCCGCATGATCAAGAACGGCACCCGCCTGCAGAGCCAGGTCTGCGACACCCAGGTCATCGTGGTGCGCGCCTCCGAGGCTCTGGACGACCTGCGCGCCGGCGGCGCGCCGCTGATCCCTGTCGGCGAGACCGCCGCCGAGGGCCTGACGCTGGATCCCGCACTCTCCGACGGCAACCTGATGGGTAAGCGCTATGTCGACGAAAGCGGCGCGGAGATCCTGGTGACCAAGGCCGGCGCCGGCACGCTCAGCGTGGGCACCACTCCCCTGGCCATCAAGGAAGCAAAGCCGCTGCCCGCCAGCGACTGAGTTCGCGTCATTCGCTCACGCCCGCATCAGACGTGCTGCCACGGCGGCGGCCTCGGCGGCGCCGCCCGGAAGCGTGCGCTGCCCCACGGACCGCAAACCGTCCAGCAGCAGGGCGATCTGACGACGAGCCACCACCGGAGCCTGCGGCCCGCCGTGATCGGCCAGGCAGGCGTTGAGCCACAGCGCGGTGAACAGGTCATCGACGGTCACGTCCGCGCGCAGTGAGCCGTCGGCCTGGGCGTCGGCGATCAATCGCGAGCCGAGTTCCAGGCCGGCCCGGCACACCTTTTCGACGGCCGGTGACGCGTACTTCGAGCTGCACATCGCGTCACTGAAGGCATGGTCGCCGGCCTGCAACTCGGACAGTCCGAATATGTAGGCGGCGAAGCGATCCCACGGCGTGGAGGCAGCCACTGCCCGCTCGGACAGCTCCCCCAGCGTCTGGGCGAGCAGCGCGGGCAGCGCCGCGTCGATCAACTCCTCGCGGTTGCAGAAGCGGTTGTACAGGGTGCCGATGCTGACCCCGGCGCGGGCCGCGACCGCCTCCAGCGGAGCGCCGAGTCCGCGCTCCCGGAAGACCTCCCGCGCGGCGTCCAGCAGTTTCTCCACATTGCGCCGGGCGTCGGCGCGCATCGCGCGTTGCTGGGCCATCCCACCTCCCGAACTAAGTTGACACGCGCCCTCAATATAGCGGTAGGCTGGCGGCCAGTAACTTGAGTGACTACCTCAACTTGGAGTGCATGTGAAACTGCCCTGGTACATCAAACCCGGCAACGCAGTGATCGTTGCGCTGTCACGACTCGGAATCCGTTTCGGCGCAACCGGTCCGGTGATCCTCACCGTCATCGGACGCAAATCCGGTCAGCCGCGTGCCACACCGGTGACTCCGATGTTCGTCGACGGTGTGCAGTACATCGCCGCGGCACCCGGAGCCGCCTGGATTGCCAACGCGCGCGCCATTCCGGCAGCCACCCTGAGTCGCGGGCGACGGATCGAGCGGGTCACCGCGGTCGAACTCGACGACGATGCCGCCCGACCGCTGCTGCGGTTGCTGCCCAGTCTGGTCCCGGGGTGGGTCGGCTTCCTGCGCCAGGGCGGGCTGGTCACCGATGGCGGTCCCGACGAATTCGAGGCGTTGGCCGGGCGGATGCCGATCTTCCGGATGGACCCGAGGTCGGCTGAGCCGACGTAGCCGACCGGCTACGCTTGGCTGCGTGAGCACCGAGGGCAGGCTGGCGCCGACCACCTACAGCGCCGCGCAGACCCGAGTCATCACCGCCGCCCTGGACCTGTTCGGTGCACACGGTGTCAGCGGCACCTCGTTGCAGATGATCGCCGATGCCATCGGTGTCACGAAAGCCGCTGTCTATCACCAGTTCAAGAGCAAGGACGAGGTCGTCATCGCGGTCGCCGAGACCGAACTCGCCGCGCTCCAGGACGCCCTGGACGCCGCCGAACAGGAAGCCGATCAGGTGACTGCCCGAGATGTGCTGCTCACCCGGGTCGTCGACATGGCCGTGACCCGCCGTCAGCTCACCGGGGTGCTTCAGTTCGACCCGGTGGTGGTGCGCCTGCTGGCCGAGCACCCACCGTTCGCGCAGTTCATCGAGCGGCTGTATCAGGTGCTGCTCGGCGGCGGCGTCGGTGTCGAGGCCCGGGTCAATGCCGCTGTCATGTCCGGGGCGCTCAGCGCGGCGGTGATGCACCCGCTGGTCACCGATGTCGACGACGACACCCTGCGGACCCAGATCCTCAAGGTCACCCGCCGCATCCTGGACCTGCCTCAGGCGTGACGGCTGGTCACTCCCCCGTCGACCACCAGGTAGGTGCCGGTGATGAACGACGCCTTCGGCGACATCAGGAAGGCCACCGCGGCGGCCACCGCCTCGGGATCGCCGATCCGGCCCAGCGGTGCGGCCTGCACGAAACTCTCGCGGACCTCGTCGACGTCCAGCGCGATCTGCAGCATCGGCGTGCGGATGAACCCGGGGCACACGGCATTGATGCGGATGCCGGACGAACCGAGTTGGGCGGCCATCGACCGGGTGAGCCCGAGCAGGCCGGCCTTGGAGGCACAGTAGGCCGGGATGAACGGATTGGCCGTCAGTCCTTCGATACTCGAGATGCCGACGACCGCGGGCGCACCACCGGAGCGGGCACTGGCCTCCAGCTGTGGCAGCAGCTGCTGCACCAGCATCGCCTGTGCGCGCAGGTTTACATCGAGTACCGCGTCCCAGGATTCCTCGGTATAGGCACCCACCGGTTCCGGGATCACCCGGCCGGCGGCGTGCACCAGACCGTCGATGTCACCGAGCCCCTCGATCGCGGCCGCCGTCGCCGCGGTGTCGGTGACGTCGATGACAGCACCGGGCATCCCGAGCTCGTTAGCCACCTCGGTCACCTCGGACGCGAGATCCCACAACACGACCTGCCGCCCGTCGGCGACCAGTGCCTGCGCGCTCGCCCGTCCGATACCCGATGCCGCTCCGGTGACCACCACTGCTGCCATGGGCAGAACCTAGGTCAGCAGGTGCGCCGTTCGTGCGGCTTTGCGCCACGTGCCGCCCGGACGACGTCATCGGTGAACCGGTCCAGCAGCACGGCCTGGGTGGCGGCCAGGTGTTTACGCGCGATGCGTTCGGCCTCGGCCGCGTTCCCCGCGGCGATCTCATCGACCAGCCGCCGGTGGGTGCGCACGGCACCCCGCGCCTCCGCCGGTGACGGGTATTCACCGCGCTTGACGACATAGTCGGCCCACTTCTCCTCCTGCGCCGACCACAGCGCGACCAGACTGCCCACCACGTGACGCACGGTGGCGTTCGGGGTGTATTCGACCACCAGATCGTGGAATTCACGCGCGATGCGGGTGAAGGCGGCGCCGTCGGCGACGGCCTCAGCGGAGGCGTCCACGTTGCGGGTGAGGGCCGGCACCACCGCCTTGAGGCGATCGGCACGGCGCGCCACCTCGGCCACACAGAGCGGCTCCAACAGCTGCAGTCCGGCCGCCAGGTCACCCAGCGACACGGCGGATCCCTGCAGCGCCAGACCCAGGTGGTAGGCCGCCGACGACTCGCTGGGCCGGTGCACCTCGGCCCCGCCGACGCTGCCGCGGCGCACGGTCACCAGACCCTCGGTCTCCAGGATGCGCAGCGCCTCGCGCACCGACGGGTAGCTGACCCCGAACTCGGTGACCAGCTGGTCCTGGGTCGGCAGGCGGTCAGCACCGGCCAGGATCCGGTCCCGCAACTCGCCCGCGACGGTCTCGGCGATGCGGTGTTGCGGGGTGCGCATGGAACAAATACTAGCAATCCTTATAAGGATTGGCCTACGATCGCCGACGTGGACTTCGAAATGGGGCCGGAAGCCGCCGCCCTGCGCGGCGAGCTGCGCGACCTGGTGAAAGCGCATGTCGCCGAGGACTACCTGGGTGCCTTCACCCACGATCCCGACGATCTCGCGGTGGCCCAGGCCTTCTGCCGGCTGCTGGCCGAGCGCGGGTTGCTGTGCATGTCCTGGCCAACCGAGTTCGGCGGGCAGGCCTCATCCCCGTGGGAGCAGACCGTGGTGCGCGAGGAGATGTGGGCGCACCACGAACCACGCGGCGCGCAGTACATGGGCGTCAACTGGGTCGGGCCGATCATCATGCGTCACGGCACCCCCGAGCAGCAGGCCAGACACCTGCCGCCGATCGCGGCCGGTGAAGTGATCTGGTGCCAAGGGTTTTCCGAGCCGGAGGCCGGCTCGGACCTGGCGTCGCTGCGAACCTCGGCGGTCCGCGACGGGGACGGCTGGGTGATCAACGGGCAGAAGATCTGGACCTCCTACGCGACGATGGCGCAGTGGTGCTTCCTGCTGGCGCGAACCTCCAAAATTGGAGAGGATCCGGCTCGCAAGAAACAACACGGCCTGACGATCTTCCTGGTGCCCATGTCGGATCCGGCGATCACGGTGCGCCCCATCCAGACGATGATGGGCCCGCACCACCTCAACGAGGTGTTCTTCGATGATCTGCGGGTCACCGATGCCGATGTGCTCGGCACCGTCGACGCCGGCTGGACGGTGGTGCAGAGCGTGCTGGCCTTCGAGCGCGTCGGCATCGCCCGCTATGCCCGCTGCGAACGTCTGCTGCACCTGGCCCCGAAAGCCCTGGGCGAGCACTGGGCCCAGCTGCCCGAGGAGCTGCGCGGACGGTGGGCGCGGATGCTCACGCACTGCCGGCGGGCACGGCTGATGGCCTACCGGCTGGTGGCGTTGCAGGCCGAGGGACGGGTGCGCCCCACCGATTCGGCGGCCTACCGCATCGCGGTCACCAAACTCGACCAGGACAGCGCCGAGGTGCTGATGGAGATCATCGCCGCACTACCCGAGGGGGTTTCGCGGGTCTTCGCCGCCGAGGTCGAGGATCACTGGCGGTATTCACAGCCCTCGACGGTGTCGTCGGGCAGCATCGAGATGCAACGCATCCTGCTGGCCCGCACGCTGCTGGCGGCATCGTGAACATCGACCTGAGTCCCGAGGCCCGTGAGTACGGCGAGCAGGCGCTGCGCGCGTTCGAGATGGCCGGCGGCGATGCCCTGCTGCAGCGCGCCGAAGCCGATCCCGCCCGACGGGAGTCACTCGTCGGGGCGGTCCTGACGGGTCTCGGCGCCTGGGACCTGGAGCCGCGCACCGACACCGACTCCGCTGAAGCGGCGGCCGCACTGTGCCGCAGTGCCGGGTACTGGGGCCTGCCTTACCCACTGGCCGAGCGGCTGGCTCGCCCCGCCGATATCGACGCCGACGGGCTGATCGTGGTCGCGGGGCCGGCGCCGGCCGCCACCATAGCCGGTGTTCAGGGCGACTGGGCGACAGTCACCTTGGATGGACGACGGGCACGGGTGACGGGTACCTCCAACGCCCGGACTGCCTTCGTCACCTCGCTGCAATTGACCGACCTCGACGACGCCGGCGCCGCTGATGTCGCGCTGGCCCTGGTGCTGCCGTGCTGGACGTTGCTCGGCATGATGGACCGGGCAATGGAACTCACCGTCGCGCACGTCAAGCTGCGCAGGCAGTTCGGTCAGCCGCTGTCGACATTCCAGAGTGTGCAGTTCCAGCTCACCGACGCCGAGGTGGAGCGCAGCGGCCTGGAGATGCTGGCCCGCTACGCGCTGTCCACCGTCACCGGCCCCGACGCAGTCCCCGACGCAATGGCCCTGCGGCTGGCGGCGTTGGAGGCCGCCGAGGTGGTGTTCCGGGTGACTCACCAGTTGCACGGCGCCGTCGGGTTCTGCGATGAGACCGTGCTGTCCTGGCTGTCCCGGTACAGCCAGCCGCTGCGGAGGCTGCCGCTGGGACTATCCGCGACCCGCGCACAACTGACCGAGCTGTTGGGCACCCGCGGCCTGACCGGGCTCTACAGCGACGCAACATGACCGCCGACCTGGACCAGTTCCGGCAGCAGGTCCGGCAGTGGTGCGCCGACCATGTGCCCGCCGACTGGCGCGCCGCCCAGACCGGCGTCAGCGATGACGAATACGTGCGGTTCCAGAAGGCCTGGTTCGCCGAGCTGCACGCCGCGGGTTTCGCGGTGCCGCACTGGCCGGCCGAGTGGGGCGGCGGCATGTCGGTGGCCCACCAGATCGTGCTGTACTCCGAACTCGCCGCACACGACGCCCCCCGGCTGGTGCTGGCCTTCGTCGGCATCCACCACGCCGCGTCCACCCTGCTGGCCGCGGGCACCGAGGAGCAGCGCCGCCGGCACCTGCCTGCGATTCTCGACGGGGAGATCTGGGTGCAGGGATTCTCCGAGCCCGAGGCCGGATCCGATCTCGCGGCCCTGCGCACCACGGCGCGGCGCGACGGTGACAATTTCGTGGTCAACGGCCAGAAGGTCTGGGCCAGCGGCGGTCTGCATGCCGACTGGTGCCTGCTTTTGGCCCGCACCGATCCCGAAGCCAAGAAACGACATGGAATCTCGTATTTCCTGATGGACATGACGTCGCCGGGCATCGAGGTGAGGCCGATCAAACAGGCCACCGGCGAATCGCATTTCTGCGAGGTGTTCCTCAACGATGTCCGGGTGCCCGCCACCAACCTGGTCGGCCCGGAGAACAAGGGCTGGCAGGTCGCCCAGGAAACCCTGGGCGCCGAACGCGGGATGACGATGCTCGAACTGGCCGAGCGGCTCGGCAATGCCGGCTTCCGCTGGTTGATCGCCGAATGTGAGCGCGCGGGCCTGCTCACCGATTCACTGGTGGCAGACCGGCTGGCGCAGTTCGAGATCGAGATCACCGGGCTGCGCGGTCTGTGCCGGGAACTGGTCGAGGGCCGAAGCAACGGCCCGGCCGATGCATCGGTGGTGAAGCTGTTCTACAGCGAACTCCTGCAGCGGTTGACCGATTTCGGTGCCGAGATCAGCGGCCTGGCGGGACACACCGTGCTGTCCAAACCGATATCCAGTGGCTGGGAATCCGGCGCCTGGGTGCTCGACTTCATCGGGTCCTGGGAATGGACCATCCCGGGCGGCGCCAGCGAGATCCAGCGCACCATCATCGGTGAACGCGGACTGGGCCTGCCCCGTGAACCGGCGGGAGCATGATGACAGCCGAATTCGCCGACCTGCACCCGGAATTGCGTTCGGTGGCCAGGAACCTGCTGACCGCCGGACCCCCGGACTGGGCGCTGATCACCCAGGCGGGCTGGCCTGGTCTGGAGATCCCGGAATCGGCCGGTGGCGCCGGGGTCTCCTTTGCCGAGACCGCCGTCGTCGCCGAGGAACTCGGACGTGCCGCCGCCCGCAGCAGTCACCTCGGCGTCAGCCTCGGCATCGGGGCACTGCTCGCGCTGCCCTCCGGCGCCGCGCGCGATGACGCACTGGCCGCGGCCGCCGAAGGCGCAGAACTGCCCGTCGCCGTGCTGAGCACCGGAGACCACGCCGGTATCGGATTCACCCTCGCTGCCGGTGGGCTCAGCGGCGCCGCCGATTTCGTGCCGGACGCCGCCGAGGCGACCCGCCTGCTCATACCTGCCAAGGACCCCGAGGGCGCGCCCGTGCTCGTCGACATCGACCCAGCGGCGGCCGGACTGGTGACCACGGCGCAGCCCACGCTCGATGAGACCCGCCGGCTCGCCACCGTCACCGCCGACGGGGTGCAACCCGCCCGGGTGTGGCCGTTCCGGGCGACGCAGCACCTGCTGGACCGCGGGACCGTCGCGACCGCCGCCGACAGCCTCGGCCTTGCCGAGGCCATGCTGGCCGCCACCGTCGACTATGTCGGGATACGCCACCAATTCGGCCGCCCCATCGGGTCGTTCCAGGCGGT
This sequence comes from Mycolicibacterium sp. P9-22, assembly GCF_008329585.1. Classification (GTDB taxonomy): domain Bacteria; phylum Actinomycetota; class Actinomycetes; order Mycobacteriales; family Mycobacteriaceae; genus Mycobacterium. The sequence goes on along the minus strand of NZ_NPKP01000001.1, from coordinate 53,937 downwards.
CAAACACGCCTGCGCGGACATGCTGGTCCAGATCCGGGTGACGCGCCGTCTCGTCGAGGCCGCGGTCGACGCGGTGGCCGCGGGCTCCGGCGCGGAAACGGCGGTGTCCATGGCCAAGGCGTATGCGTCCGAGACCGCGGTGGCCGTCACGGGCAAGGCGATGCAATTGCACGGCGGCATCGGCTACACCTGGGAAAGCGGCGTGCACGTCTACCTGAAGCGGGCCACCCTGAACAGGTCACTGTTCGGTTCACCGACCGCGCACCGGCGCGTGCTGGCGGCCCACTTCCGATAACGCTGCCGAGGCGTCGTACTTGTGCCATCGTGCTGCTATGCCTCGGTGGTCGATGATCGCGCCGGCGCTGGTCGCGACGGTGATGCTCGGGTCGTGCTCGGTACCGACCGACAAGCACGTCAGCAGGGAGCGGGTACAGGACCAGATCGTCGAAGAGGTCACCGAGCAGTCGGGCGCAGCCCCGGATTCGGTCAGTTGCCCGGGCGATCTCGCGGCATCGGTCGGGGCCACCCTGGATTGCACGCTGGCCGATGACGGACAGCAACGCCACGTCAGCGTGACAGTGGGCAGCGCCGAGGGCGACCAGGTCGACCTGCACATCGAGCAGACGATCGGCAGGGACACCGTCACCAAACAGATCACCGAACAGATCAGCAGACAGATCGGCCGGGCGCCGCAGTCGGTGACCTGTCCGGCCGATCTCGGCGGCGACGAGGGCGCCACCCTGCGCTGTGAGCTCCGGGATTCCGGCAAGACCTACGGGGTGACGGTGACGACCGTCAACCGGGGTGCGGTGACATTCGACATCAAGGTCGACGAGCAGCCGGAGTAGTCGAGGGCAGAGCTTGTCGGACGCGCCTTGTTAGCCTGTCGGCATGCACCGACGGGCCGGACGCCGCGCTGGATGGCTCAGCGTTGCACTCACCGCGGTGCTGTTGCTCACCGGGTGCGGCATCACCATGCTCGAAGGCCGCGCCGTGTCGATGCTCTACGACCCATCCCGTGCCGGCGGGTTGCCGGCCAGTGACGGCCCGAGTGGGCCTCGCCCCGACGCCCCAGCTCCCACTCGTACCGCGGAGAACAGCGACAACGGTCCGGTGGATCAGCTGGCCTTGCGGGCCATCGACGATCTTGAGCAGTTCTGGTCGGAGAATTGGAACGGCGCACTGACCGGCACCTTCAGCCCGGTGTCCGCGTTGGTCTCCTATGACGCCTCCGACCCGAACAGCCCGCAGGTCTGCGGCAACGACCTCTACGAGCTGTCCAATGCGTTCTACTGCTATGACGGCGATGTGATGGCCTGGGATCGCGGCGAGTTCATCCCCGGGGCGGCGCAGTACTTCGGTGAGATGGGCGTCGTCGGCGTGATGGCCCACGAATACGGCCACGCCGTACAGGCCAAGGCACACCTGGTGGAGAAGTCCACCCCGGTGCTGGTGAAGGAGCAGCAGGCCGATTGTTTCGCCGGTGTCTATCTGCACTGGGTCGCCGCCGGGAAATCCCCGCGCTTCGCGTTGAGCACCGGCGACGGACTCAATCACGTTCTGGCCGGGGCGATCTACATTCGTGATCCGTTGATGACACAGGAAGAGGCGATCCTCACCGGGGATGCGCACGGGTCGGCGCTGGACCGGATCAGCGCCTTCCAGATCGGATTCAGCGGCAATGCCGATCAGTGTGCGGCCATCGACATGGACGAGATCATCGAGCGCCAGGGTGACCTGCCGCAGTTCCTGTCCTACGACTCCTATGGTGATCCGACCGCCGGCAACAGCGTCATCGACGCCGACCTGCTGAACAATCTGATGACCACATTGGGCGATATCTACTCCCCCACCAGCCGGCCGGCACTGAACATGGAAATGGCCAGTTGCCCCGACGCGGAGTCCATTTCGCCCGCGGCATACTGTCCCTCGACCAACACGATCAACGTCAACCTGCCCGCCCTGCAGGAGCTGGGCACCCCGAAATCCGAGGAGCAGGGTGTGCTTCTGCAAGGCGACAACACCGCGTTGTCGATCATCACCTCCCGCTATGCGCTTGCCGTGCAACACGAACGCGGCATTCCGCTGGAATCTCCGGTGACGGCACTGCGCACCGCCTGCCTGACCGGTGTGGCACAGGGGCGGATGGCCGAACCGGGAAGCCCGCTGACGCTGTCCGCCGGCGATACCGACGAGGCGATCTCCGGGCTGCTCACCAATGGCCTGGCGGCCAGCGATGTCAACGGCGTAACGGCCACGGCCGGTTTCACCCGGATCCTGGCCTACCGGGCGGGGCTGTCCGGTGATCCCGAGCAGTGCTACCAACGGTTCTCGGCATGAGCGACGCTTGCGGAGCGAATCGACAAACCACATGCGGGGCCCGAGCCTGCGAGGGAATCGCATGAGCGACGCTCGCGGAGCGAATCAACGAGTTGCATGCGGGACCCGAGCCTGCGAGGGAATCGCATGACCCGCCCGCCGGATCCCTCTCAGCAGCCGTGGTGGACGCGACCTGGGGGCGCGCCGGCACCGGGTGGGCCACCGCGACACGGCGCACCCGCACCGCCGGGTCCGCCACCTCGGCAGCCCTATCCGCCTGCCCCGCAGCACTACCCGCCACGCCGACAGCCGTACCCGCCACCAACGGGAAATCCGCCGCCCCCGCCGCGCGTCGCCCCGCCGCCGCAGTACCCACCGCCGCCACGACGCCCGGCGCCCGTCATCGACCCGAACCGCTACACCCTGCCGCCGGGCACACCGACGCCGCACCGTGCGCCGTCCAAACGTTCCGGACCCGACAAGCGCGCCTTGCTCATCGGCGCCGGTGTCGCGGTCGCACTGGCGGTCGTCGGGCTCGGTGTGTGGCAGTTCGTGTTTCGCGACACCACCGTCATCAACGTGGAGCAGGCCGAGGCCGGGGTCCGAGAGATCCTGTCGGACCCGATCAACGGGTACGGCGCCAACAGCATCAGCGCCCTGCGATGCAATGACGGCAAGGACCCGTCGGCAGCCAAGGGCGACAGCTTCACCTGTGCCGTGGAGATCGACGGCACCGTGCGCCACGTCTATGTCGAATTTCAGGATGACAAGGGCACATTCGCTGTCGACGGCCCCCGCTGAGCGGGATTTCGCTCGGGTTGCGACGCGCACTTCACACGGCTGAGCGCCGGATCAGATGGCATCCGCCTCGATCGCTTCAGAGGCCTTGAGCATTCGCCGGCCGATCTGCTCGATCTTGCGTGTAGACAGATCGGCAAAGGGATGCAGACTGATGCTGTGGGTGACCCGGCCCAGCCTGTTGAAGATCGGCGCACTGATCGCGCCGACGTAAGCACGCTGCCGTCCGGATTCGGCGAGAAGGTCGGGGAATCCGGTCATTTCGAGGAGAATATGGTCGAGATGCTCCCGCATCGACGCCGAGAGGGCCTCAGACTGGAGCTTGGTCATCACTGGGACCGCCGAGACCATTTCCGGGCTCATTCTTTCCACAGTGAATCCACGGCTGAGCGTGTCTTCGAGGAAGCGTTCGAGGGAAGCCTCAAAAGCGCGGCTGCTCACGCCACTACGTCGGATCCACGCCTGACGCTCGGCATGGGGCTCCCACGCCGCGTATGCCGGCCCGAACGGCGCAGCGAACGGCAATCGATCTCCGACCGCCGGATGCCACCGATCATCACTACCGGTACTTCCGGCCATGAAACCTGTGATGACGAGCTCGTTCTGGGCCCGCTCAGAGACGGAGGCGGCATATCCGGTCTCGGCAACCAGTACTTCCGCAGCGGCCTTCGCGGCATTTGAGACAGACGGAGCATGGTCGATCTGCGTGGCAAGACTCGCGAATCTGCCGCCGATCGAAAAAGACTTGGTGACGGAATTCCGCGTCACCCAGCCCGTGTCGACGAGCTCCTTCATGATCATGTGTGCGGTCGCTTGGTTGAGCCCGAGGGACTTGACGATATCGCTGAGGCGGACCGCTTCGCCTTGGCGCTTGATGAGCAACTCGACGATCTCCACCACCCGACGGGTAGGAGGCGACGAACCTGTCACGAAGCGCTCCTGTTGCCAATGTCGACTATACGAATACCGGTGCCTGAAACAAGACTAACGTGCCTGCTTGACAGAGAACCGGAATCCGGTCCCGCCGTCAGGCGCCGGGACGCTTGTGCGGCGTCCCGTGCACGCCCTCGGCGTATGCGGTCTCGGCGTGCTGAGCGAAATCGATGCCGGACAGTTCATCCTCCCGGGTGACCCGGAAACCGACCGTCATCCCGATCAGTTTGGCGAGCACAAACGACATGGCGAACGCAAAGGCAGCGACCACGACGATCGCGAGCGTCTGCTTGCCCAACTGGGTGATCCCACCGCCGTAGAACAGCCCCTCAGGTCCGCCCGAGACCATCTCCGCGGCCAGCAGACCGATCAGGAAGGTCCCCACCACTCCGCCGACGAAGTGCACCCCGACCACGTCGAGGGAGTCGTCATAACCGGCCTTGAACTTCCAGCCGATGGCGAATGAGCAGACAACGCCGGCGGCGATGCCGACCACGATCGCACCCAGCGGTGAGACGAACCCGCACGATGGGGTGATCGCGACCAGCCCGGCCACCACGCCGGACGCCGCACCAAAGGTGGTCGGATGGCCGTCACGGAACCGCTCGACGGCCAACCAGCCCAGCATGCCCAGACAGCCGGCGAGCAGCGTGTTCAGGAAGATCACGGCCGCCTTTCCATCCACGGCGAAGGCCGATCCCGCGTTGAACCCGAACCAGCCGAACCACAACAGACCGACACCGAGCAGCACGAACGGAAGGTTGTGCGGACGCATCGCCTCGGATTTGAACCCGATACGCGGCCCGAGCACCAGGGCGAGCGCCAATGCCGATGCCCCGGAGACGATTTCGACCACCAATCCACCCGCGTAATCAAGCGCCCCGAAAGCCGCCAGCCAACCGTCGGGTCCCCACACCCAATGCGCCACCGGTGAATACACCAGCAGGGTCCAGGCCGCGACGAACAACATCCAGGACGAGAATTTGGCGCGGTCGGCGATGGCGCCACTCACCAGGGCCGCGGTCAGGATGGCAAACGCCAGCTGGAAGGTGACGAAGAGGAGTTCGGGCACATTCGAGCGCACCGCGTCCAGGTCGATGCCGGACAGCCCGATGTGCTGCAGCCCGCCGATCAGTCCGCCGCCGGCATCCTGACCGAACGCCAGGCTGTAGCCGGCCAGCACCCAGGTCACCGTGACGACCGGGATGGAGATGAAGCTCATCATGATCATGTTGAGCACGCCGGTCGTGCGCACCATGCCGCCGTAGAAGATGGCCAGACCGGGCGTCATCAACAGGACCATTGCGGTGCTGACAAGCAGCCAGGCCGTGGCGGCCGGATCGATCTGCACGGGGACTCCTTCGTCTGAGCAAAACGCCCGGACGACTATGACACAACCGTGCAGACCCGCTGACGGTTTCCCGATGGTCTCCCGGCGTTCGGCGCTCGCCAGTCGGGGTACTAGAGGGTCGTGGCTGACAACTCATGGATGGTGCAGATCGGCGTGGTCGACGATCCGCAAGACACCGGTGTACCGCCGGTACCGACCGACGTCTACCAGGGCGACGAGGAGGGCGCGCGAGCCGAATTCGCCGAGCGGTCTGCCGAGGCGCGGGCGGCGGACTACCGCTACGTGATGTTGCGGCATATCGGTGAGGTGGTCGAGTGCTGGGGAACGCCGCCGGCCGCGGGCTGAAAGCGGCAACGCGGGACTCGGAAATCAGTTCATGGTGCGGGCGGAGGGATTCGAACCCTCACGCTCTTCCGAGCACCGGCACCTAAAGCCGGCATGTCTGCCGTTCCATCACGCCCGCAAGCGGGTTCAGACTACCGTCTCGCTGCGAGTATCTGGTTGTCGGTGGGCAGAACTAACGTCGAGCGCAGGCAGCGGGAGGCCCTATGCGCTCGATCGAAGATTTCAACACTGTGCGCTCGCTGATTGATGCCGGATTCAACGACTGTGCGATCTCGCGACGAACGGGGATACCCCGACGGACCGTCTGCGATTGGCGACACAATCGGCGTTCAATCACACCTCGCGACAGCTGTAGCAGCCACGACTACAGCATGCTGCCGTCGGACGCGTACAGCTACCTCCTAGGCATGTACCTCGGCGACGGATACATCAGCCGCTGCCGTTATGTGTGGCGGCTCCGCGTGACACTCGACAAGAGGTATCCGGGGATCATCGAGAGCTGCTGTGCAGCCATCGACAAAATCATGCTCGGCCAACATGCGACGGTGTTTCCCCGCAAGTCCGGTTGCGTCGACGTGTCGCTCTTCTCCAAACACTGGCCCTGCCTGTTTCCCCAACACGGCCCAGGCCCGAAGCATCTCCGCCCGATCATTCTCGAACCCTGGCAACAGGCCCATGTCGACGCCGCCACGGAGCACTTCGTCCGCGGCCTCATCCACAGCGATGGTTGCCGGGTGGTGGCCAATGATCGAGGGGTCGCCAGCGTCCGCTATCACTTCACGAACCACTCGACGGATATCCGCGAACTGTTCTGCGCGGCCCTGGACACCCTCGGTATCCCGTGGACGCAGAACAGCCGCTACATGATCGCGGTATACCGAAAAGCCGCGACCGCTCGCCTCGACGAGTTCATCGCCCCCCTTGTCCTGAATCCGCGGACGGTAATGTTGACCCATGTCCACTACACGACGTAGGAGACCGGCGCTCATCGCGCTGGCCGCCCTCGGCGCCGGCGGCTGCCTGCTGCTGGCGTGGTGGCAGTGGACCCGCTACGAATCGAACTCGGGCACCTTCCTGAACCTCGGGTACGCCCTGCAGTGGCCGATGTTCGCCGCATTCTGCGTGTACGCGTACTTCAAGTTCGTCCGGTTGGAGGAAGCCCCGCCGACCTACGAGCCCGCCGACACCGACCACGCCACCGAGATCCCCGCCGGCCTGCTCCCGGAACGGCCCAAGGCCCCGGCGCCGGCCGACGACGATCCGACGCTGCGGGAGTACAACGCCTACCTCGCCGATCTCGCAAAATCCGAAAACCCTGACGACAGGACCACCACATGAGCACGCCCGAGACGCCTGCCGAAACCAGCAGCCAGGAGCCGCTGGTTCCGCTGTCCTCCATCCAGAAGGCCCTGGCCAGCTACCGGGTTCTGGCCTGGACGACCGGCCTCTGGCTGATCGCGCTGTGCTACGAGATGGTGCGCAAGTACGTGTTCCAGGACGACTCGCTGAGCTGGATCGCCGTGGTGCACGGCTGGGTGTACTTCGCCTACCTGATCGCCACCGCGAACCTCGCGGTGAAGGTCCGCTGGCCGCTGGGCCGCGCGCTCGGCACCCTGATCTCCGGCACCGTTCCCCTGCTGGGTCTCATCGTCGAGCACTTCCAGACGCAAGACGTGAAGAAGCGCTTCGGTCTGTGACCTGCGCTTCCTGACGCGCCACCGGGATCAACAGCGTCAGCACCGCGGACAGCGCGGACACCGCCGCCGCGACGATCAGCGCCACCCGGAACCCGTCAAGGGTCGGCACCTCATGCCCCCCGGCGGTCATCGTCATCGCCGCCAGGATGGCGCCCAGCACCGCACTGGAGATCGAGGTGCCCAGCGACCGCGCCAGCGCGTTGAGACCATTGGCGGCCGCGGTCTCCGACATCGGCACCGCGGCGTTGATGAGCGCCGGCATCGACGCATAGGCGAAGCCCACCCCGACGCTGATGAGCACATTGAGCGCGAGCACCTGCGGACCGCTGCCGAGCAGCCACAGCCCGGAAAGGTAGGACGCGGCGATGATGACGCAGCCGACGAACAGGGTGAAACGCGGTCCGCGGGCCCCGGCCACCCGGGCGGCGATCGGTGCCATCACCATCATCGCCAGCCCGCCGGGCGCCATCCACAGCCCCGCCTCGAGCATGGACATGCCCAGCCCGTAGCCGGTAGCGGTGGGCAGCTCCAGCACCTGCGGTGCGATCAGCGTCAGGGCGAACATCGCGAACCCCACGCCGACCGAGGCGATATTGGTGAGTAGCACCGGTGGCCTGACCGAGGTGCGCAGGTCGACGATCGGTGAGTCGAAGCGCAACTGCCACACCACGAAGACGGCGAAGACCGCCAGCGAGGCGGCGAACATCCCGACCGTCGTGCCCGAGGTCCAGCCCCAGTCCCGGCCCTTGGTGATGCCGAGTAACAGGGTCACCAGACCGCCGGCGAGTAACAGGGCGCCGAGTGGATCGAGCCGGTCGCTCGAGGAGGCCGGCACCGCGGGCACCAGCACGACGAAGAGCACCAGCAACACGACACCGAGCCCGGCGGCGAACCAGAACAGCGCGTGCCAGCTGAACTGCTGCGCGATCGCGGCCGAGAGCGGAAGCCCGAGGGCACCGCCGACGCCCAGCGAGGAGCTCATCAGGCCCATCGCGCTGCCGACCCGCTCGGCGGGCACCGAGGCCCGCAACACGCTGATACCCAGCGGAATGATCGGGATGCCCAGGCCCTGCAGGCCGCGCCCGATGACGAACGGGATGAGCGACGTGCTCAGCGCCGACACCAGCGATCCGGCGATCAGCACCGAGGCGCAGGCGATCATGATCGGTTTCGGGCCGTAGAGATCGCCGAGCCGCCCGAAGACCGGGGTGGTGACGGCGGCCGTCAACAGCGTGGCCGTGATAGCCCAGGAGGCGTCGGACGGGCTGGCGTGCAACAGCTTCGGCAGCTCCGGGATGAGCGGGATGATGAGGGTCTGCATCAGCGAGACGCTGATACCGGCGGCGCACAGCACGGCGACGAGGACGCCGGGATGGGCCGATAACGGCCGTCGCTGCTCGGTTAAGGCCACGGCGGCGAGCATTACACGTTAGTTGCGCTATGCAAAATTTCAGCTTTCCTTCGGATGGGCCGAAACCCGCGTACCCGCCGTCCGCAGACGGCTTTGCGCGACGGGTACGCGTGTTTCGGCGAAGGTGCGCACAGGAGAAGCGGCGGCCACGATAACGGCGGCCGCCGCTTCCCCATTGCTCGACAACGCTCCCGACAGATCAGGCGCCGGTTTTCGCGTCCTCGACCTTGGCCGGATCCGGGATGGTCTGCGTATCACCGTCGAAGGTCGAGGTGATGTAGCCCGTCACCGCCTGGGTCGGTAGCAGGGTGACCACGGCGTTGGCGTCCAGCGTGCCCCGGCTGGCTCCGGTGCCGTCGGTGACATCGACGTCGGCGAGGTAGGTCACGCTGAGCTGGGACGGCCCGTAGGTCGCCGATTCGGTGCCATTGAGGATCAGCCCGTCCTGGTTGACGTAATTGGTGTACTGCACCGTGCGGGTCGTCTGGAATGTCGTCGGGTCGGTGACCTCGCTGACCGCCGCCGTGCCACCGCCCACACCGCTGTAGCTTCCCGTCGGCGGCAACGGTGTCGTCTTGGCGACGTAGGTTTCCAGGTCCGGGAACGCCGACGGGTCGAACACCGTCGTCTTGTCCCCGACCGGTCCCACACTGGTCGTGTACTTCAAATTCGCGATGACCAGCCGTGAATCTGTCGGCGCGATTCCGTGCTCGTCGCCGTTACCCGACTCCCAGAACGTGACCGCGGTGCCATCGGCATTCCAGCTGGGCATGCTTCTGGAGATCCAGCCGTCACCTTCGTCCACCCCGGGTGTGCTGGGGTCATCCTGAACGAAGAGCGGAATTCCGTTCGCGCCGTTGAGGTCGTCTTCGATGGCGACCGCCCAGTTCTGGTTCGAGACGTTGCGCACCTGCCCGTCCGCGTACTGGTCGTAGATCGCCGCGAGGTAGACCGGCAGGAAGTTCTGCCGCACGAACCGGGTCATCGGGGTGAGCGCGTCGAGTCCGCGCAGGCTGCCGACGGTGATCCACTGCTTGTTGGGCGACATGTCGATGTCTTCGTCGTAGTCGAGATTGCCGGTCACCCGGGTCCCGCGGAAGGGGCTGCCCGGGTACAGGAGGTCCCCGGTCTTGCCCGACAGGTCGACCACGATGTCGTCGATATTGCCCGCGTCGATGGCCCCGCCCTGGATGATCACGCCCTTGCCGTCGGGGGTCCACTGCTTGGACTCACCGGTGGGCCAGACCACCCGCGCGTTGGTGACCTCGTAGTGGTCACCGTTCGCGGTCAATGCGCCGACGATCGGAAGGGCCTGGAAGTTACCGGTCTGGCCGAAGACGATGCGGGTGAACAACACATGCGTGCCATCGGGTGACGGCCGCATCTCCCGCTCCCGGTTCAAGATCCCGCCCGGGGGCAGGCCGGGCAGGGTGGCCCCGCCGCCGTCGGGCGTGATGACGTTGACGATCCGCGCCGGTGACCCGATGCCGTTGTAGCCGGCCGGCTCGAAGATCGCGTAGCGGGGATCCGGATTGTTCAGCAGCACCACGACCCGCCCGGTCCCGTCATAGAACGGCACGGGTTTCAGGATGTTGATCGGCACCGCAGGATCCGACCCGGCAACCGTGGGGGCGACGAGACCGCAGGTGAGGCACTTCGCATCCGACCCGTCGATGTTGATCTGATAGATCTCGCCGCGTCCGCCGGCGGTCGGTGTGCCGGAGAAGTAGATGGACTGTCCGTCTTCGGAGTAGCGCGGATTGACCGGTTTCGTCACACCCTCGGGCATGTTGAGGATCGCCCGCTCGACGGTCGGATTCAGGACATTGACCCCGATGGTGTCCCGGTCGCCGTGCGGACGGAACAGACTGAGCAGGTTGAACTTGCCGTCGGTGACCGACACCGTGAACGAATCGATCTGTGCCGCATCGTAATTGATCTCATCGGGGGTGTAGGTGAAGTTACCGGTCACCTGGTCGATCGTGAGGGTGCCGTACTGCGGCCCCTTGGTGATCTTGTAGGTCAGGGCGTCGCCCTCTGCGTCGGTGGCGCCGAGGTTGCCGGTCAGGGTCTGCCCGGTCTGCACCGTGGTGGTGGGGTTGTACTCCATGGTCGGCGCCTGGTTGAAGAAGCTGCGCCGGACCCAGGCCAGCAGCGTCCACAGAGCCGGCGACGGAGTCGACGGCGCGGCGGGCGACGGCGCCACGAAGGGAGTGAGCACGGCGGCGAGGACACCGCTCATGGTGGCTGCTTCGGTCACGGGCGCGGCCGGAGCGGCGGTCATCGCGGTGGATGCGCCGCTGCGGCTCGTCGTGGCGGCGCTCCCGATGGTTTCCACACTCGTGACGACCGTCTTCACGGCGGGTTGGGTGGTGCCGACGATGACATCATCGATACCGGCTTCGGTCGCCGGCGGGGCCGACTCGGCCTCGGGCGGTCCGGCCGGCGTCGTCACAGCGTCATCGTTGTTCGAGTGCGATCCGTTCCTGACGGGTGCCGTCGCCGGCTGCTCGGCGCCGGGCACAATCAGCACCGGCGGGGTCTCCACCGGCGACTCCGCCGGCTCCTCCTCGTCGATCGGCTCGCTCGAATCAGGTTCATTCCCAACGATATCGGTGCCGTCGGCCGGTTCGTCGCCGGGCGACGTCGAGTCCGCCGGCGAGTCCGTTTCGGTGTCATCGGCGTCATCCGTGTCATCGGCGTCGGCCTGACCGGTCGAGGATGTTGCGCCCGCCCCGCTGGTGGCCCCGTCGTTCGACGACGAATCATCGTCCGAGCTACCGGTTGACGAGCTCGTGCTCGACCCGGAGTCCGCCGAACTCGACGCGGAGGATGAATCCGACGTACCGGTCGTGTCGGCCGCGGCAACGCCGTAGCCGGTGGCCACCGCGGCGACAAGCCACGCCGTCACGGCCATGCCGCCGTATCCGCCGAACTTGACCGCCCGTTGGGCGGCTGTTCGAGAGGGTGCGACGGGCCACGCCGGGACGTTCGGCGAAGGCGTGGAGAACAGCGGGTTGGTGCGGTGATGTGCGCTCGCCATGGGTTCAGCTCCGAGGGGGTTGAGGGACTAATCCGTGTTCAGTTGCTTCGTCCGCGGTGCAGGGATCGAGGTGCGGCCCGAGTCGTATCCGTCTGAATTTGGTCGACTGATCAGGAAGAGTGACATGGATCACGATGTCTGTCAACAGTGCGGTGCATCACCGATCAGTGCGCTGGCGTGCGCATCGTCGCCGGTACCGCGGATGCATTGCTGGATGTGCATCGAAAGGGCAGGTTCACTTCGACCCGCCGCCGCGGTGTCGTCAACGACTCGATCGGCCGACGTGACCGCTGAGCGCGATCCGCTTTCGCCGATGGCGCGCGGACGGACGATGGCAACCCACAATGGAACCAACAGTACAATTTGGCACTTCCGTCAATCATGCTGTACCAGAGGCCGTTAGATCAAAATTTCTGACTGAGCATCGGCTCGCCCACCGTCCAACGCCCGCCCACCCACCGAGGCGTCAGCGGGAGCCAGGAGATGTTTCGGGCTCGCTGTCACGCCTACCCAGCGCGGCGTGAGCGCATCAGGCGCGATGAGACCTTGCCCGGATCGACCGGGGCGGGGCGGTGGTCACCGTCGTGTGGCATACAACGTGACGATGTTCACCAGCGGGTGGACGGACACGTTCCGCGCGGCATCCACAGGCATCCACACTGGGCCATTGTGGTCGATCGATCAGTTTCGTGGTAACTGATCCCGGCGCTGCAACACGCGCCGAAACCCGCGTACCCGGTGTCGATTGGGACGCATCTACCCCGGGTACGCGAGTTTCGCCAAGCAGAACGGGCGGCGGCTGGAGACCGTCACCCCAGCGCGCGTAGCGCCGGCACCAGCAGCGCCAGCGCGCGGCCACGATGCGAGGCCGCGTCCTTCTCGGCCGGCGTCAGTTCGGCGGCCGAACGTGCCGAGCCGTCGGGCACGAAGATCGGGTCGTAGCCGAACCCGCCGTCGCCCCGCGGCTCCCGAGCGATCACGCCCGGCCACTCACCCCGCACGACGGTTTCGCCCGACCCGGAAACCAGCGCGCACGCCGAGACGAAGGCCGCCCCGCGCCGCTCGTCGGGCACATCGCGCAGCTGGCCCAGCAGCAGCTCCAGGTTGGCCACGTCATCACCGTGCGCGCCGGACCACCGGGCCGACAGCACGCCCGGCATGCCGTTCAACGCATCGACGGCCAGACCCGAGTCGTCGGCCACCGCGGGGATCCCGGTCGCGGTGTAGGCGTCGCGCGCCTTGGCCACGGCGTTCTCCTCGAAGGTCGCGCCGGTCTCGGGCGCCTCCTCGAACGGGGGCACATCGGTCAGCGACAGCAGCGTCAGCCCGGACAGCCCGGCCGTGTCGAGCACCCGGCGCAGCTCGGCCAGCTTCTTGGCGTTGCGTGAGGCAACCAGCAGCCGGGACATCCCTAGCTTCCGAAAGCCTTCTTGGCCGGGCCGCTGGGCTCGGGCAGCGCACCCGGGTACGGCAGTTCCAGGGCGGCGCGCTGGATGGTGAACAGTTCCTCGCAGGACGCCATCGCCAGGTCCAACATCTTGTCCAGCGTCGAGCGCGGGAATGTCGCGCCCTCACCGGTGCCCTGGATTTCCACCAGGGTGCCGGTGTCGGTGACCACGACGTTCATGTCGACCTCGGCGCGGGAGTCCTCGACGTAGGGCAGATCCACCCGGACCCGGCCGTCGACAACCCCGACCGACACGGCAGCGATCGCGCAGGACAGCGGGCGCGGATCGGACAGTCGGCCCGCCGCCGCCAGGTAGGTGACGGCGTCGGAGAGCGCCACATAGGCGCCGGTGATCGCGGCAGTGCGGGTGCCGCCGTCGGCCTGCAGCACGTCGCAGTCGATGGCGATGGTGTTCTCCCCAAGCGCGCCGAGGTCGATGCAGGCGCGCAGGGAACGGCCGACGAGCCGGCTGATCTCCTGGGTGCGTCCGCCGACCTTGCCCTTGACAGACTCGCGGCCGGATCGCTCGTGGGTGGCCGCCGGCAGCATGGCGTATTCGGCCGTCAGCCAGCCCTGCCCCGAGCCCTTCCGCCAGCGCGGCACTCCCTCGGTCACCGATGCCGTGCACATGACCCGGGTCTGACCGAACTCCACCAACACCGAGCCGGCGGGGTGGGCGGTGAAACCGCGGGTGATGGCCACTGGCCTCAGCTCGTCGTCAAGCCTGCCGTCTTCTCGTCTGGACACGAGGCAACACTAACCGGCGTCAGTGACGCGTCACATCGAAGGTCTCGCCGCACACCACTGCGTGCACGGGACCGTCGAACTCGGCCTTGGCCTCGCTGATGACATCCTCGCGCGATGTCCACGGCGGAATATGGGTGAGCAGCAGTTCGCCCACCCCGGCACGGGCGGCGATCTGGCCCGCCTCGGTGCCGGACAGGTGCAGGTTCGGCGGGCGCTCCGGCGAGTGCGTCCACGAGGCCTCACACAGGAACACGTCGACTCCACGCGCCAATTCGACGACGGCATCACAGATTCCGGTGTCACCGCTGTAGGCGAACGTGACGCCGTCGCGGTCGGTGAAGCGCATGCCGTAGGACTCGGTCGGATGGCACACCAGTCGCGGCTCGACCGTCAGCGCACCCAATTTGACGGCCCGTCCGTCGATCCAGGACTGCACCTCGAAGATGTCGGAGATGTCGTCGATCTCGCCACCCTCGGGTGAGGATGCCGCACCGAGGCGCTCCCAGGTGTGCGTCGGGCCGAACAGCATGGCGCGACCCTCGGGCGGATTGGGGTGATACCGGCGCCAGACGAACAGCCCGGGCATGTCCAGGCAGTGGTCGGCATGCAGATGCGACAGCAGCACATTCACCGCACCCGGATCGGCGTGGCGCTGCAGCGCGCCGAGCACCCCACCGCCGAAGTCGAGCACCATCGGCACCGTGTCGGGTTCGGTCAGCAGATACCCGGACGCGGGCGAATCAGGGCCGACAACACTGCCGGAACAACCCAGTACGGTGACTCGCACATCACTAGCTTGCCATGCCCTACAGCATCGGGGCGAAGGCATCACCGCAATGGGCGACAAGTTTCATTTTGGGTCCCCGCCGTGACGCCGGACTTCACAGCGCCGGTCCGTCTGCTGGGCAGCAATCGCACCCGCACAGTGGTCCGGGGCACACCAGCAAACGCGACCTCAGGCGCTCAAGGGGGTCGCGGTCTTGCGCCGCTCGCGTGCCTTGCGTTCCGGCCCGGACAACACGTAGGCCGCGATGAACCCGGCGATCGCGCCGCACAGATGCCCCTGCCAGGACACCCCGGGCGTTCCCGGGACCACCCCGAGCAGGATGCCGCCGTACACCAGCGCGACGATGACGCCGACGACCATCTCCCAGGCGGTGCGGGTGAAGAAACCGAACACGATCAGGAACGTCAGCCACCCGAAGATCAGCCCGGACGCCCCGATGTGGTTGGTGGTGCACTGCACGCCCACATAGGGACAGTGCGCGCCGATGTTGCCGATGACCCAGGTGCCGAACCCGCCGAGCACCCAGATGATGGCGGTGGCGCCGATGAAGCGCCCCATGCCCGCCAGCGTCATCAGGAACCCGAGCACCAACGCCGGCACCGTGTTGGCGATCAGGTGCGGCCAGCCGCCGTGCAGCAACGGCGCCCACAGGATTCCCCACAGGCCGTCGGTCTGCAGCGGCCGGATGCCGTCGTTGTCGAGGCGGTGCCCCATGACGGTGTCGACGATCTCCACGACGTACAGCAGTGCGACGAAACCGATGATCGTCGCGCCGCCGACCACCCAGGCCGGCTTCTTCTTCGGCTCCGGGGTGACCGGGAGGTTTATGCCCACAGCTGCCCTTCCAACGCATCCTCTGCGTCATCAAGGCTACCTGCGTAGGCGCCGGTGGACAGATACTTCCAGCCGGCGTCACACACGGTGAACGCGATATCGGCACGCTCCCCGGCCTTGATCGCCTTGGCCGCCATGCCCAGCGCGGCGTGCAGGATCGCGCCGGTGGAGATCCCGGCGAAGATGCCTTCCACCTCGACGATCTCCCGGGTGCGTTTCACGGCATCGAAGGCGCCCACCGAGAACCGGGTGGTCAGCACCTCCGGATCGTAGAGCTCGGGCACGAAGCCCTCATCGATGTTGCGCAGCGCGTACACGCCCTCGCCGTAGCGGGGCTCGGCAGCCACGATCTGGATTCCGGGCACCCGCTCGCGCAGGAACCGGCCGGTGCCCATCAGCGTGCCGGTGGTGCCGAGCCCGCCGACAAAGTGGGTGATCTCCGGCAGATCGGCCAGCAGTTCGGGCCCGGTCCCCTCATAGTGCGCCGCAGCATTGGCCGGGTTTCCGTACTGGTAGAGCATCACCCACGAAGGGTTCTGCGCGGCAAGCTCTTTGGCGTGCGCGACGGCAGTGTTCGAGCCGCCCTCGGCGGCGCTGAAGATGATCTTGGCACCGTACAACTCCAGGAGCTGGCGCCGCTCGATCGAGGTGTTCTCCGGCATCACGCAGATCAGCCGGTAGCCCTTGAGCAGCGCCGCCATCGCCAGCGAGATGCCGGTGTTGCCGCTGGTCGGCTCCAGCAGGGTGTCGCCGGGCTTGATGAGCCCGTCCCGCTCGGCCTGCTCGATCATCCGCAGCGCAGGCCGGTCCTTGATGGAGCCGGTGGGGTTGCGGTCCTCCAGTTTGGCCCACAACCGCACGTGCGGGCCGTTCGAGTCGTCCTCCCAGCGCGGCGAGAGCCGCTGCAGGCCCACCAGCGGGGTGTTGCCCAGCGCCTGCAGCAGCGAGTCGTATCGCGTCAAGGCCTACCCACCTGCAACGGCGGGCAGGATGGTCACCGAATCACCCTCGGCGATCGCGGTTTCCAGGCCGCCGGAGAACCGGACGTCCTCATCGTTGACGTAGATGTTGACGAAGCGGTGCAACTTGCCCGGGTTGGCGGGGTCCACCAGGCGCTCCGAGATGCCCGAGTAGTTGCTCTCCAGATCGGCGATGACGGCGCCCAGGGTGTCACCGGCGGCGTTCACCCGCTTCTCCCCGCCGGTGTGGGTACGCAAGATGGTGGGGATCGACACGACAACTGACACGGTGGCTCCTTTTATCCGTACTGCTCGACGATGCTGACAGGTTCTTCGGTGACGACGCCGTCGAGGATGCGGTAACTACGCAGTTCGTGCACCTCGGGGTCGCGGGTGGAGACAAGCACATAGTGCGTGTCCGGTTCGGACGCGAAGGAGATGTCGGTGCGGCTCGGGTACGCCTCGGTGGCGGTATGCGAGTGGTAGATGACGACGGGCACTTCGTCGTTGTCGTCCATCGCGCGCCACACCTTGAGCTGCTCGCCGGAATCGAACCGGTAGAACGTCGGGGACCGCTCGGCGTTGACCATCTGCACGAAACGCTCAGGGCGATCCGAACCCTCCGGGCCGGCGATCACACCGCACGCTTCGTCGGGATGGTCGGCACGCGCGTGAGCGACCATGGCATCCACCAGGTCGGCGCGGATCACCAGCACGTCAGGACTCCATTTCTCGGGGGAACGCTCCGGGCAACAGGTCCCGGTAGGTGGGTATTCCGGCGATCGACTCCGCTGCCAGCACGCCGACCAGTACGGCGCGGGCCAGACAGTCGGCCGCGGCGGCACCGATCGCGGTGAGCAGCGCCGTCTCCGGTGACATCGCCGCCGGCACCTTCTCCGACGGACCCCATCCGGCCGGCACCTGCACCGCCCCGGTGGCCAGCGCGAACACGGTGTCGCCGTCCACCGGAGTGTGCGCCGGCCGGATGGTGTGGGCAAGTCCGTCCTGGGCGGCGATGGCGATGCGGCGGCACCCGGCCGGGCTGATCGCGGCGTCGGTCGCGACGACGGCGATGGTGGTGTTCAGCGGGCCGCTCTTCTTGTCGAGGCCGGCGAACGCGGCCACCTCGTGAGGCGGGGGTGCGGTCAATCCGAACGCGGCGATGAGGTCCGCCATCCAGGGCAGCCCGGTGGCGGGGTCGACCACATTGCCCCCGGAGTTGACCGCCACGACCGCCCCCACCGTCACACCGAGATCGGGCAAGGTCACCGACGCGGTCCCGAGCCCGCCCTTGAGCACACCGGCGCGGGCGCCCGCCCCGGCGCCGACGTTGCCGACCGCGGTGGTGGTTGCCGCGGCCTGCACCGCGGCGTAACCGAATTCCGCGTCCGGGCGACAACCCCAGCCGCCGACCGGCAGGTCGAAGATGACCGCGCCCGGCACGATCGGCACCACACCGCCGTCCATCGACACCCCGCGGCCCTGCTCCTCCAGCCAGCTCATCACGCCGTCGGCGGCGGCCAGTCCGTAGGCGCTGCCGCCGGTGAGCAGCACCGCGTCGACGTGGCGCACGCTGTTCGACGGGTCCAGCAGATCGGTCTCGCGACTGCCCGGTGCCCCGCCCCGGCAGTCCACCGCGCCGACCGTGCCTTCCGGGGCCAGCACCACGGTGCTGCCGCACGCCCACCCGGAGCCCAGCGTCGCGTCATCGTCGATCCGGTGGTGGTGGCCGACCCGGATACCGGCGACATCGGTGATGGAGCCGAATCCGGTCACGGACGCGACCCCATGAGGCTGAGCACCAGGTACTCCTGCAGCACCGTCAGCCACTGGTACACGTCGAGGTGCCCGGCCATCGGATGCCCGACGGGCAGCTGGTCCAGGCCCTCGGGTCCGATCTCCAGCATCGCCCCGAGTGCCAGCCGGACATCGTTGACCGCGGACGCCCAGGCCTGCGCGTCATCCTCGGAGAGCTCGAACTTCCCGCCACCCTCCGGCATGGTGTCCAGTAGACGTTGGGCCGCTTGGCGTTTCGCGTCGATGATGGCCGGCTCATGCAGGCTGCGCAACGCGCTGTTCAAACTGTCGGCGGCGGCGGAGCCCGCCGGATGGCCGTTGCGGGACCGGAAGAAGTCCGGCAGCAACCGCTTCATCGTCTCGTCCTCGGGCGGCGCGGAATGACCTGTCCGGATACCGGTGATCTCGCTGAGTTCGTCGGCCGGAGCGGCAGATTCGCGGTCGTCGAGCATCCCGGTCAGCGATGTCACCAGGTTGCGCAACAGCGCGGCCTCGTGCGCGGCCAGCGAAGACCGGAATCGGGGGCCGTCGGCACCGTCGATCCGCTTCCATTTGCGCACGTGATCAGCGGTCCTGCTGCATGGTGGCCCACAACCCGGCGGAGTGCAGCTTGGTGACGTCGACCTCCATCGACTCACGGCTGCCGGCCGAGACGACGGCCTTGCCCTCGGTGTGCACCTGCATCATCAGTTTGGTGGCGTGCGGTTCGGAGTAGCCGAACAGCTTCTGGAACACGTAGGTCACGTACGACATGAGATTGACCGGGTCGTCCCAGACCACCGTTACCCAGGGACTGTCCGTGGCGGCGTCTTCGCGGTGGTCGACGTCAGCCGCCGTGTCCTCCCGGGTACCCGGCTTGGTCCGCGCTGGGGTAACCATGACGCACAGGATACCGGGGGCCGACTGCACGCCCGAACCGGAACGGTACCGATACGGTGAGATCGTGAGTGATGGCGTGAGCACAGCACTGCTGACCGACAAGTACGAGCTGACGATGCTCGCGGCCGCGCTGCGCGACGGCTCGGCCCACAAGCGGTGCACCTTCGAGGTCTTCGCGCGACGGCTGCCCGAGGGGCGCCGTTACGGCGTGGTCGCGGGGACCGGCCGCTTCGTGGAAGCGCTGGCGCAGTTCACCTTCGATCAGCAGGCCCTGGCCGCGGTGTCCGATTTCCTGGACGCCGACACGTGCGCGTACCTGTCGGAGTTCCGGTTCACCGGCGATGTGCACGGTTACCCGGAGGGTGAGCTCTACTTCCCGAACTCACCAGTTCTGTCGGTGCGCGGCAGCTTCGCCGAGTGCGTCCTGCTGGAGACCCTGGTGCTGTCCATCCTCAATCACGACAGCGCCATCGCCTCGGCGGCGGCACGCATGGTGTCCGCGGCCGATGGCCGTCAACTCATCGAGATGGGGTCGCGGCGCACCCACGAGGAGGCCGCCGTCGCCGCCGCCCGGGCGGCCTGGATCGCCGGGTTCAACGGCAGTTCCAACCTGGCCGCCCAACAGCGCTACGGGGTTCCGGCGCTCGGCACCAGCGCGCATGCGTTCACGCTGCTGCACACCACCGCCGATGGCCCCGACGAGCGCTCCGCGTTCCAGGCGCAGATCGACGCCCTGGGCGTCGGCACCACCCTGTTGGTCGACACCTACGACATCACCGCCGGCGTGGCCAACGCCTGCGCGGTCGCCGGGCCGGAACTGGGTGCGGTGCGGATCGACTCCGGTGAACTCGCCGTGCTGGTCCGCGAGGTGCGTGACCAGTTGGACAGCCTCGGCGCCACCGGCACCAAGATCGTGGTCTCCAGCGACCTCGACGAGTTCGCCATCGCGGCGCTGCGGGCCGAACCCGTCGACAGCTACGGCGTGGGCACCTCACTGGTCACCGGCTCGGGCGCCCCCACGGCCGGCATGGTCTACAAGCTCGTCGAGGTCGACGGCATCGCGGTGCAGAAACGCAGCGCGCACAAGGACTCCCGGGGCGGCAGCAAGCAGGCGCTGCGAGTAGCCAAACCGTCCGGGACCGTCGTGGAAGAGGTCGTCTATCCGGCGGGTCACCCACCGGTGACCGAAGACGGCTTCAGTGCGCGTCCGTTGTCGGTGGAGATGGTCCGGGGCGGCCAGCCCGTGCACGAGAACAATCTCGAAGACGCTCGGGCCCGGGTGACGGCCGGGCTCGGCAGCCTGCCGTGGGACGGCCTGAAACTGTCCAAGGGCGAGCCGGCCATCCCGACCCGCATCGTGGCACCGGACAAACCGACCTCGTGACGCAGAACCCCATCACCGAGTTGCTCGGCTCGGCGGTCGCAGCCCTCGGAGGGGCCCAGCGCCCCGGCCAGGTCGAGATGGCCGAGGCCGTCACCGAGGCATTCGAAACCGGCCGCCATCTCGCGGTGCAGGCCGGCACCGGCACCGGTAAGTCGCTGGCCTATCTGGTGCCGTCCATCGCGCGGGCGGTCGCCGCCAACGAGCCCGTCGTGGTGTCCACCGCCACCATCGCCCTGCAACGTCAGCTGGTGGACCGCGATCTACCCCGCCTGGCTGACGCGCTGGCCGGCCGGCTCCCCCGGCGTCCCACCTTCGCACTGCTGAAGGGCCGCGGGAACTACCTGTGCCTGAACAAGATTCACAACGGCAGCGCCTCGGAATCGGCCGAGGATCGCCCGCAGGAGGAACTGTTCGACGCGGTGGCGGCGACCGCACTGGGGCGCGATGTGCAGCGCTTGACGAGCTGGTCCTCGGACACCGAGACCGGTGACCGGGACGAACTCGTGCCCGGGGTGCCCGACCGGTCCTGGAGTCAGGTCAGCGTGTCGGCGCGGGAGTGCATCGGGGTCTCCCGCTGCCCGTTCAGCACCGACTGCTTCTCGGAGAAGGCGCGCGCCAAGGCGGGCAACTCCGATGTGGTGGTCACCAACCACGCGCTGCTGGCCATCGACGCCATCGCCGATGCCTCGGTGCTGCCCGAACACAATCTGCTGGTGGTCGACGAGGCGCACGAACTGGTCGACAGGGTCACCAGCGTGGCCACCGGGGAACTCTCGGCCACCGTGCTCGGCGCGGCGCAGCGGCGGATCGGCAGGCTGGTCGCCGACGAACTCGCCGACCGCATGGAGGCCGCCGGAGCCAACCTGGCCTCGGCCATCTACGACGCCGAACCCGGTCGCATCGACCATCTCGATGACGAGCTGGCCACCTACCTGACCGCGCTGCGCGATGCGGCTTTCGTGATCCGGTCCGCGATCGACACCACGCCCACGGATCCGCAGGCCGCTGCCGCGCGCACCGAGGCTGTCACCGCGGTGACCGAGATCGGTGACATCGCGGCACGCATCCTGGATTCGTTCGGTCCGGCGATCCCCGACCGCTTCGATGTGGTGTGGCTCGACCACGAGGAGAACCACCGTGGCGGCGGCGGCAAACGGGCGATCCTGCGGGTGGCCCCGCTGTCGGTGTCAGGATTGTTGCGCACCAGGCTCTTCGAGCACTCCACCGCGGTGCTGACCTCGGCGACACTGACCATCGGGGGCAACTTCGACGGGATGGCCGCCGCCTGGGGACTGTCCGGAGGTGAGGGCAAGACCAAGTGGCGCGGGCTGGATGTCGGATCGCCGTTCGATCATGCCAAGTCCGGAATCCTGTACGTGGCCAAGCATCTGCCCCCGCCGGGGCGCGACGGTACCGGCTCGCCGGCCCAGCTCGACGAGATCGAGGCACTGATCAAAGCCGCGGGCGGGCGCACCCTGGGCCTGTTCTCGTCGATGCGCGCGGCCAAGGCGACAGCCGAGGTGATGGCCGAACGTCTGTCGACCCCCGTGCTGTGCCAGGGCGAGGACACCACCGCCACCCTGGTGCAACGGTTCGCCGACGACGAGGAGACCTCGCTGTTCGGCACCCTGTCGCTCTGGCAGGGCGTCGACGTACCCGGCCGCACGCTGTCGCTGGTGCTGATCGACCGGATTCCCTTCCCGCGTCCCGATGATCCGCTGCTGACCGCACGCCAACGCGCCATCGCGGCGCGCGGCGGCAACGGATTCATGGCGGTGGCGGCCAGCCACGCCGCGCTGCTGTTGTCCCAGGGAGCGGGCCGGTTGCTGCGCCGGGTCGACGATCGCGGGGTCGTCGCGGTGCTGGATTCGAGGATGGCGACGGCCCGCTACGGCGGCTACCTGCGCTCATCGCTGCCACCGTTCTGGGCGACCACCGATCACGAACGCGTCGTCGCCGCGCTGGGCCGGCTGACCGGTGAGCCCGGATAGCCGTCGCCACCGGCAGATATTCACTATCCTGACGGCACAAGCGCGCAGGCCCGTCCGGGCGCACCGATCAGGCGGGGGCACGATATGAGGCGCTCGGGGCGAGCGGAGCGACGGGGAAACACCCGACTCTTCACGGCTACGGCGCTGATCGCCTGCATCGCGCTGGTGCTCAGCGGGTGCGGACAGGAGTTGCAGGGCAACGCGGTGTCGGTTTTCGCCGATCCGTTCCGGGTGGCGGGTATGCCCGCCACCGACGGACCGACCGGGCTGCGTGATGATGCCGCCGAACCGTCCCGCGAGGTGACCGATACCGACGGCGGTGAGATCGACCACCTCGCGGCCAGCTCGATCAGCGATATCGAGGAGTTCTGGGAAGCGGCCTACCCCGAGACCTTCGATGACGACTTCACCCCGGTGTCCGATGTGATCTCCTGGGACGCAGACGGTTTCGATGGTGTCTTCTGCGATACCGACACCTACAACCTGGTCAACGCCGCGTTCTGCCACGAGGACGAGACGATCGGCTGGGACCGCGGCGTGCTGCTGCCCTCGCTGCGCCGCGCCAACGGCGACATGGCCGTCACCATGGTGCTGGCCCACGAGTACGGGCACGCGGTGCAGCAACAGGCCGGCATGGTCACCAGATCCACCCCGACGCTGGTGTCCGAACAGCAGGCCGACTGCCTGGCCGGCGTCTACATGCGCTGGGTCGCCGAAGGCAACTCGCCTCGATTCACACTGTCCACCGGTGACGGGCTGAACAACCTGCTGGCCGCGATGATCGCGTTCCGCGATCCGCTGCTCAGCGAGGGCGACTCCGACGTGGGCGAGGACGAACACGGTTCGGCGTTCGAGCGGGTATCGGCGTTCCAGTTCGGGTTCACCGACGGCGCCGGGTCATGCGCGACGATGGACCCGGCCGAAATCAAGCAGCGCCGCGGCGATCTTCCGGTGTTGTTGCCGGAGAACCAATCCGGGGAGTTGCAGATCACCGAGGACTCCGTGCGCTCCATCATGGGCGCGATGGAGGTCCTGTTCGAGCCGGCCGAACCGCCCGAACTCACCTTCGAGCCGCATGTCTGCCCGGACGCCGATTCCGATGCGCCGGCGACGTTCTGCCCGGCCACCAACACCATCGCGGTGGATCTGCCCGCGTTGGAGATGCTCGGCGCGCAGTCCGATGACGAGGACACCGGACTGGTCACCGGCGACAACACCGGATACTCGGTGCTGGTATCGCGGTACATGCAGTCGATCCAGCATCAGCACGGCGGCGTCGCCCTCAACACGGCGCAGGCCGCCCTGCGCACCGCGTGCCTGACCGGTGTCGCGACCGCCAAGATGGTCGATGAGGTGAACACCCCGGACGGCAACACCATTGCGCTCACCGCGGGCGATGTGGACGAGGCGGTGTCCGGCATCCTGCTCAACGGTCTGGCCGCCAGCGATGTCAACGGCGAATCGGTGCCGTCGGGCTTCTCGCGGATCGATGCGTTCCGGGTCGGTGTGCTCGGCGATCAGGACCGCTGCTTCAAGCGCTTCGACTGAAACCTGTGAGCGAAATTGACGCGCGTGTCTGAATACCCCTCGCAGAAGGCTGTGCTCACCTAGGCTTCGTGGCACGCCGGCCGGCGGAGCGACGTGCGACGCCGGCGTGCCACGGACCTCAGGGCTCCCCGTGGACACGCAAAACGCGGGCGCGCAGGACCGCCGTTGCGACGACGGACGTCGGCCTGGACAGTGAGAGCCCATTGTCCGGGGGACGGTCATGTGAACGAACAATTCCGGTGCCCGCTGTGTCACGCCGATGACTGGCAGACGGTCGAGCGGTTCGGCTATCGCAAGAGTGGACCAACCTCTGCACTCGCGCCGGCACGCATCATGCTCTGGCGAGGGCTGCGCGCCATCGCCCGAATCTTCTTGCTGGCACGACCAAGCCGGCGCGTCTCGAGTTCGCCACCGGCGAGCGTCTACGAGACGCGGCGCCGGGCTGTGCTGTTCGACGTGTGGTTTCCGGACTCCGACGAGGTCACGCTGACGACCCGATACTGCCGGGACTGCGGCTTCATGACGTATGCACCGCGGCCGACCAACGACGACATCGCGGCCAAGTACGGCTATCTCTATGCCGAACCGGGACAAGCCGCGCAGAAGCCGGCCGCACCGTCGCC
The DNA here is from genome assembly GCF_008329585.1 of Mycolicibacterium sp. P9-22. Classification (GTDB taxonomy): domain Bacteria; phylum Actinomycetota; class Actinomycetes; order Mycobacteriales; family Mycobacteriaceae; genus Mycobacterium. The sequence continues at coordinate 29,044 of NZ_NPKP01000001.1, read as the reverse complement.
ACGCGCCGTCGAATTCGACGCGATACGCGCTGCGCGGATCCACGCGACCTGTACCGCACAGGTCGGCGGTGGAAGGTTGCGCGTTCTCGATTACGGCGGTTCCACCGGCAGGCTGATGAAGCCGTTTCTCGATGACGGCCACGAGTGTTATCTGGTCGACTACGACAGCAGCCCCATCGACGGGGTCACGAAGCGTGCAGACGACATCGCGGGTCTGCCCGACGAGGGTCTGTTCGATGTCATCATCTGCAGCCACGTGCTCGAACACGTCTCGGAGATCACAGAACTGGTGCGCGCCTTGCGCGAACGGCTCACACCCGATGGCATCGTGTACGCCGAGGTACCACAGGAGATCTGGGCCGGCGTGCCGCTCGAGGCCGAGCCGGTGACGCACATCAACTATTTCACCCGAAACTCGTTCGCAAACCTGTTCCGGGTCAACGGTTTCGACGTCATCAAGAGCGCGCAGCAAGTGAGCGTGTACGAGCAATGGCACCTGGAGGTGGTGTGGGTGGTGGCCAAACCCGGCGACGGCCCGCGGCGCCCTGGCGGGAGCGTCGACATCGAGTCACTGTTGCACCCGTCGCGGATCTACAGCGCCCGCAAGATGTTCGACACGGTCGTCGCGCCCAAGGTTGGTGACCTCTTGGGCCATCGGTGACACCGGATTCTCGGCACCGGTCTCGCTGGGTGGTGTCCTCGGCGAACCAGCCCGCCGATTCAGCTGGGTGTACTAGACCACCTTGGTCTCGCCGTAGTACGCCAGCACCGAATCGGATTCGTCCGTCGAGCGGGTCAGGAATGCGAACGAGCGGATGAAGGACTGTCCCACGCACCCATCGATCTTGACCTGGAAGTTGCTGACGAGCACCCACGGATTCGAGCCCCGGAACTCCTTCTCGGTCACCGGGACCATGTTGACGATGCCCGGTTTCAGCCCGACGGCCACACCTCCGGTGACCGGCGTGGTCAGCACCGGAACCAGCCCGTCCAAGCCCGGTGAGGCCACCTCGATCCCGGCCAGGCCGACCGACGGCGACATGCCCGCGGTGCCGGTCAGAGTGACACCGTTGGACGTGCTCATGTCGATGCCGCAACCGATCTGATAACCGACCTCCAGCACCCCTTGCGGGATCTCACCACCCTCGGGTCCGGTGATATTGCCGGTGAAGGTGCCCCCGACGATGTAGCTGCGCGACGACAGCGCCGTGGTCAGCGGTGCGGCGACCAGTTGAGTCTCGTTGACCGCGGACAGCGTCAGCTTCCAGCCGTCGGGCGTCTCGGTGCTCGTCGGCGGCGGGGAGGCGACGAAACCGTGCAACTGTGGTTGAGGCGGCGGCGGCACCGCCATCGCGACCGGCTGCATCACCGGGGTGAGCGGAGGTTCCAGCGCGGGGTCGATGGCCGGGGCGAACACCGGGTCGACGTCGGGCTCGTTCGGATCGATGCCGGGGTCGCCCACGGCGGCCGGGGCGCACAGCATGGCGGCCGCCACCACCACGGTGAACAGGGCAAAGGGTCGTGGCACGACAAACCCCGCAGTAGGCACCTCGAGGAACTTACATCGCCTATGTAACTCTGCGGCCACGGCAAGGACACGGCCGGTGCCAGACTCAGCCGACCGGTAACCGCCACAGGAATCCGGCTTCCATGGCCACCCACAGTGCTGTTCCGGCACTTCCGCTGTGTTCGATGGCCAATCCGTGCGGTTCGCCGTTCGCGATCAGGTCGATGGTGCTCACCTCGCCATCGGCGGTGATCCGGGCGATCTGGTCGGCGCCCCACAGACTGACCCACACCCCGCCGGACGGATCGGCGACCACCGCGTGCGGCTTGCCGGGCAGGTCGAGTTCCTGGATGGCCTCGTCGGTGGGGATCCGGCCGACCTTGTCGGCGCGGATCTCGGTGAACCAGATGGCATCGTCATGGGTGGCGGCGATCCCGACCGGCCCGGACCGGGGCGTGGGCACCTCACGCACCCGCAGCGCGCCCGACGGTTCGAGCCGGCCGACCGCGTTGGCCTCGTTGAGGGTGAACCACAGGGCGCCGTCGGGGCCCGCGGTGATCATCGATGGCATCCCGCCCGGGCTGGCCACCTCGGTGACAGTGCCGTCGAGGTCGACCCTGCCGATGACACCGGAGTTCATGGCGGTGAACCACAGCGCACCTCCCGGCCCTGACGTGATACCGAAAGGTGCGCTGCCGGAGGGCAATTCGATCTCGCTGAGCACACCGTCGGTGGTGATCCGGCCGATCCGGTCGTCCCCGTTGCGGGTGAACCACAGGGCCCCGTCGGGGCCGGCGGTGATGATCGAGGGCTTGCTGTCCGGCGCGACGTCGTAGACGGTGACCTCACCACCTGCGGTGACGCGGGCGATCTGCCCGCTGTGCACCAGGGTCACCCACATGGCGCCGTCGGGACCCGCGGCGAGCGCGTACGGCCCGCTGGGGAGGTCGACGACCAGGATGGCGCTCACGCCAGCGTGACCAGAGCCAGTTCGTTCTCCCCGGCCAGCAGGCGGTGGTGCGGCAGCACCCGCACCGTGTAGCCGACCGGCCCGGCCACCGGTAGTGGCGTGGTGGTCGAGAAGATCTGGTTGCCACCGGCGGTGCCGGTGTGCGTCATCGCCACCGTCACCGGATGCTGAAGGATGTCGCCGCTGTCGACACGACCCACGACGGCCTGCACCACCACCTCGTCGGGTGCCAGCCCGGCCAGGTACACCGACGCGGTGAGGGTCAGCTCACTGCCGATCAGCGGTGTGTCGGGCAGACCGTAACTGTCCACATCGGTGATCTGGATCTTCGGCCATTCCTCTTGTGCCCGTTGCCGGTACGCGGCCAGCTGACGCGCGGCCCCGAACGGCACACCGGTGGAGTCGTTGGCGGGCTCGATGGTGGCGCGCAGCGATTTCGCGGCGGGTGCGTAGTACTTCTCGGTGTACTCGCGGACCATGCGTGAGGCCAGGACCTTGGGCCCGAGTGCCTGCAGCGTGTGGCGCACCATCTCGACCCAGCGGGCCGGCACACCGTGTTCGTTGCGGTCGTAGAACTTGGTGGTCACCGAGGATTCGAGGAGTTCGTACAGTGCGCTGGCCTCGATGTCGTCGCGGCGGCTCTCATCGGCCAGCCCGTCGGCGGTCGGGATCTCCCACCCGTTCTCGCCGTCATACCATTCGTCCCACCAGCCGTCCCGGATGGACAGGTTGAGCCCGCCGTTGAGCGCGCTCTTCATACCCGAGGTACCGCAGGCCTCCAGGGGTCGCAACGGGTTGTTCAGCCAGACATCGCAGCCCCAGTACAGCAACCGCGCCATCGACATGTCGTAGTCGGGCAGGAAGGCGATCCGGTGCCGCACCTGGGCACGGTCGGCAAACCGCACGATCTGCTGGATCAGCGCCTTGCCGCCGTCGTCGGCGGGATGCGACTTGCCCGCGACGATCAACTGCACAGGGCGGTCTGCGTCGAGCAGCAGCCTCTCCAACCGCTCCTGATCGCGCAGCATCAACGTCAACCGTTTGTAGGTGGGCACCCGCCGGGCGAACCCGACGGTCAGCACGTCCGGATCGAAAGCTGTTGCGATCCAGCCCAGTTCAGCCTCCGATGCACCCCGTTCTAGCCAGGAACGACGCAGCCGGGCACGCACGTCCTCGATGAGGAGACCGCGTAGCTCGGAGCGGATCCGCCACAGATGGCCGGCGTCGACCTGCTGCAGTTTGTGCCACGTCTCGGCTTCGCTGAGCGATCCGAGATCGTCACTGCCGATCAGTTCGCGGGCCAACTCCACCCACTGCGGCGCCGCCCAGGTCGGTGCGTGCACGCCGTTGGTGATCGAGCCGATCGGGACCTCACCCGGGTCGAAGCCCGGCCACAGCTCGTTGAACATTCCCCTGCTGACCCGACCGTGCAGCAGCGACACCCCGTTGGCCCGCTGCGCCAGCCGCAGACCCATGTGCGCCATGTTGAATTTCGACGGATCGTCCTCGGCGCCGAAGGCGATCACCCGTTCCAGCGGGACGCCCGGCAGCAGCCGGGTGTCGCCGAGATACCGGGTGACCATGTCGACGGGGAACCTGTCGATACCGGCCGGCACCGGGGTGTGGGTGGTGAACACCGTGGACGACCGGACCACCGTGAGTGCGGTGTCGAAGTCAAGCCCGGCATCGATGAGCTCGCGGATCCGCTCCACCCCGAGGAAACCGGCATGCCCCTCGTTCATGTGGAAGACCTCCGGGGCGGGCAGCCCCTCCACCTCGGTGTACGCCCGGATCGCGCGGACACCGCCGATACCGGCCAGGATCTCCTGCTTGATGCGGTGCTCCTGGTCACCACCGTAGAGCCGGTCGGTCACGCCGCGCAGGTCATGCTCGTTCTCGCCGATATCGGAATCCAGCAGCAGCAACGGGATTCGGCCCACCTGGGCAACCCAGACCTGCGCGAACAACTGCCCGGCGTCGGGCATGGCCAATTCGACGAGCACCGCCTGGCCGGCGGCATCGGTCAGCAGCCGCAGCGGTAACCCTTGCGGGTCCAGCGACGGGTAGGTCTCGTGCTGCCAGCCGTCGGCGGTCAGCGACTGCCGGAAGTACCCCGATCGGTAGTACAACCCGACCGCGATCAGCGGCAGCCCCAGATCCGACGCGGATTTCAGGTGGTCCCCGGCCAGGATGCCCAAACCACCGGAGTAGTTGGGCAGCACCTCAGCGACACCGAACTCCATCGAGAAGTAGGCGATTCCGTGGGGCAGCTCCGCCCCGTCGCGGGCCTGGTCCTGGTACCACAGCGGGCGGCTCAGATAGTCGTCCAGATCCGCGGCGAGCGCGTCGACACGCTGCAGGAAGCCGTCATCTTCGGCGAGTTCGTCCAGGCGCCGTGGACTGACCAAACCCAGCAGCGCCACCGGATCCGCACCGACCTGGTCCCACAATGTCGTGTCGATGGCGGCGAACAGGTCCTGCGTCGGTTTGTGCCATGACCAGCGCAGGTTGACCGACAGCTTCTCCAGTGCGGAGAGCCGCTCGGGAAGGTGGGCTCGGACCGTGAATCTGCGGAGGGCTTTCACGCGGTTCCACCTTACTGACCGATCCGCCGGCCGGTCCGTAGGTGTCGCTTCGGTCACCGGAGTGACTTCATCTGGCCCCGCGATGTGTCCCTGACACTACGGTGGGTACTCAGGGTCGGTAGCGAGCGCGTCGAGGCAGAACCCAGAGACCAGACGGACCGCGGTCACCGAAGTCGGGGCCGCGCCGAGTGAGGAGATTCGTGCGTGACCGGTCGTATCGGAATCGATGACGTCGCGCCCGCGCTGTCCGGTGGCCGATTTCCCGCCAAGGCGGTGGTCGGAGAAGTGGTGCCGGTGCGGGCAACCGTGTGGCGGGAGGGTCACGACGCGGTGTCCGCCACGCTCGTGGTGCGCTATCACGGCACGGCCTATCCCCAGTTGGCCCCGGACCCGCCCGGTTCGGTCTCGCAACCATCGCCTCCCGTGACGCCGCCGCGGATCAAACCGCTGGTGCTGCCGATGTCGCCCGGCCGTACGCCCGACGTGCTACATGGTCAGTTCACCCCGGACCAGGTGGGCATGTGGACCTTCCGCGTCGACGGTTGGGGCGACCCGATCGCCACCTGGCGCAAGGGCGTGACCGCCAAGCTCAATGCCGGCCAGGGTGAAACCGAACTGAACAACGACCTGCTGATCGGTGCGCAACTGCTGGAGCGGGCCGCCACCGGCGTACCGCGGGAACAGCGCCAGCCCCTGGTGGACGCGGCCGCGGCGCTGCGGGAACCGGGCGATCCGTTCACCCGCGCCGGTGCCGCGCTGTCCCCCGCCATCGCCGATCTGCTCGACCGCTATCCGCTGCGCGAACTGCTCACCCGCGGTGAGCAGTTCGGGGTGTGGGTCGATCGGCCACAGGCCCGGTTCTCGGCCTGGTACGAACTGTTTCCACGTTCCACCGGCGGCTGGGACAGCAACGGCAAGCCGGTGCACGGCACCTTCGCCACCGCTGCCAAGGATCTCCCCCGGGTCGCCCGGATGGGCTTCGATGTGGTGTATCTGCCACCGATCCACCCGATCGGCAGGGTGCACCGCAAGGGCCGCAACAACAGCGTGACCGCCGCCGAGGGCGACGTCGGCTCGCCGTGGGCGATCGGGAGCACCGAGGGCGGTCATGACGCCATCCACCCCGACCTTGGCACCATCGAGGACTTCGACGATTTCGTCTCCGCCGCAGCCGATCAGGGACTTTCGGTCGCGCTCGATCTCGCCTTGCAGTGCGCGCCGGATCACCCGTGGGCGCAGGCGCACCCGGAGTGGTTCACCGTGCTGCCCGACGGCACCATCGCCTACGCGGAGAATCCGCCGAAGAAGTACCAGGACATCTATCCGCTGAACTTCGACAACGACCCGGCCGGGCTCTACGCCGAGGTGCTCCGCGTGGTCCGGTTCTGGATATCGCACGGTGTCAAGATCTTCCGGGTGGACAACCCGCACACCAAGCCACCCAACTTCTGGGCCTGGCTGATCGGCAAGGTCAAGCACGAAGATCCCGACGTGCTGTTCCTCGCCGAGGCGTTCACCCGGCCGGCCCGGCTGTACGGTCTGGCGAAATTGGGCTTCACCCAGTCCTACTCGTACTTCACCTGGCGCACCGCCAAGTGGGAGCTCACCGAGTACGGCCAGCAGATCGCCGAGTATGCCGACTGCGCGCGCCCCAACCTGTTCGTCAACACCCCGGACATCCTGCACGAGAGCCTGCAGCACGGCGGTCCCGGCATGTTCGCCATCAGGGCCGTGCTGGCCTCGACCTTCAGTTCGGTGTGGGGCGTGTACTCCGGTTTCGAGCTGTTCGAGCACCGGGCCGTGCGCGAGGGCAGCGAGGAGTATCTCGACTCGGAGAAATACGAGCTGCGCCCGCGCGATTTCGAGGCGGCGGTGGCCACCGGCCAGTCCCTGGAACCGTTCCTGGGCAGGCTCAACGAGATCCGACGGCTGCACCCCGCGCTGGAGCAGCTGCGCACCATCAGGTTCCACCATGTCGACAACGACGCGCTGTTGGCCTACAGCAAGTTCGATCCGGTGACCGGTGACTGCGTGCTGGTGGTGGTGACGCTCAATCCATTCGGCCCCGAAGAAGGCACGGTCTGGCTGGACATGGGCGAGCTCGGCATGGAGGCCTACGACCGCTTCTGGGTGCGCGATGAGATCACCGGTGACGAATACCATTGGGGCCAGGCAAATTATGTGCGCCTGGACCCGGGACGGGCGGTTGCGCACATCCTCAACATGCCGTTGATCCCGTACGAATCTCGACTGAGCCTCTTACGGAGGGAGTGAGTACATCTTGACTCAAACCAACCCCAACACCAGCATTCATCTGCGCCCGGGTGCGAACGACCTGCACCGGTTGAGTGCCGGCGAGCACCACGACCCACACTCGATACTGGGGGCGCACGAGTACGGCGACCACACGGTGATCCGCGCACTACGCCCGCACGCCGAATCGGTGACCGCTCTCATCGGCGGCGAACGCTATCCGCTGAACCACCTGGAGGCCGGCCTGTTCGCGGGTGCCGTGCCGTTCACCGACCTGATCGACTACCGCCTCGAGGTGCAGTATCCGGGCGTCCCGGCCATCACGGTCGCCGATGCCTACCGCTTCCTGCCCACCCTCGGCGAGATCGACCTGCACCTGTTCGCCGAGGGCCGCCACGAGCGGCTGTGGGAGACCCTGGGCGCGCACCGCCGCAGCTTCACCACCCCTGACGGCGTGGTGGAGGGGTACTCCTTCGCGGTATGGGCCCCGAACGCCAAGGGCGTCAGCCTGATCGGCGAATTCAACCACTGGGACGGCGGGCAGGCACCGCTGCGCGTGCTGGGCTCCACCGGCGTCTGGGAACTGTTCTGGCCCGATTTCCCCGAGGACGGGCTCTACAAGTTCCGCGTCCACGGCATCGACGGTTCGGTGAGCGACCGGGCCGATCCGTTCGCCTTCGCCGCCGAGGTGCCCCCGCGCACCGCCTCCCGGGTCAACACGAGTGACTACACCTGGAACGACGATGAATGGATGGCCGGGCGCGCGCTGCGCAATCCGGTCTTCGAGCCGATGAGCACCTACGAGGTGCACCTGATGTCGTGGCGTCCGGGCCTGACGTATCGCGAATTGGCGGTCGAACTCACCGACTACCTCGTCGAGCACGGTTTCACCCACGTCGAGATGCTGCCGGTGGCAGCCCACCCGTTCAGCGGATCCTGGGGATACCAGGTCACTTCGTACTACGCGCCCACCCCGCGCCTCGGCAGTCCCGACGACCTGCGCTACCTGATCGACACGCTGCACCAGGCCGGGATCGGCGTGATCATCGACTGGGTGCCCGCGCATTTCCCGAAGGACGCCTGGGCGTTGGGCCGATTCGACGGGACGGCTCTCTATGAGCACTCCGACCCTCGTCGCGGTGAGCAACTCGACTGGGGCACCTACGTTTTCGACTTCGGGCGCCCCGAGGTCCGGAACTTCCTGGTGGCGAACGCGCTGTACTGGCTGCAGGAGTACCACGTCGACGGCCTGCGGGTCGACGCGGTGGCATCGATGCTCTACCTTGACTATTCGCGGCCGGCCGGCGGCTGGACACCGAACATCTACGGCGGCCGGGAGAACCTGGAGGCTGTCCAGTTCCTGCAGGAGATGAACGCGACGGTGCACAAGGTGACCCCGGGCATCGTCACGATCGCCGAGGAGTCGACCTCGTGGCCCGGCGTGACGCGACCGACCAACCTTGGCGGCCTTGGCTTTTCGATGAAGTGGAACATGGGCTGGATGAACGACACCCTGGAGTTCATCAAACGCGACCCGATTCACCGCAGCTATCACCACCATGAGATCACCTTTTCGATGCTCTACGCGTTCAGCGAGAACTTCGTCCTGCCCATCAGCCACGACGAGGTGGTGCACGGCAAGGGCACGCTGTGGACCCGGATGCCGGGCAATGACCACAACAAGGCGGCGGGCCTGCGTGGGCTACTGGCCTACCAGTGGGCGCACCCGGGCAAGCAGTTGTTGTTCATGGGCCAGGAGTTCGGCCAGCGCGCCGAATGGTCCGAGGAGCGCGGGGTGGACTGGTATCAGCTGTCCGAGCAGAGTTTCTCCACCGGGATCTCCAACCTGGTGACCGATATCAATGCGATGTACCGCAGCCGCCGGGCGCTGTGGTCACGGGACACGGTGCCCGAGGGCTACTCCTGGATCGACGCCAACGACTCGGCGAACAACGTGCTGAGTTTCCTGCGGTTCGGCGACGACGGGTCCGCAATGGCCTGCGTGTTCAACTTCTCCGGGAACGAACACGGCCAGTACCGGCTGGGTCTGCCGCAGGCCGGGACCTGGCGAGAGGTCCTCAACACCGACGCCACCATCTACAACGGGTCGGGTATCGGCAACCTGGGATCGGTGCAGGCGACGGCCGAACCCTGGCACGGGCGTCCGGCGTCCGCTGTCATGGCGCTGCCGCCGCTGGCCGCGCTCTGGTTCGAACTGGATCAGTAACCCGGCGAACAGACACGAATGGCTCCTATTTCCTACGAAATAGGAGCCATTCGCGACTGCTCGAGCAGTCAGTAGAGCGCGTTGGCCAGCTTGCGGCGTGCCGCGATGATCTCGGGGTCGGCGGCGTCGAAGAGATCGAACAATTCGATCAACCGGGTGCGGGCGGCGGTGCGCTCGTCACCCGCGGTGCGTTTGATCAATCCGATCAGCCGATCGAAGGCGGCCTCGATGTTCTGCTGCAGGATCTCGACGTCGGCGGCGGCGAAGGCGGCTTCGGCATCATCGGGCGCCGCATCGGCCAGCGCCGGCGCCTCAACCGGGCGGGTCGTCGCGCGCTGCAGGAATTTGATCTGCCGCACCGCACCGGCAGCCTCGGCGTCGTTGGGTTTGGCGGCCAATATCGCCTCGTAGGCGGTCAGCGCCGCGTCGAAATCGCCGTCGTCCAGGTAGGCACGGGCCTGCTCCAATTCCGGGTCGGCCTGCTCGGGCTGCTCGGGGACCCCGCTGAGCTTGCCCGCGGTCGCGCTGATCAGGGAGTCGACCCACTGACGCAACTGGTCGGGGGCCTGCGGGCCCTGGAAGCTGGAGATCGGCTGACCGCCGGCCAGCGCCACCACGGTGGGCACGGCCTGTACGCCGAACATCTGCGCCACCCGCGGAGTGGTATCGACGTTCACCATCGCCAGTGCCCAGATGCCGCCGTCGGCTTGGGCCAGCGCACCGAGCGCCTCCCCCAACTGGACGCTTGCATCGCTGCGCGGCGTCCACAGCAGCACGACGATCGGGATTTCGCTGGACCGGACCAGCACCTCGGCTTCCAGATTCGCCTCGGTGACCTGGACCGCGCCGGTCACCTCAGCGGGTGCCGCGGCACCCGGGGGCGGCGGCGGTGGCTGCTTGAGTGCGGAGAGATCGAATGCACCGGCCAGAGCCGGTCCGACGGAAGGGCGTGGGCGTGTCACGCCACCAAGTTTGGCACGTCCTCACCGCTGTCGGCAGTCGCGGTACGTCCGCCGATCCGGCCGGTCCGGTCGGCCCAGATGACGAAGATCACACTTCCGAGCGGCACGATGCTGCCCAGCAACGCCAGCGCCCAGGTCACGACGTTCCACTTGCGGGCGATCCCGACGAGCAGCGCGCCCACCAGGAAGGCCATGAAGATGCCGCCGTGGATGGGCCCGAAGATCTTCACACCGATCTCGGTCTGCGGGGAACCGATGTACTTGAAGTACATCCCGACCAGCAGTCCGGCCCAGCTGATGGCCTCCGCGATCGCGATGATCCGGAACCAGCCCGCCACGCTGCGGACGTCATAGTTGTTTGCCATGAGCGCCATTGTGCCGCAGCGGACGGCCAGCTACTACATTGCGTCGTTGTTCAAACTGAGCGCTTTCTCAGCGGTCAGGGGCGGCGCAGGATCAGCGCGTCACCCTGGCCACCCGCACCGCACAACGCGGCGACGGCGTAGCCCGAGCCCTTGCGGGCCAGCTCCAGCGCGGCGTGCAGCGTGATGCGGGCACCGGAGGTGCCGATCGGGTGACCGATGGCGATGGCGCCACCGTTGACGTTGACCCTGGCCGGATCGACACCGAGCTCCTTGGTCGAGGCCAGCGACACCGCGGCGAACGCCTCGTTGATCTCGATGACGTCGAGCTGGTCGACCGTGATGCCCTCGCGCGCAATGGCCTTCTTGATGGCGTTGGCCGGCTGACTCTGCAGCGTCGAATCCGGGCCGGCCACCACACCGTGCGCACCGATCTCGGCCAACCAGCTCAGCCCGAGTTCGGTGGCCTTGGCCTTGCTCATCACCACGACGGCGGCAGCGCCATCGGAGATCTGGGAGGCCGAACCGGCGGTGATGGTGCCGTCCTTTCGGAAGGCCGGGCGCAACCCGCCCAGGGACTCCGCGGTGGTGTTGGCGCGGATGCCCTCATCCTCATTGAATTCGATCGGGTCACCCTTGCGCTGCGGGATCTGCACGGGCACCACCTCATCGGCGAAGACGCCGTCCTTCCACGCCGCCGCGGCCTTCTGGTGCGACTGCGCGGCCAGCTCGTCCTGCTCGGCCCGGGTGAACTGGTCGACATCGTTGCGCTGCTCGGTCAGCGCGCCCATCGGCTGATCGGTGAACACATCGTGCAGGCCGTCGTAGGCCAGGTGATCCACCAGCGTCGTGTCGCCGTACTTGAACCCCTCGCGGCTCTTGGGCAGCAGATGCGGGGCCTGGCTCATCGATTCCTGGCCACCGGCGACGACGACCTCGAACTCCCCGGCGCGGATCAGCTGATCGGCGAGCGCGATGGCGTCGATACCCGACAGGCACATCTTGTTGATCGTCAGCGACGGCACGTCCCAGCCGATCCCGGCACCGACGGCGGCCTGGCGGGCCGGCATCTGTCCGGCGCCCGCGGTCAGCACTTGGCCCATGATCACGTAATCGACCAGCGAGGCCGGGACCTGCGCTTTCTCCAGCGCCGCCTTGATCGCGAGGGCGCCGAGGTCGCTACCGGAGAAGTCCTTCAGCGAACCCATCAGCTTGCCGACGGGGGTACGTGCTCCAGCAACGATGACCGAGGTCGTCATTTCCATCCTCCAAAGAATCTGTAACGGGCCTGAGAAGGCAAGTGTGGCCGATCACACAGGCATAAAAACTGCAATGTCAGGTTACTTTTACTCTATGACCACGGACCACGTCGATGCCCGCCCGGCGCTCGCAAGTGCGCTGGTGACCGCGATCGACCACGTGGGTATCGCCGTGCCCGATCTCGATGTTGCCATCAAGTGGTATCACGACCACCTCGGCATGATCGTGCTGCACGAGGAGGTCAACGAGGACCAGGGTGTCCGCGAGGCTATGTTGTCGGTGCGCGGCGCGGCCAAGGACAGCGCGCAGATCCAGCTGCTGGCCCCGTTGGACGAGACCTCCACGATCGCCAAGTTCATCAGCACGCGCGGCCCGGGCCTGCAGCAGCTGGCCTACCGGACCAGCGATATCGATGCCTTGTCGGAGCGGTTGCGCGCCGACGGTGTGCGGCTGCTCTATGACGCACCGCGCCGGGGTACCGCGGACTCGCGGATCAACTTCATCCACCCCAAGGATGCCGGCGGCGTACTGATCGAACTCGTCGAGCCCAAGGCCGACGCAGCGCATTAGGACCAGCGTCTGGTCGGGCCGCGGTTGGCCCGGTTGTTCCAGCACGCCGTGTGCCAGTGCCTGCGGTCCTCGATATCCCCGTGTTCGACCGGCAGCACCACCACGTGCGCTACGCCGGGCCGGATCTCATGATCGCAACCCGGGCACCGGTATGCCTTCGTCGCTCGCGCCGCCGACACCGTCTTTACCTCGTAGTCGTAGCCGTCGGGGCCGGATTCCACCCGCCGCTGGGACAGCCACTGCGGCACCGGTCTGTCCGCGCGACGGTCCGGGCGACGTCTCCCCACTAGAACAGCCGGAACTCGTTGCTGTCCATACCCCGCATCTTGTCGTAATCGAGTATGACGCAACGGATTCCACGGTCCATGGCCAATGTACGGGCCTGCGGCTTGATCTGCTGGGCGGCGAAGACACCGCTGACCGGCGCCAGCACGGTGTCACGGTTCAGCAGATCCAGATAGCGGGTCAGCTGTTCCACACCATCGATCTCACCGCGCCGCTTGATCTCGACCGCGACGGATCCGCCGGTCTCGTCCCGGCACATCAGGTCCACCGGCCCGATCGCCGTCATGTACTCCCGGCGCACCAGCGTGAACCCGGTGCCCAGCAACTCGACATGCTCGGCGAGCAGTTCCTGCAGATGTGCTTCCACACCGTCCTTGACCAAACCCGGGTCGACACCCAATTCGTGGCTGGAGTCGTGCTCGATGTCCTCGACCGTGATGCGCAACTGCTCCCCGGCCTTGTTCTCCACCACCCACACCGGCGGTGCCCCATCGGTCAGCTCCTCGATGGTCCAACACGGCGGGGTCATCCAGTTGAGCGGCTTGTAGGCGCGATCGTCGGCATGCACGCTCACCGAACCATCGGCCTTGAACAACAACAGACGACGCGCGGACGGGAGATGTGCCGTGAGCCGGCCGACGTAGTCGACGGTGCACTGGGCGATGACGAGACGCACGGAACAACCATAGTTTGCGCTCCGCGGTTCACTAGGCTGACGCCACGATGACGGACAAGAAGAACGCGGCCCAACGTCTCGGTCTGGTCCTCGAGCGGGTGACGAGACAAACCGGTCGTGTCACCGACGCCTCGGAGTACGGCTCGTGGATCCTCGGACGCGTCTCGGAGAGCCAGCAGCGCCGCCGCGTGCGCATCCAGTTGATCCTCACGACCGTCGTGCTCGCCGCCAACCTTCTCGGTGTCGGCGTCGCGTTCCTGGTCGTCACCGTGACCTTCCCGGTACCGAGCGTGTTTGAATCGCACGTCCTGTGGATCACCTTCGCGGTGGCCCCGGCCTATATCGCGCTGGCCTTCGTGATCGGCGTCGTCTGGGCCACCAACCGGGTCATCAACAACGTGCGGTGGGCCATCGAGGAGCGCGAACCGACGCCCAAGGACCAGCGCAACACCTTCTTCGCACCGTGGCGTCTGAGCCGCGTCCTGCTCGCGCTGTGGGGTGGCGGCACCATCGTGCTGACCCTGCTCTACGGCCTGCAGGATTCCAACTACATCCCAAAGGTACTGCTCGGCATCAGTTTCCCCGGCATCGTCGTCGCGGCGGCCTGCTACCTGTTCACCGAGTTCGCCCTGCGCCCCGTCGCCGCCCAGGCCCTGGAAGTCGGCCCTCCCCCGCGCCGTTTCGCGCCCGGCATCATGGGCCGGACGCTGACGGTGTGGGCACTGGGTTCCGGCGTGCCGGTGCTCGGTATCCTGCTGGCGGCCATCATCACGCTGTCGGTGCAGATCGTGTCACCCACCCAGTTCGCGGTGGCGGTGATGATCCTCGCGCTCTTCGCGCTCGCCTTCGGGTTCCTGCTGATGTGGATCCTGGCCTGGTTGACCGCCACTCCGGTACGGGTGGTGCGCTCGGCGCTCAACCGTGTCGAGCAGGGCGATCTGGACACCAACCTGGTGGTCTTCGACGGCACCGAATTGGGCCAGCTGCAGCGGGGTTTCAACTCGATGGTCGCCGGGCTGCGGGAACGCGAACGGGTGCGTGACCTGTTCGGGCGCCACGTCGGCCGCGAGGTCGCCCTGCTGGCCGAGAAGGAGCAGCCCGCGCTAGGCGGCGAAGAGCGGCACGCGGCGGTCATCTTCATCGACGTCATCGGCTCCACCGCGCTGGTCACCAGCAGGCCGGCCGTCGAGGTCGTCGAACTGCTGAACCGGTTTTTCGCCGTCATCGTCGACGAGGTGGACAAGCACCACGGGTTCGTCAACAAATTCGAGGGCGATGCGGTGCTCGCGGTGTTCGGCGCACCGGTGTCACTGGACAACGCCGATGAGCAGGCCCTGTCGGCCGCCCGGGCGATGGCGGCGCGGCTGCGCGTCGAGGTGCCCGAACTCGACGCTGGTATCGGAGTGGCCGCCGGCCAGGTGGTGGCGGGCAACGTCGGAGCCAAGGAGCGCTTCGAGTACACCGTGATCGGCGAGCCGGTCAACGAAGCGGCCCGGCTCTGTGAACACGCGAAGTCCGTCCCCGGCCACCTGGTGGCCTCATCGGACACCCTGGCCCGCGCCGGCGAAACCGAAAGTGCCCATTGGACCTTGGGCGAGCAGGTCAGTCTGCGCGGTCTCGAGCAGCCGACCAGGCTGGCCTTACCCGCCTGAGAGTTCCCCACGGATGAATGTCGAGGCGGCGTCCACCGCATCCTGCACCGTGGTGTGGCGGACATTGTCGAACTCCGAACCCTCCGCGATCACCAGCCGGTCCGGGTCGACGATGAAAGCGGTCTTGCCCCGGGCGCGCAGGTCGGCGCTCATCCCCGACAACAGTGCCTTCGCCGCATCGTCGACATCGTCGGCCCGGGACACGTCGAGGATCCCCACCACGAAGTCCTCGCTGCCCCGGTCCACCGTGCGCAGCACCTGTTCGGCACCGCAGAACAGTAGATCCCCGTGCGCCTCGTAGACACGGATGTTGTCGCGCGGTTCATAGACGGCCCGCAGGGTGGCCCGCGCGTCCCGGGAGACCGTCAAGAAGTGCAGCCCCAGTTCTTCGGAGAGCCTGCGGCACAACAGCACCGACCGAATGCTGTTCCCCTTGGCGTCGAGCAGCGGTGAGTAGGTACCGATCCCCAGCTGGCCGGGCAGCACCGCCAGGATTCCGCCGCCGACCCCGCTTTTGGCGGGCATACCGACCGCGCTGACCCAGTCCCCCGCCGCGTCGTACATACCGCAGGTCACCATGACCGACAGGGTCCGGCGCACCACCGCGGCATCGGCGACGCGGCGGCCGGTCAGCGGATTCACCCCGTTGCGCGCCAGCGTGGCGGCCATCCGGGCCAGGTCGGTCGCGGTCACCTTCAGCGAGCACTGCCGGAAGTACACGTCGAGCACCTCGTCGGGATCGCCTTCCAGGACACCGAAACTGGCCAGCATGTAGGCGATGGCACGGTTGCGGTCGCCGGTGGCCTTCTCCGAGGCGTAGACCTGCGCGTCGAGTTCCAGCCGGCGGCCGGCGAACGCCGAGTAGTAGTCCTGGATGAGCGCGAACCGTTCATCGGCGCAGGAGGCGGGGACCAGCGAGACCGCCGCGATGGCACCCGCGTTGATCATCGGATTTTTCGGGCGTTGGGTCGCCCGGTCCACACTGATCTCGTTGAACGCCTCACCCGAGGGCTCCACGCCGATCTTCGCATCCACCGCTTCCAGCCCCGACTTGTCCAGTGCCAGCGCATAGGTGAACGGTTTCGATATCGACTGGATGGTGAATTCCAGTGCTGCATCACCGGATTCGTAGACGAACCCGTCCGCCGACGACAGTGCCAGCCCGAAGCCGTTCGGGTCCACCCGGGTCAGTTCGGGGATGTAGTCGGCCAGCGCGCCGTCGCCGACCCCGATGAGCTCGTCGCGGATCCGGTCGAGGTAGCGCTGCACCTGGTGGGACACGCCTGCAGAGTAGCGCTACTGCTGTGGGTACGGGGCGAACCGGTTGTCGAATCCCGCCTTGCGGGTGGCGATCTGAGCTGCGCGCTGAGCCGCCGTGACGTACTGGGTGTTCGGCGGAAGTGCCGATGCGAGTTCGCTGAGCGCAACCACGCGGGCGCTCACGGTCGGCAGTTGCGTCACAGCGGGGTCGATGTCCTGGAAGCGGATCGAGATGGTGCCCTGATTCAGGCCACCGGTGGACACCCAGTTCGCCACGCCGGGGTCACTCGGCGAGACGACGATGGTGTAGGTCGTGGCGGCAGTGTCATCGGCCACCGACTGGACATTGTTGAGGCTGGTCTGCTCGTTCCAGTAATCCTTGGTGACGGTCCAGTCATCGGTCACCGGGACGATGAAGTACCCCGCGCCCGCACGGTCGATCGTGATGACCAGGGCCTCTTCATCGGCGAGCTGGAAGTACCCAGCGCTCTGCAGTTGCGTGGCAAGGAATTCCGCATTGCGGGCGGGGTTCTTCAACACATTGGGTTCGATGCGTTCACCGGTGGCCGGATCGGTGGTGGCAACGGCCATGTACTGCGCCTCACGCTGGACACCGAGCGCCATGATGACCGCCGTCACCGCGCCTCTGAGCACCGTGGGCACGAACGGCAGCGGTGGCACCAACGAGACCAGCGCGGTCAGCAGCTTGCTGCGCACCACGGCAGGGCCGATACCGGGGATGGCGAAACCACCGAGTTGGCTGAACAGGCTGTTGGGCGGGCCACCCACCCGGGTGATCTCCAGGCTCATCGGCTGCTGATTGGCCCAGTCCGACAAGGTGTTCCGGGTGGCGACGATGGTGGTGTCCGCAGTCAGCTGCAGATGGTTCTGTCGCCCGTTGGCCGGCGTCCTGTCCAGCGTGATGGTGAAGGTGCCGTCGTCCGCGACCACCAGCTGGTCCTTGGTGAGCACCGCGGCGGTGTTACCGGTCAGGCCCGTCAGCACGCTGAAGGTGGTGTCGGCGGGCAGGTTGGCCAGGTCGGCGAACTTACCGGTGATCACATACGACGACGCCCCGTTGACGCCCATGAAGCGGTAGATGGTGTCGGGGTTGTCGTACAGGATCCGGGAGGCCCCGACGTTCTGGCCGTACCAGGCGTGCGGTGGGGCGACCTGCATGACGACGGTGGGTTTGTTGGAGTTCAGCAGCTGCTGCTGGAACGCCGACGCCATCGCGTAGGCGTCGACCGCGGCGTTGAGACGGCCGATGTTCTCCCGATCGGGGCCGCCGACCCCGGCGAACTGCCGTTCCGCGGCCCAGGTGAACCCGGACCGCAGCACCAGCTTCATCAGTTTGACCGGCAACGAGTTGGCGATGCGCGTCGCCAGCTTCTCGGCGCGCAACTGATCCGGGGTGCCCAGCGGGCTGACCGCGGCCACGGCCGCCGCACTGGTGGTCTGACTGTCCCCCACCGAGGTCAACGCGGTCGTCGCGTCGTGTCCCACCTCCCGGCGGGCCGCCGCGAGGGCGGCAAGCGCTGCCGCGTTCCCGGCCGGCTCCTCCGGGAGATCCGAAGACCGGGTATCGGCGGCTGCCGGTGCCGGGGCCGCCGTCAGTTCCGCTTCGGGCTCGGTGGTGGCACGGACGGCCGGTTTGAGGTCCTCGTCGGGCTCTGGACGTTCCGGCGCTGCCTGCGTGCGTACCGTGAGGGAGGTCCGCACACCCGTTTTCCGTTGCGGTACCGATGTTTTGCTGCCACGATCGGGTTGCGACGACGTGCCGGAGGAGTCCGAATCCGAGGTACTCGAGGCACCCGGGCTCGAGCCCTGATCGCCGGTGTCGGCCGATGCGACTCCGGAGGCGACCGTGGCGCCGACACCGAGCGCCACCGCAAGCGCACCGACCCGTCCTATAAAAACCGCACCATCGGGCATCGCTGCACCTCCATGACGGTTATAGCAGCGCCTGCCTACTTCGCGGGTGAGAAATCCCCAGCACGATCCGAACGGGCGCGGCGTTTCAACCGCGCACGGAAGAACCAGCCGGCACCGATGATCACGGCGGCGAGCACCACGTATTGCAGCGCGGCCGCATAGGGATCGACCCGGTGCCAGTTCGCCCCCAACAGGTAGCCGGCCAGTACGAAGACGGCGTTCCAGAGCAAACTGCCCAGCAGGGTCAGCGCGGTGAACACCGCGAAGTTCATGCGGTCGATACCGGCCGGGATGGAGACGAAACTGCGAAAGAGCGGCAGCATCCGGCCGAAGAAAACCGCCTTGTGACCATGCTTCTCGAACCAGTTCCGGGTCTTGTCGACGTCTTCGCCGTCCATCAGCGGCATCCGGGAGACGATGAGCCGGATCCGGTCGTGCCCCAGCCAGGCACCCAGCGCGTACAACATCCACGCCCCGAGCACCGATCCCGCGGTGGTCCAGACGATCGCGCTGAGCACCGACAACTCGCCGAGCCGGGCGGCGAAGCCTGCCATCGGCAGGATCACCTCACTGGGGATCGGCGGGAAGAGGTTCTCGACAAAGATGGCCAAGCCCGCGCCCGGACCTCCCATCGTGTCCATGAGGTCGACGGCCCATCCCGCCGCGCCGTCGAGCTGATCGGGCTCACCGGGCGAGGTCATGGTGCGGTTACTCCTCAAGTCGTACGGGATCGGCGGGCGACCAGCGCCCGGAGGGACAAACTCCAGTGTGTCCGAGGGCCGCTGAGGAGGCCCTCAGGTTGCTTTCCCGCCAGTCACCTCGGCCACAACTCGATGTCGTTTTTCCACCAGCACGGTCACCGGAACTGCCGCCATGACGAACAGCAGTCCGGCCATCACCACGTAGAGGTGGACGCCCGCCGCGGTGCTGACCGCCGGGGTGTCCGGGCTGCGGAACGCTTTGAGGATCTCGGCTCCGGCGAAATTGACCAGCACCGAGCCGAGGGCGAGGACGACCGACACCAGACCGGCAACCGTGCCCTGCCGTTCGGGCGCTTCGAGACTGGTCGCCAGGTTGAAGCCGGACGTGCCGATTGCACCGGCGGCCACTCCGAGCAGCGCGCCGCAGACGATCGCCAGCGGAAGCACGACGACACCCACGAGCATGGCGAATGTCGCCACCGCGCCGACGGCAATCCCGCCGAGCAGCGGTACTGCCGGGCCGCGGCGGCCCGCAAGCCAACCCGCGCAGATGCCACCGACGGCGATGCCGATATTGGGGGCGGCGAACAGGGCCGCGATCGTCCCCTCGCCGCCCAGGCCGTAACCGAGCCCGCGATCGGGCGGCACCTGGCCCACGAGGCCGATCAGCTGGAGCATGCTGCGGAACGCACCGGCGGCCAGGACCAGCGCCGCCAATGTCAGCAGGATCGGCCGCCGCAGTGCCCGGATGTCGATGATCGGCTCCTCGCACCGCAGCGCGAGCAATGCCCAGCCGGACAGGGCCGCGACACCCGCGGCCAGCAGCGCAAGCATGCTCCCCGATGACCAGCCGAAGTCCCTGCCGAGGCTGACGTAGGCGAGGACCGCGCCGAGCCCACCGCCGAGAATCAATCCGCCGCTCAGGTCGATGCGACCGCTGCCGCGGATCGGCGACTCCGGGATGAGACACCGCACACACAGCGCCGCGGTCGCGGCCAGCACCGCCGATACGGCGAAGACGCTGCGGTAACCGAACGCGTCGATCGCCGGCGCCATCAGGAAGGGCTCGACGATGCCCACGATCGATGAGCCCGATGTCACGAGCCCGACCACGGCCATCGCGATGGGCGGGGTACAGATCTGGAGTACGAGGGCCACGGTGAGAAAGACCGCGGCGAAGGCAGCGCCCTGCAGGAAACGGCCGGCCAGGAAGATCCACAGGCTGGACGCGGTCAGGCAGATCAGCGCCCCCGCACCGGAGACCAGCAGGGTGCCGACAAGCACCCGACGCTTACCGAAGAGATCGGAACTCCTCGCCAGCAGCGGTGACCAGATCGCCCCCGAGAGCATGGCGCCGGCATTGAGCCACGCGGCCTGATCGGTGTCGAACTGCTGCAACAGTTGAGGCAGGACCATCAGCGGCGAGCCGATCGCCACATCGGCGAGAACGTTGGCCAGTGTCAGCACCGCCGCCCACAGCGCGAGCCGCCAGGACCAGTGCCGCTCCGGTGTCACGGTGTGTTCTCGTGGGCTCGCAGCGCTCGGTTGCGTGCGGCGATATCGCCCCACGTTTCGGGCAGCATGCGCCGGCGTCCGGCGTGGACACGGTTCTGGGCGGAGGTCACCTCGGACCGCAAGCGGTCTTGGTATGCGGCGAACGCCTCCGCGTGGTCTTCGCCGCATCGCTCAAGTTCTTCGGCGAGGAAGACGGCACCGCTGAGCGCGAGTGACGTGCCTCGGCCGGACAGGAAGGACGGGCAGTATCCGGCGTCTCCGACGAGGACCACGCGGCCGCGGTGCCAGCTGGGCAGCCGGACCTGACTTGCAGCGGTGAAATAGAACCCCGGATCGGTGCGGGCCGCGTCGAGCAGTTCCGGGATACGCCAGGACCGGTGGCCGTCGAACGCCTCGATGAGAATCCGCTTCTGTGCGGCCAGATCACGGTGGTCGTGACTGATCACCGCCGACCGGAACTGAAAAACGGCGGCGGACGTCTCCGCGTATCGGAAACAGCCGACCATCCGTCCGGGGACGTTGAAAATGACGTTGGCACAATCGCTTTGTGCGCCGCCGGGTAGGGCTGCTAGGGCGAAGTACACACCGAGGTGCGCCAGACACTCCGCGTCGGGGCCGAAGACCAGCCTGCGGACCGCGGAGTGCTGGCCGTCGGCGCCGATGACGACGTCGTACCGTCCGGTGCGGCCGGAGGCGAATCGCACGTCGACGCCGCTCTCGTGGTCCAGCAGCGTCCGGACCCGGTCGCCGAAGCGGACCACAACGGTGTCCGGCAGATCGCCTGCAAGGATCTGCACGAGGTCGCCGCGCAGTACTTCGATGTCGTCCGCGGTGTCATTGATCTCTGCCAACGGGACCCGGGCCACCGGTTCGCCGCGACTGTCGATGAAGTGGGCATTCTCCGACATCCGGACGCGGCGCTGCCGGATGCTGTCGAGCACACCCATCCTGGCCGCGGTCTCGATGGCATGACCGCGGACGTCGACGGGCGTACCCGCCGTGCGCAACTGGTCGGCACTCTCCACGACGGTGACGTCGTGGCCACGGGAGCCCAGTTGGCGCGCGCAGGCCAGTCCGGCCACGCCCGCACCCGAAATGAGAATCCGCACCGCCACACCCCGATCATTAAAGCAACAGATAGTTGCTTTAATGTGGAAGCTACCCGCTCGCGGGTTGCACCGCAACGCCACAGGTGGCGACAATCAGCACCGGACAACAGGAGGGTGGGACAATGGCCGACGAGCCGGCCGCGCGCCGCCCCGGTGGCCGCAATGCCCGAGTCAGGAACCAGATCCTCGCTGCGACAGCTGAACTCGTCGCCCGCGACGGCATCGCACACTTCCGCTATGAGGATGTCGCCGAATCCGCGGGCGTGAACAAGACCAGCGTCTACCGGAACTGGCCCGACCGCGAGGCACTGGTGGTCGAGTCCCTGATTCACTACGCCGAGGATCTCGCGTCCATCACCGACACCGGGGACATCGAACAGGACCTGGCCGACTACCTCTTGGCCCTGGCCGGCGCGCTCGAGACACCGTTCGGACGGACGCTCGCACAAGCCCTCCAGCCGGCCCGGCACCACTCCACCGTCGCGGCGCTCACGAAGGTCCTCGACCGGCGAGTCGCTGCCATGCAGCAACGGGTGGACACGGCCGTCGCTCGTGGCGAACTCCCCCCGGTCGACAGCGCCTTTCTCGGCGAGATGATCTCCGGTCCGGTACATCTGATCGCCAACCGTGGCATGCGGCCGGTGACCCGGGCAGATGTCCAGCGGATCGTCCGTGTGGTGCTGGCCGGCGTCCGCGCCGTTGCCGGCGACTTGTAGGTCCTCGAAGTCGACGTGATGTCACACGGAACTTGTCCGAGATCTGCCTCAGCTTTGCTTCGGATACGTCACTCCGGTGAGTTGTTCTGAGATCTCCCATAATTGGCGGGCATCGGCCACGCTCTCGGCGTGGGCCGGGGTCTTCGCTTCCTGCACGCCGCCACCCGCCGCCTCCAAGAGCCCATGCGGGCCATAGAAGGCGCCGCCTGCAGCCTCCGGGGAGGTCGCTGCATACAGCGCGGGTTTGATGCCTTCGGAGATCTCCTGCCACATGAATGGCAGGAGCCTCTGACCAACTTGCATGAACCGCTCGCCCAAGGTTGGATCCTGCCCGCTGAACGACGGATCGGGCTTCGACATACCGGGATGCGCGGCGTTGGACAGCAGGCCCCACTCGGCTTCGCGGCTGCGCCGGTTCAGCTCCCGCGCGAAGATCAGATTCGCGAGTTTGGATTGACCGTAGGCGCGCATCGGCGAATAACCATGCTCGAACTGCAAGTCGCTGAACTGAATTCGGGCGCGTCGGGCGGCCATGGCGCTGACAGTGACAACCCGTGCTGACGGCGCGGCCCTCAGCAGCGGCAGAAGGAGTCCGGTAAGCGCGAAGTGCCCGAGATGGTTTGTGGCGAATTGCAGTTCGAATCCGTCGGGGGTGGTGGCGCGCTCGCGATGTGCGATCACGGCGGCGTTGTTGACCAAGAGGTCGATCGGCCGACCCTCGTCAATGAGCTCCTCCCCAAGCGCCGAAACGCTGGCCGGCGACGCCAGGTCGAGTTCTTTGATGATCAGCTTGGCATCGGGCACGGTGGCGCGGATGTGGGTGATCGCACGTTCGCCCTTGGCGCGGTTGCGGATCGCCATGATTACTTCTGCACCGGCGCCGGCGAGCCGGGTGGCCAAACCCAGCCCGACACCGGAGGTGGAGCCGGTCACCACAGCGAGCCGTCCGCCGAGATCGGGAAGAGTGACCGCGGTCTCGTGCACAGGCATCAAAACTCCTTGTTCGTCAGTGGGTTGTGATGATGCGCGTGGCGGCTTCGACGGCGGCAGCGCGGCGGCGCGCGATCATGACGGGGTCGTCGGTCAACGAATCGGGGTGCGGCGAGTTCGCCCACGCCAAGCCGATCCCGAGCAGTAGCGCAATCAGATCCGCAGGTTCCCAGACCCGGTCCACATGCCCGGTCGCCTGAGCCGCTTCGATCGCGGCAAGGGTATCGGCGAAGACAGGCTCACCATCGGCACGGGGCTCGTCGAGCGCAAAGCCCTCCAAACGCGCCCACGTGATCATGCGAAGGTGTTCGGGGTGGCCGCGCGCCACGTCGTAGACGTCGCCGACAAAGTCCGGAACGGTCCCTCGGCGCAAGCTGATCGCCTCGAAAAACTCGGTGCTGTCGGCCGCCAGCACCTCGCGAAACAAGGTCTCCTTGTCGCGGAAGTGTGCGTAGATGCGTTCCTTGCTGGCCTGTGCGGTGCGTGCGATGCGGTCGATGCGCGCCCCGGCCAAACCGTACTGGGCGAACTCCGCCCGGGCGGCGGCCAAGATCACGTCACGTAACTCGGTCGTACTTCTCACAGGGAAATCATAGCCCAAACGAACTCGTTCGTTCGGTAGGGTGGAATCCAAGGGATGGCTCGACGACCGCAAGGAGTAGACGATGAGTGAAGCGATGGCAGTAGATCCATCGGTTGCGCAGATGCCGCGCGGCGGTCCAACCGCCTCGTGGCTGGACCGCCGGTTGCAGACCGACGCACTGGAGTACACCGACCGCTACGACATCCCTGATGAGGTCAAGCAGACGGTGATCTCGGCGCTGGATCGAATGGGCTCGCGGACCGGCCAGCACGAGAAGCACGCCCGCATGGCACTGGAACTGGTGGCAGACGTCCCCAACCCGCGCATCCTCGAACTCGGTGCGGGACATGGCAAGCTGTCGGCCAAGATTCTCGAGTTGCATCCCACCGCGACCGTGACGGTCAGCGACTTGGATCCGGCCTCGGTTGCCAACATCGCCAATGGTGAACTCGGCGCCCATCCCCGGGTGCGCACCCAGGTGGCGGACGCCACCGCCATCGCCGCCGACGACAACTCTTACGACCTGGTCGTGTTCGCACAGGCCTTTCACCATCTGCCGCCGGCAACCGCCGCTCGCGCGGTCGCCGAAGCAACAAGGGTGGGCAGGCGGTTTCTGGTGATCGACCTCAAGCGTCCGTCCCCGCTGGGACTGGTTCTCACGCAGGTCATCGTGGCGCCAGTGGCGGCTGTCGCGGTGTTGGTGCGACCGTCGTTTCGGCACATCATGCACGACGGTTTCATCAGTGCGCTGCGCGCCTACAGCCACTCGGCGTTCATCGCGCTCGGCAAAGCGGCCGACCCGCAGATGCACATCGAGTTCCTGCCGGCGGCAATACGATTCGGCCCCAAACCGACCGCGCTGGTGTTCTCCCGGCCGGAGTCTAAAACGTCATGACCGGCGCGAACACCGATGTGATCATGAATCAACCGGGACGGGTCCGGGCGTTGCGCCGCATGGTGGAGACCGTGGCCGACGGGGTCGTACCGCTCGTCGACCTTTGCCGGCCCTATGTTGACGGGCTGCAGCATTCGCCCCGCGATGGGCGATTCCTCTTGGTGGGCAACCACACCCAGATGAGCGCCGAAGGCCTGTTGATCCCGTTGCTGGTCCGGCGCGCGATAGGTCGCCGAGTGCGTCCCCTGGCCGACAGGAACTTCGGCCGCATGGGCGGGCTTCCCGGCGATCTACTCGCCGCCGCCGGCGCCGTCGTCGGAGCCCCGGAAACCGCTCGCGAGCTCATGGTTCATGACGAACCCATTCTCGTATTCCCAGGAGGCGGCCGCGAGATCGCCAAGTTCAAGGGCGAGGAGTACACCCTGCGCTGGCAGGGCAGAACCGGATTCGCGCGCCTGGCAGTCGAATACAACTATCCCATCGTGCCCGTCGGGCTCGTCGGTGGAGACGACATGTACCGGAGCATGACGACGCGCGAAGGGCGATGGGGTCGATTGAGTCAGAGCCTCTCGGAACGACTGTCGGGCCGCTCCGACATGGCAATGCCGCTCATGCGCGGGATCGGACCCACTCTGATCCCCCGGCCGCAGCGGATGTACCTACGCTTCGGCACCCCGATCGACACAACCAGGCCCGCACACGTCGCCGAAGAAGAATGGGTCAGCACCGTCAAAGAGGACACTCAGCGGTCACTGGAGCAGATCCTGACCGATCTCCAAGAGCTTCGTAGCAGCGACCCCTACCGTGAACTGAATCCGCTCGCGTGGCACAACGCCGCGATGCCATCAACTGATCGCCGTGAGGCGTGATCCCAAATCGCTTCAAATCCAGCTCCTTCCGCCCGCCCCAGCTCGATAGCTACTGCACATGCGAGGAAACATGCCTGATAAAGCACCAACGCTCAGCACCGCCGTCGCTCACGACGGTCGTCTCGCCGGCAAGCGAGTCCTCATCACCGGAACGGGCGGAGGTCAGGGCGCGGTCGCACAAGAACTCTTCTGCAATCACGGGGCGCACGTGATCGGCTGTGATGTCCGTCCCGGCGCCGCCGCGGCCACCGCCGCAGTACTGTCCGCGCAAGGACTGTCGGCGGAGGGCCACGACATCGACCTGGCCGATCCCACTGCTGCCCGCCGATGGGTGCAGAACTCCATCTCGACACTGGGCGGCATCGATGTCCTCTACAACAACGCCTCAGCGGCCGCAGTCGCACCTTTCAGTGAAATGACCCTCGACCAATGGCGCTTCACGATCTCCAACGAACTCGAGATCGTGTTCACTGTGACATCGGCGGCGTGGCCCGCGCTCCTAGAGAACGGCGGCAGCGTCATCAATATCGCCTCGAGTGTGGGCTCAATCGGCCTGCAGGCCTTCGGTTTCGCCGCACACGGTGCAGCCAAAGGCGGTGTACTTGCTTTGACACGCCAACTCGCTGCCGAGGGCGCGCCACATCGCGTGCGGGTCAATGCGATCACACCGGGCTTCATCGCGACTCCCGGTACCAGTGCGATACCCCAGGCCGCCCGCGACTACGTCACGAAGTGGGTCAACCTTCTGGACGACCCCATCGAACCGATCGATGTCGCTTACTGTGCGCTCTACCTGGCCTCTGATGAGAGCAGATCTGTCACCGGGGCCGACCTGGCAGTCGACGCAGGGTCAACCGCCGGCCGCCCGGCCTGACAGCGCCTCGATGGCGCCCTGTCGACCTGCGACGGAGCGGATACCAGGCTCGGGCTGACCATCTGAACGCCACATCGATGTCGCTTTTCCGCCAGTGATGTCGGTGGTCGGGTGTAAAGGTGAAGGCATGCACGACGATTTCGACAGCTGCTACCGGGCGGTCCAGTCCAAGGACGCCCGGTTCGACGGCTGGTTTGTCACCGCCGTGCTCAGCACCGGGATCTATTGCCGGCCGAGTTGCCCCGTGCGCCCACCGCTGGCCCGGAACATGACGTTCTATCCGACCGCTGCGGCGGCCCAGAAGGCCGGCTTCCGGGCGTGCAAGCGCTGCCGCCCGGACGCCTCACCCGGCTCTCCGGAGTGGAATGTGCGCGGTGATGTGGTGGCCCGGGCGATGCGGCTGATCGCCGATGGCACGGTGGACCGTTCCGGGGTGACGGGGCTGGCGAATCATCTCGGGTACACGACGCGCCAATTGGAGCGGCTGCTGCAGGCCGAGGTGGGCGCCAACCCGCTGGCGCTGGCCCGGGCGCAGCGCACCCAAACCGCACGTGTGCTCATCGAGACCACGGACCTGCCGTTCAGTGATGTTGCGTTCGCCGCGGGATTCAGCAGTATCCGGCAGTTCAACGACACCGTACGGGCCATCAGCGCATTGACCCCGACGATGCTGCGGCAGCGGGCCCTCGGCCGCACTGCCGATGAGCGAGTGGGCGTCGACGTGCTGTCGCTGCGTCTGCCGGTGCGTGCTCCGTTCTCCTATGAGGGGCTGTTCGGGCATCTGGCGGCCAGCGCGGTGCCCGGTGTCGAGGAAGTTCGTGACGGTGCCTATCGGCGGACCCTGCGCTTGCCTTCCGGATCCGGGGTGGTGGCACTGACGCCTCATCCCGACCATGTGCAGTGCCGGCTGGTCGTCGACGACTTCCGTGATCTCTCCCCAGCGATCGCCCGCTGCCGGCGCCTGCTCGACCTCGATGCGGACCCGGTCGCCGTGGTGGACGCGCTGAGCCAGGATCCCCACCTCGGCGCCGTAGTGGCCAAGGCCCCCGGCCAGCGCATACCGCGGACCGTGGACGAGGCGGAACTGGCGGTCCGGGTGGTCCTGGGTCAGCAGGTCTCCATCAAGGCGGCCCGCACGCATGCGGGGCGTCTGGCGCAGGCCTACGGGCCCGCTATCACCGACCCCGATGGCGGCCTGACCCATGTCTTTCCGTCCACCGAGCAGTTGACCGCGCTGGACCCCGACAGCCTGGCCATGCCCGCCTCCCGCCGCCGCACCCTGACCACGTTGATCGCCGCCATGGCGGCCGGCGATGTCGAGGTCGACGCGGGCGCCGACTGGAACAGAGCCAGAGCTCAGCTCTCGGCGCTGCCCGGGATCGGCCCGTGGACCACCGAGGTGATTGCGATGCGCGGATTCGGGGACCCGGATGCCTTCCCGGTGACCGACCTCGGATTGCGAGCGGCCGCGAAAGCTGTCGGCCTGCCCACCACGTCGGAGGCGCTGCTCGAGCACAGCGCCCGGTGGCGCCCATGGCGGGCCTATGTCACGCAGCATCTGTGGACCGCACTCGACCATGCCGTGAACGACTGGCCGCCACGTTCGAACAAGCAGGAGAGATGATGTCAGGCATGCAGTTCCGATCCATGGACAGCCCGGTCGGTCTGCTGACCCTGGCAGGCGTCGACGGACGTCTGGCACACCTCCGGATGGAGGACCAGACCTACGAGCCGAGCCGGGCCGGGTGGGAGGTCGACGATGCGGCTTTCCCGGAGGCCGTCGAGCAACTCGACGCCTATTTCGCCGGAACGCTCACCGAATTCGACCTCGATCTGCATTTCGAGGGGACGCCGTTCCAGCGCCGGGTCTGGGAAGCACTGCTGACGATCCCCTACGGCGAAACACGCACCTACGGCGAGATCGCCGTGCAGGTGGGCTCGCCTACGGCATTCCGCGCGGTGGGATTGGCGAACGGACACAATCCGATCGGCATCATTGTTCCGTGCCATCGCGTTATCGGAGCGAATGGCAGCCTCACCGGTTATGGCGGCGGACTGAATCGCAAAAGGGCATTGTTGGATATGGAAAAGAGTCGATCGGAATTGGCGCTTTTCGACTGATTCGCATTTGAATTGTGCCGCGGCAGTTTGCCTATAACGTACAAATGCCCGAGCCCCCCAAATGTGTGTTTGGGGGGCTCGGGTCTTAATGTGTGTTCGGCGGTGTCCTACTTTTCCACCCTTTTGGGTAGTATCATTGGCGCTGGTAGGCTTAGCTTCCGGGTTCG
>NZ_NPKP01000019.1 GCF_008329585.1 Mycolicibacterium sp. P9-22 | reverse complement strand
GCACCGCGGATGCCTTCTCCTCCGGGGTGTACCTACGCGTCGTCGGCTTCCCTGGCGACTGTTCCTTCGGCATGGCTCCATCCTCGTTTCCAAGGTCAGGAGCCTCCAACATTTCCAGGGCGATTCAGTCATCGGCTTTTGGTTCGGCTGAAAGTCGCTGCCGCGCTGATGGCTTTGGAGTGTCGATATGACGCGATCAGTGACGCCGATTGGCAACGTGCTGGTGTGCTGATGGCGCTCTCGGATGCCACGCGCCAATCGGCACGCAATGAACTGACGGTCAAAGCGGCTGCAATCAACGTTTCGCGTGGCCGCGCCGAAGGTGAGCGTGCCGACGTAGCGGAGCAGATCAAATCAGACCGGGTGCTGTCGCGCGTTGCCGAGAATATTGCCAAGAAACTCACGGATGCCGAGGGTTCGATGGCCCGCAGCGATCTGCGATCCAAGATCGCCCACCGCGACCGCGCGCATTTTGATGACGCAGAAGCACTCCTGATTGAGACAGGCCGCCTGGTCAAATCGGCAGCAGATTCGGCAAGCGGGTCAGATGGCCACGTGCTGAGCCTCATTGGGGAGGGCAGCAAATGAGCGGAGACGGTCATTGCCGAGGGTGTACAGGGATGTACAAGGGTGTACGGGGTGTACGCGTCTGCGACAATCCCGCACCGACCGCTCCCCAAAACACCAGGGAAAATAGAAAAATATGTTTCGCGGGGGAGGGGTCAGCGCGCGGATCGCAAAAGGCGTACAGCCTTGTACACCCCGTACACCCTTGCCGCCTACAGCGCGGGACATTTCAGTTAAGGGCAAAGACGATGAGCGCGAGAGGGTGACATGCCAAGAACGCAAAAGAAATTGAAACAAGGCCAGATCGCGTTGGTGTGCGATGACTGCGCCGAGCTGGTTCATGACGACGACGGCTATTTGTGTGTCATTGACGGGCACGACAGTGTGAAGCGTTGGCGGGTATTGCATGACGGTTGCAGTCTGGGCACCCCCGGCTGCTCACGGTCTGCAATCAGCGAACCAATCGTGCGTAGTGGCCGAGTAGTCACCTACACCGGATTGTTGGCCGTGCTTGCTGATCTGAGTACCGACGGCGCAATCGGTTTCAGCGAGACGTCTTGGCCAGCTCTGTTGCTGCGGTTGGCATTCGATACCGAATGGGAGCTGAACGGGCGCAGACCCCTGGCTGATCTGGAAGCCGAGAACCGATCAGCGCTCAAAGCGGCTGGTTTCTCGCGGGAACTGCTCACGTCACGAGAGGTTGAGCGTGAGCGTGAACGGAGAGAGAAAACGTACGACGGAGACCGGAGACAGGCCAAGCGATTCGTGAGCGAAACGGCCGGCCACGGACGAATCGCATTTGCAGAGGGGAATTAGACATGACGACTGAGCAGACCCATGGAGCGCTGCACCCATCGACCAGTAGGCGTTGCACCGCGCATTCGTCTCGCACCGGCGACCCGTGCAAAAAATGGGCAATCAACGGATCGAACGTGTGCGGGACGCATGGCGGCAAAGCGCCGCAAGTCGTAGCGAAAGCGCAACAGCGGTTGCGTGAGGCCGCCGACCGAATGGCTACGCGATTGCTTGGCATGGCCGAAAACGAGAACGTACCGGCTTACGTTGCATTGCAAGCGATCAACTCCGCTTTGGACCGAGCGGGAGTTTCTGAGCAAAAGCAGATCGGTATCACCCACGAACTCAAGCCGTTTGAGCAGATGTTGAGCGATGCCGCGCTTGAGGGCGGATCGCGCGCCGACTACCGAGCCAGCATTGGCCGACCCGATCCCGAACCGCCAGCGATTGAAACCCACCACCGCCCTGGTGGTGAGCCAGTCGTGCGCGTGCTCGGAGAGCTGCCAGACGGCTCGCTGGTGATCGACGGAGACGTGGCCTGTGACGACCAGAACGGCCCAGAACGCGCGGGCGTGGCCGACGACCCCGGCGATAGCTCAGAACCGCTTAAACAATCGGTGGCCAATTACGCGCAGACCGTGCGACTGCCTGGCGGGGGATATCTGCCCGCCGATGACGCGATGGAGCAAGCCGCCGAGGCCAACCGCAATCACCGCAGACAATTGAGGCGACAATGAGTGCGAAGTTCGATACGGAACGGGTATCTATCTGGGGGATAGTCCAGATGGACCGCGAGGTCAGGCACGTACCGCGTCTAACTAAAGTGGGTATCGGATTGATCGACAGTCAGCTAGGATAGGTCTATGAGTTCAGATACACAGTCGGGTGTTGTGATGGCCGGTACCGCGGTCAATGGTCAACGCATTGGCTATCAACGTGTTTCGACCACAGAGCAGAATGCTGGACGGCAATTAGACGGGCTTGAACTAGACAAGGTGTTCACCGATTACGCGAGCGGCAAGGACACCAACCGCCCTGAATTGGCCAAGGCGTTGGAGTACGTACGCGAGGGCGACACGTTGGTGGTTCACAGCATGGATAGGCTCGCGCGCTCGCTGCCCGATCTACGCCGCCTGGTGGACGAACTCACCCGCCAAGGCGTGACGGTGCAATTCGTGAGCGAAAACCTGACGTTCACAACAGGTGCGGGTAACCCAATGGCCACGCTAATGCTGAACATGCTCGGTGCGTTCGCCGAATTCGAGCGCGGTCTACTGCTGGAACGTCAGCGTGAGGGCATCGCGATTGCTCAGCGCGCAGGCAAGTACAAAGGACGTAAACCCTCACTGACTGACGAGTCGAAAAGTGAACTGGTGCAACGCCTATCGAATGGTGAGAGTGCTACTGCATTGGCCCGTGAGTATGGTGTGAGTCGCGCGACTGTTTACAACGCGGCGAAAGTCCCTGTAGTGAAACCCGATTCGGGCGGAGCGGCCTGAGCGATGGCACGCATACAGAAGCGCGAAACCGCCACTGGTACAACGTATGTCGTCAAGTACCGCGCACCGGATGGTACCGACCGGACCAAGGGCGGTTTCGGCACCAAGCGCAAGGCTGAGGCATACGCAACCAAGATCGAAAACGGCAAGCTGGTCGGAATCGAGTACGACCCGAAATCAGGAGAGATTCCGTTTCGGGACGCTGCGGCGCTCTGGCTGGAATCGCGCCACGATTTGAAGACGCGCACGATGGCGGGATACCGCGAAATGTTGGCACCGGCTGCCCTGCGCCGTGGCGCGATGGCCAAGCTAGGCATTGACGCGGTGTTCGGCGGTTACCCGGTCAACACAATCACTCGCGAACATGTCTCGGCGTGGGTGGCGCGACTGACCAAGGCCGGTAAGAAACCGAGCACGGTGCGCCACCACTATTACGTCGTCAAACAGGTGCTTGACCAGGCGGTGCAGGATCGGCGCATTGCGTTCAATCCGGCTGATGCCGTCAAGCTGCCCAGCGAGCACAGTGCGCGAGGCAATGACCCCGCTGGTGTCGTTGACGACCCGTCGAAATTTCTCACGCCTGCGCAGGTCGCTGCGCTGGTGGCTGCATTGCCGTGGCCATTTAACGTCTACGTTCACCTGGCGGCCTGGTCAGGATTGCGTGCCGGTGAGCTGTGCGGGCTGGTGATCGCTGACGTAGAGCTGCCCGCGAAGACGTTAAATCCGAATTCGCCAGCCAAACCCGGCAAGCTGCGCGTAGAGCGCACTCTGATTCGCGACGGTGACAACCTGACCTACAGCACGCCGAAAACGCGGGGGAGTAGGCGCACGGTCCCGCTGACCGCTGACACGGTGGAATTGCTACGCGATTACCTGGCTGAGCACCCTCGCGCCGATGAGCCGCAAGCGCCACTGTTTCCCGGTATGCGCCTGACGTCGATTAAGCCCACGGGTAAGGCTCACGTGGAACCTGGCACCGCCAAGGATTCGGCCGGCGAATCGGGCACCGACCCAGACTCACCGGAAATGCCGCAGAACTGGCGCACGGTGGCCAATCGCCAGGCAAAGACGCTCGCTGCGTTGACTGTGGCCGAGGCGCAATCACGGCTGGTGCTGGACTGGACTACACAGCTGCGGCACCTGACGTTTTACAAGGCGGTGTTCCGGCCTGCGGTGCTGCGAGCCAACGCGATGTTTCCGCAGGCCAAGCTGGATGCTGGCCTAGTGTTCCATTCGCTACGGCATTCCTACGTGAGCCTGTGTGTGGCTGCGGGCATTAAGCCGCTGGATATCTCGCGCTACGTCGGGCATTCCAAGGTGACGACCACGCTCAATATTTACGCGCACCTGTTCGAGGACGACCACACCAGCGATATGGCTGCGCTAGGTGCGATGAGCACACCTACCGCCCCGGCGGGTGACTCCGTAGGCAATGTGGTGCCGCTGCGCGGTTAACCCTGGTTGCGCTGTTCATAGCACTCATCGAGCATGTCGTCGCTTATAGGCTTGGTGCGGACTGCTTCATCTGCGCAGGCATCGAACTCGCGAAGTTCCTGCTTTCGCTGCGTGACCCGCGGGCTGCCGCCCTCGGGATTGACCTCTTGCTCACACGCTTCCAGGTTGGCGAGTTCTTGACCGGAATTGATGCGCTGCTTGTCGTTAAAGCAATGAAAAATCAGGAAATCGACCGTCTCGGCCTGGCTGGTCCGAGCGCTTTGCCAGGTCGCGACAAACCCGACAGCGAGGAACGCACAAATGCTGACGGTCAGCACGCGTTGAACCGTGGTCAGATTCTTGTCAGTCAAATCTATCGATGACCGCGCGGGTTCGGCGGCCTGCGAGCTGGCCTTGCACTGCCAGCACTCGTAACTCGATTCCCCTGATGGAATGTTCTGCTTGGCGTTGCATCGAGGACACACAACAGGTCTCGATCCAGCGGGAGCACCAGGCGGGATGAACCGCGCAGCAATAACCGCAATGACCGAGAACACCAGTCCCAAAACGAAAAACACCGGCGCAGGCCGCGACTTTCGAGCCGCCATGCTGGCAGCGACGAACGCGGACGCAACCGCCACGGTCACGTACAGAATCCAGAGCAGAGCCGTCATTGAGCTTCCCTCATTGGTCGTAGGATCTGGCGATTCGACGTTAGTCGCGTGCTGCCGTTGGAGGTTTGCCATCAGGTGGGAGATTTGAAACCCACATTCTAAACGCTTCGAGGCTTTCCGAGCGAATTTCGCCCCGAATCACAGATGCTTCCATCAATGCCTGAAAGTCTTTGTGGCGGTCATATCCTTGCGCTGCAAGCATTGCGATAGGGATTAGCGCGACAGCCCACCACCATACATCGCAGAACGAGAGGAAAATAGCAATCGCCGTGAGCGGCGACGCCGCAGCAAGTCGCAGTTCGCTTTCGGCCTTTAATCTGTCTGCCTCGGCAAATAGCTCGGTTTTGTCCCCTAGTAATAACGTCGCAGGCATCGCCAATTCAGCGCGCAAACCGTCCCGTGCCCGTATCGCGCGCTGATTGATGTTTAATTCTATACTTTTGATCTCTGCCTCGTCATTTTCAGGATGCATCCCAGCCCTGAGGAGCTTGAGCGAAGCTTCGCGGGTCATACTGTCAATCGGGTGCGGACTTTCGACAAGCCGAACTAGTTCATCGTTGTCGGTATAGCTGAACCACCGCGGTTTGACTTTGCGATTAGAGAATTTTTCAAATCCATGTTTTATGACGTTTGCCGCGAACTGATTGACCGAACCAATCAGATATGCAGCCACGCTTACGCCAAGGGCGATCCATAGCGGTCCCGCCGCCTTGCCTAGATCCCAGAGTGCCGCAGTTATATCGTTGGACGGCCTGGTCGCGAGATTTGGTCGAATCAAGATCCATAACAACAATAGCCATAGGTAGCCAGCAGTAAGCGGCGCTCGCAGATCGCGGAAACCTGGCAGCGCCGAGGCAAGTATTTGCATATGCGAAGTTCAATTCGCCTGGCGAGCTGTATCGCCAACGTTGACCTCCACGACGGCCGGACGCTCATCGTCGCTTCGGTCGGCGGCACCTAGTTGCAGCAGGTGGAGCGCCTGTTGCAACTTTGCATCCCGGTCTATGTTTGAGCCGGGATAGGCCATTCTGCCAATGTCAAATATTGACCGCTGCTTATATTCTTTGATGAGTTCTCTCGCGGCGGCTTCGTACGCAGACTCAGGTTTGACACGGATAAATGTTTCTGCCCGACAGAATTTTTCTTTGACTTCAAATACCTTTACTTTGATCTTCTCGATTGGTAGATACGTCAAGAATTCGTTACTATCGGGATCCCGAACCTCTTTTCCTTCCGGATCTTCAATTACAAAAATCATTCCACCTTTAACGCCATGCTCTGCGCCGCGATTTATGACGACGCGGTAATTATCTTCTAAAGCGGCAACCTTACCGACAATAGCGGTGCTCATTACTTACTTCCCCCGTCCGCATCTTCGCCAGCGCTGTTAGAGCCGGGTACCATCATTTGTAGCTCGCCCGCGTCCTTATCGTCTTTTGCGAATTTCTCTTTTCCTGAAATGACAGCATCTGAAGAGAAGAGTTCGAGGTTTGTTATCGCCATATATGCCATGCGTAAGGTGAGATTAGCGGCGGTGCTGGCAGCTTCTATCTGAGCATGAGCCGTCAGCTTCTGTTCGTAGTGCTCGCCATCTGACGGATTGATTTCCTTAACTGCGTTTCCTGCTGTGGCGATATGGCCTTTTATCGTTTGCACGCCAGTTATAAGAAGTTGAGTAGTGTATACCGAAACCAAAACGTCTCTGAATCTTTTCGCGTAAGCGTCCCGACGATAATAGAAATCGGCGATCCATATACCAAGAACCGCAGTCCCTATTGGGAACCCCAGAACCTGCGAGAATTTCCCAAAAGTGCTGTCGTTGTATAGCCACGATGCAATAGCAGTGGCGCAAAACCATGCGATTGCGAAAATGCCTGTCAAGCCGCGCACACCAGCTAGGTTGTGAAACGCGATCTTTGTGACAGCGCCAACGGATGACCAAAACGCTTTCCAACGCGGCCAACGTTCAGCCGGCGCAATTTCGTCTGCCACGTCAATAGCCTAGGCCGTTTCGCCTCCTCTATCTGTCCTGACCCGCCAGGCGGCTCACAGCTGATTGCATATCGAAAGAGTGTTCGGAGTCAGTTGCTGACTAAACGCATTGATCCGGCAAATTGCCTGTTCAAAGGTTGGATCTGTACCCCATCTGCACCCCAAACACCTGCATATCGCCATGCAACAGCAACGAACACTGGTGCGATGCCGTGCGACGCTAGAGCAGATATAAGCCCTGTATAGCTGGTGGATCGGCTTAGCTGGCAAGCGTGCTACCTGGGCTCGACAGCTAACCTACAGTTGTCGGGATCAACCTGCAAAGCCGTTTACACGGGTTCGAATCCCGTCACTCGCTCGTGAAGCGCCGTTAGCTGTCGTTATCTCTTCGTACGTGTAGGGACGATAACGCCAGCTAGTGGCGCGCTTCTAGCCGCACGATGCAGTGCAGTGGTGCCGGGTCGTTGCGGTGAGTTACGGCACTCCGTGTGTACCGCCTACGTACCAGTACTACGCCCAGCAAACTCATCCCAGTATGTTCGTTGG
Organism: Mycolicibacterium sp. P9-22; assembly: GCF_008329585.1. Lineage (GTDB taxonomy): Bacteria > Actinomycetota > Actinomycetes > Mycobacteriales > Mycobacteriaceae > Mycobacterium. The sequence goes on along the minus strand of NZ_NPKP01000019.1, from coordinate 61,892 downwards.
GCGCATCGCTGAACGAGCCGATTTGCCCGTCCATGCGTGTCGAACCCACTGGTAATGCGCCTGGCTTCTAATCTGGATTTGATGAGCGCGGTCAACTGGGAGTCCGAGTCTGGCGAGAAGATCGAAGAGTTCGTCGAGGCGCTAGTTCTCACAACCGCGAATCCTCGGGCGACTCGCCTCACGCCGTCTCGGGGCGACAGAGGAATTGATATAATTGCTCCGGTCGGCAATGGCCAATTTGATATTTATCAAGTGAAGCGTTTTACGCGACCATTCCGTAGATCATCGACGCAAGAAAAAAGCATTGTCAATTCGTGGAACACCTTCAAACGAGAAGTATTACCTCTGTATAACGTTCGACGATGGAATTTGGTAATGCCTTGGAATCCAACTTTCGAACGCTATCAATGGATGCTCAATGAATTGACCGCTGATGTGGAGTTTGAACGTGATTGGATAGGTCGCGATGCCTTAAATGTTTGGACCGCCAAAAACCCATCGTTGTATGACTATTATTTCGCAGACGGCAAAAATCGTGCACTTGAACTTATCGCAGCCGCTATAAGTTCGGCTTCACAGTTACCTGATGTGACTGGACAGCGTCTACTTGACGCTGTCGCTTCACGAGAGGTTGATCTTGCAAAGCAGCTTGATCTTGTAGACCCATTCTATCGGTATGAGACTGCCGTAAAGATCGGTCGGCTATCGCCTCAAATGGATGGACCCCTCGAAGGAATAGACCCGAGGGCTGCGTTTGTGACATTGCGAGACATCGACGAAAACCATCATCTACAAATTTCTGTCTTCCCGATATGTGCTGATTCGCTCAGGCTTCGCCCCATCTCAACAACAATATCGCTAGCCGCTTTGGACGATGGCAGCCCAGCGGACAGAGCGGCTAGAGAATTTATTGAGTACGGGGCCGAGCCGAGCCAGCCTTTGCGTGTGGAGGTGCTTAAGTCCGAAGGGCCGCCGCCTGTCCAGGACCGGAGGGGGCCGGCCGATCTGTACGTGTTCGAAGTGTCACGGCCCGCACGGCCTGACCTCGAACTTCGCACTGGTGAACGTCGCCTCGGGTTTACAGACGTGGCCGTCACGCACGGGCTGAGCGGCGCGCGGATGACTGGTCGAGATGAATCTGGTGTGTTCGAGTTGGAGATTACGGTGGATAGTGCCGGCCAAACACGACAAGCTCTTGTGCGGACCCTCTCAATAAAAAGCAAGCTGCCGCATAGCGTAGTGAACGGGCTTGAGTTTATCCGCGATTGGTCGAAGGGCGGCGAAGTCTGTTTAGCGATTCCGTACGGCCCGATCTTGCACGAGCTTGGAGCACTAGATGATCCAAATATTTGCGCCGAAGCCGAGGAGTGGATAGATATTGCCGGGAAGCTGATTCGGCTGCAATCAGTTAGTATGCATCAACTTTGTATCCCGGAAAGTTTAACCGCGTGGGAATCTGAAGAAATTGCGACAGCGGTACGACTGCTTGATGGGGAAATCGTTACTAGCGAATGGACCTCTACGCAGTTCACCGTTAACAATATTGAAGCCTTCGAGGCGAGCACGGCAACCGGGCCGCAGTTTCAGTTCCTGTATTTCAAACCTTTTCACATTGAATATGACCAGCAGGAGTTTGGGTTATCCGGCACGATTGGAGTCTGGGGTGTGGCGCAGCTCGCTGATCCGTCTATGGTTGATTCGGTTGCGCAAGGCCAATCAGTGGCAATCATTCCGGTGCCCGGTCACAAGCTTTCACGGCAATATTCTCCGCAGTCGTTCGACAGCATTCATGCACAAATCCAATAGTAGAAGTGTGTCGCGTTTGTCTGTGCTTTTTTGGGTCCCAGCAGCGATTTGAGCGAGGTCTGACGGCGCTCCGGCTGAAAAAGCATTGACATGGCTTTTTGGACGCCCTCCGGCGCGTTCAGCCGCCTTTAACAGCCCTCAACGCAGGAGAGAGAGAAGGCGCTGAGCGGTACGAGGCGTTGCCCAGTCCCTAAAGGGGGCGCCCCCCACCCTTGTCGTCCTGGCTGGGTGCCCGGCGATCCCACAATCAGACCCTTGTGTCGATTCTTAGTTCGGTCAGGGGCGTCTGAACAAGAGTCTGCCCGATGCGGGATGAACGTCTACCGCCGTTCTCGACCCGAACTGCTGCGCTAGCTCACTCGTCGGAGTCGTCGGCGAGCACGCGATAGACCGTCGCCCGTGACACGCTCAATGCGGCGGCGATAGTGGTCGCCGGCTCACCGCTGGCGTGCATCCGTCGTGCAAGTGCGGCCTTCGAGGCATCCAACGCCTTCGGGCGGCCAATCGACTGTCCACGCGCCCGGCGCGCTTCCCGAGAAGCTGCCCGTCGCTCGCGACCTAGTTCAAGTTCCAGTTCCGCCAAACTGGCCAGAACGCCCGCTACCATCCGACCCGCCGCGTTCGAGGTGTCGATGCCTTCCCGCAGGGACCGCAGCACAATGCGACGCTCGCCAAGCTCCCGAATTGTCGTCATCACCTCGGCGGCATTGCGCCCCAGCCGGTCAATTCCCACCACCACGATGGTGTCACCCTCGCGGGCGTAGTCCAACAGCGCCGCCAAGCCGGGACGTTGCTCCCGAGCTGACATGCCCGACAGTTTGTCGCTGTAGACGCGCGCCCCACCCACCCCGACAGCGGTCAGTGCATCGACCTGCTGATTGAGTGACTGATGTTCGGTGCTCACGCGGGCGTAGCCCAAGACGGTTCCAGTGGCGGCGGGAGCGGCAGTTGCGGTCACGCAAAGAGTGTCTCAAAAGTTGCGTAAGTCTTCAAGTGAGACAAATTGTTTTGATACGTCTATTGCGACAGCGCGACATGGGAGTTCTTGAGTGACAGATTCTTACCGACTAGCCTTCTCAATGCTTTAGATTTGAGACTGCACAGCGGCATCGCTGGGTGACCTTCTGGCCGCCGCCGACGCATTGCCTAACGTGCAGGTCGGTACCATTCGATTCGATTGGTCCAACCTTGGACCGCCGACGCAGGTGCATGATCCGGCGTGCGACTAGTCAGCTTGAGAGTGGGAGCGTGAAGAGTATGGCCGGCAAGGCTGATTCTGATTTGCGGGATTCTTGTGCTTTCTACGCGCAGAAGTACAAATATCCTTCGGATGCCTTGGAAAAGGGGCTAGAGGGCTACGTCGCGCACCTTTTCGCGCAAGAAGAAGGCTTCGACGCTGTTCTCGACGGCGAGTTAACGACAGAAGTTGACCTTTCTGACTACATATGTAGAGGCAACGATCTAAAGATAGATGCTGTGCTTGAGGATGAAATTGGCAAGCGCATTCTTCTGTTGCAGGCGGCTTGGCGAGCAAAGGATTTGGAAGAGAGTAAAGTAGCGGCTTTCTTTGATGTTCCTGACCTCATTGTTCGCGGTGAATATAAGGATACGGGCGGCGATCAGATCCAAGAGCTTATCGCAGACTTTTCAACTAAGGTTGCCGATGGTTGGGAAGTAATCCTTCGGTTCTGCACAAACCTTAGTGTAGGTAATCGAAAGCGGCTGCAAGAAGTCGTAGATGCTAAGAACGAAGCTTATTTGCAAGAGGAACGCAGTGTAACCTGCGAACTCTTGGGCGGCGCCGAGCTTTCAAAGTGGGAGGAAGAGCTAAAAAGCGCCATTAGAGGCGGCCTCGTTAATGAGGTTTCCTTGCACTTGCAAGAAGGAAAATATATTGAGTTGTCGGACCCATATCGGTCTGTAATAGGAGTAATAAAAGCTAACGAACTTGTCTCCATTTACAAACAGAAGGGTGTCGGGCTGGCGCTCTTTAATCTGAATATTCGGCTGCCGCTCGCCAGCAAGAAGGTCAATCCGAAAATCGTCGAAACGGCTGCATCGGAAGACGAAGGTTCGAACTTTCTCTATTATAACAACGGAGTTTCAGCCGTCTGTAGCGGATATGAATTGAATGGAAACCTTCTAACGGCACAGCGTTTGCAGATCATTAATGGCGCGCAGACTGTAAGTGCCCTCGTTAGAGCCGCCCGGAAGTATCAGAATCCCGATGTGTACCTACTTTTCCGTCTCACAGAGACGGAAGAAAAATATGGTGGCGCATTTACGGACAACGTTATCAGGTACAACAACACCCAGAATCCTGTAAAGGTTGCCGACTTCTTCGCAAATGATCAAATACAGATTTGGCTTCGAGACAATCTAACAAGAATTGCGGGGCACGGAGCCGTGCCGAATTTGTATTACGTTCATAAGTCGGGGCATAAGCCTAAAGGTGCAACTGGTCGAGGTTTAAAAATTGAGCAGCTTGCTGGTATCAGGCACGCCTTTCTCTATGGACCGGTGGCGAGTTATAAAGAGCCAGCCTCGTTTTTCGACCGAGGTTCGCGCTACGACGAAGCCTTCGGTATCGGGGGCAAGCCTGTCACCTTCTGGCCAGAAGAAGAATTGATGAGGGCCGGCGCCGCTCTTGCAATACATGAACGAATCCAAGCACTGGGTAAAAAGTTAAAGCAAGACGATCTAACCAAGGATTCAGATGAAGCGAAGTATCTCTATCGACTTGCGAGGTACGTAACTGCTCTCGTATCCGTTGGACTGGAAGCGATACGTGAGAAGACCTTCAAAGACTACTCAACACTGATGGCCTCAAATCCAACTTTTTCAGCCAATGTAGATCCAATCATTTCCAAGGCGCGCCAAGCTCTGCGCCATGAGTATAAGGCGAAAAAGGCTAAATCGGTGCAGCCTGAGTACAACCTTGCGCGAGATGATGAAGCCTGGTCCCGACTACGTGACGCGGTGCGCGAGGAAGTCGTGGCAGATTACGTCCTCGGGTGATTCCTTCGAGGGTTAGCTCAAGTTAGGCGTGCTTGGTTCTACGGCTGTTAATTGGCTCGGAAAGTTGCGGCACGCTAGCTACGCTGTTTGAGTGCCAAAAAGCAGGGCAAGGCGGTTACGCGGTAAGGGCAGGCGCCCGCGCAAACGACCGGCTGCCGAAAGTCATAGAAGGCCAGACGTGGCGCATGTGCTCGCACCGCAACGGGAGCGGATGAAGTCGTTCTTCGATCTGGTGTACTCAATCGGTGCAGCCGGGGATAACGCTCTAGGCTCGGCATCTAGGCCGGAGGGTCAACTGAACGGTCGTCTATTCGTATTCGACGTTTGCGTCCTGGTGCGAGGTGTCAACGCGCTCAAGTCCGCACGCGTCTTATGTGAGGAAGGTCAGTGGGAGTTCGCCGCCAGCATGGTTCGCCAGCTTTTCGAACTTGTCCTCAACGTGGAACACCTGAAAACCTTTGCCGATCGCGATGAAGGCAACCTTCGGTACGCCAAGTATGGTCTGATGCAGCACATCGAAAGGCGTAGAGGCGCAATGCTTTACGCGAAGAAGACCGGCCGCGACATCGACGAAGACCATCTGCAAGAGGCAGAGCAGATGCTCGACAATGCCTTCCCCGAGTTCCGTTCGAAATCAGCTAAAGGCAAGTTGATTCGCGATCAGTACTGGTCAGGGCACAACGTTCGTGAGTTGGCCAAGCGGTCGAGCCATCCTATGCGCCTCGACCAGTACGACCTCCTGTTCGTCCCGTACTCCGACCAGGCGCATGGCGCGCCCAGTGTCCTCGTAGACGCAATGTTCAATCGTAATGTGAAACCGGAGGACATGTTCGTCCAGGACACAATCCGCATTGGGGAGACATTGATCATGGCGATTAACCTGTTCCTCGAACTTTGGGACTTATTGGAGCACGTGCCGAATCCTGCTGCCGAGGATCGCCTTGCCTGGATCGCAGCTACAAAAATTGAGGCAGAGAAATTTGGCGTGTGGCCGACTACCCCTCACCTGCATGAGATGTTGAACGAACACGGGAACGAAACTTGTTGACGCAGCGTATGGGTACTAGAGAGTCATAGAGGCTGGGGATGTATTCGCAGGTAGGGGCGTTTTCCGCTCCGCTTTATTGTGAAGTGGGTTCATACTGATCCTGAACGTTGGCGCGTAACCGCGTGAAAAGGACAGACGGTTGATGATGCGCCGAGTCCGCCCTGAATGGCGTGGGGCGGTACAACGAGGCAGCGCGCGTGAGACTGCGGGGCGATCCATTCCTTCTTCTTCGCAGCGCGAATTGCGTCTGATACGACGCTGCCGGCAACGGGCTTGATATTGCCGTTCGGATCGGGCGACCCCAGCAAGGTGGCAATCTCGCCGACGCGAAAACATGCATGTCCGTTACCCTTGTGTCGAGCGAATGCTAGGGCCGAAACACGTACCCATCTAGGCAGTTTCGGATCAGCAGCCCGTTCGAGCCACACCTTCTGTCGATGCATGGAGAAGGGGTTCTGATAGGTCACGGCGGTGGCATATTCCTGTTGTTTGGGCCGCAGCGGATTCGTCGCGGAGAAGGAAGCTAGGTCTAGTTCACGTTCATTTCGGATACCTGCGCCGTGCCGGCTTACTCCCAGCGCCGACACGGCGCAGATACCTTTGCTGCGACGATCTATGCGCACTCGGCGACGTAGTGGTCGATAGACCCGCCCCGTAATGATGCTGCTCGCTGAGCTTCGATCCACGCGAGCAACTCGTGTCGCGGCCAGACGGCCTTCTTGCCGATCCTGAACGATTCCGGCCCCGTATTGGCGTGCCGGTAATGGCGCAGCGTTGACACGGGCAGACCGCACAGAGCCGAAGCCTCGTGAACATCAAGATAGTCGTGCATTTTTCTCCCTGTTGTTGTCACGTCTGGCCCTGCTGGCCCGACATGGGGCGAAGCTGCCCAGACTGGATGTCTGGGACACACGGTGCATTTTTCGGGAGGTTGCTGTTAGCACCGTTGTGGCAAAAGTAGCTCATGAACCGTTTGCTGTCCAGCAAACACGTTTCTTTACCGTTATGGTTAATTAATTTGTACGGCAACACATTTGGTCTTTATATCGTTGACTGTAACGCCGGCTTATTTGTACGCTGACCGCTATGAGACGTGCAGGCGTGACGATTCAAGACCTCTGGTACTCAAAGACGAATGGCAAACCAGACTTGAGCAGACCCACTGCCCGCAACGGTCGAGGCCGTCTCCGCTATCGCGTCGCGGTGACGGACGCCCGCGGGCGGACGACCTCAGAGCACTTCGAGACGAAGAAAGAAGCTGTGGAGCGCCAGCGCCAGATAGCTGCTCGGATGTCCACCGGGGGGTACGCCTCGCGCAGTGCCGGCCGCGTGTGTTTCGGGGAAGTCGCCGATTTATGGTTCGACGCAAAGACGGTGCGGTTGAAGGGCAAAACCCTGGAAGGTTATCGGTCCCTGCTTGATACCCACGTGCTACCACGTTGGGCCACAACATCCGTAGGTGACATCGAATGGAACTCGGTTCAGAAGTGGGTCGCGGAACTGACTGCATCGAAACCACTTAATCGGCGGAAGGGTACGTTGTCGGCCTCACGTGTTCGTCAGGCGCACCATGTCCTGAGTGCCGTTCTCGGGCATGCAGTCCGGCTGCAAATGCTGGCTTCGAATCCGGCAGCCGACATCGACTTGCCCCGCAAGACGACCGCTCCACGCCGCTATCTGACGCACGAACAGGTGGCACTACTCGCGAGCGAGTGCGGCGATTTTGACCTGCTAGTCCTAGTTCTGGCGTACTGCGGCTTGCGGTACGGCGAGGCGACGGCGCTGCGGCGCGAGAACATCGACTTCGAGCGTGGTCGGATAGATGTCGTGGCGGCGGTCGAAAGGGTCGGCCGGCAGTACGCGCTCGGAACGACGAAGACGCACACGACACGGTCGGTGCCCGTACCTCCGCAAGTTCTGGCGCGTCTGCAAGAGAGGTTCGTGGCGTCACCCGGCAGGCGGCTGGTCTTTCCTGGTGAGGATGGATTCCTCAAGAATTACGAGTTCCGTCGCGTGTTTGATCCGGCCGCTGAGCGCGCCGGGGTTCCCGGCATAGTGCCTCACGAACTGAGGCACACCTGCGCGTCCCTTGCGATTCGTACAAAGGCGTCGATCAAGACTGTTCAACGCATGCTTGGCCACGCAACCGCAACGATGACTCTTGATTTGTACGGACACTTGTATCCAGACGAGTTGGACGCTGTAGCGGCGGCTATGGGCGCGGAATGTGTGTACCCGCCGCGTACCGCTGGCGTCACGCAGATCGCTGACCAGCGCATTAGTGCCGTGCAGTAACCAATTCGAATCCCGTCACTCGCTCCAGCAAAGGCCTACGGGCCGACCACCACGAGGTCATCCCAGATGGCGGTGATTTCGGCGGAATTGTCGCCGATGGCCTCGCGCAGCATGAGCGCCGCGCCCGCAGCTCGCACGGCGCTGCGCCGAGGGCGTACGGCGTGCAGCGGACGCCCATATCGAATCGCAGCTGCTGGTGCGCGGCGGTACCGGCGGCCAACACCAGGCCGAGGCCGGTCTCATGAATCGGGGTCGCAGCACTTTTCGGCGCGGGCTCCACATCCCAGAGGCACAGAACACTGTGATGCGTGCTCATGGAAGGAGTGGGAAACGCCGACTGCGCCAACAACTCTGCCCTGGAGTCCGAAGGTCACCGCTCGCTCCGCTCAGCTCCTCGCCGTGCCGCGGGCGAACCGCCACAGGTAGCCCGGGAGCGCGCGTGCCCGCACCCCGCTCGGCCAATCGTCCGTGCGGAAGAACGCGTCGGTCCCGCCGTCGACGAAAATGACACTGCCACAGAGAAAGTCGGCAGAATCCGACAACATGAAGGTTATCCAGTCCGCCAGCTGGTCGGCCGCGCCGAATCCGCCGACGGGGATGGGGAACCTGCGCACCGCCCTCCCTTCCATGGGTTCGGCGAGCTGGGCTTCCAGCAGTGGCGTCATGATCGCGCCCGGAGCGAGCGCATTCAGCCGAATTCCGGCGCCCGCCCATGGCGGCGTCACCGCATGCCGGCGCACCCACCGGCTGACCGCGATCTTGGACGCCGCGTACATCAGCGCCGAACCGTTCCTGCCGAGCAGTCGGATACTGCGAACCGCCTTGTCCGGGTCGTGCGCGAGCAGGGCCTTGATGGTGCGGCGAGGCACCATCGGTACCGTGGTGGTGGAGTTGCTCGCGATCACGACCACCTTCGCGCGGTTCGCTGCGGCCAGTGCCGGTCTCCACGCCATGAGTGGTTCGACGACGCCGAGGAAGTTCACCTGGGCGATCAGGTGATTACGGTCAGCGCCGGATCCGGGCCCCAGACCGGCTGCCAGCACGGCTCCGTCGAGCACGCCATCGGCCGCCGAGAGCACCTCGTCCGCCGCGATCCGTCGTCCCGTGGGGCAGGAGAGGTCTGCGATGATGTCGGCGTCCTTGAGATCGACGCCGATGACCCGATGCCCTCGCGCGGTGAGCTGACGGGCTGCCTGTGCTCCCATGCCGGATGCCGATCCGGTGATTGCGTAAATACCGATACCTCACAACTTAAGTGACACCCGTCGCGTCCCCTGTATCGGGTTGACCCGGCTCACTTCCAGGGCCGCATGCGGTCCGCAAACACCGGCAACGGGACCGTCACGTTCCTCACTGATACCCCGTGCGCCCGCATTTTCGGGCTAGCATCGACATTCGAACAGCGCCGACGAGACGGTGCCGGATGTGCCGCGTGTGGTGAATCGACCCCACGGCCGTCCAGCAACGCGTTAATGTCTCGGGTGGCTTAGCAATCGACACTGGGAGGGCATGAATGAGCGCCTATCGGACCGTGGTGGTCGGCACGGACGGATCTGATTCGTCGCTGCGTGCGGTGGACCGGGCCGGGGAGATTGCCGGAGGGTCGGGTGCGCGAGTGATCGTCGCGACCGCCTACTTCCCGCAGAGCGAGGATCATCACGCTGCCGACGTCCTCAAGGACGAGGGCTACAAAGCCACCGGCAACGCACCGATCTACGCGATCCTGCGCGAGGCGACGGATCGGGCGAAGGCCGCCGGCGCCACCGAAGTGGTCGAGAAGGCCATCGTCGGTGCCCCCGTCGACGCGCTGGTCGAACTCGCCGAGGCCGAGAAGGCAGACCTGCTGGTGGTCGGCAATGTCGGTCTGAGCACCATCGCGGGGCGCCTGCTCGGCTCGGTGCCCGCCAATGTGGCACGTCGGTCGAAGATCGACGTGCTCATCGTGCACACGTCCTGACCCTCGTCAGACTCGCAGGCCGAGGCCCGGCGTCGCCCTCACCGGCGGCGCCGGGCCTCGGCCTTTGACGTGCGTGGCGTGAGCTTTACAAACAGGCGATCAAGTGTCACGGTGTTCGGGTGGATTTCTCCCGGGTCGAGCTGTCGGCCGAGGATGGTGCGTTCCAACAGGAGTTGCGCGGCTTCCTGGCCGGGCTCGTCACCGAAGAGGTGATTAAACGGGACCGCGAGACCGGTGAGAACTTCGACGAGGCAGTGCATTTGGCACTCGGCGCAGCCGGCTATCTGGCCGCAGACTACCGCTCGGAGGCCGACGGCGGATTCAGTGCCGTGCGCAGGCGCATCTGGGAACTGGAGATCGGCCGTGCCCGCACACCGTGGTTCCATTGGGGCACAACGGCGATGGTCGCGAAATCGGTGCAGGCCTTCGGCACCCCGGAACTGATCGCACGGATACTGCCCGGCGTGCTCTCCGGTGAACTGCGGCTGTGTCTGGGCTACACCGAGCCCGAAGGTGGCTCGGACGTGGCGACGTGTAAGACGCGGGCCGTGCGGGAAGCGGATGGATCGGCATGGGTTATCAATGGCTCCAAGATGTTCACCTCGAATGCCCAGAACGCCCAGTACGTCTTTCTGATCACCAACACCGACCCGGCCGCGCCGAAACATCAGAGCCTCACCATGTTCCTGGTGCCGATGGATTCGCCCGGCGTGGAGATCCAGCCCATCCGCACGGTCGACGGGGACCGCACCAACATCACCTTCTACACCGATGTGCGGGTGGACGACGAATACCGCATCGGGGACGTCAACGGGGGATGGGCGGTGCTGCGCCAGGCGCTCAACGCCGAGCACGGCACCATCGAACGCGAGGCCGGCGGCCTGCAGAAGATCGCCACCATGACCGAACACATCCTGTTGACCGCTGAGGCCGTCGACGGCGTTGCCCGCACCGTCCCGCCCGATTACCGGTTGGGCCGCGCCGTGGCGCGCCTGGAGGCCGCCATGAGTGCGTCCGACATGTACGGCCGGGTCGCGATCGCACAGACCATGCGGGACATCGCGCCCGATCTGATGGACCTGCTCGGCCCCGCGGGTGCGTTGCCCGTCGACACCCCGGGTGCCACCGGCGACGGGGGAGCCGAGCACATCTTCCGGTTGGCCGGGCCGACCGGTATCTACGGCGGAACCCTGGAGGTTTTCCGCAACATGATCGCTGCGCACGCACTCGGCCTGCAGCGGCCGATTTACGCTGCCCCGAAGGGAGTTCGATGAAGTTCGCCTTCACCCACCCCATGCACAGTCACCCGTACAACCCGGAACTGGTCAACGGGGCCGGGGTGGCGGCGGTGGCCGCGGCCGCGGAAGCCGCGGGATTCGGCGGATTCGGTTTCACCGATCACCCTGCGCCGACCCAGAAATGGCTGGAGGCCGGCGGACACGATGCGCTGGATCCCTTCGTGGCCATGGGTTTCGCCGCCGCGCACACCACCACTTTGCGGCTGATCCCGAACGTGGTGGTTTTGCCCTACCGGAATCCGTTCGTCGTCGCCAAGGCCGGCGCGACACTGGATCTGCTGTCGGGCGGCCGGTTCACCCTGGCCGTCGGAGTCGGCTATCTGAAGCGCGAATTCGCGGCGCTGGGAGTCGATTTCGACGAACGCGGCGCGCTGGTCGAAGAGGCTCTGCAGGTCATCCGGGCGGTCTGGACCGGCGATGACATCGGCTTCGAGGGCAGGCATTTCACCGCCGCCGGCATCACCGCGCATCCCCGGCCCACCTCGCCGCCGCCGATATGGATCGGCGGCAACACCGCCGCGGCGCGTCGCCGTGTCGCCGAACACGGTGACGGCTGGTGCCCGTTCCCGGCGGCCGGCGTGCTGGCCCGGACCGCGCGGACCGACCCGATGGATTCGCTGGAGACGCTGCAGGCGGGGATCGACGATCTGCGCCGGCGCCTCGACGAGGCCGGCCGGGACCCGGCGACCGTCGATGTCACGTTCAGCAATGCCGTCGGTGGCGTGCCGGGCGCAGACGGCTTCGACGCCGCCGCCTATCTGGGCGGCGTGCAGCGGCTCGCCGAGCTGGGTGTGACCTGGATCCAGGTCCAGGTGCCAGGCGACAGCCTGGCGCACGCGACCGACGTCATCGCCCAGTTCGGCGAGCAGGTCATCGCCAAGCTCTGAGGCTCACCAGCCGCGCTGCCTCCACTCGGCCAGGTGCGGTCGTTCGGCGCCGAGGGTGGTGTCGTCACCGTGGCCGGGGTAGACCACGGTGGAATCCGGGTATACGTCGAACACCTTGCTGGACACATCGCCGAGCAGCCGGTCGAAGTCACCGTCCTTCCAGGTCTTGCCGACCCCACCCGGGAACAGGCAATCCCCGGTGAACAGATGGGTGATCTCACCGTCGGCGCCCTTGAGGGCGAGAGCGACCGAGCCCTCGGTATGACCTTGGAGGTGAATGACGTCGAAGGTGAGCTCGCCGACAGTGACGGTGTCCCCGTCGGCGAGGATGCGGTCCGGGGTGACGGGCAACGGCTCGGCATCCAGCGCGTGTGCCGCGGTCGGTGCGCCGGTGGCCTCGGTCACGGCCGCCAGGGCTTGCCAGTGGTCGTAGTGCTGGTGGCTGGTCACGATGAGGGCGATATCGGGGGCGTGTTCCCTGATCAGCTCGACGAGCTGGTCGGCGTCATTGGCGGCGTCGATGAGCAGGGTTTTTCCGGTCGCGGAACACGAGACGAGGTACGCATTGTTGTCCATCGGACCGACCGAAGCTTTGACGATGGTCGCTGCGGGCAGGGTGCGTCGTGCCGCGGTACCGGGGTCCACATGGCCGGTGTAGTTCTCGACGAGGGCTGTCATTCGTCCCACGCTATCCGGCTCGACTCGGGCTTGTCGGTGGGTGCACCTAGCATTGGCCGTGAGTTCTCGTGCCTTGGGCAGGACTGAAAAGGGGAAGTGTGTCTGACCGTCTGATCGTCAAGGGTGCGCGCGAGCACAACCTGCGTGGAGTTGACCTTGATCTGCCGCGCGACGCTCTGATCGTGTTCACCGGCCTGTCCGGTTCTGGGAAGTCCTCGCTGGCCTTCGACACGATCTTCGCCGAGGGGCAGCGCCGCTACGTGGAGTCGCTGTCGGCCTACGCGCGCCAGTTCCTGGGGCAGATGGACAAACCCGATGTCGATTTCATCGAGGGCCTGTCCCCGGCGGTGTCCATCGACCAGAAGTCCACCAACCGCAACCCGCGCTCCACCGTGGGCACCATCACCGAGGTCTACGACTATCTGCGGTTGCTCTACGCCCGCGCCGGGACCCCGCACTGCCCGGTCTGCGGTGAGCGCATCGCCCGGCAGACCCCGCAGCAGATCGTCGACCAGGTGCTGGCCATGGAAGAGGGCGCCAAGTTCCAGGTGCTGGCCCCGGTCGTACGTACCCGCAAGGGTGAGTTCGTCGACCTGTTCGACAAGCTCAACTCCCAGGGCTACAGCCGGGTCCGTGTCGACGGCGTGGTCTATCCGCTGACCGACCCGCCGAAGCTCAAGAAGCAGGAGAAGCACGATATCGAGGTGGTCGTGGACCGCCTCAGCGTCAAGGCGAGCAGCAAGCAGCGTCTCACCGACTCGGTGGAGACCGCCCTGGGGCTGGCCGATGGCATCCTCGTGCTCGAGTTCGTCGACCGCGAGGAGGGCCATCCGCACCGCGAGCAGCGCTTCTCGGAGAAGCTGGCCTGCCCGAACGGGCACCCGCTGGCGGTCGACGACCTGGAACCGCGGTCGTTCTCCTTCAACTCGCCCTACGGCGCCTGCCCCGAATGCACCGGGCTGGGCATCAAGAAGGAGGTCGATCCCGACCTGGTGGTGCCCGATCCGGAGATGACGCTCGCCGAGGGTGCGGTCGCACCCTGGTCGATGGGGCACACCGCCGAGTACTTCACCCGGATGATGTCGGGGCTGGGCGATGAGCTCGGTTTCGATGTGAACACCCCCTGGAAGAAGCTGCCCGCCAAGGCGCGCAAGGCCATCCTGGAGGGCTCCGACCACCAGGTGCACGTGCGCTACAAGAACCGCTACGGACGCACCCGGTCGTACTACGCGGACTTCGAAGGCGTGCTGGCGTTCCTGCAGCGCCGCATGGAGCAGACCGATTCCGAGCAGATGAAGGAACGCTACGAGGGCTTCATGCGGGACATCCCGTGCCCGGAATGCGCGGGGACCCGGCTCAAGCCGGAGATCCTCGCGGTGACGCTGGCGGCCGGCACACACGGTGCCAAGTCGATCGCGCAGGTCGCCGAGCTGTCCATCGCCGACTGCGCCGAGTTCCTCAACGCCCTGACGCTGGGCACGCGGGAGCAGGCCATCGCCGGTCAGGTGCTCAAGGAGATCCAGTCCCGGCTGGGGTTCCTGCTCGACGTCGGTCTGGAATACCTGTCCCTGTCGCGGGCGGCGGCGACGCTGTCCGGCGGTGAGGCACAACGGATCCGGTTGGCCACCCAGATCGGCTCGGGCCTGGTCGGGGTGCTCTACGTGCTCGATGAGCCCTCGATCGGCCTGCATCAGCGCGACAACCGCAAGCTCATCGAGACGCTGGTGCGGCTGCGCAATCTGGGCAACACGCTGATCGTGGTCGAACACGACCTGGACACCATCGCGCACGCCGACTGGGTGGTCGACATCGGCCCGTACGCCGGCGAACACGGTGGGCGCATCGTGCACAGCGGAACCTACCAGGACTTGCTGAAGAATCCGGAATCACTCACCGGCGCTTACCTTTCCGGCAAGGAGAGCATCGAGGTGCCCGCGATCCGCCGACCGGTGGACCGCAAGCGTCAACTCACCGTCGTCGGGGCGCGGGAGCACAACCTCAGGGAAGTCGACGTGACCTTCCCGCTCGGGGTGCTCACCTCGGTGACCGGGGTGTCGGGGTCGGGTAAGTCGACGCTGGTCAACGACATCCTGGCAACCGTGCTGGCCAACAAGCTCAACGGCGCCCGGCAGGTGCCCGGCCGGCACACCCGCATCAACGGCATCGATCAGCTCGACAAGCTGGTGCGCGTCGACCAGTCGCCGATCGGGCGGACCCCGCGGTCCAACCCGGCCACCTACACCGGGGTGTTCGACAAGATCCGCACCCTGTTCGCCGCCACCACCGAGGCAAAGGTACGCGGCTACCAGCCGGGCCGTTTCTCGTTCAACGTCAAGGGCGGTCGCTGCGAAGCCTGTTCCGGTGACGGCACGCTGAAGATCGAGATGAACTTCCTGCCGGATGTGTACGTGCCCTGCGAGGTCTGCCACGGCGCCCGGTACAACCGGGAGACGCTCGAGGTGCACTACAAGGGCAAGACCATCTCCGAGGTGCTGGACATGCCGATCGAGGAGGCCACCGAGTTCTTCGAGCCGATCTCCTCGATCCACCGCTACCTCAAGACACTCGTCGACGTCGGGCTCGGCTACGTCCGGCTGGGGCAGCCCGCCCCGACGCTGTCCGGTGGCGAGGCCCAACGGGTGAAGCTGGCCGCCGAACTGCAGAAGCGTTCCACCGGTCGCACCGTCTACATCCTCGACGAGCCGACCACCGGCCTGCACTTCGAAGACATCCGCAAGCTGCTCAAGGTCATCAACGGCCTTGTCGACAAGGGCAATACGGTGATTGTCATCGAGCACAACCTCGATGTCATCAAGACCTCGGACTGGATCGTGGACATGGGCCCCGAGGGCGGTGCCGGCGGTGGCACGGTGGTGGCGGCCGGCACTCCCGAGGATGTCGCGGCGACGCCGGAGAGCTACACCGGGCAGTTCCTCGTCGACATGCTGGAGACGCCGGAGCCCGTGCGCGCGCCGGCTCGCAAGCGGCGCAAGGTCAGTGCCTGACCTCCAGCGCTGAGGACAGCAGCCGGGCGGCTTCCAGGCCGCTCGGCTGGGTTCCGTCGGACAACACGCTGAGGTAGACGTGGTCGGCCCCGGCCGCCAGATGTTGCCGGGCGCGGGCCGCGATATCAGCGGCGCTGCCCCAGGCGACCACACCGTCCACCAGCCCGTCGCCGAGGGTCTCGATATCGTGTTCGGTGAAGCCTTGGCGGCGTGCCGAATCGGCGTAGCTACGCATGGCCGTCAGGAACCGCAGGGGTACGCGGGCCGTCTGCCTGGCGGTATCGGGATCGGTGTCGAGCACCGCGTACTGGCCGACGATCAATTGCGCGTCGTCGCCGAGTCGCTGCCGCACCCGCGCCGTGTACTCGGCTGTGATCATCCCCGGCATGGCGCCGGCGAAGCGTTCGCCGGCGATGGCGAGTGCGCGCGGTCCGAACGCCGCCAACAGCCGCCGGTTTCGGGGTATCGGATCCAGGACATCCACGTACTCGGACAGTGCCGCCAACGGCTTCCGATGTGATGAGCCCAGGCCGATCATCAGCCGGCCCGGTGCCACCAACTCCGCACGGCGGTACAGGTCGATCACTTCGTCGGGCCCGTACACATCCGGTGGGATGATCGCGGATGCGACGACAGCGCGTCGGGTCGAGGCCAGCAGATCGGTCAGGACGTCCAGTCGGTCGATCTGCCCGCCGTTGACCCACAGCGTGCCAAACCCGAGATCCTCGATCTCGCGGGCGTCGGGCAGTGCCGGGTCGACGGTGAATCCATAGCGGCCGAGTTCCATGCCGCCACGGTAGAACCGAAATGGTGGTTGAGGTCAAGAGCTGTGGTTCGGCACTACAGTGGCACCGTTCAAGGCGTGTGGCGCGAGACTGGGAGCATGATGGCAGTAGCAGGCGACTGGACAGTCTTTCCGCGAAAAGGATTGGGAAAGCTGGAATTTGGCATGACTTCGGCGCAGGTCGAGGCGCTGTCCGATACATACGGCGCTGTCACCGGACGGGGGAACGATCGCGTTCCCGATGACCTGCTGCGCGACACGCTGGAGAAATTCGGCGATGCGATGAGCGACGAAGAGAAGCAGGCCCTGATCGCCGTCTATGCGGCAAGCGGCCCTGCCGCTGACAGCGTGACCGAAACGCGCGGCAATCCTGGCCTCGTTCTCGGCTACCGGGCCGACCGCCTCGTCGAGATCATGCCGGCAGAGAATCAGCGCCCACTGGTTCTCGACGGCACGGACATCCTGTCGCTGAGCGGACTGGAGTCACTGGCGCTGTTGGAGCGGCTCAATGGCGGCCCCGGCCGATACGCCGATACCGAGGCGGCGTTCGACAACCTCGCCATCTCGGCGGATGGCTTCTGTGTCACCGACGGGGCGGGCGAGGTGCGTGCGCTGGACGACTCCGACGAGCGGTTTGTGGGGCGCACGGTGACCTTGCGGCTCGAACCCTATCTACCCGAGGGCGAGATGGACCGCTTCATCCATCGGGCTGTGGGATAGTCGCGATCAGCTCTTCGACAGCGGAGACGGAAATCGTGGTTTGATCACCGCTCCGCCGAGCCAGTCGGTCAGGTCGTCGGCCTTGCGCTGCAACGCCTTTTGCGTCTTGCGATTGACGTCGGCCACAATCTGCAGTTCGACCCGGCCATCGGCCGATTGCCGCCAACCACCCACCACCCGACCATCCACCCATGCCGTCGGCCCGGCGTTGCCGCGATTGTCGAATACCTGCTCGCACAGACCCTCCAGGTACCAATCGCGGTCGACCCAGCCCATGGTCGTGACATCGAGTCCGGGCAGCAGCGCACACCACGGTCCGGCCTTCGGTTCCGGTTCCAGGTCATCGGGTAGCGCCACCGCCGGTGTGCCGTGCATATCCACCTCGACCGCACCAACTTCGGCCAGCGCGCGCCGGGTCCAGGTCAGGGTGTGGCCGAACCACCACTTGATATCAGCGACGGTGGCCGGGCCGAAAGCCCGCAGCCAGCTGCGCACCAACTCCGCGCTGGCCGCGTCCGGTTCGGCGGCATCCGATGTCTCCAGCCACGAGGCGGCCGACACCCACAACGGACGCGATGACGTCCAGCCACCCTGATTCGGGCCGCGGACGACCTGGCCGCGGACCGCGAGCACGGTGATGACCCGTGGGGCCAGGGGAGTGTCTCCGCCCCAAGGCTTTCCGGGGGCCGGATCGTAGGTGCCCGCCAGTTCCGGTAACGCGATCCGCAACTGGGTCGCGCTGGTCGGGCCGTTGGCCTCCAGGTAGGCCAGCACCGCGGCGCTCGCGGTGCGCAACCATTCGGCGCCGTCGGTGGCCACTGCCGCCTTCTCGACATCGGCGATCAGCTTGCGGCTCTCACTGTCGGCCACCCGGTCACTGGATGCGGCCTGCAGCGCCGACATGCCGTCCGCGCGCACCACCCACAGCGTCCGGCGCATCGCGAGATGTTTGACCAGCGTCCGCTCCTGATACAGCGTGGCATCCAGGTCGGCACGGTCGAACCCCGCGATCCTGGCCCACAGCGACAGATATGGGGTCGCCGGATCGGTGGCGTGCAGACCCACCAGTGCCGATGTCACCGCTGATGCATCGGTGCCGTGCTCACCGAGAAAGTGCCGCCGGGACAACCGGGCGCGCCTCTCGGCCAGGGTGAACGAGCGCACTAGTCGCGGTTCATCGATTCGCGGATCTGCTTGAGCCGCTCGGCGGCCGCCTGCTGCCGCGCCTCGTATTGCTCGGCCACCGACCGGCCTTCGGGTGTGTCCTCGGCCAGTTCCGCCGATCCGATGGCGGTGCCGAACCGGGTTTCGATCTTCTCGCGCACCGAATCGAAGGTCGGCACACCGGCAGTGGTGTAGCCGGTATCCACCGGGACGGGAGTGAGGTCCACCGGGGCCTGCTCGGCGGGCACCTCGTCGGCCGGAACAACCTCGGCTTCGATCGGGTCACCCGCAGAAGGCTGCTGGTCATCGGGCATGACGCCACCGTACCCGCTGCAGAAGTTGGGATCGGTAGCGATTCGCCGCGGATGTACTTGCCTCACGACGACGCCATAGGGGCGGCGGCGAAGGAAAAGGACACAAACATGACGAAGAATCGCGTTCTGGCCGCCGGGATCGGGATGCTCGCCACTGCGGCGGTCCTGGTGGGTTGCTCGGACGACAAGGCCGGCGAGCCCGCAGCGTCGAGCTCCGGCAACGCCAGCAGCACCGCGCAGGTCGCCAGC
This sequence comes from Mycolicibacterium sp. P9-22, assembly GCF_008329585.1. Taxonomy (GTDB): domain Bacteria; phylum Actinomycetota; class Actinomycetes; order Mycobacteriales; family Mycobacteriaceae; genus Mycobacterium. The sequence goes on along the minus strand of NZ_NPKP01000019.1, from coordinate 42,669 downwards.
GGGGGCAGCACCGAGGTCAAGGTGGAGGGCCAGGACCTGGCCGGCCTGGACCTCAATTCGGTGACCTGCGTCAAGGCGGGCGGCAAGATCAACGTGGCCAGCGCCGCGGTCGGCGGCCAGCAGGGCCTCGGCGTCGTGATGACCGACGATGCCGCCCCCAAGGTCGAGTCGGTCGGCCTGGTGGTCGACGGTAACGCCCTCGCCGTCGCGTCGATGGCCGGCGCAAGCTCCGGAACAGCCGACGTCAAGGTCGACGGCAGCACCTACACCATCACCGGCGAGGCTGTCGGCGCCGACATGAAGAATCCGATGGCGGGCATGATCACCAAGAAGTTCGAGATCAAGGTCGACTGCAACTGACCGAGCCCGGAGCGAGCGAGGCGAGGTACCAGAGCCTCAGTGGGCGGCGGACGCGGGAACGCGTCCGCCGCCTTCGGTCGTCCTATGATGACGCGGTGTCGATCACCGGTGACCTGGACCGGGCCCGGCGGCTCGCCTGGGCCGCCGACGAGTCGGGTGCCAAGGACCTGCTGCTGTCACTGATGCCGGCGATCGAGGAAGCCGACCGCGACGACCTGGCGTTGGAGGCTGTCGCGCAGCTCGGCGAGATCTACCTGGTGCGTACCGCCTACGACGGTGTGAGCGAATGCATCCGGCGCATCCGGGACTGCATCGCGGCCTATACCGCTCTGCCGGAGTGCAGTGCCGGCACCCGGCACATGATGCAGCGCTACAGCCGCCGTGCCGACTTCCTGCAAGCCGGCCTGCATGCCGCTCGCGGCGAGCACGACGAGGCCGCGGCATCGGTGGCGGCGCTGGTGGCCGCCGACGGACCGCCGGACCTGGTCGATGAGCACCGATACCTGGTCGGTTTCGCCCGGCTGCTCTGCGCGGTCGCCCTCTCCGACGACGATCTGCACCATCTGGCGGTCCCGTTGTGGGAGCAGGTACTCGACGTCGTCGATGTCTCCGCAACCGACGGTAGCCACGACGATCGGCTCCTGGTGCTCGCCGGAATCGTTTACGGCGGATTCTGCGTGCAGACCGGCAGGCTCGACGAAGCCGAACCCTGGCTGCGCCGCGCCGGGGCCCGCGCCGAGGCGCACGGCTGGGAGCTCGACGCCGCCCGAACACAATTGGAACGCGCGATCGCCTGCTGGTCTGTCGGAGACCACAACGGCGTGGACCGGCTCATCGATCAGGCCTATCCGGTGATCGCCAGGTACGCGCGCGCCCACGACGTGTCCCGCTGCTGGTTCTACCGCGGTTTCACCAGATTGGCCTCCGCGGCGCTGGAGGAGGCAGATCAGTGCTGGGAACACGCCGAACGGCACTGGCGCGAACTCGGCAAACCACTCCACCTGCATCGCATCTTGTTGCAGCGCAGCTGGATCCCGATCTTCTTCGGCCGCTTCGCCGAGGCGGTGGAGCTGATCGCCCAGGCCCGCACCCTGCTGGACGAATGGCCGCGCAGCAGCTGGCTGCAGTACGCCCGGCTCGACGACCAGCTGGGCACGGTGTGGCGGGCCGACGCGCTGGGAGATCTGGGATTCGACGGCTCCGGTGACCCCGAGGACACCTGGGATGAGGTCGAGGCCAAACACGAAGCCTCCCTGGGAACCACCAATGCCGAGACCGACAGCCCCGGCTTCGTCCGTGCGATGGCCAAGCTCGAACAGGCCGCAGAACTCAAGGTTCCCGCGGCACTCGCGGTGGATTCGGTGCGCTACACGATCGTGGACGCCAACGCCCGCGCACAGTGGGCGACCAGGGTGTCGGCACCCATGCTGGCGGGCGCGTTCGCGGTGGCCTGGGAGTGGGAGAACACCGCCCTCACCGCCGAACTGATCGAATACCACAGCGCCCGAGGTAGTTTCAGCACCGATACCGGCGGGGATGATGCGCCGATCTGGGCGGGAGCCCAGGCCGTGCTCGTCGACGCCGAGTTCGACTTGCCCGACCTCGAACTCGCCGATGTTGCCGCCGGGTCCGTCAGCGCAGGGCCGTCGTTGACCAGGCTGGGTCCGCTGCCGCCGCTGCAGATGGATCCCGGTGCCGACCCGATCCTCGGGCACTACCGCGACCTGGCCAGGCAACGCTACGGCCGCACCATCACCACCGACGACCCGGCCTGGCCGACATGGTCGTGACCGACCGGACGACTCTGATCCTGCGGTTCGCCGATGTCGGCATCGCCACCTACGCCAGTCTGCGCGTCGTCGGACAGCCCGAGCGCACCGTCACCTGGGTGGTCGAAGAGACGATTCTGCTTGCGGCACTTGAGGAGGTCGCCGCGGCGCTACCGGATCCGCGTGGCGGCGAGACCGCGGTGGACGCGCTGCAGCGCGCACTCTCCGATGGTGCCTTCACCGCCCCGGACGCCGAACTGACCCTGGCCTACCGCTTGGGTGTCCTGCTGATCTCGGCCGCCGGCTGGAATCTGGTCGGTGAGTGTGTGAGTGACCCGCGGGCGGTGCTGTTGGTGGCGCCCAGTGCGCGCCTGGGCCGGGTGCCGTGGGGACTGCTCGCACTGCCCGCGGTGCGACCCGAGGTGACCGCGATGCTGGCGGCCCGCCAGGAGGCCATCACCCCGGACGGCCCGCAGCCCGCCACGATCCCGTGGCCGGCCGGGGAGATCGGCGCCCTCACCGAGGGCTTCCGGCTGCTGGAGTTCGTCGATGTGCTGATGGCGGTACCGGCCAACATCGCGCATTCTCGACGCGTCAACACGGCTCGCCCGGAGGCGGATCCACTGCTGGTCCTCGACCCCCGGGTGCCCGGCCAGCGGCCGGACTCGGCGCTGGGATCCGTGCTGGGCAGGCCGGCGCCGGACACCGTGCTGACGCGGCACTACGCCGACCTGATGGCCCGCCGAAAGGTGTTGCCGCGGGTCGCCACCCCGATTGAGCTGTTCCGGCGCACCGACACCGACCGGCGCTGGCTGGCCGACGTGCTGGCCGAAGAGCCCGGACGCCTCGTCTATGTCGGACACGCCAGCACCGGCGACGGAGCGGAACGGGCCGCTCTGCACCTGGCATGCCGTGCCTCGATCGAGGGGTTCTGCGAGCCGATCGGTGATCACCGGCCGCTGACCGCGGCCGACCTGATGTCGGCGCAGCTGCCGATACCGACCCGTGTTGCGTTGCTGGCCTGTGCATCCGGCGGCGACTACCGATTCGACGAGGCCACCGGGATCGTCGCGGCGATGGTGCTCGGGGGAGCCGAACTGGTGACCGCCACGCTGTGGTCGCTTCCCACCAGTGCGGGATATCGGCGGTTCGTGCCCGGCGCGCCCGCCGACCCGATGGGCGAGGTCATCGCCGCCGTCGACACCGCTCATCAGGCGCACACCGATTTCGAGGCGGCGTGCGCGGTGAACCGCTGGCAACGCGCACAACTGCGGAGCTGGCGGGGCGGCGACGAAGCCGCGGCACCGGTGTACTGGGCGGCGCTGGTGAGTTTCGCGATTCTGTGATCGCTCAGGCCGGCGGCACGGCCACCGCGACGGCGGATTCGTCCCCGCGCCGGTAGTAGGCGTCGACGACGCTGCCCGGGCAAACCCGATCCAGTGAGGTGGCCGGGATGAGCGTTGTCTCGTGGGCCGGGAACTGCCCGCCCTCGGGCCTGCGGACCATCAGATCGAGTACCACCTCGCGGTAGTCCTCCCGTTCGGTACCGGTGGAATGCGCGGCCGTCACCACGCCGCTGGACTTGGTGCCGTGCCGGATGAGCTCCAGCTGCGCATCGGTGACCAGGCCCTTGTCCACCAGCATCCGGTCGAATGCGGTCCGGATGGCGACCATGTCGTCGGCGAGTGTCAGTTGTTCCCGGGATGCGGGGTCGAAGGCCACCAGCAGCACGGCGCCGGGACGGATCTCGGCGACCACCGGGTCATCCGGGGCGCCGCGCAGGCGGCCGGTGAACTTCTGTCCCGACACGCTCTCCACTTCGACGGTGATCCGGTCGGAGACGGCGCTCACCGTGCCGATACCGACGGCCGGCACACCCGCGGGTCGGGCGACCGAGCGTCCGCGGGGCAATACGGCGGCGATGGAGGCACCCACGGTGACGATCACGAGGGCGACGACGATGAGTAGCAGGAGTATCAGCAGTGGCTCAGGCATGCGTAAAGCGTCAACCCTGTTCCCGGCTACCGAACCCAACTTTCGGCCGAGCGACGCGACGGGAAAGACCTCGTGCCTATCCTGATCGGGTGAGTACCGTCCCGGAGGTCGCCGCGCAGGTGGCGGGCGCGTCGCCCGCGCAGCCGCGTCGCGCCGTGATCGACCGCGCCTGGCGCGCACTGGGCCCGGGCGTGCAGGTACTCAGCAGTGATGACGGTGGACCGCTGAGCCGGACCGTCAAGCGCATCCTGGACCCGCTGGTGCTGCGGTTGCGTGCCAACCCGCAGTACTCGACGCCGGTGGTCTCCGCCGAGATCGCCGCCGAGATGTACCGACTGATCCTGGCGCAGCGCGATCAGCTGTGCGCCACCGCATCCTGGTTCGCGGTGCTCAAGCTGGCGCGCCGAAAACTGCGGCTCACCACCGGCAACGCCCAGGAACTCTACTTCCCGATCTGCTTCGAGCTCGCGGTCACCAAAGGTGAACCGGTGCAGGGTGATTCGGGTACCGCGGAGACCATTCTGCGAGGAATTCACGGCGACCGGGACCGCACCGCCATCGAAGTGCTCAACCGCCACGTGGCCGATGACAAGGTGGTCGGTACCTTGACGCGCCAACTGCAGGCCAGTTGGCGCGATGTGCGCCCGACCGCAGCCATCACCGACCCGTTCCTGGCCGGCCTGAGCACCGTGCTGGGTGATGCCGGCGGTCACAACGAGTCGGCGGCCCGCCAGCGGGTGTGGACCGCATTGGTGGCCGATGCGACGCCCTACAACCTGGGTGCCAGGGCCCGCGCCCCGATTCCGGATCTGCCGTGGTCATTCATCGACATCGGGCTCAGCGCGGTGCTGCCGCTGCTGCCGCCGCCCGTGCACGGCGGTGCCGATACCGATCGCCCGCTGAACCGCAGCGTCGTCGACCGGGTGCGTGCCACGCTGCGCCGGGCCCTGGACCGCGACGAACTTCCCGATATTCCGCTGCTGTGCGCCGAGGAGGTGGACCGGGCCTGCGCGCCATGGGGTCTGCTGGCCGAGGACATCCAGGCCGCCATGGTGGCCGGCGTGGAGATTGCCGTCGAATTGGCACCGCTGAATGAGGTCGCCACACCGCGTTACCGGTTGGCTGCCCAGATCCAGGCCAGGTTGCGTAAGGAGGCCTATGTGCTGCACGCGCGGCGCTACCTGGCCGACGGTGCGGCACTGCACCCACGCCAGCAGCAGGTCACCAATGAGCTCGCGGCATTCGCCCGGCCCTACCTGAGCAGGTTGTGGGCCCGTCTGCACGGCCGCGACGTCTGGCAGGAATCCTGCGCGGATGTCGACGATATGCGGGCCCTGCTGGAGGGGGTTGCCCGGTCGGTGAGCCTGGATCACCGGCAGCGGATCAAGGCGATGCTCGAAGTGGAGGCGGCCCGATGAAACTGGTTGCCGAATCCGGTCTGTGGACCACCGGTGCGCAGGTGGCCGCGCCGCCGGCGGTGGCGGTCCTGGAGGTCGCCGGTGCGGTACTGGCCTGGACGGTTGATGATCCGGCCGCGACCGCACAACTCACCTTCACCGATGTGGCTGCCGCCGACTGGTTGTGGCGGGTGGCCGGAGAGCATGGGCACGTGGCGGTGATCGAGGCTCTGCGCGGACGGGCTGCCGACCCGCACACCAGTGTCGACATCGCGGATCTCGAACTGTCCCCGCAGATGCTGGCTCCGTTGCGGCGGCTGGCGCTGGGGCACTGGTTGCGCCGATGGTGGCCGGCCAGTGCCCGCGACAGCATCGCCGACCTCGATATCGCGGTCCTGGACGCCGAACTGGCGGTGCTGACGGCCGCTGCACAGGAGTTCTTCGGTGAGGACACCCTGGACTCCGATATCGAGGGGCTGCTACGGCCGCACCGGGCGGCACTGTCCGCACACCTGCGTGATGGCGACCCTCGGGTGGCGGCGTTGATCGAGCCCTGCCTGGAGCTGGCCGACTGGGCGGAATCAGCGGCACCCGAAGAAGTTTCGGGTTCCCGGCGTCGAGATGATTATGCGCTGGCCGCCGGCGGCCCGGCGACATCGCCGGCCGACACCATCGGAGCCGGCACCGCGTCGATCAGCTGGAGCGCTGTGCCGCCGGGGGTTTTCGACGCAGCCGAGGACACCGTCGACTGGTCGGTGCGCGGTGACGGTGCGGGGGGAGCCGTGGCCGACCTGCGTGCCGTGGTCAGCGCTTCCGCCGCCGGGGTGCCGGTGCGGCTGCGCAGCGGTGACGTCATCGCCACCGGCGTGCTCGACGAGCGCGGCGGCGCGACGCTCGCCCTGCCGCTGTCGGAATCGGCGGCCTGGAACCGTGATTGGGCCGCCACCTCGGTCACCGTCGGTCAGGTGGGATCGGCGGAGGAGGACCGGGCGACCCGGGACCGGCTGCGGGCCTTTGCGCGGTCCCGGTTGGCCGTACCTGCGGCCGACGCGTTCCTGGCGGAGATCCTGGCCGCGGAATCCGATTACTGACTCGGCCGCCGGTCGCCCACCTGCACCGCGGTCGGCGCCCTGGGTGGTGGCTGCAAGGCGGCCCTCGGCACGCCCGGCGTGCCGATCTGACCGGCCAGCCACGGGAGTGCCTCTGCGAAAGCACTTGCCGCGAAGGGCCAGTCGTGCTGGCCGGGCCGGGTCACCACCGCGCAGTCGATACCGTGGGATGTGCCCAGCGCGCAGAGCGACTGGGCCGCCGCGGCGGTCTGCGGTGGTGGTGAAACACCCGCCCCGTTCACCGAGAACCAGCCCGATACCCCGGTGTAGGGGCCGTGCCTGGTGATGACGGTGGTCGGATCGAATGCGGCGTAGGCGGCCCCGTCACCGCCGAACAGGCGCTCGATGGTCTGCTCCTTCGTACCCGAGTTGGGGCTCAGGTCACCGGCGATATCCTCGAACGCCGAGAACCGGTCGGGATGCATCACGGTCAGGTCGACCGCACAGGTGCCGCCCATCGACCATCCGACAACACCCCAGTTGGCCGGATCCGGACTGACCCCGAATTTCGAGATCATCGCCGGAACAACATCATTGACGAGATGGTCGGCGACCCTGCCGCGGCGGCCGTTGACGCATTCGGTGTCATTGTTGAAGGTGCCGCCGACATCGGCGAACACCAGCACGGGTGCGTTGCCGCCGTGTGTTGCGGCGAAAGCATCGGCGGTCTGCACCGCATTGCCCGCGCGCGCCCAGTCCGCGGGGGTGTTCATCTCGCCGCCGATCATCATCACGGTCGGCAGCCGGGGCGGCGGATCCGAGGCGAACCACGCCGGCGGCAGATAGACCAACTCGCCGCGGTGCTTGAAACCCGAACCGGCGTCCCCGGTGTCCACCGGCACCAGAGAACCGGTGCGCGGCACCGCATGCCGGACCTTGAACGCGGCGACGGTCGCCATATCGGTCTGATCGGGCAGCGGACCCGCGGTCAGCTGGCCCCATGCCGTCTGCATGGTCGGGAAATAGCCGGTCCACAGATTGAGTGCCAGCGCCGCGCACAGCGCGCACAGTGGGACGGCCGCGACCGACGCGGTGCGTCGCCGCCAGCGTGCTCCGCGCCAACCGGAAACCAGTGCCACGGCGGTGAACCCGGTCAGCCCGATCCAGATCCACAGCGCGTGCGGGGCGGGTTCCCCGGCCAGCCCCTGGCTCGTCACATACCAGTGCGCGGCCGCGGCCAGCGCGGCTCCGAAGACCGCGGCGGCGACCAGGCGGCGTCGCAGGCGCAGCGCGGCAAGCAGTACCAGACCGGTGATCACCTGAATGGTCACTGGCACCCAACCGTGCGTCAACGAATCATGGTGCTGCAAGAGCCCGGACATCAGCGTCACGAGATCATCGTGACGCGGCTTCCTGGAAAGTGGCTGTGACCGGAGCTAACGCGGTTTGGCCAACGGGAACGGGAGCGTCTCGCGGATGCTGCGGCCGGTGATGAGCATGACCACCCGGTCGACACCGACGCCGAGACCGCCGGTCGGCGGCATGGCATATTCCAGCGCCTGCAGGAAGTCCTCGTCGAGTTCCATCGCCTCCGGGTCACCGCCGGCGGCCAGCAGCGACTGCTCCTGCAGACGCTTGCGCTGCTCCACCGGGTCGGTGAGCTCGCTGTAGGCCGTGCCCAACTCCACACCCCAGGCCACCAGATCCCAGCGCTCGGCGACACCGTCGATGCTGCGGTGCGGACGCGTCAGCGGCGAGACCGAGGTGGGGAAGTCCTTGTAGAACGTCGGGCGCTCGGTCTGCCCCTCGATGAGCCGTTCGTAGAGTTCGAGCACCACCGCGCCGGCGTCCCAGTGCATCAGGTAGGGCACCCCGGCGCCATCGCAGAGGCCGCGCAACCGGTCCAGACCGGTGTCGGGCCCGATCTGCTCGCCGAGCGCCTCGGACACCGCGCCGTGCACGGTCTTGACCGGCCAATCCCCGGAGATGTCGACCGCGATCAAATCGCCGTCGGGGCCGGGCCGCATCACCACCTGGGCACCGTTGGCGGCCTCGGCGGCGTTCTGGATGAGCTCGCGGCAACCGTGCATCCACACGTTGTAGTCGGCGTGCGCTTGATACGCCTCCAGCAATGTGAATTCCGGGTTGTGGCTGAAATCCACACCCTCGTTTCGGAACGCCCGGCCCAGTTCGAAGACCCGCTCGACGCCGCCGACGCAGAGCCGCTTCAGATACAGCTCGGGTGCGATGCGCAGGTACAGGCCGAGGTCGTAGGCGTTGATATGGGTGGTGAACGGGCGAGCGTTGGCACCGCCGTGGATCTGCTGCAGGATCGGTGTCTCGACTTCGAGGAATCCCTTGCCCACCAGGGTTTCGCGGATGGCGTGCAGGATCCGGCTGCGGGCGGTGATGAGGTCGCGGGCCTCGGTGTTGATGGCCAGGTCGACGTAGCGGGTCCGGACGCGCGCCTCCGGATCGGTCAGGCCTTTCCACTTGTCGGGCAGCGGCCGCAGGCATTTGCCGATCAGCCGCCACCTGGTGACCAACAGCGACGGGGTGCCGTTACGGCTGAGCCCCATGGTGCCGGTGACCTCGATCAGGTCGCCGAGGTCGATCGAGCCGGTGAAGCCGGCGTTGGTGCCCTGGGTGAGGCGCGAATTGTCCAGCAGGAGTTGAACGTCGCCGGACCAGTCACGCAGCGCGGCGAACAGCACGCCGCCGTAGTCCCGCAGCCGCAGGATCCGGCCCGCCACGGTGACGGTGACATCGGCGGCGGTGGTGGCCAGTGCCTGCTCGACGGTGTGGCTGGGTGCCTCACCGACGGGGTAGGGGTCGACGCCGTTGTCCTGCAACGCCTTCAGCTTCGCCATCCGTACCCGCACCTGCTCGGGCAGCCGGTTGCGGTCCTCGACGGGCAGATCCTGTTGCAGCGCACTGACATCCGGTGCGCTGCCATCGCGGTGCAGCAGTCCGCTGTCCACCAGGTTCTTCGGCGCGGCCACGTGTTCGCCGGTGTGCTCCTTGCGGCGGGAGAACGGCAGCACCAGGAATCCCTCGGCGATCACCGACGCCACCCCGACGCGGGGAACCTCCCGGGCGTCCTCGTAGCAGGCGAACCGCGGAACCCATTCCGGCTGGTACTTCATGTTGGACCGGTACAGGGTCTCCAGCTGCCACCACCGGGAGAAGAACACCAGCAGCGCACGCCACAGCCGCGCGACCGGGCCGGCGCCCAGCTGCGCGCCCTGCTCGAAGGCCGACCGGAACATGGCGAAGTTCAGCGAGATGCGGGTGACGCCCAGACCCTCTGCCTGCAGGCAGATTTCGCTGACCATCAGTTCGATGGTGCCGTTGGGGGATTGCGGCGACCGGCGCATCACATCCAGCGACACCCCGTTGGTGCCCCAGGGGACCAGCGAGAGCATCGCCACCACGTCGCCGTCGTTGTCATTTTCCCCAGTGCCGCCGGCCGCCACGGCTTCCACCAGCAGGCATTCACCGTCGGCGGGATCGCCCAGGCGCCCCAACGCCATCGAGAAGCCACGTTCGGTTTCGGTGTCACGCCAGGCATCGGCGCGCCCGACGACCATGGCCATCTCGTCGGCGGTCAGTTCGCGGTGCCTGCGGATGCGTACTGTCAGACCCGCTCGGCGCGCGCGGGTGACGGCCTGGCGCACCGGCTTCATGTCCGGGCCGGACAACTTGAATCGGTCGGGGTGCAGGATGGCCTCGTCGCCGAGTTCGATGGCGTTCAGGCCCGCATCGCGAAACGCCTGCGCTGCAGGCGCGCTGGCGCCCATCACACCGGGGGCCCAGCCGTAGGACTTGCACAGTTTGAGCCAGGCGTCGATCGCGGCCGGCCAGGATCGCGGATCACCGACCGGGTCCCCACTGGCCAGGCAGACCCCCACCTCGACGCGGTAGGTGACCGCGGCGCGACCGTTGGGGGCGAACACCACCGACTTGTCGCGGCGGGTGGCGAAGTAGCCGAGCGAATCGTTCTTGCCGAACAGTTCCAGCAGCCCGCGGATGGCGGACTCGTCCTCGCCGGTGAGGGCGTTGGTGGCCCGTTGCGACCGGAACAACACGATGGCCGCGACCACCAGTGCCAGCGCGCCGAACAGGCCGAGTAGCGCGTTGATCAGCACGCCGGGATGCTGACCGTCGAAGACCGCGGAGTCGACGCCGGCGAACGCCACCACCCGGTTGACGGCATAGCCCAGCCGGTACTCGCGTTGCAGCGTGCCCGGGAACAGTTCCAGCAGGCCCCAGCCGACGCCGATACCGAGCGCCATCCCGGCGAGCAGGGCGCCGACGGCCTTGAACAACGCGCCGCGGCGGACCTTGGCCCAGAACTCGTGACGGGCCAGCATTAGGAAGCCGATGGCGGCCAGGTGGAAGACCAGGCCGATGATCTCGCCGATCTCCTCCAGCACCGATTCGTCGCCGGTGATGAGATCCGCGATGTTCACCGCCACCGCCGCGGCCATGTACAGCACCAGGATCCACCAGGCGATGCTCTTGCGGGCGGCCAGCGCGGCAGCCAGCAGCGCGAGCACCACCGCCCAGGCGAAGCTGGTGTCGGGGAAGTTGAAGATGTAGTCGTTGACGAACTCGCGGGGCACCCGGATCGCCGACCGGACGATCGGCGAGATGCTCGCCACCAGGGACAGCGTGGCGATGACCCCGACGATCCAGCCCGCGGCGGTGGGTACCCACGAGAATCCGGACGGCCGCCCGGTCGTCGACGGATGCGGGACTGTGGTGGCCGTCATAGGGCGCGAGAATATGCCCTAAGCGGCCAAAATGCGTGCTTCTGCCGACCCCGGGTGTCGGCTCGGATCACCAGACCGGACCGGTGTACTTCTCGCCGGGGCCCTGGCCGGGCTCCTCGGGGGCGGCGCTGGCTTCCCGGAACGCCAGTTGCAGGCTCTTCAGGCCGTCGCGCAGCGGCCCCGCGTGCAGACCCAGGTATTCGGCGGATGCGGTGACCAGGCCGGCCAGCGCCGTGATCAGACGGCGGGCCTCGTCGAGGTCGCGGTGCGGGCTGTCGTCGGGATCGTCGGAACCCAGGCCTATCTTCTCGGCCGCCGCACTCATCAACATCACGGCCGAGCGGGTGATCACCTCGACGGCGGGAATCTCGGCGAGCTCCCTCACCTGCGGGTCCGCGCCGGGAGGAGTTTTCTGATCATCGGTCATGCCTGTTAGACTTGCACGATCGACCGTCCCGGCGAACGCCAGGGACAGTAAGTGGAGTCCCGCTCCCACCGCTGACCATACCGGTCCAGCGGTCCGATCACAGGCATCTGCGGATGTCCTGTTCTGCGCATGCGCAGGCGGCGAGAGCCGTGATCGGTCGGCATCGGGCCCTGCTATATGCAGGGCTTTTCTGCTCTTCGGAGCGGAATGCTGATGGTGTGGTTTCTCCCTGCTGGCCCGGCGCTCCATACGGTCGTGGCACGAGCAGACAACGTAGGAGGCCCCATCAGCACTGAGACCCGCATCAACGAGCGCATCCGCGTACCTGAAGTCCGTCTGATCGGACCGAACGGTGAGCAGGTAGGCATTGTTCGCATCGAAGATGCTCTCCGCGTCGCCGTCGACGCCGATCTCGACCTTGTCGAAGTAGCCCCAGACGCCAAACCACCGGTGTGCAAGATCATGGACTACGGCAAGTTCAAGTACGAGACGGCACTCAAGGAGCGCGAGTCTCGCAAGAACCAGCAGCAGACCGTCGTCAAGGAACAGAAGCTTCGGCCGAAGATCGACGATCACGACTACCAGACGAAGAAGGGCCATGTGGTCCGCTTCCTCGAAGCCGGATCGAAGGTCAAGGTCACCATCATGTTCCGCGGTCGCGAGCAGTCCCGGCCCGAACTGGGTTACCGACTGCTGCAGCGTCTCGGCGCCGACGTGGCTGACTACGGCTTCGTCGAGACTTCCGCCAAGCAGGACGGCCGCAACATGACGATGGTGCTGGCACCGCACCGTGGCGCGAAGACCCGCGCCAAGGCGGCGCACGACGCCGATGCCCCGACGCCGCGCCCCGGCGGCGAGGCGGCAGCGGCCGAGCCCACCGAGCCCCCGCAGAACTGATCCACCACAAGAACTGAGGACACATGCCCAAGGCAAAGACCCACAGCGGCGCATCCAAGCGCTTCCGCGTCACCGGAAGCGGCAAGGTTGTCCGCCAGAAGGCCGGCAAGCGCCACCTTCTCGAGCACAAGGCGAGCAAGCACACCCGTCGCCTGGACGGCCGCGTCACCGTTGCCGCCAACGACACCGCCCGCGTCAAGAAGATGCTGAACGGCTAACTCGGTTGAACGGCTGAGAAGCCGCTTCCTCCCTCCAGACTTTCCCCGCAAGAATAGGAACACCCTCATGGCACGCGTGAAGCGCGCAGTCAACGCTCAGAAGAAGCGGCGCACAGTACTCAAGGCTTCCAAGGGCTACCGCGGCCAGCGGTCACGCCTCTACCGCAAGGCCAAAGAGCAGCAGCTGCACTCCTTGACCTATGCCTACCGGGACCGCAAGGCTCGCAAGGGCGATTTCCGCAAGCTGTGGATCTCCCGGATCAACGCCGCGGCCCGCGCCAACGGCGTCACCTACAACCGCCTGATCCAGGGTCTCAAGCTGGCCGGCGTCGAGGTGGACCGCAAGAACCTGTCGGAGATCGCGATCAGCGATCCGGCCGCGTTCACCGCTCTGGTCGAGGTTGCCAAGGCAGCCCTGCCCGAGGATGTCAACGCGCCGTCGGGCGAAGCCGCCTGACACCCCTCACCGAGAAGTCCAACCGGGTAGCTGCGGCGATCAAGCTGCAGCGTCCCGCCGGACGTCGTCACGCCGCACGCTTCCTCGCCGAAGGTCCCAACCTGGTCGAGGCAGCGTTGCGGCGTGGTCTCGTCGAAGAGGTCTTCGTCACCGAGGACGCGCACGCACGGTTCGCCGACCTGCTCGCCGGCGCCCCGGCACACGAGGTGACGGAGCGGGCCGCAAAGGCACTGTCGGACACCGTGACTCCGGTCGGCATGATCGCGGTGTGCACCATCCCCGAGGTCTCCCTGGCCGAGGTGCTGGACGCGCCGCGGCCGCGGCTGGTGGCCGTGGCGGTCGAGACCTCCGATCCCGGCAATGCGGGCACGCTGATCCGGCTCGCCGACGCCATGGGTGCCGATGCCCTGATCCTCGCCGGTGACAGCGTCGATCCCTACAACGCGAAATGCCTACGGGCCTCCGCGGGCAGCATCTTCGGGCTGCCCGTCGTGCAGGCCACCGACACCGTCGAACTCATCGCCGCACTGCGGGCTGCGGGTCTGCAGGTGCTGGCCACCACGCTGGACGGCGCGACGCCGCTGCCAGCGGTCGATCTGCGCGTGCCCACGGCGTGGCTGCTGGGTTCGGAGGCGCACGGCCTGGCCTCCGATATCGCCGCGGCCGCCGATGCGCAGGTGACCATCCCCATGCGGGGCAGCGCCGAAAGCCTCAATGTGGCTGCGGCGGCGGCCATCTGCCTCTACCAGAGCACGCAGGCGCTCTCAGGCCAATAGCCCCCGCGCCACGTGCGTGATCTGCACCTCGTTACTTCCGGCATAGATCATCAGTGATTTGGCGTCGCGGGCCAGCTGCTCCACCCGGTATTCGGTCATATAGCCGTTGCCGCCGAACAGTTGCACGGCCTCCATGGCCACATCGGTGGCCGCCTGCGAGCAGTACCACTTGATCGCCGAGGCTTCGGCCAGTGAGATCGCCGACCCGGTCTGCGCCGATTCGATCACCCGGAACAGCATGTTGCGCACGTTCATCCGGGCCACTTCCATGTTGGCCAGCTTGAGCTGGATGAGCTGGAACTGGCCGATCTCCTTGCCCCACAACACCCGGTTCTTGGCGTAGTCCACCGACAACCGCAGGCATTCCTCGATGACACCCAGGGACATCGCGGCCACACCGATCCGTTCGGCGGAGAAGCTGGACCGGGCGCTGTCCCGGCCGTCGCCCGAGGCGTTGTTCTCGGACTCGCCGAGCAGGCGGTCACGGCCCAACCGGACGTTGTCGAAGAACAGTTCACCGGTGCGTGAGCTGTGAATGCCCATCTTGTGGAACGGCTTCGACTGCAGAAAGCCGTCCATGCCGCGGTCCAGGACGAAGGTCAGCACCTTGCGGTCGCGCTTGTCGACTCCTGGCTCATCGAGCTTGGCGTACACCACCACGACATCCGCGTCGGGCCCGTTGGTGATGAACGTCTTCTGCCCGTTGAGCAGGTAGTCGTCGCCATCTCTGGTCACGTAGGACTTCATGCCGCCGAACGCATCCGAACCGGAATCCGGTTCGGTGATGGCCCAGGCGCCGATCTTCTCGTAGGTCACCAGGCCGGGCAGCCAACGTTCCTGCTGGGCGAGGGTCCCGCGGCTCTGGATGGTGGGGACCGTCAGGCCAAGGCTGACCCCCATCCCGGTGACCAGGCCCATCGACACCCGGCACAACTCGCTGATCAGGACGAAGCCCATCCCGGCCTGGTCGGGTCCGCCGCCGAACATCCCGCCGGAGGGCTTACCTGTCTTGGGTGTGGCGCCGTCGCGCAGCCTGGACAGTCTGCGCTCCAAGGACTCTCGCGCCATGACGTCGATACCGAACGCGCTGAACAGCTTGCGCACAATGGGATAGGGCTCCATATCGCCGCTCTCCAGCGCGTCGATGTTGGGCCGGATCTCCTTGTCGACGAACTCACGCACGGCGTCACGGACGGCGATGTCGACGTCAGACCATTCCAGCATCGGGTCAGGCGACCTTTCGTTTGGCTGCTGCCGGCCGTAGTCCGGCCAGCGAGAAGGTGGTGTGCACCAGCGACCCGGCGCGGTCGAGCAGTGATTTCTGCCTGGGCTGATAGTGCATCGGTAGGCCCTTGCGGTCGGCCGGCGGGGCCATGAACCCGGGCGCCTCCACCAGCGGCGCATCCTGGGGGATGCTTCCGGCGGCGCGGCGGTAGGCCGAGACCGCTCGCGGATGCAGGCGGATCTCGTCGGGCACCACGGTGAACGCCAGCTCGACCGCCTTGCCGAACAGCCGCAGCAGAATCTCGTCGCCGGGCGTCCAGCGCATCCCGGCCTTCTCCCGCACCGGCGCGTCGAACACGCCCGCCGCCACCCAGCGCTGCGCGCCGACCATCGGCTTGAACAGCTGATCCCACACGCCGGTCGGCATCAACACGAACCAGGGCTTCGGGATGCGGATGGTGAAGATGTCCAGGGTGGCGCGATTGATCTCCAGCTCTTCGCGGCATTTCTGGTCCCAATAGATCAGGAAGTCCTCCCAGCTGTCCGGGACCGGCCGCATGCTCATCCCGTACATCCGGTACCACTGCACATGCTCGTCGAACAGCTGATGTTTCTCGGCTTCGGTGAGGCCGCCGCAGAAGTAGTCGGCGGTCTTGATGATCAGCATGAAGAAGGTGGCGTGTGCCCAGTAGAACGTCTCGGGATTGAGTGCGTGGTAGCGCCTGCCCTGGCCGTCGACACCCTTGATGCCGTGATGGAACCCCTTGATCTGGGCGCCGGTGTCGGCGGCACGATCACCGTCATAGACCACGCCCATGATCGGGTAGACGGATCGGGCGACCCGCTGCAGCGGCTCACGCAGCAGGATCGAGTGATCCTCGACGCCCGCGCCTAGCTCGGGATACATGTTCTGAATCGCGCCGATCCAGACACCCAGCAGCCCGGTGCGCAAATCACCGAAGTACTTCCAGGTCAGCGAATCGGGCCCGAGTGGGATCGCCGCCCGCTCGGTCGACGGGGTGGAATCAGTTGATGCAGCAGTCATGGCGTCCTCGTCGAGCCTTGAAAACTACGGATGTCTGGCCACCATATGCGTGACAACATGCGTTGTCTACGTGCGCGCGCCGTCGTTACGCGGCGGCGATCACGCCTCCACATCCACGTGACCTGCGATTTCGTCGGGAACCCCAGGATGTGAGCAACGTCTAGGGCAGACCTCGTTGCCGGTGTCAGAACCGCCGCTTAGTGTTGCGTTGTGGATGTCGAATCGTTCGAGGAACGATCCGAACGCACCGGCGAAATCGAGCGCTCCGAGGCGCCGTACCGTCAGCCAGGACCGCTGGGCTGGCTCATCGCCACAAATCACAACGCCAACATCGTCGCCATGATCAGGCGCGCCCGGCGAGCCTTGCCCGGGGACCCCGAATTCGGGGACCCGCTGTCGGCGGCCGGCGAGGGCGGCCCGCGCGCCGCGGCCCGCGCCGCCGATCGGCTGCTCGAGCGCGAAGCCGTGTCCCGGGAGGTCAGCCTCGGAGCGCTGCAGGTCTGGCAGGCGCTCACCGAACGCGTATCGGGCCGGCCCGCCAACCGGGAGATGACCTTGGTGTTCACCGACCTGGTCGGCTTCTCGTCCTGGTCCCTGAACGCCGGTGACGACGCCACCCTGCGGCTGCTGCGTCGCGTCGCGCAGGTGATGGAACCTCCGCTGCTGGCCGGGGGCGGCCATATCGTCAAACGGATGGGTGACGGCGCCATGGCCGTGTTCCGCGACCCGGAGACCGCGGTGCGTGCGGTGCTGACCGCCCTGGAGGCGGTCGGCACGGTCGAGGTGGACGGGTACACGCCACGCATGCGGGCCGGTATCCACACCGGACACCCCCAGCGGATCGGCTCGGACTGGCTCGGTGTCGACGTCAACATCGCCGCCCGGGTGATGGAACGCGCCACCAGGGGTGGCTTGGTCATCTCCCACCCGACATTGGAGCGCATCACCGAGAACGGCGACCTGGCCGCGCTCGGGGTGACGGTGAAAAAGGTACGCAAACAGCTGTTCGCGGCCAAGCCCAGCGGCGTGCCCGAGGACCTGCAGATGTTCTGGGTCAAGCCGATTCCGCAGGTCGGCGGCGCCGACCGGTTCGACGAGGATGCCGAGGGTGCGTGACGTCGATCTCATCGCGGCATCGCCTATGATCGCCGGGTGGCGGAGCTCTCAGAAGAAGGCCTGATCAACGCGGTGAGCGCGGCCCGGCAGGCCTTCGAAGCGGCCGCCGATCTGGATGCGCTCGCGCGGGCCAGGACCGAACACCTCGGCGACCGATCCCCGATCGCGGCGGCACGTCAGGCGCTGGGATCGCTGCCCAAGACCGAGCGCGCCGACGCCGGCAAGCGGGTGAACGTCGCGCGCGCCGAGGCCCAGCAGGCCTATGACGACCGATTGGCGGCGCTGCGCATCGAACGCGACGCGGCCGTGCTGGTGGCCGAGCGTATCGACGTGACGCTGCCCTCGACCCGGCAGCCGATCGGTGCCCGTCATCCCATCACGCTGCTGACCGAGCGCATCGCCGACACCTTCATCGCCATGGGCTGGGAGCTTGCAGAGGGACCCGAGGTGGAAACCGAGCAGTTCAACTTCGACGCGCTGAACTTCCCGCCGGATCACCCGGCGCGCAGCGAACAGGACACCTTCCAGATCGCGCCCGAGGGCTCGCGTCAGGTGTTGCGCACCCACACCTCGCCGGTGCAGGTCCGGGCGCTGCTGGAACGCGAACTGCCGGTATACATCATCTCGCTGGGCCGTACCTTCCGCACCGACGAACTCGACGCCACCCACACGCCGGTCTTCCATCAGGTGGAGGGTCTGGCCGTGGACAAGGGGCTGACGATGGCCAACCTGCGCGGCACGCTGGATGCGCTGGCCCGTGCCGAGTTCGGGCCCGCGGGACGCACCCGGTTCCGTCCGCACTTCTTCCCCTTCACCGAACCGTCGGCCGAGGTCGATGTCTGGTTCGAGAACAAGAAGGGCGGACCCGGCTGGGTCGAATGGGGTGGCTGCGGCATGGTCAATCCGAATGTGCTGCGCGCCTGCGGAATCGACCCGGGTGAATACTCGGGCTTCGCGTTCGGGATGGGTCTGGAACGTACCCTGCAGTTCCGCAACGGCATTCCCGACATGCGGGACATGGTCGAGGGCGACGTGCGGTTCTCCCTGCCGTTCGGGGTGGGTGCCTGATGCGCGTTCCCTACAGCTGGTTGCGTGACACCGTCCGGGCCGGCACGCCGGGCTGGGACATGTCGGTCGCCGACCTCGAGCAGACGCTCATCCGCATCGGCCACGAGGTCGAGGAGATCATCCCGGTCGGCCCCGTTACCGGTCCGCTGACCGTCGGCCGGGTGGCCGAGATCGAGGAACTCACCGAGTTCAAGAAGCCCATCCGGGCCTGCAAGGTCGACGTGGGGGAGCCGGAACCCCGCGATATCGTCTGCGGTGCAAGCAACTTCGCCGTCGGTGATCTCGTGGTGGTGGCGCTGCCCGGGACTGTGCTGCCGGGGGATTTCACCATCGCCAAGCGCAAGACCTACGGTCGCACCTCGGACGGGATGATCTGTTCGGCATCCGAACTGAACCTCGGTGGCGACCACTCCGGGATCCTGGTGCTGCCGCCGGGTACCGCCGAACCGGGTGCCTCGGCCATCGACGTCGTCGGCCTCGACGATGTGGTGTTCAACCTGGCGATCACGCCGGATCGTGGTTACTGCCTGTCGATGCGCGGTATGGCCCGCGAGATCGCCTGTGCCACCGATCTGGAGTTCGTCGATCCCGCCGATATCGCGCCGCTGCCCGTCGAGGGTGAAGCTTGGCCGCTGACCGTGCAGCCCGGCACCGGTGTGCAGCGCTTCGGGCTGCGCCCGGTGAGCGGTATCGATCCGTCCGCGGTATCGCCGTGGTGGCTGCAGCGACGGCTGCTGCTGTCCGGCATCCGCGCCATCTCACCGGCGGTCGACGTCACCAACTACGTGATGCTCGAGCTCGGTCACCCCATGCACGCGCACGACCGGTCGCTGATCACCGGCGCATTCAATGTGCGGTTCGCCGAGGCGGGGGAGAAGGTCACCACCCTCGACGACATCACCCGCACCCTCAACGACGCGGACGTGCTGATCGTCGACGACGTCGCGACCGCGGCGATCGGCGGCGTCATGGGTGCGGGCACCACCGAGGTGCGCGATTCCACCACCGATGTGCTGTTGGAGGCCGCGGTGTGGGATCCGGCGGCGGTATCTCGCACCCAACGGAGGCTGCGGCTGGCCAGCGAGGCCGGTCGCCGCTACGAACGCACCGTCGATCCGGCCATCTCGGTGGCCGCCCTGGATCGTTGTGCCACGCTGCTCGCCGAGATCGCCGGTGGCACGGTCGAGCCCACACTCACCGACTGGCGGGGTGACCCGCCCCGCGAGGACTGGTCGCCGGCCGCGGTCAGCATGCCGGTGGATCTGCCGGATCGCGTTGCGGGCGTGAGCTACCCGGCCGGTGTCGCGGCGCGAAGGCTGGCCCAGATCGGCGCCGCGGTCACCGAGGTGACCGAAGGCGATCACCACCGGATCGTCGCGAAGCCGCCGAGCTGGCGCACCGATCTCCGCGAACCCGCGGATCTGGTCGAAGAGGTGCTCCGGCTGGAGGGTCTGGACGCCATTCCGTCGGTGCTGCCGCTGGCGCCCCCTGGGCGTGGCCTGACCCCGGTCCAGAGGCGTCGCCGTGCTCTGGGGAAATCGTTGGCACTCAACGGTTATGTCGAGGTGCTGCCGACACCGTTCCTGCCCGCCGGAGTGTTCGACACCTGGGGTCTGCCCGCCGACGACCCGCGCCGCTCCGTCGTGACGGTGCTCAACCCGCTCGAGCACGACCGCCCGCACCTGGCCAGCACGCTGCTGCCGGGCCTGCTGGAGGCGTTGACACGCAACGTGTCCCGGGGTGCGGTGGACACCGCCCTGTTCGCCATCGCGGACGTCGCACTGGCCACCCCGGCGACCCGCGCGGTGGAGCGCATCCCGACCGACCGCCGTCCCACCTCCGAGGAGATCGCCGGACTGGACGGATCGTTGCCGAGTCAGCCCGAGCACGTCGCGGTGGTGCTGACCGGTCTGCGTGAACTCGCCGGACCGTGGGGCCCGGGCCGGCCGGTGCAGGCCGCTGATGCCTTCGAGGCCGTCCAGGTGATCGGTCGGGCGGCCGGGGTGGAGTTCACCCTGCGTGCCGCCCAGGAAATGCCGTGGCATCCGGGCCGGTGCGCCGAGGTGCTCATCGGCGACCTGACGATCGGGCATGCCGGGCAGTTGCATCCCGCCGTCATCGAACGGGCCGGCCTGCCCCCCGGCACCTGTGCGGTGGAATTGAACCTCGACGCCATCCCGATCACCGAACGCCTGCCCGCGCCCGCGGTCTCACCGTTCCCGGCGGTGTTCCAGGACGTCAGCCTCATCGTCGCCGAGGACATCGCCGCCGCTGCGGTGGTCGACGCGGTGCGCGACGGCGCCGGTGCGCTGTTGGAGGACGTCCGGTTGTTCGACGTCTATACCGGCCCGCAGATCGGGGAAGGGCGCAAGTCGCTGACCCTGGCGTTGCGGTTCCGGGCTGCCGACCGGACCCTCACCGAAGACGAGGCCAGCGCATCCCGCGAGGCCGCGGTGGCCGCCGCGGCCGAGCGGGTGGGCGCGGTTCAGCGCGCCTGATCGGTGCCGCGAGCAGACGCAAATGGCCCTGAAAATGGGGCAAAAGGCGGCCATTCACGTCTGTTCGCCGACACATCGACTAATGGGTTTGCACTTGACTGCATAACAATGCAAAGATCGGATGCATGACCTCCGTAGCCGTCGCCGGTGCCAGTGGGTACGCCGGCGGAGAGATCCTGCGCCTGCTGCTCGGCCACCCGGCCTACGCGGACGGTCGCCTGACCATCGGTGCGCTCACCGCCGCGGCGAGCGCGGGCAGCACGCTCAGTGAGCATCATCCGCACCTGCTGCCGCTGGCCGACCGGATTCTGCAGCCCACCGACGCCGACCTGCTGGCCGGCCACGACGTCGTCTTCCTCGGCCTGCCGCACGGGCATTCCGCCGAACTCGCCGCACAACTCGGCGACACCGTCATCATCGACTGCGGCGCGGACTTCCGGCTGAACGACGCGGCCGACTGGGAGAAGTTCTACGGCAGCGCGCACGCGGGCACCTGGCCCTACGGCCTACCCGAATTGCCCGGCGGCCGGGAAGCCCTCAAGGGCGCCACCCGCATCGCGGTGCCCGGCTGCTACCCGACCTCCGCGCTGCTGGCGCTGCTGCCTGCCGTCGCAGCCGATCTGGTCGAACCGAACGTCACCGTCGTCGCGGTCAGCGGCACCTCCGGTGCGGGCAAGTCGGCCAAGGTCGACCTGCTGGGCGCCGAGGTCATCGGATCGGCACGCGCGTACAACATCGCGGGCAAGCACCGGCACACCCCGGAGATCGCCCAGGGTCTGCGCAAGGTCACCGACAAGAACGTCACGGTGTCCTTCACGCCAGTGCTCATCCCCACCTCGCGCGGCATCCTGGCCACCTGCACCGCGCCCACCTCCGCCTCCGAAGGCGAGATCCGCGCGGCCTACGAGAAGGCCTACGGCGCAGAGCCATTCATCCATCTGCTGCCGGAGGGTCAGCTGCCCAAGACCGGATCGGTGATCGGCAGCAACGCCGCCCAACTGGCGGTGGCCGTCGATGCCGACGCCGGCGTACTGGTCGTCGTCTGCGCCATCGACAACCTCACCAAGGGCACCGGCGGTGCTGCCGTGCAATCGATGAACCTGGCCCTGGGCTGGCCCGAAACCGAAGGACTGTCGACAGTGGGAGTGGCGCCGTGAAGCTCGTCCGGAATCAAGGTGTGACGGCGCCGGCGGGCTTTCGCGCGACGGGTATCCCGGCCGGGATCAAGGCATCCGGTGGGCTGGACCTCGCCCTGGTGTTCAACGAGGGCCCCGACCACGCCGCCGCCGGGGTGTTCACCCGCAATCAGATCAAGGCCGCCCCGGTGCAGTGGTCACAGCAGGTGCTCACCACCGGACGGCTGCGCGCGGTCATCCTGAACTCGGGTGGGGCCAACGCGTGCACCGGCCCGCTCGGCTTCCAGGACACCCACGCCACCGCCGAGGCCGTGGCAGCGGCGCTCAGCGACTGGGGCACCGAGACCGGCGCCATCGAGGTCGCGGTCTGCTCCACCGGCCTGATCGGTGACCGACTGCCCATGGATAAGGTGCTCGCCGGGGTCACGGAGATCGTGCACGAGATGGCGGGAGGTCTCACCGGCGGTGAAGAGGCCGCCCGGGCCATCATGACCACCGACACCGTGCCCAAACAGGTTGCGCTGCATGCCGACAGCTGGACGGTCGGCGGGATGGCCAAGGGCGCCGGCATGCTCGCGCCCTCACTGGCCACCATGCTGGTGGTCATCACCACCGACGCCGTCGCAGACCCGGCCGCCCTGGACGCCGCGCTGCGGCGGGCCACCGGGCGCACCTTCGACCGCCTCGACATCGACGGCAGTTGCTCCACCAACGACACCGTGCTGCTGCTGGCGTCCGGCGCCAGCGAGGTCGCGCCGACCCAGGACGAGCTGGATGCCGCGGTGCTGGCCGTGTGCGATGACCTCTGCGCGCAGCTGCAGGCCGACGCCGAGGGTGTCACCAAGCGGATCTCGATCACCGTGGCCGGCGCCGCCAGCGAGGACGACGCGCTGGTCGCCGCACGGGCGGTCGCCCGCGACAGCCTGGTGAAGACCGCGCTGTTCGGTTCCGACCCCAACTGGGGACGGGTGCTGGCTGCCGTCGGCATCGCGCCGGTGGCCCTGGACCCACAACGAATCAGTGTGTCGTTCAACGGTTCACCGGTGTGCGTCGACGGCACCGGCGCACCGGGCGCCCGCGAGGTCGACCTGTCCGGTGACGAGATCGACGTGCTGATCGAGCTGTTCGCCGGCGAGGCGACCGCCTCGATCAGGACCACCGATCTGTCCCATGCGTACGTCGAAGAGAACTCGGCGTACAGCTCGTGACCGCCACCCAGACGAAGGCCGCCGTGTTGGCCGCCGCGCTGCCCTGGCTCAAGCAACTGCACGGCAAGATCGTGGTGGTCAAGTACGGCGGCAACGCCATGACCGACGACGGCCTCAAGCGCGCCTTCGCCGAGGACATGGTGTTCCTGCGTAACTGCGGTATCCGACCAGTCGTCGTGCACGGTGGTGGCCCGCAGATCAGCGCGATGCTCAAGAAGCTGGGCATCGCGGGCGATTTCAAGGGCGGCTTCCGCGTCACCACACCCGAGGTGCTCGACGTGGCCCGGATGGTGCTGTTCGGCCAGGTGGGCCGGGAACTCGTCGGCCTGATCAACGCGCACGGCCCCTACGCCGTCGGCGTCACCGGTGAGGATGCCCAACTGTTCACCGCGGTGCGGCGCAGCGTCACCGTCGACGGGGTGGCCACCGATATCGGCCTGGTCGGCGATGTGGAGCATGTCAACGCCGGGTCGCTGCTGGATCTCATTGCCGCAGGCCGTATCCCGGTGGTGTCCACCATCGCTCCCGACGTCGACGGCGTCGTGCACAACATCAACGCCGATACCGCCGCCGCCGCACTGGCCGAGGCGCTCGGCGCCGAGAAGCTGCTGATGCTCACCGATGTCGAAGGCCTCTACACCGACTGGCCGGATCGCAACTCGCTGGTCAGCGAGATCGGCAGCGCCGCACTGACCGAGCTGCTGCCCTCGCTGGAAGCCGGCATGGTGCCCAAGATCGAGGCGTGTCTGCGTGCGGTGGACGGCGGCGTGCCGAGTGCACATGTCATCGACGGCCGCGTCGAACACTGCGTGCTCGTCGAACTTTTCACCGACGAAGGAACCGGAACCAAGGTGGTCCAGAAGTGACACTCCACGACCGCTGGGAAGCGGTGATGATGAACAACTACGGCACCCCACCGCTGGCCCTGGCCACAGGCGACGGCGCCGTGGTCACCGACACCGACGGCAAGTCCTACCTGGACCTGCTCGGCGGCATCGCGGTCAACCTGCTCGGCCATCGTCATCCCGCCGTCATCGAGGCTGTCACCACGCAGCTCAATACCCTGGGGCACACCTCGAATCTGTATGCCACCGAGCCCGGTATCGCGCTGGCCGAGGCGCTCGTCGGGCACCTCGGCCATCCCGCGCGGGCCTTCTTCTGCAACTCCGGGACCGAGGCCAACGAGGTTGCCTTCAAGATCACCCGGCTCACCGGGCGCACGAAAGTCGTTGCCGCCGAAGGGGGATTCCACGGCCGTACGATGGGATCGCTGGCGCTGACCGGTCAGCCGGCCAAACGGGCACCCTTCGAGCCGCTGCCCGGTGAGGTGAGCTTCGTGCCCTACGGGGACGCCGAGGCACTCGAAGCCGCCGTCACCGACGAGACCGCCGCGATGTTCCTGGAGCCGATCATGGGGGAGGGCGGCGTCGTCGTGCCACCCCCGGGCTACCTTGCCAAGGCGCGCGAGATCACCGCTGCCCACGGCGCACTGCTGGTCCTCGACGAGGTGCAGACCGGGGTTGGCCGCACTGGAACCTTTTATGCCCACCAGCACGACGGAATCACCCCGGACATCGTGACCCTGGCCAAGGGCCTGGGTGGCGGACTGCCCATCGGTGCCTGCCTGGCCATCGGCGCCACCGGTGACCTGCTGACACCGGGACTGCACGGCAGCACATTCGGGGGCAACCCGGTGTGCACCGCGGCCGCGCTGGCGGTGCTGAAGGCGCTGGCCGCCGAGGACCTCGTCGCGAAAGCCGATGTGCTGGGCAAGACGATCAGCCACGGCATCGAGGAACTGCACCACCCGCTCATCAGCCATGTGCGAGGGAAAGGCCTGCTGCTGGGCATCGTGCTGACCGCCGAAAAGGCCAAGGCGGTCGAGACGGCCGCGCGTGAGGCCGGGTTCCTCGTCAACGCCGCCGCGCCCGATGTGGTCAGGCTGGCTCCGCCGCTGATCATCACCGAAACCCAGATCGACGAATTTCTCACCGCACTGCCCGCGGTGCTCGACAAGGGAGCGCTATGACGTCCAGAACAGCGGCGACCAGACACTTTCTGCGCGACGATGACCTGACACCCGATGAGCAGGCCGAGGTGCTGGCGCTGGCCGCCGCTCTGAAGACGTCGCCGTTCAGCCGCCGGCCCCTGGAAGGCCCGCGCGGCGTGGCGGTGATCTTCGAGAAGAACTCCACCCGCACCCGATTCTCCTTCGAGATGGGCATCGCCCAACTCGGCGGGCACGCCGTCGTCGTCGACGGACGCAGCACCCAGCTCGGACGCGAGGAGACCCTCGAGGACACCGGCGCCGTGCTGTCCCGCTACGTCGACGCCATCGTCTGGCGCACCTTCGCACAGGAACGCTTGACCGCCATGGCATCCGGGTCGACGGTGCCCATCGTCAACGCGCTGTCCGACGAATTTCACCCCTGCCAGGTGCTGGCCGACCTGCAGACCCTGGCCGAGCGGAAGGGCTCACTGCACGGTCTGTCGATGACCTACTTCGGGGACGGTGCCAACAACATGGCGCACTCGCTGATGCTGGGCGGGGTGACCGCCGGAATCAACGTGACGATCGCCGCGCCCGCCGGTTTCGAACCGCACCCGCAGTTCGTCGACGCCGCCAAGCGCCGTGCCGCCGAGACCGGGGCGAAGGTGGCACTCAGCGATGACCCGAAGGTCGCCGCCGAGGGCGTCGACGTCCTGGTCACCGACACCTGGACCTCGATGGGGCAGGAGAACGACGGTCTGGACCGGGTGCGCCCGTTCCGCCCGTTCCAGCTCAACGCCGAGCTGCTGAAGCTGGCCGATCCGGAAGCCGTTGTGCTGCATTGCCTTCCGGCGCACCGCGGGCACGAGATCACCGATGAGGTGATCGACGGTCCGCAGAGCGCCGTCTTCGATGAAGCCGAGAACCGGCTGCACGCGCAGAAGGCGCTGCTGGCCTGGCTGCTGGAGCGTGCCTGACATCATGAGTTCACCGACCCGGGTCGGCCGGCAGGCCCGTATCGTCACCCTGCTCTCCGCGAACGCGGTGAGCAGTCAGGGTGAGCTGGCCGCCATGCTCTCCGCGGAGGGCATCGAGGTCACTCAGGCCACCCTGTCGCGGGACCTGGAGGAACTCGGAGCGGTCAAACTGCGTGGCGCCGACGGTGGCGTGGGCGTCTACGTGGTGCCCGAGGACGGCAGTCCGGTGCGCGGTGTCTCCGGCGGCACCGAACGGGTGACCAAGCTGCTCGGCGACCTGCTGGTGTCCACCGATGCCAGTGCCAACATCGCCGTGCTGCGGACTCCGCCGGGGGCCGCGCACTACCTCGCGAGCGCCATCGACCGGGCATCGTTGCCCCAGGTTGTCGGCACCATCGCCGGTGATGACACCATCTTCGTGATGGCGCGTGAGCCGATGACCGGTGCCGAGCTCGCGATCATGTTCGAAAACTTGAAGTAGCAGTTCCAACAAAGGAGATTTTGCATGTCCGAGCGCGTCATCCTGGCGTATTCCGGCGGTCTGGACACCTCGGTCGCGATCAGCTGGATCGGCAAGGAGACCGGGCGCGAGGTCGTGGCCGTGGCCATCGACCTCGGCCAGGGTGGTGAGGACATGGAGGTCATCCGGCAGCGAGCGCTCGATTGCGGCGCCGTCGAGGCCGTGGTGGTCGACGCCCGTGATGAATTCGCCGACGAGTACTGCCTGCCGACGATCCAGTCCAACGCGCTCTACATGGACCGGTACCCGCTGGTGTCGGCGATCAGCCGCCCGCTGATCGTCAAGCACCTGGTGGCCGCCGCCCGCGAGCACAAGGGTGGCACCGTCGCGCACGGCTGCACCGGCAAGGGCAACGATCAGGTCCGCTTCGAGGTCGGCTTCGCGTCGCTGGCGCCCGAACTCAAGGTGCTGGCCCCGGTGCGCGACTACGCCTGGACCCGGGAGAAGGCCATCGCCTTCGCCGAGGAGAACGCCATCCCGATCAACGTCACCAAGCGCTCGCCGTTCTCGATCGACCAGAACGTCTGGGGCCGCGCGGTGGAAACCGGCTTCCTTGAGCACCTCTGGAACGCACCCACCAAGGACGTCTACGACTACACCGAAGACCCGACCATCAACTGGAGCACCCCCGACGAGGTGATCGTCGGCTTCGAGAAGGGTGTGCCGACCTCGATCGACGGCCGGCCCGTCACGGTGCTGCAGGCCATCGAGGAGCTCAATCGGCGTGCCGGCGCCCAAGGCGTCGGCCGGCTCGACGTCGTCGAGGACCGCCTCGTCGGCATCAAGAGCCGCGAGATCTATGAGGCGCCCGGCGCCATGGTGCTGATCACCGCGCACACCGAACTCGAGCACGTCACCCTGGAGCGCGAACTGGGTCGCTACAAGCGCGGCACGGATCAGAAGTGGGGCGAGCTGGTCTACGACGGCCTCTGGTACTCACCGCTCAAGCGGGCGCTGGAGTCCTTCGTCGCGCACACCCAGGAGCACGTCACCGGCGAGATCCGGCTGGTGCTGCACGGCGGGCACATCGCGGTCAACGGCCGGCGCAGCCCGACCTCGCTGTACGACTTCAACTTGGCCACCTACGACGAGGGCGACAGCTTCGACCAGTCCTCGGCCAAGGGTTTCGTGCACGTGCACGGGCTGTCTTCGAAGATCTCGGCCAAGCGCGACCTCGGTCTGTAATGCCGAGCAGACGCGAATGGCTTCGAAAGCACCTGCAAATCGGGCCATTTACGTCTGCTCGCGGGGAGAAGTGAGATGAGTACCAACGAAGGTTCACTGTGGGGCGGCCGGTTCGCGGACGGGCCGTCCGATGCCCTTGCCGCCCTGAGCAAGTCGACGCACTTCGACTGGGTGCTGGCGCCCTATGACGTCACCGCATCCAAGGCGCACGCCCGCGTGCTGCACCGGGCGGGGCTGCTCACCGAGGAACAGCGCGACGGGCTGCTCGCCGGGCTGGACAGCCTGGGTGAGGACGTCGCCGACGGCAGTTTCGGGCCGCTGCCGACGGACGAGGATGTACACGGTGCGCTGGAGCGCGGCCTCATCGACCGGGTCGGTGCCGAGCTGGGCGGACGGTTGCGCGCCGGACGGTCCCGCAACGACCAGGTGGCCACCCTGTTCCGGATGTGGCTGCGCGACGCCATCAAAGCCGTCGGCGCCGGCGTGCTCGACGTCGCGGCCGCACTGAGCACCCAGGCCGCCGCGCACCCGACGGCGATCATGCCGGGCAAGACGCATCTGCAGTCCGCCCAGCCGGTTTTGCTGGCTCATCACCTGTTGGCCCATGCCCATCCGCTGCTGCGCGACGCCGAGCGCCTCGTCGACCTGGACAAGCGGACCGCGGTGTCGCCGTACGGTTCCGGCGCGCTGGCCGGCTCCTCGCTGGGGTTGGACCCCGACGCCATCGCCGACGACTTGGGCTTTCATTCGGCTGCCGAGAATTCGATCGATGCCACTGCAGCAAGGGATTTCGCCGCCGAGGCCGCATTCGTGTTCGCGATGATCGCGGTGGACCTGTCCCGGCTGGCCGAGGACATCATCTTGTGGAGCACCACCGAGTTCGGTTATGTCAAGCTGCACGACTCCTGGTCGACGGGCAGCTCGATCATGCCGCAGAAGAAGAACCCGGATATCGCCGAGCTCGCGCGCGGTAAGTCCGGGCGGCTGATCGGGAACCTGGCCGGCCTGCTGGCGACGCTGAAGGCTCAGCCGCTGGCCTACAACCGGGATCTGCAGGAGGACAAGGAGCCGGTCTTCGACTCGGTGACGCAGCTGCAGATGCTGCTGCCCGCGATGGCCGGGCTGGTCGGCACGCTCACCTTCGACACCGATCGGATGGCGGAGTTGGCGCCGCAGGGCTACACGCTGGCCACCGATATCGCCGAATGGATGGTGCGGCAAGGTATTCCGTTCCGAGTCGCGCACGAGGCGGCCGGCGCGGCGGTGAAGGCGGCCGAGGCGCGTGGGGTCGGGCTCGAGGAACTCGCCGATGACGAACTCGCCGGCATCCATCCGGGGCTGACCGCCCAGGTGCGCGAGGTGCTGACCATCGCCGGTTCGGTGGACTCGCGCGACGCCCGCGGCGGCACCGCGCCGATCCAGGTGGCCCGCCAGCTCGGCGTGGTGCGAGACGTCGCCGATGAACTCCGGATCAAGCTGCGCTAGGTAGCATCTGCAGTCATGGAACCGGCTCGGGGGAGCGCCGCCACCTCAGTCACCGGACGTTTTCGTCAGTGGTTGGCGGGCTGGGGTGTCAAGGAGTGGCGGCGGGCTGTCTTGGTAACCGTGCTCGTGGCCACCGCGGCGTTCGGCGGGCTGGACACGGTGAACAAGAAAGTCGTCGACATCAAACCAGGCGAGATGTTCGATACCGGACGGTTCGAGATCACGGTGCAGCGCGCCAGCTTGATGAAAGAGATCAAGGCGGGTGAGCGGCGGCTCTTCCAGGAGAAAGCCGGTCGTCGCTATCTGGGACTGCTAGCGACGGTCAAGAATACGAGCACGCTGCCGGGTAACGTCTACAATCCCTTCGAGCTACCCGGACTACCGGATGCCCGCTTCAATTGGTCGGCGCGGTTCGCCGACGGCACCGTTCAGGCCGCGTTGGGTCCCGGTCTCACCGACGAGATCGTGCTGGTGTGGGATCTGCCGGAGAACGCGATGTCGGTCGGAGACGATCTGTCGGTCCGTATCTTGAAGGAATCCCGGAAACACAACGCCACTTATGGTCAGGGCTGGGTGCGCAGCGAAGACGAATACGGCCGGCTCACCGTTCCAGTGGGAGGCCCGCGGTGACGAATGGGCGTTGGCAGCGGCCGCTGCACATCTTCGCCACCGCCGTGGTCATCGCGGCTGCGGCGGCGTTGTGGCAGAGCCTGCCAACCCCCGACGATGTGTATGGGCCGTTTGATGTGCACGCGGGGATCGGCGAGCAAGCGACCGGGCGTGGCATCGAAACGCAGGTCACCGGGGTGCGTGTGGCCCCACGAGTCGAGAAGGGGCGATACCCACGGCAAATCGTCGATGCGGTGGGAACCTGGGTGGCAATCGACAATGAGACGATGACCACCCTTACCGTCGAGGTCCCGAGGGTCGAACTGGTCGTCGGCCCGAACACGTACGTGCCGACCATGCGAGTCGGCGTCCTGTATCCCGCCTTCCCGCCTGGTATCCGGGTGCGCAGTAGCTGGGTGTTCGATGTGCCGGCCGAACTGGTCGAGCCCGGTTCGCAGACGATGAGCCTGCGGGTATGGGTTGGCGACAGCCGCCTGACCTCCCGGCTGATGATCGATATCCCGCTGGACGACGCGCGAGTGAGTCGTGAGGATCCGATCGTCGTGAAACCGCACACCATGGTCGGCCTATGACGATCTCGCTGTGGAAGCGAAATGTCATCGGAGCCGCGATCTCCGCGGCGGCGTTGGTGGTAACGAGCGCTTTTGTTCTGAAGCCGGAGTGGGACCGCTACGAACGCACGGTGCAGCCGACTCACACCGCCGGGCCAGGCCAGGACGTCGTTGTCGACGGTCAGACCTGGACGGTGCGCAACGTATACCGCTCGATGAGGCAACCCGGTTCCAGCCTGCCGCCACCGGAAGGCACCGTCGTCGCGAAGGTGGTCGTGGAACGGTCCGGACCGGCCGAGACCGGTATTGCCTGTAACGGTTTCCTCCTGGACAACGAGCGTTCCTGGCGCGCCGTTGGGCCGCCCTGCGGTGCCCGGCGATCCATGGAGTGGAGCTTTCTGATTCCCGCGACCGCCGAACCCACCGCGGTGGACGTCAGGAAGCTGGATGGCTCGATACTGATTCGGTTTGAGTTGTCATAGGTGAATAGGCGCTGCGTTCCAGGCACCAGGCCAACATGGTGGCGATAAGACAGACCCGCAGCGGCTCGATGACCGTGTGCGAAATCAGTTCGAGCAAATCCTCGATGCCCCACCAGAAGATGATGTTGTGCGGGCCGAGCAGCCAGGCCATCCCACGGAACAGATACCCCGGCCCCATCTGCGTCCGTAGGTAGCTGCCCGACATGTCCAGCCAGGCCAGCCCCAGGTAGGCCAGCACGTACAGCGACAGCGCGAACGCACCCCCGGCGATGATGACGTGCGCCGAGTCCACGATCGGTTTGAACTTGCCGATCTGGCCGGTGAACTGGTCACGCACCTCGGTGCGCACCTTGCCCGGCACCCGCTTCCACCGGGTGCTCAGCTGTGTGCGGGTGGGCGCGGTGCGGTCGATCCATTGGCCTGCGCGGTCCCCGCCCAACCGTCGCACCGCGGCATGCCAGTCAGGCTTCGGAGTCGCGCCGTAGACGATGCAGGCCACGGCGAGCCAGAGAAGAGGTACCGCCGCACCGCCGAACACGGTGCTCAGCGCCCACATCAGCGCGTCCCACGTCGACTCGAGCAACTGGAAATGCGAGAAGAGACTCTCGCGGGTGTCGTTGAACCACACCACGATCCGCCGTTCGGCCAGCCAGGCGGTGGGGTTGATGAGCAACGTCACCCCGTTGCTGGCCGAAAAGGTGAGCACAAGGAACACCCACAGCGTGTCCAGATAGACCTGTACCGGAAGCAGCCAGGCGGGCATCCGGTCCTTGAGTCGGCCGAGTCCCAGGCGGACCAGCAATGCAACCACGATGATGACGATCGTGACTGTACTGACCGGAAGCGCATTTGGGTCCAGCTCGACCGGCTGCGGCGTAGTTACCGCCTTGCCAACCCGGTAGGGCAGGGCGGTGTACTCGAAGGACAGCCAGTCCTCGCGGAACATCTGCCAGGCCAGGTAGATCGCGAAAAACGGCACGATGACGGTGGCGAACACGTCGATCTGACGCAGCGAGCGGGGCGGCAGCGCAGCCAAGGTGGGAATGCCCTGGCGTATCACCAGGAACATCGCCACATAGGACCCCAGCCGCGCCATGCCGGCCAGCGGCATGATCAGCGACGCCCAGAGGTCATTGTCGTAGCCGACCCTGGCGGCCAACTCGATGGCTCCGGTGCGGCCGAGGTAGCCGAGCAGATAACACGCCGCGAGCTGCGGGAAATACCGGATACACAGCGTCACCGGCTGCAGGAGATACCGCACGGCCTCATCGTAGAGACCCCGGAGCTCAACCGAGCGACTCGGACAGTTCCAGCCACCGCTCCTCCAGCGTGGCGACCTCGGCTTCGAGCTCGCGGACGCCGGCGGTCAGCGTTCGCAGGCCTTCATAGTCACCCTGGTCATGCTCGGCCTGGCGGCGCTGGGCGTCCTTGATCTGGCCGTCGAGCTTGGTCAGCTTGCGCTCGATCGCCGCGATCTCCTTCTGCGTCGCGCGCAGATCGGCGCCGGACACCGAGTTCGCGGTCGCAGGCCCCGATTTCGGTGCCGCGGCACCGGTGGTCGCCCCGTGTGAGGCCCGCAGACGCAGATACTCGTCGACGCCGCCGGGCAGATGCCGCAGATGCCCGCCGAGGATGCCGTACTGCTGATCGGTGACCCGTTCCAGGAAGTACCGGTCGTGGCTGACCACGATCAGGGTGCCCGGCCAGGAATCCAGTAGATCCTCCATCGCGGCCAGCATGTCGGTGTCCAGGTCGTTGGTCGGCTCGTCGAGGATCAGCACGTTGGGCTGCCCCAGCAGGATGAGGAGCAGCTGCAACCGCCGTAGCTGCCCGCCGGAGAGATCCTTGACCGGAGTGGAGAGCTGAGCACTGGCGAAACCGAGGCGTTCCAGCAGCTGACCCGGGGTCAGTTCTTGTGCCTTGGAGCCTGCCCCGACGGTGTAGGTGGTGGCCAGCTGGCTCAGCACCACCCGCACCGGATCGTTGAGATGGTCGGCGAGTTCGTCGACGCCCTGGGTCAGGGTGGCGATCTGCACCGTCTTGCCGTGCTTCACCCGGCCCTCGGTGGGCTGTACCGAACCGTCGATGAGTCCCAGCAGCGTCGACTTGCCCGCACCGTTGACGCCGAGGATGCCGGTCCGCTCGCCCGGCGCGACCCGCCACTCGACCTGCTTGAGCACCTCGCGGTCGGCATAACTCACCGACACGTCGAGCAGATCCACGACCTGCTTGCCCAGCCGGGTCACCGCCAGTGACTGCAGGGCCACCTTGTCCCGGATCTCGGGCACATCGGAGATCAGGGCGTTGGCCGCATCGATGCGGAACTTCGGCTTGGTCGTGCGTGCGGGCGCGCCCCGGCGCAGCCAGGCCAACTCCTTGCGGGCCAGGTTCTGCCGTCGCGCCTCGATGGTGGAGGCCTGCCGGTCGCGTTCCACCCGCTGCAGGATGTAGGCGGCGTACCCGCCGTCGAACGGTTCGACGATGCGGTCGTGCACCTCCCACGTCGTGGTGCAGACCTCGTCGAGGAACCAGCGATCGTGGGTGATCACCAGCAGCCCACCCGAAGAGGGCGACCAGCGCCGCTTGAGATGCTCGGCCAACCAGGTGATGCCCTCGACGTCGAGGTGGTTTGTCGGTTCGTCGAGTGCCAGTACGTCGTGATCGCCGGCCAGCAGCTGCGCCAGCGCGACCCGGCGGCGCTGTCCGCCAGAGAGGGTGCCGAGTACCGCGTCCCAGGCCAGGCCGCTCAGCAACCCGGCGATGACGTCGCGGCCGCGCGGGTCACCCGCCCATTCGTGCTCCGGGGTGTCGCCGACGACGGCGTGCCCGACGGTGTCGTCTGGATCGAGGGTGTCGGCCTGGTCCAGCACGCCCACCCGGACGCCACCGCGCACGGTGACCCGCCCGGAATCGGGGGTGACGCGGCCGGCCAGCATGGCCAGCAGGCTGGACTTTCCGTCACCGTTGCGGCCGACGATGCCGATGCGGTCGCCCTCGTTCACGCCGAGGGAGACGGAATCGAAAACGACTTTGGTCGGGTATTGCAGATGTAGGGCTTCAGCCCCGAGAAGATGCGCCATGTCCCCACCAGGCTAGGCCGCCCGGCGGTGCACATTCGCAGCGGCCGACCAGCAACGCTGTGCCATGATGTCGTGGCAATCGGGGGATTGGGAGTCACACACTCAGGGGAGCGCGCGTTGGTGGATTTCTCGTCGATCACCGGTCCGGTGAGCCGAATTCTGGCGACCGCGCAGAACGGCATCGAAGTCCTGCGGTACGGCGGCCTGGAAACGGGTGCGGTCCCCTCGCCGTACCAGATCATCGAGAGCGTCCCGATGTACCGGCTGCGCCGGTACTTCCCGCCCGACACCCGGCCCGGAGCGGCGGCTCCCGGCGCCCCCGTGCTGATGGTGCATCCGATGATGATGTCGGCCGACATGTGGGACGTCACCCGCGAGGACGGCGCCGTGGGCATCCTGCATGCCGCGGGCCTGGATCCCTGGGTGATCGACTTCGGTTCGCCCGATCAGGTCGAGGGCGGTATGCAGCGCAATCTCGCCGACCACGTGGTGGCGCTCAGCGAGGCCATCGACACCGTCAAGAAGGTCACCGGCAGCGACGTCCACCTCGCCGGCTACTCCCAGGGCGGGATGTTCTGCTACCAGACCGCGGCCTACCGCCGCTCCAAGGATCTCGCCAGCATCGTCGGATTCGGTTCTCCGGTCGACACCTTGGCGGCCCTGCCGATGGGTATCCCACCCAACGTCGGCGCGGTGGCCGCCAACTTCATGGCCGACCATGTGTTCTCCCGAATCGACATCCCGGGGTGGCTGGCGCGCACCGGTTTCCAGTTGCTCGACCCGCTCAAGACGGCTCAGGCGCGCCTGGACTTCCTGCGTCAACTGCATGATCGTGACGCGCTGCTGCCCCGTGAGCAGCAGCGTCGCTTCCTCGATTCCGAGGGCTGGATCGCCTGGTCGGGCCCGGCCATCTCGGAACTGCTCAAACAGTTCATCGCCCACAACCGGATGATGTCCGGCGGGTTCTCCATCCGCGGCGAACTCGTCACGCTGGCCGATATCACCTGCCCGGTGCTGGCCGTGATCGGCGAGGTCGACGATATCGGTCAGCCGGCGGCGGTACGCGGTATCAAGACCGCCGCACCCAAGGCCGATACCTACGAATACCTCATCCGCACAGGACATTTCGGTCTTGTCGTCGGATCGAAGGCCGCCACTCAAACCTGGCCGACGGTGGCGTCGTGGGTCAAGTGGCGCAGCGGTGACGGCGCGTTGCCCGACGAAATCGCACCGATGGGTCTCCAGCCGTCCGAATCCGCCATCGACGCCGGGGTGGCGCTCACCTCGCGGGTGGCGCACGGTGCGGCGGCGGCCTCGGAGATGGCCTTCGATCTGGCCCGTTCGGCTGCCGGCGCCGTCGTCGCCACCAACAAGTCGGCGCGCACGCTGCTCGTCGAAACGGCGCGCACGCTGCCTCGCCTCGCGCGGCTCGGCCAGATCAACGACCACACCCGAATCTCGCTGGGCCGCATCATGTCCG
The DNA here is from genome assembly GCF_008329585.1 of Mycolicibacterium sp. P9-22. Classification (GTDB taxonomy): domain Bacteria; phylum Actinomycetota; class Actinomycetes; order Mycobacteriales; family Mycobacteriaceae; genus Mycobacterium. Next base: position 6,874 of record NZ_NPKP01000019.1, on the reverse strand, counting down.
AGCAGGCCGAAAGCCACCCCGACGGCGAGTTCCTGTTGTTCGACGGTCGGGTGCACACCTATGAGGCGGTGGACCGCCGGGTCAACAATGTGGTGCGCGGGTTGATCGAAGTCGGTGTGCGCCAAGGGGTACGGGTCGGTGTGCTGATGCAGACCCGGCCGAGCGCGCTGGTCGCGATCGCGGCCTTGTCGCGGCTCGGAGCCGTCGCCGTGCTGATGCCGCCGGATGCCGACCTCGCCGAGGCCGCGCGCCTGGGCGGTGTCGCCGAGGTCCTCACCGACCCGGCGAACCTGGAGATCGCGCGCACGCTGGACCGGCGCGTGCTGGTGCTCGGCGGTGGCGAGTCCCGTGACCTGGACCTGGCCGACGGCACCGATGTCGTGGACATGGAGAAGATCGACCCCGACCGGGTCGAACTGCCCGGCTGGTACCGGCCGAACCCGGGCTTCGCCCGCGACCTCGCCTACGTGGCGTTTGCGACCACGAACGGCGAACTGGTCGCCCGGCAGATCACCAACTACCGGTGGGCGCTGTCCGCCCTGGGCACGGCCTCGGCGGCCAACCTGGGCAACCGCGACACCGTCTATTGCCTGACCCCGCTGCACCATCCGTCCGGGCTGTTGGTCAGTCTGGGCGGCGCGGTGGTCGGCGGGGCGCGCATCGCACTGTCCCGGGGCCTGGCCCCGGACCGGTTCGTCCGTGAGATCCGGCAGTACGGCGTGACGGTGGTGTCCTACACCTGGGCGATGCTCGGCGAGGTCATCGACGACCCGTCGTTCTCGCTGGCGGGCACGCATTCGGTGCGGCTGTTCATCGGCGCCGGCATGCCGACCGGTCTGTGGCGCCGGGTCGTCGAGGTGTTCGAGCCCGCCAAGGTCGTCGAGTTCTTTGCGACCACCGACGGCCAGGCGGTGCTGTCCAATGTGGCGGGCGTGAAGATCGGCAGCAAGGGCCGCCCGCTGCCCGGCGGTCCGCAGGTCGAACTCGGTGCCTACGACGTGGAGGACGACCTCATCCTGGAGGAGGATTCCGGTTTCGTGCGCCGTGCCGAGGCGGGCGAGGTCGGCGTTCTCCTGGCCCGCCCCCGGGGCCCGGTGGATCCGACCGCCTCGGTCAAGCGCGGCGTGTTCGCGCCGGCGGACACCTGGGTGTCCACCGAGCAACTGTGCCGGCGCGACGAGGACGGTGACTTCTGGCTCGTCGACAACCGCAGTTCGGTGATCAGGACGCCCGATGGCCCGGTGTTCACCGCGGCGGTCAACGACGCCGTCAGCCGGGCCGGGGCGGTCGACCTTGCGGTGACCTACCGACTCGACGTGCAGGGTGAATCGCTGGTGGTCACGGCCGTCACGCTGCGCCCGGGTGGCAGCCTGCCCAGCGCGGAGCTCAACGAGGCCATGGCGACATTGCCGATCGGCGTCGGGCCCGCGGTGATCCACGTGGCGCCGAGCATGACGCTCGGTGCGTCCTACCGGCCGGAGACCGGTCCGTTGCGCGCCGCCGGCATTCCTAAGTCATCGCGTAACACCTGGTACTTCGACACCGATACCAAGCAGTACAAGCGCATGACGGCTGCCGTGCGCGCGGAGATCGTCGGCAATCAGCCGTGATGCTCGGCGACAGGTGCACTGTTAGGCTCGCCGAGACGGCAAGGGAGAGGTTCAGATGACGACGGAGAACTCCGTGACCGGCACATCATTGCGGCGCTGGACGGCGGGCGCCCTCATCGGTGCCGCGGCCGCCGCGGGCCTTGGCCTGGCGCCGGTGGCGGCGGCCGAACCGGACGCGTCAGCGCAGGAACAGCCGGCCCAGCAGGTGTCCCCGGATCAGGTACTGATGATGATCTCCGAGCAGTACCAGACCGGCAGCGGCGGTGGTCAGGTCTCCAAGCTCATCGAGCAGGTGATGACGTTGCGCCAGCGTGGCGTGCGCCCGTCGACGGCCAACTCTCAGGCCCTGCTCGAGGGTCTGAACGCGCGGCCCAACCAGAAACCGCTGATCGACGCCCTCCAGTCCACGTTGTCCTACCAGCGCCGGATGATCAACCAGCAGGCCAACGCCGGCTCGGATGCACCCGGGCAGGGCTCGGCGGGCTCCGCTGCGCCGTGGGCGCCTGTAGCCGGCGACGACGGAAACAATGCGCTGATCCCACCCGGTTGGGGTGGGGACATGTCGCCGTGGTGACGAGAGTTCAGTGAGCCTCGACGCGAAGCTGCTCGACATCCTGGTCTGCCCCGAGGATCACGGCCCCCTCGTGCACGTTCCGGGCGAGTGCCTCTACAACGCCAGGTTGCGCCGTGCCTATCCCATCGTGGACGGCATCCCGGTGCTGCTCATCGATGAGGCGGTGCCCGTGACCGACGATGCCGAGCATGATCGGTTGCTCAGCGCAGCGCAGGCAGATCACCGGTGAGATAGCGCTGCAGGTTGGGCGCGATCGTCTCGGCGATGATCTGCGGTTCCAGCCCGGCGAACGGCTGCAGCTCCAGGATGTAACGCACCATCACCACGCCGACGAGTTGCGACGCCACGAACTGCACCCTGATCGCGCCGGAGCCGGGCGGGTTGTCCACCCGGGACCCGATCTCGACGGTGATGATCTCCTGCAGGAACGATCGGACCAAACTGACATCGGCGCCCGCCAGCAGTGAGCGCAGTGTCGCGATGAAGCCCTTACCGAGCTCGGAATCCCACAGCGGCAGCAGGATTGACGGAAGCACGCTGCCGATCTGATCCACCGGGGTCTTCCGCAGCGGCCCGATCACCGCCATGGGGTCGATCGGGATCGCGATGGCCGCCGCGAAAAGCTGCTGTTTGGTTCCGTAGTAGTGGTGCACCAGGGCGCCGTCGACGCCGGCGCCCGCGGCGACCGCGCGGATCGACGTCTTGTCGAAACCGTTGCGTGCGAACAGCTCCCGAGCGCTCTCCAATATCCGTTCCCGGGTGTCGGAACTACCCGGCGGTCGTCCGGGACGCTTGCGTTCAGCGCTGCTGCTCACGGCTTCCTCTCCACTACGGCGGCCTCCCGGCTACGGGGTCCGACGTCGCAGGGTCGCCGCCGCCAAGCCCAGCGCGACAAGCGCAAAACCGATCACCACCGCGATATCGCGAACCGCGATCGCGGTCGGCTCGGCGTACGCACCGACCTGTTGCAACGCTTCCAGAGCGTAGCTGGCGGGCAGCACATTACTGATCCACTGCAGCCAGTCCGGCAACGCCTCGCGCGGCACCAGGATTCCGCACAGCAGCAGCTGCGGCACCACGACGACCGGCATGAACTGCACCGCCTGGAACTCGGTGCGGGCAAAGGCACTGCACAACAGGCCCAACCCGACACCCAGCACGGCATTGGCGATCGCGATGACGAATACCAACACCGGACTGCCCGCGGTGTCGAACCCGAGCAGCCAGAACGCGACCCCACACGCCAGCGCGGCCTGCGCGGCGGCAGCGATGGAGAACGCGGTGCCGTAGGCGGCGAGCAGATCGAACCGCCGCAGCGGCGTGGTCAAAATTCGCTCCAGCGTTCCGGACACGCGTTCTCGCTGCATCGTGATCGACGTGATCAGGAACATCACCACCAGCGGGAACACCCCGAGCATGATCAGGCAGGCCTTGTTGAACGGGGACGGCACGCCCGGCGGGTGTGGCACCTCGGAGAACATGAAGTACATCAGCGCGATGATCAGTGTCGGGACCAGGATGATCATCGCCATGCTGCGATGGTCGGCGGCCAGTTGACGCAGGATGCGGGCGGTGGTGGCCAGATACCCCCGTAGACCGAGCATCCCCGGGCGACTCACGCCGCGGTGCTGTGCCGGATGACGGACAGGAACGCTTCCTCCAGTGACGAACATCCGGTGTCCTTTCGCAATTGGGTGGGTGTGGTGTGCGCGAGCAGACGTCCTTCGCGCAGGAGCAGCAGGTCGCCGCAGTGGTCGGCCTCGTCCATGACATGGCTGGACACCAGCAGGGTGGTGCCGCCGCGGGCGAGTCGGTGAAACTGCTCCCACAGATCGACCCGCAGTACCGGGTCGAGTCCGACGGTGGGTTCGTCGAGCACCAGCAGGTCGGGCTGCGACACCAGGGCGCAGGCCAGTGACACCCGGGTCCGTTGGCCTCCGGAAAGGTTGCCGCACAAGGCGGTCCGATGGTCTTCGAGGCCGACGGCGGCGATCGCGTCGTCGGCTGACCGGGCATCGGTGCCGTACAGCGAGGCGAAATAGCGGGCGTTGTCGATGACCCGCAGGTCGGGGTAGATGGTCGCGTCCTGGGTGACGTACCCGACGCGCCGGCGCAGGGGAGCGCTGCCGGCCGGATGGCCGAGCACCGTGATGGTGCCTGACGCGATGATCTGGGTGCCGACGACCGACCGCATCAGCGTGGTCTTGCCGCACCCGGAGGGCCCGAGCAATCCGGTGATGGTGCCGCGCGGAATGGCGACCGAGATATCGGTGAGCGCAGTGCGCTTGCCCCGTGTGACGTGCAGGTTCTCGATCAGAACTGCGGTATCGGGGCCTGTCTGTGGTAATTCATCGCTCGATGAACTCATCATGTGATGAATATGCGCCCGATGATCGTGGCTGTCAAGGGACCGGGCACAATCAGTGCCGTGGGAGTCGCGGCGCTGGCGGTTGATCCGGTGACGGCGGCCCGTCGGCTACTGGGCGCGCGCCTGCACGGCCGCGACGTCACCGCGACGATCGTCGAGGTCGAGGCCTACGGCGGGCCGCCGGATGGCCCATGGCCGGATCCGGCGTCGCACTCGTTTCGCGGACCCCGATTGCGCAACACGGTGATGTTCGGCCCGGCCGGCCGGATGTACACCTACCGCAGTCACGGCATCCACGTGTGCGCCAATGTGGTCTGCGGCTGGGAGGATGCTGCGGCCGCGGTGCTGTTGCGCGCAGCCGTCATCGACGACGGCGAACCGGTGGCACGGCTGCGCCGCGGCTTGATACCGGCCCCCCGAGCGCTGGCGCGCGGCCCGGGAAATCTGTGTTCGGCCCTCGGAATAACGCTGGAGGACAACGGGATCGACCTTTTCGACGCGACCGGTCCGGTCCGCCTCGAGCTGGGCGCGCCGCTCGAGCCGATCGCGGGCCCGCGGGTCGGGGTGAGCACCGCGGCGGATCGGGCCTGGCGGTTTTGGCTTCCGGGTCACCCCGAGGTGTCGGCGTATCGCCGTAGTCCGCGGGCTCCGGTACCGGGTGGCAGCGACTGATACAGGATGATGGCCGGGTGAGTAACGGCATCCTCGATGAGCTGGAATGGCGCGGCCTGATCGCGCAATCGACCGACCGGGACGCGTTGGCGGACGCGCTCGCCAACGGGCCGCTCACGGTCTATTCGGGATTCGACCCGACCGCGCCCAGCCTGCACGCCGGTCACCTTGTTCCGCTGCTCACGCTGCGCCGCTTCCAGCAGGCCGGACATCGTCCGATCGTGCTGGCAGGCGGGGCGACCGGGATGATCGGGGACCCCCGCGACAGCGGGGAACGCACCATGCAGACCGCGGATACCGTCGCCGACTGGGCCGGACGCATCCGCGGCCAGCTGGAACGGTTCGTCGAGTTCGACGAGTCGCCGACCGGCGCAATCGTGGCGAACAACCTGACCTGGACCGGGGAGTTGTCCGCGATCGAGTTCCTGCGCGATGTCGGCAAGTATTTCTCGGTCAACGTCATGCTCGACCGCGACACGGTGCGTCGACGTCTGGAGGGCGAGGGCATCTCCTACACGGAGTTCAGCTACATGTTGCTGCAGGCCAACGACTACGTGCAGCTGCACGAACGGTACGGCTGTGGGTTGCAGATCGGCGGGTCCGACCAGTGGGGCAATATCGTCGCCGGCGTCCGGCTGGTGCGTCAGAAGCGCGGCGCCACGGTGCATGCGCTGACAACACCGCTGGTCACCGACTCCGAGGGTAAGAAGTTCGGCAAGTCCACCGGCGGGGGCAACATCTGGCTCGACCCGGAGCTGACCAGCCCCTATGCCTGGTATCAGTACTTCTTCAACACCGCAGACGCCGACGTGCTCGGCTACCTGAAGTGGTTCACATTCCTGAGCACCGAGCAGATCTCCGAACTGGCCGAAGCGACGGAATCACGCGCTCATGAACGCGCCGCGCAACGGACGTTGGCGCGGGAACTGACCACACTCGTACACGGACAGGCCGCCACCGATGCCGTCGAATTGGCCAGCCAGGCGCTGTTCGGCCGCGGTGAGCTGGGTGATCTCGACGAATCGACGCTGGCCGCAGCTCTGCGGGAGGCGAGCAACGGTCAAGTCACCGAACTCGCGGCCGGCGGCCCCGACGCCATCACCGACCTGCTGGTGTCCACCGGATTGTCGAAGAGCAAGGGCGACGCGCGCCGGACCGTCGGTGAGGGCGGGGTCTACGTGAACAACGTGCGAATCGAAAGCGACGAGTGGATACCACAGTCGTCGGACTTTTTGCATCACCGATGGCTGGTGTTGCGACGTGGCAAGCGCAACATTGCCGGTGTGCTGCGGGCGTCTGCCGATGACCGGTCAAGCTAGGCCCCTGACCTGCGCAGATCCCGCGCTGACCTGGCGATTTGACTCGCTGTTAGCCCTGCCGTAACTTATTGCAAGTCAGAGCGACACGGCCTCGGCCGGAGAGCGAAGACAAATCCGAGCGAATTACCCATTAACGTGGGGGTTCCTCACTGCCCGCTCTACCTACTGCGGCTTTTAAGCCGGGGTTTGTGGCGCGGACAAATGCAAGTCTGTTGTTTGAGAACTCAATAGTGTGTTTGGTGGTTTTTGTTTGTTGTTTTTGGCCACTCGTTTGGGGGGATTCCCGTCTCCTTGAGTTGGTGGGTGGCCTGTTTTTTTGATGCCAGTTTGT
>NZ_NPKP01000018.1 GCF_008329585.1 Mycolicibacterium sp. P9-22 | reverse complement strand
GCGATCGTCTCGGTCACCGCTTTGCGCTCAGCCAAGGTCAACCCCATCAATCGGGCCTACGCGCGCATTCTCAATGAGGCAACGAATCACCGCTTCGCGCGCATTTCTGATGAGTCAACGCGGTCGGTGGGCCGACATAGAATCGCACACATGTTCGATGGTTCGGCGGTGGCCACTCATCTGGACTCCACGCGCGAGCATCTGCGCGCCGAACGGGCGGCCATCGCCGACAAGCTGATATCGGCGGGCACGTTCGCTCTGGCCCGGATGGCCGAGCTGGGCCACAGCCACCAGGATTGGATCGTCGACGACTGGGAACTGGCCGCCGCCGAGCTCGGCGCAGATCTCGGGATCAGCCGCGGCCGGGCCTGCACCCAGATGACCCACGGACGCGCCCTCATCCAGCGACTGCCCGGTTTCGCCGAGGTGTTCCGCACCGGAGCGGTGGACTTCCAGGTGTTCCTGGTGATCTTCCAACGCACCGCCCTGATCGTCGACCCGGACATCCTGGCCGTCATAGATAGCCAGGTGGCCGAGGCCGCCCCGCACTGGAACGCGCTGTCCCGCGACCGGGTCGCCGAGCTGGTGGACTGGATGGTCATCGAGGTCGACCCCGAAGCGGTGCGCCGGGCCCGCGAGTCCCGGCGCACCCGCTCGATCACCGTCGAACCCATCGGCGACGGCATGGTCGAGATCTACGGCCGCGTCGACGCCGCCAAGGGCGCGACGTTCGACCATGGCCTCGACGCCTTGGCCCGCACGGTATGCCCCGATGATCCCCGGTCGTTTCAGGAGCGCCGCGCCGATGCCGTCGAGCCCCTGACCCTCGGCGCGAAAAGCATCCCGTGCCTGTGTGGACGCGAGGATTGTCCGTCCGCCGGCAACGAGGTGGCAGGCGGCCATATCGTCATCCACGTCCTGGCCGAACAGCCCACCCTCACCGGTGAATCCGAGCGCCCGGCCTTGCTGCCCGGGTACGGCGCGGTCCACGCCGACCAGGTGCAGCAGATGCTGCCCAACGCCGTCGTGCGCCCGGTGCCCGAGGCGGGCGCTCTGGGCACCGAGCCGGGCTACCACCCGTCGAAGAAACTGGGTGACTTCGTGCGCTGCCGCGATCTGACCTGCCGCTGGCCCGGCTGCAGGACCCCGATCGAGCGCTGCGATATCGACCACACCGTGCCGTGGCCCTACGGGGTGACTCACCCGTCGAACACCAAACTCTTCTGCCGGATTCATCACCTGATCAAGACGTTCTGCACCGGCTGGTCGGACAGCCAGGAGCCCGACGGCACCATCACCTTCACCACACCCAACGGCCGGACGTACACCACCAAGCCCGGCGGTGCGTTGTTCTTTCCTCAGCTGAGCAGGCCCACCGAGGCACTGACACACCCGCCGACACCGCCTCCGCACCCGCTGCGGGGGCTGGCAGTGCCCACCCGCAGACGCACCCGGGCACACAACCAGGCGTACCGAATAGCCCACGAGCGGGCCCGCAACCGCGCCGATATCGAGGCCGACCCGCCGCCGTTCTAGCGTCCGCGGCACTTCAGGGCGATGTTGTGCGTTAATCGCGATATGAGCATCCCGCCATATCAGCCACCGCCGCCTCCCACGACAGGAGCGGGGAACACCCTGCTGTGTCCCAAGTGTGCGGGGGTGATGAAGACCTATGAACGCAACGGCATCCACCTGGAGCAGTGCGACTCCTGCCGCGGCATCTTCCTGGACTTCGGCGAGCTGGAATCGCTGACCCAGATGGAGAACCGGTTCGTGCAGTCGGCACCGCCGCCGCAGCCGGGCTACGGGCAGGACTACGGCGGCGGCTACGGACAGGGCCCGGGCTGGGGCCATCGCGGTAACAAGCACTACCGCAAACAGGGCTTCGGACGGCTGTTCTTCTCCAGCTAGCGCTGCGGAACCGCCGGCTCGTGGTCGGCGGGCACCGGCTTGAGCACCGCGGGACGGTACCGCTCGGGAAGGGCCCGCAGGCCCAGCGCGACGAGACCCAGGATGGTGGCGGTGGCCAGCGCGACCACCCAGAAGGGTGCGCTCGCGAACACGTTCTCCAGCAGCATGAACACCCCGAACAGCAGGAACAGGGCGGCCGCGCCGATCTGGATGAGCCGCTCGGGAAGGTGCTTACCGGCGACGGCGCCCACGATGATGGCCAGCCCGTCGGCGACCACCATGCCCAGCGTCGAGCCGATCCAGACGCCCAGCCAGTCATTGTCGGCAGCCAGGGTGATGGTGGCGAGCATGGTCTTGTCGCCGAGCTCGGCCAGGAAGAACGCCGAGGTGACCACGAAGAAGGCGATACCGGACGCCCGCTGCACCCGGCTCTTCTCCTCATCGCTGAGGCTGTCGCCGCGCAGGGTCCACAGTCCGAAGAAGACGAACATGGCGCCGGCAATGATGCCGAGCAGGTGTCCCGGCAGGGCGGCACCGAGGTAGTGACCGATGGCGACGGAGAGCACGTGCACCAGCGTGGTCGCGGCGGTGATCGCAACCAGCACCACCCACCAGCGGTAGCGCAGCGCGAACGTCATCGCCACGAGCTGAGTCTTGTCACCCAGTTCGGCGACGAAAATGACTGCGAAGCTCAACAGGAGCGCGGAGATCACGGACTACCCCTCGATCAGTGGCTCCCGGCGGAGATCAAAAGATGCCTCCGGCCGGCAACCTTTACGGTCTACAACGGCCGAAGGTCTCGCCCACCGGCACGGATACCGGTTCGGTGACCGGGCTTTGCGGGTTACCGCTGGGCCAGTGTGTCGATCAACCGATTTGGGGGCTACTCCCCTTCGCCTCCCCAGCTTGGCACACCACGAGCGGTATCGCAAACCCTATGTCGGTGAAAGCTGTTACGTATCAATAGTTTTCACTGCCCCACAGCGAAAGTTCGAGCCTTCGAACAATTCTGTCCGGGCACCGGTCAGCTCATCCTCGCGCAGGCCGCAACCAGCAGCTCGTCATCGGGGTGATTCGCTGCCGCGGTGACCACAGCCGCGCGGGCGAAGGAATCCAGTGCGGGCCAGGGATCGCCTTCGGGCAGCGCCGGCCCGCCGGCATGGCGGTACCCGTGCAGGAAGGCGTGCCAGTCGGCGTCGGGCACCATGCCCGCGGCCCAGAACCCCGCCGGCCGCGCCAGGTCCCAGCGCGCATCCCCGGCACCGAGATCGTCGATATCGATCAGCACCCACTGCTGTCCGTCCCTGCCGAGCTGTCCGAGATGAAAGTCACCGTGCGTCAAGCGCATCGGCTCGGCGACGGGGAACTCGAGCCGGTCCGCGGCACGGCGGATGACATCCGCGACCGGGCAGCTGTCCAGCCGGGCCAGTGCCCGAGCCAACCGGGCGGGTGCGCCGTGCGGAACCGCGAAGTCGCCCAACGGTTCCCGGTGCAGCCGGGCCAATAGCGCGCCGGCCTGAGCCCACGGCAGTCCGACCGGGTCCTGCGGAACCACCTCGATTTTCGGCCACCGGGTCAGCCACCGGTCGCCGACCGCTTCGGGCTCCGCGCTCACCGGCGACAACAACTCCGGGCAACGCAACGCGACCCGCAGGCGCTCGCGCAGCGCCCGCGGGTCGGTGCCCGGTGGGTGGAGTTTGGTGACTAGCGACGGGGCGCCGGCATCCGGGTGGCGACGTTGAACCGGTTCCATGCATTGATGGTGACGGCCATCGCGATCACCTGGGCCAGTTCCTTCTCACTGAACACCGCGGCGGCCTTGGCGTAGACGGCGTCGGAGACGTGGCCGTGGTGTAGTTCGGTGATGGCCTCGGTGAGTTCCAGGGCGGCCCGCTCGCGCTCGGTGAACAGGTCCCCCGCCTCCTCCCAGGCGGCGATGAGGGCCAGCCGCTGCTCGGTCTCACCCTGCTTACGGGCGTCGGCGACGTGCATGTCCAGGCAGAACGCGCAGTGGTTGATCTGCGAGGCGCGGATCTTCACGAGCTCCCCGATGGTGGGGTCGATGTCCTTGGCCGACGCGGTGGACAGCTTCATCATTGCGTCGTAGAGCTCCGGGGACACCTTGTAGATGTTCAGGCGGTCGAGGGCGGTGGGGTTCTCCAGTGTCTGCGTCATGGCACCAACGCTAGCGCGAAAAGACCCGTCCACATGGTTCAATTGTGATGTGACTTCATGGGCCAATTCTGGCTCCCGGGACCTGCACCTGGAACTGCGGCACGCCATCACGCCCGGTGCCCGCGGTGCACGGGACGCACTGGTCGAAGCCCTGCGCGCCACCATCCGATCCGGCCGGCTGGCCCCCGAAGCCATGCTGCCCCCGTCGCGAAGCCTGGCCGCCGACCTCGGCTTGGCCCGCAACACCGTCGCCGAGGCCTACGCCGATCTGGTCGCCGAGGGCTGGCTGGCGTCGCGCCAGGGCGCGGGCACCTGGGTGGTCAATTCCCGGCCCAACCCACTGCCGCCGCGCCCGCGCGGTGTCGCGGGCATCCCGACCCACAATCTGATGCCGGGCTCCCCCGATGTCTCCCAGTTCCCCCGCAGCGCCTGGCTGGCATCGACCAAACGCGCATTGACCACCGCCCCCAACGAGGCGTTGAGGATGGGTGATCCCCTGGGCCGGATCGAATTACGTGTGGCTCTCACCGAATACCTGGGGCGGGTCCGGGGTGTGCGCACCACCCCGGACGAGATCGTGGTCTGCGCGGGCACCCGGCACGCCGTCGAGATCCTGGCCCGGGTGCTGGGCGGCCCGATTGCCGTCGAGGCCTACGGGCTGTACCTGTTCCGGGAGGCGCTGCAGACGATGGGCGTGCGCAGCGTTCCCATCGGCGTCGACGATGACGGTGCGGTGATCGCCGATCTGGACCGCGCCGCTCCGGACGGCAACGGACCCACCGCGGCACTGCTCACCCCGGCACATCACTTCCCGCACGGCGTTCCACTGCACCCGGGCCGACGAAAAGCGGTGCTGGACTGGGCGCATCGCACCGACGGATACCTGCTCGAAGACGACTACGACGGCGAGTTCCGCTACGACCGCCAGCCCATCGGCTCGGTGCAGGGCCTCGACCCGGATCGGGTGGTGTACCTCGGGTCGGCCAGCAAGAGCCTGTCGCCGGTGCTGCGGCTGGGCTGGATGGTCCTGCCCGCCGACCTCATCGACCGGGTGGTCGCGGCGCTGGGCGGCCAGCAGTTCTACGTGAGCGCCCTGCTGCAGCTCACCATGGCGGACTTCATCGCAAAAGGCGCCTACGACAAGCATATTCGTCGGATGCGTGCCAATTACCGGCGCCGCCGCGACGTGCTGGCCCAGGCGCTGGAGCCCTACGATGTCGGCATCCGGGGGCTGTCGGCGGGGCTGCATCTGCAGTTGACGCTGCCCGCGGGCTGCGAGGCCGAGGTGATGCGGCGGGCCGGGGAAGCGGGTATCGCGCTGTCCGGGCTACGGCTGCTGCGCCATCCCGATGCCGGCCCCGAAATCCCCGGCGCCGACGGTGTGGTGGTCAGCTTTGGCACCCCGGCCGATCATGCCTTCGGTGCGGCGGTCGATGCTTTGTGCCGGGTACTGGACGGCCTCACTCACTGAGGGTGCGCAGTTCCGACCTCAGGTTCCGGCGGGCCGCCTCCTCCCATCGCCGCCGCCCGTCCGGCGTGCGGTACAGCGCTGGTGCCGCCAACAACGATTCGATGATGCGGGCACGCCCGGCCCGGAAGTCGTCATCGGAGACGTGGCCGTATTCGGCGCGCACCTTCGCGGTGTTGCTGCGGTACTCCCCGGGCTCCAGTGCCAGCACCGCCAGATCCGCATCCGAGAGCACCTGCCCGTTGCGGTCGGCCGGCGCCGGATCGTGCTCGACGGTGAGGCGCACCAGCCGGGCCACCTCGGCCACCAGCCCGGCCGGCAGACCCAGCGTGCTCAGATCCGACTCGGCCAGCAGCGCGCTGTTCTCCTCATCGTCGGGCGCACCCGCGTAGACCGCGTCGTGATACCAGGCCGCCAGCCGCACCGCATCGGGATCCTCGGCGAATCCGGCCAGGTCATCGACCGCGTCCAGGACGCCCCGCAGATGGGCCACATCGTGGTAGCGGCGGTGCGGTTCGGACCATCGGGCCAGCAGGGCGGCGCCCACAGCGGCGGTGTCCGGCGACGCGCTGTGGCGCGTAACCAGCGCGCGCCACTCGTGGAGCAGATCGGTCACCGGCCCATTCTCGCCCCGTATGCTGCCCGCGTGACCGACACCCCGGATAACGCTCCCCTGAGCCTGAAAACCCAGGCGGCGCGTTTCATCGTCACCGGCGGTCTGTCGGCGGTGGTCGACTTCGGGCTGTACATCCTGCTGCTGAAGCTGGGCCTGCACGTCAACCTGGCCAAGACGCTCAGCTTCATCGCCGGCACCACCACCGCGTACCTGATCAACCGGCGCTGGACCTTCCAGGCCGCGCCCAGCAGGAACCGGTTCATCGCCGTGATGGCGCTCTACGCACTCACCTACGCCGTGCAGGTCGGCATCAATTACGTGTTCTACCTGCAGTTCGCCGGAGAGTCCTGGCAGGTGCCGGTCGCGTTCGTCATCGCGCAGGGCACCGCGACGGTGATCAACTTCGTGGTGCAGCGGGCCGTGATATTCCGGCTGCGGTGACCGCGAGCGGTACCCTTTGGCACTGATATGTCTACCGACCTTCCCCTCACGTCCCGATCCCTCACCGGGTTCGGCCAGACCGCGCCCAGCGTGGCGCAGGTGCTGTCCACCCCCGATGTCGAGGTGATCGCTGCCGCCGTCCGGCAGGTGGCCGACGCCTCGGCGGCCAGTCCGTCCTACCTGCGGCGCGGCATCGTGGCCCGCGGCCTGGGCCGGTCCTACGGTGACCACGCCTGCAACGGCGGCGGCATCGTCGTCGACATGACCCGGCTGAACCGCATTCATTCGCTGTCCGCGGAGACCGCAATCGCCGATGTGGACGCCGGGGTCAGCCTGGACCAGCTGATGAAGACCGCGCTGCCGTTCGGGCTCTGGGTGCCGGTGCTGCCCGGCACCCGACAGGTGACCGTCGGTGGCGCCATCGGCTCGGACATCCACGGCAAGAACCACCACAGCGCCGGCAGCTTCGGCAATCACGTGCTGTCACTGGACCTGTTGATGGCCGACGGTGAGGTCCGCACGCTGACCCCCTCCGGCACAGCAGATGACCAGGATGCAACTCTGTTCTGGGCCACCATCGGCGGAAACGGCCTGACCGGCATCGTGATCCGCGCCCGGATCGCCATGACCCGCACCGAGACCGCGTATTTCATCGCCGACGGTATCGCCACCGCAGATCTGGACGAGACCGTCGCGGTGCACCAGGACGGCAGTGAGGACAACTACACCTACTCGAGCGCCTGGTTCGATCTGATCAATCCGCCGCCCAAGCTGGGGCGGGCGGCCGTCAGCCGGGGCAGCCTGGCCAAGCTGGATCAACTGCCGCCCAAGCTGGCAGCCAACCCGTTGCAGTTCACCGCCCCGAAACTTCCTGCGGTGCCCAACCTTTTCCCCGTCAGCGTGATGAACAAACTGTCGCTGGGCCTGGTCGGCGAGGCGTTCTACCGGGTCAGCGGGAACTACCAGAACAAGATCGTCAACCTGACGCAGTTCTACCATATGCTCGACATCACCACCGGATGGCAAAAGGCTTATGGCCCGGCCGGTTTCGCACAGCATCAGTTCCTGGTTCCGCCGAACGCGCTGGACGACTTCAAGGCCATCATCCGGTGGATCCAGACCCAGGGCCACTACTCGGCACTCAACGTGTTCAAACTGTTCGGCCCCGGCAACAAGGCACCCCTGAGCTTCCCGATGGCCGGCTGGAACGTTGCCATGGACTTCCCGAACAAGCCCGGCGTCAACGAGTTCCTCAACGAACTGGACAGCCGCGTCATGGAATTCGGCGGCCGGGTGTACACCGCGAAGGACTCCCGGGTGAGCGCGCAGAACTTCCACCGGATGTACCCGCGCATCGACGAATGGATCGCCACCCGCCGCAAGGCCGACCCGAACGGCGTGTTCGCCTCCGACATGGCCCGCCGCCTCGAACTTCTTTAGAAAGGCTCTGCCTCTACATGATCGACGCCACCGGTAACCCGCAGACCATCCTGCTGCTGGGCGGAACGTCCGAAATCGCCCTGGCCATCGCCGAGCGGTACCTGCGCAATGCGAAGGCCCGGATCATCCTGGCCGACCTGCCCGGTGCGCCCAAGAAGGACGCCGCGATCGCGCAGCTCGAGGCGGCCGGCGCCAAGGAGGTCCAGTACCTGGACTTCGACGCCCTGGACACCGCGTCACATCCCGCTGTCATCGAATCCGCCTGGGCCAAAGGCGATGTCGACGTCGCCGTGGTGGCTTTCGGGGTGCTCGGCGATGCCGAGGAACTGTGGCAGAACCAGGCCAAGGCGGTGCTGACGGCGCAGATCAACTACGTCGCGGCGGTGTCGGTCGGCGTGCTGATCGGCGAGAAGCTGCGCGCCCAGGGCTTCGGGCAGATCATCGCGATGTCCTCGGTGGCCGGTGAAAGGGTGCGCCGCTCCAACTTCGTGTACGGCTCGACCAAAGCCGGCCTGGACGGCTTCTATCTCGGGCTCGGAGAAGCCCTGCGGGAGTTCGGGGTCAAGGTGCTGGTGATCCGCCCCGGACAGGTGCGCACCACCACCACGCTGGAGCACTGGAAGGCCACCGGCGCCAAGGAAGCCCCCTTCACCGTCGACAAGGAGGACGTCGCCGAACTGGCCGTCACCTCGGCGGCCAAGGGCAAGGACCTGGTGTGGGCACCGGGCCAGGTGCGGGTGCTGATGTCGGTGCTGCGGCACATCCCGCGGCCGATCTTCCGCAAGCTGCCTTTCTGACGTGCGAGAGGGCTGGGGGCACCGCCCGCTTGCGGGGGAGAGCGAAGCGACCCGGGAAATGATCCGGAGCAGTCTGGCCGTGACCGGCAAGATGGCGGCCGCTGCCGCCACCGCCGCGGTCCTCACCGTGGTCGCCCTGCTGGCGATCGCCCGCGTCGAGTGGCCGGCCTACAACTCCTCCAACCAACTGCACGCGCTCACCACCGTCGGCCAGTTCGCCGCTCTGGCGGGTATTTTCGCCGCCGGTGCGCTGTGGCGACGCGGGCGCCGACTGCTCGCCCGTATCGCCGCGGTGGTGTTCCTGTCCGCGTTCTCGGTGGTCACCCTGGCGATGCCGCTCGGCGCCACCCGGCTGTACCTGTTCGGCATCTCGGTGGATCAGCAGTTCCGCACCGAGTACCTGACCAGGCTGGCCGACAGTCCGGCACTGCACGATATGACCTATATCGGGCTGCCGCCGTTCTACCCCGCCGGCTGGTTCTGGATCGGCGGGCGGCTCGCGGACCTCACCGGCATGCCCGCCTGGGAGATGTTCAAGCCGTGGGCCATCATCTCGATCACCGCGGCGATCGCGATCACCCTGGTGCTGTGGTCGGCGATGCTGCGTTTCGAGATTGCGCTCGCGGTGTCGACCGCCACCGCCGCGGTGACGCTCGCCTACACCTCCACCGAGCCCTATGCCGCGGTGATCACCGTGCTGCTCCCGCCCGTTTTCGTGCTGGCATGGTCGGGGCTCAAGCGACAGAACCGAGAGGGCTGGGGCGCCGTCGTCGGCGTCGGGCTCTTCCTCGGCGTGGCCGCGCTCTTCTACACCCTGCTGCTGGGCTACGCGGCGTTCACCGTCACCCTGATGGCGCTGGTGCTGTCCGTGGCCCGGCGCAGCATCGGACCGGTGCTGAAGCTGGCCGTCATGGGGGTCATCGCCGGCGCGCTGGCGCTGCTCACCTGGGCGCCCATTCTGCTGGCCGCCGCGCGCGGGGAGGTGACCGGCAACGGCTCTGCGTTCCACTATCTGCCGATCGACGGCGCCGAACTGACCTTCCCGATGCTGGACTTCACCCTGCTCGGTGCGCTGTGCATGCTCGGCACCATCTGGCTTGTCGTGCACGCCCGCAGCTCCACCCGGGCCGGCGCGCTGGCGGTCGGGGTGCTGGCCGTCTACGCCTGGTCGCTGCTGTCCATGCTGACCACGCTGGTCGGCACCACCCTGCTGTCCTTCCGCCTGCAGCCCACCCTGTCGGTGTTGCTGACCGCCGCGGGCACCTTCGGGTTCATCTGGGTGACCCAGGCCGTGGTGGCGCGCTATCAGCACCCGGGCCGGCACGTGGTGGCCATCGCCGCGACCGTCGGCGCCATCGGCGCGGTCACCTTCAGCCAGGACATCCCCGATGTGCTGCGCGCCGACATCAACGTCGCCTACACCGACACCGACGGCTACGGGGAGCGCGCCGACCGGCGCCCGCCCGGCGCCGAGCAGTATTACCGCGCGCTCGACGAGCGGATTCTCCAGGTGACCGGCGTGCCGCGCACCGAGACCGTCGTGATGACCGCGGACTACAGCTTTCTGTCCTACTACCCGTACTACGGCTTCCAGGGTCTGACCTCGCACTACGCAAACCCGTTGGCGCAGTTCGAGGCCCGCTCGGCGGCCATCGAGAGCTGGGCTCTGCTCGGCACGCCCGACCAGTTCATCACCGCGCTGGACCAGTTGCCCTGGCAGGCCCCGACGGTCTTCCTGATGCGCCGCGGCGGCCCGGACAGCTACACGCTGCGGCTGGCCGCCGACGTCTACCCCAATCAGCCCAACGTCAAGCGGTATCAGGTCGAGCTGAATGCGGCACTGTTCGATGATCCGCGCTGGGATGTGTCCACCGACGGCCCGTTCGTGCTGGCCATCCGGAAACCGCAGGCGGCTGGTTGATGGCCGGACAACTAGCATCTAGCTCCGTGAACGACGCGCCGGCCAATCACCGCACCACCAGACTGGTGGCGGTCGTCGCCGGGTTGCTCGGCACGATCCTGGCCATCGCCACCCCGTTCCTGCCCATCACCGAAACCACCGCCACGCTGAACTGGCCGCAGAACGGGACGCTGGACAGCGTCGACGCACCGCTGATCGGCTATGTCGCGACCGACCTGAACATCACCATCCCGTGCTCGGCGGCCGCCGAACTCGGCGGCGCCCGCAACGTGCTGTTGTCCACGGTGCCCAAGCAGGCCCCCAAGGCCGTCGACCGCGGGCTGCTGATCGAGCGCGTCAACAATGAGCTGCTGGTCATCGTGCGCAATACCCCGGTGGTCAGCGCGCCGCTGAGTGAGGTGCTCAGCCCGGCCTGCCGGGAACTGACGTTCACCGCGCACGCCGACAAGGTGACCGGTGAGTTCGTGGGTCTCACCGCAGGGCCCGATGACGAGAATCCGGGCGAGCCGTTGCGCGGCGAACGCGGCGGCTACGACTTCCGCCCGCAGATCGTGGGCGTGTACACCGATCTTGCCGGCCCGGCGCCGCCCGGCCTGGAACTCTCCGCCACCATCGACACCCGGTACAGCAGTTCACCAACGCTTCTCAAAACGCTGGTGATGGTGCTGGGCGTCGTCATGACCATCGCATCGCTGGTCGCACTGCACCGCCTGGACGTGGCCGACGGTATGCGGCACCGCCGTTTCCTGCCGCAGCGCTGGTGGTCATTGACCAAGCTCGACGCGCTGGTGGCGGCCCTGCTGGTGTGGTGGCATTTCGTCGGCGCCAACACCGCCGATGACGGCTACATCCTGACCATGGCCCGGGTCTCCGAGCACGCCGGCTACATGGCCAATTACTACCGCTGGTTCGGCACCCCGGAGGCGCCGTTCGGCTGGTACTACGACCTGCTCGCGCTGTGGGCCCAGGTGTCGACCGCCAGCATCTGGGTGCGGCTGCCGACGCTGCTGATGGGCCTGGCGTGCTGGTGGATCATCAGCCGCGAGGTGATCCCGCGGCTCGGCACGGCGGTGAAGAAGAGCCGTCCCGCCGCCTGGACCGCGGCCGCGATGTTCCTGGCGTTCTGGCTGCCGCTGAACAACGGTCTGCGGCCGGAACCGATCATCGCCGTCGGCATCCTGCTGACCTGGTGCTCGGTGGAGCGCGGCGTGGCGACCAGCCGGCTGCTGCCGGTGGCGGTGGCCATCATCATCGGGGCGCTGACGTTGTTCTCCGGCCCCACCGGTATCGCCGCGGTCGGGGCGCTGCTGGTCGCCGTCGGCCCGCTGAGAACCATTGTGGCCGCCCATGTCTCCCGGTTCGGTTACGCCGCGCTGCTGGCACCCATCGCCGCCGCGGGCACCGTCACCATCTTCCTGATATTCCGGGACCAGACCTTGGTAAGCGAGCTGCAGGCCAGCTCGTTCAAGTCGACCATCGGGCCCAGCCTGGCCTGGTTCGACGAGCACATCCGCTACTCCCGGCTGTTCACCACCAGCCCCGACGGTTCGGTGGCCCGACGGTTCGCGGTGCTGACACTGCTGCTGGCGGTGGCCATCTCGGTGGCGATGACGCTGCGCAAGGGGCGCATTCCGGGCACCGCCATCGGCCCGGCCCAGCGCATGATCGGGATCACCGTCATCTCGTTCCTGTCGCTGATGTTCACCCCGACGAAGTGGACGCATCACTTCGGGGTGTTCGCCGGTCTGGCCGGATCGCTCGGTGCGCTGGCGGCGGTGGCGATCGCCTCCGCGGCCATGACGTCCAAACGCAACCGCACCGTGGTGACCGCCGTGGTGTTGTTCGTGACGGCAGTGTCGTTCGCCACCGTGAACGGCTGGTGGTACGTGTCGAACTTCGGCGTGCCGTGGTCGAATGAGTTCCCGGAGTGGCATTTCGGACTCACCACGATGCTGCTCGGTCTGTCGGTGCTGGCGCTGCTGGTGGCGGCCTGGCTGCATTTCGCCGGCGGCGGGGCCGGGGACCGGCCGTGGACCCGGTTCACCGGGGCGCCGCTGGCGGTCGTGACCTGGGCGGTGGTGTTGTTCCAGGTCGCCTCGCTGACATTGGCCGTCACCGCGCAGTACCCGGCGTGGTCGGTCGGCCGTTCCAATCTGGATGCGTTGCGCGGCAAGACCTGTGGCCTGGCCACCGATGTGATGGTCGAACAGGACCCGAACGTCGGGCTGCTCACCCCGATCGACGAGCCGGTCGGCGCTGCGCTGGGCGCGGGCACGGCGCAGAACTTCCGCCCGGACGGGATTCCCTCCGACATCTCCGCGGACTCGGTGTCCGAGCAGCCCGGCGCCAGCAACTTCGCCGACTCCGAGGACAGCGACGAGACCGGCAGCGAGCCCGGCACCGAGGGCGGCACCACCGCCGCGGCCGGCGTGAACGGGTCCCAGGCCCGGCTGCCCTACAACCTCGATCCGGCCCGCACCCCGGTGCTGGGCAGCTGGCGGTCCGGCCCGCAGTCGCCGGCCAGCCTGCGCTCGGCCTGGTACCGGCTGCCGCCCAGCGGTGAGCGCGGTCCGCTGCTGGTGGTGGCCGCGGCCGGGCGCTTCGATCCCGGCGAGGTTCTGGTGCAGTGGGCAACCGAGGAGCAGGCCGCCGACGGAAAACCCGGTGGCACCATCGGTTTCGCCGATGTGGGCGCCGTGCCCGCGTGGCGCAATCTGCGCGCCCCGATGTCGGCGATTCCCGAGCAGGCCACCCGGGTGCGCCTGGTCGCCTCCGATGACGACCTGTCGCCGCAGCACTGGATCGCGGTCACCCCGCCACGCATCCCGGAGCTGCGCAGCCTGCAGGATGTCGTCGGGTCCACCGATCCGGTCATGCTGGATTGGCTTGTCGGACTTGCCTTCCCATGTCAACGGCCGTTCTTCCACCGGTACGGCGTCACCGAGGTGCCCAAGTGGCGCATCCTGCCGGACCGGTTCGGGGCCGAGGCCAACTCGCCGGTGATGGACTACCTGGGCGGCGGGCCGCTGGGTATCACCGAGTTGCTGCTGCGCGCCACCCCGGTGCCGACGTACCTGCAGGACGACTGGTTCCGCGACTGGGGTTCCCTGCAGCAACTTCGGCAGTTCTACCCGAACGCGAAGACCGCCGAACTGGAACTCGGCACCGCCACCCGCAGTGGGTTGTGGAGCCCGGCGCCGCTGCGTCCGTCCTAACAACTGATACTGCAGAGTCGGGCTACCTGGCTTCAGTCTCCCGACCACCCAGCCGTCGAGACGGAAGCCAGGTAACTAATCCGGGCATCTGGACCTACTCAGTCTCAGCCTCGCGGCACCTTCCTCGTCGAAACTGAAGCCAGGTAGCAATCGTGCGATCTATCTATCCGGGAGCTACTTCCGCCCGGCCAGGATCGCCTCGATATTGCGTTCGGCGAGCGCGGTGATGGACATGAAGGGGTTGCAGCCGATGTACCCCGGGATCAGTGAGGCGTCGTTGACATACAGCTTCTCGTGACCGTTGACGCGCCCGAACAGGTCGGTCGCCGCACCCCGCACGCAACCGCCCAGCGGGTGGACGGTGTTGGACGCGAACGCCTTTCCTTCGAAGAGGTCATCACGGTAGTCGACGCCGTTTGCCTGGAGGACCCTGTCGAACACCAGCCGCGCACGCTCGATGAGGTGGTCGGTGTGGCTCTGCGGCCAGTCGATGCCGATGGCATCCGCCTGCCGGTCGTAGCTGATCGTCGCCCGGTCACCGGTGCGCACCATGGCGTAGTAGCCCAGCGCGTTCGTCTCCAGCGGCAGCGGTAGCGAGAACATGCTGGCGTACACCGGATTGTCTGGATCGGCGCGACCGTCCAGGTTGATCATGCCCAGCAACGACTGCTGGGTGCCCACCGGCTCGGCGGTGTTGTGCGACACCATGATGTCGCCGTTGTTGCCGTAACCGTTGCCGACCTCGTCGTGCAGGTTGGCCAGGTCCCCGGTCTCTCGCGCGCGCAGCAGCAGATGCGTGGTGCCCAGTACGCCGGCCGCCAGATACAGCTGCTCACAACCGATCTCGTCACGGGACAGCTCTTTGCCCCAGCGGTCGATCTCACGAGTGGACACCACGTACTCACCGGAGGGCTCCTGGCGGATACCGGTCACCTCGGTCAGCGGGCGCAGTTGCACGTTCCCGGTCTTGAGCGCCGCGGCGACATAGGTCTGGTCCACACTGCCCAGCCGGCCGTGGTTGTTGCCGTACTGGCATTCCCAGTCCAGCGCCGAGCGCGGCACCTCACCGGCGGCCTCGCGCACCATGTAGTCGAACGAGTAGGCGCTGCCGTTGATGTCGACGCCGTAGCCGGCCGCCTCGGCATACTTGCGCCCCACCCGGGCGTACTGGAAGTACGGGGTCTGTTCGAACCAGGACGGATCGCGGTAACTGATCTGCAGCGCGGTCCTGGCCCGCTCCACATAGGTGCCGAGGAACTCGGTGGGGTCGATATCGGGGAACGCGACCCGCACCTGATCGGGGGTCGGCACGGCGGCGATGGCCGCGTTGACCATGGAGCCACCGCCGACGGCGATCCCGCGGAACACATCGTGGGCGCCGTAGGTCACCTTGTCGCAGATGCCGGCCTGGATCGGCTGGGCCCCCGGATTCTGCGCCGCCACCGCATTCACCGATATCCCGCGGAACGAGGGCACCAGGCTCGGCGGGACATCGCGGAACCAACCCGCACGGGTGTCCGCCGGCAACATCTTGGTGAAACGTTTCCCGTCCGCGTCGGGGGTGTCCCACAGCCGCCCGCGCTCCAGGATGAGAGTGTCCACCCCGGCCTCGCCAAGGCGCAGCGCGCTGACGCCGCCGCCGTAGCCACTGCCGACCACGATGGCCTGGTGAAACACCCGCGACTCGGGGCGTTCCCCGGGGCGGCTCGACGAGCAGGCGGCCACGCCGGCGGCCCCGGCGGCGATACCCGCCGCGGCACCCAGAAATCGCCGTCGCGTCAGCGTGATTTGCGGCACCTGCACACCCACCTCACAGCAAAATTCTCATTCGTTACGGCTCCGTGTTTGCACTGCTCTGGCAAACAGGTTAAATAGGGACCGAGAACCAGTTCGCTCCATCCCCCGGCAAGGATACGAAGTGACCGACGCGCAGACCGGCAGAACGCCCATGTGGCGGGCTGTAAAGCGGTACCTGTGGCTGCTCGGCGCGATCGTCCCGGGCATGGTCGGATTGGCCTGGCTACTGGTGCAGCTGACCGGTCTGCCGGTGTTCTGGTGGGTGGGCCCATTGCTGGCCTTCGTTGTTATTCCGGTGCTCGACCAGCTAATTGGCGCCGACGAAAGTGGCGTACTCGGCGGCCGAATCGAAGATCTCGAAAACGACAAATTCTACCGTTGGGTCAACTATCTTTACCTGCCCAACCAGTACCTTTCACTGATATTCGCGTGCTGGCTGTGGAGCGGCGGCGGGTGGCTGACCATGACCGCCGTCGACAAGATCGGTCTGATGGTCACCGTCGGAATCGTCGGCGGCATCGCGATCAACGCCGCGCACGAATTGGGCCACCGGCGCGCCAGTGCCGAGAAACGGCTCAGCAAGGTCGCCCTTGCGCAAACCGGCTACGGGCATTTCTTCGTCGAACACAACCGCGGCCACCATCTGCGGGTGGCGACGGTGGAAGATCCCGCCAGTGCGCGCCTCGGGGAGAGCGTCTATCACTTCATCCCGCGGTCGGTGCTGGGCGGATTGCGCTCGGCATGGCGGCTGGAGACCAGCCGGCTGGCCGAGGCCGGCAGATCCCGGTGGTCACCGCGCAACGACATCCTGAACGCCTGGCTGCTCTCGGCGGCCATCTTCGTGGGCCTGGTGGCCTGGTTCGGCGCCGTCATCATCCCGTGGCTGATCGGGCAGGCGGTCATCGGCGTCTGCCTGCTGGAGACGGTGAACTATCTCGAGCACTACGGTCTGCGGCGCCAGCGCCTGGCCGACGGTCGCTATGAGCGGGTGGGCCAGCGGCACAGCTGGAACAGTGACACGCTGATCGCCAACGTGTTCCTCTACCACCTGCAGCGGCACTCCGATCACCACGCCAATCCGCAGAAGCGCTATCAGACGCTGCAGCATTCCGATCAGGCCCCGCAGTTGCCCACCGGGTACGGCAGCATGCTGGTGCTGGCCTGGTGCCCGCCGCTGTGGCGCCGGGTGATGGATCGCCGGGTGTTGGCGCACTATGGCGGCGATATCCGGCTGGCGGCCCTGCAACCCGACAAGGCCTAGCGCGGGTCGTCCGGCGATGCCGGGCCGGCTGTCGCCTAACCTTGAACCTCGTGCCCGCTAGGAACGTCCGTCTTCTCGCCGTCATCACGGGCCTTGTCGGCTTCCTGCTCTGCGCCCTCGCCCCGCTGTTGCCGGTGCGGCAGAGCACCGCAGCGATCCAGTGGCCGCAGTCCGCGAACACCGACGGCTTCGTCGGCGATATCACCGCGCCGCTGGTCTCCGGCGCGCCCCGGTCCCTCGAGGTGACCATCCCGTGCCGGACGGTGGCCAGCCTGCCTGCCGACGGCGGGCTGGTGTTCTCCACCATCCCGCCCGGCGGTATCGATGCCGGGCGCAACGGCCTGTTCGTCAACGCCAACGCCGACGTCGTCTACGTCGCGTTCCGCGACACCGTCGCCGCGGTCGCGCCGCGCGACGCCGTCGGCTCCGGCGCCTGCAGCGAACTCCGCATCTGGGCGAATGTCGGCGCCGTCGGCGCGGACTTCGTCGGCATCCCGGGCGCCACCGGCACTCTGGGCCTCGACAAGCGCCCGCAGGTGGCGGGCATCTTCACCGACCTGCGCGTCGGACCGGATGCCGGCCTGAACGCGCACGTCGACATCGACACCCGCTTCATCACCTCGCCGACGGCGCTCAAGACCGCGGTCATGGTGCTCGGGGTGGCCGCCGTGCTGGCGTCCATCGTGGCGCTGGCGCTGTTGGACCGCACCGCCGGGCGCCGCGCGCCGCCGGGCCGCCGGCGCCGCGCGGGCCTGTCGGTGTGGCTCGCCGACGCCGGCGTGGTGGGCGGGCTGCTGGTGTGGCACATCGTCGGACCTCCGACCTCCGACGACGGTTACAACCTGACGATCGCCAGGGTGTCCGGGGACGCCGGGTACATCACCAACTACTACCGCTACTTCGGCGCCTCGGAAGCCCCGTTCGACTGGTATCAGAGTGTCCTTGCGCACCTGGCCTCGATCAGCACCGCCGGGGTCTGGATGCGGCTGCCCGCCACCGCCGCCGCGATCGGCACCTGGCTGCTGCTGAGCCACGTCGTGCTACCCCGGCTCGGTAACCGGCTGGCCCGTAACCGGGCCGCCGTCTGGACGGCGGGCGCGGTGTTCCTGGCCGCCTGGCTGCCGTTCAACAACGGTCTGCGCCCCGAACCGCTCATCGCCTTCGGTGTGGTCCTGAGCTGGGTGCTGGTGGAACTGTCGGTGGGCCGGCGCCGGCTGTGGCCGACCGCCGCCGCGATCGTCGTGGCCGTGTTCTGCGTGACGCTGGCACCGCAGGGCCTGATCGCGCTGGCCCCGCTGCTCGTCGGAGCCCGGAAGATCACCCGCGTCATCTCCGAGCGCCGCCCCGCAGTGGGCCTGGCCGCTCAGCTGGCACCGCTGGCCGCGGCCGCCTCGCTGCTCTTCGTCATCGTGTTCCGCGACCAGACGCTGGCCACCGTCGCGGAGTCGGCGCGCATCAAGTACGTGGTGGGTCCCACGATCCCCTGGTATCAGGAGTTCCTGCGGTACTACTTCCTGACCGTCGAGGACAGCGTCGACGGCTCGCTGACGCGGCGCTTCTCGGTGCTGATCCTGCTGCTGTGCCTGTTCGGTCTGCTGATGGTGCTGCTGCGCCGCGGCACCGTGCCCGGCGCGGTGAACGGGCCGGTGTGGCGGCTGGTCGGGACCACCGGCATCGGGCTGCTGCTGCTGACCTTCACCCCGACGAAGTGGGCCATCCAGTTCGGCGCGTTCGCCGGCCTGGCCGGCGCCCTCGGCGGCGTGACGGCGTTCGCGCTGGCCCGGGTCGGGCTGCACAGCCGGCGCAATCTGGCGCTGTACGTGACCGCGCTGCTGTTCGTGCTGGCGTGGGCCACCTCGGGTCTCAACGGTTTCTTCTACACCGGCAACTACGGCGTGCCGTGGTTCGACAAGCAGCCCGTCATCGTCGGTTTCCCGGTGACCACGATCTTCCTGGTGCTCGCGATCGCCGGTGGGCTGCTGACGGCCTGGCTGCACTTCCGTATCGACTACGCCGGGCACACCGAGGTGGCCGACACCGGCCGCAACCGGGCGCTGGCGTCCACCCCGCTGCTGGTCGTCGCGGTCATCATGGTCGTCCTGGAGCTGGGCTCGATGCTCAAGGCCACCGCGGCCCGCTACCCCGTCTACACCACCGGCTCGGCCAACCTGGCCGCCCTCGGCCTGACCGGGTCCTCGGGGAACAGCTGCGCCATGGCCGACGCCGTGCTGGTGGAGGCCGACACCAATGCCGGTCTGCTGCAACCGGTTCCGGGCCAGCGCTTCGGCGAGTACGGCCCACTCGGCGGCGAGAAGCCCATCGGGTTCACCCCCAACGGCGTCAGCGACACCCTGGAACCCCCCGAGCCGGTGGCCGCCAACCCCGGCACCCCGAACTCGGACGGTCCGGTCGACAAACCTAATGTCGGCGTCGGCTATGCGGCGGGCACCGGCGGCGGCTACGGCCCCGAGGGCGTCAACGGGTCCCGGGTGTACCTGCCGTTCGGCCTGGACCCCGACCGCACCCCGGTGATGGGCAGCTTCGACGAGAACACCCTTGCCGCCAAGGCCACCTCGGCCTGGTACCAGCTGCCGCCCCGCACCCCGGACCGCCCGTTGGTCACCGTCGCCGCGGTGGGTGCGATCTGGTTCTACGAGGAGGACGGCTCCTTCAATTACGGCCAGTCGCTGAAACTGCAGTGGGGCGTGCACCGCCCCGACGGCAGCTACCAGGCGCTGTCCGAGGTGCAGCCGATCGACACCTTCTATCAGAAGGCGTGGCGCAACTTGCGATTCCCGCTCGCCTCGGCCCCGCCGGAAGCCAATGTGGCCCGCATCGTCGCCGATGACCCGAACCTGTCCGAGGATCAGTGGTTCGGGTTCACCCCGCCGCGGGTGCCGGTGCTGCAGACCGCGCAGGAGTACCTCGGTACGCAGACCCCGGTGCTGATGGACATCGCCACCGCGTCCAACTTCCCCTGCCAACGGCCGTTCGCCGAACACCTCGGCGTCGCCGAACTACCGGACTACCGGATCATCCCGAACTTCAAGCAGATGGTGGCCTCGTCGAACCAATGGCAGTCCGCCGATGACGGTGGTCCGTTCCTGTTCATCCAGGCACTGCTGCGCACCGCGACGGTGCCGACGTACCTGCGTGACGACTGGTACCGCGACTGGGGTTCGATCGAACGCTATATCCGGGTGGTGCCACGCGATATCGCGCCCGACGCCGTCATCGAAGAAGGGACTGCGAACGTGTTCGGCTGGAGTCGCGGCGGACCGATCAGGGCGCTGCCGTGAACGAAGTGAGCGGGAGCAGACAAGCCGGAGCCGTGAACGTGAACTCGAACGATGTGAAGATCGCGCGCTGGGTGGCCACCATTGCCGGCCTGCTGGGATTCGTGATGGCGGTCGCCGTGCCGCTTTTGCCGGTCACCCAGACCACCGCGACGCTGAACTGGCCTCAGGCCGGCCAGCTCTCGAACGTCACCGCCCCGCTGATCTCCCAGGCGCCGGTGACCTTGACCGCCACCGTGCCGTGCTCGGTGATCAGGGACATGCCCGCCGAGGGCGGTCTGGTGCTGGGCACCGCGCCCGCCGAGGGCCGGGACGCGGCGCTGAACGCGATGCTGGTCAACGTCACCGAGTCGAGCGCGGGCAGCCCGGGCCGCGTCGACGTCATCGTGCGCAACGTGGTGGTGGCCAGCGTCGAACGCGACCGTGCCGCAGACTGTTCGGACCTCGAGATCACCTCCGACCATGACGGCACCTACGCCGAGTTCGTCGGGCTGACCCAGGAGGACGGCACCCCGCAACGCACCGGCTACCCCGACCCGAACCTGCGGCCGGCCGTCGTCGGTGTGTTCACCGATCTGACCGTCCCTGCCCCGCAAGGGCTCTCGCTGTCGGCCGATATCGACACCCGGTTCACCACGAATCCGACGCCGCTGAAACTGGCCGCGATCGTGCTGGCGATCCTCTCGACGATCATCGCGGTGCTGGCCCTGTGGCGGCTGGACCGCGTCGACGGCCGGCGCATGCACCGGCTGATCCCCACCCGCTGGAAGACCATGACCGCGGTGGATGCGTTCGTGGTGGGCGTATTTGCGCTCTGGTACATCATCGGCACCAACTCCTCCGATGACGGCTACCAGATGCAGATGGCCCGCACCGCCGAGCACTCCGGTTACATGGCCAACTACTTCCGCTGGTTCGGTGTTCCCGAGGATCCGTTCGGCTGGTACTACAACGTGTTGGCGCTGATGTCCCAGGTGAGCACCGCCAGCATCTGGATGCGGCTGCCGGATCTGATCTGTTCGCTGATCTGCTGGCTGCTGCTGTCCCGCGAGGTGCTGCCCCGACTGGGGCCCGCGGTGATCGCCAGCCGCCCGGCGCTGTGGGCGGCCGGGCTGGTGCTGATCGGCGCCTGGATGCCGTTCAACAACGGTTTGCGCCCCGAAGGCCAGATCGCCACCGGCGCGCTGATCACCTATGTGCTGATCGAACGCGCCGTCACCTCCGGAAGGCTGACGCCGGCCGCGCTGGCCATCTTCTCGGCGGCCTTCACACTCGGCATCCAACCGACCGGGCTGATCGCGGTGGCCGCTCTGGTGGCCGGTGGCCGTCCCATTCTGCGCATCATCATGCGCCGCCGCGCCGTGGTGGGCACCTGGCCACTGCTGGCACCGCTGCTGGCGGCCGGCACCGTGATCCTTGCCGTCGTGTTCGCCGATCAGACGTTCGCGACGGTGCTGGAGGCCACCAGGATTCGCACCGCGATCGGGCCCAGCCAGGAGTGGTACACCGAGAATCTCCGGTACTACTACCTGGTGCTGCCGACGGTCGACGGCGCCATCTCGCGCCGCTTCGCCTTCCTGTTCACGGCGCTGAGCCTGTTCCCTGCGCTGTTCATGATGTTGCGCCGCAAGCGGATCGCCGGCATCGCGCGCGGCCCGGCCTGGCGGCTGATGGGCATCATCTTCGCGACCATCTTCTTCCTGATGTTCACCCCCACCAAGTGGATCCATCACTTCGGCTTGTTCGCCGCCGTCGGTGGTGCGATGGCCGCGCTGGCCACCGTCATGGTGTCACCGGTGGTGCTGCGGTCGGCGCGTAACCGGATGGCGTTCCTGGCGCTGGTGTTCTTCGTGGTGGCGCTGTGCTTCGCCTCGGTGAACGGCTGGTGGTACGTCTCGAACTACGGTGTGCCGTTCAATAATTCGGTGCCCGCGATCGGCGGCGTGACCATCAGCACGATCTTCTTCGCGCTGTTCGCGGTAGCGGCACTGTGGGCCTTCTGGTTACACGTCTCCGGGCGCGGGGACTCCCGTTTCGTGGACCGGCTCACGGCCGCGCCGATCCCGATCGCCGCGGGCTTTATGGTCGTCGTGTTCGTGGCGTCGATGGCCATCGGCGTGGTGCGCCAGTACCCCACGTACTCCAACGGCTGGGCCAACGTGCGCGCCTTCGCCGGGGGCTGCGGCATGGCCGACGACGTCCTGGTGGAACCGGACTCCAACGCCGGGTTCCTGCGGGCGCTGCCGGGTGAGTACGGCCCGTTGGGACCCCTCGGTGGCACCGGTGCGCCCGGCTTCTCCCCCGACGGTGTGCCCGACCGGATCGTCGCCGAGGCCATCCGGCTCAACAACCCGCAGCCCGGCACCGACTACGACTGGAACCGGTCGATCCGGCTGCCGCGGCCCGGTGTCAACGGGTCCCGGGTGCCGCTGCCGTACGGCCTGGATCCGGCGCGGGTGCCGGTCGCCGGCACGTATTCGACCGGGGCGCAACGAGAGAGCAAGCTCGCCTCGGCGTGGTACGAGTTGCCCCCCGCCGACGACGCGCACCCGCTGATCACCGTCACCGCGGCCGGCACGATCTCCGGCGTCAACGTCGCCAAGGGCGAAGTGTCCGGGCAGACCGTGGATCTGGAGTACGCCGTCGCCGGCCCGGACGGCGCCCCCGTCCCCGCCGGACGGGTCAGCCCTTATGACATCGGCCCGACGCCGTCGTGGCGCAACCTGCGCTACCCGCGCGAGCAGGTCCCCGCCGATGCGATCGCGATACGGGTGATCGCCGAGGATCTGTCGCTGAGCCCGGGTGACTGGGTGGCGGTGACACCGCCGCGGGTTCCCGAGGTGCGTTCGGTGCAGGAGTACATCGGCTCCGAGCAACCGGTGCTGCTGGACTGGGCGGTCGGGCTTGCCTTCCCGTGTCAGCAGCCGATGCTGCACGCCAACGGGGTGACCGAGGTGCCGAAGTTCCGCATCTCACCGGACTACTTCGCCAAGCTGCAGAGCACCGACACCTGGCAGAACGGCCTGGAGGGCGGTCTGCTCGGCATCACCGATCTGCTGCTGCGGGCCTCGGTGATGTCGACCTACCTGTCCAACGACTGGGGCCAGGACTGGGGGTCGCTGCGGCGCTTCGACACCATCGTCGACGCCAAGCCCGCCGTGCTCGAGTTGGGCAGTTCCACCCATTCCGGGCTGTACTCGCCCGGCGAGATCCGCATCGGGCCCTGACGTGACCGCTCGCACCCGGCTCGGAAGCGCTGTCCTGACAAGGGTGTTGGAGACTTCGTTCGAACCGGGTGTCGAGATGTTCGGCGACACCCCGGACGGGGCGTGGGCCGAGAACGCCGATCTGCTGGTGCCCACGTTCCTGAACCCGGACACCCGGCGGTGGCGGGTGGCGATCCAGACCTGGGTCATCGATGTCGACGGGCTGCGGGTGCTCATCGACACCGGTGTCGGCAACGGCCGTGACCGTGCAGTCCCGGTGCTGGACAACCTGGACACCGGCTTTCTCGGCGCGCTCTCAGCGGCGGGTGTCAGTCCGGACAGCGTCGACGTGGTGCTCAACACCCACCTGCACACCGATCACGTCGGATGGAACACCACCGCAGCCGGCGCGGGCTGGGCTCCCACCTTCCCGAATGCGCGGTACCTGATGCCGGAGGCCGACTTTCGGTATTTCGGGCCCGGCGGGGCGGGTTGCGATGCCGCGGCGCGTGTGGTCTTCGACGACAGTGTGGCACCGGTGTACGAGGCCGGGCAGGTCGAATTGTTCAGTGGGGAACACCGATTGAGCGAATCGGTGTGGCTGCGGCCCGCCGCCGGTCACACACCGGGATCATCGGTGCTGTGGCTGGACGCCGGCAGACCGGCGGTGTTCGTCGGGGATCTGACCCACTGCCCCATCCAGATTCCGCGGCCCGCCGATCCGTGCGCTTTCGATGTCGACGGTGCAGCCGCCGCGGCCACCCGCAGGCGGGTGTTCACCGAGGCCGCGCGCCGCCGTGCCGTCGTCATCCCCGCGCACTATCCGGGCCACGGCGGTGCCACCCTGGTCGCCCGCGGGGACGCGTTCCAGGTCGACGACTGGCTCGATATCGAACCCATCTAGACCTTGACGTAGAGCACCCGGGTGCCCAGCACGATGTCCTGTATCGACCGGCGTCGCGCGTCGACGGCGACCCACAGCAGGCCCACCGGGAACAGCACGCAGGCCACCGCGCGGACGAGCGCGATCAACGGTGATACCCGGCCACCTCGGCGGCCGGTCACCCGCAGCCCCATGGTGACCGCACCGACGGTGCAGCCCGAGACCGTCCAGCACGCCGCCAGGTAGCACACCGCGACACCGAACATGACCGCCGTGGAGAACACCGCGCTGACCGTCGGGAAGCTGAAGGAGGACGGGTTGAACATCAACCGGGCCAGGATGAGACCGATGTAGAGCGCGCCCAGCACCACCCCGACGAACAGCAGATCGATGACAGCGGCGACTCCGCGGCTGACGATGCCAGCTGAGCGAGGCTTGCCGAGCGAACCAACCGGCACAGAGCGAGGCTTGCCGAGCGAACCAACCGGCACACGGCGGGACGCGCCGGGCGAACTCACTGTGGTTCCCGGCGCAGTAGGCGGTCGACGAACCCGGACACCAGATCGTCGGCGCGCTCGCTCTGGGTGCGCACGTCGCTCATCACCTCGGCGGTCACCGAATCGGTGGACTGCCTGATGATCGCGGGCAGATCGATCCCGTCCACCACCTCGTTGGCCAGCCCGATCAGGTCGATCCGTTGCCGCGCCAACGTGTTCAGGTCCAGTTCGTCGAGGATCACCTCGATCCCGGCGGCCAGAACCCGTTCGCCGCGGGCCTGCAGTTCCAGCCGGCTTCGCCGTAGCCAGGAGCCGACCACCGGCAGACCCTCGGCGCCCCGGTAGACCACCGCGGCACCGCCGCACGCGGTGGCCACGGCGCCCAGGGCGACGGTGACCGCTGGGTGCACGGGGTCCGGCATCGTTGCATCGTAGTTCCGATCAGCGACTCGCCAGCTCGTACTGCTCGATACCCGTTGTGCAGTTCTGCCGGTCGAGTCCGGACTGCCGCATGCACACCAGCACCTGCGCTTCCCGCGGATCCGCCGGGGCGGGCGCCGGGACGGCGGTCTCCTTGCGCGACCAGACCTGCAGGCCGTAGCGCGGGAACGCGGCGCAGAAGACGGCGTCCCCGCCGTAGGTCCGTTCCTCGGCGCCCAGCGTGGCGCACTGTGCGCCGACCGGGACGATGTCCCAGGGCTCTTCGCGGTCCAGGTGCCCTTCCGACACGAACACATAGAACCCGAAGGCAGCCACGAGCATGGCCACGATGATCCAGCCAATCACCTTCACACCCGGGTGGTCGGCGCCCTCCATATCGGTTACAGCGGCGTCAGGCCGTGCTTGCGCAGTACCTTGTTGACGGGCTGCTTGTCGCGCAGCAGCCGCAGCGACTTACGGATCAGCAGCCGGGTCTGGTGCGGCTCGATGACCCCGTCGATATAGCCGCGTTCGGCGGCGATCCAGGGGGTCGCCAGGTTCGCGTTGTAGCCCTCGATGAAGTCGGCCCGGATCTTCTGCACTTCCGGCGAGGTGGGGTCGGGGAACCGCTTCACCAGCAGCTGGGCCGCGCCCTCCGCGCCGATTACCGCGATACGGGCGGTGGGCCACGCATAGTTGAGGTCAGCGGAGAGCTGCTTGGAACCCATCACGGCGTACCCTCCGCCGTAGGCCTTGCGCACGACGATGGTCACCTTGGGCACATCGGCCTCGACGATGGCGTTGAAGAACCGGCCACCGCGCTTGATGATGCCGCCCTTCTCCTCCTCGAGGCCGGGCATGGCGCCGGGGGTGTCGACGACGAAAACCAGTGGCAGGTTGAACGAATCGCAGAACCGGATGAAACCGGCGGCCTTGTCGGAGGCCTCGTTGCCCACCGCGCCGGACATGTTCATCGGCTGGTTGGCGACCACCCCGACGGGGCGGCCGTCGACACGGGCGAATGCGGTGATCATCGACGGGCTGCGCTGATCGCCGATCTCGAACACGTCGCCGTCATCGAAGATCCGGAGCAGGATCTCGTGCATGTCGTAGGCCTGGTTGTCCGAGTCCGGCACGATCGTGTCGAGTTCCAGATCGGACGGCGTGATCTCGGGCTCCAGGCCCGGGTTCACGATCGGCACATCGTCGAAGTGGTTGGACGGCAGGAAACTCAGGTAGTCCCGCACGTACTGGTAGGCGGCCGACTCCGACTCGACCACCTTGTGGATGTTCCCGCGCTGTGCCTGCACATCGGCGCCGCCGAGTTCATCGAAGGTGACATCCTCACCGGTGACGTCCTTGATGACGTCCGGCCCGGTGATGAACATATAGCCCTGATCGCGCACCGCGACAACGAGATCGGTCTGGATCGGCGAGTACACCGCACCACCGGCGCACTTGCCGAAGATCAGCGAGATTTCCGGGACCAGGCCGCGCAACATCTCGTGGCGGCGGCCCAGTTCGGCGTACCAGGCCAGCGAGGTCGCGGTGTCCTGGATGCGCGCGCCCGCCGAGTCGTTGATGCCGATGATCGGGCAGCCGACCATGGCCACCCACTCCATCAGCTTGGCGACCTTGCGGCCGAACATCTCGCCGACCGAACCCTGGAACACCGTCTGGTCGTGGCTGAACACGCCGACCGGGCGGCCGTCGATGGTGCCGTGCCCGGTCACCACGCCGTCGCCGAAGAACGCGTTCGGATCGCCGGGCGTCTTGGCCAGCGCACCGATCTCCAGGAAGCTGCCGGGATCCAGCAGCTCGTGGATGCGGGCGCGGGCGCTCGGGATGCCCTTCTTGTCGCGCCGGGCCTTGGCCTTCTCATCGCCGGGATCCTTCGCCAGCTCCAGCTTCTCGCGGAGCTCGGCGAGCTTCTCGGCGGTGGTGTGCGACTTGGGCTGCACCGGGGTTTCCGTCACTTGGAGTCCTTCTCAGCTTCGATGCGGTTGATGGCCTCGCTCATGTGAGCTCCGACCTTCGCGATATAGGGCTCGTCGATGGCCTGGATGTGCTCACCGCCGATCGGCACCACTTCCAGTTCGGACACGTACTCGCCCCAGCCGCCGTCGGGCTTGCGGGTGGCGTACGCCGGCTCGAAGACGATGGCGTCATCGTGGTACCGGTCGGCCAGGTAGAGCGCCACGTGCCCGTCATAGGGCTGGACCTCGATGGTGGCCAGCGCACGCTGGTCGAGATACGAGGTGCGCTGGTGCTCGATGATCCCGCCGGGGATCTGCACCCCGCTTTGCGCGACGGCATCGAGCACGAACTTCACCTGGCCCTCGTCGTCGAGCCGCTCCAGTTCCTCATAGGGGATCTCGGGGATCTCGACGTTGAAGGTGCGCTGGGCGAACAGCGCGTAGCGGTCCCAGCGGGCCCGCATGCCTTCCTTGGACTGGTCGATCGGCTCGCCGGGCAGCGCGAGGTCGATCAGTCCGACGAACCGCACATCGGCGCCGGCCCGCTTGAGCCCGATGGCGCAGGCGTAGGCCAGCGCACCGCCCAGTGACCAGCCCGCCAGCATGAACGGACCATTGTGCAGTTCCAGCAGTTTGGGCACGTACTCGGCGGCCCGCTCCTCGATGGACCCCTCGACCCGCTCGATGCCGTACACCGGGACGTTTGCGGGCAGCCGGTTGATCAGCGGCTCGTAGACCACGGTGGAGCCCCCGGCCGGGTGGAACACGAACAGCGGCACGGCGTTCGAACCCTCGGGGGCGGCCCGCAGGGTGCGTACGAAGCCGTCCACCACACCGTCTTCGAGCTGGTTGCGGACGTGGGTGGCCAGTTCCTCGATGGTCTTGGCCGATGTCACGTTCTCCACGGTGATGGTGCCCTCGGCGCGTTCGGACAACCGACCGGCCAATTTCACCGCGGCTGCCTCGTCCAGCGAAGGCAGCTCGTTGAAGACCCCACCGGGTGACTTGCCTGTCACGATCGCCCAGGTGGCGAAGGTGACGCGCTCGGCCGCATCACGCGGGGGGACGTCGGCGCCGAGTGCCTCGGTGACGGCCTCCTGGGTCAGCACCTTGGCCGCGGCTGCGGCCGCCGTCGCCTTGGCAGGATCAGCGCTCGGCTTCGCCGGCCCGCTCGGATCCGTTGGCGGCGGCGGGATCTCGATACCCACCTCGGCCAGCGATTCCGCGGTGTCGGTCGCAGTCCCCGTCGCTTCGCTCGCCTCGGGCACATTCCCCGTCGCTTCGCTCGCCTCGGGCACATTCCCCGTCGCTTCGCTCGCCTCGGCCAGCTTGGCCTCCAGCTCGGCGACTGTGGTCGCACCGCCCATGAGCTCGGCCTGCGCGGCGGCGATCTCCTCGGCGCTCTTACCCTTCTGCGCCTCGGCCAGTGCGGCGACCTCGTCGCGGTGCTCGATGGCGTACTGGATCAGTTTCTCCACCGCGTACAGGTTGGCATCGCGTACCGCGGTCAGCTGGATCGGCGGCATGTCGAAGTCGTACTCGACCCGGTTCTTGATACGCACGGCCATCAGGGAATCCAGGCCGAGTTCGATCAGCGGCACCTCCCAGGGCAGGTCCTCGGGTTCATACCCCATGGCACTGCCCACGATGGTGCCCAGCCGATCGGCCACCGTCTCACCGGTGTCCGGTGACCACTTGGCGAAGTTCGCACCGATGTTCGCGCCCGCGGTGAGGTTGTCGGCTTCGAATGCCGGCGCCTCGGGTTCCTCGACAACGGCGGGCGCCGCGGCGATCTCGGCGACGGTGCCCGCGCCGACGGCGGTAGGCAACACGGCCGGCTGGCCGCCGCGGGTGACGATGGCGTCGTAGACCAGCGTGAACGATTCGTCGATGCGGGCATGCACCTGGACCGTCGCCCCGCCCGGATGCCGGGTGAGGGTGGTGACCAGCCGGGCATTGTCGGCCGGGACGGCGCGCTGCTCGAACGCCGTCAGCTGGGCATCGGGAAGTACCTGCGCGGCAGCGGCTTTCACCAGCGCCGAGAGGTCGGCCGCACCGTCGGGCGCGAACTCCCAGACGTGGCGGCCATCCGGGGTGGCCACATGGGTGCCCGGCATGAGCACCGAGCTGTCACCGGTGAACCGGGCATCCAGCCAGTGCTGCTTGCGGCGGAACCGGGTACGCGGGATGTCGGCGTAATCCAGTGCGCCGGCCAGGCCGCGGGACCGGCGCGGGAACAGCGTGCGCGGGTCCAGGTCGTGGCCGTGCACGAACAGGGTGGCCATCGCCACCGTCATCGAATCGACTTCGTCCTGCTTGCGGGCCAGCGTGGCGATCAGCTGGGCGTCATGCAGACCAGCCGACGCCGTCGTCAGCCCGACCTGCATGAGCGCCACCGGGTTCGGCGCCAGCTCCAGGAAGGTGGTGTGCCCGTTGTCCACGGCGTTGCGGATGCCCTGGGTGAAGTAGACGCTGTGCCGCAGGCCCTTCTTCCAGTAGTCCACATCGTGGATCGGGTCCGCGCCGACGCGGACCAGCTGGCCCTCGTGCACCGTCGAGTAGTACGGGACCTTCGTCGGACGTGCTTCGATGCCCTGGATCTCGGCGGCGAGTTCACCGAGCAGCGGATCCATCTGCTGGGTGTGGCTGGCGCCCTTGGTCTGGAACTTACGGGCGAACTTGCCCTCGGATTCGGCGCGCGCGATGATCGCGTCGACCTGCTCCGGCGGGCCGCCGATGACCGTCTGGGTCGGTGCGGCGTAGACGCACACCTCGAGATCCGGGAAGTCGGAGAACACCGTCTTGATCTCGTCGGTCGAGTACTCGACCAGTGCCATCAACCGGATGTACTCACCGAAGAGCATGGCCTCGCCCTCACCCATCAGGTGGGCGCGCGAGCAGATGGTGCGGGTGGCGTCCTCCAGCGACAGACCGCCCGAGAAGTACGCCGCGGCGGCCTCGCCGAGCGACTGTCCCACCAGCGCACCGGGTTTGGCGCCGTGCGCCTTGAGCATCTCCCCGAGGGCGACCTGGATGGCGAAGATCACGGTCTGGGTGGTCTCGATGCCGTAGTCCTGCGAGTCGTCCAGGATGAGTTCGACGACGGAGTAGCCACGCTCGTCCTGCACGTGGGCGTCGACCTTGTTGATCCACTCCGCGAAGGTCTCGTTGCGCAGGTACAGGCTCTTGCCCATCTTGCGGTGCTGGGCACCGAAACCGGCGAGCACCCATACCGGTCCGTTGGTGACCGGGCCGTCGGCGGCCAGCACCAGCGGGCTGGGCTTGCCGTCGGCGAGGGCGCGCAACCCCTTGACGGCCTCATCGTGGTCGTGGGCCAGCACCACGGCGCGGGAGCGGCCGTGGTTGCGCCGCGACAGCGACCGGCCGATGGACTCCAGCGACGAGGCGCGCCCCGCCGCACTGTCGATCCAGTCGGCGAGTTCCGCGGCGGCGGTCCGCTTGCGGGAGGTCAGGAACCCGGAGACGAACAGCGGCACAACGGGTGCCGGTTGTTCCTGGGATGCAAGCTCCTCGCGGGCGACTTCGAGCAGCCGCTTGGCCTCGTCGGTCAAGCCGGGCAACTCGTAGTTGCCCTCGTCGTAGCTCGGGTACTCGGGCTCGTCGGTGACGAACTCGCCGTACTCGTCCATCCGCACCCCACCGACGGCCACCGCGTCGGCAGCCGGCTTGTCCTCGGCGACAGGCGCTTCCGGTTCGGGCTCGACAAGGTCGGCGGCCAGCACCTCACGCAGCACCAGGTGGGCGTTGGCACCGCCGAAACCGAAGCCCGACACCCCGGCGATGGCGTGACCGCTGTAGCGGGGCCAGTCGGTGACGGTGTCGTTGACCTTCAGGTGTTCCTTGTCGAAATCGATATACGGGTTGGGCCCGGCGTAGTTGATCGACGGCGGCAGCTTGTCGTGCTGCAGGGACAGTGCCATCTTCGCGAGGCTGGCTGCACCGGCCGCCGACTCGAGGTGTCCCACATTGGATTTCACCGCACCGAGCAGGGCCGGCTTGTCATCGGGGCGGCCCAGGCCGATCACCCGGCCGAGCGCGTCGGCCTCGATCGGGTCACCGAGGATGGTGCCGGTGCCGTGCGCCTCGACGTAGTCGACATCGCGCGGGTTGATCCCGGCGTCCTTGTAGGCCTTGCGCAGCACCGCGGCCTGGGCGTCCGGGTTGGGCGCGAGCATGCCGTTGGAACGGCCGTCGTGGTTGACCGCGCTGCCGGCGATGACGGCGATGATCTCGTCACCGTCGCGCCGGGCATCGGCGACCCGCTTGAGCACCAGCATGCCGCCGCCCTCGGACCGGGCGTAGCCGTTGGCGTCCGAGGAGAACGACTTGCACCGGCCGTCCGGGGCGAGCACCCCGCCCACCTCGTCGAAACCGATCGTGACGATCGGGGTCACCATGGCGTTCACACCACCGACGATGGCCACGTCGATCTCACCGGAGCGCAGCGCGCGCACACCCTGATGGGTGGCGACCAGCGAGCTGGAGCAGGCGGTGTCGATGGACTCGGACGGTCCGCGGAAGTCGAAGAAGTAGGACACCCGGTTGGCGATGATGGAGCTGGTGGTGCCGGTGATGGCGTACGGGTGCGCGGTGGTGGGGTCGGCGACGGCCAGGAACATGTAGTCGTTGTTCGAACTGCCCACGTACACACCGACATCGCCGCCGCGGAGGCTCGATGCCGGGATGCGGGCGTGCTCAAGTGCTTCCCAGGTCAGCTCCAGCGCCATCCGCTGCTGCGGGTCGAGGTTGTCGGCCTCCATCTTCGACAGCGCGAAGAACTCGGAGTCGAAACCCTTGATATCGGAGAGGTACCCGCCCCGGGTGTGCGCCTTGGCGACCCGCTCGGCGATGCGGGGCTCGCCGAGGAATTCCGACCAGCGGCCCTCGGGCAGATCCGAGCTGGCGTCGCGGCCCTCGAGCAGAGCGGCCCACATCTCGTCGGCGCTGTTCATATCGCCGGGGAACCGGGTGGCCAGACCGACGATGGCGATGTCGTCGACACCGGGTTCGCGGGTCCAGTCCTCGTCGGCGTCGAGCACGGGCTCGGGCTCGCCCTCGACGATGACGGTGGCCAGCGACTCGATGGTCGGGTTACGGAACACGACCGTCGCGGTCAGGGTGACACCGGTCAGGTCCTCGATATCGCTGGCCATGGCCACCGCGTCGCGCGAGGACAGCCCCAGCTCGACCACCGGCGCCGACTCGTTGATGTTGTCGGCCGACTGACCGGTCGCGTTGGCGATCCAGTTGCGCAACCACTCGCGCATCTCGTTGACCGTGATGTCGCCCCGTACGGCGGGTGAATTATCTTGTGCTTCAGTCATGTCCACTGTTCACTTTCGCCGCCGTGCGGCCTCGGTAACGCGGCCGGAAAATGGTCGGTCTCAGTCGGTCTCATCGGGGAAGTCGTTGGCGATCTTGCCGTTGCGCAGGCTGCCGTCCAGGTAGCCGGCGCGGCAGGCACGCCGGCCGATCTTGCCGCTGGAGGTACGCGGGATGGCGCCCGCCGAGGTGAGCAGCACGTCGCGGACGGTGACACCGTGGCGTACCGCGATGGCGGCCCGGATGTCATCGACGATCGGGGCCAGTTCCAGCTTGTGCGCACCGGCGGCCCGCTCGGCGACGATGACCAGCTGCTCGGAGGTGTCCTCGGCGTCGAACTTCAGCCCGGCGTGGGTGTCGTCGAAGACCTCGGCGGGCAGCTGGTTGGCCGGTACCGAGAAGGCCGCGACGAACCCGGTGCGCAGTGCCTTGGAGGCCTCCTGCGCGGAGTACTCCAGATCCTGCGGGTAGTGGTTACGGCCGTCGATGATGACCAGGTCCTTGACGCGGCCGGTGATGTAGAGATCACCGTCGTGGAAGGCGCCGTAGTCACCGGTACGCACCCAGGTCGCGTCGTCGGCAGCGCCCTCGGCATGCGTGGGGCTGGTGCGCGATTTCAGGATGTTCTGGAAGGTCTCGCGGGTTTCTTCGTCCTTGCCCCAGTAGCCGGTGCCCATGTTGGGCCCGCTGATCCAGATCTCACCGATCTGGCCGTCGGGCAGTTCGGTGGCGGACTCGGCGTCGACGATCACAGCCCATTCCGAGACCCCGACCTTGCCCGCGGAGGCCTGCGCGACGGCGGACTGCGAGTCGGCGTCGACCTCGACGATGCGGTTGCTGTTCAGCGCATCGCGGTCGACGTAGATGATCTTGGGCTCTTCGGAGGCCGGGGTGGTCGACACGAACAGCGTCGCCTCGGCCAGTCCGTAGGACGGCTTGATGGCCTTGGGCTGGAACCCGTAGGGCCCGAAGGCCTCGTTGAAGCGGCGCACGGTCGCCGCCGAGATGGGCTCGCTGCCGTTGAGGACCGCCTTGACATTGGACAGGTCCAGCGGCGGCTCGCCGTCCTTGGGCAGACCGCGCGCGGCGGCGTGGTCGAAGGCGAAGTTCGGCGCCACCGAGATGACACCGCCGGTGTCATCGGGCTTGCGGGCCATCTCCCGGATCCAGCGGCTGGGCCTGCGCACGAAGGCGGCCGGTGTCATGAAGGTGAAGTTGTGCCCGATCATCGGGGACAGCAGCGCGGTGATCAGACCCATGTCGTGGAAGAAGGGCAGCCAGGACAGACCACGGTCGCCCTCTTCGGCTTCCAGCGCTTCGATGATCTGCACGATATTGGTGGCCAGGTTGAGGTGGGTGATCTGCACGCCGGTGGGGATACGCGTCGAGCCCGAGGTGTACTGCAGGTAGGCGACCGTTTCGATGCTGACTTCCATCGGTTCCCAGGTGCTGGCGACCTCGGCCGGGACGGCGTCCACGGCGATAACGCGTGGGCGCTGGTTGGCCGGACGGCTGCGGAAGAACTTGCGCACACCCTCGGCCGCCGAGGTGGTGGTCAGGATGGCCGACGGCTGGCAGTTGTCCAGCACGGCGTGCAGCCGTCCGACATGGCCGGGCTCGGACGGGTCGAACAACGGAACCGCGATGCGGCCGGCGTAGATGGCGCCGTACATGGCAACCAGGTAGTCCAGGTTCTGCGGGCAGAGGATGGCGACGCGGTCGCCGACCTCGGTGACCTGTTGCAGGCGCGCCGCGACCGCGCGGTTGCGGGCGCTGAACTGCGACCAGGTCATCTCACAGGCGACGCCGTCACGCTCGGTCGAATAGTCGAGGAAGCGGTAGGCGAGCTTGTCCCCGCGGACCTTGGCCCAGCGCTCGACGTGAGAGACGATGCTGGCGCCGTCCGGAAACTTGATCTGTCCGTTCTTGATGAACGGGTTATGGAACGGCATCAACTTCTCCTGTCACAGCACACTTCGCACGGTCGGCGCGAGCACCCGGAATCGTACCGGGCACGCGGGTCACAGCCCCTGGACAACCACTGGCCGACCGCTCATCACTCTTAGTTTTCTCTTAATGTTAGGTGACCGATTCCCGCAGGCCAAATCTGGTTACCGGCGAGTCGCTTTGCCCGGGGCGAGCGACTCGACGGGGAAATGCCTCGCCTCGCCGTCAGCTGTGCTTGGGGTGCGGCGCGTTCTGCAGCAGGTTGCGCGCCCAGTCCAGCGTCCACTGGGTGGTCGTCTTGCCGTCCAGCGTCCAGAACTGCGGGGTGTTGTACAGCGCATGCACGGGGCCCTTCGTGCTGCCCAGCAGGGTTTCCAGAGTGGCGGGCAGGTTGCCGACCGAGAACGCCGACTCGGGGGCGGCGCAGATCAGATCGCCGGAACCACAGATCTGGTAGGTGCGGTCATCGAGCGCGCCGAACCCGCCGTCCCGGGGCCCCGTCATCGACAGACCCAGCGCCGAGAGCATCGGCAGCTCGTGCAGGGTGACCTCGGCGCCCTGCCCTGGCGGGTTGGGGCTGAGGTTCTGTCCGACGCCGTCCTGCCTGCGGCCGTCGGCGATCAACATGGCACCGAGCACCAGATCCTGGTCCACCGGGCCGCGACCGTTGCCGATATCGCTGGCGATGTCACCGGCGATCACCGCGCCCTGCGAGAAACCCACCAGCACATAGCTTGTCAGCGGGCACCGGTTGTTCATGTCGGTCATCGCCCGCACCGCCGCGTTGAAACCCTCGGTGCGACTGTCGTTGTAGGACATCTGGCCGTCGGCGGAGAACGGATTGTGGAACTGGGCGGTATAGGGAACCGTGTAGATCTCCACCCGGTCGGTGCCGAACTCGGCGCGCAGCGGATTGGTCACGTTGAGCAGCAAGGCGATCGGGAACTGCACCGGGTTGTACGGGTCGAGTTGCGGCGAGGATTCCCAGGTGCCCGGGATCGAGACCAGCTGCACGTCCGGGCAGCTCGCGTCCTGGGACTCCGGCCGCGGCTTACCCGTCGAGGGCACGGCCGACGGCACATCCGTGGGCGCTCCGGGCTGGGTGGCGATCGGCGGGGTGTCGGGCTGACGCATGAAGACCACCACACCGGCGACGACCACCGCCACCAGCACCGCGACCGCCACGGCCGCGGCCACGGCGAGAATGCGATGCCGTTTACGTCTGCTGTTCTTGGTCGCCATGAGTCCTTGATGTTCCGTCCTGTGAGCCCTGCGGGTGAGCCGTCGGGCTAGCAGAGCCGTTCGGTTGCGATGCGAATGTAGTCAGCGGCCGCCGAGTTGACCTCACCGGCCTCCGGGGTGACCGAGGCGGCATGCGCATCATCGACATCATCGCGGACCAGGGGCAGCACGAAATCCCAGACCGCCTGCTCGGACTGTTTGGCCGCGCGGGCCTGGCAGACATAGGCGCCGATGCTCAGCGCCATCAGCTCGTCGGAGGGCCGCACCCCCGCGTCGGCGAGCGCCTTCAGATAGGCCTGCTGATCCGGGGTTGCCGCGAAATGATCCTCGGCATGCTTGTCGTCGCGAATGGCGCCCTGTAGGCCCTGCGCCCGCGCGTCGGTGGACTGCGCGGCGGGCTGACCGATGGTGGTCAGCGTGCTGTCACCCAGCGAACAGCCACTCGTCATCACGGCGACCGACGCCAGCATCACCGGGGTCAGCATCACCAACGACGGTGTTCCGACGCTCAGGCCGCGGGGCCGGGATACCACCGACCACTTTGCCAGGGTCGCGGTCCACGGTCGGTTGTGCTGCACGATTCCACGTTACCGGCTGCCCGGCGGCCGGCCCCGAAGGTGACTGTGACCGTTATCGCACCGATAGCCGCTCAGGCGATGGCGGCGGCCAGGTCGCCGCGCAGCGCACCCAGTTGGGCCGACCAGCTACCCCAGTCGTGCTGACCACCGGTCGGGAAGTCGAAGTGCCCGTTTCGGCCGCCGATGGAGCGGTAGTGCGAGTAGAACGTGCGGTTGCTGCCCTGGGCCTGAGCGCAGTCGTTGATCATCGCCGGGACGTCGCTGCAGGTGGTGGTCTGCGGGCTGAAGATCCACAGCCGGGTGTTGTTGTCCACCAGCAACTGTGCGTGCACATCGGGGTCATGCCACTTCCAGCGGCCGAACTGCACCGGGCCCCACATGTTGTGCGTGTCGACCCCACCGAACTGCGCCATGCCCGCGGTGATCGCACCGTTCTCGTAGGTGCGCGAGGGGGTCAGGAAACCCGACAGCGAACCCGCGTACCGGAACCGGTCGGGATGGAAGGTGGCCAGCATCAGCGCGCCGGTTCCGCCCTGGGACGCACCGACGACGCCGTGCCCGCCCGGAGCGAGGCCCTTGTTCGCCGCCAGCCAGTTCGGCAACTCGGTTGCCAGGAAGGTCTCCCACTGCTTGCTGCCGTCCTGCTCCCAGTTGGTGTAGAGGCTCCATGCCCCACCGGCTGGGGCCGCCACCGAGACACCGGAGCCGGCCAGGGTGTTCATCGCGTTGCCCGCGGTCACCCAGTTGCTGACATCGGGGGCGCCGTTGAAGGCGTCGAGCAGGTAGACCGCGTGCGGGCCGCCGGCCTGGAAGGCGACCGGGATATCGCG
The DNA here is from genome assembly GCF_008329585.1 of Mycolicibacterium sp. P9-22. Classification (GTDB taxonomy): domain Bacteria; phylum Actinomycetota; class Actinomycetes; order Mycobacteriales; family Mycobacteriaceae; genus Mycobacterium. The sequence goes on along the minus strand of NZ_NPKP01000018.1, from coordinate 33,308 downwards.
TCCCATCGCCGCCGAGGGGACCATCAGGTACTCGACGCCGTCGGCCTTCGCCGGGGTGTCGACCGCGGCCGACACCGTCCACAGCCCCATCGCCAGCAACACCGCGCACACCATTGCGTGCAGCCTCATGTCCCACCTCTTGTCTGGCCGAATGACCCGGCGCCGTATCCCCACCAACGGGTTGTAGTGAATCACATCACCACGAACACGTGCGCCGGAAATGACCGACGGCGGTGACCCCGAGGGATCACCGCCGCCTGTCGTCGCTCGTCGTCGCGACGCTACTGCGTGACGGTCGGGGTCGCACCCAGCACGCGCTGGATATCGGGCTTCATGGCCTGCAACTGCGAGCCCCAGTAGCCCCAGCTGTGGGTGCCGTTCTCGGGGAAGTTGAACACGCCGTTGGTACCGCCGTTGGCGATGTAGGTGTCGCGGAAGGTCTTGTTGGTGCGCAGCGTGAAGCTCTCCAGGAACTTCGCGTTGAACAGGTTGCCGGCGCTGGCGCCCGCGTCCAGGTCCGACGGCGTGCCGTCACCGCAGTACACCCAGATGCGGGTGTTGTTGGCGATCAGCGTGTTCATGTTGACGTAGGGGTCGTTGCGCTTCCAGGCCGGATCGCTGGACGGGCCCCACATGTCCTCGGACTTGAAGCCGCCCGCATCACCCATCGACAGCCCGACCAGCATCGGCCACCAGCCCTCGGACAGATTCAGGAAGCCCGACAGCGACGCCGCGTACGGGAACTGCTGGGGATGATGGATGGCCAGGGTGAAGGCGGCCGAGCCGGCCATCGACAGACCGACCGCGGCGCTACCGCCTGCTTTGACGCCCCGGTTGGCCTGCAGCCAGGCCGGCAGTTCCTGGGTGAGGAAGGTCTCCCACTTATAGGTGTAGGTGCCGCTCTTGCCCTTGGCCGGCTTGTACCAGTCCGAGTAGAAGCTGGACTGGCCACCGACGGGCATCATCACCGACAGGCCCGAATCGTGGTACCACTCGAAGGCGGCGGTGTTGATGTCCCAGCCGTTGAAGTCATCCTGGGCCCGCAGCCCGTCCAGCAGGTAGAGCACGGGCGAGCCTTCGCCCCCGCTCTGGAACTGGATCCGGATGTCGCGGCCCATCCCGGCCGACGGAACGTCCAGGTACTCGACCGGCAGACCGGGCCGGGAGAAGGCCCCTGCCGTCGCCGAGCCGCCGACGGCACTCACCAGGCCGGGCAGCACCGCGACCGCGGCGGTCGCGACCACCACTCGGCGCGTGGCGCCGCGCAACTTCTGAACCAAACTCATCCGCTTTTCAATCCCATCGTCTTTGACCACAACCGGCCGTGCCGCCCGTGTAGTCAACCACAACCGGAAGGACTTCTCTCTCCGGCAAATGCCGTTATCAGCGATTGAGTGTCGCGATCAGATCTGGCTTCAGAGCTTGTAATTGGGCTCCCCAGTAGGCCCAGGAATGGTTGCCGGCGGCGGGGAAATTGAAGGTCGCGTTGCGTCCACCAGCGGCGGTGTAGCGGTCCTGGAACTTCTTGTTGCTGCCGATCGCCAGGCCTTCCAGGCTGTCGGCGTTGAACTTCTGGCCCGGATCGGCATTCTCGTCCAGCGGCGTGGAACCCCCTGGCGCACAGTAGATCCACAGCCGGGTGCCAGCTGCGACCAGCTTGCCCACCTGCTCGACGGGGTCGTTGCGCTTCCAGGCCGGATCCCAAGGCGGTCCCCACATGTTGTCCACGTTGTAGCCGCCGGCGTCGAGCATGGCGACCCGGATGGCCTGCTTCATGAACGGGGTGGACGGGTTCAGAAATCCCGACAGCGCTGCGGCATAAGCGAATTGGGCCGGATGGTAGGCGGCCAGGATCAACGCGGCCCCGCCGGCCATCGACAGGCCGACCACACCGTTGCCGGTCGGTGAGACCTGCTTGTTGGCAGCCAGCCACTGCGGTAACTCGTTGGCCAGGAAGGTCTCCCACTTGTAGGTGTAGGCCTGGTTGTTGAAGCTCGACGGTGAGTACCAGTCGCTGTAGAAGCTGGACTGCCCGCCGACCGGCATGACCACCGAGACGCCGGATTCGTAGAACCATTCGAAGGCCGCGGTGTTGATATCCCAGCCGTTGTAGTCGTCCTGGGCCCGCAGGCCGTCGAGTAGGTAGACGGCCTTGGCGCCGCCGGGCTGGAACTGAACGCGGATATTGCGATTCATCGCCGTGGAGAACACATCGAGGTACTCGACCGGAAGGCCTTCACGCGAGAAGGCGCCGGCGGTGGGCGCCGGTGTCACCACGATCGTTGCCGCGGCCGCGATGGCCACCAGCATCGTCTGCAGGAGCCGACGAGCGCCCACACCAAGTTTTCTACGCATGTGTTGTCTATCCATCCATCTCATAGGCAACGCGATGTAGCGCTTTGCCACGCGGAGTTCCGCGGCGGGCGTCTGTGGCCACGCTTGTGTATCGCCACAACATAACCGCGCCGTTACCGCTGCTGCAAAACCGCAGTGACCTTGCTCACGGTCCGGTGGCGGGCAGCCCGGTGTATTCCGCGACCTTCGGCGGCGGTATCGCCAGACCGCATCTGCGCAGCTCATAGATGGGGACCCGGTCGATGCGGTACCGGCCGAAATCGAGTGCGTGCACGAAGTTGGAGAGGAACCGGCGCGGGCCCATGGGGCTGCGCACGGCGTTCAGTTTCGCCTCGGTGTCAGGGCATTTCAGGGCGGCCTCGGCCTGGATGATCCAGTCCTCGTCCAGATACGGCGGTATGTACGGGCGCTCCTTGAGGAACGGACCCTCGGCCACCGCCCAGTCCGGGAACAGGTTCTTGTCGTGGCCGATGCGGGCGTCCTGCAGTCGCGCGGTGTGCGCGGCCAGCGGGTTGGTCAGCCCGATCTGGTCGATGACCCGGACATCGAGGCCGACGTTCATCCCGAGCATGCCCATATTGGTGAAGAAGACTGTGTGCGGGCCGGTTTCGCCGGGCGGACGAGGTTTGTCCGGCGGCGGCGGGATGGCCGGGACCACATCCCAGACGTCATAGTTGCCCGACGGCAGCAGCAGCGCACCGTCGGGGGTATTGCGCAACGCCACCAGCACGGCGCGCATCCGCGGGTAGTCCAAATAGTCGGCCGCCGTCAGCGGGTGGGCATGGCCGGTCGCCTGTGCGTAGAAGCGCCGCTCATCGACGATGCCGGTGTAGGTGACCCGGGTGGCGTCGGCGCCCATCCCCGGCGAATTCGCCGCCCACAGTGACCATCCCGCGACCGAAACCCACAGCAGACTCGTCGCTCCCGCCAACAGGTACCCGGTGCGCCTGCTGAATTTCGCGGCGTCGGGGATCGCGATCGGCACCACCGCCACCGGTGCCAGCATCAGGAACAGTGCGGTGAGCAGGACCCGTCCGTGCATGAAGTCGCCACCCTGACGAACCCAGTACACCGCCTGGATCGCTCCGCTGAGGACGATGAAAACAACAGCAGCGGTGGGGCTTTGGACAACGCGCGTCCAGGCCCGCTTGCGCCCCGGGGTATCCGGGCGGATCCACCACCGGCGGCTGCGTGATACCGACAGCAGGACCGCCAGGATCACCATCACCACCGCCGGGATCCACAGCAGATAGGGCGCGTTGAAGTTGCTCAGGTAGGTGAGCCCCTGCGACCACTTGGCACCAGAGGCGTCCTTGGCGATGGCGGTCTGGGGCACCAGCAGTCCGTAGTAGCCCATCCGGAAGATCTGATAGGCCACCGGAAGCGCGCCACCGGCGGCCACGATGAGCAGGCGTCGCCGCCAGCTCGGCGCGGCGAGCACCATCATCACCAGGGCCAGCCCACCGACCAACGCCAACTCGGGACGCACCAGCACGCTCAACCCCGCCACGAAGGCCAGCGCCGCGCTCAGATAGCGGCCACTGCCCGCCCGCTCGGAGTAGGGCGCCTGCGACCAGCACACCGTCAACCACCACAGCAGGCCGACATAGGCCAGCACCAGACCGTTCTCCAGGCCCGATGATGCGAAGTCACGGGCCGGTGGGATGGCAATGTAGATCAGCACGCCCGCCGGCAGCAGCAGCGCGCGTCTGCCCTGCAGCCCCGGTGCGTACAGCCGTGCGGCCCCGAGCATGACGAACACGACGCCGGCCACGCTCAGCCCGAGCGTCAGGGCCAGCGTCACGTACTCCAGGCGCAGCGGGCCGGCTACCCAGCTCGCCGCGGTGATCAGGTAGGTCCACAGCGTGGAGGTGTTGGATTCGACGCGCTCCCCGGCGTTGAACACCGGACCGTTGCCGGCCAACAGGTTCCGCACGGTGCGCAGCACGATCAGGCCGTCATCGGCCATCCAGCGACGCTGCCAGGCTCCCCAGCCGAACAGCCCGGCAACCACCAGGACCGACAGCCACAGGCTGATCCGGACCGACAGACTGTAACGGTAGGCCGGCCAGTCACTCACCCGCGCCGCGACGGCGGCGCCCAGGCGATCAACTGAGGACTGCAGCCGCACAGACGGTTCCGATCCACGCCACCCCGAGCAACTGCAGCACGCGGTCCCCCAGCACGATCTCCTCGGGCTCCCCGGCGTATCCGCCGTCGACGTCGACCGCATACCGCAGGATCGCGATGGTGAACGGGATCATCGAGATCGCGAACCACGAACCGTCTGCGCCGTCGCGCTCGAACGCCCACAGGCCGTAGCAGAGCACCAGCGCCGTCGCCGACAGCGTCCAGACGAACCGCAGGTACGAACTGGTGTAGCTCTCCAGGGATTTGCGGATCTTGGCGCCGGTACTTTCGGCGAGCTGTAGCTCGGCATAGCGCTTGCCGGCCGCCATGAACAGCGAACCGAACGCCATCATCAGCAGGAACCATTGCGACAGCGGAACACCGGCTGCGACGCCGCCTGCGATGGCCCGGATCAGAAAGCCCGAGGACACGATGCAGATGTCGATGACCGGCTGGTGTTTGAGACCGAAGCAGTAGGCCAGCTGGATGGCGATGTAGACACCGATGACCGCGGCCAGGTTCGGCGACACCAGCCAGGCGATGCCCAGGGCCGTGACTCCCAGCAGCACGGCCAGGACGTAGGCCAGCGCCTCGGGCACCACTCCGGCCGCGATGGGGCGGAACCTCTTCGTGGGATGCGCGCGGTCGGCCTCGACATCGCGGGCGTCGTTGACCAGGTAGACCGAGGATGCCGCGAGGCTGAATATCACGAAGGTCAGCAGCACCTTGACCAGGACTTCGCGATAGTCGTAGACGTAGCGGTCGTCCCCGAGGGCGGCCACCGGGGCGGCGAAGACGAGGACGTTCTTCACCCACTGGCGCGGTCGCAGCGCCTTGATCATCCCGGTGGCCAGGTTCTTCGGCGGTCCGGCGGTCGGGAGGGGTTCTTCGCTCACAGCTCAGTCTCCTTCACAGCGGCCGCGTTCACCGCGGCGACGCTCCGGGCGACCACCGTGCCGACCGCGACTCCGGTCAGCACATCGGTCGGGTAATGCACACCGAGCACCAGACGAGACAGTGCCATCACCGGGATCAACAGCCACGCCAGGCGCGTTCCGGTGACCCGCGCCAGCAGGATCGCGGCGGCGGTGGTCGACGTCGCATGCGCCGACGGGAAGCTCAGCCTGCTCGGCGTGCCCACGTTCACCGCGATCGCCGGGTGATGCGGGCGCTGCCGTTTGACGACCCGCTTGATCAGCACGGCGGCCGCGTGCGCGATGAGGGCACCGGCGCCGACCGCCAGCCACTGCCGGCGCTGCCGGGGTGCCGCGACGGCCCCGAGCACCGAGACGCCGACCCAGCCCGCGCTGTGCTCACCGAAGTGCGAGAGGGTGCGCGCGGTTGCCAGCACCCCCGGTCGGCCGGCCAGTGCGGCCTGCACCATCACCAGCGCCGTTTCCTCGGGCGCCAGATCGTCGGCCACCTCAGGCCTTTTCCAGCGCCGACGGCACCGGGCCGGCCGGCTCCAGCACGGCTTCCCAGCTCTCGGTGCTGGTCAGTTGCGGCAGGGCCTTGCGATACACCTTGCGCATCTTGTTGAACTTGCGGCCCAACTGCACCTGCCGGGTCAGCGACTCACGCAACAACTCGAACATCTTGGCGCGGTCACGCTGGCGGTAGACGACACCGCGGCCGTCCGCCGTGGTGACGGTGACGCCGTCGACCTTGCACAGCGAGAACCAGCGGGCGTCCTGGGTGGCGACGTTGATCTGCGGACGCACGTGATGCTCCGGGTTGTGCGCCGAAAGCTGATGCAGCACACCACGAGTCAGCCGGACCGAAATCGACAGCGGGTTGGTGGGGATGCTGACATTCTTGCGCCAGCGCTTGTCGGACGGCGCGGGCAGCGCGGACGCGCTCTCCAGCACCACGGCATCGGGGAACTGGGAGCGCATCTTGCGCACCTCCGGCAGCGCCGACTCCAGGATGGAGAAGATGTGGTCCGGCCCGGCCAGGAAGTCATCCATCGCCTTGTTCTGGATGGCGACGGTCGAATATTCCAGGCACAGAAGGTGTTTCAGCGTCGCCTTGAGATGGCTGGCGATCAGGCCACTGATCTTGCCGTCCCAGTGCAGCGCGGCGACGACGAGGCGGTTACGCAGGTGGAAGTACGCCTGCCAGTCGATGGCGTCGTCCTTGTCGCTCCAGGCCATGTGCCAGATCGCCGCACCGGGCAGCGTCACCGTCGGGTAACCGTGCTCGCCGGCGCGCAACCCGTACTCCGAGTCGTCCCATTTGATGAACAGCGGCAGCGGCTGGCCCAATTCCTCGGCGACCCGGCGCGGGATCATGCACATCCACCAGCCGTTGTAGTCCACGTCGATACGGCGGTGCAGCAGCCGGCTGCGCTCGTGATCTTCACTGTTCAGCGGATATTTGGCGAAGTTGTGGTCGTACTCGGTGTTCACCGCCCCGGTCCACATGAAGTTCTCGGCGTCGACCATCTCACCCATCACATGCAGGTGCGAGGGCTCCTGCAGGTTGAGCATCTGGCCGCCGACCAGAGTCGGCTTCTTGGCGAAACGACTGAACGCCAGCGCCCGCAGGATCGAGTCGGGCTCGACCCGGATGTCATCGTCCATGAACAGGATCTGTTCACACTCAGTGTGTTTGAGCGCCTCGTACATCACCCGGCTGTAACCGCCCGAGCCACCCAGGTTGGGCTGATTGTGGATGCTCAGCCGGTCGCCCAGGGCCGCGGCGGCTTGCTCGAAGCCCGGATGGTCCTTGGCCTTGCTGGTGCCCTGATCGGACAGGATCACCTTGGTGACGACCTCGTCCACCAGGGGATCCGATGTCAGTGCGGCGAGCGCGTTGACGGCGTCCGCGGGCCGGTTGAAGGTCGGGATGCCGACGGCCACGTCGGCGCGGCCCGGCGCCGGTTGCGGCGCGTACCAGCCGGCACTGTGCACCGTCACCTGGGTGTCGGTGGTGATGTCGAACCAGATCCATCCGCCGTCCTCGAACGGGGCGAGGTCGACCTCGAATTCCACCACGCCGGGCCCACCGCCCTCTACGCCCGCCGCTGCGGTGCCGCCGACGGTGATCCGGGCGCCGGTGGCCTTGGACCGGTAGACGTCCACGCGTGCGCTGCCGGTGAGCTCGACCCGCAGCACCACCGACTCCAGGATCGACCAGCGCCGCCAGTAGCTGGCGGGGAAGGCATTGAAGTAGGTGGCGAACGACACCTCGGATTCGGCGCCGATCTCCAGCGTCGTGCGGGTCGGGGCATGGGCCCGGCGCGCGTTGGTGTCCGATTCCTCGATGTAGAGCTTGCGCACATCGAGTGGCTCGCCGGGTCGCGGCAGGATGACCCGCGACAGCAGGCTCACCGCTTTGGACTCCGTCGAGTCGAGTGCTCCGGACGGGATGTCGCTCATGAGTTGCCTTCGTCTTGAACAGTCAGCGCCGCTCCGTCACGCAGGTGCGGCGCCAGGATGTTGTCGTACATGTTCAGCGCACTGGCGATGGCCATGTGCATGTCGAGATACTGATAGGTGCCCAGCCGACCGCCGAAGAGCACCTTGGCCGACGCGGTCTCGGCCTTGGCCCGGTCCCGGTATCCGGCCAGCAGCGCCCGGTCGGTATCGGTGTTGATCGGGTAGTACGGCTCGTCATCGGCTTCGGCGAAGCGGGAGTACTCCCGCATGATCACGGTCTTGTCGGTGGGGTACGCGCGTTCCGGGTGAAAATGCCGGAACTCGTGAATACGGGTGAACGGCACATCCGGGTCGTTGTAGTTCATCACCGGGGCGCCCTGGAAATCACCGGTTGCCACGACCTCGGTCTCGAAATCCAGCGTCCGCCAACCCAGCCGTCCGTCGACATAGTCGAAATAGCGGTCCAGCGGCCCGGTGTAGATCACCGGTGCGTCCGGGTTGGCCGCCCGGAGTTCGTCGCGCACCGCGAACCAGTCGGTGTTCGTGCGGACCTCGATGTTGTCGTGGTCGGCCATGTTCTGCAGCCACTTGGTGTAGCCGTCGACCGGCAGACCCTCGTAGGTGTCGTTGAAATACCGGTTGTCGAAGGTGTAGCGCACCGGCAGCCGGCTGATGACCGCCGCGGGCAGTTCGGTCGGGTCGGTCTGCCATTGCTTGGCGGTGTAGTGCTTGACGAACGCCTCGTAGAGCGGGCGCCCGATCAGCGAGATGGCCTTCTCTTCGAGATTGCGCGCCTGCGCGGTGTCGATCTCGCTCGCCTGCTCGGCGATCAGTGCCCTGGCCTCGTCCGGGCTGAAGTACCGGCCGAAGAACTGCGACACCAGACCCAGCCCCATCGGGAACTGATAGGCCTGCCCCTTGTGCATGGCGAAGACCCGGTGCTGGTAGCCGGTGAACTCGGTGAACCTCCGCACGTAGTCCCAGACCCGCTGGTTGGAGGTGTGGAACAGGTGCGCGCCGTAGCGGTGCACCTCGATTCCGGTCGCCGGGTCGGGCTCGGAGTAGGCGTTACCTCCTATATGGGAGCGCCGTTCGACGACGAGCACTCGCTTGCCCAGTTCATTGGCCACGCGCTCAGCGATCGTCAGGCCGAAGAATCCGGAGCCGACGACAAGCAGATCTGCGCGATGAGATTCAGCGGACATCGGCAGCAAGGGTATCCGACCGGGCCGTGCCGTCTCGAAACGAGTGAGATGGCCCGCCGACGGCAGGTCGCAATTAGCTCACGATTCCGCATCGTCACTCTAGACACACGAGTCACAGCAGTACCATCAATCACGTTGGTGGACGGCGGTAACCCGGGCACGAGAACTGCAGTCACCGATGCGTTTCATCCGACCTGAAAACACGTAGTCCATGTATTGAGGAGACTTCCGTGCCGAACCGACGTCGACGCAAGCTCTCGACAGCCATGAGCGCAGTCGCCGCCCTGGCCGTCGCAAGTCCAGTCGCCATTGCCGCTGTTTCCGAGATGTCCGAGGCCAACGAGCCTCAGCATCGCGAATTCGTGCACGCCGCCATGATCACCGATCTGCCCGGCGAATTGATCAACGCGCTGTCCCAGGGCCTGTCACAGTTCGGCGTCAACATGCCGCCGATGCCGACCGGCCTGCTGACGGGATCGCCGGCCGCCAGCCCGACGCTCGTCTCTCCCGGACTGGGCGCACCCGGCCTGACCTCGCCCGGTCTGACCTCACCGGGTCTCACCTCGCCGGGGTTGACCGCGCCGGGGCTGACCACCCCCGGCCTGACGAGCCCCGAGCTCACCACGCCGGGCCTGACGGCGCCCGGGCTCACGACACCGGGACTCACGACACCGGAGCTCACCGCCCCGGGGCTGACCACGCCCGGACTGAGCACCCCGGAGCTGTCGACGCCCGGACTGAGCATCCCGCCGGTGGGCGCGGCCGGTCCGTCGCTGTCGCCGGCCTCGCTGTCACCCGGTTCGCTGACCGATCCCGGGCTGGCCGGCCTGACCCCGGGCCTGACCGATCCGGGCTTGGGCACCGGCTTCCCCGGCGAGGTCCCGATCGCCGCACCCATCGGTCTGGATCCGATGGCGGGCACGTACCCGATCCTGGGTGCCGACCCGTCGTTGGCCATGCCGGCCTCCACCGGCGGCGGTGGCCTGCTGGGCACCATCAACAGCGCTGCCGAACAGCTCGGCGCCGGCCAGGCGATCGATCTGCTCAAGGGCATGGTGATGCCTGCCATCATGTCGGCGGTCAAGAGTGCGGCACCCGCCGCGGCCCCCGCCGCAGCAGCCGCTCCGGCCGCTGCCGGCGCCGCACAGGCCGGTCTGGGTGCGGCCGAGGCCGCAACCGGTGTCGCCGCCGCGGCGGCCTCGGGAGCCGGGGCCTGACCCACTAGTCCTGTCACCGAACGGCACCGCAGAAGCCAGCGTCGGCTCTGCGGTGCCGTTACAGGTTCGGTACCCGGTCAGACGGGTGAAAACTTTGGCACCAGGGGCCCGTGTCGCAACACTGGTAACAGTAAGCACATACGTAACATCAGCTCGTGCCACGTCGTCGCCCTGCACCCTCCTTGCTGCTTTCCGCAGTGCTGGGCACGGTCGCGATCCTGCCGTGGGCGATCAGCGGTCTTCCCGATGACGGCGCGCCCACCCAGAGTTCAGCGACCGAGATCACCCAGCAGCCACTCGCCGAACTCGGCGGCGGCGAGACGATCCGGGAGATCCACCAGGACACCCCGTTCTCGATGGTCGCCCTGACCGCCGACAGCCTGCACGGGACGACCGCCCGCATCCGCGCCCAGCGCGCCGACGGCAGCTGGGGCCCCTGGTACGACGCCGAATCCCTGGAGGGTGTCGGACCGGACCGGCCCGACACCCATGGCACCGAGCCGGTTTTCGTCGGGCGCACCAACACCGTGCAGATCTCGGTCACCCGCACCCCACCGCCGCCGCCGGCGGTGCCCAAGACCGGACCCGGACTCGGCTACATCCCCGCCAACGTGGAACAACCGTTGCCGCAGAACGTCAATGCGGTGCTCATCAGCCCGCCCGAGGCGCCGGTCGACGTGCAATTCCCGCCGCCCACCGCAGCGACCGTCCCCGGTCAGGCGCCGCAAATCATCACCCGCGCCCAATGGGGCGCCAACGAGTCGATGAAATGCGGAGCACCCATCTATGACAGAGGGATCCGCGCGGCCGTCGTACACCACACCGCGGGCAGCAACGACTACACGCCGCAGGACTCCGCCGGCATCATCCGGTCGATCTACGAGTACCACGCCCGCACGCTGGGCTGGTGCGATATCGCCTACAACGCCATGGTCGACAAGTACGGACAGGTATTCGAGGGCCGCGCCGGTGGCATGAGCCGGGCCGTGCAGGGCGCGCACACCGGTGGTTTCAACGCCGACACCTGGGGTGTGGCGATGCTCGGTGATTTCAACACCGAACCGCCGACCCCGATCCAATTACGCACCACCGGAAGGCTGCTCGGCTGGCGGCTCGGCCTGGACCGCGTCGACCCCCGCGGCAACGTGGCACTGACCTCGGCCGGCGGCAGCTTCACCCTGTTCCCGCGCGGCGCCACCCCGACGCTGCCCAACATCTTCACCCACCGCGATGTCGGCAACACCGACTGCCCGGGCGATGCCGCCTACGCACAGATGGGTCTGCTGCGCGATATCGCGGCCCGGTTCAATCAGCCGCCCGGACCGCAGGATCTCATCGACTCCCTGCGCGGCGGCGCCATCTTCACCAAATGGCAGACCCTGCGCAGCGAGGCCGGACCGCTGGGCATGCCGACCTCTCCGGAAGGTTCCGGTTTCGGGGCCACCCGGTATGTCACCTTCGACCGCGGCGCCATGTACTGGGCACCTGAGACCGGCGCCCAGCCCGTCACCGGGGCAATCTACGAGGCTTGGGGCACACTGGGATTCGAGCGCGGCGCCCTCGGGCTGCCGACGAGCTCCGAGATCCACGAGCCGCTGTGGATCAAACAGAACTTCCAGCACGGCACGCTGAACTTCGACCGTGAGACCGGTCTGGTCACCCGCGTCATCGACGGTGTGCCGGTGCAACTTCCGCGTCCCGATCACTCGCCGGTACAGCTGGAGCGGTTCACTCCGATCAACAACCGGGCCTGAAACGCGGTTAAAGCCACCAGCGTTCGAGCACCCGGGCCAGGCCATCATCGGTGTTGGGTGCGGTGACCTCGTCGGCGGCCGCCAGCGCCTCCGGATGAGCATTGCCCATCGCGATACCCAGCCCGGCCCAGCGCAGCATCGGAATGTCATTGGGCATGTCACCGAAGGCGACGATATCGGCGGCCTCGATGCCCAGCGGCCCGGCGACCTCCGCGACCCCGGTCGCCTTGCTCAGCCCGCGCGGCAACACCTCGATGAGCCCGTTGTTGGTCGAGTAGGTCAGATCCCCCTCGGCACCGACGTGCGGGGCGAGGGCGTCGGCCATGTCCCCGCTGCGCGCACCGGACTTGCGGATCAGCAGCTTGACCGCGGGCGCACTCAACAGATCTTCCAGCGACACCTCGGTGTTGTCCGGGTTGAGCCAGGCGTGCTCGTAGCCGGGTGAGCTGACGAACTGCGGGGTCGCCGCGTCGTGGGCGCTGCGGCCCACCCGTTCCACCGCCAGGCCCGCGCCGGGGATCACCCGGGCCGCGATCTCGGCCAGCGTGACCAACTGCGGCACCGACAGCGTGCGGGCCGAGATGATGCGGTCGGTTTCCGGGTCATAGACCACCGCGCCGTTGGCGCACACCGACATCGGTGCGAAGCCGAGTTGTTCGACGACCGGTGGCACCCAGCGCGGTGGTCTGCCGGTGGCCAGCACGAAGCGGGTGCCGGCGTCCACCGCCGCACGGATGACCGCGGCGGTGCGCGGTGTCACCCGTTCGTGCTCGTCGAGCAGCGTGCCGTCGACATCGGTGGCGATCATGGTGGGCAGCATCAGCCGTCCTCGCCCTGGAGTTTCGCCGCACGCTTGGCCGCCTTCTCGGCGGCCTCCTCCATGTCCATCCGGTTCGCCTCGGCCAGCGTCGGCGCACCGCCGCCGAGGCGGTGCGGAACCCAGAACTCGCCCTTGGGATGTGAGCCGTAGGATTCCTGGACCTTCTCCAGCAGATGCTGCATCCGGTGGTGCAACAGCTCGGTCAGCTCGGCCGGCGGCAGCGTCGGATAGATCGGTTCACCGACGGCGATCGAGATCGGCACCTTGGGCCTGCGCATGTTGCGCGGGTGTCCTTTGGTCCAGACCCGCTGGGCGCCCCAGATGATGTGCGGGACGATCGGCACGTCGGCGGCGATCGCCATCCGCGCGGCCCCGGACTTGAAAGCCTTGATCTCGAAGCTGCGGCTGATGGTCGCCTCCGGGTACACCCCGACCAGTTCGCCCTCCTTCAGCGCCGCACAGGCCGCGGCAAAGGAATCGGCGCCACTGGCCCGGTCCACCTCGATGTGGCGCAGGCTGCGCATCAGCGGCCCGCCGATCTTGTGGTCGAAGACTTCCTTCTTCGCCATGAAGCGGACCTTGCGGCCACGGCCCTGCCGGTAGGCGGGCAGGCCGGCGAAGGTGAAGTCGAAGTAGCTGGTGTGGTTGACGGCGATGACGGCGCCGCCGGTCACCGGCAGGTTCTCCACACCGGTCACGGTGAACTTCAGCCCCTGCAGCCGCCAGACCAACCGGGCCGCTTGGATGACTGTCCCGTATACCGGTTCCACACGGCCAGCCTAGTTCCACCGGCCCGCCGCGGCGGAAGAGCGCCCCGGCTGGCGCTAAACTCGTGACCGAGGATCGACCACCAGAAAGGGTATTCGTGCAGGTCACAAGCGTCGGACATGCCGGTTTTCGGATCAATACCGAAGCCGGCAGCATCCTGTGCGACCCCTGGGTCCATCCGGCCTACTTCGCGTCCTGGTTCCCGTTCCCGGACAACAGCGGACTGGACTGGAACGCCCTCGGGGACTGTGACTACCTCTACGTCAGCCACCTGCACAAGGACCACTTCGACCCGGCACTGCTGCGCGCGCACGTCAACAAGGACGCCGTGGTGCTGCTGCCGGACTATCCGGTGCCGGATCTGCGCCGCGAACTGGAGGCGCTGGGGTTCCACAGCTTCGTGGAGACCACCGATTCGGTGAAGCAGCGCGTGCGCGGGCCCAAGGGCGACCTCGACGTGATGATCATCGCGTTGCGGGCGCCCGCCGACGGGCCGATCGGCGACTCCGGCCTGGTGGTCTCGGACGGCGCCACAACCGCTTTCAACATGAACGACGCCCGGCCGGTCGATCTCGACATGCTGGCCGCCGAGTTCGGCCATGTCGACGTGCACATGCTGCAGTATTCCGGGGCCATCTGGTACCCGATGGTCTACGACATGCCGGCCCGCGCCAAGGAGGCGTTCGGCACCCAGAAGCGGCAGCGCCAGATGGACCGTTGCCGTCAGTACATCGCGCAGGTCGGCGCCACCTGGGTGGTGCCCTCGGCGGGCCCGCCCTGCTTCCTGGACCCGGAGCTGCGCGACCTCAACGACGATCACGGTGATCCGGCCAACATCTTCCCGGACCAGATCGTGTTCCTGGACCAGATGCGCCGCCACGGGCACGACGGCGGCCTGCTGATGATTCCCGGGTCGGTCGCGAATTTCACCGGCTCACAGCTCGATTCACTCGCCCACCCGGTCGATGACCCCGAGGTCATCTTCACCACCGGCAAAGCCGCCTATATCGAGGAGTACGCGCAGCGCCAGGCGCCGGTACTGGCCGCCGCGAAGGCGGCGTGGGCACCCGCCGACGGCGACTCGCTGCTGGAACCACTGCGGGCGCTGTTCGAGCCGATCATGCTGGCCTCCGACCAGATCTGTGACGGTATCGGATACCCCGTCGAACTTCGGCTGCCCGGCACCGGCAGCACCGAGACGGTGGTCGTCGACTTCCCGAAACGTGCTGTGCGCGAACCTGTTGCGGATGAGAAGTTCCGTTACGGGTTCGAGATCCCGGCCCAGCTGGTGCGTACCGTTGTCCGCGACGACGAGCCGGACTGGGTGAACACCATCTTCCTGTCCACCCGGTTCAAGGCCTGGCGGGTCGGCGGCTACAACGAGTACCTCTACACCTTCTTCAAATGCCTCACCGCTGAGCGGATCGCCTATGCCGACGGATGGTTCGCCGAGGCACACGATGACAGCGCCTCGACCGTCCTGGACGGCTGGGAGATCCAGCGCCGCTGTCCGCACCTGAAGGCCGACCTGTCCAAATTCGGTGTGGTGGAGGGTTCCACGCTGACCTGCAATCTGCATGGCTGGCAGTGGAACCTGGAGAACGGCCGGTGCCTGACGGCCAAGGGTCACCAGCTGCGGAGCTCGAGAACGTCATGACCACCGCGGTGTCCTACGACGACGGCCTGATCCAGCTGGATCGCCAGGCCTTGACGCTCCGGCGTTACCACTTCCCGTCGGGCACATCGAAGATCATTCCGCTGCAAGCGATCCGTGGTTACCGGGCCGAGTCGATGGGCCTGGTGTTCGACCGCTTCCGGATCTGGGGTCCCTCGGACGATCCGCGCCGCTGGCTGCCGCTGGATGTGTGGCGGCCCATCAAATCCACCATGGTGGTGCTCGATGTCCCGGGCACCCGGCCCAGCCCGGCGTTCACACCGCTGCGCGTCAAGGAGTTCCTGAGCGTGCTGGAGGAACTGCTCGCAGGCTAGCGGGCCCGCAGCACGGTCGCCTCCAGCAGCCGCTGCACGCCTCTGGTCGCCGACTTGTTCACCGCCGTGGTGGCGCGCTGAAACGCATTGGGCGGCTTACCCATGCGCACCCGGATCTCGTCACCGACGCTGACCAGGCCCTCCACCGACACATCGGCGTAGACGCCGAGGAAGCGGTTGGTGCGCTCGGCGAGTTGCCGGGTGATGGTCTTGTCCAATTCCATCTCGGGCTGCGGACGGGTCGGCACCACGCACCTGATGGTCGGTATGGTGACCTGGAGCCGGGCCGCTCCGATCGTCAATTCCCCACCCACCCAGGCTGATTCAGGGAATTCGTGATCGTCGTTGTCGGCGTCGACGAGTACGTTCGGCCGGAACCGCCGCACATCGTAAGGATCGGCGCCGGGCGCGAGCTGACGCAGGCTCGCGGTGCTCATCAGGTGCACCGGGCTCAGGTCGGCGAAACTGCCCGGCGGTGTGGAGAACCGGGCCAGGGTGATGATGTCCTTGGTCGAGAACACCGAGGTGTCCGGCAGCGCCTCCTCCTCGGCGAGCCCGAAGTCCTTGCGCACCTGGGCGGCCCGGAAGTTGGCCAGCGAGTCCGACACCGACATCCGGTGCTGGCTGGTGTCCTCGACCGGGGGCAGTGCCACCAGCCGCGCCTCCCGGCCCACCAGTTCCGACAGCGCCGTGTCGATCTCCGGATCGCCGCTGAGCAGTTCGCGACCGCCAGGAAAGGTCACCACGACCGCCGGGGCGTTGCCCGGCCCGGCATCCGCACCGGGCTCGGTCAGATAGCGCGCGGTGCAACCGAGCAGCACCGGTAGGCGCCGTGCCGAGGCCGTGACACCCTTCTCCACATCGCGGACCGCCCACAGCCGGTCGGCGTGCATCCCGCGGCGATCGATGCGCACCCGCTCGACACGGCTGCCGCCCATCGACTTCACCGGGAAGCGCCAGAGCTCGCGCACGGTGCCTGTCATCGGATCTACTTTCCCGAAACCATCTGTCGCAGTTCGGAAGCCGCGTCGGACGCGGTGTCATAGACCCGCACAACGGCCTCGTCACCTGGTGAGAGATAGGTCGATTCACCCAGCGCGGTGTACTTCGTCGCACCGATGCCGATGAGCACGTGCTCGGGATGACCGGAGGCCACCATCAGTGCGCCGACATCCTCCAGCGGCGTCTCGGCCGAACCCTGCTGATTGGCCAGCCGTTCGGTGATCCAGTCCAGCAGCACCTCGCCGTAGTAGGAATAGCCCAACAGCGGACTGTCCACCCCGTATTCGTGCTGCTGGCCGTCGGCGCTGTGCAGGTAGCAGACCAGCCGCAGGGTGGCGGTCGGTCCGTCCGGCGTCAGGTCGCTGATGTCGAAGAACTGGCGCGCAACGCCTTTGGATGCCGGGCCCCAGTTCTTCTTGTAGCTGATCTTGGGCGCTCCCGGCCGGCGGATCGAGCAGTCGTTGAAGGCCCCGAGCGCGAACGGCTCCAGGGAGGCCACCGTGTCACCGCGCCACACCACCCGGCAGGCCAGCCCCACCTCGGGCTCGATCTGCAGATTCAGTGGCTCGTCGCTGGCGGGCAGGGTGATGGCGTCCTGCGAGAGCGGGAACTCACCGAGAAAGGTGTCGTTGCCCGGGGCGTACCAGGGAAAGATGCCCTTCGGGGCGGTACCTTCGGAGGCGACATTCACGAAATCGTCCGCCTCTCCGGCCTGTTCGAGGTGCCCGGCGAAGTTGCCCGCCACGCCGAACCCGAACCAGGTTCGCAGTTCCGCGGTGTCGATGTCGATCATGGCTGTCACCCTACTGCCGGCCTGTCAGGCCGGTGACAACTCGCCCTTAAGTCGGCCGCGGCAGGCTGTGGGCAGCCGCCGCCGATCCGGCAGCGTGGCAGCAACCCGAGGAGTAACGCCGTGCCCGCCGCCATCCCCGTCGCATCCCGTCGCCCGGGCGATCCGCCGGCGAACCTGCTGGGCATCACGCTGGCGCACCGCGCCATGCTGGCCGACCTGGACCGCCTGACCGCACTGGCGGAGGCCGTGCGCGACCGCACGGTGAGCTGCACGACCGGCCGGGCCCGGGCCTTCTCCCGCTACGTGGAGTTGCTGTGCGAGTCGATCCGCCACCACCACGCCGCGGAGGACGTGATGCTGTGGCCGGTGATCCGGGCCAGCGTGGGAGATCAGGTGGATCTGAGTGCACTCACCGGCGATCACGGCGCGCTGGGTCCGCGGCTGGACCAGCTGCAGGCGCGCGCCGCGGCATTCCGGCTGTGGAGAGGCAGCCCGCAGATCGCCGGCCTGATGGCCGTCGAACTCAGTGAGCTCTCGGCACTGCTGAGCGAGCACATCCGCGTCGAGGAGTCCGAGGTGTTCCCGCTGATTTCCACGCATGTCTGTGCGACCGAGTGGGCCACCGTCCAGGCCGACGCCCGGGCCGGCCGCCGGATGTCCTTCGATACCCCGCGTGAACTGGCGGTGCTGACCGACGAGGAGCGCGCCACCGAGGCCTGTCGTTCGGGTGTCGCGATGCGCGTGCTGCACATGGTCGTGGCGCTCGCGCACCGGAAACTGGACCGCGCGGTTTTCGGTCGCACCCGCCTCAGTCGATGAAGAGCCGGGCCTCCTCGGCCAGTCGGAGCCGCAGTTCGGCAGCCGCGGCCCGGTGCTCACGGGCACGGTCGGGCCGGCCCAGCGCATCGGCGACGACCGCCAGTGCCGCATCGACGGGGCCGACCATCAAGCCGTCGACACCGAGTCCGGCGATGCGCCCGGAGTACGGGGCAAGATCGGCCGCCCTGGCGCGGGCCTCCTCGATATCTCCGAGTGCCACCGCCGCATTGACCCGTAGCACCGTGAACGGCAGCCAGAAGTAGGCCCGCTCGATGGGCCTGCGGTCCTGCCACAGCAGGCGGGCCTCGTCCTCCCGGCCACGCGCCACCAGGGCCAGCACCGCGGCGTCCAGCGCGGCGACCGACACCTCCCGGTAGAAGAACACCAGTTCATCGGCCAGCTGCCCGAGGTCGCCCAGGCAGAACTCGCCCGTGACCCTGCCGACCATCGCCAGCTTGGCACCGTTGGCGGCGCCGTTCTCGACCATCCGGGCCGCCAGATCGGTGTAGGCGCGCACGGCCGCATCCAGGTTCCCGGTCAGCAGGTGCATCCGCGCCCCGAACAGGCCGAGCACACCGAGCAGGTGGACGAGCTGTCCGGTGCCGGCCCGCGCCACCGCGAGATCGACATGTCGTTTCGCCGTCGCCAGATCGCACCGGTGCCCGGCGGCCAGCGACAGGAGCCAGTGCGCCACGGCCTGATAGTCGGCCTGCTCGGTGACCTCCGCGGTGTGCAGCAGCTCCGCCGCGATCGCATCCCGTTCGGCATCGAGATCCGGTCCCAGCGCGCAGTACGCCCGCACGTTCAGCGCGGTGCAGAGCAGCCGGCCCGAGGACTCGGGTCGCTCGGCGTAGGCGCGTCGCGCCAGTTCGAGAAGTTCGGTGCTGACCGCCAATGCGGCGTCCGGGTCGGCGCCCTCCAGTTCGACGTAGAGCGCCTTGAGCAGCTTGATCTGCTCGGCCGGCGTGACGCTGCCGTCGTGCACGCCCTCCAGCATCCGGCGCAGCTGCCCGATCATCTGGGCATCGGATTCGTCGTACTCACGGTCCCGCCACACCAGCGGGGTGTCCCACGCGGTGAGCACCCGGACCGTCAGGTCGTCACGGGACCGGCCCGCCAGTAATGCCAGCGCGGCCTTCATCTCGATGCGGGCAGCGACCGAGTCGCCCGACTGGGCCAGTGCGGCGATGAGCCCGCAGCGCACCTCGATTTCGTGCTCGACGGCGGCCGGATCGGGCGTATGACTGCGCCCGGCAGCGAGTTCCAGCATCTGCAACGCCGCCCGCCACTGCCTGACGGCCTCCACGTGGGCGCCCACCGATTCGGCTTCCCGCGCCGCCGACTTCGCGAAATCCGCAGCGGTCAAGGCGGTTTCGGCGGTAGCGGAAGCCACGGCGTGATGAGCCAGCGCAGCGGGGTCCACGGAGCGCCCCGGCGCCAGGAGCAACTCCAGGGCGGCGGCGTGTAACCGGGACCGGCGCAGTTTGGAGGTGTCCTCATAGAGCGTGTCCCGGACGAGCGCGTGCCCGAACCGCAGACTGCCGGGCTCGGGCTCGTCGAGAAGGCCCAGCAGGACCGCCGGTTCCAGCGCGTCGAGCAGTTGTTCGGGGTCGCTGCGGCCCAGCGCGGCGAGCAGGTCGACGTCGATGTGCCTGCCCAGCACGGCGGCCTGGCGCAGCGCGGTGACCGTGGGGCCGGGCAACCGGGCAAGCCTGCGGCGCATCACATCGCGCACCCCGACCGGCACCGATGCGAACACCGCCTCCTGTCCTTCGGCGGCCATCAGCCGGGCCAGCTCGCGCACGAAAAGCGGGTTGCCGCCGGTGCGTTCGCGCAGCAGCCGCAGGGCCTCCCCGCTGGCGGCCGTCAGGCCGCAATCCGCGGCCAGGGCGGCCGTGGCCGCGGCATCCAGGCCGTCGAGGGTCAGGTGCGCGGCGGTATGGACCGTCAACGCCGCCCTCGCCGCCTCCAACTCTCCGCGGTCCTCGGAGGGCCGGTAGGTCGCGACGACCAGTACCCGCCGGTCCTGGATCCGGTCGGCCACCAGCCGCAACAATTCCAGCGTCAGCCCGTCGGTTCGGTGCAGGTCGTCGAGTACCACCGCCAGCGGCCGGTGGTCGGCGGCCGCTCGCAGCACATCGGCGACCGCCTGCCCCAACCAGAACGTGCCCGGTTCTGCGGCGGCCCCGTCATGCAGCAGCGGCGCCAGCGTCTGCCGCTCACCGGGACCGTCCTGCCCCAGGAGTTCGCGCAGCACCTCGGTCCATGCCCAGCCCGCCGGCGCACCGTGCACCTCCGGGCAGCGACCGTGCACGGTATGCCAACCCGCAGAACGCAACCGGCGCACCGCGGTATCGGCCAGCGTGGTCTTGCCCGAGCCGGCCTCGCCCCCGATCCACAGCACCGCACTGCTGCCCGCGGCGACGGTTCGCGCGGCACCGTCGATCACCGCCAGTTCCTCGGCGCGACCGTGGGCGACCTGGTCCCCGGAGTTCGACGGACCCGGCCGAGCCGTGACCCGCGGCGGTGCCGGCCGGGACGGGTCCTCCAGGTGATCGGCCTGACGCAGGATGTCGCGCTCCAGGTCGCGCAGTGCCCGGCCCGGTTCCAGGCCGGCCTCGTCGGCGAGGTGTTGCCGGGTACGCCGCAGCACCTCTAATGCGGTGGTCTGCCGGCCCATTCGGTAGAGCGCGGTCGCCAGGGTTGCCGCCGCACCCTCACGCCCGGGGTGCGTGCGCACATGCCGTTCCAGCGTTGCGATGGCCGCCGCGTGCCTGCCGAGTTGCAGCTGCGCCGCGGCCTGGCCTTCCACCGCCGTCAACCGCAGCTCGGTCAGCCGGGCTGCTTCCGGTACCACCCACAGCGCGTCGCCGACGCCCGCGAACGGCTCGCCCGACCACCCGGCCAGCGCCTCGTCCAGCAGCCACAGTTGCTGCTGCGGATTCGATTGTTGGTATGCCGCAGCGATTTTCGCCTCGAACTGCCAGGAGTCGACGGCGTCGGCCGGCAGTTGCAGTGCGTAACCCGGCGCGGTGCTGACCAGGATGCGGGCCGGTGTGCGGCGGGCTCGCCCCGGTTCGAGCGCACGCCGCAGATGCGAGACATAGACCTGCAGGGCCGACAATGCCTTGAGCGGTGGCACGCCTTCCCACAGATCGTCGATGAGCCGGTCGACGGAGACCGTGTGACCGTGCGCCACCACCAACCGCGCCAGCAGGGCCCGCTGTAGCCGGGCACCCAGATCCGCCGGTTCGTCGCCGACCCATGCCCGCACCGGACCGAGCACCGCCACCCGCACGGGGTTCTCCACAGTCATCGGTGATGCGCGGTGGTTACTTGCCGGGCTCCAGCACCGCGGTGCCCACGAACGGCACCAGTGCCTCCGGTACCCGCACGCTGCCGTCCGGTTGCTGATGGTTCTCCAGGATGGCGACCAGCCAGCGGGTGGTCGCCAGGGTGCCGTTGAGGGTCGCCGCGGTCTGCGGCTTGCCGTTCTCGTCGCGATAACGGGTGGACAGCCGGCGCGCCTGGAACGTCGAGCAGTTCGACGTCGACGTCAGCTCCCGGTAGGTGCCCTGGGTCGGCACCCAGGCCTCGCAGTCGTACTTGCGGGCCGCCGAGGAGCCCAGATCGCCTGCGGCCACATCGATCACCCGGTAGGGCACCTCGATGGCCGCCAGCATCTCGCGTTGCCAGCCGAGCAGGCGCTGATGTTCGGCCTCGGCGTCCTCGGGCTTGCAGTAGACGAACGCCTCGACCTTGTCGAACTGGTGCACCCGGATGATGCCGCGGGTGTCCTTGCCGTAGCTGCCGGCCTCCCGCCGGAAGCACGACGACCAGCCCGCGTAGCGCAGCGGTCCCGCGGACAGGTCGAGGATCTCGTCGCTGTGATACCCGGCGAGCGGCACCTCCGAGGTGCCCACCAGATAGAGATCGTCGGCCTCGAGCCGGTAGATCTCGTCGGCGTGGGCGCCCAGGAACCCGGTGCCTGCCATCACCTCCGGTCGCACGAGCACCGGCGGGATCATCAAGGTGAAGCCGTTGGCCGTGGCCAGCCGGACGGCCAGTTGCAGCAGGCCCAGTTGCAGCAGTGCGCCATGGCCGGTCAGGAAGTAGAACCGCGACCCCGACACCTTGGCGCCGCGTTCCATGTCGATCAGCCCCAGGGCCTCACCGAGTTCCAGGTGGTCGCGCGGGTTCTCGATCGCCGGCGGTTCACCGACGGTGTCGAGAAGGGCGAAGTCGTCCTCACCGCCGGCGGGCACGCCGTCGACGATGACGTTGGAGACCGCCATGTGGGCGGTGATGAACGCGGCCTCGGCTTCGGCCTGCCGGGCCTCGGCGGCCTTGACCTCGTCGGCGAGTTCCTTGGCGCGGGCCAGCAGCGCCGGGCGTTCGTCCGGGTTGGCCGTGCCGACCAGCTTGCTGGCGGCCTTCTGATCGGCGCGCAGGGTGTCGGCGGTGGAGATGGCCGACCGGCGGGCGGTATCGGCGGCCAGCAGGGCGTCCACCCGGCCGGGATCCTCGCCGCGGGCGCGTTGTGAGGCGCGCACCCGATCGGGCTCGTCACGGAGCAGCTTGAGGTCGATCACGGCGGTAACCCTACTTGCGCGCCGCCCGGCACGGCTCGCGGGCCACAACCACATAACATTACAAGTGCATCACTTGTCACACGTCGTGACACGCCTGTCACAATGGGAGGCGATGTTGGACGCACCCGAAAGCCCGGAGCCGTTTCTGTACGAGGCACAGACCTCGCAGAAGCCGGTGTCTCGATGGCGCAAGGCGCTCTCCCTGAGCAGCCCGCTGAGCCCGACCCGCCGCGCCCTGCTGTTGACCGCCCTCGGCGGATTGCTGATCGCCGGCGTCATCACGGTGCTGCCCGATACCGCGGTCGGCGGCCGTTTGGCCGGGCTGAACTCCGGGGCCAGCGCGCTGGGGCTGCGCACCAACAGCACCTTCGACAACGCCAAGGGCGGCGACTGCCTGAACTGGCCGGAGCGCACTCCCGACGCCGCGCAGATCGTTGACTGCACCACCGAGCACCGGTTCGAGGTTGCCGAGTCCATCGACATGCGTACCTTCCCGGGCACCGAGTACGGCCCGGACGCCGCGCCGCCGTCGCCGGCCCGCATCCAGCAGATCAGCCAGGAGCAGTGCCAGAGCGCGGTGCAGCGTTACCTCGGTGACCGCTATGACCCCAATGGGCGCTTCAGCGTCAGCCTGCTGTGGTCCGGCGAGAAGACCTGGCGCCAGGCCGGTGAACGGCGGATGTTGTGCGGTCTGCAACTGCCCGGGGCCAACAACCAGCAGCAGGCGTTCCAGGGCAAGGTCGCCGATATCGATCAGTCCAAGGTCTGGCCGGCGGGAACCTGCCTGGGCATCGACCCGGCCACCAACCAGCCCACCGACATCCCGGTGGACTGCGCGGGACCGCACTCCCTGGAGGTGACCGGCGCGGTCAACCTCGCCGAGAAGTTCCCCCAGGGCCTGCCCTCCGAGGCCGACCAGGACACCTTCGTCAAGGACAACTGTTCCCGGGTGACCGACGCCTATCTGGCGCCGCTGGAACTGCGCACCACCACGCTGACGCTGGTGTACAGCACCATCGCGTTGCCGAGCTGGTCGGCGGGCAGCCATCAGGTGTCCTGCAGCATCGGCGCCACCCTCGGCAACGGCGGCTGGTCGACGCTGCTCAACAGCGCCAAGGGCCCGTTGATGATCAACGGCCGCCCCCCGGTCCCGCCGCCGGACATCCCGGACGAGCGGCTCAACGTGCCGGCCATCCCGTTGCCGCCGATCGACACCTCGTCGCAGATCACCTATGACGAGTCCTACAGCAGCGGGAGCGGAAGCAGCAGTAGCAACAGCGGCAGCCAGCAGACCGAGTCCAACGAGCACCTGCCCGGGCAGTCCGGTCAGACCACCGAGCAGGCGCCCGCCACCGAGACACCGGCGGGTGGCAACACCTTCCTCAACGGTCCCCCTGTCCCACCGCCACCGCCGCCGGCTGCCGGCCCCCCGATGGAAGGGCTGCCGCCGGGCGCGCCACCACCGCCTGCACCGGAAGCGCCCCCCGCTCCGCCGCCGGGGCCCGCGCCGGTCGAGCCCGTTCCGCCGCCGCTGCCGTAGTCGCGTGCCGGTCTCGATGAGCGCGCAGCGGTTCGAGGAACTGGTCTCCGATGCGCTCGATCTGATCCCGCCCGAACTCGCCGCCGCGGCCAACAACGTCGTCTTCCTGGTGGAGGCACGCCATCCCGACGAACCCGATCTGCTCGGGCTCTACGAAGGCATCGCGCTGACCGAACGGGACTCGGCGTACGCCGGGGCACTGCCCGATGCCATCACCATCTACCGGGACGCGTTGCTGGACATGTGCGAGACCGCCGACGAGGTGGTCGACGAGGTGGCCATCACGGTGGTGCACGAGCTCGCCCACCACTTCGGTATCGATGACGAGCGCCTGCACGAACTGGGATGGGCCTGACCCAGGGCGAGCGAAGCGACGGGGGATGACTCCAGGGCGAGCGAAGCGACGGGGAATCGAATCTGTCCGCGTGGGAACAGCGATGTGTCGGAGGGCAGTGCCAGAATCGATGGCATGAGCGCGACATGTCGGGAGTGCGGGGCCGATATCGAGCACGAGCACTGCCACGGCACCGTCATCGTGCACATCGGACAACGCCCGGAATGCACCGAAGCCGATTGCACCACACCTGAAGACGTCCACGCCTACACCATCGACTGCTATGCCGTGGGCTGTGGCTGCGCGCTGGATCAGCCCATCGGGCCGGCGGTTTCGGCCGTTTCCTTCTCCTCGGCATCGGGATAGAACGGCGGCGTCAGCGAACCCCATCGCACGCAGCTCCAGCGGCCGTCGGTGATCGGGCTCAGCACCACCGGTTCGGCGTTGTTCAGGTGATGGTCCACCGCGAAGGCGCCGTCCACCCCGGCGAGCACCGACGCCACCAGCCGGATCGCGGCGCCGTGGCTGACCACCACGATGTCCCCGTGCCACCGGTCATCGTCGAGATGGCGCAGGCGGAGCTCGGTCAGCACCGGCACCACCCGGTCCAGCACCTGCTGGCCGGTCTCCCCGCCGGGCACCGGGATGTCGAGATCGCCGTGATGCCAGCTGCGGTACACCGCCTCGAAAGTGTCGATCGCGGCATCGTCGTTGCGGTTCTCCAGATCGCCCACCTGAACCTCGTGGATGCCGTCGAACTCGGTGGCCGCCAGGTCCAGATGTCCGGCGATACCGGCCGCGGTCTCACGGGCTCTGGTCGCCACCGAGTGCGCCACCATGGCGATCGGGTTCGTCCAGTCGGTCGCGAAGGTGCGCGCCTGCTGATGGCCGAGATCGGTCAGCGCGGCACCGGGCGGCAGGGTGTCGAGGCGTCGCTCGACGTTGCCGTAGGACTGTCCGTGCCGCACCAGCACCAGGCGCCCCGTCATGCCGATCCTCCTGTCCGTGTTGCCTGCAACCAGCCTGCCGCCTCGTCGAATCCCGGTGGCGGTGCCCCGGTCGCCGCGCCGGTCGGCCACGAACCCAGGTACCGCACGTCGGCGCAGCGCCGGTGCAGCGCCTTGAGCGCCTCACCGACGGCCTCGTCGGCGATATGGCCGACACAGTCGAGAAAGAACTTGTAGGTGCCCAATTCGGTTCGGGTGGGCCGGGATTCGATGCGGGTCAGGTCGATGCCCCGGATCGAGAGTTCGGTCATGGCCGCCACCAGCGCACCGGGCACGTTGTCCAGGCGCAGCACCACCGAGGTCCGATCGGCTCCGGTACGGGCCGGCGGGGGTCCCGGCGGGCCGACGAGCACGAAGCGGGTGCGCGCGCTGGCTTCGTCGACGATGTCGGCGGCCAGCACTGCCAATCCGTAGCGCTGCGCGGCGAGTGCGGTGCTCACCCCGGCGTCGGCGCCGCCGCCCGCGACGTCCTGGGCCGCGGCGGCATTGGAGTAGGCCGGCACGATCCTGGCGTTCGGGAGTTCGGCGGCCAGCCATTTGCGGACCTGCGCGGCGGCCACCGGAAAGGCGGCCACCGTCCCGATATCGGCGGCCGTCACGCCCGCCCGGGTCACGATGGTGAACGCCACGTCGAGGGTGTGCTCGGCGTAGATCTGCAGGGCGGAACCATCGGCCAGGCCGTCGAGGGTGGGAAGCACCGAACCGTCGATCGAGTTCTCGATCGGGACGCATGCGTAGTCGGTGTCGCCGGTGCGGATCGCTTCGAGCGCGCCGCCCGCGCTGTCGTAGGCCAGCGGGACGACCCCGGTGGACGCGCCGCCCGGCGGAACCATGCCACCGGCCACCATCTGCAGCAATGCCGCCTCGGTGAAGGTTCCCTCGGGTCCGAGGTAGGCGATACGTGGCACGCCCTCAACCCTAGTGGCTCGGCACCCGGCCTCCCGGTCCCGGCGAGGGAAACCTTGCGCATCCAGCCGGTTCTGTAGTTAAGTAAGGCTTACCTCACTAATCGGAAGGTGATCAGATGTCTGTGACGGCACCGACGACAGCCGAGCGGATCCGCAGCGCTTGCGCCCGCGCCGGCGGCGCGATGCTGGCCGTGGAGGGCCTCGAGCCCGCCGCCACGCCGGTCCACCATCTGCTCGACGACGGGTCCTTCGCCATCACCATCCCGGCCGACGGCCTGCTGGCGGGCATGGTGGTCTCGGCCGGGTCCGCAGGCATGCAGGCCGTGCTGGAGATGACCGATTACGCGCCGCTGCCATTGCGCGAACCGGTGCGTTCCCTGGTGTGGATCCAGGGCCGGATGTTCCTGGTACCCGACGCCGAAGTGTCCGGGATGCTCGACCTCGTCGCCACCGAGAACCCCAATCCCGCTCTGCTGCAGGTGAATACCGGGAGCGCCGAGGCCTCCCGCGGGGACACCCCGTACGCGCTGGCCCGCCTGGAGATCGAGTCGGTGGTCGTCGCCGATTCCACCGGCGCGGAATCCGTCGGCGTGGGCGCGCTGTTGGCCGCCCGCCCCGATCCGTTCTGCGGGCTGGAGTCCTGCTGGCTGCGCCACCTGGAGTCCGCGCACCGCGAAGTGGTGGAACGGCTGGCCACCCGGCTGCCCCAGACCCTGCGCAACGGCCGGGTCCGCCCGCTGGGACTGGATCGCTACGGTGTGCAACTGCGGGTCGAGGACGAGTCCGGCGATCACGACGTCCGACTGCCCTTCGCCAAACCGGTCGATGACGTCACCGGCCTGAGCCAGGCCATCCGGGTACTGATGGGCTGCCCGTTCCTCAACGGGTTGCGCGCGCGGCGCATCTAACCCGCCATTAGCCTGGCGGCGGTGACTGCACCCCCGGGGCCGCTGCCGTCCCCTCGAACGCTGCGGATCGAGATCGCCGTCGTGCTGGCGGTCACCTTCGGCCTGAGCGCCTATGTGGCGCTGTCGCGGCTCATCGAGGCGGTACTGCTCGGACTGGGCGGCCAGACGGTGGCGCTCAACGAGCGCCGCTCCCCCTTCGACCTGATCGACCTCGGCCTCAACGTGGCCTCGGTCATCCAACTGCTGGCATGGGGCGGCCTGGGCCTGTACCTGCTGTGGCGCACCGGGACCGGCCCGGCCCAGATCGGCCTCGGCCGCTTCAAGCTGCATCCCGACCTGACCGGCGGGCTGGGACTGGCCGCGCTGATCGGCATTCCGGGGCTGGCTCTCTACGTGGCCGCGCGCATCCTGGGACTCAGCGCAGAGGTGGAACCGGCCGAGCTCAACGACACCTGGTGGCGGATACCGCTGCTGCTGATCATCGCGTTCGCCAACGGCTGGGCCGAGGAGATCATCGTCGTCGCCTTCCTGATCACCCGGCTTCGTCAGCTCAACATCAGCGCCGGCGCCGCGCTGCTGATCTCGGCGCTGCTGCGCGGGGGCTACCACCTCTACCAGGGCTACAGCGCCGGGCTCGGCAATATCGCGATGGGCCTGGTGTTCGGCTACGTGTGGATGCGCACCGGCAAGCTCTGGCCGCTGATCGTCGCGCACGGCCTGATCGACGCGGTGGCCTTCGTGGGCTACTCACTGGCCGCCGGCGAGCTGGACTGGTTGAGCTGAGAACCACCCGCCGAGCAGTACATTCGCAGGTGTGAACGACAACCCGCCGTATCGGCCCGGGCCTCCCCGGCGGGAACCGTCACAGCAGATCCGTCGCGACCCCCGCCACCGCCCGCCCCCGGTGTGGCCACCCAACCCACCCACCCCGCCGGTCCCGCCACCCACCCCGAGGCCACCCGCGGCGCGGCGGCCCGCACCTCGCCAGACCCCGCCGCCGCCACCTCCCCGACGCCCCGTCGGCCCGGCACCCGCGCCGCCCCCACGCAAGGCATCGGCCAAGCGGCCACGGCGCCTGCGCCGGTGGTTCTCGGTGCTGCTCGCCGCGATGCTGCTGCTGCTCTGTGCCGGCGTGGCCGGCGCATTCTGGCTCGACACGACCTTGCAGCGCGCACCCGTGCTGGCCGACTACCCGGAACGCCCGCCTGCGGGCCGCGGCACGACCTGGCTGCTGGTGGGCTCGGACAGCAGACAGGACCTGTCTGTCGATCAGCAGGACGCGCTGGCCACCGGCGGCGACACCGGCAACGGCCGCACCGACACCCTGTTGCTGCTGCACATCGGCGGATTGTTCTCGGCTACGCCGCCCACGCTGGTGTCGCTGCCCCGCGACTCATACGTCCCGATCCCGGGCTACGGCGAAGACAAGATCAACGCGGCCTACGCCTTCGGCGGCGCGCCACTGCTGGTGCAGACCGTCGAACAGGCAACCGGGATCCGGCTCGATCACTACGCGGAGATCGGATTCGGTGGATTCGCCGCGCTGGTAGACGCGGTCGGCGGGGTGACGATGTGCCCCGGCGAGCCGATCAGCGACCCGCTCGCCGGTATCGATCTGCCCGCCGGCTGTCAGGAACTGGACGGCCGCAATGCGCTCGGCTTCGTCCGCTCACGTGCCACCGCCCGTGCCGACCTGGATCGGATGACCAACCAGCGGGCCTTCATGTCCGCCCTGCTCGCCCGCGCGGCCAGCCCGTCGGTCCTGCTCAATCCGCTGCGCTGGTACCCGATGACCACGGCAGCCACCGGCGCGGTCACCCTCGACGCGGGTGGGCACATCTGGGACCTGGCCCGGCTGGCCTGGGCACTGCAGGACAACCCGACCGCGACGACGGTCCCGATCGCCGAGTACACCTCCAGCGATGTCGGCTCGGTCGTGGTGTGGGACAGCGAAGCCGCCGGCCGACTGTTCGGCGCGCTGGCCCAGGACACCCCGGTCCCGGCCGACGTGCTGAACACCGATCAGCCCTGAGGGCACGCCCCGCGCAGAGGGCTCTCAGCAAACTTTTCAGCCGCCCTGTAATGGCGATCACACCGATTAGGAATGGCTAACCTGATTAAGGGTGACCTTGGATGACACGCCGTCTGACCTGGCTTATTGTGAACGACATGAGTGATGTTCACACCCACGACTCCAAATTCGACACCCTGCTCCGCGAGCAAATTCGTAGCGAGTTCACCGCGTCGCAGCAGTACGTCGCCATCGCCGTTTATTTCGACGGCGCGGACCTGCCGCAGCTGGCCAAGCACTTCTACGCGCAGGCCGTCGAGGAACGCAACCACGCCATGATGCTGGTGCAGTACCTGCTCGACCGTGACATCGATGTCGAGATCCCCGGCATCGATGCAGTGCAGAACCAGTTCGACACCCCGGCGCAGGCCCTGCGGCTGTCGCTCGATCAGGAGCGCACCGTCACCGAGCAGGTCACCCGGCTGGCCAGCGTGGCCCGCGAAGAGGGCGACTACCTGGGCGAACAGTTCATGCACTGGTTCCTCAAGGAGCAGGTCGAAGAGGTCGCGACCATCACCACGCTGGTGCGCATCTCCGAGCGGGCAGGCGCCAACCTGTTCCACCTCGAGGACTTCGTGGCCCGTGAGCTCGCCGTGGCGAAGGCCGATCCGACCGCGCCGAAGGCTGCCGGCGGCAACCTCTGACAGTCAGTCCCGCCCGGCTCCGGTGAGCCCGTTCTCCAACCAGTCCTTGGTACGGCCGGGATGATTCGTGGCGACCCACGCCACCCCGACATCCCGGCAATACCGGACATCCTCGTAGTGGTCGACGGTCCAGCAGTACAGCGCCCGGCCCTGCGCGGCGGCCCGATCGACCAGCTCCGGGTGCTCCCGCAAGGTGGCGATGGACGGCCCCACCGCGGTCGCCCCGACCGTGGTCGCGGCACCGCCGCCCAGGTAGCGCGAGGTCTCACCGAGCAGGACGGTCGGCAGCATCGGCGCCGCCCGCCGGATTCGCCATACCGCGGCCGCCGAGAACGACATCACCACCGCGCGGGCCAGATCCGCCGACGCCGGTGCGGCGATCCCGTACCGGTGCAACAACGCCAGCACCTTGCTTTCCACCAGCGCGCCGTAGCGCACCGGATGTTTGGTCTCGATGAAGATCTTCACCGGCCGCTTGGCGTCCAGCACCAGCGCGAGCAGGGTATCCAGGGTCAGCAGCCCGGTGTCGCCGCCGGTGCCGCTGTCCCGCCAGCCGGCGTGCCAGGAACCGAAATCCAGTTCACGCAGCTGCGCCAACGTCATCTCCGAGACCAGCCCCGATCCGTCCGAGGTCCGGTCGACCCGGCGATCGTGCACGCAGACGAGGTGGCCATCGCGGGTCAGCCGGACATCGCACTCGACGCCGTCGGCGCCTTCCTGCAGGGCGAGTTCGTAGGCCGCGACGGTGTGTTCGGGCCGGTCGGCGGAAGCGCCCCGGTGCGCCACGACGAACGGGTGACCCGTCATGGCCGGTCCGGCAGTCTCAGCGTCCCCCGCGGTCATACGGCTATGCTGCCGGGTTCCGGCCCTCGGCCTCAACCGGAACGGCGGATTCGTCGGCGGCGTCCTCTCGTGCGGCAGTCGTCGGCCGCGCCTCGACCATCACCCAGCGTCGCGACGGCCGGTCCACCGGCTGCCGCTCGAAGCCCTGGTACACCTGCAGCACCAACAGCAGTGTCGCCAGCGCCACCAGATAGCCGATCGTGGTGATCACCGTGTTGTCGGCAATGCGCTGGGCGCCGTCGTAGAAAATCGTCAGCACCGTGGTCACGATGGACGCGGTCGACAGCGCGTAGCTGAAGAACCAGGCGATCCACCAGCTGACGATGCGCAGCCCCGTGCGTTGTTCGGCACGGGCCAGTTCGATCACGAAGACCGGTGCCAGCACCAGGTTCACCAACGGGACCAGACAACCGGTCCACAGTTCCCGGGATGAGCGGGGATCGGGGCTGCCGAGGTGGGCATAGGCCGCCGCCCGCCGGGCGATCAGCCAGTTGGTCAGCACCAGGGCGGTGGCCACCACCGCGAAGAACGCCGCCACGCTGGCGGCCACCGGAAGCCAGGTCGCCAGGGCGGCGACGATCGGATCCAGCAGTACCGTCCGATTGATCAACAGCAGCGCGTACCGGATCACGTGCAGCAGCGCGGCCGCACCCAGCAGCGCCATGGTGATGACGATGGTGCGGCGCACCGACGCCGGCGACGGGGCACTGCGTTCGGCTGCAGCCTGACCGGCGGCGCCGTCGTCATCGAAGCGGTCATAGAGCCCCCAGCGCGGGATGTACGAGTATCGCGGGGTCGGCCCCAGCGGCACACGCTTGCGGCGCGGTGCCGGTGGCGCTCCGGGTCGCACCGCGATCCAGCGGTAGCCCGCGGGGGCGCGGCCCGGCTGACCCGCGGCGGGCCGGCCGGCGCCGGGCTGCGAAGCGCCGGGGACACCCGTCGGCCCGGGTGCGAGCAGCGTGCCGCGGCAGCGCGGGCACCAGACCCGCTGGCGGTCGCGCACGTTCCACCGCGTCCCGCATTGGGCACAGACCTGGATCACTCGACCAGCCTACGACGCGCTCAGACGGTGCCGGCGTTGCCGTCGTCGGTGCTCACCGGTCGCCCGGCCTGAGCCCAGGCCAACATGCCGCCGGTCACATTGGCCGGTTCGAAGCCGTTGCGCGCCAGATACTGCGCGACCCGCTGGGAACGCCCTCCGGCGTGGCAGATGACGTACAGCGTGGCGTCCCGGTCGATCTCGTCGATGCGTGCGGGGACATCGCCCAGCGGGATGTGCTGGGCGCCGGCCACGTGACCGCGTTGCCATTCGTCGGCCTCCCGCACGTCGAGCAGCACCACCGAATCGTCGAACGTCAGTGGCAGCGCACCGACCTCGATCTGCGTCACATCGTCGGTCATGCCGTCCATGCTGGCACGCGGGGGATCCGGACGCATCGATTGCCCCTCGGCGCACCGGTGCCGCGCAGTGACAGCAATTGATGCACTATCCACAGTTTCCACAGGTTCATCCACAGGCTGCGGGCCACGACACCGTCGATTTGGCTGGACTTCTGTCCAGTGCCTGTGGATAACCCCGGCCCGAGGAGGGCAATGATCAACAGCTTCGAAACCCCCGGAGCAAAACCCGCGCGCTTCCCGAGGGCCGATCCCGGCAATTCGGATCGCCCAGATTCGATCGCGGACCGGCGCCGAGGACCCGATTTTTCTGCAGGCGTAACAGGGTCTATGATCGGCGTCACAACAAACCGTGTGACAGATCTCACTGGGAGATGGCTTGATCGTGCAGGTCAGGAGCTTGTGATGGCAGCACACCCGCTTGGACCGGGTTCGGCGGGGACGTCGTCTGATTGGCAGTCCTCGCACCAGTACACCAACAACCAGGTCGTTGCCCTCATCCGCGCCACGGTGATCGCGCTCGTGCTGCTGGGAGTACTGGCAGCCATCGTGTTGTTCTGACCGTCTTCGACGTTTCGACGGGGCCCTGACGGGAACCCCGGTCCTTGCGGTGCACGCGGGTATGGACCAAGGTTGAGCTCGAGCTTGTTGTCGATTAACGCGACGCCGAACTCCCTCGCGATCCATGACTAGGAAGGAACCCAGTGGCTGAATACACACTGCCAGAACTCGATTACGACTATGGCGCGCTGGAGCCCCACATTTCCGGGCAGATCAACGAGATCCACCACAGCAAGCACCACGCCACCTACGTCAAGGGCCTCAACGACG
>NZ_NPKP01000017.1 GCF_008329585.1 Mycolicibacterium sp. P9-22 | reverse complement strand
TACGAACAGCTGGCCTGGAACTGGCCCAACTGGGCCAAGATCTTCTTCAACAACAAGGGCGTCGTCGCCCACTCGACCGCAGTCTGCATGAACTACCCACCCGACGACATGTCCGTCTGGGTCTGGTAGATCGCTGCGCCCCAGCAGTTTTGGATTGTGCCTCACCCCAACATGTTTCACATCCGTGCAAGCGGCGGTGCCAGGCCCACAAGAACTTTGCGAGAACTCAAGATCAGTGCACAAATGCACTTGAATTAGGCCCTCGGACAAGGCCGTTCAGACACCGTTTTGTGAGTTGCGCTGGGCATACGCCGAGATGTGAAGGGGGTCACAGAATTTTGCCCGCCTGCAAACCGCTCTGTTAACGTCCGTCCGCATGTTTGCTGTAGCTTCACTTCTGGCGCTTGTGAGCCAGGTGTCAGGAACGCCATACATCTCGGGCGGGGATTCCCCCGCCGGGACCGATTGCTCGGGCCTGGCATCATGGGTCAGCAACGCCGCGACCAATCGACCGGTGTTCGGCGACCGGTTCAACACCGGAAACCAGGAAAGCGCACTGCTGGCCCGCGGGTTCAAGTACGGCACCCAGCCCGGCGCGCTGGTGATCGGCTGGAACGGCGGCCACACGGCCGTCACGCTGCCCGACGGCACGCCGGTCTCCTCAGGTGAGGGTGGCGGTGTCAAGATCGGCGGCGGCGGCGCTTACCAGGCTCAGTTCACCAAACACATGTACCTGCCGATGGAACCCGCCGCACAGCCAGCACCCGACGGCATGATCCCGCCGCCGCCCGGGTTCGCTCCCCCACCCCCGGGCGAACTGCCGCCCCCGCCGGCCGCCGCGATGCCGCCGGTGCCGCTGGACGTTCCTCCGCCGCCGGTGCCACTGGACCCGATGGCTCCCCCGCCCCCGGCCCCGGACGGCCTGCCGCCCGCCCCGGCGTCGTTCCCGCTGTAGCGCCCCGTCGTCAGACGTACCTGGGCCGGCCCGCGAGGGCCCCCAGGACGATCTGGATGACGTAGACGACCAAAAGCATCACCCAGGGCACCGTCCACCCGCCGCTGAGCTCGTGCAGCAGACCGAAGACGAATGGTCCGACGCCGGCCAGTAGATACCCCAGGCCTTGGACCATGCCGGACAGCCGTGCGGTGTCCTCGGCGGTCCGGGCCCGCAGCGCGATGACCGCGAGCGCGAGCGAGAACACGCTCATCCCGAGTCCCAGCAGCACCGTCCACAGCAGGGGTGCCGCCGCGGGCGCGATCGCCAGACCCGCGACACCGGTGATCCCGAGCACTCCCAGCCCGACGATCCAGCCACTCTGGCTAGGTCGCCGCGAAGCCATCGGCGCGACCACGATGCTGATCGGCACCGCGATGACCGCATTGAGGCCGAGGAGCAGTCCGGCATCGCCCTTGCTCATACCGTTGTCGATGAACACCTGCGGGAGCCAGCCCATCACCACGTAGGCCATCAGCGACTGACAGCCGAAGAACCCGGTGATGATCCAGGCCAGCCGGCTGCGCAACAGGGAACGCCCCTGCGCGACCACGGT
Source organism: Mycolicibacterium sp. P9-22 (assembly GCF_008329585.1). Lineage (GTDB taxonomy): Bacteria > Actinomycetota > Actinomycetes > Mycobacteriales > Mycobacteriaceae > Mycobacterium. The sequence continues at coordinate 89,810 of NZ_NPKP01000017.1, read as the reverse complement.
CTCCACCCGCGCGGCGGCCCCGGCCGCCGCCCGCCGGCGCTGCATGGCGACCAGCCACACGATCAGCGCCGCGGCCGCCAGCACGGCCCAGGCGCCCAAGGCGAATCGCCAGCCGCCGAGCATCTCGTCGAGCGCCGGTGTGACGGCCGAACCGGCCGCCCCGCCGCCCTGCAAAGCGGCGGTGTAGATACCGGTCATCAGGCCGATCCGGGCGGGGAAGGAACCCTTGATCACCACCGGGATCAGCACGTTGATGAGTGCGATACCCGCCGTCGCGACCAGTGTGCCGCCGATGACAACGTGCGGACCGTCGATCACCCGGAGCAACAAACCGGTGGTGAGCACCAGCAGTGCCGCGGCGATCGCCGAACCTATGCCGAAACGGCGGGCCAGCCACGGCGCCGTCAAGCCCGCGGCCGCGAAGCACAATCCCGGCAGGGTCGTCAGCAGTCCCGCCCACAGTGCCGAGGTGCCCAGTTCGGCGCGCATGTCCCCGAGCAGCGGTCCGACGCTGGTGATCGCGGGCCGGAGGTTCAGCGCGGTCAGAACGACCGCCACGACCAGCAGTGCGCTGCCGGCCGCCACCTCGGCTGGGCGCAGCTCCACCGATCCGTCGAGTTCGGGCTCCAGGTCGTTGAGCGCGCTCGTGTGGCGACTTCCGTTCACCTGCATTAGCCTGCCATACATCCCATGATTGGATGAAAGGGGTTTCTGTGCCTTTGGCCACTACGCGCCGCACCGGACTGGTCGACCAGGTCATCGACCAGCTGCGCTCCTCCGTCAGCGCCGGCGAATGGCCGGTCGACACCAGGATCCCGACCGAACCGGCGCTCGCCGAGACACTGGGCGTCGGCCGCAACACCGTGCGCGAAGCCGTTCGGGCACTCGCCCACAGCGGCATCCTCGAAGTTCGCCAGGGCGACGGCACCTATGTCCGCGCCACCAGCGAGGTCTCCGGGGCTCTTCAGCGGTTGTGCGGCACCGAATTTCGCGACGTCCTCCAGGTCCGTCGTTGCCTCGAGGTCGAAGGGGCCCGGCTGGCGGCAGCCGCGCGGACGGCGGACGACCTCGATGAGCTGTGGAAACTACTGGAGCGCAGCGAGGCACTCCGCGCAGAAGGCGGCGACGACTTCGCCCGAGCCGATGCCGAACTGCACTTCGCCGTGGTCAAGAGTTCGCACAACCCGGTGCTCACCGAGCTCTACCGGGGCCTCACCGAGGTGGTGTCGGCCAGCGTGATCACCACCAAAGAAGTGCAACCGATCACCGAATTCGCCCGGCACCGGGGACTGATCGAGGCGATCGCCGCGCAGGACATCGCACGAGCCGGCCGGGAGGCGGGCGGTTTCCTCGACGATCTGCTGGATCGGCTACCCGACCGCGGCTGACCCGGCTACTCCGGGGTCAGCGCGTCGCTGTTGACGAAAGTCAACGACCCCGTATCGAGCAGAACCGCCCAACGGCGAGCCGGGTCGGCAATGTGGTTTTCACCGATGTCGACGGAATAGCCCGCGCTGTCACCGAAGTCGTCGACGACCAGACCGAGCACTTCGTCATCGGTGCCGGGGTGTACGCGTACCCGCACATCCACCGCGATTCCGTGATCGTCGGAGCCACCGGGCTCGGCGCCGACAATGTCCTGAGCTGTCACGAGAGCTCCCCTGTTATCTGCGGCGGCCGCGACAGGCGGCCGTCGTGCGATCGAATGTGGACCCGGAATGCGCGGAGTCGACGTGCTCGGCCGAATGAATAACGGCGGCAATTGATACACCGCGCCGACCAACCGCGTGTCGTCCGGTGTCCATGATCTCAGACTTCCTGTGCGTCGCCTCCACCACCGGATCCTTTGTGTCGTTCTGCAATCGTTCTGCGATCCTTCCGCACCGCAGTTGCAACCAACTTCGATCGATCCCCCGCAGCGATCATCACCTGATCGAACACGCCGATAGTCGAATATCTAATGCACCATTGTCAATGCTTTTCCACAGCACCTATGCAACGTTGTTCGTTCTCCGGCCCGCACCGTTCGGCCGTCCACCCGCAAATACGCGGAATGCAGCCATCGCGTCCGCATTTCGGCATCTGGAAACCAAGCGCTTGCTCGGACTGCGCGGTCGGACGGCAATCCGGGCTCGGCTAATCTCTCAGCGTGATCGTGCTGCTGCCGCCGTCGGAAACCAAGAGATCGGGGGGCGATGGCCCACCGTTGCGGCTCGACCGGCTCAGCTTTCCCGCGCTGACCGACGTGCGCACCGAACTCACCGGCGAAGTCGTCGCGCTGGCCGCCGATGTTCCGGCCTGCCGCCGGGCTCTCGGGCTGACCGCGAAGCAGGACACCGAGATCGAGCGCAACGCCGCGCTGATGACCACACCGACCCTTCCTGCGATCGATCGCTACACCGGCGTGCTCTACGACGCGCTCGACGTCGGATCGCTGCGCGGAGTGAGCGCCGCCCGGGCCCGGGCCCGGCTCGCGGTCGGCTCGGCGCTGTTCGGTCTGCTTCGCGCCGATGATCCGGTACCTCCATACCGATTGTCGGCATCGTCCAAACTGCCCGGGCGACCGACACTGGCGGCCCGGTGGAAGCCCGCACTCGAGCCGGCGCTGGCTGGGATCGCCACCGAACACCTGGTGGTCGACCTGCGCTCGGGTTCTTATGCCGCGCTCGGCCGGCTCGACGGCGCGGTCCGGGTCAACGTGCTGGCCGAACACACCGACGGCCACCGCACGACCGTCAGCCATTTCAACAAGGCGCACAAGGGCAAGCTGGCCCGCGCCCTGGCCAGCACCAGGTCCGAACCCGACGATGCGGCCAAGGTTGCCGCCGTCGCGCGGAAAGCAGGCATGCGGGTCGAGCGCACCGGCAACGATCTCGTCATCGTCGTGCCGGCCTGATTCAAAACCGTTACATAACAACGCGATCACGGCCCGCGTCGAATAACCGGTCGCCACCGCGGTTTTGTTAACTTGCTGCACATGACGCCTTCGACAACGATGCGTCGGTGGCTGCACCGGGGCGTGTCCGCCGCTCTGGCGACGCTGGTCCTGGGATCGCTGGCCAGCGCTCCACCCGCCACCGCGTTCTCCCGTCCCGGCCTGCCCATCGAACAACTGGACATTCCTTCCGCGGCGATGGGACGCAACATCCGCGTCGAGTTCCAGGGCGGCGGACCCCATGCCATCTACCTTCTGGACGGCCTGCGCGCACAAGATGATTTCAACGGCTGGGACATCAACACCGCCGCCTTCGAGTGGTATCACGATTCCGGGCTGTCGATGGTGATGCCGGTCGGGGGGCAGTCGAGCTTCTACTCCGACTGGTATCAGCCCGCCGTCGGCAGTGCCGGACCGATCACCTACAAGTGGGAAACCTTCCTGACCCAGGAGCTGCCGGCCTGGCTTGCCGCCAACCGCGGTGTCAGCCCGGTGGGCAATGCCGTTGTCGGCCTGTCGATGTCGGGCGGATCAGCACTGACGCTGGCCATCTGGCACCCCACCCAGTTCATCTTCGCCGCCTCGCTCTCCGGTTTCGTCAACCCGTCGCTGGGCCTCTGGCCTACACTGATCGGTCTGGCGATGCGAGATGCCGGCGGTTACAACGCCACCCAGATGTGGGGACAGACCAGCGATCCTGCCTGGCGCCGCAACGATCCCATGGTCAACGTCGCCATGCTGGCCGCCAACCGCACCGCCGTCTGGGTGTACTGCGGTGACGGCACACCGTCCGAACTCGACAACGCGGGCGATTTCGGCGGCATGTTCAGTTCGCAGTTCCTGGAGAACATCACACTGAACACCAATAAGACCTTCCAGCAACGGTATCTGGCGGCCGGCGGCCGCAACGGCGTGTTCAACTTCCCGAAGGACGGAACCCACAGCTGGGGCTACTGGGGCTCACAGCTGCAGGCGATGAAACCGGATCTCCTGCGAGTGCTCGGCGTCACGCCACCCGCTCCCCCGCCACCGGCGGCACCGGTTGCGCCCGCGCCCGTCCCTGTCGCGCCGGCACCGGCGCTGCCCGCTCCCGCAGCTGCCGCGCCCGTCGTCCCGGCACCTGCGGTGCGTGTCCCGGTCGCCCCGGCCCCCGCGGTCCGCATGCCCGTCGCCACTCGGCCCGCCTGAGCAAACGCCTCCCCACCCGCGGGCGGGATGGGTAGCGTGACGGCATGAAGCTGATCTCACCGACCGATGCGATGTTTCTCGTCGGAGAGTCACGCGAGCACCCGATGCATGTCGGTGGTCTGCAACTGTTCGAACCCCCGGCCGACGCCGGCCCCGATTTCGTCGCCGAGCTCTATGCATCGATCGCCGCGAATGACGACTTTCAGCCGACGTTCCGTAAACATCCGGCCAGCTTCTTCGGTGGAATCACCAATGTGGGTTGGACTTTGGACAGTGAGGTCGATGTCGACTTCCACCTGCGCCGCTCCGGCCTTCCGCGTCCGGGCCGGGTCCGCGACCTGCTGGAGCTGATCTCACGAATGCACGGCACCCTGCTGGACCGGCATCGGCCGCTGTGGGAGGCGTACCTCGTCGAGGGCCTCAACGACGGGCGGTTCGCGGTCTACACCAAGATCCACCACGCCCTGATCGACGGGGTGTCCGCGCAGCGTCTGATGATCCGCACCCTGGCCTCCGATCCGGCCGACCGCGAAGTCCGGGTGCCATGGACGCTGACGGCGAACAAGCGTGCCGTCACCCCGTCCAGCCAGGCCTCATCCCTGATCCGGGCGGTCGGTGGGGCCGCCGCCGGGATCGCCGGTATCGCACCTTCGGCCATCTCGCTCGCCCGCGCGGCCCTGTTCGAACAACAGCTGACATTGCCGTTCCGGGCACCCAAGACCATGTTCAACGTCCCGATCGGCGGGGCTCGCCGCTGCGCGGCCCAGTCCTGGCAGCTGGCGCGGATCCGATCGGTCAAGCAGGCCGCGGCGGGCTCGACCATCAACGATGTGGTGCTCGCGATGTGCGCGGGAGCGCTGCGCGCCTACCTCGACGAGCAGCACGCGCTGCCCGAGACCCCTTTGGTGGCAATGGTTCCGGTGAGCCTGCGCGGCGAGCACGAGCAGGACGCCGGCGGCAACATGGTCGGCACGATCCTGTGCAACCTGGCCACCGATGTCGTCGACCCCATGAAACGGCTGGAGACCATCAGCGCGTCGATGCGCGACAACAAGCGGGTTTTCAGCGAGCTGCCGCGCACCCAGGCGCTGGCACTGTCCGGCTTCCTGGTCGCCGGGCTCGGACTCAGCCTGGTGCCCGGGTTCGTCTCCTCGGCGCCGCCACCGTTCAACATCGTCATCTCCAATGTGCCCGGCGCGCGACAGCCGATGTACTGGAACGGCGCCAGGCTGGACGGCAACTACCCACTGTCGATCGCCCTGGACGGTCAGGCATTGAACATCACGCTCACCAACAACGCCGACAACCTGGACTTCGGACTGGTCGGGTGCCGCCGCAGTGTGCCGCATCTGCAGAGGTTGCTGACCCATCTGGAGGATTCGCTGTCCGCGCTGGAACAGGCCGCCGGACTCTGACCGCCGTAACCATTCAGTAATAGGCTCGCGCGCTGGGCTTTTCAGCGGTGACGCGACAGTTTGCCCCGCCGCAGTCACGGGACGGGCACCGCTTGATATCGGATCGGTGTCGGCCAAAATTAGCGGTTTGCGCAAATTCAAGATCGCGATAAGTTCCCCTCGTCGTCAGTCGCAGGGAGACCGGGAAATCTATGCCACGCACCACAAATCGGCTCGCGTTGACGTCGTTCGCGACAGCAGGCCTGTACTGCAGCATGTTCGCCCTGAGTCCGGCGGCATTTGCTGAGCCGAGCCCCGGAGTGCCATGTCTGGACATGGTCTCCGACCTCGCCGCCTCCCCGGAGATCATTCCGCAGTCCCTGCAAGGTGGCGCCGCGGCACTGAACGAGGCGTTCGCGCCTCCACCACCTCCGCCGCCGCCCGTGGAGACCGCGGCTCCGCTGATCGAGGCCGCCGCCGTGCCGGCGCCGCCGGCGCCGATGGCAGCACCGCCGCCGCAGGCGCCCCCGCCGATTCCCGCCGCGATCGAGGCCCCTCCGACGCCCGCTGTGATGTCGGTGCTGGAGCGCGCGATGGCCGGACCGCCGGTGGCTCCGATGGCCGCGCCCGCGCCAGCTGCCGTCCCGGCCGCGGCACCGCTCGCGGCGCCGGCCGTACCGGTGGTGCCCCCGCCGCTGCCGGTCGGCGTACCTCCGGTGCCGGTACCGGCCGGCATTCCCCTGCCGATGGCAGCACCGGCCGCACCGGTCGCCGCTCCGTTGCTCGAGGCGGCCGCGGTCCCTCCGGTGGAGGCCGCCCCGCCGGTCGCCGCCGCTCCCCCGCCACCGCCACTCGCGGCAGCACCGCCACCACCGCCGGTCGAGGCTGCGCCGCCGCCTCCGGCCCCGGTCGAAGCCGTACCACCCGTCGAAGCGGCACCGCCGCCACCAGCCGAGATCGCGCCGCCCGCGCCGGTTGATGCCCCACCGCCGCCACCACCGGTGGACGTGGCGCTGGTCGAGGCCGCGGCACCCGTTGCCGCCGCTGCGCCGGTAGAGGCCGCGGTTGCGCCGCCCGTCGGTATCGGGGCGCCGGCCGCGGCACTGGCAGCCGAGACGGCGGGCAACGTTCTCCCTATGCTGGCGTCTGCCCCGGGCGTGCTGGCGGCGACACCACCGCCTCCGCTGGCCCTACCGACGGTGCCCGGCCTGCCGGTGACGCTGCCGAGTGAGATCTCGCTGCCGACCGACCTGGTGTGCGAGGGCACCGCGTGGTCGGCCGGCGCACCCGAAGACGGGGTCGGCGGACCGGCAGCACCGCCGCAGGGAGCCGGCCGCGCCGACTGGTGATCGGTGGTCGAAAGACATTACCGCCGAGGGTGATTCGTCAGCCGGCGGCCACGCCGGGAGCGCGCACCACGACGGGCACCGCCGGGAAGTAGATTGCCATCTCCGAGCGTGACTTACGGAGCGCGGCCGTGCCGTAGCCCTTCTTACGCAGGTCGGGACGAATCCAGATACGCACCTCGACCTCATGGTCGACGAGCTCACCCAGGACCAGACCCACCTTCTCCTCACCCTCCAATGCGACGAACCAGGCTGCCTCTTCAGCATCCAAACGGCCCAGGGCAGAGGTGATTTCGTCATCGAGGCTGCCGGCCGGCCCGCCCTTGCCATCGCCTGCGGTGTGCAATTCGTCCACCCGGGCGGCGAAGATATCGCGGTCGCTGTCCCCCGCGAAGGGCCGCAGCACCAGGGTTTCCGCCGAGGAGGCCGGCCGCTCGTTGAGGGTGAAGGTGAGTTGGCTGTTGAGGTCCTCGAGCTCGGCAGCGATACCCCTGCGGGAGTCCTTGGTCAGCTGCTGGAACGACAGCCCGAACACCGCCTCACTGCCGGCATGGGTGGTTCCGAGCAGATCGGCGATGGCGGTCACGGCGGCATCCCGGTCGGTGGCGTCGACGATGATGTCGAGCACCTCATGCCGGCGGTCGAGCGCCTTCAACAGGGCTTCGGCGATTTCACGGCGGGCGGCGGCACGATCCAGATCGGTCATGCCGCCAAGCCTAGATCAACCGCCGACCGGTGCGCCGGGATCCGCACCGGCTCCCCCGATCAGACCTGAGCGAACCGCTTTTGGTCGTAGAGCCGTGCCCATTCGGCGCGCGGGCGGATCGAGGTGTCGACATCGGCGGCGGTCGCCCGCAGCGCGCCGACGGTGGCCTTCTCCTTGGGCGTGAGCTTGAACGGGTCCCAGCCGAAGAACCTGCAGGAATTCTCCCAGGTGATCTTGTTGATGTCCGAGTCGTCGGCGCCGGCGGCCGTCAACTCGGCCAGCACCTGCTCGGGAGCGTCGGGCCAGAAGCAGTCCGAGTGCGGGTAGTCGCATTCCCAGGCGATGATGTCGATGCCGATCTCATGGCGCAGTTTCAGCGAGGTCTTGTCGGTGACATAGCAGGCCAGCGAATGCTCGCGGAAGACATCGCTGGGCATCTTGTCACCGAAGTCGCGCCGCAGCCATTTCTGGTTCGTGTAGTGCCGGTCGCTGCGGTCCAGGTAGAACGGGATCCAGCCGATACCGCCCTCGGAGAACGCGAACTTCAGATCCGGGTAGTTGCGCATCGCGGGCCCCCACAACAGGTCCTGGGCGCACATCGCGGAGACCTGGGTGGCCAGGATGATCAGGTTGTCGATGGGCGCGTTCGGCGCCATGCTGATCGCCCCGAACCCGGTGCCGATGTGCAGACACATCACCACCTGCTCCTCGGACAGCGTCCGGAACACCGGACCCCAGTACTCCTCGTCGTGGTAGCTCGGAAGTCCTTCCAGATGCGGCAGTTCCGGCATGGTGACAGCGCGGCAGCCCTTGGCGGCGACCCGCTTGATCTCCTTGACCATGGCTTCCGGATTCCAGGTCGGCAGCACCGCGATCGGGATGAAGCGGTCCGGGTAGGAGCCGGCCCATTCGTCGATGTGCCAGTCGTTGTAGGCCGACACCATCACCAGCGTGACATCCTCGCGGTGCATGTTGAGGTGCCGTGCGGAGAAGCCGGTGAATGTCGGGAAGCACATCGAGGCCAGGATGCCGTTGCGGCTCATGTCCCGGACCCGCTCGTGCACGTCATACACGCCGGGACGCATCTCGGCGAAACCGGCGGGATCGCGACCCCATTCCTCGGCAGGCCAGGACACCACGGCGTTGAGCCCACTGACACCCTGCGGCCTGCCCTGATACATCCACTGATCCACGCCCTTGTCATCCGTCACGACGATCGGGGCCTCGGATTTGTACTTGGCAGGCACATGGTTCAGGAACATGTCGGGCGGTTCCACGACATGGTCGTCGATGCTCACCAGAATCAGGTCGTTGGTCTCCATACCTATAACTAGTACTCTCGGATTTCGTGACCGGCTCTGCGCTATCGGACAGAGGTTTGACTTTTTCGGCCAACCTGGACCGCCCCGGCCGCCCGGTGATCGAGCTGCGCCGCGGCGGGCACGCGCCGGCGGGCAGCTACCTGTACGAGGGTGACGGGTTGATCACCGGCTGGCACTCACACGAGGTGCACCAGATCGAGTACGCGCTGCAGGGCGTGGTCGAGGTGGAGACCGACGCGGGCCACTATCTCCTGCCGCCCCAGCAGGCCGCCTGGATCCCGGCCGGACTGGAACACCAGGCGGTGATGAATCCCGACGTCAAAACCGTCGCGGTGATGTTCGACGCGCAGATGATTCCCGGCACCGGTGACCGTGCCCGGATCATCGCGGTGTCGCCACTGATCCGGGAGATGATGATCTACGCCCTGCGCTGGCCCATCGACCGCGCGCGCGGGGATCAGGTGTCCGACGGTTTCTTCCGCACGATGGCCCACCTGGTCACCGAGGCGCTCGATCACGAGGCGCCGCTGAGTCTGCCGACATCGGACCATCCGATCGTCGCGGCGGCACTCGCCTACACCAAGGAGCACCTCGGATCGGTGACCGCCGAGGATGTCAGCCGCGCCGTGGCAGTCTCGGAACGGACGCTGCGCAGGCTGTTCTCCGACACCCTCGGGCTGTCGTGGCGGACCTACCTGCTGCACGCCCGGATGCTGCGTGCGATGGCACTGCTGGCCGCACCCGGCCAGTCTGTACAGGCAACCTCGTCGGCGGTGGGTTTCGACAGCCTCAGCTCGTTCACCCGCAGCTTCGCCCAGTTCTGTGGCGAAACCCCCTCGGCCTATCGCAAAAGGGTTGCCGGCGAGCAGGATTGATCCTGCTAGGACTTACGGAACAAGCCTTCACGCAGCAGTTCGTTCACCGCTGCCTGCCAGCGTTGAAGTTGCTCCGGCGCGGTGAACGGCGCCGCCAGGTTCCGTTCAATATGGCCGCGCATGCTCACCGCGCCGAGCGGCAGGATCAGCGCGTTGATGACCGCCCAGGGCAGGTCGATATCGGGGCGGGTCTCTCCGCGTGCGGCGCGCTGCTGCCAGCGCAACATGCCGACCTCGTAGAGCTTGTCGAAGATCGTGACCCCCAACTGGCTGCCGTCGACCAGGGCACGGCCCAGATAGGCCGCCACATCGGGATGCTCGGCGAACACCTTGTTCACCCGTTGGCCGACCTCCGAGACCGAGTCGGTGGCGAGTTCGGAGATCGGTTCTGCCATCGGCGTGATCACCACATCGATCACGTGCTCGTCGACGGCATTGATGAGGCCGGCCTTGGTGGAGAAATGGTGTTGCACGAGACCGAGCGACACTCCGGCGGCGGCAGCGACCCCGCGTAAAGTCGTGGCGGCGGTCCCGTGCGCCGCGAAACTCTGCAATGCCGCGGATCGGATCTTCTCGATGCTGCGCGGCACCTCCACACCCGTCCCGCCGGCCTCAGATCTCACAATTGCCACCGTAGTCAATCTCACTGCGCCATGGCTGGCCGATACGTCTGTATCGTAAGTACGATACAACCGTATGGTCTTGCAGCCGATCAGCCGAGACGGAAGGGATGGTGGGGAACGTGTATCCGGTATCGATCGAAGACGGAGTGTGGACGGCACCGTGCACACAGAATCCCGACCGGTGGACGACGACGGCGGACGAAGGGGCAAAAGCCCTGTGCCGTGCCTGTCCGAGGCGCTGGCAATGCGCGAAGGAGGCCTGCGTGACTCCGGGGGCGGAGGGTCTCTGGGCCGGTATCGTGCTGCCGCCGGCCGGGCGTAGCCGGCAGTTCGCGCTCAAGCAGCTGCGCTCGCTCGCCGAGCGCAATGCGGACGCGCCCCGGCGCTGATCACACGGGACCCGGGTCGGTGACCTATCGCGGCGGCGCTCCCGAGCAGTCGGGATCGACCTGTACCGCGTACGACGTGATGGCGCTGATCCGGGACCCGGTGAACTCGACGATATTGCAGCCCGCGACAGCCGTGACGCCACTGGGCCCGGCGTAGCGGACCACCGTGTCCACCGCGACCACATCGCCCTGCGCCGCGACCACACAGCGCTGCATGCCGGCCTCGGTATCGACCAGGCTCTCCCGGGTCTCACGGCAGGTGTGGACGACGGCGTCGGAGCCCTCCAGCACCATGTAGCCCACAATCGTCCACCGGACATCCCTGGCCAGATACGGCAGCGACTCCTCGAATCGATGTGTGGAGAACGCCAGCGCGATGGCGCCGCGGTCGATCGGATCGTCCATGGGGTTCCTCCTCGATCGGACTGCGGACAACGAAACCAGCGTTGCCCCGACCATTCCACGACAGCCCGGCAAGCATGGCGAAGGGCACGATATTGCGGGGCTGTAATCCATGACACACTCGCTTGATGGTTCCTCCGATCGCGCGCCCCAAGCTCGAGGGCAACGTTGCCGTCAGCGCTGACCGGCAACTCGGTTTCGCCGAGTTCGGCGATCCCCGGGGCCGAGCGATCTTCTGGTTGCACGGCACCCCGGGGGCGCGGCGGCAGATACCCGCCGAGGCACGCGCCTACGCGGAGCTGGAGAAGATCCGGTTGATCGGCGTGGACCGTCCCGGTATCGGATCGTCGACCGCGCACCAATATCCCAATGTGCTGGCCTTCGCCGAGGACCTGCGCGCCATCGCCGACACGCTCGGCATCGACAACTTCGCCGTCATCGGACTGTCCGGCGGCGGGCCCTACACGCTGGCCGCCGCAGCCGCCATGCCCGAACGGGTGGTCGTCGCCGGGGTGCTCGGCGGCGTGGCTCCCTACGTCGGGCCGGACGGCATCGCCAGCGGCCTGATGAACCTCGGCTCGACGGTGGCTCCAGTGCTCGAGCTGGCCGGCGCCCCCATCCGACTGGCCGCGGCCACACTGATCAAGTTCATCGCGCCGGTCGGTTCCCCGGCGCTGGAGCTCTACGCACGGGTCTCCCCCGAGGGCGACCGCAGGCTGCTGGCGCGCCCGGAGTTCAAGGCGATGTTCCTCGATGACCTGCTCAACGGCGGCCGCAAACAACTCGCTGCCCCGTTCTACGACATCGTCGATTTCGTCCGCGACTGGGGATTCCGCCTCGATGAGGTCAAGGTGCCGGTGCACTGGTGGCACGGCGACAAGGACCACATCGTTCCGTTCGCGCACGGCGCGCACGTGGTGTCTCGGCTGCCGGAAGCCGAGATGACCGTGCTGCCCGGCGAGAGCCACCTCGGGGGGCTCGGCTGCGCCGAGGAGATCCTCCGTACGATGCTTGACATCTGGGATCGCGACGGCCGCGGCTCCCGCTGAAAGGAGTTCGGCACGTGGAACTTTCGGGAACCGGCATCTGGAGCTCACACCTGCGGTACGGCGATGCCGGCCACGCCGCCGAGGCCGCGGCCGAACTCGAGGAACTCGGCTACACCGCCCTCTGGATCCCCGATGTCGGCGGACCGGTGATCGACTCGGTCGAGAATCTGCTGACCGCCACGAAAACGGTCACCATCGCCACCGGCATCCTCAACCTCTGGATGCACGAGCCCGCCGAGGTGGCCGCCGCGCATGCCCGGCTGTCGTCGGCGCACGGGCACCGGTTCCTGTTGGGTATCGGCGTCAGCCACGCGCCACTGATCGATTCAAAGTCGCCGGGTACCTACCGCAAGCCGCTGGCCGCCACCGCGGCCTTCCTGGACGGGTTGGACAATGCCGAGCAACCGGTGGCGGCGCAGGACCGCGTGCTTGCCGCGCTCGGGCCCAAGATGCTCCGGCTTGCGGCCGACCGGTCGCGCGGCGCGCATCCCTACCTCGTCACCCCCGAGCACACCGCCGGCGCCAGGGAGCATCTCGGCGACGGACCGCTCCTGCTTCCCGAACAGACCGCCGTGCTCAGCGAGGACGCCGATTTCGCGCGCGGGATAGCGCGCGAATGGGTGCGTGGCTATCTGGCCATGCCGAACTACGCGAACAACCTGCTGCGTTCGGGCTTCACCGAAGACGACGTGCACTCCGTCAGCGACCGGCTGGTCGATGCGATCGTGGTGTGGGGCAACGAGGAAGCGATCCTGCGGCGGGTCGACGAGCACAAGGCGGCCGGCGCCGACCATGTGTGCGTCCAGGTGCTCGACGCCGACCCGTCGACGCTCCCGCTGGAGCAGTGGCGCCGGCTCGCGCCCGTCCTGAACTGATATCCGGTGGCTGCGCTCGATATCGGCGTCTACGTCCCCCAGATGGGGTTCACCTACGCCGACGTGCTGCACCGCGCGATGCGCTGCGAGGAACTCGGCATCGGGTCGCTGTGGCTCTACGACCATCTGTACGGCCCGGGAATGCCAGAGATCGACTCCCTGGAGGCGTGGACGCTGGCCACCGCACTCCTGGCCCGCACCGAGCGGCTCCGTGTCGGACACATGGTGTTGTGCAACCAGTTCCGGCATCCCGTGGTGCTGGCGAAGATGGCCACCACCCTCGATCAGATATCGGCGGGCCGGCTGCAACTGGGGATCGGCAGTGGCTCCATCGAGGACGAGCACCGGCGCACCGGCCTGGACTGGGGATCCTTCGCCACCCGTTCGGCGCGGCTCGCCGAAACGCTGGAGATCCTGACCCAGGCGTTCGGCACCGGCACCGTCGACTTCACCGGTGCGCATTACGCCGTCCGCGAGATGCCCATCCGGCCCGGTGCGGTCCAGCAGCCGCGCCCGCCCATCGTGGTGGGAGGTGTCGGCGAGAAGTACACGCTACCGCTGGTGGCCCGCTACGCCGACGTGTGGAATGTGCCCACCTATGCACTCGGCGATCTGGAGCACAAACTGGCCGTGCTGCGCTCCATCTGCGCTGATATCGGACGCGATCCTTCCACCATCGTGATGTCGGTCGAGGCGGTGATAGCGCTGGCACCAGACGAGAAATCCCTGCCGAAGGTCCGCGAGTTCGCCGAAAAACGCTTCGGTGGACCAGGGTTCGGCCTGACCGAGGGCGGACTGATCGGCACCGCACCGACTATCGTCGAGCGACTGCGGCAATGGCACAGCATGGGATTCGGCCAGGTCGTACTGTTCACCCACGACCGGGCCTCCGATCAGACCCTGCAAATCCTTGCCTCCGAGATCATTTCGGAGTTCGCGGACTAATCCGTCTGCAGCGCGAGCAGTTCGTGGCGCAGCAGGTGCATGGCGACCGTCGTCGACCGCTCTCGCACGTCGCTGCGGTCACCGGGCAGTCGCAACGTCCGCACCACGGTCGGCCTGCCGCTCAGCGCCACCCCGAAGCACACCGTGCCGACCGGCTTTTCCGCAGAACCACCGCCGGGACCGGCGATCCCGGTGATCCCGACCGCGGTGTCGGCATCGAAGCGGGCCAGCGCACCCTCGGCCATGGCGCGGGCCACCGGCTCGGACACCGCACCGTGTTCGGCGATCAGTGCGGCGTCCACGCCGAGCAGCGCCACCTTGGCTTCGTTGGAATAGGACACCACCCCGCCGACCAAGTAAGCCGATGACCCGGCCCGGTCCGCCAACCGGGCGGCCAGCAGGCCTGCCGTGCACGACTCCGCGGTGGCGAACCGGCGTCCGGCCAGCAGCGCGGCCACCTGATCGTCGATCAGCGCACCGTCGGTGGAGAACAGCTCCCGTGGATAGCGGTCCCGCAACAGATCGATCAGCGCGGCGTAGGCGCCGGCGGCAGGCGGTTCATAGCGGGTGACGATCTCCAGCTCGCCGCGGCGAAGGCAGGTGGTGACCTCGAGATCAGCGAAGCCGGCGATCTGGGATTCGGCCTCCCGCAACGCTTCCGCCAGCCCGGACTCGGCCAGACCGAACATCCGGACGGTCTCCTGGCGGTACTCGGTGCGCCCGGCGATCGCCTGCTGGACGGCGAGCGTCTCCACCGCGCGGGACCACATGGGCTGAAGCTCACGCGGCGGGCCGGGCAACACCACCACGGTCGGCCCGTCCCCGGCTGCGCTCAGGACGACTCCCGGTGCGGTGCCGATCGGATCCAGGATCTCCGCACCGGCGGGCACCATCGCCTGCTTGCGGTTGGCGGCCATCACCGCCTCGAAGTCGACGCCCGGCCGCCCGGCCGTCAGGGCACGCAGTATCTCGGCGATGCGGACCTCGAGGGGTCCGTCGAGCACCAGCTCGCGGCCGGCGAAGCGCGCCACGGTGGCCACCGTCAGATCATCGGCCGTCGGGCCGAGACCACCACTGGTGATGATGAGATCGACGCCCTCACCGGCAAGGAAACGCAACTGCGCCTCGATATCGTCGGCGCGGTCGCCGCACTGGGTGACATAGGCCAGCTCCACGCCGAGCTCCAGTAAGCGGTCGGCCAACCAGGGGCCGTTGAGATCCTGGATCCGGCCGGTCAGCACCTCGGTTCCGGTCACCACGATCGCCGCGCGCACAGTCATGGTCTGAGCCTAGGCAGCGCCGTCGTCAGTGCGTCAGCCAGCCCTTCACCGTCGCCAGGTCGCGGGTGTACTGCTCCATGCCATCGTCGTGGTAGCGGGATCCACCGCTGATCGCCTCGTCGCCCTGCCAGATCACCCGGACGCGCGCCGGTCCGCGCAGGTAGATGTCGACCCGGTCGGAGACGCGCCGGCTCCACCCGCGTTCTGCGGTGATCTCGGCAAGCGACTGCCGTTCGGTTGCGTCGGCCATCGTCATCCTCCTGTGGTGGGCTGTCCTCCATCCTCCCCTGCCCCACCATCCGGTCGCGGACCGCCCCATGTGCGTCAGCCGATCGGGACGACCTGGGCCGCCGTGTTGTAGCCGCTGACCCGCACCCATGCAGGTCGTGGACCTCCATCGGGGGCGGTGCCGTGCACCTCGACGGTCTCACCGGGGAACACCGTCACGTAGTTGTCGCTATACCGGATCGGCAGGATTTCGTCACCGTCGCGGGCGGCCAGGATCTCCGCGCGTTCGAAGAAGGCGATGCGGTCGGTCGTATTGCGCAGCCGCACGGTCACGCCGTTGTCCCCGTCGCGCACGGCGCTGAGCTGCAGCGGCACCGTCGCCATCCGGTTCAGCGCCGTCATGTCGGCCCAGCTGACCTGGCGGGTCTCGAACGGGCCGTCGGCGGCCGCGTCACCGGCATCGTCGCGCCGCTGGGACTGCCAGTACACGTTCTGGGCGATGACCGCGCCGTCGGCGCCGATCAATTCGCAGCGCACGAAGAACACCGGTGAATCACGCGCCACCCGGGGCAGCGTCAGAACCGGGCGCGCATCACCGGATCCGACCGCGATACCGGTGGCGGTCCGGTCATCCCGGACCCGGCCCTGTAGGTCGTAGACGCGGACCCGCGCCGTCAGACCGCCGGCCTCGGTTGCGCTCTGGTTCACCACGGTGACATCGGCCCGGCTGTGGTCGCCGGTGGCGTACGCGTCGAAGACCACCGACAGCGGGCGCAATCCGGCCTTCGCCCCGTAGTAGGCGCCGCCGGGACGCAGATACCAGTCGAAGATGTGGGCGAAGAACGACGGCCAGTGACTGTTGAGCATCCAGTAGATGGTCATCTTGTGTTCGGCCCACCCTTGCGCCGCGAATGCCTCGAACTGGGCGCGCGTCGACTCATAGTGCGCCAGTTGGGCCTTTCGGGCGAACTCCTCGGCCCCCGCGGACGGCCCGTAGCGCCGGTTGACCGCCCGCCGAACACTGGTCAGCGCGGCATTGCGCGGGTCGGACCCGGCATGGAAGAACCAGGTCTCGCCAATGGGCCACAACGCATCCGGTGGGATGAACTTCCGCAGACTGGCATACGGCGGAATGTGTTCGTTGTCGCCCTGCTCCGCGGTCGCCCCGCGGGTGGCCGGGTAGCGGCCCGCGAACCAGTAACTGGGCGGACGCCAACTGTAGGGCCCGGCCATGTGAATACCGTCCCAGTCCTCGCGGGCCCGTGCGGACACCGTGTCGACGACGGCGTTCTGCCAGTGCAGATCCCGCAGCACGGCGTGGTACTGACTGCGCAAGGGTTCCGGCGGCATTCCGTCACTTGCGTTGGCCCACACCGCAACCGATGGATGAGTGCGCAACATCTGGGCCTGCGAGCGCAGGCTGGCCTGTGCGACCGCGCGGTCCTCGTCATCCCATTGCTCCCATTTCTCCCACTGGTTGCAGCACATCCAGCCCACCATCAGCGGGATACCGAGTTCGTCGGCCCGTTCGAAGAACCGCTCGCCCGGGATCTTCGCCTCCAGCCGCAGCATGTTCAGACCGAGGTCGCGGACATAGCCCAGAGTCGCGTCCTCTCGGTCCGGATCGTCGCGGAGCAACAGGTCCGGGGTGTACACCGCGCCGCGCACCAGGAAGTCCCTGCCGTTGACCGCGAGATAGAAATTGCCTCCGCTACCCGGGAACCGCTCGTCGGCGTCCCGGTGCTGGGTGAAGGTACGGATGCCGAAACGCTGAGTGCTGCTGTCGATCACCCGGTTGTAGTGGCGGAACTCCAGTGTGAGGTCATACAGCGCGGGATCGCCCATCGGGTAGGGCCACCACAGATCCGGCCGGTCGACCACCAGTGCCCCGAACCGGCCCGGGTCGAAGGTGATCTCCCGGCGCTCGCCGGGGCCGAGGGTGACCGCCTGATCGACGCTGACGTCCGGTTTGCCCGCCCGCCGGATGGTGGCCCGCAGCATTCCCCGCACCCGGCGCGCAGAATCATTGCGCACGTTGGCATATACCGTCAGCCGGGCGGAATCTGCCTCGGGCAACCGGACATCGGTGTTGACCGTCGCCGCGCCGATATCCACCGCGCCGGACGCGGTCAGATATACCGGTTTGAAGATCCCGGCATTCCGGTCGGGGACATACGAGTTGCCCGGGACACCGAGATAGCGCGAGTTGATCCAGTCATACCAACTGTCGGCGAGCTCGACACCGTCGACATCCTGCATCGACCGTTCCGGAATCACCTTGACGGCCAGTACATTCAGGCCTTCGGTGAGCCGATCGGTGACATCGAGTTCGTGGCCGACGTACATCCCGACCAGCTGCGCGCTGTCGGCCACGAGCTCGCCATTGAGCCACACCTCGGCACGGTAGTTGATGCCCGGGAATTCCAGCCGATAGGTGGAATGCCCGGCGGGCGCGGTGAATGTGGTGCGGTACCACCAGTCCTGGCGATAAAGATCCTGCGGGACGGCGTCGCGCAGATTCGTTCCCTGGTACAGGTTCTGGTAGGTGCCGTCCTGCTGCAGGATGTCCAACACGGTGGCCGGCATCCGGGATGCCTGGTGCCAAGCCGGAGCGACTGCCCGATAGCTCTGGCTGGAGATCTCCGGTCCTGCCGCCGACAACCGGCCCGACGCCGCCAGCGCCCAGCCCTTGTCGAGCTCGACCGTCACCGGTGCCGGATCCGGCCGGCTGAACAGGGCATGATCGCCGGCGCCCATCAGCAGCACCACCACCGTGAGAACGACACCGGCCATGGCGGTCCAGCGTCTCGGTGTCGCTATGGTGTCGCTCCCCTCGCCTCGGCCGGAACCTCATTGTGCCCGGACCGGAGCGATCAGGCCTCGATCAGAAGAGATCCTTGTGCGGGACGTCGGTGATCAGGCCACCGTCGACCACGAACTCCGCGCCGGTCGAGAACGAGGACTCGTCGCTGGTCAGGAACACCACGAAGGTCGAGACCTCTTCGGACCGGCCCGGCCGGCCCAGCGGCGAGGTGACCATATCGTCGGGGAAGTGCTTGGTCATCGGTGTGCGGATGAAGCCCGGGTGCAGCGAGTTGATCCGGATGTTGAACTTGCCGAGCTCGATCGCGGCGGACTTGGCCAACCCGCGCACCGCCCACTTCGACGCCACGTACGGGTGCACCATGGGTGCGCCGCGCAGGCCCTCGATCGAGGACACGTTGATGATGGAACCGCCGCCGGCGGCCTTCATCTGTTCGACGACGGCCTGCATGCCCAGGAAGGTTCCGGTCAGGTTGACGTCGATGACCTTCTGCCACTTGGCCATGTCGAATTGGCCGATCTTGCCGAGCGCGACGATGCCCGCATTGTTCACCAAAGTGGTGAGGCTGCCGTAGGTCTCGACGGCGGTGGTGACGGCCGCCGCCCACTGATCGGCATCGGTGACGTCGAGGTGGACATACCGCACCGAGTCACCGAGTTCGGCGGCCAGCGCCGCACCCTTCTCATCGAGGATGTCGCCGACCACCACCTTGGCGCCTTCGTCGATGAGCATCTTGGCGTGCGCGGCGCCCATCCCTTGAGCGCCACCGCTGATGAGTACAACTTTTCCGTCCACGCGTCCCATGAGGCGTCAGGCTACCGCAACCCCGAAAAAACTAGAACCTGTTCCAATTTGTCGGCGATCCCCGCATACTGCGAGCAGACCAAACATCTCAAGGAGTCCTGTATGGCCATTCGTGTGGCACTCGTCGGCACCGGAAACTGTGGCCGGCTGTCCCTGATACAGCTCATCCAGGATCCCCGGTACGAACTCGTCGCGGTGGGCACCTCCACCGAGGCCAAGGTCGGCCTCGATGCGGGCGAACTCGCGGGACTGGACACCGTCACCGGAGTGACCGCCACGCTGGGCATCGAGGACGCGTTGGCGGCGAAGCCGGACTGCCTCGTGTACTGCGCCATGGGCGACACCCGCCCGGTCGAGGCGACCCGCGATGTGGTGGCGGCACTCACGGCCGGCGTCAACGTGGTCGGCTCGGCGCCCGGCGGTCTGCAATTCCCGTGGGGCGCAATGCCGGAGAAGGCCATCGCGCGCGTGGAAGACGCCGCGCAGCAAGGCAATGCAAGCGTGTACATCACCGGCGTGGATCCCGGTTTCGCCACCGATCTGATCCCGTTCGCGATCGCCAGCACGTGCCAGCGCATCGATCAGATCAAGACCATGGAGATCGCCGACTACGCCACCTACGACGGCACCGAGGTGATGTCGATCGTGATGGGTTTCGGCAATCCCATCGACCAACCCGGAATGCTGTTCCTGCCCGGGATCTTGAGTGCGGCCTGGGGCACGGCGATCCGGATGCTGGCCGCCGGACTGGGTGTGGAGGTCGACGAGATCACCGAGAGCTACGAACTGGAGCCCGCGCCGGAGGACATCCCGGTGGCCACCGGCGTCATCGCCAAGGGCACGGTCGCCGCGATGCGGTTCGAGATCAACGGCATGGTCGCAGGCAAGCCGGTGATCGTCGTCGAACACATCACCAGGGTGCGCGAGGACCTGCGCCCGGACTGGGCGCAACCCGCGCAGCCCGGCGGCTCCTACCGGGTGGAGATCGCCGGCGAGCCGTCCTATGTCGTCGACATCTGCCCGACCAGCAGTCGCGGCGATCACAACTACGCCGCGATCCTGGCGGCCGCCGGCCGGATCGTGAACGCCATCCCCGACGTGGTGGCCGCCGCACCCGGCATCCGCACGACGCTCGATCTGCCGCTGGGCACCGGCAAGGGTCTGGTGTATCCGGCCTGATCCGGGAAGCATGCACGGGACCCACTCGTGCGGACACGCACAATGGAAGGGTGACCGACCCGCTACCCGCCATTTTCTCCAGTCCGGCGGGCCCCCATATCGGTGCGTTCTTCGATCTCGACGGGACGCTGGTTCGTGGGTTCACCGCGACGGTGCATGCCGGACACCGCATTCGCAACGGGCAGTCCGGGTTCGGGGAGTTGTCCGGGATCTTCGAGGCGAGCGTCCGCTACAAACTGGGACGGATGCAGTTCGCGAGGCTGTTGCAGCGCGCGGCGGGCTACCTGGCGGGCGAATCGCTGGCCGACCTCGAGGCGCTCGGAGACGAGTTGTTCAGCACGCGGGTGGCCGGGCGGCTCTACCCGCTGATGACGAGGGTGGTCGCCGCCCACCAGGAGCGCGGGCACACCGTGGTGATGAGTTCGTCGGCACTGACCATGCACGCCGGACCGGTCGCCCGCCATCTCGGCATCGAGCACGTGCTGTGCAATCACTTCGAGGTGGACGCCGAAGACAAGCTGACCGGACACATCGTCAAACCCATCGTGTGGGGTCGCCAAAAGGCCAGAGCGGTCATGGAATTCAGCTCGCAGCGGGATATCGATCTGGCCGAGAGCTTCTGCTATGCCGACGGCACCGAGGATCTGCCGGTGCTCGACGCCGTCGGGCACCCCAATGCGGTCAATCCCCGGACGGGCCTCGCGACCGCCGCGGCCAGGAATGGCTGGCCGGTGCTGCGGGTCAGTTCCGAGGAGGACCGGCGGTGGTGGTCCCGCGCCCAGCGCCTCGGGATTCGATGATCGCGCGGACGGTGCGCCGGCACCGTCCGCAGTCGGCGCCGGCCCCGCAGGCTTCGGCCACCTGTTTCGTCGTACAGGCACCACACTCCACCGCCTCAGCCACCTCATGACTGGTGATGCCATTGCAGAGGCAGACGAACATCAGCCCTCGATGCGCATCATCTGCTGAAACTGGCCGATGAACACCGGCGGATACGCGCCGACGCCCGCCTCGGCAAGCCACTCGGCGGCATCGTCGGAATCGTGCAGCCAGCGGCGCGCGCTGAGTTCATCGTCGATCTGCTGCAGGATCAGCACCTCGTGCGGATCGTCGAGCGCGCGGAAACTCCAGAAGCGCTGCACCCCGGAGGCATGGAAGGCCTTGGCGGCGCCGAGGACCCGCGAGTTGAGCTCGGCAATATCGGCGACCGAGGTCACCATGGAGACCATCACCGGCGGAGCCGGATGCTCATCGTGGTCGAAATCGATCCGTTCGACCAGTTCACCGGCGAACACCGCGGGCAGGTCCTGGACACCCACGGCGTCGAACCAGTCGAAGAAGACCCGGGACCGCAGCAGATCGAGGACCGGTTCGCGGGCATGGATCCCCAGGATCACCAGAACGCGCTCGGGATCCGTCGTCGAGGTGTAGACCAATACGTGGTGGACACCCATGTCCGCCAGGGCCTCGGTGCGGCGTTGCAGCAGCGACCAGACCGTGGCCGGGTCGGGCACGCGGTAGTCCGACACCAGGACGAGGGAGTTGGCCAGCCAGTCCTTCATATCGTGGCACTCCCCGGGTCGTGGATACGGCGGCTGTTAATGGAACTTCCGAAAAACGGTAATGGCATTCTCGCACGCTACTGACGTAGATGCCGGAGATTGAGCCGGAGAATATTGCCGAAATCGACGGCCGGGATACTAAACTAGAACACGTTTCAGTCTGCGATTCGCGATCGCCCAACCTAGGAGCCTGCGTGCACACTCCCCTCTGCGACCAATTGGGTATCGAATTCCCCATCTTCGCCTTCACCCATTGCCGCGACGTGGTGGTCGCGGTCAGCAAGGCCGGCGGGTTCGGCGTGCTGGGCGCGGTCGGTTTCACTCCCGAGCAGCTTGAGGTCGAGCTCAATTGGATCGATGAACACATCGGTGACCATCCCTACGGCGTGGACATCGTGATCCCGAACAAGTACGAGGGCATGGACGCCACCGACCTGTCCCCCGAAGTGCTCAAGAAGACACTCAACGACCTCGTCCCCCAGGAGCACATCGACTTCGCCAAGAAGGTGCTGGCCGACCACGGCGTGCCGGTCGACCACAGCGACGATGACGCGCTGCAACTACTGGGCTGGACCGAGGCCACGGCGACCCCGCAGGTCGAGGTGGCACTGCAGCACCCCAAGTGCACGCTGATCGCCAACGCGCTGGGCACCCCGCCCGTCGACATGATCAAGCACATCCACGACGAGGGCCGCAAGGTGGCCGCGCTGTGCGGATCCCCGTCGCAGGCGCGCAAGCACGCCGACGCCGGGGTCGACATCATCATCGCCCAGGGCGGCGAGGCCGGCGGGCACAGCGGCGAGGTCGGCTCGATCGTGCTGTGGCCGCAGGTCGTCAAGGAGGTCGCGCCGGTTCCGGTGCTGGCCGCCGGCGGTATCGGCAGCGGTCAGCAGATCGCCGCGGCACTGGCGCTCGGCGCCCAGGGCGCGTGGACGGGATCGCAGTGGGTGATGGTCGAGGAGTCGGAGAACACCCCGGTTCAGCACGCCGCCTATGTGAAGGCCAGTAGTCGCGACACCGTGCGCAGCCGCTCCTTCACCGGCAAGCCGGCCCGCATGCTGCGCAACGACTGGACGGAGGCCTGGGAGAACCCGGACAACCCGAAGCCGCTGGGCATGCCCCTGCAGTACATGGTCTCCGGCATGGCGGTCGCCGCGACGCACAAGTTCCCCAACGAGTCCGTCGACGTCGCGTTCAACCCGATCGGCCAGGTCGTCGGTCAGTTCACCAAGGTCGAGAAGACCTCAGCGGTCATCGAGCGTTGGGTGCAGGAGTACCTGGAAGCCACCAATACCCTCAACGAGCTCAACGAGGCGGCTTCGGTCTAGCGGCACCGCCCCCTGACCCACGAATCCCGTCGGGCTCCGTTCTCCCGGACCGGCGGGATTCGTGCTGTCCGGGGCGATCTCTATGCCGGGTGACCCGTTCTATGTATGCTGACCTACATAATGACCAAGCCCCGTGACCGCATGATCGTTTCCGCCGCACTGCTCATCCGCGAGCGCGGTGCGCATTCGACCGCGATCTCCGACGTCCTCGAACACAGCGGCGCACCGCGCGGATCGGCCTACCACCACTTCCCCGGTGGACGCACCCAACTACTCTGCGAGGCAATCGATTTCGCCAGCGATCACATCGCGCACCGGATATCGGGTGCGGCGGGCGCGGTCGAGGCCCTCGACACCGTGGTCGACGGTTTCCGCGGCCAGCTCACCGAGACCGGGTTCCGGGCCGGTTGCCCGGTGGCCGCAGTCGCCGTCGAGGCCGACAATGCGCCGGTCCGCGAGCGGGCGGGGGCGGCGTTCCTGCGCTGGACCGGGATGATCGAGCAACTCCTGCGCAGCGATGGCGTCACCGCCGAGCGCGCCGCCGAACTCGCGATGCTGACCACCACCGCAATCGAGGGCGCCGTCCTGGTCGCCCGCACCACCGGCGACGCCGGCCCGCTCGACCTCGTCCACCGGCAGCTGCGCACCCTCGTGACCGCCGCAATCGGTGAAAGGAACTCCCGAGATGCCTGACACCTCATCGACCCTTCCGACCTGGCAGCCCACCGCTTGCATCCTCTGTGAATGCAACTGCGGCATCGTGGTCCAGCTCGAAGGGCGCACGCTGGCCAAGATCCGCGGTGACAAGGAACATCCGGCATCGCAGGGCTACACCTGCAACAAGGCCCTGCGGCTGGACCACTACCAGAACAACCGGGCCCGGTTGACCTCGCCGATGCGCCGCACCCCCGCAGGCGATTACGAGGAGATCGACTGGGACACCGCGATCACCGAGATCGCCGAGGGCTTTGCCCGCATCCGCGACGAGTACGGCGGCGACAAGATCTTCTACTACGGCGGCGGTGGCCAGGGCAACCACCTCGGCGGCGCCTACAGCGGTGCCTTCCTCAAGGCACTGGGCGCCCGGTACCGCTCGAATGCGCTGGCGCAGGAGAAGACCGGCGAGTTCTGGGTGGACAACCAGCTCTACGGTGGGCACACCCGCGGCGAGTTCGAGCACGCCGAGGTCTCGGTATTCGTCGGGAAGAACCCGTGGATGTCGCAGAGCTTTCCGCGGGCCCGCACCGTACTCAACGAGATCGCCAAGGACCCGGCCCGGTCCATGATCGTCATCGACCCGGTGATCACCGACACCGCCAAGCTCGCCGACTTCCATCTGCGGGTACGGCCCGGCACCGACGCCTGGTGCCTGACCGCGCTGGCGGCAGTACTGGTGCAGGAGAACCTGTGCGACGAAGCGTTCCTGGCCGAGCATGTCACCGCCGCCGAACCGGTGCGACGGGCACTGTCCGCCGTGGACATCGAGGATTACGCCCGCCGCTGCGGTGTGGACGCCGAGTTGTTGCGTCACGCAGCACGCCGGATCGCCGCGGCCGCCAGTGTTTCGGTGTTCGAGGATCTCGGCATCCAGCAGGCTCCCAACAGCACGCTGTGCTCATACCTGAACAAGCTGCTGTGGATCTTCACCGGAAACTTCGCCAAACGCGGTGGCCAGCATCTGCATTCGAGCTTCGCGCCGCTGTTCGGCACCGGCGGTGTGGGCCGCACACCGGTCACCGGGGCGCCGGTCATCGCCGGCCTGGTGCCGTCCAATGTGGTGCCGCAGGAGATCCTCGGCGACCATCCCGACCGGTTCCGCGCCATGATCGTCGAGAGCAGCAACCCGGCGCATTCGATCGCCGACTCTGCCGCGGTGGGCGAGGCGCTGCGCGCGCTGGAACTTCTGGTGGTGGTCGACGTCGCGATGACCGAGACCGCGCGGTTGGCACATTACGTGCTGCCCGCGGCCAGCCAGTTCGAGAAGGTCGAGGCGACCTTCTTCAACCTCGAATTCCCGCACAACACGTTCCATCTGCGTCACCCGCTGCTGGATCCACTGCCGGGCACCCTGCCCGAGCCGGAGATCTGGGCCCGGCTGGTACGCGAGCTCGGCGTCGTCGACGATGCCGAGCTGCACCCGTTGCGCCGGGCCGCGGCCGACGGGCTGGAGGCATACACGCAGGCCTTCTTCGCCGCTGTCGGCGCGAACCCGTCGCTGGGCAAGGTACTGCCCTACGTGCTGTACGAGACGTTGGGTCCCACCCTGCCCGACGGGTTGGCCGGCGCGGCGGGTCTGTGGGGGCTGGCGCAGAAGGTGGCGTTGACCTATCCGGAGGCTATGCGGCGCGCGGGGCACACCGACGGCAACGCCCTGTTCACCGCGATCCTGCAAGGCCGGTCCGGGGTGACCTTCACCGAACACGAGTACGCCGATGACTGGTCTCTGGTCAGCCACCCTGACGGCCGCATCGCGCTCGAGATCCCGGAACTGATCGCCGAACTCGGCGCGCTGGCCACCGACCGGCCGCTGTTGACCAGCACCGAGTATCCGATCGTGCTGTCGGCAGGTGAGCGCCGTGCCTTCACGGCCAACGACATCATCCGGGATCCGGTCTGGCGCAAGCGCGATGCCGACGGCGCGCTGCGGGTCAGTGTCGAAGACGCCCGTGCACTGGGCCTGGTAGACGGGGGCCGCGCTCGCATCACCACCGCATCAGGTGCCGCGGAGGCCTGCGTCGAGATCAGCGATGCCATGTTGCCCGGGCATGCCTCGCTGCCGAACGGATACGGGCTGGACTTCGCCGCGACCGACGGCACCGTCACCGTGCCGGGAGTTGCGCCGAATGCCTTGACCGCCTCGGATTGGCGGGACGCCTACGCCGGCACCCCGTGGCACAAGCACGTGCCGGCGCGTATCGACGCCGTCGGGGTCTAGGGCGCCGCCGGGGCGGCCGGTTCCGGAGCGGGCGGCGCCGGTGCTGCGGGAGCTGGAGCCGGGTCGCCGGGGGTGACCGGCACGTTCGGTCCGGGCGCCTGCGCGGGAATCGGGGTGTTCAGATTGCGCTGCGAGATCCCGAGCAGCAGGGCTTCCTTGCCGCTTAGCTCCTGGTTCTGCACCGCGTGCCAGAGATCGCGCAGATAACTGACGTTCGGGGACTCGCCGCCGGCCATCACGCTGGGGTCCATCGTCGAACCCGGTGGCAGGGCGTCCGGACTCGCCAGGTGCGGCACGCCTTCCGGGGCCGGCGGCGCAGGTGCCGCCTGTGCAGGGGCCGTCGGCACCGGCGCGCCGTCCACGACAGGAGCGGGAGGCGGGGGCGGGACCGGCTCGGCAGCGGCCGGGGATGCGAACACCAATGCGGCGAATCCGCCTCCGATGGCTGCGCCCAGCACCTTGGCTCCGATATCGATCATCGGCGACGCTCCTTTCTCATGAACACTGCTCTATGGATCTTCCGTCGCGGTGCCCGTTTCGTTACAGCTGAGACTGCTGTGGCTTTCCTATGAGTTTTCGGCCGGTTCTGTCAGCCTCGGTCACCTTGTCCGACTTCAGGACGCGCGGTATGCCACTGGTTCACAATGCGGTAACGCCACCCAGTGCCTATCGCGGAGGTTGTGCAATGCCGACACCCGACCTGCCCACCGGCTTCGATTTCACCGACCCCGACATCTATGCCGAGCGACTGCCGGTCGACGAACTCGCCCAGATGCGCAAAGTCGCACCGATCTGGTGGAACGAACAACCCCTCGACAAGGGCGGCTTCGGTGACGGCGGCTTCTGGGTGGTGACCAAGCACAAAGACGTCAAGGAGGTCTCGCGGCGCAGCGACGTCTTCTCCAGCCTGGAGAAGACCGCCCTGCCGCGCTACGCCGACGGCACCGTCCAGGCTCAGATCGACTCCGGCAAGTTCGTACTGCTGAACATGGATGCCCCGCACCACACGCATCTCCGCAAGATCGTGTCCCGGGCATTCACGCCGCGAGCCGTCGAACAGCTGCGCGCGGATCTGGCCGAGCGGGCCCGTGAGATCGCCGCGGCGGCCCGTGCGGAGGGCCGTGGCGACTTCGTCGAGCAGGTGTCCTGCGAACTGCCGCTGCAGGCCATCGCGGGGTTGATGGGTGTACCGCAAGAGGACCGGATGAAGCTGTTCCACTGGTCCAATCAGATGGTCGGCGACCAGGATCCGGAATTCGCGAACAACGACGCCATCAGCGCCTCGGTGGAACTGATCACCTACGGCATGCAGATGGCCGCCGAGAAATCGGCCAACCCGACCGATGATCTGGTCACCAAACTGGTGCAGGCCGATGTCGAGGGCCACAAACTCTCCGACGACGAGTTCGGGTTCTTCGTCATCCTGCTGGCCGTGGCGGGTAACGAGACCACCCGCAACTCGATCACCCAGGGGATGATGGCGTTCACCGACTTCCCCGACCAGTGGGAGCTGTTCAAGCGCGAACGCCCCGGCACCGCCGCCGACGAGATCGTCCGGTGGGCAACGCCGGTCACGTCATTCCAGCGCACCGCCCTGGAAGACACCGAACTGGACGGGGTGCCCATCAAAAAGGGGCAGCGGGTGGTGATGTTCTACCGCTCGGCCAACTTCGACGAAGAGGTCTTCGACGATCCGTTCACGTTCAACATCCTTCGCGATCCGAACCCCCATGTCGGTTTCGGCGGCACCGGGGCGCATTACTGCATCGGTGCGAACCTGGCCCGGATGACTATCGACCTGATGTTCAACGCGATCGCCGACGCCATGCCCGACATCACCCCGCTGGAGAAGCCCGAGCGGTTGCGCTCGGGCTGGCTCAACGGGATCAAGCACTGGCAGGTCGACTATGCCGGTGCGACCAGGCAGCCCGTCGCGCACTGACTGCGGGAACCTCCCGATAGTCCAGGATGGACCTCCAGTAGTCTTCGTCGATCTCGCCGTTGCGCCTGAGCACGATGGCCAGCCCGGTCGCCATCGCGATGCCGAGCAGGCCCAGCCACAGGCCGGCCAGCGCGATCACCACCCACAGCACGGTGGTCAGCGCCGGCCACGGTGAGAGCACGGCGAGCACCGGCGCGAAGAAGAAACCGGTGCCGATGTACCAGGACGATCCGGCGCGGTCGCACCGGAGCACCAGGCGCAGCCACCGGGGGACATCTGGGTTCCGGGTCTCGTTCATGAGCACCAGGTTCGTCCGCGGAGGTCAGCGTCGCAATTACCGGTGAGGTAATGGTGCCGCGACCGATTGTGGTCGAGACTGACGGGATGACCGGTGTTGACCTGCAGACTCCCCCGTTCGGTTCGTTGATGCGGTCGTGGCGGCAACGCCGCCGGCTGAGCCAGCTCGACCTCGCCCTGGAAGCCGATGTGTCGGCCCGGCACGTCAGCTTCATCGAAACCGGCCGCTCGGCGCCGAGCCGGGCCATGGTGCTGCGGCTGGCCGAGGCACTCGAGGTGCCCGCCCGCGAGCAGAACCAGCTGCTGATCGCCGCGGGGCTGGCGCCCGCGTATTCCGAACGCACCCTGGCCGATCCCGGGATGTCCGCGGTGCGGGCCGGTGTCGAACGAGTCCTCAACGCGTACAACCCCTTCCCGTGCCTGGCCATCGACCGCGGCTGGAATGTGCTGCAGGTCAACGCCGGTGCGGCGATCCTGCTGGACGGGGTGGCGGCCCATCTGCTGGCCCGGCCCAATGCGCTGCGGATCTCGCTGCATCCCGACGGGCTGGCACCGCGGATCCGCAATCTGGCGCAGTGGCGTCATCACGTCATCGGGCGCTTGCGGCGCGAGGCCGCGGTCAGCGGCTCGGCACAGTCCGCCGAGTTGTTGGCGGAGATCGAGGCGTATCCGGGTGGTCTGGATGAGACGATCGACCTCGGCGGTGTCGTCGTCCCGCTGGAGGTGACCGGTCCGGACGGGCAGGTTCTCACCTTCCTGAGCACCGTCACCACGTTTGGCACCGCACTCGACCTGACCGCCGCCGAACTCAGCATCGAGGCGTTCCTGCCCGCCGATGAATCGACCGCCGAAGCGTTGGCTGATTCCGCGAGGTCGTGAGACCGGGCGATCAGGCCGGGCTCAGATCGGCCGTCTGTCGACGGTTCGCCGGCAATCCGAGTCGCTCACGCAGCGTCGACCCTGGGTATTCGCGGCGGAACAGTCCGCGCTGTTGCAGGATGGGGACTACGAGGCGGGCGAAGTTCTCCAGATCCAGTGCCGTCTCGGCGGGCATGATGGTGAACCCGTCGGCGGTACCCGCTCGGTACCAGGCCTCAAGATCGTCGGCCACTTGCTCGGCGGATCCGACGACCAGACGATGTCCCGAACCGCCCGCCGCCCTGATGACGAGTTCCCTTGGGGTGTGGTCATTTTCCGACAACAGTGCCCGGGTGGACGCACTGAAACCGGCGGAGAAGGCCCCGGCAGGCATCGATTCCGGCAGATCGGCGAACGAGATGGGGTCATCGGGGCCGAACGCGCCTTCGGGAAGGCCGAGGTTACTGAGCAATTCGGTGACCAGACGCTCGATCGGTAGCGTCGCATAGAGCGCTTCGGCCCGGGCCCGTGCCTCCGTCTCGGTTGCCGCGACGAGCACCACGACGCCCAGCGACACCTTGACGTCGTCGGGTTGCCGGCCGGCCTCGGCGGCACGCTGGCGTATGTCGTCGCGGAACGCCACCGCCTTGGCCTGATTCTGGGCCACGGTGAACACCACATCGGCGAAATCCGCGGCCAGTCGCAGGCCGCCTTCGGAGCCGCCGGCCTGCACCAGCACCGGTCGGCCCTGCGGGCCCGGCGCCACGGGAAGTGGACCGGCGACGGAGAAGAACTCTCCTTCGTGGTCGATGGCATGCACCTTGGACACGTCGGCGTAGCGCCCGGTGTTCTTGTCCGCGATCAGCCAGCCCGGTTCCCAGCTGTCCCACAGGCGGGTGACGACATCGAGGAACTCCCAGGCTCGCCGGTACCGGGTTTGCTTGTCCGGGTGTTCGGATAGGCCGAAATTCGCTGCCGCCGCGGATGTTCCGGTCGTCACGATGTTCACCGCGGCACGGCCCTTGGTGACATGGTCGAGCGCCTGGAACCGGCGGGCCAGGTTGTACGGCGAGTTGTAGGTGGTTGAACTGGTGATCACCACACCGATGCGCTCGGTCGTTGCGGCGAGATGGCCGAGCAGAATCAGCGGATCGAGACCGGTTCCCGGTGCCTCCGCGATCTCGCCGCGCAGCGCCGGGCCGTCGCCGAGGAACACCGCGTCGATGGTTGCTTCCTCGGCGATGTGCACCAGCCTGCTGAAGTGATCGATGTCGAGATAGGCGAGTGGATCTGCGTGCGGTAGTCGCCATGCGTGGCGGAAATGCCCCGGTGTCATGAGCGAGAGATTCAGATGCAGTCCCGTCACGGGTGCCACCCCAGCCTCGGGGCAAGGTCCCGGGCGCCCGCCACCAGTAGTCGCAGGTGCTCGTCATGATCAGGTACCCCGGGGACGAAACTGATCAGCAGGTCGGTGGCTTCGCGCAACGCAGGGTCGGCGGCGAGCTCGTCGGCCAACTCAGCGCTGGGCCCCACCAGTGCGTGATCGGTGGCGAGATACTGTTCGACGGTGTCAGTGCGGCGCGGGTCACCGTGGGTGCTCCAACTCTGCCAGCGTTGCACCCCGGGTGTCACCAGGCGAAGCGCTTCGGCGCGGTCGGGGTGCGGGTACACCGCCCGCGACACCTGTACCCGCGCAGGCGAATACGCCTCGCTCCACGCGGCACGGTAGGCCGCGACGACGGCGGCCTGGCGGGCTTGGGATCGCTCGACGGAGCCGGACTGCCATGCCGTGGCCCGGGAGAGTTGCAGCCCGTCACCGGCTTTCGCGGCGCGGACCGCGGCAGCTTCGAACTGGGCCGGATCGCTGCTGATCGCCTGCCACAATCGGCGGCGCACACCGTTTCCCGGCGGATGCAGCCGCTCCCCCGCCTTGTTGAGCGCCTGACCGTCCAGCACCTGGTGCAGCCGGTGCACCGATTCGTCGAAGAGACGATGCCGGGAACCCAGGTCCTTCCCGAACGCCTCCCAGGCTCCGGCGAAGGGGCCCGACCCGACACCCAGTTCCAGGCGTCCGCCGCTGATCGCATCGAGTGTCGCCGCATCCTCGGCCACCCTCAGTGGGTCCTCCAGCGGCAGGACCAGCACACCGGTGCCCAGCCGAATCCTGCTGGTGTGCTGTGCGACAGCCGCCAGCAAGACCAAGGGGGCCGACACCTGCTCCTTCCCCTGCCGGAAATGACGGTGGATCACCCATCCTGAGTCATAGCCCAGCCGCTCGGCAGCCACGAACAGGTCGACCGCTTCCCGGAACGCCTGAGCGGGCGGGATGTCGCGGTCCAGATGAAGCAGGAAACCCAGCCGGAACGGACGCCCATCCTCGACGCCGGCGCCGATCCGATCCGCCGCAACGCTGGTCATATCAGGGCTTCAACCCGGTTCCGTGCACACCGTGTTCTTCGATGACCGCGAGCTCCTCGTCGGTGAAGTCCGGAAACTCGAGTGCCTTGACGTTGTGGTCGAGCTGCCAGGTCGAGCTGGCACCGACCAGCGCCGAGGTCACCTGCGGGTTGCGTAACACCCATTGCAAGGCCAGCTGGGCCAGCGACTGACCACGGGATTCGGCCAGCTTGCTGAGCTCGGACGCGCGCTGGCGGTACGAGTCGGTGATGACATCCGGGCTCAGGAAGGTGCTGTTGAGCGCACGCGCACCCTCAGGAATCGACTCTAGATACTTGTTCGTCAACAAACCCTGTGCCAGTGGCGAATACACCACCAGGCCGAATCCGTCCGCGGCCGCCACGTCCAGCAGACCGTTGCGCTCGATGCTGCGGTCGAAGATCGAGTAGCGCGGCTGATGAACTTGCAGCGGAACACCGGCCTCGGCCAGCAGGGTGGCGATCTCGTGCGCCCGGTCGGGCAGGTAATTCGAGATACCGACGTAGAGCGCCTTGCCTTGCTGGACAGCCGAGATCAGCGCACCGGCAGTCTCTTCCAGCGGTGTGGACAGATCGGGACGGTGACTGTAGAAGATGTCGACATGATCGGTACCCAAGTCGCGCAGGCTGTGCTCCAGCGAACTCAGCAACGACTTGCGCGACGCCCCCTTGAGGTAAGGGCTGGGTCCGATGTCGCCACCTGCCTTGGTGGACAGAATGATTTCGTCCCGGTATCGCGCGAGATCCTTGGCGAAGACCCTGCCGAAGTTCTGCTGCGCCGCGCGGTGCGGTGGACCATACCGGTCGGCGTTGTCGAAATGGGAGATCCCGAGATCGAAAGCGTGCAGGATGATCTCGCGCTGCGTTTCGAACGGGTAGTCGGTGCCGAACTTCTGCCACAATCCGAAGGAGAATGCCGGCAGGTCCAGACCCGAGCGTCCGGATCGCCGGTACGGGAGGTTGGCGTACCGGTTGTCGGCCGCGGCGTAGTTGGTCTCGAAGGTGCCGTGAGACATACGTGAAGGTGCCTTTCAGTTCTGGGGTATGGCGGACGAGCTGGTCAGTGGTTGCGGCGCAGCGCGACCGGCTGCAGTGAGGGCGTGTCGCGGCCGGTGTCTCGATCATGGAACTGGGTGCCGGGATCGACGATCTCGTCGATACGGTCGAGGATCTGGTCGTCGAGTCGGGTGGCGGCGGCCTTCAGATAGGTCTCCAGATGTTCCTGCGTGCGCGGACCGATGATCACGCTGCTGATGGCCGGATGGTTCAGGGCGAAGGCGATCGCCAACTCGATCAGAGTCAGCCCGTTGTCCTCGGCCAATCTGGCCAGCGCGTCCGCGGCGGCCAGTTTGCGTTGGTTGGCCTCCGACGCCACATCGAATCGGCCCGGAATGAGCTCCGCCCGGGCCGAATCCGGCTGGGCAGCGCCGGTCCGATACTTGCCCGACAACCAACCTGCGGCCAGCGGACCGTAGGACAGCACCCCGACGCCGTACTGCGCGGCGACCGGGAACACCTCCCGCTCGGCGCCGCGGACCAGCAGTGAATACGGCAGCTGTTCGGTGTGCGGGGCGATGAGCCCATACTTCTCGGCCAGCCAGTGTGCCTGGACCTGAAGGTGTGCGGGAAACACCGAGGTTCCGTAGTAACGGATCTTGCCCTGCCGGATCAGGTCATTGAGGGTCTGCAGAGTTTCGAGCAGACTCGTGTGCGGATCGGGGCGATGCGCCTGGTACAGATCCAGATGGTCGGTGTCGAGGCGGCGCAGACTGTCCTCGACCGCTTTGGTGATCCAGCGCCGCGAGTTGCCACCCGAACGCGGGTCGGTGCCGATCTTGCCGTGGAACTTGGTCGCCAGGAACACCTCATCGCGACGCCCCGCGATGGCCTTGGCGGTGATCTCCTCTGAACGACCCTCGGCATAGACATCCGCGGTGTCGATGGAGGTGATCCCGGCATCGAGGGCGGCAGCGATGATCCGCACACTCTCGGCTTCCTCCTGCCATCGCCCGAAGTTCATGGTGCCCAGCGTCAGCGGGGTGACCCGCACTCCGGTGCGCCCGAGGATCCGGTCGGTCTCGACGGTCATGACGTCCTTTCTGCAGTTGTGATACCGAGAATTCGGGGTTCAGAACAGTCCGGTGGTGGGAGGCTCATCACCGGACAGGTGGTAGGCACCCGCGACGGCGAGTTTCCATTGGCGCGGATTGTGATTGGCGGCGGTCCGCGCATTTCGCCAGTGCCGGTCGAATCCCAGCTCACGATCGGTGATCGAGCCACCACCGACATCGAAGAGCAGTTCGGCCGCGCGCAAGGAAGATTCGATCGCGGTCACCCCGGCCTGGGCGACGGTCACCGCAGCTGCGGCTCCGGTGATCCGCGCCCGCTCACCGCGGTGCCCTCGTTGTTCCTGCAGGGCCTCGGCGGCCAGCAGCACCACCGCCCGCGCAGCCTGGGCCCGCGCCGCGATCTCCCCGACGGTCTCGCGAACATAAGGGTCCTCGACGCTGCGGGCCGCCGAACTGTGTTTGATCGGCCGCCCGCGTTCGCGCACGAAATCCACCGCGTCATCGAGCACCCGCTTGGCGATTCCTGCCTGCACGGCAGCCAGATACAGCTGCGCGAACGAGCCCCGCCACGGGTTGTCCGGTGTGAGGTCCCCGACGATCACCGTCTCGTTCTGCTCGACGTGGACCTCGGTGAGCTCAGTGGAGCCGCTCTGCGTCAGGCGTTGTCCGATGGCGTCGAAGTCGTCGATCCGCTCGACGCCGGCACGATCGACCGGGACGGTGAAGTGCACGACGGTGCCGTCCTGGGTGACAGCCTGCGCGGAGAAGTATGACGCGTACAGGCCTCCGGTGGAGTAGTACTTGCGGCCGTTGACGACATAACCGCCCTCGACGCGCCGGGCCGTGGTGGACACACTGCCGCTGGAACCGCCGTTGCGTTCGTTGCCCGTTCCCGCGAACAGCGCACGGTTGCGCAGCCGTTCCAGATTAACGGCGCGAAGCGGTGCGTCCTCGTCGCCGGCCACCTTGTGCGCCACCAGAAATGTCGGTCGAAGTGCCTGGGCGACGTTGGAGTCGGCGCGGGCGATGTCGATGATCAGGTCGGTGACATCCCGGACGCTGCCACCGGCTCCGCCTTCACTGCGCGCGATACCTGCGAGGCCGATGCCGTGGCCGGCGAGCTCGTTCACATCGGCGTAGGCGTAGTCGCGGGTGTCCTCGCGCAGCCGTGCGGTGGCGCCGATCCTGCCGAGTGCGGGCGCGATGGCGTCCCGGATACCCTCGACCGTCAGGCCGATGGCCCTGTCCGGCAGCATCTGTGTTGCGGTCATGCGAAGGCTCTTTCTGGGACGGGGAGGGCGAGTTCGGCGCGCAGGGTGCCGCGCCGTGCCGGTGCTGATCGCGCGATGAGGCGTCCTAGCGCGTCGCGGATCGCCGCTGCTGGACCGTCGAGTGCCAGGATGATGCCGTCGGCACCTTGATCGCGCAGACTCTCGATCGCGTCGGTGTCGCTGGTGCGGGCCAGCAAGGCGATCTCGACACGACGGCGACCTGTCGAGCGCAAGGCGGCGACCAGTTCGCCGTCGCCGGTGTGGATCTCGCCGTCGGCGATGATGACGGCGTCAGCGATCTGGGCCACCCGCGACCACCCCAGCGTTGCGGGGTCCGCGGCGACGAGGACCGGACGGCCCTGCACCGAGGACGGCCCGTCCAGCGGCCCGGCAACCCGGTAGTACCGGCCGGCGAAGTCGATCGGCCGGATCAGCGCGTCGTCGGCGACCACCGCACCAGCTTGGTCACCGAGCAGTGCGACCGAGGGGAACGACTCCCACAGCCGGGTGAGGATGGTGGCATACTCCGACCAGCGCTCGGCCGGGTCGGCGGCATCGCGGTCGGGCACTGCCGCGTCGCTGACCTCATCGCCCGCGCCGGCCGTCAGGACAAGGCCCGCGCGTCCGCCGGTCGCGCGGTCGACGGACAGCAGGCGCCGGGCCAGGTTGTAGGGCGCGTTCCGCGCCGTCGGCGCGTCGATCAGCCAACCGAGGCCGCGATGGCGCCCCGCCAGATACCCGGCCACGATGGACGGGTCGAGAGTGGGATGCCCACCTGTCCGGTCGACCAGTCGGACACCGGTGACCCCGGCGTCCCGGGCACACGCAACGATGGAATCGGCCTCGGCAAGGGATAGTTGCGACGGCGCCTCCCCCACGGCGAGTTCTACGAGAACGCTCATTGCGCCCTCACCAACGGGTGGTCATCAGCGGCACGGATGACGGGCACGTCGATGCCGAGATGCCCTCGCAGCGTGGTGCTGTCGTACTCCGTGCGGAACAATCCGCGCCTGCGTAACTCCGGCACCAGGTGATCGGCGAAATCGTCGAAGCCCGAGGGCAGGACGTCGGGCATGACGTTGAACCCGTCGGCGGCTCCGAAGCGGAACCACCGCTCGATGTCGTCGGCGACCTGCTCCGGGGTGCCGACCACGATCCGGTGTCCCCCTCCGCCGGACAGTTTCTTCAGCAGCTGCCCGAGGGTGGGTTTCTCGCGGTCGATGATGCCGAGGATCACCCGGTAGAACGTCTGGGATCCGCCGGCCTCGTCGGGGTCACGCAGCAGATCGGCGGGGATCGGTTCGACATCGGACAGACCATCGATGGAGAAGCCGAGCTGACCGGAGAGCCGTTCACGCGCATACGCGTCCGGCAGTAGTTCGTCGAGGGTTTCCCGCCGCTGCCGTGCCTCCGCCTCCGTACTGCCGAGCACCGTGGACAGTCCCGGCAGTACCACGATCTCCTCCGGGTTGCGCCCGAATTCCACTGCCCCGGCGCGAAGCTCGGCGCGAAAAGCCCGCGCCTTCGCGATATCCTGCTCGGCGGAGAAGATCACCTCACCCACCCGCGAGGCCAGCCGTTTGCCGTCGCTGGAGCCACCGGCCTGGACGATCACCGGTCGGCCCTGAGGCGAACGCAATTCGGTGCGCCGGTCCCAGGACGTGACCACACGTGCGACGAGATTCTCGGCGCGGCGATATCGCAGCGCATGCTCGGGCTCACCGTCGCGCCCGAAGTTACGGGCCGCGATCTCGCCCGCTGTGGTGACGACGTTCCAGCCGAACCGACCGCCACTGACGTAGTCGAGATCGCCGAGCCGGCGGGCGATCTCGTCGGGATCGTTGTAGGACGAGGAGAGCGTGCCGATCAGTCCGATGCGCTCGGTCTGCGCGGCGATGCGTGCCAGCACCGTGGTCGGTTCGAGGTTGTTGCCGGTGCGGTGCCGGATGCTGGGGTCCAGGGATGGTCCGTCGGCCAGGAATACCGCGTCGAGTGTCGCCCCCTCGGCTTTCTTCGCGATCGATGTGTAGTGGTCGATCCCGTAGCTCGCCAGCCCGTCGGTGCCGGGGAATCGCCACGACCCACCGAATACTCCGGCGTTGAGGATGTTGACGTTCAGGTGCAGTTGGTCGGTCATGACGTGCCCGCTTCCGCGTCGCGCCCGGCGTAATAACCGGATACCGGGCGGCTGCCGTTGACCAGGAAGTCGCCGATCACCCGGGGCTTGTAGATGACCGGATTGTGGGAGGACAGCGTTCTGGCGTTACGCCAGTGCCGGTCGAGGTGCACTCCGGCGCGGACGGTCGAGGACCCACCGGCGTCGAATGCGGCGGTGGCCGCGTCCAGCACCGCTTCGATGACGGCCACCTGCGCCGTCGATGTCTCGACGTAGGCGTCGGCGTAGGCCTCCTCTGTCCCGTCCTCGTGGGCGGCCTCAAGTCGCTGAGCAACCCTGTCCAGCAGGGTGTCGGCGGTCAATCTTCGTGCCTGCAGACGGCCGATCACGGCCAGCACGTCAGGGTCTGCCACCGCGTTCTGCGTCAGCGCGTGCCGGGAGGTGCGGGTCCTGGCACGCACGATGTCGACGGTTTCGGTGACGATGCTGCGCGCGATGCCGGCGAGGTTGGCCAGGTGCACGATCTGCACGAACGAGTCCAGTCCGCGCACGGACTCGACGCCACGTCCGATATCGCCGTGCGGCTCGACCGGCACATCGGTCAGGATTGTTGTGCCACTGCCGGTTTGGCGCTGGCCGATGCCATCCCAATCATCGACGTGCTCGACGCCGTCGTGGCGGGCCGGTATGACCACGAATCCACGCCGATCCTGCTCGTCGAGCACCGCGGCCCGGATGAAGTCGGCGAATTGCGATCCGGTGGAATAGAACTTGGTGCCCGACACCACGCGACCTCCTCGACCGTCGGCGCGGACTCGGGTGGTGATCGGGCCCCAATCCCCGGCCGATTCCAGGCCGGCCACCAGCGAGGACGGCTCGGACTGTGCGTTGCCGAACACCGCACCCGCGCCGACCTGTTCGGACCAGTACCGACGCGTCTCGGGATCGTGCTCCCGCCGCAGAATCTCGGTGGTGGTGAAGTGTCCCCGCCAGATCTGCGGAATGTTGGAGTCGGCCTGACCGGCCTCGGCGAGGAGTGCGAAAAGCGTGGGCAGGTCGACGTCGAACCCGCCGTACTCGCGCGCCAGCCGCAGCCGCCCGAAACCGGCGTCGGCCAGGTCCTGTACCAGCGCATAGGGATGTTCGTGGGTGCTGTCACGCTCGGCGGCGCCTTTGGCCAGTTCAGCTAGGACTCCGCGTATTTGGACGAGTGCCAGGTCCAGGGTGGCAGGCTGGGGTGCTGTCATGATGCGACCGCGAGGTTGTGACCGGCGATCGCATCAAGCAGGGCGACGGTGTAGGGGTCGTGCGGGTCGGCGAACACCTGACCGGTTGGTCCTTGTTCGACGATGCGGCCCTGCCGCATGACCGCGACGTGGTCGGAAATGGCCGACACCACCGCGAGATCATGGGAGATGAAGACGTAGGTGAGCCCGCGTTCGGTTTGTAGCCGCTGCAGCAATTCCAGGATTTGCGCGGCCACGGATACATCCAGGGCCGACGTCGGCTCGTCGAGAATCAGGATCTCGGGCTCGACGACGAGCGCGCGCGCCAGGGCCACCCGTTGGCGTTGGCCGCCGGAGAGTTCGTGTGGATGCCGCCGGGCGAAGTCCGCGGGCAACGCCGCAGCTTGCAGTGCCGCCGCGACGCGCTCGGCATTGTCCTGTCGCCGGCGTCGCCTCGCCTCCGGACGGACCGACGCGCGCTGAAATGACTGCAATGGTTCTGCGACCACATCGAAGACGTCGAACCGAGGATCAAATGACGAGTAGGGATTCTGGTGGACGACCTGGATCTGCCTGCGCAGGGGCCGATAGGCCCGGCGGCTGAGCTGCGTGACGTCGGTACCCAGAACATCGACGCGCCCCGATGTTGCCGGGGCCAGGCCCGCCAGCACGCGGGCGGTGGTGGTTTTTCCGCTGCCGGACTCGCCGACGATGGCGAAGGTCTGGCCGCGTCGGACTTGGAAGGAGATGTCGTCGACCGCGGGTATCTCGCCGTAATGCTTGCTCAGAGCCGTCACCGCGACGGCGAAATCAGAGCTCTCGGGAGGTAACTGGCGCAGGTCGGCCAGCCGGGCCGCCGATCGGCGCGGCACACTGGCCAGCAACTGCCGCGTATAGCCGTGCTGCGGATCGGCGATGACCTCGGCGGTGGGGCCGAGTTCGACGATGCGGCCGTGCCGCATCACGGCGATGAGGTCGGCTCGGTCGGCGGCGACGCCGAGGTCATGGGTGACCAGGACGATGCTGGTGGACGAGCCCGCACGCAGATTGTCGATGAGATCGAGCACCTGCTTTTGCACCGTGGCGTCCAGCCCGGAGGTGGGCTCGTCGGCGATGATCAGGCCGGGATTCCCGGCAACCGCCGCGGCGACGAGCACCCGCTGGCGCATACCGCCGGACAGCTCGTGCGGGTACTGCCGGTAACGGCGCTCGACTTCGGTGAATCCGACGAGTGCGAAGAGCTCGTACACGCGGTCACGGCGGGCGTCGTCGTCGAGATCGGTGTGCAGGCGCAGGACATCTTCGACTTGGCGGCCCACCCTGCGCACCGGGTCCAGAGAAATGGTCGGATCCTGTGGTATGAGACCTACTGAGCCACCTCGTATCTCGCGCCACGCCTTGGGGCCGAGAGCGGTGAGTTCTTGTCCGCGAAAGGTGATGCTGCCGGCGAGCACCTCACCGTTGGACGGCAGCAGACCCAGGATCGCATGGCCGGTCGTGGTCTTGCCGGAACCGGATTCACCGACCAGTGCGAGCACCTGACCCGGGCCGAGGTCGAAACTGACCTCGTGCACCACGGGCTCGACGCGCTCACCGAGCCGGTAGCCCACCGTCAGATCTTGCACGGACAGCACGGGCGCCTGGGTCATCGTTCGCCCCTTCTGGACAGATGGCGGGAAATGTTGTTGGTGGCCAGGACGACCGCGATGATCGTCAGTGCGGGGAACAGCGTGAGCCAGCCGCGCGTGGCGATGTACTTGCGTCCGTCGGCAACCAGCAGACCCCACTCGGGTTCGGGTGGTTGGGCGCCGAGCCCGAGGAAGCTCAGCGACGCGATCCAGATGATCGCGACACCCAACTGCACGGCGATCAGCGAGATCGTGGGTGCCAGCGAGTTCGGGATGACGTGGCGCCGCAGGATGGTGAATGTGGTTGCTCCGCTGGTGATCGCGGCCTCCACATAGTTGCTGGCGCGCACGCGCAGCACTTCTGAGCGGATCAGCCGGGCGAATGTCGCCGAGGAGGTGAGTCCCACCGCGATCGCCGCAGGCACCAGGCCGGCGCTCCCCGTCCTGGCTGTGTAGAGCACGACGATCGCGATCGCCAGCAGAAATCCCGGGATGGCGAGCAGAATGTCGACGAAGCGCATCGCCACCGTGTCGCCGAGACCGCCGAACCAGCCCGCGACCGCCCCCAGCAGTGACCCGACGATCACGGCCACCGCGACCGCCATGCTCGCTCCGAGCAGTGACGCTCGTGCGCCATACACAATGCGGGCGTAGAGGTCTCGTCCCAGCAGATCGGTACCGAACCAGTGCTCGGCAGATGGTGGCAGCAGCTTCTGGCTGTTGTCGATCGCAATCGGGCTGTAGTGCGTGAACCAACCGGGCACCAACGCCCACAGCAGCGCGGTGGTAAAGACCACGATCGAAAGGGTCAGAGCGCGGTGAGACCCCAGCCACCGCAACACTTTCCGGGCCGACGGTGGCGTTGTCCGGTCTGCGGTGCCTGCGGTCGGCTCAGCGGGTTCCTGCCCGGCGGCCGAATGGACATCGACGATGAGGCTCACGGCATCGACACCTCGGCCGGCAGACGCCGCGGCACCCGCAGGTTCGGCCTCGCCGGATTCTCCCGGTCCACGAGATGACCGGTGACCACGCGCCGACGCACGCGACGACCGGTGGCCCGTTGCGTCCTGCCGTCTACCAGGACCCGCGGATCGATGAACGGATACGCGAGGTCGACCACGAAGTTCACACTCACGTACGCCAGTGCCGCCACCAGCACCACGCCCTGGAGAACCGGCAGATCCTGCGTGCTCACCGCGCCGACGGTCAGCTGACCGAGTCCAGGGCGCGCGAACACCGCCTCGGTCACCACCGCGCCGGCGATCAGTTCGCCACACGCCAGCCCGAGCAGTGTCAGCACCGGCATCGATGAATTCCGCAGGATCCCGCGGCGGAACTTGTACACCTCGTCGGCACCGCGGGCCGACAGCACATGGGCGAAAGGCTGTCCTCGCGTGGCACGGATCGAGGTGGTGAAGACCTGGGCCAGCGGCGCGGCGATCAGCATGCCGAGTGCAATCGCCGGCCCCAGCAGTGCCACGAATGACCCATCGTCGGAAGCCGGTATCACGTGGAATCCGAACGAGAAAAACTGCAGCAGAAGGATACCCACGACAAAGGTGGGGATCGCACCGAACAGCGCGGGCGTCGAACCCACCGACTCACGCAGCCACGTCCACGGCGCGTAGTTCGCCACAATCCCGATGACCGCGGAGAACACCAGGCCGAGCAGCAGAGCCGCCGCGGTCAAGGCCAGAGTGCTCGGTAACGCACCGCCCACCAGTTCGGTGACGGTACGGCCGTCGGTCAGCGAATACCCCAGGTCGCCGCGCACGGCGGCACTCAGCGATGTCACATACTGCTCCCACAGCGGCCGATCCAGGCCGTAATACTCGATCAGCACCTGGGCCTGTGCGGGCGTCAACTGTGCTTCCGGGTTCTGGATACGGTTGTTCACCGCATCGCCCGGCAACGCACTCAA
Source organism: Mycolicibacterium sp. P9-22 (assembly GCF_008329585.1). Taxonomy (GTDB): domain Bacteria; phylum Actinomycetota; class Actinomycetes; order Mycobacteriales; family Mycobacteriaceae; genus Mycobacterium. The sequence continues at coordinate 47,858 of NZ_NPKP01000017.1, read as the reverse complement.
CAGCAGGAACGACACCGTGTACGCGGCCCACAGTACGAGCAGCGACTGGCCGAACCGCTTCAGCAGATATGTACGCATGCCCGGGCCGACCTACTCGTTGATCCAGGTGTCGTAGAACCACGACCGCCCGGTGGACTCGGTGGCGAAACCCTGAACACTCGGGCCGAGCCCGAACACCTGCGTCTCGTCATACAGCGGAATCGAGTACCCCTCACTGAAGATGTGATCCTCGATAGCCTGGATGGCGGCCTTGCGCTTCTCCTCGTCGAACTCACCCGACTGCACCGCGAGCAGTTCATCGAGCTTGGCATCCGGCGGAAGTTGCTTGGTCACATCCTGACGGTCACTGCCGTAAGAGGTCCGCAGCACACTGGGTTCCGCCGTGGAGGTCTGCCCCTGGGTGAAGTACCAATCCGCGGCGGACTGCTCCTGGGCCTCGTACTCCGTGAGCGAAGGGTTGGTGAGCTTGATCTCGACACCGGCTTCGCGCCACTGCGACTGCAGTACTTCGAGCACGGATTGGGACACCTGGTAGTACGGCGCAACGCGTTGATGGATGCTCAACCGCTTGCCGTCCTTGACGCGAATCCCATCAGGCCCCGGTTTCCACCCCGCCTCGTCGAGCAACGACTTCGCCTTGTCCACGTCGTGCCGCAGGAAACTGCTGGAGTCGCCACGCAGCGGCGTGCCCTTCACCAACGCACTGGTGGGAATCGGATAGTTCGGCGAGAGCACCGCCTCGTTGATCGCCTGACGATCCGTTGCCGCCTGCAGCGCCAGCCGAACCCGCTTGTCGTGCAACGGTGAATCCGGGCTGTCCAACCGCACGGTCAGATCATTGGTCTCGCCCTGCACCGAGATCGGCAGCAGCGTCCCGCCGCCGGCGGTCACGGTTTCCTCATCATAGGGAGCGACATTGCGCACGATCTGCGCCTCGCCGGACTGCAGCGCACCCACCCGGGTGCCCGCCTCCGGCACCGTCTTGAAGACGATGCGTTCCAGATAGGCCTTTCCGGTGTGCGCGGACCCCGCCGGCGCCCAGTTGTAGTCGTCGCGGCGCTTGAGGGTCACCGCTGTCGTTCCGTCGACGGATTCCACGACGAACGGCCCGGTCCCCACCCAATTGCGCAGGTCGCTCTGGCCGTTGAGGTCTCTCAAGAGGGTGGACTCGGCCAGGATCGAACTGGCCCGGTAGTTGGACAGAATCTGGATGAAGCCGGCGTTCGGCTTGCCGAGTTTGACCACCACGGTGCTGTCGTCGATGACGTCAGTGCCCGCGTAGTCGGTCCAGAACGGGTCCTGGGTGATCCCCAGCGCCTCGTCGCCGGTTCCGTGCTGGTCGAAGTTGAGCTTGACCACCTCGGCATCCAGCGGGGTGCCGTCGCTGAAAGTCACGTCCTGTCTGAGCTTGAAGGTGTAGGACAGATGGTCGTCGCTGATCTCGAAGGATTCGGCCAGCCACGGCTTGTACTCGCCAGACTCCGGGTCCTGCCAGATCAGTCGTTCGGCCAGATTGTTGGAGACCTGACTGTTCGACCAGATCGAGTTGGTCGGTTTCCAGGCGTTGTATTCGACCGGGTCGAAGAACGTCAGCGTTCCGCCGTCGACGGGGTCGCCGACCGGTTGGCTTGTCGAAGACCCACCACTGCACGCTGCGACGGTGGCGACGGCCATCGCCGCAGCGGCCGAGGACAGCAGTACTCTGCGGAAACTACTGGCGAACAATGACGTTCGTCCTTTCTGACACGGCGATAGAACGTGCCGGGGGGTGCGGCTGCTTACGCCGCGAATCCATACCTGCTGCACGGTTAGTTCGGTAGTCAATCACCCGGCACCCGTTGAGTCAGCGGTTCGGTTCACGCTGATCACAAGCAGGCCAACGGCATTCGTCGGCAGTAACGTTGACCGGGTCGGGACACGCATGCCGCCGGCACGTGCTGCGCCACAGTTGCGGTCGGCGTCACCGGCATCGCGCTATAGATAGGACATCTGGGAGTGACTGCCATCGAGGCACCTGCTACGACGCCGGGAGCGTCCTCGGCTGCCGCCGAACAGTTCATCGCCAAGGTCAAGGCACACGCCGACGGTGCGCTTCGCCCGGCTGCCCTTCGGATCGACCGGGAGGGGGTATCGCCTGGATATGTGTCCGAGCTGGCCACCCTCGGCCTGCTCAACCATGCCGCCCCGGCAGAGTTCGGGGGCGCGGGCATCGGGCGGCAGGACGACCGCCGGATCCACGAGATCATGGCAGGTGCTTGCTTCAACACCTGGTTGGTATGGGCGCAGCACGCACCCACGGTCGGCCGCTTGGCTCTTGCGCACCAGAAGGGTGCCGAGCTGTCGGACCTGGCTCGCGACGTACTGGCGGGCCGATTACTGCTGGGTGCCGGTATCAGCGACGTCCGCCGTTTTCCGCACTCGTACATCTCGGCGACGCCGGCCGACGGTGGCTGGACGTTGTCCGGCACGATCTCCTGGGTCAGCGGTTGGGGGCTGAACACCGTGCTGGTGGTGGCTGCGGTCGACGCAACCACGCAATCGGTGATCACCGCGTTCGTCCCGACCAGCGGCCGGGTCCGGGCGCAGCATCTTGAGTTGGCGGCAGTCGGCGGGAGCCGCACCGAACGAGTGACACTCGACGACGTCTACATCCCAGCTTCGGCGGTCATCCTCACCCAGTCGCTAACCGACTGGCGCACCGAAGATCTGGGAACCGCCGGCGATACCCGTCCACAATACTTCGGGTTGGCGACCACCGTATTGGACGAACTGGAGGACGCCCCCGATCCTGGCGCGCGACGAGTCGCCCACGTATGGCGACCACGATTCGATCACCTGCGCCACACTGCCTACGGCCTGGCGGACGAGTCGAAGTCCACCGGGGATGAGCGCCACCGCATCTCGGAACGGGTGGCCACCAAAGCCGCGGTCGGCGAGGCGCTGTCGGTCATCACCCGTGCACTTGTGGTGGCCCGATCAGGGCGGGGCATCAGCCTCGAAGACACCGCGCAGTTACACGCACGATCGGCGCTCTTCCTGCTCGTCCAGGGCCAGAGCACCGACGTTCGCGAGGCCCAGCTCGCCGGCCTGTCTCGTTGAACGCGAACGGGTATCCACCACACATCGAACAGGATCATCAATGAGTACCGAGTTCCTCTGGTACATACCGAATCAGGCCGACCCCGGCCATCGCGGGGATCCCACCATCGAAGGGCACAACAGCCTGGAAACGTTGGTGAGCCACGCCACGGCACTGGAGAACCACGGGTGGACAGGAGCGCTACTGGGCGCCGGATGGGGCAGACCGGACACCTTCACCGTCGCCACCGCGCTGGCCGCGCGGACGCGTGCGTTCGAACCGCTCATCGCGATCCGGCCTGGGTATTGGCGACCGGCCAATTTCGCCGCCGCCGCAGCCACTCTCGATCACCTCAGCGCGGGACGAGTCCGGGTCAACATCGTCTCCGGCAAGGATGATCTGGCCGCCTACGGCGACTCCGACGGTGACCAGGCCCACCGGTACGGCCGGACCCGTGAATTCCTCGAGCTGGTCCGCAGGCTGTGGACCGAGGAAAACGTCACCTACCACGGCGAGCATTTCTCCGTGACCGACTCAACAGTGCTGCCCCGCATCGCTGTTCGTGGTGACCGGCCGCACCCCAAGTTGTACTTCGGGGGCGCCTCTGCGGCCGCGGAGCGGGTGGCCGCAGGCGAAGCCGATGTGCAGCTGTTCTGGGGTGAGCCGCTCGCCGGCATAGAGGAGCGGATCGAACGCCTGAAAAAACTCAGCGAAACTGTGGACCGCAAACATCCGCCATTGGAGTTCGGCCTGCGCATCACCACGTTCGTACGCGACACCACCGAACAGGCCTGGGCTGAGGCCGAAGCCAAGGTCGCCGAAATGGCCGCCACCCAGCAGGACAACCGGTTCGGCGAGCACGGAACCGTACCCGAGAACCCGCACCGGCGAACCGCAGTGGGTCAGCAGCGCCTGTTCGACCTCGCCGCACGTGGCGAGGTGCTCGACGAGAATCTGTACACCAGCCCCGGGCTGTTCGGCGGTGGCGGCGCCGGCACCACGTGGCTGGTCGGATCGGCCGATGATGTCGCGAAATCTCTTCGCAAATACCAGGATCTGGGCATCACGCACTTCGTCCTCTCCGATACCCCCTACCTGCGCGAGATCGAGCGGCAGGGCAATCAGCTGTTGCCGCTGCTGCGCGGATGATCTCGCGGACTGCCGAATTCCGCAACGGCACCGACCCCGCAACCGGCACGAGCGTCACGCGCAGACACCGACGCCTGCTCGTCACGGTCTTCTCGATCAGTAGTTCCGCGGGCTATATCGCGATGATCCAGATCATCCCGGTGATACTCATCCCGATGGCCGCCGATCTCGGCACCACCCGCACCGCCATCGCGGGGGCATCGACCGTCTCCACCCTGGTGGGCGCGCTGACAGCCTTTCCGATAGGGCGTGTCCTGGACCGGTACGGCGGTCGCGCGGTGATGACCTGCGGTGCAGCGATCGGCGCGGTCGCGGTCGTGGCGTGGTCACAGGCGCATTCGCTGCCGATGGTGTACCTGAGCTTCGTGCTGATCGGTTTCTCCCTCACGATGTGCACCTACGAGGCCGCATTCGCGGTACTGGTGTTCGCGACCGGCCCCGGCCATCGCGACCAGGCGATTCTCGCCGTGGCGATGATCGCCGGGCTGGCCACCTACCTCGTCTATCCGGCACTCGGCTGGATGAACGCCGAATTCGGTTGGCGAACAAGCCTGCTCATACTGGCAGGACTGTTCGCGGTGACTGCGATACCCGGCCACCTGTGGATCATCCCGTCTCGTGCCGCCCATCGAGGCCAGATCGCGCAGCGCGGAGGCATGCCCCTGCGCGACGTACTGCGCCAGGGCCGCTTCTGGCTGCTTCTGATCGCTTTCGTCGGACAGTCCGGCTCGGTATCGGCATTCCTGCTGCTGGTGATCGCCTACCTGCAGGACGTCGGTCATTCCGTGGCCGTCGCCACCGCCATGCCGGTCGCCATCGGGGTCATGCAGATCCTGTCCCGGCTGGTGTTGACGATGTCTGCCGGGCGTATCCCGATCGTGCCCGCCACATCGGCGGCCTTCGCGATTCAGGCTGCCGGGCTGCTGCTGTTGCCGCTGGCGGGTCTGTCGATCCCACTGTGCGTGCTGTGCGTCGCCGCCGTCGGCGTCGGCCAGGGCATCGGCGTGATCGCCCGCCCCTCGATCCTGGCGGACAGCTTCGGGATTGCACACTTCGCCAGCGTGCTGGCCGTCATCACGGTGCCGATGGCCGTTGCCCGCGCTGGGATGCCGCTGTTCGCCGCATGGCTCGGCGACTGGCGCTTCCTGGCGATCTGCGGCGCCCTCGCCCTGCTCGCCGCGGTCGCGCTGTTGCCGCTGGCGCGGCGGAGTGCCGCGCCGCTGCCGTAAATGGACATCCGAAGCCACTGGTATGACCACTTGACCTGTTACCAAGACGCTGCCATGCTCGGTTCATGGCACTGCAACCGGTCAACCGCCGCTCGGTACCCGAGGACGTCTTCGAACAGATCGTCGCCGAGGTACTCAGCGGCGAGATGAAGCCCGGCGACGCGCTTCCCAGCGAGCGCCGCCTCGCCGAGGTCCTCGGGGTGTCGCGGCCCGCGGTGCGCGAGGCGCTCAAGCGCCTCACCTCGGCGGGCCTGGTGGAGATCCGACAGGGCGACACCACCACCGTGCGGGATTTCCGCAGGCACGCCGGGCTGGATCTGCTCCCTCGGCTGCTGTTCCAGGCCGGCGAACTCGACATCTCCGTCGTGCGTTCCATCCTGGAAACCCGGTTGCACAACGGCCCCAAGGTTGCCGAGCTCGCCGCCACGCGGCGCGGTCCGGAACTGGCCGCCCTGCTCGACTCCGCGATCGACGATCTGAGCTCCGACACCGACGCGGTGCAGCGGCAACGCCACGCGCTGACCTTCTGGGACCACCTGGTCGACGGCGCGGACTCGATCGCCTTCCGGCTGATGTACAACACACTGCGCGCGACCTACGAACCCGCCCTGCCGGCGCTGGCCGTCATGATGGCCGCCGAGGTCGGCCACCCCGAGGCCTATCGCGCGATCGCCGACGCCGTGCGCACCGGCGACGCCGAGGCGGCCGCGGCCGCCGCCCGCGCGCTGCTGGAGTCGGCCACCACCGCGCTGCTGGGCGCACTCACCGAATTGGAGGACCCCCGATGAGCACTCGCCGGGGTATCACGCTGGCCGGCGCAGGACGGGAGTTCCTGCGCCACCCGACCCCGTGGATGCTCACGGCGACGCTGACCGCCGCGGTGGCGGCGCGGGTGGCTGTGGGCGACTGGCAGGTCACCGATGCCGTGGTGCCGCTGGTGATGCTCGCCGTGTTCCCGTTCGCCGAATGGCTGATCCACGTGGTCATCCTGCATTGGCGGCCGCGACGGATCGCCGGTGTCTCGGTGGATCCCCTGCTGTCGCGCAAGCATCGCGATCATCACGTCGACCCGCGTGACCTGCCGCTGGTGTTCATCCCCTGGCAGTCGCTGCTGTGGGTGTTGCCGCTGGCGGTGGCGATCGGGCTGCTCGCCTTCCCCAGCCTGGGGCGGGGCCTGACGTTTCTGACGTTTCTGGCGCTGCTGGGCATCGGCTACGAATGGTGCCACTACCTGATCCACACCGACTACAAGCCGAAAACTGCTGTCTATCGGTCGATCTGGCGCAACCACCGTCAGCACCATTTCAAGAACGAGCACTATTGGTTTACCGTCACCAGCAGCGGTACCGCCGACCGGGTGCTGGGCACCTACCCGGATCCCGGTACCGTCGAATCCTCACCGACGGCGCGTAATCTGCATGCCGGGTTATGAAAAGTTCAGGCCTGCACGATGATCGGGTCACCGATACTGACGTTGTTGTAGTACCAGTCGGCGTTGTCCGGGCTGAGGTTGATGCAGCCGTGGCTGACGTTCTCGTACCCCTGGGAACCCACCGACCACGGCGCACCATGCACGTACACGCCGCCCCAGGTGACCCGGACCGCGTCGTAGACGGTGAGCTTGTAGCCCTCGGGGTCATCCAGCGGGATCCCGATCGTGCGTGAATCCATCACGACGACGCTCTCTTTACCGAGCGCGGTGAACCTGCCGATCGGGGTGGCGAACCCAGACTTGCCCATCGACGCCGGCATCTCTCTGGCGACCACACCGTCGATGCTCACCGTGTAGGTGTGCGCGCTGATATCGGCCACGCCGACCACCTCGGCACCCGTCTCGAACGACGACTTGAAACCAAGCGCTTGGACCGAAATGGTCGAGTGCGCGGGCCAGAAATCGGTGGGTGTGAAGCGCACCGTGGAGTCGTCCACCCATTCGTAGGTGCCGGCGGGGACCTCATCCGCCGAGAACGTGATGCCGCGTTCGGCCCGGGCACGGTCAGCGACCGGATCGCCGAATGCCACGGTCACGGGGTAGGCCACCCCGACCACTTCGCCGGGGGACGGCGACACCGATATCACCGCCGGCGGCGTGGGCACCGCCGCCACGCCCGGAGTCGTCGACGTCATCAGTGCTGCAGCGGCAATACCCGCCGTGACCAGCATGTTCCGAATGTTCTTACGCAAGTTTCCGAACCTCCCCTGACTCCGGACATCCGGACCTGGCGCCATGACCTACATGGTAGTTCGCGCCGGGCTCGGAAAATGTTAGCCAGCGGTGCGCGTCCGCACTCAGCCCATCGGGGGATTCATGATCACCGGCGGTGGCTGATCGTCCCCACCGATCCGCAACTTGTCCCGGATCCGCTGCAGCAGCGGCCGCTTCGGCTGGTCATAGACGGGGCCCACCACCGGCGGCGGCGCGACCACGGTCGGCGGCGCCACGAGCGGCGGTGGCGGCGGCGGGGCCGGCGCCTCCAGAACGTAGGGCCCCTCGGCGGGAACGTTGTCCACGACGGTGTTGACCTCGGGTGGCGGTGCCGACTCCACGACGGGTGCGGCGACCGGCGCGACCACTTCCACCGGCTCGGGGATGACGGGAGCCGCGGGAGGTGGCGGGAGCGCGACACTCGGCGCGGGGCGGACCACCGGCGGCTCCTCGACGACACGTTCGGCGCTGACCACCGGCTGCGGAGCGGCCTGCGGGCGCGGCGAGAGCTCGACGGCGACCGCCAACGAGGCCGAGGCCACGAAGGTCACCACACCGGCCGCCAGCAACCCGGTGAGGACGCGTGCGGGCGTCAGCCGGGGAGCATCGGCGGCGGCGTGTCGGCCGGTGGCGGCCGAGGAGAACAACGGGCTCGAATCCAGTGGCAAACCGGCATTGTGGGTCGAGGCGAGTGCCGCTCCGCGCGCCAGCGCCAGCGGCGCCTCGGCCGGCGCGAAGACCGGAACCGACAGCGCCTCCTCGAGCCGCGGCAGCACAGCGTCGAAGCCGCCGGCCGACCCGACCACCACCAGTGCCTCGGGCTGCCAGTCGGCACGAGCGAACACGGTGCTCAGCCAGCCGATCAGGCTCTCATCGGAATCGATCGTGTGATTGATCGCGGTCTGCACGGCACCGTCGCCGGTGTGCACGATCAGGGCGATCGCGGTGTCCGGTTCGATGACGCAGACCGCGGAGGTCCGGTAGCCGATGACATCGGCCATCCCGCGGGCCAGCGCCTCGGTGGCCTCCGGCAGGCGGATCGGCACCACATTGTCGAAGCCGGATTCGGTCAGCGATTGCATCAGCAGGGACGCCTCGACGTCGGCGTCGTCACTCCAGGTGACACCGATGGATTTCAGCCGCTCACCGCGCGAGGCCACGATCGCCTCCACCGCGGCGGTCGCCCGCTCGGTGGCCGACCGCCCGTCGGAACCGTCGACGGCGACCTCGAATGCGTCGTTCCGGCTGCCGTCCGGCTGATCACCACCGCCGACGACCACCACTGACAGCGACCTTGGTGTCATCGACAAGCCGAGCACCGCGTCCACATGTACCCCTTCGGACCCTCTTCGGCCGCACGCAGGCAACCGCGTCGTGACGATGCAACCATCGTCGCGTTATCCGGCTGAGACTACCTGCGCAGCGGCCAGGAACCCACCCGTGCAGGCGATTCCTCGGATCGAGGTTTGCTGCGTCACAGAACTGACCATGTGGAGAGCATCATGGGATTTGCTCCCTCGGGTGGCGCCGGAGCGACCCGCCATGACTTGCCGACAATGCACCGCACCGCCCGGGCGTCGTGGGATGGTGGCGCTATGACTGGGTCCGAACAGGCCGGGGGCGGCCAGACAGATCAGCAGGCGGCACGCACATTGTTCGGCCACCCGATCGGATTGACGAACCTGTTCGGCGTCGAACTGTGGGAACGCTTTTCCTTCTACGGGATGCTGACCATCCTGGGGTACTACCTCTACTACTCGGCCACCGAGGGTGGCCTGGAGCTGTCCAAGGCGACGGCGACCGGCATCGTCGGCGCCTACGGCGGGCTGGTGTATCTGTCGACGGTGCTGGGTGGCTGGTTGGCCGACCGGGCCCTCGGCATGGAGCGCACCGTGTTCTACGGCGGCGTCGTGGTCATGGTCGGACACATCGCACTGGCGGTGGTGCCCGGAATCGCCGGTGTCGCAGCGGGTCTGGTGCTCGTCGCACTGGGCTCCGGCGCGCTCAAGGCGAATGCCTCATCCTTGCTGGGCACGCTGTACGACAAGGGCGACGCGCGGGCCGACGGCGGATTCACGTTGTTCTACCTCGGCATCAACCTGGGGGCCTTCGTCGGGCCGCTGATCACCGGCCTGCTGCAGACCCGGGTCGGGTTCCACTTCGGATTCGGTGCCGCCGCAATCGGTATGGCGCTGGGCCTGGCCCAGTACGTGGTGTTCCGCCGCAACCTGGGGACACACGGGCGCGAAGTCCCCAACCCGCTGCCGCGCAGTGGTGTTCTCCCCGCCGTGGGCGTCGGCGTCGGGGTGATCGCCGTCGCGGTGCTCGCCTTCGGGACCGGGCTGGTGACACTGAACAACCTGTCCCAGGTGACCACCGGCGTCATCGTCGTGGCTTCGATCGGCTACTTCATCGTGTTGTTGACCAGCCCGAAAGTAGCTGCGCTCGAACGCACCCGGGTCCGCGCCTTCATTCCGTTGTTCATCGCCAACGCAGTGTTCTGGTCGCTGTTCCAGCAGATCTTCACCGTCCTCGCGGTGTATTCGGATGAACGGATGAACTGGTCGATCTTCGGATGGACCGCGCCGTCGAGCTGGATCGGCTCGATCGAGCCGATCTGGATCATTGCGCTGTCGCCACTGTTCGCGGTCATGTGGACCCGGTTGGGTCAGCGCGCACCCACCACGCCGCGGAAGTTCGCGTACGGCGTCATCGGGATGGGTGCGGCGTTCCTGCTGTTCCTCCCGTTCGCGGGCACCACCGGACGGGCCGTGCCCGCGCTGTTCATCGTGGCGGTGATGGCCGGCTTCGCGGTCTCCGAGCTGATGATCTCCCCGATCGGCCTGGCGGTGACCACTCAACTCGCACCGGAGGCATTCCGCGCCCAGATGATGGCGCTGTACTTCTTCTCGGTCGGGCTCGGCACGTCGATGTCCGGCGTGCTGGCCCGCTATTACGACCCGGCGCGCGAGTTCGCCTACTTCGGCATCCTCGGCCTGGTGGCGATCGTCGCCGGTCTTCTCGTGCTGGCGTTCACCACACGCATCAGCCGGCTGATGGAGGGCGTGCACTAGACAGCAACCCGCCCGGGCGTCAATTACGTGGGCAGGCTTCAGGTTTAGCAACGCGAGAACCAGGGTAGAGACCCGTCACCAGTTACTTCGGCTTGACAGGATCTGCGCCGAGTCGTGACCCGCGGCTCCCGCCATCCCGAGGTGATCGGGCGCAGAATCGAACTACGCCAGCACGTCTACATGACACCGAGGTCAGGTCGACGAAGGAGTTACACCCCATGTCCATGCTGCTCGAAGATCTGTTCGCGGACACCACCGGACGCCACGGAACGGTATACGTGTACAACCGTGGCTTCGGCCACTCGACGGCCACCTGTTCCTGCGGATGGGCCGGGCGGCGCCGTCGGCTCAAGGCCGCTGCCGAACAGGACGCCTGGTCGCACTGCGCGCACGAGGGTTGCGCCGTGTCAGTCCCCCTGGTGAACCCCAACCGCTGGTGACTGCGCCACAATCTCGGCCAGCAGTGCGGGTTCGATGTTGCCACCGGACAGGATCATCACGGTCTTGCCCGGCGGTGTCCGGTGGCGACGGTAGGCGGCCAGTGCCACCGCGCCGCTGGGTTCGCTGACCAGGCGCGCCTGCACAGCCAGTTCGGCTACCGCAGAACGAATTTCGTCTTCGGCGACGGTCAGCACATCGGTGAGCACGTGCTGCAGATGCGCAAAGGTCAGCTCGGACGGTTCCGAGCGCAGACCGTCGGCGATGGTCCGGTTACGGTCCGCGATCGACATGCTGACCCGACTGCCCTGCCGCAGACCCGCAGCGGTGTCGGCCGCCAGTTCCGGTTCCACCCCGAAAATCTGCGCCTGCGGGCACAACGCCCGGATGGCGGTGCCGATACCGGAGGCAAGCCCGCCGCCGCTGACCGGGACCAGGACGGTCCTGACATCGGGCAGATCCTCGGCGATCTCCAGGCCGATCGTGCCCTGTCCGGCGATGACGTCGGGGTGGTCGAACGGCGGTACCAGTGTGGCACCGGTTTCCTCGACGAGTTGCGCGGCAACGGCTTCGCGCTGACCCGCAGCGCACAACACCACCCGGGCGCCGTGGCCTCTGGTCCGCGCGATCTTCACCTGAGGCGTCTCCTCGGGCATGACGATGTGCGCGTCGATGCCGAACCGGGCGGCCGCGTAAGCGACTGCCTGCGCGTGGTTTCCGCTCGAGTACGCGACGACACCTCGCTGCCGGAGGCCGGCGTCGATTCGGCCGACGGCGTTGAGTGCACCGCGCACCTTGAAGGCGCCGATCACCTGCAGGCTCTCCGGTTTGATCCACAGCGGCCGGTCGGGATCGGCCCACGGCGCCGGGATGAGCGGTGTACGCATGATATTGCCGCGCAACCGATCCGCCGCCGCCCTGATCTCGTCGACCGAGACCAGGGTGGGAGCACTCATCGGAGTTCCGTCGCTGCAGAGATCACCGTTCGATGCTAGCGGTGGCACGCACTCGTGGTGCATGGTGACTGCCGTGAGCTCACTGAGAATCGTGCCCCGGTACGCGGAGATCGATCAGCAGGGCGTGGTATTCAACGGGCACTATCTGACCTGGTTCGACGAGGCCTGCACCGCGATGCTCGCCGAGCACGGCGTCGACTACGCCCAATTGATATCCACCGGGGTCGACTTCAAGGTCGTCCACAGCGATATCGATTACCTGACGTCGGTCCGCTGGCGGGACGTTGTCCGGGTCGAGGCGGCCTGCGACCACATCGGCACCACAAGCTTCGCCGTGGCCTTCGCGGTGCTGCGCACCGCTGCCGATGACCCGCAGCGCTGCGAGCGGGTCGCGGTACGCGGACGCAACGTGTACGTGGTGGTGTCGACCGACGACTGGGCCAAGTGCGACGTACCCGGCGACTTACGCCGCGCCCTGGAAGCGGCGCGGTAGTGATCAGGACTTGTGCAGCGTGAACTGGCAGACGTCGGTGTAGCCCTCCCGGAACAGTTCGGAACAGCCGGTCAGGTACCGCATGTACCGGTCGTAAACCTCTTCGGACTGGATGGCGATCGCCTCGTCGCGCCGAGCCTGCAGGGCGTCGGCCCAGATCGTCAGCGTCCGCGCGTAGTGCAACCGCAGCGACTGCACCCGCTGCACCTCGAAGCCGGCCTTGGCGGCATGCTCCTCGACCACCGACACGAACGGCAGCATCCCGCCCGGGAAGATCTCGTCCATGATGAATTTGAAGAACTTCAGCTTCGTCATGGTCAGCGGCAGCCCGCGTTCCGCGAAGTCGGCATCACTGGGCTTGACGATGGTGTGCAGCAGCATCGAGCCGCCGGCGGGCAGCGCGGCGTAGGCCATCTTGAAGAAGTCGTCGTAGCGGTTGGCACCGAAATGCTCGAACGCGCCGATGGACACGATGCGATCCACCGAACCGCTGAACTGCTCCCAGCCCTCCAGCAGCACCTCGCGGGACCGCTCGGTGTCCAGGCCGTCGAACAGCTGCTGCACATGGGCCTGCTGGTTGCGGCTCAGCGTGAGCCCGATCACGTCGACGTCGTAGCGCTCGATGGCGCGTTTGAGGGTGGCGCCCCATCCGCAGCCGACGTCGAGCAGCTTCATTCCCGGCTGCAGCCCGAGTTTGCCCAGCGAGAGGTCGATCTTGGCGTACTGCGCCTCCTCCAGGGTCATGTCGTCGCGTTCGAAATAGGCGCAGCTGTACGTCTGGGTGGGATCCAGAAACAGCCGGAAGAAGTCGTCCGACAGGTCGTAATGCGCCTGAACGTCCTCGAAATGCGGTTTGAGACCGGTTTCGGGAACTCGGTTGTCTGATGCGGGCAAGTCAGCCCTTTCATTAGTGACACGTACATGGACCGGCTCGATGCGTGAACCCTCCCCCGTCGCGGGGAGTTTACGCCCGGGAGCCTGTTGCGTTTACATCAGCGAACAATTTCGCCCAAAAGAAGACGTTCGGCAGACCTTCGACCAGCGGCTTTTACCTGCGGTCCGCGGTCGGGACAACCGCGGCGGATCCGCGCTGGAGCGAACCGGCCGGCACCTCTTGTGCTGGGCCCGCCAACGGCTCAAAGTGGAAAAATGACCGAACAATGGATCCAGGGCCGCACCCTGCAGCGGATCATGTTCCGCGACGGTCTGGTGCTCAACCTGGACGAATACAACGAACTCGTCATCTCCGCACCCATGGAGTTGACGTTGCCGGACATCGGCGGCGGCGCCTCGGCAGCTGCTGAGGTCGTAGCCATCGATCCGACCGCCGTACGCACCGAGCAAAAGCCACTCTTCGACTTCGCCGGTACCACGTGCACCCATGCCGACTGGGACGACGACGGCAGCCTTCACCTGCAGTTCTCCGGCGGGCAGCACATCGACGTTCCCAGCGACGATGCGCACACCTCGTGGGAGCTCTACGGCAAACACCACGGGTACGCGGCCTGCCTGCCGCATGGGCGGGTCCGCGTGGTGCGCCACGACCTGCCCGAGACGGCCTCCGACTGACCGCGACAGATCAATTGAAGCCGACGCCGAAGATCGGGATCCACTGACCGAACAGCCAGATGCCCCACTGGCGGAATCCGTCGTGCCATACCGGGTTGGCGTTGTAGCCCCAGTAGTTGATCGACGCCGGCAAGGGCTGGCCGTTCCATTGCAGCGGAGGTGGCGGGCCCCAACCCCACGGCGGTGCGCCGTTGCGATCGTCCCACCAGTCGTGGCGGTTGTTGGCCCACCACGGCCCCTTGTTCCAGTCACCGTTGCCTTCGTTGTGCTTCGGTCCGTCACACCAGGGCTGACACCCGTTGCCGTTCCCGTTCCCGTCACCGTTGCCGTTGCCGGGCTTCATCGGCACGGGCGCCGACGGAAGCGCGGAGGCCACCGCGCCCTGCATCGTTGCGACACCGAATCCCAGGCTCCCGGCGACCAATGCGCTCGCCACCAGTTTTGTCAGTTTCATCGCTCACTCCTCACCGGTCACCGTGGCGCCGATCTGATCGGTCGACCGACGACAGGTCACCGTCCTGTCCGGGGGTCGGGATGCGCGGACCCCGATTACCCCTGTCTCTGTATCGTCCCAGGCGACGACGACGTTACGATCGTGGCGATTCACCGGGTAGGTCGCAGGCGGGAATCTAAACTACGGCCATGCCGATCGCGACACTGGTCAACGGATCGCAACCCCAGCAGGTCGAGCTGTCCGAGATCGATCTCGGGTCCTGGAAGTTCTGGTCGCGGGACGACGATTTCCGGGACGGCGCCTTCGCGACCCTGCGCCGGGAGGCGCCGGTCTCATTCCACGCACCGATCACCGGAGAAGGTGTCGACGCCGGCGCCGGGCATTGGGCCCTGACCCGCTACGACGACGTGCACTTCGCGAGCCGGCACCCCGAGGTGTTCAGCTCCAGTCCGAACATCACCATCGGCGATCAGACACCCGAACTCGCCGAGTACTTCGGCTCGATGATCGCGATGGATGACCCGCGGCACACCAGATTGCGCAATATCGTGCGCAGTGCCTTCACACCGAAGGTGCTCGCCCGGATCGAGGAATCGGTACGCGAACGCGCCCGCCACCTGGTCTCCAGGATGGTCGCCGACCATCCTGAGGGCCGGGCCGATCTGGTGACGACGCTGGCCGGCCCGCTACCGCTGCAGGTGATCTGCGACATGATGGGCATCGACGAACACGATCACGACAAGATCTTCCACTGGACCAACGTGATCCTCGGTTTCGGAGACCCGGATCTCACCACCGATTTCGACGAGTTCGCCCACGTCGCCATGGACATCGGAGCGTATGCCAAGGATCTGGCCGAGGACCGCCGGGCACGACCGGGCGAGGACCTGACCACGGCGCTGGTGGCCGCCGAGGTGGACGGCGAACAGCTGACATCGGCGGAGGTGGCGTCGTTCTTCATCCTGCTCGTGGTTGCGGGCAACGAGACCACCCGAAATGCGATCAGCCATGGTGTCGCCGCGTTGAGCCGGTTTCCCGAGCAACGCGACCTCTGGTGGGCGGACTATGACGTGCTCGCGCCGACCGCCGTCGAGGAGATCATCCGCTGGGCCTCCCCCGTTGCGTACATGCGGCGCACCCTCACCCGCGACACCGAGCTGAGCGGCGTTGCGATGGCGGCGGGTGACAAGGTCACCCTGTGGTACGGGTCGGCGAACCGCGACGAATCCCGTTTCACCGACCCCTGGCTGTTCGACATCCGCCGCAGCCCCAACCCGCATGTCGGGTTCGGCGGCGGCGGGGCCCATTTCTGCCTCGGCGCCAATCTGGCCCGCCGGGAGATCACGGTGGCCTTCGAGGAGTTGCACCGGCAGATACCGGATCTGACCGCCGACGCCGAGCCGGATCGGCTGCTGTCGCCCTTCATCCACGGCATCAAGCGGCTGCCGGTGCGCTGGCTGCCCGCAGGTTAGGCGATCCGCGCGGTGGCCGCCAGGCTGGACGGCGCGGACAACGTCTCGACGGTGCACGCACGGTTGTCACGCGACTGGACGAACTGGGGGCTCTCACCGACCGGACACGACCGACCGACGCGATCGATATCGCCTGGCTGGCAGGCGATCCCGCTTTGTTCGGCCGGATGGTCGGCATCCGCGGCTGGTCACACCGCCGATTCCGGACCTGGCTGGTCCAGCTGACCAGCAGCCAATTGCTACGCGCGCACTGACACCGCTCGGGGTGCCGTCACGACCGCAGCACCCCGGCCGAATCGCCGACCCGGCGGCCGATGACAGCACCGGCGACGAACGCCACCACCAACAGCCCGACGATCCCCCAGCCCAGCGCATTCGAGCCGGCGAGCCCCTCCAGGTTCGTCAGGATCAGCACCAGCGTGACGCCCAGTCCGATGAGTCCCAGTGCGGGCGCGATGCGGACCCGCCACTGCGAGTATCCGCGCCGGTCGCCGGCGAAGAACACCAGTACCGCGACGCTCGTGGCGATCAGCAGCACCACGAAACCGACGGTGGTGGCCGCCGCGAACCAGGTGTAGAACTGCGCGACCGGATCGAGCCCGAACAGCACGGCCAGCGCGATGCTGATCGCGACGACGCCCGAGATCCACAGCGATGCCTTGTGCGGTGACCCGTGCGCGGCGTGCGCAACGCCGAGCGACTGCGGCAGCACACGGTGCTGCGAGAGCGCGAACACGTAGCGCGACGCGACATTGTGGAAGGCCAGGATGCAGGCGAACAGGCTGGTGAAGTACAGCACCGTGATGATGTCATTGCCCGCGGTCTCGATGTAGGTCTGCGCAACATCCGAGAGGAACGTGCCACCGGAATCCGTCGCCTGCTCGACGGCCCGCGTGTCGCCCCACGCCGAGATCAGCGCCCAGCTGGTGATGGCGTAGAAGCCACCGATCAGGAGCAGCGCGGCATAGGTGGCGCGGGGAATGGTGCGTTCCGGGTCCTTCGCCTCATCGCGGAAGATCGCCGTCGCCTCGAAACCGATGTAGCTCAGCATGGCGAACAGCAGGCCGATGCCCAGCGATCCGGAGAACACCGTCGACGGGTTGACGACGCCGGTGGAAAGCCCGTCATCCCCGCCGCCGCGTGCCACGATGACCAGGTCGAGGACGAGGATGATCGCGATCTCGGCGGTGAGCAGCACACCCAGCACCCGGCTGGACAACTGGATGTTGCGGTAGCCCAGGAACGTCGTCACCGCGAACGCTAGCGCCGCGAGCACCCACCACGGGATCTCGGTCCCGCCGAACAGTGTCACGACCCCGACCCCGGCCGGCCCGAGCAGCCCGTACACCCCGGCCTCCAACGCGACGTAACTCACCAGTGCGACGAAGCCGAAACCGATGCCGGTCGAGAAGCCAAGGGAATGGCGGACATAGGAGAAGAATGCACCCGCCTCCTCGACGAACGGGGTCAGCGCGGTGAAGCCGACCGCGAACAGCAGCAGGATGACCGTCGACACGATGAAGGTCGCCGGGAAGCCTGCGCCGTTGCCACCCGCGATTCCCAGCGGGAAGACGCCACCGACAACGCCGAGCGGAGCCGCCGCGGCCACCACCATGAAGACGATGGATGCCACACCGAGATTCCCCCGTAGCTTGCGCTCCCCCGGGACGCCGCTCAGTTGCTCAGGCACAGCCGTGATTTCAGACATGCGCAGAACCTAGGATGGCCGCGGCCGGTCGGCCACCGCTGCGGTCATCGTGCGTTAAAGGCCGTAACAATCGGACACATTCGGGCGACGTTGCAATCGACGCTGACATCAGTAACCTTCGGGTCATGTTGACGAGCAGCGTGCGGTCGGTCAGCACCAAAGGCCAACGCCCCCTTCGGGTCGGCGCCACACCCGTGCCGCACGCCGAGATCCTGGAGAACACCCGCGCTGAACTGGCCGCAGTCGGCATCGATCTGCAGGTGATCGTGTTCGACAGCTTCGACGAACCCAACGACTGGCTCGCCGCCGGTAGACTCCACGCGAATTACTTCCAGTACCTGCCGTTTCTGCGTGAGTTCAACCGCCGCAGCCGCAACGCACTGATTCCGGTCGTGCCCGTGCACATCGAGCCTTTCGGCCTGTACTCCAGCCGGGTCATCGAACTCTCCGGGCTACCGGAGTATGCCGAACTGGCGCTACCGGCGGATCCCGTGAACGCGGATCGCTCGCTGATGATGCTGGACCGGCTCGGGCTGATCGACTGCCGGCCCGATGCCGGGCAACTCGCCACCGCGACCGATATCCGCGCCAATCCGGGCCGGCTGGTGTTCAAGGAGCTCACCAGCTGGACATTGCCCTCGGCCCTCGACGATTTCGACGCGGTGATCCTGTTCGGCAACCAGGCGATGGAACGCAATGTGCACACCGACACCGCCCTGCACTGCGACCGGGGTGACCCGACCTACGCCGAATACCTGGTCACGACGGCGCACGACCGGGCCAACCCCGATGTCGGCGTCTTGGCGGACCTGCTGACCGGCGCAACCACCAGGCAGTTCATCGAGCTGACCTACGCCGGGCAGGTGACCCCCGCGTTCTCCGAGTTGCGCTCACGCCGCGGCAAACCCTGACCGGACGGTCCCCGCTGCGGCACCGTGGGTGGCGTGTACCAAGCTGGTCCGTCTCCGGTCCCCGACGCAACCGCGTCGGTGCAGGTGCTCCTCATCTTCGACGTGCCCGCCGGCTTCCCCGAATTACCCTCTCGCACTGTGCGATTGGCCGACGAATTCGCAGGCGTCATCGCCAATTCGGTGCCGGGCGTACGAGCTCGTCCGGCGATCGTCGCGACGGCCGATGACGTGTCCGCCACCGGACGTGCGCCTATAGCCGAGCCCTTTGACGGACTGCTCATCGACCGGGCCGGCCGCGAGGTCCGCATCGGCGGGGTGCCGGTACGGTTGAGCTACCGCGAGTTCGAATTGCTGTGCTTCCTGGCCGCCCATCCACGGCAGCCGGTGTCCCGGGCTCGGCTGATGCGCGAGGTGTGGGGCCACGCCATGGTTCCCCCGGATACCGGAATGCCGGGTCGCACCGTGGACACCCACGTGCGCAGGCTGCGGGTGAAGCTCGGTGGCCACGCCGGAGCCATCACGACCGTTCGCGGCCGTGGATACCGCTTCGATGCGGGTGCGAACGCGCGTTATGTGCCGGCCACCACGGGTGACTCCTACAGCGCGGCCGTCAGCGGTCCGGCCGAGCGACAGTAGGTGACCGGCGGGCTGCCGGCATTGGCGCAGCTGCGGCCGGTGGCCACATAACTGGCCCCCGGGGTGTACGGCGCGAAGTGCACCCGCGCGGTGCCCGGCCCCTCGGCCTGCGCACAGATCGGCGCGAGGGTGCTGCCCACCAGTTGCAGACAAGCGACCTGCAGCTGCGGCTCGGCGCGGTTGCAGGCGCCCGGCGACGCCGAAGCCGACACCATGGCGGTCCCGGACACGTCGATGACCTGCGGCGCCGACAGCGACGTCGAACAGCCCGGGTCCCCGGGCGCCGCGAGGGCATGGCCCGCACCGCCGAGTGCGGCCAGCATCAGAACCGGTATCGCCAACCCGGGCCACATCGCAACGCAGACCTTCATGTCCGGCATCGTATGGCACCGATAGCCCGGCCATGCGGGGCTGCGTGATTTCGGTGTCAGCGCCGCGCAAGGACGTCGAGCATGCCGGCGGCCGCGCGGGGCCAGGTGAACTGCTCGGCGCGGCGGCGGGCGCTGATCCGGCGGGGCCCTTCGGGCCTGGAGATGACGGCGGTGACCGCCCGCGCGATGGCAGCGGGATCGTTGTCGGCGGTCGCGCCACTGTCGGCGGTCAGGATCTCGGCGAGCGCCGAGGTGCGCGACACCACCGCGGGCGTGCCGCAGGCCAGTGCCTCCAGCGCCGCCAGGCCGAAGGTCTCGTGCGGGCCCGGCGCCAGCGCGACATCCGCGGAGGCCAGGATTCCGGCCACGGTGTCGCGGCATCCGATGTAACCGGTGAAGTCCACCGGCAGCCCCGCCGCCTGCCGTTCCAGCCGGGTCCGCAAGGGGCCCTCCCCGACCACCACCAGACGCGCATCCACTCCGGAATCACGCAGTGCACCAACGGTATCGATGCTCCGGTGGGCATGCTTCTCCACCGACAGCCTGCCGCAGTGCACCAACAGGGTCTGTTCGGGTCGCGCCCAGCGGCTGCGCAACACGGCGCTGCGGTGCCGGGGATGGAACTGATCGAGGTCCACTCCGAGGGGGACGGTGACGACATTGTCGGCGCCGATCCGGTCGAACTCCTCGCGGGCAAAGGCGGTGGTGCACACCACGGCGTCATAGTTGTGCGCGGTGCGTCGATTGGCGATGTCGGCGACGGCGCGGGCGGCGCGCGGTGGCAGGATCTGCCCCACCAGGCGGTCCAGCCGCTCGTGGGAGATCATCACGGTGGCGACCCCGCGCCGCCTGCCCCACGGGCCGAGCGAGCGCAACGTCAGCCGGTCGGATACCTCGAGGGCGTCGGGTTGGAGTGCGGCCAGCAACGCGGTGACCGGACCGGGAAGCACCGCGCGGTAGCCACCGGTGAACGGAATCAGCTTCGCCGGCAGCGACACCCGGACGACACCGGAGTCCAGGGTCTGGCGTGACGTGCGGTCACCGGGCACCACCAGGGTGACTTGGTGACCGGCCGCGGTGTACTCCGCACCGAGTCTGTCGATGGCGGTCCGCAGTCCCCCGGACCGCGGACCATAGAAATTCGCGACCTGGACGACTCGCATGTGCCCATCACAGCCGCCACCCATGTGCGGTCGAACACGCGCGCCCTACCAGTGTGTTAACTGAGGGTGAATGTGCGCTATGCGGGTTCGCCCACGAGGTTCGGTGTCCACGCGCATACTTTGCGTCCATGGCCGGATTACCGGGCCCCGGGGCGCTTCGCGGCCGGGTTGCCGTCGTGGCCGGCGCCACTCGAGGCGCCGGCCGGGGTATCGCTGCGGCCTTGGGCGAGGCCGGGGCGACGGTCATCTGCACCGGCCGTAGCAGCGTCACCGGACGCGGCGGTTCGGACTATGACCGCCCGGAGACCATCGAAGAGACTGCGGCACTGGTGAACACGCTCGGCGGCACGGGGGTGGCCATCCAGGTGGACCACCTGGTCCCCGACCAGGTTCGTGCGTTGGCACGGCGGATTCGTGATGACCACGGGACCATCGACATCCTGGTGAACGACATCTGGGGCGCGGAGGTACTGAAGGGTCCGCCGGCGACCTGGGGGCGACCGATGTGGGAGCACGATCTCGATGACGGGCTGCGTATCATCGATCTCGGGGTCCGCACCCACCTGATCACCTCGCATTGCCTGCTACCGCTCATGGTCACCAAGCCGGGTGGCCTGCTGGTCGAAATCACCGACGGCACAACCGCATACAATGCCGACACGTTCCGGCTGTCGGTTTTCTACGATCTGGCCAAGATGGCCGTCAACCGGCTCGCCTTCAGTCATGGCCACGAACTGCGCCAGTTCGGCGCGACCGCCGTCGCCGTCAGCCCCGGCTGGCTGCGATCGGAGATGATGCTGGACAACTACGGGGTGACCGAGGACAACTGGCGCACCGCGCTGCACGCCGGTCGCGATGACGGTTACCCGAGCGCCCCGCCCGGATTCGCCGAGTCGGAGACGCCGCGGTTCGCCGGACGTGGGGTGGCCGCGATCGCGGCCGACGAGATGCGGGCCCGCTGGAATCAGCGGTCGGTCACCTCGGTCGAGCTGGCCAGGGAGTACGGCTTCACCGATATCGACGGCTACTGCCCGGACGGCTGGGGCACGACCTGAGCGGTCAGCCGACGTGCACGGACAGCCACTCCAGTGTCCGACGCCATGCGTCGGCGGCGGCGCGGGCGTCATACCGGTCACCGGTGTCGTTGAAGAAGGCGTGGTTGGCCCCCGGCTCGGTCACCAGTTCATGGACCAGGCCGGCCCGTTCGAGGGCGGCCCGGGCGACGGGCTCTCCTGCGTTGACCCGCTGGTCGAGTTCACCGTAGAAACCCAGCACGGCCACGTCTTTCGACCCGGCAAAGTCGGGGTTGTCGGGGGTGGGCCCGTAGAAGGGGAAGGCCGCGGCCAACTCGGGAGTGCCTGCGGCCAGCAGCCGCCACACCAGTCCGCCGCCCATGCAGAAGCCGATGGCCGCCACCTTGACCCCGGGAGTGCGCGCCGAGACCTCGCCGATCCCCGACTTCAGGTCGGCGACCATGTCCTCGGGTGCACGGTTGCCCAGGGCGGCGGTCGCCTCGGCGGGGTCGGCGAACGTGGCGGTGCCGCCGTTCTCGGAGAGCAGGTCGATGGCGAGGCTTGAGTAGCCGACGCCGGCGAGCCGGCCGGCGACCGTGCGAACCCAGTCGTTGAGGCCCTTGTTCTCGTGTATCACCAGCATGGCGCCCATGGGCTGGGCCGCCTGTGCCCACGCGCCATGCAGTTGTCCCTTCGGGCCGGCCCAGGTGATCGCGGCGGTCTCCAGCGCGGTGGCCATCCCCGGCGGCGGGCTGGGCATCTCGGTGGACGACGGACTCGGCTGGGCGGGGTTCGAACCGCAGGCCGCGATCAGGGCACTCGCCGCGGCGGTGCCCACTCCCAGCAGTGCGAGCCGGCGCATCGCTTCACGGCGGGACAGCAGTCCGTCGACATGATCGGTGGCGATCTCTTCGGCGATATACCGCTGCAAGGGAGTCACGATTTCCGATTATGCGCCACAGTAGTAGACACCTTTCGGAATCTGTTCACGATTTTCGTTGACACCCCCGCACCGCACTGCTCTGATGTCTGGGTGACCTACGACACAATCATCCGCGGGGGCCGCTGGTTCGACGGAACGGGCGCGCCGTCGGCGGTCCGCAACATCGGCATCCGGGACGGCCAGGTTGCTGCGATCACCGCCGAACCCCTGGACGAAACCGGGTGCCCGCAGGTCCTCGACGCCGCCGGGAAATGGGTGCTGCCCGGCATGCTCGACATCCACACCCACTACGACATCGAGGTGCTCGGCCTGCCGTCGCTGTCCGAGTCACTACGCCACGGCGTCACCACCGTGATGCTCGGGTCCTGCTCGTTGTCAACGGTGCATGTCGGGGGCGCCGACGCCGGCGATCTCTTCGGCCGGGTGGAGGCCATCCCCCGCGAGTTCGTCATCGATACCGTCGACCGGAACAAGACCTGGGCGGGGGCCGAACAATATGTACAGGCTCTGGAATCGCTGCCGCTGGGCCCCAACCTCGCCGCGTTCATCGGTCACTCCGACATGCGTACCGCGGTGATGGGACTGGACCGCGCCACCCGCACACGGCACCGCCCCACCCGCCGCGAGCAGGCCCGGATGGAAGCCATGCTCACCGAGGCGCTGGACGCCGGATTCGTCGGAATGTCCTCGCAGCAACTCCTTTTCGACAAAATCGACGGCGAGGTCTGCCGGTCGCGGACGCTGCCGTCCACCTACGCCGGGCCACGGGAACTGCGCCGGCTGAAATCCCTGCTGCGCCGCGCCGGCCGCGTCCTGCAGTCGGGGCCCGATATCGGCAATCCGCTGAACCTGGCGTCGCAGTTGGCCCAATCGCTGGGCATCTTCCGCGATCCGCTCAAGACGAGCCTGCTGTCCGCGGCGGATATCAAGGCCAACCCGCACGCCATCAAGCTGCTGGGCCCGCTGGCCCGGGTCATCAACGCCCTGGGTGGCAACTTCCGCTGGCAACACCTGCCGGTGCCGTTCGAGGTGTATGCCGACGGTATCGATCTGGTGGTGTTCGAGGAGTTCGGCGCCGGTGCCGCCGCACTGCACCTGCGCGATGAAGTGGCGCGCAATGATCTGCTGCGCGACGAGTCCTACCGCAGACAGTTTCGCAAGGACTACGAGAACCGCTTCGGTGTCCGGGTCTGGCAGCGTGACTTCCACGACGCCGAGATCGTGGAGTGCCCGGACAGCACGGTCATCGGCAGTTCCTTCGGTCAGGTGGGCCTGGACCGCGGCGTGCACCCCGTCGACGCCTTCCTGGACCTGGTGTGCGAGCACGGACGCGCCCTGCGCTGGCGCACCACCATCTCCAACCACCGGCCCGGCGTGCTCAAGAAGCTGGCCCGCGAACCCGGGATTCAGCTCGGGTTCTCCGACGCCGGAGCGCATCTGCGGAACATGGCGTTCTACAACATGGGCCTGCGTCTGCTCAAACATGTGCGCGACGCCGAGACCGCCGGCACGCCGTTCATGACGATCGAGCAGGCGGTGCACCGTCTCACCGGCGAGCTCGCCGACTGGTATCGGCTCGACGCCGGGCATCTGCGGATCGGGGACCGCGCCGATGTCGTGATCGTCGACCCCGGCCGGCTGGACGCCTCCCTGGAGGCCTACGCCGAGGAAGCCGTGGACTGTTACGGCGGGCTGCCCAGGATGGTCAACCGCAACGACGACACCGTCAACGCCGTCCTGGTGGGTGGGCGGGCGGTGTTCCTCGATGGCCGGCCGACCGAGCTGCTCGGCACCCGGCGCACCGGACGTTTCCTGCGGGCAGCACACCGCTCCCCCGCACTGCCCACCGACAAGAGCGAATTGTCCAGTGTCAGCTGAACTCACCGTTCTGGGCATGTGGCAGGCACTGTCGGCGCGCGACTGGGATCAGGTGAAGACGCACCTCGCACCGGACTGCATCTACGCCGATATGCCGGTGGGCCCGGCCGCCGCGGCCCGCGGACCGCAGGACATCGTGAAGCGTCTCAAGATCGGCCTGGAGGCCCTGGCCGGCTATGAGAACCACGACGGGTTGCTGGTCGCCGACGGACCGAACGTCATGTACGAGCACTCCGAGACCTGGACGTGGGCGACCGGTGAGGTCGCGGTGTTGCGTTTCGTCACGGTGCACGAGGTCGTCGACGACAGGATCACCATCTGGAAGGACTACTGGGACATGAGTGCGCTGGCCAACTTCGCACCGCCGAACTGGCTGGCCGATTTCGCCACCGCCGACATGTCCTGGGTCTACGACGCGACCGATCTGCTCTGAGGACCACGGTCCGCGCCATAGACTCGTCCAGGTGACCGAGACCGCGTTGCCGCCCGGGCCACCGCTGCCGCCGGGCATCCAGGCCGCGCTGCTGATGAAGTTCTGGCCCCGCTTCGTCGCGTCCTGCCACCGCCGCTACGGGGATGTGTTCACGCTGCGGGTGGCCTCCATGGGCACCCTGATCTACCTGGCCCGGCCCGCGGACATCAAGACGGTGTTCGGCGGCGATCCGGCGATTTACCATGCCGGCGAGGCCAATTCGATGCTCGCCGGACTGCTGGGGTCCAGCTCGGTGCTGGTCGTCGACGATGAGGAGCACCGCGAGCGTCGGCGGCTCATGCTGGCACCCTTCCGCCGCGAGGCGGTGGCCGCCCAGACCGGGCTGATCGCTCGGATCGCCGCGGACAACATCGAGGGGTGGCCGGTAGGCCGAACGTTTGCGGTGGCCCCGAAGATGTCCGAGATCACCCTCGAGGTGATCCTGCGGACCGTCATCGGCGCCACCGACGAACACCGGCTGGCTCAACTGCGCGCCATCATGCCGAAACTGCTCAGCGTCGGGGTCTGGGAGGCGTTGGCGATCAACACTCCCGGTCTGCAGCGCCTGGCGCCGTGGCGCCCGTTCCACGACCGACTGCGCGAAGCCGACCGACTGCTGTACGCCGAGATCGCCGAACGCCGGGCAGATCCGGAGCTGGACGGCCGGACCGATGCGCTGGCGCTGATGATCCGCGCCGGCCAGATGACCGATATCCAACTGCGCGATCAGCTGATGACCCTGCTGGTCGCCGGACACGACACGACCGCGACCTCGCTGTCGTGGGCGCTGGAACGGCTGACCCGGCACCCGGCGGTGCTGGACAAGGCGGTGCGGGCGGCGCGCGCCGGCACCGAGGAGTACCTCGATGCCGTGTGCAGGGAGGTCCTTCGGATCCGGCCCGTGGTGTTCGACGTCGGTCGGATCCTGACCGAGCCGACCGAGGTCGCCGGATACCGGCTGCCCGCGGGCGTGATGGTGGCGCCGGGTATCGGACTGGTGCACCGCGACGCCGGACAGTACGCCGATCCGGATCGATTCGACCCGGACCGGATGCTCGACGCGTCCTTCGGCCCGACGACGTGGCTACCGTTCGGCGGCGGCAATCGCCGTTGTCTCGGCGCGAATTTCGCGCTGGTGGAGATGGCGGTGGTGTTGCGCGAGGTGCTGCGCCGCGTCGATCTGCACACCAGCACCGCTCGCGACGAGCGGCCCCGGGTCAAGGGCGTCATCCTCATTCCGCACCGCGGTGCCAGGATCCGCGCCGGGGCCGTCCACACCGTCCCTTCTGCGTCATGCCCGCACCACGAGAACGCCGATGTTCGAACCGGACCGGCTCGGGGTACGTGATACCAGCTGAGGCCCGCAGCATCCCGGCTGAGGACCGGCTGAATCACCGGAGGTCCCCGTGACATTTCCGTTCGCTCGGCGGCTGCGTTCGCTCGCCGTCACACTGTTCGCCGCCGGGCTGATATTCGCCACCGCCGGCGCCCCGCCCGCGGTGGCCGATGACCGGCTGCAATTCACCGGCACCACCCTCTCAGGTGCTGCATTCGATGGCGCGAGCCTGCAGGGCAAGCCTGCAGTGCTGTGGTTCTGGACACCGTGGTGCCCGTTCTGCAATCAAGAGGCGCCCACCGTCGCCAAGGTGGCGGCGGCCCATCCGGACGTGACCTTCGTCGGGGTGGCGGCGCGCTCCGATGTCGGTGCCATGCAGGAATTCGTCGCGCGCTACAACCTCGACTTCACCAACCTCAACGATGCCGACGGGTCGCTCTGGACGAAGTTCAATGTGCCCTGGCAGCCGGCCTACCTTTTCGTAACGGCCGACGGCACATCGAGTTTCGTGAACAACCCGACCTCGGCGATGTCCGAACAGGATCTGGCGGCCCGGGTCAGCGCACTCACCGCCTAGATGGAGGGTGATCTGCTCGGTCTGGCGTTCGGGGCCGGGTTGATCGCGGCGGTCAACCCGTGCGGGTTCGCCATGCTGCCCGGCTATCTGAGTTTGGTCCTCCAGCCCGCGGTGGGCTCGGGACGGGCCGTCGGGCGCGCCGTGACCGCCACCGGGGCCATGACGCTGGGGGTGCTTGCGGTGTTCGCCGTGTTCGGGGCGCTCACGGTGTCCATTGCGTCCACCGTCCAGCAGTACGTGCCGTTCGCCACGGTGCTGATCGGCGTCACGCTGGTCGTTCTCGGCGGGTGGCTGCTGCTCGGGAGATCGCTGCGGCTGCCGGTGCAACCGGGGTCACGGTGGGCACCGACCGCGCGCCTCGGATCGATGCTCGGCTATGGGGTGGGGTTCGCACTGGCCTCGCTGTCCTGCACAGTCGGACCGTTCCTGGCTGTGACCGCCGGCGCGGCCCGCTCCGCATCATGGGGCGAGCGCGTGCTGGTGTACCTGGCCTATGCGGGCGGCTTTGCGGTGATCGTCGGGGCGCTGGCAGTCTCCACCGCGCTCGCCAGTTCCGCGTTGCTCGACCGGGTCCGCCGAATATTGCCGTATGTCAACAGGATCAGCGGCGTCCTGCTCGTCGTGGTGGGTGCGTACGTGGCGTATTATGGCGTCTACGAAATCCGGCTGTTCCACGCATCCGGCGAGCCCGCCGACCCGGTGGTCGGCGCGGCCGGGCGACTGCAGGGTGCGCTGGCGGGCTGGGTGCACGACCACGGTGGATGGCCGTGGCTGGCACTGCTTCTGATGGTGCTGTTGCCGGCGGTGGTGATCGGTTTCAGGCGGCGAGCAGCGCCGTCCCGGCGACGACCAGCGACACCACCTTGACGAGCTCAAGGGCTACGTAGACATAGTGCGCCCGGGACCGGGGCAGCTGCGCGGCGTCCTGCTCGGCGGCCAGTACCGCATCGGAGCGTCTGGCCAATTGTGGTCTTACGCCGATCAATTGGGCAGCCAGTGCCAGGGCCGTGATGGCGAGCGCGATCGGCGCCGCGCCGCGAGCATCGATCGACACCAGCGCAACGGCGATCGCGGCGGCCAGCGCCACCTCGACGGTGTTGAGCGCACGAAAGACCAGCCGGCCGATACCGAGCCCGATCTGCAGGGTCACCCCGGGCGCCCGGAACTTCAGCGGGGCCTCGATGAACGAGATGGCCAGCACCATGCCGAGCCACACGAAGATCAGCGCGGCGCCGGCCGCGCACGCTGCGGTCAAAGCGTGATCTTGCAGGACTGACCGATATCGAGGGTGCGCAGCATCCGGCCCATGCCCAGCCACATGGCGCACGAGAGGGCCAGGTCGGTCAGCAACTCCTCGCTGAACTCGGCGCGACACCGCTGCCAGAACTCTTCGTCATCACGCAGGCCGGTGTGATCGCTCGCGAAACGCTCGGCGAACTCCGCGGCGATACGCTCCTGCGCGCTGTATCCCGGCCAGGTCCGCCAGACCGCGGCGTGGTCGTAGAGGTCTTCGTCGACGCCGGCCTCGACACCTGCCGGGTCACGCGTGTTCTGGCAGACCACGCACTCGTTGTCCAGCGCGATCACCATCCGGGCGAGTTCGCGTACCCGCATGGGCAGCCGGTTCTTGTTGTAGACGGCGTGGGTGAATCCGGCCATCGCGACTCCGATGTCGGGTGACCGGGTGATCCACGCGGCGGCGTCGTCGTCAGCGAAATCTCCGATACGGCTCATGATTCGTAAGATACGCCCGATCACCTCGAATTGGAACGTGTTCTAGTTTTTTGTGCCGACCGCGGCGGGCAGCTCGGCCCGGTCTTCGACCCATTGCGGCTGCAGCACCATCCGGTGGGCGATGCGCTCCAGCGCGGCCTCGACCTGCAACCGATCGGGACGCGCCAGGAGATCCGGCGCGGTGTCGGCATCCCCGGTCACCTTGGCGAGCCGGTCGACCAGCTTGCTGATCAAGGCGTCGATCGCGACGCTCACCTGGCGTGCGCCGGATTGCGTCAGCCACAGTTGATCGCCGGTGCGCAGGGCGTATCCGGTCTCGACCAGCCGGTCGAATGCCGGTTCCAGCACCTCCGGCGGCAGCCGCCGCAACTCGGCGATCTGGCTGAGCGTCGCAGAACCGTATACCTGGCTGTGCCGGTAGATCTGGACCACCGCCCACAACCTGGCCACATCGAGTTCACAGCCCGGATACTCGGTCAGCTTGCGCAACCGGATGTCGGGCGAGTCCCGGAAGACCCTGGCCACCGCGATCTCCAGGATCTCGTCGGAGGTCTCGGGTGCCGGCATGCCGTAGCCTTCGCCGAGATCGGAGGCCGAGACCGCATCCATCTCGCGCAGCGGTATCTCCTTGAGGAACAACGACACCACGAATCCGATCAGGGCAACAGGGGCCGCGCACAGGAACACCAGGCCCAGCGAATCCGCGTAGGCCGCGATGATCGGCGCCGCCATCTCCGGTGGCAGCTCGCGCAATGCCTGCGGCGACTCGGCAGCGATCGGCGGTGCGCCGCTGACGGCCAGCGCGTCTGCGATCCGCCCGGACAGAAAATTGGCGAACAGTGACCCGAAAATCGCTGCCCCGAAGGAGCTTCCGATGGTCCGGAAGAACGTGACACCGGAGGTCGCCACACCCAGATCGGAGAAGCTCGCGGTGTTCTGTACCACCAGGACCAGCACCTGCATGCACAGGCCGATGCCGGAGCCCAGGATGAACAGGTACAGCGACTGCATCCACAACGACGTCTGCGCGTCCATCGTCGACAACAACACGAAACCGACGCACATGACGGCTGTGCCTGCGACGGGGAACATCTTGTAGCGACCGGTTCGGCCGACGATCGAACCGCTGCCGATCGAGGTGATCAGCATGCCGGCCACCATCGGCAGGGTGCGCAGACCCGACACCGTCGCCGATACCCCGTCGACGAACTGCATGAACGTCGGCAGGAACGTCATGGCGCCGAGCATCGCGAAGCCGACGATGAACGCCAGCACGCAGCACACCGAGAACACCTGCCCGGCGAACAGCCGGATCGGCAGAATCGGTTCCGCCGCATGCAGTTCCACCCGCACGAACGCCGCCAGCGCGATCAGCGAGCCGACGAACAACCCGATGATCATCGGCGAGGTCCAGGCGTACTCGGCGCCGCCCCAACTGGTGGCCAGGGTGAGACCGGAGGCGCCCAGACCGACCAGCGCGATACCCGCGTAGTCGATCACCGGCCGGGACTTACGGGCCAGCGCCGGGATGGCGACGGTGGCGACCAGGAACACCACGACGGCGACGGGAACGTTGATCCAGAACGCCCATCGCCACGACAGGTGGTCGGTGAAGAAACCGCCGAGCAGTGGACCGATCACGGTCGTGACCCCGAAGACCGCCCCGAGCGCGCCCTGATAGCGACCGCGGTCGCGCAGCGGGATCACCTCGCCGATCACGGCGGTGGCGGTCACCATCAGTGCGCCGCCGCCGATGCCCTGTAATGCCCGGGCGCCGACCAGCATCGACATCGATCCGGCCAACCCGCACAACACCGAGCCGAACAGGAAGAACACCACCGCGACCTGGAACACGGACTTGCGGCTGAACAGATCGCCCAGCTTGCCGACGACAGCGGTCGCGATGGTCGAGGCCAGCAGATAACTGGTGACGACCCAGGATTGGTGGCCGGCTCCCCCGAGATCGGACACCACGGTGGGCAGCGCGGTGGCGACGATGGTCTGGTCGAGCGCGGCGAGCAGCATGCCGAGCAGGACCGCGACGAAGATGATGTTGCGCCGCTGCGGACTGATCAGCGCACTCACCGTCCCGGTGTCAGCGGCCGTCACAAATATCCTCGGTCCCCCCCGACCCAGCAGAATATTAGCTTCGCTATCTAATATACGCGGGGACCGGGTCCGCCGACCGCGTGGTTACCCCGTACCCCCGCTGGGCGGCCGCGACACGCACTGCGCCGAGTAGAGCTCCTCACCGAGGGTGTCCATCAACTGCAACTGCGTTTCGAGGTAGTCGATGTGGCTTTCCTCGTCGGCGAGGATCGTCTCCAGGATGCCCGCCGAGGTGGCGTCCTGCTTTTCGCGGCACATGATGATGCCGGGGCGAAGCCTGGCCACCACCTCGTACTCGATCGCGAGGTCCGATTCGAACTGCTCGCGCAGGGTCTGACCGACACGGAGGGAGAACAGCCGCTGATAGTTCGGCAGTCCGTCGAGGAGCAGAATGCGATCGGTGATCGTTTCCGCGTGACGCATTTCCTCGAATGATTCTTCCCGAGTGTGGCGGGCCAATTCGGTGAATCCCCAATTGTCTTGCATCTTCGAATGCAGGAAATATTGGTTGATCGCCGTGAGTTCACTCGTGAGCTGCTCATTGAGCAGTTTGAGAACGTCCGGATCGCCTTGCATGTCGCTCCTAGGCACCTTGAGGGCTGGTCAAGTTCGCTAAAGCCGTGCGTATCTGAATCTAGTCCAGTCGACAGGTGGCGGCGAGAGCAGCGGCGGCGGTTCGGGAACATTTTTCGGACGCTCCCGGCGTGCCGTAGGTGAGGCTAACCCTAGTCAGAGGCCTTGTTATGGACTGGCTAGCCTTAGTTAGGTTACACTGACCTAACTCGCTGGCGGTCGACGCCGGCACCCTGGATCAACGCGGATGCAATGGGAGGAACGGTGGCGGAACTCAATTGCCATTCGTTTGTTCCGGCCGTCGAAATAGCGCGCCGCAACACGTATTCCTTAATGGCATTTCCTGCGAAAGATGGTCATTTCACGGCGAAGACGAATGTCCGCCCTTTCTCACCGTATCCATCCGATTCAGATCGAGAAAACAATGGTGGGCCGCAGCCCGATCCAATTCGGTCGTCGGATACGGCGGCATGAGCGCATGTTCGTCTGTCTGTGCACCGGAGCCACCACCCAGGCCGTTCATGATGCGGTTGCCGCGGGTGCCACCACGTCGCGACAGATCGCGGACGCCTGCGGCGCCGGTTCGGATTGCGGACGCTGCCGTCGCACGGTGCGGGCCATCCTGGCGGCATCGCGCACCGCCGTCGACTGCCCGGTGCACGCAATGCGCTGACGGTCTACCCGCGACCGTCCACGAACGAGGCCAGTGCATCGACATTGGCCGCCTGACCCAACAGCTCGGCGAACAGGGCATTCTCCCTTTCACTGGCCGCGGCGATACCGGGGCGGATCGGCTCCATCATCGTCTGCTTGACCGCCAGCAGGCTGTTGAGTGGCCGTGCGGACAGCACCTCGGCGTGCCGTCGGGCTTCGGCCAGCAAGTCCTCGGGTTCACAGACCTTCCACACCAATCCCATGCGCAACGCCTCGGCGGCGTCGACCCACTCCGAGGACAGCAGCAACCATGCCGCGTTCTGCCGGCCGATCAACCGCGGCAACAGATATGAGGATGCGGCCTCCGGCGGCACGCCAAGGCTGGTGAACGGGCACTTCAATCGGGCAGTGCTGGACATGAAGGCCAGGTCGGCGTATCCGAGGATGGTGGTACCAATACCCAGGCCGACACCGTTGACCGCGCAGATGAGCGGCTTCGGGAAGGCCGCCAGCACTTCGAGCATGCCGCGGAAACCGTGCTTGCCGGGCTGGTAATTCGGGTCCGTGACCAGCTTCTGCATCTCCACCAGGTCGTTACCCGCGCTGAAGGCGCGCCCGGCACCGGTCAGCAGCACCACCGAGACCTCCGGGTCCTCGGCCGCCGCCAGCAGCGCCTCGGTCGTCGCGTCGTAGAGCGCCTCGCTGAAGGCGTTCAGCGCCTCCGGGCGATTGAATGTCAGGGTGCGTACCCGATTCTCATCGGCGATCAACAGCGTCACGGTTGCAGCGTAAGGGTTGGCGCCCACAGCACGTAGCGGCTCGTCGGCACGGTGTCGATATTGCGGTCCGCGCCGAAACGGGCGACGCTGGCCGCCATCTTGGCCATCCGGTCGCCGAGATCGGCGTCGTCGGCGGCTCCGAAGAACGCATGCAGGTCCGACACCGCCTCGATGGGAAACAATTCTTCGACGATGGCATCGATCGGCGGCGCGCCCGGAGTCAACGCCCGCACCACCGTGTTCTGCGTGTAGCCGAATGTCGACTGGGTCGCGATCGCCACCGGGGTGTGGTCGATGTGCCAGCGCTGCAGCCAGGTCGCGACATCCAGGTCCGGTGGGCGGCGCAGCAGCGCGATATTGGCCAGGCCCGGGGTGCGGGCACTCGGCGCGACCTCCGGGCCGGCCATGGGGACCGACTCCGTCACCAGATAGGCGGCGAATTCCTGGCATTCGGCCGCCAACAGTTCCAGCGCCCGGCGCAGTGCCGCGCCGTAGTACTGCTGTGTCCAGATGCTGACCACGGCCGACACCGGCGGATCCAGCGTGGTGAGCGTCATCATCGAGGCGCTGACCGGCGCGTCGCGCACGTTCACCGTCAGCCCCGCGAGATCGAGTTCGGACAGTCCGGCGGCGACCCGGGTCCGCAACCGTGTGCACCACTGTTCGTCGGGATTCGCCGAGCGCAGCGTGACCATGACCTTTTCCACCCGCTGAACCTAACAAGACGATCGCACCTGCCACACCCGCCCGCCGGGTAACAATGGCGGGGTGACCATCGGCCGTCAACTGCGACTGACGTTGTATGACGCCGGGGCGGTCGGGCGCAGTCTGGCCGGCGTGCTGGCCGTCGTGCTGGTGGCGGCCTGGGTGAGCTCGCCGGCCGCCGCGGTCAGTGCCGGCGCCGCCGCCGTCGTTGCGGGGGCCAGCGCCCTGCAGGACAGTCCGCGCAGCCGGTTCCCCACCGTCGTGGTGGTCTCGTTGGAGATGGCACTGGCTGTCCTGCTGGGCTCACTGACCGAGGGCAGCAGCATCGCGTTCGTCATCGTGACGGCGCTGTGGTGCGCGGCCGCCGGACTGCACTGGGCGATCAGCGCCAACGCCGGTCTGGTGGCCGCCGCCGGGGCGGCGCTCATCCTGACGACCGCTCCCACCGCACACACCGTGGGATCGGTATCGGCCACCGTGGCCCTGGCCCTGGCGGGTGGCCTGTCCCAGGCCGTCCTGATCGCGGTGTGGCCACAACGCCGCTGGCGCACCCAGCGCAGCGCACTCACCCGGGCCTACCTGTCACTGGCCGCCGATGCCGACCGGATCGCCGTCGACGCCGACACCCGGATCGACACGGAGCCATTGATCCGGCTGCGGGACGCCTTCACCGTGAGCGAGGCACTGGCCAAACGCCGACCACCCATCTACCGCGGCTGGTACAGCCTCCCCGAGCGTATCGCCGAATCGCTGGCCACCCTCGGCACGCACAACGGCGACGACGCCGTCGTGCGGGTGCTGCACAGCGCCTCGGAGTTGTTGGTCATCGTCGCCCACGCCCGGCGGCGGTCCCGCGGCGAACTCGGCTATGCGACCGGACAATTGGACGGTGCGGCGGACGGTGTGCAGGGGGAGGCACGGGAGGCCGCGCTGCGGTTGTCGACCCAGCTCCGGGAAGCCGTGGAACTACGGTTCGGGCAATTCGAGCCCGAACAGATTGCGGACCTGGGCCGCGGCGCGGTGCCCGATGCGTTGACCGCGACCGCCGGGTTGGTGCGCAGCCAGCTCACCGGTAATTCGCCCATCCTGCGACACGCGGTCCGTCTGGCCGTGGCGACCGCCGTCGGGGTGGCGTTGTGGCGGTTCGGCGACATGCCACACGGCGTGTGGGTGCCCCTCACCGTGCTCATGGTGCTGCGCCCCGAGACCGCACACACCTACACCCGGTGCGTCGGGCGGATCGCCGGCACGGCGGCCGGGGTGGCCGTGGCCGCGCTGCTGGCATCGCTGACCGAACCGACGGCGCTGGTGTCGGCGCTGCTGGCGGTGGCCTTCCTGGCCGTCGGTTATCTGATCGCCGAATTCAGCTACGTCGGGGTGAACGCGGCCATCGCAGGTGCGCTCGTCTTCCTGATCGACACCGGCGGCCCGGGCTGGTCCGGGGCCATCGGCGATCAATTGCTGGCGGTGGTGACCGGCGGCGGGCTGGCCGTCGCGGTGCACGTCCTGGTGCCGGACAACGCGCTGGTCCGGTTGCGACAACGCGCCGGCGAGCTCCTCAAGACCGAGATCGACTATGCCGCAACCGTGATCAGGGCCTTCGTGCACGACCTCGATCATCCCAAGGAACAGCTGGAGTCGGCCTGGGGTCGTGCGGTCAGCGCCCGCGCCGCCTTCGAGGCCACTGCCGGCGCCACCGGCACCGAGTCCGGATCGCTGCGGCGGTGGATGCGCTCCTACCGGGCGGCGCTCAATTCGGTGACCACGTCGTGCGCCGCCCTGGAGGCACATCTGCCCGCGCACCCGCCGCCCAACCTGAACCGCGAATTCGTGGCCGCCGTCGATGATTACGTCAAAGCACTCTCCGGCGAGCCGGCCACCCCGGCCGCCCCGTGGAGTGTGGACACCGACGCACTGTTGGCGGCCGGCGTGAGCGTGCGCGACGCCGCGTCGTCGCTGACCGACGCGCACGCCGCAGAACGGTTGCTGGTCGGCGAGATCGCCACCATCACCGCGGTGGTCACCGAGATCGCGACACGCGATATCGGGTTGCCTAGTCCCGGGCCCACTTCGGCCGGATGAACACCCCTTCGGCGTGGACGGTCGGGCCCTGGGCATCCGAGATCAACCCGGCGGCATAGGTTTTCACACCCTCGGTACGCACGATCGCGGCCTCGACGTGCAGTGCGCCGAGCGGCGTGGGCCGTAGGTAGCGCATGCTGATCGTGCCGGTCAACCGCGGACTGGCGGCGGGGCTGGCCGATTCGCCGAGCACATGGTCCAGGATCAGGGCGGCGACTCCCCCGTGCACATGACCCGGCGGACCTTCATAGGCGGCGCCGAGTGTGAACTCGGCGAACACCCCGCCGTCGTCCCGGTGCTGGACGTGCAGCGGCGGCGCGATCGGGTTACGCAATCCGATGACGGCGTTGCCCCACGGCATCCGGTCCCCGTGCGCGGTGAACCGCACCCCGAACGGGCCGTCCAGCTGGTCGGTGCGCAGGGCGGCCGTCGCGGCGTCGATCTGGGCCTTGGCGGCGGCGACCGTCTGGGCATCGGCCGCCGTGCGGATGGTGGCGTCGATGAGTTCACGCACCGATTCGGTGAGCGGCCGGTAGATGTGGCGAAGGCGCTCGACGTCCTCGGCACTGAGGTCCTCGAGTGTGAAGTCCAGCATCCAAGAACTAGAACACGTTCTATCGGTGCTGTCGAGTCACCTGCCGTGCCCGAACACGGCAGCGCACCGCAAAAGTTCCTACGATGGCCCTGAGTCGGCAAGGGCCGGCATGAGGGGGCACCGAACCTGCCATGGCGGCACCCAGGATGGACGGATCGCGGCACGGGTCGCCCGCGACGCTCGCCGATGTCGCCGGTGGCAGGCTGCGTGCCGCGATCCTCAGCGGCGCGCTGGGCCCCGGCGACAAGCTGGTCGAGGAGCAGTTGTGCGCCGACTTCGGCATCGGCCGGGCACCGCTGCGGGAGGCGCTGCGCCTGCTGACCCAGCAAGGACTCGTCGAGCGGCTCCCCCGGCGCGGCTCCCGGGTGGCCGACTGGTCCCCCGACGAGATCCTGCAGTTGTTCGCGCTGCGGCATGTGCTGGAACGGCACGCGATCGAGACGGCGCTGCCGCTGGCCGATCCGCAGGCAGCGCTGCAACCGGTGCGGCAGGTGCTCGATGAAATGAGCAGTGCCACAGACGACCTGGAGCGCGACGACGCCCACCGTCGCTTCCATGCCGCGGTCGTCGGACTGGCAGGGCAACGTCAGCTCGACATCGCCCTTGAGCCGATCCTGCTCAAACTGCAGCTCCCGATGGCGATGAACCTGCGTGAGGAAGCCCGCCATCACCGGTCCAGTGACGGGATCGACCGGCACCTGGCCATCCTCACCGCCCTGGAAAGCAACAATCCTCACACCGTGATCACCGCGCTGGAAGATCACGGGCACCTGCAGTATCTGAACCTGCCGCCAAATCGCTAACACGATCGACACACGGGCGTTCCGCGAACGCCATCATTTTGTCGACAATTTGCATTTATGGGTTTCGAAGCGCACGGCCCGTCCATCGGCCCTTCGGTGGCGGAGATCCTCGCCTCACATGCGGGCGGGACGGGTTCGCCGACCAAGACGGCCGCCCGGGTGGCCGATGCCATTGCCGCCCGCGGCGACGACGGGACCTGGCTGTCCACGGTGGGGCGCGAGGACCTGCTGGCTGCCGCAGCCGAGATAGAGAGCCGCCCGGCGGCGCGCACGCTACCGCTGTACGGCGTCCCATTCGGGGTCAAGGACAGCATCGACGTCGCCGGGGTGCCGACGACGCTGTCCTGCCCGGACTACGCCTATGTCGCCGAGCGCACCGCACCGGCCGTGCAGCGGTTGCTCGACGCCGGCGCGCTCTATGTCGGCAAGACGAACCTGGACCAGTTCGCCACCGGGCTGAACGGAACCCGGACCCCCTATCGGGTGCCGCGCAGCGTCTACGGCAACGAGATGATCTCCGGTGGATCCAGCTCGGGTTCGGCCCTGGTGGTCGCCCTCGGGCAGGTCCCGTTCGCCGTGGCCACCGACACCGCGGGGTCCGGCCGGGTGCCGGCCGCACTCAACGGTGTGGTCGGGTTCAAGCCGTCGCGCGGCATGATCAGCACCGTCGGCCTGGTGCCGGCGTGCAAATCGCTGGACTGCCTCAGCGTGATGGCGGGCTGCATCGGCGATGTCGACCGCGTCTTCGAGGTCATGGCCGGCCGCGATGACGACGACGCCTGGTCACGCGACCGCGGCGCGCGATATGACGGGCGGACCATCCGGGTCGGCCTGCCGCCGGTGGACGATCTGGAGTTCTTCGGCGACGACGCCGTGCGCTCGGCGCATCTGAACTTCCGCGAACAGCTGAGCCGGCAGGTGACGGTGGTCGACGTGTCGCTGGTCCCGTTCCTGGCCGCGGGGAAACTGCTGTATCAGGGACCATGGGTTGCCGAGCGGCTGGTCGAATTCGGCGAATTCCTGGCCACCAGACCGGATTCGATCCACCCGGTGGTGCGCGACATCTTTCGCAGCGGACTGGACTACACCGCTGTCGATGCCTTCGCCGCGCTGCAGCGTCTGCAGGAATTCAAGGCGCAGGTCGGCAGGGTCTGGCAGACCATGGATGTGCTGGTGGTCCCGACCATCGGCACCACCTTCACCGTCGAGGAGGTGCTGGCGCGTCCCATCGAGGCGAACACCGTACTGGGGCATTACACCCACTTCGGCAACCTGCTCGACCTGCTGGGCATCGCGGTCCCGGCCGGCACCACCACCGACGGCCGGCCGCACAGCGCCATGCTGCTTGCCAACGCCGGATCCGATGACACCGCACTGGCTTTGGCCGCGCAGATCCTCGACGAACCCCGCACCCGCACCGGGACAACGACCACGACGCGTCACAAGGAGCAGGTATGAGTATGAGTTCGGTCGATGTCCCCGCCGAGCCGTCGGCGTTCCCCCTCATCGGCGGCCGGACCGCGTTGATAGTCATCGACATGCAACGGGACTTCCTGTTGCCCGGCGGATTCGGCGAGAGCCTCGGCAACGATGTCGGCCGGCTGCTCAAGGTGGTGCCGCCGCTGGCCGCGTTGATCGCCGCGGCCCGCGAGGCCGGGATCCTGGTGATCCACACCAGGGAGGGCCATGTGCCCGACCTGTCGGACTGCCCGCCGGCCAAACTCAGCCGCGGCGCCCCGTCCAAACGCATCGGGGATCCCGGAAAGTACGGCCGCATCCTGGTCCGCGGCGAGTACGGCCACGACATCGTCGACGAACTTCGCCCCATCGACGGCGAGGTGGTGATCGACAAACCGGGTAAGGGCGCGTTCTACGCCACCGAGCTACAGGACGTGCTCACGCGTGCAGGCATCACCCAGTTGCTCGTCACGGGCGTCACCACCGAGGTGTGCGTGCACACCACCACCCGCGAGGCCAACGATCGCGGTTACGAGTGCCTGGTGGTATCCGATTGCGTGGGTTCGTATTTCCCGGAGTTCCAGCGGGTGGGGCTGGAAATGATCAAGGCACAGGGGGGCATCTTCGGCTGGGTCGCCGACAGCTCGGCAGTGATTCCCGCACTTCACACCCTCGCGTTGTCCGCCGCCTGAAAGGACCCACCCATGAGCACCGAGATCTCCGATCCCCCCGTCGACCCGCCCACCGAGAAGCCCGCGCCGACGGTCGCATGGTGGACCCGTGGCGACACCAATGCCTTCTTCGGCCTGGGCTTCAACATCCTGGTCAATGTCCTCACGCTGACCGGCCTGATGATCGGCGTCATCGCCGTGCCCGCCGGAGACGTGCTCGGCACCGTGCTGCCCGCCCTGGGCGTCGCACTGATCCTGGGCAACCTGTACTACACCTTCCTGGCACGACGACTTGCCAAGCGGGAGAACCGGTCCGACGTCACCGCCCTGCCCTACGGACCGTCGGTCCCGCACATGTTCATCGTGGTGTTCGTCGTCATGCTGCCGGTATACCTGAACACCGACAATGCGGTACAGGCCTGGTCGGCCGGACTGGCGTGGGCCTTCATGATCGGTGTGATCGTGATGATCGGCGCCTTCGTCGGTCCCTACATCCGCAAACTGACCCCGCGGGCGGCCATGCTCGGCACCCTGGCCGGCATCTCGATCACCTTCATCTCGATGCGGCCCGCAGCGCAGATGTGGGAGGCGGCCTGGATCGGTCTGCCCGTGCTGGCCATCATCCTGATCGGATTTTTCACCGACGTGAAACTGCCGTTCGGCATCCCGGTCGGGTTGGCCGCACTGCTGGTGGGCACCGCGATCGGCTGGGCGGGCGGCTACATGTCGGCACCCGATGTCGGGCAGGCCTTCTCCGATATCGCCGTCGGCATCCCCGACCTTCGCCTGGACCTGCTGTTCTCCGGGCTGTCCAACCTGGCGCCGCTACTGGGCACCGCAATTCCCCTGGGTGTGTACAACTTCACCGAGGCGATGAGCAATGTCGAGAGCGCCGCGGCCGCCGGTGACAACTACAACCTGCGCAGCGTGCTGCTCGCCGACGGCGCCGGTGCGGTCGTCGGATCGGCGTTCGGATCACCGTTCCCGCCCGCGGTCTACATCGGCCACCCCGGCTGGAAGGACGCCGGCGGCCGGGCGAGCTACTCACTGGCCAGCGGCCTGATGATCGGCATCTTCTGCTTCGTCGGCCTGTTCGGCATCCTGGACGCGCTGCTGCCGGTGCCCGCGATCGTGCCGATCCTGCTCTACATCGGCCTGCTGATCGGGGCGCAGGCCTTCCAGGCGGTCCCCCGCCTGCACGCCATCGCCGTGGTCGCCGCCCTACTGCCCAATCTCGCCGAGTGGGCCAAGACCCAGGTCGACAACGCGCTCAACGCCGCGGGAACCTCGGCATCCGAGGTCGGCATGGAGGCGCTCAACGGCGCCGGTGTGGTGTACGAAGGGCTCAAGACCCTCGGTGAGGGCGCGGTGCTCGTCGGCCTGATCCTCGGCACCATGGTGACCTTCATTTTGGACAAGAAGTTCCGCTATGCCGCGATCGCGGCGACCGTCGGTGCGGCGCTCAGCTTCATCGGCCTGATCCACGCCCCCGAGGTTTCCTGGGCAGCCAATCCCGCTGTTGCGCTTGGCTATCTGTTCTTCGCGGCGGTCTGCCTCGGGTACTCGCTACTGCCCGGCGCGAAGGACCCGGTGGTCGTCGACGAGTCCGATATCGTCGCCGGCCACTGAACCGGGCGAAACTCGCGTACCCGTCGTAAAACCCCGCTCCCAACTACGGGTACGCGAGTTTCGGCAGGGAGGCGGGGGTCACAACGAGCCGCGGCAGGTGTCATAGTTAACCTAAGTTTTCGTGGTCATGTGTCTACGAAGTGCCTTACGCTGTGATTCATGGCTGCACGAACACACAGCGCCGACCCGCGCGCCGAGCGGGTCCGCACCCTCCTGCACGAGGCGGCATTCGCGCTGGCCCACGAACACCCGGTCGACGAACTCACCGTGGCCGCCATCGTGGGCCGGGCGGGTGTCAGCAGGCAGGCCTTCTACCAACACTTCCGCGACCGTGACGACGCCGTCGCGGCGGCCTTCACGGTCGCCTTCGGGCGGGCTACCGCCGATATCGGCGGCGACGCGCGGGCGCGCATCATGCGCCTGTTCGACTTCGCCGGTGAGCATCGCGCGATGTACCGCAATGTGGTGCCCAGTTCGGTCAGCCAGCGGGTGGTCAATTCCTTCCGCGCCGAACTCGCGCCTGCATGTGCAGAGATCGCGCGGGCCGGCACCGGCCCGGGCGGCACCGTCACACCGATCGCCGGACTGACCGTCGAGGCCGTGACCCGCTTCCTGGTGGGCGGCTTCATCGAGGTGCTGCGGTCATGGATGGAAGATCCTGCCGACGAATCCAGGGGTGCGCGCGACGCCGCCGACCTCCGTGACCGCGTCGCCGCGGCATTCGACACCGTCAACGCACTCCTCACCCTGCCCGACACCGCCAGGAGGTCATGACATGGGCAAGCACAACGGCCAAGCCACCACACCGTCCACCCCGCCGGGGCACGGCATCACGCGGACCCACGTCCGCCATGTGGTGCTGGCCATGGTCACCTTCACCCTGCTCGTCCTCGCCATGATCGCCAGCTACGCAGGGGCTTTCGCCAAACCCACCCTGCATCACCTCGACGTCGCCGTCGCGGCGCCGCAGCAGATGCTCGATGCGCTCCAGACGCGCACCGAATTGGATGTCACCGCGGTCGGTGACGATGCTGCGGCCCGTGCCCTGGTCCTGGAACGAAAGGCCGACGCCGCGTTCGTCGCCACCCCGGCCGGCCGCCTCGACATCTACGTCGCGGGCGGCGGCGGGCGAAGTGTGGCCACCGCCGCCGAGTCCGTCGGACGCGCGACGGCGACCGAGGCGGGCCTGGCGCCCGCGGTGACCGATATCGCGCCGACATCGGCGGGCGACCCGTCCGGCACCGTCGAGTTCTATGCCGTCATCTTCGTGTCCATCGGCGCCTCGGTCGGTGCCGCCGCGTTCGGCCGGCTGGTCGGCGCGGTGCGGCGGCCCTGGACGCTGGGGCTGCGCACCTTGACACTGTCGGCGTACTCGGCGCTGCTGGCCGGTGTGGTGACCGTCTACGTGGACGGCGCACTCGGCGCACTGACCGGCCATCCCTGGCAGGTGTTCGGGGCGTTGTGGCTCTACGCGATGGCCGTCGGCGGCGCCGTCACCGGGGTGGCCGCCGCATTCGGGAACGTGGCGGCGATGGCGGTGACCGCGTTCCTGGTGATCGTCGGCAACGCCGCTGCCGCCGGGCCGGTCGGACGCCCGCTGTTGTCCGGCTTCTACACAACTTTCAATCACGTCGTCCCGCAGGGCTCCGGGGTCTCGCTGTTGCGCAGTATCGAATACTTCGGCGGCAACGGTGCACTGACACCGCTTGGGACGCTGCTGGTTTGGGCCGCGACCGGCTGTATCCTCGCGGTTCTGGCCACCACCGTGCGAATGCCCAGCACTCAGCAGTTGTGGCAACGCGTCACCACCCGTACCTGAGGCCAACTATCGTTCTCGCCATGACCGAGCCGTATTACGACCTGGGGTCCTATCACCGGCCGATCGCAACCTCCGAACCGGAGGCTCAGGTGTGGTTCGACCGCGGACTGGTGTGGGCCTACGCGTTCAATCACGAAGAGGCCGTGCACTGTTTCGAACGGGCGCTGGAACATGATCCCGAGCTGGCCATCGCCCGTTGGGGCATCGCCTATGCCGTCGGCCCGAACTACAACAAGGCGTGGGATGCCTTCGATCCGGTCGAGCTCGCGGCCGCACTGTCCCGCGCCCGGGCCGAACTGGCCGCCGCTGCGGGCGGGCGGGCATCGGATACCGAGCGCGCGCTCATCTCCGCGCTGGCGAAGCGCTTCCCCACCGACGATCCCGACGACGAGGCAGCGCTGGCCGAGGGCCACCTGGCCTACGCCGAGGCCATGTCGGCGGTGGTGCACAGCCATCCCGACGACGTCGACGTTGCGGCACTGGCCGCCGACGCCCTGCTGAACGTCACCGCATGGGCGTTGTGGGACAGCGCAACCGGCGACCCCGCCGAAGGTTCCAGGGTGGTAGAGGCGACGGCCATCCTCGACGCCGCCCTTGCCACCCCGATCGGGCGCGCGCACCCCGGCGTGCTGCACCTCTACATCCATGCCATGGAGATGTCGGCACACCCGGAGGAGGCGCTGCCCGCGGCCGATCTGTTGCGTGACCTGGTTCCCGACGCCGGGCACCTGCAGCACATGCCGAGC
Organism: Mycolicibacterium sp. P9-22; assembly: GCF_008329585.1. Classification (GTDB taxonomy): domain Bacteria; phylum Actinomycetota; class Actinomycetes; order Mycobacteriales; family Mycobacteriaceae; genus Mycobacterium. The sequence continues at coordinate 4,374 of NZ_NPKP01000017.1, read as the reverse complement.
CACATCGACGTGCTCTGCGGCGATTACCGGGCGTCGGTGACCGCCAACCACGCCGCCGTGCGTGCGGACCGGAAATTCGTCGAACGTTCCGGCCCACTGAACTTCTACTCCCTATACCGCGCGCACGATCTGCACTTCGTGGTCTATTCGGCCATGTTCGAGGGTCAGTTCCAGATCGCGCAGGACGCCGCCGCTGAACTCGCCGGTCAGCTGACACCCGAGCTACTGGCCGTCGAATCGCCACCGATGGCGGACTGGTTGGAGGCGTTCGTCCCGCTGCGGGTGCACGTCCTGGTGCGATTCGGCCGGTGGGACGAGCTGATCGCCATCGCCCTGCCCGAGGACCCCGAGTTGTACTGCACGACCACCGCGACCATCCACTACGGGCGCGGTGTCGCGCACGCCGCGAAGGGCCAGCTACCGCAGGCGCGTGCCGAACGGGAGGCGCTGGCTGCGAGCTACGCGCGCATCCCCGACTCCCGCTACCTGTTCAACAACACCAGCCGCGACATCCTCGCGATCGCGGTGGCCATGCTCGACGGCGAGATCGCCTACCGGGAAGCACGATTCGGGGAAGCCTTCACCCATCTGCGGCATGCCATCGCGCTGGACGACGCGCTGCCCTACGACGAGCCGTGGGGCTGGATGCAGCCGACCCGCCACGCCTACGGGGCGCTGCTGCTCGAACAGGGGCACGTCGAGGAGGCGGCCGGGGTCTACGCCGCAGACCTCGGGCTCGACGACACCTTGCGGCGGTCCTGCCAGCACCCCGGAAACGTGTGGAGCCTGCACGGCTACCACGAGAGCCTGCGGCGGCTGGGGCGCGATGATGAGGCCGACGTCATCGCCCAGCAGCTGGATGTGGCGCGGGCGCGGGCCGATGTTCCGGTGCTGGCGTCCTGCGCCTGCCGGTTGGAGATCACAAACCAGCCGACCCAATGTTGCGATTGAATGAATTTGGTTGCCTCTCAACGTGTCATGCCCCCATTTGCGGTGGTGAGGGCTACTGTTGGCCGCAGAAGCAATACCGGGGGGCGTGCACACATCTGGGTGAGTGCTGCCTTCCGCTGTGGAGAGGACGCCCGATGACGTGCGAACGCCATGCAGAAGAGCCCTTGTTCGCGCTTGTCCGGATGATCCGGGGTGCCGTCGAGGACCCGGTTCGTTCGGCCGGCGGCAACGACCATGATCTTGAGGCGATCGCCGTCGCGGCGGCCTACGCGGCATGGTGTTGGGGATCCGCCCCGACCGCCGATGCCGAGCCGCCTGGCCTGGCGAGCATGCCCGCGTAAACTGCCGGTGTGCCGATCAGCGACGAAGACCTCAACTATCTGCGCCGCTGCGTAGGACTCGCCCGGACCGCCCATGAAGGCGGTGACGAGCCGTTCGGGTCCATCCTGGTCGACGAGTCGGGCAGCGTGCTGTTCGAGGATCACAATCGTGTCCAGGGAGGCGATGCCACCCAGCATCCCGAGTTCGCCATCGCACGGTGGGCCGTCGAGCACCTCACACCGCGACAGCGTGCCACCGCGGTCGTGTACACCTCCGGCGAGCACTGCCCCATGTGTTCGGCCGCGCACGCCTGGGTGGGGCTCGGCCGCATCGTGTACGCCACCTCCTCGGGGCAGCTGAGCCGGTGGTGCACCGAATGGGGCACCCCGCCCGCCCCGGTCGCCGCTCTCCCCATCACCGTCGTCGCGCCCGGTATCCCCTGCGACGGGCCTGCACCGGAGTTGGCGGAGGAGATGCGGGCACTTTACGAAGCGACGTTTCGACCATGAGCGATCCGGACTGGGTACAGCACGTCATCTGGTGGCAGACCTATCCGCTCGGGTTCGTGGGGGCGTTCCCAGCCGAGCCGCCGCCGACCGCCGACGAGCACCGGCTGCTGCGCATCGTCGAATGGCTGGACCACGCGGTGGAACTCGGCGCGTCCGGACTCGCCCTGGGCCCGGTGTTCGCCTCCCGGACCCACGGCTACGACACCACCGACCACTTGCGAATCGACCCGCGCCTCGGCGATGACGCCGACTTCGACGAGTTGGTCGGAGAATGCCGCCGGCGCGGCTTGCGGGTGTTGCTCGACGGTGTGTTCAACCATGTCGGTACCGATTTCCCGCGGTACCGCGATGCGCTGGAAAACGGCGGCCCCGATGACTGGTTCCGCAAGAGCCGCAACGGTTTTGCCACCTTCGAGGGCCACGGCGAACTGATCGCTCTGAATCACGACAACCCTGATGTCATCGCCTACACGGTCGAGGTCATGGACCACTGGCTGGGACGCGGTGCCGACGGCTGGCGACTGGACGCGGCCTATGCGGTGGCTCCGTCGTTCTGGGCGGCGGTGCTGCCCGAGGTGCGCCGCCGGCACCCCGGTGCGTGGTTCGTCGGCGAGGTCATTCACGGCGACTACCCGGCCCAGCTGCGCGCGGGCACGCTGGATTCCGTCACCCAGTACGAGCTGTGGAAGGCGATCTGGAGCAGCCTCAACGACGGCAATTTCCACGAACTGGACTGGGCGCTGCAGCGGCACAACGACTTTCTCGACACCTTCGTCCCGCTGACCTTCATCGGCAATCACGATGTCAGCAGGATCGCCAGCCAGCTGACCGATATCAGGCACCTCGAGCACGCCCTGGTGCTCCTGCTCACCACCGGCGGGACGCCGAGCATCTACGCCGGCGATGAGTGGGCATGGCAGGGCGTCAAGGAGGAACGCGCCGGTGGTGATGACGCGGTGCGCCCCGAGTTCGGGCACCCACGGCCGGGTCCGCACGACACGCTGTCGCTGCATCAGTATCTGATCGGGCTGCGCCGGCGCAATCCGTGGTTGCACGCTGCAACCACCGAGGCGCTGCAGCTGACCAACACCGGTTACATCTACCGCACCAGCGCCGGCGACCGGGCGTTGGTGGTGGCGCTCAACATCGACGACCAGCCACTGTCGGCGCAATTGCCCGATGCGGGCCACGTCGTCGCCGGCTCCGGCGCCCCACCTGCCGAACGGGTGCAGCAGCTCGTGGTGCCCGCGCACGGTTGGGTGATCGTCGACGCCGGATGATCCGGTGGTGATGAACTTTTGCGGGCCTGACTGCTCGGGGAACACCACCAGGGTGGACACTATGACGTGGCCCTTTCTGCAACAGTGTTCAAAGTCGAACTCGGCGTCTCCGATGTCGATCACGGTTACTACGCCGATCACACGCTGACCGTGGCCCGCCATCCCAGCGAGACCGATGAGCGGATGGTGGTGCGATTGTTGGCATTTGGCCTGCGCGCACACCGGCTTGGCGAGGTCGACGGTGAGTTGGTTTTCGGCGCGGGCCTGTCCACTCCTGGCGTACCGGACTTGCGGCTCGCTGACTACACGGGCCGGATCCTGGAGTGGATCAACGTCGGACAGCCCGACGAACGCGCCTTGGGCAAGGCGGCCGGCAAAGCCGACCAGGTGCTGCTGTTCCCGTTCGCCGCCGGCGTGGCCACCTGGTGGCGCACCGTCGGCCCCAAAGTAGCGGGTCTGCCGAACCTGTCGGTGGTCCAGATACCGCACGCACCGGTGCAGCAGCTGGCCCAGACTGTCGATCGACGGGTCTCGGCGCAGGTGATGCTGATGGAAGGTCAGGTGACGATGACCGTGGGCGGCGTCGACGTCACCTTCACGCCGGAGCCATTGGAGTGAAGGTGTGGGCCCGAGGCGGTTGACGCCCGAAAGGCTTGCAACCTCTCAACGACGCAGCATAGTTGTGCTTGACCGGGTTACTTGCCGACCCGAAGGCACTCCCGACCGCGGCGCATCGGGTGCGACCACCGACAGTGACTGTGCCCGAGCTCGGCATGGCGCAGCTGCCCCTTGCAAGAAATTCGGTGGATGCGGAGGTGGGTGTGCGCGGATGCTGTGGTGGTGGGGATCGTCGAGCAGTGGCCGTCACTACGTGACCAGGTTGTCGCGGCGGAGCGGCTGTTCGGCCCGTCCGGGCCGCGCAGGGTTCGCGAGTGGGTGGCTGAGCAGGCTGGCTTGGTCGGCGACAGCAACTTCGCCAGATCCTTCTCCGATCACGTTCACCTGCCCGGCATTGCGTCCTTGGACTACGCGCATCGACACATTCGTACTGCGCGCGGTGAGCTGCTGGGCGGGATCAGGTTCTATTCGCGTGACACCGCACGCCCGTTCGTCGACGTCCTAGCCCACAACTTCGACGACATGGACGCCATGGCCGCGTGTGTGCTCAGCGAATGGTCGCGGTTCAGGGCGTGTCAAATGGTCTGTGTAGGTCCTGTTGAGGGAAGGATTGCAGGACGTGAAGACAGGCAAGGACATGGACTCATCGCTGGTTGAGGTGGGTTCCACCGTGGAGATGGCCGAGGCACTGCGGG
>NZ_NPKP01000016.1 GCF_008329585.1 Mycolicibacterium sp. P9-22 | reverse complement strand
CTCACAAGGTCGTTGACAACCGCGGAATGTGAGCGTTAACATTCGGTCGGTGTAACGCCGGTCACATCGGAAATCCACTCTGCCGGCCGTCCCCGAATCTCCGCGAATCGCGGCCCTATCTCGGCAAACAGCGACACAAGAGGAGTTACCGTCATGAGGATTCGCACTGTGGTCGTGGCCGCGGCGTCGGCCGTCCTGCTGGCCGGATGCGGCAGCGGGCAGGCGCCCGGCGGCGAGTCCGGGGCCAACGGCGACGGGGGACAGCTCACCATGGGCTTCTCGCAGGTCGGTGCCGAGAGCGGCTGGCGAACCGCGAACACCAAATCCATCCAGGACGCGGCCAAGGAGGCCGGGGTCGACCTGAAGTTCTCCGACGCCAACGGCGAGCAGGAGAACCAGATTTCCGCCATCCGATCCTTCGTGCAGCAGGGCGTCGACGTCATCGCGTTCAGCCCCGTCGTGCGCACGGGTTGGGACGCCGTCCTGCTGGAGGCCCAGAACGCCGGCATCCCGGTCATCCTCACCGACCGCGCCGTCGACACCCAGGAGCCCGATGTCTACAAGACCTTCCTGGGTGCCGACTTCGTCGACGAGGGCCGTCGGGCCGGTGACTGGGTGGTCCAGCAGTACGCGTCGGCGCCCGGACCGGTCAACATCGTCCAGCTCGAGGGCACTACCGGCGCCGATCCCGCCATCGATCGCAACTCCGGCTTCGCCGACGCCATCTCCGCCAATCCGAACTTGCGGATCATCGCCTCGCAGAGCGGGGATTTCACCCGATCCGGTGGCAAGCAGGTGATGGAAGCCTTCCTGAAGGCACACCCGCAGATCGACATGGTGTTCTCGCAGAACGACGATATGGGTCTGGGCGCGATGGAGGCCATCGAGGCGGCGGGCAAGAAACCCGGCCAGGACATCAAGATCGTCACCATCGACGCCACCCACGACGGGATGCAGGCGCTGGCCGACGGCAAGTTCAACTACATCGTCGAATGCAACCCGCTGCTCGGACCGCAACTCATGGATCTCGCCAAGAAGGTCGTCGCCGGCGAGCAGGTACCGGAGCGGGTCGTCACCCCCGATGAGGCCTTCGATCAGCAGCAAGCGGCCGCCGTGCTGCCGGACCGCAAGTACTGATGACCGCGGCGGTGTCGGAAACCGTTGTGCAGCCGGTGATCGAGCTGACCGGCGTCACCGTCGAGTTCCCCGGGGTCAAGGCCCTCGACGGAGTCGACCTGCGGCTGCTGCCCGGCGAAATCCACGCGTTGATGGGCGAGAACGGCGCCGGGAAGTCCACCCTGATCAAGGCGTTGACCGGGGTGCACGATATCGCGGCCGGAACGATCACCCTTGACGGCACCGACCGCCGGTTCACCAGCCCGCGACAGGCGCAGGACGCCGGCATCAGCACGGTGTATCAGGAGGTGAATCTCTGCCCGAATCTGACGGTGGCAGAGAACATCCTGTTGGGTCGCGAGCCCAGACGCCTCGGGCGGATCGACTACCGCGCCATGAACCGCCGCGCCCAAGAACTGCTCAGCGAACTGGACCTGCGCATCGATCCCAGCGACACCCTGGGCGCGCACCCCATCGCGCTGCAGCAACTGGTCGCCATCGCCCGGGCGATGGCGGTCTCGGCACGGGTACTGATCCTCGACGAACCCACCTCCAGCCTCGACGCCGACGAGGTCGCCGAACTGTTCCGGGTGATGCGCAACCTCCGCGACCGCGGCGTGGCGATCCTGTTCGTCTCGCACTTCCTGGACCAGGTGTACGAGATCTCCGACCGGATGACCGTGCTGCGCAACGGCCGGCTGGTCGGTGAACATCCGACCGCGGAACTCGACAAGGTCGCCTTGATCTCCGCGATGCTCGGGCACGAGCTCGACGTGCTCGAAGACCTCGAGGAGGCGGTCGCCGCGGCGAGCAGCACCGAGGCCGAAGAGACGGTGATCAGCGCGCGGCAACTAGGACGTGCTCCCGGTATTCACCCGACGGATCTCGACATTCATCGCCGCGAAGTGATCGGCCTGGCGGGACTGTTGGGCTCGGGACGAACAGAACTGGCCCGACTGCTATTCGGCGCCGATCACGCCACCAGCGGACGCATGGTCGTCAACGGCAAGGCGGTGCCGATGCGTTCGCCGCGGGCGGCGATCGCCAAGGGCTTCGCCTTCTCCTCCGAAGACCGCAAAGGTGAGGGCATCATCGGCGAGCTCTCGGTGCGGGACAACATGATCCTGGCGTTGCAGGCCCGCCGCGGGTTCGCCCGCCCGCTGTCGAAGAAAACCAAGGACGAGCTGGTGGCCCGCTATCTCGACGCCCTCGACATCCGGCCCCGCGATCCCTCCGCACTGGTGAAGAACCTCAGCGGCGGCAACCAGCAGAAGGTTCTGCTGGCAAGGTGGTTGATCACCGCGCCGCAACTGTTCATCCTCGACGAACCGACCAGAGGCATCGACATCGGCGCCAAGGCGCAGATTCAGAAACTCGTCACCGACCTGTCGTCCGAGGGGATGGCGGTGGTGTTCATCTCCGCAGAACTCGAAGAGGTGGCGCGGATCAGTGATCGCATCCTGGTGCTGCGCGACGGGCATTGCGTCGAGGAAGTCGGCAACGACTGCTCGGTCCAGCGGCTGACCGAACTCATCGCCGGGGTGAGTGCGCCGTGAGGGCCAAACTGTTGGCATCGCCGCTGCTGTGGCCGGCGCTTGCGCTGATCGCCCTGCTGACGGTGAACGTCATTCTCACACCGAGCTTTCTGACCATCCGGATGCAGGACGGTCACCTCTTCGGAAGCCTGATCGACATCCTGCGCAACGGCGCTCCGACGATGTTGATCGCGCTCGGCATGACCCTGGTGATCGCCTCGCGCGGCATCGATCTGTCGGTAGGCGCGGTCGTCGCCATCAGCGGCGCGCTGGCCTGCGCCCACATCGCGGCATCCGCGGATCCGGCCGGCCCCGGCACCGTCGTCACCGCGATGGCGATCGCGCTCGGCGTCGCCGTGGCGCTGGGATTGTGGAACGGCGTGCTGGTCTCGGTCTGCGGCATCCAACCGATCATCGCCACCCTGGTGCTGATGACGGCCGGCCGCGGCATCGCGCTGCTGGTCACCGACGGCCAGATCGTCACGGTGACCAGCGCCCCGTTCAAGATCCTCGGCGCGGGCTATGCGTTCGGGTTGCCGGTGGCGATTCTGGTGAGCCTGTCGGTGTTCGCGGTGGTGGCCCTGCTGACCCGATGCACCGCGCTCGGCATGCTGCTGGAATCGGTGGGCATCAATCCCGAAGCCAGCCGACTGGCCGGGGTGCGGCACCGCTCCATCGTCTTCGCGGTCTACGTGTTCAGCGCATTGTGCGCCGGTGTCGCCGGCCTGATGATCGCGTCGAACATCTCCGCGGCCGACGCCAACAACGCGGGGCTGTGGATAGAGATGGACGCCATCCTGGCCGTGGTGATCGGTGGGACATCGCTGCTCGGCGGGCGATTCAGTCTGACCGGCACGATCCTCGGCGCATTGATCATCCAGACCCTGACCACCACCGTCTACACCGCGGGGATCACGCCGGAGACCACGCTGGTGTTCAAGGCTCTGGTCGTGGTCATCGTGTGCCTTCTGCAGGCCCCGAAGTTCCGTGCGCTGCTGACGCGCCGCCGGACACCTCGGCTCCCAAAAACGATCGACCCACCGGAAGCGCAGCCGAATTCCGCCGAACGTCCGTCGATCTCGGTCCCCCGCAGCCCAGCGGTGGTGACCAAATGAGCATCCAGGCCGCCGTGCGCCCACGCGCCGCCGGCGCCGAACTGATCCGGCGGGCACGCGGACGCTACCTGTCACCGCTGGCCTCACTGGTGCTGTTCGCCGTGCTGTTCGCCGCCGTCATCGCCCGCTACGATTTCGCCAGCCCGGCACAGGTGTTCCTGAATCTGCTCGTCGACAACGCCTACCTCATCGTGCTCGCCGTCGGCATGACCTTCGTGATCCTCACCGGCGGTATCGATCTCAGCGTCGGCGCGGTGGTCGCGCTGTCCACCGTCATCCTGGCGACCACGCTGCAGGCCGGGTGGCCCATGCCGATGGCCGTGGCAGTGGTGCTGATGGCGGGCCCCACCCTCGGCCTGATGATGGGGCTGGTCATCGAGTACTTCGACGTCCAGCCGTTCATCGCGACGCTCGCCGGGATGTTCCTGGCCCGCGGGTTGTGCTACGTGCTCAGCGTGGACTCGCTGCCCATCAGGGATCCCGCATTGCGTGCCTTCGGGCTCAACTACGTCTACCTCTATGACGACAAATTCATCCGCTGGACCGTCGTCGTCGCGCTCGTCGCCGTGGCGGTCGGCGCCTACGTGCTGCACAAAACCCGGTTCGGCCGCACGGTGTACGCGGTCGGCGGCAATCGGCAGTCGGCACAGCTGATGGGGCTCGACGCCGCCCGGGCCAACGTGTCGGTGTACGCGATCAGCGGGCTGTGCGCGGCGGTGGCCGGGCTGCTGCTCGCCGTGCAGAAACTGTCCGGGTACAGCCTCAACGGTATCGGGCTGGAACTCGACGCCATCGCCGCCGCGGTGATCGGTGGCGTACTGCTCTCCGGCGGTGTGGGTTTCGTGCTCGGATCCGTCATCGGCGTGCTGGTGCTCGGCACCATCCAGACCTTTGTCACCGCCGCGAATCTGGACTCGTACTGGACGCGCATCATGACCGGGGCTCTGCTGCTGGTATTCGTTCTGGTGCAGCGTCTAGTGGTGAGGAAGTCCGGATGAGCACTCAGCCCAACAACCCCGTGCCCGGCAAACCGGTCATGGCCGATGTCGCGCGGCTGGCCGGTGTCAGCCACCAGACCGTGTCACGGGTGATCAACGGATCGCCCAGCATCCGGCCCGCCACCAAAGAACGCGTCGAGCAGGCGATCTCGGAGCTCGGCTACCGGCCCAACACCGCGGCGCGCGCCCTGGTGACCCGGCGATCCCGGATCATCGGCATCGTCGGCACCAACGACGCGCTGTACGGACCGTCGAGTATTCAGCGTTCGGTGGAGGAGGCCGCGCGCGCCGCCGGCTATTTCTCCAGCATGGTGCCGCTGGTCGACCTGACCCGGGAGGCGCTGCACGATTCCCTGGACCATCTGGCCCGGCAATCGGTGGAGGCGATAGTGATGATCGCCGCGCAGGAGGGCGCTCTTGCCGTCGCGCATGCCGCCGACCCGGGGGTGCCGCTGATCGTGGTCGAAGGCGACCTCTCCGGTCGCGGGCTCAGCGTCGGCGTCGACCAGATCGACGGTGCCCGCCAAGCCACCCAGCACCTCATCGATCTCGGTCACCGCGCCATCGACCACGTGGCAGGCCCGGTGACGTGGACCGAGGCCAAGGGGCGCCGGATCGGATACGAGGAGACGATGCGCGACAACGGTCTCCCGATACGCGAATCGTTGGTGGGGGATTGGACGCCGGCCCGTGGCTACCAGATCGGCTGCGAACTGGCGCGCCGCAACGAGGCGACGGCGGTGTTCGTGGCCAACGACCAGATGGCCATCGGCGTACTGCACGCGTTCGCGCGCAACGGAATACGGGTTCCCGAGGACGTGAGCGTCGTCGGGTTCGACGACATCCCCGAGTCGGCCTACCTGAACCCCGCGCTGACCACCGTCCGGCAGGACTTCAAGGCTGTCGGCCAGCGCGCGATCGAACTGGTGATCGCGACGCTGGACGGATCGACGCTGGACGTCCCGCTGCTTGCCCCCAACCTGATCATCCGCGACAGCACAGCCACGACCCAGGAGAGTTCATGAGCACCGAGAAGTACACGGTGGGTGTCGATTTCGGCACGTTGTCCGGACGGGCACTGGTGGTGCGGGTCAGCGACGGCCATCAGCTCGCCGACGCCGAGCATCCTTACCGGCACGGCGTGGTGACCGACACGCTGCCCGGCGGCACGATTCGCCTGCCTGCGCAGTGGGCCCTGCAGGTCCCCGAGGATTACCTGGACGTCATGCGCTCCGCCGTACCCGAGGCCGTCGCGAAATCGGGTGTCGACCCCGCCGACATCATCGGCATCGGCACCGACTTCACCGCCTGCACCATGGTGCCGGTCCGCCACGACGGCACACCGCTGTATCAGCTGCCGGAGTTCGCGGACCGTCCGCACGCCTACGGCAAGCTGTGGCGCCACCACTCGCCGCAGCCGCAGGCCGACCGCATCAATGCCGTTGCCGCCGAACGGCGCGAGCCGTGGCTGCCCCGGTACGGCGGACTGATCTCCAGTGAGTGGGAGTTCGCCAAGGGCCTGGAGATCTTCGACGAGGATCCGCAGGTGTACCAGGCGATGGACCACTTCGTCGAGGCGGCCGACTGGATCGTCTGGCAACTGTGCGGAACATACGTGCGCAACGCCTGCAGTGCCGGCTACAAGGGCATCCGACAGGACGACGCATACCCGTCGCGGGAATTCCTCGACGAGGTACGAGCGGGTTTCGGTGATTTCGTGACCGAGAAGCTGGACGCCCCGATCGGCCGGCTCGGTGAGCGGGCAGGTTCGCTCACCGCGCAGGCTGCGGCATGGACCGGCTTGCCGGAGGGCATCCCGGTCGCGGTGGGCAACGTCGACGCCCACGTGACCGTCGCGGCAGCCGATGCGCTGGACGCCGGGCAACTGGTCGCCATCATGGGAACCTCGACCTGTCACGTGGTGAATGCCGATGTGCTGCGCGAGGTTCCCGGCATGTGCGGCGTCGTCGACGGTGGTATTTCCTCCGGCAGTTGGGGTTACGAGGCGGGACAATCCGGCGTCGGCGATATCTTCGGTTGGTTCATCGAGCACTGTGTCCCGGAGAGCTACCACGTAGAGGCGCGTCGGCTGGGCATGTCGTTGCACGCCCATCTCACCGAACTGGCGAGTCGCCAGCAGGTCGGTGAACACGGCCTGGTGGCGTTGGACTGGCACAGCGGCAACCGCTCGGTGCTGGTCGACCACGAGCTGTCCGGTGTCATGATCGGGCAGACCCTGCACACCACCTGCGTCGACATGTACCGGGCGTTGTTGGAGGCCACCGCATTCGGCACCAGAATGATCGTCGAGACGTTCGTGGGCTCCGGTATCCGCATCGACGAGCTCGTGGTCGCCGGCGGCCTGTTGAAGAACCAACTGCTGATGCAGATCTATGCCGATGTGGTGGGGCTGCCCCTGTCCACGGTGCCCTCGGACCAGGCGCCCGCGCTGGGTTCGGCGATTCACGCCGCGGTCGCCGCGGGTGCGTACGCCGATGTCAGCGCGGCTGCCCGGCGCATGGGCAAGCGAACCCGCAACGCCTACCTACCCATCGCGCACAACGCCGCGGCCTATGACCGGCTCTACCGCGAGTACGTCGCGGCCTACGACTGGTTCGGCCGCGGCAACGACATGATGCGCCGGCTCCGGCGCATCGAAGCCCCGGAACCGGTAGGAGCCACCCGATGACCATCACCTCGGACATCGACCACGTCATTGCCGAACTGCGGCAACAGGTGTGCGATCTGCACGGCCTGCTGACCCAGTACGAGCTGGTGATCTGGACTGCCGGCAACGTCTCGGCCAGGGTGCCCGGCCGCGACCTCATGGTCATCAAGCCCTCGGGAGCCGAGTACGCCTCGCTGCGCGCCGAGGACATGGTGGTCTGCGACCTGTACGGCAACCTGGTCGACGGCGCGCTGGCACCGTCCTCGGACACCGCCGCGCACGCCTACGTGTACCGGCACATGCCCGAGGTGGGTGGGGTGGTGCACACGCACTCCACCTACGCCACCGCGTGGGCCGCGCGCGGCGAGCCGATCCCGTGTGTGCTCACCATGGCCGCCGACGAGTTCGGTGGTGAGGTACCGGTGGGTCCGTTCGCCCTGATCGGTGACGACTCGATCGGCCGCGGCATCGTCGAGGTGTTGCGGGACAGCCGATCCCCGGCGGTGCTGATGCGCAACCACGGACCGTTCACCATCGGCCGGACCGCGCGCGATGCCGTCAAGGCCGCGGTCATGGTCGAAGACGTGGCCCGCACCGTGCACATCAGCCGGCAACTCGGCTCCGCGCCACCCATCGACGCCGCCGATGTGACCGCGCTGTTCGACCGCTACCAGAACGTATACGGCCAGAACGACCAGACTTCCGACATCCTGCAGGAGAACCCATGATCGCGTCCCGACTCGCCACCAGCCAGGTGTGGCTGGTCACCGGCAGTCAATCGCTGTACGGCCCCGATGTCCTGGACCAGGTCGCCGACCAGTCGCGCCAGATCGCCGAACGACTCGACGGCAGTGCCGAGATCCCCGTCGAGGTGCGCTGGCTGCCCGTCGTCACCGATTCCGAGCAGATCGCCCGGGTGCTCGGCGACGCCAACGCCGCCCCGGAATGCGTCGGTGTGATCGCCTGGATGCACACCTTCTCACCGGCGAAGATGTGGATCCGCGGGCTCAAATCGTTGCGTAAGCCGTTGCTGCATCTGCACACCCAGTTCGGCGTCGAATTGCCCTGGCAGACCATCGACATGAACTTCATGAACCTCAACCAGGCCGCGCACGGAGACCGCGAGTTCGGCTACATCCAGTCGCGGCTGTCGACCTCGCGTAAGACCATCGCCGGGCACGTCAGCGATCCGCGCACCCAGGTGCGGGTCGGGTCGTGGGTGCGCGCGGCACTGGGTGCCGCAGAGCTGTCCACGCTCAAGGTCGCGCGGTTCGGCGACAATATGCGCGGCGTCGCGGTCACCGAGGGCGACAAGGTCGAAGCGGAGGCACATTTCGGCGCATCGATCGACGCATTCGGTGTCAACGATCTCGTCGGTGTCGTCGAGCGGGTGCAGCCGGCCGATATCGACAAACTGGTACGCGAATACGAACACACCTACCGGGTCGAACCGGACCTGCTGCCCGGTGGTGACCGGCATGTCGCGTTGCGGCACGGTGCGCAGATCGAACTCGGACTGCGGAAGTTCCTGACCGACGGCGGTTTCCACGCCTTCACCACCAACTTCGAAGACCTCGGTGGGCTGCGCCAACTTCCGGGGCTGGCGGTGCAGCGGCTGATGGCCGACGGCTACGGGTTCGGTGGCGAAGGCGACTGGAAGACGGCGATGATGCTGCGCACCGTGAAGGTGATGGCCGAGGGCCTGCCCGGCGGCACGTCGTTCATGGAGGACTACACCTACGACCTGACACCCGGGCGCGAGCGTATCCTCGGCGCGCACATGCTCGAGGTGTGCCCCAGCATCGCCGCAGCGACCCCCACCCTGGAGATCCACCCGCTGTCGATCGGCGACCGCGACGACCCCGTCCGGTTGCGGTTCACCGCCGCACCCGCCGACGCCGTCATCCTCGGCATCTGCGATATGGGCAGTCGATTCCGGTTGGTGGCCAACGAAGTTCGCGTCATCGAACCGGCTGAGGAACTGCCGAACCTGCCGGTGGCGTGCGCGGTGTGGGAACCGTCGCCGTCGTGGTCGACCTCGGCGGAGGCCTGGTTGATGGCAGGGGCACCGCACCATACCGTCCTCACCACCGCCGTCGGCACCGAGGTGTTCGAGGACTTCGCGACCATGACCGACACCGAACTGCTCGTCATCGACGACACCACGACGGTGCGTAACTTCCAGCACGAACTGCGGTGGAACGACGTCTATCACCACGTCGCCGCCGGGCTGTGATCGCCGCGCGCCTGCACGCGGTCGGTGACCTGCGGGTCGCCACCGAAGACGATCCCGGTGACGCCCCGCCGGGATGGTCACTGCTGGCGGTGACCTCGGTGGGGATCTGCGGATCGGATCTGCACTGGTTCACCGACGGCGGTATCGGGGAGAACCGTATCGAGCACCCCGTGGTGCCCGGCCACGAGTTCGCGGCGCGCGCCGTCACCGGTCCGTACGCGGGCCGGCGCGTCGCCGTCGATCCGGCCATCCCGTGCCGGGACTGCGAAATGTGCCTCGCCGGACACCACAACCTTTGTCTCACAGTCCAGTTCGCCGGGCACGGCACGTTGGACGGTGCGCTGCAGGAGTATCTGGTGTGGCCGGATCACCTGCTGCATCCGCTGCCCGATGAGCTCAGCGACGATGCGGGGGCACTGCTGGAACCCCTGGGAGTGGCCATCCACGCGGTGGGTGTGAGCCATCTGCGACCCGGCGACGATGTGCTGGTGGTCGGTGCCGGCCCGATCGGCGTGCTCGCGATCCAGGTGGCTCTGCGCGCCGGCGCCGCACGGGTTTTCGTGACCGAACCCCTGGTGCACCGGCGCGCCACCGCGCTGCGCAACGGTGCCGCCGCCGCGTGGTCACCCACGGCGGGCACCGCCGAGATCCTGGACGCCACCCGCGGCCGCGGAGTCGATGTGGTGATCGAGCTGGCCGGGACCGACGCCGGGATCGCCACCGCGGTGACCGCCGTCCGCCCCGGTGGACGGGTGGCGCTCGCGGGAATCCCTTCGGAAGATCACTCGTCGTTTCCGGCCGCGGCGGCGCGCCGCAAGGGCCTGACCTTTGCGATGGTCCGCCGGATGAAGGACACCTACCCGCGCGCCATCGCCCTGGCTGTCGATGGTGTGGACCTCGATCTGTTGGTCAGCGCCCGTCACCCGCTCAGTGACGCGGCCGAGGCGTTCAGTGCGGCGGCGCAGCGCCACGGCGACAAGGTCGTGGTGGCGGTCTCCGCTGGCTGACCGGTTGTCAGGGTAAGTTACCGATCAGTAGGCTCGAAGGGCCGACGGGTGGGAGCTGCAGTGATCGAAACGAAGTTCATCGAGATTCATGGCATGCGACAAGCGGTCGTGGACGAGGGTGACGGCGACGAGGTCCTGTTGCTGATCCATGGCATGGCGGGCAGCGCGCAGACCTGGCGCGCGGTGTTGCCCCAGCTCGCCAAGAAATACCGCGTCATCGCACCTGACCTGCTCGGCCACGGTCAGTCGTCCAAGCCCCGCACCGACTACTCGCTGGGTGCCTTCGCGGTCGGCCTGCGTGACCTGCTCGACGAACTGGGCGTCGAATCGGCGACTGTTGTCGGCCAATCCCTGGGCGGCGGCGTCGCGATGCAGTTCCTCTACCAGCATCCCGACTACTGCCGCCGGCTCGTCCTGATCAGCAGTGGTGGACTCGGTCCCGATGTGGGATTGATCCTGCGTCTGCTGGCGGCGCCGGGAGCCGAGTTCGTGATGCCGGTGATCGCGCCGTCACCGGTGCTGCGGGCCGGAAACGCCGTGAAGTCCTGGCTGAGCTCGGCCGGGTTGCGCTCCCCGCGGGGCGCGGAGATGTGGAGCGCGTACTCGTCGTTCGGGGACGCTGAGACACGTCAGGCGTTCCTGCGGACCTTGCGTTCGGTGGTCGATTATCGCGGCCAAGCCGTGAGTGCCCTGAACCGGCTCAATCTGCGCCAGGGTTTACCGATACTCGCGATCTGGGGTGAGGAGGACAACATCATCCCGGTCGACCATGCCTACGCGGCGTTGGAGGCCCGCCCGGACTGCCGCCTCGAAATCCTGCCTGGCGTAGGGCATTTCGCGCAGGTCGAAGCACCCGACAGGGTGATCGACCTACTCGACGAGTTCATCTCCACGACAGAGCCCGCGGACCCGAGCCGCTGATTTTTCCGCCCCGTCCTTCGAGGCCCGCCGCGGGCATTATTACGAGACTCTTGAATTCCGGAACTGAGTAGTTCAGGATCAGGGTGTGACCACGAGCACACCGGTAACCGCGCCCCTGCGCGGCCGCCCCCGCGACGGGCGGCTGGACGCCGCGATCGTGGCGGCGGCCGTCGCCGAGGTCGGTGCCAAGGGATGGGGTGGCGCCACCATCGAGGGAATCGCCGCCCGTGCGGGCGTCGGCCGCGCCTCGATCTACCGGCGCTGGAGCAGCAAGTATGAGCTGTTCCAGTACGTCGCGGTATCGATCACCCAGCCCTCCGACGGCGTCGATACCGGGAACTTCGTCGACGATTTGTTCGCCGCGCTGATGCCCATCGCGGACATGCTGACGCAGCCCGAACTCGCCGCACTGCTGCCCTCGCTGCTCGCCGAGGCCACCAATGACGACGCGGTCCGCACCACCGTGCGCACCTTCGCCGGGCGGACCCGGCAGCAGGCCATCGACGCGGTCGAGCGGGCCCGTGACCGCGGAGACGTCCCGGCATCGACGGATGCCGATGCGCTCGTGGACATGCTCGCCGGAGGTCTGGTCTACCGGCGGCTGCTGCTCGGCGAGGCCGCTGACGCCACGGCCGTTCGCGCACTGATCCGGCAAGCCCTAGGAGAGCAGAGATGACCCACGTCCTGGACGTCGATCTCACGGACCCACAGCTCTACACGAACGGGTTCCCGCACGAGGTTTTCACCGAATTGCGCAGTCGCGGTGCGATACACCGGCACCTCGCCGTCGAGGGCCGTCCGGGGATCCCGCCGATTCCGTTCTGGTCCATCGTCACCCACCCGGAGATCCAGCAGGCCAACCGCGACTGGAAGACCTTCGCGGCATCCGGTGGGCCGATGATGGAGCCGAACCCCCTGCTGTCGGCCGGAAGGACATTGGTCTCGATGGACCCGCCCGATCAGGCGGAGATGCGCCGGATCATCACCTCGGAATTCACGCCGCGGATGATCGGCAGGCTCGAGCAACTCATCGCGACCAGGACCGCCCAGATCCTGGAGGCGGCGACGGGTGAGGTCTGCGATTTCGTCGGCGACATCGCCTATCAGGTGCCGATGCACCTGATCGCCGACATCGTCGGTATCCCCGAGTCGGACCGGCCGTGGGTGTTCGAGCGGGTCGACCATCTGCTCAAGTCCGGCGATCCCTACCGCGGCTACACCGAAGATGACCAGCTGGGATTTCAGGTCGAGCTGTTCGAGTACGCACAGCGGCTCACCGCCGACAAGCGCGCGCACCCGACCGACGATGTGTGGACCAAACTCGCCGGTCAACTCGACGGGTTCGAGCTGGAGATGTTCTTCCTCATTCTGTCCGTGGCCGGCAGCGAGACCACTCGAAACGCATTGACCCAAGGCATCATTGCGCTGCTCGACAATCCCGATCAATTGACCGAGCTGCGGTCGGATCGCGATCTTGCCGTGACCGCCGCCGATGAAGCCATCCGCTGGGCCAGCCCGGTGCTGTTCTTCGGTCGCACCGCCACCTGCGATGTGACCGTCGGTGGCCAGGAAGTGAAGTCCGGTGACCGGGTCCTGTTCTGGTATCCGTCGGGTAATCGCGACGAGTCCGTGTTCGCCGATCCGTTCCGGTTCGACATCCACCGCTCACCCAACCCGCACCTGTCCTTCGGGGGCGGCGGTGTGCACTATTGCCTCGGGGCGAACCTCGCGCGCAAGGAGGTCCAGGTCGTGCTCGGGGCCATCGCGGGCGGCTACGACATCGAACTCGCCGGGCCCCCGGCGTGGGCGGGCGGCGGGCCGGTGCACAACGTCGGCATCGGGATCGACTCGCTGCCGGTGCGGGTCACCGCGCGCTCACACTGACGGCGGTAGCAGCGGCTCGATCAGCGCCGATTCGGCGGTGCTGACCCAGGAGGGGTTGGAATGCTGGGGCGCGCGAAAGGACCTCCATCGTGCGCAGTCCCGGGACCGTGTTCAGTTCTGCGGCCGTGACCGGTTCGGCGAACAAGGGGATACGTACCGGGACGTGCAATGTCCCGTCGTCGGTGATCAGATCGCCGTCGATCCGGCCGGCACCCCAGATGCCTCGTCGCGGATGTGCCGACACCCAGAACAGAACCCGCTGGCCCGGCCGGATGAGCCGTGAACGGTAGTTGTCCGCAACGCACCAGGAGGCTTTCGCCTCCCCGGCGGCGCACATGGGTGCCAGGGCCGTCTTGCGCGGGTTGCATTTGATCACCCACGCACCGAGTCCTTCGGCGGTCACACTGCGTTCTGCTGCCACTCAGCCCTCCTGCGACTGGCTGCCACTAGGCTGGACGAGATGTTTGCGATCAACACTACGACACTCGCCGTCGCCGGCTCCGCGGAACGCTTTCCCGTCCGCCGGGTCTACTGCGTCGGCCGCAACTATGCCGACCATGCCCGTGAAATGGGCGCCGACCCGGACCGGGAACCGCCGTTCTACTTCACCAAGCCCGCCGACGCCGTCTTCACCGACTCGGAAGGCTACGGCGGGGGACCGGCACATCAACTGCCGTACCCGCCCCAGACACAGAACCTGCATCACGAGATCGAACTCGTGGTCGCCCTGGCCGCCGGCGGTGCGGACATCGATACCGCCACTGCGCTACAACGCGTTTGGGGTTACGGCGTCGGTGTCGACCTCACCCGCCGTGATCTGCAGGACGTGGCCAAGCAGACCCGCCGACCGTGGGATCTGTCGAAGGGCTTCGACGCGTCCGGCCCGGTGTCGGAACTGGTGCCGGCCGAGTCGGTGGACGCCACCCGCGGACGGATCTGGCTGAGTGTCGATGACGACCTGCGTCAGGAGGGCGACCTTGCCGACCAGATCTGGCCGGTGGCCGATGTCATTGCCCACCTGTCGAAATCGGTCACCTTGGCGCCCGGTGACCTGATCATGACCGGCACCCCGGCCGGCGTGGGGGCCATCGCCCGCGGACAGCGCGTCCGGGGCGGCATCGACGGCGTCGGTGACATCTCGTTCGTGGTCAGTTGAGCCCCGACGCGGCGCCGCGAACCTAGTTGTTCGTCGGTGGTGGCGGTTCAAACGGTGTGTACCACCACCATTGGGCGCGTTCCCCGAGCGGTCCGGGGCACGGTGGCACTTCGGGTAGTGGTGTGGTGGGTGGCCGGGCCAGCGAGGCGCCTCTCAGTGGTTCGCCGTCGCTGTCGGTGACCTTGAGCTGTTCGGCGGGCCCGGTGATGGTGATGCCGCCGCGGTGATGCAACCGGTGGTGGAATGGGCAGAGCAGGACCAGGTTGGACAGTTCGGTGGGGCCGCCGTTTTCCCAGTGCACGATGTGATGGGCATGCAGACCGCGGGTTGCCCCGCAGCCGGGCACCACGCAGGTGTGGTCGCGGTGCTCCAAGGCCCGGCGCAGCCGGCGGCTGATGGTGCGGGTCGTGCGCCCGGCGCCGATGGGGCGGCCGTGGCGTTCGAACCAGACTTCACAGGTCGCATCACAGAGCAGGTATTGGCGGTCATCGGCGGACAGCGCTGGCCCGAGATGCAGTGCTGCGACCGGTTTCTCGACATCGACATGTACCACCACGGTGGTGTGCTGCCCGTGCGGACGTCGCTGGACCTCGGTGTCCCAGCCGGCCTCGATGAGGCTCATGAACGCATCGACCCCGTTCGGGAACGGGGGCGCTTGCTCGGAGATCTGGCTCTCGGCGTCGTACTGGCGTTTTGTGCCGTCTTCGGGGTCGACGCTGTCGGTGTTGTCGTGATCGCGTTTCCAATCCGCGACCAAACCGTCGCGGTGGGATTGCAGGCCGGCCTCGAACTTCGCTGCCTCCACCTTGGGCAGGGTGATCCGCCACGTCGTGGAGTCCTCGCCCTCGGTTTTGGTGATCTTGCGCTTGGGTTCGGGTTTGGGGTCGGGTTCGGGGCGGGGTTCCTGTTTGACCGCGGTGCGCAATTGGGTGACGGTGGCGACCTTCACCAGTTCGGCATAGTGCTCATCGGAACCCTCGGCGGCGTTTTCGGCGATGACCCCGATCTGATCGAGTGATACCCGCCCCTCCCGCAACCCTTGCGCGCAGAGCGACAGTTCGGCGAGTCGGTGCGCCACGGCGACCATGGTTCCGGCCCGGCGCGGGCTGACACCGGTCTTCCAGGCCACCAACGCCTCCAGCGAGCGGCAACCCGTGGCACCCCACAGCGAGTTCCCGTCGGGCGAGCCTGCGCCGTCGATCTCGGCGATGATCTCCACCAACCGGCCATCGATCGCATTGCGCTGCCCGGTCAACTCCCCCATCTCGTCGAACAACACCTCCAACCGACGCACCGAAGGCACGTGTTCGGCGAAAGGGGTTGTCGGAGGCGGCATACCACGATTCTAGAACGGGAGTCCGACAAGTTTCGGCCGCTGTGATGGAGCGCCCGGATTCTCAGTCACCACCGTGTGGATCGGAGGCGTTCAGGGTGTTCACCACCGCGTCGTAGTCTCCGCGCGCTTCGGCGTACCGCAGGAATTTCACCCGTTCGACCTGGATCTCCTTGGTGTCCGGATCCTGTTCCAGGATCGAGATCACCTCGGCGATGTAGTCCTCCAGCGGCATGGCGAACGAGCTCTCTCGCTGTCCGGGAAGCAGATCCGTTGCTACCGAGGGTGGCTCCAGCTCCTTGAATTCGATGTTCGTGTCGGCGAATTGGAGCCGCAGTGATTCGGTGAGCATGTGGATGGCGGCCTTCGAGGCGTTGTAACTCGGCGTCACTTTGAGTGGCGCGAAGGCCAGGCCCGACGAGACCGTGATGATGGTGGCGGCCGGTTGCTCTTGCAAATGTTCGATGAAATGTGCGATCAGCCGGATGGGACCCAGCACATTGGTGGTGATCACGGCCTCCGCAGAGGCCAGGAATGTCTCGGCGCGGTGCCAGTCCTCGATGTTCATGATGCCCGCCATGGTGATGAGCACATTCAGGTCTGGGTGTGCGGCGAGGACCTGCGCCGCAGCGGCGGCGACACTGTCCGGATCGGAGGTGTCGATGCGGACGGTTCCCAAAGCGGGATGACGCTCGGCGATCTCGTCCAACAGCTCCTGGCGTCGTCCGCCGACGATGACCTTGTTGCCCTTGTCGCTCAGCGCGAGGGCGAGCGCCAGCCCGATGCCGCTCGTCGAGCCGGGGATGAAAATGGTGTTACCGGAGATCTTCATGGTGAGCGTCCTCCCTCGCTGGTTCGTGTCAACTCAGTTTCCGGGAGGAGACGCTGCCGCGTCAGCCGTGCTGGCATCACCATCGACTGGGGGACACCCGGTAGACGGACGGGTCAGACGACGGCCGCGTCCACCATGGTGTGCTCACCGGGCGCCTGCGCGCATGATGCGCACTCAGGCGAATCGATGTCGAGGTGGCCGCAGCTCGGGCAGATGAAGGGGATCATGTTCGGTACCTCCGGGCAGTTGGTCCGGCGCCGTATCGCGCCGATGCCACGCCTGTACCCCGCAGGTCCGCCCGCCAAAACGGGCATTCGTAAATGGGATGTGAACTTCGTGCGACACCGGAGCCTGGTCAGGTCCGGGCTCCGGTGCCGCACGAGTCAGATCAGTAATCCCAGGTCGCCGGGATGAATCGGAACCCGCTGCCGGCGGTTGCCACGTGGCAGACCGACGGGAACGGCAGATGGGTCGCCACCAGCTGCTCGCGGCTGGCCGCCAACTCGGTCAACAGTTGAATACGAACCCGCGTCGCCTCCTCGGGATCGTGTTCGAAACCGTTCTGCCACTCCGGGTTGTCGAACCCGGGCTGGAACACCGCGTCACCGGCGAAGGTCAGCGCCTCGCCGCGCGACTCGATGCGCACGATGCTGTGGCCGGGGGTGTGGCCACCGGTGCGGCGCAGCAGCACACCGGGTGCCACTTCGTACTCGTTCTCGAAGGTCCGCAGCTGACCACGGTAGAGGTCGAGGAACTGGGCGGCGGTCTGGCGCAGAACCGGTGGGATCGCCGCCGGCATCACGGTGCGGGTGAAATCGGGCGCTGCCCAGAACTCGGCTTCCGCGGTCGCAGTGTGCACGCGCAGATCCGGGCGCAGCTTGTTGCGCAGCCCGTCGACGAGCAACCCGCCGATATGGTCCATGTGCAGGTGGGTGAGCACCACATCGGTCACCGACGACGGCTCGACCCCGGCGGCCACCAAACGCATGCTCAGCTGCCCGGCCCGCGGGAAATCCGGGAACTCGGTGCCCAGTCCCGAGTCGATGAGGATGGTCTTGCCGCCGCTGCGCACCACCGCCACGTTCAGCGGCCAATCGAGGATCTCCGGCGGCAGGAACATGTCCTTGAGCCATGCCGAGTACAGCGCCGGCTCGGCGTTGGTGGCCATCGTCGAGGCCGTGATCGGCAGCACCCCGTCGCTGATCACCAGCACCTCGATATCGCCTACCTGTAATGCGTAGCGCGACGGCACCAGCTCGTCGAGCCCTGTCCTGTCCAGATCTGCAACGTTGTCCACGCTCATGGTGTTCTCCTGATCGTCCTGTCGACGAAGGTGCGGGCTGCCCTTCTACCCGCTCGAACGCACGCTTTCCGCAGAGTTTTCCCGACTCCCGGAGTCAGTGATTTCCGGCCCGCACTGCCTCCCAGGACGCAGCCTGGCCAGGCATGTGGAACGCGGCACGGTTCGCGGCGGTGAACTCCTCGACGGTCATGGCGGCAGTACCGGTGATCACCTCGACGAGATTGTCGGTGCCGGCGAAGACGCCGTCGCGGTAATCCTGGGCCACGTTGCTCAGATGCTGAATGAGAAACGGCGTCGCGCCTTGGGCTGTCAGTACCCGCCCGAAATCAGCGATCTCGACCGGTTCGTAGTGCACCGGAAGGCCCAACGTCCGCGCCACTTTCTCGGCGATCTGAGCGTGGTTCAGATCTACCGGCCCGCGCAGCGGATAGATCTGACGGTCGTGTGGCGCGGGGTTGGTCAGGATCGCCGCGATGACCCGGGCCTGGTCGGCGCTGGTGATCGGTGCGTGACGTCCGTCGGCGAAGGGAAGGCGCAGTGTTCCCCCGTCGTCGCGGCGTGACCACTGCCAGAGCAGCCAGTCGGCGAAGAATGTCGGCCGCAGGTGGGTGGTGATCAGCGCGTTGCGGTCCCACATCCGCTCACTCAGCCAGTGTTGCTGTGCAGCATGGCTTTTGGCCTCGCGTCGGGCCGAGATCTGGGACATGTTCACCACGGAGCGCACGCCCGCCTCGGCCGTGGCCTGCGCGAAGATTGCGGTGGCCTCCAACAAGCCGCCCGGGTCGATCGGATAGCAGAAATAGGCTGCGGAGACTCCGGCCATCGCGGAGCTCACCGCGCCGAAGTCCAAGAGATCGGCCTCGACGACCTCGGCGCCGAGCTGGCTCAAGCGCTCGGATCGTTCATCGCGGGTGTGGACGAGAGCCCGTACCGACGCGCCCCGCGCACGAAGAAGCTCCACGGTGCGCGAACCTGTTTTCCCGGTGGCCCCGGAAATCAGGTAGACCTCGGCGCTCACCGGTTCACGCCCGGGATCATCGGTGCGGTCGGTTCATGTTGTGTGACAGGGATGGTCATCGTTTCCTCGGTGGCTGACTTGACGGTTGGAATCTCCAACCAACCAGAAGCTTAGGCATAGTTAGTTGGAAAACACAACCGTCTGGTGGTGTGGCGGCGACGAGGGGTGTAGGTTGGAAAAGTCAACTCACTCATCTGGCGAAAGGCGACGACGGTGTCACCGCATACTCGGACCCCGACGCCTCGGGCGTGCCCGATCGCGGCATCGCTGGATATCCTCGGCGAGCGCTGGACGCTGTTGGCCGTGCGCGAGATCAGCTATGGCACACATCGTTTCGATAAGATCGCCAAGTACACGGGTGCGTCGCGGGACATCCTCACCGATCGGCTGCACAAGCTTGTCGACGCCGGTGTGCTCGAGCGCCGCCAGTACAGTGAACGCCCACCGCGTTACGAGTACCACCTCACGGAGGCGGGTAGCGAGCTCGCGCCGGTGCTGACCGCGTTGACGATATGGGGCAACAAATGGGCACCGGATGCTCCGTACACGTCGACCGTGCACGACTGCGGGCAGCCGCTGGCCGTCCACATGGTCTGTGACCATTGCGGCGGTGGGGTCGGCGCCCCCGCCGAGTTCTCCGGTTCAGGCATCCTGGACGTATGAATTCGTCTGTGGAAGCCGTCCCTGATGCTCTGCTCGAAGAGTTCCAGGTGCTGCGCGAAGAGTTCTCGCGTTTCATGTTCGCCTACAAGTTCGGCATGGACGAGGTGACGACCAAGGTTTCCATCCTGCAGCAGGAGTTCAAGCATCTCCAGAAGTACAACCCGATCGAGCACGTGACGAGTCGACTCAAGACGCCCGAAAGCGTGCTCGACAAAATCGCCCGCAAACAGTGCGAGCCTCGTTTCGAAGAGATCCGCGCCAAGATCATCGATATCGCCGGCGTCCGGGTGACCTGTTCATTCACCTCTGACGTCTACCTGATCGCCGACGCGCTCACCCGGCAGGACGACCTCACCGTGCTGCAGCTCAAAGACTATGTGGCCGAGCCCAAACCGAACGGCTATCGCAGTCTGCACCTGATCGTCGAGGTGCCGGTGTTCCTGTCCAGTGGCATGGTCGAAGTTCCGGTCGAGGTCCAGGTGCGCACCGTGGCAATGGATTTCTGGGCCAGCCTCGAGCACAAGATCTTCTACAAGTACTCCGGCGCGGTTCCTCCGCACATCGCGCGCAGCCTGGAGGAGGCCGCGACCACCGCGGCGCGACTGGATGACGAGATGGAGAGCCTGCACCACGATGTGCACGGTGCGCTGCCGCCCGTCCCGGTCGAGATGGCCAGCGGCAGCATCCCGATTCCCGATGCGGTGCTGGCGCGCTTCGCTCAGCAGCGGCTGGGATCCTCGACGCTGATATAGCGGCTCAGCTAGAACCGTTCCCGCAGTGGGCGGTCCGCGGGCGTGTCCCGGTAGATGCCGCGGTCGATGAGCCGGGGGACCACCTCGTCGATGAACTCGCGGATGGCGGCCGAACCCGCCGAGAACATCAGGTTGAAGCCGCCGACGTTGCCGTCCTCGTGCCAGGCCGCGAGGTCCTCGACCAGATCGTCGTAGGTGCCGACGAACTTGCGGTGTGTGGCGCCACCGCGCCCGACGGCCTGGGCGACGACCTCGCGCACCGTCACGCCGGGGCGCTCCTGAATCCAGTGGTACAGGCCGACGTAATTCCCGAAGGTGCTCTTGATCGTCTTCTCGACATCATGGGGTCGGGGCAATTCATGGGTCGGGAACGGGTCGTCGATGTCGCCGTACTGGATGTCAAGGCCGAACTGTCCCAACGCGAATGGGGCGATCGGCTCCCAGTCGACGAAGCTGTCGAGCTCGGCCAGCTTGTCCTCGGCATCCTTGGTGGTTCTACCGAGGTAGGGGATGAGCCCCGGGATGGGCGGCACCGAACCCGGGGTGCGGCCCTGCTCGACGAGTGCCTTGTTCAGCGTCGCGCGGTATTCGGCGGCGCTTTCCCGGGTGGAGGAGTTGGTGAACACCATGTCGGCGTGCTTGGCGGCGACCCTGATGCCCGCACCCGAACCGCCGGCCTGCGCGATCAGCGGTCGGCCCTGCCGGCTGGGTGCGACGTTGAGCGGGCCGGTCACCCCGAACAGGTCGCCCTGGTGGTTGATCGGCTCGGCGTAGAACCGGGCCAGACCGTCCGGGTCGCGGCGCAGGGATCGGTTGTCCCACAAAGCCCGCATGACATCGAGGAACTCGTCGGCGCGCTGGTAGCGCGCCTCGCGATCCAGATGCTGTTTCAGGCTGTAGTTCAGCGCGAACTGGTCGATGACCGAGGTGACCGCGTTGTACCCGGCGCGGCCGTCCGAGGCCTGGTCGAGCGAGGCCAGCAGCCGGGCCAGGTTGTAGGGATCGTAGAACGTCGTCGATGCGGTGGCGATCAGCCCGACATGCTTGGTGTGCTGCGAGATCGCGGTCAGAGCGGTGATGGGTTCGGCGGGCCCGCCGTCGAACGCCGGCGATCCGTTCAAGCCCGGGATGTCGCCGACGAACAAAGCGGTGAACAAGCCCTCGTCACCGAACCTGCCGTACTCGATGAGTCGCTCGAAGGTGCTGCGTTCGGGCACCTCGTGTGCCTGTTCGTACTTGTAGGCACCCTGGTGCAGGTTGATGTCGTTGGCAACCAGATTCAGGTGCAGATAGCGTTTTTCGGCCATCGGGTGGCTCCTGTCGTAGAGTGTGAGGCGCGTTCAGCGCATGGTGGCGTACAGTGCATCGGTCATCGCCTCGATGGCCGCGTCGCGCTCCAGCGGCCACCCGTCGACAAGCCACAGATGCATGAACGAGTCGACCATGGTGTACATCATCGCGATGGCTAGCCGCAGTTGGGGTTCGGTGGCACCGGGCATGGCATTCGTTCGCGCCCAGTCCTTTACGTTGGCTTCCATGGTCGCGCGGTGCGCCGCGGCGAACTCTGGATCCGCCGCACGCGCCTGGTGCAGCGCCGTGTACAACTCAGGGGTCGAGGTGTAGAAATCGACGACCTTCTCGAAGAAGGAGCGGACCGTGGGGCGGCCTGATCTGCCGCCGCGGGGGTGATCTTCGTCTGACCACACCGTCATCCGGGTGTTCCGCAGCTCTCGCAGCACTGCGGCCTTGCTGTCGAAATGCAGGTAGAACGTCGCGCGCCCGATGCCGGCGCGCTGCACGATGTGGTCGATCGTGGTGGTGACGTAACCGCGTTCGGCGAATGCCTCCAGGGCGGAGGTCATGATGTGGTCGCGGGTCATGATGCGGTGGCGGTCGCGCATGGTGAGTTTCTTGGTGGCACTGGTCATGCGATCGTCACCCCCTCCAGGCGACCGGTGGCCCGCCAGGCACTGAGCATGTCGAAAAATTCGGTGGGTTTGCCGCCGAAGTTGTTGGCCAGCATGCCGTGCGGATTGTCCTTCTCGCCTTCGGAACTCAGGTAACTCGGCGTGCAGTCCTCGTAGAAAGCCTTGGGTTTCTCCGAGGCCTCGTTCATCGCCGAGAGCCACTCTTCCTCGGCTTCGCGGGTTGCCTCGATGGTTGTCGCGCCGCGTCGTACCCAGGTGCCGACCAGGTAGGTGAAGTGGCGGGCGCGTTCCTCGGCGGTGTGGGTGTAGTTGGGGGAGACCCCGGACTGGGTGTAGCCCAGGAAGAAACAGTTCGGGAAACCGTGCGACTGCAGGCCGTGGAGGGTGCGCATGCCCTTGGCCCATTTGTCGCTGAGCTTGGTGTCGTCCCGGCCGATGATCTCGAAGCCGAGGCGGCGGGTGAATTCGGTGCCGACCTCGAATCCGGTCGCGAAGATCAGGGCGTCGAGTTCGTAGTGCACGTCATCGACGACGGCGGCGGTCTCGGTGAATCGTTCGACGCCGCGGCCGTCGGTGTCGACCAGCGTGACGTTGTCCCGGTTGAACGTCTTGAGGTATTCGTCGTGGTAGCCGGGGCGTTTGCAGTTCAGCTTGAACCAGGGCTTGAGTGCTTCGGCGGTCTGCTCGTCGGTGACCACCGCGCTGATGCGTCCGCGCAGCCGTTCCATCGCGTCCCAGTCGGCGCGGTAGAGGAACTCGGTGATCTCATCGGGGGTCATCTCCCGGCCGAGTCGCTGGGTTTCGCGGATGACGGCCGGCTCCGTAAGCGTCAGGGCGTTGCGTGTCCAGCCGTCGTCGGTGAGATCGAGATCCATCTCCACCCCACAGGTGACCCGGGTGAAGTTCTCCATCCGCTCGCGCTGCCAGCCCGGTTCTAGCGTGGCTGCCCAGGCCGGGTCGGTCGGGCGGTTGTTGCGTTCGGCGACGGTGCTCGGGGTGCGTTGAAATACATAGAGCTGCTGGGCTTCCCGGCCCAAGTGGGGGATGCACTGCAGGCCGGTGGCCCCGGTGCCGATGATGCCGACCCTCTTGTCGCGCAACTTGGTCAGGCCGCCGGACTCGTCCCCGCCGGTGTAGTCGTAGTCCCAGCGGCTGGTGTGGAAGGTGTGCCCGCGGAACTCGTTGATGCCCGGAATGCCCGGCAATTTGGGCCGGGTCAGGGAGCCGGGGGAGACGGCGACCAGGTTGGCGGTGAGTTGGTCTTTCCGATCAGTCTCGATGATCCAGTGCTGAGCGTGGTCGTTCCACGTCATGGCGGTGACGGTGGTCTGCAGCAGCGCATTTCGGTACAGCCCGTAGTGGCGGGCGATGGCCTGCAGGTGTTCCCGAATCTCCGGGCCGTGAGCGTAGCGCTCGGACGGGACGTAGTTCAGTTCTTCGAGCAGCGGCAGATAGATATAGGACTCGATATCGCACTGGGCACCGGGGTAGCGGTTCCAGTACCAGGTGCCACCGAAGTCGCCGGCTGTGTCCACCACCCGGATGTCAGTGATCCCGGCTTCCTGCAGCCGGGCCGCGGCGATGAGGCTGCCCAGCCCGCCCCCGATGATGAGCACCTGGGTGTGATCGCTGACGGGTTCACGTTCGGCGCGCGGGGTGTACGGGTCGTCGGCGTAGTGCGAGAAATCGGCGGTGACCTCGACGAACTGCTCCACGCCATCGGGGCGCAGGCGCTTGTCGCGCTCGGCCGCGTACTTGGCGCGTACCCAGTCGGCGTCATACATCGCAGGTTGGGGACCCGGTGACATCGTCGCTCCGTCCATCTCGCTGGACAGGATGTCCAGTGAACGTACTGAGTGACCATCATGACAGATTGACCCCGATTTGTAAGTCGACGTACGCCTTGTCGTTTCCATTTCTGCGTGTTTCGTGGCAGCTTTGGCCCGCGGAAACCTTGGGGCGGACATTGCGCCACGCCCCGGCCGTGCTGGCGACGCGCTCTTCGAAACAGCGCCCCGCCGCGGTGGTAAAGGGTTCCTCGACTTGATGATCTCAATGTCGCGACCAGCTTCACACCTGAACAGGCGGGTGTCTACTGGGTAGTAGTCGACGGAGTAGGGCGTGGTTCGGTCAATCCTATGACTGCCTCCGTATTGGTTTGACCCGCAACCGTAGCCGACGAGTTTCTAGATCGAGTGTCGGCCCCTGGGTTCGACCACATACAACTCGCTGCCTGCCAATCGATTTCTAAATCTGTTTGTGCAACAGTAGGTTCGTTGCAGTTGCAGTTGCAGTTGCAGTTGCAGTTGCAGCGGTAGCGGTCCCCGTGGTGTAGCTGACAAAACTCAATACGGTCGCCCGTGTTGACCATGCACTACGGTGCGGTTTCCACTTTCGTCCACCTCAAACGGACTTTTGATTGGCGAAGCCCGATGAGAACTCTGAGAGCGGCCAAGTGAGGGGACTGCTGTTTCTCACGCAGAAGTACAATCACCCGGAGTAACGCGCAACGGCGAACCTTCTCCATGCTTCAAGTCATGCCAACGCCAACGCCAACGCCGATGCCGATGCCGATGCTCGATGTTGCGCGGAGGTGGTCGGTTGACCCGACGAAGTAGCGGCGCTACTCGACCGTAGAGCCGCCGCCGCTTCGTGTTCAGTACCGGAACGAGTTCGAGTTCAACAACGCCGAGTAACGGTAGCTTCTCAAAGCCGGTGTCATAGTCACTAGACGTTCAGACACCGTCGATGAAAACGTCTTCGACAAGCAATTCCTTTATCAGCCCTTTGTGCTATTCGGATTTGGGTCCTCTAGTGTTATGCCTACCGCTCGCGCTAGGGCAACCGAAATTGGCTCCGCCACACCAACCGAATGGGCAGTAAACACCGCCCATTCGGCTCGCGCGCCGACCACTGCCGGCGAATGGCATTGTCCACCAATTTATTTACTATCGTCGCACCTGCCGAGATTGATCCGCTCCGCCCCATGCCCGGCGGTGTGTGGCGCCGCGATAATGTGCGGTGCGGCGTCGGACTAGGTACCGCCGTGAGCATCCGGGCACACCATGTTCCGCACCGGGCGCCGCGACGGCACACACAGCGTGGAGCACGACCTCATTCCAGAGGAACTGTCCGACACCCTGGCGGTTCTGCTGACCGAACAACTCGATGGAACCCCGCTGGGAAAAACGATTTCGAATCAGCTCAATGGCCATTGGACGACTCCTTGCGGTATCGGACGGGCGGAACACCCTCCTGCACACCACCGTGGACCTACGTGGCCCGCGCCACAATGAGGTGCAGCATCTACCCGCCGTCTGGCACGCGGAAACTGCCCGATCGGGTAGGTGTCACAACTCGCCGCGTGGCACGACGGGTACGAGTTTCATGCTTGACCCAGCGTTATGGCGTCGTCATAAATTCCCGGCGTCATCTCAACGCGGTTACTGGGTCGCAATCGGGGCCGCGAAGCCGCAGGGCTGGTTGCCACCCGGCGATCCTGCAGAAGTGATGCTCACCAGTGGTAGCTGGCCGCGTCGCAGCCACCAATCCGTGGCAAGACCGCTCCGAGTTGGTTCGCGCCCAGGACGGCACGCCATGTTCTGTCCGCACGGCACCGGTTGCCGTCCGGTCCCTCGCGGACTTCTCCTGCCAGCCGATCGAAGGCGACTGCGGCAGGCATGACCTCCGCGTAATAATCGTACAAGAGACAACTTCAAGAACTATCGCGGGAAAGGAGTTCTTGGGGCTATAGTTTGGCGCTATGCGTAGCCGACTCGGGATCAGTGCGGCATTGCTTGCGTCGGGCCTGTCGCTGCCGTTCGCCGTGCCAGCTCAGGCTGATGCCAGCGATGACTTCCTGGAAGTGCTGTCCACCAGCGGCTTTGATGTCGGTGAGTCCGGCACCGACGTCGCGTTCGCACTGGCCGCCGCGACCTCCGTATGTGCGTTGTTTCATTGGGGCTTCACCGCAGAGGACGCGAAGGCTGACATCGTCTATGAATTTCCCGACGCCACGCCGCAACAGTTGGCGGCTTTCGTAGAAGCAGCTCAGTCGACGCTGTGCGAAGTCGCCTATGCGCCGGTCCTGCCGGATTGACGTTTTCGGGTTGTTCCGGCATCCGGAACTCTGCGATCCTGCTCCGTTAAAAGCCATATATGGTGCGATGGTCATCCTCCCGATGAATCGGGAAATGTTGGAACACAGGGTGACCCGACGAGGAGGCCGTGATGCGTCCGATTGTGGAAGTGGCCAGCGCCGCCGCTGTGTTTATTGCCGCGACTGCAGGCTGTGCCTTGCCTTCGGCCCGGGCGAGCGTGGACCCAGTCGCAATCAACGGCGTCTTCACCGTGCTTTCCGATGGCGAATGGGCGACCACCGATTACGCGTTCCACAAAGAAGCGACCGTCGTCAGCACCTGGACCATCACATCGACGTGCACCACGGAAGTATCGTGCACCGGCCTAGTTTCGAGCGATCAAGGCTGGGAAGCCTCGCTCTACACGAACGAGGGTAACGTTTGGTATGTCGAGCGCGACCTGCCGAATTGGCAACCGTGTCCGGACGGATCGGTCCTGCCCGGGCATCAGACCTTCAAGTTCTATCCCTCCGATTCCGACGGTCTCACCCAGATCGGGTCGCCGTATCTCGAGGGCATCGACAAGACAGTCGGCGAGCGGTACGCATGCGGACGAGTTAAGGCGCTCACCATCGTTCTGCCGTTGAGGCTGAACAAGATCAACTGAGGTGAGTGCTGATGCAACGATACGAATCACGGCCAGGATTAGGTCGGACTTACTCGCATCTTCGGTGACCTATTCATAGTCAGCCCGGCGGTCGTATCACTGATCGCTCGTCTTTCCCGGAGGTGTTAGATGCCACAAGCTCCACAGCGGCAATGTCTGCGAACGGCGCTGCAGAAGACTCTAAATGCAATCTTGACGTGCATGGCATTACTGGTGTGGGGTTCCTTGGCCGGAACAGGTCCCGCGGCCGCCAGCCCGTTCGACCCACCGGCCCCGTCGTTGCCTGCCGTGAAAGTAGTGCCCACCAATTGGACCCCGAAGTTCCCCATCCCCTACGACGAAACCAGGAAGGACGTGACGGATGCGGATATCAACGCGCAGCGGGAGATGTGCCAGTGGTTCACGTCAATTTACGTCGAACTGATACGTCAGGTCGACGAATTCGGGTTCAATCTACTGGCGGCGAGCAATGATTGGACTGTCGGTCAGGTTCAAGCGCAGGCGGATGCCGTAGCGGCTAATGTCGAAGCGTCTGTTGTCTGGTTGGCGCCTCGGACTTTGGCGTTGACCCAGACCCAGGACTTCGCAGGAAACTCGTATTTCCCGCTGTACCAGGGCGAGTCGTTCTATCGCTTGTGGCAGCACCTCTCGAACGTCGGCATCGGTATCAGGGCCCGGAATACTGCGTGGATCTATGGCCCGTCTGTACAGCGCACCAGGCATTGGGGCAGCAAGATCAATCGCTCGCACGTTTGCGACTAGCCACCGAATGGGGCGATGAAGGGTTGTTCCTGGCCTTACGGCCGACGGGCTCCACACACGACCCAGAACGCCGTCACCGCTGACCTAGTTGTCCTTCAAAATCTTGAGCAGATCCTGCCAACTTTACCGATTCGTTCGCACGGGCGCGCTGATTCGGCAAAGTTCAGCTATATGGTCCAAAGTCCTTTACGCAGCGCACCTAGGACTCGATTATGAGTCAGGTCACACCAGTATCGACAGCCCGGATTGACGTCCCGAGATTCCCTGACATTGGGAGCGGGGACCGGATGGAAGCAGGTCCCGACCGCGCATGGAATGCACTCGGCAGCTCGAAGAGCCAAGCGTGACTGCGGTATTGGCCGCGGACGTGGCGGCCACACGCGGCAAACGCGCGGCCGTGTGGACGCCCGGCTTCGCGCGAACCTGCGTTTCGCTTGATTTCCATACACAGGTGGCGGGCTAATGGTCGCGACTTTGAACGGAGGATCCGACTCCCTGCATCGCGCGTTGTCTTCGGTCCGCGCGGCCCTGGCCAGGATCGGCAAGTCGGTACTGGCGCTTCTCAATCGCCCGGTTCAAGCAATGGGAACCATTGGACGAGGGGCGAAGTTGACCGGCGAGGTCCTGCGGTACTGCGTCACCGACACCCTCTCTGGTCGACTGCCGTTGCGCGAGACGATTATTCAGGCATGGGCGCTGTACAAGGTGACCGCACTGCCGGCTGTGTTGATGGCCATCCCCTTCGGTGCTATGGTCGCCGTCCAGATCTCGGGGCTTATCAACCAGGTTGGAGCCAGCTCGCTGGTGGGCGCGGCGAGCGGCGTCGCGGTGATCAGGCAGGGTACGCCAATCACGGCTGGACTACTGATGGGAGGCGCTGCGGCCTCTGCGATCGCCTCCGACCTCGGCGCGCGAGCGGTCCGGGACGAGCTCGACGCGCTCCGAACAATGGGTGTGAATCCGGTGCGTTTTCTCGTTGTGCCGCGATTCCTGGCCTTGTTGGTACTCGCTCCGATTCTATGTGCGGTCATCCTCGCGTCGGCGGTCGTCGCGTCATTTCTTCTCTCACTGGCTGTCAGCGACGCCGCGCCCGGAACATATTGGCAATCCTTCGGTGCCTTCGCTAAGACGGTGGACGTTTACTTCGCCATAGGTAAGACGATCATTTTCGCCGCCATCACAGGGATCGTCTCCTCGCTGCGCGGAATGGAAGCCAAAGGTGGTCCCCGCGGAGTTGCGGATGCGGTGAACTCGTCGGTGGTGATCAACGTGATGGGCATCCTGGTCGTTAATCTGGCAATCACCCAGCTGCAGACCATGTTCTTCCCGATGCAGGTGGCGTGATGGGTATAGGTTCAGTTACCGGACAGGCCGCGCCCGCTCTGCACTTCAGGGCCTGGCGCCAGCTTGTGAAGGCGATACGCCGTCCGTTCGAGAGCGTCGGTCAGTGGTTGCTCTTCATCGGGCAAGCCTTTTACTACCTACCGCTCACCGTACGAAAGTACGGCCGGGAGTGCCTTGCCCGGATGCTCGATCTTGCTTGGGGGCGAGGATCGTTGGTGGTTGACGGCGGCGTGATCAGTGTTTTGGTCGTGCTGGGCGTGGCGATCGGTGGAATGGTGGCGATCGAGGCCTGGGCGATCCTGAACATGATCGGCTTCGGCGCGCTCGCGGGGATTATCGCCGGCCTAGGCGATGTGCGAGAGATGGCGCCGCTGTGTCTTGGAATCGCTTTCGCAGCTCAGTGCGGATGCCGTATCACGGCCGAAATAGGTTCCATGCGGATCGCCGAGGAGATCGACGCTCTCGAGGTCATGGGATTGCGGCCCCTTCCGTTCGTGGTTGGAACCCGACTTATCGGTGGAATGCTCTGCGTCATCCCCGGGTTCCTGCTGACCCTTTTGATCAGCTTCTTCGTTTCGAGCCTACTAATTGAGGGCATCTACGCGGCGTCCGGTGGGACATATCAGCACTACCTCGTGCAATTTCTGCCCGTGCAGGACATATTCTACTCGCTGATAAAGGCAATTGTCTTTGCCACTGCCGTGATTGTAATACACTGCTATTACGGGTATTTCGCGTCCGGCGGCCCGGTCGGAGTGGGTCGTGCATCCGGACGGGCGGTGCGAGCGAGTCTGGTCACCATAATGACGCTCGACTTCGTCATGACCATCGCCCTGTGGGGTTTCAAACCGACTTTCGTATTTAAGGGCTAGGCGACGACATGACACTGTTGCACGCAACTGCCGACTCGGAGAGTCGGACTCTGACGAGAGTCGGTGTGGTCGCAGTGGCAGCCGCCCTGGTCGCGGCGGCTGCATACTTCGTGGTGAACCCGTTCAGTCAGAAGAAAGATGTCCTGTCGGTCACGGTTGAAACGACATTCGTCGGCCAGGGCGTCGCGGCTGGCACTCCGGTGATCATGCATGGCGTGAAAATTGGGGAGGTGACCGCAATTTCAAGCATGGCCGGCGGAGGGGTTCGGCTCAAGGCGGACTTGCAGAAGGCGCCGACCCGCGGGCTGACGGATGCCATGGCGTTCGACTACCGACCATCCAATTATTTCGGTGTGACCGGCATCAACATCACGCCCGTTGCGGACGGCCAGCCACTTCGCGACGGCACGGAGATCAACACCGCACCCAAAGGTAACTACAGCTTGCAGACATTGCTGTACCGGTTCGGTGAACTGTCGAATGGTGTGTTCGATCAGAGACTGGTGACCGTCATCGATCGCGCCACGCGCTACGCCGACGGGCTCAACCCGCTGCTCGAAACCGTGCTCGTCGTTGCCGAGTCTGTGGCAGTGGTGCAGACGGTCAGCACGGAGCAGTTACTCCGGAACACAACCGGTATCAGTGTGGCGTTCCCTGGCTACATCGAGGCTTTGGCACATACCGGCGACATGGTGCTGAACACGGTCCCAAACACGCTCACACCGGATACTGCTGAGGAGATCGAGAAGAAGTGGAACTACTTCCCTGCCCTTGGCGAAACCGCGCAGCGTGTGTACCGGCAGAACGTCAAGCTGTGGCTGGAGAACAGGGACAACGACGTGTGGTTCGACAACCACCTCATCCCGACGATGACGATTACGGAAAACGAACTGTTCACCCCCGTAGGCGTGCTGCTGTCGTCCCATGTCGATGACTTGTTCCCGGTTGTGGAGAGCGCGAGGGCGCTCACCGACACCGTGCCCAAGGCGCTGAGCGCCGACGCGTTCGCGTCCACAGTCACGGAGATCCGGTCGCGGTTCGAGCGGATGTATGCGGGCTCGGGGGAACAGCGTGCGCTACAGGTGAGGGTTATTTTGGATCAGCTTCCGGGCGTCGCAGCAACACTGGGCTCCATCATGGGGCAGCCGTCATGACCGCCAGGGCCGCCCTCTGGCGGGTGCTGGTTGCCACGGTGGTCAGCGGATTTCTGTTGGTCACAATCGCGAACGAGCTGAGTCACCCCGTCGGTGCTCCCACCAACGTGTATCAGGCTGAATTCAGCGATGTTTCGGGCCTGATGAACGGAGCCGACATACGCGTCCGCGGTGTCCGTGTCGGCAAGGTGAGCGATATCGCTTTGAAGCGGTCCGTCGACGGGCGCAGTCTCGCCGCCGTCGACTTCACCCTTGATCAACAGTTCAGCATTGTGCCGGAAAGTCGGCTGGCCGTTCGATACCAAGCCCTGACAGGGCTGCGCTACGTCGATGTGCAGAATCCCGTGCAGGGACAGTCCGTGGCGAATCGGATAGTTCAGATACCCACCAGCATGACTCTGCCGTCGTTCGACATCACGGTCTTGTTCAACGGTCTTCAACCAGTGCTCGCGACGTTGAGCCCTGACGACATCAACACGTTCACCGACAACGCGGTCGCGTTTCTGCAGGGGGATGGCAGCGGACTAGGGCCCATGCTCGACAGCATTCGGAACCTCACTGCATTCGTCGCCGATCGCCAGCAGGTCGTCGCGACGATCATGAATAACCTGGCTACCCTCGCCGACGGCGTCAATGGTCGCTCCCACCACCTGATCCAGATTCTCGATGAGCTCGAAACGCCACTGCGGGGCGCGATGGCGGTGCTGGACGAGTTTCGCAAGTCGCAGATCGCCGGCCGAGATTTCACCCGAGCTGTGGTGCACCTGCTTTCAGCGGCGGGCATCAGGCCGGGGATCGACGCCGACCGCGCCCTGGACAGGGCGATCACGAATGCCTACGACGCGATCGACGTCGTGAAGCGGACCCCGGTGATCTGGGAGAATCTCCCGCCGCCACCGGGCAATGGCGCACCCGTGCCGTGCTCGCGCGGCCGGGTCCAACTTCCGGAAGCGGTGGATGTGCTCTTGAACGGCCAGCGGGTGGTTTTATGCAAAAACTGAATTCAGCGCGACACGACAGGTTCTGGGGCGTGGTGCTGGTCGCCATCGTCACAATCTTCGGTGTTGTTGCAGGGTGGATCTACGTGAATCCGCCCAGTGAGAAGATCGTCACGTTCTACACCGACGATGCGGCTTCGATCCGTCCTGGTGACACCGTCCGGATAGCCGGCATTGTGGTGGGGAACATCAAAGACCTCGCGAGCGAGCCGGACCAGATCCGCGTGCGCACTAGAGTGCGGCGGGACGCCTTCGTTGGAGATCAGTCGCAAGTACAGGTACGCATGCTGACTGTTGTCGGAGGCTATTTTGTCACTCTGATTCCGCTCGGCGACTCGGAGATCGGCGAACGTCCGATTCCCAAGGAACGAGTGACCATGCCGTACAGCCTCGTCGAGACGCTGTCGGATACCACGAAGATCACCGAGAACCTTGCTTCGCAGCCGATCAAGGACTCCATCGCCCAACTGCAGCAGGGCTTGACAGGTAGCAATACGGATTCGGTGACAGCCGTTCTCGATGCGGCAAACGCCATCGTCGACACCATGGATCGTCAGCGCGGCCAGATCTCGAAGCTTCTCGCGATGTCAGACGAGTTTGTCGACACCCTCAAGGACTACCGCGGTCAGCTGCAGGAGTACATCAACAAGATCGCGATTCTCGAGGCCGCGCTGGTGCTGTACGGCAAGAGCTTCGCCGACGCGCTCGAAGGTATCGGCGCCATCGTGCAGGCTGCGAAATTCGGCCTGTTGAAGATGTATTTCACGAATCGCCAGGATTTCCTCGATCGGCTGGACGGTATTCTCACCGAGTTTCGGACGATTCAGAGCCGCAACGGCGTACTCGTCCGGGTGCTCGGCCGTGTGCACGACCGGATGCAGCGAGCCGTTGGCAGCCAGAACAGCTATATCCGTCCGGAACTGCTTGCCACAGATATCTGCGTTCCAGTGCATGGAAGTCCCTGCTGATGTCGCGGCTGTCAGCTTCCGTCGTTCGTGCTTTGTCTGCTTGTGCTGCCGCTAGTTGCGTTGCCGCTGGTGTTACGTCGTGTGGTGCGGCGCAACGTGAGGATGCCGCCGAGTTGTGCGCGATCATGTCCGACAGTATCGGGCTATACGTGGACAATCCGGTGACTCAGATGGGCTACCGTATCGGAACTGTTTCGAGTATCACGCCGAAGAATACCGAAGTCGAAGTCCGATTCACGATCGATACGGACCATCCGATACCGGCCGACGTCAAGGCCGTCATCCGTTCGACGTCGATCCTCGCGGACCGCTCCCTCGAACTTGTCGGAAACTACTTTGGCGGGCCGAAACTCGCGGCCGAGCATTGCATTCCGCGCGGTAGGTCGGCCACGCCGTTGAGTATCTCGCAGGTGATCGGTTCTGCCACGAACTTCGTCAACGGAATCAGCCCGTCGGAGTCGACGAGCATTCAGGACGCACTCAGTGGGATGGACAAGGTGGTTCGCGGAAACGGACCCGCGCTTAACAGCCTCCTCAGTACGTCATCGGCGTTGTTGGACAACCCTGACCAGTCGATTGCCGATATCGGATCGATCGTCAGGAACGTTGTGCAACTGACCGATACGTTGCGGGAAAGCAGTGCCCCTCTGAAGCAGATCCTGCTCGACATGCCCCAAACGGATCCGTATCTGATCAACGCGCTTCGTGGCACGCAGGGATTGACCAACACCATCACCGAGTTGGTGGTGATGGTCAATGACATCGAATTGACGCTAGGCGACAACATCCAGCTGGCGCTCGACACCACTGCGGACTCGTTGCGTCACTTGAGCCCGCACTACAAGGGCATTGCCAACATGCTCAACCCGGTCCCGCGTTGGATCAACACGATGTCGTACTACGCCAACAATCACCAGTTCAATCTCATCGGCTGGAGTCCGCCGCTCTTCCGCGTCAAGGCGCCTGACGGGTGGGCTCTCTGCGGGTCGATGAACGCGTCGATGCCCGGCAGTTGCGCCAACGTGAACGGTCAGCCGCACGCAGTCGATGTTGCGTTGCTGCAGTACGTGCTCATGGAGGCTCAGCGACGATGACAAGAAGAATTCTGTTGGCAGTCTCGGCTCTGGTGGTCGCGCTGAGCACGGCGTCGTGCGCAACACTGAGCGTCAATGCGATTCCAGTGCCTGGATCCGCTGATCGCGACGGGTACGACGTCATTCTCGAGTTCGCGAACGTACTGAATCTGCCTGATCAAGCGAAGGTGCTGATGGACGGTACGAGGGTGGGTTCCGTGACCGCGGTTCAGCTCACGGACACGGGTGTCGAGGTGACTTCACGTATCGACGAGAACGTGACCGTGCCATCCGATATCCACGCCGTCCTGCAGCAGGGCACCGTGCTCGGTGATACCTACGTCGCACTGGAACGAAATCCCGACCTGGCGGCGGCGGCTGCTCCGCTGTCTGCGGGTGGCCGTGTCCCGATGGCCCAGACGACCTCGTCGCCACAGCTCGAGGACACCCTGGCCAGTCTGGCGAACTTTATCGGCAGCGGGTCGATCCAGCGCGCCCAGAACGCGGTGATCCAGGTCAACAGGGTGACTCCGGCACGGCCGGAGGTGCGTGAGATCGCGGCGCGAGCAGCGGTGGACCTGTCGGATCTGTCGGACAACGTCGACAACGTCGACAAATGGCTGACCGGCGTCGCCGATACCAGCAACGTGCTGTACACCTACACGCCGAAGGTGCAGCACTGGTTCAGCGAGGACGGCGTGCGTGGATTTCATCACTTCTTCCCCCTTACGCAGTATTTCGCCACACTCCTGCCGAGCCTGGGAACGATTTACAACAACGGCTACTGGTTGGTCCCGGTCTTCGAGTCGGCGGCGAATGCGATGGAGGCAGTCCAGCATTCAAAGCTCGCATTCGATGACGAAGTCCCGCGGTGGTTTGAGCTGATGAAGAACTACTACATGCCGGACCGAAAGTACCCGGCGATCAATATCACGTCGATTGTGGGACCTGACGGGCGTGAGCTGTCGGGGGACGTCGAGCAGATCCTACGGATGCTTGGAGCGTTGCAATGAGGTCGAAGCCGCTACTCAGCATCGCCACCTTCGCGGTCTTCCTCTCTGTGGTGGCGGTTTTCGTGGCGTACATCGCGTCATTGGGTATCCGGATTTCGCCGCCGGCTGACCGGACCAATCTGTCGATGGATGTTGGGAGCATCAACAATCTGGTGGTCGATGCGAGTGTTCTGCTGCGTGGTGTGCGCGTGGGGAAGGTGACGGGTATCGATGCCTCGACGTCGAATGCGACAGTGCACTTCTATGTCGAAGGGCAGTACCAGATTCCCGAGGACTCGGACGTCCGTCTGGAGAACCTGTCCGCGCTCGGCGAGTCCTATATCGAGTTGGAGCCGCTGAGCAGTGGCGGGCCGTTGCTGCGCGACGGGCAACGACTCGCTATCGGCGCCGTGAAGGAGAGCCCGTCTGTATCCGAGCTCGGGGTCAGCGTGGTGCGGGTGCTCAATCAGATGGACCCGCAGCAGCTGGACAACGTCATCAACGAGGTGGACGTCGGACTCCCTGATCCCGCTGCGGTCCTGCCGAACCTGGCGCGAACGAGCATGCTGTTGCGCAACACGACCGCCGACCTCAATGGCCAGGGCCGCGCAATGCTCAGGAACTTTCAGGCACTGCTCGAGAATGCGGGCTTTGTGGGACCTGCTTTGGCCGAGGCCGCGCCATCGATCCGCGCGCTGGGAACGAGGATCAACACGGTCTTCAACGATGGATACAACCAGGTCCTGATGGGCTTCAACCCGGGGGACGTGCTGACCTTTGCGGGGTTCATCGGTCGAATCCAGAAGTTCCTCGACAATCGCGGCGTCGATCTTCGGATCCTGGGCGAGGCGACATCGGCCAACGTGAAGCTGATCGCTGCGGCGATCAGAAATCTGGACAGCAGTCAGATCCTGGCGAATCTGATTGCCACGGTGCCTGAAGATGGCGCCATCAACCTGCACGTGACAGTTCCACAAGGATAGGAGGCGGTCTCAATGCCGAAGTTGGACATCAAAGGCGACGCAGAAGCCGAAAAACGCGAAGGAGCTCGTGAGTCTGTTGAATCGGGTGAAGCCGCGGAGGCCGCGGAGGCCGCGGAAGAGCCTGAAGCCGACAACGTCGAGGATGACAGTCGAGTCAAAGCGCGAGAGTCTGCGAAGGCCGGCCGACGGTCGATTTCCCTCTCGATTCGTGGACTGGTCACCGGTCTCGTGGCAATCGGACTCCTCGCGGTGGCCGGTGCCACGACATGGCTGTACCTGGACGCGAAGGAACAGTTGGAGGCACAGGCAGATCAGGTCGCTGCGAACGGTCGGGCAGAACAGATCGCGGTCGACTACGCGGTTGGTGCTGCGAGGATCAACGCCGCCGATCTGGGACCTTGGAAGGCGGATCTCGTAAAGGGCACCACCCCAGAGCTGAAGGAGAAGCTCGACGGCGCGGCGACCTCGATGGAACAGATCCTTGTTCCACTGCAATGGAATTCCACCGCTAGACCGTTGGTGGCCAAGGTCAGGTCGAACGACAATGGGATCTACGTGGTCGATACGTTCGTCAGTGTTCAGACGAAGACGGTGCAGGCTCCCGAAGGACTCGAGTCCACGGCGACGTACAGCATCACGATCGACAGTAATCACGACTGGCAGATCAGCGAAGTCGGTGGGGTTGGTGCAGTCGTCGGCCAGAACTAGCCGGATGCGTCCTGCGGATCGCTCCGAGCTCCGATGGATTCGTGTGGGAACGGCAAGCTGTGCTGCCATCTGTGTTGCGATGACGTTCACACCGACTGCCGCGGCCGATACCGTCACAGCACTCAAGGCGGCTGTCGACGAAGCCCGCATTGTCGCGGGATGTCCGCCGTTACAGTTAGATTCGGTGCTCAACGATGTGAGCCAGCGCGCGGTACGCGAATCCGACGCCTGGATCTCCCATACCGGCAGGTTTCTTCCCGTCTCGGACACTAACGTGCAAGGCGTGCCGAGCGTCACGCAAGCCTTACGGGAGGTCGGCTACAACCCTTCCAAGGTCAGAATGCTGTCCGGGTACGGCGACGCCCGCACCGGCGGTCCGGGGGACAATGAGACGAAAGCAATTTCGTCGGTCGTCATTCAAGGGCGGGGCTGGGATGTCTTCTCAGACTGTGGCTACACAAAGTACGGATTCGGTGCATTGAGCAATGACAGCAGCCAGGGTTGGCCGTCGACGGTGCCGCGAAGCTACAGCGTGGCGACCGTGGTCGTAGCGGGCGACTAGTTCCACGTGATTCGTTGTACCTCAGTGAAAGGCGAGACGATGCGGACCAAACTGATGGCCGGGCCGGCCATGATCTGCGCGCTGCTGTTAAGTGCTGCGCCCGCTGCGGCTGCGCAGTCGCCGTGCACAGACCTGGGCGGCAATCTCCAGTCAGGAGACGTCTGCCACGCACAGGACATCACCAGCGAGTACATGATCGATTTCCGCTTTGCCGTCGGCCACCCTGAGGATGGCGCCGTCGCCGCCTTCCTCGCCAAGGAACGCGACCGGGTGATCGGGCTGGCGCGCGCGCCGGGAGCTGCGAAACTCCCCTACAGTCTGTGGGTCACGTCGGTGTCTACCCGGTCGGGCCAGCCGCAGCGGACTACATTGGGATACAACAACAACGCGATTCCGAACACGCCCCAGACGGGTACGCGAAGTCTCCTGCTCAAGGTCCTTGCCGATATCGAAACCGCGCCGTCGAACAGCACCTATAAGAGCTTCGTCTTCGACTTCGATCAGAGACGCCCGGTGACACTGGAGAATCTGTTCGCGGCCGGCGTCAACCCTGTGGACGTCCTCTCTCCGGTCGTGGCCGCAGACCTGGCTCGTCAGTTCCACGTTCGAGGCTTCGCAGTTTCGGATGGCATTCGGGACCCGGCCACTTATCGGAGCTTCACGATCACCGATGACGCCGTCACCTTCTACATAGATCAGTCTGCAGTCCTTCCCGCTCGCGTTGGCGGGTTGATATCAGTTGTCCCGCGGTCCAAGATTCCGCCGCTGCAGATCTAGGAGCCGTTTCTTGGCTATGAATACTGTTGCCATATAACACTATTCGCGACCTACGCGACTGCCAGCGCCGTCCAACGCACGAGTTGTGGACAGCAGTCGCCGGGCATACGAAGAGTAGTCTCTACTCCTGACAGCGGGCGCCGACGATGTTTGACTCGGTAATCAGTAATGCTCTCGCCGAACGAGGACAGAGGCCCGATGTCAACTCCACAAGCCCCATTTGTCATTGACGACCGCGATGCGTCGAACTTCCGTGTCAACCGAGAAGTGTTTGTATCGAACGATATTCTCGCCCAAGAGCATGCGCAGATCTTCGAACGCTGCTGGCTTTTCGTTGGTCATGAATCCGAGATTCCAGCGCCATTCGATTTCAGAACCCGCAAGGTCGCCGGTCGACCG
Source organism: Mycolicibacterium sp. P9-22 (assembly GCF_008329585.1). Classification (GTDB taxonomy): domain Bacteria; phylum Actinomycetota; class Actinomycetes; order Mycobacteriales; family Mycobacteriaceae; genus Mycobacterium. The sequence goes on along the minus strand of NZ_NPKP01000016.1, from coordinate 70,195 downwards.
GTGATCTTCACGCGCGATAAGCAGGGTGCCGTCCAGGTGCTCTATAACTCGTGTCCGCATCGCGGCGCCGAAGTCTGCCGAGAGGGCGCGGGCAACAGGAAGATCCACACGTGCTTCTATCACGGGTGGAGTTTCGATTCGAGTGGCCAGTGCGTTCTGGTGCCCGATCAAGATTCTTACGGAGAAGATTTCGGCCGTCCGGGGCTACGCAGCCCGGCCCGTGTCGAATCGTATCGGGGATTCGTGTTCGCGAGCTTCAGTGAAGAGGTCGAGGATCTCACGACCTACCTCGCCGAGGCCAGGCACTGGATCGATCTGTTGTGCGACAAATCGCGCGACGGTCTTCAGGTGGCGCAGGGAACGCACGAATATTCGATACGTGCCAACTGGAAGCTCCTGATCGAGAACAGTATAGACGGCTATCACGCCGCGACCACGCACCCGACATACTTCGAGATGCTGATCGCGTCGGGTGTGGACTTGGCGAAGCTGATGGCGACAGTCAAGAACACCTCGGGTGGAGACCGTGGATGCTTCGACCTCGGGAACGGGCACAGCCTCGTCGGCGGAGCCAACCTCGGCATGGGTATTGACCTTCCTAACCCGGAAGCGGCCGCGCAGGTGGCCGCCAATCAAGACCGAGTTTTGCAGGAGCACGGCGCGGAACGCGGTGACCAGGTGAACAACTGGGGCGGCAACATGTTCATTTTCCCGTCGCTTCTGTTGATCTGGACTGACTTCGGGATTCTCATCAGAACGTTGCAACCGGTCAACCCCGAGTATCTGGAGGTGACCGGTTGGGAGCTGCGGGTTCCGGAGGAGGGCAAGGAGGCCGGCGAACTGCGAGGTCAGAGTTACTTGGCCTTCTGGGGCCCCGGTGGTCTGGCGACACCGGACGATGTTGAGGCATTGGAGTCCTGCCAGCGGGGATTCAAGACCGGGAGTCAATCAATCTGGTCGGACATCTCCCGCGGAATGGCAAGGGATCAGGCGGCCATGGACGACGAGTTGCAGATGCGTCTGTTCTGGCGGAAATGGAACGAACTCATGACCGGCGAACCGGCTCTCCCGGAACCAGGCGGCTTGACGTTGCCACGGCCGGTCGATGTCGGCTGAAGCGGCGGAAAGACAAACATGGGAAACAGTAGCGTCACAACCGAACTGACCCGCTCAGACGTCGAGGACTTCCTGTATGACGAGGCCGCGCTGCTCGATGCCTGGCAGTTGCGGAAGTGGCTGGATTTGTTCACCGACGATGGGGCCTATCAGATTCCGTCACCATCACACCCCGAAGCAGTCGCAGCCGACAGCCTATTCTTGATCAATGACAATCGGTTCATGATCGAGCAGCGCGTGAATCGGTTGCTTCAGCCGAACGGGCACGCGGAGTTTCCGCATTCTCGAACCCGACGCCTCATCACCAACGTCCGTATCAAGGAGAGCGAGGGTGATCGGGTCTCGGCCGAATCGAACTTCGCGGTCTATCGCACGCGTTTCACCGAGACGATTCTTTTCGTCGGCCTGTATCAACACTCGCTGCTGGTGCAGGACGGTCGACTGAAAATCGAGCGTCGCCGCGTGACTCTCGATCTGGATGCACTGAGGCCACAACGGTCCGTCAGCATCATCGTCTAGCCGGCCAACGCAAGAAGGGGCACGTGATGGAAAAGGGTTTGATTCAGGGTCTGGGCTATGTGGTACTCGCAACTGACGATCTGGACGCGGCGTTGCAGTTCTACACGGAGGTAGGACGATTTCGGGTGTCCGAGCGCCGCGAGAAGACTGCGTTCCTGCGCGGTGGCGGCACTGCCCACCATTGGCTCCGGCTCGAGCAGGCAGCGAGATCTGCATGCTCACGCGTGGCGTACCGGGCCGTGAACGAACAGGCACTCGACGAGCTCACCAAGCGGCTCGACGATTGGGGGGTCGCTTGGGCCGAAGGTGGCAGTGCGGCAGAAGACCGGGTGTCACGTTGGGTGCGGTTCCACGACCCCAACGGTATGGAGTTCGAGGTCTACATCGACATGGTCGAACTGCCGCTCAACGGATGGTCGACCGGAGTCTCGATGCAGGAGTTGCTGCACGTCGGCTTCTACGTGGAGAGTGCGGCAGCCTCGGAACGCTTCTATAGCGAGGTTCTCGGATTTAAGACGTCCGATCGCGTCGAAGGCGTCGTATCGTTGATGCGCGCCGAGAATCAGTTCCATCACTCCCTGGTCCTGCTGCAATCCTCAGAATCGATCGGCAAGCTCGACCATTTCTGCGTTGAAGTCGAATCGATCGACGACGTGATGCGAGCCCGCAACAATGCGGTCCGCGCGGGCATGACGCTGCGGAATGACCTTTTGCGGCATTCGATGTCGGGATCCATGGGGATCTACGTGACGGATCCCAAGCACGGAAATTCGATGGAGTTCTGCCATGGTCATTGCAAGATCACAGATCCGGACTACCGGCCGCGATCTCTGAAACCGAGCCTGGACCTTCTCGATATGTGGCAGACGGAACTTCCCGAGATTCCAATTCCCGCAGCAGTACCCAGTCTGTAGACGCCTGTGCACAAACCCACGACACCTGGAACCAGAGGCACAATGCAATTCAGCGATCGAACCGCCATCGTCACCGGCGCCGCGCACGGTATCGGCTTGGCGATCGCGCAGCGACTGCAGTCCGAGGGAGTTCGGCTGGTGCTCGGCGATATCGACAGCGACAAGCTCAAGGGTGCGGTCGAGACGTTTAGCGGCGGCAGCGACGTGATCGGCGTGGCGGCTGATCTGTCGAGCAGCGGCGGCGCAGACCAATTAGTGCGCGAGGCCATCACCGCATTCGGCAAAGTCGACATCCTGGTGAACAACGCAGGCGGCGGCGTCATTCGACCCACTCTGCAGCACACCGAGGAGACGATTCGGGCGACCCTCGATCGCAATCTGTGGACAGTGCTGAATTGCACGCTTGCGGTTCTTCCACACATGATCGAGCGAGGCTACGGCCGAATCGTCAACATCGGCGCTGAATCGGTACGCAATGGGCTGTATATGCACGCTGTGTACAACGCCGCCAAGGGCGGGGTTCACGGGCTGACCACCGGGCTGGCACGAGAGTTCGCCGGCAACGGCATCACGGTCAACACCGTAGCTCCGGGGTCGACGAAGACCGCTGCGGTCGAGGCACTGATGAACCGCCTCGAACACGCGGCCGCGCGTGCGGACGGTGCAGATCAACCGACCGGAACGGTGGGGGAAATGATTATGGGGATCCCGGCCGCGGAGATCCTGGAGGTCGAGCGTCAGACGCTTGCTCTCATTCCGGTGGGACGGCACGGCACCGTTGAGGAAATTGCCTCAGCGGCGACGTATCTCGCTTCCGACGAATCTGCCTTCGTGACGGGTCAGGTGTTGAGCGTTAACGGAGGAAGTTCGATGCTCTGACCCGGTCCCAAAGGGCCAACTCGATTTACATTGTCCATCAGTTCTCAAGTCCCCTTTTCAGTTTAGGAGTGTGTTGTGTCGGTCGTCAGGGATGTTTCGGTTGATAGCGAGCCCGATGTGCTGGCGGGTCGGTTGTCCGATCCGTTCAGCATTCCGTTCTCCGAGTTCTGGGCAGCCGAGTTGTTTGGTTACGTCGGATACTTCGTTCGATGGCTGACTCCAGACAATGCGCAGTTCCTCTCGAACTTCGCCGGGTCGTTCCCAGACAAGCAGAAGCTGGTGCACACCCACCCCGGCAAGGACAGCATCATCGTATTCCTCGAGGGGGAGGCCGATTTCCTGATCGGCGGACAGCAGCGGATCAAGGCTCGGCCTGGCGATGTCCTGCTCTCGCCCGGCGGCCGGCCGCACGGGATACAGAACACCGGAGTGAACGTATGCCGGTGGATCTACATGGAGGGCCCACTGCCGCTGACGACGGAGTTTCCGACCTGCGAGTGCACGTTGTATCCATTGGCAGATCCCGAGAACCCGGTCACCGGCGGCGCTGTCGGTAGTTTCGGACGGAGCGGAAACTCCAATATCTTTGCGTCCGGCGGGCCGGTCACGCGGTCAGAGGTGGCGTGGCAGGACAAGGAGCCGGGTGGCTGGCTGGTTGAGCCGGGATTGTTCCCGGCACTTTCCAGCGAGGTCACGGACCGGCTATTCGATCACGTTCCAGGTCGCACGTTCTCGGCCCTCGGCGTCAAGGATCAAGTACGGATCGGCGAAGGATTCTCCTCGCGAGTGCACATCCCGGCCTACGAGGATGCTCAGTTGGCCATCGTGACCCACACCGTTACGGGCGAATTGCCGTTACATCGCTACAGCGGTGCCGATCAGGTGGTGGTGATGTTGGACGGCCAAGCTGAGTTCTCCTGGATCGGCTCTGACAGCGGTTCGGTCGAGCGGCGCGAATTCCATTCAGGAATGGTCGGTTTCGTTGTCAACGGCGAGTCGTACGGGGTGCGCAATGTCGGCGACAAACCAGCCCGTCTGCTTTCGGTGGTCGGGCCTGTGACGCCTGAGAGCAGTGCGATCGTCTGGCCCAAGGGGGAGCAACCCGGCGACTTCACCACCGAATCCTGACGACGAGAACGGTTGACTATCCATGAGACTTCTCCGCCCTGAAGACCTTGAAGCTTTCGCTCGTGACCTACTTATCAAAGCGGGTGCTCGCGAGGAAGATGCGAAAATACAGGCACGTCAACTCCTTTGGGCTAGCCTGCGTGGGCACGACTCCCATGGAGTCGGCCACCTACCGTTGTACGCCATGATGTATCTCGGTCAGGATCCATTTGGCGTGGGCCTACCGCCGGTCAATACGACCGGAGACTGGGCGGTCACTCGCGAGTCCGCATCCACGGCAGCCATCGACGGCAAGGGCTGCCCCGGTCAGGTGGTCACCTATCGCGCCACGGAGCTCGCCATTCGTAGAGCTCAGGCGACCGGTGTCGGCGCCGTGTCCGTGAACAACATGACTCACAACGGCAGCTTGGGCTACTACGCCGAGATGGCGACGCAGGCCGACTGCATAGGAATCGTGCTCACCAATTCGGGTGCGATGAGCGCTCCGTTCGGCGGGGCCGACCGCATGTTGGGGACGAACCCCGTCGCGATCGCGGTACCCGGCGACAAAGAGGGCCCGCTCGTCATCGATATGGCGACCACCGCCATCAGCATTTTCGGGGCTCTCGGGCTTGCTGGATCCGGACAGGCATTCCCGCCTCGAACCGTACTCGACGATAACGGCGACTTCACTTTGGACACAGCGGAATTTGCTCTCGGCCGCGGCTCGAACCCCAAGGGATCCTTGGCCAACTTGAGCGGAGACCATAAGGGCTACGCCATTCAACTTGCAGTCGAGATGATCGCCGGCCTGCTGGCCGGTTTGTGCACCGGAAATGATTCGATGCGGACGACCTATGTGTCCTCGTTCGTGCTCGCCTTGCACGTACCTGCCTTCCAGGACCGCGGCGCGTTCCTGGAAAGCGTCGATTCCCGTCTGCGCGCGATCAGATCGTCGCGCAAGAACAATGCCGATGGCGAGGTTCTCATCCCCGGTGATCGCGGCTTCAGGACCGAAGCCGAGCGGCGGCGGAGCGGCATCCCGGTGCTGGACACCTACTGGGCGCCCATGGAGGGATTGGCCCGAAAGCTGGGGGTGGAGCTGCCTCACGCACTGAATGCATCGGAAAGCTGATGCCGGCTGGACAGACCGAGTTTCATGTAGACGTGTTGCAACCTGTTTTCCACTGTGCGGACTGAAAGTCCCAATTCGTCGGCGATCTCACGATTCGAGCGATCAGCGGCGGCCAGCAATGCGGTTTCGTACTCGCTTGCTGTCAGCGTTGCTCGCAGGTTGGCGGGCTGGAGGGCAGGAGTGTCCGCACCCTCACACCGTGCTGCAAGTACTGCCGCACGGTTCTGCGCAGCGGCGGCACGGCGTTCCCGTCCTGCCCTGATCCAGGCAGTCGATGCGTCGGCCGCTGCTTCGGCGGCAAGGAGCTCCGATCCCAGCTCTTCGAAGGCGCCGGAAGCAGCTTCCAAACCAGCGGCGTCGCTGGTGGCCAACGCGACGGTGTGGGAAGCCCGCAACCTGGCCAGTGGTCCGTCCACCTGTTCGGCTGCATGGGTGAGTCGCTGCGCGACGTCCTTCGCTCGTCCTATCCGGGCAAGCGCGTGCAGGGCGTTGAGGGCGCCGACGGTGTCTCCGATCGACTCTCCAAGCGCTGCGGCATCCTCGAACATGCGCCGGGCCCCGGCAAGATCGCCGGCTGCCGCGGTGGCCCAGGCGCGAGCCTCGACGATCTCAACTGCCTTGTGCATGCTGAGCGGGAGCTCGAAGCCATCGATGGCGGCCAACGCGTCTTCGCACTCTTGGACACGTTTCCCGAGCGCGCAGGCCATCGCGAGCTCTTGCAGCCCATCGCGGACAAATGTCGTGAGATCGAGTTGCCGAAAGATCGTCGTGGCCTCCCTTGCGTAGTGAGCGGCGCGCTCGATCATGCCGCGCACCCTCAGGACTCTCGCCAGCTGCAGGGCGAAATGCGCTCGTTCCTCGACTGAACGTTCGCGCACACTACGCTCATACTGCGCGTTGGCGAGGCTCTCGGCTTCTTTGAGCCTCCCTGCGTACGTGAGGAATTCACATTGAACAGGAACGAACAGATGTGGGTACTCGAATCTGCTGCTGAGGCCGCGCTGCGTCGCCTGCGCGCGATCGATGAGTTCCATCCCGTGTTCGATCCGACCCATTCGTGCGATGCCGAAAGCCGCTGCTACACAGGCCAACACGAAAGCCTTGCCCTGGGCGTGCGCCATCAGATCCCGGGCGGCCTCCGCAGATACTCGCGGTCCTTCCCCGGCCAGCAACGCCCAGCAGCGAAGTGCCAAGATCTCATCGGCAAGGTGCCGATCATTCACAGACTTAAGTACCTCCTGCGCGATTCGCAACGCGTCCGATGGGCCGACACTCCACGTCGCATTGCGCATCCGCGTCAACCCGATCTGGCAGCGCTGGTCGTCATTGACCGCAGAGACACTCAGCTCTGCGAGAATCGACTCCGCTTCGACTGACTGACCGCGCCGGTTGGCGAGTTGCCCCAGCAGCAGCCGTCCCTCGAAGCCCGCTCCGACCTGTACCGCCGCCCTGGCCAGTCGCTGGGCCAGCGCAAGGTCATATGACCACCGCGCGGCCCTCGCAGCCGCCATCAGCAGGTCGGGGCTGCCGCCGCCCGACTCGAGGCGCCACTTCGCGACGCGTAACACATCGGTTCGGCGCCGAGCACCTGTGGCCTCAACGGTTTCCGCGAGACGCCGTGAGAGTTCGCGTCTGCGGGCGTCGGGAATCTCCCCGCGCACCACCTGACCGTATAACGGATGGGCCGGGCGAACTTCCAGGCGACGCCCGTCCAGTCGGGTTGTCAGAATGTCCTTGGCTTCCAAGGTCTCGAGCGCTGCCGCGTCGGGACACAAGGCCAGCTCAGCTGATGACAGTGGTTCTCCGACGGCGACCAGTTCGAGCAGGGAGCGTTCGTCGGCCGACAGGTTGCTCAGCCTGCTGTCGATGAGTTCGACCAGTCTGATCGACGGTGAGAGTGGACCCGTCAGTGTCCACATGCCGTCGTCGAACGCGAGCGTTCCGTCATCGATTGCCCCGTGTACGAGTTCGCGCAGGAACAGATAGTCACCTTGGCAGCGCGAATAGAACTCGGTGGCGAGAGCCCCGTCGAGATGACCTTTGAGGACGCCGGCGAGGAGGCTCTGGATGTCCTCGCTCGCAAGGCTCTGCAACTCGACACGATCCACTAACTCGTTCTTCCAGAGCGCGGTGAGCGGCTCCGGGGCAGGCTCGCGTGCTTGTATGGTGGCGAGCACCACCGCTTCGTTGCGGATGACGAGCTGCGAAATCAGCACCGCCGATGCATTGTCCAGAAGGTGGGCATCGTCGATGAAGAGAACGGCGCGGCGCCCTCGACCGCGTGAGACGAGCGTGGCTGCCGACCGGCGCAGTCGTTCGCCCCAGTCCTCGACGGGGCGACTGTCGTACTCACTGCCGCCACCGTGATCCGGCGGCAACAGCTGCGCAAGAACGCCGAAGGCCAACCCCTGTGAAGCGCGGGTTGCCATCGCTCGGGCCACCGCAAGGCCGGACTGCTCGGCTCTTGCGATGCACTCGAGCGCGAGACGCGTTTTGCCCGAACCGGATGGTCCCGCCACCACGACTCCACGAGCCTTGGGGTCCATCAGCGATGTGCAGACACGTTCCACCTCGGCGTCACGTCCGACAAACGGCCAGTCCATTGTTCAACAGCGCCGCAGCGCCCTCATCGGGCGTTCATCGGCCGCCGGCACGACGTCGTAGTGACATCGCCTGGTCATCTGCGCGCTTCCGTGGGGCCGCTGGACCCATTCGTCACGATCACATGCACATTGACGAATTCGTGTATGCCGTAATGAGATAGCTCTCTGCCATAGCCCGAGTTCTTGAGGCCGCCGAAAGGCAGCCGAGGGTCGGAAGCTGTCATACCGTTGATGGCGGTATGACCAGCGGTGAGTCTGGCCGCAAGGTCGCGTCCCCGATCCAAATCCGCGGTCCAGATATTGCTGCCGAGCCCAAACGGGGTGGCATTTGCCAGCCGGATCGCTTCCTCCGAGTCGCGGGCGCGAATCAGAGGTACAGCCGGACCGAACGTTTCCTCGTCCACTACGGGCATATCGCTTGTGACCTGATCGAGCACCGTCGGCGGATAGTAGTATCCAGCCAGGTCGGGTACCAGACCACCGGCCAGGACCCTGGCGCCCTTGTCGACGGAAAGCTGGACCTGGCTGGCCAGACCGTCGCGCAGGTCTTCGCGTGCCATTGGGCCGATCGTGGTGCCTTCCGCGAGCGGGTCCCCAAGGACCATGAGTGACACCTCGGCGAGAAATCGGTCGGTGAAGGAGTCGGCGATCGCTTCGACTGCAATAATGCGTTTGGTCGCAATGCAGGACTGTCCGGCATTCTGGAATCGGCTGCGAGCGGCCCACTTCGCTGCGGCATCGATATCGGCATCTGCCAATACGATGAACGGGTCACTTCCGCCCAGTTCGAGAACTGCCTTCTTGAGATGACGCCCGGCGACCGCCGCCACCGAACGGCCGGCACCGGTCGAACCTGTCAGCGTGATAGCGGAAATCCGAGCGTCACCGATTATCCGTTCGCAGACATCCGGGGTTCGCTCAGGACCGACGACCACCACCGAGAAGACGCCTTCGGCGAGGTTCGCGGCGGCCAGCTCGGCGAGTCGAAGTGCGCAACCGGTCGTCGAGGGGGCGTGCTTGAGCACAACGACGTTTCCTGCGATCACTGCCGGGGCCAGTGCCCGGATCACCTGCCAGAAGGGATAGTTCCACGGCATGATCGCGAACAGAACCCCGAGTGGTTCGAACACAATCCGGGTGTCGATGGCTTCGGTTTCGGCACGGTCGGTCGTGAGGAATTCCGCGCCGTGGTCAGCAAACCATTCGCACGTCACCGCGCATTTGTCGATCTCGGCCAAGCTTTCACGCAGCGGCTTGCCCATTTCGAGCGTTGCCAATCGGGCAAGTGCGTCTCGCTGATCGCGCAACGCCGCAGCCAGCCGCCTCAGCGCGGCCGCCCGCTCTTCCTGCGGAGCGTTCCGCCAGACGTCGGCCGCCGCGCTCGCTCGCGCCAGGATCGCCTCGACGTCGCGTTCCGGTGTCTCATCGTAGGTTCGCAACACCGTGCCGGTGGCCGGGTTGTACGTTTTGAGTGTCAATACAGCTCCATCTATTCGCAGACGACGCGAATCTCGTCCGGAATCCGCATCGCCGCGCCCTTGAGGCTTGGCGCAGGATAATCGGGATCCAATCGGACATTCGGCAGATCGTCCAGCATGGCGTTGAGCGCCCGCGTCATCTCGAGACGGGCCAGTGTTTGGCCGAGGCAGTTGTGGGCGCCGTGGGCAAATCCGAAATGGCGGTGCTTGGGCCGGAAGATGTCGAACTTCTCCGGATGGTCGAACACCGTTTCATCGTGATTGGCGCTGCCGTATACCATGTTGAGGAAGGCGCCTTCCGGGACTGCGACGCCGGCAATCTCAGTGTCTGCCATGGTAAGTCGGACCGAACACAGTACGGGGCCATCCCAGCGTAGCGCCTCCTCGACGGCGGCCGGGATCAGCGAGCGGTCTGCCCGGACGGCGTCGAGTTGATCCGGATTGGTGAGTAGGCCTGTAAGCAACGCCGTCGTCGTCCGGAATGTCGTATCCCCGCCGGCGTTGATCAGCTGGCGCAGGAAGGAGATGACTACCTCGTCGGGTAGGGGCGCGCCGTCGAGCTCCACGGTGGCGAGCAGGCTGACCACATCGTTGCCTGGATTGGTCTTGCGATCGTCAATCATCTGCCGGAAGTAGCGCCCGAGTTTGCCGGCCGCTTCGATGGCGTTGTCCATCGTCGGGTGGTGGATGATTTGAGCGACCGTGAGCTTGTAGAAGGTTTCGATATCGTCCGGCGGTAGGTCGAGCATCCGATAGATCACATTGAAGGGGTAGGGGCGGGCGAAGTCCTCGACCAGCTCGGCCTTGCCGCTGGCCCGCAGCGGTGTGACCAACTCATCGACCACCGGGGACACGATCCGGGAGCCCCATTCCTGGATGACGACGGGATTGAAGGCCTTCTGCAGCAGTTTTTTGAATGGCGAATGCTCGGGGGGATCCATCACGCTGACCGTCTGGCCGAAACTCAGTCCGAGGGTCGAATCGAAAGCCTTGTTCGAGAACGTGATCGGGTCGTTGAGGACCTGGCTGACCGCGTCGAACGACAGCACACTCCAACGGTCCTCCCAGGGGGCCGGCCACCTCGGGATACCGAATTCCTCCCAGAAGTCGGTGTGCAGTACCGGCCCTTCAGCACGCATCTCCTTCAGCCGAGGGTACGGATTCGGATGATCGCCGAACACGGCCTTGTCGGCGATGTGCGGATCGAACGTCTTGTCAGCGAGATCCTCGATTTTGGTTAACGGCATGTGCGCTTCCTCGTTTCCGTGAAGATTAAGGTCATCTGCTCAAACTCCGTCGCGGATCACGTCGGCCGCGTGCCACGCCATCGCCATCATCGGCGCGTTCAGGTTGCCTGCCACCATCACTGGAAGCACCGAGCAGTCCATCACCCGCAATCCGGATACTCCCCGCACACGAAGTGAGGAGTCGACTGCAGCGGTGTCCTCCAGGCCCATCCCTGATGTACCGATGGCGTGATATCCGCAGTATCCGTGCGCTAGGGCGTTGTCGATGATGTCCTGGTCGCCAGTCACGTCGGATCCGGGAACCGTCTCGTGCGCAATGTAGTCGGCAATCGGGCCGTTCTCGAACATGTGTCGCATCTTCGCGAATACGGCCAATCCGGTGCTTCGGTCCTCCGCTGAACCGTAATAGTTCGTCTCGATGTCAAGTGGCGCGTCGGGGTTGGCGGAGGTGATGTGGCAATGGCCTTCGCTGGTGGGGCGTGAGACGAAACCTATTGCTTGCAGCCCCGGTTCCCGCTCGAGCTCCGGATTCTGACCCGGTCTCATAGAGGCAACCGAAAAGGGAGCCAGTAATACCTGACCGTCGACTCGATCGGTCGCCTCGCCGGATTTCAGGAATCCGATGACATCGTAGGACGGTGATGCCAGTGGTCCCCGGTGCGTGGCCAGGTACTTCACCGCTGCAACACCCTGACCGAGCGAGCTGCTTAGCGTCTTATTCAGTCCGAGGTCTTGCTTCAGTCGGTAATTCAATACGAAACACCGATGCTCTCGCATGCGGCCACCGACACTCGCCTGGTCGACACGGACATCCACTCCGGCGGCGCGGAGCACTTCGGCTGGCCCGATTCCGGACAGTTGCAGCAGTCGCGGCGTCTGCATACTGCCGAGGCTCAAAATGACGTCCTTCGATGCGCGGTAGTCGACAAGTAGGTTGCCCTGGCGACAACGCACACCGATCGCGCGGTCGTTCTCGAAGAGAATCTTGATCGCCTGTGCTTCCGTCCTGATCGTTAGGTTGGGGCGTCGGCGTGCGGGGTTCAGGAACGCGTGGGCGGCGCTGACGCGACGACCATTGGCGATATTGGCCATCGTGTAGCCGATTCGTTCATCGTCTGTCTCGTTGATGTCCTCGGCACGCTGCATTCCGACGGTCTTGCCGGAATCGATCATCACTTCGCAAAGTGGATCGGCATCCTCTACGCGCGTGATAGTGAGCGGTCCGTTGGCGCCTCGTGTGGTGGATGCTCCGAGTTCGTTGTTCTCGATCGCCTTATATGCAGGCACGATTTCATTCCAGCTCCACGTGGTCCCGCCGACTCGCGCAAGGTCGTCCCAGTCGCTGCGTTGACCGCGGTTGTAGACCAGGCCGTTGATCGCGCTTGAGCCTCCGAGTGTCTTCCCTCTGGCCCAGGCTTCGACTCGGCTGGTCGGACCGAACGGTCGAGTGGGAAAGGACCAGGTGTAATTGGAGTTGCCGAGCAGCTTCCCAAAGCCCTTCGGGACGCGGATGAGCGGGCTCTTGTCTTTACCGCCGGCCTCGAGGAGGAGCACCCGAATCGCAGGATCCTCCGACAGGCGAGCGGCGAGAACGCAACCCGCGGATCCCGCTCCGACGATGATGTAATCGAAGGTCATTCCGCCCCTGAGAGTCCGATGTGGTTTGTGAACCCGCCCGAGAGCCGGGACAGGTGATGCGGTTACCCGGGTTGGAACTTGGGCTAGCCGATAGCGAGACTAGGACGCGAATTGTTGCAGGCCAACCTTTAGTTCCGACAATCGGAACGGACTGGGGCACGCACGTGACGGTGATTCGGCAACACCGCCGAAAAGGGTTCTGATAGGCAGCAGCAGAGTCGATTTCGGTTGTGCAGTTCAGCACCCGCAGAGCTGCTATCGCGTTGAAGTACCCGGCGGTTCAATCGTCGGCTGGATCGAGGGACACCACGTTCTCGGCTTGTCTGTGCAGGCTGGGCACCATGAACTGATTCAACAACGACTCGACTTTGGTGAGATCGTCGAGACCACGTTCACTGCCATGGGTCATGATTGCCAACCCAACGAGCGTGATCCATGCCATCAGATCATCGTCGGACAAATCCGCGCGCAGTTCGCCGCTTTCGCGCGCACGACGAAAGAGCGGATACCACAAAGCTTCCTGAGCTTCCCGAACTGCAGGCATGGTGGCCAGCGCGGTGGCCAGCTTGTCCGATGTCGGTCGAAGAAGCAAGGCGAGGTACGTATCGCGTAATGCGCCATCGACGCACAGGACCATGGCCTCCACAATCGGCTGTACGCCGTTGGGGCGCCCTTTCAGCTGTTCGCTGATCTCCGCCAGCCACTCCCTGGCGTGCCTGAGCACCACCTCGGCGATCAGCGATACCTTGTCAGGGAAGTAGAAGTAGACAGTCTGTCGTGACACGCCCGCCTGCTGAGCGACTTTCTCCATGCTTGCGCGGTTGATTCCCCGCGCGTCAAAGGATGCGACCGCCGCCCGATAGATACGTTCGCGCTGGGTTTCCTGGTCGTTTGGCTCTTCTGTTTCTGGGGCCACGTGGTTCTTGCTTCCGGGTAGGCGTGCCATAGCTTTATCGACCCCTGATCGATGACGAGCAACCCACGGTCCGCCATCTCGCAGCCGATCGTGGATCAGAGGCTACATGTGTAAGCAGGCTAACCGTAACGAGTCTGCCTTCGACGTGTTGGGGGTTGTTCCGTGTGGTTGAACGGTCCGTTGGGGTCGGCGTGGGGTGAGTCCTAATGTCGCCCTACCGGAGGTCGAGCGCTCTGCGCGGGCATGACTGGTCGAGGATCACGCACTCATGCTCTGCCCGGCATCAACAGCTATGTAAGGGAGTTGGGATGGGGATCCACCTGTCGGAAACCGAGGTATGGGCGGAGATCGAGGCGGCCCACACCGGTATTTACACCACGCTGCGATCGGATGGTTCGCCGGTATCGCTGCCTATCTGGTTCGTTGTCGCAGAGCAGAGGATCTACGTGCAGACTCCCGGTCGGTCCAAGAAGGTTTCGCGAATCAGGCGAGACCACCGAGGCTCCTTTCTCGTCGAGAGAGGTGAGCAGTGGTCAGAGCTCTGCGCTGTGATGCTGCCGGTAGCAACCAGTGAAGTGGCTGACGAAGACGAACTCGACAGCGCGGCAGCCGCGTTCGATGACAAGTATCGCAGTTTCCGGCCGTCGAGCAAGGTGACTTCCCAGGCGACGAAGAATGCATATTCCAGCATGACACTGCTGCGCTTGCAGCCTGCCGGACCTGCGCTGAGCTGGGATAATTCGCGCATCCGGTTGAATGCGCCGTCCGCCGAAGTCGATGCCAGTTCCAACGCTCGATGACCGTGTGTCGCTGTACACATTCCCAACCCCGACCTTGTTGCGACGCCGATTGAAAGGCGATCGTCAGAGTCGAGTCATCCGCCGATGGATCATTGAAAGGACCAAATAGTGACGAATGCTGCAGTGGTGAGCCGCGCACCCATACCTGTCCACCTGCGAATCGGCTCGGATCGGCTGACATCCGGAAGTGGCGGCCGACACGAACGCATTAGCCCGATCACCGGCAACGTCGACGGCATAATCCCGCTGGCCGGCGCCGAGGAGATCGACCGTGCCGTGCAGGTCGCTCATCGGGCCTTCCAAACATGGCGTCGCACTCCACCATCCGAACGACGGGCGTTGTTGCTGAAGCTTGCCGATCTGTTCGATGAGAACGACACCGAGCTCAATCGGCTGCTGACGATCGACATGGGTGCCGCGTATGCACCCGGTACCGGTCAGCAGAGCATGGCGAGCAATTACACGCGCTACTACGCGGGGTGGGCAGACAAGTACACCAGCGATGTGGTGGCGTCCTGGCTGCCGAACCACGAATTCGGCTTCACTCTTGCGCAGCCCTACGGAGTGATCGGCGCGATCGTGACGTGGAACGGAACACTCGGGTCCATTGCCATGAAGGTGCCGGCCGTGCTAGCTGCGGGCAACACGGTAGTGGTCAAGCCGTCCGAGCTGACGCCTTACGCAGGCGAGTTCATCGCCGATATCTTCGAGCAAGCCGGATTTCCCCCCGGCGTTTTCAACATCCTGCCTGGAAATGCCGCCGCGGGAGAGGCGCTCGTACGGCATCCGCTGGTCAGCAAGATTACCTTCACCGGCGGCCCGGCGACGGCAACACGGGTACTGCAGACCGCGGCGGAGGCCATCAAACCGGTCGTCGTGGAACTGGGTGGCAAGTCCGCCAATATCGTCTTCGATGACGCCGATCTCGACGCGACGTGCGTGCACGCGGGGATGTTGACCATGGGATTCTTCGCGGGTCAGGGGTGTTCGTTTCCGACCCGGATGCTGGTGCAGCGAGGGATCTACGATGAAGTGGTCGACCGGATGGCCGACGTTGCGCGGTCGATCGTCGTGGGGAACCCCTTTGAACCCGGCGTGATCGCCGGTCCCGTCATCAGCCAAGGGGCCGTGGACAGAATAATGGGTCTGATCCAGCGGGCGTCTGCCGAAGGTGCGCAGTTGGTCACCGGCGGTAAGCAACCCGAACTCCCGGGAGATTTGGCAGGCGGCTACTACATCGAACCCACGGTGTTCGCCGATGTCGACCGGTCCTCCGAGCTGGCGCAGAAAGAGGTGTTCGGCCCGGTGCTTGCGATCACGCCGTTCGCCGATGAGGACGAAGCGATCAGCATTGCGAACAGCACGCCGTACGGCCTCGCCGGTTATGTACGCACTCGTGACGTGTCGCGTGCCATCCGGGTCGCCGAGCAACTGGAGGCCGGTGACATCCACATCAACGGCGCGGGCAATCTCGGCGTCAATCGCCCGTTCGGAGGCTGGGGGATGAGCGGTATCGGCAAGGAAGGCGGCCGGCAAGGACTGGAGGAGTTCCTGCGGATCAAAGGCGTCGGAATCGGGTTGGGCGAGGGGCCTGTCATCTCATTCGGCGGCTAGGAAATGCCCTGTCAGGTATACGAATTGGTCTACACCGTGGGGCAATTGCCATGTTCCGGAGATCTGAACGCGAACTTGGATCGAACTTCGAAAGCGTCATAATCTGACCGGATAGCAGAAGTTTGTTCTACCAATGCATTCGGTGCGAACACGAATCGTTGACGAATTACCGATGAGAAATGGTGCGAGATGACGCAAACCCAGTCCGATGAGTTCGAGAAGGCGACGATCGCCACCATCGATGATGCCGACATCGAGAAGGATCGGATAGCGCTCGGGTACGACAGCGCGATGGGAACCCAGGAGTTGTTCGGTACGGCGACTTCTGAAGCGATCCGTAACTTCGCGCACGGCTATGGGGACGACAATCCTCTGTACTGCGATCCCAAACATGGGGCGACCAGTCGGTGGGGTTCGCAGATCGCTCCGCAGATCATGGCCGCCGTGCTGAACGCGCCCATGCAGGGCGACAAGGTGCCACGGGAATTACGTGGTGGTAGCTATCGCGGCATTCATGCATTCGTGTCCGGAGCAACGTGGGATTGGTACCGCCCCGTTTATGCCGGTGACACCCTGTACAGCTTCACCGCGCTCGAATCGGTTACCGAGAAGCCCTCGGAGTTCGCGGGACGGTCGGTCATCAAGGTCGATCGCGAGGTGAAGATCAACCAGCGCGCAGAGGTCGTCGGTGTATACCGGCGCCTGATGATTCTGACCGAACGCAAGAAGGCGCGGGAAAAGGGGAAGTACCGCGAGATCCCGGCACCGTCCTACACCGACGACGACATCGCAGCGATGGATGCTATCTACGCCGAGGAGAAGGTCAGGGGCCGGGAGCCACGCTACTGGGAGGACGTCAGCGTGGGCGATGAGTTTGGGCCGATGGCCAAGGGCCCGCTGACCACCACCGACATGGTCGTCTTTCACGCCGGCGGCTACGGATTCGTACCGTACGGTCTGAAAACCGGAAGGTTGGCCTACCAAAACCGTCAGCGCATCGCTCCGTTCTACATCAAGAACGCCTTCGGGGTACCTGATGTCGCGCAACGAGTGCATTGGGACAGTGAATGGTCACAGGCGATCGGAAACCCGAGAGCCTACGACTACGGAGTTCTCCGTGAATGCTGGTTGCACCACTTGCTCACGGACTGGATGGGCGACGGTGCCTGGATTGTGCGTCAGCACGATGAGGTACGGAAGTTCAACTACCACGGTGACTTTCAGATTCTGCGCGGTAGGGTCTCGGCGAAGCGACAGGAAGGCGATGGCTTCCTTGTCGACGTCGAGTTCTCTGCGACGAACCAGCGGGACGAGGAGACCGCCTGCGGCGATGCCACGATAAGTCTGCCGAGTCGCGAACATGGGGCAGCGGCACTCCCTGATGTGCCCGCCGACCTCCAGCGTCGCGCTGTGGCGATGATGGAACGCCACGGCGAGTTACTGCGTGAGGCGCAAAAGTGAGTGATCGGCTCGCCGTCCGCTCCGAGCTACAGGGGTCAGTGCTTGTCTTGATCCTCGATCGCGGGTCGAAGGCGAATACCCTGACACCAACGGACATGGCGTGGATCGCGGACTCGGTCGCTGGCGCGGTCACGGACGACGCGGTTCGGGCAGTGCTCATTCGGGCCGAGGGCGACCATTTCTGTGGGGGAGCAGACCTCGTCGCCGTCAACTCACCTGATGCGCGGCCACGAACCGGGGCCACCATGCGAATGCTCAACTCGGCGGCACACCGTATGGTGCAGTCGATCTGGGATTGCACGCTCCCTACTGTGGCTGCGGTGCAGGGTCGCGCAGCCGGCGTCGGGCTGCACCTGGCACTGGCAACCGATTTCGTCGTGGCCGCCGATTCGGCGAGCTTCCAGGAGCCGTTCCGGGAACGCGGCTTCACCGCCGACAGTGGCGCAACGTTTCTGCTCCCGAGGCTAGTCGGTCTAGCACGGGCGAAGGAGCTGTTGTTGCTCGGTCGGACCCTAACAGCTGCGGACGCGCTGACATGGGGGCTAATCTCGCAGGTTCATCACGACGATGAACTCGGCGCAGAGTCGTTCGCCCTCGCCGAGGAGCTGGCTGGGGGGCCGACGTTCTCCATGGAGCTCACCAAATCGATGCTCAACAAGCACGTCACTACTGATCTCGCCTCGTCCATGTCGGAAGAGGCCGCGATTGTTCAATTGTCACTGCATGGACAGGATTTCAAAGAAGGAATCAAGGCGTTCCGTGAGCGGCGCCCCGCTGAGTTCACCGGGCGTTGATGACCGGCGGCGCCGGCGAGGCACAGCGGGAGGAGCGTGATGCGCTCGTGGCGTGGATGCTCGACCGTGGGTTCACGGAAGAACAGATCCGCGGGTCGTTGGCGCCGATGCTGCTACCCGCGTATCGGGTCATGGGTGATGACGGCGAGCACGTATCGGCCCGTGAGCTCGCCGAGGCGATGAATATCGATGTGCACCTCCTGGAGCGGCTCCAACGTGCCGTCGGATTGCCACGTGTCGACGATCCGGATGCGGCCGTGCTTTCCAAGGCGGATTCAGAGGCCGCGGCGCGGACGAAGTACTTTCTCGATCTGGGCCTCGACGTGGACGAGGCTGTCGCAGCCATCAGGGTTCTGACGGAGAGCCTCCGGCGCTTCGCTTCGATGATGCGCGACACCTCCTACCGAATGTTCCACGCGCCCGGAGCGACCGAAGTCGACTTGGCACAGATGTTCGAGGCTCGTGCCCAGGAGGCGGTACCTCCCTTGCTCCGAGTTGTTGAAGGCCTACTGCTGCTGGAGTTTCGTCGCATGTACGAAACGGAAGGTATCGATGCTGCAGAGCGGACCGCCGGTCATCTTCCCGGGGCGCGCCAGGTGACTGTCGCATTTGCCGACCTCGCCGGGTTCACTCGTCTGGGTGAAGCAGTTCCGCCTGAGGAGTTGGCGCGCCTCGCGGCCGACCTCGCCGAGATAACCTACGAGATCGTTGAATCACCAATACGATTTGTCAAGACGATCGGCGATGCTGTGATGCTGGTTTCCCACGACGCGACGCTGTTGGTCTCGGCCATGCTCGATCTCCTTGACTCAGCGGCAACCCACGGCCTGCCCCAATTACGGGTGGGTGTCGCGGCGGGGCGTGCGGTGAGTCGTGCGGGAGACTGGTTCGGCAGTCCGGTGAATGTCGCCAGCCGGGTCACGGGCATGGCAACGCCGGGCACAGTGCTGGCGGACGCGTCGGCCCGAGACGCCATCGGGTGCGGGGGGGCGCTCAGATGGACGGCGGTAGGTGCTAGGCAGCTGAAAGGCATGTCCGCAGAAGTGAATTTGTTTGTTGCCGATCGAAGGGTGCCGCCCGGCGGACTCGGAGACGCGGGTCGATGATGGTCGAGCCCGCCGAGGAGAGTCGGTCCGCACGAGTCGTTCGGTCGTCGCGCGATGTAGGCGGTCGATCGCGTCACGCGGCGATCAAGCCGCCACGCGCCCCGAAGGTACTGGCCTGGCTGCAGATCGGGGGCGCAAACCTCGGCCGCCAGCCGGCACTCGCACTCGGAGCAGCGCTCATTGTCATCGCCGGTGGAGGCGCGGCCGGTATGCTGGCATACGACCCTCCGGCAGGTGATCCACGGGTCCCAGGTTTTGGGCATGTACCGCCGAAACGAGTTGACCCAGCAGGTGTCGAGGGACTCCGGGGCAACGAGCCGGGCGCGCAACCGGTTCCAGATCCGCAACCGGTACTTGTCACCGTGCCTACGGCTCCAGAGGTCGTGCCGAGTCCGGCAACTGACCTTGGTGCGGCACAACAGGGCCAGCCGGAGCCTGATCTGGCGGCGTTGGTTCAGAGCCTGGCGCCGCCCGAGATGGTCGACCAAGATCTGCAGCAGGCGTTGGCCGACCTCGACGGGATGGCGGATCGCGACGAGCTCATTCGCCGGCAGCAGGAGCGCATGGCGCTTACCCAGGCCGCGGGTCCGTCCTCGGCAGAAATGCCGATTGAGCATCTTCCTGCCGGTGCGTTCCCGGCCCCGCCTGGGCCAGGTTAGTCGCGGACCAGTACGGCGCTCGGGCATAGGCGGTTGCTCAGTTACGGAGCAAGTGATGTGGACAGCGCCATGCGCGGTACGCGCAAGAAGGACAGTGACCAAGTGAACGGGATGGGCGATGACGCGGACAACGATGAGCCTTCGTGAAGCGATAGTCCGGTTGTGGGACATCGATGAGTCAGCGACCATGCTCCAGTGTGACGGCCAGTGGCTGACCTGGGGTGACGTCAAGTCGCTGAGTGGGCTGATCGACACGGAACTGACGAACGCAGGCTGCGGTCCGGGTGGGCGGGTTGCCGTCGTACTGGCGAATCGCGTCGAATCGGTGGCAGTCCTCATCGCGATCCTCAGGGGATCTCGAACATTGGTCACTCTCAGCCCGCTGCAGCCGCCTGAACGGCTGGGTGCCGACCTCGAGGCCACCGCCGCCGATTTCGTGATCGGCGGCGAAGGAGACTGGGAAAAGGAAGAATTCGTCACTGCAGTGTCGAAGCTGGGTGCATCGGCGTGGAGTGTCGATCACGGCGTCGTGACGATGAAGTCACGAGGGGCAGAGCGGAAATCCGGACACATCGTCGACGCCGGCGAAGTCGTCATCGAGATGCTGACCAGTGGAAGTACCGGTTCGCCCAAGCGGATTCCGTTGTCCCGCGCGCAGTTGGAGGCATCGCTGCACGCTGCGCTACAGCACAACGACCGAGCGAACGGTGCCGAGCGCGCACCGTTTGCGGGATCGGCTGCGATTCTTACGTGGCCACTCGTCCATATCAGCGGTATGTGGGGCCTTCTGCAGGCGCTCGTATCGGCGCGGCGCCTTGTTCTGTTCAAACGGTTCAATTTGGCCGACTGGCATGCGGCGGTTAAGGAACACCGACCCGGGCTGGTCGGACTTCCGCCGGCTGCGATCCAGGTTGTACTCGACTCAGACATTCCTCCCGACGACCTCACCAGCATCCGTGCGATCAACTGTGGGGCCAGCCCGATTGATCCAGCGGTCGTTGATGCCTTCCAGGAGCGTTACGGAATTCCAATCCTGGTGGTCTACGGCGCAACCGAGTTCTCCGGCGCTGTAGCAGGTTGGACGCTCAACGACTTCCGGGCGCAGTGGTCGCAGAAGAAGGGGAGCGTGGGACGAGCATTTCCCGGTGTGCGTCTGCGAGTCGTCGACGCCGGGGGCGAGCGTCCTCCTGCCGGCGAAACGGGTCGGTTGCAGGTGGCCTCACCGCAGGCCGGCGCACCGTCGGATGAGTGGATCACCACGAGCGATCTGGCCCATATCGACGCAGACGGATTCCTGTATATCGACGGTCGCGCCGACGACGTGATCATCCGTGGCGGATTCAAGGTTTCGCCGGATACAGTCGTCCGTTCGCTCCGAGATCACCCGGCAGTCAGCGATGCTGCCGTCGCAGGACTGCCCGATGACAGACTCGGTCAGATTCCCGTCGGTGCAGTTGAACTGCGGGCGCGAAAAACGGTCACAGCCGAAGAGCTGCGAGAGTTCTGCAGAATTACGCTCACGCCATATGAGATCCCCGCGCAGATCTATATCGTCGACGAGCTGCCGCGCGGTGCTTCGATGAAGATCGACCATCGGCGGCTTGTTGCCATGCTGACAGATCTGACGAATGCGTCCGACGAATCCTGAGGACCAGCACTCACCGTGCCAGGCTCCACAACATGCGCGGCAGTCCGTGGGCCAACGTAGTGGCCGAACGGGTCGGTGTCGTGGTAAAGCCGCCCGGCGCCCGGTGTACTGACCACGGACGTTAGGTACGGCGTGGCGTGGTGACATGACGAAGACCTCCGAGTGAAGTGCGAGCTGTCTAAGGAACGCACCAACTCAATTCGGAGGTCTTCGTGTCCCACCGTAACGCCCCCTTGTCTGAAACCGGTCGTCTGCGCCTGGCTCGTTGCGTAGTCGAAGACGGATGGACCCTGTGGCGGGCCGCTGAGAGGTTCCAGGTCGCGGTCACTACCGCGGCTCGGTGGGCCGCCCGCTACCGCGAGCTGGGCTCGGCCGGCATGGCTGATCGCAGTTCACGACCACACCGGAGCCCGAACCAAACGCCCACCCGCACTGAACGGCGGATCATCAAGGTCCGGGTCATCCGCCGGTGGGGACCACCCCGGATCGGTTATCTGCTGGGCATTCATCCCTCGACCGTGCACCGTGTGCTGACCCGCTACGGGTGGCCAGGCTGCGCTGGCTGGACCGCCCGACCGGGCGGGGCGTGCGTCGCATCGAAACGGCGGCCGTCGGCGAACTGGTCCACATGGACGTCAAGAAGGTGGGCAAGATCCCCGCAGGAGGCGGCTGGCGGATGCTGGGCCGTGCGGCAGGCAGGATCAATCGACAGGCCGACAAAAGCAGCGGAATGATGACCAAACACCGCAACCCCGTGCGCGGCTATCACTTTCTGCACACCGCCATCGACGCGCACTCACGCCTGGCCTACAGCGAACTGCTCGCCGATGAGCGCAAAGACACCGCCGCCGCGTTCTGGATCCGCGCGAACGCCTGGTTCAACCAATGCGGCATCACAGTCCGAAAAGTGCTCACCGACCACGGTTCTTGCTACCGATCCCATGCCTTCCGGGACGCGCTCGGCGATGTTCAGCACCGCCGCACTCGTCCCTATCGCCCCCAAACCAACGGCAAGGTAGAACGCTTCCACCGCACCTTGGCCGATGAATGGGCCTACGCCCGGCTCTACACCAGCGACGCCGAGCGCTGCGCTGAGTACCCGCGCTGGCTGCACACCTACAATTTCCACCGCGGCCACACCGCACTCGGCGGCCAACCACCCGCTACCCGCGTACCCAACCTCACGGGTCAGTACACCTAGGTCAGTGGGAGAGCCACGATCGCAAAATTGCCCGAAGCATGCCGGCGAACCCTTGGCTGCTTTGCTGATCCGTGCTCTCAAGGCGCAGAGCTTTGTCCTTTGCCGCGAGGTCCAGCATTGTGTCCCTGCGGACGATCTTCAGGCGTGGTCGACCGATTGCCGCCCCTTGTGCGCGTTCAGCCGCGTCGATGGCGCGCCATCCCTGCCAATCGACTGGCGCGACGTTGCGCTGCTCCAGCAATTGTTCAATCCCATCGCGAACTCGGACAGTTCGAGACAGTCGATTCGCGACCAAGTCACTCCATATGGCTGCAACGCTTTCATGCGCGCATGTCCGATTCGTTCCTATGACACCGCTGGGTCCGCGCTTGACCCAGCCCGTCACGTAGACCCCGGCAACGAGTTCACCCCTGTCGTCGAGGACGCGGCCGCCGTCGTTGGGGATGCGTCCCGCAACCTCATCGAACGGTACGTCGATGACCGGCGCACCGAAGTACCCGATCGACGAAATGACCAAGCCGGTCTCGATCGTCTCGAACTGGCTGTCTTCACCCGAGGTGAGCGCACCGGTTTCGGTGAAGGTGTTTTGCACCACGCGGAGTGACTCAGCAGCTTCGTGACCGATGACCTCGACCGGTGATGCCATGAAACGGAACACGATTCGCTTATTGCCCGGAATCGGGGAGCGCTCGGCATATTCTTCTGCGATCTGGAGCTTGAGCATGGTTTCGGTGTCATCGCCGGGATGAGGGTCCAGGTCGCCAGCGCCGTCGACTATGACGTCGATCCCGGGCAGGTGTCCTAATGCGAGGAACTCTGCCGCCGAGAAGGCACCGTGCCGCAGTCCGCGTCGTCCGAGGAGGATGACCTCCTCGATGGCGCTGCTTGCGAGGACCTCCAACGAGTGTTCGGCGATATCGCCGGCGCGGAGCGTCTCCGGTTCGGTGAGGAGCACGCGCGCAATGTCGATCGCGACGTTCCCGTTGCCGACGATCACGGCCCGATGACCAGAAAGGTCGAAGGCGGCGTCAGCCTGGTCGGGGTGGCCGTTGTACCAGGCGACGAAATCCGCCCCACCGACGCTGCCGGGAAGGCCCTCGCCGGGAATGCCCAGCTTGCGGCTTCGCGAGGCGCCGACGCCGTAGATGACGGCGTGATAATGCGAGACCAGCTCGTCGTGCGTGATGTCCTTCCCGACCTCCACGTTGAAATGGCATCGCACCCGGGAGTCTGCCAGCGAGGAGGCGAACAGGTCGGTGATCGACTTGGTGTGTAGGTGGTCAGGTGCCACTCCAGCGCGGACGAGGCCGAACGGTGTCGGAAGACGTTCGAAGACATCGACTTCAGCCCCGTCGATATCGATCAAGTCGGCAACGGCGTAACAAGCCGCGGGGCCTGTACCGACGACCGCGACCCTCAGCGAGCCGGGTTCCACGCGCCTGCGGCCCCGCGGTTCAGGAGTCGCTCTGGCATCGAGCGGATGCTCACGGAAATATTCGGCGTTGATGTCCAAATAGCGCTGTTGGTGAGGTGGAAGGTCGGCGTCGAGATAGATCGCGTCTACTGGACAGGCAGTCTCGCAAGCTCCGCACTCAACGCAACTGGCCGGATCGATGTAGAGCATTGGTAGTCCGGACGCGTCGACATCGATGCCAGGACGGATGCAGTCGACCGGGCAAGCAGAGATGCAGCTGGCGTCCTTGCAGCAGTTCTGTGTGATCACATACGTCATCGGCGGGAGGTTCCTTCAACAATGTTCGGGAAAGGCACGCAGCTGCGGTCTGTGGCATGCCGTACGAATTCGCGCACTCGCGTGGCCCTTCAGATAGAAGTCTGCAATCAACACGTAGGTGTTGTCGGCTCTACGTTCTGTTGGGCTGAACAGATGTGTCCGGGCATCCGGCAGGTCGGTGCTGCGCGAGTGCAGCAGCGTGATGCGGTGTGGCTATCGGCCACAGCGCATCCACGGCACGATCGAACGCGCTGGCCGACAACGTCATTGACAAGTGGGAGGCCCCGCCGCTGGCAGCGCTGATCAACGTGGTCACGACTTCGCGGAACCGTCGGCGTGCAATGTACGAAACCGCGCCATCAGCGCCCGAGCCGCGAAGTCACGGAGCATCTCGGGCCGGCCCATCCCCGCTGCGTTCGCCTTGGCTCGACGCAGCAGCAGATGTGCCGGATGCTCCCAGGTGAACCCGATGCCGCCGTGGATCTGGATCGCGCTTTCAGCGGCCGCGATGGCGCACTCCATCGCTGAGGCTGCTGCCAACTCGGCCTGGCCGTCTTGTCCGCTGGCGGAGTCCTCAGCTTCGGCCGCCGCGAAGACCTGCCCGCGTGCGCTTTCGAGAGCGACGAGGATGTCCGCGCAGCGGTGTGAGATTGCCTGGAAACTGCCGATCGGCCTACCGAACTGCTCGCGCTCGGCCGCCCATGTCACGGCCATGTTCAGAGCACGGGCCGCCACACCCACGGAGTCCGCCGCGACGGCCAGCGTGCTGCGTCGCCGAGCCGATCGCAGTGCGGTCGCGAGTTCATCTCCAGCGGAGACGAGTTCGCCGCGAACACCCGCAAAGGTCACCGCCCCGACCGTGGAGGTGAGATCGAACGGTTGATGTGCGACAACCGACACATCCGGGCCGCCCGGGTCGATCGCGATGAGTACTGTGCCTCCATTGGTGTCAGATCGGGCAAGGGCAAGCATGATGTCGGCCACGGGAGCTCCTGACACCACCGGTACCGCGCCATTGAGCCGTTCTCCATCCCATGAGGGGAGGTCTCCGCCGGCGGTGATCCAACCGTTGTCGTCCAGCGGTACGGCAAAGGCGGCGGTCGTTCCCGACGCAATGCGGCTCGCGATCGTCGTCGCACCGGCTGCCAGGGCGACTTCGAGTGTGACGACGGTTGGTACGAGGGGTGTTGAGGCGAGCGCCTTCGCGGTCTCCTCGATGGCCGCGTAGAGCATCCGCGCCGACGCACGGGCGCCACCAACAGATTCATCGATTGACAGTGCTGGGAGCCCAAAGGTCGTCAGCGCCGACCACGCTGCACGGTCCACACCGCCGGACGGGGCGCGGCCCGCCAACAGTGCCTCGAGGTCGACGACGCTCGCCAGAGCCTCGGAGAGGGCTGCGCGCAGCGCGGCTTCGTTGGGGTCGGTGATGAGCAGCGGTGTTCCAGCCGACACAGACGGCGGCCGGGTGCCCTCCCCGCGGTGCGAGGGGAGACCGAGCACCGCCTCGGCGATGGTGTTGCGTTGAATCTCCGCTGTTCCCGCGCCGATCGTAGTGGCGCGGCTCATCAGATAGCCGTACGTCCACCGGCCACCGTCGACGGCGGCTGCAGCCCGGCTGCCCAGCGCCCCGTACGGTCCCGCCGCCCTCAGTGCCAGTGCATGTAGGCGTTGCTCGAACTCGGACTTGACCAAACGGTTTACCGACGCCACACCACCCGGATCCTCACCACCACGCACCGCGGTGAGCGCGCGCGCGCTATTCGCGGCGATCGTGCGCACGTCGGATTCGAGTTCCGCAATATGCTGCAGCACCAGGGGGTCTGATTCGAGCCCACGTCCAGCGACGAGGGTGAGAACCTGATCGAGGGTGCGTCGATACTTGAACTCGTCCGCTAGAAACGCCGTAGCGCGCTCGTGACCGAGTGATGTGCGCATGATCGACCAACCCTGCCCCTCGTCGCCGACGCGGTTGCGCACGCTCACCTCCACATCGTCGAAGAAAACCTCGGCGAAATGCGCCCCACCTGAGATGTCCCTGAGCGGTCGGACTGTGACGCCCTTGCTGTCCATCGGAATGAGTAGGTAGGTGATGCCCTCTGTGCTCCGGCCTGCGGGGCCGGTGCGCACCAGGGCGAACATCCAGTCGGCGCGCTCAGCCATGGTCGTCCACACCTTCTGGCCGTTGATCCGGTAGACCTCGCCGTCACGGACTGCCCTCGTGGACAGCGATGCCAGGTCGCTGCCAGCCCCAGGCTCGGAGAACCCCTGGCACCAGAATTCGTCGGCTCGCAACAACGGCCGCAGGAATCGAGCGCGCTGTTCGTCGGTGCCGTGTTTGATCAGCGTGGGAGCGACGATGAAAGACAGCGGGCAGGGGTGCGGCGGAGCTCCGGCCGCCGCGATCAGCTGGTAATACTCGATCTGGTCCGCTACGGACAGTTCAAGGCCTCCAGCGGTTTTCGGCCACCCAGGGGCCGCCAGAGAGTTGTCCACGAGATTGGCATGCCAGCATCGCGCCGCTTCGATTCGGTCAGGTTTGGCTCCGTCGGCCCCAGCCTTGACCCGGGCCTCGAGCAGAGTCTGAAGGCGTCCCCGCCAGTCGTCGGACTTGTTCACTTTGCCTCGCATCGGCTTCAGGGGCCGCAATGGCCCGCCTGCATCGGATGAACCGCTGCCGAATGTTCTACACGCCGCTGAGGGGTCTGGTACCTAACTGTTTTGGTGGATGGAACACCTCGTTGCAGAGCTTCGATTGACTGTGGTCGGGTACCGGACGATGTCTTCTCCGGTGCTAGGACGATCCGGCGAGGCGGCAGACGACGAGGGCTATATCCGATGACGACAGGGGTTTGATTGTGAGCATCGCACTGCTGCTCGAAATGGCGGTAAGCGTTAACCCAGATCGTCTCGCGGTCATATCTGGCGAGGAGCAGTGGACGACCAAGCAGCTCAGCGACATTGCAGGCGGCGGGTCGGGCGTGATCGCCGATTCGGATGTCGAGCATGTCGTGTATGTGGGTGTGGGAGGTGCGATCCTGCCCGCCTTGTTGTTCGCCGCGGCCAAGGCGGCGTGCGGCTTTACCCCGGTCAACTATCGGCTCTCGGTTGAAGTGATCGCCGAACTTATCGACCGTCTTCCGAGGTCGCTGGTGGTGGTCGATACGCGCTACCTGGACGCGATTGGTGACGCAGGGAGCCAGGTCATCAGTTCCGAGGACTTCCTGCGGACGGCACTAGCCACACCCTGTGCCGATCGGTTTGCAGACCCGACGTCAACGGCCGTGGTCCTTTATACCTCCGGTACTACGTCGAAGCCCAAAGCGGTCGAACTGAGCCACCTAAACCTCAGCAGTTACATCACCGGCACAGTCGAATTCGATGGCGCAGGCACTGAAGATGCTGCGCTCATATGTGTTCCGCCGTATCACATTGCCGGTGTGACCGCAGCGATGTCCAACCTCTACGCCGGTCGCAGAATGGTGTACCTGCCAACATTCGATGCGGTCGAATGGGTCCGTCTCGCAGCCGCTGAAAAGGTGACGAGCGCTACTTTGGTTCCCACGATGCTCGATCGCGTAGTCACCGCGCTCGAAGAACAGCGAGTTAGTCTGCCGGCGTTGCGAAGTTTGGCATACGGTGGATCCAGAGTGGGGCTGCCCTTGGTGCGAAGAGCTTTGGCATTGTTGCCCCATGTCGGATTTGTCAATGCGTACGGGTTGACAGAGACGAGCTCGACGATATCCATTCTGACGCCGGATGACCACCGAATCGCCATGGCCAGCGACGAAGACTCTGTCGGCAGGCGGCTCGGTTCGGTGGGCCGGCCGGTACCAGGAATCGAGATCGAGGTTCGAGCCGATGACGGACAGGTCGTCGGACCGGGGCAGAGAGGCGAGCTCTGGGTGCGAGGTGAGCAGGTTTCTGGCACCTACACGGGAATCGGTTCGAAGCTCGACGAGCAAGGGTGGTTCCCCACAGCGGATATCGCGGAGGTCGATGATGACGGATACCTCTTCATCGGCGGGCGCAGCGACGATACGATCATCCGGGGCGGCGAGAACATCGCGCCAGCTGAGGTCGAAGATGTGCTCATCGAACATCCGCACGTTCGCGACGTCGCGGTCATCGGCATCGAGGATCCAGAGTGGGGGCAGGCGATCGTGGCGGTGGTTGTTCCGATGCTGGGTGCCGACCCTGACCCGGAGGCGTTGCGTGAGTACGTGCGCGCTCAACTGCGGGGCTCACGTACACCAGACCGCGTCGTGTTCCGCGCGGAGTTGCCCACCAATCCCACCGGCAAAGTACTACGCCGTGAACTGGTGGCTTCCTTGCAGCACGAGCAAAGATGATGTCTGTCAGTCGGCGGCGTCGATGGCCTTTCGACAGTCCGCCATTCCTTGGCGTATCCCTGTCACCTGGATCTGGACGTGCCGCTCGAGCTGCCTGTCGGAGACACACTGGTGCGCAAGGCCGATTTCTGCTGCGCCTATCCCGTCGAGGTACGTGTCAGCGATGAGCATTGCGTTGGCTCGTATGCGGCCGACCCGTATCGCGAGTGCCGCAGCAACTTGATCGGTTTGGGGTCCCAGATTCAACTTGAAGCGGCTGCTCCGCCCCGCTAGGACGACGTCGGAAGACAACGCCAGCGCTAGCCCGAGGTCGGCGCAACACCCAGTTACTACGGCGACGCATGGCTTCGAAATCTGCTCCATCTGCTTGGTGATCGCTGACAGCGAGGGAATCTCACCGTTTGATGACGCCCCGAAATCCGAACCAGGTGCAGAACGCAGGACGAAGCAGTCGATGTCATCTCGTTGCGACGCTGTGTGCAGATGCATCATGAGCTCGTTCACCATGCCCTCGGTCGGCCACGCCGGCCGGCCATAGTCGAGGCATAACTCGGCAATGCCGGGCGACTCGAATGTCGCTGTGACGTGCGCTCCCGTGCGGCGCCTGAAGAAGTTAGGCATGAGGTGTCATACGGGTCGGCGCCGATGCGCACCGTAGAGCGATCTCCTCGGAGCGGTCCCGAAGGTCCGCCAGTGGGACGACGTGATGCACCATGCCCGCTGTGTGCGCGGCGTCGGCAGAGAGGACCCCGGAAGCGCCCACATCTCCTTCTGCGCCGCGTTCGTACGGCTGACGCCAGTGCACGGGAGGATCGATGAAAGTGGCGTGTTCCGCGGCGATTACCTGATCGGCCTCGGCCAGCAGATCGTACGCAGCGCCGCGGGCCACTCCGTTGACCGCCACAACGACGGGAACGAGAACGCCGTGCTGGTGCGGGCATAGCGGGCCGGGTGCCACCAAGGGCTTCTTCTCGCCGATGCAGAAGGCTTCGGTACCGGAGCCCGTGACAATCACCGCTGCAATACCCGGGGCGTCGGAGATCTCTGTCCACAGTGAAATCAGGGTGAGGGCGAGATTTGAGTCGATCGCATTGAGTCGGTGCACGCGATTGAGCTGGACGCGCAAGAGCCCCGTTGTCGTGGTCTCCACGATGAGGCCGGGTATGACCAAGGGAGAACTCAGAGGATCTCCGAACGAGAACTTGGCGGATTGGCGCATGATGCGGTTCGCTCCTGTCCTGCGTGGCCATGGACGAATCAACCGCAGACGCCCAGTTGTCATGGAAAGAGTATGTCGCTCGCGGATTTCAGAAACTGTCTCGTTCAGTCCTGTGGAATTAGAGGTGGCCGCTTCGCGGTGTCGGCATGCAACGTCTCGTCGAGGTGAAGGCTCAATAGCGTCAGTAAGGAAGTGTGTTTCGTGGAGTTCGTCACAGTGGTCATTGCGGAACGAATCGCGACTGTCACATTTTCGCGGCCGCCGGTGAATGCCTTGACACGACAGGCTCTCGGAGAGATCGCCGTGGCGTTCGAGTCTTTGGCTGACAAGCGGGTTTCGGTTGCGGTCTTTCGCACCGGCGGCGATAAAGCCTTCATCGCTGGGGCTGACCTCAACGAAATCGACGCGCGGAGACAGTCGACTCCTGCCGAAGCGGTCGACGGCGGCGCGCTTGCGAGGAGGTCGCTGGAAGCCTTGGCGCGCTGCGCGGTTCCGGTCATCGTGGCGGTGGACGGCGCGGCGGTTGGTGGCGGTCTATCGTTCGTTGCTCTGAGCGATATCGTGATTGCCAGCGAGCGAGCCCGATTCGGTGCTGTTGAGATCAATGTCGGTCTACTCGGCGCCAGCGCACACCTTCGCCGCATGGTCGGTGAGATGCGCGCCAGGGAGCTCTACTTCTCGGGACGGATTATCGATGCGACCGAGATGGCAGCCTACGGCGGCATTACTCACCTTGTAGCTCATGATCAACTCGACGTGACAGTCGATCGGGTCGCCACCGAGCTTGCGGCCAAAAGTCCGCTCGCGTTGCGGCTGGCCAAACAGGCGATGGACCGCACTGAGGGCATGTCGGTTCACGCTGCTTACCGTGTCGAGCAAGACTACACAAACCGCCTGCTTCGCTTCGACGACTCGGCCGAAGCCCGGACTGCGTTCCTCGAACATCGTGAGCCGCAATGGAATTGGCGTTAGCGGACATGAGGCACCCTGCTGACTTGGTCTTCTCGGCAGGGTCGTTCCGTACCGTTGAACTGGGGGTTGGGTTCGTGTGGTCGCCGTCGTATGGTCGCGGTTCCAATTGATTGTGAAGGAGCGTGAAATGTCGGTTCTGGACCGTTTCGCGGGTCGAATGATGGATCTCGATTCCCATGAGATGACGCCGGCCCATCAATGGGCGAAGGTATTCGGCCCTGCCGCTGGCCTTTTCGCTGATGTGTTCAAGGCACATCATCCAGACGCGCCCAATACGTTGAATCCGAGTGCTGAGCGGGACGACGCACCGTTGGAAGGGGCCACTCCCGAGCAGATCTGGATGCGCGGAGGATACGCGCCCGGGTCTTGGGATATGGGTCGTCGTTTGGAGTTCATGGATCATTTCGGTATCGAGCGAATGTTGGTATTTGCAACAGGCCCTGGCGGACTCGGATTCATCTGCCTGTGCGAGCCACCGTTGTCGTTGTTGCAGCAACTTGCGGGCGACACTGACGTCGATCTCAGCGCGCTCGATCTGCCGGCGATCGGCCGGATGATGTGTGGATTGCATAATGATTGGTGCATCGAAACTGCCAAGATCAGTGACCGACTCAGGCCGGTTGCGTCCCTGGACACCTCGACATTGGACGGGGCACTGGCTGAAGTCGAACGCATCGTAGCCGGTGGTGTGCGTGCGGTGATGGCACCGAGTGGGGTGGTGCCGGCTGGGATGTCGCCCGGCCATCCCGATCTCGATCCGCTATGGGCCGTTCTTGCAGAGCATCGGGTGCCGTTTCTGTTACATGTGGGTGGTGATTTCGGATTGATGGCCTCTTCGACATGGCCCAGCTACGGTGTCGAGTCCAACAAGGTGGGCACCGTGCTGGCCAGTACCGAACTGAATCTGGATCCCTACTCGCTGGCGCAGATGCACGTCGGCGTCGAGCACTACCTGACGGCGATGATCTGCGGCGGGGTATTCGATCGTCATCCGGAGCTCGTTGTGGGATGTATCGAAACCGCGGGCTATTGGGTTGGCCCGTTGGCTCGGCGCCTGGACGGCATTGCGGCCACGCTACCGAAGTCATTGGAGCGTAAGCCCTCGGAGTACTTCGCGAGCAATATTCGGGCGACGTGCTTCTGGTGGGAGCGCGTTGATCTCTACATCGAGCGCGACGGTCTCGAGGATGTGTACGCATTGGGCACGGACTACCCCCATTTCGAAGGCGGGATGGATCCGATGACCGGACACGCGCAGATGCTGGAGCGGCTTGGGCCTGACGTGATGGAGAAGTTCTTCGTCGAGAACGGGCGTCTGCTTCTACCCGACTGATTCGGTGTAGCGATTCTGCTCGTTCAAACGGTGAAAGGTAGTAGGTAAAATGGATGTGTTGGAACCAATGGCGGGCAGGATCCTGGACGCCGACTTGCACGTGGGCAGCGGTGCGGACTGGGCTGCCGACGTGTCGTCTTTGCTGGAGCGCTTGACTGCACAGGGGGTGGATCGGGCGCTCATCTTTCCAGCGGAGCAGTCGGAATCCGTCTTCGAAGCCATAGATTTCGGGCAGTCTGAACTCAAGACTCACAATGACTGGTGCGTCGATATCGCGACTACCAGCGACCGATTGAGGCCAGTAGCGGTGATCGACAGCAGCTCGATCGCCGACGCGATTGTCGAGGCCGAGCGGGTCATCGAGGCCGGGGTTCGCGCGGTGTGCCTGCCCTCGGGAATCCCGCCCGGTGGCATCTCGCCCGGCCATCCCGACCTAGACCCGTTATGGCGGGTGTTCGCGACCAGCGCGGTCCCGATCGTGCTTCGTGCAGAATCACGGCTGAACATGTTCCGTGCTTTGACGTGGGGCGTTGAAGGTGCTGGAGCCGAGATGTTTTCGCTTACTCAGAGACATGTGATGGCGAAGAATTATCTGACGCCCATGGTCTACGGTGGCGTGTTCGACCGGCACCCCGACCTCACGGTCGGTTGCATCCAGATGGGAGCCGGGTGGGTAGGCCCGATGGCGGAGAATCTAGATGGCGTCGCGAAGAACTGGTTCTCCAAGACGCTGTCCAAAACGCTGAGCCTCAAGCCTTCGGAATACATCGAACGGAACGTCCGCGTTTCCTGCGCTCCGTGGGAGCCGGTGGACCAATACATCGAACGTTATGGACTTGACGATGTTTACGTGTACGGATCGGCTCAGGCATCTCTCGGGGACCATGCTGAGCTCGCCGAAAGGCTGGGGCCCACCCTGGCTGACAAGCTTTTCACCGCCAACGCTCAAAAGTTGTTGCTATGACCGACCAGGACAACTTGAAGCCCGGTACCCGATTGCGCAGCGTTGTTTGCGATACCGAGCTCATCGTCGTGCGATCGCCATCCCAACCCACCACCGTCTGTTGCGGCGGCGCACCGATGCTCCCGCCGGGCATTTCGGCCGACACTACGTTCACGATCGAATCAGTCGATGAGGGCACGGTCATCGGCAAACGTTACGAGGACGAGGTTAGCGGTTTAGAGGTGCTGTGCACCAAGGGCGGTGCCGGCGCTCTGTCGGTCGGCGGTGCCCGATTGCTGCAGAAGGACGCGAAGGCACTCCCCGCATCAGATTGATTCCTGCGTATAGGAATTGAAAGGAAAGCACCCACATGGGCGAAAAGATCTGGACTCACTCAGGTGACTCACATTTCCTCGAGCCGGATGACCTCTGGCATCAGATCATGCCGAAAAAGCAGGCTGATCGGATGCCGCGCACTGAGCGGCTCAGCGAGACCGAGGAACGCGTCACTGTCGACGGCAAGAGCTTCACACGAGCATTGCCCAAAATCGAGACGGCTAAGGGGGCGTCGGGGGAAACGATCATGGAGATGAGTCATCGTCCTCCGGGGGCTCGCGATATCGGTCTACGCCTCAAAGACCTCGACAACGAGGGCGTCTGGGGCGAAGTCATGTACCAGTCGATCGGCCTGTGGTGCAACTTGATCGAAGATCCGCAACTCATTAAGGAAGCCGCGCGCGCCGAGAATGAATGGCTGGTCTCGGAGATCCAATCGCTGGCGCCGGACCGCTTGGTCCCAGCGGCGTTGATGCCACTGCTGACGCCCGAAGATGCCGTCGCCGAACTTCTGCACGCGGCCGATATCGGCCTCCACCTGGTGTCACTCACGACCGGCAACCCACCCGGGACCCGGGACTGGAACGATGACTCCTGGGAACCGCTCTGGGCCGCCGCCGAGGAGACCGGCATGGTGATCGGCTTCCACATCGGCACCGACGGTGAGGATCAAGGCAGCGCGTTCCGGGGCCCTGGCGGTGCTGTGCTCAACTATGTCCAAACCACCTATGGTGGGCAGTATGCCGCGATGAAGATGGTGGCCGGCGGCGCGCTCGACCGGCATCCGACTTTGAAGGTTCTCGTTTCTGAGGGCGGGGCTAGCTGGGTCCCCTTCATCGGCGACCGTATGAACGAGGCATACCGCCAGCACGGCACCTTCGTGCGGCCGCAACTCTCGATGCTGCCGAAGGAGATTCTCTACCGACAGGTATATGCGAGCTTCCAGCATGACGAAACCGCACCTGCGGCGTTGTGGGCGATGGGTTATCAGAATGTCATGTTTGGGAGTGACTATCCGCACTTGGAGGGAACGTTTGGGCACACGCAGAAGACGTTGCACGAACTGTTCGACGAAGTACGGCCCGAAGTGCGCCAACGCATCACCCAAGGCGCCTTCGCTGACCTCTTCCCGCACGTGTCTGCGCCGCCGGCAGTTCCTGCGAGTTGATGCACGACGCGGGGCCGGCACGGGATAAGCCGGCGCAGACTGGTGATACCGGGACCGCGGTGGGTGATCTCGACACCTTCCGCGGGGAGGTTCGCGACTGGTTGATTCAGCATGTTCCGCCAGACTGGCGGGTGCAGCAGACAGGTGTCAGTAAGCAGGCCTACCTAGATTTCCAGCGCTGGTGGATCGAAGAATTGCGAGAGGTGGGCTACGCCGTAGCGCACTGGCCGAAGCAATGGGGTGGCGCGGAATTCTCGCTCGCACAACAGGTGGTGCTATACGAGGAGTTGGCGAAGGCAGACGCCCCCCGGCTGGCTCTGTACTTCGTCTCTCTCAACCATGCGGCTGCGACGCTACTGCACGCAGGCGACGAGGTCCAGAAAAAGCGCCACCTTCCGGGCATCCTGAACGGCGAGATTTGGTGCCAAGGATTCTCGGAACCGAACTCCGGTTCTGACCTCGCCAGCCTGCAGACCCGCGCTGTGCGCGATGGCGACGTGTACGTACTCAACGGGCAGAAGATCTGGTCGAGCTACGCAGAATTCGCCGATTGGTGCATTCTGTTGGCGCGTACGGATCCCACGGCGCCAAAGCGCAAGGGCATCACGTTCTTTCTTCTCGATATGCGCAGCGCTGGAGTCGAAGTCAGGCCGATCAGGCAGGCAACCGGGGACGATGAGTTCTGCGAGATCTTTCTGACCGACGTCCGTATTCCGATCACTGATCGCATTGGCGACGAGAACGACGGCTGGCGGATCGCGCAAAGCACATTGGTGGCCGAACGTGGTCTGTCCATGGTGGAGCTGAGCGAACGGCTGCGCGGCATAGTTCCTCGACTTGTCGAGATGGCTCGTCGAGCGGGCGCAGAAACCCGCGATTCTGTCGCACAGGAACTCGGCCAGCTCCACGCGGATGTCGAAGTCCTGCGTCTCATCCGAGGGCGCATGGTCGAGAACCTAATGCGCCATGGTGACGTGGGTCCGGAGGCCTCCATCATCAAGCTCTACTACAGCGAGCTGTTGCAACGCCTAATGGAGTTCGCCGTCCGTTGTGGCGGACTGGAAGCGCAGTTGTTGCGCGACCTGCCGCAATCCGTCGGATGGGAGTCTGGCTACTGGATGCGTGACTACCTCATGTCGTGGCAATGGACGATCGCCGCTGGAACCAACGAGATTCAGCGGAGCCTGATCGCAGAGAAGGTGCTGGGACTTCCCCGGGACCCACTTATGGATTAAGGAGTATCGAATTGGCATACAGACCAGTGGTCGAGCTCGACGAGCTCAGAGAGATCGTTCGGGATGTTCTCGATAAAGGCTCGTCATCGACCAAGGTGAGAGCCCTCCTGGACGACCCCGTCGGCCACGACCCCGTTCTATGGTCTCGGCTGGCTGACCTGGGCTGGTGCGGAATCGCGGTTCCCGAGCAGTACGGCGGGGCGGGTGGATCCTTCGTCGAACTCGGTGTGGTACTCGCAGAGCTCGGACGTCACCTGACACCAACGCCGTTGCTGTCAACAGTCACTCTGGGGGTGGGCGCACTGCTGCTGGCCGGCTCGGCTGAACAACGTGCCAAATGGCTGCCACGCCTGGCGTCGGGAGAGGCGAAAGCCACGGTGGCATTCACCGATTCCGGCGCGGATGCGACTGCCGATCCGGGGATTGTCGCAGTGTCACGACGTGGCGCATATCATCTGACTGGTAAGGCCTCTTTCGTCCTTGATGCCCACACCGCAGATCTCCTGATCGTCGCCGCGCGTGAGGAGAGCGGGTCCGTTTCGCTGTTCGCGGTCGATCCGAAGCAGGCTGACATCCGGGTCACACCAAGTGTCGATCAGACGCGCCGGCTATGCGAGGTACGTCTCGACGATGTCGAGGTGCCAGCAGGCGATGCGGTGGGCACCATAGGCGAGGCCTCGCGAATTCTCACCGCGCTGCTGAATCGGTTCGGTGCGGCGCTGGCGTGCGACAGCTTTGGAGGAGCCGAACGCATGACCGAGATGACGGCCGACTACGCAAAGGAACGTGTGCAGTTCGGTCGCCCGATCGGTGCATTCCAGGCGGTGAAGCACCGCTGCGCGGAGATGGTGGTCGATACCGAGGCGGCGCGGGTGGCGGCTGAGTATGCGGTGGCACGGTTTGAAACGGATCCAGCCGGTGATTCGGAAGCTGTGTCCATTGCCGCACTGCACTGTAACGACGGTTTCGTTAGGGTGGCGTCAGCCGCACTGCAGATGCATGGAGGCATCGGATTCACCTGGGAGCACGATACCCATCTCTATCTCAAGCGGGCCAGACTCAATGTGGTTCTGGCGGGTGACACCGCTTGGCACAGAGCACGTCTCGCCAAGTACTTGCTCGCGGTTTAGCCCGCGAACGGGTTCGTACGCGTCCTCAGTATCGTCGGCCGGTGTACCGCGTTCGCAGAAATGTCTCGATGACCCGCTTCGGCGGTCGCTTGCTGTTGAACATGACGCCGAGCAAACTCGGCATACGCATCGAAATCGGCGACACGACTGCGGTCGTCCGTGAGAGTTCGCGTAATCCCTCCGGTCCTTGCAGACGCCCGAATCCT
This sequence comes from Mycolicibacterium sp. P9-22, assembly GCF_008329585.1. Lineage (GTDB taxonomy): Bacteria > Actinomycetota > Actinomycetes > Mycobacteriales > Mycobacteriaceae > Mycobacterium. The sequence continues at coordinate 32,734 of NZ_NPKP01000016.1, read as the reverse complement.
GATTTCTTGACTCCGCCAAATGTCAGCCCCGGCAGCGCCCCTCCGGTTACTGCGTCGTTGACCACGACTCCGCCGGAGTGCAGCAATCTGGCGAGTCGGTCAGCTTGTTTGCGGCTGCTCGTGAAAATGCTTGCACTCAAGCCAAATTGCGTGTCATTGGCTAATTCGACAGCAGCGTTCTCATCGCGGACGCGAACCACTGAGAGCACCGGTGCAAAGCTCTCTTCGCGCCAGAGCTCTGTGTCGGTGGGGACGTCGATGACCACCGTCGGTTCGAACCAGCCGGGTCCGTATGGTAGGCGCTTCCCTCCTGCAGCGATCTTGGCCCCACGGTTCTGGGCCTCATCAAGACGAGTCTCGATGAGCACAAGCCGGCTGGGTTGGGCGACGGGGCCGACCTGGGCATCGCTCGATGGACCGACCCGCAACGACCGGGTCGATTCCACGACACGCTCGACGAACTCGTCGTACACGGATTCCACGACGAGGGCCCGTTCGGTGGCCATACAGGTTTGTCCGGCGTTGGAGAATGCGGCCGCTACCGCTGTGTCGGCGGCAGCACGAATGTTGGCATCCCGGCATACCAGCATGGCGTCCTTCCCGCCGAGCTCGAGCACGACTGGTAGTAGCCGTTCTGCAGCTGCTCCGAGAATCTTGCGGCCGGTGGCGCTGCTGCCGGTGAACACCAGCTTGTCGATATCGGATCGAACGAGCTCCGCCCCGACACCGGGATCCCCGTCGGCCAGCAAAACAAGATCTTCGCCGGCTGGTTCGAAGCACTCGACCAGCAACCGGCCCGTTCGCGGGGTGATCTCAGATGGTTTGAAAACGACCGCGTTCCCAGCACCGAGTGCGAAGGGAAGCGACTGCATCGAGATAGCGACCGGGTAGTTCCACGGTGCAATGATGCCGACGACACCAAGTGGGGCGTACTGGATGCGGGCGCGCTTGATCAGATACGGTCGCGACGAAACGCGGTGGTCTCTGAGATGCCGATGGGAGTTGTTCGCGACCCAGCCCAGCATGACGCAGCCTGAAGCGATCTCGAAGAGTCCATCGGTCACCGGCTTGCCCGTCTCATCCGAGATCGCCTGCGCGATCTCGGATGCCCTCGCAGCGAGCCTGGCGCGGACGGCGCGAAGCCGCCGGCCACGCTCACGATGGTCGAGTGCAGCCCAATTGCGCTGTGCCCAGTGTGCTCGCGCCACAAGGTCATGAACGGACTGCGACGTGGTGTCATGGGTCTTGTTCATCGCTGCCTATCGTTGGGGGAAACGGCCGGGCGATCGCTGCCCTGCATGTTTGCCGATGCAGCCATCAGACTGCTCATCAGCCGAGGGCTCTGCCTACGCATCCACCACATCACCCGCGCGACCGTGGTTGGAATGATGAGGGAACGTTTGCCTGTGGTGGCTGCTTCGAGGGAGTCGAGTGCGTGTTCGGGAGTGATGGCGAGATGCAACCGCTGTGCGGTTTTTCGTTGGTTTGCTTCCGGAACGAAATCGGAGAACATGGGAGTGCTGACCGCCGGTGGGCAGTAGCACATAATTCGCACGCCGCTGTCCTTGTTTTCCGACGACAGCGCCTCGGTGTACGCGATCACAGCGGCTTTGCTCGCGACATAGGCGCCGAGGTTCGGCCCGCCGACCAATCCGAGCAATGACGCGAAGTTGATCAGTTGTCCGTGACGGCGTTCCAGCATGAGCGGCAACGTCGCGGCGCTGACGTGGACCGTCCCGAAGTAGTTGATGGCCATCATCCGCTTGATCTGAGCCGGCGACTGATCCAGTAGCGGCACGGTCTGAGCGACACCTGCCGCGTTCATAACTCGGTCGATGGGGCCGAGGTGAGTTTCAATCTCGTCGACGGCGTCGTTCACTGCAGCTTCGTCGGTGACGTCGGCGGTGATCGGTCTGATCAGCCCGGGGAAGCGAGCGGCTGTCTCGGCTAGACCCGCAGAGTTGATATCCAGGGCCCCCACTGCTGCACCCTGCTCCGCCAACCGCCACACTGCAAGCTGACCCATGCCACTACCACCGCCGGTAACCAGCGCGACACGCGGGACAATCGGCGACAGCGTTTTAGATCTGGACCACGGAAGAAGGGTGCTCATGCGGTGATCGTCTGACACTGACCTCATCTTCACAATCCGTGATTCAGCTGGCTGGAATAGAATTCGGGTGTTGAGTGACGTCCGGTGTCGCTCGGTCGCCAGAGCTGACCGACGCCGATTCGACACGCTCGATAGTGACTTTCTGTGAGTTCAATGCGGGCATCTGTGACAGCGGATCCAAGTCCGCGGCGTCGACCAGTACATTCCGATTGACCCCGAACGACACCGCTTCCGAAGTCCCCTTGGGATCGAAAACTCTTGAGCCCCAGCCCTGTTCGATCACCACAGTGCCCTGGCGTACTCTATCGGTGACCGACGCAGCAAGTTCTATCGACCCCACCCGCGAGGCGACTCGCACGAGGTCGCCCGTGTCCACCCCCAGGCGCTCCGCATCTGCAGGATGGATCTCCGCGTCGTTGTACTTCTTCTTGCGTCGGATGCCCGGAAGGTCACTCAGCCAGGTGTTCATCGTGTGACTGTGGCGCAGGCCGATCAGTATGAAAGTGTCGGTGGCGTCATCGACCGGGGGGAGCGCCAGAAGGCGTCGTGCCTCTGCGACGAACACGGACGGTGCCGCATGAACGAGTCCGTCGGGTGTCTTAAGTCCCTTGCTCACGAAGTGGCCGTATTCTTTCTGGCCGTACATCCAGCCGTGTTCGTGCGAGAGGATGGCCTTCCATTTGATCCTTCGACCGCTGACGACCAGCGCCCGAAACAGCCACCGGGGGTTGAATTCGAGGAGCGGACGACCCAGCAGCTTCGCCACCACACGCGACGCCTTCACCACGGTATTGAATCCGCGCTTGCCGAACAAGGGAGCCTTCATCGCCAACGCCAGGTCGGTAAAGAAGCGCCACGCTTCGCGAACGTTGGGGTTTGGTTCGACAGCTTGCCGTGCGTATTGCACGAAGGGCATGTCCTGAAATTGCGAGATGAGCGTGAAGAGGTCCTCGCGCTCCAGGAAGTGCGTGTCGGGAATCAGCCAGTGCGCGTGACGGTGGCTCTCCCGCTGCAGAATATCGACCGCAACCAGGAGATCGAGAGACTCAAGAGCCGCGTCCAGTTGGTTACCGCCCGGCGCCGACACAACGGGGTTACCCGCATTCATGATCAGCGCACGGACCTGCCCGTCCCCCGGAACGACAATCTCATTGATCAATTCGGCGGCCGGAAAGTAACCGGCCGTGGCCGGCAGCCCGCGTACTCGGGTGACAATTTCCTGTGCCGGTGACAAGCGCTCCCATAGTGCGACGGCGTCGACGTAGCCCCTCTCGAATCGCTTACCGCCCGGTTTGTCGATACGGCCGGTTACGAGGTTGAGGAGATGCTGGAACCATTCACCGATGGTTCCAGTCGGATGTTGCGAGACGCCGGTATGGGTTTCGCAATACGCGGTTTCCGCGAGCGCAAACCTCCGGGCCACATCCTTGATCACGTCGCTTTCTAACCCACAGTGAATCGCGAGGTCTTCTAAGTCAGCGTCCGCGGCGAGTTTTCGGATCACATCGAGATCCTTCAGGAGAGCGCATGCCTGCTGGTCTTCCCAGCCGTTCTCGAAGACGACCTTGAGGAGGCCGAGCAGCAACGCCCAATCCCCTCGTGGGCGGACGGCGAGATGGGTGGTGGCCTTTTCGGCGCTGGCGGTACGTTGGGGATCGACGATGATCAGATCAGCGCCGTTGGCTTGAGCCGCGAGCACGCGGCGCCAGCCGTTGGGAACCGTCCAACCCCATCCCAAACCGCTCGCCGCCGGGTTCATTCCGATCAAGAGAAAGCACTTGCATTCGTCGACGTCTGGCAATAGGCCGAGGATGGGCGATCCATACAATTCTTGGTTCACACGGTGCCAGTTATTGGTATCGAGTGATGTCGCGCCGAAGCGGTTGTGAGTGCCGATGCCGTCGAGCAATGCCGTCGCGAAAAAGGCGTTGGCGGAAGCGTAGTAAGCCGGATTGCCGACATACATGGCAATGGCATCGGGACCGTACTGTTCTCGGATCGTGAGCATACGCCGAGCGATATCCGTGATCGCCTCCTCCCAGGTGGCTTCCACATACTTGTCGCCGTCGCGGCGCATCGGTGATGTCAGACGATAAGGATGTTGCAGACTTTCGTGGGCAGTCTGACCCTTGCGACAGAAATCCCGCCAGCTGTATGCGTTCTCTTTATCCGGTTCGATGTTGATGACTCGATTGTCATCGACGGTCACCTTTGTGCCGCAGTTCGCAGTACAGATCCGGCAATTTGTGTACACAGTCTTCACCGATGGATCCCCAATCGTGGGTTCGGAAGGCTGACAAAGCGGGCAGCCAGCTAAAACGAGGTGGCGCAACTGATCGCGATCGTCTGCCGAATTGCTCAGAGGAGGCAACGCAACGTTCAGCTGACCGGAAAACGGGATTCTGCCGCCGGCCCGCACTGGCTAGGCTCGCCGCGATGCCCGATAAGGTGACCTGGTCGGACGCCGAAGTTCTCTGCGCGTACCCGACCGCTGCGATCGATCAGGACAACGTCGCGCACTACCGAGGTAGGTTGCTCCGAAAGCTACTTGTCAACTGCTGCTGCGAATGTGGTTGGTGGCACGAACCGCCGCGCCCCGTGTGCGCGAGGTGCTGGTCTGATCGTGTGGAAGCCCGTGAAGTATCCGGTAGGGGAGTGATCGCGCTGCTGACGGTCTTGCGAGTAGGGCCGCCAGTACCGGGAGTCGACTACGGGGCAGGCTATCCGCTGGCCGCGGTGGAACTCGTCGAGCAGACCGGATTGCGCTTCACGGCTGGGGTCGTCGGACCGGCAAGCGCAATGCGGATCGGCACGACAGTCGAACTGACCTGGACTGAAGGCGTCGGCAACGTCACGCCCGCGTTTCTGCCCATCGACGTTGAGAGCTGAGCACTATGCGCTACCCCATCAAGGATCAGACGGCGATCGTCGGTGTCGCCAGCCCAGCCTATGCACGGGACTCGGGCCGAAGCCGGATGTCAATGGTGTTGGGGGCGTGCATGGATGCGATCCGCGACGCGGGGCTCGACGCAGCCGATATCGATGGTGTGTGCGGATCCAGTGTGGTCGATACGCACGGCGTCCAGGCCGCGCTGGGGCTACCGGCCATCACGTGGTGGTGCAATCCGACGATTCCGTTTCAGCACCAGATCATCGAAGCGATGCACGCCATCCACGCGGGGACCTGCACGACTGTGTTGTGTTACCACGGCACCTACCGACCGCCGTCTCGATCCGGGAACAACAGTCCGTTCCGGATACGCGCCGGCCAGGGGCCGATCGGGATCGGCCAGGATCCTGACACGATGTTCGGTGCGGTCGGGTATGCGGGTTGGGCAGCGCGCTATCTACATGAATTTCAGGTCAGTCGAGAAGTTTTCGGATACATCGCTATCAACGGGCGGTCTAACGCAGCACTAAATCCACACGCTGCGATGCGTAGACCGTTCACGATGACGGACTACCTCGCTTCGCCCATGGTGCGCGAACCGCTTGCGATCCTGGATATGGACGTCGCCGTTGATGGCGCCGACGCTTTTGTCATCACCACAGCGGAACGAGCACGCAACCTGCCGAGGCGCCCGGTGCTGATCCATGCCGCGGTGATGGGAGAGGCCGGCGTTCCCTACGAGGACCAGACGCAGGACTTCAGTCACACGGGCCAGCAAATCGCCGCATGTGCGTTGTGGGAACGTGCTGACCTTCGACTCTCTGATGTTGATGTGTTCTTTCCCTACGACGGATTCACCGTCATCGCGGTCCGATGGTTCGAAGCGATGGGCTACTGCGGGGACGGCGAGGCGCTGGGATACTTCCGTGACAATTGGGACGGTGCGACGGGTTGTCTGCTCCTTGGCGGACGCGTCCCGGTGAACACGCACGGCGGTAGCCTTTCCGACGGTGGAACCCAGGGAAGCGGACACGTTCGTGAGGCGGTCCTACAACTCCGCGGTGCGGCCGAAGGCCGCCAAGCGAGCAACGCCGAGGTGGCGTTGCTCGCCATGGGAGGGATGTTCTTCAACTCCGGTGCGATCATCCTGAGAGTCGACTAAACCAGTTCACCGCACGAGCCGCCGGTCATCCCGGTGGAATGACCACCGAGCGCGTCTCGAGGCCATCGATCTGCTCGGGCGTGTAGCCCAGTTCGGCCAGGACCGCGTGGTTGTGCTGTCCGCGCAACGGCGGCGGCGCCACCCGTCCGGGTGTCTCCGAGAATGACACGGGCGGTGCAGCCCGGACCATCTCGCCGAAAACGGGGTGTTCATAAGCCACGGTGAGCCCGGTCTCGCGCAGCACGGGATCAAAGGCGATGAACGGCGGCTGACCGTTCATGTTCACTGCCACACAACCGACTCCCACGTCACTCAACAGTGATTCCCACTGATCCGCAGGCTGATTGCGGAAAGCCGCGGCCAAGAGGCTGGCCAGTGCGCCGTCGTTCACGCGCCGAGCGCCCGCGGTGGCGAAGCGGTCGTCACCGGACAGTTCGACGTTGTCCAACGCCTTCGCCAGATCATCGAACTCAGTAGCAGTCGTCACGGTCAGGTACACCCAGCTGCCATCGGCGGACTCGTACGCTCGGTCCAGTGCGCTTGTGCCGAAATAATCGTCATCACACAGCGGAACCGGCGTCTTGCCCTCATATGCGCAGAAGTCATCTGAATAGGCCCAGGCGTTGCCAGCGATCATCGACGTGCGAAGGAACTGACCCTTATCCGTGTGTTGCTGAGCGTAGAGCCCTAGGGACAGCGCGGCCGTCAGCCCCAGCGCCGCGTTCGCGTCCCCGTCGATGACCTGATTGAGGCGCGGCAGGACGATGGCCTGAAGTTCGATGACGCTCATGCCTTCATTCATCGACGGCTGTGACCAGTAACCGACCTGTCGGCCGAAACTACCCGCAACGGTTTGCGCAGTGTTGGCGTACTGAGCGCGCTCAGCATAGGGCCCGTCAGTCCCGTACCCGGTCGCGTGAACGTAAAGCAACTGTGGATTCTGCGCGAGGAGTTCTTCGTATCCGAGTCCAAGTCGATCCGCAACCCCGGACCGGAAAGAGGTGACGAACGCATCGGCCCGCGCGATGATCCGATGAGCCACCTCACGCCCCTCGTCGGTGCGCAGGTCGACTGAGATGCTCTCTTTGCCCAAAAGTGTCTTACTGCTGCCGACTTCGTTGCCGAAGGACTGCCGAGACGGGTCGCCATTGGCGTCTTCGATCTTGATGACGCGAGCGCCGAGGGAAGCCGCGACCGAAGTGGCGTACGGCAGCGCATAGAAATAGCCGAACTCGACAATCGTCTTGCCCGCGAACGGATGCACCGGTGCCGGCGCGTCGGCGTACATCCTCCTTTGAGCGACGAACGGACCGTTGTTCGCGCCGATCGCAGGTGCCGACCGGGTGATCTGGCAGGGTGTGTGCTCGAAGTGGCCGATGGGTCCGACCTGGCGGACCGGGCCTACATCGGGGTCTTGCACCACTATCGAGTCACCGTTGTGGACGATCTGGGGGTGATCGAGGCCCTGCTCGGAGGTACGCGCGACCTCGAACGCTACGTCAGGGCTGGCTTCCAGTCGCGGTAGCCAGTAGTCGAGGTCCTTGGCCCGGAATGCCTCCAGGAGCTGATCTTCCCAAGCCTGCGCGTCATCGGCGGTATCGAACATCGGTAGTCGTTCGAAACGTGGATCGCTGGCCGAGTCATGCAGCTCTGCAACATCATTGAGCGCCCAGCCTTGCCGCGGCAGCAGCGTCGCGGTCTGAATGAAATGCCCGTCCCGGGTCACGACCATCACCATGTAGCGGCTGGACCCGGTGAGGGTACGCAGATCGGCTGACGGTGTGTCGCCTCTCTTCGCCATGAGTTGAACCGTCGTGGTGACGTAGTACTCGAGCGCGTCCAGTCCGGCGATGAGCGTCGCATCGAGTACCTGACCCCGGCCGGTCTTCTCCCGCACCATCAGCGCTCCGAGAATCCCGGAGACACCTTGCATGGCGCACCCGTAGCTGCCCCAGGCCACCGGGCTGATGATCGGTCCATCGCGATGCCCCCATGCGCCGCGATACCAAAGGCCGGCCTTTGCCGCCACCAGCGAGTCGTACCCTTTGAGCTTCGCGTACGGACCGGTGCGGCCGAAACCCGTGAACGAGCAGTGCACCAGTTGCGGATTCAGGCTGCGCAGGGTGTCCGGTCCTATACCCCAACGGTCGGTCGTCCCTGGTTCGAATCCCTCCAGGACCACATCGGCGTCTGCGGCAAGCGCGCGCAGGTCCGCGCGACCCGCGTCGACACGAAGATCGCAGACAACGCTCTCCTTGCCGCGGTTCCAGACCAGAAATCCGCTGGGCCGTGTTGCTCGGAGACGATCCCCTTCGGGCGGTTCGACCTTGATCACTCGGGCGCCGGCATCGGCCAGAACCATACCGGCCATCGATGCCGCGGCACTGCCGGCGCCGATCTCGATGACGTTCAATCCCTGACAAATGGCGCCCATAGAATATCCTTGTGTGTTCGTAGTGGTCTTAGGACCGCGTTGAGAACAGTGGACCCAGTAGAGATCGATCCGACAAGAACCGGTTCCGCCTCCTGGAACACGCGACCGGCGAGTGAAGCCGCGGGCAGTAAAGGCTCCGAATGTGGCTGGCAAATACAGGATCTGTGCCGAGTCGCGTTGGCAGCATCGAGCGTCGACCCACTTTCATCTCCTCGCCTTGTCCTTGTATTCGTCCTAGAAACTGTTAGCTGCTAACGGTCAGCATTGACAGAACACCTGTTGTCGAGGTAATTGCCTTGACGGCCGGTTCACGCCTCCGCACTGGCCTGCAGTTCCCAAGTGCATGTGAGCATCCCGATAGCCCGTGGTTCAACGGCTCGTCGTCTCAGCGGCTGATTGAATCCAGCCGTTTCCCTTAGAAACGTTGTCGATTGGGCCGCACCCGTCGACTACCTCGGAATGGCCGGCGACACCGAGGATATGCACGCGTCTTCACTGGCAGTCCTGGGCCTGCGCTGCGCGCAATTCCACGGTCAAAGGCCGCGGATGCGTGGGTTCGCTGCCTAGGTCGTAGTTTGACAGCTTTGGACCGCCGCCACAGGCATATGGCATGAGGCGAGGATCAGCATTACGGGGGGCAGGATGGTCCGTCTAGTCGAGCGGCGAGGCCCCGAGCGACTATGAGCCGCTGGATCTGGTTGGTGCCCTGTAAGATTTGAGTGATCTTCGCTTCGCGCATGTAACGCTCGACGCGGTAGTCATGGGTGTAACCGGCGCCGCCCAGTACTTGTACCGCGTCGGTGGTGACCTTCATGGCCGCGTCAGTGGCGACGAGCTTGGCGATACTCGCCTGTGTTGAGTACGGGCGTCCGGCATCGTGGCGGCGCGCGGCGTCCAGGTAGGTGGCACGAGCGCTGATCACGGCCGCAGACATGTCTGCAAGCAAAAACCCAAGTCCCTGATGGTCGATGATCCTCCGGCCGAATGATGATCGCCCGTTTGCATAGCTGACCGCCTCGTCGAGGGCAGCTTGGGCGAGGCCGACGGCTACCGCTGCAATACCCAGGCGACCCGAATCTAGTGCGCTGAAGGCGATCTGCAGACCTTGCCCCTCGGCTCCGATGAGCCGGTCCGCATCGATCCGTGCGTTGTCGAAGATCGCTGATGTCGTGGGTACGGCGCGCAAGCCCATCTTCTCCTCGGGTCTGCCGAAGCTCAGACCAGCCAGGTCACCGGCCACCAGGAAGCACGAGATGCCTCTGCTACCTTCGCTCGTTCGTGCGAATAATGAATAGAAATCGGCGATGCAGCCGTGCGTGATCCATGCCTTCGAGCCATTGAGGACGTACTGGTCCCCCTCGCGGACGGCAACACATCGCAGCGCCGCGGGATCGGAGCCGGCGTGCGACTCGGACAGGCTGTATGCGCCGATCTGCCTGCCCGACAGGATTTCTGGCAGCCACCGCGCCTTCTGCTCTCGGGTGCCGAACCTCAGCAAGGGGTGCGAAGACAGGCTGTGGACGCTGATCGCCACGGCGACCGCGGCCCAGCGCGACGCGATCTCCTCGAGCACCTGTAGGTACACCTCGAACGCCTGGCCGCCGCCACCCCACTCCTTCGGCTGAGGGAGGCTCAGCAGACCGGCGGCGCCCAGCTGGGCGAACACATCATCCGGATACCTCGCGGATTTCTCGTGCTCATCGACCAACGGATCGAGCACCTTGTCCGCGATATCACGCGCCAACTCGATCAGGTCAAAGGCTTCCGGGGTCGGCAGTAGCCGGTCGACTGGCACGGCAGTTCTCCTCATTCGATACAGATTCGGCGTTATATGCCAACCGATGGCTCTTGATGACGAGCGGATCTGCAGTGGGAATGACGGCAGGCTTCAGCCAATCGATGGTTTGAATCGAGTATGGCGAGGGATGTCGACGACTACCCGTTCGACGACCAGCCGGGCCGACTGGACGCAGCCGCTCTGTCCTCCTGCCGCCCACTCGCGCGCCCCGTCCCCGACGTTGAACAGGTTCGGGATCGGAGTCGTCTGTGGCAGATCGCGGCCGGAAATGGCGCGCTGTGCTGGCCACTCGTCGCCAGCACATACCTGAACAGACAGTATCCGAGCGGATTCGAAGCCGGGAAACTTCTCCGCGAGATCAGTTTTCAGCAATTCGACCTCCGTGGCGGCGTCGAAGGGCCCGATGGCCGGATGTGGCGTGCTGGATCCAGCGTAAAGGTGCCATCCCGGCGGTGCCATCTCGGGACACGTTGCGGTCAGGTGGGCGGCGTAGGCGAGTCGCCGAGTGGGCCCGAAGAACACCACGCCGGTGGCCTCGGTCAGCAGCTGCTCACTTGCGAAGTTGACAGTGATCAGCGCGCTTGGGGCGGACTGTGCCCGGACCCGCTGTGCGTAGCCGGCGGGGAGTTGTTCGTCGCCGCACAGATTGACCGTCGCCACCGGGCCCGTGTTGCTGACGACGACACGTGCGGAAACCTCGACCTCCACGCCCTCGCGCTGTACGACAGCGCCTTGCACACATCCAGCGGAATCGAAGGTCAGCCTGCTGACTGGACTGTTTAACCAGAGCGTGCCGCCGGTCTGCTCGAAATGATCAGTGAGCGCGCGCCACGGTCCGATGCTACCGGCGGGGTGCAGGCCAAAGGTATCGAGAGCTTTGGGTTTGGTGAAGTAGTCGAACACCATGGCGGCGTCGACATCCGAGGGCTCTGCGGCAAACACGGCGCTGGTGACGTTTCGCGCCAATCCGCGCACGTACGGGCCAAGGTGTTCGAGCTTGCGGCCGAGACTCTCGTCAGGCTTCGGGCGCAGTCGGGGGAATCGTCGGGCGACATTGCCTGTGATAGCAACCAGCGGCATAACAACCCGGCCGATGACACCACTCAGCAGGGGGACGTCGCGTTTGCCCACCCGGAGCGAGAGTGGTTGTGACGGAGCACGAGTGCCCATGGACACCCCAATCTCCTCGAATAGTCTGCGGTTCTCTCCGCCGGTTTCGATAATGAGGGCGCCGGTGTTGACCAGGAACCCATCCTGTTCGATTGTCGATGCGCGGCCACCCACTCGGTCCCGTGCTTCGACGAGCAGCGTGTGGTACCCGGCTTTGTTCAACCTAGCGGCCGCCGCTACTCCGCCGGCACCTGCACCGATAACCAGGGCGTCGAATGACGCGACCGGGCCATCGTTCGTGGCCCCCACTTTAGTCTCCCTGGTTGGTGTAGAGGTTGTAGTGAATGGGGAGGTGTTTGAGGCCGCTGACGGAAATCGCCTTGATGTGTTCGGGTGTGCCGTTGATGGCGATGCTGTCGAGGCGCGGGATGAGTTCGGTTAATAGGGCGCGGATCTGGATCCGTGCGAGTTCGGCGCCGAGGCAGTGGTGGACGCCGAATCCAAAGGCGAGGTGGCTGCTGGCTTTCTTTCGGGTGACGTCGAAGGTGTCGGGGTCGTCGAACGTTCGTTCGTCGCGGTTGGCTGAGGCGTAGGACATGTAGACGCGATCACCGGTGTGGAATTGGTGGTCGCCGAGTGTGTAGTCACCAGCAGCGTATCGGCAGAAATGTTTGAGAGGTGTTACCCAGCGCAGGATCTCGTCGGTGGCTGTCCGGATGTTGGCTGGGGTGGGGTCGTCCTTGAGGAGTTGGAGTTGTTCAGGGTGTTGGGCGAGGGCCAGGATGCCGCCGGACATCGACGAGGCGGTAGTTTCGTGACCTGCGGTGGCAAAGATGGTGTAGTAACCGATTTTATCGATGAGGGGCATCTCGGTGCCATCGGGCAGTTCGGCGTTCGCGATGACGGATGCGAGGTCTTCGGTGGGATTGGCTTGGCGTTCTTCGGTGATGTTGTTGAAGTACATGAAGAGTTCGCCGATGAGGGCGCCGTATTCGTCGCTGCCGGGGTTGAGTCGTTCTTCTTCGGGTCCGGACCCCAGGACTCGGCGGCTGAGGTCGAGCAGGAGGGGATAGTCGGCTTCGGGAAGCCCGAGTAGGGACATGATGGTTTCGAAGGGGAAGTGCATGGCGATGTCTTGGGCGAAGTCGCATGTGTCGCCGTATTCGTCCATGCGGTCGACGGCGCGTTTGGCCAGGACGGTGATTCTTTCACTGAGGCGGTTCAGGTTTCGGGTGGTGAACCATTTCTGGGTGATGGCTCGGTAAGCCCGGTGTTGGTCGCCGTCATGATCGATGAGTACCGGGACGTCGGGGACTTCGCCGCGTTCGATACGTCCGATTTCGTGTTTGGTTTGCAGGAAGGGACGTCCGCCCTGGAGCCATTCTTTCTGGTGCGCTTCGACTTCCATAACGTCGGCGTGGCGGGTGAGTACCCACACGGGGTTGTAATCGGGGTGTTCGACGTAATGAATTGGGGATTGGTCGCGTAGTAGTCGGGCGGCGTTGTTGACGGTTTCGCTGCCGTCATAGGCCTCGGGACTCAGAAGTGTTCTGGCGGCGAGGTCGAGCGCATTGTCAGCAGGTTCGGCCGTCGTCATGTGTGAGTCCTTTCGTCGGGGATCCGTGCCGGTCGGCTCGGGGCTGTCACCCGCGTTCCGTGCAGTGCACCTGTGGCCGCAGGTATTGGACAAGGCCAGGTTCAGCCTCCCGGAACGCGCGCTCACGTTCGGCACACCGAGGGCTGGACAGTCAACAGGACGGAACACCATCTGGACACCCGTGCCGGGACCCCGGGACTCTGATCCGGATCCGGGACCGGACGGTTGACGTGCCTCGTCAGGGGCCCCGTGCCTCTCCTGGGAGGGAGAAATTAAGTTGTCCCTAGACTCTCCGCGATCGACTCCGTTCGTCGGTCTCGAATCAGACTTCCAGTCCCAGAAGTTCAAGCCGATCAAGTGGTTTGCAGGCTTCGGGGCCCTCTGTCTGTTGATTCAGATCTACCCATACATGCGCTGGATCTTGTCGGGACCCAGGCCCACTAACCCTGGGCCGGATCCGATTCCGGGCTGGATGACACTCACCGCCTACGGCATGCAGATCTCCGCCGGGATCGCGATGATCGCGACGGGTTACTTCCTGGTGTGGCGGCCATTGCGCCGGGACGGCCAAATGAGCCTGTACGGAATCGTGTTCTTCGGCGTCCTGACGTCCTACTGGGTCGATACCGCGGCCAACTACTTCAACCACGTGTACACAATTAATCCCGCCCTCGTGAACTTCGGCTCATGGAACAACTTCATGCCCTTTTGGGTGTCGCCCAACGCCGAACACATCGCAGAGCCGTTTGCACTCTTTATTCCGGTCTACGCCACCGGCATTGTGTTGCCCGCCTTCGCATTCTGCGCCCTCATGCGCTTTATCCGCGCTCGGCGGCCAGGAATCGGCAATCTGCGTCTGGTCGGGATCATCTCTGCGATCGCATTTGTGGTGATGTTCATCCTGGACGGCATCATCTTCGTCCGGACTGGGATGTACATATTCGCCGGCACGATCCCGTCATTGACCCTGTTCCAGGGCGAGTACTACCAGTACCCGATCTACCAGCCGATCGGCTGCGCATTCCTCTACTGGGTCGTCCCGGCGTCGATCTACTTCTTCCGTAACGACCGCGGGGAGACGCTGATCGAGCGCGGGATGACGTCGATGAAGGTGTCATCGCGGCAGCGGCAGTGGGTGCGCTTTCTCGCGATCGCGGGCATGTTCAACATGATCCAGATGAGCTATGCGCTGATGATGGCTGTGATCAGCGTGATGCCGACATTTGCCTGGGCCGACGACATCGTGGAGAACCGCTCCTACCTTCGCAACGAGATCTGTGGCGAAGGAACCAGCTACGCGTGCCCGTCCGGGGGAATTCCCATCCCGCGCATCGGTGGGATTCACGTCAGCCCGGACGGTCAGCTTATCGTGCCGGACGGAGCTAAAGGCCCCTAGCTATAGCCACCAACTTTTGCCGGACGCCCGATGACCACTACTTGGGCGTCCGGCAAAACCCATGTGCATCGGCTAGGCCCGTCATGGATCGCCACCACGCCGGGTTTCGCGTACGAATCCGCTGGCAGATGTGGTCGCGATGGACAGGAGACACAGGCCTGCCCGCGCGAGAACTGGATTCCGTCCAGCCATCGGTTGTCGCGATGAATCGGCCTCGATGAAGGTAGCGGCAGGTCGGGGACTTGTTTGCCATGTCTGCCGGGAACATGCCGACCCGGGAGTTGAAAAGCGGTCCTTGACAATTACCAACAAATGTAAGATCTTACAAATACATCGAGTTGTAAGGTTGGTGTCCAGCCGGAGGCCCGACAGCTCCAATCGACAAGGAAACGAAATGGTCGTCGCAGAGTCGCGTAGGGTTCCAGGATCACTTTCGAAGTCGGCACTGGCTGCTGAAGCCGACAGTTGCGGCTCATCGGTGTCAAAGGCGATGGCCGTCCTCAACACGCTGGCCACCAGCGCTGACGGCGTCCTTGGCGTCACCGAGATCGCCCGAAGGATCGGGATGCCCAAGAGCACCACGCATCGCTTACTTCAGATCCTTCAGGACGGTGGATTGGCAGAACGGGACGGTCGGCAGTATCGCCTCGGATCCCAGATTGTCGAGCTGTCTTCGGCTGCACTACGAACTCGGTACCGCGAACTGCACGAGGTCGCGCTGCCCGTCATGGATGAGCTCTACGAGTCCGTGCACGAGACGATTCACCTCGGCATGCTCAGCGAAGGTAAGGTCGTGTACTTGGAGAAGATCACTGCGCCGGGCGGATCCCGAATTCCGTCACGCGTGGGTGGCCGGGTTCCCTGGAGCTGCACGTCGATGGGGAAGGCGATAATGGCTTTCAGCCCGCCCGAACTCATGGATCGTGGCTTCAGCAGCCCGCTCGAGCGGATGACCTCGCATTCTGTTGTGCTGCCACGGCTGCTACACACCCAGCTGATGGAGGCCCGGGAACGGGGCGTGGCCTTCAGTCTTGAGGAGAGTCGACTGGGGCTGGCGTGCGTGGGGGCGCCGATCCTCAACAGGGCGGGTGTGGCAATCGCGGCGATATCGGTGGCAGGGCCGACAACGCGGTTCAACCCGCGCAATGCCGTTCATCCGATCAAGCTCGCAGCGCTCAAGATCCGCGCCCGGGGCGGCGCCGGATTCCCCGTTCCTTCAAGTCTGGCCGGCTGAGCTTGCGCCCGGCGTTCAATGATGCACGCCGGGCGCGCCCTCGGAATAGCAACGTTTGGATCAGCTTTCGAGTGTCAGGCGATCTCAGCGGCGAGATTGCCCGACCGAGAGCTCCTTGAGGGCGCCGAGGAACAGCTCGTCGATGCGGGGACTGAGCTCGGCGAGTGTGTGGGCGCGGGCATGGCTGGCGGCGCCGAAGACGCGAGTCAGGGCGTCCGACTCTGTTGTTGCACCAATTGAGAGGCACAGGCAGGCCACTCCGTCGTGCCGGACCTCTTCGAGTGCTCTGCGCGTGTCAGCCTCGGCGTAGCGCGCTTCGTAACCGTCGTCATACGGAAAGCCGTCGGAGAGAACGAGAAGGAGCTTGTTGGGCGTGCCTGCCTCGGCCTTGAGAAGCTCACCAGCGTGGCGTACGGCTGCACCCATCCGGGTGAACCCCGCCGGTTCAAGCTGATTGAGCTGAGCTCGGCCCTCGGCACCGAAGCGCCGACCGAACGACTTCAGGGTGAGTAGTTGAACTGCTGAACGTCCGCGTGAGCGAAAACCATACACCCCGACCCGGTCGCCGAGTTCCTCGAGGGTTGCAGCCAGAGTTGCTGCGGCACGCCGCTGATGTTCGTGAACCGAGAGCCCGGCGTGCGTCGTCTCACCGGCCGACCCGGAGACATCCAGAAGGACGAGGACTCCGAGGTTTCGAGCCAGTTTCCGGCGTTCCAGGTAGATATTCTCGACCGGAGATTGACCTGAACTCAGATCGACGGCGAACTCGATGAGTGCGTCAATATCGAGGTCATCTCCGTCGGATCTGCGTCGAAAAACGCTGGGCCCCAAGCCGAGACGAGCAAGCCTACGACGCAGGATGTCGTCGTCTCCGACATCGCCGGCGCCCGTATCGCGGACGGGCGCCGGTGGGTAAGTGATGACTCGACACCATTGCGGCCGGTAGCGGTTTGCGTGGACATCCCATTCGGGATACAGCGCTCCACCGAGGCTGCTCGCTGGCCCTGGGGTGTCATCAGAGGCGAACTGCAGCGGAACGGGGAGCGGCCGCGAATTGGGGCCGGCCTGGTCGCTGCTACGGATCGAGCGCGTCATGATCTCGCCGCCCGCGCCCGCGCCGCTGCCTCGTTCGGCGGCCGCCGAGAGGCCGAGCATCTTGGAGAGGAAGCTGGTGAGCGAGCTCGACGTGCCTAGCGTGTTTTGAAACAGCTTTGTCTTGAGGGTCGACTTCTCATCTTCCTCGTCGTCCTCATCTCTCGGTGGGACGGCACTCTGTCTGAATCGAAGGCGGAGATCTTGATCGTTCGGGCGCGTTCCCGGCCCCGCAGCCGCGGCGGCGAGGATTCGGGAAGGACGGACGGTGCCGAACGACCTGGGCGGAACTGCCACCTGACTCCGTCCGGTCGCGATCTTCAGTGACTGCGCGGTGTTTGATGTCACCAGGCTCAGGTTGAGTCCGAAGTCGGCAACCAATGGCAATGTCGGTCCGAGCTCATGCAGGACTCTGCGTCCCTCGACCGCGAGGTACCGGCGTGCTGTCCTCGCTCGCCCCCGTAGCGCTTTCGCGATGACCGGGTCGAGACTTCCGGCACCGAGAAGTGCTGCCTGGACCACGACCTCCTGCCTTTGTTCTTTCAGTGAAGCGCCAGCCGAGACATAGACGAAATTGCCATCGGTGTAGGCGCTTTCGCCGGAGCGGCCTTCGACCACCCCCACGGGGCGTCGCGCCAGGTGGTTCGCAAGAAGCGCGAACCGGTGTCCCAGGGTCATGGTCGCGTCAGGAACGCGTCGGCCAGTTCGGTCAATGCGCGAGATATGTCGGCATCGTCGGTAAGGACCTCCGCGATGCCCGCCTGGATCGCCCGGCGCGGGTCCATACCCTCTGCGATCAGTCCGCCGGTGAGAATTAATGCGCGAGTGGACACGACCTCACGCAGAGGCGCTCCCTCCAGGCTCCGGACTGCGTGCGCGACCTTGACAAGCATCTGCGCAACGTCGCTCCCGACACCGGCTTCGACAGCGACAACTTCGCTCTCGATATCGGGGGAGGGGAAATCCAGTGATATGGCCACAAACCTCTGGCGAGTCGAATCCTTTAGATCCTTGAGAATGCTCTGATAGCCGGGGTTGTACGAGACGACCAGCTGAAAGCCGGTCGCTGCCTGCAAGGTGATCCCGAGGCGGTCGATCGGCAGCTGCCGCCGATGATCGGTGACCGGGTGGATGACCACCGTGGTGTCCTGGCGTGCTTCCACCACCTCGTCGAGATAGCAGATGGACCCATCACGCACCGCGCGGGTCAGTGGCCCGTCGACCCATGCTGTCTCTCCACCTTTGAGCAGGAAGCGCCCGACGAGATCGGCAGAGGTGAGATCCTCATGACCCGCAACGGTCACCAGGTCTCGGCCTAACTCGTGTGCCATCGCCTCGACGAAGCGTGTTTTTCCGCAGCCCGTCGGCCCCTTGAGCAGAACGGGCAAGCCGCGACGAGCTGCCGCCCGGAAGACTTCGGCTTCGTCCCCGACGTTCCGATAGAACGGCGCTTCGGTTTCCAACGTTTTGCTCCTCAAAACTGTGGTGTCGACTCTCGCCACTTATGAAGTGCCGCGTGATCACTCATTGTCTACAGATGCTGGGAAACCGGGATCAATAGGTTGTGCTGTACAGCTGAACGACGGGTTGCGCCGCCCTATGCGTGCACGGCTAATCTCCGATCGAACAAGACGTTGGCTGGGATATGGCCTGTGCTCGATGATCGAGCGAACAACTGTACGAATCTGATCGAATCGGAGGCAAGTATGCCCGAAAAGATGGCCTGCAAGGTAGACGATCTCGCAGATGGCGAGTCGAAAACCGTTGACGTGGAACCGGCAATTGCCATTCATCGAGTGGACGGTGAGTTCTTCGCCACTGATGACACGTGCACGCACGAAGACTGGTCTCTTGGCGATGACGGTCTGCTCGATGGTCATCAACTCGAGTGCTGTCTTCATCAGGGACGCTTCGACGTCCGAACTGGTGAGGCAACTCAGTTCCCGGCGACGGATCCGTTGTGCACCTATCCCGTTCGCGTATCGGATGGTGAAGTATGGGTAGAGCTGCCCTGACAGCACGCCCGAGCTGTGAAAGGATCGGCAGTGATTGAACGTCTCGTCATCGTCGGAGCCTCGCTGGGCGGGCTTCGTGCCGCGGAGGCGGCGCGCAAGGCCGGTCATACCGGCAGCATCGCCCTCGTCGGTGGTGAGCGCCACGTGCCCTACGACAGGCCGCCGCTTTCCAAGGCGTACCTGGAGAATGATGAGCCTGAGATGCAGGGTTTCCGGTCAGAGGATCAGCTGCGCGGCGAACTGGCGCTGGATCTACGCCTGAGCACGTGGGCGACCAGACTCGACACCGACCGCAAGGTGGTGACGCTGCGGTCGGGAGAAAAAGTAGACGAAATTGACTACGACGCGCTGATCATTGCGACGGGTGCTACTGCGCGCACACTGCCAGACGCGGGCGAGCTGGCAGGGGTACACACACTGCGGACGCTGGACGACGCGATCGCGATCCGTCGTGCTTTGAAAACCGGGCGGCGTGCCGTCGTGGTGGGTGCCGGATTCATCGGATCTGAGGTGGCGTCGAGTGCGCGCAAGCGCGGGTTGGATGTCACTGTGCTGGAGGCACTTCCGGTGCCCCTCGTGCGTTCGGTTGGCGAAGAGATGGGCATGGCCTGCGCTGACCTGCACCGGAGAAACGGCACGAATCTGCGCTGCGGGGTGAAGGTTGTCGGGTTGGAAAGTGCTGATGGTCACGTGACCGGAGTCGCGTTGGACGACGGATCGACAGTGCCGGCCGACGTTGTCGTCGTGGGAGCAGGGGCAACGCCGGCAACTGAATGGCTCGCCGGATCTGGTGTGACGCTGCATGAACGGGACGGTGGCATTTTGTGTGACGAGTACCTGCACACCAGTGCCGAAAATGTCTACGCGATCGGCGATGTAGCGCATTTCCCGAATCCGTTGTTCGAAAACATGATGATGCGGCTGGAGCACTGGAGTAACGCGTCTGAACACGGTGTACTCGCGGCTACCAATGCGCTGGCGCTCGGGCACGCCAAGTCGGCAACGACCGTGCCCTACTTCTGGTCAGATTGGTATTCCAACAAGATTCAGTTCGTGGGTATCCCGCATGCCGACGAGATCCGAGTCATCTCGAAGGAACTCGGCGAAGACAATTTCCTGGCACTCTATCGACGCGGCGATCGCATAACTGGCTGCATCAGCATCGACCGGCCACGTGAGATTATGAAGTTTCGCCGTCTGATCGCGCAAACCAACTCGTGGTCTGACGGACTCAAGTTGGCCGGCGTGTCCTGACTTCACTTAATTGCGCCGAGCGACCGCGACCATGTCTGCGACGGTCACCAGCTTCCGCCTTGGTCGGCCTGCCGACTGGCCGGCGCGCTGTTCATGACGGTCGATACGCGACCAGTCTTCCAGACTGATCTGGTCGGGCTGACGCACAGCTCTCAAACTCGCGATGTCGGAAGTGCCGGGCGCGGCCAGTAGGCCAGCTTCGTAGTCGTGAAGCAGCGACGCTACAGTTTCTTTGGCGCAGGCTTTATTGGTACCGATGACTCCGCTGGGTCCTCTCTTGATCCAGCCCGTCACATAATGACCAGGTACCGTTGATTCGGTGTCCAAGTCGATAATGCGTCCGCGCCTGCTGGGGATCACCGCGCGAACCTGATCGAAAGGTAGCCCATTGATCCGGCGGCCGCGGTAGCCGACTGATTTGAAAACCAAATCAGTTTGTAGCGTCTGGCTCTCGGTCGTGGCATGTGCGACAACTGTTCGATCGGGTCCGATCCCGAGGGTATTCGACACCAGCCGAACAGATTCGACGCGGTCGGTGCCCAGGATCGCGACCGGTGATGTGAGAAACTGGAAGGTGAGTTGTCGATCGCTGCGTGACTGCTGCGAAGCTCTGAGTAGGTCTGACATCGCCTTGGCTTTCACCACACTGGCGTAGGTCGGCGCTTCAGCAACATGTCGGTCGGGCCGCAGTTCGGGGTCGCCCAAGTTTGTATGAACTGCCGCATCGAGTTCTCTGAGTGCGATCAGTTCGCTCGCCGTGTAACTTGCCTGATGAGGTCCGCGGCGCCCGACGATAATCACCTCTCTGATCTTTGACGTGGTCAGCGCTTCGAGGGCGTGTTCGGAAATATCGGTGCGGATCAAGGCATGTGGTCGCTGTAGCAAGATCCGGGCAACGTCGAGTGCGACGTTACCGTTGCCGATCACCACAGTGCGATGACCGCTGAGATCGAACTTCATATCTGTGTAGTCGGGATGGCCGTTGTACCAACCGACGAATTCTGCGGCGGCGTGCACTCCGAGCAGATTCTCACCGGGCACGCCGAGGCTCCGGTCATCGGAAGCGCCGTGCGCGTAGACGGCGGCGTGATAGTGCCGGTCCAATTCGGCAACGGAGATATGTTTGCCGACCTCCACATTGCCGCAGTAGCGGAATCGTCCGGTCGCCAACGCCTTTCTGAGATAAACCGATATCAGATTGCGCCGGTCATGATGGTCGGGCGCCACGCCGTAACGTACCAGGCCGCCGGGGGTTGGCAGGAGGTCGTAGAGATCCACGCGGGCATGTGGACTACGGTTCAGGATCTCTACTGTGGTGTAGATGCCGGACGGACCTGCACCGACGACCGCTGCGCGCAGCGAGTTGTTATTCATGGACGTGGTCGAAGTAGCCGGCGTTGATCGCCGGGTACGCGTGCATGTCACCGGGGAGGCTGCGCTCGGACTGGATGGCGTCGATCGGGCACGCTTCGCGACAGGCATTGCAGTTGACGCAGGAGGCAGGGTCGATATACAGCATCTCCGCGACCTGGAAGTCGGGGTCGCCAGGTCGAGGACGAATGCAGTCGACCGGGCACGCATCGAGACAGGCCGTGTCGAGGACGCACGAGCCGAGAATCACGTACGTCATCGTGCAATGTCCGTCGGACATCCCGGCGGTAAGGGTTCGTCTCGCGTCAACTTCTCGATTCGGACATAAGTGGAGTTGAAGGTTGGTGTTTGCGATAACCGATCCAGAGACGTGCTGCTCACGAGGAGATTTCGGTTGGTGCCATGCACTGGCGAGGCGTCACCGCACGGGTCGAAGGCGCGAGATCCCCATCCGTGCGCCATGGCGACTACTCCCCGGCGGCCTCCGGTGGTGACACGCACGGGAATCTCGACGGCGCCGCTCTCGGAGACCAGACGTACCACTTCGCCGTCCGCTAGATCGAGTGAATCTGCGTCTAGATCGTCGATCTCGGCGTAGTTCCGTCGGTCACCGACATGAACGCCGGGCGGATCGTTGAGCCACGAGTTCATGGACTCGCGAATACGCCTGTTAATCAGGGTGAACGGATAAGTCGAACTGGAGACCGACTTGCTCGACAACAGTCGGCGACATTCGGTCACGAGCAGCATCGGAGCTGCTTGTACCTTCCCGTCGGGCGTCATCAGGGCCTTCGCAAGATCGCCATAGCGCTTTGCGCCCAATTGCAGGCCATGAGGACTGCTCACGATGTCTCGATACCGAACTCGGCGGCCGACGGCAACCATAGCGCGGGTGATCCATTCGCCGTTCAGTCCCAGCTGCGGACGACCGGTGCGCTTGGCGAGAAGGCGGCTCAGTTTGGCGAGAGTAGCAACCCCGCGGTGCCCGAAGAGTGGACGTTTGAGGTGGAGTGCGAGCTCAAGGAAGAAATCCCACTCCTCCCATACCAAATCGGGCTTGGGAAGCGCTTGATGCGACATCTGCACGAACGGCGAGTTCGCGATTCCGGCGAACCCTGGATTCAGCTCACCGCGTTCCAGCCAGTGTGTGCCGGGAATCAACCAGTGGGCGTGCCTGTGGCTCTCGCGTTGGACGATATCCACCGCGACGAGCAGATCGAGCTGGCCGAGGGCGTCGTCCAATGCGGCACTGTCCGGGCCACTCACGACAGGATTGCCAGAGGCGATCACCATTGCGCGGATCTGGCCAGGTCCTGGTACTCGGATCTCGTCAGCCAGCTCGGCAAGGGCGTGGTACCCGGCGACTGTAGGAAGTCCGCGTAAACGTGTGCGGTGTTCGGACGGCGGTGCCATCATCTCGAATGTCTTGGCGAGATTGACGATTCCGCGTTCAAAACGTTTCCCGCCCGGCATATCCACCCGGTTGGTGATGAGGTTCAGAACGTGGCCGAGCCACTCCCCAACCGTCCCGCCTTCGTTGTGCACGACTCCGGTATGCGTGATGCACATTGCGGTGCGCGCAGTGGCGAAGTCGCGCGCGACCTTTTCGATCGTTTCGACGTGCACGCCGCATCGCCCGGAGAGGTCTCGCAGTTCAGCTTCGGCGACGAGGCCGCGCAATGCGTCCATTCCCGTCACGGCCACCGCGTCCGGGGCGACATCGAGCGAGTCTTCTAAGGTCACCTTGACGACCGCGAGCAGGAACGCCCAGTCTGTTCCCGGGACAATCGGGAGGTGAAGGTCGGCTCTCTCGGCGCTGTCCGAGCGCCTGGGGTCGACGAGCACCAGGGTAGCCCCCCGGTCGCGTCGTTCGAGGACACGGTTCCATCCATTGGGCACGCTCTCGATCCAGCCGAACTTGCTTACCGAGGGATCCATACCCAGCAGCAAGAAGTAGTCGCATTCATCGACATCTCCCGACAATCCGAGCAAATCCGACCCGTACATGTTCTTTTGCACGACGTGAGCCGCATTCTGATCGACCGAACCAACCCAGAATCGGTTGTGAGTGCCGATCGCATCCAGTAGTCCAGTGAAGAAGATCGTGTCGTGGAAGGCGAAACCGAGTGGATTGCCGCTGTAGGAACCGACCGCGTCAGGTCCGTGCTCGTCGATGATGTCGTTGAGGCGCCGCGAGATGTCTTCGAGCGCTTCTGCATAGGTCGCGGGTTCGTAGCGGTCACCCACGCGACGCATCGGAGAGGTCAGCCGATAGGGATGGTTGCGGACCTCGGCGGCCGTTAATCCCTTACGGCAGAAATCGGCCCAGCTGTACGGGTTTGAGCGATCGGGTCTGATCGACTCCACTCGTTCGCCGGATTCATCAAGCGTGATCTCAATGCCGCACAATGACAGACAGTAACGACAATGTGTGTAGACCGGCGATGTCTCCGTCGGATGCATGGTCGTGATCCTCGCGCCAGGGCCCGGGTGGGTCGATCGTAGCTGTTCAGATGAGCGATCTTCGAGTCAAACACTGCGGGTCCACGTCGTCAGGAGTACGGACTACTCTCGCTTCCTTGCCGAGCGTCATCGGTTGATGAACTCGACGACCAGTTCTAAGAACGCATCATTGTCATCGCTGGCGGCGGTGTGAGCTGCACCGGATAGTTCGACAAACTCGGCCGCGGGCACCACCGCCAGAAATTCCCGTACCCCATCGGGGCTCACTACGTCGGACAGTTTGCCTCGAATGAGCAAGATCGGGATGCACAGACTACTTGCTGAGTGTTCCAACCGTTTCGTCCGCTCAACGCGCCCTTCCGCCGAGTGGGCCAGGAATGCGGGGTCCCAATGCCAATACCACCGGCCGCGACGCAAACGGAGATTCTTGGCCAGCCCTGCTGGGTCCTGAGGCTTCTCGCGGTGGGGGAGAAAAGCGGACACGGCCTCGGCGGCCATTTCCAAAGACTCGAAGCCCTCAAGATGATTGGACATGAAGTCGCGGATACGGGTGCTGCCGGACCGCTCGAGTCGCGGCACCACATCGACGAGAATTAGTTTCGTCACCACGTCCGGACCAGCTTTGTGAGCGGCCTCGATTCCCGTGAGGCCCCCCAGACTCGCACCGATCAGCACGACGGGACGACCAATCCGATCGATCACTGCCAACAAGTCGTCGACCATCGCCTCGGCTGAATAATTCGCATCGGATGCGCGATCACTGTCGCCGTGACCCCGCGCATCCAGGGCGACGACATGCGCGCCTCCGCGAGCAAGAAACTGGCCAGTCTTCCGCCAGGACAAACGGGTTTGACCGCCTCCGTGAAGCAAGATCGCCGTAGGCTCACCTGCCGATGATGCTGCCGTAGGGTTCCATTCGTCGCCGGCCAGACCGATGTCGTCAGCGCCGCGAAAGATCACGCTACGCGGTTCGACGGGCTCGAAATCCCGTGTGGACAAGGAAGGCTCCTTTCGGACTGATGGCCGAGCAGAACACGGTCCGACCGAAGGCGTCATGAGTAGCCTCTACTCTTCGGATAGGGCCGACGGCCGAACGCGTTCCGATGAGCTGAAAGAGTATGCACTACTCCTGACAACAGGGCCGATGACCGAGCACCGTGGTTCATGTCCGGGCTGACCGGAACTTTGACGAGGAGTGAACATGGTGACTGTGCTGGCGCATCTTCGGGCGAATCGGGGTGAGGGTGAGGCTGTCGAACAGATATTGACCGAAATCGTGTCAGCAGCTCGGGCTTTCGATGGTTGCATCGATGTTCGGGTGGTCCGTGAATTGGATGACTCGGATCAGCTCGTGATCATCGAGAAGTGGCGCGATCGGGCCGATTTCGAGAAGTTCGCCGCCGTCGGCGCCGAGCACGGACCCGCTGCGAAGCTGGTGAAGCACTTGCAGAAGGAACCTGCTATCCGCTTCTTTGAGGACGCGAACATTTGACTGGCAGGTCCGAGATCATGAAGCAACCGACGTGCGAGTACGACCTCGCTTGGGCGCTGACCGAAGCGGCAAAGCCGTACGTGGGCGAGGAGCACCGGCGACACCTATTCGTCAAGATTGGCGCGGGCGACACGTTCGAGGCGATATGTAAGCTCCTGCCGATCCTTTCTTTGCAGCGTGTTTCGGTGGACGGTGGGCTATTGCAGGAGTGCAAGGCGTTACTCGGCGTCTATGCCGGTCGCGGCGACATGCGATTTCTACGAGTCTGTATCGAGAAACTTAAGCGCTGCCAGATATCAGTGTCGGCCTCAGACGTCGGGGTGGGGCAGGTGCTAGTGCATCGCGCGTGAATCCGTCAATCAGGCCGCAGACGTTAGCGGCACGGCTGTTGCCGGCGAAGCGACACGCATTGGTCAGCAGGGTAGTCAGAAGACTAAAGATGTCAAGCACGTGGCGGAGCGCCAAAGCGAGACGCGCTAGAGGTAAACATGTTTCACGCGGGATTCATGCGTTGGGTATGAGAGGAACGATGTGGTGCGTACGACCGTCTTTATTGGCTCGCGGGCACTGAAAGTCGGTGTTGCCAGCCGATGTGGTTCAGCCACATCGCTTACCTCCTCGTCACATGGTGCCCGTCGCGTCGCGTCGGGACCCGCTGTCTTCCCAGCGGCTTCGTCGATAGATCCCTTCACGGAAACCGGCCGACGTATTGAAACAGGTAACCCAGGCAGCAAAGTCGAGGTCACTTTCGCCGGTTCTTGCGATCTCGTTGTTGCTCACCTGACGCAGGGAAACGGCGAAGCAGGGCAGAAGATTCTGGCTGCGGCCGATTTCGCCGGGCCCTAGTGGAGGCCGGGTCGGCCGAGGGAATGCTCGTATGAAACCGTACGTCCCACCGCTCGGGAAAGCGCGTGTCGCGATCGCTTCGAGCGTTACTGCGATGCCGCCGCGGGCGAAGAACGTTGCTGCTGCTTTCGGAGGAGTTCTGGCGGACCCGATCCACGCTCTATCGGCATTCCCCGCAGTGGATCTGGCCGCAATGGACGGATACGCTGTTGCAGGAGAGGGGCCGTGGCGGGTACGCCGAGATGTGCATTCGGCAGGTACCAGCAACGGTGACCCTCTCGGACCTGGTTGGGCCGTCAAAATAGCGACGGGCGCCCATGTGCCAGATGGAGCCGACACGGTTGTTCGCGACGAATACGTGTACTACGTGGGACCTTCCACCGCGCCCTTCATCAACCGAACGGAACGCTGGCCACACCGGGACGACGTACGGAGGAAGGGGGAATGCTGGTATGAGGGAGCACTTCTCGCTCCTGCAGGCGTAAGGGTGACCGCAGCTGTTGTATCTACAGCCCTGTCTGCTGGTGTCGATGAGGTTGTCGCGAGAGGACCGCTCCGAGCGCGTGTGCTGTTGACCGGTGATGAGATCCGCGCGGAGTGCCCAAGCCCCGGATTCACCCGCGACACCATAGGGCCCATTCTGCCGACGGTGCTTGGCCAGATGGACATTGACTGTGTGGGAGTCGCAACCGTGACAGATCGTCCCGGACAACTGACACAGGCGCTGGGAGAGGCCACCGATGTTGAGTTGGTGATTGTGGTGGGCTCGACCGGTCGGGGCGCGGCAGACCATCTCCGACAATCGCTGGCGGCACTCAGTGCCGCCACCGTCGTCGACGGCATCGCAATGCGACCTGGGGGATCGCAGCTTACGGCAAGACTTCCTGATGGCCGCGTCATGCTCGGCCTACCCGGAAACCCCCTAGCTGCGGTCGCGTCACTGTTGGCAACTGGACCTGTACTAGTGGATGCGCTCACCGGGCGACGCGACCGCGTACCACTTTTCGGGATTATCGACGATTTGACGGTCCTTCGGGAATATACGAGATTGCTCCCCGTAGCCCAACGATCCAATGGTCGCTGGACCGTCTCGAAGCCCGGCAGCACAGCGCATCTCGCCGGCCTGATCGGCGCAGATGCACTGGCTGTCGTTCCTCCAGGGCATGAGTTCGACACGCACGTTGAGCTACTCGCTTTGCGCACCTGACTCTCGGGAAGGTCGATTGGGTGCGAGCATGCTCACGCAGTGTCAGAGCGCAACATTGAAGTTGGCGATGGTCCTGCGTGTCAGCCGTGAGGGAGGCGAAACCGCGCCAACGCCCTGTCAGCAGAAGCAGGAGCAGTGATATCCCTGCGGCTTTTTGCAAAAGCCCATCTTCGGCTTCGACAGCATCTGCGAAACCGACTTGCCGAACAATGAAGCCGAGCAATACGTTCGCCTCGTCCATATAAAAGACATAGATGCCGATTACCTCGCCGTCGTCGAACTTCACACCACGCAGTACGGAGCCGCTTGTCAGACTGAACGCCACTGTGCCGGTCGCCGGGATCGGGAAGCTAGCGGTCCAGCGCACGGTCTTCGCCCCGTCGGGATGCCCGGCCGCGGGAGTGATCTCGACCTGGGTGAGGCCGAACTCACCAGTTGGTGTGGCGATACAGGACTCGGGTAGTGTGGCTGCTGCGGCGGTTGTTGTCGTTGTGACCGGTGTCGAGGACTTCACGCTGCCGGATTTCTCGGTCGCGGTGGTCGCATTCTTGGCAATGCGGCGTGGTGGTCTACGCGGCCTGATTTAAATCTCCGCACGCGACCGCACGTGCATTGCAGACATCTGAGCTTTGACACTGACCTATCGAACTGGCGAGTAGTCGGGGCGGTTCGCGTAACCGCCCATGCAAGTCCTCTGCAGTCGCCACCTGTGGAACAACCGTACGGTTATAGGAAATGCCAAGTTATCCGGAAACTAGGGAAATGCCATTTCGCGTGGAATTTTGCTTCGCTGCAGTGAAAGCGGTGCCGTATGCCAAGGCGCGGTGGAACTTACACTACTAGTACTAACCTTGCGCAGAAAATTCAACAGGCCGATCCGACGCGGCCTCCGAAAGGGTACTGACGGTGCGCCCGGGAGAATTTTCTGTGTGTTCCACAGCTGGGTGTCATATTCCATACACAAATGTCATGCGGTGTCCGAATATGACATCTGTCGTGGGATATATAGAGTATCCCTATGCAACTGTCAGGTCGTTAGTTCGAGGTTGATCGATGCTATCGCCATTTGCGACAAACCGGCGACCCGCCAGCACTAAAACCATCCGGACCGTTGGTCGCTCCGTGCTTCCGTGTGCACGCTACTCGATCTTTGGTGCTGGCCTCGGTCTGCAAAGTCGACGAAATATGTTGTGGTGAATCATTTTGCGGGGAAGAATCACCTGACGTGAGCACCAGGCCTGATACCGCTTGGCTAAAGCTGCTCCATATCGGCGCCCATGGTGGCGCAGTCGACCACCGGCCGGATATAACCGACCTCGGTTTGGATGAGGTCCACGGTGTCTGCGACCGAGTTTGGGCTTATAGTCGCAGCGACTTCGAACCCGATCCGTTTGCGGACTTGAGCCGTAGCCAGTGGCGTGAGACCTGCGCTTTGGCGGGATCAATGGCGGAGTCCCTGATGATTTGCGCCGCGACGTTAGTTGAGGTGTGCTGGCACGCCGACTTGATCGAGCGCCAGCGCGAACCTGCGGGCATGGCCATCGCGCAACGCTTTCTTGCCGACACTGTGCTCGACACTGCGGTGAGCGTCGGTCACCGTCTTGTGAACTTTGTCGTCCGTGTGGCAAGGACAGACCCGGCTGTGCGGGACGCTCTTGGTGGTATCGGACGGTTTCGCAAGCTCGGCCCTAGTTACGAGCCGTTTGTTACCAACGATGCCGATGCATGGCTTTCGATTAGCGAGAGCACTCTGGCGGCGCTCCGATCTAGCCTCCCCGCGATCCACCGGCCAGCTGTAGACCGGTTGGAAGGTCTGCGAAAATCGCCTGAGTGGTCTGCTGTAATCGACATCCGTGGCGAGAATGCGCACCGCTGGCGCAAAGAGCACGAGATGGTGCGCGGAGTCGACGCGCAGTCTGGGTTCGCGCAGAATCTCTACGACTACGCGGGAAGGCCGAACGGGTTTACGATGTCATCGGGAGCTCGCCGGCATGTGGCCGGAGACGGCCTTACCGCGCGAACCAGCGACGCAGCGCGCCAGGCGATTCCGGTCATTGCCAGGGCGCTGGATGCGACTGTCTCTGAGACTGTTCAGAACCTTCCAACTCTCACGAGCGGTCGGTTGAAACTCGAAATAGACCCCCAGGGTGGAAGCCGAACGATCCGCCGACTCGTGTAGGCAACCAAATCTGCGATGAAGCACCGATGTCGATGCATCGGGGCACCTGGCGCACTGGCCGCGTCGCAGCACGCTGATATTGATCGGGGGCTCCCACATGACGAGTTCGTCCGCAATCCCCTGAACCGACGGCCGTCAGTGCCGCGCTGTCGATGACCGTTCGGCCGCCCGCGGCCAACTCGGCTTCGCGGATAGCCGGTCCCGGAAAGCGGAGTCGCTGTAGGCGTTAGGCCTGCGGCCGGTGCTGGGCGACGAACGCGTCCACGCTGGGTGGCATGGCCCACCAGCGAGTCCCGTAGCTCGACGCGGACTGGCGGATGGCAAGTTCGTAGGTGCGGAAGAGCGCATCGGCGACCGCGGGGTCGTCGACGTCGGGTAGAAGGCGATGCCGCGTTTCTGGGTCATTCACGATTCTTTGCGCGACCGGTTTGGCACGGTCCTCGTCGAACGCCGCCGACGACGGATATCCGGAGCTGCGATCGGTGCCTAGGGCTGCCACGACGACGCAGTAGGCTAAGTCGAACTCGCACAACGAGTTCAGCGCTGGATCGGAAGGCGCGGCCTCGCCTGGAGGCACCGCAGCGTCGGTGAGGTCAGGGCGCATCGCGGGGTGCTCCACCATCAACTCTCGGGCGGCCGACAGCAGGTAGTCGCCGCGGGGATCTGCAGTCAGACCGGCCCGTGAGGCGTAAACCTGTGCGGCGCGGATCCACGACGAGTAGACGTAGCCGGTTTCGAAGGAGTTACCCGGCACCGGGCGCAGCGCCAAGGAGCGGACGGTCTCCCACGCGCCGAGCCGCACCGCCAAGCTCCCCACAACGTAGATGCGCTCGACGATCATCAGGCGCCGTCGGTCGTCGTCGGGGCCGATGCCTAACCCCTGGTAAGACTCCACCAGCTTGCCGATCGCCTCGTCAGTGAGGTCTGGGCGTTCGAAGTGCAGTGTTTGGGCGCAGAAGATCGCCCACCTGTCGACGGCGTCGGCGAATGCGGCGAGGTCGACTGAGGCTCCGGTGGAGCGCGATACGGTCCGCAGGTACTGCCGTAGTCGGACGTCGTTGCCGGTTTCCAGTAGTCGAGCTGCGGTGGCGGCGAAGGTGGATTCGTCCATGTCCGCGAGCAGCGGCACACCAGCGTCGCCCGCGGCGCCGTCGCGACCGGTGAGGACCTCACGCAGCATCGACAACGCGGCTTCGGTGGACTGGTCACGGATGCCGCGGGTGAAGGAGGACAGCAGGTCGGCCCAGTGGGCGTAACGGATGGGGACGTTCTCCGCGCCTTCACGGACGAAGATCTCCCCCTTGCGGAACACGGTCACGTCCTTGTCGCCGGCCGCGGGGCCCGGGTGTTGTCCGTCCTTGTTGAACGGGACGGGCAGCCCATCGGGGTTGCGGACGTAGATGACCACGATCTCGTGGTTGGCCAGTTCGTGGATTTCGACGACGACGTGTACCGCGGCTTCGACGTAGCTGCGGATGAGAGCTCCTACGCGTGAGCCGTCGAAGCGAGCCCGGTCGGTGATCGTGCCCACGGGCAGGCACGGAGCGCCGGCGTCGTCGACGCCTATCAGGATGTAGCCGCCCCCGGGGCGACTGGCCATGGTCACCGCGTCCTTGACGAACTTCAGCTTGTCGGCGGCGTTCGTCAGGTCCACCGACGCTTTCAGATCGAGATGGGTCTGCTCAGGGTTGCCCAGCAGCTCCTTGAGCTTCTCCAGATCAGTGCGCCCATCGGGAACGATCATCGTTACCCTCTTCCGTTGGGAACGAGCGTACGGGGGGCCGCGGCAGGTCTTGGCCGCATGTGGTCGACCCGGGAGCTGGGCGGGCGCGGTAGGTGCCCCGCGCCGCGGTCGCGCCAGCGACACGATTACCGGGGCGCGCCGCTGGTACGAAAAGCAGCGTGGATAACCGCACCGAGGAGCTGATCACCGACCTTCGCCGGTCCAGCGTGTGCACACCCGCCCAGAGGGCCCAAGACGCCGAGATTCACGCGAGAATCGATGCCCTTATCGCCTCCGGTGCGATCTCGGAGGACGAATTGCACCGCGGTGTTCTGCGCGCACGACTCAAGGTCTACGGACACGCGACCGAGGTGGCCGGGCACGGTCTGCTGGCCCGTTTACCAGGCTGGACCGACGGGCTCTTCACTGATCCCGAGGTAACGACCTTCGTCTTCATGAACGGCTCGGTCGGTCGAGAGTGCTACGACAGGCTGGCTAGCGATGTCGGCATCGTCAACTGCTCCAAGCTGCTGCGCGATCTCAACGGCTCCGGGCAACTCGATCTTGCGGACGCAACGATGAACGGCGTCGTCGCTGGGGTGTGGGCATCAGGGGAATCAGGCTCGGCGTCGTGCATCGGTTGCCGCGAATGGCAGACGTTGTTCCGCCTGAACGGATTCACCTATCTCGGTGTGCCGTCATCTCGACCGACTGAACCCGTCCGTGTCTATCGTGGCTGCACCCCCGAGCACCGGTTCGGGATGTCGTGGAGCACCGAGGTGGCTGTTGCACGATCCTTCGCGACCCAGGGCATGTCGAGCCGCCCGCCCGGGGTCGTCTACGTGGCTCACGTGCAGCCCGAGCATCTGCTGGCATTCATTGACGAAGGCCACGACGAGCACGAATGGGTTGTTGACCCGGTGGGGCTCAGTGACGCGAACGTCCGCCTCCTCGATCTGCCGGGGCCGCAGGTCGAGGAGGGCGGTGCGTCTGCGCAGCTGTGACGACAGTGACTGGGCGGTCTGGCCGTCCGGTTGCCGGGGTGGGGGGGCGCCGTCAGGGTTCAGCGCTTGGCGTTGACGGCGGCTTCTGCCCGGTCGAGGTCGCGTTTGCGCATGCCGAAGAGCGGGTTCGGGCCGCCGGCTTCGCGCATTGGGTAACCGGCGATGAGGGCGGCGGCGATGAGCTGGCCGTTGGTGACGTAGTGGCCAATCGAGCTTTCGGCGAGGTGTGAATCGCCCTGGTCCTGATGGAGACTCTCACTATTGGATTTCGACCAGGGGTTGGTCGGTCCGTTTCGTAGCGTAGAAGATGGCTTCGAACTCGCCGGGCGGTACGTCTCCGAGGTATCCGTGGAG
>NZ_NPKP01000015.1 GCF_008329585.1 Mycolicibacterium sp. P9-22 | reverse complement strand
CGTCCCGCTGGGCATCATCCCGCTGCTGCAGGTCGACATGTGGGAACACGCCTTCTACCTGCAGTACAAGAACGTCAAGGCCGACTACGTCAAAGCCTTCTGGAACGTCGTCAACTGGGCCGACGTCCAGGACCGCTACGCCAAGGCCACCGCGAACACCGGCGGCCTCATCTTCGGCTGAGTCCCCGTCCGCTCAAGCTTGGGCCCCGCGCGCTTCGGCACGCGGGGCTCTTTGCTTTCCGTACACCCGGAGTTTCTGGCACTCGCCTCCTCTTGCGTGCTAGTGCCGGCCTGCCGCATCCTGTGCACAGCGACCCACAGCAGTGTCGGAGGCGGTAACCAGCAAGCACTGTCGGGAGGCCAGATGGACACCGGAGCCGGTAGAGCAGTGGAGATCGCCCCTTTCCATTCGCGGGGCACCCTCAAGGGTTTCGTGGTGTCGGGCCGCTGGCCGGATTCCACCAAGGAGTGGGCCCAACTGCTCATCGTCGCGGTCCGGGTGGCGTCTCTGCCCGGGCTACTCTCCACCACAACGATTTTCGGTGTCCGTGAGGAACTCCCCGACAAACCGGAACCCGGCACCGTCGGCCTGGTGATCGCGGAGGGACCGGTGGTCGGCGAATCCGCGGTTCCGCCTGGGTTTTTCGCCGACCATCAGCCCGCGGCACTGCTGATGCTGCACCCTCCGTCGGAGACCACGCCGTCGCTGCCCGAATGCGCGGGCGCGGCGTCGGGCTGCGTGTTGCTGCCGGGCCTGCCGCATCTTGGCCTGGAGCATCGTGCCGCCTGGGTGGAAGCCGAGGCCGACGGCACCATCACCTCGATGGTGAGCCGGGTGGGCGTCGATCCGATCAGCCACCCGGACACCGCGATCCTGGCGATGCTGCTCGCCGCATAGCCCTGGTGCCACCGCCGGGCCGGCACGCATCGCCGTGCGCCCGCACAGCAAACGCCTCCATAACGTTTGGGACACGGTTCGGCCACAATGCCGCGTTGGGTGGGTCTCGCGGCCAGCAATTATGTCGCGGGCGTCACACCTGCCCATGTCTACCCGTCACACACTTCGCCGGCAGTGACAGCAAAGGTGAAGTGCAGATTTGCTGTGCGACGCCTGTCGGCTACTGATCAGCTATGGGGTTACTGTGACAACAAGTCAAGATCAATGAATCTGGGCAAAACAGCGCCGGCGTTAGTTTTCGGTTCGCCAGAGTGCAACGTCGCAGCACAAGAACGCGGTTGACGTGCTGCTACAGCACCCTGCAGCCACCCACCGGGCAGGGTAGTGTTAGTTTTCAGTGGTTTGCACTTGGTTGTGGCGACAACACTCGCTACGATGATCAGCAAATACGAACCTATTGCAGACAGCTCGTGAACCATGTGGAGGAAAGTTAGATGAGCAAGACGTTCGCCGCCCGACTAAACCGCCTCTTCGATACGGTTTACCCTCCGG
Organism: Mycolicibacterium sp. P9-22; assembly: GCF_008329585.1. Classification (GTDB taxonomy): domain Bacteria; phylum Actinomycetota; class Actinomycetes; order Mycobacteriales; family Mycobacteriaceae; genus Mycobacterium. Next base: position 114,966 of record NZ_NPKP01000015.1, on the reverse strand, counting down.
GGCGCGGTCCGCACACGTCGGCTGAGGTGATCGGCGCACTCAAGGCCGAAGGTGTCACGATGTCCGCTCCGTACCTGTCGCAGCTGCGCTCCGGCAACCGGACCAACCCGTCTGTGACCACGATGGCGGCCCTGGCCAACTTCTTCCGTATCAAGCCGGCGTATTTCACCGACGACGAGTACTACGAGAAGCTGGACAAGGAACTGACCTGGCTGGCCAGCATGCGCGACGAGGGCGTGCGCCGCATCGCCGCCCGCACCGTCGGCCTGTCCGCCGAATCCCAGCAGGATCTGGCCCTCAAGGTCGACGAGCTGCGTCGCCGGGAGAACCTGGACGGCTGATCCCCACCCGGGATCACCGCCACAGACGGTGCCGTCGCGCGCAAGCGTGACGGCACCGTTTTTGCGTTCAGCTGCCCGCCCGTACGCCGCTCTCAAGTTCCCGGAACTGCTCGGCGATGGCGAGTATCCACTCCCGGTCGGAGAAGGTCGCCGGCTGGCGCAGCCAGTTCAGGCCGGGGAAGGCCTGATGCGCTGCGCTGTTGCGAGCGGCGTCACGGCCCGCATCGCGGCCCGCGAAGATCCATTCGGCGATGCCACGGGCCTGCTCGTCGGCGGGCACCGGCGGCGAATCGAGATCCGCGATATCGGCGATGTTCAGGGACTGCTCGATATCGCGCTGGCCCGCGGTGGCGTCCACCGTGCGGCGCCGTGCGCCCTCGGCCGCAATGGCTTCCAGGTACAGCGAGTCCGAAATGAGGGACATCTGCTCGGCGACCCGGAACAACAGCGGGCCGCGGGGACGCACCCCGATGCCCACGTCGGGGTGCCTGGTGTTGAGCTCGGCCAGCAGCGGCTGGATCGTCCGTAGTTCGCGGCGCGCACCGAACCAGTCCTCCACGCTGGGCAGCAGCGATCCGCCGGCCACCACCAGCATCGCGCAGCCAAGCAGCGTCGCCGCTGCACCGACCCCCAGGACATCGGTGTTGCCCACCGCCCGCAGTAGGAAGAAGGCGCTGGCGAGCACCATGAGCACCATTCCCACGCTGAAGACGAACAGCGCACGGCCTCGCCGGGTCCGGTTGGAATGACGCACCCCGGCCCACGCGACGAGAGTGAGCGCCAGCAGCACGTAGAGCAGTGGCAGCAGCCAGGACGACGATCCGCCTGGCGCCAGATTGCGCCGCAGGTACTCCTCGGGCGCCATCTCCGGCATCTGCTCGGCCCGGAAGAACGCCACCAGGGTGGCCACCGCGATGGCGCCCGCCACCAGGTACTGGCCGATGGCGATACGGCGGATGACGGCCGGCTTGCGGCTCGAGGCCACCGTCGTGATCATCACGCAACTGCCTGCGGCACAACCGATCAGCGCCACCTGGCTGAGCGCCACCGCGATGTTCGGCCACCGCAGCGCGGTATCGATCAACAGGGTCAGCGGCTGCCAATTGAGCGCTGCGACGATACCGAGACTGCCCAGCGCGAGGATCATCGCGGTGCTCACCAGGGATTGCTTGTTGACCAGCGCCCACCCGATTCGCAAGCCGGTCGCCAATCCGAGGAGACCGGCGATCACCCAGACGATCAACCAAACGCCTCCCCGAGCCGCACCTGCACGATCGACGAGCGATCGGAGGGTAGCCGCCCGAGACGGTAGATGAGCAGTGCCGCGAAGTCCTCGGCCTCCTGCTCGGCCTCCTCACCCGCGGGGCCCATGCACCCGGTCCGCTGATTGAGCATGTATCCGATGAGGTCCGATCCGGCCAGTTCCGTGACCTCACGGGCGGCCTCCACCACCGGGGTGCCTGCGTGACCGAGCACCAGGTGGCCGAGCTCGTGGGCCAGGGTGCGGTCCCAGGCGGGCAGCCCCTTCTGGATCAGGAAGACGTCGTGGTCGGCGTATTGGCGCCACTGACCACAGACACCGGACGGCAGATCGGCCATCTTTATCTGAATCGGGCGCCCCTGGTCGACGGCGACCGCTTCGACCAGACGCGGCAGCGACACCTCACCCTGCCGTGGCGCAAGGTCGAGCACCGAGCTGACGGCGCGCGTCACGCGGCGACTTGCTGGCATTGCCTTCCCCCTCTCCTAGGTCCACTATGGCCTGCCGTTGCGTGGCAGACGGCGGAATCCGGTCAACTTGAGAACCTTGCTGAGCCGCGCGCCCGGATTGCGTGACCTGCGCGGGCCTGCCGGTAGCCGATCAACCCACCCGCCCCCGTGAGCAGCATGATGCCGGTCGCTCCGGGGACCGCGACAGCGATGACCTCGGGCATCCCGGCGGTGCGGAGGTATTCGCCGTACCCCGCGCGGTAGGAGGCAGGCAACACGGCGTCAGTGCGCGGTGCGGGCGGGCGCTCGACGGGCGGGGTGCGGGACGGGGCGGGAGGCCGTGTGGCGGTCTCCGGGGCCGGCACCTGCGGCCCGGTGCCGACGCCGCCGATCCCGGGGGCCACCGCGAGCGGGACGATGACGGGCAGCGGTGCCGGGGCTACCGGAGGTTCCAGCGCGGCCGGCAGCACCGGGGGCTCCGGCAGGGATGGCGCGGCGGGCGGGCCGGCCGGCGGCTGCGCCGTCGACGGTCCACCGCCGCCGTAGCCGTCGCCGCCGTTCGGGGCCGATGAGACGCGCTCGGGCGGTAGCGGCCACCAGCCCCAGCCGCATTCCTCGTCGTCGTCTTCTTCGTCTTCCTTGAGGACGGCATCGGCAGCCGCCGGACCGGCGGCCTGTTCGCCGAGGGGATCGGTGGGCGGGGCTTCGCCGGCCTCGGTCGCGGCTTCAGGAAGTTTGCTGGGGTCGATCTCCCCGGCATCGGCGGGCGGCACCGGAGAATCCACGGTTCCCGCTGGTGCGGAGCCGGACCGCTGGCCGGGTGATCCCGATCCGGCCCGGATGACAGTGCCGACGCCACGGGGCGCACTGCGACCGGGCTGACCAGTCGACTCGCCGGACGGCCGGCCTGCCGGCCCGGTGCCCGAGCCGTCCCCGCTGCTGTCGGGCTCGGCTAACGCCACCGCGCCGGACGCACCAGCCACCAGCAGCACCGATGACAGCAGACAGGTAGCCGCGGCGACTCGCATGCGCGAACCCACGTCGTCACCACCCCTCATGGCGTCTCACGGCGCACCGGCAATCGTTTCGGCAATTGTCGCATATACCCAGGAACTTGTTTGCTGCCCGAATCAAACCGCATCGACGCAAGGCCGCCGAGAGTGGTATGGGCGGCAGAGCGATAGGGTTGGCCGCATCGTGGCGCCGTGACGGTGGCGACGCGGAGGAAATGACCGGGAGGCAATGCCGATGGCCCTGTTCACGCAACGCAAGAGCCGGTCCGCCCGTCGTGCCGAGGCTCGGGCGATCAGGCGCGCGACCAAGCGGGCCCTCACCAAGGGAGCCAAGCTGGAGGCCAAACTCGCGGCGCGCAACGACGCGCGGCGCATCAAGGCCGATCACAAGGCGCAGACCCAGGCGGTCAAGGCACAGCTCAAGGCTCAGCGCGACAGCGACCGCGCGGCCCTGAAGGTTGCTGAGACCCAACTCAAGGCGGTCCGCGAGGGCAAGCTGCTGTCCCCGATGAAGATTCGCCGGACGCTGACCGTGTCCCGGCTGCTGGCGCCGGTGCTGGTGCCGCTGGCCTATCGCGCTGCCATCGCCATCCGCGGCCTGCTCGACCAGCGCCGCGCCGATCAGCTCGGTGTCCCGCTGGCCCAGGTCGGTCAGTTCTCCGGTCACGGGGCGGTGCTGTCGGCCCGCATCAGCGGTGCCGAACAGGCCACCCGGCGGGTTGCCGAGAAGAACCCCAAGGACGCCGAGACCAAGCAGTTCGTGGCCGCCGTCACCGACCGGCTGACCGACCTGGCCACCGCCGTCGCCGCCGCGGAGAACATGCCCGCGGCACGCCGAAAGTCCGCCCACGCGGCCATCGGCGAACAGCTCGACGGTATCGACGGCGACGTGATGGCCCGGCTCGGCCTGGTCTGATGACGATCTCCACCCGGATCCTGGCGTCCGTGCTGACCGCGGTGCTGACGGTGCTGGCGCTGGCCGGCGCGGGTGTCGCCGGGGCGCACGCCACCCTCATCTCCTCGGACCCGGCGCCGGGCACCGCGCTGACCGCGTCGCCCACCACGGTCCGCGCCACCTTCAGTGAGGATCTGCAGACCGCGTTCGCAGCGATGACCGTGGTCGGCCCGGACGGCAATCTGTGGTCCACCGGCGACGTCCGCGTGACCGGCCCGGTGGCCGAGGTCGACGTACGGCCGCTGGGACCGTCTGGCACCTACACCGCCAACTACCGCGTCACCTCCGCCGACGGCCACGTCATCACCGGTTCCTGGGCCTTCGATCTGACCGTCGCCGCCGCCGGCACGCCCGGCCCGTCGGTCTCGCCGGCCCCCGCACCCGCTGCGGCACCGGTGACGCCGACCGACGACGGTCTCCCGGTGTGGCCGTTCGTGGTCGCGGCAGTGGTCCTCGTCGGCGCCGGCGTGTGGTGGAGCCGACGCCGCACGTGACGCGCACCCGGCGGGCGTGCCTGGGCGCACTCGTCGTCGCCCTCAGCATCGCGCTGGCCTGGATCCTGGCCCGCCCGGACGGGGCTCTGGTGCCGACGCTCACCCGGGTGCTCGCCGACGGTGCCGCCGTGCTGGTTCTCGGTCTCGCGGTGGTGCCGTGGCTGGACACCGCGCGCTACCGCGCCGAACTCGCCGGGCGCAGCACCAACATGATGGCGGTCGCCGCCTGGGTGTGGCTGGCCGCCGAACTGATCCGGCTGGTCACGACGGCCGCCGATACCGCGGCGGTCGCGGTGGGTGACCTCGGGGTGCGGACCGCGATTGAGTTCGCCGTGTCGACGACCGCGGGCCGGGCCGACCTGATCTGCGTGGTGGCCGCGCTGCTGGTGGTCGCGGTGACCCTGGCGGCACGTAACCCCGGCGCATCGCTCGTGGTCGCCGGCATCGCCGCGCTGGGCACCGCGGCGCGCACCCTGTCCGGGCATCTTTCCGAGAGCGCGCTCGGCGGCCTGGCGGTGACGCTGCACGCGCTGGCAGCGGCGCTGTGGTGCGGGGCGCTCGCGGCGATCGCGCTGGTGGTGGACCGCCGCGGCCAGTGGGCGCGGGTGCTGCCACGCTTCTCACAACTGTCGTTGTGGTCGGTGCTGGTGCTGTTGGTGGGCGGAGTTGTCAGCACCGCGGTGGTGATCGGGTCGCCCGCCGAGTTGATCGGTACCGGGCACGGCAGACTGCTGCTGGCCAAGATCGTCGTGACGGCCGTGCTGATGGCTCTGGCCTGGCACAACAGGTCACGATGGTTGCCCTCGGCACGTGGTCACCGGGTGAGCGCCGAGGTGTCGACCCGGCGATCGGACACCGAGCTGGCGTTGATGGCGGTGGCGCTCACGTTGGCCGCCGCCCTGGCGGTCACGGGCTGACGCCAGTCGTGGGCTGGCATGATGGGACACACTGCGCTGGACGACACTGCAAAGGAGCAGCACCATGGCCGACGAGCAGGACCTTCCCGAACAGAAGGCCCCCGCTGAGCAGGTCCCGGCTGACCCACCTGCTGCGCCTCCCGCCGCCAAGGCTCCCGCGAAGAAGGCGCCGGCCAAGAAGGCGCCGGTGAAGAAGGCCGCCCCCGCCAAGAAGGCTGCACCGGCCAAGAAGGCGGCGGCGAAGAAGGCGGCCCCGGCCAAGAAGGCACCCGCGAAGAAGGCACCGCCGGTCAAGGCGACCCCATCCGAGCCCGCTCCGAACGTCGGGCACCCGGCCGAACCGACGGCAGTCGCCAAGGAAGCCGCCAAAGAAGTTGCCGCACAAGCAAAATCGGCGGTCGCCTCGGCCGTGCCGACACCGTCCGCGGTGCCTGCTCTTGGCCCGGACCAGTCCCGGCTGCCGCTGGTGGCCGCGATCGCGGTCGGCCTGCTGGCGGTCGTGGTGGTGCTGCTGGCCCGCCGCAATTCCGACGAGGACTGAGGCTCGGCGCGGCCAGACTTGACCCTCACGCGACGTCAGGGCCGATATTGAGGGCATGGACGTGAGAACCGTCGGCAACGTCGCCGCCCTGACCGGGCTGTCCGTGCGCACCCTGCACCACTATGACCACATCGGCCTGGTGGTGCCCGGCGTGCGGACCCCGGCCGGCTACCGCGGCTACACCGATGCCGATGTCGAGCGGCTGCACCTGGTTCTGGTGTACCGCGCGGCCGGTCTCCCGCTGGATGAGATCCGCGTCCTGCTCGACGATCCCGAGGTCGACGGGCTGACGAGGCTGCAGCGCCAGCATGCCCTGCTCCTGGAGCGGGCCGAAGGTCTGCAGCGCAGCATCAAGGCAGTGGAGGAACTCATGGAAGCGCATCGCAGCGGTATTCAGCTGACCGCGGAAGAACAGGTCGAGATCTTCGGGACCACGGCATTCGGCGAGGAGTACGCCGTCGAAGCGGAGCAGCGCTGGGGTGACACCGACGAATGGAAGCAGTCCCGGCAACGGGTCGCCCAGCTGACCAAGCAGGACTGGATCGACCTCAAGGCCGAAGGGGACGCACTTCTGGTTGACCTGGCCGCGGCGAAGCGCGCCGGTGTGCTCCCCGGGTCACCGGAGGCCGACGCGCTGGCCGGCAGGCACCGCGCGAGCATCGAGCGCTTCTATGACTGCGGCTCCGAGATGCACCGCGGACTGGTCGAGATGTACCTGGCGGATCCGCGGTTCACGGCCTACTACGACGATGTGGAACCGGGTCTGGCCCGGTTCGTGCACGATGTGGTGATCGCTAGCATCATGGCGTGAGCATCGAACCGCGCGCGACCGCTGACCTTGTCGACGAGATCTATCCCGATGTCCGCAGCTGCGATCTGCAGTTGCGCAACTACGGGGGCGTCACGTCTTTCGCCGGCCGGATCACCACGGTGCGCTGTTTCGAGGACAACGCGTTGCTCAAGTCGATCCTGTCCACGCCGGGTGACGGCGGGGTGCTGGTGGTCGACGGCGGCGGTTCGCTGCACACCGCGCTGGTCGGCGACATCATCGCGGGCCTGGCCGCCGAGAACGGCTGGGCCGGGGTGATCGTGCACGGCGCGGTGCGCGACGCGGCCGCCTTGCGGACCATCGATGTGGGCATCAAGGCGCTGGGCACCAACCCGCGCAAGGGCACCAAAACCGGTGCGGGGGAACGCGATATCGAGGTGTCGTTCGGCGGTGTCACGTACGTGCCCAGTGAGATCGCCTACAGCGACGAGGACGGCATTGTCGTCGTCGCCGCTGTAGGCGGGTGAACCTAGGCCGATACCGCGGCGCGGTGCTTGGTGAAGTGCAGTGACTCCTCGTCGACCTTGCCGTGCCGGATGAGGCGCAGATCGAAGAAGTAGTTCTGCTTCAACTTCCACGGCGCCTCCGAGCCCGACTTCGGCAAGGTGTCCATGGCGCGGCGGAAGTATCCCGGCGTGAAGTCCATGAACGGCTCTTCGTCGACCGCGGCACCCGGGTGCTGCGGTTCGACCCGGTCGAAACCGTTGGCGTCCATGTAGTTCAGCACCCGGCAGATGAATTCGGATACCAGGTCGGCCTTGAGGGTCCATGAGGCGTTGGTGTAGCCGAAGGTGATGGCCATGTTGGGCACACCGGAGAGCATCAGGCCCTTGTAGGTCATCGACTTGGTCAGGTCGATGGGCTCACCGTTTCGGGTGGCGGTGGCGCCGCCGAACAGCTGCATGTTCAAACCCGTTGCGGTGATGATGATATCGGCCTGCAGCTCCGCACCGGAGGTCAGCTTGATGCCGGTCTCGGTGAAGGTCTCGATGGTGTCGGTCACGACATCGGCCTTGCCCGCCTTGATGGTCTTGAAGAAATCGCCGTTGGGGGCCAGGCAGACTCGCTCATCCCACGGGTTGTAGCGCGGGCTGAAGTGCTTCTCGTAGTCGAAGCCCGCCGGCAGCCGCCGGGTGGCCATGTCCTTGAGGGCCTTCTTGAACATCTTCGGGAATTTGCGCGCCAGCTGGTACTGACCGGTCGCCATCGCGATCGCCTTCCAGCGATTGACCACGTGGGCGACATTCTTCGGCAGATACTTGTTGGCCTGTGCGGCAACGGGGTCCACCAGCGGCAGTGACCCGATGTAGGTCGGCGAGCGCTGCAGCATGGTGACATGGCCCGCGCCCTCGTTGACCAATGAGGGGATCAGTGTGATCGCGGTGGCACCGGACCCGATGACGACGATCTTCTTGCCCGTGTAGTCGAGATTCTCGGGCCAGTGCTGGGGATGGATGATCTGGCCCGCGAAGTCGGCGGCGCCCGGGAACTCGGGTGCGTAGCCCTCGTCATAGTTGTAGTAACCGCTGCAGACCGACAGGAACGACGCGGTGAGCTGCTTGCGCTCACCGGCGTGCTCGATGTTGATGGTCCAGCGATTGTCGGCATCCGACCAGTCCACCGAGGTGACGCGGTGTCCGGTGCGGATGTGCTTGTCGATGCCGTTCTCGGTGGCGGCCTCGTTGATGTAGTTCCAGATCGACGCGCCATCGGCGATGGCCTTGGCCGAGGTCCACGGCTTGAACCGGAACCCGAGGGTGAACATGTCGGAGTCGGAGCGGATACCCGGGTACTTGAACAGATCCCAGGTGCCGCCGATGTTCTCGCGGCGTTCCAAGATGGCGTAGCTCTTGGTCGGACAGCGGTCCTGCAGGTGCCAGGCGGTGCTGATGCCGGAGATGCCGGCGCCGACGATCACAACGTCGAGGTGTTCAGTCATGGTACCGACGGTATCAACATAGTGTTGATTGAGTCAACGGTATGTTGAGAAAGTCGACACGGTGTTAAGGTGGGGCCGTGACCACCGCCAGCCCCAGTCGCGGCCGCCGGGCCGCGCGCCCCTCCGGGGACGAACGGCAGCAGGCGATCCTGGACACCGCCGCTCGACTCATCCAGCAGCGGTCCTTCGCCGATATCTCGGTCGATGACCTGGCCAAGGGCGCCGGCATCTCGCGGCCGACCTTCTACTTCTATTTCGCTTCCAAGGAAGCGGTCCTGCTGTCGCTGATGGACCCGCTGATCAAACGCGCGGACACCGGTTTCGACAACGCCATGGACACCATGCCCGCCGAGCCGCACCAGGCGATCCGGCGCGGCATCGAGATCTTCTTCAGCTCCTTCGGCTCGCACCCGGCCACCGCACGCGCCGGCGCGGAGGCCGTCAACAGCAGCCCGGAGTTCCGGGCCATCTGGGCCGGGCTGATGCAGAAGTGGATCGGCCTGACCGCGGCCCTGATCAACGCCGAACGCCAGCGCGGCGCGGCGCCGGAGACGCTGCCGGCCCTGGATCTGGCCACCTCGCTGAACCTGATGAACGAGAAGATGATGATGGCGACACTGGCCGATGACCGGCCCTCGGTCGAACATGGCCGCGTCGTGGACACCCTCACCCACATCTGGCTGACCAGCATCTACGGCAGCACGCCCTAGTCCGCCCCGGCCCGATGTCGGCCCCGGATGCGAACATGTGTTCGTGTCCGAAGGGCAGGCCAGCATCATGCACGCCGATCTCGACTCGTTCTACGCCTCGGTCGAGCAGCGCGATGACCCGACCCTGCGCGGCCTGCCGGTCATTGTCGGTGGCGGAGTGGTGCTGGCCGCCAGTTATGAGGCCAAGGCGTACGGGGTGCGCACCGCCATGGGCGGCGGGCAGGCCCGCCGACTCTGCCCGCAGGTCATCGTCGTGCCGCCCCGGATGCGGGCATACACCGAGGCCAGCCGGGCGGTCTTCGAGGTATTCCGCGACACCACTCCGCTGGTCGAGCCCGTCTCGGTCGATGAGGCGTTTCTCGACGTCGGCGGTCTGGGCCGGGTGTCGGGCACTCCGGTGCAGATCGGCGCCCGGCTGCGCGAACGCGTCCGGGTGGACGTCGGTCTGCCCATCACCGTCGGGATCGCCCGCACCAAATTCCTGGCCAAGGTCGCCAGCCAGCAGGCCAAGCCGGACGGACTGTTGCTGGTGGAACCGGACCGCGAGCTGGCGTTCCTGCACCCGCTACCGGTGCGCCGGCTGTGGGGCGTCGGCGCGAAAACCGCCGAGAAGCTGCGCCTGCACGGCATTCACACGGTGGCCGACGTGGCCGAGCTCAGCGAGACATCGCTGGGTGCCATGGTCGGCCCGGCCATGGGCAGACAGCTCTTCGCGCTGGCGCACAACATCGACCGCCGCCGGGTGGTGACCGGGGTGCGCCGACGGTCCGTCGGCGCACAACGGGCCCTCGGCCGCGCCGGGAACACCATGTCCCCTCACGAGATCGATGCCGTCGTCGTGAATCTCGTCGACCGCATCACCCGCCGGATGCGGGCCGCGGGACGCACCGGGCGCACGGTGGTGCTGCGGCTGCGCTTCGACGATTTCGGCCGCGTCACCCGCTCGCACACCCTGCCCCGCGCCACCGCGTCGACCGACGCCGTGCTGGGCGCCGCCCGCGAACTGGTGGCCGCTGCCGCCCCGCTGATCGCCGAACGCGGACTGACCCTGGTGGGTTTCGCGGTGTCGAATATCGACCGCGACGGCGCGGCGCAGCTGGAACTCCCGTTCGGCCGTGCCCCGGACCCGATCGCCCTGGACGCCGCCGTCGATGAGGTGCGGCAGCGGTTCGGCAATGCCTCGGTCACCCGCGGGGTGCTGCTGGGCCGCGACCCCGGGCTCGAGATGCCGATGCTGCCCGACTGAAAACTCGTTCCACAAAAAGTGTGGGAAACCAGGTCCGCCACCGCTCCTACCCAGTGAACGCGCCAATCAGGTCGCGACGACACCAGGAGGACACCATGATCACCACCAGCAATCCCGCACTGCGCAGCCGTCTCATCTCCGCCGCCACCCTGGCCCTGGGCACCGGCGCGGTGGCGATCGGCGCCCTGGCTGGCGCGCCGACCGCGCTGGCCAAGCCCTTCCCCGTCACCGCGACCATGGAGCACGCCTGTGTGAACAATCCCGGCGCCTATGCCACCGGCGCGGTGCGCGGCGTGTACTACACCGTCCGGCACGGCGACGACCGCGACCAGATCTGCAAGGTCTACTCACCGGTCGGCACCTTGATGGGCACGACGTACAAGACCGACTGGGGTTACTACCTCGACAAGCCCGCCGCCCCGGTCGGTCCGCTTCCCGCCCAGCGGTAGCCCGGCTATTGCGCCCGAACTCCACAGCAACGATGATTCCGATGCCGGCAGGTGCCGGCCGCACGCAAGGGGTGCACCGATGGCAACTGGCCCATCGAGATCGTCGGACAGCAGGGACGACAGGACACTCGTCCTGGCAGCTGCCACCGGTGACACCTCGGCGTTCGCCGCGATCTACGACCGCTACGCGGACCGCCTGCACGATTTCTGTGTCGGCATGTTGCGTGACCGCGATGCGGCCGCCGACTGCACACAAGACGTATTCGTCATCGCCGCAACGAAATTGGTGCAGCTGCGCGAGCCGGACCGGCTGCGGTCCTGGTTGTATGCGATCGCTCGCAGCGAGGCACTGTCCCGCATCCGGGATCGGCGCCGCGAACTACCGACAGAGGAGCTTCCCGAAACCGCAACGGGTGAAGCCGATATGGACACACTTGCCGCTCGCACCGAACTCGCGGATCTGATCAGCGCCGCGAGTGGTGGCTTGTCCGAACGCGACAGGTTGGTCCTCGAACTCGCCTACCGCCAGGGCCTCGACGGCCCCGAACTCGCCGAGGCTTTAGGGGTTACCAACCGCAATGCCAACACCTTGGTCGAACGCCTCCGGGAGACCATCGCACGCTCACTGGGCGCCTTGTTGGTCTGCCGCCGCGTCAGTGCCGATCCCACCAGGTGCCCGGAACTGTCGGCGATCCTCGACGAATGGGACGGTGCGCTGACCGTGTTGCTGCGCAAACGCGCGGCCCGCCACATCGAAGACTGCCCGGTCTGCGAGGAAGACCGCGCACGGATGGTCACCCCTGCCGCATTGCTCGGCGCCACACCGGTGATGGTGCCCGCGCCGAAGTGGTTGCGCGAGAAAGCGCTGGAGCGCGCCACCCTCGGCGCGCGCTCGGCACAGGTGGCGGAATCGTGGTGGCCGTCGGCGGATCTCGATGTCACCGATCTACCGGGCGAACCCGTCGCGGTGAAACCGGGCCGACCTGCGGTCCGGCGCACCGCGATCGGCGCGGCACTGCTGCTCATCGGCGCACTCGGCATCTACCGCGTCGCCGAGCCGGAGACACCGGATGTCGCTCCGGTGAGCGAATTCTCGATCACCACGACGAGTCCCACCCCGACGACGTCCACCGCCGTCCCGGCCACGTCCGGCGGTCCGCCGCCGGGCCCGACGACGACATTCACGACCACCACGCCGTCCCATCTCCCACGAACCGCACCACCCACCGGCGCAATGCCCGTGCCCGAGATCGACGAGCAGACATCGGCACCCGCCGAACCCGAGGTGACGACGACCCGCGGACCCTCGTCGTTCTCGCCGACACCCGTACCCGAGCAGTCCCAGCCGGAACCCGAGCCGGAAATCGAGGTGCCGAGCGACCCGCCGTCGACCACGATGGACCTACCGCCGGCCAAGGTCACGGTGGAGCCGCCATCCCAGGTTTCACCGCCGAAGAAGATCTCTCCCGATGACTGCGCACCGGATGACGATTCCTGCCTGCCGCCCGCACCGTTCGAGTAGCGCGGTGCCTCCGTCGATTGAGTAGTTTCACGCATTCGGTGCCCCCGTGGCCTACGGCAGACTTCTCCCATGAACGCATTCAGCGACACGGCCAAGGTTACGGCGGCGTTTTCGCTTCAGGCGACCATCGCCTTCGGCGTCAGCTTCGTCGGTGTGCTCGGCGGCATTGTCTTCCTGCCACTGGACATCTGGCAGCGTCTGTTCCTCACCATGTCGGTGCTGTTCCTGGTCACCAGCGCCTTCACGCTGGCCAAGGTGATCCGCGATCAGCAGGAATCGGCCACCGTCCATGCCCGCCTCGATGAGGCGCGCATGGAAAGGCTGATCGCCGAGCACAATCCGTTCACGTCATCGACGTGAGTCAGTGCGCCCACTCCAGCAACCGGTCGGCCGACCAGGTGTTCACGATGCGGTCCACCGGCACCCCCGCATCCAGGGCGCGTTGTGCCCCGAAGCCGAGGAAATCGAGTTGTCCGGGGGCATGGGCGTCGGTGTCGATCGAGAAGACACAACCGATCTGCAGCGCCAGGTCCAGTAGCCGGGTCGGTGGATCGCGCCGCTCAGGCCGTGAATTGATCTCCACCGCAACACCGTTGTCCCGGCACGCGGTGAACACCGCCTCGGCGTCGAACTTGGATTCCGGGCGGATTCCCCGGCCTCCGGTGACCAGGCGTCCGGTGCAATGACCCAGTACATCGGCCTGCCCCTCGGACACCGCGCGCACCATGCGGCGCGTCATCGCCGGCGCGTCCATCTTCAGCTTCGAGTGCACGCTGGCCACCACGATGTCGAGCCGTTCCAGCAGTTCGGGCTCCTGGTCCAGGGTGCCGTCATCGAGAATGTCGACTTCGATCCCGGTGAGGATGCGCATCGGCCTGGGCGAGCGAAGCGACGGGGATGTCACCGAGAAGCGTTCGCGCAGTTCGTCGATGACATCGAGCTGTTTGCGCAGACGTTCCGGCGAGAGGCCGTTGGCAACGGTCAGCCGCGGCGAATGGTCTGTCAGCGCACAGTATTCGTGGCCCAGTTCCTGCGCGGTGGCCATCATCTCCTCGATCGGGGCAGACCCGTCGGACCAGTTCGAGTGCAGATGCAGGTCGCCCTTGATCGCGGCGCGGATCTCCCCGCCACCGAGATCGGCCGCGGCCTCCCGTAATTCGGCCAGGGTATCGGGCACACGTCCGGCCCAGGCCTGGGCTATGACCTTGGCGGTCTTGGGCCCGATGCCCGGTAACGTCTGCCAACTGTTGGTTCTGCCGACCTTCTCCCGGTGCTCGGGCGTCATCGCCTCCACCACGTCGGCGGCATTGCGATAGGCCATCACCCGGCGGGGATCCTCCCGGGCGCGGTCCTTGTAGTACGCGATGCGGCGTAGCGCTGCCACGGGGTCCAATGGGTCCATGGGTTCAAGTGTGCCCATGGCACCGGCCGATCACACCCGGCGCCACGCGGGATCGCGCCCGCTCAAGGCGAGCGCCCGATCGAAATCGCCGGCGTCAGCCCCGACGGGCACCGGCGGGCCGAACAGCCCCTCGACCGGGCCGCCTGCGGTGAATGCCCTCAGGTGGTCCAGCAACACCGCGGCGGTGTCGTCATCGACGGTGTAGGCCTGTCCGGTCGCAATCGCGACATCCCAGCCGTGCACCACCACCTCGGTCAGGCCCACCAGGGCGCATACCTCGCCGGGCAGGTCCACGCCGCCCACCCTGGTCATGCCCTGCCACGCCTGCGCCGCCTGCCAAGCCTCGGCGAACGCGGTGAGCCGGGCCGGATAGTCAGCACGCCAGCCCTCGTCGAGCAGGTAACCGCCCTCGCCGGGAGGGTTGTCGGTGAGGTCACCGAGATCCTTGGCCGCCGCGGCCCCGAAGGCCGGCGCCAGTTGGCCGACGTGTGCGACCACCTCACGAACGGACAGCTCCGTACACGGCGTCGGCCCACCCAGCTGCTCATCGCGCACATTGCCGAGCACCGCGGCGGTCCGTGCACTTGCCGTCGTCATATCGATCATGCAGATACCGACCGGCATCGAGGGCTGAACTCATCGCACAGGCTTATCGGACCAACCAGGAATTCTGCGCTGGTGGTGTTCGTTTCCCAAGTGTGGACTTTGCCTTCAAGACTTCCCCCCAGAACACGACCTGGTCCGACATGCTGGCCATCTGGAAAGCAGCGGACGACATCGACGTCTATCAGTCCGGCTGGACCTTCGACCACTTCTATCCGATCTTCTCCGACTCGACCGGCCCCTGTCTGGAGGGCTGGACCACGCTGACCGCGCTGGCGCAGGCCACCGAACGGCTCCGGGTCGGCGTGCTGGTGACCGGTATCCATTACCGGCATCCCGCGGTGCTGGCCAACATGGCCTCCGCACTCGACATCATCTCCGGCGGCCGCCTCGAGCTCGGTATCGGCGCCGGCTGGAACGAGGAGGAATCCGGCGCCTACGGCATCGAGCTGGGCACCATCAAGGAGCGTTTCGACCGCTTCGAGGAGGCCTGCGAGATCCTCAAGGGATTGCTCAGCCAGGAGAGCACCACCTTCGACGGCAAGTTCTACCAGCTCAAGGACGCCCGCAACGAGCCAAAGGGACCGCAGCAGCCGCACCCGCCGTTCTGTATCGGCGGCAGCGGCGAAAAGCGCACCCTGAAGATCACCGCGAAATACGCCGACCACTGGAACTTCGTCGGCGGCACGCCGGAGGAGTTCGCCCGCAAGCGCGACGTGCTGGCCGCACATTGCGCCGATATCGGCCGGGATCCGAAGGAGATCACCCTGTCCGCGCATGTCCGGCTCGGCGAGGACCGCGATTACGCGAAGGTGGTCGGTGAGGCAGCCGGCCTGGCCGCCGAGGGATTGGATCTGGCGATCATCTACCTGCCGCCGCCCTATGACACCGCGGTGCTGGAGCCGCTCGCGGAGGCGATTCGCGACTCCGGCCTGCTGACCAGCAGCTAGAACTGACGGTCACGAAAGTATTACGATCTGGCAAACGGGTGCCGGGCGGGTTCCGGACCGGAATCCGCGCGGCGCTCGGGGCGATCAGTACCCGTAACGCAGTAACTCGTCGGGGGTGATCAGTCGCTCGTGCTTGGCCGGGAATTCACGGCATCGCACCGGGTGACGGAACCATGACCAGGCGATTCGACTCACTCGGGACCGTGAAATGGGATTGTTGTACACGGTAGAAACTCCTGCGGTCGGCTAATAGCTACACCGTGGGGTCACATTACCGTACGACCCCGCCGCATTCATTAGACACCTGTGACGCGGCTAACACCAACAGGCACGCCGACCAAAAAATCGGATGTTTCTCGTGTGACTGAAGTTGCCGATGTGTTTAGCGCTGCGGGGCCGCCGTCGGCTCGATCGGACGGGGCAACGCCGACTGGCCCATCAGGTAGCGGTCCACACCGGCAGCCGCGGCGCGACCCTCGGCGATCGCCCACACGATCAGCGACTGTCCCCGGCCCATGTCGCCGGCCACGAACACGCCGGGGACGGTGGTCTGGAAATCCTTGTCCCGCGCGACGTTGCCGCGGTCGGTCAGTTCGACACCGAGGTCGGTCAGCAGACCCTCACGCTCGGGGCCCACGAACCCCATGGCCAGGAAGACGATATCGGCGTCGAGATCGAAGTCCGACCCTTCGACCTTCTCGAACTTGCCGGCCTTCATCTCGACCTCGTGGACCTTCAGCGTGGTGACCCGGCCGTCGGAACCGACGAACTGCTCGGTGTTCACCGAGAACACCCGCTCGCCGCCCTCTTCGTGCGCGGACGCCACGCGGTACATCAGCGGGTACGTCGGCCACGGGGTGGAGTCCGCGCGGGTCTCGGGCGGGCGCGGCATGATCTCGAACTGGTGGACGCTTTGCGCACCCTGACGGTGCGCGGTGCCCAGGCAGTCCGCGCCGGTGTCACCGCCACCGATGATGACGACCTTCTTGCCCTTGGCGGTGATGGGCGGCTCGCCGTCCGGGCCCGCGACATCATCGCCCTGCTGCAGCCGGTTGGCCCACGGGAGGTACTCCATGGCCTGGTGGATGCCCTCGAGCTCACGGCCCGGGATCGGCAGATCACGCCAGGCGGTCGCACCGCCGGCCAGCACGACCGCGTCGAACTCCTCGTCGAGTTGCTCGACGGTGATGTCGACGCCGACATTGACGCCGGTGCGGAACTGGGTGCCCTCGGCCGTCATCTGCTCCAGACGACGATCGATATGGCGCTTCTCCATCTTGAACTCGGGGATGCCGTAACGCAGCAGGCCGCCGATACGGTCGGCTCGTTCGAACACCGTCACGGAGTGACCGGCCCGCGTCAGCTGCTGGGCGGCGGCCAGGCCTGCGGGGCCGGATCCGACCACGGCGACCTTCTTCATGGTGCGCACCGTCGGGATCATCGGCTTGACCCAGTCGTTGTCGAAGGCATGGTCGATGATCTCGACCTCGACCTGCTTGATGGTCACCGCATCCTGGTTGATCCCGAGCACGCAGGACGCCTCGCACGGCGCCGGGCACAGCCGACCGGTGAACTCCGGGAAGTTGTTGGTGGCGTGCAGCCGTTCGATGGCATCGCGCCAGCGGTCCCGGTACACCAGGTCGTTCCACTCGGGGATCAGATTGCCCAGCGGACAACCGTTGTGGCAGAACGGGATACCGCAGTCCATGCAGCGCGATGCCTGAACCTTCAGAGTCTCGTCGGAGAACTCCTCGTAGACCTCTTTCCAGTCCTGCAGGCGCAGGTCCACCGGTCGCCGAACCGGAGTCTCGCGGACGGTGTGCTTGAGGAAGCCGTTCGGATCAGCCACGAGCGGCCGCCATGATCGCTTCGCCGACGTCCTGGCCGGCGGTCTCGGCCTCCGAGATGGCCAGCAGCACCTTTTTGAAATCGCGCGGCATCACCTTCACGAAATGTGCCTGCTGGGCCGGCCAGTCCGCCAGGATCCGCTGTCCCACCGCCGAATCGGTGGCGTCGACGTGTGCCACGATCAACTCCTGCAACCCTTCGAGGTCACTGTCATCCAGTGCGTCAAGATCGACCATCTCTCCGTTGATGTTGCCCGGCAATTTCGCTTCCGGGTCATACACATAGGCGACACCGCCGGACATACCCGCCGCGAAGTTGCGCCCGGTCGCACCGAGGATCACCACTCGGCCACCGGTCATGTACTCGCAGCCGTGGTCACCCACGCCCTCGACCACCGCGTGCGCGCCGGAGTTGCGGACCGCGAAACGCTCGCCCACCACGCCGCGCAGGAATGCCTGGCCACTGGTGGCACCGAACAGGATCACGTTGCCGCCGATGATGTTGTCTTCGGCGACATAGTCGTTGGGGGCCTTGTCCGACGGGCGCACCACGATGCGGCCACCCGACAGTCCCTTCCCGACGTAGTCGTTGGCATCGCCGTACACCCGCAACGTGATACCGCGCGGCACGAACGCGCCGAAGCTGTTGCCCGCCGACCCCTCAAACGTGATGTCGATGGTGCCGTCCGGAAGGCCCTGGCCACCATAGGCTTTGGTGACCTCGTGGCCCAGCATCGTTCCCACGGTGCGGTTCACGTTGGCGATCTTGGTGGTGAATCGCACCTGGGTGCCGGAGTCCAGCGCCTCGCGGCACTGCACGATCAGCTGCTGATCCAGCGCCTTGTCCAGGCCGTGATCCTGGCGCGAGCTGCAGTACAGGTCCTGATTCATGAACGCCGACTCGGGCTCGTGCAGCACCGGCGCCAGGTCCAGCTTGTGCGCCTTCCAGTGCTCGGCCGCCTGGGTGGTGTCCAGCACACCGACCTGTCCGACCATCTCGTTGACGGTACGGAAGCCCAGCTGCGCCATCAGTTCCCGGACTTCTTCCGCGATGAACAGGAAGAAGTTCTCCACGAACTCCGGCTTGCCGTTGAAACGCTCACGCAGCACCGGGTTCTGGGTGGCCACGCCCACCGGGCAGGTGTCGAGGTGGCAGACCCGCATCATGATGCAGCCCGACACCACCAGCGGCGCGGTGGCGAAACCGAACTCCTCACCGCCGAGCAGTGCGGCGATCACAACATCGCGACCGGTCTTGAGCTGCCCGTCGACCTGCACCACGATGCGGTCACGAAGCCCGTTGAGCAGCAGCGTCTGCTGAGTCTCGGCCAGCCCCAGCTCCCAGGGGGCACCGGCATGCTTCTGCGAGGTGAGCGGCGTGGCACCGGTGCCACCGTCATGCCCGGAGATGAGCACCACGTCGGCGTGCGCCTTGGAGACTCCCGCGGCAACGGTGCCGACGCCGTTCTCGCTGACCAGCTTGACGTGGATACGCGCGGCCGGGTTGGCGTTCTTCAGATCGTGGATCAGCTGCGCAAGATCCTCGATGGAGTAGATGTCGTGGTGCGGCGGCGGTGAGATCAGACCGACACCGGGCGTCGAGTGCCGGACCTCGGCCACCCACGGGTACACCTTGTGTCCCGGAAGCTGACCGCCCTCACCGGGTTTGGCGCCCTGGGCCATCTTGATCTGGATATCGGTGCAGTTCGACAGGTAGTGGCTGGTCACCCCGAAACGACCGGAGGCCACCTGCTTGATGGCGCTGCGGCGCCAGTCACCGTTCTCGTCGGGCTCGAAGCGGTCGGCACTCTCGCCGCCCTCACCGGAGTTGGACCGGCCGCCGAGCCTGTTCATCGCGATGGCCAGCGTCTCGTGCGCCTCGGCGGAGATCGAGCCGTAGCTCATCGCACCGGTGGAGAAACGCTTGACGATCTCGGCGGCGGATTCGACTTCCTCGATCGGAACCGGTTCGCGGTCCTTGAATTTCAGCAGACCGCGCAGCGAGGCCATCCGCTCGCTCTGGTCGTCGACCAGCTTGGTGTACTCCTTGAAGACCGAGTACTGCCCGGTGCGGGTGGAGTGCTGCAGCTTGAACACGGTGTCCGGATTGAACAGGTGGTATTCGCCCTCACGGCGCCACTGGTACTCACCGCCCACCTCGAGCTCGCGGTGCGCCCACTCGTCGGGACGGTCCAGGTAGGCCAGTTCATGGCGGGCCGCGACATCGGCGGCGATATCGTCGAGATCGATACCACCGGTGGGGCAGTGCAATCCGGAGAAGTACTCGTCGAGCACCCGCTGGTTGATCCCGATGGCCTGGAACAGCTGGGCGCCGGTATAGGACGCCAGCGTCGAGATGCCCATCTTGGACATCACCTTCAGCACGCCCTTGCCTGCGGCCTTGACGAAGTTGGCCTTGGCCGCGTCGCTGGACAGCCCGGTGATGACACCACGGTCGATCATGTCGTCGATGGACTCGAAAGCCATGTACGGGTTGATCGCCGCCGCACCGAAGCCACACAGCATCGCCATGTGGTGCACCTCGCGGGCGTCGCCGGATTCGACGACGAGGCCGACCTGTGTGCGGGTGCGCTCGCGGACCAGGTGATGGTGCACCGCGGCCACCGAGAGCAGCGACGGGATGGGTGCCAGCCACTCGTTGGACTCGCGGTCGCTGAGCACGATGATGCGGGCGCCGTTGCGGATCGCCTGCGAGACCTTCGTGCGGACATCCTCCAGCGCGCGGCGCAGACCGGCGCCGCCGTCGGCCACCGGGTACAGGCAGCTGACGACGGCCGCCCGCATACCGTGCTTGCGGCCGCGGATCTCGTGGTCGGGATCCACGTCGATGAGCTTCGACAGATCGGCGTTGCGCAGGATCGGCTGGGGCAGCACGATCTGGCGGCACGAGTTCTCGTCCGGGTTGAGCAGGTCGCCCTCGGGGCCGACGGTGCCCTGCAGGCTGGTCACCACCTCTTCGCGGATGGCGTCCAGCGGCGGGTTGGTCACCTGGGCGAACAACTGCTGGAAGTAGTCGTAGAGCATCCGGGGCCGCTGGGACAGCACGGCGATCGGGGTGTCGGTGCCCATCGAGCCGAGCGCCTCGGCGCCGGTACGCGCCATCGGCGCCACCAGCAGGTTCAGTTCCTCGTAGGTGTAGCCGAAGGCCTGCTGGCGCATGACCACCCGGTGGTGGGGCATCTTGACGTACTTGCCCGGCGGCAGTTCGTCGACATGGAACAGCCCACCGTCCAGCCACTCCTGATAGGGATGCTCGGCGGCCAGTTGCGCCTTGATCTCCTCGTCGGCGACGATCCGGCCCTGTGCGGTGTCCACCAGGAACATCCGGCCGGGCTGCAGACGGATCCGCTGCACCACGGTGGACGGGTCCAGGTCCAGCACGCCGGCCTCGGACGCCATCACGACCAGCCCGTCGCTGGTGACCCAGACCCGCGAGGGACGCAGACCGTTGCGGTCGAGCACGGCGCCGATGACGGTGCCGTCGGTGAAGCACACCGAGGCCGGTCCGTCCCAGGGCTCCATCAACGACCCGTGGTACTGGTAGAAGGCCCGCAGTGCGGGGTCCATCTCCTCGTTGCGCTCCCAGGCCTCCGGGATCATCATCAGCACCGAATGGGCGATGCTGCGGCCACCGAGGTGCAGCAGTTCCAGGACCTCGTCGAACCGCGCGGTGTCGGAGGCCCCGGGGGTACAGACCGGGAAGATCTTGTTCAGGTCGTTGTGGTACCCGAACACGTCGGTGTGGATGAGCGCCTCGCGGGCCTTCATCCAGTTCTCGTTACCGGTGACCGTGTTGATCTCACCGTTGTGTGCGACGCGGCGGAACGGGTGCGCCAGCGGCCAGGACGGGAAGGTGTTCGTCGAGAACCGCGAGTGCACGATGCCGAGCGCGCTGGTCAGCCGCTCATCCTGCAGGTCGAGGTAGAAGGCGCGCAGCTGCGGGGTGGTCAGCATGCCCTTGAAGACGAATGTCTGACCGGAAAGACTTGGGAAGTAGACGGTTTCACGTCCCGGGCCGTCCTGGCCCGGACCCTTGGTGCCCAGTTCGTGCTCGGCACGCTTGCGGATCACGAAGGCGCGGCGCTCCAGGTCCATGCCGGAGGCCCCGGCGATGAACACCTGACGCAGGGTCGGCATCGCATCGCGGGCCAGCGCGCCCAGGGAGGAGTCGTCGTGCGGGACGTCACGCCATCCGAGCAGTTGCAGACCCTCGGCCTCGACGATCTTGGCGACCGCCTCACAGGCCAGCGTGGCGTCACGGGCGGACTGCGGCAGGAAGGCGATACCGGTGGCGTAACTGCCCTCCTCGGGCAGTTCGAAGTCCACCACCGCGCGCAGGAACGCGTCGGGCACCTGCAGCAGGATGCCCGCACCGTCGCCGGTGTTGGGCTCCGCGCCGGCGGCACCGCGGTGCTCGAGGTTCAGCAGTGCGGTGATCGCCTTGTCGACGATGTCGCGGCTACGACGGCCGTGGATATCGGCGACCATGGCCACACCACACGAGTCGTGCTCATATGCGGGGTTGTACAGCCCCTGCTTGGGCGTCATTCCCACCTGACCCTTTACTCTCAAAGCCTGCGCGCTGCTTCATGTACTGCCGGCTGTCACCAGCGGCATCCGGTGGTCACCGGCTGTGCGATCGCGGTGCCTTCGTGCAGCACTGAACGACGGATTTGTCCCGCTCGCCACAAGTGCACAAAACGATATGACAAACACCGGGTGACGTGCCAACTTAGTCAGACCTAAGTAGCTGGTCCCCGACACCGTCGGCACCTCGCGGGCCATATCGGCCCAGAATGAGCAATCCTCTTGGCGGCGAGCGGTTTTCGAGCCCGCGACGGCCCGCCGGCTCGACAGTGCCCGATCTGCCACAATCGAGACCCTCGTCACACTGGTTTGCTGTTCCTTGATTCAGCCGCAGACAAACTGGTAATACCAAGAATCGTCTGTTTGCTGAAAGCCTAGTCAGATTCTTAGAGATGTCCCGTTTTCAACCTTAGATACCCCGCGGGGGTACACGCCCGCGGCAACCGCACGAAGCTGGACCCCGATGGCATATCCGCTGACCACCCCACCCGGCCGCTTCGGCATCACCAATGTCGAGGACGGGCCCACCCGGTACGCCGCCACCATGCCGGTGGACGGCTTGCTGAATCCCTTCACAGGTTCGGCCACCCTGGGCCCGCTGGCGGTTCTCGTCGACCACATCGCCGGGTTCGCCAACCATGACCGCCGCCCGGAGGGTCACTGGACGGTCTCCAGCGAGCTCGCCATGGAATTCGCGCCGGGGGCGCAGGCGATCATCGCCCGGGATCCCGCATCTCCCGTGCTGGCCGTCAGCAGGCCCGTCGGCGCGGCGGGTGCCACCTCACTGTCGGAGTGCACGCTGACCCACCGCGGCACCGAGATCGGCCTCGCCACGGTGCGCACGTTCTACATCACCGCCGCCGTGCATGTGCCCGGCGCGTTCGAGGAGCCCGACGATCCGGTCGAACCACCGCCGACCGGCCTCGCCGAGCTGATGGCCGTCGAGATCGCCGAAGCCGGCGGGACCGACGTAGTGCTGCAACAGCGCGCGCACTCCGCGGTGAACAACACCCTGGGTGCGGTGCACGGCGGGGTGGCCGCCGCTGGCCTGGAATTGGTGGGCTCGGCCGCGCTGAACATCGATCGCGCCGACACGCCGCTGCTCACCGCATCGTTGCGGATCAACTATTTGCGGCGCCTGATCGGTGGTGGCAGCTCGCATTACACGGCAACCCCGCTTCATGCGGGACGCAGCAGCGGGGTGGCCGAGGCCAGGGGCATCGGTGATGACGGCAAGGTGGCGTTGACCGCGCGGTTGACTGCCTACCGCTGACAACTTCTGCGTCACCGTAAGGCCAAGGTTCGGTGACAAGATTTTCGATGGTCCTGTGCAGCCGGTGAATCGTGCGATTCTCAGCTGGTAAGCACTGGTTCCGGCGAAGGGTAGCACCATGACCACCCCCACGATGTCGCACCGGCTGGCCGCCGAATTCATCGGCACCTTCTGGCTCGTGCTCGGCGGCTGCGGCAGCGCAGTGTTCGCCGCAAAGTTCCTGTCCGGCGATGGTGTCTCGTTGGGAATCGGATTCCTCGGTGTCTCACTGGCTTTCGGACTGACGGTGCTCACCGGCGTATACGCCTTCGGCACCATCTCCGGAGGCCACTTCAACCCCGCCGTGACACTCGGGGCAGCACTGGCCAAGCGGGTCGAATGGTCTGCGGTGGTGCCCTATTGGATCACTCAGGTGATCGGCGGTTTGGTCGCCGGCGTGGTCATCTACGTGATCGCGGGCGGCAAGGAGGGCTGGACGGCCACCGGAAACATGGCTGCCAACGGATTCGGTGACCACTCCCCCGGTGGCTACTCGCTGCTCGCGGTGCTCATCACCGAGGTCGTGCTGACGTTCATATTCCTGCTGGTGATCCTGGGGTCCACCGATGACCGGGCACCAAAGGGCTTCGCGGGCCTGTCAATCGGGCTGACGCTGACGCTGATACACCTGATCTCGATCCCGATCTCGAACACCTCGGTCAACCCGGCCCGCTCCACCGGCGTCGCATTCTTCAACGGCGACGGCGCACCGACCCAGCTGTGGCTGTTCTGGGTTGCCCCGCTGGTCGGTGCCGCCATCGCCGGTGTCGCCTACCCGTTGTTGTTCGGGGTGGCAGAGGAACTCGCCGACCGCCCGGTCCGCGACGACGCGCTGGACTCCGAGGTGGACTGAGTTACTTGCGAGCCTTTCCGGCCGCGCTCTTCTCGGTCTTCTTGCCCTCGTGGGCCAACTGGCCGCCCGCACTCTCCAGATGCGCACGGACGAACCACTGGAACTTCTCCAGCTCGCCGGTGTGCCCGATGAGCATGTCCTGCGAGACCAGGTCGATATCGTCGAGGCGGTCGATACCCTTACGGGTGTCCTCGATGATGCCGGTGTAGACGAGATCGAGTGCGGCCAGGTGCGCCTGGACGTTGTCGCGGTTGACCGAGTAGTCATCCCAGGTGCGGTCGTTGAGGATCGCACCCGGCGTGCCCAACGGCGAAGCACCCAGCGCCGCAATGCGTTCGGCGACCTCGTCGGCGTATCCACGCACCAACTCGACCTGCGGGTCGATCATCTCGTGCACACCGATGAAATTGGGCCCGACGACGTTCCAGTGCACGTGCTTGAGCGTCAGGTGCAGGTCGTTGTAGCGGCTGAGCTGCTTCTGCAGCAGTTCGGCCACCTCGGCGCCCTGCTTGTCGGAAAGTCCCGGAAGAGTGAATGTGGACATTGTGGCTCCCTCGTTTCGGCGTCATTGCGTCGTCTGGCTCCCCCGACGCATACCCAACGAGCCTGATCCGTAATCAACTCAGAGCGCACGAAGGTCCGGTATCGCCTGACGCGGGCCGCGGCGCTGCCAGACAGCCAGCCGGCTCGCCTCCAACAACCGCACCGCCCGGTGCCGGTGCGGACGCAGCGGTTCGAGCAACTCGACCATCTCGGCGTCGTCGATGGGCCTGCCCACCAAGCTCAGACCAACCACCTTGGCCAGGTGATAGTCACCGACCGACAGCGCGTCGGCGTCACCGAACGCGCGCTGCATCGTCTCCGCCGCCGTCCACACACCGACACCGGGCAGCGATGTCAGGCCCGCCGCGGCCTTCGCGGGGTGCAGCCGCTCCAAGGCGTCGGCGCGTTGCGCGCACCCCACCACGGTGCGGGCGCGGCCCGGATCAACGTTGGCGAGATGGAACTCCCAGGACGGGATGCGTCGCCACACCTCGGCCGTCGGCGGCACCCGCATACCTGCCGGTGCCGGTCCGGGAGCCGGTGCGCCGAACTTGGTCGTCAGCAACCGCCACGCGCGAAAGGCATCCTTGCCGTACACCCGCTGCTCGAGGACCGCAGGGATGAGCGCCTCAAGCACCCGGCCGGTCCGGCCCAGCCGCAGGTGCGGTACCCGCCGATGAGCCTCGGCGATGGTCGGTTCCACCGGGTCGAAACCCGAAGTGTCGTCCTCGTATCCGAGCAGGGCGCCGAAGCCGTCCAGGAATTCGGCCGCACCGGGGCCCCACGCCTCGCATTCCACGGTGTCGGGGGCGGTCTTGCGGATCCGTGCGGTGACCGCGCCGGTACGGGTCAGCGAGGTACGCCAGGTGTCGCCGTCGATCAGTTGAAAGCACGGGTCGCCGCCACCCCGGCGCAACGGCGACAGGGTGAACCCGGGACTCACGGGTCCGACGAAGGTCACCGACGTGGTGGGCATCTGCCCAATCTAGGCCAGTGAGATCTGGGCCTTGTCCGGGTAGAAGGCGACCTTGCCGGCGATGTCGGCGACCGCGGGGTACGGCTGTTCGTAGGTCCAGATGACGTCCTGCACATCGGCGACGTGGTAATAACTCGCCTCGCCCTTGTAGGGGCAGTACGTCGTGGTGCCGCTGCGCACCAGCGCCGAGGACACCACATCGGCCATCGGGATGTATTGCACCGCCGGATAGGTTGCCTCCTGCAGCGTCACCGCCCCGTCCGATTCGGCGACGACCACCCCGTTGACCGTGACCGTCACGTGTCTGCCGGTCGGTGTCACGGTGATCGGGTGCTCGGCGGTGGGCTGCCTCACGGGTCGCTCGCTCATGTGTCGGACAACGTTGGCCGCGATGCAGTGATTCCCGACACCCTCGATCGCTACGATCGGCCCATGAATGCACCCATTACCGCGTCCGTCACGATCGCTGCCGATCCGGCGGAGGTATACGCGCTGATCACCGACCTGCCGACGCTGGCAACGCTGGCAGAGGAGGCCTGCGCCATGCAGTGGACGAAGGGGCATTCGGCGGTTGCCCCGGGGGCGGTGTTCAAGGGCGAGAACCGCAACGGGTCGAAGTCCTGGACCACCACCTGCACCATCACCGATGCGGCCCCGGGGTCGACGTTCGCATTCGACGTGAAGTCGGCGGTCTTCCCGGTGGCGCACTGGCGTTATGACATCGCCCCGGCCGACGGCGGGTGCACCGTCACCGAGTCGATGTGGGACCACCGGGCCGGGTGGTTCAAGAAGCTCGCGGGCCTGGCCACCGGTGTCAGCGACCGGGCCGGCGCCAACGCCGAGCACATGAAGATCACGCTCCAGCGGCTCAAGGAACGCGCCGAAGGTTAGGCGCGTCCGCTCAGGGCTTCTGCGTGATGACGTCGGCGACCCGCGCGATGGGCGATGTCGTGCGGCGGCCGTTGGTCTCGTGCCGGTCGGCGAGTTTGTAGGCGATGTAGAGGCCGCGCACCCCGAGCCAGCGCATCGGTTCGGGCTCCCAGTTACGCGACTGGTGGCCGACCCACGGCAGTTCGGTGATCGGGGTGTTGCGCGCGAGCACCAGGTCGGCCAGGGTGCGGCCGGCCAGATTGGTCGCCGTCACGCCGTGCCCCACGTAGCCGCCGGCCCAACCGAGGCCCGTGGTGCGGTCCAGGGCGACACCGGCTTCCCAGTCGCGTGGCACCGCGAGCACACCGCACCAGCCGTGCGCGATGGGGATGTCGCGGACCTGCGGCAGGATCGAGTGCAGCACGTCGCTGAGCAGACGGATGGTGCGCGCGGGCACCTGCCCGTCCTGGTCGGTGCGTGACCCGAACCGGTAGGGCACGCTGCGTCCGCCGATGGCGATGCGGTCATCGACGGTGCGCTGGGCGTAGAAGAAACCGTGCGCGGTGTCACCGACGGTTTCGCGTCCCTGCCAACCGATTTCGTCCCAGATGCGGGCGGGGATGGGGTCGGTGGCAATCATCGAACTGTTCATCGGCAGCCAGCGCCTACGCAGTCCGGGCAGTGCGGGGGTGAAGCCCTCGGTGGCGCGCAGCACGATCGGCGCGCGCACGGTGCCGGTCCTGGTGAGGGCCCTGCCCTGCTGGATCTCGATGACCGCGGTCTGTTCGTGGATGGTGACGCCGAGGCGTTCGACGGTGTCGGCCAGGCCGGCGGCGAGCGCGGCCGGCTGGATGCGCGCGCAGTCCGGGCTGTGATAAGCCGACACCAGTCCGTCGATGTTGATGCGTTGCGCCGCTTGCTCTCTGGTCAGTTCGGTGACGTCATTCTGCCAGCGGCGTTCCTCGGCGACGCTGGCCGCCAGGCGCGCTGCCTGCGCGGGATTGCGGGCGATTTCCAGGTTGCCGCCCTTGACCGCGCCCGCGTCGATGCCCTCGCGGTCGGCCACCGCGATCACCTCGTCGACGGATTCGTTGAGTGCCCGCTGCCAGGCCAAGACCTTGTCCCGGCCATAGGTTTTGGCCATCCGGTTGCGGTCGCCGGGAACCAGTCCGGACAGCCAGCCGCCGTTGCGCCCGGATGCGCCGAAACCGGCGAAGCGCGCCTCCAGAACGATGATGCGCAGCGACGGGTCGGCCTTCTTGAGGTAATAGGCCGTCCACAAACCGGTGTAGCCGGCACCGACGATGCACACATCGGCATCGCGGTCCCCTGGCAGTCGTGGCCGCAAGGACGGCATCTTGTCGAACCAGTGCGAGACACGACCGTTGATGGTGGACACCCAGTGATTCTGCCAGGCCGGGTTGTCGGTGGTACGGCGCATGGTGGTTGCCAAGTTCCGACGAAAGGAGCACATCATGTGCTGGCAATGCGATCACCCGGGCGCCACCCGGCAGGACTACCTCGACGTGCTGCGCGGCACCGTCTTGAAGAACGGTTGGGCGGTGCAGTATGTCGAGGCCGAGCCGCCGTTCGCGTACACCGTCGGGCTGACCGAGGCCGGTCTGCCCGAACTGCTCATCACCGGCCTTCCACCCGAACGGTCCCTGCTGCTGATCAATACGGTGGCGGAGTACATGGTCGGTGAGGTCGCGCCCGCGCCTGGTGACACCTTCACCTTTCCGGACCGGTCGTGCGCGGAGTTCGTCGAGGTGATCCACCCGGATGTGCACATGGGGTGGGCCGTCGCGTTTCGCAACGGTCCGATTCGCGGTCTGCAGATCGCCTGGCGCGACAAGGACGGTCACTCGCCCTGGTGCCCGGACTTCAATCGCGGGGGCCGTCGGCAGCCGGTTCTCGGGGTTCGGGGACCGATCGACACCTGAGCGTCGACGGCAGGAGGGCGCCCGATCCGGCCTACCCTCTCGCCGCCCTCACCCCGGTCGCCGAATAGGTCTATCGAAAGTGCCCGCGTGTCAGCGACTTTCGAGCGACTGGGGGGTCCCAGAAGTTTCTTTGGTCTCATTGATCACGGGGGTCACTTTGCGGCCCGTTTTGTCGGTCATCGCACGTATGTTCGATGCATGAGCAGTGATGTGGTCGGCGGTCGGGAAGCGGTGCAGCACGCACTCTCCGATCGCGCCGCATCGGTCAAAGCCCTGCTGGACGCCGACTTCACCGTCTACGACACCGCCGAGCTGCTGGGGTTGCTCTCCGAGCGTGAGCAGTACGCCCGCGCCGATGCCGCCGTCGATCACCGGATTCTGGCCGCCCTGATGGACCGGGCCACCCCGCACGAGATCGGCGGGAAAACCTGGAAGGACGTGCTGGCCACCCGCGACCGCATCAGCACCGCCGAAGCCGGCCGCCGTATCGCCGGGGCGCGTGATCTCGGCCCCCGCCACGCCCTCAATGGCGAGGTGTTGGAGCCGCTGCTGGCGGGGTGCGCGGCAGCGTTGGCGAACGGGTCCATCAACACCGGGCACATCACCGTCATCCGGTCCGCACTCAAGCAGGCCTCGCGTTATCTCGATGCGACGGAGCGGGCCCAGATGGAGGCCACCCTGGTCGCGGTCGCCGAGACCAACACCCCCGAAACACTGGCCGAGCTTGCCGAGCAGATGGTGTACGTGCTCAACCAGAACGGCGATAGCCCCGACCTCACCCGCCACAAGGCCGGGTTGACGATCGGCAAACCCGACGTCGATGGCCTCTCCAAGGTGTCCGGGCACGTGGATTCCGAATTCGCCGCCTACCTACGCACCATCCTGGATGTATGGGCGCGCCCCGGGATCAACAACCCCGACGACCCGCAACCACAACACAACCCGGAACCCAACCCGCTGGAAGAGGAACCGGCAGCCCAACCGTGCGCCGACACCGAACCAGCACCAGACCCCGGACCTGCCGCTGAGGAGCTTCCGTTCCCACGCGACTTCGCCGAACTGGCCGACCTCGCCGACACCCTGCCGCCACCGATCACACGCGACCTCGAACCCCCCGCGGGTGATCACCGCAGCCAACCGCTGCGCAACCACGACGCCATCAAGGCGGTGCTGCGCGACACCCTGATGTCCAAACGACTCGGCCAGCACAACGGACTCCCCGTCACCGTCGTGGTCTCCACCACCCTGGCCGAACTCGAAGCCGGGGCCGGGATCGCGGTCACCGGCTCCGGAACCCGCATGCCCATGCGCGACCTCATCCGGCTGGCCGAACACGCCCATCACTATCTGATCGTCTACCGCCACCACACCGCCGAACCGCTCTACATGGGCCGCACCAAACGCCTGGCCACCAAAGCCCAACGCCTACTGCTCTACCACCGCGACCGCGGCTGCACCCGACCCGGCTGCACCCAAGGCGCATGCCGCTGCCAAGCCCATCACGCCAACCCCAGCTGGAACAACGACGGACGCACCGACGCCCCCGACCTCGGACTCGGCTGCGGACCGGACAACCTGCTCGCCGAACTGGGCTGGACCAACACCATCGACCCCACCACCGGCCGCGTGCACTGGCACCCACCACCACTGATGGACACCGGCGGCGACACCCTCAACCACCACTTCCACCCCGAAGAACTCCTCCCACCCAGAGGAAAACCCGAGGATGAGGACGACGGCCCGTGATTGTCTCAGAACGAATAGCGGTGGTACTGCGCCATATAACGCAACGCCGGCACCCGCGACATGACATTGGCCAGCACCCGGTAGGCCGGGCGCACCAGGTCGAACGCCTCGGTGTCGAACGGCGAAACCCAGGCCAGCAGTCGCGTCCCGGGCACCGCAGAGACGATGTCATCGGGACCGTTGATCGCCCAGTGCAGAGTGGCACCAGAACGGCGCACCACCGAGTTGGACCACTGGGATCGGATGCCCAGCGAATTGAAGGCGTCGAACTGCAATTCCCCTGTGCCGCAATGACTCACGATTCTGTTCAGCAGATCGATGCCATCAGCCCCGGTGAGGTACATGGTCAGTCCTTCACCGATGGCCAGCACCGGCGAGCCGACCGGGATATCGCGCAGCCACGCCGGATCGGTGACCGAGGCGGCCACCACGTGATAGCCGTCGCCACCGGCCGGCAGCAGACGGCCGCGCAACTCGGCGACCTCCGGATAGTCGATGTCGTACCACTGCACATCCGGTCCCGGCGCCACCCGGAAGTATCTACTGTCCAGGCCGCACCCGAGATGCAGCACAGTGGCTCTCCGGTGGACCGCCAGGAACTGACGCACCCAGCGGTCGAAGTGTGCCGACCGGGTGGTGACTGCCGGGGACCGCCCCGCGGTCATGGTGGTCTGTGCCCAGTCGTAGTCGATACCAGCCACGGCCTCTTTCGCCCAGCGGTCGTTCAGGATCGGCCGCGGCAGATCGGCGTCCAGCGCCTTCGCGTACAGCGTCGCGAGCATCGTCTGCGGTGCGCCGGTCAAATCTACGCGCACATGGTCATCGGCGGTCATACAACACCACTCATGGCACACCACGGTAGTACCGCAACCCGAACGCGCCGATCGTTGAACGCAACAGGGCGTGGTGTTCAGCCCGCCTTTTTGCGTTTGGCCGCACGCAGACCCACCCAGAACCGGGCGGCCTCTCGAATGGAATCTTCCACCGGTGTTGGCTGCCAACCCAATTCGCGCGACGCCTTGCCGTGATCGACCGGGGCCTCGGCTCGCATCAGTCGCAGGGAGGCCAGTGAAAGGCGCTCATCGGTGCGGCGCAACCGGCCCTTGATGGTCCCCATGGTGGCCAGCAGATAGGTCAGCGGCAGCGGAATGGACCGGGCGGGCGGGGGTACGCCGGCCTCGTCGGCCGCGATCCGGGCGACCTCGGCATTGCTGATCATCTTCTCCGAGATCAGATACCGCTCACCCACGCGCCCCTTCTCCGCCGCCAGGATCA
Organism: Mycolicibacterium sp. P9-22; assembly: GCF_008329585.1. Lineage (GTDB taxonomy): Bacteria > Actinomycetota > Actinomycetes > Mycobacteriales > Mycobacteriaceae > Mycobacterium. The sequence continues at coordinate 83,372 of NZ_NPKP01000015.1, read as the reverse complement.
GCGCGCGGGCCGCATCGTTGACGCCGACCGCTTCGAGTTCGATCCCGCTCATCACGAACGGAAGCTTCCCGAAGGCGGCGCCGGCGATGATGGCGCCGTGCGGGGTCCGGCCCCAGTCGGTGCCGCCGTAGGTGGTCGACACGCACATGGCGACCGCGGGCAGCCCGCGCTCCCGCGCATACTCCAACACCAGCTTCTCGGCCTGCACCCTGGAACGCACATAAGGGGTCAGCGTGCGCTCATCGGCGATGTCCTCCTCGGTGGACACCAGGCCGCGGCGCCGCCCCACGGTGGCATAGCTGCTGGTGAAAACGAACTTCTGTAATCCCGAGGCGATCTCGGGACGCACCGCGACGTCCAGGACGTGTCGGGTTCCCTCGACGTTGGTGCGGAACAGCGGTGACGGATCGCGCAGCCAACCGCGGGTGTCCACCACGCAGTAGTAGATGACATCGACTCCGGTCATCGCTGCGGCCAGCACGTCGTCATCCCAGATGTCGCCTATGAAGCGCTGCACATCGAGGTCGTCGATGCCGATGGTGTTCGCGCCCTCGCGCACCATCACCCGTACGTCCTGCCCGTCGGCGACCAGCTGACGCACCACATGCGACCCGAGGTACCCGTTGGCGCCGATGACCAAAGCCCTCATCGGGCCATGCTCTTCATCCACTCGGCGGCCTCGTCGTCGAGCGTGCCGAGTTCCTGTGCCTTCTTGCACCACTTCATCGCCGCGGACAGGAAGCGCAGCGGGTTGTAGACGTCCTCCTGCCGGCGCCACAACCCGTCGCCCGCGTAGGTGAGGATCGACAAGTTGGTGGCGGTGATGATGGTGCCGTCGCCGGGGTCGCGCATCGGATTGTCGAGCTCACAGATCACCCGCGACGTGGACTCGTCGATGACGGTCCACAACGCCGGGAACGCGGTCATGTGGTTGCCCGGAAAACTCTCCATCGTCTTCCAGATCCACGGACGCACCTGCTCGCGGCCGCGCATCGTGCCCGCGGCGTGCTCCACGTACTCGACGTCGGCGGTGTACTGGTCCACCCACGGATCCCAGTTCCGCGTGCGGGCGGCCTCGGCCACCGTCTGCTCGAATGTCGCGAATGCGTCTGTCAGCTCATCACGGGTGAACAGCGTGCTCGTCACACCACAAACTAGAACACGTTCTATCTGGGTTTGTCGAGAGTCGTGCCCGCGGTCAGCACCACGCGGTCACCCAGCGGTTCCGCCAGCGCGATGTCCAGCGTGCCGGGCACCGCCAGCGTGATGCACATCCGCCCGATGGCCTCCGGCGGCACGCCACTGTCGAGATTCACCGTGACATCCTCGGGGGTCTCCTCGACGGTGGCTTGCACGCCGAAGCACTCCGCGGGGCCCCCGGTGAAGTTGACGGCCAGGCCGTCACCGGTGCGGGACCAGGACTCGACGCTGGTCACGTGCGGGTTCATGATCATCGGATTCTCGGCGAACACCGTGCGCCACTGGTCTGCGGGCACCTCGGGCGGCGCGTCGACCGGGGGCGCGGGCGGATCCGCGGAGGCCGACGGCGGAACGGTCACCAGTAGGCCGCCGACCAGGATTAACCCGGCGTGCGCTGTGGTTACAGCTCTACGCATGGGTTCCACCGTAGTGGCGGAGCACAATGGATGCTGACCGTCTACGTGACTGCTGAAGGAGTGATGGCGCATGAGCGACAACCAGAAGGCGATCCTGGCCGGCGGCTGCTTCTGGGGTATGCAGGACCTGATCCGCAAACAGCCCGGTGTGGTGTCCACCCGGGTGGGCTACACCGGCGGACAGAACGACCACGCGACCTACCGCAATCATCCCGGCCACGCGGAGGCCATCGAGATCATCTTCGATCCGGCCGTGACCGACTACCGGTCGATCCTGGAATTCTTCTTCCAGATCCACGATCCGTCGACCAAGAACCGGCAGGGCAACGATGTCGGTTCCAGTTACCGGTCGGCGATCTTCTACGTCGACGAGGACCAGAAGGCCGTCGCGCTGGACACCGTCGCCGATGTCGACGCATCCGGGCTGTGGCCGGGCAAGGTCGTCACCGAGGTCGTCCCCGAGGCCGACTTCTGGGAGGCCGAACCCGAGCATCAGGACTATCTGGTGCGCTACCCCACCGGGTACACCTGCCACTTCCCACGCCCGGGCTGGAAGCTGCCCAAGCGCGCCGAGGTCTAGCCGACCGCCCTCCGGTTCTATTTCCCGGGTCGCTGCGCTCCAGCCCTCCGGTGCAACACCACCCGGCCGCCACGCTTGGGGGTGAAGGCCACTCCCCGCGAGTGCACCTTCTCCCCGGGCGCGGCGGTCGTGGCAATGGTGAACTGCCGCAGCACCGTCCGTAGCACGATGTCCATCTCGACATTGGCGAACACCGCGCCGACGCAGCGCCGGGTCCCACCGCCGTAGGGCACCCAGGCCAGCGGCGGACGATTGCCGATGAAACGGTCCGGGTCGAACCGTGCGGCGTCCTCGAATTCCTTCTCGTGCAGCTGGGACAGGCTGACAACAATGGAATACCCCTGCGGTATCACCCATTCGCCGAGCTCGAAGGTCGGCGCGTAGACATGCCTGCCGGAGAAATCGATGACGGTCCTGGCCCGCTGAGTCTCCAGGATGACTGCCTGGCGGTACTCGTTGCCGTCACCCTGGGCTTCCTCGACCAGCTTGGCCAGCACCTCGGGATGACGGCTGATCCGCTCGAACACCCAGCCCATCGTGGACGCCGTGGTCTCGTGCCCGGCGGCCAGCAGGGTCAGCAGTTCGTCGGCGATGTCCTGGCGCGACATCGCGGTGCCGTCCTCGTAGGAACTGCGCAGCAGCAGGGCCAGCACGTCATCGCGTACGTCGAGCCGGGGATCCGCGGCGACCTCGTCGATGAGCCGTCCCACGACATCGTCATAGCGGCGGCGATAGTCGGCCAGCCGCCCCCACGGATGCCAGCGGCCGTGAGCTCGTTTGGGCGTGGGCAGCGTCGCGCACCGCGAGCCCAGCGTCACCCATGGCGGAATGATCCGCCGCAGCTCGTCCAGGTGGGCGCCGTCGGCACCGAACACCGCCCGCAGGATCGCGTTCAGCGTGATCCGCATCATCGGCTCCAGCGTCGGGAACTCCTGCGCGTGTGGCCAATTCGCGGATTCACGGAGCGTCTCCTCTTCGAAGATCTGCTCGTAGTTCTTGATGCTCTTGCCGTGGAACGGGGGCGTGAGCAGTCGGCGCCTGCGCTTGTGCTCGCCGCGATCGAGCGCGAACACCGAACCGGGCCCGAGGATCCGGGACAGGTTCGGCTGGATATTGCCGACGTCATCGGGGCTGGCGGTGAACAACTGCTTGGCCAACTGCGAATCGGTGATGATCACGGTCGGTCCGAACACCGGCAATTTCATCGTGAAGGCCGAGCCGTAGCGGTCGGCCAACCGTGCGACGACGGGTCGCCGGAAGAGCGCGAACCCGATGCCCATCATCATCTTGCTCACGGTGGGCCCCGGCGGCAGATGCACGGCGGGAACTTCGGTGATGGTCGCTTCGCTCATGGACGCACTCCAGACCGTAGTTGGTACTGCGCTGTACCGCAGGTATGTGGGTTACGGTACTCCGTGGTACCACCGTAGGCAAGGGTAATCGGCAAGGATGGCGCGATGGAGGAAAGCCGGCCGTTTCGCACCCGCTTGTTCGACGGTCTGGCGTCCTCCATCGCAGAGCGCGGATACCGTGCCACCACGGTCGCCGATATCGTGCGGCACGCCCGCACTTCGAAGCGCACCTTCTACAGCGAATTCACGGACAAGGAACAGTGTTTCGTGGAACTCTTGCGCGCCGACCACGAGCATCTGCTGGTGGCGATCCGAACCGCCGTGGATCCCGAAGCGGACTGGCGGGTGCAGATCCGCCAGGCAGCCACCGCCTATGTCGACCACATCGGCGCGCGGCCCGAGATCACGCTGAGCTGGATCCGGGAACTGCCCGCCCTCGGCGCGACGGTGCGGTCCATACAGCGCGCGGCCATGAGCGGGCTGACCGAACTGCTCGTCGACCTGTCCGACAGTCCGGGCTTCCGTCGCGCCGAGCTCGCACCGGTGCGCCGCGAGCTCGCCGTCATCCTGCTCGGCGGGCTGCGGGAACTGACGGCGCTGACGGTGGAGGACGAACTGCCCACCGGATCCATCCTGGAACCCGCGGTGCTCGCCGCCGAAGCAATGCTCAGCGCAGGATCAGCCGCGCCGATTTGAGCAATCGCAGGGAAATCTCCGGGTAGGCCTCATATCCCATTCCGGCCCACACCAGCGTTCCGGTGTAGAGCAGTTCGAGCGCCTCGATGACATCGGGATCCACCGCAGCCCCCAGGGCCGCGACCAGGCGGGCCCGGATGTCGGCGCCGATGCGCCCGCGCAGCACGTCGACATCGGGATCCTTGCCGAGCAGCGCGTTGGTCACCGCCCCCGCGAACTCGGGTTCACCGGCCACCAGCGACGAGATCTGCTCCAGCACCTCGAGCACCCGCGTCGCGGGATCCGTCGATTCATGATCGGCGAGCGGCGATTCGACGAGTCGGCGCCAGAACACCTCGGCAACGAGGTGTTCCTTTGAGGAGAAATAGGTGTAGGCGGTGGCGGCGCCGACACCGGCCTGCGCGGCCACCCGGCGCACCGTCAGCGCCGAAAAACCATCGCGGGCCAGCAGATCGAGCGCGGCCTTGCCGAGCCGGTCCACGGTATCGGCCTGTTTCGCGCTCAACCGGCGGCGCGTCGACTCCAAGGCCGTATCGGACACGTGTCCAGACACTACTGCAACCCCGTACTACCAGCAACGGTAGGTTCATCTGTCATGAGCACCGCCGACACCGCCCTGCCCGCCGAGGCCGCCCGCCTGTTCGAATTCGCCGAGCAGGTCATCGGCTTCATGCCCGCCGATGAAGGCCGCGCCCTCTACGACGCCGCCGTGCACTATCTCCCCGGCGGTGTCGGTGTCGAGATCGGCACGTACTGCGGTAAGTCCACCGTGCTGCTGGGTGCGGCAGCCGCCCAGGTCGACGGTGTCATCTACACCGTCGACCACCATCACGGATCCGAGGAGCATCAGCCCGGCTGGGAGTACCACGACACCGGGCTGGTCGATCCGGTCACCAAGCGCTTCGACACCCTGCCCACCATGCGCCACACGCTGGACCTGGCCGGGCTGGAGGACCACGTGGTCGCGATCGTCGGGAAATCCCCCACCGTTGCGCGGGTCTGGGGCACCCCGGTGCAGTTCCTGTTCATCGACGGCGGCCACACCGAGGAGGCCGCTCAGCGCGACTATGACGGCTGGGCCAAATGGGTGGCGCCCGGTGGCGGACTGGTCATCCACGATGTGTTCCCCGACCCGAACGACGGTGGCCAGGCTCCGTTCCACATCTACCGCCGCGCCATCGATTCCGGTGACTTCAAAGAGATCTCGGCGACCGGGTCGCTGCGGTTGCTGGAACGCATCTAGACGCGGTCGCAGGCGCAGTCGAACTCGCCCTCCAGGCCGCGCGGAAGGTCGGCGCCGTGGAAGATGCCGCCGGCCGGGGTGGTGCGGGACAGGGCATCAGCGGCCAGGATCATAGCCGCGCCGGTCCAGGTGGTGCGCTCCACCGGCCAGCGCTTGCCGTCGGTGAAAACCAATCCGGTCCAATAGGATCCGTCCACCTCACGCAGGTGCTGCATGGCGGTGAACTGCTCCAGTGCGCGGGTGCGGTCACCGACCGCGTCCAGTGCCATGACCAGTTCGCAGGTCTCCGCACCGGTCACCCACGGCCGGTGGTCGACACAGCGGATGCCCAGACCGGGCACCACGAAGTCATCCCAGCGGGACTCGATGCGCGCGTGCGCCGCCGCGCCCTGAATGGCACCCCCGAGCACCGGGTAGTACCACTCCATCGCGTGGGTGTCCTTGGCGTTGAACAATTCCGGATGTTCGGCAATGGCGTGTCCGAGCTGACCGACGGCCACCTCCCATTCCGGCTGCGGATCGTCGAGGTAGTTCGCCAGCGCCAGCGCACACCGGATGCTGTGGTAGATGCTCGCACATCCGGTCAGCAGCGCCTCGTCCATCATCCCGGCATCGCTTCTGGCCCAGCTGATCTGACCGCCGGGCAGCTGCATGCTGAGCACCAGATCGATGGCCCGGGTCACCGTCGGCCACATCCGCACCGCGAACCGCCGGTCCCCGGTGATGAGCACGTGGTGCCACACACCGGTGGCAATGTAGGCACAGAAGTTACTGTCGGTGTTGGCGTCCTCGATGACACCGTTGCGTAACTGGATCGGCCAGGAACCGTCCGCCCGCTGGGTGGTGCGGCACCATTCGAATCCGGCACGGGCCGGATCGAGAAGCCCGGCGACCGTCAGCGCCATCAGGTTCTCGACGTGATCCCACGGGTCGGTGTGACCGCCCACGGACCACGGGATGGCACCATCGGATTCCTGCGTGTCGGCGATGGACTGGGCCGTCTGCAGGCACTGCTGCGGCGTCAATACACCTGATACACCGGGAGTCTCGTGGCGACGCATGGTGTCCTACGCGACCGGCTTCTCGAAGGCCACCGGTTTTTCGAAGTACAGAGCGACGCTCTTGCCGATCACCGGGTTGAGCGCCGCCTCGGCGCTGCGGGTCAGCCACGGCCGGCTCATCATGTCCCACACCAGCAGCTTGTGATAGGCCGTCACCGCGGGATGGTCCGGCTTGTCTACTCCGACGGCGCATTTCAGCCACCAGAACGGCGCGTGCAGCGAGTGCGCGTGCTCACGGTGGGTGAATCGCATCCCGCGGCTGACGACCTTGTCGCGCAGTTCATCGGCACGGTAGATGCGGATGTGCCCGCCCTCGTTGGCGTGGTACTCGTCCGAGAGCAGCCAGCACACCTTCTCGGGCAGCCAGCGGGGCACGGTGATGGCTAGCTTCCCACCGGGTTTGAGCACGCGGACCAATTCGGCGATCGCCGCGTCGTCCGCGGGCACATGCTCCAGGATCTCCGAGGCGATCACACAGTCGAAGCTGCCGTCGGCATAGGGCAGCGCCAGCGCGTCACCCTTCACGGCCTCCGCGCTGGCCGACGCGGGCGCCTCGCCCTGCTCCTTCATCGCGGTCAGGATGGCGTCGACATCGTTGAGATCCTCGACGCTCTGGTCGAAGGCGATGACATCGGCGCCGCGCCGGTAGGCCTCGAAGGAGTGCCTGCCTGCGCCGCAGCCCACATCGATCACCGTCGTCCCGGGTCCGACGCCGAGGCGGTCGTAGTCAACGGTCAGCACGCTGTCCGTCCTTTCTTCGCCTTGGCGGCGGTTCTCTCGATGGCCCGCTCGTACACGGTGACGGTCTGTGCAGCAACGGATTCCCAGCTGAATACATCCAGTGCCCGGCGCCGTCCGGCGGCGCCGAGACGGTGCCGTTCGGCGGGTGAGTCCAGCAGTTCGCCGAGCACACCGGTCAACTCCTCGACATCGGCGGGCCGTACCAGTCGGGCGCACGTCCCCTCTTCGCCGAGTACCTCGGGCAGCGCCCCGGCCCGGCTCGCCACGATCGGGGTGCCACTGGCCATCGCCTCCACCGCGGGCAACGAGAATCCCTCGTATAGCGAAGGTATGCAGGCGATCTCGGCGGACGCCAGCAGCTCGGCGAGCGCTTCGTCGGACAGGCCGCTGGAGACGTTGACGATATCGGAGATGCCCAGTTCGGCGATCAGTTTCTCGGTCGGCCCGTTGGGTTCGAGCTTGGACACCAGCTGCACATCGAGGTTGTGATGTGCGCGCAAACGCGCCACCGACTGCAGCAGATTGCCCACACCCTTGAGCGGCACGTCCGCGCTGGCGATGGCGATGATGCGCCCTGGCACCCGCTCGGAGGCGGGCTTGAACAACTCGGTGTCCACACCGAGTGGCACCACGTGCAGCTGCTCGTCGCTCACCCCGAAGTCCTCGGCGATATCGGCGGCCGACGTCGTCGAGACGGTCAGCAGTTCCGGGATCGCCCGCGCGACCTTCTTCTGCGTCTCGGCGAACGCATACCAGCGCCGCACCAGCGGCTTGCGCCACCACTTGGCGGCGGCCACCTCGAGCACCCTGTCACGGGTGATCGGGTGGTGCACGGTGGCCACCACCGGCAATCCCCGCCGCGCGATCGTCAGCAGCGCCGAGCCCAGGCTCTGGTTGTCGTGGATGACGTCGAACTCGTCACCGCGTTCGGCCATGATCCGGGCCACCCGCAGACAGAACGTCTTCGGCTCGGGAAATCCGGCCGACCACATGGTTGCCAGTTCGAGCACATCGATGCGGTCCCGGATCTCGCGAGGGTGCGGCACCCGGAACGGATCGGGCTCGCGATAGAGATCCAGGCTCGGCACCTTGGTCAGCCGTACCCGCGGGTCCAGCCCCTCGGGATAGGGCTGGCCGGAGAACACCTCGACATCGTGACCGAGCTCGGCGAGGCCCTGGGAAAGGTACCGGACATAGACACCCTGCCCACCGCAATGAGTTTTGCTGCGGTACGACAGAAGGGCTATACGCACCTCAGCTCAATCCGCTGAACTGCAGCGCAGGCATACTGGACATGTGTCCAGACTATAGTTCGACGGGCTAAGAGGCGCAACGCGGCTGAGGCCACCCCGCCGTCGGCAGAACGAACGCGAACGGCCTCGGAAAGCCCACGCCGGTCAGCTCCGCTCGCTGCACAGCAGCGATGTCGACGGTGCGGGTCTGCCCCGATGTGGGTTCGTAGCAACGCAATCGGTCACCATCGCTCCGCATCCCGACGAACAGCACCCAGTGCCGCGGGATCAACCCGCCGACCAGCATCGCGACCGGAAAGCCGGCGCGAACGGCGGCCAGCACGTCGTCGAGTGGATCTGTTCTGCGCAGCAGGCCCCGGCACAGCCGCCAGCGGTACCGGACCGGGCTGTGCCCATTGATGGCGCCGGCCATGCCGCTCGGCGTCATCCCGAGACGCCGGGGCCAGATCCGGTTCACCGCGCGATGGACCCTCCCCTGCTCGGCGTCGAACCAGGACGACGCACCAGCCCCGCTCAGCGGCGTGCCGTAACCAGGCGCCAGCAACGCGCCGGCCAGCACCGCGACCGAGGGACCACAGCTGATCCGGTCACGTTGGCGCAGGTGCAGACCGGCGAACTTCATTGCCGCTCAGGGTAGCGACTTCTGGTACCCCTGGTATCGGGTATCGGTTTCTGGCAACATTACCGACCAGTAAATCCGCAGGTTCGTAAACGGGGGTGGGGCATGTCAGGCACGTTGAGCGTGTTGGCGCAGGCGGGCACCGAAGGTGGCGGCGCGGATCTCGATCAGATCATCGGCGTCTCGATCGCCACCGGCATCATCACCGCCGGACTGTTGTGGATCGGCATCCTGCATCGCACCCGGCGAATCACCTGGCTGGACACGCTGGCCAACAAGGTCGGCCATAAGATGAAGCGGCCACCCTGGGTGGCGCTGCCGACGTTGCTGTTCGTCTCGACCATCATCTGCGCGATGTTCGGCTTCATCTGGGATGTCAGCCTGCACATCGGCAAGGGCCGCGACTCCGGCCCGCTCGCCAACCCTGCGCACTACTTCATCCTGGTGGGGCTGTTCCTGCTGTTCATCGCCGGATCGCTGGCCATCATCCTGCCCTACGACAAGCCGGGTCCGGCCGCGCTCAAGATCACCAGAACCTGGTACGCACCTGTGGGCGGTGTCTTGATGGCCGCCTGCGGTCTGTACGCGCTCATCGGTTTCCCGCTCGATGACGTCTGGCATCGCATCTTCGGTCAGGACGTCACGCTCTGGGGGCCCACCCACCTGATGCTGATCGGCGGCGCGGGCCTTTCCCTGGTCGCCGTCCTGCTGCTGGAACACGAAGGCCGTCTCGCGATGGGGCCTGACGCCGAAGTCGCCCCCCGAAAGATATTGCGGTACTTCGCCTTCGGCGGCCTGGTCATCGGCATGTCGGTGTTCCCGGTCGAGTACGACTTCGGCATCGAGCAGTTCCGGCTGGTGCTGCACCCGATGCTGATCGCGGCCGCAGCCGCGCTGGCCCTGGTCGCGGCCCGGATCACCCTGGGCAGGGGCGCGGCGCTGGCCGCGGTGCTGTTCGCCCTGCTGATCCGCGGGCTCGTCGCCATCGCGGTCGGCCCGGTGCTCGGCGCCCCCTACAGCTGGTTCGCGCTCTACCTCGGCCCGGCACTGGTCGTCGAACTGCTGGCCCTGACACCACTTCTGCAGCGCCCCATCCTGTTCGGCGCGGTCGCCGGTGCCGGCATCGGCACGGTCGGCCTGTGGCTGGAGTCGTTCTGGATCGACGCGGTCTTCATGTACCCGTGGCCTGCCTCCATGTGGCTGGAAGCCCTGGCCACCTCGGTGCCGGTGGCCGTCCTGATGGGCATGTGCGGCGGGCTGCTCGCCACCGTGCTCACCGGCCGACCGTTGCCCCGGCGTGCCGCCGGCGTCGGGGTGGTGGTGCTGACGGTGCTGGCCATCGGCGCCGCGGTCGGCAACGGCCTGAACGTCTCGGTGCCGCAGAACGCCGGCGCGCAGATCACCCTCACCGAATTGCCGAGCCCCGCCGGTCAGCGTCTGGTGAGCGCCGATATCCGGTTCACCCCAACCGAACTGATCAGCGATGATCCCGAATGGATTTCGATGCTGTCCTGGCAGGGCGGCCTCGACAACGAACGCGGGCTGATCGTCGACAAGCTCGAACGCCTCGGCCCCGGCCACTACCGCACCACCCGCCCGATACCGGTGTGGGGCACCTGGAAGACCTTGGTCCGGGTCCAGGACGGCCGCACCATGACCGCTGTCCCGATCTTCCTGCCCGCCGACCCGGGCATCGGCGCCACCGAGCTGCCCGCCGAGGCGTCCATGACACGGAACTTCACCCAGGAGATCGAAATCCTGCAGCGGGAACGGAATCTGGACGTGCCGAGTTGGCTGTTCACCGTCGCATCAATCGTGGTGCTGCTGTGCTCGCTCATCCTGATCGCAGCACTGAGCTGGGGGGCCGGCCGGATCAACGACCGGGAGATGCGCGCTCACACCGGCGCGGAAACCAAGCAACCCATCCCGCTCGCGTGACCTACCTGGCCGACCATTCCCTGCTGCTGGCACTGCCCGCCTTCGCCCCCGCCGTGGTGGTCGCCGCGGTGGTGGCGTGGGTGGCCATCCGGGACCGGCGCAACCCGGACCCCGACGACGAGAATCGAAGTGAGGAAACAGATTGAGGACACTGATCGCGGCGACCGTGGTGTTGACCGGGGCCGCGCTGGCCACCGTGGGCTGCACCGGTTCCACCGAGGAACCGGCCGCCCAGACCGGGTCGACGGCCGCGCCGGCTCTCTCCGATCAGCAGGCGCCGCCGGCCCGGGTCGTCATCGACGTCACCATCTCCGGCGGGCAGGTGACCCCGGTCAACCAGCAGGTGCAGGCCGCGGTGAAACAGCCGATCGTCATCAGGGTCACCAGCGACGCCGACGACGAACTCCATGTGCACGCCAGCCCTGAACACACCTTCGCCGTGAAACCTGAAGCGCTGCAATCCTTTCAGTTCGAGGTCGCGGCGCCCGGCAAGGTCGACGTCGAGTTGCACCACCTGAACCGCGTCGTCGCGACCATCACGGTGCAGTGACCGCCACGGCAGTCCTCGCCCACGGTCTGGGTGGCTCGGCCGATCTGCCCATTCCGTTCACCTATGCGGTGGTCGGCGCCGCATGGACGCTGACCTTCACCTTCGCGGTGGTCGCACTGGCCTGGCGCACACCACGTTTCGATCCCGGTACCCTGGGCCGCCCGCTCCCGGACCGGGTCACCGCCGTCATCGACGCACCGGTGACCCGATGGCTGCTCGGCGCGGCCGGCCTGGCTTTCACCGCATGGGTGGCGGTCGCGGCCGTCACCGGTCCGCAGGATTCCCGCAACGCGCTGCCCGGTGTCTTCTATGTCCTGCTGTGGGTCGGCATGGTGGCGCTGTCCCTGTTGCTGGGCCCGGTGTGGCGGGTGATCTCGCCGGTACGCACGCTGCTCCGGCTGCTCCGCGTCACCCGCGACGGCGTGGTTTCCCCCCGTCGCTTCGCTCGCCCCTACCCACGCCGGCTCGGCTACTGGCCGGCCGCCGCCGGATTGTTCGCGTTCGTCTGGCTGGAGTTGGCCAGCCCCGACCCGGGATCACTCGGCGCGGTCAAGACCTGGCTGCTGATCTACCTGTCGGTGACCCTGGTGGGCGCCCTGGTGAGCGGGCCGCGCTGGTGCGCGCAGGCCGATCCGTTCGAGGTCTACAGCATGATCGCCTCCCGGTGTGCGCCGTGGCGGCGCAATCCCGACGGCCGCATCGCCATCGGCAACCCGTTCAACCACCTGCTGTCGCTTCCGGTGCGTCCCGGCACCGTGACGGTGCTGGCGGTGCTGCTGGGATCCACTGCGTTCGACAGCTTCTCGGCGATGCCGGGGTGGCGCAACTTCGTGGACGCCCACACCTCGGGCGCCTGGGGTGCGACCGGATACAAGACCGCCGGCCTGTTGGCGTTCATCGCGGTGGTGGCGGTGACCTTCAGCCTGGCCGCCGCGGCGACCGGAGGCGTGGACCGTCAGGGCCGTCTCGCGTTGCCCGGCCTGATGGCGCACTCGCTGATCCCGATCGTCATCGGCTACGTCTTCGCCCACTACCTCACCTATCTGGTCGAGAAGGGCCAGCAGACCGTGCACGCCCTGATGGGATCCCATGACGCCCAGGTGTACTACCTGCTGTCCATGCATCCGTCGGTACTGGCCTCGTTGAAGGTCGGGTTCGTGCTCCTCGGGCATGTCGCCGGCGTGATCGCCGCGCACGACCGCGCGCTGCGGGTGCTGCCCAAGGGACATCAGATGACCGGGCAGCTGGCCATGATGCTGGTGATGGTCAGCTACACCTTCACCGGGCTGTACCTGCTCTTCGGCGGGTGAAAAGACTACGGTTGAGCCATGCGCGCGCTGATCGTGGTCGATGTACAGAAGGACTTCTGCGAAGGTGGTTCCCTGGCGGTTGACGGCGGCGCCGCGGTCGCACGCGGCATCACCGAGATGCTGAGCGGCCACGATTACGACCATGTGGTCGCCACCATGGACTTCCACATCGATCCGGGCGAGCACTTCTCCGACACCCCCGACTACCGGGTGTCCTGGCCCCGGCACTGCGTGGTGGGCACGCCGGGGGTGGATTTCCACGAGAATCTCGATCCCGCCGCCGTGCAGGCGGTGTTCACCAAGGGTGAGTTCTCGGCCGCCTACAGCGGTTTCGAGGGCACCGATGCCGACGGTACGACGCTGACGGACTGGCTGGCCCAGCGGCAGGTGGACGCCGTCGATGTGGTGGGGATCGCCACCGACTACTGCGTGCGGGCGACGGCGCTGGACGCCGCGGCGACCGGCTTGCGCACCCGGGTGCTGCTTCCGCTGTGCGCCGGGGTGGCCGCGGACTCCACTGCCGAGGCGGTGGCGCTGCTGCGGGCGCGCGGCGTCGAGGTCATCTAGATCGGTCCCGGGTCGCTTCGCTTCAGCCCGCCGGACGCGTGGGGTCCATCGGGCGCCCGGTCCAGCGCGGGGTGCGCCGCTCCAACTGCGCCCGCACTCCTTCGGCGGCGTCGTCATGGGCCATCAACTGCAGATGGATCTCGGTCTCACGCGCGCCGACCTGTTCCCGGGTGAGTTCGAACGAATCCCACAGCAGCCGCTTACTGGCCGCCACCGACATCGGGGCGGTGTTCTCGGCGATATCGCGGGCGACCTCCAGCGCCGCCGGCAGCACCTCCCCGGCGGGCAGCACCCGGCTGCCCAGGCCGAGCGCCACCGCCCGGTGGCCGTCGAACATCGATCCGGTCAACAGGATCTCGGCCGCCGTCGCGATGCCCACCAGCCGCGGAAGCACCCAGTGCGAGTAGGCATCCCCCGCCACACCGCGGCGCACCTGCACGATGCCGTACTTGGCGTCGGCGGCGAAGAACCGGATATCGCACTGCAGCGCCAGCGTCAGGCCGAGACCGATCGCGTGGCCGTTGACCGCGGCGATCACCGGTTTGGCCAGCGTCCACACCGGCACCGGGAAGCCGGCGGCGCTGAACCCTTCGCCGGGGGTGGTGAACGTCTGCGCGCCCGCACCCAGATCCGCGCCCGCGCAGAACGCCGGGGGTGTGCCGGTCAACACGATGGCGCGGATCTCGTCGGCCGCGTCGCACCGGGTCAAGGCGTCGGACAGTTCTTCGCGCATCCCGTCACCGACGGCATTGCGCTGTGCGGGACGGTTCAGCGTGATGGTGGCGACCCCCGCATGCACGGCGGTCAGCAGCGTTCGGTACTCCGGCAGCACTGGGCACTCCTTCTGTCGACAAATACATCTGTAGCAGAGGTACCCTTTGAATGTGGACACTCGCAGCGATCTGGCCGGCGAACTGTTCGGCGTGGTCGGCCGGTTCCGGCGACAGCTGCGGCGCTCCACCGGCGGCGGGTTCGATCGCACCGGACTGACGCAGTCGCAGGCCGAACTGCTTCGGCTCGTCGGCCGCCGTCCCGACATCTCGGTCCGCGAGGCGGCCGCCGAACTCGGACTGGCCGCCAACACCGCCTCCACCCTGGTGTCGCGGCTGGCCGCAGATGAGCTGCTGACCCGCACCGTCGACAGCACCGATCGCCGGGTCGGCCGGCTCCGCCTCACCGACGCCGCCCAGGAGGTCGCGGACCGCTCGCGCCAGGCCCGACGCACCGTGCTGGCCGGCGCCCTGGAGTCACTCGAGGACACCCAGATCGAGGATCTGACAAAGGGGTTGGCCGTGATCGCCGAGCTGACCCGACTTCTACAGGAGGACCAGCAATGACCCAGCCACCGGCCATCGACTGCCGGGGCCTTTCGCATCGCTACGGCAAGTTCACCGCGGTGTCCGGCCTGGACCTCCAGGTCGCGGCCGGCGAGACCGTCGGCCTGCTCGGCCCCAACGGTGCGGGCAAGACCACCGTCATCCGCGTACTGACCACCCTCACCCCGGTGCAGCAGGGCGAGGTACGCATCTTCGGCCTCGACGCCCGGCGCGACACCATGGACATCCGGTACAACATCGGCTATGTCCCGCAACAGCTTTCCATCGAGGCGGCGCTGACCGGGCGGCAGAATGTCGAACTGTTCGCCCGGCTCTACGATGTGCCGCGGCGCGAACGCGCCGACCGGGTCGCCCAGGCACTGGACTCCATGCAGCTCTCCGATGTCGCCGACAATGCGGCGGGCACCTACTCCGGCGGGATGGTGCGGCGTCTGGAACTGGCCCAGGCCCTGGTGAACCGGCCGTCGCTGCTGCTGCTCGACGAACCGACCGTGGGCCTGGATCCCATTGCCCGCGACAGCGTCTGGGACCAGGTCGACCGCATGCAATCCGAGTTCGGCATGGCGGTGCTGCTGACCACGCACTACATGGGTGAGGCCGATGCGCTGTGTGACCGGGTGGCGCTGATGCACCACGGCGAGCTGCGGGCACAGGGCACACCGGCCGAACTCAAGGCCGGGCTCAAGGAAGAGGCCGGCCCGGAGGCGACGCTGGAGGACGTGTTCCGCCACTACGCCGGCTCCGATCTCGACGAGTCCACCCCCGCGGGTCTGCGCGAGGTCCGCGCCGCACGAAGGACGGCCCGCCGTGTCGGCTGAAACCACCATCACCTTGATCCGGGCCCCCCGCGGCTGGCGACGGTTCCCCGGAATGGCCAGCCGGATCGGCGCTTTCGCACGCGTCGAGCTGCAGAAGCTGCGCCACGACCGCACCGAACTGTTCACCCGGATGGTGCAGCCCGCCTTGTGGCTGTTGATCTTCGGCCAGACCTTCTCCCAGCTCAACGTGATCGACACCGGTGACGTGCCCTACCTCGCCTTCCTCGCACCGGGGATCATCGCGCAGTCCGCACTGTTCATCTCGATCTTCTACGGCATCCAGATCATCTGGGACCGGGACGCCGGGATCCTCGCCAAACTGATGGTGACACCCGCACCACCCACGGCGCTGATCACCGGGAAAGCCTTTGCGGCGGGCATCCGTTCGGTGGTCCAGGTGATCGGTGTGGTCGCGCTGGCATACCTGCTCGGCGTGCACATGACGGTGAATCCACTGCGGATCCTCGCCGCGATGGCCGTGGTGGTGCTCGGGTCGGCATTCTTCGCCTGCCTGTCGATGACGCTGGCGGGCCTGGTGCGTAACCGGGACCGGCTGATGGGTATCGGACAGGCCATCACCATGCCGTTGTTCTTCGCCTCCAACGCGCTGTACCCCGTCGAGCTGATGCCGCAGTGGCTGCGCTGGCTGTCGGCGATCAATCCGCTGAGCTACGAGGTGAATGCGCTGCGCGGACTATTGATCGGCACACCCACCAACGCCGTCCTGGACATCACGGTGCTCGTGGTGGCCGCGGTGCTCGGCGTGGTGACCGCCGCGGCGCTGCTGCGCAGGCTCGTCCGCTAGCCCGCCAGTCGCTCGATGGCGCGCAACGGGATCGGCAACCAGTCCGGCCGGTAGCGCGCCTCATAGCCCGCCTCGTACACCGCCTTGTCCAGTTCGTAGGCGCGCAGCACACCTGCGGCGGCGCTGCCCGGATCGGTGTCGCTGACCGCGGCATAGCCCGCACAGAACGCCGAGCAGTTCTCATCGGCCCACCGGCGCGCCGCGCCCTCGTCGCCGCCGGTGCTCAACAGCCGCTGGTGCGCGGCATAGTCGTAGGAGCGCAACATGCCCGCGACATCGCGCAGCGGTGAATCGGGGCGCCGCCGTTCCTCCAGCGGTTGCCCCGGTTCGCCCTCGAAATCGATGACCAGCCAGCCCTGCGGGGTGTGCAGCACCTGCCCGAGGTGCAGGTCACCGTGGATGCGATGTTCGGTCGACGACTCCTGGGCCACCCCGCGGTAGTGCTGCTCGATCGCCGGAACATGTTGGCGCAGTTCGGGTACCCGCGCCGCAACGGCACGCAACCGGTCGATCATGGTCTGCGCCGGAAAGGCGCCGACCCCGGTGCCCAGCGCCTCGGCGAGCGCACGGTGCACCGAGCCGACGGCCGCACCCAGGGTGCGTGACTCTTCGGCGAAGTCGTCACCGGCGCCGGTGATCGCCACCTGCCAGCCGTCCACCGAGTCCGGCGCGAATGCACTTGCCATGCCGAGCATGTACTGCTCTGCGCCCCAGTCGATCTCATACGACCCGAGCAGCGCCGTGACATACGGGTTGCCGGCGAGTGCGCGGGTCAACTCGATATCGGGGTTGATCCCGGGCGTGACACGGCGGAACACCTTGAAGATGGTCTGCGCCCCGAACACCACGCTGGTGTTGGACTGTTCGCCGCCGAGCACCCGCACCGGGGTGCCCGGGCCCAGATCCGCGCCCGGCTCGCGGATGAACCGGACCGCCCCGATCTGCTTGGACGCCTCGATGAACGACAGCAGCGCGCCGGCGGCCTCCGGGTCGGCCAGCGCGTCGAACCCCGAGCGGTTCCCGTCGGTGCCGATCAGCGCCGCATCCGCACCGGTATCCCAGCGCACCAGCACCTGGTAGTCCTCGGCGGGCCCCTCGCTGTACGCGACCTCCAGCAGCACCAGGTCCAGGTCGGGCCCCAACGCCTCCACCACTGCGGGCCGGACCTCCGCGATCTCCCGTCCGCGGCCCGAGTACCACCGCTGTGCGGGCAGCCAGCGATCAAAGGGCAGATTCATGGTCATGGTCCCTGCCTACCCGACTGCGCGCGCTCGTACACGTGACGCCGGCTCGGTTACAGTGCCGACGTGGCTGAATTGCGTGATCACGGTGACCCCGGCGACGCTCCGTCGGTGCCGCCACCGCTGACCCCGGCGGTGAACACCACCCGGCCGTCGGCCGCCGAGGAGGCGCGCACCATCGCCGCCGCGACCAACACCGGCACGCTGGCCACCCTGACCGCCGACGGCGACCCGTGGGCATCATTCGTGACCTACGGACTGCATGACGGCGCGCCGGTGCTGTGCGTGTCCAACATGGCCGAGCACGGCCGCAACCTGGCCGGCGATCAGCGCGCCAGTATCGCGATCGTCGCCCCCGATGCGCCGGACGACCCGCTGGCCTCGGGCCGCGTCACGCTGGCCGGCACGGTCGTGCGGCCCACCGGGGATGCCCTCGACGGCGCGCGGGCCGCTCACCTGGCCGCCGTGCCCGCCGCGAAGTACTACATCGACTACAGCGACTTCACCCTGTGGGTGCTGCAGGTGCAGCGGGTGCGCTGGGTCGGCGGGTACGGACGGATGGATTCGACATCGGGTACGGAGTACACCGCCGCCTCGCCCGACCCGGTGGCACCGCACTCCGCCGGCGCCGTCGCCCATCTCAATGCCGATCACGCCGATGCGCTGGTGGCGATGGCCCAGAACCTTGGCGGTTTCCCCGATGCCACCTCCGCGACCTGCACCGCAGCCGACCGGTACGGGCTCGATCTGCGGGTCACCACGCCGCGCGGGATCGCCTACACCAGGGCCGGATATCTGGCGCCCATCAACGGCATCGACGAATTGCGCTCGGCAGCAGTCGAGTTGACCCGCAGGGCACGCCAGGGCTGATACCGCCCTGGAACGTGCAATACGATTCGGGGTATGCAGCGCCCGGAGACCTGGCAAGCGGCTTTCGAGCTGATCAAGACGCGCGGGTATGAGCACCGTGCGGAGCCGTTCAAGCTCGTCAGCGGTCAGCTCAGCCATGACTACATCGACGGCAAGTACGCCATCGACAACGGCGAGCGGCTGACCACCGTCAGCCGGGCCGTCGCCGAGCTGGCCGCCGGCAGCGGTATCGAGTTCGACGCCGTCGGCGGGCTGACCATGGGCGCCGATCCGCTGGCCCACGGGGTGGCCATGGTGACCGGCGCCGCCTGGTTCTCGGTGCGCAAGGAGCAGAAGGCCCGCGGCCGTGAGCAGTGGATCGAGGGCACCCGCATCGAGCCGGGCACCCGGGTCCTGCTGGTCGACGATGTCATCAGCACCGGTGGGTCCACCGCCAAGGCCTACGATCGGGTCACCGCGGCCGGCGCCGTCGTCACCGGGGTGATCCCGATGGTCGACCGCGGCGATGTCGCGGCCGAGTTGTTCGCCGGCATGGGTGTGCCGTTCGTCGCGCTGGTCACCTACAAGGACCTGGGCATCGAACCGGTCAAGGCCGTCTAGACCACGAGCACGCCGTCGGTGTGCGCCGTCAGCGTGACCCGGTCTCCCGGGACGAAGCTCGGCCCGCTGACCTGGGCGAGCACCGACGAGCCGTCCTCGAGCGTGACCGTGACCCGGGAGACGGCGCCGAGGAAGGCCACCGATTGCACGGTCGCCGCTCCCGCCGGATCGGCGGTCAGCCGGATCGCCTCGGGCCGGACCAGGGCGATGCCCTCGCTCACCGATCCGGGCAGCGCCGCCACCGGGTGACCCCACAGCGGCACCCGGCCGTCGACCACCCGGGCGGGCAGCCGGTTGTGCAGGCCGACGAATTCGGCCACGAACGGTGTCGCGGGCCGGGTGTAGAGCTCCGCCGGTGCCGCCAGCTGTTCCAGGCGTCCGCCGTTCATCACGCCCACCCGATCGGCCACCGCCAGCGCCTCCTCCTGGTCGTGGGTGACGAACAGCGTCGTGGTCCCCACCTCCAACTGCACCCGGCGGATCTCATCGCGCAGTTGGCTGCGCACCTGGGCGTCCAGCGCCGACAGCGGCTCATCGAGCAGCAGCACCCGCGGCCGGATCGCCAGCGCGCGGGCCAGCGCCACCCGCTGCTGCTGCCCGCCGGACAGCTCGTCGGCATAGCGCCCCGACTGCGCGGCCAGGCCCACCAGGTCCAGCATCTCGGCGGCCCGGCCCGCGCGCTCCCGCGAGCCGACACCGCGCATCTTCAGTCCGAACGCGACATTGTCGAGGACCGTCAGATGCGGGAACAGGCTGTAGGCCTGGAAGACCAGGCCGATATCGCGCTTGTTGGCCGGCACCCGGCTGATATCGCGACCGTCGACGGACACCGATCCCGCATCGGCCTCGTCCAGCCCGGCCAGGATGCGCAGCGCCGTGGTCTTCCCACACCCCGAGGGGCCCAGCAGCGCCACCAGTTCGCCCGGCCGGATCCGCAGGGTCAGCCCGTCCAGGGCGCGCACCGCACCATAGGTGCGGGTAAGGCCGACCAGGTCGACCGCCACCCCTGTCTGAGTCATGCGCGACGCCTCCGTCTGGTCACCATCGACAACACCAACAACAGGACGAACCCGAAGATGAGGGTCCCCAGCGAGGCCGCCACCGACGTCGGGCCGTCGCTCTTGCCGATCTCCACGATCTGCACCGGCAACGTCTGGAAGCCGGACAACGACGCCACGGTGTACTCACCGAGCACCACCGCGATCGAGATGAACGCGGCCGACAGGATGCCCGCGCGGATATTCGGCACGATCACCGCCATGATCGTCGAGAACCAGCCGGCGCCCAGCGAACGCGCCGCCTCGGCCAGCGTCCGCAGCTCGATCGCCGACAGTGCGGCGTCCAAGGCCCGGTAGGCGAACGGCAGCACCAGCACCACGTAGACGAAGGTGAGTGTCAGCGCCGACTCCCCCAGCAGGTAGGTCACCCACAGGTAGACGTTGCGCAGGCCGACGACGACCACCAGCGCCGGGATCGTCAGCGGCAGCAGGCAGAGGAACTCGATGAACCCGGTCGCCCACGGTGCCCGCAGCCGGACCCAGATCATCGTCGGCACCAGCAGCGCCAGCATCGCCGTCACCGTCAGCACCGCGAGCGACAGCGACGTCAGGATCGCGGCGAACAACGCGTCATCGGCGACCAGATTCACCCACGCCGCCATGGTGCGGCCACCGGAGTGCAGATCGCGGGTGGCGAAATCACCCATCGCATAGAGCGGAAACAGGAAGAACCCGCCGAACAGCAGCCACAGGAGGGGGCGGACGACCTTCATCGCAACCACCGCGCCGTGCGCCGCACCAGCAGGTTGTAGGCGACCATCACCACGGCCACCACGATGATCATCTCCAGCGCCAGCGCATAGGCCAGCCCGGCCCGCCCCAGCACCACCTCGCTGGTCAGGGCCGACCGGATGAGCAGCGGCACAATGGGACTGCCCTGGCTCACCAGCGCCGCCGCGGTGGCGTAGGCGGCAAAGGCGTTGGCGAACAACAGCAGCAGCGACCCCAGGAAGGCCGGTGCCAGCAATGGCACCGCCACCTCACGCCAGTACTGCAGGCTGCTGGCGCCCAGACTCACCGCCGCCTCCCGCCATTGCGTGCGCAGCCCCTCCAACGCCGGCAGGAACACGATGACCATGAGCGGGATCTGGAAGTAGGTGTACACCAGCACCAGGCCGCCCACGCTGTACAGCCAGCCACCGGCGGCGACGTCGATACCGAGTAACTGCTGCAGCCACAGCGTCAGCACCCCGTTGAGTCCGACCGTCGCCAGGAAGGCGAAAGCCAATGCGACACCGCCGAACTGGGCCAGCACACTGGCCAGCGACAAGACCGCACGGCGCAGCAGGGAGGACGGTGGGCTGCTCAGGATCAGCCAGGCCAGCACGGCGCCGAGCACCGCACCGAGCACCGCGCTGCTCGCCGAGAGGAGCACACTGCGCATCAGGGCGGCCAGCGGCGCCTCGGTGAACAGCGCCGAAACCAAGTCCAGTGAGAAACGCCCGTCCACCACAAAGGCATTCACGATCACGGTGCCGGTCGGGATGATGAGGAATACCAGCACCACGACCAGGAACGGCAGCAGCGGCAGGGCCTGCCGGAGGTGGCGCACGATCAGCCGATGGCCTTGGCCCAGTTGGCTTCCAGGTATTTGGTGGCGGCCTCGTTCTGGGCCACCGAGACGAAGGTCGCCGCGCCGTCCACCGGCGGCAGCCCACCGTAGACCACCCGGTCGATGCTGCCCCGGGTCACCATCGAGTCGGCCCGCACCGGCCGGGCGCCACCACCCAGGTACAGGTTCTGCCCCTCGTCGCTGTACAGGAACTCCTGCCACAGCCGGGCGGCTGCCGGATGCGGCGCATCCTTGTTGATGGCCTGGAAGTAATAGCCGGCGACGGCGGCATTGTGCGGGATGATCACCTTCCAGCCCGGAACCTTCTTGGACTGTTCGACATTCAGGTAATCCCAGTCGATGACCACCGGCGTCTGCCCGGAGGCGATGGTGGCCGGTGTCGGGTCCACCGGCAGGAAGTTGCCCGCCTCGCTGAGTTTGGCGAAGAAGTCCACGCCGGGCGCGATGTCGTCGGGCGAGCCGCCCTGGGCGATCGAGGCCATCATCACCCCGGAGAACGCCGCCCCGGACTGGGTCGGGTCACCGTTGAGTGCGACCTTGCCCGCGAATTCCGGCTTCAGCAGGTCGTCCACGCCCGCTATCGTCGGCACCTTGGTGGAGTCGTAGCCGATGGACATGTAACCGCCGTAGTCGTTGACCCAGGTGCCGTCCGGGTCCTTGAACGAGTCCGAGATCTCGGCGAAATGCTCGACCTTGTACGGGGCGAACATCTCGGTGTTGGCCAGTGCGACGGACTGACCCAGATCGAAGACGTCGGGGGCGGTGCTGCGGCCCTTCTGCTGGACCGCGGCGTTGATCTCCTCCTGGCTGCTGGCGCCCGGCTGCGCCGAGTTCACCTTGATGCCGTACTTCTCGGTGAACTTCGCGATGATCTGGCCGTAGTTCGCCCAGTCCGGCGGCAGCGCGATGACATTGAGTTCGCCTTCGGCCTTGGCGGCCTCGATCAGGGCGTCCATGCTGCCGAAGTCCTCCGCCGAGGTGGCGGTGCGCGCGTCGCCTTCGGCGGTCTGCTCCTCCTTCGCCGGTGGGGCGCAGGCGACGAGGCCGGCGGCCAGCAGTGCGGTGGCAGCCAGACCCAGGAGCGAATTCTTCATTGCCGAACCTTCCGATGGACAAGCGGCCAGACGGTGATCTGTCGGTGACATCGCGGTGAACGGGATCCGACGCTACCGGCAACCCTGCCGAACTCGGCGCCTAACATCGGGGGTGTGCCCGACCATGATGCCGTCGACCTGTTCGCCAGCGGCACCGTCGCCGCGCTCGCCACGGTGGGAGCCGAAGCCGCACCGCACCTGGTTCCGGTGGTCTTCGCCGTCGAGGGGGACACCGTCTACACCGCGGTCGACGCGAAACGTAAGTCCACCCAACGGCTGCGCCGGCTGGCCAATATCGAGGCCAACCCGCAGGTGAGCCTGCTCGTCGACCATTACAGCGAGAACTGGGACCAACTGTGGTGGGTGCGGGCCGACGGTCTGGCCGCCGTGCATCACGACGGTGAGCAGATGGCCATCGGCTACGGCCTGCTGCGCGCCAAGTACGTGCAGTACGAGCGCACCGCACTGGACGGCCCGGTGGTGGCGATCACCGTGTCGCGCTGGGCCTCCTGGCATGCCTGACGAAGTCGTAGGATCAGAGGGCAGAGACGAGGCAGCATATGAAGACCCTGGCATTCGTGACCGCCGGCCTGTCCGCGGGCATCGTCGGATTCGCCGCGCCGGCGACCGCGACACCCGACGAGATATCGGGCACCGCCCAGCAGACCATCGACGGACTGCGGGCCCAGGGTTACCGCGTGATCGTCAGCCGGCTGAGCAGCAGGCCGCTGTCCGAGGCGAACGTGGTGGGGATCCGGCAGGGCCAGAACTTCAGCCACAACTGGATCGTCGACGATGAGGACCGCGACTACGTGTACAACGCGCTGGCCGGGCAGACCGTGTACGTCGACGTGAGCTGATACGGCGTAACGAAAATGGGGCACCCCCGTCGGGGTGCCCCATTCCTGTGTTGTGGGTCAGAGCAGGCCGAGCAGTTCCAGATCGGTCGCGTACTTGACGATGACCTCCCGGCTCACGTGCGGAATGTCCTTGTCCGGACCGATCTTTGCGTCCTGCACCGCGGTGCGGAACACATCGGTCGGCGCCATCGCCCCGTTCACCGGCACACCGGGTGCGGTGTAGTTGTGCAGCAACGGCAGCAGCGACGCCTGTCGCTGCCTGTCCGGCAGTGCCCGCAGCGCGGTCTCGAACCGGGACAGCCACTGTCCGTAGTCGCCGACCCGTTCGATGCGGTAGCCGGCCTCGACCAGCCAGTCCACGAAGGTGTCCATGCCGATGCCGTCGTCGTGCGGGTTCATCACGTGGTAGGTCTCGAACGCCCCGCCGGGCTCGGATGCCACCTGGGTGCCCAGTGTCGAGATCGCCTCGGCGATGAACTCCACCGGTAGGCCGTCATAGTGACTGCGCTGCGGATTACCTTCGGCGTCAAGCTCATTGAACGATCCGGGGGCGATGCCGGTAGCCACCAGGCTGAGCATCATCCGGGTGAACATGTCCGGCAGGTTCAGTTGGCCGGCGTACGTGGTGTCCGCCAGGATCATGTCGCACCGGAACACCGACACCGGCAGACCCGTCAGGTCGTGCGCCTCGCGCAGCAGCACCTCGCCGGCCCATTTACTGGTGCCGTAGCCGTTGGCGTAGGTGTCGTCGACGCGCCGGGTGGCCGAAATGGTCCGGATATCGGCGTCCTCGACGAAGCTACCGGGCTCGATACCCCAGCCGACACCGATGGTGGACACGTAGGCGAAGGGCTTGATCCTGGTGGTCAGCGCGATCCTGATCAGTTCGGCGGTGCCGAGGGCGTTGGGCCCGAACAACTCGCTGTAGGGCAGCACGTGATTGACCAGTGCGGCCGGATCCACGATGAGGTCGACGGTGTCGGCCAGGCGCTGCCAGACCGCGGGGTCTAGGCCGAGATCGGCCTCACCCTTGTCGCCCGCGATCACTTCGAGGTGGCGGTCGGCCAGTTCGCGGTAGTGCGCGACGAGCTTCGGGTCACCGGTCTGGAAGGTCTTGTCCAGCCGCGCCCGCGCCTCGTCATCGGACTTGGCGCGGACCAGGCAGATCACCTTGCCGTCCACCAGATCCATCCGCTCCAGCCACTCCAGTGCCAGGTAGCGGCCCAGGAAGCCGGTGGCGCCGGTCAGCAACACGGTGCGGATCTCGCTCACCGGGCCCGGAAGGTTCGGTGCCGCAGCAAGAGTCGCGGCGTCGATGAACTTGTCCAGGGTGAGATCGGCGGCGTGCACCTCGGTGGCGCCGGCGCCGTGGACGGAGGCGAATGTCGGGCGGCCGGTGCCACCGGCCCGCTGGGTCTCGATGTGATCGGCGATGGTCTGCAGATCCGAGGCCGGGCTCACGATCACCGAGACCGGGACCTCGACATCGAAGATGTCGGTCAGCAGATTGCCGAAGGTCAACGCCGACAACGAGTCTCCACCCAGATCGGTGAAGTGCACATCGGGGGCGACGTCGGAGCTGGCCGCGCCCAGCAAGGCGACGGCGGCGCGGCTGACGGTGTCGAGCACCGGCCCGCTGGCCCCCGCGGCGCGCAGCGCCTGCAGCTCCTGGACCTGGCCGTCGGCGAGGTCGGTGTAGAGCTGCTCCAGCTCGGCGCCGTAGCGCTCCTTGAGCTTGGGCCAGGCCAGCTTGCGGATGCCGGTGAGCAATCCGTTCTCCACCGTGAACGGTGTGGTCTCGATGAGGAAATCCCTTGGCAGCTCATAGGACTGCAGATCCGCGGCACGGGCGGCATCCTTCAGGGAGGCGGCGATGTCGGCCTTGGTGGCGCCGCTGTCGGTGGGCACCACCACGGCCAGCAGGTAGGGCCGTGCGCTGTTGCCGTAGATGTAGATCTGGTGCACCAGCGGCGCGGTGGTGAAGGCGGCCTCCAGTTTGGACACCGTGACGAACTCACCCTGGGAGAGCTTGAGCACGTTGTTGCGCCGGTCGACGTAAGCGACGTGATCGGGGCCGAGTTCGGCGACGATATCGCCCGTCCGGTAGAAGCCGTCCTCGTCGAAGACCTGCGCGGTCACCTCGGGACGCTTGTAGTAGCCGGGGAACAGTTGCTCGGACCGCACCAGCAACTCACCGCGCGGATGCGGCCGGTCAGTGAGGTGGTAGCCGAGTTCGGGCACGTCGACGAGCTTGTACTCCAGCACCGGCGGCCGGGCGATCTTGCCGTCCACGAACACCGCGCCCGCCTCGGTGGAGCCGTAGCCCTCCAGCAGGTGCATGTCGAGCAGCTTCTCCACCCACGCCTTGAGTTCGGGCGAGATGGGCGCCGACCCGGTGAGCGCGCTGACGAAACGCCCGCCCAGCAGGTTCTCCCGCATGTCCGCCAGCAGCGCAGATTCGTCTGCACCGTGCGCGATCCGGCTCTGGTACTCGCCGAACAGCATGTCCCAGATGCGCGGCACGAAGTTCAGCTGGGTGGGCCGGGTGAGGGCCAGGTCGTCCAGGAAGGTGGACAGGTCGGCGCGGGCGGCGAAGTTCACCGAACCGCCGCTGGCCAGCGCGCTGTAGAGGATGCCGCGCCCCATCACGTGGCTCATCGGCATGAAGCTCAGCACCACCGACGGCACCACGCCCTGGCTGTCGTCCCAGTGGGCGTTGGCCGCTGGCCGCCAGATGTCGGCGACCTTGCTCGCCGGGTACATCGCGCCCTTGGGCGCTCCGGTGCTGCCGGAGGTGTAGATCAACAGCGACAGCGGGTCCGATTCCTCCTGCGCTGCAACGGGTTCGACAGTCGAGGCGGGTCGGGCGAGTGCTTCGTCGAGGGTCTCGAGGGTGATCCGGTCACCGAGCCGGGCCGCCGCGGCGGCGACCGCGTCGCGCTGGTCGTCGACCTGGGGCCGGTAGTCGAACACGGTGACCCGCCCAGCGCCCGATCCGAGCGCCAGTTCCACCGCATCCTCGAGATAGTCGATGCTCGACGCGATGAGCACCGGTTCGGTCTCGGCGATGATCGGGGCGAGCGCGGCGGCCGATGCGCTGGTCTGCAGCGGCACCGAGACGGCACCGAGCTGGGTCAGCGCGATATCGGTGACGGTGTAGTCGACGCTGGTGAAGCCGAGCAGGGCCACCCGGTCGCCGGGGTTGACGGGGTCACCGCGCCACGCATCGGCGAGGGTGCGCACGCGCTCCCACAGCTGCCCGTGGGTGATGGTCTCGAAACGCGGCTGCAGCTCGGCGACGGTGCGGCCGGTTTCGTCGGTGACGAACTCGACGGCGCGGGCGCCCAGCGCGGGCCGGTCGGCATAACCGGTCAGGACGGTGCGCACCACATCGGGCAGCGTCAGCCCGGGTTCGCTGACCGCGGCGTTGACTGTCGCGCTCGGCGTCGCGGAGGCGAACTCCGGGTCGGTGGCGTACAGCCGCGCAAGGCGGTCATCAAATGTTTCAGCGGACATGAAATTACCTCGGTTCTGCGACGACGTTGTGGTGGCCGGGGCGAGCGGAGCGACGGGAAATCGCTCTGCGGACCTCGTCGTCCACACCGGCCATCCGCTACAACGTTAGCAAAACTAAAGATATGCCCGAGGGCCCGCGACCTGCCGATTTCCTGTGAAAACGGCCCTCAGGCGCCGCGTGACGTGGCTTCCAATTCGGCCTCGTAGGCGCCCTCGTCACGTCCGAGCGCGATGGTGGCCGCGGTCATGGCCACCACCGCCACCGTCAACACCACCGCCTCCCAGCGGTTGGCGGTGAGGGTCTCGCCGAGCAGGAACACACCGAGCAGCACGGCGGCCATCGGTTCGATCACCAACATGGTGGGCACCGAGGTCTGCAGCGACCCGGCATGAAACGCGGATTGCTGCAACAGGGTGGCGAGCACACCGAGCAGCACCAGCGCGTACGGCAGCGGAGTGGACAGCACCTCGGCCACGGAGTTGCGGTCCAGCGCGTGCATCAGCATCTTGGTCAGCACCGCGACCAGACCGAACAGCACCCCGACGGCGACGGCCAGCGGCACCGCGCGCTGCCAGCCCGACCGCCGCACCGCGATCACCACGCAGCCGATCACCAGCACCGAGCACACCGCCGACACCACCACGATCGTGGTCACCGGCGCCACCTGATCGCTGACCCGGGGATGGGCGAGCAGGATGAAGATCGCCAGCGACACCGTCAACAGCATCGCCCACAACCAGTCGCCCCTGGTGACCCGGCGGTGCGCCAGCCGAGCACTCAACGGCAGCGCGAACAGCAGCGCCGACACCAGCAGTGGCTGCACCACGATCAACGACCCGTTGTCCAGTGCCAGGGCCTGGAAGACGAAGCCGGCCACTGCCGCGGCGGTCCCTGCCCACCACAGTGGGCGGCGCAGCAGGGTGGCCAGCATGACCGTGCTGACACCGTCCTCCTCGGGCACATCCATCGTCGCGCGCTGGCGCACCACGATGCCGACCGCCGCGAAAATGGCTGCGCACAGGGCGAAGAGGACGACGAACAGCTGATCGATCACCGTCGCTGAGCTCTCGTCACGCCACCAAGACTAGGTGGTCAGTTCGGCCAGAGCCTCCGCGGTGTTCAGGTCCTGGTAGGCAGCGCTGTAGCGCTGCGCCAATGCCAACGCGATGTCCGGCCGCTGCCACAACTCGCCCGCGCTGGCGGTGGCCAGCCAGGTGGTCAGGCCATGCGCGACCGACGCCCGGTAGCGCAACCAGATCTCATCGGCCGAGGGCAGCTCGTCGGCGGGCAGGCCCAGGCTGTCCCGGTACACGCCGAGCAGCTCACGCTCATGGGTGCGGCGGTCCTCGGTGATCAGCGCACCCTGCAGGAAGTAGCCGAGGTCGACGGAGAAGTTGCCGCGCCGGGCGACCTGCCAGTCGAGGAACCCGAGATCGCCGCTCGGGGTCAGGTAGGTGTTGCCGATGTGCGGGTCACCGTGCAGCAGTGTGGTGGGCACGCCGGGCGCGGTCAGCGTCCGGATGAACGGTTTCCAGATGCCTTCCACCAGATGATCGATGGTCAGTGCCTGCACCGAGGCCGGCGCGTCATCGCCGAGCCGCTCCAGCGCCGCGGGTAGCGGGGCGTACTGCATGCCGTCCCACGGCAGAAACGGTTCCAGCCAGTCCAGCCCGGGCCGCGCCAGCCGCTCCCCCCAGAACGCACCGTGCAGGCGGCCGAGGCCCCGTACCCCGCTCGCGGCCTGATCGACCGTGAGCGGTCGGGTGGCATCGCGCGGATCGGCGCCGCGGGCGGTCAGGTCCTCCATCACCAGCATGAAGTCCTCGGCGGCCTCGTCGATCGGCGCGGCGTACACCGCCGGATGTTCCAGCGGCAATCCGACGTCGGCATTGAAAAGCCTCGGCTCATGCAGCAGCCCGCTGGTGTACTTGATCATCTCCTTGTGGCCCGGGTCGACGGCCTTGACGAACACCGTGGCCGGTCCCGTCCCTTCGGCGTAGCGGACGCCCAGGCGGGCCCGCCGGTTGGTGCCGTCATCGCGCATCTGAACCGTCACCTCGGCGACGGCGGCGCCCGGGAAATCCTGGGCCAGTGCCGCGGTCAGCCAGTCCGCGCTGACCTCGTCCCACGAGCTCGGGACGGTCAGGCTGGCCGTCACGAGACGAACACCGGCATGGAGTCCCAGCCGCGCACCGTCGACGTCGGCGACAGCTTGGCGTTGGGCCGGTCGACCTCCCACTCCGGGAATCGCTTGAGCATTTCCTCCAGCGCGATCCTGCCCTCCAGGCGCGCCAGCGCCGAGCCCAGGCAGAAGTGCGTGCCGACGCTGAACGCCAGGTGCTGGCGCTGTTCGCGGTGGATGTCGAAAACCTCGCCGTCCGGCGGGAACTGGCGGCTGTCGCGGACGGCCGAGCCGATCAGCATCATCATCGAGGCGCCCTCGGGCACCGTCTGGCCGTAGTACTCGACATCGCGGGTGACGTAGCGGGCCACGTGCGGCGCGGGCGGTTCGAAGCGCAGCAGTTCCTCGATGGCCTGCGGGATCAGCGCCGGGTTCTCGACGAGCTGGCGGCGCTGGTCGGGATGCTCGGCGAGCACCTTGGCCGCCCAGCCGATCAGCCGGGTGGTGGTCTCGTTACCGGCGCCGGCGACCACGTTGATGTAGATGAGCAACTCTTCGCGGGTGAGGTGCCGGGTCACCCCCTGCTCGTCGGTGAACTCGACGTTGAGCAGGTCGGTCATGATGTCGTCGGACGGGTTGTCCTTACGCCAGTCGATATAGGTCTCGAAGATCGAGCCGTCGATCAGGCCCTCGGATGCGGCCTTCATCGGCTTGCCGGCCTCGGTGCGCATCTGGTCGTTGCCGTGGTCGCGGATCATCTCCTGGTCGTCCTCGGGGATGCCGAGCAGGGTGCTGATCACCTGCATCGGCATGATGGCGCCGAAGTCGGTGATGAAGTCGAGCCGGCCGGCCCCGACCAGCGGGTCGAGTGCGGCCGCGCAGTACTCGCGGATCTTGGGCTCCAGCGCGGCGATCTTGCGCGGGGTGAACATCCTGGCGAGCAGCTTGCGGTGGGTGGTGTGGATCGGCGGATCCTCGAAGATCAGCGCGCCGGACGGAATCTCGATATTGGCCTTGATGAGTTCGATGATGGCGCCGCGGGCGGAGCTGAACGTCTCGTGGTCGATGAGCGCCTTGTTCACATCGGCGAACCGGCTCAGCGCATAGAAGTCGAACTCTTCGTTGTAGTAGAGCGGTGCCTCCTCGCGCAGGCGGGCGAACGCCGGGTACGGGTTGGCGTTGATCTCGACGTTGTACGGGTCGAAGTACACGTCTTTGCTGGCGTCGACGGTCGTCACCTGTTCACCTCTCCGAGGGCTGTTCCGAGGGCAGTTACTTACTCGCGTAAGTTACGCGGATCACTCCCCCGAGGGCAAGCCTGGATGTGACGGTCAGGTCGAGGCGCGCTGAATCAGGTGCGCGACGTTCTCGCTGCTGGGCTCCTGGACGCTGGGAAATCCGAGTTCGGTCATCATGGCCGCCACCGACACCTCGACGATGGTCTTGGCATCCAGGCCCACCGAGGTCAGCGGCGGACCGCTCACCGCGCCCAACGGGATCGCGTCGACACCCATCACCGCCAGATCCTGCGGGCAGCGCAGCCCGGACTCCCTGATGCCGTGCAGCACCACCAGCGCGGTCTCGTCGCTCTGCGCGCACACCGCCGTCACGCCGGCCTCGATCCAGTTCTGCACCACCGCGGCGGCATCGGACCCGTCGGCGGCGACGGTCGCGGTGACGATCTCGGGTAACTCCGCGGCGGCCGCCCGCAGGCCGGTCAGCCAGTAGTCGCCGAGTGGTCGCAGTGTCTCGTCACCGGCGAAGGCGAACGCGAGCCGGCGGTGGCCCCGGGCCACCAGATGCTCGACCCGCATCCGGCCGATCGACAGGTGCAGCTCGCCCATCGCGTGCAGTTGCGCGCTGCCCAGGTAGATCTGCGGGATGCCCGCCTGGGTCACCGCATCCTGCGCGGCACCGCGGAGCGGGAACACACTGGTCACTGCGATCGGGTTCAGGTCGGCCACCGCGTCGACGACGTTGCGCCCGTCATCGGTCTCGAACTGCAGTGACAGCACCACACCGTGGCGGGCCAGTTCGGTGGTCAGCCGGCTACCGACCTCCAGAAGCAACTCGCCCAAAGCAATTCGGGGCACGATGTAGAGCACCACGCCGCTGCCGCCGCGGGCCAGGTTGCGGGCGGCCAGGTTGGGCCGATACCCCAGAGACTTGGCGGCATCCTGCACGGCCGCTCGGGTCTGCGCCGATATGGTCTGACCCTTGACGTTGTTGAGCACGTAGCTGACCGTCGCCGGCGAGACGTTGGCCAGCCGCGCGACATCCGCCTTTGTCGGCCTGGTCCCCGGTCTCATTCCGACATCATCGCAGGCTGATCCGTTATCCCGTCGCTGCGTTCGCCCCGGGGGTGGCCGCCAGCGGTTTACCCGCCGATTCCCGCAGCGTCAGCACGGTGCCCAGGGACAGCACCGCGGCGACCACCAGATAGAACGCGGCCGCGCGCGGGTTACCCGTCTCGGCCGTCAGCCAGGTCACCGCGTACGGAGTGGTGCCGCCGAACACGGCGACACAGAGGTTGTAGCCGACGGCGAAGCCGCTGTAGCGCACCCGGGTGGCGAACAGCTCGACACCCGCGGTGACCGCGGTGGAGATGTAGATCGATTCGATCGCGGCGAGCAGGCAGTGCGCGGCGATGGCCGCGACCAGCGATCCCGAGGTCAGGAGCAGGAACAGCGGATAGCTCAGCACCACGAAGGCGACCGCTCCGGCGATCAGCATCGGCTTGCGCCCGATCCGGTCCGAGAGCGCCGCGAACGGCAGCGTCAGCACGAGTGCGACCAGGCTGGCCAGCGTGATGGAGACGAACGACGCGGTCTTGGAGAACTCGAGCGTCTTTATCAGGTAGGTCGGCAGGAAGGTGAACACCACGTAGTAACCGACGTTGAAGATCAGGAAAAGCCCGATGACCTGCAGGATCGGCCGCCATGAGGTGGCGAAGGCCTCCCGCAGCGGGCGGTCGGCGACCTTGTCGCGGCTGCTCAGGTCGGTGAACTCCGGGGTGTCGTCCAGCCGCAGCCGGATGTACAGGCCAACCAGGCCCAGCGGCGCGGCGAGCAGGAACGGGATACGCCAGCCGTAGCTGTCCATCGCCGCGGCGGGCAGGCCGGCCTGCAGCAGGGTGACGGTGATCGAACCCAACAGGAACCCGAGCACCCCCGACCACACCATGAAGGTGACGACGAAACCGCGACGCTTGTCGCCGGCGTACTCGGCCAGATACACAGCACCGCCGCCGTACTCACCACCCGCCGAGAAACCCTGCACACAGCGAAACAGCAGCAGCAACAGCGGAGCCGCGACGCCGATGGCCGAGTATGTCGGCAGCAGTCCGATCAGCAAGGTGGCCGCCGACATCAGCAGGATCACCAGGGCCAGCACCTTCTGCCTGCCGAGGCGGTCACCGAGCGGTCCGAAGACGAAGCCGCCGAGCGGACGCATGAAAAAGGCGGCCGCGAAGATCGCGAAGGTGTTCAGCAGTGCCGCCGTCGCGTCGTCGGACGGGAAGAAGTTGGCGGCGATATAGGTGGCCAGGAACCCGTAGATGGCGAAGTCGAACCATTCCACGGCGTTGCCGATGGAGGCGCCGATGACGGCTTTACGGACGGCGGCTGGCGGCATGCCGTCCTACGTTAATGAATTGCCCGGCGGGATAACGGGTTTGAGCGGGGCGCTTATATCAGCGCCCCGCCCGAAAGCTACTCGGCCGGCTTGGCCGGGGCTTCCCCGTCGACTGTGTCCTCGGCGGTGTCGTCGGCCTTCTTGTCCACCACCCGGGTCTTGTACAGGCTGGCGACCGTGGTGATGATCAGCGTGACGATGATGACGCCCAGGCTGGCCAGCGTCGGGATCGTCGGGACGTGCAGCGGCTCGCCGCCGTTGATGAACGGCAATTCGTTCTCGTGCAGGGCGTGCAGCACCAACTTGACGCCGATGAAACCGAGGATGAAGGACAGGCCCTGCGACAGGTAGACCAGACGCTTGAGCAGGTCGCCGAGCAGGAAGTACAGCTGACGCAGCCCCATCAGGGCGAACACGTTGGCGGTGAACACCAGGTAGGGCTCCTGGGTGAGCCCGTAGATGGCCGGGATCGAGTCCAGGGCGAACAGCAGATCGGTGGTGCCCAACGCGACGATCACCAGGAACATCGGCGTCATGACGCGCTTGGAGCCCTCTTTGACCGTGAGCTTCAGGCCGTGCCACTTGTCGGTGGTGTTCAGGTAGTTCCGGGCGAACCGGACCACGCTGTTCTCGGCATCGTCATCGTGGTCGGTGTCCTTGGCCAGCTTGATGGCGGTGTAGATCAGGAAGGCACCGAAGATGTAGAAGACCCAGGAGAACTGCTCGATGGCCACCGCGCCGAGGGCGATGAAGATTCCGCGGAAGATCAGCGCCAGGATGATGCCGACGAGCAGCGCCTGCTGCTGATAGATCCTGGGCACCTTGAAGCTGGCCATGATGATCAAGAAGATGAACAGGTTGTCCACCGACAGGCTGTACTCGGTCAGCCAGCCTGCGAAGAATTCCACGCCGTACTGGCTGCCGTGGAAGGTCCAGGTCCAGATCCCGAAGGCGATGGCGAGGCTGACGTAAAAGGTCAGCGCGATGGATGTCTCCCGGGTGGACGGCTCATGTGGCCGTCTGCCGAACACCAGGACATCCACGAGCAGGACGCCCAGGGTGACAGCGAGGGTGATCCCCCACTCGAGTGTGGACACGTTCATTTGGTTGGAGCCTCCGGTCGTCGATCAACGGCCGAGGTCTCTTCCGCCCGCGCACACATCGCGCGGGCCTGCAGCACCGGTCGTCCGATGACGGACGACGTGATGACGACACCGCAGCGCAGGAGTACTCCCCTCGGGGCTGATTCTGTCAGACGATCACATCCCCGGCTAATCGGCCTGCTAAACGCTCAACCCGATTCCGTCGTGGTGGTCGCGAACGGGTTCAGGATGAACGGGTTCTCCTCGTCCAACGACGTGGTCGTCTCCGTGGTGGACTCGGTGTCCGTACCGGGCTCGGTCGACTCCGTGGACTCGGTGGTGGTGGTCGTCTCGGTCGTCGTGGTCGTGGTCGATGACCTGGTGGTCCGCGATGTGGTCGTGGATGTGGATGTGGCGCTGGTCGTCGACGCGGAATGGTCGGTGTAGTACTGCGGGCCGTAGGACGGCTCCACCGAGTTCTCCGAGGTCTGCACCACCGCGTAGATCAGCACACCGACCGCGAGAACGCCCGCCGCACCGGCAGTGACGACCGCCCACGATTCCTCGTACCACGGTATCGGCGCCGGTTCACCGGGCTCGTCGTCCACCACAGCCGATGATCGTAACGACCTTTCAGCCCGCCACGATCGAATCTCCCCGGACTGTGATCGGCGCCGGGGTCAGCGGATCGCGCGCCGGGCCGGAGATCACCGCCCCGTCCAGCCCGAAGGTGCTGCCGTGGCACGGACAGCTGACCTGCGCGCCGTCGACCTTGGACACCGCGCATCCGGCGTGTGGGCAGACGGAGGAGAACCCGGCGAACTCGCCCGCCTTCGGCTGGGTCAGCACGGTGTCGTCCACTATCAGCGCCGAGCCGACCGGCACATCGGCGGTCTTGGCCAGGGCCGGCGCCGCCTGTTCCCCGGCCGGCGGCGGGGGTGCCGGATTGTTGCCGTAGGTCGCGCACGAGGCGATCGCGGTGGTTCCAAACGCGATGCCGGCGCACGCCAGCGCCTGGCGACGTGGGAGCCGGTACTGGGGGACATCCGTGTGGTCTTGGTCTGGCATGGTGAGTCTCCTTAAGTCAGAACGACAGTCCGTTGGTCTGGAAGAACCACAGTGACGAGGTCAACCAGATGTCGACGAGTACGAAGAACACCAGACCACCCAACACCGGAATCACCCATGGCCGCTGGTTTTTGCGGGTCAGCAGGATCATCTTGGTGACGAAGGCGCCATAGAAGAAGCATCCGAACAGCGAGTGCAGCAGCACCCGGGTGTCGGTGTCCTGGAAGCCCAGCGCATACATGCAGTGCACGGCCACCGGCACGCTGGCCAGCACCGCCAGCCGGCCCGACCAGACATGTGCGGCGCCGATCCAGGACGGGGCCCGGCCACCGGGGAACACCCGGTACATCAGCAGCGCCGAGACGAACTGGAACACCGCAAGCGCGACGGCCACCGTCGCCAGCCACGATTTCACCGAGCCGGGACCGGAGAACCCGGCCACGTTGATCGCGAAGAACTGCGCTTCGTGCACTCTGCCGTAGACACCGAGCGCGACGGCGACGGCGGCACCGATACCGACCGCGGCCAGCAGTGCGACGTCGCCCGCCCTCGTCACCGGCGCGGCGACGGTATCGGCGTCGCACCCGGGTGCGTTGTCAGGCGGCATCGCCGGCCCCGCTCACCGGCACCGCGAAAGCGGTGTAATCCCAGCTCTTCTCACCGACACGTAGCGAACCGACGACCGTCTTGCCGACATGGCGCCCATCCAGGGTGCTGCTCTTGTCCTTGCCGGCAAGCTTCACCACCCCACCCTCGGCGCTGCCCGACAGCCACACCTCCAGGGTGTTGCCGTCGCATGCATACGCGACGGCCCGCGACCCGTCGACGGTGATCTCCAGCGTGATGACGCCGGACTTGATCGGGATATCCCCCACATAGTCCGCCTTGGCGGGGAACGGATCCGGGGCCGGCGGCGCAGGAGCCGGGGGTACCGCGCTCGCGGTGGATGCCGCGGCGGGAATGGTCGGCGGGGCGGGGTCATTCTGCCGGCTCACATTCGCCACCCACAGGCCGGCGCCCAGTACCGCCACCGCCCCCAATGTCACCAACGGACCTCTGACCTTCATTCGCTACTCCTCGCACCGATGGCTTCCGATGGAGCTGAGAGTGCCGGTCCGCAGCTGGCGTTGCTTGGAGAATCCGTGGAGATTGGCGGGAGGTCAGCGAGTTTCGCGTGCGCGGAACACGACCCAGCGCATGGCGGTGTACATGTAGACCGCCTCACAGCAGCCGGCCAGCAGCCGGGCCAGGTGATACTGCAGCCCCGCCGCGGCCAGTGCGGTCGGTAGCACGACGATGAACGCCGCGTAATTGACAGCGACCACCCCGACATAGGTGGCCAGCTGGGGACCGACGGTCGCGTGTGACCGGAAGTTCAGGGTCCGGTTCAGGAAGAACGCCAGCGTGAACGCGCACACGTAGCCCACCGTGAGCGCGACCGGCAGCGGCACCGCAAAACCACTGTGCAAGACCGTCAACAGCGCCATGTCCACCCCGAAGGTGAAACTGTTGATCAGTGCGAAGCCCAGAAAAGTGGGGGCCACAACAGAATTCAGGCCGAACGGCAGTCGCGCGACCACCCGCTCACAGAATCGGCGGAACCGCTCGACCATCCCGGTCGGCACCGACTCCAGGTGATCGAGATCGCCGGTCACACCGTGACTGTGCCACCGGCAGGTGACGAGTGCGTTATGCGCCGGCTAACGGCTGGGCTGACCCACGGGAAGTGTTGTACCCGTTTCGTGTTCGGCGAACTGGAAGACCCGGGCCGCCGTCGCGTAGTCGCATGCCAGCGCCGAACGCCCGATCAGCACCGGGCCCCCACGCAAGCCGAACCGGCCCTCCACCCCGACATAGCTGCCCGGCGGGATCGGCTCGGTGATGCAGTACAACGTGGTGGCCGCACCGGCCGCGGGGTCGTTGGCCAGCGCACCCGCCACCAGTTTGACGCCGCGCTGCACCACCCCCATCAGCGGCGCATCCGAGAGCTGCGGCAGATTGGAGTCCACCCATCCCGGATGTGTGAGGTGACTGACGATCGGAGACCCGGCGGCGCGTAGGCGCCGGTCGAGTTCCAGGCCCCACAACATGACCGCGAGCTTCGACTGGGCATAGGCGCCCATCGCCGTCCACTTGTGGGTCCGCAGGTGCAGATCGTGCAGGTGCAGTGTCGCCGACTCGTGCGCCTGCGAACCGACAGTGATGATCTGCGAGCGCACCCGGTCCACCAGCAGGTTGGTCAATGCGAACGGCCCGAGCAGGTTGGTCCCGATGGTCGTCTCGAAACCGTCGACGGTGTCGGCGCGCTTCTCGGCGAGTGTCCCGGCGTTGTTGATGAGGATGTCGACCGCCTCGATGCCGTGATCGTCGAGCAGCCCGGGAAATGCGCGCACCGAGGCGAGGTCCGCCAGGTCCAGTCGCAGCACCGTGGTGCGCCCGCCGATCTCGGCCGCGCGCTGTGCCCCGAGTTCGGTGTTGCGCACCGCCATCACGACGTGTGCGCCGGCCCGCGCGAGGGCATCGGCGGTCGCCAATCCGACGCCATTGGTCGCTCCCGTCACGATGACGGTCCGGCCGGTCATGTCGCCAAGGCGTGCTGCTGTCCAACGGGATGCCATAGGGCCAGGCTAGCGGCGGATCGGCTGGTACCGTTCGCTGATGCTGTGGGGGCGTAATCGTGCACGGCCCGGTTCGGGGTGTGCCGGCCTGTGGTGATTCCTTCGCGGTGGCGGCACGGCGGCGACCATTACGAGTGGCTGACAGCGTTTCTGGCGGCCCGCGATCTGCAGGTCGCCACCTGCAGGGTGGTCGCCTGGATCATCGGGAGCCTCGGTGCCGTCTCGGTCCTGGTGATCGTCGCGTCCACCAATTCCGATCAGCCGTACCGGCCGGTCATCGCGGGACTGCTGTTCGCCGCGTGCGCGGTGATGGCCTTCGTCTGGCTGCGCTCGGACTGGCCGACCCGGCGGCAGTCGCAGTTCTGCCTGATCCTGGGCACCGTCCTCATCTCGACCGTGTGCCTGCTGGAGCCCGATCCGGTGCTGGGGTTGCTGAGCTCATCGGCGTTCACGGTGACCACGGCGTACGCGGTGTTCTTCCACTCCCGCACCTGGCTCGTCCCGATCTGGGCGGTGCAGACCGTCACTCTGGTGGTGCTGGCCTGGCGCCTGCTGGCCATCGACTATGCGCTCGCCCTGGCCAGTGTCGTCTTCGTCGCACTGATCAATTCGTTCGTCGCGTTCGCCTGCGAGCTGGTGCTGCGGATCGTCGGTTCCGAGAAGCCCCATGGTGAGATCGAGCCGCTCACCGGGCTGCCGAACCGGCAGAGTTTCTACGACAGCGTGGCCACGCTGATCGGCTCCCGCAGCCGCCGCGACGATCGCTATCTCATCCTCATCGTGGTCAACCTGGACAGCTTCTCCTTGCTGACCGCCATGTCGGGGAAGGCCGGCGGGAACAAGGCGCGCGTCGCGATCGGGCAGCGCCTGCGCGAGACGGTGCGCGGTGACGCCGTGATCGGCGCTCTGGGTGATGCCGAATACCTCATCGCCGATGTGTTCACCAACCCGGACCCCACGCCGCTGGCCGAGCGGATTCTGGGCACCATCAAATCGGCCCCGTTCCAGTTGACGGCGAGCCTGGGGGTCATCAGTACCCCGCTGAAACCGTTGACCCGTCAGGGATCTCACGATGTGCTCGACGAACTCGTCACCATCGGCACCAACGCGATGTACGAGGCGCGCAAATCCGGCGGGAATCAGATGCGGCTGCTGCTCTCACCCGCGCTGGCGACCGTCGAGGACGACGGGCCCGATGACGGCCCCGAAACGGGCCGGTCCGGCTGATATCAGTTGCCCCAGCCCCGTGAGCCGTCCCAACCGCCGCAGATGCCGTTGAAGCATCCGCTGCCGAAACCGCCCTGAGCCGGGTTCCAGCCGCCGCAGCCGTGCCAACCGGGACCGCTTCCGCACCCGCCACCACCACCGTTGCCGTCCGGTCCGCCATTGCCGGTGACGCCGGGGGCGTTGGCCAGCACCATTGCCTGGCCGGGTAGCGCCGCGGGTGCCAGCAGTACCGCGGTCGCGGCGCCCGCGACGATCACCGACCGGGCCAGATCTCGTAGACACGGCATGTCCGCATCCTCTCCGCGCAGTGCTTTTCAGGTCATGGCAGTGGGTCGGCGATGGTGATCTGGATCGGGAACTGCGCCGGTCCGTCCTGGAGCAACGCCACGGTCGGGATGGCGATCGCCGCGAGAGCGACCGCGGACGCGACGACCGACTGCATGAATCGTCTTGTAGTTAGCATATCTAGATAATCCTCCCGTACGGGACCTGCGCAAGTGTTCTGTGAGTGAGAACACTGGGCAGGTACGCACGCATTCCGGGAAAACGCCCATTTCCAGAGTGGTCCCGGATACATTCACCGCGGCCGAAGCGGTGACGATTGACCGGTTGAGCTGTATCAGGCGGTGACGAGCAGGCGGTTGCGGAACAGGTCCAGCACCTGATCGAGCGCGACTCTGGTCGCCTGCCCCGGTTCGTCGATCAGGTGTTCGGTGAGCACCGAATGCGGGGGCATCATCGCGTCCGGATTGGCGTCCGTGTCGGTCAGTTCCACCGCGACGAAGGCATCGCCGAGTTGCTCGCGCAGGAACTCGAAACGCTCCGGCGGGACGAATTTGTCGGAGTCGAAGCGCAATCCGAGCACGGTCAGCCCGCGGGCGCAGCGCCCCTTGACGATCTCCAGATCGGCGGGCGAGATATCGATCGACCGCCGCTGCGCCGCCGTCAGGCCGACCGGCATCGACGGCTGGGCCAACACGGGCGCGAGCAGCACGTCATCGGTCGCCATCGCCAGCGCGTATCCCCCGGTGAAGCACATCCCGACGGCCCCGACGCCGGGGCCGCCACACCGGGCGTGCTCGGAGCGGGCAAGTGCCCGCAGCCAGTCGATGACCGGGGAGGTGCGGCCGGTGGCCAGCACCACGAATTCCTTGCTGACACAGGTGGGCACCATCGCCGACGCCAGCGTCTTGAACGCAACCGGTCTGCTGACGTTGGGATCCCGGCCAGGCACCCCGAACAGATGCGGGAGCACCGCGGTGCAGCCGATGCCGGCGACCTGGCGCGCGAAGGCCAGCACCTTCGGTGTGATCCCGGGCATCTCGGCGATCACGATGACCGCCGGTCCGGTGCCCTTCCGGTACACCACGCGGGTCTTGCCGTCGTGGGTGAATTCGGCCTGTTCGAAATCGGACAGATCGTCATCCGACATTGCAGTGCTCCTCTACCGGTCCGGTAATCAGCATCATCGGCCACAGAAGGGTGGTTGCGCCGAACGACGCGACATCCGCACCGGCCGGCAGTTGGGTCTGCACCTGCTTCTCCAGAGCGCGCACATCGTCGGGATGGCTGATGGTGAACACCAGGCCGATGACGATGTAGGGCACCGCCAGCCACATCAGGGTCTCGATCATCGCCTCGACCTTGACCGGCCGACTCAGCAGTCCGGTCATAATCCGCACAGGCTGTACAGGAAGAGCAGGGGCCACGCCAGCACCGAGCCGAGGAAAGGACCGGCATGGGTGAAGGCCCAGACCGTTCCGATCACCAGGTATGGGACGGCAAGCAGAATCGCCAGGCCGATCCACTCCGAGATCTGCATCTCGTAACCGAGGATCCTGCGAACGGTATCCAGCACGGTCGTCCCCCCACCCGCCATGTCAGGACAGTATCGCGCGCCCCTGCGCATCGAGCACCATAAGCGCAACATGCAATGAAGTCATCGACTCGCCGTCGTCGAGGTCCACCCCGAGTGCGGACCGCACCGCGGCGAGCCGCTTGTACAGCGCAGGTCTGCTGATGTGCAGGCGGGCGGCGACCGCGGCCTTGTTCCCCGCCAGCTTCAGGTACTCACGCAGCAGGTCGAGATGCGCCGGGTCGCCGGCCAGCAGCGCCCGCAGTTCGGTCTCGGCGAAGGTCTGTATCCGCGGGTCATCGCGCAGCAGCGAGATCAGCCCGTGCAAGCGGACATCCGCGGCCCGGTAGAAAGGACGCCCCTCGTCCGCGGCGGCACCGCGCATGGCCAGCGCCACCTCGGCGATGTGCGCGGCTTCACCTAGGCCGGTGACCGCGTCGATCACGCCCTCGACCGCAGGACCCACCGCCAGCACCGCACCCGCGGTGCCGTCGACCCGGGCGATCTCGGTGCGCAGCGCTGTTCCCAGCGCGGCCAGCGCCTCCTCGGGGGGTCTGGTCACACCGAGCGCCAGCACCGCGCCGACCTCTCCGTCGCGGCGCAGCGCGCACAGGCCGGAGTGCCCGGAGGCGTTCACGGTGTGTAGCACGGCGTCGACCAGCAGAGCATTGCGGCGTTGTGCGGCAACAGGATCGGTCGCCGGGGCGGCGCGGTCCACCCGGACCGCCACGGGGGTGTACCGGGCCGCCGAGCGGAGCCCCAGCGCATGTGCGCGCGCCGCGGCCTCGCGTTCATCGGTGATGCGCCCGCGCAGCACATCGTCGATCAGTCCGCTCTGGGCCTGGTGGTGCAGCCCGGTGCGATCGCGTTCGATCATGCGCGCCAGCGCCAGCGCCACCGCGGCGCGTTCCAGCACCATCCGGGTGCGGTCCGGGTCGTGCGACGGTTGCGGAACGATCAGCCGGCCCCATTGTTCGGCTCGCGGGCCCACGGCGGTCACCGCCCACTCTTCGGCCGTCGCGCGCAGCCGCGAGCGCCGCTCCCAGTCCCGCAGCAGATCTGCGGGGCGCCCCCGCAGCGAGATCGCCAGCGCCCGGTGCGTCAGGTCCTCCAGCACGACGGGCTCATCGAGGATCGCGGCCGCGGCCTCGACGATGCCCGCCGCCGACGGCCGTTTCAGGCTGAGCTCGGTGAAGGTCTCGTGTACCCGACGGTCGAAGTCCACCCGTTCGTACTGATCGGCGACGATCAGCCGGTGCACGGCCTCGGTCACCTCGACGAACCGCACTTGTCGGTGCAATGCCACCAGCGCCAAGTCGAACTCGGCCGCGATGGTGCCCATACCTGCGTCCAGATCCGTTTCGCCGACCTCGACCACCACCCCGAGTACACCGGCCTCGGCCATCCCGCTCAGATACCTGCGCGGTGAATCACGCAGCGCCGCACCGGTTGTCAGCACCAACTCACCGCCCTGGACCAGGGTGGAAAGGTCCGGCACGTCGCTGACGTGCACCCACCGGATGGTTTCGCCGAAGCGGTGCGCACTGAGCACCTCGGGGTCGCCCGCCTGGATGACCGGCAGCGCGATGACCTCGGCGACCGTCAGCTGCATTTACACAGTGTAAGCCTGATCCGCAAATTGGAGACGCTCTGTACAGGCAACGTGGATAAAACGGGCCCAGACTGGGTGGCAACCCGATAGAAAGTGAGCTCATCGCGATGCAGGCCACCGTTCAGCACTGGAGTAACGGCACGTTTTTCGAAGGCGCCTCGGGTGCGACAGCGCCGGTGACCAATCCGGCGACCGGCCAGGTCACCGGCCAGGTCGCACTGGGCAGCGTGCAGGACGCCCGCACCGTCATCGACGCCGCCGCCGCCGCATTCCCGGCCTGGCGCGACACCAGCCTGGCCAAACGCACCCAGATACTCTTCGCCTTCCGCGAACTGCTCAACGAGCGCAAGGGCGAACTCGCCGAAATCATCACCTCCGAGCACGGCAAGGTCGTCTCCGACGCCCTCGGCGAAGTGACCCGCGGCCAGGAGGTCGTCGAATTCGCCTGCGGTATCCCGCATCTGCTCAAGGGCGGGTTCACCGAGAACGCCTCGACCAAGGTCGATGTCTACTCCATCCGCCAGGCTCTGGGCCCCGTCGGCATCATCTCCCCGTTCAACTTCCCCGCCATGGTGCCCATGTGGTTCTTCCCGGTCGCCATCGCCACCGGTAACACCGTGGTGCTGAAGCCTTCCGAGAAGGATCCCTCTGCCTCGCTGTGGCTGGCCGCCCTCTGGAAGGAAGCCGGCCTGCCCGACGGCGTGTTCAACGTCCTGCAGGGTGACAAGACCGTCGTCGACGAACTGCTCACCAACCCGAAGGTGAAGTCCATCAGCTTCGTCGGCTCCACCCCGATCGCC
The DNA here is from genome assembly GCF_008329585.1 of Mycolicibacterium sp. P9-22. GTDB lineage: Bacteria > Actinomycetota > Actinomycetes > Mycobacteriales > Mycobacteriaceae > Mycobacterium. The sequence goes on along the minus strand of NZ_NPKP01000015.1, from coordinate 40,056 downwards.
CAGTACGTCTACGCCACCGGTACCGCCGCCGGCAAACGCGTCCAGGCCCTGGGCGGCGCCAAGAACCACGCCGTCATCCTGCCCGACGCCGACCTCGACCTGGCCGCCGACGCCATGGTCAACGCCGGATTCGGCTCCGCAGGCGAACGCTGCATGGCCATCTCGGCGTGCGTCGCCGTCGGCCCCGTCGCCGACGACCTCATCGCCAAAATCACCGAACGCACCGTGGGCCTCAAGATCGGTGACGGCACCAAGGACTCCGATATGGGACCCCTGGTCACCAAGGCGCATCGGGACAAAGTGGCAAGCTACATCGACGCCGGCGAAGCCGACGGCGCCAAGGTCGTCGTCGACGGCCGCACCGTCACCGCCGACGGCGGAGCAGACGGGTTCTGGCTCGGCCCCACCCTCCTGGACAACGTCACCCCCGACATGAGCGTCTACACCGACGAAATCTTCGGCCCCGTCCTCTCGGTCCTGCGCGTCGACACCTACGACCAAGCCCTGGAACTCATCAACACCAACCCCTACGGCAACGGCACCGCCATCTTCACCAACGACGGCGGCGCCGCCCGACGCTTCCAAAACGAAGTCGAGGTCGGCATGGTCGGCATCAACGTCCCCATCCCCGTCCCCATGGCCTACTACAGCTTCGGCGGCTGGAAAGCCTCCCTCTTCGGCGACAGCCACGCCCACGGCATGGACGGCGTCAACTTCTTCACCCGCCAGAAAGCCATCACCAGCCGCTGGCTCGATCCCTCCCACGGCGGCATCAACCTCGGCTTCCCCGAAAACACCTAACCCCCGCCCCCTTTTCACGCACCCTCAGCAGGAAACCCATTGCCTGCCGCCGACAAATACAGTGAAAGATGGACGCATGACGACCACCCAAGACACCGCGACCCTGCCCAACGGCTTGTCGATCGACGATGCGCGTGCCGAAGCCGCCCGTACCTATGAACTGGACCGGACGCACGTCTTCCATTCCTGGTCGGCGCAGGCGCAGATCAAGCCGATGACCATCGTGGCCTCGGACGGCTCCTACGTCTGGGACGGCGAAGGCAACAAGCTGCTCGACTTCTCCGGCCAGTTGGTCTTCACCAATATCGGGCATCAGCACCCGAAGGTGGTCGCGGCCATCCAGGCCCAGGCCGCGAAGCTCTGCACCGTCGCACCGCAGCACGCCAACGACGCCCGCTCCGAGGCAGCCCGCCTGATCGCCGAGCGCACGCCCGGCGATCTGAACAAGGTCTTCTTCACCAACGGCGGCGCCGACGCCGTCGAGCACGCGGTGCGGATGGCACGGCTGCACACCGGCCGCTACAAGGTGCTCTCCCGGTACCGCTCCTACCACGGCGGCACCGACACCGCGATCAACCTGACCGGTGACCCGCGCCGCTACCCCAACGACTACGCCAGCGCCGGCGTCGTGCACTTCAACGGACCGTTCCTGTACCGCAGTTCGTTCTACGCCGAGAACGAGCAGCAGGAGACCGAGCGGGCACTGGAATACCTCGAGCGCCTGATCCAGCACGAGGGCGCGACCTCCTTCGCCGCGATCATCCTGGAGTCGGTGCCCGGCACCGCGGGCATCATGGTGCCGCCGCCCGGTTATATGGCCGGAGTGCGGGAGATCTGCGACAAGTACGGCATCGTGATGATCGCCGACGAGGTAATGGCCGGATTCGGCCGCACCGGTGAGTGGTTCGCCATCCAGAATTTCGGCGTGACGCCGGATCTGATCACGTTCGCCAAGGGCGTCACGTCGGGTTACGTCCCGCTCGGCGGTGTGGCGATCAGCGAGAAGATCGCCGCCACATTCAACGATCGTGCCTACCCGGGCGGGTTGACCTACTCGGGCCACCCGCTGGCCTGCGCGGCGGCGGTGGCCACCATCAACGCGATGGAGGACGAGGCCATGGTGGCCAATGCCAAGCGCATCGGCTCCGACGTGCTCGGTCCCGGACTGCGCGCGCTGGCCGCCAAGCATCGTTGTGTGGGCGAGGTCCGTGGCCTCGGGGTGTTCTGGGCGATCGAGCTGGTCGCCGACCAGCAGACGCGTGAACCGTTGGCGCCCTACGGCGGCTCGAGTCCCGCGATGAACGCGGTCATCGCCGCGTGCAAGTCCGGGGGGCTGCTGCCGTTCGCGAACTTCAATCGCATCCACGCCGTCCCGGCGTGCAACATCACCGACGACGAGGTGGCCGAGGGTCTGGCGATCCTGGACACCGCGCTGGGTGCCGCCGACGCGGCACTGTAGTTCGCCCAGATCGACGAAATGGCTGTGAACCTCCGCGGTTCACAGCCATTTCGTCGATTTCGGGCTGGTCAGCGCAGCAGGTGGCTACCCAGATACTCGCGCGCCGTGTGCGGAATCGGCACGGGCGCGTCGTCCACGAGGGCCACCAGCACGGTGTCGCACAAGCTGATGCACCGCTCCTCCACGAACAGTGCGGTGGACAGCACATAAGACGTGCGGCCGATCCGCCCTACGCCGAGGCCGGTGGTGATGGCGGCCGGCCAATGCGCCTCGGCCAGGTAGTGCAGCACGCTGTTGGCCACCACCACCCGGATATCGCGGCTGGCCTGCCGGTACACCCCTGGGAACGCCCTGGTGTTGTACTCCGCTCGGGCATTCTCGTGCAGCTCGGCCAGCGCGAGGTTGTTCAGGTGGCCATTGGCATCGACGTCGCCGAACCGCGCCAACCCCGCACCAGCCACGGGGTAGGCCGCCCGTTCCGATCGCGCCGGATGCGGGCGTTCCACGGCGGTCACCAGCGACTCGTTGTTCGTCATGACGGCGCCAGTACATCACGACGTACATTGGCCAGCATGGTCGACCTGCACCCCGCGGTGGCGCTGCTCGCTCCCCTGCTGGGCACCTGGACCGGGTCCGGCACCGGCGAGTATCCCACCATCGCGACGTTCGGATATTCGGAGACCGTCACGTTCGGCCATATCGGCAAGCCGTTCCTGACCTATGCCCAGCGCACCAAGGCCGTCGATGACGGCCGGCCACTGCACGCCGAGACCGGATATGTCCGGGTCCCCGAACCGGAACGGGTGGAATGGCTGCTGGCCCACCCCACCGGCATCGTCGAGGTGCTGGAGGGCCCACTGGACATCGCCGCCGACGGCACCGTGACCATGGAACTCACCTCCGCGATCGGGCGCTCCGCTTCCGCCAAGGAAGTCACCGCCCTGTCCCGCACCCTCACCCTGCGTGGCGACCATCTGAGCTACACGGTGCGCATGGCCGCGGTCGGCCAGCCGCTGCAGCACCACCTCGCCGCCGTGCTGCACAAGGAGCAAGCGTGACCGACGACCGACGTATCCGGGTGCCCGCCGATCTCGACGCCGTCACCGACCGTGCCGAGGAAGACCATTCCGAGGTCGACTCCGCGGCGGTGGAGCGGATCTGGGCCGCGGCTCGGCACTGGTACTCCGCCGGTATGCACCCGGCGATCCAGGTGTGCCTGCGCCGCAACGGCAAGGTGATCCTCGACCGCGCGATCGGTCACGGCTGGGGCAATGGTCCCGGCGATCCCGTTGACGCCGAACAGATTCCGGTCAGCACCAGCACCCCGTTCTGCGTGTACTCGACCGCCAAGGCGATCACCACCACCGTCACCCACATGCTCGTCGAGCGCGGCAACTTCTCCCTGGAAGACCGGGTGTGCGATTACCTGCCCGAGTACACCAGCCACGGCAAGGACCGCACCACCATCCGCCACGTGGTCACCCACAGCGCGGGCATCCCGTTCGCGACCGGGCCCAAACCGGATCTGAAACGGATGGACGACAGCGAGTACGCCCGCGAGATGTTGGGCCGGATGAAACCGGTGTACCGGCCCGGGCTGGTGCACATCTACCACGGTGTGACGTGGGGGCCGCTGATGCGCGAGATCATCGCCGCGGCAACGGGACGAAGCATCCGCGATATCCTCGCCGAGCAGATCCTCGATCCGCTGGGCTTCCGCTGGACCAATTACGGTGTTGCGGCCCAAGATGTTCCGCTGGTGGCGCCCAGCCATGTCACCGGCAAGCCGCTGCCCGCCCCGATCGCCAGGGCGTTCAAGACCGCGGTCGGCGGGACCCCGCAGCAGATCATCCCGTTCTCGAACACGCCGGAGTTCCTCACCGGCGTCGTCCCGTCGTCGAACACCGTGTCCAACGCCCACGAACTGTCCCGCTTCGCCGAGATGCTGCGCCGCGGCGGCGAGCTCGACGGCGTACGGGTGCTCTCGCCCGAGACGCTGCGCGCCGCGACCAAGGAGGCCCGGCGACTGCGGCCCGACCTCGCGACCGGCCTGTCCCCCATGCGCTGGGGCACCGGATACATGCTCGGGTCCAAGCGTTTCGGGCCGTTCGGTCGCGACGCGGAGAGCGCGTTCGGGCACACCGGACTCACCGATATCGCGATGTGGGCAGACCCGCAGCGTGCCCTGTCGGTGGCGGTGGTCAGCAGCGGCAAACCGAGCGGGCACCCGGAGGCCAAGCGCTACCCAGCGCTGCTGAATGCGATCAACGCCGAGATCGCGCGCGTCTAGCGCAGTTTCTCCCCGTACACCCGCTCCACCCGCAGCGCCATCAGCACCCGGCGGTCGGACACCATCACCGACCGGTACTCATCCCAGTCGGGATGCTCACCGGCCGCGTTGCGGTAGTAATCCACCAGTGCCTCGACCTCCGGGCTGTGCGGATCCGCCCCGGGGCCGGTCAGCGTCACCGGTCCCTCGGCGGTCGCCCACGCCCAGCCGTCGGCGCTGGTGACCTCCAATGCCGCCCGCGGATCACGGCGCAGGTTCGACGTCTTCGCCCGTCCGTCGGTCATCGACACGTAGATCACGCCGGCACCGCGGTCGTAGAACGGCGTGACCGGCGACAGCTGGGGGACGCCACTGGACTTGATGGTGGCCAGCACCCCGAGCCTGGCCTCGGCCAGCAGCGCGTGCGGATCGAATTTCTCGGTCATAACCTGCCCCAACGCCGTGCCGGTGCGCGATAGTCCCGCGGCCTCAGATCTCCAGCGGCCTGTTCGCCGAGTCGAGGTGCTCCACAGTGGTGAAGACCAGGTCGGTGTCACCAGCGTTCTCGATGTCGTGCAGCAGGAACTCACCGGCCGCGAAGGTGAAATGCCGGGTTTCACCGGCGCGGTAGGACACCTCGCGGGTGGTGCCGTCGGAGGTGTGCTGGCGGCTGCGGCCGGTCTTGACCGCCGTCCAGAAGTAGTCCAGCACGTGGCGATGGGCGTGCCAGCGCTCGCCCGGCGCCAACCGGATCTCCCACACCCGGACCCGCTCGTTCTGGCTCAGCAGCCGAGAGCCGACGTAGCCGTCGTGGGAGTAGGTGTCGAATTCCGCGCGCAGTTCATCACTCCAGCCCTCGAAATCGGTGCCGATCAGGGTGCCCGCGAGCGGGGCGTCGGTGAGGAACTCGTGAGTGCCTGTCATGTCGTCTCCTTGGGGTTCAGTGGCCGGGGCCGTAGAGGCCGAACCGGTTGTCGGGGTCGCCGGGCACCCATGTGCAGTCCACCTGCGAGCGGGTGCCCATCTCCTTGACCCGGCGCATCAGGCTGTGCGCCAGTTCGAGTTGCCCGGGCTCCCATTTGGCGAGCGCTTCGGTGATATCGGCACTGTCCGAGAGGGCGTCGTACAGTGCCCAGGCATTCGCCGCAGCCTTGGCGGTGCCCGCGGCGGCATGCGGGCGCGCGGCGCTGGCCGCATCGCCGATGAGGGCGACACGCCCGGTCACCATCTGCTGGGCCTGCACGTCATAGACCGCCTGCAGGTAGGGCTGTTCGGTGCGCAGCACCACCTCGGCCGCCGCCGGCGCCAGCAGTTCCGGTGCTGCCACGCGCATTTCGTCGATGAACCGGTCCTGAACCTGGCCCGGGTGCAGGGACACCCCCGCCAGGAAACCGCGCTTGTCGGTCATCAGCTCATCGAGCTCGTGGCCTTCGGCGACGTTGCGGTACCAGACATAGTTCAGCAGGCGTTCCCCCACACCGAGGCCACCGTCACCGGACGGGATCGGGTACACGTTGATGTGGGTGCGCGGCGCGACGCTGTAGCTGATCGCATCGTGCAGCAGCTCGAAGGTCGCTGCACTCACTTGATTTTCGGGGACGGTGCCGCGCCAGCCGACATAGCCCGAGTACTCCAGCGTGGATCCGGGTGAGATCCGGCGCCGGCTCGGCGAACTGATCCCGTCGGCGAACACCACCAGATCGGCACGCTCACGCCGGCCCGAGGTGAATCGCACCTCGACACCGTCGGCATCCTGGTCATAGCCGGCCGCGTACTCACCCAGGTGGTAGTGCGCCGAGCCGAAATCGGACAATAGAGCACGGTAGAAGGTGCCCCAGGACGTGTAGCTCCACGGCGCCGGGTCGCGGTGCAGGACCTCGTTCTCTCGGCCCAGATACTGGACGAAATGGGTTGATGTGCTGACGTTCTCGGGATGCTGGTCGCTGCACTCCACGAACCACCGCAGGGTGTCGGGCTGCAGCACGATGCCGCCGCCCCGGCCATCCAGCGATGCCGGGGTGCGCTCATACACGTCGACGTCGAAGCCCAGCCTGCGCAGCAGCAGCGCCGTGGTCAGCCCGCCGATCGAGCCGCCGATCACCAGCGCCCGGTGCCCGGCCCAGTTCGTGTGTGACTCGCTCATGCTGCCTCTCCTGCGATGTCGAGCCCGAGGAATACGCGGGCATTGGTCTCCAGTGCTTTGTCGTCGATCCCGACCGCACGCGAAAGCCACAGCGGGTCACGGGTTCCCATGTCGAACGGATAGTCGCTGCCGCACATCAGGTGGGTGGGGTCGGACTGGGCGCGCAGCAATTCCAGCGCGGCCACATCGTGGGTGAGGGTGTCGAACCACAGTTCGGCGAACGCTTCCCGCGGGGGCCGGCTGTGCCCGGAACGCACATCCGCGCGCTGATTCCAGCCGTGCTGCCAGCGGCCGACGATCGCCGGGGCGCACCCGCCGCCGTGCACCAGCACGATGCGCAGCGTGGGCAGCTCGTCGAGCACGCCGCCGAGGGTCAGCGCGGCGGCGGCCGTCGCGGACTCCACCGGATTGCCGATCAGGTTCGCCAGGTAGTAGGACGACCATTCCGGGCGCGGCAGCTGCATCGGGTGCACCAGGACGGCCATGTCGTTCTCCGCTGCGGCGGTGAGGATCTCACGCATCGGGTCCACATCGAAGGAGGTGGTGCCGAGCAGCGGGGGCACCGCGATACCGCGGATCACCGATGCGGCGGCCATGGCCTCGATCTGTTTGCGGGCGGCGGGCGGGTCGTGCAACGTCACCAGTCCCAGACCGAGCAGCCTGTCCGGGTGGTCGCGGCATACCTTTTCCAGTGCACCGTTGAACTCGCCCACGAAATCGTCGACGCCGTCGGCGTGGGTGACGGGGAACGCGAACGGCGGCGCCGACAACACCCGGGAACCCAGGCCTGCCGCCTCGGTGTCGGCGAGCACCCGGGTCACATCGCTCATCGCGCCGGTCTCGATGGACAGCGGTAGTTCGCCCAGGAACAGCTGTCCGTCGCGATCCTGCATCGGGGGCACCGGCGATCCCGGTGCGAGCCCGAACAGCTGCTGCGGCAACCAGTGTGCGTGCACATCGATGGGCCCGGGGCGCAGGCTCACGAGGCCACGCCCATCGCTTCGAGGGCCTCGAACCGCGCCAGTACCTCGGCCTGCAGCACCGCGACGGCCGGGTCGGACGCCCGGCGAGGCCGGGGCAGGTCCACGTCGATCACCTCGTGCACACGCCCGCCGGGAGCCAGCACCACGATGCGATCGGACAGTTGCACCGCCTCGGTGACATCGTGGGTCACGAACATCACCGTCCGGCGGGATTCCAGCCAGATGCGTTCCAGGTGTTCGCGCAGGGTACGCGAGGTCATCGCGTCGAGGTGGCTGAACGGTTCGTCCATCAGCAGCACGTCGGGCTCGACGGCGAAGGCCCGCGCGATACCGATGCGCTGCTGCTGTCCGCCGGACAGCTGGGCGGGGAACCGGTTGGCGCAGTGGCTGAGTCCGACCAGCTCGAGGTAGTGCTCGGCGCGCTGCTGCCAGCCGTCCCGCTCGTGCTGGACGAAGCCCAGGTTGGCCATCACGGTGCGCCACGGCAACAGCCGGGGGTCCTGGAAGACGTAGCCGACGCGGGCGTCGCGCCCGCCCGAGCGCAATCGGACGCTGCCCGAGGTGTGCGTCTCGATGCCCGAGACGATGTTGAGCAGCGTGGTCTTGCCGCTACCCGACGGGCCGACGACCGAGACGAAGGTCTCGCCGGTGATGGTCAGGTCGATGCCGTCGATCACGCGGGTGACATCGCCGCGCCGGTCGGTGAATTCCTTGACGAGGTTCTGGATTTCGATGGAGGCCATGGTGTCGCTCTCTTTCTAGGCGGTGCGCCAGCGGGTGGCGTAGCGCTCGATGGGGCCGAGGATCAGCAGGTCGGCGATGACCAGCAGCAGGATGAAGACCAGCACCCAGGCCAGGAAGCCGTCGAGCTGGTTGGCGTCGTACCAATAGCGCGACCGCCACCCGACACCGGAGGTGGAGCCGAACCACTCCGCGAGCAGCAGTCCGTTCCAGGCGCTCATGATCGCGAAACGCACCGCGGCCACTGTGGATCCGGCGACCGCGGGAGCGACGATCTCGCGCAGTACCCGGGTCCGGGACACCCCGAACGCCCGTGCCATCAGGATCAGGTCGGCGGGCACCGCCCTGGTGGCCTTGGCGATGTTGACGACGACGAACGGCACTCCGGAGAGGAACACCGTGACCACCGGGGTCAGCCAGCCGAACCCGAACCACATGGTGGTCAGCAGCGCCCAGATCACCGCCGGAATGGCCAGGGCCGCCGCGTTCAGGTCGGAGAAGGCCAGGTCGGCGATCCTGGACAGTCCCATCAGGACGCCGATCACGGCACCGACCACCAGGGCAGCGGCGAGGCCGAGCAGGAACCGGTTCATGCTGATGGCCAGGTTTCCCCAGAGCTCGCCGATGGCGGCTTCGGCTCCGAGCCTGCCGATGGTGTCGGTCAGCGAGGGCACCCGGTTTCCGACGATCACCGCGAGCTGCCAGGCCCCGATGATCGTCGCCAGGGCCGCGAGAATGGCTGCGGCGGAGGTGCTCTGGCCGCGGAGTCGGTGCTGCCAGGAGGTGAGGGTGGTCATGCGATTTCCTTCCGCCATGCGAAGAAGCGGTTCTCCAGATGAGCCAGGCCGCGCTCGATGAGCACCATCGCGATGATGAACAGCGCGGTCCAGGCGAGCATGTCGTCCACCTGGAACTCCTGGTAGGCCTTGCGAATCATGAATCCGACACCGCTGCTGGCGCCGAACACCTCTGTCAGCGCCTCGACCTTCCATGCCATCGCGAATCCGTAACGCACACCGGCGAATACGAAGGTCGTCACCGCAGGAAGGTAGAGGTGCCGCAGGATGTCGGAGCGCCGGCGTTCGAAGGCGTGACACATCGCCAGCAGGTTGCCGTCCACCGACCGCACCCCCTCGGCCACGTTCATCGCGATGAACGGGGTGGCCACCAGGGCGGAGACCACGATCGGACCCCCGGCGCCCACGCCGAAGATCAGCAGGCCGAATACCGCATAGGTCAGGCCTGGCATGTTGCCCAGCACGAACAGCGGCAGCGAGAAGTACGACGTCATGAACCTGGAGCGGCCCATGGCGAATCCGATGGCGAGCCCCACCACCATGGCGATCGCGAAACCGGCGGCGATCTTGCCGATGCTGGCCGCGAAGTTCGTCGCCGCCTCACCGGAAACGATGATGGCGAGCACCCGGTCGGCGACGTCGGCCGGGTTCGGCAGGATCGGGTCGTTGACGATGACCGCGGCCAGCGCCCACACTCCGACCGCGCCGATCAGGGCCAGCCCGGAGACCAACCAGCGGCGGCTCCCCCAGTGCCGGTGGACGGCTACTCGTGGCGCCGTGTCGCGCGGATCGCGCTGAGCCGGCCTGGCCGTGACGGTCTGGGTCACTGGTGGACTCCTTCTGCTGGCAGGAACTGCGGGTCGGTGATGTCGTCGCCGATCACCCCGGTGGTACGCATCAGGTCGAAGATCGAGCTCTCGTCATCGGCCCACTTCTGGTCGAAGCGAACCTCATCGACCACCCAGTCATGTTCGGCCACATAGTCCTTCATGAACTCGATGTCCTCGGGGGTGGAGACAGCGAAGTGCTGTGGGTAGCGCTCGATCATGAGGTCGCGGTGTTGCTGCCATTCCCGCAGACCGCGATCCCACAGATCCAGGAAGGCCGATACTTCGCCGGGGTGCCCGTCTACCCAGTCCTTGCGGGCGACGAACACGTTGCCCATCGGGCCGTCGTGACCTGGCGCGTTGAGTTCGGCGAACAGATCCGCCGAGGACTTCCCGTCGTAGAGCGGGCGCACCGCACCGCTGCGCAGTTCTCGGGCCGACAGGTCCGGATAGCAGATACAGGCGTCGATCTCGCCCCGCGCCAACAAGTTCGACAGGTTCTGGATATCGGCAACGACGACGTCGAAGTCGCCGTCCACCAGCTGCATATCGTGCATCTGCTTGACGAGGGCACTCCACACCAACGTGCCCGAGACCGTGGTGAACACTCCGAGCCGCCGCCCGCGTAAGTCCTCCAGGGATTGGGCGGGATCATCGGCACGGACCATGATGCGGCTGCGTTCGGCGTTGTAGCGCCCGATGATGACGGTTTCCCGCTGGGTCTGTTCCTCTAGGCCGGGCACCTCGAAGGAGGCCGAGGAGATGATGTCGGCGTGTCCGCCCGCGAAGAGGCCGAACTCGTCCCAGGTGGCGCTGGTCTCGATGGCGTAGCCGGTGTCGCGCTGCCACTCGTCGACGATGCCGGCATCGTGCATGTAGTCCCAGATCGGGTCGGGCGCGAAAGTGAACCGGATGACACCGTCCTCGGCGGATCGCGATGACGCGGGCCCGCCGAGCCCCGCTGAGCATGCCGTGGTCATCGCCAGGACAGCGGCGGCCGTCATGGCCAGCAGAGCTTTGGCAATTCGGCGCATCGGCATTCTCCTCGAACGATGTGTTGTGACGGTGATCACGAGAACACGATGCTCGTGACGCGACCGCCAAGACAATGTCAGGGAGAACACACTTATGCTGATGCTTATGTCTGGACACACACCCCGTGGGGATGATCCGACGCTGGAGCGCTGGCTCCACGCGCTCGCCGGCATCGGCGAGGCAGTCGGCGGGGATGAGCCGGTCGCACAGTTACTGGACCGGGTGGCCCGCACCGCATGCACCCTGCTCGGCTACGACTTCTGTGCGGTGTTCCTGCCTGACGACGCGTGCACGGCGCTGACTATCGTGGGATCGCACGGCCTGTCCGGCGACTACATCGCGCAGGTCAACGCCGACCGCCCGATCCTGCTGGACGTCCATGGCGAACACGAGGCGCCGACCAGCATCGCCTTCCGCACCGGCGAGGTGGTGACCCTGGAGGACATCGAGCTGGTACCGGAGTTCAGCTGGGGCGGGGTGGCCCACGAACAGGGTTACCGGGCGCTGATCTCCGCGCCGCTGCGTCGGGCCGGCGCTGTTGTCGGTGCGCTCAACGGCTACCGCACCGGGCCCCATAGCTTCGATGCCGCCGAGGTCAGCCTCGTCACCACGCTTGCGACGCAGGTGGCGATCGCCCTTGGGACCGCACAACTGCGGGCCCAGGAGCAGGCCACCATCCGGGAACTCCGCCGTGCCGAGGAAGTGCACGGTCTGCTGATGGCCACCGCGCTACGCGGCGAGGGCGTCACCGGGGTAGCCGACGCGCTGGCCGAATTGCTGGGCCGCGCAGTGTCGATCGACGAAGTCCCCGGTGGCGATCTCAGCCCTACTGTCACCCCGATCGACGACCACTGGGAATCCGGCGTACTCCTCGACGGAACAGTGGTGGCCCGGATCCAGGTCGCCGGCGAAAGTGAGCTGTCGGCACTCGATGTCCGCGCCGTCGAACACGCCGCGGTGGTCACTGCGCTGGAATTGCTGCGAGCCCGCACCGCGGCCGAGGTGGAACAGCGCCTGCGCGGATCACTGCTCGCTGACCTGTTGACCGCGGACTTCTCCGAAACTTCGGCAACCGGCCCCCTTCTGGACAGGGCGCGGCGGCTCGGCTGGGACCTGTCAGGCAGCCAGACGCTGATCACCGTCCGCTGGCCCGAACATGAACGCGCCGAGCGGGTTCTCGCGATCACCGACCGGTTCGCCACCGAAATCGCGCCCAGACCACTGGCCGCGTTGTTCCGCGGCGACCTGGTGCTGGTGTACTCCCCGGAATCGCATCCGGCCGCTGCAGAACTGGTCCGCAGACTCGTCGGCAACCTTTCGGCGTCCGGCGCCGTCGAGTTCGCTGTGGCCGTTGTCTCCGCTACAGGCACCGTAACCGACCTACCGGATGCCTATCGAACCGTGTGCGGTGCAATGAATCTGGCGGCGGACGCACGGTCTACCACCGTTATCGACCTGGCCGATGTGACGATCGACCATCTGCTGCTGCAACTCGACGATCCGCAGCGGCTGCGTGCGTTCGCGCGCAATGTGCTGGGCCCCGTCCTGGATTACGATCGGACCCGGCAGACCGAGCTCATCCACACCGCCCGTGTATACCTGGCGCACAGCCTGGACCGCCGCGCCACCGCGAGCGCACTTCACCTGCACCCCAACACCGTTGCCCAGCGGATCAAACGGCTGGAAGAGCTGTCGGGTCTTCAGTTGTCCCGACCGCCGGACCTGCTACGGCTGACCTCGGCGCTGACGGTTGCCCGGGTCGCGGCGCTGGGCTAGAGGTCCGCAAGCGTCACCGAGGCCATGACTTCTGCGCGGTTGGCATAGGTGTCCGAGGCGATGGCCAGCAGCGCCCGCGCGATGTCGGGACTGTCGTGGCGAATGGCGGCATCGACCAGCGAATCCTTGCTCGCCGGGAACTCGACATCGACGAGACACGCGCGGATGCGCTCGTGGGCGGCGGACACGGCCATCACTTGCTCCTATCGGTTGATCTGCTCTGGGTTGCCCGTCCGGACACACCCAAAACCACGGGCGCGAGGTATTCACCGACGGGCTCGCGGTGCCACCACGCGCGGTCCCGGATCAACTCGGACGCGGTGGTGAAGCGGTACCGGTAGAGCAGCGCGCGCACGTGTGCGGGCGGCCGGTCCGGAAAGGGATTGTGCCGCAGCAACTTCATGATGGTCGTGTCGTTGGACAGCATGCCCTCGCACAGCGCGCCGATCCAGGGTCTGGCGTATGACGGTGAGATCGCGGCGAACCACATCAGCCAGTCCAGGCGCAGGTGATAGGGACTGCACTGTCGCGGTGTCCGCGCGACCTCGCCGGGCTTGCCCTTGAATCCGTACTCGCGCCATTCGGTGTGCTCGTCGATGACCGCATCCGAGGTGCCTTCGAAAACCACCTCGTGGCGGATCTTGCCCACGCTGCCGAACGCCCCGTACGAGTTGACCAGGTGCAGGGGATCGAACGTGCTGTTCATCCGCTGTCGCCGGGAGAGCAGATTGCGGGCGGGCCGCCAGCTGAGCACCACCACCAGCACAGCGAACGCAATGACCACGGCCCCAAACCAGGTGGGCACGGTGGTCGGCGCATCGGCCGGTGTTGTCCACCCGAACAGGGCCGCATAGGTGCCGTCGTCGAGCACACCGCACGCGAGCACGATGGTCAGCCAGTTGAGCCAGGCGAAGTTGCCCGAGGCCACCAGCCACAGCTGCGTCACGATGATCACCGCCGCGGCCACACCGGCCACCGGTTGCGGCGCGAAGAGACCGAACGGGACCACGAGTTGAGCAAAGTGGTTGCCGGCGACCTCGACGCGGTGCAGGGGCTTGGGTAGCCGGTGGAAGAACCAGCTCAGCGGGCCAGGCATCGGCTGTGTCTCGTGGTGATAGTCCAGGCACGTCAGGTCTCGCCAGCACCGGTCACCGCGGATCTTGATCATGCCCGCCCCGAACTCGACGCGGAACAGCAGCCAGCGGGCCAGTATCAGCACCAGCAGCGGCGGCGCGGTCTCGTCATTGCCGAGGAACACCGCGAGGAATCCCGCTTCCAACAGCAGTGACTCCCAACCGAACGAGTACCACACCTGACCGACGTTGACGATGGACAGATACGCCATCCATAGGCCCAGCCACAGCGCCATCGCACCCCACAGCGGCACCAGGTCTGCCAGTCCGATCACCATCGCCACCGACACCGCGACGCCGCTCCAGCAGACGGCCGCGAAGAAGCGGTCAGAATAGTGCAGGTGAAAGACGCTCGGCGAGGAGCGAAAGGATCTGTGCTCCAGGAACTTCGGGATCGGGGTCATGCCGCTGGTGCCGAGCAGCCCGCGGAACTGCAGGGCGGCGCACAGGAACGCGACCACATAGATGGCCGCGATGCCCCGTTCCAGGGCGAGTCTGCCCCACCATGACTCCGACGCCGCGAGCCAATCCATCGGGTATCACGTCGCCGCCGCGGTGCGCGGTGCGTAGCGCAGTACCGCGCCGATCCCGTCTCGCAGTGCCGCAGCGTCACCCACCGAGACGAGTTCGGCATCGATTGCGATCGCGGCCAACGGAAGCGCCTCGTCGGCACGCGCCGTCGATGCGGACTTCGATCCGAGCTCCGACAGCACCTTCGCGTCCGGCGCAACCACGGGTCGCGAATCCCCCACGAGCACGGTCGCATCGCCGAGTTCACCGATGAGCAGGGTTTCGACCGCCCCGTCGCGCAACGCCGCGCACACCCCGGGGATGCCTTCGGTGGCCAATCCGGCGGCCCGGTCGAGTTCGGCCCGGAAGCGTTGCAGCGCCGCGTCATCGGCCTCCGCACGGTCCATCTCGAAGTACCGGGTGACGAAATCGGTCAACGCAGTCTCTTCGACGCCATGTCGCGCCCCGCGGTTCGCCTGCACCGCGCGCTCGGCCACCCGTTTGGGCAGCGCACTGACGAGGTCGTTGCGGGCACGTACCTCCCCGACCACGAACACCGCCTCCGGGTCGGTCTCGTCGACCAGCGAGGACAGCCGCTCAGCCACGGTGCGGACGTTTCGTCGCGCCGCCTCCTCGGCTCGTGGCTGCGGATCGCCGTAGCCGGGGGTCTCGGCTCCCGACGCCTTGTGCACCGGATAGTCACCGCCCTCGACGCTCTCGTTGCGCACCCGACCCTGGTGGTGGACGGCGATGTCGGCGCCGAGGTGGTCGACGATCGCCACGATGTAGTTGCCCGAATACGCGGCGTGCTCGACGATCGGGATCAGGTAGGGCCGCTCGGCCACCCGGACGGTGGTGGATTCCGGTACGCGCTCGAGCCGTTGGGTGACCACGACGTCATCGGCGGCGACGATGCCCAGCCCGCGCCTGCCGACCGCGGGCGGCGCGCCGTCATAGGCCTGGTGGATACGGTCGACCAGACTCCCGCCGGCGCCGTGCCTGACGAGCTGCTCTTCGAGGTGCCTCCACTGCAACTCGAGGCGGGTGCGGGCGTCCGGGGTGTCGTGGGAATCGTCGAAGTAGACGGACACGAATGGGCCCTCAGCCTTGGCGAGCGCCCGGAACCGATCGGACTTCATGGCTCTCCTCTCAGCCGGTCCAGACGAGGTGGCTCTTGCCGTCGTCGTAAACCACCTCGGTCGGGGCCGGCCCGGTGACATCGAAGTAAATGTTGCCGTCGGACGTACCGCCCTGCCCGAGTGGCGAAATGTGGAGGTCCGGCGCGAACGTCTGGACGAGCACGGGGTAACTCCGTCCATCGGCGCTGCGCGCGCTGAAGTACTGCATTGCCGGCACGACGGAGCCGCTGATGGCGTCCACTTCGGTGCGGGCCTGCCACAGCGTGCCCGCGACGGGCACGTTCCCGGTGACCGGCACGTTCAACACATCGGTGCTGCTGGGCTGCAGATCATGGACGGTGTAACCGCCGAGCCCTGTGCCGTCGGTGTCGGCGGCCGGTAGCTGAATGCCGAACCCGGCAACGGCGGGTTCCGCGGATGCGCGGGGGCTGGTCACCCCCATTGCGGCTGCGACGGCGACTCCGGCCGCCACTGCCACGACTGTCCTGGCGTTCATGTCGTTCGTCTCCCGAATGCGGTTTTCCGCTTCCTCTCAGGAGGTGCCCTCTCAGGGCCGGGCCGAAACCACCATCAGGCGCGTGAAGCGGCCCGCACCAGCAGCCGCAACAGGACCTGCCCGATTCCCGCGAGCGGGATCTTCACCAGCGGGAGAGATGCGGTCGAGCCGACGGTGTATTCGATGTGGGTGCCGGTGCCTGCTGCGGTCAGCCGCACCTCGCCGGTGTAGCCGGGGAACGGCACCCCCGAAAGGGCCTTGTAGCCGAATGCATGTGGCGCATCGAAGGTCACCACCTCTTCCACGATGTCCGGACCCGGACCCGGGGTGCTGAACCGGCGGACCGCGCCGACCCCGTTCGGGTCGGGTGTGCCGGGCTTGCCCAGGCTGCACTTGATTCCCGGCGCCCAGGCGGCCATGCCGACGTGATCGGTAAGGGTGGCCCACACCGTGTCGATCGGGGCGTTGACGGTGGCGTTCGCGGTGACGTGCATGAACCACATACTGCCCCACCGGTTGGTAGACCCGCCTACGTGACGTCGATCACGCATACCTATGGTGGCTGGATGAGTGCGAAAGCCGATGCGGACCGGGTCGCTGACCTGGCCCGGCAGGTCGTGGCAGACCACGATCCGAAGAAGGTGCCGATCCCCGAGTTCCTGACGGCCAGCTATGACGCCGGGCTGTCCTGGGTGCACTTCCCGGAGGGGCTCGGCGGCCTGGGGGTTCCCCGCGGGTTGCAGGCCGTCGCGGACGGCATCCTGCAGGGCGCCGGTGGCCCGATGCCGCTGGGGCTCAACCCGATGGGCTACGGGATGGCCGCGCCGACGGTGCGCGAGCACGCGCAGTCCGAGGAGCTCAAGAAGTTCTGGCTGCGTCCGCTGGCGAGCACCGAGGACATCTGGTGCCAGCTGTTCTCCGAACCCGGCGCCGGATCCGACCTGGCCGGGCTGGCCACCTCGGCCGTCCGCGACGGTGACGACTGGGTCATCAACGGACAGAAGGTGTGGACCAGTCTGGCGCACCGGGCCCGGTGGGGCCTCCTGCTGGCGCGTACGAATCCCGATGTGGCCAAACACAAGGGACTCACCTATTTCGTGCTCGATATGCACGCGCCAGGTGTCGAGACGCGGCCGCTGCGCCAGCTGACCGGGCACGCCGAGTTCAACGAGGTCTACATCACCGACGCCCGCATCCCGGACGCGCACCGACTCGGCGACGTCGGCAACGGCTGGGGCGTGGCGATGACGACGCTGATGAACGAGCGCAGCGCGCTGGGCGGCAGCGGTGCCACACGCGGCTCGGGCACCATCGCCGAGGCGGTCGGGTTGTGGGCGGCACGCCCGGATCTGCAGACCCCGGTGCTGCGTGACCGGCTGAGCCAGCTGTGGCTGCGCTCGGAGGCCCAGCGGTTGACTGCGCAGCGTTCGCGCGCCACCGCGACCGTCGGCGGCCCGGGACCGGAGGGATCGATCGGCAAGCTGGTCGGCGCCGAACTCAACCAGCACATCTACACGTGGTGCATGGATCTGCTTGGCGCCGAAGGCATTCTGTATCACGGCTACGGTGACGACGCCAATGACGAGACCGACTGGCGAGGACCCATCCAGCAGCGCTTCCTGCGCAGCAAGGCCAACACCATCGAAGGCGGGACATCGGAAGTGATGCGCAACATCCTGGCCGAACGGATCCTGGGCCTGCCCGGCGATCTGCGGGCAGACGCCGGTATGCCGTGGAAGGAGATCCCGCGTGGCTGAGGAGCTTGCGGATCAGCCCGACAAGACGACTGAGGAGCTTGCGGATCAGCCCGACAAGACGGCTGAGGAGTTCGTGTTCACCGGCGAGCAGGCCCAGCTCCGTGACGCGGTGCGCAAGTTCAGCGCCGACAATTTCGGCGAGGCCAACGCCCGCATCCAGATGGAATCCGAGCCGCGCTTCGACCGGAAAGTCTGGCAGCGGTTGGGTTCTGAGCTCGGCGTGCTGGGATTGTCGGTGCCCGAGGCCGACGGTGGTGTCGGCGGCAGCCTGGTCGATCAGGCCATCGCGGTGGAGGAACTCGGCGCGGCACTGGCGACCGGCCCGCTTTTCGGCACCGTGTTCCTGGCCATTCCCGCGCTCGTTGCCGCATCCGGCGGTCCGGACCGCGACGAATTGCTGGGCGCCCTGGTCGAGGGCACCCGCACCGCGGCCTTCGCGGTCCCCGATGCCGCGGGCGCCTTCGATGCCACGGCCGTCACGGTGACCGGCACCGAGAAGCTCACCGGCACCGTCGCGCGGGTGGTGGATGCCGATGCCGCCGACGAACTCCTGGTTGCCGCAACGGGTCCCGGAGGCGTGGCGCTGTACGCCGTCGACGCGCACGGCCCGGGCGTGCAGCGCACCGCATTGGTCACCCTCGATCTGACCCGGCCGCAGGCCACCGTCGAACTGTCCCAAGCGCCGGCGCGGCTGCTGGCCGGGCCCGATGAGGCCGGCCGGGTGATCACCCATGCCCTGCAGGTCGGTTCGGCGCTGCTGGCGGCCGAACAGGTCGGTGCGGCAGCACATCTGCTGAACCTTTCGGTCGAATACGCGAAGTCGCGTCTGCAGTTCGGCCGTCCGATCGGGTCGTTCCAGGCCGTCAAGCACCGGCTGGCCGAGGGCATGGTCGATCTGGAGCATGCCCGCTCGGCCACCTATCACGCGGTGTGGGCGCTGAGCGACGGCTCCGACGACCCGGCGCTGGCTGCTGCCATCGCGCAGGCCCTGGCGTCGGCGGCATTCTCCCGGATCGCGACCGACACCATCCAGGTGCACGGTGGCATCGGCTTCACCTGGGAGCACCAGGCTCACCTGTACTTCAAGCGGGCCACCACCGATGCGGCGCTGCTGGGCAGTGCCGAAGCGCACCGCCATCGGGTGGCCGAGCTGGTGCTCGACACCGCCGAGGCGAAGGCACCGCGAGTGGCTACCGGCGCCACCACTCGGTGACCAGGGCCGCGTACTCGCCGGGGCGTTCCTCCCAGACGAAGTGCCCGGCGCCGTCCACCAGATCAGCGCGCCCGAGCGGTAGCCGGTCGGCCAGGTAGGTCGCGTTGACCGGAGGGACCACCTGATCGTCGCTGCCCGCGATCACGCGGACCGGGGTGCTGATACCGGGTAGCAGATCGGCCAGCACCGGCAGCCACTGCCGGTAGCTCTGTGCGTACGGGATGGTGTCGGCGAAGCGATCGCCGGCATAACCGGCGATGTAGTCGGCCCGAATGGCCGGCGATGGTGTGTAGCCGGAGATGGTTTCCAGCGCGGCCTCGACGATGGCGGCGCCACCGATATCCCGGTAGGGCTTCAGATCGGTGGCGAACACCCAGTCCTGCAATGGACCCGTGACGGTGATGGGCACTGCTGCACCGCCGGACCCCACCACCACCGAGGCGAACCTGCCCGGCGCGGCGGCCGCGGCGAACAGTGCGGCGGAGGTGCCGATATCGGGTCCGACCAGATGCGGGTGTTTCAGCCCGAACTCGTCGGCAACGCGGATGATGAAGTCGCCGAGGGCCTTGGGATTCAGCAGGTCTTCTCTGCCCTCGGATCCGCCGAAACCGGGCGGATCGAGGGCCACCAGGTGTGCGTGGCCGGCCAACTCCGGCCATACCTGCTCGAATGCGTAGACCGTCTCTGGCCACGGGCTGAGCAGTATCGCGTCGGCGGCCGCGGGGCCGCTTTCGGCATAGCGGATGCGCACACCGTCGATGGTGGTGAACCGCGGAACGATGGCGTTCTCCTGTGTGGTCATGGCATGACTCTGCCGCGACCAGCGCGCATCGGCATCGACGACAGCCGCCAAACCCGGTACCGGGTAGCAGGTATCCGCGGCCCGCACAAGGTCCCGGCGGGCCGGATTTACCGGCCCGCGGGCCGATTCCTGCTGCCGCCGAACGCCGAAGACTCGAGGCGTGCCTTTCCTGTCCCGCCGGCAGCTCCTCGTCGGCCTCACCGCAACCCCACTGGCCCTTACCCTGGCGTGTTCGGGTCCGCAGCCCGGCCGGCGCACGCGGCCACTGACCCGTCCGTTGCCGATCCCGCCGACGGCCGCCTCGACCGTCGGTCCCGACGGCACCCGGATCTTCACCCTGCGGGCGATGACCGGCGAGACCGAGATGCTTCCCGGCGTGCGCACCGCCACCTGGGGATTCAACGGGTCGATTCTGGGGCCGACGCTGCGGGCACGGCGCGGTGAGGTGGTGGCCGTCCATGTCGAGAACGCGCTGACGGAGCCCACCACGGTGCACTGGCACGGTATGCACGTGCCCGCCCGATGCGATGGCGGTCCGCACCAGACGGTGCCGGCCGGCGGGCAATGGCAACCACGCTGGGAGATAAGGCAACCCGCCGCGACGCTCTGGTATCACCCGCATCCGCACGGCTCCACCGAGAAGCACATCTACCGGGGGCTGGCCGGGATGTTCATCATCGATGACGGCACCGAGGATCTTCCGCACAATTACGGTGTCGACGACATCCCGCTCATCATCCAGGACCGCCGGTTCACGCCCTCCGGCGCGCTCGACGAATCCGATCCGACGGACATCGGCCTGCTCGGCGACACCATCGTGACCAATGGCATTGCCGGAGCGCATCTCACGGTGCGCACGGAGCGCGTCCGGTTGCGCATCCTCAACGGCTCCGGCGGCCGGCTGTACAACCTCGGTTTCTCCGATGACAGGGTGTTCCATATCGTCGCCGGCGACGGCGGCCTGCTCGCCGCCCCCGCCCCGGCCACCCGGGTGCAGCTGAGTCCCGGTGAGCGGGCCGAGATCGTGGTCGAGTCGCGGCCCGGGGACGCCTATGTGCTGCAGGCATTTCCGATCGATGACCGGGCCGGCCTCGGCCGAGAAGAAGCCGACCGCTTCGGCGTCGGCGACGCGTTCACCATCTTGCGGTTACAACCGGAGCGCAGCCTCCGCCCGAGCACCGCGCTACCCGCCGCGCTGGCAGCACTGCCCGGCTTGCCGACTCGGGCAACTGTGCACCGCGAGTTCGACCTGCAGTGGTTCATGATCAACCGGAACCGGATGGACATGAACCGCATCGACTTCCATGCGACCGTGGACACCGACGAGATCTGGACGGTGCGCAACGTGGACAACTGGCCGCACAACTTCCACGTGCACGACACCCAGTTCCGGATCATCGACATCGACGGTGCGCCGCCGCCGCCGCAACTGGCCGGGTTCAAGGACACGGTGTACACCCCACCGGGACAACAGATCCGGCTCGCGGTCCGGTTCTCCGACTACACCGATCCGACCTTGCCGTACATGTATCACTGTCATCTGGCCCTGCACGAGGACCAGGGCATGATGGGTCAGTTCCTGGTGCTGAACCCCGGACAGCAGGCGGAGCCGATGGCCATGGACATGCCTCACACCATGCGTTGATACCCGTACACCGCGAGTTGCACCCGGTTCTGGGCCCCGAGCTTGTCCATCAGGTTCGCCACATGCGTCTTGACGGTGGTCACGCCGAGATGCAGCCGGTCGGCGATCTCCTGGTTCGACAGACCGTCCACGATCAGCGGCAGGACATCCTCTTCACGCGCAGTCAGGGGCACCGCCTCAGGGCCGTCGGGAACACCCGCGTCGACCGCCCGGGACACCAGTCGCTGCAACAGATGCGGCGACAGCACAAAGTCGCCGGCGGCAACCCGATGCACCGCGCCGATGAGCTCGGCGGGGTCGGTGTCCTTGACCAGGAAGCCCGCGGCCCCGGCGGCCAGCGCGGGGTACAGGTGGTCATCATCGTCAAAAGTGGTGAGCACCAGTATCTTCGCCTCGGCGCGGGTGGAGAGCACCTGTCCGATGGCGGTGATGCCGTCCACCCCGGGCATCCGGAGGTCCATCAGGATCACATCCGGTGAGAGTTCGGCGGCCAGCCGTACCGCCTGCGCCCCGTCGGCGGCCTCGCCGATCACCTCGACACCGGGCGTCGACTCACACAGCATGCGCAGACCTGCGCGGACCAGACGTTGGTCATCGGCGATCAGGACGCGGGTAGCCATGCCCGTACCTGCCATCCCTGATCGCTGCGCCCGGCGGTGAACGTGCCCCCGCAGAGTTGCATCCGCTCCGACATGCCGATGATGCCGAGGCCACCCGGCTGTTCGCCGGCCCCGACACTGGTGACGCGGATCTGGACACCGCCATCGTGGCGCCCGACGGACACTTCGACCGGACCGCCCGGGTCCGCATGCTTCATCACATTGGTGAGCGCCTCCTGGGTCACCCGCAGCAGGGTCAGCCGCGCCATCGCGTCCAGTCCGGTGATCCCCCGCTCGATCGCCGCGTTCACGGTGAAACCCGCCGCGCGGGTTCGTTGCACGGCCGCGTCGATCTCGTCCCACAGCGCCTCGGGTTCCACCATGGCCACCTCATGCAGGGCCGGGTCCCGCAGTGCGGCCTGCCAGCGCCGGATATCGGCCAGCCCGTCGGCCGCGGTGCGGTGCACATCGTCGAGCACCTCGGTGATCCGCGGGTCCGCCGCACCGATCACATGTTCGGCGACAGCGGTGCGCAGCGCGATGGATGCCATGTGATGGGCGACGAGGTCGTGCAACTCACGCGCCATGGCGCCCCGTTCCTGGGCGCGGACCTCCGATTCGGCCAGGGTCCGCAATTGTCGCTGGCCGCGCAGGTAGAGGCCGAGCAGCAGCGGCAGCCCGAACGCCGCCACCACGGTGGTGATATCGGTGGCGGTCCACCGCGGGGCGTGATCGTCGAGCTGCACCCCCAGCACCAGGGCGAGCAGCCAGCCGATGGCCGCGACGGCGATGACCCGGTCCCGGTCGGTGCGTGCTGCCAGCTCGGCCAGGGCCACCGCACCGAGATAGGGCACCAGACCGGACAGTCCCCAGGCCTGGGCCGCGAACATCGGCACGGCGAGCGCGGACAGCGCCAGCGACACCGGAAACGGCCGTCGCCCGCCGAAGAGGAACACGAGCGCCGCTGTGCAGGCCAGTACCCAGTAGCCGGCTGGCACCCGGAACTCGCCGGGGAACGTACTCACCGCCAGGAGCAGCGGCGTCAACAGCAGCGGCGCGCTCCGGAGCAGGAGTGCGTGCACATGCTCAGGCTATCGCGCCGGCGTCCTTCAACTCCTCGATGCGATCCCAGTCCAGACCGATCTCCATCAGCACCAGCTCGGTGTGTTCGGAGGCCTGCGGCGCGCGGGTGGTGTGCAGCGGTTCGTGGTTGAACTGCACGGGGCCGCGCACCACCTTGAACGGTTTGCCGTCGGAGCCTTCGACCTCGGCGACCATGTCGTTGGCCAGCGCCTGCTCATCTGAGCCGAGGTCCACCAGGCTCTGGAACGGTGCCCACTGACCCTTCATGGTCTTGAGGTGGGTGCGCCAGTACTCGAAGGGTTTGCTGCGGATGGATTCGGTGATCAGTTCGACGGCGGCCGCGGCGTTTTCGATCAGCGGCAGCACGTCGGAGAAGCGCGGGTCGTCGGCCAGTTCGGGGAGGCCGAGATGCTCGAAGGCGTCGCGGATATACCCGGTCGGGCTGACGATGCACAGGTTGATGGTGCCGCCGTCGGAGGTCAGGTAGTTGCCCAGGAACGGATTCACGGTCGGGCCAACGGAATTCGGCATCACCGAGCGCATGGTCTCGCCGGTCTCCATACCCTGGGTCACGCTGGCGCCGGCCGCCCACCACGCGGTGCTCAGCAGGGAAACGTCGATCTCCGAGGTCTCACCGGTGCGCTCACGATGGAACAGCGCCGCGGAGATGCCGCCGGCGATGTTCATCCCGCCGATCGAGTCGCCGAACGCCGGGATGCCCTGTGACAGTGCACCGCCGAGTTCCTCGGGGGTCAGCGCGTGCCCGACACCGCTGCGGGTCCAGAATGCGGTGCCGTCGAAACCACCGGTGTCGCGTTCGGCGCCCTTGTCGCCGTAGGCGCTGCCGCGGGCGTAGATGATGTCGGGGTTGACCGCCCTGATGTGTTCGACATCGAATTTGTTCTTCTGCCGCTGGGCGGGCATGTAGTTGGTCAGAAAGACATCGGCGGTCTTGGCGATCTCGTAGAGCACCTCCTGACCGCCCGGGGTGGAGACGTCGATGCCGACGCTGCGCTTACCGCGGTTGGGGTGCTCGATGAGCGGATGCCGGTTGGGGTCGAGCGCGAACCCGCCCATGTTGATGAAACCGCGCTGGGTGTCACCGCGCACCGGATGCTCGACCTTGATGACATCGGCACCCCAGTCGGCGAGGATGGCGCCGGCCGCCGGGACGAAGGTGAACTGTGCGACCTCAAGGACGCGGACGCCCTCCATGACCTTGCTCATACCGGCGACCGTACCGTATCGGCGACGGTAAGGGATCGGGGCGATTCGGGAAGACTGGGGCCGTTGGCAGGCGATGCAGCTACCCGAAGGGAGATTGCGAATATGACCATCGGCATCATCATCGGATCGATACGGGAGGGCCGCGCCGGCGCCGCCGTCGCGCAGTGGGTCGCCGAACAGGCGGCACGTCGGGACGCCACCGAGTTCGCGGTCATCGACCTCAAGGAGTTCGACGTGCCGCTGCTGACGGCGCCGGTGCCGCCGGCGGCGGCGAACCGGCAGTACGACTCGGAGAACGTGCGGCGGTGGAGTCAGGCGATCGATGCCTGTGAGGGTTTCGTGTTCGTCACTCCCGAGTACAACCACGGCGTACCCGGTGCGCTGAAGAATGCGGTCGACAGCCTGGGGCCCGAATGGTCGGGCAAGGCGGTCGGGTTCGTGTCCTACGGGGCGGACGGCGGTGTGCGCGCGGTGGAACAGTGGCGTCAGATCGTGGCGAACTTTCAGATGTTCGATGTCCGGGCCCAGGTCGCGCTGTCGCTGTTCCAGGAGTTCGGCGATGACGGCTTCACCCCGCAGGAGCGCCGCGCGGGTGAACTCGACACGCTGCTGGATCAGTTGATCAGTCTGACCGCACGCCTCGGTATATCCCCCGCCTGACGATCCAGGGCTGCAGGACGTTGCGCACCGACCAGGCCGGGAACCGGATCGCCTGACCGGACGGCGCGAACACCTCAAGCCCGTCGGCCTGGGCGCCGAGCACCGATCCCCAGCGGGCCTTCGGCGGGTGGTAGGCGCGCATCGGCTTGCCCGCGGCGTGGGCGGCGATGTTGCGGGCGAGCAGGGCGTCGGCGCGGCTGCGGGCCGAGGCGCGCAACGGATCGGTGGCGGCGACATCGCCGATCGCGAAGACCTCGGGATGGCCGGGAATCTGCAGTTGCGGCGTGACACGGACGAACCCGGCGTCGTCGAGCAGTGTTGCGGGCAGCCAGCCGGTGTTCGGGCGCACCCTGCCGATCGCCCATAGCACCGCGTCGGCGGTGACCGCGGGCTGACCGGTCATCCAGTGCACCGGCGCACTGGTGATGTCGTCGTGCGAGTCGGGAACGACGGCCCGGTGTCCGGGATGCAGTCGCACGCCCACCGCGGTCAGCCGGCCCTCGATCCTGTGCCACACGCGTCGATGATGCTGTGGCAGAGCGTGCTGACCCGGGTAATACAGACCGATCTCGGTGCCCGGCAGTGCGGCCGCCAGATTGGCCGCCGCACTCACCGCCGCGGCGCCTCCCCCGATCACCGCGATGGAGTTCGCACCGGCCAGCCGGCGGTGCACCCCCTGCAGTTCCGCATCGATCTCCGCGGCGGACTGCAGATCCGGCCGGCGCCAGAAGCCGTTGGTGACACCGGTGGAGATGACCAGGATGTCGTAGGGAACCTGTTGGACCGTGCCGGCGCAGTCGACGCTGACGGCACGGGCGGCGAGGTCGAGCCCGGTCAATGTGCCGTGCAGGGTCGTCACCCGGTCCAGTCCGCGGAACCGGTCGAATCCGGTCCAGTAGTCGCGCGCCCATTCGTGCGGGCGGGCCACCCGCACGCCTAGTTCCTGTCCGCTGAGCAGGCCGGGTTTGGCGGAGATACCGGTGACCTCGAAGCGCTTGGCCAGCTTGAGCGCGGTCAGGACTCCGGTGTCGCCGAGGCCGGCGATGACAACACGCTGCACCACGCCACGGTATCCGGCGCCGGCCATTGACCCAGGCACTTCACCGTCGTACCGTCAGAGCACGGATCTACTACAGGGGGTAGTACATGATCGCGACGCGCCGGGCCTGGACCTTCGCCCAGTACGGCCTGCTCATCATTTCGGTACTGCACGTGATCCAGGCGATTGTCGGATTCATCCTCGAACCCAGTTTCGCCACCGGACCCGACGCCCCGACCGTGCAGATCCTGGGCATGGACTACAACGGCTGGCACGCGGTGGCCGGGCTCGCCCTGTTCGGACCCGGGCTGTTCTTCTGCCTGCGCAACTCCTGGGCGGTGCTCTACCTGCTGGCCGCCGCCGTCGCCGGTGCCCTGCCGGGGATCTGGGCCTTCTTCTCCCACCAGGTGGCCTACGTGTTCACCTTCCCGAACAACATCACCGACGCCGTCGTGCACCTGGTCACCGCCACCGTCATGGCGGCGATCGCCGGGGTGCAGATCCGCATCGACCGCGGCATCCGGTGACTACTTGATCGCCGCGATGGCCTTGTGGATGCGCTGTTCACTGACCGGGCGCGGGGTGCCCAGCTGCTGAGCCCACAGACTGACCCGCAATTCCTCTATCTGCCAGCCGATATCGGCGACATCGACGCCGGAGGCACGAGCCGGGGACAGCGTGCGCAGCAGGTCGTCATAGGCGTCCTCCACGGCGTGCACCCGGTCCATCCTCTCCCGGTCGGCGCCGGGGGCGTGCGGCAGCCGCTCCAGCCGCCGGCCGATCGCCAACAGGTAGCGGGTCAGATCGGCCAGCCGCGTGGCACCGACGATGGTGACGAAACCCTTGGGCAGCAACCGATCCAGCTGAGCCCTGATATCGGCGACGGCGTCGGCCTGAGCAGCGGGCGGGCGGTCCGGAAGCGCCACCTGCGCCTCGTGGGCAGCGGCCAGCACCTTGCCGACCCGCTCGGCGATATCGGCGGTCGTGGCCGCCAGTCCCTTGCCCACCCTGGCCGCCAGGGCATCGAAATCGGCTTTCGTCCAGACCGTTTCCCGGGCCAGCGCATCGACCGCGGCGTCGGCGCAATCCTCCAGCAACGCGGTCAGCGAGCCATCCGGGTTCGCGTTCAGGGTGAGCCTGGCCCGCGTGTCGAGTCCGCGTTCCACCGCCTTGACCGGCGACGGCGCCGTCAGCCGCAGCAACCGGCGCAGACCGGGCCTCATCCTCGCGGTCTGTTCGGCCTTGGTGGCGAACACCTGCACATCCACCCGGGTACCGGTGTCGACGAAGGCCGGGAAGCCACGGACGGTGTGCCCGCCACTGAGTTGCTCGACGGTGCGCGGCAATTCGGCCAGATCGTCCGGCCATGACGTCAGGCCGGTGCGCTGCCACTGTCCGGCGACGGCTTGAGCCACCGCGCGCTGCACCGGTGCCGCCAGCCGGTCCTGCAGCCCGGCAAGGTCCTTGCCCCGCGCCACCTCGGTGCCGTCGGCGGTCTCCACCGCGAAGGTGACCCGCAGGTGATCGGGGATCTTGCTCAGGTCGAATGCCTCGATCGGCACCACCACGCCGCTGCGCCTGCGCAATTCGCGTTGCATCTCGGTCAGCAGGGACCCGGTGCCCGGGTTCAGGTCATCGAGGATGGCCCGCGCGGTGTCCGGCGCGGGCACGAAGTTGCGGCGCAGTTCCTTGGGCAGCGATTTGATCAGCGCGGTCACCAGTTCCTCCCGCAGTGCCGGCACCTGCCAGGCGAACCCGTCGCCTCCGATGCGGGTCAGCACCTCGACCGGGATGTGCACCGTCACACCGTCGTCGGCCGCACCCGGCTCGAATCGGTAGGTGAGCGGCAGCGCCAGATCCTCGGTGCGCCAGGTGTCCGGATGTTCGTCGGCTGCATCGGAGCGCAGCAGTTCGGCGCGGGTGAAGGTGAGCAGATCGGGTGTCTTGTGCCGCTGCTTCTTCCACCATGCGTCGAAGTGCCTGGCCGACACCGCTTCCGGTGGAATGCGCGCATCGTAGAGCGCGAAGAGTTCCTGGTCGTCGATCACCAGGTCACGCCGGCGGGCGCGTTCCTCCATCTCCTCCAGTTCGGCGCGCAACGCGGTGTTGTCCCGGAAGAAGTGGTGCCGGGTCTGCCAGTCACCCTCGACCAGCGCATGCTGGATGAACAGGTCGCGGGACACCGCCGGGTCGACCTGTGCGTAGCCGACGGTCCGGCGCGGCACCAGCGGCAGCCCGTACAGCGTGACCCGCTCGAACGCCATCACCGCCCCGCGCTGCGCATTCCAGTGCGGCTCGCTGTAGGTGCGCTGCACCAGATGCCCGGCCACCCGTTCGATGGATTCCGGGTCGACCCGGGCGGCGGTGCGGCCGAACAGCCTGCTGGTCTCCACCAGATCGGCGACGACGATCCAGCGCGGCGGCTTCTTGGACAGCACCGATCCCGGAGCCAGCACGAATTTGGTGTTGCGGGCGCCGGTGTAATCGCGGGTGTCGCCCTCACGCAACCCGATATGGGACAGTAGTCCGGCGGTCAGCGCGGCATGTACCCGGGCAGGGTCGGCGTCTTCGCCGGATTCCCGGATACCCAGGTCGCCGGCGATGCTGCGCAGCTGCCCCACCAGGTCTTGCCATTCCCGGATCCGCAGGTAGTGCAGGAACTCGTCGCGGCACATCCGCCGGAAGGCGCTGCCGGACCGCTCTTTCCGTTGCTCACCCAGGTAGCGCCACAGGTTCAGGTAGGACACGAAGTCGGAGTGCTCGTCGGCGAACCGCGCGTGCTTCTGCCGGGCCGCCTCCTCCCGGTCCACCGGGCGCTCCCGCGGGTCCGGGATCGACAGCGCAGCGGCCAGCACCAGCACCTCGCGCACACAGTTCTCGGTGTCGGCGGCCAGGATCATCCGCCCGATGCGCGGATCCAGCGGCAGCCGGGCCAGCCGGGTTCCCACCTCGGTGAGCGCGCCTGTCCCGTCGAACGCGCCGAGCTCCTGCAGCAGCTGCACACCGTCGCGGATGCTGCGTGCGTCGGGCGGGTCCAGGAACGGAAAGTCCTCGATGTCACCGAGTTTGAGCGCGGCCATCTGCAGGATGACCGCGGCCAGGTTGGTGCGCAGGATCTCCGGATCGGTGTACCGGGGCCGGGATTCGAAATCGTCCTCCGAGTACAGCCGGATGCAGACGCCCGGGGCGGTGCGGCCCGATCGGCCGGCCCGCTGCGCGGCCGAGGCCTGCGAGATGGGTTCGATGGGCAGCCGCTGCACCTTGGTGCGCCTGCTGTAGCGGGAGATCCGCGCGGTACCCGGGTCGACCACGTAGCGGATGCCCGGGACCGTCAGCGAGGTCTCGGCGACATTGGTGGCCAACACGATTCGCCTGCGGGCGGTGCTGGTCGTGAAGACCTTCTGCTGTTCGGCGGTGGACAGCCGGGCATACAGCGGCAGCACCTCGGTGCCCTGATCCACCAGGCCGCGCAGGGCATCCGCGGTATCGCGGATCTCGCGTTCCCCGGACAGGAACACCAGCACATCGCCGGGCGGCTCGGCCTCCAGTTCGGCGATGGCGTCGACGATGGCCTCGGTCGGGTCGCGGACTTCGGATGAGCCGCTTGCGCGAAGACCAACAACCGGGGTGCGGACGATCTCGTGATCCGGGTCGTCGGGATCATCGCCTTCCTCGGCGGGTACCGGCACTTCCAGCGGCCGGTAGCGGATCTCCACCGGGTAGGTGCGCCCCGACACCTCCACGATGGGAGCGCCGTTGAAGTGCTCGGCGAAGCGTTCGGGCTCGATGGTCGCCGAGGTGACGATCACCTTGAGGTCGGGGCGGCGCGGTAACAGCTCGCGCAGATACCCGAGCAGGAAATCGATGTTGAGGCTGCGTTCGTGCGCCTCGTCGAGGATCAGGGTGTCATAGCGCAGCAGCCGGCGGTCACGCTGAATCTCGGCGAGCAGAATGCCGTCGGTCATCAGTTTGATCAGGGTGGAGTCGCTGGCCTGATCGGTGAACCGGACCGTGTAGCCGACCGCGGCACCGAGCGGGGTGCCGAGCTCATCGGCGATGCGCTGGGCCACCGTGCGGGCGGCCAGCCGGCGCGGCTGGGTGTGCCCGATGGTGCCGCGGATACCGCGGCCCAGCTCCAGACAGATCTTGGGCAGCTGGGTGGTCTTCCCCGAGCCGGTGGCCCCGGCGACGATCACCACCTGGTTGTCGCTGATGGCCTTGGCCAGCTCGGCACGGCTGGCGGTCACCGGCAGGTCCGGGTACGTGATGTCCGGGACGGCGGCCTGCCTGGTGAGCACCAGCGCCTCGGCGGCGGTGAACTGCTTGATCAGCGATTCCGGCGGCTCACCGTGCAGCCCCTTGAGCCGTCGCCCCAGCCGGGAGGCATCCCGGAACGTCAGATCGTCCAGCTTGGCGCGCAGGGCGCGGATGGACTCGGACTGGGCAGACACTCGCGCCAGGATAGGCGGTTGACCGTGACCCCCGCCCGGGTGCAGGCTCGAGGTCTGGGAGGTGTCCATGAACGACTACTTCGGCGCCATGCTCCGCGACTGTCTCGACACCGGTCCGCAGATCGGCCGGCCCGATTTCCCCGCGCTGCTCACCGATGACGTCCGGCTGCATGCGCTGGCCGGCCGGGTGGCGGCCGCCGAATGGGTTCGCACCGAGGCGCATGCCCCGGTGACCGTCACCGCCACCCACCTCGTGGCGACCGAGCACGGGCTGCTGTACGCGGCGATGCTGACCGCCCCGCACCGCGAGCCGTGGCATTACCTGGCGGTGCCGCACGCCCTGTTCGACCGGATCGCCGACCGGGTGCACGATGCGCCGCCACCGAGTGGGTCGGCCGCCGCGGTCGACTGCCGTCTGGACCACGACCTCACTTCGATGTGGCAGTTCGAGGCCGCGCTGCGCCGGATGCTGGACGACTATCCGGCGTTCGAGCTGGAGCTCTCCGGCGCCCAGTAGTCGAGCATCGCGGCGAAGGTGTCGAAGGCGGGCTTGGAGGGGCCGTAGGCCACCTCGAAATGCACGCTCAGCGGGAAGCCGAGCGCACCGACACCGTCGATGACCCGCTTGTACAGATCCAGCATCTCGCGGCGCTTGGCGTCCGGGTCCAGCGGCGCGAGCCTGCTGACGAACTCCTGTTCGGCGGCCACCGCCGCGTTGCCCGGATCCTGGATGAGCCAGTTGATCAGCCCGGTCTTGGATTCCAACTTGGGCACGAAACCGAAGGACAGCAGGATTTCCGGACGGTGTTCGGTGGTCCGGGCGAATTCGGTGAGGAATCCGACGATGGCGTCCGAGTACAGCAGCTGGGTCATCCCGTAGGTGGCGCCCTGGTCGCATTTGAAGTTGAAGCGGCCCTGCTCACCGTCACGGGTGGGGATCAGGATCACCCCGCGGTTGGGCACCAGACTCTCGAAGGTCGACAGGGCATCGGTGGGGGCGACACCGCCGCCCTCACCGTCGCGCAGCGTGCGGGGCACCCCGACGAAGGCGATGCCGTCGAAGTTCGCCGCGTTCAGTTCGGTGAGCCTGCCACGCAGCGCCGTTTCGTCCAGGAACGAGGTGACCTGGGTGCAGAGCCCGCGGGATCCTGGCAGTTCGGGCCGGATCAGCGACCAGTACTCCAGCACGTCCATCTTGGGCTTCATCTCGACCGGGCGGTCGTCGTCCTCGTCGATCATGCCGGGGATCATGATGTGCCCGATCTCGACACCAGTTTCCTGCGACAGTCCCCGGACCTTGATCGCCTCGTCCACGGCGTACTGGGCCCCCCGTTCCACGTTCGGTGGGACGAGTTCGAGCGCGACGGTATTGAGCGGCACGACCGTCACCCTAAGGTGCGGGCCGTCGCCGTGGTAAACCCTGGGCATGGCTGAACGTGTCACATTCCCCAGCGCGACCGGGCCCGCCCTGGCCGGTCTCATCGACCTGCCCGAGGGACCGGTGCGCGGTTGGGGCGTCTTCTCGCACGGATTCACCCTCGGCAAGGACTCGCCCGCCTCGGCGCGGATCTGCAAACAGCTGGCTGCCGACGGGATCGGCATGCTGCGTTTCGATGCCCTCGGTTTGGGCGGCTCCGAGGGTGACTGGGGTGACGGATCGTTCACCTGCAAGGTCGACGATGTCATCGCGGCCTGCCACTTCATGACCGACCGCGGCACGCCGGCCGATCTGCTGGTCGGGCATTCGTGGGGTGGCGCGGCGGTGCTGGCCTGCGCGCGTGACTGCGCCGGGGTGCGCGCGGTGGTCACGGTGGGCGCGCCGTTCGATCCGACCCATGTCGAGCACCAGTACGACGCCTGTCTGGACCAGGTGTTCGCCGAGGGCAGCGGGCAGTGGATGGTGGGCGGTAAGACCCTGACGCTCAAACGCGCCTTCGTCGAGGACGTGCGGCGCGCGAAGCTCGACGACAAGATCAAGGGTCTGCGGCTGCCGCTGCTGATCCTGCACTCGCCGACCGACAACACCGTCGGCATCGAGAACGCCAGCGATATCTTCCGGATGGCGCGGCACCCGCGCAGCTTCGTCTCGTTGGAGGGTTCGGAGCATCTGCTCACCGGCCCCGGTCAGGCCAAGCGCGCAGGCCGCATCATCGGTGCGTGGGCGGACGCCTACCTGCGGTGATCATGTCCGCCCGCGGCACCACCTTGACCCGTTCGCGGCCCTGCTCGGCACCGAGTGCGGCCTCGTGGGCGTCCAGACGTTCCCATTCGGCCCAGGTCGTGTAGTCCACGTTGTTGGCCGACAGGTGGCCCAGGATGGCGTCGGGGTCGGCCACCTCGGGCGGGCGGATGCCCGGCAGGTCGGCCAGCAGGCTGGCGACCGTCTCGGCCGCATCCGATTTGGTGTGCCCGATCAAACCGATCGGTCCGCGCTTGATCCAGCCCGTGACATAGGTGGCGTCGACCACCATCCAGTCCGCGTCGAGCACCCGGCCCGCGTCGTTGGGCACCACACCGGCATGGTGGTCGAACGGCAGATCGGCCAGATGCGAGGACAGGTAACCCACCGCGCGATAGACGGCCTGTACCGGCCAGTCGGTGAATTCCCCCGTGCCCCTGACCGTTCCGTCGCCGATCAGCTCGGTGCGCTCGGTACGCAGGCCCTCGACCGCATCGGTGCCCAGCACCGCGACCGGTGACTGGCAGAGGTGGATATGGATGCGGTGCGGCGCGCCGGTGGGCTCGCGGTCCATGTACTTCATCATGGTGTCGACGACGAGCTTGATCGACTTCGTCGAGTTGATGGCCTTCTGGCTGGCCTCGTCGATCTCGAACCCCTCCGGATGCACGATCACATCCACGCTCGGCGAATGCGACAGCTCACGAAACTCCATGGGCGAGAACTTGATCTGCGCCGGGCCGCGCCGGGCGAAGACATGGACGTCGGTCGCCTTGTTGAGGGCGAGTCCCTGGTAGACATTGCCGGCGATCTCGGTGCCGAGCTGTTCGTCGGCGGGCTTGGCCAGCACCCGGGCGATGTCGAGGGCCACATTGCCGGCGCCGAGCACGGCGACCTCGCCGGCCTCCAACGGCCAGGTGCGGGGCACGTCGGGATGCCCGTCATACCAGGACACGAAGTCCGCGGCGCCGTAACTGCCGGGCAGATCGATACCGGGGATGTCCAGCGGGCGGTCCCGGCGCGCACCGGTGGAGAATATGACGGCGTCGTAGTGGCGGCGCAGGTCCCGCAGCGTGATGTCGGTGCCGTAGTGGACGTTGCCCAGGAAACGTATCTCGTCACGCGAGAGCACCCGGCGCAGCGCCTTGATGATCTCCTTGATCCGTGGATGATCGGGGGCGACGCCATAGCGGACCAGGCCGTACGGCGCCGGCAGACGATCGAACAGGTCGACCCGGGCATTCTGGTATTCGCTGGTCAGAATGTCGGACGCATAGATCCCAGCCGGGCCGGCACCGATGACCGCCACACGGATCTCTCGCATGAACACCTCGCTTAATTAGGTAAGGCGATCCTAATTAAGTACGGGCGTACCGCAAGGCCTACCCCTGCTCGCGGATGGCGCGCACCGCCGGCGCCGATGACGCGGGCAGCAGCGCGGCGGCATCCAGCGGCCTGCACACATCCACCACGATGCCATCGGTGAAGCGGTACGGCTGACCGTTGATCAGACCGACGAGTTGCCTTCGCAGTCGCGACATCTCGGCACGCACGGTCACCACCCGGGAGCGGTCGCCGTACAGGTCGGCGGCCAGTTCGGGCGCGCTGCGGCCCTCGGGACGGGTGGCGAGCACCAGCAGGATCTCGGCGTGGCGCGGCGAGATGTCGCGACACCAGGTGCCCGATTGCCCGACCATCGACAGCGTCGGCGCACTGTGGTTGCGCAGATCCAGCGTGGCATGCCCGGCCGGACCGTCGGCGGCCATCTCGTCGACCGGACGCACCAGCCATCCGCCCGACAGCGGCTCGAGCTCGCAGGCGCCGAGCGCGGGTATCCACGCCCGGCCCGCTTCGGCGTTGTGCGGCAACAGGATCCGGTTGTGCGGCGGCAGCGAATCCACCGCGGCGACCCAACCGTCCGGGTCGACGGCCAGTGCCGGAGAACTCATCCTGGCCAGCATCGGGGCAGCGACCGCCCGCAACCGGTTCCGGGTGCGTTCATGGGCTTCGCGCAGCCGTGATTCCGCCAGCCGCGCCACCAGATCCACCAGTGCCACGGTGGTGGGATGCACCGTGGAGGCCGGTCCGGACACGTCGACGGCGCCGATGACATGCCCGGTGCGCGGATCGCGGATCGGCGCACCCGCACACGTCCAGGAATGGTGGCTGCGCAGGAAGTGCTCGGCTGAGAAGATCTGCACCGCACGCCGGGAGACCAGCGCGGTGCCGATCGCGTTGGTCCCCACCGCGGGCTCACCCCAGTGGGCGCCCTCGACGAAGCCCAGCCGGTCGGCCTGGGACAACACCCGCGGTGTGCCCGACCGCCACAGCACCCGGCCACGGGCATCAGCCACCACAAGGATGTTGCTGCCATCGGCGATCACCGACTCCAGACCCCGCGAGATGTCCTCCAGCACCGAGGTGAGTCCCGAGGACTGGCGCAGCAGATCCAACCCGCTGCGATCCACATCCGGCGGGTCGTGATGCTCGGGGTCGATTCCACTGCCCAGCAGCCTGTTCCAGGAATCCGCGATGACCGTGCGCGGTCGCGCCGGCGCCCGGGACCCGGCCATCGTCGCGTCGTACACCTCGGACAGCAGCATGGCGTACCGTCGCGGGTCGTCACCGACGGCGACCGCGGGCTCGGGGATCGAGGAGCCTGCCATTGCCCCGATTGTGCTCCCCGTCACACGGGCTGTCACGTGTGGGTCACCGGTAGACCATCCCCCCGTCGATCAGGCCGGCCTGTCCCGTCATGTAATCCGCGCCCGGGCCGGCCAGGTAGGCCACGTATCCGGCGACATCCTCCGGCGTCTCCGGCCTGCCGAGGGCGATGGTGGCGGAGAACTTCGCGAAGGTCTCCCCCTCGGCGGCGCCGGTCAGTTCCGCGAACCGCTTGTCGATCTCCACCCACATGTCGGTGCCGACGACGCCCGGGCAGTACGCGTTGACGGTGATGCCGTCCGCGGCATGCTCCTTGGCCGCGGCCTGGGTGAGCGCCCGCACCGCGAACTTGGTGGCGCTGTACGGGCCCAGCATCGCGAACCCCTCATGCCCCGCGATGGACGAGGCATTGATGATCTTGCCCCTGGTGCCGGTTTGGGTGAACTTGGCGACCGCGGCCTGGATGCCCCACAGGACACCGTCGACGTTGATCGCCCACAGCCGCGACAGCTGTTCCGGTGTCACCTCGGCGATGGGACCCACCAGGGCGATCCCGGCATTGTTGACCATGATGTCGAATCCGCCGAGCGCGCTCGCGGCGTGGTCCACGGCATCGAATACGGCCGCACGGTCCGAGACGTCGGCGACGAAGGTCGTTACCTTGGAACCGATCTCGGTGATCTCGTCGGCGACACCGGCCAGCGCGTCGGCACTGACATCGACCAGGGCCAGGTCGGCGCCCTGACCGGCCAGTTCGTGCGCGATGCCGCGGCCGATTCCGCGGCCGGCGCCGGTCACCAGTGCCACCTTGCCGAGCAGCGGTGCGGGGATGGTGCGTGTCATGACTGGTCCTTCGTGTTGGCGGGATCGACCAGAACCTTCATCTTGGTTCCGGCGTGCAGGGCCTCGAAGCCCTCGTCGACGACGTCCTCGATACCGATGGCGGTCACCCAGCCGGTGGTGTCATAGGCGCCGCGCGACATCAGGCCGATGACGGCCTCGAAATCGGCTGCGGTGTAGCACAGCGAACCCTGGATCCGGGATTCGTTCATCACCAGGTTCAGTAGCGGAGTGGTCAGTGGCTTCTCATAGATCGCCACGCTGACCATGGCCTTGCGCGCACCCACGCAGGCCAGCGCGGTCTCGACGGCGGGGGCCACCCCGGCCGCGTCGTACACCGCGCCGGCACCCCGGCCGCCGGTGTGGTCGGCGATGAAGGTCGGTACGTCGACGGCGGTCGGGTCCAGGGTGCGCGCCCCGAGTGCTTCGATGGCGGCGCGCCGCGTGGCGGATGGTTCGACGACGAAGGTGTCTTCGATGCCCTTGCCGCGCAACGCGAACCACAGCCCGATGCCGATGGGGCCCGCCCCGAACACCATCGTGGTGTCACCGGGCTGGGCATCGCCCAGCGTGGCCGCGTGATAGGCCACCGACATCGGCTCCACCAGGGCGCCCAGTTCCAGCGACACATTGTCGGGCAGCTTGTGCAGCATGTCGGTGGGCACCACGGTGTACTCGGCCATCCCGCCGTCGGACATCAACCCGTGGAACCCGATCTGGGCGCAGATGTTGTAGTTACCGGCCTGGCACGGTCCACACGTGCCGCAGCGGTAGATCGGTTCGATCGCCACCCGGTCACCCTCGGCCCAGCCGCGCACCCCGGCACCGAGTGCGGTGATGGTGCCGGAGAATTCGTGGCCCATCACCAACGGCAGCTGCCGGCCGGTCAGCGGGTGTGGTTCGGTCGGCACGAAGATCGGCCCGGCATAGTATTCATGCAGGTCCGTGCCGCAGATGCCGTTGAATCCGACCTTCACCTTGACCGTCCCCGGCTCCGGCTCGGGTTCCGGTACATCCGTCACATCGACTTTGTTCGGCCCGTAGTACACAGCTGCTTTCATGCCCGTAGTTCTATGTGACCTGGCACACAGCGCGAAAGAGTTGCAGGGGGTTGCAGCCCTTGCGCTCGCATCGCGGCCGGGTGTGTGCTGGCTCACATGACACAGATCGCTGATCTTCCGGTTGCACCCACCTCCGCCGTCTCGCCACAGGAACGTATGGACGCCTGGCTGTCCGAGTTCGAAACGGCCCTGGCCACCCGCGATATCGAGAGGGTCACCGGGATGTTCGCCGTCGACAGCTTCTGGCGCGACCTGGTGTCCTTCACCTGGAACCTGAAGACGTTGGAGGGCCGCGAGGCGATCGGCCAGATGCTGGAGAGCCGACTGGCCGGCACGGACCCGTCGCGGTTCCGGACCCGTGAGCCTGCCACCGATGACGGCGACGGCGTGGTGTCGGCGTTCATCGAGTTCGAGACCGCCGTCGGCCGCGGCACCGGACACCTGCGCTTGAAGGACGATCAGGGCTGGACCCTGCTGACCGCGCTGCAGGAACTCAAGGACCACGAGGAGCGCAAGGGCGCTACCCGGGTACTCGGCGCGGTGCACGGATCCGACCCGGACACCCGGTCCTGGGCGGAACGCAAGGCCGACGAGGATCGCGCGCTCGGCTATTCCGAACAGCCCTACATTCTGGTCATCGGCGGCGGGCAGGGCGGAATCGCGTTGGGCGCCAGGCTACGTCAACTCGGGGTGCCCGCCATCGTCGTGGACAAACACGAACGCCCCGGCGATCAGTGGCGCAAGCGCTACAAGTCGCTGTGCCTGCACGACCCGGTCTGGTACGACCACCTGCCCTATCTGCCGTTTCCGCAGAACTGGCCGGTGTTCGCGCCGAAGGACAAGATCGGTGACTGGCTGGAGTTCTACACCCGGGTCATGGAGGTGCCGTACTGGTCGAAGACCACCTGCCTGTCCGCTTCGTTCGACGACGCCCAACAGCGCTGGACCGTCGAGGTGGACCGGGACGGCGAGCGGCTGACCCTGCACCCGACCCAGCTCGTGTTGGCCACCGGGATGTCCGGGAAACCACATGTGCCGAACTTCCCCGGCCAGGACGAATTCGCCGGCGACCAACATCATTCGAGCCATCACCCGGGTCCGGATCAGTACACGGGCAAGCGCGCCGTGGTCATCGGCTCCAACAACTCCGCGCATGACATCTGCAAGGCACTGGTCGAGAACGGCGTCGACGTCACGATGGTGCAGCGCTCCTCCACCCACATCGTGAAATCGGATTCGCTGATGGACCTCGGGCTCGGCGACCTGTACTCCGAGCGTGCGCTGGCGGCCGGAATGACCACCGAGAAGGCCGATCTCACGTTCGCATCACTGCCATACCGGATCATGCACCAGTTCCAGATCCCCATCTATGACGCGATTCGTGAGCGGGACAAGGAGTTCTACGATCGGCTGGAGGCCGCCGGCTTCGACCTGGACTGGGGCGATGACGGCTCCGGGCTGTTCATGAAGTACCTGCGTCGCGGATCGGGCTACTACATCGACGTCGGCGCCTGCGATCTGATCGCCGACGGCAGCATCAAGCTCGCGCACGGCGATGTGTCACACCTGACTACGGACAGCGTCGTGCTGGCCGACGGTACCGAGCTGCCCGCCGATGTGGTGGTGTACGCCACCGGGTTCGGCTCGATGAACGGCTGGGCGGCCGATCTGATCGGCCAGGATGTCGCCGACAAGGTCGGCAAGGTGTGGGGCCTGGGCAGCGACACGACCAAGGACCCCGGCCCGTGGGAGGGCGAGCAGCGCAATATGTGGAAGCCCACCCAGCAGCCCAACCTGTGGTTCCACGGCGGGAATCTCCATCAGTCACGCCACTATTCGCTGTACCTGGCCCTGCAGTTGAAGGCCCGCTACGAGGGACTACCGACGCCGGTGTACGGGCTGCAGGAAGTCCATCACCTCAGCTAGCAACCGCCGTCGACGGTGCGGTCCGGCCGGCCGTCACCGTCGACGGCGATGTCGACGATGCCGCTGGACAGCATCACCCGCAGCGTCCGCGGCCCGGTCCAGTCGATGCCGTTGAGCGACAGCAGATCCGCGTTCACGCAGCCCAGATCGTTCTCCTGGGACAGCAGACCCTGGCGGGTGTGCAGACGCAGCTCCCATATCGGGTCAGGGGCCATGACGGCGCTGCCGGTGTAGACGACCAGTTCCATGCTGCCGTCGGCGGACTCCAGGCGCGAACCTGCTGTCAGGTCCGTCTGGAAGGCCGAGGCAAACCAGCCGATGAAACCGATGGCGGCAGCACCCAGTAGGCACACCGCGACGCCGAGCCAACGGACGACCGGGCGGCGCAGACCCAGTCCGCAGGCGAGGGCAAGTGCGATACCGCCGGTGACCCCGAACAGCAACGGGTGGAACAGATACGGGCGCAGCAGGTAGAAGCGGTATGCCACGAACCCGCCGATGGCCGCCGCGCACAACAGCGCGCCGACAATGGTGAGGACGCCGGCCGCGGTCCGCTTCTTCTGCACCCGGTCAATCTATCGGGCGCGTCCCGAATGTGAATTCTCGTCGGGAATCGGCGCGTTGGGCCACCGAGGTTTCACACTCGGCGCGGGCCAGTGAGGTCCGCGGGCGTCACCAGACCCAGACGGACATGTCGTCGGGTGGGTAGTTCATGCAGACTGCGGTCGAGTGGGCGACGACGCCCTTGTTGTTGAAGAAGATCTTGGCCCAGTTGGGCCAGTTCCAGGCCAGCTGTTCGTA
>NZ_NPKP01000014.1 GCF_008329585.1 Mycolicibacterium sp. P9-22 | reverse complement strand
TCCGGGCTCAATCGACGTTCGAACACCTCACCGGTGTCCCCGTCCAATGCACATCCGATCACCGAACGTGCGTGCACATCCAATCCAACACTCGTACGCTGACGTAACACTGGGGCCTCCCACATCTTGTGGCTCTACCGGCCAGGACCTAATTCCTGTCGGCAACCCACGGTCACATGTGAGCGAGGCCCCAGCCCCTCATACCGTCTAGCCTTCGGGGTGAGCGATTTCCGCCATGACACCGGGTTGGCATACACGCCGACGGCATTGGCCTACGCCCGCAGCCATCTCGTGGTGGTCAGTCGAGCGGCAGCGCTCCCCGGCCCGATCGACGGACCCACACCACGCGATACAGACACCCTCGCCGATGCCCGGCACTCCGCGCAGATGGGGATGACGGCCAAGCTCGCGGTCGACCCGGCCGACATCGAGGCCATCCACACCGCGTTGTCCCCCACGGCCGATGAGGTCGCCGAGGCGCAGGCGACCATCGCCCGGCTGGGATCCGACGGTCAACACATCACCAGCGGTGCCGATGTGTCGCGGCTGTCCTCGGCGCATTCGACATTGCGCAAGGCACGCCACTTCCGGACGCCCCTGCCGTCCGGGTCAGGACGCTGATTCCCGGTCCGCCGGAGCGCAGTTCAATAGATGCTGCGCGACGGCGGTAGCAACGCTTCTGGCCTGGTCGGAGTCGAACAGGCCGGCCTGCGAACCGATGGACATCTCGCACCCGTCCAGCATCGCGATCAGCGCGTCGGCGATCAGCGCCTCGTCGAGCACCGGCCGGAACGCACCGCTGGCCGTACCCGTCTGGATGGTCTCCAGCACGACGTCGCGCCACCGCCGGTTCACCGCGGACAAAATGTCACGCAACTCAAGATGCCTTGTCGCGCATGCACAGAACTCCAGCCAGGCGGCCGACTGTTCCACCGCGACGGTTGGGTTGGGGTCCGCGCACGCGCCGATCAACATGGTGATCCGCTTCCAGGGATCAGCCTCGATCTCACCGATCCGCGACCACCACTCGATCTGGTCGAGACCCACCTTCTCCAGCGCCGCGGTGAGGAACGACTGCCTGCTGTCGAAGTAGTACTGGATCATGCCGGTGGTCACGCCGGCGTCGGATGCGATATCGCGCAGCCGGACAGTGTCGAACCCGTGCTTGCTGATGGCGCGGATGGCCGAATCGAGAAGACGCTGGCGTTGTTCCTCGCGTACGTCGTCCTCCAGCACGCGCGCCATTGCCGTCCTCTCTTCCGTGCCCATCCACACCTGATGCCGGTGGCTTCAGCCGATCTCGTAGTACGCGAACTGCTTGAGCAGTGTCTGCTCGACACGATACTCACCGCGCCATCCGGCGGCGATAGTGAATGCCTCCCCCGGCCCGTAGCTCTGCACGTTTCCGGCGTCGTCGGTGAGGGTCACCCTGCCCTCCAACACGCGGGTGTACTCATCACCCGGATAGGCTTCGATGTACTCGCTGTAGGGCTCGGCGCGCCAGCTTCCGATGAGAAAGCGGCCATCCGCACTCGCCAGATGGGTGGTGCCGGTTTCGTTCGGATCACCGCCGCGCAGGTTCTCCGGCAGCACATAGGCACTGGCGGTCAGCAGTTCGGCGAGTTCAGCGCCTTGGGCGAGTTTGGCTACGGTCATTGTGGTTTCCTCCTGAATGGGTGTCAGCGGCTGTGCAGCAGGGCTTGTGCGGTGTCGCGGCCGGTACGTACCGCACCCTCCATATAGCCGGCGACCCACTGGTCGGAACCGCACACATAGAACGGCGGCTCATGCTTACCGTGCAGCGGCCCGACGCCCATGACGTCGCCGGGTCGCCACGCGGTGATGTACCCC
Organism: Mycolicibacterium sp. P9-22; assembly: GCF_008329585.1. Lineage (GTDB taxonomy): Bacteria > Actinomycetota > Actinomycetes > Mycobacteriales > Mycobacteriaceae > Mycobacterium. Next base: position 165,119 of record NZ_NPKP01000014.1, on the reverse strand, counting down.
TGTGTGAAGGGGTCGGTGGCCCAGGATCGAGTGTGCACATCGATTGGGTCCGCAGCATCAGGACCGAAGGCCTTCACGACCTCGTGCACCAGGTCCTGAGCCCGTAGATGGGCCGGGGTGGCCAGGTAGGCGCCGATGCGCCCCGGCGGCACCAGCCCGGACAGCACACCACGGCTCTGCGCCCAGGTGCCGCCGAGGATGTTGTGCTCCATATAGCTGGTGCCGTCGAGTTTCGAATCCTCCCAGAATGAATCCTTGTACACAGCAACGAATTTTGCCGCCAGCGCGTGTTTCTGCCGCCACAGCGAGGCGATCTTCTCGTCGCTGACACCCTCAATCCGGATATCACGCAGGGGTCCCGCGGGAACCGCCATCACGATGTCCGCAGCGCTCAGGCGTTCTCCAGACGCGAGTTCCACTGCGATACCCGCGGGTGTGACGGCGACCTGCGACACCACGCTGCTGTATCGGATCCGGTCGGCGAGTTCGGCGGCCAGCCGAGTGGCGACGGTGGCCGAGCCTTCGACGACACGCTCGTTTTCCCATGCCTCATAGTTGTAGAAGCCGGCGGCACCGGCCGAGGATTCCTTGCGCAGCGCAGCCAGGAACGAGGTGTGCTCGACCGATTCGACCGCGAGCGCGAGATGGGACAGTTCCAGTGCGCGGATGACATCGCGACCGGCGCCGGCATCGCGCAACCAGTCGCCCAACGAGATCGCATCCAGGGCAACCGCATCCGGGTGCGACCACGGATCGTCGGGGTCGACGGTGGCCGACAGGGCCGCGAACTGCTTTTCGACGGTGTCATAGCAGCGCCTGTCGGTGTCGCTCATCCAGGGCAGATCTTCACCGGTGTACCGATGCCCGGACAGCAGCCAGGTGGTTTCGCCTTCGCTCTCGGTGAAGGTCGGGCCGATGGTCAGGCCGAGCTCGGTCACCAGCTTCTTGTACTCGGTGTGGAAGGTTCCGATGATCTCGCCGCCGAGCTGTACGGTGCGACCGTCGTCGGTGGTGATCTGTTCCAGCCGGCCACCGGGGCGGGTGCGCGCTTCCAGCACGATCACATCGGTACCTGCGCGGGCCAGGTCTCTGGCTGCCGACAGGCCGGCCAGGCCGGCGCCGACGACGATCACGTCATGCTTGCTCATTGGGGTACTCCGATTCGTATTGTTCTCGCGGTCTCAGCGATCGCTCAGGGCGACGGCGTCGGCCGAGGAGCTGTGGTGTTGCTGGTATGTGCGGGCCGGGAAGTAAACAAGCACCGAGAGCACCAGGGTGCCGCCGATCAGCCAGTAGGAGATGGAGCCGTAGTCGCGCACGGTGTACCAGGTGACGTAGCAGATCACCACGGTCAGGGGAACGCCCATCGCCGCGATCCCAAGCCAGCCGCCAGGGATCTTGGCCGGCCGCGGCATGGTCGGTTCCTTGATCCGCAAGGCCACCAAGGCGATCAGGTTGACCAGCAGCAGCAGGTTGATCAGGAACACGTCGATCACCACGAGGTCGATGAACGAGCCGAGGCTGAACAGTGCGTACATGACCGAGCTCACGACGATCGCGACGACCGGGGTGCCGAACCGCGGGCTGATCTTCGTGAAGACCGGCGGTGCCCACCGATCGGTCGCCAACACGAAGATGGATCGCGAATTGCTCATCAGCAGTGAGGAATACAGTCCGATCGCGGCGAACATGCCGCCGACGGTGACCAGGACGGCCAGCCAGGTTCCACCGAGCCGTTCGCCGATATCGCCGAAGGAGCCCGCCTCCCAGCTCTCCCAGCCACCGACGGCCATCGAACCCACCAGCGGCAGGACATAGGACGCGATCACGACGATCATGGCGATGAACATGGCCTTCGGGATCACCCGGGTGGGGTTCTTGATCTCACCGGCGATGAGGCCGACACGGTCGAACCCGCAGTAGCTCCACATCACCAATGCCAGGCCGGCTCCAAACGCAGCGGTAGCCGAACTACCGTCAACCATGAACGGCGACAGCGGGTTTGTCTGGTCGGTGATCAACTTGACGATGCCGAAACCGGCGAGGATGGCCAGCGGGGCCAGCGCGATGACCGCGAAGAGCAGCGAACTCTCACCGACGCTCTTGGCGCCGCGAATATTCAACCCTGCCATCGGGATGATCACGCAGACCACACCCACGATCCAGTGCACGTCCAGAACGAACGGACCGAACGAAGCGATCACGGTGTGTCCGGCCTCAGCCGGGACGAACAGCGCCGACAGATAACTGGCGAACAGCACGGGGTAGATCGCCATATCCACCCAGCTGTTGAGCCAACGCAACACGCCAGCCTGGAAGGCGGCGAAGTCCCCGAGCGCTCGCCGCGCCCAGACATACGTCCCGCCCTCGGCGGGCATCGCGGTCGCCAGTTCGGTGGTGATGGCGGCGATGGGAAGTCCATACACCAGCGGCATCACAACGAGCAGCAGGATTCCCATCCCCGGTCCGGAGGTGCTGATCAGTGCTTCCAGACTGTAGGCACCGCCGGAGACGCTGAAGAAGATCAGCCCGACGAGGGGAAGAAGGGCGATCTGGCGCGCCAACTGCGCGCCGGGTACGGCGGGCGAAGTAAAGGACATTGTGGGCTCCTCGATGACAGGCGATATGAGGCCGCATGCCGGTCACTGTGAGGGGCATCAAGGCACTCCAGCCCTGCGGTGCAGATCACATTATCATGGTAATGATTTATAGCCAATAGCCCTGAACTGGGGTAACGCCGACCGGAGCACCGCGCACCGTCGCAGGTCGACTGCCGTCCGGGATAACGCCATTACCTCCGCGCGAATACCGCTTCGCAGGGCGCCTTCCATTAGTCCGGTGAACTGCGGATCGGCTTACTCCCCCGCGAAGTACACCGGTCGGCGGACATGACCGCGCTCATGGGCGCTGCCGCTGCCAACCCCTGCGCACTTGGCGGCGTGCCCGTGACGCAACCGGGTCAGCCCACGCTCGCGACGTGACGACGTCGGCACCGTGACGGTCTGCCGCGCAGCACACCCAGCGGCAGCGCCACGATAGCCGCGTCGAAATGGTCCTTACCCTTGAGCGTGCGGAGGCCGACACCAGCCAAACCACTATTGCCGAATAACGCAACGCACCGTAGCGTAACTCTCCGTGACGCGCAGCTTCCACGCCGGACAGCCGTTTGACACCTCCGACGCCGAGATCGCCACGGCCTTGGAGCAGGTCAGCATTCCCACCTTGCTGCTGTCGCTGGTGCACATCACCGGTGACCCGCGCTTCATCCGCGAATACAAGCAGGCGGGACTGTTCCTCAACGAGGTGCAGGGCTTCATGTCCGAAGAGGACAAGGCCCGCGCCCGCGCCGCGGCGCTGCCTATCATCGCCGCATACCGCGACCGGGGCTGCCCGTTCCCCGACCCACTGTCCCCTGAACTGGTCAAGGAGATGCTCGACTGGGCAGCCTGCGAGCCGGTCGGCGAGGACAACCTGCCACTGGTGCTCGAGGAACTGGACCTCGACGGCGCCGACCCACGCCGGCCCGCCGCACTCGACGACGCCGGAGACTTCCACGTCATCGTCATCGGCTGCGGGGAGTCCGGAGTACTCGCCGGGGTGCGGCTCAAACAGGCCGGCATCGGGTTCACCATCCTGGAGAAGAACGCCGGTCCGGGCGGAACATGGTGGGAGAACAGCTATCCCGGTGCTCGTGTGGACGTCGCGAACCACTTCTACTGTTACAGCTTCGAGCCCAGCAACCACTGGGACCACTTCTTCGCCGAGCAGCCCGAGCTGAGCCAGTACTTCGCCGACGTGGTGGATCGTCACGACCTCGGCCCGCACATCCGGTTCAACACCGAGGTGCGCTCCGCCAGCTGGGACGGTGATGTCTGGACGGTCGATACCGGCAACGGAACCTTCACCGCCAATGCCGTCATCACCGCGGTGGGCCAACTCAACCGGCCCAACATCCCGGACTTTCCGGGCGCGGATACGTTCACCGGACCGGCATTTCATTCCGCCGCCTGGGATCACAGCGTCGACGTCACCGGTAAGCGGGTCGCCCTGATCGGTGCGGGCGCCAGCGGTTTCCAGATCGCCCCGGCCATCGCGGACAAAGTGCACAGCCTCACGGTGTTCCAACGCACCGCGCAGTGGATGTTCCCCAATCCGATGTATCACGAGCCCGTCACCGACGGTGTGCGCTGGGCCATGGAGCATCTGCCCTATTACGGCCGCTGGTACCGCTTTCTGTTGTTATGGCCCGGCGCCGACAAAGGCCTGGACGCCGCGATCGTCGACCCGGGCTACAACGATCAGTCGGCCGGAAACAACTATGCGGTCAGCGAGATCAACGCGATCGCCCGGATCATGTTCACCGCCTGGATCACCACCCAGGTCGGCGACGAACCCGAGCTACTGGCCAAGGTACTACCCGACTACCCCGCCACCGGCAAGCGCACCCTGCAGGACAACGGCAGCTGGCTGAGCACGCTGAAACGCGACAACGTCGAACTCATCCGCACCCCCATCGAACGCATCACCCCAACCGGTGTCACCACCAGCGACGGGACCGCCCACGATGTCGATATCATCGTGTACGCCACCGGTTTCCGCGCCACCGAGGTGCTGTTCCCCATTTCCGTCACCGGCCGCGACGGCGCCGATCTGCACGAGGTGTGGGGCAACAGGCCCTACGCCTACCGCAGCATCGCGGTGCCCGGCTTCCCGAACTTCTTCATGACCTACGGCCCGGGCGCACACCTCGCCCACGGCGGCAGCCTGATCCTGAATTCCGAACTGCAGATGCGGTACATCAACCAGTGCCTGCAGCGCCTCATCACCGGGCGGCGCCGCACGTTGGAGCCACTCCCGGGACCGACCGCGCAGTGGCACCGTCGTTCCCAGGAGGAGATCCGCAAGACCGTGTGGGCGCATCCGTCGATCAAGCATTCCTACTTCAAGAATGCCGACGGTGAGATTCACACCGTCAGTCCGTGGCGGCTGAGCACCTACCACGCCGCGGTGTATGAACCCGTCTGGTCGGATTTCCGGGAGGAATGAGCATGCGCTCAGTGATGGTCGATTCCAGTGGGGCGGTCAGTGTGGAAACACGGCCCGACCCGGAACTGCCCGGAGCGGACGGCGCCATCATCGAGGTGGTGGCCGCCGCCATCTGCGGATCCGACCTGCACTTCCTGGAGGGGCACTACCCGATCTTCGACCCGGTTGCCCTCGGGCATGAGGCGATCGGCATGGTGGTCGAAACCGGTTCGGAGGTCGCCGGTTTCAGCATAGGTGACCGGGTCCTGGTGTCCTCGGTCGCCGGGTGCGGGCGCTGCGCGGGATGTGCCACCCATGACCCGATCCGCTGCGTGCACGGCCCGCAGATCTTCGGCTCGGGAGCGCTGGGCGGAGCACAGTCCGAACTGCTGGCGGTTCCGGGTGCCGACTTCCAGCTGCTGAAGATGCCCGACGGCATCAGCACCGAACAGGCGCTTCTGCTCACCGACAATCTGGCCACCGGCTGGGCGGCGGCCAAACGCGCCGATATCCCCCTGGGCGGATCGGTCGCGGTGATCGGCCTCGGCGCGGTCGGCATGTGCGCATTGCGCAGCGCCCTGACCCTGGGCGCGGCAACCGTGTACGCCGTCGACCCGGTGCAGACACGACGCGACCGCGCGCTGGCTGCGGGTGCGGTACCCGTGCCACCACCGGCGGCACAGAGCATCCGGGAAGCCACCGGCGGTCTGGGGGTGGACTCCGTCATCGACGCGGTCGGCACCGACACCTCCATCAACGATGCACTGGATACCGTGCGAACCGGCGGCACGGTGTCCATCGTCGGGGTGCACGATCTGCAGCCCTATCCGCTGCCGGCGCTGGCCTGCCTGATCCGCAGCCTGACCATCCGCTTGACGACCGCGCCGGTGCAACAGACCTGGCCGGAACTGGTGCCGCTGCTGCAGTCCGGCAGGCTGAACGTGGACGGCATCTTCACCACCACAATGCCCTTGGGTGACGCACCCGCCGGATACGACGCGGCCATGTCGCGAGCGGGCGACCACCTCAAGGTGCAGCTGATGCCCTAGGGGCGAGATCGACTCCACGGTCGTGAAAATCAGATCGGCGGCGATATTCACAACCCTCAGTGCGATCTCGACGCTAGCGATGCGCGTGTGGTCCCCTACCGGAACGTCCGCTTCAGGTACCCGGTCAACGAATCGGCCGCGGCGGGCCCGACATAGCCGAGTTGCCCGTCGGGGCGGACCACAACCGCCGTGGTTCCATTGACACCGTAGGCCTTCGCGAAGTCGCCGTCGGCATCCCGCAGCAGCGGCAGCACGGTGGCGTCCACATCGGCGTCGGGATGAGCGACCACGTAGACATCGATCAGGCCGTGCGCGGCACCCCGCGCAGCCGCGGCGGCGGCCTCCAGCAGTTCGAAACCCGCTGTGGCATCGGCATACAACACCAGGGTGTGCCGGGTGCCGGCCAGCAAGGTGTACAACCGCACCGCGGAGGTTTCGGCCGCTCGGGTCAGACCGCGTGCATCGGGCGCCCGGCCACCGGCACCGTCGGCCACGATCGAACTACCCGCGTAACTGATCAGCAGCTGGGCCTCGCGACGGATCACGAAGGACGGATCATCGGAATCCGCGCCGATACCCTCGCGGGCGCTGCGCACGGTCCGGCCCACCACCTCTTCGCCGACGGGCCGGCGTTCGGCGTCATAGCTGTCGAGCAGCCCATCGGCCGCGACTCCGGTCACCGCGAGGGCCAGCTTCCAGGCCAGGTTGTAGGCATCCTGGATACCGGTGTTCATGCCCTGTGCGCCGGTGGGCGGATGGATGTGCGCGGCGTCGCCGGCGACGAACACCCGGCCCTTGCCGTAGGCGTTGACGATGCGGTGGCTGATCCGAAAGACCGAGGACCAGCGCATGTTTCGCGCCGTCGTCGGCTCCGGGGACAGCCGGTCCAGTACCGCTTGAATGTGATGCAGCTGCGGCGGATTGCCGCTCTCGAAGCCGTGCTGCACACCGCCGGTCGCTTCGGCGGAAAGCTCCGGGGGCACCAGCATCGACATCCGGTACCGTCCCCGGCCAGGCAGCGGTATGCACACCAGCAGGTCGTCGATCTTGCCGTCGGTCTGGTGCATCGCCCGGATGGCGTAGCCCGGGGGCTGCGACCAGTCGACCTCGACATCGCCGAGCATGTACTGGTCGTCGAATGCCGCGCCTTCGAAGGTCAGGGCCAGGGTCTTGCGGACCACGGAATGGGCACCGTCGGCGCCGAGCAGATACTGGGCCCGCACCCTCTGCTGCCCGTCCGGGCCCTCGAGCGTGGCGGTCACACCGCCCGTGTCCTGCTCGAATCCCGACAGCCGGATGCCACGTTCGATCGGTACGCCGCGGGTGGCCAACTCTTCGCGCAGCACCCGCTCGGTGCTGTACTGCGGCAGGCCGATGAATCCGAACGGCACGTCCTCGGGCAGGGCGAAGTCTGCCTGCCCCGCGGGCTCACCGTTGACGTAGACGATCTGCCCATGAAACGGCACGGATGCGTCGAGAATCTGCCGGAGGATTCCCATCCGCTCGAAGACTTCGAGCGTCCGGGGTTGCACACCAACCGCTTTCGCGTACTGCGGCGGCTCGAGCAGCGGATCGACGATCCGCACTGCCACACCCCGGCGGGCGAGTTCGATGGCGGCGGTCAGCCCGATCGGGCCTGCGCCCGCGATCAATACCTGGGTGTCGGTCACGCCGAAAGTATGCCCGAGCGTCAGTTCGGGTGAGTGCTTTCCCGGACATGCGCACGCAGGTTGTCCCGCAGGTTCGCGATGCCCTTCTGAAGCACGCGAAACTCCTCCGGCGACAGCCCGGTGGCGGCGACCAGATCCATCTCCAGGCCCTGTGCGCGCAGCGCCCGGCCGGCCTCGGTCAGACTGACCACCACCTGGCGCTCGTCCTGGGTGGACCGCTGCCGGGTCACGTACCCGACGGCTTCGAGCCGCTTCAGGATCGGGGTGAGAGTGTTCGATTCCAGGAAGAGCTTCTCGCCCAAACCGCTGACGGTCTGGTGGTCCTCTTCCCACAGGGCGACGATCGCCAGGTACTGGGTGTAGGTGACGCCGAGCTTGTCGAGGATCGGCTTGTAGGCCTTGCCGTAGGCGAGGTTGGCCGAGTAGACGGCGAAGCACATGAAATCCGACAGTTGGGGCTTCGTGGCGCTGGGCTTCATGAAAATGAAGTATAGCGCGTCCGATTGAATCGGGAATGAAACAAAATTTGGCGGAGTTCTACCCAGCAGTCGGCCCGGAACGACCGGACCGACCCGAAACCTGAGGAGCAAGCCATGACCGTTCTGTACACCGCCGAGACCCACACCACCGGTGGTCGCCAGGGTGAGTCCTACAGTTCGGACGGCAACCTGGACATCCAGCTGACCCCGCCGGGCGCCGCCGGCAGTGGCACCAACCCCGAGCAGCTCTTCGCCGCCGGCTGGTCCGCCTGCTTCATCGGCGCCATGGGCATCGCCGCCGCCTCGCACAAGGTGAAGCTGCCCGCCGAGACCGCCGTCGACGCCCAGGTCGATCTGATCAACAACGACGGCGCATTCGGACTGGCGGCCCGGCTGAACGTGAGCGTTCCCGGCGTCGAGCGCGAGGTGGCGCAGGCAATCGTCGACGCCGCACACCAGACCTGCCCCTACTCGAAGGCGACCCGCGGCAACATCGACGTCACCATCACGCTGGTCTGAGCCACGGCCGCCGGCCTACTCCTTGAGATCCAAGGTGGGAGTGGGCCGGCGGAACAACCGCGTCACGCCCAGCAGCCAGGCGAAACCGACTGCCAGCCAGATCAACCCGGTCACCAGCGTCATCACCGACAGGCTGGTCCACAGCCACACGGTGAGCGCGAAACCGATGAACGGCAGGATCAGGCTGCCGATGACCTTGCCGCCGGAACGCTCCCCCAGATCCACGAAGTAGTGCTTGATCACCGACAGGTTCACCACCGAAAATGCCACCAGCGCGCCGAAACTGATCAGTGACGCCAGTGTCGCGAGGTCGATCACGATGGCCAGCAACGAGACCACCGACACCGCCAGGATCGCGTACACCGGTGTGGCGAACTTGGGTGAGATATACCCGAACACCGGCCGGGGGAGGATGCCGTCGCGCCCCATGGCGAACAGGATCCTGGCGACCGAGGCCTGCGAGGTGATGGCCGAACCCAGCGCGCCTGCCACATAGGCCGCGGTGAAGAACGTGACGAGGAAATCGCCGCCGGCCGCCGCCATCACATCGAGCGAACCGGAGTCGACGTCGGCGAACTCGTTGGACGGGAACACCAGATGGCCCAGGTAGGACAGCACGATGAAGATCAGGCCTGCCGACACGGTGGCGATCATGATGGCCCGCGGCACCGTGCGTTTGGCGTCCTTGGCCTCTTCCGACAAGGTGGACACCGCATCGAAACCCAGGAAGGACAGGCACAGGATGGCCGCCCCGGCGAAGACCGGGCCCAGACCGTCGGCCGTGCCGTCGCCGGTGAACGGGGCAGCCAGATCGACCGTGCCACTACCCGTCAGAGTCACGCACACCAAAACCGCGAAGACCACGATGAACACTGCCTGAATCGCGATGATGAGGAAGTTGGCGCGCGCCACCGAGACGATGCCGACGATGTTGAGCACGGTCACGATCGCAATGGTGACCAGGATGATCACCCAAGCGGGCAGCGCCGGGATGGCCGCTTCCAGGTAGATCCCGATGACCAGGTAGTTGATCATCGGCAGGAACAGGTAATCCAGCAGCAGCGCCCATCCGGCCAGGAAACCGGCCGGGGCGCCGAATGTCTTCTGCGTGTACGTGTATGCCGATCCCGCGACCGGGTAGGCGGTGGCCATCCTGGCGTAGGACCGCGCGGTGAACACCATCGCCACCAGGGTCACCACATAGGCCAGCGGCAGCCGGCCACCGCTGGTCTCGGTCACGATGCCGTAGGTGGTGAACACGGTGAGCGGCACCATGTAGACCAGCCCGAAGAGCACCAGCGAGGGCAACCCGAGTACCCGTTTCAGCGCGCCTTCGGTATCGGTATCTGTGCCGGAAACGGACATGGGGTTACCCTTCCCTCGTGTAGACCGGTCGCCCTTGCAGGTAGGTGGCCCGGACCGTGACGGCCGGCAGGTCAGGAGCCGCCGTGGTGATGGGGTCGGCGTCCAGCCAGACCAGATCCGCGCTGGCCCCCGGATTCAGCTGCCCCCAGTCCGATTCGGCGAAGGCCTGATGGGCGACGCCCGCCGTATAGGCGGACAGCGCCGCCTCGATCGGCAGGATCTCATGCGGCGTCCAGCCACCGGCAGGCGTGCCGTCCTCCGTCTGGCGCGACACCGCGACCGCGATACCGTCCAGTGGCGCACCCGAGGACACCGGCCAGTCGGATCCGAAAGCCAATGCGGCGCCCGATTTTTCCAGTGACCGGATGCGGTACTGCTTGTCGGAGCGTTCGGCGCCCAGGCGCGGAACGGTCAGCACCGTCATCAATGCATCCAGCTGCGCCCACAGTGGCTGCATGTTCGGGATGACGCCCAATTCGGCGAACCGGCCCAGATCGGCGTCGTCGACCAGTTGTGCGTGCGCGATGACGGGCCGGCGGTCGCGGGGACCGTTGGTGCGCACCACGTGTTCGATCGCATCGAGGGCCTGCCGCACGGCGGCATCCCCGATGGCATGGATATGGATCTGCAGCCCGAGATCGTCGACCCGCTGCGCGGCGCGGGCCAGCGAATCGCCCTCCCACAGCTGCATACCGTGGCTGTGCAACCCGGAACAGTACGGTGCCAGCAGCGCACCCGTCTCGTTCTCCACGACCCCGTCGGCGAAGAACTTCACCGTGTCCGCCGACAGCAGCGGGGAGCCGGCGGCCCGGACCCGGTCGCGGGCGTCCGCGAAATGGGTGACCTGCGTGTCGAAGTGCCGCGGGTCGGCGTAGAGCGCCAGATTGAATCGCATCCGCAGCGCACCGGCTCGGGCCGCGGCGATGTAGGTGTCGACATCGTCGGGCTCGACCCAGGCGTCCTGCACCCAGGTGACGCCGCGAGCCAGGTAGTAGTCCGCGGCGGTGCCGAGGGCGGCGATCCGCACGGACTCCTCGCGTGCGGGCATCACCGCGGCGACCAGATCGGTGGCGCCCCATTCGCGCAGGGTGCCGAGCACCGAACCGTCGGGGCGGCGCGGGATTTCACCGAGGGCCGGGTCCGGGGTGTCCGCGGTGATCCCGGCCAGCCGCAGGGCCGCGGAGTTCACCCAGAACGTGTGGTAATCCCACGCCCGCAGGACCACCGGCCGGTCCGGGACGGCGGCGTCCAGCCAGCGCGCGTCGAAGAGTCCACCCTCGACCAGGCTGCCGTCGTACGAGGCGCCGACGATCCATTTCTGGTCGGGGTGCGCATCCGCGTAGGTCTTGACCACCGCGACGATCTCGTCGACCGACGTGCAGGGCCGCACCTGGGGCCCGACCGACTCCAGACCCCCGTAGAGCGGATGAGCGTGTCCGTCACCGAAAGAGGGCATGAGGAATGCGCCCGCCAGATCGATCCGCTCATCGGCGTCTGCCGTGTGCGCCGGTGCGCCGACCGCCACCACGACGCCGTCGCTGACGAGCAACGCGTCCGTGGTGTCGGTACCGGTCCAGATGGTGCCGCCGGAGAACAGGGTGCTCACAGCGCCGCCTGCCTGGGGGCCGGCTGCTGCTGGGTGATGCAGTGGACACCGCCGCCCCGGGCGAACAGCGGGCGGGCATCGACCGACACCACCGTGCGGCCCGGATACTGCTCGGCGAGGATCGCCGCGGCGTCCGCATCGCGCGGATCACCGAAGCTGCAGGCGATCACGCCGCCGTTGACCACGAGGTGGTTGATATAGCTGTAGTCGACATACCCCTCATCATCGGTGAGGGTATCCGGTGCGGGCATCTCGATGATCTCGAATCGATCGGCGAGTTTTTCGCGTATCTCCCGGCACACCGCGGTGTCGGGGTGCGCATCGGCGGTCTGGGTGTGCAGTAGCAGACGGCCCGGCGCGGTGAACGCGGCGACGATGTCGACGTGGCCGCGGGTGCCGAAACGCTGCGAGTCGCGGGTGAGTCCGCGCGGTAGCCAGACCACCTCGGTGGCACCGATGGTGCGGGCCAGTTCGGCTTCGACGTCCGATCTGCTCAGGCCCGGGTTGCGCCCCGGGTCCAGCTGCACCGTGTCGGTGACGAGCACCGTGCCCTGCCCGTCGACCTGAATTCCGCCGCCCTCGTTGACAAGTGGCGAGGACACCAGCGGCGTTGCGGCGATCTCGGCGATCAGCGCGCCGACCTTCGAATCACGGTCCCAGCGCGCCCAGTCCTGCCCGCCCCAGCCGTTGAACACCCAGTCCACCGCGGCCACCGAGCCGTCCTCGGCATGGACGAACGTCGGGCCGATATCGCGCATCCAGGCATCGTTGAGCGGTGCTTCCACGATCTCGATGTCTTGGGACACATAGTGTTTGGCGGCGGTCAGCTCACCGGGATCCACCAGCAGCGAGACCGGCTCGAACTCCGCGATCGCGTGCGCGACCGCCGCCCAGGTGGTGCGGGCCTCATGGTGTTCGGCCTCGGTATCCCCGAGTGAGTACCCCGCGGACGGGTAGGCCATCCATACCCGGTCCTGTGGCGCGGTCTCGGCGGGCATCACGTACGAGGTCACTTCACCACCTCGGTCGCCTCATGGCCCTCGCCGTACGGATGCGAGGTATCCACCGGAGCGGTCAGCGCGCCGTAACTGTCCGGGCGCCGGGTCAGCAGGAAGGGAAAGAGCTCCAGCCAATCCCGCCGCTGATCCAGATCCAGATCGGCGACCAGCACCGCCTCCTCGTCGCGCGGTGCCTGCACCAGCACCCGGCCGTACGGATCGGAGATGAACGACGAACCGTAGAACGACAGCGCCCCCTCATTGCCGGTGCGGTTGGGCACCACCATGAACAGGCCGCTGTTGATGCCGTTGGCGACGATGACCTGCTGCCACAACGGCTGCGTGTCCAGGTCGGGGAACACCGGTTCGGAACCGATCGCGGTCGGATACACCACGATCTCCGCGCCGCCCAGGGAGTAGTTGCGGGCGACTTCGGGGAACCATTCGTCCCAGCAGGTGGGCAGGCCGATGCGGGCATCCAGGCCCTCGGGCGCGTAGACCGGGTACGCGTCTTCTGCGGGCCCGGCCCTGAAGTACGTGTCCTCGTAGTAGCCGGCCGAGATGGGGATGTGCATCTTGCGGGTGCGGCCCACCAGATCACCGGACGGCGATACCAGGATGGCGGTGTTGTAGCCCAAACCGTCTGCGGCCGGGGCTTTCTCATACAGCGAGGCATGCACGAAGACCTTGTTGGCGCGGGCGGCCTCGGCGGCCAGCGCGAAGGTCGGGCCGCCGGTCAGGTCCTCGGCGCCGTCGCCGGGGTTCGGCCCGGCTGGAGTATCGGCGGGGTAGCGCAGCAGGGTGATCTCCGGCAGGAACACCGCGGTGGCGCCCTCTCCCGCGGCCCGGTCGATGCCGTCGCGCAGCGCGCGGGCCAGTTCGACGGGGTCCTCGCGCCAGCGGTGCTGAACCAGCCCCACCCGCAGCGGCGGCCGGTGCGAGGCGTGGGAACGAGACAGCGGGGCGGCGGCTCCGGCAATCAGGGTGCGCATGTCGATACTCCTAAAACGAATAGAATTCGTTTATTGTGTGACCCAACCCAATTTTCCGCAAGTGCTACAGGAGAGAGCCCCATGGGACGACCGAAGGTGGCGATCCTGTCCAGTGATCTGATCGCCACGGCAGCAATGGATCTGGTGAGTGCCCAAGGTGGATTCACCATCCCCGAGCTCGCCCGCAGGCTGAAGGTCAGCCCGTCCTCGCTGTACAACCACGTCTCCGGGCGCGAGCAGATCATCGAGCTGCTCCGCGAGAAGGCGATGAGCGAGGTCCGGCTGCCCGACCTCACCGGACCATGGATCGACGTCGTCGGCGACATCGTGCGGTCCTACTACCGCAGCTATGCCCGCTATCCGCGGCTGATCCCGCTGATGACCGCCTATCCCGTCGGCAGCCATCAGGCCGTCGCGATGTACAACGCCCTGGCAGTCACCCTCGCCCGGGCCGGTTTCGATGCCGAAGACACCCTGCGCATCATCACGCTCATCGACAGCTTCGTGCTCGGCTCCGCGCTCGACGTGGCCGCACCGGCCGCACCCTGGGGCGATGGCCCCGACGCCGGGCCGGAACTGGCCGCAGCACTGGCCACCGGGGCGGCGAAGTCCGACCGGGCCGCGGACGCGTTCGAGTTCGGACTGGTGGTGCTGCTACGCGGACTCGGCACGCCATAGAAAAATTCCGCTGATCGTAACTGTTCACGCCGCGCGTCAACACACGTCGAATGGAAGCCGACTGTAGAACCGGCAACAGAGGCGAGGACGCTTCACCATGGCAGCGCAGCCACGACAACTGCACCTGAACGCATTCCTACGCAACATCGGCCAGCACGAGGCCGCGTGGCGGTTACCCGAGACCCGAATCTCCGGCATCACCGATATCGACCACTACATCGAGCTCGCCCGCATCGCCGAACGCGGCAAGCTGGATGCGATCTTCTTCGCCGATCACCCGGTGCTGAAGGGCAAGACCGAGTTCCGCCCTTTCGATGCGCTGGATCCGTTCACCCTGGTGACCGCGCTCTCGGGCGCCACCCATCAGATCGGGCTGGTCGCCACCGCGTCGACGACCTACAACGACCCCTACAGCCTGGCCCGGCGCTTCGCGACCCTCGACCACGTCAGCAAGGGCCGCGCCGGGTGGAACATCGTGACCACCGCGAACGCGGACGCCGCGGCCAATTTCGGCTATCCGAACCACCCCGATCCCGACCACCGATACCGCCGCGCCGACGAATTCCTCCAGGTGGCCCTCGGGTTGTGGGACAGCTGGGAGGACGATGCCATCGTCGGCGACAAGGACGCGCCGCGGTTCGTCGACCCGAACAAGATCCATCGTATCGACCATGTCGGCGAACACTTCTCGGTGACCGGACCGCTGGAGGTCCCACGATCACCACAGGGCCACCCGGTGCTGTTCCAAGCCGGGTCCTCGGAACCCGGCAAGGAATTTGCCACCCGCTACGCCGAGGCGATCTTCACCGCGCAGCCCACCATCGCCGAGGGACGCGAGTTCTACGCCGATGTGAAGACCCGCATCCGCAAGCACGGCCGCAACCCCGACGAAGTGCACATCCTGCCCGGACTGTCGGCGGTCATCGGCGGTACCGAAGCCGAGGCGTACACGCTGAAACGCCAACTCGAGGACCTCACCGTGCCCGACTACGGGCTCGAGCAGCTCAGCAGCATCGTCGGGTTCGCCGTCACCAAGGACGACCTGGACCGGCAACTGCGCTTCCCCGAGAACGAGGACGCCAACACCCATTTCATCAAGAGCCGCTACGCCCTCATCAAACGTCTGGTGCTCACCGAAGGCCTCACCGTCCGGGAACTGCTGCTACGGCTCAGTTCCGGGCGCGGACACCGCCTCGTCGCGGGCACTCCAGAGCAGGTCGCCGACGATATCGAAGAGTGGTTCACCACCGGCGCCGCGGACGGATTCAACCTCATCCCGCCGGCGCTGCCGTCCTCGCTGACGGCCTTCGTCGACCACGTGGTTCCGGAGTTGCAGCGCCGCGGCCTGTTCCGCGACGAGTACACCGGCGCCACCCTGCGCCACCATCTCGGCCTCCCGCGGCCGGCCAGCCGATTCACCCCCGGGGCGCGCACCGCCGCACCGGCAGCCAGCTAGGAGTCCGACATGCGCACGTTGTCCACCCTGTTCCGGGTCGTGATCGTCACCGCGGTGACCGCCGGGACGTTGACCGCCTGCAGTTCGGCCGACCCCGACACCGCAGCCGGCGCGGCGCTCACCCCCGATGCCGCGCTGCCCATCGACGTGCCACCGGGCACCAAGCTCGTCGTCGCCGATGACGCCAATCGCCTCAAGACGCTGTTCGCGCTCTCCGGCGAGCAGGAACTGCTCAGCGCCGACGTCACCTACGCCAACTTCAGCAGCGGGCCGCTGCGGCTGGAGGCGATCCGCTCGGGCAACGCCCAGCTCGGCCGGGTCGGCGATGTGCCGCCCATCCTGGCCCAGTACTCCGACGCCGGCGTGCCGATCGTCGGCGCGGTGCGCTACGACGGGCCGGGGTCGACGCTGGCCACCGCGCCGGATTCCGGCATCGAAACGCTGAACGACCTGGCCGGCAAGAAGATCGCGATCAACGAGGGCACCGCACAGCAGGCGATCGTGCTGCGCAACCTGAAGTCGGTCGGCCTGGATATCAAGGACGTCGAGCCGGTGAACCTCGGGCTCGCCGAGTTCGCCGACGGTCTGCGCGCCAACCAGGTCGACGCCGCGGTGCTCAAGCAGCCCGACCGGTTCCGGTACCTGGCCTCCACCGAAGGCAAGGGCAGCAAGGAGATTCCGAACGCACCGGGCGCCAACCCCGGCCTCTACTACGTGTACGCCAGCAACGAGGCGCTCGGCAATGCCGCCCAGGCCGCCGCGATCCGTGAGTTCGTCATCCGCTGGTATCGCGCCGAGAAGTGGCTCAACGAGCACAAGGATGTCTGGGAGCAGGAGTACCTGATCAAGGATCAGAACGTGACGCCCGAAGATGCCAAGGTGATCGCGGAGTCCGACGGATCGAGCAGCGTGCCCGGATTCACCGACGAGACCATCGGCATCCAGCAGGAGACCATCGACCTGCTGCAGGACGCGGGAGCGTTCGCCGGCAAAGACCTGAAAGCCAGGGACGAGTACGACTTCCGTTTCGCCGACCTGACACCGGACGCCCCGCTGCCGAGCCCAGCCAAGCAGTAGCCGAAACGGGGAGACGACAATGACCAGTACCCAGACCGTGGCACCCGGCAAGGACACCACCACCGCTACGTTGCGGGACTATCCGAACCTGGAGCACCGCTCGGGGACGACCCGGGGCAGACGACTCGGGCCGGGCCGCAACATCCCCGCCGCGCTGGCGATCGGCCCGCTGCTGCTGGTGGCCATCTGGTTCGTCACCTCCGAGCTGGGCATCCTCGATCCCGGCACGCTGCCGCACCCGTTCGAGATCGGCCGCACCGCAGGCGAATTGTGGGCCGATGGCCGCTTACCCACCAACATCCTGGCCTCCCTGAAACTGGCCTCGGTCTCGCTGGTGATCGGTGTGACGCTCGGACTGGCGTTGGCGCTCATCTCGGGGCTCAGCCGCATCGGCGAAGCCGTCGTCGACGGGCCCATCCAGGTCAAGCGTGCGGTGCCGACGCTGGCGATCATCCCGCTGGCCATCATCTGGTTCGGCATCGGCGACACGATGAAGATCATCATCATCGCCACCAGTGTGCTGATCCCGGTGTACATCAACACCACCGCACAACTCAAAGGGGTGGATCTGCGCCACGTCGAACTGGCCGAGACCGTCGGCTTGTCGCGCACCCAGTTCATCCGCAAGGTCGCCATCCCCGGTGCACTGCCCGGGTTTTTCACCGGGCTGCGGCTGGCCGTCACCATCTCCTGGACGGCCCTGGTGGTCGTGGAACAGGTCAACGCGACCCAGGGCATCGGCTATCTGATGACCCAGGCCCGGCTGTACGGGCAACTGGACATCGTGGTGGTCGGCCTGGTGGTGTACGCAGTGTTCGGGCTCACCGGCGACTACATCGTGCGCGCCATCGAGAGAAGGGCCCTGTCATGGCGACGCGCACTGGGGAACTGACCCCCGCCGAAACCGCCTCGCGTTACGGCGATCCCGTCGCCGTGGTGCGCGGGCTGACCCGGTCGTTCGGTGACACGGCCGTCCTGGACGCGGTGAATCTGACCATCCGCCGGGGCGAGTTCGTCGCCCTGCTGGGCCGCAGCGGTTCCGGCAAGAGCACCCTGCTGCGGGCGTTGGCCGGCCTGGACCACGGTGTGGCCGGCGACGGCGACCTGTTCGTCTCCCGCGACGTCTCGGTGGTGTTCCAAGATTCCCGGTTGCTGCCCTGGGCCCGCGTGCTCGACAACGTCACCCTCGGCCTGACCGGAGGTGATGCCGCGCAACGTGGTTCGGCGGTGCTCGCCGATGTCGGACTGCCCGGCCGGGAACGGGCATGGCCCTACGAACTGTCCGGTGGTGAGCAGCAGCGGGTCGCGCTGGCCCGCTCGTTGGTGCGCAACCCCGCACTGCTGCTGGCCGATGAACCGTTCGGCGCGCTCGACGCGCTGACCCGTATCCGGATGCACGCGCTACTGGAGGATCTGTGCGCCAAATACCGGCCCGGTGTCCTGCTGGTCACCCACGATGTGGACGAAGCGGTCACCTTGGCCGACCGGGTGCTGGTGCTGGACAACGGTCGGTTCGTCGCCGACCGGGACCTCGACTTCCACGACGACGGCGAGCGCACCTACCGCAATCCGCGGTTCGTGGCCCACCGCGAAGCCTTGCTGAGAGCACTCGGCGTCAACTCGTAGCGGTTACGCTCACGACGTGCCGACATCCTGGTCCCGGCGGGGTTTCCTGATGGCGCTTGCCGCGGGTTCCGCGGCCGTGGTGACCGCGTGCCGATCCGACCCGCCCGGCACCATCGCCGACGACGGCTCCGTCACCGTCGACCATGCGTTCGGGGAGACCAAGGTTCCCGCCCCGCCCACCCGGGTGGTCAGCGCCGGACTGACCGGTCAGGATTGCCTGTTGGCCGTCGGCGTGGTCCCGGTCGGGGTCACCGAATGGTTCGGCGGGCAGCCTTTTGCGGTGTGGCCGTGGGCGGTCCCCGCGCTCGGCACCGCGCAGCCGGCGGTCCTCAACCTCGACGGGGGCATCAACTTCGAGGCGATCACCGCGCTCAACCCGGATCTGATCATCGCCGCCAACGCCGGCCTCGATCAGGACACCTACACCCGGTTGTCCAATGTCGCGCCGACCATCGCGCAGGCCGGCCAGGACGCGTTCTTCGAGCCGTGGAAGGACCAGGCCACGGCCATCGGCGCGGCCGTGTTCAAACACGATCAGATGCAGCAGCTCATCGCCGATATCGACACCAGGTTCAGCACGCTGGGCACCGAGACGCCGGCGTTCAAGGGCAAGCGGGCGCTGCTGCTGCAGGGCAGCCTGGACGGCGGCGACCTGGTGACCACCCCGGCCGGCTGGCGCACCGAGTTCCTCACCCAGATGGGCTTCGAGATACCGGAGGTCGACGCGACGGTGCCGCGCGACCGGATGGCCGAGGTGCTGGCCGGTGCGGACGTGCTGATCTGGGCCGCCGATGACGCGGAGACCGCGGCGCTGGCGGCCGACCCGATGATCGCGCAGCAGGGCGCCCGCAACGTGTTCACCGGCCGCGATCTGGCCGCAGCGATCGCCTTCTCCTCGCCGCTGTCGCTGCCGTTGGTCGCCGATCAGCTGCCGCCGATGCTGCGCACCGCATTGGCCTGACAAGATGTCCCGGTGAGCAGCCTGACCGATTCCCCCGAACAGCGACCGTCGTTTGCCCAGGTCGGTTCGGCCTACTATCCGGTCCTCGTCGCCGTCTTCACCGCCCTGGTGATCATCTCCAACGTCACCGCCACCAAGGGCGTCGCGTTCGGCCCGATCATCACCGACGGCGGCTTCATCGTCTTCCCGCTGACCTACGTGATCGGCGACGTGCTCTCCGAGGTGTACGGCTTCAAGGCCGCCCGCAAGGCGATCCTGCTCGGCTTCGGCATGAACGCGCTGGCCGCGGCGGCGTTCTGGGTGACCATCTATCTGCCGGCCGCCGACTTCTACGTCAACCAGCCGCACTTCGAGAACGTCGTGCACGCCTACACCCAGCTGATCGTGGCCGGGCTGGCCGGCTTCCTCGTCGGCCAGACCATCAACGCCTGGCTGGTGGTCAAGATCAAGGAACGCACCAAGGAGAAGCACCTGTGGGCCCGGCTGATCGGCTCCACCTTCGGTGGCCAGCTCGGCGACACGCTGGTGTTCTGCGCCATCGCCGCCAACGCGATCGGCATCACCAGCTTCCACGATTTCGTGGTCTACACCGCGCTGGGCTGGCTGTACAAGACGGTGATCGAGATCGTCATGCTGCCGGTGACCTACCGGGTGATAGCGGTGATCAAGCGTCGCGAGCCGACGTACCAGCCCGCTGTGTGAGACACGCTTAAGGCTCCTCTGGCAAAGCTCGCAGAGCCCTCGAGATTCAACTTACTCGGCGGTAGCTTCGGTAGATGAGCCTGACAACGGAAATCAAGGCGCCCGGCGCACTGGGCACCGTTCACGACTATGGCGACCAGGCGCTGCTGCTCGAGTTCGACAGCACCGCCGAGGTACTGGCATGGACCGACACCCTGCAGAAGGCGGGTCTCCCGGGCGTACTCGATATCGTGCCGGCCTCGCGCACGGTCCTGGTGAAGCTCGACGGACCGCGCTATCTCGCCCCGACCCGGCAACGGCTCGGGAAACTGCGCCCCGAACAGTCCGTCGCCGAGGGCAAAACGGCCGATGAACCCGACGTGGTCATCGAGGTGACCTACGACGGCGAAGACCTCGACGCCGTGGCCGAACTCACCGGGTTGAGCGTCGCCGAGGTGGTCGCCGCGCACACCGGCAGCCTGTGGCGGGTCGGATTCGGTGGTTTCGCACCGGGATTCGCGTATCTGGTCGGCGGGGACCCCCGCCTGCAGGTACCTCGCCGCGACGAGCCGCGCACCCGGGTGCCCGCCGGATCGGTGGCGCTGGCCGGCGAGTTCAGCGGCGTCTACCCGCGCGAATCCCCCGGCGGCTGGCAGTTGATCGGCCGCACCGATGCCGCGCTGTTCGACGTCACACGAGAGAAACCCGCCCTGCTGACACCGGGGATGACCGTCGCGTTCCGGGAGATCTCATGAGCGACGCTTGCGGAGCGAATCAACAATCGTCATGCGAGACCCGAGCCTGCGAGGAGATCGCATGAGCATCACGCTGGAAGTCCTGCGCACCGGGCCGCTGGCCCTCGTCGAAGACCTGGGCCGTCCCGGCCTGGCCCACATGGGCGTGACCCGCTCCGGCGCGGCGGACCGCCGCGCGCACACGCTGGCCAACCGGCTGGTCGCCAACCCCGGCGAACGGGCCACCGTCGAGGTCACCTTCGGCGGCTTCTCGGCGCGGGTGCACGGCGGCGACGTCACCATCGCGGTGACCGGCGCCGACACCGATCCCGCGGTCAACGGAATTCCGTTCGGCACCAACAGTATTCACTACGCCCACGAAGGTGAGGTGATATCGCTGGGCTCTCCACATTCCGGGTTGCGCAGCTACCTGGCGGTGCGCGGCGGGATCGACGTCGAACCCGTGCTCGGGTCGCGCAGCTATGACGTGATGTCCAGCATCGGGCCTGCACCGCTGCAGGCGGGCGATCTGCTGCCCGTGGGTGAGCACACCGCGGACTTTCCCGAGCTGGATCAGGCGCCGGTCGGCACCATCGAACCCGACATCCTCGAACTGCAGGTGGTGCCCGGCCCGCGCGACGACTGGTTTGTCGACCCGGACATCCTGATCCGCACCAACTGGCAGGTGACCAACCGCAGCGACCGGGTCGGGATGCGACTGGTCGGCATGCCGCTGGAGTACCGCTGGCCCGATCGACAGTTGCCCAGCGAGGGCGCCACCCGCGGTGCGATACAGGTCCCGCCCAACGGATTTCCGGTGATCCTGGGACCCGACCATCCGGTGACCGGGGGGTATCCGGTCATCGGGGTGGTGACCGACGAGGACATCGACAAGCTGGGGCAGACCAGGCCCGGGCAGACGGTGCGGCTGCACTGGTCGCGGCCGCGGCGGCCGTTCTGATCTCTACCCCGAATTGGTGGTAGAAACGCACTTGTGCGCAGTCACAGCCACGGCCAGGGTGCGGTGCGGGAAGTTCACACCGCCCGCCTGATCCACACCGCCGATCTGGACGCCGAGACGCGCGCTGACGCCCACCGGATGGTCGTCGACGCCTTCCGGGCCGACGGGGAAGGCGATCCCGACGGGGCGTTCGACGACGCCGATTGGGAGCACGCGCTGGGCGGTATGCATGCACTCATCGGCCACCGCGGCGCCATCATCGCCCACGGTGCTGTCGTGCAGCGCCGGTTGCTCTACCGCGGTGCGGCGCTGCGCTGCGGCTACATCGAGGCCGTCGCGGTCCGGGAGGACTGGCGTGGGCAGGGGCTGGCCACCGCCGTCATGGACGCACTCGAACAGGTGCTGCGCGGCGCCTACCAACTGGGCGCCCTCGGAGCGTCGGAGGCCGGGCTGGCGCTCTACCTGCCGCGCGGCTGGCAGCAGTGGACCGGCCCGACCTCGGTGCTGGCGCCGACGGGCATCACCCGCACCCCCGACGATGACGGCGGGGTCTACGTGCTGCCGGTCAATGTCGACCTGGACACCTCCGAGGACCTGACCTGCGACTGGCGCGACGGTGACGTCTGGTAGGCCGGCACCTCACAGCTCGGCACCGTTGGTGGTGAGCGGAAATTCACTGCCGGGTTATCGCGAGCGACGATCGTGCAACATTGCCCTTCTAGCGTCTGATCTCATGCCCGCCGTGCTCTCTTCCCGGCCCCCTGCAGCGCTGACACCGCCACGCAATCGCCAGGTAACACCCGAGAAACATGCACTGAATACACAGGTGACATGACCGAACCTGATTGGGCGCCGCTCACCGGGTTCCGGGTCGCAGTGACCTCGGCCCGGCGGGCCGAGGAGCTGAGCGCCCTGCTGACCCGACGCGGCGCCGCCGTGACGAGCGCGGCCGCCATCACCATGGTGCCGCTGCCCGACGATGACGAGCTGCGGACCAACACCGAAGCCCTGATCGCCACACCCCCGGACATCGTCATCGCCACCACCGGCATCGGGCTGCGCGGCTGGATCGCCGCGGCCGACGGCTGGGGGCTGGCCCATGAACTGACCGCGGCACTGGGCAAGGCCCGCATCGTCTCCCGCGGGCCCAAGGCGACCGGCGCGCTACGGGCCGCCGGCCTGCCCGAGGAGTGGTCACCGGAGTCGGAGTCCTCCCGCGAGCTGCTGCACTATCTGTTGGAGGGCGGCATCGTCGGGATGCGGGTGGCCGTCCAGCTACACGGCACCAACGACGACTGGGATCCGTTCCCGGAGTTCCTCGACGAACTGCGAGCCGCCGGCGCCGATGTGGTGCCCATCCGGGTGTACCGGTGGAACCCGGCGCCGCGAAACGGCCCGTTCGATCAGCTGGTGCTCGGTATCGCCGAGGAGCGGTTCGACGCGGTCAGCTTCACCTCCGCGCCGGCCGTTGCCGCCCTGCTGCTGCGCGCCCGCGACCTCGGGGTGGAGCCGGCCGTCCTCGACGCGCTGCGCACCAATGTGCATGCCATGTGCGTGGGGCCGATCACGGCCCGCCCGCTGGTGCGTCTCGGCGTGCCGACCTCCGCGCCGGAGCGGATGCGCCTCGGCGCGCTGGCCCGGCACATCACCGACGAACTGCCGCTGTTGCAGTCCCGCCGGATGCGGGTGGCCGGACACCTGCTGGAGATCCGCGGCACCTGCGTGTTGGTCGACGAGGTGGTCAAGGAGCTGCCGCCCGCCGGGATGGCCACCATCCGGGCGCTGGCCCACCGCCCGGGCGCGGTGGTGTCGCGCTCCGATCTGCTGAGCGCGCTGCCGGGTAGCGGGACCGACACCCACGCGGTGGAGACCGCGGTGCTGCGGCTCCGAACGGCATTGGGCGACAAGAACATCGTGTCGACCGTCGTCAAACGCGGGTACCGGCTGGCCGTCGACGAGTTCCCGGCGGGTGCGGCATGAACCGGGACACCGCGGCCGTGCTCGTCGCACACGGCACCCGCAAACCCGGCGGTGTCGCCATGGTGGAGGACCTCGCGCGCCGCGTCGGCGTTGCGCTCGACCGTGAGGTGCACATCGCGTTCGTCGACGTGCTCGGCCCGACCCCGACCGAGGTGCTCGACCGTCTCCCCCGGCACCGCCCGGCGGTATTGGTACCCGCGTTCCTGGCGGGTGGCTATCACGTCCGCGTCGACGTCCCCGCCCATGTCCTGGCCAGTGCCCATCCCGATGTCACGGTGACCAGGCCGCTGGGTCCGTGCCCGGGGACGGTCCGGGTACTCGCCGACCGGCTCTTCGAATCAGGCTGGCGCCCGGGCGATTCCGTCGTATTGGCGGCGGCCGGAACCTCGGATCGCAGTGCGCAGTCGGATCTGCGGCAGACCGCGGCGATGCTGTCCGCGCTCATCGGCGACCGGGTCGAACTCGGCTACGCCGCCACGGGCGCCCCGACGGTCGCCGACGCGGTCGCCGCTGCCCGCGCCCGCAGCGACGGGGGAAAGATTGCGGTGGCCTCCTACCTGCTGGCCGACGGACTGTTCCAGGACCGGTTGCGGTCCTCGGGGGCCGATATGGTCAGCGAGCCGCTGGGCGTCCACCCGGGCATGATCCGGCTGATCGCGAGCCGGTTCCGGCGCGCGCGTGCGGCGCAGCTGCCCCTCGCCGCCTGAGCTGAGCTGGCGATTCGGGGACGCCATGTTCCTCGGCTAATATCGCACAAATGGTTTCGCAGGGGGGAGGTGAGCATTTGCGTGCGCAGCTGCTCACGATATTGCAGGACGCCGACCGCCCGCTGACGACCGCGGAACTGCGCGACCATCTGCACACGCACTGCGCGTCACGAGTCGTGATCGAGACCGTCTACCGCAATCTCACCGTGCTCCAGCGTCGCGACGAGGTGGAGCGGCGCCCGGGCCCCGGCCGCGACGCCTACTGGGGCCCGACGGAGGCTACGCAGCGATCTGCACGTAACCGTCCGGCGTGATCCGGGTCCGGTAAACCTGCACCGAGGTCTGCGGATCATCCAGGCAGACACCGTCATCCAGCGCGAACGCCTGTTTCTTGATCGGGGACTGCACGCAGGCGCGGCCGGCGCGGTCCCCGACGATGCCCCGCGACATCACAGCCGCGCCGGAGAACGGGTCGATATTGCTCACCGCATGCAGCGCACCGTCATCGAGCCGGAACAGCGCGACCTGTACGCCGCCGGGCAACAGCACCGCGACGCCGCGGCACGGCAGCAGCCGGTCATACGCACACGCCGATGTCCATTCCGAATTGCCTTGGGAGTCCATCTCTTTACGATCATCGAGCAAGGTCATGAGGCCTCCTGTGCTGGCATCTTCGGCATCCCGATCGGCACCTTGCGGCCGAACGACTCGGTGAACTCGATGGTCGGGTCCGCTATTTCGGGGGCGTTGACGAACGAGACGAAGCGCGAGAGCTTCTCCGGGTCATCCAGTACGCCCTTCCACTCGCAGGCGTAGCCGTCGACGTGGCGCGCCACCGCGGCCTCGAATTCCTCAGCCAGGCCCAGCGAGTCATTGCAGACGACGTCACGCAGGTGGTCCAGGCCGCCTTCGAGGGCGTCCAGCCACGGCGCGGTGCGCTGCAAACGGTCGGCGGTGCGGATGTAGAACATCAGGTACCGGTCGATATAGCGGATCAGCGTCTCGTCATCGAGATCGCCGGCGAGCAGTTGGGCGTGTTTGGGGGTCATCCCGCCGTTACCGGATACGTAGAGATTCCAACCGGTTTCGGTGGCGATGACGCCGACGTCCTTGCCGCGGGCCTCCGCACATTCGCGTGCGCAGCCCGACACCCCCATCTTGATCTTGTGCGGCGCGCGCAGGCCGCGGTAGCGCAGTTCCAGGTTGATCGCCATCTGCACCGAATCCTGCTGCCCGTAGCGGCACCAGTCGCTGCCCACGCAGCTCTTCACGGTGCGCAACGATTTACCGTAGGCCTGACCGGATTCCATGCCGCCCTCGACCAGACGCCGCCAGATCTCGGGCAGCTGATCGACCCGGGCCCCGAACATGTCGATGCGCTGACCGCCGGTGATCTTGGTGTAGAGATCGAAATCCCGTGCGATCTCGCCGATCAGGATCAACTGCTCGGGGGTGATATCGCCGCCGGGCACCCGCGGCACCACCGAGTAGCTGCCGTTCTTCTGGATGTTGGCCAGGAAGTGGTCGTTGGAGTCCTGCAGCGAGGCCTGCTCGCCGCCCAGCACGTGATCCGAACTGGTCGAGGCCAGGATCGACGCGACGGTGGGTTTGCAGATATCGCAACCCTTTCCGGTGCCGAACTTCTCGATCAGACCGGAGAACGTGCGGATCTCGGTGGCGCTGATGATCTCGAACAGTTCGGCGCGCGACTGGCTGAAATGCTCGCACAGCGACTTGGACTGCTCGACACCCTCGGCCTCCAGCAGCTGCTTGAGCAGCGGGACGCACGATCCGCACGAGGTACCGGCCAGCGTGCACTTCTTCAGGCCAGGAACGTCGGTGCACCCACCGCAGATCGCTTCCTTCAGATCACCCTTGGTGACGTTGTTGCACGAGCAGATCTGCGCGATATCGGGCAACGCGCCGACGCCCAGCGCGCTGGCGCCGTCGCCGGCCGGCGCGATGAGCGAGAGCGGATCGCCGGGCAGCTCGCTGGCCACCATCGGCCGCAGCACACCGTAGGCCGATGCGTCGCCGACCAGGATGCCGCCGAGCAACGTCTTCGCGTCATCGGAGAGCACCAGTTTGGCGTAGGTCTGCTTGACCGGGTCGTTGACCACGACCTCCAAGCTGTTGGGCGTATGTCCTTTGGCGTCACCGAAACTGGCCACGTCCACACCCAGCAGCTTGAGCTTGGTGGACATATCGGCCTCGGGGAACTCGGCCGCCCCACCCAGCAGCCGGTCGGCGACCACCTCGGCACTGGTGTAGCCCGGCCCCACCAGCCCGTAGCAGCGGCCCTCGATGGCGGCCACCTCACCGACCGCGTAGATGTCGGGATCGCTGGTGACACAGGACAGATCGGTCATCACGCCGCCGCGATGGGCGAGCTCCAGACCGGCCTCGCGGGCCAGCTCATCGCGCGGGCGCACACCGGCGGCGAAGATGACGACACCGGCCTCGATGCTGCTGCCGTCGTTGAGCGTCACCCGCACCGCGTCATTCGACTGGGATCTGCGCAGCGGCTGGTTCTTCTGAGCCGGCTGGATGCTCTCGGTGCTCACACCGGTGTGCACCTCGATGCCCAGGCCCCGGATCATCCGGGTCAGTACGGCACCACCGGCCTCGTCGAGCTGGGCGGCCATCAGATGCGGTGACATCTCCAGCACATGGGTGTCCAACCCGAAGCCGCGCAGGGCATTCGCGGCTTCCAGACCGAGCAGCCCACCGCCGATGACCACACCCACCGGTGTCTTCGTCTTGGCCGCGGCCAGCGCGCCGTCCCGGATGGCATCCAGGTCATCCAGGGTGCGGTAGACGTGGCACTGCGGCAGATCGCGCCCGGGTACCGGCGGCACGAAGGCGTAAGAGCCGGTGGCCAGCACCAGCGCGTCGTAATCCAGGGACTGCCCGTCGGCGAGCGTGACGGTCTTGGCGGCCCGGTCGATCTCCCGGGCCGCCAAGCCCAGATGCAGGACGACACCGTTGTCGCCTGCATAGTCATTGCCGGGCAGGGCCAGCTGGGAACGGTCCCAATGCTCGGTGTATCCGGTCAGGCCGACACGGTCATAGGCCGCGTCGGTTTCCTCGGACAGCACGGTGACCCGCCAGGCGCCGTCGGTGTCGCGGGCCCGCAGCGCCTCGACGAAGCGGTGTCCGACCATGCCGTGTCCGACCACGACCACATGCTTGGCTGATTGCATACCGCGACGGTAGGTAGCCGATATTGCCGCAATGTCGCCTCGTGTGAATCGGCCGTCACGGTGTTCTCACATCGGGCACCGAGCGAGTGTGAGTGCGTCGAAACCGACGCTTTTGTGCTATTTCCCGGTTCGGGAGCGCAAAAGTGTCGACTTCGGCGTCACCTCCAGGGCGCCACCAGCTCGTTGATGCGTTCGGTCAGGGTGAACTGCAGGAACGGCCCGAAGCTGATCCGGCCGACACCGAGCGGGCCGAAGCGGGCCGGGTCGTCCTGGCCCGGAAGCGCGATCGCGTTGATCGGCAGCGGCAGTTCCTCGGCGAGCCGGCGGTAGGTGTCGTCGTCGTGCCGGCCCACCGGGTACAGGCTGTCCGCGCCCGCGTCGGCGGCCAGCTTCAGCTTGCGCACCGCGCGCTCGAACCGGTCGGACTCATCGCCGACCTCGCGCAGGAACAGATCGGTGCGGGCGTTGATGACCACGTGCACACCGGCGGCGTCGGCGGCCTTGCGGAGGTCGCCGACCAGCGCGGCGTGATCCTCATCGGAGCGGATGCGCCCACCCTCGGAGTGCACGGTGTCCTCGATGTTGAGGCCGACCGCGCCGGCCGAGAGCAGTCCGTCGATCAACCGGCCTCCCGACTCGCCGTAACCCGACTCGATGTCCACCGAGATCGGCACATCGACCGCGGCGGCGATCTGCGCGACCCGGGTCAGCAGATCGTCGTAACTCATCCCTTCACCGTCGGGCTTGCCCACCGAGTCGGCCACCGGGTGGCTGCCCACCGTGAGCGCGGTGAAACCGGCCGCAACCACGGTCTTCGCCGACCATGCGTCCCACACCGTGGGCAGGATCGCCGGGTCGCCGGGGCGGTGCAGCGCGAGTAGCGCCGCGGCTTTCTGCTGAAGATCTTCGTTGGACATCGGGATCCCTTTCCTGGGCATAGACGTGATCTGTCTCACTCTCAAGTCCGCGTTGTGGCTAACATCAGATGCGTAATGTGATCCCTGACACCCTTCAGCCCAAGGAGGTCACCCTTGTCCACCACGACCGAACTTGCCGAACTTCACGAACTGATCGGCAACCTTCGCCGCTGCGTCACATCGCTGCGGGCCCGCTACGGCGACACCCCGGCGATGCGCCGCATCGTCAACGATGCCGAACGCATGCTCAACGATATCGACCGGCTGGACATCGATGCCGCGGAACTGGAGACGCGTGGAGCCCCCGCGCGCTCCGCGCCCACCGAGAAGGTCGCCATCCCCGACACCGACTACACCCGAGATTTCTGGCAGGGAGTCGATGACGAGGGTCTCGGCGGCAGCCGCTAGACCGCCTGACGAGCGCCCGCGCGAGGAATAACGCGCTGCGGCCGCGTCGTCACCGACAACAGAAGAAGAGGGAACCAAGTGAGCGCACCGACCTCGAATCCTCAAGGCACCGGCGTCTTCTCACCCACCAGAGCGCGAATCAAGCAGCGCACACTACGCACGGACGCGTGGTGGAAATCGCCGCTGATCACGGACCTCGGCTTCGCCGCGTTCGTCATCTACGCAACGGTGCGCGCGTTCCTGCAGAACAACTACTGGGTCGCCGACTACCACTATCTGACGCCGTTTTATTCACCGTGCGTCGTGAAGTGGAACGAGGCGACCCAGTCCGGTTGTGTCCCCGAGGCCAGCCACTTCGGCCAGTTCCTGCCGGACGTGTGGTGGTTGCCCTACGCAGCACTGTCGCTGCCGTTCCTGCTGCTGTTCCGGCTGACCTGCTACTACTACCGTGGCGCCTACTACCGCACCGTATGGCAGTCGCCGACGGCCTGCGCCGTGGCCGAGCCGCACGCCAAGTACACCGGTGAGACACGCTTCCCGCTGATCATCCAGAACACGCACCGGTACTTCTTCTACATCGCGGCGATCATCTCGGTGATCAACACCTACGACGCCATCCTGGCGTTCCACTCGCCGACCGGATTCGGGTTCGGGCTTGGCAACATCGTCCTGGTCGTGAACGTCGTGATGCTGTGGGTCTACACGCTGTCCTGCCATTCCTGCCGGCACGTCGTCGGGGGACGGCTCAAGCACTTCTCCAAACACCCGGTGCGGTACTGGATGTGGGGACAGATCAGCCGGCTGAACACCCGGCACAAGCTGTACGCGTGGATCACCCTTGGCACCCTGATGTTCACCGACTTCTACATCATGCTGGTAGCCAGCGGGACCATCAGCGACCTGAGATTCATTGGCTGACACGGCAATACGACCTAAATCAACACTAGTGAGGATCTTGAATGGGTGACCTGGAACGGCACACCTACGACGTCGTCGTGATCGGCGCCGGCGGGGCGGGGCTGCGCGCGGTGATCGAGGCCCGCGAACGCGGCCTACGGGTAGCGGTGGTGACCAAATCGCTGTTCGGCAAGGCGCACACCGTGATGGCCGAGGGCGGCTGCGCGGCGGCGATGCGCAACGTCAACACCAAGGACAGCTGGCAGGTGCACTTCGGTGACACCATGCGCGGCGGCAAGTTCCTGAACAACTGGCGGATGGCCGAACTGCACGCCCAGGAGGCCCCCGACCGGGTATGGGAACTGGAAACCTATGGGGCGCTGTTCGATCGCACCAAGGACGGCCGGATCAGCCAGCGCAACTTCGGCGGTCACACCTATCCGCGGCTGGCCCACGTCGGTGACCGCACCGGCCTGGAGATCATCCGCACCCTGCAGCAGAAGATCGTGTCCCTGCAGCAGGAGGACTTCAAGGAACTCGGCGACTACGACGCCCGCATCCGGGTGTTCCACGAATGCTCGATCACCGAGCTGATCCTGGACGACGGAAAGGTCGCCGGCGCCTTCGGCTACTGGCGCGAGACCGGTGAGTTCATCCTGTTCGAGGCGCCCGCGGTGGTCCTGGCCACCGGCGGTATCGGCAAGTCCTTCAAGGTGTCATCGAACTCCTGGGAGTACACCGGCGACGGGCACGCCCTGGCGCTGCGGGCCGGCTCGGGCCTGATCAACATGGAGTTCATCCAGTTCCACCCGACCGGCATGGTCTGGCCGCTGTCGGTGAAGGGCATCCTGGTCACCGAGGGCGTGCGCGGTGACGGCGGGGTGCTGAAGAACTCCGAGGGCAAGCGGTTCATGTTCGACTACATCCCGGACGTGTTCAAGGGCCAGTACGCCGAGACCGAAGAAGAAGCCGACCAGTGGCTCAAGGACAACGACTCCGCGCGCCGCACACCCGACCTGCTGCCGCGCGACGAGGTGGCCCGCGCCATCAACGAAGAGGTGAAGGCCGGCCGCGGCACCCCGCACGGCGGCGTCTACCTCGACATCGCCTCCCGGATGCCCGCCGAGGAGATCAAGCGCCGGTTGCCCTCGATGTATCACCAGTTCATCGAGCTCGCCGAGGTCGACATCACCAAGGACGAGATGGAGGTCGGCCCCACCTGTCACTACGTGATGGGCGGTATCGAGGTCGATCCCGACAGCGGAGGCGCGGCCACTCCCGGCCTGTTCGCCGCGGGTGAGTGCTCCGGTGGCATGCACGGCTCCAACCGGCTCGGCGGCAACTCGCTGTCGGATCTGCTGGTGTTCGGCCGCCGGGCCGGGCTCGGCGCCGCCGACTATGTCCGGTCGCTGGCCGACCACCGGCCTGCGGTCACCGAGGACGCGTTGGCCGCTGCCACCCAGTTGGCGCTGGACCCGTTCACCCCGAAGGCCAACGCCGAGAACCCGTACACGTTGCACGCCGAACTGCAGCAGTCGATGAACGACCTGGCCGGCATCATCCGCAAGGAGGGTGAGCTCCAGGAGGCACTCGCCAAGATCGACGAGCTCAAGGCGCGCTACGCCAACGTCGTCGTCGAGGGCGGCCGCGTCTTCAACCCGGGCTGGCATCTGGCCATCGACATGCGCAACATGCTGCTGGTCAGTGAATGCGTGGCCAAGGCCGCGCTGCAGCGCACCGAGAGCCGGGGCGGGCACACCCGCGACGACTTCCCGAAGATGGATTCGCACTGGCGCAACAAGCTGTTGGTGTGCCGGGCCGTGGAAGGCGACCACCAGGTGGTTCCCGATATCACCGTCGAGGCGGAGCAGCAGCCGGTGATGCGGCCGGACCTGCTGGCCACCTTCGAGCTGTCCGAGCTGGAGAAGTACTACACCGAAGACCAACTGGCCGAACACCCGGAGCGGAAAGGCTGACCATGGCTCCTTACAACGCGAAGCTACGGGTCTGGCGCGGTGACCCCTCCGGCGGCGACCTGCAGGACTACACCGTGGAGGTCAACGACGGTGAGGTGGTGCTCGACATCGTCCACCGGCTGCAGGCCACCCAGGCCGGCGACCTCGCGGTGCGCTGGAACTGCAAGGCCGGCAAGTGCGGATCCTGCTCGGCGGAGATCAACGGCCGGCCGCGGCTGCTGTGCATGACGCGGATGTCCACCTTCGACGAGAACGAGACCGTCACCATCACCCCGCTGCGGACCTTCCCGGTGATGCGCGACCTGGTGACCGACGTGTCCTTCAACTACGAGAAGGCCCGCCAGATCCCGTCGTTCACCCCGCCCAAGGACCTGCAGCCCGGCGAATACCGCATGCAGCAGGAGGACGTGAACCGCAGCCAGGAGTTCCGCAAGTGCATCGAGTGCTTCCTGTGCCAGAACGTGTGCCACGTGGTGCGTGATCACGAAGAGAACAAGGAGAACTTCGCGGGTCCGCGTTTCCACATGCGGATCGCGGAGCTGGACATGCATCCGCTGGACACCGTGGACCGCAAGGACATGGCGCAGGAGGAGCACGGGCTGGGCCTCTGCAACATCACCAAATGCTGCACCGAGGTGTGTCCGGAGCACATCAAGATCACCGACAATGCGCTGATCCCGATGAAGGAACGCGTCGCCGATCGCAAGTACGACCCGATCGTGTGGCTGGGCAACAAGCTCTTCCGGCGCTGAAGGCGTTGGCTCTGCGCTCAGGGCGCGGAAGTGCGAGTGGCATGCGCCGCTGACGCAGAGTCAATGCCTGTGCGCGCCGCGGGATCGGGCGTACGGTTGTGACAGCGGCCAATCAACTACAAAGAGGCACAGCTATGTCACAACGAGAAACGATCAGCGTCAACGATATTCGCACCGCGATCAGGGAACTCACGGCCCGCGCGGAACTTGCCCGCAAGGAGGGCAGGCCCGAGGACGCCGCGGAGCTGGAACAGCGGGTGGCGAAATACCGCGAGGACCTGGGCGCGCGGCCGTAGGCGCACGCCGATCTAGCAGCGCTGCGCCGAGTGCGGCTCAGCCGCCCAGTTTGCGGAACGTGCTGCGATGGAACACGATCGGCGGCACATCGTGCACGGTGATCTCACTGACCTGCAGCACCACGATGGTGTGATCGCCCGCGGGAACTTCCTGGGTGATCTTGCTTTCCAGCCACACGCTGGTGCCGTGCACGAACACCGCACCGCTGTCGCGGGACTGGGTCTCCAGGCCGGCGAAACGGTCACCGGTCTTGGCGGCCAGGGTGCGCGCGGCGGCGTCATGTGATTCGCCAAGGACACTGATCCCCAACGAGGGCAGACCCTTGAGCTTGGGCCAGGTCTCCGATGAGTTCTGCACGCAGAACGACACCAGCGGCGGGTCCAGTGACACCGGCACGAAGGTGCTGGCCGCCAGACCGACGCGGACGCCGTCGACCTCGGCGGCGATGGCGATGACTCCGGTCGGGAAATGCCCGAACGCCTCGCGCAGCGAGGCCGGGCTCAGTTCTGTGTCGCTCATAACACTTCCATCTTCACATGTAATGGTGCGCGGCGGCGACGTCGGGGTGCGCGCGCACCCGACTCTTCCACGCATTGCGGCCGTATACCGCATAGATCCGGTCATTTGATGGGTCATCGGTGACCCCGCGGGCCCGGGCCGCGAGTTCGGCGGGCAGCGCCAGCACGGGCAACCGGGCGTCCAGCCGGGGATTGAAGAAGTACGCCACCGAGAGGCGTTCGGTGTCCTGGATGCGCACCCGGTGCTCGGTGGCGCGCAGGTACCCGCCGCTGGCGATCTCCAGCATCTCGCCGATGTTGACGATGAGCGCACCCGGCAGCGGGTCGACATCGAGAAACTCCGTGTCATTCCCCGGGTCGCTCTGCTCCTGCCCGCCGGAACCCGCGCGCACCTGCAGTCCCCGACTGCCCGGCTCGGCCAGCAGCAGCGTGAGCACTCCGGCGTCGCGATGAGCGCCGACGCCCTGCTCGGAGTCCGCCCGGCCCGGATAGCGGATCACCTTGATCAGCGTCGCGGGATCCTCGGCGAACGCCGCATCGAACACCTCGGCCGGGTTACCCAGAGCCACCGCCCAGTGCTGCAGCAGCGTGCGGCCCACCCGCGCGAGTTCGGCATCCCATTCGGCGATGACGGCCGGCAGCTCGGGCAGCGCGGCCGGCCACTGATTGGGCCCCTGCAGGTGTAGGTACGTATCGGCGGGGCGGGCCAGCGGCACGCGTTCGGGACCGATGTCGAGCTGCTCACGCCAGTCCACCGTGCCGCCGGTCAGCTCACCGCCGAGCCGGGTGTAACCCCGGAAGTGCGGGCTGTTGACCATCGCGATGGCGTCCTTGTCGGCCTGCGGCAGGGCGAAGAAGCGCCGGGAGGCGGCGAGCAGCCTGGCCACCAGATCGTCGGGGACGCCGTGGCCGGTCAGGTAGAAGAAGCCCACCTCGTGGGCCACCCGGCCGAGACGCTGCCGCAGCGCCGCCGGCTCATCGCCCAGATCGACGACGGGTAGCGACGTCTGTACAGAAACCACCCGACCATCGTGCCCCTCCGGGGCCCGCGCGGCCATGGTCACGCTCAGTCTGAACGCAACCTTGAGTAGCCTGACCCCCATGCCCAACGCGTCCATCCTCACCGTGTTGCGGGAACGTGCTGGCGATACACCCGACGAGCTGGCGTTCACCTACACCGACTACGACCGGG
Source organism: Mycolicibacterium sp. P9-22 (assembly GCF_008329585.1). GTDB lineage: Bacteria > Actinomycetota > Actinomycetes > Mycobacteriales > Mycobacteriaceae > Mycobacterium. Next base: position 130,395 of record NZ_NPKP01000014.1, on the reverse strand, counting down.
ATCCCGATGGCGTCGCCGAGACCCTGACGTGGGCGCAGCTATACCGGCGCACCCTCAACATGGCCTCCGAAGCCGGCCAGTACGGCGCACCGGGGGAACGGGCGCTGATCATCGCGCCGCAGGGGCTGCCCTATATCGTCGCGTTCCTGGGCGCCATGCAGGCCGGGTTCATCGCCGTCCCACTGTCGGCGCCGGTGCCCGGCTCCCATGATGAGCGCATCGGCGCGGTGGTCGCCGACACCTCGCCGGCGGTGGTGCTGACGACATCCGCCCTGTTCGACGTCGCCGCCAAATATGTGGACGACGGCGCCGCCATGACCGCGGTGATATCGGTGGACACCCTCGATCTGGACACTCCCGAGCCCGTACCGGCCGACCCGCCGGACGGCCCGGACATCGCCTACCTGCAGTACACCTCGGGTTCGACGCGGGCGCCGGCGGGCGTGATGATCAGCCACCGCAACCTGGTCGCGAACTTCGATCAGCTGATGCCCGATTACCTGCGCCGATACGGCGGCACGTTCCCCGAGGGTGGCGCCCTGGTCTCGTGGTTGCCGTTCTACCACGACATGGGCCTGATGCTCGGGGTCGCGGCGCCCATCCTGGCCGGGACACAGGCGGACCTGATGAGTCCGCTCGCATTCCTCACCCATCCGCCGCGCTGGCTGAAGACGATGGCCCGGCACCGGGTGACGGTGTCCGGCGGACCCAACTTCGCCCTCGATCTCGCCGCCCGGCGGACCCGCGACGAGGATCTCGCGGGTCTCGATCTCAGCGTCATCGAGAGCATCATCTGCGGCGCCGAACGGGTCCAGCCGCCCACCGTCACCCGCTTCCTGGATCGCTTCGCCCCTTCCGGGTTCCGGCCGGAGGCGCTCATGCCCTCCTACGGCCTGGCCGAGGCGACGGTGTTCGTGGCCAGTGGCGGCCTGGGACGGACACCGGAAGTCGTCGAATTCGCCACCGAGGAGCTGACCGAGGGCACGGCGGTGCGCAAGCCCGGTGGCACTCCGCTGGTCCGCTACGCAGCAGCGGCCTCGCCGTTGCTGCGGATCGTCGACGCCCAGACCGGCCGGCTCTGCCCCGACGGCACCGTCGGCGAGATCTGGACACACGGCGAGAACGTGTCGGCCGGGTACTGGCGCAAACCCGATCAGACCGGCACCGGATTCGGTGCGGAACTCATCGGTGGGCCCGCCGATCTGCCGGCGACGGACTGGCTGCGCACCGGGGACCGCGGATTCATCTCCGAGGGAGACCTGTTCATCGTCGGGCGGATCAAGGACATGCTGATCGTGCGCGGCCGCAACCACTACTCCGAGGACATCGAGGAGACGGTGCGCGGCATCACCAGAGGCAGGGTCGCCGCGATCGCCGTGACCGACGATCACGACGAAAAGCTGGTCACCATCATCGAATTCAAGAAACGCGACGAATCCGAAGAACTCGGTGAGGCCAAAAGCGATGTGACCGCGGCGATCTCGCGTGCGCACGGATTGCAGGTCGCCGATATCGTGCTGGTGCCCCCCGGATCGATCCCCACCACCACCAGCGGCAAGATCCGTCGCTCGGCATGTGTCGAGCAGTATCGACAAGGGCGATTTGTGCGGCTGGACGCGTAGCCAACGCCCGCGATGTGGATAACCCTGCTGGTCATGGCTGTCGCCGTCAGCCTCGAACCGTTCCGCATCGGGATGTCTGTGCTGCTGCTCAACCGCCCGCGCCCGCTGCTGCAGCTGTCCGCCTTCCTGTGCGGTGGATTCCTGATGGGTTTGACCGTCGGTGCGGCGGTGTTGTTCCTGCTCGAATCCCGGGCGGAATCGGCACATTTCACCCTGCCACGGGTGCAGATCGCGATCGGCGTGCTGGCCCTGCTGGCGGCCGCGGCGCTGGCGGTCACCAAGGGGCGCCCCCGCACGCCGCCGGCCTGGCTGAGCCGGTTACTCGACGGGCAATCGCTGTGGGTCGCCGGCGCGGCCGGGCTGGGCATCGCGCTGCCCTCGGTCGACTACCTGGCGGCGCTGGCGGTCATCGGCACCGCCGACATCAGCTCCACGACGCGGCTCGCCGCCCTGCTGGTCTTCAACGTGGTGGCTTTTGCCTTGATCGAGATCCCGCTGCTGGCCTACCTCGTCGCGCCGGACCGGACCCGCGCGCGGCTGGAGGCACTCAACGACTGGGTGCGCGCCAGGGGCCGGCGCGGGGTGGCCGTGCTGGTCGCGGTGGTGGGAACCGTGCTGCTCGTGGCAGGGCTTGCCGGCCTGTAACCGCTACTTGGGCGGATTGTTGAGCACGTACTGCAGGCCGGCCATCAACTGTGACACCGGATCCGCACCGCCACCGAAGGCTGCCTGGGTCGCCGGAGCGGTGACCTCGGCGGGATCGTAACCGTTCACCGGGTCCACCGTGATGGGCGCCGTCAAAGGATCGTCATTACGCGTATAACCGGCGTCCACATAGGGTTTGAGCACCGCGTCGAGATCATTGAGGGTCTTCTGATCCACCCCGAGATACTTGAACGGCAGCACCAGCGGCAGGTGCTCCTCGGGGATCATGTACGTCGTCGTCCGCGCACCCCGGGAGTTGACGGTAGTCCGGATGTTCTGCGGCGGAACCATTTTCGGGTTGGTGAACGCCACCGCGGTGTGGCCGGTCGCCAGGCCCACGATCGCATTGGCCACCGAAATCCAGTTGTCCGAACGCTGCGGCCAGTCCGCGATGCTGTCATAGGCGGAGACGAACAGATGCGAGTCGTACTGGCTCTCCACCGGGGCAGGCATCCGGTAGTCGAGCGAGGGTACGACGCTGCCGACCGGGAAGTTCTGGCTCAGGAAGCTCTCACCGAAGGCATGCTTGCCCACCGGGTTGCCGTAGGTCGCGAAGCTCAGCTGGTCCGGCGGCGGAGCGGTCGGGTCATTGGCCAGCCGCGCCCGCACGTCATCGAGTACCGACGCTCCCTCGGACAGGCCGATGGCCATGCCCGGGCCGCCGGACTTGATCGCATTCAGCAGGTTGGGCCCGCCCACGTCGATGGACTCACCGTAGCTCGGGCCGTCAATCCCGAGGCCCGGGAAGCTGTCGTCGAGACGCCCGATACCCGGGAACAGCCGTTCCAGGGTGTGTCCCTGGACCTGGCCCGCGGGGTAGTCGACGATCTGGCGGTCCAGGCCCGGGAACCACTCGGCGCCGGTGCGCATGATGTATTCGTCGTACGGGATGCCGAGCACATGGGCGCCGCCGAGGGCGTAGCCGCGGCCCTCGATGGTGCGCGCCGCGCCGGGACCCGCCGGGCCCGGGACGGCCGGTCCGGGCGGCGGCTCGTCGGCGGTGGCGATCCCGACACCCAGCGGGCCGGAGGCGCCGAACATCAGGAAAGCGGTGGTCGCCGCGAGAAGCTTCTTCATGCTCTACTGCTCCCCCGCGCTGTGAGTCGAGACGGCCACCAGTTCGCCTTTCCGACCAACGTAGCCATGGCAGGCACGGTGACGGTCCGGACCAGGAAGGTGTCCAGCAAGATGCCGATGCCGATGACGAACCCGCCCTGCACCACAGTACCGATGCTGGAGAACAGCAGGCCCCACATGGAAGCGGCGAAGATCAGGCCCGCCGCGGTGATCACACCGCCGGTCGAACTCAGGGTCCGGATGATGCCGAACCGGCCCAGCGGGGCCTCATCGCGCATCCGCGAGACGAGCAGCAGGTTGTAGTCGGCGCCGACGGCGACGAGCACCACGAAGGCCAGCGGCGGCACCGACCAGTGCAGCTGCTGGTCGAGGATGACCTGGAACACCAGCACACCAAGCCCGAGCGCGGCGAAGTACGAAATCACCACCGATCCAACCAGATACAGCGGCGCGATGACCGCCCGCAGCAGGGCCATCAGGATCAGCAACACCACGATGATGGTGACGATGACGATGAACCGGATGTCGTTCTCGTAGTAGTCGCGGGTATCGGCCAGCGCCACCGGATACCCGCCCATCGACACCGAGGCATCCGAGAGCTCGGTGTTCGGCAGCGCTCCGCGGGCGGCGTCCTCGATGGCGCCGACCTGGTCCATGGCGGCCGGACCGAAGGGATCGAGCTCGGTGAACACCAGATAGCGCGCGGAGTGCCCGTCGGGAGAGACGTAGGCCTTGGTGGCCGCCTTGAAATCCTCCAGCTGGAGGATCTCGGGCGGGATGTTGAACCCCGCCATGGCAGGCGAGCCGGCATTCTCGGCCATGGTCAGCAGGAAGGCCGCGGCCTGATCGAGGCCGGAGCGCATCACCTTGATCTGATCGAGGATCTGATCCACCCCGTCGGCCACCTGCCGGCTGCCGCTGGCCGAGCGTTCGGCGCCCCGCTCAAGCTGGGCCAGCGTCGCCTCGGCGCCGGCCGGGCTGTCCAATCCCATCGCCTGCATCGCCTTGGTGAGCCGGGTGAACGCGGTGCCCACCTGCTGCAGGGCCGCGTTGAGGGACTGGCGGTCCTGGAGCGACTCCAGCTGCCCGGCCAGATCCTCGATCTCGGCAAGAGTGCCGTCATTGCGCGCCGCGGCGAGCCGGGACAGGTGGATGCGGGTCTGGCTACAGGACGGGTCCAGATCGCAGACCACGCTGCCCTGCAGCGCGGTCAACACCGGCGGGACCCAGGCGAACATGTCCCTGGTCGCCATGAGGTTCACACCCATGGAGTTGCCCAGCCGGTTGATGGCGGCCACCAGTTTTGCTGCCACATCCACGTTCTTGACCAGCTTGTCGCCGCCGTACTGGCCGCGCAAGGCCGCGAACGCGTCGACCATCTGCTGCAGGCTGTTCGCGATATCGGTGACCTGGCCGCGCACATCGCTGAGGCCGCCGGCCAGCGTGTTGGCACCCGAGGACAACCGGTTCATATCGGCGGTGCCGTCGGTGATCATCTTCGCGCCGTCGGCGAGCCGGGTGCCGACGATGCCGGCCTGGTAGGTGGCCCGGAACTCGGGCGGCACCGACCCCAGCGGCCGGGTGATACCGCTGACCATCTGGATATCGGGCAGTTGGGTGATCCGCTCCGCCAGCTGCTCCAGATCGGCGAGCGCCTCCGGATTGCGCAGATCCTTCGGGGAGCGGATCAGCACATAGGACGGGATGGACTGGTTGATGTCGAAGTGCTTCTCCAGCGCGACATATCCCAGCGAGCTGGGCTCGGAGGCCGCCACGGCCTTGCGGTCGTCGTAGTTGAAGGTCGCGAATCCGGCGAGACCGGCCAGCAGGAACAGCACCAGCAGGCTGCCCACCAGGTGCGCCCACGGCCGGCGGACAATTCTCACGCCGGAGCGTCGCCACAGCCGGGAGGTCAGTTCCTTGCGGGGTTTGATCCAGCCGCGCGGCCCGACCACGGCGAGCAGGGCGGGCAGCAGCGTCATCGCCGCCAGGTAGGCGACGCCGACACCGACCGCGGAGGACACGCCGACGGTGGAGAACACGCCCATCTTGGCGAAGCTGATCGCCAGGAAGGTGACGCCGACGGTCGCCGCCGAGGCGGTGATCACCTTGCCGACGGAGCCCAGCGCCTTGCGGACCGCGTCGTGCTGGTCCTCGCCCATCCGCACGTAGTCGTGATAGCGGCTGATCAGGAAGACGGCATAGTCGGTGCCCGCGCCGAAGATGATGGCGCTGAGCAAGATCATCGCCTGGTTGGAGACGCCGAGACCGGTGAACTCCGACAGCGCGGCGACGCCTGCCTGCGCGATCACCAGCGACATCCCGATACCGGCCAGCGGCAGCAACATGGTCACCGGGTTGCGGTACACCACCAGCAGCACCAGCAGCACCAGCACCGCGATGGCGATCTCGATCGGCAGGCGGTCCTTCTCACCGGCGACGGTGAGGTCGGCGACGGTCGCGGCCGGGCCTGCCAGGTGGACCTCCAGCGGGCCCCCGGCGGTGGTCCGTTCGATGAGATCGGAGACCTGGTTGAACGAGGTGTAGGACTGCGGGGTGCCCAGCGCGCCGGCCAACCCGACCGGCAGCACCCAGGACTTGTCGTCCTTGCTCGTCAAAGTCGAACGCAGGGCGGGTGTTCCGATGAACTCCTGCAACATCACGACGTTCTGCTGGTCGTCGCGCAGGGCGTCGACCAGCTTGGCGTAGGCGGCCTCGTGCTCCGGGCCCAGCCCGTCCTCGTCGGTGAGCACGACCAGCAGCAGGTCGTCGGTGCCGGGTTCCTGGAACGCCTCCTCCATCTGCCGGGCCGCGACGCTGGACGGCGCGTCACCGGGCAGCATCGAGAGCGGGTGCTTCTGGGCCATCTCGTTGAGGCTGGGGACGCTCAGCGGCAATGCCACCGCCAGCGCGACCCACAGCGCGATCACGATCAGCGGCCAGCGCACCACGACATCGGCTAGCCGACGCACGACGCACCCCTTGGACCGTTCACCGATAGACCCCGCTCAGGCAAAACGGCCCCAGTCCCCGCTGTCGGCGACCTGTTCGATCACGGATTTCATGGTGGCGATATAGCGGGCGACCGACTTATGGGCCACCTCGTTGTCCGGGAACATCACTGCCATTGCGGTACCGGCCTCGTACCGGAATACATAGATCGTCAACTGATAGGAGAACCGGCCGTCGGAGTAGATGCCGATATTGTTCGAATAGCCCATTTCGGCCGCCGCGAGTACGGCATTCAGCGGAGCGGCGCCGCCGTGCAGGAAGTTCGACACGGGGAAGTTGGGTCCCGGTTTGTCCAGCCACGGCGCCAATTCCAGGACGCGGTAATACGGGACCCGCGCCAGGTTCAGACCCGAATCGAAAGAGGTCTGCGCCGCCCACGCCGCCTCGGCAAATGTCGTCGCGGCGATCGGCACGGTGATCGGGACAAGGCCGGTGAACCAGCCCTGGGTCATGAAATTGTCCGAGGTGCGCCGGGTGTCGCGCGGGGTGAGTCCGTAATAGGTTGTCGCACCGGTCAACTCGTGCTCGACCATGGCGGTACAGGCGTACAGCCCGCCGACGAAACGGGTGCCGGCCGCGGTGCAGGCCGCCTCGAACCGGGCGGTCTGGTCCGCGTCCAGCAGCATCTCCCCGACCATGTCGGCAACGGTGGGTTCCAGCGGATTGCCCAGCGGCAGCGGAAATTCGGGCATGCTGCCGTTGTTGTTCTCGGCGAACTCGATCCAGGCCCGGACCTCCGGGGAATCCACCGTCAGTTCCGCCGTGTTCTCGCGTTCCTGAATGCAGAAATCGTCGAATCGCCCGGCGTCCGGCAGCGCCATCGGCTGGCCGGTGGAAAGCAGCGAGGTGTACATGCCGTGCGCTTCGAGCATGGTGATCCCGATCAGCGCCGCGTCCCCGTGCACATGGTCGATTGCTGCGTAGAAATCGAAATGATCTTCGCTCTGCACGATTCCGAACGAGAAACATCCCCACTCCAGCGGAGTGGGGATGTCGACAATGTGTTTGCGCGCGTCCTCGGCCGTGATCTCGCCATGGTTCACGGGTTCGAATTCGATATCGGCGGGGTCCAGGATGCTGTGCCGGACGATGTCACCGGAACCGGAGTATTCGAACCAGCTGCGGTAGGTGTCATGCCGTCGCAGATAATGGTTGAGCGCGTGATCCATCGCCGAGATATTGCACGTACCCGGCACTTCACAGGTGGCGATGATCTGGCGCGAATAGTCCAGGCCTTTGGCGTCCTGCTCGTAGACTCCGCGGATGTGCTGGCCCTGCATATAACTGACCGGGACGGCACTGACCGGGGCCTGCCGGGCCTTCTCCATGGACGCGCTGGTGGGGTGCCAGGACGTCACCACACCGGGAGCCGGTTTCCAGTCATCGATCGTGCCGATCGTGATCTTCCCGATTTGCAAGCTTTCCCTCCCGGGTCTGACGGCGGCGATCGGCAACACCGACGGCGACTTCACGATAGCGGCTGCCCGCACAGGGGGCGTCCGCCCGCCACCGGGCTCAGCGGCGGGTATGAAACCGCATGCGGTAGCAACCTACATGCAATACTGACCGACGAGTAAGGTACCGGCCGTTGCTGTCGGCAGATTGCGGGCCGTGGCCGTTGAACAGATCTGTGCGCGGCCTCCACCGATGGCACCGAAATCTCATCATCGGCAGTTCATCGGATCGACGCGGGGAGTACACCTCATGGCAGCAACCCACCATGCAGAGTCAGGCGCAGGCCACTCGGGCCGCGAGTCCGCAACCCGTTTCGCCATCATCGGCTATGCCGCGCGCCTGCCCGGCGCGGCCGACGCCGAACAGTACTGGGATGTGTTGCACGACGGCCGAGATGCGGTCTCGGAAATCCCTCAGGACCGCTGGGACGTCGAGGAATTCTTCAACCAGGACGCCTCCGCCCCCGGCAAGATCGTCGCGCGGCGGGCCGGCTTCGTCGACGACGCCACCGGGTTCGACGCACCGTTCTTCGGCGTGTCCGCCCGCGAGGCCCGGCTCATGGACCCGCAGCACCGGTTGCTGCTGGAGACCTCGTGGCGTGCAGTGGAGCATTCCGGCACCGCGCCAACATCTTTGGCGAACACCCAGACCGGTGTCTTCGTCGGCTTGTCCACCCACGACTACCTGGGCATGGCGTCCTCGGAGCTGACCTACCCCGAGATCGAGGCCTACCTGGCCATCGGCACCTCCGGTGCGGCCGGCGCGGGCCGGATCAGCTACCGGCTCGGGCTGCACGGACCCGCGGTCACCGTCGACACGGCGTGCAGCTCGTCGCTGGTCGCCATCCACCAGGCCTGCCAGGCGCTGCAGCTCGGGGAATGCGATCTCGCCCTGGCCGGCGGTGCGAACGTCCTGCTGAGCCCGGCCACCATGATCACGTTCTCGCAGTCCCGGATGCTCTCCCCGGACGGCAAGTGCAAGACCTTCGATGCCGCGGCCGACGGCTACGTCCGCGGCGAGGGCTGCGGTGTCGTCGTCATCAAGCGCCTGGAGGACGCCGTCCGCGACGGCGACCGTATCCGGGCCGTCATCCGCGGCAGCGCGGTCAACCAGGACGGCGCCTCCGGCGGCCTGACGGTGCCCAACGGTGTCGCCCAGCAGCGGGTCATCACCGAGGCGCTGGAACGCGCCGGTCTGACCGCCGGCGATGTCGACTATCTGGAGGCGCACGGCACCGGAACCTCGCTGGGCGATCCGATCGAGGTTCAGGCCGCCGCCGCGGTCCTGGGCAAGGGCCGCGCCGCGGATCAGCCGCTGCTGATCGGCTCGGCCAAGACGAACATCGGCCACCTCGAGGCCGCCGCCGGTGTCGCCGGGGTGCTCAAGGTCGTCCTGGCGCTGGAGCACCAGGAGCTGCCCAAGCACCTGAACTTCCGCAATCCGTCCCCGCACATCCCGTGGGACCGCATCCCGGTCCGCGTGGTGGAGGAGTCCACGGCCTGGGAGCGCACCGCGCGGCCACGCATTGCCGGCATCAGCTCGTTCGGATTCTCCGGTACCAACGCGCACGTCATCCTGGAAGAAGCACCGGCCTTCGCGCCCGCAGCCGCCCAGGACAAGGCCGACAGCCGGCGCTTCATGGTGCTGCCGCTGTCGGCGCGCACCCCCGCCGCCCTGGTGCAGACCGCCGAGAAGTACCGCGGCTGGTTGAGCGAGCACCCGGACGCCGACCTGGCCGACGTGTGCCTGACCGCAGGGGACGGCCGGGCCCACCTCGAGCACCGGGCCGCGCTGGTGGTGAACTCGATCGAGTCCGCGCGCGAACTGCTCGGCGCACTCGCCGACGACCGGCCCGCGCCGGGCCTGGTGCGCGGCCACTGTGCCGACGCCCCGAAGACCGCATGGCTGTTCCCCGGACAGGGCAGCCAGTACGCCGGGATGGCACGGGAGCTCTTCGAGACCGAGCCGGTGTTCGCCGAGGCCGTGCGGCGGTGCGCCGACGCGGTCGCCGGCATCCTGGAAAGGCCTCTGCTCGAGGTCATCTACGACTCGGCCGACGGTGACGAGGCGCTGCGCCAGACCCGCCACACCCAGCCGGCGATCTTCGCCGTCGAGATGGGCCTGGCCCAGCTCTGGCAATCGTGGGGTTACGAACCGGACGTGGTACTCGGCCACAGCGTGGGCCAGTACTCGGCGGCCTGCGTTGCCGGTGTGTTCAGCCTCGAGGACGGCGCCCGGCTGCTGGCCGAGCGCGGCCGCCTCTTCGGCGATCTGCCCGCCGGCGGGCGGATGGCCGCCATCTTCGCCGCCGCCGACCGGGTCGAGCGGCTCACCGACGAGTACCCCAGCCTGTCGGTGGCCGCGTACAACGGCGCCAACACCGTGCTCTCGGGCCCCGGTGTGGACCTGGAGCGCGCCGTGGCCGGGTTGACCGCCGACGGTGTGCGCTGCGACTGGCTGGACACCAGCCACGCCTTCCACTCCGCGCTGCTGGATCCCGCGCTCGATGCGTTCGAAACCTATGCGGATCAGTTCACCTTCGCAGCCCCGCAACGGATTCTGGTGTGCAACCGGACCGGTGCCGCCCTGGGCCGCACCGCAAAGCTGGACGGCGCCTACTGGCGCCGCCACGCCCGCCAGCCCGTCGAGTTCGCCAAGAGCGTGGCCACGCTGTCCGATCTGGGCTGCGCGATGCTGCTGGAGGTGGGCCCGCAACCGGTGCTGACCGCTTCCGCCATGCGGGCCTGGCCCGATCCGGCCAGTGCGCCAAAGGCGGTTGCGTCCATGCGGCGCAACGGATCCGACCACCGCCACATCGCCGAGGCCGTCGCGAACACCTATGTCGCCGGGCACGTGCCCGACTTCGCGGCGCTGCTGGCACGTCCGGCGCACAAGCTCGATCTGCCCACCTACCCGTTCGAGCACCGGCAGTACTGGTTCCGCGACAAGCAGGCACAGCCGGTCAAGAAGGACGCCGTCCGCACCGACGCCGTCGCGCTCCTCGAGGACGGCCGCATCGAGGAACTGGCTGCACTTCTCGACAACTCGGGCACCAGCCTGACCACCGCCGATGTGCTCAACAAGCTTGCCGCTCAACACAATCGTCAGCGCGACGCCCAGTCCATCTCGGACGCCCGCTACGAGATCCGCTGGCTGACATCCGCACCTGCGTCCGCCGCGCAGACCGGTGCGGGCTCGGCCTGGCTGGTCATCGGCGACGACGCCGACACGGTGGCGCCGGTGCTCGACGCGCTGACCGCGCAGGGCCACCGACACCGGACGCTGCGGCTGCCTGCATCCGACACCGACGAGGAGCGTCTGGCCACCGATCTGCGCGCCGCGGTGGAAGACGAACCCACACTGCGCATCCTGCACGTCGCGGCGCTGGAGAAGGACACCGCGCCGTCGATGCGGACGCTGCTGCGGATGCAGCATCGCGTCCTGGACGGCAGCCAGCGACTGTTCCGAGCCGCCGCCGCGGCCGATCTGCGCGCCCCGATCTGGGTCGTCACCCGCAACGCGCAGCGGGTGCTCGACACCGACCCGGTGTCACCGGAGCAGACCAGTCTGTGGGGCTTCTGCCGCGCAGTTGCCCTGGAGTACCCCCAGGTCTGGGGTGGGCTGGCGGATGTGTCCGTCGGCTCGGCCGGTTCAGATGGCACAGAGTGGTCGCGCCTGCTCAGCCACATCGTCGGTGCCGCTCGCGGGGAAGACCAGATCGCGCTGCGCGGCCAGCTGGTTCATGTGCCCAGGCTCAGCAGGCGCACCGGGCAGCCGAATCCCACCGCGCTCGAATTGCGTTCCGATGCCACCTATCTGGTCACCGGCGGTCTGGGTTCCCTCGGATTGGAGATCGCGGCCTACCTGGCCGGACATGGCGCCCGCCATCTGGTGCTGACCAGCCGTCGCGCACCCGGCAGCGCCGCGCAGCAGCGGATGGACGAGCTGCGCCGGCAGTACGGCTGCGAGGTTCGGGCCGTCGCCTCCGACGTCGCCAATCCGCACGATATAGCCCATCTGATGGCCACCATCGCGGCCGAACTGCCACCGCTGGCCGGCATCGTGCACGCCGCCGGCGAGAACAGCACCACTCCGCTGAGCACCCTCGACCCCGCCGAACTGGATCGGGTGTTCGCCGGAAAGGTCTGGGGCGCCTGGTATCTGAGTGAGGCCATCACTGATCTGCAACTGGACTTCTTCCTGTCCACGTCCTCGATCTCCTCGGTGTGGGGCAGCTACGGCCAGAGCGCCTACAGCGCGGCCAACGCCTTCCTCGACGGATTGACCTGGCGGTTGCGCGAGCAGGGCGTGCCCGGGTTCAGCGTCAACTTCGGGCCGTGGTCGGCCGGTATGGCCGACGGCGAAGCCCGTGCCCAACTCGACAAGCGCGGCGTGCGCACGCTGTCACCGGCCGATGCGCTGGCCGGGATGGCCGATGTCATGGTCGGCACCGGCAATCAGGGAGTGGTGGCCCGGATCGACTGGGCCCGCTTCCTGCCCATCTATCTGCAGACCGGGCAGCGCGCACTGCTGGCCGAGGTGGCCGGCGAGGTTCCCGAATCGGCTTCCGCTGCGGTGGGGTCCGCGGGCACGACCCGACTGGTCGAACGCCTCACCTCCGCTCCGATACAGCAGCGCAAGAAGCTCGTGCTGGAGGAACTGCGTGACGCGGTCGCCGAGGTGACCCAGATCGACGCCGCCGAGATCCGCGAGGAGACCGGCCTTTTCGATCTCGGCCTCGATTCACTGATGGCCGTCGAGCTACGGCGGCGACTGGAACAGTCCGTCGGTGCCGAACTGCCCGCCACCTTGGCGATGGATCACCCGCGTCTGACCGATATGGCGGACTATCTGCTCGGCGATGTGCTAAAGCTCAACGAGCAGGGTGCCAAGAAGGCTGCCGCGCAGCCGGTCTCACTGGCCACCGCGGCGGCCGATGAGCCGATCGCCATCATCGCGGTCGCCTGCCGCTTCCCGGGCTCACCCGATCCGGACGCTTACTGGGACCTGCTGGCCGGCGGCGTGGATGCCATCCGGGAGATCCCCGAGGACCGCTTCGACGTCGACGAGTTCTACGACCCGGACCAGCAGATGCCGGGCAAGATCTACACCCGCAGCGGCGGATACCTGGACAGCGTCGACGGATTCGATCCGGAGTTCTTCGGCATCTCCCCGCGCGAAGCGGTCTGGATCGACCCGCAGCAGCGCCTCATGCTCGAACTCTCCTGGGAGGGACTGGAGCGGGCGGGTTACTCCGCAGCATCGCTGCGCGGCAGCCGCACCGGCGTGTTCGTCGGCGTCGGCGCCAACGAGTACTCGCACCTACTCTCCAACGATTCGCTGGAGAACCTGCAGCCACACTTCATCACCGGCAACGCCCTCAACGCGATCGCCGGCCGGGTCTCGTTCACGCTCGGACTCGAGGGCCCCGCGATGGCGGTGGACACCGCGTGCAGTTCCTCGCTGGTCGCCGTGCACCAGGCCGCCCAGGCCCTGCATTCCGGTGACTGCGATATGGCCATCGCCGGCGGGGTGAACGTGCTGCTGAGCCCGGCGTCGGTGGTGGCTGCCTCACGGGCGCGGATGCTGTCACCGGACGGCCGGTGCAAGACCTTCGACGCCGCCGCCGACGGCTACGTCCGCAGCGAGGGCTGTGGTGTGCTGGTGCTCAAGCGGCTGTCCGACGCCCAGCGCGACGGCGACCGGATCAGCGCGGTGATCCGCAGCAGCGCGGTGAACCAGGACGGCGCCTCCAGCGGTCTCACGGTGCCCAATGGTGGTGCCCAGCAACGACTCATCAGTTCCGCACTCGCGCGGGCCGGGTTGTCCGGCGACGATGTCGACTATCTGGAAGCGCATGGCACGGGCACCCCGCTGGGCGACCCGATCGAGGTGCAGGCGGCTGCCGCCGTGTACGGCGCGGGCCGGGACCCGAACCGGCCGCTGCTGATCGGCACCGCGAAAACCAATGTCGGGCATCTGGAGTCGGCGGCCGGTGTCGCCGGCCTGGTCAAGGTCGTGCTGTCGCTGCAGCACGATCTGCTGCCGCAGACGCTGCACTTCCACAACCCGTCACCGCACATCCCGTGGGACACCCTGCCGGTGCAGGTCGTGGACAAGCCCACCCCGTGGCATGCCAACGGCAGGCCGCGCCGCGCCGGTGTCAGTGCCTTCGGGTTCACCGGCACCAACGCCCACGTGCTGATCGAAGAGGCTCCCGAAGTTGTTTCGGCACAGCCCGTCGACGAGTCCGCGTCCCTTCCTGTGGACGCCGCCGCAGCGCCCGCGCGCGAACCGCTGAGTGTGTTGCCGCTGTCCGCGCGTTCCGCGCAGGGACTGGTGGCGCTGGCCCAGCGGTATTCCGGCTGGCTGGACGCCCATCCGGAGGCCTCGGTCGCCGATGTGGCGTTCACCGCCGGGGCGGGGCGTTCGCACTTCGAGCACCGGGCGGCGGTGGTCGCCAACACCGTGCCCGAGGCCAAGATGCTGCTCGACGATCTGGTGGCCAACCGGCTGCGCCCGGGCGTGGTGCGCGGTGAGTGCACCGACCCGCCGACGACGGCCTGGTTCTTCCCCGGACAGGGCAGCCAGTACCCGGGGATGGCGCGCGAGCTGTTCGATTCCGAGCCGGTTTTCGCCGATACCGTGCGCAAGTGCGCACAGGCCGTCGACGGCATGCTGCCGCGCCCACTGCTGGACGCGATCTTCGACACCGGCCGGGAGGCCACCGAGACCCTGCGGCACACCTCGTTCGCCCAGCCGGCGATCTTCGCCATCGAGATGGGCCTGGCCCGGCTGTGGCAGTCCTGGGGCATCGAGCCCGACGTGGTGCTCGGCCACAGTGTCGGCCAGTACGCGGCGGCCTGCGTGGCCGGCGTCCTCAGCCTCGAGGACGGTGCGCGACTGATCGCCGAACGCGGCCGGCTGTTCGGCAGTCTGCCCGCGGGTGGCCGCATGGTGGCGGTGTTCGCCGACCCCGAGTACGTCGAGGGCGCCGCGGAGGCGTTCCCGCGGGTATCGGTCGGCGCCTACAACGGCCGCAACACCGTGCTGTCCGGGCCGGGCGAGGATCTCGAACAGATCGTCGCCAACTGCAGTGCCGACGGCGCCCGTTGCACCTGGCTGGAGACCAGCCATGCCTTCCACTCCGAACTGCTGGACCCGGTGCTCGACGAATTCGAGTCCTTCGCCGGTCAATTCGAGTACGCCGTGCCGACCCGGCCGCTGGTCTGCAACCGGACCGGGGCGGTGCTGACGGCCGAGACGCCGATCAACGCGCAGTACTGGCGGCGGCATTCGCGTCAGCCGGTGCAGTTCACCGAGAGCGTGCGCACCGTGGCCGCCCTGGGGTGCTCGGTGCTGATGGAGGTCGGCCCGCAGCCGATCCTCACCGCGGCCGCGCTGCAGAGCTGGCCCGAGTCCTCGGCCACGCCGCGGACGATCGTGTCGCTGCGCAAGGGCGCCAACGCGCAGCGTCAGATCACCGAGGCCCTTGCCACCGCTTACATCTGCGGTCACCGGCCCGATTTCGCCGCCAAGCATCACGGCGAGCAGCACCGGCTGGAACTGCCCACCTACCCGTTCCAGCGCCGCCGCTTCTGGCCGAAGACGTCCGTCGTCGGTATGGGCTCGGGCGGGGTCTCGGTGTCCGGGCTCCTGGGCGGCGCCAAGGATCTGGCCTCCGGCGACACCGTCTACAGCACGGTGCTGTCGGTCAAGACCCAGCCGTGGCTGGCGCACCACGTCATCTACGGCACCGTGGTGGTCCCGGGCGCGACGTACGCCGCGATGGCCCTGGCCGCCGCGGAAGCACCGGCGCACGTGAAGGATGTCTACTTCTACGAACCGATCATCTTGCCCGACAGAGCGTCTCGCGAGGTGCAGCTGTCCCTGCATCCACAGGACGACGGCTGGAAGTTCCAGGTACACAGCCGCCCCTACGGGGTGCGGGAGGCCGAGTGGTCGCTGAACGCGGACGGCACGCTCGGCTCTGGTGCCGATACCGATGCGCCGTCAGAGGATGCCCCGGCGCTCAGTCCGGACGAGGCGGTCGAGCACATGAACCGCACCCGTCCGCAGGAGCTGTTCGAGATCTTCAATGATCTGGAACTCGCCTGGGGGCCGACCTGGTCGACGTCGCTGAAATCGCTGTGGGTGGGCGATGGTGAGGCGATCGGCGATGTGTCCGTCGGTGAGGAACTCGCCGAACATCTGGGCAGTGAGCCGATCCACCCGGTCCTGCTCGATCTGTGCACGGGTGTCGCGTTCCCGGCGTTCCCGGCCGTCCTCGCCGCCGAGCAGGGCATGCACGACCTGTTCCTGCCGCTGCGGTACGGACGGGTGCAACTGCTGGAGAAGATGCCGAACCGGTTCTATTGCCGGGCGCGTTGGCACGAAGGTCCGCTCAACAGCGAAACCCTGGTCTTCGACATCGATTTCGTGCACCGTGACGGCCGGGTGCTGGGTGGGATCCGCGAGTTCACGGTGAAGCGCGCCCCACGTGAGGCGCTGCTGCGCGGGCTCGGCGGCGACTCCACGCGGCTGCTCTACACGGTGGGCTGGCACGAGGGTGCGGCGCCGGGCAGTGCCGTCGACGCAGGCGAGGAGGCCGTCAAGATCGCGAGCGGAACCTGGCTCGTCGTCGGCGATGCGACCCTGGCGGGTGCTGTCCCCCACGCCGTCACCGTTGACGAACCCGCCGACCCGGTCGCCTGGAAACAGGCGTTCGCCGCCGCCGCCGAGCGCGGCACCCCGGTCAGCGGGATCGTCTGGCGCAGTTCGGGACAGGCCGGTGCTGGGGCGAGCGGAGCGACGGGGAAAATCAGCGACGGGCCCACCGCGGACCTCGCGGTACGGCTGGAGGCCGAGGTCTCGGCTCTGCTGGCCGCAACCCAGACCGCGCTCGCCGAGGAGAAGAGCAACCTTCCCGGCGGTCTGTGGATCATCACCGAGGGGGCGGTGGCCACCGAGCCCGGTGAGCCCGTCGATCCGGTGCAGGCCGCATTGTGGGGATTCGGGCGTACCCTGATCGCCGAACAGCCGACCCTGCGCTGCCGACTGCTCGACGTCGCGGGTGCCGGAGAGTCGCTGAGCTGGCTGCCCGATGTGCTCGGCACACCGGTCGTCGAACCCGAAATGGCGGTGCGGCAGGGACGTTTCCTGGTGTCGCGGCTACTGCACTGGGCCCGCACCGGTCATCTGCCGATGCCCCGGTCGGACGACTATGCGCTGGCTCCCACCGAGCGCGGTGCGATCGACAACCTGCGGCTCACCGAGGCGGAGGTCAACCCACCGGAGCCCAACGAGGTGCAGGTGCGGATCGAGGCCGCCGGCCTCAACTTCCGGGATGTGCTCAACGTGCTCGGCCTCTACCCCGGCGACCCGGGCCCGATCGGCGGCGACCTCTGTGGCGTCGTCACCGAGATCGGTTCGGAGGTCACCGGATTCGAGGTCGGTCAGCGGGTCTTCGGGTCCATGCAGGGCGCATTCGCCAGCCGGCTCAACGTGCCGGCGCAACTGCTGGCAGCAGTGCCGGACGGGATAGGTGCGGTCGATGCGGCGACCATTCCCGCCGCGGCGTTGACGGTCCGGCTGGCCTTCGACTGGGCCGGCATCAAGCCGGGTGACAAGGTGCTCATCCACGCCGCCAGTGGCGGTGTCGGGTTGGCTGCGGTCCAGATGGCGCGCCACCACGGCGCGACCGTGTTCGCCACGGCCAGCACCTACAAGCGCGCCACGCTGCGCGCGATGGGTGTCGAGTACGTGTACGACTCGCGGAGCACCGATTTCGCGGATCAGATCCTGGCCGACACGGACGGCACCGGCGTGGACGTGGTGCTCAACAGCCTGACCAATGAGGGCTTCATCGAAGCCACGGTGCGGGCGACCGCACAGGGTGGCCGGTTCGCCGAGATCGCCAAGCGCGATATCTGGACCGCCGCGCAGATGTCGGCGGTGCGTCCCGATATCGACTACGAGATCGTCGCGCTGGACGTGACGATGATGAGCGATCCCGACCACATCCAGCGGCTGATGTCCGAGGTGTCCGACGGGCTGGCCACTGGCGAGTGGACCCCGGTGCCTGCCGAGGTCTACCCGCTGACCGAGGCCAGGACCGCATTCCGCCGCATGCAGCAGGCCCGCCACATCGGCAAGATCGTGGTGCAGATGCCCAAACCGCTGCAGCCGCATGGTGATCGGAGTTATCTGATCACCGGTGGCCTGGGTGCCCTGGGGCTGCACACGGCAGCATATCTGGCCCAACTCGGCGCCGGTGACATCGTGCTCACCAGCCGCCGGGCTCCCGATGCCGACGTCCAGCAGGCGATCGACGCCATCACCGAGCGCTACCACTGCCGGGTCCACGTCTTCTCCGCGGATATCGGCGAGATGACCGAGGTTGCCGCGCTGCTCGAGAAGATCCGTGCGGAGTTGCCGCCGCTGGCCGGCGTGGCTCATCTGGCGGGCGTGCTCGACGACGCCCTGCTGCCGCAGCAGAGCCTGGACCGGTTCCAGGCGGCGTTGGGGCCCAAGGCCTATGGCGCGCATTACCTGCACCAGTTGACCAAGACCGAGGATCTGGATTTCTTCATCGTCTACTCGTCGGCCTCGGCCGTGCTGGGCTCGCCGTCACAGGCCAACTACGCGACCGCGAACGCCCTGCTCGACGGGCTCGTCGCGCAGCGCAGGGCGCAGGGGTTGCCGGCGACTGCGGTCAACTTCGGACCCTGGGGCAGCGGTGGTATGGCCAGCTCGCAGGCGGCGCTGGCAAACCTCAGTGCTCAGGGCATGATGCCGCTGGAGCCGTCGGCGGCGTTGGCCGCACTCGGCGAGGTCATCCGGCACGGGACCGCACAGGCCACCGTGCTGAAGGCCAACTGGCAGCGGACCGCGAAAATGCTGGGCGGTATCCGGCCTCCACTGCTCGATCAGGTGCTGCCCAGCGGAGACACCGCGACGGGTGGGGACAGCGAATTGCTCCGCCAGCTCCAGGAGCTGCCGGTGGCGGCGCGGGCCGGTTTCATCACCGAGTTCCTGCAGCGTGAGGTGCAGGGCTTCCTGCGGCTGGCACAGCCGCCGGCCGCGACCAGCCGGTTCCTCGATCTGGGCACCGACTCGCTGATGGCGGTGGAACTCCGCAACCGGCTGTTCGGTCAGTTCGGCGGCAAGTTCGACATCAGCCCGACGGCCGTGTTCGACTACCCGACCATCGGTGAGCTCGCCGAGCACCTGGTCTCGCAGCTGCCCGATGCCGAATCACCCTCGGTTGAGCCCGAATCGGAGCCGAAGACCGAAGGCTAGGCCCAGCGCGTCGCTTCCACCTCGGTGGGCAGCGCCGAACGCAGCGGCACATCCAGCCCGTCGTAGATGCCGGCGGGCTGGGTGGCCAGCCAGTCGATGGCGCCGAGCAGCCGGTTGGCGGCCGTGGTGTTGCCGCCGTCGGCGCGGGTGCCGCCGGGCACGTCGGCGCGGGTGGTGATGGTGAGCTGCGGATCGCCGTCGACTATGACGCGATGATCACCCACCCCCTCATCGGGTTGCGGCCAGTCCGGGGCGCAGGTCGGGTGGATGCGGGTGATGTGCTCGATGATGACGCGCTGCTTGCCGGCGGACCAACCGATCACCTTCAGGAAGAACGCCCCCTGGGTGCCCTTCTCGAACGGTCCCATCACGGTGTCGACGGTCTCCTGCAGCGGAAGGCGCTCCACCTCCTCGGTGATCTCGTCGATCTCGATGCCCAGGCCGCGCCCGATCAGGCGGACGTTGCCGCCCCACACCATCGTCGGGATGGACGGCAGCAGCATCATCGGCACCTCGTCCATCGAGCCGCCGAATCCGCAGGACACCTTGACCGCGAACGGTTGGTTGTAGGTGGAGTAATCGAAGATCTCCTGGCAGGTGATCGTCTTGATGCGGGTGCACAGGCTGGCCGCCGTCACCGCCAGCGCGTCATTGCCCCAGCCGGGATCGACGCCGGACACCAGCAGGCTCGCGCCACCGGCCTGCGCGGCGTCGGCGAGCCGCTGCACCCATTCCGGCGGCGCCGAGCGCGGATCGTAGAGCGAGTAGAGCGACGGGGTCACCACATGGGACCCGGCACGCAGCGCCCGTTCGATGTCGGCAATGGCCTCTTCGGGGCGGATGTCACCGGAGGCCATGTAGGCGACCGCGTCACCGTCCTTGAGCACGGCGTCAACCTCGGCCGGGTCGCTGACCGCGAGGACCCCGGTCTCGGTGGCCAGCCCTGCGAAGGAGGCGGCGTCCCGGCCGGTCTTGTCCGCCGATGAGGTGATCAGTCCGGTCAGGCTCAAGCCCGGATAGCCCACCGTCGACCGGATCGCGGTCGCACCCATATTGCCGGTTCCCCATACCACCACACGCCTCATCAGCCTCACTCTAGAGGGCGCGCCGCGGCCATCGTGGCCAGCATCACATTCAGTCAAGGCGACCAGCTCAGAGGCGGTTTTCGGGGGCAATACAACGCCCAATCAACCACCGGGTTGGTTAGCTGTCGAAAATTTGCTCCGGACCGCTTTGCTCGGGGGTTACTCGGCGGTATAGTTCATGACAGTTACTGGTGGGTAACTTAGTGCAGTCCAGTCGCAAGTACCCAACCGCCACATATATCAACTGCGTAGACCCCAATCTCATTGAGGAGACACTGTGAGTCACTACAAGAGCAACGTTCGTGACCAGGTATTCGCCTTGTTCGATGTGCTCGGTCTCGACAAGGCACTCGGCAGCGGCAGCTTCGCCGACCTGGATGCCGACACCGCTCGCGAGATGATCAACGAGATGGCGCGTCTGGCCGAGGGCCCGATCGCCGAATCGTTCGCCGACGGTGACCGCAACCCGCCGGTCTTCGATCCCGCCACGCACACCGTCACGCTCCCCGAGTCGTTCAAGAAGTCGGTCAACGCCACCATCGACGGCGGCTGGAACAAGGTCGCCCTCGACGAGGATCTCGGCGGCATGCCCGCCCCCAAGGCGCTGCTGTGGGCGCTCAACGAGCACATCCTCGGCGCCAACCCGGCCGTCTGGATGTACGCCGGCGGTGCAGGTTTCGCGCAGATCTTCGCGCACAACGGCACCGATGAGCAGAAGAAGTGGGCGGCCATCGCCGCGGAGAACAACTGGGGCGCCACCATGGTGCTCACCGAGCCCGACGCGGGTTCCGACGTGGGCGCCGGCCGCACCAAGGCGGTCAAGCAGGAAGACGGCACCTGGCACATCGACGGTGTGAAGCGCTTCATCACCTCCGCCGACGCCGACGACCTCTTCCCCAATATCGCGCACCTGGTGCTGGCCCGCCCCGAGGGCGCCGGCCCGGGCACCAAGGGTCTGTCGCTGTTCTTCGTCCCGAAGTTCCTCTTCGACTTCGAGACCGGTGAGCTCGGCGAGCGCAACGGCGTCTACGTCACCAACGTCGAGCACAAGATGGGCCTGAAGGTCTCGGCCACCTGTGAGCTGTCCTTCGGTCAGCACGACAAGCCCGCCGTCGGCTGGCTCGTCGGCGAGGTGCACAACGGCATCGCGCAGATGTTCGATGTCATCGAGCAGGCCCGGATGATGGTGGGCACCAAGGCCATCGCCACCCTGTCCACCGGCTACCTGAACGCGCTCGAGTACGCCAAGGACCGTGTCCAGGGCGCCGACCTGACCCAGATGACCGACAAGACCGCACCGCGCGTGACGATCACCCACCACCCGGATGTGCGTCGCTCGCTGATGACCCAGAAGTCCTACGCCGAGGGCATGCGCGCGCTGTACATGTACACCGCCACCTTCCAGGACGACGAGGTCGCCAAGGCGCTGCACGGTGTGGACGCCGACATGGCGGTCCGAATCAACGATCTGCTGCTGCCCGTGGTCAAGGGCTTCGGCTCGGAGACCGCCTACGCCAAGCTGACCGAGAGCCTGCAGACCTTCGGCGGATCGGGCTTCCTGCAGGACTACCCGGTCGAGCAGTACATCCGCGACGCCAAGATCGACTCGCTGTACGAGGGCACCACCGCGATCCAGGCGCAGGACTTCTTCTTCCGCAAGATCATCCGCGACAAGGGCCAGGCGCTGGCCTACCTGTCCGGTGAGATCGACACCTTCGTGAAGAACGCGACCGGCAACGGCCGCCTGAAGGCCGAGCGCGCACTGCTGGCGACCGCGCTGGAGGACGTGCAGGGCATGGCCACCACGCTGACCGGCTACCTGATGGCCTCACAGGAGGACCCGGCCGCCATCTACAAGGTGGGCCTGGGTTCGGTGCGCTTCCTGATGAGCGTCGGTGACCTGGTCATCGGCTGGCTGCTGCAGCAACAGGCCGCCGTGGCGATCGAGAAGCTCGACGCCGGCGCCACCGGTGCGGACAAGGCGTTCTACGAGGGCAAGATCGGCGCCGCGTCGTTCTTCGCCAAGAACTTCCTGCCGCTGCTGACCAGCACCCGCACGGTGCTCGACGCGATCGACAACGAAGTGATGGAACTGGACGAAGCAGCGTTCTGATTCTCTGAGTTCTCAAAGACCAAGGACCCCCGGCGATCCCGGGGGTCCTTGTTTGTGGTGGCTCGGCACACTGGACGGGTGCATGCTGCTCACCGAATCGTCCTGCTCGTCTCGCTGGCGGCGACCACCGCCCTGACCGTCGTGCTGGGCGTGACGGACCCGTCGGCACCGATGACGTATCCATCGCGGTTCCTCGTATGGAATCTGGCGCTGGCCTGGATCCCGATGCTCGCCGCACTGACATTCGCCTCGGTGCGCCGCGCCGGATGGCTGATTCCGATCGGCGCGGTCTGGCTGGCGTTCCTGCCCAATGCGCCCTACCTGGTGACCGATCTGGTGCACCTCGGCGACGGCGTGGAGATGTGGCGGCATGTCCTGCAGTACGGGTTCGCCGCGTGGACCGGGATCCTGCTGGGGATCGTGTCACTACGCCTGGTGCACAACCGGATCGAGCAACAGTTCGGGCCACTCACCGGCTGGGCCACGGTCGTGGTGTCGGTCGGGTTGTGTGCCATCGGCGTGGTGATCGGCCGGTTCCAGCGCTGGAACTCCTGGGACCTGGTGACCCGACCGGACGCGGTGGTGGCACAGACCCTGGAATGGGTGCGCTCACCGCTTTCCGAGGTCCAGTCGACGGGCGTGGCCGTCGCCGTCGCGGCGTTCTTCGGGACGGCCTATCTGACCATCTGGGCGCTGGGCGGCGTGACTCGTTCTGCTCACAGCAGCACCGCAGGCGTAGTGGGCGTCTGACCCGGCACAGTCGGGTCATGACCGAGAAACCACCACTGTTCGGCCGGCAGTTACGCGAGGATCTGTACCGCACGCGGGTGCTCGTGCTCGACGGCGCCCTCGACGATGACAACGGCGCCGTGCTGATGACGCGACTGCTCACGCTGGCCTCCGATTCCGATGACGACATCGCCCTGTGGATCCACTCCCCCGGCGGTTCGGTGCCCGCCATGCTCGCCATCCGCGACGTGATGCGGCTGATCCCCGCCGAGGTGTCCACGCTCGCACTCGGACTGGCCTGCAGCGCAGGGCAATTCCTACTCTCGTCCGGCACGCCCGGCAAGCGTTTCGCGCTGCCGCACGCACGCATCCTGATGCACCAGGGCTCGTCGGGTATCGCCGGTTCCGCGGTCGAGGTGGAGGTCCAGGCCGACGATCTGCGGCACACCCGCGACACGGTGCTCGGGCTCATCGCCGCCGACACCGGCCAGGACGTCGAGCGCATCTTCACCGACTCGCTGCACGACCGCTGGTTCACCGCCGAGCAGGCGCACGCCTACGGGTTCATCGACCACATCGTCGGCGAGTTCGACCAGATCGCCCCGAACCGCAAGCAGCAGTTCGGGATCGGGGTCTGAAGCATGAGTTCTTACACCATCCCCAACGTGATCGCGCGCACCACCGGCGGCGAGCGCATCATGGACGTCTACTCACACCTACTGACCGAGCGCATCGTCTACCTCGGCACCGCCATCGACTCCGGGGTCGCCAACGCCCTCATCGCACAACTGCTGCACCTGGAGGCCGACAACCCGGAGCAGGAGATCGGGTTGTACATCAACTCCGAGGGCGGCGATCTGTCGGCGATGCTCGCCGTGTACGACACGATGCGCTTCATCAAGGCGCCGGTGGCCACCACCTGCATCGGGCAGGCCGTGGCGACCGGTGCGGTGCTGCTGGCCGCCGGTGAGCCCGGCCGGCGTTCGGTGCTGCCGCACACCAGGGTGGTGCTGCACCAGCCGGCCGCTCAGGGCCGCGGCACCATCCCGGATCTGATCCTGCAGGCCGACGAGGTGGTCCGGATGCGCAATCAGCTGGAATCGATTCTGTCCCGGCACACCGGCCGCGACGTCGAACAGCTGCGGCACGACACCGACCGGGACCGGGTGTTCGACGCCGAAGGCGCGGTGGCCTACGGCCTCGCCGACCGGGTGCTGGATCAGCGGGCCTAGGCCGCCAGCAGGGTCACACCTCGTGTGCCGGACTCCGGGCGCCGGGTGAGATCCGCCGAGATGCCGCCGAGCAGCCTTCCGAGGTCGATGTTCAGGGCACCGCACACGGCGGCGATCATCTCGCTCGACGGTTCCTTGCGGCCCCGCTCGATCTCGGAGAGGTACTGCGGTGACACCCCGGCGCGGGCGGCGACATCGACCAGTCGGGCACCGCGGCGCCGGCGGGTGTCACGCAGCCGTCGGCCGAGGACTTCTCGCCACAGCGGCTCCGGCTCGCGCGACGGCCTGCGGTCCGGGTGAATGCGAATGATGTCGCCCATGCCAGCATCTTCGCCGCGATCACGGTGTCGCAGGCGGATGTTCACCAGGGGCAGAATTCGTCGGGCCGGTGCGGAGCGCACCCGGAAACAGACATGTGGGCGGGTTCGGGAGGACTGTCGGTCTTTCGACCTCGAGGGCGTCCTCATATACCTTTCGGTATCTCGCGCGGCCGGATTCTCACCTCGTTCCGGCTCTTTGGATTTGTCACTCCCGAACCCGTCGTGCGGTCGACTGTACGCCTGTGACGACAATCACACCAGAGGTTTTTCGGCGCCTTCCAGATCGACGTCCAGCGCCCGCAGCAAGGCCCTCGTCCGGTCCCTGACCTCGGGCGACTTGTCGTAGACCACGCCCACATATTCGTGCACCCCGGCGGCCCGCAGCTCATCGATGCGGGCCGTCACCGTCGCCTCGTCGCCGATCAGGACCGCGTCGGCGGGCCCGGCGTAGCCCTCCCGGTCGAGCATGGCGCGGTAGGACGGCAGGTGCCCGTACATCGCGAACTGCTCGGCGGCCTGGGACCGCGCGCCGTCCACGTCATCGGTGACGCTGATGGGCAGCGCGGCCACCACCCGCACCCCACGCCCATCGGGAGCGGCCGCGGACCGCAACGCCGGACCGACATGCTCGGCCAGCGTTTTCGGCCCCGTCATCCACGTGACGGTCCCCGCGGTGCGGCGGCCGGCGATCTTCAGCAGCTGCGGACCGAGGGCGGCGATGTACACATCGGGCCGTGGTGCGCCGGGGATCTGCAGCGCGCCGCGTGTCGTATAGATTTCGCCGGGCGCGTCGGCGGCCTCCCCTGCCAGCAGCGGCAGCAGCCCATCCAGATACTCGTTGAGCCGTCGCACCGAACGGTCCCACGGAATGCCCCACATGCCCTCGGTGACGGCCGCGTGCGTCATCCCCAGTCCGAGGATGAAGCGCCCGCCGGCGATCAGATTCAGCGTCAGCGCCCGCTGCGCCAGCTGCATCGGATGCTGGTTCTGGATCGGCACCACCCCGGTGCCGACCTCGATGGTGTCGACCTCGCGCATGGCGACCGCCAGCACCGTCAACAGGTCCGGCTCATACGGCATCTGCGTCATCCAGATCCGGCGGAAACCCTCCTCGCGCAGCTTGGCGAATTCCGACACGACGCCGTCGATGAGGGACGTGCCGCCCGATCCGGACAATGACCCGAGGATGCTGATCTGCATGCACCTCATGATGCCCGCCGAATCGTGACGGAAACCGAGACACGGCTGGGAAACTTCGGCCCGAACTGGTTCTCGTCGGTGATGGGCACCGGGATCATCGTCGTCGCCGGCGCCACCCTGCCGCTGCAGCCGCCCGGGCTGCGCGTGTTCACCGACATCGTTTGGGTCTTCGCGGCGCTCCTGCTGGTGGCGCTCGTCATCACGGTCACCGTGCAGTGGTTCCGCCACCCCACCGTCGCGCGGGGGCACGCGCGTAATCCGCAGATGGCCCATTTCTACGGCGCCGCACCGATGGCGCTGCTGACCGTCGGATCCGGCACCATGCTGGTCGGCAAGGATCTGATCGGCGAAAGCCTGGCCGTCGACATCAACTGGGTGCTGTGGTCGGCGGGCACCATCGGCGGCCTGTTCACCGCGATGACCATCCCGTACCTGATGTTCACCCAACTCAATGTGGGCCCGGACGCCGCCTTCGGCGGCTGGTTGATGCCGGTCGTGCCGCCGATGGTCTCCGCGGCGTCGGGGGCGATGCTGATCCCGCACATGGCTCCCGGTACCGGCCGCACGACCATGTTCTACGGCTGCCTCGCGATGTTCGGGTTGTCGCTGATCGCCGCGCTGATCATCATCACGATGATCTGGAGCCGGCTGGCCCTGTACGGCACGTCAGGCACGGCGCGGGTCCCGACGCTGTGGATCGTGCTCGGGCCGCTGGGCCAATCGATCACGGTGGCCGGACTGCTCGCGAATGAGGCGCACCTGGCCGTCGCACCGCAGCTGGCCGCCGGGATGGGGATCTTCGCGATCCTGTTCGGGGTGCCGGTCTGGGGTTTCTGCGTGCTGTGGATCGCCCTGGCCACCGCATTGACGGTGCGCACCCTGCGCCGCGGGATGCCGTTCGCATTGACGTGGTGGAGCCTGACGTTCCCGGTCGGGACGTTCGTCACCGGCACCACCGGGCTGGCGGTGCACACCGGGCTGCCGGCGTTCGAGGTGGCCGCCACGGCGGCCTACGCCGGGCTGTTGTGCACGTGGGCACTGGTCGCGGTCCGGACCGCGCGCGGCAGTCTGGCGGGCAGCCTGTTCGCGCCGCCCGGAGCGGGACCGATCACCGCGTCCAAGGACCTGCGGGAACCCCCCGGAGACAGGCCGTAGCGACCCGAGAAATAGAGAAGCCCCGTGTTGCCGTCGGGTCGGGGGGTCAGACGGCAACACGGAGCTATCCCATGTATCGACGGTGCTCCGGCGAGCGTTACACCGAATCCGAAAAACTTTTTCCTTCCGCGCCGAAACTGTATTCCAGCAGGGAAAACGCGAGTAGGCGCCGTCCGGAATACAGTTTCGGCGATGGACTCAGGCCTCCAGGATGGCCGTCACACCCTGTCCGCCGGCGGCGCAGACCGAGATCAGACCGCGCACCGGCTGGCCGGTCTCCTTCTTCTTCTCCGCCAACTGCTTGGCCAGCTGCGCGACGATGCGCCCGCCGGTCGCGGCGAACGGGTGACCGGCGGCCAGCGACGAGCCGTTGACGTTGAGCTTGCTGCGGTCGATGGCACCCAGCGGGGCGTCCAGCCCGAGCCGGCCCTTGCAGTACTCCGGTGACTCCCAGGCCGCCAGGGTGGCCAGCACCACCGAGGCGAAGGCCTCATGGATCTCGTAGAAGTCGAAGTCCTGCAGGGTCAGCCCGTTGCGGGCGAGCAACCGCGGCACGGCGTAGGTCGGCGCCATCAGCAACCCGTCGGGCCCGTTGACGTAGTCGACCGCGGCGGTCTCCCCGTCGACGAAGTAGGCGAGCACCGGCAGGTTGCGCTCGGCAGCCCACTCCTCGGTGGACAGCAGCGCCACCGAGGCGCCATCGGTCAGCGGCGTCGAGTTGCCCGCGGTCATGGTGGCGTCACCGTTGCGGACACCGAAGACGGGCTTGAGCTTGGCCAGCTTCTCGGCCGACGAGTCGGCGCGCAGGTTGTTGTCGCGGTAGACGCCGAGGAACGGGGTGACCAGGTCGTCGAAGAATCCGCGGTCGTAGGCGGCAGCCATGTTGCGGTGGCTGGCCGCGGCGAGCTCGTCCTGGTCGACCCGCTTGACGCCCATCTCCTTGGCGGTGATGGCGGCGTGCTCACCCATCGACAGCCCGGTGCGGGGCTCACCGTTGGTGGGGATCTCCACACCGAGGGCGGCGGGCAGCTTGCCGACCAGCTTGAGGCGGTCGAGGTTGGACTTGGAGCGGCGCAGGCTCAGCAGCACGCCGCGCAGGTCATCACCGAACGCGATCGGCGCATCCGAGGTGGTGTCCACGCCGCCGGCGGCCGCCACCTGGTAGCGGCCGCGGGCGATACCGTCGGCGGCGGCGATCGCCGCCTGCAGACCAGTGCCGCAGGCCTGCTGCAGGTCGATACCCGGGGTGTACGGAGACAGCGAGCTGCCCAGCACGCTCTCGCGCATCAGGTTGAAATCGCGGCTGTGCTTGAGCACCGCGCCGCCGATCACCGCGTCGAGCTTCTCGCCGCGCAGTCCGAACCGTTCGGCCAGGCCGTCGAGGACGGCGGTGAACATGTCCTGGTTGGAGGCGTTCGCGTAGGCACCGTCCGAGCGGGCGAAGGGGATCCGGTTTCCGCCGAGGACGGCGACGCGGCGGTCATTGGTTTCTGAAGGCATGACCCAAGGTTACCCGCAAACCTTACTCTGGAGTAAGTTAGTCCCCATGGCTTCCGACCTGTTCTCCCAAGTGGTCAATTCCGGGCCCGGATCATTCCTGGCCAAACAACTCGGCGTCCCGCAGCCCGAAGAGCTGCGCCGCTACCGTGCCGGCCAGCCGCCGCTGGCCGGGTCACTGCTGATCGGCGGGGAGGGCCGGGTGGTGGAACCACTGCGCGCCGCCCTCGCCGACGACTACGACGTCGTCTCGAACAACATCGGCGGGCGGTGGGCCGACGCGTTCGGTGGGCTGGTGTTCGACGCCACCGGCATCACCGAGCCGTCCGGGCTCAAGGAGCTCTACAAGTTCTTCACCCCGGTACTTCGCAATCTCGGCGCCTCGGGCCGCGTGGTCGTCATCGGCACCACCCCGACCGGCACCAACACCGCGCACGAGTACATCGTGCAGCGCGCCCTGGAAGGGTTCACCCGCTCGCTGGGCAAGGAACTGCGCCGCGGCGCGACGGTCTCGCTGGTGTACCTCGCCGCCGACGCCGACGCGGGCGCCTCCGGCCTGGAATCCACGCTGCGGTTCATCCTCTCCGGCAAGTCGGCGTACGTCGACGGGCAGGTGTTCCGGGTCGGTGCCGCCGCCTCGCAGGCGCCGGCCGACTGGGACAAGCCGCTGGCCGGCAAGGTCGCGGTGGTCACCGGTGCCGCCCGCGGAATCGGCGCGACCATCGCCGAGGTCTTCGCCAGGGACGGCGCCGCGGTGGTCGCCGTCGACGTACCGGCCGCCGAGGAGGCGCTGAAGGAGACCGCCGAGAAGGTGGGCGGGACGGCGCTGGCGCTGGATGTCACCGCGCCCGACGCGGTGGACCAGATCGTCGCGCACCTCACCGAGCATCACGGCGGCACGGTCGATGTCCTCGTCAACAACGCCGGTATCACCCGCGACAAGCTGCTCGCCAACATGGACGAGTCGCGCTGGGATTCGGTGGTCGCGGTGAATCTGCTTGCGCCGCTTAATCTCACCGAGGGCCTGGTCGCCGCGGGCGCACTCGGCGAGGGCGGCCGAGTGGTCGGCCTGTCCTCGATGGCCGGTATCGCGGGCAACCGCGGCCAGACCAACTACGCGGCGACCAAGGCCGGCATGATCGGCATCGTCGAAGCCCTCGGGCCGACCCTGGCCGAGAAGAACATCACCATCAACGCCGTCGCTCCCGGGTTCATCGAGACCAAGATGACCGAGGCCATTCCGCTGGCCACCCGCGAGGTGGGCCGCCGGCTGAACTCGCTGTTCCAGGGCGGTCAGCCCGTCGACGTCGCGGAGACCATCGCCTACTTCGCCAGCCCGGCGTCGAATGCGGTCACCGGCAACACGATCCGGGTCTGCGGCCAAGCCCTGCTGGGGGCGTGATGAGTGCTTGCGCGAAGAACAGAGGACACCGGTATGTCGCAACCTAACGGTCTCGTCAACATGGCGCGGGCGGTGGCCGGCGCGCTGCCGTTCGTGCCCCGCGCCGGTGGCCTGCCCGACCGCACCGTCCATGTTCCCGAACTCCGGATCGACCCCGCGAACGTCGCCGCGTACGCCAACGTCACCGGGTTGCGCTTCGACAACGCCGTGCCGCTGACATACCCGTTCGCGCTGACCTTCCCGACCATGATGTCGCTGGCCACCTCGTTCGATTTCCCTTTCGCGGCAATGGGTTCGGTGCACACCGAGAACCACATCACCCAGTACCGCCCGATCACCGTCAGCGATGTGCTCGATGTGTCGGTGCATGCGGAGAACCTGCGCGAGCACCGCAAGGGTCTGCTGGTGGACCTGGTCACCAGCATCAAGATCGGCAACGACCTGGCCTGGGAGCAGACCACCACATTCCTGCATCAGCAGCGCACCAGCCTGTCGGGTGAGCCGCGGCCCGAGCCGCCCAAGCAGAAGAAGCTGCCACCGCCGAATGCGGTGCTGAGCATCTCGGCCGGCCAGATCCGGTCCTATGCCTCCATCGGTGGCGATCACAACCCGATCCACACCAGCACTCTGGGTGCCAAGCTGTTCGGGTTCCCCACCGCCATCGCGCACGGAATGTTCAGCGCGGCGGCCGTGCTGGCCAATATCGAGGGTCGACTGCCCGATGCGGTGAAGTACTCGGTGCGCTTCGGCAAGCCGGTGCTGCTGCCGGCACGCGCCGGGCTCTACGTGGACGCCACGGACAACGGCTGGGAGCTGACGCTTCGGCACCTGTCGAAGGGCTATCCGCACCTCACGGCGACGGCGGCCGGGCTCTAGAACGCCCGCCGAGCGTGAAGGCGATCGCGCGGATTCCACGAAAACCCGCCATCGAGTTCACGTTCGGCGTCAGGACGGGGAGGGCTTGCCCTTCAGGCCCCGCCAGAACAGGTTGATCATCAGCTCGGTGGCATCCTGCACCTCGGCGTCACCGGTGCTGACCCGGTCCGCGATGGCCTCGCCGGCACCCACCAGGGCGACGGCCATCATGTTGAAATCGGCGTCGGGTTCCGGGTTTCGGGTACCGGACTGCAGCAGCCTGCCGACCAGATCGATGATCCGTTCCCGGCCCTCACGCACGGTGTGCGCGAAGGCCTGCGAACTGGTGGCCTGGCTGTACAGCACGATCCACGATGCGCGGTTGCTGTCGATATAACCGAGGAACGCGCCAACGGCGTTGCTCAGCATGTCCTTTGGGCTCTGGGTGAAGTCGATCTTGCCGCGCACCTCGTCGACGAACCGGTTCAGCTCACGATCCAGGCATGCCCCGAAGAGTTCTTCCTTGGAGCCGTAATACAGGTAGAGCATCGGCTTGGAGATCTGCGCCTCCGCGGCGATCGCGTCCATCGACGTCTCGTGATAGCCGTTGATGGAGAACATCTGCACGGCGGCATCGAGCATCTGCTGCTCGCGTACCGCGCGCGGCAACCGCTTGGTTCCACCGGCCATCGGCTCAGCGTACGGGTGATCAGCGGCCGCAGTTGGGATTAGGCCCCTTGGCGGCCGCGACCCGCTGCACCGAGGCATCCACCGCGGCCTGTGACAGCTCGCCCGCGGCGACCGCCTGCTCGAGGCGGTCGAGCACGGCGGGAACCTCGGCGGTGGTGATCCACAGCGCGACATCCGCGCCGGCCTGCAGGGACTTCAGTACCGCCGCCGCGACCCCGTACTGCTGGTTGATGGCGGCCATGCTGGACAGGTCGTCGGTGTAGACGAGGCCGCCGAAACCGAATTCGGTGCGCAACAGGTTGTAGGCGGCGGGACTCAGACTGGCCTGCTCACCGCCGGTCAGCCCGGGAACCTGCATGTGTCCCACCATGACCGCCACCGGCGGCTGCGCGGTCAGCGTCCGGTACGGGACCAGGTCGGCGTTCTGCAGTTCTGCCAACGGCGGGGTGGACACGGCACCGGTGTGCGAGTCGCCGGCGGCGCGCCCGTGGCCGGGGAAGTGCTTGAGCACCGGCAGCACCCCGGCGTCGCGCAGCCCGCGCGCATAGGCGCCCGCATACTCGGTCACCGTCTGCGGGTCGTCCCCGAAGGAGCGGTCACCGATCGCGGCACTCTGATCCGTCATGTCGACGACCGGCGCGAAATCCACGGTGATGCCCAGTCCGCGCATGGCGCGGCCGCGCTCCAGCGCGATGCCGTACACCTCATCGGGTGTCTTGGTCTGGGCGAGTTCGCGCGCCGAGGGCTGGCTGCCGATGACACCGGCCAGCCGGGACACCCGGCCGCCCTCCTCGTCGACGCTGACCGCGAGCGAAAGCGGTCCGGCTTGCGCCGCGATGCCGGCCAGTGGCGCGCCGAGCATCGACTTGTCGGTCCAGCTGCCGATCATGATGCCGCCGACATGCTGCTCGGCGACCACCGCGCGGGCGTCGGCGGCATTGCTGACACCGACCATCAGCAGCTGGGCCAGCTTGTCCCGGGTCGACAGGGTGGCGATATCGCAGGAACCGGGCGCGGGTGCGGCCGGCAGCGGGTGGTCGAAGGAGGCGTTGGTCGGGACCGCTGCGCCGCTACCCGCCGGGGCCGGCGGGGCGGCCGCCTGCTGCGGTTCGGCGGGCGAGCAGGCGAGCAGGAGACCGGACAGCGCGGTCAGGGCACAGAGTGCGCGCGACATCGACATGGGTCTCGAGACTAGCGGTCCGCGCTCGTTCGGCAGCCGTTCACCGGCTTCGCAGGTCGCACGGGGCCCCGGCGGACCGCCGTGCAACCACCCACACGGGCGGACCGCCGAGCGCGCGACCTCGCGTTCCGCCGAAGTGGGACCCCCATTCTGACGTGCTAGGTTGGCGGGCATGGAACGGTTCGTCGTGCCCGCTGCGGCCAGCATCGTGGTGGGCCTGCTGTTGGGCGCGGCGGCCATCTTCGGCGTGACGCTGATGGTCCAGCAGGACACCAAGCCACCGGTGCAATCGGGAGACCCGGCGTCCTCGGTGCTCAACCGCGTTGAATACGGCGACCGGGCCTGACCCGGGCACGCCGGCAGCCGGAGTTCCCAATCAACTGTCGCGGCGTTGGCTGTGGCTGGTCGGCACCGCTTTCCTGATACTGGCGTTCATCCAGTCCCCGGGCCGCATCTCTCCTGACACCAAACTCGATCTCACCGCCAATCCGCTGAGGTTCCTGTCGCGGGCCGCCGATCTGTGGAACAGCGACCTGTCCTTCGGCCAGGCCCAGAACCAGGCGTACGGCTACCTGTTCCCGCACGGGGCGTTCTTCCTGGCCGGCGATGTGCTGGGGGTGCCGGGCTGGGTGACCCAACGGTTGTGGTGGGCGCTGTTGCTCACCGTCGGGTTCTGGGGCCTGCTGCGGGTGGCGGAAGCGCTGGGGATCGGGAGCATCAGCTCCCGCGTCATCGCCGCGACCGCGTTCGCCCTGTCCCCGCGGGTGCTGACCACCCTGGGCGCCATCTCGTCGGAGACGCTGCCGATGATGCTGGCCCCATGGGTGCTGCTGCCCGTCATCTACGCGATGCGCGGCGACGACCGGATCCGGCTGCTGGCCGCGCGCTCGGCGGCCGCCGTCGCGCTGATGGGCGCCGTCAACGCCGTCGCCACCCTGACCGGCTGCCTGGCCGCCGTCATCTGGTGGGCCGCGCACCGCCCGAACAGGCAGTGGTGGCGGTTCACCGCATGGTGGGCGCTGTGCACGGTGCTGGCCGTCAGCTGGTGGTCGGTGGCGCTGGTGATGCTGGGCCGTGTCAGCCCGCCGTTCCTCGACTACATCGAGTCCTCGGGAGTCACCACCCGGTGGCTGTCGCTGACCGAGGTGCTGCGCGGCACCGACAGCTGGACGCCGTTCGTCGCGCCCACCGCGACCGCGGGCTCGACCTTGGTCACCAGTTCGGTCGCGGTACTGGCCACCACTCTGGTCGCGGCGGCCGGGCTGGCCGGCCTGGCGATGCGCACCATGCCGGCCCGCGGCCGGCTCATCACCATCCTGTTCGTCGGCGTCACCCTGCTCGCCGTCGGCTACTCGGGTGGGCTGGGCTCCCCTGTCGCCACCCAGGTGCAGTTGTTCCTGGACGCCGACGGCACCCCGCTGCGCAATGTGCACAAGCTGGAACCGTTGATCCGGCTGCCGCTGGCGCTGGGCCTGGCGCACCTGCTGGCCCGGATACCCTTGCCGGGCACCGTCTCCCGGCACACCTGGGTGCGCGCGTTCGCCTACCCCGAACGTGACAAGCGGGTCGCCGTCGGTCTGGTCGTCCTGACCGCGCTGGCCGCGGGCACCTCGCTGGCCTGGACGGGCCGGCTGACCCCGCCGGGCAGCTTCGAGGCGATTCCCGGCTACTGGCACGACACCGCGGCGTGGCTCGACGAACACAACACCGACCGCGGGCGCGTGCTGGTCGCGCCGGGCGCCCCGTTCGCGACCCAGGTGTGGGGTAACAGTCATGACGAGCCGCTGCAGGTGCTGGGCGGCAGCCCGTGGGGGGTGCGCGACTCGATCCCGCTGACCCCGCCGGAAACCATCCGGGCACTCGATTCGGTGCAGCGGCTCTTCGCCGCCGGACAGCCCTCGGCCGGCCTAGCCGATACGCTTTCCCAGCAAGGCATTTCGTTCGTGGTGGTGCGCAATGACCTGGACCCGGACACCTCGCGGTCGGCACGCCCGATCCTCGTGCACCGCGCCATCGACGGATCGCCCGGGCTGACCAGGGTTGCGGAATTCGGTGACCCCGTGGGACCGGGCACCCTGGAGGGATTCGTCACCGACAGCGGCCTGCGCCCCCGCTATCCGGCGATCGAGATCTACCGCGTCGATGACGCCCACCCCGCGCCGTATCTCACCGATCTCGATGCGATGGCCCGCGTCGATGGCGGCCCGGAAGCCCTGCTGCGCCTTGCCGAACGCCGCCGGCTGACCGGCCGCGAACCGCTCGGGCCGATGTTGCTGACCGCCGATGCGCAGCGCGCCGGCGTCGACACTCCACTGGTGACGGTCACCGACACCCCCCTGGCCCGCGAAACCGACTACGGCCGGGTGGACAACCATTCCTCGGCGGTCCGCACCCCCGACGAGCGGCGCCAGACCTTCAACCGGGTGATGGACTATCCGGCCGGCACCGACCCGCTGTACGCGCGGTGGACCGGCGGGAACATCAGCGTCTCCAGCTCGGCGGCCGATTCGACGGCACTGCCCAATGTTTCACCGTCCTCCGGCCCGGCCGCGGCGATCGATGCCGATTCGTCGACCAGTTGGGTGTCCAACTCGCTGCAGACCGCCGTGGGCCAGTGGATGCAGGTCGATTTCGACCATCCGGTGACCAACGCCGCGGTCACCATCACCCCGAGCGCCACCGCCGTCGGCGCCCAGGTCCGCCGCATCGAGGTGTCCACGGTCAACGGCACCACCACCCTGCGTTTCGACGAGCCCGGCAAGCCGCTGTCCGCGGCGCTGCCGTTCGGTGAGACACCATGGATGCGGATCACCGCCGTCGGCACCGACGACGGCTCACCCGGCGTGCAGTTCGGCATCACCGATCTGTCCGTGACCCAGTACGACGCATCGGGTTTCGCCCATCCGGTGACGCTGCGGCGCACCGTGGACGTTCCGGGCCCGCCCGCCGGATCCGCGGTGGCCCAATGGGACCTCGGCTCCGAGCTGCTGGGCCGGCCGGGCTGCGCCGAAGCACCCGAGAGCATCCGCTGTGCGGCCACCATGGCGCTCGCACCCGAGGAGGCGGTGAACATGAGCCGCACCCTGACGGTGCCCGAAGCCACCGAAGTGACTCCGACGGTGTGGGTTCGGGCACGGCAGGGTCCGCGGCTGGCCGACCTGATCAGCCCCCCGGGAACCACCCGCTCGATCGGCGATTCCGATCTGATCGACGTGCTGGGCTCGGCATACGCTGCCACCGACGGTGATGTGCGCACCGCATGGACGGCGCCGCAGAACAACGTGCAGCTCAAGAAGCCACCGACGCTGACGGTGAAACTCCCACGGCGCACCGAGGTCGCCGCCCTGACCCTGACCCCCAGTGCCACGGTGTTGCCGGCGCATCCGACGATGGTCGCGATCGACCTGGGCGCCGGACCGCAAATCCGTCGCTTCGACGGCGACGGGCCGCAGACGTTCAACCTGTTTCCCACCGCGACCGACACCGTTGAGCTGTCGATCCTGGACTGGACCGATGTAATCGACCGCACCGCACTCGGATTCGATCAGCTCAAGCCCACCGGCCTGGCCGAGGTGACCGTCCTGGACACCGCAGGCAAGCCGATCGGAGCGGCCGACCCGGCCGACCGGGACCGCCCGATCGCGTTGCCGTGCGGCAGAGGACCGATCATCGGTGTGGCCGGACAGTTCGTCCAGACCTCGGTCGCCACCACCGTCGGCGCACTGCTGGACAACGAGCCCATCGCCGCGCAGCCCTGCCAGGCCGCGCCCGTCACCCTGCCTGCGGGTGAGCAGGAGTTGTTGGTCAGTCCGGGCGAAGCATTCGTGGTCGACGGTGTCCAGCTGGCCACTCCGCGCGCCGGCGAACTGCGCACCGCGCCGATCATCGACGCGCCCACCGGGAAATGGACCTCCGAGCACCGCGAGGTGGAGGTGGATGCGGTGGACCACGACCGGGTGATCGTGGTGCCCGAGAGCGTGAACCCGGGGTGGGTCGCGCACAGCAAGGACGGCACCGTACTACGGGTGATCACCGTCAACGGGTGGCAGCAGGGCTGGGTGGTCCCCGCAGGCACCGACGGCACGCTGACCCTGACGTTTCCCTCCAATTCGACCTACCGGATCGGGCTCTTCGGCGGCCTGGCGCTGCTGCCGGTGCTGGCGTTGCTTGCGTTGCTGCCGATCCGGCGCAAGGTCGCCGGGGAGCCGGTGCGGCCGTGGGTGCCCGCGCCGCGGCTGACCGGTGCCGCGGCCGTGGCGGTGGGCGCACTGATCAGCGGGGTCACCGGGATCGCGGTGGTGGCGGTGGCGATCGGTGCGCGGTACCTGCTGGCGGAGCGGTCCTGGTCGGAGAAGGTCACCGTCGGGGTGACCGCCGGTGGACTGATCGCCGCGGGCGCGGTCATGTCCCGGGGTCCGTGGCGTTCGGTGGACGGTTATCTCGGCCATTCCGCCGGCGTGCAGTTCTTCGCGCTGTTGTCGGTGGCGATGCTCGCCGCGTCGACGGTGACTATAGATCGAGCACGAGACGCGAAGTGAGCGAACGTGATACGCACGCCAGCATCGAGGTTTCGCGCTCTTCGGCGGTGAGCCTGTTCTCCCGGTGTTCGGGTGTACCGGCCAGCACCCCGACCCGGCAGGTTCCACAGAACCCCTGACGGCACGAATAGGCGGTGTCGGGCCGCGCCTTGATCAGCGCCTGCAACACCGTCTCGTCGGCCGCCACCGGCAACACCTCACCGGTACTCACCAACTGGACCTCGAACGGGTTACCGTCGACCACGGGAGCGGCACTAAATCTCTCGAAATGTAATGCGGTGGAGCTGGTTTCGCTGAATCCGTACCGCACGGTCTCGATCATCGGCGGCGGCCCGCAGACGTACACGCCACCACCACGCGGGGCCAGGTGCAGCAGATCTTCGGTCGTGGGCACCCCACGCTCCTCGTCGAGCAATACGGTGACTCGGGCCGGGTCCCACTGCCCGACCTCATCGAGGAACGGGATGGTGTCGGCGCTGCGCCCGCAGTACACGAAATGCCAATCCGTGCCCAGGCGTTGGGCAGCACGCACCATCGGAAGGATCGGGGTGATGCCGATCCCGCCCGCCAGGTACAACGCCCTCGGATACGGGATGAACGGGAATCCGTTGCGCGGCCCCCGCACGGTGACGGTGTCCCCGACGGCCAGCGCGTGCATCTCCAGCGACCCACCGCCGCCATGGGGAATCTTGCGGACCGCGATCCGGTAACTGCGCCGGTTCTGCGGATCTCCGCACAGCGAGTACTGACGACGACGTCCCGACGGCAGATGCAGATCCAAGTGACTGCCGGGCTGCCAGGCCGGCAGATCGGAGCCGTCTGGATCTGAGAACGTCAGGGCGACAACGTCATTGTCCCGCGCGACGATGGTCCGGTCAGTGAGCACCAGCGTCAGCGGAGCATCCGATGTGCGCTCGGCGCGCTCATCGGCGTAGCCGGTGCGCACCACCGGTCCCAGCCAGAGGCGATCCAGCACCGTCACGACCACATTGACGGCGCGGTCGTCGATCGGCGCACCGACCGGCGGGACCTTTTTCACCGTGCCGAGGGGGAAGGGCCGGGCCTCGTGGCGGGCGAGGCGGCCAGATAGGCCACCGCCTGCGCGGTGTTGCCGACGTCGCCGGGCGTGTACCGCGGCTTGAAGTACTGCAGGGCGCGCAGCACCAGCAGCGTGATGGACGGCGTCAACCCCTTACGTGCGCTACGGAACAGGTTGCGCCACACATGTTTACGCCTGCGTGCCGTCCAGTCCAGGTTCGGATCGACTCGCAACAGGTAACGCATGCCCTGCCAGATCAGGTACAGCAGGATCGGGGCTACCACCGCCTGCGCACGGACCCGGCGTAGGTAACTGCCGTCGAAGTGGTGCAACACATCATGGGAGACCATCCGGTGCTCGACCTCTTCGGCGCCGTGCCAGCGCAGCAGGTCGACGATGGTGGGATGCGCCGTCTGCGCGTTCAGCTTCTCGGCGTTGAGCACCCAGTCACCCAGGAACGCGAAGATGTGTTCCAGCGCGGCGATCACCGCGAGGCGCTCGACGAGGTAGTTGTGCGCCTTCTCGCCGGTGACCTCGCGGGGACCGAGCAGGTTCCCGAAGACGTAGTCGGCCCGGTCGATCATGGGACCTGGGTCGATCTCGTGCCGCGTCAGGTACTCATTGAGCCCGGCGTGCGCGTTGGCGTGCTGGGACTCCTGCCCCATGAAACCGATGACGTCCTCGCGGAGCTTGCCGTCATCGATATGCGGCAGCGCCTCCTTGAGGACTGTGATGAACCATTCCTCACCGGCCGGCAGGAGCAGGGACAGCGCGTTGTACAAGTGGGTCGCCACCGGGTGGCCGTAGACGTAGTGCGCGGGCACATCGGTCAGGTCGAACTGCACCGCACGTGCATGCAGTGCGATCGCCGCACCGTCCGGGGTGTCGCTGTCCAACTTCTCCATTGCCAAAACGGTACCCCTGGTACCGGGTAGATGTCGATACCGATGGGCAGCTCACCACCATGCGGGTCGACGACCCGCGGTGGCTACTGAGCCACGTCACGCACCGCGCTGTCGCGCGGCGCCGAGCGGTGATGCCGCGCTTCCCAGCGCAGCAGTGCCTCCCGGCACGGCGACTCGACCAGGGCATAACTGACCGCCGCGATCGCGAATCCGAACACCAGCGTCAGCACCAGCACCACCGGCATGTGGCCGTTGAACGGGAAATACCCCATGACCGGGAACACCATCGCCAGCGCGGCCAGGTGCCAGATGAACAGCCCGTAGGACCAGCGGCCCAGTGTCACCATCACCGGGCTGCCCAGCACCCGGTGTGCGGTGTCGGGTGCGTCGAGCACCAGCGGCGCCAGCAGTGTCCCAGCCACGATCGCGCCCATCGTGGTCTTCACCACGAACTGGCCGACGGTTCCGGGCGTCAGCCCCTCCGGCCCGGCCAGCGGCGAGGCCGCCACCAGGAAGGCACCCACCGCCACCGCCGCCATCAACAACCTGCGCCGCGCCAGCCGGTGCGCCCAACCGACCGGACTCACCGACAGCTCGGCCAGCACGATGCCCGCGGCGAACCAGGAGAAGAAGGCCGGCGGCCAGTTCAGCGGGTTCACACCGTAGGGCGGGTCGAACGGGATCAGGCCCCACGCCAGGCTCGCCACGGCCAGGGCGATCACGGCGGGGATGCGCGCAGCCACCGGCAGCCGCCGGGCCAGCAGCGCCAGCACCGGTAGCGCGATGTAGAAGCAGACCTCCACCGAGAGGCTCCACATCTGGGTGAGCCCGTTGGTCAGCGTCAGCGGAACATAGATCTGGGTGAGCGTCAGATTGGCCAGCCAGACGGTGAGGTTGGCGTTGGTATCGGGCATCAGCGTCAGGATGACGATGACGGCCACCAGATAACCGGGCATGATGCGGACCAGCCGCGAGCGCAGGTAATGCCCGGTGGGGGGACGACGGCGCAGACCACGTTCGGCCGCGGCGTGCCCACGCCACAACAGGAAGCCCGACAGCGCGAAGAACAGCGCGACCGCCAGGTCGAAGCGGCCGAGTAATCTGCCGGCGACGCCACCGGTGTTGCCGGTCTGGAACGCCACGTGGGTGATGACGACCCCGACGGCAGCGCACGCACGCATTCCCTCGACGGCAGGCAGAAAGCCGCGCGTGGCACCCGAAGTGGTGCGATCGCCGGGCTCGGTCATGGCGACCAGTGTGCCCTCGGCGGGCAGGAGCGAAGCGACCGGGGAATGAGACCGGCGGGCAGGAGCGAAGCGACCGGGGAGAGTGGAAGTCGATCGTCACAGTTCTCGCCCTCACACTGTGCTGTTAGGGTCGTCAGCGACCGAAGGGAGCAGGGGTTGAACCGCGCCGTAGCCCTGCGAATTGCCGCATGTGGACTTCTGGGGCTGGGTGCTGCCCTGTTGATCGCAGCCCTGCTGCTGTCCACATACACCCAAGGCAAGATCGCCAAGATCCCGCTCGATCTCGATGCCGACCTGATGAGTGAGGGCACCGGCACCGCGCTCGATCCGGCATCACTGTCCTCGGGGGAAGCGTTCGTCATCGACGAGAACGTCCCGGTGGTCCTTCAGCAGCAACTCAGCGTGGAGGCTCCGGCCAACGCCGAGGTGGTGACCCTGCAGGTCGGTAGCTCGCTGCGGCGCACCGACAAGCAGCAGGACGAGGGTTTGTTGCTGGCGCTGGTCGATACCGTCACGCTGGACCGCTCCAGCGCGCTCGCGGTGTCCAGCGACACCAATCCCGGCGGTGCGGTGCAGAAGCCGCGCACCATCGAGGATGACAACCCCCCGACCAACGTGGCGCTGCCGCACGACGGGCTGTCCTACCGGTTCCCGTTCGACACCGAGAAGAAGACCTACCCGTACTTCGATCCGATCGCGCAGAGGGCGTTCGACGCCAATTACGACGGCGAGGAAGACGTCAACGGGTTGACCACCTTCCGGTTCACCCAGAACGTCGGCTACGACGCCGACGGCAAGCTGGTCGAGCCGGTCAAGTATGCCTCGCTGTACGACAACGACGAGGACGGCGAAGTGACCGCCCGGGCGTCGCTGTGGGGCGTGGAGGCCGAGAGCCCCGAAGACCCGATCACCATGACGCGGTATTACGCGGCACAGCGCACCTTCTGGGTCGATCCCGTCACCGGCACCATCGTGCGGGCCAAGGAACACGGGTTCCACTACTACGCCCGCGATGAGCTCAGGCCCGAGGTCACGTTCGCCGATTACACCGTGAACTCCACCGAGGAGACGGTCGAGTCGCAGGTCGCCGCCGCGCGCGACGAGTCCGACCATCTGGCGTTGTGGAGCCGGATTCTGCCGATCACCTTCACCGCGCTGGGTCTGGTGACCCTGGTCGGCGGCGTGCTGCTGGGCTCGTTCACGATGCGGGCCGAGTCCGCGCTGATCGACCCGGGCCTGGACGGTTCGGACCGCGGCTTCTTCGGCCGGCGTGACGACGAGTCCGGGCCGATGCCCGCCGCCGAGGCGCAGACCGAGAAGATCCCCACCCGACGGCCCACCGACCTGCCGCCGGACCGACCGGTCTGACCGCCCCGGCCCCCGCCGACCGGCGGTGGATCGCGCCTGCGTACTCGCTCGCGCTGGCGCTGATCGTCACCGCGCCCCTACTCGCACCGGGCTATCTGCTGCTGCGGGACGCGGTCTCCACCCCGCGATCCCAGCTCTCCGACGCCGCGCTGGGCCTGACCCAGGCCGCTCCGCGGGCACTGCCGCAGGACTTCGCGATAGCGCTGCTCTCGCAGGTGATCGACGGCGGCGTGCTGGTGAAGCTGTTGCTGATCGGCGGGCTGTGGCTGGCTGGTTGGGGTGCTGCGCGGCTGGTCGCACAGGTACTGCCCGACGCCGGAGTCGCGGGTCAATGCGTGGCGGCGACGGTGGCCATCTGGAATCCGTACGTGGCCGAACGGCTGCTGCAGGGGCATTGGAGCCTGCTGGTCGGCTACGGCTGCCTGTCCTGGGTGGCCACGATGATGCTGCAACGCCGGTACTGGCCGCTCGCGTTCTGGATCGCGCTGGCGGGGCTGACTCCGACGGGGCTGCTGCTCGCGGCGGTGGTGGCGCTGGTGTGCTGCCGGGGGTGGCGCGATATCGCGGTCACCTCGGTGGCGGCGGCCGGTGCGGCACTGCCCTGGCTGGTGGCCGCGCTGGTCGCCGACTCGCTCTCCTCGACGGCCGGAGCCGGGGTGGCGGCGTTCGCGGCCCGCGCCGAACCCGGGCTGGGAACTCTGGGCAGCCTCGCCGGACTCGGCGGCATCTGGAATGCCCAGGCGATACCCGCTTCACGCACAACACTTTTCGCGCTGCTGGGCACCGCGGTGCTGCTGGCGGTGGTGGCCGTGGGGCTGCCGGCGGTGATCCGGCGTGCGCCGGCCCGCCCGCTGCTGATGCTTGCCGTGATGGCGGTGGCGCTGCCCGCGGCGATGGCCACCGGTCCCGGGATGGCGGCGCTGGAAGCGGTGATGCGGGCCGTGCCGGGCCTGGGGCTGCTCCGGGACGGGCAGAAGTGGGTGGCGCTGGCCGTTCCGGGTTATGCGCTGGCCGCCGCGGGGGTGGCGCGGCTGGGCCGTTCGGCGGCGGTCGTGGGTTGCGTCGCGCTGATCGCGGTGCTGCCCGATCTGGCCTGGGGAGTCGCCGGGCAGGTGCGTTCGGTGACCTACCCGCCGGGCTGGACGACGGTCGCGGCCATGATCGACGCCGACCCGCGACCCGTCGCGGTGCTGCCGCCGGACAGCATGCGCCAATTCCCCTGGGCCGGTGACGCCCCGGTGCTCGATCCGCTGCCGCGCTGGGTGTCCGCCGAAGTGCTCAGCAGCGGCGATCTGGTGATCGGCGGGCAGACCGTGCCCGGTGAGGGTGCCCGCGGCCGCGAGGCGACCCAGCTGCTGCTGAACGGGGCGTCCCGACGTGAGCTCGCCGATGCCGGGATCGGTTGGGTGGTCGTGGAGTCGGGTTCGGGCGCACTGGATTTGCCGGTGGCCTACCGCGACGGCGATATCACGCTGTACGACATCGGCGGGACGGCACCGCCCGCCTCGGGGCGTGCGCTGCTGATCGCCGCGCACGTGGTGTGGCTAATGATTCTGGTCGGCGCCGGGGTGGGCGCGCTGATCACCCGCCGCCGCGGACTTCTCCTGCCGAAACTGCGTTCCTGAAGTCGTCTACTCGCACTTCTCCGTCTGGAATACAGTTTCGGCGCGTGGTCAGACCACGCCGCTGACGAACCGTCCCGCGTGCACCGACTCCAGCACGGTGCGCATCGCCTCGGCGCTGAGCGCCCAGGAGAATTCCGCGCTGCGGGTCCGCGCCTTGG
Organism: Mycolicibacterium sp. P9-22; assembly: GCF_008329585.1. Taxonomy (GTDB): domain Bacteria; phylum Actinomycetota; class Actinomycetes; order Mycobacteriales; family Mycobacteriaceae; genus Mycobacterium. Next base: position 86,885 of record NZ_NPKP01000014.1, on the reverse strand, counting down.
CGCCGAGCTCGTCGCGCAGCACCCGGTCGGTGAGCAGCCGGCGCAGACCGTCCACCAGTTCGTCCGGGCCGTCCACCAGCACTCCGGTGACACCGTCGACGATGGAGTCCGTCAACCCGCCGGAGCTGCGGTAGCCGATGGTGGGCACGCCGTGCTGGGCGGCCTCGATCACGGCCAGCCCCCACCCTTCCTTGCGGGAGGGCATCAGGTGCACCCAACTCTGCTGCACCACATGATGTTTGGCTTCGTCGTCGATATGGCCGTGGAAGGTGACGGCGTCGGCGATCCCGAGCGCCGCGGCATGGCCGACCAGCCGTTGCTCCCACCAGCCGCCGCCGACGATGTCCAGATGCAGGTCCGGGATCCGGCGGCGCAGCACCGCGACCGCGTCCAGGGCGTCCTCGATCTGCTTGTGCGGCACCAGACGGGAGAGCACCGCCACCCGCGGGGTCGCGGAGCGCTGCGCGGTCAGCGAGGCGGGCGGAGCCTCGTCGACGCCGTTGCGCACCACCGCGATCCGTCCGGACGCCACGCCCAGCTCGGTGAGCTCACGCGCCGATGGCAGCGAGACCGTCACGTACTGGTTGCGCCGGTGCAGAGCCGGCGAGAGCCGCGATTCGACGAACCAGCCGAACCGTCCGGTGCGCCGGCCCGCCACCGGCCACTGCTCCCGGTGACAGTGGTGCACCAGCAGCACCGAACGCCTGCCATAGGCGAGCCGGGCCAGGAAAGGAATGCCGTTCTGGGTGTCGACGATGACGTCCGGCCGGGCGCGGCGCAGCGGGCCGAGCCCGACCCGCGCGGCCACCATCGCCAGCCCCGCCCAGACGTAGACCGAGTAGGGCCCGCCGCCCCGGCTGACCGTCACCCCGTCGAGGCTGTCCCGACGCGCGGCGCCCGGGTACCGGGCGGTGCGCATGGTGACCGCGAGACCCGAGGCGGCCAGTTGGGCGCCGATGCGCTGCAGGTAGGCCTCGCTGCCACCGCCCTGCGGATGCCCGGTGTCGCGCCAGCCCAGCAACAGCACACGCTGCACCTGGGGGTCACGGGAGGCTCGGGGCATAACGCCGACCAGCCTAACCGGCCCGCCAGCAACGCCTCGGCTCACTGGTGGGCCGCGGTTGAACCGTAGGCTGACCGGGTGCGGCCCACCCGTGACTTCTCCCGCCGGGCAGGCCTGCGCCGCTCGGTCCGCCTGCTCAGCGCCTTCCGGTTCGAACAGTCCGACCCCGCCCGGTTCTACGGCGCGCTGGCCGCCGACACCGTGGACATGGTCGCCGAGCTGTGGACGGGGCTCAACGCCACCACCTCTGCGGGGCGCACCGCACTGGACGTCGGTGGCGGTCCCGGCTACTTCGCGTCCGCCTTCACCGCGGCCGGGATGCACTACATCGGCGTCGAACCGGACCCCGGCGAAATTCATGCGATGCACGCCGGTCCGACCAACGGCGGGGGCTCCTTCGTCAGGGCCTCGGGCACCGCGCTGCCGTTCGCCGATGACAGCGTCGACATCTGCCTGTCCTCCAATGTGGCCGAGCACGTGCGCGACCCCTGGCTGCTGGGCAACGAGATGCTGCGGGTCACCCGGCCCGGCGGCCTGGCGGTGCTGTCGTACACGGTGTGGCTGGGCCCGTTCGGCGGGCACGAGATGGGACTGACGCACTATCTGGGCGGGGCCAGGGCCGCCGACCGGTACGCCCGCAAGCACGGGCACCGGCCCAAGAACGACTACGGATCGTCGTTGTTCGCGGTCTCGGCGGCCGACGGGTTGCGGTGGGCCGCCAGCACGGGCGCGCTGGTCGCCGCTTTTCCCCGCTACCACCCTCGATGGGCCTGGTGGCTGACGTCGGTGCCGGGCCTGCGGGAATTCGCGGTGAGCAATCTGGTGCTGGTGCTGCAGCCCTGAACTGCAACAGGTTCTCGTTTGGCCGGATTCTGGGTAATGTGACGTCCATGACACAGACGGCGTTCAAGACAACGTGGGACAAGTTGTTCATCGGTGGTCAGTGGGTCGAACCGTCGACCTCAGAGGTCATCGAGGTCTTCTCCCCCGCCACCGAGCAGAAGGTCGGCCAGGTTCCGCTGGCCGCCAAGGCGGATGTGGACGCCGCGTGCGCCGCAGCCCGCAAGGCATTCGACGAGGGCCCGTGGCCCCGGATGTCCCCGAAGGAGCGCGAGGCCGTGCTCGCCAAGGCCGTCGAGCTGATCGAGGCCCGCGCCGAGGAGTTCAAGCATCTGCTCAAGCTGGAAACCGGTCAGCCGCAGACCATCGTCGACATGATGCAGTACGGCGCGGCCATGTCGACCCTGCAGTTCTACGCCGCCGCCGCCGACAAGTTCGCCTGGCAGGACATCCGTGACGGGCTCTACGGCCAGACCCTGGTGCTCAAGGAGCCCATCGGGGTCGTCGGTGCCGTCGTGGCCTGGAACGTGCCGTTCTTCCTGGCCGCCAACAAGCTGGGCCCGGCGCTGCTCGCGGGCTGCACAATGGTGCTCAAGCCCGCCGCCGAGACCCCACTGACCACCAACCTGATGGCCGACGTGTTCGCCGAGGCCGGCCTGCCCGAGGGTGTGCTGTCGGTGGTGCCCGGTGGTGTGGAGACCGGCCGCGCGCTGACCGACAATCCGGCGCTGGACAAGTTCACCTTCACCGGCTCGAGTGCGGTCGGCAAGGAGATCGGCAAGATCGCCGCCGAGAAGCTCAAGCCGTGCACGCTGGAACTCGGCGGCAAGTCCGCGGCGATCATCCTGGAGGACGCCGATCTGGATTCCACCCTGCCGATGCTGATCTTCTCCGGCCTGATGAACTCCGGGCAGGCCTGTGTCGGCCAGACCCGCATCCTGGCCCCGCGGTCGCGCTACGACGAGGTCGTCGAAAAGGTCGCCGCGGCGGCCGCCGGTATGCAGGCCGGTACGCCCGATGACCCGGCCGCCATGATCGGCCCCCTGATCTCGGAGAAGCAGCGGGAGCGCGTCGAGGGCTACATCAAGAAGGGCCTCGACGAGGGTGCGCGCATCGTCACCGGCGGCGGCCGCCCGGAGGGTCTGGACAGCGGCTGGTTCGTGCAGCCCACCGTGTTCGCCGATGTCGACAACTCGATGACCATCGCCCAGGAGGAGATCTTCGGACCCGTCCTGGTGGTCATCCCCTTCGATGACGAGGCCGACGCGGTACGCATCGCCAACGACTCCGTGTACGGTCTGGCCGGTTCGGTGTACACCACCGATTACGGCAAGGCGGTGGAGATCGCCAAGCAGATCCGTACCGGCACTTACGGAATCAACATGTACGCCTTCGATGCGGGCGCACCGTTCGGTGGGTACAAGAACTCCGGTATCGGTCGCGAGTGTGGCCCCGAAGGCATCTCGGGCTACTGCGAATCCAAGAGCGTGCTGCTGCCGTTCGGCTACACCCCGGAGTAGCCACAACCCTTTTCTGCGCGAGCAAACGTGAATGGCCCCCAAAACCGCGGTTTTGGGGGCCATTTGTTGGGGGTACCTCCCGCTTGCGGGGGACTTTTCGCGGGATGAGAGTTCGCTCGCGGCACCGAACTCACGGCGGTTACCGTTGTTCGGCCGGGCCGAACGAGGAGTGCAGTGCGATGGACCTGATCAAGTACGCGACGCTCTGCGCGGCTGCCGTCGCATCGGTGACCGCTTGCGGAGCGGGCGTCTCGCACGATGTCGCGCCCACTGGCCAATCGGCCGCTCCCCCTGCCGCCACGACTGAATCCGCATCCCCTTGCTCGTCGGCGACGGCGGATGTCTTGAAGGCGGCCACACAACGCGAGTACGGGGAACCCGGGGAAGCCCTTTCCGGGCCGTTCACCGTCGAAAAGGTGTTGTGCTCCGGTGACTGGGCGAAGGCCCTGATCGACCACACGAGGCCTGCCCCCAACACGAATCCCCCCGGCATCGTGCTGTTCCACCACGACGGCATTGATTGGCGCGCAGTGACATACGGCAGTGGGTTCGATTGCACCGACGAGGGCGTACCACCGTCGATCGCCTCCGAACTCGAATGCGGTGGATGAACGCCGGCGTCAGAACGCATCCTCCGGCAGGTCCATCGCACCCAACTGCATCGACTCGATGATGGCGCGGTCCGACGACAGCCGCGGCAGGATGTGCCGGGCGAAGAACTCCGCCGTGCCGACCTTGCCCTGGTAGAAGGCGCGGTCGCGATCCGATGCGCCCTCGTCGAGCGCATTGAGGGCGATCTCGGCGTGCTCGAGCAGCAACCAGCCGATCAGCAGGTCACCGATCGCCATCAGGAACGGCACCGACGCCAGGCCCACCCGGTACAGCTCGCGGGGCTCCTGCTGGGATTCGACCAGGTAGCCGATCAGCGCGCCGACCATGCCCTGCGCGTCGGCCACCGCAGCCACCAAAGCTGCTCTGCCATCGGCGATCTCGGGCCGCGCAGATTCCTTATCCAGGAAGGCCTGCACCTGCCCGAGCAGGTGGGACAGCGCGGCACCCTGGTCGCGGGCGATCTTACGGAAGAAGAAGTCCTGTGCCTGGATCGCGGTGGTGCCCTCGTACAGCGAGTCGATCTTGGCATCGCGGATGTACTGCTCGATCGGATAGTCCTGCAGATAGCCCGACCCGCCGAAGGTCTGCAGTGAATCTGTGAGGTAGCGGTAGGCGCGTTCGGATCCGAACCCCTTGACGATCGGCAGCAGCAGATCGTTGACGTGTTCGGCCATCCGGGCGTCCGCACCGGACACGATGGCCGCCACGCTCGGGTCCTGATGCGCCGCGGTGTACAGGTACAACGCGCGCAACCCCTCGGCGTAGGCCTTCTGCGTCAGCAGCGAACGGCGGACATCGGGATGGTGCAGGATCGTCACCCGCGGCGCGGTCTTATCGGTCATCTGGGTCAGGTCCGCACCCTGCACGCGGGTCTTGGCGTACTCCAGGGCGTTCAGGTAACCCGTGGACAGCGTCGCAATCGCCTTGGTGCCCACCATCATTCGCGCATACTCGATGACCTTGAACATCTGGGCGATACCGTTGTGCTCGTCGCCGACCAGCCAGCCGACCGCCGGCCTGCCGTGCTGGCCGAACGTCAGCTCGCACGTCGCGGACGCCTTGAGCCCCATCTTGTGCTCCAGGTTGGTGACGTAGACCCCGTTGCGCTCACCGATCTCACCGGTCTGGGGGTCGAAGAGGAACTTCGGTACGAAGAACAGCGACAACCCCTTGGTGCCCGGTCCCGCACCGGCGGGCCGGGCAAGCACCGCGTGCACGATGTTCTCGTAGACGTCCCCGGTGTCACCGTTGGTGATGAATCGCTTGACGCCGTCGAGGTGCCACGACCCGTCGGGCTGCTCGACGGCCTTGGTGCGTCCCGCGCCGACATCGGAACCGGCATCCGGTTCGGTCAGCACCATGGTGCCGCCCCAGTTGCGCTCGGCCATCAGCGACGCCCAGTGCTTCTGCTGTTCGTTGCCGAGACCGTAGATGATGTCGGAGAGCACCGGCCCGGAGTGACAGATATAGGCCGCGGGTTGCGCGCCCAGCGCGAACTCACCGATGGCCCAGGTCAGCATGGCAGGCGCCGGCAGACCCCCGACGGCCTCGTCGAGACCCACCCGGAACCACTCGCCGTCCTGCCAGGCCTGCAGCGCGGCCTTGAACGGTTCGGGGTAGCTGACGGTGTGCGTCGACGGGTCGAATGTGGGTGGGTTGCGGTCGGTTTCGGCGAACGCCTCGGCAAGCGGTCCTTCGGCGAGCCGCGCGGCTTCGCTGAGCATCTCGCGGACCGACGCACCGTCCAGGTCGCCGAAGTCACCTGTGGCCAGCGCTTTGTCGATGCTCAGCGCCTCGAACAGGTTGAATTCGACATCACGAACGTTGGAAATGTAGTGCCCCATGCCGGTGAGAATAATCCGGCAACCGGCTCACGTCCCAACGATCCAGATAGCTGTGAATGCCGCGCCGCGTCGGGTGTTCATCAGTTGTTCACCGACGACCTGCGGATTTGCCGGAATATCGGATGCCGACCTCGGCGTTCATTCCTTATGCTTGGACCCACAGAACAGGAGGGGCACCGATGTTGCTCATCGAGCTCAACATCGCCGGCCGTCGTTTCACCCGACGGCTGGGCGATCGCCGGCGCCCCGCGCTCCTGCTCGACCGGCTGAACCGGCAGTTCCGGACTTCCCGCGCCGCTTAGGCAGCCTTGCGCCAGCGCGCGCAGACGAATTCACCGTTGCGGTCCACATCGGCCAGCACCCATTCCGAGCGCAGCGGCAGCAACCGCGCACCGGCCCCCAAGGTGCACGGCGCATAGGTGACCACCATCTCGTCGACCAGGCCGGCCGCCACGAACTGTGCCGCGGCCTGACCTCCCCCGACCACCCAGACATCCTTGTCTCCCGCGGCGGCCAACAGCTCGCCGTGCAGGTCTGCGATGTCGCCGTCGAAGGTCTGCACCGGGTGCCCGTCCTGCACGATCTCGGGCCTGGTGGTGAGAACCCAGCTGGGTTGTGTGTACATCCACTGCCCCGGCTGGTTTTTCACGATCCACTCATAGGTGGACGATCCCATTGCCAGCGCACCGATGTCGGCGACGAAGGCCTCATACCCGAACGGCCCGTTCGGGTCGAAATCGCGCGTCAGCAACCAGTCCAGGCTGTCCGTGTCATCGACGATGAACCCGTCCAAGCTGGAAGCGGTGAAATAGATCGTCTTCATGTCAGTCCCTTCGCATCCATTCGAGTGGGTCGCCGCGGTGCACCTCGACGCCCTGGCGGATCAGCATGGCGCGCACCACTTCCCGGCGATGCGCCGAGTAGGTGAGGACGTGCGCGATGATGCCGTACAACTGGAAGGACTCGGGTGGATCGCACAGCGCGTCGATCACGGTGTCGCCCAGCCGGCCCTGATCGCCGTAGTCGTGCACCATCGCCGTCCAGCGCACCGACACCTCGTCGTGGTCGGCGGAAAGGCGCTGGACCGAGCGGATACCGGGATGGGCCGGCTGATCACGCCCCTCGATGCTGGCCAGCCAGACCTCCTTGGTCCACACCAGCGCCCCGAGCACCGCCGCGACGCTGGTTTCCTCACCATCCCAGTCCAGGATCACCTGCCCCGGTGAAATGGGCTCGGCCCATTGGGATTCCGTCAGCGCGGCGGCTGCGCCGATGAGCGATGCCGTGTCCGCGATATCGTGCGCGATCATCAACAACGAGACATCGGGGCGCTGCGCATCGCCGGGGCTGTCCAGCCACAGCGACTCCGGTGGGTGGAAATGCACCCCGTTCGGGGCGGGCAGCCGGAACCCGACGTCGGTGGCCTGCGACGGCGGCACCCCGAACGCGCGCCGGAAGGCACGGGAGAACACCTCGGGCGCCGACCAGCCCTCGTCGAGCGCCACCGCGGCCACCCCCTCCCCGCGTTGCAGCCGCCACGCCGCCCGCTCCAGCATCACGCGGCGGCGCAGCGCGGCCGGTGGTTCGCCGGTGAGCCGGCTGACCTCCCGGGAGAAGTGGAACTCCGAGGCATGGCTGCTGCGGGCCATGCCCGCGACGTCGGTGTTGCCGCTGTCCACGACCGAGTCGAGCAGCTCGCGGAGCCGGTCACGGCGCGGCACATTCGGCTGAACACTCACAGCTTCCGAGTATCGCGGCCGACGCCCACCCGCGACATGACTATTCCTGCTGGAGGGCGAACTAGACTCCGGGATCGGTGAGTGAATTCGATGCGCTGTGCGCCAACAACGGTGACCTGGCCGACCTACGCCTCAAGGTTCGGCGGTTCGTGCACGCCGACCGGCAGAGCTTCGGCTGGCAACCCGAGATCGACTCCTGGCTGACCAGCTGGGACGCCGGGTTCAGCGCACGGCTGGCCGACGCCGGCTTCGTGGGGCTGACCATCCCCACCGAGTACGGCGGGCACGGGCAGGGCTTCCTGCACCGATACGTCGTCACCGAGGAACTGCTCGGGGCGGGCGCCCCGGTGGCCGCCCACTGGTTCGCCGACCGTCAGGTGGCGCCGTCCCTGCTGAGCTACGGGACCGAGGAACAGCGAGCGCGGCTGCTACCCGGTATCGCGGCGGGCAAGCTGTACTCGGCGATCGGCATGAGCGAACACGGCGCCGGCTCCGACCTGGCCGCGACCGCCACCCGCGCCACCCGCACCGACGACGGCTGGGTGCTCAACGGCACCAAGGTGTGGACCAGCGGCGGGCACCGCGCCCATTTCGCGATCGTGCTGGCCCGCACCAGTCCGCTGGATCCCGAACACCGGCACGCCGGGTTCAGCCAGTTCATCGTGACGCTTGATTCGCCGGGTGTCACCATCAGCCCGATCATCACGCTCGACGGCCACCATCACTTCAACGAGGTGACCTTCGACGATGTCGCGGTCGGTGATGCCGACGTGCTCGGCGAGGTGGGCGACGGCTGGCACCAGGTGACCGCGGAACTGGGTTTCGAACGCAGCGGGCCGGAGCGCATCCTGTCCACCGCGATCCTGATCTTCGGGGTGATCAGAGCGCTCGGCGCCCAGGATGTCGATGACCGCACCGCCGCGGAGGTCGGCGACCTGATGGGGCGGGTGATGGCGTTGCGGCAGCTGTCGGTGTCGGTGGCCCGGGCGTTGTCCGACGGGCAGGACGCGGCCACGCGGGCCGCCCTGGTGAAGGATTTGGGAACGCGTTTCGAGCAGCAGTCGGTGGAGCTGTGCGCCGACCTACTGGACTACGTCGACGACGATGCGGACCTGCGCGCGATCCTGGCCACCGCACGGCGGCATTCGCCCATGTTCACGCTGCGCGGCGGGACCAACGAGGTGCTGCGCGGCGTGATCGCCCGTGGTCTGGGGGTGCGATGAGCGAGTTGGATGAGCTGAAGCAGCTGGTCGACGATATCGGCCGCCGCTCCTATGACGCGCAGTTCGGCAAGCGCCGGCTTCCCGAGGTGTTCGACGCCGACCTGTGGCGCACCCTCGAGGACTCCGGGCTGACCCGGCTCACCACCGAACAGGACGCCGGGCCGCGCGAGGCCGCCATTGTGCTGGCCGGCCTGGCCCGCCACAGCGCCGCCGTGCCGATCGCCGAGACCGATCTGCTGGCTGGCTGGCTGGCCGGCGAGGCGGGGCTGGAGATCGCGGCCGGTCCGCTCACGGTGGCGATCGGCGCCGGCGGTACCGCCCGTGAGGTGCCGTGGCCGTCGGATGCCGCGATCGTGCTGGCCGCCCGTGAACCCGACGGGCTGTATGTCGGTCTGCTCGATGCCCCCGAAATCACCGTCGGGCACAACCTGGCCGGTGAGCCGCGGGGCGACCTCCGCTACGGAACCGACGGGCTGACCCGGCTGGATCCGGCCGTCGGTGACGAATTGGTGCGTCGCGGTGCGTGGGCGCGCTGCGTGCAGATCATCGGCGCGTTCGATTCCGCGCTGGAGCTGACTGTCGCCCATACGTCCGAGCGGGTGCAGTTCGGCCGCGCCCTGAGCAAGTTCCAGGCCGTTCAGCACTCGCTGGCCGCCATGGCCGGCGAAATCGAACAGGCCAGGGCGGCAACAGATCTGGCCACCGCGGCGGTGACCGACCACGGCTTCGCCGGCGCCAGGGCCGATTACGCGGTGACGATCGCCAAGATCGCCGTCGGCCGTGCCGTCACCCCGGTGACGACCATCGCCCATCAACTGCACGGCGCCATCGGCGTCACCATCGAGCACCAGTTGTGGTCGGCGACGATGCGGGCACGCGGCTGGTCCGACGAGTTCGGCAGCACCGCGTCCTACGCCCGGCGCCTGGGCCGGCTGGCACTGGAGGCCGCCGACCCGTGGGATGTGCTGATCAGCTGTCCGTGATGTTCAGATGTCCAAGACCTGATTGATCCGGGCCTCGACGTCACCGAGCCCGGACACGTCGATACCGAACCGGTTGACCACCTGCTCGAGCACGTCTGCCGCCGAGCCCAGCCGGATCCGTTCGGTGCCGCCGTCGGCGTGGATCGCGAGGTTGCGGCCGCGCAGGTTCCAGCGGGCGTCGTCGGTGACCAGGGCGACGGACAGTCCGACGACGAAGACGGCGGTGGGATAGGTCGAGGAGTACCAGCTGCCGATGCTCAGGTCGACCAGCGGCTGGGTGCGCAGGCTGAACTGGTAGAGCGGCTGCCATTCGCCGCGCACCTGGGCCTGCAGTTGCAGACCCTCTGGATGCTCGATCAGGCGATAGGGCTCATGCCGGGTCTGCTGCACCGGTCCGGCCTGCAGCCGGATCGGCGAGGACAGCGTCTGCCCGCCGAACCCGACATCGACCAGGAAGCGCCCGTCCTCGCCGGGCACCGTGACGGCCAGCACGTTATGGGTGAGACCGGACTGCGGTGCGCCCGGCGGCTGCATCCACACCACCCGGCCGGCCAGCCGGTCCACCCCGAACCCCAGGTCCTCCAGCGCGTAGCCCATGACACCGTTGTTCTCGTAGCAATAGCCGCCGCGGCGGCGGTGCACCAACTTGGCGGTCAGCGCATGGGCGCTCAGGTCGTGTACCGGGATGCCCATCAGCGGGTCGAGATTCTCGAACGGGATGGACCTGTTGTGCGCGGCGACCAAGCCGTGCAGGGTGTCCAGTGTCGGCTCCGCCGGCCCCTGGTAGCCGATCCGAGCGAGGTACGCAGCGATGTCGGGTGTCATGCCCCCATCCTGTGGCCTCAACCCACGTTCAGGTCAACCGACTTTTGACCGTTGCCGGGGTTCCATGCGAAACTAGAACACGTTCTAGTTTCAACATCGGAGGCATCCCATGAGCTCGTCGGATATCGATCCCACCGAGATCACCAAGTTCGATCCGAACCTCACCGAGCGGGTGATGGGATTGCTGCGGCCGTTCCTGAAGGCCTACCACCGCTCCGAGGTTCGCGGTCTGGAGAACTTCCCGAACGGCGGGGCGCTGGTGGTGTGCAACCACTCCGGCGGCCTGTTCCCCATGGATGTGCCCATTTTCGCGGCCGACTTCTATGAGCGGTTCGGCTACGGGCGACCGGTGTACACGTTGAGCCACGCCATGCTGATGATCGGGCCCACCGGCGACTTCTTCAAGAAAACCGGCTTCATCCTGGCCAGCCATGAGAACGCCGATGAGGCGCTGCGCTCCGGCGGTGTCGTGGTGGTGTTCCCCGGCGGCGACTACGACGTCTACCGTCCCAGCAGCGAGGCCAACAAGATCGACTTCGACGGCCGGCAGGGTTATGTGCGCGCCGCCATCAACGCCGGGGTGCCCATCGTGCCGATGGTCGGCATCGGCGGCCAGGAGACCCAGCTCTACCTGTCCCGCGGCACCTGGCTGGCCAAGCGACTCGGCCCGATCGCCCGGCTGGCGCGCACCAAGATCGTCCCGCTGTCCTTCGGTTTCCCGTTCGGGCTGTCCGCCGTGGTCCCGATGAACGTGCCGCTGCCCGCCAAGATCGTCATGCAGGTGCTGCCGCCGGTCGACATCGAAGCCCAGTTCGGTGAGACTCCCGATATCGACGAGGTCGACGCACATGTCCGCCGCGTCATGCAGGACGCCCTGGACGGCCTGGCCGCCGAACGCCGACTGCCGGTGATCGGCTGATCATGGGCTTGATGGACCGGGTCACCGATACGGCAGGCCTCATCGGCACCATGGTGCGCGCCGGCGTCATCGCACCGCTGCGGCCCGACAAATATCTGCGCATCGGTGCGGCGATGGCCCGCGAGAACATGAGCATCACTTCGGGTTTCGCCGGCGCCGCCCAGCGCTGCGGTGACCGGGTCGGCCTCATCGACGAATTGGGAGCACTGACCTGGCGCGAGATCGACCAGCGCGCAGACGCTTTGGCCGCCGGCCTGCAGGCGTTGACGGACGGCGAACACCACTCCGATGTCGCCGCCGGGGCGGCTCCGCCGGTGCTGGGCATCATGGCCCGCAACCACCGCGGTTTCGTCGAGGCACTGATCGCGGCCAACCGCATCGGGGCCGACGTGCTGCTGCTCAACACCTCGTTCGCCGGACCGGCGCTGGCCGAGGTGTGGGAACGCGAATCCGCCGGCCGCACCGGCGCGGTCATCTATGACGAGGAGTTCGCCCCCACCCTCGACCGTGCGCTGGCCGAGGCCCCGGCGGTGGCCCGCATCGTCGCCTGGACCGACACCGCGCAGACCGGGCTCACCGTGGCGCAGCTGATCACCGAGCACGCCGGGCAACAGCCCCGACGCGCCAAGGAGAAGTCCAAGGTCATCCTGCTGACTTCGGGGACCACCGGAACTCCCAAGGGCGCCAAGCATTCCGGCGGCGGACCCGAGGTGCTCAAGGCGATCCTGGACCGCACCCCATGGCACACCGAGGAGCCGGTGGTCATCGCCGCGCCGATGTTCCATGCCTGGGGGTTCTCCCAGCTGGCGTTCGCCGCCTCGATGGCATGCACCATCATCACCCGCCGCAAGTTCGATCCGGAGGCCACCCTCGCGCTGGTGGACACCCACCGGGCCACCGGATTGTGCGTGGTGCCGGTGATGTTCGACCGCATCGTCGAGTTGCCCGACGAGATCCGCAACCGCTACAGCGGGCGCACCCTGCGGTTCGCCGCGGCATCCGGGTCCCGGATGCGCCCCGACGTCGTCACCAAGTTCATGGATCAATTCGGCGATGTCATCTACAACAATTACAACGCGACCGAGGCCGGCATGATCGCCACCGCGACGCCGACCGATCTGCGGGCCGCACCGGACACCGCCGGAAAACCGGCCGAGGGCACCGAGATCCGGATCCTCGACCCCGACCTGCAGGTGCTGCCGCCCGGTGAGACCGGCACCATCTACGTGCGCAACTCGACCCAGTTCGACGGTTACACCTCGGGCAAGACCAAGGACTTCCACGACGGGTTCATGAACTCCGGTGACCTCGGCTATCTGGATGTCAATGGCCGGTTGTTCGTGGTGGGCCGCGATGACGAGATGATCGTCTCCGGTGGCGAGAACGTCTATCCGATCGAGGTCGAGAAGACGCTGGTGACCCACGACGCGGTGGCCGAGGCCGCCGTCATCGGGGCGGACGACGAACAGTTCGGTCAGCGGCTGGTCGCCTTCGTGGTCCTGCGCGGCCCCGACGAATCAGTGACCGTCGATGTTTTGAAACAGTATGTCCGGGACAATCTGGCCAATTACAAGGTGCCGCGGGACATCACCATCCTGGATGAGTTGCCGCGCAACAGCACCGGAAAGATTCTGCGTAGTGAACTTGAGGACCGCATTACGGGGTAAGCCCAGGCCGCTGCTGGGCGCGCTGGCCGAGCTGACCAACGCCGCCAACGCGGTGCGTCCGTTGGGCCGTAAGGGTTACAGCACCCTGCCGACGTTCGCGTTCGGCTGGCCGACATCGGAGAACGCCCCGCTGCTGTTCACCGGTTCGGCGCTGGACGTGATCCGGCGTGCGCTGCTGGGGCATTACCGGACCCGTAACGGCCGGATCTCGTTGGCGGTCAAGGCCATCACCTGGGGCCTGTTGGCGTTGTTGCAGCGCCGAGAGGCGGAGTCGAAGCGGTACTTCGAGGATCCGCTGAAGGAAGCCCTCGGCGCCGACTACCTGGAGGCCAAGGAACCCGAGCGGCGACCGCGCGGTGTCTTCGGAACCGGCTGGACCCGTCGGCGCTACGTGCACGAGACCGCACGCTACGGCCCGCACGGCCCCAACCTCGCCGACATCTGGATGCGGCCCGATCTGCCCCGCGACGGCAAGGCGCCGGTGCTGCTGCAGATCCCCGGGGGTGCCTGGATGATCGGGATGCGCCGCCCGCAGGCCTATCCGATGCTGAGCAGGCTGTCCGAACGAGGTTGGATCTGTGTATCGATCGGTTACCGGATCAGCCCGAAATACACCTGGCCCGACCACATCGTCGACGTCAAACAGGCGATCGCCTGGGTGAAGGAGAACATCGCGGCCTACGGCGGCGATGCCGAATCCGTCTACATCAGCGGCGGTTCGGCCGGCGGGCACCTGACCGCACTGGCCGCGCTCACCCCGAACGACCCGAAGTGGCAGCCCGGGTTCGAGGACGCCGACACGTCGGTGGCCGCGGCGGTGCCGATCTACGGCCGGTACGACTGGTTCACCGATACCGGCAACGGCAGGCCCGAGTTCATCAAGATCCTGGAGAAATTCATCGTCAAGCTGCCGTTCACCGCGAACCGGCAGGTGTACCTGGACGCCTCCCCGATCACCCTGGTGCACGAGGATGCGCCGCCGTTCTTCGTGCTGCACGGTGAGGACGATTCCGTGATCCCGGTGCGCGAGGGCCGTGAATTCGTCAAGGCCCTCAAGAGCGTTTCGAAGGCACCGGTCATCTACGCCGAGATCCCGCACGCCCAGCACGCGTTCGACTTCTTCGGCTCCGCGCACGGGCACAACACCGCGGCCGCGGTGGAGCGATTCCTGAACTGGGTGCGCGGCTGATCAACCCCGCCGAACGGCCACTTGTTGCACGCGTTTTCGTGTTCGACGTGTCATAACTGGCCGCTGGGCGTCAGCACAACGGTGTGTGGCGGCAGACGTCCGCCGGCGGCGGCGGAAGCTGTGGCGGTGGCGGAAGCTGCGGCGGTGGCGGCAACTGCGGACGTGGAAGCTGCGGTGGCGGCGGAAGCCGAGGTGGCGGCGGCAGTCGCGGACCACGCTGGCCACCGTCCCCGCCGTTGTCGCTCGGCGGCGGCGGTGCCGGTGCAGGCCCGGCCGGCGTCGGGGGCCTGGCCGGGGGCAACGGGCCGGGCGGCGTTGCGGGCGCCGACGCTCCGGGCAGTGTCGGCATCGCCCAGATGGCGATCGGCTGCGGGTCCAGCATGTAATTCGCGGGGGCGGCTGTGAGCTGCAACTGTGTCGGCGATGCACCGGGTTTGACGTGGAAGAACACCCAGCCGGTCACGTCGGCGATCACCCGCGCGGGCAGCGGGCGGGATTCGAGAACCACCGGCCGGGAAGGCGCGATCTGTTCGCCGCCGCCGACCAAGAGGCGGAACCCGCCATTCGGGCCCGTTGCGTCGATGGGCGCGGACACATCGGCGAAGGAGACCTCGATACCGAGTTCCCGGTCACCGTTGTCCTGGTTCATCACGGCCAGATTGTCTGCGCGCGGGGTGATGGTGGCGCCCTTCGCGGTCAGCGGCCCTCCCAGCAACGCGGTACCGGGAAGAATCGACACCGCCGCGTGATCGGCGCCCGAACTCACCGGAACGGACGAGCTCGCCGGTGTCGAATGCGGGGCCGGCCCGTAGGAGCAGCCGACCGCGACGACCGGCGCCACGACGACCGCGGCCACGGCGCCCAGGAGTTTCATGACGTCATTCTCGCCCATCCGTGGCGCCGGGGCGCGACCGTGTCACGTCAGCGCGGTTTCGATGACCGTCAGTTCCTCGGAAATCCCTGCCGCCTGGCGAATCTCGCGGAGCTCCTGGACCATCGCGTCGGTCACTTCATGCGGGTCCTTGACGGTGTCGGTGTCGGAGATGACCGAGATGTTGAGCTGGTCCACATAGCTCCACACGGTGATGTTCAGTCCACTGGCCGCGGTCAGCGGACCGACGGAGTAGATCTCGGTGACGGTGGCACCGCCGACCTTTCCCTGTTCGCGCGGTCCGGGCACGTTCGAGATGTTGAGGTTGAGCACCTTGTTCTGGCCGTCCTTGTCCGACAGCCTTCTGAACAGCGCCTCCACGGCGGCCGGCGGCATGTAGGAGGCCCAGCGGGCCACCAGTTCGGGCCCGATCAGCTGGCTGCTCTCCTTGGCCAGCGTTGCCGCCGAACTGGCCTGGCGCACCCGCTCCAGCACGTCGGGTTCGTCGACGGGCAGCGCCATCAGCACGCCGGTGAACCGGTTGCCCGAGATGCGATCGGGTGAGAAGTCGAAGCTCATCGGCACCGAGGCCAGCAGCGGGTGGTCGGCCTTGCCCTCGTATTGCAGTTGCAGCTTGCGCAGTGCGCCCGAGGACATTGCCAGCACCATGTCATTGATGGTGGCGCCCAACTGCTTTCCGGTCGATTTGACGTCGGCCAGCGCGAGAGATGCCGTCGCGAACCGGCGGCCGGGGGTCAGCACGTGATTCATGAAGCTGGGCGGCGGAGTGAACGGTCTGGTCAGTTCCGGGCCGAACTTGTGCTGGCTGCGACGTACCCGGGCCACGCCCTCGGCGGTGTACTTGACCAGACCCGGGATCCGGCCGATATGGCGCAGGTGGTCGGTGAAGGCCGTGCGCACCAGCTCGGATTTCGACGGGTCGGGATCGGTGGCATAGGAATCGCGTTCACGCTGCGGCCCGTCCTGCAGGTCCATCCCGCGGGCGAGCAGGTTGGCCGAGGCCACGCCGTCGGCCAGGGCATGGTGGATCTTGCCGACCACGGCAATCCGGTCGTCGGCGAGTCCCTCGACGAAGTACATCTCCCACAGCGGCCGGCTGCGATCCAGCGGGGTACTGGCGATCTCTCCGATGGCTTCGTCGAGTTCGCGGCGGCCACCGGGAGCGGCCACCCGCCACGGCCGCACGTGATACTCCAGATCGACGTCGGTGTTCTCCCGCCACATCGGGTGGTGGAACTTGAACGGGATGTCGACCAGCTGGTAGCGGAACGGGTCCAGTTTGTAGAGCCTGCCGTGCAACACATTACGGAAGTCCTCGACGCCGAAGGTGCGGTCACCGAGCCCGTGCAGGTCGATGATCGCGATCTTCAAGGTGTGCATGTGCACGTTGGGAGCTTCCGTGTACAGCAGGAACGCATCCCAACCGCTGAGCCTTTTCACCGGCTAATCCTCCCCTGCCTGGAGGAGTCTATATAACCGCCTTGGCCTTGCGTGCCGCCGAGTTTCGGTGGATCTGGTTGAGGAACAATCCGATTGCCTTCGCCATCGCCCCGGTACGCGCGCCGTCGGTCATGTCGAACCCGTGACCGGCACCCGGGAACTCGACATAACTGACCGGGCCCGCCGAGGTGGCTTCCAGACGGTCGACGAAACTGCGCGCCTGGTCGACCGGGATCACGGTGTCCGCGGTGCCGTGGATGACCAGGAACGGCGGCGCGTCGCGATGCACCCTGGCGATCGGGGACGCCTGCCGGAAGATCTCCGGATGACGGCCGATCTTGCGGCCGACGACCACGCGTTCCAGGAAGTCGACGAAGCGGTCCCGTTCGACGGTGGAACGGTCCTCCCAGTCATACCGGCCGTAGATGCCGACGACGGCGTCCACCGAGGTGTCCGCGTCGTCGGGCAGATCCCCCTGCAGTTCAGGGTCATTCGGCGTCAGCCCGGCCAGTGCGGCCAGGTGGCCGCCCGCCGAGCAGCCTGCGATGGCCACGAAGTTACGGTCACCGCCGAACTTGTCGACATTGGCCCGCGCCCAGGCGATCGCCGCTTTCACATCGGTCAGGTGGCGCGGCCAGCGGTGATGTGGCGCCACCCGGTAGTCGATGGACAGACAGACCCAGCCCTGCTCGGCCAGGTGCGACAGCATTGCGTAACCCTGCAGGATCCGGCTGCCGTGCACCCACGCGCCGCCCGGGACGAACAGCAGAACGGGCGCGGGCTCGCTGGGTAGTTCGGCGGGACGCCACACGTCCAGGAGCTGCATGGGGTGGTTTCCGTAGCGCACCGAGCTCCGGTGGACATTGCGCCGATACTCGATGGTGTTCCACAGCGGCGGCAGCTGCTCGGGGGCCGGCCAGTCCCCGGCTAGGTCGGCCGCGGGCACCACGCCGCGCAGTCCGTCCTTGGCGACCGTCACGGTCTGGTCCCGCTCGGCCTTTCGCACCGCCCCGTTTCCGGGCGCGAACCAGGCCTTGGCCGTCGCGGACATCATCTCCGGGAACTGACGGAAGCCCCACACTCCCATGGCGGCCAGGCCGCCGAGTGGCTCGAGCTGTTTTCCGATCACCGGCAGCGATGCCGAGGCCACGGTCAATGCCAGCATCCGGTCGGCGTGATTGGCTTTCAGCAACCAACGTGCGCGGCTCATCAACGTCGGTCCGGGGTACCGGGTGTCCGGTCGTGCCGTCATGGCGCGAGCGTACCCGCGCAGGACCCTCGCTAAGCAGACATTCTCGAGGATCTGTCTACATGGTCGTCAAATTGTGATCCGCATCACTTAGGGCGGGTTCGATGGGACCGGTAGCTTCAATTCATCATGACCAAGTCTGCGCTGGCCATCACCGAAGAACACCAGGATCTCGCCGCCGCGGCCTTCGGGCGGCTCCACCGCTCCGGCAGCCGCGCCGCCGCCCGCGCCACACTCGATCAACCCGGCAGCTATTCGCGCGAAATCTGGTCCGCCGGTGCAGAACTGGGCTGGAATGGGCTGGCGATCGCCGAAGAGTTCGGTGGGTCGGGCTTCGGATTGGCCGAGTTGGCGATCATTGCCGAGATCACCGGTCGCGAGCTGACCCCGGGCCCGTTCCTGCCGACTGTGGCCGCCGCCCTGGTGATCGACCGGTGCGCACCCGATTCCGTTCGGGCTCAACTTCTCCCGGGCCTCGCCGACGGCAGCACGGTCGCCGCGCTCGGCCTCACCGTGCAGGTGAACATGGAGCCCGATCTGAACGCCACCGCCCAGTGGCCCGCGGTGCTGGGCGCACCGGACGCCGATGTGCTGGTGCTGGCCGCCGGTGAGGACCTCGTCGTGGTCGAGGCGGCCGCTGACGGCGTCACCGTCACCGCGCTGCCGTCCCTGGACACCACCCGCTCGGTCGGCTCGGTGTCGATGCGCGGCGCCGCGATCGCCGCCGACCGGGTGTTGCGCGGCGCGGCCAGGCACGCCCGCACCGTGTTTCGCATCCTGGCCGCGGCCGAGTCCGTCGGGGTCAGCTGGGCCAGTCTGGACATGGCGGTCGAGTACGCCAAGGTCCGTGAGCAGTTCGGCCGCACCATCGGCACGTTCCAGGCCGTCAAGCACCATGCCGCGAACATGCTCGTCGACGCCGAGCAGACCACCGCGGCCACCTGGGCCGCCGCCCGGGCCGACGACCTGGAGGCGGCCTGGCTGCCGGCCGCGACAGCCGCCGCGCACGCCGTCCGGGCGCAGGTCTTCAACGCGCAGAACAATATTCAATTGCACGGCGGTATCGGGTTCACCTGGGAGCACGACGCCCATCTGTACCTACGCCGGGCGCGCAGCCTGTCCGCACTGCTCACCGACGGCGACGATCCACTGACCGACCTCGTCGACGCACAGCGCGCAGGGCGGACGCACGGCGTGGTCTTCAGCGTGCCCCCGGAGGCCGAGCAGCACCGGGCGGCCGCAGCGGAGGCCGCCGCGAAAGCGCGCTCGCTGCCCGAGGCTGAGAAACGTGATTTCCTGGTCGACTCCGGTTATCTGGTGGCGCACTGGCCGAAACCGTGGGGGCGGGCGGCCGATGTACTGGAGCAGCTGGTCATCGAGGAGGAATTCCGTGATGTCGCCATCCCCGACATGGGCATCACCGGGTGGGTGACCCTGACCATCGCCCAGGCCGGCACCGACGATCAGCGGAACCGGTGGGTGGAGCCGGTGCTGCGCGGGCAGTCGATGTGGTGCCAGCTCTTCTCCGAGCCCGAGGCGGGTTCGGATGCGGCCGCGGTGCGGACCGCCGCCAAGCGCGTCGAGGGCGGGTGGACGGTGACCGGCCAGAAGGTGTGGACCAGCCTGGCCCAGCACTGCCAGTGGGGCCTGGCCACCGTGCGCACCGACCCCGAGGCGCCCAAGCACGCCGGCGTCACGATGATGGCCATCGACATGAAAGCCCCTGGCGTGCGCGTGAATCCGCTGCGCGGCATCACCGGCGACGCCCATTTCAACGAGGTGTTCTTCGATGACGTCTTCGTCCCCGACGCCGATGTCATCGGCGATGTGAACAAGGGCTGGCTGGTCGCCCGCGCCACGCTGGGCAACGAGCGCATCTCGATCGGCGGCGGATCGGCTGCGCCCACCGGGTTCAGCACCGCCGATCTCGTCGCGCTACTGGATGGGGCACCGCCCGCGGTGGCCGCCGCCCACCTGCACGAGACGGGCCGGGTGATCGCTGAAACCCTGACCCTGCCGATGCTCAACCTGCGCCGGGTCAGCCGGGCCCTCGCCGGTACCGAACCCGGGCCGGAGGGCAACGTGACCAAACTGCTGGTGGCCGAACACTCGCAGCGCCTCACCGAACTGGGCATGGCGCTCGCCGGGGTGTCTGCGGTCACCGGCGGCAACGAGGCGCTGACCCGCACGTACCTGGGCAACCGCGCCATGACGATCGCCGGGGGGACATCGGAGATCACCCGGAACACCATCGCCGAGCGGATCCTCGGCCTGCCGCGCGATCCGCTGCTCAAATAGCCGCCATTCGACGGAAGTCCGGTGGGCTCCGAGCAGGCATGCCGATACCCTGAACCCATGCCCGAACACGCCGATCTCGCCGACATCTTGCTGTCGCTGCGGGGGGTGTGGGATGAGGTCGACGTCGACGAACTCGACCACGCGCTACAGTCCGCGGCCCGCGCCCTCGATGACGGGGCCGATGACGAACTGGTGTTGGCGGCCGCACTGCACGACATCGCGCACAGCCCGCTGCTGCCCGCCGGCCCCGCGCACGACCAGTCGGCGCGGGAATGGTTGACACCCCGGTACGGGGAGCGGGTCGGCTGGCTGGCCGGGGCCCACGTGGCGGCGAAACGCCATCTGGCGGCGACCGTCCCGGGCTACCAGCTCAGCGCCACCTCCCGACGGTCACTGCAGCATCAGGGCGGCGCGGCGGTCGACCCCGCCTTCACCGACCATCCGTGGTGGCCGGATGCGTTGCGGCTGCGGCGCTATGACGATGCGGCGAAGGAACCCGGCGCCGCCGGCGCCACCGTCGAGCAGGTGCTCGACATCGCGCGGCGGGTGCTCGTCACCCGGGATCGGTGATGCGGACGTCATCCGGTGAGCAATACTGTCGGGGTGTCGACAACCGCCGCCTTCCACCGGGAGCTGACCCGCTTCGCGCGCCTTCTGCCTCGCAAGATCGTCACGCCGCGAAGCCTCGCGTTGCTGCAGCGGATGACCGTGCTGACCGATCGACGTGTCCCGCCCGGAGTGGAGGTGCTCACCCTGGGCTCCGGCGTCGGCGTCCGGCTGTACCGGCCGACCGGAGTGCACACACCCGGTCCGGCGCTGCTGTGGATCCACGGCGGGGGTTATGTGATCGGCAGCGCCGCCCAGGACGACGTGTTGTGCCGGCGCTTCGCGTCCACGCTCGGCGTGACGGTGGCCTCGGTGGACTACCGGTTGGCGCCACAAAATCCGTATCCGGCCGGCCTTGAGGACTGCTACGCGGCTCTGACCTGGCTGTCCGGGCTGCCCGCGGTCGATCCGGGGCGGGTGGCGATCGGCGGAGCCAGCGCCGGTGGCGGTCTGGCCGCCGCGCTCGCGCTGCTGGCCCGCGACCGGGGCGAGGTGGCGCTGGTGGCGCAACTGCTGGTGTACCCGATGCTCGATGACAGGTCGGTGGGCCCGCAGTTCGACAATCCGGGACACCGGCTGTGGACGCATGAGAGCAATCGCTTCGGCTGGTCGGCCTATCTCGGTGGGGCGGACCCCGAGGTGGCGGTCCCCGCCCGCCGTCAGGACCTGAGCGGGCTGCCTCCCGCCTGGGTCGGTGTCGGCACCCTGGACCTGTTCCACGACGAGGACCTCGCCTACGCGAAGCGACTTCGCGAGGCGGGCGTGCCATGTGATGTGGAGGTGGTGCAGGGGGCGTTCCACGGTTTCGACGGCGTCGCCCCGAAAGCCGCGGTGTCGCGGGCGTTCTTCGACAGCCAGTGCGCCACGCTGCGGCGCGCGTTCACCGGCGAGCCGGCCCCGTCACCCGCGTAGGCGGGCGACGGGAACCGGGTCTGCTAACCGGCCATGAATTCCGAGTAGGCGGATGCCAATTCGGGGGACAGCAGCGTGACGTTGCACTGCCGCTGGGTGTCCCCGATCGGCGCCAGGATGCCGCGCAGCTCGTAGTACTCCTGCGAATTCGCGGTGAAGTACGCCCGGATGTTCGCCGACGCCTCGGCACGCGGTTGTGTGCGGGCCGCCTGCACAACCTGGTTGGCGCCCGGATGGGCGTTCAGGTAGGCACTCGCGGCACCGGTCACCGAGCTGACGGTGCCGGCCACGGCGTCGGGGCTGCAGTTCGGAGCCGCCGAGGCGGTCGGCGCAGCTACCAGCGCGGCGGCGGCCGCTCCCAGCAGACAGCCCGCGGAAACCCGGCGCATGCGTGTGTTCTTCAGCTTCATGATTGATTGGTGTCCTTCGTGTTCTGACTTCTGTATGCCTCGTGCTAGACATCCCAGACTTACGGTCCCAGACCCGAAAACAACGGTACGCGTGTCGTGTTGGTGCCCCGATGGGCCGATCGCCAAACGTCGGCCCGCATTCGCCGGTGTTACACCATACGAACGTGAGTTCGGTCGCAATCTCGGCGGAAACGGTCCTGTCTTCTGATAATTCCCGGCGTTTTCTTATGTCAACCGGCAAACTTTTAATTGATCGTGATCTCCCACTGTGACCGGATTGTTATCCTGCGCGCCCCGGATCGACCCCGCACGGTTTATCTGAGCCGTCGTTGTGGGTAGCCCGGACAGGAATGCGCCACAACTTCAGAAAGGGAGCCGATGCCTCGCGGTAAAGGTATGTACGTCGACGACGACGATCCAGGTGACGACTCCCGCCCGAAGGTGGACGAGTCCGAGGTCGATGAGCAGACACCGGATGTGCACAAGCCCGAACCGGGCGCTGAACCGCCGGACTGAGCGTCACCTGCGATAGGTGATTTCCCCGTCGATCAACGTGGCGACGACGGCGCCACCGTCCAGATCTTCGAGAAGGATGGCCGGCGGCACGTCGAGCACGCACAGATCACCCGGCTGGCCGGGTGCCACACTGCGCGGCGCCGTCGGCGCGGTCGCCGTGCCCAGGAACAGTTCCAGCGCGGTGCGTGCGCCGACCCGTTCGTCCGCGCCCAGTGTCGCGCCGGTCGGTGTACGGCGATGCACCGCGGCGCGCATGGCTGCCCACGGATCGCCGTCCCCGAAGGGCATATCCGTCGACAGCGCCACCCGCACCCCGGCATCAAGCAGCGATGCGAGGCGCCACAGCTGGTGGTGCTCATCAGCCGGGACATCCGTCAGGTACTGGTCGCCGCGTTCGGCCACGAAATTGGGCTGGGTGACCACCAGGACACCCAGCTCGACGAGATCGGTGAGGCAGTCATCGGGCACCACCGCGGCATGTTCGATGCGATCGTCGGGATGGCTGCCCGCGGCCCGCAATGCGGCGATGGTCACGACGAGCTGGGCCGCGGTCACACAGTGCACCGCGACCGGCGCGTCGTCGCGGTGGCGGCGCACCACCCAATCGGTGAGCTCGTCGAGGTTCAGATTGTCGTCGTGCAGGATGCGCTTGCCGGGCGCCAGGTGGTGCAGCCGCTGACGCATTCCTCCATGCCGGTGCACCTCGTCCAGCTTGACGATATCGCCGATATCGAGATCCGGTGTGGCGTCGGTGATCCCGATGACTCCGTAGGAGGACAGCCGGTTGCTCAGGTCGTCGATGGCGGTATCGCGTCGCTGCAGCGCATCCGACCAGGTGCGGTCGGCGCTGCGCAACCGGCCATCGGGGTGATCGGCCAGGCCCACCGCGGCCAACCCCTTCGAGTTCAGCGTCCACAGCACCCCGCTGCGGTGCTGGACCCGCACCGGAACCGGTGGGGCGAGCGTGTCCAGCCTGGTCCGGTCCAGCGGACCGGCCACCGCCTCGTGGTAGCCGACCGCACGGATCCAGCCGTCCTCGCCCGGTTGGGCATCGGCCAGGATCTGCGCGAGGTCATCACGGTTGTTCACCTCCGCGGTACCGACCCGGACCGAATCGGCCGCCGCCGCAGCGGAATGCACGTGTACATGGTGATCGTGCAGCCCGGGGATGACGGCACCACCGGCGGCGTCGAGCACCTGTTCATCGGGATGCGGGGCGAGGTGGGGAGCCAACTCGGTGATCTGCGCACCGACGCGGAGATCGACCAGTCGGCCGTCGAGCAGCGCCGCCCGTTGAATCAACATGACACAGAATGCCTTTCATCCAGCAGTGCTCGCACCGCAGTGTCGTCGGCGCCCAATGGCGATGCCGACGCGCCCGATGCCGGTGTGATGGGTTCCCGCAGGGGTCCCTCGACAAACCGGGTGTAGCCGGCCGCGGTCGCCGCCATCGACAACTCGATCAGTTCGCCGCCGCCACGCGTCAGCGACTCGGCCACGGCGCTCGCGGCATGCAGACCGGTCAGCGGATCCGCGATAGCGTCGCCGACGAACACCGGCCCCTCGGGTCCGGAACCGACCAGGCCCCCCGCCACCGCCGCGTCGTCTCCGAAGGCGACACGCGTGCCGGCGTCACCGTCGGAGCCGTATCCGCTGATACGGCACCAGATCCGCCCGG
Organism: Mycolicibacterium sp. P9-22; assembly: GCF_008329585.1. Taxonomy (GTDB): domain Bacteria; phylum Actinomycetota; class Actinomycetes; order Mycobacteriales; family Mycobacteriaceae; genus Mycobacterium. Next base: position 62,460 of record NZ_NPKP01000014.1, on the reverse strand, counting down.
CCCGCGGTGCGATGTCACCCGGCCCGAGGCCGCGGCGGATGAGCGACGCGGGCCGTGATCCCTCGATCACGACATCGGCCGCCCCCAGCAGTCGCAGCATCGCCGCGCGGTCGTCGAATTCGAGTGCGTACGACAGTTTTCCGCGGTTCATCCAGTCGTAGAAGGCGGCAGACCCGGCCCTGGTGCCGTCAGTGCGGCGGGGGCTTTCCACCTTGATCACGGTGGCATCCGCACCGCGCAGCAGCTGTCCGCACAGCGGACCGGCCCACATCGACGACATGTCGACGACCAGCAGCCGGCCGGACCGCCGCCCGCGGGGGCCGTGCGGCCGGGTGACCGGGTGACCGCGTGTCACCTCGCCGAGCACCGCCGCCGGCAGGCCCAGCAGCCGGGCCCGCTCCACGGCGGCTGCCGCGGGACGGGTGGACACCCACCGCTGCAGCAGCGGCCATGGGTCGCCGGCGACGTCATCGACCTCGATCAGCGCAGGCAATGCGGCGATGTCATCGGGGCGGGACAGGGTGAACGCGCACCAGGTGTCGGCGCCACGGAGTATTCGGGTGGCCCCGCCGGCCGAAATCTGGCCCTTGGCGGTCAACCCCAGCAGCGCCGCCCGTCCGGTGAGCAGCCCGGCGGCGTCGACCCGGACGCCCGTGTGCGTGGTGAACGCGTCGGCCACACCCTGGGCGTGCGCACACAGCGCTTCCGGGACGCCGACAGTGCTCACACCGCCATCTTGCCCTCGTGTCAGAAATGCAGTGCGGTGAAACGCCAATCCAGGACCTGCCCCCGGCCGTCGCCCACGGCACGGACCAGCGAACGCAGCCGCAGCCGCGTCCCCGCCGCGGTGGGCTCGGCGGCCTCGACGTGCAGTTCGCTGTGCAGCGTGTCGTTCTCGTGCACGGGCCCGGTGTGGTCGCAGGATTCCCAGCCCAGCACGGTGGCCAGGTTGGGCAGCAACCTGACCGCCTGGGCCAGCGCCAGCCCGATGGTGTGCCCGCCGTACACCAGCCGCTGGCCGCCGGCGCGCCAATCGTGATGGGTGGCAGCGATGTTCAGCGACAGCCTGGCCAGCTCCGGTGCGCTGGTGACGACATCGGCGGTGCTGGACAGGACGGTCCCGACCAGGAGGTGATCGAACCCGGCACCGGTGAACGCCTGCACGTTCCACTCCGCCGTCGGATCCGGCGGGGCCTGCCGATCGGCGCCGACGGTGTCGAGGTCATCGGCATGTCCGGTCTGGACGTCATCGGCGGACAACGGCAGCATCGCACAGCGGTAGAAGTCCAGGACCGAGCGCCCGGCCTGATCCGCCGTGGTCATCCGCAGCGCGGCCAGTCCGGTGGCGGCCCGGCCCGGTTTGGCCGAGTTCTGCCGCAGTGCGACCACCTCGGTCCGGGTGGTCAAGGTGTCCCCGATGACGGGGAAGCGGTGAAAGTCGAGCCCGCGGTAGAACAAATTGGCCTTGACGCGCTGGGTCACCAGCGTCGATTGGCCAATGGCCACATCGCAGACCAGCGCGGGATGCGCCAGCGGCCCGGCTTCGCCGGTGACCGCCGTGGCCAGGCCGGCGTCCAGTGCCAGCCGCAGCCGATCGCCCAGAATGCTCTGGTGGGTGGCGGCCGCCCCGGAGGTCAGGGTCATCGACGGCGCGGTGTCGAACACCTGCCCGACCTGTAGATCGTCGAAATAGGGCCCGCCAGGCCTGTGCTCGGTCACGGGTCGGACTCTAGTTTCAGGCGTGCGGCGGCTCTCCGGTCACCCGGTGATCGGCGTGGTTGAGGCCCTCCTGTACCAACCTGCCCAGGTGCCCGTCCCGCAACCGATAGATGACCCGCCGCCCGTCCTTGCGGGTGTCCACCAGCCGGGCGAACCGCAGTTTGGCCAGGTGCTGGCTGACCGAGGTGCGGGAACCGCCGGTCACCTCGGCCAGCGCACTGACATCGGCCTCACCCTGGGTCAGCAGCCAGAGCAGGTGCAGACGGGTCGGGTCGGCCAGCATCCGGAAGGTCTCGCTCGCGGCGTCGAGGCGGTCGCGGTCCGGGGATGCGTCATGGACGAGACTCGGCGACGGCTCGGGCCGGGGTTTCTCCGGCGACGTCCCGCCCATCTGCCTCACCCCTCCCGCGCGCCACGATCCATGCCGCAGCGAGCGCCGCGATTGAACCGAGGATAGCGAGAATCACGGCGGCCAGCCCCTGATTGACGGCCGCGCCCACCCAGCCCGCGATCGGATAGGTCAGCAGGAACCCGGCGTGCGACAGCGAGAACTGGGCGGTGAACAGGGCGGTCCGGTCGGTCTGGGTGCTTGCCCGGCGCAGCAGCCGCCCCGCCGGTGTGTTGACCATCGACGTGGCCGCGCCCAGCAGCATCCATGTCGCGCTCAGCACCGGCCACGTCGGGGCGGCGAGCACGAGCACCGTCGCGGTCACCAGCAGGCCGAGCGCGGCGACGCCGGCCCCGGTCAGCATGACGCCGCGATCGGTGACGACGGTGAGCAACCTGGGCACCGACAATGCGACCACCATCGAACCCGCCCCGTAGGCGGCGAGCATCATCGCGACCTCGGCCTGGCTGCCACCGAGCAGGTCGCGGACGTACACCACGGTGTTCACCATCACCAGCGCGGTTGCCGCGGCGACCGTGAGGTTCATCGCGACCAACGCGCGTAATTCACGGTGCGCCAGCATGTTTCGCATGCCCGACAGCAGCCGCCGACGCCATGGTGCGCGGTCGGGCTCGATGTCGGGCACCGCCGCACCCCGCACCAGCACGGCCGAGAGCAGGAATCCGGCAACGGTTCCGGCAAACAGACTGTTGTAGGGCATCACCACGAGCAGTGCGGCCGCCACGACCGGGCTGACCATCGCCTCCAGGTCATATGCCAACCGGGACAGCGACAATCCTCGGGTGTACGCCCTTTCACCGGTGAGGATCGCGGGGATCACCGCCTGGAACGCAGGGGTGAACGTCGCCGAGGCCGCCTGCAGGACGAACACCAGCACGAAGATCTGCCATACCTGCCCGACGAACGGCAGCGACAGCGCGACCGCCGCACGGGTCAGGTCGGCTCCGATGAGAACCGCCTTGCGCGGCAGTCGATTCGTCGCCGTCGCCATCACCGGTGCGATGAAGACATACGCCAGCATCTTGATCGCCAGCACGGTGCCGAGCACGGCCCCGGCGGCGGGTCCGGCCAGATCGTAGGCCAGGAGGCTGAGCGCGACCGTGAGCAACCCGGTGCCACCGAGCGCCACCACCTGCGCGGCGAACAGTCGCCGGAATACCGGGTTGCCCAGGATGCCCGTTCTGCTCACGCACTCATCATGACATATGAGTGCGCAAGTGCGCACATGTTGGTATGTCAGTGGTCGGCGGTCGCGGCCAGACTGCCGAGCAGTGCCACCGCATCCGCGCTCGGAGATCCCGGCTCGGCCTGGTACACCACCAGCTCCTGGCCGGGCGCCGAGCGCACCGCGAACGTCTGCATCTGTAAGGTCAACAGCCCGACGGTCGGATGTTGAAAAGATTTGGTGGACAGTGTTTTTCCCCGAGCGTCATGCTGGGCCCACAGCTCGGCGAAGTCAGCGCAGGTGGCCAGCAGCTCGGCCAGGACGGCCGCCACCCGCGGATCCCCCGGGGCCTCGGCGTAGTTGCGCCGGAGTCCCGCGACGGAGTTCGCCGCGATCGAGGGCCAGTCCACGTAGAACTCCCTGGCTCGCGACTCGGTGAACACCAGCGACAGCAGGTTGCCATGGGACCCGAAATCGCCGAACAGCGCATCGGCGATCGCGTTGGTGGCCAGCACGTCATAGGCCCGGTTGTAGACCAGGGCCGGGTTGTCGGGCCAGGCGTCCATCAATCGCATCAGTGCGGGGTCGACCCGATCCGGCACGACGACGGTGTGGGGCCGCGGTGCCAGTCCGGCGACCCGGAACAGGTGCTGGCGGCCGTCGTCATCGAGTCGCAAGGCCGCCCCGAGTGCGTCGAGCACCTGCGCGGACGGCGACCGCTCCCGGCCCTGCTCCAACCGGATGTAGTAATCCACGCTGACCCCGGCCAACAGCGCCACCTCCTCGCGCCGTAGTCCGGGCACCCGGCGGTGCCCGGCGCTGGCCAGACCCACATCACCCGGGCTGACCAATGCGCGCCTGTTGCGCAGGTAATCCCCCAGCTCTGACATGCCGCCACCCTAGGACGGTTCGCCGCGGTGTGCCTGGGTGCGGTGCACCCAGGCACACCGCGTCCTGGCTGTTTGTCCGGCGGCGCCCGACGCTGAGGTCATGACAGAAACCAAGATCATCCTCGTCACCGGAGCCACCAGCGGTATCGGCGCGGCGGTCGCCCGTAGGCTCGCCGCCCAAGGCCACCAGGTGCTCGCCGGCGGCCGCCGCGAAGACCGGCTCGCCGAACTCGCCGGGGGAAATATCCAGGTGCGTCGCCTCGACGTCACCGACCGTGCGGATTTTGCGTCGTTCGTCGACTGGGCGGTCTCCGCCCACGGCCACATCGACGTGATCGTCAACAACGCGGGCGTGATGCCACTGTCCCGGCTGGATGCGCTGCTGGTCGACGAATGGGACGCCATGATCGACGTCAACGTGCGTGGCCTGCTCAACGGCATCGCCGCCGCACTGCCGCAGTTCCAGCGGCAGGGTCACGGGCATTTCGTGACCGTCGCATCGGTCGGCGCCCATGAGGTGGTGCCCACCGCGGCGGTGTACTGCGCGACCAAGCACGCGGCCTGGGCGATCACCGAGGGTCTACGGCAGGAGGTCGACCCGGCGATCCGCGTCACCACCGTCTCCCCCGGGGTGGTGGAATCCGAACTGGCCGAATCGATCACCGATGCGGGCGCGGCGGCGGCGATGCAGACCTACCGTGCGGATTCGATCCCACCGGACGCCATCGCCAGGGCCATCGCCTATGCGATCGACGAACCCGCCGAGGTGGACGTCAACGAACTGGTGATCCGGCCGGCACGTCAGCGCTGATCTCGTCGACCAGTCCCCACGCCAACGCCGTCGCCGCGTCGATGGTGGCACCGGACAGCACCAGATACGCGGTGCGCCAGCGCCCGATTCGCCGGGTGATGCTGACGGTGCCGCCGGCGCCGGGGATCAGCCCCAGCGCGAGTTCGGGCAGCCCGATCGTGGCGTCGGGGTGGCACCGGATGTGCCCGCAGTAGGCGGCCATCTCCAGCCCGCTGCCCAGTACCTGGCCGTGCACCTCGGCGCGGCAGCCCCGTCCCAGGCGTTCGGCGAGTTCGTCCAGCGCCAGGGCCGGGCTGTGCCGGGTGCGCGCCAGATGTGCGCTGGCGGGGTCGGCGAACGTGCCGAACTCGGCGAGGTCACCGCCGCTGCAGAAGGACCGACCGTTGCCGGAAAGCACCACCTCGGTCACCGACTCGTCGAGGCGGGCCACCTCGAGAGCCTCCAACAGGGCGGCGCGCGCATCGGTGGTGAAGGCGTTGTGCCGCCGGGTCCGATTGAAGCGGATCGACAGGGTGCCGCCGCGGCGTTCGGCCTGCACCGGGTCGGGCAGCACCGGCAGCTGCACCGGTCCGCGTTCGTCGAGCCAGCGGGCGAATTCGGGTCCGGACTGCAGCGTGGAGTACGCCAGCGATTCGGTGATCACCCCGGCAAAAACCGAGGAGCCCGAGCCGACGCTGCGCAGCACGTCATCGCATACCGCGGCGGCCTGCGGCCACCGCCCGCACCGCCGGGTCAGCTCCGCGAGCGCCTCGTCGACCGATGCGACGGTGATCATCCGCCGGTCGGCCGAATCCGCTTCGGTCAGCGTGAAAGTCGCGTCGTCGTCCGGCTTCTCGACGGCGACGCGGATTCCGGCGGGCAGCTCCAGGACGGTCATGAGGCGACGATCATCATGAGTACCGTGTGATCAACTCCTGCTTGTACAGCTTTCCGGTGTCGGTGCGCGGCAGCTGGGCCTCGAAGGAGATCGAGCGGGGGCATTTGTAGTGCGACAGCTGATCCCGCAGCCAGGCCACTAGCTCCTCGGCGAACTCCGGGGTGGCGTCGGCGGGATCGACGGTCTGCACGACACCCTTGACGGTCTGGCCCATCTCTTCGTCGGGGATGCCGAATACCGCGGCGTCCATCACCTTCGGGTGGATGACGAGCATGTTCTCGGCCTCCTGCGGATAGATGTTCACCCCGCCGGAGATGATCATGTGATGACGGCGGTCGGTGAGGTACAGGTAGCCGTCCTCATCGAGATATCCGATGTCGCCCACGGTCTTCCAGCCGTGCGAGTCCCGGGAGGAGGCGGTTTTCGCCGAGTCGTTGAGGTATTCGAAATCGGCGCCGCCCTCGAAGAAGATCTCGCCGTGCTGCCCCGCGGGCACCTCGTTACCGTCTTCGTCGAGGATGTGCACCACACCGGTCATCGCCTTGCCGACCGACCCGGGGTGCGCGAGCCATTCGTCCGCGCTGATCAGCGTGGCCCCGATGGCCTCGGATGAGGCGTAGTACTCGTCGATGATGGGGCCCCACCAGTCGATCATCTGTTTCTTGATCTCCACCGGGCAGGGCGCCGCTGCGTGCATCACCCGCTGCAGGCTCGAGACGTCATAGGACTTGCGCACCTGCTCGGGCAGTTTCAGCATGCGGGTGAACATCACCGGGACGAACTGACCGTGTGTCACGCCGTACTTTCCGATGGCGTCCAGGGCGCCTTCGGCGTCGAATTTCTCCAGCACGACGGTGGTGATGCCGCCGGCCTGCGCCTGCATCGACCACACCGACGGTGCGGTGTGATAGAGCGGCGCGGGGCTCAGGTAGACGGCCTCGGGGTTCATCCAGAAGGACACCAGCGCGGCCATCAGGCCCGGGGTCTCCGAGGGCGGCAGGTGCGGCAGCGCGCGTTTGATGCCCTTGGGACGGCCCGTGGTGCCCGATGAGTACTGGAGCAGATCGCCGTCCCACTCGTCCTCGATGGGATCGGTCGGCAGGTCCGCGACCGCGTCCGGGTACTTCGCCCAGCCGTCGAGATGTCCCGTGGTGAGCAGCACCGGCGGCAGTCCGTTCGGAAGATGCTCGGCGAGTCCCTCCAGCACCGGGCCCAGCGCCTCCGAGCCGACGATGGCCTTGGCCGCACTGTTGTCGATGATGTAGGCCGCCTCGGCCGCGGTGAGATGGGTGTTGATCGGCACGTAGTACAGCCCGCTGCGGCGCGCGGCCCACATGACGGTGTGCATGTGCTCGTTGTTCTCCATGAGGATCGCGACCGCGTCACCCTCGACCAACCCGTGCTCGCGGAAGTAGTGCGCCAGCTGATTGGCGCGGGCCTCCAGCTCGCCGAATGTCACCACCGTGCCGGTGGGGTACAGGATGACGGCGGGCTTGTCGGGCGTGGCGACGGCCGTTTCACGGATCTGCATGAGGCGACTTTACGATGCCGCCACCGCGCCCCGGCAGGCAAGCCACCAAAAACTTGACATCCGTCAAGAACGCCTTCGCCGGGGCCAGGTTGATATCCGGGCGGGACGGGTAGCCGAACCATGCGTGCAAGAACGCTGACCTCCTGATCCCGACCCGAAAGCAGCCATGCCTGAGGAGTTCGAGCTCGATTCCGCAACAAACCTCGCCGTCACCCTGACCTGGGTGGCCGGTGCCGTCACCGTCGCCTACTTCCTGGGTGTCGCGGTGTCCTGGGTGCTACAGCGCGCAGGCCGGCGCAGCCAGTGGCTGACCGATATCGCGGTGCTCACCCGCCGGCCGGTGCGTGCCGGCCTGATCGTCATCGCCGCATCGGTGGCGCTGCAACGGACGTCCGATTCCCAGGACGGCTGGCGCGGATGGGTGGACCACAGCCTGCGGATTCTGACCATCGCGACCGTCACCTGGTTGATCGCCAAGCTGGTCGTGGTCGTGGAGCGCCGGATGATCGCCCGATTCGGCGGCGGCGACACCGGCCTGACCGACGCCGATCTGCAGCGCCGCAAGGTACGCACCCAGTTGACGGTGCTGCGCAGGCTCGCCATGGCGGTCGTGGTGCTGCTCGGGATGGCCGCGGCACTCATGACCTTCCCGTCCTTCGCCGATATCGGCAAGACGCTGTTCGCGTCCGCCGGCGTGCTGTCGGTGGTGGCCGGTTTGGCCGCGCAGACCTCGCTCGGCTCGGTGTTCGCCGGGCTGCAGATCGCGTTCACCGACGCCATCCGGGTCGGCGACGTGGTGGTGCTGGAGAAGGAATGGGGCCGCATCGAAGAGATCACCCTGACCTACGTGGTGGTTCAGGTCTGGGACGAGCGCCGGCTGGTGCTGCCGTGCACCTACTTCACCACCACGCCGTTCCAGAACTGGACCCGCAGTGCCACCGAGATACTCGGCACCGTGATGATCGATGTGGACTTCACCGTGTCACTCGATGCCATGCGCACGGAGCTCGACCGGCTGCTGAACCGAAATGAGCTGTGGGACGGACGGTCCGGCGTCCTACAGGTCGTCGACGCGGTGAACGGCACGGTGCGGGTCCGGATCACCGTGAGCGCGCCGAACGCCGGCGCGCTGTGGGATCTGCAGTGCGCGGTCCGCGAGGGCATGGTGCTCTGGCTGCAACGCAGCCAGAGCGGCGCCCTGCCACGCTGGAGGTTCGTGCCCGCATCGGGCGACGCCGGGGCGACCCCCCGGCACCCGGATGAGGTGGACTCCAACGAATCTGGTCTGTTCTCGGGCAGCGGTGAAGCCGAACGACGTGGCCGGGCCTTCGACGATTCGGGCGCGAACTCCCGGGAGCTGATCAACGAGCAGAACAGGTGATCGGGTGCGATGCGCGGCCACCCCGCCCGCCTCGCGCCATGAAAAAACCGCCGCCCCGGATCGGTATCCGGGGCGGCGGTTGCATTCGTGTGCGGCTAGTCCGATTCGGCCAGCCGCGTCTTCAGCGCGTCGAACTCGTCCTTGATGCCGGTCGGCAGCTTCTCGCCGACGAACTCGAACCACTCCTCGATCAGGGGTAGCTCGGCGCGCCACTCGTCGACGTTCACGGCCAGCGCCTCATCGACGTCGGCGGGGTCCACGTCGAGCCCCGACAGATCGAGATCGGCTGCGGTCGGGACGATGCCGATCGGGGTGCTCTTTCCGTCGGCCTGGTGCTCGATGCGCTCGATGGCCCACTTCAGCACGCGGCTGTTCTCACCGAATCCGGGCCACAGGAAGCGGCCGTCGTCACCGCGGCGGAACCAGTTGACGAAGAACACCTTCGGCAGCTTGGACTCGTCGGCCTGCTTGCCGATGTCGATCCAGTGCTGGAAGTAGTCCCCGACGTTGTAGCCCAGGAAGGGCAGCATCGCCATCGGGTCCCGGCGCACGGTGCCGACCTTGCCCTCGGCGGCGGCAGTCTGCTCGGAACCCAGTGTCGCACCGATGAATACACCGTGCTGCCAGTCGCGGGCCTCGGTGATCAGCGGCACCGTCGTCTTGCGGCGGCCGCCGAACAGGATCGCCGAGATCGGCACGCCCTGCGGATCGTCCCATTCGGGTGCCAGCGTCGGGCACTGCGAGATCGGGGTGCAGTAACGCGAATTGGGGTGAGCGGCCTTGGTTTCCGTTTCGCGGAGAACCCAGTCCTGGCCTTTCCAGTCGATCAGGTGATTGGGCTCGCCCTCCAGACCCTCCCACCACACGTCACCGTCATCGGTCTTGGCAACGTTGGTGAAGACGGTGTTGCCCGCGGCGATCGTCTTCATCGCGTTGGGGTTGGAGTCCCAGTTGGTACCCGGTGCGACACCGAAGAAACCGAACTCGGGGTTCACCGCGTAGAGCTGACCGTCCTTGCCGAACCGCATCCAGGCGATATCGTCGCCGACGGTCTCGGCGCGCCAGCCCGGGATGGTGGGCTGCAGCATGGCCAGGTTGGTCTTACCGCAGGCCGACGGGAACGCCGCGGCGATGAAGTAGGACTTGTTCTCCGGCGAGATGAGTTTGACGATCAGCATGTGCTCGGCGAGCCAGCCCTCGTCGTGGGCCATCGCCGAGGCGATGCGCAGCGAGTAGCACTTCTTTCCCAGCAGCGCGTTACCGCCGTACCCGGAGCCGTAGCTCCAGATTTCGCGGGTCTCCGGGAAATGCGTGATGTATTTGGTGTCGTTGCAGGGCCACGGCACGTCGGCCTGGCCGTCCTCCAGGGGGGCCCCGAGCGAGTGCAGCGCCTTGACGAAGAATCCGTCCTCACCGATCTTGTCCAGCGCGGCCCGGCCCATCCGGGTCATGGTGCGCATGGAGACGACCACATACTCCGAGTCCGTGAGCTCGACGCCCAGCTTCGGGTCCTCGGCCTCGAGCGGGCCCATGCAGAACGGCACCACCCACAGGGTGCGACCGCGCATCGAGCCGCGGTACAGCTCGGTCATCAACGGCCGCATCTCGGCCGGATCCATCCAGTTGTTGGTGGGGCCGGCGTCGACCTCACGTTCGGAGCAGATGTAGGTGCGGGATTCGACGCGCGCCACATCGGACGGGTCGGAGAGCGCCAGGTAGGAGTTCGGCTGCTTCTCGTCGTTCAGTTTCTGGAAGGTACCGGCCTCGACCAGCTGTGCGGCCAGCCGCTCGTACTCCTCCTGAGAACCGTCGGCCCATACGACGCGGTCGGGCTGTGTCAGCTCCGCGACCTCGCGGACCCAGGCCAGCAGCCCCTGATGTGTCGTCGGTGCGGTGTCCAGACCGGGAATGGTCGCTGAGGTCATCAAAGTCTCCTGCGTAGTTTCCGTGAACATGCCGATAACCGACAGGTCACGATCGTCCCTAATAAGAGGTTAACGCGGGTGACTTTGGTCTGGTCAATCGGGACAATGTCCGATCACTCACAGGAACGATTCAGAAACGCATACAGAAAAGTCTACTGAGCGGTAATCGAATTCATCTGATTATTAAATCGGCGCGAACGGCTTTCAGCGCGGCGCGCAGCCCGGGTAATCGGCGTTCGGCGGCAGCCGTGGTGCGCGCCACGGCCACCGCGCGCTCGCGCAGCCGGGCATCGATGGACGCCAACTGCCGAACCGTCTCCGCGGCCGTGCGCTCATCGTCGGCGGCCACCTGCCCGGTGAAGTCGGCCTCCGCGGCCAGCACCCGGTTGGCCACCCACGCCTCGGTGTCCTCCCGCAGCGCCGCGGTGACGCGGCCGACCCAGCGGTCCAGCAGCGCCCGGTCGTGCAGCAGACCGCGGATACCCACCACCCACACCGTGAACAGCAACCCGAGCAGGCCACCGGCGACCGCGCCGACCGCCGTCAGACCCGGCGCGAGCCCGGTGAACAGCCGGCCTGCCGCCAGCGCGACACCCAGCCCGAAGCCCGCGCCCAACACCATCATCAGTTGCATCTCCAGGCGCCGTGAGCTGAGACCGGCGCAGCCCACCTCGGGGGCGGGCGCAGCGAGCGGCGTCGCCGGTGCGGCCAGACCCAATTCCGCTGCGATATCCCGGAATTGTTCGGTCACACCGGAATCGACCTCGGCAGCGACCTCGGCGGCGCGGGCGGCCACATAGGTCTGGAAATCGTCGGCGCGACGCCGGCCGACCCACGGCCGTCCGCGCCATGTCGAAGCGTCCTCGGACAATTCGGTGCGCACCGACGCGCACCGATTGCGGGCGAAGTAGCCGAGTTGCACACGGGCCTGCTGGATGCGGCTGCGCAGGGCGATGGTGCGCTCCGAGCGGGACAGTCTCGCGTCACGCAGAATTTCCTCGCGCCGGCGGTGCAATCCCGCGGATTCGGCGTCAACCGCTGTCGCCGAAGCTGCACCGATCTGTTCACCGATATGGGTTTCCCACGTCCGCAACCGATTTCGTCGCGCGAGCGTGTCATCGGACAACGCGTCCTGCAGCACCGCGACCAGGCCGTCGAGGTACGGCGCGCCCCCGGGCGGCGCGGCGGCCACACCGACCCACGGCATGTCGCGCAGTCGCGGTGCGTGCGCACCGACGGTACCGGCGTCGGCACGCAGCACCGCCCGCCAATCCCGGTGGACATCGATCTTGGTCAACGCGCCGATCACCAGGTCGGTATGGCGCACGGCGCCATCGAGTACCGCACAGTCCGACTCGGCGAGCGGGGCCACCGCCGACACCGCGAAGACCACCGCGATGGGCGCGATATCTGGTGCGAGTTCCCCGGATTCGACGAACTCACGCTCGGGCATGCGCTGCCGTAGTGCCGCGGTCAGGCTGGACACTCCGGCCAGCCATGGTCCGATCACCAGGATGGCCGCACCGGGTGCCGCTCGCGGCGGTGCCAGCCCGGGCGCCAGCGCGGACATCCTGGCGTCGAGGTCGTGGGGATCTTCGCGGAGCAGTTCGGCGGTCACCACACCCCCGAGCGCAAAGCTGCCCGCGCGAGATCGGCGCCGCAGCGGCGGTGCAGCGCGTTGACCGGACCCCGGCTGTAGCGTTGCCAGCGCACCGCGCGCCACAGCGGATCACCCGGGCCGACCGCGCCCACCACCTCGGCGGCAGCGTCCATCGCAGCCCGCACGGCGGTATCCCCGCTCAGCACCGCCTCCAGCTGTTGGTCGGCGGTCCGGACGGCCAGGGCCCGCAACCGTGTCATCGACGCACACAGGCGCCGATACCGCAGGGGTGCGGTCGCGGCGCGCACACCGGCAATCACCTCATCGATATTGCTCATCCGGCGCAGCAACGCGGTCAGCACGCCGGCGTCCGCACCCGAACGGATCGCCGCGGTCGACTCCGCGATCCCACGCAGATCGAGAACCGCGAGCAGTCGCGCCCGGATGGCCGTATCGACGGGGTGCGGTGCGGCGCAGAACGCGTCGGTGGAGCTGAGGTCGGCCGGTTCGGCGGCGAGCACCCGCAGGGCGGCGACCAGTGCGTCGTCCAGCGCGGCGGTCGCCAGCAAGGCGGACACCGCGATGACCGGGACGCCGGTGACCCGGCGGATCAACTCGATGCGGTCGGGCAGCGCGGCACCGAGCACATCGGCCTTGTTGAGGGCGATCACGAGCGGGCCGTCCGCCGCTGCGCTGATCCGGCAGTCCTCCGGTTTCGCCGTCTCCGCGATGACCAGCACCTCGACATCGGGGCGGGCCTGCACCACCGTCAGACCGGCGTCGTGCAGGGCCGCCGTCAGGGTGCGCCGGCCCACGCCGGGGCGGCCCACCGTGTGGACCCGGATCGGGCGGGACAGCTCATCGATGACCGGACGCAGCGCCGACCGGCCGGTGGCGTCGGCGTGAGCGGACAATTCTGCGATCAACTGGTCGACGGACATTCCCCACCTTTCACATCCGTTGCACCGTCACCATCGCTCACAGCAACGTGCTCACCTCACATGGTGACATCGTCACGGCATCCCGGTGAGCAGTGTTTTGGGGCATATCGGCGCAAAGACAACTGTTGGGTATCAATCTGCACCACGATGCGGGTACACCTGTCTGGATGAGCGACGATGGACCGATGTATGCCCAGCGCGAGGAGGCCGGAGAGGCAACCGCTGCGGACGCCTCCCCGCCCCACCACATGCGCCGCGTCACCAGCTTCCGGTCACGTCGTTCCACCCTGTCCGGCGGGCAGCAGGAAACCTGGGAACGGCTCTGGCCGCAGATCGGCACCGAGGCCCGCGACGCGGCATCCCGGCCGGCCGTGCTCGACACCGCGCAGTGGTTCGGCCGGCAGGCCCCGCTGATCCTGGAGATCGGCTGCGGCACCGGCACCTCGACGGCGGCGATGGCGCAGCTGGAACCCGACCTCGATGTCATCGCCGTGGAGGTCTACAAGAAGGGGCTGGGCCAGTTGCTCGGCGCCATCGACCGCGACGGCATCCCGAACATCCGGCTGGTCCGCGGTGACGGCGTCGACGTGCTCGAACACTCGTTGAGCACGGGATCGTTGACCGGGGTGCGGGTGTTCTTCCCGGATCCGTGGCCCAAGGCGCGGCATCACAAACGCCGCCTGCTGCAGCCCGAGACGGTGTCATTGATCGCCGACCGGCTGCGGCCCGGCGGGATCCTGCACGCGGCGACCGACCACATGGGTTACGCCGAGCACATCGCCGAGGTCGGGGACGCCGAACCGAGGCTGCGTCGGGTCAGCATCGATGACGACCTGCCGATATCGGTCGCCAGGCCCGAGACCAAATACGAGCGCAAGGCACTGGCGGGCCCGGTCGTGACCGAACTGCTGTGGGAGCGCCTATGACCATGACGACTGATCCCGCGATCCCCGAGATCCCGCCGACGGCCCCGGAGGCGCCGCCCACCCAGCGCGTGCTGCTGGTCTGGGACGCACCCAACCTCGATATGGGTCTCGGGTCGATCCTGGGCGGCCGGCCGACCGCGGCACACCGGCCGCGTTTCGACGCACTGGGCCGCTGGCTGCTGAGCCGGACCGCCGAACTGTCCAGCCGCCGCGACGCCGAGACCGGCGCGGTCGCCACGCTGGAGCCCGAAGCCACCGTGTTCACCAACATCGCCCCTGGTAGCGCCGATGTCGTCCGGCCCTGGGTGGAAGCGTTGCGTAACGTGGGCTTCGCTGTCTTCGCCAAACCCAAGATCGACGATGACAGCGACGTGGACAGCGACATGCTGGAGCACATCGCGCTGCGCCACCGCGAGGGGCTGGCCGGTGTCGTGGTGGCGTCCGCGGACGGTCAGGCGTTCCGGACACCGCTGGAAGAGATCGCCCACGAGGGCGTTCCGGTGCAGGTGCTCGGATTTCGCGAACATGCCAGTTGGGCGTTAGCGTCGGATAGCTTGGAGTTCGTCGACCTGGAGGACATCCCTGGTGTCTTCCGGGAGCCGCTACCGCGAATCGGCCTTGATTCGCTGCCCGAGCAGGGCGCATGGCTGCAGCCGTTCCGGCCGTTGTCCGCGTTGCTGACCTCGCGGGTGTGAAGAACTGAAGTGACAATGCGCGCGGTGCGTGATTCAGATCGACAAGAACAAATAAGGAGCTGACGTGTTCGCCTGGTGGGGTCGAACGGTGTACCAATTCCGATACATAGTGATCGGGGTCATGGTCGCACTGTGCCTTGGTGGCGGCGTTTACGGGGCCAGTTTGGGAGCCCACGTCACCCAGAGCGGTTATTACGATGTGACCAGCGAGTCGGTGCAGGCATCGCTGATCGGCGACGAGGTGTACGGCCGTGACCGCACC
Organism: Mycolicibacterium sp. P9-22; assembly: GCF_008329585.1. Classification (GTDB taxonomy): domain Bacteria; phylum Actinomycetota; class Actinomycetes; order Mycobacteriales; family Mycobacteriaceae; genus Mycobacterium. The sequence continues at coordinate 47,328 of NZ_NPKP01000014.1, read as the reverse complement.
AGTCATGTGGTCGCCATCCTGACGCCGCCCGATGACAAGAAGGTCACCGACCGGGCCTGGCAGCAGAAGGTCGCCGGTGAACTGGATCAGGTGGTCGAGGACCACCCCGATCAGATCGTCGGCTGGGTCGGCTGGCTGAAAGCGCCCACCACCACCGATCCCACGGTCAACCAGATGAAGACCGAGGATCTGCGCCAGACCTTCGTCAGCATCCCGCTCAAGGGTGACGACGACGATTCGATCCTGAAGAACTACCAGGCCGTCCAGCCCGACCTGGAGAAAATCAACGGCGGCGATATCAAGCTCGCCGGTCTCAACCCGCTTGCCAGCGAGCTGACCGGCACCATCGGCACCGATCAGAAACGGGCCGAGCTCGTCATCGTGCCGCTGGTGGCCGTGGTGCTGTTCTTCGTCTTCGGCGGCGCCGTCGCGGCAGCGCTACCGGCCATCATCGGCGGGCTCACGATCGCCGGCGCGCTGGGCATCCTGCGGTTCACCGCCGAATTCAGCGCCGTGCACTTCTTCGCCCAACCCGTGGTGACGATGATGGGCTTCGGTATCGCCATCGATTACGGCCTGTTCATGGTGAGCCGCTTCCGGGAGGAACTCGCCGAAGGCTATGACGTCGAGGCCGCCGTCCGGCGCTCCGTCATGACCTCAGGGCGCACCGTGGCGTTCTCCGCGGTGATCATCGTGGCGTCCTCGCTACCGCTGCTGTTGATCCCGCTCGGCTTCCTGCAGTCGATCACCTACGCGATCATCGCGTCGGTGCTGCTCGCGGCGTTCCTCTCGATCACGGTGCTGCCCGCGGTGCTGGCCATCCTCGGGCCGAATGTCGATGCCCTCGGGGTGCGCACGCTGCTGCGGGTGCCGTTCCTGGCGAACTGGCCGTTCTCCCGCAAGATCATCGACTGGTTCATCGAGAAGACCCAGAAGACCATGACCCGCGAAGAGGTCGAGAGAGGTTTCTGGGGCAAGCTCGTCAACCAGGTCATGAAACGGCCCATCGCGTTCGCGGCGCCGATTCTGGTCATCATGACGCTGCTGGTCATCCCGATCGGCCAGCTCGCGCTCGGCGGCCTCAGTGAGAAGTACCTGCCACCGGACAACTCGGTGCGCATGGCGCAGGAACAGTTCGACCGCGAGTTCTCCGAGTTCCGCACCGAACCGCTGACCATGGTGATCCGCTCCACCGACGGTGAGCCGGTGACCGACCAGCAGGTCGCGACGCTGCGCGCCGAGGCCCAGACGGTGTCCGGTTTCTCGGGCACCGAGGATCCCTCGAAGATGTGGCAGGAACGGTCACCCCAGGAGGGCGGCACCAAGGACCCGTCCGTCCGGGTGCTGCAGAACGGTCTGGTCGACGCCGGAACCGCCCCCAAGAAGCTCGCCGAGTTGCGTGACCTGCAACCACCCCGCGGCACCGAGGTGCTCGTCGGCGGTACCCCCGCCCTGGCGCAGGACAGCATCCACAGCCTGTTCTCCAACTTGCCGATGCTCGGGCTGATCCTGGTCATCACCACCACCATCCTGATGTTCCTGGCGTTCGGATCGCTGGTGCTGCCGATCAAGGCGGCATTGATGTCCGCGCTCACGCTGGGCTCGACGATGGGCATTCTGACCTGGATGTTCGTCGAGGACGGTCACGGCGACCAGTTGTTCAACTACACGCCGCAGCCGCTGCTGGCACCGATGATCGGACTCATCATCGCGGTGATCTGGGGGCTTTCGACCGACTACGAGGTGTTCCTGGTCTCCCGCATGGTCGAGGCCCGCGCCCGCGGGCTGTCCACCGCCGAGGCCATCCGGATCGGTACCGCGACCACCGGTCGTCTCATCACCGGTGCTGCGCTGGTGCTGGCAGTGGTGGTCGCGGCCTTCGCGTTCTCCGATCTGGTGGTGATGAAGTATCTGGCCTTCGGCCTGCTGATCGCGCTGCTGCTCGATGCCACCGTCATCCGGATGTTCCTGGTGCCGGCCATCATGAAACTGCTCGGCGACGACTGCTGGTGGGCACCGCAGTGGATGAAGCGCGTTCAGGAGCGCATCGGCCTCGGTGAGGTGGAGCTTCCCGACGAGCGCAAGCGCCCCGTCGTGCGCGAACCCGAGGGCGAGGTCGCCGATCAGGCCGCGCTGGTCGGCGCGGGCGCTCCGGCACACCCGGCCCAACACGATCCCGGGCATCCGGCCGTCCCGCCGGCACCGGGCCCGCGTGGAGCGTTGCCTCCGGTCCGCCCGTCAGGCCCGTCGGCGGCAGGCACCACCCGCATCCCGACCGCACCGCCTGCCGGCCCGCCCCCCGAGCCGCCGACGACCCGCTTTGCGGCACAACCGGATTCGGCTGCGACCTCGGCGATCAACGCCGTGAACGCACCCCCGACGGAGCGTGTCCCGCGGGCCGACCCGGCACCCGGTCGTGAACGCCGGGAGATCGAGTCGTGGCTGGGCGAGTTGCGCGGCAGCAGCACGCCGACGACCGCGATCCCGTCCGCGACCCCTGCGTCGCGCCCGTCGACGGACCCGACCCGCGCCATCCCCGACGCCGGCGGTAGTGAACCCACGACTGCCATTCCCGCCCAACAGGATCCGGAGTCGACCGAGAAGATCGACACCCGCGATGCCGGTGAGACGCCGACCCGCCGCGGTGGTGGCGTCAGCGCGGCGGATCTGTTGCGCCGGGAGGGTCGCCTGTAGGACCGCCGGGGGCGAGTTCGGCGGCGATCTGCTGCTCTTCGGCCTCCGGGTCGGGCGCCAGCAGCACCCGGATCGCGCTGTTGAGTACCGCTACGACGGGAACCGCGAGCAGCGCACCGACGATGCCGGCGAGCACACCGCCGCCGGTGATGGCCAGCACCACCGCAAGCGGATGCACCGCCACCGCGCGGCCCATCACCAGCGGTTGCAGCACATGCGATTCCAGCTGTTGCACCGCCAGGATCAGGCCGAGGGTGATCAACGCGTACACCCAGCCCTTGGCGATCAGCGCGACGATCACCGCCACCCCGCCGGCGAACACCGCGCCGATCAGCGGGACGAAGGCACCCAGGAACACCAGTGAGGCCAGTGGCAGCGCCAACGGCACGCCCATGATGGCCAGCCCGGCGCCGATCCCGATGGCATCCACCAGCGCGACCAGGCAGGTGGCCCGCACGTAGCCGGTCAGCGTCCGGAAACCGGCCCGGCCCGCGTCGCGCACCCGCTCACGCACCGAGTTCGGGAAGATCGAGGTGACGAAGCCGAAGATGCCGCGTCCCCCGTGCAGCAGGAAGATCAGGGTGAACAACACGAGCACGGCGCCGGTGACGATCTCGGTGACGGTGCCCGCCGTGGAGAGCGCGCCACTGGTGACCTTGGCCTGGTTCTCCTGCAGGGCCTTGATCACCGCGTCACCTGCGTGATCGATCTGCTCGCGGCTCAGGTGCACCGGACCTTCGATCAGCCAGGTCCGCAGACCGTCGATGCTGCGGGTCACCTGTTCCACGAGTCCCGGTGCGCCAGAAATGAATTGGCTGATCACGAAGCCCAAGATGCCGCCGACGACGGCGATCGCGCTGAGCAGGACCACCGCCACCGCCCAGCCGCGCGGCACGCGGCGCCGCTGCAGCAGATCCACCGCGGGCAGCAGCAGCGCGGCCAGCAGCGATGCCAGGGCCACCGGCACCACGATCAGCGTCAGCTTCGACACCAGCCACAGCAACGCCACCAGCGCGGCACCGAGGATCAGCAGCCGCCACGCCCACGCCGCGGCCTTGCGCACCAACGGGCTCACCGCCTGATCGGCGACCGAATCCATCGTCATGCCCGCAGCGTACGACCGGGCGGCGGCGCGCCGCCGGAACCGGCGGGAACCTGCAGCCCGCGCCGTTACCCTGTAGAACGTGTCGCACGACGCGCCGATGAGCGACGCCCCTGGCCAGGACGCGCGCTCCCGGGGCAGATACTGGTGGGTGCGGTGGGCCGTCCTCGCAGTCGCCGTGCTGGTGCTGACCGTCGAACTGGTACTGGTGTGGGATCAGCTGGCCAAGGCATGGGCCAGCCTGCTGTCGGCCAACTGGTGGTGGGTGCTGGCCGCGGTGGTCGCGGCGATGGCCTCGATGCACAGCTTCGCGCAGATCCAGCGCACCCTGCTGCGCTCGGCGGGCGTCACCGTGCGGCAATGGCGGTCCGAGGCCGCCTTCTATGCAGGCAACGCGCTGTCGACCACGCTGCCCGGCGGACCGGTGCTCTCGGCCACTTTCGTGTACCGCCAGCAGCGCATCTGGGGTGCCTCGCCGGTGGTGGCGTCCTGGCAGCTGGTGATGTCCGGCGTGCTGCAGGTGGTCGGGCTGGCGCTGCTGGGGCTCGGCGGGGCCTTCCTGTTGGGCGCCAGCAAGAACCCGCTCTCGCTGATCTTCACCCTCGGCGGGTTCTTCCTGCTGCTCGTGCTCGCCCAGTCGGTGGCCTCCAACCCGCAGCAGCTCGACGGCATCGGGGTCCGGCTGCTGTCCTGGTTCAATTCGCTGCGCGGTAAACCCACCGACACCTGGCTGGACAAATGGCGCGAGATGCTGCGCCAGCTGGAATCGGTGCGGCTGAGCCGTCGTGCGCTGGGCAACGCCTTCGGGTGGTCATTGTTCAATTGGATCGCCGATGTCGCCTGTCTGGCGTTCGCGGCCTACGCCGCGGGCGGGCACCCGTCGCTGGCCGCGCTGACGGTGGCCTACGCCGCCGCGCGTGCCGTCGGATCCATCCCGTTGATGCCCGGCGGGTTGCTGGTGGTGGAGGCGGTGCTGGTGCCCGGCCTGGTGTCCAGCGGCATGACGCTCGCCTCGGCGATATCGGCGATGCTCATCTACCGATTGGTCAGCTGGATCTTCATCTCGGCGATCGGCTGGGTGGTGTTCTTCTTCATGTTCCGGACCGAAGCGGACATCGACCCGGACGCACCCGGCGACGAATCCCAACAGAAGGAATCCGGATGAACTCCCGAATCGCCCTCATGGCAACGGCTTTCAGTGCGGTGGCGGTGATCGCGGGGTGCTCGCCCAGTTCCGAACAGCCGGGTACGTCGACCACACAGACCTCGGCGTCGGCCGCGCCGGCCACCTCGACCGTGCCGGCGGCCAGCCCGCCCTCCACTCCCCCGGTCGCCACACCGCTGCTGGCCCGGGTGTTGGCGGCACCCATTCCCGTGCCGGCCACCGATGGCCGGACACATCTGGCTTATGAACTGCTGCTGACCAATTCGATGGATCAGGACGTGACCGTGGCGTCGGTGGCGGTCCGCGCAGGAAGAGGAGGGACCACCCTCGCGACGCTGGACGGGGACGCCGTGGCGAACCGGACCCGGATCATCGGCACCACCGCACCGACCGCACGACTCGGCCCGTCCCAGTCCGCCCTGGTCTGGATCGACGCGGCCGTCGACAATGGTTCTGCCCCGAGTGAATTGGTCCATGCCATCGAGGTCCGGCTGACCAAACCCATGCCGCCACTGCTGCCCGAGACCGTCAACGAGACCGTCGCACCGGTGACCGTGCAGACCCGTGAACCGGCGGTCATCGCCCCACCGCTGCGCGGCCCGCAATGGTGGGATGCCAACGGCTGCTGCGGGATGACCGCGCACCGGATGGCGATCAACCCGATCGACGGCGAACTCTGGGGAGCCGAGCGGTTCGCCATAGACTACGTACAACTGATGCCCGATGGCCGGCTGTTCGACGGTGATCCCAAAGACGTGAAGAGTTACCCCTACTTCGGCCTCGGTGTGCACGCCGTTGCGGACGGTCCGGTGGTCGCGGTGCTCGACCAGCTCCCCGAACAGGTCCCCGGCGTCGCCCCCACCGGGCTGCGACTCGACGAATACGGCGGAAACCATGTGGTGCAGGACATCGGCAACGGCAATTACGCGTTTTACGCGCACCTGAAAACCGGCTCTGTCGCGGTCAAACCCGGCGACCGCCTCACCAGCGGGCAAGTCCTCGGCGACCTCGGTAACAGCGGCAACACCGACGCACCGCATCTGCACTTCCACGTGATGAACGGGCCCGATCCGCTCAAGGCCGACGGTCTGCCGTTCCTCATCGATGAATTCCGGCTGACCTCACGGTCCGCCGAGGGTACCGGGCCCGGCGGTGACGCGATCGACACCGCGATGGCCGGTGAGCCGGTGCCGCTGCAGCCAGGTGTGACCGCGAGTGACGAAACCCGGGTGAGCCCATTGGTTTCCGATGTGATGGACTACCCGGATGGCTGAGCGTCCGCGCCCGTGGGTGGCGTTGTCGACGGACCTGTTGTGCGTCGTGGTGTTCTGCACCATCGGCAGGCGCAGCCACGCCGAAGGTCTCACCGTGACCGGTGTCGCCGAGACGGCCTGGCCGTTTCTGACCGGCACCCTGGCGGGCTGGCTGGCGGCGCGGGCCTGGCAGCGGCCCGCCGATCTCTACCCCACCGGGCTGGTCGTGTGGGTGTTCACCGTGGTCGTCGGAATGTTGTTGCGCAAGGCCACCTCCGCCGGTACTGCCACCAGCTTCATCGTGGTCGCCTCGATCACGACCGCCGTGCTGCTGCTCGGCTGGCGCGCCATCGCGAAGGTTCTGGCGCGGCGATGACAGCCGCGGCATCGGCGTCGTCCTCGATCTGATCGGGCGCGCGGTCGGAAATCGTCAGCGTGGCCCGCAAACCACCCAGTGGGCTGTCCGAGAGCTCCAGCCGGCCGCCGTGCAGCGCCGCCTGCTGGGTGACCAGCGCCAGCCCCAGACCCGAACCGCCGGGCGCGGCGGTGCTTCCCCGCGCGAACCTGCCGAGCACCGCGGTGCGCTCCTCGGCGGGCAGGCCACGGCCGTCGTCGTCGACCACGATGCGCAGCTGCCGGTCCGGGCCGCGAACCCCGGACAGCACGATCCGGTGTGCCGCGCCGTGCGCGACGGCGTTGCGCACCAGGTTGTCCACCGCCAGGCGCAGGCCCCCGGGCCACCCCCACACCATGCCGAGATCATCACCGACCTCCACCGTGATGTCCACCGGCGAATCGGGGCGCACGTTCTCGCGTGCCACCCGGTCGAGTAGATCGGTGATATCGATCAGTTCGCGGTCCTCGGCCTGAGCCAGTTGGCCCGACGCCAGCTGGCCCAGCGCGGTGATGATGGCCTCCACCCTGCGCTGCGCGCGCAACAGGTCGGCCACCACCTCGTCGCGCTCCTCGGTCGGCAGATCGTGGATGCGCAGGGTGTCCAGATCCGCCCGCATGGCGGTCAGCGGCGTGCGCAGTTCATGCGCGGCATTGGCCGCGAAATCCTGTGCCGCCTGCAGCGATCGGGTGGTCGCCTGCTGCGCGGCCACCAGTCTGCTGAGCATGCCCGCCATCGCATCGGAGAGTTCCTCGGCTTCGCGCGCACCGGTCACGGCGGGCATCTGTGCACCCGATTTGGCGCCGTTGCCCAGCAGCTTGGTCTGTTCGGTGAGCCTGCGCAGCGGCCGGACCGCGGGCCCGGCCAGCAGCCAGCCGAAACCGGCCGCCACCAACACCGTCAGCACACCGACTGCCAGGTAGATGGGAATTCTGGCCTGGCTCAACAGGATACTGTCGGCGCGGATACCGATCGACAGCAGCACACCGCCACCCTGCTGGTCCATCGGGATGGTGCGGACCCGGTATTCGACACCGTTGACCTCGACGGTCTCGGTGCCCGGCGGCAACGCCGGCAGCTGGAATCCGCGCTGGAACATCACCTGCCCGCTGTACCGGGACCTGCCGGTGGTGAGCACCCCGCGGCGCGGGTCGGACAACTGCTCGGGGAACATGCTCGCCTCGACGATCGAGTCCAGGCGCCGATCCAGTTGTGCGGCATCGTTGTTGACCAGCACCACGGTGGTGAGCACGGTGAAGGCGGCGACCACCGCGGAGGCCGCGATCGCGGAGGCGACGGCGACCCGGGTGCGCAGTGAGGCCGACCGGCCGATCAAGGGAAAGGATAAGCGCACCGGCAGCCCCTTCTCACTACGCCTCCTCCCGCAGCACGTACCCGATACCGCGGACGGTGTGGATGACCCGCGGCCGGTCCTCACGCTCCAGCTTGCGCCGCAGATAGGAGATGAACACGTCGGCGACGTTGGTGTCGACGTCGAAGTCGTAGCCCCACACCAGCTCCAGCAGACGCTGCCGGGTGAGCACCACGCCCGCGTTCTCGGCCAGCACCGCCAGCAGATCGAACTCGCGCTTGGTCAGATCGGCGCGCTCGCCGTCGACGTAGACCAGCCTTCGCGCGGTGTCGATGGTCAGCGGACCCACGATCATCACGTCCGATTCCTGTTCGGAATGGCTGGCCCGGCGCAGCAGGGCATGCAGACGGGCCACGAGTTCACCGAGATCGAACGGTTTGGTCAGGTAGTCGTCGGCGCCGGCCTCCAGCCCGGCGATGCGGTCATTGACGGTGTCGCGGGCCGACAGCACGCAGATGGGGATGTCGTTGCCGAGCGCCCGCAGGGCCGTCACCACGGCGACACCGTCCAGTTCGGGCATCTGCACGTCCAGCACCAGCGCGTCATGCGCCTCGTTGGAAAGCAGCCGCAATGCCTCCTTGCCGTTGGAGGCCACCCGCACGTCGAAACCGGAATGGCGCAGTCCCCGGGCCACCGACGTCCGCACGTCCGGGTCGTCGTCGACCATCAGAACCGTGCGGCCGGTGTTCTCCGCCGGGGAATGCTCGTGTGTGCGCACTCCTGGATTATGGCCGCTTCCGCGGCATCACCGCGTGGCAGCGGCGGGACCGGTCACCGAAGCGGCACCCGGGACGGTGCCCGCGGACACCGCGCCGGCCGCACCCTGGGCACCGGCGTTGGCCAGCGCGTCCAGCCCGCCCGGCAGGTTCGCGGCCGGGGACTGGGCGGCCTGCATCAGGCCGAGCAGCTGGGGCAGGGTCACCGGCAGCTTGCACTGGGCGGACAGCCTGACCAGCGGGGCCTGCAGCTGCTGCAGGTCCTTGGCGGTCTCGGGGTTGGTGTCGAAGTAGTTCTTCGTCGCGACCAGCGACTGCGGACCCGCCGGTTGTGCCGCGATGGCGGTGAGTGACTGGTTGGCCGCCGGATGCGCGTCCAGGTAGGTGCCGATCGAGGTGGCCACCGAACCGACGGTCTTGGCTATCTGGCTGGCCGCACACGGATCGGGCGCGGCGCCGGCCACCGGCGCGCTCGCACCGGACATACCGAGCAGCGCGGCGCCGCCGATGGCAGTTCCAGCGAACACGGCCAACAGTCCGCGGCGCAGCGGCGCAGTGGTGACAGTCATGGGTAACTCCTTGCCAGTGATGCACGTGATACCGGCTCGCGAACAGTCGCGATCGGCGGTGCTCGAATCCCCGACCCAGAACGATCAGAGGCCATCATGCCATCCGCGGCATCCGGCAACCAATCCACGCAGCTAACTCGCAGGTAGCCCCCGGTGCCCGCGTTGCCGCCGCCGGCAACGCGAACATTCCGGGCTGATCACAAGTGAAATCGACGCCCCGCCGGCTCACAGGCGGCTGCGGTACGCTCTCGCTACCAGCCAGCGGGGAGAAAGGCAGAGGGCGCCATCCAGCAGTTCATGATGCGCTTGAGCAGCAACCTGCGCCGATATCGCTGGGCGGTCTTCGTGGTGTGGGTGCTGCTTCTGGTGCCTTCCGTCTACCTGGCGATGAACCAGTCCGACCAGCTCACCGGCGGCGGTTTCGAAGTCGCGGGCTCCCAGTCGCTGCGCGTGCAGCACCAGATCGAGGAACAGTTCCCCGACCAGGGCGCGTCACCGCTGGCGCTGGTGGCCGTGCCGCGGGCCGACGCGTCGTTCGAGGACATGAACGCCGCCGTGGCGCAGCTGCAGCGCATCGCCACCGAGGTGCCCAGCGTCAAAGAGGTGCCCAACCCGCAGCAGCCGCCGCCGGCGCCGGATCGCCCGTACGTGGTCCAGCTGCAGATGGACTTCAACAACAGCGGCGCCGTCGACATCGCCAATCAGCTGCGCGACAAGGTGGGCATCCACGAGGACACCGCCGGTGAATCCGAGAACGGCAAGGTCCGGCTCTACGTCATCGGGCAGGGCGCACTCGGCGCCGCCGCGCAGTACGCCACCAAACACGACATCGCACAGGCCGAGAAATGGAACCTGCCGGTCGTCCTGATCATCCTGCTCGCGGTGTTCGGCTCGCTGGCGGCCGCGGCGATGCCGCTGCTGCTCGGGGTGTGCACCGTGGCGGTCACGATGGGCGTGGTCTTCCTGTTGTCCTCGGTCACCACCATGAGTGTGTTCGCGACGTCGACGGTGTCGATGTTCGGTATCGCGCTGGCGGTCGACTATTCACTGTTCATATTGATGCGATACCGCGAGGAGCTGCGGGCCGGCCGCGACTCGGCGCAGGCCGTCGACGCGGCGATGGCGACCTCGGGGCTGGCCGTGGTGCTCTCCGGCGCCACCGTGATCGCCTCGGTCACCGGTATCTATCTGATCAACACCCCGGTGCTGCAGTCGATGGCGACCGGGGCCATCCTCGCCGTCGCCGTCGCGGTCCTGACCTCGACGACGCTGACCCCGGCGGTGCTGGCCACCTTCGGGCGCTCCGCGGCCAAGCGGTCCCGGCTGTTGCACTGGTCGCGCCGCCCGGATACCACCCAGTCGCGGTTCTGGACGCACTGGATCGGCGCCGTCATGCGGCGCCCGTGGCTGTCCGCGTCCCTGGCGACGGTCTTCCTGCTCACCATGGCCGCCCCCGCATTCGCGATGACGCTCGGCAACAGCATGTTGCGTCAGTTCGACCCCAGCCATGAGATCCGCGGCGGCGTCAATGCGGCCTCGGAGGCGCTCGGGCCGGGCGCGCTCGGACCGGTCCGGGTCCTGGTGACCTTCCCCGACGGCGGCGCGGACAGCCCGGCGTCACGGAGCACACTGGACACCATCGGGCTGCGGATGGCCCAGGGACCCAATGTCGCGACGGTGTCCCCGCCGGTGATCGGCAAGGACAACAACAGCGCGCTGATGTCCGCGGTGCTGTCGGTCGATCCCGAGGACTTCCGGGCCCGCGAGGCCGTCGACTGGCTGCGTGCGGAACTGCCCGGCGTGGACAGCGGGGTGCGCATCGATGTGGGTGGGCCGACGGCACTGATCAAGGACTTCGACGATCAGGTGTCGGCGGTGCAGCCGCTGGTCTTCCTGTTCGTGTCGGTGATCGCGTTCGTCATGCTGCTGATCGCCATCCGGTCGGTGTTCCTCGCCCTCAAGGGCGTGCTGATGACGGTGCTGTCGGTGGCCGCCGCCTACGGCAGCCTGGTGGTGGTGTTCCAGTGGGGCTGGCTGGAGGACCTGGGCTTCGCCCCGCTGGAGTCGCTGGACAGCACGGTCCCGCCGCTGGTGCTGGCCATGACGTTCGGCCTGTCCATGGATTACGAGATCTTCCTGCTGACCCGGATCCGGGAGCGGTACCTGATCACCAACAACACCCGCGACGCCGTCACCTACGGCGTGTCGACCAGCGCCCGCACCATCACCAGCGCGGCGCTGATCATGATCGCGGTGTTCATCGGTTTCGCGTTCGCGGGGATGCCGCTGGTCGCCCAGATCGGGGTGGCCTGCGCGACGGCCATCGCGGTGGACGCCACCGTCGTGCGGTTGGTCCTGGTGCCTGCGTTGATGGCGATGTTCGACCAGTGGAACTGGTGGCTGCCGCGCTGGCTGGACCGGATCCTGCCGTCGGTCGACTTCGAGAAGCCGCTGCCCAAGGTCGACATCAGCGACCTGGTGATGGTCCCCGAATCGGCGTTGGCAGCGCCCGGCGGTGACCTGCGGATGGTGGTCAAGTCCGCCGCCAAGCTGAAAAGCCTTGCCCCGCACACCGTGGTGGTGCCCGACCCGCTGGCGTTCAGCGGCTGCGGCCCGGCACCCGATGTCGTCGGCGCGCGAAGGTTCAGCGGGCGCATCCCGACCAACACCGCGGCCCGGCCCGTACATCCGATCACCATGTGGCGCGGCAGGCTCAACGTCGCACTCGACGCCCTGGCCACCGCCTCGGATTCCGAGCGACTGCCGGTGCAGCGCCGCGGCCCGATGGAGGCCACCAACGTCCAGTTGCCCACCGGCGACCGGCTGCTCATCCCGACCGGCGCCGAGACGCTGCGGCTGAAGAGCTACCTGCTGATGTGCCGCAACAGCACCAAGGACTACACCGAGTTCGCGCGGCTGGTGGATTCTATGGAAACCCACACCGCGGCCCGCGTCCTCACCGGGATGGACCGGTACTACTGTGGACAACGCCCGCGGGCGCAATGGGTGGCCACGCAACTGGTTCGACGCCTGGCAGACCCGCGCCCGTCGGATGAACCGGATGCACCGGAACAGACCGACGAGGATTGGGCCACAGTCCGGCAGCGGTGCCTGTCGGTGGCCGTAGCGATGCTGGAGGAGGCGAAGTGAGTTTGGCCGCAAAGCCCTCGCCGAGCCGGCAGGCCGACGGGCAGTTCACCCGTCCCGACGAGCGGCCGGTCGAGTTCTGGCCGACCTCGGCGATCCGGGCCGCGCTCGACAACGACGATCTCGACGTGTGGCAGCGCATCGTTGCCGCCATCAAACGTGACCCGTTCGGCCGGACCGCCCGACAGGTCGAAGAGGTGCTGGAGACCGAGCAGCCCTACGGTGTGTCGGCCGCGCTGGCCGAGGTCCTGGAGAAGGCCCGCGAGCACCTCGAGGCCAACGAGTGCGCCGAGGTGGCCCGCCACATCCGTCAGTTACTGGAACGCTCGGGCCTCGGCGCCCCGGAGTTCGCCTCCCGCATCGGGGTTCCCATCGAGGAGTTCACCGGTTTCCTGGATGCGGCCACCACGCCGTCGGCCTCCTTGATGATCCGCATGCGCCGGCTGTCGGACCGGTTCGCCCGGATCCGCGCCCAGCGCGCCGCCAACTCCGGCTGATCTTCCGGCCCGCTCTCGGCGCTCAGCGGGCGTTGATCGGCGTCACGTCGGTCACCAGCCACTTGCCGCCTTCCTTCTCCAATGTCACGCGCAGTGCGAGCACCGCGACATCGGCGGGCTTGCCCGGTGCGTGCTGGGTGCCGCGCATCACCACGGCGACGCTGGCCACCGCCGGCCCGATGGCCTCCACCCCGGCCGAGACGGTCTGCGCCTGACCGGAAATGTTGCGGCTGGTCAGATCCTTTGCGACAGCGGCGAATTCGTTGCGGTACGCCTCGGCGCGCCGCGGCGACATCAAGGCGGTGGCCCGGTCGATGGCCGCATCGGGACTGCTGGGCGAGAACGTCGCCGACGCCTCCGACACGCTGCTGGCGATCCCCACCACCTCGGCGCTGTCCCGGTTCAGGTTGCGGTCCGCGACGGTCCACTGCGTGTAGCCCACGACCACACCCGCCACCAGCGCCACCGCGGCGGCGGTGATGACACCGAAGCGCAGCACCGGCCCGTCGTCATCGGTGCCCACGGTGACCCCGTCGCGGCGGTACAGCACCACGTTGACCACGACGCCCTGCACGATCAGCAGGACCAGCGCGGTGCACACCGCCACCCACCAGCGCGGCCAGTCCAGCACCGCACCGATGAACACCAGTGCCGCGATCGCGCCCAATGGGGCCACGATGTCGACGGCGAGTACGCGCAGCCGGTTGCTCATCGGATCGTCTCCAGCTGCGAGATCAGCAGGTTACCGTCCACCTCGGAGACGTCGAGGCGCAGATTCCAGCGCACGGTGGTCGGTTCCGCGCCGGCGTTCTGGTTCACCGAGGTGGCCACCACCAGCACGGTGTCGGTGCGCGCGGCCACGGAGGCCAACTCGGGTTGCGCCGTGTCCTCCTGTGGCCGGCCCTGCGCATCCGTGGCCCGGTGGTGCAGCGTCTCGATGGACACCGATTCGACCTGGCCGACGGTCTTGGAGTCGAGCTTCGTCACCAGACTGGTGAACGGTGCCATGGTGTTGTCGAACTCGACGTTGAGCTGGCCGACGGTGCCATCGCGCAGCCGCTGCAGGTTCTCGGCGGCCGAGTCCTTGTTCAGGTTGATCAACAGGCCGGTCCAGTCCGCGGCCGCCTGCAGCACCTCGGTCTGGTGCCCCCGCTCTGATACCTCGTCGCGGTGCCCGGACCAGATCATCGTTGCCAGCACCGCGGCTGCCACCCCGATCACACCGAACACGATTGCGGCGATGCCGTAAGCGGACAACCCCCTGGTTTGCTCATCAGGCATGGCCGTGAGGCTACCGGTGCCGCAGTCCCCGGCTCTGGCAGGATGTGAGAGTGACTCTGGATAGTGATATTCGTTCCGGTATCGATCTGCGGTTCGTCGACTCCGAGGTGCGTCCCCAGGATGACCTGTTCGGCCACGTCAACGGCCGCTGGCTCGATGACTACGAGATTCCCGCCGACCGGGCCACCGACGGCGCGTTCCGCACCCTGGCCGACCGCGCCGAGGAGCAGGTCCGCGACATCATCACCTCCGCATCGTCGGCGGACGGGCCCGACGCGGCGCGCATCGGTGACCTGTACGCCAGCTTCATGGACACCGACACCGTCGCCAGCGTCGGTGTCGCCCCGCTGCTGGCCGAGCTGGGCGGCATCGCCGCCGCCGACACCCGCGAGGCGCTGGCCGACGTGCTGGGCCGGCTGCAGCGCACCGGGATCGGCGGCGGCACCGGCGTCTACGTCGACACCGACTCCAAGGACTCGACCCGTTATCTGCTGCACATGTCGCAGTCCGGGCTCGGGCTGCCCGACGAGTCCTACTATCGCGACGCCTCGCACGCCGAGATCCTGGCGGCCTATCCCGCGCACATCGCACGGATGTTCACGCTGGTGCACGGCGAGGAGTACGTCGGGGAATGGGAGAACACCGCCGCGCGCATCGTGGCGCTGGAGTCGAAGCTGGCCGCCGCGCACTGGGATGTGGTGAAGCGCCGCGATGCCGACCTGACCTACAACCTCCGTGCCTTCACCGAACTGTCCAGCGAGGCACCGGGGTTCGACTGGTCCGGCTGGGTCGGCGCGCTCGGTGCGGCGCCGCAGGAAGTGGTGGTGCGCCAGCCCGACTACCTGACCGCGTTCGCGGCGCTGTGGTCCGGTGAATCCCTGGAGGACTGGAAGCAGTGGCTGAGCTGGCGGGTGATCAGTTCGCGGGCGTCACTGCTCACCGACGAACTGGTGGCCGAGAACTTCGCGTTCTACGGCAAGACGCTCAGCGGCACCGAGGCCATCCGTGACCGCTGGAAGCGCGGTGTCGGCCTGGTCGAGAACCTGATGGGTGACGCGGTCGGAAAGCTGTATGTCCAGCGCCACTTCCCGCCCGAGGCCAAGACCCGGATGGACGAGTTGGTGGCCAATCTGCGCGAGGCCTACCGGGTGAGCATCACCAACCTGGCCTGGATGACTCCTGAGACGCGCGAACGCGCGCTGGCCAAGCTGGACAAGTTCACCCCGAAGATCGGCTATCCCGCGCGCTGGCGCGACTATTCGGCATTCGTGGTCGATCGCACCGATCTGTACGGCAACTACCAGCGTGGGTACGCCTGCGAGTACGACCGCGACCTGGCCAAGCTCGGCGGCCCGGTCGACCGTGACGAATGGTTCATGACACCGCAGACGGTCAACGCCTACTACAACCCCGGCATGAACGAGATCGTCTTCCCGGCGGCGATTCTGCAGCCGCCGTTCTTCGATGCCGGGGCAGACGACGCCGCCAACTACGGCGGTATCGGCGCGGTGATCGGTCACGAGATCGGGCACGGGTTCGACGATCAGGGCGCCAAGTACGACGGTGACGGCAACCTGGTGGACTGGTGGACCGATACCGACCGCACCGAGTTCGGCCACCGCACAACCGCTTTGATCGATCAATACGAGGCGTTCAGCCCGCGCAGCCTGGACACCGCACATCATGTCAACGGCGCGTTCACCGTCGGGGAGAACATCGGCGATCTGGGCGGGCTGTCCATCGCGCTGCTGGCCTACGAGCTGTCGCTGGGCGGCGAGGAGGCCCCGGTGATCGACGGGCTCACCGGGGTGCAGCGGGTGCTGTTCGGCTGGGCGCAGGTGTGGCGCACGAAATCGCGTGACGCCGAAGCGATCCGCCGGCTGGCCACCGATCCGCACTCGCCGCCGGAGTTCCGCTGCAACGGCGTCATCCGCAATATCGACGCGTTCTACGACGCGTTCGAGGTCGGCACCGATGATGCCCTCTATCTGGAGCCGGAGCGCCGGGTTCGCATCTGGAGCTGAGGCACCGAACGAGAAATCCCCCGAAACCTCAGGGTTCCGGGGGATTTTCGCGTTCAGGCCGGCTGGGCTAGAACATCTGCCAGTCAGACGCGCCGTCGGGCTGGTTGTAGAGCCCGCCGTCGGTGTTCTTGATGACGACCGCGTCACCGCTGCCGAAGTTGTCGAAGAACCACTTCGCGTCGGCCGGGCTGAGGTTGATGCAGCCGTGGCTGACATTCTCCTCACCCTGCGAGCCCACCGACCACGGTGCTCCGTGCACGAAGATCCCGCTGTTGTCGATACGCACGGCGTCCTTGACCTTGGTGCGGTACCCGTCGGCGGAATCCACCGGCACGCCGTAGGTCGACGAGTCCATCACCATGTCGGCGAACTTCTCCAGCACGTAGTACGTGCCGTTCTTGGTGTCGTTGCCGGCCTTGCCCATGGACACCGGGAATTCCTTCACGACCTCGCCGTCGCGCACCACGGTCATCGTCTTGGTGGCGTCGTCGATGGTCGCGACGAGCTGCTCGGGGACGGTGAACGTCGACTTGGTGCCTGCGGCGTCGATGCTGACGACGGCGCCCTTGGGCCAGAAGTCCTGGGGCCGCCAGCGCAGCTGGGTGTCGGTGACCCAGTAGAACCGGCCGGGCACCGGTGGGTTCGACGTGATGTGCACCGCGTCCTGGGCCATCTGCCGGTTGGCGATCGGCCGCTGGAAGTTGATGTAGATCGGCTTCGCCGCGCCCGCGATCGACCCGTTCACCGGGTTGAAGGACGGCGGGACGAACGGCGGCAGCCCGATGAACGGGTTCGGGTTCTGCCCGGCCGGGGTGCCCTCCGGGATCGGCAGGGGCACCGCGCCGGGTCCACCGACCGGTGCGAAGGGGTCCGGTTCGGCCGCCGGCGGCGGCGCGAACGGGTTGGGGAACGCCGGCGCCGGGGGTGGCGCCGGGGGTTCTGCGAGGGCAGCCGGGCTGCCGAAACCAAGTCCGACGACCAATCCGGCCGCCAGGAACGCGCTGGCGAGTGTGCTTCTCGTCCGCTGCGTCATATGTCACCTCCAGAGGCATATCTGCAGTCCAGTGTGTCATAGCAGGGGAACGGGCTATCCCCTGGCGAGGCCGGACGGACCCCTCATCGCCGTCCGGCCCGCACCACTGACCTGGGAGTTTGATCGACACCGGGCAGCGGTTCGTTACAACTGTGATCTCTCTCAGGTTCGGCTAGGACCGCACCAGCCGGGCGATGGCGGCCGACGCCTCGGCCAGCTTGGCGTCGGCCTGATCGCCACCCTCGGCGACGGCCTGGGTGACGCAATGGCCCAGGTGCTCGTCGAGCAGCCCAAGGGCCACCGACTGCAGCGCGCTGTTGACCGCACTGATCTGGGTCAGGATGTCGATGCAGTACTTGTCGTCGTCGATCATCTTGGCGATCCCGCGGACCTGGCCTTCGATACGCCGCAACCGCTTGGCGTAATTCTCCTTCTGCGGCGAATAGCCGTGCTCGGGTACCTCACTCATCGCGGACCGCCTCCCATCAACTGCTGCATGTGAACGATCTCCTCCTGACGGGTGGTGATGATCGCCTGCGCCAGCGTCTTGGCGTTGATGTCCTCACCCTCCTTGATCTCGGAGGAAGCCATGGTCATGACGGCCTGGTGATGGTTGAGCATGACCTCTAGCCATAGTTTGTCGAATTCCGGGCCCTGCAGCGACCCGAGCCGCTCGACGGCGCCGCGGTCGAACAGCGTCGGCCCGGCCGGCGGTGGGCCCTGACCGCCCTCTTCGCCGTCGGTCCACTGCACGAGCAGCGCGTTGATGGTCTCGCTCTGCTGTTTCTCACTGACAGCCAGCGTCTCGGCCATCGCGACCAACGACGGGTTGCCCGAGTTGGTGCGCGCCAGCGCCACCAGCTGGTCGATCTGGGGCCGCTGGGCCAGCATCCCGTGGGCGAAGGCCCGGTCCGCGGCATTGACCCCGGGCGTCAGTGCGGCGGTCTCGGACGCCGTCTCGCCGGCCGAACCGGCCGGCGTGGATTCCTGTCCCCCACAGCCGGAGATCAACGCAGCAACCGCCAGTGCTGCCAGCAATCCCGTTCGGCTCATGCGCCCAGGCTACCGGTACCCCAGAGGGGTATTCGACAAGAAGTTTGGGTGGGCCATGGCGCCGAATGCATACTTATTTTCATGCCCTCAGGTTCTGATTCTCTTCCCGCCACCGCCGAAATCGACATCAAGCCGCGCAGTCGCGATGTCACCGACGGGCTGGAGAAGACCGCCGCCCGCGGCATGCTGCGCGCCGTCGGCATGGGCGATGACGATTGGGCCAAACCGCAGATCGGCGTCGGATCGTCGTGGAACGAGATCACCCCGTGCAACATGTCCCTGCAGCGGCTGGCGCAGGCGGTCAAGGCCGGCGTGCACACCGGCGGCGGCTACCCGCTGGAATTCGGCACCATCTCGGTGTCCGACGGCATCTCGATGGGCCACGAGGGTATGCACTTCTCGCTGGTGTCCCGTGAGGTCATCGCCGACAGCGTCGAGACCGTCATGCAGGCCGAGCGCCTCGACGGGTCGGTGCTGCTGGCCGGCTGCGACAAGTCGATCCCCGGCATGCTGATGGCCGCGGCGCGGCTGAACCTGGCCAGCGTCTTCCTCTACAACGGCTCGATCATGCCGGGCCTGGCCAAGCTCACCGACGGCAGCGAGAAGGAAGTCACCATCATCGACGCCTTCGAGGCGGTCGGCGCGTGCGCGCGCGGGCTGATGTCTCGCGAGGACGTCGACATCATCGAACGCGCCATCTGTCCCGGCGAGGGCGCCTGCGGCGGCATGTACACCGCCAACACCATGGCTTCGGCCGCCGAGGCACTGGGTATGTCGTTGCCGGGCAGCGCATCTCCGGTCGCCATCGACAAGCGCCGCGACGAGTACGCGCGCCGCTCCGGTGAAGCGGTGGTCGGGATGCTGCGCCGCGGCATCACCACCCGCGACATCCTCACCAAGGAGGCCTTCGAGAACGCCATCGCCGTGGTGATGGCGTTCGGCGGTTCCACCAACGCGGTGCTGCACCTGCTGGCCATCGCCTGGGAGGCCGGGGTCGAGCTGACACTGGCCGACTTCACCCGCGTCGGGCAGAAGGTCCCGCACCTCGCCGACGTGAAACCGTTCGGCGCCTACGTGATGAAGCATGTCGACGAGATCGGCGGTGTGCCGGTGGTCATGCGCGCGCTGCTGGATGCCGGTCTGCTGCACGGGGATTGCCTGACCGTCACCGGTGAGACGATGGCCGAGAACCTGGCGCACATCGAGCCGCCGGACCCGGACGGCAAGGTGCTGCGCGCCATGAACAACCCGATCCATCCCACCGGAGGAATCACGATCCTGCACGGCTCGCTGGCGCCGGAGGGCGCGGTGGTCAAGTCCGCCGGTTTCGACTCCGACGTGTTCGAGGGCACCGCACGGGTTTTCGAGCGCGAGCGGGCCGCCCTGGATGCGCTCGAGGACGGCACCATCACCCACGGCGACGTGGTCGTCATCCGCTATGAGGGCCCCAAGGGCGGGCCGGGCATGCGCGAGATGCTGGCCATCACCGGCGCGATCAAGGGCGCCGGGCTGGGCAAGGATGTGCTGCTGATGACCGACGGCCGGTTCTCCGGTGGCACGACGGGCCTGTGCGTCGGGCACATCGCACCCGAGGCGGTGGACGCCGGGCCGATCGCCTTCGTGCGTGACGGTGACCGGATCCGGCTCGACGTCGCGAACGGCACCCTGGACCTGCTCGTCGACGAGGCCGAATTCGAGTCCCGCAAGGCCGGTTTCGAGCCGCTGCCCCCGGTGTACAAGACCGGCGTGCTGGCCAAGTACACCAAGCTGGTCGGTTCGGCGGCGGTCGGCGCGGTCTGCAGCTGAGCCCTGACCGGCTAGCTGCGACGGGCCGGCCACACCGGCGAACCGAGTTCACGCGACACCGTGCGAGCGGCGTCGCGCAGCGCATCGACATCCGCGGGCTGCAGCGGCCACCGGGCGGCAGGTACGACCAGTCCGATCGCCCCGATGGCCTCCCCCGATGAGTCGAACACGGCGGCCGCACAAGAACATTCGCCTATCACCGCCTCCTCGGCCTCGTCGGCGATGCCGGTTGCCCGCACGCTGTCCAGTTGGGCGGCCAGCACCACGGGGTCGGTGATCGTCTCACCGGTCATGCTGCGCATCGGCGCTTGTGGGGCGGCGCCGGAGGCGAACGCCAGCAGCGCCTTGCCCAGTGCGCTGGCATGGGCGGGGATCACGATGCCGACCTCGGGCATCTGACGGGTTCCGTCGGGGCGGGGTTCGTGGGCCACGACGACGATCTCATCGAACAGCAGTACCGCGGTCCGGACCGCGCAACCGGTGCGCCGGGCCAGACCCTCGGCCCAGATGGCCACCCGCGCGCGCAGTTCCAGCGTCTCCAGATAGACGTTGCCCAGCCGCAGCGTCGCCGGACCCAGCCGGTAGCGCCCCGAGTCGAGCTCCTGCTGGACCAGACCGTGCGCGAGCAGGGTACGGATCAAACCGTGCACCGTCGACGGCGCCAGATCGACCGCCGCCGCAACCTCCCCGAGGCTCATCCGCCGCCCACCCTGCAGCACCGTCAGGATGCGTAGCGCCCGGTCGACCGCCTGAATCATCTGCCCCGCTTCCTTCGAGCGCACCCTTGTGCCCTCCGAAGCATAAGCGTATGGTCCAGATCACATTCGACATTATCGAATGTGATCCGATATCGCCGATGCGCGAACGGCAAGACCTCGATCCGGCGACACGTGCGAACTCAAAGGAGAGCAAGTATGGACGAGCCTTCACTCCCGCAGATGCTCGCGGCAGAAACGATCGGCACCGCCTTTCTGGTGTTCATCGGTGTCGGCGCCGTGCCGGCCACCGTGATCCTCAACGGCGATGCCCCGTTCACGATGGCCGATCTGGGCATGATCTCCCTGGCGTTCGCCACCGTCGTCGTGGCGACCGTCTACGCGCTGGGCCACATCTCCGGCAACCACATCAATCCCGCGGTCACCATCGGACTGGCGGTCACAGGCAAGTTCCCCTGGTCACGGGTGCCCGCATACCTCGGCGCGCAGGTGCTCGGCGCCATCGCCGGGGCGGCCGCGATCATCGGCGTGCTCGGCATGGCCGCCAGCGATGCCGGCCTCGGCGTTGCCACCTACTCCGCCGAAACCCCGGCAATCCAAGCATTTTTCGCCGAGTTCGTGGGTACGTTCATCCTTGTGTTCACCGTGTTCGGTGTGATCCATCGCAAGGCCGCGGCCGGATTCGCCGGAGTGGCGATCGGCCTGGTGGTGTTCGCCGCGATCATTCCCGTCGCACCCACCACCGGCGCGTCCATCAACCCGGCGCGCACCTTCGGACCCATGTTCGTCCAGCAGATCGCGGGTGGCCAGGTTTCGTGGGGCCAGCTCCCGGTGTACCTCGGCGCGGAGTTGCTCGCCGGAGTCCTCGCCGCCCTGACCTACGTCGCGATATCGCGCACCCACGCCGACTCCGCACCGGCCGGTCCGGCCGTCCCCGCCCCGCAGACCACCAGCGCAGCCTAGGAGACCCGCCATGAAGAAGCTCATCAACGACCCCGCCGATGTTGTCGCAGAAGCACTGCGCGGCATGGCGCTGGCCCACCCGGAACTCCGCATCGACCATTCCAACCGGATCATCTATCGCGCTGATGCTCCCGTGCCGGGGAAGGTCGCGCTCATCTCGGGGGGCGGCTCAGGGCACGAACCTCTGCACGGCGGCTTCGTCGGCCGCGGAATGCTCGACGCAGCGTGCGCCGGCGAAATCTTCACCTCGCCGGTGCCCGATCAGATGCTGGAGGCGACCAAGACCGTCGACGGCGGTGCCGGGGTGCTGCACATCGTGAAGAACTACACCGGTGACGTGATGAATTTCGAGATGGCGGCCGAACTGGCCCAGGCCGAGGGCATCGACGTGGAGGCGGTCATCGTCGACGACGATGTGGCCGTGCAGGACAGCACGTACACCGCCGGCCGTCGTGGCGTCGGTGCCACCGTGCTGGTGGAGAAGCTGGCCGGTGCCGCTGCTGACCAGGGCCGCGCCCTCGCCGAAGTGATCGGCGTGGCCCGGCGGGTCAACGAGTCCGCCCGGAGCATGGGGGTGGCCCTCACGTCGTGCACGGTTCCCGCCGTCGGTCATCCGACCTTCGATCTGCCCGACGGCGAGATCGAACTCGGCATCGGGATCCACGGCGAGCCCGGTCGGCAGCGGCTCCCGCTGCAACCGGCACGCGACGTCGCCGAACTGCTGCTCGAGCCGATCCTGGCCGACCTCGACTTCGCCGATGGCGCCGACGGCCGCGGTGTCATCCTGTTCGTCAACAGCATGGGCGCAACACCACCGCTCGAGCTGTACGTCATGTACTCCGAGGTCGCCGCGATCCTGGAGAAGGCCGGGGTGACGGTGGCCCGGTCCCTGGTCGGGCCCTACATCACCAGCCTGGACATGGCCGGTTGCTCGGTGACCCTGCTGCGTGCCGACGACGACCTGCTGGGACTGTGGGATCACCCGGTCAACACACCCGCATTGCGAAAGGGCTGCTGAATGAGCACCGACCAGAACATCGACACCACCCTCGTCATCGGATGGCTCCGCGAGTTCGCCAGGCTGATCGCCGAGAATGCCCAGTATCTCAGCGATCTCGACGCCGCCGTCGGTGACGCCGACCATGGCATCAACATGGAGCGCGGGATGACGGCCGTGATCGCGGCGCTCGACGAAGAACCACCCGCCGACCTACCCGCGCTGTTCAAGAAGGTCGGCATGACGCTGGTCAGTTCGGTCGGCGGCGCCAGCGGACCCTTGTACGGCACCCTTTTCCTGCGGATGGCACCGGCGTTCGGCGCCGACGCCGCGGGAGCGGCCGAATTCGCCAAGGCGTTACGCGCCGGAGTCGACGGTGTGGTCGCCCGGGGCCGTGCCGAGGCCGGCGACAAAACGATGTTCGACGCGCTCGCACCTGCGCTGGACGCACTCGATGGTGCGCTGGCAGCGGGGACGGACCTTGCTCCGGCGCTGCAGCAGGCGGCCGCGGCGGCCGACGGGGGCCGCGACGCCACCGAATCGATGGTGGCGCGCAAGGGCCGAGCCAGCTACCTCGGGCAACGCAGCGTCGGGCACATCGATCCGGGCGCCACCTCGTCGGCGATGTTGATCAGCGCCGCAGCAACGGCTTTCGGAGCGGGCGGATGAGCGGCACCGGCCTGGTCGGTCTCGTCATCGTCTCGCACAGCCGGGCACTGGCCCGCGCGGCCGTCGGGCTCGCACAGGAGATGGTGCACGGCAAACAACTCAAGATCACCATCGCCGCCGGACTCGACGACACCACCTTCGGCACCGACGCCACCCAGATCGTCGAGGCCATCAACGCGGCCGACCAGGGCGCGGGTGTGGTGGTGCTGATGGACCTCGGAAGTGCCGTGCTCTCAGCCGAACTGGCCCTCGAACTGCTCGACGGCGACCTGCGCGATCGCGTGGTGCTGTGCCCGGCCCCGCTGGTCGAGGGCCTGGTCGTCGCCGCAGTCGCGGCCGCCGGTGGTGCGTCCTCCGACGAAGTCGTGGCCGAAGCGACCGGCGCGCTGGCGGGCAAGGTCGGCCAGCTGGCTCCGGCGCAGGCGGCCGCGGTGTCGATCGATGCGCCCACCGGGACCGGCGAACTGACCGGCACCTTTGTCGTCGCCAACCCGCACGGACTCCATGCCAGGCCCGCGGCGCGGTTGGTCCAGGAGGCGCGCAAACGGGACGCCCGCGCGTTCATCAGGAACTGCTCGACCGACTCGGAATGGGTTGGCGCCGGCAGCCTTTCCAAGATCGCCACGTTGGGTGTCCGCAGCGGCCATCGGGTCGAGGTGCGGGTCTCGGGCAGCCAAGCCGCCGAGACCCTGGACCACATCCTCGCGCTCGCGGCCCGGAACTTCGACGAGACGATCACCGGCGCACCGGAGCCGGCCCCCGTGCCGCGGGCGGGCGCGCAGCACGGTCCGATCGGAGCCTCCCCCGGCCTGGGCATCGGGCCCGCCAGGTCGGCGCGCCTGCGGCCGATCACGATTCCGGACGCCGCCGCCGAGAGCCCCACGGCCGAATGGCGGCGGGTCAGCACCGCGATCGCCGGAGTCCGGCGGACCATCGGCCAGTTGCGCACCCGCACCGCACGTGAGATCGGCGAAGCGGAGGCGTCGATCTTCGACGCGCACCAGCTGTTACTCGACGACACCGAATTGCTCGACGGCGTCCGCGCCCGCATCGACGACGGCGCCTCGGCGGCCGTGGCGTGGTCGGCGGCGGTGACCGCACTGGCGGCGGAGTTCGCTTCGCTGCCCGACCCGTACCTGAAGGCCAGGGCCGAGGATGTTCAGGCCGTCGGCGACCAGGTGCTGCGCGCCATGCTCGGCTCGGCCTCCACGGCGCCGGAGGGCACCGGGGTGCTGATCGCGGCCGACCTCACCCCGGCCGAGGCCGCCGAACTGGTGCCCGGTCAGGTGGCCGCCGTGGTGCTTGCCTTCGGTAGCCCGCATGCGCACAACATCATCCTGCTGCGCGCCAAGGGGATTCCTGCCATCGTCGGTGCCGGGCCCGCCGTGCTGGCCATCGCCGAAGGCACCGTGCTCGCGGTGGACGGCACCAGTGGCGAGTTGATCGTGGATCCGCCCGAAGCTGTGCGCCGTCAATTCGGTGACCGGGTGGCTGCGGTCGCACTTCGGCAGCGGGCGGCCAGGGCGAGGGCAGGCGAACCCGCCGTCACGTCCGACGGAGTCGCGGTGCGGGTCGGGGCGAACCTGGGTTCGGTGGACGACGCGCGAGGCGCCGCGGCGGCCGGAGCCGATTACGCCGGCCTGATCCGCACCGAATTCCTGTTCCTGGGACGGCCCGATGCACCGGACATCGAGGAACAGACCGCGGTGTACCGCAAGATCGCCGAGGCGATGGACGGCAGACGAATCACGCTGCGCACCCTGGACGTCGGCGGTGACAAACCGCTGGAGTTCCTGCCGACGGCAGCCGAGATGAACCCGTTCCTCGGGGTGCGCGGCATCCGGCTCTCGCTACACCACCCGCAGCTGCTGTCCGATCAGCTGCTGGCCATTGCCCAGGTGGCACACCGGACTCCGGTCAGCGTGATGTTCCCGATGGTGAGCACCCTCGACGAGTTGCTGACCGCCCGCCGGCTACTCGATGAAGCGCTGGCGGCAACGGGTCGGCAGCGGCCGGCGGATCTGGAGATCGGGATGATGGTGGAGGTGCCCGCCGCTGCGCTCAAGGCGGCCGCGTTCGCCCGGCACGTCGACTTCTTCTCCATCGGCACCAATGACCTCACCCAGTACGCGCTGGCCGCCGACCGCAACAACGACGCGGTGGCCGCGATCGGCGACACCTTCGACCCGGGCGTGCTGGCCCTGATCCGAAGCACCTGCCGGGGTGCGGCCGGCCACGCCTCGGTATCGGTGTGCGGAGAGTTCGCCGCCGACGAACGCGCCGCGGCGCTGTTGATCGGCTTGGGCGTTGACGCGTTGTCGGTCTCCCCGCCGGCGATCGCCACCACCAAGGAGGCGGTCCGCGCTGTGCACAGCCGCGAGGCGGCCACCGCAGCCACCGGGTTCCTGACCGCCGACAGCGCGTCGGCGGTCCGGGAGCAGCTGACCCAGAGGTGACGGTCGGCGCTGTCTGCAGTCAGTCTGAACAGCCCCGCGAGCGACCATGAACTGCCGGCAGCGACGGCGTGTCGCCGTACAGACACGGTCGCTCGTGGGGCACACAGCTCAGGTGACGATGGCGACCGCGAACCCGTCCCAACCCTTGGCGCCGACCGTCTGAACCGCCGCAGCGTCCAGGCGCGGATGCGCCCCCATCATCGCCACGGTGTCGCGGACCGCGATGGCCTGCGCATCGTCGGGCGCCGGGTCGAGCACCCGGCCGCCGCGGGCGATGTTGTCGACCACGATGAGCGCACCCGGTGCGGCCAGCCCGATCGCCGCCTCCACATAGGCCGGGTTGTTCTCCTTGTCCGCGTCGATGAAGAACAGGTCGAACGGTCCGGTCAGGGTGGGCAGCGTGTCCAGCGCGGCACCGACGATCACCTCGACACGTTCGGCGACCCCGGCCCTCGCCAGGTTGGCCGCGGCCACCTCGGCGTGCCGCGCCTCGTACTCCAGAGTGACGACCTGACCCTGCGGGCCCACGCCGCGGGCCAGGCAGATGGTGGAATACCCTGCGAGCGTGCCGATTTCCAGAACCCTGTGGGCCTTGGTGAGCTTGGCGTACAACGTCAGCAGGTGACCGTGCTGCGCGGACACCTCGATGGCGGGCATCCCGGCCGGCCCGGTCGAGGCCCGCGCCGCGCGCAGCGCATCGTCCTCGGTGTGCAGTAACTCGTCGAACAACTTGTCCACAGCGGCGGGCTCGGTCATCCGGCCACCCCCTCTTTCGCATAGATCACGCGTAGCACGTGCTGAACCTCCGGTCCCATCACCCAGCCTGCCAGTTCGGTCATCGTGCCGACGAACTCCCTGCCGTGCGGGGCGCCCACACCGGCCAGGTGGTGGGCGATCTCGTGCAGCACCACCAGTTCCCGCAACGCCCAGGTGCTGTGCCGATCCGGCACCGCTATCGTGCCGGACTCGTAATGCGCCGCGGTCTGCCCGCGCCGGGCCCGCACTGTCAGCCCTCCCGCAGCGGGCCAGCGCTCACGCACCGCGGGCATCGCCAGCACATCGTCGACGTAGCGGCGCACCGATTCCACCGAGGCGAACCGCGCCTCCGGCGGCAGCGTCAGCGCGGTGCCGAAGAAGTCGATGACGCCGTTGCCGTGCTCGGCGGCGCGGTCGAACAGCGTGCGCACGAATTCCTCTGCGGCATAGACCTTCGCGCGCTGACTGTCCCGCACTAGCGCTCCAGCGGTGCCCGCGCCCCGGAGATCTCCTGGCTCGGACCCAGTCGGGCGCGTCGGCCGGCCCGGTCCCCGGCACGCCGCGCCGCCGACGAGTAGCCCGCCGATGCGCTGGTGGCGCGCCAGGTGCCACGGGCGGCGGAGGACTGCCGGTAGAACGATTTCAGTTCCAGATCCTTGTTACGCAACGCAAGTGCGGTACCCGGGGCCCGGCTGGTGTCCTCGGTGGCCGCGCGCCGGGCCTCGTCGCGCGCCTCGGACAGCCGCTGGCCGACACGGGCCCCGAAGGCCAGGTGGAAATTGAGCCGGGCGGTGATCGTCGGGGTGGGGCGGTGCGCGCCGGAGGCGATATAGGTGTCGGAGGCCCGCACCATCTGCACCAGCAGTCCGGCGTACAGCGCGTGGCTGGCATCGATGTCCTCACCGAAGCCGTAGGCGTACACGTACGTGGAATTCGACGCCACATCACATTTCACGTCATTGGCCATCGCGATCACCACGAACAGTTGCACGTAGGTGCGCAGACCGCGGGTGCCGGGTTCACCGATGGTGATGGTGCGCTGCACCGGCGCCTGCGCCGCGGTACGTTGCGCCGAATGCGCACGGGCCACCGCCAGGTCGATGGACGTCGCGGTGGCCAGCCGTTGCGCCGCGGTCATGAACGCCTCGGCCTCATGGACGTTGTCGGTGCCCTCGGCCTGGCGCAGCAGGGCCGCGATCCGGGCCAGCATCTTGTCGTTGCTCATGAGTCCACGCTACGAAGTCGATCCGACATGTCCGGTCTCGTCAAAAGAGTTGTCCACAGATACGAATTCATCCACAGCCTCGGGCCTATCTGGTGACGAAATTGTCCAGCGCAGTGATCAACTGCGGCGACAACGGGCCAGGTTTCGCGTAGTTGGCGACGTTGTCGGACGGGTCGTCACGCAGCACGTGATTGACGCCCTCGAGATCCACCACGGTCAGCGCGGTGTGTTTGAGCGAGGCCGTCAGCGGCCGAACCGACTCACAGTCGGCCTGGCCGTCGGAGTCCGAGCAGGTCAACAGCACGGGTGTGCCGGTGGGTATCTTCGCCGCCAGCGCCTGCGGATCGATGGCATCGGCCTCTACCACGGCTTTGACGTTGCCCGCGTTGAGGATTGCCCCGAGACCGTCGGGCAGCTGCGCCGGTGCGGTGCCGCGGGTGCGTGCTTCGGCAACCGCCGCTGCCCATGCGTCGAGCACCGTCTTGGCCTGCTCCGGCGTCTTGGCCCCGGTGTCGACCGCGGCGTCCACATCGGTGCGCACCCGGGCACTGATGATGTCCAGATAGCGACCCGGCAGTGGCTGGAACAACCCGAGCGAGTGAATCTTCGGAGCATCGGGGGAGATATCGTCGGCCAGCGTCATCGCGTGGATGGTGCCCTCGCCGAGCGCGTAGACGGAGATCCGCGCCGCGTCGGTTCCCGGCCGGCCCGCCAGGTAGCGCACCGCGGCGCGGGCGCCCGCGGAATAGGCGGCGCTACCGACATCGGCCGGACGTTGCGCGTACGGCCCCAGGCCGGTCTTGCCGGTACCGACCTTGTCGTAACGCAGTGACGCGACGCCCTTTTCGGACAGGTATTCGGCGAGTTGGCGCATGTTGCCGACCGGACCGGCGACCGCATTGTCACCGTTGCGGTCGGTCTGGCCACTCTCGGAGATCAGCAGCGCGGCCGGCCCGGTGTCCTCGCCGTGGTGCCGGTAGGTGCCGTGCAGCATCAGACCGGAGGAATCGGTGAACGACACGTCGTCCTCGACCCAGCCCTGCTGCTCGGCCTGCTGCTCCCCGGAGGAACAGCCCGCGACCAGCAACGTGGCCACGAGTAACGAACACAGTTGACGGGCAGCTCTTTTCACAGCCTGGTCTCGATCCATGAAGTGACATCGTCGAGCACCACGGCACGCTCGGGTTCGTTGAACACCTCGTGGTACAGCTCCGGGTAGACCTTGAGCGCGACATCGCCGGACCCGACGCATTCGACCAGTCGCTCACTGCCGGCCACCGGAATCAGGCTGTCCTTTCCACCGTGGACCACCAATAGCGGTGCGGTGAGCGCGGCCGCCCGCTGCGGCATGGTCTCGCCGACACCGATCAGGGCCTTGGCGATACCGGCCGGCAGCTTGCCGTGATGCACCAACGGGTCGGCCTCATACGCCGCGACCACGTCGGGGTCACGCGAGACGGCGTCGGCGGGCAGGTTCTCCACCGGCAGCCCGGGTGCCAGGCCGCCCAGCACCTTGGCCACCACGGTCATCACCGGGGACACCCCGTCCTGCGCGTACACCGCCGGACCGGACAGCACCATCGCGGCGTAGTCGTCGGGGTGCTCGACACCGTAGGCGAAGACGACCCCGCCGCCCATGCTGTGCCCGAGCACCACCCGCTTGAGTTCGGGGTGCGCGGCCGTCGCGAGGCCGACCAGATGGTGGAAGTCCTCGGTGTACTCGGAGATGTTCTTGAGATAGACCCGCTTGCCGCCGGATCGTCCGTGGCCGCGCAGGTCCAGCGCATAGGTGACCAGTCCGGCTTCGCCGAACCGTTGCGCGACGTGGTCATAGCGGCGGGCGTGTTCGGCGTAGCCGTGGCAGATGATGACGACTCCATTGGGGTCACTGCCGGGAGTCCACACGTCGTAGATGATCGGTACGCCGCCGACACCGTCGAAACTGCGCTCACTGCGGGTTGTCGCCACCCGACGAGCCTATCTGCAACGCCCGATGCATCCCGCTTGTCGGTATGGGTCGGTAAGCTCGCCGTCGTGAGCGTCCTCACAGCGGTAGATGACCGGTTCGACTCCAAAGATGCGTTCCTCGCCGACGCCCAGCGGTACCGGCGCGAGCTGTTGGCGCACTGCTACCGGATGACCGGATCGGTGCACGATGCCGAGGATCTGGTGCAGGAGACGTTCCTGCGTGCCTGGAAGTCCTACGACCGGTTCGAAGGTAAATCTTCGGTACGCACCTGGCTGTACCGCATCGCCACCAACACCTCGCTGACCGCGCTGGAGGGCAAGCAGCGCCGTCCGCTGCCATCGGGCCTTGGCACCCAAAGTTCCGACCCCCATGCGGACATCCATGAGCGACACGAGGTTCCGTGGCTGGAGCCGTTGCCCGACGCCGATGACCCGGCCGACCCGCAAGCAGTGGTCGGCACCCGCGAATCGGTGCGGCTGGCCTTCGTGGCGGCCCTTCAGCACCTCTCGCCGCGCCAGCGCGCGGTGCTGGTGTTGCGCGATGTGCTGCAATGGCGTGCCGCCGAGGTGGCCGACGCGGTCGGCTCGTCGACGGCCGCCGTCAACAGCCTGTTGCAGCGGGCCCGCGCCCAGCTCGACGCCGTCGGTCCCAGCGAGGACCAGCCGCTGTCCGCGCCGGAGTCCCCCGAGGCCCGGGAGCTGTTGAACCGCTACATCTCGGCCTTCGAGGCCTATGACATCGACAAGCTGGAGAAGCTGTTCACCGACGATGCCATCTGGGAGATGCCACCGTTCGACGGCTGGTATGTCGGGCCCAAAGCCATCGGCGATCTGTCTCGCGACAAGTGCCCGGCCGAGCGGGCCGGCGATATGCGCCTGGTGTCCACCACCGCCAACGGCCAGACGGCAGCCGGCATGTACCTGCGCAACCCGGACACCGATGTGCACGAGGCATTCCAACTGCACGTCCTCGACGTCACCGGCGCCGGCATCACGCACGTGGTCGCGTTCCTGGACACCCGGCTGTTCGAGAAGTTCGGGTTACCGCCCGTCCTCTGACCGGTGGGCCGCCTCGAGTGCGGCCACATCGAACTTGCCGAAGGTGGCCATCACCGCGTTCATCAGCCGCTCATTGGCCTGCGCATCACCGCGCGCCATCAGGTCGTAGTACGCCGTCGGGGTGATCTGCCAGGACAACCCGTACTTGTCCTTCAGCCAGCCGCAGGGCTGCTCCTCGCCACCTTCGACCAGGGCGGCCCAGATCCGGTCGAGTTGCTCCTGGCCGTCCACCCGGACCTCGAGTGAGACCGCCTCGCTGAAGGTGAACTGCGGGCCGCCGTTGATCCCGACGAACGGTTGCCCGTCGAGTTCGAACTCCACGACCATCGGCACATCTTGCGGCGAAGGTGCGCCCGGGTGGGCGGGCGTGGTTCCGGTGATTCTGCCGTTGCCGCCGAAGGCGGCGATGTAGTGCTCGGCGGCCTGCAGGGCATCCCGGTCGAACCACAGGTTGGGGACGATGCGGGCGTTGATCTGGGTCTTGTCGGACATGTGAGGGCACCTCTCTGATCGATTCCGGGCGGTCTCATGGGTAGACCGGCCAGCTGAGACGGATTCATCGCGGCTACCGCGAACGAAGAAAGAAAGCCGGCATACCCGCTGTTCACAGCCGCGCTATTGCTCTATTTGAAACGTGTTCTATTATCGGCTTCCATGAAGACCAAAGGTGCCCTGCTCTGGGAGCTCAATTCGCCGTTCAAGGTCGACGAGATCGATCTGGGCGACCCGGTGGCCGACGAGGTGCAGATCCAGATGCACGCCGCGGGCATGTGCCACTCCGATTACCACATCACCACCGGCGCCACCCCGATCGGACTGCCGGCCCTCGGCGGTCACGAGGGTGCCGGAGTGGTCACGAAGGTCGGTAAGAACGTCACCGGCATCGCCGAGGGGGACCACGTCATCCTGGCGTTCATCCCGGCCTGCGGTGAGTGCCCGCCTTGTTTGAAGGGTTTCCGCTCGCTGTGTGACCGCGGCGCCCAGCTTCTCGGCGGCAAGGCCATCGCCGACGGCACCAGTCGCATCCATGCGGGTGCGCATGAGGTGTCGCCGATGAATCTGCTCGGCACCTTCGCCCCTTATATGACGGTGCACAAGGACTCGGTCGTCAAGATCGACGATGACATTCCGTTCGAGACCGCGGCCATCATGGGGTGCGCGGTACCCACCGGCTTCGGATCGGCCACCAACGTCGCCGAGGTCAAGCCCGGCGAGACGGTGATCATCGTCGGTGTCGGTGGTATCGGCATGAGCGCCCTGCAGGGTGCGGTGATCTCAGGGGCCAAGCAGGTCATCGCGATCGACCCCAACGAGTGGAAGCGCGAGCAGGCCATCAAGTTCGGTGCCACTCATGTGTATCCGACGATGGCGGAGGCCATCGCACCGGTCATCGACGTGACCCACGGACTGATGGCGGACAAGGTCATCATCGCCGTCGGAGAGATGAAGGGCGAGTACGTCGAGGAGGCGATGATCCTCACCGCCAAGACCGGCACCTGTGTGGTGACCGGCATGGGCTCGATGTTCGATGCCGACGTGAAGCTGAACCTCTTCCTGTTCACCATGTTGCAGAAGACGTTGAAGGGCAACATCTTCGGTGGTGGCAGCTCCCATGTGGAGACGCCGCGGCTGACCGCGCTCTACAAGTCCGGACTGCTCAACATCGATGACATGATCACCCGTACCTACCGCCTGGAAGACATCAACCAGGGCTACCAGGACATGCTGGACGGCAACAACATCCGCGGTGTGGTCCGCTTCGACGAGGCCGACTGGTAGCCGGCCCGCCTGGAGTCACCGCCGTTAGGCGGCGACTCGTGGTCATGCGTTGAGGCCTTCTCTCCGGCCGGACAACGGCGCCGGTGGCAGATCGACGAGCCGTGACTGGCCGGTGCGCGCGTGGGTGGCGAACAGCGTGAGCCCCACGAACGTCAATCCGCCGACGAGATTACCCAACACTGTCGGGATTTCGTTCCACACCAGGTAGTCGCTGATCGAGAAGTCACCGCCGAGCATGAGCCCGGACGGGAACAGGAACATGTTGACGATGGAATGCTCGAATCCCATGTAGAAGAAGAGCATCACCGGCATCCACATTCCGATCACCTTGCCCGAGACGCTGGTTGACATCATCGCCGCCACCACTCCGGTCGATACCATCCAGTTGCACAGCACGCCGCGGATGAACAGTGTCAGCATTCCTGCCGCGCCGTGTTCGGCGTAGCCGACGGTGCGGCTGTGGCCGATCTCGCCGAGCCGCTGTCCGACCTCGTTGGGATCGACGCTGAACCCGTAGGTGAACACCACCGCCATCATCAGCGCCACGGTGAGCGCACCGGCGAAGTTCCCCAGGAATACCCAGCCCCAGTTGCGCAGGACCGACCGGACCGTGACGCCGCGACGTTTGTCGAGCAGCGCGAGCGGCACCAGGGTGAACACCCCGGTCAGCAGGTCGAAGCCCAGTAGGTAAAGCAGGCAGAACCCGACCGGGAAGAGCACTGCACCGGCCAGCGCGTTGCCGGTCTGCACGGTGACGGTCACGGCGAACGCGGCGGCGATGGCGAGGATGGCCCCGGCCATGAAGGCGCGGATGAGCGTGTCCCGGGTCGACATCATCGCCTTGGATTCGCCGGCGTCGATCATCTTTCCGACGAACTCTGCCGGATTCACATAAGACATGGCTGAACCTTCCGGTTATGGGTACCGCCCGGAAGGTTCCCCGTTTCGTATTTCCGGTCTGCGACAGCCTTTATGCGCGCGTGTTGCCGGTTTCTCACTTTGCCGGAGGCCGGGTTGTGCGGTCGCCGACAGCGAACCGCCCAACCCCTTTCGGAGTTGGGCGGTTCTTTTTTCGGACACTCAGGCGGCGTTCTGACCTCCCGTGCTATCGCTGCCGCTGGATTCGGACGTGGTGTCCGCGCCGCTGTCGCCCTGATCGGTGTCGGGCTTCTTCGGCGCCTTGTCGGCGACCGGCTCCTTGGCCGCGGTGAGTTCGGCGGCGGTCTTCGCCGCCTCCTTCACGCGCTTCGGTGTCTTCGGCAACCGCTTGACCTCAGGCTCTGGCTTGACAACCTCGACCGGTTCGGCGGGCTGCTCTACCGATGGCGCGGCCGTCGGAATGGCCGAGGGTGCAGGGTCCGGCGTTACCGAGCCATTCGCCGCCGACCTATCGGCGGCGGCCGAATCCCCCGATTCGTCCGCGGTGATCTGCACATCGGCCAGGGCATCGTCGGCCGCACCGGTCAACCCGGACAGCACATCGCCGATATTGCCGTTGAGCAGATCCCCCACCGACGACAGCGCATTCGGACCGGTGTTGTTGTCCGTCGTCATCGCGGTCCGGAATCCGGCGCCCAGCTGCCTGAGCACATTCGGCAGCACCTCACCCCAGTTGACGTTCGGTAGCGTGCCGAACTGCACCCGGGTTGCCGCGGAATCGAGGGTGCGCTCATAGGCACCGGTCTCGGGGTTCCAGAACGCATCCGAGTACCCCAGATTCGTCAGGCTCCGCAGCGCTGGCGACAGGGCGTTCGCCAATCCGTTCACAAGGTTGGCCACCGGTGCCAAGCCCGCCAGCCGCATCACGTCACCGATCAGGTAGAGCGGCTCCAGCATCGGGAGAGAGTTGGCCCGCACCGTCAGATAGATATTGGTGTCCGCCGCGTTCTGGTCGGCCAGGCTGCCGACCAACTCTTCCAATTCCGAAGTCAGCTGTCCGGCCGCCCCCGTGAGATCCACCCCTCGCAGCATGTAGGTGGGCAGCAGGCCCGCGACCACGTTGTTCAACAATGTGACCGGGTTCGCCCATGCCGCGAAGTCCGACATCAACTGATACTCGACGGTCGCGTCGATCTTGACCGGCACCAGGTTCGCCCCGCCCAGAGCCAGCCCGGTGTCACCGATCGGTGTGCCACCGCTGCTGGTGATCGCGACATCCGGTGTCACGGCATCGATTCCGAGCATCCGGAAGAAGTCCGCGAACCTCGCCATGATGCCGCCGTTGGCACGGCCGGCGTTGTTGAGCAGGATGGCCGGCAGGATCGTCAGGCTGCCGAGCAGCGGACTCTCGCCGACGTAGTCCACCCCGCCGGGCTGAGATGACAGCTGCGCCAGCACATCCCGGTAGGCGGCACCCGCCGAGAACGCGCCCATCCCGGTACCGATGACGATCGGGATCCGCACCGAGGCGATCTCCTGGTCCGGAATGGCATCGATGGCGCCGCTGACGGCCTCGTTGAGCGCGTCACCGACGCTGCCGGTTCCGGTTTCCACGAGCCCGTCCACCAGGTCCGCGACGTTGCCCGACAGCCCATCGTTGAGTTGGTTGGCGAGGTTGGTGATCAAGGGCGAGATCGCCCCCTGCAGGGCGCTGCCGATCGGGATCGTGATGTTCTGGCCGAATACCCGGACCGTGTAGTTCAGTCCGCTGACCGCGCTGTTGAGGCTGTCGCGCAGGTCGTCTTCCAAGGTGGCCGTGGCGTTGTCCACGATCTGGTTCACGATGTTGTTCAGCGCCGGCGTCAGGACGGTGCCCAGGTCGGCGGCCAGTGATCCGTCCGCCAACGCTTCGGCCAGCGCCGCAGAGAGGTTGGTCTTCAGCGTCGTCGTTCCGAGATCCAGATAGCCGGTGCCGTTGATCGAGTCGGCGATCGCGGACTGCGTTCCGGGTGTCCAGCCAAGGTCGACCCCGCCCAATAGCCGCGCGAGGGTGAACAACGGGCCGGCAGTGGTGATGGACAGCGCACCACTCTCGGCCAGGGTGCCGAGGTTGAGACCGACAAGATCGAGGAGGTTGCCGAGCTGGAAGTTGCCCTCGGCGTCCGTCAGATCGGCGGAGTTGAACAACGTGGTGAGCAGGTCCGGCAGCACGGCGGTGATCTCGGCGGCGAGTTCGTCGGCGGTGGGCAGGATTTCGTTGAGATTGTCGACGATACCGCCGGCCACGTTGCCGGCCACCCCGTTGGCGATGTTGGTGATCCCGGACGCGCCGATCACGTCTCGCAGATTGATGGTTCGGTTGCCGAGAATGGGAACGTTGACGGTGACGCTCACCCCGTTGAGTCGCTGCGCCACCGCCGTGGCGATCGCAGCCGTCAGCTGCGCCTCCAGATCCGCCGCGCCCTGACCCGTCGTGGCCGAGGTCAGGAAATCGGCCAGCGCCGAACTGATGGCCTCGGTGACGGCGGTGTTCAGATCCGAGCCGGCGGTGTTCAAGCCGAGCGTGCTCAAGAGGGCGGCCACATTGATGGTGTTGCCGTTGGCGTTCAGCAGGTCGGTCAGCAGGCTCGGCGGGACCTGGGCCAGCAGCGTGTCGAGGGTGACCCGGGGCTGAGCACCGAAGGTGTTCACCAGCGCCGGCAGCAGCGTGTTGATGACGTCCTGCGCCTGCTGATAGGGAGTGCTGGCCGCGGTCAGGTTGACGCTGTGCTGTTCCTGGGCGAGCAAGGCGGGCGGTGTCGGCACCGGCGCCGAGATCGCGACGGTGGCGGCCATCGCCGTTGCCGTGGTGATACCCAGCAACGCTGTACGTATGGGCTGGCTACTGACCTTACGGTGCTTGGTTCTCAATGTGATCCGGCCTCTCATCCCGTGAACCGCTGAAGACACAGCGACTGTACACCTGTGAGGAAGCTGAAAAAGCGCAATCCACCTCGAAAAATTCGGATCCGATCGAATCGGCGCGTACAGCAGATCACCGCCGGCCCTGATGCGCCGAACGCGGTCGAATCTACGGAATTTGCATTCGGGGCAAATTAGTCCGCAACATAACGGCAAAGGTTGCCAAATCTGCCGCTCGGATTGACCAGGACGCGCAAAGGCCCCAGAAACCGGGGACGGTTTCTGGGGCCTTTGGTGCGTGCTCGTGCAGCGAGAAACTACTTCGGGGGCATCCGGATGCCGCCGTCTACGCGGACGACCTCGGCGTTCATGTACGAGTTGGTGAGCAGTTCGATGACCATCGAGGCCAGCTCCTCGGGCTTACCGAGGCGATGTGGGAAGAGCACCGACTCGCCGAGCTTCGCCTTGAAGGCCTCCGAGGCCTCGCCTTCCCCGTAGATCGGGGTGTCGATGAGGCCGGGGGCCACGGTGTTGACGCGGATGCCCGATGCGGACAGGTCGCGCGCGACCGGCAGGGTGAGGCCCACGACGCCGCCCTTGGACGACGAGTAAGCGGCCTGGCCGATCTGGCCGTCGAAGGCCGCGACGCTGGTCAGGTTGACGATCGCGCCTCGCTCACCGGTGTCGGTGAACTCGTTGCGGCTCATCGCGGTGGCGGCCAGCCGGATGCAGTCGAAGGTGCCGACCAGGTTGATGGCGAGCACCTTCTTGTAGGCGTCCAGGTTGTGCGCCGATTCGAACTGACCGTCCTTGCCGATGGTCCGCTGGGCCCAGCCGATACCGGCCGAGTTGACCAGGGCCCGCAACGGACCGAGGTCGACGGCGGTGTTGACCGCGTCCAGGATCTGGTCGGTGTTGGTGACGTCGACGGTGACGAAGACACCGCCGATCTCATGCGCGAGTTCCTGCCCGCGTTCGGCGTTCAGGTCGGCGACGACGACCCTGGCGCCCTTGGCGGCCAGCTGGCGGGCCGAGGCCGCGCCGATGCCGGACGCGCCACCGGTGACGATTGCGCTAGCTCCATTGATATCCACGTTCGACAGACTAAAGCCTGCCGACCTGCCCCGGCCCACCGGTGGGTTGAGCGTTCAGAAGTTCTTCACCACGCGCACCACCGCCATGACGAAGGCGACGATGAAAGCCAGCGTGACGACGGCGCCGACCTCGAACCAGGGACTCTGCAACTCGCTGAGGAGAATGCCGGCCGTCGGCAGAAACAGCCACCCCAACAGGAAGATGCCCACGGCACCGCGATTACTCGGCCGCTCGATAATCTCGTCGTCATCGGCGAAGTCATCACCGTGCTCGTATGGATAGTCGTCGTCGTCGTTGTCCGAGTACGGCTGGCCCATACCTCGAATCTATGCGGTTCGACCGACCCGGTCGCGGCAACCGCTTCAGCGCGCGACGGGCCAGTCCCAGACCGACAGGTCACCACGCGGATAGTTCATGCAGACCGCGGCCGCCTTGGCCACCACGCCCTTGTTGTTGAAGAAGACCTTCGCCCAGTTGCCCCAGCGGGTGGCCACCTGCTCGTAATAGATGTTGGTGGCGGTGTCCTCGGAGTACTGGCGCCGCCCGGCGGCATCCAGTGAATAGAACCAGTGGATACGGTCCTCGGCCATCTGCTGCACGTCGAGCGGCCGGTTGCTCTTGTCCAGCATGTACCGCTCGAAGTAGATCGGGCTGGTGTCGCGCGCGGCGGCCAGGTACTGCTCGGCGTCGCATTGGGTTTCGATCTGCTTGCTGGGAATCGGATACTCGTCGGTGGCGTCGGCGAAGGCCTGCGGTGACGCAAGCAGCGCCGCTGCCGCCGCCGCGGTGATGACCATCAGCAGTGCGCGCATCGTCCATCGAAA
The DNA here is from genome assembly GCF_008329585.1 of Mycolicibacterium sp. P9-22. GTDB lineage: Bacteria > Actinomycetota > Actinomycetes > Mycobacteriales > Mycobacteriaceae > Mycobacterium. The sequence continues at coordinate 8,935 of NZ_NPKP01000014.1, read as the reverse complement.
GCTGTGCATGGTCATGGCACCTCCGGATGATCGTTCGACATCGCGGTGAGTTTTCCGAGATGTTCGGGGCAGTACAGCCGCAGCCCGGCGCCCAGGAACTGCCAGACCTGTTCGGTGCTCGCCGTGCGGGCAAGGTTGCCCGACAGGAATACCGCCGATTCGGCCGCATCGGCATCCACTCCGGTGGTCAGCCGTTTGCAGGTGATCTTGGCCAGCCATGCGTTGTAGTCACGCTGGCCGTAAATCCCGAAACCGTGCAGTTCCGTGGCGAAATCGGTATCCCGGTCCGCTGAAGCGGTGGGCGCCAAGCCGATCGGCAGTGCGACCAGCGCCGACACCAGTCCGACCATTACCCGTCGTTTCATGCGGACACCTCCTCTTTGGCGACCTTGGGCCAGGGCTGCGGTTTCGGCCGCGGACGCACATGCAGCGGCCACCAGAACCATCTGCCCATCAGTGCGGCGATCGACGGCGTCATCAGCGACCGCACCACCAGGGTGTCGAACAGCAGGCCCAGACCGATGGTGGAACCCACCTGTCCGATCACGATCATGTCGCTGACGAGCATGCCGATCATGGTGAAGGCGAACACGAATCCTGCCGCGGTGACGACCGATCCGGTGCCCGCCATGGAGCGGATGATCCCGGTGTTGATCCCGGCGCCGATCTCCTCCTTCATCCGCGACACCAGCAGCAGGTTGTAATCGGCCCCCACCGCCAGCAACACGATCACCGTCATCGGTAGCACCATCCAGCCCAACGGGATACCGACGATGTGCTGCCACAGCAGCACCGACAGGCCGAAGGATGTCCCCAGACTCAGCACCACCGTGCCGACGATCACGGCGGCCGCCACGATGGCCCGGGTCAGGATCACCATGATCAGGAAGATCAGCACCAGCGATGCGACCGCAGCGATCAACAGGTCGTAGTCCGCACCCTGCTGCATGTCCTTGTACATCGCGGCACTACCGCCGACGTAGACGGTGGAGCCCTCCAGCGGTGTGCCCTTGATGGCATCGGCCGCCGCGATCCGCAGCGGGTCGATGCGCTCGGTGCCGTCCTCGGTCAGTGGATCACCTTGATGGAACACCGTGAACCGCACCGCTTTTCCGTCCGGTGACATCATGAGCTTCATACCGCGCTGGAAGTCGGCGGTCTCGAACGCTTCCGGCGGCAGATAGAACGTGTCGTCATTGCGGGCGGTGTCGTACGCCTCGCCCATCGCGGTGGTGTCCTCCTGCATCGCGATGTTCTGATCCTGCTGCATCTTCTGCGCCTGGTACTGGTTCAGCAGCGTCTGCTTCTGGTTCTTCAGCGTCTGGATCTGCGCCGGCATCACGGCCGCCATCTGCGGCGTCAGCTCGGCCATCCGCTCGATGTCGGGGACCAGTTCGGTGAAATCGTCCGACATCGTGCTGATGCCGTCGAGGCTGTCGAACACCGACCGCATCGACCAGCACATCGGGATGTTGAAACAGTGCGGCTCCCAATAGAAGTAGTTCCGTAGCGGCCGGAACTGATCATCGAAATCAGCCAAATGGTCGCGCACGTCGTTCAGATTGTCCGAGGTGTCGTTCATTTTGTCCGACATCCGCCGGGTGACATCGGCCAGTTCCAGCGTGACGCGTTGCATCGTCTCCATCGCGTCGATGCTCGCCTGCAGGTCGTCGGCTTGTTTGAGGGTGTTGTCCAGCACGGTCTGCTGGAAATCGTTGTTCATGACCTGGCCGTTGCCGCTCTGGCTCACCGTGTACGCCAGCGAGGCGTGTTTGATGGGTTTACCGTCCGGGCGGGTGATGGTGGTGACCGACGCGATGCCGTGCACCCGCACCAGCGCCTTGGCGATCTTCTCGATCACCAGGAAGTCCGCGGGATTGCGCATATCGTGATCGGATTCGACCATCACCAGGTCGGGATTCATCTTGGCATCCGAGAAGTGCCGATCCGATGCGGCGTAGCCCACGTTGGCGGGCACATCGTTGGGCAGATAGATGCGGTCGTTGTAAATGGTGTGGTAGCCGGGCAAAGCCAGCAGACCCACCATGCACAGCACGATCGCCATCACCAGGATGGCTCCGGGCCAGCGCACGGTTGCCGCGCCGAGCCGGCGCCAGCCGCGGGCGCGTCCATTACCCTTGGGATCCAGCACCTTTCCGAATCGAGTCACGATCGAGATCAGCGCCGGCCCCAGCGTGAGCGCGGCTGCCACCACGATCGTCATACCGATCGCCAGCGGGAAACCCATGCTCTGGAAGTACGGCAGTCGGGTGAAGTGCAGGCAGGCGGTGGCGCCGGCAATCGTCAAACCCGATGCGAGCACCACGTGCGCGGTGCCATGGAACATGTCGTAGTAGGCCGATTCCTTGTCCATGCCCGAGCGTCTGGCTTCCTGATAACGCCCGATCAGGAAGATCGCATAGTCCGTGGCGGCGGCGATCGCCAAGGTCACCACCATGCTGGTCGCGAAGGTGGTGAGTCCGAACACATGGTGATAGCCGAGGAAGGACACGATGCCGCGAGCCGACAACAGCCCGACGAACACCATCGACATGGTGACGAGCATCGTGACGAATGACCGGTAGATGATCAGCAGCATCACGATGATGACGATGATCGTCACGCCCTCAATGGTTTTCATGCTGGCATCACCGACGATGTTCTGGTCGGTGGTCAGCGCCGCGGGCCCGGTGACATAGGCCTTCACGCCCGGCGGAGCCTGGGTGCCTTCGACAGTGTCGCGCACGGCCTGTACCGACTCGTTGGCCAGCGCCTCGCCCTGGTCACCGGCGATGTAGACCTGCACGTAGGAGGCCTTGCCGTCGATGCTCTGCGCACCGGCAGCGGTCAGCGTGTCCCCCCAGAAATCCTGCACGTGCTGCACATGGATGGTGTCCGCGTTGAGCTTTCGCACTATCTCGTCATAGAACGCGTGCGCATCCGCGCCCAGGGGCTGCTCGCCCTCCAGCACGATCATCACCGAGCTGGAGGTGTCGTACTCCTCGAACTTCTGCCCGACATGTTTGGTGGCGATCAGCGCGGGTGCGTCGTTGGGGCTCATCGAGACCGCACGCAGCTTGCCGACCTCTTCGAGCTGCGGAACAACCGTATTCAGCAGCGCGACGATCACGACCCAGGCCAGCACGATCGGCACCGCGAAGGCTCTGATGAAGCGGGGCAACTTCGGACGAGCTACGTGCCGCGCCGGTGGCATGGCATCGGTGGGCGCGTCGTCGGAGAACAGGGTCGTCATGCTGCCTTCACCAGGCAGTAGGTGGCGGCGTTCATACCGTCGGCCGTCCTTTCGTCTTTGACCTCGTCGTCGACGGTGACGCGGCAGGTAATGGAGGAACCGTCGCCCTGGGCCATGATGTTGGGCATGACCGACGGCAGTGTCGTTTCCAGGGTCAGCGTCCAGGGCAAACTGACCTCACCCGTGCGCTGCGGCTTGCCGTCCAGGTCGGCGTAGTTGATGGTGGCGTAGGACCCCGTGCCGAAGATTTCGTACTTGACGACCTTGGGATTGAAGTTCTCGGCGGTATCAGCGTCTATCGGAGTGACGATGGCACCGTCGGAGCCGAAGACCGAGCGCAGATTCGACACGGCCACCATGCCGATCGCGATCGCGAACACCACCAGGACGGGTAGCCATATCCGCTTGATGACGGTCATCGCTCACGACCACCGTTGTCGGGCAACGGTTTCGCGGCCGACAATGGGCGCGCGAAAACTACAGGCATGGGGGTGCCTTTCGGTGAGGGTCGCCGCGAGCCACCGGCGGCATGCGATCTGATCTTGGAATCTAAACCCACAAAATGGATAGAGTCAATCCGGTTCTAGCGTTTTGGTAAGGGACATCACTAAACTGGGCTCCGTGATTGACAAACCGTGCCGTGGCCTGCGCAAGGATGCCGAGCGCAACAAACAGCGCGTGCTCACCGCGGCACGCGAGCTGTTCGCCGTCAAGGGCATGGAGGCCACCCTCAACGATGTGGCTCATTACGCCGGAGTCGGCGTCGGGACCGTGTACCGACGTTTCGCCACCAAGGAAGAACTCGTCGATGCGATCTTCGAGGAAGGTATTGCCGAGGTCGTCTGCCTGGCAGAAACCGCCCTGCAGCATTCGAATTCATGGGACGGCCTGGTGTGGTTCATGGAGCGCCAGTGTGAGTTGGCCGCCACCGACCGCGGTCTGCGCGAGATGATCTACAGCAAGGCCTACGGTGGCCACGGGGTGGAGTGCGCCCGCGAGCAGCTGGTGCCGTTGGTCTGCAAACTCGTCGATCGAGCGCGCCATGACGGGTATCTGCGCGTCGATATCGAGCACACCGACACCCCGGTCATCGGTCTGCTGGCCGGCACCGTGAGCGAGTGGGCGGGCCATGTCGATCCCCAACTGTGGCGCCGCTACGTCGCGCTGCTGCTCGACGGCATGCGGTATCACCCCGACCAGAAGCCGCTCGGAACCGATGCACTCGACGAGGACCAGATGCATGCCGCGATGCACGGCTGGGACCCGGCCGGCTGATCGCTACGGCGGTCCGAGACGGCCCAGCACGCCGGTCACCCATTGATCGACGACGCGCAGTTCACTGGCTGCCATCCCCGCGAAGACCACCGTGCGCACCAGTTCGGCATGCGCCGGTGCGGCGGTGGCGAGCGCGTTGCGGCCCTGCGCAGTCAGCTCGACGATCGCCGCACGGCGATCGTCGTCGGCGTCGCGGCGGTCCACCAGGCCGCGATCGCGCATCCGCCGTAGCTGGTGTGACACCCGGCTCTGCTCCCAGCCGAGGTGCTCCCCCAGATCATTCATCCGGCACCCCGGGGACTCGTCGAGCGCAACGAGGACGTCATAGTCGGCCAGGGACAACCCGTGCTCCTGCTGCAACTGACGGTTCATCGCGGCCTGCAGCCGGCCCGTCATCGCCAGATACCGCCGCCACAACGCCTGCTCCCGCGCATTCAGCCACATGGAATACATGACACATCATTTAAGTTGTGCTGTCCATCGCCCCGCGCCTACGCTGGGCACTGATCTCGAGGAGCATCGATGACCCGATCCGCATCCGTGGACATCCGGCCCGCGGCCGATCGTGCGGCGACCAGGATCTCCTGGCTCGATTCCAAACACTCGTTCTCATTCGGCGGCAATTACGAACCGGACAACACCCACCACGGCCTGCTGCTGGTCAACAACGACGACCGGGTGGCACCGGGTACCGGATTCGACACCCACCCGCACCGCGATATGGAGATCGTGACCTGGGTGATGCAGGGCTCGCTGGTCCACCAGGATTCCACCGGCAACAACGGTGTCATCTATCCGGGTCTGGCTCAACGCATGTCGGCAGGACGTGGCATTTTGCACTCGGAGAAGAATGACTCCTGGACCCTGACGGGACGTGAAACCCACAGCGAGCCGGTGCATTTCGTGCAGATGTGGGTCGTCCCGGACGAATCCGGGCGTGATCCCGGCTACCAGCAGCTCGAGATCGACGACGAGCTGTTGCGTGGCCGGCTGGTCACCATCGCCTCCGGAATGCCTGAGCACCGCGAACAGTCGGCCATCACCATCGGCAACAAGTACGCCGCCCTGCACGGTGCTCGGCTGCAGGCCGGCGAATCGGTGCAACTGCCGCAGGCGCCCTACCTGCATCTGTTCGTACCCCGCGGCGCGGTGAGCCTGGAAGGCGCCGGCGAACTGCTCGAAGGTGATGCGGCACGACTGACCGCGACCGGCGGGCAGCGCGTGACCGCCACGGAGCCGTCCGAGATCCTGCTGTGGGAGATGCATGCCGGTCTGGGCCAATAGCCGCAGGATCGCCGGCGGCCTGGCCGGCGCGGCGATGCTGGTCGCCTGTTCGACCGGCACGCCGGCCGGGCCGCCCACCGGCAGCCCGACTAGCGCGCAGCGCAGCAGCCCCGATGCGCCGGCCACCGCAGACCTCTCCGAGGTGGCGGTCACCGTGCCCGACGGCATGGACCAGGCCCCGTTCGACGAGCCCCGCCGGGCGCTGGTCCCTGCCGGGTGGTCGTTGGCGGTATGGGCCAGGACACCGAAGCCGCGGCTGGCCGCCTGGGCGCCGGACGGCGCGATGCTGGTCTCCGTTCCCAGTACCGGACAGGTGCTCTCGATGCGCGCGGGCCGGACCGAGGTACTGCTGGACGGGCTCACCCAACCGCACGGGATCGCCTTCGCCGAGGACACGCTCTACGTCGCGCAGAGCGACCGGGTAGACGCCTACGCCTATGGGGGCGGGGCCGCCACCGACCCCCGCACCGTCGCCGCGGGTCTGCCCGATGCCCGCAGTCCCGATCTGCGCGGCGCCTACTCACATGCCCTGAAGAGCGTGGCCGTCGGCAGCGATGGCGCGGTGTACTTCTCGATCGGGTCCACCGGCAACATCTCGGCCGAGGATCGGACGGCCACCCCACCTCGGGCCACCATCATGCGCGTGCCGCCCGAAGGCGGTCCGGCACAACCCTTCGCCACCGGGGTCCGCAACGGAACCGGTCTGGCCATTGCACCCGACGGTGCAGTCTGGACTGCGGTCAACAATCGGGACAATGTCGCGGACCCGGGCACCGGCACCGTCGACCCCGCTTACGTCGACGATCACCCGCCGGAATCGGTTGCCCGGCTGACTCCCGGCCGTGAACTCGGCTGGCCCTACTGCAATCCCGACGGCGGTCCCGCCGATCTCGCCCTGATCCGTGATGTCCAGACCAATCCCGATGGGCAGGCGATGGACTGCGCGGCGCTACCCCGGGTGGAGCAGAGCTTCGGCGCGCATTCGGCTCCACTGGGGATGAGCTTCACCGACGGCCAGCTTCCGGCGCCCTACGCCAGCGGCGCGCTGATCGGCGTGCACGGGTCGTGGAACAGGCAGAATCCCCAGGAACCCGAGGTCTCGTTCTTCGAGTGGCGTGACGGCGTGCTCGGCGATCAACAGACCCTGGTCGGTGGCTTCCAGGCGCCCGACGGAACCCGTTGGGGCAGACCTGTTGCCGCCGTTGCAGGTCCCGACGGGGCGGTGTACATCACCGACGATTACGCCGATGCGGTGTATCGGCTCACCCCGCCGGGATAGTCGGCTCAGGAGACGCGCGTTCCTTTGCGGCCGGTGACCGCCACGTACAGGGCGACCAGGATGACGGCCACCGCAACACCGACCAGGAACGGGATCATGGCCCAGCCCCCGTTGGAGTTCGCATACCCAACTTGGTAGGTCACCCAACTGCCCAGCACCGAGCCGAGCACGCCCAGCAGGATGGTCATCAGAATTCCGATGCTTTGTTTGCCGGGAAGAATCAGGCGCGCCAACACGCCGACGATGAGTCCGACGAACAAGGCGCTGACGATGGTTCCGATCATGGCTGCTCCTCAAATAACCCCAGTGGTTTCGGCTGGTTACCCGATTCCGATGGCCGTCAAGCGCATAACCCGATGCCCAACTGAGATGCAGTTGTGACGCAAGTTGACAGCGTTGCTGGTGTGATTAATCTGAGTCGTCCGTCCACGCCAACCCGAAGGGATCTCCGTGCCGATTGTTGCGGCCCGTCTCCGGCGCCTCGCCGCCGGTATCGCCGCGCTCGCGGTCACCGCGGCGCTGGCGACGACCACGGGTGCGCCGGTGGCGAGCGCTGCCGACGGCAGGGCGTTGCTGGCGGCCGCCATCGCCAATACCCGCGGCTCGTATCTGGTGTACAACTTCGGCGGCGGCAACCCGACACCGCTGCTCAATGCCGCGGGCAACTGGTACGAGGGTGGCGGCGGTGGCCACCTGATGATCATCAAGTCCGCCTCCCAGCGACTGGCGCCACGCCTGCTGGTCGACACCCACAACGGCTACCAATCCCGGTGCGAACGCACGCCGGGGGCCCGCACCGGGGACGGGCTGGTGCAGGCCTCGGAGATCTACACTCCCATCGCCGCGTGGCAGGCGTTGGGACAGCCCACCATTGCCATCAACGCCAACTTCTTCGACATCCGCGGGCAGCAACGCGGCTCGTGGAAAACCACCGGCTGCAGTTCACCGCTGGGCGCCTATGTCGACAACACCCGCGGACACGGCCGGGTGAATGTGCCGCTCACCGGGACCGTCGCCTACGCCGGGAAACAGGGGCTGTCCGGAGGCGACGAGGTCTGGACGGCGCTGTCCACCATGATCCTGCCGGTCGCGGGGGCGCCGTTCTTGGTGTCGCCACGCTCGGGTGACGACTTCGATGCGGCCGGGCCGGTGATCAGCGATCTGATCAACAAGGGGACCCGGTTCGTCGCGGTCAGCGGTCTCGGACTGCTCGCCCCCGGGGCCACCGGGCAGATGAACGATCCCGGTCCTTCGGCGGCCCGTACCGCGCTGGCCTATGCGCGCGACCGCGACGAGATGTACGTCTTCCAGGGTGGCAGCTACACACCCGACCAGATACAGGACCTATTCCGTGGCTTGGGAAGTGACACCGCGCTGCTGCTCGACGGCGGCGGGTCCTCATCGATCGTGCTACGCCGGGACACCGGCGGCATGTGGGCGGGCGCGGGCGTCCCCAAGGGGTCGTGCGACACCTTCGAGGTGCTGTGCGACTCCCGGGAGCGGGCACTGCCCAGCTGGCTCGCGTTCAACTAGGCACTGAGACGTGTCTGCTCGGCGTGGATGGTGCTGTGTTTCAGCCGATCTTGTGAGTAGCCCGCCGAGGTGTCGTCACCAAACTATCCACCAGCATGCTCGAAATTCCCCTTGCACGGCACCCACATTCAGCGTAGTATCGAACACAAGTTCGAATGCGACGTTGCTCCCGATTGCTACACGGTGTGATGTATCAGGACATCGGTGACAGTTCTGCATCAGGACATCGGTGACAGTTGATGTATCAGGACATCGGTGACGGTTTCTCGTTTTTGAGGCGCGGACCGCGGGGGCGTCCGTTGCCGACATAC
>NZ_NPKP01000013.1 GCF_008329585.1 Mycolicibacterium sp. P9-22 | reverse complement strand
CAACTGGAAGAAAGCACTCGAACAACTCAGCCTGGTCTACCCAGACCGCATCGAACGCTACCTATAGACACACACCACCATTCAAAGAATCAGACAGGGCAACCTACACAGAAAACTTGACAGGCTCGCGGTTCAACGTGAGATACCTGCGGCTGCAGACCCAACCCCACCGACTGACCGATCGGCCCGACGTTCTGCTCGACAAGAGCATCCACGCGGCCCGCTGCCGCGACATGGCACCGAACGACGGCCGCGTCACGTTGCGCCCCTTCGACACCGCCGAACACGCCCTCGACGTGGTCGACGACCGCTATACCCGGCTCGCCGCGACAGACCCTGCGTTGTCGAAGAACATCACCCCGGCCGCGCCAGAGGATCTGCGGTACTGGCATGCACGTCAACAACTATGGGCCATCACCTGCGGTGCACAAACGATCGGCGTCTTCGCAGTCGCCCCCGGCACGATCGGCTGGATCACCGGACAAGAGATCAACGAGGAGGTCATCGGGGCGGCCCACACAGGACAGCGTTACGCCACCTCGGCTCAGTGCGCGTGGGCGCACTGTTGGGCGGCCGACACCACCGATCTGCTCGTGGGAACCATTGATCGCCACAACCACGCCTCACGCGCGAGCGCGTTGAGGGCCGGGCGACCACGCGTACTCGACAACGTCTTCATCGCACTCGCCAACTGACCGGGTAGCCCACGATCCGGTGGGAGTACGCGTTTTTTGATCGCGCAGAGGCAGAGCTGCCTTCAAGCGGTAGGCCGCTCTACCCGTCGACGAACACCACGGTTTCGTCCATCGACTTGCGCGCAACGTCAAGATTGTTGGCCGCAAAATCGTGCACCGGATAGCCGACAGCCAGGCCGCAGAGAATCTCGTACCGATCAGGGATCTCGAGGACCTCGCGCACGACGTGCGGAAATCCGGCAATCAACATCTGCACACAGGATCCCAACCCGCGAGCGGTAAGGCCCAACAGAAACGTCTGCAAGAACATGCCGACACCGAGGCTGTCGACATGACCCAGCCCACGGTTCATGCACACAATGCCGGCCATCGGCGCGTTATAGAACCGCCAGTTGAACTCCACAGCCTTGCGGCGGCCGTCGGCGTCATCACGAGCTATACCGAGACTGCCGTAGAGCTGCTCGCCCAGTTCGTATCGCCTGGTGTCGAACTCGGCAGGCAACGGCACAATCTCGGGCTCACCGGCACGGGCTGCGCTCAGCAGCGCATTCACCAGTTGCTGGCGCGCAGCACCGGAGGCGAGCACCAGATGCCAAGGCTGAGAGTTGGAGTTCGACGGCGCCCGTCTCGCCGCCTCCAGCGCATCAACGACATCAGCACGCGGCACCTCACGATCCGCGTGGAACAGCCGGATTGACCGACGTGCCCGCACCACTTGCTCCAAGTCCACCGCACGACTCCCTCGAAACATTTAGCCTCTAGAACTGGCGGACCCTGACCGCCCCGCGCAGAACCCCTAACCTGCTCCGCCGCCGGAAGATTCGCAGTGGTCAATCGACATCCGGCTCGATCAGCCGGGCGTCTGGTCACACTCGGACCACGTGTAGTGCTGTTCGGCCGCGGTTCCGCCGCCGAGCATGAACGCCCGGTGGTGGCGGTCGGCCCGACCGATGGCCGCCATCCAGGTGAACAGGGTGCTGACCCGATTGCTGAGCCCGGTGAGAAATGCGATGTGGATGAACCCCCACCCCAGCCAGCCGGCGAAACCGGAGACCCGGACCGGGCCGACCTGCAGCAGCGCGTTGCCGCGGCTGATGTAGGCCGCCGATCCCAGATCCCGGTAGCGGTAGCGCTTGCGCGGTTTGCCGTCGAGGTCCAGGCGCACGCAGGCGGCCACGTGCAGCCCGCCCTGCATGGCGTTCTCGGCGACACCGGGAAGGTCATCGCGACCGACCAGATCCCCCACGATGAAGACCTCGGGGTGCCCGGGCACCGAGAGATCGGGTTCGACGCTGATCCGGCCGGCACGGTCGGCATCCGCCCCGAGCACCTCGGCGACGTGCCGCGCAAAGGGCACAGCCTCGACACCGGCGGTCCACAACACGGTGCGCGCGGCGTACTGTTCCTCGGCCGCACCGGACTTCGGCGTCACCGTCACCCCGTCGCGGCCCACATCGGTGACGTGCACCCCCATGTGCAACTCGACCCCGAGCGACTCCAACGTCCGGGCGGCCTTGTCGGCCAGGCCCGGAGCGAAGCTCTTGAGCACCCGGTCGCCGCCGTCGAACAACAACACCCTGGCGTCCTCGGGGGCAATGCTGTGGAACTCGTTGGCCAATGTCCGGCTGGCCACTTCGCGGATCTGCCCGGCGAGTTCGACCCCGGTCGGTCCCCCACCGGCGACGGCGAAGGTCAGCCAGCTGTCGCGTTCGGGTCCCGGTGGCAGCGTCTCGGCGATCTCGAACGCGGTGAACAGCCGCTGCCGGATACACAGGGCGTCGTCGAGGGTCTTCATCCCCGGCGCCCACTCGGCGAAATGTTCCTTGCCGAAATAGGACTGTTTCATGCCCGCGGCGACCACCAGAACGTCGTAGCCCACGGTGAAGGTGGTTTCGTCGGGACGCATCGCCGTGACGGTGCGGCTGCCGGGGTCCAGCCGGATTGCCTCGCCCAACAGGGTCGTCACATTGCGGTGGCGCGCAAGCTCCTCCCGCAGTGACCGGCTGATGTGACCGATGCTCAGCGTTCCGGTCGCGCATTGGTAGAGCAGCGGCTGGAAGATGTGACCGGCACCGCGATCGAGCAGGGTGACATCCACATCGTGTCTGCCGAGCCTGCGCGCGCAGAACAGGCCGCCGAATCCGCCGCCGATGATGAGCACCCTGGTGCGTTCGTCGCTCATCGTTACGACACTAGCCCCGGGCTTCCGGGATGGTCTCAAGCCCGAGTCGCAATCGTTAGCAACCCGCGACCACACCACGCCGTGCTGTTACGCCTGTGACTGTTGAGGCGCATGTTCAACTACCTCACGAAGAAAGCAGCGGCGCTTGCTTAACACGTGAAGAAAGGTGGGTTGGTTGCCGTTATGAAGTTCATCAGAAATATCCGAGGCGGATTGCTACGCAGGGCGGCGGTGGTCGCCGCTTCAGTCCTGGTGCTGCCCGGGCTGATCGGCTTCGCCGGGGGTTCGGCGACCGCGGGAGCGTTCTCGCGCCCGGGCCTGCCCGTCGAGTATCTGGACGTGTTCTCCCAGTCCATGAACCGCAACATCCGGGTGCAGTTCCAGGGCGGCGGACCGCACGCGGTCTACCTGCTCGACGGACTGCGAGCCCAGGACGACTACAACGGCTGGGACATCAACACCGCCGCATTCGAGTACTACTACGAATCCGGCCTGTCGACGGTGATGCCGGTCGGCGGCCAGTCGAGCTTCTACACCGACTGGTACCAGCCGTCGAAGGGCAACGGCCAGAACTACACCTACAAGTGGGAGACGTTCCTGACCCAGGAACTGCCCACCTACCTGGAAACCACCAAGGGCGTGTCGCGCACCGGAAACGCCGCGGTCGGCATCTCCATGGCCGGGAGCGCGGCGCTGACCTACGCCATCCACCACCCGCAGCAGTTCATCTACGCGGCAACCCTGTCGGGCTTCCTGAACCCGTCCGAGGGCTGGTGGCCGATGCTGATCGGGCTTGCCATGAACGATGCCGGCGGCTACAACGCCGAGAGCATGTGGGGCCCGTCGAGTGACCCGGCCTGGAAGCGCAACGACCCGATGGTCAACATCAACCAGCTGGTGGCCAACAACACGCGGGTGTGGATCTACTGCGGCACCGGCACCCCGTCGGATCTCGATGTCGGCGGCAACGCCGCCAACCTGATGGCCGCTCAGTTCCTGGAGGGCTTCACGCTGCGCACCAATGTGGCCTTCCGCGACAAGTACATCGCGGCCGGCGGCACCAACGGCGTGTTCAACTTCCCGCCGAACGGCACCCACAGCTGGGGCTACTGGGGACAGCAGCTCCAGATGATGAAGCCGGACATCCAGCGCGTGCTCGGAGCCCAAGCCGTCGCCTGATGAGGGCTTGATCCACAAAACCCAGGGAGCCTGCCGTACCCCCCGAACGGCAGGCTCCCTGCTTTGTTGTGTCCGGGGGTCGGTCAGCCTGGTTGCACCTGGGCACCACGAGCCTCTTCTGCTGCGCGGCGGCGCAGTTCGATGGCCTCGCCCAGCATCCTGGCCAGCTGCGGATTGCCCTGCACCACAGAGCTGATGGCGCGGCGGGGAATGGCGAGCAAGGTGGTATCGGACAGCGCGACCGCCCCGGTGAGGACCGGCTGGCGGGTGAGGGCGGTGGTTCCGATGTAGTCACCCACCTCGAGTCGCCCGACGGCAACCTGCTCGCCGATGTCTGTGATCACCGTCAGCTCCAGTTCTCCGGCGAGGATGAAAGCAAGTGCATCCGGAACGGACCCGACCTCCTGGACAATCTCCCCTTGGCAATAGATCAGCCGACGGCTGTCGGCGATCATCTCGGCGACGGTGTCCTCGTCGAGGCCCAGAGCCGACGCGATCCGGCGCGGTTGGGTGGCGGTGTGCGCCGTGTCGTCTCCGAATCCGCCGTCGGCCTCGTCGAGGTGCAGACCGGCGCGCCGCGCCGCGTACCAGGTCCGCTGCAGTAGTGCATTTTTCGTCGATCCCTCCTCGGCGGGTGAGCCGACCGGCACCGACACCCGGTATTCGCCGGCGCCCAGCGCGGACACTCGCGAGTCCACATCGCCCAATTTGGTGGGGAGGGCATCGGCGACGGCCTTGAGGGTTTCCACGACGGTGCCCGGCCGGTCATCGGCGGCGAATGTCAACGTCGCGGTGGTGTAGAAAGCGGCTCCGTGCACGCGACTCAGATTCGTGAACGACGCGCCGGCCAGTGTGGCGTTCGGGACGATCTGGATGCCGTTGCCGGTATCGATGTGAATGGAGCGCCAATTGACTTCGAGGACACGGCCTTTCCCTGACGGGGTGTCCAGCCAGTCACCGATGCGGAAGGGCTGCTCGAAAAGCAGGAACAGCCCGGCGATGACGGGTCCGACCGCCGTCTGTACCGCAAGGCCGATGACGATGGACGTCACGCCGACAGCAGCGAAGAGGCCGCCGATATCGGTCCCCCATACCCAGGAGAACAGGACTCCGAGGCCGATGGCGATGACGATGAGTCTGCCGAGGTCGATGAAGATCGAGGGCAGCCGTTCCCGCCAACTACCGGCGCGGGCGTGACCGAACAGTGCAGCATTGGCCCCGGACAGCGCGAACAGGATCACCAGGAAACCGAACATCGTCGCGGCGAGCCGGGGCCAGGTCGCTTCGGCGTCGGAGTCGTTGAGCTGATCGACCAGGATCAGCAGCGCCAGCGCCGGTAGTACCGCGTTGCGCAGCAGCGCGACCGGGCGCGCGTAACTGCTGTGCCGGCGGGACAAATACTGCTGCAGTTCGTTGAGCAGCAGCAGCGCCACCGGAAGCACGACCACCACAATGGCGGTCGGCCAGAACCACGGTTGTGACATCAGCGAGTTCATGATGTTTCCCGGACCGGAATCTCTAGCGCCCACACGGTTTCGGCGCCGTCGTTACCGATCACCGTGCCCGCTTCTTCGAACGAGTGGAAGGTTGTGAGGCTGGTGTGCACACGGTCGCTGACGAAGATGCCGGGACGATCTGCGGCGGCATGCACCCGGTGCGCGAGGTCGACCGCCTCACCCCACAGGTCGTAGATCCTGGTGCGTTGACCGATCAGCCCGCTGGACACCGGGCCGCTGTCGATGCCCACCCGCACCGTCAACCCCGCGGTGTGCTGCTTGTTGAACAGCTCGATCACCTCGACGAGTTCGATGGCGAAAGCGACGGTGCGGCTGGCGTGGTCGACTCGCGGGGTGACCAGCCCGCAGGTCGCCAGGAATCCGTTGTGCAAGCCGCGCACTCGCTCGATGCCATGGTGTTCTGCCGCCGCGTCGAAAGACTCGAACAGCGTATTGAGCAATCGCACCGATTCGTCGGACGGCAACGACCGACTGAAATCCTTGAAATTCAACAATTCCGCGTAGATCACCGAGACGTCGCGGTAGTCGCTGCTGATCGTCTTCTCGCCCCCTCGGAATCGACGGGCCACCGACTCCGGCATCAACGAGGCCAGAAGTTCGTCGTTCTCCCGGCGCTGTTCGTCGATCAGTGCCTGCTTCGTTCTCAGGCTGTCGCTCATATTGTTGAATTCCACAGCCAGGTCGCCGAACTCATCCCTGGTCGTCACCGGGACAGTGACACCCAGTTCACCTCCGGTCACCCGGCGCACGGCCGAAGCCAACTGGGTCAGCGGACGTGTCAACATCCGGCTGAGCAACAACGCCAGGATGCACACCACCAACACGATGGCGGCGGTCGACAACGCGATGTTACGGGCGAACCTGTTGACCGGGGCCAGCGCCTCGTTCTCGTCGATCTTGGCGACCAGCACCCAATCCAGGCCGGGAATGTCCAGTGGCATATAGGCGACCAGTGATGCCGGACCGATGTAATCGTCATCGGTCACCACGCCGGATTCACCGGCCAGCGCATTGTTGACAGCCAGGGTGTCGACCGGCTGCAAGAGGACGCTTCCGTTGACCGCCACCTGCCGTTCGGCGATATCGGTAGGCGTGCCTTTGTCGACCACCGCGTCGATATAACCGTCGGGATTGGTCACCAGTTCACGGGACGCCGAACGCATCAACTTGTCGGAGCCGGCGAGGTAGGTTTCGCCGGTCGCCCCCAGCCCGTCCTGCTGCCAGCCGTTGGCGCCGGTCATCACATTGTTGATGCCGTCCAGTGACATCTGCAGGGCGAGGACTCCGACGATGTTGCCACCGCTGCCGATCGGTGACAGTACCCACGGTGTCGGCCTGTCGTAGGAGGGCGGATATCGTTCGAAATCGGTGACGAAGGTCTGGTCGACCGATGACGCTTGCAGCGCCTCGCGATAACTGTCGGCCAACGACGATGTCCGGTACGGCCCGGTGAACAAATTGGTTCCGAGGTCGGCACCCTTGTAGGCGGTGTATACGGCATTGCCGTTCGTGTCGAGCACCAGCGCGTCCTCGAAACCGAACCTCGTCGTCAGGTCGGCGAAGAAGTTCTGATAGCGGGCATTCACCGCCGACCACGCACTCGGATCACCGGCTGACTTGACGGCCAGAGCCTTCTCGAAGTCACCCCCGGCCGGCACCGTGTAGGCGTTCTGCAGGTAGACGGCCGCGTTTCCGGTCGGCTCGAACAGCGTCGGATCGGCCGCCTCACCGGTGCGTTCGCTCAGTTCGGGTGCGAACACCGTTTCGTAGAACTTCGCCACGTTGGCCTCGGCATCGGGCGGCGGCGGGGTGGATTCGAGTTCGGCGAAGGCCGCACTGAATTCGCGGGCCGCGTTCACCGTCGTCGTCCCGTGTGTGACGATCGAGGCGGCATCGGTGATCATGCGGTAATAGGCGGTGATTTCACGCGCCCGGGACTCCCGCAGCTGCGTCATTCGGGCGAATTCCGCGTTACGCAATGAATCCGTCCCCGACACATATCCGATGGCGCCGGCAACGAGCACCGACAGGACACTGACGACGAGCAATACGATCAGCAACTTGGATTGAATACCGAGCGACCGACGCGACCCACCTGGACGGGCGAAGCGAGATGCCACAAGCGACCCTCTTCCATCTCACGATCGGAGATACCGCCGGGACGCGACGAATGCGCCGCCGCACCCCCACCGCCACCGACTGATTAGGTCATCAAGATATGCCGCAATCACGGAATACGCGGCGACCTTGCGCGAATCGGGCAGCACCGACCTGCGTCGCACCTCTGCGAGCTGACGCGAATCTGGGCGTCACCTAGGGTCGGTGACGTCGGTCAGTGCGCCGACGATGGCGGAGATGCGGGCCTGCCGGGACAGCGGTGTCCGCGCCCGGAGCACATCGAGCACCATGGTGTACTGCGCCGTCCTGGCCGAGGCGTGAAATGCGGCCGCTGCGCCCGGATTCAGCTCCAACGCGCGGATGAGGTCCTCGGGGATCGTGAAGGCGCTCTGCGGCGGATACGCGGCCGCCCACCGTCCGTCTCGTTTGGCCGCCTCCACCTCAGCGAGGCCGGCGGGCCGCATCCGCCCCGCTGCGCTGAGTTGCTCCACCTTCTCGACGTTGACCTGCGACCAGTGACTGCGCGGACGACGCGGGACGTACTTCTGCAGATAGAACTGCGCGTCCAGCGATTTGCGCTGACCCGAGATCCATCCCCAGCAGAGTCCGACATCGACCGCCTCATCGGAGGACAGCGACCGAATTCCACTGCCCTTCTTGGCCATCCGGATCCAGATGCCCTCCGACGAGTCGTGATGTGACTCCAACCAGCTCTCGAAGGCGGCTACGTCGGGGAAGTACACGTCATCGGACACCCGGTCATTCTGCCGCGCCCACCTGAGCGTCGGTGCGCCGGTCGCTGCGCTGCACGAACCACCAGAGCACCACACCGGCCGCCAAGATGGATCCGGCGATGCCGAGTTCGAGGACGCCGCCGTAGCCGGTGACCGAGAACCCGGTGGCACCGACGACCAGCATCACCGAAAGCAGAATCGCCAGACCGATCGACACCGGCACAAAGACACGCGGAAGCCGGATCGGGCGCACCGCCTCGGGCCGGTCCTTGCGCAACAGCGCGAACCCGGTCACCGCCAGCACGTGGGCCAGGATGTAGCCGAGGTTGCCGGTGACGATGATCGCCAGTGGCTGCTGCAGGACCACCAGCAGCACGATGTTGAGTACCAGCATCACATTGAGCGCACGAATGGGAACGCCGCGACGGTTGAGCTTGCCCACGGAGCGCACGGTGATGCCCTCTTTGCCCATGTTGAACAGGACCCTCGAGGCATCGGCGACCGAGGTCAGCATGACCAGCACCAGAGATGCGATGAGGCACAGCACCATGACGTCGGCGCCGGCGCCGGTCAGTTGCGAGAAGCTCGCCACGAAGAAGGTAGACGGGTCCGCGGCGATCGCCTCTTCACCGGCGAATCCGCCGAGGGTCAGCGGAACCAGGAAAAAGACGCCCAGGCAGAACAGCGCCGACGCGCGAATCGCCCGCGAGGTGTCCCGGACCGGATCGCGGTACTCCGAGGCGAAGGTGGCGCAGACCTCGATACCCAATGTCGTCCAGGCCATTACGTACAGCCAGACGATTGCGGTGTGCAGGCCCTCCGACCCGTGCAGGTTCCACGTCAGGTCCATCGGCGCCCAGTCGGCGCTGAAGAGCGGGAAGACGATGAACACGGCCAGCGGGACCATCAAGATCGCTGCCGTCACGTAGACGAACGCCATCGTGACCCGCACGCCGATGACGTTGATGCCGTACAGCACGAAGATGACGATCAGTCCGATGAGGATCGGGAAGCTGAAGTGCAGCGGACCCAGATCAAACGTCCACTGCTGCTCGGGAAACCACTGGGATTGCACCAGCAGGCCGGTGAACGACCCGTAGGTCGCCAGGTTGGACCCCCACGGCAGCCAGTACCCCACCCCGGCCAGGGGCGCGAACCACGGCACGCGTTTCTTCCATGCCTCGGCCGCGTAGCCCGAGATTCCTCCCGACGCGTTTGGGAACATCGCCGCCAGTTCGATGTAGATCCAGTTGACGGCCAGCGAGATCGCCATCGAGATGGCCCACAGCACCGCAGCACCCCAGCCTCCGAGCCCGGCGATCGAGGCACCGAGGGTGGCCACCAGTGCGGCGGGCATCGTCATCGCCATCGCGAACCCGTCGAACCAGCGCATCTTCCGCGGTAGCACCTCGTCCACCGAATGCAGCTCTGGCGCTGCCTCATTGGCTGTCATGTGTGTTCCTCCAGTGCGTGGGATCGTGAAATTGTGGATGACCGGGCGACGTCCCGGCCGTTCAGGACGGCCGGAATGAGCTGTGCGCCACCCGAGGCGCGTGCTTGACCATGATGTGCCGGGCGACCGTGTATTCAGCGACCGCGGCCTGGCTCATGTCCTTGCCGAAACCACTTGCCTTGACGCCGCCGTGGGGCGCCTCGGAGGCGATCGGCAGGTGGTCGTTGACCCATGTCACACCGGCTTCGATGGCATGCGCGGTGCGAAGCGCGCGGGCCACATCCGAGGTCCATACCGAGGACGCCAGGCCATACCGGCAGTCGTTGGCGAGCCGGATCGCTTCCGCCTCATCGCCGAACGGCAACACCACCAGGACCGGTCCGAACACCTCGTCCTGCACGATCTCGGCGGACTGCTCCGCGCCGGTGATCAGCGTCGGCGGATAGTAGGCGCCGGGGCCTTCCGGCAGCACACCTCCCGCACGCACCGTGGCTCCCGCCTCGACGGCACGTGCCACGAACCCGTGGACCCGCGAGCGGTGTTCGACACTGATCAGCGGACCGATGTCGGTGGACGGTTCGCGCGGATCACCGACGCGGATCGCGCCGAATGCCGCGATGAGGCGTTCGACAAGATCATCGATGATCGACTCGTGGGCATAGACGCGGGTCGCTGCCGTGCAATCCTGCCCCGAGTTGTAGGTGGCGCCCATCGCGATACCGTGCGCCGCGTCGTCGAGGTGGGCATCCTCGAACACCAGACATGGTGCCTTGCCGCCGAGTTCGAGATGAACTCGCGCGCCACGGACCGCTGCGGCAGACATCACCTGGCGTCCGGCACGTGTCGACCCGGTGATCGAGACGAGTTGCACCCGCTCGTCGGCGACCAGCGCCGCACCGATCCCCTGGTCACCGGTCACCACTTCCAGCACTCCTGGTGGAATGCCGGCCTCGATGGCCAGTGCGGCGATGTAGAGCGTGCTCGACGGGGTGGAGGGCGCCGGCTTGATCACCATGGTGTTGCCGGCGGCCAGGGCGGGCCCGATCTTCCACAGCCCCATGATCATCGGAAAGTTCCACGGCGCGATACCGACGACCGGGCCCACCGGCCGGCGCACGATCATCGAGGTGTAACCCTCGCTGAGCAGTCCGGCACCGGTTTCCTCCAGGGATCGGCCCGCGCCCGCGAAAAACCGCAGATTGTCGGTGCCGAACGGAAGTTCGCCGTCGCGAAAGACCGGCTCCGGCTTGCCCGTTTCGGCAACCTCCAGCGCGGTGAGTTCGGCGCAGTGGGCGTCGATGAGATCGGCCCAGCGCAGCAGTACCCGCGCGCGTTCGCCGGCGGTCCGGCGAGACCAGGCCGGGAAAGCCTCGGCCGCGGCCGCGACGGCGCGCTCGGCGTCCGCGATCGACGCCTCGGAAATGGTTGCCGTCGGCTGCCCTGTCGAGGGATCGACAAGGACACGTTCGCCTCCGGAGCCGGCGATCTGTTCGCCGCGATGGAACAGTCCTGCGGTCATGCGCACACTCCTGTCAACTGTTGAAGCCCACACCGAATCGGTCCATGGTGCGCAAAAGCAGTCCCCTGCGGCCTGTTTCGTCTTCTCGGGCCAGAGCGGCACGGGTCAACTCGACGGCCGGCCAGCGCAATGGCTCGGGCGGGAACGGCACCGCGTTGCCGGTGACGGCCCGAAGCGTGGTGCGCTCGGTTTCCCGGCCGTCCAGCAGATCCAGGGCCACCCGCGCGCCGAAACGCGTCGAAGCCACACCGAGGCCGGTGAATCCGACCGCATAAGCCAGGCGCCCTGCGAAGGCTGTGCCGAAGATCGGCGTGAATCTGCTCGTGGTGTCGATGACGCCACCCCAGCGGTGGGTGAACGGCAGGTCGGCCAGCTGAGGGAATGTCTCGCGAAAGTGCCGTGCCAGCAGTAGATGTGAGCGGTCACGCAATTCGAGTTCGGGGCCGATGGCATTGCCGAAGTGATAGATCGCGTCATAGCCGCCCCACACGATGCGGTCGTCACGGGTGCGGCGGAAGTAGTGGAACTGATTGCCAGCATCGGTGAGCCCCTGGTTCTGCGACCAGCCGATCGAGTCCAACTGTCCGGCGGTCAACGGTGCCGTCGCCAACACATAGTCATAGACCGGGAGAATCCAGGACTTCAGTCGCCGCAACAACGGCGGGTAGGCATTGGAGGCCAGCACGATATGTGATGTGTCGACCTCGCCGTGCGGGCTGCGCACCGTCAGGTTACCGCCGGTACGGCTGATCCCGGTGGCCGGAGACCGTTCGAAGATACTTGCGCCCAATTCCTCTGCGATGCGGCGCAGTCCGAGCACGAGCGCCATCGGCTCCACCAGGCCGCCGCTATGGATCCGCAGCCCACCGTGGAAGGCATCAGAATGGATGTCGGCACGAACCTGCGCACGGTCCAGGAACTCCACGTCCTCGCCGCGCCGGGAGTAGCTCGACACGGCGTTGCGCAGCGCCTCGACTTCGTGTGGTGTTCGGGCCAGCGTCGTCTTGCCCACCAAGCGTAGATCGGCATCGATATTGTTGCGCTGCAGGATATCTGCGATCTCTTGCACGTTCTGCCGGCCTTGGCGCTGCAACTCGTCGAGCTCGTCGGGCCACATCGCTTCCCCATGGGCGATGCCGTGTGTGAGCGACTCGGAGACGAACCCGCCGTTGCGCCCCGATGCCGCCGCGCCCACCCAGGACTGTTCGAGAACGACGACCCGTCGGCCGGGGTCCGCGGTGAGGGCTTCGATCGCCGCCCACAGGCCGGTGTATCCCCCGCCGACGACGACGAGGTCGGCCCGCACACGTCCACGCAACTGCTCGCCGTGCGGTCCGGTGCGCACGCCGTCCCACCACACGGGCCGTGGTTCGGCGTCACGCAATTCGTCGGTCGCTCTCACAGCCATGCTCCGTTGTCGATCGATGACCGCCATCGGCAGCGGTCGATGGCAGGACGATAGTTGCACTGCCGTTCAGAGAACACAAGACCAGAAATAGCATGTCAATGGGGTTACCGATGTAAAACCTGAGTTTCTGTTCAAGAAATGCTTCCCGATTGGCAACTTTTCTGGCACCGTGATCCATGGCATACGAGTGGGAGGGATCCAGTGGCGGTCAGCCGCACCGAACGACGCGCGAACCTGCTGCACGCCGCCCAACGCGCGGTGATGAAGCACGGCGCAGATGTCCAACTCAATCAGGTCGCTGCCGAGGCCGGGCTCACCTCGGGTGCCGTGCTCTACCACTTTCCCGACGTGCAGACGCTCCTGGTGGAGGCCAATCGAGCGGGTATGGAGCGGTTCTACGATGACCGCCTCCGCCGGATCGAGGGCATCGCCGAGCCCGACCGCCGCCTCGTTCTCACCATCGAGTCCGGCCTGCCCGTGGACTCCGACGATCCGGCAGTCAAGCTGCTGTGCGAGCTGGGCGGGGCCGCCGGCCGGTATCCGACCTACGCGGTGCTGCTCACCGCGTTGTTCGACCGGCAGGTGGCGATGTACCAGGTGATCCTGGAATCCGGTGCCGCACAAGGTGTTTTCACGCTGACCTCGCCGTCGTTGACCATCGCCCGCAACATCGTGGCGTTGGAGGACGCGTATGGATACCGCATGGTGGCCCGCCATCCCAGCCTGGATGCCGACGCCTCCACCGAACTGATCCTCGACTACGCGCGGGTGGCCACCGGCCATCCCCTACCCCGCCGCGCCGACGGCGAAAGGACCCAATGATGTCCCAGGCGTTGACCATCATGTTCTGGCCGGAGTCCGCGTACGGACCCACCAATCAATGCATCGGCGTCGCAGCCAAACTCCGCGACCGTGGCCACACCATCGTCTTCGCCGCAGAGTCCTCATGGGCCGGCAAGATCGCCAAGTACGGCTTCATCGAGGAACTGGTCGATCTGGCCGCGCCGGCCGAGGGCGCCGAAGATGCTGACGCGGGCCAGTTCTGGACCGACTTCATCGCCGAGACCGCGCCGGAGTTCGCCAAGCCGACCCTGGATCAACTGGAGACCTTCATCGGCCCCACCTATCAGGCGCTCATCGACGGCGCCAAGTACTGCGAACCCCGGCTACGCGAGATTGTCGCCAAGCACCGACCCGATGTGATCGTCGAAGACAACGTGGTGCTTTTCCCGGCGTTGTCCACCGCGGGGAAGCCGTTCGTGCGGTTCATCTCATGCAGTCCGCTGGAAGTGCCCGGACCCGATGTCCCGCCGCCGTTTTCGGGTCTACCCAGTGGCGACAGGTCCGAATGGCCGGCCTATCGCGCCGAGTTCGACCGCGTCCTGCGGCCGATGTGGGAGGACTTCGACGCCTGGGTCCGCGAACAGGGCGGTGAGCCGCTGCCCGACCTGGAATTCATGCCGCGCGACAACGCGGCCACCATCTACATCTATCCGGCCGAGGCGGACTACGTCGACAGGCGGCCGTTGGACGCATCGTGGACGCGGGTGGACTCCAGCATCCGGGAGACCGATGAGGACTATGAACTACCAGAGGCGATGTCCGATCGCCCGGCGGGCAGCGCGCTGATCTACCTGTCGCTGGGTTCACTCGGGGCTGCTGATGTGTCGCTGATGCAACGGCTGGTCGATGTCCTCGGCACGACCAGGCACCGCTTCATCGTCAGTAAGGGCCCGCAGGCGGACAAGATCACGCTGGCCGACAACATGGTCGGGGAACAGATGCTGCCGCAGACCAGGATCATCCCGCTGGTGGATGCGGTGATCTCGCACGGCGGCAACAACACCACCACCGAGGCCCTGCATTTCGGTAAACCGTTGATCGTGCTCCCGCTGTTCTGGGATCAGTACGAAAATGCCCAGCGGATCGACGAATTGAAGCTGGGCGTACGACTGGACACCTACCATTTCGCCGATGCCGAACTGACCGGTGCCCTCGACCGGATACTGGCCGATCAGGAACTGCGCGACCGGGTGTCCGCGATCGGTACGGCCGTCCGCGAACGCGATGGTCTCAGCGTCGCCGCCGACGTCATCGAACGCGCGGGCTTGGCTCACCTGAGCAGCACCGGCTGATCCGTGCAGCCAGAGACGTCAACGGATCCCGCCGACCTCCTGGCGCTCGATGAGGGCCACGCCCTGGCGATCGTCGAGCGCGACGGGGCGTCGTCGGCTGTCCCCGTGATCAGGGGACCCGACGGCTGGCAGCGGGCGACGGCGGGCGACGGCACCGCCGACGCGCTGGTGCGCCTGCTCGCCCAATCCCCCGGGCACTCGTCGCACGGCCGATTCTCCGTCGTGTCATGGATCGACGGGCACCGGCCGGGCACCGAACGCCCGATCACCGTCGACCAGACCAACGAGTCGGTCATCGTCGGCGAGCGGGCCGTGGTGAAATGGGCGACGCATTTGCAGCCCGGGCCGCATCCCGCGCCGGGCCGGCTGTCGGCCCTGACCGCCGCCGGGTTCACCGCCATGCCGACCCCCTGGGGTGTGGTCACCTGGACGCCGGAGCGCGGTGACGAAACCCTGGTCGCTACGGTGACCGGCTATCTCCCCGGCGCGGTCGACGGCTGGACCTGGGCAAAGGACCTGTTCATCGCCGCGGCCACCAGCGGCGATCTCGGCGCCGTCGGCGAAACCTGCAGAGCGCTGGGGGTCGTGGTGGCCGACCTGCATGCGGCGTTGCGAGGGACGTCCACCCGATCGACGTTCGGAGACGCGAAACGCTGGCGCGACAACGCGTTCGCCACCATGGCCGAGGCCCGCGCGCTGGCGAGTCCGGCCGGCCTGCAGGTGCTCACCGAACGCGTCGACGATATCGAACGCATCCTGAACGGGTTGTCCGAACTGGTGGATGTGCCGGTCCTCGATGCACACGGAGACCTGCACGTCGGTCAGGTGCTGCACACCGGCGAACTGCTGGTCATCACCGACTTCGACGGCAATCCGGTGCTACCGCCGGCCGAACGGGTCCTGCCCGTACCGGCCGCGGTGGACCTCGCCGGCATCCTGCAGTCGCTGTCGCACGTCGCCATCGTCGCCGCCAAACGCTCTGAGCTCGGGCCGGACACCCTCGTCGAGGTCGACAGGGTTTCGCGGGCCGCCTTGTACGACGCGTACATCGGCAGGCTGACGCAGGGCGGGAACGCCGACCTGCACATCGACCGCGCCGTCAGTGCATTCCGACTGCAACAGGTACTCCGCGAGATCGTCTACGCAGGCCGCCACCTGCCGCGCTGGATGTATGTCCCGGACGCTGCGCTGCCCGCCCTACTCGACGAAATGAGCTCATGAAACCCGACGGATTCGCCACCGATCTCGCCCGCAAACCCGACGTGCTGACCAATCTGGCCGGCGCACTGGCGAAACGAAACCCGTGGGCGCACACCATTCCCGGCGACGTCGAGCGCGTCGTCCTGCTCGGCATGGGCTCGTCGGCGTATGCCGGCGGGGTCGCCGCCGCGCGCCTGCGCGCCCGCGGCGTCTGCGCGGTGTCCGAGATCGCGTCCTCGGAATTGCTGCCTCAGTGGGGGCCGGGGACCCTCGTGGTCGCCACCTCGGCGACCGGCGGATCGGTCGAGACCCTCGATGCGCTGGAGCGTTTCGACGGGTCGGCGCATACCGTGGCGCTGACCAACACACCCGGGTCCGCCATCACCACGGTATGCACCGACACCGTCGAGTTGCTGGCCGAACCCGAGGTCGGAGGCGTGGCCTGCCGCAGCTACCAGCACACCCTGGCATTGCTGATGGCGCTCGAGTGCCAATTGACCGGAACCTCCACCGACTGCCTGATCGCCGATATCGAATCGGCAGCGGGCGCCAGTGACCGGCTGCTGTCCACCGAAAGTGATTGGCGTCCCGTGGTTTCCGAGCTGCTGCTCGGGGAGGCTGAGACGCATTTGGTGGCCCCGGCACGTCGGTGGTCATCCGCCCAACAGGGCGCCCTGATGTTGCGGGAGGGTCCCCGGCGTTCGGCGATCGGATGCGAGACCGGCGACTGGAGCCACGTCGACGTGTACCGCACCAAAAACAGCGACCTGCGGATGCTCGTGTTCGCCGGGTCGAAGTGGGAAGCCCAAATGGCCGAATGGACCGGTCCGCGCGGCACCACGGTGATCGGTGTGGGCGGCGACGTGCCCACCGCCACCCACACGGTGCGTTATCCCGGGGACGACGCCGATGATGTGCGGCTGCTGACCGAAACGCTCATCCCGGAGTTGGTTGCGGCCCGGGACTGGCAGGCGGCGGCTGTGCCACCATCGTGAACCTGACCTCCGATGCGGCCACCTCGACGAACCCGAGGCGGCGGTACAGCCGGTAGGCGCCGGTGTTGACTCGTAACACGTTGAGGCACACGCTCTTGCCGTCGGCGAAGGCGTCGTCGAGAACTCCGCGCACGATCTGGCCGCCGATGCCGCGCCCCTGATGACACGGGGCGATCTCGACCAGGCCGACGTAGATCTCGTGTTGTCGCCGTTCCACCGTCAGCCGCCCGATATCGACGTCGCCGGCGATGATGACCTGGGTGGCGTCGTAGTCAATGGTGCGCCGCAGGTGCGCCCGCTGATCCTCGTCGTCCCATCCCCACACCTGATCGACATAGGGACCGAGGGTGTCCTTGTGCAGCTGGAAGAAGAACTCGAAGTCGTCTACGGTAGCCGGCCTGAAATCGATGCCGTCCACGGCTACAACCGCCGCACGCCGGGCACCGTCGGCACTGCGACACGGTCACGCGGTTCGACACAATGGGCAATCGACATGAAACGACCGTAGGCCCGGACACGGGAGCGGATCTAGGTTTCACCCAGAAGCTTCTCGGGGTTAGCAGGACCGCCCAGTCCAAGCAGCTGATCAGCGCGGCTCACAGGTATATCCTTTGCTCTCGTGGCCGCTACCGCGAAGACCCCGCCCACCTGGCTGATCGACACCATCGGGCATGTCCGTAATGTGCTGAGAACGGCCGGACGCTCGGCCGTGCCTCCCAATATCGCACTGTTGGAGATCGCCCAGGGAGCCTGGTTGACGCAGGCTCTGTACGTCGCCGTCGAACTCGGTATCGCCGACAAGCTCCGCGATGGCCCACGCACCTCCGCCGACATCGCCTCCGCGGTGGGCGCCGACCCCGGCGCCACCTACCGCGTCATGCGGGCACTGGCTGCCAACGGGTTGCTCAAACTGCGTCGCGACGGACGCTTCTCGCTGACCCGCGTCGGCCAGGCGTTGCGCTCGGACTTCGACGGATCCATGGCCCCGATGATCAGGCTGCTCGGTCATCCGGAGCACTGGGAACACTGGGGCCAGTTGCTGCACTCGGTGCGCACAGGTGAGCCGGCCGCCGAGAAGGTGCGTGGCGCACCGATATTCGACTATCTCGAAACCAATCCCGAGTACGCGAAGGTGTTCAACGACGCCATGACGGGCGTGTCGGCGATGGCGATCGAGACCGCCGTCCCGCTCTACACCTTCGCCGACCGCAAGCTCATCGTCGACGTCGGAGGAGGCCACGGCGCCCTGTTGGCCGCGGTGCTCGCACAGGCACCCGACGCCCACGGCGTGCTGCTCGACCTTCCGTCGGTGGTGGACAGTGCGGGAGCAGAACTCGACAGGGCCGCAGTCGCCGACCGGTGTACCAAGACCGGCGGCTCGTTCTTCGAGGCGGTGCCAGACGGCGGTGATGCCTACCTGTTGAAGACGATCATCCATGACTGGGACGACGAGAAGTCGGTGACGATCCTGCGCAACATCCGCACGGCGATCGACCCGAACGGGAAGGTCCTGCTGTTCGAGATGGTGCTCCCCGAGGGCGCACCATCACACCCCGGGATGCTTCTCGACCTCGAGATGCTGGTGCATCCCGGCGGACGCGAGCGCACGGCCAACGAGTACCGGGACCTCCTGTCGCGGGCGGGTTTCCGGATGACCCGTGTCATCGGGACCCCCGGACCGATGTCGATCGTCGAAGCAGTACCCGCCTGACCGACACGTGACGTCCTCGGGCTCGCCGTCCGAGGACACCGTCGGATGGTCGCGAAATGGGGCGCGGTGGGGTCACGCCCGGAAGTCCACCAGCCCGTTGACAAGAGCTGATCGGCGGCCGGGGATCGCGACTCCGGTCTCGGCGTCGAAGAAATAGGTGCGCTGCGCGGGCAGCATGATCCCGATGCGGGCGCCGGAGGCCAGGTCGGTTCCCGCCGGCGCCTGAACGACGACACGGTGGCCGCCTGTGGCGGACGCGGTGCCGTCGGGCGCCGCGTCGACCAGCGCCGTGACCAATGCATGACTGCCCAACGGTTCGACGAAGTCGACCCGGGCCGGGATAACGCCCTCGACGTCACCGGGGGCCAGTTGCAGGTGCTCGGGCCGCGCCCCGACGGTCACCCGCCCGGCGGGAAGGCTCGGCGGTGAGCTCATCGCCGTACCGCCGATGTGCAACACGCCATCTCGGATCAGACCGGGAACCAGATTCATCGGCGGGCTGCCCATGAACGCTGCCACGAACGTGTTGGCCGGCCGGTTGTAGATGTCGTCGGTGGTGCCGATCTGCTGCACCTCGCCCGCCGACATGACACACAACCGATCCCCCAGCGTCATCGCCTCCACCTGATCGTGGGTGACATAGACAGAGGTCACCGGAAGCTCACGGTGCAGGCGCTTGAGATCGCCGCGAACCTGATTGCGCAGTTTCGCGTCGAGGTTCGACAGCGGCTCGTCGAGCAGGAATGCCCGCGGCCTGCGGACCAACGCGCGTCCCATCGCGACCCGTTGGCGCTGCCCACCGGACAACTGACCGGGTTTGCGGTTGAGCAGTTCGGTGATCTCCAGCAGTTCGGCGGTCTCGCGCACCCGACGATCGGTCTCATCTTTCGGGGTGCGGCGCTGCCGCAGACCGTAGGCCAGGTTGCGGTACACGGTCATGTGCGGGTACAGCGCATAGTTCTGGAACACCATCGCGATATCCCGCTTGCCCGGCGGTACGTCGTTGACCAGTGTGCCGCCGATCCTGATCTCGCCGGAGGTCGGCTGGTCCAGGCCGGCCAGCAGTCGCAGCGCCGTGCTCTTGCCGCACCCCGACGGCCCGACCAGGATGAGGAACTCGCCGTCGCCGATCGTCAGACTCAGACTCTTCAGCGCGGACACGCCCCCCGCGTAGCTGCGGGTGACCTCGCAGAACTCTACTTCGGCCACCGGTTCACCTCTCGTATCGCTGTTTTCACGGTCATCCCTTCAACCCGGTGCTCGCCACGGACTGCACGAAATAGCGCTGCGCCACCACGAAGACCAGCAGCATCGGCAGCAGGCTCATCACATTGGCCGCCATCAGCAACGGCCACTGGGTGGTGTGTGCGCCCTGGAAATAACTCATCCCGAGGGGAACGGTCATGGTGTCGGTCGAGGTGATGACGATCAGCGGCCACAGGAAGTCGTTCCAGGACGTCAACACCGTCAGCGCCGCCAACGTCGAGAGCGCGGGCAGCGACAGCGGCAGCACGATCTTGACCAGCACGCCCAGCCGTGACGTGCCGTCGACCCGTGCCGCCTCCTCCACTTCCACCGGGACGGTGAGAAAAAACTGGCGCAGGAAGAAGATTCCGAAGGCGGTCGCCAGATTCGGCAGCATCAGCGCACCGATGTGGTCGATGCCCATGCCCGCCCAGACATTGTCCCCGAACCACTTGACGATCAGGAACACCGGGATCATCGTCACCTGGAACGGCACCATCAGGGTGGCCATCAGGGCGAGGAACAACGCGCCGCGACCGAGGAACCGGATGCGCGCGAACGCATAGCCGGCGAGGCTGCACACCAGCAGGTTGCTGGCCAATACGACCAGGGTGACCGACGCGCTGTTGAGGAAGAAATGTCCGAAGGGGGCCGCCTGCCACGCATCCGGGTAGTTCTGCCAGCGCGGGTTCGCCGGCAGCAGGTCTGGCGGGAACTTGTTGGCCTCGCCGGGCGTCTGCAACGAGGTGATCAGCATCCACAGCAGTGGGACGACGAGGATGAACGACGTCGGTATCAGCACCAGATGCCACGGACTGAACGGCAGCCGGAACCGGCGACGGCTGGGTTCGATCGTGGATCGCGCCGGGTCCTGTTCACCGGCAACGGTCTTGACGGACGGTATCGCGGTGTCAGTCATCGTCACTCCGTTCGGGGTCTGCATGGGCGGGCCGGTCACGAGTAGTGCACGTGTCGTCGGGTCAGCCGGAACTGCAGTGCGGTGATCACCACGATGACGGCGAACAGCGTGTAGGCCATCGCCGCGGCATAGCCGGCATCGAACTGGACGAACGCCCGGTTCCACAGGTAGTACACGATCACCGTGGTGGCCTTCAACGGCCCACCGCGGGTGGTCTGGTACACCTCGTCGAACAGCTGAAGGGCGTTGATGGTCAGCCAGATCAACAGGAAAAGGTTGGCCGGCCCCAGCAGGGGCACAGTGATGGTGCGGAACCGGGTGAACGCGCCGGCCCCGTCAATCGCGGCCGCCTCGTGCAGCTCAGCCGGGACACCTTGCAATGCAGCCAGATACACGATCACCGTGAAACCCGTCCAACCCCAGATCGTCATCGCGACGATGACGAACAGCGCCTGCGACGGCGAGGACAGAAACGGTTGCGGGGCAATCCCCACCGCGCCCAGCGCCGCGTTCACCAGGCCGTAGTCCCGGTCGGTCAGCCACAGGAAGATGATGCCCTGCGAGATCGTCGACACGGCCATGGTGACGTACGCCGCGGTCCGGTACACCGAGATGAACCGGATGGACCGGTTCAGCGCAGCGGCGACCAGCAGACCGACCAGCATCGTGCCGGGCACGTACAGCACGGTGTAGATGATGGTGTTCTTGACCGCGTCGACGAACTGGGGATCGTCGAAGAGCCGCTGGTAGTTCTCGGTCCCCACCCACGGCGTCTCCGGCGACAGCAGATCGGACTGCTGGAAGGACAGTTTCAACGACATCAGCACGGGCAGCAGGCCGAATATCCCGATCAGGATGGCACCCGGGCTGACCAGGGCCCACCCGGCGGCGTTATCGGCGCTGAGGAAACGCGCCCGCACCGACCGCGGTCGGCCGGGGTCCGATCCGGCTGCCATCTGCGTCTACTTCTCGGCCAGCGCGGCGTCGGCCGCCTTCGCCGCGGTGTCGAGCGCCAGGTCCGGCTGGGATTCTCCGAGCATCACCGAAACGATCGCCTGCCCGAGCGCCTCCGAGATCGCCGGGTACTGCTCGACCGTGGGCCGGGCCTTCTCCACATTGGCCAGGTTCTCCACGAAAACTCCGGTGCCGGGCAGCTTTTGGTCGAGCTCACCGACGAACGCCGGGTCGTGGCCGATCGAGCTGCGGGTCGGCAGGTCTCCGGTGGCCAGCGAGGTGGTCCGCACCTGCTCGGGTGCGCTGATCCACTTGACGAAGTCCACCGCCGCCTGTTTGCGCTTGTCGCCGTTGTCGAAGGTCACCCAGTTGTCCGGGCCGGAGATGGTCTGGTGGGCGCCGCTCGCGCCGGGGTATGTCGGCAGGATCTGCACACCGTAGTCGATATCGGTGAAGGTGCTGAGTTCCCAAGGGCCGGTGATCAACATGCCGATTTTGCCGCTGTTCATCAGTTTGCTCCCGGCCGTGTTGGTGGTGTCGAGGTAGAGCGACTTGTCCGCGACGGCCATTTGCTGCAGCGTGGTCAGTGACCGCACCCCCGCCTCGGAATTGAACACCGCCTTGGTGTTGTCGGAGTTCAGGATGTCGCCACCGGCTTCCCACAGCATGGGCAGGTAATGCCAGACGGTGTCCTCGCTGGCGTCGGCGGGAATCGAGAAGCCGTACCGGCCATTGGCCGGATCTGTCAACTTGGCTGCAGCCGAACGGAAGTCATCCCAGGTCCACTGCGGCGTCGGCGGCTCGACACCGGCCTCGGCGAACAGCGTCCTGTTGTAGACGATCGCCAAATTGTCGACGAGTGCAGGCACCCCGATCACTTTGTCGCCGACAGTCGCCGCGGCTCGCTCAGCCGGGTAGAAGTCCTCCCAGTCCCAGCCGGGCTGGGACACGTGCTCCTTCATGTCGACGACCTCGGAGATCTCGGCGATATTCGGTGACCACGAGCCGAACATGTAGGCCACGTCGGGAGGGGTGCCACCGCGCACCGCGGTCAGGATCTTCTGCAGCACCAGATCGCTGTTGGTGACCAGCTGGGTCACGTTGACGTCTGGATGCTCCTTGTTGTACCGGTCGATCAGCGCGGTGAAGTTGTCGCCTTGGGCATCGGCGTAGCCGTGCCACACCACCACTTCGGTCTTGCCGCCGGAGTCATCACTGCCCCCGCCGCCACAAGCGGCGAGCACCAGAGCCAACACCGCGGCCAGCGCGACGAGCAGTCGATTACGATTCATCGGACCTATCACCTTTCTCACAGCGCCACAGTCGCGCGCAGCGACTCGGGTAGCAGGTCGCCATGTGCGGTGGTCAGGTCATCGCACAGGTGCCAGATCTGGTCGACGGTCAGACTCGCCGCCGTGTTGGGGTCGACCATGGCCGCTGCGCGGACCAGGCGCGGGTCGCCGTTCACCGCGGCGCAGACCGTCAATTCGACTGGACCCAGGAAGGATCGGTTGAGCGCCGCGCATTGCGGGGGCAGGTCCCCCACCTTCATCGGGTGGGCGCCGAGGGCGTCGACGAGGGTGGGCACCTCGACGGCCAGACCGTCGGGCAGATTGGTGATGAGCCCGTCGTTGACGATATTGGCCGCAATCACCCGGGGTGTACCGGTTTCCAGCGAGTGAATCACCTGGGGTGCGTATTCCGTTGAACTGGTGTCGATCTCCAA
This sequence comes from Mycolicibacterium sp. P9-22, assembly GCF_008329585.1. Taxonomy (GTDB): domain Bacteria; phylum Actinomycetota; class Actinomycetes; order Mycobacteriales; family Mycobacteriaceae; genus Mycobacterium. The sequence continues at coordinate 169,665 of NZ_NPKP01000013.1, read as the reverse complement.
GGCGTCCACGGCTTCCAGCTCGGCGCGTACCCGGGTGTATTCGGCCATGTTCTGCTCGCTGATGCCGACGTACTCGCCGATGTCGAGGCGCAGGCGCTTGACCTCGTCGGGGTGGCGCAGGTACCAGGGCACGTATTCGCTGGAGTGCTCGCTGGTCTCGGTCGGGTAGTAGCCCAGCCGCCGGTACATGTCGACGCGGACCCGGCGGGCCAGTTCCGGGTCGGCGGCGATCCGCGCGTCCAGCAGCGGATAGAGGTCGTGGCCGTCACGCTCCCAGCGCAGCACCCATGCCTGATGGTTCACCCCGGCAGACCAGTAGGTGACCTCGTCGAGGGGCACATCGATCAACGCGCACAGGCCGTCCATCGTCCAGTGCACCGAGTGGCACAGTCCGAGCACCTTCAGCTGTGGCGCGATCGAACCCAGGTAGGTGACGTTCATGGCCATCGGATTGGTGTAGTTGAGCAGCCACGCATCGGGACATACCCTGGCCATGTCCGCGGCGATCTGCTCGAGGACCGGGAAGGTGCGCAGCCCGCGGAAGATCCCGCCGATCCCGATCGTGTCGCCGATTGTCTGGTGCAGCCCGTAGTGCTCCGGAATCGCGAAATCGCGCGCGGTGGCTTCGTGCATGCCGACCTGAATGACGTTGATGACATAGTCGGCGCCCTCGAGTGCGCGCAGCCGGTCGGCGATGGCCACCACCTCGGGGTCGGCGCCGGCTTGGCGAGCGGTGGCACGGGCGATCGCCTCGGCCGTCTGCAACCGTTCGGCGTCGATATCGTGGAGCACCACCCGCACCGACCGTAACTCGGGGAACGACAGGATGTCCCCGAGCAACTCGCGTGTGAACACGGCACTGCCCGCTCCGATGATGACGATCGTGGGTTTCATCGTGTCTCCAGAATCTTCAGCGTAGGTGGGTGCAGCGAGAGGTGAAGGGCATGCGTCGATCATGAGAAGGGCGATCGAATTTTGCACTAGCTAGCGCCGAATCGCTCAATAAAAGTGAGCGCCCGCTCACGCGGCCGAGGTTGCTCTCGGGCGTTGCGTGCGCAACATCATCGAAGGTCTGAATCGTCGTCGACTTCCACGACGTGGACACGAACGCCGGTGGCAGCGATGGCTCGCAGCTGCCGTTGGTCTGCGGTGGAGTCGGTGACCAGATGGTGAATCTGGCTGGGCGCCACCATCTTCGCGAACGTGACTCGACCGATCTTCGATCCGTCGACGGCAACCACGACCTGTTGGGCGTTGGTGGCCATGGCGATGGCGGTGCGCGCCTCGGCTTCGTCGAAGGTCGTCGCGCCCACCTCCGCCGACATGCCGTCCGCGCCGAGGATGGCCGTGCCGACGGTGATCACCTGGAAGGCGTGCTCGGACATGGGCCCGACCGCCTCCAGCGAATTTGGCCGCACCAGACCACCGGTCGCGATCACCTTCATCTGGACGTCAACGGCGCAATCAGCGGCGATGGTAAGCGAATTGGTCACGATCGTCATCTGTGAGCGGCCCTTGAGCGAGCGCGCCACCTCGCCGGTGGTGACACCACCGGTCAATGCGACCGCCTGCGGGCCTGCCGGTACCAACGCGGCCGCCCGCTGGGCGATCCGACGTTTGATAGCGATCGTGCGGTGATCGCGCAACCGCACCGGGATTTCGCTGCCGCTCGAATCGACCGCGCGTGCCCCGCCATGGGTTCGGACCAGAAGTCCTTGCTCCTCAAGCACACCGAGGTCACGACGCAACGTCGCCGGGGAGACCTGCAACTCCAGGCATAACGCGTGAGAGGCGACTTCGCCGCGCTCACGCAGCAGCGAGAGCACCTCACGCATGCGATCGGTCCGCTTGATGGACATACCGCCCTCTCTTCACGACGATCATTTTTACTGAGCGTTTCTCGCTTTTCCATTGCGCGCTTTGAGTGAGCTTCTCATGATCGACGCATGTTGCACACGTCTTCGGCTCGGCAGTGGCGCGCGCCGTGAGCCTTGCCCGCACCGCCGACCTGCTCGACTCGGCGGCCACTCGACAGGCTGCCGTGCTGGCATTCAACGTCATCGGCACCGAACACGCCGCGGGCATCGCGGCCGGCGCAGAACACGCGGGCGTTCCGGTGTTGATGCAGGTCAGCGAGAACACTGTGCGGTTTCACGGCGGTCGCCTCGCACCGCTTGTCGCGGCGTGTGCGCACATCGCCCGGCAGTCCTCGGCCGAAATCGCCGTGCACCTCGACCACTTTCAGGACCCCGACCTGATCGACGAGGCGATCGGCACCGCTGCAGGCCTCGGGGTCACCTCGATCATGATCGACGCCGCCCACCTGCCCTACCGCGACAATGTGCAACGGACCCGCCGCTACGCGCGCCAGGCTCACGACGCCGGATTGTGGGCCGAGGCCGAATTGGGCGAAATCGGCGGCAAGGACGGTGCGCACACCCCCGGTTCCCGCACCAACCCGGATGAAGCTGCGGCCTTCTCCGCCGAAACCGAGATCGATGGGCTGGCCGTGGCGGTGGGCAGCTCACACGCAATGACGACGCGGAATGCCAGGCTCGATATCGCGCTGATCACCGAACTCGCCGCCCGCGTTGATGTTCCACTGGTACTGCACGGCTCGTCGGGAGTTTCCGACGAGCAACTCCGCCACGCCATCGAAGCCGGTATCCGCAAGATCAACGTCGGGACCGCACTCAACATCGCCTACACCACCGCGGTGCGCCGGATCCTGACAGCCGAGCCCACCACCGTCGATCCGCGGCCGTACCTCGCCGCCGGACGCGATGCCATCGCGGCCACCGTCAACGACCTGTGCAGCGCCGTGCGACCCGGCGCTGCGGCGACAACCGCGAAGGGAACCCACCGGTGAACCCCGCCACGCCCGCATTGGCCGGCACCCATCTGACGAGGACGATCTCCGCCCACAAGAGCGGCGATGCAGTCGGTGTCTACTCGGTGTGCTCGGCCCACCCCACGGTGGTGCGAGCGGCCATCGACCAAGCCGCGGCCGACGACAGCTACCTACTGATCGAGGCCACCTCGAACCAGGTCGACCAGTTCGGCGGGTACACCGGTTTGCGGCCGGCGGATTTTCGCGACCTGGTGCTCGGGATCGCCGATGATGCCGAATTCCCGCGCCACCGTGTCGTTCTCGGCGGTGACCACCTCGGGCCCAACCGGTGGCAACGGGAGTCCGCCGAGGCCGCCATGTCGCACGCCGAGGTGCTCATCGACGCGTACGTCGCGGCCGGCTACGCCAAGATCCACCTCGACTGCAGCATGTCCTGCGCCGACGATCCACCGGTGCTCTCCGATGACGTGGTCGCCGCGCGGGCGGCACGACTGCTGCGCGTCGCCGAGAACACGGCACAGCGCCACGAGGTCGACGCCCCGGTCTATGTCATCGGGACCGAGGTGCCCGTACCGGGCGGAGCGCACGAGACGCTGGACCGTCTCACTCCCACGCCCGCGGACCGGGCACGGGCCACCATCGGCGTCCACCGCGAGGCCTTCGCCGCCGCGGGATTGGGGCACGTGTGGCCGCGTGTCATTGCGCTGGTGGTCCAACCCGGGGTGGAGTTCGACCATCTCAACGTCGTGGATTATCGGCACGACGCGACCACCCAACTTCGCCACGTTCTCGACGCGGAACCCCACCTGGTCTTCGAAGCGCACTCCACCGACTACCAGCGACCAGCGCAGCTGCGCGAACTGGTCCGCGATCACTGGGCCATCCTGAAGGTCGGGCCGGGGTTGACATTCGCCATGCGTGAGGCGCTGTTCGGACTGGCGCTCATCGAACAGGAACTCGTGGCGTCACCGGCACGGTCCGACCTCATCGAGGTCGTGGAGCAGCGGATGCTCGCCGAGCCCGCACAATGGCAGCACTATTACGAGGGCGACCCGCAGTCGCAGCGCACCGCTCGCAGATACAGCTACAGCGATCGGCTTCGCTACTACTGGGCCCACCCCGAGGTCGACGCCGCGCGACGCATCCTGCTGAGCAACCTGGACACCATCGGCATCCCGCTTCCGCTGATCAACCAGTTCCTCCCCGGCCAATACGAACGCATCCGCGCCGGCGAACTTCAGCCCACCGCAGAGGCTTTGGTGATCGACCGCATTCGCGATGCGCTGCGGCCCTATGCCCGCGCCTGCCATCCGTTTCCCACCGACAGCACCGGAGCAACCCATGTCTGATCAGCGCGTCCCCGACCAAGCAGATGGCGGTGCGACGATCCTCGAGATCGGGCAACAGCCCGATGTGTGGCGCGAAGTCGCCGCCGACGTCGGCCCGGCCGCCGACGAGTTCCTCGCCCCGCTGTTGCAGCGCAGTGGACTGCGGATCGTCCTCACCGGCGCCGGCAGTTCGGCATTCATCGGCGACATCGCGGCACCCGCGCTGCGCCGCAACGCGAGTCACCGCGTCGAGGCCATCGCCACCACCGATATCGTCGCCAAACCGCTGGACTACCTGGAACCCGCCACACCGACGCTGCTGGTGTCTTTCGGGCGGAGCGGCAACAGCCCCGAGAGCCTGGCGACCACCGCACTCGCCGACGCGCTCGTCGACGAGGTGTGGCATCTCGTGGTGACCTGCGACCCGAACGGCGCGCTGGGGCGCGCGCATGCCGGACGGCCCCGATCGCTGGTGCTCGCCATGCCCGAACGAACCAATGACACCGGTTTCGCGATGACCTCGAGTTTGACCTCGATGTTGTTGGCCTGCCTCGTCCTGTTGGGTCCTACCGACGCCGACGACGCCCGGGCGCTGGCGCACGCCGCACAGCATGTTCTCGATCTTCAACCCCATATCCGAGGCCTCGCCCAGAACAAGAAGCAGCGGTTCGTCTACCTGGGCAGCGGCCCGCTGCAGGGTCTCGCCCGCGAATCGGCGCTCAAACTGCTCGAACTCACTGCAGGAGAGGTGGTTACCTACTTCGACTCACCGTTGGGATTTCGGCACGGACCGAAATCGGTGCTCGACGCCGACACTCTCGTCGTGGTCTTCGTCTCCACCGACCCCTACACCCGCCGTTACGATCTCGACATCATCGCCGAGATCCGCGCTCAGCTCGGCCAGGACGCGGTGACCGTGCTCAGCGCCCAGCCCATCCCGGAGTCGCACGGTCCGGCGATCATCATCCCGGGTCTCGACGGGCTCGATGACTCCGTGGTGGCACTGCCCTACCTGGTGTTCGCGCAGTGTCTGGCCCTGTTCACGTCTCTGGAATGCGCGAAGACACCTGACAACCCGTTCCCCTCCGGCGAAGTCAGCCGCGTCGTGCAGGGCGTGACCATCTACCCCATGCACAATTGACCGATGGCCCGCTATCTCGGTGTCGACGGCGGCGGAACGAAGACCGCGTTCGCACTCGTCGACGACACGGGCGCCGTGCTGGCCCGGACCATCGGCGACGCGTCGTACTACTTCGATGACGGCCTGGAGGTCGTGGAACACGTCCTCGGGCAAGGGATTGCCGCTATCTGCGGCATGGCCGGTATCGACCGGTCCGATATCGACGCCGCATTCTTCGGCATCCCGGGGTATGGGGAGGCCAGCGATGACACCGAGCGGCTCGACCGATTACCGGCCGGCGTCCTCGGCCATCACCGATACACCTGTGACAACGACATGGTGTGCGGGTGGGCCGGATCGCTGGCGGGCTCCGACGGCATCAACGTCATCAGCGGCACCGGATCGATGACCTACGGCGAACGCCTGGGTGTCGGACGGCGGGTCGGCGGCTGGGGCGAGCTGTTCGGTGATGACGGATCGGCCTACTGGATTGCCGCGCAGGGACTCAACGCGTTCAGCCGGATGAGCGACGGCAGAATCCCGCGGGGTCCCTTGCACGGCTTGCTCAGAGATCGCCTCGGGCTCGCCGACGACCTCGATATCATCAGCCTCGTCGTCGGCCGGTGGTCCGGCAGCCGGAAGTCCATCGCCGCCCTGGCCCCCACGATCTGCGAGGCCGCCGCCCGCGGCGACGAGGTCGCCGCGGGCATTGTGACCGCCGCCGTCGGTGAGCTCGTCACGCTGGTCGAGACCACCCGCACCCGGCTCGGATTCACCGCCGACGACACGGTGCCGGTGTCGTACTCCGGCGGCATGTTCGCCGACAACGGATTCCGCACCCGGTTCCGCGATGAGATCAACGGCCTGCCCCCGCGATACGAGCTCAGGCGACCGCTGCTGGAGCCCGTGCTGGGCGCGGCGCTATACGCGGCGAAGCACATTGGGACCCCACTGCGGGCCACGGCGATACGTCAGCTTGCCGAATTCTCGCCGGGCACCGAGTTGAGCCCGCGCTGAGTCCGTGCCAGATCGGATCGCGTGTGCCTCGTCACATCGAAGCGCGTGACGTTCCCGGACCCGATGATCGTGACGATCAGGAACAAAAGCTCGCCCCCCTGAGTTGAGTGCATCAGAATCAACTTTGGAGGATTGATGTCTGAACCCATCTCCGTCCCGGTCTTGTTCGTCAGCGAGCCCATCCTGCTGCCAGGAATGGTGGTGCCCATCGAGCTCGACGACGCCGCCCGGGCCGCCGTCGACGCAGCTCAAGCAAGCGAGGGCGGCAGGCTGCTGATCGCCCCGCGCCTGGACGACCGTTACCCCACCTATGGTGTGCTGGCCTCGATCGTGCAGGTCGGGCGCATTCCCGGCGGAGGCGCTGCCGCCGTCGTCAAGGGCGAACGCCGGGCGCACATCGGCACCGGGACCACCGGACCGGGCGCGGCTCTGTGGGTCTCGGTGAGCGAAGTCACCGAATCCGATCCCACCGAGGAGACCCGCGCGCTGGCCGCCGAGTACAAGAAGCTACTGCTGGCGATGCTGCAGCGGCGCGAGGCCTGGCAGATTGTCGACGTGGTCAACAAGATCACCGACCCGTCCGCGGTGGCCGACACCGCGGGCTACGCGTCCTATCTGACCGATGTGCAGAAGCGTGAACTGCTGGAGACCGAGAACGTGTCGCAGCGGCTGCGGCTGCTCATCGAGTGGACGGGCGAGCACCTGGCCGAGGTGGAGGTCAACGACAAGATCGCCGAGGACGTCCGCTCCGGTATGGACAAGCAGCAGAAGGAATTCCTGCTGCGCCAGCAACTCGCCGCGATCCGCAAGGAACTGGGCGAGGGTGAACCGGAAGGGTCGGACGACTATCGGGCCCGCGTCGAGGCGGCCGACCTTCCCGAGAAGGTCCGTGAGGCCGCGCTGCGTGAGGTCGGCAAGCTGGAACGCTCGAGTGACCAGAGCCCCGAGGGCGGCTGGATCCGCACCTGGCTGGACACCGTCCTGGAACTGCCCTGGAACGTCACTACCGAGGATTCGACCGATCTGAAGTCGGCCCGCGAGATCCTGGATGCCGATCACCACGGCCTGGACGACGTCAAGGACCGCATCGTCGAGTACCTGGCCGTGCGGGCCCGCCGCGCGCAGCGCAACATGTCGGTCGTCGGCGGCCGCGGCTCCGGTGCCGTCATGGTGCTGGCCGGCCCTCCCGGGGTTGGTAAGACCTCACTGGGTGAATCGGTGGCGCGGGCATTGGGGCGCAAGTTCGTTCGCGTCGCCCTCGGCGGTGTGCGCGACGAGGCCGAGATCCGCGGCCACCGGCGCACCTACGTCGGCGCGCTGCCGGGTCGTATCGTGCGGGCGATCGGTGAAGCGGGTTCGATGAATCCGGTCGTGCTGCTCGACGAGATCGACAAGGTCGGCTCGGACTACCGCGGCGATCCGTCGTCGGCCCTGCTCGAGGTGCTGGACCCGGCGCAGAACCACACGTTCCGGGATCACTACCTGGAGCTGGATCTGGACCTGTCCGATGTGGTGTTCCTGGCGACGGCCAACGTCATCGAGAACATCCCGTCGGCGCTGCTGGACCGGATGGAGCTGATCCAGATCGACGGCTACACCGAGGATGACAAGGTGGCCATCGCACGGGATTACCTGCTGCCCCGGCAGGCCGAGCGCGCGGCGCTGACCTCCGAAGAGGTCACGCTGACCGACGCTGCACTGCGCAAGATCGCCGCGGACTACACCCGCGAACCGGGGGTGCGGCAGTTCGAGCGGTTGCTGGCCAAGGCGTTGCGCAAGGTCACCACGAAACTGGCCACATCCACCGAGGCGTTGACCATCGACGAGCCGGATCTCGTCGACTACCTTGGCCGTCCGCGGTTCACACCGGACTCCGACGAGCGCACCGCGGTGCCCGGCGTGGCGACCGGACTGGCGGTCACCGGACTGGGTGGCGATGTGCTCTACATCGAGGCCGGCGCGGTGGATGCCGAACCGGGACTGAAGCTGACCGGTCAGCTGGGTGACGTCATGAAGGAGTCCGCGCAGATTGCGCTGTCCTACGTGCGGGCCCACGCCGAGCAGTTGGGTGTCGACCCGAAGGCCCTGGACCGCCAGATCCACGTGCACGTGCCCGCGGGGGCGGTCCCCAAGGACGGCCCGTCTGCGGGTGTGACGATGGTGACGGCCCTGGTCTCGATGGCCACCGGACGGCAGGTCCGTGGTGATGTCGGCATGACCGGTGAGGTCACGCTGAACGGCCGGGTGCTGCCGATCGGCGGCGTCAAGCAGAAGCTGCTTGCCGCGCAACGGGCCGGGCTGAAGACGGTGTTCATCCCGCAGCGCAACGAACCGGATCTCGACGAGGTCCCGGCCGAGGTGCTGCAGGCACTGGAGGTCAGGCCGATGACCGATGTCGCCGAGATCGTCGCCCTGGCGCTGGAGCCGGCGGCTGAGGCGGCGACCGTCGCGGCCTAGTACGAAATATCTCGCGAGCGTGCGTGTTTGTACCGTCTGACACGGTGTGTCGGGGACAGACACGCACGCTCGCGAGCAGAGGAACCAGATATGCCACGACGCGGTGAAACGTTGCGCAAGCTCGGTTTCCTGACCATCGGCCGTTTTGACGCCGACGATCCCCGGCCCGGTATCGAGGAGACGCTGCAGGTCATCGAGCGCGCGGAGGATCTCGGCTTCGACAGTGTGTGGCTGCGGTGCCGGCATTTGCAGCCCGGTATCTCGTCGCCGGTGACCATCATGGCCGCCGCCACGCAGCGCACCTCGCGTATCGAGTTGGGCACCGCGGTGATCCCGCTGGGCCTTGAGAACCCGCTGCGGCTGGCCGAGGACCTGGCCACCGTCGACCTGCTCTCCGGCGGGCGCATCAATCCCGGCGTCTCGGTCGGCACGCCGATGCTCTACGACCACTACAAGACCGCCCTGTACCCGGACACGCACGGCAACGAGGACTTCTCCAAGGAGCGGGTGTCCCGGCTGCTGCGTGCCCTGCGGGGCGATCCGGTCAGCGACTTCGAGGGCACCGTGGGCATCGAGCAGTTCACCAACCGGGTTCAGCCGCACTCCCCCGGGCTGGCCGGACGCGTCTGGTACGGCGGCGGACGAGAATCGGCGATCTGGGCCGGCCGGCAGGGCATCAACTACCTGACCAGCTCGGTGGTCAGCATCGAGGGCACCGAGTCGCGGGACTTCGCGACCATCCAGGGCGAACACATCGATGCCTACCACGCCAGCCATCCCGATCCCGAAAAATCCAGGGTGTCACAGGGTTTGGTGGTCATTCCGACCGATTCGGCGACCGGCGACCAGATCCGGCGCTACCGCGACTACGCCGCGAGCCGCTTCGAACGGACCAAGACACCGCAAGGTCCGCGCGGCATGCTGTTCTCCCCCGACTACGTCGGGCCCTCCGACGAACTCGCCGACCAGCTGTTCGCCCACGCCGGTTTCCAGCGCGCCGACGAAATCGTCTTCGCGTTGCCGTTCACGTTCGCCCCCGAGGACTACACCCAGATCATCGGCGATATGGCCGCCCGGCTCGGACCCGCCCTGGGATGGGCTCCTACCGTGTGACCATGGCAGACAAGACACACCACTACGAACTCGACATCACCTGGACCGGCAACACCGGCTCCGGTACCAGCGGATATCGCGACTATGCACGCGACCACGACATCAGCGCACCCGGTAAACCCGTGATCTCCGGCAGCGCCGATCCGGCGTTCCGCGGCGTGCCCGAACGCTGGAACCCCGAGGAGCTCCTGGTGGCGTCGCTGTCGCAGTGCCACATGCTGTGGGTCCTGGCGTTGTGCGCCCAGGGTGGTGTCACGGTGACCGGTTACACCGACCACCCGTCGGGCACGATGGCCCAAACCGCCGACGGCGGAGGCTATTTCACCGACGTCGTGTTGCGCCCCACCGTGCACATCACCGATGCTCAGCAGGCCGACGCCCTCACCGACATCCACGAACGCGCGCACCGACTGTGTTTCATCGCCAACTCGGTCAACTTCGATGTCGGTTGCCAACCGCGTGTCGTCGTCCAGGTCTGAGGTTCGGCAACCGCTTAGACTCGACGGACCACCGACCCGGGGAGCCCGATGACCGACTTCAACACCACCAAGCGTCGGGTCGTGCACGCGGTGCAGCGCCGCGTCGTCAACCCGATCGGGCGCAGGCTACCCGTCACCATGTTGGAGACGACCGGGCGCAAATCCGGTCTACCGCGGCGCACCGCAGTCGGCGGCCGGGTCACCGACGGTCAGTTCTGGATGGTGTCCGAGCACGGTGACCATTCGCACTATGTGCAGAACATCAAGGCCGATCCGGCTGTCCGGGTGCGTATCCGCGGCCGGTGGCGCACCGGCACCGCGCATCTGCTGCCCTCCGATGACCCCATTGCCCGGTTGGCCCACCTGCCGCAGCTCAACAGCTCCATGGTCCGGGTGATGGGCAGTGACCTGCTCACCGTTCGCGTCGACCTGGACTAGCCCGATGGCCTACGACGAGTACCTCGCCGAGCGCATCCGGGAACTGCTGGCTACCACCGCCGGCGTCGACGAAAAGCGCATGTTCGGCGGCCTGGCATTCCTCGTGCACGGCCACATGGCCGTCTGCGTGTCCGGCCAGGGCGGACTGATGGTCCGCGTGCCGCCCGAGGACACCGCCACACTCCTCGCCCGCGCGCATGTCGAACCGATGGTGATGGCGGGCAGGGAAACTCGCGGCTGGATCCGGGTCGCGGCGGCCGGCCTGCCCACCAAGCGCCAGTTGCAGCCGTGGGTGAACCGCGGCGTCGCGTATGCATCGACCCTGCCGCCCAAGTAAGCCCGGTTAGCCCCCGAAGCCCCGGGGTATGCCTACCCGATGGCAGGCTCGACCACATCGATCAGCCGCCTGCTCAAGCAGGCGGGCACCACCTACGCCGACGAAGCCGGCATCACGCTGCGCAACAAACCCAAACCGCTTTTCCAACTGCTGAACCTGACCATGCTGGCCAGCAAGCCCATCGCCGCCTCGGTCGCGGTCGCCGCGGCACGCGAATTGTTCCGCAGCGGGCTCCGCACACCCGCAGACGTGCTGCGTGCCGACCGCTCGACCATGATCACAGCGTTCGGCCACGCCGGCTACGCCCGGTACGACGAGAGTTCGGCGACCCGGCTCACCGAGCTCGCCACCGCCGTGCAGGACCGCTACTCCGGTGACCTACGCAACCTGGCCGACGAGGCCGGCCACGACACCCGAGCAGCCGCTCGGGCCCTGCAGCAGTTCGACGGTATCGGACCCACCGGGGCCGACATCTACCTGCGCGAAGCGCAGAACGTGTGGCCCTGGGCGCAACCATATTTCGACGACCGGGCGCTGACCACCGCGCGGGACGTGGGCTTGCCCGGCGATCCCGAGCGGTTGCTCACGCTGTCCGAGGGCAGGCCGGCAGAACTGGCCGCCGCACTGGTCCGCGTCTCGCTCGACGACGAGCTACGCCAACAGCTGTCCGCGTAGCCACCTGACCAAAGGAGACACCATGCCCACATTCGTCATCGTCGGTGCCGGGCTGGCCGGCGCCAAGGCCGCGGAGGGACTGCGCGACAACGGGTTCGACGGCAAGATCATCCTGTTCGGGAACGAGGACCGACTGCCCTACGAGCGGCCGCCGCTGTCCAAGGACTACCTGGCCGGCGACAAATCACTCGCCGACTTCACCGTGCACCCGGCAGAGTGGTACCGCGAACACGATGTGGACCTCCGCCTGGGCACCGGTGTACAGATCATCGACACGGGCGGCCACAGCGTCGGTTTCGACGACGGCCGCCACGAGCACTACGACAAGCTGCTGCTGGCCACCGGCTCGCGGGCCCGCCGCCTGGACCTGCTGGGCGCCGATGCCGAGGGCGTGCACGTACTGCGCACCGTGGACGATGCCACCGCGTTGCTGTCGGCGCTGACCGAGCGCAGCCGACTCGCCATCGTCGGCGCCGGCTGGATCGGCTTGGAGGTCGCCGCCGCGGCCCGCACCCGCGGCGCGCAGGTCACCGTCGTGGAAGCCGCCGAACTGCCCCTGCTGGGCGCTCTGGGGCCCGAGGTCGCCGAGGCGTTCGCCGCACTGCACACCCAGCGCGGCGTGGACCTGCGGCTGAACGCGACCGTCGAGGCCGTCACCACCACGGCCGACGGCGCCGCGAGCGGACTGCGGCTCGGGGACGGCTCCACCGTGCCGGCCGACCTGGTCCTGATTGCCGTTGGCGCAGCACCCAACATCACGCTCGCCGAGAAGGCCGGGCTGACGCTGGCCGACGGCGGCGTCGCCGTCGACGAGTCGCTGAGAACCAGCGATGCCGATGTGTACGCCGTCGGTGATATCGCGGCCGCCCAGCACCCGCTGTTCGGTGACCGCATCCGCACCGAGCACTGGGCCAACGCGCTCAAGCAACCCGCCGTCGCGGTGCGCGGCATGCTCGGCACCCCGGGCAGCTATGACGAACTGCCGTATTTTTTCACCGACCAGTACGACCTGGGCATGGAGTACGTCGGCCACGCACCGGGGTACGACTCGGTGGTGTTCCGCGGTGACGTCGGCAAACGCGAGTTCACCGCGTTCTGGGTCGACAAGAAGAAGCGGGTGCTGGCCGGGATGAACGTGAACATCTGGGAAGGCCTCGATGACATCAAGGCGATCATCCGCGCCGGCCAGAAGGTCGACACCGACCGCCTGTCCGACCCCGGAGTACCACTGTCCGAACTGGTCTAGGAAAGACCGCTGTGGTCAGCCCAGCGTGGCGGTGCCGTCGGCGCGCACGGTCACCTTGGCACCGGCGATGTCCTCGGCGACGCTGGCCGCGGCCTCGGAGCGGTCGTCGAGTACCGCCAGGGTCCGGGTGTCCGAGGGGGTGCGAACCGCCAGGTAGGCCTTCTCCGGCGCCCCATCCCGGTCGAACGGCGTGGTCCAGGTTTCGACGGTGCCGACACCCTCCCATTCCACCTCGGCGGCGCGAGTGGGTTCGGCGTCGACGCGGGATTGCACGTCCTCCCAACGGAAACCATCGGCGGGCGGCCGGGTGCCGTAGACGCCGAAGCTGTGCTTGGTGAGGTAACCGCCGTTGGCGGTGATCAGGCCGACGGCCCCGGGCGTGGCCGTCAACCGCTCGGCCATGGTGGCGATGGAATGGGTGACGTAGTTGTTCCACGGTCCGCCGGCGAAGGTCAGGCCACCGGTCACGGTCAGCGGGCGCTGCGGATCGTCGAGGGCCAGGCCCAATTCGTTGGCCGCCACCTGGACCGCGGACGGAAAGCACGAATAGACGTCGACCAACGCGATATCGTCGATGCCCAACCCGGCGAGCTCCACTGCCCGGGTACCGCCGATGCGGATGGCCGGCGATGCGTAAAACTCGGCGCGGTGGCTGATCTCGTAGGTGTCGTGCGCATCGGTCCCTGCATACGGGAAAACCCAACGCTCTTGCGGGATCTGGAGATAGGTTGCCTTCTCCGCCGACATCAGGATCAGGGCCGCACCCTGGTCGACCATGTTGTTGGAGTTCATCAGCTTGGTGTACGGGGCGCTGATCATCCGGTTCTTCGGCCCGGGCCGGCTGATCTCCCCGGCGCTGAGCGCCTCCCGGCTCCAGGCGTGTGGGTTACCGGCGGCAACCTCGCTGAACCGTGACCACAGCGCACCGATGCGCTGCTGGTGGTCCTGCGGACTGGCACCCGCCGCGATCCGCAGGGCCTGCTCGAACATCGGGTACACGTACGCCGGCCGATCCAGGTGGATGCGCAACTCGCCGGGCCCGGCCAGCTGGAATTCGTCGTCGGACCCGGGGGCCGGCGGAACCGACTCGTCCTGCTTGGTGCCGACCAGCTTCTCACCGCGGGCCCGCAGCCGGCTGCGGGATCGCCACGTCTCACCGCCACTGATGAGCACCACATCGTTGCGGCCCTGCTGGATGTCCAGGCAAGCCTGGTTCACCAGCGACTGCGGCACATTGCCGCCGATCGGCGTGTACCGCGTGGCGGCCTCCGGAGCACCGATGCGCTGCGCGAGCAGCAGTCCGGGATCCCGGTAGCGCCACGACAACAGGTTCACCACCCGCACCGAATCGACGGCGGCGAGCACCCGGGGGTCGGCCGCGGCGCGGGCGGCGGCCTCCATCAGGTCGACGGGTTCGGTCGTCGGACTCTCGTCGCGCTGGTTGACCTGTCCGTACCCGACGAGCACCGGGGTTCTGGGGTCGATGGTCACTGGTGTGGTCCTCTCCACGAGCGTGCGGAAACTTGGCCTGGCGCGCGGCGTGTCGGGCAGCAGACACGCACGCTCGCGCTAAGGAAGGTGGGGGCCGACCCGGTAGATCGATTTGAGCGACTGATAGGCGGCCAGCCCCTCGGGGCCGAGTTCGCGGCCCAGCCCGCTGGCCTTGACACCACCGAACGGGGCGTTGACATCCAACTGGTATTCGTTGACGCCGATGGTGCCGGTGTGCACGGCGCGCGCGATATCGGTGGCGCGGTCCACATCGGGTGACCACACCGTGCCGCCCAGGCCGAACTCGCTGTCGTTGGCGATGTCGACGGCCTCCTGATCGGTGCCGTACGGAATCACCGTCAGCACCGGGCCGAAGATCTCCTCCTGGGCGATGCGCGACGAGTTGTCGACATCGGCGAACACCGTCGGGGACACGAACCAGCCGCGCGGTTGATCGGCCGGGACCGCCCCGCCGGCAACCAGTTTGGCCTCGGACTTACCGATCCCGATGTATTCGAGCACCCGCTGCTGTTGGCGGCGGCTGACCAGTGGCCCGATATCGGTGGACTTCTGCAGCGGGTCGCCCACCACCAGCCCGTCGGCCAGCGCGGCCACCGCGTCGACCACCTCGGCGTAACGGGACCGCGGCGCCAGGATCCGCGAGCTCAGGTGACAGGTCTGCCCGTTGTTGACGAACGAGGCCGACCGCAGTCCCTTGACGGTGGCGTCCAGATCAGCGTCGTCGAGGATGATCGCGGCCGATTTGCCGCCGAGTTCCAGGGTGACCGGACGCAACAGCCGGCCGCAGGTCTCGGCGATGATGCGGCCGGCGACCGTCGACCCGGTGAAGGCCACCTTGTCGACCCCGGGATGCGAGACCAGGTGTGCACCCGCCTGCGCGCCGCCCGCGATGATGTTCAGCACGCCGGCCGGCAGCCCGGCCTCCTGCGCCGCCTCGGCGAAAACCAAAGCGTCCAAGGCGGTTTCGGGGGCCGCTTTGAGCACCATGGTGCAGCCCGCGGCCAGCGCGGGCGCAATCTTCATGATGGCCAGTGCCTGCGGGTAGTTCCACGGGGTGATGGCGGCGATAACACCGACGGGATCGCGACGCACGATGGTGTGCCCGATCGCGGCCGGGCGCACCTCTTCCTGCGCGGTCGTGTCCAGCAGGTCGGCGTAGTAGCGCAGCAGCACGGCGGGAAACATGCCGTTGGCGCCCTTGGACAACCGGACCGGCATACCGTTTTCGCGCGAGCACAGTTCCTGGGTGCCGGCCGAGCGCTGCTGCAGCGCATCCGCCAGCAGCCGCAGCACACCGGCGCGGTCGCCGGCCAGGGTCCCCGCCCAGCCCGGCAGGGCCGTCCGGGCCGCCGTCACGGCGTCGTCGATCTCGGATTCTGTTGCCGCTGCGCCCAACCCTAGCTGCTGCTCGGTGGCGGCCTCGATGACGGCGGTGTGCGCGGAGGCGGCACGGAACTGTCCGGCGATGAAGACTGATGCGGTGCTCACGGTGCGATCCTCTGGTCGGTGGGGCGCTCGGATACGACGGCACTTTCGAACAGGACACCATCGGCGATCAGCCGGTCGATCTCGTCGTTGTCCAGGCCGAGTGCCCGATGGGCGATATCACGGGTGTGCTCCCCTGCCACCGGTGCCGGGCGGAGTTCGCCGCGCGGAATCGTGCGGTAGGGCGCCGGGCCGGTCTCACTGGGCATCGGCTCGTCGAAGAGTGGATGCTCCAGATCGGTGTAGAGCGAACGGAACTGCAGCTGTACATCGTCGAGCACGTCGCCCGGCCGGTTCATCGGGCCGGCCGGGATGCCGGCAGCCTGAAGTTCCTCGGTGATGACATGCTTGTCCCGGCTACTGGTGTATGCCCCGAGGATGGCGGTCAGTGCGGCGCCGTCGGCGGGCAGGTCGATACCGATGAGCGCCGCCAGCGCGTCGCGGTCGGTCTGGTCGCGCACCGAGACGACGCACCATTCGTCGTCCCCGGCGCACGGGCAGACCGCGTGCACGGCGGGGTCCTCGGTGAGCGGCAGACCGGCTTGCGCCGCGGCCTCGGCGACGTACGCCACGGCCAGTTGGTTGACCGCGACCTCGGCCTGCGAGATGTGCACGTGCGCACCGGTTCCGGTGCGTTCCCGGCGAATCAGCGCGGCCAGGGTGGCGATCGCGGTGATCCTGGCGGCCACGTGATCGGGGAAAATCGTGGTTGCGTCGAAGAACTGGTCATCTTGCGCGCCCGCGCCCCGCCACAGCCGGGTGACGCCGGTGGTGGCACGCACCAGTGGGCCGTAACCCATCCGGTCACTCCACGGTCCGGTGTCCCCGAAGGCGCTGCTCTCGGCCAGCACCACGGTGGGATTCAGCGTGCGCAATGCGTCGTAGGAGAAGCCCAGTGCGCCAAGTGTTCCCGGTTTGAAATTGGCGAACACCGCGTCGGTCCTGCCCACCAGCCTGCCGAAGATCTCGGCGCCTTCGGGCCGGCGCAGATCCACCCCGAAGCTCAACTCATTGCGGTGTGTCAGCGCCCAGGAAGAGCTCATCGCCTGTCCCGGTGCGGTCTGGCGCAACCCGTCGGGATAGGCCGCACTCTCCACCTTGACGACCCTGGCACCCAGGTCGGCGAACAACCGGCCGAGTTCACCTCCGGCGACGATCACCCCGAGGTCCAGGATCCGCAGTCCGTCGAACGGCCGCCGCCCGTTCTTGCGCGGCCGGCCCAGCGGGTTCGTCGGACCCAGCCACTCGGGTGCCGCGTCCTTTGCCGCGGGGGTCCTCAGGCCACGGTGGACGCCGTCGACGACGAACGGACCGACGGGCACCGTCACGGTGCCCCCGCCGGTCACCGGCACCGGCGCCAGCGCGCCGACGGCACGGAAATGCTCTGAGGTCAGCGCTTCGGCCGGCGTCTGCACCGCGGCGATCGGCACGCCACGCGACTGCCCGTGCGCCACCAGATCCGCCATGGACTCGGGCGCGAACAGCGCCGCTATCGCCGCGTTCAGTTGGGTGGATGCGGCGAATCGTGCCCCGATCGACTCGAATTCGGGCCCGCTGAACTCCGCGGGTTCACCGAGCCAGGCCCACATCCCGCGCCATTGCCGCGCGGAGAGCAGACAGATGCGCACGTACCCGTCGCGGCACCGGAAGGTCGGGTAGATCTGCTGGTTACGGGGACGGCCACGCCAACCGCCGGAGCGTTTCAGACCGGACGCCGCCTGTCCCTGCGAGCCGAAGGGCGGGTCGAGTGCCTGCACCACGGCCTCGAAGCGGGAGAAGTCGATGTAGTCACCGCCGCCGTCGCGCAGCCGGTGGTAGTAGGCGGCCAGCACAGCCCAGGCCGCCTGCGCCGCCGCCGTCGCCGAGGCGATGCCGATTGGCGGCAGCACCGGTGTCCCGGTGGCCGGGCCGGAACGCGACAGTGCGGTCGACATCGCGTAGAACACGGCATCGGTACCCAGCCAGGACCGGTACGGGCCGTCGGCGCCGAAATCGGTGACCGACACCGCCACCAGATCTGGATGGCGATCAGCGAGTTCGGCGCAGGAGGTGCCGAAGGCAGCGGGCAGGTCATCGCCGCCTACGAGGATGTCGGCGTCGGCGACCAGGGCGGCGAAGCGGTGCCGGTGCGTCTCGTCGGCGGGATCCAACGTGGTGACCCGTTTGTTGGCATTGTCCAAGGTGAACGGCACGCTGGTGGCACCCACCAACGGCGCGGTGCGATGATCGCGATCGTCGCCGGGCAACGCAATCTTGAGCACATCGGCACCCAGGTCCGCCAGCAGCCGGGTGATCGCCGCGGCATCGGCACTCGCGAGGTCGAGTACTCGCACACCACCGAGCAGTGGCCCCGGCGCCGTCACCACGTCATCCTCAGCACGCTCGACACCATAGCGTGTCAGTTCGCTAACTTAGGTAGACAACCACGGCACGTACACTTGCGGACAATGTCTGACGCCGGCGCGGTCGCTGCACCGATCGAGATGCCTGCCCATCCGCTGGTTGGGCAGCTGTCCGCGCTGCACCATTTCCGGGTGTACGTCGATGTGGGTGTCGTCGTGGTGGTGCTCGCCCTCACCAATCTGGTGGCACATTTCACCACGCCGTGGGCCAATGTCGTGATCGTGCCCGCCGCCGCGGTGGGGCTGGTGATCCTGGTGCGCTCCCGCGGGCTCGGCTGGTCCGAACTCGGCCTGGGCCGCGAGCAGTGGCGCTCGGGCGCCGGTTACGCCGCGGCCGTCGTCGGGATCGTGCTGATGGTCATCGCGATCGGTGCGCTGCTGCCCTGGACGCGCCCGATGTTCATGAACAACCACTACGCGACGCTGTCGGGCGCGCTGATCGCCTCGATGGTCATCATCCCGCTGCAGACCGTCATCCCGGAGGAACTGGCCTTCCGCGGTGTACTGCACGGTGCGCTCGACCGCGCCTGGGGGGTCCGCGGCGTGGCCGCTGCCGGCTCACTGTTGTTCGGCCTGTGGCACATCGCCAGCTCGTTCGGCCTCACCAGCGGCAATGTCGGGTTCTCCCGCATTCTCGGTGGCGGTGTGTTCGGCATGGTGGCCGGTGTCGTCGGCGCCGTGATCGCCACGGCCGCCGCCGGATTCGTGTTCACCTGGCTGCGCCGGCGCAGTGGCAGTCTGATCGCGCCGATCGCGCTGCACTGGTCACTCAACGGCATGGGCGCATTGGCGGCCGCGCTCGTGTGGCACGCGTCCACGTGAGCGCGGCGCCAACGCGCCCGTAGGTGCTAGACCTTCTTCCTGGTCACCAGGCCGACGATCCACAACAGGATCACCGAGCCCAGGACCGCGGTGAACAGCGTGAACCACCAGCCACCGCCGGCGGTGTCCAGGAAGAAACTGAGCAGAAAACCGCCGATCAGTGCACCGACGATGCCGATGACGATGTTCATCAAGATTCCGGATCCACTGCCCTTGACGATCTTTCCGGCGATCCAACCGGCGATGGCGCCGATGATGATGTAACCGATCCAGCCCACGCTCGTCTGCGTGGAGGAGCGAGCGAGAAACTCCGTAGCGGCCAGCATGTCCATCAGTGAACTCCTGCCTCGGTGACCCGTTACCGGGACGCCCGACCGCGCGGCCGGGATGTCATCCGGTCTACCCCGGCAGGGTAACGATCATGCCCAAGAAATGGGCACGATCGTTCATCACCGCTGCAACCATCACCACGCAATGTCGCCCCGAGATGGCCGCTGCGGATATATATCCGCACGGTGGCTCTCAGGGCGACATTGCGTGGTCGTGACGATCAGGCCGGCAGCATCCCGGGGGCGCTGTTCGGATCGACCGGCACCGGCACACCGACACCGGGCCGCGGCGGCGGCGCGTTGGGGTCGGGCGGCGGCGCGTTCGGGTCCGGCGGCGGCGGGGGCGCGTTGGGGTCCGGCGGCGGAGGCGGAGGCGGTGGGCTCCAGGGCCGGATCGACTGGGCCAGCGCCACCGCAGCACCCTTGTCCACCGGGTTGTTGGCCGTACCGAGCCACACCACGAACCAACGCTCGGGCGCGCGCTGACCACGCGCTGCCGGGGTCGGCGCACCGACCACCCCGGACCAGATCTGTCCGGTCGGCTTACTGGTGTCGGTGAACTTCACCTCGTAGTACGACGCGCTGCCGGTCAGATCGCCCGCGGTCAGCGGAGCGGTCTCCTGGCCGAGACGGGTTCCCGG
The DNA here is from genome assembly GCF_008329585.1 of Mycolicibacterium sp. P9-22. Taxonomy (GTDB): domain Bacteria; phylum Actinomycetota; class Actinomycetes; order Mycobacteriales; family Mycobacteriaceae; genus Mycobacterium. The sequence continues at coordinate 149,413 of NZ_NPKP01000013.1, read as the reverse complement.
GAACGGCATGAAGAACTCGCCCATGTCGGAGGCCAGCCGGGCGGCCGCCTTGGCGTTGTCGGCTTCCGAACCGGCGAAAAGCTTCATGTCGAGGCGACCCAGCAGCACGCTGGTGTCGTTCGGCGGCTGCTCAGTACCGGGCGGCGGGATCTTGGTCAGCAGCGCCTGGCCGTAGGACAACTGGGTGGCGTCGGCCACCTTCCAGCCCTCGGGCAGGAGGTAGCTGATGCCGCCGGGAGCGTTGTTCACCCGGCCCGGTTCCGGTGCGGGCGGTGGGGGCGGCGGTGCGTTCGGGTCGACGGGCGGTGCGTTCGGATCGACCGGTGGCGGCGGCACGCCCGGAGGCGGCGGGGGCGGTGGCACGCCCGGAGGAAGCGGTGCGGCCGGCGGCGGCACGGGCGCGCCGGGCGGCAACGGGGGTGGCGGCGGCGTCGGGTTGACGGGCGCCGGCACCGGCGGCGGCGGCACCGGCTCCGCGTGCGACACCGCGACCGGAAGGGCCAGGGCCGCCGCGGACGCAACCGCTGCGGCGACCGTAAGCCTCTTGCCGAGCCGCTTGCGGTGTGAGGAATTCACGTCCGACTGATCCATGGTGAAGAAACTTACCGTGTTACAGCCGTGACGCAAGTGCGAGTTGCTCATTGAGCACAAACCTGAGAGGTTGCTGTCCGCCCCAAAAGCCTACGCAGCACGCTGTTCAATGGGTTGCTGATTTTACGCACCCACGACCGAGTCCACCGGTGGCGTTCGGGTGTGCCGTGCACACCGCCGGTGGGGGTTCTGCGCCCTATGTCGCCACCGCGCCGCGATGCGTTACGCGACGGTCGCCGACCGCCTTCGCATCCGGCGCGTCTGATTTCCCCCGGCTAGCTACTGTCCAGTAACATCAAGGTCACTCGCTGGCTTCAGCGCTGAACCAAGGAGGTCCCATGGAGTTGCTCGTCACCGGTGGCGATACCGAACTGGGTCGCGTCATTGCGAGCGGATTCCGCGACGAGGGCCACAACGTGCTGATCGCCGGGGCCCAGCGCGCCGAGCTCGAGGTCGCCGCCAAGGAACTCGACGTCGACTACGTGGTCTTCGACAACAACGACCCGGCCAGCCTCGAAGCCGCCCGTGGCGCCTTCCCTCAGCACCTGGACGGCATCATCAATGTGCCCGCCCCGCGCTGGGACGCCGGCGACCCGCGCACCCACACGCTGACCGATCGCGCGTCGGCCTGGCGCCACGCGCTGGACACCACGGTGTTGTCCGCGGTCCTGACGGTGTCGGTGCTCGGCGACCAGCTGAGCTCGGGCGGCTCGATCATCAACGTGGTCGCCGCCAACCCCGCCGACGGCAGCGCGGACGCCGCCATCAAGGCGGCTTTGTCGAATTGGACCTCGGGACAGGCCGCGCACTTCGGCATCCGCGGTATCACCATCAACCTCGTCGCCGCCGGTCGCGGCGTCGACCCCGGATACGACGGGCTTAGCGGTTCCCCCACCACGACCGCCGACGAGATCACCCGTCTCGCACTGTTTCTCACGACGCCGTCGGCGCGGCACATCACCGGCGAGACGCTGCATGTCAGCCAGGGCGCGCTCGCCAGCTTCGGCTGAGATATTCCCTTGTTCGCCCCGAGCTAAAACGGGGTGACCGCTCCGCTTCGTTGTGGTTACGTGAGTCCCATGGCCATTCGACTTGGACTCCAGATCCCCAATTTCTCCTACGGCACCAGCGTCTCCGAACTGTTTCCGACTGTCATCGCGCAGGCCCGGGAAGCCGAAGCCGCCGGCTTCGACTCGGTCTTCCTGATGGATCACTTCTACCAACTGCCCGGCCTCGGCGCCCCCGAGGAGCCGATGCTGGAGGCATACACCGCGCTCGGCGCGCTGGCCGCGGCTACCGAGCGGGTCCAGCTGGGAACCCTCGTCACCGGCAACACCTATCGCAACCCCACTGTGCTGGCCAAGGCCATCACCACGCTGGACGTGATCAGTCAGGGCCGCTCCATCCTGGGCATCGGCACCGGCTGGTTCGAGCTCGAGCACGACAGCCTGGGCTTCGAGTTCGGCACCTTCACCGACCGCTTCAAGAAGCTCGACGAGGCCTTGCAGATCATCCTGCCGATGCTCAAGGGTGAGCGCGTCACCGTCGACGGCGCGTATTACAAGACCCAGGAAGCCTTCGCCAATCCCCGCTTCCGCGACCACATTCCGCTGATGATCGGCGGCAGCGGAGAGAAGAAGACCATTCCGCTGGCCGCGCGGCACTTCGACCACCTCAACATCATCGCCGGATTCGATGAGCTGCCACGCAAGCTGGACGTGGTCCGCGAGCGGTGTGAGGCCATCGACCGCGACCCGGCCACCCTGGAGACCAGCATGCTCGTCATCGCCCTGATCGGCGAGCAGTACACCGCGGACATGATTCCCGACGACTTCAAGCAGCAGGCGGTGTTCGGCACCCCGGAGCAGGTCGCCGAACAGCTCAAGGAAAGGGTGTACGACGTCGGCGTCGACGGCGTGATCCTCAGCCCGGTGACGATGGGCGGATATGTGCCCGGCGGAGTCACCGCAGTGGCCAAGGCGCTTGAACCGGTGATCGCGGGGTAACCCCTGGCAGATGAACTTCAAGGGTGGTGCGCCATCTCACCGCGCTGGTGGGATGGCCACCGACTACCCTAGGGTTGTATTGACAAAGTACTTCGCTAGGAGCGCCAGATGAGCCACCCCGGAGCTACGGCATCGGATCGGCACAAGGTAGTCATCGTTGGTTCGGGTTTCGGTGGGCTGAACGCCGCACAGGCGCTCAAGCGTGCCGACGTCGACATCAAGTTGATCGCCCGCACCACCCACCACCTGTTCCAGCCGCTGCTGTACCAAGTGGCCACCGGCATCATCTCCGAAGGTGAGATCGCCCCGCCGACGCGCCTGATCCTGCGCAAGCAGAACAACGCTCAGGTGCTCCTGGGTGACGTGACCCATGTCGACCTGGAGAAGAAGACGGTCGACTCGGTCCTGCTCGGCCACACCTACAGCACGCCCTACGACACCCTGATCCTGGCGGCCGGCGCCGGTCAGTCGTACTTCGGCAACGACCACTTCGCGGAGTGGGCACCGGGTATGAAGACCATCGACGACGCGCTGGAACTGCGCGGCCGCATCCTCGGTGCCTTCGAGCAGGCCGAGCGGTCCAGCGACCCGGAGCGCCGCAAGAAGCTGCTGACCTTCGTCGTCGTCGGCGCCGGGCCCACCGGGGTCGAGATGGCCGGCCAGATCCAGGAGCTGTCGGATCAGACGCTCAAGGGCAGCTTCCGGCACATCGACCCCACCGAGGCACACGTCATCCTGCTCGACGCCGCGCCTGCCGTGCTGCCCCCGATGGGTGAGAAGCTCGGCATCAAGGCCAAGGAGCGGCTGGAGAAGATGGGCGTCGAGATCCAGCTCAACGCCATGGTCACCGACGTCGACCGCAACGGCATCACCGTCAAGGACCAGGACGGCACCCTGCGCCGCATCGAATCGGCCAGCAAGGTGTGGTCGGCAGGTGTGGCGGCCAGCCCGCTGGGCCGGGATCTGGCCGCCCAGTCCGAGACCGAGATCGACCGCGCGGGCCGCGTCATCGTCAATCCCGATCTGTCGATCCCCGGGCACCCCAACGTGTTCGTGATCGGCGACATGGCCTTCGTTCCCGGTGTCCCCGGTATGGCGCAGGGCGCCATCCAGGGCGGCAAGTACGTGGCCGCGATCGTCAAGAACGAGGCCGCCGCGCGGGCGCACGGCACGAAGCCCAAGCCCCGGGTGCCGTTCAAGTACTTCGACAAGGGCTCGATGGCCACCGTCTCGAAGTGGAACGCCGTGGCCCAGATCCCGCTCGGCGAGAAGAACAAGTTCGAGTTCAGCGGGTTCTTCGCCTGGCTTGCGTGGCTGGGACTGCACTTGATCTATCTGGTGGGCTTCAAGACCAAGATCGCCACCTTGCTCTCGTGGGCGGTGACGTTCCTGAGTCGCCAGCGTGGTCAGCTGACGATCACCGAACAGCAGGCCTATGCCCGGACCCGGATCGAGGAGCTCCAAGAGATCGCGGCCGCAGTGCAGGAAGGCGAGAAGGCGGCCAGTTAGCCGCCCAATCGCTGTCCCTGCCACGTCGACAGACTGCCGCCACCGGCCAGTTCCAGGACGGTGCCGGCGCTGTCGAATCCGGTTTCCGGATAGCGTAATTCGCTGACGCAGGCCCGCGGCGTGCCCAATTCGTCATCGGCCACGGATCCGGCGCCGAGTTCCACCCGGTGGCGCAACAGCGGAATGCCGTCCACATCGGCGTGCAGTGCCGAGGTCCAGAACCCGTGGTCTTCACCGGTTCTGCCGATCTGAACGCTTTCTCGCAACCGCGCCCTGGCGTTCTGCCCGACGTGCAACCGGGTGCTGGTGTGGTGGCGCGCTCCGCCCGCGATGACGGTGGGCTGGGGATCGAGATCGAGCTCACCTGCCACCTCGAGATCCCAGCAGCTGTGTGACACCACGCTTCCCGCGCCCGGGAGCACGACGCTGGCAGCGACACTGCGCACCCGCAGGCGCGCGCCGGCCTCCACGACGATCCGCACCGAGATGGCGTCCCCGCCCAGCGGCGTGGCCGCCGCCGACAACAGGTGCACGACATCGGGTTCGGTGCGACGCGCGGCCAGACCACCCGCACACTCGATATGCGGTCCCCGCCCGGGCCGGGCCACCAACAGCACGTCCGAACGCACCTAGGAACTCGCCAATTCCCCGTCGATGCGCTCGCCGGGCACCGCGACCTGAAGCTGTTCGTGCACCCAGTGCAGCACCGGGCCGGCGGTCGGGTCGTCGGTGAGCGATATCAGTACGAAGGGCCGGTCACCCCGCACCTGGGTGGAATCCCGGCGCATCACCTCCAGATCGGCGCCGACCATGGGCGCGAGGTCGGTCTTGTTGATCACCAACAGGTCCGAGAAGGTCACTCCCGGTCCGCCCTTGCGCGGCACCTTGTCACCGCCGGCGACGTCGACGACGAAGATCTGCACATCGATGAGGCCGGAGGAGAACGTCGCGGTCAGATTGTCGCCACCGGATTCGACCAGGATCAGGTCCAGCCCCGGATTGGTGGCGATCAGATCGTCGATGGCATCGAGATTGGCGGTGATGTCATCGCGAATGGCGGTGTGCGGGCAACCCCCGGTCTGCACCGCGGCGATGCGCTCGTCGGGCAGCACGGCATGCCTGCGCAGGAAATCGGCGTCCTCGGTGGTGTAGATGTCGTTGGTGAGCACCGCCAGTGAGATCTCGTCACGTAGCTGACGGCACAGCGCGGCCACCAGCGCGGTCTTACCGGAACCCACCGGCCCGCCGATGCCGATGCGCAACGGTTCCCCCGGCTGCCGTATCCGCTTGGGCCGGTCGGTATGGGTGTGCGGCTCGCCGTCGATGAAATGTGGTGGCATATCGGGACCTTTCGACTCTGCTTTGAATTTCAGGAGAAGAACAGCGGCCGCTCGCGTGCGGCGTGCCCCTCGGCCAGCACGTCGAGCAGCGGATCGGAGAGGTCCGCGAGCTCCTTGACGGCCTGCGCCGCGGTCTGCTCGCACAGCGTGGACAACTCGAAGGTCAGTACTGCCACATCGGCCGGATCCAGCGCCAGCAGCCGCTGCGCCGCCGTCGCCGATCCGGTCATGGTGGTGTACACCAGCGACAACGCGGTGTGCTCGGGGGCCACCGCGCTGGCCATCCCCACCGCGCCGGCGACCACGGCGAGGTGCGGCTTGGAACCCAATGCGTCCCACGGATGCTCGGGCCACACCCGCCTGGCCAGCCGGAGCAACCCACGGCCCTGTGCCCGGGACGCGACCCGCGCCGCCGGAGACGGTGTGCGGGCGTCGGTTTCGGCATCGGCGGACTCGACCGTCAGGCTGCCGGTGTGCACCGCCGCGGCCAAGGACGCACTCACCAGCCCCTGACTGCGGATCCGGCGGCACAGGTAGGCCCGCAGCGTCGCGACGCCGGTGACCCGCCCGGCGGTGATTGCCTCTTCGATGCCGCCGGAGTGCACGTGACCGCCGGTCGGTAACCGGGAGTCCGCCAGCGTGAGAAGGGTCGCAAGCATCAGAACAAGAAGTAACGCTGCGCCATCGGCAATTCGGTGGCGGGCTGCTCCTGCCACACCTCGCCGTCGATGCGCACGGTGAAGGTGTCGGCGTCGACCTCGATACGCGGAAGTGCGTCGTTGAGCGGCATCTGGGCCTTGCCCACCTTCCGTACATTGCTCACCGCCAGCAACTTTCGTCTGATGTCGAGCCGTTCGGCCAGACCGTCCTCGATCGCCTGCGGCGCCACGAAGTGCACCGATGTGGCCGCCGCGGCAGCGGGCGCGGCGCCGAACATCGGCCGGGGTAGCACGGGTTGCGGGGTGGGGATGGAGGCGTTCGCATCGCCCATCGCCGCCCAGGCGATCATGCCGCCCTTGATGACGGCATGTGGACGGACGCCGAAGAACGCCGGCTCCCACAGCACCAGGTCGGCCAGCTTGCCGACCTCGACCGAACCGATCTCGTGATCCATGCCGTGCGCGACGGCCGGGCAGATGGTGTATTTCGCGACGTAGCGGCGGGCCCGGTTGTTGTCGGCCCGCACATCGCCTTCCAGAAATCCCCTGCGGCGCTTCATGACATGCGCGGTCTGCCAGGTCCGCAGCACCACCTCACCGATACGGCCCATCGCCTGGGCGTCGCTGCCGATCATCGAGATGGCGCCGATATCGTGCAGCAGGTCCTCTGCAGCGATGGTGGAGGGCCGGATCCGGCTCTCCGCGAACGCCAGATCCTCGGGGATTGCGGGGTTGAGGTGGTGGCACACCATCAACATGTCCAGGTGTTCGTCGAGGGTGTTCACGGTGTGCGGGCGGGTCGGGTTCGTGGAACTGGGCAGCACATTGGGTTCGCCCGCGACCGTGATGATATCGGGTGCGTGCCCGCCGCCTGCGCCCTCGGTGTGATAGGCGTGGATCGATCGGCCCTTCACCGCGGCCAAAGTGTCCTCCACGAACCCCATCTCGTTGAGCGTGTCGGTGTGGATATTGGCCTGCACACCGGCGGCCTCGGACACGGTCAGGCAGGCATCGATCGCTGCCGGCGTGGTGCCCCAGTCCTCGTGCAGCTTGAATCCGGCTGCACCACCGCGCAATTGCTCCCACATCGCGTCGGAGCTGACGGTATTTCCCTTACCCAGCAGCGCGATGTTGAGCGGCCAGGTGTCCAGCGCTTCCAGCATCCTCGCCAGGTGCCAGGAACCCGGCGTCACGGTGGTGGCCTTGCTGCCCTCCGCGGGGCCCGTCCCGCCGGCGATGATGGTGGTGATACCGCCGCCGAGGGCCTCCTCCATGATCTGCGGACAGATCAGGTGGACGTGACAGTCGATGGCACCGGCGGTGACGATGCGGCCGTTACCGGAGATGACCTCGGTGGACGGGCCGACCACCAGGTCGGGGTGCACCCCGGACATGGTCTCCGGGTTACCCGCCTTGCCGATCGCCACGATGCGGCCGTCACGGATCCCGATATCGGCCTTGATGATTCCCCAGTAGTCGAGGATGACCGCGCCGGTGATGACGGTGTCGGGCGAGCCGTCGGCCCGGGTTGCCCGGCTCTGCCCCATCGATTCGCGGAGCACCTTGCCACCGCCGAACACCGCCTCGTCCCCGGCCAATCCCGGTCCGCCGCTGCGGTCCTCGGTGATCTCGATGAACAGGTCGGTATCAGCCAGCCGGATCCGGTCACCGGTGGTGGGGCCGTACAGCGCGGCGTAGCGGTCGCGGGAGAGGTAGGTCACTGTGAGGGGTCCAATCTGCCCGGCGGATTCAGCGAAAGCCCGTACACCTCGCGCGTCCCGCCCAGCGGAACCAGCGAAACGTGCTGGGCGATGCCGGGTTCGAAGCGCACCGCGGTGCCGGCGGGAATGTCCAGACGGTGCCCGTGCGCGGCCGCGCGATCGAATTCCAGGGCCGAGTTCGCCTGCGGCAGGTGCACGTGACTGCCCACCTGCACCGGCCGGTCACCGGTGTTCACCACCTGCAGCGAGATGCGCAGTGCGCCCTCACTGAGGCCGATATCGCCGTCGCCGAACAGGATCTCACCTGGGTACATGCCACACGCCTGTCACGGGATCGGATGGTGGACGGTGACGAGTTTGGTGCCGTCCGGGAAGGTCGCCTCGACCTGGACGTCGTGGAGCATCTCCGGCACGCCGTCCATGACCTGCTCACGGCTGAGCACATCGCGGCCACTGACCATCAACTCAGCCACCGAGCGCCCGTCACGCGCGCCTTCCAGAATGTGGTCGGTGATCAGCGCGACGGCTTCGGGATGGTTCAGCAGCAGGCCACGGTCCTGCCGTCGCCGGGCGAGGTCAGCCGCGTAGGAGATGAGTAACCGCTCTTGTTCATGCGGCGTTAAACGCATAGTGCGCGATACTGCCACGCCTCAGGCGAATCAGCAGCGCTCGCCGTCATTCGACGACGTTCTGCAACCTCACCTGACCCCGCGCCACCGTGCGGTCATCCTCGTCGGTGATGGTGATCAGCCACAGCTGCTGGCGCCGGCCACGGTGGATCGGCGTCGAAACTGCCGTCACCGTGCCGGATTTGATGGCGCGCAGGAAATCGGTGTTGTTGTTCACCCCGACGACGGTGCCGCCGCCGTGCTCGGCGAGCCAGACATGGCCTGAGACACTGGCGAGGCTTTCCACGATGGAGCAGTACACGCCGCCGTGGACGATCCCCCACGGCTGCTTCACCTTGTCGGTGATCTCCAGACGGGCGCGTCCGCCGTCCGGGGTCACCTCCAGGTACTGCAGGCCCAATTCGCTGTCGAAGCCGGCGCCGAGGCCGGGAGGCAGAGATGCGGTCACGAGATCTGTGTCTACACCGTCGCACCCACAAATGCGGAAGGGCCCCACGCGTAATGCGTGGGGCCCTTCCTTCGAGTGGACCGGGGGTCTCTGCAGCCCTCAGGACTCCGGCTCGGTCCGTTAGCCTCGCAACAATAGGATAGGCAAGGCTGCCCTAATTTAGCAAGACCTTCCCTGCGGCAGTTCTGCTCGCGCCGCGCACCGGCAAGCCGAACCCGACCAACGCGTCGAGGATCGCCTGGCCGCGGCACATGCTCGTCAGCTCACTGGACCCCGCGAGCAGGGGCACCTGAGTCGACGCACCGACCACGGCCGCCCCCACGATGTTCCACATCGACGCGATGGAGATCGCACCGTCGCTGACCTGATACAGCTTGGCGAACAGCGGAGCCAGGGCCCGGTGGCTGCGATGCGCCACCCAGGTGGTCAGCGCCGCCTCACTGGGCAGCGCCACGATGCCGTCGCGCGTGGTGCGCACCGCGCCGACCGTGGACCGCTGCGCCAGATGCGGGTCGTCCGGCAGGGCGCGCAGCGTCGGGTCGACCACGCCGACCCAGTCGATGGCGCCTTCGGAATCGACGTGCACCCAGAGGTTCTCCAGCCCGGTGTCCCAGGCGCGACCCTCCAGCGCGACCAGCGGCACCACCCGCCCGATCACCACATGCGAGAGCGTGGCCGCCAACTGCTGCGCCACCGCGGCACGGCTGTCGGTCTCGGCGGTTGCGGCGTCGAACATGGTGCGCAGGCGGTCGGTGGTCATCACCTCGACCAGCGGCCACCAGCGCCGCCGGGACAGATCACCCATCACCGCCACGCCGTAGACCCGCGGACATTCGGGGTAGAGCTCCCGAAGTCGCCGGCTGGATTCATGCAGCGGCAATGCCCGCCTAATCGACATGCGTGCAATCAGCGGATCGTCGACCACGACCGTCATCAGCACCTCCTTCTGCGGTTAGGTTAGCCTTACTATAGTCATCGTCCCCAACCGGACCAGTACCTGTGACTGGACTCACAGGTACTTCGGAAAGGGGCCGTGACCGGCGCGGGAAAGTACGACCCCAGGTAATCGACCTGGCGCGCAGATGGGATACGACGCACGGTAGTAACCGCGTAGTACCCTGAATCCATTGCTCAGGAGAGTGAACAGAACATGGCCAAGTTGACGCGGCTCGGGGAACTCGAGCGCGAAGTGATGGACCACCTCTGGACCTCGCGCGAACCACAAACGGTGCGACAGGTCCACGAGGCTCTTGCTGCGCGCCGTGACCTTGCCTACACCACGATCATGACGGTCCTGCAGCGGCTGGCGAAGAAGAATCTCGTCGTCCAGCACCGCGATGACCGTGCCCACCGCTACGCCCCGACCCACGGCCGCGACGAGCTCGTCGCGGGCCTGATGGTCGACGCCCTGGACCAGGTCTCGGACTCCGGCAGCCGCGAGGCCGCGCTGGTGCATTTCGTCGAACGAGTGGGAGCCGGTGAGGCCGACGCGCTGCGCCGTGCGCTCGCCGAACTGGAGTCCAAGCACCGGGTTGTCCCACCGGCTGGTAATTCGGGTACCGACTGAGGGACACTGACGACGTGTCCGCGCTGGCCTTCTCCATAGTCGCGCTGGTGCTCGTCGGTCCGGTTCCCGCACTTCTCGCGCGCGCATCCTGGCCACTACGCGCACCGCGCGCCGCCATCGTGCTCTGGCAGGCCATCGCCCTGGCCGCCGTGCTGTCGGCATTCTCCGCCGGCCTCGCCATCGCCAGCCGGCTGTTCGTCCCCGGCCCCGACGGTCGCCCCACCGCCACGCTGACCAGTGAGATCGCCGTCCTCGGCTGGCCGCTGTGGGCGCTGTACGTGGTGGTTTTCGCACTCACCCTGATGATCGGCGCCCGCCTGATCGTCGCGGTCCTGCTGGTGGCCGTCGCCACCCGTCGCCGGCGCGCCCATCACCGCATGGTCGTCGATCTGGTCGGTATGTCACGTGACGAAGTGCGCACCCCGGCCCGTCGGCCCAGCGGGCTGCGCGTCCTGGGGGTCGCCCAGCCGATGGCCTACTGCCTGCCCGGCGTCCGCAGCCGCGTGGTGGTCAGCGAGGGCGCCCTGACGACGCTCTCCGAACCCGAGATCTCCGCCATCCTCAGCCACGAACGCGCCCACCTGCGGGCCCGCCACGATCTGGTGCTGGAGATGTTCACCGCCGTGCACGCCGCGTTCCCGCGGTTCGTCCGCAGCGGTAACGCACTCGACGCGGTCCGGCTGCTCATCGAACTGCTCGCCGATGACGCCGCGGTCCGCGTCGCCGGGCCCACTCCCCTGGCCCGCGCGCTGGTCGCCTGCGCCGGCGGACGCACCCCGTCGGGTGCGCTGGCGGCAGGCGGACCGACCACCGTGGTGCGAGTGCAGCGGCTCTGCGGCAAGGGCAATAGTCTTGGCCTGGCAGTGGCGGCCTACACCGCCGCGGCCGCGATCCTGATCATCCCCACGGTGGCGCTGGCACTTCCCTGGCTCACCGAGCTGCACCGCCTGTTCAGTCACTAGGGCATAAAACCCGAACCGGCGGCGATCCAACCATCGAAGACGTAGACGACACGAAAGGCTGCCGCATGACCAATTCGGGCAACACCGGCAAGGCACAGATCGGGGTCACCGGCCTCGCGGTCATGGGATCCAATATCGCGCGGAACTTCGCCCGCCACGGGTACACCGTTGCGCTGCACAACCGCTCGATCGCCAAGACCGATGCGCTATTGGCCGAGCACGGCTCCGAGGGCAACTTCGTGCGCAGCGAGACGATCGCCGAATTCCTCGACGCGCTGGAGAAGCCGCGCCGCGTGCTGATCATGGTCAAGGCCGGTGACCCGACCGACGCCGTCATCAACGAGCTCGCCGACGCGATGGAGGAAGGCGACATCATCATCGATGGCGGCAACGCGCTCTACACCGACACCATCCGCCGCGAGAAGGCGATCCGTGAGCGCGGACTGCACTTCGTCGGCGCCGGCATCTCCGGGGGCGAGGAGGGCGCGCTCAACGGCCCGTCGATCATGCCTGGCGGCCCCGCCGAGTCCTACGTCTCACTGGGCCCGCTGCTGGAGGAGATCTCCGCGCACGTCGACGGCGTGCCCTGCTGCACCCACATCGGCCCCGACGGCGCCGGGCACTTCGTGAAGATGGTGCACAACGGCATCGAGTACTCCGACATGCAGCTCATCGGCGAGGCCTACCAGCTGCTGCGCGACGGCCTCGGCCTGGCGGCCGGCCAGATCGCCGACGTCTTCACCGAATGGAACTCCGGCGACCTGGACAGCTACCTGGTGGAGATCACCGCCGAGGTGCTGCGCCAGGTCGACGCCGAGACGGGCACGCCGCTGGTCGATCTGATCCTCGACGAGGCCGAGCAGAAGGGCACCGGGCGCTGGACGGTCAAGTCCGCGCTGGATCTCGGCGTCCCGGTCACCGGCATCGCCGAGGCGGTGTTCGCCCGTGCGCTGTCGGGTTCGGTGGCCCAGCGCAAGGCCACCACCGGCCTCGCGTCCGGCGGCCTCGGCGAGAAGCCCACGGATGCAGCGCAGTTCACCGAGGACATCCGCCAGGCGCTCTACGCCTCGAAGATCATCGCCTACGCCCAGGGCTTCAACCAGATCCAGGCCGGCAGCACCGAGTACAACTGGGACATCACCCCCGGCGACATGGCCACCATCTGGCGCGGCGGCTGCATCATCCGGGCCAAGTTCCTCAACCGCATCAAGGACGCCTTCGACAACGACGCGAACCTGCCGACCCTGATCGTCGACCCGTACTTCCGCGATGCCATCGAGGCGGCCATCGACAGCTGGCGCCGCGTCGTGGTGAAGGCGACCGAACTGGGCATCCCGATCCCCGGCTTCAGTTCCGCGCTGTCCTACTACGACGGACTGCGCACCGAGCGCCTGCCCGCGGCGCTGACCCAGGGCCTGCGCGACTTCTTCGGCGCGCATACCTACGGCCGCATCGACACCGACCGCGACAAGCGGTTCCACACGCTGTGGAGCGGTGACCGCAGCGAGGTCGAGGCCTGAGTCTTTCGCGCGAGCAGACAGTAATGGCCCCATATCGGCCCGATTTGTGGGCCATTCACGTCTGCTCGCGGGGTGAACTGCGCCCACTAGACTTACGGGTGTGCAGTTCCTCAACGGCCACACCCCGCCCTACGACCTGACCTACAACGACGTCTTCGTCGTGCCCGGCCGCTCCGAGGTGGCGTCGCGCTTCGATGTGGACCTGTCCACCGTCGACGGATCGGGAACCACCATCCCGGTGGTGGTGGCGAACATGACCGCCGTCGCGGGCCGGCGGATGGCCGAGACGGTGGCGCGCCGCGGCGGCATCGTGGTGCTGCCCCAGGACCTGCCGCTGTCGGTGGTGCAGCACACCGTCGACTTCGTGAAGAGCCGCGATGTGGTGGTCGACACCCCAGTCATCCTGGGACCGGATGACTCTGTCTCCGATGCGATGGCGCTCATCCACAAGCGCGCGCACGGCGCGGCGGTGGTGGTGTTCGAGGGCAGGCCGATCGGTGTGGTGACCGAGGCCTCCTGCACGGGGGTGGACCGGTTCGCCAGGGTGCGCGACATCGCGATCAGCGATTTCATCACCGCACCGGCCGGCACCGAACCGCGCAAGGTGTTCGACCTGCTCGAGCATGCCCCGGTCGACATCGCCGTGCTCACCGATGACAAGGGCGAACTCGCCGGTGTGCTCACCCGCACCGGCGCCATCCGCGCCGGCATCTACACCCCCGCGGTGGACGCGGCCGGACGGCTGCGTATCGCCGCCGCCGTCGGTATCAACGGTGACGTCGGCGCCAAGGCCCGCGGCCTCGCCGAGGCCGGGGTGGACCTGCTGGTGATCGACACCGCGCACGGCCATCAGGCCAAGATGCTCGACGCCATCGCCGTGGTCGCCTCGCTCGATCTCGGCCTGCCGATCGCCGCAGGCAACGTGGTGTCCGCCGAGGGCACCCGCGACCTGATCGGGGCGGGTGCCTCCATCGTCAAGGTCGGCGTCGGTCCCGGCGCGATGTGCACCACCCGGATGATGACCGGCGTCGGCCGCCCACAGTTCTCGGCCGTCGTCGAATGTTCAGCTGCGGCAAAAGAACTCGGCGGGCACGTGTGGGCCGACGGCGGAGTGCGCCATCCGCGCGATGTGGCGCTTGCGCTGGCTGCCGGCGCCTCGAACGTGATGATCGGCTCCTGGTTCGCCGGCACCTACGAATCGCCCGGCGACCTGCTGCGCGACCGGGATGGCCGGCCCTTCAAGGAGAGTTACGGGATGGCCTCCAAGCGTGCGGTCGCCGCCCGTACCGCCGCCGACAGCGCCTTCGACCGGGCCCGTAAGGGTCTGTTCGAGGAGGGCATCTCCAGCTCCCGGATGGCGCTGGACGCGGCCCGCGGTGGTGTCGAGGACCTGCTGGACCACATCACCTCCGGGGTGCGCAGCACCTGCACCTACGTCGGTGCGACGACGCTTCCCGAACTGCACGACAAGGTCGTGCTGGGTGTGCAGTCGGCCGCCGGATTCGCCGAGGGACACCCACTGCCGACCGGTTGGTGATTCCGCACGCCCGATCCGGGCAGTTACCATGTACCGATTCCGTCGCCGATGGCGTCCGTCGCCAATGACAGAGAGGGACCCCGTGCCACAGGCACCCGTGGAAGCCCACGGAGACCGAGTGGGCTCCGGGATTCCGCTCGGCACACCGGCCCCGCACAGCGACCCCGGTGACGTCGAGCCATCCAGTAGCCGGCCGGGCACCAGGCCCGGCGCACCTGCGGTGAGCACACGATGAGTCTCACCATGACGCTGCTCAGCCTGCTCGCGTTCATCCTGCTGACCGCGGGCACCGCGCTGTTCGTCGCGGCCGAATTCTCGCTGACCGCACTGGAACGCAGCATCGTCGAGTCCAATGCCCGGACCGGCGGGCGGCGCGACCAGTTCGTCCTCAAGGCGCACCGCACGTTGTCCTTCCAGCTGTCCGGCGCGCAGCTCGGCATCTCCATCACCACCCTGGCCACCGGTTACCTCGCCGAACCCGTGGTGGCCCGGCTGCTCTACGCCCCGCTGACCGCGCTGCGGATCCCGGCGGACTGGGTGAGTCCGATCGCGCTGGTGCTGGCGCTGCTGATCGCCACCTCGGTGTCGATGATCTTCGGTGAACTGGTGCCCAAGAACCTGGCCGTCGCCAAACCGCTGCCCACCGCGCGTTTCGCGGGCCCGCCGCAGTGGTACTTCTCGAAGCTGTTCACGCCGGTCATCAAGGCCACCAACGGGACCGCCAACTGGATCCTGCGCCGGATGGGCATCGAACCGGCCGAGGAACTGCGCTCGGCGCGCTCCCCGCAGGAACTGGTGTCGCTGGTGCGCACCTCGGCGCGCAGCGGCGCGCTGGACGCCGACACGGCCGTCCTGGTCGACCGGTCGCTGCAGTTCGGCGACCGCTCCGCCGAGGAACTGATGACCCCGCGGTCCAAGATCGAATCGCTGGAACTGGAGGACACCGTTTCCGACCTGCTGGACGCCGCCATCCGCACCGGCCACTCGCGCTTTCCCATCGTCGACGGCGACCTGGACCAGACCGTCGGCATGGTGCACGTAAAGCAGGTCTTCGAGGTACCGTCCGAGCGCCGCGCCACCACCCCGCTGTCCCGGCTGGCGGTGCCGGTACCGACCGTGCCCGCCTCGCTCGACGGTGACGCGGTGATGACACAGATCCGGGCCAACGGCATCCAGACAGCCATGGTCGTCGACGAATACGGCGGCACCGCAGGCATGGTCACCTTCGAGGACCTCATCGAGGAGATCGTCGGCGATGTGCGCGACGAACACGACGACGCCACACCGGATGTGGTGCAGAGCCGGGCCGGCTGGCAGGTCTCCGGACTGCTGCGGATCGACGAGGTCGATTCCGAAACTCCGTTCCGGGCCCCCGAGGGCGACTACGAGACGATCGGCGGTCTGGTCCTGGAGAAGCTCGGGCACATCCCCGAGGTCGGCGAAACCGTGGAACTGACCGAGTTCGACCCGGACAAGCCGGGCGAGGACCCGGTGCGCTGGCAGGCCCGGATCCTGAAGATGGACGGCCGGCGCATCGATCTGCTGGAACTCGTCGAGACCGACGGCGGCACCGGCGAGTCAGCCGCCGAGGGCAAGGAGAGCTCCGATGGGCGGTGACCTGTTCGCGGTCGCGCTGACCGTCCTGCTGCTGGGCGCCAATGCGTTTTTCGTCGGCGCGGAGTTCGCTCTCATCTCGGCGCGGCGGGACCGTCTCGAAGCGCTCGCCGAACAGGGGAAAAGGCGCGCCGTCACGGTGATGCGCGCCGCGGAGAACCTCTCGCTGATGCTGGCCGGCGCGCAGCTGGGCATCACCATCTGCTCGATCCTGCTCGGCCGGGTCGGCGAGCCCGCAGTGGCCCACCTGCTGGAAAAGCCGTTCGCACTGCTGGGCGTCGGTGACGCCGTCCTGCACACCGTGTCGTTCATCGTCGCGCTCGCGGTCGTGGTGACCATGCACGTGCTGCTCGGCGAGATGGTGCCCAAGAACATCGCGATCGCCGGCCCGGAGGCCACCGCGATGCTGCTGGTACCGCCTTACCTGATGTACATCCGCGCGGTCCGCCCACTCATCGCGTTCTACAACTGGGCCGCCAACACCACCCTGCGGGCGCTGCGGGTGGAACCCAAGGACGAACTCGACGTCACGGTCTCCACCGTGGAGCTGTCCGACATGATCGCCGAGTCGTTGTCGGAGGGACTGCTCGACCGCGAGGAGCACACCCGGTTGACCCGCGCGCTGCAGATCCGCGATCGCAGCGTGGCGGACCTGGCCATCCCACTGGACCGCATCCACGCGGTGCCCGCGGCGGCACCCGGTTCCGGGCCCACCATCGCGGCCGTCGAGCAGGCGCTCTCGGAGACCGGCTACTCCCGCTTCCCGGTGACCAATGCCGACGGCAGCTACCTGGGGTACCTGCACATCAAGGATGTGCTGCCGGTGCTCCACGAGGAACGCAGCACACTCGACGCCGCGATGGTGCGCCCGCTGATCGAGGTGGCGTCGACACTGCCGTTGCCCGATGCACTGACCCGGTTGCGGCGCAACAAGAGTCACCTCGCACTGGTCACAGACGGCGGGCGGGTCACGGCGATGGTGACGCTGGAGGACCTGGTGGAAGACCTGGTCGGCACCGTGCGCGACGGGACGCACCGGGTCTGATGGTGACGGTCCTCACCGAATCTGACTGGTTGGCTCGGGAGTCGGCGCACCAGCAGCGGGTGCAGCGCTTCGTCGCGCCACACCAGGACCGCGCGCAGCGTGGCGAACCTCATCCGGTGTGGGATTTCCTGTTCACCTATTACAGCCTGCGGCCCCGTCAACTGCGCCGCTGGCATCCCGGCTTCGGCGTCGGTTTGGCAGGACCGGCGGCCGGCCGTTTCGTCACCCGCGCCGGCTACCGCCGCATGGGCGACGTCGTCACGGTCACCGATGAGCTGCTGGCAGCCCGGCGCGAGACCGTGACGTTCGTCGCCGATCTGCTGTCCCGCACCGCGGCGCGGCCCGCCCGGTTCAACTGTTTCGGGCTGCACGAATGGGCGATGGTCTACCGCGCGCCGGAGGTACGCCACGGCCAGGTGCCGCTGCGACTCGGGGCATCCGGCACCGACGCCGTCGTCGATTCGATGCCGTTGCGATGCAGCCATTTCGACGCCTTCCGGTTCTTCACCCCGGCCGCCGCCGAACTCAACGGCGAGCAGTTGCGGCGCGACACCCAACTGATCAGCGAGCAGCCGGGCTGTATACACGCGGCGATGGATTGCTACAAGTGGGCCTACAAATTGGGTCCGCTGGTGCCCACAGAGCTGGTGATGGATTGCCTGGAACTGGCCGCCGACGCCCGCGCGATCGACATGTGTGCCAGCCCATACGACCTGACCGACTATGGTTTCGAGCCGATTACCATCGAGAACGCAGCCGGCCGCGCCGAGTACGTCAAGGCGCAGCAGGGCATCGCCGAACGAGCCGCGCCGCTGCGCGCGGAATTGGCTCGCCGGTGTGACCTGCTGCTTGCGCGGTCCTCCGCGGGATCACCGGTAGTTACCGGCGGGTAAACTAGTCCGACTGCTAAGGGAGGAAACATGACCGAGCGCGTGACGGTGGGAAACCTGCGGGTTGCCAAGGTTCTGCACGACTTCATCACGGCCGAAGCGTTGCCCGGCACCGGCCTGGACCCCGATACCTTCTGGGCGGGTGTGGACAAGGTCGTCACCGACCTCACCCCGCAGAACCAGGATCTGCTGGCTCGCCGCGATGACCTGCAGGCCCAGATCGACAAGTGGCACCGCGCCCGGGTCATCGGCGGCTTCGATGCCGCCGAGTACAAGCAATTCCTCACCGATATCGGCTACCTGGCGCCCGAACCCGCCGACTTCAATGTCACCACCTCCGGCGTCGACGCCGAGATCACCAGCACCGCTGGCCCGCAGCTGGTGGTGCCGATCCTCAACGCCCGCTTCGCGCTGAACGCCGCCAACGCCCGCTGGGGCTCGCTGTACGACGCGCTGTACGGCACCGACGTGATCTCCGAGGAGGGCGGCGCCGAGAAGGGCTCGTCCTACAACCGGGTGCGCGGCGACAAGGTCATCGCGTACGCCCGCAACTTCCTCGACGAAGCCGTCCCACTTGCCGACGGCTCCTGGGCCGAGATCACCGAGGTGACGATCACCGACGGCGTGCTGTCGCCCGCTCTCGCCGACCCGAGCGCCTTCGTCGGCTACACCGGTGAACTCGGCTCGCCGTCATGGTCGGTCCTGCTGGAGCACAACGGCCTGCACATCGAGATCCTGATCGACCCGGACTCCCCGGTCGGCTCGACCGACAAGGCCGGCATCAAGGATGTCGTGCTGGAGTCCGCGATCACCACGATCATGGACTTCGAGGACTCCGTGGCCGCGGTCGACGCCGAGGACAAGGTCGTCGGCTACCGCAACTGGCTGGGCCTGAACCGCGGCGACCTCGCCGAGGAGGTCAGCAAGGGCGGCAAGTCCTTCACCCGGGTGCTCAACCCCGACCGGTTGTTCACCACACCGGACGGCGAAGGTGAATTGACCCTGCCCGGGCGCAGTCTGCTGTTCGTCCGCAATGTGGGACACCTGATGACCAACGACGCGATCGTTTTCAACGCCGACGGCGCGGACGGCCCAGAGATTCCCGAAGGCATCCAGGACGCGCTGTTCACCGGCCTGATCGCCACCCACGGACTCAAGGAGTCCGATGAGAACGGGCCGTACGCCAACAGCCGCACCGGCTCGGTGTACATCGTGAAGCCCAAGATGCACGGTCCCGACGAGGTCGCGTTCACCTGCGAGCTGTTCAGCCGCGTCGAGGATGTCCTCGGCCTGCCCCAGGGCACCCTCAAGGTCGGCATCATGGATGAGGAACGCCGGACCACGCTGAACCTGAAGGCCTGCATCAAAGCCGCCGCCGACCGGGTGGTGTTCATCAACACCGGCTTCCTGGACCGCACCGGCGACGAGATCCACACCTCGATGGAGGCCGGCCCGATGATCCGCAAGGGCGCTATGAAGAGCCAGCCGTGGATCAAGGCCTACGAGGACAACAACGTCGATGTCGGCCTGGCCACCGGACTGTCCGGACGCGCCCAGATCGGTAAGGGCATGTGGGCCATGACCGACCTGATGGCCGATATGGTCGAACAGAAGATCGGTCAGCCCAAGGCCGGCGCCACCACGGCGTGGGTGCCCTCCCCGACGGCGGCCACCTTGCACGCCATGCACTACCACCAGGTCGACGTGGCCGCGGTGCAGAAGGAACTCGCGGGCAAGAAGCGTGCCACCATCGACGAGTTGCTGACCATCCCGCTGGCCGGTGAGCTGGCCTGGTCGACCGATGAGATCCACGAAGAGGTCGACAACAACTGCCAGTCCATCCTGGGTTATGTGGTGCGCTGGGTCGACGCCGGTGTCGGTTGTTCCAAGGTGCCCGACATCCACAATGTCGCGCTGATGGAAGACCGTGCCACCCTGCGCATCTCGAGTCAGTTGCTGGCCAACTGGCTGCACCACGGGGTCATCACCGAAGGGGACATCAAGGCCAGCCTGCGCAGGATGGCCGCGGTCGTCGATCAGCAGAACGCCGGCGATCCCGACTACCTGCCGATGGCCACCGACCCCGAGGCCAGCATCGCCTTCGAGGCCGCTCAGGAACTGATCCTGTCCGGTGCCCGGCAGCCCAGCGGCTACACCGAGCCGATCCTGCACCGCCGCCGCCGCGAGTTCAAGGCGCGTGCCGCGAGCCAGTGACTAGACTTCGGCGGGGCATTCGACACGACGAGTTAAGAGGGTAGGGATGGGCAGGCACAGCATTCCTGACCCCGACGAGTCCGATGACCGGACCGGCAACGGGCCGGACGCCGGTTACGGGTCGGCACCCGCCGGGGACAGCGATGCGGGCCGCGGTGACTACGGTTACCGCGCGGAGGAAAGTCGGTCGGACGGCTACGGTCCGGACGACTACGGCTCCGACGAGTACGGTCCCGACGACTACCAATACGAGACCGACAGCGGGTACGACGAGCCCGACCCGGCGCCTCGAGGTTTCCCTGCCGTGGCCGACGAGGACCAGCCCACCCAGGCGTTCTCGGTCACCGGCCGCCAGCGCGCCTTCGAGAGCGGTGAGTGGACCGGCAGTCACCGTGCGGTGACGCCGGGACGGCGCAAGGTCAGCCCGCTGGTCATCGGCGCTCTGATCACCGTCGTCGTGGTGGTGGGCGCGGTCATCCTGTGGCGCTTCTTCGGTGACGCGCTGTCCAACCGCAGCCAGGCCTCCGCGGATCGCTGTGTCGAGGGCGAGGTGACCGTCGCGGTCATCGCCGACCCTGCCATCGCCGACCAGGTGGGTACCTTCGCCGAGCAGTACAGCGCGACCGCCGACCCGGTGGGTGACCGCTGCGTGCAGGTGGCGGTGAAGGCCGCGGATTCCACCGCGGTGATCAACGGGTTCGCCGAGGCCTGGCCGGGTGAACTCGGCGACCGCCCCGCGCTGTGGATTCCGGCGAGCTCGATCTCGGAGGCACGGCTGGAAACGGCCAGCGGCGGCAAGACCGTCATCGACAGCCGGCCCCTGGTCAGCTCCCCCGTCGTGCTTGCCGTCCGGCCCGAACTCAAAGACGCGCTGGCCCAGCAGAACTGGTCGAGCCTGCCGGGACTGCAGAGCAATCCGGCCGGGCTGGACGGGCTCAACCTGCCGGGCTGGGGCGGCCTGAAACTGTCCCTGCCGCTCAGCGGCAACAGCGACGCCACCTACCTGGCCTCCGAAGCGGTGGCGGCCGCGTCCGCACCTGCGGGTGCGCCGGGCAGCGCCGGCGCGGGCGCCGCGCAACGCCTGCTCGCCGGGCAGCCGGAGTTGGCCGACGCCGCGGCCTCGACCGCGCTGGACGCCCTCGTCAACGCCGCCGACCCGGCGACCGCACCGGTGCACGCCGTCGTCACCACGGAACAGAAACTGTTCGAGCGGGGGGCGAACCTGGCCGATGCCGCCGGCAAGCTCGCTTCCTGGGTGCCCTCGGGCCCGGCCGCCGTCGCCGACTTCCCCGCGGTCCTGCTCAGCGGTGACTGGTTGTCCAAGGAACAGCTCACCGCGGCAAGCGAGTTCGATCGCTTCATGCGCAAACCCGAGCAACTCGCCGAGCTCGCCAAGGCCGGTTTCCGGGTCGACGGGGTGTCACCGCCGGCCAGTCCGGTCACCGATTTCCCGGCGCTCGCAGAGCCGTTGTCCTTCGGTGACGCCGAGTCCCGTTCCACCCTGGCCACCCGGATGACCGCCCCCGCCCAGAGCGGCACCGTGACCGTGATGCTCGATCAGTCGATGCCCGTGGACGAGGGCGGCCGCAGCCGGCTGACGAATGTGGCCACCGCACTCGATGACCGGCTCCAGGTGCTGTCACCGACCTCCTCGGTGGGGTTGTGGACCTTCGACGGTGTGGCGGGCCGGTCGGTGACGACCACCGGGCCGCTCGCCGACGACGTCGGCGGCGGACCTCGTTCGGCGGCGCTGTCGCAGAATCTGCGATCCCAGGCGAGCTCCGGTGGCGGCGCGGTGTCGTTCACCACGCTGCGACTGGTCTACGCCGAGGCACTGGCGAACTTCCGCGCCGGTGAACCGAATTCGGTGCTGGTCATCACGTCGGGCCCGCACACCGACCGCAGCCTGGACGGACCGGGATTGATCTCCTACGTCCAGGGTGCGGTGGACACGGATCGGCCGGTCGCGGTGAACGTCATCAACCTCGGCGACGACCCGGACCGCGCGACATGGGAACAGGTGGCTCGGGCCAGTGGCGGCGAGTACCGCAATGTGCCCAGTTCCACCGATCCCGGCCTGGCCGATGCGGTCGCCGAATTCCTGGGCTGAGCGACGGTTCAGCGGCGGCGCAGCACGCAGCGCAGCCCGAAGTGGTCTGACGGGAACACCCGCGGCAGTGCGGCCGAAATCGGCTCGCGGCCCACGAGTTCGATCGATTCCGGGATCCAGGTGTCACCCTTGACGAGCACCCGGTCGAACCGGACGTGCCGGTGTCTGTCCTCCATGTCGTAGCGCATGTGGTTGATCGTGGTGTCCTCGGTGAAACCCGGTTCCCCGGGGCGCAACGCCGGCCACACGTCGCAGTAACCCGCGGGCAGGATCCCGTTCTCGGCATCGCGGAGGTTGAAGTCGCCCAGGATCACCGCGTCCCGGTCGTCGCGTACGGACCCGACGATCTCGCGTAGCTGCCGATCCCGCAATTGGACTGCCGTCTTGCCGCTTTCGAGGTGGATACCGACCACGGTCAACGTGTGGCCACCGATCCGGTAGCGCGCCGTCAGATAGCCACGGGACCGCTGCGTCGGTAGCCCCGTGTAGGTGACCTCGGTGACCGGTGGCCGGGACAGCAACACCATCCCGTAGTTGCCGGCGTACCCGCCGGTCACCGCCGCGCTGTAATACCGCTCCCGGATCCACGACTGCTCCAGCAGGACCCTGCGGGCTGTCTCGGTGACCTCCTGGAACATCATGATGTCCGGGGTGTGCTCGGACAGCAGCCGGGCGATGGTGCGGTACCGCTGCTCGGCGTGCGTGCCGTCGCACCAGATGTTGTAGGTGGCCACGCTGATCCGGTCGGCCTGCGCGTCGGCGGCGGCGACCCGACGCGATGTCCACAGGGTCCGGTCGAAGCGCCGGACCGGAACCACCGCCGGCCGACGGAAGACGTCGAGCCACAGCGGTTGCATGCCGCCCAAGCTACGCGCAGGCGGCGGCGCACACCCGCGGAGCGCGCCAAGCGCGCGGCAGCGTGACCGCGATGCCGATGAGCCCGACGCTCAACGGCACCAGCAACGCTGCGCGGTATGAGTCGAGCAGACCGGCGCCGGAGGCCAAGACCGCGACCTGGACGGCGGCGGTGACGGCGAGCCCGATCGCGGCGCCGAACTGGAACGTCGTATAGAGCAACCCACCGGTCAGACCCTGTGATGATTCCTCGACGCCGTCGGTGGCGGCGATGGTCAGCGGCCCGTATGCCAGGGTGAACGCGAACCCCAGCGCCAGAAAGCTGGGCAGCATGCTCAGATACACCCAGTCCTCCTCGACACCGGTGAACAGCGCGAAGGACAGTGCCGAGAACGCCATCCCGGCCGCGATCACGCGCCACAACCCGAACCGACGGACCAGAATCGGCGTCAGTGTCGGTGCCAGGATGGCGTCGATCGCCACCACCAGCAGCGCCAGCGCCGTGGTCATTGCCGACCAGCCGCGCAGTTCCTGGAGGTAGAGCACCACGATGAACTGGAACCCCATGAATCCGCCCGCCAGGCAGCCTGCCCCGATATAGGCGTTGACCAGACTGCCGTCGCGCAGCAGGCCCGGCGGCACGAGCGGGTCGGCGGCGGTGCGCTGCCGGACCGCGAAGGCCGCGAACAGGATGACCGCGACGGCACCGGTCGCCGCCGAGGCGAAAGCTGAAGCGTGCGCGGCATTCTCGATGGCGGTGACGGTCAGGACCACCGCACCGGTGATCAGGATGGCGCCGGGCAGGTCCAGCGACCTGTTCGCCCGGGGCGAGCGAAGCGACGGGGAATCGGGGCGCTTGGCCGTGTCGCGCGGAATCAACGGAAAGGCCAGCGCCAGCACGGCCAGCGCGAGCACCACGGGGGCGAAGAAGACCCAGCGCCAGCCGAAGGTGGTCAGTACACCGCCGGCGACCAGTCCGAGCGAGAACCCGGCGGCACCGATGCCCGCGTAGATGAGCACGGCGCGATCCCGTTGCGGGCCTTCTGGAAAGTTGGTGGTGATGATCGCGAGCCCGGCCGGCATCAGGAACGCCGCGGCGATCCCGGTGATGACGCGGACTGCGATGATCATCGCCCCGCTGGGCGCGATACCGCCCAGCGCCGACACACCGATGAAGACGACCAGCGCGATCAGGAACACCCGGCGCCGCCCGTAGACATCGGCGGTGCGGCCGCCGAGCAGCATGAATCCGCCGTAGCCGATCACGTATCCGCTGACGATCCACTGGAGTTGGACGGTGGGCAGCGCCAATGCCTCACGGATCACCGGCAGCGCGATATTGAACATCGCGATGTCGATGCCCTCCAAGAAAGCGGCCCCGCAGAGCGCGACCAGCAGCAATGCCGAGCGTGCCCGCGAAGGCGTGTGTGTGGGACGTGCCGCAACTGTGTCCATCTACCCCAACCTTAGGTTCCTATTGGTAACTGACCACATCATCAGGCACCATGGCGGTATGGCGGAAGAAGGCACTTTGAAGTCAGCCAGTACCCCTGAGGTAACCGACTGCTGCCCCGAGGCCTTTCAATGGGATCGGCGCGAGGACTGCGAGGTCCGCCAGATCCTGGACCGGATCGCGGACAAGTGGTCGCTGCTGATCATCGCCCTGCTCGATGACGGCTCCATGCGCTTCACCGAGCTCAAACGCATGATCGACGGTGTCAGCCAGCGGATGCTGACCGTCACCCTGCGCCAGCTCGAACGCGACGGACTGGTGCGGCGCACCGTGCATCCCGTCGTCCCGCCCCGGGTCGACTACGAGCTGACCGAACTCGGGCGCACTCTGCACGACACCGTCCAGTCGCTGGTCCGGTGGACCGAACGCCACCAGGCCGATATCGCGGCGGCCCGCCAGCAGTTCGACGCCGCGCGGGGCTGACGCGCCGATTGTCGGCTTGTGTGCGAGATTTCGCCGCCGAAATAAAGCACACAAGCCAACTTTCGCGCTCTCAGGCGAAGGCCTCCACCGGCGGGCACGAGCAGACCAGATTGCGGTCCCCGTAGGCGGCGTCGATCCGGCGGACCGGCGGCCACACCTTCGGACGGAACCCCTTGCCCAGCGGATAGGCGGCCTGCTCCCGCGTGTAGGGGTGCTCCCATTTCTCGACCAGCAGCGAGTCCGCGGTATGTGGGGCGCCGCGCAGCGGGTTGTCGTCCACCGGCCACTCCCCCGAACCGACCTTGTCGATCTCGGCCCTGATGGCGATCATCGCCTCGCAGAACGCGTCGACCTCGGCCAGGCTCTCGCTCTCGGTGGGCTCCACCATGAGCGTGCCGGCCACCGGGAAGCTCATCGTGGGAGCGTGGAAGCCGAAGTCCGCCAACCGCTTTGCGACATCGTCGACGGTGACGCCGGTGGCCTTGGTGATGCCGTTGAGATCCAGGATGCACTCGTGGGCGACCATGCCGTTCTCGCCGGTGTAGAGCACCGGGAAGTACTCGTCGAGGCGCCGGGCCACGTAGTTGGCCGACGCGATCGCGGTCAGCGAGGCCGCCCGCAGTCCCGCCCCACCCATCATCCGGATGTAGGTCCAGGTGATCGGGAGGATGGACGCCGATCCGTACGGGGCCGCCGACACCGTGTAGCTGTCGCCGAGTTCGTCGGCCAGCGGATGCCCGGGCAGATACGGCGCCAGGTGACTGCGCACCGCGACGGGTCCGACGCCGGGGCCACCGCCGCCGTGCGGAATGCAGAACGTCTTGTGCAAGTTCAGGTGGCTGACATCGCCGCCGAAGCGACCCGGGCGGGCGAGGCCGACCAGAGCGTTGAGGTTGGCGCCATCGACGTAGACCTGACCGCCCGCGTCGTGCACGGCCGCGCAGATGTCGGCGACATCGTGCTCGTACACCCCGTGGGTGGACGGGTACGTGATCATCAACGCGGCCAGCCGGTCCGCATGCTGGGTGACCTTGGCGCGCAGATCATCGAGATCGACGTCGCCGTTGGCGCGGCAGGACACCACGACCACGCGCATCCCCACCAGCGCGGCGGAAGCGGCGTTGGTGCCGTGCGCGCTGGACGGGATCAGACACACATCGCGGTCGGCCTGGCCGTTGTCGCGGTGGTAGGCCTGGATGGCGAGCAGCCCGGCGTACTCCCCCTGCGATCCGGCGTTGGGCTGCAACGAGATCTCGTCGTAGCCGGTGATGCCGGTCAGCCAGTCCTGCAGGTCGGCGATCAGCCGGCGCAGGCCCGGGGTGTCCGATGCCGGGGCGAACGGATGCTGCTTGGCGAACTCCGACCAGGTGATCGGTTCCATCTCGGCGGCCGCGTTGAGCTTCATGGTGCACGAGCCCAGCGGGATCATGCTGCGGTCCAGCGCGATGTCCTTGTCCGCCAACGACCGCAGGTAACGCATCATCGATGTCTCGGTGCGGTACAGGTGGAATGCCGGGTGGGTCAGGAAAACCGATGTCCGGGTGGCGATTTCGGTGCCCGCGGGCGGCGCGGGGGTCACGGCGAATGCCTCCAGCACGGCGGCGACGTGTGCGTCGGTGGTGGCCTCATCGCAGGCCACCGACACGTGATCGGCGTCGACCTTCCACAGGTTGATGCCCGCGGCCTTGGCCGCGGTGACGATCTCATCGGCACGGCCGGGCACGTTCGCCAGCACGGTGTCGAAGAAGGTGTCGTGCACCAGCGAATCACCAAGGGCCGCAGCGATCTTCGCCGCCTGGCCGTGCATCCGGCGGGCGATCGCGGTCAGTCCGGCGGCGCCGTGGTAGCTGGCGTACATGGCCGCGATGACGGCCAACAGCACCTGCGCGGTGCAGATGTTGCTGGTCGCCTTGTCGCGGCGGATGTGCTGCTCGCGGGTCTGCAGGCTCAAACGGAACGCCGGCGATCCGTCTGCATCCACCGAGACACCGACCAGCCGGCCGGGGAGCTGACGGGCATGCTTGGTGTGCACGGCCAGGTAACCGGCGTGCGGGCCGCCGAATCCCATGGGCACACCGAAGCGTTGGGTGGTGCCGAAGGCGACGTCGGCACCGAAATCACCGGGCGGGGTGATCAGGGTGGTCGCCAGCAGGTCGGCGCCGACCGCGACGAGCGCGCCGCGCTCGTGGGCCTGCTCGACCAGGGCGCTCCAGTCCTCGACGCGTCCGCTGGCGCCCGGCAACTGCACGATCACGCCGAAGAAATCGCCGTCGGGCAGGCCGGCGCGCAGGTCGGCGGTGACGATCTCGATACCGAGCGGTTCGGCGCGGGTGGCGATCACCGCCGCGGTCTGGGCGTACACGTCGGTGTCGACGGCCAACCGGTTCGACGGGCCCTTCACGGCGCGGTGCATCAGCGTCATGGCCTCGGCGGCGGCGGTCCCCTCATCGAGCATCGAGGCGTTCGCCACGTCCAGCCCGGTCAGGTCGCTGACCATGGTCTGGAAGTTCAGCAGCGCCTCCAGGCGCCCCTGGCTGATCTCGGGCTGGTACGGCGTGTAGGCGGTGTACCAGGCCGGGTTCTCCAGGATGTTGCGTTTGAGCACCGGCGGGGTCAGGGTGTCGAAGTACCCCTGGCCGATCATCGAGACCGCCACGGTGTTGGTGTCGGCCAGCGCCCGCAGCTCGGCGAGTGCCTCTTCCTCGGTGGCCGCCGGTGGCAGGTGTTCCAGACCGGGTGCCAGGCCGTCGGCACCGACCGCGTCGAGAATGCCGGCCGGCAGTGCCTTGTCGGCCAGCTCGTCGAGCGAGCCGACGCCGATGACGTCGAGCATCGTGGCGATGGCGTCGGCGTCGGGCCCGATGTGGCGGGCGGCGAAGCCGGAATGGTCAACAGACACGTGATCTCCCCTGTTCGAGGGCGCGGACAGCCAGTCCCTCTCCCTCTGTCGGGGCGCCTGAGAGATTCAGCCGGGATCGGCCTTTCCCCATGGGCGGATGCACGGGGCACCACTTTCCAGAGGCATCGTGGCCGTCCGCGGTCCTGGGTGCCTGAGAGGTTGACGGAGAGGTATTGCTCCTTCGGCGCCCGTGACTGGCCGTCACGGAACTCTCCCGCGCACGGGCGATGCGCTGCCGATTCTACCGGTCGGCCAGATCCAGCGCCGTCCACGCCAGCGCAGTGGCTCCGTCACGCAGCGCTGCCTCGGCCGCCGGGCCCACCGCGGCGTCGGCGAAAGCCCGCTGATGGTTCACCGCCGGCAACGATCCGATGCCCAGATAGGGGTGGATGGCGGGCACCACCTGGGACACATTGCCCATATCGGTGGACGCGGTGCGCATGGCCGCGGCACCCTCGGCGGGCTCGGCGTTCATGTCCCGGCCCAGGTCGGCGGCATTGGCGATGAACATGTCCAGGATGTCGTCATCGGTGCGGAACTCCGCATACGGCGGGGACTCGAGTTCGATGTCGAGCTCGCAGCCGGTGCCCAGCGCGCCCGCTTCGAAACAGTTCCGGATCCTGTGTTCGATCCCGGCCAGGTCGGCGAGGGTGCGGGCCCGCACATACCAGCGGCCGGTCGCCGCATCGGGGATCGCGTTGGGTGCCGACCCCGCATCGGTGACCACGCCGTGCACCCGGGTGGTGGGCGGCAGCTGCTGGCGCAGCAACCCGATCGCCACCTGTGCCACGGTGAACGCGTCGGCCGCATTCACCCCGAGATGCGGATAGGCGCCCGCATGCGCGCTCACCCCGCGATAGGAGACCCGCCAGTGCGCGACGGCAAGCGGTTCGGCCCTGGGCGCGTCGACCGGCCCGGGGTGCATCATCAGCGCCGCGTCCAGGCCGTCGAACTCCCCCGCGTCCAGCATGGCGATCTTTCCGCCGCCGCCCTCCTCGGCAGGTGTGCCGATGACGTGCACGGTGATCGCCTGCGCGGTGTCGGCAGCGCGCACCATCAGCGCGGCCCCGACCGCGGATGCCGCGATCAGGTTGTGCCCGCAGGCATGGCCGAGCCCGGGCAACGCGTCGTACTCGGCGATGAACGCGATGTGCAGCGACCCGCTGCCGCCCCGCGCGTGAAACGCGGTGTCGAGCCCACCGGCCCGCCGGTCGACGTTGAACCCGCGGTCGGCCAGCAGCGTGGTCAGCATCCGGTGGGCGCGGAATTCCTGCCAGGCCGGTTCGGGATCGGCGTG
Source organism: Mycolicibacterium sp. P9-22 (assembly GCF_008329585.1). Classification (GTDB taxonomy): domain Bacteria; phylum Actinomycetota; class Actinomycetes; order Mycobacteriales; family Mycobacteriaceae; genus Mycobacterium. Next base: position 120,064 of record NZ_NPKP01000013.1, on the reverse strand, counting down.
CAGCCGGGTGCTGACGCTGCGCACCAGATCCCAGTTGCGTGCCAGGTGCTCGGCGGCGACGGCTTTACAGGTCACCCGGGACCCCGAAACTCGGGGCGGCCGACGGGTCCAGGGCCCGGCGCACATAGTCGTCGCGCTGCGGTTCCCACACCGTCCACAGCTCGGCCAGCCGGGCGTACGGGTCCTCGGCCCAGTCCACCCGCAGCGTGGTCTCAGGCCATTCGACCTCCCGGTACACCAGCAGGCCCGCCGCGTGGACGGGTCCCTCCTCGCCGCCGGCCCCGAGCGCAGCACCCAGCCCGTCGAGCAGGCGGCGTTCGAATTGTGTTGCGGCCGAGGTTTCGTAACCATGGATCAGTTCGGTGATGGTCGCCGGACCGGCGAGCATGTTGCCCGCAGCCACCAGCCCGTCGCCGGACACGTGGTGGTGTATGCCGAGTGCGCCGGCCCCGCTGAACGCCGCGGACCGGCCATTCCGGTCCAGCACGGTCAACTGCCGATAGTCGCGCAGTTCGTGGGCGTCGACGACGGTGTCCAGGGCGGTCCGGGCGTCGTCGCCGGCGGCCAGCCTGTCCAGTAACCGCCCGCCGAGTCGCGGGTCGGTGACGTTCTGGCTGGCCGCGGCACCGAGTCCGGGCCGGACGTTCAGGCAGCGCGAAGCCACGGCCGGCGACGAGGAAGCGATGATCATGCCGAACGCCCCGGTGTCGCGGTCCAGCGCGGCAAGCGAGAACGTCACGATGTCCGCTGCCAGACTGCGATGACATCCACCTCGACGAGCCACTCCGGTCTGGCCAGCGCACTGACCACCAACCCGGTCGATACCGGGTGCACCCCCTTGAGCCAGCGCCCGATCACCCCGTAGACGCATTCGCGGTAGCGCGGATCCACCAGGTAGACAGTTACTTTGACGATATCGTCGAGGGTGGCGTCGGCCTCGGCCAGCAGCGTGGCGATATTGACCATGGCCTGCTCGGTCTGCGCGCCGACGTCACCGACGCCGACGTTCTCGGCGGTGTCCAGGTCCTGCCCGATCTGTCCGCGGACATAGACCGTGTCGCCGGCGACCACGGCCTGACACAGGTCGTTGTCCAGATTCTGCTCCGGGTAGGTGTCGCGGGTGTTGAACGGGCGGATGCGCTGATGGGTCACGCGGGTACGCCGCCGTTCACCCGGTCGGACAGTTCGGCCGCGGCCTTGACCATTCCGAGCGGGCCGTCGAAGTCGAAGTTGCGGTAGACAGCCGCGTAGTGCGCGAACGGCGGAGCCTGGGCGAACAATTGGAAGGTGAGCCGGTGCCCGGCGTAGTCGCTGTTGAGCAGATCGCGCGCGAAGGCCAGCAGCTTGCGCCGGTCGTCGGCCTGCCATTCATCGGTGATCGAGTAGTACTTCTCCAGCCACTCCGATGCCCCGGGGACACCGAAGGTGGCCGAGTCCGGGGTGATGCAGATCTGGCCGCCGCACAGTTCGCGGGCCCAGTGCATCATCTGGGGCAGCTGGGTCTGTGCCCATACCCGTCCGGCCATGAGCAGCGACTGGTTGGGCATCAGCAGGCCACCTGGGCTGGTCTCGGCGGTGGCGATCGCCGCCGTCAGGTGTGCGTCGATGCCCTCGCGGTAGCAGGCCAGCATCGCCAGCTTCTCCTGCACCGCGGGATTGCTGTCCAGACCGGTCTGCCGCACGTTGAACAGCGCGGCGCCGATCATCAGGTCGGCATACCGGATCGACCGATGCACATAGGGCAGTGCGCTGTAGCGGTGCAGGCAGCTGCGTACGAAGGTGGCCGCCCGGGTGTGCCGGTAGAACAGGATGTCGTCCCAGGGGATGAGCACATTGTCGAAGATGACCAGCGATTCGACCTCGTCCACCCGGTTGGACAACGGGTAGTCCGCCGCATCGCGGCGGCCGGCGAAACCGGTGCGGCAGATGAACTTCAGGTTGGGCGCGTTGAGGTCGGCGATGAAGCCCACCGCGTAATCGGAGAGTTTGGCGTCACCCCAGTTGGCGATGGTGGGTTTGGTGTAGGCCTGGGTCGCGTACGGCGCCGCGGTCTCGTACTTCGCGCCGCGCACGATGATCCCGTCGTCGGTCTCCTTGACCACGTGCAGCAGCATGTCCGGGTCCTGATCCTGGGGCCGCTTGGAGCGGTCACCCTTCGGGTCGGTGTTGGCCGAGATGTGGAACGGGTCACCGGTGGCGGCCTTCTTCACGTGCCGCCGGATGTTCTCGGCGAACCGGGGATCGACCTCGTTGAGCACGTCCTGGCCGTCGTAGAGCGCCCACATCTCGCCGACGGTCTCGTCCCCGACGCGAGTGACCACACCGCGCGCCTCGTCCAGAACGAGGTCGATCGCCTTACGCTTGTCGTGCCAGTCCTGTTGTGTCAGCGGCATCTTGTTGGCGACCGAGTTGCGCTCGCCGTTCTCGTCGACGTAGCTCATCACATCCTGGCTGGCGGCCTCGTGCGCCAGATCGTAGATGCGGGCCCGGATGTCCACGATCGGGGCGAACATCGGGTGCTTGGTGACATCATGCACCTGTTCGCCGTCGATGTAGATCTCGCGTCCGGTGTTGATGGTCTCGCGGTATTCGTCGCCGGTCCTGATCATGCGTGATGTCCTTCCGTGGTGTGGGCAGAGAGCGTGCGGTACGCGCCGCGCAGGTGCAGCAGCGGTTCGGCGTCGGTGTGCACGACGTGCTGCACCTCGCCGAGGTAGAGGTGATGGGAGCCGACGTCGGTCACGCTGTGCAGGACGCACTCGAAGGCCGCCACACTGTCGGCGTAGACGGGGAGTCCGTTCACCCCGTCGGCCCATTCGTCCTCGGTGAAGGTGAACGGCAGCCGCCCGTCGCGCCGGCGTCCGGCGAAGGTGTCTGCCGCGCCGTGGTGTTCGGGTCCGAGCAGCGAGACATTGAACGCGCCGCTGGTGCGGATGGCCTCGTTGATCGGGCTGCGCCGGTTGATGCACACGCCGAGCACGGCCGGCTCGTCGGACACCCGGCTGACCGCGGACACGGTCTGTCCCCAGCGGGTGGCGCCGGTGTGGCTGGTCACGATGGTCACCGGTGTCGCGGCGCAGCTGATCGCGCGGATGAACTCCCGCGTTCCGGTCGGTGTAAGCGTGGATTTCATTGGGATCCCTCGCGTTTCGAGTTCGTGGCCAGGATCGCGGACGGCAGCGTCGCGATTCGCACCTTCGATGCTGCCCTGATCCCGTCCATCAGGCAAAGAGCTGGTTCCGTTGTTCTGCATCGGTTTTGGAGATACCGGTGGTGACGACGACCTTGCCGACCCGGTCCGGCTCGGAGAACCTGCGGTGCGCCGCCGCGAGGTCATCGAAGGCGAACGTCGCGTCCAGCACCGGTCGGACGCTGTGCGCCAACACCTTCGGTAGCACCTCGGCCGCCACTTCACGGCAGAGCGCCGCCCGCATCTCGTCACACAACCTGCCCAGGCTGGACGAGGAGATCTCCACTCCGCCGGCCATCAGCGCGCCGAGGTCGACGGTGGCATCCGTCCCGGCCGCCACACCGATGATCACCAGCCGGCCCAGTGGCGCGAGGACACCGATATTGGCGGCCACCGTCGGCGCGCCCCGGTTGTCCAGGATGATGTCGACTCCCGCGGGCGCCAGCCGCCGGATCTCGCCGAACACATCGGCTTCGGCGTAGTCGATCACCTCATCGCAGCCGAGCGCTTCACACAATGCGGACTTCTCTGCTCCCCGGGCGGTGCCGATGACGGTGGCGCCCAGCGCACGGGCAATCTGGACCGCCATCGAGCCGACTCCCCCGGCGGCGCCATGGATCAGCACCCGCTCCCCGGGATGCAGGCGGCCCCGGTGCACCAGATTCCACCACGCCGTCGCGGCGGCCTCCGGCAGCGCGGCCGCCGCGGTCGACTCCAGCTCCTCCGGTATCCCGATACAGGCGCCCGACGGCACCGCGACGTATTCGGCATATGTGCCGGCCCGGGCCAGTGCCGCCACCCGGTCACCAGAGCGCCATCCCGCACCTTGCCCGACCACGGTGCCCACGCACTCCAGACCGGGGACACTGCCGGGCGGCGACGGCATCACCCCGCGACACTGCAGGATCTCGGCATTGTTGAGTCCGAAGGCTTCGACCGCCACCAGCACCTCGCCCGGGGCGGGTTCTGGGACGGGCACCCGCTCGATACGCAGCGGATGCCGCCCGCCCGGATCGTGGAGGACCGCTGCTGTCATGGTGGGTCCGGTCATCGCAGCACCACGTCCGCGTGGAAATCCAGTATCGCCCGGGCGAACTCGGCCGGGCATGTCTCGGGGCTGGCGATGTCACCGTCGCCCAGGACGTATTCCCTGGCCTGCGGGAAGGCCGCCATGATCCGGCTGTGCCGCGGGTAGGCCCGCGGGTCACGGGCCGAAGCGATGCACAGCACCGGGCCGGAGTACCCGCCGACGCCATCCTCGGACCGATAGGCGGCAACTGCGGCGTGCCCGCGGTCAGGGTCCGGATGCGCCAGCACGTCCCGCACATAGCGACCCTGCACCTCGGGATCGGGATGGGCCAGGTACTCGGCGCGCCGCTGCCATAGCCGAGCGAGGTGACCGCCATCTGTTTGCACCGCAATATCGTTGAACGGCTGGGCCGTGCGCCGTCGGCGACGCTCCCCCTCATCGATGAATGGAGTCGAGGACAGCACCAGGGACAGCACGCGTTGCGGCGCCGACACGGCCAGCTGGTAGGCGACGAGCCCGCCGAAATGATGCCCGACCAGATGGGCGCAGGGCACACGTAGCTCATCCAGCAGAGTCAGGACGGCGGCCGCGGATGACTCGATCGTGTTGTCGGGTAACGCTTGTGAAGCACCGTAGCCGGGCAGATCGGGCATCACGATGCGATACCCCTCGATGAGCCCGGCGACGGCGCGGAACTCATCCCAGCTGCGCGGCGTCTGGTGCAGCAGCACCAGACAGGGCCCGTCGATGTCACCACCCACGGTCGCGGCGTGCATGCGCCCGGATCGTGTCTGCACGTACATGGGTGTCGGCTCTGTGCCGCTCACATGGCCTCCAATACGGGTCAAGGTCCTTGACTCGATCCAAGACGCGTCTGGCTTGCGGAGCAAACAGTGAATAATGCTGCACCACATCGGATTATCAGATGCCAGCCATCTGCGGGAGCGATACAGCGCGGCGAGCGGTCAGCTCACGCCGGTCACCACGGTGCGGCATCGTTCGGCGAATGCCCCGGCACGGCGACTCATCCGCATGGACTGCAGGGAGGCCACCACCACCGGAAGCGGTCGCACCTCGTCGGCGAGCGGCACGGCCACCACCCGGCCACCCGCATAGGTGCTATCGGTGGCCGGGCGCTGGTGCAACAGGCTGTAACCGTGATCCTGGGCCACCATCGCCCGGACCGTCTCATAGCTGCTGGAGCGGTACTGCACGTTGGGCTGCAGGCCGCGTTCGGTGAAGACACCGATGAAGTAATCGCGACTGAAGGGAAGATCGACCAGGATCATCGGTTCGTCGACCAGGTCGGCGAGTTTGACACTGGCCTCGCCGGCCAGCCGATGTGCGGCCGGAAGTGCTGCGTAGGGGTGGATTTCGGCGAGCACATCGCGGTCAATACCGTCGCCGAGCGCCAGATCGTATGTCAGCGCCACCTCGGCGCGGCCCGATTCCAGGTACTCGCCCACCTCGCCGGCGACGGCCTCGGTGACGTGCACCTCCAAGCCGGGATGGTCCCGTTTCAACCCGGCGAGGATCGACGGCAAATAGAACGGCGCGATCGGGCTGAAGCACACCACGTGCAGCGGACCCCAGAATGCCTGCGCCTCACCGGCGATCGATTCCAGCGATTCGGCCAGTGCGGTGAGCGTCTGGCGGGCTCGCAGCAGCAACTCCTTGCCCGCCGCGGTGAGGATCAGCCCCTTGGCATGGCGCCGGATGAACAGCTGGACGCCCAACTCCTTCTCCAGATGCGCGACGGCCGAGGACACCGCCGACTGGGCGACATACAGATCCTCGGCCGCGCGCGTCATACTTTCCCGCTCGGCTACCCGGATGAAGTAACGCAGCTGCGTCAGCGAGATGCCGCGCAGCTGGTCCACCCCGGTCATGGCCCACCCAGGACCGTCGGCAGCCAGGTTGCCAACGCGGGGAACACGATCACCAGGGCGAGCACGGCCACGGTGGCGATGAGGAACGGGGTGTTGGCGCGCAACACTCCCCACGCGTCCACCTTCGCGATCTTGGCCGCCACCACCAGTGACATCGCCACCGGTGGGGTGACCTGACCAACGATGACGGTCAGCACGATGATGACGCCGAAGTAAACCGGATCGATACCGACGGCAAGCATGGTCGGCAGCATCACCGGCATGATCACCGGGATCAGCGGGTCGAACAGCATGCCGGCCAAGATCGCCACCAGCGTCAGCACCACCACGTATCCGAGCTGGGCGTCGCCCGGGACGATATGGGTCGCAAATTCGGTGAGCGCCTTGGGCAGCCCGGCCATCGCGAGCACCGCCCCGAGGGCGACGGAGACACCGACGATCAGCATCACCTCACCGGTAAGCACCGCGGCCTCGATCAGGCACCGGTACAGCCGGCGGATACCGAGGGAACGGAACACCAGTGAGGAGATGAGGATGGCGTATACGACGGCGAAGGCGCCGGATTCGGTCGGGGTGAACACCCCGAGGGTGAGACCCAGCACCACCAGCAGGGGCACGCCGAAGGCCAGGATGGCGCCACGGAAGGTGCGCCACACCTCACGCCAGTTGAACGGGATCTTCTCACCCCAGCCGTTGCGTTTGGCCTGCACCGCGACCACCACCATGAGCACCACGGTGAGGATCAGACCGGGAATGATGCCGGCAAGGAAGAGTGCGCCCAGCGAGGTTCCGGTGGCCGCGGCATACAGGATCATCGGTGACGACGGCGGGATGAGCGGCCCGATGCCCGAGGAGGATGCGGTAACCGCCGCGGCATACGGTGCGGGGTAGCCGTGCTTCTTCATCTGCGGGATGAGCGTGGATCCGGTGCCGGCGAGATCGGCCACCGAGGTGCCGACCATGCCGCCGAAGAACAGGCTGGTCGATACGTCGACCTGCGCGAGCCCGCCCGGCAGCGATCCGAAAACCGAACGCGCGAAGGCAAATACCCGCTCGGCGACGCCGCCGGCGTTCATCACCACACCGGCCAGGATGAACAGTGGCATGGCCAGCAGGACGAAGCTGCTCATCCCGTCGGTGACCTGCTGCGGATACTGCAGCATCCATGAGCCACCGAACGTGGCGTACACCGCGACACCGCTGGCCATGGCGATGATCAACGGCGTGCCCAGCAGCAGCAGTCCGACGATCACCACCAGAGTGAGGGTCAGGATCACGATTTCTCCTCGTCGAGTTGACGCAGGATCGCCGCTCGACACCCGGGCAGCTGGAACAACACGATCAGCGCGGCCACGGTCGCCCCGATGGGCAGCGCGGCAATGAAGAAGCCCTCGGGCAGCCGCAGGTACGGGCTGGGGTCACCACCGAACTTGGTGACCCACAGGTAGGCGAACCAGGCCAGGTGCAACAGGACCGCGGCGGTCAGCAGATCGGTGAACAACTTCAGCCAGGTCTGGACCCGGACCGGCAGCCGGCCGACGAAGGCGCGGATCTCGATGGACTCACGGCGGCGCACCCCGAGGGTGAAGCCCAGCATGGTCAGCCACAGCATCATGCCGGTGACCAGTTCCTCGGTCCAGCCCAGCGGGGAGTTGAAGGCGAACCGCAGTACCGCGTTGGCGAACAATATCAGGGTGATCGCCGCCAGCAACGCGGCGCAGAGCACCTCCAGCACCCGGTCAATCACCGTGCGCGTGCCAAGATTCGGGTCGACGCCGAAAGTGGAGTCCAGCTGCATCTCCACATCGGCCGGTTCGGCGATCGGATGGTGTGTCTCACGTGCAGTGGTCATGCGTGGGCTCCCGTCGCATCAGCGTCCAACCTGTCCTCCAGCAGCGCCCCGAACCCGGGTCGCGCCGCGCGCACCCCGGCGATCTGCAGCGCGTACCAGAACGAGGCCTGCACCGCGCTGATCACCGGTTTGCCCAGCTCGGCTTCCAGCGCGGCGATTGCACCGACGCTGGCGAAGTTGGTGCAGCTGATGAAGACGGCGCTCGACTCGTCGGTGTCGGTCTCGACGGCGAGGTCGAAGACGCGCTCCAACGGCACCTCCGCCAGTTCCCGGTCGCTGGTGATACCCAGACCGACGCTCGCGACCACCGGATGGCCGTTCTCCCCGAAGAAGCGGCCCGCCCGGTCGATCACCTCCTGCCGGTAGGGCGTGACGAGACTGATCGGTCCGGCCCCCACCGCCTTGAGCGCGGCGATGCTCGCGGTCGAGGTGGTGGTGCAGCGACCGGTGAGCCCGCTCCATTCCTCGAAGTGGCCGACCAGCATCCGATCCCACGCGGTGCCGTGCAGGAACGACGCACTGGTACCGCCGAAAACCAGTACGTCCAGCGGCGCCTGCGCCACCAGCTCCACGGCGGTCCGCAGCTCAGGTGAGCGCATCATCGCGTCGATACCGTCCACGGTGACGCTGGGCAGCGTGACCCGGCTGGTGTGGATGGTCGCGGCGGGAGTGGCCATGGCGTACATTTCGGCCTCCATCAGCGTGCTGGACGCCATGTACACCAGCCCGATCCGGGTCGCCGTGTTCAGTGCGCCGAGTGGAAGCCTGGGCCGGGAACGGTGCTGGGCGGGGGTCACTGGCGGTACTCGGCGAGCACGCGGTCGGCGAAGTCGCCGGGGATCCCGGCGGCGATCTCGTCGCGGACGCCGCTGACCGCTTCACTGAGCTGGTTCACATCCGCTTCGTTGACCTGCACGCCGGCGCCTTCGAACTTGGCGATCAGTTGTTCGTCGGCTTCCGCGCCGGCCGTCCTGCTGGCGGCCGCGGCGGCGGTGGCGGCCTTCTCCAGACCCTGCTGGACCTCGGGCGAGAGTCCCTGCCAGGTGTCCTCGTTCACCGTGAGGTACACCGGGCTGTAGATGTGCGATGTCATCGACAGGTAGCGCTGCTTCTCGTAGAAGGAGAAGGCGTCGATGACCTTCAGCGGGTTCTCCTGGCCGTCGAGCACGCCCTGATCGAGTGCGAGATAGGCCTCACCGATGTCGATCTGGGTGGGCGCCGCGCCGAGCGCCTCGAACAGCGCCACCCGCGCCGGGTTGCCGGGGACCCGGATCTTCAGGCCGGCCAGGTCCGCGGAGGTGACGATGGGCCGCTTGCTGTTGGTGATCTGACGGAACCCGTTCTCGCCGAACCCAAGAACCCGGGCACCAACCGTGCTGACGAGAGACTCGCTGAGCTCGTCACCAAAGGGGCCGTCCAGGAAACCCGAGACGGTGTCGCGGTCGGTGAAAAGGAAGGGCATGTCCATGATGCCGAAGGTGGGGTCCAGGTTCGCCACCGAACCGCTCACCGCGGCAACGTCGATCGCACCGGCACGCAGACCCTGCAGCACGGCCTCCTCGTCGCCGATGGCACCGCCGGTCTGCACTTCCACGGAGACCTGGTCACCCAGTTCCTTCTGCACCTCGTCGGCGAAGGCGAGCAGCATGTCGGCCAGCGGATCACCCGCACTGGCCTCCACCGCGAGCATGAGTGTCGTTGCACCGGAGTCTGTTTCGGTCGAACTCGAGCATCCGGCCAGCGCGAGAACAGCGGCCACCCCGGTCGCGGCAATCGCCTTCGACATTGTCTTCATCGTTTTCCTCTCATGGGCCCAACGTTTTTCGGGATCGAGTGTGTTTCCGGGCCGGCGCCGATGCCAACGCGATGGAGACAAGATTCCGAGTACAGGTGGACCCGCGTCAAACAGTCAAAAGCGGCCGTCTGCATCTGTCAAACAGATGCCACGTAACACGAATTTAACTGCGGCAGAAGAAACTTCGACGTGACACCCCCGTAACGCCGCTGCGTTTGACTACCAGGTTGGAAGCCGTCGGGTGACCGCTGTTCTTCTGGGGATTTCGGTAGCCGTGCAATGCCGCACCGCGTCGTCGCGGACAACTCAGTACCGAACAGCCGGTCGTGTGATCAACATCATCGCCGGTGTGCGTGGCGTAATTGTGTCTAACAACATGGTGGTGCAGAGCTGAAAAAGAGATCAAAAAGGGCCGCCGAAGCGGCCCTCTTCGATTTCTTGCGGCGTAGGTCAGCCGATTTTGCGGTCGCGGGTCTTGCGCCGTGATGCCAGTTCGTCCTCCGGCGCGGCGATCGATTCGCCGCCGTCGGCACGTTCGCCCGGGAAGTCGGCGATCGCGCCGGTCAGTTCCCGCATGGCACCCGAGACGGCGATCCCGAACACGCCCTGGCCGCCCTGCAGGAGGTCGACGACCTCTTCGGCGGAGGTGCACTCGTACACCGTGGTGCCGTCGGAGAACAGCGTGATGTTGGCGAGGTCCTGCACACCGCGCTGACGCAGGTGATCCACCGCGACCCGGATGTTGTGCAGGGAGATACCGGTGTCCAGGAGCCGTTTGACGATCTTGAGGACCAGGACGTCCTTGAAGGAGTACAGGCGTTGGCTACCCGATCCGGCGGCGCCACGGATCGACGGCACGACCAGCGAGGTGCGCGCCCAGTAGTCCAGCTGTCGATAGGTGATGCCGGCGATCTGGCAGGCGCTCGGTCCGCGGTATCCGACCAGCTCGTCGGGGATCGAGTTGTCCGGGAACAGACCGCCCTGCACGGGTTCGCCGGGTGCGCTGCTCACCGGCGGCGTGGAACCGCCGGCAGAAGACAGATCCAACTCCCCCTGATGTGGCGTGTCGCCCACAGTCCATCCTCTCGCCGTCGCCCCCGGGCCCGTGATCGCAATGCGTCACGTCCGGGTTTGAATGTGTCGAGCATACGCTCAACACATTGCTGCTACTGCTTGTCGTCGATCAAAATTATGGCTGCCCATTTCCCGTGCGGCTCACACTCGGCCCGCGTGTCGAACTCACGAGACGCATCCGTGATGTTCGACGTCACGCGGATCCGGCTGGGTCAGGTGGCCTTGAAATCATCGGGCGACACGCTGTCGAGGAATTCCTTGAACTTCTCGACCTCGTCCTCGCGGACCGTTCCGTCGCTCTCCTCGTCGGTCTCATCGGGAATCAGCAGCCCGGCCTCGGCCAGTACGGCTTCCTCGACGTAGATCGGCACCCCGACGCGCAGCGCGATGGCCACCGAATCCGACGGACGCGCCGAGACCTTGATATCGCGGTCGAAGATCAGGTCGGCGTAGAAGGTGCCCTCCTGCAGATCGACGATGCGCACCTCTTTGAGCGAATGGCCCAGGGCAGCAATCAGATCACGGATGAGGTCATGGGTGAGCGGGCGGGGCGCCTCGACACCCTGCTGTTCCTGCGCGATCGCGGCGGCCTCGGACTGGCCGATCCAGATCGGCAGGTAGCGATCACCATTGGACTCGCGCAGCAACAGCACAGGCTGATTCTGGGGCTGTTCCACACGAATACCGACTACCCGTACCTCACCCATCAGCGCCTGCCCTCCGCAACGATGCCGTCGAGGAAAAGTCTAGTCCTCAACGATCGAGAACGTCTCGCACAGCGGACTTGATCAGCGATGTGTGCAAGGTGATCGCGAGCGCCGCCACCTCCCGGGCCAGGTCGTCGGCGCGGTCGCGCGCCCCGGCCTTGCCCGCGGCCGCCACCGGTCCGGCGATCTGTGCGATCAGGTCGGACTGCCGGTCGGCTGCTGACCGGAACGCCCGCAGGTGCCGCGGCTCGACGCCGTAATCGGCCAGCGCCCCCGCGCACTGCGCAATGGTGACCGAATGCTCATCGAAGAATCCGGCCGGGCCCGGCTTGATGACGCCCGCCGTGACCAGCGCCGCCAGCAGCGCATTGTCCACGCCGGAGCGGGACAGCAGATCTTCCCGGCTGAGCCGGACCTGTGCCGGCGCCACCGCTTCGGTGCCCGCACCGTCGGTGTCGACGCTGTAATCCCCGGTGATCTGGACCAGGCGCGGAACCGTGTACGCGGATCCGAGGGTGGGCAGTTCCCCATTGGGCTGCGCATCCAGCTGCGCCTTGATGACCTTCAGCGGCAGGTACTGCTCGCGTTGCGCGGTCAGGACGAACCGCAACCGGGCGCAGTCATACGCGGTGAACCGGCGATAGCCCGCCGCCGACCGCTGCGGGGTGACCAGCCCTTCGGCCTCCAGGAACCGGATCTTCGAGATCGTCACGTCCGGGAAGTCCGGACGCAGCAGGTCCAGAACCGCTCCGATGGACATCCCGGCGGGCGCCGGTTCGGGCTGGGTCATCTGGTCCTCGCGCGAGGCTCCGCAGTCAGCCTGCGTCGTCGGTCTTCGGCCCGGTCAGGAACACCAGGCGGAACTTGCCGATCTGCACTTCGTCCCCGTTGGCCAGCACGGCGGAATCCACCGGCTCACGGTTGACGTAGGTGCCGTTGAGGCTGCCGACGTCGACGACCTGGAACTCACCGGACTCCAGCCGGAACTCGGCGTGCCGACGGCTCACGGTGACGTCGTCGAGGAAGATGTCGCTGTCGGGATGGCGGCCGGCCGAGGTGGTGGCCTGGTCGAGCAGGAAGCGCGAACCCGCGTTGGGGCCGCGCTTGACGACGAGAAGTGCCGAACCTGCAGGCAGCCCCTCGACGCCGGACACCGAGCTCTCGGTGCCGGTGCTGGCCGGGGCGTCCAGTTCGTTCAGGAAATCAGCGCGGAAAACCGAGGTCGTCTCCACTGTGACTTCATCGGACTGGTCGGCCTGAAAGTTGCTGTTTTCCGTCACCCGCTGCTCCTCTACTGGCTGCTGTGGCGTGCTTGTCCGGCGGCCGGCGCTGGCCCCCCGACCGTCTATGCGTCTTACGACGACCGTACCGCGCCGGGCAGGCCATTGGGTCCACCACCGCCGGATCCGGTCACGCAGACTTGCTCACGCTTGTCACTGATCAACCGATCCGCAAAACCCTAACAACTCCTACTCGGGAAGAATCCCGCGGTAGCCGTCCGCGTCCAAAAGGTCCGGAAGCGGACCGGCAGGCGCGGCGGTCTCGGTCTGCAGTTCCACCAGCCAGCCGGCACCGTAGGGATCGGAGTTCACCAGTTCCGGGCTGCCCTCGAGCTCACCGTTGACCGCAACGACTTTCGCGGTGATCGGGGCGTAGAGGTCCGACAGCGATTTGGTGGATTCCACCTCACCGAACGCGTCGCCGGCGGCGACCGCTGCGCCCACATCGGGCAGCTGCACGAACACCACGTCGCCGAGGGCGGCCTGCGCGTAGTCGGTGATGCCGACCCGCACGGTGTCCTCGCCGGTGCGTCGCACCCATTCGTGCTCGGCGGTGTACTGCAGATCGGACGGGATCTCGCTCACGGGGCTCCTTCGGCGGCGGGACTCGGGCGCACTACTTGACGGGCTGAGCGTATTGGCGAGGTTTCGGTTGCCGCAAGGCGGTCACCTCGACGGACTCGGACTGGGTCACCGTCATCGCCCCGCCGACCCGCTTCACGCTGTCCATGGCCCCGCCGGGGATGTTCATCGCGGCCGACAGGGTGGGCGGATCGCCAATGGCCAGAACCGAATACGGCGACCCCACCGTGATCCCGTCGATGATCAGCGCGCCCGGCGCGCCGACCACCCAGGTGTCCACGCCCACGCGCACCTCCGCGCCGGCCCCGCTTCCCCGGACCTCCATGGCCTCGGCACCGGCGGCCCGCAGTTCGTTGATCACGTCGAGCATCGTCTCCGGTGCCACGCCGCGCGCGTTGTCTTCGACGCTGATCGTCACACCCGGGCCGACGGCGGCCACGGAGCCGATCAGGATGGACAGCGCCGCCAGCCTGGCCTGAGCGTTCTCGATGGCCGCTTGATCGCTGCTGCCGGAGGCCTGCAACGAGTTCAGGGTCTGCTGCAGATCGGCGACTTCGGTGTTGAGTGCGGCCTCGCGCTGCTGCAGGGAATCCAGCAGCACCAGCAGGTCGGCCGGTCGTGCGGTCTCCAGGGAGTCCCCGGATCCGGTTTGCCGGACCTGGGTGACGATTGCGATCCCGAGCAACATGCACAGCACGACACCGAGGGCGCCGAACATCCACTGGGACCGGGTACGGCGGGCCGGCACCGCGGCGTCCGCAGGCAGTTCGTGGCGCCCGTGCTCGGGCTGCTCGTTCTCCGCGTGCTCAGCCATGGCTCACGCTCCGAACAGCCTGCGCCGCAACGCGGCAGCGTTACCGAAAATCCGGATGCCGAGCACGACGATGATCGCGGTGGACAGCTGGGTGCCGACACCGAGCTGGTCGCCCACGTACACGATGAGCGCGGCCACCAGCACGTTGAAGACGAAGGAGACGACGAACACCTTCGAGTCGAAGATGCGCTCCAGGTAGGCGCGCAGGCCGCCGAACACCGCGTCCAGCGCCGCCACCACGGCGATGGGCAGGTACGGCTGGATCGCCTCGGGCACGCTCGGGTGAAAGACCAGCCCCAGCACGATGCCGACGACAAGTGCGGCGATGCCGATCACGTCTGGATCAATCTGTGGATCAAACTCTGTCCCATACCTCAACGCTCAATCTGTTTGGCGAAGCGGATCTCTCGTACCGAACCGCCGGGCACGGTCAGCGCCTCGCCGGCACTGACCGTAACCCCGACGCCGTAGGACTGCTGCAGCAGCGTAAGCCGCTGCATACCGGGACTGCGGTTGAACACGTCCTGCATGGCGTGTGGCGGCCCCAGCGCGACGACGGCGTACGGACTGGTGATCGGGCGGTTGTCGACGAGAATTCCGCCGCCGGCCTGCCGGATGGTGACATTGGGCCCGATCCGCACACCACCCACCGCCATCGCCTCGGCTCCACCGACCCACAGCGAGTTGACCACCAGTTGCAGGTCTCGGTCCAGGATGGCCTGCCGGCTGCCCGCGACCCGCTGTTTGGACACGTCGGTGAGATCGCGGGACATGCCGGGGTCGGTGACGGTGACCTCGAGCCCGGGCCCGATCGCGGGCGTGACGGCCGCGGCGAACTCGGCATCGTCGAGGGCGGCGAGCAGCGCCCGGCCCTGTTCGTCGCCGGCGAGGCGGCTGCGGCGCTCGGTCTCCACCTCGGCGGCCAGGCCGTCCCTGGTCGCTTCGACGGCGTCGGTGCGGGTCTCGGCGGCCCGCGCACTGTCGGCCAGCACCAGCTGTGTCTGCCGGTTCACCGGCGCCACCGACTGCGCCTGCGAGGCCGCCGCGGCGAACACCACCGCGACGGTAAGGCCCGCCAGCAACGTCCAGCCCCCGGCACGCAGCCGGCTCGCGGGTCGGTCGTGGCGGGCCGAGGCGGCGGCCGCGTAACCCGGGTCGAGATGATCGGAGAGCAGCGAACGCAGCAGTGACGGCACTGGGATGCGTTGCGGCGCACCCGCTTCGTGGTGGTTAAGTCCGGCCTCGGGGTGATAGCCACCCAGCGAACTCGCGGGATCAACCATTTCCGGGTGTCCCCCGACTCCCAGCGGCGGTGCGGGGCAGTCGCTTGATCACCAGCCCCACCTGCGCCAGGTACAGCACCGCCGACCACAGGTACAGCGCCATCCCCCAGATCAGGAACGCCCAGCCGATGGCCAGGATCACCCGGCCCCACAGTGCGTCGAACTGGCCCAGCAACACGAACGGCAGCCCGGACATCAGCGCGAACGTCGCGGCCTTGCCCAGATAGGTGACCGGCAGCGCGGTGAGCCCACGGCTGCGCAGCACCGGCAGCGTCGCGGCCAGCAGCAGGTCCCGGCCGATCAGCACCGCGACGAACCACCACGGCACCACCCCGGCGGCCGCCAGCGCCACCGGTGTCACCAGCATGTAGATCCGGTCGACGGCCGGGTCGAGCAGCTCCCCGAGCCGCGAGGACTGATCGGCGACCAGCCGGGCGATCTTGCCGTCCGCCCAGTCGGAGAACCCGCTGAACATCAGCACCGCGACGGCCCAGCCGATGGCATCGGTGAACAGCAGGTACAAAAAGACCGGCACCAGTAGCAGGCGCAGCACGCTCAGCGCATTGGGGATCGTGACGATCCGATCGCCGGGCCGATTTCCCGCCGAGCGTCCTTCCCCCGTCGCATCGCTCGCCGAGGAGGGCTCCATAGGGGTCAACCTAGCGGAACACGCCCGGCAGGCTCAGCGCCGACATGACGTTGTCGGCCAGCGGGTCGTCGTGGATCATGTACGTCCACGTCGAGGTCGGCCGCGCCAGCCGGCTCAGATCCAGCCCGGTCTCGCCGCCGACGATATTGGCGGTGTCGAAGGTCTGCTGGGCCGCCTCGATCGCGTCTGCGGCCAGCGAGGCGAAGGCGTCCACCGCCATCCGGTGGAACTCGTCGAGCGGGCTCTGGTTGCCCAGTGCGCGCAGGCTGATGCTCTCCCGGATATCGGCCAGGTAGGCCAGGTGATCGGCCCAGCCGCGATCCAGGTGATAGAGCATGATCAACCGGCAGATCTCGTCGAGACGTTCCTCGGAGACCGATTCCGCGATCTGCTCGTAGCGCTTCGGCGAACGCTCTTGCAGCTCTTCCCGCGCCGTGGCGGTACGCAGCAGGGTGTCGCGGCGGTCGACCAGGATGGCGCGCTGCTGGGCGGTGAGCTGGTTGTACCGCCAGGTGTTCGCGTGCAGATCGAGTGTCTTGCCCTCGGCCACCCGCTGGGCATGATCGAGCAGGGTCGCGGCCTTGTTGCTGGTGACCTTGCCGTCCTCGTCGGTCTGCAGTGGCAGCTTGTTCGGTTCCAGGAACGACACCACCACGTCGTCCTCCCAGCTGGAGAAGAACACCGAGGAGCCGGGGTCGCCCTGGCGTCCGGCGCGGCCGCGCAGCTGGTTGTCCAGCCGTTCGGTGTAGTGCCGTCCGGTGCCGATCACGTGCAGCCCACCCAGCTCGGCCACCTCATCGTGCTGGGCCTCGTCGGAACCACCGAGGCGGATGTCGGTGCCGCGGCCGGCCATCTGGGTGGACACCGTCACCCGGCCCTGCGCTCCGGCCTCGGCGATCACGGCCGCCTCTTCGGCGTCGTTCTTGGCGTTCAGCACCACCGCCGGGATGCCGGCCTTCACGAGGCGTTCGTGCAGTTCCTCGGATTCTGCGACATCGCGGGTACCCACCAGGATCGGCTGCGAGGTGGCGTGCACCTCGGCGATGTGCTCGACGATGGCGTCGTTCTTGGCGGCCACCGTGATGTAGACCCGGTCCGATTCGTCCTCGCGCATGTTCGGCTTGTTGGACGGGATCGGCGACACCCCGAGCTTGTAGAACTGACGCAGCTGCTCGCCGGCCGCCAGCGCGGTGCCGGTCATCCCGCACACCCGCGGGTACCGGTTGATCAGCGCCTGCACGGTGATGGTGTCGAGCACCTCGCCGGTCTCGGTGATATCGATGCCCTCCTTGGCCTCGACCGCCGCCTGCAGGCCGTCGGGCCAGCGCTGCAGCGAGGCGATGCGGCCGCGGGAGGCATTGATCAGGTGCACGGCATCGTCGCGGACGATGTAGTGCACGTCCCGCTCCAGCAGCACATGCGCGTGCAGGGCCACGTTGATCTCGGTGAGCGTGGTGCCGACGTGTTCCTCGGAGTACAGATCGATACCGCCGAGGGCCGCCTCCAGCCGGCGCGCACCGGCGTCGGTGAGTTGCACATTGCGTCGGTCGGCGTCGGTCTCGTACTCGGTGTTCTCGCGGAGCTCGCCGACGAGCTTGATGATCTCCAGCCGCGGGGTCTCGCGATGCGAGGTGCCGGCCAGCACCAGCGGGACCAGCGCCTCGTCCACCAGCACCGAGTCGGCCTCGTCGATGAGCGCCACATCCGGGCTCGGCGAAACCAGGTCGTCCACCGAGATGACCAGCTGATCGCGCAGCACGTCGAAACCGATCTCGTTGACCGACCCGTAGGTGACATTGCAGGCGTAGGCCTCGCGGCGCTGCTGGGGAGTGGCGTCGGCGGTGATCCAGCCGACGGTCAGACCGAGCGCCTCCAGCAGGGGGCCCATCCATTCGGCATCGCGGCGGGCCAGATAGTCGTTGACGGAGATGACGTGCACACTGCGGCCCGCGATGGCGTAGCCGGCCGCGGCGATCGCGCCGGCCAGGGTCTTGCCCTCGCCGGTCGCCATCTCGACCACATCGCCGGCGAGCATCCGCAGCGCGCCGAGCAGCTGCACGTCGAACGGCCGCAGTGAGATCGAACGGTCGGCCGCTTCCCGCACGATGGCCAGGAACTGCGGGATATCGCTGGAGTCGGCGAGCTCATCGAGGTTCAGCAGGCCGGCGGCCTTACGCAGCTGCTCATCGTCGAGGCCGGCGGCCTTCTCGTCGAACTTCGTCGCGGCGCGGACCTGGGTCATGGAGCGTGCCTGGTCCTTGTCGGTGCTGGCGCCGAGCAGCTTCCAGAACCGGTTACTCAACCCGCCGGACTTCGAGCCACCGGTCTTGGACGCCTTCGAGGTCTTGGAACTCACAGCCACATTCATACGGTACGCGGCAGCGGCTCGGTGTCAGCAGCGCCTTCGGGTGCACCGCTCCAGCCCGCCGGCCGCCGGGCCGGCTCCACCCTCCGAACACCTCTCGGCAGGTTCTAGAGGTACCTTGCCCGCATGGAAATGTTCACCCCGACTCTCGACTGGGGTAGTGAGCTCGGCACGTCGCTGTGGTGGATCGCGAAGGCCTGGACCATCGCCGCGGTCAGCACGCTGACGGTGCTGGTCCTCATCGCCAAGTTCACCACCTGGGGTCGGCAGTTCTGGCGCATCACCGGGGCGTACTTCACCGGCCGGGAATCGGTGAAGGTCTGGCTGTGGCTGGGCTCGCTCCTGCTCTCGGTGATCATCGGTGTGCGCGTCGATGTGTTGATGAGCTACTACGGCAACGACCTGATGACCGGCGCGCAGGTGGCGGTGCAGGGACTGGCCGGCGGCGACGATGCGGTCAAGGAATCCGGCATCCGCGGATTCTGGTTCGCCATCCTGACATTCGCGGTGCTGGCCACCATCCACGTCGCCCGGGTGATGCTCGACCTGTTCATGATGCAACGCTTCATGCTGGCCTGGCGCGCGTGGCTGACCGAACGACTCACCACCGACTGGCTCGACGGCAAGGCCTACTACCGCA
The DNA here is from genome assembly GCF_008329585.1 of Mycolicibacterium sp. P9-22. GTDB lineage: Bacteria > Actinomycetota > Actinomycetes > Mycobacteriales > Mycobacteriaceae > Mycobacterium. The sequence continues at coordinate 100,914 of NZ_NPKP01000013.1, read as the reverse complement.
GCCGGTTCATCGACGACACCATCGACAACCCGGACCAGCGCATCCAGGCCGATATCGACATCTTCACCGCGAACATCGGCCCGCTGCCCAACACGCCCAACAACACCAGCGGTTCCACCCTGCTGTTCGGTGCCATATCCGCCATCACCTCGGTCATTTCTTTCACCTTGATTCTGTGGAATCTGTCCGGCGACCTGACCGTGTTCGGTATCACGATGCCGCGGGCGATGTTCTGGATCGCGTTCATCTACGTGTTCATCGCGACCATCATCGCGTTCTGGATCGGCCGCCCGATCATCCGGCTGAGCTTCGACAACGAGAAGTTCAACGCGGCGTTCCGTTACGCGCTGGTGCGCTTGCGCGACGCCTCGGAGTCGGTGGCTTTCTACCGCGGCGAAGCTGCCGAGGGCGTGCAGTTGCGCAAGCGGTTCCAGTTGATCGTGTCGAATTACAAGCGCTACCTGAACCGGTCCATCGGCTTCTACGGCTGGAACCTGACGATCAGCCAGATCATCAACCCGCTGCCCTGGCTCATCCAGGCTCCCAGGCTGTTCAGCGGGGAAATCCAGCTCGGCGATGTCTCGCAGACCGCATCGGCGTTCGGCAACATTCAGGATTCGCTGTCGTTCTTCCGTAACTCCTACGACGCGTTCGCCGGCTGGCGGGCCTCGATCATCCGTCTGCACGGACTGGTGATCGCCAATGAGGAGGGCCGCGCGCTTTCCCAACTGAATGTGGAGCCGTGCGGCAGCTGCCCGGTCGAGTTGCACGATATCGACGTCAACACCCCCACCGGTGAATGCCTGATCGAAAATCTGAACCTGGAGATGTACCCGGGTGACACCCTGATCATCACCGGCCAGTCCGGGGCCGGCAAGACCACCCTGCTGCGCAGCCTCGCCCAGTTGTGGCCGTACACCTCAGGCACACTGCGCTGCCCGGACGGCATCAACGAGACCATGTTCCTGTCCCAGATGCCGTACGTGCCGCTGGGTGATCTGCGTGCCGTGGTGTCCTACCCCAAGGGGCCCGACGTGCTCTCGGATGCCGAACTGCAGGTCGCCCTGGACAAGGTGTGGCTCCCGCAGTGCGCGAAACGCCTTGGCGAGGTGGCGGACTGGGCCAAGGTGCTCTCACCCGGTGAGCAGCAGCGCATCGCCTTTGCCCGGGTGCTGCTGACCAAACCGCGGGTGGTGTTCTTCGATGAGGCCACCTCGGCGCTGGACGAGGGTCTGGAGTACACCATGTACGACCTGGTCCGCCGGGAACTCCCCGACACCATCCTGGTCAGCGTGACGCACCGCAGCACCGTCGGTCAGCACCATGAGCGGCATCTGCATCTGCAGGGCGGCGGCGACTGGATCCTCGGCGACGTCGACGATGACATCGACAAGCCCGCCAAGGATCCCGAACCGAGTTAGCCGCTGCGCTTTCCGGCGTGGGCGCCTGCCCGCCGCCCTGCGTGTTCTCCCGCCCGCCGCCCGAAAAACGACCCCTCACCCAGCTGCACACCGCTGGCGTAACCCTTACCGTCTCGGGCGATATTGGATGCGCACGCACCCGCGGCGTACAGCCCGGGGACCGGGCTGTCGTCGGCGCGCAACACCTCACCGTCGATCGACACCGTCAGCCCGCCCATGGTGAAACCGGAGTACATCGCCACCCCCAGCGTGAGATCGAAGGCGGCCCACGGCCCGGTGTCCTGCACCGCGACGTAGTCGGGCTGCTTGTGGAAATCGGGATCGGTTCCGGCCGCGGCATTCTCGTTGTACCGCGCCAGTGTCGCGGCCAGCTTGCCTGCCGGGATGCCGAGCGCCGATTCCATTTCCGCGACGGTCTCCCAGCCGTCGATGAACTTGATGAGCGGCATCTCCGGCATCTGCATGTGCGCTTCGTCGACGATGAGATACGCGGCCTGGCCGGGTTGTTCGAGGACGAAGGCCGATGTGCGCGAATGGTAGGAGTCCTCGGCGACGAACCGCTGCCCGTCCTTGTTGACGATGATCCCGGTGAGCAGAATCTCCGGCGGATAGGCCGCGGCGGTGATGAACAGCTGGTCGAGGTTCTTGGCGACGCCGCCGGCCGACACCCCGAGCCGGATGCCAAGCCCGTCGTCGTTGGGGTTGCCGAGGATGTAGGGAGCCACCGTGCCGTGGCTCTTGGTCTTGCGTTCCTGCCCGAGCGCCGGCGTGTACTGGGCCACCATCTCCGGATTCATCGCGAATCCGCCCGCGGCGATGATCACCGACTTCGCTTTGACCGCACCGGCTTCGGTGAAATGCTTCCAGCTCACACCGACCACGGCACCGTCCTCGACGATGAGGTTGGTGGCGCCGGTCTCGTAGCGGATCTGGATGCCGAGTTCGGCGGCGCGCTTGAGCAGCAGCTCGATGACCATGTTGGCGCCGCCGAGTTCGCCGGGCACCGGTACCGAGTGACCGCGCGGTGCGGGAGCGGCCTGCTCGATGAACGGCCACACCTTCTCATTGCCCGTATAGGACAGACCCTCGGTGCCCGGCGGCACCACCACCTTGCCCGGGTAGTAGCTGCGCTCGAACTGGAATCCCAGCGACTCCAGCCAATTGAAGTGATCGACGCTGCCGTCGCAGTAGGCACGGATCTTGTCCAGATCGGGATCCTCGGTCACCGCGACGAGGTATTTGTACATCTCCTCGGCAGTGTCGGCGTGGCCGGTGGCCGCTTGCACTGCGGTGCCGCCACCCAGATAGAAGTGGCCTCCGGCCATCGAGGTGGTGCCGCCGGCCGCGGCGGCACGCTCCAGCACCAGCACCCGGGCGCCGGCCGCGGCGGCCGATACCGCCGCACATCCGCCGGCGATGCCGAAACCGATGACCACGACGTCGACATCGTCCGACCAGGCCGGCGCGTCGGCAACGGCCAGGGTGTCCGGAATCTGCTGCAGTGTCATGTCTCTCACTTCTGCTCGTTCTTGATGTGGTCGAAGACGGCCTGGATATCGGCCGGGATGTAGGCGATCTCGATGAATGGCACCCCGGCATCGGCGGCGCTGACATAGGCGAAACGCATACCGCCGGACATGACGCCCTGCATGACGATCGGCGCCCCGCCGGCTTCGGCGTCGAGCAAGGCGGTGTCGAACGCGGCCTCGTCGGCGGCGGCCACGCAGATGTGGTGCAGACCCGGCCCGGAGGCCGCCAGGAACTCGGCGTAGATGCTCTCACCGTCGACCGGTGCGATCAGCTCGATCTGCATGTCACCGGCATAGCTGAGCGAGATGTCGGCGGTGAAGTCGGCGGGCTCGCCGCGGTGCGTGCAACTGTCCGGGGCGAAGTGGATGCCTGGCATCCGGACCCACGTCTTGGCGCCGAGCAACGCGGTCAACGTCTGCTCGGTCGCATCGAGGTCGCGGGTCACCCAAGCAACCTGGACAGGTGTCTGATTCAGCATCGCCAGTGAGGATATCGCCACCGCGCCCCGATGGCTAGAACGTGTTCTAGTTCTGCTCCGCGGTCGGCCACGAACCGCCCACCGGCGAGGCGAGGGCCTGCACCAACAGCCGGACCTGACCGTCGAAAACCAACTCCGGAGCCGACAGCGTGTCGGGGCCGTACTGACCGAACACCTCCAGGCTGATCGCACCCACCAGCGTCGCCCACACCAGGAAACACTGCAGCAGCACCGGGTCACCGCCGGCGAAACCGAACTCTTCCCGGACCCGGTCCAGATCCGCCGATACGGGCTGCGGTGCATCATCTTTGGGGTCGGGCACGGCACCGGCACGGATACCGTCGGCGATGACCGAGAACAGCGCCCCGACCACCCGGGTGCCGGGGCCGACCGTCAACTCGGCCGGCGCGCGGTAGCCGGGCACCGGGCTGCCGTACAGCAGAGCCCAGCGGGCCGGCTGATCGACGGCCCACCGGCGCGCGGCGTGCGCCATCACCACCAGTCGCGACGCCCAGTCGCCCGATGCCGACTCGGCAGCAGCTTCCACCGTGTCGGCCAGTTCGGTGTAGGCATCGACCAGGAGCAGGGTCAGCAGATCGTCTCGGCTGGCGACGTAGCGGTACACCGCGGAGGACACCAGGCCGATCTCCCGGGCAACCGCCCGCAGCGACAACCCGGCGGCACCGTCGGTGACCAGGTGACGCCTGCCCACCTCGATGATCTGCGCCTCGGTCCGGTCGCGTGCCTGCTGCCGTTTACCCACCGGGCCAGTGTGACAGAAAAGAGATCACTGCTCTTGAATTTCGGTATCGAGCGTGCCAAGCTTGGTTCAAGAGCAGTGCTCTCTAATTAAAGGGGATGACATGACCACTCGTTACGACCAGCCGAATCGGGCCGCCCGGGCCTTCAACGAGGTGATCCGGCACTTGGCCGAACTGGGTATCGGAATCGCCGGCAGCCGCGCGCTGCGGGTGCGGGGACGCACGACGGGTCAGTGGCGGTCGGTGGTGGTGAATGTGCTCACCGTCGACGGCCGCGACTTTGTCGTCTCACCGCGCGGGAACACCCAATGGGTGCGCAATGCGCGCGCCGCCGGAAGCGTGCAGACCGGCCCGCGCTGGCACCGGCGTGAGGTGAGCGTCCGGGAGATTCCCGATGCGGCCAAGCCGGACCTGATCCGCCGCTATCTGGACAGGTGGTATTGGGAGGTCAAGGGTCACTCAGGTGGGTTGACGCCCGCGTCGACCGACTCCGAGGTGAAGGAGATGGCCGCCTCGATCCCGGTGTTCGAGCTGGCCGGCTGAGTCGCGACGGCCTCGCGGATCCGCTGGCCGGTGGACTGCCAGGACACCGCGGTCGGGGCCCCGCCCCAAGTGCTGTTGAACAACCCGACGATGGCCGCCCGGCCGTCCGGGGTGAGCGTGTAGACCGGGCCGCCGGAATCGCCCTTCTGGCTGACCACGCCGTTGCCCATGGTGAACCAGCCGTTGTTGACCGCGGCCACGGTGCCGCAGCTCTCACCGGTGACGACGCCGAAGTGGCAGACCTGCTGGCCGGGCCTCACCGCCTGCGCTTCGTCGATCACCAGGGCGCGGCCGCCCGGGAGCACCGGGTTGATCTGGACGTCGTCGGCCAGCGCGATGGCGCCCCAGTCGGCGATCTGGTGATCGCCGGTGACCGTCGCACCGTCGGGGGTGTTGTCGTCGAACAGCGCCATTGCGCCGATGACGTGGCCGGCCTTGTCGGTGACCGGACCGTCGCCGCGGCAGTGCCCGGCGGTGAAGGCGGCACGCGCCTGCGGATCGACGAATCCCAGCGTGCAGAGAGTGCTGCCCTGCCGGATCTCCATCCCGGGATACACCGTCACGCCGGGGTCGGCGGTTGCCGCGGGCGCGAGGGCCAGAGCCATCGCCGCGGCCGGAGCCGCCGCCATCAGTCCCAGGAACAGGCGTGCACGCATCGAGCCCTCCGATCCTCCACCCCACACAGGAATCGACGCTACCGGGGTGCTGTCGGGTGAATCGGATAACGGATCGATCTCGTTACATCACAGGTCTCATAACGACTCGCGTGTCACAAGGGCAACAAAAGCCCGGCCCCCGTTACAAGGGGCCGGGCCTCGTCGCTGCAGCGGAAACTACGGAATCGTGAGCACCTGACCCGGGTGGATCAGGTCCGGATTGGCGACGCCGCTGGCATCGGCGATGCGCTGGTACTGGTTGCCGTCGCCGTAGAAACGCTCCGAAATCGCCCACAGCGTGTCCCCCGAAACCACCGTGTAGGTACGAGGGGCCGGCGGCGGAGGAGGCGGAGGCGGCGCGGCAGCCTCGGCGGCCGGCTCCGGCGCGGGTGCGGGCTCCTCGGCGGCGGCCAGCTCAACCTCGGGCTCGGCGGCCGGCGGCGGCGTCGTCGGCACCGGCGGGGCCTCTGTCGTTTCGGTGCCCGAGGCCCAGGCGACCCCATCGAAACCGTAGAGCACCAGGTTGCGGTCGTCCTGGATGATCAGCCGCACATCCTTGGCGCCCTTGGTGTCGGTGTGCCAGACCGGTTTGTCGGGCGTGTAGAGCACGAAGTTGCCGTCCTCCTGGACCTCGGCCCTGACGACGTTCTGCCCGTTGGTCTCCGTCGACCACACCGCGGTGTCACCGCTGTAGAGCACCAGGTTGCCGTCGTCCTGAAGGACCACGCGATAGGCCCCGTTCTTGGACGTCAGCGACTCCCCCTGCGCGAGCTTCCCACCCTTCTGAAGTCTGTCACTCATGCCGCTCTCCCCTTTCGACGTTGATATCGCCGAGCCTAGTGATCTCGAGCGCTCGGGTGTCCGGTTCTGCTCTCCGAAATCGGAACACTCGGCGAACATCCGGTGCGACAGATCAGGAGTCGAAACCCAGACCCAGTTTGTCCAGGGTTTTCAACAGCGCATTGCGCTTGCCCGCGGAGTGGTCGGCACGGTCCAGCGACCAGCGGGTGGCCTGAATCCCCGCGCTGGCAACCGGTTCCGGCGGAAACGGCATCGGCCGCTTGCGAACCATCTCCAACTCGGTGCGCGCCGTGGGTGACCCGTCGAGCAGATCGAGGCAGACGTCCGCAGCGAACCTGGTGGCCCCGACTCCGAGCCCGGTGAATCCGTTGACGTAGGCGACCCGGCCGCGGTGGGCGGTCCCCCAGTGCGCACAGAACCTGGTGTTCGTGTCGATCGCGCCGGCCCAGCGATGGCTGAACCGGACGTCGTCGAGTTGCGGGAACGTGATGAAGAAATGCTCTGCCAACCTGCGGTAGGTCTGCTGCCGGTCCTCGTACACCGCGTCGACGCGACGCCCGAAGTGATAGATGGCGTCATAGCCGCCCCACACCACGCGGTTGTCCGCGGTCAGCCGGTAGTAGTGGAATTGGTTCGCGCAGTCACCGACACCCTGGCGGTTACGCCAGCCGATGCGGTCGAGCTGATCGTCCGTCAGCGGTTCGGTCGCCAGCACGTAGTCATACACCGGCACTGTGTACCAACGGTTTCGGCGCACCAGGCTGGGATACACGTTGGTCGCCAGCACCACCTGCTCGGCGTCCAGCACCGCGGTCTCGGCGCCGACGCGCAGCCCGCTGCCCGAAGCCTGCACCGATACCGCCCGGGTGTGCTCGTGAATCTGTACGCCCGCCTCCCGGCATGCCCGCGCCAGCTCGACCGCCAGCTTGGCCGGATGCACGATCGCACAGGTGTCGGGCTCGAACAGCCCCGCCCGATAGGTCGGCGACGCGACCTCCGCACGCACCTGCTCCTGATCCAGGAACCGGCCCTCCCCTGCCGCCGCGGACTCGGCCAGCCAATCGACCTGATGTGGTTCGGTGGCCACCGACAACATGCCGGTCCGCTGCCACTCCACGTCCAGCCCAAGCCGTTCGATATCGGCTGCCATACCGTCGAGGTTCTCCATGCCCATCGCCTGCAGGGTGGCGAACTCGTCGGCCCAGCGCGACTTCCCGTTCTCCGCGCCATGGGTCAGGCTGGCGTCGACGAACCCGCCGTTGCGTCCGGAGGCCGCCCAGCCGATCCGGTTCGCCTCGATCAACACGATCTTGCGGTCCGGATTCCGCTCGGCGGCGTGCAGCGCCGCCCACAGGCCGGTGTAGCCACCGCCGATCACCAGCAGGTCGCAGCTCACCGCCCCGGTCAGCGCGGCATGGTCCGGTCGCCGGATGTCGAGCCACATCGGCGCGAACATGCTTGCGGCAAGCGAACGTTCGACCAGCGTGGGATCGACGTGGGCATCGAAGACGGTCTTCACAGCACGAGACTACGGGGTCTTCGGGTGTTGCGAGCCGAACTTTCAGCCTGTGCTGCCGGACACCGCCTGCCCGGCCTCGCGCGGTGCCCAGCCGGGCGGCCCGAACGCGTAGCCGAGCTTGTCCCGCCAGCGATGCGCGGCCCGGACATCCCGGCCGATCGCCACGTATTCGTGGGTCTGCAGTTTCCAGATGTTGAAGGTGTCGACCTGCTTGGTCAATCCGTAGTGCGGCCGGAACAACTCATCCTGATAGGTGCCGAAGATCCGATCCCACAAGATGAAGATGCCCGCGTAGTTCTTGTCCAGATATTCCGGGTCCATGCCGTGGTGTACCCGATGATGCGACGGTGTGTTGAATACGAATTCGACGGGCCGCCATAGCCGGTCGATCCGCTCGGTGTGCACCCAGAACTGGTAGATCAGGTTGACCGAGAAACTCGCGAACACCATCCACGGCGGAACACCGAGCAGCGGCAACGGAATCCACATCACGATCTCGCCACCGTTGTTCCACTTCTGCCGTAGTGCGGTGGCGAAGTTGAAGTACTGACTGGAGTGGTGGGCCTGGTGCGTTGCCCAGATGAGCCGGACCCGGTGCGCAATCCGGTGATACGCGTAGAACAGCAGGTCCACGCCGACGAGCGCGATCACCCACGTGTACCACTGGTCGGACGGCAGATGCCACGGCGCCACGTAGGCGTAGATCGCCGCATAACCCAAGAGCGCCAATGATTTCCAGCCGGCGGTAGTGGCCACCGAGACCAGGCCCATGGACAGGCTGGCCCCGGCGTCACGGCGGTGATAGGACCCGGCCGGCGCACGGTCGTCGGTATCGAGGTGCACCAGCTTGCGCGCCGCGGCCCACTCCAGCACCAACAGCAGCACGAAGAACGGGATGGCGAAGAGTACCGGGTCGCGCAGCTGCGGCGGCAGCACGTCGAGCAACCTCAGCAACCCGTCCATGGCGGTGAGCCTAATGGCTGCATTCGGCGGCGGACCCCCGGAGCGGTCATCGGAAACTCAGCACTTCGGCACCCCATGTCGCGCGCTGCACGTGGTCGGGGTCGTCGGCCAGCACGTCATCGGCTCCGATCAGCAGGGTGGCACGGTCGTCGGCGCGGTACGGGCGCCAGACCGGGTCCCCCGGTCCAGCCGTCGGCTCCGCACCCGCGGCGAAGCTGCTCCAGCGTGCCCGCATGCGCCGGGAGACCGCCTTACCGGTCACCAGGCCGCCCAGCTTGAATGTCGGGTCTTTCGGTCCGGCAATCAGATTGCCCCACACATAGGGCAGCTCGGTGGCGTGCGCGCCGCCCAGTCGCAGCGCCCGCAACATCGGCGTGGCCCAGTCGAATCGGTACATGTAGACCGGCGCAACCTGGTTGTGCCCCTCGGCGAACCAGATCGACGGCATCCGGAAGCCGACGTCCCGGGCGACGCCCATGCCCGGCTTCTTGCCGCGGCCGCGGTATACGGCACCGATCTCCGACTGGCTCGGAATCTGCAGGCCGGGCTGCTCCGCGGCGATCGCGGTGAACATGGCCGTGATCGCCTGCGGGGTGATGGGCAGCAATGGCGACCTCATCCAGCGAAACAGCGCCGCCTCATGCTCGTTGGTCCCGATGATCAGCGGTACCGGCAGCGTGCGCCCGGCGCGCGCCAGTTGTACCGGATAGTCGGGGACCAGGTCCCCGTCCATGATCGGCACGAAGGCCAGCGTCCCGGGTGCGCGCGCCGGGACATCGTTGAACAGGTGCTTGGAGGCCGCCACCAGAGCCGTCACCGGCACGGTGGGCAGTTGCCCGGCGTCGCGGTCAGACAGGCCGAGTTCGGCGAGGAACTCACCCGCGATCCGCCGGCCCCGGGCCTGGTCGTAGACCGAGGTGACCGGCGAACTCTGGGCGATGGCGCGGTGGAACAGTCCGGCGGCCGCCGGGCTGCCCAGCAATGTGGTGACGATTCCGCCACCGGCGGATTCGCCGAACAGCGTGACCCGGTGAGGGTCACCGCCGAATCGTTCGATGTTGTCGCGCACCCACTGCAGCGCGAACAGCACGTCGCGCAGGCCGTTGTTGGTGTCGAAGCCATCCCCGAACGAGGACAGGTCGAGGAAGCCGAACACCCCGAGGCGGTAGTTGACGGTCACCACGACGACGTCATCGCCGACGGCCAGTTCCCTGCCGTGATAGAGCGGCTGTGCAGCCGAGCCCAACACATAGGCCCCGCCGTGCACCCACACCAGCACCGGCTTGTTCTCCACACCGCCGGCCGGTACCCACACGTTCAGCGTCAGGAAGTCCTCGCCCTGCCGGGCGCCCAGGTCCAGCGGGATCCGCGGGTCGGTCGGCTGCGGGCAGACCGGGCCCACCGCGGTGGCGTCGGCCGGTTCGGTCCACGGCGCCGGCGGTTGCGGCGCACGCCAGCGCAGGTCACCCGTCGGCGGTGCGGCGTAGCGGATGCCCAGCCACGCCGAGACGGTGCCGTCGCTGATGCCGCGGACCGGGCCATTGCCGGTGTCGACGATGAGTGCGTCGTTCATGTTCTGTCCTACCTCCCGTCATTCCACGGTACGCATGCGTTCCGTGGAATGTGCCGACCTGTCGGAGTTCGGGACCTCGACCGAGGGCGGGCTGGGGCGCCTGCCTGGTCGCGGTTAGGCTGCCGCGATGCGAAAGTGGGTGCTGCTGAGCGCGGCGATCGGCACCGAAGTCACCGGCACCCTGTCCCTGCGGGCATCCCAGGACCACGCCGCGTGGCTGGCCGTCGTGGTGATCGGATACATCTCGTCCTTCATCTTGATGGCGGCGGTCCTGCGCGCCGGTATGCCGGTCGGGGTGGCCTACGGCATCTGGGGCGCCATCGGTACCGCGGTCACCGCGGTCGCCGCATCGGTGATCTTCGGTGAGGCCTTCACCTGGCCGCTGGCAGCGGGTATCGCGCTGATCATCGCCGGCGTGCTGCTCGTCGAATTCGGCTCGCACGAGCGCACACCGGAGCTGCCCGCATCATGATGTGGCTGGCGCTGGCCGGGGCGATCGGCATGGAGGTGCTGGCGACGCTGTCCCTGCGCGCCTCCGACGGGTTCCGCCGCCGGAAATGGATCGTGCCGGTGGCTGCCGGGTACCTGGTGTCCTTCTACCTGTTGTGGCTGTCGCTGTCGCTCGGCATGCCGGTCGGGGTCGCCTACGGGATCTGGACCGCCTGCGGCGTCGCACTGGTGGCCATCGCCGCGCGAATCCTGTTCCGCGATCCGCTGACCTGGCGGATGCTGGGCGGTATCGGGTTGATCATCGCCGGCGTCCTCACGATCGAAATGGGCGGCCTTTCCCACTAGACGTGACGGCCCCGCTGAGCACACCCGGGAAGCACGCGAGCAACGCGACCAGCAGTCCCGCGGCCGGCACCAGCAGCAACCCGGCCCGCAGCCCGGCGGCGTCCGCGATCAGACCCACGACCGGCGGAGACCCCACGAATCCGATACGCATCAGCCAGGCGACCGCGGTCAGCCCGTTGCCGGGCCGCAGCCCCGGTAGCCGGTCGGCCCCGTGCATGGCGGCCGGTACCAGGGTGGCCACCCCCAGACCCACCGCGGCGAAACCCGCGATGGTGCCCGGCACGCTCGGAAAGGCCAGCGCGGCACCCATACCGGCGGCGATGACCAGACCCCCGGACAGCGTCACGGCGCGTTCCCCGAACCGGTCCACGAGTCGGTCACCGGTCAGCCGCCCGATGAACATGGCGCCCATCAGCGCCACATAGCCGAGCACCGCGACCGCCCCCGGCGCCCCGACACCGTCCCGCATGTAGAGCGTGGCCCAGGTGCTGCCCGCGTCCTCGATCACCGCGCCGGCGATGGCCATCGCGATGAGGGCCGCCAGCACGGCATAGACGGCGGGGCCCGCGCGCGACGCAGTCCCGGTCTCCCGGGTGCCGTCCTCGACACGATCGGGTCCGGGCAACAGGAACGGGTACGCGGTGAGCGCCACCGCGGCGAACAGCGCCGCCGAGATCGCCAGATGCGTTCCCCGGTCGATGTGCAGGGCGATGGCACCCGCTCCCATCAGTCCGCCGAGGATGGCACCGGCCGCCCACACCGCGTGCAGCGAATTGATGATGGACCGCCCGTAGCGCTGCTGCACGCGCAGACCGTGCGCGTTCTGGGCCACATCGGTGACCGCATCGCACGCCCCGCCCAGGAAGAGGGCGACCGCCAGGACAGCCGGGTCTCCGGCGTAACCGGCGACCACGAGCAGCACGGCCAGCAGCACCGTCGAGCCGACTGCGGCACGCGCCGAGCCGAGCCGGCGGATGACCACGCCCGCGGCGAGACCGGCGACCAGCGCGCCGGCCGGGAAGGCCGCCGCGACGGCACCGTAGACGGCGTTGGTCAACGCCAGATCGGACTTGATCTCGGGATACCGGGGTAGAAGATTCGCGAACACCGCCCCGTTGGTGAAGAACAGGGCGCTCACCGCGACCCTGGCCCGCCGGTCCTGTACGGGGTCATTCCGTCCGGGCGCCATGCCCGCCGACAGTACTGATCGCTGCGCGGACAGCGATGCGCCGGCGTATCCGGCAAGATTGCGGGCATGACCGAACTTGCCGATCTCGCACGGCTGTACGGGGTGGCGACCGAGTTCATCGACTGGCAAGGGCGCAGCGTCCCGGTCCCGGAGCACACCCTGATCGGGGTGCTGGCGGCGCTGGGCGTGCCGGCGGGCAGTGCGGCCGAACGCGACGAGGCACGCCGCAACCACGATCGGGAGCATTGGGGGTTCACCCTGCCCCCGACGGTCGTCGCCCGCTCCGGCACGGAGTCCTCGTTCTGGGTGCACGTCACCCACGGCGACCCCGTCGGGCTGTGGATCCGGCTGGAGGACGGCTCGGTGCGAGCCGGGCTGCGGCAGCTCGAAAACAACCGCCCACCATATGATCTGGACGGCAGGCTGATCGGCGAGGCCACCTTCGAACTGCCCGCCGACCTGCCGCCCGGATATCACCGGCTGCACGCCCAGGCCGGCCAGCTCGACATCAGCACCACGCTCATCGTGTGTCCTGCCACGCTGGCCGCGCCGGTCGCCCGGCAGTGGGGCCTGGCCATCCAGCTGTACAGCGTTACCTCCGAGAATTCTTGGGGTACAGGTGATCTCACCGACCTGACCGATCTGGCGGTCTGGTCGGCGGCCCGGCACGGCGCGGGATTCATCCTGGTGAACCCGCTGCACGCCGCGGCCCCGGTCGCGCCGATGGAACCCTCGCCCTACCTGCCCACCTCCCGCAGGTTCGTCAATCCGCTCTACCTGCGGGTCGAGGCCGTCCCCGAATACGCCCAGCTGCGTAAACGCGGGCCGCTGCGCAAGGCCCGCGCCGACCTCGCCGCCCGCGCCCGCCGCCACGACGGGATCGACCGCGACGCCGCCTGGAAGGTCAAGCGAGCCGCCCTCAAGCAGCTCTACCGGGTCCCCCGCTCGGCCGGCCGCGAACTGGCCTACGCCGCGTTCCGGGACCGCGAGGGACGCAGCCTCGATGACTTCGCCGTCTGGTGCGCGCTGGCCGAGGTGTACGGCTCCGACTGGCACGGCTGGCCCGACCCGCTGACCCATCCGGACGGCCCGGCGGTCGCGGAGTTCGCCGCCGGACATGCCGAGGCCGTGGACTTCCACCGCTGGCTGCAGTGGCTGCTCGACGACCAGCTGACTTCCGCACAGGCGACCGCGATCCAGGCCGGGATGTCGCTGGGCATCATGCACGACCTGGCGGTCGGGGTGGACCCCAACGGCGCCGATGCGTGGGCGCTGCAGGACGTGCTGGCCCTCGGTGTCAGCGCCGGCGCGCCACCGGACGAGTACAACCAGCTCGGCCAGAACTGGTCCCAGCCCCCGTGGCGACCCGATCAGCTGGAGAAGTCGGGGTACGCGCCGTTCCGGGCGCTGGTCAACGCCGTGCTGCGGCACGCGGGCGGGGTCCGCATCGACCACATCATCGGGCTGTTCCGGCTGTGGTGGATCCCGCAGGGAGCTCCGCCGACCGACGGCACCTACGTGCGCTACGACCACGACGCGCTGATCGGCATCGTGGCACTGGAGGCGATGCGTGCCGGTGCGGTGGTGGTCGGCGAGGACCTGGGCACCGTCGAACCGTGGGTGCGGGACTACCTGAGTGCGCGCGGACTTTTCGGCACGTCCATCCTGTGGTTCGAGCGTGACCGCGAATGGGGGCAGCCGGACAAGCCGCTGCCGGCCGAACAGTGGCGGGAAGCCTGCCTGTCGTCGGTGACCACCCACGATCTGCCGCCCACGGCCGGCTATCTGGCCGGCGAGCACATCCGGTTGCGTGAGGAACTGGGTCTGCTGACCCGCCCGGCCGAGGAGGAACTGGCCGCCGACCGCGCCGAGCAGGCGGCCTGGCTGGCGGAGCTGCAGCGGCTCGGGCTCGTCGGCACCGACCCCGATATCGACGAGATCATCCGCGGGCTGTACGCCTACCTGGGCCGGACCCCGTCCAAACTGCTGGCTCTGGCTCTGCCCGACGCGGTCGGCGACGTGCGGGCCCAGAATCAACCGGGCACCACCGATGAGTACCCGAACTGGCGGGTACCGCTGGCCGGACCGGACGGCCGGCGGCTGCGGATCGAGGACATCTTCGGTGACCCGCGGGCCAACGCGTTGGCCGAAGTAATGAAATCCCAGGTACGGACGATGGAATCGTGACTGGAGTTTCTACAGGTGTGGTTCTGCGATATGTTCGCACCGCACCGCGACACCCGGAGGGCACGTGAACAAGAAACTGATCGCTTCAGGGCTCGGCATCAGCGCCGCAGCACTGGCGGCTCTGATCACGGCCGGCACCGCCAGCTCGGATCCCGCTGCGGAGAGCCCGTACAACGTGGTCGGCGAACCCTACGGCCGCGCGGTACAGATCTTGGCCGGCGCCGGTATGAAGGCCACCTTCGGCGGTGCGGTCGGCAGCGACATGCAGCAGAGCCTGTGTGTCGTGGAGAAGCAGAAGTTCACCAGCAACGGGCGGGTGCAGCTGATGCTCAACTGCACCCAGGCGGCCTTCGACGAGGCCGGCCTCAACAGGTCGAGCGGTTCCGGTCCCGGTGGGCGCACCATCGGCGCCAACGGCATCACCACGGTGACGCCCACCCCGGTGCCCCCGCCGGGCGCGGGTGTTCCGACCTCGCCCGCGCCCGTGCCTCCGCCGGTGGGCTGAGTCGGCCGTTTAGTATTCGCCCATGCCACTGGCAGCTGGGGCCAACTTCGCCGGGTACACCGTCGTTCGCTGCCTGGGTACCGGAGGGATGGGTGAGGTCTATCTCGCCCAGCACCCCCGCCTCCCCCGCCAGGACGCGCTGAAGGTTCTGCGCGCCGGCGTCTCCGCCGATGACGAGTACCGGCAGCGGTTCGAGCGTGAAGCCGATATCGCCGCCACGCTGTGGCACCCCCATATCGTCGGCGTGCACGACCGCGGTGAGCACGACGGCCAGTTGTGGATCGCGATGGATTACGTGCCCGGCACCGACACCGCCCGGTTCGTGCGCGAGCATCATCCCAAGGGCCTGCCCGCGACCTACGTCGACGAGATCGTCACCGCCGTCGGCGACGCCCTGGACTATGCGCATCAACGCGGTCTGCTGCACCGCGACGTCAAACCGGCCAACATCCTGCTGTCCGACACGCAGTCAGCGGATCGCCGGATTCTGCTGGCCGACTTCGGCATTGCCCGGTGGTCCGATGACGTCAGCGGCCTGACCGCGACCAATATGACGGTCGGCACGGTGTCCTACGCCGCGCCCGAACAGTTGATGGGCAACACGGTGGACGGCCGCGCCGATCAGTACGCGCTGGCCGCCACCGCCTACGAACTGCTCACCGGCAGGCCGCCGTTCCAGAACTCCAATCCGGCGGTGGTCATCAGCCAGCACCTGTCGGCGTTGCCGCCGGCCATCGGGGATCACCGCCCCGAATTGGCGCACCTGGACCCGGTGTTCGCCAAGGCGCTGGCCAAGGACCCCGCCGACCGGTTCGACCGGTGCGCCGATTTCGCTCGGGCGCTCGGTCATCAACTCGAAGGTGACACGCTCGGGCTGACCCAGGCCGCCGCGGCCACTGCCCCCGCGGTGCGGGCGGGCCGATCACCCGCGCTGATCGCCGTCGTGGCCGTCCTCGCGGTGTTGCTGTGCGTTGCGGTGGCCGCGGCCGTCTTCGAGCTCAACCGCGCCGACGACGAGCGCCCGACCGCCGCACCGACCCCGTCATCGACGGCCCGTTCCGCTGCTCCGGCGACGACCTCCACGGCGCCACCCACCACGACGACGACACCGACCGCGACATCGGGGACCCCCGCGCCGACGACGCCACCGGTGGTCATCGGGGCCGATTGCCTACCGGAGGGCAGCACCGCGGTCACCGCCGCCGGGGCGACCGCCTATTGCTCGTCGATTCAGGACACCGACGCCACCGTCTGGTCGCTGACGCCCGGCGCGGTGCCGATCCCGACGGTGACCACGGATCCCGCCGAGGAACCGTTGCCGGCCGCCGAGGAACCGCCGGTGCGGGTGTGCATGCAGCAGACCGGGCAGACCCGCCGGGACTGCCGCGAGCAGATCCGCCGGAGCAACGGGCTGCCCTGACCTATTCGCGGTGGCCGATCTGTTGCAGCAGTAGATCCAGCAGTGGCCGTTGGCCTTTCAGCAGCTTTTCGCGTGCCTCCACCACGCCGAACCAGCCGACCCGGTCCAGTTCCGGGTACTCCCGGAACTTCCCGGACCCTCGGGGCCACTCCAGGGTGAACGTATTGCTCACCGCGTCCCGGATGTCCAGATCGGCCTCGACCGCGAACACCGTGACCACCTTGCCGCTGGGCTGCCGCATCGGCGCGAACGCCATGGGCGGGCCGTCCGGCGGCACCAGTCCGACCTCCTCGGCGAACTCCCGCCGGGCGGCCACCCAAGGATCCTCGGTGTCCTCGTACTCCCCCTTGGGGATCGTCCACGCCCCGTCGTCCTTACGCGCCCAGAACGGGCCCCCCGGATGACCGATCAGCACCTCGGGAATGCCTTCGATGATGCGGTACACCAACAGCCCTGCGCTCAATCGCGGCATACCGCAGGTTAATGCGCGGTGAACGTCACATGTCAACCATTCGCCGCCACCGGAATTTAGCGCCGCTCTCACCGGTTGGACACAGCAGAGCAGCGAAAGAAGGCAGTTGGCCATGAGGGCAAGAGGTTTCAGCACACCGCGCACAAGCGCACATATCGGTACCGCGCTTTCGGTAGCGCTGGCAGGTCTGTCGATCGGACTCGCCACCCCCGCGTACGCCGCCCCGGAAGGCCCGGACAATGCGGTGCAGGGCGACCGTGACCAGCCGGTTTCGACCGGCGTCGTGGTGTTCGAACGCCCGGGAACCGTCTCGCTGAACCGCAGCAAGGTGTTCGGCGTCCCGCCCGGACTGCAGCCCCAGGGGCTCCACAGTTCCCTCATTCTCCTCGGTATCGGCTGACGACACGGTGTGGCCGAGCACACAGCGCGCAGCACGGAACCCGTTCTGCCCATTACAGTCTGCACCGTGGCCGATCACCGGTACCGCAGATACGTGGCTGTGGGCGACAGCCAGACCGAAGGACTCTGGGACGTCGATGATTCCGGAGCGCTGATCGGGTTCGCCGACCGGCTGGCCCGGATGATCGATGCGCACGCCCCCGGGCTGCGCTACGCCAATCTGGCTGTCCGCGGTAAGCGGGTGCGTGATGTGCTCGATGTGCAGTTGCCGCAAGCCTTGTCGATGCGGCCGGACCTGATCACGGTGTGCGTGGGGATGAACGATGTGACCCGCCCGGGGCGCAAATTCCGGCAGGCACTCGAGGATCTCGACGAACTGCACCGGGGACTGGCGTCTTCGGGTGCCACCGTCGTGACGACGACGTTCCCCGACATCACCCGCATCCTGCCGGCCGGGCGGCTCCTGGTGTCACGTGTGCTGGATATCAACGAGGTGATCCGTGCCGCGGCCACCGAGCACGGCTTCCGGCTCGTCGATCTGTACTACGCGGAATCCATGACCGACCCCGAGGTGTGGAGCCCGGACCGGGTGCACGGTTCACGCAGCGGTCACCTGCTGTTCGCCGCCGCGGCCGCGGAGGCGTTGGGTTTGCCTGGCAGCAACCACGATTGGGCGCTGGCCGGGGCAGGTGTCACCGAACATCAGGCCTTCAGGTCACGGATGTACTCGCAGCTGCTGTGGACGCAGAACATGTTCATGCCGTGGATCTGGCGGCATCTGCGCGGCCGGGGCGCCGGGCACGGCCGGGTACCGCGTCACCCGGAACTCGTTCCGGTATCAGCGCGCTCAGAAGCCCAGTAGGTCGAAGCCGAACACCTTGCCGTCACCGATACCGGCCACCGCGGCCGGGCAGAACGCCGAGATCGCGAGTCCGGTGAACATGGTGGCCGGTCCCAACGGCATGCCCGCGGTATCGGCGACCCTGGCGGCCACGTCGGCGACGTTCTGACCGGGTTCGGACAGCATCGGGCACACCGACTGGCCCAGCGCCGCGTTGTCGACCATGTTCGGGGCGGTCACACCCGCCTGGTCGACGGCGTTCAGGAAGCCATCGGTGACCGAGTCCGCGCCGGCCGGTGCGGCGACGGTCAGGCCGGCGGTCACCGCGGTCAAGGTGGACAGCAGACAGAGCGAAATACGGCGCATGGGCGGCAATTCTACGGTGTTCAGATCCCGGCCCAACCAGCGTCGATCTGCGCGGCGACGTCGATGATCCTGGCCTGGCGCGCGCCCGGGCTGTCGATCTCGCCCACCACGTGCGCGGCGATGAACCGTTTGATCTCGGCGTCGATCCCCGCGAGCACCCGCAGCGCCTCGGCCCGCAACGTGCCAGAGGTCACGTGTATCGAGATGTCCTTGGAGCCCGGTTTGTCCACATCGATGATCAGCAGCAGCGGCGTGGCCGCCCGTGCCGTCGCCTGCAGCGCGATCTCGCCGAACACCTGGAACCGCGGCCGGTCGATCCGCAGATCGATCACCATGTTGATCTCCAGCGGGATGCGGATATCGAAGGTGATGGCCTGGCCGATGTGCCGGGTCACCCGCGGTGCCTGGATGCGCACCCTGGCGGTGACCTTGGCGATACCACCGGGACCCTGGCCCATCGGCCCCATCTCGAACTCATCGCCCGCGATCGCGCCGATCGCATCCGCGACGCGCTTCTCCGAGACCGCGACTTCGAAGAAGCGGCGGCCGAACTCCTCATAACTCAGGCTCTGCGGTGCGTTGTCGGCAGCAGGCCCTGGGGAAGAACTGTCCATGTTGGCTACCACCGTCTCATGTCGGGATGTCGCGGCGATCCCCCGCCTGGGCTTTCTCACCCGCCTCGACGAACAGGCGCAGGCGCTGCACCCGGTGCGGCCGCGATGCCACATCGGCGATCAGCACCGCGTCACCGCCGGGTCCGGTGACACTGACGGCGACATGCCGCCCGGCCACGATGGTCGTCCGTCGTCGCGCACCGGCCAGCGCCGCGACGAGTTCGGTCGGCTTGAGCCGGTCCTCGTCGCCGGAGGTGATGTCGGTGCCGGGCCCCAGCACCCGCTTCACCGCGACCTCGTTACCCGCGCAGGCGTCGTCGATCAGCGCCGCGATATGGCGCTTGCCACGCGTGCCCACGCCGACCGCCCCGGACATGAACCCGGCCGCCCCCGACAGGCCCTGATTGGTCAGCAATGCGCCGGTCAGTTGCAGTGCGGCAGGCACCGCGGCGGGACCGTGACGGGTGAACTGCCATGCCATGGCCGGAAGCTCCCAGTACGCCTGCAACCGAGAGATGAGCAGTTCGCCGGGCCCGCCGGCCGATTGCAGGTCGTAGCGCAGGATCGCCGGGATGTGCATGGTCACCGCAGAACCCATGGCCACCTCGAGCACCAGGTCGCGCAACACTGTGACACCGCACACGATGTCGGTGTCACGGTGGAAGGTGATGTCCCGTGGACCGATGAAGGTGTCGTAGAACCGCTCGATCTCGGCATGCCCGGCGTGCGGACGCGAACCGACCGGATCCTGGACCAACGCGTCACCGGTGAACAGCCCGACCCAGCCGGCCCGGTCGTGCGCGCCGGCGGCTGCGGGCGAACGCTCCACCGTTGCCAGAACCGCACTTCGTGTTATGGACATATCCTTGGTTACCACCCCTGCATGAAGGAGGACGGCAATGAGCCAGAACGGGCCGTTCGGCATCGACCCAGAAGAGTTTGACAGGCTCGCCCGCGAAGCCGGCGAGGGGTTGCGCGACGCGCTCGACCGGTTCGGCAAGCGTGCGGGCTGGTCGACCCTGATCGATCAGTTCACCAGCCAGGCACAGCCGGCCCGGCCCGAGACCACCGGTGATACCGGCGACGGGGTGTGGGCGATCTACAGCGTCGACACCGCCGGCGGCGCCCGCATCGAAGAGGTGTACCCCAGCGAGCTGGACGCGCTGCGCGCGAACAAGAACAACACCGATCCGTCCCGCCGCGTGCGTTTCCTGCCCTATGGGATCGCGGTCAGTGTGCTCGACGCGCCCGAATAGCCCCGCGCGGAGCGTCCACGCGATTAAACTTTGCCGCGGTACGGGCAAGACCTGGCAAAGGGTGGGACATGATTCGTGAATTGACGGTTGCCGCATCGATCGCGGCCGTTGCGCTGAGCTTTGCCGCGCCCGCCGCAGCCGACGACGAGTCGGGCCGCTACCCGACCGATGTGCCCGGGATGAACTATCACGCCGCGCTCGGCGCGCCGTGCGAGAACACTGCGCTGTTCACCTTCGGGCGCGGCCGCGGCGGACAGGCGATGAAGTGCAGTTGGATTCCCAACCAGTGGCCGCCGGTCTACACCGGCTTCTGGACGATCTCCTATCCGCTGCACGGTGTGCAGGAAACGGGCGCACCGTGCGCCGTGGCCAAGGGCGCAGCGCAGACGCCCGACGGCCGCCCGATGCTCTGCCGCGGCGCGCAGGGCTGGCAGCCCGGCGTACTGACCGGTGACGGGTTCTTCCCGGCGTAGTTGACCGACCGAGACCATACGTTCGATCCATCACTGTATGGTCTGGTGTCATGAGCGGTGTGACCTTCGACCTGTCCTCGGTATTCCGCACGGTGGCCCGCGCCATCGGCGACCAGACCTTCCTGGTGTGGCGGGATCGCACCTTCAGCTATGCGGAGTTCGATGCCAGGGTGGACGGGTTCGCCCACTTCCTGGCCTCGGCGGGGTTGGGCTGCCACACCGAGCGGGACGGCCTCGAGGGCCACGAGTCCGGCCAGGACCACCTCGGCATCTATCTGCGCAACGGCAACGAATATCTGGAGTCGATGATCGGCGCCTACCGCGCCCGGGTCGCGCCGTTCAATGTGAGCTACCGCTATGTCGAGGAAGAACTCGTCTACCTGCTCAACGATTCGAAGGCCCGCGCACTGATCTACAACGCGGAGTTCGCGCCCCGGGTGGCCGCGATCCGTGACCGTGTCCCGCAGCTGCAGTTATTGATCCAGGTTGCCGACCGTTCCGGCAACGAACTGCTGCCCGGCGCCGTGGACTACGAGGCGATCCTGGGCACCGCGGCTCCGGCCGGCGGACTTCCCGCGCCGTCCGGCGATGACCTCTACATCCTCTACACCGGTGGCACCACCGGCATGCCCAAGGGCGTGTTGTGGCGCCAGCACGACATCTTCCTGTCCTCGATGGGTGGACGGCCGTTCGGCAGCGATCAGGCGCTGGCCTCGTACGCGGAACTCGCCGAGAAGGCCCGCGCGGGGGCCGGCGCCATGTCGATGTTGATGATCCCCCCGTTCATGCACGGCGCCGCGCAGTGGGCGGCCTACAACGCGATCACCATGGGCGGGCGCCTGGTCATCCCCGACGACGTGGAACGGTTACGACCCCCCGAGGTGTTGCGGCTCGCCGAACGCGAACGGGTGCTGACGATTCCGGTTGTCGGCGATGCGGTGGCCCGGCCTCTGGTCGAGGAGATCGAGAACGGCGACTATGACCTGTCCGGACTGCTCACCATCACCAACGGCGGCGCCGCGCTCTCACCGACGGTGCGCGGACGAATCCTGCGCGCCCTTCCGCATCTGATGCTGCTCGACGCCGTCGGCGCCTCGGAATCCGGTGCGCAGCTGAGCACCTTCTCGACCGCAGGCAGCGTGACGACCGCCGCCGTCTTCGACGCCCAGTCCGACACCGCCGTGGTCGCCGAGGACTTCAGCCGGGTACTGACACCCGGCGAGGGCGGCGGCTGGCTGGCGCGCCGGGATCTGATCCCGCTGGGCTATCTGGGTGATCCCGACAAGACGGCCCGCACCTTCCCCACCATCGACGGGGTGCGTTGGTCGGTTCCCGGCGATCGGGCGAACGTCTTGGACGACGGCAGGATTGCACTGCTTGGACGCGATTCGGTCACCATCAACTCCGGTGGCGAGAAGATCTTCGTCGAAGAGGTGGAACGCGCCATCGCCGCGCACCCGGCCGTCTACGACGTCGTGGTGGTGGGCAGGCCTTCCGAGCGATGGGGTTCGGAGGTGGTGGCGGTGGTCCAGCTTGCCGAAGGCGCCAGCGTCGATGATGAGGACTTGGCCGCGGTCTGCGGACAGTCGGTGGCGCGCTACAAGGTCCCGAAAGCCTTTATCCGCCAGCCGAAGATCGTGCGCTCACCGGCAGGCAAGGCCGACTACCGGTGGGCCAAGGCGATCGCCGGCGGCGAGAGCGTGCCCGCCGGTTGACCCCCACGCCGGCCACGCCTACGCGAAGTGCCTGCGGATCCCGGCCAGCATCGCGGCGTGTGCGGCGACCGCCTGCCGGGCGGTGAATCCGGTCAGCGGCCACGGCGCACTGATACTCAGACGCTCGGTCAGCAGGGTGCCGTCGCCGACCGCGTCGAAGCAGACCCTGCCGCGCAACCGGACCCGCGGAAACTGCCTGGCCTCGGTCCAGACCTCACCCTCGGCCGGCACATGCAGCGTCGCGGTGTAGGTGACCGGCAAGGCGGTGCGGCCGAACGGGATACGGTCCCGCACACGGTAATCCGCTATGTAGCCGTCGGGGCCGACGGTGCGCGAAGTGCGTTGAACGGCGACGATCAGCGGGTGCAGCGTCCGGAGATTGTCGAGATCGACGTAGAAGTCGCGGACGGCATCCGGCGCCGCCGGGATGACCTCGCTGATCGTGCGCTGGGCGCTCACCCGAGCGTGGCGCTGACGTAGACGGCGTCACCGAATGACGGCAGCCCCTCGGTCGACGGCGGCAGCCCGTAGTCGGTGAACAGCTGCGAACCCGTGCGCAGCACCGTCACCCAGCCCCGCCCGGCCAGGTAGGTGGACGCCGCGGTCCGGTCGCCGGCGTAGAACAGTTCCGCCACGTCCACCTCGTCGCCGAGATCCATGCCGTTGTCCTGCCATTGCTGCTGGGTGGCGCGCATCCGTTCGCTCATCTCCTGCAGGTCCTCGACGCTGACCGTGGGAGTGTTCTCGGTGGCGATCCTGCTGCCGGGAGCGCTCAGCTCGGTGATGTTGTCCAGCAGCCGATCCTGTGCCTCAGGCGGCAGGTAGATGAGCAGGCCCTCGGCCAGCCAGGCCGTCGGCCGGTCGGTCGTGTACCCGGCGGCTCGCAGCGCGGCCGGCCAGTCCTCGCGCAGGTCCACGGCGATCGGGCGATGCTCAGCGCCGGGCATCGCACCCAGGTCCGCGAGCGTCCGCGTCTTGAACTCGATCACCGCCGCCTGATCCAGCTCGTACACGGTCGCATCGGCGGGCCACGGCAGCCGGTAGGCGCGAGTGTCCAGACCGGAGGCCAGGATGACGAACTGGCGGATACCGGCCGCCAGTGCTGCCGTGACGAATTCGTCGAACCAGCGGGTTCGGGCCGCGATGCCGTCGGCCATGCGCACCGCGTCGACGGGCGCGTCGTCAGCGAGCTCGCCGCGGGCGTGCCGGGTGTAGGTCGGCACGCCGACCGCCGACACCAGAGCCTCGGCGTACGGGTCGCTGACCCCGGCGGTACCGGATCGGGTGGCAACGGCCCGCTGCATGGCCACCACGGTGGCCGTCACTCCCACACTCGAGGCCAGATCCCAGGTGTCATTGTCGGTGCGTCCCATAGTTAGATAGTCTACGCTTCATCGCGTCAGCTCTCGGGCGGGCCGACGCTGGACATCACCAGCTGCAGGAAGGTCCGGTACAGATCCTCGCCGTCGAGGTGGCTGGCCAGGGTGACCCCGTCGTTGGTGGCCAGTAGCACCCGGGCCAGCGGCTCGGCCGGAATTCTCAACGAGCCGCCCAGTCGGGCAACACCTTTGGAAATGTACTCGGCCAGCGAGCGGACCGTCTCGCGCCGCTGGGCGGCCACCCGGTCGCGGGCGGCCGGATTACGCAACAGGAACAGGGTGAACTCGTAGTTCAGCGCGGCGGCCTGCTGGGCGTCGGCGGCGCCACTGAGCACCCGCCACCGTTCGGCGAAGCCTTCCACATCGATATCGGCGAACCGGTCAAAGGACTCCATCACATCGGCGAAGCCGTCGAGGAAGCGCTGCCGATGCCGTTCGATCACGGCCAGGAACAGTTCGTCCTTGCCGCCGAACTGCGCGTAGATCGCACCGCGGGTATAGCCGGCCGCCTCGGCGATGTCCTCCAGCGAACCCGCATACCCCCGGCCGGCGAAGATCTTCTCGGCCGCATCGAGCAGCACCGTGCGGGTCTGCTCCATGCGCCGCTCTCTCGTCCAGCGCTCGGTCATCGGGCCATTGTCGCAAAGTCCAATCTCAAATACACCCTTGTATCTGAAATCCATCTCTGTATCATCGTGACTGCCGTCACAGCCCCGACGCCGCCCTCGCGTCTTTCGCGAACACCTGCCCGCAGAAGGGATCTCGATGTCCATCGATTCCGCACAAACCGCTCGTCCCGGCACATGGGTCGACTCCGAAGGCCTGAGCCCCGACGACGCGAGCGCCCTGTTCCGCATGCGGATCCCGACAGACCGCTACACGTCGAAGGACTTCGTGAGCCGGGAGCGCGAGGCCATCTGGATGCGGGTGTGGCAGATCGTCGGCCGCGTCGATGAGCTGGCGAAGACCGGGGACTTCAAGGAGTACCGGATCTTCGACCAGTCCTTCGTGGTGATGCGCGGAAATGACGGCGAGATAAGGGGGTTCGTCAACGCCTGCCGACACCGCGGGAACCCGCTGTTCAGCGGCGCCGGCCACGCCAAACAACGCATCGTCTGCCCGTACCACCTGTGGTCCTACGACCAGCAGGGGAAGCTACGCGGCTGTTCCAAACCCGAGATCGACAAGGACGACCATGGCCTGCTCGAGGTTCCGGTGGACACCTTCGCCGGTTTCGTCTTCCTCAACCCCGACCCGACCGCTGCACCGCTGCGCGATTTCCTCGGCGAGGACGTCATCCGCATCCTGGAGCCCTATCACCTCGACCAGATGACCACGGTGCTCAACGTCCGGGAGGCCCTGGACTGCAACTGGAAGGTGGTGATGGACGCCTTCGAAGAGGGCTACCACGTGTCTGGCATCCATCCCCAGCTGCTGCGGGTGCTGGTCATCGACCCCAGCAAGGTGAAATACCGCTTCCTGGACAAACACAGCATCGCCGTGGCCCCGTTCGAGATCGCCCACGTCGAGGGCATGGGACCGGACAAGCAGGTCGAAGGCATCATGGAGCTGCCCGAAACCTTCCCGGGGGTGGTGCGGGTGCTCCCCCGCTTCACCGAACTGGTCGACGAGAACCGAACCGCCGAAGGCACTCTGGTGTTCCCCGAGGGTGTCACCGGACGCACCCTGCTACAGCAGGCCACCCGCGACACCCTGTCCCGCGACGGTCTCGACGTGGACGGTCTCACCGATGCCCAGATGAGCGACAACCACGGCTGGGTGCTGTTCCCCAACTTCTTCATGACCATCCGGGCCGGCGAGGCGACCGTCATCATGTCGACCCCGCACCCCGACGGCGACCCGAACCGGTGCATCTGGCACATCACCAGCTTCATGTGGCTGCCCGAGGAGCATCGCAGTGCGTTCGCCGCGGACCTCATCGATGTGCAGGAGCCGGGCAGCTTCAAGTATTTCGAAGCGCTGCAACAGGATTACGAACAGATGCCACGTCAACAGATCGGCCTGCGCAATGCCCGCCTGGACCATATGGCGTTGGTCAACGAGGAAGTGGTCATCGCGCACTATCACTCCGTCATCGACCGCTACCTGGCGGCCGTCTGATGACCGAGCTCGCCGAGGTCCTCGCCACGCACACCGGGCGCAGTCGAACGGTCCTGGAGTACGCCGCCACCACCGGCCGCCTCGTCACCGATGCCAAGGCGCCGGGGTTCACCGAGGCCGGCTGGGCGCCACTGGCCGAACTGGTCGACACCGAGAACTTCCTGCGCGTCGGCGCGTTCAAGGAGGAGATGGACTGGGCCGGCTACGTCGCCTTCCTCACGGGCTGGGCGACCACCTCCGAGTGGGAGTGCACGTTCAAACGGATCACCGAACACGGCGATCTGGTGTTCCTGGAACTCGAGGAGCGCAGTGTGGTCGGCGATTTCCGCAGTGTGGTGAATTCGCTGTCGGTCTACCAGTTCAGCGATGACGGCCGCATCCGGCGTCTGGACCTGTACCTGCAGATGGCGCTTCCGTCGTGACCGACACACCGCGGATGGCACCGCTGACCGCCGACCAATGGGGCGAGCCCGAGTACACAGCGTTCGGCGCGCTGCTCGGACTGCCCGCCGACGAGGTACCCAGGGCCGGGTCCGGAGAGCCCTATGACCCGCTGAATTTCGACATCATCGGGATGCTGGCCCGCCACCCCGAGATGGCTCGGTTGTTCCTGCAGTTCAATGGCTTCCTGCTGCAGCGCGGGGAACTGCCGGCGCGACTGCGCGAACTGATCATCCTGCGGGTCGCGCACCGGCACCGCTCGGCGTTCGAGTGGGGTCAACACGTCAGGCTGGGCGCCGCAGTCGGTGTCACCGACGACGATGTCACCGCACTGGCCGAGGGCAATGGCGGGTTCGACGGCATCGACCGACTGGTGCTCGACGCCGTCGACGAGGTCATCACCGGCGGGAAGGCACAGTGGCCGACCTGGCAGCGTCTGGTCGACGGACTCGGCGAACACGCCGCGATGGAGGTCATCTTTCTCGTCGGCACCTACACCCTGACCGCCATGGCCTTCGGCACCTGGGGTTTGCCGGCCAAACCTGGCAGCGCGCCGCTGCCGCCGGATTCGACCACGAAAGAGGAGCACGCGCAGTGAAGCTGGAAGACCGTATCGCCAAGCACCGCCGGATGGCCGAGAGCTACCGGGACAAGTACGTGCTGCAGAAGGTCGCCGAGGGCGAGAGCTATGACGAGTGGGAATTCACCGACGATGCGGTCTACACCTCCCCGTACTTCGTCGCCGATCAGGAACTTGTGCTCAAAGATGTGGCGACACATTGGGATACCGCGGCAACCGTGGAAGCCAAGGCGTACGGCATCACCTTCCCGGACTGGAAACCCGTCGACTACAAGGTCTGGCCGGCCGAGAACGGCTTCGTGATGCGCTACCGCTGGCAGGGCACGAACGTGAACGACGGCAAGGTGATGGGCTTCTACTCGATCAGTTTCGTCGACACCAACGAGGAGGCTCAGATCACCCACTGGTCGACCTACGTCAACGATGAGGAGTACGGCCCGTTCCTGGAGGCTGCCATCGGGGCCCGCGGACCGTTCCGCGGGGACTCCTATATGCAGGCCCTGGCGAAGCACTTCGAGAAACACGGACTGAGCTTCTGAGAAGCCTTGTGCCCGTGCGGATCTGACCCGATGTCAGGGTAGGGCGCCGAATACCGGGTTGACCGGAGCCGGCGCGACGGGCGCAGGAGGCGCAAGATGCTCGGCCGGAGCCGCCAGCGCCTCCGGGGCCGGCGCGACGACAGCCGGCGGTGGCGGCGGCGGGGCCGGCACGAACGGCGGCAGCAACCAGAACGGTAGCGGCGGCGGCACCGGTGCCGGTGGGAGAACCTCGGGAGCGACGGCGGGAACGGCAGCCGGGTCCACCGGCGGCGGAACGGCAAGGGGGGCCACCGAAGCGGGCGTGGCGTCGGCCACCGGCACCTGCGGCGCCGCGAGTGGCTCAGCGGTCACCGCCGGTTCGATGGGAGCGGACGGCTCGACCACCGGCTCAGGCTGCGGTAGGGCCAGCTGCACCGGTGGCTCGGGCGCCTCGGCGAGGGTGGGCGTCGGCTCCGGAACCGCCGCCATCGGTTGCACCGCGGGCGGCTGCTGCGGCACGACCGGGGTGGTCTGCGCCGTCGGCGCGGAGGCGCTGCCGGCCAGCGCCGCCTGGGTGGGCTGCTGGTTCTCCGTCCCGACGAACTGCGAACCTACCGCGAACAACGCGACCACCGCGGTCACCGCCGCCGCTGAGGCCAGACGGGTACCCGACAGCGCCGGTGTCCACTCGGGAATCCAGGTCCGGCGCGAACGGGCCACCACGACGGGCTCGGGCGGCACGGCGTCGGTGATGACAGCCTGCGCGGCGTCATAGGCCGGTGTCCGCCCGGCATCCGGGCCGCAGATCACGTGGTGTTCTACGAATGAGGTCTCGTCGTCGGCATCGGTCCCGGCGTCGTCGGCGAACAGCCTGGCGAGCAACCCGCAGAGGTCGGTGCGTTCGGCGCGCTCGACGGGGGGAACGTCGCTCTGTGGCGGTGTGACCTGACGGACCGAGCGCACATCGGGATAACCGGCGTCGCGAAGTTCGGCCAGCAGGGTGACGACCCGGTCCTCGACGTCCTGGCTCCAGCAGACCCCGATCGAGTCGATCCGCCGGCCGCTGCTCGCGGCGATGGACTGGGCGCCGCGGACCGCGGCGAGACAGCGGGGCACGAGGTCATCGAGGCCGCGGACGACGAAGCTGTCGTCATCCACGGGCGCGGTGCCGTCGACGAGAACCCAGCCGACATCCGCTGCTGTCACCGACAGTCCAAGTACGGTCTTCACCCTTGGTTCCGACTCCTGTCCCGGGTCTGATGCTGGTCGCGGATGAGCCTAGTTTGCTCGTTCACCCTCGGCATCTCGGCGAAACCGCCGTTTTCACCGCTGTGTATCCGCTTATCGGGAGCGCCACCGGCAGTGTTACCAGCGGAGCTCCGTCCGCCGAGGGCTCACCGCCAGGTGGCCGCCGTGCCCGATGTAGCGATACAAATTCACCGAGAGTTCATGTTCTGCGTTCGGTCAGCTGCGTACGCCCACCATCCGGCGTTCGACGACCCCGAAAATGCTGTCGCTGAGCTTGCCCAGCACGGCCAGCAGCACGATCGACAACAGCATCACATCGGTACGCCCGGTGTTCTGGCTGTCGATGAGCAGAAAACCCAGACCCTTCGAGGAGGCGATGAGCTCCGCCGCGACCAGGAACAACCAGGCATTGGCCAGCCCGAGCCGCAATCCGTTCACCAGCGCGGGCGCCGCGGCGGGCAACAACACCGTCAGCAGCAGCGCGAGGCCGCGCCGGCCGTAGGCCCGCCCCACCTCGATCAGCTGCGGATCCACGTGCGACAGCGCCGACGCGGTGGTGGTGTAGACGGGAAAGAAGGCGCCGATCGCGATCAACAGGATCTTCGGCTCCTCGCCGATGCCGAACCACAGCAGTAGCAGCGGCACCCACGCCAGCGACGGCACGGTGCGCAGCGCCGCGACGGTCGGGCCGAACAGCCGCTGGACGCTCACCGACAGTCCGACCAGAGAACCCAGCGCCAGCCCGGCGAGTGCCCCGGACAGATAGCCGGCGACCACCCTGGACAGGCTGGTCCCCAGGTGCGTCCACAGCTCGCCACGGCTGATCAGCTCACGCAACGCGCTCACCACGTCGACGGGCGGCGGTAACTGGCCGGCCGAGAAGACGCCGCCCACCACCGCGAGCTGCCACACCACCAGCAGGGCGACCGGCACGACCAGCCCCACCGACGCCGCCGGGGCGCGGCGCAGCGTTGCGGTCAGCTTGCGGACTGCTGGGCGAACTTCGGTTCGATCAGTGTCTCCAGGGCCTGCTGTCCCGCCTCCCCGGACTTGATGTCGCCGTCGCCCACCGCGATCGGCGCGACGATCGTCAACACCTCGGTCTGGGCCTGCCCCGGCGTCGGATCGACCGTCAGATCCGTGCGCTGCAACACTTCGCCCGCCACGCTCGGCGATATCTTCGCTTCCCGTGCCAGCAGTTCCGTCAACTCGTTCGGGTGCGCGATAGCCCATGCGCGGGCCTCCTCATAGACGTCGACGACGGATTGCACGGCCTCGGGGTTGCCGGAGATGAAGTCCTCGCGGGCATTGAGCGTGCCGTAGCTGTTGAAGTCGGGGTTGCGGTAGAGCAACCGCGAACCGGACTCCTGCACCGTCTGCGCGATGAACGGGTCCAGGCCCGACCAGGCGTCGACGTCACCGCGCTCCAGAGCCGTCTTACCGTCGGCGTGCTGCAGGTTGACGATCTCCACATCGCCGCGGGACAGACCGGCCGCCTTCAGCGACTGCAGGAGGAAGTAGTACGGGTCGGTGCCCTTGGTCACCGCGACCTTCTTACCGCGCAGTTCGGCGACGGTCGCGATCGGTGAATCCTGGGCCACCACCAACGCCGCCCATTCGGGCCTGCTGTAGATGTCGACGACCTTGATGGGCGTGCCGTTGGCGCGCGCCACCAGCGCGGCCGCCCCGGCGGTGGAACCGAGATCGAGCGCGTCCGAGCGCAGCGCCTCGTTCGCCTTGTTGCTGCCCGCCGACAGCACCCAGGTCACGTTGTAGCCCCGGTTCTCCAGCAGCTTCTGGTCGCGGATGACCAGGCTCAACGGGTTGTAGTACGCGTAGTCGAGCCGGATGTCCTTCGCGGTGTCCGCACCGTCGCCGGAGCCGCACGCCGAGGCCGTCCAGGCCAGACCGGCGATCACCAGGGCTATCAGCCCGCGAGCCTTCATGCCGAAACTTCCTTCCGATGTTGGTTGTGCGGGTCGTCGGCCGTGCGCCGCGGCAGCCCGAGTTCGTCGAGCAGGGTGATGCGCAGTGCCGCCAGCTCCGGGTCGGCCCGATCGCGTGGCTTCGTGATCGAGACATGATGTGTCGCAGCGATTCCCGCGGCACCCGAGGCGTCGGCGCGCAGGATGAGAACCCGGTCGGCGAGGATCAGCGCTTCATCGACGTCGTGGGTGACCAGCAGGGTGGTGATACCCGCGGCCTGCTGCACCTCGTCGAGCAGATCCTGCATGCGCAGCCGGGTCAGTGCGTCCAGCGCGGCCAGTGGCTCGTCCAGCAGCAGCACACCCGGTGTGCGTGCGAGCGCCCGGGCAAGTCCGGCGCGCTGTGCCATTCCGCCGGAGACCTGCCGGGGCCGGTACCCCGCGAAACCCTCAAGCCCGACGACGTCGAGCCAGTGCGCCACCCGCTCTTGGCCTTGGGCACGGGAGGTGCCCACGGGCAACCCGTAGGCCACATTGCCCGCCAGTGTGCGCCATGGCAGCAGGCGTGGTTCCTGGAACACCACGGCACAGCGTGGGTCGACACCGTGCACCGGTCTTCCGTCGATGTCGATACGCCCGGCGGTCGGCTCGTCGAGCCCGGCGATCAGCCTCAGCAGAGTGGACTTGCCGCTGCCGGAGGCGCCGAGGAAGGCGACGACCTCTCCGGGGGCGATCTCGATGTCGATATCGCGTAGGACGGTGCGTTCGCCGAACACCTTGCCGGTACCGCGCAGCGAAACGCCCGCCGGCACCGGTGTAGTCGACGTCACTGCTGCAATGTAGGGAGCCGCCCGTGACCGGACAAGGTTTGGGCGCAGCGTGATTTCAAACGGTCGTCGGCCGGCGCCGCCGCCGGCGCTCCGCGATCGCCGCGAACCGGCCCTTCAGGCCCTCGATGAACGCGGTCAGTGCGAGTTCGAAACTCGCCGTGTCGATTTCGCTGGCCTTGCCGCGCAGCAGATGCGCCTGATCCATGTGCGGATACCGGTCGCGATAGACCTGGACATCGTCGACGAATCCGCGCGAGAACGAACCGACCGTCGACCCCAGCACCAACGACCGGGTGGCCGCGCCGATCAACGTCGCCTCCCGCGGCGGCCAGCCGGCGCGCACCAGCCCACCGTGTACCGAATCCGCGATACGCAGGCTCTCGTCGCGCTGGCCGGGACCGCCTGCCAGGAACGGCACCATGTTCGGGTGTGACACCAGCGCGGCGCGGTAGGAACGCGCCCACGCAGCCAGTGCGACGTCCCAGTCCTCGTCGGCATCGAAGGCCGAGGTGTCCACCGCGGTGACGATCTGGCTGGCAACATCGTCGAGCACGTCGTCTTTGGTCGGGTAGTGCTTGTACAGCGAGGCGGCCTGCACACCGAGTTCGGCGGCGAGTTTACGCATGGACAGTTCGCCGAGGCCGGCGCGGTCGATGATCAACAGCGCGCTGTCGCGGATGCGCTCGCGACTGAGCAGGCGTGGTCTTCCCACCTGTCCCCACCTCCCGCAATTGCCGAGGTAAACGACGTTAGCTTATAGTGGTATCAAAAGCTAACACTGTTCGCCAAGGAGAGGTGCTGATGCAGAGGACCGTCTACAACCAGGAGCACGAAGACTTCCGCGCGATGATCCGCGACTTCATCGCCGCCGAGGTCGTCCCGGTGTACGACGAGTGGTTCGAGGCCGGTATCGCGCCCCGCGACTTCTACTACAAGCTGGGCGAATTGGGCATCTTCGGTATCGAGATCCCCACCGAGTACGGCGGCTCCGGCATCGATTCCTACAAGTTCCAGGCCATCATCACCGAGGAACTCTCCCGGGCCGCGGTGTCCTTCGGCGGTTCCAGCGTGCACATCGGGTTGTGCCTGCCCTACCTCAAGGCGCTGGCCACCGAGGAGCAGAAACAGCGCTGGTACCCCGGCATGATGTCCGGCGAGATCATGTTCGCCATCGCCATGACCGAGCCCGGAACCGGTTCCGACCTGGCCGGCATGCGAACCACCGTAAAGCCTTCCGGTGACGGCACGCATTACGTGCTGAACGGCTCGAAGACCTTCATCACCGGCGGCGTGCACGCCGATCGCGTGATCGTGTGCGCCCGCACCGCTCCCCCACGCGAGGACGACCGCCGTTACGGCATCTCGCTGCTGGTGGTCGACACCAAGTCTGCCGGCTACGAAGTGGGCCGCAAGCTCGACAAGCTGGGCCTGCGGACCTCCGATACCGCCGAGCTGAACTTCGTCGATGTCAAGGTGCCCGCCGAGGACGTCCTTGGTGAACTGCACATGGGTTTCTCATACCTGGGCCAGAACCTGCCCCGCGAGCGGCTGGCCATCGCGGTCGGCTCCTACGCGCAGGCCAAGGCCGCCGTCGCTTTCGCCGCGCAGTACACCAAGGACCGCACCGTGTTCGGGAAGCCGGTCGCGGCGTTCCAGAACACCAAGTTCGAGCTGGCGGCCTGCAAGGCCGATGTCGATGCCGCCGAGGCCGTCGTCGATCGCGCCATGGAAGCCCACGACCGCGATGAACTGACCCCGGCCGATGCGGCCGCGGCAAAGCTGTTCTGCACCGACATCGCCGCCAAGGTCATCGACCGCTGCCTGCAGTTGCACGGCGGATACGGCTATATCAACGAGTACCCGATCGCCCGGCTCTACGCCGACAATCGGGTGAGCCGCATCTACGGTGGCACCAGCGAGGTGATGAAGATGATCATCGCCAAGGACATGGGGCTCTAGCCGGCGATGTTGCCGCCGTCACAATCGTCGGGTCGCGCCATCAGCGTCACATTGCGGCGATAACCGCAAAAGCGTTGCCCTGTGGTGCACTTGGGCCATGATCACGGTGCCCGAGGACGGCCAGGTCGACGTGCTGGACGAGGCCGACCTGAACGACCCCAAAGAACCGCCGTACCGGGCCGCAGGGACTGTCCTGGTCGTGATCGTCGCCCTGGTGTTCGGCATGACGTGGGCGTTGTTCCGCGGATACTTCGACTCCGACGTGACCGTGGTCCTGATGGCCGAGCGTGCCGGGCTGTCCATGGATCCCGGATCCAAGGTGACGTTCAACGGCGTCCCGATCGGGCGGCTGAAATCCGCCGGCGTGGTGAGCGATGGTCGAGGAACCCGGGCGCGGTTGGTGCTGGACGTCAAACCGCAGTATCTGCCCCTCGTCCCGGCCAACGTGGACGCCCAGTTGCGGGCCACGACGGTGTTCGGCAACAAGTACATATCCTTTCTCTCCCCGGCGAATCCGTCCGCGGAAAGACTGCAGCCCGGCGCGGTGATCGATGCCTCGGCGACCACCACCGAGTTCAACACCGTGTTCGAGACCATCATGGGAATCGCCCAGCAGGTCGATCCGGTGAAGCTGAACCAGACGCTGACGGCGGCGGCCCAGGCGCTGAACGGGTTGGGCGACAGCTTCGGCCGCGCCGTGGTCGACGGGCATGACATCTTGGGCGAGCTCAACCCCCGCATGCCGCAGATCCGCCGGGACACAGCGGGTTTGGCCGATCTTGCCACGACATATGCCGACTCCGCCGGGGCACTCTTCGACGGGCTCGACCACGCCGTGGTCAGCGCGCGCACGCTCAACGCCGAACGACGCACTGTCGACAAGGCCCTGATGTCGGCGGTCGGTTTCGCCGGCACCGCCGCCGACGTGTTCGAGCGCGGCGGCCCTTATCTGGTGCGCGGCGCCCAGGATCTGCTGCCGACGAGCGCGTTGCTGGATTACTACAGTCCCGAATTGTTGTGCACCCTGCGCAACTACAGCGATGTCGCACCGCGATTCGCCGAGATGCTCGGCGGTAACGGCTATTCGCTCAGACTGCGGAATGAACTGGTGGGCGCGGGTAACCGCTATGTGTTCCCGGACAATCTCCCGCGGGTCAATGCCCGCGGCGGACCCGGCGGGCGCCCCGGCTGCTGGCAGCCGATCACCCGCGATCTGTTCCCGATGCCCTATCTGGTGATGGACACCGGCGCCAGCATCGCACCGTACAACCATTTCGAGATCGGACAACCGCTGACGGCGGAGTACGTCTGGGGACGCCAGGCCGGCGAGGACACCATCAATCCGTAGTGGCGGCTATGCCGTGCCGGTGCGCTCCCGGTGCTTGCAGCCCGGCCAGCAGCACGGCCGGCGCTGGCCTTCCTCGAGCTCCTCGGTGGTCCGCCGGATGCGGCGCTCGCGGGTCTTCTCCTGCTTGGCATCCTCGACCCAGCAGATGAATTCGTTACGCGCCAGCGGAGTGATGTCCTTCCACGCCGTCAACGCGGTGTCGTTGGTGAGCAGCGCGGCGCGCAGATCCGCGGGCATCTTGTGCACCACCCCACCGGGGATCCGCTCGCTCATGGCCGGAAGGATAACCCCGGTTCAGCGCCCGAAACCGGCATTGCGCAGCGCGTCGGCCATGGAACCGCTGGGCGCCGCCGATTCGCGGCGCCCCGCATCCTTGGCGCGGTTCTGGTTGCGCTGCGGATTTCCGCCCCGGTTCGGGTTACCGGCGGGCTTACCGGGCTGCTTCGGCTTGCCGGCACCGGGAGTGTCGTTGAGGCGCAACGACAATCCGATCCGCTGGCGGTCCACGTCGACCTCGAGCACCTTCACCTTGACCACCTGCCCGGATTTCACCACTTCGTGCGGGTCGGAGACGAAGCGGTCCGACATGGCCGACACGTGTACCAGACCGTCCTGGTGCACACCGACGTCGACGAAGGCCCCGAAGGCGGCCACATTGGTGACCACACCCTCCAGCACCATGCCCACCTTCAGGTCGGCGACCTTCTCCACCCCGGCGGCGAACGTGGCCGTGGAGAACGCCGGCCGCGGGTCGCGTCCAGGCTTCTCCAGCTCGGCGAGGATATCGGTGACGGTGGGGATGCCGAAACGCTCATCGGCGACGTCGGCGGGCTTGACCGCGCGCAGCGCGCGCTCGTTGCCGATGAGTTCGGCCAGCGTGACGCCGCTGCGGTCCAGGATCCGCCGCACCACCGGATACGCCTCGGGATGCACCCCGGAGGCGTCCAGCGGGTCATCGCCGTCGGTGATCCGCAGGAAGCCTGCGCACTGTTCAAAGGCCTTGGGCCCCAACCGGGCAACCTTCAGCAGGGCGCTGCGGCTGCGGAACGGTCCGGTGTTCTCCCGGTGCGTGACGATGGCCTCGGCCAGGGAGTCCGTCACGCCCGACACCCGGGCCAGCAGCGGCACGGAGGCGGTGTTGAGGTCGACCCCGACGGCGTTCACGGCGTCCTCGACGACGGCATTGAGGCTACGGGCCAGGGTTCCGGGGGTGACGTCGTGCTGGTACTGGCCGACACCGATCGACTTGGGCTCGATCTTCACCAGTTCGGCCAGCGGGTCCTGCAACCGGCGCGCGATCGACACCGCGCCGCGCAGCGTGACGTCGAGCTGCGGCAGCTCGTGTGCGGCATAGGCCGACGCGGAGTACACCGAGGCACCGGCCTCGCTGACCATCGCCCTGATCGGCGGATTCGCGCCCGCGGTCCGGATATCATCGATGAGTTCGGCGGCCAATGCGTCGGTCTCCCGG
Organism: Mycolicibacterium sp. P9-22; assembly: GCF_008329585.1. Taxonomy (GTDB): domain Bacteria; phylum Actinomycetota; class Actinomycetes; order Mycobacteriales; family Mycobacteriaceae; genus Mycobacterium. The sequence continues at coordinate 64,617 of NZ_NPKP01000013.1, read as the reverse complement.
GACGCCGTCCCGTTGCCGACGGCGATCAGCTCGACACCGTGCCGGGCAACGAGCGCGGCCAGGGTGGCTTTCGCGGTGTCCCATTGCTTCTGCGGCTGATGCGGGAAGATGGCACAGGTGTCGACCACCTTGCCGGTGCTGTCCACCACCGCCACCTTGACCCCGGTCCGGAAACCGGGATCCAGGCCCAGGGTGGTGCGGGTCCCCGCGGGTGCAGCCAGCAGCAGGTCCTTGAGGTTGCGGGCGAACACCTCCACGGCGTCCCGTTCGGCGCGTTGCCGAAGACGCATGCGGGCGTCGACGGCGGCCGAGATCATCAGCTTGGTCCGCCAGGCCAGCCGCACCGTGGTGGCCAGCCAGGTCGTGGCGGCCGCCCCGGCGGTCATGTCGATGCCGAGGCTTTGCGCGATGCGCGCCTGATGGGCCAGCTCGTCGCCACCGTCGAAGTTCAGCGCGAGGATCTGCTCCTTCTCACCGCGCATGACCGCGAGCACCCGGTGCGAGGGCATCTTCTCCAACGGCTCGGCGAACTCGAAGTAGTCCCGGAACTTCTGTCCCGCCGGGCTTTTGGCCGCCTCTTCGGACCACGGGGCGGTCTTGAGCGTGCCGTCCTTCCAGAATGTGGTGCGCACCTCGCCGACCAGTTCGGCGTCCTCGGCGGCGCGTTCGATCAGGATGTGCCGGGCACCGTCGAGCGCGGCGGCGGCGTCGGCGACATCCGCGCCGAGGAAATCGGCGGCCACGACATCGGGTGCCTGGGTCGGATCGGCGAGCAGCCGGTCGGCCAGCGGTTCCAACCCCGCTTCGCGGGCGATCTGCGCCTTGGTGCGGCGTTTGGTTTTGTAGGGCAGGTAGATGTCTTCGATGCGGGCCTTGGTGTCGGCCGCGCGCAGCGCCGCCCGCAGCTCGTCGGTGAGCTTGCCCTGCTCTTCGATGGAGGCCAGCACGGCATCGCGGCGCTGGTCCATCTCGCGCAGGTAGGCCAGCCGTTCCTCCAGCAGGCGCAGCTGCCCGTCATCGAGGCTGCCGGTCACTTCCTTGCGGTACCGGGCGATGAACGGCACCGTCGATCCCTCGTCGAGCAGTCGCACAGCGGCGGCGACCTGCCCCTCGGCCACCGCCAGTTCCGCAGCGAGACGGGCATTTACAGATTTGACGGTCCCCACGGGTGCGCTCGAAGTCACCCGGAGACCCTACCGAACGACCCTGACACCGACGCAGGCACGCGCCGCCAGCACCGCCACCAGGAAGCAGCCCAGCGGCACCCAGCCGTCCGCGCCGGCCAGACCGTTCTTGGCGACCAGTAGCATCGCCACCCCCGCCACGCACACCAGCACCCCGGCCACCGTCGAGCGGGCACCGGTGGCGCCGACGGCGTCATCCCACCACGGCAACCTGCGGTGTTCCAGCGGCGAGAGCAGCAAGAACGTCGCCAGCATCACGACCGCGAACACCACCGCGCGCAGGGCGAGCAGGGCCCAGAAGTCGGGGGCGTGCACATCCCAGGCGTCCAGGCCGAACGCGTTGAGGGTGAACGCCGCAACGGCGATGGCCGGGATGTGCCAGAGGTAGAGCGTCATCGCTCCCCCGTTGCCGACCGCGATGACGTACCAGACCCGCGGGCGTTCGGCCAGCCGCTCCACGATCCCGGCGATGGCCACGAAGACACCCGACATCCAGATGCAGTGCACCGCGAGCAGCACCGTCGGCGGTGACACGTTCGACACCCCGTCGGTGCTGCCGTTGGTGACCAGCGCGACCTCGTAGGGCCCGTACACGACGAGCAGCACCTGGGTTGCCAGCGCCGCGGCGGCCGCGAGCAGCGCGACCCGCGGCCGGATCAGGCGGCGGGCGTAGCCGACGCCGACGACGACCGGGATGAGCCAGACGATGACGAAGTTCAGCACCCCGGCCTCGGCGGAACCGGCGGCGAAGCGCACCTGGTCTATCAGCGCGGCCAAGATCACCAGCGCGCCGATCACCGCGGCATACGAGCCGGGGCCGCGCAGCCGGGTCAGGGCCGGGACGAAGGCGATGACCACCAGGTAGACGCCGAGGAACCAGAGCAGCGCCACGCACTCGCGGCCCAACCGGTCGGCCGATTCCGCCCCGAGCGTCAGCCGTGCCACCAGCAGCGCCACCGTCCAGAAGGCCAGGTACCAGAACACCGGCCGGCACAACCGCTGGGTCCGGCTGACCAGCCAGCTGCCCCAGGCCTTACCGGCCGCCGAACCGTCGGGATGCCAGCCGTAGGCGCCGGCAGCACCGCCGGCGAAGAAGAACAGCGGCATGACCTGCACGACCCAGGTGATCGGGGCCAACTCCGGCAGTTCACCGAGGATGTTCCCGATGCGCAGGCCGTTCTCATTGACGGTGGCCAGCAGGAGCGCGCAGTGACCGAACATGACGGTCACCAGGGCGGACAGCCGGGCCACATCGATGGCGCGGTCGCGGCCCGGCGCGGGGTTCGCGACACTGTCGCGTGCGGGAAGCAGTTTGGCGAACGGCATGGCTACAAGCGTGCCCGACCAGCGACGCAAACGGGATGAGTAGGACTACCCGATGTCACGCCTTGTTGTCGACGAGTGCCTCGATGCGTTTGAGCGCGTCCTCCGCGGCGGCGGCGACGTCGATACCGCCGGCTGCGCCGCAGCTGGTGGTTTCGATGGCGGCGTTGTGGGCGGCGACGAACAGGTTGTCGCAGTTCCAGTCGGCGGCTCGCAGCGACCACAGCACAGCGCCCTCCGGTGCGGCCTGCGCCGCCGCTGCCACGCTGAACGTGTAGGTGCGGCCGTACATCGTGGTGACGGTGATCGGGGTGTCGCGGCAGGCCTCGACGGTGCCGCGCGCCGCGGTCAGCGCGTCCCGTGCGGAGAACTCGGACGGCATGACCGCGACCATCTCCTCGACCACGGCCTCGACGCCGCCGACATCGGTCGACCGGTGCCCGCCGTCTCGTGCCTCGGGACGGTGGTCGACGATGAACGGCGGATCGACCTCGCGGGCCACCCCGGCGCAGCGTTCCGGTTCGACGGTGGCGAAGAGGTTGCCCTCCTTGCTGAAGGTTTCCGGGCTGAGCAGGTCGCCGACCTGCAGCGGGGAGATCGGCCCCACCGCGGACGCGGGCCGGGCCTGCGGGTTGTCGATCGACCGGGTGCAGCCCGCGACGGCCAGCACCAGGACCGCCGCCACCAACCATTTCGCCACGTCGGCAAGTGTAGGGAAGAGCCGACCCTGTCGGGCCGGACCGATAGCGTCACGCACATGCCCCTACGGAACCGGGTCAGCCCGGACGGCCGGATCATCGCGGCCGCGGCGCGCGGCACCGTGATGGGCAACCGCGGCATCCTGCACGACGAGCACCGCCGAATCGTGCGGACGCAGAAGAACATCGCGTGGCTGATCTGCCGGCTCGAATTCAAGGGGCGCCGACGGGCAGTGATGAGCCCAGGCACCTACACCGAATTGTTCTTCCTCGATGAGGCCGTCGCGCTGGCGGCGGGGCACCGCCCGTGCGGGGAGTGCCGGCGGAATTCCTACCGCGCGTTCCTGGACTTCGCCGGGGCCGCTCGTGCCGGTGACCTCGACCGGCTGCTCAACCGGTCGCGGCGCGCACCCCGGCTCCGAGCACCGCTGGACACCCTGCCCGACGGCGTCTTCGTCGCCTTGCCCGACGACCGCACCGATGAGTCACGCCTGCTCTGGCGGGGTGGTCTGCACCGGTGGACACCGGCTGGCTACGTTGATCCGGTCGCGGCCACCGGGTCTGCGGAGGTGATCACGCCGGAGCTCACCGTGGACGCGTTGCGCCGCGGCTATCCGGTGCGGGTACACCCGTCGGCCGGAGCCGCCGACGAGGCCATGACAGTCTGAGGCTGTTCTGCAAGGCTGCTCGGGACTGAATCACAGAGGAGAACGATGTCGACACCGCGGGACACCGCGCTCGAACCCCTGAGCACCCACGGACCGACTCGCGCGTGGGCCGCCGTCGGCGTGCTCGCCCTCGTCGGCACCCTCAACTACGTCGACCGTTTCCTGCCGGGCGTGCTGGCCGAGCCCATCAAGCAGGAACTGGCGTTGTCCGACACCGCGATCGGCGTGATCAACGGATTCGGGTTCCTCATCGTGTACGCCGTGTTGGGCATCGTGATCGCACGCGTCGCCGACCGCGGCATGTTCGGTGCGGTCATCGCGGGCTGCCTGACGCTGTGGGGCTCGATGACCATGCTCGGTGGCGCGGTCCAGTCCGGCTTCCAGCTCGCGCTGACCCGGGTCGGGGTGGCCGTCGGCGAGGCGGGCAGCACACCGGCGGCGCACGCCTATGTGGCGCGCAATTTCGTCCCGGAGAAACGGTCGGCGCCACTGGCGGTCATCACCATGTCCATCCCGCTGGCCAGTGCCGCCAGCCTGCTCGGCGGCGGCCTGCTCGCCGAGAGCATGGGCTGGCGGATGGCGTTCGTGGTGATGGGCGGGATCAGTGTGCTGCTGGCCCCGCTGGTGCTGTGGGTGGTCGGCAGCCGCCAGACGCTGCCCACACCGCCCGCGCGGGAGCGCGCCGCCGCGGTGAACTGGTGGGATCTGCTGCGCAAACCCAGCTTCCTGGCCATGGTGGCCGGCACCGCGCTGGTCTCGGCGGCCGGCTACTCGTTGACCACCTTCGCGCCGGCGTTCCTGATGCGCACCCGCGGCATGTCGCTGGGTGAGGTCGGCATCTCCTACGGTCTGGCCACCGGGCTGCTCGGCATCCTGGGCCTGCTGATCGTCGGTCGCATCGCCGACAGGTTGGCGTCCCGCGATCCGCGCTGGCTGCTGTGGATCGTGGTGATCCTGATCGCGGTCCTGCTGCCGGCGTCGGCGCTGGCGTTCGTGGTCGAGAGCAAGATGGCGTGCGTGTGGCTGCTGGCGCTGGGCTATGTGATCGGCACCGCGTATCTGGCACCGTCCATCGCGGCAATCCAGCGTCTGGTGCTGCCCGAACAGCGCGCGACGGCGTCGGCGATCTTCCTGTTCTTCAATGCGACGCTGGGCTCGGTCGGGCCGTTCCTGACCGGCGTGATCAGCGATTCACTGACCGCGGAGCTGGGCCCGCAGGCGCTGGGCCGGGCGCTGCTGATCCTGGTGCCGACCATGCAGCTGGTCGCGATCGGCTGCTACGCGCTGGCCGCGCACCGGTACCGCCGCGACATCATCGAGGAGCCGTGACCCGGCGAAACCCGCGTACCCGGGGTTCAAACGCCCGGATGCACACCGGGTACGCGGGTTTCGCCAGTACCTGAGCGCCGGGTCGCGCCCCACAATCCCACCCCGATCCCGACGACCGCGCCACCGAGCCCGATGACCTGCTGCGAGCGCCGCATCTCCTGGTGCACGCCGGCGCCACCGAGCAGATCGGCGGCGTCGGCCCCGCCGGAGGCCAGGAACCAACCGCGGGTGTCCTTTCCGCGTAGCGCCGCGGACAGCATCAAACCGCCGATCAGCGCATCCCGGTACCCCATCGAGCGCAGCAGCAGCTGCGCGGTGGCATCGGGTTTGTCCGGAGATCCCCAGAGCTTGTTGGCCCGCAGCGGGTCGACGAGAAACGATATGCCCGAGGCCAATCGGATACCGCCCACGGCCAAGGCCGCCCGGTCGATAGACATGGTGGGCAGCCTAGGGCTCAGGCCGTTGCGGCCGTGCACAATTGCCCAACTCGCCTCCGGCACACGCCGCGCCCCGCGATAATCAAGGAACCCGAGCTCGAAGAGGAGCAGACCCATGGCCAAACGCGCAGCCGACGCCGCATCTCCCGAACAGGACTTCGAACAGGATGTGACGGCCACCCAGGAGTACTTCGACAGCCCCCGCTTCGAGGGAATCACCAGGCTGTACTCGGCCCGTCAGGTTGCCGAGCAGCGCGGCACCATCCCCTCGGACTATCCGGTGGCCCGGGAGGCCGCGACGGCCTTCTTCCCGCGGCTGCGCGAACTGTTCGGTCAGAAGAAGAGCATCACCACCTTCGGGCCGTACTCCCCCGGCCAGGCCGTCACGATGAAGCGGATGGGTATCGAGGGCATCTATCTGGGGGGTTGGGCGACCTCGGCGAAGGGTTCGATCAATGAAGACCCCGGACCCGATCTGGCCAGTTATCCGCTGAGCCAGGTGCCCGACGAGGCGGCCGGCCTGGTGCGTGCACTTCTCACCGCCGACCGCAATCAGCAGTACCTGCGGCTCAAAATGACCCCCGAGCAGCGCGCCACGACTCCGGCGGTGGACTACCGTCCGTTCATCATCGCCGACGCCGACACCGGCCACGGCGGTGATCCGCACGTGCGCAACCTGATTCGCCGGTTCGTCGAATCAGGGGTGCCCGGATACCACATCGAGGACCAGCGCCCGGGCACCAAGAAATGCGGGCACCAGGGCGGCAAGGTGCTGGTGCCGTCGGACGAACAGATCAAACGGCTCAACACCGCCCGCTTCCAACTCGACATCATGCGGGTGCCCGGCATCATCGTGGCCCGCACCGATGCCGAGGCGGCCAACCTCATCGACGGCCGGGCCGACGAGCGCGACCAGCCGTTCCTGCTGGGCGCCACCAATGTGAAGATCCCGCCGTACAAGTCCTGTTTCCTGGCGATGACCCGGCACTTCCACACTCTCGGGGTCAAGGAACTCAACGGCCACCTGCTCTACGCACTGCCCGACGGCGAATACGCCGCCGCCGAGGCCTGGCTGGAGGGCCAGGGCATCCTGGCCGCTATCGCCACCGCCGTCGAGTCCTGGAAGAAGGAACCGGGCCAGTCCGTCGATGCCCTGTTCGACGGGGTGGAGTCACAGTTCGTCGAGGCCTGGCAGAACGACGCAGGTCTGGAAACCTACGGTGACGCGGTCGCCGAACTGCTGGAATTCCGGGAGCGTGAGGGCGAGAAGGCCGAGCTGAGCGCGGCGCAGTGGCGGAAGTTCGCCGCGCAGGCCTCGCTGTATGTGGCGCGGGGCAAGGCCAAGGAACTGGGAGCGGATGTGGCCTGGGATCCGGAGCGGGTCAAGACTCCCGAGGGTTATTACCAGATCCGCGGCGGCATTCCGTATGCGATCGCCAAGTCGCTGGCGGCCGCGCCCTTCGCCGACATCCTCTGGATGGAGACCAAGACCGCCGATCTGGCGGACGCCCGCGAGTTCGCCGACGCCATCCACGCCGTCTACCCGGACAAGATGCTGGCCTACAACCTGTCACCGTCGTTCAACTGGGACACCACCGGGATGAGCGACGACGAGATGCGCGCCTTCCCAGAGGAGATCGGCAAGCTCGGGTTCGTCTTCAACTTCATGACCTACGGCGGGCACCAGATCGACGGTGTCGCCGCCGAGGAGTTCGCGACCGCGCTGCTGCAGGACGGCATGTTGTCGCTGGCCCGGCTGCAACGCAAGATGCGGCTGGTCGAATCCCCTTACCGGACACCACAAACGCTGGTCGGCGGGCCACGCAGCGATGCGGCGCTGGCAGCCTCGTCGGGACGGACCGCCACCACCAAGTCGATGGGCAAGGGTTCCACCCAGCATCAGCACCTGGTGCAGACCGAGGTGCCGCGCAAACTGCTGGAGGAATGGCTGGCACTGTGGGCCGAGCACTACCAGATCGGCGAAACGCTGCGGGTGCAGTTGCGTCCGCGCCGGGCCGGCTCCGATGTGCTCGAACTCGGCATCTACGGCGACGGTGACGAGAAGCTCGCCGATGTGGTGGTCGACCCGATCAAGGACCGGCACGGACGCAACATCCTGACGGTGCGCGATCAGAACACCTATGCCGAGAAGCTGCGCAAGAAGCGCCTGATGGACGTGATCCACCTGTGGCTGATCCACCGGTTCAAGCCGGAGATCGTGTACTACGTGACGCCCACCGAGGACAACATCTATCAGACCGAGAAGATGAAGAAGCACGGCATCTTCAGCAACGTCTACCAGGAGGTCGGGGAGATCATCGTCGCCGACGTGAATCAGTCACGCATCGACGAGCTGCTGGCCTCCGACCAGAAGGCGCTGACCAAGCTCATCCGCAAGGAGGATTAGCAGTTTCCATCAAACTTGAGAACGTCGGCATCGCGGTGCGCGACCTCGACGAGGCGATCGCCTTCTTCACCGACCTCGGTCTCACGGTCATCGGCCGCGACACCGTCTCCGGTGCGTGGACCGACACCGCCGTCGGCCTCGATGGCAACCACGCCAAGATCGCGATGCTGCAGACCCCGGACGGCCAGGGTTGCCTTGAGCTCTTCGAGTACATCCACCCCGACGCGATCGAGACGGGGCCCACGCTGCCCAACGAGATCGGGATGCACCGCGTCGCGTTCTCGGTCGACGACATCGACGAGGCGCTGCAGATCGCCGCGCGGCACGGCTGCCACCCGCTGCGCGGGGTGGCGACCTACGAGGACGCCTACAAGCTCACCTACCTGCGCGGCCCCAGCGGCATCCTGGTGATGCTCGCCGAGGACCTCAAGAAGGGCTAGCCGCCGGCTCCGTTGTCGAGCCCGAGGTGGGTGCCGTAGTACCACGGCACACCCACCTTGGCGAGCAACGCCACCGCCACGAACGCCAGCACCGCGACCGGGAGCCCGATCGCACCGGACAGTGAGCGGATCGGCGAAAAGGCCAGTCCGACAAACAAAATGGCGAAAGCCACCGCGCCCCACATGACCACCTGCAGCGGTGTGTCCACCGCCACCCCGTAATCGGTGACGTGACCGTCGGGGAATCCGGCCATCGACACGTCGGTCGATGTCGTGAACGCCAGCCACATCGCAGCGGCGGCGCCCAGCAGGCAGATGATCGTGCCGAAGGTCCTCATCGGGATGATTATCCGCGCAAAGCCTCCCCGGCCGGCCCCAGATCCAGGAACACGGTCTCGCCGTTGGCGTCGTCGAGCCCGTCGTTGTCGGTGACGACGTACAGATTGCCGTTACCGGCGACGGCGAAGCCCTCGACCTTCTCCTGCACGAATCCCTTGGTGGCCTGCAGGTCCGGCAGCAGATCCCGGGCCGGCGTCTTGGGCAGCACCTTCGGTACCGCGGTGCCACTGACGCCGTCCTCGGTGGGAATCTGCACCCGGTAGATCGCCTTGACGCGGGCATCGGGCCCGTTGAGCTTGTCGCGTTCGAGTACCAGCAGCGCGCCGTCGTGAACTGCGATCTCCGACAGCCCGATCCAATCCCCCTCGGCACCAGTGGAATCCAGCTGGTAGCCGTACCACTGCCAGGACTTGTCGGCCGGGTTGTAGCGGCCTATGCGCGCCACGCCCTTCGGGTCGGATTTCAGTTCGCGCTGCAGCGCCACCCAGACGTGGTGGCCGTCGACCGCCACACCTTCCAGCCCCTGCCCACCCAACTCGGCGGCGATCTCGGCGGGCAGTGCGACCCGGTCCTTGATGCTGCCGTCGGTGCCGACGTTGATCAGTTCGTTGCCTGCGCCTTCCTCGCCCTCCACTGCGAGCACGAAACCGTCTTGGCGTGCGGCGACTCCCTCGATGTCCAGGGTGACGGGTTTGCCGTCCTCGGTGACGGCGAGCCGGCTGTCGATCAGTGCGGGCGCCTTGGAGAGATCGACGCTGAGGATGCGGGCCGGGCCGTAGGCGTTGTCGGTGGCGGTGAACAGCCGGTCGGACGCGGCAGGGTCGGCGGCGAGCGCGCCGAGCGCTCCCCAGCCGATCGGGGCGCCGTCCAGATCACCGGAAATGATCGACGGGAACGCCGGCTTGCCGCCGTCGGCCGCGAAAGCCGCACCGTAGCCGTAGATGTTCACCGACGCGCGCACCCGGTTTTCCGCATCGTCGGCCTCCGAGGAGATCACCAGCAGATTGCGCGCCGGGACGGCCAGGATGCCTTCGGGTCCGGGTGTGGTGGGCAGGATCTGCCGGAACACCGGGGCGGCCGGGTCGCTCACGTCGTAGGCTGCGACGAAGTTGCTCCGTTCGGAGGCCACCAGTGCCGTTGGGCGACCGTCGATCTCGGTGATGGCCAGGCCCTCGGGCTCGGGGCCCTTGGATTCCGCACGACCCTCGATGTGTAGGCCGGTCCGCACGGCGAGTTGCTCGACGGAGTTGCCGGCGTCCCACACCACCTCGCCGGTGGCGGTATCGAAGACCGACCAGCCGCGGGTGCCGCCTTTCCAGTCCCCTTCGTTGGCGGTCGCCACATGGTCATCGCCGATCCAGCCGATCGTGTCGGGCTCGCGCGGCGTGGCCTCGATGGAACCACTCTGGTCGAGGGCGCCGTCTTCGGCGGTGTCGATACCGTCGACGGCCTGGGTGCCGGCGGTGAAGATCTTGGACACCGCACCGGTTTTGCCGTCGATGATGGCGATGCCGTTGTTCTCCTGCAGGGTCAGCGCGACCTGCCCGCGCGAGTTGATGCTGACGTACTCGGGCTCAAGGTCTTCGGGGGTGTCCAGGCCGGCGGCCCGGGCCTGCTCGACATCGAGGTCGACCTTGCGTGCGGTCCATGCGGTGGGCGCCCCGGTCAGGGCAAGCAGTTGCAGGAATCCGGTCGGCGGCTGCGGCAGATCCCCCTCCTCGCCGCCGTCGGGGGTGAATTCCTCGTCGCGCTGGTTCTCCATGGCGATGGCGGCGAACGAGCCGTCCGGGCTGATGGCGATCGAGTCGGGCTGACCGCCGAGGTCGATGCTGTGCACCCGGGTCCGGTCGGCGACGCGGACGATGTCGACGCGTCCCGAGGGGTTGGCGAAATCACCGCCGGTGGTGTCGACGACGACCAGCACATACTCACCGTGGGCGGCCACCGAGGTCGGCTGGTCGTCTGCGTGTCCGAGCTCGGCCAGCGAAAGTGTGCCCAGCCCAGCCGGTTTCAGCGGGTCACGGATGTCGACGAAGCCGATGCGCTTGGCGGCGGCATCGGTGTAGATGACGGTGTTGCCGTCCGGGGTGACCGTCGAGATCTCGGCGACCGTCTCGGTGACGGGGTCCTCCTCGGCGGGCCGGTTGAGGTACACCGGGTAGGTGGCCAACCGGTGGTAGCGCTCGGCGTCGGGCAGGTTGAAGTCGATCGGCGAGGTCGCACGCTGGGTCTGTGGGGCGGGCGCATCGGCCTTCTCGTCCGGTGTGCTCGGCGAGCACGCGGCCGCAAGCAGTGCGGTGACCGCGGCGGCTGCGCTCACGCGGCCCAGGTTCGACGTCATGAGGACCCCTGTTCAGTTGGCGGTGAAGTCGAGTGATCTTGACGAAGCCGGGTGAACGCCGGGCAACGCCCAGGTGACCGACGAGAAAGGGCCGGTCCTGGATTCCAGGACCGGCCCTCCTCATTCACGTGTGCGAGCTAGCCGACGTTGCCGCCGGTGTTGCCGGGCCGACCACCGGGGCCACCGCCCAGTCCACCGTCGCCGTTGGACTCACCGCCATTGCCACCGTTACCGCCGATGCCGCCCAAGTTGCCGCTACCGCCGTTGCCGCCGTCACCGCCGGTTCCGGAGTTCAGACCTTCATCTCCGACGCCGTTGCCACCGTTGCCGCCGCGCCCGCCGCCGGTCAGGATGCCGCGACCGTCGCCGCCCTCGCCGCCGTCGCCACCGATGCCGCCCGGGCCGTCGTTGGTGCCGTCACCGCCGTCACCGCCGCGACCGCCGCCGCCGAGCGCAAGACCGCTGTCGCCGCCGGATCCGCCGGTACCGCCGGTGCCCGTGCCAGTCTCGGACGTACCGCTGCCGCCGTCGCCGCCGCGCCCGCCGCTGCCGACGATGGCGTTGCTGCCACCGGTCCCGCCGGTGCCACCCGTCGCGTTGCCGTTGGTCGCTGTGGCGTCGCCGCCGGTGCCGCCCCAACCGCCGCCGCCGACCTCGACGACGCCGCCGGTGCCACCCGCACCACCGACCGCCGAGCCTCCGTCGCCGGCGGTGGCGGAGCCGCCGTCACCGCCGCGCCCCGGGTCGTACAGGCCCTGGCCGCCGTCGCCGCCCGCGCCGCCGGTGGCGGTGCCGGCTCCATCACCCTGCGCGGTGCCGCCCGCGCCGCCGTCGCCGCCGCCGCCCACGATGCCCGCGGTGCCGCCGTTACCACCGGCGCCACCGACCGCGTTGGCGCCCTCGGCGCTGCCGCCGGCGCCGCCGTGGCCACCATTGCCGCCGATCAGGCCGGCCGCGCCACCGTCACCGCCGGCACCACCGGTCTCGTCCGCACCGGCCTGGTCACCGGCGCCACCATGCCCGCCGTCACCGAAGATCAGACCGCCGCGGCCGCCGTTGCCGCCGTCGGCGTTCAAGCCGGACCCGTCGCCACCGCTGCCACCGTTGCCGAGTAACCCTGCAGCGCCACCGTTTCCGCCGCCGAGTCCGCCGTCACCGCCGCTGCCGAGCAGACCGCCCTGGCCGCCGTCGGCCCCGAAGCCGCCGGCGCCACCGTTGCCGAAGAGCAGACCGCCGCGGCCGCCGTTGACGCCGGCGGTGATGGAGGTGAAGCCGTTGCCGATGAGCAGGCCGCCATCGGGGTTGGCCAGGGTGCCGTTGCGCACGAAGAAGCTGACGACCGGGATGCGGCCGCCGATGTCGCCGAGCAGCCCGGCGATCGCGCCGGGCAGATCGCCGAGGGTGGTCTGGGCGACCTGCAGCGCGCCGGTGGCGTCGGCCACCATCACGGTGACCTCGGTGTTCGAGTTCCCGCCGGTGCGCGCGACGGCGTCGGCCAGGACCTCGGGAGTGAACGGGGCGGCGCTGCTTCCGGCGGCCGCCCGCGAGGAACCGCCCTCGGCGGCCGGAGCTTCGGCGCCTGCGGTGGGCACGAAGGTGATCAGGGTGCCGCCGGCATCAACGGCGCCGGGCACTCCGGCTTCGGGTGCGCCGCCGCCGGCGATCTGAGCGCCGTACAGCGCGTTGGGCGACGGATTGGGCAGCACCGCGGCCGCCAACACCGGCTGGGCGTACACCACCGCCGGGGCGGACACGGCTGCCGGGCCGGCGACGTCTGTCCGTTCACCGTCCACGGAGATGACGGTGACCCCCGTGGTCGCCAATACCCCTGCCGCCAATGCCGAAAAGACTGTGCTTGGCACGTTTCCCACCGCTGCTCCTTTAGCTGACCCAATTTGCCGTCCGCAGTATGTCAGACGCACGCTTAGAAATCTCTCAGTTTGCGACATGCCGGACAAAAGTGTTGCGCCGGAACTCCCATCTCGGTCACTGTCCGTACTTTTCGCAGGAATACGGCGCCCGTGGACGTAGCCCTTGACATCGGCACGATTTTGCTGTGCGTCCGGCGCGCGCCGAAATGCACGGCCCATGACCCGGTTGCTGCCGGGCGACATACAGCGCCGGAGTCGAGGTGGCGTCTCGACGCGCGGGAACAGTTCACCGACATTGCCACCGCGCGCCCGATCCGGCATTTAAAGTGCTCAACGTGGGCAGAAACCTGTTAGCCGCGAATCGGGGGCGGTGGTTGGCGATCGCCGGCTCCATCGTCATCTCCGGAGGCGTGCTGTATGCCCAGAATGCGGCGCCGCGTCCGGTCGAGAATCCGGCTGCCGCTGCGCCCGGTCCGGTTTCGGCGGCTCCCGCCACTCCCCTGCTACCCACGAACGCCGCCCAGACCCCCACCGAGGCCGAACTGCTGGCGGTGACCGCGCCGGTGGACACCCGGGTGCTGGATTTCCCGCTCGACAAAGGTGTGGCACCCGAGCAGGGGCTGCAGGTCAAGACCATCTGGGTGGCCCGAGCGATCAGCATGATGTACCCGGAGATCACGACCATCGGCGGTTACCGCCAAGATGCGCTGAAATGGCATCCCAACGGATTGGCCATCGACGTGATGATTCCGAATCACACCAGCGATGCGGGGATCGAACTCGGGAATCAGATCGCCGGGCTCGCCCTCGCCAACGCCGAGCGGTGGGGCGTCATCCATGTCATCTGGCGGCAGGGCTTCTATCCCGGTATCGGCGCACCGAGTTGGACGGCCGACTACGGCTCGGAAACGCTGAACCATTTCGACCATATCCACATCGCGACCGATGGGGGCGGGTACCCCACCGGCGATGAGTCGTACTACCTGGGTTCGATGAAGCCCTGACGGGCTCATACCGCGATCGACGGCGGCACACACGCATTGAGCGCCGGGTCACCGCACACCTGCAGACCGACCAACGTAGACGGCGGCGGTGTGTATGACGGGAAATTCGGTGCTGCCGGTGGCCAGAACGGATAGATGCTGGCCCCGGTGACACCGGTGATCCGGGCAACGACCTGGGCCACGAAGTTCGTCGCCACATATCCCAGGTCCCCGATGAACCGCACCGGTCCGACCGCCAGCCCTGCCAACAGACTCACGACCGGAATATTCTGTGCCGCAACGGATTTGATCCCACCGACAATTCCGTCGACGATGTCGACCAGGAAGTACGGGATGGAGGTGAAGATGGTCCGCACGCCGAGCGCGACATTGGTGACGGTGTCCGGGTAGCCGTTCTTGGAGATGAGGTCCTGCAGCGCGGCGCGCAATGCCGCATCGTTGTTGACCGGGATGACGTTGTCGGTAAGTTCGGTCATCGATGTTCCGTCGGTGGCCCGCGGGGTGCCGCCGAACAATGTCACCACGGTCGGGGTGACATCGACGATCTCGTACTGCAGGTTGATGGCGCCGGGGGTGAAGCCGGGACCGTTGACGATGACGAATGTCTCGGTCTCATCCGGTGATTGGAAGCCGTGCCCGAGGCCCTGCTGCGGCTGGTGGCCGTGGTCGGTGACCAGGACGATGGTCCACTCTTCGTTGTTGGCGGTTTCCCATTTTTCGACCGCGGTCATGAGTTCACCGAGATTACGGTCGAAGTTGTTGAGCGCCAGCTTGTATTCCTCGGAGGCGCCACCGTGCAGGTGGCCGTTCTCGTCGACGCCGACGAAGTAACTGAAGACGAAGTTGGCGACGCTCGGGTCCGAGCCGGCGATGATCAGTTCGGTGGTGTCACCCACCGCGTCATCGGTTTTCAGCCAGTTCGGGTCATCCTCGCGCCTCCCGATGTAGCGCACCAGGTCTGCGCCCAGGTCGCCACCGGCGGCGGCGATGGCAGCGATCACGTCCCAGTTGGCGACCGCGGTGGTCTGGATGCCTTCGTCGTGGTCCTCCTCGAGCTGGTTGAACACCGTCGGCCACCTGTTGTAGGTCCACGGCGTGAAGATGTTGTTGATGACGCCGGTCTTCTCTCCCCAGTTGCCGGTCAGGATGGTCGACCAGGACGGGTTGGAGATGGTGGTGTGCCCGACGATGCTCGACGGGGCGGTCGAGCTGCCCTTGATCAGGTTGAAGAAGTTGACGTTGGCCGGGTCGGCGAGCACCCGGCTGAGGTTGGTACCGTCCACGCCGATCACCAATACGTTCGGGGTGGCGACGGACGCAACGCCCACCTGCGGGCCGCTGGTTGCGTTGCGGCGCAAAGTGTTGCGTTCCAGTTCGTCACGCACCGCGGCCAACGCCGCCAACGCCGCCGGCGCCTCCACCGGCGGGGTTCCCGGCTGCGGATTCACCAGTGGCGCCGCCGGGTTCACCGGGATGGTGACGAGTGTGAACGCGGGCCCGACCGCCCGCGGCGCACCGGCCGACAGCGGGCTGGTCTTGGCCGTGCGGGCGCTCGTCGCGCGCACCGGGGACGTCCGGTCGGACAGCGGCACGGTCACGGTGCCCGAGCCTGCGGACGAGCGGGCAGACCGGGTGGTCTTCGTTTCCGACGAGCTTGATTTCGACGATGTGCTGGTGCCGGTGCTCGACGCGCTGGAGTCCGATGACGACGACGAAGAAGAACCGGACGAAGTACCCGAACTCGACGATGACGAGGATGACGGCGACGAGGACGAGTCCCCCGTCTCGGCGAACGCGGAAGGTGCCGACGCCAGCGCGACTCCCACCCCCAGAGTGACCGCCAGAGCGCCGACCCGGCCGATGTGCTTGGCGTAACCCATGGAGTTCCTTCCGACGTCCGCGCACCGGGTCGGCGCGGTTGCGATCGATTCGCTTCGCGGCATTGCTATCGTCGCCCCATCGCTGCCACACGCTGCTCGCCGAATCTGTACCGCAAATTACCGCCCGGACACGGCCTGATGGACACGAATGCACGAGTTGCCCGCGCGCCGGTCAGCGGTGTCGCTGCGCGGCTCGTCACGGCCTTCGTAATGGCGATCATGCTCTCGGGGTGTTCGGACACACCACCTGTGGCCGCGCCGCAATCGTCCTCGCCTGCCCCATCGGCCACCGAGACCAGCCCGCCGCCAACGACGCCACCGCCACCCCAGACACCCGTGCCCGCCCAGCCCCGATTGGCATCCGAGCCCGCGCAGGTGGCCGACGACCTGGTGACCGACGAGCAGACGCTGCACGATCCGTCGTCTGCGCCGGAGGCCCGCAGAGCGGCCGCCCGCCGCCAGCAGGCGGCCTATCGCGTCATCGGCAGACACCCGGAGTGGGATGCGGTGGCCCGCCCCAGAATCCCGCAGCCCTTGCTGCGGGCCTACGACCTGAACATCGAGGCGCGCCGGCATCTGGACGCGCTGTTGACCGGTGAAGCCAAGGACACCCTGCCCGCATGGCGGATCGAGGCGCCGCGTCCGGCCGAGGAACTGTTGGCCCATTACCGCGACTCCGAGGCGGCCTCCGGTGTCGGCTGGAACTATCTGGCCGCCGTCAACCTCATCGAGACCCGGTCGGGCAGCATCGCGGGCACCAGCACCGCGGGCGCGCAGGGACCGATGCAGTTCCTGCCGTCGACCTTCGCCGCCTACGGCGAGGGCGGTGACATCCACGCACCGCGCGACAGCATCATGGCCGCCGGACGGTACCTGGCCGCCAACGGTTTCGTCGCCGATCCCGACCATGCCCTGTACCGGTACAACAACTCCGACCACTATGTGCAGGCGGTCAAGAGTTACGCGGCCGTACTGGCCGCCGATCCCGCGGCGTTCCACGGCTACCACGACTGGGAGGTGTACTACCGGACGACGGCCGGCGACGTGCTGCTGCCCATCGGTTATGCCCGAACCAGCACCATCCCGGTGACCGAGTACCTGGCATCCCATCCGCAATAGCCACCTGTAGCATATTGCTACACTTGTAGCAGACTGCTACGAACGTAAGGGGTCGTCATGGCCAACGCCGCGGATCGGGTGACCAGAGTCGCCGCCGACCTCATGGACAGCGCGGCCGCCGAGGGCGCTCGGCAGAGCCGTTCGGCCAAACAGCAACTCGATCATTGGGCACGGATCGGGCGTTCGGTGTCGGGCCAGCACAGCGCCGCACGCCGCAAGGTGGAGGCCGCGCTGGCCGGCGGGGTGGAACTGACCGAGCTGAGCGTCGAGGAGGGCGTCGTGTTCAACGCCGAGATCTCCGCGGCCATCGAGGAGAGCCTGGCCGGCACCGACTACGGGACGCTGCTCTCAGCGCGTGGGGTCACCATCGTCGCGCTGGACGACTCCGGCCAGATCGTCGAGCACCGCCCTGACGGCAGCTCGTCGGTACTGCATCCGCACAGGTGAAACGCCTCGACCTCGTCGTCGGCCCCAACGGTGCGGGCAAGTCCACCTTCATCGAGTTGACGCTGGCGCCACTGCTTCCCGGCAGCCCGGTGGTCAACGCCGATGAGATCGCCAAGCACCGGTGGCCCGGTGCCGCCGTCGAGCACGCCTACGAGGCTGCCCGCATCGCCGCCGACACCCGGGCCAAGCTGATCGAACTCGGTGAGTCGTTCATCGCCGAGACGGTGTTCTCGCATTCGTCCAAACTCGACCTGATCGATGCCGCGCACGCCGCCGGTTACACGGTGGTGCTGCACGTGGTGCTGATCCCCGAGGAGCTTGCCGTCGAACGGGTGCGGTATCGGGTACTGGCCGGTGGACACCAGGTGCCCGAGGACAAGATCCGGCAGCGTCATCGCCGGTTGTGGGATCTGGTGGTCATCGCCGCGATGCGCGCCGAGACCACCAGCTTCTACGACAACAGCACCCGGCGCGGGCCACGCATCGTGGCACAGCTGAACGCGGGATTCGAGGTCGGCGCGCCGTCGTGGCCGATATGGGCACCGGTGGCGCTGACGACGAAATGGCCTGCAGCGTGAGTCCGCACCCTCAGGCGGCGACAACCGGGCCGGCAGGCACAGCGCTGCCGTGCGCGGCGGCCATCAGCGGCGCGCACGCCGCGCACGGATGCGGACCCATCACCGGGTAGCCACATCCCGGGCAGATACCGACCATGCGTTCATCCAAAGCAGCGGCACCAGCCATCGGAGTTCCTTTCGCCGTCCACACCCATGTACCCAGTGCGCGCACGAATCATGCCATGCAACACCACCGATCATGTGAATCGTCGATGAAGGTGGCCACGGCGGCGGGGCCCACCGGTCGCCCTTGGTTAGGCTTTCGAGATGAGTCTGGTCCGGGCCCGAGGCTGATCGCCTGCATGTTCATCATTATCTTGAGCTCGGTTCTCGGGCTGGCGCACCTGTATGTGTGGAAGCGCTTGATCAAGGACACCACCGCCCCCGGACGCACCCGCTGGGCCTTGTCGGCGGTCTTTTTAATGTTGGCCGCCCTGTTGGTGATGACCCTGATGGTGCCGCGGTTCACCGGAATCGATGAATCCGCCTGGTTCGCCTGGCCGGGCTATATCTGGTTCGCACTCGTCGGGTATCTGCTGCTGGCCCTGCTGGTCTTGGAGCCGGTGCGGCTGGTGCTGCGCGGCTGGGCGAAGCGCGACAGGAATCCCGAGCAGGTGGTGGCCGGCGAATCCTCGGCTGCCGCGGATGAGCCGCCCACGGCGGCGGGCGTTAATCGCCGGGTCTTCCTGGCGCGCACCAGTGCGGCCGCCGCCGGTGTCGCGGCCTCCGGACTGGTCGGCTACGGTGCCGCCACGGCTCTCGGTCCGCCGAACATCCTGCAAATCCCGATCCGGCTCGGCCGGCTGGATCCGGCTTTCACCGGGTTCCGGATAGCGGTGGTCTCCGATATCCATCTCGGTCCGCTGCTCGGCCGGCGGCACACCGAGCGGATCGTGCGGATGATCAATGAGGCCGATGCCGATCTGGTGGCCATCGTCGGAGACCTGGTGGACGGCACCGTCGAACAGCTCGGCCATGCCGCAGAGCCCCTGCAGGACTTGGTGTCTCGCGAGGGTTCCTTTTTCGTCACCGGTAACCACGAGTACTTCGTCGAGGACACCGCGCCGTGGCTGCGTGAGCTGGAGCGGTTCGGCGTGTCTCCGCTGCGCAACGAGAACACCGCGATCCGGCGCGGCAGGGCGGCGTTCGACCTGGCCGGGGTGAACGACCTGGCCGGTGCCGAACGCGGCGACCCACCGGATTACGACCGTGCGCTGGCCGGTGTGGACCCGTCGCGCCCGACGGTGCTGCTGGCCCACCAGCCGGTGATGGTCGAGCAGGCCGCGGCGCGTGGCGTGGATCTGCAGCTGTCCGGGCACACTCACGGCGGTCAGACCTGGCCGTTCCAGTATGTGGTGGAGGCGGTGCAACCCTCGCTGGCCGGACTGTCGACGCATCAGAACACCCAGTTGTACGTGTCCCGCGGGGCCGGGTTCTGGGGCCCGCCGGTGCGGGTCGGCGCGCCGCCGGACATCTCGGTGCTGACCCTGAACGCCCAGCCATAGCAGTACTACCGTTGTGGGCATGGAAAAGCACGAGTTCGACCAGATGAACGGCGCAGTGATCACCGAATTCCGCGAGACCGGAGGCAAAGCGGGCGGCGTGTTCGAAGGAAAGCCGCTCGTCCTGATGCATCACATTGGCGCCAAGTCCGGGATGAAGCGCATCGCGCCGTTGGTGCCGCTGCTGGACGACGGCCGGATCTACGTCTTCGCCAGTAAGGGTGGGGCCGACACCCATCCGGACTGGTACCGCAACCTGGTCGCGCACCCCGATATCACCGTCGAGCTCGGCACCGAAACTTTCGCGGCGACGGCACGCGTGCTCGACGGCGATGAACGTGCCGGCATCTATGCCAAACAGGTTGCCGCCGAACCGCAATTCGGTGAGTATCAGCGCAAGACCGAGCGTCTCATCCCGGTGGTCGAGTTGGTCAGGAGAGCCTGACGGCCCATGGTCCTCAGCGCCGGATGCGGATCGTCGCGTTGCCGCCGTCACGTTTGGCGTCGAACATCGCCCTGTCGGCCCGCTCGATGATGGTGTCGAGCACCGTCACAGGATCAGCCCCCGGTGCGCCGAAGTCGGCGACGGCCACGCTGGTGACACCGACGCTGGCCGTGATCGGGGGATGCGCCGGAGCGGCTATCGCATCACGGACGCGGTCCGAATCACGCTCCGTCCGGTCAGTCTCGGCCAGATCGATGACGACGAATTCCTCGCCGCCCACCCGCGCGACCAATGCGCTGCCACGGACCGCGGCCTTGATCCGTCGCGCGCTACGGACAAGAACCTCGTCGCCGATGGGGTGACCGAAGGCATCGTTGATGTCCTTGAAGCGGTCCAGATCGATGACCATCACGTCCACCTCGACGTCGGTGGTGATGTTGTCACGCAACAGATCACTGATGTGCAGATGCAGCCCGCGGCGGTTGAGCACACCGGTCAGCGGATCGGTGACCGACTCGTAGGCGTCGTTGCGCAGGGCCCAGAGGCCACATTGGATGCCCAGCGGCGCCCCGACCATCGGCACCACCCACACCAACGTCATCACCAGCAGGTCCACGCCGTCGAATCCGGCTGCCGGGCCGACGTTCATGACGAACACGCTCGCGGTGAGCACCACCCATAAGGCGTGCCCCGCCGCCACTTTCGCGCCGTCGAAGAACATCAGATACACCGACAGCAGCGTGAAGAAGTACCAGCCGAAGAGAGCCAGGAACCAGCTCCCGTCCAGCAGTACCACCGCGGTGATCGCGACGTCGGCGGATGCGACGAATGCCAGCGAGACGCGTCGCGACGGCCAGGGTAGGAAACACCAGGCAAGGCCCCATCCGAGCTGCAGCGCCGCGAATGCTGCCACCGCGGCCCGGGCGGCCGGCGTGCTTGCGGCGGGCTGCAACAACACCAGGGAAAGGACTCCATCCAGACCGGTGCCGATCCCGATCATCACCTGGATCGTCTTGGACATGGTCCGCTTGGTGAAGTACTGCACCTGGGTGGCGTAGGCGACAGGTTCGCTCCACCAGGCACGCATGAGGCGACCGAATACCGCGAAACTGATCGAGTACTTCGGCAACCCATCCCCCGTTGGCGCTACTGCGAACCGGTCCGCCGAGCAGGCGATTCGCCGTGTAGCGCGGTCGTCAATTTACTGCACAGGGTATCCGCAATCGCGTCCGGTGGACCTGGTTTGTCATCGGAGCGCACCGAAAGGGTCTAACGTCAACAGACATCCGGGCAGCCCACGGTCGGGGGACATCTGTGAACGCTGCCGGACTGTCAGGAAGGCTCGTCCGTCCATGCCCAAGCAGCTGAAGCCACACTTCGAAGATGTTCAGGCGCATTACGACCTGTCTGACGACTTCTTCCGCCTGTTCCTCGACCCGACGCAAACCTATAGCTGCGGGTATTTCGAGCGCGAGGACATGACGCTGGAAGAGGCGCAGACCGCCAAGATCGACCTGGCGCTCGGCAAGCTGAACCTCGAGCCGGGCATGACGCTGCTCGACGTCGGCTGCGGCTGGGGTTCGACGTTGAACCGCGCGCTGGAGCGGTACGACGTCAACGTGATCGGGCTGACGCTCAGCGCGAATCAGCAGGCGCACGTCGAGCGGTTGTTCGCCGCATCGGAGAGCCCGCGCTCCAAGCGGGTGGAGCTGCGCGGGTGGGAGCAGTTCGACGAGCCGGTCGACCGGATCGTATCCATCGGTGCCTTCGAGCATTTCGGCTTTGATCGCTACGACGATTTCTTCACGTTTGCCTACCAGGCGATGCCCGACGACGGCATCATGCTGCTGCACACCATCCTCGGCCTGCATCCCGACGACGTGCTGGCGCTAGGCATACCGCTGACCTTCGACATGGCGCGGTTCTGCAAGTTCATGATCACCGAGATCTTCCCCGGTGGCCGGTTGCCGTCGGTGCGGATGGTCGACGCGCATGCCGTCAAGCCCGGATTCACCGTGACCCGGTTCCAGTCGCTGCAGTCCCACTACCCCACGACGCTCGACCACTGGTCGGCCGCTTTGGCGGCGCGCAAGGACGAGGCCATCGCCCTGCAGTCCCAGGAGGTCTACGACCGCTACATGAAGTACCTACTCGGCTGCCCGCCCCTGTTTCGCAGCGGCTTGATCGATGTGGGTCAGTTCACGCTGGCGAAATAGCTTGTCCTATGGACGTTCACGACCACGATTCGTCCAGTTCCCCCAGTGCGGCGATCAGCGCGCTGTTCGCGCTGTAGTCCACGGGGCAGGCGATGACGCTGACGGTGTTCGCCGCCAATGCCGCCCTCAGGGTGGGCAACAGTTCGCCGGCCGAGGAGATCCGGTACCCGGTGGCGCCGAAACTCTCTGCGTAGGCGACGAAGTCGGGGTTGCCGAAGCGGGTGTCGACGTTGTGCCCGATCTCCAGGTCCATCTTCCAGCTGATCAGCCCGTAGGCGTCGTCCACCCAGATGAGTATCACCATCGGAGTGCCGACACGCAGTGCGGTCTCGATCTCCTGCGAGTTCATCAGGAATGATCCGTCACCGGTTGCCACCAGAATGTTGGCCGACGGTCGCGCGATCTTGGCGGCGACGGCGCCGGGTACCGTCCAGCCCATCGTCGAGAGCCCGTTGGAGATCAGGCAGGTGTTCGGCTCATAGGTGGGATAGAGCCGCGCCATCCACATCTTCAGGGCACCGGTGTCCACCAGCGCGATGTCATCACGCGCCAACGCGGCGCGGGTGTCGGCGACGATGCGCGCGGGCGTCAACGGGAAGCTGTCATCGGCGCGGCCCCGGTCGAGTTCCTCGGCGAGCAGACCGCGGATCCGTTCATGGCCCGACGAATACTGCGCGCCGCGGTCCACTGCGGCGGCCAGCGCGTCCAGGCACTGCCCGATGTCTGCGTGCAACCCGACGGCCACGTCGTAGTGCACATCGACCTCGGCTGGAAATCGGTGCACGTGAATGATTTCGGTGTCCCCGCGCGGATTGATCCGGATCGGATCGAATTCCTGCAGCTCGTAGCCGGCAGCGACGATGACGTCGGCCTGGTCGAAACCGAAGTTGACGTAGTCGTGGCGCATGAAGCCGACCGCGCCGAGGGCCAACGGATGATCATCGGGCATCACCCCCTTGCCGTGAAACGTCGTGGCAACGGGCATTCCGAGCGTATCGGCGAACCGCCGTACCGCGGCGGACGCCGCACCCCGGGCCGCGCCGTGGCCGGCGAGCAGCACCGGGTTGCGCGCCGCGTTCAAGATTTCCGCCGCACGCGCGATCTGCGCCTCCGACGGGTCATCCGGCCGTGGCACGTTGACGCGCAGCGCAGTCGCGTTCTCAGGGGCCGGCGCGTCCTCGACGTCTTCGGGCACCGCGAGATAGACCGCACCGGGACGCTCGGTCTGCGCGAGCTTGAACGCCTTGCGGACCATCTCCGGTGCCGAGCCAGGCGTGGCGACCAGAGCCGACCACTTGGTGACGGGTGCGAACATCGACACCAGATCGACGCTCTGATGCGACTCCTTGTAGCTGCGCCGCATCCCTACTTGCGCTGAAAGCGCCAGCACCGGAGTGGAATTGGTGGTCGCATCGGCAACGCCGAGCAGCAGGTTGATCGCACCGGGCCCCAGCGTGGCCGAGCACACCCCGGCCTTGCCGGTGAGGCGCCCGTAAACCTCCGCCATGAACGACGCACCCTGCTCATGACGGGTGAGGACGTACTCGATCGATGACCGCGACAACGCATCGATCAACAGGATGTTCTCTTCACCGGGGATGCCGAACACGTGGGTGACGCCCTCGTTCTCCAGGCATTCGACGATCAACTCGGCGGTGGTGCGACTGGCCTCAGACACCGAACGAGCTAACCACAGCCGCGATGAACCCGAGCCTGGGCGGTCGAAGGGTTATCGTCGGCGTCAAGCCCGGAACACGTCACGGGGAATAACTCCGACGGCAGCGAGGTAACTGCAGACATGACGACAACTTTCCCGCTGGGCCCGTTCACCGTGAATCGAGTTGGATTCGGAGCCATGCAGCTGCCCGGCCCGGGCGTGATGGGGCCGCCGCGCGATCACGATCAGGCCATCGCGGTGCTCAAGCGCGCCGTGGAACTCGGTGTCGACCACATCGACACCGCGCAGTTCTACGGGCCCAAGGTGTCCAACGAACTCATCCGCGAGGCACTTCATCCCTACCCCGAGAACCTGGCGCTGGTCAGCAAGGTCGGCGCACGACGCAACGACCGTGGAGAGTGGCTTGCCGCACAGCAACCCGACGAGTTGCGCGCCGATATCGAAGAGAACCTGGCGACGCTGGGCACCGATCGACTCGCCGCGGTGAACCTGCGCATCCACTCCGGTGACCCCAGCGGAGTCGGACCGGTCGATCGCGAGCTGTTCGACCGCCAGCTGACGGCCATGATCGCGGCCCGCGACGAGGGCCTCATCGCGGGGATCGGATTATCCAGCATCTCCATCGATCACCTCCGGATTGCCTTGGACCGCACCGAGATCGTCACCGTGCAGAACGCCTACAACCTCGTCGACCGCTCGTCGCAGCCCGTGCTCGATCTCGCTACCGAACACGGCATCTCGTTCGTCCCGTTCTTCCCACTCGGCTCGGGGTTCAACGCCGACAACCCGGTGCTGGGCAACGCCGCGGTCAAGAAGACCGCCGCCGATCTCGGCTACACCCCGGCCCAGATTGCGCTGGCGTGGACGCTGTCGGTCGCGCCGAACGTGTTGCTGATCCCGGGCACGTCGTCGGTGGCCCACCTCGAGGAGAACATCGCCATTTCGAACATTGAGCTACCCGCCGACTTCACTCCGTAGACGCTGCCAGCACGTTTGTGCCAGGCGGCACGGGGTAATCACTGTCCGCACAGCTGAACAACGCTGCCCGTCTCACCGGGCGACCAGAACTCACGGGTTAGGAGATCGGTGATGCCGGACGCGACGGAACGGCGCTGACGATGTCCCGCAGACTGGTGCGCCTGGCACTTCCCCCCGTGATGCTCCTGGGGATTCTGCTCTTTGCGCTCACCAGCTGCCCGTCCAACCGCGATGGCATGCCGGGGCGACTGGCAAGTGCCATGGAGGAGACACTGTCGGCCGCCCGGTCGGGCGCGATGGCCATCGATCTGTGGCAGCGCGGACGGTCCACCGACCAGTTGGCGAGCGTCCAACTGTCCGACGCGCGCGATGAGGTGACCAGCGGCTATCAAGGGATCTCGGTCCTTCGCGCCGAGGATCCACACGACCTGGCCCGGCAGACGCTGCTGATCCGGACGATGACCGCCGTCATTGCCACCTTGAACGAGTCGAATGCGGCAGTGCGGATACCCGCCGGCGGTGGCGAACCCGCCGAACTGCGGGCTGCGCTGCTCCAGGCCGCCGACACCCTGGAACGCGACTACCGCTGATGAAGAAGATGCTCGCCGTCGCCCTGGGGGTGCTCACCGCGATCGGTGGCTTCCTCGACATCGGCGATATGGTGACCAACGCCGTGGTGGGATCGCGATTCGGTCTCGCGCTGGCCTGGGTGGTGCCGGTGGGCGTCATCGGCATCTGCCTCTATGCCCAGATGGCCGGGCGCGTCGCGGCCGTCAGCGGACACGCGACGTTCGAGATCATCCGTGAACGCCTCGGCCCGCGGGTGGCCGCCGCGAACCTCGGCGCATCCTTCTTCATCAACTTGATGACCGTCACCGCCGAGATCGGCGGTGTGGCACTGGCATTGCAGTTGGCCACCGATGTCGGTCCGCTGCTGTGGATCCCGGTGGCCGCCGCCGCGGTCTGGATCGTGATCTGGCGGGTGAAATTCTCGGTGATGGAGAACGTGACCGGGGTGCTCGGACTTTCGCTGATCGTCTTCGCGGTGTGCGTGTTCCTGCTGCAGCCCGACTGGGGCGACCTCTCCCACCAGGTGCTGGCTCCGGTCATCCCGGAGACCGAGTCGGCAGCGACCTACTGGTACTTCGCAATCGCACTCTTCGGCGCGGCGATGACGCCCTACGAAGTGTTCTTCTTCTCCTCCGGCGCCATCGAAGAGCGCTGGACGGTCAAGGATCTCGGCAAGTCACGGGTCAACGTGCTGGTGGGTTTCCCACTCGGCGGGTTGTTGTCCATCGCCATCGCGGCGTGCGCGACGATTGTGCTGTTGCCGGCCCAGATCACCGTGACGTCACTATCGCAGATCACCATGCCGGTGGTTGAGGCGGGCGGCAAACTCGCGCTCGCGTTCGCCATCATCGGCATCGTCGCGGCGACATTCGGCGCCGCGCTCGAAACCACGCTGTCCTCGGGCTACACCCTGGCGCAGTACTTCGGTTGGGCCTGGGGCAAGTTCCGTCGGCCTGCCCGGGCCGCGCGGTTTCATACGGTGATGCTGGTCGCGATCTGTGTCTGCAGCGCGGTGCTTTTCACCGGGATCGACCCGATCCTGGTCACCGAGTATTCCGTCGTGTTCTCGGCGATCGCGTTGCCGCTCACCTATCTACCCATCCTGATCGTCGCGAACGACCCGGGTTATATGGGCGAGCACGTCAACGGCCGCATCACCAATGCGCTGGCCACCGTCTACCTCATCATCATCCTGGCGGCCTCGCTGGCCGCCATTCCTCTCATGATCGTCACGGGAGCCGGTCAATGACCCACGCCGACAACACTGAAACCGCATTGCCCGACGCGCCGCACGCCGCGGACGTGCGGCTGATCGATGCCCGGCTGAATCTGCTGGACCGGCAACTCGTCGATGCCGACGGCGAACCGGTGGGCATCGTCGACGATCTGGAGATCGAGGATGCCCACGCCGGCGACCCGGCGCCGGGCGTCACGGCCATCCTCACCGGAAAGGTACTGTTCACGCGGATCTTCGGCGGCAAACAACCTCGGAAGCAATTGCAGTCGATGCCATGGCATCTCGTCGACCGAATCGGCACGTCGGTGCATCTGCGGCGCGGTGCGGACACCAGTGGCGAGCAGTGGGTCGAACACTGGCTGCGCGATCAGATCATCGGCCGCATCCCGGGAGGCAATCATGCAGCTGAGTGATCTGCTCGGCGTGAGCGTCTTTGACGCGGCCGGGCGCCGGTTGGGCACCGTCACCGATGTGCGCCTGGCCATCCGCGGCAACCTGGACAGCCACCCCGGTCCGCCGTCGGTGTTCGGGCTCGTCGTGAGCCCACGGACCGGCTCCTCATACCTGGGCTACGAACGCTCCGAGGTCCGCCGCCCGGCCCTGCTGGCAGCGCTACTGCGCTGGCGGCACCGGGGCACGTTCCTGACGCTGTGGACCGACCTGTACACCGTGGGCACCCACCGCATCACCGTGCGCGACGGCTATCGCCGCTACGCGGCGCTGCTACGCACCCGGTGAGCGTCCTCAGCTCACCGGCGGCACGGCGGATGCCATCACCTTCGGCGCTCGGTCCCAGGCGCGATGTAAGCCCACCGCGCCGGCCAGTGCGGTGACGAAGGCCTTGTCGGCGGCCTCGGCGACTTCCACGCCGGGCCCCTTGACCGGGATACGGGCGGCCTTCAGCACCGCGGTCCCGTCCCCCCAGGCGGCCAGCGCCTTGCAGTGCCGGAATGCCTCTTGCAACAGGACGACCAGCCGGAGGTTGGCGCCGGAGGTCGTACCGTCCGCCACCACGACCGCGTCGAATTCGATGGAGCGGGCCGTGGCGAAGGTCCGGTCGACGGTCACCTTGCGACGACCCGCCTTGAGCACCCCGCCGGCCGGCGCGATCACCAGCGCAGTGGCACCGAGTGCCGCGATGGACTTCACCAGCGCCGCGACGCCGGCGAGGTCGGATCCGGTATCGGCCACCACCCCGATCTTGCGCCCGTCCACGGGTCCGGGCTCGCTCACGATCTGCGACAAGGCAGGCGAGAGCACCACATCCGGCGCGGGTTCGCCCTGCGGAGCCGGCAGGCCGAGACCGGCCGCCACCTGCCGGCACAGGTCGGCGTCGACGTTGGCCAGCACCGCCAGCTCACGTTCCTTGATGGCCTGTTCGTACACCTTGCCCAGTTCGAACGTGAACGCATCGGCCAGGTGGGCCTGTTCGATCGGTGTCAGACTCCGGTAGAACATGGTCGCCTGCGAGAAATGATCATCGAACGAAACAGGTTGGGCCCGAACGGCTGTCCCCTCGATGACCCGCGGAGTCGGTACGTATCCGCCCTCTGCGACGCCGGCGGGATTCGGCTCGCCGTTGTCGATGCTGTTGGGGTGGTACGGCGCCAGACCGGTGTGGATCGCGCTCTGGTGCATACCGTCGCGCAGCATGTCGTTGACCGGGCAATGCGGGCGGTTGATGGGCAGCTGCGTGAAATTGGGCCCGCCCAGCCGGGTCAACTGGGTGTCCAGGTAGGAGAACAGCCGCGCCTGCATCAGCGGGTCGTTGGTGACCTCGATGCCCGGGACCAGGTTGCCGGTGTGGAAGGCGACCTGCTCGGTTTCGGCGAAGTAGTTGGTGGGGTTGCGGTTCAACGTGAGCTTGCCGATCATCTGCACGGGTACGAGTTCCTCGGGCACCAACTTGGTCGGGTCCAGCAGATCGATTCCCTCGTAGCTGTCGGTCCCGTCGTCCGGCATGATCTGGATGCCGAGTTCGTATTCCAGGAACGCGCCCGCCTCGATCCCGTCGGCCATATCGCGCCGGTGGAAATCCGGATCGACGCCGGCCGCGATCTGAGCTTCCTCCCAGACCAGCGAGTGCACGCCCGCGACGGGCTTCCAGTGGAATTTCGCCAGGCTTGTCTTGCCCTCGCTGTTCACCAGTCGGAAGGTGTGCACACCAAAGCCTTCCATCGTCCGATAGGAACGGGGTATCCCGCGGTCGCTCATGTTCCAGAACACGTGGTGGGTCGCCTCGGTGTGCAGCGACACGAAATCCCAGAACGTGTCGTGCGCGGACTGAGCCTGCGGAATTTCCCGGTCCGGGTGCGGCTTGCCGGCATGGATGATGTCGGGGAACTTGATGCCGTCCTGGATGAAGAAGACGGGAATGTTGTTGCCCACCAGATCGAAGACGCCCTCGTCGGTGTAGAACTTCACCGCAAATCCGCGCGTATCGCGAACCGTGTCCGCCGATCCGCGCGAGCCCAGTACGGTCGAGAACCGGGTGAACACCTCTGTTCTCGTTCCCCGCTTTCCCAGGAACGCGGCCCGGGTTACCGGGGCCGCGGTGCCATACGACTCGAACACACCGTGCGCTGCGGCACCCCGCGCGTGCACCACCCGCTCCGGGATGCGTTCATGGTCGAAGTGCGTGATCTTCTCCCGCAGGTGGAAATCTTCGAGCAGAGTCGGCCCGCGCGAACCCGCCTTCAGCGAGTGATCGGTGTCCGGCAGCCGCACCCCCTGAGCAGTGGTCAGGTACTCCCCCGACTGAGCGCGCGAGTCGGGATCCGGGCTCGGTGGGGCACCGGCCGGACCCACTACCTTCGAGGTCGCCTGATCGGGTTTGCGGGCTGGGCACATGGCGTACTCCTGAGACAGAAAGATCCGCCGCGCGGGCTGTTCACGCGGATGGGAGCGGTAATACCCGTCGGCCGACCACCGAAACGTCGGCCGTCCTTCGTTTCGCCCGGCGGACGTTTCACGGCGGCAATAGCGGGCAGTTAATGGCGAACCGCTGATGAAGGGATCCATCAATGAAGGCGTCGGACCTGGTCGCGCTGCCCGTCAAGCTCGGTTCCGCGTTGCGGCACCGCCGCATCTTTCATCCGTTGGGCGTGCTCGCGTCGGGACATATCGAACGGACCGCCCCTGCGCACCAAGGGCTGCCCATCGAATCCGGCGACGTGATCGGCCGGATCTCCAAGGCTGTCGGAATTCCCGGCGACCTTCCCGACCTCATCGGCCTGGCATGGCGGATGCCGACGCACGCCCTCACCGCGAGACCGTGGGATGTGCTGATGGTGTCGACCGGGCCGGGGATACTGGCGCGTTTCGGCCTTCTACCGACACGGTCGTGGACGGATACCACCCTGTCCACCCTCATGCCTGTGCGCTACGAACAGGGTTGGTGGTGGTTGAAGGCGGAACTGCAGACCACGATGGCCGGTGGGCTGTCACTCGACGCCATCGGAGACCGAATCGACGATGGTGGCGTCGTGTTCGACATTCAGCAGGCGCACGGTACCGGCGCTTTCGAGCCGCTGGCCACCCTGAGATTGTCGGCGACCATCCCCACCGACCAAGACCACGACGTGTCCTTCGATCCCACCCGCAACACCATTCCGGGCGTCGAGCTCGGACCGGAATGGCTCGCCGCGTTACGCGAACGCGCCTACCTTCGCAGCCGCCAAGGCCGGGACGCGCCGGACGAAGCCGCGCTGGTGTGACATGAGCAGCCTCGAATCTCCCCACCGCCTGACCGGATTGTCCGCGGTGGCCGCGCTAGTCGATCTGGCCGGCGCCTCGGTGGCTGCCGGACCCATCGCACGGCGCAAGTTGACCGTCGGCCTGCTCGAGCGGCGGCAGGCCGACCGCCGGGCGGTGCAGCGGCTGCACTCATTACGCAGGGAGCACGGCGCGGGCCCCGTGGAACTGGTGCTTCCCGGAAGACGCTTCATCATCCCGCTCGACCCCTCGGACGTCGGCCGGATCCTCGAGGGGTGTCCGACCCCGTTTCACCCTGCAAGCTGGGAGAAGCGGCGCGCCCTCGAACAGTTTCAGCCGCACGCCGTTCTGATCAGCTGTGGGCCACTGCGGGCGCCCCGGCGGGCCCTCAACGAGGCGGTGCTGGACAGCGGGCAAGAACTGCACCACCTCGCCGCGCCGTTCGCGGGTCTGATCGCCGAAGAGGCCGCGGTCCTGGTCGCGGACACGTTGCGCCGCGGCACGCTCAGCTCCGCGGATTTCACCAAGTCATGGTGGAAGCTCGTGCGCCGTCTGGTCCTGGGCAGGCAGGCCCGTGACGACGACCGGATCACCGACGACCTGTGGTTGCTGCGGCGGGCCGCCAACTGGTCGTTCGCGGTACCCCGGCAGGCCCGCAGGCGCGCCCGGTTCGAGGAGCAGCTCTACCGCTACGCCGAGAACCCGGACAGCGAAAGCCTTCTGGGTGCGCTGACGGCGATTCCGTCGAGCGGTGATCTGGACCCCATCGGCCAACTCCCGCACTGGTTGTTCGCCTTCGACGCTGCCGGCATGGCCACCGTGCGGGCCGCCGCGGTGCTGGCCACCCACCCCGACCTGCTGTCGCGCTGCGAGTTGAACGAACCCGACCAGCCGCAGCTGCGTCCGTACCTGCGCGCCTGCGTGCAGGAATCGGTGCGGCTGTGGCCGACCACTCCGGCCTTGCTGCGCGAGACCACGGCCGACACCACCTGGAATGGCACCACCTTCGATGCCGGCGCCGGCGTGCTGATCTGCGTCCCGGCGTTTCACCGTGATACCGAGGAACTGCCCTTCGCCGACGAGTTCGTCCCCGAGATCTGGGTCGACGGTCGCGCCGAGCGCTACCCGCAGCTGGTGCCGTTCAGCGCCGGCCCGGCTCGATGCCCGGGCCAGAATCTGGTGCACTTTGTGACCAGTAGCTTTATTGCGCACCTGTTCTCACGGCTCCGACTGGAGCTGAATTCTTCGGCAGCGCTGTCGCCCGGCCGTTCGCTACCGCTGACCCTCAACCAGTTCGGGCTCGAGTTCGGCGCCCAGCCGGTCACCGCCCGGAGCCACCACGGCTAGCTAGCCGGGCCAGCGATCGACAAACCCGACAAGCACGTCTGCCATGGCGTCGATCGCGCCCCGCGTGATGACCTCGTAGCCGTGCGTGCTCAGCTTCGGGATACACAGCAGACCGGCGCGGGCCGACAGCCCGCCCGCCTTGGCGTGCGACGAGTCGGATTCGAAGGCGCCCAGCACGGCCGCCTGTGGCGAGTGTCCACGCTCACCCGCGACCGCCATGAGCGAGTCGGCAACTGTCTTGTCGTAGACACACTCGGCGTCGCTGTACGCGACGATCGGTCCGCCCGAGCACGTTGTCCCGTACTCGGCCTCCGCCGGACCGACCTCGAGGGCAACCGTGAGATCGCCGGGCAGGGTCCGACTCGCATACGATCCGCCGATGCCGCCGATCTCCTCATTGGTGGTGAATACCAGGTACAGATCGCCGGCCAACGTGTGATCCGCTTCCGCCAGCGCATGCGCCGCTTGCAGCAACGCCGCCGCCGGAGCCCGGTCGTCCATGAAGTAGCCACCGATGTAGTCGCCGAACTCGACGATGTTGCGCTTGCTCTGGTGCACGCACACCCGCGTGCCGGGATGCACTCCGGCCGCGGCCAATTCGTCAGGAGCGCGGCCGGTGAACACGTACACATGCAGCCAGTCCATCGCCTGACCGCCCTGGTCGGGTTTGGTCTCCCAGATGCGTTGGCTCTCCTTGGTGGTGTGCTCTGAGCCGAGAGTCAGCACCCCGCACAGGGTTTCCCGATCACCCAGGATCGCCACCGGACCGAGCCCGAAGTTGCCCGGGTACATCGACCCGAGCTGGGTGACATGCAGCGACCCGTCGGGCTCGACACGCTTGATGATCATCGACAGTTCATCCAGGTGCGCCATCACCCGGATCGGGGGCGAATCGCCGCCGCGGACCACCCCGACCAGATTGCCCGCGGGGTCCACCCACATATCGTCGACCAGCGGTTCGAGTTCGCGTGCACACACCTGTCGCACCGCGTCTTCCGCTCCGCACGGCCCGTACGCGGAGAGCAACTCCTGCAGTAATTTCGCATTCATCGCGCAGGCCTCACCGTGACACCAGCGGTCTCACTCCTCGACGTCATCCGGGGCCCGTCGTTCGGCCATGGCCGCCAGCCGCCACGTGCACTCCCTGTTGCGCGGGAACGCCGCGGCGAGCGCCAGCCGTTTCGGCACCCATCCCATAGGTGCGCCGACGGGCACCTCTGCCATCTCGATGCGACAGCCGCCGCCATCGATATCGAAAAGCCGCAGCGTGATTCGGGCCTTGCCGAACGGCCGCCCCTTCGCCAGCAGTACCAGTCGTTCGAGCCGTTCACACTCCTCGACCACGGTGAGGTCATCGAGCAGCAGCGGCCAGACGCCGATCGAGTGCCGGATGGTGCTGCCGACCTGCGGCCAGTCGGGGTCGACGGCCCGCATCCGGCTGTTACCGACCACCCACTGTGAATACGTCCAGCCATCGGCCATCACCGCCCACACCTGCGCACGGCCGGCCGTGGTGTCCCGCTTGACGGTCAGCGGACTCTCCACCTCTTCTGGTTGCTCGGCCATTCGACCCACCCTTCTGCTGGTCTGCCACGTCACGCCCGGAGTAGCCGCAATGCCGCAGCTCAAACCCGGGGTCGCGGCTCTGCGCCGAACCCTCTGCGCCGCTTCACTTTCGGAGACACACACCGCACAAAATTTTTGCGGAGAGATCTGGCACTCTCGACACGAGAGTGCTAAATTTTGTGTTGCACAGTGATGGCGGCCCACCGCAGGGGCGGGCCCGGAGGAGATCGAGGAGGTGTATTGCTGTGCTTCGTTTTGATCCGTTCAGTGACCTTGACACCCTGACCCGGGGCTTGCTGAACAGCCAGACCGGATCAACGCGGAGTCCCCGGTTCATGCCGATGGACCTCTACAAGGTCGATGATCACTACGTCCTGACCGCCGATCTACCCGGTGTGGATCCCGGCTCGGTCGACGTCAATGTCGACCATGGCACCCTGACACTCACCGCACACCGCTCGGCACGCTCGGACGAAGGTGTGCAGTGGCTGGCCAACGAGCGCTTTGCCGGCACCTATCGCCGGCAACTGTCGCTGGGTGAAGGGATCGACACGGCGGGCATCGCCGCCACCTACGAGAACGGCGTCTTGACCGTGACTATCCCCCTTGCCGAACGAGCCAAGCCGCGTCGTATCGAGGTCACCCGCGCGCCATCTCAGACGTCGATCGAACCCAAGACCGTCGAAGCCGAGTAGCCCGCCCGCCGCCGGGCGCACGCCAGTGCGCCCGGCATCCGGCACGTTTGAACGTGCGAATCGGCGGGGATAGCCAGTAACGGTGCCGACAGCGGGCTGGTTGCGTCGAGCCGGTACAAGGTGCGGACCGAAGGCAACCCGACGTTGAGAGAACAGCAACGCTTCCCCGTCACCGCCACAACCCGAATCGCCCGGTCAGCGGCCGGCCGCGGTTGATCTCACCGGGACAGCCCCCGGGTGGCCGGCCCCTCCAGTAGCTCCCCATCGGCGCCGAACCGGGAGCCATGCAGGGGGCACTCCCACGCGTGATCGGCGTCGTTCCACGCCACGATGCCGCCCAGGTGCGGACAGACCGGTGACACCGTCTGCTCGGAGCCGTCCGGCTTGCTGATGGCCGCGAGGTGCCAGGGCGGACCGGCCACCACCCCGCCGCCCTGGCCCGGATGGGCATCGCGAACGGTGCTCGGTGTCAGCCAACCCTTGACGAGGTGGTAACCGACCTCGGCGTTCGCCGTCACGGCGGTGCTCAGACCGGTCAACTCGTGGGGGCTCCAACTGGCGAATGCCGTCGCCCAATCCATCCGGCCTCCCAGGATCCGCGACGACAGCGCCAGCGCGGCGGCAACCCCGTTGGTCATCCCCCATTTGTCGAATCCCGTTGCCACGAAGACAGAGTCGGATCCCGGCAGGATCGGACCGACGTAGGGCAGCTCGTCGATAGGCGAATAGTCCTGGGCCGACCAGAAGTGAGTCTGCACGGCTCCCGGATAGTGCAGGACGGTCCAGCGGGCCAGTTCGCCCACCGACCGAGCGGCCGACGAGGCACGCCCGACGGTGTGTCCGGCGCCCCCGACGACGAGTTTCTCCTGGCCGGCGAACGGCGCGTAGCGCACCGAACGGGTCGGGGAATCGACGGAGAGGAACATGGGCCTGGTGATATCGCCGGGTACATCGAAGGCCAGGCAGTACGAACGGTGCGGCTTGAGACGGGCGAAATAGGCACCGCGATCCAGGATGGGGATTCCGGTCGCCAGCACGCACCGATCCGCACGGATGACCAGCTTCTGCGAAGTCGTGGCGGTGTCCCCGTTGAGGCGTACCTGTACCCGCAGCGGCCCGTGGCCCGACACCGACTCCACCCGAGCGCCGGATTGCACTGTGCCACCATGTAACTCGATCTCGGTGACCAGGCTACTCAACAACGGCACCGGGTCGATCTGCGCCTGGTCCGGCAGCCTGACCCCACCGAAATACGGGAAGGGCACATCAGCATCGGCCTCCCAGCGCACATCGAGGCCCGCCTCCCTGCCGGCCGCCAGTTCGGCCCTCGCGTCCTGAACGCCGCCGGCGGACTGTGCATAGCTGAACGCGTCCTCGAACTGAACGGACAAACCGTGGCTGTCGCAGTAGCGCAGCAGCCAGTCCCGGCCCTCGGTGTTGCCCGCGACGTAGGCGCGCAGAAGGTCGGTGCCGTGCTTGGCGGAGATCCGTGACAGCTTGGTGCCCTGCAGGAGACTGACCTTGCCGGTGGTGTTGCCGGTCGTACCGGCACCGACGTGACGCGCCTCGACGACAATGACCCGCTTGCCGGCCCTGGCGAGCAGGACCGCCGTCGTGAGCCCGGTCAGACCCGCGCCGACGACGACGACGTCATAGGAAAGCTGCTCGGGTACCGATGGTGTGCTGGTGGGCCGTTCGCCGCGGCCGTCGAGCCAGAGTGAGGGCATGTCTCCTCTTTTCCCCGGCACAGCACCGCCAAACCTGCTCCGGGTTCGCCGCCCACGATTCGTTCGTTTGATGGCCGTAGGGAATGCATAACGGCATCTGCAGTGGGTACCCGTCCCGACACAGACCTGCCAACAGGATGTGAGAACTGATGCGATACGAACTGGGACCAGAGAGCGCGTATTCCGGTGTCGACGATTCCGTGGCCCGGGCACGCACGCTGCATCTCGCCGAGGGCATTCTGATCGGGTTGCGCCGCTGCTCACCCGAACAGGCGATCACCGAATTGGTTTCTGCCGGACGCGATGCCGGCCTCTCCACCTATGCGTTGGCCAGAGGGCTGGTGGCGGCCGCTGGTGGCCTCGACCCGATGATGTCCGACCCGGCCGCGCGAGTCGCCGAGCACCGTTGGGGAACGTTGCTTCCCCCGCCGGGGGGCCACCCGACAGCCCGGACAGCCGCAGATTCAACAACCGTACCGACGGGCATGGCTTAGCCCGAAGAAAGGTCCACCATGGGATTCCCTGAGCAACAGCAGGTTCCGCCCGGCATCCAGTCAGAAATGTCTCCGCTGCCGGACTGCGGTGAAGACAGTTACCGGGGTTCGGGCAGGCTGGCCGGTAAGCGGACGCTGATCACCGGCGGCGACAGCGGTATCGGCCGGGCTGCGGCGATAGCCTTCGCCCGTGAGGGCGCCGATGTCGCCATTGCCTATCTCAACGAACACGATGACGCCAAACAGGTGCAGCAGCTCATCGAAGACGCCGGCCGGCGGGCCATCGCCATCTCCGGCGATCTGTCCGACGCGGCGCATTGTCGCTCGGTGATCGAGACCGTCGTCGAACAATGGGGTGGTCTCGATGTGCTGGTGGTCAACGCCGCATATCAGATGACCCATGACAATCTCCAGGAGATCAGCGACGAGGAGTGGGACTACACCTTCAAGCTCAATATCGGGGCATTCTTCTACCTCGCCAAGGCCGCCGCCCCGCACATGCCCGCGGGATCCTCGATCATCGCGAGTTCCTCGGTGAACTCGGATTCGCCGAATCCGACGCTGGCGCCCTATGCCGCGACGAAGGCGGCGATCGCCAACTTCAGCGCCAGCCTGGCGCAGCTGCTCGGGCCGGACGGCATCCGCGTCAACAGCGTGGCGCCGGGTCCGATCTGGACGCCGCTGATCCCGGCGACCATGCCGCCGGAGAAGGTCAGCAAGTTCGGTGACAACGTCCCGCTGGGGCGCGCCGGCCAACCCGTCGAACTGGCTCCGGTGTACGTGCTGCTGGCCTCCGATGAGGGCAGCTACATCTCGGGTGCACGGGTGGCGGTCACCGGCGGCCGCCCCATCCTCTGAGATCGCCGCCCCGACGGCGGTTTTCGGATCAGGGGTTGTCGACGATGCGCTGAGCGATGATACGCACCGGTGTGTTGGTGTCCTGGGAGAGTTTCGTCATCAGATTGAACGCCCGAACCGCGTCGATCTTGAAGCGTTCCATGAGAATGCCCTTGGCCTGTCCGAGGACATCGCGGCTGTGCAACGCCGACTCGAATTGCAGCTGACGGTTGGCGGCGATCAGCGCAGTCGCGGCATGGGTGGCCAGCATCGCGCCGACTGCCTGATCGGCCAGGCTGAACGGACCCACATTGCGACTGAAGAGGTTCAGTGCGGCTCTCCCGGTGATCCCGCCGCGGGTCCGGTCGGGATGGGTGTACAGGTGGAACGACATCATGCTCTGAATGCCGTTGTCCAGTGCCGCGGTACTGAATTCGGGCCAGCGTGACTCCATGCCGAAGTCCGCGCTGTGGACCAGCGGCTCGCTGGTGATGGCCTCCAGGCAAGGGCCCTGTGCGAGTTCGACCTGGACCGTGTCGAGTTTCACCGTGATCGGCGATGTCGGCGCCATCGAACGGTGGCCGTCCCCGTCGATGAGCAGGATGTCGGCGAAGTCGACCTCGGCGATCAACCGCACGGCCTGCGCGGTCACGGCATTCAGGGTGGTTTCCAGGTCGGTGTGGCTGGCGAAATTGGTGGCCAGTTCGGCCATCGCCGTTCCGATATCGTCGGCTGTCCGAGCCTCCTCAGATGTGCTCATCGCAGCCTCCCGTATTGATCATCCACCATATCCACTCGTGAGAATTCCAGCTCAGCTCCCGCGAGATTTGATGCTGGTCGGTGGACGAAGCTGTGGTGGTGTGCTCAACAGTTCGTGTGCGGCCAGGTCGGCCGTGGGGTCACGGTCGTAGGCGGCCACGACGGCTGCGGCGTGCGCACTGACCGTGACGCCGTGCGCGCGTGCCAGGCGATTGAGCGTCAGTCGCGCCTGGTCGATGGTGGCGCCGAGGGTCTCGGCGACGATGCCGATCGCCGTGGCGATCATGGCACTGCCCTGCAACACCGACGCAACCAGGTCTTCGGTGGTGCTACGGCGGATGTCGGAATGCGGCGCGATGGACAGGGCAAGGGCGGTCAGGTTGGCCAGCGTCTGGCCCAGGTCATTGGGACGGGCGGTACCCCAGGGTTCGTCGGTGTGCACCACCAACGCCCCCATGCGCGCGCCGAGCGCGGTCACCGGGAAGGCCCGCATTCCGTACACGCCGGCCCGCAGCGCCTCCCGGCGATAGTCGGGCCAACGCGTGTCGCGGGGCTGGGAAAGGTCCGGGATCATCGTGACCGCACCGTCGCGTGCACTCTCGAAAGCGGGACCGACGGCCACGAACGCCAGATCGCTGTCGGTGGGTTCGCGCAGCGCCTCGGCGACCACTCTGAGCTCGGCGTCACCGTCGCGGTCGTCGAGAAGACCCACCACCGCCGAGAACGCCATGTACCCGCGGCATGCATCGAAGGCGATGGCGTTGAGCACCGTGGGTAGATCGAAATCGGTCGTCAACGTTGTGGTCAAGTCGGCGATCGCGAGCCGATTACGCGCTGCAGTCATCTCTTTCGGCCCTTCCTGCTCGGTGCTGGCCACGTCATCGCCCCGTGCCCGGGCCGGCATCGTCATCGAGGTCGCGGAACGACAACCTCCGGCTCACCACATCGGCGGCGACTGCGACCACCGATCTTCTCTCGGCATACGCGTGTGCTCGCAATCGCGTCATTCCGTCCTGGGTGGATACCTTCAATTGAACCGCCACCATGCCGGCGGCGATGTGCACCTGCCCGCGGGTGAACCGATCATCGACATGCGTCGACGATCCGTCGTGCAGTCCGACCGCCTCGACGGCCGCAAGGGCACCGCCACTGCGCTGCACCTGGCTCTGCCAGTTGGCCCCCAGCCTGTCACTGATGGCGGTGCTGCAGGTACGCGCGGAGTGCAGTTCGGACGGTGCCAACGCGCCGGGGGTGCGGCGGTACAACTCGAGTACGCCCATGGGGCGGGTGGCCCCGGCGACCGGGAATGCGAACACCGCGGCCACACCGAGCGGCAGCACTTCGGCGGTGAACAAGGGCCAGCGCCGGGCGAATTCGCGGTCCTCGATCGACGGCCACAACTCATCGTGGTCCTGCGCGTAAGCCTGCAGACACGGACCCTCACCGAGGGTGAATTGCAGCTCGTCGATCTGCTGCGCCAGCGCATCGGTGGCATGCACCAATTCGCGTACGTCACCCGTCAGCACTGCCACGGCGGCGCCATCGACACCGGTCAGTCGGGCTGCGGTGTCACAGATGGTGCCCAGCCCGACGAACAGCGACTCCCCGTCGATGCGGAACAGATTCGACTCGGCGTCTTCCCCACGGCTGGTGGTCGCACCCGAACCATCCGATGTTCCCGGATCCCGCGATGAGTCACCCTCCACCCGTTCACCTCTTCAGCCGGGGGTCTGTGGTGACACCCACAATCGTCGCTTCCGAGCAGAATAACCACCTCACCCAGCGCGCTTTGCCCTGGCCTGTTTCGCGCAGACCAGGGGGTCGGCGGCGGTGGAACGGCTCACGTGACGACCTTGATCTGCTGCATCGTCGGATCTGCCGGGTCGGGGAGATTCATCCCGGCTTGCACACCGCTGCGCAGATAATCCAGCACGGCAGCGTTGAGCCGCTCTCCGGGTACCACCGCGGGAATGCCCGGCGGGTACGGCGTGATCTGTTCGGCGGCGATCCGCCCGCACGCGTCCTGCAGCGGCACCATCTCGGTATTGCCGAAAAACGCGTCCCGCGGCAGGATTTCGGTGACGAGCTCCAATTCGTCCGGTGACGGCAGTCTGATCTCGGGGGGCCGGTCGAACGTGCCGGCTGCGGTCCGCCATGACTGCATGGCATCGATCAATCGGTCGGCGGTCGCGGCGTCGTCGGCCATCGACATGGTGGCAAGAATGCGCCGGTGATCGCTCATGCCGACGTCGAGATGGCAGTGCTCGCGCAACCAGTCAGCCGCCTGGTAGCCCGATGTGCCTGTCGCAGAGACGTCCATCAGCACCTGCAGGCGGTCAAGATCATGCGATGCCTGCTCACCGAGCAACTCTTCGTCGAGGACCTCGAGGTCGGGGATGTCGGCCAGCCGTGATCGGGTGCGCTTCGCGAGCTCCAGCGCGCGGCCCAGCAGTTCATCGCCCTGCTGCACCATCTGGCGCCGCCAGCCGTCCAGCGCGGCGTACACCATCACGTTCGGGCTGGTGGTCATGAGCAAGTCGGCACAGGCCGATAGCCGATCACGATCGATCAGGTCGCCTTGGACATGGAATACCGAGCCCTGCTCGAATCCCGCGCCCATCTTGTGCACGCTCACCACACAGACATCGGCGCCGGCGTCCATCGCCCAGGTGGGCAGGGCGTCGTGGAACGGAAGATGCGCTCCCCAGGCCTCGTCGACGATCAGGGGCTTTCCACGCTCGTGGCACACCTGCGCGATACCGGACAGATCGGCGCAGGTGCCATAGGGGCTGGGGCTGACGATGAGCGCGCCGGCCGCATTCGGATGGCGTTCCCAGGCCTCGCGGACCTGCTGCGGCGAGGGCGGGTGGGAGATGTGGCGCCGGGCGTCCCACTGCGGGGTGATCCAGTTGGGCTGTACACCGGAAAAGATCAGACCGGCCACCACCGACTTGTGGCTGTCCCTGGTGACCAGCAGCTCTCCGTCCGCGCCACCGGCAACCGCCATCATCGCGGCCTTGACCGACAGCGAGCTGCCACAGGTCGAGAAGAACGCGTATTCGGCGCCGACGGCGTCGGCCATCAGCGCCTCCGCGCGGGACAGGTAACCGTTGGTGGATCGGCGGTCATCCAAGCCGTTGGACGCCAACAGATCGTTACGAAACGGCTGGTCACCCAGCACCTCGATGACCCGGGGATCGGCACCCCTGCCCTGGCGATGCCCCGGCGGGGTGAAGCCATAGCGGTCGGCCCGCCGGTATGCGGTGATCGCGTCCAGCATCGGTGTCTCGGTCTGGTCCACCCGCCATCTCCTCCCGGTTCGCAACTCGGCCGTCCGTTGGAGTACACCGGCGGTCGCCTCCTGAAACCACGCGCCCTGCCCTCGCGCACAGCCGACGCGGTCCTGCGCGACCTGAAAATCTTGCGCGAACTGCGGTTACTTCGTGAACTGCCGGGTACCCGGCAGTGGCCACGCAAACCGGTGGCCACGCAAACCGGAACTGGCAGGAAGCGGTCATGACCACCAGCGATAGACGCCGGGAGAGAGACGCGGACATGCCCACCGACGTCGACTCACACATCTCGTCGTTCGACCGGTTCGCCACGGCGGTCGCCGCCCGGGTGTCCCAGGCGTGGTTCTTCGTGGCTTGCGTCGTCATCGTGGTGATTTGGGCCCCCACGTTCGTGCTGCTGGATCTCGACACGTGGCAGCTCATCATCAACACGTTGACGACGATCATCACCTTCTTGCTGGTGGCGCTGCTGCAGAACACCCAGACGCGGGCCGACGACGCGGTGCAGCAGAAACTCAATGCCATCGCCGACGCGCTGGCCGATCTGATGCGCAACGATCCCCGCCTCGCGGAGGATCGCGACGAGCTCATCGCCGCGGTGGGCTTAGAGGACCGCGAAAGCTCCGGTTGATCATGAGCGCCGGGCAAAGCTCGTTGGCGAAGGCGACTGCCGCACTTCCGGAGAAGGTGACGCAGTGGGCGGGTTCGGTCTGGGCCAGCACGACGGCAACCGTGGTGGTCGCCACCCTGCTGGCCGCCGGAATCATCTCTGATTTTGCGGGCTGGTGGCAGACCGTCGTCTACTCGCTCGGAGCTCTGGTCAGCACGTTGATGCTGTTCCTGCTCCACCACACCACCAACCGGCAGAGCAACGCGGTGCTGGTCAAGCTCGATGAATTGGTCACCGCCACAACCGGCGCCAGCGAAGAGGTCATCGATATCGAAGAGCAGCAGCCCCAACAGCAGGAGGAGGTACACCGCCGGTTGCATCACCGCGGTGCGCCCCGGCAGACCGGTGGATCCGCCCGACGGTCGACCGACGGCAGCCGGGACGACGTGCTGAGCCTGCCCACGCGCCGGACAGGCGCCGATCTTCCGCGGGTGACGTCGCTGAAAGCACTTGCCGAACTCCTCGACGGCAGCGATGCGGTGTACCTGCGGTACTCGCAAGGCCCCGAGCATGACGCGAACGCTGAGACCAGCCGCGACTATGAAGCCGATGTCGACATGCCGGGACTGTCGGTGTCCGCCGTCATGCCCGAGGCGTGGTGGCCCCGACCGGCTGAGGAGTGGATCGCCCGGCGCATCCGTCAATACGCCGACCTGGCAGACGACGAGCGATTCCCGTGGCTGCTCACCGGTGTCCGGGTGGGCAACGGTCCCGACCACGAACCGCTGCTGGTCGACACCCGGCCGGTCGCGGTGCTGGACCGCAGCATCCTGCGTGAGGCGGCGGATCTGTATCGCAGCCGTTTCCGGGTCTGCAACGATTCAAGCGCCCACGAGTCCACGGATCGCCCGGCCTGAAGCGACTGCCCGGAACTCTGCCGGCCCGATGGCCACGTCCCCGTGACGGCAAAACCCGCCCCGACAATCGTCGGAGCGGGTTCTCTGCGTCGGGCTGACAGGATTTGAACCTGCGACCACTTGACCCCCAGTCAAGTGCGCTACCAAGCTGCGCCACAGCCCGAGTTGCCTTCCGGGATCGCCGGTAGGCGGTCGAAACTCTACCTCAGCCCCCCGCCCAAATCCCAACCGCGTCATCCGTACCGGGCCGGGTGTACCCAAGAGCACCCGGCACGGAGGTGATTCCTAGCGCGTGGTGTCCTCGACCTGCGGGGCCTCGGCGTCGACCTCGGCCTCCAGCTCCTCGGGCACGAACTCCGGCGCCTTGGACGAGCGCCAGGCGTAGAAGACCAGTCCGGCCCAGGCCGCGACGATCGTCACATAGATGAGTGTCGACCAGGAACCGGCGATCCCGAAGTACTTGACCAGCTTCTGGCTGTTGGTCAGCACGATGACGCCGCCGACCGCCGTACCCAGCAGCGCCGGGCTGACCTTGGTGACCAGCCAGGCCGCGAACGGTGCCGCGATCACACCACCGATGGCCAGGCCCGCCACGATCGGCAGGTTGTCCAGGAACTCCTCGCGCAGCCCGACGGCGAAGCCGACCGAGGCGGAGATCGCCACCAGGAATTCCGAGGCACTGACCGAGCCGATGATGGTCCGCGGGGCGGTCTTGCCCTGCGACAACAGCGTGCTCGTGGTCACCGGTCCCCAGCCACCGCCGCCGGAGGCGTCGATGAAACCGCCGAAGATACCCAGCGGGGCAAGGAACTTCGCGGTGTGCGGAGTGTGGTTGCTGCGCAGTCCCGGTGGCCGGCCGAGCGAGAAACGCACCAGCACATAGACGCCGATGCCGAGCAGGATCGCGGCCATCAGCGGCGCGGCGTCCTCGGTGGACAGCGAGGACAGCACCGTGGCACCCAGGAACGCGCCGATGGCGCCGGGCACACCGAGTTTGGCCACGATAGACCAGTCGATGTTCTTGAACTTCCAGTGCGAAAGGCCGGAGGCGAAGGTTGTGCCGACCTCGGCGAGGTGCACTGCGGCGCTGGCCTGTGCCGACGCCACCCCGGTGAGCACGAGCAAGGTCGAGGCGGTGACCCCGAACGCCATTCCCAGCGCGCCGTCGACGAGCTGGGCACCGATACCGACAAGAGCAAAGATGATGAGCGAACGCATGGGTTCGGCTTTCGTTCAGGGGCCGAGGATCGGCGGAGTGCAGGGTGGACGCGGAATCAAGCCCGCGGACAACACCATTCACTGAACGCAATCGACCGCCGTGACGGCCAGAACGGCTCAAGGGCAGACAACGCCGACGGCGCGGTGCTGAAAGCACGCTCGGCCATCGAGATCCCCTGTCACTTGCCTGAAGTTGATGCCACGTTACACCGTGAGCAGGCGATACAACCCGATGAGTCCGACCACCACGATCACCAGACGCAGCGCGCCCGGCGAAAGCCGGCGCCCGTAGTGGGCACCGAGGAATCCACCGATCAACGATCCGACGGCGATCAGACCGGCCGCGATCCAGCTGATCCGGTCGAACGCGACGACGGTGTACGCGATCGCGGCGACAACGTTGACCAGCAACGACAGCAGATTCTTGGCGGCGTTCATGCGCTGCATGTCCTCGGGCAGAAGCGCCCCCATCACCGCGATCAGCAGGATCCCCTGAGCCGCCGTGAAGTAGCCGCCGT
The DNA here is from genome assembly GCF_008329585.1 of Mycolicibacterium sp. P9-22. GTDB lineage: Bacteria > Actinomycetota > Actinomycetes > Mycobacteriales > Mycobacteriaceae > Mycobacterium. The sequence goes on along the minus strand of NZ_NPKP01000013.1, from coordinate 20,192 downwards.
AGATCCCCACCGCGAACGTCCCCGCGACCAGTGCAGCCATTCGACCCACGCTGACGTGATCTGCGGACTGGCCCAGAAAGTCCGCGCGGCGCCGGGCCCAGGCTTGGATGCGCGGGCCGACCACCACCAGCGCCAGGGCCAGCACCAGCAGGACCGGGACAACCTGTTGGAACACCTTCTCCGGCAGGTGCAGCAGCAGCCAGGCACCGACACCGGCGCCCACCAGCGAGGCCGGGATCTGCCAGCGCAGCCGGCTCCACTGGCCGCGTAGTTCGCGGCGGTACCCCCAGGTGCCCGACACTCCGCCGGCGACCAGCCCGACGGCGTTCGACATCGTCGCGGTGACCGGTGGGAAGCCCAAGGCCACCAGGGTCGGGAAGGTGATCAGGGTGCCCGAGCCGACGATCGCGTTGATCGCTCCGGCTCCCACTCCGGCCAACGCGATCAGAATCATGTGGGTGGTCGACACTGTGGCCACCCTACTCAAGCAGTGGGTGCTACTTCCGGGCGGAGCGCTTCTCCCGGACCCGGACGTTGATGCGGATCGGGCTGCCCTCGAATCCGAAGGTCTCACGCAGCTTGCGCTCCAGGAACCGGCGGTAACCGGCCTCCAGGAAACCACTGGTGAACAACACGAATGTCGGTGGGCGCGAGGCCGCCTGGGTGGCGAACAGGATGCGCGGCTGCTTACCGCCGCGCACCGGCGGCGGGGTCGCCGCGACGATCTCCTTGAAGAACGTATTCAGCCGCCCGGTCGGGATGCGGGCATCCCAGGACCGCAACGAGGTCTCCAGTGCGGGCACCAGTTTCTGCACCGCGCGACCGGTTGTGGCCGAGATGTTGACCCGCGGCGCCCACTGCACCTGCGCCAGCTCCCGGTCGATCTCCTTGTCCAACAGGTAGCGCCGGTCCTCGTCGACCAGATCCCACTTGTTGAACGCCAGCACCAGTGCACGCCCGGCCTCGATCACCATGGTCAGCACCCGCTGATCCTGCTCGGTGAGCGGCACGGACCCGTCGATCATCACCACCACGACCTCGGCGGCGTCGATGGCACTGTGGGTGCGCACCGAGGCGTAGAACTCGTGCCCGCTGGCCTGCCCGACCTTGCGCCGCAAACCCGCGGTGTCGATGAATCGCCAAGGCTTACCGCCCAACTCGATCAGCGAGTCCACCGGGTCCACGGTGGTGCCCGCAACATCGTGCACCACCGAGCGCTCGTCACCGGACAGCCGGTTGAGCAGCGAGCTCTTGCCCACGTTGGGTTTACCCACAAGCGCGACGCGTCGCGGCCCGCCGGGACCGCCCGCGACCTCGGAGGCCTCGGGCAACTTCTCCAGCACACTGTCCAGCAGGTCGGCGACACCGCGGCCGTGCATGGCGCTGATCGGGTACGGCTGCCCGAGCCCCAGCGACCACAGTGCGGCCGCATCGGATTCGCCGCGCTCGTTGTCAACCTTGTTGGCCGCCAGGAACACCGGCTTCCCGGCGCGCTGCAGACGCTTGGCGGCGGCCTCGTCGGCCGAGGTCGCGCCGGTGACCGCGTCGACGACCATGACGATGGCGTCGGCGGTCTGCATGGCGATCGCCGCCTGCTCGGCCACCTTCTGCTGCAGACCCTTGGCGTCGGGTTCCCATCCCCCGGTGTCCTGGACCACGAACCGGCGGCCCAGATAACTCGCGTCGTAGGAGACCCGGTCGCGGGTCACACCGGGGATGTCCTGCACGACGGCCTCGCGGCGGCCCAGGATCCGGTTGACCAGGGTGGACTTGCCGACGTTGGGGCGTCCCACCACGGCGAGCACCGGCGGCGGAGCGTAGTCCTCCTCGACGCCGTCGTCGTCGAACGACCCTTCTTCCCAGTCGCTTTCGTCGTACCAGGTGCCGTCTTCGCTCATCGGTTCGCTCCGGCCCGCTGCTGTACCAGCTCTTGCAGGTGAGCTATCACCTGTGCTTCGCCCATATCGCTGGTGTCGACGATCACGGCGTCGTCGGCGGCCCGCAGCGGCGAGACCGCGCGGGTGGAGTCGAGATGGTCGCGGCGTTTCACATCGGCGAGCACCGCCTCGTAGGAATCAGCGATACCGCCGGCGATGTTCTGCGCGTGACGCCGCTGCGCGCGCACCTCGGCCGAGGCCGTCAGGTAGATCTTCACGTCGGCATCCGGCAGCACCACGGTGCCGATATCACGACCCTCGACCACCACGCCCGCATCGCCGGCCGCCAGCTCACGCTGCAGCTGCACCAGCCGGGTCCGCACCGCGGGTACCGCGGAAACCGCCGATACCGCGCCGGTGACCTCGTCACCGCGGATCTCGAACGAAACATCCTCTCCGGCAAGGAAAGCCCGCTCCTCGTCGGGGTCGTACCCGACGGCCAGGTCGACATCGCCGGCGATATCGGCCACCCGCTGCGAGTCGGTGATGTCCACCCCGGCCCGCAGCACTGCGAGCGTCACAATCCGGTACATGGCCCCGGTATTCAGGTAGCGCAACCCCAGGGCGCGCGCCAATCCGCGTGACACCGAAGACTTTCCGGTTCCGGCGGGCCCGTCCAGCGCGATCGTCAGCACGTCACTCACATTCCCACCGCCTGGTACAGCTCACCGATTTCCTTGCGGGTCAGCACCCGGATGTTGCCGGGCCGCGTATCGCCCAGCTCGACGGCACCGATGCTGGTGCGGACCAGGCTCTCGACCGGGAATCCCACCGAGGCCAGCAGCCGTCGCACCAGGCGCTTGCGGCCCTCGTGCAGCGTGACCTTCACCATCGACTTGCCGGGCAGCGTGTCCACGACCGCGAAATCGTCGAGCGCGATCGGCCCGTCGTCCAGTTCCACGCCGGCACGCAGTTTCTTGCCGAGCCCGCGCGGCACCGAGCCGACGACGGTGGCCAGATAGGTCTTGGGCACCTCGTAGGACGGGTGCATCAGCCGGTGGGCCAGCTCACCGTCGTTCGTCAGGATCAGCAGTCCTTCGGTCTCGGCGTCGAGACGCCCGACGTGGAACAGGTTCTTGTTCCCGCGCACCCGGTGCTCCACCAGGTCACCCACGCAGGGCCGGCCCCGGTCATCCGACATCGTCGAGTGCATGCCGCGCTCTTTGTTGATCGCCAGGTACACCAGGGTGTCATCGAGCCGCACCTTGGTGCCGTCCACCCGGATTTCCGAGTTCTCGGTGTCCACCCGGGTGCCCAGCTCGGTGACGATGCGACCGTCCACCTCGACCCGGCCGTCGAGGATCATCCGCTCAGCCACGCGACGGGAAGCAATTCCCGCCTGTGACAACACTTTCTGTAACCGAACTCCATCCGGCTCGACCATGTCAGTCCTTGTCCACATCGAAACCCGACGGCTTGCCGGGTACAGCGGCCGAACCGTCGAGCTTCGCGAAGCGCGGTTCGGCGCTGAGGTTTTCACTCAGGTCGTCGATGACATCGACATCGGGCAACAGGGGCGCGATATCGGGCAGATCAGCCAACGAGGACAGTCCGAGCCGTTCCAGGAACAGCTCGGTGGTGGCGAAAGTGACGGCGCCACTATCGGAGTCGTTACCCGCTTCGGTGATCAGACCGCGGGCAACCAGGGTGCGCACCACAGCGTCGACGTTGACGCCGCGCACCGCGCTGACCCGGGCACGGGTCACCGGTTGACGGTAGGCCACCACGGCCAGCGTCTCCAGCGCCGCGCGGGTCAGTTTGGACCGCGATCCGTCGAGCAACAGCCGTTCCACATACGGGGCGTACCGGGCGCGGGTGTACATCCGCCAGCCGCCACCGGCCTCGCGCAGGTCGATACCGCTGTCGCGTTCGGTCAGCTCGGCGGCCAGTTCGGCCAGGGTCGCCGAGACCCGGTCCTCCCGGTTGTCGGTGGCCGAGGCCAGCGCCTCGACCGTCACCGGGGTGTCCACCACCAGCAGCAGCGCCTCGATCACCGAGCGGAACTCGGCGTCATCGAGCGCTTCGACCGTCGGCTCCGGGGTGTCATCGGCGATCAACTCGGCATCCGATTCCGGAGCCGGGCTGATGCCCGGTTCGGTATCGGTCACATCGTTGGTCATGAGTCTTCTTCCACTGCGGCTGCGAGGTGTTCGTTGGTTGGCCGATCTCCGGTCCACGAAACCTGGAGCACACCAAGCGGTTCTACTTGCTCGAATGCTACCGCCCTGGCCCGGTACAGCTCCAATAGCGCCAGGAAGCGGCCGACGACCTCCATCGACCCTTCACAGTCGGCGACCAGGTCGGAAAACGACGCCCACTGCCCCACACCTCGGGCCTCCAGCAGCCCCATCAGGCGTTTGGCCTGCTCGGGCACCGAGACGGACTGGATGTGCAGATGGTCCAGGCGCACCGTCGGGACCGGTCGTGGGGTGAATGCCGTCGCCGCGATCTGCGCGAAGCGTTCGGCGTCCACACCCAGCATGACCTCGGGTAACAGCTCCTCGAACTGCGGTTCCAGCGACACCGCGCGCGGGTAGCTGCGCAACGCGGCGGCTTCCAGTTCGGCGAACATCCCGGCGACGTGCTTGAACGCGCGGTACTGCAGCAGCCGCGCGAACAGCAGGTCGCGCACTTCCAGCAGGGCGAGATCCTCCTCGTCGTGCACCTCACCGGCGGGCAGCAGCCGGGCGGCCTTGAGGTCCAGCAGTGTGGCAGCAATCACCAGGAACGCCGTCGTCTCATCAAGCTCGAGCTGGCGGCCGATCTCCTTGGTGTAGGCGATGAACTCGTCGGTCACCTGGTGTAGCGCGACCTCGGTGACGTCGAGGCGGTGCCCGAAGATCAGCTGCAGCAGCAGATCGAACGGGCCCTCGAAGTTGCTCAACCGGACCTGGAAACCCTGGGCGGCCTCGGGAGCGTCTGGGGCGGCCGCCTCGGTCACGCGGTTGCCTCGCAGGCTCGGCTCCCCCGTGTCCACCTATGGTTCGCTCCGCAAGCGTCGCTCACGACCCGAACCGGTCGATGACCTCGCGGGCCAAGGCCCGATATGCCAGGGCTCCGGTGGATTTCGGCGCCCAGCTGGTGATCGGCTCACCGGCCACACTGGTTTCCGGGAATCGCACGGTGCGGGTGATGACGGTGTCGAACACCAGATCGCCGAATCGCTCGACCACCCGGGCCATCACCTCGCGGGCGTTGACGGTCCGATGGTCGAAGCGGGTGACCAGGATGCCGCTGATCTCGAGCTTCGGGTTGAGCCGGTCCTTGACCTTTTCGACGGTGTCGGTGAGCAACGCCAGCCCGCGCAGCGAGAAGTACTCGCACTCGGTCGGGATGATCACCCCGTCGGAGCAGGCCAGGCCGTTCACGGTGAGCAGGCCCAACGACGGCTGGCAGTCGATGAGCACATAGTCGTAGCGGTCCAGCACCGGATAGAGGGCACGGGCCAGCGACTGCTCGCGGCCCACCTCGTTGACCAGCTGGATCTCCGCGGCCGACAAGTCGATATTGCTGGGCACCAGGTCCAGGCCGCTGACGCGGGTCTTGATCAGCACCTCATCGATGGACACCCGCGGCTCGATCAGCAGGTTGTGCACGGTGTGGTCGAGTTCGTAGTGCGGCACCCCGAGGCCCGCGGACAGCGCACCCTGCGGGTCCAGGTCGACCAGCAGCACCCGCCGACCGTATTCGGCCAGGGCCGCGCCCAGATTGATGGTCGAGGTGGTCTTGCCGACGCCGCCCTTCTGGTTGCACATCGCGATGACCTTGGCCGGCCCGTGCACGCTGCGCGGGCGGGGTTCGGGGATATCGCGGGGCGGGCGGCCGGTGAGGCCGATCTCCGGGGCCGCCTCGTCTTCGCTCACGCTGCAGCCACGCAGGTCGGGTGGCCCTCATCCATGGCGAACATCGCAGCAGAGTCTAACTGTGGATAACCCTCCGGTACTGCAGACCCGCTGGCTAATGTCGCAGGTATGAGCCTGACCAGACGGCTGCCGTTCCTGCGCTGGTCGTTCATCCGGCTGGCCTGGGGTGTCCGCAACATCACCTCCACCGGTCAGGTCGGTGACGGCCGGGAAGCGGCCGCCGCGGACTTCGTGGAGACCCGGGCCCACCCCGGGGATCTCGACGATGTCATCGCCACCATCGACCGCTTCGCCTACGAGCACTCCTACCTGATCAATGTCGGCGACGAAAAAGGGCTGCTGCTCGACGACGCAGTGCGGCGGGTGGACCCGAAGACCGCGCTGGAGCTGGGCACCTACTGCGGATACGGCGCGCTGCGCATCGCCAGGGCCGCACCGCGGGCACGGGTGTTCTCGGTGGAGTTGTCGGCGGCCAACGCCGAGGTGGCCCGCCGGATCTGGGCCCACGCCGGCGTCGCCGACCGGGTCACCTGTGTGGTGGGCACCATCGGTGACGGCGGGGCCACGCTGGATGCGCTGGACTTCGCGCCCGCGGAACTGGACTTTCTGTTTCTCGACCATGACAAGGACGCCTATCTGACCGATCTGCGCGCCATCCTGGACCGGGGCTGGCTGCGCACCGGCGCCGTCGTGGTGGCCGACAACGTCCGGATTCCCGGTGCGCCGCGGTACCGCGCCTACATGGAGGAACAGCAGGGCACCCGGTGGCGGACCGTCGAACACAAGACCCACGCCGAGTACCAGACGTTGCTGACCGATCTGGTGCTGGAGTCGGATTACCTGGGCGGTTAGCGGGCCCGCGGGTGCGCCCCGGCCCACACCTCACGCAACGCGGTCACGGTCACCAGTGTGTAGATCTGCGTGGTGGTCACCGAGGCGTGTCCCAGCAGTTCCTGCACGACGCGCACATCGGCACCGCCGTCGAGCAGATGGGTGGCGAACGAGTGTCGCATCGTGTGTGGTGAGACCGCCGAGGCGATCCCTGCCGCTTCGGCGGAATCCTGCAGCACCTGCCACGCGCTCTGCCGGGACAGGCGGCCACCGCGGGCGTTGAGGAAGATGCCCGGGGTGCCCTTGCCGCGGCGCGCCAAATCGGGGCGTCCCCGCACCAGGTAGTTGTCCAGGGCGCTGACCGCGGGCCTGCCGATCGGCACCAGTCGCTGCTTGCCGCCCTTGCCGCGCAGCAGCACCGAGCGGGATTGCGTGTCCACATCGTCGATGTCCAGCCCGACGGCCTCCGAGATCCGGGCGCCGGTCGAGTACAGGACCTCCAGCAGCGCCCGGTTGCGCAGGGTGAGCGGCCCGTCGGATTCGCGTTCGCCGCCGGCGGCCTCCAGCAGGGAGACCACTTCGTCGAGGGTCAGGCTCTTGGGCAGCCGCCGGCTCGGGGTGGGCGGTTTGACGGCCCGGGCCACATCGACCTCGACGACGCCCTCGGCGGTGAGGAAGCGGTGCAGCCCGCGCACCGCGACGAGTGTGCGGGCCGCGGACACCGCCGACAGTGCGGTGGTGCCGGTGTCCGGGTCACCCTTGCGCAGCGCGATCAGGAAGTCGCTGACATCGGCCTCCCCGACCGCGCGCAGATCGGCGATGCCACGACCGGTCAGGTGTTCGGCGTAGCGGCGCAGGTCGCGCCGGTAGGAGCTCAGGGTGTTGGCCGCGACGCCGCGCTCGATGGTGAGGTGATCCAGATAGCCCTGTATCTGTTCGTCCAGCACACCCATCGCCGTCGTCACGATCAGTCCTGTCGGGCCGCGAACGCGTGGGGGCGATCCGTCCAGGGGCTGTCCGGCGACCGCAGCCGGGACCGGTCGGATACCGCATGGGCGGCCAGGATCCCCGCCACCGCAATCGAATTGACGATCTCACCGGCCAGCACGTGGCGCACCGCCGTGTCGAGGGCCAGCCAGTCCAGTGTCAGGTCGGCCTCTTCGTGCTCGGCCACGGGCCGTGCGATCTCGGAGAGCCCGGTGGCCAGGAACACCCGCACACTCTCATCGCTGAAACCGGGCGACGACACGATGTCCACCAGCACCGACCAGTTCTCGGCGGCCAGACCGGCTTCCTCGTGCAGTTCCCGGGCGGCGGTCAGCACCGGGGCTTCCCCGCCCACATCGAGCAGGCCGGCCGGCAGTTCCCAGAGCCGGCGCCCCACCGGGTGCCGGTACTGGTAGACCATCGCCACCCGGTCGTCATCGTCGAGCGCGACAACGGCGACCGCACCGAAATGCTCGACCACCTCGCGGCGGGCCACGGTGCCGCCCGGCATCTGCACCTCATCGAGGCGCAGGGCGAGGATCTTCCCGGTGTGGACGGTCTCGCTGGACTGGGTGACGAAATCGTGTTCAGCCACGGTGGGCCGGTTCGGCTTCCTCGTGCTGCTCTGATTCGTGTTGTTCTGATTCGTGGTGCTCGGCGCCGTTGGAGCGCGACAACTGCTCCAGTGGGAGCAGCTCGCCGGCCTTGTAGTCCAGGGCGGCGCCGACGAAGGCGGCGAACAGTGGATGCGGGCGGGTCGGGCGGCTCTTGAGTTCGGGGTGGGCCTGGGTGCCCACCAGGAACGGATGCACATCGGCGCCGTACTCGACGAACTCGACGAGGTGACCGTCCGGTGAGGTGCCGGAGAATTTGAGTCCGCTCTCGGCGATCCGGTCCCGGTAGAGGTTGTTCACCTCGTAGCGGTGCCGGTGCCGTTCGGAGACCTCGGTGGCGCCGTAGGCTTGCGCCACAATGGATCCGGGCTCCAGCACGGCGGGGTAGGCGCCCAGGCGCATGGTGCCGCCCAGGTCGGCCTCACCGGCGACGGCGTCGAGCTGGTCGGCCATGGTGGCGATCACCGGGTCAGGGGTGTCCGGATCGAACTCGGCCGAACTGGCCTCGGTGAGCCCGACCGAACGCGCGGCCTCGATGACGATGCATTGCAGGCCCAGGCATAGTCCGAGCACCGGGACGCCCCGCTTGCGGGCGTAGCGGATGGCGCCGAGCTTGCCGTCGATACCGCGGATACCGAACCCACCGGGGATGAGCACGCCGTGCACGTCGTCGAGTGCCGCGATGGCGCCGGCGTCGGTCTGGCAGTCATCGGAGGCGATCCAGCGGATGTCGACCTTGGCGTGATGGGAGAACCCGCCGGCGCGCAGTGCCTCGGCCACCGAAAGGTAGGCGTCGGAGAGGTCGATGTACTTGCCCACCAACGCGATTCGCACGGTCTCCTGCGGTTCGTGCACCCGCTGCAGCAGGTCGTTCCACTGGGTCCAGTCGACATCGCGGAACGGCAGGTTGAGCTTGCGTACGACGTAGGCGTCGAGTTCCTCGCGGTGCAGCACCTTGGGAATGTCGTAGATCGACGGGGCGTCCGGGGTGGAGATGACGCCGTCGATGTCGACGTCACACATCAGCGCGATCTTGTTCTTCAGGCCCTCGGGCACATCGCGGTCGCACCGCAGGATCAGCGCATCGGGTGCGATACCGATGCTGCGCAATGCGGCCACCGAGTGCTGGGTCGGTTTGGTCTTGAGCTCGCCGGAGGGCGCCAGGTAGGGCACCAGCGAGACGTGCAGGAAGAACACGTTGTCGCGGCCCACCTCGTGGCGGACCTGGCGGGCCGCCTCGAGAAACGGCAGGGATTCGATATCCCCGACGGTGCCGCCGATCTCGGTGATCACCACGTCGGGCCGGTTGCCGTGGGCGTCCGGATCCGACATCGACAGGATGCGCCGCTTGATCTCGTCGGTGATGTGCGGGATCACCTGGACGGTGTCGCCGAGGTACTCGCCGCGGCGTTCCTTGGCGATCACCGAGGAGTACACCTGGCCGGTGGTCACATTGGCCGACCCGGACAGATCGCGGTCCAGGAAGCGCTCGTAGTGCCCGACGTCGAGGTCGGTCTCCGCGCCGTCCTCGGTGACGAACACCTCACCGTGCTGGAACGGGTTCATGGTGCCGGGATCGACGTTGAGGTAGGGGTCGAGCTTCTGCATCGTCACCTGCAACCCGCGGGCGGTGAGCAGCTGACCGAGACTACTGGCCGTCAGACCTTTACCGAGTGAAGACGCGACACCACCGCTGACGAAGAGGTGTTTGGTCGCTGTCTGCGGGTGCTTGCGTAACTTCGCTTGACCGGGCAACTGCAACCTCCGTGGCGATGGGGCGAGTCGATTTTCATCAACTCAGGGCCTGCCGACCCACGGAATCTCACCTTAACACCAGCGCCGACAAGCCGCGCCTGACGCGCCGGGGGTTGTGACTTACTGCGGGACGGTGACGGAGTTCGCGCCCTGACCGATGCCGTAACGGCCGGGCTGGCCGCCGCGGAGTAGATCGCTCAGCGCCAGTGCGGTGGTGATGCGTCCGGACTCGAGGTCCACGTCGTCGACCGTGCTGACCGCGCCCGACAGTGCGGCGTCCGAACGGGTCACCGCGACGGCCGCGGTCCCGGTCGCCGACCCGTCGCGGCCGGCGAGCACGATGCCCCCACCGTGCGGAGCCAGTCCGGCGGCGAACCGTGCCACCGTGGTGCCCCGGTTGCCGGCGTCATCGCCGAGCGAACCTCCGGTGACGACGACGGCGGTGTCCGCGGCATCGATGTTCTGCGCGTCGTAGGTGATGAAACCGGTGTCGCGCAGGGTCGCCAGCACGGTCTCGCGCTGGTCTTCCGGGACGGCCTGCTCCTTGCCCCGCAGCAGCGCGATCCCGAGCAGATCACCGGCCTGCGAGCCCTGGTCCACCGACGCGGTGCTGAGTTGCCGGCCCAGCGGCACGATCGGTGAATTGACCACCGACAGCAGCTTTTCCGAGGAGTTGGCATCGACGAATTGCGGGGTCAGTGCAATCGTGGCGGTGGTGGTGGCACCACCGTTGGCGACCAGTCGCGCGACGGCGTCCACATCATCATCGGTGGCATCCGGGGTACGGAAGATCACCACCGATTTGTCCCGCAAGGTGTCGCGCAGGATGCGCGGCGCCACCACCGCGTCGAACTCCCCTGCCGCGCTGAGCTTCTCGTTGAGTTCGTTCTTCTCGTCGGTCAGTGTCTCGATCTCGGTGCGCAGGTCGGCCTTGTCGTTGCGCAGCCCGGACAGCACCGTGTCGGAGAACAGCCCGGAGCCCAGCACCACTCCGATGGCCAGGGCGAGGAAGACCGCGGCCAACGAAATGGCGTGCGTGCGCAGCGAAATCATGATGGCACCCTTCGAGAGGATTCAGCGAGGATGTCGCGGGATCTAGGACACCAGGCCCTGCGCCCAGAGCAGGAAGCGATTCCAGTAGTCGACGACCCAGTCGATCACGGTCGCGTCGACCCGGGTCACCCACAGCGCGACGATGACGGCGACCAGCATCGCGAGCACCAGCAGCGCGATCGCGCCTGCCGAGACCCGGCTGCGGTAGAGCGTGGCGACAGCCTTGGCGTCGACGAGTTTCTCGCCGACCTTGAGCCGGGTCAGGAACGTCGACGGGTTGCTCTGCTGCCGGGACCGGTCGAAGAACTCCTCGATGGTGGCGCTGTTGCCTGCGGTGACGATCAGCGAAGCACCATGGTGGTGGCACAGCAGCAACGCAAGGTCGGCGGCCGATCCGGCGGCCGGGAAGGTCATGGCGCCGACTCCGAGATCCTGGATGCGTTCCAGGCCGGGGGCGTGACCATCGGCGTCGGCGGGCAGCACGACCTGCGCTCCGCAGCGCAGCGCGTCGGTGCTGATGGTGCTGGGATCACCGACGATGAGCGCAGGACGGTAGCCGGCCTTGCGGAGCAGATCGGCTCCGCTGCCCACACCGACCAGGACGGGCTGATACTCCTTGATGAATGGTTTGAGCGCCTTGAGATCATCGGCGGCCGCGGGCCCCTCGGCGACCACGACGACATGCCTGCGGTCCATGTCGACATCGATATCGGGGATGCCCATACCGTCGATCAGCAGCGGGCTCTCACTGCGGATGAACTCGATGGTGTTGCCGGCGAAGGCTTCCAGGTGTGCGACCAGCCCGCTCTTGGCCTCCACCATGAGCTCGTGGATCTCCAGATCGGTGCGCTCGGTCCCGAGTCCGATCCGGCGGTCACCGGAGTAGACACCGCCGTTGTTGATCCGGACGCGCGCGCCGTCCTTGATCTTCTTGAAGACCTCGGGGCCCGCCTCGTCGATGAGGACGATGCCGTTGGCCACCAGAACCTCCGGACCGAGGTTGGGGTAGCGACCCGAGATCGACGGCGAGGCGTTGACCACGCCGGCGACCTCCGCCTCCACCAGTGCGTCCGCGGTGATGCGGTCGAGGTCCTGTGCATCGAGGACGACGATATCGCCGGGCCCGATGCGCCGGAGCAATCGGTCAATGTCGCGGTCAACGCGGGCAGTACCGATGACGCCCGGCTTTGAGCTGGCATTACGCGATAGCAACGCTGACATCTTCATGCGCCGATTCTGGCGACAAACCCTCAAGTTGAGGTGGAGGCGCGCCGTAACACCAGCCCCATAAGTTTTGTTTTGTCACATCTGCAACATCAACCGGGTCTCAATCGCGCTTCGCCGCGTAGTGCCGAGCGGCCTTGGCGCGGTTACCGCATGTGGTCATCGAATGCCAGCGCCGGGTGCCATTCTTCGAGGTGTCATGGAACCAGAGCACACAGTGCTCATGCGCACACTGCTTGATGCGGTCGGGCGCCTGGGTCAGCAGACGCAGCAGGTCGTCGGCAGCCAGCCACCCGGGCAGCCACTCCGGATGCGCCACATCGGCCTCCTCGCGCGGACCGGTCTCGGTCAGCACGCGACGAACCCGCCCGTGGTCGAGCACGGCGTTCACGTCATCGATCTCGTTGTCGGCGACCGCGCGCAGCACGGCCTCCCTGGACCGGACCAGCGCGACGCGGGTCTTCTCATCGGCCCGGCAGCGCTCGTCGAGACCGTTGGCCACCAACCAGATGCGCACGCCGGTCACGTCGGTGAGTAGGTCCTGCGGGCCGTCGCCCGACATCCACACGGTGTTCAGCAGATCCAGCGCGAGGGGTTCCCCGACATGGGGCCGCGGATCATCCATGAAGTCCAGCGTACCGTACTAACCATTGAAACCAGATTAGATGGTTGACATGATCGTCGAACCGTTCTAACCTCTCAAATGTCATAGATCGGTTATATGGAGGTTTTGCATGAGTACAGCCATCGCCCCGCAGCTCGCTCCCGGCCACGTCGGGCTCAACGTCACCGACCTGGCCCGTTCGGTGGACTTCTACCGGCGCGCGCTGGGTTTCGAACAGCTCGGAATCAACGACGAGGGTGATCGCCGCTTCGCCTTCCTGGGCTTCGACGGCAATCTGCGCCTGACCTTGTGGCAGCAGAGCGACGGCGAGTTCTCTGCCCGCACGCCCGGGTTGCACCACCTGTCCTTTCAGGTCGACAGCATCGAGCAGGTGCGGACCGTGGAGTCGGTGCTCAAGGAGTTGGGCGTGACGTTCGCCCACGACGGCGTGGTTGCCCACGGCGAGGGTGCGTCCTCGGGGGGCATCTTCTTCACCGACCCGGACGGCATCCGGCTCGAGGTCTTCGCGCCGAACGGTGCCGAGGCCGAACCCGCGCCCACCGGCGAGTCACCCACCTGCGGATTCTTCTGAGCCCGGCGATGACCGTCTATCACGCGGGCGAGCTGGCGGTGCAGCAGCGCCTGGGCCAGAGTGAGATCGCCGCACGCCTGGCCCGGATGGTCCGTGACGAGATCCCGGACGCCGCGGCCGAATTCCTGGCCGATCAGCCGATGGCCGTCCTCGCCGCGGCCGACGAGGCCGGCCGGATCTGGGCGAGCCTGCTGACCGGCCCGCCCGGATTCGTGCACGTCATCGACGAGCAGATCGCCGTCGACGCGCTGCCCGTCACCGGCGACCCGCTGCATGACGTGCTGACCGGAATGCCGCACCGGGTCGGCATGATCGCCGTGCAGCCGCAAACCAGGCGCCGCATGCGGGTCAACGGTGTCGCCGTCCCGACCGGCGCCGGCCTGCTGATCGAGCCCGACCAGGTCTACTCGAACTGCCCGAAGTACATCTCCCGCAGGCATATCGAGGATGTGGCGGACCTGCCCGGCAAGCACGTCCGGCGCAACGCCAACGCGCTCGACGCGCGCACCGGGCAGATCGTTTCGGCTGCCGACACCTTCTTCATCGGATCCGCGGACGCCGACGGCAACACCGACGCCTCCCACCGCGGCGGCAATCCGGGCTTCCTACAGGTGCTGTCACCGAACCGGCTGCGCTGGCCGGATTACCGGGGCAACTCGATGTTCATGACGCTGGGCAATATCAGCGCCAACCCGCGGGCCGGACTGCTGATCGCGGACTGGGATTCCGGGACCACGCTGCAGCTCACCGGCACGGCAGAGATCATCTGGGAGAGCGGGCCGGGGGCGCAGTGTGCCGTCGAGTTCACCATCGACGAGGTCGTCGAGGTGACCGATGTCAGCCCGTTGCGCTGGAGCAGCGCGGAGCTGTCTCCCGCCAACCCGGCCTGACTACCCCGCGCGGTCGCGTCGGGCGGACTCCCACAGCTCACGCGCATGTGCCCGGCCGCTGTCCGTGTCGCCGAGCCCGGCCAGCATCCGGGCCAGTTCGGCCACCCGGTCCTCGTCCTGCAGTCGCACGACGCGGCTGGACTTCGGGCCGCTCTCGACCACCAGGTGGGTGTCGGCGTAGGCGGCCACCTGCGGCAGGTGGGTGACGACGATGACCTGATGGGTGCGCGCCAGCCGCGCCAACCGGCGACCGATCTGCACCGCGGCGCGCCCACCGACTCCGGCGTCGACCTCGTCGAACACCATCGTGGTGCCCTCCGCCGAGGCGGACAGCACCACCTCCAGGGCCAGCATCACCCGTGACAGCTCGCCACCGGAGGCACTCTTGGCCAGTGGCAGCAGTTCGGTGCCGCGGTGCGCGGCGAACCCGAACTCGACGGCGTCCACCCCGTGCTGCCCGGCGTGCGCGGACACCCCGCCGCCCAGCGTGATCGGCGCGGAGTCATCGGCACGGGCGGCCAACGGCGCCAACGAGATACCGAAATCGGCACCCGTCATCGCCAGTCCCGCCAATTCCGCGGTGACCGCCTTGGACAGCCCTTTGGCCGCCTTGGTGCGAGCCTTGGTGAGGTCGCCGGCCGCGGCGACCACCTTGGCCTGCAGCTCATCGACACGGCGCTGCAGGCCCGCCAGTGCCTCCTCCGAGACATCGAGCTGGGACAGCCGGTCTCGCGATTCCTTCGCCCAGGCCA
Source organism: Mycolicibacterium sp. P9-22 (assembly GCF_008329585.1). Classification (GTDB taxonomy): domain Bacteria; phylum Actinomycetota; class Actinomycetes; order Mycobacteriales; family Mycobacteriaceae; genus Mycobacterium. The sequence goes on along the minus strand of NZ_NPKP01000013.1, from coordinate 5,090 downwards.
GCACGGCGTCGATATCGGCGCCGTACTTGCGGGTCAAACCGCGCAACTCGCTCTGCCGGGCGAGTTTGCCTTCCAGCGTGCTGGCGTCGCTGGGCAGTTCGGAGAGGAATCCGCCGAGTTCGCCTGACACGTCGGCGATGACGGCGACCGCTTCGGCCAGCCGCTCCCCCAACGCCTGCAGGGCGCTGTCATCGGTGCCCTGCAGGGCGGCCCTGGCCGCGGCGACATTGGCCGCCGCCGAGGCCGCATCGGTGCCGTCATCGTCGGGCGGACCGGCCAGCGCGGCGCGCGCGACGGCTGCGGACTCGCGCAGCGCGTCGAGTTCGGAGAGCCGCCGGATATCGGCGACAAGCGCGTCATCCTCACCCGGCGCCGGGTCCACGGTGTCGATCTCGTTGAGCCCGAAGGTCAGCCGGTCCGCCTCGAGCGCGAGCTCGCGGGCCCGCTGGGTGCGGTCGATGAGGTCACGGCGCGCGGTCAGCCACTCCTCGCGCAGCGCACGGTATTTGCGTAGTGGTGTGCTGACGTCGGCGTACCGGTCCAGTGCACCGCGCTGTTCATCGGGGCGCATCAGCCGCAGCTGGTCGTTCTGCCCGTGCAGTGCCAGCAGCTCGTTGGTGAAGCCGCTCAGGGATCTCGCCGGTACGCTGCGCCCACCCAGGTAGGCCCGCGACGGACCGTCGCGACTGACCGACCGCGCCGCGATGATGCTGTCGTCGTCATCGCGGTCGGCACCGGAGGACTCCAGGATCTCATCGATGCGCCCGGTGACGTCCGCACCGAGGTCGGTTGTCGCGAAACGGCCTTCCACCACGGCCCGATCGGCACCGGTGCGTACCCGGCTGGCGTCGGCCCGCGCCCCGCCGAGCAGATGCAGACCTGTCACGACCATCGTCTTGCCTGCGCCGGTCTCGCCGGTCAGCACGGTAAGGCCCCGATCGAACTCGGCGGTCGCCGAACTGATCGCGCCCAGCGAGTCGATCCGTATCTCGGAGAGCACTACTGGCCACGCCATCCGGTGACGGGCAGCCGGAACTTGCGCACCAACCGGTCGGTGAACGGGGCACTGTCCAGACGCACCCATTTCAGCGAGGTCTCGCAGCGGGTCACCTCCAGGCGCGCTCCGGCCGGCACGATCATCTTGCGCCGGCCGTCACAGAAGGCCACCGCGTCATTGGCGCTCGCCTCGATCTCGATGGCGATGGACGCGTCCGGGCTGGTGACCATCGGCCGCGCGAACAGTGCGTGGGCGTTGTTGGGCACCACCAGGATCGCCTCCAGATCCGGCCACAGGATCGGCCCGCCGGCCGAGAAGGCATATGCGGTGGAACCGGTGGGCGTCGACACCAGCACCCCGTCGCACCCGAAGGATGACACCGGACGGCCGTCGACCTCCAGTACCACGCCCAGCACTCCGAGGCGCGGCCCCTTCTCCAGGCTGGCCTCATTCAGCGCCCAGCCGTGGTCGAGCACTTCGCCGCCCTCGCGGACCACGATGTCGAGGGTCATCCGCTTCTCCACGCGGTAGTCGCGGGCGATAACGTGGTCGAGGACGTCATCGAGGGCCTCGTTCTCCGCTTCGGCCAGGAAGCCGATGCGGCCGAGATTGAGACCGAGCACCGGTATCTCGGCGTTGCGGGCCAGTTCGGCAGCTCGCAGGAAGGTGCCGTCGCCACCGAGCGCGAGCACCAGCTCGCAGCCCTCGGCGGCCTGTTCGTCGGCGTCGACCACCTCGATATCGACCCCCAGCGCCCGGATCTCGTCCGGGGCCAGGTGCAGGGAGCCGCGGTCGACGGCTTCGGCGGTCAGCACACGCAGGCCGATGCCGTGTTCACCGAGCACCTTCTCGACCCGGCGGGCGGTCTCGGTGGCCTCATCGCGCCCGGTGTGCACGACGACCAGGACGGATCGTTCGGATGTCATTGCGGCCCTTCGTCGATCGCACGTGCAACAGCGCGTTCCAGGTCCTCGCCGACGAGCGGTTCATCGGTTTCGGCCCGGAATCGCAGGAAGAACTCCACATTGCCCGACGGCCCGGGCAATGGGCTGGCAGTCACAGCGACTGTGTGCCATTGCAATTGGGCGGCGCGGTGTGCGACGGCCAGGACCGCCTCGGCGCGCAGCGCCGGATCCGAGACGACGCCGCCGGCACCCACCCGGTCCTTACCGACCTCGAACTGCGGTTTCACCATGGGGACGATATCGGCGTCACGGTCACAGCATGCGGTGAGCGCGGGCAGCACGGTGGCCAGCGAGATGAACGACAGGTCGGCGACCACCAGATCGACCGGGCCGCCGATCGCCTCCGGTGTGAGGGCCCGCACGTTCGTGCGTTCCAGCACGTGCACCCGCTCGTCGGATCGCAGCGACCAGGCGAGCTGTCCGTACCCGACGTCGGCGGCGACGATCTCGGCGGCACCACGGTCCAAAAGGACCTCGGTGAAACCACCGGTCGATGCGCCCGCGTCCAGGCACCGGCGGCCCTCGACGGACACGCCGAAGGCATCGAGGGCCCCGATCAGTTTGTGCGCGCCTCGCGATACCCAGGTGCGTTCATCGGCGGCGACGGTGAGGTTGGCGTCCACCGACACCGCGGTGGCGGGTTTGGCCGCCGGCATCCCATCGATGCGGACCCGGCCGGCGCCGATCAATTCGGCGGCCTGCTGCCGTGACCTGGCCAGCCCGCGCCGCACCAGTTCGGCATCCACCCGCGCTCGTCGCGTCATCGGGTCAGTGCCCCCGGATCGCGTCGCCCCGGCCCTCCACCGACTCCAGGGCGCGGACCAGCAGGTCGTGCGCCTCTTCCAGGCGCGCTGCGACGGCGTCGATTTCGGAGTCCTCCAGCCCGCCGGATTCGATATCCGGCAGGTCGTGCAACAGTGCCGCAATCTGGGTGCGGATCTGCTCAGGATCGGTACTCATATCGCTGATCACGCTAGCCGATGCGGTCAGGTCAGCAGCGACCAGCGCTGCAGTGCGGCGCGCGCCGTGTCGTCCCCGGCCGCGACCGTTACGACACCGCCGCCGGCCCACGCCGCATGCGCGATGGCCCGCACGATGCTCAGCGGATCACCGGCGTCGGCGCCGGTGGCCCGCACGGTGAGTGTCGATCCGCTCGTCTCGGTCTGCCATGCCGGGTGTGCGGCGATCCGCGAGACCTCGGCATCGGTGTGCAGCGCGCGCAGATCCTCGGAGACGAAATCCGGGCGGCTGCCCGGCGCGGCGCGCACCATATCGGCGACATTGTTCACGCCGGTGAGCACCATCAAGCTGGGCAGTCCCGCGGCGTTGGCGCCCTCGATGTCGGTGTCCAGACGGTCGCCGATCACCAGCGGTGTCGTGAAATTGCCCCGGGCCAGCGCATCGTTCATCAGAGAGGGTGCGGGCTTGCCTGCCACCTGGGGTTCGGCATCGGTGGCGGCACGCAGTGCGGCGACCATCGAGCCGTTGCCGGGCAGGAGTCCCCGTTCGGACGGCAGCGTGCGATCGACGTTGGCGGCAACCCACAGGGCGCCGGCCCTGATGGCCAGTGCCGCCTCGGAAAGGATGGACCAGCCGGTGTCCGGGTTGTGGCCCTGGACGACGGCCACGGGGTTCTCGCCGAACGCACGGACCGGTTTCAGGCCGACGGCGACGATTTCGGCGGCCAGTGAATCGGTGCCGACGACCAGGACGGTGGCGCCGGCGGGCAGTTGCCCGGCCAGCAGCCGTGCGGCGCTCTGCGCGCTGGTGACGACGTCGTCGGCCTGGGCATCGAAGCCGAGTTCCTGAAGATGCCCGGCCACCTCGGCGGCCGACCGGGACGCATTGTTGGTGACGTACAGGGTTCGGGCGTCCACCGTCGCCAAGGTGTCCACCGCACCGACGGTGGGCTCATGGCCGCGGAAGACGGTGCCGTCGAGATCCAGGAGCAGGCAGTCATGCTCCTGTGCCAGTGTGCCCACCTCAGGTCAGCTCGGTGAGACGTTCTTCGGCGTCTGTGACAGCTTCGACGTCGACGGCGGCAGCGTTGATGAAGGCCTGTACCGCATCATCGGAGCGGCCGAGGGCAAGCAGTGTCTCGGCGTAGACGTAGAACAACCGGGCGCTCGTGGTCCCGAGCCGGGTCGCATCCAGGGGCGGGCTGGACAGCAGCGCCAGCGCCTGCTCGTGCTGCCCGAGATCCGACCGCGCGCCTGCCACCACGATCCGCAGTTCATCGGCGTCGTCACCGGTGAGCCGCTGGGCCTCTTCGCTGCGGGCCAACTCGACGGCCCGTTCCGGGCGACCGACACCGCGTTCGCAGTCGGCGATCAGCGGTAGCAGCGCAGACTTGCTGCCCATCCGGCGTGCGGCACGCAGTTCGGCCAGCGCCTGCGCCCAGTCTCCGCAGTAGTAGGCGGCGATACCGACGGCCTCGCGGACGGCAGCGATCCGGCCGGAACGGGCACGCGCCGCCCGCGCGTGCTCCAGCGCGGCCGCGGGATCGTCTTCGAGCAGTTCCCCGGCCGCGACCAGGTGGCGTGCCACCACATCGGCCGTGGTTTTGTCGAGGGTGATCAGCTCGCTGCGGATTTCGGGAGACAGTTGTTTGGCCTCGATCTCGGGTGGGATGCGCGGCCCCACCGGACGGTCTTCGCCGTCCTGATCCCGCCGATGACTGGGCCCGGAAGACCATGGTGGGCTCGGCCGATCGCGACCACCTCGCGGGGCGCCGCCGCCCGCGCCGGAGCGCTGAGCACCATTGGCGCCCGAACGGTGCCCGCTGTTCCCGCCGGCACGCGGACCGTCGCCCCCCGCACGGCGGGGCCGACGCTCGTCGCCGGCGCCTTGTCTGTCCTCGGCCACAGTCGCCTTCCTGATTGATCAACCGTCTCGGGAAAGGATAGCCGGGTACCGGCGAAACAAGACAGTTGCATAGATATCGACCATTTCTCGGCCATTCAAATTCGATCGCTGAATGGTTGCAAAATACGGTCAACGCACAAATGCCCGAGCCCCCCAAATGTGTGTTTGGGGGGCTCGGGTCTTAATGTGTGTTCGGCGGTGTCCTACTTTTCCACCCTTTTGGGTAGTATCATTGGCGCTGGTAGGCTTAGCTTCCGGGTTCG
>NZ_NPKP01000036.1 GCF_008329585.1 Mycolicibacterium sp. P9-22 | reverse complement strand
CAACTGGAAGAAAGCACTCGAACAACTCAGCCTGGTCTACCCAGACCGCATCGAACGCTACCTATAGACACACACCACCATTCAAAGAATCAGACAGGGCAACCTACACAGAAAACTTGACAGGCTCCATTGCAATGCTGATCTGTGCCGCAGCCGCGAACATCCTTGCGCCTGCCCCGAGTGCGTGAAATCGAGGACAGTGACGCGTAGAGAACATCAATCGTCCCAGCTCATAGGGCGCGACGCACTGTTCCCGCCCACCGCCAGCGCGCGATCATCGAAACCGTCTGCTCCGACCTGATCGACGGGCCGCTGGCCCACATGCCTTCCGGACGGTTGAGGGCTAACTTGGCCTGGGTGTTGTGCGCAGCGATCACGCACAACCCTGCTGCGTGCCACCGGACAACCCGGCTGGCAGGGCCCACGCGGTGGCCTGTGGCACCGCCGCCCAACAGGCCCCACCGGAGCGCACCGGAAAAGCTGGACAGACCAGCGACTGCGTCCTGCTCACACCCCTATACAACGAAAAACGGCTCCAGCAGACACACTGGCCACTTCAATCCACGGATCGAGGCCGGAATTGATCCTGATACAGCACCGCAGCCCTCCTATTACCGCAACACTGCCGATTTCGCCGCGAATTCGTTGACACCGCCTGCCCTGCGGGGCAGCGTCGGGGACTGTGGAAATAACGGTGTTTCCGGCACTGACACGCTGAGCGATGCTCGGCGAGAAAGGTGCCGTGATGACGACACTGGAAGATGTGGCGAAGAAGAAGGCGGCCGAGCAGTCCGCAGAGCAGA
>NZ_NPKP01000012.1 GCF_008329585.1 Mycolicibacterium sp. P9-22 | reverse complement strand
AGGGCACGATGGACTATGCGGTGGAAACCTGCCCTGAATGCGTTCGCAATCACCTTCAGCGACCGATTCCCGGCAGCCGAAACCTACTGATGGAAACCGCCGGAAACACCGTTAACGAGATAGTCCCACCGCACTGCGAACGCTGAGGCGGTTCACATCGACTGGCCCGACATAGTCGTCGTGGGCATGCCTGCGATCTGCGTGCACGGCCCCTAGCTGGCTGTAGGTCGAGTCAAGGGGGCAGGGGCCCGTGGTGGGCTGACGCCCCTTGGGTGGGGCGTTGGATTTATGCGGTCGGGTGCTGCTGATGGGGTGTGACGGGTGCCTGGCGCCCACGCTGACGTATGCAACCTCGGTGGGGGTTATCTGGCGTCGTTCGGGCTGCCGTGGAGGCGAAGGGCCGGGTGCCAAGCTAGGTGCGGCGTAACCCGGGTGGGGGTCCGCCATAGCGGATGCGGCATCTGATCCGGTCCCTTCGTCCCGTCCACTTAGCGTGGCACTACCGACGGGGGTTGTGAAGGGATGCTTTCGGTCCTTTCGCGCAGGTTGTGTCAGGGGTTTAGGCCCAGCGGGTCGGCTCGTAGGTGGCGTGGTCACGAACCAATGCGTAGGCGATGCGGTTGGCACGGTGGGCCAATGCGCAGGCAACGACGCCGCCGGGCTTGCCGCGATCCTTGAGCGCATGGGCGTAGTTCTTGGCGGCCGGCTCGTTGAGCCACAGCCCGATACCAAGGTCGATCAGAGCTCGGCGCAACACCACGCTGCCTTCACGGCTGATCCCGCCATCGCGGCGCTTATGCGCGGATTCATACTGCGTCGGGGAGAGCCCCGACGCACGATAGATCTGCTGTGGCCCGGGCCACCGCTGCGGATCACCAAGAGCGGCAGCATAATTGGATACCCGCACCACTGCCCAGCCCGGCACCGAGGTCAACGTGGCATAGGGGCTGCGCGGCAGCAGCGTCCCCAGCGCGGTCTCCGCGGACTGAATCTGGTCGTCCAGATCTGCCAGCAACACCAGGTCCGCTGCCAGTATCCGGCGCGAGATCGCCGCGTCGCGGGTCGGCAATGCGTCGCGGGCCGCGGCGACCAGACGCTCGGCGACGGGGCGGCGCAGTTGCAGGTCGCGGGCCGCAGCGAACCGGATCAACCGGTTGACCCCGAGCCCGGCCAGGCGTGCCGGATCCGTGAACTCGGCGGCGATCAGCCGGCCGATCCTGGTGGCCAGCACGTCGGGCAGAGCCAGGGTCAGTCCGGGAAACGCCCTATCCAGCTGGCCGAGCAGCTGATTCTTCGTCGCGCTACGCGTGGCGACCCGCCGACTCCGATGTGAGGCCCAGGCGCTGATCTCACCGATCACGACATCACGATCGGTGACCGGGCGCCCGTAGCCGGCCAGCACCAGTTCGGTGATCGCCTCCAGGTCGATCACGTCGGTCTTGATCCGGCGCCGTCCCTGCACGCGACGCTGCTCGGCGACCTGAGCGGGATTGAGTTCCAACACTTCCCACCCATCGGGCCATCGATGGTCGAGCACCGGTCGGTGATAATGGCCAGCCGCCTCCACGCCCACCTTGACCTGCACCGCGGCAGGTGCGGCAGCCATCGCGCGAGCCGCCGCATTGGCCAGACCCGACCCGGTCATCGCGAATTCCGACGGCGCGAGCAGCCGATGGCGAGCCGCGTCGGTCACCGAAAACACTGCTGAGGTCTTGCCGACATCGACAGCAACGACGATCGTGGACGACGTGACTGGAGCTACATGCACAGACACAACAACACCTCCGGGGTGTGTCAGGAAGTCCACGTGCGTCAACACGCGGACTCCGAAAGGAATCAGTTACAGATCCCTTCCTGACACCTCCGGAGGCATTTGAGAAGGACTAACTCGATCTATATCAGCGAGTGACGGCGAACATTTCGCCGGTGCCATCGCCGACGCGACTGGAGTGCAGAGGATAGTTCGAAGACCAGCCAGACTGAGCGCAGTGAAACTCGTTGTGCTAGAGGGCTATGCGAGCGGTCGCCCTGCATGCAGACTGGCGGCCTTCACGCGCTTGGTCTCGCCATCGTCGCTCTTGCGGTGGGCGGCGAGAAAGCCATCGACGAGGTTCTCGCAGTCGTCGTGAGTGATGGCGCGAATCCCGGTCATCCGGGCAAACGCCAGTGGGCCGACCAGTTGGCACAGCGCCAGTTCTCGGTCGAAGTTCTCCAACTCGGCTTGCGCCTTCGGGCTAGAGAGTATGGCGTCGAACGGTTGCCGGTACTGGTCGACGACTCGGGCCCGCAACGCGCCGGATGTGTGCCGATCATCGGCTTCGTTCGTCGGGCCGGTGGGACCAAGGGACAGCCATGCCAGCGTCGTGACATGCAGTGGCGCGTCGTTGAAAAGAGCGGCTTGGCGGCTTAGCAATTCGATCAACTGGTCACGCAGAGGGCCGCTGGTCGGTACCGGAGTCGCCACCTGGGGAAGCAAGCGTTCGAACGTGGCTGCGAGGAGGTGCGACGAACTTTGGAAATGGCGGTATAGCGTTGTTCTGGCCACTTTCGATGCCTTGGTGACCGCATCGATCGTGACGGCTTCCACGCCGCCGGTGCTCAAGAGCGTTGCAGCTGCATCCAGCAGTCGATTTCGAGACCGGATTCGCCGCGGGTCCACGTCATCGTCAGGGACCGGCGCTGGCTGACTGTCGCTCACTCATTCACCTCGGCGGTCGATTTCACGCGATGCTGTCCTGGCAGTCTAGCAGTGTGGTACTAACGGTATCGAAGCGAAACCGATAGTATTGGAGCGTGATTGTGCCGGAAAGCACGTCGCTGCCGGAGCGGTTACCTTCGCACACGACAACGTGCATGGGTTGCGGCCCCGACAATCCCCACGGACTGCAGTTGGTGGTGCACCGCAGCGGCGACGCGGTGTACTCCGACGTGATTTTCGACGAGCGCCACATCGGGGCTCCTGGGCTGGCCCATGGCGGAGCAGTTGCGGCGGCGTGCGATGACGTCTTGGGCTTCACATTGTGGATCGCCGGCACACCAGCGGTGACTCGCAGCCTGACAGTGGAGTATCTGCGGCCCGTACCTCTGCATCAACCCCACAGGATCACCGCCCACATCCGGTCCCGCGAAGGACGGGCTCTGCACGTCATGGCGACGGGCACTGATTCCGATGGGGCCAACCGCTTCACCGCCACTGCGGTATTTGTCGCGGTCAGCCAGGATCACTTCGCTGCGCACGGCGACATCAGTGCTTTTGGCGGCCTTCTCGAACAGTTCTCACGTCACGGCGGCCTCGACGACGGGCGATCATGACGCTCCCCCTTTCTCGCAGCCATGGCAAAACCCGACCGCTGGAGGCAAATTCAGCCGGCGGCCGGACGCAGACCGCTGTAGCGCCCGCCTCGCATTCATCCACCCAGCGCCGGGAAGCGATTCTGGACGCGGCCCTGCTCGTGGCCACGTCAGGTGGCTATGAGGCGGTTCAGATGCGGTCGGTCGCCGAGCGGGCCGGTATCGCCGTCGGCACGCTCTACCGCCACTTCCCGGCGAAGACCAACTTGTTGGTGGCGGCGCTGACGCGCGAGTTTCGCCGACTCAACTCGGCTGACGACTGGGCTAGCGGTGACGGCACGCCATTGGAACGGCTCGAACGTCTCGAACGTCTCACCACACACCTACATGACCGCTGGCAGCGCGACCCCTGGCTGACATCAGCCATGACACGAGCCTTCGCCGTTGCAGACACCCGGGCAGCCGCAGAACTAGTCAGCGCCGCCGCCGAGATTCAGAACCTGCTGGCCCGCACGCTCAGGGGCGGCGAACCGACTCCCGCCGATCTACACATCGCCGCGATCATCTCCGACGTGTGGCTGGCCAACCTCGTGGCCTTCAGTGGCCACCGAGCGTCGGCCGCCGATACCCGCGAACGCATCGACCTGGCCACTCGGCGCGTGGTGACCAGCCGCGCATGGCCCGCGGAAACCGCATAACGATACTTCTAGTATCGCAGCGCTACCTGAAGTACCCTTAGGGCGAGACTCGATGATGCGTCGAAGGAGATTGCCATGTACACCCAATGGATCGAAAACTGTGTCGTACAACGCGTCTCCGTGCGCGACGGCCTGGTCCTGGACCTGGACGACTACAACGAGATTGTCATCTCGTGCCCCTTGCTGCTGACACTGCCTGCGTTCGACCGGTATCCCGTAGAAGCGGTGCGCATCGATCCACTCAAGATCGCGACTGACGAACGCCCGTTGTTGAACCTCGCCGGCGCGGTGTGCACTCAAGCCTGGTCCGGCGACGATGGAGGGCTGCACCTGAGGTTCTCGCGTGGACACAGCATCGACGTCGACCCCGATTCCGAGGAAACGGCATGGGAGTTGTACGGCAAGCGCCACGGCTACATGGCATGCCTACCCCGGGGGCGGGTACGCGTGGTTCGCCACGACCTCCCCGACAGCGACGACGCCAACATCGTCAACAACGCCACGCAGCCTTAGGTCGCCCCGTCGCGAGCTCCACAACCTGGCCGTCGCTCATTTTCGCTACATGTTGTAGCGTAGCGATACTGATAGTATCGCTACAACGATGGAGACCCGGTGACGGACCGCAGCGCAGATTCCCCAGGCCGCCCCGAGCGCTCTCGCCGGCGCGCCAACGGCTCCTCCACCCCGGCAGACAATCGCGAGTACAGCGCCCGACTGGCCGCGCTAGGTCGGTTCACCCTCCGACATAAGGCGCTGGTCATCGGGGTATGGCTGGGTGCCGCGGTGGTGCTCGCACTGCTGTTTCCTCAGCTGGAAACCGTGGTGCGACAACAGTCGGTGGACCTGATACCTCGCGATGCGCCGTCGTTGCAGACGGTTGACCGCATGAGTGACGCTTTCGGCGAAGAAGGCTCGAAAACCATGGTGTTCGTCGCCATGGAGGACCCGACTGGCTTGACTCCGACTGCGCGGCAGCACTACGACGATCTCGTGGACCGGCTGGAAGCCGAAAGTGACCACGTCCTTCTGGTCCAGGACCTACTGGCCGATCCAATCACCGAAGCCCAGGCAGTCAGCGCCGACCGCAAAGCCTGGTACCTGCCCGTCGGTGTCACCGGCACCCTCGGAGACCCCACGGCCTCAGAATCCGTCAACGCGGTGCGCGACATCGCCGCGGAGGTGTTCACCGACTCAACCACGACCGTGCAGGTGACGGGGCCGCCGGCGACATTCAGCGACATGATCGCCTCCGCCGAGCACGACTTGCTGCTGATCTCGATCGCCACCGCTGGCGTGATCGCTCTCATTTTGCTGATCGTCTACCGGTCGGTGTTCACTGCACTGTTGCCGCTGCTGGTAATCGGCCTTTCCCTGGCGGTCGGTCGCGGCGTGCTCTCCGCACTCGGCGAGATGGGCATGCCAGTGTCGCAATTCACCGTCGCCTTCATGACCGCAATTCTGCTCGGCGCCGGGACCGATTACACAGTGTTTCTGATCAGCCGCTACCACGAACAGCGCCGCGCGCAGGTACCCGCCGATCAGGCCATCATCCATGCCACAGCCAGCATCGGGCGCGTAATTCTCGCCTCCGCCGCCACCGTCGCACTTGCCTTCCTAGCCATGGTCTTTGCCCGGCTCAGTGTCTTCGCCGCCCTAGGCCCCGCGTGTGCCATCGCCGTGCTCTTCGGCTTCTTGGCCACCGTTACCCTGCTGCCACCTGTGCTGGCGATAGCCGCCAAACGGGGCATCGGTGAACCCAAACCCGATCGCACCCGCCGCTACTGGAACAGCGTCGCCGTTGCGGTGGTCCGCCGCCCCGTGCCACTACTGATCGTCAGCCTGGTCATCTTGCTCGCACTGTCCGCAGCTGCCGCAACCATCAGAATCAGCTACGACGACCGCAAGGGACAACCAGCCACCACCGCCAGCAACGAGGGCTATCGACTGCTGGACCGCCACTTCCGCAAAGACGTCGTCATTGGCGAATTCCTCGTCGTGGAGAACCCGACCGACATGCGGACCGGGAGAGGACTGGCCGATCTCGACGAGATGGCCTCCCGCGTCTCCCAGATCCCCGGCGTCACTAAGGTTTCCGGAGTCACCCGCCCCACCGGAGAGCGCCTCGACCAAGCAGAACTGGCCTGGCAGAACGGCCAGATCGGCGACAAAATGGCCGGGGCGGTCGCCGAGGGCAACTCCCGCAAAGACGACCTCGCCAAACTCACCGGCGGCGCCGACCAGCTCGCCGACGGCCTCGCCCAACTCGACAGCACCGTGCGCACCGCCCTCACACCACTGGCCGAAATCCTCACCCAAGCCCAATCCGCAGGAACTCAGGTCAACCAATTCCGGCCGCTGCTGCAACAACTTTCCGCCACTGCCCCCGCCGTCGACCAAGCCATCCAATCCGGCCCAGGACTACGACCGCTGTCCAACCAAGCCCAAAACGCGATCACCCAGCTCGACCCACTCGTCGGCGCCCTCAACACCTCACCCTGGTGTGCCACCACCCCGCAATGCGCCCAAATCCGCGACCAGGTGCAGATCCTGGTCGCTCTGCGTGACAGCGGATTCTTCAACCAGATCGCCGACCTCGGGGACCGCTACGACCCCGCCACCAACGCCACCGTTGGTGGCACCCTCGCCAACGTCCAGAACGCAGTCGCCTCGCTGGACAAGGCATTCGGAGCCCTGGGTGACCCCGCCGACCTGGCCACCAATCTCCGCCGATTGCAGGACGGAATCGGACAGCTGGCCTCCGGCGCCCAATCACTCGCCACCGGCGTCCGCACCCTCGCCGACAGCAACATCGAAATGCTGTCCGGCATGAGCCAGATCGCCACCCAACTACAGAACTCCTCGCGCGCAGCGGCTGACTCCGACTCCTCGAGCGGTTTCTACCTGCCCGCCAACGCATTCGAAAACCGGCAATTCACCGACGTCGCCAAACAATTTCTCTCACCGGACGGCACGACAGCGCGGTTCATGATCGAAAGCAGCCACGACCCATACAGCGTTGAAGCCATGGACCTCGCCAGCCGCATCACCGAGACCGCCAACACCGCACGACCCAATACGTCACTCGCCGACGCCACCGTGGCCGTCGCCGGTTTCCCCGCCGTCAACTCCGATATCCAGCGATTCTTATGGGCCGACTTCGCACAACTGGCCATCGCCACCATAATCATCGTCGGCGTCATTCTGGTTCTACTGCTGCGAGCACTCCTAGCACCGCTCTACCTCCTAGGCACCGTCGTGCTCAATTACCTCGCCTCGCTGGGCATCGGCGTTGTGATTTTCCAATGGGGACTGGGCCACGAAATCGCATGGCCGGTACCGTTACTTGCATTCATCATCCTCGTCGCCGTCGGCGCCGACTACAACATGCTGCTGGTATCACGGCTCCGCGAAGAATCCGGGACCAACATCCGCGTCGGCGTCCTGCGCACCGTGGCAAACACCGGAGCCGTCATCACCTCGGCCGGCCTGATCTTCGCCGCCAGTATGTTCGGCCTCATGGTCGGCTCAGTCGCCATCATGATTCAGGCTGGCCTCATCATCGGCTTCGGTCTTCTGCTCGACACCTTCCTCGTGCGCACCCTCACCGTGCCCGCCATCGCCACACTTCTACGCGAAGCCAGCTGGTGGCCTTCCAAAGCAACGCGGACCCCAGTAGCTGACACCGCCACGCAGAAATAAGGAGCAACGCACTACTAGTGGTAGCGAGGAATGCGAGGAACGCGAGGTCCATTCGCAGCCGTGATCTTTGGTTGCGGATCCGTCGTGATCTGGCGTTGCAAGCCCGTCGAGTAAGCGTCCAAACTGACATCCTGATTTCGAGGTTCCCGCTCTCGATAAATCAGAAGGCGGCCTCGACCACCAAGGTGTCTCAGTCCGCAGGCAGTCCGCAGTAGATTTTCGCGACTCCTGCGCGCGCCAACCCACCCAATGCAGCTGAGCTGGGAAAATTTACGCGGGCCAACGTACCCAACGTCATCAAAACCCCAGGTGGCGTGGTTCGGGACGAAGAGGTCGTGGGTTCAAATCCCGCCACCCCGACTCGTGTGAAAAGCAGGTGAGAGGCCCTGACCGGGAAATCTGGTCGGGGCCTTCTTGCTGTTGGCGCCGCGTACGGACCGCAGACGCGGCAGCGGGCGGTATCGAGCTAGCGGCAGCAGTTCGGGTCGAGCACGGCGCACAGCGCCTGCATGGCCTCCGGGTGTGCGCGGTGAAACATGTTCATACCGCGCCGTTCCGAGAGGACAAGGCCGGCCTTGCGCAGCTGGGTCAAGTGGTGGCTCACCGTGGATTCGGTCAGTCCCAGCCCTGCGGCGAGGTCACCACTGTTGGGCTCCCCGGCCGACGACGAAAACAGATAGGACATCAGTTTCACGCGGGCCGGGTCCGCGAGCGCCTTGAGCCGCAGTGCGACGTTGAGCGCATCCTCATCGGTCATCGGGCCGGCCGCCACCGGGGCGCAGCACACCGGTGCGGAGATGTCGATGACGGGCAGCGCTTTGGGCATGGCTACAGTGTGCCAGATAGATTGACATATATCTAAAAGGTGGCATGCTGGGCGGTGACGCGTCACTTCGATATATGTCAAATAGCCCCAGGAGGTTGTTCCCATGTCCCGCGTACAACTGGCACTCAACGTCGATGACCTCGACGAAGCGATCACGTTCTACAGCAAGCTCTTCAACACCGAACCGGCAAAGGTGAAACCCGGCTACGCCAACTTCGCCGTGACGGAACCCCCGCTGAAACTGGTGCTGCTGGAGAACCCCGGCAAGGGCGGCACCATCAACCACCTCGGCGTGGAGGTCGCCTCGAGCACGACTGTCCATACCGAGATTGCACGACTGGCCGGCGAGGGCTTGTTCACCGACGAAGAAATCGGCACCACATGCTGCTTCGCCACCCAAGACAAAGTCTGGGTGACCGGACCGGCCGGCGAGAAGTGGGAGGTCTACACGGTGCTCGCCGACTCCGACACCTTCGGCACCAGCCCGCAGCATCCCGATGACAACACCGATTCCGCCGAGGCGTGCTGCGGAAGTCGGCAGACCGCGCCCGCACAGTCGTCCTGCTGCTGATCGACGGGCACGGTGGGCATGCCCGGCCCGTCGGACATGCCCACCGTGCCGAGATCGCCGTTCACCGACCGTTCGCTTGCGCCCCGATTCGATAACTGTCAATATCGATATATGTCGAATTCAACCGAGGCTGCCGAGTGCTGCGTGACGCCGCCCCTGCTGAACGAGCCGTTGACCGAACAGGCGGCCGCCGAGATGGCCAAGAAATTGAAGGCACTCGCCGACCCCGTGCGGCTACGACTTTTCAGTGCCATCGCCAGTCATGCCGGCGGCGAGGCCTGCGTATGCGACATCTCGGGCGGTATCGACGTCTCGCAACCGACGGTGTCTCACCACCTGAAGGTTCTGCGCGACGCCGGACTGCTGATCTCCGAGCGACGGGCCTCATGGGTGTACTACGCCGTCGTCCCGGAGGCACTCGGTGAGTTGTCGGCGCTGTTGGCGCTCAACGCTGCGCCGCTCGTGGCGGCCACCGCATGACCGAGACGGTGCCTTCGCCTGCTGCGCCGGTGGTCGCGAAGCTCTCCACCCTGGACCGGTTCCTGCCGGTGTGGATCGGCATTGCGATGGTCGCCGGCCTGCTCCTGGGCCGATCGATCCCCGGCCTGAACACAGCTCTGGAAAGCGTTCAGCTCGACGGCATTTCGCTGCCGATTGCCCTGGGCCTGCTGATCATGATGTATCCGGTCCTCGCCAAGGTCCGATACGACCGGCTCGACACCGTGACCGGCGACCGCAGGTTGTTGCTGAGCTCGCTGTTCCTGAACTGGGTGTTCGGGCCCGCGCTGATGTTCGCTCTGGCCTGGCTGATGCTGGCGGACCTTCCCGAATACCGGACCGGCCTGATCATTGTGGGCCTGGCCCGCTGCATCGCCATGGTCATCATCTGGAACGACCTGGCGTGCGGTGACCGCGAGGCCGCCGCCGTCCTGGTGGCGCTGAACTCGATCTTCCAGGTCATCATGTTCGCCGTGCTGGGCTGGTTCTACCTGTCGGTACTGCCCGGCTGGCTGGGTCTGGAACAGACCACCATCGACACCTCACCGTGGCAGATCGCCAAATCGGTGCTCATCTTCCTGGGCATTCCACTGCTGGCCGGCTACCTGTCGCGCCGGATCGGTGAGAAGACCAGGGGCCGCGACTGGTACGAGGCCACGTTCCTACCCCGCATCGGACCGTGGGCCCTGTACGGGCTGCTGTTCACCATCGTGATTCTCTTTGCGCTGCAAGGCGAACAGATCACCAGCCGACCGCTGGACGTCATGCGCATCGCGCTTCCCCTGCTGGCGTACTTCGCCATCATGTGGGGCGGCGGCTATCTGCTCGGTGCCGCGATCGGCCTGGGATACCAGCGGACCACCACACTGGCATTCACCGCCGCCGGCAACAACTTCGAGCTCGCCATCGCGGTGGCAATCGCGACCTACGGCGCCACCTCCGGCCAGGCCCTGGCCGGAGTCGTCGGCCCCCTCATCGAAGTCCCGGTCCTGGTTGCGCTGGTGTACGTGTCACTGGCCCTGCGCCGACGCTTCTCCGACCGGAGATCCGCTGGGTCCGCAACCACCCAATCAACGACAAAGGAGTCGTAACACCATGTCTGATAGCCCAGCCGCTCTGCGCGCGCACCGCGATCTGTCCATCGATCAACAACACGCCCTCAAAACTGCTGCCACCCGCCTGGAACGCGACTTCGGCGACAACTTCGGCGTGGAAACGATCGAACGGTTCCTGCACACGTCCTACGACCAGTTCGCCGGACGCGCCACCATCGCGAATTTTCTCCCGCTGCTCGCCGAACGGTTCGCCCGCCAACGCCTGCACGCCCTGGCCCGGGTCGAAGGCAAGATCAGCGACGGCAAACCCACCGTGCTGTTCCTGTGCACCCATAACGCCGGCCGCTCGCAGATGGCGCTCGGCTACTTCACCCATCTCGCCGGCGACGGCGCCGTCGCCTGGTCGGGTGGCTCCGAACCCGGTGACCGCATCAACCCGTCTGCAGTCGCGGCCATGGCCGAGGTCGGCATCGACATCACCGGCGAATTCCCGAAGCCGTGGACCGATGAAATCGTGCAGGCCGCCGACGTGGTGATCACCATGGGCTGCGGAGATGCCTGCCCGATCTTCCCCGGCAAGCGCTACGTCAACTGGGAGCTGCCTGACCCCGCCGGCCAGGACGTCGACGCGGTGCGTCCCATCCGCGACGATATCGAAGAACGCGTCCGGCGACTGCTGGCCGAACTCAACGTGACAGCACGCCAAGGCTGACCCATGACCGAATCTTCCACTCCTTCAGTGCTGTTCGTGTGCGTCAAGAATGGCGGCAAGTCGCAGATGGCGGCCGGACTCATGCACCGACTCGCCGGTGACACCGTGACCGTGCATTCGGCCGGCACCAAACCAGGCGCTGCCGTCAACGATCTGTCGGCGCTGGCACTGCTGGAGGTAGGTGTCGATATCACTGCTGCGCGGCCCCAGCTGATCCATTATCAGCTCGCCCGTGACGTCGACCTGGTGGTCACCCTCGGCAGAGAAGCCCAGCTCGATCCGCTCCCGGGCACTCGAGTGGAGAACTGGGACACCGACGAACCCTCCGAGCGCGGCATCGACGGTCTCGAACGCATGCGCCTGGTCCGCGACGACATCACCGCCCGCGTGCGTCGGCTGCACGACACCCTCACAAACACCACCACCTGAGGTTCCAACGCCTTAGATTGGCAGCGGGCGGTGTGTTGTCGCCATTCCGATGAATACAACGGTGCGCTGACCGAGCCGAGGAACTTCACCGATGAGTCAATGGCTGGTAAGTCATATCCCGTCCCTGGTACTGCTGACCGGCCTGATCATCATCATCTCCGGAGGGGCGGTCCTCAGCCAGAAGGTGATACGCCGTCGGTTCCCCCGACTGGCCGTGGGCGAGCACAACGACGTCACCAAATTCACCTATGGCTTCATCGGCTTCGTCTACGCCTTCTTCATCGGGTTCGTCGTCTCCGCCATGTGGGGTCAGATCAGTGGCGCCGATACCGCGGCCCGCGCCGAAGGAGCGGCGGGGGTCCAGATGGCCAGGGACCTCACCGTGTTCGAGCAGGCAGACCAGGACCGGATTCGGCAGAGTCTGCTGACCTACGAGCAAGCCGCTGTCGCCGAATGGACCAACGCCAATACCGCTCGCTCGGAAGAAGCCGACAGAGCCCTCGCCGAGGTCTACAGCGTCTACCAGCAAGTCCAGGCGACGACCGATGTCCAGAAGACATTCCTCTCGACGTCGTTCTCCAACCTGGACAAGATGAGTCAGGCCCGGACCGCCCGAATCTCGACGGCCCGGTCAGACGTCGGACCTCCGTGGCCGCTGTGGGCTGTCATCTTTCTGACCAGCGCCATGGTGCTTGGCACCGTGATCATCTACGGCGTCGAGAAGCCCGGCCAGCATTACCCCATCGTGGCCATCGTGGGCGCCATCATCGCGATGAATCTTTATCTGGTGCTGCAGTTGTCACATCCCTACGTCGGGGAGATCGCGACATCTTCGGACCCGCTGCAGGACGTGATCCGCGAGCTCACCAAGACGCGCTAGCGGCTCCCCCGGCCCCGCGCGATCGGGGTCGACGACGCACCGCGCGCACACGCCGACGGCCCATGACAGAAGAATCTCGGTCGGATTGAGATGTGATGTCAGCCGGTCGCGCGCCCCGGGTGTGCTGCCATCATCGGTCGGTGGCTATCCGAACAGCGCCCAAAACCGACAGCAGGCTGGCTGCTCGTTGTGCCGCCCTGGCATCCTTCGGGGCCGCTGCCATCCATATCGCCGTCGTGCCGGCGCACTGGCAGGAATGGGCGCCGGCCGGGTTGTTCTTCGCCGTACTCGCACTGCTCCAGCTGATGTGGGCGTTCGTGGTTCTGGTGAGGACCACGACACCGGTACTGGCGGCCGGCATTCTGCTCAATGTAGGTGCCGTGGCGCTGTGGGGCTTGTCCAGGACCGCCGGCGCGCCGGTCGGTCCGCACGCCGGTGTGCCGGAACTGGTGGCGGGCGCCGATCTCTGCGCGCTGTTGCTCCAGGTATACGTCGTCATGGGTGCTTCCTGGATCTGGTATCGCGGATTGCAGGGCGAGCCGATCGCGGGCTGGGCCAGTGCCGCCATTCTCATCGGTGCGGTCGGTGTCGTCACACTGGCGTCGACCGTCGGCGTCGCCTCGGGTCAGCGTCACGGCCACCACGACCAGGCCGACACGGGTGCCGGGCACCACGGAGCCGAGGTGGAGCATGCAGACGGCCATCAGCAGCACGGTCGTGACCCGGCCGTTCCGCTGAACGTCAAACCGGTCCAACCGCCGCAGGCACCGCCGCGAGGTGACGTACCGATCCCGCCGGCGCAGCCGCTGCATGACCACGCCGAGCACGCCCACGGCGAATGACGCGTCGCCCCCGCGAAGTCAGCGCTCCAGTACCGCTCTGGCGCTGGCCTCGGGTGAAAGGTCGAGGCGCCGCAACAGCTGTGCGTTGAGCGCGACGACGACGGTCGACAACGACATCAAGATTGCCCCGACCGACATCGGCAGCACGAACCCGACGGGAGCCAAAATGCCGGCCGCGAGCGGCACCGAGACGAGGTTGTAACCCGCGCCCCACCAGAGGTTCTGTTTCATCTTGCGATACGTGGCGCGCGACAGTTCGATCACCGAAAGCACCGAACGCGGGTCGGAGCTGGCCAGGATCACGCCGGCGGACGCGATCGCGACATCGGTGCCCGCACCGATCGCGATGCCGACATCGGCCTGGGCCAGGGCCGGCGCGTCGTTGACACCATCACCGACCATCGCGACCTTCTTACCTTCGCGTTGCAGCGCAGAGACTTTGGACGCCTTGTCTTCTGGCCGAACCCCGGCGAAGACGCGGTCTATCCCCAGTTCGTGTCCGACAGCGTTGGCAACGGCCTCGGCATCACCGGTGATCATGACCACTTCGACGCCGAGCTCGTGCAACGCGTCGACGGCCTCGCGAGATTCGGTGCGGATCTCATCGGCCAGGCTCAGTCCGCCGATCACGCCGCCGTCCCGGACCACGTGCAGAATGATGGCCCCGTTCTCGCGCCATTGTGCGGCGCTGCGGATTTCGGTTGCATTGAGTTCTTCGAGCAGGCGCGGGCCGCCCACCCGCACCTCGTGCCCGTCGACGGTCGCGGTGACACCCACGGCCGGCGACGAGGAGAAGCCGGTGGCGCGCGGTACGTCGAGGTCGCGGTCGGCGGCGGCTCTGACGATGGCCTTGGCCAGCGGGTGCTCGCTGTCGGTTTCGGCTGCGGCGGCCAGGGCCAAGACGGTTGTTTCGTCGAGTCCGCCGACGGTCTCGACGGCAGTGACGGTGGGTTCGCCCTTGGTGAGGGTGCCGGTCTTGTCGAACAACACCGCATCCACGGTGCGCATGCCTTCCAGCGCGAGCCGATCCTTGATCAGGACGCCGCCGCGTGCGGCACGCTCGGTGGCGATCGAGACCACCAGCGGGATGGCCAAGCCCAGTGCGTGCGGGCAGGCGATGACGAGGACGGTGATCGCCCGCACGACCGAGGCGTCCGGGTCCCCGGCAGCGGCCCAGATGACCGCGGTAATGGCGGCGGTGAGGACCGCGAACCAGAAGAGCCAGCCGGCGGCGCGATCGGCGAGGCGCTGAGCGCGTGACGATGAGTTCTGCGCCTCGGTCACCAGGCGTTGGATACCGGCCAGGGCAGTGTCTTCACCGGTTGCGGTGATCTTCACTCGCAGACCGGAATCGGTGGCGACCGTGCCGGCTGTCACGGATTCTCCGACTCCCCTGGCGACGGGCCGGGATTCACCGGTGACCATCGACTCGTCCATGTCCGCGCGCCCGTCGACGATCGTCCCGTCTGCCGGAACACTCCCGCCGGGCCGGATCACCACCACGTCGCCGACCTGCAGATCGGCCGGGGATACCGTGACGGTGCGCTCGCCATCGACCTTCTCGGCTTCGTCGGGCAGCAGGGCGGCCAGCGAGTCCAGCGCCGATGTCGTCTGGGCCAGCGAACGCATCTCGACCCAGTGCCCCAGCAGCATGATGACGATGAGCAGTGCCAGTTCCCACCAGAATTCGAGTTCGTGGTGCAACACGCCCAGGCTCGCGCCCCAGGACGCCAGGAACGCGACGGTGATCGCCAGCCCGATGAGCAGCATCATTCCCGGTTTGCGGGAACGGATTTCACTGACGGCGCCGGTCAGGAAGGGACGGCCGCCGACGAGGTACATGACCGTGCCGAGCAGCGGCGCGACCCATTGCGCACCGGCGAAGTCCGGGATGTCATAGCCGACGAGCATTGCGAACATGGACGAGAATGCCACCACGGGTACAGCGATGATCAGGTTGAGCCAGAACAGTTTCCGGAACTGAGCGACATGGTCTCCGTGGCCGGCGTGGTTCGTACCGCCGCCGTGGTGCCCGGTGTGTCCGTCAGCGCCGGCCAATGCCGTGTGGTCATGATGGTTCGTCATGTCTGTCCTTGAGCTCGCTAGGACCGCACCAGGCGGGCGATTGCCTCTGATGCTTCGGTCAGTTTGGCGTCGGCCGCCGGTCCCCCGGCGGCCGCTGCGTTGCGTACGCAGTGCCTCAGGTGGTCATCGAGCAGCGCGAGCGCCACCCCTTGCAGCGCCTTGGTCAGCGCATCCACCTGGGTCAGGATGTCGATGCAGTACCGGTCGTCCTCGACCATTCGGCTGATGCCGCGGGCCTGACCCTCGATGCGCTTCAACCGCGCCAGGTATCTGTCCTTGTCGGTGATATACCCGTGGTGGTCTGCACCCGGTGTCGAGCAGTGATCGGTGTCTTCGGTGGTCGTCATCGGTTTCCTTCCTCGGCCGGCTGCGGTGAGATGCTGGAGAAACCGCGCAGCCGCAGGCTGTTCCCCACGACGAAGACGCTGGAGAAGGCCATCGCGGCGCCGGCCAGCATCGGGTTGAGCATGCCCAGCGCTGCGACCGGAATTGCCGCCACGTTGTAGGCGAATGCCCAGAAGAGGTTGGTCTTGATCGTCGATAGTGTCTTGCGCGACAGGCGGATAGCGTCGACGGCGCTGCGTAGGTCGCCGCGCACCAGCGTGATGTCGGACGCTTCGATCGCCACATCGGTGCCGGTACCCATGGCCAGGCCGAGATCCGCCTGTGCCAGAGCTGCGGCGTCGTTGACCCCGTCGCCGACCATCGCCACGGTCTTGCCTTGACGCTGCAGGCCGGTGATGACATCGACCTTGCCTTCGGGCAGGACTTCGGCGATCACGGTGTCGATTCCGACTTCGTCGGCGATGCGACGGGCAACGGCGGCATTGTCCCCGGTGAGCAACACGGGCGTCAGACCGATCTCCCGCATCTGGGCAATCGCTTGTGCGCTGGTCGGTTTGACGGTGTCCGCGATCACGAAGATTCCGCGGGCCTGTCCGTCCCAGCCGACAGCCACGACGGTCTTTCCCTCGGCTTCTGCGCGGGCTTTGGCCCGTGCCAGTTCGGGATCGAGGTGTTGTGCCCAATCGGCCAGCAGCGTCTCCCGGCCGACGACCACGGCATGCCCGTCCACCACGCCCTGCACGCCCTTTCCTTCGACGTTCGCGAAATCCTCGACCGACGGCAGCGTTCCCGTTGCGTCTCTGGCCGCGGTGGCGATGGCCTGGGCGATGGGGTGTTCGGAGGCGTCCTCGATGGCGCCGCCCAGCCGCAGTAGCTCCGTGCGGTCGGTTTCAGGTGCTGTTATCACCTCGACGAGGGTCATCCTCCCGGTGGTGACGGTGCCCGTCTTGTCCAGCACCACGGTGTCGATCTTGCGGGTGGACTCCAGGACTTCGGGTCCCTTGATCAGAATGCCCATCTGCGCACCGCGTCCGGTTCCGACGAGAAGGGCTGTCGGGGTGGCCAATCCGAGCGCGCAGGGGCAGGCGATCACCAGCACCGCGACGGCGGCGGTGAACGCCGACGCGACCGGGTATCCCGCGCCGAGCCATCCGCCGAGGGTGATCACGGCGACGCCGATCACGATCGGCACGAAGACCCCGGAGATGCGATCAGCCAGGCGCTGGACCTCGGCCTTGCCGGTCTGGGCCTTCTCGACCAGCCGCGCCATCTGGGCCAGCTGGGTGTCGGTGCCGACACGACCGGCGCGCACAACGAGCCGGCCACCGGCATTGACGGTCGCACCCACCACGGCATCACCGACGCCGACTTCCACCGGCACCGATTCACCGGTCAGCATCGACGCGTCGACCGCGGAGCTCCCGGACACCACGACGCCGTCGGTGGCGATCTTTTCTCCGGGCCGCACGACGAACTGGTCCCCGACCGCCAGGGCGTCGACGGGGATTTTCGTCTCGGTGCCGTCGCGCAGCACTGAAACCTCTTTCGCGCCCAGCTCCAACAGCGCGCGCAGCGCCGCACCGGCCTGCCGCTTGGACCGTTTCTCGAAATAGCGACCGGCCAGGATGAACGTCGTCACACCGGCGGCGACTTCGAGGTAGATGTTGGCCGCACCGTGCGAGGGTGCCAGGGTGAATGTGAAGGGATGCGTCATTCCCGCGGCACCGGCGGTCCCCAGAAACAGGGCGTAGAGCGACCAGAGGAAAGCCGACAGGGTGCCCATCGAAATCAAGGTGTCCATGGTGGCTGCGCCGTGGCGCAGGTTGGCCCATGCCGCCCGATGAAATGGCCATGCCGCCCACACGACGACCGGCGCCGCCAAGGTCAGTGAAGCCCACTGCCAGTAGTTGAACTGCAACGCGGGGACCATCGCCATCGCGATGACCGGCACCGTCAGCGCGGTGGCAGCGATGAGGCGCACGCGCAGTGCGTGCAATTCCGGATCGTCACCGCCACCGGTTGTTTCGGCTGCGGATTCAGCCGAGGCCACCGCCAGCGTGGCGGTGTAGCCGGTCTCCTCCACCGCTTTGATCAGCTGCGCCGAGTCGTACCCGTCGGGCACGGTGATGGTCGCCTTCTCTGTCGCGTAGTTGACCGCCGCGGTGACGCCGCCGATCTTGTTGAGCTTGCGCTCAATTCGGTTGGCGCAGGACGCGCACGTCATGCCGCCGATCTGAAGCTCGATGCTCGCGGTGGATACCGGTGCAGAGGTCGTCATGGAAGCTCCGTTTCACGTTGTGCACGATGTGGGTCAATGCCCGCTGTGCCCGGCGTCGGGTGAACCGTCGGGCTTGGATGCGTCGCCGCCGTAGGTGGCATCCACCACGAATGCGGCGGTGTGCACCGTGTCCTGTACTCGGAAGTCGAGGTAGAGCAGGTAGCGGCCCGCGGTAGGGGCGGTGGCCGCAAACGCCACCGTGGGCCCGCCGCTGTCCCCCGGTGACGGCTCATTTCCTTCGGGGTGTACGTGCAGATAGGCCAGATCGCCGTCACGTAACGCGACAAGGTGCCCGAAGGCTCCCAGATACGGTTGCAGCGCTGTCACCGGTCGGCCGTCCCGGGAGATCCGAGCGGTGAGTTGGCTCGAGGTCCCTGCCGCCAGGGTCCCGTCCAGCTCGACGGTGTAGCCGGCGACGTGGTCGACCGTGCGGACACCGATCGGTGCCGATGGGCTGAACGTCCCGGGCACATCGACGGTGCGCGTGAGCGTCAGTTGGCCGCCACCTGCGGGCGTGAAATCCGCGAACACCCGGTAGGTGCCTGCGGCATCCCAATTCCACGGTATCGACCACTCGCCGCTGTCACGGTCCAGCTGTGGATGCACGTGGGCGAAATGGCCGCCGTCAGAACGCACGACGATCAGGTGCAGTTGCTTGTCGTGCACCGTCTGGTAATCGCGCAGCGCCTGGCCGGTCTCGTCCAGGATCGCGAAGCTCAGCGCTCCGCGGGCACCGACCGTCCCCGGTGCCTGCACCGGGGACAGTTGATACCCGCCATTTGCGAGCGACAGTCCGGCCTCGTCAGCGGGCGCGGCAGGTGCTGTCTCGCTCACGGGATGGCTTTCTGCGGCGGCGCTCTCCCGGCCGGCGGCCGCCGGTACGTCGGGCGCGATGGCCGCAGCGGTGGTGTACGCAGCACCGAATGCCACGGCCAATCCCGCGCCGAAGACGGCCAATCGTCCCGCGGCGTTCATGCGACCCGTGCCGCCGAGTAGCCGGCTTCCGCAACGGCATCAAGGATCTGCCCGTCCGCGACCGGACCGTCGGAGGTCACGATCAACGTGCCCGTCCCGGCGTCGACGTCGACGCCCTGGACGCCGGGCACACCACTGACCTGTTTACGCACGGACGCCTCGCAGTGACCGCATGACATCCCCGTCACGGTGAACTCACTTGTGCTCATGTAGCCCTTCGCCTCCGTTCCGATACCCCTACCGGGTATGTGTAATCAACATATACCCTCTGGGGGTATGCCGCAAGATGCCTGGCAGGAGCCCTCCATCGGCACCCGGACGCGGGGCCGCACCCCAGCGCGGCGATGCAACACTGTTCGGAATGCCCGCACACTCGTGGCGATATCGGCAGCGTGGCAATGAATTTCAGGCCGGTAATTATGGGGCAAATGTTCCCATTGTGACTATTGTGAGTTATGTTGATCTACGTACTAGCTACGTAGTTAGCTGTCGCACAGATTATTCCGACGGTCTGGACTGATCCGACGACACATCATCAGCGGTGCGAGGGAGAACGATGTGAGACTCGGTATTCGGCGTGCCAGTGCGTCAGCGGTCTGCGCGACTGCTACGTCACTGCTCATCCTGTGCGCACCGGTCGCCACAGCCGAACACGCCGGTGGGCATTGGGATCCGCTCCTGCCACAAGTGGCCAGTGCCGGAGCGCCGGGCGACCCCATCGCCATTGCCAATGCGTCGTTGCAGGCAAGTGCCGCTGCGACACAAACCGCGCTGAACATGGGCCGCAGTTTCCTCGGCAGCTTGGGCATTCTCGGCCCCGCCCCGAGCCCGGTGACCGCCATCCGTGGCAACCGGCTCTACGGCGCCCAGGCCATCGAGCACGTCATTCGGCGAGCGGGCACACAGCTCGGTGTGCCCTACTCCTGGGGCGGCGGAGCCCTGGACGGCCCGAGCCGTGGCATCAATCAGGGCGCGGGAACCGTCGGATTCGATTGCTCTGGCCTGACCCGGTACGCCTTCGCCGGCGTGGGGGTACTGCTGCCGCGCTACTCCGGTGACCAATACGAGGCCGGCCGCAAAATACCTCCGTCCCAGGCCAAACGCGGCGACCTGCTGTTCTGGGGTCCCGGCGGAGGCCAACACGAGGCCATCTACCTGGGCGGGGGCCGGATGATCGAAGCACAGCAGACCGGCGTGCCCGTCAAGGTGTCGCCCGTGCGCACCGCCGGCATGACGCCCTACGTCATCCGCATCATCGAAACCTGAATCCGATACGCAATGTCAGTGGGCGGGCCCCGGTCGCGCCGCCGGCAGGCACCATGAACAGCATGGAGCACGGATCTCGTTCGTCATCGGAGGATGCCAAGGGCTATCGGGCGCTCGTCGTCGATGACGAGGTGCCACTGGCCGAGATAGTCGCGAGCTATCTGCAACGCGAGCAATTCGAGGCGATCGTCGCCGACAACGGCATCGAGGCGATCGCCGTCGCGCGCGAGTTCGATCCCGACGTCGTGATCCTCGATCTGGGCCTGCCCGGTATCGACGGTCTGGAGGTCTGCCGCCAGCTGCGCACCTTCTCCGACGCCTACGTCGTCATGCTCACCGCGCGCGACGCCGAGATCGACACCGTCCTGGGTCTCACCGTCGGCGCCGACGACTACATCACCAAGCCGTTCAGTCCGCGGGAGCTCGTCGCGCGGATCCGGGCCATGTTGCGCCGTCCGCGCGTCCTGCAGACGACGGCTGCTGCCGCCCCGGAGCAGCAACCCGCACCGCCACGACAGTTCGGATCATTGAGCATCGACGTCGACGCGCGCGAGGTGCTCCTCGACCAGGGACCAATCCTGTTGACCCGCACCGAGTTCGACATACTCGAAGCCCTGTCGGGCCGGCCGGGCATCGTCCTGAGCCGCCGCCAGCTGCTGGAGATTGTCCGCGATGGACCCTGGGTCGGCAACGAGCATCTCGTCGATGTCCACATCGGACACCTCCGACGCAAACTCGGTGACGATGCCGCCCAACCGCGCTACATCACCACGGTGCGCGGAGTGGGATACCGCATGGGCACCGGGCAATGACCGCAGACCCGCCGTCGGGGCGAACACCGCCGCGGTCGCGCCATCTGGGGATCGGATTGCGGCTGCTCGCCGCGCAAGCCATCGTGGTGATCACCGGTGCGGTGGCCACCACCGTGGTGGCCGCTGTCGTCGGCCCGCCGCTTTTCCGGGAGCATCTGCACCGAGCCGGGGTGCCGGCCGACTCGATGGAGGAAGCCCATGCCGAAGAGGCTTACGGTTACGCGACGGTGATCTCGATCGGGGTAGCGGTCGCGATGTCAGCGCTGGTGGCGTTGGCAGTCAGCTACTACGTCAGCCGGCGGCTGCAGCAGTCCGTCACCGAGGTGGCTTCGGCGGCCAAGGCAGTCGCCAGGGGACAGTACGGCACCCGGGTCTCACCGCCACGGCTCGGCGACGAATTCGACGCCCTCGCCGTCGCCTTCAACCAGATGGCATCGCGACTGCAGACCGTCGACTCGACACGGCAACGACTGTTCGGCGACCTCGCGCACGAAATACGTACACCCGTGGCCGTACTGGAGGCCTATATCGAGGCGCTCGAAGACGGGGTGCGCACCCTCACGCCTTCGACCGCGGCCATGCTGCGCGACCAAACCAGCAGACTGGTGCGATTCTCCGAGGATGTCGCCGCGCTCGCCAAAGCCGAAGAAAGCTCGTTCTCCCTGGCCCACAGCAAGATTGATGTCAGCAGTGTTGTGCGCCGCTGCGTCGCCGCCGCCCAGGGGCGCTTCGGCACCAAGAATGTCGCCCTCCGACTCACCCAGCGGCAACAACTGCCGCCGCTGTGGGCCGACGAGCAACGGCTCGCCCAAGTGTTCGGCAATCTTCTCGACAATGCTCTGCTGCACACGCCACCCGGCGGGTCCGTCGAGCTGAGCTGTGCCCGCAACGGTAACAGCGTGATCGTCACCGTCGCCGACGACGGTGAAGGGATCGCGGCCGAACACCTACCGATGATCTTCGAACGGTTCTACCGCGCAGACACCGCGCGCGATCGTGAACACGGAGGCGCCGGCCTCGGCCTGGCCATCGCGAAAGCTCTCGTCGAAGCCCACGGCGGGACCATTTCGGTCAGCAGCGCCGGACCAGGGACCGGCGCCACCTTCACGGTCGATTTGCCTCTGACACGCCGGCACAACGGCGCCATGGCCCAAGTGAGCGAGCAGTAGAGCGCGCCGGCCCACTGCTACTTGTCCAGCAGCGCGCGCATCTCGTCGATTTCTGCTTGCTGAGACGACACGATGCTGCGCGCCATCTCGACCGCCGCGGGGAACTGACCGTTGTCGATCTCCTGCTGGGCCATGGTGATTGCACCCTCATGGTGCTCGATCATCTGCTCCGGGAACAGCCTGCCGGCTTCGGTGCCCTGCGCGTTCTGCAACGCTGCCATATCAGCGTCCGACATCATCCCCATGCCGCCGCCGGACATGTCGTGGCCAGGCATGTTGTGGCCCGGCATGCCGGTGTCGCTCGTGGCCGGCGTCGACGAAACGCCCCACTGCGCCAGCCACTCCTGCATCTTCTCGATCTCGGGTGCCTGAGCCGCCTTGATCTCGTTGGCCAACGCCACCACCGCCGGATCGACACCCTGCTTACCCAGAAGCATGTCGCTCATCTCGACCGCCTGCTCGTGATGGGGGATCATGCCTTGGGCGAACGCCACGTCAGTGTCATTGTGTGCATTAGCGTCCTGGGCGGCGGCCGAGCTCGACACCGACATCGACGTGGTGACCGACGAAGCCTCGCCGCTGGTCGCTCCGCCCGAACAGGCACTGAGCACCAGGGCCGACGCCGCAAGCGCGGCGATCCCATACCCATATCGATTGTGCTGCATCGCACACCCTTCCTCGACTCAGCTGTCACCACACGCGACAACGCGGCACGATCCGCCGCTTCTCCAGCCTCGGTCAGCCGAGTATGGATCTCCTCGACATCCCATAAAGATCTGATGAAGGCGCACCGTATGCCGACGATCACCTGCATATGGCCGCGCGGCTCACGACCGGACGTCCTGGTCGTCGAGCCGCGTGACATCGCCGTCATCGGGTCCGTGCGCCGGGCCGATATGCGCCTCGTCGCGCATCCGCTCCACCATGTGCGGGTAGTGCAGCTCGAATGCCGGGCGCTCCGAACGGATCCGGGGCAGCTCGGTGAAGTTGTGCCGCGGCGGCGGGCAGCTGGTGGCCCACTCCAGGGAGTTGCCGTAGCCCCACGGGTCGTCGACCACCACGGGCTCGCCGTAGCGCCAGCTCTTGAAGATGTTCCACACGAACGGGATCGTCGACAGGCCGAGAATGAACGCACCGATCGACGAGACCACGTTCAGCGTGATGAAGCCGTCGCTGGGCAGGTAGTCGGCGTAGCGACGCGCCATGCCCTCGTCACCGACCCAGTGCTGCACCAGGAAGGTGGTGTGGAAACCGATGAAGGTCAGCCAGAAGTGCAGCTTGCCCAGGCGCTCGTCGAGCAGCCGGCCCGTCATCTTCGGGAACCAGAAGTAGATGCCCGCGTAGGTGGCGAACACGATGGTGCCGAAGAGCACGTAATGGAAATGTGCCACCACGAAGTACGAGTCGGTCACATGGAAGTCCAGCGGCGGGCTGGCCAGCAGCACGCCCGACAGGCCACCGAGCAGGAACGTGACCAGGAACCCCACCGAGAACAGCATCGGCGCCTCGAAGGTCAACTGCCCCTTCCACATCGTGCCGATCCAGTTGAAGAACTTGATACCGGTCGGCACCGCGATCAGGAACGTCATGAACGAGAAGAACGGCAGCAGCACCGCACCGGTGGCGTACATGTGGTGCGCCCACACCGCGACCGACAGCGCGGCGATCGCAAAGGTGGCATACACGAGCGTGGTGTAACCGAAGATCGGCTTGCGGCTGAACACCGGGAAGATCTCACTCACGATGCCGAAGAACGGCAGCGCGACGATGTACACCTCGGGGTGCCCGAAGAACCAGAACAGGTGCTGCCACAACAGCGCCCCGCCGTTCGCGGGGTCGTAGATGTTGGCAGCCAGGTGCCGGTCGGCGGCCAGCCCGAACAGTGCGGCGGTCAGCAATGGGAACGCAACCAGGATCAGCACCGAGGTCACCAGGACGTTCCAGGTGAAGATCGGCATCCGGAACATGATCATCCCGGGCGCCCGCATGCAGACCACCGTGGTGATCATGTTGACCGCCCCGAGGATCGTCCCGAGGCCCGAAACGATCAGGCCCACGATCCACAGATCACCGCCTGCCCCTGGGGAGTGCATGGCGTCGCTCAGCGGCGAGTACGCGGTCCAGCCGAAATCCGCCCCCCCACCCGGGGTGATGAATCCGGACAGCACCAACAGCCCACCGAACAGGAACAGCCAGAAGGAAAGGGCGTTCAGCCGCGGGAAGGCGACGTCGGGGGCCCCGATCTGCAGCGGCAGCACCAGGTTGGCGAAACCGAACACTATCGGGGTGGCGTACAGCAGCAGCATGAGCGTGCCGTGCATGGTGAAGAGCTGGTTGTACTGCTCGTTGGACAGGAACTGCAGGCCCGGCAGCGCGAGTTCGGTCCGGATGAACAGCGCCATCAAACCGCCGACGAAGAAGAAGAAAAAACACGCGAACATGTACATGACCCCGATGACCTTGTGGTCCGTGGTGGTCACCAACCGGTAGACGAGGTTGCCCTTGCGGCCGCGCCGCGGCGGAAACGGTCTCGTCGGTTCGCGGACCCGGCGGGTGACGGTTTCGGTCATGAGTCTCTCCTTCGCTGACCACATACCCGCGCACGGAACGCCCAATCGGGGCGGGGCAGATGAATCGCGCCCCTGCGGCATCGGCGCCCACTGATTACGCTTTCCCCGTGCTCGAACCCGGTGACGTCATCTCCGACTACACCGTCGACGCGCTCCTGGGCCGGGGCGCCAGCGCCGATGTCTACCTCGTCCACCACACCGGCGGTGCCGACGCGGCGGCGTGCAAGGTTCTGCACACGGATCCGGCGAGCCATCCGCGTACGCGTGAGCGATTCGCCCGCGAGTTCACCATCGCCGCAATGCTCGATCACCCACATATCGTGGCCATGTACCAGCAGGGCGAGATACCCGCCCGGCCGACCCGCCCCACGCTGTGGATGACGATGCAGTACATCGACGGCCCGGAATCCTCGGTCCTGATCCCCACACCAGGACAGGAACCCGACATCCCGTCCATCCTGCAGGTCTCGCGCCAGATCGCCGACGCCCTCGACTACGCCCACTCGATGGATGTGCTGCATCGAGATGTCAAGCCCGCCAACATATTACTCAGTGCCGATCATCGAAACGCCTTCCTTAGCGATTTCGGGATCGCGCAGCTGATCGATGACGTGTCACCGCTGGCCCGCAACGGGCGCATCCGCGGCTCTATCGCCTACGCGGCACCAGAATTGCTCCAGGGCCAACAATTGACACCGGCAACAGATCTCTATGCATTAGCCTGCACCATGGTCGAGTGGATGACGTCGGTTCCGCCCTATCCACGCGGCACACCGTTCGCGATCACGTACGCGCACCTGCACGATCCGGTGCCCTCACTCAGCCGGAGACGGCGGTGGCTACCCAGCGGACTGGACTCGATCTTCGCCAAGGCACTGGCGAAAGACCCTGCGGCACGCTATGACTCGTGCGCAGAACTGGTAGCCATCGTGGCACACATGCTGCGCGATGTTCCGGTGCCGCCGGCGCGTCCCGCCGGTCACCGCTGGCCATGGGACCGAAACTGACGCGTTAGCGCAATGTTTACACGCTCAAGTATCGTCCGCCCTCAACCAGGCATACCCTCAGTCAGGAACCACAGTGTGCGCCCAACGGTGAGCGTGCCTCATCACTGCGCACATTCACCCGGGGGCGGTATGTCGACCGACGCTTCAACGTATGACAACTCGGCACTGACACATGAGGACGAGGGCTACCACAAGTCCCTCAAACCCCGGCAGATCCAGATGATCGCCATCGGCGGAGCGATCGGCACCGGCCTGTTCATGGGTGCCGGAAGCCGACTGCACGACGCCGGCCCGGGCCTGTTCCTGGTGTACGCGTTCTGCGGCGTCTTCGTGTTCTTCATCATGCGCGCGCTCGGTGAACTCGTACTGCACCGACCGTCTTCGGGGTCGTTCGTCTCTTATGCGCGCGAATTCTTCGGTGAGAAAACGGCTTACGTCACCGGCTGGTTGTACTTCTTCAACTGGGCGGCCACCGCCATCGTCGATGTCACCGCGGTGGCACTCTACGTCCACTTCTGGGGGATGTTCGAAGCCATCCCCCAATGGCTCATCGCCCTCGTCGCTCTCGCCATAGTCATGACCATGAACATCATCTCGGTGAAACTGTTCGGGGAGATGGAGTTCTGGGCGTCCATCATCAAGGTCGCAGCGCTGGTCACGTTCCTGGTGGTCGGAATCGTCTTCCTCGCCGGGCGTTTCGAGATTGAGGGCGCAACAACCGGTTTCAGTGTTATCAGCGATAACGGCGGCCTGCTGCCCACCGGTATGTTCTCCCTGGTGATCGTCACCTCCGGCGTCATCTTCGCCTATGCCGCTGTCGAACTCGTCGGTATCGCGGCCGGCGAGACGGCCGAACCCGCGAAGGTGATGCCACGCGCCATCAACTCGGTGATCGTGCGTATCGCGGTGTTCTACGTCGGATCGCTGATTCTGCTCGCGCTGCTACTGCCCTACACCACCTATCAGGCCGGCGAGAGCCCGTTCGTCACGTTCTTCTCCAAGATCGGCGTCCCCGCCGCGGGCGGCATTATGAACCTGGTGGTGCTGACCGCCGCCATGTCCAGCCTCAACGCCGGCCTCTACTCCACGGGCCGCATCCTGCGCTCGATGGCGATGAACGGCAGCGCCCCCGCGTTCACCGGCAAGATGAACCGCAACGGCGTGCCGTTCGGTGGCATCGCGCTGACCGGCGCGCTCACCCTGCTCGGCGTGATCCTGAACCTCTTCGTTCCGGAGGAGGCGTTCAACATCGCGCTCGACCTGTCGGCGCTGGGCATCATCGCCACCTGGGCCATGATCGTCGCCTGCCAGCTGCAGCTGTGGCGCTGGGAGCAGAAGGGCATCCTGCAGCGCCCCAAGTTCCGGCTGCCGGGTACGCCGTACACCAGCTACGCGACGCTGGTGTTCCTCGCCGCGGTGACGGCGCTCATGTGCTACGAGAACTACTGGAACCTCATCGCCATCCTGGTGATCGGCCCGATGCTGGTGGGCGGCTGGTACGTGGTCCGCGGCAAGGTGATGACCATGGCCCAGCAGCGGATCGGCTACACCGGCGACTACCCCGTCGTCCCGCAGCCGCCCATCCCGGAACGTGGACACGGCGACGACAAGTAACCCTCGCCGCCGGAGACCGCGCTATTGACCCGGCCGTCGCCGCAATGCTAAGCAGGTGCTCAGCATTTCCGGCGACGAAGGGTCAACGATGACGTCAACCATTTCCGACACTGCACTGCAGGGCGTCATCGACGACCTGCAGAACCGCCCAGGCACCGGTGAGACCATCCGGGTCATCAACCCGGTGACCGAGGAGCAGATCGCGGAGTTCACCGACTGCGGCAAGGAAGCAGTGGACGAGGCCGTCGCGCGGGCCAAGGCCGCCTACGAGGCCGGCGTGTGGGCCGGACTGCCCGGACGCGAGCGGGCCAAAGTCATGTGGCGCATCGCCGATCTCATCGAGGAGCACGCCGAAGAACTCGCGCAACTGGATTCGCTGAACACCGGCATGCCGTTGATGCAGTCGCGGCTGATCGTGCCGACGTCGGCGGAGTTCTTCCGGTACTACGCGGGCTGGTGTTCGAAGCTCAACGGCACCGCGTATGACATCAAGACCACCGGCATCGCCACCGACACCTATGTCGACATGCACGCCTACACGCTCAAAGAGCCCTATGGCGTTGTGGGACTGATCTTTCCGTGGAACGGTCCCATCTTCAACTACTGCGCCAAGCTGGCACCCGCGCTCGCCGCAGGGTGCAGCAGCGTCGTCAAGCCCGCCGAGGAGACACCGCTGTCGGCGGTCCTGCTGGACCGCTTGATCCGCCAGGCCGGGGTGCCCGACGGTGTGGTCAATCTGCTGACCGGCTATGGCCATACCGCGGGTGCGGCCATCACCGCCCATCCCGATGTCGAAAAGGTCGCCTTCACCGGATCCACCGAGGTCGGCAAGATGATCGTCGCGGCGTCGGCGGGCAACCTCAAGAAGGTCATGCTGGAACTCGGCGGCAAGTCGCCGGTCCTGATCTACGACGATGCCGACCTCAACATGGCGGTCATGATGGCCGCGATGGGCATCTTCGTGCACTCCGGCCAGGGCTGCGTGTGCGGATCCCGCATCTTCGTCCAGCGCGGTGTCTACGACCAGGTCGTCGAGGGCATCGCCATGATGGCCAACACCATCAAGCTCGGCGGCCCCGAGGAAGAGGGTTGCCTCAGCGGTCCGCTGATCAGCGAGAAACAACTCACCCGCGTCCTTGGCTACATCGATGAGGGCAAGTCCGACGGCGTCGAGGTGGTGGCCGGCGGACACCGGCTCGACCGCGCCGGATACTTCGTGCACCCGACGGTGCTCACCAATGTCGACCCGTCCACCAGCCGGCTCTACAAGGAGGAGATCTTCGGCCCGGTGGTGCCGATCATCCCGTTCGATGACGATGACGAAGCCGTGGCGATGGCCAATGACACCACCTATGGGCTGGCCGCCACCGCGTGGACGACCAACCTCAGCCGCGCCCACACGCTGGCAAAGCGTCTGCAAGCCGGCACCGTCAGCCTGAACTGCCAACTGGTCTTCGACCACGACGTGCCTTTCGGCGGTTACAAGCAGTCCGGCTGGGGCCACGAGTTCGGCCGTGATGGCGTGGACGCCTACATGAAGCAGAAGTCGGTCTGGGCTCAGCTTTAGCCACCCGAAACCGGACCCAACCAAGCGGTTGATACGGTCCGGACATGACCACCGGAAGCTGGATCGCCGGCCTGCTCGACTTCGACCGTGATGGCGACGTGTTCATCGCGCCGCAGTGGAGCGGGCCGGGCGAGCGGTTGTTCGGCGGCCTGATCGCCGCCCAATCGTTGGGCGCCGCGGGCGCGACCGTCGATCCCGACAAGCATCCGCAGTCCCTGCACGCCTACTTCGTACGCGGCGGGCGGCACGGGGTCGACGTCGAACTACAGGTCGAGCGCACCCGCGACGGCCGGTCCTTCGACACCCGCCGGGTGACCGCCCGGCAGCAGGGCCAGGTCATCCTGGAGATGATCGCGTCCTTCCAGGTCGATGAGCCCGGACCGGACTGGTTCCCGCCCCGGCCGCCGAGCGTCGAGTTCGACGACGCCATCGAGAAGAACCCGGATCTGGACGTGGTGGACCGGTTCGAGCTGCGCTGCAATCCCGACGACGACTCGCCGTTCGCGGTTCCGCCGTTCTGGATCCGCACCCGCGACCGGATCGAGGACGATCCGTTGATCCGGGCCTGCACCCTGACCTACATGTCCGACCTGGGTCCCGTCCCTGCCGCCCGCCCGCCGGGCACCCCGGTCGGCGAGGACGTCGGCTACGCCGCCAGCCTCGATCATTCGGTGTGGTTCCACCGCCCGTTCGTCCCCGATGCATGGCATCGCTACGAGGTCGACTCGCTGGGCAACAGCCATTCCCGGGGCCTGGTCGTCGGCGGGTTGTATGACGAGGCCGGCTCGCTCATCGCGAACACCAGCCAACAGGCACTCTGGCGCGTGTGAGCAACGACGCGCCGGACAGACTTGACGACCGA
Organism: Mycolicibacterium sp. P9-22; assembly: GCF_008329585.1. Classification (GTDB taxonomy): domain Bacteria; phylum Actinomycetota; class Actinomycetes; order Mycobacteriales; family Mycobacteriaceae; genus Mycobacterium. The sequence goes on along the minus strand of NZ_NPKP01000012.1, from coordinate 171,680 downwards.
GTCGACTGTCAACAAAGATCCGTAGCGTGCTGAGGATCGATGAAGGTGAACAGATCGCGAACGTCGAGGATCGACTGCTGAAACGTTTCACCGAGGTGCCTGCGGAGCAGGTCAGTGCCACCGTCGCACAGGCCCACAAGCATTTCATCACCAGCACGGTCCGCGACTACGTCGCGTTGCTCGTCGAGCGCCGTGCCCACGCGGAGCTACAGGCGAGCCTTCACAGCCGCGGATAACCGGGCCCCGTCGGCCTTGCCGGCGGCGATGCCATTGGCCGCCTTCATCACCTGACCCATCTGCCTGATCCCAGGTCGCTCGCCGAGTTCCTCGGCGACCTGAGCCAGTGCCGTGTCCACCACATCGGCCAACTCGGCATCGGTCAACGGTGTGGGCAGGTACTCGTCGATGATGCGGGCCTCGGCATGCTCATTGGCCGCCAGCTCACCGCGCCCGTTCTGGGTGTAGATCTCGGCGGCCTCGCCGCGCTTCTTCGCCTCCCGGGACAGCACCTTGAGCACATCCTCGTCGGTCAGCTCGCGCGCCTGCTTGCCCGAAACCTCCTCGGACTGGATCGATGCCAGCAACATGCGCAGCGTCGCCGTGCGGAGTTTGTCCTGGGCCTTCATCGCCGCCGTCAGATCGGCACGCAACCTGTCCTTCAATTCCGACATGGCTGCGACGCTACGCCAATGACAGGATGGAGCGATGAGCGTTGACGCAGGCGGGTACCACCCGTACTACCCGCCACCGCCTCCCTACCCCCCGTACAACCGACCGCCCATCAAGCCCGGCATCATCGCGCTGCGCCCACTGAATCTGTCCGACATCTTCAATGGCGCCTTCGGCTATATCCGGGCCAACCCCAAGACCACCCTCGGCGTCACCACCATCGTCGTCGTCATTGCCCAATTGCTGGCCCTGCTGCTGCAATTCGGGCCACTGGCGACCAGTGGGATCCTCGAGCCCCCGAATCTGACCGGCCCGGATCCCGACGTGTCGATCCTGGTCGGGTCCGTCCTGGGAGCTCTGGCCGGAGGTCTGGCCACCTGGATTTCGATGATCCTGCTCAGCGGACTGCTCACCGTCATCGTCGGCCGGGCGGTGTTCGGCTCGCCGATCACCATTGGCGAGGCCTGGCAGCGGGTGAAGGGCAGACTGCTCGCACTGCTGGGCTACACCGCACTGGAATCGCTGGGCATGGTCCTGCTGGTGACGGCGGTGGCCGGGGTCATCACGGCGGTGGCCTTCGTGCTGAACGGCTGGTTCGCGCTCGCTGTCGGTTTCCCACTGGTACTCGGAGCGGTTGTGGCACTGGCGTACCTGTTCACCAAGCTCAGCTTCGCGCCGACCCTGATCGTGTTGGAGCGGCTACCCGTCATCGCCGCGATCGAGCGATCTTTTGCCTTGGTGCGCAACGACTTCTGGCGTGTATTCGGCATCCGGCTGCTGGCCGTGCTGGTCGCCGGGCTGATCTCCGGTGCGGTCGCCATGCCGTTCAGCCTGGGATCGCAGGCACTGATCATCATCGGCGGATCGGCCGGCACCGCGCTCGCCGGGCTGGTGCTTGCCTCCATCGGCGGCGCGATCGGGCAGATCCTCACCGCTCCGTTCACCGCCGGGGTGGTGGTGCTGCAGTACACCGATCGCCGTATCCGCGCCGAGGCCTTCGACCTCGTCTTGCAGACCGGTGCCGGTATCGGTCCGGCCTCACCCGCCGATTCCACCGACCACCTGTGGCTGACCCGCCGGCCCTGACGTGACCGGTATCAACATCGACGGCGACGCCGCGCATGATGCTGCCCAGCGCGAGCTCGGCAAGCCCATCTACCCCAGGCCCTCGCTGACCGAACAACTGATGGCCTGGCTCGACGACATCCTCTACAAGATCGTCACGAACGGATCATGGTTTCCCGGCGGCTGGATCACCCTGGCGCTGTTGCTGACCCTGCTCGCCGTGGCGGTCTTCGTGGCCATCCGGATAGCCCGGCGCACCATGCGCACCGATCGCGGATCCGCCCGACCACTGTTCGGTGAACATGACCTCAGCGCCGAACAACACCGTGCCGAATCCGAGCGGTCTGCGGCACAAGGTGATTGGGGTCTGGCAATCCGTCACCGGCTGCGCGCGGTGGCGCGCGGGCTGGAGGAGACCCGCGTCCTGCACCCCGAACCCGGGCGCACCGCGACCGAACTGGCCCGCGACGCCACTGCCGCGCGTCCAGACCTGGGTGTCGAATTCCACGCCGCGGCAGACATATTCAACGGTGTCACCTATGGCGCGCAGCAGGGCACCGAGGCGGGGTACCGGCGGATCGCCGAACTGGATCGCGCCCTGATCCGGATGGTGGCGCCGTGACAAGACAACGTTGGCGGACAGCGCGCTGGGTCCTGCTGGCATTGCTGGTGATTGCGCTGGTATCCACGCTCGGCACCTACCTCACCGCACCGCGGCCCGGTGGGCTCATGGAGGCCGGGTCGACTTCTCCCGACGGCGCGCACGCTCTGGTCACGCTGCTGCGGGACCACGGGGTGGATGTCGTTGTCGCCGAGAACCTGGACGGTGTAGCCGCTGCGGCGCGTCCGGACACGTTGATCCTCATCGCCCAGACCTTTTTCCTGCTCGACGATGACGGCCTGAACAGGCTGGGCGAGCTTCCCGGCGACCGGCTGCTCGTCGCCCCCGCCGCCCGCACCCGGGAACAACTGGCACCGACGATCCGGCTCGACGGTTCGGTGCAGTTCGGCGGCCAACCGGGCTGCGACCTGAGGGAAGCCGTGACAGCCGGCGACGTGCAGTTCGGGATCAGCGACAGCTATCGCAGTGACGGTGATCTTTCGGTCACCCGCTGCTATGACGGCGCGCTGGTGCGGTTCACCGAATCGGGGCGCACCACCACGGTGGTCGGCAGCTCGGATTTCATGACCAACGCAGGCCTGCTCGGTCAGGGCAGCGCGGCACTGGCGATGAATCTGGCCGGCACCCACGACCGGGTGATCTGGTATGCGCCGCAGCGCCTGGAGGGCGAGTCCTCCGGTGAGGCATCGCTGTTGGACCTGGCGCCGAGCCAGGTTGGGTGGGCGGCATTGCAGTTGTGCCTCGCGGTGGCCCTGGTTGCCTGGTGGCGCGGGCGCAGACTGGGTCCACTCGTCGCCGAGCAGCTGCCCGTCGTGGTGCGGGCATCGGAGACGGTGGAGGGCCGGGCCCGGCTGTACCGCGCGCACCGCGCACGCGACCGCGCGGCCGGCGCGCTGCGCACCGCGGCGCTCACCCGCCTGCTGCCGCGTCTGGGCCTCGGGCGTAACGCGGCGCCATCGGCGGTGACCGCGGCCATCGCCCAACGGACCGGCCGGGACTCCGGCGCCGTGCTGTTCGGGCCGGTCCCGGGGACCGACACAGAACTTCTCGAACTCGCCCATCAACTCGATGATCTCGAAAGGCAGGTCGCACAGTCGTGACGTCACCTTCGCACCCGGACGCCGCACGGGAGGCGCTGCTCGCGCTGCGCACCGAGATCTCCAAGGCGGTGATCGGACAGGATGCCGTGGTCAGCGGACTGGTCATCGCGCTGCTATGTCGCGGCCACGTCCTGCTCGAAGGTGTGCCGGGCGTGGCAAAGACGCTGCTGGTGCGCAGCCTGGCCGCGACCCTGCAGCTGGATTTCAAACGGGTGCAGTTCACCCCGGACCTGATGCCGGGCGACGTCACCGGCTCGCTCGTGTACGACGCCCGCACCGCGGAGTTCGAGTTCCGCGCCGGCCCGGTGTTCGCCAACCTGCTGCTGGCCGACGAGATCAACCGCACCCCGCCGAAAACCCAGGCGGCGCTACTGGAGGCGATGGAGGAGCGGCAGGTCACCGTGGACGGTCAGGCCCGTCCGTTGCCCGACCCGTTCATCGTGGCGGCCACCCAGAACCCCATCGAGTATGAGGGCACCTACCAACTTCCCGAGGCCCAGCTGGACCGATTCCTGCTCAAGCTCAATGTGCCACTGCCACCGCGCGATCAGGAGATCGCCATCCTGGGCAGGCATGCCGCAGGATTCGACCCTCGCGACCTGTCCGGGCTCGCCGCAGTCGCCGGCCCAGCCGAACTCGCCGCCGGCCGCGAGGCCGTGCACAAGGTCCTGGTGGCGCAGGAGCTACTCGGCTACATCGTCGATATAGCCGGTGCCACCCGGCATTCCCCCGCCCTGCAACTCGGCGTTTCACCGCGCGGCGCGACAGCGCTGCTGGCCACGGCACGGGCCTGGGCCTGGCTGTCCGGACGCGACTACGTGACCCCCGACGATGTGAAGGCGATGGCCAGACCCACCCTGCGCCACCGCATCGCGCTGCGACCGGAGGCCGAACTGGAGGGCGCCAGCCCGGACGGCGTGCTCGACGGCATCCTGGCTTCGGTACCGGTACCGCGCTGATGATCCTGACCGGCCGGGCCGGCCTGCTGGCGCTGATCGGCACCCTGCCGATCGCGGTATCGCCATGGCCTGGAACGGTTTTCGCCATAGTTCTGGTAGCGATCACGATGGCGCTGGTCGCCGATACCGCCCTGGCGGCCAGCCCGCGGCGGCTGGTCCTGAACCGTGCGGGCGACACGTCGGCACGGCTGGGACAGGCGATAGAGATCATCCTCGAGGTGCACAATCCCGGGCCACGGCGGTTGCGCGGGCAGGTCCGCGACGCCTGGGCACCCAGCGCACGCGCGTATCCGCGCACCCGGGCGATCGACATCCCGGCCGGCGGACGGGAGCGTCTGGTCACCACCTTGACGCCCGCACGGCGTGGTGACCAGGACGGTGCGCAGGTCACGGTGCGCGCCGTCGGCCCGCTCGGCCTGGCCGGGCGGCAGCGCTCGCATGACGTGCCCTGGCAGGTGCGCATCCTGCCGCCGTTCCTGTCCCGCAAGCACCTCCCGTCGCGGCTGGCCAAACTGCGCGAACTCGACGGCATGGTGCCGGTCATGATCCGCGGGCAGGGCACCGAGTTCGATTCGCTGCGTGAGTATGTCGTCGGTGACGATGTGCGGTCCATCGACTGGCGGGCGACAGCTCGCCGGGCCGACGTGGTGGTACGCACCTGGCGCCCCGAACGGGACCGGCGGGTGGTGATCGTGCTCGATACCGGCAGGACCTCGGCGGGCCGGATCGGCGTGGACCCGCTGTCTGCGGATCCCGCCGGCTGGCCCCGGCTGGACTGGTCGCTGGATGCGGCGCTGCTGCTGGCGGCATTGGCCGCCCGGGCCGGTGACCACGTGGATTTCCTTGCCCATGACCGGATCTCGCGGGCCGGGTTGTTCAATGCGTCCCGCCGTGAACTGCTTGCCCAGCTGGTGACGGTGATGGCTCCCCTGCAGCCGGCGCTGGTGGAGTCCGATGCCACGGCGATGGTCGCCGCGGTGCAGCGCCGGGTGCGCCGCCGGGCCCTGGTCGTCCTGCTCACCGACCTCAACGCCTCGGCCATCGACGAGGGCCTCATGACCGTGCTGCCGCAGCTGTCGACGAAGCATCAGGTGATGCTGGCGGCTGTCTCCGATCCGCGGGTGGATGCACTGGCCGCCGGCCGGGCCGACGCGGCCCAGGTGTACGACGCCGCGGCGGCCGAACGCTCCCGCAATGAGCGGCATGCGATCGCCGCCCGGCTGCGCAACCACGGCATCGACGTCATCGACGCGCTTCCCGACCAACTAGCGCCGGCGCTGGCCGACCGCTACCTGGCCATGAAGGCCGCCGGCCGGCTCTAGCATCCGGACTCAGGAGCCCTCGAGCTCGATGAGCCTGCTGGGTGCCGCCTGCCGCCAGGAGTCGAGCAGGATGTCCCGCAGTTCCCGCACGTCCTCGAGCTCGTCCAACCGAACCCGCACCCAGGCCGATGCCGCCTCATGCGCAGGTGTCCAGAATTTGTGCGGCTCGGCGGCGATCAATTCCTCGCGGTCGAGTCTCGGGCAGCGCACCGCGAACGACGTCTGATCGTCCGGCACGGTGACGAACATCTTTCCGGCCACATCGAAGGTCGGATGGCTCCAACGTTCCTTCTCGGTGGTTTCGGGGAAGGACAAAGCAACACGGCGCACGTCGTCGTCATCGAGCACGGTGTCAGCCTACTGTCAGGTGGTCGACTCACACCCGCTGCGGCACTTCGGCATCAAGGGCTCTGTCGAGGAACTCGGCGGGCACCTCCGGCCAATCCGACGACCACCGCCCGGCCTGCCGGTCTGCCCTGAGCTCCGCCAGCACGCCGACCACATGCGGCCCCCCGTCGACGAGGTAGCGCAGCATCCGCAGCTGCGCGCACTGCGCGGCGACGCCGGCGATCGCGGCCTTGGCCTCGGCGCTCCGTCCGTCGGCGGCCAGGCACGCGCCCATCAGCCGACGCGCCCGCAACATCGCCTGTGGTCGGTTCAACGGGGCGAGCAGATCCACCCATTCGCGGGCCCAGTGACACGCCAGTTCGCGGTCCCCGGAATCCCCGCCGGTGATCAACATGCGGATGGCGGAGGCTTCTTCGAACTGCACCGCGATCTCGTCCATCGGGTCCACGGGCTTTCGGCGCGCGTCATAAGTCGTCACCGGCATCGGGCCGAACTCCGGGTGCGGCGGCAGCCCGAGGCGGATGCGTTCGTGTTCGGCGAGCGCGCGCAACCGGTTCAGCGACAACGCATGGGCGATCCTGGTGGCCTCGTCGAGGCGCTGAGCGGCGGCCAGCCGGTCACCCTTCAGCGCCTTGATCCGCGCGTTGATCACGTACCGGGCGATCTTGAAGTCGACGGATCCGCCCTCCGGGCCGAGCTTGTACCCCTCGTCGAGCAGGAGTTCGGCCTGTTCGAGATCGCCTCGCTCATACAATAATTCGCCCAACAACGAGCTCGCCAGCCGGGCGTTGTACGAATGGATGCCGGTCGAGCGCTTGGCGATCCGCAGCGCCTTGCGAAAGCACTGCTCGGCCTCCGCATTGTGCAGCATCAAGCGGTGCGCCAACCCGGTGAAGCAGAGCCCGTTGACCTTGCTGAACGCGTCGCCGCTGCGCTCGTAGAACGGTGCCGCCCACGTCTGAATCCGTTCGACCTCGACCAGGTCATAGCGGTAGGCCGCGGCGAACGTCGCCACGTTGGCGGCGGACGCAACGGCGAAGGGACGCATCCGGTCCCGTCGCCGCAGACAGGGCGCGATGTGTTCGTCGATACCCGCCAGCCGATCCGAGCGCAGGTCCACCACACCGCGCACGACGCCGGCATCAGCCTGCACGTCGGCAATGTCGTCGGCGTCGAGGCCGGATCCCTCCAAGGTCGATTCGACCAACTCCAGCGCCTGCTCGGCGGCCGGGATCCGGTGCAACACGATATTCGCCCATGCCAGCGCGAGCTGTAACCGCGGATGTGATTGCACCGCGGCAGCGGGCAACTTGGCGGCCAGCCCGATCAGGGTGGCCATCTGGGTATTGGCCACCATCGAAATACCGCCGTTCTCCACCAGGCCGACGGCCCCCTGCGCGTCACCTGCGGCCAGCGCGTGGTCGACGGCCTCGCTGACCAGCTCATGCTCGGCGTACCATTTCGAGGCCAGACGATGGAGCGCCATCACCCGTTCCGGGGTGTCACGGCTGAGCCGCTGCCGCAGAAAATCCAGGAACAACTGGTGATACCGGAACCACTGCTCGTCGATCCGGCGCAGGAACAGGTCGCGCTCCTCGACCTGTTCGAGCATCGCCAACGCGTCCGGCACCCCGGTCAGCGCCGAGGCCAGGCCGCCGCAGATCCGTTCGGTGACCGAGGTGGCCAGCAGAAAGTCGAGCATGGCGGGTTCGAGTGTGTCGAGCACGTTCTCGGCGAGGAACTCACTGATCACGTGGTGGCGACCCGTCATCGTCTCGATCAATCGGCCCGGGTCGTCGCGGTCACGCAACGACAGCGAGGCCAATTGCAGCGCGGCCACCCAGCCATCGGTCTTGGCGGTGAGCTCTTCGACGTCGGCGTGGTCCAGGTCCAACCCGCCCAGCCCGACCAGAAAGCTCTTCGATTCGTCGACATCGAAACGCAGTGCATTGGCGTCGATTTCGACCAGTTCGTCCTGCATCCGCATCCGGCTCAACGGCAGCCCGCGCTGACTGCGGCTGGTCACCACGACCGTCAGGCCGGACGCAAGGTTGTCCAGCAGGTAGCGCAAGGCGGCGATGGTGGCCGGGTCGGTGATCTGATGCCAGTCATCGATCACCAGGGTCATCCGGGTGGCACTCTGTTGGATCTCGTTGATCAGCGAGGTCAGCACATACCGCTCGGCCTCGTCACCGTGTTCTTCCAGTACCTCGGCGAGGTCGGCCGCAAGTGCGGGCGTGACGGCGCGGATGGCCTCGATCAGGTGAGAGAGGAACCAGACCACGTTGTTGTCGTCGTGGTCGACGGTCAACCACGCCACCGTCACCCCGTCGGCCGCCCGCAGCTTGGCCCACTGCGCGGCCACGGTGCTCTTCCCGAAGCCGGTGGGGCCGTGGATCACGGTGAGTTTTTTGTGCTGCCGGGCGCGCAGGAACTCGATCAGACGCGATCGTTGCACCAGCGCCTTCGTCGACACCGGAAGCCGGAAACGGGTGGTCGGCGCCGGCGGTGTCAATGTCCGTATCCGGTATCCACTCGACGGGGTGCCCGGTGTCGACTTCGGGTCGTAGCGGATCGCCGATGCGGATATCGGCACGGGCATGTCATCGACCGGGAAACCGTTGCGGCGTTGGAGGTCCCGCAACTGCTCGCCGAAGATCTCCGCACTCGGCGGGCGGTCCCCGGCGTCGCGCGACATCGCCTGTTCGATGACTGCGCAGACGTCGCCAGGCAGACCGGAAGCCCCCAGATCCGGCATCGGGTGCCTGGTGATCCGCAGGAACTGCGCCACCATCTGCTCGCCCTTGTGCCGCTCGAACACCGCGTGTCCGGAGCCGGCACTGAACAACGTCGAGGCAAGGCTGTAGACATCGGATGTCACGTCCGGCGATTCGCCGAGCAGCACCTCGGGGGCGGTATAGGCGGGCGAACCCATGACCGCGCCGTCCGCCGTCTCGAAGCCGCCGACGATGCGGGCGATCCCGAAGTCCGTCAGCTGTGGCTCGCCGTATTCGGTGAGCAGGATGTTCGCCGGTTTCACGTCCCGATGCAGGGTGCCGCGCCGGTGGGCGGTTTCCAGCGCACCGGCCATCTTCACGCCGACACGCAGCGAATCGCGCCAGCCGATGGGCCCGCTGTCGAGGATCTTGGCGCCCAACGACCCGTGGGGGTGATACTGCATCACGATGTAGGGCCTACCGCTCGCGGTGGTGCCGACCTGAAAGATGTTGACGATGTTCGGGTGCCCGGACAGTTTGCCCATCGCGATCTGCTCGCGCATGAACCGCTCAAGATTGTCCGGTTCGAGGTCGGCGGTCAGGACCTTGACCGCAACCGTGCGGTCGAGCGTGCGTTGGGTGCAGCGGTACACCACCCCGAATCCGCCCTGCCCGATTTCCTCGGGATCCTCGAAACCGGCCGCCTCCAGCTCCGCCGGTATCCCGGCGGGCAGATCCCGCTGCGTCGGCAACGGATCGTTGCGGACCATCGTTCGCCTCGAAACTCCAATGGCGTCATGGCAGCACCACAGCTACCCCACCGAGCATAACGCCGGCTTTGCCGGCAAGGCGGCGATCGAGGGTGATCCCCGCAGCGATCGCCGAGGTCATCACCCGGTCGGCACCACGTCCGGGGCATCGTCGAGATCGCCGGTCTCCCCGGCTCGCGAGGCCGTGCGCCCGAAGTGGAACACGTAGGCCAGGAAGGCGATCTCGGCGGCGACACCGATCGCGATCCGCGCGGACGTCGGCAGCGGAGACGGCGTCACCAGCGCCTCGATCAATCCCGATATCAGTAGCACCACAACCAGTCCGCCGGCCACCGAAACCACGGCGCGGCCCCGTTCGGCCAGCACCTGTCCACGCGGCCGGTCCCCTGGCGCGATCACCGACCAGCCCAACCGCATACCGGCCGCGGCGGCCAGGAACACCGCCGTCAACTCCAGCAGACCGTGCGGGGCCAACAACCCGAGGAACAGATCGCCCTTGCCGGCACCGAACATCAGTCCCCCGGACACCCCGACATTTGCGGCGTTCTGGAACAGCACCCACGGAATCGGCAGGCCCAGCAGGATGGCGAAGGCGATGCACTGCGCGGCCACCCACGCGTTGTTGACCCACACCCGCAGCCCGAACGACCCGGCCGGATTCTCGCTGTAATACGACTCGAAGTCGTGGTTGATCAGCTGCTCCAACTCGGTCGGTGTGCCCAGCGTGGCGCGCACCTCCGGGCTGCCCGCCACCCAGAATCCGATCACGATCGCGACGGCCAGAAAGCTCAGCGCCGACCCCAGCCACCAGCGCCGGCAGTCATAGGCGACGACCGGGAACGAGACGGTCCAGAACCGGGCGAACTCACTTCCCAGCGGTGCGTGCGCGCCGGTGACCGCGGCGCGGGCCTGCGCCACCAGACCTGAGAGCCGGCCGATCAGGACGGCGTCGCCGGTCGCGCTGCGCACCATCGAAAGATGGGTCGACACCCGCTGATACAGGTCGACGAGTTCGTCGACCTCGGCGCCGGTGAGCTTGCGGCGGCGCTTGACCAACTGTTCGAGGCGGTCCCAGGCCGGGCGGTGGGCGAGCACGAACGCGTCGACATCCACGGGTCCGATCCTAGTAGCGTTTACCGAATGGTCTTCCAGCCAGAACCGGTGGTGACCGGTGACGCCGTCCAGCTCGAGGTGTCGATCGCCCAGCTGCCGGTGCGGGCTGCGGCGGCCCTGATCGACGTCGCGGTGATGGCCACCGGTTATGCGGTGCTGGCCACGCTGTGGGCGCTGACGCTGCCGGAGCTGGACCCGGCACTCTCGGCGGCGGTGCTGCTCATCTTCATGGTGCTGGTTCTCGTCGGCTACCCGGTGGTGTTCGAGACCGCCACCCGCGGCAGGTCGTTGGGCAAGATGGCCCTCGGGCTTCGGGTGGTCTCCGATGACGGCGGTCCAGAGCGGTTGCGGCAGGCGGTATTTCGCGCGTTGTCCAGCGTCATCGAAATCTGGATGCTCACCGGGGGTCCCGCGGTCATCTGCAGCATGATCTCGCCACAGGGTAAGCGCATCGGCGACGTGTTCGCCGGCACCATGGTGATCAGCGAGCGAGCCCCGAAGCTCAACCCCCCGCCGCCGATGCCGCCCGAACTGGCCTGGTGGGCGGCGAGCCTGCAGCTGTCCGGCCTGGGCGGCGAGCAGGCCGAGATGGCACGGCAGTTCCTGTCCCGGGCCGGTCAGCTGGAACCCGGTATGCGCGAACAGATGGCGCATCGCATCGCCGGTGACGTGGTTTCGCGCATCGCTCCCCCGCCACCACCCGGCGTGCCGCCCGAATACGTGCTGGCCGCGGTGCTCGCCGAGCGTCACCGCCGCGAGCTGGCCCGACTCCAGGCCCGACCACCCGCCTGACCCAAAATGGGACACGATTGTCCCATTTTGGGATTACAATGCTACAGTTGGCGCCCATGAGCGTCCTTGACATGGGTGAAACGGGTGCGCGCGGCCGCACGCGTCGCGCCATCGTCGAGGCCGCGATCGCGGTCATCACCGACAACCCGGCGGCCACACTGACCGACATCGCCGAGGTCGCCGGCGTCGGGCGCAGCACGTTGCACCGGCATTTCCCCGAGCGCAGCGATCTGCTCCGCGCGGTTGCCCTGCAGGTGCACGCCGCCAGCAATGCCGCCATCGAAGCCGCCGATCCCACCTGCGGACCCGTGCTCGCTGCGCTGCGCCGCGTCGTCGAGGGCCACCTCGATCTCGGGCCGATCTTCGTCTACATCTACACCGAGCCGACGATTCAGGCCGATGTCGACCTGGCCGCCCATCTCGACACGGGTGACGAAGTGATCGCCGAGATCCTCGCCCGCGCAACGGCCGACAAACCGGAGTTCCCGCCCGGCTGGGCGCGGCGGGTGTTCTGGTCGCTGCTGCTGTCGGGCTACGAAGCCATGAAGCAGGACCGCACACCGCGACACCAGGTCGTCGACGCCATCATGAGCAGCCTCACCGAAGGAACCATCAAATGACCACCCGGTCGGTCACACCGCCGACAACCACACCGCGACGCTCATGGATTGCGCTCGCGGTACTCACCCTGCCGGTGATGCTGATCGCGATCGACAACACGGTCCTCGCTTTCGCACTCCCGGCGATCGCCGAGGACTTCCGGCCCGCGGCATCCACCCAGCTGTGGATCGTCGACGTCTACTCGCTGGTGCTGGCGGCCCTGCTGGTCGCCATGGGAAGTCTCGGCGACCGCATCGGCAGGCGACGGATGTTGCTGATCGGTGCCGCCGGGTTCGCGATCGTTTCCGCCGTCGCGGCATTCGCGCCGACCGCCGAGATGCTGGTGCTCGCCCGTGCCGTGCTCGGCTTCTTCGGCGCCATGCTGATGCCCTCGACGCTGTCACTGATCCGCAACATCTTCACCGAGGCTTCGGCACGCCGGTTGGCGATCGCCATCTGGGCGTCCTGCTTCACCGCCGGTTCGACCCTGGGTCCGATCGTCGGCGGCGCCCTGCTGGAGCATTTCCATTGGGGCTCGGTCTTTTTGATCGCGGTCCCGATCCTGCTGCCGCTGTTGGTCCTGGCCCCCAAGCTGGTGCCGGAGTCCCGTGACCCGAACCCGGGTCCGCTCGATCTGGTCAGCGTGGTGCTGTCCTTCGTGGCGATGCTGCCGCTGGTCTGGGCCATCAAGACCGCCGCGCACGACGGTCTGTCGCTGCTCGTCGCGGCCGCGGTCGTGGTGGGCATCGGCGCGGGCGTGCTGTTCGTGCGGCGCCAGACCCGCAGGCCCATACCGATGCTGGATATGGAGTTGTTCCGCTCGGGTCCGTTCACCTCGTCGGTGCTGGCGAACTTCCTGTCGATCGTCGGGTTGATCGGGTTCATCTTCTTCGTCTCCCAGCACCTGCAGCTGGTGCTCGGGTTGAGCCCATTGGAGGCCGGTCTGGTCACCCTGCCCGGTGCCGTGGTGTCCATGGTGGCCGGTATCTCGGTGGTCAAGGCGGCCAAGCACTTCAGCGCGCAGACTCTGATGGTCTTCGGCCTGGTGTTCGTCGCGGCCGGCTTCATCTTGATCCTGCTGTTCCGCCACGATCTCTCGGTGGCCGCCATCATCGCGTCGTTCATCGTGCTGGAGCTCGGTGTCGGCGTCTCCCAGACGGTCTCGAACGACACCATCGTGGCCTCGGTGCCTGCGGCGAAAGCCGGTGCCGCGTCTGCTGTTTCGGAGACCGCCTACGAGCTGGGTGCGGTGGTGGGCGCCGCGACGCTCGGCACCATCTTCACGGCGTTCTACCGCACCAACGTCGAGGTGCCTGCCGGGCTGACGCCCGTTCAGGCCGGGGACGCGGCGGAGAGCATCGGTGGCGCCACCGCGGTGGCCCGCGAGCTGCCCGCTCCGACCGCCGAGAAGCTGCTGGAATCGGCGCACCGCGCCTTCGACTCGGGCATCGCCCCGACGGCGACCCTCGCGGCGACGCTGGTGCTGGCCGCCGCGGTCATCGTCATCGTTGCGTTCCGGCGATCACCAGTAGCGCCCCTCCCAGCAGACCGGTGACGGTGCGGACGTGGTTCCACGCGGTCCACGGGCCCAGGTAGGAAGCCCAGTCCAAACCGGCCTCCAGGCGGTTGTTCAACGGCACGTTGAAGGCCATCGTGATGACCGTCGGCAACAGCGCGAGCACCGCACCCGCCAGCAGGTAGCCGTCCCGGTTGATGATGGCGATGACGCCGAGCACCAGTGCCAGCACGCCGGTTCCCAGGAACAACACCAGGAATGGGGCGTTCGCCTGGGCTTCGGCGTTGATCCCGCGCATCGCCACCGCGGCTTCGGCTGGTTCGGTGCGGTCCAGGCCGCGCATGACGAACGTCGAGAACGCGTAGAAAAGGCCGCCGACCGCCGCGCTGCCGACGGCAGTCACGACGGTCAACGCCAGAACAGGGTTGGACATATGAGTAGTCTCCCCCGCCTATCGGCGAGGGAGACCACTCATTCGTGCGATCAGGCCGCGGCGCGTGGATTACCCGCCCGCTTCGGCGACGTCTTGCCGGACCCGGCCTGCTTGAGGCTCGGCCGGGTGACAGGCTCGGCGGCCTCCTCCGGCTCCTCGACCTCTTCGACGGGCGCTTCTTCGACCGGCGTCTCGGTGACGGCTTCCTCCGCGGGCACCTCGACCGGGGCCTCGGCAGGAGCTTCGGCGGGCGTCTCCACCGGGGCCGCCGCCGGCGTTTCGGCCGACTCCTCGCCGGTGCTCACCGGGGTCACCGCCGGTGCGGCGCCGTCGGTTTGGGCGCCCGGGATGGTGATCGTGAAGGTCTGGGCGTCGGCCGTCGGCGCGGTCGCCACCGAGGCGGTCTTGTTCGCCGTCGCCGGCTGACCGGCCTTGAGCGCGTTGACGATCACGTCCCGGATGTAGGGCACCGTCTGGACCATGAAATCGCTGACATGGGTGATCGCGTTCAGCAGGACATCGGCGACACCGTTCTGGACGGCGTTGATGATGTTGATCGGATTCAGCGTCCCGATCGACTTGAGCACCGACTCGGTCACGCTGACGAGGTTCTGCAGGACCGGGGTCGTGCCGACCGGGAACCCGATACCGATGAACGTCTGCGCCAGCGCCACCGTGAGCGCGAGCCCGCTCTCGAACGCCGCGGCGACCAGTTCCTGGCCGACCGCAAACGGCCGTTCAAGCGCTTGCTGCAGTGGCGTGCTGACGCCGGTGATGAAGCTGAGAATGGGGTTCAGGCCGCTGGCGACCAGGCTGTCGATGGCGCCGTTGATATCGCCGGTGCGCGCGATGGCGCCGGCTGCGTTCAGGGCCGCGGGCAGTCCCTGCACCAGGTCGGTGAGGGCGGCACCGCCGGCATTGATCGCCTGCAGCAGCTTGGAGACGGTGAACTGCTGGTTGGCGAAGATCTGCCGCAGGATGGGGAACGGATCGGCGAATTCGGCCTGCAGCGTCTCGCGGATCAGGTCACCGGCGGCATTGACGACCGGCGTGAAGACCGTGATGGGATTCTCGATGGACGCCGCTAGGTTGACCGACGGCAGGTGCAGATCGGCCCGCGGGGCGATCGGTGCCACCGCGATCACACTGGCGCCCACCAGCGCGACGCCAACCGTCACATACGGCTTCATCGTCAATTGCATGGACATTTTTCTCTTTGCCATCCCTTCAGGCGGTTCCCCCGGACTGCAGAGAACTTACCCACCAGTAAGTTGACGTCAAGAGAGATTTGTAAAGTTGCATGCTCTGCCAAATTTCGGGAACCCGCATATTGCGGTTTCGTAACGTTGCTGTTGAGAGACGGTATTGACGGACGCCGACGGTCGGGCAAACAGGCATTCGCTCCACTTCGGTAGTTTTGAATGCAAATTAACCGGTTGCTATTGCAACTATCGATTTGACCATTTTCAGCTTTGCTGACGGCGAGCTACCGACCGGTACGACCTGCGTGATTCTGCGCACACCCGGGTCGGTGTGTGGTTTGCGCCACCCCGTCTCCGGTTTGCCACGGCGCGCAGTTCGGCGCCGCCGTCTCGTGCGCCGCCCGGTCATTCCAGCAACGGCGCCCAGTGGATTGCATCGCGTTGCCGGGACCGCCGGTACCGCGCAACTGGTACGGATCTCTGGCGTCCACATTGTGGGACGTAGGTGTTCAGGCCGGTATCCAGTTGCCGTGGAACCCGAACGGCACGCGCTGCGGTAGCGCGATGGTCGCCACCGGTGCACCCCCGAAGTCCGACGCGTCGAGGATCACCAGATCGCTTCCCTCACGACGCGGGTCGTACACGTAACTGATGTACCAGCCATTGCTCTCGTCGGCCGGCCCGGTCGCCGGCACGAACACCGCCTCGCCGGACACCCCCGGCCCGAAGGAGTGCGCCTGGGCGGCACCCGTGTACAGATCGTGGCGCACCAGTTCGGTGTCTCCCACCGAAACCGAGTAGCGTGCCGGCAGCCCGGCCAGCCGGTCGTCGATCCGCGGGAACTCGATCCCGCGGTCGTCGAGCTGGCGTTCGGCGACCGTCCCGGCGCTCAGATCGATCCGCCACTCCCACAGCACCGCGTGCTCACCGAATCCGCCGTCGTTGCGCCACAACTCCGGGTATCGGGCCGCTTGCAGCACAATCGAATTGGCGTCCTCGAACGCGTTCGCGACATGGAAGATGTAGCACGGGTCGATATCGAACCAGCGGATGTTACCGAAAGGGTCATCGCGGCGCAGCACGCCGAACCGGGCACCGTAGCTATCGCTCCAACGGTAGGGCATGTCGCCATCGCCCTTGATCGCGACGTCCAGGTCGAACACGATCGGCAGGTCCATGAAGACGACGTGATCGGCGGTCATGGCGAAGTCGTGCATCATGGTGTGCGCCTTGACATCCAATGGCCGGTTGATGATCAGTTCGCCGTCTGCGGCCACGCGGTGGTAGGTCACATAGGGCTCGAAGATGCTGCCGTACCCGAAGAAGTGCATCTCACCGGTGATCGGACAGATCTTCGGATGGGCGGTCATCGAGTTGGTGAGCTTGCCGCCGAAGTCGTAGGCGCCCAACGTTTCCAGTTCATTGCTGATCTCATAGGGAAACGATGATTCGACCAGCGCCAGGGTCTTCCCAGCGTGGTTGACCACATGGGTGTTGGCGACCGCGGCGCGCAGGTTGCGGGATCCGTCGGCGTTGTAGAGCGGGAAGTCCTTTACGAAGCTGTCGGTACGGACCCATCGGTTCCGGTACCACTTGGCCGCCCCCTTCTCGATCCGGACGCCGTGGACCATGCCATCACCGGCGAACCAGTGCGCCTTGGCCTCGCGCGGATTGGGCCCATTGCGCAGATACCAGCCGTCGATCTCGGGCGGGATCGCACCCTGGACGGGCAGATCGTATTCGGTGAGTTCGTCGGCGACGGGCGCGTAATTGCCACGCCGGAAGAAGTCACCCTCGGCGGGCAGTGCGGAGGTTGTGGTCATCACACCACGATGACATTCCACTAATGACCTGTCAAGAGTGGAATGTAGGATGACCGCCATGAGTTTGCGAATGGCGGCGCTCGGCCTGCTGGCCCAGCATCCCGGCAGCGGATACGACCTTCTCCGGCGTTTCGAGAAGTCGATGGCCAACGTCTGGCCGGCCACCCAGAGCCAGCTCTACGGCGAGCTGAACCGGTTGGCGGACAACGGTTTCATCGAGGTGGCCGAGATCGGACCGCGCGGGCGCAAGGTCTATCGCGTCACCGGGTCCGGCCACTCCGAGCTGCTGCGTTGGGTGACCAATCCACAGGACGATCCGCCTCACCGCGACCCGGAATTGCTGCGCATCTTCCTGCTCGGCGAACTGCCCCGTCGCGACGCCGCCGATCACGTGCAAGCACTGGTCGAGCACGCCGAATCCGAGCTGGCGCGCCTGCAGGCACTGCGCGACAGGCTGCACTTCGACGACTCCGATGACTCGTTCTACGGAAACGCCGCCCTGGAATACGGCCTGCGTTTCGAGGCCATGCAAGCGGACTGGGCCCGCTGGCTGGTCGCCGAAATCCAGAAACGCTCCGACTGACAGTTGCATCGCGATAGCTTCCGATATATCGTTACTGCATCGGAAGCGCACATCGTGCTTCCCTCTCAAGAAAGAAGCACCCATGAACACCCCATTCACACCCCCCAACCCCGCATTCGGCTTCGGCCCCGTCGGCTTCGACCGGCGCCATGCCCGCCGTGAGTTCCGCGATCACATCCGCGAGCAGGCCGCCGGTCACCCGGGTCCGTTCGGACCGGGATTCGGTCCCGGCTTCGGCAGAGGATTCGGTCCCGGCTTCGGCGGTCCCGGCTTCGGCGGCCCACGCGGTCGTGGCGGTCGCGGTGCCCGTGGCCGCGGCAAGCGCGGTGACGTGCGCGCCGCGATCCTGACCCTGCTCACCGAACGCCCGATGCACGGGTACGAGATGACGCAGGAAATCGCCACCCGCAGTAACGATTTGTGGAAGCCGAGCCCCGGCTCGGTCTACCCCACCCTGCAACTGTTGGTCGACGAGGGTCTGATCACCCCCACCGAGAGCGAAGGCAGCAAGAAGACCTTCGACCTCACCGAGGAAGGCCGCGCGGTGGCCGCCAAGATCGAGACCGCGCCGTGGGACGAGATCACCGAGGACGCCGACCCCAATGCGATGAACCTGCGGGCAGCGCTGGGTCAGCTGTTCGGCGCGGTGGGACAGTCCGCGCACGCCGCCTCTGCTGATCAGCAGCAGCGCATCCTCGACATCGTCAACAACGCACGTCGGGAGATCTACCAGATTCTCGGCGAGGAGTGACGCCCGTAGCATTGCCAGACGATGCTCACCGGTAATTACCTCAATGTTCTGATCCCGCTGCTGGTCGCGGTTCTCGCCGCGGCCGGCAGCGTGATCGGCATCTCGTTCCGCGACACCGATTCCTACGGGCGCCGCCGCGGCATGTGGCTCCTGATGTTGGTCGCGGTGTCGGCGATCGCCACCTACGCCGCACTCGATGCGACATCCGGAGGGGGTAGCGCCGCCGAGGCCGCGGGGCTGGCGGCCGCGGGCGTGGCCGCCGCGATCGGCGCCCACGTGCTCTGGCGCAGAGTTGTTTTCGATGCCGAGCAGAACACCGCCACCAGGGCCACCATCGCGACCGGGCTGGCCGTTGTCGTCATCATCGCGGCCGTGTCGTTGAGTTACGTCGACGGAAAGGCCTGCCGTCAGGTCGGCCCGCTGGTCGCTCTGAGCGCTCAGTCATTCGTGATGCCGAGCTTCGGCACAGAGCAAGGGCCGACGCCCGGCGATTTCGACGAACGTGCGCGGGCCATCCGCGACGAGGCGCGGCAGATCGCTCCCGGCGAGATCGCGGATCACGCTGCCAGGCTGGCCGATCTGGCCGGTCAGATCGCTTTTGCGGTCCGAAACGAGGACACCGCCCAGCACGCGCTGTTGGGCGCCCAGTACTACGACGAACTGAAGCCCATCCTGCGCACGTGCCGGATCTCGCTGAGCACATAGATCCGGTCTTCGGATCACCGTAAGCACAACCCTGGTCCGATCGCCGGATGATCGCCATATTGCAAGCGGTGACCGTCACCGACAGCCCGCCCGAACAGACCGCCGCGGATCGATCCAAGGTGCGGACCGCCCTCACCGCCAGTCTGGTCGGTACCACCATCGAGTGGTACGACTTCTTCCTCTACGCCACCGCCGCCAGCCTGGTGTTCAACACCGCATTCTTCCCGGACCAGAGCTCCTTCGTCGGCACGCTGCTGGCCTTCGCCACCTTCGCCGTCGGATTCGTGGTCCGGCCCATCGGAGGCTTCGTCTTCGGGCACATCGGTGACCGCATCGGCCGCAAACGCACCCTCGCGCTGACGATGTTCCTGATGGGCGGGGCCACCGCACTGATGGGTCTGCTGCCCACCGCCGCCCAGATCGGTGTCCTCGCACCCATCCTGTTGCTGTTGCTGCGCATCGTCCAGGGCTTCGCGCTGGGCGGTGAATGGGCCGGAGCGGTGCTGCTCGCGGTCGAACACAGCACGCCGAAACGGCGCGGTTTCGCCGGCAGCATCCCGCAGGTCGGCCTGGCGCTCGGGCTGGCGCTGGGCACCGGCGTCTTCGCACTGCTGCAGACGGTGATGTCGGCCGAGGCATTCATGGCCTACGGCTGGCGCATCGCCTTCCTGTTCAGCATCGTGCTGGTGGTGTTCGGCGTCGTCGTCCGGCTCAAGGCCTCCGAGACCCCGGCGTTCGAGAAGCTCAAAGACGACGACGATGTGGCGGCGACGCCCCTGCGGGAACTGTTCCGCGGGCCGTCGCTGCGCCCGACGCTGCTGGGCATGCTGAGCCGCTGGGGTGAGGGCGCGGCGTTCAACACCTGGGGCGTGTTCGCCATCGCCTACGCCACCAGCGCGACCGGGCCACTGCAGCTGGGCAAGGTCGACGTGCTGATCGTGGTGACCGTGGCGGCCCTGCTGATGGCGGCGCTGCTGCCGGTATCGGGTCTGCTCGCCGACCGATTCGGGCCACAGCGGGTCTACGCGACCGGTATCGCCGCCTACGCGGTGGCGGTGTTCCCGGTGTTCGCGTTGTTCAACACCGGGAGTCTGGCGGCGTTCACGATCGGCATCGTCATCGTGTTCGGCATCGTCCATGCCTGGTTCTACGGCGCGCAGGGCACGCTCTACGCCTCGCTGTTCCCCACCCGGATCCGCTACACCGGCCTGTCCACGGTCTATCAGCTCTCCGGTGTCTACTCCTCGGGTCTGACCCCGCTGATCCTGACCACGCTCATCGCGGTCGGCGGAGACGCACCGTGGTTGGCCTGCGGCTATCTGGTGGCCACCGCAATCATCAGCGTCGTCGCGACGCTGCTGCTCAAGCCCAGGGACCTGGCCGACTTGTAGCCTGAGAGCGTGACCGATCTGGATCGCATGCCGCGCGGTGGCCCCGATGCGTCGTGTCTGGACCGGCTCCTGCACACCGACCGGACCGAATACCTGGATCGCACCGATGTCGATCCCGCGGTCAAACGCAGCGTCGTCGACGCGTTGGAGTGGACCGGCCGGGTGTTCGGCAACCACCAGCAGTTCGCACACCTGGTGCTCGACGAGATCGCCGACGTACCGGACCCGAAGATCCTCGAGCTCGGCGCCGGCCACGGCGCACTGTCGACCGTGGTCCTGCAGGGGCATCCCACCGCCCATGTCACGGTGACCGACATCGAACCGGCCTCGGTCGCCGCGATGGCCGCCGGCGAGCTGGGCAGCCACCCGCGCGCCCTGGTGCGGAAGATGGACGCCACCGCCATCACCACACCAGACGGCCATTTCGCGTTGGCGGTGTTCGCCCTCTCGTTTCACCACCTGCCGCCGGCGACGGCCGCCGCGGTGCTCGCCGAGGGCACCCGGGTCGCGGACAAACTGCTGATCATCGACCTGCCCCGGCCACCAGCACCGCTGCATCTCCTGCGACTGGCGACCATGCTGCCGTTGGCCCCGTTCATCCCGTTCGTGCACGACGGTGTCATCAGTTCGCTGCGGAGCTACAGTCCGTCGGCGTTGCGCGCGCTGGCCGAGCACGCCGGCGTCGACATCGAATTGCGCGGCGGTCTGCTCAGTCCGCAGATCGCGGTGGCCGTTCGGCGCTAGGGTCGACGCCGTGGGCGAAGAGGTTTCCCGCACGGAATTCAGCCGCGCACAGCGCCGCGAATACCGGCGCAAGGTCCAGCTGTGCCTGGACGTGTTCGAAACGATGCTGTCCCAGTCCAGCTTCGAATTCGACCGGCCGCTCACCGGCATGGAGATCGAATGCAACCTCGTCGATGCCGACTACCAGCCGGCGTTGTGCAATCAGGAGGTGCTGGCCTCCATCGCCGATCCGGCCTATCAGACCGAACTGGGCGCCTACAACATCGAATTCAACGTTCCGCCCCGTCCGCTGCCCGGGCAGTCCGCGCTGGAACTAGAGGCCGAGGTGCGGGCCAGCCTGAACGCCGCCGAGGCCAAGGCCACGCAGGACGGTGCGCACATCGTCATGATCGGCATCCTGCCCACGCTCATGCCCGAGCATCTGGAGTCGGGCTGGATGAGTGAGTCGACCCGCTACCAGGCGCTCAACGACTCCATCTTCACCGCGCGCGGTGAAGATATCGACATCGACATCAGCGGGCCCGAGCGCCTGTCCCTGCAGTCGGCCGATATCGCACCCGAATCCGCCTGCACCAGTATGCAATTGCATCTGCAGGTGTCTCCGGCAGAGTTCGCGCAGAACTGGAACGCCGCGCAGGTGGTGGCCGGCCCGCAACTCGCCCTCGGCGCCAACTCGCCGTACTTCTTCGGCCACGAACTGTGGGCCGAGACCCGCATCGAACTGTTCGGTCAGGCCACCGACACCCGGCCCGACGAACTCAGGACCCAGGGCGTGCGCCCTCGCGTCTGGTTCGGGGAACGGTGGATTACCTCGATTTTCGATCTGTTCGAGGAAAACGTCCGCTACTTCCCGTCGCTGCTTCCGGAGATCTCCGATGAGGATCCGGTGGCCGAGCTCGCGGCGGGGCGCACTCCCCAACTCTCCGAGTTGCGCCTGCACAACGGCACCATCTACCGGTGGAACCGGCCGGTCTACGACGTGGTGAACGGCAAACCGCACCTACGTGTCGAAAACCGGGTACTGCCCGCCGGGCCCACGGTGGTCGACATGCTGGCCAACTCGGCGTTCTACTACGGCACCCTGCGCGCCCTCACCGACGTGGACCGCCCGCTGTGGAGCAAGATGAGTTTCGCCGCCGCACAGCACAATTTCTTCGCAGCGGCCCGGCACGGGATGGAGGCGCGGCTGTACTGGCCCGGTCTGGGTGAGGTGACCGCCGACGAACTCGTGTTGCGGGAGCTGCTGCCGCTGGCCCATGACGGGTTGCAGCGCTGGGGGGTCGCCGCCGATGTGCGGGACCGCTTCCTCGGCGTCATCGAAGCACGCGCCAAGACCGGCCGCAACGGTGCGGCCTGGCAGACCGCCACCGTGCGCGCGCTGCAGGAACGCAATCTGGCGCGGCCTGCCGCGCTGGCGGAGATGCTGCGCCTGTACTGCGAACACATGCACACCAATGCACCGGTCCACACGTGGGAAACACCCACCGCGTGAGCGCGCGTACGTTGGATGTCATGGCATCTGAGGTACTGGACTGGGACAGCGCATACCGTCACGGCAGCGAGTTCCAGGGACCGCCGCCGTGGAGCATCGGTGAACCGCAACCCGAACTCGCAGCACTGATCTCGGCGGGCAAGGTGCGCAGCGACGTCCTGGACGCCGGCTGTGGACACGCCGAGCTGTCACTGTCGCTGGCGGCGGACGGCTACACCGTGGTGGGTCTGGACATTTCGCCGACCGCCATTGCCACAGCGAATCGTGCAGCGCAGGAACGCAACCTGCGCTACGCCAGCTTTGCCCAGGCCGATATCACCTCGTTCACCGGTTACGACGGCCGATTCAACACCGTCATCGATTCCACCCTGTTCCACTCGCTTCCCGTCGACGGCAGGCACAACTACCTGCATGCGGTGCAGCGTGCCGCCGCTCCGGGGGCTCACTACTACGTCCTGGTCTTCGCCAAGGGGGCGTTCCCCGCCGAGCTGGAGACCAAGCCCAACGAGGTCGACGAGTACGAACTGCGCGATATCGTGGCGGCGCATTGGACGGTCGACGACATCCGGCCGGCGTTCATCCACGCCAACATGCCGTCAGGGCCCGGGGCGCCGTTCGAGCTGCCCGAGCACGATCGCGACGACAAGGGCCGGATGAAGTTGCCGGCCTTCCTGCTGAGCGCGCACAAGTAGACCACGGCGAATACTGGCCGATCGGGTAGTCAACTACCGACCTTTCGGCTCGCGCATGGACGGCTGTTCTTGAATAGCGTTGTCCACCATGACAGTCACCACCGTGCGGCCGGCCGAGATCGACCCGCTGTGCCGGGTACCCGGTGGCGTGTGGCGCACCGCGGCGGTGCGGGTGCGACGACGGACCGGAACCCACCGGGAGCATCCGGACAGACCGAGGTTGGGTGCCGACCGCCGCGGCGGAGTACTCACCGTCGAACATGACCTGACCCCCGACGAACTGTCCGACACCCTGGCGGTTCTGCTGACCGAACACCTCGGCGAAATACTGCTGGGTCAGCAGGATTTCGAATCGGTGTTCACCGGGATCGTGCGCACCACGGTCCCCGGCGGGCTCGAGGCGTGGTCGCGCTTCTACCGCAACTCCATGGATGCGCTGGCATCCGGGCAGAGCGCGTTCGCCACGATCCACCGGCGGGCGGCCGCTCTGGTGACCGGGCCCTGGCTGCTCGATCTCGGCTCGTGTTTCGGGTTCTTCCCGCTGCGCATGAGCCGGCTGGGCTATGAGGTGACGGCGACCGATCTGAGTGCGCCGACGATGGATCTGCTTGCGCGCATGAGTTCGCGGATGGGCCTGCCGTTGCGCACCGTCGCCTGCGACGCCGCCCAGGTTCCGCGACCCGACGGCGCGGCTGACACCGTCACCGCACTGCATCTGCTGGAGCACCTCGATCCCGACACCGGCGATGCCGTGCTGGCCGAGGCGTTACGGCTGGCCCGTCGACGCGTGGTGGTCGCGGTGCCGTTCGAGGATGAGCCGCAGGCGTGCTACGGGCATGTGCGCACGTTCGACATGGCGACGCTGCGCGAGCTGGGCGCTCGCTTCCCCGGTGTACGCGCCACCGCCTTCGAGCACCACGGCGGCTGGCTGGTGCTGGACAGGGTCTAGATCAGCCCGCGCTTGCTCGCCGCGTACACCGCTTCGGCCCGGCGGCTCACATCCAGCTTGCGCATGATGTTGCTGACATGGAACTTCGCGGTGGTTGCGGAGATGAACAGCTTTTCACCGATTTTACTGTTGGACAGGCCCGCCGCGAGCAGTCGCAGCACTTCCAGTTCACGGTCGGTGAGTTGTTCACGGCGTTCGGTGCGACCGCTGAGCGAACGCACCACCGCTGCGGCACTGCGCGAATCGAAGGCGCTCTCCCCCGCCGAGATGGCGCGGATCGCCCGGACCAGTTCGGTGGTGTCGACGTCCTTGACCACGTAGCCTCTGGCCCCGGCGTGCACCGCCCGCACCACCAGATCCTCGTCCAGGAAGGTCGTCAGCACCAGCAGCCCGAGCTCGGGGTGCGCTGCGGAAAGCTTGGTGCACAACGACAGTCCCTCGAAGTCCGAGCCCGCCGAGAGTTTCAGGTCGAGCAGGACGACATCGGGATGCACCGCCGACACCATGGCCTCGGCTTCCGGCTCGGTCGAGGCCTCTCCGACGACCACCAGATCGTCCTCGCGTTCCAGCAGCGACCGCAGCCCTTGCCGCAGGATCGCGTGATCGTCGACCAGTGCCAGCTGGATCGTCATCGTGGGCTCCGTTCCCTGGGAATGGTGGCGACCACCCGCACCCCGCCGATTCGGGAGCGTTGTACCGCAAGCGATCCGCCGTGTTCGCGGCAGCGGGCAAGCATATTGGCCAGGCCGCGGTGGTGACCGTCGACATCGGTGACATCGGCCATCCGCAGCATCAGCCGCAGTTTCTCCGGATCACCGCAGCCGTCGTCGGCGATGGACAACACCACCGCGGCGGCCCGGTGCTGCAACCGCAGGATCGCCCGGCTGCCCTTGCCGTGCATCGCCGCGTTGAACAGCGCCTCGCCGGCCACCCGCAGCAGCGCGTGTTCGACAGCACTGGGCAACTCCGTCACGGCCCCTTCCAATTTGAGCGTCACCCGCAGGTCTTCGGGCATGTGCACGGTGGCCAGCTGAGCCAGCAGCTCCGGAAGACTGGAGCGGCCGGCATCCTCGGGATGATTGAGCGCATAGATCGCCGAGCGCAGCTGCTCGGTCGCCGAACGGGTCAGCGTCTTGGCCATGTCCAAGCGCTCGACCAGCTCGGCATTGTCTGCCTGCGCGCCGATCTCACTGCGGCACACCTCGATCTGCATACCGGCCGACAACACCGTCTGCGTGACGCTGTCGTGCAGCTCGCGCGCGATGCGGTGCCGCTCGTTGTCGAGCACCTGATGCCGCTGGGCGGCACCCAGTTCGCGTTGGGTGGCCTGCAGCTCGGCGTTGCGCGCCTGGGACTGCGCCAGTAACGCCTGGGAGCGCTGGAACAGCTCGCAGTTGTGCAGCGCGACGGCCGTCTGGCTGGAGAGGATGCGCATCACCGTCTCGTCGGTGCTGTCCAGTGTGCGGTGGCTCGGCGTCCATGCCGCGAAAGCGCCGATCACGCCGCCGTCCAGTTCGATGGGAACGTGGGCGTGGTGCGGCTCGATGACGGGCAACCGGAACTGGGCCAGCTGCCCACGCAGGATGTCGTTGAGCCGGTTGAGCACGGCGTCGGGCAGGTGCGGCACCGGATACGTTGCGCCGGAATGGTCTTCGAACGAGTATGGGTGGCCCTCGGAGTCCAGGATGAGGTGGCGTGGTCGCGCCTCAGGCAGCGCACCATCGGCGAGCGCGAGCAGCACCCACTCGGCTCCGAGATGGACCCTGGCGGCCTCGGCGGCCGCCCGCACCAGCTTCTCCGGGCCGTTCACGGTCTGCACCAGGGCGCGCGAGATTGCGTCGAGCGCGGCGATGACGCGTTCGGTGCGCTGGGCCGCAACCCGGAACTCCGGATAGAACGTCGGCTTGCCGGAGCGCACCCCGGTGAGCCGCTCCAGATCCGGTGCGGGCCTCACATCGCCGCCCGGAACAGCGCGCGCAGCTGTGCTTCGTCGGCAGCGCGGGGGTTGGTGGTGATGCACGCATCGGCCATCGCATTGCGCGCCAGCACCGGTACGTCGGTGTCATGCACGCCGAGTTCGGCCAGCCCGCGCGGCACTCCGACCTTCTGCGCCAGTTGCTCCAGATGATCGGCCAGGGCCAGCGCGGATTCCAGCTCCGGCGCTCCTGTGTCGGCGATACCGAGATTGGCCGCGATGACGGCGAACGGGGCCGGGTCGGCCTCGGCGTTGAACCGCACCACATGCGGCAGCAGCACACCGTTGATGACACCGTGCGGCAGGTCGAGTAAACCGCCGACCTGATGGCTCATCGCGTGGGCGGCACCCAGGATGGCGTTGGTGAAGGCGAGCCCGGCCTCCAGAGCGGCCTGAGCCATCAGCACCCGGGCGTCCATCGCACGTGGTCGTTCGATGGTGGTGACCAGGTTCTCGCTCACCATCACCACCGCTCGCAGCGCGTGGTGATCGGTGAGCTGGTTGTGCCCGAGTGACACGAAGGCTTCGATGCCGTGCGTCAACGCATCCAATCCCGTTGCGGCGTTGAGCCATTCCGGCATGGTGGTGAGCAGTCGCGGGTCGATGACGGTGATATCGGGGACCAGGGCTCGCCCCAGGATGGTGATCTTGGTGTTGCGGGTGGTGTCGGTGACGATGCAGAACTGCGAGACATCGGCGCCGGTGCCCGAGGTCGACGGCAGCACCACCAGCGGCGGGATCGGCATGGTGGCCTTGTCGACACCCTCGTAGTCCAGGATGTCACCGCCGTTGGCGGCCAGGATCGCGATGCCCTTGGCGGCATCGATCACCGAACCGCCGCCCAGCGCGATCAGGACATCACAGCCGCGCGACCGGTAGAACTCGTGCCCGGCAGTGATTTCGTGATCCTTGGGATTGGGGGTGAGCGCGCTCCACACCTGGGCCTGCACGCCCTGGTCACGCAGATGGTCGACCAGTTCATCCACCCAGCCCGCCTCGATCAGACCGGGGTCGGTGACCAGCAGCGGACGCTGGCCGCCGAGTCGGAGCGCGGAGTGCGCCGCCTCGGCCATCGAGTCGATTCCGAAGACGATCTCGGGGGCGTGGAATTTGAGCAGCCGGGTGGGCACCTCACGACCTCCCTGCTGTGTGACGCACGTAACATGGCCAGCCTACGTGTCCGCACAGACCCGGCCAATGTGCAGGTGGACAGGCTTTCACCTACCCGATCGGGTAGGTGGCGCCTTCACGAGAGGGCGTGTGCCAGCTCGGCCGCCTTCGCCGTCAGGGCCTCGGCATCGCCTGCCACCACCACGTGATCGCATACCTGCGCGTAGTCCGGCATGGCGCAGGTGGCCTGCGGCCAGTAGCGCTGCGGTTCGGGGGTGATCCAGGCCAGCCGGTGCACCCGGCGGCGCAGCGCCTGCAGCCGATCGACCCCCGGTGGCAGTCCCCCGCTGCGTCCGTCGCCGACGATCAGCACCGCGGTGCGGGAATCCAGCGCGTCGGCCTGCCCGCCCAGCATCTCCCCGAACACCTGCCCGTAGTCGCTGCTGGCCTGCAGATCCAGCTGCCCCTCGGCCAGCACCGCGGCCAGGGCGCCGTCGCCGCCGACCCGCAGCAGGATCTCGGTGACGTCGACGGGACGGTTTACGAACGCCATCACCCGGCAACGGTGCGCACGCCGGTGCATTGCCTGAGCCAACCGCAGCGTGAACGCGGTGACAGGGCGTACCGACAGCGACACGTCGGCGATGACGAGCAGCCGGATCCGGTCCGGCAGCGGGGTGCGTGTCATCAGGTGGAAGGGCACACCGTCGGTGCGCATGCTGGCCCGGACGGTGCGGCGCATATCGAGCCGGCCCCGGCCGCGTTCCCGGGGCCGCGGCCGGGGCGCGCCGCGCATCCGGCGCAGCACCTCGTGGCAGGCCAGGTCGATATCGGCGGCCAATGCGGCCTCCGCGCCCGCGTCGGGGCAGTCGGGTTCGGAGCTGAGCCCACTGCGCTGCGCCAGCGCCGCGACGAAACCCTCGACGGCGTGGGCCAACTGACCGAGTTGCTCGGCGGTGAGCGGCTCCTCACCGGCGCAGTCACCGTAGGTGCGGGTAGGGTCGTAGGCATCCAGCCAGGCCAAGATCGAGTCCGGGTCGTCGAAGCTCAGCGAGCCGGCCACCACGGGCGTCACCGAATCGGCGAGATCGCCGGCCACACTGGACATGGCGCGGTCCACTTCGACGGTGTAGCGCACGCCGCGACGCCCGCCGTCGGCTTCGGCGGACACGGTCAGCTGGTCATCGGCACCGGTCACGCTGAAATCGTCATCGTCCTTGTGCGGGTTGAAGCCCTTGTCCGCCTCCGGGGTGTCGAAGTGGTCGCCGACCTCGGCGGCGCGTTCGTTGTACTCGGCGTATCGCGCAAGGCTCTCTCGTCGAAGATCGTCCATGTCGACATCGAGTTGGTCGGGCAGGCCCGAGCCGGTGTGCGCACGGCTCGGGCCCGCCCCCTGTACCTGATCAGCCGTGCCCGGGCCGCCGAACATGGCGTCGAAGGCGCGGTCGAATCCGCGTTGTTCGCGTTGGTATTTCGCGCAGGTGGCGCGGAGCGCCGCCCGCAGTCCGCCATGATCGGCGGTGCCCAGCAGACCCAGCACCCGGCGTACCTCGATGACCTCCGCCGGGGAGGTCGCCACCCCGGCGCGACGCAGCAGCTGCCCGAAGGCTGCCGCGACCGCGTCCAGGATCTGCGACGCGGTCATTGCCTGCCGCCCCTGCCCCGGAACGCCGAGGTGGTGGTATTGGCCGGCCGGGAGGCTACCGTCACCCGTTCCGGGGCAACCGTTTCCGGTGTACGTGCTGGTATGTCGCCGAGATGGCGCAAGGCGATATCGCGGTCACTGGTGAATTTCACCAGGGCCGCGAGCAACACCGTGTCGGTGACATCCTGTCCGAGCAGTGCGGCCGCTCTCGCCCCGTCGATGACCTCGGAGATCGACGGGCTCTTGCGCAGCGGCAGTTCGCGCAGCGTGCGGGCCAGCTCGACGACGGTGGCGACCACCGCGGGCTCCACGCTCGGCGCGCGGACCCCGACGATCTCCCGTTCCCGTTGCGGGGTGGGGTAACCCAGGTGGTAGTGCAGGCACCGGCGTTTGAGGGCGGCCGACAGCTCCCTGGTGTCGTTGGAGGTCAACACCACCCAGGGCACCGACCGCGCCACGAAGGTGCCGATCTCGGGGATGGTGACCTGACGTTCGGCCAGCACCTCGAGCAGCAGCGCCTCCATGGCTTCCTCGGTGCGGTCCACCTCGTCGATCAGCAGTACCACCGGCTGTTCGGAAAGCACCGATTCCAGCAGTGGCCGCACCGAGAGGAACTCCTCGGTGTAGAGGTCGACTGCCTCGATTGCCTTGTCCCGCATCATCTGCACATGCAGTAGCTGTTTGGCGTAGTCCCATTCGTAGAGCACCCGGTTGTCGTCGAGCCCCTCGTAGCACTGCAGCCGGATCAGTCTCCGGCCACCCGCCGCGGCGAGCGCCTTGGCCAGTTCGGTCTTGCCGACCCCCGCCGGGCCTTCGAGCAGCAGCGGGCGGTCCAGCGCGGTGGCCAGATGCACCACGGTGGCCAGATCGTCGTCGACGACATAATCCTGCTCGCGCAGTGCGTCGGCGAGTTCTGTTGCGGTGGCGAACGTCATCGGGTCATCGCGCGGGTGGATGTGTGCAGTGGTCACAGCGGCCTCCTCACCCGCGGGATCAGTAGGTGTCGTTGATCGCGTGCCCGACAACGGGAATCATCGATCCGACGGTCACCTCGCGTGGGTTGCCCGGGGTGCACCAGTCGTCCTGGATGTGCTCCGAGATCGCCAGCACGGTCTTGTCGTCACCCAAGATCGCGTCACCGCGGCCGGAGTACTTCCCGGTGTTCATCCGGTTCTTGTCATACGAGTCGGTGCGGACGGCGGAGAAGTTGTCCGGGATACCGACGTCCTGCGAGAGCCGGATCGCCGCTTCGACGGCGGCATCGGCAGCCTGCACGGTGGTCATGTTGCGGGTGTCGACGCCCATCGCGGTGGCCAGCTGCGCGTAGCGCTCGTAGCGCGCGGGCAGGTTGTACTCCCACACCCGGGGCAGCGCGATGGCGTTGTTCAGGCCGTGGTGGCTGTCGAAGAAGGCGCTGACGGCGTGGCTGATCGAGTGCACGATCCCCAGACCACCGGAGTTGAACGCCTGCCCGGCGATGTACTGCGCATTCATCATGCCTTCGCGGGCCTTGAGGTTACGCGGCTCGAACACCGCCTCGCGCAGGTTCTTGGCGACGAGTTCCACTGAGTACAAGGCATTTCCGAGCGACGGCGCGAAGTCCAGCCGGGACACGAAGGGCTCGCTGCCGTGCGCGAGCACGTCGAAGCCGCAGTAGGCGGTGAAGTGCTGCGGGCAGGTGTAGTACAGCAGCGGATCGTCGATGGCCAGTGTGACGATGGTGGCCTCGTCGAAGCCCACCCATTTGTGTGGGTGTTCCATATCCGAGGTGTCGGTGATGACGTAGGCCCACGACGTTTCCGAACCCGTTCCGGCCGTGGTGGACACCGCGATATGCGGCGGGTTCTCCTTATTGGTGGACTTGGCGAAGCCCTCGAACTCGTTGATATTGCGGCCGTCATGCGCGATTACCACACGGGCACCCTTGGCGGCGTCATGGCTTGAGCCACCGCCGATGGAGATGATGCTGTCGCACTTCTCCTGCTGATAGAGCGCGGCGGCCTCCATGACGTTGTAGTCCTTGGGGTTGGACTCCACCTTGTCGTAGAGCACGACCTCGACACCCTGGTATTCGATCTTGCCGGTGAGTTCCTCGATGATGCCCGAGCCACGCAGGCCGGTGGTCATCAGCAGGGCACGTTTGAACCCGAGGTTCTTGGCCTCCACGCCGATGATGTCGTGTGCGCCCACACCGAGCAGCGCGCGCGGGAAGGGGTGGAACTCCTTGATCGGAAAGTCCCAAATTTGGTTCAGTTCAATGGCCATCGGACGACTCCTTGCGGTATCGGACGGGCGGAAGCCCTCCTGGAGACCACCGTGGACCTACATGGCCTGCGTCACAATGAGGTTCGGCGACTACCCCCCGTCCGGCAGGCGGAAACTGCCCGATCGGGTAGGCGTCACAGTCCGCCGCGCGACACCAACTGGGCAGCGATGACGTTGCGCTGGATCTCGTTGGTGCCCTCGCCGACGATCATCAGCGGGGCGTCGCGGAAGTAGCGCTCCACGTCATATTCGGTGGAGTAGCCGTAGCCGCCGTGGATGCGGACCGCGTTCAGCGCGATCTCCATCGCGACCTCGGAGGCGAACAGTTTGGCCATGCCGGCTTCCATATCGCAGCGTTCGCCGCTGTCGTACTTCTCCGCGGCGTACCAGGTGAGTTGGCGGGCGGCGGTGAGCTTGGTGGCCATATCGGCCAGGTAGTTGCCGATGGACTGGTGCTTCCAGATGGGTTTTCCGAAGCTCTCGCGCTGCTGGGCGTAGGCCAGCGAATCCTCCAGGGCGGCGGTGGCCACCCCCAGCGCCCGGGCGGCGACCTGGATGCGGCCGGTTTCCAGGCCCTTCATCATCTGCGCGAAGCCGCTGCCCGGGGCGGCGCCGAGGATGGCGGTGGCGCCGATGCGGTAGTCGTCGAAGGACAGTTCGCAGGACTCCACGCCCTTGTAGCCGAGCTTGGGCAGGTCGCGTGAGACCGTGAGGCCCGGGCCGTGCTCGACGAGCACGATGGAGATGCCCTTGTGCTTCGGCTGTGCGGTGGGGTCCGTCTTGCACAGCAGCGCAATGAGATCCGAGCGCCGGGCGTTGGAAATCCAGGTTTTGGCTCCGGAGATCACCAGGTCCTCGCCGTCGGTCTTCGCAACGGTGGTCATGGCCTGCAGATCGGAGCCGCCACCGGGTTCGGTGAGTGCCATGGTGGCCCGGACCTCGCCGGTGGCCATCCGCGGCAGGTAGGTCCGCTGCTGTTCCTCGGTGCCGTAGAGGGTGAGCAGTTTGGCGACCACGGTGTGCCCACCCATCGCACCGGCCAGACTCATCCATCCGCGCGCGAGTTCCTGGGTGACCTTCGCGTAGCAGGGCATCGATACCGGTGATCCGCCGTAGGCCTCCGGTACCGCCAGCCCGTAGATACCGATCTGTTTCATCTGCTCGATCCAGCGTTCGGGGTACTCACCCGAATGCTCGACCTCCTGCACGCTCGGCTTGACCTCGCGGTCGATGAACTCGCGGACCGTCTGGATCAGGAAGGTCTCTTCATCGCTGAGGGTGGCCACCAGCTCACATTAGAGGCCGGTGGAGGAGCGCCGCCGCCGCGAGATCGCATCCACGCTGGCCGCCAGGAGCAACACGCCGCCGGTGACCAGGAAGTTGATATAGGACGACTGGTTCAGCAGGCCGAGTCCGTTCGCGATCGTTGCGACCACCACGCCACCGATCACGGCGTCGATGGCCCGGCCCTTACCACCGAACAAGCTGGTGCCGCCGATCACGGCCGCGCCGACCGCGTACAGCAGCACGTTGCCCGCGCCGGAGGACGCCGAGACCTTTCCTGCGTAGGACGCCGCGATGATTCCGCTCAACGCGGCCAGCGACGAGCAGATGATGAACACCGACACCCGGATGCGGTCGACGGAGATGCCTGCGCGGCGCGCGGCCTCGGCGTTACCGCCGACGGCATAGATGTGCCTGCCGTATGACGTGCGCCTGAGTACCAGCGTCATGGCAATCAGGAGCACCAGGATCAAGGGCAGCACGTACGGGATGCCGCTGATGACCACGTTGGGGTTGACGCTGCGGTTGACGCTGAGCACGAACGTCACACCGAGAACGACGGCGGCCACCGCGGACACCCGCGCAATGATCACGCCGAGCGGGGCGTGCGACAACTGCAGGGCCTTCTTACGCCGGAAGTGGTAGATCTCGAGGCCGGCGAAACCGACCACCACCACCAGCGCGATCGTCCAGCCGACGACAACGGGCAGATTGCTGATCGTCAGTCCGCGGATCACCGGATCGTCGACCCGGACGGACCCGCCCTCCCCGATCAGCTTCAGCGTCACGCCCTGCAGGCCGAGGAAGAACGCCAAGGTGACCACGAACGACGGAATCCCGAGTTTGGCGCGCAGCACGCCGATGGCGAGGCCGATCAATGCCCCGCAGGCGACACCGGTCAAGATGGCCGCCCACCACGGCCAGCTCAGGTTGACGATGGTCAACCCCATCGCGCACGCCGCCACCCCACCGGCGACTCCCGCGGACAGGTCGATGTCACCGAGCAACAGGACGAACACCAGCCCCATCGCCAGGACACAGATCGATCCGGCCTGGGTGACCAGGTTGGCGAGGTTCAGTGCCGACAGGAAGCGGTCGTTCGCCAAACCGAACACCACGAAGAGCACGACGAGACCGAGAATTGCTGGCAGCGAGCCCATATCGCCGCCGCGCACCCGCTGCAGGTAGCCGCGTACCGCCTCCCCGAATGTCTGATCGGAACCGGTGTCGCCGACGAAGTCGGCATCGGCGAGGGTGACTTCGGATTGTGAACTCACGGTGTTTGTTTCGCTGGCCATTGGGGTTTCCCTCGGATTTCCGTTCTGGTCGGGTACGTCGGAGCTCACATCGACTCGGCCGCCTGTGCCGGTGCCAGCCCGAGACCGCCGGAGCGCCCGGCGGTGATGAGTTCGACGATCTGGCCGTGGCTGACCTCGGATGCCTTCACATCGGCGGCCACCCGCCCGAGGTACAGCGCGCAGATCCGGTCGGCCACCTCGAAGACATCGACCATGTTGTGCGAGATGAGCACCACCCCGACCCCCTGGTCGGCAAGCCGACGCACCAGGTCGATCACCTGGCGGGTCTGTGCGACGCCCAGGGCTGCGGTCGGCTCGTCGAGCAGCACCACCTTGGAGTTCCACAGCACCGACTTCGCGATGGCCACGGTCTGGCGCTGCCCCCCGGACAGACTCGACACCGGCTGCCGGACGGATTTCACGGTGCGTACCGACAGCGACGTCAGGGCATCGCGGGTCATCGTCTCCATCCGGGCCTCGTCCAGCAGCCCACGGCTCGTCAGTTCCCTTCCGAGGAACATGTTCTCGACGATGTCGAGGTTGTCGCACAGCGCCAGATCCTGGTAGACGACCTCGACCCCGAGTGCCGACACCTCATTCGGACCGTGCACCGTCACGGGCCGGCCCTCGAACAGATACGTGCCGGTGTCGATGGGATGGATCCCGGCAATCGCCTTGACCAAGGTCGACTTCCCGGCCCCATTGTCACCGACCAGGGCCGTCACCTGGCCGGGGTAGACACAGAAGTCGACGTCATGGAGCACGTGCACAACGCCGAAAGTCTTGTTGACTCCCCGCAATTCGAGTATCGGATCGGCCGATGGCGCTGGACCGGTCATCGGCTTTCAGGCTCCCGCGGCGGTGCACATTGCCGCGAACTGTCCGGTGCACACCTCGTCGCGGGATTGACCGCCGTCGTCGAAGACCACACCCACGGTGTCTTTGGTGATCGACTTCGGTGTCAGCAGCACCGACGGCACATCGCGTTCGCCGGTGTCGTCGCGCGATGTGCTGGTGGTCTTGGGCTCCTCGCCCTTGGCGAGCGCGATCGCCACGTCGGCAAGTGCGTTGGCTTCTTCGGTCGCCGACTTGTAGACGGTCATGCACTGCGTTCCGGCGAGGATGTTCTGCAGGCCCTCGACGGTCGCGTCCTGACCGGTGACCGGGACCTGGCCGGCCCGCCGGTTCTTCTCCAGGATCGAGATCACCGAGCCGGCCAGACCGTCGTTGGCCGCGTACACCCCGTCCACGCGCCCGTCGGCCGCGGTGTAGAGCTGTTCGAAGATGGTCACCGCCGCATCGGTATCCCAGTCCGGCACCGCCTGCTCTCCGACGACAGTGATGGTCGGCGTCACGTCGATCGCCGAGTGAGCCCCGGCGCTGAACAGTGTCGCGTTGTTGTCGGTCGGAGAACCGTTGAGGAACACGACATTCGCCGGCTTGCCACCGAGGCAGTCGACGAGGCCCTGCCCCTGTAGCTCGCCGACGACGGTGTTGTCGAAGGAGACGTAGACATCGGCGGAACCGCCCAGGGTCAGGCGGTCGTAGTCGATGGTCTTGACGCCCTGGGTCGCCGCCTTCTGCTGAATCGATGCGCCGCTGTCGGAGTCGAGGTTCACGATCGCCAGCACGGTGACACCGTCGGCGATCATGCCGTCGGCGATGGTGGCCATCGTGTCGGCGGATCCTTCGGCGTTCTGGATGGTGTAGTCGACGCCGGCCGCCTTGAACGCGGCTTCCAGCGCGGGACGGTCCTTGGTCTCCCATCGGACCGACGATTTGGTGTCAGGCAGGATCACCCCGACCTTGCCCGCCCCTGAGCTCGCCGATTCCGAGCCCGAATCCGATCCGCAGGCCGTCAGTGTCAGGCCGACGCCCATGACGGCCGCAACGAGCAGGGTGCTGGTTCGTTTCACGAAGATCCCTCCAAGGGGGTGGATTTGTTGTCGGTCATCACATATTCGGTGATCCAGGTCACTTTGTGGGCGGGATTGCCCGTTTCAGGGGTCGTACGGTCGTCAACGCGCGCCCATCAGGTGCTCGATCGCCAACTGGTTGAGAGCCACGAAGCCGCAACCCTTTCCACCGAAATAGGCACCGGTGTCGAACTGTTCGTAGGCAGCCTGGTCCGCCAGCAGATCGGCATAGGTCTCACCGGCGCCCATGGTCGGTTCGCGTAGCTCGGACACCTTGGCCGCCGCCATCGCCGCCTGCACCGCCGGATCGGCGCGGAACGCGGCGGCGCGTTGACGCAGCAACAGGTACATCCGCATATTGGCTGCCGCCGACGCCCACACCCCGTCCGCATCCTCGGTGCGACTGGGTTTGTAGTCGAAATGCCGCGGTCCGTCGTAGGCCGGGCCGCCGCCGGGGCCGCCGTGCTCGAGCAGATCGACCAATGCGAACGCGTTTGCCAGATCACCGTGACCGAACACCAGGTCCTGGTCGAACTTGATACCGCGCTGGCCGTTCAGGTCGATGTGGAACAGCTTTCCGCTGTAGAGCGCCTGGGCAATACCGTGCACGAAGTTCAGCCCGGCCATCTGCTCGTGTCCGGTCTCGGGGTTGACGCCGACCATCTCCGGATGGGCAAGGGTTTCGATGAATGCCAGCGCGTGCCCCACCGTGGGCAGCAAGATGTCACCGCGCGGTTCGTTGGGCTTGGGCTCGATCGCGAACCGAAGTCCGCTGCCCTGATCGATCACGTACTGGCACAACACGTCCAGCGCCTCGCGATAGCGTTCCAGGGCAGCCTGGACGTCCTTGGCCGAGTCGTACTCGCTGCCTTCCCGGCCGCCCCACATCACGAAGGTCTCGGCACCGAGTTCGGCGGCGAGATCGATATTGCGCAGCACCTTGCGCAACGCGAAGCGGCGCACACCTCGGTCATTGCTGGTGAACCCGCCGTCCTTGAACACCGGCTGGGTGAACAGGTTGGTGGTGACCATCGGCACCACCAGACCGTGCGCGCTCAAGGCGGAGGCCAGTCGGTCGATCATCCGCCGGCGCTCGGCATCGGAGCTGCCGAACGCGAACAGGTCGTCGTCGTGCAGGGTCAGCCCGTAGGCACCCAACCCGGCCAGTCGCTCGACGGCCTCGACGACGTCGACCGCGGGCCTGGTGGCGACGCCGAACGGGTCGGCGCCCGGCCAGCCGACGGTCCACAGTCCGAACGAGAATTTGTCGGAAGGGCTCGGTGTCAGACGCTCCGACGCCGGCGCGCTGGACTCCAGAACGGACATGTGGTGCTCCTCGGGGATCATGGCACCTGTCGGTGCGGGCCAGTGCGATGAAACCTGTATTTGTTCTCCGTGCGAACATAAGATGTGGCCTGTGACACTGTCAAGGCCGAAAGTGAGGGGATCGATGTGTCGGTGAGCGGGTCGGAAGACCATCGCGCCGTCCGGGTGGGAACGAACACCGACGACGTGCGGCGACGCAACCTATCCAGCGTGCTCACCCTGGTGCACCGGCACCGGGCACTCAGCCGCGCCGAGTTGACCCGCCACACCGGACTGTCCCGATCGACCACCAAAGATCTGGTCGAAGAGTTGGTGGCGCGCGGCCTGGTCGACGAGACACCGGCGCCGTCGGTATCACAGGTCGGGCGGCCCAGTCCCATTGTGCGACCGGGCAATCGGGCGCTCGCGGTGACGGTCAACCCGGAGGTCGACGCCGTGACCGTCGGCGTCGTCGCGATGGGAGGCGCGGTGCTCGACATGCTGCGCTACCCGACAGAGCGGGTTCCGACCGCGGCGGACACCGTGACCATCGCCGCCGAGGCGATCCGCCGGGTCCGCGACGGCCTGCACGACGGTCAGGTACTGACAGCGGTCGGTGTGGCGGTGCCCGGGCTGGTACACGGCCCCGAATCGGCGGTGCAACTGGCGCCCAACCTCGACTGGCATGACGTCGAGATCGGACAGATGCTGAGCACGGCAACGGAATTGCCGGTGTACGCGGCCAACGACGCCAACGTCGGCGCCATCGCCGAGCACCTGTTCGGCAATCACACCGATGCCGATCATCTGATCTACGTCAACGGCGGACCGAGCGGTATCGGGGCCGGCTGCGTCGTGGCCGGCGAGCTGCTCGAGGGCGTCGCGGGTTACGCGGGCGAACTGGGTCATACCTATGTCGGCGGCCGCGAGAAATGCCACTGCGGCAGTGTCGGCTGTCTGGAGACCGAGGTGACCCAGCCGCCGCTGGCACGACTGCTCGCCGAGCTCGACGCCGCCACCGGCGACACCCAGCCCTGCCCCAGCTCCGCCGAGACCGATGTGCTGGCCCGCCAGGCGCGCGCGTTGGCCATCACCCTCGGCAACGCCATCAACATGTTGAATCCTCGGCTGATCGTGCTCGGCGGATTCCTGCGCGTCTTTCCCGCTTGCGCCGCGGCGGTGCTGCGCACCGAGCTGGCGCGCCGCAGCATGAAGGCCCCGCGCGAACTGGTCCGCGTGGTACCCGCCACCCTGGGTGCCGATACGTTGGTGATCGGCGCGGCCGAGTTGGCATTCGCGCCTGTGCTATCCGATCCCGGGAGGTTCTGAGCGTGGTACTCGTTGCGGGCATCGACTCGTCCACCCAGTCGTGCAAGGTGGTCATCTGCGACGCCGAGACCGGCCGGACCGTACGTTCGGCGTCCTCGCCACACCCCGCCGGCACCGAGATCGACCCGCAGCTGTGGTGGCGTGCGTTGCAGCGCACGCTCGCCGCGGCGGGCGGGCTCGACGATGTATCAGCCGTTTCGGTGGGAGGCCAACAGCACGGCATGGTGTGCCTGGACTCCGCCGGCGGGGTGATCCGAGATGCCTTGCTGTGGAACGACACCCGATCCGGGGAGGCCGCCGAGCAACTTGTCGACGAACTCGGCGGTCCTCGGCTATGGGCCGAACGCATCGGGGTCGTACCGGTCGCGTCGATCACCGCCACCAAACTGCGCTGGTTGGCCGACCACGAACCGGGACATGCCGACGCGACCGCGGCGGTCTGCCTTCCACATGACTGGCTGACCTGGCGCCTGCGCGGCTGCACCGATATCGCCGACCTGCGCACCGACCGCAGCGATGCGAGCGGCACCGGCTACTACTCGGCCGAAAGCGACAGCTATCAGACCGATCTGCTCGAGCTGGCCTTCCGAGGCCGACGGCCGATGGTCCCGCGGGTGCTCGGACCACGCGACACCGCGGGCGAGACACCGCAGGGAATCCTGCTGGGTCCCGGCGCCGGTGACAACGCCGCAGCCGCGCTGGGGTTGGGTGCCGCGGCCGGTGACTGTGTCGTATCGCTCGGAACGTCGGGAGTGGTGAGCGCGGTCGGATCGGCGGCCCCGCACGACCCGGAGGGCATCGTGGCGGGTTTTGCCGATGCGACCGGACATCAGCTTCCGTTGGTGTGCTCCCTCAACGGGGCGCCGGTGCTGGCCGCGGTCGCGGCGATGTTGGGAGTGGACTTCGACGAGTTCGACCGGCTTGCCTTGTCGGCGTGCGCCGGGGCCGAAGGCCTGGTACTGGTTCCGTACTTCGACGGGGAACGGTCGCCGAACCTTCCTGCGGCAGCGGGCGCGATGCACGGGATGACCACACGAAACCTCAACTCCGCGAATATCGCCCGTGCGGCAGTGGAAGGTCTACTCAGCGCGATGGCCTACTGCATCGACAAGATCACCGAGCAGGGTGTGCAGGTCGAGCGCATCATCCTGGTGGGAGGCGGCGCACGATCGGAGGCCGTGCGGCGCATCGCGCCCGCCGTCTTCGGCACCGCGGTGCAGGTGCCGACACCGGCGGAGTACGTCGCACTCGGCGCGGCCCGTCAGGCGGCATGGGTGCTGTCCGGTCAAGCCTCGCCACCGCCGTGGTCGGTCGGGGAATCGGCTCGCTATGAAGCCGAGGCCACACCGGAGGTCCTGGCCCGCTATCGCGCAGCGCAACCGCTGACCTTCAGGTGAACCCGCACCCGAGGTCGACCTGTTGTCGATTCCGGGCGGCAGTATCGACGTCAACTCGACGCTCGGCGAGAAAGTTGCTCAGCTGACCGCAACCAGCGCCTCGGCGAACCGCTCCAGGTCCTCGACCGTGCCGTCCACATGCGGGGACACCCGCAGCACCGGCCCCGCCATCTCGCTGGGCGCGCGCACCACCTCGCACGCCGTGGTGACGATCCGGTGTTCGGCGATCAGCTTGGCCCGCACCGGTGTCGGCTCGGCACCGTTGGTGGGCCGCAGCGTGGTGATTGCGGTCGGCTCGTCGACGGGTTCGACCACTTCCCACCCGGGCACGTCGGCCAGCACGGTCCGGGTGAGCCGGCCGACCTCGGCCAGCCGGGCCCGCACCTGTTCCGGGCCGGCGGCCAGATGTTCGCCCAAAGCCAGCGAATAGCCCAGCCGCGAGCCGATATTGGCCTCGTGCAATTCCATTGGCGCCCACCGGGGCGTCAACCGGCCGTACAACTCGGGCCGCACCGCCAGCGTGCCGACACCGCGCGGCCCGGCCACCCACTTGCGCGAGGATGAATACAGCACGTCGGCGCCCACCGCACAGTCCACATGCCCGAACCCTTGGGCCGCGTCGACCACCAACAGCAATCCCAGCGAACGGCACACCGGCACCAACTCGGCCAGCGGCTGGGCCACCCCGCGGTGGCTACCGAGCACCGTGAGATGGACCAGCGCCGGCGGGTCGGCCTCCAGCACGGCGGCGGCGTCATCGACAAGCAACCGGCCCAGCTCATCGACGGGCAGGGTCCGCACCTCGAACCCGTTGGCCGCCATGATGACCAGGTTCGGTCCGTACTCCCCGGGCGGGCACGCCACGGTGCGCGGCCCGGCCCAGCTGCTCAACAGCAGGTCGAGCGCATGGTTGGAGCCGGTGGTGAAGATGACCTCGGCATCCGGCATTCCAGCCAGAGCGCGTACCGCAGCCCGTCCGGCGTCCAGTGCCGGCACCGCGGCCTCGCCCGCCACGTAACCGCCGACCTCGGCCTCATGCCGGGCATGGATCGTGGCCGCCTCGATCACCGCATTGCTCTGCCGCGAGCAGGCCGCGTTGTCCAGATGCAGGCCGGCCACCGGCACCCGGGCCGCCCGCCAGGTGTCGGCCAGGCTCATTTCACCGCCAGTGAGACACCGAAATCGCCTGCGCCATCGGACCACCAGTGGGTACGGCGCAGTCCGGCCGCCGCCAGTTCGGCCTCCACGCCCTCGGGCCGGAACTTGCAGGAGACCTCCGTCAACATCTCTTCCCCGGCCGCGAAGTCGACCGTGAGATCCAGTTGCCCGATCCGCACCCGCTGATCGGTGGTCGACCGCAACCACATCTCGATGCGCTCCTGCTCCGGATTCCACCGGGCGACATGATCGAACGCGCCCAGGTCGAAGTCGGCGTCGAGTTCGCGGTTCACCACGGCCAGCACATTGCGGTTGAACGCGGCCGTGACACCCGCACTGTCGTCGTAAGCACGCACCAGCCGGCCGATATCCTTGACCAGGTCGGTGCCCAGCAACAACGAATCGCCGGGCTGCATCGAATCGGCGAGCGCAGCAAGGAACTTCGTGCGCGGTTCCGGGGTGAGATTGCCGATCGTCGAGCCGAGGAATACCACCATCCGCCGGCCGACCTTGGGGACGGTGCCAAGATCCTGCTCGAAATCTCCGCACACCACCTCGATCTCGATATCGGGG
The DNA here is from genome assembly GCF_008329585.1 of Mycolicibacterium sp. P9-22. Classification (GTDB taxonomy): domain Bacteria; phylum Actinomycetota; class Actinomycetes; order Mycobacteriales; family Mycobacteriaceae; genus Mycobacterium. The sequence goes on along the minus strand of NZ_NPKP01000012.1, from coordinate 130,067 downwards.
TATTCGGCATGCAGCGCGCCCGCGGCATCACGCAGCACGCTGGGGTCGACGTCGAAGGGGATGAAGCGCTTGAGCGCACCGCTGTCCCGCATGGCATCGAGCAGCAGCCGCGTCTTCTCCGAGGTGCCGCTGCCCAACTCGACAAGGGTGTCCGCACCCGAGGCGGCCGCGATATCGGCCGCCCGGTCCCGCAGGATCGAGGCCTCGGTGCGGGTGGGGTAGTACTCGGGCAGTCGAGTGATCTGGTCGAAGAGATCACTGCCCTTCGCATCATAGAACCATTTGGGCGGCAACGTTTTCGGGGACTGCGCGAGGCCGTGCTGGACGTCTCGGCGCAGCGCTTTGGCCAGGTCCGATGCCGTGCCGGTGGTCATGTGGATCCTTCCAGAGGAGTGAGCGTGAGGTTGGTACCGGTGACCTCGACGAGGTGCCGGTCGGGGATGTCACGCCAGGACGGGTCGTCGTCATAGGGTTCGCTGGCCAGCACGATGCCGTCATCGCGCCGCAGACAGAACAGGGTGTCGCCCCACGTGGTGGCGAGCAGGGTGGAACCGTTGCCGGCCAGGATGTTCAGCCGGGCACCCGGATCGCGGGTGCCGACCCGGACGACCGTGTCCCCGAGAGCGTCCAGCCCGCGCTCGAAGATGTGCGCGGCCAGCACCGCACTGTCGACGGTGGATTCAGCCGTCGCCGAGGCCGGCAGGACGGCGCGGTCGACAATGCCGTTGTGCGAGAGCAGCCAGTTGCCGTCACTGAACGGTGCCGAAGCCGAGGGCTCGATGGGCATGCCTACCGTCGCGGAACGCACCGCGGCGACGAAGCAGCCGCTGCGTAGGGCCGGCGCCACCGACGCGAACGACGCGTCGCCCCACAGCGGTTTGTCGCTGCGCCAGCGCCGCACGCCGTCATCGAAGAACCCGACACCCCAGCCGTCGGCGTTGATGGTGCCGTGCTTCTGCCGACGCGGCGAATATGACTGCACCAGAAGTCCACTCGGCGGATCCAGCACCAGGGACGACGCCGGCACCGGTGCCCCGAGCCAGCCCAGGTGGCGACACATCAGGCGTCCCAGACCAGGCGGACACCGGAGAAGATCTGCCGGCGGACCGGATGGTCCCAGTTGCGGAAGCTGGGCCGCAGGATGCCGGCGGCCACCGCCCAGGACCCGCCGCGCAGGACCCGGTAGTCACCGTCGAAGAACGGCACCGAGTAGCGGTCGTAGATCATCGGGGTGAACCCGGGCCAGGGGCGCAGCGGCGAGCTCGTCCATTCCCACACATCGCCGAGCAACTGCTCCACACCGTAGGCCGACGCCCCGGCCGGGTAAGCGCCCACCGGTGCCGGACGCAGCGCATCGCCGCCGAGGTTGGCCAGCTCGGGGCCGGGTTGTGCATCGCCCCAAGGGAATCGGCGGCGGGCCCCCGCCACCGGGTCCCACGCGCAGGCCTTCTCCCACTCCACCTCGGTCGGCAACCGGGCTCCCGCCCACGCCGCAAACGCCTCGGCCTCGAAGTAGGTGACATGCTGCACCGGTTCGTCACCCGGGATGGATTCGCGGTGGCCGAACCGGGTGCGGCTGCCGTCGGTGTTCCAGAAGGCGGGTGCCACCAAACCGGCCTGCTCCCGATGCGCCCAGCCGCGCTCGGACCACCATTGTGATGTCCGGTAACCGCCGTCGTCGAGGAAGTCGCGCCATTGGGCGTTGGTGACCGGTACCCGACCGATCCGGAACGGATCGACGTGCACGACGTGACCGGGGCGTTCGTTGTCCAGCGAGAACGGTTCCTCGGAAGCGTTGACGCCCAAGGTGAACGGGCCGCCGGGTATCAGCACCGAGGTTCCGGCGACGCCGGGCCGGCCGGGCGGCAGCGCCGCACCGGCGCTGAGCAACGGGGGGCCCGCGCGCAGATTGAGTGCCTGCAGCATGGTCTCGTCGTGCTGGTTCTCATGGGAGGCGACCAACCCGAACCGGAACAACGCCTCGTCGCCGGCGGTGCGGTCCAGTACGTCGAGGGCACGGTCGCGGACGGTGCGGCAGTAGGTCCGGGCATCGGCCGGCGGGAGCAGCGGAAGGTCGACGCGGCTGGCGCGGGAATGCACGAATGCGTCATACAGCGAGTCGATCTCGGGTGTCAGGATGCCGGGGGCGTTCGAGTCGCCACCGCGCAGCAGCCAGAACTCCTCCTGCTGACCGATATGGGCGAGGTCCCACACCAGCGGGCTCATCAACGGGTCGTACTGCCGATGCAGTTCGGCGTCGTCGAAGTCGACCAGGGCCAGGGTGCGCTCGCGGGCACGTGTCAGTTCGGTGGCCAGCGCCTCCGTCGATGTCACGAGTCCTCCCTCGCCAGTTCGGTCAGGGCTGTCGGTATCCCATGTTCGACAACGAGATCGGAGAAGTCATCACCCGGACATCGGCCGGCCTCGACATCGGCGAGCAGGCGGGCCATGGGGTCGGCCAGTTCGGCCGGGGCGTGCTCGGCGGCGGCTGCCACACAGGTCACCGCCGCGGCCCGCAGGCGTGGGTCCGCCAGACCGGCCCGCGCCGCGAGATCCCACTCACCGGAGACCGGCGCGGTGGCTCTGGCGGCGATCTCGGCGGCAGCCGGGTTGTCCAGCAAGGTGACCAGGGTGAAGACCACCGCCGGCCAGATATCGTCGGGCACGCTGTCCAGGTAGCGGATCTCCAGCCAGCGGCGCGGCCGCACCGGCGGGAAGAGCGTGGTCAGGTGGTACTGGAGATCCTCATCACCGGGAAGACGACCATCCAGCGGCACCCGGCCGTCAACCCAGTCGGCGTAGGAGACGAACTCGGCCATCGGCACCGCGTCGGGGGTGCGGACCAGCATCACCGGCGCACGCAGCGCGTAGTGCGCCCAGTCGGCGGCCGGATCGTCACCGCTGTCACCCAGTACCGGGCCACACCGCGCCGAGTCCAGCTGACCCCAGACACGTTGCCGCGAACTGCGCCATCCGGTGAAGTGCCCGCCCAGCAGCGGCGAGTTCGCCGACAGCGCGATCATGGTCGGGCCGAGCGCGTGCGCCAGCCGCACCCGGTCCGCCCAGCCCGCCCGCGGGCCGGCCTCGATGTTGAGCTGGACCGAGGCGGTCGACGTCATCATCGCCGCGCCTGCCTCGGCGGTCCCCGTCGCGGTGAAGAAACTCTCCATCGCCTCATAACGCGGACCGGGATTGATGCGCTGCGCCGGCCGCAGCGGGTCGGCGCCCAGCAGTACCAGGCCGAGACCGTGCGCGGCGAAATGCTGCTTGAGCACCGCGCGGTCGGCGGTCATGCCGGTGATCGCGTTCGCGGCGCCATCGGCCGGTGGGCCGGACAGTTCGACGGCGCCACCGGGTTCGACGGTGATGACACTGCCGCCGGGCAGTGCGGGCGCCGTCGCGATGACCTCGCTGAGCTCATCCCAGTTCGGGCGACGCAATGGATCGGTGATGTCGAAACAGTGCGCCTCGATCTCCAGGCCGACCTTGCCGATCGGGCCGTCGCGCAGGCAGTTCGCCGCGATCGCGGCGGCCGCCTGACCGGAAGCGCACCCGACATCCCGCGTGGCAGCGGTCGTCATGCGAACCACTCCTCCCCCGGATCTGGACGCTGGGAGCCCTCAACGCGATGAGCCCGTTTTATTCAATCTTCCAGACAGGTCTGACATATTCCCAAGCGTTTTGTTCGTCGTCATTGCCCCAGGGTGTTCTGCATGGCCCCGGCCAGCACGTTGACTGCGGGTCCACCATTGCCGGGTTGGCAGACTTTCGCCTGCAGCAGAACGTTTTCCCGCAATCGGGTCTGCGTGAAACACCGGCGGTCGGTGCCGCCTTCTTGTTTGACCCAGACCGCGTCGGTGGCGGTCGCGGCACTCCCGGAGAACGTCCACACCTCGTTGACGAGGTTTTCCAGGTGCATCGTGGTGGTCTGCCCGGTGCAACCGGTGGTGCGGTCGGTCACGCGGTGATACGCGCGGGTGGCCGCTTCGTTGGTGGCGAAGACGCCGACCGCCTGTCTGACCAGGCGGGTCGAATCGGTGGCGGACGTTTGCGCGACGGCGCCGTTGAAGGACGCCAGATCCGGGTCGGCGTACACGTCGGGAAGACCGATATCGGCCCAGTTGTTGCAGGACGGGTTGTCGACGTAGAAGTGCTGGCCCGGGTTGGTGAACTCGGCTTCCCAAGTCAGCGGCGCGCCGACGATATTGCTGACCGAACCCTTCGGCAGGACCGCGTAACTGACGACGCCGGGATCAGACGGTCGGGCCGAGGCCGGAGCCGCGAGGGCCAGCGCCACTCCCACCCCGGCGGCCAGTGCAGTCAGCCGCATGGCTCGATCATGCCAAAATCGGCGAGCACGCCAAAGTCAGAAGAGCGTCTGGGTGCAGTACGTCCGGGCCGGAGCGGGATACGGCCACGCATAGGAGCCGGCCTTCGCCGGGCATGCGGATTGGTTCTGGACGTCGAGACGCTGCGTGACCTGGACCAGCACTCCGTCGTCGCGGTCGTCGCAGGAAGCCTTCTCGACCAGCCCGATCGGCATCTCCATCAGGTAGCACTGGTTGGCGACCAAGTTGGGCACCAGGCACAGCCGGGCGGTCGACGGTTCGGCGTAGTCGGTCGGCAGGTGCTGATATTCGGTGGTCGGGCACTCGCCGGCGGCGTTGGTGGTGGCACCGACGGTGTAGCTCGGGTCCTGGGTGCAGGACACCTCGCTGGCGCGCACCGGGTCCGGCGTCGGTGCCGCGCCCGCGTCGATGTCGACGCAGTCGCCGACGGCGAACACCGTGGAGGCGGCCACGTCAGGATCATCGGCGCGCAGGCCACAGCCGGACAGGCCCGCCACTACCACGAGGACTGCGACAAACGCGGCAACGTGCAGCGGTCGGCGTGTCATGGTTAGCGACACTCTCACGAATGAGGTCAGAGTGCCAAGAGTTACGGATGATTCCTCACTGGCCCACGAGGGTCCTCTTAATGTTTCAGGGGCGCGGTGGCGTGCCCGGCGCGTTGCCGGGGCCGGGGCCCTGACCCTGCTGTGGTCCCTGGAATCCCGGCCCGAAGCCGGAGCCGCCCTCCCCTCCCGGGCCAGCACCCGGGAAGAAGATGTGCGGTGGCCCCATCGGCGGCCCGCCCCGGTGGAACATGCTGATCTCGCGTTCCGGTCCGCCGCGATGATGTCCGCCACCGTCGGAGTGCTTCCCCAGGATGAAACCGGAGAAGAAGATCACCGCGACGACGAACGTGACGCCCGCGACGATGCCCACCCAGGCCGCGACCTGGGTGACACGGCTGTGCCGCGCTCGCTCCTCAGTGGGCACCGCCACCGCCGGGGGTGGCGTGGGTGCCGCGGTGGCCGCCACGGGGGCCGTGGTGCTGGTGGAGTTGTCGGCTGCTTCGCTCATGGATTCATGATGCCGACGTGCGGCAATGTGCCGGCTGGTTAGAGGCTATGAATCCGCTGTGAAAGGGTGCACCGCGTACTGGATGACCCGGTAAGGCGTGCCGCCGCGCGGTGTGGTGTTCCATTGGCTGACGAACACCCGCAGTTCATCGAGGGTCGAGGCCGGGGAGATGTAGCCGCCGTACGGCTGGGCCAGCCGGTTGTCCTGAGGCGCGGGCAGGTCCTCGGGCCGATCCGGCCAGGGCGAGCCCACCACCACGGTCGTCACCGGCGCGGCACCGAGCTGGGTAGGGTCGGCCGCGACCCGGACCTCCATGTTGCCGGTGCCTGCGTTGAAGTACGACAACACCGTCTTGCCGTCGATCTGGCGCACGCTCAGCTCGCCCACCCGATCAGGCCACAACGGGGTCGGGTCTGCGCCCCAGCCATCCACCGCAGACCATCCTTGCCAAGCGCTGCGGTCCGTGAAGTTCTGCGGCGCAACGCGATACAGGGTCACCGGTGCGGTGCGGTCGAAGTTGTCGGCCACGATGTACACCCAGCCGCGATCTGAATCCAGTGTCGGGATCGGGTCGTAGTAGCCGCTGATCTGGGACTGCCCGCCGGCGGCGAAGTCGGCCGGACGTTCCGAGCCCGCGACTGTCGGCCAGTTGTCTTTTGCGGCATCGGCTTTCACCAGTCGCGAGGACGCCGGTCGGAGGTTCTGAGTCGTGGTGACCAGCATGTAATTTTCCCGGTTGATCGACACGATGCCCGCGGGCAGTTGCGATGAGCCGGTGGGCGTGGGGTCGGCCAGCAGCCGCGTGGAGGTGCCGGTCACCCCGGTGATCCGAATACCGTCCGGGGCGTCGATCGAGTCGGGGTCCACGTGCAGCGCGATCGGCGAGTACCAGCCACCGAAGCCCACGCCCTGCCCGGCGAAGCTGTCACCGCACACCTGCAGCAGCCGGCTGGGGAACTCCATGAACTCGCACAGATCGGTCGCGCCGATCCCGTAATCACCTGTCGCCGTGCCCGTTCCGGCCACCGGGCCGAGCATGATGACCTGTCCCGGCAACAGCCTCAGGTCCGCGTGCGCGGGCGCCGCGAAGACCAATGCCGATGCCACAGCTGCCGAAACTGCGTTCCGGAAGGCGGTTACTCGCACTTTTCCTTCTGGAATACAGTTTCGGCGTCGATCAGAGCTGAGCGGCCAGCAATTCGGCAATCTGAATGGTGTTCAGTGCGGCACCTTTTCGCAGGTTGTCACCGGACACGAACAGGGCCAGGCCGCGGCCTTCGGGAGCGCCGGGATCCTGGCGGATTCGGCCGACCAGCGAATCATCGGCGCCGGCGGCAGCCAACGGCGTCGGCACGTCCACCAGCCGCACCCCCGGCGCGCCGGCCAGCAACTCCTGGGCCCGCGCGACCGAAAGCGATTGGGCGAACTCGGCATTGATGGACAGCGAGTGCCCGGTGAACACCGGTACCCGCACGCAGGTGCCGGACACCAGCAGCTCCGGGATGCCGAGGATCTTGCGGCTCTCGTTGCGCAGCTTCTGGTCTTCGTCGGTTTCACCGGACCCGTCATCGACGAGGGCACCGGCCAGCGGCACCACGTTGAACGCGATCGGCGCGACGTACTTGACCGGCGCCGGGAAGTTCAGCGCCGAGCCGTCGTGCACCAATTGCTCGGCCCCGTCGATCACGGCACGGGCCTGTGACGCGAGTTCCTCCACGCCGGCCAGCCCGCTGCCCGAGACCGCCTGGTAGCTCGACACGATCAACCGGGTCAGACCCGCCTCGTCGTGCAGCGGCTTGAGCACCGGCATCGCGGCCATGGTGGTGCAGTTCGGGTTGGCGATGATGCCCTTCGGGCGATTCGCGGCATCACGCTCGAAGTTGACCTCGCTGACGATCAGCGGGACCTCGGGGTCCTTGCGCCATGCCGAGGAGTTGTCCACGACGACGGCGCCGGCCGCGGCGAACCGCGGTGCCTGCACCCGCGACATGGTCGCGCCGGCGGAGAACAGCGCGATGTCCAGTCCGGTCGGGTCGGCGGTCTCGCTGTTCTCGACCTCGATCTCCTGACCGCGGAAGGTCAGCTTCTTGCCCTCGGAGCGTGCGGAGGCGAAGAACCGCACCGAACTGGCCGGGAAGTTGCGCTGTTCGAGCAGTGCGCGCATCACCTGGCCGACCTGGCCGGTCGCGCCGACTACACCAATCGAGACCATCAGATTCCCGTCCCCGCGTAGACAACTGCTTCCTCATCGCCGCCGAGGCCGAAGGCCTCGTGCAGCACGGCGACCGCCGTGTCGAGCTCGGTGTCCTTGATCAGCACCGAGATCCGGATCTCCGACGTGGAGATGAGGTCGATGTTGATACCCGCGTCGGCCAGCGTCTCGCAGAACGTCGCGGTGACGCCCGGGTGGCTGCGCATCCCGGCGCCGACGAGTGACACCTTGCCGATGTGATCGTCGTACAGCACCTGGGTGAAACCGATCTCGCCCTGCAATGAGGCGAGCTTCTGCACCGCGGACGGACCGTTCTCCCGCGAACAGGTGAACGTGATGTCGGTCTTGCCGTCCTCGATCTTGCTGATGTTCTGCAACACCATGTCGATGTTCACATCGGCGTCGGCGATCGCACGGAACACCTTGGCGGCGTAGCCGGGTACGTCGGGCACGCCGACGACGGTGACCTTCGCCTCGCTGCGGTCGTGCGCGACTCCGGTCAGGATTGCGTCTTCCATGGGGATGTCCTCGATCGATCCTTTGACGATGGTGCCTGGCTTATCCGAGTACGACGAGCGGACGTGTATCGGAACGTTGTAGCGACGGGCGTATTCCACGCAGCGCAGCATCAGCACCTTGGCGCCGCACGCCGCCATCTCCAGCATCTCCTCGAAGGAGACACTGTCGAGGTGCTTGGCGTTGGGGACGATGCGCGGGTCGGCGGTGAAGATGCCGTCCACGTCGGTGTAGATCTCGCAGACGTCGGCGTCCAGCGCGGCGGCCAACGCGACCGCGGTGGTGTCCGAGCCGCCCCGGCCCAGCGTGGTCACGTCCTTGCTGTCCTGGCTGACGCCCTGGAACCCGGCGACCAGCACGATCAGCCCCTCGTCCAGCGCCTCACGCAGGCGGGTCGGGGTGACGTCGATGATCTTGGCGTTGCCATGGGTCCCGGTGGTGATCACGCCGGCCTGCGATCCGGTGAACGACCGGGCGTGCGCGCCCAGCGACTCGATGGCCATCGCCACGAGCGCGTTGGAGATGCGTTCGCCCGCGGTGAGCAGCATGTCCATCTCGCGGGCGGGCGGGGCCGGTGAGACCTGGCGGGCGAGGTCGAGCAGGTTGTCGGTGGTGTCACCCATTGCCGAGACGACCACGACGACGTCGTTGCCGGCCTTCTTGGTTTCCACGATCCGCTCGGCGACGCGCCGGATCCGGTCGGCGTCCGCCACCGATGATCCGCCGTATTTCTGCACGACGAGCGCCACTGTGAACCTCTCAACCAGCCGGGGATGTCCTGACAAGGATAAGGGGTCGGTGCACGCCCTTTTACTCCTCCACCTCTCAGGCCCTGCGCATACGGCGAAACCGTTTACCAGCCCGCAACGCAACGATGCTGTCCACGTAACAGAAACGGAGGTTACTGCCAGTGGTCGGCCCGCTCGGGCCGCGCATCTCAGGAGATGTAGATGGATACAGGAACCACGGCCTTCATACTCTGTTGCATCATCGGCCTCACGCTGATGATTCCCGGCCTGGCGCTCTTCTACGGCGGCATGGTCTCGGTCAAGAGTTCGACCAACATGATGATGATGACGTTCGGCGCGGTCGCACTCGTCGGCCTGCTCTGGGTGCTCTTCGGCTTCTCGATGGTGTTCGGCACCTCGATGGGCGGCTTCGTCGGCAGCATCACCGAGTTCGCCGGGATGACCGATCTGCTCGAACCGATGACGACCATCGACGGGCTACCGATCAGTCTGTTCGCGTTGTTCCAGGCGTTGTTCGCGGCGATCACGGTCGCCCTGATCTCCGGTGCCGTCGCCGACCGGATGAAGTTCGGCGCCTGGATGGTCTTCGCGGGCGTCTGGGCGGTGCTGGTGTACTTCCCGGTGGCGCACTGGGTGTTCGCCTTCGACGGTGTGGTCACCGAGAATTCGGTGGGCGGCTGGATCGCCAACACCCTGGGCGCGGTCGACTTCGCCGGTGGCACCGCGGTGCACATCAATGCCGGTGCGGCCGCGCTGGCGGTGGCCATCGTGCTCGGCAAGTCCGCGATGTTCGGCCAGCTACGCAAGCCGCACAACGTGCCGCTGACGCTGCTGGGCGCGGGCATGCTCTGGGCCGGCTGGTACGCCTTCAATGGCGGATCGGCGCTGGCAGCGGGTAATTCGGCGGCGATCGTCATGGTCACCACATTCGTGGCGACCTGCGCGGCCGTCCTGGCCTGGCTGGCGGTCGAGAAGATCAAGACCGGTCACGTCACCGGCGTCGGCGCCGCCTCCGGCGCCATCACCGGCCTGGTGGCCATCACGCCGGCCTGCGGTGCGGTCACCCCGATCGGCGCCATCTTCGTCGGCGGCATCGCCGGGGCGATCTGCGTGTACGCGGTGGGCCTGAAGGACAAGTTCGGCTACGACGATTCACTCGACGTGGTCGGCGTCCACCTGGTCGGTGGCGTCATCGGCACCCTGCTGATCGGCTTCTTCGCCAGCGAGGGCATGCCCAACGGCGTGAACGGCCTGCTCTACGGCGGCGGCATCGACCTGCTGTGGAAACAGGCGGTCGCGGCCGGCGCGGTGATGGCGTACTCGTTCGTCATCGCATTCGCGATCGCCTTCGCCATCAAGAAGACCATGGGCATCCGCATCTCCCCGGATGAGGAGGAGAAGGGTATCGACGCCAAGTTCCACCGCGATTCGGCGTACGAGCTCGAATTCTCCTGATTTACCGATGATTCCCCGGTGGCCATCGGTCGCCGGGGTTTCCTCGGCTTGCGTGAGTTTCATACCGTGATACTCTGTTTCTTATAAAGAGACGAGTCATAACAAGATGACGAAAGTTCTGGTAACCATGACCACCGATCTCGCCACCCTCGCCGAGCAGTCCGGCACCCGGTTCATCCTCGCGCTGTTCGTGGATCTGCGCGGAAAGCCTTGCGCCAAACTGGTTCCCGTCGAAGCCGTCGACCAGTTGGCCACCGAAGGTGTCGGTTTCGCCGGCTACGCGGTCGGCGCCATGGGCCAGGAGCCCAAGGATCCCGACCTGATCGCCGTGCCGGATCCGGCCTCGTTCACGCCCATTCCGTTCATCAAAGAGGGTCTTGCTCTGGTGCACTGCGACCCGCACGTGGAGGGCAAGCCGTGGCCGTATGCGCCCCGGATCATCCTCAAGAACCTCGTCGCCCAGGCCGCCGACGCCGGCTTCGAGCCGTGGGTCGGCGCCGAGGTGGAGTATTTCCTGTTGCGCCGCAACGAAAATGGCGCGCTGGTCACCGCCGACGCGGCTGATACCGCCGCCCAGCCCTGTTATGACGCCCGCGGCGTCACCCGGATGTATGAGCACCTCACCGCAATCTCCACCGCAATGAACTCCCTGGGCTGGTCCAACTACGCCAACGACCACGAGGACGGCAACGGGCAGTTCGAGCAGAACTTCCAGTTCGCCGAAGCCCTGGTGACCGCCGACCGGGTGATCACGCTGCGCTACCTGCTGTCCATGATCGCCGCCGAACGCGACATGGTGGCCACCTTCATGCCCAAGCCGTTCGCCGACCGCACCGGTAGCGGCCTGCACTTCCACCTCTCGCTGACCAGTGCGGGCAATCCGGTGTTCCCGGCCGATGCCGATGAACGCGGCCTCGGCCTGTCCGAGACCGCGTACTCGTTCATCGCAGGGATTCTCGATCACGCCTGCGCGCTGCAGTCCGTCATCGCCCCGACGGTGAACTCCTACAAGCGAACCGGTGCCACCAGCACCACTTCCGGCGCATCCTGGGCGCCCCGCAAACCCAGCTACGGTGGCAACGACCGTACCCACTACATCCGGGTTCCCGACGATCAGCGCGTCGAGCTGCGCGGCGGGGACGGTTCGGCCAACCCGTATCTGGCGATCGCCGCCGCCCTGGGTGCCGGTTTGGACGGCATCAAACGCAGTCTTGACCCCGGCGCCGTCGGTGCCCAGGGGCCGGCGAACCTGCCGCCCACCCTGCTGCACGCGATCGACGAACTGGACGCCGATCCGGTGATGGCCGGAGTGCTCGACGCCGCCGGCGACGGAGTGGCCAAGTACTTCGCCGGCATCAAACGCGAGGAGTTCTTCAGCTACCACGGCACCGTCACGCCGTGGGAAGTCGACCAGTACCTGACAGCCTTCTAGAAAGGAACGCTATGTGCGGGATCGTGGGTTTGCACCTGCGCACGCCTGAGCTCTATCCCCGGCTCGGGGAAATGCTCAGCGGGATGCTCGGTGAGATGTCGGACCGCGGCGCTGATTCGGCCGGAGTCGCGGTCTATGGGGATCCGGTGTGGTCGCCGCCGGGACGAGGTTGCGTCTCGATGACCGACATCGCCGATGCACCGGATCTCGGAGCTGATGTTGATGTGGTGCAGGTCGATTCGACCTACCTCTTGTCGGCGTCGTTCTCCTCCGAGGAACTGCTGGAACGGGTACGGCAGGCCTACCCCGACGCGCTGATCGCCGGCTTCGGTGCGGACCTGGCGGTGCTCAAGGGAGTCGGCCATCCACGCGCGCTGACCGACGCGTGGGGTCTTGCCAAGGCACAGGGCTGGCAGGGCGTCGGGCACACCCGGATGGCCACCGAGTCGGCGGTAACGCCATCGGGCTGCCACCCCTACACCGTCGGGCCGCAACAGTGCCTGGTGCACAACGGATCCTTCGCCAATCACGCCACCATCCGCCGCGATCTGCGGCGGGCCGGGATCGTCTTCGACAGCGAGAACGACACCGAGGTCGGCGCGCGGTTCGTCGCGCAGCAGCTGGCCGCGGGTCGTGATGTCGAAACCGCGTTGAAGGAGCTGTGCGCCACGTTCGACGGCTTCTACACGCTGCTGGTCTCCAATCACGATTCGTTCGCCGTGGTCCGCGACGCCATCGCCTGCAAGCCCGCCGTCATCGCCGAGACCACCGAATGGGTTGCCATGGCCAGCGAGTACCGCGCGCTCGCCGGTCTGCCCGGCGTCGAATCGGCCAAGATCTGGGAACCCGAACCGGAGGTGGTGTACGCATGGACACGCTAGTCCGATACGACTTGCGCACAACGCCGTTGCGCGAGGTGAACACCGCGCTGCACAAGCCTGGCATCACCGGTGAATTCGTCGTCGACCATCCCGACGGCGCACACAACGTCGCGGTCGGCGTCAACGCGCCGGTGCGCGTCACCGTCAACGGTCATGTGGGCTATTACGCAGCCGGGATGAACCAGCAGGCGCAGATCGTGATCAACGGCAACGCCGGTACCGGGGTCGCCGAGAACATGATGAGCGGCACCGTGCGGGTCATCGGCAACGCCTCGCAGTCCGCCGGCGCCACCGCCCACGGCGGCCTGCTGGTCATCGAGGGAGACGCCGCCGCGCGCTGCGGAATTTCGATGAAGGGCGTCGACATCGTGGTGGGCGGCGATATCGGCCACATGAGCGCGTTCATGGCCCAGGCCGGGCGACTGGTGGTGCGCGGCAACGCCGGTGAGGCACTGGGCGATTCGATCTACGAGGCGCGCCTGTACGTGCGCGGCGCAGTTGCCTCGCTGGGCGCGGACTGCGTCAAGAAGGACATGCGGCCCGAACATCACGCCGAATTGGCCGAGCTGCTTGCCGCCGCGGGGTTCACCGATGAGACCTCGGAGTACACCCGCTACGGCTCGGCCCGCAACCTCTACCACTTCCACGTCGACAACTCTGCGAGCTATTAAATGACTTCCACCGATGACCGGGCCCGGCGGGGCCTGCGCGAGTCCGCCACGTTTGACCGGCCCACCATCGCCGCCATCCAGCGCGCCGCCGAGACGGGCATCTACGACATCCGCGGCTGGGGCGCGAAACGGCCGTTGCCCCACTTCGATGACCTGCTGTTCCTGGGCGCCTCGATGTCGCGGTACCCGCTGGAGGGTTACCGCGAGCGGTGCGGCACCGATGTGGTGCTCGGTGACCGCCACGCCAAACATCCTCTGCACCTTGATATTCCCGTCACCATCGCCGGAATGAGCTTCGGCGCGCTGTCCGGGCCGGCCAAGGAGGCGCTGGGCCGCGGCGCGAGCGAGGCGGGCACCTCGACCACCACCGGTGACGGCGGCATGACTCCCGAGGAACGCGGCCAGAGCAAGAACCTGGTCTACCAGTACCTTCCGTCGCGTTACGGGATGAACCCCGATGACCTGCGCAAGGCGGATGCCATCGAGATTGTCCTCGGCCAGGGCGCCAAGCCCGGCGGCGGCGGAATGCTGCTGGGGCAGAAGATTTCCCCGCGCGTTGCTGGGATGCGCACCCTTCCCGAGGGCATCGACCAGCGCAGCGCGTGCCGCCATCCGGACTGGACGGGACCCGATGACCTGACCATCAAGATCAACGAGTTGCGTGAGATCACCGACTGGGAAAAGCCGATCTACGTCAAGGTCGGCGCCACCCGTACCTATTACGACGTGAAACTGGCGGTGCACGCCGGCGCCGACGTCGTGGTGGTCGACGGCATGCAAGGCGGCACGGCAGCCACGCAGGACGTCTTCATCGAACATGTCGGAATCCCCACCCTGGCGGCGGTGCCGCAGGCGGTGCAGGCACTGCAGGAACTGGACGTGCATAGAAAAGTCCAACTGATCGTCTCGGGTGGTATCCGCAATGGCGCCGATGTGGCCAAGGCGCTGGCTCTCGGTGCCGATGCGGTCGCCATCGGCACCGCCGCCCTGATCGCGTTGGGCGACAACCATCCCCGCTACGCCGCGGAGTACGAGAAGCTCGGCAGCGCAGCAGGTTTCTACGACGACTTCCAGGACGGTCGCGATCCCGCCGGGATCAGCACCCAGGACCCGGAGCTGGCGGCCCGCTTCGATCCGATCGAGGGCGGGCGGCGGCTGGCCAACTACCTGCGGGTGCTCACCATGGAAGCCCAGACCATCGCGCGGGCCTGCGGTAAGGCGCACGTCACCCATCTGGAGCCCGAGGACCTGGTGGCGGTCACCATCGAGGCCGCCGCCATGGCGCGGGTGCCGCTCGCCGGCACGAACTGGATCCCCGGGGCCGGGTTGTGAACGAGACCGCGGACGTCGTCATCGTCGGCGGCGGGCTGGAAGGCGCCGCGGCCGCCTGGGCGCTGAGCCAGCGCGGCGTCACCGATGTTTTTGTCGCCGAACGCCATACCGTCGGCTCCGGTATGACCGGCAAGTCCAGCGGCATCGTGCGCTGCCATTACGGGGTCAGCTCGCTGGCCGCGATGGCGGCATCCAGCCTGGAGGTGTTCGAGAAGCCTCAGCAGTTCATCGGTGATCACGCCACCGACGTCGGATTTCGGCAGACCGGCTACGTCGTCGGCGTCGGCGCGCCCAATGTCGAGGCCATGCGCAACAGCCTTGCCGCGCAACGCGCCGTCGGTGTGCAGACCGAGGAGATCGGCGTCGACGAGGTCGCCAAGATGTGGCCGACCGCCGATCTGAGCCCGTTCGCGGCGTTCGGCTGGGAGGCGCGCGGCGGATACGGGGACGCCTACCAGACCGCCCAGGCGTTCGCGGTTTCCGCGCGGGCCGCCGGTGTGCGAATTCGGCAGGGCGCCAACGTCACCGATCTGCTCATCGACGGGGACAAGGTCACCGGGATCCGACTGGCCGACGGGACCGAGGTCTCCGCAGGCACCGTCGTGGTCGCGACCGGCGCATGGACGCAGCCCTTCCTGGCGCGCCACGGCGTCGACGTGCCGATCCGGGTGGTCCGTGAGCAGATCGTCACCATCTCCCCCGGCCTGGATCTCGGGCCGGTGCCGGTGTTCTCCGATCTGGTGTCGCTGCAGTATGTGCGCCCGGAACTGGGCGGGGAGATCCTGTTCGGCAACAGCGACCTGGCGCACTGTGAGGACGCCGACCCCGATGACTATCTGAACCGCGCCACCGACGGCTTCGTGGAGATGACGGTCGACAAGGTGGGCACCCGGTTCCCCGGATTGACCGACGCGAGGATCACCGGCAGCTACGCGGGTTGCTACGACGTCACCCCGGACTGGAATCCGGTGATCTCCGCGGGCGGGCCGGACGGACTGATCGTGGCGGCCGGGTTCAGCGGCCACGGGTTCAAGATCGCCCCCGCAGTAGGGCGGCTGGTCGCGGACCTGGTGATCGACGGTCGCAGCGCCGACCCGCGCATTCCGGAGACCGACTTTGCGCTCTCCCGGTTCGCCGGTGGCAGACTGCTCAGAAGCCCGTATCCGTACGTGGGTGCCGGGGAGATGCGTTAGACGACAGGGGGTCGGCCGTGAGCGACGTTCCGCTGCTGCGCAACCAGTCCGGAACGGCTCGCGAGCGGGATCCGCACGAGCCGGTCGAGGAACTCGAGTTCGAGGCCGCGATCGGCCGCAACGTGCGCCAACTGCGCCAGCAGCACGGGCTCACCGTGGCCGAGATGGCGGCCCGGGTCGGCATCTCCAAGGCCATGATGTCCAAGATCGAGAACGCGCAGACCTCGTGCAGCCTGTCCACCCTGGCGCTGTTGGCCCGCGGCCTGGATGTGCCGGTGACCAGCCTGTTCCGCGGTGCGGACGTCGAACGGCCGGCCGCCTTCGTCAAGGCCGGCACCGGCGCGGAGATCGTGCGCAACGGCACCAAGCAGGGCCACGAGTACCAGCTGCTGAGCTCACTTCGCGGGGAGCACAAGCGCCTCGAGTGCCTGCACGTCACGCTGACCGAGAAGAGCCAGACCTACCCGCTGTTCCAGCATCCCGGCACCGAGTTCATCTACATGCTCGAAGGGGTGATGGACTACAGCCACAGCCGGTCGGTGTACACCCTGCATGCCGGGGACTCATTGCAGATCGACGGCGAGGGCGCACACGGGCCGGTGGACCTGGTCGAGCTGCCCATCCGGTTCCTGTCGGTGATCGCCTTCCCGGACTCGCAGGTGTAATGCCGGATACCGGCCGCCTCATGCACTGGACCCGCTTACCTCGGAGTGCCACGGTCGGTGCCGGGCGTGTAGACGAGGAGGTCGTCATTTTCGCGTCGACGACAAGCCTCCGCAAATTCGAAGGCACGCTCGTGGTTGTTCGAGAATAGCTCGTATTGATCGGCGTCGATCCAGTAATACTCGATGTAGTCGACCATAGCGTTCGAGATGGGTATTCCGAGATAGTTTCTACCCGAATCCGCCTCGACCCCTAGCCAGTAGCTACCTTCTCTGGAGAAATACGTCTTGTTGAATTTCATTTAGTTCCTTCCGAATCCGATATTCCGGTTATCGTCAGATCCTCGGGAGGGACTTGCGCTCCATCAATGACTGCTTCAGGCATTCCCTGAGGCAAAAACCCCCCAGGAAGCCACTGATCGTTGGCACCCGCCTCATTCCCTGACGGAACCCTCAGATCGTAGTCTCGAAGATCGGGCACATCAACGCGAATGGCACTGTCATTCAAATACCCCTCGGGCAACCCTAGCGCCCTTTCCAAGGCAGCATGATCGCCGCCGGTCTGCGCCATTAGGTCGTCGATTTCGCTGGTCGGAAATAGGAACGTAGTTCCGTCCCTCTGCCCGATTCCGTAGGCCTCATATGAATCGTTCAACATGAATCGAGTGCCACCCTGATCAAATCTCTCAAGATGCCTTTCAATATACTCTTGCGACAGATATTCAGAGGGATCGGGACGACTACCTTTGTCCAGCGCAAGAATTTCGTCGCGCTGCGCATCAGTCAGTCCTGTCGACGGCGTATCTGGCGGCTGTTCGGCGCCGTGATCAGTCGACTGCGAATCGCTCTCCCGTTCAACGGCTGGTGCCTCATCGTGTCGATCGCCCGAATTGGCAGCGCTTGGATCGCCGTCCGATGGTGTACCTGGGGCATGGTCGCTTGCAGACGGACCTGCGCCACCGGCATCGTGGCTGTCCGCTGAAGTATCCGGTTCCGGCCCCTGTGGCGAGGCGGCGGGGTCACTCGTCCCCGTATCGCCATTTCCGCTGGCACTTTCTGCGTCACTTGGCGAGCTAGAGACGCCACTGCCCGAAGGCGACTGGCTCGGCCCACTCGGACCCGAAGATTCACCGGGCGAGCTAATCGACGGGGACAACGGCGCGCCACCCGACGGCTTGCTCGGCCCGTCGCCACCGCCCGGAATTGGCGAACCACCCGCCGGGACAGGGTCATTCGACGATGGACCACCGCTGCTTCCACCCGGGCTCGGCGACCCTCCGGTCGGTGCGGGACCGCTGGATGACGGACTGCCGGGCCCGGCACCGCCACCGGACTGGCTGGGTCCGGAACCGTTGGACGACGATGCAGGCCCAGAAGGGCCGCCACCGGAGCCAGACCCCGGAGACGACGGGGCTGTCGGGGTGGGGCTAGATGGGCTACCGGGCCCCAGCACCGAACCCGGGATTCCGGGCGGCGGGGTGAACTCCGGGATGTCCGGCGCGGCAGGCGCATCGGGGAGTTCGGGCATATCCGGCGTCCGGTTGCCACCCAGTCCCGGCAGTCGGCCGAGGCCTTCCAGCCCCCCACCGTCGAGCAGGCGGCGGGTCGCGGCCAGCCCCTTCGCTACCGAACCGCCCTTGGCCAGCGCGCCACCGGGAATGAACAGCGATCCGATATTGCCGAGAGCCTCACCTACTCCGATTGCTGGGTTGTCACCGGTGATCTCATCCCACGCGATGAACTCGCTGCCAGACTGAATGAGGACATCGTCGATCATCGTCGGATCTTTGGCGATCATGATCGCGGTGTCCGCCAGGCCCTTCCAGGTGTCGGGATCGGCAAGCGCCACGGTGCCCGAAACGAGGCCGATCACCGCAATCCCCAGGCCAGCCTGCAAACCGGTGGAGATCTTGGCGGCGTCGGCCAGCACATTGCCGACGTCCTCGCCGAAAGCCCCTACCAGGACCGGTCTTATCCACTTCTCGAAAGAAACGGCGGCCTCACGGAGCAGGGTCTGCAGCTCGGAGAGCAACCCGAGGACACCCTGCACCTGATTCTGGAAGTTCTCCAGTACATTGCCGACGTCTTCGGCGATCTCGCGTAGGACCTTGTCGCCGTCGCCGGTGACCAACCCGGTCACGGTGTCCCAGAGGCCGTCGAGCGATAGCCTATCCAGCAGGCGGCGAATGGAGTCCTGGGTCTCCTGCACACCCTTGGCGAAATCGCTTATGGTGGTGGCCATCTTGTCGCCGAAATTCGCCAACTTGGTCGCGCCGTCACCCAGATCCTTCAGGGCCTTGTTGATCTGGCCGACCTCGGGGATGCTCTGCGCGCCTGCCGCAGCGGTTGCCCCAGCCAGCGCGGGTTCGAACACTTTCAGACCGCGCCCGATGTTGGCCCATTGCGCCGCAGTCAGATTCATCATCGCGGCGTTGCCGGTCGGCCACGTCATCGCCGCTCCGAACAGCGGGATCATGTTCAAAAAGGGCTGGATGATCCACCACTTCGACGGTGGCGGAACGATACTGCCGTTGGGCGCGTAAGGAGCATCGCCGGCCGTGGTCTCGGCCTGCTCACCGCTGATACTGCCCGACGGCCCGGGCCCACCGGCGGTCGACGCGGCATCGGCATTCTTGTAGTTGAAGCCCGTCGCCTCCAACATCAGGCCGACACTCTTGAACGCGTTGGCCAGCTGCGCCAGTTTCTTGCCGAACTCATCGGCCTGGCGGCCGTAGGAGATCCCGAAGTTCAGCCCTGCCGGATCCATACCGGACGCGATGCCGTCAGACAGTGTCTGCCCCATGGCATCGGACAGCGCACCGAGTTGGCCACCGAGAGAACCGACCTGTTTCCCCGCATCGATCAGCGCCTGCGGTTCTACTTCAATCCGCACGCGATCAGCCCGCCCACATCTTCTCGTTCTTGTCCACGGCGTCGGTGTAGTTCTTGTGCGCGTTCTTGGCCACCTCGCGCAACGCGTCCAGCGACGTCCTCATCTGTTCGGCGCCGTCTTCCCACTGCTGCTGCGATTGCTGCTGAGTGTCGGACGCCTCCCCGTGCCAGTTGGCTCGTAGCGCGGCCATCGCCTGGTCGATCTCCTCGAGCACCTCGGCGACCTCGCGACCGAACTGCTCCATGTGATCGATGGCACCCTGCAGCTGCGGAAAATCCACCACCAGCTTCGTCATCAGAGACTCCTACCCGGCGCCGCCTCCGGACCTGTCTGCGTTGGGCCCTCTCGTGGGGGCTCCACCGGCGCCGGACCCGCCGAGGCCTCGGCGCCCGCCGCACCGGGGGGTGCGTCAGCGGGCTTGTCGGCCGACTCGACCTCCTGGGCTTGATGCGCCTGCTCGGCCTCCGTGGCAGCCGCTTCGGCCTGCTCGGCCAATTGCGTGGCCAGCTGCACCGCCTGCTGCGCGGCGCCGGCGGCCATCGTCCCGGCCTGCATCAACCCACCCGCCACCTGACCCGCAAACTGCGCGGGGACACCGGCCGCCTGGGACATCGGGGCCATCGTCTCGCCGAGATTCATCTGCTCGGCAAGGCCGGACCCGGAGCCGGTCGAGCCGCCGCTCTGACCAGCGCCGGCGCCCTGCTGACCAACTGAGTCCCCTGCGGCCGGAGCGCCTGCTCCGCTCGGGGCGCCGCCACCGGACGGGCTCGCACCGCCACCGCCGGTACCCGCACCCGAACCTCCACCGCCCTGCATCGTCGATTCGAGCGCCCCGCCGGCCTGTTCATCGGCCGCGTCGTAGCTCTTGGCCGCCGCCTCAAGGGCGTCCGACATGGTCTGCAGCGCGCGCACCACCTGGCCCGCGCCGTTGTGCCACTGTTCCCAGTACTTGTCGAAGGCCGTCGCCGCCTCGCCCTTCCAACCGGATGCGAGCAGGTTGCTGGTCTCCAGGTCCACCGATGAAAGCCCGTCCTGCAAACGCTGTCCCGCGCCCCGTAAACGGTCCGCTGCCAGGTGCAGCTCCGAGGTGACAACCTCGACCGACTCGCCCATCCGACCCCCGAATTCATCGCTTTCTAGCACCTTAAACCGGTCCCGGGTCCCCGCCTTGCACCAATTCACCCGCTGCCGTTTTGGCCCGCGCGCCTCCCGGAGTACAGTTGCCTACGTGCAGCGGGTGCTCCTTCTCGGACGCCGCGACGGGGTCTGATCCAGACTGGCCTCCCGTCGCGGGTATTCGCGATGCGCCGGTCTGAATCCCCCAATAGACCCGGAGCCAACATCATGACCACCCCTGATATCTCATCGGACGCCTTCTCGTCCGTCCGCGCGATCACCACCCCCGCCGGACCTCGTAATCCAGGCCAACCCTCCTGGAACACCCAGCGCGCCTCCTCGATGCCGGTGAACCGGTACCGCAGCTTCGCCGAAGAGGTCGAACCGGTCACCGTGCCGGACCGCACCTGGCCCGACAAGGTCATCGACACCGCGCCGCAGTGGTGCGCGGTGGACCTGCGCGACGGCAATCAGGCGCTGATCGACCCGATGAGCCCCGCGCGCAAGCGCCGCATGTTCGACCTGCTGGTCCGGATGGGCTACAAGGAGATCGAGGTCGGCTTCCCGTCGGCCAGCCAGACCGATTTCGACTTCGTCCGCGAGATCATCGAACAAGGTGCCATCCCCGACGACGTCACCATCCAGGTGCTGACCCAGTGCCGGCCGGAGCTGATTGCGAGGACCTTCGAGGCGTGCGCGGGCGCTCCCCAGGCGATCGTGCACTTCTACAACTCGACCTCCATCCTGCAGCGCCGGGTGGTCTTCCGCGCCGACCGCGAAGCGGTGAAGAAGATCGCCACCGACGGTGCCCGCATGTGCGTCGAGGAAGCCAAGAAATACCCGGACACCAAGTGGCGCTACGAGTACAGCCCGGAGTCCTACACGGGCACCGAACTGGAGTACGCGGTGGACGTCTGCAACGCCGTCGCCGAAATCGTCGCGCCGACGCCCGAGGTACCGCTGATCGTCAACCTGCCGGCCACCGTCGAGATGGCCACCCCGAATGTGTACGCCGATTCCATCGAGTGGATGAACCGGCATCTGACACCGCGGGACAGCATCATCTTGAGCCTGCACCCGCACAATGACCGTGGAACTGCCGTAGCTGCAGCCGAATTGGGCTATCAGGCCGGCGCGGACCGCATCGAGGGTTGCCTGTTCGGCAACGGCGAGCGCACCGGCAACGTGTGCCTGGTGACGTTGGGCCTGAATCTGTTCAGCCGTGGCGTCGACCCCCAGATCGACTTCTCCAATATCGACGAGATCCGGCGCACCGTGGAGTACTGCAACCAGCTGCCCGTGCACGAACGTCACCCCTACGGTGGCGATCTGGTGTACACCGCGTTCTCCGGCAGCCATCAGGACGCCATCAACAAGGGCCTGGACGCCATGAAGTTCGACGCTGATGCCGCCGACAAGGACGTCGACGACATCCTGTGGCAGGTCCCGTACCTGCCGATTGATCCCAAGGATGTCGGTCGCACCTATGAGGCCGTGATCCGGGTGAACTCGCAGTCCGGCAAGGGCGGCGTCGCCTACATCATGAAGGCCGATCACGGTCTGGCGCTGCCGCGGCGGCTGCAGATCGAGTTCAGCCAGGCCATCCAGCAGATCACCGACGGCGAGGGCGGCGAGGTGTCGCCCAAGGAAATCTGGGACGTCTTCTCCGAGGAGTACCTGGCACCGATCCGGCCGCTGGAGCGCATGCGGCAGAAGGTGGACGCCGCCGAGGTCGACGGCGGAACGGACACCATCACCGCAATCGTCAAGATCGACGGCGAGGAGCGCGAGATCGTCGGCGCCGGTAACGGTCCGCTGGCCGCGTTCGTGGACGCAATCGGTGCGGTCGGCTTCCACGTGAACGTGCTGGACTACTCCGAGCACGCGCTGTCCGCCGGGGAAGAGGCCCAGGCCGCGGCCTACGTCGAAGCATCCATCGGCGGCAAGACGGTATGGGGTGTCGGCATCGCCACGTCCATCACCACCGCTTCACTGCGTGCTGTGGTTTCCGCCGTGAACCGCGCCGCGCGGTAGAAGCCCGCCCGCCCCACGAACCGAAGCTGCCGGGATCCGAGTTCGGTCACCTCGAAACCGATGCTGCGCAACAGATCCGGTAGGGCGTCGGTGTGCACATCGATGATGTGCACACTGCCGCCCGGACGGAGCACCCGGTACGCCTCACGCAGGGCCTCGGTCTTCATGTCACCGTCGAGATGATGCAGCATCATCGAGCTCAGGACGCGATCGAACGACTCGTCGGCGTACGGAAGCCGTTGCGCGTAGACCTGATCGAAACGAACGTCATTGGAGCGAGCGATCTTTCGGCGTGCCCGTGCCAGCGCCCGGGGGTCGGGATCGGTGGCGGTCACGTGCGCGGTGGGCTGCAGCCGGATGATCCTCGTGGTGAGGTTTCCGGTGCCACAGCCGATTTCGAGGACCTTCACATCGTCGAACAGTTCGGCCTGCCCGGCCAGCGTGTCGTAGCCCGGTGACATCCCGAACACCCGAGTGATGAGGTCATAAGCCGGCAGCAACAGGTCGTTACCGGTGGCGGGAAGGTAATCGTGCTTGTTGCCCATCCGTGCTGTGATGGAATCCGGATTATCTTTCGTCATACCCATCATCGTGTAGCGGCCGACAGCAACCGTGTTGACCGATCTTCGGCGGAACTGGGACTATCTTTGGCTCATGGCAGCACCGGCCCGACTCGTCCGCCACCGTGACGGCGTTCCCGTGTACGACTATGCCGTCGGACTCGACACCCCGCCGGTATCGCTGATCCGGCTCCGGGCCGGAGAACTGCCCGAGTCGCGACCGCACATCCACGATTTCCCGGCACTGACCTACTTCCCCGCCTGCGGCACCGTCTTCGTGGCCGCCGCCGGAGAAGCCGTCGACCCCACCCGGGTGGGCAGCCGGGCAGACTCGGTCGGGGTCTTCTTCGACCCAGCCGCCCTAGGTGCGACCGCACGCGCACCCTGGCCCACCTGGCGGGACCACCCGCTGTTGTTCCCGTTCCAGCACGAACACCGCGGCGGCATGCTCGAGCTGCAGGTACCCCCGGACCGAAGAGCGTTCTGGGACAACGCCATCGAATCGATCGGCGCGGAACTCACTACCCGCCGTGACGGTTACCGCCAAGCCGCCCTGGCCCATCTGACCCTGCTGCTGATCGACCTCGCCCGCCTTGCCGACGACATCGGCGACGATCTGCCGGTTCGCGGCGACTCGGTGGTCCCTGCGGTCCTCGCGGTGATCGAGCGCCGCATCGCCGAACCGCTGTCGTTGCGTGAGGTGGCCGCCGAACTGGGCCTGACCCCGGGCCACCTGACCACCGTGGTGCGCCGGCGTACTGGACGCACGGTCGTGGACTGGATCCTCGACCGCAGAATGGCACGGGCCCGGGCGCTGCTCGCCGAGACAGACCTGCCGGTTGCGGACATCGCGCGCCGCGTCGGCGTGACCGACCCCGGTTACTTCGCCCGGCGGTTCCGCAGGGAACACGGCGTGACGCCGCGCCGTTGGCGCGCCGGCGTCAGAACAGGGTGAACTGATCGCCGTCCGCGGTGGTGTCGACGAACTCCTCGACATCGGTGCCGCCGACGGCCTGCCCGATCAGCGCCATGAACTCGGCGTCGTTCATCAGCGGGATACCTTGCTCGATCGCCTGGTAGCCCTTGCCCTGTTCGGGTGCGGCGTCATTGCACACCACCAGGGAGGTCTGCTGGTCGACGTTCTCCGCATAGGCGAGCCCGGCATCGAGGATCCGCTCGATGACCTCTTCGTGGGTGTGCGTCATCTCCGCCGACAGCGCGATCCGCATGCCTTGCACCAGGGGCCGCCCGGCGGCGTACAGCCCCGGGTTCAGGTGATCACACGGCATCCGCGCCGCCAGCACCTTCAGTGGCCGCAGCTCGTCGTGGGTGATCTGACCATTGGGCCAGATCCGGCGGCTCACCGAGCGGATCGGCAGCCACGATTTCCGCTCCCGGGCCTGCACCAGCGCCGGCTTGAGGATCTGCGCGAGCACCAGGGCATCGTCGAGCGCATCGTGCGGCCGCAGCTGGGTGGCACCCCAGTGCCGTGCCAGGGTCTCCAAACGCAGGTTCTCGGTGCCCAGATTCAGCCTGCGTGCCAGTTCGACCGTGCACATGACGGTGTCCACCGGCAGCTGGGCCCCGACGAGCTCGGCCTCGGCGGCCAGGAACGCGTAGTCGAACGCGACATTGTGCGCGACCAGCGTCCTCCCGTGCAGCACCTCCATGAGTTGCGGTGCGATATCGCCGAAGGTGGGCTGACCCTCCAGCATCTCGGCAGTCAGGCCGTGCACGTGCGTCGGGCCGGGGTCCACACCGGGGTTGAGCAGGGAGGAGACGCTGTGCTCGACGCTGCCGTCATCCCCGACGGCCAGGGCAGCGACGCTGACGACGCGGGCCTGGCCCGGCCGGAACCCGGTGGTCTCCACATCCACGACGGCCCACCCGGCGCCCGCTTCGGCCGCCGGTCGGCCCCAGCACTGGCTCATATCCCGAGGATGGCACGGTGGTCTGACAACACCGGCCCACGGCGCCGCGTGTCGGGCCGCCGAATTTCGCCGGGTGAAGACATCTCACCGGGTGAAGACGCCGGCCCTCACCGCGGCCACCGCGGCGGCCGCCGCGCGATCGGCATCGGCCCGGCGCAGTGGCGCCGTGTCGGTCAGCAGCCGGTAGTACAACGGGGCCGACACCTGGCGGATCACCGCGGCAGGGTCGGTTCCCTCCGGGGCTTCGCCGCGCGCGACGGCGTCCACGACGATCGGCGCCATCTCCTCGACGCGGGTCCGATAGAACCCGGCCAGCGCTTCCGCGGTGCGCGCGTCACACGTCCCGGCCGCGAGGATCGCCTTGAACAGGCTGCCTTGCCGACGGTCTGCCAGGGTCCGTTGGATGAGCCTGGCCACGCTCATTAGGTCCTCTTCGAGGCTGCCCGTGTCGGGGCGGCGCCGCGAGGTCTCGGCCATGTCCACGAGAAGATCGTCGACGAGCGAACCCACCGTGCCCCAGCGCCGGTACACCGTGGACTTGCCGACACCTGCCCGCTCGGCCACCGCGGTCAACTCCAGTGCCACCAGCCCCGACTCGATGAGCAGATCGGCGGCCGCGGTCAGCACTGCCGCCCGCACAGCTGCCGTCCGCCCGCCGGGTCGCGTGGTCACCAGTCGATCTTAACGGGACGGAAGTTTCTTTAACGCCGAACCGGTGCTAACGTCATTAACAGGAACACAGTCCCATTAAGGAGTGGTTATGGAATACCGGAATGTCGGCAGATCGGGTCTGGTGGTGTCCGAATTGGCGTTCGGCGCGGCCACCTTCGGTGCCAGTGGCGAATTCTTCGGAGCATGGGCCGATACCGGGGTCGATGAGGCCCGCACCATGGTGGACATGTGCGTGGACGCCGGGGTCACCCTGTTCGACACCGCCGACGTCTATTCCGACGGTGCCTCCGAGGCGGTGCTCGGCGCCGCCCTGGAAGGCCGCCGCGATTCCGTGCTCATCTCGACGAAAGCGGCGCTGCCCATCGGCACGGGTCCCGACGATGCGGGCACCTCACGGCGGCGCCTCATCACCGCCGTCGAGGCAGCGTTGCGCCGGCTGCGTACCGACCGCATCGACCTGTTCCAACTGCATGCCTACGACCGCGCGACGCCGATCGACGAGGTGGTGCAGACACTCGATGTCCTTGTCACACAGGGCAAGATCCGTTACACCGGAGTGTCCAACTTCTCGGGCTGGCAGCTGATGAAGTCACTGGCGGCGGCTGACGCCTTCGGGCGCGTCCGGTACGTGGCTCATCAGGTGTACTACTCGCTGATCGGCAGGGACTACGAGTGGGACCTGATGCCGCTGGGCATTGATCAGGGTGTGGGCGCCATCGTGTGGAGCCCGTTGGGCTGGGGGCGGCTGACGGGACGGATCAGGCGCGAAACCGGACTGCCGGCCGTGAGTCGTCTGCACGCGACGGCCGCCGCCGGACCGCCGGTCGATGATGATGTGCTCTTCGACGTGGTCGACGAACTCGGAGTCATCGCCGAGGAGACCGGCCGATCGATCCCGCAGGTCGCACTCAATTGGGTGCTCCGCAGGCAGACCGTCGCCTCGGTCATCGTCGGGGCCCGCACTCCTGCCCAGCTGCGCGACAATCTCGGAGCGGTGGGCTGGTCGCTGAGCGACGAGCAGATCGCCCGGCTCGATGCCATCAGCGCTCCGCAGCCGACCTATCCGCACTTCCCGTACGTGCGCCAGGCCGGTTTCGCGCAGCTGAACCCGCCGCTGTACGCCTGAGAACCCGGCTCCGGATCGCAGCGGCGCGCGTCGGCCGCCTAAAATTCGCAGGATGGTGACTTCCGGCGGGCAGGAGCGCAGCGACCGGGGGATGTCCCTGCGAGGGCGCTTGGCGCTTGGCGCCGGTGCCGCCGCACGCTGGGCCTCCCGGGTGACCGGCCGTGGCGCCGGGGCGATGATCGGCGGCCTGGTGGCGATGTCGATCGACAAATCGATCCTGGGACAGCTCGGCCGCAACCGCCGCGCGGTGGTCGTGACCGGCACCAACGGCAAATCGACCACCACCAGGATGACGGCCGCAGCACTGGCCACGCTGGGCCCGGTGGCCACCAATGCCGAGGGCGCGAACATGGACGCCGGGCTGGTGGCCGCGCTGGCGGGCGCACGCAGGGCCGAGTTGGCCGCCCTGGAGGTCGACGAGATGCACGTGCCGCATGTCAGTGACGCCGTGTCACCTGCGGTGATCGTGCTGCTCAATCTGTCCCGCGACCAGCTCGACCGCGTCGGTGAGATCAACCACATCGAGCGCACGCTGCGCGCGGGGCTGGCCCGCCATCCCGATGCCGTGGTGATCGCCAATTGCGATGACGTCCTGATGACCTCGGCGGCCTACGACTGCCCGAACGTGGTGTGGGTGGCCGCGGGTGGCAGCTGGGCCGGGGACTCGGTGAGCTGCCCGCGCTCCGGGGAGATCATCGTGCGCGACGGTAATCACTGGTACTCCACCGGTACGGATTTCAAGAGGCCCACGCCGCAGTGGACCTACGACGCCACCGATATCCATGGCCCCGAGGGGTTTACGCTGCCGATGACGCTCGCGCTGCCGGGCGCTGTCAATCGCGGAAACGCCACCCAGGCCGTCGCCGCCGCGGTGACGCTGGGCGCCGACCCGGCCAAGGCGGTGGCCGCGGTATCGACCGTCGATGAGGTCGCCGGCCGGTACCGAACCGTGAAGGTCGGTGACCACACCGCACGGCTGCTGCTGGCCAAGAATCCCGCCGGCTGGCAGGAGGCCTTGTCGATGATCGACAAAGATGCTGCGGGAGTGGTTATCTCGGTCAACGGACAGGTCCCCGACGGGGAGGACCTGTCCTGGCTGTGGGATGTCCGGTTCGAGCATTTCGAGCGCACCCAGGTGGTGGCCGCCGGCGAACGCGGTACCGACCTGGCGGTGCGCCTCAGTTATGCCGGCGTGGAGCACACTCTGGTGCATGACACCGTCGCCGCGATCGCGTCCTGCCCACCCGGACATGTCGAGGTGATCGCCAACTACACGGCCTTCCTGCAGCTGAACCGGCGCGTCTCATGACGGTCCGGATCGGGCTGGTGCTGCCCGATGTGATGGGCACCTACGGCGACAGCGGCAATGCCGTCGTCCTGCGGAAGCGCTTGCAGCTACGTGGAATTGATGCCGAGATCGTCGAGATCACGCTGGCCGACCCGGTGCCGGACTCATTGGACATCTACACCCTCGGCGGCGCCGAGGACTACGCGCAGCGGCTGGCGACCAAGCACCTGATCCGCTACCCGGGCCTGCAGCGCGCCGCCGTGCGCGGGGCTCCGGTGCTCGCGATCTGCGCGGCCATCCAGGTGCTCGGGCACTGGTATGAGACCTCGGCCGGTGAACGCGTGGACGGTGTCGGACTGCTCGATGTCACCACCGCACCCCAGCAGAGCCGCACCATCGGGGAGGTGTCGGCCAAGCCGCTGCTGAGCGGTCTCACCCAGCCGCTGACCGGATTCGAAAACCACCGGGGCGGAACGGTTCTCGGACATGACGCGGAGCCACTGAGTGCGGTCACCAAGGGCGCGGGCAACCGCGCCGGTGACGGCTATGACGGCGCAGTGCAGGGCAGTGTGGTGGCGACCTATCTGCACGGGCCGTGCCTGGCGCGCAATCCGGAACTGGCCGACCACCTGCTCACACAGGTCGTCGGTGAGCTTCCCGCGCTGCAACTCGACGAGGTGGATCTGCTGCGCACCGAGCGACTGGCGGCGCCGCGCCGGGTCTAGACCATTGCGCGACGGCCGGCGAGCGCACGTCCCAGCGTCAATTCGTCGGCGAACTCCAGGTCACCGCCCATGGGTAGACCCGATGCGATGCGACTGACGGTCAGCCCGGGAATATCCCGCAGCATCCGCATGAGATAGGTCGCGGTCGCCTCGCCCTCGGTATTGGGGTCGGTGGCGATGATGACCTCGGCGACGTCGACACCGTCGACGCGCTCCCCGATCCGGTTGAGCAGTTCGCGGATGCGCAGCTGATCGGGGCCCACCCCGGACAGCGGATCCAGCGCCCCACCCAGCACGTGGTAACGGCCCCGGAACTCGCGGGTGCGTTCCACCGCCTGAATGTCCTTGGGCTCCTCGACGACGCACACCAGGGAGGCGTCGCGGCGGGCGTCCTTACAGATCCGGCAGCGTTCCTCATCGGAGACGTTGCCGCACACCGCGCAGAACGTGACACCGTCGCGGATGCGGCCGAGTACCGCGGTCAGCCGGTCGATATCAGGTGGCTCCACCGACAACAGATGGAACGCGATGCGCTGGGCGCTCTTGGGCCCGATGCCCGGCAGCTTGCCGAGCTCGTCGATCAGATCCTGTACCGGTCCCTCGAACAACTCAGGTACCCGGCAGTCCGAAACCACCCAGGCCACCGGCCAGCGGCCCGAGCCGGGTCTGGGCGAGGATGGTGACCTGCTTGGCGGCATCGGCGAGCGCGCCGACGATGAGGTCCTGCAGCGTCTCGGGATCGGACGGGTCGATCACCTTCGGGTCGATGGCCACCGCGATGACCTCACCGCTGCCCTTCATCGTGACCTGTACCAGGCCGCCACCGCCCTGACCGTGCACCTCGGCGTTCGCCAGGGCCTCCTGTGCCTCCATCAGCTGCTGCTGCACCTGCTGTGCCTGCGCGAGCAACGCGGACATATCTGGCTGACCACCACCGGGCTGCATGACTGTCCCCTCTTGATTGCGACCTGGTCTCGACTTCATTTCACTCACGAGTTCGAGACGATTTGCTCTTCAACACTAGCCGTCACCGCGACTACCGTGGCGACGTGCACGTCCCCTCCAGCTTGCGTGTCGGCGCCATCACAGCCGCGACGCTGCTCGTCGCCGCCAGCCTGTCCGCCTCGGCCGCCCCGTTGGCCGGCGCCGCGCCCAACACCATCGCCGGCAAGATCGTCTTCCTCGATCCGGGTCACAACGGCGCCAACGACGCGTCCATCAGCCGTCAGGTTCCCACCGGCCGGGGCGGCACCAAGGACTGCCAGGCCAGCGGCACCACCACGAACTCCGGTTACCCCGAGCACACCTTCAACTGGGATGTCACGCTCCGGGTCCGCGCGATCCTGGACGCCAACGGTGTCCGCACCGCGCTCTCACGCGGTAACGACGACGCGCTCGGGCCGTGCGTCGACGAACGGGCCGCGATGGCCAACGCGCTGCGACCCAACGCCATCGTCAGCATTCACGCCGATGGCGGCCCGGCCACCGGCCGCGGCTTCCACGTCCTGTACTCCGACCCGCCGCTGAACACCGTGCAGGCGGGTCCCTCGGTGCAGTTTGCACAGATCATGCGCGATCAGCTGCGGGGCTCGGGGGTCCCGCCGGCCAATTACATCGGCGCCAACGGTCTCAACCCGCGCTCGGACATCGCAGGTCTCAACCTTGCGCAGTTCCCGTCGGTGCTGGTCGAACTCGGCAATATGAAGAACCCGGCAGACTCGGCGTTGATGGAGTCCGAGGCCGGACGCCAGAAGCTGGCCGAGGCCGTGGCCCGGGGCGTCGCGACCTGGCTGGCCAACAGCTAGGACGGCGTTTCGAGTTCCTTCTTCAGATTGCCGAGCACCTCGTCCTGGATCTTGCGCAGGCCCAGCGGGGCGAAGGTCTTCTCGAAGAAGCCCTTGACACCGCCCGCGCCGGTCCACGATGTCTTGACGGTGACGGTCGAACCGGTGCCGGCGGGCGCCACCGTCCAGTTGGTCACCAGGGTGGAGTTGGCGTCCTTCTCGATGACGGTCTTGCCGGCGACGTCGACGCTGGCCTTCACATCGCGCGAGCGCGACTCGGTGGCCTGCAACTTCCAGGCGACCACGGTGCCTGCGCCCTGCCCACCCTCGAGCACCGAGTAGTTGCTGTAATGCGACGAGAGGATCTTGGGCCGCACCGTCTGGTAATCGGAGACCGCAGCAAGCACAGCTTCCGGTGCGGCATCAATCAACACAGTGCTGGAAGCGCTGACCTGTCCCATGAGTGAAAACTCCTGTCATCACGTGTCGGTGCGGTCGCGGCTTCGGCGACCGAGGACTAGCGTATATGTGTGTCTGTTGTGGCAACTGACGCACAAGCTGTACACGGGGCGGGCGTGCAGCGACTACTCGACAGTTATCGAGCCATCCCCCCGACAGCGACTGTGCGACTGCGCAAACCCACCTCGAACCTGTTTCGGGCGCGGGAGGAGATCGCTGCCGAAGGTCTGGACACCTCCGGACTCACCGGCGTCATCGCGGTGGACCCCGCGGCGCGCACCGCCGACGTGTCGGGCATGTGCACCTATGAGGATCTGGTGGCCGCCACGCTGCCCTACGGCCTGTCCCCGCTGGTGGTACCCCAGCTCAAGACCATCACCCTCGGCGGAGCCGTCACCGGGCTCGGCATCGAATCGGCCTCGTTCCGCAACGGCCTGCCGCACGAATCGGTGCTGGAACTCGATATCCTCACCGGTGCAGGAGAACTCGTCACCGCAACTCGCACGGTTCATCCGGATCTCTTTCACGCCTTCCCCAACTCCTATGGCACCCTCGGTTATTCGGTGCGCCTGCGGATCGAGCTGGAACCCGTCCAGCCGTTCGTCGCGCTGCGCCATCTGCGTTTCCACTCGCTCGAGGAGATGGTGGCGACGATGGACCGCATCGTCGAGACCCGCGGCTACCAGGGTGTCCCCGTGCACTACCTCGACGGTGTGGTGTTCAGCGCCCAGGAGAGCTACCTGTGTCTGGGCTTTCAGACCGACACCGCGGGGCCGGTCAGCGACTACACCGGCCTCGACATCTACTACCGGTCCATCCAGCACGCCGACGGTGAGCGCCACGACCGCCTCACCACCGCCGATTACCTGTGGCGCTGGGACACCGACTGGTTCTGGTGTTCACGGGCCTTCGGCGCCCAGCATCCGGTGGTGCGCCGACTGTGGCCGCGACGCTACCGGCGCAGCAGTTTCTACTGGAAGCTCATCGGCTACGACCGCCGGTTCGGTATCGCCGACCGGATCGAGAAGCGCAACGGCCGCCCGCCCAGGGAGCGGGTGGTCCAGGACGTCGAGGTGCCGCTGGCGAACTGCACCGCATTCCTGAACTGGTTCCTGGACAACGTTCCGGTCGAACCGATCTGGCTGTGCCCGCTGCGGTTGCGCGACCACGGCGCGCGGTGGCCGCTGTACCCGTTGCGATCGGGGCACACCTACGTCAACATCGGCTTCTGGTCCTCGGTGCCGGCCGGCCCCACCCCCGGACACACCAACCGGCTCATCGAGCGCAAGGTCTCCGAGCTCGACGGCCACAAGTCGCTGTACTCGGAATCTTTCTACAGCGCCGACGAGTTCGACGCTCTCTACGGTGGCGAGACCTACCGGTCGGTGAAGAAGACCTACGACCCGAACTCCCGATTGCTCGACCTGTATGCGAAGGCGGTGCAGAATCAATGACCACTTTCAAGGACCGCACCGAACAGGGCAAGCTCAGTCTCGCCGAGGTGCTCGAGGTCTTCACCTCCGGCAGGCTTCCCCTGAAGTTCACCGCGTATGACGGCAGCACATCGGGACCGCAGGACGCCGCGGTCGGCCTGTCCCTGACGTCTCCACGCGGCACCACCTACCTGGCGACCGCCCCCGGTGAGCTGGGCCTGGCCCGCGCCTACGTCTCGGGCGACATCGAGCCGCTGGGTGTGCATCCCGGCGACCCCTACGACCTGCTGCGGGCGCTCGCGGACAAGATGGCGATCAAGCGACCGCCCGCACGTGTGCTGGCCAATGTCATCGGGTCGATAGGCCTGGAGCACCTCGTCCCGATCGCGCCGCCCCCGCAGGAGGCGCTGCCGCGCTGGCGACGGATTGCAGAAGGGCTGCGGCACAGCAAGTCCCGGGATGCCGAGGCGATCCACCATCACTACGACGTGTCGAATGCCTTCTACGAACGGGTACTCGGCCCGTCGATGACCTACACCTGCGCCTGCTACCCGGACGAGAACGCCTCGCTGGAAGAGGCGCAGGACAACAAGTACCGGCTGGTGTTCGAGAAACTGCGCCTGCAGCCCGGCGACCGCCTGCTCGATGTGGGTTGCGGCTGGGGCAGCATGGTGCGTTACGCCGCCCGTCGCGGTGTCCACGTGATGGGCGTGACCCTGTCCGCCGAGCAGGCCGCGTGGGCGCAGCGCGCCATCGCCGATGAGGGATTGTCCGGTCTGGCCGAAGTGCGCCACGGCGACTACCGCGATATCACCGAGTCCGGCTTCGACGCGGTGTCCTCCATCGGGCTCACCGAACACATCGGCGTGGCCAATTATCCGTCGTATTTCGCGTTCCTGCAGGCGAAGATGCGGGTGGGCGCGCTGTTGCTCAACCACAGCATCACCCGGCCGAACAACCGGGCCGGCGCCTCCGCGAGCTTCTTCATCGACCGCTACGTTTTTCCCGACGGTGAGTTGACCGGGTCGGGTCGCATCATCGCCGAGGCCCAGGACGTCGGGTTCGAAGTGCTGCACGAGGAGAACCTGCGCAAGCACTACGCGCTCACCCTGCGGGACTGGTGCCGCAACCTGGTCGAGCACTGGGACGAGGCGGTCGCGGAGGTCGGTCTGCCGACCGCCAAGGTGTGGGGGCTCTACATGGCCGGGTCCCGGCTCGGTTTCGAGTCCAATGTGGTTCAGCTGCACCAGGTTCTGGCAGTGAAGCTGGACGATCGCGGTCGCGATGGCAATCTGCCGATGCGGCCGTGGTGGAGCCCCTAGCCCCGGTCGATCCGCTTGGCGCCCAGTTCGGTCTGAAGTAGCTCGATCGCCACTTCCTCCGGATCGCGGCGCACCACTTCTGAGGTGTCGCTGTTGGCCTCGGCCAGCATGCGTTCCTCTTCGGCCCGCTGATCCTGGCGTGGCACCGGACCGGCGTCGGTCGGGACCGGCTCTCCGGAGTCCGGCACGCACCGGACCTGCCAGTTCACCCCGAGCGCATCCTTGAGCGCTTCGCGGATCACCTCGACATTGCGTGGCTCGCTGAGCCGCTTGGCCAGCGGGGGCGCCCGGTGACTGAGCACGAGCGTGTCACCGTCCACCGCCCGCACGATCGCGTCGGCCAGCATGGCGTTGACCGGCTTGCTACGGCCGTTCACCTTCTCCCGCACCGTGTCCCACATCGAGCGGACCGCGGCGGCATCGGGTTGACCGACGGCGGCGGCCGGCTGCACCGCAACGGGTGCCGGTTCTGGTTCCGGCACCGGCCGGGGCGGCGGCACGGGCGCCGGAGCCGGGGTCGGCTCCGGCGGCGTGACCGGCTCCGGGGTGGGCGCCGGTTGCGGGACCGGCGCAGGCTCCGGTGCCGGAGCGGGCTCCGGTGCCGGCAGCGGCCTTGGCTGTGGCTGCGGTGCGGGTTCTGGCTTCGGCTCCGGTGCGGGTTCTCGCTTCGGCTCCGGTGCGGCCTCGGCCGCCGCCTGGGCCCGGCTGGCCCGGACGAACTGTTTTGCCGGCGCCGACGCGGCCGGCGCCGGGGCGGACCCATCGGACGGGATGGCCATGTCGAGGCGGGTCTCTATCCGCTCGATGCGTTGCAACAGAGCCGATTCGGTGTCGTGAGCCGAAGGCAGCAGTAGTCTGGCGCAGACCACTTCCAGCAGCAGCCGCGGCGCGGTGGCGCCGCGCATCTCGCCGAGCCCGGCATGCACCACCTCGGCGTACCGCGCCAGCGTGGCCGACCCCACCTTGGCGGCCTGCTCACGCATCCGGTCCAGTACCCCGTCCGGGGCATCGACCACACCGCGATCGGCTGCGTCCGGAACTGCCTGCAGGACAATGAGATCCCGGAAGCGTTCCAGTAGATCGACGGCGAAGCGGCGCGGGTCGTGGCCGGCGTCGATCACCGATTCCACCGCCCCGAACAGCGCGGCCGCATCGCCGGCGGCCAGAGCGTCGACCGCCTCATCGATCAGCGCGACGTCGGTGGCACCCAGCAGCGACAGCGCACGCTGGTAGACGACGTGATTGTTGTCGGCCCCGGCGACCAGCTGATCGAGCACCGAGAGACTGTCGCGCGGCGAGCCGCCGCCGGCGCGGATCACCAGCGGGTAGACGGCGTCCTCCACGGTGACGCCCTCGTCACGACAGATCCGTTCCAGCAGGGTGCGCATCGTCTTGGGTGCCAGCAGCCGGAACGGGTAGTGATGCGTACGGGACCGGATGGTGGGCAGCACCTTTTCCGGTTCGGTGGTGGCGAACACGAAGATCAGGTGGTCCGGCGGCTCCTCGACGATCTTGAGCAGCGCGTTGAAGCCCGCATTGGTGACCATGTGCGCTTCGTCGATGATGAAGATGCGGTACCGGGACTGGGCCGGCGCGTAGAACGCGCGGTCCCGCAGTTCACGGGTATCGTCCACGCCGCCGTGGCTGGCGGCGTCCAGTTCGGACACGTCCACATTGCCCGGGCCGTTGGGGGCCAGCGCCACACACGAGTCGCACACCCCGCACGGGGTCGGGGTGGGCCCCTGTTCGCAGTTCAGCGAGCGGGCCAGGATGCGCGCCGAGGAGGTCTTGCCACAGCCACGCGGGCCGGAGAACAGGTACGCGTGGTTGATGCGCCCGGCGGTGAGCGCCGTCGACAGCGGTGCGGTGACATGCTCCTGGCCGACGACCTCGGCGAAGCTTGCGGGTCGGTACTTCCGGTAGAGCGCCACGGTCAGCAGGGTACCGAGCGGGGGCGACTAATCACGAGCCAGCAGCGACTCGGTGGCCGCCAGCAGCGCACATGTCGACAGACCGTCGATGGCCGCGCGCAGGTCGGACTCCGGCGGGAAGCTCGGTGCGATCCGGATGTTCTTGTCGTCCGGGTCTTTTCCGTACGGGAAGGCGGCACCGGCCGCGGTGACGGCGATGCCGGCGTCCTTGGCCAGCGCGATGGTGCGCCGCGCCGTGCCCGGCCAGACGTCGAGGCTGACGAAGTAGCCGCCCTTGGGATCGGTCCACGACGCGATCTTGGAGGCGTCCAGGCGGTCCTGCAGTATCTCGGCGACGAGCGCGAACTTGGGCGCCAGCAGGTCCCGGTGGCGCTGCATATGCCGCCGGACACCGTCGGCGTCGCCGAAGAAACGCAGATGCCGCAGCTGGTTGACCTTGTCCGGGCCGATGGACTTCTTGCCGGCGTGCTTGAGGTACCAGGCGATGTTGTCCGCCGAGGCGCCGAAGAAGCTCACCCCGGCACCGGCGAAGGTCATCTTCGAGGTGGAGGCGAACAGCAGCGGCCGGTTGGGGTTGCCCGCGGCCGCGGCGAGTCCGAGCACGTCGATCGGCTCGACGAACTCGGGTGTGATGGTGTGCACCGCATACGCGTTGTCCCAGAACAACCGGAAGTCCGGCGCCGCGGTGCGCATCTGCAGCAGCCGGGTGACGGACTCCGGGGAGTAGGTGGTCCCGGTCGGATTCGAATACACCGGCACACACCACATGCCACGGACCGCCGGATCGGCGGCGACGAGCTCTTCGATGAGGTCGACGTCGGGTCCGTCCTCGCGCAGCGGCACGGGCATCATCTCGATGCCGAAGCTCTCGGTGATGGCGAAGTGCCGGTCATAGCCCGGTGACGGACACAGGAACTTGATGCCCGGCTCCTGCGACCAGGGCCGCGGAGAGTCCACGCCACCGTGCAGCAGGGAGAACACCACCGCGTCGTGCATGAACTCCAGGCTGGCGTTGTTACCGGCGATCAGATTCTGCACCGGGATGTCCAGCAACTCACCGAAGATGGCGCGTAGCTCCGGCAATCCGTGCAGGCCGCCGTAGTTGCGCGTGTCGGTGCCCTCGCCATCGCGGTAGTCATCGCTGCCCGGAAGGTCGAGCAGGCCGTTGGACAGGTCCAGCTGCGCCGCCGACGGCTTACCGCGGGTCAGGTCGAGGCTGAGCCCCTTGGCCTGCAGCTCGGTGTAGTTGCGCTGCTGCTGCTCGTGCTGCGCCGTCAGTTCTTCGCGGCTCAGTGACTCAAACGACGAAGACTCAAACAACACGGCGGACCTTTCACGCGAAGCCGCGAACACACAGGGTTGCTCAGGACAGCGGGTTGCTTCCAAAACATAAGGGGACCCCGCGCACCCGCCAGAGCCCATTGACCCTTGCTGCCTTCCGGCCCTGGGGGAGTTCACAGGATGGACGCCGCGCGGGGTCCGAGTGCCGAGTGTAGTACCCCGCCATCGCGGAGGGTGGTCGGGCGTCTCTCGTCGGTCAGCTACCATTGCCGACGGAGGATTCGCCTAGTGGCCTATGGCGCTCGCCTGGAACGCGGGTTGGGTTAATAGCCCTCAGGGGTTCAAATCCCCTATCCTCCGCAGTTGGTCCGGAGCGTGACCGAAGATCGATCCGGTCACGCTCCGGGACCACGAACTCGTTCTAGGAGGAGTATGCGGCGCGGTATCGCATCGCTGTGGCACGCGTCATCGCTGGTACTCGCCGGGGTTCTGTTCTTCCTCTTCGTGATTCCGCGCTGGTTCGAGCTGACCGGACAATGGCCGAGCACCCTGGGCACCGTGCTGCGCATCGTGTGTGGCGTGCTGGTCGGCCTGACGGCGCTGCCGGTGGTGTTGACGCTGGCCCGCACCCGGAAGCCCGAACTCGGGACGCCGGCCCTGGCGCTCTCGCTACGGGTCTGGTCGATCATCGGACACGTCGCGGCCGGGGTGCTGATCACCGGTGCCGCCATCAGCGAGATCTGGCTGGATCTGGACACCGCCGGCCAGTGGCTCTTCGGCATCTACGGTGCTGCTGCCGCGATCGCCCTGCTCGCCGCCTTCGCCTTCTATCTGGCCTTCGTCGCCGAGTTGCCGCCACCTCCGCCGAAGCCGCTCAAGGTGAAGGCCGAAAAGCAGAGCCGGCGCGGGCGCGACACGGATACCTCGGTGGACGCGGATGAGCCTGCCGGCGATGCCGATGAGGCCATCGAAGATCCGGATTCCGACGAATCGGCGGCACCCGATTCTGCGGACACTGCCGAGAACGACGATGAACCCGGGTCCGCCGAGGCCGTCGAGCCGGTCGAGGAAACCGCCTCTGACGAGGGAAAACTGCGCAATCACCGGCCATCGGGGAAGTCCCGTCGGGGCCGCACGCGCGGTGGCGTCGCCACCGATTCCTGACGCGCCCGGCGTCAATTACGTCGACAGTTCGCCTCCTCACAGTCAGTATTGAGGGGACTCCCAGTCTGTATCGAGGGGAAACCTCTGGCGCTCGGAAGGCGGCGAATGCGCAAGGTCCACTCTCGGCGGTGGCTCACCGCCCTGGTCACTGCCCTCGCTGCCGTCCTGCTGGTCTCTCCGGTCACCGCGGTCGCCGACCCCGGTGATCTGTCCTGGGCCGCCGATCAGGTCGAGCCTTCTGTGGTGCGCCTGGACACCGTCGTCGATTACCAGCACGTGATGGGCACCGGCACCGGTTTCGTCATCGACGGCGGCGGTCAGGTACTGACCAACTACCACGTCGTCCAGGGTGCCGATGTGATCACCGCGGTGGTGGGCGGCCGCTCCTTCGGCGCCGATATCGTCGGTTACGACCGTGGACGCGATATCTCGGTGCTGCAGTTGCGTGGCGCGGGTGGACTGCCGACGGCCGCGTTGGGTGACTCCTCCCGGATCGTGATCGGCGAGCCCGTCATCGCGCTCGGGAACGCCCAGGGCAGCAACAGCCCGTTGACCCGCGAACCCGGCACAGTGACCGCACTGGGCCGCACGATCAGCGCCGAGGACGAGCTGACCGGTTCCAAGACCCAGATGACCGGACTGTTCGAGATCGCCGCACCCGTGCGGGCGGGTGATTCCGGCGGCCCGGTGGTCAACGGCGCCGGGCAGGTCATCGGCGTGACGACCGCGGCCACCGTGAATTTCCAGACCAACCCCGGCGGTGAGGGCTTCGCCATTCCGATCAACGACGCAATGGCGATCGCCAATCAGATCCGCTCACGAACCCCGTCGGACACCGTGCACATCGGCCCGCCGACGCTGCTGGGGGTCGGAGTCAGCAGCGCCGAACAACATGAGGCCTTCCCCGGCGTCATCGTGCGCGAGGTGCTGCCGGGCGGTCCGGCCGAAATGGCCGGGCTGGCCAACGGTGACGTGATCCTGACCATCGACGAGACCCCGATCGAGTCCGCAGCCGATCTGACCCGGGTACTCGACCGGCACTACGCCGGCGATGTCATCGGGTTGACGTGGATCGACCGGGCAGGCCAGCACCACACCGGTAAAGCGGTGCTGTCACCCGACGCCTGAGCATTTGCTGAGCGACCGCACAACATTGCACAACTGTGCTCACCGGCGCATCTCCAGCCCGTCGGAGCCGGTATTAGCGTGCCCGTGCGCGCCGTCGCGGAAATTCACCAATTTCACATCCGGAAATGGATCGGGTTCACATAACGTTGCTCGCCATCACTTCGGCGACTCGCGTGACCCGTCTTACACCACACCTGCGGATGTGGTTCTGGACACTTGTCGCCCCGATCGGACGCCCGGCGGGGCGCCGACGATTTCGGCGCCGTGATCATCCGCTTCGCCGATCGATCGCCCGCTTCGAAGCGCGCCGAGCAGACCAGCAACCGGCGCACCGTCCCGGTGTCGATCCGGGCTGGACATGGGCCGCGAACATGCATCGCAGTCGACACGGTAATGCCTACTGCCACAGCGGTTATCGTGCCGCCGATCCCGTGGGGCGCGCGGGCGGCGGGTGCGGCCACGACCGCAGCAGGCGGCACCGGTTCCCCAGCACCCGCGGACCGGTTCCCGCTACCGGACCGCACGAGCCCCTCGCCGTCGTCCCGGCCGCTGGAGCGGGACGCCCGGGGCCGTGGCGCGCGCCCGCCGACACGCCACCCGCCGCGAGTTAGCCTTGGCTAACTTGCAGACCCTTCTGGCAACCTACTGTGAGGTTGCTGGCGGGCCGAATAGGTCCTTGACCTGGCAAATTCCGGCAAACACAGGGCCGCGCGGGGGCTTCCGCCAAGATCAGTCGGAGGTTACATTTAGCTGAACATCGCGCCCAGGCATGTGCATCACACGCCCCGCTGCCGATGAGTGGGGAGACACCGTGGTCCAGACAACCGTCATCGCGTACCTGATCGGCTGGGTGGTCAGCACAGCCGTCGTCTACGTGGCGAGCCGCCGTCTCAACGATCCGCGCAACCCGGCTCCGCACATCCTGATCCTCAGCGCCGTGGCCGGCGCCCTGTGGCCGATGCTGCTACTGGGAGCGGTCGAGTTCAGCTCCCTGGTGGCGTGCTCCAGTGCCGCCTCGCACCTGAAGACCGACAGCCCCGAACTCGTCGGCGCCGGGGTCGTGCCGCTGCGCTGAAGCACCTCAGTCAGCGACCCGCTTTCCGTCGGCGTCCCAGTGCTCGGCGACCTTCTTGCTCGGCTGCACTCGTGGCGGTTCGCCCGGCATCTTCGGATAGCTGGGTGGGTACGGCAGATCTGCCAGCCCGCGCTCCTCGTCGGCCTTCACCATGTCCAAAAGCAGCTCGATCGACTGAGCATCGTCATCGATACCCGCCCACGGGTCGGGCCGGCCGGCGATGAAGTCCGGCACCGTGGAGATCGTGTAGTCATCGGGGTCGGCGTCGCGTAGTTCGTCCCACGTCAACGGCGTCGACACCGTCGCGATCGGCGTCTTGCGGGCCGAGTAGGCCGATGCGAAGGTGCGGTCGCGGGCATTCTGGTTGTAGTCGACGAACAACCGCTCGCCCCGCTCCTCCTTCCACCACGATGTGGTGACGGCATCGGGGGCGCGCCGCTCGATCTCGCGTGCCAGCGCGATACCGGCGCGGCGCACCGCGATGAAGTCCCAGTCGGTCGCGATCCGCAGGAAGACGTGGACGCCGCGGCCGCCCGAGGTTTTCGGATATCCCACCAGGCCGAGTTCGTCGAGCAGCGGTTTGAGCACGTCGACAGCGACCTCACGGGCCTGCGCGAATCCGGTACCCGGTTGCGGGTCCAGATCGATACGCAGTTCGTCGGGATGCTCGGTGTCCGGGCAGCGCACCTGCCACGGGTGCAGCGTCACCGAACCCATCTGAGCCGCCCACGCGATGGCGGCCGGATGGGTGATCTTCAAGGCATCCGCGGTGCGCCCCGAAGGAAAGGTGACGGTACAGGTCTCCAGATAGTCGGGGCGCTTCTGCGGAACCCGTTTCTGGTAGATCTCTTCACCGTCGATGCCGTCAGGAAATCGCTGCAGATGAACGGGCCTGTCCCGCAACAGGTTCACCATGCGGTCGGCAACCGAGAGGTAATAGTCGAACAACACGCCCTTGGTGCCCTTGGCGCCGAGCGCCGGGAAGTACGGCTTGTCCCGGCTGGTCAACCGCACGGCCACACCGTCGACGTCGATCTCTTCGGCTTTGCT
The DNA here is from genome assembly GCF_008329585.1 of Mycolicibacterium sp. P9-22. Taxonomy (GTDB): domain Bacteria; phylum Actinomycetota; class Actinomycetes; order Mycobacteriales; family Mycobacteriaceae; genus Mycobacterium. The sequence continues at coordinate 88,587 of NZ_NPKP01000012.1, read as the reverse complement.
TGCCATATCAGGACTCCCGTATGTCGAGGTGGGCTCGGATGAACGCGACGTAATCGGCGATGCGTGCTGCCGCGCGGCCACCGTCGAGCTCGGGGTTGTAGATGACGACGCTGGCACCCAGACAACCCGGCACCCGCAGACAGGCCGCGGTGATCAGTTCCAATTCGTCCCAGGACAATCCGCCCGGCTGCGGGTAGTCGACCGCGGCCAGTGCCGATGTCGCCAGCACGTCGAGATCAATGTGACACCACCAGCCCGCCGGCGCGGTGGCGGCACCGGTCGTCACGAGTTCGGTGTAGTTGTGGCTGTTCGATTTTCCCGCCAGCTGCGCTCCGCCGAGGTACCGGGTGACCTCGTCCCGGATGCTCGGCTGGTGCGCGTCGGCGATCTCGCCCTGGTCCCGCGGGCCGAGCACCACGAGGTGTTCGGGGCGCAGACACGGCAACCCGGCGAGTCCTGCCGGTCCGGGAAAGAGCCCCAATGCCAGACCGATCTCGGAATCCGAGGCTTCCCCGGTGGGCCCGATCCGCGGATCCCAGGCGTCCTCGTGACCGTCGATGAACACCAGGCCGGCCCCGCCGCGGGATTCCGCCGCGATGAGCGGGGCCAGCAAGGCCGGGCAGTCCCCGGCGATCACCACCGGAACCTCGCCCGAGCTCCAGGCATCATCCAGCACGGCGGCGGTATCGGCCACCATCGAAACCAAGGCATCCTCGGCAAGCAGTCCCGATGGTCCGCGGGCGGGTTGCATCATGTCGGTGGCGACCCAGATCGAGGCGACCGGCCCCGGCAGCCGGCTCTCCACGCCTGCGTCCTGCAGCGCCGCCGGCATCCCCGCCACGCCACTGGGCACGCCCGCGGCGTTGAAGGGCACGTAGACCATGCGGGTGGCCGTGGTCATGACTCAAGCACGTCGGACAGGTCGTAGTTCAGCGGCACATCGAGTTGGTCGAACGTGCAGCTGTCCGGGTCGCGGTCGGGCCGCCAGCGCAGGAACTTCACCGCGTGCCGGAACCGCCTGCCGTGCTGGCTGTTCCCTTCCATCTGGTCATAGGCCACCTCGCATACCCGCTCCGGGCGCACCGGAATCCACCGTTTGTCGGCAGCGGAGTTCCAGCGGCTTGGTTCGCCGTCGCGAACGTCCTCCCCGATGCGCAGCGGTTCCAGGTCGGCCAGCAGCGACAGCCGGGCCTTCGCGGTGAATGATGCTGCGCCGCCGACCATCTGCAGCTCACCGTCGTCGCGGTACAGACCGAGCAGGATCGACCCGATACCTTCGCCGCTCTTGTGGATGCGGTAGCCGATGGCCACACAGTCCGCGTCGCGGTGATGCTTGACCTTCACCATCTCCCGCTTGCCCGGCAGATACGGCCCGTCGAGGCGTTTGGCGATCACACCGTCGAGTCCGGCGCCCTCGAACTCCTCCAGCCACTGCGCGCCGAGCGCTGGGTCCTCGGTGGTGCGGGTGACGTGGCACCACTGTTTCTCGTGCACGGATTCGATCAGTGCCTGCCTACGGACCCGGAACGGCTCGCCGAGCAGTGACCGGTCGCCGGTGGCAAGCGCGTCGAAACCGATGAAGTGCGCCGGTGTCTGTTCGGCGAGCATGGTGATGCGGCTTTGCGCGGGGTGGATGCGCTGACTCAGCGACTCCCAGTCCAGCCGGGTGCGGCCGGCGATCTCCCGTGGCACCACGATCTCGCCGTCCAGCACGCACCGCGCGGCCAGCTCATCGCGGACCGCCTCGACGACCTCCGGAAAGTACCGGCCCAGGTCCTTGCCGCTGCGGGACAGCAGCACGACATCGTCGCCGTCGCGGAAGACCAGCGCCCGGAACCCGTCCCACTTGGGCTCGAAGGACCAGACACCGGGGTCGGTCGGCACCTTGGTCTGTGCCTTGGCGAGCATCGGCTCCAGCGGTGGCACCACCGGGGATCCTTGAAAGGGCGTCACAGCTTCCATACTCACGTAGACCCGGGTACCCCCACAATGTCATCGGGGCACCCGGTCCACCTGACCGTCTTACTGCGCGCCGGACATCGACGGCAGGAAGGTGACGACCGCGGGGAAGGCAATCAGCAGCGCCACGACAACGAGATCGGCGACGACGAACGGCACGACGCCACGAAAGACGCGGTCCAGTCCGGCTTCACGGACCGCGCCGGAGTAGACGAAGGCGTTCATCCCGACCGGCGGTGTGATCAGGGCCATCTCGGCCACCTTGACGACCAGCACGCCGATCCAGATGCCGTCGAAGCCGTAGCCGGTCAGGATCGGGTGCAGCAGCGGTGCGGCGATCAGGATCATCGAGATGCCGTCGAGGAACATGCCGAGCGGCAGCAACACCGCCAGGCAGGCCACCAGCACCACATAGGGCGGCAGCTCTGCGGCCGTGACCGCATTCACCAGAGAGGTGCTCGCACCGCTGAGCGCGAGCACATAGGTGAACACGCCGGCTCCCACCATCAGCAGGAAGGTCATCGCGGTCAGCCCGACCGCTTCGCGCAGTGATTCCTCGACGTTGCGCAACCACGCCGACGGGCGACTGCGCAGCAGCAGGATGATCAGCGCCGCGAAGGCCCCGAACGACGCCGCTTCGGTGGGGGTGGCCACGCCCAGGTAGATCGTGCCGACCGACACCGCGAAGATGACGACGAGGTACAGGAATCCGGTGATGTCCCGGCTACCCGGATTCTCCGGTTGATCGCCGAGTTCGGTTGGCGCCGAATTCGATACGGCACCCACCAGCGCCTCGGACCGGCCCCTGGCCCGGCGTCGTTGCCAGGCCACCAGCGAGATGATCGTCAGCGCGTACACGGCGATGGTCAGCAGTCCGGGCCCGATGCCGGCGATGAGCAGTTGCCCGATGCTCTCCTCGGTGACCACGCCGTAGAGCACCAGAACGATCGAGGGAGGGATGAGAACCCCGAGCGTTCCGCCGGCACACACGACACCCGCGGCGAGCCGGATGTCGTAACCGGCTCGCACGATCGCATCTGTCGACACCCGTGCCATGGTCGCGACGGTGGCGACGCTGGACCCGGTGACCGCGGCGAACATCCCGGACCCCGCCAACGACGCCAGCGCGGGACCGCCCGGCAACCGTCGGAACGCCGAGGTGGCCAGATCGAAGGCGGCCTGGGCGAGTCCCGCCCGGACAGCGAAGACCCCCATGACGATGAACAGCGGGATGATCGTCAACGAATAATCGGCCGCGGTGGAGAACGGCTGGTTGGCCACCGTGCTGACCCCGGCGCCGGTGCCACGCAATATCAGGACACCCGCCAATGCCGAAACCATCAATGCGAGTCCGACGTGCAGGCGGATCGACAACAGCGCGAAGAACAAGACCAAGACGACGACGAGTGCGCCGATGGTGGCAGCGGTCATCACTGCGCCCCTTTCTGTTCGGCACGAAGCTGCGCGAATGCCAGCAGCTCACGCCAGACGGCGACGACGAAGAACGCCGTGAACGAGACGAGCAGGATGAGCTTCGCCGGCCAGGTCGGCAACCGCAGGATGTCGTTGGTCGTCTCACCTCGTTCGGCCGCACTGATCAGCACCTCGGTCAGCCCCCAGGTCATCAGCACACCCACGCCGACCAGTAGCGCCGAGCGCAGTACGGAGAACGCGAGCCGTGCCCGCGGCCCCAACCGGCCCTCCACCAGCTCGACGGACACGTGCCGGCCGTCGGCCTCCGCCGAAGCCAGACCCAGGTAGGCGGTTGCCACCAACAGCATCGTCGTGATGTCGACAGTGCCGACGATCGAGCGGTCGCCCAGATTTCTGCTGATCACGTCGGCGACGGTGAGCAGAATGATCAGTAGCAACAAAACCCCGGCCGCCAGCCCGAGACCGCGGAGCGCCAGCGCCAGCGGCCGGGGCAGGGCGATTTCTGCACTCATCGGGTCTGTCCTTTCAGACATGCGATGAACGGATCGGCATAGCTCGAACGCGCGGACTCCTCATCGACAATTCGCCGGTAATCGGCAAGGACACCCTCGGCGTCGTATCCGCGCTCGGTGTAGCGGTCCACCCACTGCTGGGCGATACCTGCCTGTTCCTTCCAGTCCCCCACGGCGTCGGCGGGCATGGACGACAGCTCGGTTCCGGATTCGCGGAGTTCGGCGCAGGCCCGCTCACCGAGTACGTCCATCTCCTCCAGACCGTTGGCAATGGCGTTCTCGGAGGCCTCGGCCAGCGCGGTCTGATACTGCTCGGGCATCCGCGCCAGCAGTTCGGAGTTGATGACCACGATCGATGATCCGTAGCTTCCGATGCCGGGGTCGATGAGATGCGGTGTGTTCCGCGTGAGCCCGAAGGTCGGCAGATTGGCGATCGCCAGCGACGTATAACCGTCCACGACACCGCGTTCCATCGACTCGTAGACGTCGGTGGCTGTCATCGCGACGGGGTTGGCACCCACCGTGAGCAACGCCTCGGAGGTCAATCCACCCGAACGGATGCTGCGGCCCGCAAGGTCATCGGGCACCGCGGCGGGCTCCTTGAGTCCGACCACGGCGATGCCCAGCGGCAGCGGGAACAACAGCTGGACGCCCTGACGGTCGAAATCGTCACGGTAGGTGTTGTTTTCGTCGTAGAGGCGTTCGATGGCCGTCATCTGCACCTCGGGATTCTTGGTCTCGAACGGCAACTCGATCACGGTGTACATCGCCAGATCGGATGCGGCGTAAAGCGATCCGACCTGAGCCAGGTCTGCTCGTCCGTCCAGGGTGGCCTGCACCGATTCGTCCGCACCGACCAGGCTCTGCGAGTAGTGGAACTTGATCTGCACGCCGCCGTCGGTGAGCTCCTCGACTTCCTCGGCCCACCGTTGCACGGTGCGCGACTGGTCCGAGGTCGGCGAGGAGTACGTGGTGTAGTGCAGCACGTACCGGCCGTCATTCTGTGCGCAGGAGATCAGCGCGGAAGCGGTCAGCGCCGCCAGCACCGCCGCGGCGAGTCGCCGCACCGGCCGCATCTCAGTTCCCCGGCCGGACGCGATAACGCCGCAGCGTCAGCGCCGGGTTGATGGTCCGAACATTCTCGAGGCGGTCTCGCTCCAGGACGGCGACCCCGACTCCGGCCGCCTCGCCGAGCGACGCGAGGGCGATGCCCATCGGGTCGAGGATGACGCTGTTACCCGATCCAGCCGGGGCGATCTGATCGGCCGCCAGCACGTAGACGGTGTTCTCGATCGCGCGCGCCCGCAGCAGCGTGTTCCAGTGATACTCCTTGAGCGGTCCGGGAACCCACTCGGCCGGAAGCGCGATGACATCGGCTCCGGCGTCGACCAGCGCCCGGGAGGTCTCCGGGAAGCGCAGGTCATAGCAGGTCTGCATGCCGATCTTGAAACCGTTGAGTTCGATCAGCTGTGGGGTGGACGGATCCCCGGCGATGACCCGATCGGATTCTTTGTAGCCGAAGGCGTCGTACAGGTGCACCTTGCGGTAGACGGCGGCAATGGAGCCCTCTTGCAGCGCCACCAGCGTGTTGTGGATCCTGCCGTCGGCGGCGGACTCGTTCACCCCGACGATGATGCTCAGACCGAGGTCGGCCGATGCCTTGGCCAGCCGGGTGACCGACGGGCCGTCCAGCGGTTCGGCGGTGCTGACGAAACGGTCGTCCATCACGGGCACGGTGAACACCGCGTACTCGGGCAGGACCACGAGTTGAGCGCCGCGCGCAGCGGCCTGCTCCAGCAGGCCGATCATCGTCTCGATGTTCGCGGGCTTGTCCTCGGAGGGCGCGAACTGTGCGATCGCAGCGGTCAGGCTCATCGGGCGCTCATCATCTCGGCTTGGATGTCCCGGAGATTCTGTCGGGTCGCAGTGAATCCGGCCAACATGGCTCCGTACTGCATCGAGGCGACGATCGTGTGGGCACCCTCTTGGACCGCGAGCTTCTGTTCGGCGGCGCTCCACGCCGGAAGCACCCATGGCTTGCCGGCACGGTTCGCGGCCCGGGCGAGATGGCCGAGGTCGGCGAGGTCGGCTTCGGTGACCGAGTAGGCGCCACGCTCGCGGCGCAATGACAGGTCGGATGGGCCGATGAAGATTCCGTCGACGACTGGCAGGGCCAGAATCGCCTCGATCTCGTCGAACGCCGAGGCGTCTTCGATCATCGGGTAACAGTGCGTGGCACCGTCCTGCTCGGTGACCCACTCGTCAGTGAACCCGCGGTATGCCGATGTCCGCCCGCCTGCGAACGATCGGTCCCCCAGCGGCGGGAACTTCGCCATGCCACAGATCTCGGCGGCATGCGCGGCGGAGGTGATATGCGGGATCGCCACCGCATCCGCACCGAAGTCGAGCGCCTGCTGGATCGGGCCGCGCTCCGGGCCCAGCACCTTTGCGATGACCCGCATCTGCTTCGCGCGGATGAACGGGATGATCGCGTCCAATTCGCGCAGATCGAAACAACCGTGCTCGATGTCGAGGACCACGGTGTCGTAGCCGGCGAGCTTGCCCATCTCGACCGCAGCGGTGGACGGTTCTGTCAGCCAGATTGCGACGTGCGCACCCGCGGCCACCGGGTTCTCAGCTGACGATGACATTCGGCACCTTTCCTCGCTATCACACCAAACACAACATGTAGACACCTTGTATACAACAAATATGCAAGGCGTGTAAATGGTTAAATGCTTGTCATGTCCGCGACAACGCCCCGCACCGATGCGGGGCCGTCCAAGCGCTCCGCGGGACAGCGGGCCTACGAGTGGATCCGCGACGCGATCCTGCGAGGCGACTTCGCCGAGGGCGAGTTCATCGACGAGGTGGCCCTGTCCGAACAGGTGAACACCTCACGGACTCCGGTGCGGGAGGCGCTGCAGCGACTGCAGGTGGAGCGTTACATCGATCTTCTCCCGCGGCGCGGCGCGCAGGTACGGGTGATGACCGCAGTCGAGATGCGCGAGATCTACCAGGCACGGTTCCTGTTGGAATCCGAGGCACTGCGCACCATCTGCGCGCGCCGGGCCGGGACGCCTGAATCCGCCGAGTCGCTGATCGCCGAGATGGAACAGGCCGGCGATGCCCGGGACTGGAACCGTTTCGCCCAGCTCGACCAGATGTTCCACGCGGCCATCGTGCGCCACCAACGCAACGCCGTCATCGCCGATCTGTATGACACGCTGCAACCTCGCCAGGTGCGCCTGGGCACCCGAACCCTGGTCGAGGCGCCGGGCCGCCTGACGACGATCGAGACCGAACATCGCGAGCTGATGACCGCCCTGCGCGCCGCCGATGCCGACACCTGTGTCAGCGTGCTGCGGACGCACCTGCGCGAAGTACCTGAGTTGGTGGATGCCTTCGGCGGCAACGGGTTCCAGAACCCGCCCGAGGCGTGACGGCTGTCGCTGGAAAGATCGACCCCGTGCCCGTTCCCACACTTCACGATCCGGACCGTCGCGGCTTCGCGAGCGACAACTACGCCGGGGTGCATCCGGAGGCGCTCGCCGCGATCGCGGCGGCCAACGGTGGCCACGAGATCGCCTACGGCGAGGACGCGTATACGGCGCGCCTGCGCGAGGTCATCCGCGCCCATTTCGGCGCGGCCGCCGACGTGTTTCCGGTCTTCAACGGCACCGGCGCCAATGTCGTCGGGCTGACCAGCATGCTGCCGCGCTGGGGTGCGGTCATCGCGGCGTCGACCGCGCACATCAACACCGATGAGGCGGGCGCCCCGGAACGGATGACGGGCCTCAAGCTGCTCACCGTGCCCACCCCGGACGGCAAGCTCACACCCGAACTGGTGGCCCGCGAGGCGTACGGCTGGGGTGATGAGCACCGCGCCCAGCCGCTGGTAGTCAGCATCACCCAGACCACCGAACTCGGCACGCTGTACACCCCCGACGAGATCCGCGCGGTGGCCGAGTTCGCGCACTCCCACGGCATGGCGGTCCACCTGGACGGGGCACGGCTGTGGAATGCGGCGGCGGCGCTCGACGTGCCGTTCCGGGCGTTCACCACCGACGCCGGGGTCGACGTACTCAGCCTCGGCGGCACCAAGAACGGTCTGCTCGGCGCGGAGGCCGTGGTGGTGCTGGAGCCTTCCCGCGCCGACGGGCTGGTCTATCTGCGCAAGCTGACGATGCAGCTGGCCAGCAAGATGCGCTTCGCGTCCGCGCAGTTGCTCAGCCTGTTCGACGACGAGCTCGGGTTGCGCAGCGCCCGGCACGCCAATGCCATGACCCAGCGCCTGCGCACCGCGCTGGAGGCCGGTCTCGCCGACGGTTCGCTGACCGGGCTGGGGTTCAGCCAGCCCAGCCCCGCCAACGCGATCTTCGCGACGCTGCCCAACGACGTCGCGGACCGGATCCGCGACCGCGTGCGGTTCTATGACTGGGACCGGGCGCGCGGCGAGGTGCGCTGGATGACGGCGTGGGACACCACACCCGAGGATGTCGATCGTTTCGCCGCCGTGATCGGCGAGGAGCTGCGCCGCAGCGCGCCCTGAGCGTCCTACGCCGGCAGTCCGGGCACCAGCTCATCGAGCATCAGGCTGAGCACCTGATCCTTGGCCGGGGTCACCAGCACCACGCCGTCGGCGATGTCGAGGCGCCGCACATCCGAGATCAGCCCGGCGAGCCCGCGCGGTGTTCCGACATAACGCAGCGCCGAATCACCATCTGACTGCGAGTCCCACACGCGCAACGCCGACGCGGCATCCCGATCGATGATCACCTCGACATCGAGCAAGACCTCGGGTCGCTGCGCGCCCCGCTCGGCCGCCTCGGCACGGATCGCCGAGGACTTGCGGGCGGCGTCGCGCAGGTCTGCGGCTTGGATGCGTACCGACATGCTCACTCCCTGTTTCCACTCTGACCGGTCACTGGAAGGCCGGTATGACTTCCTTGATGAACAATTCGAGCGAGCGGCGCTTCTCCTCATGGGACAGGCTGTTGTCGCACCAGAAGCTGAACTCATCGATCCCGAGCTGCTGATATGCGCGCAGCCGTTCGATGACCTGGTCCGGGGTGCCGATCATCGCGGTGCGGTGCAGCGACTCCGGTTCGAACTCCGGGCGGCCCTCGAACTTCGATTCCGGGCTGGGCGCCAGCAGGCCGTCGACAGGGGTCGTCGAGTTGGCGAACCAGGCGTCGAAAGTGCGGTAGAACTTCGAGATCGCTTCGGCGGCCGGACGCCAGCCGTCCCGGTCCTCGGCCGCGTGCACGTGGGTGTGTCGCAGCACCATGATCTCCGGTCGGGTCACCTCGGGGTGGTTGGCCACCGCGGTGTCGAACTTGCGCTTGAGGTCGACGACCTCCTCGTCACCCTTCATCAGCGGGGTGACCATCACGTTGCAGCCGGTCTTGACCGCGAAGTCATGCGAATCGGGATCCCGGGCGGCAACCCACATCGGCGGCGTCGGCTGCTGGATCGGCTTGGGCACGCTCGTCGAGGTGGGGAACTGCCAGATCTCGCCGTCATGGGCGTAGTCGCCCTGCCATAGCGCGCGCACCGCGGGCACCAGTTCGCGTAGGTGCTTACCGCCGTCGGTGGCGGGCAGCCCGCCGGCCATCCGGTCGAACTCGTATTGGTATGCGCCGCGGGCCAATCCGATCTCGGCGCGGCCGTTGCTGATGACGTCGAGCAGCGCACACTCGCCGGCGGCGCGGATCGGATGCCAGAACGGCGCGATGATGGTGCCCGCGCCGAGGCGGATGGTGCTGGTCTTCCCGGCCAGATAGGCCAGCAGCGGCATCGGACTCGGCGAGATGGTGTAGTCCATGCTGTGGTGCTCGCCGATCCAGATGGTGCCGAATCCGCCGGCCTCGGCCATCAGCGCGAGCTCCGCCAGGTTCTCGAACAGCTCGCGGTAGCCGACCTGGTCGTCCCACCGCTCCATGTGCGCGAATAGCGAGAATCTCATGGCTGCTCCTTGACTTGCGTACTGGTGTTCTGTTGGGCATCCATCTCGGACAAGGTGAGATCACCTGTGGCCCAGTGGCTTCGCGGTACCTCGCGGACGACGACGCGAATGTGTTCGGATCTGGTGTTCACGGTGCGCAGCACCGCCTCGTGCACTTCGTGAATCAGGGCGCGGACCTGGTCGTCGGACCGGCCTTGGGCGAGAGTCACTTCGACGAGTGGCATATCAACTCCGCAACACGAACGGGTCGGGCACCGGGCCTTCGTCGGTGTTGATCCAGATGCTCTTGAGCCGGGTGTATTCCCGCATCGTCTCGGTGCCGTGCTCGACGCCGGCCCCGCTGCTCTTGAAGCCCTGTCGCGGCGACATCGGGGACATCGCCCGGTAGGTGTTGACCCAGATGGTGCCCGCATCCAGCCGGCCCGCAACCCGGTGGGCCCGAGCCAGATTCGAGGTCCACACCCCGGCGGCCAGACCGTACTCGGTGTCGTTGGCGAGCCGGACGACCTCGTCCTCGGTGTCGAACGGCATGATCGCCGCGACCGGGCCGAAGATCTCCTCGCGCACCACCCGCATGTCGTTGTGCACATCGACCAGGACCGTCGGCTCGTAGAAGTAGCCGCCGAGCCCGCCGTCGGTGGATCGGCCACCGGTCAGTACCCGGGCTCCCTCGGAGCGGCCGAGGTCGACATAGGAGGCGACCTTGTCGCGCTGATCCTCGAAGGCCAGCGGGCCCAGTTCGGTGGACTCGTCGAGCGGATCACCGATGCGGATACTGCGGGCACGCTCGGTGACGCGTCCGAGTAGCTCGTCGTACACCGAGCGGTGCGCGAACACCCGACTGCCCGCGATACAGGTCTGCCCGGCGGCGGCGAAGATGCCCGCCACGACCCCGGTGGCGGCGTTGGCCACATCGGCGTCGCCGAAGACGATATTCGGCGACTTGCCGCCGAGTTCCAGGGTGGATCCGATGAACCGCCCTGCCGCCGACGAGGCGATCCGCGAGCCGGTCGCCGTGCTGCCGGTGAACGAGATCTTCGCCAGCGCAGGGTGATCGACGAGCGGCTGGCCGGCCTCGAGGCCGAAGCCGGTCACCACGTTGACTGCGCCCGGCGGGAATCCCGCCTCGATCGCGAGCTCGGCCAGCCGCAGCACGGTGGCCGAGGTGTACTCCGACGGCTTGATCACCACGGTGTTGCCCGCGCACAGCGCGGGGGCGAGCTTGCTGGTGGTCAGCGTCAGTGGCGAGTTCCACGGGGTGATGGCCCCGACCACGCCCAGCGGCTCCCGGGTGGTGTAGTTGAGCACCCGGCGATCCGATGTCGGGATGACGTCCCCGTTGATCTTGTCCGCCAGCCCGGCGTAAAAGTAGTAGTACTCGGGCAGGGTGGCGAGCTGACCACGCATCTCGCGCAACAACTTTCCGTTGTCGAGCGACTCCGATCGGGCCAGCTCCTCGGCGTTCTCGGCGACCAGGTCACCGAGGCGGCGCAGCAGGTGCCCGCGCTTGGTCTGGCTCAGGTCGCGCCATCGCGGATCCTCGAAGGCCCTGCGGGCGGAGCCGACGGCGGCATCGATATCCGCGGCGTTGCCGCGCGCCGCCTCGTAGAGCACCTCACGGGTAGCCGGATTGGTGCTTTCGAAGTACCGACCGGAATCGGGTTCGGCCGGCTTCCCATCGATGAAGTGCTGCAGGGTTTTCCGCTCAGACATGGGCATACCTTCCAAGGAAAGTGGACAGGATTCGGACGAGTTCGGCCGGCCGTTCGACCGGGAGCATGTGACGGGCACCGGGCACGACGACCGCCTCGCACTCCGGGATCGCGGCGGCGAGCCGGCGCGTCATCTCGGGGGTGGAGCCGGGATCACACTCACCGGTGACGGCCAGCGCCGGAACGTTGATACCGCCCAGATCCGGGCCGAGACCGGCATCGGCGGTGGCGAACACCCGGTAGCTGTTGACGAAACTGCCGGGATCGTTGGCCAGCAGGATGCGTTCGGTCGCAGCGATCAGCTCGGGGTCCACATCGGTGCCGTCATACCAACGGCGCAGGGACGCTTCGGCGCTGGCCCGCACATCGGTGGCGGCGGTCCGCAGCCGCTCCAGCACCGCGGCCCGTTCCGCGGGCGTGCGCAGGCACACCGAACTCACCGAGGTCAGGGTGGCGACGAGTTCGGGGCGATGAATGGCCAGGTGTTGGGCCACCATGGCACCCAGCGAGAAACCGACGAGATGCGCACCGTCGGGAATCTCTGCGGCCACGCCGTCGGCGAGATCGGCCAGTGTCACGTCGGGACCAACCGGCGGGCGGGCGCCGTGGCCGGGCAGGTCCGGGGCGACCACGCGGACATCATCGGCCAGCAGGGCGGCCACCGGGTCCCACACGGAGTGGTCGAGACCCACTCCGTGCAGGAAGACGAGCGTCGGTGTCCTCACCTGGATCTCCTGTGTTACTGCTCGGTGGACAGCGGGGCGAGGCGCTGTTGGGGACGACCCTGGGCGGCGGCGGCCAATGCGATGACGATCTCATCGGCGTGCGGCGCGTCGGCGATGCGGACCTCGACCGTCTGGTGATGAGACCGGATGGTGGCATCGGTGATGTGCTTGAGGGGGATGTCGAACAGCACACCGGCCGGTCCGCGCTTCTCGACTGCCGGCAGCAGCGTCGTCGCGTTGGCGGCCTTGCGGAAGTGGTCGCCGAACTTCAGCGTGTGGATCAGTCCGGAGCCGTGTTCGATCTCGCCGTCGAGGCCCACGATGGCGGCCTTGCCGTACGCCTCGGCGGTCTCGCCGAGCGCATCGAGCACCTGCGGCGCGAGCAGTGCACCGAGATCGGAAGCGGTCGCATCGATGCCGGGGTTCAGGTCCTCCACGAAACCTTGACCGGCCCAGGGGTTCTCGATGACCGCAGCGACGATGGCCACCCGTGCCGGCGGATTGACCTCGCGACCCCCTTCGGTGCGGATCTCCTCGACGACGGTGACGATCTTGCGGATCTTCATGACAGCACGCTCTCCAGACTCTTGACGGTAACTGCGGGATCGGTCTTGCGGTCCCCGATGCGGGGATGTGGTCGCGGGCCGGTGGATCCAGCCGCGACGATGACCAGTTCGTCGGCGCGGGGGCCATCGGAGATGCGGGTGCTGATCGTCTGATAGTGACTGCGGGTCGCGGCCTGGGTCTTGTGCCAGAGCGGGACCACCAGCACTTCACCGGCCTCGGCGCGGGCGTCGGCGAAACAGATGATCGACTCACCGCCGAGATATTCGCGCATGAGGTTGCCAAAGTACGGGGTGTGGATCAGCGCTCCGCCGTGCTCGATCTCGCCCGCCGTCCCGACGACGGCCGCCTTACCGAAGGCCTCGACGGCGTCGACTCCGCCCAGCGTCTCGATCAGCTTCGAGGTGAGCAGCTTGGCCAGCGGCGGAGCGATCCGCTCCACCTCGGCCGACAGATCGCGGCCCGCGCCGGTACCCACCCAGGGGTTGGCGATCACGGCGGCGACGCTGGCCTGCCGGGCGGGCCGCGCCGGGCGGGTGCCCGCCTCGGTCACGACCAGTTCCCGGTAGACGACCAGCTTGCGGAGGCCGATGTCGATTGCGTTACGCCCCTGTTGCATACAACAGACGCTAGACCGTACGAGGGTGTCGGGTCAAGGCCCAATCCCCTGTAGCCGGGGCGCCTGCCAGTAATGCAGCCCAGATGAGAGGTGATATCCCAGTTCAATGCTGTTCAGACGGCGACCGTCGACCGTCGGAGCGGGCCCGCCGGAAAAGCAACTTGCGATATGTCACGGGACTCCATTGACACGGCTATGTGATGGCACTTACATTCTGTTGTATGCAAGCGACTGACCGTACTGCGGTCAGATAGGAGCCCCCATGGCCAACAACCTGAGCATCCAACCGAAGGCCGCCGACTCGTCGGATGCGCAGCTCGCCGGCGGAAAGCCGGCGGTCGAGCGGCCCGTCGCCGCCACCGGGCGCCTCGGCTCCGTGTTCTGGACGTCGCTCGGCGTCTCGGCGGTGTTCGTCGCCTGGGCGGTGTTCTTCACCGACAACCTCGGCAAGGTGACCGACTCGTCGCTGAACTGGGTGACCGGCAGTTTCGGCTGGCTTTATTTGGTGGTCTCGCTCGGCATCCTGGTGTTCCTGGTGTTTCTAGCCTTCAGCCCGTTCGGCGATGTCCGGCTGGGCAAGGACAGCGACCGCCCCGAGTTCGCGACCGTCACCTGGCTGGCCATGATCCTGAGCGCGGTGATGGGCATCGGCCTGGTGTCCTACGGCGTGGCCGAACCGATCTCACATCTGGCCGATCCGCCGCACGGCCTTGCCGAACCGAACACGCCCGCGGCCGCGGTCCGTGCGCTGCAGTACTCCTACTTCGACTGGGGACTGCACGCCTGGGCCATCTTCGCGGTGTTCGGCCTGGCGATCGCCTACTCCACCTACCGCAAGGGACGGCGCACTCTGGTGAGCCAACTGTTCATCCCGCTGCTCGGCGATCGGGTGAATGGTCCGATCGGCAAGCTCATCGACGTACTCGCGGTATTCGCAACGCTTTTCGGCACCACGACATCGCTGGGACTGGGCGCCCTGCAGGTCAACAACGGACTGGCTTCACTGTTCGGCATCCCGGTCACCAACGTCACCCAGGTCCTCATCATCGCAGCGGTCACGGCGGTGTTCACCATGTCGGCGGTCACCGGGGTCAGCAAGGGCATCAAGTTCCTCAGCCAGGGCAGCGCGGTGCTGGCCATCGCCCTGTTCCTCTTCATGCTCATCGCCGGGCCGACGGTGTTCATCGCGAACCTCTACATCGAGTCCCTGGGCACCTGGGCCACCGACTTCTTCCGGATGAGCCTGCAGGGCACCGCATTCGGCGACCTGGAGTGGATGCAGTGGTGGACCTACTTCATGCTCGCCTGGTGGGTGTCCTGGGGCGCCTTCGTCGGCGTCTTCCTCGCTCGCATCTCCAAGGGACGCACCATCCGCGGCTTCATCATGGGCGTACTGGTGGTACCCAGCGTCGTGTTCTTCACCTGGTTCACGGTGTTCGGCGGAACCGCCATCCACATCGACATGTTCGAGGGCGGCGATATCGCCAAGCAGACCGCGGCCGATATCAACAGCGCCTTCTTCGCCACCCTGGAGTACTTCCCGATGGCCGGTGTCACCTCGGCGATCGCGATCCTGCTGGTGGTCATGTTCTTCGTGTCCGGCGCCGATGCCAACACCTTCGTACTCGGGATGATGACCAGCGACGGCCACCTGGCGCCTCGGCGTTCGGTGCTCATCCTGTGGGGCGTCATCACCGGCGTAACCGCCGTGGTGTTGATGCTGGGCGGAGGTCTGAACGCCCTGCAGAACACCGTCATCGTGGCCTCGCTGCCGTTCCTGCTCATCATCGCCGGGCTGGCGGTGTCGTTCTGGAAGGAACTCGTCGGCGACCGCCGGGCCGCCCGGGCCGACCTGCTCGCCCATCCGTTCATCGACTCCGTACTGGAAGGAAAGACCAATGTCTGACAACGACTTTCGCCGCAACCGCATCGAACAGGCCTGGGTGGCTGCCTGGGACCGGGGCGATGTCGATGCGCTCGACGGGCTGCTGAGCCCCGACTACCGCCGGGTCGGCAGCACCGGGTCCAGCCAGGATCTCGCCGAGTTCAAGGCCTCTATCGTCGCGACCCGGTCGGCCTTCCCGGACCTGCTCACCGTCGTGGACGATATCGTCATCGAGGGCGACCGCGCCGCGGTCCGGTGGCACAGCACCGGTAGCCACGAGCATTCGTTCCTGGGAGTCCCGGCGACCAAGCGCGAGGTAGCGGTCAGCGGAGCGACGTTCGCCAGGTTCGACGGTGACACCATCGCCGAGGAGATCGTCACCTGGGACCCGCGCACGCTGCTCACCGCACTGGGCATCATCTCCGTCGGACAGGACCACTGATGCCGACCACACAGGTGCGCCCGGACCTCGACCTGATGAAGAAGGTCAACCGGCAGTTCATCACCGGAGTGACCGTGGTGGCCGCGCTCGACGACGGCACGCCGCGGGGGCTCGCGGTCAACGCCTTCGCCAGCATCTCACTGGAGCCACCGACGGTGATGGTGGCCGTGCAGCACACCTCCTCGACGCACGACTGTCTCTTCCGGGCCGGGCACCTGGCGATCAATATCCTGTCCACCGATCAGCTCGATGTGGTGGGCCGGTTCGCAACCAAATCCGATGACAAGTTCGCCGGTATGGACTGGGAGCCCGGTCCCTTCGGCAGTCCCCTGATCGCCCGCAGCTCGGCGGTCATGGAGGTCGAGATCCGCGAGCGGCTGCGGTCCACCACGCACACCGTCTTCATGTGCCGGGTGGTACACGCCGAGGTCACCGGCCGCGACCCGATGATCTACAGCGCAGGTAAGTTCTTCGACAGCGGTAGTCTCACCGGCTTGCAATGACGTGACTGAAGGGACGGCGGTGAGCAGGACGAACGGCAACGGCTCCATTCAGGGGCGGTTGATTGTCGAGATCCGCCGCCGCATCATCGCCGGGGAGATCTCGCCCGGGGTCAACATCTCCGAGATCGCCATCGCCGAGGAGTTCGGCGTGAGCCGCACACCGGTGCGTGAGACGTTCAAACAGCTGCAGACTGAGGGGCTGGTCGAGATCCGCCCCAAGGTCGGCACCTTCGTCACCACGCCGTCACGGCGCGAGATCACCGAACTGTTCGAGATGAAGGAACTCCTTGAGGGCGCCGCGGCGCGTCTGCTGGCCCAGCGCGGCCGGGTCCGCGAGGTCGAGCTGCTCGAAGAGAACTTGCGGCTGGCCGACCTTGCCGTGGCTGCCGACGACAGGATCCGCTATGCGGAGCTCGTCGAGGAATTCCACAATCTGCTGATCAGCGGGGCGGACAACAGCAAGCTGGAAGCCCACTACCGGACTCTGATGAACCAGCTGGCGTACGCCCGGCTGGTCAACACGTCCCTGAGCCAGCCCGGTAGGCCACTGCAGTCCGATCGCGAACATCACCATGTGCTCGACCTGATCATCGCCAAGGACGGTGACAGCGCCGAGCGCGTCATGCGTGAGCATGTGCGGGCCAGCCGCCAGGCGCTGCTCGCAGGGCTCGAATCAGCTCGCTGAGGCCAGTTGAACCGCCTGGCCCGCCTACGAGTCCAGGCCGTCGAGGATCAGGGTGAGGCCGGCGTCGAACCGGCGTCGAGAACCTCCGCCGGCCTGACCGCCGATGACACTGATGGCCGGCGAGATGTCCCCGCTCCCCGGTGTTTGCAGATTCACGAGGTCCACGGCGGTGATGTCCTCCAGTGGTCGCCCGGCGTGCAGCCACGCTGCTTCGGCGACGGCGGCGCCCAGAATGTAGTAGTAGAACGCCGACAGGGCGGGCGGCAGTGCATCATCGCGAAGTCCCGCCTCCGACAGCGCATCCAGGATGCCAGAGAAGTGGGCGACCGCGGCTGGGCCGATCGGGGGCTTGCTACCGAGAAGCGTTGGAGCCCAGGGATGGCGGAGCAAGGCCTCGAACGTGGCGTTCGCCATGGTGCGCAGCCTTTCACGCCACGTCCCGTCGGTGGACTCGCGCGCGCTGAGCGCCTCGGCGAACACGCCGTCGAGTGCGAACTCCAGGACGTCGTCCTTGGTGGCCACGTGACCGTAGAGGGTCATCGGTGCGGTGCCGAGGCGAGTTGCGAGCTTGCGCATGCTCAATCCGGCCAGCCCATCGGAGTCCATCAGTTCGACCGCGGTCTCGATGATCCGAGCACGGTCCAGCGGCGCCGGCCTGCGTGGTGCCGTTGCCGGGCGTAACCACACCGAATCGAAGTGCGAGCTACCCACTGCCACCTCCTTGCCAACGCCGTCCGTACAGCGTATGTGTTGATCGTACACTGTACGAATAGCGAGAGGCGCAGCGAAATGCCCGGTCGTAGTGAGGTCGTCGTCATCGGAGCAGGACTCTCGGGGTTGGCGGCCGCCACCGCGTTGGTCGACGCGGGTGTGGACGCGGTGACGGTCCTGGAGGCGAGCCCCCGAGTCGGCGGCCGAACGCTCAACGGATCAGCCGGCAGCATCACCATCGACCAGGGCGCGACGCTGGTGTATCCGCAGCACCGACGCGCGCTGCGCCTCGCCGGACGGTTCGGCGTCGAGACGTTCGACAGCGGCGGCGCGGGCCGCTTCGTCGCGTATCTCAATGGCGCCACCCACAGCTTTCCCATCGGATCGACGCGGGGTGCGAAACTGCTGACCGCACCGATCCCGCGTCCGATCGTTCGCGCGGCACTCGCGTTGCTCGCTCGGCGGACCGAATTGCCACTACCTGCTACAGATCTCGCCGACCTGCTCCATGCTCTGCGGGGTCTGGATACTCTCGCCGCCACTGTGCCGAGGGCCGAACCGTGGTCGGCGCCCGGGGCACTGGAACTCGATCAGCAGAGCATCGGGGCCTGGATCGATGACATGGTGCCGACACGGCAGGGCCGACTCCTGCTGGAGCCGTTGTTCGGGTACTTCCCGAGGACCACATCGCTTCTCTTCGTCCTGCATTTTCTCAACACCTGGGGTGGGATCAGCTCCCTGTTGTCGAGCATGAGCACGACGGGGGTATTGCGATTCACCTCTGGTGCACAGACCCTTTCACTGGGCATGGCCGACGCCCTCGGACATCGGGTGATCCCGGACAGCCCCGTCACCGCGATCGAACACACCGCGGACGGCGTCACGGTCCACGCCGGCGCCGCGTCGTTCGAGGCCGAGCACGCGATCGTGGCCATCAGTCCGGCCGCGTGCCGTCCCATCGAGTTTCGGCCCGGCCTGCCTGCGCGCACAGCGAGTTTGCACGAGGCGTGGCATCCGGTGCACGGGCGCAAGGTCAACGCCGTCTACGAACGCCCCTTCTGGCGCGACGCAGGACTCTCCGGCTCAGCGCTGACCGATCACGAGGCGGCTCCTGGCGTGCTCGACGCGTCACCGCAGGACGGATCGGCGGGCATTCTGGCCTGCTACACCGCCGATGACGTCGACGGCGACGAGAGCCCGCAGGCTCAAACCCAGCGCAAGGAGGCAGTGTTCGGCGTCTATGCGAGTGCATTTGGCGCCGAAGCGCTTCACCCACAGCAGTATTCGGAGAAGCGCTGGCGCGACGAACCTTTCCACTTCGGCTGCGAAGGCGGCCTCTCGGTGGGAGCGCTGACCTCAGCCCGTTCGCTGCTCAAGACACCGGTGGGCCGCATTCACTGGGCCGGCGTCGAGACCGCCGACGAGTGGATGGGTTTCATGGAGGGTGCCGTCCAGTCGGGATTCCGCGCGGCGCGAGAAGTCATCGAACCTCCCCTTGCAGCGCGTTGACGAGGCGGCCGTGAGGATCAGTCACGATCGTGGTGGCACACGGCTTCCAGCATGATCCCGAAGGGGTCCAGCCAGAATGTGGCGTAATACGGCGGCGGATACTCCGGAAAGACCCGCGGAGGATGGATCACTTCGCCCGATACTGACAGCACGTGACGATGCACGAGATCGACATCGCCCCGGGACCTCACCATGAACGCGAGGTGCTGCAGGCCGGTCTTGTCGGGTGAGTACGGCGTCGGGTCTGCAGCCGGATAGAGGAACAGGTACGTCCCGGGCTTTCCGCCCGCAGGCTTGTAGGCGCACTGATCGTCAGCGGCGAGAAACCGCTCGAAACCCAGCAGCGGCAACAGGGCGTCGTAGTACGCCTGCGCCTGCGCAAGATCTGCGACGTTGAGCCCAATATGGCCGAGCACGCCTCCGATCGTGCCACGGCCGGGTCGGCAGCAACAATGAACCGATGAAGCTGCCCGTCGCGCCTCCGGTCCTGCCGATGCTGTCGAAGTCGGTGCCAGAAATCCCGCCCGGCGCATCCTATGAACCCAAGTGGGACGGCTTCCGGTCGATGCTGTTCCGCGATGGCGACGAGGTCGAGCTGGGCAGCCGCAATATCCGGCCGTTGACCCGGTACTTCCCCGAGCTCGTGGATGCGGCGCGCACCGAACTCCCCGCCCGCTGCGTCATCGACGGCGAGATCGTGATCGCGACGGGGGGCGGCCTCGATTTCGGGGCACTCCAATTGCGTCTGCACCCGGCGGCGTCGCGGGTGACGAAGCTGGCGGCCGAGACGCCGGCCGCCTTCATCGCCTTCGATCTGCTCGCGCTCGGCGACCAGGACTGGACGGGGCGGCCGTTCTCCGAGCGTCGCGCGGCCCTCGTCGAGGCGCTGGACGGGTGCGGCCCGACCTTCCACGTCACCCCGGCAACAACGGATGCCGCCACCGCGCAGCGCTGGTTCTCCGAGTTCGAGGGCGCCGGTTTGGACGGGGTGATCGCCAAACCGCTCGACGGTGTCTACCAGCCCGACAAGCGGACGATGTTCAAGATCAAGCACACCCGCACCGCCGACTGCGTGGTGGCCGGCTACCGGCTGCACAAGTCCGGTGACGATGCGGTCGGATCGCTGATGCTCGGGCTCTACGACGAGCACGGATCACTGGCCTCGGTCGGCGTCATCGGCGCGTTCACCATGGCGCGACGGCGCGAACTGTTCACCGAATTGCAGCCACTGGTAACGACTTTCGATGACCACCCGTGGAACTGGGCGGCGCACATCCCGGTCGAGCCATCCGTGCGCCGCACCGCCAACTCGCGATGGAACCCGGACAAGAGCCTGTCCTTCGTGCCGCTACGACCGGAACGGGTGGTCGAGGTCCGCTACGACCACATGGAGGGTAGGCGCTTCAGGCACACCGCTCAGTTCAACCGGTGGCGCCCCGATCGCGAACCACATTCGTGCACTTACGAACAACTCGAACAACCGGTGACCTTCCAGCTCGGCGACATCATCCCAGGGCTCACGGATTGAGGCGAGTGCACTTGTTCCCTGCGCTCGGCGTATCGGTGCCGAACACGGTGCGGCGGTGGCGGGTCCGGCGGGTGATGTTCCGCCGGACCCGCTGCGTGGGCAGCGTTCACTGTGTAGTTATCAAGGTGCGCAGAAGATTTGGTCAGGCAGCGGTGGGCAGGGTGGTCATGGTGCGTCGAGCGTGGGAGCGCAGGTGCGCCGGTTCAGGCCCGGCCGGGTCATGCGGTGGGATGAACCAGGGGTGGCGGTCCGGGCCCAAATAGACTTGCCAGCCGCCGTGGTGGATGGCGGTGTGGTGGTGCCGGCATAGCAGCACCCCGTTGTCCAGGCAGGTTTTGCCGCCGCAGTTCCACGCGATGATGTGGTGGGCATCGCACCAGGACACCGGCCGCCCACAGCCCGGGTGCGCGCAGCCACCATCACGTACGGCCAACCCTTTTCGGATAGCGGGGGTGAACAGTCGCTCGGCGCGCCCGACATCCAGCGGTGCCCCGTTGCCGTCGACGATGACCGTCCCGAGGGTGCTGTCGCAGGTGATCAGGTCCGCGGTGACGGCGCTGACCGGTCCGGTGAAACCGAGGGTGTCGACGAACCCTGCCGCGGCGGGCCGGATCAGGGTGACGTGCGGGAGCACCCCACCGCTCATCGGACGCTGTGAGTGCGACAGGTAGGTCCGCACCAGCTGACCCGCACGCGTCCGCGCGGCGTTTGCCGGCCGGGCGTGGGTCCGGGGATCCGTCCGGCAGCGGTATGGGCCGGCATAGCGGGTCCAGCGCGGTGAGCAGTTCTTCACCGGTCAGCGCGTCCACATCGAAAGTCGCTGCGACACGCCCTTCCTCGGTGACCACCACTGTCATCTCGTTGAGGTCGGCATTCTCCGCGACCGGCACCGACTGGTCGTCTTCGGGTTGAGTGGCGGCTTTGTCGATGGCGATCGCGCGGGCCTTCTGGGCCACCTGCGATGGCGTGGTCTGGATCATCAGCTTCGTGACGACCTCGGCCCGCTCCTCTTCGGACAGGGCGACTCTGTTGTTGATGTGGGTGACCCCTTTGCCGACGGCGTCGGCGAACTCGATACCGACCCCGCCGAGGCGCTGGGCCCGGGTCAACGCCGGCAACGTGTGCGCGGCCCGGCCGACCCGCGCTGACCGGTAGGCCGCGCCGGGCGCCACCCCGCAGCTGGTGAGCAGATCGACTCCCGAGCGCAGGTGCTTGCGCGCCGGGATCCCCAGCCGCTCCGCGGCCGCCACTGTCTGGGCGATCACATGATCCAGCAGGTTGCGGGCGGTGACCGCGGCCACCAGCACCGCCAACAGCGGCGGTTCGTCGAGGACCCGCCGGGGACAGTCCAGCAGATGAAACAGCCCGCGATCAGCGTCGTGCTCGGGAACAGGCGCGACAGCAAGGTCATCGATCAATGCATCGACAAAAGTGTCGAGATGGGTGGCGTCCATATTGGATACCGGCTTTCACAGAAGGCGCCCACAAGGGCACGATCAGTCAATACGGCCCGCACAGTCCCGGGGGACCATCGAACCTCTCGGCGACCGGAGTCGCGGTCTGCAGCTCACCGTGTTGCTATGGGAGCTACGTCGCATTCGAACTTGTGTTCGATACTACGCCGAATCACGGGCCCGCGCAATGCCATCCACCAGGACGTCGGTGACAGGTCTACATCAGGACATCGGTGACACTTCGGGACATCCGACCCTCGAATAAATCAGTTGACCTCAACCATGGTTGATATTGGAGGCTGGGGGTCACAAAGACGAGGAGGCACCCATGCGGCAGATCCGCTCCGACCTGTGGGAGACCCGCCAGGACAGCCCGTTTCCCGGTCTGACCACCCACGCCTACCTGTGGACCGGCGGCCCGGACGGCAACGTGCTGTTCTACAGCACCCAGACCGACGCCG
Organism: Mycolicibacterium sp. P9-22; assembly: GCF_008329585.1. Classification (GTDB taxonomy): domain Bacteria; phylum Actinomycetota; class Actinomycetes; order Mycobacteriales; family Mycobacteriaceae; genus Mycobacterium. Next base: position 65,916 of record NZ_NPKP01000012.1, on the reverse strand, counting down.
ATTTCGCCGAACTGCAACAGCTCGGCGGAGTCGCCCACCAGTACCTGTCCCACCGCGACGAGGCCGGCCCGATGCTGGGCCGCATCGCCGAGCAGTTCGGTGCCCGCCTGCACGCCCCGGTGGCCGAGCTGGTCGATATCGGCCGGCACGCACATATCGCCGTCCCGATCGGCAGTAGGCATGTCGACGGCAACGGCATCGAGGTCATCCCCACCCCGGGCCACTCCCCCGGCAGCACCAGCTACCTGGTGCCCGGCGCCAACGGGCAGAGCTACCTGTTCACCGGCGACACCATCTTCCTGGGCGAGGACGGCGGTTGGGCGGCCGGCCACCTTCCCGGGATCAGCGACGCCGCCCAACTACAGGACAGCCTGCAGGTGCTGGGCAGGTTGCATCCCGACCTGGTGATCTCCAGCGCCTTCCCCTCCGAATCCGGGGTGCAGGTTCCCGGTCCGCGATGGGCACAGTGCGCGGCGGAGGCCCGTGATCGGCTGGAGCAGGTGGCGTGATCTAGCGTGGCGATATGCCACCAGCAGGCCGGTTCGCGCCCAGCCCGTCGGCCGACCTGCACATCGGCAATCTACGCACCGCGGTACTGGCCTGGTTGTTCGCCAAATCCACGGAACGCAGGTTCCTGATCCGGGTCGAGGATCTCGACGACCGCACGTTCAGCGATGTGGCCGCCCGCCAGCTCGATGACCTGACCGCCATCGGGGTGATCTCCGACGACCCGCCCGAGTATCAGAGCGCGCACGCGGGACGCTACGACGCCGTCATCGCCGAGCTCTCCGATCGCGGCCTGGTGTACGAATGCTTTTGCAGCAGAAAGGATATTCTCGGTGCGCCGCGGGCCCCACACGCCCCGGAGGGCGCCTACCCGGGCACCTGCCGGGACCGCGAGCCCCCGGCCCATCCGGATCGTCCACCGGCGCTGCGGTTGCGCAGCAACACCTTCTCGTACACCGTCACCGACCTCCTGCACGGCGAATTCACCGGTGTGGTGGACGATTTCGTGTTGCGCCGCGGTGACGGGGTGACCGCCTACAACCTGGCCGTGGTCGTCGACGATGCCGCCGCGGGCATCGACCAGGTGGTGCGCGGGGACGACCTGCTGCCGTCGTCTCCGCGGCAGGCGTATCTCGCGGCCCTGCTGGGCTACCCGCCGGTGACCTACGCGCACGTACCGCTGGTACTCAACACCGAGGGCAAGCGGCTGGCCAAACGCGATGGCGCGGTGACGCTCGCCGAGATCGGGGTGCGGCCCGCCATGCGTCTCATCGCGGATTCGCTGGGCTACGCAAAAACGACCCTCGACGGCATGCTCACCGAGTTCGACCCCATGTCTCTTCCGCGCGAACCCTGGGTATACCGGCCCGTGTGAGCGAAACCCTGTGCCCGGCGGGCAACCATTGTTACGGTCCGCCCGTGCTCGGAAACCTGCGGCGGGTGCCGCTTGCCATCCTCCTGGTCGCCGCGGTGATCCTCGGTGCCGCCGGGTGCGGTACGTCCGGCGAAAGGGCCGCCGACCCGATCAAGTCGGCCGGCGTCCTGCGGGTCGGCACCGAAGGCGTCTACTCACCGTTCAGCTATCACGACCCCAAGACCGGTGAGCTCGTCGGTTACGACGTGGACGTCGCCAAGGCGGTCGGTGAGAAACTGGGCGTCCGCGTCGAGTTCGTGGAGACCCCGTGGGATTCCATCTTCGCCGCGCTGGAGGCCGACCGGTTCGACATCGTCGCCAACCAGGTGACCATCACCGCCGAACGCGAGGGCAAGTACGACCTGTCCCAGCCCTACACCGTCGGTGAGGGTGTCATCGTCACTCGCGCGAACGACGATTCCATCAAGTCGCTCGCCGATGTCAAGGGCAAGACCGCGGCGGAGAACGCCACCAGCAACTGGTCCAAGGTGGCCCGTGACGCCGGAGCGAAGGTCGAACCGGTGGAGGGTTTCACGCAGTCCATCACGCTGCTCAATCAGGGCCGCGTCGATGTCGTCATCAATGACAGCATCGCGGTGTACGCCTACCTGGCCGAGACGGGCGACAAGAGCGTCAAGATCGCGGGCACCGTCGGGGAGAAGAGCGAGCAGGGCTTCGCGGCCCGCAAGGACAGCGGCTATCTGCCGGAGCTGGACCGGGCGCTGAGCGAACTGCGCGCGGACGGCACGCTCAAGGAAATCTCGCAGCGCTACCTCAAGGCCGACGCCACCGGGGCACCCGCGGACACCCCGATCCGGGCGGCCGGCGTGCTGCGGGTGGGCACCGAAGGCACCTACGCGCCGTTCAGCTATCACGATCCGGCCACCGGCGATCTGGTCGGCTACGACATCGACGTCGCCAAGGCGGTCGGCGAACAGCTCGGCGTACCCGTCCAATTCGTGGAAACCCCATGGGATTCCATTTTCGCCGCCCTGGAAGCCAACCGGTTCGACATCGTCGCCAACCAGGTCACCATCAACCCCGAACGCCAGGCCAAATACGACCTGTCCCAGCCCTATACGGTCGGCGAGGGCGTGATCGTCACCCGGGCCGATGACGACTCGATCACCTCGCTCGAGAATCTGAAGGGTAAGACCACCGCCCAGTCGATCACCAGCAACTGGGCTCAGGTCGCGCGTGACGCCGGGGCCACGGTCGAAGGCGTGGAGGGCTTCGCGCAGGCGATCACGCTGCTCAACCAGGGCCGCATCGACGCGACCGTGAACGACAGCGTCGCGGTGTACGCCTACCTCGCCGAGACCGGCGACACCTCGGTCAAGATCGCCGCGCAGACCGGCCAGACGAGCGATCAGGGCTTCGCCGCCCGCAAGAACAGCGGCCTGCTGCCCGAACTCAACGGCGCACTCGACGAACTGCGCGCCGACGGCAAGCTGACCGCGATCTCGGAGAAATACCTGAAGGCCGATGCGACCGGTGGTGCGCAGGAGAGCACGCCGAACGCGCCGGGATCACAGCAGGAGCCCCCTCAGGTGCGTTCGGCGTTCCAACTGGTGCTCGACAACCTGTGGCCGCTCGCCAAGGCCGCGCTCACCATGACGATCCCGCTGACGATCATCAGTTTCATCGTCGGGCTGGTGATCGCGCTGGCGGTGGCGCTGGCCCGGTTGTCGTCGAACGTGGTGCTGAGCAATGTGGCGCGGTTCTACATCTCGATCATCCGCGGCACACCGCTGCTGGTCCAGCTGTTCATCGTGTTCTACGCGCTACCGGAGTTCGGGGTGAAGATCGATCCGTTCCCGGCCGCGGTGATCGCGTTCAGCCTCAACGTCGGCGGCTACGCCGCCGAGATCATCCGTTCCGCCATCCAGAGCGTGCCCAAGGGTCAGTGGGAGGCCGCCGAGACCATCGGCTACAACTACACCGGCGCGCTGCGGCGCATCATCTTGCCCCAGGCCACCCGGGTCGCGGTGCCGCCGCTGTCCAACACCTTGATCTCACTGGTCAAGGACACCTCCCTGGCCTCGACGATCCTCGTCACCGAGCTGCTGCGCCAGGCCCAGATCGTCGCGGCGCCGACCTTCGAGTTCTTCGCGCTCTACGGCACGGCGGCGATCTACTACTGGGTGATCTGCCTGGTGCTGTCCTTCGGGCAGGCCAGAGTGGAGCATCGACTGGAAAGGTACGTGGCGAGATGACCGAATATCGTGTCGAGGCCCAGGGCGTCGAGAAGGCGTTCGGTGACAACAAGGTGCTGCGCGGGGTGTCCTTCAAGGTGGCCACCGGCACCGCGACGGCGATCATCGGACCGTCGGGCTCGGGCAAGACGACGCTGCTGCGCACCCTGAACGCGCTGGATCGCGCCGATGCCGGAGTCATCCGGGTCGACGATGTGGAGATCGACTTCGCCACGCCCACACCGCGACCCGAGGTGCGCCGGTTCCAGTCGCGCAGCGGTTTCGTGTTCCAGAGCCACAACCTGTTTCCGCACAAGACGGTGCTGGAGAACATCATCGAGGGCCCGGTGATGGTGCAGAAGCGTCCCAGGGAGGAGGCGGTCGCCGACGCCGTCGCACTGCTCGACCAGGTGGGGCTGGCCGCCAAGCAGGATCAGTATCCGTTCCAGCTGTCCGGCGGGCAGCAGCAGCGGGTGGGGATCGCGCGGGCGCTGGCGCTCAAACCCAAGCTGGTGCTCTTCGACGAGCCGACCTCGGCACTGGACCCGGAGCTGGTGGGCGAGGTGCTCTCGGTCATCAAGGATCTGGCCGTCGAGGGCTGGACGCTGGTTGTCGTCACGCATGAAATCCAGTTCGCCCGACAGGTTTCCAATCAGGTGTTGTTCACCGACAAGGGTGTCATCCTCGAGCAGGGCACGCCCGAAGAGGTCATCGAGAATCCCAAAGAGGAACGCACCCGCCAATTCCTGGACCGGATCCTCAATCCGCTGTGACGCGTGGCCGTCCCTTACAACAGGATGGTGCGGTCCGCGACCGGGGAACGACCCTTGGCGGCCCGCTGGGCGACCTCCAGCAGACCGTCCCGGAACTGCGGGTCCGCGATGGCCGCCAGCGCCTCGCCCCGCTCGCGGACCGTGAGACCTTCCAGTTCGGCGGTGCCGTGCTCGGTGACGATGACGTCGACGTGATGGCGCGGTGTGGTGATAACCGCTCCGGGCCCGAACCACGGCACGATGCGCGAGCGCAGCTCACCGTCTTTCAGGTACGTCGACGGCAGGCAGATCAGTGAGCGGTCGGACAGCTCAAGGCCGGCGCCGGCCACGAAATCCTCGGCACCGCCGATCCCGCTGAACTGACCACCGTCGATGGTGTCGGCGACCACCTGCCCGTGGATGTCGACGGCCAGCGCGCCGTTGATGGTGACCATGCGGTCGTTCTCGGCGATCACCTCCGGCGCGTTCACCACCTCCACCGGCAGGAAGGCCACCTCCCGGTTACCGTCCAGCCATTCGTAGAGCTCGGCCGAGCCGAACGCGAAAGTCGTTACGCTCACACCGTCGAACTGGCCCTTGTGGGAGTTGGCGATCTTGCCGGCCCGGTGCAGGCGCATGCAGCCGTCGGTGAACATCTCGCTGTGCAACCCGAAGTCGCCGCCGTCACCCTCGGCGAGCAGGGTGGCGATCTGGTTGGGGATCGAGCCGATCCCCGTCTGCAGGGTCACCCCCGACGGCATGTACGCGACGGCGTTCTTCGCGATGGCCCGGTCCACGTCACTGGGCGGCGTGTCACCACCGGGCAGCGCGAGCGGCGCCTCCGATGACCGCACCAGGATGTCGATCTCGTCGACGTGCAGGGCGTGGCGGTACTGATCGCCCATGCCATAGGTGCGCGGGAACGCGTCGGAGGCCTCGACGATCAGCAGTCTGCCGGGATCCGCTCCGGCGCGGCGCAATTCGTCGATGGTGCCGCCCGCGTGCAGCGACAGCGAGCACCAGCCGTCGGCGTCCGGTGCGGCCGTGACCGTCGTCATCACCCGTGGTGACTGCCGCTGCAGCAGCGGCCCGAAGCGCCGGAAGTCCGCGGGCGCGAACTCGACGTCGGCGCCGGCGTCGCGCAGCGCCCGGTCCAGCGGGCCATAGAACCCGGACAGGTAGTGCACGCCCGGGCGGGTGAAGAGTTCGGTGAGCACCGCGAGCAGCGCGCCGTAGACCCGTAGATCGGTCCAGTCGTCACGCTCACCCAGTGCCCGCAGGAACGCCGGCGGCTGGCCGGGCCCCAACGGAATTCCCAGGGTGTCGGTCGCCTGCAGCCGCGCGGCGGCCTGCTCGGCGGTGAGCTCGGTCGGCATGCAGCCGACGCTACCGCACTACCTTGTCGAATTGCCGCCAGCCGACGCATCCACCGGCCCATAACGTCGATCCCGTGCAAACACCTGTTTCCGCAACGGAATCCACTGTCACGCTCAGTGCTCCGGCGGTGTGCTTCATGGCCCTCGCCGCCGCTGCCGGCACCGCGACCATCTATCCACTGCAGCCCGCTATCGCCGACGTCGCCGATTCGGTCGGCGCATCGGTCGCCGCGGCCGGGTCCGCACTGGCCTGCGGTCCGGTGGGATATCTGCTCGGGCTGGCCACCCTGGTGCCGCTGGTGGACCGGTATCCCCCGAGACGTCTGCTGGCGCTGCAGTTCGGCGTACTCAGCGTGGCGCTGGCGCTGAACGCCGCCGCGACCACACCCTGGCTGCTGGGGTTGGCGGTCGGCATCGTCGGCGCCGCATCAACGGTCGGAGCCCAGCTCAGTTCGGTGGCCGGCCGGCTCGCCTCGCCTCGCAGGGGCGCCACCACGCTCGGTATCGTCACCGCCGGGATCTCCGCAGGCATTCTCGGCGGCCGGATTGTCGGCGGTTGGCTGACCGATCAGATCGGTTGGCGCGCAACACTTCTGTCGTTCGCAGCGCTGTGCGCAATCATCGCGTGCGCCACCCTGCTGGCGATCCCGCACGCCACCGCCACAGTGCGGTCGGGGTATCTGGCCGGACTCCGCGGATCAGCCGGGCTGTATCGCAGCCATCCGGCGCTGCGCACGGCCGCCACCCGCGGCGCCCTCTGGTTCTTCGCATTCTGCGCGGTCTGGGCCGGCCTGGCGGTCGCACTGGCCGGGCCTCCGTTCGGATACTCCGCCGAAACCATCGGGCTTTTCGCGGTGGCCGGCCTGCTCGGCATCGGCGCGACCTGGGTGGCGGGCGCCTGGACCGACCGGGTCGGCGCACGCATCGTCATCCTTACCGGACTCGTCGTGGCCGGCGCAGCCGCCGCCGTGCTGACGGTGGTATTGCACAGCACCGTAGCGACGCTGATCTGCCTGGCACTTTTCGACGCCGGGCTGTTCGCCGCGCAGGTCGCCAACCAGAGCACGGTACTGGCCATCGACCCCGGCGCGCCCGCGCGATTCAACGGCGCCTACATGGTGGTGTACTTCATCGGCGGCAGCGTGGGCACGGCCTTCGGCGCCGCAGCGGTGGACTGGTTCGGCTGGCCGGTGACCGCCGCGATCGCCGCGGTGGCCATCGGGGTGGCGGCGATCCAGAGTTCCTCGAGGAACGTCAGAAGGCCACTGGAAGCGTAGCCAGACCACGCAGGGTGACATTCGGTTTGTACACCGGATCGGCGGCCGGCCGTGCCTGCGGGAAGCGCGCGGTCAGCTTGGAAAGCGCCACCCGTGCCTCCAGCCGGGCCAGCGGCGCACCCAGGCAGAAGTGCGGGCCGAGCCCGAAGGACAGGTGGCGGGTGGCGTCGCGGCCCGGATGGAACTCCTCGGGTGCCTCATACATGGCGGGATCGCGCTGGGCGGCGGCCAGCAGCAGCAGCATGGTGTCACCCGCCGGGATGTCGATGTCTCCGATGCGCATGTCCGCCCCGGAGATCCGCATCACCAACTGCACCGGCGGATCGAACCGCAACGTCTCCTCGACGATGGGGCCCGCCAGTTCGGGATCGGCCGCGAGCGCCGACCAGTGTGCCGGCGCCCGCAACATCTCCAATGCCGCATTGGCAATCAGGTTGACCGTCGTCTCGTGCCCGGCGATGAGCAGTAGATTGCAGGTCGCGACGATCTCGTCGGCGGTCAGCTGATCGCCGCCTTCCTCAGCGGCGATCAACGCCGAGATCAGATCTTGCTGCGGGTCCGCGCGCCGCCGCTCCACGAGTTCGCCCAGGTACTCGCGCAGCCATGCGCCCGCCTCGAGGCGGGCGTCGGCCTCCGGGTCGGGTGCGCCGGTGATCGACATGATCGGATCCAGTGCCTGCGCCACCAGCGCGGCGGCGCTACTGAACTGGGATTCGTCCTCGACCGGCACACCGAGCAGCCGGCAGATCACGGCCACCGGCAGCGGGTAGGCCAGATCGGAGATCAGATCGGCCGAACCGGCGGCGGCCATCGAGTCGAGCAGGCTGTCGACCATTGCGGCGATGTCCGGTTCCAGCGCCCGCACCACCCGCGGCGCGAACGCCTGTTGCGCCAGCTTGCGCAGCCGGGTGTGGTCCGGCGGGTCGAGGAAGAGGAATCCGGGCGTGTTCCCACGTGGGGGCATCACGCCGGCCGCCAGATGGCGTTGCACGACAGAGGATTTCATGCTGTCGCTGCAGGAGTCCGGATGCCGGAGCACCTCATCGCAGTCGGCGAAGGACGAGAATACCGTCATGCTCGATTCGGGCATGAGCAGCGGCCCCAACTCACGGATCTGCGCGAACAGCGGGTAGGGATCCGCCCGGTTGGCCGGGTCGAGCATCTGGAGCAGCAGCATCTGCGGGTCCGCCGCGCTCGCGCCGTCGCTCGTCATGGCGTTATTGTACAAACGTCTAAGAGGCCCGCGAGCTCCCGTAGTACCGGCCCAGCACATCTGCCTGCAACTCGTCGAACCGGTCGTCGAGGATCGACTGCCGGATCCGGTCGACCAGCCGGACGGTGAAGCGTTCGTTGTGGATGGTGCACAACGTGGAGGACAGCATCTCCTTGGCCTTGAACAGGTGATGGATATAGGCCCTGGTGTAGTTCGCGCAGGTGTAGCAGTCGCATTCGGGGTCGATCGGGGTGAAATCGCGTTTGAAGCGCGCCCCGGTGATGTTGAACCGGCCCGTCGCCGAATACACCGCCGCATTGCGCGCCACCCGGGACGGTGAGACGCAGTCGAAGGTGTCCGCGCCCGCGGCGACCGCGGCGAACAGATCATCGGGCTCGCTGATACCGAGCAGGTGGCGCGGTTTGTCCTCGGGCAGCTCATCGGTCACCCAGCCGACGATGGTGGCCAGATTCTGTTTCTCCAGTGCGCCGCCGATACCGAACCCGTCGAAGCCCAGATCTGCCAGCCCGCGAGCCGCCTGGCGGCGCAGGTCCTCGTATTGCGCACCCTGCACCACCCCGAACAGCGCCTGATAGGGCTTGTCGTGGCGCACCTCGGTGAGCCGGCGATGCTCGGCCACGCAGCGCACCGCCCAGTCGTGGGTCCGCCGGACCGACTGTTCCTGATAGCTGCGGGTGTTGACCAGAGTGGTCAGTTCGTCGAAGGCGAAGATGATGTCCGCACCGAGCTGGTGCTGGATGCCGATGGACACCTCGGGGGTGAACCGGTGCGAGGAACCGTCCCGGTGCGACCGGAACGTCACGCCGTCCTCGTCGACATGGGCGAGGCGTTCCTTGCCCTCGGCGATGACGTCGTCGGCCTGCACCCGGGTGGTGTCCATCGCGAGCACCTTCTTGAAACCCACCCCCAACGACATCACCTGGAAGCCACCGCTGTCGGTGAAGGTCGGGCCCGGCCAGTTCATGAAGGCGCCAAGCCCCCCGGCCTCGTCCACGACATCAGGTCCGGGCTGCAGGTACAGGTGGTAGGCATTCGCTAGAACCGCCTGCGCACCAAGGTCTTTCATGCTCTCCGGCAGCACCGCCTTGACGGTGGCCGCCGTGCCGACCGCGATGAACGCCGGGGTCTGGATATCGCCGTGGGGCGTGTGGATGGTGCCGACCCGCCCGGACCGCCCCGGCAGTGCGGCCTGTACCTCGAAGAAACCGGCGGGCGGGCTGGGGTGCGTCACCGGGACATTCAACCAAGTCCGTGTGTCTGCCCCCGCCCGGCCGTACATTCGGTGCATGAGAATTTCAGCGTTGGCCCTGATCGCGGGGGTCGTGGCGACGTGCGCGGCCTGCTCGTCGGAGCCCAAGGCCGCCCCCTTACCCGACGGTGTGCTCCCGGCCGGCACCGCACAGATCACCGTCGACGGCCGCGATGGCGGCACCTCCCACGAGGTGCAGTGTTCGGCGATGGGCTTCCAGACCGCCATCGCCACCGGCAACCAGTCCTCCGGGACGACGGCACTGGTCGCCGGCGGCGACGGACTCACCGCCGAGTCCGTCGGGATACGCGACCTGGCCGGATTCACCGGCAACTACAACGCGGACCTCGGCGAAGCGGCGGCCGAGGTCACCATGGCGGGCCCGACCTTCGTCATCACCGGAACGGCCACGGGCTTTCGCACCGATGCACCCAGCTTCACCACCGACGGGACGTTCACCCTGCGGGTGTCTTGCTGATCTGTCGCGGCCAGACAAGATTTTCGCGCAATTTGATGATTATGCGTCCGGTGGCGCACATACTGCTGAGGTTCATCCGGCGATCTTGATTGATCGCACAACCTAAGGAGATCAGTGGTGAAGCGTGGCTTCGTAGTTGCCGTGAGTGGTGCGGCGCTCCTCATTGCCGGCTTGTCCGGCTGTTCCTCGGACGACAAGTCCTCTTCCGCATCCAGCTCCTCGGAGACGAGCGCTGCCGCATCCTCGGCCTCGGAGACATCGGCGGCCTCGGAATCGCCGACCGCCGCCACGGGGTCGGGCACTACCAGGGTCGTCATCGACGGCCAGGAGCAGACCGTCACCGGCAGCGTCGTGTGCGCCGCCATGGGCGGCAACATGAACATCGCCATCGGCGAGGCCACCACCGGCATCGCCGCCGTCGTCAGCGAGGGCGACGCCCCCACCGTCACGTCGGTCGGTCTGGGCAACGTCAACGGTGTGACCCTCGGCTACGCCGCCGGCGCGGGCGGCGAGGCGAAGGCCGAAAAGGACGGCAACACCTACAAGATCACCGGTACCGCCACCGGCGTCGACATGGCCAACCCGATGACACCGCTGAACAAGCCCTTCGAGATCGAGGTCACCTGCCCCTGATCGAGGAGCAGACAGGCGACGGCGGCACCCTTGTCCGGGGGTGCCGCCGTTCCTTTCAGACGGTCTTTCAGACGGTGTAGCCGGCGGCCGATTCGCGCAGCTGCCAGATCTGCGCCGGACACAGCTCGTTGACCGCCTGATTGATCAGGTATCCGGCCTGGTAATAGTCGCCGGTGTGGAAATCGGCCTTGAGCTGATCGACCAACTGGGCGTAGGGCATCTTGGCCGCAACCCGGTCACAGACGGTGCGGCCGTAGGCGATCGCCACATCACCGTTGGGGAAGTTGTACCCGGGCCGCACGTGCACGTTGACCAGATAGGCCACCACATCGGCTCCGGCCACCGGGGCCGCCGTGGTGGCAATTCCGCCGAAGCCCGCAGCGACCGCGGCCGCCGCGGCGACTGCCCGTAAGACCTTCATGCGGGCTGACTCTAATCCCCCGCCGATCCGAACGTGGCAAATCCCATCTGCGGGCCGCAATACCGGAGTACGGTCGATTTTCTTCGAGGGGACACAGATGCCCGGATCGCGGCTCAGGACACTCACGACGGCCTTGTTCGCCGTCACGGTGTCCATAGCGCTCTTCTGCGGTCAGGCGATCGGGAGCAGCGGGTTCCGCCCGCTGGTCGGGCTGGTCACCACCGTCATCGGCATCGGCGGCCGCGGCGACATGCTGTCGGAACGTCTGCCCGCCAAGCTGAACAACACCATCGTGCCGGTCGGTGACACCTATATCGGCACCGAGTACCCGGCGTCGTTCAACATCGATGGCAGTGTCCGCGTCGGTATGCCGGTGCTGCACCAGCATCTGGTCACCACCTCGGGCACGGTGCTCGTGGCGGGTTACTCGCTGGGCGCCCTGCTCGTCGAACAGCTCAAACGGGACATCGCGGCGTCCGCCGATCCACCGTCGCCGCTGGAGCTCAGCTTCCTGCAGATCGCCACCCCGTTCGTGCCCAACGGGGGCATCTTCGCGCGCTTCCCCGGATTCTTCATCCCGGGCGTGGTGTCTCCCATGGGCCCGGCCCGTCCGACGCAGTACAACACCACCTACGTCGTCAACGAGTACGACCTCTGGGGCGACTTCCCCGCCTACTTCAACCCGGTGTCGATCCTGAACGCTGTGCTCGGACACCAGTATGCGCACATCGACAGGTATTACGACCAGGTCGACCCTGCCGACGAGGGCAACCACATCACGGTGGTGGAGAACTCCGCGGGAGGCCTCGAAACCTATATCCTGGTGCCGACTTCCCGGCTGCCGCTGCTCGGTCCGCTGCGTGACATCGCCCACCACCTGGGGCTGACGCCGGTGGCCGACCGACTGCTCGGGCTGGTCGAACCGCTGCTGCGGGTCATCGTAGACATGGGCTACACCGACCGGCTGAACCTGAATCCCGAAGTGCACACGCCTTTCTCGCTGTTCACCCCGCCGCACAAGATCATCGAGGCGCTGAACGCGGTACCCGCAGCGGTGCGTGCGGGTGTGGAGAATCTGCTGGGCATCAAGCACACCCCGGTCACACCTGCGGTGGCGCCACCCGTCACCGCCGCGGCCGCCACCGAGGCGGCGACGGAGCCCGAGGCCGGTGCGGAGATCGAGTCAACCCCCGAGGACGAGACGATCTCCGACGATGATGATCCGGAGGTGTCGCCGACGGTGAAGGAGAGTCCCGGTGGACCCGTCGTCACCCTGCGCGACGGACCGCGGGCTGCGTTCGGCGGCAACCGGACCGGCCCCAAGACCGCGCAGTCGCCGGCCCGGTCGGCGAAGTCCGGTCAGGACAGCCGCGACGGCGGCGCGGAGGCCGCCTGACGCCGCTGGTGACGCCGCAGCCGGGCCAACAGCACCCGGCGGTGCACCTCGAACGACAGTGACAGCGGGTCACGCCATGTCCTGCTGGGACCCCATCTGCTCGGCATAGTGACTCAACTGTCGCACACGTCACGCGCCAATGCGGTTGACGCGCCAGGTGTTTGACCAATGTCACCGCCGAAAAGAACTGCCGGTGAACAGTTTTCAAGCGACAGGCGAACCAGGTTCGACGGCCGGGCTACGCGGGTCGATCAGGATCTTGGCCTGCGATTCCGGATCCCCGAGTGCCTGGAACGCCGCCGACACCCCGGCCAGCCCGACCGTGCCGGTGACCAGAGCCGACGCATCGACCTTGCCGTCGGCCAGCAGGTACAGGGTGTCCCGGAATTCCAGTGGGGTGTAGCCGAAGACGAACCGCAGATCGATCTCCTTGCCGTTCGCCATCGCCGGCCGCAGCCGGTCATCGCCCATGCACACCCCGACCACGATCACCTTGCTGGCAACCGGTGCGGCGGCGATGGCGCCGTCGATCATGCCCGGCACCCCGACGCACTCGAAGATCACCGGGCTCTTCGGTCCGGCCGCGCCCAGCTTGTCCACGAGCCGGTAGAGATGCGCCCAGCCCGGCACCTTGCGCAGTTTCTCCATCGAACCCATGCCGAGTTCGTAGAGATCGGGCGCCGCGGTGATGACACCCTTCTGCGCGGCGACCCGGTCATAGGGCGAATCGTGCGCAGGATCGACCACCACATGAGCGCCGCACCGGGCGGCGAGCGCCCGGCGGGTCGGCGAGTAGTCACTGGCGATGATGGTGGCCACGCCCTGTGCCTTGAGATGGCAGATGACGGCCAGCCCGACCGGTCCGCAGCCGATCACGACGGCGGTGTCCCGGCGTCCGATATCGCTGCGCCGAACCGCGTGCAGCGCCACCGCCATCGGTTCGGTGAGCGCGGCGGTGTCGACATCCAGGCCGTTGGGCACCACGAAACTCATGGCTGCCTCGCCGAGAACCTGTTCGGCATAGCCGCCCGGCGCCAGCGGTGACAGCCCCGTCAGATGCACTCCGCCTTGCGCCCGCAGCAACGGAAAGGACACCACCGTGGTGCCGACCTTGAACTCCTTGGCGACGCCGCGACCGCGTTCGGCGACCTCCCCGCAGAATTCGTGGCCCAGCACCGTCGGGGTGTCTCCGCGCATGAAATCGGGGTACCCGACGGCCTCCATCACCTCGGTGAGCTCGTCTGCGTGGTCCTTCGCGTGCAGATCGGACCCGCAGATACCGCATCGCCGCACGTCGAGCAGCAACTGCCCGCGGGCGGGCTGCGGGGCGGGCATCTCGACCACGGACAGTTCGCCGGCCAGACAACTGACAGCCTTCATAAGTAATTCCCTTCGTCAGTACCTGAGTATGGCGGTCAGCCAAAACCACCCGTGACGCCTTCGCCCCTGTCAATATTCGACAGGAATCCAGGTGCAACTGTCAGGGGTATGTCATGGAACGGCTTTCGGTGTGGGTGAGTGCTGGGCTGCTGTCAGCCGGAGTATCGGCGGCGGTGCTGGCCGGCGCCGGCGTCGCGGCGGCCGATGACTCGACGTCCGGGACCGCGTCCGGCTCCCAGTCCGGCACCTCTAGCGATACCGATACCGATACCGGCACAGATCCGAAGGCGACAGCAGAACCCGAACCCGAGGCCGAGAAACCCGCGGCCGGAGCCGTCGACACCCCCAAGAAAAAGAAACGCAACCTGACCGCGCGGACCGCGGCCGTGACGGCCCTCAAACCGCACTCCGCGCCGGTCACCGCGAGCGCGCCCGAGCGGGCGGTGACTGTCGCCGTCGAAACCGTGCCGACCACTCGCACCGTCTCGACTCCCGCGGCGACCGATATCGGTTCCGGCAGCACGGCCGCCGTCCCGAAGATCGCCGCGCAGCCGAGCGTGTCGCTGACGTTGGTCGCGCCGGAGGCCGCGGCACCCGTGCAGGCCGCCGCCGCCCCGGTGCCGTCGCTGATCCGCTGGCTGCAGGGGGCGGCCACGTCGGTCGTCAACGCGATCGGCGGCTTCGCCGTCAACTCGCTGCAGGCGCTGGAAGCCCTGCTCACCGGCCCGCCGTCACTTCCCGCGAACAGCACTGTGACGGTGCGCAACTCCACCATCCTGCTGTCGAACGGGCAGCGGCTGAAGGCCAACTGGTACTACCCCGACGGCGACGAGGTACCGGACAAGCTGATCGTGTTGCAGCACGGCTTCCTGGCGCTGGGCCCGATGTACAGCCACACCGCGGCAGACCTCGCAGCGTCGACCGGCGCCATCGTCGTCACCCCGACGATCCCGTCGAACTTCTTCGGCGGCGATGACCACTGGCTGGGCGGTGAGGGCATGGCATCGGCCATCGCCGAGCTGTTCGTCGGTGACCGGACGGCGCTGACCGACAGCGCGCTGGCCGCCGGGTTCGCCACCCGCTACGGTCTGGATCCCGCCATCGCTGAGCTGCCGCGGAAGTTCGGCATGGCCGGCCATTCTGCTGGCGGCCAGCTGGTTTCGGCCGCCGCGGGCTATCTGGTCGACAACGGCGCGGCCGCGGATCTGGTCGGCGTGATCACTCTGGACGGGGTGCCGATTGGGAACACCATGGCGGTCGCGCTGGGCAAGCTGCAGGCCTATGAGGACGCCACCGGCCGCTATATCCCGGTCCGCGAGATCGGGGCACCTACGAACTTCTTGAACTCGACAAGCAACGTCAAGGAGGCGCTGAACGCAGCGCGGCCCGGGCGGTTCAACGGCGTGGTGCTCTCCGGTGGTGTGCACATGGACTCCATGCGGGGCGGCAACCCGGTCATCCAGTTCGCCGCCTACCTCATCGCCGGTTTCCCACAGGCCAGGAATCAGTCGGCGGTGAGCTTGTTGTCCACCCAGTGGTTCAACGACTGGTTCGCCGGTGACACCGACAACGGCGACGACCTGGTGCCCGGGTCGACGCTGCCGATCGGCACACCCAAGGGGACCGCCCAGGGCGTGGTGATCGGATCCGCGGTTCCGGCGAGCAGGTTCGTCACCGTCGCGGTGTAGACGGCGGCGAACCCGGGCGCGGCTACATTCCGCGTCTGCGCCCCACCGAGGTGGTGCCGTTGCGCCGGATCATCGCCAGTGTCGTCGCTATCCGGCCACGGCTGAGGTCCGGCGCCAAGCCCGCTCCGATCCGGTGCAGTTGGTCGGTGTGCCAACTGAGTTCGAGGATGCCGTCCAGTGACTTCAGATCGACCAATCTGCCGAGCACGCCCCGCATCCCGGCCCGCACCTGGTGGGCCACCACTTTGGGGGACCGTCCATCCAAGATGACGGCGGCGGCATCGGTGGTGGTCACGGTGGGCCTTCCGAGACCGATGACATCGCATTCGCCGGTACCCACCGCATCCGCCATGGCGCTGCGCGAGCGGAAACCTCCGGTGACGGCGAGTGGGACATCTCCGACGATCTCACGCACCGTGCGGGCGTACTCGAGGAAGTACGCCTCTCGTGCCCTGGTGCTGTCGGCGGCCTTGCCCATCATCGCGGGCGTCTCGTAGCTTCCACCGCTGACCTCGATGAGGTCGAGACCTTCGCCGGCGAGTGCGGCCAGCACACCGCGGGACTCGTCCTCGGAGAATCCACCGCGCTGGAAGTCGGCCGAGTTCAGCTTGAGGCCGACGGCGAATGACGGCGAGACGCGAGACCGGATGCGGCGCACGATCTCCACCAGGAAGCGCATCCGCCGCTGCGGGTCGCCGCCCCATTCGTCATCCCGTCGATTGGACAGCGGTGACAGGAACTGCGCCACCAGATAGCCGTGCGCGCCGTGGATCTGCACTCCGTCGAAACCCGCCGACTCACACACGAGCGCCGCCGTCGCGAACCGCTCGATGATGTCCTCGATCTCCGCAGCGGTGAGTGCACGGGGTGTCGGTGAACCCGGCAGGCTCAGTGCGATCGCGCTGGGTGCGACCGGCGTGTGTCCGAGGGCAAGCGGATTCGATTGCCGTCCGGGGTGATTGAGTTGGACCCAGATGGGCACACCGCCGTCCTTGGTGGCCTTGGCCCAACGCGACAGCGCGTCCAGATCGCGCTCGTCCTCGATCACGACGTTCCCAGGTTCGCCGAGCTGCCTGCGGTCGACCATCACGTTGCCGGTGATGACCAGGCCGTAGCCGCCCTCGCTCCAACTGGAGTACAGCCGCTCAAGGCGCCCATCGGGGGCATTGGACCGGTTACCCAGCGCTTCACTGAGCGCCGCCTTCATGATCCGGTTGGGCAGCACCTGACCACAGGGCAATGTCAACGGTTCGGACAGCGAAATCATGTGTGGGACTCCTCTACTCGCCGGCCAGGAACGCGACGGCGTCCGGCACGAAGGTCGTGTGATGTTGAAAGATCCCACCGTGTCCGGAGCGTGGATAGATCTTCAGCGTGGCGTTGGGCAGGCGTCGCGCGAGGTCGGCGGAGTGGCTGCTGGCGACCATGACGTCATGGTCGCCGTTGGTTACGAGGACCGGCGCGGTGATGACGGACAGGTCGTCGGGGTCGCTGAGGCCGGCCCGGCGGATCGCCTTGAGCTGTCCGATCCGGGCCTGCAGCCTGATCTTGCGGTCACGGTCGGACGTCCGGGCGCCGAGTCGGCGGAAATACTCAGTGGCGGCGCGTTTGCCCTCGCCGGTGCGCGGGAAGAACAGGAAATTCCTGGCGTCACTGAACGTCAGCGCGGCCTTGACGTAGGCGATGGCCGTGATGACGGCGATGCGTTCGATCCCGCCACCGCCGCGTGGACCGGTGCCCGCCAGGATCATCCGGCGTACGAGTTCCGGTGCCTGCAGCGCGACCATCTGGGCGACCCCGCCGCCCAGCGAGAACCCGAACAGGTCGACCTTCTCGTGACCGAGCGCACGGATGAAGGCGATGGCATCGGAGCCCATCGCCTCGACCGTCGGCGGCACCGTGGATTCTGTCGCGCCGACTCCGCGGTTGTCGAAGGCGATGACGCGGTGATGCGCGGCGATACCCTCGATGATCGCCGGATCCCAGTCGTCCAGCACGGCCATCAGGTGATGCAGGAACACCACCGGCACACCGGTGCCGGACCCGAGTTCGCGGTATGCGTACGTGGTGCCGCCGACGTCGATCGTTGTGGTCGGCACATCTTTCCAGGAAGTCGTTGTGGTGGTCATGTTGCCTTTCGCGGCCGTCACGTCAACGTGGCGTGCACCCGGTATACCGATTGGTGTACGTGTCGTCGCCACCGTAGTAAACCGATTGGTATATTGCAAGTATGCGTGTACGTGATCGACTCGCCACTGCGACCGCCGCCCTGATGCAGCGCCACGGCGTGGCGGGTACCGGGATCGCGCAGATCCTGGATACCAGCGGGGTCACCAGGCGATCCATCTATCTGAACTTTCCCGGCGGGAAGGCCGAACTCGTCACTGCCGCAACACGCTTGGCAGGCGACGAAATGTCGCAAACGATACGGGGTCTTGTCGAGTCTCCGGACCCGGTGAACGCGTTCGCGCGCATGTGGGGCGCCGTCCTGTCCGGCACCGACTTCACCGGCGGCTGCCCCATCGTGGCCGCGGCCTGCGGTGCCGACGAAGCTCCCGAGGCCGCGGCGGCGGCGGCCGAGGTGTTCGCCACCTGGAGCGGACTGCTCGCGGAACGACTCGTCCGCGACGGCATCGCCGAGGACGTGGCGCAGTCCCTGTCGACGACCATCGTCGCCGCGATGGAAGGCGCGGTGATACTGGCCCGTGCGGCACGGTCCAGCACCCCACTCGAACAGGTCGCCCATCACCTCGAGGAGCTCATCGCCACCCACCGGCCGACCGTGCGACGGGGCCGTCGCGCGGCAAAATAACACCGTTCGGTTTACCTGCCGCGCGTTGACGTGTACCGTCCCAGGTACACCATTCGGTTTACCAGGGGCGAGGTTCCTCCTCTCTCCCACGTCCGACGATAGGGAGAATCACATGCGCTCTGTACTGGTCACCGGCGCCGGCCGCGGTATCGGCCGCGCCATCACCGAGCACCTCAGCAGCCACGGATGGGAGGTATATGCGGCGGCACGGTCCGATTCCGCCCTGCAGGACCTCGACCGGCTGCCACATGTGAACGCCGTCCCCCTCGACATCACCGACCGAGACGCCGTCGCCGCGCTACCCGACCAGCTGCCCGAAAGGCTCGACGGCGTGGTCAACAACGCGGGCATCATCGTGAACGGCCCGGTGGAAGGGCTGCACCTCGACGACCTGTCGCGGCAGTTCGACGTGAACGTCACCGCTCAGATCGCGGTCACCAAGGCGGTGCTGCCCCTGATCCGAACCACGCGCGGCCGGGTGGTGTTCATGTCCTCGGTGAGCGGGCTGATCACGACCCCGGGTACCGGTGCCTACAGCGCCTCGAAGTACGCGATCGAGTCGCTCGCCGATGCACTCCGAATCGAACTGCGACCGTGGCACATTGCGGTGTCCCTCATCGAGCCTGGACCCATCCGCACCGACATGTGGGGCGATATCCTCGTCGAACACGACCGGATGGCGAGCGCACTCGACCACCGGCACCGCGAGCTGTATGCCGCGCATCTGGCCGGCACCCGGCAGTTGCTCGGCCGGATGCAGAAGCTGGCCGCCGATCCCAAGAAGGTGGTCACCGCCGTCGAGCGCGCGCTGACCTCCAAGTATCCGAAGCGCCGCTACCTCCTGGACAATCTCAGCCGCGTCCAAAAACTCGTGGTCGCACTCTCCCCCACACCGCTGAACGACGCGGTCCTGGCTGCGGCGACCACCCGCTCATGAAGGCCTTCACCGCCCGCGACCGACCGCCGCGTCGAGCAGGGACTGGGCGGCCTTCCGGGCGTGCGCCCAGGGCGCGGGGTCGTTGAGCGAGGTGGACAGCGCGGCGGCACCCTCGAAGAGCAGTGCGAGTTGGTTGCCGAGCAGTTTGGGATTGGTTGCCCCTGCCGCGCGTGCCAACGTGACGAGCCCGTCGATGTAACTGCGCTTGTGCGCCTCGACGATCTCGTGCACCTCGGGCATTCCGTCGGCGGCCTCGACAGCCGCGTTGTGGAACGGGCACCCCCGCATCAGCCCCCCTGCCGGAGGCGTCTCGAACAGGGCCAGGATGCGCGACTTCGGGCTGCGGTTCGCCACCGCGGGTCCGGGGTCGATGGGATCACCGACGCCCTGCCGGACATACCGCAGATACTCCTCGACCACAGCGGTCTTACTCGGAAAATGTTGATACAGAGTGCGTTTGGATACGGCAGCCTCGGCTGCAAGCCGCTCGACACCGGTGGCGTTTATGCCCTCCTGATAGAAGAGCCTGATGGCGGCATCCAGGATCCGTTGGCGCGCTCCCCGTCCGCCGCGTCCGGGCGCCGGCTGCACATCAGATGTTGCGACCATCACTGAAGTATACCGCTTGGTTTACATCGGCGCGGCAGCGGTGTAGCGTCGGCAGCAAAGTAAACCGAACGGTATACATGGAAAGGTGCCAGCCGATGAGCAGACGAACGTACCGGGATGCCCCGACCGAGACGATCGACGTCGGTGGTACGACGTTCGCCTACCGTGACATCGGGTCCGCAGCAGGCGTCCCGGTCATCTTTCTCAATCATCTTGCGGCCGTCCTGGACAACTGGGATCCGCGCGTCGTCGACGGTATCGCCACACAGCACCGCGTCATCACCTTCGACAACCGCGGCGTCGGCGCCTCCGGCGGCAAGACACCCACCTCGGTCGCCGCCATGGCCGGTGACGCCATCGCATTCGTCCGCGCACTGGGATTCGAGCAGGTCGATCTGCTCGGATTCTCGCTGGGCGGCATGATCTCTCAGGAGATCGCTGCTCGCCGGCCGCAGCTGCTACGCAAGCTGATCCTGGCGGGAACCGGGCCGGCCGGCGGTGTCGGCATCGACAAGGTGACCCGAGTGACGCTGAGCGACACCACCAGGGCGCTCCTGACGCGCAAGGACCCCAAGGAGAATCTCTTCTTCACCACTACGGCCAATGGCCGGGCCGAGGCCAAGCGTTTCGTCGCCCGACTCAAGGAGCGGACCGCCGATCGTGACAAGTCCATCTCCCCCCTCGCGTTCCGCGCCCAGTTGAAAGCCATCCACGGGTGGGGTGCTCAGCAACCCGTCGACCTTTCCGGCATTCGGCAGCCGGTGTTCGTCGCCAACGGCGATGACGACCGGATGGTCCCCACCAGCAACTCATACGATCTGGCCCGCAGACTCCCGAACGCGCACCTGAGCATCTACCCGGATGCCGGGCACGGCGGCATCTTCCAGTTCCACGAACAGTTCGTCGCCGAGGCACTGGAGTTCCTGCGATGAGCAGCAGGCGCGGGCTGCAGTGGACGTTGGGCCTGCTGGCAGTTCTGCCGGCGGGAAGCGCGGTCCGCGAGATCGTCGGCGGCCCATCGGCGGTCCCCGGCGGCTCGGGCGCGGTCACGCCGACCGTCGACAGTGCGCTCAGATATGCCAATGTCTTCAAACTTGCTGTGGCACCGGTCATCTGGTCCGAACTATCCAACATCGAGCGGTCCAGAACCACCACGCTTGCCGGTGCCACCATCGGTGTCGGCGGCCTGGCCCGGCTGTGGTCGTGGAAACAGGCCGGGCGTCCGCATCCGGCCATCGTCGCCGCGACAGCGCTGGAAGTGCTCGGCATTCCCATCATCCTGGCCTGGCAGCGCAGCCTCGCCGACCGCTGAAAAGACCTACCACCCACCGATCAGGAGAACGACATGACCTCACTGCAAGACCAGACCGTGCTCGTCACCGGCGCCAATCGCGGGATGGGTCGCCACTATGTGACCCAACTGCTCGAGCGCGGGGTGGCCAAGGTGTACGCCGCGGCGCGTGACGCCGCGCAGATCGACACCTCCGACCCGCGGGTCACCGCGCTGACCCTCGATGTCACCGACTCCCGGTCGGTGTCCGCCGCCGCGGAGGCGGCGCGCGACGTCACCGTGCTGATCAACAATGCCGGCATCGTGCGCGGCGCATCGGTACTGGAGCGGGATTCCTCGAAGTTGCGGGAAGAGTTGGAGACCAACCTCTTCGGACCGCTCGCCCTGGCAGCTGTCTTCGCCGACCAGATCGCCGACAACCATGGGGCGATCGTCAACGTGGCGTCCGTGCTGGCGTGGCTGCCCGTCGGCGCGAGTTACGGCGTATCGAAGGCGGCGATGTGGAATGCCACCGACTCGATGCGACTCGAGCTTGCCTCGCGTGGTGTCCAGGTGGTCGGCGTCTACGTCGGGCTGGTCGACACCGACATGGCATCGTTCTCCGACAGCCCCAAATCGGACCCCGCCGATGTCGTGCGACAGGTTCTGGACGGCATCGAAGCCGGTGCCGATGAGGTGCTGGCCGACGATCTGACCCGCACCGTCCGCGCGGGGCTGAGCAAGGCCGTTTCCGAACGCACTCTGGGCTGAGCAACGGTCGACGCGGTTGTGCCAGGCTGGACACATGATTGTTGCGTTCAGCCTGACTCCGTCCGCCGCCGATGACGACGGTGGCGTGCACCGGGCGGTGGCCGAAGCCGTCCGCATCGTGCGGGCATCGGGACTGCCCAACGAGACCAACGCGATGTTCACCAACATCGAGGGTGAATGGGACGAGGTGATGGCCGTCGTCAAGCAGGCCGTCGATGCCGTCGCCGCCGTCTCACCGCGGGTCGGCCTGGTGCTCAAGGCCGATATCCGCCCCGGGCACACCGGCCAGCTCAGCGCGAAGGTGCAACGCGTGGAGCAGGCTCTCGAGCGCTAGTTGCGCAGCACGTCGGCAGTGGTGCCGCGGCGCCACAGCATCGGCAGCGCTATCCAGAGACTGAGCCACACCACGGCGCTGCAGATGGCGGCCCCGATGGCAGCGGACCGGCCGAGCATGACGTCGAACAGCATGGTGGCCACCCCCGACATCGCGGCGGCCAGCAGTAACAGACCGATCATCGTGAGCACATGCGAGGCCTCGACGAGACGGACCAACAGGTGCCGCCGGAACACCAGACGATGCAGGGCCACCGGCGCCGTGAGCAACAGGGCGGCCGCGATGGAGCAGGCCACGGTCGCCACGTACAGGTGGCGCATCTCGTCGTCGAGCAGCGTGAAGCGTTGTTGGAACGGCAGCGTCAGCAGGAATCCGGTGAGGAGCTGCACTCCGGTGAGAACCACGCGCAACTCCTGCAGCAGGCAGGCCCAGTTGCGGTCGAGTCGCTGCGTTCGCGTTTCCGATCTCTCATCGAGGTTCCACAGGTCCCTCGGATCCATGGTGGCCGTCATCGCCGTGATTTAGCCGTGTGGCCGCGGGATAAACCGTCCCAGGCAACAGTCATCGCGAAACGGACAGCAGATTTCGCACCGCACGCGAAAAAAACCGCGCCTGACCTCACATGGAGGTCAGGCGCGGTTATGGCGGTGGCGGAGGGATTTGAACCCTCGGACGGGGGTTACCCGTCACACGCTTTCGAGGCGTGCTCCTTAGGCCGCTCGGACACGCCACCGCGTGGCAGCTTACCGGGCACTCGCGCCGCGCCCTAATCGCGTGCCGAGACCACGGGTTCTGGTGCGGATCGGCCTCGATCACGCGAAGAACCGTCGTGTCGGCGCAATGCGTGGGAGCTAGGCGCGATGAGTTCTGAAGAACTCCTCCAGCGGGGCCGCACACTCGTGCGCGAGCACCCCGCCGCGCACCTGCGGCCGGTGCACCAGCCGGCGATCGCGCACCACATCCCACAGCGAGCCGACAGCCCCGGTCTTGGGCTCCCACGCCCCGAACACCAGCAACCCGATCCGCGCCATCACCAGCGCCCCGGCGCACATGGTGCACGGCTCGACGGTGACCGCCAGCGTGCAGCCCTCCAGCCGCCATCCGTCACCGAGCTGTGCCGCGGCCTCCCGCATCGCCAGGATCTCGGCATGCGCGGTCGGGTCACCCAGTGCTTCACGGGCATTCGCGGCCCGGGCCAGCTCGGCGCCGTCGGGCCCGAAGACCACCGCACCGATCGGCACGTCGGCGGCGGGTGCGGCGCGGGCCACCTCGAGGGCGAGCCGGATCAGCTCCTGATCCGACTTCACCGACCCAGTTTGTCGAGCACCGCGGACAGTTCGTTCTCGAAGCCCATCCGCTCGGCGATCGCGGTGATCTGCTCGTCGATCTCCATATCGTCATCGGAGATGATCACGCCGAGCACACCGGCGGGCAGCCCGACATCGGCGAGCAGCCCGAGGTCGCCCTCCTCGAACGGGTCCGCATCCTCGAGATCCTCGTCGTCGATATCGGAGTCCAGTTTGTCGAGCACCTCGGCGGCGATGTCGTAGTCCAGCGCGGCGGTGGCATCCGAGAGCAGCAACCTGGTGCCCGCCGGGGCCGGCCGGACGATGACGAAGAACTCCTCGTCGACGTCGAGCAGCCCGAAAACGGCACCGGCGCTACGCAGCTCCCGTAGCTCGGTCTCGGCCGCCGTGAGGTTGTTGAGCGCACCCTTGCGCAACGGAGTACACCGCCATTTGCCGTCCTCCCTGACGACCGCGACTCCGAATCCGCCCGGCAGGTTGGCAGCTTCCTGCGCCGGCGCACGCTGTGCTCCCATGGGCGCTAACGGTAGTCCCCGCCCGGGACCTTTGACCACCTATTCACCAGCCGGCAACCGGGCACCCGCACCGTGTGCCAACCTAGAACCGTGACCGTGACTCCGGTGTGCGTGCTGGGACTGGGATTGATCGGCGGCTCGCTGATGCGGGCGGGCGCCGCGGCCGGCCGTGAGGTGTTCGGTTACAACCGCTCGATAGACGGTGTGAAGGCAGCCCACTTCGACGGGTTCGACGCCACCGCCGCCCTCGACGAGGCACTGTCCCGGGCCGCGGAAACCGATGCGCTGATCGTGCTGGCCGTGCCCATGCCCGCGCTGCGCGTCATGCTCTCCCACATCCGCGCGACCGCACCGAACTGTGCACTCACCGATGTCACCAGCGTCAAGGGCGCGGTGCTGGCGCAGGTCGAGTCCGCCGGGCTGCGGGCCCGCTTCGTCGGCGGTCATCCGATGACCGGAACAGCGCACTCCGGGTGGTCCGCGGGCGACAAGGACCTGTTCGCCGGAACCCCGTGGGTGCTCAGCGTCGACGATGGTGTCGACGCCGCGGTGTGGGCCACGGTGATGCAGTTGGCGCTGGACTGCCGGGCGTTCGTGGTGCCGGCCCGGTCCGACGAACACGATGCCGCGGCCGCCGCGATATCGCATCTGCCCCACCTGCTGGCCGAGACCCTGTCGGTTACCGCGAGCGAGGTCCCGTTGGCCTTCGCGCTGGCCGCCGGGTCGTTCCGCGACGGCACCCGGGTCGCTGCCACCGCCCCGGACCTGGTGCGCGCCATGTGCGAGGCGAACTCCGAGCAGCTGCTGACCGGCCTGGACCGCAGCATCGAACTGCTCACCCGGGCCCGCGAGCGCCTGGCCGCGCACTCCTCGGTGGCCGATCTCGTCGAGGCCGGTCACGCGGCACGGATCCGCTACGACAGTTTCAGCAGGCCCGACATCCTGGCCGTCACCATCGGTGCGCCGGATTGGCGGGAGGAGCTCGCCGCGGCGGGCCGGGCCGGCGGGGTGATCAGATCCGCGTTGCCAGTCCGGGGTAGTCGAGGATGAAGCCGTCGTCGTCGACGGTGATGGTGGTCTCGGCGACCGGCGATTTCAGGTCGATGCCGGCCGCGCCGGTGCTGGTGTAGCTGATCGTCTCCAGCTCCACGGTCAGCTCGGGCAGGCGCACGTACACGACGGGCACGTCCAGTGTTTCCGCGCGCTGGTACAGCCCGGTGCGGCGGATGGGCAGCGCGTTGAAGAACGGGCTGAACACCACGTCGACGTCCAGTGCGCTGTCGAAGGCGGCGCGGCTGGTCTGGTTCTGGTGATCGCGCACCAGCCACATGCCCTCTTCGTCGCGGGCGATGGACAGCTGGCGTTCCCGTTCGGCCAGCGTCATCGTCAGCGACAACCGCTTGGTCGCCCCGGTCTCGTCGGTGACCAGGTCATAGGAGGCGCTGAACGCGGGCCCAGCGGGCGTCGCGGCCGAGACGATGCGGCCGTAGGCCTTGATGCGGTTGCCGGACAGCTGCACACGCACCGACTCCATCCGGGGCACATCGTGTGCACGCCAGGTCAGGATCGCCGGCCAGGCGCCCGCAGTGTCATCCGTGGCGCCGGTGCCTGATGGTGAGGCTGGTTCAGTCACCCTCATACCGTATGCGAACGCCCCCGGGCTGCGTACCCGCGTTGGTCGATTCGAGTGCCACTTCGTCATCCAGCAGTGGTTGCGGCAACCGGCCCGCCTGCCTGCCGAAACGGTCGCCGCCCGGCTGGGACAGCCAGACCGCCAGGGCCAGGGCCCCGTCGAGGATGAGTGCGAGCAACGTCACCATCAGTGCGCCCACCAGGGCGAGATAGAACTCGCGCACCTTGATGCCGTCGATCAGGTAGCGCCCCAGCCCGCCGAGGCTGGCGTAGGCCGCGACGGTGGCGGTGGCCACGATCTGCAGGGTCGCGGTGCGCAGACCGCCGAGGATCAGCGGCAGCGCATTGGGGACCTCGACGCGCAGCAGCACCTGCCGTTCCGTCATGCCCATCGCCCTGGCCGCGTCCACGACGGCGCGGTCGACGTTGGCGATACCGGAATAGGTGCCTGCCAGCAGCGGCGGGATACCCAGCAGCATCAGCGCCACGGTGGGCGGGATGAGCCCGAGCCCCCACAGCAGCACACCGAGCAGCAGCACACCGAGCGTCGGCAACGCCCGCAGCGCATTGACGCCGGTGACCACCAGGAAGGTGCCGCGGCCGGTGTGTCCGATGATCAGCCCGATCGGGATCGCGACCAGCACCGAGAACACCACCGCGATCGCGGTGTACTGCAGATGTTCGGCGATCCGGATGCCCAGGCCCGCGGGGCCGGTCCAGTTCGCTCCGGTGAAGATGTAGGCCAGCGCCTCCTGCAGGAAGTTCATCGGGCACCTGCCTTGATTCTGGCGCCTCTGTCCCAAGGGGTTAGCACCTTACCCGCCAACAGGATCAAGGTGTCGATCACCACGGCCAACACGAAGATGGCGATGATGCCCGCGATGATCTGGCCGCTCTTGTTGGCCTGGTAGCCCTCGGTGAACCAGGTGCCCAGCCCACCGATACCGATCACCGAGCCGACCGACACCATCGAGATGTTGGTCACCGCCACCACGCGAAGGCTCGCGACGAGCACCGGGATGGCCAGCGGCAGTTCGACTTTCAGAATACGGATGAGCGGCCGGTAGCCGACGGCGGTGGCCGCGTCCAGCACGTCGGCCGGTACCGCGTCCAGCGCCTCCGGGACGGCACGGACCAGTAGTGCGGTGGTGTAGAGCGTGAGGGCGACGATGACATTCGCCTCGTCGAGGATGCGGGTCGGGATGATCAGCGGGAGCACCACGAACAGCGCCAGTGACGGGATGGTGAAGATGATGCTGGCGATCACGGTGACGACCCGGCGCGGCTGGGTGGTGCGCTGGATGACGGCGCCGATGGGCACCGCGATGAGCAATCCGAGCACGATCGGCACCAGCGACAGCCGCAGATGGATCAGCGTCAGCGTCCAGGCGTCGTCGAGGTGGGTCAGCAGGTAATTCACGACCGCTACCCGACCTTCGGAACCCGGCGCTGTTGTCGCAGCGCCGCGAGAACATCATCGGCCTGCACACCGCCGATCAGACGTCCGTCGGCGTCGACGGCAACCCCGAGGCCCGACGGCGAGGACAACGCCGCATCCAATGCGAGACGCAGGCTGCCGCCGGGCGGAAAGAACGATCCACCGCCGATGGTGCTGTCGTACAACGCACTTCCGTTACGGTGCACATCCACACCGGCCGCGTTGATCCAGGCGAACGGTTTGCCGTCGCCCCGGATGACCAGTGCCCAGTCGCCGGGAGCCAGTTGCAATTGGTCGATATCGTCCTCGGCGACCTGGCGGATATCGTGCAGCGGCAGCCCGGTCGACTGGAAGAACTGCAGGCCCCGGTAACCACGGTCGGCGCCGACGAAACCGGATACCAGTTCGTTGGCCGGGTTCGACAGCACAAAGGCCGGCTCGGCGTACTGCTGCAGCACCCCGCCGCGCCCGAACACCGCGACCATGTCGGCAAGCTTGACCGCCTCGTCGATATCGTGCGTGACAAACACGATGGTCTTACGCAATTCGCTTTGCAGCCGCAGGATTTCGGTCTGCAGCTCCTCACGCACCACGGGGTCCACGGCGCTGAACGGTTCATCCATCAGCAGGATCGGCGGATCGGCGGCGAGCGCCCGCGCCACCCCGACGCGCTGCTGCTGACCACCGGAGAGCTGGGATGGATAGCGCTGCGCCAGAGCAGGGTCCAGGCCCACGCGCTCGAGCACCTCGAGTGCGGCCTTGCGGGCGCTGCGCCGCGATTCACCCTTGAGCACCGGCACGGTGGCGACGTTGTCGACGACGCGCTGGTGCGGCATGAGGCCGGCGCTCTGGATCACGTAACCGATGCCGAGACGCAGCTTGACAGGGTCGATCTTGGTCACGTCCTCGCCGTTGACGGTGAGGGTGCCCGAGGTCGGATCGATCATCCGGTTGATCATCCGCATCGAGGTCGTCTTACCGCAGCCCGACGGGCCGACGAACGCCGTCAGCGTGCCTTCGGGGACCTCGAGGGTGAGATCGTCGACGGCGACGGTGCCGTCCGGGTACGTCTTGGTGACGCCTGCGAAGGTGATCATCGCGTACTCACTTGCCCGGCAGTGGTTGGTCGAAGCCGTTGTCGCTGATCCATTTCGCGGCTGCTTCGTCGGGGTCGACGCCCTCGTTGCCCTCGACCGACGTGTTCAGCTGGATCAGCGCTTCGGTGGTCAACTTGGCGCTGACGGCGTCGAGCACCGATTTGAGATCGTTCGACATCTTCTGTGATGCGACCAGTGGCACCACATTCGCGGCCAGGAACACGCTCTCCGGGTCTTCGAGCACCACCAGGTTGTTCTTCTCGATGGCCGGCGATGTGCTGAAGATGTTGGCGGCGGTGACGGTGCCGCCGGTCAGGGCCTGCACGGTCGCCGGGCCGCCGCCGTCGCTGATCGCGACGAAGTTGGCGGGAGCGATGTCCAGTCCGTATTTCTGCTTGAGACCCACCAGGCCGGTGACGCGAGTCTGAAACTCCGATGGGGCACCGACTTTCACCTCGGGTGAGCGCTTGGCCAGATCGGCGATCGATTTCAGATTCCATTCCCGCGCGATGGTCTCGGATACCGCGAGGGTGTCCTTGTCCTCGGCGGGTGAGGGGTACAGGACTGACAGGTCGCCGGGCAGCGCCTTCAACAGTGCCAGCAGCACGGCGTCGGAGGTCGTCGCGGTGGTCTCCGCGTCGAAGTACTGCAACAGGTTTCCGGTGTATTCGGGGATCAGGTCGATGGAATGGTCCTGTACGGCAGGGATATAGGTCTCGCGGCTCCCGATGCCGAACTGCCGTTTGATGGTGAAGTCGTTGGCTTCCAACGCTTGGGCATAGATCTCGGCGATGATCTTCGACTCGGTGAAATCGGCGGAGCCGATGGTGATCGACCTCAGGTCGCCGGATATCTCACCGCCGCCGAGGGGATTGGAGCTGCCGCAGCCCGCGACGGACAGTGCGAGCAAAGCAGTACAGAAGACGACGAACTTACGGATGCGGCGCATACCGTCCCCTCGGCCATTGGTGCGTCGATGCGTGGCAATTTCTCGACAGTAACGGGCCCGGCCGGGACGTGCCGGACTTTAAGTCACCGTGAGGTGGTTTGCTTTCCGGCCCGAAGGGGCAAGGATGAGGGCATGACGAATGATCCCACCGCGTGGGACCCACCGGCTGAGCCGCTACCGGATTTGGCCACCGACCAGCCGGCGGCCCCGCCGCCGGCGCCGCCGGAGGACGCGGTCAAGTTCACCAGGGCGGCGGCGTTGTGGACATCGCTGATCATCGGATTCTTGATCCTGATCGTGTTGCTGATCTTCATCGCGCAGAACACCGACCCGGGCACCTTCCATTTCCTGGGCTGGAACTGGACGCTGCCCCTGGGGGTGGCACTGCTGCTGGCCGCCGTGGGCGGTGGGCTGCTCGCGGTGATGGTGGGGGCCGCCCGCATCGTGCAGTTGCGCCTCGCGGCGCGCAAGAACCTCAAAGCGGCCCGGCGGACCTTCTAGAGGAGCTTGAGTCCCTCGGCGATCAACGGGGCCACGGCAGCGCCGACCGCGGTTTCTGTGGCGCCGCCCTCGCGTCCGCGGAAATCGATGCCCGCGGCGATGATGGCCAGTTTGAAGTAGGCCAGTGCCATGTAGAAATCCCAGTTGCGCAGTTCCTGGCCGCTGGCCACCGCGTACCGCTGTGCCAGCTGATCGGCCGGGGGCAACAGTTCTGAGGTCCAGGCCGCTCGCATGCCGAGTACATCGTCGAAGTTCGGGTTGCGGTAGACACACATCAGCGCCGCGTCGGACAGCGGGTCACCCAGGGTGGACAGCTCCCAATCCAGTACCGCGCGCACCACCGTCGGGTCCTGCGCGTCGAGGATGGTGTTGTCGATGCGGTAGTCGCCGTGCACGATGGAGGCCCGCGGACTGGCCGGAATCCGTTCGGCCAGAGCAGAATGCAGCTTCGTCACGTCGGCGTCGCGGGCATCGTCGGGCAACCGGACGTGCTCCCACTGCGAACCCCAACGGCGCACCTGGCGTTCCAGGTAGCCCTCTGCCCTGCCGAAGTCGCCGAGCCCGACGGCCTGCGGATCGACAGCGTGCAGATCGGCGAGCACCTTGATGAGCGAGTCGACGCAACCCTCGATGACGCCGGCGTCGCCGAGCGCCGCCAGTTCGTCGGCGCTGCGCACCACGTTGCCCTCGACGTTCTCGACCATCTGGAACGGCGCGCCCAGCACGGAGTCGTCATTGCGCATGGTGACCGCGCGGGCCACGGGCACCGGGGTTTCGGCAAGTGCCGCGACCACCTTGTACTCGCGCGCCATATCGTGCGCCGACGGGGTCAGCCCGTGCAGCGGCGGGCGGCGCAGCACCCACTTCGACCCGTCGTCGAACACCCGGAAGGTCAGATTCGAGCGGCCGCCGGAGATCAGTTCGGCTCGCAACTCGCCGGCGCGGGCGATACCTTCCGCGCGCAGGTGCGCGTCCAAGGCGTCGAGATCAAGTCCTGCCAGAGAGTTCACCCGGCTTTTCTACCATTGCGTATTTCGCGGCAGCAGATCCCATACGTGTTCGGTGCCGTTGACCGAGGCGACAGCGAGCTTGCCGCTGCGCGAGGCCAGCAGCCGGGTCACCGAGGCGTAGTCGACGTGGAACGACAACAACCGCTCGGTGCCCAGGATGTGGTGCAGCAGGACGTTGATCACCCCGCCGTGGCTGAACACCGCCACGGTGTCCTCGTGGCCGGCTGCGGCGACCAGGTCATCCAAGGCCGCCACCACCCGCTGCAGGAATGCTGTCTCGTCGACCGCGCTGGGCAGATGACCCGAGATGAGCCGGGCCAGCTCCTCGGGGTTTTCCTTGGCGATCTGCTCGATCGGGATGTAGTGGTCCAGGTCGCGGTCGTACTCGGCGAGGCGCTCATCGATATCGACGTCCAGTCCGAGCTTGTCGGACAGCGGTCCCGCTGTCTGGACGGCCCGCAGCTGCGGACTGCTCACCAGCCGGGTCACGGGGAATCGGGACAATGCGTCGGGGAGCCGGGCGGCCTGCGCCAGACCCTCGTCGGACAGCTGCGGATCGGACCCCGCACCGGGCTCACTCCGCAGCGGCAGCGCATGTCGGACCAGAAGAAGTTGCACCGTGACACCATATGGCGGCACACAGAGGAGGCCTGGGCATGGGTTATGCCGACGAATTGTTCGACCTGACCGGCCGGGTGGTGCTGATCACCGGCGGCAGCCGCGGCCTGGGCCGCGAGATGGCCTTCGCGGCGGCGCGGTGCGGTGCCGACATCGTCATCGCCAGCCGGAACCTCGAATCGTGTGCGGCCACCGCCGCGGAGATCACTGCCGCGACGGGCCGCGCGGTGCTTGCGCATCAGGTGCATGTGGGCCGCTGGGATCAGCTGGAGCCACTGGCCGACGCCGCCTATGAGCGCTTCGGCAAGGTCGACGTCCTGGTCAACAACGCCGGGATGTCGCCACTGTACGAATCGCTCGGGTCGGTCACCGAGCGGCTCTTCGACTCGGTGGTGAACCTGAACTTCAAGGGCCCGTTCCGGTTGAGCGCCCTGCTCGGCGAGCGGATGGTCGCCGGCGGGGGCGGGTCGATCATCACCGTGAGCTCGTCGGGATCGCTGCGCCCGGACGCGCACATGCTGCCCTACGCCGCGGCCAAAGCCGGACTGAACGTGCTCACCGAGGGATTCGCGAAGGCCTTCGGACCGACGGTGCGGGTCAACACGCTGATGGCCGGTCCGTTCCTCACCGATATCAGCAAGGCCTGGGACTTCGGGGACCAGGAGAGCGAGGCGACGGGGTACGGGTCGCAGACGAACCCGTTCGCGCACTTTCCGCTGGGGCGCGCCGGCAATCCGCCCGAGATCATCGGGGCCGCATTGTTTCTCATGTCGGACGCCTCCAGCTTCACGACCGGCTCGATCCTGCGTGCCGACGGTGGACTGCCCTGACCCGCGGGTGAGCCATACTGAAGTTGTCATGACAACCTGTCGCCGAAGGTGGTAGAGATTGACCGGACCTCGCTCCCGCCACGAACAGGTGGCCGCCGAACTGCGGCACCGGATCACCCGCAGGGACTACGCGATCGGGCAGTCGCTGCCCACCGAGAGCGCGTTGTGCGCGGAGTTCGACGTATCCCGCGGGCCGGTGCGGCAGGCGCTGGCCACCCTGCGCAACGAGGGCCTGATCAGGGTGTCGCGCGGCAAGCCGGCGGTGGTGCGCAGTCACGACGCGGCACAGACACTGGACACCTTCACACCGTTCACGCAGTGGGCGCAGCGCGCGGGACGCACCGCAGGAAGCCGCACCCTCGAGGTGGCCCGGCGGCGTGCGTCGGAGCCGGCGATCGTCGCGCTGGGGCTGGACACCGATGATTTCGTGGTGGAGGTGATGCGGGTGCGGCTACTCGACGGCGAACCGGCCATGATCGAACGCAGCACGTTCATCGATGCAGTGGGATCGCTGCTGTTCGAGTTCGACACCGATTCCGGGTCGATGACCGACTATCTGGCCACCCGCGGAATCCACTTCGACTCCATGGAACACGTGCTCGATGCCGTGGCCGCCACCGAGGTGGACGCCGAGAGCCTCGGTATCGACATCGGTGGTCCGCTGCTGCGGGAGCGACGCACCTCACGCGATCCCGACGGGGTGGTGTTCGAGTTCGCCGATGACCGCTATCGCCCCGATCTCGTCGCATTCAGCATCGTCAATGCCAGGACGATCGATGCCCGCTCCTAGCCTCGGGCCGGAGCGGGCATCGACATCGTCGGATCAGTCCGCTGCCGGCATCCGGTTCCAGTGCGGGATCAGTAGCAGCATCGCGAGGAACGCGGCCGCGGCGAACCCGTAGAACAGTGCCGAGGTGCCGACGTAGCCCGGCAGCAACCCGCCGAGGATGGCACCGACCGACCCGCAGCAGTTGATGAATCCCGCGGCGGTTCCTGCGTGCTTGCTGGTGCCGAAATCGACTGCGGCAACACAGGAGATCATCGCGTCGGCACCGTACACACTCAGCCCGATCACGGCCAGCACGGCCACCATGATCCAGGGGTTGCCGGCCTCGGTCAGCGGCCCGAACAACGCCAGCACCACCACCAGGACCGCCAGGCTGAGCACACAGGCCGGCACCCGGCGCGCTTTGAACACCCGGTCGGAGATGCGGCCCAGCAGGATAGGGGCGGCGACGCCGGCGATACCGAAGGCGATCGGAATGGTGACGGCCTGGAACTTGTCGCCGTCGGCGAGACGCTCGGCGACGATCACCGGTCCCCACAACAGGATTGCGTAACGGGCGGGCTTGAGCAGGAAGTACGACATTCCGAGCGTACGTACCATGCGGTCACCGAGGACGACGGCCAGTGACTGCCGCCAGGACCGGGTGGGCTCGGCGACGGCCTCGGCGGCCGGTGAGTCATCGAGTTCGGCGATCGGATCGTTGGAGTGGTACTCCTCGATGGGCGGCAGGCCGAGATCCTGGGGACGGTTGCGCTGCAGCAGCGCCACCATCACGAACACCCCCAGCACGATCACCGCGCCGGTGAAGAACGCGGCCCGCCACGTGCCGAAGACGTCATAGGCGAACCAGCCGAGCACGGGTGCGGCCACCAGACCGCCGAACGCGTAGTTGGTGCTCCACATTCCGAGGACCCGGCCGCGTTCCCCGATCGAGAAGAACTGGGCCATGTTGCTCAGCGTCGGGGACCATCCGGTCGCCTGGGCCAGTCCCTGGACGATCATGAGCGGCAGCAGGAACACCACCGCCGGGAGCAGCCCCATGAACATTGTGGCTATCGCCGAGATCGCCAGTCCGCCGAGGATGACGATCCGCGGCCCGTACCGGTCGGCAACCTGTCCCCAGACGAACTGGCCGGCCGCGTATGCGGCCAGGTAGGCGGCATCCAGATTGGCCATCATGGATTTGGTGAGGGTGGTGCTCAGTATCGGATCCTCGAGGATCCCCAGCTTGGCGACGGAGAAGGCCTGGCGGGTGAAATAGAAGCCCGCATACGCGATCCAGGTGACGGCGAAGATCTGGATCCGCCAGCGGCGGTAGCGCGGGACGATGGACGATGAGTTCAGCGGGGAAGTCGTTGCGTGAGACACGTGGCACCTCTGATGGGCGTGCGGCAAACGGTGTGCTGGCAGCGCGGGCAGATTGCCGAATGAGTGAATTGTGCGCCAGCTGCTGGTTTCTCAGGCGAGAACGCGAAAGTCGCGGGAGTGGGCGGCGGTCGGGGCTGCTGCGATGACCGACGCGGGGCGGGGCTGTGTCGGAGATCAGTTCAAGGCGGCCACCAGGGCGGGCAGGTCGGTCACACTGTCGAGGATGTGGGTGGCACCTGCCTCGGAGAGCTGTGCGGTGTCGTGCGCCCCGGTGAGTACGCCGATGGAGGCACGCGCTCCGGCCCGCAGACCGCTGAGGACATCGGAGGAGGTATCACCGAGGACGATCATCGAGCGGACCGAGTCGGTGCCGGTCCGCATCAGGGCAGTCAGCGGCATATCGGGGTAGGGCCGGCCACGCATCCCCGCCCCGGGGCACAGCACCACGTCGGCGAGGTCATGCCAGCCCAGCGCATCGAGGATGGCGCTCTGTGTCTCGTGCGCGAAGCCGGTGGTGAGTGCCGTTCTGATACCACGGCCCCGTAAAGATGTAATGACATCTTCAGCACCGGGAATCGGGCTGCAGTTGCCCTCGGCGACCAGCTGCGCATAGCAGCGTTCGAACTCCTTGTTGGCCGCTTGGGCCCGTTCCTCATCACCGCGGGCGAGGTGGCGGAACACCACGATCTTGGACCGGCCCATGGTCTCGGACACGTAGCGCAGCATTTCTTCGCGATCGGCGTCGGTCCTGGACAGTCCGGCGTGGTCGTCGGCGGCCTTGAAGGACTGCTCCACCAGCCCGGTGTCCTCGACGGTGGTCCCCGCCATATCGAATACGACCAGGCTGATCGGCTCATTGTTGTTGGTGCTCATGGCTTTTTCCTTTCACTCATGCGTGTGCGACGACGGTGTCGCGGGTGAATGCGTTGGCTACGCTGTCCTGGGCCAGGCCCATGCTGGTGGTCATGCCGATCCCGGTGGTGACGGTGACGATGTGGGTGCGCTCGATGGGCTCCTCGATGAGGAATTCCTGGTTCGGCGCGGAGCTGTATACGCCCTGCCAACGCTCGCTTATCTCGATTTCGTTGACTCCGAACATCTTTCGCGCCTCCTCGATGAGCACAGTGAAGCCCTCCTCGGATTGAAACGGCGGGGCCCCCAGGTCGCGGTAGTGGGTGTCACCGAGCAACAGCGAGCCGTCCGGTTGGGGGGTGTACATCTGGTGCAGGTCGATGGCGAGGTAGTCGGGGTGCTCGGCGTGCAGTCGTTCGGCTACCGCAGCGGTGGACGGCAGGTGCTCGAAGCCGGAATAGCGCAGCAGGGACCAGCCGGTGAATAGGGGCGCGGGCAAGCTGAAGGACATCGGGAGCCGCGCCCGCAACATGTGCAGCCGGCAACGCAGCAGGCCGTCGCGTTCGGCCAGTTCGGGGAACAGGCGATCGATGTCGTAGTTGACGGTCACGAAGGTCGTTCCCGCTCGCAGCGGCCCGCGCGAGGTGTGCACGATACCGGTATCGAAGCCGCAAGCCGCTGTACGCCAATGGAAATCGACGCCGGAGGCGGCCAGCCAACGGGCGATGGACGGTGCGGCGGTGCGCGGGTCGACCTGCAGGTCATTGGGCAGATACATGCCGCCGGTGACACCCTCGGCGACGACCGGGATGCGCTGCAAAATCTGCTCCCGGTCCAGCAGGTCTACCTCTCCGGCAGGGCGGGTGCCTTCGAACTCACGCATGACCGCCAGCTCGTCCTCGTGCCGTGCCACGCAGTAGGTGCCCGACTCCCGCGACCAGAAGTCGGCCTTTCGGGACAGTTCGAGCCAGTGCCGTCGCCCCTTGACGGCGTAGTCACGGGCGGTTCCGGACTGAGCGGTGATGCAGGCGTGGCCGAAGTTCTGCACCGAGGCGCCGACCACCCCGTCGGCATGGTCGATGACCGCGACGGACAGGCCGCGCCGGTGGGCGTGGTAGGCGTGCGCCAGACCGACGATGCCGGCGCCCACCACGACGACGTCGTACTGCTGTTGGATTCCCATGCGGACTACAGTGGCGCACACCACACATAGTTGTCAATACAAGTTAGGTTTAAAACTAGACCCCGTATACCTAACTATTACGGCGTGATGATGGCGAAGCCCGGGTCCGGCCGTCCAGCACGCCGAGCAGCTGGGGCAGCGCGTCGGCGTCACCGGTGAACTCCACTCCGGGCGACTCGCGGTCGCCGGCGGCGAAGGCCAGCAACCTGAGCTTGGTCGCGAACGTGACGGTCGCGGTGGCCGTCGCCGGATCGGGATTATTTCCCGTCGCTTCGCTCGCCCGGTCCGCCACCTTGCGGTGCACCAGCACGCCGTTGCGCACTGTCAGCCGGTAATCGGACCCGAGATCGACGAAGGTCACGTCGATGGTGAGGTCCAGATCCCAGGCCCGCGGGCCGTTGACGCTGATTGCCAGCGCGTCGAATATCTGATCCGGCGTCAACTGGCTCATCAGCGACGGGGAGGCTGTCGTGGTGGGGGTGCCGAAATTCCCGTCCCGCAGTTCGGTGGCCCCGGAGAGGAAGAAATTGCGCCACACCGCATTCTCGGCGCCGTAGGCCAGCTGCTCCAGCGTGTCGCCGTAGAGGTCGCGGGCAGCCTGATGATTCTCGTCGGTGAAGATCGCATGGTCGAGCAGCGTTGCCGCCCAACGGTAGTCGCCGTCGTCGAAGGCGGATCTGGCGAGCTCGACGACCCTGTCGATACCGCCGATCGCCTCGACATAACGCGGGCCGAGGGCTTGCGGCGGGTGCTGCCAGAGCCGGCCGGGGTTGCCGTCGAACCAGCCCATGTAGCGCTGGTAGACCGCCTTGACGTTATGGCTGACCGATCCGTAGTAGCCGTGCGTGTGCCAGGCCTTCTCCAGTGCGGGCGGCATCTGGAACGTCTCGGCAATCTCGACACCGGTGAACCCCTGATTGAGCTGGCGCAGCGTCTGGTCGTGCAGATAGGCGTACAGATCCCGCTGCACCGACAGGTACTCGACGATGTTGTCCCGCCCCCAGGTGGGCCAGTGATGCGAGGCGAACACCACGTCGGTGCGGCCGGAGAAGGCGTCGATGGCCTCGGTGAGGTAGCCGGCCCAGCCGTGTGGGTCGCGCACCAGCGCACCGCGCAGGGTGAGCAGATTGTGCAGGTTGTGGGTGGCGTTCTCGGCCATGCACAGCGCCCGGAACTTCGGGAAATAGAAATGCATCTCGGCGGGGGCCTCGGTGCCGGGCGCCATCTGGAACTCGATCTCGACACCGTCGACGGCGTAGGTCTCCCCGGTCCGGGTGATGTCCACCGTGGGCACGATCAGCGCCACCTCACCCAGCGACGGCGTCTGCCCCAGGCCGCAGCCGACCTGCCCTTGCGGGCCGCGGGCCAGCACCGCCCCGTACATGTAGGAGGCGCGGCGGGCCATCGCGGTACCGGCGTAGACGTTCTCCTGGACGGCGTGCTCGGTGAAGCCCTCCGGGGCGATGATCGCGACCTTGCCGGCATCGACATCGGCCTGGGAGGTCACACCGAGCACACCACCGAAGTGGTCGACGTGGCTGTGGGTGTAGATCACCGCTTTGACGGGACGGTCACCGCGGTGGCTGCGGTAGAGCGTCAGTGCCGCGGCCGCGGTCTCGGTGGACACCAGCGGGTCGATGACGATGATGCCGGTGTCACCCTCGATGAAGCTGATATTGGACAGGTCCAGGCCACGGACCTGGTAGATACCGGGGACCACCTCGTAGAGACCCTGTTTGGCGCACAGCTGGGACTGCCGCCACAGACTGGGGTGCGCGCTGTCCGGCGCGTCACCGGCCAGGAACCCATAGGAGTCGTTGTCCCACACCACCCTTCCGTCGGCGGCAGTCACCACGCACGGATCGAGCCGGCCGAGAAAACCCCGATCGGCGTCCTCGAAGTCACGGGTGTCCTGGAACGGCAGGCCGTCGCGGTGGGCGAGGTTGGCGGCGGCGATGGTGGCGGTGGGCGGCTTCTGCTCCATGGCTACGACCCTGCCACGCTCGGCAGTGCCGCGCGCCGGTATCAGGGTGCCAGCACGCTGATTTCCTGGGCACCGTGCCCGTCGGCCACCGCCTTGTCGACGACGCGCGCAAACGCCTCCAGCGCACCGGCATCCATGTTCGCCTCCCTCGATGTGGCGATCAGATGGTGCAGCGAAGCGGCCGCCGAGGAGACCGGTGCGCTGGCGTCTCCGTGCTCTCCGGCTTCGACGCGCTCGGCGATCTCGGTGAAGACCGGGGTGAGGATGTCCACGATGCCGATGGCGTGTGGCAACAGCTCGGCGGCGCCGATGCCGTGGGCCTTGGCGATGCCGAGGGCATGCAGGAATCCGCTGACCGATGTCCAGAACAGATCGAGCAGCGCCATATCGTAGGTCGCGGCGCGGTCGTGGTCAGCACCCAGCCAGATCGGTGTTCCCAGCGCGGTGAACACCTCGGCACCCGCGCCGTAGTGCTCGCGCGGTCCGGCGAAAAGGATGACGGCGTCCGGTGTTCCGATGGTCGCCGTCGGCGTCATGATGGCGCCGTCGAGATAGCGCCCGCCGAGGTCGGCCACCAGGGCGGCCGTCCGCAGCGCCCGCTCCGGGGTGTCCGAACTCAGCCCCACGATGATCTTGCCCGCGACGGCGGTGCCCGCCGCTGCCAGGATCGCATCGACGGCCGAGTGGTCGACGACATTGATCAGGGTCAGGTCCGCGGCGGCGACGGCCTCGCCCGCGTCGGCGGCCGCCAATGCCCCGCGGGCCAGCAGCGGCTCAGCCTTGGCTGCGGTCCGATTCCACACCGTGGTGCGGTGTTTCGCGTCCAGCAGCGCCGTGGCGAGAGCCTGCCCCATCGGCCCGAGTCCCAGAACCGTCACGTTCATGCGGCACTCCGGATGCTCTCGATGATGCGGGCGAACCCCTCGGTGCCGTGGCCGGCGTCGATCTGGCGGTGGATGAGCCGCTGCACCACGTCGACCACCTCGGTGCTCACACCCTGATCCCGGCTCGCCTGGATGATGTCGCTGATATCGGAGAACACCAGGCTCTGCTGGCCTGGCACCGCATAGTCGCCGCCATCGATGACGGCCGCGTACTCCGGTAGCAACTGGGCGGTCACCTGCAGCCAGGGAGCCGCCATGGCCGCGAAGTCGGTGGCGCTCACTCCCGCCGGGGCCAGCATCGCCGCACCGTGGAAGAACCCGGCGAACATCACGTACATCGCCGACAGCAACGCCAGATCGTGCAGCGAGGCCATACCGGCGTCGTCTCCGAAATACTCTGCGGTTCCCCATAGTTCGAGGATCGGCCGGTACTCGTCGAGAATCTCCCTGCTTCCGCTGTAGAAGATCCGGGACTGCGGGGTGCCGATCATCTCCGGGGTGGCCATGATGCCGCCGTCGAGATACCGCGCTCCCAGACCGTCGGCCCAGCGCGCCAGTTCGCGGGCGCCCTCCGGCGCGGTGGTGGTGAGGTTCACGATCCGTGCACCGCGAAGCCGGTCGGCGACGGGGTCCAAGACGTCGTGCACCGACTGGTGGTCGAACAGACAGACCACCAGAAGGTCGGCGTCGAGGGCGTCTTCGACGGTGGGCGCCACCCGGGCGCCGAGACCCTGGGCCTTCGCGGCCGTCCGATTCCAGACTGTGGTGGGGTGTCCGGCCGTCACGGATGCACGGGCCAGTGCCGCGCCCATCTCGCCGAGGCCGATGAAGGTGATCGCTTGCAATTCGGTCGTCATGGGAACATCGTTGGTGTTGCGCGGAGTTCTCGACAAGTACCCACTAATAAGTGGGATACCCACCTTTTGGTAACCAATGTCGGTGACCTGCAGAAAGGACACAGCGATGGCAGCGTTGGGCAAGTACACCTGCGGCCTGGACGCGGGGTTCGCGGTGGTGGACGGGAAGTGGAAGCCACTCATCCTGTGGGAGTTGCAGGACGGCGCCAAGCGCTTCAACGCGCTGCACCGCAGCCTGCCCGGCGTCTCGCAGAAGATGCTGACCCAGCATCTCAAGGAGTTGCAGCGCCACGGCGTGGTGCACCGCGAGAGCTATCACGAGGTGCCGCCCAGGGTGGAGTATTCGATGACCCCGGCCGGCGAGGCACTGCTGAAAGCCCTTGAGCCACTGAGCGACTGGGCCGAAACTCACATCGAGTTGATCTGTGCCGCTATACCCGATGCAGGGTGACGTCGATCAGCTCGCCCCAGTCAACCGAGGCGGTCATGTAGGTGCAGAAAGGCTGGCGCCGCCGGTCGGTCGGTGAGCCCGGATTGAGCAGCCGCAGACCGTTGGAGGCCGTCGCGTCCCACGGAATGTGGCTGTGCCCGAAGACCAGCACATCGGTGTCCGGGTAGAGCCGGGCCATCCGTTCGTCACGCCCGGCCGATACACCCGCCTCGTGCGTGACGGTGAACCGCAACCCGCCCAGGTTGGCGTCTACCCGCTGGGGTAGCCGGGCACGCAACTCGTCACCGTCATTGTTGCCCCAGCACGCCACCAGAGCCGGGGCACGGTCCTGCAGCCGGTCCAACAGCTCCGGCGCCACCCAGTCGCCCGCATGCAGCACCACGTCGGCCTCTTCGATTGCATCCCACACCGCGGCCGGCATATCTCGCGCTCGATTCGGCACATGAGTGTCGGCAATCAGCACAAGCTCCATCCCTGGCAGGCTACCGCAGTCGCGCGATGTTGCTGGACCAGCTGGGCCAATTAGTGTTCGCGGCACCCGAAAACGGCTCTAAGCTGCATGTAATGCGCATGATCAGAGCACACCCCAGCTGCGTCGCCGGTGTGGCGGTTTACCTGGCGTTTGTTTGCTGGTTGCTAGCCGGTTGGGGTGGTGCGCAGGTGACGGCATTCGTCAGCTCAGCCGGTCTGGTTGCGTTCAGCGGACTGACATGCGCATGCGCCCTCATGGCCGCCCGCGCCGGCCGGGGCAGTATCCGCATCGGGTGGCTCGCGATCGCCGCAGGCTTCCTCGGATGGGTGGTCGGCAGCCTGGTCTGGGCGTACCACCACGTGATCCTGGGCGCCGACCCACCGTTCCCGTCCGTCGCGGACGCCGGCTTCCTGGCGCTGCCGGTGGCCATCGCAGTGGTGTGGGTGTTGCGCACCACAACCGGCAGGATGTCGAGCTTCCGGCAGCTGCTCGATGGCACGGTGATCGCCTCGGCGCTGTTCCTGTTGGCCTGGGTGACGGTGCTCGACGAGGTGTTCACCGGCAACCGGCTCGACCCGCTGCACACCACGCTGACCGCGGCCTACCCGATCGCCGCACTCACCATGGTGACCATGTCGATCCTGGTGTTGTCCGCCGTTCCGCCCGGACGGCGCTACATCGTGGGCCTCGTCACCGCCGGACTCGTCGCCATCGCGATGGGCGATCTCACCGCGCTGCACATGAAGCTGCAGGATGCCTACCCGGACAGTCCGTTCCCGATCATCAGCAAGGTCAGCGGGCTGCTGATGATCTCGGCCGGGGCGATCATGTCGGCCACGGTGAAACGCAAACAGGAAGCCGATGACCACCGGCCACTGCCGACGACCATCATGTGGCTGCCCTATGCGCCGATGCCCTTCGCCGTCGCCGCCGCCGTCGCACACCTATGGCCCGATGCCGGCATCCGGCCGGTGCTGACGGCCTCGGCGATCCTGGTGATCGCCGCCCTGATCCGTCAGCTCACCGTCCTGGTCGAGAACCGCCGGCTGCTGGACGAAGTGGCGATGCATGCGTTCCGGGATCCGCTCACCGGGCTTGCGAACCGGCTGCTGTTCACCGACCGCCTGGACCATGCGATCGCGCTACAGCACCGCGACGGCCGACCGGTGGCGGTGCTGTCGCTGGACCTCGACGATTTCAAGCTCGTCAACGACAATCTCGGGCACCACTGCGGAGATGCGCTGCTGCGCGAGATCGCGGGCCGATTGGTGCGCAGCGTTCCCCCGGGCCACACCGTCGCCCGTCTCGGCGGCGACGAGTTCGCCATCATCATCGAGGCGGGACCGGAAGGCCCCGAGGACATCGCGAGCAGTGTCATGCGCGCCTTCGACGACGCCTTCCATCTCGACGGCGAGGACGTCTACATCCACCCCAGCATCGGTCTGGTCGCCGCACCCGGCCTCGCCGAGCCGCCCATCAACACCGAGGAGCTGCTCAAGCGGGCGGATGTGGCGATGTATGTGGCGAAACGATCCGGGGTCGGCGGCATCCAGGTGTTCTCCCCCGGTATGCAGATCGGCGATGTGGACACCGCGCCCGCCTGGGGCGACAGCGGGCAGATCCGGCTGCCGCCGGTCTCGGAGATCCGGCTGCTCGGTGAGCTACGCCGGGTGGTCGACGGTGGCGATCTGCGGCTGGCCTATCAGCCGCAGATCTCGCTGGCGACCGGTGAGATCGTCGGCGTGGAAGCGCTGGTGCGGTGGCCGCATCCCGATCTCGGCGTGCTGACGCCCAACCAGTTTCTGCCACTGATCCGCCGCAACGGCCTGATGGGCGCCGTGACGGATCTGGTGCTCGAACAGGCCGCGCGCGATGCCGCCGCCTGGTACCGGCCCGGGATCCGGGAGGTGCCGGTCGCCATCAACCTGTTCGCGCCGTCGTTCAACGATGCGACGCTGCCCGAGCGGATCAGCGCCGTGCTGGCCGGTCACGGCCTGCCGCCGCAAGCGGTGACCATCGAGATCA
The DNA here is from genome assembly GCF_008329585.1 of Mycolicibacterium sp. P9-22. Taxonomy (GTDB): domain Bacteria; phylum Actinomycetota; class Actinomycetes; order Mycobacteriales; family Mycobacteriaceae; genus Mycobacterium. The sequence continues at coordinate 22,924 of NZ_NPKP01000012.1, read as the reverse complement.
CCGAGCACTATCTGCTGGCCAATGTGCGCCAGGCCCGCGCCATCATCGAGCAGCTCCGCAGGGCCGGGTTCCGGGTCTCCATCGACGATTTCGGCAGCGGGTACGCGACGATGAGCTATCTGCGGGATCTGCCGATCGACGAGTTGAAGTTGGACCGCAACTTCGTGGCGCCCATGCTGCAGAACCCGAGAGCGGCCGCGATCGTGCATTCGGTGATCAACCTGACCCACACCCTGGGGATCACCAGCGTCGCCGAGGGCGTCGAAGACGCCGAGACCGCCGAGTTGCTGCGCGGCTACGGCTGCACCGTGGCCCAGGGCAACTACTTCGCCGAGCCGGTGTTCACCACGGCGCTGCAGGCCCAGCTGGACGTCACTGCGCGCCGAGCAGCTCCGCCATCCGCGGTATGACCGCCTGCAGGCCCTTGAACGGCCTGATCATCACCTTGAACGAGACGATCTTGCCGTCCTCGCCCCAGTGGATCATGTCGATACCGTCGACCACGACGCCGTCGAGCGTGGCCTGGAATTCCAGGATTGCCGAGTTCTCTCCGTACCACTGTTCGACATAGCGGAAGTCGGTGCCGCCGAAAAGTTTCGCGGCCGCGTTCAGGTACTTGGCCGTGGTGGCCTTGCCCTGTTGCGGGGTGAAGACCGCCGGCGAGTAGAAGACCGCGTCCTCGGCGAGGAGCTCATCGAGTCCGGCCGGTTCGTGGTTGCCGATGTATTCGATCCAGCGCTGGATCACCTGCGGGGTCATACCGGCATCCTGCCTGACCCGCTGTCGTGCCGGCATCACCCGGTGCCCGGGAAAGCAACAACTCCCGGGCGTACTGCTCGTGCCGCGGGAGTCGTGATGGTGCGTGTGTGCGCCCGAAGGGATTCGAACCCCTAACCTTCTGATCCGTAGTCAGATGCTCTATCCGTTGAGCTACGGGCGCTCGGTCCTGCTTGTCTTGCTGGTGGAGCTTTGTCTTGCTGGTCGAACTATTCAGTTGTGCAGCGGAGGCGAGAGGATTTGAACCTCCGGTCCGCTTTAAGGCGGACAACTCATTAGCAGTGAGTCCCATTCGGCCGCTCTGGCACGCCTCCTGAACGATCTGAGGGTACCGGACCCCCGGAACCGCCGAGCGCACAGATTACACAGGCCGGAGCGCGGAAGGCAAAGCGCGCCTTCCCGCACCCCTAGAATGGCTGGGTGACCGCCCGTCTGCGACCCGAGCTGGCCGACCTGCCGGCCTACACCCCGGGCCGCACCGTGCCCGGCGCCATCAAGATCGCCAGCAACGAGACCGTGCACGGTCCGCTGCCCAGCGTCATGGACGCCATCACCGCCGCCGCCGCGACCATCAACCGGTATCCCGACAACGGCTACCAGGATCTGCGCGAGCGCCTCGCCAAGCACGTCGACGTCGCGCCGGAGAACATCTCGGTGGGCTCCGGATCGGTGAGCCTGTGCCAGCAGCTGATCCAGATCACCTCCACCGTCGGTGACGAGGTGATGTTCGGCTGGCGCAGTTTCGAGATCTATCCGCTGCAGGTGCGCACCGCCGGCGCGACCCCGGTCGCGGTACCGCTCAAGGACCACGTCCACGACCTGGACGCGATGCTGGCCGCCGTCACCGACCGCACCCGGCTGATCTTCGTCTGCAACCCGAACAACCCGACCTCCACCGTCGTCGACCCGGCCGCTCTGGAGGCATTCGTCGAGGCCGTGCCCGCGGACATCCTCATCGTCATCGACGAGGCCTATGTCGAGTACATCCGCGACGGCCTGCTACCCGACAGTCTGGGCCTGGTCCGCAGGTACCCGAACGTCGTTGTGCTGCGCACCTTCTCGAAGGCGTACGGGCTGGCCGGGCTGCGCATCGGCTACGCGGTGGCCGATCCGGACATCATCACTGCGCTGGGCAAGGTGTACGTGCCGTTCACCGCGACGACCATCTCGCAGGCCGCGGCCATCGCCTCCATCGACGCGGCCGACGAGCTGCTGGCCCGCACCGACGCCGTCGTCGCCGAACGCGCCCGGGTGAGCGCCGCGCTGAGCGCCGCCGGATACGAGCTGCCCTCCTCGCAGGCCAATTTCGTCTGGCTACCGATGCCAGGGCGCTGCGAGGCGTTCACCAACGCCGCGGCCGACAGCCGGCTGCTGGTGCGGCCCTACGGGCAGGACGGCGTCCGCGTCACGGTCGCCGCCCCCCACGAGAACGACGCATTTCTGGCTTTCGCCCGACAGTGGATCCGAGGAGAACAGCCATGAGACGCACCGTGGTGGCCGCAGGCGCCGGCCTGATCGCGCTCGGCCTGCTGACCGGGTGCGGGCGCAGCACCGACGGCACGGTCGCGATGACCACCGAACCGGGTCCGCCGCTGAGCTCGGAGCCGACCACGGGCGACCGCGGCATCCCCGGACTGCCGCAGATTCCCGGCCTCCCGGAGATCACCATCCCCAACTTCCCGATGCCGGGCCAGGAGTCCGACGTCCCCGATGTCCCGGCGCCGCCGGATGCGCTGACGATGAAGTGTTCGGACTTCAACAAGCTCGATGCCGCCACCCGCAAGGCTGTCGTCAACGCCATCCTGGAAGGCGAGGATTCGATCCTCGGTCCGGAGAACGTGGACATCGCCCGATCGCTGGCCGAGGCGGTGTGTCAGTTCATGACCGACAGCACGGTCAGCGAGGTGCTGCTCGGAGGGCCCGTTCCGTAGCCGGTTAGCCTTCAGGCCATGGCATATGAATCCGTCACGGTGGAGATCGCCGACCATATCGCCCGGGTGACCCTGATCGGACCCGGCAAGGGCAACGCGATGGGCCCCGCGTTCTGGGCCGAGTTGCCCGAGGTGTTCGGCACGCTGGACGCCGATCCCGAGGTGCGGGCGATCGTGCTGACCGGTTCGGGCAAGAACTTCAGCTACGGCCTGGACCTGGCCGCGATGGGCGCCACCATGCCCGGCCTGGACGCCGGCGCCAAGGACCGCCTCGGCTTCCACCAGAAGCTCACGAAGATGCAGGCGGCCATCAGCGCGGTCGCCGACTGCCGCACACCCACCATCGCCTCGGTGCACGGCTGGTGCATCGGCGGTGGGGTCGACCTGATCAGCGCGGTGGACATCCGTTACGCCAGCGCGGACGCCAAGTTCTCGGTGCGCGAGGTGAAGCTGGCCATCGTCGCCGATGTGGGCTCGCTGGCCCGGCTGCCGCTGATCCTGTCCGACGGGCACCTGCGCGAGCTCACGCTCACCGGCAAGGACATCGACGCGGCGCGTGCCGAGAAGATCGGTCTGGTCAACGACGTGCACGCCGACGCCGACGCCTGCCTCGCCGCCGCGCACGCCACCGCCGCCGAGATCGCGGCCAATCCGCCGCTGACGGTGCACGGGGTGAAGGACGTGCTGGACCAGCAGCGCATCGGCCGGGTCTCGGAGAGCCTGCGCTATGTGGCGGCGTGGAACTCGGCGTTCCTGCCGTCGAAAGATCTGGCGGAGGCGGTCACCGCGATGTTCCAGAAGCGGCCCGCGCAGTTCACCGGGGAATAGGCGTCCAGCCCAGTTCGGCTTTGGCCCTGGCATTGGACAGCGGCAGCCACGCGGTACCGAACGCGGTTGCCGGGTACGGCGCCACCAGCCGAACCAGGCTGCACGGCACCGGCAACGGCCGCGGACGGTGCAGCGTGACGCTGAGTTCGCGCACGTAATCACCGAACGACTGCGGTCGGTCATCCACGATGTTGTAGATCCGCCCGCCCTGACCCTTGTCCACTGCCTCGGCTGTCGCCCGCGCGACATCGTCGAGGTGAATCCAGGACACCACGCCCTTACCGTTCAGCGCGGGTAGCGCCCACCATTTGGCGAGCTTGCGGAACAGCTCGTCGTGGGTGACGCCGGGGCCGTAGAAAATGCCGTAGCGCAACACGATTCCCTCGGTGTCACTGCGTTCCCCGGATTCGAGCACCGTGCGCTCCATCCCGCGCAGTGCGGCCAGCATCTCGGCACCGCCGGGCGGTGGCGGACCCGGGTAGGGGTCGGTCTCATCCATCGACGCCGGCCCCGTCGGTGCATACCCGTAGGCGAAGATCACCGATTCGGCGATCACCCGGCGCACCCCGGCTCGCTGGGCCGCGGCCACCAGATTGCCTGCGCCGCGGCTCCACAACTCCTTGGCGGGGTCGAAATCCTTGATCCGCTTGGGCCCCCATTTCGGCAGCGTGGTCAGCAGGCTCACCACCACCTCGGGCGCCAATTCCGCCAGCGCCGAATCGATCTGGCCGGCGTCGAGCACATCGGCCACCACAGGCTCGGCACCGCAAGCGGAGATCTGCGGGGCCTTCGCCGCCGACCGTGTCACGCCGATGACCTCGTGCCCCCGCTCGCGAAGCTCGCGCAGCAGCGGGATCCCCGGGACACTGGTCGCCCCGGCCACCAGTACACGCATCTACCGAACCCCCACCTTCTCGTCGGAAACGCTGATACGCAGGGCGATCGCCAAAACCCCCGTGGCGAACACCAGTCCCGCGGCCAGCATCAGCAGACCCAGCGGCAGCTCGAAGGACGCGTTGTCGAAGATGTAGTGGTCATTGCGCGCCCCGAACGCCCCGAGGGTGTCGAAGAAAACACCGGGCGCCGCCAGCATGAACACGCCCACCGCCACCGAGTAGATCCCGAACACCAGCAGCGCGATTCTGGGCATGGTTCACGGTAGCCCGCAGCGGCGGTCACCGTGGCGGAGTGGCCACCTTCTGCCCTGGGACCACAGATTCGATCTCCCGCAACAACTTCAGCGAAAGGAACGTCATCGGTCCCTTGTCCTCGAAGCGGCCGGACACGTTGCCTGCGAGTCCGCCCTGCACCGCGAGCTCACCGGTCAGATCCAGCTTGAGCTGTGGGCTTCCCTCGGCGAAGTCCAGGTCGGCCAGGTCCACCCACACGATGTTCGGCCGGGTTGTCGACTCGTAGACGTACCGTTTGTTCGTCAGATCCAGCACCACCTGCCAGATGGTCTGCGAGGCATCGGGTTTGCCCGGGTCGGGGATCCGGAACGGCTGCGCCGCATTGCGGATCACCGAGAACATCGACGCGATCGCCTCGACCTGGCTTGCGGGCTCGGGTAACCGCCCGGCGTAATAGCTGGCCCGCGCGAACCGGTCGGCGGCCAGCGTCGAACCGGGCAGTGGCTCTGAACCACCCAGTCCGGTGAACGACTTCACCAGTTCCAGCTGCTGGTCGAAGGTCGGTGAATTGGTCATCACCCGGTAGGCGCGGTCGTGGTACACCTTGGCCTTGCCGTCGATGTACTCGATGATCGCCGAGTCCCCGGAGGCATCGTCGAGGGCCAGGTGGATGGCCGGTGGAACACCACCGGTGGGATCGGCCATCTGCACGACCTGCACGTCCGTGTCGGCGATCCACGCGACGGCGTCGGCCACCGTCGCGAAATTGTCCAGGAAGTACTGCAGCCAAACCGCCTGGCTCAGCTGGATCCGGCCGGCGTCCGGCGTGCCGTAGCTGGACTCGGCGAGCCACAGCACGTGGCCGGCCAGCCCGGCCTCGTTGAGGCCGTCCACCGAGATCATGTCGAAGGCCGCGGCGATGACGCTGCCGTATTTCGACGTCCAGCGCAGCGTGCCGGTGACGCCGTCATCACGGGTGACACCGCGGGGCTGCTTCCACAGATTGGTCAGCAGATCCTTGTGGAAGTCCATGTTGCGGCCCACCAGGACCGCACCGCCCGCTTCCGGCCAGATCACTCGGGTGCACATGCCGGGCAGCCTATCCAGGATTGCGGCGCAACGGTTCTGGCAGGAGCGCCTTCGCGTTCACAGCGACCATCGGGCCGGGCACATCGAGCAAGCGCCTCGTGTGCACTCACAGGCTCCACGAGCGGTGGAGGCGAAGTCGGTGCGCGACCGTTGGTCGAGACCATGTGTACGGTGGGTACGCCTAGGACCTGAGATCACGGCACTGACGAGCATCGCCGCCACGGAAGTTGCTGCCATGATCGGCAGCAACCCATCTGTTATTGCTGACTGCATCCTCACCGTCCCACCAAAGCCATTCCATCTGCGGATCTCATCCGCTTCGGCGCTCAGCGCCAGTTGCCAAGCACATATCAAGATCGTTCCTTGGACAATGGCACGCGAGTTGCGATGGCGTCAATATGGTCCGGCGCACATCCGTCGTCACGGACGCACGTCGCTGAAGGTTTCCTGCGTTGACCATGAATCAAAATCTATCTTCGCAAGGGTAGACATCTGCATATGCGTGCGCTAGATTCGTCGACGTTGGAAACAAAGAGGACATATCGGCGCGGGAGATGACGAACTACCCGCGAAGCAGGAGATCGGAAGTGGCCCAGCAGTATCGACCGGCTGCACGACGCCGGTCCGGGCCGCTGCAGTGCGAAGTGAGAAGTGCCGAGTTGGTCGTTACGCTCGGCGGCAAGAAAGGAGGAGCTACCGTCGGATCGCCCGAAGACGTTGTGTCGGGCCGATACCGCAGTTACGAAGCAGTGTCGGAAGATGGTAACCATCTCCTCAGGGCCGGCGGCCCGGCGCGTCTCATGGCCGGGTTGCCGGCCCTTCTATTTCCTGCGGTAAATTCCAGGCTTTGAATAGTTCCTCCGGTAAGGCCTTGGAAGGCGCTGTGGTACCCCCGAAGAACACATCCGGCACGACCCCCGACGACAGGTTCGATGACGAGGACTACCCCGCCTACAGCATGGGTAGCGCCGCTCAGATGTTGGGAACCACGCCGGGATTCCTGCGCAGCCTCGACGAGGCGAAGCTACTGACACCGCAGCGATCCGAGGGCGGGCACCGTAGGTACTCCCGCTATCAACTCCGCATCGCCGCGCGTGCCCGCGAGCTGGTCGACCAGGGAACCGCGCTCGATGCAGCGTGCCGAATCATCATCCTCGAAGATCAACTCGCCGAAGCACAGGCGATCAACTCCGAACTCCACAGCCGGCTGGGCGATACCGAGACCCCGGCCGATGACACGCACACAAAATAGCGGCACCAGCGTGTGCGCGGTCCATCGGTGGACGCGCCCGGATCAGCGGGAGTCGGTGAGCTCCACCAGTATGACGTCGTCGAGACCGTTGAGCTTGGCTCGATGGTTCACCGCCGTGACCGCCGAAAGCAGTGTGTGCAGAACATCTTCGGAGCACGAGCCCGCGCCGGCGACACGCAGCTCGACGCAGTCCTCCAGACTGTCGAGGACCAGCTCGCTCATCTGGTCATCCGGGTATCGCAGACTCGACCAGCAGTCGACCAGGGCGGGGTAGTTGCCTCCGTAGAAGTGCGGGAAACCGAAGACGGCGCTCAACGCGGCGTGCAGTTGCGCGGTCGTGCTCATCCCGCCGAGATCCACGGCGACCGACTTGTTCACGGATCGTCATTGTTCCACCGCGCCGGCCGAGCTGCCGCGGGCGAGTGCACTACTGGCCGTAGGTGTAGCGCAGGTCAGCGTGGATCAAGGTGTTGATCCGCTTGCGCAGGTGACCGGTGAGGCTGTCGTCGGGCGCCGGTTCGTCGACGGTCAGCGTCCAGCGCAGGTCGGTACCTCCGCCGGCATGGCCCGGCGGCAGTTCGAAGGTGATCCGGGCGTCCGGCCGCCGCGGCCACAGCGAGGACCACACCACGTACGCCGGCTCCCGGGACTCCAGCACCTCTGGCGGTATCTCGTCGTCGAGCAGGTTCAGCCACGGCCGGGCGGCACTGCGGTTCGGCATGGTGAGATCCTCGAACACCACGTGCGGCGGTGCGGGAAGGTTCCGCTTGCGGGATCCGATCTCGATCACCGGCCCAGCGTGGCACGGCTCGCCGAATGGAGCGAGTGGGTTTCGCCCGGCCTGCCGCCAAACGATCTCCGAGTTGCGGTGGCGGAGGGATTTGAACCCCCGGTCGGTGTTAGCCGACTCTCGCTTTCAAGGCGAGTGCATTAGGCCGCTCTGCCACGCCACCGTGGACAAGCCTAAGCGGTCTATACCCGCCCGAGTTTCGCGGGCCGCCCGTCGGCCTGCAGGCCGACACTGATCCGGCGGCAGTTCTCGCCCGTCGCGGTGATCTGCGACCGGGACAGCCGCCCCAGGTAGTGGTTTCGCACGCCGGCGCTGTAGGTCTGCATCGCCTCGGCCAGTAGGGCGCGGCCCTCGACGGTGATGGTGGCCAGCACGCCGCGCCGGTCATCCGGGCTGGCGACCCGGGTCACCAGGTTCAGCTTCTCCAGCCGGTGGATCTGGCGGGTCACCCGGCTGGGCAGCGACATCAGCCCTTCGGCAAGGTCGCCCATCCGTGCCGATCCGCTGTCGGAGCTGTCCAGTATGTCGAGCAATCGCACGTCGTTCAGGGCGAGTCCGTGAGCATCCACCAGCGACCTGTTCAAAGTTGCATAACGACGCAGCGCCGAGTCCAGAAAGTTTTGCCAAGATTTCTGCTCAGCGATATCCAGGCCCGGCATGGTGCTAGCCGTGCGCCCCCCAATAATCGCTTCCATCGCGTAATCGTACGGCTGAAACCAGTAGTAGCGTAGGGCCAATGCGGGCCATTGTTGCGGTTTCAACCGAACGTATGACATGGCAAGAAGTCCCCGATGTCGCAGCTCACGCGGGTGAAGTGGTGATCAAGGTCGCCGCGGCCGGGGTGAATCGCGCCGATCTGCTGCAAGCCGGAGGTAGCTATCCGCCGCCGCCGGACGCCAGTGACATTCTCGGCCTGGAGGTCTCGGGGACCATCGCCGAGATCGGACCCGGCGTCTCTGGCTGGTCGGTGGGCCAATCGGTGTGTGCTTTGCTGGCGGGTGGCGGGTACGCCGAGCGCGTAGCGGTGCCGGCCGCACAGTTGCTGCCGGTGCCCGACGGCGTCGAACTCGTCGCGGCGGCGGCGCTGCCCGAGGTGGCGTGCACGGTCTGGTCCAACATGATGATGACCGCCCGGTTGCGGCCCGGCGGGCTGCTCCTCGTGCACGGCGGGGCGAGCGGGATAGGCACCCACGCCATCCAGCTGGCCCGCGAACTCGGCACCCGGGTCGCCGTGACCGCAGGGTCCGCCGACAAGCTGGCGGTGTGCTCGGAGTTGGGTGCCGAGATCCTGATCAACTATCGGGACGAGGACTTCGTCGAACGGATCCGCGGGGCCGGCGGCGCCGATGTCATCTTCGACATCATGGGGGCCAAGTATCTGGACCGGAACATCGATGCGCTGGCCGACGGCGGACGGCTGGTGATCATCGGAATGCAGGGCGGCATCAAGGCGGAACTGAACATCGCCAAGTTGCTCGGCAAGCGCGCCGGGGTCTTCGCCACCGCGCTGCGATCACGGCCGGTCGACGGCCCGGACGGCAAGGGCGCGATCGTCGAGCAGGTGACCGCCAATGTGTGGCCGCTCATCGCCGCGGGCAAGGTACGCCCGATCATCGGAGCGGAACTGCCCGTGCAGGACGCCGCTGAGGCGCACCGGCTGTTGAACGCCGGCGAGGTGACCGGCAAGGTGTTGCTGCGGGTCGGCTGATCAACCCAGCGAGGCCAGCACCCGCACCAGCTGGTCGACCTCGGCCGCGGTGGTGTAATGCGACAAACCGATCGTCACCGCACCACCGATGTCGTTGACGCCCAAGGCATCCAGCACGCGTGAGTGTTCGCTGCTGCCGACCAGGACCCCGTTGTCGGCCAGGCGCTGGATCACCCGCTCGGCGGGCACACCGTCGACGGCAAGGCTCAGCACCGGGATCCGCTCGGTCGGGCTGCCCAGCACCATCACCAGCGGCAACGAGCGCAGCGATGACAGCAGGTAGTTGAACAGCCGATCCAGATACAGCGCAGCGGATTCCATGGAAACCGCCAGCCGCTCCCGGCGTGTCCCGGAGGCCGCCTCGTCCAGGTTGGCGAGGTACTCGATGCTGGCCACCACTCCGCCGAGCAGACCGTACTGGTGGATACCGGTTTCCAGCCGCGCCGGACCGGTGGCGTACGGGTCCAGGGAAACCGAGCTGAACTGATCGATGACGGCCGGGTCCCGGAACACCAGCGCGCCGATCGGCGGGCCACCCCACGCCACGGCGTTCAGAGCCACCACATCGGCGTCGATATCGTCGATGTCGATCATCCGGTAGGGCGCGGCAGCGGAGTGATCCACGATCACCAGGCCGCTGTTCTCGTGCACCAGCTTCGTCACCGGGCTCAGGTCGGTGACGGCGCCCAGGGTCGCCGACGCCGAGGTGATCGCCACCAGGCGGGTCGGTGCCGTGATCAGGCCCTCCCACTGCCAGGGCGGCAGTTCACCGGTCTCGATGTCGACCTCGGCCCATTTGACCTTGGCGCCGTACCGGTTCGCGGCCCGCAGCCACGGCGCGATGTTCGCCTCGTCATCCAGCCTGGACAGCACGATCTCATAGCCCAGCCCCACCCGCACCGATGCGGCGTCGGCCAGCGAGGTCAGCAGCACCGCCCGATCCGCGCCGAGCACCACGCCCTGCGGATCGGCGCCCACGAAATCGGCGATCGCCTGCCGGGCAGCGGCCAGCACCGTCGCGCTGCGCCGGGCCGACGGGTGCGGCCCCGTGGCCATCGGCTTGGAGCCACGGAACGCGGTCGAGACGGTGGTGGCCACCGAATCCGGCAGCAGCATCCCGTTCTGCGCGTCGAGGTGCACCCAGCCGTCGCCCAGCGACGGGTGCAGCCCCCGCACCCGGGCAACGTCGTACGCCATGTCAGCCACCTTAGAACGTCCGTGAAACGCACAGACGAACACGCATTGGGTAAAGGATCCGGCCGCACCGCACGGGCGGGGCCTTGATCACATCGGCAGCCATACTAATGCAGTGGGCTTGTCGTTCGGGGTGCTAATAGCCCTGTTGCTGTTGGTGTGCCCCGGAGCGATGGTTGCTCGTACCACCGGGCTGACCTGGCCGGTCGCGGTTGCTGTCGGGCCCGCTCTGACATACGGCGTTGTGGCACTGGCGATCGTGCCGTTCGGCGCGCTCGGCATACCGTGGAATGGCTGGTCGGCGCTCGGCACGCTGGCAATCGTCCTCGGCGCCGCGACGGCGGTGCGCCTGGCCGTGCACCGCCGCACCGAGCCCGGGCAGCGGACCCGCGACTGGCGGGCCGGGATCGACGGACCGGTGCTGACGGTCGCTGCGGGCGTGCTCATCGGGGCAGCGCTGATCGGGCTGGCGGCGTTGCTCAAGCCGGCCGACTGGGAGTCCGTCCCGAGCAACTGGGACTCCGTCTGGCATGCCAACACCATCCGCTGGATCCTGGAGACCGGACAGGCCTCCCCCACCCACATGGGTGAACTGCGCAACGTCGAAACCCATGCCGACCTGTATTACCCGTCTGCGTTCCACGCGCTGGCCGCGGTGTACAGCCAGCTCACCGGTGCGGCCGCCACCACGGCGTACACCGTCGGTGCGCTGACCGCCGCCATCTGGCTGTTCCCGGTGAGCGCGGCGATGCTGACCTGGCAGATGGTGGGCGCCACAGGCACCCGCTGGCAGGCCGCGGCGGCTGCCGGCACTGCCGCGGCGCTGGCGGCCTCGTTCACCGCGGTCCCCTACGTCGAGTTCGACGTCGCGGCCATGCCCAATCTGGTCGCCTACGGTCTGGCCGGGCCGGTCACCGTCCTGGTCATCTCCGCGGTGCGGCACCGCGAACGGATCCCGCCGGCCGTGCTGGCCCTGGTCGGCGTGTTCTCCGTACACCTCACCGGCGGCGTCGTCGTGGTGCTGTTCGTCGCGGCGTGGTGGCTGTTGGACGCCTTACGCCGGCCGGTGCACGGCCGCCGCACGGACTTCCTGCACCTGCTCGGGATGGCGGTGCCCGCGGTGCTGGTGCTGCTCCCCCAGTTCCTCTGCGTGCTGGGCCAGGCGGACATCATCGCCGGGCACGCCTTCGTCGACCATCTGGGACGCAAACGGGCGCTGTTCGTCGCCATCGTCCAGCACACCCGGCACCTCAACGACTATCCGATCCAGAACATCCTGATCGTCCTGGCGGCCGCCGGCGGGCTGCTGCTGGCGATCCGGCGGATCTGGTGGCCGCTGGCCGTCTGGTTGTTGCTGATCGCTTCGATCGTGCACTCCGACGCGCCGTTCGGTGGTCCGCTCGGATTCGTCACCGGCAAGTTCAGCGACCTGTTCTACAGCGACCCGCGCCGGTTGTCGGCGGTGGTGACGCTGATCTACACGCCGATGGCGGGCATCGCGCTGGCCGCGCTGGTGCTGGCGCTGGTCAGGAGCCGCCGGGTGCTGGCCGCGGTGCTGCTGACCGCATCCGTGCTGGGACTGGCCTGGCACTACTTCCCGCGGCACCGCTATCTGCTCGGCGAGAAGTACGACAACGTGATGATCGGCGACAAGGATCTGGAGGCGTTCGCACATCTGGCGTCGCTGCCCGGGGCCCGCGACACGCTGATCGGCAACGCCAACACCGACGGCACCGCCTGGATGTACGCGGTCGCGGGACTGCACCCGCTGTGGACGCACTACGACTACCCGGTGCAGCAGGGCCCCGGCGAGCACCGCTTCGTATTCTGGGCCTACGCCGATGACGCCGATACCGACCCCCGCGTCGCCGCGGCCGTCCACGCCCTGAACATCCGCTATGTCATCACCAGCACACCGGTGGTCCGCGGGTTCGTCATGCCCGACGGACTAGTGTCGCTAGACAGCTCACGATCGTGGACGAAAATCTATGACAACGGTGCGTCCCGCATTTACGAGTGGCGCGGTGACCCGCCCGAACCGATCAGACGACAGGAAAGCAATGACGACCCACCCTGACGATGACGACAACGTCGAGATCCTCACCGGCGATCAGGCCGAGGCCGAAGCGGACGATGAAGGCGGCCTGACCGGCCTGGTCGAGCAGCCCGCCAAGGTGATGCGGATCGGCACGATGATCAAGCAGCTGCTCGAAGAGGTGCGCGCCGCACCGTTGGACGAGGCGAGCCGCAGCAAGCTGGCCACCATCCACCGCAGCAGCATCCGCGAGCTCGAGGACGGGCTGGCCCCGGAACTGCGTGAGGAACTGGAGCGGCTGACCCTGCCGTTCACCGATGACACGGTGCCCTCCGACGGTGAGCTGCGCATCGCGCAGGCTCAGCTGGTCGGCTGGCTCGAAGGGCTGTTCCACGGTATCCAGACCGCGCTGTTCGCCCAGCAGATGGCCGCCCGCGCCCAGCTGGAACAGATGCGTCAGCTGCCGCCCGGGGCGGTGCCGGGACAACGCGGTCCGGGACACCCGGGCACCGGGCAGTACCTGTAGCCGCCCGTGTCGAACAGTCCGTTCATCTCCACCGAGAACGCATGGGTGGAGTTCCCGATCTTCGATGCCAAGTCGAGGTCGCTGAAGAAGGCGTTTCTGGGCAAGGCCGGCGGCACCATCGGCCGCAACGAGTCCAACGTCGTCGTCATCGAGGCGTTGCGGGACATCACCATGTCGCTGCAGATGGGCGACCGGGTCGGCCTCGTCGGGCACAACGGCGCGGGCAAATCGACACTGCTGCGGCTGCTGTCGGGAATCTACGAACCGACGCGCGGATCGGCCACCGTGCGGGGCCGGGTGGCGCCGGTGTTCGACCTCGGTGTCGGCATGGACCCGGAGATCTCCGGGTTCGAGAACATCATCATCCGCGGGCTGTTCCTCGGACAGACCCGCAAGCAGATGATGGCCAAGGTCGATGAGATCGCCGACTTCACCGAACTGGGTGACTACCTGTCGATGCCGCTGCGCACCTACTCCACCGGCATGCGGGTGCGGCTGGCGATGGGCGTGGTGACCAGCATCGACCCCGAGATCCTGCTGCTCGACGAGGGTATCGGCGCCGTCGACGCGGAGTTCATGAAGAAGGCCCGCACCCGGCTGCAGAGCCTGGTCGCCAGATCCGGAATCCTGGTGTTCGCCAGCCATTCCAACGAGTTCCTGGCCCAGCTGTGCAAGACCGCCATGTGGGTCGATCACGGCACCATCAAGATGACCGGTGGCATCGAAGAGGTGGTCGGGGCCTACGAGGGTCCGGATGCGGCCCGCCATGTGCGTGAGGTGCTCGCCGAGAATGCTCGTGACGATGGCTGACACCGTCATCGCGGTGATCGTCACCCACCGCCGGGTCGAGGCACTCGCGGTCTCCCTGCAGGCGGTGAGCACCCAAAGCCGCCCGCCCGAGCACCTCATCGTCGTCGACAATGACGACGATCCGCGGGTGCGCGAACTGGTGGCATCACAACCGGTGCCGTCGACCTATCTGGGATCGCGGCGAAACCTGGGTGGCGCAGGTGGTTTCGCGCTCGGCATGCTGCATGCCCTGGCTCTCGGCGCGGATTGGGTGTGGCTGGCCGACGATGACGGCCGGCCCGCCGACTCTGCGGTGTTGCAGACCCTCTTGGCCTGCGCGGCAAGGCATTCGCTGGCCGAGGTGTCACCGATGGTGTGCGATCTCGACGACCCGACGCGCCTGGCGTTCCCGCTGCGGCGCGGTATCGTGTGGCGCCGGCACGTCTCGGAGCTGAAGGTCGAAGGCTCCGATGACCTGCTGCCCGGAATCGCGTCGCTGTTCAACGGTGCGCTGTTCACCGCGGCCGCACTGGAATCGGTCGGGGTGCCGGATCTGCGGCTGTTCATCCGTGGTGACGAGACCGATGTGCACCGCCGCCTGGTCGCGTCCGGGTTGCCGTTCGGTACCTGCCTGGACGCGGCCTACCTGCACCCGCACGGCGCCGATGAGTTCAAGCCCATCCTGGGCGGGCGCATGCACACCCAGTACCCCGATGACGCAGCCAAGCGCTTCTTCACCTACCGCAACCGCGGATACCTGCAGGCGCAGCGTGGTTTACGGCGGCTGGTCCCCCAGGAATGGGTGCGCTTCGGCTGGTTCTTCCTGGTGACCCGCCGCGACCCGGCCGGGCTGCGTGAGTGGCTGCGGCTGCGACGGTTGGGCAGGCAGGAGAAGTTCGAGAGGTTCCAGAGGAGCAGCACCCCATGACGTTCGTTGACGCGGCGGCCGATTCGAAGACGTTCACCCGCGCCTGGGGCGACCTGGCAGCCGGGTTCGGCAAGCGCGAGCTGTGGCTGCACCTGGGCTGGCAGGACATCAAGCAGCGCTACCGCCGCTCGGTGCTCGGCCCCATCTGGATCACCATCGCCACCGGCACCATGGCCGTCGCGCTGGGCGGGCTGTACTCGAAGCTGTTCAAGCTCGAGCTCTCCGAGCACCTGCCCTATGTCACCTTGGGGCTGATCATCTGGAACCTGATCAACGCCGCCATCATCGAGGGCGCGGACGTGTTCGTCGCCAACGAGGGCCTGATCAAACAGCTGCCCACCCCGCTGAGCGTGCACGTCTACCGGCTGGTGTGGCGGCAGGTGCTGCTGTTCGCGCACAACATCATCATCTTCGTGGTGATCGCGATCATCTTCCCGCAGCCGTGGAAGTGGACCGACCTGGCGTTCATCCCGGCGCTGTTCCTGATCGTGCTCAATTGTGTCTGGGTGGCACTGGTTTTCGGCATTCTGGCCACCCGGTACCGCGATATCAGCCCGCTGCTGTTCAGCCTGGTGCAGCTGCTGTTCTACATGACCCCGATCATCTGGAACGACCAGACCTTGCGCGATCAGGGCGCCGGCGGCTGGGCGAAGATCATCGAGTTCAATCCGCTGCTGCACTATGTCGACATCGTCCGGGCACCGTTGCTCGGCGCCGACCAGGAGCTGCGGCACTGGATCGTCGTGCTGGTCTGCACCGCTCTCGGCTGGATCGCCGCCGCGTTCGCGATGCGTCAGTACCGAGCGCGCGTCGCGTACTGGGTGTAAGCACTGCAGGTGTGTCCCACGCTGCTCTCGTCGGCCGCGCCGACGAGTCGCGCGCACTGCGCGCCCTGCTGACCCGCGCCCGCAACGGGCTCAGCGAGTCCATCGTGCTGTGCGGTGACCCCGGGATCGGCAAAACCGCACTGCTGGACAGCGTGACCGCCGGGCTGACCGATTTCGGCGTCATCCGCTGCGATGGATTCGAGGCGGAGCTGGCGATGCCGTACGCGGCACTGCACCGGGTCGGCCGGCCACTGCTGGATCACCTGGCCGCGCTGCCGGAGCGCCAGCAGCAGGCGCTGGCGGTGGCCTGGGGCGCCGACGGTCCACCACCCGACCGGTACCTGGTCGGGCTGGGAATCCTCGGGCTGTTTGCCGCGGCGGGCTCGGTGCGGCCGCTGGTGTGCGTGATCGACGACGCGCAGTGGTTGGATGCCGAGTCACGCGATGTGCTGGCCTTTGTGGCGCGACGGCTGCAGGCGGAGTCCACGGTGCTGCTGTTCGCCGCACGCGACAGTCCCGACACCGACACCCAACTGGCCGGAATTCCCGTGCTGCAGATCGGCGGACTGGACGTTACCTCGGCGGTACGGCTGCTGACCGCGTCGGCACCGGAGGTGGTCGACCCCCACGCGGCGAGGCAGATCGCCGATGCCACCGGCGGAAATCCGCTGGCGCTCATCGATCTCGCGCGGGAGCTCAGCACCCGCCGACTCAGCGAGTTCTCGGTCTCGGCGGGGCCGGTGCCGATCAGCAGGCAACTGGAGCAGCACTACCTGCGGCGGGTTCGTGACATGCCCACCGACGTGCAGACCTGGCTGCTGGTGGCGGCAGCGGAGCCCGCCGGGCACACCGACCTGATCGCCGCGGCCGCGGCCGATCTCGGACTGCCGGACGGCTGCGGCGCCATGGCCGAACGCGCCGGCCTGGTGCGCAGCGATGCCACGGTGGTGTTCCGGCATCCGCTGGTCCGGTCGGCCGTCTACGGTGCGGCGGCAGGGGAACCGCGCCGACGCGTCGAGAGCGCGCTGGCCCGCCAGGCCGAACGATTGCAGCTGACCGAACTCGCCGCGTGGCACGCTGCCGAGGCGACCCTGTCCACGGACACCGCGGTCGCCGACCGTTTGGAGGCTGTCGCCGAAACGGCGGGCCGTCGGGGCGGGCTCGCCTCACAGGCCAACCTGCTGGCCCGAGCGGCCGACCTCACCCCACGCGGGAACCAGCGCAACGTCCGCCTGCTGGCGGCCGCCGAAATCGCCTCCGATGTCGGCGCCGCGCAGTTTTCCGGTCAGCTGCTGGAACGCCTCGACGAGACGTACCTCGATGGTGTGCAACGCGGCCGGATCATCATGCTGCGCAGCGCACTGGCGATGTTCACCGCCGATTCCGTCGGCACCGTGCACGCGCCCTTTGATCTGTTGCGCGCCGCCGAACAGTTCCGCCAGAGCGCGGCGCCCGACCGCGAGCAGCGCGCGCTGCTGCGCGCGTTCGAGTTGTCGCTGGCCACCGAACATCTGATGCAGGGCACCACACTGGCCGAGATAGGTCGGCGCCTGGCCGACGGCGCGGCAACCGCCCAGGGACCGTCCCGCGCTCTGCTGGCCGCGCTCAGCGCACACATCCTGGCCCCGTACCCGGACGCCGCACCGCTGATGCGGGCCGCACTCGACGGGCTGTTCGCACTGGATGACACCGAACTACCGCGGTACGGGTTCTCCGGAATTGCCCTCGCCGTGGCGCTTTTCGACAGCGCTGCCGGCGTGGCGTACCTCAGCCGACTCGCGCGCATCGCATCGGACTCCGGCGCGCTGCGCGACCTCGACGCGGTGCTGTGGGTCCGAACCCTGTTCGAGATCGGCCGGGGTGACCCGGCGGCATCCGGCGCGCACATCGAACAGGTCCGCGAGATCCGTCGCGCCATCGGATACGACGCGGAGAACGTCATCAACGTGTCACATCTCATCTGGACCGGCCTGCCGCGCGGCGATGCCGAGATGATCGCCGCAGCCACCCGTGCCATGGGATTCGGCGGCGTAGAGCACGCCGCGAAGGCCGCGCTGGCCACCCGGGACATCGCCGACGGTCGGTACGCCGAGGCCTACGAACAACTGCGGGACATGCTCGCGACGCCATTCCTGCAGCCGAGCTATCTGCAGTTGCCCGACTTCGTCGAGGCGGCGGCGCGCAGCGGCAGGCGCGCCGAAGCTGCGCGGACCGCCGCGCAGTTGACGACGATGGCCGCGGCCAGTGGCACCGCGTGGCTACAGGGACTCGATCATCGTTGCCGCGCCCTGCTCGCTACGGACCCCGACGCCGAGGATCACTTTCTGCGTTGCATCGAACTGCTCGACACTGCAGACGTTCCCGCCGATCTGGGCCGTGCCCATCTGCTTTACGGAGAATGGCTGCGCCGGATGAGACGCCGCCGGCTTGCCAGGGAACAGCTGCAATGTGCCATCGACATCTTCGAACGGATCGAGGCCCCCGCGTTCGGTGAACGTGCCCGCGCCGAAATGTCCGCGACCGGTGCCAAGGTCCGCACCCGCCACGTGGTGTCCGGCGTCGAGCTCTCCTCCCAGGAGGCGGCGGTCGCGCAGATGGCGGCCGCGGGCAAGACCAATGCCGAGATCGGCACGGCGCTGTTCATCAGCGCCAACACCGTGGACTATCACCTGCGCAAGGTGTTCGGAAAGCTCGCCATCTCCTCGCGGCGCCAACTCAGCGAGCATTTCAGGCAGTCCTGACTACGCGCGGCGCGTGGTCCGGTGGCGGTACCCGTCCAGCACAGTGAGCCCATGCCGTTCGTCACGACCGAAGACGGCGCTCAGATCTTCTACAAGGACTGGGGCGTCGAGGGCAGCCCGGTGCTGCTCAGCCACGGCTGGCCACTCAACGCCGACGCCTGGGACGCAGCGGCCCTGTTCCTGGCCCGCAACGGCCACCGTGCGATCGCCCACGACCGGCGCGGGCACGGCCGCTCCTCGCAGACCTGGCACGGCAACGAGATGGACACCTATGCCGACGATCTGGCCGCCCTCATCGATGCGCTCGACCTGCGGGACCTGACGCTTGTCGGGCATTCCACCGGGGGCGGTGAGGTCGTCCGCTACCTCGGCAGGCACGGGACAACCCGGGTGTCCAAATTGGTGCTGGTCGGGGCGGTCCCACCGTTGATGTTGCAGGGGCCCGACAACCCCGACGGCCTGCCGGTGACCGTCTTCGACGCGATCCGGGCCGGCGAGGCCGCCGACCGGTCCCAGCTCTACCGCGATCTGGCCGACGGGCCGTTCTTCGGGCACAACCGCGATCATGCAGTGTCCCAGGGAGTTCGGGATGCGTTCTGGGCACAGAGCATGGCCTGCGGGCACCGCGCCGCCTACGAGTGCATCGCCGCCTTCTCCGCCACCGACTTCCGCGCCGATCTGGCCGCGGTAGATGTGCCGACACTCGTCATCCATGGCAGTGAAGATCAGATCGTGCCGCTGCAGGTCGGTGGGCGCCGCACGGCCGGGCTGATCGACGGCGCCGAACTGAAGGTGTACCCCGGCCGGCCGCACGGTCTGCCCGATACCGACCGCGACCGCCTGCACCAGGATCTCCTCGAATTCATCGACAGCTGAACTCCGAAAGGGAAACCTCATGAGCGAGAACACAATCCCCTGCGACACCATCGTGCTCGTCCACGGACTGTGGATGACACCACGGAGCTGGGAGGGCTGGAAGGCGCACTACGAGGCCAAGGGTTACCGGGTGCTGACACCGGCGTACCCGGGTTTCGAGATCGAGGTCGAGGAACTGCACAAGAACCCCGACGTCATCGCCAAGCTGACGGTGCCCGAAACGGTCGACCATCTGGCGTCCGTCATCGAATCCGTCGAGGTGCCGCCGATCATCATGGGACATTCGTTCGGCGGCACCCTGACCCAGCTGCTGCTGGCCCGCGGGCTGGGCGCGGCGGCCGTCGTGGTCGACTCGGCGCCGACGGAGGGCGTGCGGGTCAATCCGCTCTCCCAGGTCAAGTCGTTGTTCCCGGCGCTCAAGAACCCAGCCAACATCCACAAGGCCGTCGGGTTCACCCAGGAGGAGTTCCACTACGCCTTCACCAACACACTGTCCCGCGCGGACTCGGATGCGGCCTGGGAACGTTATGCGATTGCCGCACCTGGCAGTTGGGTCTGGCACTACGGGCTGATCGCGAACTTCCAGCCCGGGCACCAGGAGACCTGGGTGGACTACAAGGCCGATCGGGCGCCGTTGTTGTTCATCGGCGGCGAGAAGGACCACATCATGCCGCCCTCGGTGAACAAGTCCAACGCCAAGCATTACGCCAAGTCGCCTGCGGTCACCGAGTACTTCGAGTTCGCCGGCCGGGACCACTGGACGTGCGCCGCCCCCGGGTGGGAAGCGGTCGCCGACCATGCACTGGACTGGGCGCTGGCCTACGCCGACACCAGACCGCGCGGACGGCATACGGTGTGACCATGCAGCACCTCACGCTCGGGCGCAACAATGGTTTGCGGGTATCCGAGATTGCTTTGGGCACCGGAAATTTCGGGACAGGCTGGGGGCACGGCGCGGACGCCGACACCGCGCGACAGATGTTCGACACGTACGCGTCCGCGGGGGGCACGTTCATCGACACCGCAGCGGTGTATCAGAACGGGCAGGCCGAAGAGTTCCTCGGCACCCTGCTCGCCGGACGGCGCAGCGAGTTCACCGTCGCCACCAAATTCGCTCTCGGCGGCCAGGAGGGCACCGGGGTCCTGCACACCGGAAGCAGTCGCCGCACGATGGTGCGGGCGGTCGAGAGCAGCCTGCGCCGACTGGATACCGACCATCTGGACCTGCTGTGGGTGCACTTCCCCGATCCGGTGACCCCCATCGAGGAGGTGGTGCGGGCCTTCGATGATCTGGCCCGGTCCGGAAAGATCCTGTATGGCGGTCTGTCGAACTTCCCGGCGTGGCTGGCGAGCAGGGCAGTCACGCTGGCCGAGGTGCGGGCGACCATCCCGATCGCGGCAGTTCAGTTCGAGTACAGCCTCATCGAGCGCAGCGCCGACCGCGAAACGTGGCCGATGGCCGAGGCGCTGGGCACCGGCGCCACATTGTGGGGTCCACTCGCCGGCGGCCTGCTGAGCGGGAAGTACCGCAGTCCGGAAACGGTGGGCAGGCTCACTGCTCTCAAGACACTCGTGCACACCGAAAACAACGCACGGAAGGCGCGCATCGTGGACGGTGTCCTGGCGGCCGCGGAGGAAACCGGCGCATCGCCGTCGGAAGTTTCCGTGGCGTGGGCGTTGACCCGGGCCCGGCGGTCAACGACCGGTGTGGTGCCCATCATCGGCCCGCGCACCCCGGAGCAGCTGGCTTCTTATCTGCGAGCTGTCGCGCTCGAGCTGCCCGCCGAGGTGTTCGCGCGGCTGGACGAGATCAGTGCGATCGAACAGGGCCCGCCCTATGCACAGATCGCAGAGCAACTTCCGGCAGTTCTGGGCGGGGACGCGAATGCCTTCCGGCGTCACCCGGTGGTCACCTGAATGCCACCGGGGAGTCGGACGCGGCGCGTTGAATGGCCGTTCATGACCGACACCGTCACCCCTGAGAACACCGCGCAGACCACCACACCCGCCCCGGACAGCTTCATCGACGCCGAGATCGTTCCGGTGGTCGATGCGGCCGCCGAGGTGGAGGCCGATTTCCGCCGGCGCGCACTCGCCCTGCGCGAGGCATTGGAACGGCAACTGGGCGCCGGCCAGAACTTGAGCGAGGAGCTGTTGGCCGCCACCACCGATGCGGGCGCAGCGGTGGTGGAGTCCCCGGCCAAGGTGATCGCCGCGGTCCGCGGCGGCGCCACCCTGCCCGCCGCACTGGGTGAGACCAGCGAGGCGCTCCAGGACTCCGTTGCCGCGGCGGGCAGCCGGATCCGCACCGCCGTCGGCGAGTACGTCGGCCAGCAGGCGGTGCTGCCCAATGCCGTGATCGTCGGGGCTTCCGAGGTGGCCGGTGCGCTGGTGCGTGCACAGGGCGAGCTGGCGTCCTGCGCCGTGGACGGGGCATTCGCCGTGGCCACCACCGCCAGCCGCCGCGGAGATGTCCGCGATGCCATCGATCGCGAGTGGAGCGAGTTCAACGCGACCGCGGTGGAGTTGCGCGACACGGTCGATGCCCGCATCTCGGTGGCCCGGCAGTCCATCCGGGACGCCATCGCTTAACGTGCCCCTCGTGGGCATCCAACTGACTTCCCCGGATGGCACCGAACTCGTCGCCGAGGTGACGGGCTCGGGCCCTCCGGTCGTTTTCGTGCACGGATCCAACGGCGACCTGAACTCGTGGGCCGATATCGGCGCGCGCCTCACCGGCTATCGGGTGGTGCGGTACTCGCGGCGTAATCACCAGCCCAGCGGGGTCGGACCGGCGCCCAACAGCTTCACCGCCGAGGCCGGCGATCTGCAGACGGTGCTCGAGGCCGTCGGGCGGGCTCATGTGGTGGGCGGCTCCTACGGGGCGACGGTCGCGCTGCATGCCGCCCGTGCCGACGCGGAACGCATCGCGTCGCTGGCGCTGTTCGAGCCGCCGTTGCTGCAGGCGGGTGCGCACCTGGTGCCGGTCATCGAGCAGTACCAAAAGCTGTTCACCACGGTGCGTTACGCCGATGCGCTCGAGCTGTTTCTGCGTGAGGCCGCCCGGATGCCGGACGAGGTGCTGGCGGACGGCGGCTCGATTCCGGACGATCCGGTGGCGGCGATGGCCGCTCTCGCCGATCTGGAGGCGATGGCCGGCGATGATGCCGACACCGAGCGGTGGGCGGAGATCGGGGTACCGGTGCTGCTGATGCAGGGCGGGCAGAGCTGGTCGCCGCTGCCCGAGGGCATGGACCTGCTGGCCGCCGCGCTACCGCATGCCGAGCGTGTGGTGTGGCCCGACGAGTCGCATTTCGCCACCATGACCGTGCCCGATCAGTTCGCCGCGGCCCTGCTGACATTCCTCGACGCACTTGTCGGCCTGTTGCCTCATGTCAAGATGCGCGCGTAGGGGTGGTCGTTGCCTCACGTAATCGTGCGCGCTTGTTGACTTGGGGTTGGGCGGTGGGGCCGGCCTTAGCGATGGCCAGTGTGAACAGCTG
>NZ_NPKP01000035.1 GCF_008329585.1 Mycolicibacterium sp. P9-22 | reverse complement strand
CCAGTTGAACAGGTCATCGTTGATGAACTCCGATCCGTTGTCAGAATCCACGCCCAGAATCGGAAACGGCATCGTGGCGGCGATCTCGTTGAGCGCGGCGAGCACACACTTGGCGGATTTGTCCGGCACCGACCGGTTCTCGGTCCACCCGGTGGCGATATCGGTGACCGTGAGGGTAAAAGCGTGGCCTGCGCCCCGGATGCCACCATCGTGAAAGACCGTGTCGACCTCCACGAAGCCGGGCACCGCATCGTCCCACTCGGCCCAGGTCCGCACCGGGATCTGACTCTTGAGCAGCGATCCCGGTTTCGTACCAGCTCTTCCCTTGAGCTGGCGTTTGGCGCGTTCAGGGGCCAGTCGGCGGTCGATGGTGGCCGCCGACATCGAGACCAATAACTCGGCGGTGTCCACGTCGATGGTCAGCTCTCGGAAATGGCGCAAAACCCCGACCAACTCACCGAGCATAGGTGCCAGCCGTTTACCGGCCGGCATCCCCAGCACGGTCCAGCACAGCACCAACGCGGCGATGACATCGTCTCCGTAGATCACCGGCCGCGGACTGCGGGTAGTCACGATCTTGGGCGCCAACGCCGACTTCAGCGCCTTACGGGCATGGTTGCGATGCCAGCCCGTCGTGGCACACAGCTCATCGAGAATTCGACTCTTCTCGCGCTTACCAGCCAGGACGTACCGTACCGCGATCGTCTCGGTCACCGCTTTGCGCTCAGCCAAGGTCAACCCCATCAATCGGGCCTACGCGCGCATTCTCAATGAGGCAACGAATCACCGCTTCGCGCGCATTTCTGATGAGTCAACGCGGTCGG
>NZ_NPKP01000011.1 GCF_008329585.1 Mycolicibacterium sp. P9-22 | reverse complement strand
GCACCGCGGATGCCTTCTCCTCCGGGGTGTACCTACGCGTCGTCGGCTTCCCTGGCGACTGTTCCTTCGGCATGGCTCCATCCTCGTTTCCAAGGTCAGGAGCCTCCAACATTTCCAGGGCGATTCACACCGCGCCCGTCGATGCGGTCTTCGACGTTCTGTCCAATCCTCAGCGACATCCGGCCCTTGACGGCTCCGGGTTCGTCCGCAGTGTTGACCACGCCGACCGGATTCAGAAGGTCGGTGAGGTATTCACGATGAACATGCAGGGCGACCACATGGGCGGGGAGTACAAGACCGACAACCATGTCACCGGGTACGCGAAGGACAAGCTGCTGGCCTGGAAGACTGCGCCCGCGGGCACCGAGCCTCCCGGGTGGGAGTGGCTGTGGGAGCTGGAGTCACAAGGCCCGGGCGAGACGCTGGTCCGCCACACCTACGACTGGTCCAAGGTCACCGACAAGAAGCTGCTCGAAAAAGTGAAGTTCCCACTTGTCACCCAGGAACAGCTGGAGGACACGCTCGCCCGGTTGGCGGCCGAGGCGACGTCACCCTGATCTCCCGCGCAGATGTGAGGCGTACCGCTACGGCCGCAGGATGACGGCGGGGGATACGGTGTCGACGAACCTGCGAGCCGCGGCGGCGAAGCTCGTATCCGCGGTGGCCAGGGCATCCGCTTGCAGCTGGGTCAGTGCAATGTATTCGGCTCGGTAGGTGTCCGGCCAGTTCAGTTCAGCCGCTATCCGCCAAGCGCGATCTTGCAGCACTCGGTCGCCGAGGAGCCGGATACGCAGACCACGAACCGCATCGAGAATCGTGCGGCCGCCACGCTCATCGATTTCACCCGCGCGCACGGATCGATATACGAGCGCCAGCGCCTGCGAGCGCAGCAGAGTGGGAGCCGCCAGGCTGTGCTCCGGTGGGATGGTGACTCCGCGGGTGGCCAGGTCGATTGCGACGGCTGCGTCGATGACGAAAGTGGTCATGGCAGAACCGTATTGATCTCGCGGATGCGGTGTGCGAAGCGTTCTCCGACGCGCTGGTGAACCTCCGGGCCGGGGTGCACGTTGTCGGCGAGAGGGAAATCGGCGTGATCGGCGGGACCGTAGAGCGTCAAGCCGTCGACGTAGTGGATATTCGGGTCGGTGGTCGACCGTTGTCGCACGATTGCCGCGAGTTCGCGACGGGTGACGCTGAGCGTGAGCTTGCCCGCAGCGATCTCCGCCGGATCGCCGGTGGCCACGAATTTCATTGTGCCGCTGCTGAAATCCGGTGCCAGGGGCCCAGGGGTTTCTTCGTGGATGGGGCAGTAGAGGGCGGAGACGACAACGATCGGAGTTTTGGGATGACCGTCACGGATGGTGTCGAGAAAGCCGTGCACGGCGGGTCCGAACCCGCGAAGGCGCATCAGGTCGGCGTTGACGATGTTGATCCCGATCTTGATGCTGATCAGTTGAGCCGGAATGTCACGCATCGTGCGCGCGGTGAAGGGGTCCAACAGGGCGGCCCCGCCCAGCCCGAGGTTGATCAGTTCTACGTCGGCGCCGGCAGCAGCCAGTGCAGGCCAGGTACCGGTGGGGTGAACTGCGTTGGAGCCATGGCTGATGGAACTGCCGTGATGCAGCCAGACAGGCCGGGTGATGGGGCGGGGTTCCAACGGGTGATCGCTTCGCAGGGAGATCAATTCGGTGGTCTCATTGTGGGGTAACCAGATCTCGACGGTCTTGTGGCCGCCGGGTAGATCGGCGAAACGGATCGTACCGGGAGCGCCGGGCTGGAGTTCCTCGGTGCCGGTTGCGGCGTCCTTCAGCAGAATGTTGCCGCCGGTCAGGCTGAACTGCGCCGCCAACTCGCCGTCGATCGTCAAGTCATAGACGCCGTCGGGCCGCATCGGCACACCCCGATACGCCGGGCGGGTGCGCAGTGCTTCCAGTTCGATCACTGTGGACTCGGTCTGAAAGACCAATCGGCAACCGGCGGGCTGGGATTCGGCCATCGCGAGTTGTGGGTCCGCGCATTGCGCTCGGGCCCAGCCCGGCAACCGATGCGGTAGCAGCCCGTGAGCCGTCGGCTCGAGCTCGCGAGCGCCGCGCAACAGATCCATCGAGATCGGGGTGGTGGCCAGCATGACCGAGAGGCTACCGTCCAGTTACGCGCGGAAAGCGTCGATGGCCAGGGTGGCGAAGCGCCGGGCGGCGGTCTGCCGCTCGGCCGGCGGTAGGGACGCCAGACCGCGGCCTGCGAGCAGCACGAGTACGAGATCGTTGATGACGAAGTCGGTGCGCAGCGCGCCGGCGGACTTGGCGCGACCGGCCAATGTGCTGAGTTCCTTCAGCATCGAGGCGCGGTGCGCGGCGAGCATGTCGACGTCGGAGGACGTAGCGGTGAAGGCGGTCACGAAACCCTGGTTGCCGCCGTTGAGCACGCTGATCTTGTCGATGACCGAGCAGAATCCGCGCCACGGGTCGGGATCGTCGCACCCGTCTTCCACAATCTGGCGGCACGTGCGCACCTCCTCGTGAAAGGCGGCTTCGACGATGTCGCGCTTGGTGGGAAACCGTCGGTAGAGCGTCGCGGGCCCAACCCCGGCTCGACGAGCGATCTCACGCATGGTGACGACTAATCCCCGCTCCGAGAACAATCCCGTGCTGCGGTCAAAATCCGGGCGCGGTTATCCCGGGCATCGGAACGAAGCAACTGAGGCATTTGCGCGGTCATGGACTCTCACTTCGCAGAAGTGGACGGGTGCGTCCGTTACGTTGAGACGGTACCCCACTACGCGAATGGAGGCGGTTGTGCGGGCGATTGTGATTCAGCGATTCGGTGATCCCGACGGCATGGAATTGATCGAGGCGCCGGTTCCCACGCCGGACGATGGTCAGGTGCTCATCGATGTGGCGGCGGTCGGTGTCGGCGGGGTGGACGCCATGATCCGACGGGGGACGGTCGCCGACCGCTATGGCATCCCGACCGGGATCATCCTCGGTAGCGAGGTGGCGGGGAACATCGTGACAGTCGGGGCGGGCGTGGATGATTCGTGGATAGGCCGACGAGTCTGGGCGTTCACCGGGGTCGGCGGTGCCTACGCGGAGCAGGCTCTCGCGCGCATCGAAGATGTCACCGTGCTGCCGGACGGCCTGTCGAACGTCGATGCGGTGGCACTGGGCGGTTCCGGGCCCGTCGCGCACTTCGCCCTCGGGCACGCGCATTTCGGACCGGACGACGCAGTGCTGGTGCGCGGCGCCGCGGGCAGCATCGGCATCGCCGCGGTGGAACTGGCCTCGCGGGCGGGTGCCGCAGTGGTGGCTGTCACCACATCATCTGCCGAGCGAGGTGAACGGCTGCGCGCACTGGGAGCGACGCACGTGCTGGACCGCGAAGGTAACGCAGAGTCGGCAGGGGTGACGACTTTCGACGTCATCCTCGACATCGTCGGCGGCGCGGCGGTACCCGCGTTCATCGACCGTCTCGCGCCGAATGGGCGCATGGTGGTCGCCGGCATGGTCGCCGGACCTGCACCGGCGGACGTGGGAACCACCCTCCTGAATTCGTTTCAGATGTCGCGGTCGTTCGCGACCTTCAGCCTGGACACTGTGCCGGTCGACGCCAAAACCGCCGTCCGTACACAGCATTTCGACGCTGCGGTACGACATGAGTTGCATGCGGTGGTGCACGATGTGCTGCCGCTCGAGCAAGCGGCCGACGCGCACCGCCGGATGGACGCGGGGGAGGTATTCGGCCGGATCGTGCTCACGCCCTGACGTGGTGACCGCGGATACGGTCGGCATCTGATTACTGCTGGGAACCGCCCGAGGATCCTGCCTCGGATTTCGCGTCGTCGGAGCTCCCGGGACCGGCACCGTCGTGTGATGTCGAAGGCGAACCGGTCGAATCATCGTGGCTGGGTGCAGTTTTCGGGGTGCGTGAATCCTCGTCCGCAGCGGTCTCAGCCGTCGTTTCGGTGGCTGAGGTTGCATCCTCGGTGTCGGTGTCAAGCGCCTCAGGTGGCGTCGTGGTGCTCGGCCGTGGCTTGCTCTCGACAGGTTTCTGCGTCGCATCCGCTTCGATCGTACGGACGGGCTTCGTGGTGGAGTCGACCGTATCTGTCGCCAATGGTGTTGCGCCGGAATCGGATGACGCCGCCACTGTCGTGCGCAGAGTGACAGTCTTCGCCGATGGCGCGGCCGTCGCAGCGGAGGCCGGCCCCGTCGTCACGGCCGGTGGCGCGGTGGTCAGGCCCGGAAGCTCGGTGGTCACGTCCGTGGACCCTGGTGGCGGGGTGATCGGCTCGGCTTTCGCGGGCGGGCCTCCGAAGTTGCTTGCGACGGCGCCGAGAAGGTTCTGGACGATGCTGACGGGGATGTTGACGATGCCCGGAACGATATACAGAAGGGCCGCGACGGGACCTCCGGACTTGTACGCGTCCGCGAACCCCGTCGCGAAGTTGGTGAATGCGGGAAGTTCCAGTTCAAAGCCTGTGCGGGTGAGTTTGGAGTGGGTGACCCGCCATTGGCCGTCGACCTTCTCGTAGCTATCGGTGTAGTGGCCATAGCCATGGATCGTGACAAGACCGGCGATCGAAAGCCTGTCCTGCATCGTCCACACGGCGCCGGCAGTCGTATCGGAAGTCAATTCGATTTGCGGGTCGTAACCCAGGTGGCGGGTGTTGATCGCACTGAGCGTCAACGCCGTGAAAGCGACGAACAAATCGCGGTTGGGGAAGTAGGGCCCGAGCGAGCCCGTGGTGTCCACCACGGCGTTGGGGGCGAAGAGTTGACGGAGCGCAAGCCAGTTCTTGCTATCGACATTGTTGAAGTACGTCGCCTTGAGCAGTTGCACTGCCGCCCTGTCAGCGTCGGCATCCGCAGCCGCTGCCAGTGGCGATACGGCCGGTGGCGTCGCAGCTGCCGGCGCGGCATGGGCTATCGGGGCGGCCCCGACGCCAAGGGTGGCGACGGCCCCCAATGCGATGGCGGCGCACAGAACGCGTCGTTGCGCCGGCCGCTCGGCCCTACCGTGCTCTGCTCTGTGCATCATTCGCTCTCCTCGCCCGAACCGCCGTCCGGCGGAGTGACTCGAAGTCTACTTTGTATAGTCAAATCGTCATAGTTGACTATTTGAAGTATCGGGAGGTGTGCGCTTACCCGGGACGGCAGGCCCTCAGGTAACTGAGGAACGAGGCCTGGAGGCCGGTGACGTGGGTTTCGTGCAGGATCTCGCTGGTGACCGTTTCGCCGCGTGGAGTCAGGCGGTGAAGAACGGTGGCCGTGTTCTTCGCGAGGCTTTGGTAGACGGCCAGGTCTCCGAGGAGCTCTCGGTCGTTGACGGTCAGGTGAAGCTTGGCGGGACGAGGGCTGTCGCCGAGCTCTTGGAGCTGGGCGAAGATTTGGCTGTCTTCGGAGATGACGCCGGGGCTGCCCGCTCCGATGCTCTCGAAGAGTGTCGCGCCGGTGAGCCAGGTGTACAGGCTGAAAAGCCCGCCGTAGGAATAGCCGAAGAGGCCGTGACCGCTTGGGGCCGTGCCGTAGTCACGTTCGATACGCGGATGCAGTTCCGTGGTGAGGAAACCCAGGAAGGCGTCGGCGTGGGTGTCGCGCAATTGGGCGAGGTACGCGTCGGCTTCCTCGCGTGTCCTCGCGCCCGCGGCAACACCCATCTTCACGGCATCGATGAGCTCCTTGGCGACGGGCTCGTCGGGTGGCACGAAATCCCGGTTGCGCAGCCGATCCCAGTCCAGCGCCTCCTCGCCCGCGTATCCCACGCTGACTTGGATGTAGGGCTGGATCCGTTGCATGGGGTCCATCTGGGTGACGATGAGCGGAGCCGTCAGGCCCACGGCCCAGTTTCCGTCGAGGACATAAACGACAGGCGCGTGCGTCGAGGCACGGTCGGAGCCCGGCGGCGTGGTAACCCAGATCCCGTAGTCATGCCCACGGCTGGAACGCATCTCGAAATAGTCGGTGTCGGCGAGGCAACCGTGCCACAGGGAGCTCATCAAAGATCCTTCGCAAGTCGGCGGGCGCAGCCCGGCGCCCGCAGTTCATTTATCCATTGGATAATTAGTTATCCAATGGATAAACTGCGGGAGTGATCTTGTCAAGCACGGAACGCAGAGGCGACGCACGTGACCGCCTCCTGGCTCGGCTTCTCGCCGCCTTCGAGGACGGCCTTCCCTCACCGGAGATGTCGCTGCGTGAGGTCGCGGCCCGGGCCGAGACGAGCCATGCCCTGCTGCGGTACCACTTCGGGTCACTCTCGGGCGTCTTGGCGGCCATGCTCACGGTGCAGCGAGCCCGTGACAACGAGGCGCTTTTCAAGACCGCCCAGCAAGGCACCTTCGATGACCTCGTCGTGGCGATTTGGCGGGCCTACACCCACCCCGAGCAGTTGTCGCGTGTCCGCAGCTTCTTTCACGTCGTAGGGCTCGCCGCGTACAGCCCGGCGGACTTTGGTGAGTTCATCGACTCACTCGATGACCTGACCGCCATGCTGGCCTCGCTCGCCGAACGCGAGGGATACGACACCAAAGAAGCGGTGAGCATGGCCACCGTTGCCACTGCCGCCATTCGCGGCCTGCTTCTGCAAGAAGTTCTAACGCCGGCAGCACACGTGCCGGACGCGGTCGCCTTGATCCTGCGCATGACCAAAGGCGGCCGCGCTTAACGGCTCAAAGCACCTCACCCGTTGTCTCGCCAGGCGAGCACCTCCTTGAGCGACGCGAGGTCGTACCCGTGGTCGGCGGTGAGTTCGGTCTGGAACAACGTGACTCCTGCCTCGCGGAATGCATCGGCGCTGTCGGCGTTCTCCCACAGCGTCGAGCGTTCGATGTCGGCGCCGTCGCGACCGAATGTCGCTGCCAGCTCATCGACGCGGTCACTGGACTTGCGGAAGGCGTCGAGGTCGGTGAACGCGTGCCAGATGTCGGCGTGCCGGGCGACGGCGGGCAACGAGCGCTTGGGCCCCGTTCCGCCGATGAGGATCGGTAGCTTGCGCACCGGCGGCGGAATCAGTGCAGCGAGCCGGTTTTCGATGCGGATCAGGCTCTCGTCGAACAGATCGAAGCGGGAGCCGAACGTGCCGAACTCGTAACCGTAGGTGGTGTAGTCCTTTTCGTACCACCCCGCGCCGAGGCCGAGGATGAGCCGGCCGCCGCTGATGTGGTCGACGGTGCGCGCCATGTCGGCGAGTAGGTCCGCGTTGCGGTAGCCGACGCCGGTGACGAGGAGCCCGATCTCGGCGTGTGAGGTGATTTCGCCCCACGATGCGAGCGCGGTCCAACCCTCGAAGTTGGCGACGTCGGGTTGCTCGTCGAACATGACCGGCTTGCCGTCGACGATTTCCTTCATCGCCGGGCGGTGGAAGTGGTCGTAGCCGAAGATGACGTCCACACCGAGGTCGTCGGCGGCCAGGACGGCGTCGCGCCAGGTGTGGTAATCGGGCGTGCCGCCGGGCTGGATCTGCACGGCGACGCGGAGGGGACGGGTCATGAATGCTCCTGAGTCGGGGAGGGGCGACTCTTGAGCCAAGTTCACCGGGCGCGGAGTTTATTCCCGGTCGGCATGTCGGCTCATTCCAGGATCGCCCGCGCCGCGCGTTCCGCGATCAGCATGACCGGCGCGTTGGTGTTCCCGGAAGTGATGGTGGGCATCGCCGAGGCATCAACCACCCGAAGGCCCGCGACGCGGTGTACGCGACAGTCGGTGTCGAGCACCGTACCGCCCGACCGCGGCCGACCCTGCGCGTCAAAGGCTCCCATCGCGCAGGTACCCACCGGATGAAAGATGGTGGTACCGAGCTCACATGCCGCCTGCTGCAGGTCTTCGTCGCTCACCAGCTGCGGGCCAGGAAGCAATTCTTCTGGGCGGTAGCGGGCCAGGGGCTCCGCCGCCATGATCTCCCGGGTCATCCTCAAGCCGCGCACGGCGGCTTGCCGATCGGCGTCGGTGGACAGGTAGTTGCAGGAGATCTTCGGGTTGGCCAGCGGATCGGCGCCGGCTATCCGTACATGACCCCGCGAGGTCGGGCGCAGATTGCAGACCGAGGGAGTGATCGCCGCAAAAGGATGTAGCGGTTCGCCGAACTTGGGCAAAGACAAGGGCTGCACATGCCATTCCAAATCGGGACTGGCCAACGCCGGATCGCTTTTGGCGAAAGCGCCTAGTGTGGAGGGCGGCATGGTCATGGGCCCTGAGCGCAGCAAGAGGTACTGAAGTCCCATGCCTGCACGGGTAATCCAATTGCGGTACAACGTGTTGACGGTGCGGGCGCCGCGCACCCGGTAGACCGTTCGCAGCTGCAGGTGGTCTTGGAGGTTCTCACCCACTCCGGGCAGATCGACGGCCACCGGAATCTGATGCTGAGTGAGCAGCTCAGCCGGGCCCAGACCGGACGCCTGCATGAGCTGCGGCGAACCGATCGCGCCGGCGCTCAGGATGACCTCACGGCGCGCCCGAACGTCGACGATCTGGCCGTCTTTGAGCAGCTTTACCCCGGTGGCGCGGTGCTGAGCGGTGGTCCAGGCACCGCGACGCTGATCCTCGCGGACCCCATCGTCCATGAGCAGCTGCACGGCCTGAGTGTCGGTGTAGACGGTGAGATTTGGTCGGTGGGCAACCGGGTGCAGGAACGCATCGGCCATGGACCAGCGACGGCCCCGCCGCTGGTTGACGTGAAAATAGGCGCTACCGGAATTGTCGCCACGGTTGAACTCGTCGATCGGGCCAATGCCCACCTGGGCAGCGGCGGCCTGCCAGGCGTCCAAGATCTTCCAGCGCACCCGCGGCCGTTCGACAGCGATCTCACCGCCGGCACCGTGCCAGTCGTCGGCTCCGCCGAAGTAGTCCTCCAACTTCTTGTAGATCGACAGCGTCTCGCCCACACCGTCCCACAGCCAGCGGTCGTCACCGGTGGCCTCCGCCCACAGGCGGTAATCGCTGGCTTGTCCGCGCATGTGGATCATCGCGTTGATCGACGACGAGCCACCGATCACACGGCCCCGCGCGTAGTGAATGCTGCGGCCGGCCAAGCCCGTGTCCGCCTCGGTGGCGAAGCACCAGTCGGTGCGGGGGTTGGCGATGGTGTACAGATAGCCCACCGGGATCTTGATCCAGAACCAGTCGTCCTTGCCGCCGGCCTCGATCAAGAGCACACGGTGATCGGGGTTTGCGCTGAGCCGGTTGGCGAGCAGGCAGCCCGCGCTGCCCGCTCCCACGATGACGAAGTCGAACTCGGCGATGGGACTGATTTCCGGCAAGGTTCCTCCATGGCGTCGGATGCGACGTCCTAGTGTGCGATGCCTCAGGTGCGCGCACGTACCATCCGGGCTGTCGCGGTTCAGCGTGTCGTATTCATCGGCTGAGACAGAGGCTAGCCTCGGTCGATGAACGTGCTGACGTTGATTGGCGTTGATCAGGGCCTGGGAGGTATGGACTGGGCCGTGGACGGACGTGCGCTGGGGAAATGGGCGGCCCGCGATGGGGTACTCGGTCCGTGCCTACTTCTGCCAGGAAAACGGTGACGAAGAAGCTGACGAGCCGGCCCCCGACTTGGTGGACGTTCCGGTGATTCGGTTCCGCGCCACGGATTACGTGACGACAGTGCGCCGGGCACTCAGCCGATGACGCATCGGTACGACCCACGGAGCGGGCACGGAATTCCGCGTGCCACAACGTCGTTGTTATCATCTCCTGGTGCATGCCAGCGGCAGGGACGCGATGATCGACCGCTTGGTCGATCAACTCACCGAGGCGATGCACTGCGTCAGCGCCGCTCAGCCTGACCAGGAGATCGATGGGGCGGCGCCCGATGTCTACCTCCTCAATGATTTGATCGCCGCGGTAACGCACGAAACGGCGTCCACGATTGGGTTTCTGCTCGCCGATATCCGTGCGGTGCAGGCACGCTTGCGTTTGCGGGAGGCGTTCGCAGAGTTCACCGACGACCAATTCGACACCATCGTGAAACAGGGCTGGTCGCTCGATCTCGTCGGCCGTATATGCGACACCGCAGCGGCATCGGGCTGGGACAAGAAAACTGTGTCACACCGCATCCGGGAGCTCGAGGCTGCTTACTCCGCGTTGCCCCGCCCAGTTGTTAAAGCGCTCAATGGCATTGACGCACGGCGCGGTGTGTTGGGGTGACTGAAATTTCGCTGTTGTGTCACAACGCGTCGTACACCGCGGCGATGAGCCGGTAGGCGCGGCGATCGCCGGCCAGCCAGTCGCGGCGCAGATTGGGCACGAAGGCGAAAGCGACCTTGTGTTCGAGATCTGCCAGTCCCACCGAGCCGCCCGCCCCCGGGTGCCCGAAAGCAGTCCGTTGCGCGGGTTGGGGCACCACGAAGTTCTGCGACGGCAGCATGTAGCCGAGCCCGAATGCGCTTTCCAGGCGCAGCACCCGGTCCCGACCGCGTACGCGTTGCGTGACCGCTTCGCGCAGGAGACCCTGCGCGAGCAGGGTTCCACCGATCAGGTCACCATAGAATTTGGCCAGATCACGAGCGGTGGTCACCAGGCCGGCCGCGGGCCAGCCGGCCGCCAAGACCTCTGGATCATTGAACGCGGGAACGGGATTCGATGCAGCCCGGATGAACAGCGACTCTGGATCGGCGATCGCGGACACCATCTCGGCGACTGTGTCCTCAGGAATCGGCGGCGCGTTCTCGGCGCTCCAAACACGTTGCTCCGGCGGTGGTGAACTGATCCGGGCGGCCTCGCGCACCGCTGCACCGGAAGCACCGATGAGCAGTCGATCGCCCACGTGGCGTCGGGTGAACTCGCCGACCGTCATACCGGTGTGGCGGCGCACGAATTCGCCGACAAGCCATCCGAAAGTCAAAGCGTGATAACCGTGTTCGGTCCCGGGCTCCCAGAGCGGGTGTTGGCGTGCCAACAGGTCGGCCATCGCCGGGTGATCCGCGGCTTGGGCCACCGAGACCGGTTGCTCCACGACGGGCAGCCCAGCCCGGTGGGCCAACAGATCGGTCAGGGTGATCTCGTGCTTGTCGTGCTGGGCGAATTCCGGCCACCAGGCGCTCACCGGTTCGTCGGCATCGTGGCCCTGTTCCTGGGCGACCATGAGGGCCGCGGTCGCTGTCACACCCTTGGTGCAGGAAAACGTCGGACAAGCGGTGTCACGCGTCCATGGGCGCCCGGTCCGTCTGTCGGCGACGCCGCCCCACAGATCCACCACCGCACGACCGCCGACGAATACCGCCACCGCGGCGCCGAGGTCGTCGCCGTCGGCCAAACCTGCTTCAAAGACGGCTTTCACTTCCGCAAACGCGGGGTCAGCGTGCCCCGCCGCTGCACTGGGCATACATCGGATTAGAACACGTTCCAGTATTGGCGAAGTGTGGATCCCGGCAACCAGCCGAGCAACCGAGCAACCGAGCAATCGTGCAGCGGGCTTCGTGGCGCAACGGCGACATGTGCGCGCAGAATCGAAGATAGCGCCAGTCGTAGTAACCAAGGGGTGAGAAGAATGGTCAGGGTACACGTAGTTGTCACGGGGGAGACGCTGTCGGCGTTGGCATTGCGGTTCTATGGTGAAGCCGATCTGGACCGGCTGATCGCCTCTGCCAGCGGGATCGCCGATCCCGACGCGATCATTGTTGGGCAGCGGCTGATCCTTCCGGATTTCACGAGGCACACGGTAGCCGTGGGGGAGACACTGCCGGGATTGGCCGCGCGGTTCTACGGTGACGCGGCGCTGTCCCGATTGATCGCCGGCGCCAGCGGGATCACCGAAACCAGCGCTGTCACAGTGGGGCAGCGGCTCGTTGTCCCGGACATCACCAAGTACACGGTTGTCGCCGGGGACACTCTGTCGGCGCTGGCTGTGCGGTTCTACGGTGACGCGTCGTTCTATCCGCTGATCGCCACCGCCAATGGCATCGCCAATCCCGCTGTCATCAATGTCGGCCACGTGCTGGTCATCTTCATCGGGCGTAGCGACGGGTTCGGTCTGCGGATCGTGGACCGCAACGAGAGCGACCCTCGGTTGTGGTACTACCGTTTCCAGACCTCGGCGATCGGCTGGAACCCCGGCGTCAATGTGCTCCTGCCCGAGCACTATCGCACCAGCGGACGGACCTATCCCGTCCTCTACCTGTTTCATGGCGGCAATGACGATTTCCGCCAGTTCGACTTTCTCGGTATCCGCAACCTGACGGCCGGAAAGCCGATCATCGTGGTGATGCCCGACGGCGGCCACGCGGGGTGGCATTCCAACCCGGTCACCTCGTTCGCCGGCCCGCGGAACTGGGAGACGTTCCACATCGCGCAGCTGCTCCCGTGGATCGAGGCGAGCTTCCGCGTGTACCCCGAATACGACGGTCGTGCGGTCGCGGGGTTCTCGATGGGTGGGTTCGGCGCGCTCAAGTACGCCGCCAAGTACTACGGTCATTTCGCCTCTGTGAGTTCCCATTCCGGCCCGGCCAGTTTGCGTCGTGACTTCGGTCTGGTCGTGCACTGGGCGAACATCACGTCGGCCGTGCTGGATCTGGCCGGCGGAACGGTCTACGGCGCACCGAACTGGGACCAGGCCAGGGTCAGTGCCGACAACCCGGTGGAGCGCATCGAGAGTTACCGCAACAAACGGGTTTTCCTTGTCGCCGGGACCAGCCCGGATCCGCTCAACTGGTTCGACAGTGTCAATGAAACCCAAGTGCTCGCCGGCCAGCGAGAGTTCCGAGATCGACTCCGCAACGCCGGGATCCCACATGAAGCTCACGAGATGCCGGGCGGGCATGTGTTCCGTCCCGAGATGTTCCGCCGTGACCTCGACGGCATCGTCGCTCGGTTGCGTCCCGCGAGCACTGGCCGCACCACGGCAGACAGTTTCTAGATATCGGGTGTCATCAGCGGTCGTAGCGGGTGATGGGCTGGCCGGTGCCGGTGGTGATCAGTTGCGGCAGGCTCTGGGTGATGTAGAACGTCCAGCCGCGAGCACGATTCGAAGCAGGCCGATTCGGCCGCGGTGAGGTCTTCGTGGGTGAAGTGCAGCGTTGTGCCATGGACGTCGCCGGTGATGTCGAAGACGGCGCGCGTATCGGTCCACTCGTCGTGCTCGTCGATGAAGGCGAGGTAGGAATCCACGACGTGCCAGACCATTCGCCGGCCGGGCACGACCTCGGTGAGCTGGAACCGGGCGAAGCGGATGCGCCTCTCTGTTCAGTGGATGTACTCCACCGACGAACCCGACCGCCCCAGATCGACCTCGACCGAGGACATCCTATTTGCGTCGATTCAAGGCTTTCCGCAGATGTTCACCGAGCTTTCGATCTTCAATGGGACGGCCGAGGAAGGGCGCGATCGCCCGTGCGAGCCTCGCCACCGCCAGCGGGCGCGGCGGGATTTTGTAGAAGTGGTTGCCGACGATCAGCCACCCCCCGCCGTCACCGGCAACGCCGCCGAGGAGATCGCCGACCAGATCCGGTAAATCATCTGGACGCAGGGCTAAGGTCTCACCGATCACCGACACCGAGTCGTCGCCGAGATTGGCCACATAAACCCGCTTTCCGTCTGGGCTTACCGCCAGAGCCCACGCATCTTCGCCGACGGGAATCGTGGCCGTGACGTTGTTGGTGGCGGCGTTGATCACCTGCAACGAGCCGGGGCCGGGGAAGCCACGATTGGTCACGTAGACACGGGCGCCGTCAGGACTGACTCCGACCCCGATGGGACTGTTGCCGACGGGGATGGTGGCAGTGACGGCATTGGTCGCAGCGTCGATTACCGAAACAGTGCCGTTCGGCGCCGCATTGGTGACATAGACGCGGGTGCTGTCGGGGCTGACCGCGACGCCGCTGGGAAGATCACCGACCTGAACGGTGTCGATCACGGTGTTGGTGACGGTGTTGATCACCCACACTGAAGCGGCCAAATTCCAGTCCGTGACGTAGGCGTGTGCGCCGTCGGGACTGACTGCGACGCTGTGGGGATGTCCGCCGACGGGGATGGTCGTGCTGATTGTGTTGGTAACCGTGTCGAGCACGACCACCACTCCGGAACCGGCGGTGTTTTCGAGAGTAGCGACATATGCACGGGTTCCGTCGGGGGAGATCGCCACTCCACTCGCGAAGTTGCCGACGGCAATGGTGGACGTGATGGTGTTGGTGGCGGTGCTGATCACCGAAACCGTGCCGTCGTTCTCAATAGAGACGTAGGCGCGGGTGCCGTCGGGGGTGATCGCCACCGAGTCCGGGAGGTCGCCGACGGGGATGGTCGTGCTGACAGCGTTGACCGCGGTGCTGATCACCGAGACGGAGTCACCGCCACCGTTGAGAACGTAGACGCGGCCGCCGTCGGGGGTGACTGCCACCCTGTTCGGGGACCCTCCGACGGGGATGGTTGCGACAACGCCGAGCGCCATGATCTGCCTTCCGGTCGAGCATATGACTTGGCCCACCGAGGCTAAAACTACAACAGCGTGAGGCGTTCACCCCTTGTATCGCGAGACTGGCGAGGTATGGCGACCTGCACCGGATCGCCGCGCTGCAACCGACGGCTCAGCCGGGTGGTCGTTGGCCCGAAACTGGTTCGCCCGGAAGGGGAGTGGGCGCGCCCCGGTCCGCCGGCCCAGCGTCACCTGAAGTGGGCTAGAGCTGCCCCAGGGGCCGGCAGACATTGGACAAGGCGTTCCAGTACTGACCGGGAGCACAATTGTCCGCCGGTCGCGGCGTCTGGCAGGTGTTGGTGATCGGATCCCAGAACTGGCCGTTGATGCAGTTCAGGGGCTCTGCTGAACCGACTCCGGCCCCGAACAGCGACGCGGCGGCAATTGGAGCGGCGGCAACAATGGCGATGGTCGAACGGACAAGGAGATTTCGCATAGGTTGATCTTGCCCGACGACGGGGGTCCCCAAACCCCCATCAGAGCAAAACCGCTCCCATCGACACAGGTCCGTCGGGCGTACTCAACTCACGGCTCGCCCTGCTGTAGCACGCAACCAGCGCTTCGCCGATGGACGCGAGGTGGTCGCGCACGCCCTGCGGGCCGGTGACTTCGACCCATTCGTAGAGCCCGGCAACTTCGCCTGCGAGGGTGTACTCGTCGCGACCGCGGATCACGATTTCGATCCGGCCGTCGGGCGTGGAACCGCCGACTTCGAGGCGGCTCCCGAGCGCCATCCGAAGTACACCGAGTCCGTCGGGAGCGCACATGGCCTGGGCCTGGAGGGGAGTGCGCCTTCGGTCGACCTCGTCGGCGATCTCGCGCCAGCTCTCGGCAAGGTCGAATCCGTCAGGTCGTTGGACGGGATCGTCGGTCAACTCGACCGAGGACACACGGTCGATCCGGAAGGTCCGTCCACCGGCTTCCGTAGCGGAGACCAGGTACCAGGTTGGGCCCTTGGCGACGATGCCCAGCGGGTGCACGGTTCGCTCGGTCTCCGAGCCCTTACGGTCGACGTAGCCGAGCCGCACTCGGACACCGCGGATGACCGCCTCTTGAAGTTCGTCGAGAAACCGGGGTGGTCGCGGCTCGGGCTGGCTGGATCCCCAGAGTCGTGGGTCCACGACGACTGACGTCGCGGCGGCCTCGGCCTGCTCTCGGAAGGGTTCGGGCAGCGCGCGTACGAGTTTGCGCAGAGCGGCCTTCACGCCTGGGGTTGCCGTCGAGGCCGGTCCGGCCACCAGAAACAGCGCGCGAGCCTCGCCCGCGGTCAGCCCGGAGAGGTCCGTGCGAGCGCCGCCCAACAGGCGCCACCCACCCCCTCGACCCTGCATTGAGTACACGGGTACCCCTGCCGCGCTCAACGCTTCGAGGTCACGGCGGGCGGTGCGCTCGGACACCTCCAACTCCAGGGCAACCTCCGATGCCGTGACGTGCTCGCGCTGTTGCAGCAGCAGGAGGATGGCGACTAGCCGGTCGGCTCGCATGCGACCACACTTCCACATCAAACTGGCCACAAGGTGACCGGTTCAGGTGGGCACAATGGCGCCATGACCACATCGACCAGCACCACAGACCCGCGGCCGATTCTCGACCGCGCCATCGCCACGTGCGGGGCCGTCATTGCCGGCGTCCGACCAGAGCAACTCACGGAATCGACACCGTGCACCGACATGGACGTGCGAGCCCTGCTCGCGCACCTCGTCGGCGTGCTCGACCGAGTTGCCGCGCTCGGCAACGGCGAGAATCCGTTTGCAGTCAGCGACACCCCAGTCGCCGACGATCGCTGGCCCGATGCGTGGCGGGAGGCGGGGAGAAGAGCCGCGGATGCCTGGAGCGACGATGCCGTGCTCGAACGACCCATGGCGCTGCCGTGGATCGAAGGTAGCGGCGCCGAGGTGTTGGCCTCGTACTTCTCCGAGCTAACCGTCCACACGTGGGACCTTGCGACGGCGACCGGTCAGCAGCCGGACTGGGATGATGCAGTCGTCGCTGCGGCGTTCGACGCGGCACGCAGGATCCTGCCGGCCGAGAACCGTCGAGCTCTCTACGAGCAGGTCTCGGCCGCAAGGGGTTTCGACGAGGTCGCCGTTCCATTCGCCGAGGCTGTCCCGATCTCCGACGACGCACCCGCCATCGACCGCCTCGTTGCCTGGAATGGCCGGGATCCGCTCCGCCGATCCTG
The DNA here is from genome assembly GCF_008329585.1 of Mycolicibacterium sp. P9-22. GTDB lineage: Bacteria > Actinomycetota > Actinomycetes > Mycobacteriales > Mycobacteriaceae > Mycobacterium. The sequence continues at coordinate 186,385 of NZ_NPKP01000011.1, read as the reverse complement.
ACGGGCGGCTTGCGTGTGATGGCTGTCCCGATGGCCACCGGCTTGCTTGCTGTCTGCAGAGCATGCGCAAACCGCTCCTGCAGGGTCGCGTAGATTCTCTGAGAACAATCCGAGCATTCAACGAAGGCCATCATGTCCGAGGACCAGAACACAGACGTTCCACCGAACCACCTCTCGATCGATCCGCGCAGCGCCTTTTATAGCGAAGAGGTGCTTCGCCGCGACGTGGGTATTCGTTTCAATGGCGTCGAGAAGAGCAACGTTCACGAATACAACGTGTCCGAGGGTTGGGTGCGTGTTGAAGTCCCTACCGCGAAGGATCGCCGCGGAAATCCCATGGTCGTCAAGCTCAATGGCACGGTTGAACCTTATTTCCGCTGAGCACAGTTGCAGAACGTTCGTGGGGGAGTCGCCGAAGTTGCGGGACGCCGCCAATCATCCGGTGTTGACGGCCGCGCTGTGACCGTTCACGCGACACTGCTGAGGATCGCGATCACCAATCCGCCCAGGGTCAGCATCCCGACCATCACCGCGGCGGCGATCGCCCGGCGGTGGCTGGGGGCGTCGGGAGCCGCAGCGCGCGAGGCTGTCAGCTTGAGCGACAGCCGCTAAGCGCGCTCACTCTGATAGGTGAGTCCACCGTCGATCGTCACGATCGTGCCGCTGGTGTAAGACGAGCGATCCGAGGACAGGAACACGACGCTGGCCGCGATGTCGTCTGGAGTGGCCAGGCGGTCGAAGGGGATTCGGAACGACAGAGTGGGGGCGTCACCCGCGTCGTCATTCGCGGCAACCAGGTGGCGGCCGCGTTCCGATGCAACCGGTCCGGGGTTGACTCCGACGACGCGGACGCCGAAGGCCGTGCTCTTGGAACCCGCGATGCGGGTGAAGGCCATCAGGGCGGCGTTCCCGGTGCTGCCCGCTACGTACGAGTCCAGGTGTCGTTCTCCGCTGGCTCCGATCACGTTGACGATGACGCCCCGGCGCCGCGATCGCATGACCTCCAGGTAGCGGCGGGTGAGGTCGATGTAGCCGTAGACCTTCAGATCCCAGGCCTGTCGCCACGCCTGCTCGTCGATCTGGTCGATGGAGCCGAACGGGATGGACCCCGCGTTGTTCACGACGACGTCCACGTCGGGGAACGTCTCGCAGACGCGCTCGCGCTCCGAGGCTTTCGACAGGTCCGCGGCCAACGTCGAGACGTCCGTTCCCACTGACGCGCGAAGGCTTTTCGCCGCGTCGGTGAGCGCACCGGCGTCCCGCGCCACCAGGCACACATCGGCGCCCTCGGCGGCGAACCGCCGGGCGGTGGCGAGACCGATCCCCTTGGAGCCCCCGGTGATCAACGCGCGACGGCCTTCCAGATCAAGTTTCATGAGCGACCTCCCTGTGTCGTCGGATTTCCTTTTGCGCCAATGACGTTCACCGCACTACACCGTGCGGTGTAGTCTGCGGTGTGCGAGAAAGCTGGGAGTGTGTGAGGTGACGTCGACGTCCGGCACCGAAGGGCGACGCGGTCGCTCCATCGAGAAACGCCGCGCGATGCTGCAAGCCGCCCGCGAGCTGTTCGTCAAGGAGGGCTACGAGCTCGCCAGCGTCGACGCAATCGCCGCGCGAGCCAACGTCTCCAAAAGAACCGTCTACGACCATTTCGGCGACAAGGAAACTGTGTTCGCCGCGGTACTCGAGGAATTGGGCGAGAAACTCTCGGCCACCGTTCAGGTCGCCCTGGACCGTGAGGCGAGCGCCACCGGCGACCTGCGCGCACGCCTGTTGGGTTTCGCGCGCTACTTCGTCATGGAGTCCTTCCCGTCCTCCGACTATGCCCACTACCGCCGCCTCTCCGCTCGTCGCGGATCGTGGTACCGGGATCGCGAATCGGCCATCAGCGTCGCCATGGAACTGTTCGTCGGTCGCGTCGAAGAGTGGGCTGAGGCCGGTGTCATCAACACCGACAACCCTCGCCGCGCCGCACAGCACTTCGTTGCGCTCACGTTCCAGCTCGCGTTCGAGGCGCTCGAACGCACCGAAACCGACGTGTCGGGCGAGGTCGACGAGATCCTGGTCGACGGCGTGGACGTCTTCGTCCGTGCCTACGGGTAGCCACCCCGGACGTCGAGTCATCAAGCGACGTCGGAGAAGTCGCTACTGAGCCACGTCTTGGGTTGCATGCGGATGCACACCGTCGACTCCATGTCCGCGTGCTGGTTCGCGTCGGCGAACCGGTTGCCCTCGTCCTCGCCCAGGTACCGGATCGCAACGGCGCGGGCCTCGTTCTCGTCCGCGGGCCCGATTGACGTGACATCGCCGTCCGCGGTGACGAACTTGTACGGCGGCTGCTCCTGCTGAGCAGTGATGGAGAACCGACCAGCCGCGCGGATCAGCTTGACCTTGAGGTTGTCCTCGGTCGTGAAGATCGACACCTCACCGCCGGGCTCGTAGGCGTACCAGATCGCTACGGCGAACGGGGCCCGGTCGGTGCGCTCGATGGCGACCACACCGACGTGAACACCCGCCAAGAACTGCTCGCGGGCTTCTTTGGTCATCTTCATGATTTCTCCAACGTGCTCGTCGTGATCCACAGCTACACTACACCGTGCAGTGTAGTCGGGCTGGCGCAGCGATCGATGCGCACCGAGGCATAGATGTAGGCCCGCGAGTAGGGCATTGAACGTTCTGGCCACGCACATACCGGTATCAACCGGCAGCACAACAACTTCAGCGGCCCACCGGGCGTTTACCGTGCCTGCGGGCCCTGGCTTCGAGGCGTTGTTGTTCACGTCGCAGCGTGCTGCTGACTTCCCGGAGATTGCGGATCTGTAGCTCGATCAGCTGCCGCTTGTCGGCCAGCAATCGGGCGCCGTCGAGGCAGTCGATATCGCTCGAGCGAAGCCCATCGAGCACCTGCCGAATCTCGGTCAACGTGAAACCGAGCGACTGCATATCGCGCAGTAGCTTGATTTCGTTGACGAGAGACTCCGGATAGTCGCGGTAATTACCGCCGGTCCGCTGCACATCGCCGAGCAGCCCCTGGCGCTCGTAGTAGCGAAGCGCATGGCGACCAACGCCGGTGCTCGCTTCCAATTCGCTGATTCTCATGCCGTCCGCACTTGACTGTAGACCTAGGTCTACAGCCTAGCGTTCAGACAACCGGTCCCGAGGAGGATGTATGTACCTACTTGCCGATGCGACGGTCACTGTCCAGTGTCCACGCGCGAAGGTCTTCGATTATGCGGCCAACCTGGAGAACTTCGTGAAGTGGTTCCCCGGTGTTGTGCGTATCGTCGCCGACAACGAGCTGTCCCCGGCGTCGATCGGTAAGCAGTACGTGGAGACGGTTTCGGTGCCGCTACGTGGAACGCGCTCGGTCACCATTCGGGTGATGGACGCCGCGGCACCGCAGCGCCTGATCACCCACGGTGACCTGCGACCGCTGCTGCCACGGATGGAGATGGAGTTCGTCGATGCCGGTCAGGATGTCTGTGTCGTGCGGTGGCGCATGCTGAGCCGCAATGAGAACCGACTCGTCGGCGGCACCATGTTGCCGGTCGCCGCATGGGTGATACGGCGACGCGCCGACATCGCCCTCAGTAATCTGAAACGCCGGCTCGAAGGAAACCATCTCGATGGCTCCCCGCCGGAGGACAGAAGTGTTGCAACGCAGTAGAAAACGATGGGGGGAGTGGTGGTCGACAGACACCGACGGTCAGGCTCTTCGATCCGGGGGCGCGAATGTCCGCCTCGGTCGACAGTGAGCAGGTAGCTCCTCCGCCGGGGGACCGCAACAGGGGAGCGGTAAGCCCATCGTCACGGCCGCTCTGTCGAGGCGGACGAAGACCCAATTGTCTCGTCGAGCAGATCTAGCACTGCGTGCCACGCCCGTGTCGCGTGCAAAGCGTGATGTTCTACACCGGGCACGGTGGCAACGGTGTGGGTGGTGTCGCCGGTTAAAGAGCCGTCAGGATTCATCGGAGCGGCCCAGAAAGCGTGCTTGGCGCCGCCGTAAATGTTCACGCGCCAATCAAGTCCGGCGTCCTGAAGCGCGCTGGCGAATGTGAACAGTTGGCCAGGGGTGCAGAGTGGGTCCTCGGAGCCTGTGCATAGCAAGAAGGCTCCGCCCACGTTGATCCATTCCTCGGTACGCGCGGGTGGCAAGCCCGGATGGATCGCGGCGAGTGCCTTGAATGGCACTCCCGCGCAGGCAAGTTCCAGCACGATTCGGCCACCGGCACCGTATCCGAGCGCTGCCAACCGGCCGTGGTCGGCGCCGGGCTCAGCGAGTAGAACGTCGAGCGCGGCACGGCCAATGGCGCGCATGCGGGCGGGGTCAGCCATCAGGGGCATGACCCGAGCCAGCATCGCTTCCGGCTCACCGAAGAACGTACGGCCAGCGTGGTAATCCATCGCGAGGGCGATGGAGCCGTGCTTGGCGAGGTCGTCGGCGCGGCTGCGTTGATAGTCCTCGAGACCGATGCCGTCATGTCCGATGAGCACTGCCGGCCAGGGACCCTCGCCGTCGGGCCGCGCCAAGTGGGCGACCATCGTCAGTCCGTCGACGTCGTAGGTGACTTCGCGCGTGACGACCATGTGATCACGTTAGCGAGGGATGTGGCGCTTTGGTACCGAGTTCGCCCTAAGCTGACCGACCGCTAGGGACACATGGTCGGCCACGACGATTGGGTTTTTGGCGCAGTGTGGGTTGCGGTCGACCGTTGATTTGCTTTACCCGCCGGGTAATGGACAGGCAAAATGTCTGCACTGCAACATGTTCTGTGTCTGCGTTACTGGCCCAGGAAGGAAGCACAGATGACCACGAATGCACCGCGAGACGCGCTGATCGAGTCTCAGACCGCGAGAGGGTGGACACCAGAACTGTTTGCCCAGTTCTGGTCGGCACCTGATCCGAAATACTTGCGCCCAATGGTGACCGACGATGTAGTCGGGCACTGGCCCGGGGCGGCGACGTCGCTGGTGCCACGGCCTACATCTAGGCGCTTGTCGACCTGATCGATGCACTGCCAGACCTTACGCTCGAGGTCCTCGGTGGCGCGATGAACGGCGACAAGGGATTCGTGCACTGGAAGATGAGGGCCACCGGAGCCAAGGGACCCTTTGAAATGACCGGCGCAGACTGCCTTTACCTGCGCGACGGGAAAGTGGCCGAGAACTTCATCAACTTCGACAGCGCGGAATTTAGGACCCTATCGGGGCTGTGCGCACTGACATGAGACGACGACGGCCCTCTGGGTTAGTTGACATAATGTAGATTATCGGCACGAACGGACACCAGGCGAGATGCGGTGCAAGGGTCACGCAGCCCGCCTGGATGCCCCTGTTTTCCAAGGTCAGCCTGTCGGCCGCGGTCCACGCCGAGTCCTTGCTGCTCGATCGAACCGCTCGTGCCGACGCGCCTACAGTCTCCACGCCGGCATGGCCAACGCCGCGGCGTTTCCGCAACCTGACAAACGCCGACGGATCGTTCGCGATCATCCGACTCCAGATCGGCGCGATCCCGAGGCCCCCGCCCCGCCCGTATTCAACCGGAGTAACGTCACAGTGACGAAATTGTGGAGCCAGGCCGGATGGCCGGAATGCAACCACCTTGCCAATCACTGTCCGGCACAGAACTTTCCGGTCCAAGGTGTGGCCGCGAAGCTGTTACTACCGCCTCGTCGCCGACGCCTGCGCACTACGGCACAAGCTGGTGCTTCCGTTATGCGAGCTCACGCAACTGCGCGAGCGTTTTGCTGTCCGGGTCGGCCATGCGCCGCCGCTGCCCCGGTCCAGACCTCTTGTTGAATACTCGTGCCGACTGGGCGGCCCGCGCCGACATGACTACCCGGGTGCTCTCCGGCATCGGTCCGTAATAACGTCACAGTGACGAAATGCTGCAAAGAGGGTGGATGGCCTGAACCGGACCTTTTCCGCGAATTGCACTCCGGCGCAGGGCTTTCGAGACCAGGATATGCGGCGTCACAAGCTGCAACTACCGCCCCGTCGCGGTCGCCTGCCGTGCCAGGGCGATATCGTCACGGAGCAGGTCGACACCGCGAGTTTCCTGAATCGTGAGCATCGTTCCCAGGCCGAGGATTCCCACCAGAATGAGGTAGAAGGCCGGCATCATCTGGTTTCCGGTTTGGGCGATCAGCCACGTCAGCAGATACGGGACGGTGCCGGCGAAGATGGCGGCCGTGACGGCGTAGACGATGGACAGGCTGGTCTGTCGGGTGCGGGTGGGAAACAGCTCGGCGACGGTGACTGCGTGCACCCCCAAGATGATCGCCAGAATCAGACCCAGCCCGACCGTGCTCACCATGCCGGCCCACGAGCTACCGGACTGCATGATCAGGAACAGCGGGTAGGAGAACACGATCAGCATCACCGACGCCACGATCAGCGGCACCCTGCGACCGACTCGATCGGACAACGCCCCGAACAGTGGGACGGTGATGAGCGCGGCGATGGACGCGGCCGTCGAGAACAGCGCGGCGTCCGACGCCGACATCCCGAGTTCGATCTCCTGGTAGGTCAGCAGGTAGACCAGGACGATGTAGAAGGTAACGTGCATCATCACCTCGATGCCGCTCATCTGCAGCATCTGCTTCCAGTTGCGCGTGAACGATTCTCGGACCGGGCTCTGCGGCACGGCATCGAGTTCGGTCAGTTCGCGAAACTCCGGTGTGTCCTCGATCTTGTTGCGGATGTAGAAACCGATCAGGCCGAGCGGCGTGGCCAGTAGGAAAGGAATACGCCATCCCCAGGAATTGATATCTGCCTCAGAGAGCAGCGAATTGAGCACGAGCACCACCAAAGAGGCGCCCAGGAAACCGAGCAGTGAGCCGACTTCCAGGAAGCTCACACCGAACCCGCGTCGCTTCGTCGGCGAGTACTCGGCCAGGAACGCTGCGGCGCTGCCGAATTCACCGCCGGCGGCGAGCCCCTGGACGACGCGGGCGACGATCAGCAGAATCGGCGCCCAGATCCCGATGCTGGCATAGGACGGCAGCAGGCCCAGCAACAGCGTCGAGGACGCCATCGCGAGAATGACGAAGGTCAGCGTCTTCTTTCGGCCTATGCGGTCGCCCAAGGCGCCGAACATGAGGGCGCCGATGGGCCTGACCCCGAAGGCGATGGCGAACACGCCGAACACCGCCAGCAGCGCCGCGGTCTTGTCCTGTTCGGGGAAGAACACCGACGACAGCGTGGATGCCAGGTACGCGTAGATGGCCCAGTCGAACCAGTGCACGAATACCCCGACCGACCCCGCGGCGACGCTCTTGCGAATACTCTTCTGATCTACCAGGGATTCCGGTGCCAACGCGCCGGACGTCGTGTCAGTCATGTCGGTGAACTCTCTGTGCTGTCATGGCGTTGACCCGTGGCCACCTGCTCGGTGGCCAATGTGTGATGCCCTACATTGCGCCCGGACCCCCGATCCTGTACAGCTGGTCTTTCCGGACTTCAAAATCGCTTTTTCTGATGCAAGGGGGGTGGAGTCCCCCGCCGACTACAGGCCTACCGGGATCCAGTCAGGTTGTCCGGCTCCATGATTGCCGCCAACTCCGAGGCGGTCATCAGTCCGCGATCCAGGACCAGTGACGCGATATCAGAATCGGAGTTCAGTGCGTCGGCCGCCAATCGGGACGCCGCTTCGTAACCGATATAGGGATTGAGTGCGGTCACCAGACCGATGGAATGCTCCACCGTGGCGCGCATGTGGTCGACGTTGGCGGTGATGCCCACGATGCAGCGTGTTCGCAAGGTGTCGCACGCGGCAGTCAAATGCGCCAGTGACTCGAAGAGACTGTGCGCGATGATCGGCTCGAACGCGTTGAGCTGCAACTGACCGCCCTCGGCGGCCATGCTGACGGCGATGTCATTGCCGACCACCTCGAACGCGACCTGATTGACCACCTCGGGGATCACCGGGTTGACCTTGCCCGGCATAATGCTCGAACCCGCTTGCACGGGCGGAAGATTGATCTCACCGAGACCTGCTCGCGGGCCAGATGACAACAGCCGCAGGTCATTGCAGATCTTGGACAGCTTGACCGCGGTGCGCTTGAGCACTCCCGAAAGCTGCACGAAGGATCCGACATCCTGGGTCGCCTCGACCAGGTTCGATGCCGTGACCAACGGCAGCTCGGTGATCGCGCACAACTCCTGACACACCGCCTCGGCGTAGCCGCGGTGGGCATTGAGTCCGGTTCCGATCGCGGTACCACCGAGGTTGATCTCGGAGATGAGCAGGACGGCCTCCCCCAGCCGGTCACCGTCCTCGCCGATCATGACGGCGTAGCTACCGAACTCTTGCCCCAGCGTCATCGGCACCGCGTCCTGCAACTGGGTGCGGCCCATCTTCAGGTGCCCGCCGAACTCGACTGCCTTGTCCGCGAACGCCGATACCAGCTCCGTCATCGCCAGTTGCAGCCTGTGCACGGCAAACTGCAGCCCGATCTTGAGCGCCGTGGGGTACACGTCGTTGGTGCTCTGACCCAAGTTGACATGCTCGAGTGGATGCAGATGCCGGTAGTCGCCACGCCGATGGCCGAGGAGTTCCAGGCCACGGTTGGCGATGACCTCGTTGGCGTTCATGTTGGTCGATGTGCCGGCGCCGCCCTGGATGACATCGACGACGAACTGGTCGTGCAGCTTACCGGACTTGATCTCCTGGCAGGCGGCGACGATGGCATCGGCGCGCTCGGCGCTGAGCAGCCCGAGCCGGTGATTGGCTTGTGCGGCAGCAAGTTTCACGCAGGCCAGTGCGACAATGAGTTCCGAGTGCCGCGAGATCGGCATGCCGGTGATCGGGAAGTTCACCAGCGCACGAGCGGTGTGCACCCCAAAGTAGGCGGCATCCGGAACCTCGTAATCGCCGAGCAGGTCGTGCTCGATACGCACCTCGATGCCCGTCATGGCCGAACATCCTCTGCCGAGTCGAGCAGTCGTTGGCGCGTCGCGGCATCGGACGCCGCGTCGAGCAGGGTCAGGGCGAGTGCGTGCGCACCCTCGGCGACGGCACGGTCGGCCGCAGGCGAGATGGCGGCGGCGGCGAACTCGGGCTGGTGGTTGACCGCGGGCAGCGACTCGATGCCGATGTAGGGGTGAATCGCGGCGATGCGTTGTGACACGTTGCCCATATCGGTCGAGGCCCGGTTCATGAGCGAGTCCGAGCCCGAGCTGAACCGCCTGCCGATCTGTTCGGCCCGCCGGACGTAGGCGTCGAGCAAGCCTTCGTCAGTGCGGAACTCCGCATAGGGCTTGCTTTCCGGGGTCACCGTCAGCTCGCACCCGGTGGCCAACGCACCGGCCTCGAAGCAGCGGGTAACCCTCTGTTCGAGGTCGGCCAGTTCCGTCAGCGTCCCGGCCCGCACATACCAACGGCCCTCGGTACGCTGCGGGATCGCGTTGGGTGCTTCTCCCCCGTTGGTCATGATGCCGTGCACCCGGACGTCGTGCGGAAACTGTTGCCGCAGCATCCCGATGGCGACCTGGGCGATGGTGAACGCGTCGGCAGCGTTGATGCCGCGGTCCGGGTAGGCGGCGGCATGTGCGGACTTGCCGTCGTACTGAATGTGACTGTGCGAGACGGCATAGGGGTCGGCACGGGCAACATCGACGGGTCCGGGGTGGACCATCGCGGCGGCATGGACTCCCGCGAAACCGCCCCGATCGAGGATCTCGATCTTTCCGCCGCCGCCCTCTTCGGCGGGCGTCCCGAACACCGAGAGCGTGATGCCGAGATCGTCGATATACGGTGCCAGCGCCAGCGCGGCACCGGTGGAGATGGCGGCGATGATGTTGTGGCCGCATGCATGTCCCATACCGGGCAGCGCGTCGTACTCGGCGCATACCGCCAGGTGTAGCGGCCCGCTACCGATACGTGCCAGGAAGGCGGTCTCCAGGCCGGTGAAATGCTCCTGCACGTCGAAGCCTGCGTCGGCCAGCTCGCCCGCGACGCGGGCGCAGGATCGCACCTCCTCCCAGGCGATCTCGGGATGGGCGTGCAAGTCCCGTGACAGCGCCAGCATCCGCTCGCTCACCCGGTCTCCTGTCGACCGGACGGCGTGTTCGAGTTCGTGGCTCATAGGTCCCCCGGGACCCCGTAGGACGGTGCGGCGGTGGGATCCAGCCCGCGGGTGCGGTAGTCGGACTTCTGCGGTCGCCATACCCCCCACAGCCGGCGTAGTTCACCGATCGGGTCGTCGTGCCAGTCGACTCGTAGATCCGTGACGGGCCAGGGCACGTCCTCGACCACCTGCAGTCCGGCGGAGTGCACGGGCCCGGCCTCGCCGCCCGCGCTCAGCGCGGCCTCCAGGCCGTCCAGCAGGCGCTGCTCGGTGGTGCTCGCCTCAGATGCCAGATAGCCGTCCAGAAGCGCGTCGACGACGGCCTGATCTGCCAGCATGTTGCCTGCTGCCGCGGCGTTGTCGGCGCGGGTCTGGTGACGGATGCCCAACGCCTTGACACCAGTGTGGATCGCGGTCCGACCGGATCCGTCGACGACGATCAGCTGACGGTAGTCGGGATGCGCCTCCCCCGAGATCGTCGCCTGCAGCGCCGCGTCGGCGTCCGCTCCGCCGGCGAGCGCATCCAGCGCGATGGCGCCGAGGTGTGGGTTGGTCACGTTCTGGCTCGCAACCGCACCGACCCCGGCGCGCAGGTGGATGCACCGCGACGCGACGGCCGGACTGGACGAGCAGACGACCATCCCGAATGCCGGCCCGTCCCGCACGACCAACGAGAACGTCATGACGATCCCTTGCTGAGCACCGCGGTGGCGTCGATCTCGACCAGCCACTCGGCCCGCGCCAGCGCGTCGACGACCAGGCCGGTCGACACCGGGTAAACGCCCTTGAGCCAGCGGCCCATGACCCGGTAAACCGTTTCGCGGTAACGGATGTCAACAAGGTAGACGGTCACCTTGACGATATCGGCGAGACTGCTGCCCGCCTCGTCGAGCAACATGGCGATATTGGCCATCGCCCGTTCGGTCTGCGCCTCGACATCACCGATTCCCACCGATTCGCGGGTATCGAGATCCTGTCCGATCTGCCCACGCAGGTAAACCACGCCGCCGGCAACCACGGCCTGGCACAGGTCGTTGTCGAGGTTCTGCTCCGGGTAGGTGTCCTTGGTGTTGAAGGGCCGGATCCTGCGGTGGGTCGCACCGGCTGGTGTCTCGTCGATCATCGACGTGACTCCTTTCTCGTGGGTCGTCGGTGCCGTCACCGGTCGGCCAGTGCGGGCGCCTGGTAGGCGAGGTAGCTGCGCTGGATCGCGATCTGATCGGCGAGATACTTGGCGTCGTGCCAGACGCCCCAGATGAAGCTCGATCCCCGGCGGGACTGCCATGGCAGACCGAGGAAGTAGATCCCCGGTTCTGTCGACACCCCGCGCTGGTGACGCGGGCGCCCGTTCTCGTCCATGGCGTCGACCTGTAACCACCTGTAGTCGAAGGCGAAACCGACGGCCCACACGATGGATGTGATGCCGGCAGCGGCAAGGTCGAGCGACCGGATGGGGTCGGTCATGCATTCCGGGTCGGGGCCGAAGACGCGCGCCTGTGGTTCCGCCGGCAGGTCGACGCCATTGCGGGCTATGTAGGCGTCCGCCTCGTCGAGCATCGAAAGATAGTTTGCGTCACCGCGTTCGATGTTCTCGCGCAGATCGGACGCAAAGGTCATCACGCCGTCCTGATACGGACCAGCCATGCCCAGCAGCGTGATCCCGGTCGCTGCCAGATTCCGGAAGTCGACGGTGTGTCCGCCGCGGGCGCCACTGACGGCGATGGTGACGTGCTCGGCCCCCCGCGGAGGTGCGGCCATGTCCCACTTGCCCAACACTCCCAACCACCAGCAGAAGTCGCGACCTCGGTAGCTACGTGGCGGACGATCGTGCGGACCGACCGCCAGATACACCTCGCGACCGGCTTGACGCAGTTCGTCGGCGATTTGAACCCCGGAGGATCCCGCACCGATCACCAACACGTTTCCCTCCGGCAGTTGCTGCGGATTGTGGTAACCGCTGGAGTGGATCTGGTGCAGGCCGGCAGTGTCGGGAACAAGAGCGGGGATCACCGGCTTCTGGAACGCCCCGGTAGCGGCGACGACGAAGCGCGCGTCGATGCTGCCTTCGGACGTTTCGACACGAAAGCCCGGCTGTCCGTCCAGCTTCCGCACCGAGTGCACCTCGACGCCCGTACGGATGGGTGCATCCACCTTTTCGGCGTACGCAACCAGATAGTCGGCGACCTCTTCCTTGCCCGCGAAAGCGTCGGGAGCAGTGTCGAATTCCAAACCCGGGAAACGGTCGTGCCACGCGGGACCATTGGCCACCAGCGAGTCCCAGCGCCACGACCGCCAGCGTTCGGCAATGCGATCACGCTCCACGACGAGGTGCGGGATGCCCTGTGCTCCGAGGTGTTCGCTCATCGCGATTCCCGCTTGACCCGCCCCGACGATGAGAACCTCGACCTCTTGGCTCGACAACTTGACCTCCACGAATTCGGCAATCTTGCTCGCGCCTCACATCGTTCAGCCTGCCGCCTGCATCTGTACAGCGCGTAGATCCGATGTACGAAATCGGAGAAATCGATCCTCGCAGGTCGCGGGGGCTAGTGGCCGGGCGGACCGGCGAACAAACTGCGGCAGAGTTCGGCAACGATGCTGGCACGCCGGGTCGGGCGGGCCGCCACCGCGTCGAGCAGCACGACGGTCAGACTCGGTGGATCCCCGCTGATCGGCACCGCGGCGACGGCGTGTCCGTCCAGAGCGGTCGGAACCGCCGCATGCAGGTTGAGCACGCAGTAGGCCAGTCCGCGCCCCACCACCGCCCGGCACGTCTCCACTGTCGTGGACCGGTAGCGGATGTTGGGTCGGACACCGGCTGCGGTGAAGACGCTCTGGAAGTACTCGCGGCTGTGCGGCAAGTCCAGCAGAACCATCGGCTCCTCGGCCAGTTCGGTGAGATCCACGCTGTCGCGCATGGCAAAACGATGATCTCCGGCCACCAGGACATATGGCGGAAGCGTGAACAACGGCCACCGCTTGAGGCGAGGGTCGTCGACCAGGTCGTAGCCGATGCCGAGCTCGAAGGTGCCGTTTGCGACGCCCTCGGCGAGATCGGCGAGATCGACTTCGGTGGTGTTCAGTTGGAGTTTGGGGAGTTTCTCGGCGGCGGCGGCCAACAGCTCGGGAAGCAGGTACGGGGCAACCACCTGAAAGCAGCCTATCGACAGCGTGCCGCTCAGCGAGGTTCCCAATCCCTGGGCGACAGCACGTAAATCGGCCGCCGAGGCAAGGAGTTGGCGGCTGACGATGAGCAATTCCTTGCCGGCCGGTGTCAGACTGATACCCCTGGCGTGGTGACGCACCAGAAGCTGAACCGACAGCGCGTTCTCCAGATCCGCCAGTGCCGCCGACATTGCCGACTGTGACAGGTGGACCGACGCGGCCGCGCGGGTGACGCTTCCGGCCTCGGCGACCGCCACGAAGTACTCGAGCTGCCGCAGCGTGTAATCGGACATTTCGCAGCCTCCTGCATCAGGGAAACCGATCCTACGGTTCGGAAACACCGGTTGTACAGCTGCACGCCTTCCGGTGCACTGTGGAACCGACAAATCGGCCCCGGTGCGTCGGTGAAGGAGATCCCCTGATGGTCAGTGCATTACCCCAGCCCACGACGCTGGCGGACTGGTCCCGCCACGCCGCTGCCGTTCGGCCGCGCGATGGCATCTTCATCGATGGCGCCTTCCGGCCTGCCGCGTCCGGAGCGACATTCGACAGCATCAACCCCGCCACCGGCTCCGTCATCGCCGAGGTGGCGTCGGCACAGGATGTCGACGTCGACCTCGCCGTCATGTCGGCGCGGCGCACCTTCGACGCCGGTGACTGGTCGCGCAGCTCGATCACCGAACGCAAGACCGTACTGCTGCGCCTCGCCGCCCTGATCGACGAGCACCGAGTCGAATTGGCATTGCTCGATTCCATGGATATGGGCAAGCTGGTCGCAGAGGCGTTCACCGTCGATGTTCCGTCTGCCGCGGCGCTTTTCGCGTACTACGGCGAGGCGCTGGACAAGATCAACGGCGAGATCGCGCCGACCGAGCCGGGAAACCTCGCCCTCATCACCCGCGAGCCGCTCGGTGTCGTCGGCGCGGTGACGCCGTGGAACTTCCCGCTCGACCTCGCGGTGTGGAAGGTTGCGCCTGCACTGGCGGCCGGAAACTCCGTCGTGCTCAAGCCATCCGAGCGTGCACCGCTGTCATCGCTGCGGCTGGCAGAGCTTGCCGTCGAGGCCGGTATCCCCAGCGGTGTGTTCAATGTCGTCCCCGGTCTCGGTCAGACCGCGGGTGCCGCGCTCGGGCTGCATCCAGAAGTCGACGTCCTGGCCTTCACCGGATCAACGGCCACCGGAAAACAATTCCTGCGCTACGCCGCGGATTCCAATCTCAAGCAGGTGTGGTTGGAATGTGGCGGCAAGAGCCCGAACCTGGTGTTCGCCGATGCCGACCTCGACCAGGCTGTGGAGAAGGCGCTCTTCGGCGCCTTCTACAACCAGGGCGCAGTGTGCTCATCCAATTCCCGCCTCCTGGTGCAGAAGTCGATCGCAGACGCGTTCGTCACCGAACTGGTCGCACGGGCTGCGGAGATGTCCCCGGGCAACCCGCTGGATCCCGGCGCAGTGCAGGGCGCGATCGTGGATGAAGCCCATACCGCGCACGTCCTCGGGTTCGTCGATCGTGCACGGGCCCACGGCGATGTCCGCGTCGGCGGGCAGCGGGCCGGCGACGGTTGCTTCATCGAACCGACCGTCGTGACGGGCCTCGGCCCCACTGACGAATTGATCACCGACGAGGTGTTCGGTCCGGTGGTCGCGGTGCAGACCTTCGATGACCAGGACGAGGCGATTCGAATGGCGAACGCCAGTGCCTACGGGCTGGCCGCCTCCGTGTGGACCAGCGACCTGCGCCGCGCACACACGGTATCGGCGGCGTTGCGGGCGGGCACGGTGTCGGTTAACACCGTCGACGCGCTGAGCGCCCAGACACCCTTCGGCGGATTCAAACAGTCCGGGTTCGGCCGCGATCTGTCCCTGCACGCGCTGGACAAGTACACCGGCCTCAAGACCACATGGATCGCCTTCTAGGAGAGGACGATCAGCCGGCGTCCTCCGCGATCAGGGCGCTGGCGCGCTCGGCGACCGTCATGATGGTTCCCACCGGATTCACCGACGGGATGGTGGGAAAGACCGACGCGTCGACGACGCGCAATCCGGCGACTCCGTACACCCGAAGTCGTGAATCCACCACGGCCATCGGGTCACCGGCCGCACCCATGCGGCACGTCCCGGACACGTGGTAGACGGTCTGGTGCGTGGCGCGCAACGGCGCCGACAGTTCTTCGTCGGTGGTCAGATCGGCGCCGGGGAAGACTTCGCGCCCGATCCAGTCCGACATCGGCGGCTGGGCCGCGATGCGGCGTGCCAGCCTCACACCGGCGATGAGGGTCGCCTCGTCGGCGCCATCGGGATCCGTGAAGTAGCCGTAGTCGATGCTCGGCGCGGCGGCCGGGTCGGCGGTGGTGATCCAGACTCTCCCCCGGCTCTTGGGTTTTGCGACGTTGGGGGCGATCGAGACGATGTGGTCGGGCAGCTGGGTGCCGTAGGTGACGGCGTGGTCGGCGACGGCTTCGACGGGAAAGTGCATCAGCACATCGGGCCGAGCCGGGCCGCCGTCGCGGATGCGTACGGCCGCCCCTGCATCCCAGCCGGTGGCGCAGGTGTCCGGGACCGCGCGCCGCGCCTCCCACACGATCAGTCCCTCGGCGTGGTCCATCAGGTTCTCGCCGACACCCGGGCTGTCGACGACTGTCCCGATTCCCGCGTCGGCGAGTACCCGGGCGGGTCCGATTCCGGACAGCTGCAACAGTTTCGGCGTGTCGATCGCGCCGCAGCACAGCACCGTCTCCTGCGCCGCCCGGAGCTCGAATTCCGACCCGCCGGCGTCGCGCGCCAGTACCCCGACCGCGCGCCGGTCCTCGATGAGCACCTTGATCGCCTGCAACCCGTGCCGAACCCGCAGATTGGGCCGGGTGCGGATGGCTTCGTGCAGGTAGTGCACCGACGTGGAGGAACGCAGGTGTGTGTCGGGGGTGTATCCGATCTCGAAGAACCCGGCGCCGCTTCCGGTTCGGGCGAAGTCGCGGTCGGTGTTCCAGTTGGTGCGGGCCGGCAGGTCGAGCGCCGCTCTTGCCGAGGTGACGACATCGGCCACATACGGGTTCCGGTCCTTGGCCGGCACCGGGGTGATCGGCGCGGCGATTCTGTCGAAGTACTCGTCGAGGGTCGCCGAGTCCCACCCCTGCGCACCCAGACTCCCCCACTCGTCGAGGTCGGCGGGCAGCGGACGCCAGGTGATCATCGTGTTCGCCGTCGAACAGCCGCCCAGGATGCGCATCCTGGCCTGTCGGATATGTGAGTTACCGCGACTCTGGGTAACACTGCGGTAGTCGAGGTCGTATTCGCCCTCCAACATCTCGGCCCATCGCCGGATGTCCAGCGCACGTGGCTCGTCGACATCGCTGGGGCCCGGTTCGACGACGGTGACCGTCACGCCCGGGTCCTCCGACAGCCGGGCCGCTACGATGCAGCCCGCGGTGCCACCGCCGATGATCAGGTAATCCGATTCCATCAGCGGACCGGCTCCGCTGGGCGCGCCGCTTCCGCCGCCGGGATACGCGGTTTCATCAGGAAGTAGTAGACAGGGCAGATGACGGCCAACCCGACGATCCAAGAGATGTCCACGCCCCCGATCGCCGAAGCGGCGGATCCGGTGAACAGCACCGTCGACAGGAACGGGATCTGCACCAGGATGCCCCCGAAGTAGCAGCCGATCGCCACCCAATTGAAACGCCCGTAGCGCCCGCCGTCACGTTCGAACAACGCGTCGATGTCGTAGTCGCCGTGCCGCAGTAGGTAGTAGTCGACGAGATTGACCGCCGTCCACGGGATCAAGACACACAGGAGTAGAGCCAGGAAGCTGGCGTAGTTGGCCAAGAAGTCGTCCGCACTGAACAGGGCGGGAACGAGGGCGGTGACGAAGAGCACCACCGATACCGCTGCGCGGCTTGCCGCACCGGGCCGCCACCTCGGAAACACATTCTGTCCCACGGTGATCGTCGACAGTGTCCCGCAGTAGAGATTCATGGCGTTGGTCGCGGTGATGCCGACCGCGAAGATTGCGAAGACTCCCGTGCTGACGCCGTGCGTCAGCACCGACAGACCGTCCATCGTGTCCATGTCCGGCAACGCCGCCCCCACCAGCACACCGAGCAGCATCGGCAGCACCGATCCCAGCACGCACCCGCTGTAGGTACCCCAGAACGCGGCGCGTTGTCCGGTATCGCGCGGCATGTAGCGGGTGTAGTCGGAAACGTACGGGGCGTAGGCGATTTGCCACAGAGCCGCTACGGACAAGGTCGCCATGAAACCACTCCAGGAGAACCCGTCGGTATGCCAGGTCCCGTCCGGCACGCCGTTGACGCCGACGATCCAGACGAACGCGACGAGGAGCGCCCCGCCCGCGACGACCGACAGGATTGCGGTGACGCGGTGGATGAGCCGGTAACCCACCATTGTCGCCACCACGCTGACGGTGCCGATGCCGACGATGCCCCAATTCGTCGGCAGCCCGGTGACCTTCGCCAAGGCTTGGCCGCCGAGTACCGCGTTGGAGGCGAAGAAGCCCAGGTACATAAAGATGACGAGGACGACGACCAGCAGGCTACCGTAGGACCCGAATTGCGCCCTGGTCTGCAGCATCTGCGGCACGCCCATCTGCGGGCCCTGTGCGGCGTGTAACGCCATCACGACGGCGCCGACGACGTTGCCGAGCACCACCGACAAGACGCCCGCCCACAGCGGCAGCCCGAACACCGTGGTGGCCAGCGCTCCGGTGATGATCGTCAACAACATGATGTTCGACCCGAACCACACCGTGAACAGGTCGCGGGCCCGCCCGTGCCGTTCGTCGACCGGGATGTGCTCAATGGTCCTGCGCTCGACGGATTCTGGAGTGGGGGCGGCTGCAGTCATGGGATCCGACTTTCGAATGACGGCGTTGGCGCCGGTGGTGGCCTCGATCAATCGAGTATTGGCGGCCAGCTAGGACAGGTAAATCACGAAGAACAGGGCAACTGCATCGGTTTAGGCGATTCACGGTCGTGCGGTACCGACATGACTCGCTGCACATGCCCTCAGTCGGCGGCCGGTACCGGAGCCGGGCCGACGTGTGGTGTCTGCTCGCTGCGCCGAATCTCCACACGTAGCGGCTTGGCCATCACGTAGCCCACCATCCCCAGCGCGGCGAGTGCGGTCAGAGTGCCGAGGGTGAACAGTTCGAACACCCATAGACTGACGCCCCACGTCGCCTCGAAGTCGTAGTCGAGGCCGAAGAGCCGGTCGAGTGTTCCCGGGAACACGGCGACCCAGCTGCCTAGCGCCACCCAGCCGATGCACACCGCGCCCATCGCCCGAAACACGTTGTCCGAGACCGGCACTTTGAACGGCCGTACGACCTCGGGGAACGCTGTCCGCAGACGCACCGCGGCGGGAATCGAGATCAGGTAGCTCAGCAGGAATGTCGACACCGAGATCGACAGCACCACGCCGAAGACCGCGGCGGCAGAACCGCTGACCGCCATCGCGGCCAGCATGAAGATCGTCCCCACGACACCGGACATCAGGTTCACCCGCAACGGTGTGCCCAGCTTGGGATGGAAGCGGCCGAAGAACCCACCGAAAAACGCCCCGTCCGCCGCGGCCATTGCCTGCATACGGTCGCTGATGATCATCCAGGCGGCACCCTGGGTCATCAGCACCAGCGCGAACACGATCCCGCTCAGGGTCAGCATGACCGGAGCGGCCGGACCGTACACGCTGAACACGGTGGCGACGGCCTCCATCAGCCCGCCGATCCCGGTGATCTGATCGGCGGGTACCACGAGCAGGATCGCCGCGATGGGCAACAGGTACGCAGCGGCGGCGATCGCGGAGGATCGTGCGATGGCGATCGGCACGTCGCGGGCCGGCTTCTTCATCTCCTCTGCGGCGCTGTTGCCCGACTCGAAACCGAGATAGGAGAACAGCAGCAGGGGCGTGACGCCGAGCAGTCCGGCGAGTGTGGGTGAGAAGTCACCCGCGGTCAGGCCCGCGAAGCCGTTGCGGGCGGCGTAGATTCCTGCCGTCACAATGAACAGCATCAGGAACAGAATCTTCAAGATGGCTCCCACGTTCGGAATCCACTTGCCGTGGCGCAGGCTGATGACCGCCGCGAGGACTGTCATCCAGACGAACACGGTCTTAAAGAGATAGTCCGTCAGCGATCCGTGCTCGAAGTGGACGACGTAGGTGCTCACCACCTCCCCTGCGATGAATGTGCATGAGCCGCCGACCCAGACAGGTTGCGTCACCCACGTCAACAACGATGCCAGTGCTGCCATCGGCCGACCGAAGGCACGGCGAACCCAGACGTAGACGCCACCCTCGTCGGTGAAGGTGCTACCGATCTCGGCGAAGATCAGACCGTAGGGCACGAGAAAGAACACGGCGAGCACGAGCGCCCAGGTGAATGTCTGCCCGCCGAAGCTCGATACCTGTCCGAGAACCTCGATCGACACGACTGCCGCGACGATGAGGAAGATGATGTCGAGCCGGCCGAGCGACTTCTGGAGATGTCGGGTCTCGCTGGCGGCGCGAGCGGTGCGCTCGTCCGCTCTTACTTCAACGGGGTTGCCTGGGGCCATCTGTCGCGCCTTTGCTTGATTTGATCAGCGAACGGTGTCGCTCCTGTGAGCAATGACACTGCGGCCAACGCCGGGATCTGTAAAGAACTCTTTTCCTGATCAGAAGATCGGTTATTCCGATACTGTTCGTGAATTATCCACTCGGACATGGCTATTCGCCCACGCCCCGTGCCGGGTGCGGGCGAATAGTCGGCTCCGTCGAGCTACAGCACGCGGTCGGCGAGTACCTCCAGGATGCTGCCGAGACGCCCGACCAGTTCGTCTATGTCGGCACGGCTGAACACCAACGGCGGGGAGAACTGCACGAGCGGCGTGCCTTCGTGGTCTACCGCCGTGCGGCAGAGGATTCCGGCGTCGAAGAGCGCAGGTGCGAGGATGGTGTGGACGAAGTCGTTGGCAGTCGTCGCCGCCGACCACGTGCACCGCGCCTTGTCGGTCACCAGCTCCAACGAGTAGTGATACCCGAGGCCACGGACATCGCCGACGAGCCGTTGACCGAGCAGCGTGTCCAGTTGGGCACGGAAGTACGCCTCGTTGCGCCGGACGTTGCCGAGGACGTCCTCGCGTTCCATCACCGCGATATTGGCCAGCCCGGCGGCACACGCCGCAGGATGTCCCCCAAAGGTCAAGCCGTGTAGATACATACCGTCCGGGCCTGCGTTGACGGTGTCGAGGATCTCGCTCTTGGTGATCATGCCGCCCAGTGGCGCGTGGGCCGACGAGACGCCCTTGGCGAAAGTGATGATGTCGGGCCGTACGTTGAACCGGGTCGAACCGAACCACTCGCCCAGCCGGCCGAACCCGCAGATGACTTCGTCGGCCACCAGCACGATGCCGTGCCGGTCGCATATTTCACGTACTCCGTCGTGGAATCCCTCGGGTGGGACCAACGACCCACCGGCGTTCTGCATCGGTTCGAGGAAGATGCCGGCCACGGTGTCCGGACCCTCCTGCACGACCAGGGTCTCTATCTCGCGCAGCAGGGACTCGGTGAACTGCTGCTCGGTCTCCCCCGCGGGACGCTTGTAGCGCTTGCTGTTGGTGATGTGCCGAGACCCGTACATCAGGGGCTCGAACTGCTTGCGCAGGTTGGTCATACCGTTGAGGGACAACGCACCGAATGAGGTGCCGTGGTAGGCCGCGCGCCGCGAGATGAACTTGATCCGCCCGTGCTCGCCGCGTGCCTGGTGATATTGCCTGATGAGCTTGATGGCGGCCTCGTTGGATTCCCCGCCGCCGGAGGTGAAGTACACGCGGTCCAGTCCGGCCGGGGCCAGTTCGGCGATCTTGGTGGCGAGCTTCACCGCCGGCGGGTGCGCCACCCCCCAATTGGTGTAATAGGGCAGCTCGGCCATCTGGTCGCGCACTGCATCGCCGATCTCGCCGCCGAAGCTGTAACCGACGTTGACGCAGAACAATCCGGCAAGAGCGTCGATGTACTGCCGCCCTTCGGCATCCCAAAGATGGCTTCCCTCACCACGCACCATCACCGGTGGCGGCGCATCGGTGTAGGCCGACCCCGGGGTGAAGCTCATGACGAGGTGACGCTGTGCCAACCGTCCGAGGTCGCTTGTCGATTCGCCGGCCCGAGCCGGTGTTTCCGGACTCTCGATGGTGTCGGTCATGGGTGATGCAGTCCTCTCAGTTGACGGTGGTGCGGTTTGCGCGGAGTTCGCGCGCGATGTCGTCGACAATCGCGGTCTGGTAGCCGGCTACGCGTGGCGTCGGCTGTTGTGCGACGAAGGTTTCCTCGAACGGGTCGACCACGTCGGTGCGGAAGTTCGAGAGTGTCTCGATGATCGCCAAACCGCAGAACGGCACGGCGGATTCGGCGTAACCACCCTCATGCACGACGACCAGCCGACCGCCGCACAGTCCGTCGGCCACTTCCTGGATGAGGCGGGTCATCTCCCGAAAAGAACCGGAGTACAACAGCTGACGCGCGAGAGGATCGACGGCGTTGGCGTCGAGCCCGCTTGCCACCACGACCAGATCTGGTCGGAACCACTCGAGGGCAGGAACCACGATCGTGCGCATGGCGTGCAGGTAGGTGTCATGGCCTGAGCCCGGGGGCAGCGGTACGTTCAGATTGAATCCCCGGCCACGACCGTCGCCGAGTTCGCCGACGGCTCCGGTGTCGACCGGGAAACAGTTCTCCTGGTGCAGCGATATCGTCAGCACATCGTCGCGCTGGTAGTAGATGTGCTGGTTTCCATTGCCGTGGTGGACATCCCAGTCGATGACGGCGACCTTGCCGAGGCCGCGGCTTACCTTCGCCGCTTCGATTGCGATGGCGATGTTGGACAGTAGGCAGAACCCCATCCCGCTGTCGGGCAGGCAGTGGTGCCCCGGCGGGCGGGACAGCGCATAGGCGTTTCGCCGGACACCGTCGAGCACGTCGAAGACGGCCTGCTTGGCCAGGCCGGCGGACAGTGACGCGATGTCGAATCCGCCGTGCGAGAACAGCGCCTCGGGGCCGATCTCGCCGCCGCGGCCCGCACTGAGGGTCTGGAAGCGCTCGACGTAATCCGCAGTGTGTACTCGCCGCAGGTCGTCGATGGTCACAGGGTCTGCACTGCTGACCGCCAGGTGGCGGGTCAGTCCGGATACGTCCAGGAGGGCTTTCAGGCGGCGCTTGGTCTCGGGCGACTCGGGGTGCCCGCCACCGGCGAGCGGTTGCAGCCAGCCGCCGACGGGGAGAAACAGCACGGCTTCGCCCGTGCTGTGCCACAGGCACAGTTCGTCGTGATAGAAACCCGTCCCGCCGCCGTCACTTTCCATCGATCCGGTAATCCCCTTCACATTTTCTGCGCTTAACCGCAAAGAATGCCCCGGTATGGGGCCGCCGTCAAGGCGTGTGGACAACAGGATCGCCGTCGACACGGCACCGAAGCAGGAACCGGCCCGTCGAGGCGGCCGCGGGCGGCGGGTGGGCGCTAGATGTCGGCGCCGGTGACCGCGCGTGCATAGGACCGCAGGAGACCGACGGCCGTTGCGGCGTCCAATGACGAATTTCCGCCGTTGAGGTGCATGCCGTACGCATCTTCGAGTGCGACGAAGTTCTGCGCGACCGCCAGCACGGGTTCGGTCAGCGCGAAGGCGCCCGATGAGCGGCCGGCCTCCAGTACCGCGACGTACAGCGATACCTCGCGGTCGAACAGCAGGGTCAGCAATGTCCCGTGAGATGGGTCGCGACCTGCGTTGACAGCCAGTTCGTAGAGGGCGCGATTGAGCATGTCGTCATTGCCCGAGGGCAGACCCGATTCGATGAGGTTGGCCAGCCGGTCACGAGGATCATCGAGCCTGCTGATGGCTTCCAGTCGCTGCCAGTAGTACCGGTCCACGGCGTTGCGATAGACCTCGTCAATGAGGTCTTCGATCTCCGGGTAGTAGTAGGCCACCAACCGCGGCGAGATCTGTGCGGCATCGGCGATGTCCTTCACCCGCACGCCACCGACACCCCGGTCGGCAATGACTGCGATCGCGGCCGTCACGAGTTGACTGCGACGCGCATCCTGATTCCGCACCCGCGCCACGACGACCCACCTCTCCGCTCGAACTCTGAGAGTACGGTACCTACCGCGTTCGGTGCGCCAGCATCGACGCCCTGAACATTGCGCTCATACGCAATGATCGGCGGCGGGCAATGAGGACGCCGTCCTGTCCGAGGTCGCCGTCTGTGAGACCTCTGCGATCACATCGGCGTACCACCGGAACAATCTGATCGGCTGGCGGCCGGATTTCAGCAACTCCGCCCAGCAGGCGGCCACCGCCGCCCGTGCTGTGGTGCCGACCCACGGCTGCGGCAACAGTTGCGGCGGCAGTAACGGGTCGGGCTCGACGGCCTGAGTGAACTCGGCGGCGAGTTCGATCGCAATGGTGAGGTGTTCGGTCGGTGATGCCGTCCGCAGCGCCGACAGTGAGCGCTCGGCCACGACAAGCAGCCGTCGATGCCGCTCGGCGATCTGGTCCAGCGGCCACAGTCGATCGACCAGCTCACGCGGCGCGTCGACACCGCCGACGGACAAGTCGGTGGTGGTCAGCGTCGCCACGTGCCGGCCGACTCCGAATTCCGTTGCCGCCGCGGATATCAGGCCCTCCCACCGGTTCGGTGAGACATACAGGCCGCCCTGAATGGGAGCGCCGCCGAGTCGGGTGATGGCATCGCGCATCGCGTCGCGTGCTGCCCGCACCGACTCGGGGACCCCGAACGCCACCAGATGCCACACTCCGTCCCACGGAGCGCTGCCCGTGTCCTGGGCATACATGTATCGCACGTATTCACGGTCCGGCGTGATGGTGCTGCGCACCCGATTCGTCGCCCGCAGCAAGGCTTTACGTCCGCGACCTTCTTGAGTGAATTGACCGTCGGCGATCAAACGCTTGATGCACAGCCGCACCTGCTGGTCGGACATCCCGAGGACGTTGGCGACATCGTAGAGCGCACCGCTGTCGATCGTGGCGTCTTCGCGGATCATGCTCTCGACGAGTGTGCGGGTGGGAATGTCCAACGGTTTGACTCCTTACCCGCCTCGTGACGAGTGCGATATCGACGATTCTAGGCAATCGGTTCCCGCTCGACGACGACCAACGGGACGCCGGCCGGTCTGCCGAGTTGGCGGTCGAAGTCGGGGAAGAACCGTTGTGGATCGATGACGGCGTCCGGCGGATGCACGCCCGGGCGTCTCGCCGTGCCGTCGACAATCTGTGACATGCCCACCGCGAGTGGGATTCCCGTGGCGCGGGCCATATCACCCAGCAGTCCGCGCGCGGGATCGTCCGCTGGACCCGCCAAATTCAGGTACGCCACCACCATGTGGTCGCGCCCCTGACTCGGGCCTGTGACGGCGGCGAAGAACGGCGGCAGCGTACCCGGCCCCTTCGAGCGCAGCGCGGTCGGCAGTGATCGGAGGTAGCGCAGCAGATTTGGTTCGGCGAGCTGGCCGGCGGCCGTCTCGTTGGTCAGCCGGCCCCGGTCGATGTCGCGGCGCAGCACATCGAGGTAGGCCAGCATCTTCGGAGTGATCACCATCAGGTTGGCGGCCTCCCCGGTCAGGCCGAGTGTGCGGTGCAGCGTGATCGGTTCGGGGTGACCGACCGAGTAGGCGGTCCCCTTCCGTCCGCCAGGCAGCGCCAAACTGACCGGACACAAAGGGCGTTGCGTGACGAGGCGGCCGCTGCTCACGGTCGAGATCGTCCCGCTGCTCTGCTGCATCCAATGCACCGCCGCGGCGGAGGGCCGGCCGTCGGGGCCCAGCAGCACCCCGGCGGCATCACCGGCGTTGCCGGCGGGGACGTCGACGGGCCACGCGGTGTATGCATCGCATATCGAGTCGAGTTCGGCGGCCGCGGTCGCGGCGAGCAGGTTGCTCGCACCCGGACTGGCCCCCATCCCGATGACGGCGCACACGCCCGCGCTGCGGGCGGTGCCGTCGAGTTCGAGCATCTGCATCGTCGGTTCCCAGTCATCGCAGATGTCGACATAGTGCGTGCCGGTCGCTATCGCCGCCCGCAAGACCGTGAGGCCGAAGCGGTAGTACGGGCCGACGGTGTTGACCACCAGGTCCATCGGGGCCAGCGTGTTGCGCAGTGCCGCATCGTCGGTGACGTCCACTGTGACGGCGCGGACCGGCACCGGTGCGTCGGCCAGCTGTCGGGACAGCAGTTCGGCGGCGTCGCCGTCGCGGTCGGCGATGACGATCTCCTCGATACCGGGCAGTCGCGTCGCGGCGCGGACCGCCACGGCGCCCATCGCGCCGGGGCCGCCCAGGGCGAGAACTCTCATGGTGTGTTCCTCGCTGGCGGTTGTTGTTCGACGTACCGGCGCAGGTTGTCGAGATAGCCGGGGGCATAGATCTGGCGCGGCGCGAACACGGCGACCAGGAACGACGTCACGCTGTCGTGGTTGTTGTCCAGTTCCTCCCTGGCGATGTTGTGCGATGCGTGCGGGTAGGTCTGGACGGTCAGCAGGCCGGGGCGCACCATCTCGCGGTAGACGCGCTCGGTTTCGGTCACGTCGACGTTGCGGTCGCTCTCGCCGAGGGCGAGCAGCACCGGAGTCTCGATCCGGGGCAGTGCGGTCGTGACATCGGCCAGGTAGTTGCGGGCGATGAATCCCCACCGGTCGGCCGACACCGGTGTCGCGTCGATGCCGGCCGCGACGTATCGGTCGTAGTCGGCGTCCTCGCGTAGCAGCTGGTTCGTCCGGTCGCGCCGCGTCAGGGCGGCGGTCAGTTCGGACTCCGGCGCTTCGCGGGCACGCAATTCAGCCCGCAGGTTGTACTCGCCCTGGCGCAGCCAGTTGACGGCCACGCCGGCCAGGATCACGAACTGCAGATCGTGGCGTTGTGCGGCCACCTCGGGCAGTACCCAGCCGCCCTGGCTGATGGCCCATCCCCCGATGCGACGCGGGTCGATGTCCGAGCGTCCCCGGGCCCAGTCGATGGCCGCGGTCACCTCCGCCGTGCGGTCCCGCATGCTCTGGTTCAGCCAGTTACCGGGCGCGCCGTCGATGCCCGGTTTGTTCCAGGACAACGACGCGTACCCGGCCCGCGCGAAGGTCTCCCAGAGGGGCCGATAGAAGGAGTGACCGGTGGCATCGGCCGGCCCGTCGCCGTGCACGAACACCACCAGCCCGAACGGTCCGGTGCCGCGCTCCGGCAGCGCCAGGACACCGTCGAGGGGCTGTTGCGCGCCGGGAATCGTGACGCGCTGTTCTCGGACGGTGAAGTCATTCTGATAGATCACCCATAGGCCGGTCGAGGACACCAGCGCGATGACGCAGCCCACCGCGATAAGCGTCCGGCGCGCCCAGCCAGGCATCGACTCACGAACCGCGTTTCTATCAGACACAAAACGATCGTATCGGATTCAATAGATAATTGCCATGCCGCCAGCCCTGCTCCGGGCCGGAGCGTTCTGGCCGTGGCCGGGGAACCCGGCTGTCGATCGTCACAGGTGCGGTCCACTTCGATTGGCCCGCAATGGCACTGAGGTATGCCGATGGGCGTGTGTAACGCAGCCACGCACGACCGCGATGACATGAGCGGCGCCTCCCACGAGGAGCGCATTTCACGGCAGGTGGGCAAAATGCCGCCGCCTGCCACGGGGGTCTGGCACAGTCTGCGCAGGGCCGTTTGGGGGAGGATTGAATTGGTCACTGGAGTGCGAATCGTCGGCCGCCTGGTCGCGGCGACTGTCCTGGCGACGGCGGCGTTGCCCGTCATGGTGCCGACTGCGGGTTCGCAACCCTGCCCGGATATCGGCGTGGTGTTCGCCAGGGGTACCTCGGAGCCGCCCGGCGTCGGTGGTGTCGGTCAGCGATTCGTCGAAGCGCTACGGGCACAGGCATTTCCGCGAACAGTCGGTGTACACGGTGTCAACTATCCGGCGAGCAGCGATTTCGCCGCCGGTCCGGCATTCCAGATGAACGTGGTCGAAGGTGTGCGCGACGAGTCGGCTCATGTACAGGGTGTGACGTCGGTGTGCCCAGGCACTCAGATGGTGCTCGGCGGATACTCGCAGGGGGCCGTCGTGACCGCGCTGGCCACCTCCGGTGTGGTGCCGGCGGCTCTTGCACCGGGTGTTGCTCCCCCGCCGATACCGGCCGATGTCGTGGACAATGTCGCCGCCGTGGTGCTGTTCGGGACGCCCGCGGGGTGGTCGGCGGAGAAGTACGGTGCCTCGGCGATCGACGTCGGCCCCGCCTATGCGCCCAAGGCGCTGGAGTTCTGTGCCCCCGGCGACACCGTCTGCTCGGGCGCGGCGCCGTCGGGGTCGAGCGCTCCGCATCAGCAGTACGGCGTCAACGGGATGGTCGACCAGGCGGCGGCCTTCGCCGTCAGCAGGCTGGTGCGTTCGCCGGCGCCTGTGTAGCGCCCGATCGGTCTGGGGCCATGCGGGTTCCGCGGGCCGATTCTCAATCGGTGTGTGAGCGGGATGCCGGCGTCTTCCGGTTATCCCCCACTGCGGATGGACGCCAACGGCATCGACGGGCACCGCGGCGAGGCCCAAGATTGAGCCAGCACTCACCGTCGAGAGGAAACGCCATGACCGCCTCGGTACAGACCCGGCAGATCGTCCTGACCAAGCAGTCACCGGAGTACTGGCGGGTGACGTTCACCAATCCACCGCTGAACATTTTCGGCCCGGAGACGCTACCGCAACTCGATGCGGTGATCACGGCACTCGAAGCCGACGACCGGGTGAAGGTGGTGGTGTTCGACAGCGCCGTGGACGGATTCTTCCTGACGCACTACAACTTCGTTGCCCCGCTGGAGGATTCGACCAGTTATCCCGCCGGCCCGACCGGCCTGCAGGCACTGCCGGACATGCTCGTGCGCCTGAGCCGCGCTGCGGTCGTCTCGATAGCCGCGATCCGCGGTCGGGCCACCGGGGTGGGCAGTGAACTGGCCCTTGCCAGCGATATGCGCTTCGCCAGCCGCGAGAAGGCCGTCCTGTCCCAGTGGGAGGTCGGCGCAGGCCTGGTACCCGGGGGCGGGCCGATGGCGCGGCTGCCTCGCCTGATCGGCCGCGGACGGGCGCTCGAAGTCCTGCTGGGGGCCGATGATATCGACGGTGAACTGGCCGAACGGTACGGCTACGTCAACCGCGCACTGCCCGACGCCGAACTGGACGGATTCGTCGACGCCCTGGCCAACCGGATCGCGTCGTTCGACAAGGATGCTCTCGCCGAGACCAAACGCCTGGTCGACATCAACAGCCTGCCGTCCGACGAGGAAATCGCCCCGGAGTGGGACGCCTTCCTGGGTGCACTGCAACGGCCCGCCGCGCAGGCCCGCATCAGGACCCTCTTCGAACGCGGCTTCCACGAAGCCGGCGACGTCGAGACCCGGCTCGGGTATCACATCGGTCTGCTCGGCGCCGACACGACCGCAGCGCAATGACTGCCATCGGCGCCACCCGTCACGATCTGGCGATCGGCGTCATCGGTGGTCCCACGGTGGTGATCGACTACGGCGGAACACGTTTCGTCACCGACCCGACCTTCGACGAACCTCGTGACTATGGGGCGATGGCAAAGCTGACACCCCCGGCGGTGCCGGCCTCCGATCTCGGGCATGTCGACGCGGTGCTGCTGAGCCATGACGACCATCACGACAACCTCGACATCGCCGGCCGCGAGTGGGCCACCACCGCGGTGCCGCTGATCATCACCGGGCCCGGGGCCGCCGATCGGCTCGGGGCGCCTGCAATCGGCCTTTCAACCTGGCAGACAACGGAACTGGATCATGCCGACGGAGCGGGCGCCATCACCGTGACCGCCGTACCCGCCGTACACGGACCACTGGACGGCACCCGTGACAACTCCGGGCACGTCAACGCAGAGGTCACCGGTTTCATCCTGCAGTCCGACACACTGCCAACGGTGTACGTCAGCGGTGACAACGCATCGCTGCTGCCGGTTGGTCAGATCGCACAACGCTTCCCGGTGATCGACATCGCCGTGTTGTTCGCCGGCGCATCCCGGCTGGAATCCAAGAACCAGGGCCGTCCCCTGACCTCGACCGGACCACGTGCCGCCGATATCGCCGCCGTGCTGGCGGTCCCGCGCGTGGTGATCGCCCACATCGAAGGATGGTCCATCTACAGCGAAACCTTCGATGACGTCCACACCGCATTCAGCGATGCCGGAATCGCCGACCGCCTCGTTCCCTACACCGCGGGTTCCTGGACGCCGCTCGCTGAGAGCCTGCGCCTCCCGTGAAATAGGGAACCCGTCCTATCGCGATGGATGGGCGTACGGCCAGAATCGTTTCAACGAGTGACGACGGAATCCCGATGACGAGGAGCAGCCATGACGACACCGCAGAGTTCCCCGCTGGCCGCCCTCGGGCTGACCATCCCACTGATCGCTGCCCCGATGGCCGGTGGCGCCACCACCCCAGCCATGGTCATCGCGGCGGCCCGCGCCGGTGGTCTGGGATTCCTGGCGGCCGGGTACAAGAGCCCGCAAAGCCTGGAATCAGAGATCGCCGCGGTACGCGACGCATCGATCCCGTTCGGGGTCAATGTCTTCGTACCCAACGCCGTCCCCATCACCGGCGAGGCCTACCACCGTTACGCGGACGCGCTGAAAGCCGACGCGGACCGATTCGGACTCACCCTGCCCCCGGATCCGATCGATGACGATGACGCGTTCGGCGCCAAGATCGAGGTGCTGGTCTCGAACCCCGTTCCGGTGGTCAGCTTCACCTTCGGGTTACCCGGGGCCGATGTCATCAAGGCTCTGAAGAAGGCCGGCGCGGTGGTCGTCCAGACCGTGACCACGCTGCCCGAAGCCGAACTGGCTGCGGCCGCCGGCGTGGACATGTTGGCCGTTCAGGCCAGCGTCGCCGGTGGGCATTCCGGCACGTTCACCCCGGACCGGATGCCGGCGCCGGTGCCGCTCGGAGATCTCATCGGGCAGATCGGCACCGGCGTGCGCCTCCCCCAGATTGCCGCAGGCGGCCTGGCCACGCCGGAAGCGGTGGCCGGCGTACTGGATGCCGGCGCGGTCGCCGCAGCCGTCGGCACGGTGTTGCTGCGCGCCGATGAAAGTGGCGCCTCGGCGACCCACAAGGCCGCGCTGGTCGATCCCTCTCGCACCGAGACCATCCTCACCCGGGCATTCACCGGACGTCCCGCGCGCGGTCTGCGCAACGGCTTCATCGACCGTTTCGAGCCGAACGCACCACTGGGCTATCCGGCCCTGCACCACCTGACGAGCCCGCTGCGCAAAGCCGCCGCCGCAGCGGGCCAAGCCGACCTCGTACACCTGTGGGCGGGAACCGGTTACCGGCACGTCCGCGATGAGTCGACCGCGTCGATCCTGACCACGCTGGCTGGATGAAATTGGTTGCACGTGCCGCGGGAGGTCGTACACAGTGGGCCAGGTGACGACCACACCATCAAGCGGTGACGACGACATCCGGACGGCGATGAGACGCGATCTCGTCGTCGCGCTCAAGGCCCGCGACACCTCGACCGTCACGACGCTGCGGACCGCCATTGCCGCGCTCGACAACGCCGAGGCGGTCGATACGAGTGCCATGCCCGCAACGGCACAGGACGGGCCGGTGGCTGGTGCGACGGCCGGACTGGGCTCCAGCGAGGTCGCCCGCCGAGTACTCACGGCGGCCGACAGGCAATCCGTGGTCGACGCGCTCATCGCCGAATATCTCGACGAGGCCGGCCGGTACGAGTCGATGAATCAACACGAGTCCGCCGAGGTACTGCGCCGCCAAGCCGGGGTGTTGCACAAGTATTCGAACGGTTCCCACTGAAAGTCAGTCATCCTCAGGTGGTTTGAGGAGTTCGTCGGGGTGGTGGAAGTCGTTGAGGGTGCTCTGCCCGGTGTCCAACAGCGGTGATGGGTGCCAGTGCACCCGACCATCCGTACCGATGCTGTTGGTCCAGCCTGTTTCGTAGGCCAGCCGGTTGTCCCATCCACAACCGAGCCCGAGGCCGGTGATATCGGTCCGGCCGCCGACCTCCAAGTCCAGCTCGGCGTGCATCCCCTGACAATCCCGCCGACCGCCGGGCAGCCGGGCATGGTGCAGCCCCTGTCTCGGGAGATCATCACCAGTCGTTGCGCCTTGTTAGCCAGGCGTTTGGTTCGACCGAGGTACAGCGGCTCGGCGGTGTGGTGCCGGTAGATCAGCAGGTAGTGGTGCGCGTGCTCGGCAAGCCTGATCCGGTCCGGGATCGGCATCCTGGTCCCGGCCGAGATGGCCGCCAGTCCGGCACCGGCCTGCAGCTCGGCCGGGGTGGTCGAGACGACCACGCCACTCATGTTCGAATTCTACCGCCGATCCCCCACTTCGGCTGAAGTTGTCCACAGCGCGTCAGTTCATCCACAGATTGCTAAAACTACTGGCGTACAACGGATTCAAGGTGTACACGGTGCGCAGAGTTTGGCCACGTCGCAATCGGGGCAGAATACCCGGATGTCGTCTGTGTTGTGGTTCCGTCGTGATCTCCGGTTGACCGACCTCCCGTCGCTGTTGGCCGCGGCAGACGGTGACGGCGATGTGCTCGGTTGTTTCGTGCTGGACCCCCGGCTGGAGGCCTCCTCCGGTCCACGGCGCATGCAGTACCTCGGCGACAGCCTGCGGCATCTGCAGAGGGAACTCGACGGTCGCCTACTCGTGGTCCGCGGGCGGTCGCAGGATTCGATTCCGTTGATCGCCAAGGTCATCGACGCGGACGCGGTGCACGTCTCGGGTGACTTCTCCCCGTATGGCCGGCGCCGGGACGAGCAGGTGCAGAAGGCACTCGGCGACATTCCGTTGGTGGCGACCGGCTCCCCCTACCTGGTGTCGCCGGGCCGGGTCCTCAAGGACGACGGCAGCCCCTACAAGGTGTTCACCCCGTTCTTGCGCCGGTGGAAGGAACACGGATGGCGTGGCCCCGCAGCGTCGTCGGCGAAATCGGCCCGCTGGCTCGACCCTGCGGACCTGTCGCACGAGGCATTGCGGCCGGTGCAGATTCCGGACCCGGGTGCGGATATGGACATCATCGCCGGGGAATCCGCCGCACTGGAACAGTGGAGGCACTTCGTCGACGACGACCTGCCGAACTACGACGAGGACCGCAACCGCCCCGACCTCGCCCGGACCAGCCGGATGTCCGGTCCGCTGAAGTTCGGCACCATCCACCCGCGCACCATGGTTGCCGACCTCAATGCCCGCCGCGGAGGCGACGCCGCGTACCTGCGCGAGTTGGCGTTTCGTGACTTCTACGCCGACGTGCTCAATCACTGGCCCCGCAGCGTCTGGGGGAACTGGAATGCCGACTTCGACGCGATCGAGATCGACGACGGGTCCGATGCCGAGAAGCTGTTCACCGCGTGGAAGGCAGGCAAAACCGGCTTCCCGATCGTCGACGCCGGCATGCGTCAGCTTCGAGCTACCGGATTCATGCACAACAGGGTCCGGATGATCACTGCGTCATTCTTGGTCAAGGACCTACACCTGCCCTGGCAGTGGGGTGCCCGCTGGTTCCTGGAACAGCTGGTCGATGGGGATATGGCCAACAATCAGCACGGCTGGCAATGGTGTGCGGGCAGCGGAACCGACGCCGCGCCGTACTTCAGGGTGTTCAATCCGACCACACAAGGGCAAAAGTTCGATCCCGCAGGCGATTACATCCGCCGTTGGGTCCCCGAGTTGGTCGACACCGAGGACCCGCACCTGAAGATAGGCCGGCGCCCGGCGAGCTATCCGGAGCCGATCGTGGATCACGGCCAGGAACGTGCGGAGGCCCTGCGCCGCTATCAGGCGATCACGGGAAGCTGAGTGGACCCCGTACTGCTCAGGCGCCCTGCGAGCGGCGCTGCAGATCCGTCCAACCGGACCAGCCACGTGCGGCCAATAGTTCGATCAGTCTGCGTACGTCCGGAACTGCTTCACAGGCCAGATGATCGAGAAACTCGGTCAGCGTTGGCTCGAGGTCGGTTCCGATGTAGGCGTCCCCGTGCGCATCGGCCAGTTGCGTGAGGTACTCGGCCATCTTGTCGACCAGGTCGACCAGCGCCGCCTCATCGTCGCGGGTATCGAGCGTGTGTCCGAGAGTGCGGTAGAAGTCGAGTAAAGGCTGATCGGTGATCTGTAGCTGCTTACGCGCAATCAGTTCCTCCACCCGCTCAGGTGAGTGAGCAGACAGCGGGATCCAGCCGTCGCGTTCCACCTGGATGATCCGATCGTCCACGCCGAGCGCACGCAGATGGTCGAGGAACTCGACGACAGCTGCCGGCAACGCGAGATTGTCACCCGCTCCCAGCCGCGCGATATCGCGGCGGAACTGTTCGCGCTGCCCGATCTCGGCACGGAGCCTGGCATCGATCTCCGCGATGGCCGTCGCGAACTCGTCCTCGCCGGCCGACAGCAGTTCGCGGACCCGGGCGAGGGGCACCCCTGCCGCAGCAAGTGTGCGGATGCGTATCAGCTCGACGACGGCTCCGGCGTCATATCGCCGGTATCCCGAACGGTCCCGCCCAGGCTCTGCCAGCAGCCCCTTGGCGTGATAGTGCCGCACCGCACGCACGGTTACCCCGGCGCGTGTGGCGACTTCCCCGATGGTCAACATCAGACCATTGTCCGCGCGCATGTCGCGATTCACTCTCCCACAGGTCTTTCCGACGCCACCCGGTTGCCGATGATCTGGGCGATCTGCGCGGCATGAGTGATGACGAGGGCGTGAGTGGCGTCGATCCAGGTGACGTCGATGTGTGGTTGGTCGCGAATGAGCCGGTCAATTCCTGCACGCCAGAGCCGGTTGTAGCGCACCGTGCTCCCCTCCTCGCCGAGACCCGCCATCGATGTAGCCATGATCATCCGGACGGCACAGTCGATCTCGCGATATCGCTCGAGAATGCCGTGCCTGAGTGCGTCGAGTTCGATGTTGAGGTCGAGAATCTGCTGTGCACTGAGTCTCACCTGGTGCCGATGGTTCGTCACCGTCCCCTGCCACTGCACGAAGTTCTCCCACAAGGTCCGAAACATCGGGCGGTCAGCTGCCGTGATGAAAGGTGCCGGTATCGGGTTCGCTCCGTCTATGACGACTACTTCGGAGAACGTGTCGGGATACCGGGCGGCGTAATGCACCACCAGGTCGGCACCGAGCGAATGACCTACCAGAACGGGCGCCGACGTCAGTTCCAGCCGAGACACATGCGCCATCACCGCGGCGACGTCGGCCAGCAGCGTGTCGAACGACAAGCGGCCATCGAATGACGTGAGGCCGTGGCCCCGCAGATCGAAGGTGATGACGTCGTGTTCGCCCCGAAGCAACTCGATGAGCTCGTGCACATCTGCCTGCGTCGACATCAAACCTGGACAGAACACCAATGGTCGTCCTCGTCCGCCGCGGAGAACCGGAATCCGGACATCGCCGTTCTGGACAGTGCACTTTTCGATTGCGGGACTCATGTGGGAATGCTGATGCCTTGACCCTGCGTCAGGGTCAAGGCGCGTAGGCACGCGGCGACGAAGGACTCAGGATTCGCTCCAGAGCAGGCCCCGCAGCAGGGCAGCCTGCGGAATGTCCTCGACGGCGACCAGTCCGGCAGGGGCGTCGCACACCCAGTCGATGGCGTTCACCACGCGTGCCGCGGTGGACATGCACCCGGCGTCGGTGGGGTCGAAGGCCGGGTGTGACAGGTGGGTGTTGATTTCCACCCGGGGATCCCCGTCGATGACGACCCGGTGCACCCCGACATGCCCGTCGGGCGGAAAGTCCCACTCCGGCGCGGCCGCACCGGTGAGGCGGTTGACATGCTCCAGGGTGATCACGGTGCGCCCGTCCAGCACGCCCTCGGTGGCGAACCGGATGGCGGCCATCTGGCCGGGCCGCACCGGCATCATGATGCACTCGATGGGCTCCGGGGTGAACCACCGCTCGGTCCGCTGCCGGACCTCGTCGAGCGTCACGCCGAGATTGGCTGCCAGGCCGCGCACCTGCGGACCCCATAGCGATTCGACCACGCCGGGAAGAAGAAGTGGGGGTGGCTCGTCCGACTCGGACATACCGAATCCCATGGATGCACCGGTGAATTCGGCATCGTCATAGTTTCCGTAGTCGAAGATCTCCTGCACCGTGATGGCGCTGACACGAGTCGCCAGACTCGCCGCCGTATGGACGAGGGTGTCGCCGGAATAGCCGGGGTCGACGCCGTTGATGTAGAGCGAGGCGTTGCCCGCTTCACACGCGGCCTGCAATGGCTCCTTGACCCAGGGTTCGGCGTGCCGGGGCGCGGCCATCCAGACCAGCGACGTGCCGACGACGTTGATACCGGCACCGAGGAATCTGGCCAGTTCACCGATGGCCTCCATCGGCCGGGTTTCGGCGAGCGCGGTGTAGACGACGCAGTCCGGCTCGAGGTCGATGAGCGCGCCGACATCGTCGGTCGCGATGACGCCGGTAGGTGTCGGCAGGCCGCACACGTCGGCGGCGTCGCGCCCGATCTTGTCCGGCCCGGACGCGTGCAGCCCGACGAGTTCCATATCGGGCCGCCCGATCAGGGCTCGCAGTGCGTGGCGACCGACGTTGCCGGTGGAGAACTGGACCACTCTTCGCATGCTTGGCTCCTCGAAAGCTGCCCGAATATCAACCGAAGTGCTTACAGTACCTATGACGACATGAGTGGCGAGGCGCTATCAGAATCGAACCGACAGATATGACCGAACAGCGTTACCGGGTGATCGTGTGGGGTGTGGGGTCGATCGGTGCGGAGATGGTCACCGCCATCATCGATCACCGGCACGATCTCCAATTGGTCGGCGCCAAAGTGTATTCCGCGGAGAAGAACGGCGCCGATTTGGGTGAACTGGTGGGCCGGCCCCGGCTCGGCGTTGCCGCGACCTCCGACGCCGACACGCTCATCGCGCTCGATGCGGACTGCGTCATCTACACGCCGCGCATCGGAGATCTGGATGAAGTGTGCCGACTGCTGAACGGCGGTAAGAACGTCGTCACCACCGTCTTCCTGTTCTACCCGCATCGCCTGTCACCCGCGGACCGCGATCGCATCGACAGCGCCTGCCGCCAAGGCGGCACCACCTTGCACTCCAACGGGATCAACCCGGGCAATCTCTCCGGTGCCCTGCCGCTCGCACTGTCCGGTATGAGCCGCACCATCGAGAAGGTCACCTTGCAGGAACGCGCCGATATGACGCTGTACGACAGCACCGACATCTCGTTCGGCAACATGGCCTTCGGCGAGCCGTTGGAGAGCATCACGGTGGAACGCGGCGGCTTCCTGTCGGAGATGAACTCGATGTTCGTCGAACAGGTGTGGCTGCTGGCGGACGCGCTGCATGCCGGGATCGACGAGGTGACGGTCAGCATCGAGCCCATTGCGGCCCAGCGGGATCACCAGGTGTTCGACAGGTTGCTCCGCGCGGGCAGCACAGCCGGCCAGCGGTGGAACTGGGTGGGGCGTCGACGTGGTGAGGCGAAGGTCGAGATCGAGACGCTGTGGACGGTCGGCAATGAATACCCCGAGCACTGGCCACGCCCCGAGCACGGCTGGACGCTGACCATTGAGGGCGATCCGTCCATGCGGACCCATTTCCTGGCGCTGGCCAGCTTCAGCCGCCCGGCCACCATCGCCGAGCATGCTCAGGCCGCCAACATCGCCACCGCGATGCAGGTGCTCAACGCCGTCGCCGCCGTGATCCAGGCTCCGCCGGGTTTCGCCGGCACCTGCGACCTGCCGCTGATCACCAGTCACACCGGTTTCGGGCACTGACCCGCCGATTACACTTTTGGTGCGACACGTAACGTGAGCGCCATGAGCTACCTCGGCGAGCTTCGGACCAACTGGCAGCCATTGGCCGCGGCAACGGCAGGCCTGAGCGCCGGTCTGAGCCTGAGTGCGTACACCAACGCCGCCATGGCGCCGCAGTTCCTGGAGGAATTCGGCTGGAATCGTTCGGATTTCGTGCTGACCGGTGTCATCACGCTGCTCACATTCGTGTTCCTGCCCATCTACGGCCGCCTCACCGATTTGTTCGGTGTCCGGCGTATCGCGGTCATCGGCGTCATCGGTTTGCCGCTGTGCTGGGCCGGCTATGCGCTGATGTCCGGGCCCATCTGGCAGTATTTCGCGATCAACGTGGCACTGATCGGGCTGGGTGTCACCACCACCCCCGCCATCTACAGCCGTATCGTGGCAACCTGTTTCGACAAGGCCCGCGGCCTGGCGCTGGCCATCGCGATCTCCGGACCACCGCTGCTGGGCGCCCTCGGCGCACCGGCGCTCGAGGTCATCAACCGTGCCTACGGGTGGCGGGTGGGCTGCCTGGTGATCGCCGTGACGATCGCCGTGGTCGGCGGTCTGGCGTTGTTGCTGATCCCGGCCGGCGGGGCCGACGCCCGACGAACCCGTCGAGAGGGCAGGACCGGCAACGACTACCGCGTCATCGGTCGCACCCGGGTGTTCTGGATCCTGTTGGCCGGGGTGCTGCTGTGCAACCTGTACCACACGGTCACCACCACCCAGCTCGGCGTCGTGCTCGGCGATTCACTCGGCGCCGGAAGCGAGGTCTCGTTGCTCATCTCGATCTTCGCCACCGCCGTGATCGTCGGCCGATTCGCGTGTGGCATTGCGCTGGACCGCTTTCCGGCACAACTGGTGGCGGCGGTCGCGATGGCACTGCCCGGCCTGGGATGCCTGCTCATCGCCTCGTCGTGGGACAGCTTCACGGTGCTGGTCGTCGCGGTCGGCTGCCTGGGGGCGGCCTGGGGCGCCGAAGGCGATGTCATCGCCTATCTGGTGGCGCGGCGTTTCGATCTGACCCTGTACAGCACGGTGCTGAGCCTGCTGTCCGCGGCCATCGGGGTCTCCTCGGCTCTCGGCGCCTTCATCCTCAGCAGGACACTGCAGATGAGCGAGAGCTTCAACGGATTCCTGGTGTTCACCGGTGTGGCCGCGTTCGCCGGTGGTGCCTTGTTCCTTCTCTTGGGCAGCCAGTCGGCTGTTGCCGAGACCGCCCAGACGGCCGAAGTGGACGAACAGACGCAGCCGTACTAATCCGCGGCGGGCCGGCAGACGCCGACCGGCAGCGGCGAATGGTGCAGCAGATTGAGGCTGGTCGATCCGATCAGCGCACCGGCCAGCGCCCCGTGCCCGCGAGTTCCGACGATGACGAGTTGGGCACCGTCGAGGCGCTGAAGCAGCGCCTGGCTCGGTTTGTCGTGCTCGACGAAGAAACTGATGTCCACATCCGGATGGCGTTGCGCCCAGGGGCCGACGGTGGCGCTCAGTGATCTCCATTCCATGGCCTCCAGTGCCTCCCAGTCGATCAGGAACGGGATCGTGACATTGCCGGGACCCCGGCGGGAGGAGGAGGAACGCACCGCCCACAACGGGACGCGCAGTGCTGCGGCAAGTTCGAACGCCAGCTCGAGTGCGGTATCGCTGTTGTGACCGTCCACCCCGACAACGATGGGTTGCGTCGTCGGGGTCAGGATGTCGCCCCGCCAGGCGATGACCGGACAGGCCGCCCGGCTGATCGTCTTCAGCGTCAGCGACCCGATCAGCAGCGCGGAGGTCGCCGATACGTCCTGTGAACCCAGCACGATCATCCGTGCCTGGGAACTCAGGGTTTCCAATGCCTCGTCTGCGGATTCGGGCGGCGCGCTCGTGGTGATACTCAGATCGGGTTCGGCGCGCCGCACCGCATCGGCTGCGGTGTCCAGGATCGAGGCCGCAGCCTCATGCTGGCCGGTGATGGCAGCCGCCCGGACCGCTGCCGCCGCATCGGTGAAATTGTGTCCGAGGTAGGGCGTGGCGTACACGATGTGCAGGGGCGCACCCAACCGCGCGGCCACCCCTGCTGCCCATGTCGCCGCACCCACCGCGCTGGTCGAACCGTCGACGCCGACGACGATGGGCTGTGCAATATCGGTCATCTGCCCATCCTGCCGCATACCGAGCTCGGCGTCGGCCGGTGGGGTGTTCGAGCCGCCGATTCGGGTGGAACCGTGCCACGGTGGTCGGTTCCCCGCCATAGTTCATGGGGCACAGATGATCTCCCGAACACGACCAGGCGTGTTCGGCGGCTCGGTTACAGTCGA
Organism: Mycolicibacterium sp. P9-22; assembly: GCF_008329585.1. Lineage (GTDB taxonomy): Bacteria > Actinomycetota > Actinomycetes > Mycobacteriales > Mycobacteriaceae > Mycobacterium. Next base: position 146,999 of record NZ_NPKP01000011.1, on the reverse strand, counting down.
GATCGTGGGCCTTCGGACCCTGCCGGCGAGCGGCCGGCGCGACCAGTTCGACGGCGAACGCCAATGAGGAGCAGCGCATGTCAACGTCAGCCGAGAACGGAATCCTGGTCGCAGTCGACGGCTCACCCGGTTCGGATGCCGCGGTTGCCTGGGCCGCCAGGGAGGGGCAGCGCCGCAAGGTACACGTGACATTGCTCCACGTCATCGCGCCCCTGATGGCCACCTGGTCCTCGACCGCCGTCGAGTCGAGTATTGCTGATCTGCAAGAGGATTCATCGGTCAAGGTGCTCGACGATGCGAAGCGGGTTTTCGATTCCGCACTCGAGGATCCCAGCTCGGTGGTGTTGCGTACCGAGTCGCGACCGTCCCCGGTGGTGGGAACCCTCGCCGAAGCGTCACGCTCGGCGCTGATGCTCGTGGTCGGCAACCGCGGCACCGGCGGCCACAAGCGACTCCCGCTGGGATCGGTCGCCGCCGGGCTGTTGCACCACGCGCACAGCCCGGTCGCCGTGATCCATCAGGACGACGTCGCCGACTCGGCGGCGCCGGTGGTGCTCGGCGTGGACGGTTCGCCCTCCTCGGAGGCCGCCACCCGGCTCGCCTTCGAGGAAGCCGCACTACGTGGGGTGGATCTGGTGGCCGTACACGCCTGGAGCGATATCGGAGCGGTTCCGATGTTCGCCCTCGACTGGCGGGTGTACGAAGAAGAGGCCGAGGCGGCGCTGGCCGCACGGCTTCGCGGATGGCAGGAGCAATTTCCCGATGTGCAGGTCCGGCGCCGGCTGGTGCGGGACCGTCCCGCGCACTGGCTGGTCGAGGAGTCGCAGACCGCACAATTGGTCGTCGTCGGAAGCCGTGGGCGCGGTGGCTTCGCAGGTCTGCTGCTGGGCTCGGTCGCCTCGACCGTCGCTCAGCTCTCGCACGCCGCGGTGATGGTCGTGCGCAACACCTAGTGGATGTTCACCACCGGCAGTAATTGGGTTGCCCAGGCTGGATGTAGCGGAAGTCCAACAAATACATCTCCGGGCTCAGATCGGCGGTGCGCCAGGCCGGATCGGTGACGATATCCTCGGTGGTGTGGCGGTACCCGTCATAGGCGTACGTCATCGGCACCCGATAACCGGCCTGGCCCCACGCGTGGATCCACTTGCGGAATTCCACGACCGGCAGCGCGTAGCCGCGCGGCGAACCGTCGTAGTGATAGATGACATCCCCGTAGCGATCGTCGATCTCGAGGATCCAGACCACGTCTTCCTGGTAGCCCCACACCTTGATCGGATTGCTGCCCAGCAGAAGGTGGTTGGACGACTCCCCCTCGGTGCGCAGATTGCTGAACATGGAGAAGTTGCCCGCGGTGCGCAGGCCCAGATACGGCGTCAGACCGATGAGGACCAACACGGTCGCGAAGACGTAGCACGGCGCCGGCATCCGCTTGTCCAGCACGCACACCCCCGCCCAGCGTGGCCCCCGACCGGCCGAGAACAGTGCCGCCAGCAGCGGCCAGATCGCGATGACGACGGCAGCGTTGAATGCCAGACCGGTGAGCAGGGTCAGCTCGAGTATGCGGTGCACGTGTGCGCTCCACCCGCACACCAGTGCGATCCCGAAGCAGATTGCGGTGTAGGCGCGCACCCGAGGCGCTGCCGGTCCGCGGCCGGCGGTCAGCAGCTGCAGGTGGCTCGCTGGGACGAAGGTGAACAGCAGGGCGACGGCCAGCGCGCCGAAGTCGACGAATCCGATCAGTGCGAGGGCGGCGTGCATGGTCAGAGAGAACGCCAGGATGCCAGCCTGTAGCCGCGGAACGGTCAGCAGCAGTCCGCCGCCCAGTTCCCATCCGATCACCGAAACGGCGGCGATGACACCGATCACCGGCGCCAGGGAACCCGGCCGCGGCGTGAGGAGCACCAGCAGTACTGCCACGACGCCCGCGGCGGCGATAGCGATCACGGCCACGGTGAATGCCCGATTGCCTGCGGTGCCGAATCTTCCCCGTCGCAGCAGCCGATAGCCGAGGTAGGTCAGCACGACGGCGAGCGGCAGCACCAACGGCATTCCGAGGAACCGGGTCTGCATGACCTCGATGATCGATTGCAGCATCCCCGCCGCGCACGAGGCCGCGGGATCGAAGAAATCAGAGTTGAGCTTGTCGAACCCGGCGATGACATACACCAGGATCAAACCGATGCGCAGCATCGGCAGCATCGCGGTGTAGTCGTGATCGGGTGCATCCCGGTGCCGGACCAGTGAATGCGAGAGGACCGCGATGATCGCCAGGTTCAGGCACAGCACCAGGTTGACGTGGTTGGCCACATCCGGGAAACGGAACAACAGAAAATAGGTCGTCGAGGCGACCAGCAACACCAGGAACTTCAGCCGGCTCATCCCGGTGGCGATCGCGGCACCGGCGACCAGGACGAACCCGCCGGTGAACCACGGATCGATCCACTGCTCGCCCAGTTCCACGACGATGGCGACGGTGTACAGCACGGCGAACACCGGGAACGGGCTCAGCGCAGGATCGTCCTTACCGGTCACCTGCGTCACGTGCGCAGTTTAGCCGCGGATCACGCCGTCACCGGTTGTAGCGGATCTCGAGATCATCCGAGTGCACCACGGTGCCATCACTGTCGGCGGTGATCCTGACCTGCACCCGCCGCCCTCGTTGATCGCGGAATGACAGTGGCGGGTTGCCGTCCTGCAGATGCGCGTCGCCCCACTGGATCAGCGACAGGAAGACCGGTAGCAGGTCCTCCCCCGCCGGGGTGAGGTGATATTCGTCGCGTGCGCGGCGGCCGGGTTCCCGGTAGGGCACCCGCTGGACCACGCCGGCGGTTTCCAATTGCTTCAGTGCACGCGATACGGCTGGCGCGGAGGCTCCGACCCGCTCCACAAAGTCTTCGAATCGCGTTGTGCCGTAGAAACACTCACGGACGGCGAGAAACGCTGTTTTGGTGCTGAGCAGATCGAGCACCTTGGCCGCCGAACAGTTCTCACCGATCGACCAGGCCTCGCGGTCCTGCAGCCGTCGCTCGAATGTCATCGCCATCACTCCAGTGTAACTAATGCTTGCGTTACTCAGCTACCCATGCTTTGATCTAAGTAACGTACTCGTTATTCAGCATGGAGGAACAGTCATGGTGGCAGTCAGCGGCAAGACGGTGCTGGTGACCGGAGGACGCCGAGGTATCGGCTCGGCCCTGGTCGACGAGGTGCTTTCGCGCGGCGCGGTGAAGGTGTATTCAACTGCACGCGAGCAGTACTCGGAGAGCCGCGAAAGAGTGGTCAGCGTCGCCCTCGAGGTGCGGGACGAGAAATCTGTCGGCGCGCTCGCAGCGATCGCCCCCGACGTCGACATCGTCATCAACAACGCGGGGATCCTGCTGCCGGGTTCACTGCTGACCGGAGCCTTCGACGACATCACCACGACGTTCGATATCAACACCCTCGGTCCGTTGCGGGTCACCCGCGCACTGGCGCCGATCCTGGCCGCCAACGGTGGCGGCGCCCTGGTGAACGTGCACTCCGCGCTGTCCTGGGTGGGCGGCAGCGGAGCCTATGGCGCCTCCAAGGCCGCCATCTGGTCGCTGTCGAACTCCCTGCGCCTGGAACTACGAGCCCAAGGCACGCAGGTGCTCGGCGTGCACGTCGGCTTCGTCGACACCGAGATGGTCTCCGACATCGCGCTTCCCAAGACCGCTCCGGGTGATGTCGCCGCCACGGTGATCGACGCGCTCGAGGCCGGAGCCCACGAGGTCCTGGTGGACGAGGTCTCCGTCGCGGTGAAGGCCCAACTGTCCGGACCCGTGGAGGACCTCGTCTTCGATCTGGTGCACTGACCGGGAATCTCAGGGAGACCGAACATCATGCCGCTCTGGACCATTCACCACACTCCTGGCATCTTCACCGATGCCGAGAAGCGCGAGCTCGCCTCGCGCATCACCGATCACTACGAGAAGATCGGGCTGCCGAGGTTCTACGTGGTCGTCGTCTTCAACGAGACGACACCGGTGAACCTGTACGTCGGCGGAGAGCCCACACCGGTCGGCGTGCGGGTGGTGATCGAACACATCGCCCGCAGCAGCGTGGATTCCGCGGGCAGGCAACGCACCACTCGGTGGATCAAGTCGATCCTGGCGCCCTACCTCGACAGGCACGAGGGAATGCATTGGGAGTTCCACGTCGACGAGACCAGCGAGGAACTCTGGATGATCAACGGTCTCATCCCCCCGCCGGCGGGGTCGGAGGCCGAACACGAATGGGTCCGGTCCAACGCGGTATCCGTGTACTGAGAACTGTTCGCCCAGCGTTCATTCTGCGGTGTGGCGGCGGCATTGCGTCGCTGCAAGGGTCCTCGCATGCCCGCCACCCATCGCGCCGTCCCACTGCTGTCGCTCTTCGCCGTCGGCGCCCTCACCCTGAGCGCTTGCAGTGACTCAGCCTCCGAATCCGATGCGCTGCCGCAGAATCCCAGCGTCATCATCCTCAGCGGCGACGGGATGGGCTCGCAGCAACGGACCGCGATCCAGTACCACTCCTACGGGCTCGACGAACGGCAACCGATGGACGCACTGCCCTTCGCGGGAATGCTGGACACGATTCCCGGCGATCCCGAATACGCGGTCAGCGATTCGGCAGCAGGTGCCACCGCGTGGGCCATCGGCAAGAAGGTCCCCAACGGCACCACCGGTCTGGGCCCGGACGGAGAATCGGTGCCGACCCTGCTCGATGTCGCCAAGGAACGCGGCATGTCGACGGGCCTGGTGAACGACCATGATGTCACCAACGCCACGCTCGCGGCGTTCGGCGCACCGGTTCCCGACCGGGACCTCAAGGTCGAGATCGCCGAGGGGTATCTGGACCGCGGTGTCGATGTGCTGTTCGGTGGCGGCGAGAAGTACTGGTATCCAGCGGGTGACGCCGGCCGGATCCCAGATGTGGGTGAGGACGATGCCAGCGAAGGCACGTCGAACCTGGTCGAACGCGCCGGAGAACTCGGCTATGGCTACGCCTATGACCGCGACACGTTCGACGCGCTGGCCGGGCCTAAGGCACTGGCTCTGGTGCAGGACAGCGCGAAACGGCGGTCCACCGAGATCGAAGGCTATGACTACCAGGACGACCCCCACTACGTGGCGCCGCAGACACTGGTCACCAAGGCGCTGGACATCCTGGGTCGCAACGACAAGGGCTTCTTTCTCGTCATCGAGAGCGATGACCTGGACTCCGACGGCCACGAGCACGACGCCCAGAACATGATGCTGGCAGGCGAATCGATGAACGCCATGGTCGAGGTGATCACCGAGTATCAGAAGGATCATCCCGACGTCCTGCTGATTGTCACCGCCGACCACGAGACCGGCGGGATGGCCATCGAGAACGTGCTCGATGACGGCGAGCCAGAACCCAACAGCGATCAGGTCGCCGACGACCCGGTGCCGTACTGGGCCGAAACGCCGGAGAACATGCCGGTGCCGGGCGGGGGTGTGCCCAAGCGCAGCGGCCCGTTCACCATCAAGGGCACCGACCGTCAGTTCAAGGTCGACTGGACGACTCCGGAGCACACCGGAACGATGGTGCCGGTGACCGCCGCCGGTCCGCTCGCGGAACGGTTCACCGGGGTGCATCACAACACCCACGTCTATGACGTGGTGACGGAGTTGTTCGGCAAATGACCACGGCAGGTGTGCGACGATGCCGGAGTGGCGGCAACTGCTTGGAGCGCGAAGCGGGGCAGGCTTGCCGTGGCAGGCACCTTCGGCGATGTCGCGCTGCATCACCACCCGGTGGTACAGGTCAGTATCGGCTTCGGCCCGGATATGAGCCTGCATACCTTGAGCGGTGCGCGGCTGCGGTGCCGGCTGGTGGTCATCGCCAGCGGCGCGAAACACGCACTGCACACCGGTGATTCGCCGGCGCTGTCGGCCTACCTGAGACCCGATACCTGGCCCGGTGCGCAGCTGAACGAATTGTGCCGGAGCCGTGGCGGTGGCGATGGGGTGTGGGCGGTGGAACCGGAAGCGGGTTTCGTCGAGCGGGTGGCCGAGGCGTTCTCCGCGGACGGGCTCGATCATGCCGTCGACATGCTGCTGGCCCACTTGCTGCCCCGGGTGGCGGACGGCGCCGCGACGCACCCACAGCTCCGCCAGGCCGTCGACCTGCTGCAGGAGCGGATACCCCTGACCACCGATCTGGGTTCGGTGGCCCGTGCGGTCGCACTGTCCCCCGACTACCTGGGCCGGCTGTTCGCCCGGCAGGCCGGCACCTCGTTCTCGGCAACAGTGCGCTGGCTACGCCTGATGGTGGCGTTCGAACACGTCACCGGCGGGGCTTCGGTGACCGAAGCCGCGCATCTGGCCGGATTCGCCGACGGTGCGCACGCCACCCGGACCTGCCGCGAGCTGACCGGTGCGGCGCCCCGAGATCTCCACCGCGCCCTTGGACAGTAGGGCTCGGACTGGACGGATCTGTGCAAGCACCAAAATGTGTATCCGGTCCATGCTGAGTCCCGACAGTCGATCGAAGGAGACACGGGATGCCGGTGATGTCGAAGGTGGAGCGCGCGTTCTGTTGCGGGGCGCTGTGGCAGACCAGCGCCGGTGCGGTCATCCGGTCGCTACCGGCCGACCGATTGGGCGGCGATGTGCTCGAGATCGGTTCCGGGGGCGGTGAGGTCACCGAACGCCTGATGCGCGAGCGACCCGAGATCAGGGTCACCTCGACCGATCTCGACCCCGTCATGACCGAGGCGGCGACCCGGCGGTTGCGGGACCGGCCCGGGGCGACCGTGCTGCCCGCCGACGCCACCGCCCTTCCCTTCGCGGCGGCGTCGTTCGACTCGGTGGTGAGCTGTTTGATGCTGCACCACGTGATCGACTGGGAGGCCGCACTGCGGGAAGCGGCGCGCGTGCTGCGTCCCGGCGGGGCTTTGGTCGGCTATGACCTCGTCCGGACACCGCTGGCGACCGCGGTGCACAAACTCGACCGCTCCCCCTTCCGGCTGTTCGAGCCCACCGAATTCGCCGACGGGTGCGCGCGGGCCGGCCTGACGCCCAACGTGCAGATGGGCTTGTTCGGCCACATCCTGCGGTTCGAGGCCCGGTTAAAGTCCACCGGCGCGGGCTTGGGCAGGCGCTGCACGCCAGGTTCACGATGAGTGCAACGGTGTTCCCGCGCAGTTGCTCCTGACATCGTCGGTATCCATGATCGAACTCACCGACGTCACCAAGGTGTACGGGCACGGCGAGCAGCGGACGGTAGTTCTGGACCGGATCAACTTCCGGGTGGAGGCCGGCGAGATCCTGGCCGTGGTAGGCCCCAGCGGTGCCGGGAAAAGCACTCTCGCGCAATGTATCAACCTGCTGACCTTGCCGACCTCCGGTTCGGTGGTGGTCAACGGTGATGACCTCACCACGCTGTCGGCGGGCAAACTGCGGGTTGCGCGGCGGCGAATCGGTACGGTTTTCCAGTCCTCCGGCCTGCTTGAGCGCCGCACCGCCGCAGAGAATGTGGCGCTGCCACTTGACTATCTGGGTGTCACGCCGGCCGAATCGAAGAAACGCGTCGACGAGCTGCTGGATCGGGTGGGACTGTCCGAACGCGCCGGACACTACCCTTTCCAGCTCTCCGGTGGTCAGCGGCAACGGGTCGGCATCGCCCGCGCACTGGCACTGCGCCCCGCGGTGCTGCTCTCCGACGAGGCCACCGCTGGGCTGGATCCCACCACCACCGGGTCGGTGGTGGCTCTACTCCGCGAGTTGCGCGATGACCTCAACCTGTCCATCGTCTTCATCACCCACGAGATGGACACCGTGCTCAAGGTTGCCGACTCGGTGGCACGACTCGAACATGGCAGCATCACCGAATCCGCGCGACTTGTGGACCTGCTGACCGACCCGGCATCGGCACTCGGTGAAGAACTGCGGCCACAGGGCGTGGCTGCCGCACCCGCAGGCGGACAACATGTGTGGCGGATCATCTACGACGATCCCGATGTGCCCGCCGACTGGATCAACCGGGCCTCGGCGGATCTCGGCGTGCCGATCGCGGTGCTGGGCGCCTCGGTACAGGTCGTCGGCGGCGTCACCGTCGGCAACGCGACCCTGGGCGTGCCCGCCGAGGTGAGCGCGCGGGTAGCCGAAGTGCTGGGCCGGCTGGGGCTTTCGGCGCGAACGGATGCGGACCTGACCTTCGAGCTCGAGCCGGCATGAACGACGTCATCTTGGCGAACGCGAAGGTGCCGTTCAACGAGCTTCCCGCGCTGCTGCTGCCGGCCATGCTCGACACACTCATCATGGTCGGCATCGTGATGTCGATCGTGGTGCTGGTCGGGGTGCCGCTCGGAGCGCTCATCCACAATTTGGCACCTGGCGGGCTCTTCGAAAACCCGCCGCTGCACACCACTTTGAGCTGGGTCATCAGCATCGGCAGGTCACTGCCTTTCCTCATCCTGATGGCCGCGATCATGCCGTTCACCAGATTCATCACCGGGACGAACATCGGCATCGCCGCGGCGGTGGTGCCGATGTCGTTGGCCGGTATCGCGTTCTTCACCAGGATCGTCGAGAACTCACTGCGGTCCGTCCCGCAGGCGGTCGTGCAGGTGGCCCGCGCCTCGGGCGGGTCCCGGTTGCAGGTCATCCGCACCGCTCAACTCGGCGAGGCGGTCCCGTCCATCATCGGCGGCCTGACCATCAACATCATCGCCATGATCGAATACTCCGCCATCGCGGGCACCATCGGCGCAGGCGGTATCGGTTATGTGGCAGTGACCTACGGATACCAGCGGTTTGACCAAGGCGTGATGCTCGCCACCATCATCATCCTGGTCATCACCGTCGCCCTCGTCCAGCTGACCGGCGATGCGTTGGTCCGCTACACCACACCACACCAGCGGGCCCGGATCGTCCGGCCGTTGCGACGACGTGCCGTCGCGTCCTGAAACCCCCGGAGAGCTCACATGACCGTCACCCCCACCCCTGACACCGCCGCCGATACCGGCGATGACCACGGCTTCGAACTCAAACGCAAGACGAAATGGGCGTGGGTCGCGGCCGTACTCGCCGTGGTCGTCATCGGTGCCGTCGGAGTGCACTTCGCCTTCTTCGCCGATCCCGTGTCGGCCAACGAGATTCCCGGCGCCACGCTCGTGGTCGCCACCAACGAGGGCAACGCCGCCGAACAGGCCCTGATCGAGTTCATCGCCGCCGAAGTTGCGCCGCGGCACGGCATCACGGTGGCCTTCCGTGGGCTGTCCGACAGCAACACCATCAACCGGGCCGTCAGCGACGGCGAGGTCGCGGGCACGATCTATCAGCACAAGCTGTGGCTGGCGCAGGTCCTGGAAGCCAACCCGGACTTCCGTGAAACGGCGGCGACACCGGTGTTCCGCTGGGGTTTCGGCATCTGGTCGTCCAAGTACACAGACATCTCCCAATTGCCGGACGGCGCAACGATCTCGCTGTACTCCGATCCGGCCAACGAGGCGCAGGGATTGTGGCTGCTGGAACGGGCCGGGCTCATCAGACTGAATCCGGCCGCCGACAAGTGGCGGGCCACCCAGAAGGACATCGTCGCCAACCCGAAGAATCTCCGATTCACCCTGCTCGATTTCGCGGCGCAGTCGCGCTCGCTGCCGGACCTGGACGCGGCCGTCGGATACACCGAGTACTACCTGGCGGCCAAGGTACCGGTCGAGCAGCAGATTTTCGCCCCGCCTGCGCCGGATGAATTCGCCGGTCAGCTCACCATCGGCAGCAACTGGGCGGATGCCGAGAACATCAAGAAACTGGTTGCGGTGTTCCAGGATCCCGCCGTCCAGCAGTTCCTGGCCACCGACCCCAGGGTGAAGGACATCCTGCTGCCGCTATAGGGCTTGCGGGACGACAGCCTTGCGGTAGTAGACCCGCCGGAACCCATCCTCGATCCGGCGGCCGGTCTCCTCGAATCCGCGACGCGGGTAATACTGCAGATTCTCCGTCATGGCCTCGTTGGTGTAGAGGCGCAGTTCGGTCAATCCGAGGTCGCGGGCATCGGCCTCGGCCCGGCCGAGGAGCATCGCCCCGACCCCGCGGCCCTGTGCCGCGGGGTCGACGGCGATGACATCGATCAGCAGGTGGCCGGCATGCTCTTCGAGCACCATCACCGCGTCCAGCCGGCCATCTCCGTCGACCACCCAGACCTGCGAATCAGCAAGCGCGCGAGCGTAATCAGCCGTCATGGGGCCCGGGGGTCGCCCGATGCGTTCGATATACGGTGTGAACGCCGCATCGACGAGCCGCTGCACCGCGGGTCGGTCGGCCGCTGTCGCTCGGCGAGTCTGCACCCGCCGAGCCTAGCCCGGGCTAACGTCCCCGCGTCGGCTGCGACGCCAGCGATGCCGAGGACGACGGCAGCGTGGACGGCCGGTCGATGATCGTCGAGTTCGCCCCGCCCACCCGGTAGCTCGCGCCGCGATGTTCGCCGGGCAGCCGGTCGCCCTTGCCGAGCAGCTTGTTACGCAGCGTGCCCGGCGTGTAGGCATCCTGATAGGCGCCACGCGCGGTGAGTTCGGGAATCACATGATCGACGATGTCGGCGAACGATCCCGGGGTCACCGCGTAGGCGAAGTTGAACCCGTCGACGTCGGTGTCCTCGACCCATTCCTGCAACGAATCTGCCACCTGCGCACCGGATCCGACGAAGCGCGGCCCCAAGCCGCCGATCTTGCCCCACTCGGCGATGTCCTTGATCTGCCACTCGCCGCCGTCGGGATCGGCCGACTGGAATGCCGCCACCGCCGACAGGATCGCGTTGGAGTCGACATTGCCCACCGGCTCGTCGAACCCGTACCGGGCCAGGTCCACACCCATCCAGCCGGACATGAACGTCAGCGCGCCCTCCGGGTCGCCGAACGACAGGTACTCGGCGTGTTTGGCGTGGGCCTCCTCCTCGGTGCCCGCGGTGACCACGGTCGACAGGTTGAAGATCTTCACCGCATACGGATCGCGGCCGGCGATCTCGAGCTCGCGGCGGATCGTCGTCACGGTCTCGCGCAGGATGGCCTTCGTCGGTGCGGCGGTGAAGATGGCTTCGGCGTTCTCGGCGGCGAAACGAACACCGCGCGGTGAGGATCCGGCCTGGAAGATCACCGGGGTGCGTTGCGGCGACGGCTCGGACAGGTGCACGCCGGGAACGCTGAAATGGGTGCCCTGATGGCCGATGTGGTGCACCTTGTCGGGATCGGTGAAGACCCCGCGCTCCTTGTCCCGGATGACGGCGTCGTCCTCCCATGAGCCTTCCCACAACTTGTAGAGCACCTCGAGGTACTCGTCGGCGTGGTCGTAGCGGGCGTCGTGGGCGGGCTGATCGGTCTGGCCCATGTTGCGGGCTGCGGCGGGCAGATATCCGGTCACGACGTTCCAGCCGACGCGGCCCTTGGTCAGATGGTCGAGCGTGGAGATGCGCCGGGCGAACGGGTAGGGATGCTCGAACCCGGTGCCGGTGGTGATGCCGAAACCGAGGTGTTCGGTGACCAGGGCCATGGCCGACACCAGGAGCAGCGGATCGTTGACGGGAATTTGGGCGGCCTGCCGGATCGCGGCCTCGTCGCTGGCGCCGTACACGTCGTAGGTGCCGAGCACGTCGGCGATGAACAGACCGTCGAACCGGCCGCGCTCCAGCAGTTTGGCCAGCTCGGTCCAGTATTCGAGGTCCTTGTACCGCCACGACTGATCGTCGGGGTGCTTCCACAGTCCCGGGGACTGATGGGCGACGCAGTTCATGTCGAAGGCGTTGAAGCGAATCTTGCGGGTCACCCGGACAGTTTTCGCCGCCGGCCGGGACACGTCACCGGTTGTGTTCAGCCGGATCCGATTGCCGGGGCCTTACCCTGAGGCGGTGACCCACCGAGGCAACGACGACGAAAATCCTGGTCGGGTCCATGCGGCTGTGCGGATGACGCTGGGCGTCGCGTTCGCGGCTGCGGCGGTCGCGGGTTGCGGCTCCCCCACCGTCGTCAACACCGGCGAACCGTGGACGCCGGTGGAAACCCCCGCACCGCCACCGCGATTACCGGAACACACGTCGAACCGAATCCTCGCCGACGCATCGGATTACTACATCGTCGCCGAGACGCCCAAGGTGTATCGCTTCGCCACCCCGAGCGCCCGCTGGCAGTGCGAGATCGTCCCGCACGTCTCCGCCGGCTGCCGCCCGGCGGCAGCGTCGAAGCTGGCCATCACCGGCGCGCCGACCGCGGTACCCGGCGCCGACGGTGAGCCGACCGCCCCGAACACCATCATCATCGATCGCGGCTCCGATGTCCGGTTCGTCGACGCAACGACCGAAACCGACACCCAGATCGACACAGACACCGAGACGCCGGCCGCCACGCTGCCGTTCGGCAAGGTGCTGCAGGTCGCAGGATTCCGCTGCAATGTCCAGGAAGCCACCGGGGTGTCCTGTGGCAGTGAATCCAGCGGTAAGGGATTCACCTTCTCGGCCGACGGCTACACCGCGGTCTACACCGATGTCCCTCAATAGAGCTGTCCGTTTCACGACCGGTCTGGTCTTCGCGCACCTGCTCACGGCCGCCGAGGTCGTGACCGTCCTGGTATCGGTGGGCCGCCAGAATCTCAGCGGCGCAGAGTCGTCGGTACCCCAGGCCGACCTGATCGCCATCCTCGTGGTGGTGCTGCTGGGCACGTTACTGGCGGCGGTCGGCGGTTACCGCATCATCGCGCCGTCGCTGCGCTGGTTCGACGCCGGCATCGAACCGGATGTGCGCCAGAGCCGCGCGGCGATCAACATGATCCGGCGCCAGTCGGTGTTGCTGTTGTCGATCTGGTTGCTCAGCGGCGCACTCTTCGTCGTGATCAGTGATGCCACCGGCTGGGTGCCTGTCCTGCTGATCGTGGCGTCGGCGTTCGCCGGCATCGCCACCGTCAGCAGCAGCCTGCTGTTCACCCAGCGTGTCACCCGTCCGGTGGTGGCCGCGGCGTCACGGGATTTCCAGGGCCGCGTGACCGCACCGGGTGTCCAGGCGCGGCTACTGCTGATGTGGACGCTCACCACAGCGCTGCCGAGCCTGACCATCGCGATCATGGTCGTGTGCCGCGCCAATGGCTGGCTGATCCCGGCAACGGCCTCGGTGGAGGTTCCGGTGGTGCTGCTGTCGCTGGTGTCGGTGCTCCTCGGGCTGCGCACCCTGATGCTGGTCTCCATATCCATCTCCGATCCCCTGCGCGAGATCATCGACGCGATGGCCGATGTCGAGCAGGGCCGTATCGGCCAGCAGGTCGATGTGTACGAACGATCCGAGATCGGGCGTCTGCAGAACGGATTCAACCGGATGGTCGTGGGCCTGCAGGAACGTGACCGATTACGCGACCTGTTCGGTCGCCACGTCGGTCCGGAGGTGGTGAGCATGGCCATCGGCACGGGGGCGGTCGCCGATGACGTGCTGTCCGGCGACGTGCGCGAGGTGGCCGTGTTGTTCGTCGACGTGACGGGTTCCACCGCCCTGGCGATGACCCGCACACCGGCCGAGGTGGCCGACGTGTTCAACGATTTCTTCCGGATCGTGGTGGCCGCCGTCGACGCCCACCACGGGCTGATCAACAAATTCCAGGGCGATGCCGCGCTGGCGGTGTTCGGCGCCCCGATCGCCTCGGAGGCGGCGGCCGCGTCGGCGCTGGCGGCCGCGCGCACACTGGGTGCGGCCCTCGGACGCCAGGAACTGGACTACGGAATCGGCGTCTCGGCGGGTCCCGCGTTCGCGGGCAATATCGGCGCGGAGAACCGCTATGAATACACGGTCATCGGAGATCCGGTCAATGAGGCGGCCCGGCTGGCCGATATCGCCAAGGCGCTGCCTGCGCGTATCGCGTGTTCCGGGGCCGCCATGGAACGCGCCGGCGACGAAACCGGGCACTGGGACAGACACGGCGCGGTGACATTGCGCGGGCGTTCCGAACCGACGTACGTGCACGTGCCACGATGATCGCCATGAGCCAAGCTTGCGAGCGAATCGTCAACGCATGAGCGAGATCAGACCGTTCCGTATCGCGGTGACCGAGGATCAGCTCGATGACCTGAAGCACCGGCTGACGCATACCCGCTGGCCGGAGGCCGAATGCGTCGATGACTGGAGCCAGGGCATCCCGCTGGCCTACACCCAGGAGCTGGCCGAGTACTGGGCCGACGGATACGACTGGCGGGCACGGGAGGCCGAGCTGAACCGCTTCCCGCAGTTCATCACGGCGGTAGACGACCTCGACATCCATTTCATCCATCAGCGTTCCCCGCACCGGGACGCGTTTCCCTTGGTCATCACGCACGGCTGGCCGGGATCGATCGTCGAATTCCAGAAGATCATCGCCCCGCTGACCGATCCGACCGCGCACGGCGGGCGCGCCGAAGATGCGTTCCATGTCGTCTGCCCGTCGCTGCCCGGCTATGGCTTCTCCGGCAAGCCCACCACCACCGGATGGGGTGTCGAGCGCATCGCGGTGGCCTGGGACACCCTGATGGGCCGACTGGGGTATGAGCGTTACGGCGCCCAGGGCGGTGACTGGGGTGCGGCCGTCACCACGCAGATCGGGCGAAATGGTCGCGGCTGCTGCGCCATTCACACCAATATGCCGATCGGGCAACCTACCGCCGAGAGCCTGCAGAACCCGACCGAGGACGATCAGCGGGCCTTCGCGGCGATGAAGCACTACCGCTCATTCGAAGCGGGCTACTCCAAACAGCAGTCCACCCGGCCGCAGACACTCGGCTATGGACTGGTCGATTCGCCGGTGGCGCAGCTGGCCTGGATCGTGGAGAAATTCTGGTCCTGGAGCGACTGCGACGGTCACCCGGAGAATGTGTTCAGCCGCGACGAGCTGCTCGACAACGTGATGATGTACTGGCTCACCGGCACCGGCGCGTCATCGGCGCGGTTGTACTGGGAGAGCTTCGGCGCCTTCGGTAAACGCGAACCGGTGCGGTTGCCCACCGGGGTGGCCGAATTCCCCAAGGAGATCCTGCGTTCGCCGCGGCCGTGGTGCGAACCGCACTACGACATCACCCGCTGGACGACGATGCCGCGCGGCGGGCACTTCGCCGCGTTCGAACAGCCCGAGTTGCTGGTCGAGGATGTCAGGGCGTTCTTCGCGACGATGCGAAGCTAGTCCGCCCGGCGGCCTGCCGGGCGGGCGAGTAACCGGTAACCGCCGTAAAGCACCCCGGCCACAAGGAAATTGACGAAGTACGCGATATCGGCGCCGTGCCAGGCCAGCGCCACCGGCCCCTTGATCAGGGTGGTGTTCATGAACGGCATGGCCGCGGCATAGGAGACCACGAACACCGCGAGCGCGGCGACGGCGTGCCGGCGTTCGGTGAACGCCGAGGCCACATCGACGGCGGGGCCGGCGCCGCGGGTGCGCAACACCCAGTCGATGCCGATGATGGCCACGAAGGCCGGGATCCAGTACCCGATCAGCAGGAGTACGTCGAGGAACTTCGTCGAGAGATCCGCGCCTTCCAACCAGAGGATGAGGAAGAAGGCAAGCACGGTCACCACGACCGCGGACACCGGCCGGCGAACCCGAACGCCGAGTGTCTGCAGCGCCAGTGAACCGCTGTAGTCGTTCATGACACCGGAGCCCACCGAGGCCAGCGCGATGATGAGCAGCGCGAAAGCGCCCAGGACGCCGCCACCCATCACATCGCGCACACCCTCGGCGGTGTGCGCACCGATCACATCGGCCGCGGCGATTCCGATGCCCTGCACGAAGATGTACGCCAGTACCATTCCACCGAACGTGTAGCCGAACACCTTCGCCTTCGACGAGTCGACCGGCAGGTAGCGACTGAAGTCCGCGGCATAGCTTGCCCAGGAGATCGTCAGGCTGAGCGCGATCGTCACCTCGAGCACGAAGGCACCGATCAGATCGGCACCGGTGAGCGTCGTCGGGGTCACGACATCATGGCCCTCGACGAGCTTCACCGCGAACACCACGAAGGTGGCGAACAGCACCACCGTCAGCACGGCCTGTAATCGGTGGATGAGTTCGTACCCGACGAACCCGACCGCACCCTGTACGGCCAGCACGATCAGCACGGCCACCCAGAACGGGATGTCGAGCAGCAGGGCCAGCGCCTGCCCGCCGAACAGGCCGACCAGTGCATCCCAGGCGATCGAGGACAGCCACTGCAATGTGGCCGGCAGGGCCACGCCGGGACCGAAGGCCAGCCGCGCCGACGGCAACTGTGCGGTGCCGGTACGCGGACCCCAGGTGGACAGGTAGGCCACCACCAGCCCACCGAGCACCGTGCCGATCACCATGGCGAGCAGTCCCAGCCAGAAGCCGAGGCCGAGCAGGATGGCCAGGGTGCCGGTGAAGACGCCGGTCATATTGACCTGAGGTGCGAACCATACGGTGAACAATCGCGCCGGCGTCCCGTAGCGGCGGTCCGCCGCCACCGGCGCAATGCCGTGCGTCTCTACCGACAGATCGCCGGCCCCGGCCGGGGACCTGCCGCTGAACGACGGCGAATCAATCGTTCGGTTGGATGCTCGAGAGTCACTTGCTACACCGCCGGTCATGCGAGTATTCGATCACGCCACCCCGGTCCGCCCGGGCCCCCACCTCCGATGGCCGTGCCTGTCAACACATCGGCGCAGCGGATTCTGTCCCAGATGCTGCGAACAAGCTATGGATTCCATTGTCGGAATGTAAATTCGTTGCGGAATCGCTTGCGAAGGTGGTTGTGATGGGCAATTGTTGATCCCGACCACGCAATGCTGAGGGAGGCTTCGCCCTGACCGGTACACACGCCACCGCCACGGACCAGATCGTCGGCGAGGACGGGACGACCCTGCGCAAGGGCGAACCCGTGATCGAGATCGACCACGTGGTCAAACGCTTCGACGACTATGTCGCCGTGGCAGATGCGGATTTCACGATCGCCGCCGGAGAGTTCTTCTCCATGCTGGGGCCGTCGGGCTGCGGTAAGACGACCACCCTGCGGATGATCGCCGGCTTCGAGACGCCGACTGCGGGCGCGATCCGCCTGCAGGGCGTTGACGTGTCGAAGGTCCCCCCGCACAAGCGCAACGTCAACACGGTCTTCCAGCACTACGCGCTGTTCCCGCACATGACCGTGTGGGACAACATCGCCTACGGCCCGCGCAGCATGAAGATCGACAAAGCGAAAGGCAAAGGGGAGGTCAAGCGGCGGGTCGACGAGATCATCGAGATCGTCCGGCTGACCGACTTCGCCAAACGCAAACCGGGCCAGCTGTCCGGCGGACAGCAGCAGCGCGTCGCGCTGGCCCGCGCCCTGGTCAACTACCCCAGCGCGCTGCTGCTCGACGAACCGCTCGGTGCCCTGGACCTCAAACTGCGCCACGCCATGCAGTTCGAACTGAAACGCATCCAGCGCGAGATCGGCATCACCTTCATCTACGTCACCCACGACCAGGAAGAAGCACTGACCATGAGTGACCGCATCGCGGTCATGAACGCCGGTCACGTGGAGCAGATCGGTAGCCCGGCCGACATCTACGACCGTCCCGCCTCGGTCTTCGTCGCGGGGTTCATCGGGCAGGCCAACCTGTGGGCCGGTAAGCAGACCGGCCGGGCCAACCGCGACTTCGTCGAGATCGAGGTGCTCGGCACGACGCTCAAATCACGACCCGGCGACACCACCATCGAGTCCGGTGGGCAGGCCACGCTGATGATCCGGCCCGAACGCGTCCAGGTCTCCACCGAGCAACCCGGCGGCGATCTCGCGGTGGTCCGGGCGACCGTGCGGGACCTCACCTTCCAGGGCCCGGTGGTGCGACTGTCCCTCGCCGCGCCCGACGACTCGACGGTGGTCGCGCATGTGGGGCCCGAGCAGAGTCTGCCGCTGCTGCGCCCGGGCGACGAGGTCTACGTCAGCTGGTCCCCGGAGGCGTCACTCGTGCTGCCGGCCGCGGACATTCCCACCACCGAAGATCTCGAAGAGATGCTCGACGAATCCTGATCTTCTCGCTTTCGCTCCCCTCCCTCACGAAAGGCACCGCATGTCCAACGAGATCGATCCCCGGCTACTGTCCCGACTGGCTGCCAACCGCACCAGCCGGCGGCGGTTCAT
Source organism: Mycolicibacterium sp. P9-22 (assembly GCF_008329585.1). Lineage (GTDB taxonomy): Bacteria > Actinomycetota > Actinomycetes > Mycobacteriales > Mycobacteriaceae > Mycobacterium. The sequence goes on along the minus strand of NZ_NPKP01000011.1, from coordinate 128,894 downwards.
CGGCGGCAGCGCCGCCACGGCCGCGGCGGCGATCCTCGGCTCGTCGTTCCTCGCGGCGTGCGGATCCGACAGCAGCAGCACCGGTTCGTCGAGCACTGCGGATGACGGTGGACCCGCCAGTGGCACACTGCGCGTGTCGAACTGGCCGCTCTACATGGCCGACGGTTTCGTCGCCGCATTCCAGACGGCATCCGGCCTGACCGTGGACTACAAAGAGGACTACAACGACAACGAGCAGTGGTTCGCCAAGGTCAAGGAGCCACTGTCACGCAAGCAGGACATCGGTGCCGACCTGGTGGTTCCCACCGAGTTCATGGCCGCCCGCGTCAAGGGCCTGGGCTGGCTCAACGAGATCAGCGAGGCCGGGGTGCCCAACCGCAAGAATCTGCGGCAGGACCTGTTGGACTCCAAGGTCGACGAGGGCCGCAAGTTCACCGCGCCGTACATGACCGGCATGGTCGGGCTGGCCTACAACAGGGCGGCCACCGGGCGCGATATCACCACCATCGACGACCTGTGGGATCCCGCGCTCAAGGGCCGGGTCAGCCTGTTCTCCGACGTCCAGGACGGCCTCGGCATGATCATGCTGTCCCAGGGCAACTCCCCGGAGAACCCGACGACCGAATCCATCACGCAGGCCGTGAATCTGGTGCGCGAGCAGAAGGACAAGGGGCAGATCCGCCGATTCACCGGCAACGACTATGCCGACGATCTGGCCGCAGGCAATATCGCTGTGGCACAGGCGTATTCCGGTGACGTCGTGCAGCTGCAGGCCGACAACCCCGATCTGCAGTTCATCGTGCCCGAATCGGGCGGCGACTGGTTCATCGACACCATGGTGATCCCGTACACGACGCAGAACCAGAAGGCCGCCGAGGCGTGGATCGACTACGTCTACGACCGGGCCAACTACGCAAAGCTGGTCGCCTACACCCAGTACGTGCCCGCGCTCTCGGACATGACCGACGAACTCGCCAAGATCGATCCGGCATCGGCGGAGAACCCGCTGATCAATCCGCCGGCCGAGATGCAGGCGAAGCTGAAGTCGTGGGCGGCGCTGACCGACGAGCAGACCCTGGAGTTCAACACCCTGTACGCCGCTGTCACCGGCGGCTAGGTCGATGGCGCATCGAATGCAGGGAGCATAAATGGCCGGAGTTGCCACCAGCGGCCGGCAGCGCAGCAAGATCGCCCCCTATCTGATGATCTTGCCCGCGCTGGCCTACCTCGCGGTGTTCTTCGTGGTGCCGTTCTTCTCGTTGGCCCGCACATCGCTGTCCTCATCGGGCGGTTCGGTGTACCTGCCGACATTGACCTTCGATTGGAACTTCGGCAATTTCGCCGACGCGTTCACGCTGTATCAGGACCCGATTCTGCGGTCGTTCGGTTATGCGGCGGCGGCGACGGTGCTGTGCATGCTGCTGGCCTTTCCGCTGGCCTATGTGATCGCGTTCAAGGCGGGCCGGTTCAAGAACCTGATCCTGGGCCTGGTGATCCTGCCGTTCTTCGTGACGTTCCTGATCCGTACCATCGCCTGGAAGACGATCCTGGCCGACGAGGGCTGGGTGGTCAGCGGGCTGGGCGCGATCGGGTTACTTCCGGAGGAGGGCCGGCTGCTCTCCACGAGCTGGGCCGTGATCGGCGGGCTGACCTACAACTGGATCATCTTTATGATCCTGCCGCTGTACGTCAGCCTGGAGAAGATCGATCCGCGCCTGTTGGAGGCCTCTCGTGACCTGTATTCCGGTGGCACCCGCAGTTTCCGCAAAGTGATCTTCCCGCTGGCGGTGCCGGGTCTGCTGGCGGGCAGCCTGCTGGTGTTCATCCCGGCGGTCGGTGATTTCATCAACGCCGACTATCTGGGCAGTACCCAGACCACCATGATCGGCAACGTGATCCAGAAGCAGTTCCTGGTGGTCAAGGACTACCCGGCTGCCGCTGCGCTCAGTCTGGGGCTGATGGGGCTCATTCTCGTCGGGGTGCTGATGTACACCCGGGCGCTGGGTACGGAGGATCTGGTATGACCGCGACGGTTGTCGACCGGTCACCGGCGCCGAAACGTGTTCGGTCCCGGCCGAAGTGGGGCGATATCTCGCTGCGCATCGTGGCCGGACTGGTACTGCTGTACCTGTTCATGCCGATCCTGGTGATCGTGCTGTTCTCGTTCAACGACCCGGCGGGCAAGTTCAACTACACCTGGCAGGGCTTCACCCTGGACAACTGGGCCGACCCGTTCAAGTATCCGGCGCTCACCGAGGCGCTCAAGCTCAGCCTCAACATCGCGTTCGTGTCCACGCTCATCGCGCTGGTGCTCGGCACGCTGTTGGCGATCGCCCTGGTGCGCCAGCGGTTCCGCGGATACCGGGCCGTCGACACGTTCATGATCCTGCCGCTGACCGCTCCCGAGGTCGTGATGGGCGCCTCGCTGCTGACGCTGTTCCTGGACTTCGGTTGGGCCGCGGGGTACACCACCATCCTGATCGCGCACGTGGCGTTCGAGGTGAGCTTCATCGCGATGACGGTGCGGGCGCGGGTCCGCGGTTTCGACTGGACGCTGGAGGACGCGTCGATGGATCTGGGTGCCACTCCGACCCGGACGTTCTTCAAGGTGACGCTGCCACTGATCGTGCCGGGCATCGTGGCGGCAGGCATGCTGTCGTTCGCGCTGTCACTCGACGATTTCATCGTCACCTACTTCGTCAGCGGATCCACCACCACCTACCCGCTGTACGTCAACGCGGCGGTCAAAGCCGCTGTGCCACCGCAGATCAACGTGCTGGCGACCGCGATCCTGGTGGTGAGCCTGGCGTTGCTGGCGGCAGGAACCCTGTACCGCCGTAAGAAGATCGTGGTCTGACCTCAGGCGAGCCGGACGTTCACCCGTACCCGGCCCCGGTCGTCACGGGTGGCGACGGCGTGGCCGGTGCGGTCGCTGCCGCGGAAGTTGAGCAGCGTGATCGGGCCGCCGTCGCCGACGAAATTGCGCCACCAACTCTTGGCGTCCGGCGACATCACGGCGATGGTGACCCGATCGCCGTCGAGCCGGTAGTTCACCGGGGTCTGGAAGCTGCGCCCGGACTTGCGGCCGGTGTAGCGGATCTCGACGAGGCCGCGACCGACCAGGTCGCCGAGCACCGGCAGGTTGGTCAGGCCGACGGCCGCACGGTTGAGCGCGCGGGCGACAGGGTTGTCGAAGAATGTGCGGGACATTTCTTGAGGCTAACCGCCCCGTGCCAGGTCCGCGGCGACGTGTGACGGGTGACGATCACCCGAACGTGCCGCCCCGACACCGGCGATCACGACGGCGACAATGCCGATGACTCCGAGCGCCGCCGGGACCTGGTGCAGGATCAGCAGCCCCATCAGCATCGCGAACGCCGGCTCCAGGCTCATCAGCGTGCCGAACGCTGCGGTGGTGAGCCGGCGCAGCGCCAACAGCTCGAGGGCAAATGGTATGACGGGCAACAGGACTGCCAGCCCGATGCCGGCCAGCCACAGCTGCGGGGTCATGTGCCCCAGAACGGCGGGCCCGGTGACCACCGATGCCACGATGGCCGCCACCGGCATGGAGACCGCCAGACCGCTGAGTCCGCTCACCGCGTCGCCGACGCGTTGGGTCAGCAGAATGTAGGCGCCCCAACAGAATCCGGCGGCCAGCGCGAAACCGACACCCACCGGGTCCACGGCACCGGCCCACGGTTCGGTGAGCAGCAGCACACCCAGCCCCGCGAGCCCGGGCCAGACGAACCTGCTGGGCCCGTTGCCGTGCAGCACCGCGACGCCGAGCGGCCCAAGGAATTCCAGTGCGCTCGCAGTACCGAGTGGGATGCGCTCCACCGCCATCATGAACAGCACGGTGATACCGGCGGTGACCACGCCCAGCAGCACGGAGGCCAGAAACGATTTCCGGGTGAACGACGACGGGCGTGGCCGCACGATGATCAGCAGCAGCACCGCGGCCCAGAACAAGCGCAGCCAGGCGGCGCCGGTGGCGCCGATATCGTCGATCAATCCGACGGCGATGGCGGCGCCCAACTGCACCGAACACATCGCGGCCACGGCCATGAACGCGCCGTTACGTGCCTCGCTGGTTGCCACCCCCGCATTCAACGGTGCCCGCACAGGTCCTGTCCACGAGTTTTCCCGAGCCGTGCCCACATCAGCGCGTGCGTTCCGGGAACGGGTCGTTGCGGAAGTCGATCTGCGCGTCCGGGTTACTCACGGCGGTGACCATCCCGGTGCCGATGGCGCCCTGGCCGTCGAACAGCGTGGAGGTGCCCACCGCGATACCGTCGGCCGCCCAGTGCGAGTCGGCCTGCACGCCGATCCACTCATCGCGCGGCAGCCTGGCCAGCGCCACCGTCAGATCGCCGTTGATGTAGCCGACCCCGGCGGTACCGAGATTGGTGACGAGGCTGGTGCCCTCGGCGGCCATGGCGGCACGCACGAACGGTGTGTTGCGGTATCCGTCGACGACGTCGATGGTGCGATTGATGAACCGTTTGCGTGATGCGTTCTGGTGATCGGCGATGGCGCTGGTCCACCCGATCTCGTCACTGCCGATCCCGATGCCGCGGCTCTCGTCCCGGTCGGGCGGACCGGCGAACTCGGCGGCGCAGACCCATTCGGTGCCCCGCGGAGGTGCCGAGAGCCGGTACTGGACCAGCGTGGCCCGGACCACCGTCACACCGTCCTGGATCAGTTCGCATTCGGCGTTGCGTACCCGCCGGCCATCGCGCACCAGGGTCAGTTTGGTGATCGTCGGGACACCGCGGGCCGCCTTGAACAGGTCGACGGTGAGCCGGGACGGCAGGAACGCCGGGTCGCCGAAGCTCGTCTCCAGCGCGCGTGCCACCAGCCCGACCAGCGCCGGCCCGTTGAGGTGGTCGGGACCCCAGTGGCTCTGCGCATACGTGCTGGGCGCGTAGGTGTCGTGCTCGGTCTGGGTGAAATGGAACGGGCGCGCACTCATTTGCGCATCGTCGCACAGTGCTATTTGAGCCTGGCGGCGGCTACTGGGGAGCGACGATGCCGTGGTCGTAGGCGTAGACGATCGCGGCGGCGCGGTCGCGTAACCGGAGCTTGTCGAAGATGCGCCCGATATGGCTCTTCACGGTCACCCCGGAGATGAACAGTTGCTCGGCGATCTCGGCGTTCGTGTGACCCTTGCCGATCAGCGTCAGCACATCGAGTTCGCGCCCGGTGAGCGCGCTGATCTGAACGTGGTGCCGGCCCTCGGCGGATCTGCGATAGGTGTTGAGGACTCTGGCGGTGACCGCAGGGTCCAGATAACTGTCGCCGTGCGCGACGGCGCGGACTGCCCGGATGAGCTCCTCGGCAGAGGAGTCCTTGAGCACGAAGCCGGCCGCGCCGGCGCGCAGCACCCCGGACAGCAGATCGTCCTCGTTGAAGGTGGTCAGCGCCAGCACCGGTGGACCGCCTGCTTCGGCCAGTCGCCGGGTCGCCTCGATACCGTCGACCCGTTTCATCCGGAGATCCATCACCACCACGTCGACGGACTGCTCGGCCAGCGCGTCGAGCACCTCGTCACCGTCCGAACATTCGGCGACGACCACGAACCCGTCCTTGCGGCGCAGGATCCGGCGCAGTCCGGAGCGCACCAGATCCTGATCGTCGACGAGAAGTACCGCGATATCGGCCAATCCCCCGTCGCTGCGCTCACCCTTGACACTCACGGTCAGATCCCGCACCGGGAATCGCCCAGCGGCACCTCGGCGTGCACCGACCACCCGTCGGGGGTCGGGCCGATATCGATGATGCCGCCGAGCAACTCGACGCGCTGGCGCATACCGCGGACGCCGCGGCCGTCGGGCGCGCGGCGACTGTTCGCCGCCACCGCCACCGGCATCTCGTTGAGTATCGAGAGTTCGGCATGGTCCCCGATGACCGCCAGCGTGACCGTCGACCGCGATTCCGGCGCGTGCTTGGCGACATTGGCCAGCGATTCCTGCGCGATCCGGTACAGCGCCAATCCGACCGCCGGCGAGACCCGGGTGGTGGGACCCTCGGTGCGCAGGGTCACGGTCAGACCCGCGCGGGCGAAATCGTCGGTGAGTCGTGGGATGTCCTCGACGCCGGGTTCCGGTGCGATCTTCATCGGCGTGACATCGAGCAGTCCGACGGTGCGCCGGATATCGGCCATCGCCTCGCGGCCCAGTTTCTCGGCGTCCTCGAGCGCGTCGACGGCCTCGTCGATATCGCGATCCTCCTGGAGTGCTCGCCGGGCACCGGTGAGGTGCAGCAGCGTGACCGACAACGAATGCGCGATGACGTCATGCACCTCGCGGGCGATCCGGCGCCGTTCATCGGCGGCGGCATGTTCGGACAGCGCATCCTGGGCGGCGCGCTGCGCGACGATGAGCTGCTGCTGAATCCGCATCAGATATCCCACCAGCCATCCCATACCGAGCACACTCAGATACAGCCAGAGCCCGTCGAGGCGGTGTGACGCGGCCGCGGCGGCCAACATGGCGGCCGCCGATGCCGTCGCGGCCAGACCGCCGCCGAGCGGTGTCATCGCCCCCACCACGCCGACCATGAGCACCAGGATCAGCGGGGCGAAGTCGAACGGGATGGGGGTCGACGTCCCGAACAGGAAGATCGCCGCGGCCCCCGACCAGGCACCCCAGATGAGCAACGGATTGAACGATGCGCCGGCGGCGAAGAAGACGACCAGCGGGCACATCGCGATCATGATGCCCACCGGCACCGCGACCAGATAATCGGAGGCGGGGCGCTGCAGCGTCGAGACCACGGCGATCGATGCCAGCACGGTATCGGTGGTGAGGACGAACACCCAGCTCCAGCCGAGCACGTTGAGCTCACTGTGCCGCGCGAAACGCGTACGCAGGAATTCGGGCACGGCGAATCGCATCGAACAATCGTAGGCCCGCAACACCACCAGAACCATCATGCTGCGGGCGGGTTCTGCCACCTACCACGGTAGGAGAGGCGTTGCGGCCTGCGGCACGACGCGGCGCGGGGTCCGCCATCCCTAGCGTTTTCGCCATGGGGTGGCGAGCGCCGGGGTCGCGGCGGGTAGCGGTATTGATCGTCGGGCTGTGGCTTGCCGTCGCGGGCGCGGCCAATCTTGCGATACCGCAACTGGAAACGGTGGTGCACGAGCACGCCCGATCGTTCATGCCGGCGGCGGCGCCGAGTTCGGTGGCAGCCGTGCGATCGGCGGAACTCTTCGGCGAGCCGACCGACAACAATCTCAACTACGTGGTGCTGGAACGTCATCACGGAGTTCTCGGGGCCGAGGACCGCGCCTACTACGACCGCCTGGTCACCGCCCTTAGCGCCGATACCGATCATGTCCGCACGGTCACCGACCTCTGGTCGGACCCGCTGACCGAATCGTTCGCCGTCAGCGCCGACGGGCGGGCGGTCACGGTGATGCTGCGGCTCGCCGGCGCGCTGGGCACCACCCCGGCCGCCGACGCGGTCCAGGCGGTCCGCGCCACCGTGGACGGCGCGAATCCACCGGCCGGCCTGCAGGCGTTCGTCACCGGTCCGGGCGCCACGATCGTCGACGAGTTCACCGCGATCGACCGGCAGATGCTGATGATCACGACCGCGACCATCGGGCTCATCCTGCTGCTGTTGCTCCTGGTCTACCGATCCTCCGCCGCGGCGTTCATCCCGTTGTTCTCGGTCGGATTGGCGTTGGGCGTCGCCCGGCCGATCGCCGCGGCGTTCGGTGGTGCCGGTGTGTTCGAGGTGTCGTTGTTCTCGGTCGCCTTGGTGGCGGCCATGATGCTCGGCGCGGGAACCGATTACGCGATCTTCCTGATCGGCCGTTATCAGGAGGGCGTGCGCAACGGGCTGGATTCGACCCGGGCTCTCACCGGGGCCGTGCGCGGGGTGGCCCCGGTGGTGGCGGGTTCGGCACTGACCGTCGCCACCGCGCTGGCCTGCTTGGGCTTCGCGGAGGTCGGCATGTTCCGCAGCGCCGGAATACCTTCGGCGATCGGGATTCTGGTCGTGATGGCGGCATCGCTGACACTGACACCGGCACTGATCGGCCTCGCCGGCGGCGCCGGCATGTTGGCGCCCAAGCCCGATCGCACCGGGCGGCGCTGGCGCCGGGTCGGCGCGACGGTGACCCGTTGGCCGGCACCGATCCTGGTGACCGCCCTGGCCGCGCTGGCGCTGCTGGCATTGCCGGCGACCGGTATCCGCAACGGCTGGAACGAGCCCGTCGCGACACCCGACGACAGCGGGTCGAACCTCGGATACGCCGCGGCCGAGCGGCATTTCCGGGACAACCAGCTGCTGCCGAGCGTGGTGGCGGTGCAGACCGATCACGATGTGCGTACCCCGGCCGGGCTCATCGCCGTGGAACGCGTCACCCGCGCGGTGATGGAGATACCGGGAGTGCGTGTCGTACAGTCCGCCAGCAGGCCGGCGGGCACCGTGCCGGAGGAGACCACGCTGGCCGGCCAGATCGGTCGTATCGGTGACGAACTCGCGGCCGGCATCGGCGACCTCGATGGCCAGCGCAACGGGCTCCACGACCTGGAGGCGGTCCTCGACGACATGGCCGCAGCGCTCTCCGGGATGCGGCACGGATTGCAGAGCAGTGCAACGGGTCTCGGTGAGGTGTCCTCGGCCGCCGCGGATATGCAGCGCGGCACCTCGGAGCTGCAGTCCACCGCCGAGACGGCGGCGGGCCGGCTGGACCCGTTGCGCGGTTTCGTGTCATCGACTCCGCACTGCCCGGCCAACCCGATTTGTGCCGTCGTGCAGCAGATCGTGACACCGGTCGACGAAGTGGTCGCCGGGACGGCAAAGCTGACCGCCGGTGTGCACAAGCTCACCGGTGGCTCGGTGACCGCCACCGACGCACTCGGTGGTGTGCCCGCCGATATCGACACCATGACGACGGCCCTCACGCGGGCCCGCGCGGCGATGGCCGACACCACATCCCAGCTCAGTTCGATCGGCCCACGGCTCAGCGAATTCACCGGCTATTTGCGCGAGGCGGCGGCCGCCTTCGAGGGCAGCGCGGCCGGCGGCTTCTACGCGCCCCAGCGCGCGCTGGCCGATCCGCGGATGTCGGCGGCCCTGGACCGGCTGATCGCGCCGGACGGGCGGGCCTTCTATCTGTTGGTGTACGGCACCGGCACGGAATGGGGCGTGGACGGTGCGGCCCGCACCGCGGCAATCGAATCGGCGGTGACCGAGGCGACCAAGGAGGGGTCGCTGCGGCCGGTGGCGGTTCATCTGGCGGGCGTCGGCCCCGCCACCCTGGATCTGCAGCAGATGGTTGCCGGTGACACCCGGTTGCTGGTGATCGCTACGTTGGCACTGATCTTCGCGATCGTCGCCCTGCTGTTGGGTAGCCCGGTGGCCGGTCTGGTGGTGGTCGGCACGGTGGCGCTGTCCTACGCGGCGGCCCTCGGCGCCAGTGTGCTGATCTGGCAACACCTGCTGGGACTCGAATTGCACTGGGCGGTAGGACCTATCGCCTTCATCGCGCTGATAGCCGTCGGCGCGGACTACAACCTGTTGCTGGCCATGCGCATTCGCGAGGAGATTCGCGGGGCGAGCGAGGCGACGGGAAAGCGATCGAGCGTGCGGCTACGCACCGGCATCATCCGCGCCTTCGGCGCCACCGGCGGCGTGGTGACGACCGCCGGCGTGATCTTCGGCATCACCATGCTGGCGTTGCTCGGGAGCAGTGTGCTCAGCATCGCCCAGATCGGGCTCACCGTCGGTGTGGGACTGCTCATCGACACCATGATCGTCCGCACCTTCGTGCTGCCCACGTTGATGGTGCTGTTGGACCGCTGGTTCTGGTGGCCGCGCCGGCCCTGGCTAGGTCGTGGTGACGAGCAGGTGGTCCGCGGGTTCGTCCCAGTGGTCCAGGTTGACCGCATGGGCGAGCGGGCGGCGACGTAGCCTGCCGTGCCTGCCCTTGGGCCAGCCGATGACGATGTGGCCGCCGAGCATCCAGTCGTCGGGGACACCGACGGCGTCGCGCAGCAGGGCCTCTCCGCCGTACGACGCCCAGCTCGTCAGACAGGCACCGAGACCCTGCGCGCGGGCGGCCAGCAGGAAATTCTGCATCGCCGGGAAGATCGATCCGCCCAGCAGCAGGTCGGACGCGGTGGGAAACCGCTTCTGGACGAACAGCACCGAGGTGAACTCCTCGGCGCGGTCGTGCAGCTCGTAGGTGGCCCGGTTGTTACGGGCCACCAGGTCGGTTTCCTGATCGCTCGGTCTGCTCATGCCGTAGACCGGTTCGATGACCGACAGCGCATGCCGCGCCGCTTCGGCCACCACGGCCCGTTGCTCGGGCGAACGCAGTACCACGAACCGCCAGGCCTGCGCATTCGCGCCGGACGGGGCCCAGGTGGCGGCCTCCAGGCAGCGCGCCAGCGTCGCGTCGTCCACGGGTTCCTCCGTGAAACGCCGGATGGTCCGCGCCGTCGACAGCACCTCCCAGATGTCACTGCTCGCAGTTGCCATGTCGGCACCCTAGCGTGCACTCACCCCGGCGTGGCGGCGCCTGCCGCCGTCAGCGGTCCCACCACCCACCTGCCGGTCCGCGTCCCAGGTCTGGCGAGCGGCCGCGGCCGCTCCGTCGAATCAGCCACCGACCGTGGTGATCCGGACGGCGGTGAACACACGCCGGGCAATCCGCCACCCCTGCTCCGTCCGGAACAGATCGTCAGCGTAGATGCCGACGGCACTGACCCCGGAGGCATTGTCGGAAGCCAGGATCAGCGCGTCGACATAGGTGCGGGCGGTGGCACGGTCACCCTCGACGGTGACGACGATATTGCTGAGCCGATGCATGGTATGGCCGGCCATCGCGTGCGACCGGTCCATGAATTCGGTGACGGCGTCGACTCCGGTGAAGGTGCCGATCTCGCCGTAGTCGAGAACACAGTCCGCGGTGAAGACCGTGCGGAAGGTGGCCCAGTCCCGCCGATCGATCCCAGTGGCATAGCGCAGCAGCACCTCGGTGACATCGGCTTTCGCGCGGTAGGCGGCGGATTCCGTCATCGGGGGCTCCGTTCGGGTGGACGTGGGCCCTGTATACGCAGGGCGATCTCCAGCGTGGCCCAGATTGCGGTTACCGCGGCGGCTATTCGGGATTCTGCGTGACAAGTGCACCGTGGCGATGCCGTCTCGATGGCCAGCGGTCGTAAGCTCGGTGGTTCAGCTCAGCGAGCGGCATGACAGTGAGGGAGCCGATGACCGACCAAACGTCAGCAGCCCCCGACACGCGCCGGACCCAGATACTGCGGACCGCCAATGACGTGATCGCCGAATCCGGACTGCGCACGTCATTGCAGCAGATCGCCGATGCCGCCGGAATCCTCGCGGGCAGCCTCTATCACCATTTCGAATCCAAGGAGGCCATCCTCGTCGAGCTGACCCGGCGCTATCACAGCGCGCTGGATCTGGTGGGCGAGCAGGCATTGTCCCGACTCGACGCCGCGGACCCGCGGCCGATCGAGGACCAGATCGTCGGCCTCGGGTGTGCCATCGCTCGGTGCGCGGTGGCACACCGGGCGGCGCTGCAGATGTCGTTCTACGAAGGGCCGAGCTCGGATCCCGAGCTGGTCGAGCTGACGAGGCGCCGGCCGGCCGGCATCCAGTCCGCGATGCTGCAGTTGCTGAGGGCCGGTCGGCGGAGCGATTACCTGCGGCCCGAACTGGACCTGCCGACGCTGACCGACCGGATCTGCCAGAGCATGCTGCATGTCGGGCTGGACCTGATCCGGCACCGGGGCAGCGGCGATCAGGTGGCAGGCCTGTTGTGCCGCATTCACCTTCATGGGCTCGCCGGCCGTGAGCTCACCGATGGTCAGCTGGACCGGTCGGCTGCGTTCGCCGCCGCCGATGAGGTGGTGAAGAGCTGGACGGCGGACGCCGAACCCGGTGACAGCGACAAGGCTGCCCACGTCCGGGCGGTCGCCCGCAATGAGTTCGGCAGACGCGGCTATGAGATGACCACAATCCGCGATATCGCCTCGGCGGCCGGAATGGGCACCGGCACGGTCTACCGGATCATCGGGTCGAAAGATGAACTGCTGAAGTCCATCATGGTGGCCTTCGGGCACAAGGTCGGAGGCGGTTGGAATGACGTGCTGCGGTCCGAGTCCGCGCCGCTGGAGAAGTTGGACGCGTTGAGCTGGCTCAATATCAATGTCCTGGAACAGTTCCCGGATGAGTTCCGTATTCAACTCGCGTGGATGCGGCAGTCCCCGCCCGATATCGCCGATCCCGGCTGGTCATTCTCGACGCGGGTGCGGCAGATGAAGACGTTGCTCTCCGAGGGCATCCGGTGCGGGGAGATCCGGGTGGACAGCCCCAACGCCGAAATGCTGGCCCGCGGGGTCATCGGTGTGCAGTGGATCCCCGAGAACATCCTGTGCCAGCTGGGCATCCAGCGAGCGCTGACCCACTCCCGAGATACCGTCATCCGGGGGGTCGCGGTGCGCTCGGACTGACTTGCCGATACCGCCCGGGCGAGTAGGTTCTGCAGACATGACCACAGGTGGATTCGATCAGCAACCGAGCACGTACAGCACTCCAGGCGGGCAACCGGGCGGGCTTCTGCCCCGCTGGCTGGCCCGCATCATCGACGGCATCGTCATCGGCATCGTCGCGTTCCTACTGGCATTCGTCACCGACTCGTTGTCCAACGTCTGGGTCACCGGGCTGTTCACCGGGGCGCTGACCTTCGTCTACTACGTCGCCTTCGAGACCACCCAGGGGTGGACGCCGGGCAAGAAGGTGCTGGGGCTGAGCGTGCACGGTCCGGCAGGTGCCGCCAAGCCGACACTGCAGCAATCGGCGATCCGAAACGCGTTCACCCTGCTCCCGATTGTCCCGTTCGTGGGCGGGTTGCTGGGTGTCATCGCGATACTCGTCATCGCGGTCACCATCAACGGCAGTGCGACCAAACAGGGCAAGCACGACGAACTCGCCGGCGGTACCCAGGTTCTCAAGAGCTGACGCCAACGAAAATTCCCGAATCCGCACGGATTCGGGGACTTTCGCCGTCATACCTCAGATGAACAGATCGAGTATCAGGACCACGATCAGGCCCGAGACCGACAGCACCGTCTCCATGATCGACCAGGACTTGATGGTCTGACCCACGCTGAGTTTGAAGTATTCCTTCACCAGCCAGAAGCCGGCGTCGTTCACGTGGGAGAAGAACAGTGAGCCCGCGCCGACCGCCAGCACCACAAGCGACACCTCGCCGGCGCTCATTCCCTCGATCAGTCCGATCATCAGCGAGGACGCGGTGATGGTGGCGACGGTGGCAGAACCGGTGGCGAGCCTGATCGCCACCGCAAGCCCCCAGGCCAGCAGCATCACCGAGATGTTGGTGCCCTCGGCGAGATTCTTCAGCGCGGTGCCGATGCCGGTGTCCACCAGCACTTCCTTGAAGCCGCCACCGGCGGCCACGATGAGGATGATTCCCGCCACCGGAGGCAGGCCGGACTCGACGCATTTGGTGATCTCGGCGCGGGACATCCCGCCGCCGCGGCCGAGGGTCACCATGCCGACGATGACGGCGATCAACAGCGCGATGAGCGGTGTGCCGAGGGTGTCGAAGATCATCCGGAACCACTGGCCGTCGTCCTCGATGAAGATGTCGACCAGCGCCTTGCCCAGCATGAGCACGACCGGCAGCAACACGCTGAACAACGTGATACCGAACGACGGCCTGCGGCGCTGCTCCCCCTCCGCCAACTCGTCGGCGTCGAAGAACTCCGGCGCGCCGACCACGACCCACTTGCCCGCCAGCTTCCCGAACAGCGGGCCGGCGACGATGATGGTCGGGATCGCGACCGCGACACCGAGAGCGAGGGTGAGTCCCAGGTCGGCTCCCAGGTATCCGATGGCCGCGAGCGGACCGGGGTGCGGTGGCACGAAACCGTGCATCGCGGACAGACCTGCGAGCGCCGGGATCCCGATGGTGATCAAGGACAGTCCGGACCGCCGCGCCACCAGATAGATGACCGGCATCAGCAGCACCAGACCGATCTCGAAGAACATGGGCAGGCCGATGATCGCACCGACCAGCGCCATCGCCCACGGCAGCATCCGGGGCGAGGCGTGTCCGACGATGGTGTCCACGATCTCGTCGGCTCCCCCGGAGTCGGCGAGCAGTTTGGCGAACATCGCGCCCAGCGCGATGAGGATGCCGACACTGGCCGCGGTCTTACCGAAGCCGTTGGAGAACGAGGCAAGCACCGTCGCGAACTCCTCGCCCGCGACGATTCCGACGGTCACGGCGCCGAAGATCAGGCCGAGGAACGGGTGCAACTTCACGACGGTGATGAGCACGATGATGACCGCGATACCGGCCAGGAAGGCCAGCATCAAATGCGGGGTCGAGGCGACGGGCTCGACGAGTTTCGGCGGTTCCGCCAGCAGGCGCACCCCGGTGGTCAGGAAATCAGTGTTCATCGGAGCTCCAGTCCGGTCTGGGATACGTAATTGTCGACGATCGAATCGATGCTCTGATCGACATCGATGGTGACGCCCGCCTCGTCATCCTCGAGCGGTTCGAGGGTGTCGAACTGGGAGGCCAGCAGCGATGCCGGCATGAAATGGCCGGGGCGGCTGGCCTGCCGCGCCCCGATGGTCTCGGGCGTTCCGCTCAGATGCAGGAACTGCACGGTCGGGCAGTGCCGGCGCAGTTGCTCGCGGTAACGGCGCTTGAGCGCCGAGCAGCTCATCACACCACCGGTGGCACACCGCTCGGCGAGCCATTCTCCGATGGACTCCAGCCAGGGATGGCGGTCGTCATCGTTGAGAGCCTCGCCTGCGGTCATCTTCGCGATGTTCGCCGGGGGGTGGAAGTCGTCGGCGTCGGCGAACGGCACGCGCAGCCGTTGGGCCAAGGCGGCCCCGACCGTCGATTTCCCGGACCCCGAAACACCCATGACCACGATTGGTGCCGTCATCTTGCTCTGCCTCCATGTGTCTGACCTCACATAGAGTGCATCAATAATCTGATGATTGCAAGCAGATTACGAAAAGATCCGTTTTTACTCAGTTCCGTAAGGCTATGACAGGATGTATCCGTGGGGTCTACGCCTAATGTCAGCGGACTGCACGAAAACGTGCTGACAGCGCTGGGCACCGCCGTGGTGTCCGGCGAGTACCCCGCCGGTCAGGTGATAAACCTGGAGCGCGTCAGCGCGGAGCACGAGGTGTCACGCAGCGTTGCGCGCGAGGCCGTGCGCGTCCTCGAGTCGATGGGCATGGTCGCCTCCCGGCGGCGGGTGGGTATCACCATCCAGCCTGCCGAGCACTGGAACGTCTTCGATCCCAGGCTCATTCGCTGGCGGCTGGAATCCGGTGACCGTGCCGCGCAATTGGTCTCACTGTCCGAGCTGCGCCGCGGGTTCGAACCGGCCGCCGCCGCGCTCGCGGCCCGGCGTGCCGATCCGCATCAGTGCCGCATCATGGCGGCCGCAGTATCCGACATGGTGATGCACGGCCGGGTCGGTGATCTGGAGTCATACCTGCAGGCGGACAAGGTCTTTCACCGGACGCTGTTGGAGGCCAGCGGTAACGAGATGTTCCGCGCACTCAACGCCGTGGTCTCCGAGGTGCTGACCGGGCGCACCCATCACGGCATGATGCCCGATGAGCCCAATCCGGTGGCCATCGCACTGCATGACGAGGTGGCACGGGCCATTCGGCTGCGTGACGAGGCCGGCGCGGAACGGGCCATGCGCGCCATCATCGACGAGGCGAAAGCGGCGGTCGCCGACGACCCGTCTGTCGACCGACCGGCGGATGATTGACTGTCGGAGTGAGCAGATCAACGACCATCGCCCGTCGGCTGTTCGATCGGCTTGAGCCGGTGCACGCGGTCACCTACTTCTCGCCGGAGGCGCGGGCGGCCCTCGACGGCCTCGGCTTCCGTGGTTTCTGGATGGGATATTTCGCGGCCCGGTCGGCGCCGCTGGGACCTGTCGCCCCCGAGGTGGTGACCGCGGTGTTCTGCAACTTCGCGCCGTGGCGGGTTGCCAAGGCGTTGCCCGCCGCATGGGAGATCGCCACACCTGCCACGGTGCTGCAGGTCCGCCAGGATTCTGCGGTGGCGGCGCTGCGGCGCTACGGATGCACCGATCCCGATGCGATCGGGACGGCCGCGGCGCTGCTGGGCACCGTCGCGCGCAGCGCGCCGTCGGAGGGACGGCCGCTGTTCGCGGCGAATCTGGCGCTGCCGTGGCCGGAGGAACCGCTGGCCCAACTGTGGCACGCCGCAACGCTGTTGCGGGAGCAGCGCGGTGACGGCCATATCGCCGCGCTCAACGTGTTCGGGATCAGCGGGCGCCAGTCGAATGTCCTGCATGCCGCCGCCGACCGGGTGCCCCGGGAGATGATCATGCGCAGCCGCGACTACGACGAGGAGCAGTGGCAACGCCACATCGGTGAACTGGCCGATCGCGGCCTGCTCGACGGCGCCGGCGCGCTCACTCCGGCCGGCGCCGACCTGAAGGCCGAGATCGAGGCGACCACCGACCGGCTGGCCCTTCCGGCATTCGATGTGCTCGACGATGCGGATCTGAACACCTTGTTCGGCGTGCTCACACCGCTGACCCGGCTGGTGGTCGCGGCCGGCGATGTGCCGGCGGCCACGCCCATGGGCCTGGACCGCGACGACCTCGACAACGACAGTCTGTAGCGCTCAGCGAGGTGCGTACATGATCAGGCCCACCCCCAGCAGGCAGACCAGCGCACCCGAGATATCCCAGCGGTCCGGCCGGAATCCGTCGGCCACCATGCCCCAGATCAACGACCCCGCGACGAACACCCCACCGTAGGCGGCCAGCACGCGACCGAAATTCGCGTCCGGCTGGAACGCGGCCACGAAACCGTAGGCACCGAGCGCGATCACACCCGCGCCGGCGAACAGCCAGCCCCGATGTTCGCGAACGCCCTGCCACACCAGCCAGGCGCCGCCGATCTCCAGGACCGCGGCGAGGACGAACAACACCATCGATTTGAGCACCATCACGCGCACCAGCTTGAGCGTGAGCGTGCGAGAAGTCGGGTAGGCGTGCGGCGTGTCCCCCGCAGACTCGCACGCTCGCGGGAGGACGTCATCAGAGGTTGCGGTTCCACTCCAGCCAGCCGACACCGTTGCGGCCGTCGGCGGTGGTGACCGTTGCCCAGGCGCGCGGGAACTGGGCGACCCGGCCGTCGGCGGAGGTGAGCAGCACCGGGGCATGGCCCTTGATGTCGACGGTCAGCGCGGTGTCCCCCGGCTGCAACGTCAGCGTGGCCGCGGTCGGCAGATCATCGGCACCCAAAGTGTGCTGGGCGCACACCGTTTCGAGTTCGACCAGTGACTCGCCCGCACGTTGTGAATAGCCGATGCCGATCGGCGCCATCCCGGGTATCCGCAGATCCACCCCGTGCAGGTGGGTGCCGTCCTCGAGGTGCAGAGCGCTCCACGTCCAGTCCATGCTCCACCAGTCCCGCACCCCCCACGAGTGGTCGCGCTGTCCGGGAACCGCGTTCAACGGGTATTGCCGTCCGTCGACGGTCGCAGTGCCCGACACCGTGCAGGCGATCTCGTAGCGCGGCGTGATCCGGTACAGGTACGGCGTGCTCACGGAGGTGAACTCCAGGTCCAGGCCGACCTCCACGGGCCGACCCGCCTCGCCACGCAACAGCCCGGCCGGGTCGTCGTAGGCCTCTCCGCGGGCCCGCAGCGTCACCCGGTAGCGCTGCAGCGGCACCGTCGCGGACAACCCGAGGTCGATCTGCTCGGTCCGCACCCGGGCCGGGTCGGCGGGCAGCGCGGCGTGCAGGTCGTTGACCGCCACCGTCGGCATGCCGGGGCCGCACAGCAAGGCGTTGATCCATGCCGTGTCCTGGTTCGGTATGAGCCCCAGGCGCAGCCAACCGCCGAGACCCTGTGCGGCATCGACGAAGTCGAAATACCAGCTCTCGTTCCACAGCGCCTCGTCGGTATGCGCATGCGGACCCTCGTCGGCGGCGTTCGGGGTCAGCGGCTCCGGCACGGAAGACACCGGCAATACCGCAAGAGCATCGGTGTCCAGCACGTGTGCGCAATGCCGGGCCAGCATTGTCATGAACATCTGGTCACCGCGCTCTGTCTGCGCGACCAGCATGGACGACACGATCGCCATCATCACGCCGAAGAAACTCTGCCGGCGCACCCCGGACCGGACGTTCTCCAGCGACAAGGGCGAGGCGTCGCCGAGCGCCTGCTGGTAGGCGCTCAGCAGCGCGTCATAGTGCGTGCGCCGCACGTCATCGGGCAGTGCGCACCCGATGAAATAGGCGACATCGGTGAGTGCGGGCCCGCGGGTGACCGTCTGCCAGTCGACCACTGTCAGAGGTCGTTCCGCGCCGGCCTCGCCGAACAGCATGTTGTCCAGGCGGTAATCGCCGTGCACCAGTCCCTGCAACGTGGCAGATTCCTGGGCCAGATACCCGTCGAAGGCGTCGACCAGACGTTCGCACACCAGCCGGTGCTCCGGGGCGATCCGATCGCCGAACCGAGCGCTGAACGCGGCCCACAGTCCGGCCAGCATCGCCTGGCTGATGGGGGCCTCCCGGTTGAGCCAGGCCGCCTCGGCGAGTCCCTCGTCACCGAGCAGCGGTCCGTGCACCCGGCCCAGCTGTGTCAGCGCGAGCATCGCCTGTGCGGTTGTGGCACCGCGAATCTCGTCGCCGACCACCGCGGGTGCCGCATCGCCCAGCAGCAGGTCGAAGGCCCCGGTCTCGGCGTCGTAAGCGTGATGAAAGCACGGCGCGAACGGGCCGGTTCGGTTCGAGGCGATCTCGGCGTAGAACCGGACCTCGCGCTCGTAGAGGCCCAGCGCGAGACCGGTCTGGCGGCTGTTCGGGTCGGCTGCGGCGACCTTGAGCACCACCGTCGCCGGGCCGGTGTCCCCGTCGGCATAACGGAGGGTGACCCGGTAGCACTCGCTCATCTGTCCGGTCCCGATGCGTTCGAACTCGTGGCCGGTCACTGTGCCGGCGCCGAGCGCCGCGGTGAGCCATTCGTCGGTCAGATCGGTGGGTCGCTCGATGAGATGACTCTGCACGGATGTGAACCTAGCAGTGGCCCCGATCACATCTGACAGGTGTCAACTTTTATGGCACTCCGCCGGGCTCGCCGCCACGTCGAGTGCGGGGTTGCGGTCGAAGAAACCGAACGGCTTCAGCCAGAACGACACCACGTCCACCGGCATCACCGGCCAGTCCTCGGGCCGGGTGATGTGGTGGATACCGAAGACGTACCAGAGCACGACATCGGTGTTGTCGATCGGCCGGTTCGCCTTCGTCCAGTCGCCGAGACCGGTGTCAGATACCGACTGGTTGACGAATTCTCCGGCGGGCCAGCGCTCGCCGGGATGATTCGGTGTCACCCACAGCGCATGGCCGATGACGTTGGCGCGCCGCAACACCGGGGACTGCGCGTCGAACATGGCGGGCAGCGACCCGGTGGGCACCAGCTTGTAGGACGGATGGGTGCCCAGGCCGTTCACGACGTTGGTGTTGACGACCTTCCACCCGCGCTGGGTGGAGAAGTCCACATCCTGTTTCCCCTCCTCCTCGGTGCGTAGCGCAACATTGCGGGTCACCAACGACAGCCCGTACGGGTTGTCCGGCCCGGTCGGCTCGGCGAAGGACTCCGACATGACGACGGTGTTGTCGGTGCCGTCGACGTCGAGATCCAGCCGCGCCACCAGGAAGTGCTGGTGGAAGGGGGCGTAGGTGCGTTCGTCGACCAGCGTGCCATTGGGGTTGGGCTGCCCGGCCGCCAGCGGTGTGGTGACCATGATCCCGGTCGCGCGTACCTCGCACTCGATGTTGCCGTCCTGGTAGAGCCGCCAGTAGACGAGGTATTCGTAATTGGCGACCGTGACATGAAACGACAGTGTGAGCCTGCGGGTCCGGCGCACCTCGGCGCCGGTGTCATGGTCGACGTGCTTCCACAGGACGGCGGCGTCCTCCTCGTGGATGCAGATCGCGTTGGCGATGGTGTACGGCTCGCCCTTGCTGTTGTGCAGCACCGCATCGAGATAACGGATCTCGCCCAGACAGTCACAGCCCAGTTCCAGGGACTGCGTCATGAAGCCCAGGCCCCACTCCCCGATGTCGAACGCGGTGCGGCGGTAGTGGTCCACCGACGGGTCCCGGTAGGGCACCACCATCTCGGCGAACGACATCCGGTGTGCGATGGAGCGGTCCCGGTCACCGTCCTGATACCGCACGGTGTGCAGCGTCATGCCCTCGCGGTGATTGAAACCGACACGTAGCGACCAGTTCTGCCAGCGCAGCAGATTGCCGTCCAGCGTGAACGACGGACCCTCGGGCTGGGTGATGTGCAACGGTTTGAGCGGTTCCCGACGCGAGTCCGCGCGGATGCGCTCCGGGATGTGGCGCGGCGCGTATTCGCCCATCACCGAAGGCATTTCGACGTTGACGGTATCTTCGACACGCAACAACTCCATGGAGTTGAGATCGATCACGCAATGCAGCCCGCTGACCAGATGCGCGTACGGGTTCATCCCGGGCCCGTCCTTGAGCCAGGTATCCGACCATCCGAGCCGCCGGCCGCGGAACTCGTCGGGAATGACCGCGTCCCCGTACGTCCAGGTGTCGACAAACACCAGGTCGATATCGGTGATGCCGCGGGCGGCCAGGGCGGCGAGGAAATCCGGATGGCCACGCAGCATCCGGTCGCATTCGAGGAACTCGTCGACCGTGAAGTTCGGCTGCACGCCGGGCACGTGGTCGAACGACTCGGCCCGACCCGCGGTCAGCGACACCACACTCTTGTAGGTCGCGTTCGCAGACCTCTGGAAGCACACCACCACGGCCTTGCGGGGCGGGATGGGCCCGCCCGCCTCGAAGGCCGCGAGCTCGGCCTTGCCCGGTTCCAGCATCTCGATGGACGCGTATCGCCAGCCCTCCCCGACGCCGTGCTCGCGGCCCAGGATCGCAGCGACAGCGATGAATTCGTCGGGACCCAGCGGGTCCAGCGGGTGCGTCATCGCACCAAACAACCACACCCGGCGCGGCGGCGCAGCCGGTTGCCGCAACCGCTACCGCGCGGCCAGGGTGAAGCCCTCCCAGGCCCGGCGACGGTCGGCGTGGGGGTCGTATTCCAGTCGTGTCCGGCGATCGAACACCATGACCGCGCGCATGCTCTCGTCATAGCGCGGCCAGCCCTCACCGGGGCCCCCGGTTCGGCTGAACTCACCCCACCTGCTCTGGATTTCACGACTGACCCGCTTCGCCGAGCCACCGTCCCCGGCAGCGGTGAGCAGCGCGCCGAGGCGGGTCCGGTAGATGCCGAACACCGCGAGCAGTTCGGTCGCATGGGTGGCGCCCATGCCGGACCAGTTCAAGACGCGCGGAGCATAGTCGTAGCGGTAGAAGTAGGTCGGGGCGTGCGCGCTGTGCGCCTCTGCGATGTCCCACGCGGCCGTGCCGAAGGCGAAATCCCCACCCAGGCGGATACAGGCCTGCTTGCTCGGATAATCCGGGTACGCCGCGACGATCCGGTCCCGGGTGGTGGTGTCGGAATCGGCGAGCAGCATCTCGATGGTCTGCTCGTTCATCGGCAGCAGCTGCATGAACCGGGTGAACAACTTGCCCTCGTCGGCGTTGGTGCCCACGATGAGCGGGAGCCGGTGCGCGGTCCCGGTCCGCATGGCCTGCAACGGGTCCGCGGGCAGCAGTTCGGTACCGCTGGTCGGACCGGCCGGGAAGGCCCCCGGCATGTCCCGGCCGCCGCGGGCGATGAGCTTGTCCAGCGCGGTGACCAGTTCGGCCGGGCGTGCCGACATCACGGCCGCCGCGCCATCGGCTGGGGACGCCCCCAGCAGTCCGGCGAACTGCTCGGCGAACACCGGGGCGGCCTCGGCGGTGCGGACCATCCCGCTGGCGGGGCTCTCCGAGATTGCCTGCGCGAAAAGACCTTTGGCGGCCGGGACGGCCATCAGGGTGGCCACCGCGTGCGCTCCGGCGCTCTCCCCGAAAATTGTCACGTTCTCGGGGTCACCGCCGAACACGGCGATGTTCTCCCGCACCCAGCGCAGTGCCAGCACCAGATCGGCCAGGAACAGGTTGCCGTCGATCGGATGCTCGGGCGTGGACAGCGCCGAGAGATCCAGGCAGCCCAGCGCACCCAGCCGGTAGTTCACCGAGACGTAGACGCAGCCGCGCCGGGCCAGTGCGACCCCGTCATAGATCGGCGTCGCCGAACTGCCCATGATGTAGCCACCGCCGTGGATGAAGAACATCACGGGTAGCGGTCCCTCGGACTCGGGTTCCTCGGGGGCCACCACGTTGAGCGTCAGGCAGTCCTCACTCATCGGCTGGTACCTGCCGACGCCCATCAGGGTGTACATCTTCTGCTGCGGGGCGCAGTAGGTGAACCCATGGCAGTAGCGCACGCCCGGCCACGGCTCGGCGGGAACGGGTGAGCGGTAGCGCAGGGCGCCCACCGGCGGCCTGGCATACGGAATGGATCGCCAGCGGTGCACGCCGTTGCGGGTGAATCCTTCGATGGTTCCGGTGTTGATCCGCACCCGGACGGTGTGTTCGTGCATATTGTCGACGTTAGCGAAGATCCGGCGGTTCGCCGCGTCGTGGCGCGCCCGCTACCCTGGCCGAATGCGGTTGGTGCTGTTGCTGATGACGTCTGCGCTGGTGGCAGGCTGTTCGCAGACGCTGGACTCGGAAAGCTCCACGGCACGTACCCCGCTGTCGGTGCCGTCGTCGAGCGCCACGAGCAGCGCCTCACCGGCGCCGGGCAGCACATCGCGCGCCGCCGGACCATCCGGGAGCGTCGCGCCCGGCACCGAGATCGGAGCGGTCATCTCCCGGATCGAAGACGGCCGGCCGGCCGCACCCGAGAGCTTCGGCTCCGTCACCCGGGATGGGGTGAGCACCGGGCTCGACGGCGGTATCGCGTTCACCACCGAGACCGTCAGCTGCATCAGCACACCGAAGTACCGGGACGGGATGCTGGCCTGCCTGGTGGATCTCACCGATCCACCGCCGCGGCCCCCCGATGTCTTCACCGTCTGGAAGGGCAACTGGGTCGACTTCGACGGGTCCAGCGTGGAGATCGGGTCACAGCACGGCGATCCCGGCCCCTTCGTCGACGGCGACGGCGCCGCGCTGCCGGCGGGGTCGTCGGTCGCATTCGGCGACTTCCGCTGCCGCGCCGACACCGAGGCAGTGCTCTGCGTCAACTACGCCGAACGCTCGGCGGTGCAGCTGAGCGCCGACGGTGTCGACGGATTCGGCTGCCTCTCCGAGTCGGAGGCACCGCCCGGCATCGGTGTCCGTTTGTCGTGCTGATGTGACGCTCAGCCCAGCGTGGTGACGGCCAGCGGTGTCGCCGTACCGGCCTCGCGGATGGTGACGCTGCGAATCTCCGACATCGGAATCGTGGTGGCGGCCGCCAAGTTCGATGCTTCCTCGCCGGCGGGGCTCCAGGACCCGACGGTCGATTCTGCGCCGTCCTTGGTGGTGACGACGAGGTCATAGCTGCCGACGTTGGTCGCCCAGTCCTTGGTGTACCGGCATTGCCAGTCGAGGCGGGTGCCCCAGGGTTCATCGGTCACCGCCAGCGATGCGGTGACGCCGTCTCGTTCACCTGCCGCCATGGCCTGCAGCGTGATGCCGGCCGACGATTCACGCGGGATGACGGCATATCCGATGATGCCCCCGATGAGGAGGAACGCCGCGGCCGACGCGAACGCTGTCGCCGTTCGGGCCCGGCGCGATCGCAGGCGATGCCGCTCTGCGGCCGCAGCGAGTGAGGCGGGCGGGTCGCCCGGCTGCTCCGATGCCACGGATTCGGGCCGCTCACCGATCAACGCGAGAGCCTCTTCGGCAGACAGCACATCCAGAATCGCGGGGATGCCCGCCAGCGGTTCGGAATGTTCTGGCAGCCCGGCAAGATACCGCTCGTATTCGGCCGCTTCCTCTGCGGTGAGGGCGCCGAGGAGATAGGCGGCGTCC
Source organism: Mycolicibacterium sp. P9-22 (assembly GCF_008329585.1). Lineage (GTDB taxonomy): Bacteria > Actinomycetota > Actinomycetes > Mycobacteriales > Mycobacteriaceae > Mycobacterium. Next base: position 104,852 of record NZ_NPKP01000011.1, on the reverse strand, counting down.
CATTCGGCCATATTGCGATCGGCGGTCATCCCAGAACCCCCCTCTCTTCCAAGGCGACGCGCAGCGCCCGCAGACCGTAGTGCAGCCGCGATTTGACGGTCCCCGGCGGAATGCCCTCGTGGCGGGCGATCTCGATCGCAGTCTGACCCAGATAGTGCGCTCGCACCACGACGACCCGGTGTTCGGGACTCAGCGATCGCAGGGCGTCGGACACCACCCACTTGTCCACCGCGGGTCCCAAAGTGTCCGGAGCACTGCGATCGGGAAGGGTCTCGGTCTGCAGTTCACGCTTGTAGCGAGCACTCCGCCGGTCGTCGATCACCAAGTTCCTGGCCACCGTGTGCAGCCACGCGCGCGTCGAATCCTCGGAGTAGGTCTCCAGGATGGTGTTGTTCTGCCACAGCCGCAGCAGCGACTCCTGGACGGTGTCCTCGGCGAACTCCCGGTCACCTCGAGTGAGGCGGAGTACGTAGCGGCGCAGGGCCGGCCCGTGCGCGTCGTGGATCCTGCGCAGCAGGACATCTCGTGCCGGATCGGGTGGCCGCGGCGGGTCGGGATCGGCGTCCGTCATCGGCTGTCCTTCTATCGCTCCGTGATGTCGTGGCTGACGATTCGGACTGCGGGTATCGCGGGCGGCGTTGTTGGAACAACACCGCCGAAGCAGGTGCTGCGAGCCTAGCCGACCGCGCGTTCTGGCCGGCGACGTCGATCTTGGCGAGTTCATCTCGGCGGCCCGTGGAACTCGCGACGCCGCGTCGACGGAGCAACCCGGTAGATGACCCGGCTGTGCCGGCGGGAGCGGCGGGGCCCGAAGCGCACAACGGTGTCGAGTTCACGTTCGTCGGCGGCCTGGTCGATGAGGGCTCCGACGAACTGATAGCCCCGTCCCCGCACGGTCCTGATGTAGTGCTGTGACGCCCCGTCGTCGCCGAGCGCACGGCGGACCGCCTTGATGCGACTGGAGATGGCCGCTTCCCCGACGAACCGCCCGCCCCACACCGCGTCCAACAATTCATTCTTTGTGACGACGCGGTGGCGGTGGGTGACCAACTGCTTCAGCACGTCGAACACCTGCGGTTCAACCGGGACCGGCACGCCGTTGCGCCGCAATTCGAAGCAGGGCAGGTCGAGAACGAAATCGCCGAACTGCCATACGGCGGACTCGAACTCGGACGCGGTCGCTCCGTGCAGCGAGAGGTCGGTCACGATGGATCCCTTCTGACATCGGGCTCCCGGTCAGGAGCTGTCAGGGGGAACGACGGGCGAACGCCTGCGAAGGTTCAGATCGAACGAAACGAGTTTTTCGAAGTGCTCTCACCGCAGGTCAGCGCCAGCCGTCGGCGGCCTTCGCCGCCTGCAGCAGCGCCTCGCACAGCTCGCGCAGTTCGGTGCCGACAACTCCTTCGTCGGCGGCGGTCGCCACGTCCTCGGCCGCGCACCGGACCTGATAGATGCGATCGGAGAGGTCGGCGGCCTCATCGGCGGTGAGCACGATCGCATCGGGCGCCACCGAGGTGCCCTTGACCTGCGCGCGTTGTTCGTAGGCGCGCTGGCGACAGGATTGCCGGCAATACTGTCGCCGCCGGCCCATGCCCGCGTCCGGGACTTCACGGCCGCACCACCGACACGGCTGGGGCCGGTTGCGCCGTCGCGCAGCGGATGTACCAGGCATTGCGGATGTCACGCGCCGACTGTAGACCGCCGGACCCGACGTGCCCAGTATCTGCCGTATCCTGGTGGATTGAGTCGGGAACTTCGCGCGGGTCCGCCGCGTTGATCCTCCGGATGAAATCGCGCGTGATTGAGGAGAGTGGACGATGGCTGATCGTGTTCTGAGGGGCAGCCGGCTCGGCGCCGTGAGCTACGAGACCGACCGTAACCACGACCTGGCACCCCGCCAGGTGGCGCGCTACCGCACCGACAACGGTGAGGAGTTCGAGGTTCCGTTCGCCGACGACGCCGAGATCCCCGGTACCTGGCCCTGCCGCAACGGTATGGAGGGCACGCTGATCGACGGCGATGTCCCCGAGCCCAAGAAGGTCAAGCCGCCGCGTACCCACTGGGACATGCTGTTGGAGCGACGTTCGGTGGAGGAGCTCGAGGAGCTGCTCAAGGAGCGCCTCGACATCATCAAGACCCGTCGCCGCGGCTGAGACCGCCCGACGCAAACCATTCGAGCGTGCGTGATCGCGCGCCGGCACCCGGTGTGTCGGCCGCGGACACGCACGCTCGCGGTCGTTAGAGGGAAGCGGGCCTGCTGCTGACGCCGCGGGCGCGATCCAGCCGCCCGCGCACGCCCCACTCCGCGACCTTGAACATCGCCTCGCGAATATTGGACCCGCTCATCTTGGAGACGCCCAGCTCGCGCTCGGAGAACGTGATGGGCACCTCGACGACGGTGAAACCGGCGTTGATGGCCCGCCAGGTCAGGTCGATCTGGAAGCAGTAACCCTTCGAGTCCACCGCGGACAGCTCGATCTTCTCCAGCACCTCACGCCGGTAGGCGCGGTAACCGGCGGTGATGTCCTTGATGCCGACGCCCAGCAGCACCCGTGAATAGGTGTTGGCCGTCCGCGACAGCGCCAGCCGGCGCCACGGCCAGTTCCGTACCGTGCCGCCGGGGACATAGCGCGACCCGATCGCCAGATCGGCGCCACCGTCGACGGCGGACAGCAGCCGGCCCAGTTCCTCGGGGGCGTGACTGCCGTCGGCGTCCATCTCGACCAGGACGGTGTATTCGCGGCTCAGGCCCCAGGCAAACCCGGCCAGGTACGCGGCACCGAGCCCGTCCTTGCTGACCCGGTGCATGACGTGGATGCGGTCCGGATCGGCGAGCGACAGCTCGTCGGCCAGCCCGCCGGTGCCGTCCGGGCTGCCGTCGTCGACGACGAGGATGTGGACGTCCGGCTGAGCGGCATGAACCCGCCTCACGATCAACGGCAGGTTCTCCCGCTCGTTGTAGGTGGGGATGATCACCAGCGTGCGCCGGCTGGGCGACACCAGATCGCTCATGCTGTTCTCTCGTCCTCACTGCCCGCTTCGGGCGAATCCTGTCCGGCGGACCCGTGCTGCGGGCCGACCGGGGTGCGTTGTGCGGCGTCTCGCCGTCTGCGCACGAACTTCCCATTGTGCAGCATGGCGGCGATCACAGCCGCGAGGCCGACTCCCACCAGCACCCATTGCACCGTCGGGCCCCACTCGGTGGCGAAGGTGATGTTCGATTTCAGCCGCACCGCCATGTCGAGGTAGGCCGGTTCGAAGAACTCCGTGGTGGCCAGCGGATGCCCGTCGGGAGCGACCACCGCGCTGATCCCCGTGGTCCCGGACACCACCACATACCGGTCGTGCTCGACGGCCCGCAGCCGCGCGAACGCCAGCTGCTGGGCGCTCATGGCCGCGTCGAAGGTGGCGTTGTTGGCCGGGACCGCGAGCAGCTGGGCACCGTTGAGCACAGAATCGCGGACGGCCCGGTCGAAGATCACCTCCCAGCACGTCGCGATCCCGATCGGGATCCCCGCGGCCCGCACCACACCGCTGCCGTCGCCGGGCAGGAAATAGCCGGCCCGGTCGGCGTAGGAGGAGAACTTGCGGAAGAAGTCCCGCCACGGCAGGTACTCACCGAACGGCTGGATGATCCGCTTGTCGTGGCGGTCCTGCGGGCCGGTTTCGGGATCCCACACCAGCACCGTGTTGGTGGCCACCGGGGATTCGCGGGTGTAGCCCGGGGCCGCCAGCACCGTGCCGACCAGGATGGGCGCCCGGATGGCGCGCGCGGCCTCGGAGATCCGCGCGGCGGCATCGGTGTTGCGCAGCGGATCGATATCGGAGGAGTTCTCCGGCCAGATCACCACCATCGGCTGCGGCGCGCGGCCGGCCCGTACGTCCTCGGCCAGCCGCAGTGTCTGGGCGACGTGGTTGTCCAGCACGGCGCGCCGCTGAGCATTGAAATCCAGGCCCAGCCGCGGCACATTGCCCTGCACCGCGGCCACCGTCACCGACGGATGTTCGCCGGCTCCGGCACCGGCCTGCCGCACACCGGGCCACACCAGCGCGGTGGACAGCAGCACCACGCAGATGATCACGCCCGGCAGCACCGCCTCGGGGCGGGCCGCGTCGGAACCCTCGGCGCTCGGGTGACTGCGCCGCCACCACATGACGATCTCCAGGCTCAGCGCGGTGAGGCTGAATCCGACCAGCGCCACCGCGACCGACACCAGTGGGGCTCCCCCGAGCTGGGCGAGCGGCAGCAGTGGCCCGTCGTCCTGCCCGAAGGCGACGACACCCCAGGGGAAACCGCCGAACGGCACACTGGATTTCAGCCATTCCTGCACGGCCCACTCGGCGGCGAACCAGACCGGCCAGCCCGGCAGTGCGCGCACGGTGACGGCCAGCAGACCGAACAGGGCGGGGAACAGCGCCTGCAGCAGCGACAGCGCCAGCCAGGGCCCGGTCCCGACAAACAGCCCGACCCACGGGATCAACGGCAGATAGAACGCCAGCCCGAACAGCAGGCCGTAACCGAACCCGCCGGCCCGGGTGGTCTGCCTGCGGGTCAGCACCCAGCCGAGCAGGGCCAGCGCCGGGAAGGCCGCCCACCACCAGCCCACCGGTGGAAAGCTCAGGCACATCAGCACTCCGGCGACCACCGAGACGATGAGCCGGATCAGCCTTCCGCTCAGCACCCGCCAGCTGGCCCCGGCGATCCGGGCGCCGCGCCCGGGAACCGCGGTGGCCGCGGTGTCTGCGGGGGCGTCGTCGACGGCGTCGGAGGTGTCGGCGTCAGCCATGGAGCACCGTGCCGCGGTGGACGGTTCGCAGGCAGCGCGGGAGGTCCGCCTCATCGTCCAACTGCGGCAATGCCGGCACCCGGGAGCGTGGGTCGGTGGACCAGCGGGCGGCGGTCTCGGCCGGCGGGGTACTGACCTCGAGATCGCCGGCTGCCCAGATCGCGTAGGAGGCGGGCGCCCCGGGCACCAGGGTGCCGGTGACACCGTCACGCACGCCGCCGGCCCGCCACGCGCCGCGGGTGGCTGCCGAGAACGCCGCGCGGGCCGACACACCGCTGCCCGGCGTGCGGTGCCGGATCGCCGCCCGCACGGTGGCCCACGGGTTCAGCCCGGTGACCGGACTGTCGGAACCGAAGGCGAGGGGCACGCCTTGGGATGCTAACAGCGCAAACGGATTGAGCGTTGCCGCTCGGGAAACCCCGAGACGCTGGGCATACATCCCGTCCGGGCCGCCCCAGTAGGCGTCGAAGTTGGGTTGCACACTGCCGATCACGCCCCAGCGCCCCAGCGCGGCGGCCTGTGCGGCACTCACCATCTCCAGATGTTCCAGACGGTGCCCGCAGCGCGCCACCGCGGGCCCGCCGAACTCCTCGACGACGCGGTGCAGCGCATCGGTGACGGCGGTGACGGCGGCATCGCCGATGACGTGGAATCCGGCGGTGACCCCGGCCTCGGTGCAGGCGTGCAGATGCGCCGCGATCGCGTCGGTGTCCAGGTAGGTGTTGCCGCAGGTGTGGGCGGCGTCGGTGTAGGGCTCATGCAGCCAGGCCGTGCGTGAGCCCAGAGCGCCGTCGACGAACAGGTCCCCCGCCAGGCCCGCGGCACCGGTCGCGGCCATCAGTGCACGGGCCTGCTCCGCGCTCTGCACGGCCTCACCCCAGTAGCCGGTCACCTGCACGCCGTGTTCCAGCCCGTGCAGCGCATGCCAGTCGTCCAGACCGCCGATGTCGGGGCCGCCGCATTCGTGTACCGCGGCGATGCCGTGGCCCGCCGCCGCATCGAGTGCCGCGAGTTGGGCGGTCCGTCGCTGCTCCGGTGTCAGCAACCCGCGCGCGGCGGCGCGGGCCAGGTGGTGCGCGTCGGCGGTCAACGGGCGCTGCGGATCGAAACCCGCGGCGTCGGCGATACCGGGTGCGGCCGCGCGCAGTGCGCTCGACGCGGCCGCGGAGTGCACGTCGATCCGGCTCAGATAGGCCGCTCGGCCGCCCAGCACCCCGTCCAGGTCGGCGGTGCTAGGCGGGGTGCGGTCCGGCCACGACGACTCATCCCAGCCCGAGCCCCACACGATGCCGGTGGGCCGGCGCCGGGCATGCTCGGCGACCAGGGCCAGGCAGTGCTCACGGGAGGTGGCGGCCCGCAGGTCCAGACCCGTAAGGCTGAGCCCGGTGGCGGTGAGATGCACATGGCTGTCGACGAATGCCGGTGCCACGAATCCGCCGTCCAGGTCGACGATGTCGGCATCGGGGAATTCTGCGCGGGCGGTGTCATCGGCGCCCAGCCACACCACCGCACCGTCGGGGCCGTCGCTGAACGCGATCGCCGTGGCGTCGGGGGCGGCGGGGCTGTGTACCCGTCCGTTGATCAGCAGAGTCGTCACGAAGGTGACAGGTTAGTCGGGCGTGATGGTGCGGTGCTCCAGCGAGGTCGGTTCTGTGCCGTAGGCCCCCGTCGCTTCACTCGCCCTGGAATCGACGACGTCGATCACCTCGCCGTCGACGTAATCGGCCGGGCCGGGCTGCCGGTATCCGGGGTGCCCGGCCGGATAGGTCATCACCAGCGGTGTCGCCTTCGCCAGGCTCTTGCCGATCACGGCCACCGCGACCGGCCGGGCGACGCGCCGGGTGAGGGGCATCAACAGCAGCGCGCCCAGCACCGAACTGGCCACGCCCGGGATGAACACCAGGACGGCACCGAGTGCCACCAGGGCGCTGTCGGTGGCCAGCTCGTTGGACGCCGCACGGGAGTTCAGAGCGGCCTGCAGAAGTTTCAGGTGCCGGGTCAGTTGCCGGCCCGCCAATGCCAGGCCGACCAGGAAGGTGCCCAGTACCGCCAGCACGGTCCAGCCGAACCCGATGGTCGACACCAGGGCGATCAGCACCGCCAGCTCGACGAGCAGGTACACCAGGAACAACCGCTTTGCCATGTGAGGACAACGCGCGGGGCGCCGATTGCGTTCCTAGGATGGCTCCGGGACCGGCTCGACCTCGATCGCGGCGTGCACCTTGTCCAGCGCGTCGCACTTCTGGATGGTCACCCGCGGGGTGTTGTTGAGTCGTTTGGTCTTCCCGGAGCCGGCGTCGGTGCTGATCAGCAGCTTGCCCTCGTGCGGCACACCCCACACCGGGGTGGGCTGGGCCGTCCGTCCTTGGTGAAGGTGGTCAGCAGCAGGTAGTTCTCGCGGTGGACATCGTCGAACATCGGTCACATGGCAACACCATCTCAGAAGACGACGGTCTCATTGTCGTGCCGGACGATACGGTCCTGGCAGTGCCACAGCACGGCCCGCGACAGCACCGCGCGCTCGACGTCGGCTCCGAGGCGCACCAGGTCCTCGACGGTATGGGTGTGATCGATGCGGACCACGTCCTGCTCGATGATCGGGCCCTCGTCGAGGTTCTCGGTGACATAGTGCGCGGTCGCGCCGACGAGTTTGACGCCGCGCTCCCTGGCCCGCCGATAGGTGTTCGCGCCGATGAAGGCGGGCAGGAACGAATGGTGAATGTTGATCAGCGGAGCTCCGACCGCGGCCAGGAAATCCGGGGTGACGATCTGCATGTACCGGGCCAGCACCACCAGGTCGACGTTGCCGCGCAGCAATTCGAGTTGGCGCGCCTCAGCCTCGGCGCGGGTATCCCTGGTCGCCGGGATGTGCACGAAGGGAACGCCGAACGGGCGCACCTGGTCCGCCAGTTCGGGATGATTGGCGATCACCATCACCACCGACATGTCCAGCTCGCCGCGGCGGTTGCGCCACAGCAGGTCCAGCAGACAGTGATCGGCCCTCGACGCCAGGATGGCTACCCGCTTGGGCTTGGCGGCGTCGGTGAACCGGTAGTCCATCTCGAATTCCGGCGCGATCCCTGCGGCGAACTCCCGTTCCAGTTCGGCGCCCGCGGCCGCCAAACCCGGTAGATGAAAGACGGTGCGCTGCAGGAAAACTCCGCCTTCGGGCTGGGTCGAGTGCTGATCCAGGGAGATAATGTTGGCACCGGCCGCAGTCAGGAACGTCGACACCGCGGCGACGATTCCGGAGCGGTCCGGGCAGCGCAGCAGCAGCCGGCCGATGTCCTTGTGGCGTCCGGCCGGCGCGGATCCCGCTGGATGGCTTCCGGTCATCTATGCGGCCGCGCGCAGCTCCAGCGCGAGGTTGTTCTTCAATCCGCCGCGCAGTTTGGAGAACAGGTTGAAGGTCTTGCCGATCAGGCCGTAGCGCCTGCCGATCCCGTCATAGACCCGGCCGACCTCGGACTTCTCCAGGATGGCCGCCACCGCTTCCACCGCCTCGCTCTTGGGGTTGCCGCTGCGATCGCAGACGGCCACCGTCACCCGCGGAGTGTTGCGAATCCGCTTGACCTTCCACGCTTTCGCCTGGGTGATGGCCAGCAGCCGGTCACCGTCGGGAACGGCCCAGATGGCGGTCGGCTTGGGCCGGCCGTCCTTGGTGAACGTGGTGAGCAGGACGTAGTCGGCCTTGGCGACGTCGGCGAAGGTGAGTGCCATGGGTGAATCCTATGTGCACCGGCCGCGGACGGGCAGGACGTCGGCGGCCGGCAACGAAAAGCTCAGCCTTCCAGCTCGCCCTCGGTTTCCAGCAGCACCTGCTTGAGTCCGTCGAGCGTGGCGGCGTCCGGTGCTGCCCACATGCCGCGCCCGGCCGCCTCCAGCAGTCGCTCGGCCATCCCGTGCAGCGCCCAGGGGTTGGACTCGTTCATGAATTTGCGGTTCTCGTCGTCGAGCACATAGGTCTGGCTCAGTTGTTCGTACATCCAGTCCGCCATCACATGTGCGGTGGCGTCATAGCCGAACAGGTAGTCCACGGTGGCCGCCATCTCGAAGGCGCCCTTGTAGCCGTGCCTGCGCATGGCGTTGATCCAGCGCGGGTTGACCACCCGGGCCCGGAACACCCGGGTGGTCTCCTCGCTGAGGGTCCGGGTGCGCACCGCGTCGGGACGGGTGTTGTCGCCGATATAGGCGGCCGGGTCTTTGCCGGTGAGCGCGCGCACGGTGGCGATCATGCCGCCGTGGTACTGGAAATAGTCGTCGGAATCGGCGATGTCGTGTTCGCGGGTGTCGGTGTTCTTCGCCGCCACCGCGATCCGCCGGTAAGCCCGGTTCATCTCGTCGGTCGCCGGTGCGCCGTCGAGGCCGCGCCCGTAGGCGAAGCCGCCCCACGCGGTGTACACCTCGGCCAAGTCCTGATCGTCGCGCCAGTTGCGGCTGTCGATCAGCTGTAGCAGACCCGCGCCGTAGGTTCCCGGCTTCGACCCGAAAATCCTTGTGGTGCTGCGCCGTTGATCACCGTGCTCGGCCAGATCGGCCAGCGAGTGGGCCCGCACGTAATTGTCCTCCGGGCTTTCCTCCATGCCGGCGACCAACGCGACGGCGTCGTCGAGCATGGTGACCACATGCGGGAAGGCGTCCCGGAAGAACCCCGAGATACGGACCGTCACGTCGATGCGCGGCCTGCCCAGCTCCGCCAGCGGGATCGGTTCCAGGTTGACCACCCGGCGTGAGGCGTCATCCCAGATGGGGCGGACACCGAGCAGCGCCAACACCTCGGCGATATCGTCGCCGGAGGTGCGCATGGCCGAGGTGCCCCACACCGACAGGCCGACCGACGGCGGCCAGGTCCCGTGGTCCTGCCGGTATCGGGCCAGCAGCGAATCGGCCATCGCCACACCGGTTTCCCAGGCCAGCCGCGACGGCACCGCCTTGGGATCCACCGAGTAGAAGTTGCGTCCGGTCGGCAGCACGTTGACCAGACCGCGCAGCGGGGAACCGGACGGGCCGGCCGGGATGTAATGGCCGTCCACGGCGCGCAGCACCGCGTCGATCTCGCCGTTGGTGCCCCGCAGCCTGGGCACCACCTCGGTGGCGGCGAAGCGCAGGATCTGCGCGATCACCGGGTCATCGGTGAGGCCGTCGACGGCCCCGGGATCCCAGCCGCCGGCCTGCAGGCCGGCCACCAGTGCGCGGGCGGCCGTTTCGGCGGCGTCGACGGCGGTGCGTTCGTCGGCGCCGTCCTCGGCGAGGCCGAGTGCCTGGCGCAGGCCGGGCACGGTGTGCTCGCCGCCGAACAACTGGCGGGCCCGCAGGATCGCCAGCACCAGATCCAGTTCGGACTCGCCGACGGGCGCCTGCCCCAGGATGTGCAGGCCGTCGCGGATCTGCACGTCCTTGATCTCGCAGAGCCAGCCGTCGACGTGCAGCAGCATGTCGTCGAAGGAATCCTCGTCGGGCCGGTCCTCCAGGCCCAGATCGTGGTCCATCTTCGCCGCGCGCATCAATGTCCAGATCTGCTGGCGGATGGCGGGCAGTTTCGACGGGTCGAGCGCGGAAACGTTGGAGTGCTCGTCGAGTAATTGTTCCAGGCGGGCGATATCGCCGTAGGTCTCGGCGCGGGCCATCGGCGGGATCAGGTGGTCGACCAGCGTCGCGTGGGCCCGCCGCTTGGCCTGGGTGCCCTCACCGGGATCGTTGACCAGGAACGGGTAGATCAGCGGGAGGTCGCCGAGGGCGGCGTCGGTGCCGCAGTCCGCGCTCATGCCCAGCGTCTTGCCCGGCAGCCATTCCAGGTTGCCGTGCTTGCCGAGGTGAATGACGGCGTCGGCCTTGAAGGCGCCCGAGTCACCGAACTGCCCGTCCAGCCAGCGGTAGGCGGCCAGATAATGATGGCTCGGCGGCAGATCTGGGTCGTGGTAGATGGCGACGGGGTTCTCGCCGAACCCGCGCGGCGGCTGCACGAGGATCACCACGTTGCCGGACTTCATCCCCGCGATGACGATCTCACCGTCGGGGTCGCGGCTGCGGTCGACGAACAGCTCACCGGGCGGCGGTCCCCAGTGCGCCACCACGGCGTCGGCCAGCCCGGCGGGCAGCGTGGCGAACCAACGGCGGTAGTCGGCCGCCGACACCCGGATCGGGTTGCGCGCCAACGTTTCCTCGGTGAGCCAGTCGGGGTCCTGTCCCCCGCGTTCGATCAGCGCGTGGATGAGCGCGTCACCATCCTCGGCATCCACACCGGGGACCTCGCCGATGTCGATACCGTGCTCGCGCATGGCCCGCAGCAGGGCCACCGCGGAGGCCGGGGTGTCGAGGCCTACGGCGTTACCGATGCGCGCGTGTTTGGTCGGGTAGGCCGAGAACACCAGCGCCACCTGCTTTTCGGCGGCGGGCACATGCCGCAGCCGGGCGTGCCGCACCGCCAGTCCGGCCACCCGGGCGCAGCGTTCCGGGTCGGCGCTGTAGGTGATCAGGCCCTCGTCGTCGATCTCCTTGAACGAGAACGGGACGGTGATGATGCGGCCGTCGAACTCGGGAACCGCGACCTGGGTGGCGACATCGAGCGGGGACATGCCGTCGTCGTTGCTTGCCCAGGTGGACCGGGGACTGGTCAGGCACAGCCCCTGCAGAATCGGGACGTCCAGGGCGGCCAGGTGTGCGACGTTCCAGCTGTCGTCGGTCCCGCCGGCGCCCACGTTCGCCGGGGTGGCGCCACCGGCGGCGAGCACGGTGGTGATGAGCGCATCCGCGGTGCCCAGCAGCTCGAGCAGTTCGGGTTCGGCGGTGCGCAGCGAGGCGCAGTAGACCGGCAGTGGGCGGCCGCCGGCCTCATCGATGGCGTCGCAGAGCGCGGCGATGTAGCCGGTGTTCCCGGCCAGGTGCTGAGCGCGGTAGTACAGCACCGCCACGGTCGGGCCTTCGGCATCGGTCTGGGGGCGTTCCAGCACACCCCACCCGGGTATGGAGACCGGCGGGTCGAAACCCTCGCCGGTCATCAGCAGGGTGTCGCTGAGAAAGGCGTGCAGGCCGCGCAAGTTGTCGGTGCCGCCCTGGGCAAGATAGATGTGGGCTTGTAGCGCCACGCCGGCCGGGACGGTCGAATGGCGCATCAGCTCGGCATCGGGAGCCTGCTCGCCGGAGAGCACCACCGTGGGCACTCCGAGGCCGACCAGCGTGTCGATGCCGTCCTGCCAGGCGCGGTACCCACCGAGAATGCGGACGACGGCGATATCGGTCCCGTCGAGCAGCTCGGCGAGCTCGCGGTCGAGTTCGTCCTGCAACAGCCGGGCCGGATTGGCCCAGCGGTAGTCGGCGCCGCTGGCGCGCGCGGTGATCAGGTCGGTATCGGACGTAGACAGCAGCAGCACGGTCGGCACTGCTCAATCCTGCCTCACCACCCGCGCCGGGTGGTCTGCCGGTCAGCGGTCGGAGCGGCTCCAGCGTCCGTACCACGAGTCCTGGTACGGAGCGGAGATGGCAGCGAACACCAGGGCCACGCCGGTGGCGATGGCAATGAGTGAGGCCATGTCGTGGCCTCCTTCCTGACTGGGTACCGGCGGTACCGCGTTGATGATCGAAACGTAGCCCCCGCGCGCGCCGGCATCGGCATTGTGTGCCTGAGCAGACAGCTGCCCAAAACATGTGACGCATGTCACAGCAGCGCTCGCGGCACCGCCGCTACCTGCGCGTTCGCCAGTTCGAATCGCGCGTAGCCAAACCGTTTACGTTCCGGGCCGCGGCTGGCGCAATGGTGTCATGAGCCCTCGCACCTCAGTGGATGTCGTCAAGCTCGGTGCCCATATCGGCGCCCGCATCGATGGTGTGCGGCTGACCGATGACCTCGACGAGTCGACGGTGACGGCCATCAATGACGCGCTGTTGACCCACAAGGTCATCTTCTTCCGCAACCAGGACGATCTCGACGACGACGGCCAGCTGGCATTCGCGCAACGGCTCGGCACCACGACCGCCGCGCATCCGACCGTGCTGTCCCGCGGCACCCGGGTACTGCCCATCGACTCCCGCTACGACAAGGCCAACAGCTGGCACACCGACGTCACCTTCGTCGACCGCATCCCGAAGGCCTCCCTGCTGCGTGCGGTGGCACTTCCCGAGTACGGCGGCACCACGGTGTGGGCCAACACCCAGACCGCCTACGAACAGTTGCCCCCGGCTCTGCGTGCGCTGACGGAGAACCTGTGGGCGGTGCACACCAACACCTATGACTACGCCGCCGACTACGACGGCCGGCACGAGCAGGTCGCCGACACCGTGCGCGCACACCGCGAGGAATTCGAGTCGACCTACTTCGAGACCGAGCATCCGGTGGTGCGGGCGCATCCGGAAACCGGCGAGCGGGTGCTGTTGCTCGGCCACTTCGTCAAACGCTTCGTCGGGCTGGGTTCCACCGAGTCGGCCGCCCTGTTCGGCCTGCTGCAGGCGCGGATCACCAAGCTGGAGAACACCGTTCGGTGGAGCTGGGCACCCGGTGACCTGGCCATCTGGGACAACCGGGCCACCCAGCACTATGCGGTCTCCGACTACGACGACCAGTTCCGCCGGCTGAGCCGGGTGACGCTGGCCGGCGATATCCCGGTCGATGTGGCGGGCAGGCCGAGCCGTGTCGTCGCCGGGGATGCCTCGAGTTACTCGGCCGTGGTCGACCCGGTGCCCGGTCGGCACGCCAAGGCGAGTTGAGCCTCGTTCGTCTTTCGCGGTGCGCTGAGTACCGTGGACACGTGAGCCGCACCCGCGACCAGGACGCCTGCCCCGGCGCCCTGCAGGTCCACCAGGCGGCCGATGGTGCGCTGATCCGGATACGACTGCCCGGAGGTTTCCTCCCGGCGACCGCTCTGGAGACGCTGGCCCACCTTGCTGCCGACAGCGGCGGCGGCGCACTGGAACTGACCTCGCGCGGCAGCCTGCAGATTCGCGGCATCACCGACCCGAGCCGGGTGGCCGAGGCCCTCGCCGGCGCAGGCCTGCTGCCATCCCGGACCCATGAACGGGTCCGCAACATCGTGTCCTCGCCGCTGTCCGGCCGCAGCGGCGGCCGGGCGGACGTGCGCGGATGGGTCGGTGAGCTGGACGCAGCGCTGCAGCAGGACGCGGCGCTGGCCGCGCTACCGGGCCGATTCTGGTTCTCCGTCGACGACGGCCGCGGCGACGTGTCCGGGCTGCGCGCCGACATCGGAGTGCAGCCCGGTGATACGGGGGTCGCACTGCTGCTCGCCGGCGCGGACACCGGTATCCGGGTGTCCGCCGATGACGCGGTGGGCACCATGGTGGAGATCGCCCGGCGGTTTCAGGCGGTGCGCGGGAAGCGTTGGCGCGTCACCGAACTCGATGATCCGAGCGAACTGATCGACGATTTCACCGTCACCGCGCCGGACTCGGCGGGCCGCTACCCACACGACACCGGCGGTCCCCCGGTGGGCTGGATACCGCAGACCCGCGACCCCGTCCCGGACCGGGTGGCGCTCGGCGCCGCGGTGCCGCTGGGCGTGCTGCCGGCCCGCACCGCCGAGTTCCTGGCGGCCATCGAGGCACCGGTCGTGGTGACGCCGTGGCGCTCGATCCTGGTATGCGATCTGACCGAGGAGGTCGCCGACACCTCGCTTCGGGTGCTGGCGCCGTTGGGCCTCGTCTTCGACGAGAACTCACCGTGGCTGACGGTGAGTGCCTGCACGGGAAGTCCCGGCTGTGACAAATCTCTCTCCGATGTGCGTGCCGACGCGCGGGCCGCGCTGACCGAGGGCCGTCCGGGGGTTCATCGTCATTTTGTTGGCTGTCCACGGGCCTGCGGCAGCCCGCGGGGCGCCGAGGTCCTGGTGGCCACCGGACACGGCTACGAGGGGCGCCACCCGTAGGGTGATCGGGTGCTCGATTACACCCGCGACGCTGCGGAAATCTATCGCCAATCCTTCGCGACCATCCGAGATGAAGCAGACCTGACCCGCTTCCCCGATGACGTCTCACGCGTCGTGGTCCGGCTCATCCACACCTGCGGCCAGGTCGACGTCACCGACCATGTCGCCTTCACCTCCGATGTCGTCGCCCGGACCCATGCGGCGCTGGCCGCGGGCGCGCCCGTGCTCTGCGATTCGTCGATGGTCGCCGCAGGCATCACCCGCTCCCGGCTGCCTGCCGGCAACGAGGTCGTCTCGCTGGTCGCCGACCCGCGCGCCGCCGAACTGGCGCCCAAGCTCGGAAGCACCCGTTCCGCGGCCGGCGTCGACCTGTGGGCCGACCGCCTCGGCGGCGCGGTGCTCGCGATCGGCAATGCCCCCACCGCGCTCTTCCGGCTGCTGGAACTGATCGACGACGGCGCCCCGGTGCCCGCTGCAGTGCTGGGCGGGCCGGTCGGGTTCGTCGGTTCCGCACAGTCCAAGGATGAACTGATCGCCCGGCCGCGCGGCATGTCGTATCTGGTGGTGCAGGGCAGGCGCGGGGGCAGCGCGATGGCCGCCGCCGCCGTGAATTCGATTGCGAGCGAACGCGAATGACGGACACATCCCCGGCGAAGGGCACTCTCTACGGCGTCGGCCTCGGTCCCGGTGATCCGGAACTGGTGACGGTCAAGGCCGCCCGGCTCATCGGCGAGGCCGATGTCGTCGCGTATCACAGTGCGCAGCACGGCCGCAGCATCGCGCGCCGGATCGCCGAGCAGTACCTGCGCGACGGTCAGATCGAAGAGCATCTGGTCTACCCGGTGACCACCGAAACCACCGAACATCCCGGCGGCTATGCCGGTGCGATGGAGGATTTCTACGCCGAATCCGCCGACCGCATCGCCGTACATCTGGACGCCGGGCGCAATGTGGCGCTGCTGGCCGAGGGCGACCCGCTGTTCTACAGCTCGTACATGCACATGCACACTCGGCTCACCGAGCGGTTCCACGCCGTCATCGTGCCCGGTGTGACCTCGGTGAGTGCGGCGTCGGCGGCCACCGGTACCCCGTTGGTTCAGGGCGACGAGGTCCTGACCATCCTGCCCGGCACGCTGCCCGCAGCCGAGCTGACGCGGCGCCTCGCGGACACCGACGCCGCCGTCATCATGAAGCTGGGCAAGTCGTATCCGGAAGTCCGGCAAGCTCTTTCGGAGACCCACCGGTTGGACCGGGCGTTCTACGTGGAACGCGCCAGCACCGATCAGCAGCGCGTGCTCGCGGCAAGCGATGTCGACGAGGCCTCGGTGCCCTACTTCTCCATCGTGATGCTGCCCGGCGAGGCGGCCGCACCGCGCAACCGTCCTTCCCCCGTCGCTTCGCTCGCCCCGAGAGGCAGCGTCGCGGTGGTCGGTCTCGGTCCCGGCGATCTGGACTGGATCACCCCGCAGGCGCGCCGCGAACTGGCCGCCGCCACCGACCTGATCGGTTACTTCCCCTATCTCGACCGGGTCGGCGCCCGCGCCGGACAGACCCGGCATGCCAGTGACAACACCGACGAACCGGCGCGCGCCCGGCTGGCCTGTGAACTGGCCCGGCAGGGGCGCGCGGTGGTGGTGGTGTCCTCCGGTGACCCCGGGGTGTTCGCGATGGCCACCGCCGTGCTCGAGGAGGCCGTCGACTGGCCCGATGTCGAGGTCCGGGTGATCCCGGCGATGACCGCGGCGCAGGCGGTGGCCAGCCGGGTCGGTGCGCCGCTGGGCCACGATTACGCCGTCATCTCGCTGTCGGACCGTCTCAAGCCCTGGGAGATCATCGCCGCCCGGGTCAGTGCGGCGGCGGCCGCCGACATGGTGATCGCCGTGTACAACCCGGCGTCGAAAACCCGGACCTGGCAGGTCGGCGAGATGCAGAAGCTGCTGCTTGAACACCGCGACGCCGCAACCCCGGTGGTGATCGGGCGCGATGTCGCCGGCCCGAACGAGACGGTGCGGGTGGTGGCACTCGGTGATCTGGATCCGGCCGAGGTGGACATGCGCTGCCTGCTGATCATCGGGTCTTCGCAGACCCGCTGGCACGGTGACACGGTGTTCACCCCTCGCAACTACCCCGGCTGACAACTGTCTAGGAGCGTTGACAGTTGTCAGCGCCGGGGTTAATGTCCGCTCGTGCAGCGGGGCAACGATGTCGTCGAGCAGCCGGTGGCTGCCGCGCGCTCGGCGACCGACCGGCGCCAGCCGCAACGCAGTGATCAACGCCGGGTCGCTATCCTTGCTGCCTTCGACGACGCGCTTCGTTCCCGTGGTTTCGAGGCGGTCAACATCGCCGATGTCGCCGCCACCGCCGGTGTCAGCCGGTCGGCGTTCTACTTCTACTTCGAGAACAAGGCCGCGGCCGTGGCCGCCCTGCTGGAGTCGATGTACGACGACGTCTTCGCGGCCAGTGACATCGTGACCGCCGCCGCCGGTTCACCACGGTGGCGGATCCATGCCATGCTCGAGGCACTCATGGAAACCGGTGCGGCGCACCGCTACCTGTTCACCGCCATGCTGGATGCACGCGCCGCGAGCAGTGCGATCCGCGAGATCTGGGACAACTCCCGGGAAGCGTTCGTCCCGGCCATCGCGGCCATGATCGAGGCCGAGCGCGCCGCCGGCCGTGCGCCCGCCGGGCCCGCCGCCGAGGTACTCGCCGGGCTGCTGCTCGAGCTCAACGACCGCATCCTGGAACGCTTCACCATCGGCGGGCCCCGCACCCGTGAAGAACTTGTCCTCGGCGCGGAAACCATCTGGCTGCACACCATTTACGGCACGGCGATCGGAGCAGACGAAATGCGAGAGACGTCATGAGCGGTCCGATCCCCCGCCGCCCCGAGGATGTGACGCCGGCCTGGCTGGGCGGTGTGCTGGGCGCCGATGTGCGTAGCGTCGGCACGGCCCCCATCGGTACCGGCCAGACCGGAGCCACCTACCGGCTGACGGTGCAGTACGGTGCCGAGACCGGCCTGCCTGCCAGCTTCGCCATCAAGCTGCCGTCCCAGGACGACACGGTGCGCGACCGGGTCGCGATCGGTTACCGGTCCGAGCACGCGTTCTACACCAATGTCGCCGATCTGGTCCAGATCCCCGTCCCGCGCAACTTCCACTGTGAGATCGGCGGCGACGGAGCCGAATTCGTGTTGCTGCTGGCCGATATGGCACCGGCCGAACAGGGCGATCAGATCGCCGGATGCAGTGCCGCCGAGGCGCAGCTGGCCGTGCGGGCACTCGCCGGTCTACACGCACCCAGCTGGTGTGAACCCAAACTGACAGACTTTCCCGGCATCGCCATGCCCAAGCCGGACGCCGCAATGGCCTCGGGCATGGGCGATGTGGCCAAGATGGCCACCGGCATCACCCTGGACAAACTCGGCGACCGGATGACCGCCGAGGACCGGGACACCCTGTCGGCATCCATGTCGGTGGTGACGCCCTGGCTGCTCACCGAGCCGGACAGGTTCGCGCTGCTGCACGGGGACTACCGGCTGGACAACATGTTGTTCGATCCGGACCGGACCCAGATCACCGTGGTGGACTGGCAGACCCTGGGATCCGGTCTGCCCACACGGGATCTCGCGTACTTCACCGGGACCAGCCTGGACCCGGTGACCCGAGCGGCCGCAGAACGGGACCTGGTCGCGGAGTACCACGCAGGGCTGGTGGCGCTCGGTGTCGCCGGGTACGACGCGGACACCTGCTGGCGTGACTACCGTCTGGGCATGTTGCAGGCGCCGCTGATCATCGTGTTCGGGGTGGCCTTCGCCAACTCCACCGAGCGCGGTGACGACATGATGCTGGTGATGGCCCAACGTTCGTGCCGGGCCATCCGCGAGCTCGACACCCTCGCTCTCATCTGAGGCCGGTCAGCCAGTCGACGGCCTCGTCCACGGTGTGCACCACCCGCACACCGCCGGGCAATGCCGGCCTGTCGACCATGATGACGGGCACCCCCATCTCGGCGGCCGCGTCGAGTTTGGCGTGTGTCATGGCGCCGCCGCTGTTCTTGGTCACCAGCGCGTCGATGCCGAACTCGCGCAACAGATCACGCTCCCCCTCGACGCGGTAGGGGCCACGGGAGAGCAGCACCTCATGTTGCGCGGGCAGCAGCGGGTCCTCCGGTGCGGTCACCGCACGGATCAGGAACCACGCGTCGGAGTCCTTGAAGGCCGCGGTGCCCGAGCGTCCGGTGGTGAGGAACACCCGCCGGTAGCCGCGGCGTGCGACGATCTCGGCGGCCTCGGTGTCCGAGCCCACCACGATGGCGTCACCGTCCGGCCAGGCCGGGCGGGCCAGCACCAGATGGGGCAAACCGGCCTGCGCGGCGGCGCGTGCGGCATTGGCCGTGATGGTCGCGGCGAACGGGTGGGTGGCATCCACCACGGTGGTGATGTCGTTGCCGCGCAACCACTCCGCCAGGCCGTCTGCGCCGCCGAACCCACCGATGCGCACGTCCCCGACCGGCAGTGCCGGATCGGGCACTCGCCCCGCCAGCGAACTGATCACCGGGATCTCGGGGTGCAGCCGGGCGGCCAGCGCCCGCGCCTCCCCGGTGCCACCGAGCAGCAGGACCCGCACTAGTGGCGGGTTCCGCGGCGGCGGCCCGACGAATACAGATAGCTGTCGGTGAATCCCTCGGCCGCCAGGACGTCACCGACGATGATGACCGCGGTGCGGGTGATCCCGGCGGCGTGCATCTGTGCGGCGATCTCCCCCAGCGAGCAGCGCAGCACCTGCTCCTTCGGCCAGCTCGCGAAGGCCACCACCGCACAGGGCGTGTCGGCGGTGTACCCCCCGGCGGTGAGCTGCTCGACGATGGTGTCGATCTGCGCGGCGGCCAGGTGCAGCACCAAGGTGTTGCCGGGCGCGGACAACGCCGCCAGGGTTTCCTTCTCGGGCATCGCGGTGGACAGGGTGGCGACCCGGCTCAGTGTCACGGTCTGCGACACCCCGGGCACGGTCAGCTCGCGGCCCACCGCGGCGGCCGCCGCCGCGAAAGCCGGTACGCCGGGCACGATCTCCCACCCGATGCCCAGGGCGTCGAGGCGACGGCACTGCTCGGCCAGCGCGCTGTAGATCGACGGGTCCCCGGAGTGCAGGCGGGCCACATCCAGCCCGGCGGCGTCGGCGGCGGCCAGTTCGTCGATGATCTGCTCCAGGTTCAGCGGCCCGGTGTCGATGACGCGGGCCCCGTCGGGGCAGTCCGCCAACAGGTCCTCGGGCATGATCGAGCCGGCGTACAGGCATACCTGGCAGCGGTTCAGCAGGCGCTGTCCGCGCACGGTGATCAGATCGGCCGCGCCCGGGCCCGCTCCGATGAAGTAGACCGTCACGGCTTGCCCACCACCCACTGGGTGACGGGGTAGGCCGGCCGGAAACCGGTGAACCCGCCGATCGGTTCACCGCGGTAATGCTGGAACCGGCGCAACTGGCCTCCTAGCGTCGAGTAGTGATCGATGACTGCGGCCTCCGATTCTGCCGTGACGACATTGGCCACCAACCGGCCCCCGGCCGGTAACCGGTCGAAACAGGCGTCGAGCAATCCCGGTTCGGTGATACCGCCGCCGATGAAGATCACCGAGGGGTCCGCGGCGCCGTCGAAGTCGGTGGGGGCCGGGCCGCGCACCTCGACGTTCACCCCGAACGCGACGGCGTTGGCGGCGATCCGCGATCGCCGTTGCCCGGAACGCTCAAAAGCCACCGCGCTGCAACCTGTTCCGCTGCGGCACCATTCGATGGCGATGCTTCCCGAGCCGGAGCCGACATCCCACAACCGTTCGCCGGGCCGCGGACCCAGCGCGGCCAATGTCACCGCACGGATGCTCTGCTTGGTGATCTGCCCGTCGTGGTCGAAGCTCTCGTCGGGCAGCGTGTGATATCGGCGTTCATCGGGCAGATACTGCACCGCAACGACATTCAGGTCGTCGATATCGTCTGCCCCGGCGGTCCAGTCCCGGGCAGGGGCCGAACGGCGCCGCTCTCCCGGCCCGCCCAGCTGCTCGAGCACGGTGAGCTCGGAGTCGCCACGGCCGGTCTCGGTCAGCAGCGCGGCCAGGGCCGCGGGGCCTGCCGCGTCGCGGCTGAGCACCACCGCGCGCCCGCCGCGGCGCACCGCGGTGTGTACCGGCGCGGTCACCAGGCTGATCACCTCGGTGTCCGGCACGGTCCAGCCCATCCGGGCGCAGGCCAGCGTCACCGAGGACACGTGCGGCAGCACCCGCACCGCCTCGGGGCCGAACCGGCGGATCAGGGTCGCGCCGATACCGTGCAACATCGGGTCACCACTGGCCACCACATGCACATCGCCGCCGACCGACACGAGTTCGCCGAGTGCGGGCAGCAGCGGCGACGGCCATGTCCGGCGTTGCGCGGTGACGGTGTCATCGAGCAGGTCCAGCTGGCGCGGCGAACCGAAAATGACGGTGGCGCGCGCAAGTTCGTCCCGCGATGCCACACCCAGCCCGGGCATACCGTCGGCGCCGATGCCGATCACGATGATCATCTGTGTCCTCTGCTCTTCGCGCAGGCGCTCATCGCCGTCCTCCGCTGTTCGCGCAGGCGCTCATCGCCGAAGCCTCCGCCAGATCGGGCCGGGCAACAATCTGAAGACCGCGGCGATGGCACCGACCTGCCACGGCACCCACACCGTGCGCTTCCCGGCGGCCAGTGCCTTCACCGTCGCATCGGCGACCTGGGCGGGGGTACGGGAGAACGGGGCCGGCGCCATCCCGGCGGTCATCCGGCCGATCACGAACCCGGGCCGCACCACCAGCAGGCGCACCCCCGAACCGTGCAGTGCATCGGCGAGGCCGCCGCAGAAACCGTCCAGACCCGCCTTGGCCGACCCGTACACGTAATTGGCGCGGCGTACCCGGACACCGGCGATCGAAGAGAACGTCACGAGGCTTCCACCGCCGGCACGGCGCATCGAGTCCCCGAGCACGGTGAGCAGACTCACCTGCGCCACGTAGTCGGTGTGCACCACGGCGACCGCGTGATCGGCATCGGTCTCGGCACGCGTCTGGTCGCCGAGCACCCCGAAGGTCAGCACCGCGGTGCCGATCGGGCCGTGCGTGGTTTCGATCGCCTCGACCAGCCCACGGTGCGACGCGGTGTCGTCGGCGTCGAACTCCCGCACGTGCACCGCGGTGGCCCTCGCGGACCGGATCGCCGCCACCTGCGCGGTCAATTCGTCCGCGCGGCGGGCGGCCAGGACCACGGTGCGCCCACCGGCCATCCGCTGCGCCAGTTCCACGCCGATCTCGCTGCGCCCGCCGAATATGACGACGAGCCCCGTGTCCTCCATGGCTGTGATTATGTCCTGCGCTAGCGTGGACCCCGATGGCTGCATCAGGCCGCAAGGCAACAACCCGACTCACCAACGACGCGCTGGCATTTCTGACAGAGCGTCATCTGGCGATGTTGACCACGCTGCGGAGCGACAATTCGCCGCACGTCGTGGCGGTGGGTTTCACCTTCGACCCGACCACCCACATCGCCAGGGTGATCACCACCGGCGGTTCGCAGAAGGCCGTCAACGCCAAGGAGCGTGGGGTCGCGGTGCTCAGCCAGGTCGACGGCGCCCGTTGGCTGTCGCTGGAAGGTGCTGCCAGCGTGAGCGGTGACGCCGATGACGTGCGCGATGCCGAACTGCGTTACGCCCAGCGCTACCGGACGCCGCGGGCCAACCCGCGCCGGGTGGTCATCGAGGTGCGGATCGAGCGGGTGCTCGGGTCCTCGACACTGCTGGACCGCAGCGAGGCCTGATCCTCAGACCGGCACCACGACAAGGTCGTGCGGGCGCTGGTTCACCGATTCCACCCCGCCCTCGGTGACGATGACGATGTCCTCGATCCGGGCGCCCCACTGGCCCGGGAAGTAGATGCCGGGCTCCACCGAGAACGCCATGCCCGGTTCCAGGGTGATGTCGTTGCCGGCGACGATGTAGGGCTCTTCGTGCACCGACAGCCCGATACCGTGTCCGGTGCGGTGCACGAACACCTCGGCCAGGCCTTCGGCGGCCAGCACATCGCGCGCGACGGCATCGACCGAACCCGCGGTGATGCCCGGGCGGACCGCCCCGACCGCCTCGGCCTGGGCGCGCTGCAGCACCGCGTACCGGCGGGCGATCTCGGCGTCGGGCTCACCGATGCTGTAGGTGCGGGTGGAATCGGAGTTGTAGCCGGGCGCATACGGGCCGCCGATATCGACGACGACGATATCGCCGACCTGCAGTTCCCGGTCCGAGCATTCGTGATGCGGGTCGGCGCCGTTCGGGCCGGAGCCGACGATGATGAACGCCACTTCCGAATGGCCTTCGGCGACAATGGCTTCGGCGATATCGGCGGCGACGTCGGCTTCGGTGCGGCCGGGCACCAGGAATTCCGGTACCCGGGCGTGCACCCGGTCGATGGCCGCGCCGGCCTTGCGCAGTGCATCGATCTCGGCCGGGTCCTTGATCATCCGCAGCCTGCGCAGCACGTCGGTGGCCAGCACCGGTACCGCACCCAGCACGCCGGCCAGCGGCAGCAGGTGCAGGGCCGTCATCGAGTCGGTGACCGCCACGGTCACCGGCGTCGTGCCCGGTCCGCGCAGTGCCCGCGCCACCAGCTCGTAGGGGTTCTCGCCGTCCACCCAATCCTGAACCGTGGCACCGATTTCGGTCACCGCGGACTCACGCAGGGCAGCCAGTTCGAGACGCGGGACCACCACGGTGGGCGCCGATCCGTCCGCCGGCAACACCAGCGCGGTGAGCCGCTCGAAGGTCTGCGCCCGCGAACCCACCAGGTAACGCAGGTCGTAGCCGGGGGTGATCACCAGGCCGGCCAGCCCGGCGCTCGCGGCGCCTTCGGCGGCCGCCCGGACGCGCTGCGCGTAGACCTCGGTGCTGAAGCGGCTGCTGTCCATGGGGACGAGGTTAGCGGGCCGCGGCCGCACGTGGTCGATGCGCTCCACGGTGACGGTGACAGCTCGCGCTACTGTCAGGCGATGCTGAGGGAGGACAGGTTGGTGACGGTGGGTTCCTACGTCTTTCGGGTGCAGTCGTCATGACGGCCGATCGGCCGGTACTGCTGCTCGACGGTGCCAGCATGTGGTTCCGTTCGTTCTTCGGGGTGCCGTCCTCCATCACCGCCCCCGACGGCAGGCCGGTCAATGCGCTGCGGGGCTTCCTCGACGCCATCTCGACCCTGGTCACCCAGCACCGGCCGTCCCGGTTGGTGGTCTGTCTCGATCTGGACTGGCGGCCGCAGTGGCGGGTAGACCGCATCCCCTCCTACAAGGCGCACCGCGTCGAGGAGCCCCGCCCGGACGGTCTGCCCGATGTCGAGGAGGTGCCCGATGAGCTGACCCCGCAGGTCGACATGATCATGGCGATCCTCGATGCGTTCGGTATCGCCACCGCCGGCGCACCGGGGTTCGAGGCAGATGACGTGCTGGGCACGCTGGCCGCCACCGAGCGACGCGACCCGGTCATCGTGGTCAGCGGCGACCGGGATCTGCTGCAGTTGGTCGGCGACGATCCGGTGGCGGTGCGGGTGTTCTACATCGGGCGTGGCCTCAGCAAGGCCATCCTGTTCGGGCCCAGCGAGGTCGCCGACACCTACGGCGTGCCGGTCGACCGCGCCGGGCCGGCCTATGCCGAACTGGCACTGCTGCGCGGTGACCCGTCCGACGGTCTGCCCGGGGTGGCGGGCATCGGCGAGAAGACCGCGGCGACCCTGATGGCCCAGCACGGGTCGCTGGCCGCCATCGTCGCGGCCGCCGCCGACCCGTCCTCGAAAATGCCTGCCGCGCAACGTAAGAAGCTGCTGGCCGCCGAAGATTACATCATCGCCGCCGAGCCGGTGGTCCGGGTCGCCTGCGACGCACCGGTCACCCTGTCGCGGCCCGACGACGTGCTGCCGCTGTCCGCGGCCGACCCGGCCCGGGTGGTGGCACTGGCCGAGGAGTACGGCGTGGTGTCATCGATCGGTCGCCTGCAGAAGGCGCTGGACAAGCTGCCCTGACGCGCGAATGCCCGCGATACGGCGTATCGCGGGCATTCGACGGAGTCGGCGGGACTACTTCGGGCGACCGACCTCGTAGGTGCCGTTGTCGTCCTGGAACGTCACGGTGACCTGACGCTTGGTGCCGTCGATGCTGACCTGGCAGGTGAAGGTGTCGCCCTTTTTCACCTCGGGGCTCACACCGTCATTGCACTGAACATCCTTGACGTTCTTGGCTCCGTAGCCGTTGGCCTCGTCGGTCAGGATCTGCTGCACACCGGTCTGAGCGGCGTCGACATCCAGCGTGGTGGTGACGAAGAATCCGGGCTTCCAGAACCCGAGGACCAGCACCACCGCGATGATCACCACGGCAAGCACACCGATCACGGTGCCGATGACGGCCAGCGACTTCTTCGAGCTCTCTTCGGTGCCGGTGGGCCCATAGGGCGAATACTGCTGCTGCTGGTCGTACTGACCGGGTTGACCGTATTGCGGCGGTTGCCCGTACTGGGGTTGTCCGTAGGGCTGGCCCGGCTGCTGACCGTACTGCGGGTACCCCTGCGGCGCGTATCCCGCCGGCTGCTGGCCGTACTGGTCACCCTGCGGCGGCGGGTTGTACGCGGGCTGCTGGTACTGCGGGTACTGCTGCGGCGCCTGCGGCTGCTGATAGGCGGGTTGCTGCCAGGCCGGGGCATCGCCGGCGGGCTGCTCGGGTGCGGGCGGCTGCCAGGCGGGCTGTTCACCCGGTGCCGGGGAACCGCCGGACTGCGGCGGCTGACCTGACCACGCCTGCGTGGGGTCAGATCCCTGCGGTCCGCTCATCGTGTCTCCTTGATCCGGGCTCGTTCTACGCCGCCACACTACCCTGCATCAACTGCTACGACGCCTCGTCGAATGTCGGTGATGGCGCGTTTCGCCGCGGTCCGCAGTGCCGGGGTGGGTGCGGCATTGCGGACCTGGTCCAGCAGATCCAGAACCTGGCGGCACCACCGCACGAAATCTCCCGCCGACAGCGGGGATCCGCTGCCGGTGACATCGGATGCTGCCAGCGAGGACGCGAGGTCACCGGTGGTGGCCCACTGGTGGATGGCCGCGACGAAGCCGTCATCGGGCTCGCGGCTGTGTGCAATGCGTTGGTGCTGTTCGTCACTGCGGATCTTGGCCCACAACCGCCGAGTGCCCGCCAGCGCCTGGCGAATGCCGCCGGTGGGGATCTGCAGACCCTGCGGACCGGTGCCGTCGCCGCGTGATTCGAACTGCACCGCCGAGACGACGGCGGCCAACTCGGCAGGAGCAAGTCCCTCCCAGATACCCTGGCGCAGGCATTCGGCGACCAAAAGGTCACTCTCGCTGTAGATCCGCGCCAGCAGCCGGCCGTCCTCGGTGACCTTCGGCGTGTCGCCCGCCCGATCGATGAAGCCTCGCTCGGTGAGCAGCACCAGGATCTTGTCGAAGGTGCGTGCCAACGAATTCGTGGCGGCGGCGACCTTCTGCCGGATCTGCTCGTTGTCCCGCTCGATGCGCAGATAGCGTTCGGCGGTGCGGACCTGGGCCTCGCGGTCGGCCGCGCCGTGTGCGGGATGGCGACGCAGTTGGTCGCGCAACCCGGCCAGGTCGGGATCCACATCGCGATCGGCGCCCTGCTCCCGGCGTCGGGACGGCACGTCCAGGCCGGCCGCGGCCGACCGCAGCGCCGACGCCAGGTCGCGGCGCACCCGGGGCTGGCGGTGCTCGACCCGCTTGGGCAGCGTCATCGAGCCCAGCCGGGTCGACGCCCCCGAGTAATCGGCCGACGAGATACGCCCGGCCCAGCGGTGTTCGGTGAGGATCAGCGGTCGCGGGTCGTCGCTGTCCTGGGCGGGTTCGAGCACCACCGCCAGCCCGCCGCGACGTCCCTGGCTGATGGTGATGATGTCGCCGCGGCGCAAACCGGCCAGCGCTTCGTCGGCCGCGCGGCGCCGGTGCAGCCGCGACGCCCGCGACTGAGCGCGTTCGCGGGCGCTGATCTCGGCACGCAGGCGGGCGTATCCGAGCATTTCGGGGTCGAGGTCGGCGGAGATCTCGGCGAGCATGCGCTCCCCGCGCTCGACGCCGCGCACCAGGCCCACCACCGAGCGGTCGGCCTGGTACTGCGCGAAGGACCGTTCCAGGAGTTCGCGCGCCAGGTCCGGGCCCATCTGCTGGACCAGATTGATCGTCATGTTGTACGACGGCGCGAACGAACTCTTCAGCGGGAAGGTGCGCGTGGACGCCAGCCCGGCGACCTCGGCGGGTTCGGCGGCGTTGTCGTCGGCGTGCCACAGCACCACCGCGTGACCTTCGATGTCGATGCCGCGACGGCCCGCTCGCCCGGTCAGCTGGGTGTACTCCCCCGGTGTCAGCGGGGCGTGCTGCTCGCCGTTGTACTTGACCAGGCGTTCGAGCACCACGGTGCGGGCGGGCATGTTGATTCCCAATGCCAGTGTCTCGGTGGCGAACACGGCCTTCACCAGGCCCGCGGTGAAGAGTTCCTCGACGGTGTGCCGGAACACCGGCAGCATGCCCGCGTGATGGGCCGCCAGCCCACGCAACAGGCCCTCGCGCCACTCGTAATAGCCGAGCACGTCCAGATCCGCGCGGGCGAGGTCGGCGCATCGCCGGTCGATGACCTCGGTGATGCGCGCGCGTTCGTCATCGTTGGTGAGGCGCAACGGTGCGCGCAGACACTGCTTGACCGCCGCATCGCAGCCGGCCCGGGAGAAGACAAAAGTGATGGCCGGGAGCAGCCCTTCGCCGTCCAGGGTGGCGATGACATCGGGTCGCGACGGGCCGCGGTTCAGGGTCGGGCGGCCCTGCCTGCCCCGGTTGCGGCCCCGCGGCGACCAGTCCGCCAGCCGGTCCGCCTCGCGGCGGTGGGCGATGTGACGCAGCAGGTTCGGGTCTACCAGCGAGCTCTGCCCAGAACCCTCGAACAGGTCGAAGAGCCGCTTGCCGACCATCATGTGCTGCGACAGCGGAACCGGGCGGTGCTCATCGACCACGACCGTGGTGTCCCCACGGACGGTCTGGATCCAGCCGCCGAACTCCTCGGCGTTGCTCACCGTGGCAGAGAGGCTGACCAGCCGCACCTCTTCGGGCAGGTGCAGGATCACCTCCTCCCACACCGCGCCGCGCATGCGGTCGGCCAAGAAATGCACCTCGTCCATCACCACATGGGAAAGTCCTTGCAGGGCAGGTGAATCGGCGTAGAGCATGTTGCGCAACACCTCGGTGGTCATGATGACGACCGGGGCGTCGGAATTGATCGACTGATCTCCGGTGAGCAACCCGACCCGGTCGGCGCCGTAGCGGCGTACCAGGTCGAGGTGTTTCTGGTTGCTCAGCGCCTTGATCGGGGTGGTGTAGAAGCATTTACGGCCGGCCGCCAGCGCCAGATGCACCGCGAACTCACCGACGACCGTCTTGCCGGCCCCGGTCGGGGCGCAGACCAGCACGCCGTGGCCGGACTCCAGTGCCGCGCACGCACGCAGCTGGAACGGATCGAGGCCGAAGGGAAGCTGCGCGGCGAAACCGAGCAGTTCCGGACCGGATTCAGGTGACATCGTCGTCGAACAATGCCTGGGAGGACACCGCGGTCGGTGGCGCGATCGGTTCGGCGGCGGGGATCGGCGCCGCCTCGTCCTCGGGCACCTCGGCCAGCGCTTCGCGACGGGCCTTGCGCTTGTCGTGCACGCGGGTGACCTGGATGGCGAACTCGAGCAGCAGCGTCAGTGCCAACGCCAGCGCCAGCATCGAGAACGGGTCGGAACCCGGCGTGGCGAACGCGGCGAACACGAACAGCGCGAAGATCAGGCCGCGGCGCCATTCCTTGAGTTTCGCGTAGGGCAGCACGCCGATCACATTGAGCATGATGATCAGCAGCGGGAACTCGAAGCTGATCCCGAACACCAGTAGCAGGTTTATCAGGAAGCCGAAGTACTGATCGCCCGACAGCGCGGTGACCTGGACGTCGCTGCCGACGGTGAGCAGGAAGCTCAATGCGGTGGACAACACCACGTAGGCCAGCACTGCGCCGCCGATGAACAGCACCGCACCGACCCCGACGAACGCCATCCCGAAGCGGCGTTCCTTGCGGTAGAGACCCGGGGTGATGAAGGCCCAGAGCTGATACAGCCAGACCGGGCAGGCCAGCACGATCCCGGCGGTCAGCGCGACCTTGAGTCGCAACATGAACTGGTCGAACGGCCCGGTGGCCAGCAGCCGGCACTGCCCGTCGGGGGCGATGGTGGCGCGCGCGGACTCCGGGAGCGAACAGTACGGTCCCCGCAGCCACTCGCCGAGGCTGTTCAAGCCTAAGACGCCATGGGTGTACCAGAAGAAACCGAGGATGGTGGTGAGCACGACGGCGGCAACGGCGATCAGCAGCCGGTTACGCAGTTCGGCGAGGTGATCGACCAGCGACATCGTGCCGTCGGGATTCGACCGGGCGCGGCGTTGGCGCGGGTCGAATCGCTTGAGAATTCCAGGGGTGTGCACGGGCAGCCTTAACGTCGATGCAGGCAGGCGCGCCCTATCGACGCGACATCACACCGCGATGGGACGGACTTGGCAGCTATCAGGCCGGTCGCTTGTCGCCGGTTTGCTCGGGCGCAGGTGCCTCCACGCGCTCCGAGGTGACCGGGGTGGCGGGAAGCGATGAGGCTTCCGGCTTGTCGGCGCCGTCGGCCTGCATCTCCTTGATCTCGGACTTGAAGATGCGCATCGACTTACCCAGAGAACGCGCTGCGTCCGGGAGCTTCTTGGCACCGAACAACAGAATGAAGGCCGCGATAACGATCAGCCAGTGCCACGGTTGAAGACCGCCCAATTCAAACACCTCCGCAAGTTGTGGTCGAGTCTACTCGTCTTCGTATGCGCGTACCGCAGCCGCGGCGGTCTCGCGGACCTTGTCGGCCAGTGAGCGCGGCGTCAACACCCGCACCGCCGATCCGAAGCCCAACACGAACCGGGCCATCCACTCATCGGAAGCGTAGGTCATGGCCGCTTCGCACGCACCGTCGGCGAGCTCGGTGACCACCCGCAACGGGTAATAGTCGAACATCCATTCCGCCGAGCGGTCGATGAGCAGACGTGCCGAGTGCAGCGAGGGATCCTCGGCATCGGCGTCGAACAGCGCGGTGTCCGGGCCGGCCTGCACCGCCGGCGCCGGTGGCCGGGCGGGCTCGTCGAGCACGTGAGCATCCACAATGCGGTCGAACCGGAACAGCCGCACCCCTTCGGCGCTGCGGCACCAGGCCTCCAGGTAGCTGCGGTCACTGACCAGGACCACCCGGATGGGGTCGACGATGCGGCTCGACACCGTGTCATGGGAGGCCGAGTGGTACTCCAGCGACAGCGCCCTACCTGTGCGGGCGGCGTCGCGAACTGCGGCCGCCGACGCGCTTTCGGGTTCGTCGCTGTCGAGTTCGTCCAGGTCGGCATTCCCGACCGCCCCGGCGGTACCCGCGGCCGATTCGATCTTGGCGATCGCCGAACGCGCCGCCCGCGGATCGACCATGCCCGGCACATCGAGCAGCGCGCGCAGCGCGACGAGGATGCCGGTGGCCTCGGTCGAGGTCAGGCGCAGCGGATGGTCCACCCCCGCGGCGAAGGTCACCTCGATCGTGTCGCCGGTGAAGTCGAAGTCGATCAGATCGCCGGGACCGTACCCGGGCAGACCGCACAGCCAGAGCTGTTCGAGGTCGGCATCGAGTTGTTTGCGGGTCACACCGAGGGCGGCGGCCGCCTCATCGCGGGTCACCCGGGGGTTGGCCTTGAAGTACGGGACCATGTTGAGCAGCCGGACCAGCCGGCTCGACACCTGACTCATGCGCGATCCGCCTGCGCGCGCAATCGCGCGACCACGTCGTCACGCAACTGCGGTGGTTCGAGTGCGACGGCATCGGTGCCGTAGCTGGCGATCTCCCGCGCCAGCCGGTCATACATACCGATGTCGACGGTGATCTCCTCCCCGGCACGCCCCCGCCAGACGCTCGGCTTCGCCGTGGCGGCCTGCCTGCGCAGCGCGGTGGCCCGGCCCTCGGCGATCCACACCCGGGCCCGTTCGCCGGTGGGGACATCGGACACCACGCGCTGCACGATCTGGCGCAGGTTAACGCCCTCCGGCGGGGCCACCGCCCCGGCCGGCCCGACGGGTCTGGCGCCCACGATGCGCGAGAGCCGGAAGGTGCGGGTGTCCTCGCGGTCACGGTCATGCCCGACCAGATACCAGCGGCCGCGATGGGTGACCACACCCCACGGTTCCACCGTGCGGGTGCGGTACGGATCATTGCGGGACGGCCGGTGCTCGAACTGCACCACCCGGCCGGAGTTGCTGGCCGCCAACAGAACTCCGAGCACCTCCTCGGAGCCGCGCAGCCCGGGCAGCGCGGCTGTCGAGGTGAACGCCACGCCCGCATCCTCGGAACCGACGTCGACGCCGGCGGCACGCAACTTCAGCAGGGCGCTCTGGGTGGCGGTGACCATCTCCGGGGACTGCCACAGCTGGGTCGCGACCGCCACCGAAGCCGACTCCTCGGCGGTCAGCTCGACCGGCGGTAGCGCATAGGCCTTCTGGTTGATGCGATAACCCTCGGTCGCGTCGAACGAGGACATCTTCCCGGTCTCCAGCGGGATGCCCAGGTCGCGCAGCTCGTTCTTGTCCCGCTCGAACATCCGTGAGAACGCCTCGTCACTGGCGCTGTCGGAGTACCCGGCCACGTTCTTGCGGATCTTTTCCGCGGTGAGGTACGAACTGGTGGACAGCAGTGCGATCACCAGATTCATCAGTCTTTCGACCTTGGACGTCGGCACCAAAGCAGCTTAGGGCGTGCGGACACCGGGATACCGGCGCGACCCGCTCACATACTCGCGATCAGCCGCTTGACCCGTTCATCGACCGACCGGAAAGGGTCCTTGCACAGCACCGTGCGCTGGGCCTGGTCGTTGAGCTTGAGGTGTACCCAGTCGACGGTGAAATCCCGGCCCGCTTCCTGTGCGGCGCTGATGAATTCGCCGCGCAGCTTGGCCCTGGTGGTCTGCGGCGGCGTGTTGACCGCGGCTTCGATCTCCTCGTCGGTGGTGATCCGCGCCGCCAGGCCCTTGCGCTGCAGCAGGTCGAACACCCCGCGGCCACGCTTGATGTCGTGGTAGGCGAGGTCGAGCTGGGCGATCTTGGGATCGGCCAACTCCATGTTGTAGCGATCCTGGTAGCGCTGGAACAGTTTGCGCTTGATCACCCAGTCGATCTCGGTGTCGACCTTCGCGAAATCCTGGCTTTCCACCGCGTCGAGCTGGCGTCCCCACAGATCGACCACCTGCTCGATCTGGGTGTTCGGCTCGCGGGTCTGCAGGTACTCCACCGCCCGGCCGTAGTACTCGCGCTGGATGTCCAGGGCGCTGGCCTGCCGGCCACCGGCCAGCCGCACCGGGCGGCGCCCGGTCAGATCGTGGCTCACCTCGCGGATCGCCCGGATCGGGTTGTCCAGTGAGAAGTCCCGGAACGCCACGCCGGCCTCGATCATCTCCAGCACCAGCGAGGCCGTTCCGACCTTCAGCATGGTGGTGGACTCGCTCATGTTGGAGTCGCCGACGATGACGTGCAGCCTGCGGTACTTCTCGGCGTCGGCGTGCGGCTCATCGCGGGTGTTGATGATCGGGCGTGAACGGGTCGTCGCACTCGAGACGCCCTCCCAGATGTGCTCGGCACGCTGGCTCAGGCAGAAGGTGGCCGACTTGGGCGTCTGCAGCACTTTGCCGGCACCGCAGATCAGCTGACGGGTGACCAGGAACGGCAGCAGAACATCCGAGATCCGGGAGAATTCACCGGCCCGCACGATCAGATAGTTCTCGTGGCAGCCATAGGAGTTGCCCGCGGAGTCGGTGTTGTTCTTGAACAGGTAGATGTCGCCGCCGATACCCTCGTCGGCCAGGCGCTGCTCGGCGTCGATCAGCAGATCTTCGAGCACCCGCTCGCCTGCGCGGTCGTGGGTGACCAGCTGGGCCAGGTTGTCGCACTCGGCCGTCGCGTACTCCGGATGCGAGCCCACGTCGAGGTACAACCGCGCCCCGTTGCGGAGAAAGACATTGGAGCTGCGGCCCCAGGACACCACCCGCCGGAACAGATAGCGGGCAACCTCGTCCGGACTGAGACGCCGGTGACCGTGAAACGTGCAGGTCACCCCGAATTCAGTCTCAATTCCCATGATCCGTCGCTGCACATTGTCGAGCTTACGGGTTGGGTATCGGTATCGGTGTGCAAGCCGGGCCGTCGGGCGGCGATTCCGTTCAGCGCCCGGCGCGTAACCCGTCGAGCACGAACCCGAGGTGCCGGCGCCACACCGCGTCATCGTCGCCCGCCGTCGCGATCACCTGGGAAAGGGAGGACATCAGCGTGCTCAGATCGGCAGGCCCGAAATCGGCCCGCAGCACCCCTGCGTCATGAGCGCGACGGACCACCGCGTCCAGTATCCCGCCGACGCGCCCGCACTCGGCGGCGACGTCGACGTCGCCCACCGGACTTCGCGCAATGGCCTCGTTGAGGCTGCGATCACGCGCCTGCAGCGTGAACACGCCGTCCAGGAATCCGGCGAACGCATGCCAGGCGTCGGGGTCGGCCGCCGCCGCGTCGGCGAGCCGCTGCACTTCGGCCAACCGGTCCGGGAGCACCGCATCCAGCAGCGCCCCGCGGTTGGCGAAGTTGTTGTACAGCGTGCCGATGCTGACGCCGGCGTGGGCGGCGATGTCCTCCAGCGGCACATCGACGCCACGGTTCGCGAACAGCTCGGCGGCCGCTGCCGTCAGTCGCTCTCGGTTGCGCACCGCATCCGCCCGCATGTCCCGACCATAGCAAATTGAGGCCATCCTCAAGTTATGGTACTAACTTGAGAATGACCTCAACTTCTTCCCCGGTCCTACTCGTCCTCGGCGCCGGTCCGGGTCTGGGTATGTCGGTGGCCCACCGGTTCGGCCGGGAGGGCTGGTCGGTGGCACTGCTTTCGCGCAGCTCCGAGCGGCACCCCGGCTACCTGCAATCACTCGCCGATGCCGGTATCGAGGCGGCCAGCTTCCTCGTCGATGCCATGGAACCGGACCGCCTGCGTACCGCGGTGGCATCGGTTCGCGCGTACTTCGGCCGCATCGACGTGGGCTACTACGGCCCGGCCGTGACCATGCCACTGATGGACATCACCGCCCTGGACGGCGGCGGTGCGCGCGACGCGTTGTCCTGGGTGGTGCCTGCGGTCGAGTTCGGCGCACTGCTGCTGCCAGAAATGCGCCAACGCGGTAGCGGCGGTTTGCTGTTCGCCGGCGGGTTGAGCAGCGTCGTACCGATGCCGCCGCTGGGAGGGCTGGCGCTCACGGCGGCCGCGTTGCGCAACTACGCCCTGACGTTGCACGCGGCGCTCGCACCCGAAGGCATCTATGCGGGCACCCTGACCGTCGGCGGACTGATCGAGAACAGCGATATCCACCGCACGGTGACCGCCGACGGCGCGCAATTCGGCCATATCACGGCGAACACGCTCGATCCCGACGAACTCGCCGACACCCTGTGGCGGCTCTACCGCGACCGCACCGAAGCCGAAGCGGTCATCAACGCACTGACGTGAGTGCTCGGCGACTACTCGGACGGTGCCTGATCGGGTTCCGTGGCGGGCACCAGAGCCTCCAGCGCCGCCCCGGTGATGCGCCGGAACGCACGCCGGGGACGGCTCGCATCCAGGATCGCCACTTCCATGGTGGACGGTTCCAGGACGCGGGGTTCGCTGCCGCTGCCGCCGGCGCGCAGGGCGTTCACCGCGATCTTCACCGCGTCGGCCAAGCCGGCGTTCTCGGTGTAGGACTCCCCCAGCGCCGTCGCGATCGGCTCGGTGGTGCCACCCATGACCACGAAATGCGGCTCATCGGCGATCGATCCGTCGTAGGTGATGCGGTACAGCTCAGGGGCTTTGGTCTCCCCGTAGTGCGCCACCTCGGCGACGCACAGTTCGACCTCGAACGGCTTGGCCTGTTCGGTGAAGATCGTGCCGAGCGCCTGGGCGTACACATTCGCCAGCTGGCGGCCGGTGACATCCCGGCGGTCATAGGCGTAGCCGCGGGTGTCGGCGAACTGGATACCCGCCACCCGCAGCTTGTCGAACTCGTTGAAGCGTCCGACGGCGGCGAAGCCGACCCGGTCATAGAGTTCGCTGACCTTCTGCAAGGACCGCGACGGGTTCTCGGCCACGAACAGCACACCGCTGTCGTAGGCCAGCACCACCACGCTGCGTCCCCGTGAAATGCCCTTGCGGGCAAGCTCGGAACGCTCACGCATCGCCTGCTCGGGCGAGATGAAGTACGGGAAGCTCATCAGCCGTTACCGTCCGTACGTGTCCGCCGCTCGATGACTTCGCGCGCGAGGCCGGCGATCCGCGCCTCGGTCACTTCCTCGGCACCCGCGGCCCCGATCAGCACGGCGGTCGGGTAGATGCCGCGCACCAGATCCGGTCCGCCGGTGGCCGAGTCGTCGTCGGCGGCGTCATACAGCGCCTCGATGGCGGCCTTGAGCGCCGTATCGGCATCGGTCACCTGCGAGTACAGCTTCTTGATCGACGACTTGGCGAACAGCGACCCTGAACCCACTGCCTGGTAACCCTCTTCCTCGATGTTCCAGCCGCCGGCCGCGTCGAAGGACACGATGCGCCCCGCGTTGACCGGATCGACGGCATCGACATCGAACGCGACCAGCAGGGGCAGCGCGACGAAGCCCTGAAGGGCCGCACCGAGGTTGCCGCGGACCATCGTTGCCAGCCGGTTCACCTTGCCGCGGAAGGTCAGCGGGACACCCTCGACCTTTTCGTAGTGCTCGAGCTCCACCGCGTAGAGCCGGGCGAACTCGACGGCGATCGCCGCGGTGCCGGCGATGCCGGTGGCCGCGTAGTCGTCGGCGATGTGCACCTTCTGCACGTCGCGACTGGCGATCATGTTGCCCTGGGTGGCGCGCCGGTCACCGGCGATCAGGACCCCGCCGGGGTACCGCAGCGCCACGATGGTCGTCCCGTGCGGCAGATCGACACCACCGCTGGGGGCGGTGTGCGAGACCCCACCCGGAAGCAACTCCGGGGCCTGCCTGCTCAGAAAGTCGGAGAAGGAGGACAGATTCAGATGTGATGACGTGAGATCGAGCGGATTGGAGAAAGGCTTATTCGACCAGGCCGTCACTGGCCGCCCTTTTGGACATAGGCGCGCACGAAGTCCTCGGCGTTCTCTTCCAGGACGTCGTCGATCTCATCGAGCAGATCGTCGGTCTCCTCGGCAAGCTTCTCGCGGCGTTCCTGCCCGCCCGCCGAAGGGCCGCTGGCGTCGTCGTCCTCGCCACCGCCGCCGCCACGCTTGGTCTGCTCCTGAGCCATCGCTGCCTCCTGATTGCTCGTCAGTGTTCTTTCACACTACCGGTCAACACCGGCGATGCCTGGGATAGCGCAGCTTATGTGGTCAGCTGCTCGACCAGTTCGGCGGCACTGTCCACCGAGTCCAGCAGCGCACCGACGTGTGCCTTGCTGCCGCGCAGCGGTTCCAGCGTCGGAATCCGGACGAGTGAATCTCCACCGAGATCGAAGATGACCGAGTCCCAGCTCGCCGCGGCGATATCGGCGCCGAAGCGTCGCAGGCATTCGCCGCGGAAGTAGGCGCGGGTATCGGTCGGCGGGTTGTCGACGGCGTCGAGCACCTGCTGCTCGGTCACCAGGCGCTGCATCGAACCGCGCGCGACCAGCCGGTTGTACAGGCCCTTGTCGAGGCGCACATCCGAGTACTGCAGATCGACCAGGTGCAGTCGCGGCGCCGACCAGGTCAGGTTCTCCCGCTGCCGGAATCCCTCGAGCAGCCGAAGCTTGGCCGGCCAGTCCAGGATCTCGGCGCACTCCATCGGATCCCGTTCCAGCAGATCCAGCACATGCGCCCAGGTCTCCAGGACATGGTCCGCGCGCGGATCCGGATCGCGGGCGGCCACCAGTTTGGCCACCCGGTCCAGGTAGATCCGTTGCAGCGCAAGCGCGGTCAGTTCGCGGCCGTCGGCCAGCGCGACGGTGGCGCGCAGCGACGGGTCACGGCTGACGACGTGCACCGCATGCACCGGCCGGGCCAGCGCCAGGTCGGACAGATCGATACCGTGCGCAGGCCCCTCTTCGATGAGGTCCAGCACCAGCGAGCTGGTGCCGACCTTCAGATAGGTCGACGTCTCGGCCAGGTTCGCGTCACCGATGATGACGTGCAGGCGCCGGTACTTGTCGGCATCGGCGTGCGGTTCGTCGCGGGTGTTGATGATGCCGCGTTTGAGGGTGGTCTCCAGGCCGACCTCGACCTCGATGTAGTCGGCGCGCTGGGACAGCTGGAAGCCGGGCTCATCGCCGGACGGTCCGATGCCCACCCGCCCGGACCCGGTGAACACCTGCCGGGACACCAGGAACGGGGTGAACCCCGCGATGACGGCCGAGAACGGCGTCTGGCGTGACATCAGATAGTTCTCGTGCGTGCCGTAGGACGCACCCTTGCCGTCGACGTTGTTCTTGTAGAGCTGCAGTTTGACCGCACCGGGCACGCTGGCCACGTGCCGGGCGGCGGCCTCCATCACGCGTTCGCCGGCCTTGTCCCAGATCACCGCGTCCATCGGGTCGGTGACCTCGGGAGCCGAGTACTCCGGGTGTGCGTGGTCGACGTACAGCCGGGCCCCATTGGTGAGGATCATGTTCGCGGCGCCGACCTCGTCGGCGTCGATGATCGGCGCCGGCCCGGACGTCCGGGACAGGTCGAAACCACGGGCATCGCGCAGCGGGGATTCCACCTCGTAGTCCCAGCGCGTGCGTTTGGCCCGCTGCAGCCCGGCCGCGGCCGCGTAGGCCAGCACCGCCTGAGTCGAGGTCAGGATCGGATTCGCCGTCGGGTCCGACGGCGAGGAGATGCCGTATTCGACCTCGGTGCCGATGATCCGTTGCATAGGGCCACCCTAGGGGACGTGCCAGCGGCTGTTATCGGCAGCTCATGTGGAGGGCGGGAAGCCCGAGCGAGCGGGTGTGCCGGGCCGCCAGGTACTCCGGCCGGACCCCGTCCGCCGCGTACGGCGAGGTGAGCTCGTTGTCGACGGAGTTGAACACCAGGAAGATGTTCGAACGCGGCAGCGGGGTGATGTTCGACCCCGAGCCGTGCAGCAGGTTGCAGTCGAACCAGAGCGCCGAACCGGCTGCGCCGGTGAACTGTTCGATACCGTCTCTGTCGACCGCCTTGGTCAGGGTGTTCTCGTCGGGTACCCCGAACTGCTGGGCGACCAGTGACGAGCTGTGGTGATTGTCCGGAGTGGCACCGACACACGGATAGAAGGTGCGGTGTGACCCCGGAATGACCATCAACGAACCGTTGTAGGCGAAGTTGCGGGTGAGCGCGATCGAGCACGACACCGCACGCATCTGCGGCATGCCGTCCTCGGCGTGCCAGGTCTCGAAATCGGAGTGCCAATAGAAACCGGTGCCGGTGAACGCCGGCATCAGGTTGATCCGGGCCTGGTGGATGTAGACGTCGCTGCCCAGGAGTTGGCGTGCGACCGGCAGCACCGTGTCGAGGCGCACCACATCGGCGACGAGCTCGCTGAGCAGATGCGGGGCGAAGATGGACCGGATCGAGCCGCCCGGCTCGCGGATGACCCGGGGGTCGTCATCGTCGAGTTCGGCGGCGAGCCGCTCCAGTTCGTTCCCGAGCGGCGGCAGCGCCTCTTCGGCCACGGTGTCCGGTCGGATCAAATAGCCTTGCGCGGCATAGGCATCCAGATCCCCGGCGGGTAACGGGCCGGTGCCGGCGTCTCCCCATACCGCGGGTTCGCGTCGGTCGATCGGTGCGATCGCATGGTCGAGCCGGGTCGGGTACGGATCGGGTAGATCCTGTAGAGCCGCGCTCATGCGACCACCTGTGGTGCCGGGTAGGCGCCGGACTCGTCGTGGACCTCCTTGCCCGTGACCGGCGGATTGAACACGCACAACATCCGGAGCTGCTCGGCACAGGTGACCCGGTGGCGCTCATGCCCGTTGAGCAGATACATGGTTCCCGGCGCGAGGGGGTGCACCGCACCGGTCTCCAGATCGGTCAAGGTGCCGGTGCCCTCGACGATCCACACCGCCTCGACGTGGTGCTGGTAATGGAAGTCGTGGACCGAGGACGCCTCGATGGTCGTCTCATGGAACGAGAATCCCACGCCGTCGCCGGCCAGGATGATCCGCTTGGAGCGCCACGATTCGGCGGCCACGTCCCGGTCGGTCCCGGTGATCTCTGCGGTGGTACGGACAATCATCTTGGATGTGCTCCTCTGGGTATCAGACGGTGGCGGCGACGGATTCGGCCAGGATCTCCAGGCCGGACTCCAGATCGCTACGCGACGTGGTGAGCGGGGGAAGCAGCTTCACCACCTCGTCGGACGGGCCGCTGGTCTCCATCAGGGTGCCGCGCTCGAAGGCGGCCCGGCACACGTCGGCGGCGAGGTCTGCGTCATCGAACCTCAGGCCCTGGGCCATGCCCCTCCCACGGGCGGATACGCCGTGATGCGAGGACGCGATCCGGTCCAGCCCATCGCGGATCAGCCTGCCCTTGTCGACGGTGTCGACCGCGAATTGGTCGTCTTTCCAGTATGTTTCGAGCGCCTTGGCGGCCGTGACGAATGCCGGGTTGTGTCCGCGGAAGGTGCCGTTGTGCTCCCCCGGGGCCCAGACGTCGAGTTCCGGACGCAACAGTGTCAGCGCCATCGGCAGGCCGTAGCCACTGATCGACTTCGACAGCGTGACGATATCGGGCACGATACCGGCGGCCTCGAAGCTGAAAAACTCGCCGGTCCGTCCACAACCCATCTGGACGTCGTCGACGATGAGCAGGATCTCGCGCTTCTGGCACAGTTTCGCGAGTTCCTGCAGCCATTCCAGGCGTGCGACGTTCAGACCGCCCTCGCCCTGCACGGTTTCGACGATCACCGCCGCGGGATGGTTCAGTCCGCTGCCCGAGTCGTCGAGCACCCGCTCGAACCAGTGGAAGTCCTCGGTGACCCCGCCGAAGTAGTTGTCGTAGGGCATCGGAGTCGCGTGCACCAACGGGATTCCGGCTCCCGCCCGTTTCATCGAGTTCCCGGTCACCGACAGTGCCCCGAGCGTCATACCGTGGAAGGCATTGGTAAAGCTGATGATCGACTCACGGCCGGTCACCTTGCGCGCCAGTTTGAGCGCCGATTCCACCGAGTTCGCACCGGTCGGCCCGGGAAACTGGACCTTGTAGTCCAGCTTGCGGGGCTTCAGGATCAACCGGTCGAATGTTTCGAGGAAGTTCTGTTTGGCCGCCGTCGCGATGTCCAGCGAGTGCACGATACCGTCGCCGCCCAGGTACTCCAGTAACGCGCTCTTGAGTTGGGTGTTGTTGTGCCCGTAGTTCAGTGCCCCCGCACCGGCGAAGAAATCGAGATAACGGCGGCCCTCGGTGTCGGTCACCCAGGAATCTTTGGCGGTCGTCAGGACAGTCGGCCAGTTCCGGCAGTAGCTGCGCACCTCGGATTCGACGGTGGAAAACACCGAAGGTAGGTCGGCTTCGGTGAGTGCCGAACCGGTCGCCGGCGGGGTGTCGAGCAGCAAAGTACTGTCCTCCAATAGTTTTGAGAGTGATGCGGTGAATCCAAAATGGGTTGATCGGGCAGGTCAGCCGGCCGTCGGGCTGTGCAGGGGCCCGATTCTCAGCAGCGGTTCGTCCTCGTGCGCCCCGTCGGGGTCGAGTTGATCGGCCGTGAAGTGCGGGTGCTCGGTCAGCGGCACGCCATGCCGGCGTGCGAAGGCGCTGAAGAAGGCGCGTGAACTCGTATTGCCCGGCGACACGGTGGCCTCGACGGTGAGCGGAGCGCCGTTGTTCTCGGCACGCACCCGCTCCACCAAGGCATCCAACATGGCGGCGGCCAGGCCTGCCCGCTGGGCGGCCGGCGCCACGGCGACCTGCCAGACGAACAGCACATCCGGCCGGGGTGGCGGTTGATACCCGGTGATGAAGCCCTGCAGCCGACCGTCGATGTCCGCGACGATGGACGTCTGGGCGAAATCGGTGCTCAGTAGCAGATATGCATAGGTCGAATTGAGGTCCAGCACACCGGTTTCGGTGACCAGTTCGCGAATCGCGAGGGCATCGGACCCCCGTGGGGGCCGCAGCCCTGCCGCCCATTCATGTGCCCCGGTTCGCATTTCCGGAGCAGTTTGTACGCCAGTCATCTTGAGTAAAAGTCACCACCGAGCAGTCATCGATCACATTTGGTTTCAAGTCTTCGGTGCCTCAGACCGTAGGCAGAGCCGAACATGCGGATCAAGCTGCGACAGATCACGTTTGAACTCGGGCATGCCGGGTGGCGCATGCCTCACCTGCGCGGACACCGCGGCCGCCGAGAAAAGCAACCGTCAGGCAACGTTATCAAATCGTTACACAACCAGTGATGCAAGTCACGCTCGAACGGGCGATTCCCACACCCGGTCTCGATCCGAGGGCTAGCGTCACTGGATACGCAGGCCGAACAGACCGTCGGCGCGCCATGACCAGCGCTATTGCCTCCATGCTCATCGTTGACCCCCTGGCATGTGGGTCCCGCGCAACGGTGTGGCGTGCCGACCTCTGCGTGAAGGCTGTAAACATAGAGACGTTATGAAGGTTCTGATCGTCGAGGACGAACCCCGGTTGAGTTCCACGCTGGCAATCGGACTGCGGGCCGAAGGGTTCGCCGTCGTGGAGGCCGCCAACGGCATCGACGGGCTCTGGCAGGCCACCGAGAACGACTTCGATGTCGTGGTGCTCGACATCATGCTGCCCGGCCTGAACGGCTACGAGGTGCTGCGCCGGATGCGGGCGCGTTCGGTGTGGACACCGGTGCTGATGCTGACCGCCAAGGACGGCGAGTACGACCAGACCGACGCCTTCGATCTCGGCGCCGACGACTACCTGACGAAGCCGTTCTCGTTCATCGTGCTGGTGGCCAGGCTGCGTGCTCTGGTTCGCCGCGCGGCACCGCACAAACCGCCGATGCTGACGGCGGGCACCCTCACGGTCGATCCGGGCCGGCGCCTGGTGCAACGCGGCGACAAGGCGCTGTCGTTGACCCCGCGTGAGTACGGGGTGCTGGAGTATCTGATGAGGAACAAGAACGTCGCCGTCACCAAGGCCGATATCCTGCACAACGTCTGGGACGCCCACTACGACGGTCCCGACAATGTCGTCGAGGTGTATGTCGGTTATGTCCGCCGCAAGATCGACATCCCGTTCGGCACCAACACCATCGAGACCATCCGAGGTGTGGGCTACCGGCTGGCCGCCGACAACTGAACCACCGCCCGCGTCCCACCGCCGGGACGGTCCTCGATGCGGACCTGC
The DNA here is from genome assembly GCF_008329585.1 of Mycolicibacterium sp. P9-22. Taxonomy (GTDB): domain Bacteria; phylum Actinomycetota; class Actinomycetes; order Mycobacteriales; family Mycobacteriaceae; genus Mycobacterium. Next base: position 62,733 of record NZ_NPKP01000011.1, on the reverse strand, counting down.
CCGTGGTGGGCTGCGACGATCTCCGACACGATGGCCAGCCCCAGACCGGTGCCACCGGCGCCGCGGGATCGGCCCTCATCCAACCGGACAAAACGGTCGAATACCCGAAGCCTGTCCCCCACAGGAATTCCTGGGCCGTCGTCACCGATGGTCAGCACCGCATGTCCTTCGGCGTGGCGCAGGTCCACCTCGACCACCGATGACGCGTGCCGGGCGGCGTTGTCCAGCAGATTGCGCAGCACCCTGGCCAGCGCGCCCGGATCGCCGCTGACCCGTACCGGTTCGACAGCCGCGGTCACCTCCAGATCGCTTTCCCGCCTGAGCCGGTCGATCTCGCCGTTCGCCAGATCATCCAGATCCACATCGTCGCGGCGGATGTTCCAGCCGCGTTCGTCGGCGCGTGCGAGCAGCAGCAGATCGTCGATCAGCGAGCGCATCCGCTGCGCCTCGGGCATCAGGGTGTGCTGGGCCAGCTCGGAGTTGAGCAGATCCGGATGCGCCTGAGCCACCTCGAGGGCCGAGATGATGGTGGCCAACGGACTGCGCAACTCATGCGACGCGTCACCGACGAACCGCTGTTGGGCGGCGTGACCGGCCTCGACCCTGGCCAGCATCTCGTTCATCGTCACCGCGAGTGCGGCGATCTCGTCGCGGCTGTCCGGCACCGGCACCCGGCCGGTCAGATCGGAGGTGGTGATATCGGCGACCCGGGAGCGGATATCGTCCACCGACCGCATGGACCGGCGCACCAGCAGATAGGTCGCGGCCGCCGACACCGCGATCACGACGGGCGCCGCCACCGCCAGCGCGGTCACCACGGTGCCCACCGTCGAGAGCACCAGCGGGCTGCCCTCCCCGACGACCACTGTGTATCGCGCGTCGTCGGGCCCGGTGACGGTCTGCGCGCTGAACCGGATCTGGCCGAACGGTGAATCATGTTCGGGCATACCGATGCGGGGGCCGGCGCCGAGCTCCCCGACCGGGATCAACGGTGTGGGCGGTGCCCCCGGCGAGCGGTGCAGCACGGTCCCGTCGCCGTTGATGACCTGCACGGCCAGTATCCGAGTGTCGGTGGCGAGCAATTCGGCATCCAGCGCCGCCGGGCCCCGGGCGGCGATCACCGCGGCGGCGCGGGCCACTCGCGCGGCGGCGGCATTGTCCACCTCGCTGAGCATCGAGCGGTACAGCACGCCGGCCAACACCATTCCGGTGACGCCGAGAGCCACGAACACCACGCTTGCCGCGACGAACGCCGAACGGGCCGAGATCCCCCAGTTCCCGGGCCGCACAAGTCCACGTCGCATCCGTCCACTGTGCCTCACCGGGCCGATCGCGCGGGTGACACGCCAATCGGCCGCCGAGCGCGCACAATGTTGCGGTGTCCGTCAACGAGCAGGTGCATGAGTGGTTCCTGCACCGCGGTCTGCCGCTGGTACTGACCCGACGGGTGCGGTCGCGGCGGTTGATCGAACGGTCGGCGCCGATGATCAGTTCGGTCGGTGCGCTGACCGCCTCGACGATGCTGCTGGCCGAGGTCACCGGTGAGGACCCGAACTACGCATACGCGTTGCGGCTGGGCATCATCACGGCCGTGCTGCTCGCGGCCCCGTTCGTGCTCGTGACACTGCACCGCCGATCCACGTCCCTCGGCGAGGCCGCCCGGCGCTGGGGCGCCTGGGGGGTGATGGCCATCTTCGTGGTGGTGATGCCGGTGACGGTCAACGGCTGGTCGGGCGCAGCGGCCACCGAGGCGCCGCTGTTCGTGCTGATCTCACTGCTGGCCATCTGGCTGACCTACCTGGGTTTCGGGTCGATCGCGGCGTGGGCCTTCCGGTTCGCCTGGGTTCAGCTGGGGGCGCTCGGCACCCTGATGAGCAGGGCGCTGCCGCTGCTGATGCTCACGGTGGTGGTGTATTTCACCGGCGAGCTGTGGCAGCTCTCGGCCCGGATGACACGCCAGCGGCTTTGGGAGACAGTGGGTTTCCTGGCGCTGGTGGCGCTGCTGTTCATGGTCACCACCATTCGCGACGAGGTGCAGGCGCTGCGCGAGGACCGTGCCGAACAGACCGATCCCGGCAGGCTGCTGGCCGGCACGCCCTTCACGGCCGCCGCGGATACCCGCACCCCGCTCTCGCGTGCCGAGCAGATCAATGTCGTCGCCGTGATGGTGGTGTCCCAGGCCATCCAGGTGGTGCTGTTCACCGCGGGGATATTCGCGTTCTTCCTGGCGCTGGGCATCATCGCCATCCCATATGAGGTCACCGTTTTGTGGGCCGGTGAGGAGACCTGCCAGGTGGGCCAACCACCCTGTGCCGGAACCTGGTTCGGTGTCCACATACCGATTCCGCAGACGGTGGTGCATACCTCGCTGTTCGTCGCGGTGCTGTCCGGACTCTATTTCACCGTGAGCACCAGCGTGGATCCGTTGTACCGCCAGCGCTTCTTCGATCCGCTGATCGCGGACGTCGCGGTGAGCCTCGCCGGCCGCGACGCCTACCTGCAGATGGAGGCCAAGAGCTGAAGTCTGCACGATTGCCGTGCAAATCCTGTGGGCCGGCTTTACACTTCCCTAGCTGCGCATCACCGGCGAATGTCCTGTGACTGGCAACCACCTGCGCAAGCCGGGATGAAGGGATCACGGACATGAGGAAGATCATGGTGCCCGTCGCCGCAGCGCTGTTCGCCGCGGGACTTGCCGTCGCGGCCCCGGCCAGCGCCGATGAGCCGGGCTATTTCACCGAACTCAACGATTACGGCTACGGCGACACCTCCCAGGAGGATGCCCTCAGCCTGGGCTATTCCATCTGCGAGGATCTCGCCAATGGTGTGCCCCAACAGGTCACGCTCGACGCGATCTACGAGAACACCAACGAGAACGTCGATGTAGACGACGCGACGTTCCTCTACAAGGCTGCGATCCTGCACCTCTGCTGATCAGCACACGCTCGATGGCGTTCCCCGCGGCTTCGGTACCGGGGGGCCGTCGCCGGGTATCCGAAATCGTTGCGCTGTCAACGATTCTTCCCCAGTTGGTGCCGATCAGGACGAGTGCGGCGCCGAGCGCACCGAGCGCGGTGACCGGGTCCCCGGCCAGCCCCACCCCGACGACCACCGCCCACAGTGGCTCGGTGCCCAACAGCAGGCTCATCCGTGCCGGAGTGCTGTACCGCACTGCCCAGATCTGGACCCCGAAGGCGAACACCGTGCACGCCAGCGCGAGATAGGCGGTCAGGGCCCAGTCCCGGCCGGACATCAGCGCCACCGCGGAGAACTGCCCGAGCGCGCCGGCCGGCATCGCGGTCAGCGCCGCCACGGTGCCCAGTTGCACCAGCGTCACCGCGGCCGGATCGAGCCGGCGCTGCGCCGAGACCCGCGAGATCAGGATGACGTGCACGGCCCGCAGCACTGCCGCCCCCACGATCAGGACATCGCCGGCGCCCGGCAGCGCGAAACCGCCCGACTGCGTCAGCGCGATGCAGCCCAGGACGACCAGCGCGGCCGGTGCGTAGAACAGCGGCGCGGCGGCGCCGCGACCACCCACCAGCGGGGTGATGACCACCGTCAGCGCCATGATGAGACCGGCATTGGACGCCGATGTCATTGTCACCCCGTATGTTTCACACACACAGATGGCGGTCAGGATTGCGCCGAATGACGATCCGGCGATCAGTTCATCGCGGCCGACACGGGCGATCCGGCGCTTCAGCACGAGTGCGAGCACTCCGGCGGCCATGGCGAACCGGACGGCCAGGAACGACAGCACACTGTCGGCGCCGACAACCTCCTTGGCGGCGAGGTAGCTCGATCCCCACACCACGGCCACGGCCAGGAGTGCGAGATCGACACGGTGGCGGGTCACGAGGTCAGCCTGCCGCCGCTCAACCATTCAGTCCAGCTACTTCTTCTGAAGTATAGAAGTAGTATTGCTAAATGGATGCTTTTCGGTTGCGCATGCTGCGCGAACTCGCCGATCACGGCACCGTCGCGGCGGTGGCCGATGTGCTCGCCATGACACCGTCGGCAGTCTCCCAACAACTCAAGACCCTGCAGCGGGAAGCCGGTGTCACGCTGCTGGAGCCGGCGGGCAGGCGGGTGCGGCTGACCGACGCCGGGCAGGTGCTGGTGGGCCACGCCGAAAGCGTCCTCGCCGCGCTGGACCGGGCGCAGGCCGATATGGACAGTTACCGGACCACTCCCCGCGGTCAGGTGACGGTGTCCTTCTTCCCGTCCGGTGCCGCGATGTTGTTGGCGCCGCTGATCGTCGGTGCCCGCGCACGGGGAGTCGAGGTCATCGGCCGCGATATCGACGTGCCCGCCGCGCGCGCACCCCAGCAACTCACCGAGTTCGATGTGGTGGTCGTGCACCGCGACGAGCGCGACACCACGGCCTGGGGGCCGAGGTTCACCTCAGCGCCGTTACTGCGCGAACCGCTGGACGTCTTGCTACCGCCGGAGCACCCGCTGGCTGGTGCCGCGCGGCTGCAGCTTTCCGAGCTCGCCGGTCAGGACTGGATAGGCGTGGAGGGCGGCCTGATGGTCGATGACGTGTTCAAGTCGATTGCCACCCTCACCGGAATGGCACCCCGGATCACCCAGCGGGTCAACGACTTCCGTGTGCTGGAGGAACTGGTGCGGGCCGGCATCGGGATCGCGCTGATGCCCCGCTATGTGGTGTTGGCACGTGATCTGGTCCGCACGCCGATCGGCGATATCAAGCTCGCCCGGCGTATCGAGGCGGTGACGCGCGCCGGCGCCGAGGCCAGGCCGGCGATCGCGCTGGTGCTCGATGAGCTACGCGCGATCGCCGGTCTGGTCGACGGGTCGGTTCCCTAGAGGTATTGCCCCAGGTTCGATTCGGTGTCGATGGCCCGACTGGCCGACGAGCTCTTGCCGGTGACGAGCGTGCGGATGTAGACGATCCGTTCGCCCTTCTTGCCCGAGATGCGGGCCCAGTCATCCGGATTCGTCGTGTTCGGCAGGTCCTCGTTCTCGGCGAACTCGTCGACGATCGAATCGAGCAGGTGCTGGATACGCAGACCCTTCTGGCCCGTCTCCAGCACCGACTTGATCGCGTACTTCTTGGCCCGGTCCACCACGTTCTGGATCATCGCCCCGGAGTTGAAGTCCTTGAAGTACATGACTTCCTTGTCACCGTTGGCGTAGGTGACCTCCAGGAACCGGTTGTCGTCGATCTCGGCGTACATCCGGTCGACGACCTTCTCGATCATCGTCTTGATGGTCAGCCCGCGGTCACCGGCGAACTCGTCCAGATCGTCGGTGTTCACCGGCAGGTTCTCCGTCAGGTACTTGGAGAAGATGTCCTGCGCGGCTTCGGCATCCGGGCGCTCGATCTTGATCTTCACGTCCAGGCGGCCGGGCCGCAGGATGGCCGGGTCGATCATGTCCTCACGGTTGGAGGCGCCGATGACGATGACGTTTTCCAGGCCCTCGACACCGTCGATCTCCGAGAGCAGCTGCGGCACGACGGTGGTCTCCACGTCCGAACTCACGCCCGTACCGCGGGTGCGGAAGATCGAGTCCATCTCGTCGAAGAACACGATCACCGGAGTCCCCTCGGACGCCTTCTCCCGGGCCCGCTGGAAGATCAGCCGGATGTGGCGCTCCGTCTCACCGACGAACTTGTTGAGCAGCTCGGGGCCCTTGATGTTGAGGAAGTAGCTCTTGGCTTCCCGGGAATCCTCGCCGCGCAGTTCGGCCATCTTCTTGGCCAGCGAATTCGCGACGGCCTTGGCGATCAGCGTCTTACCGCATCCGGGCGGCCCGTAGAGCAACACACCCTTGGGCGGACGCAGCGAGTACTCGCGGTAGAGATCCTTGTGCAGGAACGGCAGCTCCACCGCGTCGCGGATCTGCTCGATCTGACGGGTGAGGCCACCGATGTCGCCGTAGCTGACATCGGGCACCTCTTCGAGCACGAGATCCTCGACCTCGGCCTTGGGGATCCGTTCGAAGGCGTAACCGGCCTTGGTGTCGACCAGCAGCGAATCGCCGGGACGCAGCTTGCGCGGCGGCTCGCCGTCGATGTCGAGCGGGATCTCCACGCCTTCGGGCAGGTACTCCACACCGACCAACGGTTCGGCCAGCCAGACGATGCGTTCCTCGTCGGCATGGCCGACGACCAGTGCGCGATGACCGTCGTCCAGGATCTCGCGCAGCGTGCTGATCTCGCCGACGGCCTCGAAGGCGCCGGCCTCCACGACCGTGAGCGCCTCGTTGAGGCGCACCGTCTGCCCCTGCTTGAGGGTGCTGGTCTCGATATTCGGCGACAGCGTCAGACGCATCTTGCGGCCCGAGGTGAAGACGTCGACGGTCTCGTCCTCGTGGACCGCGAGCAGCACCCCGTAGCCGCTGGGCGGCTGCCCCAGCCGATCGACCTCCTCGCGAAGCGCGAGCAGTTGCTGGCGGGCCTCCTTGAGGGTGTCCATCAGCTTGGCGTTGCGCGCCGCCAACGAGTCGATGCGCGCCTCGAGCTGCTGGACATCACGGGCGGTCCGCAATCCGCTGCCGGCGCCTACCGCCCCTTCGAGTTGCTCACGCAGGGCGGCCGCTTCCCGGCGCAGCCTTTCCAGTTCGGCGGCGTCCTCCGCGGACATGCTCGATTCGTGGGGTGTTCCGAAACTCTCAGAACGCTCGGACTCACTCATGCTGCGCTCCCTCCCGCACCGAATGTTGGTGCAGTAACAACTTCAACGCTACCGGCGATTCAGCCTTTGTGTGCGGTCTAGGAATTCGACACACCAGCAACGCTGTTAACCTCCTTGCTTAGCTTGCCCCATTGAAAGGACCACTGTGATCCTCAAAACCCTCGCAATCGGCTTCGTCACCAGCGCGGCAGCAGCCGGCCTGGTAACCGCTGCGGCGACGGGCGTGTCGTCGGTGACAGCCAGCAGCACGCCGGCGATCACCCCGGTGGTGTGGGACACCCCGATGCCGCAGGCTCCCGCTCCGGAGCTGCAGGCACCGCTGACGCAGACTCTGAGCATCCTGGCGGGCCCCGGATCATTCTCCGGAAAGGCCGCCTACATCCAGGGCGGCGTCGGCCGGATCGAGTCCATCGCCGCCGACCGCGCGTACAACAACGCCGCTCGCGAAGGCAAGTTCCCGCTGACCTTCAACATCGCCGACATCGACGTCAACGGGCCGGTCGCCACCGCGAACGTGACCGCCACCTCCGCCACCGGCGGCACCGCGACACAACCCGTGACCTTCACCGCCGGACCCAGCCCCACCGGCTGGCAGGTGTCCAGGCAGTCCGCCCTGGCGCTGCTCTCGGCGGCCGGCTGACCCACGCTCCGATGCGCCGCATACCGGTGACGGTCTCGGGCGCCACCGTGTTCGTGGTGGCGCTCGGGCTGTCGGGATGTGGCGCGGAGCCGATCCCACCGGCACCGGAAACCTCGTCGTCCGCGCCGGCCGCCGCAGGCTCGCAAACGGCCCCGCAGGCGCCCCTGCCGGCGCCGGAGGCTCTCACCGACGTGCTGGCCAAGCTGGCGGACCCTTCGGTTCCCGGTGCGCAGAAAGTCGCCCTGGTGCAGTACGCCACCCCGGAGGACGCCGGCGCGCTCGACCGCTTCGCGCAGGCCACCGTGGACGGTGGTCTGGCGCCGCTGACGTTCCAGGCCGCGGACCTCACCTGGTCCCCCACCGACTACGGCGACGTCGTCGCCACCGTCACGGCCCGTTCGGCCAACCCCGCCCCGCAAGCGCGACCGTTCACCTTCCCCATGCAGTTCACCCTGGCCGAGGGCGCCTGGCAGCTGACCCGGGCGACGGCGGACCAATTGCTCGAGCTGGGACCGGTTCCCGCCGGTACACCGGCGCCCGGCCCCCCGCGGTAGGCCATGTGGATCGGCTGGCTGGAGTGTGACGTGCTGCTCGGCGATGTGCACTCACTCAAGGCGAAGCGTTCGGTGATCCGTCCGGTGATCGCCGAACTGCGCCGCCGATTCACGGTGTCTGCCGCTGAGACCGGAGATCAGGACCTGCACCGCCGTGCCAATATCGGGGTGTCGGTGGTGGCCGCCGACCGGGCACACGTGGTGGACGTGCTGGACGCCGCCGAGCGGCTGGTGGCGGGCCGGCCCGAGCTGGAGTTGCTCTCGACGCGCCGCGGACTGCACCGCAGCACCGACGAATGAGCCCGCTCAGACCTGTGGGCGTTTGCGGCGCAGTGGGGTCGGGGTCACGGTGCCCGGCGCCAATTTGCGGGCGCTGATCAGAAACGCGGTATGCCCGCGCATGTTGTGCTGCGGCCGCACGGCCAGCCCGACGACATTCCAGCCCCGCTGCATGGTCTCCCAGGCCCTGGGCTCGGTCCAGCACTGCTGCTCCCGCAGCGCCTCCACGGTGCGGGAGAGCTGCGTGACGGTGGCGACGTAGACGATCAGCACGCCGCCGGCCACCAGCGCCGTCGACACGGTGTCCAGGACGTCCCACGGAGCCAGCATGTCCAGCACCACGCGGTCCACCTCTTGGTCGCCCGCCGCGCCGCTCACCGCGTCGCTCGCCCCCGGGCGGCCGCCCGCCGGATACTCGTTGAGGTCGGCGATCCGCAGATCCCAGTTGGCCGGGCGCTCGCCGAAGAAGGTCTCGACATTGCGGATGGCGTGCACGGCATGGTCGTCGCGCACCTCGTAGGAGATGACCTGACCTGTCGGCCCGACCGCGCGCAGCAACGAGCAGGTGAGTGCGCCGGAACCGGCACCGGCCTCCATGACCCGCGCGCCCGGGAAGATGTCCCCCTCGTGCACGATCTGCGCGGCATCCTTGGGGTAGATGACCTGCGCTCCGCGCGGCATCGAGAGCACGTAGTCGATGAGCAGCGGCCGCAGTACCAGGAACGGGTCGCCGTTGGTGGACTTGACGACGCTGCCCTCGGGCCGGCCGATCACGGTGTCGTGCGGGATCGCACCGCGGTGGGTGTGGAACTCGGCACCCGTACTGAGCACCATCGTGTAGTGCCGTCCCTTGGCATCGGTGAGTTGCACGCGATCGCCGATGACGAACGGACCAGTGATTTGCACGGGGTCAGCCTGCCAGACGCGCCGCCGAGGCTACGAATTGTTGTCGGGCCACAGGCCTAGGCTGCATCCATGAGCGCCACAGCACCCGCCCGCACCGGTTGGCGCCCGGCCCTCTCACCGTCCCGGGCCAGCGATTTCAAACAGTGCCCGCTGCTGTACCGCTTCCGAGCCATCGACCGGCTGCCCGAGCCGGTCTCACCGGCACAGCTGCGCGGCTCGGTGGTCCACGCCGCGCTCGAGGACCTCTATGCGCTGCCCGCCGTCGAGCGCATCCATGACACCGCGCTGACGCTGGTCGATCCGGCGCTGGACCGGGTGCTCGCCGAGGGTTCCGAGGTGGATTCTGATCTCCGTGCCGAGCTGCTGCGTGACGCCCGGAAGTTGTTGTCGGGCTATTACCGCCTGGAGGATCCGACCCGCTTCGACCCGCACAGCTGCGAGCAGCGCGTCGAGGTGGAGCTGGAGGACGGCACGCTGCTGCGCGGTTTCGTCGACCGCATCGATATCGCCCCGACCGGTGAGATGCGGGTGGTCGATTACAAGACCGGCAAGTCGCCCTCGGAGCTGTGGGCGCTGGCGGAGGCCAAGGCGCTGTTCCAGATGAAGTTCTATGCCGTGGCGCTGTGGCGGTCGCGCGGTGTGCTGCCGGCCAAGCTCCGCTTGCTCTACCTGGCCGACGGCCAGGTACTGGACTACTCCCCCGATCTCGACGAGCTGGTGCGTTTCGAGAAGACCCTGACCGCAATCTGGCGGGCGATCCAGTCCGCCGGTAGCACAGGCGATTTCCGGTCCAAGCGTTCGAAATTATGCAGCTGGTGCGCGCATCAGCAGCTCTGCCCGGAGTTCGGCGGCACGCCGCCGGTGTACCCGGGATGGCCGCAGGAACCCGCACCGGAGGGCAGGAGCGAAGCGACCCGGGAAATGGTTCCGGAGGGCAGGAGCGAAGCGACCCGGGAAATGGTTCCGGAGGGCAGGAGCGAAGCGACCCGGGAAATGGTTCCGGAGGGCAGGAGCGAAGCAGAAGTGGCGGCGGGGTGAGCGACTGTCACTACCGGCGGCTGGCCGAGTCCGACGGCTACCAGGTCTTCGAATCGACGCCGGGCACCGCCAGCAACTGGGATGCCGAGATCCAGCACGGGTCACCGCCACTGGCGCTGCTCACCCGAACGATCGAGGAGCTCTATCCCGACCGTCCGGAACTGCGGGTGGGGCGGCTGGTGCTCGACATCCTGGGTGCCATCCCGGTCGCCCCGGTCAAGGTGCGCGCCTGGGTGGAACGCCCAGGCGCCCGCATCACCATGGCGGTCGCCGAGATGCGGACGGTCCAGGGCAAGGACCGGGTGCTGGCCAGGGTGAGTGCCTGGCTGCTGGCCACCAGCGATACCGCCGATGCCGTGACCGACCGTCATCCCCCGTTGGTCGAGGGCGAGGCGATGGCCAATCCCCACGGATGGATGGGCGCACCCGGCTATCTGGACACCGTGAGCTGGCGCAGACAACGGACCGGGCCGGGCGAGCCTGCCGTGGTGTGGATGAGCCCGCTTGTGCCGCTGGTCGATTCCGAACCATTGACCGACCTGCAGCGGTTGGCGATGGTGGTCGACTCCGCCAACGGTGTCGGCGCCGCGCTGGACCCCGACGTTTTCGTGTTCATGAACACCGACACCGCGGTCCATCTGCACCGCGCGCCCAGCGGCAACGACTTCGCGCTGCGCGCCCGCGGCTCGATCGGCCCGGACGGCATCGGGGTGACGACCGCGGATATCTTCGACCGGCGGGGATTCATCGGAACGTCGGCACAGACGCTCCTCGTACAGCGGAGGTAGGGCGATGGCGGGACTTTCGGTGATCGGCAGTGACGGGGTGACCTGGACGGTGCGCCGACGTTGGCTGCCGTGGCGGGGACCGGTGTCCTTCCGAGAGATGTGGCACAGCCCATCGGACCCGGCGGCCGCCACCGAGGACGCGGCGACGACGGAGGAACCACCCACCGCCGTCCGACGCTTCCTGCAGCTGACCGTCGGGGTGGTGCTGTGGGTGATCATCTACGGGGGCAAGGCGATTCTGATCGCCCTGGCGGCGGTGTTCATGGGGTCGCTCTGGCTGATCAACCTGGTGCTGCAACTGTTGGTGCTGCCCTTCGTCCTGCTGGCCAGGATCACCGGGCAGGCCCGCTGGCCGGTGCAGATCGACCGTCAGTACGCACATTTCCGCACCGATCATGCTCCGGACTATGCCGGCGCGGCCAGCCTGCGCGATGACCTCGCCGCGCAGTTACGGGCGGGCACCCTGGAGGGTATGCATGCAGCGGCCGCTCCGGAGCAGGCGGCTTGACAGCACTGGCGCGCCAGTTCGATCTCGCGTGGGCGCTGACCGATCTGCACCTGTCGGCGCTCACCGCCGAGGACTTCCTGTGGGAACCGACGAATGTGGTGTGGACGATGCACCGGGATGGCGCGGGGCGCTGGTATCCGGATTGGGCAGAGACGGAACCGGACCCGATCCCGGTGCCCACCATCGGGTGGATCAGCTGGCACATCATCTTCTGGTGGTCGGCAGCGTTGGATGAGCTGGCCGGACGGCCCGCGCGGCCACCCACCGAGACCCCCTGGCCGGGCCCCGCCGAGGCGGTGCCGGCGATCAGAGCGTTGTGCGCGCAGTGGCGTAAGACCCTGGCGACACTGGGCCCGGCAGAACTCGACGCGCCGTGCGCCTTCCCGTGGGGTCCCGAGGCGGACCGGACCGTCGCCGACACCGCGCTGTGGCTGAACGTCGAACTGGCCAAGAACGGATCCGAAATCGGTCTGCTGCGGATGTTGCGCGCCACTCTTTAGCTGTATGCGTTTGCATCTATATAGATGGTCTGCAATACTTGTGGCATGGACGTGTTCGAAGCCGTCGCGGAACCCAGCAGACGCACATTGCTCGACGCGCTGCGACACGGTGAGCGCACCGCGGGTGAACTGGTCGACACCCTGCCCGGGCTGACCCAGCCGACGGTGTCGCGGCATCTGCGGGTGCTGCGTGAGGTGGGTCTGGTGGAGGTCCGTTCGGACGCGCAACGTCGAATCTATGCACTGCGCGCCGACGGCCTCGTGGAGATGGACACCTGGATCGAGTCCTACCGGCACTTCTGGTCCGGCCACCTCGACGCACTCGAAGATCACCTGCAGGCGACGTTCGGGGAACCGTCATGACCGCTCATGACGGCCGGGTGGTCATCGACGGTGATCGTGCGGTACTGCACTTCGAACGACAACTGCCCTACCCGGTCGAGCAGGTTTGGACCGCGATCACCGACCCCGGCCATCGAGGAAAATGGATGGGCCGCACCGTGATCGACCCACGCGAGGGCGGCACCATCGAGACCGTCGCCTCCGGCCCACCGCTGCCACCCGAGCGCAAGCGGATGACCGGCCGCATTCTGGTGTGGGACCCGCCGCGGGTTTTCGAACACGAATGGCTGCAGCCCATCGTCGAACCCGGGGTGGTGCGTTACGAACTCATCCCCGACGGGGCCGGCACGTTGTTGCGGCTCAGCCATCGAGGCCTGAGCGTGCCCAACGCGAACGGTTTCCGCACCGGGACACATGCATTCCTGGACCGGCTCGCGGCTTCGCTCGCGGGTGAACCACTGCCCAACTGGGCACAACGCGTGCAGGCCATCTCCGGCTTCGCGCCGACAGGTGAGGAGTTCTCATGACCGACAATGCCTTCGGGAACCGGCCGGCGATCGTCATCGCCTATCACTCCGGATTCGGGCACACCGCGACGCTGGCGGGTGCCGTCGCCGATGGCGCACGCGCCGAGGGGGCCGATGTCAGCGCGGTGGCCGTGGACAACATGACCGATGCGGACTGGGCGACGCTGGACGGTGCCGACGCCATCATCTTCGGAACCGCGACCTACATGGGCAACGTCTCGGCCGGGTTCCAGGCCTTCACGGAGCAGACCGGCCGGCGCTGCATCACCGGTGCGTGGCGGGACAAGGTCGCGGCGGGGTTCACCAATTCCGGCGCCAAGAGCGGCGACAAGCTGACCGCGTTGATCTCGCTGACGGTGTTCGCCGCCCAGCACCATATGCACTGGGTGAGTTTGGGTTTGGGACCGGGCTGGAATTCCTCGGCGGGCAGCGAGCACGACCTGAACCGGCTCGGTTTCTGGCTCGGTGCGGGTGCGCAGACCGACGTCGACGCCGGACCGCAAGACGTCCACCCCGCCGATATCGCGACCTGCCGGCATCTCGGGCAACGCGTCGCCACGGTCAGCGCCCAACTGATCGCCGGCCGGGCGGCTAGTTCAGCGGCTTGAGATCCTGCAGCAGGGTGGGCACCAATTCGCTGACGGTGGGATGGATGTGCATGGTGCGCGAGATCGCGGTGTAGGGCAGCTTGGCGGTCATCACATCCAGGATCGCGTGCACCACCTCGTCGCCGCCGACCCCGAGAATCGACGCCCCCAGAATCTCTTCGGTCTCGGCGTCGACCACGACCTTCATGAAGCCCTGCGTTTCGCCCTTCTCCACCGCCCGGCCGACACGGGTCATCGGGCGCTTGCCCACCAACGCTTTCCGGCCGGTGCGGCGCACCTCGTCCGCGGTCATCCCGGCCCGGCCCAGCGGCGGGTCGATGTAGAGCGCATAGGTGGGTACCCGGTCGCTGACCCGGCGTGGATCGTCGTCGAGCAGATTGGCCGCCACGATCTCGAAATCGTTGTAGGAAGTGTGGGTGAAGGCGCCCTTGCCATTGCAGTCCCCCATCGCCCAGATGTGCTCGACGTTGGTGCGCAGGGCGTCATCGACCTCGATGTAGCCACGGCCGTCGGTGCGCACACCGGCGTTCTCCAGACCGAGATCGTCGGTGTTGGGCACCCGGCCGACGGCGATCAAGGCATGACTGCCGACGATCGGTGCGGCGCCGGAACGCGCGGTGATCTCGAAACCGTGCGCCAGCTTGGTGAACCGGATGTCATCGGCACCGACGTGGATCTCGACACCTTCGGCTTCGAGGATGCCCTGGATGGCCGCAGAGACGTCCTCGTCCTCGCGGGAGGTCAATCGTGGTCCCCGCTCGATCACCGTGACCCGCGCCCCGAAACGCCGGTACATCTGCGCGAACTCCAGCGCGATGTAGCTGCCGCCGACGATGACAAGATGCTCTGGTACCGAATCCAGTTCCAGCGCCGACACATTGGTCAGGTAGTCGATATCGGCCAGGCCCGGCAGGTCCGGCACCACGGCACGGCCGCCGACGTTCAGAAAGATGCGATCGGCGCGCAGTGACCGACCGTCGAGATCGATGGTGTGCGGATCGGTGAAGCGGGCGTGCCCGCGTAGCAGGGTGGCGCCGGCCATCCCTTCGAGCCAGTTCTCGACACCGTTGCGGTCGGACCGCACGATCTGGTCCTTGCGCGCCTTCACCTTCGCCATGTCGACGGTCACCTCGCCGGTGCCGATACCGAATTCGGAACCGCGACGGGCGATGTGGGCGGCGTGCGCACTGGCCACCAGGGTCTTGGTGGGGATACATCCACTGTTGACGCAGGTGCCGCCGACCAGTTTGCGTTCGATCACCGCGACCCGCTGCCCGGCGTCGGTCAACCTTCCGGCCAGCGGTGGGCCCGCCTGGCCGGCACCGACGATGATGGCGTCGAATTCGGTCACCGGGCCGGCCATCAGAGGCTGGCGAGGAACACGACGACGAAACCGCCGAGCACCGCGAGGACGTCTTCGACCAGGGCCACCGGGAGATCCTTGCCGCCGTTGCGCTCAACCAGCGCTTTGCGGGCCCGGTAGCCACCCATGGTGCCCAGCACCGCCCCGATGACGCCCGCACCGATACCGGAGATGATCGTCCCGGTTTTCACCGCCGCCAGCGCGCCGGTCACCAGGACAGCTCCGGCGAAGGCACCGGTGAACAACCGCGCCGCGAACTGCACCGTCACGGTGCGCGGCGGGGTGCTGGGCAGCTGGTCGGTGACCAGCTCGACAACCAGCAGCACGGTCAGCACCGCGAGGGTGATCGGGTTGGTCAAAAATTGCGCCCAGGTGCCGTCGAGGTCGATCCATCCCAGCGCACCGCCCCAGGCCACCACCGCCGGCGGTGTGAGTGCGCGCAACCCGGCGACCACGCCGATCAGCAGTGCCAGCACCAGCGCGAGGACCACCGTCATGACAACCTCCGGACAAGATCGGATGATCTCCGGACGCTAACACGCACAACGCCGGTCAGCCCGGTATCCGGCGCTGTGTCAGAACCGGCAGAACCGGATATCGGACGCCAGAATGGCCTTGGCACCGATGGCGGCGATCTCGTCCATGATGGCGTTGACGTCACGGCGCGGCACCAGTGCGCGCACCGCCACCCAGTCGGGGTCGGCCAGCGGGGCGATGGTGGGCGACTCCAGGCCGGGGGTGACGGCGCTGGCCTTCTCGAGCACGCTGCGCGGGCAGTCGTAGTCCAGCATCAGGTACTGCTGCCCGAAGACCACACCCTGCACCCGGGCCGCCAATTGGTCGCGCGCGGGGTCGGGCTCAGGATCGGCGCGTTCGATCAAGATGGCCTCGGAATCACACAGCGACTCACCGAAAGCCACCAGATTGTGCAGTCCCAGGGTGCGCCCGGAGCCGACGATATCGGCGATCACGTCGGCCACACCGAGCTGGATGGAGATCTCCACGGCGCCGTCGAGGCGGATGACGGTGGCCTCGATCCCGTTGTCCGCCAGATTCTTACGCACCAGATTCGGGTAGGCGGTGGCGATCCGTTTACCCGCCAGCGCGTCCAACGTCCAATCCTGGCCCCTGGGCGCGGCATAGCGGAAGGTCGACGAGCCGAAACCGAGCGCCAGCCGCTCGCGGACCGGGGCGTCGGACTCGGCGGCCAGGTCGCGGCCGGTGATGCCGAGATCGAGTTCTCCGGAGCCCACGTAGATCGCGATGTCCTTGGGCCGCAGGAAGAAGAACTCGACGTTGTTGGCGGGGTCGACGACCGTCAGGTCCTTGGGATCGGTGCGGCGCCGGTATCCGGCCTCGGACAGGATTTCGGCGGCCGATTCGCTGAGTGCGCCCTTGTTGGGTACGGCGACGCGAAGGGTCGCCATCACAGGTTCCGGTACACGTCGTCGAGGCGAAGACCCCGCGAGAGCATCAGCACCTGGGTCCAGTACAGCAGCTGGCTGATCTCTTCGGCGAGCGCTTCATCGCTCTCGTGTTCGGCGGCCAGCCATACCTCGCCGGCCTCCTCGAGGATCTTCTTGCCCAGGCCGTGCACGCCGGCGTCCAGCGCGGCCACGGTGCCGCTGCCGGCGGGCCGGGTCTGCACTTTCTCACTGAGCTCGGCGAACAGGCCTTCGAAGGTCTTCACGGACCGAAATTCTTTCACGTGGGCCGCCACGCGGTCACGCGGGTTTGTCCAGTGCCCGCGAACCCGGCTATCCGGCGGCCGGGCGGGTGTCCACCTGCAGCACCTCGGCGTGCATGTCCTCCAGCGATACACCCTTGGTCTCGCGGACCCACCTGGTCACGAACAGGAAGGACAGCACCGCGCACAGCGCGTAGAACCCGTAGGCCAGCCCCAGGTTGTTCCGCAGCTCCGGGAAGCTCACGGTGATCGCCCAGTTGGCCGCCCATTGCCCGGCCGCCGCCAGACCGAGAGCGGCCGCGCGGATCCGGTTGGGGAACATCTCCCCCAGCAGCACCCACACCACCGGGCCCCAGGACATACCGAAGGCCACCACGAACAGGTTCGCGGCGATCAGCGCGATCACCCCGGATGCGCCCGGCAGGCTCGGCGTCCCGTCGGGGTTGACGGTGGCGTTGGCGAAGATGACCGCCATGGTGGCCAGCGTCACCGCCATCCCGGCCGAACCGATCAGCAGCAGGGGCTTGCGGCCGATCTTGTCGATCAGCGCAATCGCGATCAGCGTGGTGAGCACGTTGATCACCGAGGTGATCACCGTGTAGACCGCCGACTCGTCGGCACTGAATCCGACCGCCTGCCACAGCACATTGGAGTAGTAGAAGATCACGTTGATACCGACGAACTGCTGGAACACCGATAACCCCAGGCCCACCCAGACGATGCCGTAGATACCGCCGGTCGGCTTCTTGAGGTCGCGCCAGGACGGCTTGTCCTCGCGCTCCAGGGTGTCCCGGATACGGGTGATGGTGATTTCCAGGTTCTTCTGCCCGAGCAACATGCTCAGCACCCGGCGGGCCTCCGGAATCTTGTGGCTGGCAACGAGATAGCGCGGCGACTCGGGGATGGTGAAGGCCAGCACGCCGTACAGCAGGGCAGGCAGGGCCATTGCCAGGAACATCCATCGCCATGCGTCCAGGCCCAGCCACAGCACCTCGTTGGGTCCGCCCGCCGCCCACTGCAGCAGCCAGTTGACCGCGAAGGACGCGAAGATGCCCAGCACGATGGCCAATTGCTGCAGAGAGCCCAGCCTGCCGCGGATCTGCGGCGGAGACGTCTCGGCGATATAGGCCGGAGCGATGACCGATGCCACACCCACCCCGATGCCGCCGACGATGCGGAACAACACCACCGTCCAGACCTCGTGTGCCAGACCCGTGCCGAAGGCGCTGATGAGGAACAGCACGGCCGCGATCTTCATCACCGCGATGCGGCCGATCTTGTCGGCGATGCGGCCCGCCGTCATCGCGCCGGCCGCGGCGCCGAGCAGTGCCGAAGCCACCGCGAAGCCCAGCTGCGCGTTGCCGATACCGAAGTCCTCCTGGATGGAGTCGACGGCGCCGTTGATCACCGCACTGTCGTAGCCGAACAGCAGACCGCCGAGTGCGGCGACGGCCGCGATCCGCACCGCCGTGCGACCGGAGCCGAACCCGGAATCGTCGTCGAGGAACGAGGCTTCGTCGCCTCCGACCGGACCGTGCGTCATGGATCGTCCTTCCACCCCGTACCGTGATGCGTGTCACATCACAATCGCACAGTCGCCGTCCCAAATGGTCGGTTACGGCTCAGTCCTGCCGGCGTTTCCCGCTCCCTGCGTCGAACAGATGCTCCCGGCCGGCTCGCACCCGAACACTCACCGGTACACCGGGTCCCGGGGGCGTCTCCCAGGCCGCCACCGCGGCGGCCTCCACCACCGCGGTCAGGCGGTGGCTGCCCACCTCGACGAGCAGCGCGTAGCGCGGTCCCAGCAGTTCGATGAGATCCAGCCGGCCCTCACCTGCCTCATCCGGTTCGATGACGAGATCCTCCGGGCGCACCCCGAAGACCACAGCGCCATCGGCGCCAGGCGCCGGCCACCTCAGCGCACCGGACTCGAAGCTGCCACCGCGCACCTGACCCTCGATCAGATTCATGCTCGGCGACCCGATGAACCCCGCCACGAACGTGTTGGCCGGGCACCGGTACAGCTCTTCGGGCGTCCCGCTCTGCGCGATGCGACCGGCCTGCAGCACCACCAGCTGATCGGCGATGGTCATCGCCTCCTCCTGGTCGTGGGTGACATACAGCGCGGTGATGCCGGTCTGTTGCTGCAGTCTGCGGATCTCGGTGCGCAGCTCGACGCGCAGCTTGGCATCGAGATTGCTCAACGGTTCGTCGAAGAGGAAGACCGACGGCGTCCGCACCAGGGCCCGCGCGATCGCCACCCGTTGCTGCTGTCCGCCGGAGAGCTGGCGCGGTTTGCGGTCGAGCAGTCCGGAGATGCCGACGCGTTCCGCCGCTTCGGCGGCCCGCGCGGCGGCCTCGGCCCTGCCCACCCCGGCATTGCGCAACGGGAACGCGATATTGCCGGCCACCGTCAGCTGCGGGTACAGCGCGTAGTTCTGGAACACCATGGCCACATCGCGCCGGCGCGGGGACTCCTTGGTGACGTCCCGGTCGCCGATGTGCACCGAGCCGCCGTCGGCGGTCTCGAGTCCGGCCACGATACGCAGCGTGGTGGATTTGCCGCACCCGGACGGACCCACCAGCACGGTCAACGATCCGTCGGGCAGCGTCAGCGTCAGCTCGTCCACGACGGTCGTGTCGCCGAAACTCTTGGTCACACCGGTCAATTCGAGTGCGGTCACTTGGTCGCTCCGGTTGCCAGGCCGCCGACCAGGAATCGCTGCGCTGCCAGGGCGAGGGCATAGACCGGCAGGATGCCCAGCAGTCCCGCAGCGGCCTGCTGCCCGAACTGGACATTGCGGTCCCCCTGGAACAGCGAAAGTCCGACGGTCAAGGTCTGGCTCTCCTTCGTGACGGCGAGATAAACGGCGAACAGGAAATCGTTGTAGGACAGGAAGAACACCACCAGCAGGGCGGCGATCACACCCGGCCACAGCAGCGGCAGCACGGCCCTGGCGAAGGCGCCGGCCACCGACAGTCCGTCGATGACCGCGGCCTCGTCGATCTCCACCGGTATGCGCCGGACGAAACCGTCGATCAGCCAGGCGGCCACCGGAACGTTCGCGATTCCGTTGACCAGGATCAGCCCCGCCATGCTGTTGGTCAGCCCGGCGCTGCGCAACAGGAAGAACAGCGGGATGATCGCGACGATCGGCGGTGCGCAGTATGCGGCCAGCAGTACGGTCAGCAAGCGCTCACCGCGGAAGCGACGTGCCGTGAAATACGCTGCCGGAGTGGCGATCACCACGGCCACTGCGGCCGCGCCCAGCGCCGATATCCAGGAGTTCTGCAACATGGTGCCCAGTGCGATGGTGTCGAACACCGAGGTGAAGTTCGCGAACGTCCATTGGCCGGGCAGCAGGCTGGAGTTCAGCACATCGGCGGGCGGACGCAGCGACAGTGACACCAGGTAGCCGATGGGGATCAGCACGATCAGCACCACGACGGCAAGAGCCGTTCGGATCAGCACGCGTGTGGTCATGCGCGGTCGGCTTCGACAGCCCGGGACCGTGCCGCGGTGAAGACCGTCGCCACCGCGCCGACGACGGCGGCGAACACCAGCGTCTGGGCCGCGGCGGTACCCATGTCGAAGCTACCGCGCAGCCCGGTCTGGTAGATCAGATACGGTGCCAGCGTCGTCGCGAAACCCGGCCCGCCGGAGGTGATCACGACGATCAGGTCGAACACCCGGTAGCCGATCACCAGTTCCAGGATCAGCACCGCCCACGCGGTCGGCGCGATCGCCGGCCAGGTCACGCTGGTGAAGGTACGCCAGGGTCCGGCCCCGTCGATCCGCGCGGATTCCTGGAGCTCGGGGCGAACCACCCCGAGGGCGGCGAACAGCACGAGAACCGCGAACGGTGTCCACTGCCAGATATGGATCGCCAGCAGCACGATGTACGCCCCAACCCCCGAGCCCAGCGGATTGGCGCCGGCCAGCCCGACCGCCGACAGGGCATCGGCGAGTCCGCCGCCGACGGGCGCCAGCAACAGTTTCCAGGCCACCCCGATCAGCACCGGCGCGGTGACCAGTGGCAGCAACAGCAGCGCCCCGACCGCGCCGAACCGGGTGCCGCGGGCCCGCAACAGCAAGGCCAGCAGCAGACCGGTCCCGGTGGTGACGCCGGTGGCGGCCAGCGCGAAAACCGTGGAGCGCCACAGTGACGGCACGAAGGCGGGCGCGTCGAAGGCGGTGTGGAAGTTCTGCGCTCCGGTGAAGGCCCGCAACGGATTCCCCAGCGAGGAATCCGTGAGTGCCAGGGCGATCAGGTAGGCGGTCGGGTACACCAGGAACAGCACCAGTCCGGCGATGGCGGGCAGCGCCAGCCACAGCGGGGCGCGACGGATCATGTCGCGGCGTTCTCCCAGCTGGACTGCGCGTTTCCCAGCGACTGCTCGACGGTTTGGGTTCCCGCGATCGCGAGAGCGAGCTGGTCGACCAGATCCTGCAACAGTTTCGGGGCACCTTTGCCCTTGGGCCACACCAGCGGATCGCCGTGCAGGCCCTGCCGAATGGGTTCGATCGCCCCGGTCACCACCTGCGCATAGCCGTCGGAATCGAGCACCTCACCGCGCACCGGGTCGATACCCGCGCCCGCGGTGGAGGACACCTTCAGGTTCTGCGGCGCGGCGGTCGCCCAGGCGAGGAAGGCCGCCGCGGCGTCTTGATTCTTCGATGCGGTCGAAATGCCCAGTCCGAAGCCGGCATCCAGCGCGGTGCGCGGGGTGGTGTTCGAGCCGCCGACGGGCAGTGACACCGCTCCCCACCGGCCGGCGATCTTCGACGCCGCCGGGTCCTCGGCCCGCAGTGCCATGTCGGTCCAGGTGTCCAGCAGCGCGCCCTGGCCGCTCAGGAAGGCCTGATTGGCCTGATCGAACCCGATCTGCAACGGGGTGGGCAGTGCGGCGGGTGCCACATCGACGAGGTGGCGCAGTGCCGCGACGGACGCATCCGATGTCAGGTCCGGCTTACCGTCGGCGGTGAGCAGGTTGCCTCCGTAGCCGGTGAGCCGGTTGATGTAC
Source organism: Mycolicibacterium sp. P9-22 (assembly GCF_008329585.1). GTDB lineage: Bacteria > Actinomycetota > Actinomycetes > Mycobacteriales > Mycobacteriaceae > Mycobacterium. The sequence goes on along the minus strand of NZ_NPKP01000011.1, from coordinate 41,303 downwards.
GAGCAGCCCAGGATCATCGGCACCTGCTGACCCGACACGATCGCGCCGTAGGCGCTGCCGCGGGCATCGGTGGTGATCTTGGCGGCGACTTCGTCGTACTCGTCCCAGGTCTTCGGTGGTTCAACCCGGTAACGCTCGAGCAGTTCGGCATTGAAGAACAGAATGTGGACGTCGCCGTCGTAGGGCAATCCGTAGCGCTTGTCGTCGAGCAGCGTGTACGGGTCATAGATCGATGGCAGGTATCCACCGACATCGATGGCGTCGGTGTTGTTGTCGATCCACTCGGTGACATCCACCAGCGCCCCGGCATCCACGAGGTCGCCCAGCCCGAAGTAGAAGTAGTCGAACACGTCGAATTCGCCGGTGCCGCTTTGTACATCGAGGATCTGCTTGCTGGTCAGCTGGTCATAAGGGGCGGCGGTGACGTCCAGCGCGCCGCCGGTCTGCGCTGCCCAGGCCGGCGCGAGGATGTCCCGGAAGGAGGTGACGTGCGGCTGGTTGACCAGCAGTTTGAGGGTCACGCCTTCGAATCGGCCGGAGACCGGGGCGGTTTTGCTCAGCACGCTGGTACTCGATGACGAGCCGCACGCGGCGATGATCGGCGCGAGCGCCGCCGCGCCGCCGGCCAGTCCGAGCAGTTGCAGCGCCCGCCGGCGCGAAAGTTGGTGAGTGGTCACGACTTTCTAGAATAGAAAGGCGCGCCGGTGCTCGGGAAGGTAAAAACTCACCGCGATCGTGACTCGATGCGGGCGGCCGCCGGGTCAGGCGGTGCGTTCGCCGAGTTCGGTACCCAGGTCGGCGTGCACTGCCCGGAACTGGGCCACGCTGAGTTCGGCCAGCGATTCCGCGTGACGACGCCGCGGACCCGCCGGAACGTCGATTTCGTTGGGAATCACCAGGACTGCACATCCGGCGGCTTCGGCGGCCGTGGTGCCGGTCACCGAATCCTCGATCGCGAGACACTGCTCCGGCTCCAGACCCAGCAACGCGGCGGCCCGCAGGTACGGGTCCGGGGACGGCTTGCCCTCGGGTACCTCATCCCCGCACACGGTCACGGTGAAGTAGTGGCGGCCGATGCTGTTGAGCGCCTTCTCGGTGAGCGCGCGGCGGGTGTTGGTCACCAGCGCCATGGTCACGCCGGCGACGGCGAGTTCGTCGAGCATCTCGTGCGCGCCGGCACACCATGGCAGGCCGGTCTCGAAAAGCTCACCGACGTAGTCGTGTAGCCAGTCGGCGGTCCGCGCGATGTCGCCCGGATCGGGGTCCAGGCCCAGATCGGCGTACACGATCTGCATCACGACCTCGCTGGACCCACCGATGGTGGTCGCGCGCACCTCGTCGCTCAGCTCCCGGCCGTGCCTGCGGTAGAGCTCCTGGAGGCCGATATCCCATAGCTTTTCGGAGTCCACGAGAGTGCCGTCCATATCCCACAGCACCGCCCGCATGCAGCGATTGTCTCATCGATGGTGACGGGCCGGAAAACCTGAGGCTGTCACCGGAGGCGGCTAGCGTGGTCGGCATGACGGTTCTTGTGACGGGCGCCACCGGAAATATCGGCCGCAGGGTCGTCGATCGGCTACTCGACCTGGGAGTCTCGGATATCCGTGCCCTGACGTCGGATCCGGCGAAGGCGAAGCTGCCCGCGGCTGTGGAAGTGGTCACAGGTTTTCTGGGTAGGCCCGAGACGTTGTCGCCCGCGCTCGCCGACGTCGACCAGATCTACCTGGCGCCGTTCCCCCGCACCGTCGGCATCACCTGCGAGATGATCGCCGCGGCCAGGGTGAGCTATGTGGTGGCGCTGTCCGGTGGCGCGCACTGGCAGGAACATGCCGACCGGATCGCCGCGACCCCGGTGGCCAGCACCCAACTCGGCCCCGGCGAGTTCTGCGAGAACTTCGCCATGTGGGCTCCGCAGATCAAGACGGGCGTGGTGCGCGACCTGGCGCCCGACGCCGTGCAGTCACCGGTGTCCATGGACGATATCGCCCGGGTGGCCGCGCACCTGCTGGCCGATCCGCAGGACGAGCACCTGGGCCGGATGTACGAACTGACCGGACCAGAAGCAATCACGCGTGCCGAGATCGCGCGTCAGATCGGCACCGGCCTCGGCACCCCGGTGCAGATGCAGCGGTGCGACCGCGCCGAGGCCGACGCACTGCTGCGGCCGGTCATGGGCGACGGCGTGGACTGGTACCTGGACCTGTTCGACGCCGACTCCGAACCCCAACAGGCCAACGATCTGGTCGAGCGGTTGACCGGCTCACCCGCGCTGTCGATGACACAGTGGGCGGCGGCCAATGCCGAACAGTTCGCCTGAGGCTCAGTCCTCCGGGTTGTAGCCGAGGTTGGGACCCAGCCAGCGCTCGGCCTCGGCCAGCGTCCACCCCTTGCGCTTCGCGTAGTCGGCGACCTGGTCCTGGGCCATCCGGCCGACCACGAAGTACTGCGACTGCGGGTGGGAGAAGTACCAGCCGCTGACCGCAGCACCGGGCCACATCGCCATCGACTCGGTCAGCTCGATGCCGGTGCGCTCCTTGACGTCCATCAGCTCCCAGAGCGTCGCCTTCTCGGTGTGCTCCGGGCAGGCCGGGTAGCCGGGGGCGGGCCGGATGCCGCGGTACTTCTCGCCGATCAGCGCCTCGTTGTCGAGTTGCTCGTCGGGTTGGTATCCCCAGAACTCCTTGCGGACCCGCTGGTGCATCCGTTCGGCGAACGCCTCGGCCAGCCGGTCGGCGAGCGATTCCAGCAGGATCGCGCTGTAGTCGTCATTGGCCGCCTTGAACGCGACGATCTTGTCAGCGCTGCCGAGCCCGGTGGTGACGGCGAAGGCCCCGACGTAGTCGGCGAGCCCAGTCTCCTTGGGCGCGATGAAGTCACCGAGGCTGCGGTTCGGGATGCCGTCCCGGTGCTCACCCTGCTGACGCAGGTTGCGCAACGTGGTCAGCACCTCGGTGCGGGTTTCGTCGGTGTAGACCTCGACGTCGTCGCCGACCGCGTTCGCGGGGAAGAAGCCGATCACCCCGTTGGCGGTCAGCCACTTCTCCTTGATCAGGGTGTCGAGCATCTCCTGTGCGTCGTCGTACAGCTTGCGGGCCGTCTCGCCCGAGACCGGGTTATTGAGGATGTCCGGGAAGCGGCCCTTCATCTCCCAGGCGTTGAAGAACGGCTGCCAGTCGATGTAGTCGCGCAGCTCGGCGAGGTCGTAGTCCAGGAATTCGCGCACGCCGAGGCCCTGGGCGGGCACCGGCGGCGTGTAGCCGTCCCACTCGATCGGGGTGCGGTTCGCCCGTGCCTTCTCCAGGGTCAGCATCGGCCGCTCGCTCTTCTGCGAGTGCCGTTCGCGCAGTGACGCGTAGTCCTTCTCGGTGGCCTCCAGCAGCGCCGGGCGCTGCTTGTCGTCGAGCAGCGCCGCGGCGACCGGCACCGAACGGGACGCGTCCTTGACCCACACCACCGGACCGTTACGGCGCGGTGACACCTTCACCGCCGTGTGCGCGCGCGAGGTGGTCGCCCCACCGATCAGCAGCGGGATCTCCAAGCCCTGACGCTCCATCTCGACGGCGAAGTTGACCATCTCGTCCAGCGACGGCGTGATCAGGCCGGACAGCCCGATGATGTCGGCGTCGTGCTCCTTGGCCGCGTCCAAGATCTTCTGGGCGGGCACCATCACCCCGAGGTCGATCACCTCGAAGTTGTTGCACTGCAGCACAACACCGACGATGTTCTTGCCGATGTCATGGACGTCGCCCTTGACCGTCGCCATGATGATCGTGCCGTTGGTGTCCTTCTTCGTCGCCTCCCCCGGCAACGGCTCCGCCTTCTCCGCCTCGATATAGGGCAGCAGGTAAGCGACGGCCTTCTTCATCACCCGGGCCGACTTCACGACCTGGGGCAGGAACATCTTGCCCGCGCCGAAGAGGTCGCCGACGACATTCATGCCGTCCATCAGCGGGCCCTCGATGACCTCGATCGGCCGCCCGCCGGCGGCGGCGATCTCGGCGCGCAGTTCCTCGGTGTCGGTTTCGACGTCGGCGTCGATGCCCTTGACCAGCGCGTGGGTGATCCGCTCGCGGACCGGGAGGCTGCGCCACTCGGCTGCCGCCGGGTCCGCGGGCTTGTCCTTGCTGTTGAACCGTTCGGCGATCTCCAGCAGCCGTTCGGCCGCGTCGGCGCGACGGTTCAGCACCACGTCCTCGATCCGGTCCCGCAGCTCGGGGTCGATCGAGTCGTACGGCACCAGCGCACCCGCGTTGACGATGCCCATGTCCAGGCCGGCCTTGATGGCGTGGAACAGGAACACCGCGTGGATCGCCTCGCGGACCGGGTTGTTGCCCCGGAACGAGAACGAGACGTTCGAGATGCCCCCGGAGATGTGCACCCCGGGCAGGTTCTCCTTGATCCAGGCGCAGGCCTCGATGAAGTCGATCCCGTACGTCGCATGCTCCTCGATACCGGTCGCCAGCGCGAAGCAGTTCGGGTCGAAGATGATGTCCTCGGCCGGGAAGCCGACCTGTTCGGTCAGGATCCGGTAGGCGCGTCCGCAGATCTCCTTGCGGCGTTCCAGGTTGTCGGCCTGCCCCTGCTCGTCGAAGGCCATCACGACGACGGCGGCGCCGTACTTGCGGCACAGCCGCGCCTCGCGGATGAACTTCTCCTCGCCTTCCTTCATGGAGATGGAGTTGACGATCGGCTTGCCCTGCACGTTCTTCAGGCCTGCCTCGATGACCTCCCACTTGGAGGAGTCGATCATCACCGGGACGCGGCTGATGTCCGGCTCGGACGCGATCAGCTTGGTGAACCGGTCCATCGCGGCGACGCCGTCGATCATGCCCTCGTCCATGTTGATGTCGATGATCTGCGCACCGACCTCGACCTGCTGCAGGGCGACCGACAGGGCGGTGTCGTAGTCCTCGGCCTTGATCAGGTTGCGGAACCGGGCCGAGCCGGTGATGTTGGTGCGCTCACCGATGTTCACGAACAGCGACCCATCGGTGATGTTGAGCGGCTCCAGGCCCGCGAGCCGGGTGGCCACCGGGATGTCGGGCAGCTCGCGCGGCGGCGTGCCCTCGACCACCTTGGCGATCTCGGCGATGTGCGGCGGCGCCGTCCCGCAGCACCCGCCGACCAGGTTCACCAAGCCGGCCTCGGCGAACTCGGCGAGATAGCTCGCTTGCGCCTGTGGGGACTCGTCGTACTCACCGAAGGCGTTGGGCAGCCCGGCGTTCGGGTAGCAGGAGACGAAGGTGTCCGCGATCCGCGCCATCTCGGCGATATAGGGCCTCATCTCCGGCGCGCCCAGGGCGCAGTTGAGGCCGACCGCGAGCGGTTTCGCGTGCCGGATCGCGTTCCAGAACGCCTCGGTGACCTGGCCGGACAACGTCCGCCCGGAGGCGTCGGTGATGGTGCCCGAGATGATCACCGGCCAGCGGCGGCCACGGTCCTCGAACAGTGTCTCGACGGCGAACACCGCAGCCTTGGCGTTCAGCGAATCGAAAATCGTCTCGATGATGATCAGGTCGGAGCCACCGTCGACCAGGCCGTTGAGCGCTTCGAGGTAGGCCGCGACCAGCTGGTCGTAGGAGACGTTGCGGGCGCCGGGATCGTTGACATCCGGTGAGATCGATGCGGTTCGGGTGGTGGGCCCCAGCGCGCCGGCGACGTAGCGGGGCTTCTCCGGGGTGCTGAACTCGTCGCAGGCCGCCCGTGCCAGCGCGGCTCCCGCGTAGTTCAGCTCGTAGCCCAGTTCCGCCATGTCGTAGTCCGACAGCGAGACCGCGTTCGCATTGAACGTGTTGGTCTCCAGGATGTCGGCACCGGCCTCCAGATACTCGCGGTGGATCCCCTCGATGATCTGTGGCTGGGTCAGGTTGAGCAGGTCGTTGTTGCCCTGCAGCGCGGTCGGCCACTCGATGAACCGCTCGCCGCGGTAGCCCTCTTCGTCCGGGCGGTCCCGCTGAATGGCGGTGCCCATGGCGCCGTCGATCACCATGATCCGCCGGCGCAGCGCTGCCGTCAGCTCGTCGGTGCGGTCGGGGCGGATGTTCGGCACAAAGGTGTCCGGCGCAGAGACATCCGACTTCTCGGCGTTCACAGGGCACTCCTTCCGTAGCGGAAGGCGTCCTTAACTCTGCCGAGCGTGGCGGATACCGAGGGAGACCCAGGCCCCCCACGTCACCGTTGCAACGCCTCTCGACGGTAAAAAGTCTACGTCGTCTTCCAACAGGATTTCGGACGCCATCTGGTGGCAGGGATCGTTCTGCCGGCAATGCCGTGCTCGCCAGCATCAACCATCTTGCCGCCGAGCCTATTTCATGTCGATGAGGTGGCCGTCCCGGCACCGGGGGGCCGGGCGCAAATCGCCGCACGGCCCGCTGCGGCTCATCACCGCGATACAGGGCTTACGCTGGCAGTGTGACACCGTCGGATGCGAGCATGCCCGGCCTGCCGGACCTGCAGAACACAGTGGTCGTGGCCGCCTTCGAGGGCTGGAACGACGCCGGCGACGCGGCCAGCGGAGCGCTGGAACACCTGGACTCCATCTGGGAGGCCGAAACCATCGTCGAGATCGATGACGAGAGTTACTACGACTACCAGGTGAATCGTCCGGTGATCCGGCAGATCGACGGGGTCACGCGCGAACTGGTCTGGCCGTCCATGCGCATCTCACACTGTCGCCCGCCCGGCAGCGACCGCGACATCGTGCTGATGCACGGTGTCGAACCCAACATGCGGTGGCGCACCTTCTGCGCCGAGCTGCTGGCCATCGCCGAGAAACTCAACGTCGACACCGTCGTCATCCTGGGCGCGCTGCTCGCCGACACGCCGCACACCCGCCCCGTGCCGGTGTCCGGTGCCGCGTACTCGTCGGATTCGGCGAAGTTCTTCGGCCTGGAGGAGACCAGGTACGAGGGCCCGACCGGTATCGCCGGGGTGTTCCAGGACGCCTGCGTGCAGGCCGGTATCCCGGCGGTGACCTTCTGGGCGGCCGTCCCGCACTACGTGTCGCAGCCGCCCAACCCGAAGGCCACCGTGGCCCTGCTGCGCCGTGTCGAGGACGTCCTCGATATCGAGGTACCGCTGGCCGACCTGCCGACCGCGGCCGAGGAATGGGAAGAGGCGGTCACCGAGATGACCGCCGAGGACGAGGAGATCGCCGAGTACGTGCAGACCCTCGAGGAACGCGGCGACGCCGAGGTGGACATGAACGAGGCGGTCGCCAAGATCGACGGGGACGCACTGGCCGCCGAATTCGAGCGCTACCTGCGCCGCCGGGGCCGCTGACCCCTTACTTTTCCAGCGCCTCGATGCGGGCACTGGTCGAGCGACCGAGGGTCGCGACCTCGGCGTCGAGCTTCGGCAGCAGTTCGGGGGCGAACTTGCGGATATCGCGCTCGCCGACCGGTGTCGACACCAGCGGCCGGATCCAGCGGAAGGCGCCCACCCAGCGCGGGCAGTAGATCCGCTTCTTGCGGCCCTCGATGCCCTTGACGAACGCCGCGCCGCACTCGGTGACCGTCGTCGTCTTCTTCAGCGGTCCGGGCATCCGGGTCAGCATCTCGCGGAAGGTGGACAGATCGGCCTTGGCGTCCTGCACCAGCGGGGTGTCGATCCAGCTCATGTGCGCGGATCCGACGTCGACGCCACGGTGGGCGACCTCCAGGCGCAGGGTGTTGGCGAAGTACTCCGCACCGGCCTTGGAGGCGTGATAGGCCGCCAGCCCGGGTGCCGAGGTGAACGCCGCCAGCGAGGACACCACCAGCACGTAGCCGCGCCGCTCGATGACCGAGGGCAGAGTGGCGCGCACCGTGTTGAAGACCCCGACGACGTTGATGTCGATGACCCGGCGGAACGCCTCGGGATCCACCTGCAGCACCGAACCGAAGCTGGCGATGCCGGCGTTGGCCACCACGACGTCGATACCACCGAACCGGGCGACGGCCGCGTCGGCGGCGCGCTGCATGGCCGCCAGATCCCGCACATCGGCAAGCGCGGTCAGCACGTGTTCCTCGCCGCCCAGTTCGTCGGCCAGTTCGGCCAGCGGCGCCGGGTCGAGGTCGGTGAGCACCAGCTTGGCGCCCTTGCCGCGCAACCGGCGTGCCACCTCCGCTCCGACACCGCGCGCGCCGCCGGTGATGAACACGACTTTCCCATGCACAGAACCCATGGCCGCAAGGTACTCCACCGGTCAGGTCGGCGGCCGATACGGCCTCAGCCGGCCGCCAGCAACTCTTCGACTTTCGCCGCACCGGTGTGTCCCGGTTCGACGCCGTCGACGATGAACGTGGTCGAGGCCGAGTTGTCCAGCCGTAGCGGCAGGATCCGTTGATAGTCGGCGCCGGCGTACCACCGCTGTGCCGCATCACGGTCGGGGAATCGGATCACGACCAGAGCGCCGTCCCACTGCCCTTCCAGCACCTCGGTATGCCCGCCGTGGACGATGAACTCACCGCCGAACGGCGCCAGGGTGGCGTCGATTTCACGCATGTAGCGGATGATGTCGTCGCCGAATTCGACGTCACGCAGCACCGCGATGGCATATGCAGGTATCCGGTTGTCCATGGTGTCGATTCTTGCGTCGATCGGACGGCCCGTCGATTACCTGTCAGGTCATGGAGCTCGCTACAGCACAACGCCCAGCAGCGCGTCGACGGCCGTCGCCACCAGCTGGGGCGCTGCCGCGTCGGAACCACCGTAGGTGAGTGCATCGGTACACCAACCATCAAGAGCAGCAAGCGCTTTCGGTGTATCCAGGTCGTCGGCCAGGTACCGGCGCACCCGGCCCAGCACATCGGTGGCATCCGGTCCCGCCGGCAGCGCCACCGCGGTACGCCAATGCTGCAGGCGGGCATTGGCCTCGTCGAGGACGGCCGGGCTCCAGAACCGGTCTTGCCGGTAGTGCCCGGCGAACAGGCCGAGTCGGACCGCGCCGGGATCGACACCGTCGGCACGCAACCGGGATACCAGCACCAGGTTTCCGCGGCTCTTGCTCATCTTGTGGCCGTCCCAGCCGATCATGCCGGCGTGCACGTAATGCCGGGCGAACCTGCGCTCGCCGGTGACGGATTCGGCGTGCGCCGCGGAGAACTCGTGGTGCGGGAAGATCAGGTCCGAGCCGCCGCCCTGGATGTCGAGGCCCGAGCCGATGCGGTCCAGGGCGATCGCGGCGCATTCCACATGCCATCCCGGCCGTCCGTCACCGAAGGGTGAGGGCCAGCTGGGCTCACCGGGACGCTCGGCGCGCCACAGCAGGGCGTCCAGTGGATCGGCCTTGCCCGCCCGCTCCGGATCGCCGCCCCGTTCGGCGAACAACCGGGACATGGTCTCGTGGTCATAGCCCGATTCGTAGCCGAACTGTGCGGTGGCGTCGGCACGGAAATAGATGTCGGGGTATTGCGCATCGTCGACGACATAGGCAGCCCCGGAAGCCAGCATCTTCTCCACCAGGGCGATCACCTCGGCGATGGCGTCGGTGGCGGCCACGTAGTCGCGCGGGGGCAGCACCCGCAGCGCCGCCATGTCCTCGCGGAACAGTTGGGTCTCGCGGTCGCCGAGCTCACGCCAGCCGATACCGTCGCGCGCGGCCCGTTCGAACAGCGGATCGTCGACATCGGTGATGTTCTGCACGTAGTGCACATCGTGACCCGCGTCCCGCCACACGCGGTTGATCAGGTCGAAGGTGAGGTATGTCGCCGCATGGCCGAGGTGGGTCGCGTCATAGGGAGTGATCCCGCAGACGTACATGGTGGCGGTCTGCCCCGGGGATACCGGCCGTACCTGGCCGTCGGCGGTGTCGAAGAGCCGCAGCGGCACACCCGCACCGGGCAACGTGGGGATGGTCGGCGCCGGCCAGGACTGCATGACGTCGACTCTAAGGTGTTCGGTCACCGATGCCTTCCGATGGTGTGGTCACTCACGGGAACCGACAAGTTCGGACGCCATTTGATTCCCGGGGCGTTCAAAACGCGGCGTGGATGGTGTCCAGCAGTGGTCCGGCCAGCTCCGTCCGGCACATCAGCAGATCGGGCAGATAGGGGTCGAGCCGGTTGTAGATCAGCGGTGCCCCGCCCAGGCGTGACGCGTGCAGACCGGCGGCCTGCACCACCCCGGCCGGTGCCGCCGAGTCCCACTCCCACTGCCCGCCGGCATGGATGTAGGCGTCGACATCGCCGCGCACCACCGCCATCGCCTTGGCGCCCGCCGAACCGATCCGGACCACCTCGACATCGAGATGCTCACGCAGCCACCACAGCACGGCCGGTGGCCGGTAGGTGCTCGCGGTGATGCGGATCGGACCCTCGCGGCGTGGCGGCGGTGCCTGCACCGTGTCGGTCCGGTACACCTCGCCGACCGCGGGCAGCGCCACCGCGGCATCGGTGATGGCACCTTCCGGTGTGCCGTTGCGCTGCCAGAGCGCGATGTGCACCGCCCAGTCGGCGTGGCCCGCCATCGAGAACTCCCGGGTGCCGTCGACCGGGTCGACGATCCACACCCGGTCGGCATGCACCCGGGACCGGTCGTCGGCGGCCTCCTCGGAGAGCACCGCATCGCCGGGCCGCAACTCGGCCAGCCGTTTCAGGATCAACACGTTGGCGCGGCGGTCCCCGGCGTCCCCGAGATCGTAGGAGTCGTAGAAGCCGACCTCCTCGCGGACGGCCAACAGCAGTTCACCGGCTTCGGTGGCCACCATGGCGGCCACCGCGGCGTCGGTCTGCTCAGCGGGATTCACCGACACAGTATTGCGTGAGCGGGAAACGTCCCGCGGCACCGCCCGATGAATCATGATGATGCCGGACACCCAGGATCGGAAGGCCACGGCACATGACCGCACCCGAAGCCGGCGAGCTCGCCGCAAGCTGGCAGCGCCGGTTCGCCTTCTTCGACCTCTATGGTCTGCCCAACTCGAGTCCGGCGGCCAAGGCGGCGTACCGCACGCTGCCGTTCTGGGACAAGGTGCGGCTGACGTCCAACGTGTGGGCGTTCCTGTTCGGCTTCATCTACTTCTACGTGAAGGGCATGTGGCGCAAGGGAACCACCGTGCTGGGCGCCGGCGTCGGGCTCGGTGTCGTGCTCTCGGTGCTGCAGGCCCCGAACTTCCTGTCCCAGGCGGTCACGTTCGGTTTCGCCGGCGCCATCATGACGACCGCCAACTACGCCTACTACCTGCATGTCCGGGGCAGCCAGTCGTGGAATCCGTTCGAGGGGTTCGGTCCGCGCGGTTAGAACGCCGGCCACGGGATCGGCCGGTGCCGGTCCGGTGCCGGCATCACCGGATGATCCAGCAGGTCAACGATTCTCGCTGCGAGTGCGGCGACCTCCTGGGCGGTGATGTGCTCGCCGAGGTGATCTGCCAGATCGCCGTCCAGCTTTTCCCGCAGTGTCGCGATCGCGGCCAGCGAGTCGTCGTCGACGGGCTTTCCGGCCCACCCCCACAGCACCGTGCGCAGCTTGTCCTCGGTGTGCAGGCACACTCCGTGGTCGACGCCCCGCACGCTGCCATCGATGCCGGCCAAGATGTGGCCGCCCTTGCGGTCGGCGTTGTTGATCAGCACATCGAAGATCGCCATCCGGCGCAACCGGTCGTCGTCGGCATGTACCAGGGTGACCGGGTCGCCGGCGTAGTCGTAGGCCTGCAGGATCGCCAGGTACCCGGGCGGCACCTGCCCGGCGGGCACCAGGTCGACAAGGTCGGGCCGGCCCGGGTCTTCGTCGGCCTCGTCATCACCGACGTCTCCGGTGAGCGCATCCCCAGGCTGATCCACCCAGCGTTGAACCATGCCGGGACCCGCAGGGCCTTCACGAATGATGGTGTGCGGCACGACATCCCATCCCAGCGCCGCCGACACCAGATAGGCGCCGCGCTCGCGGCCGGCCAGGGTGCCGTCGGGGAAGTCCCACAGCGGGGCCTCGCCGGCGACCGGTTTGTAGACGCAATGCACCTGCTGCTCCCCCAGCTGCGCCTCGCAGAGGAAGGTGGCATTGCTCGCGGAGCGGATACGGCCGATGACGGTGAGTTCGCCGCCGGTCAGTACCTGCTCGTCAGAACGGGGGTTCATCTTCTTCGACCGCACCGAACGCGCCGCGCCGGTAGCCGTTGGTGCGCACGCAGATGTGCCCCTCGGGGTCCAGCGGCTCATCACACAGCGGGCACGGTGGCCGGCCCGCCGAGATGACGCGGTTCGACCGGGTCGCGAACTCGCGCGCCGATTCCGGGCTCAGGAACACCCGGACCGCGTCCGGGCCGTCCTCTGCGTCGTCGAGCACCACGGAGGCGTCGAACTCGGTTTCGGAGACCGCGAGCAGTTCGACCACCACGGTCTGTGCCTCGGAGTCCCAGCCCAGCCCCATCGTGCCGACCCGGAACTCCGAGTCGACCGGGGTGAGCAAGGGCTCCAGGTCGCCAACCTCACCGGTGTCGGGTGGGATCGGGGTGCCGAATCGGCGGTTGATCTCCACCAGCAGCGCCGAGATCCGTTCAGCGAGCACCGCCACCTGCTGTTTCTCCAGGGTCACCGACACCACCCGCTTGTCGTGTACCGCCTGCAGGTAAAACGTTCGGTTCCCGGGCTGCCCGACAGTCCCGGCCACGAAGCGGTCGGGTGTGCGGAAGACGTGGATTGCGCGGGACATGGCACCTTTCAAAATACCGGTAGCGGGGCTACCTCAATCGGTCGAGCCGCCGACGACGGCGTCCGATTCGGGTGCGGCGGCGGGTTTGGCGCTCAATGCCGCGGTCAACCCGCTGCCGGTGTGGTTTACGTGCAGCACGAACGGACGGGTGTCGGTGTAGCGGATGACGCTCATGGAGGCGGGGTCGGCGGTGATCCGCTGGAAGGTGTCCAGGTGGGTGCCCAGCGCGTCGGCCAGCACCGCCTTGATCACGTCACCGTGGGTGCACGCCACCCACAGCACGTCCCCGCCGTGTTCGGTGGTCAGCCTGCGGTCGTGCTCGCGGATCGCGGCCACCGCCCTGGCCTGAACGTGCGCCAGCCCCTCACCGTCCGGGAAGACCGCCGCGCTGGGTTGCTGCTGGACCACCTGCCACAGCGGCTCCTTGACCAGTTCACCGATCTTGCGGCCGGTCCAGCTGCCGTAGTCGACCTCGATGATGCGGTCCTCGACGACCGGTTGCAGCCCGAGTGCGTCCGCCAGCGGTTCCACGGTGCGCTCGCAACGCAGCAGCGGCGAGCGGACGATGGCCTTCACCGGCAGGTCACCGATCCGGGTGACCACCGTCTGAGCCTGTTCGCGGCCCTTGTCGTCGAGGTCGACGCCGTCGGAGCGGCCGGCCAGGGTGTGCGCGGTGTTCGATGTCGAGCGGCCGTGCCGCAGCAGGATGACGGTCATGAGGTCCTTTGGTCGTTACTGCGCGGCCAGCACGCCGGTGGCCAGCAGCACCAGGACGAGCGTGCCGAGGATGATCCGGTAACCGACGAACCAGTACATGCTGTGGCGCACCAGGAATCGCAGGAACCAGGCGACCGCGGCATAGCCGATCACGAACGCGATCAGCGTGCCCGCCACGATCTGCGGCACCGTGGCACTCATTCCCGTGGCGCCGGGTTCGAAAACGTGGCGCAGTTCGTAGAGTCCGGACCCGAGCACCGCCGGGATGGCCAGCAGGAAGCCGAACCGCGCCGCCGCCTCGCGTTTCTGGCCCAGGAAGAGCCCGGCGCTGATGGTGACACCGGACCGGGAAACGCCCGGAATGAGGGCGAGTGCCTGCGCCGACCCGATGATGAGGCTGTCGCGCCAGGTGAACTGCTGGATATCGCGGGTCTGCTTGCCGAGGTATTCGGCGGCGGCGATGACGAACGAGAACATGATCAGCGCCGTGGCGATAATCCACAGATTTCTGATGTCATCGCGGATGAAGTGCTGCAGGGTGAACCCGAACACACCGATCGGCACGGTGCCGATGATCACCCACCAGCCGAGCCAGTAGTCGGGCGTCCTGCGCGCGGCGTCGGTGAGTCCGCCGAACCAGGCGGTCAGGATTCGGCCGATGTCGCCGGCGAAGTAGAGCAGGACCGCCACCTCGGTGCCGATCTGCACGACGGCGGTGAAGGACGCGCCCGCGTCACCGCCGAAGAAGGCCTCCGACACGATCGCCAGATGGCCTGAGGAAGACACCGGCAGGAATTCGGTCAGCCCTTGCACCACCGCAAGCACGACGACCTGCAACCACGACATCTCCGCCACGCGGACGACCGTACAGTGGGGCTGTTGTCAGCGCGCTGTGCGGACCGGCTCGGCTCCGGCGACGGCATCCCGGACGGCGGCGGCTACGCTGCGCTCGTCGGTGACGTCGATATCGGTCAGGCTGCGGGTGGCGATGGCGACAATGTCCTCGTCCTGCGGGACCGGTCCGCTCAGCCGCGGCCGATACACCTCGACGACCAGGAACTGCCGGTCCTCGACGTGAAAGGAGAAGCTACGGCCGTCGCCGAGCGCGCCGAAACCGCTGGCATGCACGCCTGTCGAGATGTCCTCGATGGCGAACTCGTCTGCCATCAGATCCGTTCCCGGGGCAATGGTCATATCTCGCACCATACCGTCATATTGACGCCGGTGTCCGACTTGGGTTTGTTTGCCTAAAGTTTGAGAACGGAATCATCGCCACAACGAAATCAGGAGTTTTTGGGGCCATTGCATACGAAATCCGCTTTCCACCTCCTGACGGCTGGGCTATTGACCCTGGTGACTGCATTCGCTTCGGGATGCTCATCACCCCCTTCCGATTCGCCACCGCCGACGATTCCCGTTGCGGAACCCGCGGTATCCCCGCCGGTCACCGGCGTGTCGGACGGCGTCGTGAAACCACTTTCGGCTCCCGGAACCGCGGCCTTCTTCGATATCCGTACCTCCGCGCTGGTCGTGCTCGGGCCGGCCGATCAACTCACGGTGCTACCGACCGACGGCCCGACGCGCACCCTGGCCCTTCCCGCGGCGGCCACCGCGCTCACCGGTGACGGCAGCGGCGAGGTCTGGCTGTCCACCCGGGGCGGATATCTGCGGGTGAACGTCGCCGCCGCGGCCGCCACCCCGGTGGAGGTCGACGGTCACGCCGACACCGACTTCACCGCCATCGCGCGGCACACCGACGGCCGGCTGGTGCTCGGCAGCGCCGACGGCACCCTCTACACGCTGCGCTCGGACACCGAGGTCGGCGCGACGCTGAAGAAGTTCGCGCGAGTGGACGTGCTTGTCGCACAAGATGACTCGATGGTGGTGCTGGACCGCGGCCAGACCTCGGTCACCGAGATCGACGGTGACGGAGCGGCCTCCGAGCAGGCGCTGCGGGCCGGCGAGGGTGCGACGTCGATGGCCACCGATCCGGCCGGCCGGGTGCTGGTCACCGACACCCGCGGCGGCGCGCTCCTGGTCTACGGCACCGAGCCGCTGATCCTGCGCCAGCGCTTCCCGGTGCACGACGCGCCCTACGGGGTGACCGGATCACCGGAGCTGGCCTGGGTGTCACAGACGGCGACGAACACCGTCGTTGGTTACGATCTGGCCACCGGAATACCCGTCGAGAAGGTGCGTTACCGAACTGTGCAGCAACCCAACACCCTGGCCTTCGACGACGCTGAGAACACCCTCTACGTGGTGTCGGGCTCCGGTGCCGGAGTGCAGGTGATCACCGGGGCGGCGCCCCGATGACGCCCGCGGCGAGGAGGAGAACCTGATGAGCACAGTTCAGCGCGGACGGATGCCGGCCGGATGGGCCGCCGACCTCTCCGACGAATACGACTGGGTACCGCTGCGGCTTCCCCCCGACGTCACGCGGTTGTCGGCGTCGGTGCGGTTGTCGATCGAGGCGCAGTACCGGGGCTGGGAGCTGACCCGGGTCCGTCTCTACACCGACGGGAGTCGCCGGGTGCTGTTGCGCCGCAAGAAGTCCGTCCTCGGCGATCAGCCCGCACTGTGATCTATCGACTGCTTCGACAGGCCTTCTTCCAGGTCGACCCGGAACGCATCCACACCTTCGTGTTCGCCGCGCTGCGGCTGGCCACCCGGCCCGGTGTCGCCCGGCGCCGGCTGGCGGGGAGCCTGGCACCGCAGGACCCGGTGCTGGCCAGCACCGTCTGGGGCGTGCGCTTCCCCGGTCCGCTCGGGCTGGCCGCCGGCTTCGACAAGGACGGCCACGGCCTGGCGGCCTGGGGGGCGCTGGGGTTCGGGTACGCCGAGGTCGGCACGGTGACCGCGCAGCCACAGCCCGGCAACCCGAAACCACGGATGTTCCGGCTGGCGCAGGACCGCGCCCTGCTCAACCGGATGGGGTTCAACAACCACGGCGCCGGCGCGCTGGCCGCGCAGCTGACCCGGCACACCGCGGACGTCCCGATCGGGGTGAACATCGGCAAGACCAAGGTGACACCGGCCGAGCGGGCCGTCGAGGACTACGCCGAGAGCGCCCGCCTGGTCGGCCCGCTGGCGTCGTATCTGGTGGTCAACGTGAGCTCGCCGAACACGCCGGGATTGCGCGACCTGCAGGCGGTGTCCGCGTTGCGACCGATCCTGTCCGCCGTCCGGGAAGCGACGTCCACCCCGGTGCTCGTCAAGATCGCACCCGATCTGTCGGATGCCGATATCGACGAGATCGCCGACCTGGCAGTCGAATTGGATCTGGCGGGCATCGTGGCGACCAACACCACGGTATCCCGCGAGGGTCTGCGCACCCCAGGGGCCGCCGACCTCGGGGCGGGCGGAGTGTCCGGCGCTCCGGTCGCCGCCCGGTCCCTGCAGGTGCTGCGCCGCCTCTACGGCAGGGTCGGCGACCGGCTGGTGCTGATCAGCGTCGGTGGCATCGAGACCGCCGACGACGCCTGGGAGCGCATCATCTCCGGTGCCACCCTGCTGCAGGGCTACACCGGATTCATCTACGGCGGCGGCCTGTGGGCCAAGCAGATTCACGACGGCATCGCCCGCAGGCTGCACGAGGGTGGCTACGCGTCGCTGTCCGAGGCGGTCGGTGCCGCCACGCGCTAGACCTGCCGCGAACGTCGGCTTGTTGTCGATGTTTGGCGCTCAACTGGACAACAAGTCGACGCTCGGCGACAAGAGCTAGTTCTGCTCGTAGGTGGCGTGGATGACCGCGCGGGCGATCGCCTGGCCGAACAGGTTGAAACCCAGGTAGGCCGGGGTGGCGCCGTCGGGCAGTTCCAAACTTTCGACGGGCAGTGCGTGCACCGCGATGTAGTAGCGGTGGGGTCCGTGCCCGGCCGGCGGTGCGGCACCGATGAAGCGCTTCTGGCTCGCGTCGTTGGCGAGCGTGACCGCGCCGCCGGGCAACGGGTCGCCGTTGCCGGCGTCGGCGGGCAGGGATGTCACGTCGGCGGGCAGGTCGGCGACCGCCCAGTGCCAGAAGCCCGATGCCGTCGGGGCGTCCGGGTCGTACACCGTCACCGCGAAGCTGCGGGTCTCCGTGGGAAAGCCCGACCAGCTCAGCTGCGGCGAGATGTCCTTGCCGCCGGCGCCCATGATGCCGCTGACCTGATCGTTGCCGAGCGGCGCTCCGTCGGTCACGGTCTCCGAGGTCAGCGTGAATGTCGGGAGATCCGGCAAGTTGTCATACGGTGAGTTCGTCATCGCGCCCTTTCAGCAGTTGGTGAGGAAGTGTTCGAGGACCTTGGCCCCGAACTCTAGTGCGTCCACGGGTACCCGTTCGTCGACGCCGTGGAACAGCGAGGCGAAATCCAGGTCGGCGGGCAGCCGTAGCGGGGCGAAACCGAAACAACGAATTCCCAACCGCTGGAACGATTTCGCGTCGGTGCCCCCGGACATCATGTACGGCACGGTGCGCGCCTCGGGGTCCAGCGTCAGCAGCGAGGCGTTCATCTGATCCACCAGATCGCCGTCGAACGACGTCTCATAGGACGGCAGGTCGCGCTCCCAGCTGCGCACCACGTTCGGGCCGATGAGCTCGTCGACCTCGCGCTCGAAGGCCGCCCGCCGGCCCGGCAGCACCCGGCAGTCCAGCACCGCCTCGGCGGTGGCCGGGATGACGTTGGCCTTGTAACCAGCCTTGAGCATGGTCGGGTTGGCGGTATCGCGCAGCGTGGCCCCGATGATGCGGGCGATACCGCCGAGCTTGGCGATGGTCCCTTCCAGGTCCGGCGAGTTCAGGTCGAACTCGTAGCCGGTCTCCTCGGAGATCGCGGTGAGGAACTGCTCGACGGGCTCGCTGAGAATCAGCGGGAACTGATGCCGGCCGAGCCGCGCGACCGCCTCGGCCACCTCGGTGACGGCGTTGTCGTCATGCACCATCGAGCCGTGCCCGGCCCGCCCGCGGGCGGTCAGCCGCATCCAGGCCAGGCCCTTCTCCGCGGTTTCGATCAGGTAGAGCCTGCGTTCGCCGCCATCGCGGCGCGGCACCGTCAGGGAGAATCCGCCGACCTCGCCGATGGCCTCGGTGACACCCTCGAACAGGTCCGGCCGGTTGTCGACGATCCACTGGGCGCCATAGGTGCCGCCGTGCTCCTCGTCGGAGACGAAGGCGAACACCAGATCGCGCGGGGGCACGATGCCCTGGCGTTTGAAGTGCCTGGCGACGGCGATCATCATGCCGACCATGTCCTTCATGTCGACCGCGCCGCGCCCCCACACGTAGCCGTCCTTCACCGCGCCGGAGAACGGGTGCACGCTCCAGTCGGCGGGCTCGGCGGGCACCACGTCCAGGTGGCCGTGGATCAGCAGAGCGCCCCGGCTCGGATCGGACCCGGCAAGCCGCGCGAACAGATTGCCGCGTCCCGGTGCCCCCGCTTCCAGGTATTCGGTCTCATAGCCGACCTCACGCAACTGCTCGCCCACCCACTGCGCACAATCGGCCTCGCCCTTGGTGGTCGCCGGGTCGCCGGTGTTGGAGGTGTCGAATCGGATCAGGGCGCTCACGAGGTCGACGACCTCGTCCGCAGCGGTCGCGCGGGCGGGTTGGGAGTCGGTCACAGTCACCATTCGTACCACCGCTGCGGCTTCCCTGGGCGGGGTGGCGTAGCGCCGGTGACGGTCTGGTTTGGGCCAGACCGCCCCCATCCGTTAGCCTTAGTCGCTCCGTGCCGATGGCGCGGAGCAATGTCCGAGTGGCGGAATGGCAGACGCGCTAGCTTGAGGTGCTAGTGCCCTATTAACGGGCGTGGGGGTTCAAGTCCCCCCTCGGACACACATCGCGGCACGCCTTCAAAACGGCGTCCGCGCGGCGAACGTGAATCGTGCGACGCGCCCCTTCATCGCGGCCGCCGCATCGCATGCCAGCTCAAGCGCGCCGAACTTCTGTGTGTACTCACCCGGCTTCTGGTTGTACCGCGCGTGCCCGTAACGGGTCGACCCGTCGGGATTGCGGCCGATCAGCACCTCTTCCAATGCCCACATCTGCCGGTTGTCGAGGTCGTAGTAGACGGTCACGCTCTTGGCCATCTTGATCCACTCGGTTTCCATGTGCATCTCCTGCAGCCGGGTGACCCAGTCCCGGTGCCCGCCAACTCCGCCGGACTTTCCGACATAGAGAATCCGGCCGTCTTTGTCGGCGTAGATGTACACGTGATAACCACTGCGGATGGACTCTCTAAAGGGTGCGGCATCGACCGCGCCTCGTCCGATTCTGTAGCTCGCGCCCCGGCTGTAACGCCGGTCCGAAACCCATTGCATGCGCGTACTGATCCTCGTGCCGTTTACTGCCCGTCGACGTGCCAGGCGTTGGGAGGTCATGACGCATCTCCTCTCGCCGGGAACTCTCGCGTACGACGGCGGCAGCGCAAAGTCGCACGTCTGTGGGAGTTTGTCTGACGGAGCGAACGAAACAGCCGGGCCAGTCGCACATTTCGGCGACCTCGCTCATGGTGACGGCACCCGGGTAACAGCTGTACATCACCCGGATCGGGCGACCCTGTCCCAGCGACCCTCGATGCTCGACCCGAACATATCGAACCCGCATATGGGACTGACGCCGGAGACACAGCTCGGTGTTCGATTCTCGCAGCGGAAACCGAACTTCGGTGATCCGCCCGGATCACGGGCAGAAAGGGCACGCTCATGACGCAGGCTTACGACCGCGAGCTAGAGGACGAGCTGGAGCTCGAGTCGGAGGATGAAGCGCTCAGCGGTACGACAATGTCCTCGCTCCGCGAGGACGAATACGAGGGCGAGTACGAGCTGGAGGCGGAGTACGAGGCCGAGGAGGAGCTCGAGGGCGCCTTCGAGGACGAGTTCTCCCGCGAGCTTCTCGGCGAATTTGAAGACGAGTACGAAGCCGAGGACGAGTACGAGGATGAGTTCGAGGACGAGCTGGAAGACGAGGACGAAGCGTTCCTCGGCGGCTTGGCCCGAATCGCGGGTTCGCTGCTCGGCGAGGGTGAGGACGAGTTCGAGGCGGAAGGGGAAGAAGAGTACTTCTTCAAGAAAATCGGCCGCTTCGTCAAGCGGAACAGCGGATTGCTGAAGAAAATCGCCAAGATCGCCGGCCCGATGATCGCCACCGCGGTCGGAGGCCCGGCCGCAGGCGCCGCGGCTCGCCTGCTCACCCGCCAACTCGAGGGTGAGTTTGAAGACGAGATGGAGGCCGAGCTGGAAGAACTGGCCACCGCGCCGATCACGGCCAGCCAGGCACTCGGTGAGTACCTCGCCGCCAAGGCCGCCACCACCGAATCCGAGTCCGAGGCTGAGGCTTTCGCTGGTTCGGCTGCGACGATATCGCTGACGGCACGCGACCGCGCCCGGCTCGAAGCGATGCTGCCGCACCTGCTTCGTGGTGCTGCGGTGCTGACCCGGGTGTTGCGTCGCCATCCTGGCAGTCGTCAGGCCGTGCGACTGGTGCCTGGCATCGTCGCGTCGGCGGGCCAAACGCTGGCTCGGCATTCGACAGGCGGTGCGGTCCAACCTGCCGACGTGGCAGCCGTGCTCGGTGGCGTCACGCGGCGCGTGCTGACCGACCCGCGCTGGCAGTCGGGTGCTGTTCGGCGTCACGCCCGCGGCTTGGCACATGTGCAACGGCGCCGCCGCGCACGTCGCGGTGCACTGCCTACCGGCCAGCGGCGCCGGTACTACGACGGTCGTACGACGACGATCAAGCGCCGCCCGACGCATGTTCGCGCAATGTCCAACGCTGGTCGCGTCACCCGACCCCGTACGGGATTCGTGCGGGTCGTGACGCCGGTGCGGGTGCCCGCCCGCGCCGGGAACCCCGCACGCACCATCCGTGTCGTCAGTGATGTCAAGGTGCCGCGCGGTGCGGTCCCAGCCGGCCGTCCCGCGAGCATCGCCGGCGGTCGACGCTAGTGCCAAGGAGCAGAAAATGAGCACCATCGGTCGGCAGTACCCTGCAATTCAGGGCGAGTTCGAAGACGAGGACGAGGACGAAACAGAGTTCGAGGGTGAGGACGAGTACGAGGTCGAAGGCGAGTACGAACTCGAGGGCGAATCGGAGCAAGAATTTGAGTTCGAGTTTGAATCCGCGGCCGAAGCCGAATTGGAAGCCGAAGGCGAACTGGAAGACGAGTTCGAAGACGAAGACGAAGACGAAGCTGAGGGATTCGTCAATCCCGTCCGGCGCATCTATCGGGACGCCGAGACGATGGCGCACCTCGCCCGACAGGCTGCGCTGACCGAAAGCGAAGGTGAGGCCGAGGCCTTCATCGGCGCGCTGGTCCCGTTGGCCGCCAAGATCATCCCGCGCGCGGCCCGGGTGATCGCCGGCAATGCCCCGACGCTGGTCCGCACGGCCCGACGAATCACGCACAATCTGCGTCGTGATCCGGTGACCCGGCGATTGGTGCAGGCGATGCCGGTGGTACTTCAGCGCACGGCGCAGAGCCTGGCCGACCAGGCCGCCGCGGGTAGGCCGGTGAACCCGGAGACCGTCACCCGCACGTTGAACACCATGACGGGTCGTGTTCTGCGCGGCCGGCAGGGCGCGCGGGCGGTCCGAGCGGTCGGCATCTTCGACCGCCGTTGGCAGCGCCGGGCCCGGTGGGTCGACCGTCGCGGCAACCATCCGCGCAGGGTCTCGCCGTATGTGCGGCGGTCCGCCGACGGCAGGTTGGGTCATGTCAGTCGTCGCTGACGTGCAGGTGACGTCCCGACCACGGCCGGCCGGAGCGCAGGCACCTGCACCTCCACGAGTCCAGGTGCTGTCGTCCTTCGCGACGGGCCAGGCAGTCAATGTTCGGAGGCACTTCACTGCGCTGCGTGACTTCAGCAGGGCCGAGTTCGGTACGTCGATCGCCCGGCCGTCCGAAGGACACATCCAGGCTGTCAATCAACTGCTCGCAAGACTCCGCCAGCCACTCGAGAAAGCGGTACACGAGGTTGAGGTGGCAAGCCGGGCAAGTAGCCGGCCCGGCGCGGACGCTCGCGACCTGGCTCAGCTTCTCACGCTGAAAAGCCGTGCTCACGACTGGGTTCGGGCGACGGAGCGTGTCTGGGACTTCTACTTCGAGCTGTTCGGCCAGCGCCAGGGCGCCTACGGCGAGTGGCTGTTCGCATGTGACCGTATCGCGCTCGACTGCTATCGGCACGTTTTCATGCACCTCGGTTCACCGATCAGCATTCCCAGTCCGCCACCATTCGCATACATGCGCACCGGCTTCTCACCGGCCACATATCGGCGAAACATCCCGCTGCGCAGGCTCGGTCGGCAGCTCAACCCGTTTCCCCTCGTCCAGTTGCCATACCACCGGCTCGTCAATCCGTGGACGATGGGCGCAATCCTGCACGAGGTCAGCCACAACCTGCAGAACGAACTGGACCTCCAGCGCGTAGTGCCCGCGGCGATCATAGAGTCGGTGCGGGCCGCCGGAGCTCCGCCGGCCGTGGCACGAACCTGGGGGCGATGGAACCGGGAGATCTTCGGCGACATGGTCGGATGCATGCTCGGTGGAGAGGCATTCGTGACGTCGTTGATGGATGTCATCGGTCGGTCACGGGATCAGGCGCTCGGATACAACGTCGGAGGCGTCCACCCGACGCCGTATCTTCGGACGTTTTTGTCCAATGAACTGCTGCGCCGCATGGGCTTTGAAAAGACAGCCGAAGACTACGACCGCGCCTGGCGACGACTCTACCCGTCTACCTCAGCAGGCAACATCCCACCTGCGCTGCTACGGACCGCACCTGACTGCATCCGCGCGGTCGTGGACGCGGTGTGCTACACCCGGTTCCCGTCGCTCGGCAACAAGTCGCTACGCGAGGTCATCACTTTCGAACCGCGCCACCAGTCGATGATCGAGGAAGCCGCCGCGCGCCTGGCCAAGGGCACCGACCCCGGCGTTGTCCCGGAGCGATTCCTGATCGGTGCGGTGCGGGTCGCGGTCGACCGGCGCCTCGCACCGCCAGAGGCGCTGATGCGCAACTTCTACCAAGAACTGACGAGGCGGTGAGCGATGTCCATGACCACGGCGCTCGACGAGTTACGCATGGTGAACACCGACCTGCAACGGACGATCGCCGAACTAATGATGACCGCACTCGACGATCGGCCCTGCGACAGTGAGATCGCCGCGGTCGACGACCTCGTGGAAACGATCTCGGAACTGCAGGCGTGCGCTGCGCAGGTCGGCACGGACCTCATGTCGATCGCCGATTCCCGTGAACTACCGGCGGCTATGCCGCGCATCGGTGCTGCGACAGCGGAATGCGCGCTCCGGTACTGGCGTGACCTCCGATCTCACGACGCGATATCGCGCATGCGGACCACTGGTCGCGGTCGCGGCATGGAATGGGCGGCATGGCAACGCAGCCTTGAGCATTCCGAGATGCGTTGTGAAGCACCGATATTACGGTCCATCGAATCCGTCGAGTTGGCATGGCGTGAAATCGGCGAGTTGCTCTGCCTCTATCTTCCTGCCACAACCGAACACCCGGCGCAGGCACCCGCCTCCGCCACCATGATGAGCGCGAGGAGGCCATCGTGAACGGCAACAACTCATCGGACGGCATCCGCGTCGTGGACGTAGACCAGGCGTTTCCCGCGATGGTCGATCACGACGGCGTGTCAAAGCAACCATCGACAAGCACGGTAGATGTTGGTCCACAGATCAATACCGTGATTCGGGACGTCCTCGGATGGCGACCTCGAGTCGAGGACCCGAAGGCGTTCATCGAAGCGCTGACCGCGTCTTTCCGTCTGGTCTCCGTACAAGGACACGTCGAGGCTCAGTTCGTTCCGCGCGGTTATGCCGTACAGGCAGACCTCGGCGCAGTGTCCGGTGGGCAAGCGTCGCTGTACCGTCGCGCCCTTCTCGTTCGAACCGAGGCGTTGCGCATTCTGAACGGTCTCATCTCGCTGCGCATGGATAGTGATCCCCAGGATATGGAGGCATACCGCACGATGGTGCGCGGTAGCACCGAGCGGGTGGTCGATGAGTTGGGGACCGCGGGCGGACCCCGGGTGGAGGTTGTGGACAACTATTTCCAATCGCTGACCGGCACTGTCAATCCGCAGTCCAGTGTGAATGCCGACACCGTCGCCGGACAGCTGGGCGCATTGCGTGAGCGCTTCGGGCTGATCGATGCCAATGTCAACACCATCGAGGAAGAGGGCATCAGGACGTCGTTCTTCACGTTGGTCGACATGGTTGTCGATCTTCAGAACTCGTGGTTCCGGCAGAAGCCGGCCTTCACGGGTGGCCCTGGCCTGGGCTTCATCGGTACCGACCTCATCCTGTTGTCCCGGCTCATGGAGGCAACGACCGACCAGGTCGATGAACTGGAGATGATTTTCGATTCGGTGCTCATCAGCAAGTCCGAACGAAGGACCTTGATCATCAACAAGACGAGCCTGTTGACGCTCGACGGGTTACTCACCTGGATGCGGACGTTCCTCAGCGAGGAGGGCCGCCGGATCGCGGAGGACACCGGGCGCGACGGCATCGTCGCGGCGCTCACGCCGACATTGCTCGAGTTGTTCAAGACATTCAAGACGTTCAGCGATGCGGTGCTGAGCGAGGAGCAGTACGTGACTCAGGACCGTCGAAGGGTGCTGGTCCGACGGCATCTGCCGGCGTCGTGCTGCTCGGAGTTCCCATCGGGCATGTTCGCGGCCCGCACTCGCATTGCAGTAGCGAGTACCTGCCGGCTGCTGAAAGAACTGGTCAGAACCGCTCAGCGCATCGGACGCTATCCCGCTCCGGTTCTGACGGATGTGCTGATCCACCCGATCGTGAATCGGCCCAACATCATCAAGGTCGAGTTTCGCGGGTTCAACATCCGTCCCAACTACATCCCGGCATTCATCAGAGATCCGTCCGCCGAGTTGCAAACGGGCTATCGGGTTCCGGACGACGTCGACGACAACCTCATACTCGCCTTGCGCGACACCGCGACGGCAGACGACGAGAGCATGGTGGCGCTCTTCAGCATGTACGACTTGGTTGAGCCCGTACGCGCGGGCGGCGCGGCCGACGGGGACCACAGGCCAAGGATGCCCGCCGCGCTCGAAACGCTCGTGACGGATGCAAGGGCGAATTCCGAGTTCTTCGTCGTGTGGCCGGCCGAGGACCTGCCGATCGCGATCATCGACGGTGAGCTGGGCACCGTGATCCGTGCACCACAGCCGTTGACCTGGCCGAACCTCAGGGCCACAAACAATCCGGTGGTGCCAATAGAGCCGAGTGATGTATTCGAGCGCTGGGACAGCATCACGCGTGACGAGCGATTCACCAATGTCCCGTCGGTGTCGTTGGGTACCCCCGATCCACCTGAGCCGAAGCCGGATCCTGCAGACCCGTGCGACCCCGCGGACGATGAAGAGGAACAGACCGCGAACGCCGCTGCGGGACAACGACCGGTGCGCAGGAACCGGCCCGCGAAGAAGTCGGTCAAGAAAGCCGGTCCGGCGAAGCGCGTTACGGGGCGGATCCGATAACAGCCACTGTTCAGAGAAGAGGACATCATGCTGTCTGAAAAGGAATACCAGGAGCGGCTGGATCGGATTCAGGCGCTGCGGGAGCGGCTCGCGAAACGCTTGTCGGGCAGTCTCGTATCCAATCCTGCACTGGCGGAGGAACTCAACGGCCAGATCGACGACCTGGTCGAAGCCGCCACGGCTGCCGACGGGAACCAACCCACCCCGCCCGACGGTGGCCTCGCCGCGTTGGTCGGGCTCGGACCGCAGGCGGCCCAGCAGTTCGGCGAGGCGCTGACTCCACATGGAGTCGTGCCCTATGACGAACAGGTCAACTCCGAACGGATAGTCGCGGTCGGCGATCTCTATTACCTGTACCAACACGAACAGATCGGCGTGTTCAAGGTGGTACGGAAACTCAAGGAGTTGTTCGAGGCCGGCGCGGTTCGGCTGTCCGCAGGGCCCGGGGCGTACAGGTTGTACCAATTCGACCGGCGCGATGTACTGCGCTACACCCGGCGAGACCGAGTCGACGCGTACCGTCGCGTGCTTGGATACGGTCGAGGTCTCGGTTCCGCGCAGAGCCGGCCGAACACCGACTTCCACATGTTGTTCGGACATTTCGTCAACCAGGTGACGCTGTTCTGGCGCGACAAGAGGATTTCCGACGTCATCCGCGAGCGGGCACTGGATCCCAGCTTCGGATCGATCGCGGTCGTCCGCCGATCCGGGCTCGATCTTCGGAACAACCTGAAGTTCACATCGTTCGGCCATCTGAATGTGATGCGAGTCGAACTGATGCAGGTGCTCGACGAGGCGTTCAAGATTCTCGGTTCACCCGATGTGATCGACCTGTTCGGTGCCGACAACGCATGGGACGTCGTCGACGAGGTGCTGATCCGCTACTTCGACGAGCGGCTGCAGAGCTCACCGCGCCAGCGGATGGCAGTGACCGGACGCGATGTGTTGCGCTGGCTCGCCGGTCCACACATCCTCGAAACAGCCCGCGGCGAATTCGAAGCGCTGTTGATGCAGATCGCAGAGCCCGCCGAGGAGTGGCTGACGTCCGCCCAGGCGATGAGCTTGGCGCGGCGCACGGGCAGCGACCGTGTGATGCCGTGGGAGCAACTGGGACAGTCCGGGATCGCCACGCCGGTGGTGGAACGCAGCCCCGTCACGATCCCGCCGATCATGCAGCCGCGGCGACGGATGCCGAGCCCCGTCTACCCCAAACGTAACGGCCGCGGCACCTACCGCGGAGGGCGCACCGGACGTCGCGCGTCCGCCTATCCGCGACCCTGACGCGATATGGACAGCCGACTCGACGACGCGCGTGGCGCCGGCCGCCGGCGCATTCCCGTCGCGCTGGACGGACTCGAGCAGTGGCTCCGGATTCCGTCGATCAGTGGAGACCCTGCGCATCGGGGGGACGTCGCACGCGCAGCCGAGTGGATCGCCGCGCGGCTGGCCAAGACGACCGGTGCGGTGCGCATTGTGCGGTCTGCGCACAACCCGGTGGTGCTCGCGCGGGTGAGCGCCACTCGGCCCGCGGTCGCCAGGTTGCTCGTGTACGGCCACCTCGATGTGAAGCCGCCGGGTCCTGGGTGGACATCGAAACCATTCGAACCGGTGCGGCGAGGAGGCCTGCTGATCGCGCGTGGCGCCAGTGACGACAAAGGCCAATTCATGGCACATGTGGCGGCGGTCGAGGCTTGGGCCTCGATCGGTGGTCCGCCGCTGGACGTCTCCTTCGTCGTCGACGGTGCTGAGGAGATCGGTAGCCCGGGTCTGAAGGCGGTGCTGGATCGACACCGCGGACTTCTGGGTGCCGACGCGGCCACCGTCCTCATATCCGATACGAAGATGGCCGGGCCGGGCAGGCCGACTCTGACGGTGTCGCAGCGCGGGATGCTCGGGGTGAAGGTCGTGGTGTCGACGGGGCGGGAAGGAGTGCACGCAGGCCGCTACGGCGGGGCGGTCATCGATCCAACCCAGGTACTCGCCGCCGCCATCCTGCGCGCCGCGCGCGTCGTCAGGCGGCTCACCGGCGCGGGACGACCGCCTGGACCAACCGACGCCGACGTTCGGAACGGCGCGGCCGGTCGTGCAGTACACAGAGATCGGTTGGCGGAACGGTCCACCACGTGTGGGGCGCTCACGGTCACGTCCTTTGAATCTGGTTCGACGGCCGGCGCGATACCAACGACCGCGAAAGCGACACTCGACGTCCGAATACCGCCGCAACTGAATGTCGCCGACGCATACCGAGCGATCGCTGCTGCCCTTCGCGGCAATGACCATCCACGGGTGGACTTGCAGCTGAACTGCATGGCATCCGCGTCCGGCGTATTGCTCAGGCAACCACCTACAGTTCGCCAGAATGTCGACCGCGCATGTCGATTGGCTTTCGGCCGACCTGCCGCATCCATCTCATCGGGCGGTTCGATACCGGCGGTGGACCTGCTTTTCCGGATATTCGGCCGACCACCGATTCTGCTCGGCTTCGGCCCCCCCGACGATGGGGCGCACGGGCCGGATGAACGAATTCACCTCGGGGACTGGGCCAATTGCGTCGAAACATCCATATGCCTAATGGGTTTTCTGTCAGGATCAGTGACGGCGGCGTCAACACAACACCCTGATAGCAGCTTTTCGGATACGCTCTTTCCGCATGGCAGCCGGGGCACTGCCGCGTTGCTCTAGGGGGTCGATTCATGGCGGATCGCGACACTGTTATTCGCCGCGTTTCGGTCATCGACGCGGATGTGGAAACTCGCCACCGTCCACTCCCGAACGGTCCCCAGACCCGATTGGCGACGCAGTCTGCAAAAGACAGTGACATCGATTGCGATCGTCTGATGAGCATCGTCGACAAGGTCGCCGATGCGATCCGCCTGGGAACATGCCGCGCGAACCACGTCGACGGCGTTTTGCTCGACCACACTGTGGGAACTGTCCGTTGCATCTTTGTCGAGCTTGAGCCGGCACGCCTGATATCGCTCAGTCCGCGTGAGCAACAGATCGCTCGCATGGTTGCCCATGGCCGCACAAATCAGTCGATCGCCACCAGCCTCGAAATCAGCATCTGGACCGTGTCCACACATCTCCGCCGGATATTCGCGAAGCTGGCAGTATCCAGTCGGGCTGAAATGGTGGCGCATCTGCTTGCCGATACCGACGTGGCGCATGTGATCGAACGCGGCTATCAGTCGGGCTGCGATACTCAGTAGCTGCTGGAATCCCCCTATTCCGCCAATCGTTTCAGCTTTTCCTGGGCCCCGCTGCCAGGTACTGGCAAGTAAGCCACGATCTGGACGTCTGGCGCGTCCGCCGGTGTCAGCTGATGATGTTCGAGCAGCAGTTCACCGACGCGCGGATGGAAGAACCTGCGCTCCCGCGAGGCGAACCGCTCGACGCTGCTGGCCTGCCAGCCCGCCCGGAAGTGCTCGCTCTCGGCGAGCAGCCGGTCGATGAGCTGGGTGTAGGACGGCTCCCCCACCCGCGGCCCGGCCTCGGCGCGGAACTCCGCGAGGAAACGCCGGCTGTCGATCTCCCAGTCCGGCAACAACTCCCGGATCGCGGGATCCAGGAACACCAGCCAGAGCAGATTGCGATCGGGAGGGTCGGTGACGGCGATATTGGGGTACAGGGCCGCATACGCCGCATTCCAGGCTGCAATGGTCCACGTGGGTCCGATCGCAAAGGCCGGGTAGCCGGCAAGAGCATCCAAAAAGCGTTGGATGTGCGGTGGCGTGGGACCTGCGGAGACGGTCGGGTCGGACGTATGGCCGCCGAGTGCGAGCACGTAGTCATGCTCGGCAGGCGTCAGTCGCAGCGCACCGGAAATCGCGTCGAGCACCTGCTTGGATGGATTGATATCGCGTCCCTGCTCCAACCAGGTGTACCAGGTGACGCTCACCCCGGCGGACAGCGCGACTTCTTCGCGGCGCAGCCCGCTGGTGCGCATCCTGGGCACCTCGGGAAACCCCAGCTCGTCGCGCTGCGCGGCCTCTCTGCGTGCACGGAGGAACGCCCCGAGGGCGAGCCGCTGCTGCGCGCGCTTGTCCATAGCCGCCAGCCTATTCCCGGCCTCAGACTGGTAGTGCCGGTACTAGCACCAGCGCCGTCTTCTGTGTGGCCGCACCCGCTGCGACTGTAGGTGCCATGCCTGAATTGAGGTCACGTACGGTCACCCATGGTCGCAACATGGCCGGAGCGCGCTCGCTGCTGCGCGCCGCCGGGGTGGCCGGCTCGGATATCGGCAAGCCGATCGTCGCGGTCGCCAACAGCTTCACCGAGTTCGTGCCAGGGCACACCCACCTGCAGCCCGTCGGGCGGATCGTGTCGGAGGCCATCTCGGCCGCCGGCGGGGTGCCGCGCGAGTTCAACACCATCGCCGTCGACGACGGCATCGCCATGGGTCACGGCGGCATGCTCTATTCGCTGCCCTCGCGCGAGCTGATCGCCGACTCGGTCGAGTACATGGTCAACGCGCACTGCGCCGATGCGCTGGTGTGTATCTCCAACTGCGACAAGATCACTCCCGGCATGATGATGGCCGCGCTGCGCCTGAACATCCCCACCGTGTTCGTCTCCGGCGGCCCGATGGAGGGCGGCACCGCCGTCCTGGTGGACGGCACGGTGAAGACGCGACTGAACCTGGTGTCCGCCATCGCCGACGCCGTGAACACCGATGTCTCCGACGACGACATCGCCCGCATCGAAGAGGCCGCCTGCCCGACCTGCGGTTCGTGCTCGGGCATGTTCACCGCGAACTCGATGAACTGCCTCACCGAGGCACTCGGGCTGGCACTGCCGGGCAACGGATCGGTGCTGGCCACCCACACCGCACGCCGCGCCCTCTACGAGAAGGCCGGTGCCACCGTGATGGACATCGTCCGGGCCTATTACGAGCGCGACGACGCGAGCGTCCTGCCACGCGCCATCGCCACCCGCGACGCGTTCGACAACGCCATGGCGCTCGATATTGCCATGGGCGGGTCCACCAACACGGTGCTGCACCTGCTGGCCGCCGCCCGGGAGGCGGAACTGGACTACACCCTCGAGGACATCGAAAAACGCAGCCAGATGATCCCGTGCCTGTGCAAGGTCGCCCCCAACGGCCACTACCTGATGGAAGACGTGCACCGCGCCGGCGGTATCCCCGCGATCCTCGGCGAACTGTGGCGCGGCGGGCATCTGCACGAGACCGTGCACACCGTGCACGCGGGATCGATGGCGGAGTGGCTGCGCACGTGGGACATCCGCGGCGGATCCCCCTCGGCGGAGGCTGTCGAACTGTTCCACGCCGCGCCCGGGTGTGTGCGGTCGGCGACCGCGTTCTCGCAATCCGAGCGGTGGGACAGCCTGGACACCGACGCCGAGAACGGCTGCATCCGCGACATGGAGAACGCCTACTCCGCCGACGGCGGGCTGGCGGTGCTGCGCGGGAACCTGTCGGTGGACGGCTGCATCGTCAAAACCGCCGGCGTCGACGAGAGCATCTGGAAGTTCTCCGGCCCGGCCGTGGTGCTGGAATCCCAGGAGGACGCGGTGGAGGCCATCCTCAACAAGCGGGTGCAGCCCGGCGACGTCGTGGTGATCCGCTACGAGGGTCCCAAGGGCGGCCCGGGGATGCAGGAAATGCTCTATCCGACAGCCTATTTGAAGGGCCGCGGGCTCGGCGCGCAGTGCGCGCTGATCACCGACGGCCGGTTCTCCGGCGGCACGTCGGGCCTGTCGATCGGCCACGTCTCCCCGGAGGCCGCCGCCGGCGGCACCATCGCGCTGGTGGCCGACGGTGACCTCATCACCATCGACATCCCGCACCGCAGTATCCAGGTCGACGTGCCCGACGAGGAACTGCAGCGTCGGCGTAGTGCGCTCGAGGCGTCCGGCGGTTACCGGCCGAAGAACCGCGAGCGGACGGTGTCCGCGGCGCTGCGCGCGTACGCGGCTCTGGCGCTGTCCGCGGACAAGGGCGCCGTCCGGGACATCGACGCGGTCTAGCCGGCCAGCGCGACGTCCCCGCGGTGTACGTGCACGCACGCCCGCTTGGGTCCCCACACGGTGGGGACGTCGAAGCAGACCACCTTGGGCCGCCCGAACACGGTCGTCTCCTCGACGGTGCCGGCGGCACCCTCGGGCACGGTCTGAACGTCCATCTCATCGATCTCACGGCGGGCGGTCACCACGTCACCACTGTGCCAAGCCATCTTTTATCGTCTCCCTGACCCGAATCTGCTTTCGCCTACGGCGGAACAACGCCGCAGCAGCGACTTTTATTCGCGGCGATCAGTAGACGTCGCGGACGTACCTCTTGGTGGCGACGAGTTCCTTCTTGTAGTCGTGGGCGGCCTCGGCCGACATGGAGCCGTACTTGCGGATGATCTTCATCAGCGCGTCATCGACATCGCGGGCCATCCTGGTGGCGTCACCGCACACGTAGAAGTGCGCGCCGTCCTCCATCCAGCGCCACAGCTCGGCACCGGCGTCGAGCATCTTGTGCTGCACATAGATCCGGGCGGCCTGGTCCCGGGAGAACGCCAGATCGAGATGGTTCAGCAGGCCGTCGGCGACCATGTGCTCCAGTTCGTCGCGGTAGTAGAAGTTCTCGGCGCGGTGCTGATCGCCGAAGAACAGCCAATTGCGCCCGGTGTGGCCCAACGAACGGCGTTCCTGCAGGAACCCGCGGAACGGGGCGATTCCGGTGCCCGGGCCGACCATGATCATCGGGGTCGCCGATTCCGTGGGCGGCCGGAAGTTCGGCGAGCGCTGCACGAATACCGGCACCGAGGACGCCCGGTCGGCCAGATACGTCGACGCCACCCCGCCCCGGTTGGCGCCCCGGGCGCTGCGGTAGCGCACCACCGACACCGTCAGCTGCACCTCGTGCGGGCTGACCAGCGGGCTGGACGAGATCGAGTACTGCCGCGGTGTCAGCCGCACCAGCGCGTCCTGCCATTCCAGCGCGTCGGCGTGCAACGCGAACTCCTCGACGATGTCGAGGCCGTTCCGGCCGGCCAGCCAGGCGGTCTTGTCACCGGACTTACGCAGCTTCTTGGCGTCCCGGCTGCGTTCGGCGACGAAGCTCAGCAGATTCGGGGTGATCCGGCAGATGTCATAGGACGACGTGAGCGCGCTGCGCAGGTCGGTGTCGGCGCCGTCGACCTCGATGACCTCGTCGCCGGACAGTCCAGTCGCGGCCAGCCACGCGGACACCGACTCATCGGAGTTGGTGACGAACACCCCGAGCGAGTCGCCGACGGCGTAACCGGCACCGTGTTCGGCGACATGCTCGGAGATGTCGAATCCGAACTGGCGCACCTCTTTCGCCGCCAAGAGCGGGGTCAGGCGGGTGTTCCGGCACAGCGGTGCCTGCACCGGCGCGTTACGGGTCAGCGGGGCCGGGGCTTTCGGTGTTGCCGGGGCGATCGCCACCGGCGCGACATCCAGCCCGGCAACCACCTCGTCGGCCCAGGCCGCCATCGGCGCCTCGTCGTAAATCTCGCAGTCGACGCGGTCCACGGAGCGGACGGCTCCGAGTTCTGCCAGCCGGGCATCCAGTGCCTTGGCATGCCCGCAGAAGTTGTCGTAGGACTGGTCCCCGATACCCAGCACCGAGTACCGCACCCCGTCGAGGGCGGGCGCGTCCGCCGACGTCAACCGGTCCCAGAACTCGGCACCGTTGTCGGGCGGCCCGCCGTCACCGAAGGTGCTGGTGACGATCACCACTTCGCCGGCCGCGGCGAGGTCCTCAAGGTCGGCGTCGTTCATGGTGATCAGCCTGGCCCCGGACAACCGGGCGGCCAGCTGGGCGGCGAACTCCTCGGCGTTCCCGGTCTGGGAGGCCCACAAGACCATCGGCCCGGTCCCGGTGAGCTGTTCGGGTTCCGCGCGTGAGTAGGTCCCGGCGAGCAGGCCGTCCACCCACAGCCGGACCTGCGCACGCACCGGGGCCGACGACGGGAGTACCGGCACACCCACCGGGTTGGCGTCCATACCGGCGAAGAATCCGGACAGGTAGTACTTTTCGTCCTCGGTGAACTCCGGTGCCACCGAAGCCAATCCGAACGGGTCGGGTCGCTGCACCGGGATGGGACGCAGCCGCACCGCGCACACCTTGAGTTCGGGCTGCAGCGAATCGGCGTCGACGGCGTCATTGGTCAGGGCGTTGACGGTCAGGTACTCACCGTGTTCGTCGTTCCAGTGGAACGGCACCCACACATTGCCCGGCTGTACCCGGTCGGTGATCTGCACGGGCAGCACCGCCCGGCCGCGCCGGGACGTGAGCTCCACCTGATGCTGTGCTGTGATGCCCTGCGCGGCAGCATCCTCGGGGTGCACCTCGACGAAGGGTGCACCGTTGAGCTTGTTGAGTTTGTCGACCCGACCGGTCTTGGTCATGGTGTGCCACTGGTGCTGCAACCGACCGGTGTTCAGCACCATCGGGTAGTCGTCGTCGGGCAACTCGCGGGCATCCATGTGCGGGCGCGCGAAGAACTTGGCCCGCCGTGACGGTGTCGCGAAAGCCAGCCGCGGCCGATGCCCGTTCTCGTCGACGTGCAGGGTCTGGGACACCCCGTCGTTCAGGTAGCGGATGGGATGCCGGTCGTTGTCGTCATCGGGCGGGCAGGGCCATTGCAGCGGGGTCTCACGCAGGCGCTCATAGCTGGCGCCACGCAGGTCGTATCCCGTGCGGGGGTTGGCGAACCGGCGGATCTCGTCGAAGATCTCCGAACCCGATTTGTAGGCGAAATCCTCACCGAATCCCAGGTATTCGGCGACCCCGCAGATCAGTTCCCAGTCCGCCCGGGAGTCCCCGACGGGCGGCACGGACTGCTGCAGCAGCGTCAGGTTGCGTTCGGAGTTGATCATGACGGCATCCGTCTCGGCCCACAGGGCGGCGGGCAGCATGATGTCGGCGTAGCGGTTGGTCGCCGTATCGACATAGGCGTCCTGGGTGATCACCAACTCGGCCGTCTCCAGCCCGGTGATCACGGTGGCACGATTCGGTACGGTGGCAACGGGATTGGTGCAGATGATCCAGCAGGCCTTGATATCGCCGGCGGCCGCCTGCTCGAACATCGCGATGGTGCCGGGGCCGACGTCGGAACGGATGGTGCCCGGGTCCAGCCCCCACTGCTGCTCGCAGAATTCGCGGTCCTCGGCCGACAGCACGGCACGCTGGCCGGGCAATCCCGGTCCCATGTAGCCCATCTCGCGCCCGCCCATCGCGTTGGGCTGTCCGGTCAGCGACATCGGGCCGCTGCCCGGCCGGCAGATGGCGCCGGTCGCGAGGTGCAGGTTGCAGATGGCGTTGGTGTTCCAGGTGCCGTGTGTGCTCTGGTTGAGCCCCATCGTCCAGCACGTCATCCACTCCCCCGACTCGGCGATCATCGCGGCGGCGGTGCGGATATCGGCCTCGGGGATCCCGGTGATCTCGGCGACCCGGTCGGGTGGGTAGTCGGCCAGGAAGGCGGGCATGGCGTCCCAGCCCTCGGTGTGTTCGGCGATGAAATCGGAATCGATATCACCGTTCTGGACGAGCAGATGCAGCAGGCCGTTGAGCAGGGCCAGATCGGTTCCGGGTTTGATCGCCAGGTACAGGTCGGCCTTGTCCGCGGTGGCGGTGCGCCTCGGGTCCACCACGATGAGCTTGGCGCCGGCCTTGAGCCGGTCGGCCATCCGCAGGAACAGGATCGGGTGGCAGTCGGCCATGTTCGCGCCGATGACGAAGAACAGGTCGGCGGAATCGAAGTCGGTGTAGGACCCGGGTGGTCCGTCCGAACCGAGGGACTGTTTGTACCCGGTCCCCGCGCTGGCCATGCACAGCCGTGAGTTGGACTCGATGTGCACGGTGCGCAGATAACCCTTGGCCAGTTTGGTCGCCAGATACTGCGCCTCGATGGACATCTGGCCGGACACGTACAGTGCGACGGCGTCGGGCCCGTGCTCGTCGATGATGGCCCGCAGCCGCCGGCCCGCCTCGGCGACCGCGGTATCCACCGGCACCGGTTCAGGTTCCGCACCGCGCGCCCCGCGCACCAGGGCCGTCGTCAACCGGCCGTCGGTGGCGGCCATCATCTCGGCGTGGGTGGCGCCCTTGGTGCACAGCCTGCCGAAGTTGGTGGGGTGCAGCTTGTCGCCGCTGACCTTCGCGATGACCGGGAGTCCGGTGACCGCGTCGGGCTTGGTGGTGATCTCGATACCGCAGCCCACGCCGCAGTACGAGCACGCGGTACGTGTCGTCTCTCCCGCGGCCGCTGTCATACGACCATCGTGTGCGGGCACTGTTCCGGTTCCTTTGAGCCGACGTTATCGCGAGGAAAACTCGACCTCACAGCGGGCTCACCCCCTCGGTGAGCCCGCTGTGAGGCGGCGTGTTGGCGATGAAAGCCCCAGGTCAAGCGGTGACTGCCTGCTCGGGCAACCGGTCGTCCTTGGCCGTCCGGCCGGCCGCACCCATCCGCAGGAAGACGAACCAGGTGACGATGGCGCACACCACGTAGAAGCCGAGGAACACCCAGAAGGCATTGGTGGCCGACTTCGCGTCGCTCACGTAGGACATCCGCAGCACGATGTTGATGAACACCCCGCCCAGGGCGCCCACCGCGCCGGCGAAGCCGATCAGGGCACCGGACATGCTGCGCGACCAGGCGGCCTTCTCGTCCTTGCTCCACTCGTCGTGGTTCTGGGCCTTGGCCTCGAAGATGGACGGGATCATCTTGTAGGTGGAGCCGTTGCCCAGCCCGGACAGGATGAACAGCAGGATGAATCCGGCCACGTAGGCGCCCATCTGAGCGCCGGTGGGTGCGCCGGCGGCCGCGTCATCGAGCACACCGGCGGCCACCAGGATGCCCGCGGCGAAGATCATCGCGACGAACACGTAGAGGGTGATCTTGCCGCCGCCGATCTTGTCGGCCAGCTTGCCGCCGAACGGCCGCGAGATGGAGCCGAGCAGCGGCCCCAGGAAGGCGATCTGCGCGGCGTGCAGGGAGGCCTGTGCGGGCGTGTCACCACCGGCCAGGAAGTTGATCTGCAGCACCTGACCGAACGCGAACGAGAAACCGATGAACGAACCGAAGGTGCCGATGTACAGGAAGCTCATCACCCAGGAGTGCTTGTAGCGCATCGCCTCGACCATGGCACCCAGGTTGGAGCGCTGATTGCCCAGGTTGTCCATGAAAACCGCCGCGCCCAGCGCCGCGAGGCCGACCAGCACCAGGTAGATGGCGCAGACCAGGTAGGGGGCGGTGTTGCCGATGGTGGCGATCACCAGCAGACCGATGAGCTGGACGACCGGCACCCCGATGTTCCCGCCGCCGGCGTTCAGTCCGAGAGCCCAGCCCTTGAGCCGCTGCGGATAGAACGCGTTGATGTTCGTCATCGACGATGCGAAGTTGCCGCCGCCGAAGCCCGCGAAGGCCGCGATGATCATGAACGTGGTGTAGGACGCGCCGGGTTGGGCCATCACCCACAGGGTCAGCACCAGCGGGATCAGCAACAGCAGCGCGCTGACGATGGTCCAGTTGCGGCCACCGAACCGGGCGGGCGCAATGGTGTACGGAATGCGCATGAAGGCGCCGACCAGCGTCGGTATCGCGACGAGGTAGAACTTTCCGGCGGGGTCGATGCCGTAGACGTCCTGCGGCATGAACAGCACCATCACCGACCAGATCGACCACACCGAGAAACCGACATGCTCGGCGAAGATCGACCAGATGAGATTCCGCTTGGCGATCTCTTTCCCGGGCGTCTTACCGCCGGTCCCCTCCCAGGCGTCGACGTCCTCGGCGTCCCAGTGAGCGATGTCACGGTTGCGGCGTGTTGTAGGCACTAGTTCCTCCCAGCAGCGGAAACGATTGAGGCAAAACTATGTTTCGGCCATTCCGCCTCGGTTGCCCCACCGTGTCGGGTTTGTCAACACCTACTCACACCGGGCGTATCCCGCGTGGTGCGCCACGGTATTCATGGGCGACGCACTTCTGAAACGAATCCGAAACAAACGCCCCTTAGCTTCGCTGAAGCATGAGCGATGGCAGCACAGCACAGTTCCTGCAAGGCGCTTTTCCCTTCGAGGGGGCCGGTTTGGACAAGCCGGTGCCGATCCATGACGCGTTGCGGTACGTGGTCCCGGCGGGCGTTGTCACCCAGCCGGTCTACTTTCGCGGCGGGAACTCCACCAAACAGATGGTCTCGGTGGTGCTGGTTCGTGACGGTGTCCCGATGCGCTACTTCCCCATTGCCGCCAAAGGCGCCACCCACGTCGCGTTGCGCGTGGTCGAAGATCTGCTGGCCGACACCGTGCTCGAGTTGTACATCGCCGCACCCGAGGGATGCTCGGGCACAGTCATTCTCGATCTCGGGCTTGTCGAGGTCTAGATGACCGTCACCGAAGCGGTCATGCGCACCGGCTCTGCTGCCACCACCACCAAGGCCCGTCTGGTGGTGGTGGGCAACGGTATGGCCGGCATCCGCGCGATCGAGGACGTGCTGGCGCGCGGCGGCGGCGAGAAGTTCGACATCACCGTGTTCGGCGACGAACCCTACGGCAACTACAACAGGATTCTGTTGTCGAATGTTCTTGCCGGTAAGGATGATCCGTCCGATATCTATCTCAATGCGCTGGACTGGTACACCGACAACGACATCGACCTGCGGGCCGGGGTGCGCGTGGTGCGCATCGACTCCTTCGGGCACATGGTGCTCGCCGACGACGGCTCCCGGATGCGGTACGACAAGCTGATCCTGGCCACCGGCAGCCGGTCCTTCTTCCCGCCGATGACCGGTCTGTGGGCCGACGACAAGAACATGGCCGACGGTGTCTTCGGTTTCCGCACCCTCGACGACACCTCGGCGATGATCGCCGAGGCCGCCAACCGCACCAAGGCCGTCGTCATCGGCGGCGGTCTGCTGGGGCTGGAGGCAGCCCGCGGGCTGCAGAGCCGCGGATTGGCAGTCGATGTGGTGCATGCCGCGTCCACGCTGATGAACGCACAGCTCGACGACCCCGCAGGCAACATCCTGCGAAAATCGGTCGAGGGCCTGGGTATCGGGGTACACACATCGAAGCGGACGACCGAGGTGCTGGTGCAGGACGGCAAGCTGACCGGCATCGTGTTCGCCGACGGCGAGCGGCTGGACTGCGACATGCTGGTGATCGCGGCGGGCATCCGGCCCAATGTCGGCCTGGCACAACGTGCCGGGCTCACGGTCGAGCGGGCCATCGTCACCGACGACCACATGCGTTCGGTCGACGATGACGACATCTACGTCGTCGGAGAGTGCGCACAGCACCGCGGGCAGGTCTACGGTCTGGTCGCACCGCTGTGGGAGCAGGCGAAGGTACTCGCCGACCACCTCACCGGGACCAATAGCGGAGCCGCCTACCACGGCTCTCGAGTGGCCACCAAGCTCAAGGTGGCCGGTGTCGACGTGGCGTCGATGGGAGTCAAGGGGCCCGAGCATCCCGACGACGAGTTCGTCCAGTACTCCGAACCCAAGCACGGCGTCTACAAGACCATCGTCATCCGGGACGGGAAGCTGGTGGGCGCCACGCTGATCGGCGATGTCAGCAAGGTGTCGTTCCTGACGCAGGCCTTCGACAACGGGCTGCCGCTACCGGACGAGCGGGTGGCGCTCATGTTCGACATCGGCACCCCGGATGTCGCCGTCGGCGTGGCCGAGCTGGCCGACGACGCGCAGGTGTGCAACTGCAACGGGGTGTCCAAGGGTGCGCTGGTGGCGTGCGTCAAGGCCGGTACCACCTCGGTGACCGGTGTGATGGCTGCGACCAAGGCCGGCAAGGGCTGCGGGTCGTGCAAGGAACTGGTCGGGCAGGTGGTCGAATGGGCCGCCGACGGGGCGGTGACCGAGGATCCGTCGGCCTCCTGGTATGTGCCGGGTGTGCCGTACGCCAAGCCCGAGTTGATGCGGTTGATCCGTGAGCTGCAACTGCATTCGGTCTCTTCGGTATTCAATGCGCTGGCACCCGATGGCAAGCACGACGCCGGATCGAAGATGGCGCTGGCCTCGCTGCTGGAGATGATGTGGGCAGACGAGTTCGTCGACGAACGGGATTCGCGGTTCATCAACGACCGGGTGCACGCCAACATCCAGCGGGACGGCACCTTCTCGGTGGTCCCCCAGATGAAGGGCGGCGTGACGAGCGCGTGGCAGTTACGCCGGATCGCAGATGTGGCCGACAAGTACTCGATTCCGATGATCAAATGCACGGGCGGACAACGCATAGATCTGCTGGGCATCCGCAAGGAGGATCTGCCCGGGGTGTGGGCCGATCTGGAGATGCCGTCCGGCTACGCCTACGGCAAGAGTTTTCGCACCGTGAAAACCTGTGTGGGTAGCGACTTCTGCCGGTTCGGCGTCGGCGACTCCACCGCGCTGGGGATCGCCGTGGAGGAACGGTTCCAGGGCCTGGCCAGCCCGGCCAAGATGAAACTCGCCGTGACGGGATGTCCCCGAAACTGCGCCGAGTCGCTGTGCAAGGACCTCGGCGTGGTGGCCGTGGACGGCGGCCGCTGGGAGATCTATGTCGGCGGTGCCGCGGGTGCCCATATCCGCAAGGGCGACCTGATGGCGACTGTGGAGTCCGCCGAAGAGGTGATGACGCTGACCGGCCGCTTCCTGCAGTATTACCGCGAGGATGCGAACTGGTTGGAGCGCACCTACGCGTGGGTGCCGCGGGTGGGCATCGAACACATCCGGGCGGTCGTGGTCGACGATGCCGATGGGCTCGCTGCGGGGCTGGATGCACGAATGCAGAAATCGATTGACGCGTACCGGGATCCGTGGCTCGACGGACGCGAGCCAGCGACCGAGGGACAGTTCCGGACCTCGCTGCCGTTGCTGCCACTACCGCAGGTTCCGGTGCGATGAGCGACCTCGGGCCGGTCTCCCAGGTGCCCGTGGGCGAGGGCCGCACCTTCGCCGTGGCAGACAGCCAGATCGCGGTGTTCCGGTTGCGCGACGGGTCATTACGCGCGCTGGACGCGGTGTGCCCACACAAGGGTGGGCCGTTGGCGGACGGGTTGGCCGACGAATCGGTGGTGGTGTGCCCGCTGCACGGGGCGACCTATGACATGTGCACCGGCACCGAAACCGGCGGGGGCGCACCGGTGCGTAGCTATCCGGTCTCGGAGGTCGACGGGCGGATTCAGATCAGCACCTAGGCCTGTACTCCGTGAAAGTGTTGTGCGCCAATACTTTTTATGGATCTGTGGATAGATACTTCGCCTGTGGACAACGTCGGCGCGCGTCGGGGATCCTCGATAGAATTCGAACATGCTTGCGAATCAGGTGTCGGATCGGGAGGCCGTACTGGAGCCTGTCAAGTTTTCTGTGTAGGTTGCCCTGTCTGATTCTTTGAATGGTGGTGTGTGTCTATAGGTAGCGTTCGATGCGGTCTGGGTAGACCAGGCTGAGTTGTTCGAGTGCTTTCTTCCAGTTG
>NZ_NPKP01000034.1 GCF_008329585.1 Mycolicibacterium sp. P9-22 | reverse complement strand
ATGGTGGCGGTGATGCTGAGTGGGTTTGAGGTGGTGGTTCCGTCGGTGGCGGTGATGGTGATGGTTTCTGTGGTGTCTGCGCCGGCGTAGGAGGCGGCGAGGCGGGCGGCGAAGGTGGGGGTGTAGGTGTAGGTGACGGTGTGTGCGCCGGGTGTGGTGGCATCCGGAGTGATGGCGTATGTGACTGTTCCCTTGGTGGTTTGGCTGAGGTTGAGGGTGATGGGGTCGCCATTGAGGTCGGTCACGGTGAAGATTCCGGTGGTTTTGCCGTCGGTGCTGGTGGTGGGTCCGGTGTGGTTGGTGATGACCGGCGCGACGTTGCCGGCCTTGTCGAGGGTGATGGTGAGGGTGGCGCTGCTGGTGTGCCCCCAGTCGGGTCGTAGGAAGGCCAGCGGTCCGTGCAGGTGGAAGTTCTTGTCGTCGTTGGCGGTGATGGTGAAGGTGTCGGTGCCGGTGAAGTGGGGGTCGGTGGGGGTGTAGGTGAAGGTGCCGTTGGGGTTGATGGTGACGGTGCCGTGGGCGCCCTGGGTGGTGGTGTAGCGCAGGGGGTCGTTGTTGGGGTCTTCAAAGGTGACGGTGCCGGTGATGGCGACGGTGTCGTCGATGAGTTCGCTGGTGGTGATGGTGGTGGTTCTGGCGGTGGCGGGCTGGTTGTCGAGGAAGGATTCGATGCGGCGGTAGGTGCCCCAGAGTGCTTCCAGCAGTGGGTTGTTGGTGCTCCCAGGGTTGGGGTTGAACCCGAAGATGCCGAGCACGCCCAGCACGGCCTGGCGGATGGGACGGGCCAGGGACGGTGGGGTGGGGGTGGCCTTGGTGATCTCGATGCTGGCTTGTGGCGGCAGCGCGGGAGCGGCG
>NZ_NPKP01000010.1 GCF_008329585.1 Mycolicibacterium sp. P9-22 | reverse complement strand
GCGATCGTCTCGGTCACCGCTTTGCGCTCAGCCAAGGTCAACCCCATCAATCGGGCCTACGCGCGCATTCTCAATGAGGCAACGAATCACCGCTTCGCGCGCATTTCTGATGAGTCAACGCGGTCGGACCCCGCGGGTAAAATCGCACATATGTTCGAAGGATTGGATCGGGTCGCGATCGCGGGTTTGAGCGATGAGGCGCTCATCTCCGCGGTCACGACCATGACCCAGACCGAGGCCATGGCCGCCGCGCAGCGGCTGGCGTTGATCGGCGAGGTGGTCGCCCGCC
Organism: Mycolicibacterium sp. P9-22; assembly: GCF_008329585.1. Classification (GTDB taxonomy): domain Bacteria; phylum Actinomycetota; class Actinomycetes; order Mycobacteriales; family Mycobacteriaceae; genus Mycobacterium. The sequence continues at coordinate 205,825 of NZ_NPKP01000010.1, read as the reverse complement.
AGTGCGATGACGAGGACGACGCTGTTGCGCATCAGGTCATCGATGGCTGGGCCTGGGCCCAAGCCGCGGTGGCCGCGGCCTGCAACCTCAACGCTCATGCCGCGTCCAAGCAGATGCGCATCGCCCAAGCGCTACGGGACCGGCTACCGCGCACCGCCGCCCTGTTTGGCACGGGTGCGGTTTCGGCGACGGTGATCGATGCGATCACCTGGCGCACCCACCTCGTCGAGGACCCCGACGCGCTGGCCTTGATCGACGCCGCCGTTGCTGGTGAAGCCGGCGTGTACGGGGCGCATTCGGAGAAAGACCTGATCAACGCCGTTGATCTGTGGGTGGAGAAATTCGACCCCGAAGCGGTGATGCGCTCCAAACGGGCCGCCAAGGATCTCTACGTGGAGTTCGATGACAAGGACGACCCCAACGGGGTGTCCTCGTTCTGGGGGCGGCTACGCGTCACCGACAAGAAAATCCTGGAACAGCGCCTCAACGATCTGGCCGACACCGTGTGCCCCAATGACCCGCGCAAGCGCGGCGAACTACGCGCCGCGGCACTGTCGGCGTTGGGTGTGGTCGGGCCCGCATTGGAACGCCTGACCTGCGAGTGCGGCGACGCCAATTGTGAGGGCAGCGGCAAGGATCCCCGCGCGGGCGCGGTGACGATCTACGTGCTCACCGACCAGGTCCCCGCCGCCGGTGAGGACGCCCCCAAGCAGAGTCGGCCCGCCGCGAGCAATGGAACCGAGCCAGTCGCGGAGACCGAGCCGGCCGCCTCCGACGATGAGGCCGCACCGCCATCCGAGCCCACCGCTCCCGCGGCCAATACCGAACCTGCCGCCCCGGCCGCCAATACCCAACCCGCTGCCTGCACACCCAGCCCCGGCGTCACGCTCGACGGCGCCATCATCCCCGCCGACATGCTGGCCGACCTCGCGGCAACCGGCGCCACCATCAAACCCCTCTCCGAGATCGCCGACCTGTCCGCCGAACGCCAATACCGGCCCTCCACCGCGCTCACCGCGTTCGTCCGGATGCGCGCCATGACCTGCAGCTTTCCCGGCTGCAACCGGCCCGCGCACCGCTGCGATCTCGACCACCTCACCCCATGGCCCGCCGGGGCCACCCACCCGGGCAACCTGGCACCGCTATGCCGTCTGCACCATCTGATCAAAACGTTCGGCGGCTGGACACCGCACGCCACACCCGATGGCAGCATCCAATGGAGCGCACCCACCGGGCACACCTACACCAAGGCGCCCGGGGCATCAATGCTGTTCCCGCACTGGAACATCGAGACCCCCATCCCACGCAAACGCGCGATCAGCCTGATCGGCGACACCGACCGCGACACCAAGATGCCGACCCGCACACGCACCCGCGCCCAAGACCGCGCCCAACGCATCAAAACCGAACGCACCCGCAACCAACTCCAACTCGCCCTCGAACTCACCGAGAACGACAGCGACCCACCCTTCTGACAAAGGGGCGCAACGAGAACCGCCCGATCGAATACCGCGAGTTTCCTCGCAGTCTCGACCGGGCGGTCTTGAGTCACTACCGCTGTCAGGCGGTGGCCTGCTCGGGCTCGTCGATGTTCACCATGTCGGCCAGCCGGCCGATGATGATGTCCTCGGCTTCGTCGACCATCCGCGTGATCAGCTCGTCGACGGTCGGGATGTCGTGGATCAGGCCCATGACGGTTCCCGCGGTCCAGATACCGGCGTCGATATCGCCGTCGTCGAACACCTTGCGGCCACGCACACCGGCCACCAGATCCTTGACGTCCTCGAACTGACCGCCACCCTTGAGGATGTCGACCACCTCACGCGAAACCACGTTGCTCGCAACGCGAGCGGTGTTGTGCAGACTGCGGAAGATCAGTTCGGTACCACGCTCGTCGGTGGCCACGATGGCGTCCTTGACGTTCTGGTGGATACAGGACTCCACGGTCGCCATGAAACGGGTGCCCATGTTGACACCGTCGGCACCCAGCGCCAGCGCAGCCACCAGCCCGCGGGCGTCACCGAAACCGCCCGAGGCGATCATCGGGATCTCGATCTCCTTGGCCGCGGCCGGAATCAGCACCAGGCCCGGGATATCGTCCTCGCCCGGGTGACCCGCGCACTCGAAACCGTCGATACTGATGCCATCCACACCGAGGGACTGCGCCTTGATGGCGTGGCGCACCGAGGTGCACTTGTGCAGCACCTTGATCCCGTTGTCGTGGAACATCGGCAGGTGCGGAGCCGGGTTGGAACCCGCGGTCTCCACGATCTTCACCCCGGCGTCGACAATCACCTTGCGGTACTCGTCGTACGGCGGCGGATTGATCGCCGGCAGGATCGTCAGGTTGACGCCGAACGGCTTGTCGGTGAGATCGCGGGTCTTCGCGATCTCATTGGCCAGATCTGCCGGCGTGGGCTGGGTCAGTGCGGTGATGAAGCCCAGACCGCCCGCATTCGCCACAGCCGCGACCAGCTCGGCGCGACCAACCCACTGCATACCACCCTGGGCGATCGGATGTTCCACACCGAACGCCTCGGTGAACTTGGTGACCAGTGACATTGTTTCCCCTACCTAGGAGCCATGCGGATCGCGCCATCCAGCCGGATGACCTCGCCGTTGAGCATCGGGTTTTCCACGATATGCACGGCCAGCGCGCCGTACTCGTCCGGGTCGCCCAGGCGTGCCGGGTGGGGCACCTGCTGTCCGAGGGACTTCTGGGCCTCCTCGGGCAGGGAGCCCAGCAGCGGGGTCTTGAACAACCCCGGCGCGATGGTGCACACACGAATCAGGCTGCGCGACAGGTCACGTGCGACCGGCAGGGTCAGGCCGACGACGCCGCCCTTGGACGCCGAGTAGGCGGCCTGGCCGATCTGTCCGTCGAATGCGGCGACCGAGGCGGTGTTGATGATGACGCCGCGCTCCGCTGACCCCAATCCGTCGTCAAGAGCCTCCGTGTTGGCGATCCGCTCGGCGGCCAGCCGCAGCACATTGAAGGTGCCGATCAGGTTGACCTCGACAACCTTTCGGAAGCCGTCGAGCGGGAACGGGCCTTCCTTACCGAGGGTCTTGATCGCGTTGCCGATGCCGGCGCAGTTGACGTTGATGCGCACCGGGCCCAGCGACTCGGCCACATCGAGGGCCTTGCTGACCGCGTCCTCATCGGTGACGTTGGCGGCGACGAACTTGGCTCGCTCGCCCAGTTCGGCGACCGCCTCCTCACCCTTGAGGTCGATGACGACGACGGACGCGCCGGCGTCGAGCAGTCGCTTGGTCGTCGCCAGGCCGAGGCCCGAGGCCCCGCCGGTGACAACGGCTACCGAATCCTTGATTTCCACCTGCTGTAGTTCCTTTCGATCGAAGGTTGAAGGCCTAGGCCCAGTCCTTGAGGATGGCGTCGTTGTGCGCGCCGATCAGCGGCGGCGGGCTGGGCACGGCCGGCTCACTGCGCGAGAACCGCGGGGCCGGCATCGGCTGAAGGCCGTGCTGGGTCTCGTAGAAGGTGGAGCGCTCCGCGATGTGCGGTTCGTCGAGCACCTCGCCGAACGCGAGCACCGGTGTCGCGCAGGCATCGGAGCCGGCGAACACCGCAGCCCACTCATCGCGATCCTTGGTCTTGAACACCTCGCTGAAGGTGGCCCGCAGTTCTTCCCAGCGGCCGATGTCGTTCTGCCCGGGCAGGGTCTCGGGGTCCAGGCCCAGCTTGGCCAGCAACTCGGCGTAGAACTGCGGCTCGATCGCGCCGATCGCGAAGTACTTGCCGTCGGCGGTCTCGTAGGTGTCGTAGTACGGGGCGCCGGTGTCGAGCATGTTGGTGCCGCGCTCGTCGCTCCACACGCCCTGCGCCCGGAAGGCCCACATCATCTGGATCAGCACGCTGGAGCCGTCGATCATCGCGGCGTCGACCACCTGGCCCTTGCCGGAGGTCTGCCGTTCCCACAGCGCCGACAGGATGCCCAGCAGCAGGAACATCGACCCACCGCCGAAATCACCGGCCAGATTGAGCGGCGGCACCGGGCGTTCGCCCTTGCGGCCGATTGCGTGCAGCACACCGTTCAGCGAGATGTAGTTGATGTCGTGACCGGCCTGCAGTGCGCGGGGCCCGTCCTGGCCCCACCCGGTCATCCGGGCGTAGACGAGCTTCTCGTTGACCTTGGCGCAGTCGTCCGGCCCGAGGCCTAGCCGTTCGGTGACACCGGGCCGGAAACCCTCGATCAGCACGTCGGCCTTGGCGACCAGGTCAAGCACGAACTGGCGTCCCTCATCGGATTTGAGGTCGGCGGTGACCGAGCGCCGGTTGCGCAGCATCGCATCCGAGATGGCACCGTTCTTGGCCGTCGGGCGATCGACGCGCACCACGTCGGCGCCCAGATCTCCCAGAATCATGGCCGCGTGCGGGCCGGGGCCGATACCGGCCAATTCCACGACTCGCAAACCCTGCAGTGGTCCCGCCATGCCTACCGTCCTTCGCCGTTGAGTACTGAGTAGTTGACCGCCGACATAGCTTACTTGTATAACCAAGTCGACCGGCCGCGGGTCACCTACCCGCCGAACCTGAGGGCGTACAGATGACGTATCGCAGCATCGATCAGTTGACCGTGGAGCTCGCCGATGGCGTGCTGGCGGTGACCCTGAATCGGCCCGACAGCCTGAACTCGCTGTCGGAGGCCATGCTGACCGGTATCGCCGACGCCCTCGAGGCGGCCGCCACCGATCCTGCGGTCCGCGTCGTGAAGTTGTCCGGCGCGGGCCGCGGTTTCAGCTCGGGCGCCGGTATCAGCGCCGAGGATGTGTCCGCGAAGTCCGTCAACGGACCCGAGGTGGTGCTCGACGCCGCCAATCGGGCGGTGCGTTCCATCGTCGCGCTGCCCAAGCCCGTCGTCTCGGTGGTGCAGGGGCCGGCCGCGGGCGTGGGCGTCTCGCTGGCCATCGCCTGCGACGTCGTACTCGCCTCGGAGAAGGCGTTTTTCATGCTGGCGTTCACCAAGATCGGGCTGATGCCCGACGGCGGCGCGTCGGCGCTGATCGCGGCGGCGGTGGGCCGGATCCGCGCGCAGCGGATGGCGTTGCTGGCCGAGCGCATCACCGCGGCCGAGGCCTACGACTGGGGCCTGGTCACCTCGGTTCATGCCCCCGAGGACCTCGACGCGGCCGTGGCCAAGGTGCTCGGCACCCTGGCCAGTGGACCGGCCGTCGCGTTACGCAGGACCAAACAGGCCATCAACGACGCGACTCTCACCGAGCTGGAAGCGGCCATCGGGCGCGAACGCGAGGGCCAGCTGATCCTGCTCACGTCCCGGGATTTCGCCGAGGGCACCAAGGCGTTCCAGGAGGGCCGGCAGGCCCGCTTCACCGACTCCTGACCCCGGGCCCACGGAAAATCAATGGACTGACAGGCCACGGTCGGCGACCATCTATGGGTGAGTACGCAATTGGACGGTGGTGGCTGGCGCGTACTCGCACCCTTCAAGATCCGCGATTACCGCCTGCTGATCGCCGCCGTCGCGCTGTCGATCTTCGCCACCGGCATGTGGACCGTGGTGATGGCACTGCAGGTCATCGCCATCAGCAACGACCCGGCCGCGCTGTCCCTGGTCGCGGCGTGCATGGCCGTCGGCCTGGTCGCGTTCGTCCTGGTCGGCGGCATCGCCGCGGACCGGTTCCCGCAGCGCGGCATCATCATCCTGGTCGAGGCGGTCAACACCGCCGCGGTGACCTCGGTGGCGGTGCTGGGCCTGCTCGATTCGCTGCGGCTGTGGCATATGGCGGTCGCGTCCGCGGCCCTCGGTATCGCGGCGGCCTTCTTCTTCCCGGCGTACAGCGCCTACCTTCCGCGGCTGCTGCCGCCGGAGCAACTACTGGCCGCCAACGGGATTGAAGGCGTCATGCGCCCGACGCTGCAGCAGGCCATCGGCCCGGCCGCGGCCGGCCTGCTGATCGGCGCCACCTTCCCCACCGTCGGTCTGGTCATCTGCGCCGTGCTGTTCGGCATCGGCCTCACGCTGCTGATTGCGACACGTCCCGTCGTGCAACGAGCCGAACCCGAACATGAGAGACCGCATGTCCTCACCGACCTGCGTGAGGGTTTCGTCTTCATGGTGCGCACCCCGTGGCTGCTGGCCACTCTGCTGTTCGCCAGCGGGTTCATCCTGCTCATCATGGGCCCGATCGAAGTGCTGCTGCCTTTCATCACCAACGCGCGCTTCGAGCACGGCGAACGGATCTTCGGGTTCGTGTTGGCCGCGTTCGGACTCGGCAGCGCCGTCGGAGCGCTCGCAGTGTCCTCGTGGCGGCTGCCGAAGCGTTACATGACGGCGTTGATGGTGTGCTGGGGCCTGGGCAATCTGCCGATCATCGCCATCGGATACACGTCATCGTTTCCGTTGATGGCCTTGGCGTCCTTCATCATCGGCGTGACAAGCGGTGCGGCCATGGTCATCTGGGGCACGCTGCTGCAACGGCGGGTGCCGTCGGCGATGCTGGGCCGGGTTTCCAGCCTGGATTTCTTCGTGTCGCTGGTATTCATGCCGGTGTCGATGGCGCTGGCCGGGCCGTTGTCCAAGGTGATCTCCATCGAGACCATCTATCTGGTGGCCGGCGTCGGCCCGGTGTTCCTGGGATTGATCGCCTATTTCGCTGCCCGGATGTACCACGACGAGATCGAGCACCCGCTCGACAGGTGATCAGACACCGAAGATCGGCGGCAGCGCCAGCACCATCGCCAGCCCCCACCAGAAGTGGGTGAGCATCGGCGCGAGCACGCCCCCGGTGAGCCGTCGCTGCAGGGCGCATACCGTGCCGAGCAGCACCGCCGCGAAACCGAGCATCGGGTTGCCCGAGGCCAGGGTCGTGACGATGTAGACGGCGGTCGAGACGGCCACCGGATAGAGGGTGCCGAGCGCCGAGTACAGCGCGCCGCGGAAGAACAACTCCTCGGCGATGCCGTTGATCAGGGTGATGAACACGACCAGCGGCAGCGTGCCCTGGTTGGCGAATTCCAGCACGGCCGTGATGTATTCGCGCACCCCGGGAATCTCCCGGGCGACCAGACCGCCGACCACGAATGCGGCGGCCAGGCCGAGTCCGACGACCGTGCCCAGCAGCACCGGACTTCGCTGCTGACCGCCGTACTGCATACTGCCCAACGGCACCGGCCCGGAAGCGAACGCCCCCACGATCCACGTCGCGGCCATGGCCAGGGTCAGCCAGTAGAACGACGCGTCACCGGGTGACCGGCTCAGGGAGAACGCGAGCAGCACCGCCCCGATCGACAGGAACACACCCACTGTCACCCGGCGCCGCAGCACCACGGCCGCGGTTTCCGGCACCCCGATGGCGCGCCGCTTCCACCACGGTTGGGTCAATCGGTACCGGGTCCGGGTGGGGCGTTCGGTCATCGCGGGTCGACCTTGGCCGCCAGCTCCGCCAGCGCGTCGAGACCGGTCCGCACCGCGGCCCTGGCCGGCCCCGGCAGCGGCGCCAGCATGGACAGCGCGGGTCTGGCGATCCAGGGTGTGAGCTGCCGGATGCGGGCGGTGTCGCCGCCTGCCCAATCCGGGTCGGTATCGGCGAGGTGATGCGAGTCGGCCAGATTGTTGACCGGGCGCCGCGGGTGCATGGCCAGTGATCGCTGGATCGCGTCGCCCACGCTCAGCAGACCGCCCTCCGGGTCGGGCACCAGACCACGCAGGCCGGCCCCGCTGGCCGTCATCGGATAGTCAAGGGAGGCAGTGAGATCCGAGGTCAGACCGCCGGGCACCGGCAGCGCCACCGCCGACACCATCGACACCAGGCCGGTGGGGATATCACCGACCGGGATCTCGAACTGCCAGTTGCCACTCCGCTGCGCGTAACTGGCGAGCAGGTCGCGGTAGGTGGTGGTCTCGGTGCCGCTGATGTCATAGGACCCTGCCGGGACGCGCTCCGAATCCGCGGCGGCCACAAGGTAATAGAGCACATCGCGGATGGAGATCGGATCGATCGGGTTGGACATCCAGCTCGGCAGCGGCAGCACCGGGAACCGGTCACTGACGTAGCGCAGGATCTCGAACGACGTCGAGCCCGCGCCGATGATCAGTGCGGCACCCAGCCAGACGACCTCGGCACCGCCGTCGACGTGCAACGCCTCGGCCACCTCGGCGCGGCCGGCCAGGTGATCCGACAGCGTTTCACCCCCGGGCACGAACCCACCCAGGTAGACGATGCGACGTGCCCCCGCCGTGCGGGCGGCCTCGGCGACATTGGCCGCGGCACGGTTGTCGGACTCCCGGAAACCCGTTTCCCCGATCCCGTGCAACAGGTAGTACACCACGTCGACCTGACCCGCCAGCTCGAAAGCCACTGCGGCGGACTCGGATTCGCGTGCGTCCATGGCGACCACGGTGACGTCGTCGAACCAGCCGTAATCCCCGAGCCGGGCGGGGTTGCGGCTGGTCACCACGACCTGGTGGCCGGCCTCGAGCAGTTCGGTGACGAGGCGTGAGCCGATGTAGCCGGTGGCACCCGTCAACAGGATCCGCATAGCCCCAACGTACCCACGCCGGCGCGGAAGTAACCGGGCTATCGATGCAGCTCGATGAGTCCCTGATAGACCTGCGCGTTCAGTTTGTTGCCCGCTTTCTCGTCCTCGCTGAGATCGCGGCGCACCTTGCCCGGTACGCCCGCGACCAGCGAGCCGGGCGGGATGACGGCGCCCTGCGGGATCACCGCGCCCGCCCCGACCAGCGAGCCCGCGCCGATGACCGCCCCGTTGAGGACGATCGCGCCCATCCCGATCAGACAGTCGTCCTCGATGGTGCACCCGTGCAGCACCGCGTTGTGACCGACGCTCACCCCGGCGCCGACGCGCAGCGGAAAACCCGGGTCGACGTGAGCGGTGACACCGTCCTGGAGGTTGGAGCCGAACCCGATCTCGATGGGTTCGAACTCGGCGCGCAGGGTGGCGCTGTACCAGACGCTGACCTTCGCTGCGAGTGTCACCGGACCGATCACACTGGCGTTCGGCGCCACCCACGATTCGGCGTGCAGCTGCGGGGCGCGGCCCTGGATGGGGATGATCAGCGGTTCAGGCATGGCCGTCATCGTAGCTAGACGCCCTGATACACCTTGCGATAACTCGACGGGGACATGCCGACGCCACGGCGCAGATGGTGACGCAGGTTGCCCCCGGTGCCCAGCCCGGACAACCGGGCAACCTCGTCGATGGGCAGATCCCGGGATTCCAGGAGCTCCCGGGCCCGGTCGATGCGCCGGTTGCGTATCCAACTGCCCGGCGCCTCACCGGTTTCGGCGCGGAAGCGGCGGTTGAAGGTGCGCGGGCTCATATGTGCCTGCCGCGCCAGCGCCTGAACCGTCAGCTCTTGGTCGAGGTGGGCCAGCGCCCACTGCCGGGTGGCGGCGGTGGAGGCGTGATCGGCGACCGGGACGTGACGGTCGATGAACTGCGCCTGACCGCCTTCCCGCCATGGGGGCACCACGCAGTAGCGGGCCACCTCGTTGGCCACCTGCGCGCCGTGATCGGACCGGATGATGTGCAGGCACAGGTCGATCCCGGCGGCCAGGCCCGCCGAGGTGAGCACATCTCCGTCGTCGACGAACAACACGTTCTCGTCGACCCGCACGCCGGGGAACAGCGTCCGCAGCGTGTCGGCGAAGCGCCAGTGCGTGGTCGCCGGGCGGCCGTCCAGCAGCCCGGCGGCGGCCAGCACGAAGGCGCCGGTGCAGATCGAGACCAGCCGGGTGCCGGGCCGGATCGTGCGCAACGCGGCGGTCACCTCGGGTGCCAGCGTGCCGTCTATCCGGGCGGGTGGGTACCGGGTGCCGGGGATGACGACGGTGTCCGCGGCGGCCAGCGCCTCGGGGCCGGCGCCGGGCAGCATGGCGAACCCCGTGGTGGCCGCGACCGGGCCCGGTTCGACAGCACACGTCGTCACCTCGTAGAGCGGAGAGCCGTCGGCAGCCACGGCGCTGCCGAACAGTGTCGGGGCGATGGTGGCGTCGAAACCCACGACCGGCGGCAGCAGCAGGACGGTCACACGGTGCATACCCCAGTTTGGCACGTTTTTGACGAGTGCTGTCGTTTATGCCACTAGGCGGCACCGGTGAGGACCCGCGACCATCGACGCATGACACTTCTGCGCGCCCGCGGCCGCCTGCACTGGGCCTGGGTGGTGGCCGGCGTCAGCTTCGTCGCGATCCTCGGCGCCGCCGCGTTCAGGTCGGTACCAGGGGTCATGATGAACCCGCTGCACCATGAGTTCGGCTGGTCGCACGGCACCGTCGGCGTCGCGATGGCGGTCAACATGACGCTCTACGGTGTCACCGCCCCGTTCGCTGCCGCGCTGATGGACCGCTTCGGTGTCCGGCCGGTGCTGTCGGGCGCGCTCGCTCTGATCGCCGCCGGTTCGGCGCTGAGCGTCGTGATGACCGCCAGCTGGCAACTGGTGCTGCTGTGGGGTGTGCTCGTCGGAGTCGGGACCGGCGCCATCTCGATGGGTTTCGTCGCGACGGTGGCCACCCGCTGGTTCGAGGCGCGGCGCGGCCTGGTCACCGGCGTGCTGACGGCCGCCAGTGCCACCGGGCAGCTGATCTTCCTGCCCGTGGTGGCCGAGGTGACCACCCGGCACGGCTGGCGCTGGGCGTCGCTCATCGTGGCGGCCGCCGCGCTGGCCGTGGTGCCGCTGGTGGCGTTGTTCATGCGCAACCGTCCGCAGGACATCGGACTGACCGCGTACGGCGCCACCAGCACCGAACCCGCCGAGCTGCCGACGGGAACCTTCGGCGCCGCCTTCGACGGGCTGCGGATCGGCCTGCGGTCCCGAGCGTTCTGGCTGCTGGCCGCCAGTTTCGCGATCTGCGGGATGACCACCAACGGCCTCATCGGCACACATTTCATCCCGGCGGCCAACGATCACGGCATGCCCACCACGCTGGCGGCCGGCCTGCTGGCCACCATCGGCGTCCTGGACGTGGCCGGAACGATCTTCTCGGGCTGGCTCACCGACCGGGTGGACCCACGCCTGCTGCTGTGCGTCTACTACGCCGGGCGGGGTGTCTCGCTGCTGTTGCTGCCGTCGCTGCTGTCCCCGAACGCCGAGCCGGGCACGTGGGTGTTCATCATCTTCTACGGGCTGGACTGGGTGGCCACGGTGCCGCCGACGATCGTGCTGTGCCGCGATTTCTTCGGAACCCGCTCGCCCATCGTGTTCGGCTGGGTGTTTGCCTCACACCAGCTCGGGGCGGCCATCGCAGCAGCCGGCGCGGGCTGGATCCGGGACCTGCAGGGCACCTATGACCTGGCGTTTTACCTCGCCGCGGGGCTGTGTTTCGTGGCCGCGCTGCTCTGCGCGGGAGTGCGCAGGCCCGCCACCCCGGTGTAGTGGCATTTGGCTGCGCTCACCAGGACGCATACGATTCATCCGGCGCCGCGGGGACGCCAGAGGCTTTGAAACCGAGGCTTTGAACAAATCGGTCAGCCGCGTCCCCGCTTGAGACGCGCCGACCCAGTCATGAGCGGGAGGAAAAACACGTGCACGCTCGCACCGGCAAACTCTTCGGCGTGGTGGTCGCATCGTCGGCCATCGTTTTCGCAGGAACCACCGTCACGGCTCACGCCGACGACCCCACCACCACACCCCAGATGGTGATCGCAGAACCGAAGGGCCCCACGTGTGACGCCACCGTGAAGTCGGTGCCCACCGGCCCCGGTTCGCTGACCGGCCTGGCCAAGGCACAGTCCTCGGCCGCGCTGGCGAGCATCCCAGCGATCTCCACCTTCAGCAATGCCATCTCCGGGCAGGTCAATCCGGAGGTGAACGTGGCCGCGGTGCTCGACAACGGTCCGTACATCGTGTTCGCGCCCAGCGACGCGGCGTTCGCGAAGCTGCCGCCCGAGAAGCTGGAGTCGCTCAAGACCGACCCGGTCGCGTTGACCGCATTGGTGTACTACCACATGGCGCTCGGCATCCTCGGCCCCGACGATATCGAGGGCACCGTCTACACCCAGCAGGGCAAGCCGGTGATCGTCAAGGGCAGCGGCGGCGATATCACCGTCAACGACGCCAAGGTCGAGTGCGGCGGTATCGGCGCGGACCACATGCGTGTCTACATCATCGACACCGTGCTGGATCCGGCCGCGGCGCCGACTCCGGTCACCACCAGCACCTCGACGACCAGCACCACGTCGACCACGTCCACCACGTCCGCCACGTCCGCCACGTCCGCCACGGAGACCACGACCTCCGCGCCGCCGAGTGGCCCGGCCGAGGCTCCGGCCACGGTCACGGTCACCGAGACCGCGCCGGCGGGCTAGTTCTCACACGACAACGGCGCCCACTCGTCATGAGTGGGCGCCGTTTTCGCGTTCCGGCTAGAGGCCGAGGTCGCGGCCGATGATCTCCTTCATGATCTCGGTGGTGCCACCGTAGATCGTCTGGATGCGCACATCGACGTAGTCCTTGGCGACGCGGTACTCATTCATGTAGCCGTAGCCGCCGTGCAGCTGCAGGCAGGAGTCCACGACCTTCTTACCGAGCTCGGTGCACCACCACTTGGCCTTGGACGCCTGTACCGCGGTCAGTTCACCGTCGACGACGGCGCGCAGGCACCGGTCGACGTACTGCTCGGCGATGTCGAGTTCGGTGTCCAGCTCGGCCATCACGAAGCGGCTGTTCTGGAAGCTGCCGATCGGCTGACCGAATGCCTTGCGGTCCTTGACGTATTGCAACGTCTCGTTGAACGTGGCCCGCGCCCCGGCGACGCCGCCGATGGCGATGGACAGCCGCTCCGAGGGCAGATTCTCCATCAGATGGTAGAAACCCTTGCCCTCGGTGCCGAGCAGGTTGGCCGCGGGGACACGGACGTCCTCGAAGTTCAGCTCGGAGGTGTCAGCGGCGTGCTGGCCCATCTTGTCCAGCTTGCGGCCACGGGTGAAGCCCGGGGTGTCCCGCTCCACCACCAGCAACGAGAAGCCCTTGTGGCCGGCGTCGGGGTCGGTGCGCGCCACCACGACCACCAGGTCGGAGTTGATACCGGCGGAGATGAAGGTCTTGGAGCCGTTGATGATGAAGTCATCACCGTCGCGCACCGCGGTGGTCTTGATACCCGCGAGATCGCTGCCCGCGCCCGGCTCGCTCATGGCGATCGCGCCGATCAGCTCACCGCTGGCGAAACCGGGCATCCAGCGCTCCAGCTGCTCCTTGGTGGCCAGGTTCTTGAAGTACGGGCCGACGATATCGTTCTGCAGGCTCACTCCCGGGCAGGCCAGCCCGAACTTGGAGAACTCCTCGACGATCACCGCGTTGAAGCGGAAGTCGTCGACTCCGCCGCCGCCGTACTCCTCGGGCATGTTGAACCCGATCAGACCGTAATTGCCTGCCGCCACATAGGCTTCGCGGTCGACGAGGCGGTTGGCCTCCCATTTCTCGACATTGGGCAGACACTCCTTCTCCAGGAACTGCTTGGCAGTGTCCCGGAGCTGCTCATGCTCGGTTTCGAAAACCAGTCTCTTCACTGTTACTTCGCTTTCCAGACCGGCTCGCGCTTCTGCGCGAATGCCATCGGTCCCTCTTGTGCGTCTTCGGTCTTGAGCAGGGTGGCGAACTCGCCGAAGGTCTGTTTCCAGTACGGCTCGTCGGCGGCGACGATGCCGTCGATGGCGCCGTAGGACACCCGCTTGCTGGCCCGAACGGCCAACGGCGCGTTGACCGCGATGCGCTCGGCCAGTTCCAGTGCGGCGTCGACGACGGTCCCGTCCGGCACCACCTTGTTGATCAGACCCCACTTGAGCGCATCCGCCGAGGACAGCGGTTCGCCGGTGTACACCAGCTCCAGCGCCAGCTTCTGGGGCAGCTGCTGCACGATGCGGAACACCCCGCCGGCACCCGCGATCAGACCGCGTTTCACCTCGGGCAGACCGAATTTCGCGCGTTCCTCGGCGACCACCAGGTCACTGGCCAGGGCCAGTTCGGTGCCGCCACCCAGGGCGGTGCCGTTGACCGCGGCGATGGTCGGCTTGTCGACGAAATGCCGCACGTAGCCGGCGAAGCCCCACTCCGGGTGATCCGGGTGGAACAGGTTCTCCCCGCGCGAGATCGCCTTCAGATCGGCACCGGCGCAGAACGATTTGTCGCCGGCGCCGGTGAGCACGATCGCCCGGACCTCCGGATCCTCCTGCGCGGCCTGCAGTGCGTCACCGACACCGATGGACACCGCCGCGTTGACGGCGTTGCGGGCGTCGGGCCGGTTGATCGTGATGATCAGGACGTTCCCGCGCCGCTCGGTGAGCGCGCCGCGCGCCTCGGCCGCCGTCACAGCAGTTCCAGGATGGTTGCGTTGGCCTGGCCGCCACCTTCACACATGGTCTGCAGTCCGTACTGAATGTTGTTGTCCCGCATGTGGTATAGCAGAGTGGTCAGGATACGCGCACCGGAGCCGCCGAGCGGGTGGCCCAGCGCGATGGCGCCACCGTTGGGGTTCAGCCGGCTCTCGTCGGCACCGATATCTTTCAGCCAGGCCAGCGGCACCGGCGCGAACGCCTCGTTGACCTCGAAGGCACCGATCTGGTCGACCGTCAGCCCGGACTTGGCCAACGCCTTCTGGGTGGCCGGGATCGGCGCGGTCAGCATGATCACCGGGTCGGCACCGGCCAGCACCGCGGTGTGCACCTTGGCAATCGGCTTGAGGCCCAGCTCTTTTGCCTTCTCCGCCGAGGTGATCAGCAGCGCGGCCGAACCGTCGGAGATCTGGCTGGAGTTACCGGCGTGGATCACGCCGTCCTCCTTGAACGCGGACTTGATGTTGGCCATGGACTCGACGGTGCCGCCGCGACGGATGCCACCGTCTTCCAAGACGACGTTGCCGTCCTGGTCGGTGATGCCGACAATCTGATCCTTGAAGGCACCGGAGTCCTGTGCGGCAGCCGCCTTCTCATGCGAACGCAGGGAAAACTCGTCGAGCTGGGTGCGCGACAGGCCCCACTGCTCGGCGATCATCTCGGCACCCACACCTTGGTTGGGGGTCTGGTGGTCGTAGCGCGCCCGGAAGGCCTCCGGGTAGGGATGCCCGCCGTTGGCCAGCGAGGAGCCCATCGGGGTACGCGACATCGACTCGACACCGCCGGCGACGACGACGTCGTAGTGACCTGCCACCACACCGGCGACGGCGAAGTGCAGCGACTGCTGACTGGAGCCGCACTGGCGGTCCACGGTGACACCGGGAACGGTCTCGGGCCATCCGGCGGTCAGCACGGCCGTGCGGGCGATATCGAGCGCCTGCTCGCCGGCCTGCATGACGCAGCCCCAGATGACGTCGTCGACGAGCCCCGGATCGATTCCGGCACGCTGCACCAGGCCGTTGAGGACCTGGGCCGACAGTTCGGCCGGATGCACACCCGACAACGCGCCGTTGCGCTTGCCGACCGGTGAACGAACTGCCTCGACGATGACCGCTTCAGCCATGAACTTCTCCTTCGAAGGTGGTTGGCGCTATATATAGGTGAAACTAGAGCAGAAGGTTTACTAGGTCAACCTACTGGTTGGTAGATGGCGGATGAACGCAGCTGCACGCGCCGAGTTTGCCAACATGGTTTACTGAGTTGAACACCTGACATCAGCCTATTCACGAGGGAGTCACACCGTGGCCGGCAGCACCCCGCTCTCGCCGATGATCGGCCGCAGTGCCGTCCCGGCGGTCGCCGGTGCGCCCATCCGGTCGCCGAAGACGGCCGAATTAGTGGCCGGCACGCTGCGCCGGATGGTCGTCGACGGCCAACTCAAGGAGGGCGACTTCCTGCCCAACGAGG
The DNA here is from genome assembly GCF_008329585.1 of Mycolicibacterium sp. P9-22. GTDB lineage: Bacteria > Actinomycetota > Actinomycetes > Mycobacteriales > Mycobacteriaceae > Mycobacterium. The sequence goes on along the minus strand of NZ_NPKP01000010.1, from coordinate 190,026 downwards.
CCGAGCTGATGGCGCATTTCGGGGTGAGCCGACCCACGCTGCGCGAGGCGGTGCGGGTGCTGGAATCCGAGCGGCTCGTGGAGGTGCGCCGCGGTTCACGCACCGGTGCGCGGGTGCGGGTACCCGGCCCCGAGATCGTGGCACGCCCGGCTGGTCTGCTGCTCGAGCTGTCGGGGGCCACCATCGCCGATGTGATGACGGCCCGCGCCGGTATCGAGCCGATGGCCGTCCGGTTGCTCACCGAGACCGGGAACACCGAGGCCTTCGACGAACTCGACACGATGATCGCCGAGCATGTCCCGTCCGGACGCGAGACCGGCCGGATGGCCGAGACCACCGGTGATTTCCATCAGCGGGTGGTCGAGCTGTCCGGCAACGCGACGCTGACCATCATGGCCGGCATGCTGCACGAGATCACGGTGCGGCACACCGCTTTGGCGATGAAGGAGAACCGCCCGCTGTCCAAGTCGGACTACGAACTGTTGATGCGGTCCTACAAGCGGCTGATGACGCTGATGCGTTCCGGCGACGGCGAGGCCGCCGAGGCACATTGGCGCAAGCACCTGGACACCGCACGCGAGTTGCTACTGAAGGGCATCGAGACCGTCAAGGTCCGCGATGTGATGGGCTGAGCAGCTCGCGGATCGCCCCGCCTGATCGGGTGAGGTCCACTCAGATTCCGATGTAGACCGACTTGGTGTTGAAGTAGGCCTCCAGCCCCTTCTTGCCGCGTTCGCCGCCCCAGCCGGACTGCTTGTGACCGCAGATCGGCATCGACGGATCCGCGGCAAGGGCGGAGTTCACCCAGATCTGGCCGCCGCGAAGCGCATTCGCGACGCGGTGGGCGCGGCTGAGATTCTCGGTCCAGATCGCACCGGCCAGTCCGTATTCGGTGTCGTTCGCGGCGGCGATGGCTTCCTCCTCCTCGTCGAACGGGATGACCGAGCCGACGGGGCCGAAGATCTCCTCCTTGATCAGCCGCATGTCCGGAGTGGTGTTGGTGATGATGGTGGCCTCGTAGAAATAGCCCTTGCGATCCAGCGCCTTGCCGCCGGTGATCACCTCGGCTCCGCCGGCCACCCCGTCGTTGACGATGCCCTCGACCCGGGTGCGCTGTTTTGCACTGATCAACGGCCCGAGCACCGAGGTGGGGTCATCGGATCCGCCCATCGGCAGCATCTGCGCGAATCCGGCGAGACCCTCGACGACCCGGTCGTAGATTTTGCGCTGGACGTAGATACGCGATGTGCAGGAACAGTTCTGGCCGGATCCGGCGAGCAGCCCCATCGCCGCACCCATGATGGACTTCTCCAGATTGGCGTCGTCGAACATGATCAGCGGTGACTTGCCGCCGAGTTCCAGCGTCAGGCGCTTGAGGTTGCCTGCCGCGGCGCGGACGATCAGCCGGCCCACCTCCGTCGAGCCGGTGAAGGCGATCTTGTCGACATCCGGATGCGCGGTGAGCGCGGCGCCGGCGGTCTCGCCGTAGCCGGTGATGACGTTGAGCACGCCGTCGGGCAGCCCCGCCTCACGGAAGATCTCCTCCAGTTTCAGCGCCGACAGCGGCGTCTCCTCGGCGGGCTTGAGGACGGCGCTGCAGCCGGCGGCCAGGGCCGGCGCGACCTTGAGCATCGCGATGAAAAACGGCCCGTTCCACGGGATGATGAGGCCGACGACGCCGACCGGCTCGAGCTGGGTGAAGGTGTGGTACTCCTCGAAATGGCCGAGCAGGCCGTCGGAGATGAGGTTGGCCGACTCCCCGTGGATCTTGCCGACCCAGCCGGCGTAGTAGATCAGCATCTCGTTGGCGACCTTGATGATCTGCTGTGCAGCCATCGCATTCATACCGTTGTCGCGGGCCTCGATCTCGGCCAGTTCCCCGGTGCGCCGCTTGATGATCTCGGCGGCCTTAAACAGCACCTCGGCGCGGTGCGCGGCGGGTAGCTTGCGCCACACCCCGGACTCGAAGGTCTCCCGAGCCCGGGCCACTGCCGCGTCGACGGCCGCCTGGTCGGAATCGGGGACCTCGGCGATCTGCTCTTCGTTCGATGGGTTGAAGACCGCAATGGAGTTACTCAAGGTCAGTCACCTTCACGTCTGTCGGGCCGCACCGATGCGACACTTCAGGCGAGCTTATGCGCGTAAGCGTGGTCCGTCCAGAGGTTCGTGACCAAGCATGTCGCTTAGCTCACGAGGCGCTGGTGCGCCCTGTTGTCTGCACGTCATATACCGGCACGGTGTCATCCCACGGTTGACGGATCACCATGTCGGCGACCTTGACATGGCCGCGCTCGAACTCGCCGGTGGCGGCATCGACGAGCCGGTACTGCTGGGTCTGCCGGTGGATGGGCTGCGCGTCGAGCATGACGATGCGCACCTCCCCCGGCTCGAAATGGCAGCGCTGCTGCAACGCCGCCACCAACTGCTCGTTGCTCATGTGGCCGTCGCCGAAGTTCCACCCGATGGCGGTGCTGACCATGCGCTCCCCATCGGTGAGGGTGTAGTCGTCCTCGTTGTGCCCGGCCATCGCGCGGTGCGCCAGGGTGAACAGCGCGCGACCGTGAGTATTGAAGGACCGGAACGCATATCCCATGTACATCGGGATCTGGGCGGCTTCCTTGCTGCCGTAGAACTTCTCCAGCTGCGCGGCAGGCATGCTGGCGATCGCCACGATGCCGGCCGCGATCTTGGCATCCGCCGAGGGCTTGATGCACCACAGCGAGGTGTCCCAGTTGCCCGCGTAGTAGCGCATACCGGGCAGGAAGGAGATCTTGCGCGGGAACAGGTTTCCCAGCACCACGGTGCCGGCCACCACCACCAGCAACACGATCGGCCACGGGCTGGACAGGTCGCCGAGCCCGATCCCGGGGTGGCCCACGAACAGCGCCACCACGCTGAACATCATGAAGACGTTCCATTCCAGCGGCACCCCCATCGGGATCGAGCTCAGGATGCCGAAGTGGAAGACCAGCATGACGAACGCGGCGATGGCCGTCGCCCACCCGCCGTGGCTGAAGAACAGCACCAGCGGCACCAGTCCCTCGATCGCGGTGGAGAAGTGCCCAATGAAGCGGGATGCCGGGCCCGGACGCAGGTCATCGGGGAAGTGCTCGAAGAACTTCCGCTTGATGGCGGGCGAGCGGAAGACGGGGTTGTTGCTCATCATCGTGGAGATGACGAACGGGAAATGCTTGTTGAGTTTGGAGGTCGCCGCACCCATCCAGATCACCAGGCAGACCAGCTTCGCCGCGATGATGATGTCGGCGCCGCTGAAGAGAAAGCAGACCGCCAGCGACCCGTACACCTCACCGCGGGCGGCCAGGAAGATCACCTTGTCGCGCAAACCGGCCAGCGCCAGCAGGGCAAGGATCGCCGCGGTCTGCCAGACCGGCAGCACGCCGACCTCGGTGCCGAGTTCGCCGATCGGCCCGGTGCCCTGGGAGAACAGCGCGACGACCAACATCACCAGCAGTGCCCCGTAGAGCAGCACATCCACCGGGCCGCGCGCATCGCCCTTGGTCAGTGGGATGCGGTTGGGCCACGGCGGCAGCCGAATCGTCCTGGGCCGCAACCAGTACAGGATCGATCCCATCGGCGGGAAGAACCGGTTGTTCAGCGGGCCGAACCCGCAGCCCAGGCCGATGACCTCGAACAGCATCGTGTAGAACACGACCTTCTGATAGAGGATCGGCTCGTTGTACCAGGAGGAGAATTCGGTGAATCCGCCGAGCCCGTCGGTGGTGGCGAGCACCAGCAGCCAGGCCACCACGATGTACGCGAGGATCTTGAGGACGTAGAACAGGTGCAAGGCGACCGGCGTACCGAAGCCGACCTCGGCCCAGTGCCGGGCCATCGGGACGATCTTCTCGGCGCGGGTGCCCTTGCTCCACTCCTCCAGATCGACCACCGGGGTGTTCTGCTTGAGGAATCCCATGGCGGTCAGACTAGAACGTGTTCTAGCTTTATCGCCAGCACTTCGGCCATCTCAGCCGGTGCGCATCATCGGCGGATGCAGAAGTCGTAGCTCACCGCGGCGATACAGCTGGGCCGGACGCCCGCCGTCACGACCGGTGGTCCGCCCGACCGGAACCAGGAAGCCGGGCGCGCCGGTCACCTTGCGGTGAAAATTGCGGCTGTCCAGTGTTGCGCCCCACACGATCTCGTAGACCCTGCGCAGCTCTGCGACGGTGAACTCGTCGGCGCAGAAGGCGGTGGCCAGCGGGGTGTATTCGATCTTGGCGCGGGCACGCTCGATGCCATCGGCCAGAATCGCGGCATGGTCGAAGGCCAGCGCGGCGCCCGACAATTGCTCGACCGGCACCCACCACGCGCCCGCCGCGCCACCACCGGGAGTCGGCGGGGGCAGATCGGGAGCCAGGCCGAGATAGGCGACGGTGATGACACGCATCCGCGGGTCACGTTGCGGCGCACCATAAGTACCGAGCTGTTCGAGATGCAACCGGTCGGCAGGCAGCCCGGTTTCCTCGACCAGTTCCCGACCCGCCGCCGCATCGAGATCCTCGTCGGAACGCACGAATCCACCCGGCAGCGCCCAGCGTCCGGCATGCGGCTCCTCACCGCGGCGGATCACCAGCGCGCACAATGCGTCGTCGCGGATGGTCAGGGCCACCAGGTCGACGGTGACCGCCACCGACGGGTGTTCACCGGGGTCGTAGCGCGACACCACCCCAGATTAATCGTCATCTTGACGTAAAGCCAGGTACGTCAGGCCTTGGCCGGGGGACGGAAGAAGATGACCAGCTGCCCGATGCCGCCGAGCAGGCCGAGACCCGCGGCGATGGCCAGGCCGCACCAGCCCGAGAGCCAGGACGCGATATCGGTACCGGAGAACAGCAGGTGATCGAGGCTGTAGCGGCCCGCGCCGGTGCCGGCGATGGCCACCGCGGCCACCGCGAGCACCAGGTTGTACTCCCAGCCCTCCTTGACGATGAAGAAGCCGTTGTGCCGGTGCACCGTCCACGCCGCCACCAGCATGAGCGCCACAAATCCGGCGGCCGGCACCGGCGTCAACAGGCCCAGCGCCAGACCGAGGCCGGCGGCGATCTCGGTGGTGGCCGCGACACGGGCGTGGAACAGGCCCGGCTTCATGCCGATGCTGTCGAACCAGCCCGCGGTGCCCGGGATGCGCCCGCCACCGAAGAACTTGTTGTAGCCGTGGGCGGCCATGGTCAGGCCGAGCACCACACGCAGAATGAGGATCGCAGTATCAGAAGCCACGTAACAGAATCTAGGCCATCTGTTACGTCGCCGCCCAGCCCCCGTCCACACTGAGCACCGCGCCGTGGATATTCGCGGCATCGTCACCGGCCAGGAAGACCACCGCCGCGGCGACCTCCTCGGGGGTGCTCATCCGCCGCGACGGGATGCGGGCCAGCACCGGCGCGATGTGATCGGCCGCCTCGGCGGCGCGCTCGGTGGCGATCGGCCCGGGGGCGACGGCGTTCACCCGGACCCCGGACGGCCCGTACTCGGCGGCCCACGATTTGGTGAGCGAGTGCACGGCGGCCTTCGTCGAGTTGTACAGCGCCGACTTGTCGCCGCCAATCAGGCCGGTGATGGACCCGATGTTGACCACCGCACCGTGCCCGCGCTGCGCCATCGCCGGGGCCAGGGCGCCGGTGAGCAGGAACGGCCCGATGACATTGGCCCGGTAGGACTCCAGCAGGGTGGCCTCCGAGATCTGCTCGGTGGGTTGCGGGGTGGACCAGATGCCGGCGTTGTTGACCAGGATGTCGACGGGTCCGGCGGCCTCCGCCAAGCCGCGGATCTCGGATTCGCCTCCGCCGAGATCGGCGGCGACGAACCTCGCTTGGCCACCGGACGCCTGGATTTCGGCCACGACGGCGTCGCCGCGATCCTTGTTGCGGCCGGTGACGACCACGGCTGCTCCCTCGGCGGCGAGGGCGTGTGCGATGGCCACGCCCAGACCGCCGGTGGAGCCGGTGACCAGTGCTGTGCGGCCCGCAAGCCGCGTATTCTTTGGACTCATGAGTCCATATGTAGGCCGATAAAAATGGACCCGCAAGTCCAAACATTGACCCGCAAGGGCGCGGCCACCCGGCAGCGCATCATCGAGGGCGCCGCGGCCGAGATCCGCGACCGCGGGGTGGCCCTGACCACCCTCGATGACATCCGCGCCCGCACCCACACCTCCAAGAGCCAACTGTTCCACTACTTCCCGGGCGGCAAGGAGCAGCTCCTGCTGGCCGTGGCCGAACACGAGGCCGAACAGGTGCTGGCCGACCAGCAGCCGCACCTGGGCGCGCTGAACTCGTGGGCGGCGTGGCAGCGCTGGCGCGACGCGGTGGTGGACCGCTATCGGCGCCAGGGCCAGAGCTGCCCGCTGAGCATGCTGATGTCCGAGATCGGGCGCAGCACCCCGGGGGCACAGGCCGTCACCGCCACGCTGATGCAGCGCTGGCATGACGAGATCACCGCCGGAGTCCGCGCCATGCAGGAACAGGGCAAGGTCCCTGCCGGGATCGACGCCGAACGCACGGCCGCCGCCCTGCTCGCCGGCATCCAGGGTGGTGTGGGGATCCTGCTGGCCACCGGCGATCTGGGCTACCTGGAGGCTGCGTTGGACCTCGGGATCGGCTCCCTGCGCCGAGCGGCCAGTTATGACACGCAAATCTCGAAATAGTGTGCAACAAGTGGCCATTCGGCCGCTACAGAGCCGCTTCCAGCCGATCCAGGTAGGCGTCGACATCCCCGATCGCCGACTCGGCGGCGTACACGCTGAGCGCGATGGTGCTGCCGACACCGGTCACGCAGTGGGTGATCCCCACCATCGGCGACAGGCCGGGGAACGCCGCGGCCAGCCGGATGGGCTGGCCGCCGAACGTGAAATCTGCTGTCCCGCAGTTCACACTGGACACCACGGTGTTGCCGGTGACCGTCGCCGATCGCACCGAAGGATCGAACTTGCTTATCCCCCACCGTAACAGCGGCGCCGGGGTGGCGTCGAACGCGCGCTCAGAGGCCCGCATCGCGGGATGGGCAGCACGTTGCCTGCGGTCAGCCAGATCGGCAGCGATCGCGTCGATGCGTTGCTCGCGCGGCAGCTGCGGATGCAGGCCCACACCGACCGTGCCGAAATGGTTGTACGCCCGCCGCGGACCGGGCTTGGCCATGGTGACCTCGGCGCCCAGCGCCCCCACCGGCACGCCCAGCGAGCCGAGCTGACCGGCCAGTGCCTCGGAGATGGCCGACAGCGCGGCGACCGTCACGGTTGCCCCGGACAGGTCGTCGCGGTCACGCACCAGGGTGCGCATGAGCTGCGAGCCCGCCGGATTGTCATTGGTGCGCAACGGTGTACACGGTGCGGCCGGAGGCGGCACCAGGCCGGCCTCGGTATCGGCCACCAGTTGCCGGTAGGCGCGGGTGGCTTGCACACTGCGCCACAGCAGCAGGGCGGGATGTACATGCACGGGTGTCACCGGTGCGACCACCGCGGATCCACCGAACATCACCGCGGCCGGTCCACAGGTCCGCCCACCCCCGCCGAGGGTGTGGGTGATCTGCAGGACCGCGACGGTACCTTCGCCGTCGATTCCGGGAACACCGTGCACGCCGGGGAAGAGATGCAGCCGCCAGGGCATGACAGTCGAATCGAGCTGATCGCCGACCAGGGCGCTGACCGCCGCCAGGCAGCCGGACCAGGACGTATCCGTCAGCCCGTGCACGGTGAACTGTGCGGCATCCACCTCGTGGTGCACCCAGGCCGGGTACCGCCACCTCGAACTGTCGTCGACGCGTCGCGAAAGGTCCGGACTGCTGCGGGCATTGGTGATCAGTTGACCGATCGCCGCCTTCAGATCCGCCGGGACACCGTCGAATGCGTACAGCAAGAAGGTGTCGTTGGGCATCCTGGCCGACATCCAGAACATCTGAGCGTCGACCGCGGTCAGCCGGTTAGCGGCCACTTCCGATGAATTCCAGGACACGCTCCGCCGTGGCGGCGGGCTGATCGAGCTGCAGGAAATGCCCGCCGCCATCGATGACGTGGGCCGCGCTGCCAGCGGGCAGCACGCGGCGCACCCACTCGGTGTAATCCGATGACGCACAACCGTCGTCGGAGCCATGCAGATAGAGCGTCGGCAGCACAGGTGCGGACAGCCAGTGCCGGTGCAGCTCGGCGTAGCGGGCCGGTGGACGACTGTTGCGCACGGTTGCCCGGTAATAGCCCAGTGCCGCCCGCCAGTGCTCCGGGGTCCCGATCGCGTCGAGCACCAGGCGCACATCCTCGGTGCCGTCATACCCCGGGGACCAATCCCGCCACAGCTTGGGCACCACCCGCTGCGCCGAACGTTCCGGCAGCCAAGGTAATTGGAAGAACATGATGTACCAGCTGCGCCGCACCTGCCGTGGCAGCTGGGCGGCCAGCCGGGCGATGTCGGCGCGCTGCCGGAATGACGCCGACAGTGGCACCGACATGATGGTGGCCTTGTCGAACGGGCTGTCCGGCATGGCCGCCAGTCCGGTGGCGGCGATGGCGCCCCAGTCGTGTCCGATGACGACATCGCGTCCGGTGGGACCGGCCGCGTCGAGCACCCGCAGCGCATCGTCCATCAGGGCGCCGACGTGATAGCTGCCCTCGGCCGACAGCGATGACGGCGCGTACCCTCGCATGAACGGGGCCACCACCCGCCAGCCGGCGTCGGCGAGCCGTGGGGCCACCTTGCGCCAGCCGTGCGCGGTGTCGGGGAACCCGTGCAGGCACACCGCGACCGGGGCGTCGGCGTTGTCCCAGTCACCCCAGGTCAGGGCGCGCAGCGTGACGTCATCGCCGGTGATGTCGATCTGGTCGGGCACCTCGGATCGCCTAGACCGGGTCGAATCCGGAGATCAGCCAGCGGTCGCCGGTCTTCTCCAGGGTGACCCGCACGCTGGAGGCGGTGTCGGTCGGGGCGTCGGCGCCGACCACCACCGTCTGGTTGACGAACACCAGCACCACCGCGCGGTTCGGCTCGGCTTCCACCGAGGCGGCCGCCGGAACCGTTGCCACCGCGGAGATCTGCTTCTCCTTGGCGCCCGGGATGACGACGTCGGTGGTGAGGTCGGTGTAGGCCTGCTGGAAGTCTCCGGTCAGCAAGGAGCGGGCATCGGAAAGCTGCTGTTCCACGGTGTCGGGCTTGTAGGACAGCAGTGCGATCGTGCTGTCCTTGGCGACCTGCACGGATTCGGCCGCGGCACTGTCTCCGTCGCGCACCGAATTGTCCTGGTATTTCAGGAAAGCGGCGCCGAGCGCCAGCACCAGCGCCAGGCCGGGCAGGATCCCGTAAGCCAGCACCCGCGGCCACTCGATCGATCGTCTCGCCGGTGCGGCGGCCTCTTCGGCCGCCTCGGTCTCCTCGGTCGGCTCGGCAGCGTCGGCCATCTCGGTCGCGTCGTCCAGTTCGACGGCAGTCGACTCGGCGTCGGTCACCTCGGGTTCGGTCTTCTTCTCGGTCACGGCACGAACTCCACGTTGGACACCTTCACCTGGTCATCGCCGACATCCTGCACGGTGACGCGCATCCGCCACAGCCTCGGCTGTTGCTCGGCCGCACCGGCATTGGATGTTTGCACAGTCACCGCGACGAGTACCCGGGCCTCGGTATCGGACTCGGATTCCAGACCCGCCTCGGTCACCATGCCGACCGACTTCGACTGCGCCTGCTTGACGACCTCGATGAACGGGCCGGCGCGCTGCTGGAAATCGTCATAGAAGGTGCCGGTCGCCGAATCCACGATGCGCTGCACATCGGCCTCGGCGTGCTCCCAGTCGATCGTGGTGAGGTTCATCGCGCCTTGGCGGCCGACCTGCAGGAACAGCTGGCGTTGCGCCTCGAGCTTCTGCGATTCGTAGGCACGGAAACCGAGCCAGCCGACCAGCCCGGCCAGGGCGAGCACCACGACGAGCCCGACGATCGTCGCCAGCTTCAGATGCGAGATCCCGGGCTTGGCGGGCTCCTCCACCACGGCATCATCGAAGTCCTCGGCGGCAACGTCTTCCGGCGTCTCGAGGTTCTCGTCGCCGGCTGTCACGTCAGCTTCGGATGCGGACTCGCTCACTTCCCCGGCGGGGGTAGCAGCATCGTCTGCCATGTTTGCTCCTCGTTCGCGGTGCGGGCCAGGTTCGAATGGGTATACACCTGCCCGTCCGGTCCAACGTACGTGCCGCTGGCCGGGTCGTATTCGGCGGCTGCGACCGGCGGCGGCGCAGCGGCGGGTGCCTGCACTGTTTCCGCAGGTGGTGTCCCGGGCCGGAGCTGTGGGATGGCCTGCCCCGAGATGGTGGCGTTCGGGTCGCCCTTCCAGTTGAAGCCGTCGTTGAGCGGGACGTAGTTCTCGTCGCTCTCGCACATCGCGACGCTGGGGGCGCGCTTGCCCGGCACCGTCAGGCACGGCAGGTTACGGGCACCGCGGACGTTGAACGCGGAGTCCTGCGGGACGCGGCAGTACAGATCGCCGGCGGGCCGGTCCGGGTAGTCCTCCAGGGCGGCGACCCGCTGCTGTTGCGGTGGCAGAAAGCCGGTCGTACAGGCGGGCGGCAGGTTCAGGTTCAGATTGAAGTTCAGGTACGCGCCCTTGTAGTCCTGTTTGGTGTTCCGGTTGGCGGTACCGGTGGCCTGCGTGGTGGCGGTGCCCTGCGGTAGCAGCACCAACAGCTGTTCCAGCGCCGGCTGATAGGTGATCGCGACCTCGTTCACGTTGACCAGGTTGGCCAGCACGATCGGCAGCGTCGGCTGCAGCCGGTCCAGCAGCGCCCGGACCTCTTCCGCGGCGCCGGGGCCACGCTCCAGCAGGCCACGCACCGCACCGTCGTGTTCGCGCAGTTCGCCGGTGATGGTTGCCAGGTTCGACGCCCAGGCCCGGATCGCACCGGAGGTGTCGGTCTGGGTGTCGAGCACCGGCTTGGACTCGTCGATCAAGGTCGTCAGCGAGTCGAGATTGGCCCGTGCATCGATGGCCAGCTGGGTGGAACCCTTCACCAGGCGCGACAGGTCCGGCCCGAGTCCGCCCACCGCAAGGTAGGCCTCGTCGACCGCGGTACGCAGGTTGTCACCCGGAATGGCTTGCAGCCCACGGTTGGTCGCGTCCAGCAGGGTGTTGACGTCCATCGGCACCGTGGTGCGGTCGAGCGGGATGACGTCCCCGTCGCGGAGTTCGGGTCCCGCACCGCTGCGCGGCACCAGTTCGACGAACAGCTCGCCGACGGCGGTCTGGCTGTGCACCGCCGCCTCCAGGTCGGCCGGGATGGACACGTCGTCGGTCAGCGACAGTTTCGCCTCGACGGTGCCCCGGTCGGTCAGTCCGACCTCCTCGACCCGGCCCACCTGGGATCCGCGGTAGGTGACGTTGCTGCGCGGGTACAGGCCCCCGGTCTCGGGCAGCTCCAGGGTGACCCGGTAATGCCCGGCTCCGAAGAGCAGGTTCGGCAACCGCATGTACCCGAAGGCCATGATGCCGATCGCGATCACCGAGATGGCGATGAAGACCGCCATCTGGATGAGGATTCGTCTGGTCAGGATCATGTCATCGCCCCTGATCCCACCGGTACGGCGCGAGTAGCGGATTCACCCCGGTGTACGGGCTGGGCAGCTGGCCGATGGTGCGGCCCCACTGCATCTCCAGCTCGGTCAGGTCGCCTTCGAAGCGGGTGCCGGTGAACAGACCCTGGTCGACGCGGCTCAGGGTCAGGTCGACCACCAGCGTCAGGTTGGCGTAGTCACCGCGCATCCAGTTGGTGATGGTTTCCTTCGGGAAGGGGTAGGTCGTCAGGAAGCTCAGCGAGCGGGTCAGCGCCGGGCCGGCATTGGCCAGCTGCTCCAGGGTGGGACCGAGGGCCTTGAGCTCGGCGACGAGCGCCTCCCTGGTCTGGCTGGTCGCATCGGCGGCCAGCGCGCTGAACTTGCCGAGCTGGGCGAGCGCCTCGGCCAGCATCTCGCGCTGGTCGGCGAGCACCTCCAGGGCGTTCGGGATGGTCTGCAACGCCTTGTCCACCACCGGCTTCTGCTCGGCGACCTGACCGACCAGAGAGTTCAGGCTCTCGGCCGCGGCGATGATGTCGTCCTTCTGATCGTTGTTGTACGCGATGAAGAGGTCGAGCTGCTCGATCAAGCTGCGCAGGTCGGCCTCACGGCCGGAGAAGGCGGTGCTGAACGCCGTCGTGATGTCCTGGACCTGGCCGACACCACCGCCGTTGAGCAGCAACGAGATCGCGGCCAGGGTCTGCTCGGTGGTCGGGAAGGTACCGCTGGACTCCAGCGGGATCACCGCTCCGGGCTTCAGCCTGCCTTCGGGCGCGGTGTCGGTGGGTGCCGCCAGTTCGATGTGCTCGGATCCGAGCAGGCTGGTCTGGCCGAGGGTCGCGGTCGCGTTGGCGGGCAGCACGACGTTCTCGTTGAGGCTCATCGTGACCAGCGCGTTCCAGCCCTGACGCTCGATCTTCGTCACGTTGCCGACGGTCACGTCGTCGACGCGCACCCGGGAGTTCGGCGAAAGGTGATCGACATCGGGCATCTGGGCCTGGATGGTGTAGGCCCCCGGCCCGACGCCCTCGACACCGGGCAGCGCCACCGAGTTCAGGCCCTTCCACTGGCATCCGGTGGCCGCGGCAGCGACCACCAACAGAGCGCCGGCAACACGAACAGCTGTCGTCATGATCCGGGTCCCGTCGGCACCATCAGCCCGGGCAGGCCGTCGGCCGGGTTGGTGGCCAGCCCGATGCCGGAAGTGGCCTCGGCCGCCAGCGGCGGGCCCCCCGGAGCGGGAGCGGCCCCGGCCGGCGGTGCGGCGGGCGCCGGCCCCGGCGGCGGGATGTAGTCCGGGCGCATCCAATCCTCGCTGTAGGTCACCTCATTGGGGCGGGCCTGGGTACCGACCGCGAGGTTCTGGCCGATCGGCAGGAAGTTGTACTGACGGTTCTTGATGATCGGCGCCAGATACTGCACGCACAGCTTGGAGGACTGCTCGGCACCGAGTCGGGACGCCGCCTGCACCGCGCCGCACAGGAAGCTGATCGGGTTGGCGAAGTTGTTGATCACCGGCACGCTGGACACCGCGCCCTGCGCCGGCTGATAGATGTTGATGTAGTTCTGGAATGCCGTGGGCGCCACGTGCAGGAACTGCTTGACGTCGCCGAGGCTGTCGTTGAGGGCCTGGGTCACCCCGGCCAGCCGATCCGATGTGGTGCCCAGGCTTTCGCGGTTCTCGGCGACGAAGTTCTGCACCAGACCGACGGTGTCGGCCAGGTCCTGCACGGCGGTGCCGACCTCGTCGGGGTTGTCGGCCAGTGTGCCGGTCACCGAAGCCAGGTTCTGGTTGAGCTGGCGCATCACGTCGGTGCTGTCCTGCAACGCGGAGACCAGGATCGACAGGTTCTTCACCGTGGCGAAGACATCGGTGCTGTGGTCGCCGACCGCCGAAATCGCCTGCGACAGCTTGACCAACGTGGCACGGATGTCCGCGCCCTGACCGCGCAGGTTGTCCGCGGCGGTGTTGATGAACGCGCCGAGTTCGCTCACCCCACCGGGCTCGGTGGGTTGCAGTGTCTCGGTGATGCGGTGGAGTTGTTCGCGGACATCGTCGTACTCGACCGGCACCACGGTGCGGTTCTGCTCGATGACGGCGTCGTTCTCCAGGACCGGGCCGCTCGAGTAGGCCGGGGTCAGCTGGATTGCCCTGGAGGTCACCAGCATCGGTGACAGGATCGCGGCGTTGACGTCGGCGGGCACCTTGTGGCGGGCGTCGTACCAGAACGAGATCTTCACCCGCTCGGGCTCGGGCTCGATCTTGTCGATCCGGCCGACCGGCACGCCGAGGATCACCACGTCGTCGCCCTCGAAGATGCCGTTGCTGCTGTCGAAGTACGCGACGACGTTGACGCGGTTGACGGTGTCACTGACCTTGATCACCACGAAGACACCCGCGGCCAGCAGCGCGATCAGCGCCACCGCCAGGACCGTCCGCGTGCGCGGCTTGGAAGGCGTAGCCATCAGCGGACTCCCGGTTCTGCGCCGGATCCGGCACCGTGCGGCGCGGGCTCACCGGGGGCGGGCACGAACACCGGGCCCGGAGGCGTCGGGGTCGAGGCGATTCCCGGCGGCGCCAGCGCGGGCGGTCCCGGCGGCGGTCCACCCGGCGGCGGCGCCGGAATCGGCTCGCGGTACGGGTAGCAACCGGTCGGGCCGGGCAGCGGGATCCCTGGCGGGCCGCAGCCGAGATCGCCAGGGTTGCCGGTGATGGCGTCGGGCAGGTTCAGGCGCGGATCGCCGCCCTGACCGGTGCGCGGGTAGGGCACCGGCATCGCCGGGGTGCCGGCCTGACCGACCTGCGGATCGGTGCGCTCCGAGGGCAGCAGCACGTTGGGGTCCAGGCCGAGATCGGAGAAGGCGGCGTCGACGAAGGGCTGCACGAACTGTCCCGGAAGCAGGTTGGCGACATAGGACTTGAAGAACGGTCCGCCGGACACCGACTCCCCCAGTGACATGGCGTAGTCGCCGATCAGCTTCAGCGACTTCTGCAGTCGTTCCTTGCGGTTGTCCAGGATGGTCAGCACACCGTTGAGCTTGTCGATCGCCGGTTTCAGGGTCTCGTCGTTCTCGGCGATGAAGCCCTGGAGCTGTCGGCTCAGCGCCGAGATGTTGCCCGAGATCGCGTCCAGCGCAGCGCTTTGCGCCTGCAACTCGGCCAGCAGCGCGTTGCTGTTGCGCACCAGCGCGACGATCTGGTCACTGCGCTCGGCGAGCACCGTGGTGGCCTTGTTCGCGTTGCCCAGCAGTCCCCGCAGTTCGGCGTCCCGCTCGTTGAGGGTCTCGGAGAACCGGGACACCCCTTCGATGGCGATCCTCAGCTCGGGCGGGGTGTCGGCGAAGGTTTCCGAGAGCACCCGCAGCGAATCCGACAGCTGGTTGGTGTTCAGTCCGCTGATGGTCGCGGACAGATCTCCGAGCGCGTCCGGCAGTTGGTAGGCCGGCGTGGTGCGGTCCAGCGGGATGACGCCGTCCTGCCAGCCGTCACCGCGCGGGGTGACCTCCAGGTACTTGGTGCCCAGCAGGCTCTTGGTCTTGACCGCGGCCTCGCTGCGATCCCCGATCCGCACGTCCCCGTCGATCTTGAACTTGACCAGCACCCGCTGGCCGTCCAGTTCCACACCGGAAACGCTGCCCACCCGCATACCGGAGACCTGCACGGTGGCGCCGTCGCGGATACCGCTGGCCTCGGCAAAATAGGCCGAGTAGTCCCTGCCCTGGTTCAGGAAGGGCAACTTGTCGTAGTTCAGCGCGCCCAGCACGATCGCCGCGATGATCGCGAGACCGACTGCGCCGACGACGAACTGGTTGCGTTCTCCGAAAGACTTCATCGCGGGGTGCACCTCCCGCTGTTCTGCCCGGCCGCCTTCACATACACGGGCTGACCGCCCTTGCCGTTGAGCTTGAGGACGATATCGCACAGGTAGAAGCTGAAGAAGTCACCGTAGATGCCTTGCCGCGCCAATGCCTGATATGCATCGGGAAGGGTGTTGATCAGGTTGTCGAAGTATTCGTGATCGGCGACCACGATGCCGGCGGCACGGTCGGTCTCCTGGACGGTCTTCGCCAGCGGGGGCCGGGCCTCTGCCAGGAGGTCGGCGATGCTGCCGGCGGCCTCGCTGACATAGGCGACGCCGTTGGCGATATCGGTGCGGCGCGCGGCCAGGCCGTCGATCAATTCCGAAAGACCGTCAACGCCTTTGGCGAACTGCTCATTCTGGTCGCCGAGCGAACCCAGCACCGTGTTCAGGTTGACGATGACCTCACCGATCAGCTGGTCGCGGTCGGCCAGCGTGTTGGTCAGCGCCGCGGTCTGGGTGAGGAAGGACCCGATGGTGGCGCCCTGGCCCTGCAGTGCGCTGATCAGTTGTCCCGACAACGCGTTGATCTGATCGGGTTGCAGCGCCTTGAACAGCGGGCGGAAACCGCCGATCAGGGCGTCGAGGTCCAGCGGTGGCGCGGTGCGCGACAACGGGATCGTGGCACCGGGCTTGAGGCGCGAGGTGTCACCGGTGCCCTCCTGCAGGCCCAGGTAGCGCCCACCGATGAGATCGTCGTAGCGGATCACCGCGCGGGTGCCCTCGGTCAGCACCACCGACTCATCGGCGGTGAAGTCGACCAGGACGGTGCCGTCATCGCGGATCTTCATATCGCCGACCTTGCCGACCTCGACACCGGCGATGCGGACGAAATCTCCGGGCTCCATGCCGCCGACATTGCTGAACTCCGCGCGGTAGCCCTGTTCTGTCTCACCGAACCGCAGCTGGGAGAAGATCGCGAACAGCCCGAAGACACCCAGCAGACACACTGCCAGGAAGATGGTGAGCCGCCAGATGGCGCCCGCCAGATTGTCTTTCATGGCTGCTTGCTTCTCCTTCTCGGTAGCTGATCTCGGGTGTTACGGGCCGGGTGCGGCGGGCACCGGCAACGGTTGCGGCGGCAACGGTGTCGGCTGCACGCCGGGCGCGGTGACCACGAAGGGTTCCGAGCCGGGCGTCGGGCCCGGGTCGCGCGGCGCTCCCGGCGGCGGCGCCGGCGGAAGGCCGGGCCACAGCGGGGTGCCGTCGGGCGCGTACAGCTGGGCGCCGTAAGCGGGGGCACCCGGGTACGGGATGGGTCCGATTGCCGGGCCGCCGAAGGTGTTCCGGATGCTCGGCGGCTCCGGGACCGCCCGGGTGACGGGCAGCCAGTTGCCGTAGGCCGGGAAGGCGATGCCCGGGTTGGGCCGCCAGTCCAGCCCGGTGCCGAAGCCGGTGTTGGTGATCAGCTGGCGCACCGGCCAGTTGTCATCGACGCTCGGAAGCGAACCGCAGCCCGGCTTTCCGCCGGGTCCGCCCTTGGCGCCGACGATCGGCAGGTTCTGCGGGTAGCGGTAGGGGTCGTCGCCGAGCATCAGGCTGGTGTCCAGGATGAACGACTTGCCGTTACCGCCGGTCGCCTCGTAGCCGCCGTGGTCCAGCAGGTATTTCGCGCCGGTCAGCAGGCAGGTGTAGGACGGGCTGTACTTGAGCAGCAGGTCGGTGGTGGGCTGCAGGGTGTTGACGGCCTTGATCAGGTTGGCGTTGTTGGGCGCCAGCAGTTCGATGCCCTTGTTCGACAGGCCGGTGGTCGCCAGCAGCAGCGCATCGAGTTGGCGGGAATTCGCGGTCACGGTGGTCGCGGTGGTACTGGCGGCGTCCAGGGTGGCCAGGATGCCCTGGGCGGCGTCGCTGTAGGCGTCGCTGAAGCCCTTCAGCGCCTGCCAGTCCTCGCGGATGGTGTCGGCACGCGGGTTCAGCGCCAGCAGAACCTGATTGGCGTCGGTGGTGGCCTGCCCGATGACCTCACCGCGGCCGCGGACGCCCTCGGCGAGCGCGGACAGCGTGGCGTTCAGCTTGGCGGTGTCGACCTGTTGGAGCACGCCCACGAGGTTCTCGAAGACCGTGTTGACCTCGGTGGTGACGTTGAGCGATTCGAGGACCTGGCCGGATTTCAGTCGCTCGGCGCTCGGGCTGTCCGGGTAGACGAGGTCGACGAACTTGGCGCCGAAGATCGTGGTGGCCCGGATGCGGGCTTCGACATTGGCCGGGATGAAGCGGATCTGGTCGGGGTCGATGTCGAGTCGCAGCTTGACCGGGGAGGCGGCCTCGGAGTCACCACCGCTGATCGCGACGACGCGCCCCACCTGGACGCCCCGCATCTTCACCTTGGCGTTGGTCTCCATCACCAGACCGGACCGGTCGGCGGTCAACGTCACCGGGACGGTGCTGCGCAGTGAGCCGGTGAACAGCGAGTACGACAGCCAGATGGCGGCGATCACGAACAGCACCAGCAACAGGGTCCACCACCCTGGTGCGATACCACTGCGTCGTTTCGATGTGTCCATATCAGCCGGCCAAATTGAAGTTGCCCGATTGCCCGTACACGGCAAGGGAAATCATCACCACGACGAATGCCGAGATGACCAACGAGGTTCGCACCGCGCGGCCGACGGCCTCACCGACGCCCGCCGGACCACCGCTGGCGGTGAAGCCGTAGTAGGTGTGCACCAGCATGATGACGATCGCCATCGCGATCGACTGGACGAACGACCAGATGAGGTCGATCGGGTTGAGGAACGTGTCGAAGTAGTGGTCGTACACACCGCTGGACTGCCCGTAGATCACGGTGGTGCCGATCTTGGCCGCGTAGAACGACATCAGCACGCCCACGCAGTACAGCGGGATGACCACGATGACACCGGCGACGACTCGACTCGAGGCCAGGTAGGCGATGCTGCGGATACCGATGACCTCGAGGGCGTCGATCTCCTCGTTGATGCGCATGGCGCCGAGTTGGGCGGTGGCGCCGGCGCCGATGGTCGCCGACAGCGCGATCGCCGTGGTGGCCGGCGCGATGAGACGCACATTGAAGAAGGCCGACGCGAAACCGGTGAGGGCTTCGACGCCGATCTCCGAGAACTGGTTGTAGCCCTGGACCGCGACCAGCGCGCCGGTGCTGACGGTCAGGAATCCGACGATGGCCACGGTGCCGCCGATGATGGCCAAAGCGCCGGTACCGAGGCCCATCTGGGCGATCAGCCGGACCAGTTCTTTGGGATACCGGACGAACACGTCGCCGATGGACAGCAGGGTGCGCCCGAAGAACTGGGTCTGCACACCGACCTGGTTCCAGCTGTCGGCGACGCTACCGACGCCCCGCCGCAGGCGGTGACCCATCACGCTCGTCACATCGTCGCCCTCACGCCGACCGCGGTGGCGACCACGTTGATGGCGAACAGTGCCATGAAGGTGAACACCACGGTCTCGTTCACCGCGTTACCCACACCTGCCGGTCCGCCGCCGACGGAAATGCCTTTGTAGCAGGCGATCAAACCGGCGGTCAGACCGAACAGCGCGGCCTTGACCAGCGCGATCACCACATCCGATGGCCCGGTGATGAGCGTCAGGCCCGCAACGAACGCACCGGGCGACACGTGCTGGACGTAGACGCAGAACAGATAGGCCCCGGTGAGTCCGACCAGCACCACGGTGGCCGACAGTGCCAGCGACACGGTGGTGGCGGCGAGTACCCGCGGAATGACCAACGCCTGAATCGGATTCACGCCCATCACCCGCAGGGCGTCGAGTTCCTCGCGAATGGTGCGAGCACCCAGGTCGGCACACATCGCGGTCGCACCCGCGCCGGCGATCACCAAAACCGTGACGATCGGCCCGATCTGGGTGACGGTGCCCAGCGCGGCGCCGGTGCCGGAGAAGTCGGCGGCACCGAACTCGGTGAGCAGGATGTTGAAGGTGAAGGTCAGCAGCACCGTGTACGGGATGGTCAGCATCAGCGTCGGCAGCAACGAAACCCGCGCCACGAACCACGACTGGAGAATGTATTCACGCCAGGCGAACGGCGGCCGGAACATCAGCAGGAACACGTCCAGCGTCATGGAGAAGAAGCCGCCGAATGCGCGCACGGGTCGGGAAACGACACCGGGAATGGCGTCTTGCACAGCCATCAGCGGACCGATCCCGCTCTGTGCGACATCCGCTTACCCATGAAGTCCCTTCGACGGTGCCGGCTCATCCGAACACGATATGACCACAGGCGCCGCCATGGATGCGGAAGAACGTACATAACGATTCTCACAGCAACAACACCGACCACCTGGTTGGGTCACTCAAGTTACCGTCCAGTAGTGTGCATCACAATTTGCCGACGACCCCCAGGGCTCGCAGGGTGAACCCCTCCACCCGAGCCCGGGAGACCGGAATCTGCGCCGGATCGAAGATCCTTGCCGTGGTCAGCTCACGGCTCACCAGGGCCGCGATCGCGATCGCATCGGATTCCGGCTCCGCCAGCGGGAACGCCCCCTCGGCACGGCCGGTTCGCAGAATCGTTGCCAGCGAGCCCTCACGTCGCGCCCGCGACAGCTCACGGGCCTCCCGGTAGCCCTTGGCCGAACGCATCTCGTCGCAGTCCAGCACGGCCAGATAGCGGTGCAGATCGGCGTCACTGGCCAGCGTGAACATCTGGTCCAGCCAGGCACGCAGCTTGTCCACCGGACCCGGGGACGCGGCGCCGGCGATCTCGTCGAGCAGCACGGCCAGCCGCTCGGTCACCTGCTCCAGCATCGCGAGGAAAAGATCATCCTTGGACTGGAAGTGCCGGTAGAAGGCGCGGCTGGAGACTTCGGCCCGCGCCAGGATGGCCGAGACGTGCACCGGACCCTCATGCGGTTCGGACAGGCAGTCGAAGGTGGCCTCCACGATGCGGTCGCGCTCCTGTGCGCTGGATCCCGCTGACGGCACTGACTGCACGGCAGCCAAGTCTAGTGACCGGTAGACCCCCGACCCGACACCAATTGGGGCGGGCCGGTCGCCTAACGTGAGCCGCAGGCCGGCGAGAGGATGTCCGTGAGCGTGGCAAAAAGCGCACCCCAGACCGTATCGTTCCGTGGCATCGACGACCTCACATTGGTTGCCGACGAATGGAACCGGGACACCGTCACCGCGGCCTCGGGCCCCACCGTGCTGATGTTGCACGGCGGTGGGCAGAACCGGCACTCCTGGAAGAACACCGGCCAGATCCTCGCCGACCGCGGGATGCACGTCGTCGCGCTGGACAGTCGCGGTCACGGTGACAGCGACCGCTCCCCGACCGCCAGTTATGACGTGGAGACGCTCAGCTCCGACATCCTGCAGGTGCTCTACCAGATCGGGCGGCCGGTCGCCCTGGTCGGCGCCAGCATGGGCGGGCTGACCGGCATCCAAGCCGCCCACGAGGCGGGCCCCGAACTGGTGACCAAGCTGATCCTGGTCGATGTGGTGCCACGGTTCGAGAAGGACGGCAGCGCCCGGATCCGCGACTTCATGTTCAACCACATCCACGGCTTCGATTCCCTGGAGCAGGCCGCCGACGCCATCGCCGCCTATCTGCCGCACCGTCCGAAACCCCGCAGCACCGAAGGCCTGAAGAAGAACCTCCGGCTGCGCGACGGCCGCTGGTACTGGCATTGGGATCCGGCGTTTCTCACCAAACCGGGTGACGACCCGTTCGCCCGGGTCGACAAGCTGGAAGCGGCCGCCACCAATCTGTCGGTGCCGATCCTGCTCATCCGCGGCAAGCTCTCCGATGTGGTGTCCGAGGAAGGCGTACGCGAGTTCCTGCAGAAGGTCCCGGCGGCCGAATTCGTCGAACTGCCCCAGGCAGGCCATACCGCCGCCGGTGACGACAACGACGCCTTCACCGAGGTCGTCGTGAGGTTCATCGACAAGTGAACGACGTGGCAGGTTTCAACTTCCTCGAGCAGCCGGCCCTCCCGCCGACCCCGGTCACCGAGAAACAGGCCGCCGAGCTGCTGGCGAGCCGGTACGGCTCTCGCGGCGAGGTGAAATCCCTCGGGAGTCAGCAGGACTGCAACTTCCTGGTGTCCGAGGACGGCGCCCCGGTGGCGGTCCTCAAGATCGCCAATCCGGCGTTCACCGAGACCGAGCTGGCCGCCCAGGACGCTGCAGCCGAGCTGATCGCCCGCACACACCCCGACCTACGCGTCGCCACCCCGCTACGGACCGTCGACGGGCAACCCCCGGGCACCGTCGATCCCCCGTCGCTTCGCTCACCCCACGTAAGGCTGCTGCCCTTCCTGGCCGGCGGAACCCTCACTGAGCGTGGCTATCTGACCCCGTCCACCGTCGCCGCCATGGGCGATCTCGCCGCCCGCGTCAGCCGGGCCCTCGACGGCTTCAGCCACCCGGGCCTGGACCGGATCCTGCAATGGGACCTGCGCTACGGCGATGAAGTCGTGCGCCAACTGATTTCGCACGCGCCGCGCCGACACGACGAAATCGAGGACGCCGCCCGCCAGGCATGGATGCGAATCGCACCGCACGCCGACGACCTGCCGCGCCAGGCGGTGCACATGGATCTCACCGACGCGAACGTGGTGGCCGGGCCGTCGGGCCTGCCGGACGGCATCATCGACTTCGGTGACCTGTCGCATACCTGGGCGGTCTCCGAATTGGCCATCACGCTATCCTCGGTGCTCGGCCACCGTGGCAATGACCCGACCTCGATCATGCCCGGCATCAAGGCATTCCACGCGGTGCGCCCGCTGCACCCGGCCGAGGCCGAGGTGCTGTGGCCGCTGCTGGTGTTGCGCACCGCGGTGCTCATTGTCAGCGGCGCCCAGCAGGGCGAACTCGATCCGGACAACGCCTACATCACCGAGCAGTCCGATGACGAGTGGCGAATGTTCGACCAGGCCACCTCCGTGCCGATGGAGGTGATGTCGGCACTGATCACCGCCGAACTCGGCTTGGCGCCGGCCGCCCCCGAGGTGCAGATCGAGAACCGGCTGATCTCCGACCTGGATCCGGAAACCGTCGTCACACTGGATCTTTCGGACACCTTGGGCAGCGAGGACGGACTGGCCACCGCGGCAGTGCGCGACGGCGCGCAGCTGGTGCTCACCCGATTCGGCCGGCCACGGCTGAACCGCGCTCCTCTGCTCTCCCAGCGCAGCCCCGACGTCGTCGAGACCGGTATCGGGGTGTGGCCGGCCGCGACCACCCGGATGCTTGCGCCGTGGGACGGCGAGGTCGTAGATCGTTCCGATGACCGGATCACGTTACGGGGACTGGATTTCGAGCTCACCCTCACCGGGGTCGAATCCACTACTGCACCCGGTCATGTGCACGCCGGCGAGCACCTCGGGGTGATCGGGCAGGGCCACTGGACCCGGCTGGCGGTCCGGCCGTCCGGCGCTCCGGTGGCACCGGAGTTCACCTCGGCCGAATTGGCACCCGGTTGGTTGGCGTTATCCCGCGATCCGCGAACAGTTCTAGGGCTCGATCCGCTTTCCGATGATCCACAGCGGGATCTGCTGGAGCGCCGAGACCACAGCTTCGCCAAGGTGCAGGAGCGCTACTACCGAAATCCCCCGCAGATCGAGCGCGGGCACCGGCACCACCTGATGTCGACGGCCGGTCGCGTCTATCTCGACATGGTCAACAACGTCACGGTGCTCGGTCATGCCCATCCCCGGGTCGCCGATGCGGCGTCGGCGCAACTTCGCCGGCTCAACACCAACTCACGGTTCAACTATTCGGCGGTGGTGGAGTTCAGCGAACGGATCGCCGCGACGCTGCCGGATCCGTTGGACACCGTCTTCCTGGTCAATTCCGGTTCGGAGGCAAGCGATCTCGCGATCCGGCTGGCGACCGCGGTGACCGGACGCCGCGATGTGATCGCCGTGCGCGAGGCCTACCACGGCTGGACCTACGCCACCGACGCGGTGTCCACGTCGACAGCGGACAACCCGAACGCGTTGGCCACCCGACCGGACTGGGTGCACACCGTGGAGTCGCCGAACAGCTTCCGCGGTAAATATCGTGGCGACGAGGCGCACCGCTACGCCGAGGAGGCGGTCGCCCAGATCGAGGCGATGACCGCCCAGGGACGCCCGCCCGCGGCGTTCATCTGTGAACCCGTGTACGGCAACGCCGGTGGCATGGCGCTGCCGGACGGATATCTGCGGCAGGTGTACGGCGCGGTGCGGGCGGCCGGCGGGGTGGCGATCGCCGACGAGGTCCAGGTCGGCTACGGACGCCTCGGGCACTGGTTCTGGGGTTTCCCCCAGCAGCAGGTGGTGCCCGATATCGTGTCGGTCGCCAAGGCGACCGGCAACGGTTATCCGCTGGGTGCGGTGATCACCACCCGCGCGATCGCCGACGCGTTCCGCTCGCAGGGCTATTTCTTCTCCTCCACCGGCGGCAGTCCACTGTCCTGTGCGATCGGGCTGACAGTGCTCGACGTGCTGCGCGACGAGGGTCTGCAGGACAACGCGCTACGCGTCGGTGAGCACCTGAAGTCCCGGCTGCTGGCCTTGCGCGACAAGCACCCGATCGTGGGCACCGTGCACGGGATGGGCCTGTACCTGGGTGTGGAGATGATCCGCGATACCGCGACGCTGGAGCCCGCCACCGCGGAGACGATGGCGATCTGTGAGCGCATGCTGGAGCTCGGCGTGATCATCCAGCCGACCGGGGATCACCAGAACATCCTGAAGACCAAGCCCCCGTTGTGCATCGACATCGCGGGCGCGGACTTCTACGTCGACACGCTGGACCGGGTGCTCACTGAGGGCTGGTAGACCCGTTCGCCTGATCCAGCCGTTGGTGCAGCCGGGCCCGGATGTCCTCGGGTGTGTACGCCTTTCGGATGCGCTGATCCCGCGCGACCAGCGCACCACCGGCCACCACCCCGGCGACACCAGCGAGCCCGATCCACTTCCAGATGCCCTTCATAGCCGAGATTCTGCCTAAGCTGCGGTCGTGAACGCGAATACGGTGTCCCTGTCACGGGCGCTCGAGGAGACCCGGACAGGCGATATCTGGTTGTTTCGCGGCGGCTCGGGCCCGGACCGGGCGATCCAGGCGCTGACCAACGCGCCGGTCAACCACGTCGGCATGACGGTCGCGGTCGATGACCTGCCGCCGCTGATCTGGCATGCCGAACTCGGCCAGAAGCTGCTCGATCTGTGGACAGGAACCCATCACCGCGGCGTCCAGCTCAACGACGCCCGCGAAGTGGCGGAGCGCTGGGTGCACGAGTACGGCCAGAAGGCCTGGCTGCGGCAGCTCACCCCGCCCGCCAGCCGCGAGCAGGAAGACCAGATGCTCAAGGTGGTGGCCCGGATGAACGGCACGGCCTTCCCGTCCACGGCCCGGCTGACGGGACGCTGGCTGCGCGGACGGCTGCCGATCGTCAGCGATTTCACCCGGGGGCTGCCCATCATCCACCGCAAGGTCCGCGAATCGGCCGAGCGGGACAAGCGGCGCCGGCGGTCCGAGGGGCTGGAGACCGCGTACTGCGCCGAGACGGTGGCGATCACCTACGAGGAGATGGGGCTGCTGAGCACCGAGAAGCGGGAGAACTACTTCGATCCTGGCAAGTTCTGGAGTGGAGACAGCCTGTCGTTGGCGCCGGGGTACTCCTTGACCGACGAGATCGCGGTGATCGTCTGAACCGCTGGTCGGGCGTGACGATCGACTGCGTCGATCCGGCCGGGATGTCGCGTTTCTGGGGCCGGCTGCTCGGACTCGACCCGACCGATGAGCATGGCGATGATGCAGGTTGGGCGACGCTGGGGTCGCGCTTCGGCCCGACACCACGGCTGACCTTTCAGCGGGTGCCCGAGCCGAAGAGCACGAAGGCGCGTCTTCACCTCGACGTCGAAGTGGACGATATCGACGCCGGACGGGCGGAGGTGGAAAGCCTCGGTGGGCGGTGGACGGGGGTCCGTCACGACCATGACGAGGGCGTCGTGCTGAACATGCAGGACCCGGAGGGGCACGAGTTCTGCCTGGTGCAGTACTACGCAACCTTTTGACGCGCGATGTCTCGACAGTTTCGCCGCGCAGACCGATAAAACCCGTCCGAAAGCGGTACTACCCGCAGTACTACGTCTCAGGTGGTACTGCAGGTAGTACCACCTTGGCGAAGGTCATATCGCTCCGAAATCTGGCAACTCCACGGCGTCCGCGATCTGCTTGGCGACTTCCCGTGGCGTGCGGTTCGTGGTGTCGACCACCTCGGCCTCATCGTGTAGCCAACTGCGGGTGGCTTCCGCATACGGTTCCAGATGGTCCATTCGGAACGACGACGGACCCATGACGGTGTCGCCTTCGATGCGGGCGCGCAATGTGGCAGCGTCTGCGTGAAGCACGAAGTGCCGCACCGGGATCTCATACTGCGCAAGGCCGGCGCTGATTTCACGCCAGTACTGCTCGACCAGCACCGTCATCGGGATCACCAGTGTGCCGCCGGTGTACTCGAGCACGCGGCGGGCGGTTTCCACCACGAGCGGCCGCCACGGCGGCCAATGCTGAAAATTATCGGTCTCGGGCAGGCCCGGCTCGATACCCATCAGGGTTACGCCGACCATCTCAGCATCGAAAATGCGCGAATCCGGCACCAGCCCCTGCACCAGCCGACTGGTCGTCGTCTTACCGACACCGTGCGTGCCGTTCAGCCACAAGATCACAGGTCTCAACGGTAGCGCCGACCCGACGGCAGGCATGCACCGCACAAAGTCGGGTATCCGTACGCATGGCCGTTTCAGTGGCGCATCCAGGCGCACAGGAGTTCATACCGCCGACCCTCGATCTCGGCACGCTGGCCGACGCGGCACGGGGATGCCGCGGATGCGAGCTCTACCGGGATGCCGAGCAGACGGTGTTCGGCGAGGGTCCCTCCTCGGCGCGACTGTTACTGGTGGGCGAGCAGCCCGGCGACCAGGAGGACCGCGCCGGCGAACCGTTCGTCGGCCCGGCCGGGCGCCTGCTGGACAAGGCACTGGTCGAGGCTGGGATCGACCGCGGACAGGTATACGTGACCAACGCGGTCAAGCATTTCAAATTCACCCGTGCCGCCGGTAGCAAGCGCCGTATCCACAAGACGCCCAGCCGCACCGAGGTCGTCGCCTGCCGACCGTGGTTGTTCGCCGAGCTCGGCGTCATCGATCCCGAAGTTGTGGTGCTACTCGGCGCCACCGCCGCAAAAGCGTTACTGGGTAACGATTTTCGCTTGACCGCGCACCGGGGCGAGGTGCTGCACCCGGCGAGCGACGAATTCGAAGTCGGTTTCGACGTCGTGGCCACCCCGCACCCGTCGGCGGTGCTGCGCGGGCCGGCCGAGCGGCGGGAAGCCGCT
Source organism: Mycolicibacterium sp. P9-22 (assembly GCF_008329585.1). GTDB lineage: Bacteria > Actinomycetota > Actinomycetes > Mycobacteriales > Mycobacteriaceae > Mycobacterium. The sequence goes on along the minus strand of NZ_NPKP01000010.1, from coordinate 163,306 downwards.
TTCTCCGACCTGGTCACCGACCTGCGCACGGCGGGCGCATTGCTCGGACACCCCCGCTGATGGCGGTGCGGATCGGCACATCGGGCTGGTCCTACGACCATTGGGCCGGGGTGCTGTACCCGCCGGAGCTGCCGAAGGCCCGCCGGCTGGATGCCTACACCGCGGAGTTCGACACCGTGGAGCTCAATGCCAGCTTCTACCGCTGGCCCAAGCCGACGACGTTCGCGCAGTGGCGCCAACGGTTGCCCGACGGTTTCGCCATGTCGGTGAAGGCGTCACGCGGTCTGACCCACGCCAGACGGTTGAACTCCCCCGAGCTGTGGATCGAACGGATGGCGGCCGGCTGGACCGAGCTCGGCGATCGGCGGGCAGCCCTGCTGGTGCAGCTGCATCCTGCGCAGCAGCGCGACGACGCCCGGCTGGCCCACTTCCTGAGCGCGATGCCGGCGGGCATCCCGGTGGCGATGGAGCTACGCCATCCGTCCTGGGACGACCCGGCGGTGTACGACCTCCTGCGCGGGCACGGCGCCGCCTACGTGGTGATGAGCGGACCGGGCCTGCCCTGCGTCGTCACCGCCACCGCCGATCTTGTCTATCTGCGACTGCACGGGCCCGGAGATGAAGCGATATATGCGGGCTCCTATGACGCCGAGGAGCTGCGCCGGTGGGCCGACCGCATCCGCGAGTGGGACGGTCAGGGCCGGGATGTGTTGGTGTACTTCAACAATGACCTGGGCGGGCACGCGGTGCGCAATGCACGAGAGCTGCGGGCGATGCTCAGTTGAGTGGCCGGTCAGTCGAGGCAGAACTCGTTGCCCTCGACGTCCTGCATCACGATGCAAGACTCTTCCCCGTCGCCGGCGGGCAGCAGGCGCACCCTTGTGGCCCCGACTTCGACGAGGCGCGCGCACTCGCCCTCGAGCGCGGCGAGGCGATCAGCGCCTTCCAGCCCGGGAGCGACCCGGATATCGAGATGCACCCGGTTCTTGACGGTCTTGCCCTCGGGGACACGCTGGAAAAACAGGCGCGGCCCGACACCGTCGGGGTCGACGCAGGCGAACGCGGAATCCTGCCGGTCGGCGGGAAGCGCGCGATTGAACTCGTCCCAGTCCGCGAAACCCGGGGGCGGCGGCGGCACCACGTAACCGAGTGCCGCACACCAGAAACGAGCGACGCGCTCGGGTACCGCGCAGTCGAAGGTGACCTGGAACTGCCGGACCCCCGTCATGGCTCCACCATAACCGCGTACGGTGCTGTACATGCCGTTGCGCTACGTCGATCCCCATAGGCCCCGCGGTGACAAGTACCACGCCAGCGTTCGCTTCGGACGTTCGCGGATAGGCCAGTTACTTGCGCGGCATATCGCCCGCCGTACCGACCCGTATCTGTTCCGGTTGACCGGCGGCCGGATCAACATGGGGCCGATCATCAATGCCCCTCTCGTCACGACGGGCGCGAAGTCCGGACAACGGCGCCAGGTGCAGCTCACGTACTTCCACGACGGGCAGGACGTCATCCTGATCGCCTCGAACTTCGGAGGCTCCAAGCATCCCCAGTGGTACTACAACCTCAAGGCGAATCCGGACTGCGAGTTCGGCATGGAGAACTTCACCGCGTCCCAGGTAACCGATCCCGACGAGTACGCACGGTTGTTCGGCCTGGCCGAAAAGGTCTACGCCGGCTATGACGACTACCGCGACAAGACCGCCCCGGCCGGCCGGCAGATCCCGATCTTCCGGCTCAGGCCGCGCTAGCCTGCGCGTTCCGGCGCCGATCACCGCAGTTTGTAACCTGTCGGGATGGATGGGGCACCAGACGAAGGACCTTTCTTTCACGGCACCAAGGCCGAACTGCGGGTGGGAGATCACCTCACCGCCGGTTACCGCTCCAACTACCGGCCCGAGATCGTGATGAACCACATCTACTTCACCGCGCTGCGTGACGGCGCAGGACTGGCCGCCGAACTCGCCGCGGGCGACGGCATCCCGCGCGTCTATGCCGTGGAACCGACCGGGGAGTTCGAGAACGATCCCAACGTCACCGACAAGAAGTTCCCCGGCAATCCCACCCGGTCCTATCGCAGCAGGCATCCGCTGAAGATCATCGGCGAGATCACCGATTGGACGCGCCTGACGCCGGCAGCTCTGCAGATGTGGCGCGACCGGCTGGCCGCCATCCGGGCCGATGACCGCGGCGAGATCATCAACTAGTGCGGACCGCGCCGCTGCTAGGCGATCCGGGCAGAAGATCCCAAGTGGTCGCGGATATCGGCCACCGTCTCTGCGACGCTCAGCTCTGAAGTGTCGAGCCAGTACCCGATGCGCGGAGTGGTCGAACGAAGCCAGTCATCGAACATCGCGATATCAGCCCGACCTGGCTGATACGCGACCTTCCCACGGATAGCCCGTCGTTCGGCATCCCGCTCGGCGACGGAGGCCACCGACGGTGCCAATACCACCACGGCCAGCGGGCGGCTCCGGATGTGATCGACGACGTACTGCAGATATTCGCCCAAGATGATGTCCTGTAGGACCACCGTGAAACCGGCTCGCGCGTAGCGATCTGCCGTTTCGGCGGCCAACTCATACCGCAACACCAACTGGTCCAGGGCCTTCGGCCCGGGTGTCGCGCTGCCCATCTCGGCCCGGCCGTTCACGATCATGCGCCGGAACAGATCTCCGCGAACGTGGACACTGTCGGGCAGACTCTCCGCCAGTGCTTGGGCGACCGTCGACTTGCCGGCCGCTTGGATACCGGTGATCACGATGACGGACACGCGCCCATAGTGCTTGATCGATGCGCCGGATCGCGAACCCTTTTTCGGTCGAGACCCACCTAGACGTTGAAGCGGCACTCTACTAAGTTGCGATGCCGAACAACGTGACAGGGCATTAGCGAAACTTGAATCACGAGCTATTGCGGATCGATGTCACCGAGACTTGTCGCGGCCGGTAACCCTGTCCGGGCCGAAGTTTGTCTTCGCACTGTGTCATGCCGTACCTGATTCGATCGCGGCAATCAGCTGCTCAGCCAGCATTCGCGCGTCGGCCGCAACATCGGCCTGTTCCATCCAGAGTCCAATAGATACATCGGCGACCAACTCTCCGGCAGACAATCCCAGCGACTGCGCGATCTCGTCGAAAACCCTTTGATGCGATACGAATCGCGTTGCCTCTAGTGCGAAGAGGAGATCCGACTCGTGGACCCCCAAAGCCTCCGAAGCGCTCCCCGGCTGCGACCGTAGCGACTCCACTAGGGCCGTCTCGGGGCCCGTTCGTCCAGGCAGAAACAACACATCGCCAACCAATTCAGCAGCGCGCTGATCGGCGTCAAGGACGCCGAGCACCTTAATTCTGCGAGAGCGTCCGGCAACCCGGGTTGCGGCAAGAACTTCATCCTTGCCGCCGCTGTCAACGATGTCGAATTGGTCAACGCGATCGGCCGCAAATCGGTGAAGGACAGCCTGCAGTATCCGAGTAGCAAGCTCATCCTCAACGAATATCAGGGCCAACAACGGCGTGCGGTGCCGGGATAGCGTGCGCAGGACTACATCCACGTTTCGAACGTCGTTGCTAGAGGCCCCGTTCGGCCCAGTCGTCACCAGTCGCACACACTCGCGTGGAACACGTCGCATGATCGCCTCGGAATGCGTGACGAGAACGGTTTGACACTTGGATTTCAACGTTAGACGTGCAATCTCGTCGATAAAGGGGCGATGACCAGGTTGGGCCAAGAACGTCTCCGGCTCATCGATCAGGACGACCTCGTGTTCATTAGCCGAATGCATACACCACAGCACGTAATGGACCCAAAACTCGGATGAACTCATCGACCAGCTATCTATCGAATGAGACCCACGAACGCCGCGAACAAACGGAAAGAGAAAGTCGTCACCTTCAATTTGCGCGTATTCGAGCCAAGCGTATTCGTGACCCGTTATCGATTTGATCGCATCGAGCTCAGCTCGTTTAAGCCTCAGTCGTTCAACCGGCTCTGGCAACGCCAATGCTGGATAACTTTGCGCGACAAAGGCGAGTTCCGACAGCGCCACATACGGCGTGAGCATCGTGGCGAGCAAGGGCTTCATGGTCTCGTCGAAATCCTGACGCTGTCGCCATGGCATCGGGCGCTCGATGCTGACGTCTTTAAGCTCACCCTCGTGCCGCACATTTATCGTGTATCGGCCCCTCAGTTCGTTTTGGTGCCCAGAATTTTCAGTCGGAAGGTTTGTCCCCGTCTGCCACCCAGGGAGAGACGCCCTAAGCATGGACAGCAGGTAACTCTTGCCCGCTCCATGAAAGCCGACTAGCCCAGTAAGCTGACCGAAAGTCATTGAGCCTGCGGCAAAGACCGGAGAGTCATGGACATCCAACCGCCGCACTAGGCCTTCCTGCCGACGCAGCTGATCCCAGACGCGCTGTCGGCGGTCTGCACCTGCACGTGTCGTCACGTCAACCTCACCGGCACCGGGTCAACGGTTTGAGTCTGCGATTCAACACGGCTCCCACCAACTGCTCTCGTTCCTGGGCGGCGCACAGCACTTTGGAACACGATCCGGCAAACCGGCTACACGTTGAAGCGGAACTCCACCACATCCCCGTCGGCCATCACGTAGTCCTTGCCCTCCATCCGGACCTTGCCCGCGGCCTTGGCCGCGGCCATCGACCCGGCCTCGACCAGATCGGCGAAGGACACGATCTCGGCCTTGATGAAGCCCTTCTCGAAATCGGTGTGGATCACCCCGGCCGCCTTCGGCGCGGTGTCACCGCGGTGAATCGTCCACGCACGCGACTCTTTCGGCCCGGCGGTCAGATAGGTCTGCAGGTTCAGGGTGTGGAAACCGGCCCGCGCCAACGCATCCAGGCCACGCTCGGTCTGCCCGATCGACTCCAGCAATTCGGCCGCCGACTCGTCGTCGAGCTCAATCAGCTCCGACTCGATCTTGGCGTCCAGGAACACCGCATCCGCCGGGGCCACCAGTGCGCGCAATTCGGCCTGCTTGGCCTCATCGGTGAGCACCGCCTCGTCGGCGTTGAACACGTACAGGAACGGCTTGGTGGTCATCAGGTTCAGCTCGCGCAGCAGCGACACGTCGCTCCCGGCCGAGAAGAGCGTCTTGCCGGTGTCGAGCACCGCCTGCGCCGCCACCGCCGCCTCCAGCACGGCCTTGCGATCCTTGTTGGTGCGCGCTTCCTTCTCCAGCCGCGGCACGGCCTTCTCCAGCGTCTGCATATCGGCCAGGATCAGCTCGGTCTCGATGACCTCGATATCCGACCGCGGGTCCACCCGGCCGTCGACGTGCACGACGTCGTCATCGGCGAACGCCCGCACCACCTGGCAGATGGCATCGCACTCGCGGATGTTGGCCAGGAACTTGTTGCCCAGCCCGGCGCCCTCGGACGCGCCCTTCACGATGCCGGCGATATCGACGAACGTCACCGGCGCCGGCACGGTCTTCTCGGAGCCGAAGATCTCGGCGAGTTTGTCCAGCCGGGGGTCCGGTAACGCCACCACACCCTCATTGGGCTCGATGGTCGCGAACGGATAGTTCGCCGCCAGCACATCGTTCCGCGTCAACGCGTTGAAAAGGGTCGACTTGCCGACATTGGGGAGACCGACGATTCCGAGGTTCAAGCTCACGGACTCCAGAGTCTAAGGGTTGTGACGATCTCCTCAGCGTGTGCTGGCAGCGCACCCGCAGTTACAGCCGGTACGGTCAACATGTGTCAGGTCAGTCAGCAGAGCCGACGGAGTCGGTTGATCACCGCTCCGCGCTCCCCCGATTCCAGGGGTTGCTGCCACCGAGTCTGCCGGGTCTGCCGTCCGGATTGCCGTGGTGGGGCGCCACCCTGTTGGCAGTGACGGCGACGGCCGTCGGCTTCGCCTATGACGCGGGTACCGGTAACAAGGAACTCGGCGCCGTGTTCGCCACCTTCTATGTGCTGGGCTGTCTGGCCGCGGTGGTCCTGGTGCGTCGCGGTGGACTGTTCACCGCGGTCACCCAGCCCCCGCTGATCCTGTTCGTCGCCGTCCCCACCGCCTACTTCCTGTTCCACGGTGGCCAGCTCGGCGGGCTCAAGGACATCGCGATCAACTGCGGCTATCCACTGATCGAACGTTTCCCGCTGATGTTCTTCACCTCGGCGGCGGTGCTGCTGGTCGGGATGGCCCGCTGGTACCTCGACCGTGGCACTCCACCCGCCGCCGTCGATGCCGCGGATCCGCCCGCCGAGACTCCGCGCCGCGCCGCCCGCCGATTCGCCCGTAGCACCGCCCCGGTCGACGAGGACGAACCGGTCCGGACCCCACGGCGGCCCCGCCGCGAGGCCGCCGACCCCTACGAGCCGCCGCGCCGCACCCCGCGCACCGGTGAGCCCTCCCGCGCCAGGCACAACCGGCCGCCGGAATCCGATATCGCGGCATCGGCCGCGGCCGCGGATCGTCGCGAGCGTGCCGCCGCCCGGGAACGCTCGGGCCGACCGCGCCGTCAGGGTGAACCGCCGCTGCCCGGCGAGCGTCAGCCGCGCCGCCCCCGCAACCCGTCGGCCCGCGAGCCCCGGGACCCGCGCCGCACCCCGCCGCCGTCACGCGGTTATGACCCCTATGACCCGCGCGACGCGGCGGACTACGAGCGCCCGCGGCGCCGTCCGCGGCCGGACGGCTACGAGCCGGGCTATGGGCGTCCCGACGATCGCCAGGATCCGTATCCGGAGCGTCCGCGTCGCTCGTCGCCCACCGACAGCAGCCACCATCCCGTCTCGCGGGTGCGTTACCGCAGCAGCGACGAGGAACGGCACACCGAGCACCGCACCCGCCCGCGCGCCGGCCACCGCCGCGACGACGACTACTGAGCTCACCGAGGCTTCGCCAACGTCGACTTGTCGTCGCCAGATCGGCATCGGGCCGACGACAGGTCGACGTTCGTCAAGGCGTGCTGCGCAAGAACTCACCCGCCGCGTCCACCGCGGGCGTTGAGCTGCCCGCATCGCTGACGAACACCGCCAGCGCGAGATCACTGCGGATGCCGACGAACCAGCCATGCGCGTGGGTGTCGTCGATGTATTCGGCGGTGCCGGTCTTGCCGAGCATGTCCGGGATGTCCTGCAGCTGGGTGGCGGTGCCGCCGGTGACCGTCTCGCGCATCATCGCCCGCACCTGCTCGTCGACACCGCTCGGCAGCGGCTCAGGGGTGCTGTTCGGCACGCCCGGCTCGCCCTGCACGATCGTCGGCGCAGGCACCGAGCCATGCGCCAGCGTCGCGGCGACCAGTGCCATCCCGAACGGCGACGCGGTGACCTTGCCCTGCCCGATGCCCTCCTCGACGCGCAGCGCGGAGGTGTCGGCGACCGGCACCGACCCGGTGACCGTCGTCATGCCGGGTGCGACGTAGTCGATCCCCAGACCGAGCTGCGCGGCGGCCTTGGTCAGGCCGTCGGGTGGCAGGTTGACCGCCAGCCGGCCCATGGTGGTGTTGCAGGACCGCGCGAATGCCGTGTGCAGCGGGACGTCGCCGAGCGCGAAGTTGTCGTCGTTGGGGATCTGGCGGCCCTCGATGTTCTCGGTGCCGGGGCAGCCGACGATGCTGTCCGGGGTGACCTGGCCGGCCTGCAGAGCGGCCGACACCGTCACCGTCTTGAACGTCGAACCCGGCGGATACAGACCGGTCAGCGCGATCGGACCCTGCGCGTCGGCGGGCGCGTTCTGCGCGACGGCGAGCAGGTTGCCGGTGGACGGCTGGATGGCCACGATCGCGGCCGGCGTCGTCAGCGGGGCCAGGGCGTTCTCGGCGGCGCGCAGCATGGCGATGTCCAGGGTGCTGGAGATGTCACCGACCGGTTCGGCATCCTGGCCGCCGACCCGCCTGGGACCCGACGCGGTCTGCGCGGACACCGCCCAGCCGGCCGCGGCGTCGCTGCGCTGCTGCCACAGCTCGGACAGTCCCGACAGCGTCGGCGACGTCAGCGCTCGGTCGGTGGCCAGCAGCCGGGTCTGCGGGCGCAGCGTCACATTCGGCAGCGCGGCGAGCTGATCCTGGATCGGTAGCAGGTCTTCCTCGCGCAAGGTGACGGCGGTGACGGTTTTGCCCGCCGCGAGCTCACCGGTGAGTGACTCCGGGGTGATCGTCGGCGCGACCGGATTGAGCAGCGCGGCAACGGTGTTCACATCGGCGCCGGGTGCGATATCGACGAGGGTGACGATGTGCTGGGTGAGCAGGTCCGCGCCGGTGCGGTCCAGCACCCGGGCGGCCGGTTGCGGACCGAGGGTGCTGTAGGACAGCGGGCCCTCGTCGAGGCCGGGCGCCACGGTGGCGGGGTCCCACCGGATCTTCCAGTCGTCTCCCCCGGCCTTGGCGCTGCCGTGGGTCGTATAGGTCCACTCGGTGGCCTTCTCGGGCCCGAACTTCCACGTCGCGGCCAACGTGAACGTCGCCGCGTCCTCCGCACGCTGCACCTCGGACACCTCGAAGCGGACATCCTTGCCCAGGCTCGCGTAGAGCTTGGCGAGCACGTCGGCGGACGCCGGATCGGTGGTCAGCGCGGCCGCCGCGGGCGCATCGGCGCGGTTGAGTGCCTCGACGAACCCGTTTACGGCGGTGTTCAGCCGGTCTTCGGTGTCACTGCAGCCGGCGAGCAGCAGCACGATGGCGAGCAGGACAGCGGGGATTCCGCGGAGAAGGGCCACAGGGCACGAACGTACCGTCAGTGGCGCGGCGGGCGGATCTCCCGGGGTAGCGCGAACACGAGTGTCTCGTTGGCCGTCGTCACCGGTTGCACCGTGCCGTAGCCGTATTCGGCCAGCCGGTCCAGCACGCCACGCACCAGGATCTCGGGGACCGAGGCACCGGAGGTGACACCCACGGTGGTGACGCCGGAGAACCAGGCCGGGTCGATATCGTCGGCGTAGTCGACCAGGTAGGAGCTCTGCGATCCGGCACCGAGGGCCACCTCGACGAGGCGCACCGAGTTCGACGAGTTCTTCGAGCCGACGACAATCACCAGCTCGCATTCGGGCGCCATCGCCTTCACCGCGACCTGCCGGTTCTGGGTGGCGTAGCAGATGTCATCGCTCGGCGGATCCTGCAGCGTGGGGAACTTCTCCCGCAGCCTGCGCACCGTCTCCATGGTCTCGTCGACACTCAGCGTGGTCTGCGACAACCAGATCACCTTGTTCGGGTCCCGGACGGTGACCTTGTCGACGGCGTCCGGATTGTCGACGACCTGCACGTGATCGGGCGCCTCACCGGCGGTGCCGACGACCTCTTCGTGGCCCTCGTGGCCGACGAGCAGGATGTCGTAATCGTCGCGGGCGAACCGTTTGGCCTCGTTGTGCACCTTGGTCACCAGCGGGCAGGTCGCGTCGATGGTCTGCAGATTGCGGGCCGCGGCCTCGACGTGGACGGTCGGCGCGACACCGTGCGCGGAGAAGACGACGATGGCGCCTTCGGGCACCTCATCGGTCTGTTCGACGAAGACGGCACCGGCCTTGGCCAGCGTGTCCACCACGTAGCGGTTGTGCACGATCTCGTGGCGCACGTAGATGGGGGCGCCGTGCTTTTCGAGGGCTCGTTCCACGGTTTCGACGGCGCGATCCACGCCCGCGCAGTAGCCGCGCGGCTCGGCGAGCAGGACCCGTTTGCCCACCACCCGTGAACTGACCGAGCTGGCGGCGCCCGGAATACCCATGTTGACGGTTGGTGGCATACATCCAAGGGTACTTACCGGCGTGCCCTCCCGGCCAGCCGTAGGCTGCACCCATGGCAACTGCACCATACGGAGTCCGACTGCTTGTGGGTGCGGCGGTGACCGCGCTGGACGAGACACGCAAGCTCCCGCAGACGATCCTGACCTACCCGATGACGGTGGCCAGCCAGTTGGCGCACCTGGTGATGAAGGTGCAGCAGGACGTCGCCGATCTGGTGAATCGCGGCGATGAAGCGCTCGAGGAGCTGTTCCCGCCCAAGGATGAGCAGCCGGAATGGGCGACCTTCGACGAGGACCTGCCCGACGACCCGTTCAAGGACCTCTCCGATGACGACGTTGTGTCCGATATCTCCTCGGCGCGCCGCACCGAGGGGCGATTCGCGCTCTTCAGTGAGGGCGAACCGGAGCAGGCGGAAGCCCCGAAGGCCGCCACCAACGGCAGCGCTCCGGGCATCGTCGAGGAGCTCGGCTACGAGTCGCTGACGCTGGCGCAGCTGCGGGCCCGGATGACCTCACTGAAGGTCGCCGACCTCGAGGCCCTGCTGGCGTTCGAGGAGGCCAACAAGGCCCGCGCCCCGTTCCAGACGCTGCTCGCCAACAGGATCACCCGCGCGTCGGCGAAGTGAGCGAACCCGGCCAATCCCCGGAGAACCCGTGGCCGGTCCGCGCGGTGGCAACCCGGGTGGCCAAGTGGATCGACCGGCTCGGCACGGTCTGGGTCGAGGGACAGATCGCGCAGCTCAACGTGCGGCACGGCTCGCCCACCGCGTTTCTGGTGCTGCGCGACCCGGCCGCCGACATGTCGCTGTCGCTGACCTGCCCGCGTGACCTGGTGGTCAACGCGCCGGTGCAACTCGCCGAGGGCGTCCAGGTGATCGTGCACGGCAAACCGCAGTTCTACACCGCGCGCGGCAGTTTCTCGTTGCGGGTCAGCGATATCCGCGCCGTCGGGGTGGGCGAGCTGCTCGCCCGCATCGAGCGGCTGCGCCGGCTGCTGGAAGCCGAGGGCCTGTTCGACCGCCGGCTCAAACGCCCGATCCCCTTCCTGCCCAACACCATCGGCCTCATCACCGGCCGCGCGTCGGCGGCCGAACATGACGTGACCTCGATCGCCTCCGGACGCTGGCCCGCGGTGCGGTTCGCGGTGCGCAACACCGCCGTGCAGGGACCCAATGCGGTCGCCCAGATCGTGGCGGCACTCGCCGACCTGGACGCCGACGGCGGAGTCGACGTCATCATCGTGGCCCGTGGCGGTGGCAGCGTGGAAGACCTGCTGCCGTTCTCCGACGAGACCCTGTGCCGGGCCATCGCCACCTGCACCACCCCGGTGATCAGCGCCGTCGGGCACGAACCCGACAACCCGCTCTGCGATCTGGTCGCCGACCTGCGCGCGGCCACCCCGACCGATGCGGCCAAACGGGTGGTGCCCGACGCGGCCGCCGAGCAGGCCGGCGTCGATGATCTGCGCCGGCGCAGCGCCCAATCCCTGCGCAACTGGGTGCGCCGCGAACAACACGTGATCGATCAGCTGCGCTCGCGGCCGGTGTTGGCCCGCCCCCTGCAGGCCCTGGAAGCGCGCGCCGAGGAGATCCACCGGGCCCGGCGCACCGCGCGCCGCGATATCGGCAGGCTTGTCACCGCCGAAACCGACCGCCTGGAGCATCTGAGCGCCCGCCTGGGCACGCTGGGGCCGGCGGCCACCCTGGCGCGCGGCTACGCCGTCGTGCAGGTGATGGGCCCGCAGGACCGGCCCATCCTGCGATCGGTCGACGACGCCCCGACGGGCACCCGGCTGCGGGTGCGGGTTGCCGACGGTGCCATCACAACAATCAGCGAGGGTGCAGATGAAGCCCATTAGTCACATGGGGTACGAAGAGGCGCGCGACGAACTGATCGAGGTGGTGGCGCAGCTCGAGCACGGCGGACTCGACCTGGACGCGTCCCTGAAGCTCTGGGAACGCGGCGAGGAGCTGGCGAAACGGTGCGAGGAGCACCTCGCCGGGGCGCGCAAGAAGGTGGCCGACACGCTTGCCGCAGGCGAGCCCGAGGAAAGTTGACAGTGCAAACGCTCTGAGACGCTTTCACCCGCCGGGCTTCAAAACTGGAACACGTTTCAGTTACCCTGGCCAGATGGGTGACCCAACACTGCGCACTGACCTGGGCCGAGTCCTGGTGACCGGGGGCTCCGGCTTCGTCGGCGCCAACCTGGTGACCACACTGCTCGACCGCGGGCACGACGTCCGCTCCTTCGACCGGGTGCCGTCCCCACTGCCGGCGCACCCGAAGCTGCAGACCGTCGTCGGCGATATCACCGACACCGCCGATGTGGCCGCCGCCGTCGACGGTGTCGACACCGTCATCCACACCGCAGCGATCATCGACCTGATGGGCGGCGCCTCGGTCACCGAGGAGTACCGCAAGCGCAGTTTCGGCGTGAACGTCGAGGGCACCAAGAACTTGGTGCGCGCCGGCCAGGCCGCTGGGGTCAAGCGCTTCGTCTACACCGCATCCAACAGCGTGGTGATGGGTGGCCAGGACATCCAGAACGGTGACGAAACCCTGCCCTACACAAGCCGTTTCAACGATCTGTACACCGAGACCAAGGTCGTCGCCGAGCAGTTCGTGCTGGGCCAGAACGGTGAGCACGGCATGCTCACCTGTTCCATCCGGCCCAGCGGCATCTGGGGCCGCGGCGATCAGACCATGTTCCGCAAGGTGTTCGAGAATGTGCTGGCCGGGCACGTCAAGGTGCTCGTCGGCAACAAGAACATCAAGCTGGACAACTCCTACGTGCACAACCTGATTCACGGGTTCATCCTGGCCGCCGAACATCTGGTCCCCGGTGGAACCGCGCCCGGCCAGGCCTATTTCATCAATGACGGCGAACCGCTCAACATGTTCGAGTTCGCCCGTCCCGTCGTTGCGGCTTGCGGTCGCAACCTGCCGAATTTCCGGGTTTCCGGCAAGCTCGTACACAAGGTGATGATGGGCTGGCAGTGGCTGCACTTCAAATACGGCATCCGTGAGCCACTGGTGGAACCCCTTGCCGTGGAACGGCTTTACCTGAACAACTACTTCTCGATCGCCAAGGCGCGCCGCGATCTGGGATACGAGCCGCTGTTCACCACCGAACAGGCGATGGCGCAGTGCCTGCCCTACTACACCGAGCTGTTCCACAAGATGGAATCGCAGGGCTCCGAGCAGCTGGCGGGTGCCACACCGGCCCCACCGAAGGGCTGATTTACTTCCCTGCATGCCGCAGTTCCGTGTCGCCGCCAACGGCGACGCCCGAATCCGCTATCTCGACTCCGGCGGCGACGACCGTGGTGCCCCCGTCGTGTTCGTGCCCGGGTTCACCTGCGTCGCAGATGACTACACCGAGGTGCTGCCGCTGTTCGGCCGCCGCACGGTCGTCGTGGAACTGCGGGGCCACGGGCGCAGCGTCGCGCCGAAAGGCCCGTACGACGCCGCGGCACGCGCCGGTGACATCGCGGCCGTCATCGACGAGGTGACCGGCGGCCCGGTGCACCTCATGACGTTTTCCCGCGGCACGTCCTACGCGCTGACCTGGGCCCTGAGTCACCCCGACCGGGTCCGGTCCATCTCGATCGGCGACTACCTGCCCGAGGAGATCACGCTGCCCGACGAGGTCGCCGTGGGGGTGCTCGACGGCCGGTGGCGGGGCACACCGGTGCACGAGCGCGTGGACCGCGGCGCCGCGGTCGCGACGTTCGCCGCCGCGGTGTCGCGGTCGCTCTGGGAACCGCTGGCCCGGTGGGGCCCGCCGCTGCTGGTGGTGCGCAGCCCGAACAGTCCCATCATCGATGCGGCGGCGTGGGCCCGGTACCGGCAGCTGTTCCCGGCCGCGCGACTGCACGAGTTCCCCGACTCCCCGCACGACATCTTCCGCCCGGATCGCGGGCGGTACCCCGTGCTGGTTCGTGAGCTCGTCGACAGTGTCGATTCCGGCTCCAGAGCTGGACAAGGCCGGTGACGCTGTAGCGTCCCGGCCTCTGGCTTCCCGCGCGGCGTCTACAGAACCGGGGAAACTTGAGCCCCAGATTACGGCACCGAACCACCGCGCCCCAAATCAGCCCAGCTGTTCCCGCGCTGCCGGGTGTCCACCGACGATGGCCCGCAGCATCCGCACCGTCATCGGAATAGTGGTGCTCTCGACCCGCTTGAGCAGGTCACACGCGTTGTCTGCGCCGGTTTCCGGCGGCACCACATACAGCAGTGCGTTGCGGGTGTGGGTGCCGGTCAGGTAGATGGTGTCCCTGGCCACCAGCGAGTAGCGGTCCACCGATATCACCGTCGTACCGCGGATGATCCGGGACGGCGCCGACGGGAACAGGCTCGGGTCATACAGGACCCGGGACACCGGTCCGAGCCAGCGGCCCATCACCGAGATCAGATCGGGCAACGTGGTCTTGAGGTCATAGGCCGGCGGCCACCAGGCGCCGTCGACGGTGCCCCGCTGATCGGTGCGCCCGCAGATGGCGAGCCGGGTGGCGGACAGACGTTCGGCGGCGACATCGACCATCGGCAATGCTCCCATCACTATCAGAGCGACCGCAGACGGCAACCGACGGATCGGGCACGCGAGGAACCCACGATATCTCCAGAGTAGACCGGGGCCCGGCGCATTCGTTCTCGCCCCGCTATCGCCGTGAAACGCAACGCGATACGAGATACCGGTTCGGGCTGCGCCGAACCGTCCCGTGTGCGGGGTCCGGCTCCTAGTATTTCGAGCAGGTGCCTCACCGGTCAGAGGAGACAATATGCCCAACGGAAAGCCCAACATTCTCGTCATCTGGGGTGACGACATCGGGATCAGCAACCTCAGCTGCTACAGCGACGGCCTGATGGGCTATCGCACGCCGAACATCGACCGCATCGCCGCCGAAGGCATGCGGTTCACCGATTCCTACGGGGAGCAAAGCTGCACCGCGGGCCGGGCCGCCTTCATCAGTGGGCAAAGCGTGTACCGCACCGGGATGAGCAAGGTCGGCATCCCCGGGGCCGATATCGGCTGGGCCGCCGAAGACCCGACCATCGCCGAACTGCTCAAGCCGCTGGGATACGCCACCGGCCAGTTCGGCAAGAACCACTTCGGAGATCTCAACAAGTACCTGCCGACGGTGCACGGATTCGACGAGTTCTACGGCAACCTGTATCACCTCAACGCTGAAGAGGAACCCGAGAGCTACGACTACCCGCACGAGGACCGCTACCCGAGGCTCTACAACCTCGCGAAACCACGCGGCGTGCTCAAGTGCAAGGCCACCACCGAGGTGTCCGCCGAACCCGACGACCCGAAATACGGGCCGGTCGGCAAGCAGACCATCGAGGACACCGGGCCGCTGAACACGAAACGGATGGAGACCATCGACGACGATATCGCCGATGCGACAGTTGACTACATCAAGCGTCAGCACACCGAGGGCAATCCATTCTTCGTGTGGTGCAACTTCACCCACATGCACCTCTACACCCACGTCAAGCCGGAAAGTCGAGGGCAGGCGGGACTGTGGCAGTCCGAGTACCACGACGCCATGATCGATCACGACAAGAATGTCGGCACCGTGCTCGATGTGCTCGATGAGCTCGGCATCGCCGAGGACACCATCGTCATCTATTCCACCGACAACGGCCCGCACCGCAACACCTGGCCCGACGCCGGCACCACACCGTTCCGGAGCGAGAAGGACACCAACTGGGAAGGTGCGTTCCGGGTTCCCGAACTGGTCCGCTGGCCCGGCAAGATCAAGGCCGGCACGGTGTCCAATGAGATCATCCAGCACCATGACTGGTTGCCGACCTTGGTGGCCGCGGCGGGTGATCCCGATATCACCGAGAAGTTGAAGGGCGGTCACACCATCGGCGAGACGTCCTACAAGGTGCACATCGATGGTTTCAATCTGCTGCCGTATCTGACCGGCGAGGTCGATGAGAGCCCGCGCCGCGGGTTCTTCTACTTTTCCGACGACGGCGATCTGGTCGCGATGCGATTCGAGAACTGGAAGATCGTGTTCATGGAGCAGCGCTGCCAGGGCACTCTGCGGATCTGGGCCGAACCGTTCACGGCGCTGCGGGTGCCGAAATTGTTCAATCTGCGCACCGACCCATACGAATACGCCGACATCACCTCGAACACCTATTATGAGTGGCTGCTCCGCCACGACTACTTCGTCTTCTATGCCACCGCGATGGCCACGAAGTTTCTGGAGACGTTCGAAGAGTTCCGGCCCCGGCACGCGCCGGCCAGCTTCAGCGTCGACCAGGCCGTGGAGAAGTTGCACGAATTCCTAGCGAAGGACTGAACTGTGCCCACCTCACAACCGAACATCCTGGTCATCTGGGGCGACGATATCGGCATCTGGAACCTGAGCTGCTACAGCCGGGGCATGATGGGCTACCAGACGCCCAATATCGACCGGATTGCCAGCGAGGGAATGCTTTTCACCGACTCCTACGGTGAGCAGAGCTGCACCGCCGGGCGGGCGTCGTTCATCACCGGACAGAGCGTGTACCGCACCGGGATGAGCAAGGTCGGCATGCCCGGTGTCGATATCGGGTTACAGAAGGAAGACCCGACGATTGCCGAACTGCTGAAGCCATTGGGCTACGCATGCGGCCAATTCGGCAAGAACCACCTCGGTGACCTGAACAAGTATCTGCCCACCGCGCACGGGTTCGACGAGTTCTACGGCAACCTGTATCACCTCAACGCCGAGGAGGAGCCCGAGCACGAGGACTACCCCACCGCCGAGGAGGCGCCGCTGCTACGCAAGGCGCTCCTACCCCGTGGCGTCATCCACTCCTGGGCCACCGCGGAGGATTCCGGTGAGGTCGACCCCCGCTACGGTGCGGTCGGCAAACAGCGCATCGAGGACACCGGCCCGCTGACCAAGAAGCGGATGGAGACCATCGATGACGAGACCACCGCCGCCTGTGTGGATTTCATCAAGCGCCAGCATGAGTCGCAGACACCGTTCTTCGTCTGGATGAACACCACCCACATGCACTTCCGGACCCATACCAAGCCGGAGAGTGAGGGGCAGGCCGGGCGCTGGCAATCGCCGTACCACGACACCATGATCGACCATGACGGTCACGTGGGCACGCTGCTCGATCTGGTCGACGATCTCGGCATCGCCGAGGACACCATCGTCATCTATTCCACCGACAACGGCCCGCACGCCAACAGCTGGCCCGACGGCGCCACCACGCCGTTCCGCAGCGAGAAGAACACCAACTGGGAGGGTGCGTTCCGCATCCCCGAGCTGATCCGCTGGCCCGGCAAGATCAAGGCCGGCTCGGTCTCCAACGAGATTGTCCAGCATCATGATTGGCTGCCGACCTTCCTGGCTGCGGCGGGCGACCCGGATATCGTGGAGAAACTCAAGGCCGGCCACCGGGCCGGCGATGAGACCTTCAAGGTGCATATCGACGGCTACAACCTGTTGCCTTACCTGACCGGGGAGGTGGACAAGAGCCCGCGCCGCGGAATGATCTACTTCTCCGACGACGGTGATGTGCTGGGCATCCGGGCGGACAACTGGAAGGTGGTGTTCCTGGAGCAACGCCGCCAGGGCACCCTGGAGGTTTGGTTCGAGCCGTTCACCAAGTTGCGGGCACCGAAGCTGTTCAATCTGCGCACCGATCCGTTCGAGCGCGCCGACATCACCTCGAACACCTACTGGGACTGGGTGATCGACCGCCTGTACCTGATGTTCTACGCCAGCGCGATCGTCAATCAGTTCCTGGAGACGTTCAAGGAGTTCCCGCCGCGCCAGGAACCCGCATCGTTCACCATCACGCACGCCGTCGAGGAGCTGGAGAAGTTCCTCGCCAAACGAGGCGACTGAAGGTGGGACTGGAGTCCTGGAAGGACGGACCCACGAAGTCAGCGATCATCGACTTCGTGGACAGGGTCACCCGCGAGATAGACCCCGCCGAGCGGGTCGCGGTCTTCGACAATGACGGCACGTTGTGGTGTGAGAAGCCGATGTACATCCAGCTCGATTTCATCGTGCGACGGCTTGCGGAGAAGGTGGCCGCCGATCCGTCGCTCGCCGAAGGACAGCCCTATCTGGCGGCGCACAACGGCGATCTGCACTGGTTCGGTTGCGCCATCACCAAGCACTATCAGGGTGACGACTCGGATCTGAAAAGCCTGGCCGCCGCGGTGCTTTCACTGCACGATTCGGTGAAGGTCGAGGATCACGCGGCCGGGGTCGGCACCTTCTTCGCCGAGGCCGTGCACCCCACCCTCGGCAGGCCGTACCTGAAATGCACGTACGCGCCGATGGTGGAACTGCTGCGCTACCTGGAGGAGCACGGCTTCACCTGCTACATCGTCTCGGGCGGTGGGCGCGATTTCATGCGCCCGGTCACCAGCCGCATCTACGGCATCCCACCCGAGCGGGTGGTCGGCAGCGCACAGGGACTGAAGTTCGTCGGCGCCGACGGGCACGGCGACCTGCTGCTGCAACCCGCCCTGGACATCTGGGATGACGGGCCGGAGAAGCCGGTCCGCATCTGGAATCGCATCGGCCGCCGCCCCGTCCTGGCGGCCGGCAATTCCAACGGTGATGACGAGATGCTCATGTACACCGGCGGCCAGGACGGGCCGTCGCTGAAGCTGCTGGTGCTCCACGACGATGCCGAACGCGAATTCGAGTACACCGCAGGGGCGGAACGTGCGCTCGGGCATGCCGAGCAGTACGGGTGGACCGTGGTCAGCATGCGCGATGATTGGTCCACCGTCTTCAGTGACTGACAACGATCTGGTCTGGATCGAGCCGCAGACAACGGCACTCGGCTCCGACGCGCACTATCCGGAAGAGGCACCGGTACGTGAGGTGGCCGTGGACGGGTTCTGGATCCAGCGCCACCAGGTGACCAATGCCGAGTTCGCCCAGTTCGCCGAGGCGACCGGTTACCGCACCGTCGCCGAACGGCCGGTCGACCCCGCCGACTACCCGGGCGCGCCCGCGGAGAACCTGGTCGCGGGTTCGATGGTGTTCCGGCGCACCGCCGGACCGGTGGACCTGCGCCACCTCAGCCAGTGGTGGGCCTGGACTCCCGGCGCCTGCTGGAACCATCCACGGGGCCCCCGCTCATCGCTGACCGGCCGTGATCGGCACCCGGTGGTGCACATGGCGTTCGAGGACGCCCAGAGTTACGCCGAATGGGCCGGACTCGCACTGCCGACCGAGGCCCAATGGGAGACCGCAGCCCGCGGCGGACTGATCGGCGCCGCCTACACTTGGGGCGACGATCCCGAGACCCCGGGTGAGCGCAGGGCGAACTACTGGCACGGCGAGTTCCCCTACCTGCCGGACTCCGGCTACGGCACGACCCAGCCCGTCGGGAGCTTCGCGCCCAATGGATATGGACTCTTCGATATGGCCGGCAATGTGTGGGAGTGGACCACCGACTGGTATGGCGAAGAACGAGCCGCCGGATCCTGCTGCGCCGCCGATAGTTACGACCCGGCCCAGCCTCAGTTCAAGATCCCCCGCAAGGTGATCAAGGGCGGGTCCTTTCTGTGCGCGGACAGTTACTGCATGCGGTACCGGCCGGCTGCGCGGCGACCACAGATGGTCGACACCGGGATGAGCCACATCGGCTTTCGGTGTGCCAAGGCCTGACCCACCGCGCGTGACATCGCCACCCGACACGCGAGGGTCAGGATGGTTCGGGCCCGAAGCCCGGGGCCAGGAAACGCTCCAGCATTCGGCGCTCGGTCGCGGAGTCCGTCGCCGGCCAGAACAGCAGAGCCAGCACCACTCGGACAATCCAGTTCGCGGCCTCCGGGTCGTCATCGGCAAGGCCGGCCAGATCCCTCGCGAACCCGGTGACGGTGTCCGAGGTGACCAGCACTCCGGTTCCGCTCACGCCGACCAACAACCGGGCCACCGGATCGCTGCGCACCTCGCCGACCGCAACCTCGACCGCGGTGAGCACCCTGGCCCGCCCGGACAACCCGGTCACCGCCGCACGCACCGTCTCGACGATCCGGGCGGCCGAGCGCGCCAGCACCGCGTCACGGATCTGGGTCTTGCCACCCGCATGCCGGTAGACCGTCGCACGCGAACAATGCACCCGCGCTGCGAGGGCGTCGATATCGAGGGCGTCGAATCCGTCGCGTGCGAGAAGGTCGGCCGCGGCCGTATAGATCCGCTCGGCCGCGGCGGCACCGCGGTCGGCACCGACGAGCCAGTCCGGACGTGTCTGCGACATAGCCTCCAACTTATCTCAGCCTGAGACAGATTCCACCGATGATCTCAGAGTCGTCGCAGGTGGGACGGCGACCGTGAGACGTGTGTCGCCGCCGCCGCCCGGCGGCCCGTATCGACTTCGTGCCGCACCGTTGACGCTGCCTCCACCGCGCCGCACGCTGGGCAAATGGTTGCGGCCCAGGACTTCTTCGAGACGTCACTGCACGATCCGTACCCGCTCTACGATCGGCTGCGCGACGACCCCGTGCAGCAGATCGATGACAGCGGGTTCTTCGTGGTATCGACCTGGGAGGCCGTCATCGAGGCGACCGCCCGTCCAGACGACTTCTCCTCGAACCTCACCGCAACCATGGTGTACGGACCCGACGACCGCGTCGCCGCGTTCGAGATGGCCGCGGCCGGCGACCCGGCGCACGTCCTGGCGACCGCCGATGACCCGCTGCACGCCGCCCATCGCAAACCGGTGCTGCTCAAACTCGCCGCCAAACGCCTGCTGGCGCTGGAGCCGGTGGTCGGCGCCACCTTCGACGAGCTGTGGACAGGCACCGATGTGGAATGGATGGGCGAGGTCGCCAATCGCCTCCCCATGATGATGGTGGCGCACCTGCTCGGCCTGCCCGACACCGATGTCGATGAGCTGGTGCGCCGCGCCTACGCCAGCACCCAACTGCTCGACGGGTTGGTCGACGAGGACCAACTCGCTGCGGCCGGGCTTGCGGCAGTGGAACTCGGCGGCTACCTCGTCGACCAATTCAGCAGCGCGGCAGTGGATCCGGGCGACAACCTGATGGGCCAGTTGGCCCGGGACCTCGACGCCTCCACCGCAGCCCTCGTCCTCATCCAACTCGTCGCCGCCGGTGCCGAATCGACGGCCTCGCTGCTGGGCAGTGCGGCCTGGCTGCTGGGGTCCCGCCCGGACGTGCAGCGCCAAGTCAGGGACACCCCCGCGCTGCTGGGCGTCTTCATCGACGAGACATTGCGCTACGAGTCACCATTCCGCGGCCACTACCGGCATGTGCTCACCGACTGCACACTGGCCGGAACCCAACTGCGCGCCGGTCAACGCCTGCTACTGCTGTGGGGCGCCGCCAACCGTGATCCGGGACAGTTCGAGTCCCCCAACGAGTTCCGACTGGATCGCAGCGCTCCACGAAACCACCTGGGATTCGGAAAGGGTCTGCACTTCTGCGTCGGGGCCGCACTGGCCCGTCTGGAAGCACGGACGGTACTCGGCGGCCTCCTGGAACGCACCACGTGGCTGGAGGCCCCTGGGCAGCCGGAATGGCTGCCCAGCGTGCTGGTCCGCCGGCCCGCCCGGCTGGATCTGCGGATGTACTGAGGCGGCGGGTTCCGTTAGCTAGGGTTAGAACACGTTCTAATACTCGCGATGGAGCTGCCATGACCGAAACCGTGTTGGTGACCGGCGCCTTCGGGCTCGTCGGTTCGGCGACCGTGCACCGCCTCGCCGCCGACGGACGGCGCGTGGTCGCCACCGACCTGGACGTCCCGGCCAACCGAAAGGCCGCCGAGTCCCTGCCCGTCGGCGTCACGGTGCGCTGGGCCGACCTCACCGACCCCGCGGCGGTCGGTGCGCTCCTCGACGAGGAGGCGCCGGCGGCAATCATCCATCTCGCGGCCGTCATCCCGCCGTTCCTCTACCAGCGCCGCGGGCTCGCCGAGCGGGTCAATGTCGAGGCCACCGCCAGCCTGGTGCGTGCATCCGAAAAGCTCTCCACACCACCGCGGTTCGTGCTGGCCTCCAGTGTTGCCGTCTACGGTTCCCGCAACCCGCACACGGTGCAGGGCGTGCTCACCTCCGACACCCCGGTCAATCCCGCCGACATCTACGGTGACCACAAGGTGAAGGCCGAGAAGCTCGTGCGGACCTCCGCGCTGGACTGGGTGATTCTGCGCCTGGGCGGTGTGCTGACCGCCAGCCCCGGCTCGTATATGAAGATCGACAACTTCTACTTCGAGGGCATGCTGCCCACCGACGGCCGAATACAGACGGTCGACGTGCGCGATGTGGCGAGCGCCTTCGCGGCGGCCACCACCGCCGACGCACTGGGTGAGACGCTGCTCATCGGCGGCGACGACGCCACCCACCGCCTGCTGCAGGGCGATGTGGCCCCGGCGATGGCCGCCGCGCTCGGGTTGGTGGGCGGTCTGCCCACCGGACTCAAGGGTGACCCGGCAAACGATGACAGCTGGTTCAGCACGGACTGGATGGACACCACCAGGGCTCAGGAAGTGCTTGGCTTCCAGCATCATTCGTGGCCCGACATGTTGATCGAGACGGCCGACAACGCCGGCATCAAGCGTCCGGTGCTGCGCGTCATCGCGCCGCTGGCCAAGCTGATCCTCAAACGGCAGACCGCCTATCACGGCACGGGGTTGCGGTATGCGGACCCGTGGAAAGCGATCAGCGACAAATGGGGCGACCCACGACCGGAGGTTCGCGCATGACGGGGAAAACGGCGATCGTCGTCGGTGGGGCCTCGGGTATCGGCTGGGCCTGCGCGCGGGCGCTGGCGGCCGAGGGTTACCGCGTCGTCGTGGCCGACCGCAATGCCGACGGAGCGCAGGCGAGGGCAGCCGAACTGGGCGAACCGCATTCGGGGGCGGCGGTCGACGTCGTCGACGAAGCCTCGGTGGCAGCACTTTTCGAGCAGACCGGTGATGTGGATGCCGTGGTGAGCTGCGCCGGTTTCTCCAATATCGGACTCATCGTCGACCTCGCGGTGGAGGACTTCCGGGCCGTCATCGACGTCTGCCTCAACGGCTCGTTCATCGTCGCCAAGTACGCCGGCCGGCACCTGAACGACGGCGGCGCACTTGTCTCCATCTCGTCCCTGAACGGCCGCCAACCCGCCGCCGGGATGAGCGCCTACTGTTCGGCCAAGGCCGGGCTGTCGATGCTCACCCAGGTTGCCGCGCTGGAATTGGCTCCGCGCGGCATCCGGGTCAATGCCGTCGCCCCCGGGTTCGTGCACACCCCGCTCACCGAGGGTGCAGCCCTGGTGCCCGGCGTCGTCGAGGAGTACGTGGAGAACACCCCGCTGGGCCGGGCGGGTACTCCTGAGGACATCGCCGAGGCCGTGGTGTTCCTCACCAAGGCCTCCTGGCTGACCGGTGAGGTGCTCGATCTCAACGGCGGATCGCATATGAAGCGGTACCCGGATCTGCTCGGGCACATCATGAAGCTCGCGCAACAGTGACAGAACCTGTCCAATAGAGCCGTGCAAACCGAGTTCACCCTCAGCCAGAAGCGGGCTCTGGCGATCGCGACCGTCATCGCGATCCTGTTCGGCGCCTACTTCCTGCGCGGCTACTTCATCCTGATCGTGGTCGCGGCGGTGGTGGCCTACCTGTTCGACCCGCTCTACGAGCGGCTGCGCAAACGGTTCAGCGCCGGGCTGTCGGCCACCCTGACCCTGTTGGCGGCGCTGGCCATCGTGATCATCCCGATCAGCGGCGCGGTCGCCATCGGCGTCGTGCAGATCACCAACATGGTGCGCAGCGTCGCCGACTGGGTGGGCAAGACCGATCTGAGCACCCTCGGGGACCGATCCCTGCGGGTGGTCAACGAGTTGCTCGACCGGGTGCCGTTCCTGCAGAGCACCAACATCACCCCCGAGCAACTACAGCACTGGGTGGTCACGTTCGCCCAGCGCGCCGGTGAATGGGGCCTGCATTTCCTGCAGGGTGCGGCCGGCGGCCTGTTCGGCGGCCTGACCGCGGCCATCATCTTCCTGTACGTGTTCATCTCGCTGCTGGTCAACGGCGACGACCTGCGGCTGCTGATCCGCCGGCTCAACCCGCTCGGCGAAGAGGCCACCGACCTGTACCTGGCCAAGATGGCGGCCATGGTGCGCGGCACCGTCCGCGGCCAGTTCGTCATCGCACTGGCTCAGGGCATCGCCGGCGCCATCTCGATCTACATCGCCGGCTTCCACGACGGCTTCTTCATCTTCGCGATCCTGCTGTCGGCGCTGTCGGTGATCCCGCTCGGCGGCGGCATCGTCACCATCCCGTTCGGGATCGGGCTGGCGCTGTTCGGCAATGTCATCGGCGGGATCTTCGTGATCGTCTTCCACGTCATCGTGGTGACCAATATCGACAATGTGCTGCGCCCTATCCTGGTGCCCAAGGAGGCCAAGCTCGATTCCGCGCTGATGCTGCTGTCGGTCTTCGCCGGGATCACCATGTTCGGCTTCCTCGGCATCGTCATCGGCCCGGTGGTGATGATCGTCATCGTCACCACAATCAGCGTCTACCTCTGGGTCTACCAGGGCGTCCCGATGGATATGGGCACCGAGGACGGCGAACAGGACAGACCGCCCGGGCCGCTGAAGCGCCTGATCTCCCGGGCGCGTGCCGCCGCTCGCCGCGGCGCCCCGCCGTCGGTCGGCGCAGCGGCCGCGACACCGCCGGTCTTCGACAAGGATTAGCCGGTAGCGGGCAGTGGCGCCTGGGTCTGCACGGCCTTCGCCAGGGTGCGGAAATCGTCCTGGGAACCGGCGCCGGTGATCGCGATCTGCGCCTTGCCGTCTAAGCGGGTGGTCCAGATCGGCTCGCCGTCGCCGGGCTCGTAGACCACCCAGCTCACCCCGTCGACATCCTGCGCGCCGGTGGGCACCGCCTCGGGATCCAACTGCCCGACCAGCCGGGCCTCATCGGCATTGCTCTGCGTCAGACTCAGATACATCTTGCTCGGCGCGATATAGCCGACCCGCGACGTGACCGCCCGGACCGGCTGACCCGTCGCCGGATCGGTGCGGCCGCCCTCGATGGAGCCGCGTGATCCCGAGTTGGGCTGCCAGCCCTCGGGCAGCACCGGCAGCCTGACCGGGAACTTCAGCACCTCGGCATCGGCCTGCAGGGCGGCCGGGGCGTCGAACTGCGGGACGTCACCCTCACCGGGACCGCTGGGGGCAAACGAGCACATGCCGAGCACGCCGGCCAGCACGATGCAGATCAGTACCAGCGGGGCCATCGACCAGAACATGTCGCGGCCGTCCTGCAGGAGGCGATCCTTGGCGGGCCGGGGAACCGGCACCATCACCGGTGCGTCGGGCTTCGGTTCCGGGGTGCTCATGACAGCCAGTATCCCAGTTCCCAAACTTCGAGCCGCTAATGGGACAATCTGCACTCATGACGCCTTCGCGCCGGGAAGCCCCGGACCGCAACCTCGCCCTCGAACTCGTGCGAGTCACCGAAGCCGGAGCCATGGCCGCGGGCCGTTGGGTTGGCCGCGGCGACAAGGAGGGCGGCGACGGCGCCGCCGTCGACGCGATGCGCGAGCTGGTCAACTCCGTGTCGATGCGCGGTGTCGTGGTCATCGGTGAGGGCGAGAAGGACAACGCCCCGATGCTCTACAACGGTGAAGAGGTCGGCAACGGCGACGGGCCCGACTGCGATTTCGCCGTGGACCCGGTCGATGGCACCACCCTGATGAGCAAGGGAATGCCCAACGCCATCTCGGTGCTCGCGGTCGCCGAGCGCGGTGCGATGTTCGATCCGTCGGCGGTTTACTACATGCACAAGATCGCCGTCGGTCCGGACGCCGCCGACGTCCTCGACATCACCGCGCCGATCGCCGAGAACATCAAGCGGGTCGCCAAGGTCAAGAAGTCCAGCGTCGCCGACCTGACGGTCTGCATCCTGGACCGGCCGCGGCACGCCCAGCTGATCGCCGACGTCCGCGAGGCCGGCGCCCGCATCCGGCTGATCTCCGACGGCGACGTCGCCGGCGCCATCGCCGCGTGCCGCCCCGGTTCCGGCACCGACCTGCTCGCCGGCATCGGCGGCACCCCCGAGGGCATCATCGCCGCGGCCGCCATCCGCTGTATGGGCGGCGCCATCCAGGCCGTGCTGGCCCCCACCGACGATGACGAGAAGCAGAAGGCGATCGACCGCGGCTACGACCTGGACCGGGTGCTGCTCACCGAGGATCTGGTGTCCGGCGAGAACGTGTTCTTCTCGGCCACCGGTGTCACCGACGGCGACCTGCTCAAGGGCGTCCAGTACTCCGGCGGCGGCGCCACCACCCAGTCGATCGTGATGCGGTCCAAGTCCGGCACCGTCCGGATGATCGAGGCCTACCACCGGCTGTCCAAGCTCAACGAGTACTCCTCGGTGGATTTCACCGGAGACCTGTCCGCAGCACATCCTCTCCCCTGACCGCATAAGCGACCCACGAAAAGGACCCAGATGACCGACAGTGTTGTCGAGAACAAGATCGAGTACCGGATCGAGCACGACACGATGGGTGAGGTCCGGGTTCCGGTCAATGCCCTGTGGCGCGCCCAGACCCAACGGGCGGTCGAGAACTTCCCGATCTCGTTCCGCCCGCTGGAGCGCACCCAAATCCGCGCGATGGGCCTGTTGAAGGGCGCCTGCGCCCAGGTGAACAAGGACCTCGGGCTGCTGGCCGCCGACAAGGCCGACGCCATCATCGCCGCGGCCGCCGAGATAGCCGACGGCCGCCACGACGACCAGTTCCCCATCGACGTCTTCCAGACGGGCTCGGGCACCAGCTCGAACATGAACGCCAACGAGGTCATCGCGTCCATCGCGGCGGCCAACGGCGTCATCATCCACCCCAATGACGACGTCAACATGTCGCAGAGCTCCAATGACACCTTCCCCACCGCCACGCATATCGCGGCCACCGAAGCCGCTGTGCGCCACCTGATCCCGGCGCTGGAGATCCTGCACGAGTCGCTGGCCGGCAAGGCGCGGCAGTGGCGCACCACCGTCAAGTCCGGCCGCACCCACCTGATGGACGCCGTGCCGGTGACCCTGGGCCAGGAGTTCGGCGGCTACGCCCGCCAGATCGAGGCGGGCATCGAACGGGTGAAGGCGACGCTGCCCCGCCTGGGCGAGCTGGCCATCGGCGGTACCGCCGTCGGCACCGGTCTCAACGCCCCCGACGGTTTCGGCGCCAAGGTGGTCGATGTGCTGGTGGATCAGACCGGCTTGGCCGAACTGCGCACGGCCGCTGACTCTTTCGAGGCTCAGGCCGCCCGTGACGGGCTGGTCGAGGCCTCCGGCGCACTGAAGACCATCGCGGTGTCGCTGACCAAGATCGCCAATGACGTGCGCTGGATGGGTTCGGGCCCGCTGACCGGTCTCGGCGAGCTGCAGCTTCCGGATCTGCAGCCGGGAAGCTCGATCATGCCGGGCAAGGTCAATCCGGTGCTGCCGGAAGCGGTCACCCAGGTGGCCGCGCAGGTCATCGGCAATGACGCCGCGGTCACCGTCGGCGGTCTGTCCGGTGCGTTCGAACTCAACGTCTACATCCCGATGATGGCGCGCAACGTGCTGGAGTCGTTCACCCTGCTGGCCAACGTCTCGAAGTTGTTCGCCAGCAAGTGTATTGACGGTCTGGTTGCCAACGAGGCGCACCTGCGCGAGCTGGCAGAGTCGTCGCCGTCCATCGTGACGCCGCTGAACTCGGCGATCGGCTACGAAGAGGCCGCCAAGGTCGCCAAGGAAGCTCTCAAGGAGCGCAAGACCATCCGCCAGACGGTGATCGACCGCGGTCTGATCGGCGACAAGCTGTCCGAGGCCGAGCTGGACAAGCGACTCGACGTGCTCGCGATGGCGAAGGTCAAGCCGGGCGAATAACGCACACCGCAGCACCGAATGGCCGCCAAAACTCCGGTTTTGGCGGCCATTACTGCCTTTTCGGCGAGGATGAGGGGCATGACCGCGACTACTCCAAGCCGGGCGGCAGTGGCCAGCTTCGTCGGCACGACTGTGGAGTTCTACGACTTCCTGATCTACGGCACTGCCGCAGCGCTGGTGTTCCCGAAGTTGTTCTTCCCCACCGCGTCCCCGGCGGCCGGTGTGCTGCTGTCGTTCGCCACCTTCGGCGTGGGTTTCGTCGCCAGGCCGTTGGGCGGCATCGTGTTCGGCCACTTCGGCGACCGGGTGGGCCGCAAACGGATGCTGGTGTATTCGCTTCTGCTGATGGGCGGTTCGACGGTCGCGATGGGCCTGCTGCCCACCTACGCCACGCTCGGGGTGGGCGCGCCGGTCCTGCTGACCCTGCTGCGTCTGCTGCAGGGTTTCGCGGTGGGCGGTGAGTGGGGTGGGGCCACCCTGATGGCGGTCGAGCATGCCCCCGCGCACCGGAAGGGCTTCTACGGAGCGTTCCCGCAGATGGGTGCGCCCGCGGGCACCGCGATCGCCACGCTGGCCTTCTACGCGGTATCGCAGCTGCCCGACCATCAGTTCCTGTCCTGGGGATGGCGGATCCCGTTCCTGGCAAGCGCGATCCTCATCGCGATCGGTCTGGTGATCCGGTTGTCGCTGACCGAGAGCCCCGATTTCGCGGCGGTGCAGGCACGTTCGGCAGTGGTGCGGCTGCCGATCGCCGAGGCGTTCCGGCGGCACTGGCGCCAGATCCTGCTGGTGGCCGGCGCCTACCTGTCGCAGGGTGTGTTCGCCTATATCTGTGTGGCCTACCTGGTGTCCTATGGCACGAGCGTGGCCGGGATCGACCGGGGCGACGCCCTTTTCGGTGTGTTCGTGGCCGCCGTCGTGGCGGTGTTCAGCTATCCGCTGTTCGGGGCATTGTCCGATCGCGTCGGCCGCAAACCGGTTTTCGTCGGCGGCGTGGTCGCGATGGGCGCGGCGGTGCTGCCGACGTTCGCGTTGATCAACACCGGCCGGCCGGGCCCGTTCCTGGTGGCGCTGGTGCTGATCTTCGGGTTGGCGATGGCACCGGCCGCCGGGGTCACCGGATCGCTGTTCAGCCTGGTGTTCGATGCCGACGTGCGTTACAGCGCGGTCTCCATCGGGTACACGATGTCACAGGTGATCGGGTCGGCGTTCGCGCCGACCATTGCCGTTGCGCTGTACAGCGCTACCGGCACCAGCGACTCGATTGCCGCGTATCTCATTGGTGTGTCCGTTGTTTCGGTGGCTGCCGCCGCGCTGCTGCCCGGCCCGTGGAGGGGTGCTCGTGAAAGATGACGAAGTGAGGATCCGGGTCGGCGTCAGCGACCTGATGACCACCTATCAGTATCTGGCCGATACCGGCAAGGTCGAGCAGTTGGCCGACCTGTTCGCCCCGGACGGGGTGCTGCAGATCGGCGATGAGCAATACACGGGCCCGGACGCGATCCTGCGGATGTTCCGCGACACCGCGCAGCGTTTCGCCGACGCCGACTTTTTGCCCGCCCGCCACCACCTGAGCTCGATCTATGTCGAGCCGCGCCCAGATGGCAGCGCCAAGACCTACGCGTGCTTCCAGTTCATCGGCGCCCGCGGACTGGATCACTGGGGCACCTACCGTGACGTGGTGACCCCGGGGCCCGACGGCTGGCGGTTCGGGCACCGCCGGGTGATCACCGAGGGCTATGCGCCGGGATCGGCACTCGCTTAGCGGGTCGGTTCAGGTTCCTCAAGGGTGTCGGGCTGCTGGTTCTCCGCCGGGGACCATGCCGCGGTGTTGACCGCGGTGCCACCCATGCCGGCCGCCGCCGAGGCGATGTCCAGGGCGGTGGAATGCGGTGCCGGCGGGTCCGGGGCGTCGGGTTGCGGTTCGTCGAGCCGGTAGTGCCGGGACAGCCGGTCGGCGTCGTCGACGGTGATGCCCTCCCCGGCCCGCACCGTGGGCGCCTCCTTGACCGCCGCTTTACTGACGGTGAGGGTGACCGCCCGGCCCTCCTGCCGCGCACCGGTCAGCGGGATCAGCGTGTGGGACGTCCGGAACAGGCCGGTATGAACCTCGGCCCACCTGGGCTCTCTGCTGCGGCCGTCGACGAAGAGTTTGCCGATCTTGCCGATCTTGTCGCCCGAAACGTCGTACGCGGTGGCGCCGACGTACTGATCCACCAAGCTCGTCATGGACACCGGGGTAGCCGCCTTGGGGCGGCGGCAAACATCAGGCGCCGTTGTTGGGCCCGCCGGAGTTGGCGTCCGGGATGTCGGTGATCGGGAAGTTGGGCATCGGCGGCGGTGACGGCGTGGCGGGCAGCGCCGGGATCAGATTCGCCGGGACATCGTGCAGATCGTTTGCGGGCGGGCCGTTTTCACGGCTGCCGTAGAGGCTGCCCGGGGCGCGCGGGCCCAGCAGCTTGCTGACGGTGACCAGGTGGTAGCCATTGGCCTTCAGCACCGGGATGAACTGGTAGGTCAGGTCGACCGTCGAGGAGTAGGTGTCGTGCAGCAGCACCACCGAACCCGGTTTGATCTGGCTCATCAGGATCTGGCGGCTGGCATCGAGGTTGGCGTCGTTGGCCCAGTCGAACGGGATGACGTCCCAGTTGATATCGGCCAGGCCCTGCTTGCCGGCCTCGGCCAGCACCTGGTCGTTGGTGAGCCCGCCCGCGGTGCGTACCAGAACCGGTCGCTGGCCCGTCGCGGCGAGGATGGCG
This sequence comes from Mycolicibacterium sp. P9-22, assembly GCF_008329585.1. GTDB lineage: Bacteria > Actinomycetota > Actinomycetes > Mycobacteriales > Mycobacteriaceae > Mycobacterium. The sequence goes on along the minus strand of NZ_NPKP01000010.1, from coordinate 132,964 downwards.
TCATTGGCCTTGCTGAACTGGGCCGGGATATCCGCGGCGGGGATGGCCGTCATGTTGGGGTGTTCCCAGGTGTGGCTGCCGATCTCCATCCCGGCATCGGCGATGCGTCGCGCTCCGGCCGGGTCGGCGGCGACCTTGTTGCCGATCAGGAAGAAGGTCGCCCTGGCGTCATTGTCTGCCAGGACCTTCAGCAGCCGATCCGTGTAGGGGCCGGGTCCGTCGTCGAACGTCAGCGCCACGCACTTCTGTACCGCGCAGTCGACGGTGTCGGCGTCCGCGCGGCGGATGTGCCCGCTCAGCGTGCCGGCGACCACGATCACTACCGCGGCGACGACGCCCGCCACCGTCCACAACCAGGCACGACTCACCCTGGCAGCCTACCGGCCCCGCGTTTTCGGTGTGATCGGCTGCGCTCACCGCAGCCGATCACACCGAAACCACTCTCAGGGCAGGGCGTCGGGGGTGATCTCCTCCAGCATCTCGGTGACCAGCGCCGCGATCGGGGACCGCTCGGAGCGCATGAGCGTGATGTGGGCGAACAACGGATGCCCCTTCAGCTTCTCGATGACGGCGGCAACACCGTCGTGGCGGCCGACGCGCAGGTTGTCACGCTGAGCGACATCGTGGGTGAGCACCACCCGCGAACCCGAGCCCAGCCGCGACAGCACCGTCAGCAGCACGTTGCGTTCCAGCGACTGCGCCTCGTCGACGATCACGAACGAATCGTGCAGCGACCGGCCGCGAATGTGGGTGAGCGGCAACACTTCCAGCATTCCGCGGGAGAGCACCTCCTCCAGCACCGCGGGGCTGGCCAGTCCCTCCAGCGTGTCGAAGACGGCCTGCGCCCACGGGCCCATCTTCTCGCTCTCACTGCCGGGCAGGTAGCCGAGATCCTGGCCACCGACCGCATAGAGCGGGCGGAAGACGACCACCTTGCGCTGGGTGCGGCGTTCCAGCACCGCCTCCAGGCCGGCACACAGCGCCAGCGCGGACTTCCCGGTGCCGGCCTTACCGCCGAGCGACACGATGCCGACGGATTCGTCGAGCAGCAGATCGAGGGCGACGCGTTGTTCGGCTGACCTTCCCCGGAGGCCGAACACCTCGCGATCACCACGGACCAGCTGCACCCGTTTATCGGCGTTGACCCTGCCCAGCGCCGACGAGCTGCCGCCGAGCAGCCGAACGCCGGTGTGGCACGGAAGGTCTCGTGCCGCTGCCAGGTCGAGGTCACCCTCGGCGAACAGCGTGTCGATCTCCTCGGGCGCCGCGTCGAGCTCGCTCATGCCCGTCCAGCCCGATGTGATGACGTCCTGGGCGTGGTACTCGTCGGCATCCAGGCCGACCGCGCCGGCCTTCACCCGCAGCGGGATGTCCTTGCTGACCAGCGTCACGTTCTTGCCCTCGGCGGCCAGGTTGGCAGCACAGGTCAGGATGCGCGCGTCGTTGGTGTCGGTGCGGAAGCCGACCGGCAGCACAGTGGGGTCACTGTGGTTCAGCTCGATGTGCAGCACACCACCGTGTTTACCGACGGGGATGGGCTGATCGAGACGCCCGTGTTCCAGTCGCAGGTCGTCGAACAGACGTAGGGCCTGGCGGGCGAACCAGCCAAGTTCGTGATGGTGCCGTTTGGCCTCCAACTCGCTGATAACCACGAGTGGGACAACCACCTCATGCTCGGCGAACCGTGTGCATGCCCAGGGATCGGACAGCAGCACGGAGGTGTCGAGCACGTAGGTCCGGATCGGCGAATCGGTCACGAGGCGCTCCTAGACCTCCGCGGCCCCGCGGAAGCGTTTCGGCGGGCACCGCGGTACCGAGGACCGGGGCCGGTCCCGTTCTCGCGAAAAGATCGGTACCGCCCGGACAGCAAAGCAATTCGCTAGCCATCGGAATCGACGCTACTCCCGCTCTACGGGGTGCGCTCGGCAGGCGCGCCGGGCCAACCGGCACAACAGGTTACGCGCCGGTGAACTCTCGTAACTCTGGTTCCTCGGCGACGCCCCACGCGGCGATCCGGTCGGCGATAACGGCACGTCGGGCGGCGTCGTCGAAGATGCCGGCCTCGGCGACGGTGGCCCGCTTGTCGGCGTAGGCCTCGATGTCCCCGCCCAGGACGTCGAGCTCGGCGGCGCGGCGCGCGATGGCGGTCACGGTCTCGGCGCGGGTGTCGGTGGCCAGGCAGTGCGCGACCAGGTTGCCGAAGAACTCCTCGTGGCGTTCCTCGTCGGCGGCGATCCGGCCGATCAGACCCTTCAGGGTGGGCTCGGTGACCTGTGCCTCGAGGTTGCGGGTGAACACCGCATGCTCGCGCTCGAAGAACGTCATGAACACCAGGGTCTCGATCTGACTGAAGCGGTCGGCTCGGTAGCCCTTCATGACGTGCTCGACGCGGACGTCCTCATTGGCCGCCGGATCGATCTCGCGGGTGACCACCAGATAGTTGCGCAGGGCGATGGCGTGTAGGTGCTCCTCGGCGGTCCAGCGGCCGATCCAGCGGCCCCACTTCTCTTCGAGGATGAAGTGCTCGACGATCTCGCGGTGGTGCGCGGCGAGATTGTCCTTGGTGATGAGCAGGATCTCGCAGGCGTCGGTGATCGGCTTGGGCAGCGTCACCTGGGACGGATCCCAGTCCTTGCCGCCCAGGAAGGCGAAGTTCTCGCCCTGGTCGAACGGCACATAGTCGTGGCCGTACCAGGGCTCCTCGGTGGCGAGGTGCCGTGACAGGTTCTCCGCCACGACCGGCTCGAGCTCAAGGATCAGCGCGTTGGCAACGGGTTTCTCAGCCATAAAAGTAACTGTAACCCGCGTTTACACGTTTCTTAAAATCTGCCACCCTGCGTGTTCTACAGGGTGAGTCCCGGGTAGAGCGGGTTGGCCGCGAGGATCTCCGCCGACGCGGCGTGCACACGGTCGGCGACCCCGTCTGCCAGCTTGTACTTGGCCTTGGACGGGCCGTTGGAGGCCGCGGCGGGCTCGGTGTTCTTGAGCACGTCGACGACGAGTTCGGCGACCCGGTCGAACTCGGCGGCGCCGAAGCCGCGGGTGGTCAGCGCCGGGGTGCCGAAGCGGATGCCGCTGGTGTACCAGGCGCCGTTCGGGTCCGCCGGGATGGAGTTGCGGTTGGTGACGACGCCGGCGTCCAGGAGTGCCGATTCGGCCTGCCGGCCGGTCAGCCCGAACGAGGTGACGTCGAGCAGCACCAGGTGGTTGTCGGTGCCGCCGGTGACCAGTCGCGCCCCGCGCTTGAGGAAGCCGTCGGCCAGCGCCTTGGCATTGTCGGCCACGGCCTGCGCGTACTCGCGGAACGCGGGCTGGCGGGCCTCGGCCAGCGCGACGGCCTTGGCCGCCATCACGTGCGAGAGCGGTCCGCCCAGCACCATCGGGCAGCCCTTGTCGACGGCGGGGGCGTACTCCTCGGTGGCCAGCACCAGCCCGCCGCGCGGTCCGCGCAGGGACTTGTGCGTGGTGGTGGTGGTGACGTGCGCGTGCGGCACCGGATCCTCGTCGCCGGTGAACACCTTGCCGGCCACCAGACCGGCGAAGTGCGCCATATCGACCAGCAGGGTGGCGCCGACCTCATCGGCGATCTCGCGCATGGTGGCGAAGTTGACCCGGCGCGGGTAGGCGGAGTAGCCGGCGACCAGGATCAGCGGCTTGAATTCGCGCGCCGCGGCGGCGACGGCGGCGTAGTCGATCAGGCCGGTCTGCGGGTCGGTGCCGTAGCTGCGCTGATGGAACATCTTGCCGGACACGTTGGGCCGGAAGCCGTGCGTGAGGTGGCCGCCGGTTTCCAGGGACATGCCCAGCAGCCGCTGGTTGCCCAGCTTGGCGCGCAGCTTCTCCCAGTCCTGTTCGGACAGGTCGTTGACATGCTTGGCGCCGAGTTCGGCCAGCCCGGGGGCTTCGATCCGGGTGGCCAGGATGGCCCAGTAGGCGACCAGGTTCGCGTCGATCCCCGAGTGCGGCTGCGCGTAGGCGTACGGGGCGCCGAACAGTTCGCGGGCGTGCTCGGCGGCGAGCGCCTCGACGGTGTCGACGTTCTGGCAGGCCGCGTAGAAACGGTGCCCGACGGTGCCCTCGGCGTACTTGTCGGAGAACCAGGTGCCCATGGTCAGCAGCACGGCCGGCGACGCGTAGTTCTCACTGGCGATCAGCTTGAGCGAATCACGCTGATCGGCAAGCTCTTTGCGGGTCGCGGCGGCGATGCGGGGCTCGACCGACTCGATCACCGACAACGCGGCGCGGTAGGCCTCGCTGGCGGTGGCGGCGTACTCAACACCCGGAGCGGTCAACGACGAGTCGGCAGTCATGGCTTCAGCCTAAACGCCGTGGTGGCTCTCGCCGAAACCTACCGACCCGGTCAGGCCACCCGCAGGCTGGACGGGATCAGCGGCTCGTCGAGCAACCGGCCGAACCGCTCGGTCAGCGTCACCCCGGCGGGCCGGTCGTCGATCCACGCCCGCAGCAGTCGGTAGCCCTCGACATAGGTGCTGGTGTAGGCCCGCCACAACGGGGAGGACAGGAAGCGCAGCATCTGGCGGGCCCGGTCGTCGCTGACCAGCAGCCACCGGCTCAAATAGGCCGCCACGTCGTCAGCGTCGCGGTGCTCGTCGTGCAGCATCAGGGCCGCGTCCTGGCGCACGTCGGCCAGCGCCGCGGCGGCCTCGGAGATCGCGGCCGAACGGTCACCGTCGAACCGCAGGCCCAGATCGGCGTAGATCTCGGCGGCCCAGCCACCCCAGGACGGCCCCTGGACGGCGTAGAGCGCCAGATCGGCCAACCCCTCGGCCATCAGGCATTGCGGGGTGTTGACCAGGAAGATGGTCTGCTCGTCCTGCTGCAGACCGGCCACCAGCCCGGCCTCCTTGCGGCAGTGTTCGGTGTGGTGACCGGGGTAGGACTCGTGCGCGACGAGGCGCGGCAGGTTCGACATCTGCTGTTTGAGGTCGGCGTTGACGGCGACAGTGGACTTGTAGTCGCCGAGGTAGTAATTGAAGCCCGACCACGGCTTGTCGGTGACCACCTCGTAGGTGATCGTCTCGGTCTCGGGCAGCGGGTAGGTGGCGCGCACCGTGTCCCGCAACGCCGAGGAGAACGCGTGGATGCAGTCCTCGAGACGATCCGGTGGGATCTCCTCGCCGGATCGGTAGGCCTGCAACCGCTGGGCCAGCGGGCCGCTGCCGCCGAGCGCCTCGTCGAGCTTGGCGTGGGCGTCACGGTAGCGATCCGGGTCGCCCTTGGCGATATCGACGTCGAAGTACTCGCGGACCTCCTCGACGAAGCCGACCTCCTCGCCGGCGAACTTGCGTCCGGCGCAGGCCAGTGCCTTCAGGTGCGCGGCCAGATAGCCGGCGCGCTGCTCATCGAGGCCCTCGGTGCGCGGCAATTCGGCCAGCAGTCGCCGGGCCTGACGGGCCAACTCGGCCGGGTCCGGGGTCGGCTCGTCGGCGACCTGACGGCGCAGTGCCGGGTCACCGGTGAACGAGTCGACATAGCCCTCCTCTACCCGGTCGAACCGCAGACCCAGCAGCAGGTACTCACGAATCAGCGTGCCCGAATCCATACCGGCGTTCATGGGAGTCAACGTTAGATGCAAGACTGGCGATATGCCGCGGCCCAGCGAGCCGAGCCCATATGTGGAGTTCGACCGGACCCAATGGCGCTCGCTGCGTATGGCGACGCCGCTCGCACTCAACGAATCCGAACTGACCGGTCTGCGCGGCCTGGGTGAACAGATCGACCTGCTCGAGGTCGAAGAGGTCTACCTGCCGCTGGCCCGGCTGATCCACCTGCAGGTCGCCGCGCACCAACGGCTGTTCGCCGCCACCGCGGAGTTCCTCGGTGAGCAGCACACCGACCGGCCGGTGCCATTCGTCATCGGTGTCGCGGGCAGCGTCGCCGTCGGCAAGTCGACCACCGCGCGTGTGCTCAAGGCACTGCTGGGCCGCTGGGAGCACCACCCCCGCGTCGATCTGGTGACCACCGACGGCTTCCTCTACCCGAACTCCGAGCTGCTGCGCCGGAATATCATGCACCGCAAGGGTTTCCCGGAAAGCTACGATCGCCGGGCGTTGATGCGCTTCGTCACCGCGGTGAAATCGGGTGCCGACAAGGCATGTGCGCCGGTGTATTCGCATCTGATCTACGACATCGTGCCGGGCGAACAACAGCTGATCCGGCAGCCCGACATCCTCATCCTCGAGGGCCTCAACGTGCTGCAGACCGGTCCGGCGCTCATGGTTTCGGATCTGTTCGACTTCTCGCTCTATGTCGACGCGCGGGTCGAGGACATCGAACAGTGGTACATCTCCCGGTTCTTGTCGATGCGGGCCGGCGCGTTCGCCGATCCGGCGTCACACTTCCACCACTATTCGACACTGACCGATGATCAGGCGGTGTTCGCCGCCCGCGACATCTGGCATTCGATCAACCGCCCCAACCTGATCGAGAACATCCTGCCCACCCGGCCGCGCGCCACCCTGGTACTGCGCAAGGACTCCGACCACTCCATCAACCGGCTGCGGCTCCGGAAGCTCTGACCGCCGGATCCAGCGGGCCGCACCGTAGATCGAAGCGTTCCCGCAGGGTGTCCAGCGTGCACCGGAACCGCTGTCGCTGGGCTCGGTGGGTCCGCAGGAAATTCAGCCCGGCCGCGGTACGCCGGTGCCACGGATACCACTTGTCGAAGTCCAGGCCGCACTCACTGAACACCTTCGCGGGCAACTCATCGGCGATCACGCTGAGGTTGTGCTGGACCAGGGTGAACATCGCGAACGCCAACGACGCCTTGCAGCGCTTCTGCAACGCGTAGACGTCCAGCTCGTAGAGCGGCGCGCTGGTCAGCTTGTCCTGGAACATCAGATGGGTCATGAAATAGCCGGCATAGGAGGTGAGATGCATGGTGGCCGAGCGGGTGTTGATCGAGAGCACCGCACCGTCGGCCGACGTGTACGGCTCGTAGGGCATTTCGTCGACCGCGAGGTAGCCGGTGCAGTTCACCAGCCAACTGCCGGGTGGGATCAACCTGGTGCCTCCGTCGTGCAACACCATCTCGACGGCACCGTCCCGATCCACCACATCGACCAAGTGGTCCATCACCACTTCGTTGAGACCTTGTGCAACAGTGTCGCTTTCATGCTCGGACAACACGCCGAGCATGAAATTCTCGGCCTGCTCCGTGGGCCCGGTGCCGTGCGTCTGCCGGTACCATTGCGCGACCTCGGCCTCATTGCTGCCGTCGAATCTCCTGCCGAACTCGGCACCGAGATTGCTGATGAGATTGCCGGCCCACCACCGCCGCGCACCGGTGGGAAAGAACCGGTCCCGGTTGGTGAAATAGGTACCCGAGCCGGCCACCAGATTCACCTCACGGCCCGGACGGCGGGTGATGAGCGTGTGCGCGGTGTCCATCGCGGTCTTGCCGCTGCCGATGATCCACACCGGTGCGTCGCTGTCGGCGATCTCACCGGACCGCATATCGCAGTAGTCCGGGGATACCGACCGGACACCGCTGCTGGACACCGTCAGCGGCTCGTTGGGGTTGATCCCGAACCCGTAGGCCTTGATGAGGCGCGGCGCCTCGATCACACGTTCCTCACCGGTGTCCGCCCGGCAGGTGATCCGCACTCCCCCATGTTCGCCCGCGGTGTCGGACAGGAAGGACCAGCCGTACCGTTCCTCGACGCGCACCCGACGCCCGATCTCGTCGAGGCAGTGCTCGAAGTGGTCGAGCACCTCGTCCTTGGTCGCCAGGTATCCGGGGTCGCGGTCCAGCGTCCACTTGATGTTCCCGGCGGTGAACATCGCGTGCGGTTGGTGCAGGCGCACGTACGGGTAGACGTCCACCCACATGCCGCCGGTGCGCTTTCGCCGGTCCAGCAGGATCACCTTCTGGTCGGGCCGCAGATAGCGGCTCGCAACGAAGAGGGCGTTGATACCGGTTAGCCCGGCACCGACGATGCAGACATCGCAGGATTCCACAGCGACCATGGCAGCCTCCTCGGACGTGCCTTCCACTGTGAACCTGTTTGGCCGCGCCGTCTTGAGTACCGGGCTACCCGATTTTCCTAGGCGGTGAGCCGGCGCAGGCCGACATACTGCAACTCGGCCATCACCAGCGTGTACAGGCCGGTCACCACCACGGCCGCGATACCGATTCCGGTCAGTGGGAACATGCCGGTGAGGATCACCGCGGCGGCGATGACGGTGCACACCAGATTGGCGATGACGGTGGCGATGCCACCGGGGCGCACCCGGTCGAGCGCGGCGAGGGCGAGCACCACGACGCCGTAGACCACCGAGAAGACGCCGACGCCCTGTTCGACGGCCACCGGCAGACCGGTGATGTCGGCGGCCCAGTTAGCGCCGGCCAGCAGGGCGACGCCGATGACGCCGACGATGACCGCGTCGGCGCGCATGGCCAGCCGCAGGAATGCGTCGGGACGGGTTGATACGGCGGGGACGGTGATGGCGGACATGGATCTTCCTTTCGAAGGCTGTCGATGAGTTTGTTGACCGGTGCGGGATGTCACCGCGTGCCTCGACACCCGGGCGCCTGCACCCCGGGTGCGCGGGACGTCCCGCGCCGGTCGGCCGGAAGAGCTTCTGACACCTTCGACCCTGGTCGGGAAGCGCTGCCAGTTCGACGCCGGATGCTGCCAATCACTGCCAACAGCAGCTCAGCGGGCGTGTGCCAGCAATCCGCTGCGTAGATCGGCGGCGATGACACGGGCCGCCGCGTTCTGCCAGTTGTGCAGTGAACGCTGCGGCACCTCGGTGACCAACCACTGCCAGGCCTGGCGGGCCACCAGGTCGAGTCCGGCCGCCGTGGCGTTCTGCGCGTAGGCGCGCACCCCGACCACGTACGGGAAATAGAGCGAGTTGTAGTGCCGCCACTGCTCGCTGGTGCCGAAGTCGTTCCCGTCGCGGGGTTTGAGCGCGGCGATGCGGTCGGCGAGCAACGCCTTCAGTTCGTTGGCCCGCTCCAGCGGCTGATCGGCCGCCCCGCGGGCGGCCAGCCGTTCATCGATGGCCGGCAACGCGGTCAGCGGGCTGGCGACGAGTTTGGACAGATCGCCGTAATGCCCGAGCGCGCGGCGGGTCAGCCGGGCGAAGGTGTCATCGTCGAGGTCGTGGAGCGGGTTGTGTGACCGCAACGGCAGCGCCGCCTCGGTGCTGCGCAGCGCGGCCCGCTCGGCGCGCAGGACGGGCGAGCGGGAGAACGCCAGCCGGTCCAGGACACCGGCCAACGGGTCGGCCAGCACATTGATCGCGATGGCGATGGCCAAGCTGGTGAACAGCAGCACGGTCAGCGCGGTCGACGCGGACGGGCCCGCGACCGCCAGTCCGATCACCGCCTGGCCGCCGAACAGCACTGCGACGGCGGCCGTCGCGGTGAACGACCGCAGCATGTCCGCGCGCAACGCCTGCCCCTCGTCGAAGGCGTCCCACAGCGCCACCGCGATACCGAGCAAGGCCACGTCGAAACCGGTCGATGCCAACGCCAGCGCGCTGGGCAGCAGGCCGAGCGGAATGATCAGGATCACGTTGGCCAGCGCGAAGAACAGCGTGGCCACCAACACGAAACGCACCACCGGCACCGGTTGGGCGGGACGCAGCATCGCCGTGACCATGGCGCCCAGCGAGGGCAGCGAGACCGCGGCGAACATCAGCCAGTGCCCGAGCCGCAGCGGTCCGTCGACGTCACCGGCCAGGGCGGCGCCGCTGAGGGCCACCGCGGCAACCGCGCCCACCAGGGCGATCTCGCGGACCCGGCCGCGCCAGGTGTCCGGTGGCCGGGACAGTTCGACGAGGACCGCGAACCAGGCGATACCCGGCAGCGCCATCAGGTAGATCTCGATGCGTCCCAGCACGTCCGACTGGGTCACCACCCGCACCGCGTCCAGCGCCACCACCAGGGCGAAGCTGGTCAGCCCGGCGGCCGCCAGCACCAGCACCGGTTTGCGCGGATCCCGCGCGAGCAGGTAGAGCCCGAGCCACCAGCTGAGCGCGAACACGATCGCCGAGAGGCCCGCCACGGCGGTTACCTGCCGTGCCTGCGGTGGCGCATGGTGTAGTCGCGCAACGCGCGCAGGAAGTCGACCCGGCGGAACGCCGGCCAGTGCGCCTCGGTGAACCACATCTCCGAATAAGCGCTCTGCCACAGCAGGAATCCGGAGAGACGTTGCTCACCCGAGGTCCGGATGACGAGATCCGGATCGGGCTGACCCGAGGTGTACAGGTTCTCCGAGATGGCTTCGACGGTCACGGATTCGACGAGTTGCTCGGCGCTGGCACCGTTGGCCAGCTGCTTGCTCAACAGCCCGCGTACCGCGTCGACGATCTCCTGGCGGCCGCCGTAGCCGACGGCGACGTTGACCTGCAGCGCGCCGGGTGCCGCCGAGTCCACCGTGCCCTCCACGGCGTCTCGCAGCCGGCGGGCCGGCTCCTCGCCCAGCAGTTCCAGGTCACCGACGGTGCGCACACTCCAGCGGTTGGCGGGATCGCAGATCTCTTCGACGACATCGGTGATGATCTCGATCAGCGCACCCAGTTCGTCCGGGTCACGCTGCAGGTTCTCCGTCGAGAGCAGATAGACCGTCGTGAGCTCGATACCCGCGGCCTGGCACCAGCGCAGCATCTCGGCGATCTTCGCCGCGCCCTTGCGGTAGCCGTAACTGACGTCGTCGAAGCCGGCGTCCCGGGCCCAGCGGCGATTTCCGTCACACAACACGGCGATGTGGCGCGGGAGTTCAGACCTGGCCTGCGCCAACTCTCTACGCAACCGCAATTCATACAGCCGGTAAGCCGGCTCCTTGAGTCGCGGCGGAATGATCTCCACAGCCAACAAGACTACTGTGAGGAACGGGTTGTCCCGTGCGACTCAGGGGAGGTGACATGACGGAAGCAGGTAGCGCAGCCGGATCGCGCGTCGAACCCGAGTCGATCGACTTGAGCCGGCCGTACCGATCGGCAGCTGTCCATCAAGCCGAAGATCTGCCCGAGGCTTTCGCAGACGGTGTCGCACAATTCCTCGGCAGGCCACGTGCGCGGGGCTGGATCCATGTGTACTCCGCGATCGTCGCGTTCATCGCCGGTGCCGCGCTGGTCGCGGTCTCATGGTCGCTGGAATCCACCCGCGCAGGGTTGGCGACGCTGCTCTATACGTTCACCATCGTGGCGATGTTCGCCGTCAGCGGGACCTATCACCGGGTGACGTGGCAGTCCCCCAAGGCCCGAAAGTGGATGAAGCGCCTCGATCACTCGATGATCTTCATCTTCATCGCGGGCAGCTACACCCCGTTCGCGTTGCTGGCACTGCCCGAATCCAAAGGCATGGTGCTGTTCTGGATCGTCTGGGCCGGCGCCGCCGCGGGCGTGCTGCTGAAGATGTTCTGGCCATCGGCGCCGCGCTGGGTCGGTGTGCCGCTCTACTTGTTGCTGGGCTGGATCGCGGTGTGGTTCATCGGGCCGATCATGGACGGCGCCGGCGTCGCGGCGGTGGTGCTGCTGATCGTCGGCGGCGCGCTCTACAGCGTGGGCGGGGTCTTCTACGGGCTCAAGTGGCCCAACCCGTGGCCGACCACGTTCGGCCATCACGAGTTTTTCCACGCCTGCACCGCGGTGGCGGCGCTGTGCCACTACATCGCGATGTGGTTCGCGGTTTTCTGACCGGGATCGCCGCAGGCTTGGGTGTGACCATCCCGACAGTTCTCCTCAGCCGTCGACGGCAGTCCTGAGTTCGTTCAGCCGCGGCAGCGCACGGTTGGTGAGGTGCTCCTCGCGGGTGTGCGCGGACACGGCCATGCAGTCCTTCCACAGTGACCGGCCGGCCATGGCCCCGCTGGCCCCGTTCGCAACCGCGGTCCGCACCTGCTCGATGAACGTCTCATGGTCGACGCCCGCGGACAGAACGGCCCACGGAACACCCTGCGCCGCCTTGGTGACGGCAGCACAGGCATCTGCTGACCCGGGGTAGGGAAGCTTGAGCACCTTCGCACCGCACTCGACGGAGATCTGCGCGGCGTCGGCGACGAGGGTGCCGAACGCGGCCCGGTAGGCCTCCTCCGACTCACCTTCGAGCTTGTAGGTCAGGATCTCGACGATGAGCAGCAGGCCCTCATCCGTGCAAGCTTGCACCAGATCGCGGATCTCGTCGCCGACTCGCGAATCGATGGTCTGCTTGTCGGGCCGCATGTAGAACAGCATCTTCGCGGCGTCGCCACCGAGATCGCGGACCCTGCGGGGCGTGACGCCCTCGACATAGCGGGTGAAGCGCAGCCCGTCGACCTCTTCGAAGCCCGACGCGTCCATGCCGACCACCAGAGCCGTGTCGCGGGAGAGGACGTCTTCGTCGACTATCTGAGGCAGGGCGACCTCGGGATCCAGCAGGATTGCGGGAGCGTGGTTTCCGAGGAAGCGAACCAGGTCGGACTTGGCGTCGGCGAGCTGGTCGGCAGTGATCGAGCCGGGCCCGTCGGGGGCGTCGGTCATGACACCCTTCATCCCGTTGCGCTGGTCACCGGCGACGATGAGCATGTTGCCCTCGTCGGTCGAGATCGCGGCCATTCCGCGGCGTTCGAGCGTGGTGAGTTCATTCATGGCGGTCTTCTCCTGTTGTTGTGGTGCGGGTGTGAGCAGCCGGGCAGCGAAAAGCGCTGCACCGTAGGCGGTGTCCTGCGATCGGGTGGAGACGGTGACGTCGGGGAGAACGGCCGCTCGGACGTCGCGAACGCAGGCCATGCCGGCCCAGCCGCCGGTCAGCAGGGTCGAGCGCGCCGGGGGCACTTCGGCATCGAGCGCCTCGATCAGGCGCGCGATCTCCTCGTTGCCGTGCAACAGGATCGAGCGGAACAGCTCGGCAGAGTTGACGCCATCGGTCCGGATGGTCAACGCCAGCACACCGTCGTCGTTGCGGGCACCGGAGACCGCGATGCCACCGTCGGCAATGGACCCGGCGGGCAGCGCGCAGACCTGTTGGTCGAGGCGGTCGCGCCCGGCTCGGTCTGTGATGTCGCACAGCTGCAGCGCCCGGCGCATCAGCAGTCCGGTCTTCACGCCGGCGACCAGAACATGTTGTCCGGGAACGACATGTCGGACCGCGTTGATGAGGTGGCCTGCCAGCCGGGTACGCGCCGCAGCGCTCAGCGGAGTATCGATGACACGCAGCAGTACTTCGGCGGTACCCATCGAGACGTGGTACCGGTCGTTCGGGATCGGCCCCCCGGACACCGCGGAGACCAGATGGTCGTGACCCGCGACCGTCAGGCGCGCGCCCCGGATGACCTCGGGAGTCCATGCCGCGCTGACGACTCCGAGGTCGGTACCGGCGTCGACCAGGGGCGGCAGGAAGTCGGGGCCGACGCCGAGGTGGGCAAGCATTTCCGGCCAGGGTGCACCCGCGTCCTGGTCCAGCAGTCCGGTGCGTGAACTGAGCGACATCTCGCTGACGGCATCGCCTCCGAGCGAGAGGACGACGAATTCCGGCAGATTGAACCAGCGCAGGGCTGTGATGTCGACACCCGTGGCCTTCGCGTGCAGGATCTTGACCATCGACAGCTGCACGCCGACGGGCAAACCTGTACGCCCGGCGAACTCGTCACGCAGTGCCTGCGGCAGCGCGTCGACCTGTTCCTGTCCTCGAGGGTCGAACCACGCGAAGGCCGGAGTACTGACAACGTTGTCTCTTGAGACGAGAAAGCCTGTCTCGCCCATGCCTGACACCGCGATCGCCTCGATGCGGGCGAAGACGTCGCCGGCCGCGCCGGGAAGGCGTTGAGCGACATCACCGAGCAGATCGTCGATGGTGGCCAGGAGATCCTCGGCGAGGAGGTCGGTGATGCCGCCACCTCCGTGTCGCCAAGGCGTCGGACGCTGCTCGATGAGCACCTCGTTGCCCGCGTCGTCGATCACGAGAACTTTGACACCGGTGCTTCCGAGGTCTAGTCCCGCAACGTATCTGGTGCTCACGAACTGGTTCTCTTCTCTTGGCCCACAGGGGTGATGGTGTGCGAGTCCCGTTCCATCAGAACGGTCGGTGCGATCTGCTCGGCAGGTTCGAGATAGGGGTCGTCGAACCGCTGAACCAGGCGATCGAACGCCAGATTGCCGATGCGATACGGGTCCTGGTCGATGCACGTGACCGACGGTTCGACGGCGTCGGCGAGTGCGAAGTTGCCGAACGACACCATCGCGATGTCGGTTCGCCGCAGTTCGTGAAGAATCGAGACCACCGCGGTGGCGTGACGAGCGTTGGCCACGAAGAACGCTGTCGGCGGGTCCGGGAGGTCCAGCAGGCGCAGCACCACCGGACGTACGGCGTCAGCGGCGTGCGAGACGGCCGGACACATCAGTGGATCCGCCACGATGCCGGCATCGGCCAGGACGTCGAGATATGCATCGCGCCGTAGCCGAGCGGTTTGCAGACGGTGGTCAAACCCGACGAGCGCTATCCGTGTGTGTCCGCTCGCGATCAATTTCTCGACCGCGTGCCGCGCCGCACCGAAGTCGTCGACGATCACCGAGTCGAAACCCGAGATGGAGCGGTCGATCGTGACGGTGGGCAGCGTCCGGCGCCGAGGTCCCAGGAAATCGCCATGGTCGCCGACCGGAGCGAGGATGATGCCGCGAACATGCTGCCCGGCCATCCGCTCCAGCTGATCTCGCTCGCGCTCCGCGTCGAAGCCCGTGCTGCCGACGATGACGGCGAGCCCGTGCTCAAGTGCCCGGTCTTCGACGGCGCTGACCAACGACGCGAAGAACACGTCGTCGATCGAGTCCACCACGATGCCGATCGTGTTGCCGGAGCCGGATTTCAGCGAGCGGGCGGCCGAATTCGGAACGTAGTTGAGCTCGATCACCGCCGCCTCCACCCGCGCGCGGAGCTCGGGTAGCACCGTGTCCACGCCATTGACGACGCGTGACACGGTCTTGAAGCTGACGCCCGCCAAGGCCGCGACGTCTTTGATGCTTGCTCGCTCCGACACAGGCTCTTCCGTTGGTTTCCGACTGGTCGACCCACCGCGTGAGACAACGTTGTCTTGTATGATCCGGGTTATGGCTCTCCCCTGTCAAGCCCCGGCCTCCGTCGTACTCGTCGCGGGCCCCGCCGGCAGCGGGAAGACCACACTCGGACGCGAGCTGGCGCGACGGCTGCGACGGCCCCTCCTGGACCTCGATACCCTGACCAATCCGCTGCTGGACCGCCTCCACACCGTCATCGGCGGACCGCACTGGAATTCGGCCGGCGCGCACACTTCGCTGATCCGCGCGGGCCGCTACGATGTACTCCGTTCGGCCGCAGAGGATTTGGTGCAGATAGGCCAATACCCGATCCTGGTGGCCCCGTTCACCCTGGAGTTGGCAGCGGGGCCCGAGTGGGGCGAAGTGTCAGCACTCGCACCTGCCATCACGGTCGTTTACCTCGATGGGTCTCCGGAACTGTTGGCACGCAGACGCTCCGAGCGCGACGCCGCTCGAGATGCCGACCGGCCGCCCGATCGCCCGACCACCGCACCCGTCGTGCCACACCTGCGCATCGACGCGTCGTTGAGTACCGAACAGCAAGTGTTCCGCGTGTTGCGGCACATCGGCGCCGTCGCTCCGGTCGACCCTCGGAATCCCCTGTTCGAAGTCGAGTTCGATGCCATCCTGTTCGACCTCGACGGCACTCTTGTCGACTCGACCGCCGCGGTCCACCGCAGCTGGGATCAACTCGCGCGCGAATACTCCTTCGACCGTGGCTCGATACGCCACGGTATGCCGGCAGCGGCGTCGCTCGCCGGGGTCCTCGATCCCGCGCGGGCCGGCGCCGCACTCGAACGCATGACGGAACTCGAAACGACCGACGTCTCGGACGTCGTGGCCACGCCCGGCGCCGTGGCACTGCTGAATTCATTGCCCGACAACGCGAAAGCCATCGTGACATCCGGATCGCCGCCCATAGCCGGCGCGCGGATGGCGGCAGCGGGACTGGCCGCTCCGGCGGTGATCGTCACCTCCGCCGACATCGAAAACGGTAAACCGAACCCGGATCCGTTCGTGCTCGGGGCCCGTCGACTGGGCGTCGACCCGCGGCGCTGCCTGGTGATCGAGGATGCGCCGGCCGGTATCACTGCGGCGAGGGCGGCCGGATGTCACGTCGTGGCCGTCGGCGGCACCTCCGCCCCGGAGGAGCTGAACGCCGATCTCTATGTGGACTCGCTGGAATCGTTGCAGATCGCGCCCACCACCGGCGGCTACCGTCTCACGCTGTGATCGCGCCCGGGAGAACAGGACTCGCGTTCGACAAGGTCGACCGACAGCACGTTTCGCCGCCGGTAGCGACGATTGGGGTTCTCCATTCGCAAGATGATGCGTTCGATGGCTTGCCGGCCGAGTTCGGCCGGGTTCTGATCGATCACGGTGACCGGGGGTCGCACTGCGTCGGCAAGCGGAAAGTCACCGAAGCCGACGAAGGCCAGGTGGTACAGGTCCATCTGCTGCAGAACCGGCACGCACGACATCGAGGCGCGCGCATTGGACAAGAACAATGCGGTCGGCGGATCGTCGAGGGCCATCAAGCGCATCAACGCCGCGGCGGCGTCCTGACGGTCGAGCACACCGAGTGCGACCAGGCTGTCGTCGTATTCGACTCCCGCGCGCTGCAGAGAATTACGGTATCCGGATAGCCTGTTGCGACTCGTCGGGATACTCGCGCTGTCGCCGATGATTGCTATCCGGGTGTGGCCGAGACCGATCAAGTGTTCGGTCGCCATGACCGCACCACCCAGGTCGTCGTCCACGAAGCTGTCAGCGGTGAGACCGGCGGGCGCACGGTCGACAAACACGGTGGGAGTCCTGTCGATCCACCGTTTCAGATAGCGGTGGTCGGTACCGATCGGCGCGATGATCAAGCCGCTCAGCTGCCGCCGCAACAGCGACTCGACCAACGACTGTTCCTGACTGCCGTCGTGCCCGAGGCTGGTGACGAACACGGCCATGTCCACTTCCCTGGCCCGTACCTCGACGGCGCGGGCGATGGACGCGAAGAAGGGATCGTCGATGTCCGGGACGGCCACTCCGATGGCCGCGGAATGTCCTGTGCGGAAGGAAGTCGCCATGGTGTTCGGGACATAGTTGAGCGACTCCAACGCGGCGGAGACACGAGCACGGGTCTCCGGATCGACGTGCGGATCGTCGTTGTAGACCCGTGACACCGTCTTGGCGCTCACCTTGGCCAGCGCCGCGACGTCCTGCATCGTGGCCATTCGTTAACCTCCCTCCTTGACTACTTCGATCATGCGCAGGTGTAGCCGCCGTCGATCGGTAGCGAGACCCCCGTGATCATCGACGCGTCGTCACTGAGCAGAAAGGCGATCGGCGCGGCGATTTCGTCCTCGGTGGCCCATCTCCCCAGTGGCATCTGCTTCAGGAAGGGTACTTCGATCTCTGGACGTCCCCAGTAGAACGCGGACATCTCCGTCATGACGACAGTCGGGTTGACACTGTTGACCCGGATGCCGTGACCACCGAGTTCCAGCGCGGCGACCCGGGTGATGTTGTCCAGCGCCGCCTTGGACGATCCGTAGGAGATGTGCCCCGGTAGCGCAACGAGACTGGCCTGGCTGGAGACGTTCACGATCGAACCGGTGCCGGCCTCGATCATCGAGGGCGCCGCGTACTTGATGACGAGCAGGCTGCCGCGCGCGTTGATGCTCATGACCTTGTCGAAGATGGAGACGTCGGTGTCCTGTGGGGTCGCGATCTCACCGCCGAAGCCGCCGCAGTTCACGACGCCGTAGAGCTCAAGGCCGCTCACAGCCTCGCGAATGCTGTCCTCGGAGGTCAGGTCGAAGGGCAGCGGGCGTGCGCCGGTTTCCCTGGAGAGCTCGACCAGGGCGTCCTCGGACTGGCCCGATGCGATGACGTCGGCCCCGTCGGCGACGAGTCTTCGGACCGTCGCCCCACCGATGCCCCCGCTCGCACCGGTTACCAAGATCGTCCGGCCGTCGAACTGAGGCATGGGCTCCACCTTCTCTTCGCTAGGGATGACACCGATGTCATGCGCTCTATCGATGATTGTGATGACACCGGTGTCATGACGGTACCTCACCACCGCATCAGCGCGGAGAAAATGCCAATAGTTGCTGGTGGTAGCCATATCGCCGAGCGTCTGGACGCATCTTCGACCGTCCTGAAAGACTCCCTCCATGTCACCGATGACATGAATTTTCCGGAAAGGGGTGACAAACCGCAGTCGCGTGGGTCACACTCGTCTGCATCGAACCCGACCGAGAGGTCGACGGCATCGCAGCCACTTCGTTCCCACAGGGCGTGCGAGAGCCTCTGGGAAGGATGAAGATGACACGAACAGACGACCGGTCGGTACGCGTGACTGCACCGCAGACGCCAATCCTGGAAGCGAGGGCGTTGACGAGAAGCTTCGGAAACGTTCGCGCGCTCGACGGAGCCGACTTCGACATCTACCCCGGCGAGGTGGTTGCCCTGATCGGCGACAACGGTGCCGGCAAGTCGACGATGGTGAAGGCGCTGTCCGGCAGTCTCGCTCTCGATTCGGGAGACATCCTGTTCGACGGATCGCCGGTCGATCTCGACAGCCCCACCGCCGCAGCTGATCTCGGCATCGAAACGGTCTTCCAGGATCTGGCGCTGGCGCCACACCTCAACGCCGCCCAGAACATGTTCCTGGGCCGCGAGAAGCCGGCGAAAGGCATACTCGGCCGATTGGGGTTCATGGACGCGCCCACGATGCGCAGGGAATCGCAAGAGGCACTGGACATGCTGGGTGCGACCGTACGCAGCCTCACCGATCCGGTCGGCGCGATGTCGGGGGGACAGCAGCAGGCCATCGCCATCGCGCGCGCGGTCGCTTGGGCCAAGGGTGTTGTCTTCCTGGACGAGCCCACCGCTGCCCTCGGCGTCGTGCAGACCCGCAACGTGCTCGACACGATCCGCCGCGTCGCCGACAACGGGGTGGCGGTGGTCTTCATCAGCCACTCGATGCCGCACGTGATGGAGGTGGCCGACCGCATCCAGGTACTGCGAATGGGTAAGCGCGTGGCCGCTCTCGACGCCAAGAACACGTCCATGGAGGAACTCGTCGGTGCGATGACCGGCGCAACAGCTGGAGCGGCATCGTGAGCCATCAGACGATCACCTCGACCATCGCGCCGCCACCGCCGGGTGACCGGCCCTCTGGAAACACCTTCGCATTCGTCGACTCAATGCGAAACCTGGCTCGTGTCCAGGTCTTTCAGATCGTGCTCGTCCTGGTCGCCATCTGCGTCATCTTCTCGATCCTCGCACCGGACAGCTTCCCCGAGTGGAGCAATGCCCGCCAGATCATCCAGAACGTGTCGATCCTGGCGATCCTGGGCATCGGCATGACGTTCGTCATCGTCACCAGCGGTATCGACCTCTCGGTCGGATCCGTGCTGGTGTTCTCCGGTGTCGTTGCGGCAAAGGCCATGCGGGCCATCGGCGGGGACGGCTGGGGAGTCGCAGCGGTTGGCATCGTCGTCGCTGTGCTGTGCGGCCTCGCGTGGGGACTTCTGAACGGGTTCCTGATCGGCAAGGCGAAGGTGCCACCGTTGATCGTCACGCTCGGCACGCTCGGCGGCGCGCTGGGCCTGTCTCAGGTCATCACCGGGGGTGTCGACATCCGCGACGTTCCCCCGGTGCTGGTCGACACGATCGGCTACGGGAACCTGCCGTCCACGACCCTTCCGTTGATCTCGGTCATCGCTTTGGTGTTCGTGGTGGTGTTCGGAATCGTGCTGCACCGCACCAAGTTCGGCCTGTACACCTTCGCCATCGGTTCAAAGGAGCAGTCGGCCCGGCGCGTTGGAATCAAGGTCGATCTGCATCTGGTCAAGGTCTACGCACTATCCGGCGCCCTCGCCGGCCTGGCCGGCATCCTCTCGCTCTCCCAGTACGGCACGACGGCCATCGCCGGTCAGTCGCAGACCAACCTCAACGTCATCGCGGCGGTTGTCATCGGCGGCACCTCGCTGTTCGGTGGCGTCGGCACCATGTTCGGCACCGTGATCGGTCTCTTCATCCCAGCGGTCCTGCAGAACGGTTTCGTCATCATCGGAGTCCAACCGTTCTGGCAGCAGGTCGCGGTGGGCGCCGTGCTCATCGTGGCCGTCTACTTCGACCAGCGTCGCAGAGACGCCGCCAGCCGCGGCCAATCGTCGAGTTCATTGAAGAAGCTGTGGTCGAAAGGCCCATAGCCGGTACCGCGCAACAACGCTGATCCACCACCCACCAAAGAAAGCCGACCATGATCACATCACGCACCGCCGTCGTTGCCCTGGCCGTAACCTCGGTATCCGCCGCAGTGCTCGCCGGATGCTCGTCGGACTCCGGCAGCAGCAATGGCAGTGGCAAGATCGCCTTCATCCAGGGCGTCAGCGGAGACGAATTCTACATCAGCATGCAATGCGGAATCGAGGCGGCCGCAAAGAGTGCCGGCATCACCGTCGACACCCAGGGCCCGGCCAAGTTCGATCCGACGCTGCAGAAGCCGATCGTCGATTCGGTCGTGGCGTCGCACCCGTCGGCCATTCTCATCGCCCCCACCGATGTCGCGGCAATGCAGGCTCCCCTTGCCGCCGCAGCCAAGGCGGGCATCAAGGTCGTCCTGGTTGACACCACCGTCCAGGATCCGTCCATCGCGGTCTCGGCCATCTCGTCCGACAACGTGGGCGGAGGAGCCGAGGCGTTCAAGGCGATCGAATCCCTGAATCCCAATGGTGGCAAGATCCTGGTCATCTCCACAGATCCCGGCATCTCCACCGTCGACGCCCGCGTCCAGGGCTTCAAGGACGCCGCGGCGAAGAACCCGAGTTTCGACTATCTCGGCGTGCAGTACAGCCACAACGACCCGGCCGAAGCGGCCAAACTCGTGTCCGCCGCCCTGTCCAAGGACCCCGATATCGTCGGCGTTTTCGCGACCAACACGTTCGCTGCCGAGGGCACTGCCACGGGCGTCCGGCAGGCGAACAAACAGGATCAGGTCAAGATCGTCGGATTCGACGCCGGTCCCGCCCAGGTCAAGCAGCTCCGGGAGGGCACCGTCCAAGCGCTGATCGCACAACAGCCCGACACCATCGGCACCGACGGTATCGAGCAGGCGGTCAACGCACTGAACAACCGCCCGGTCACCAAGGACATCTCCACCGGCTTCCACATGATCACCGCCGACAATATCGACGGAGAGGGTGCCGACTACATCTACAAGTCCTCCTGCTGACCTCTTCCACGACCCTGCTCACGGTGGCGCTCCTTGAGTCTCGGGGGCGCCACCGTGCTTCACCGCCATCAGGAGACCGGCCGTGACCGATTTGCGACGCACCACCCTGACCGATCTACCGCCGACGGTCAACGTCCCCCAGTACAAAACGGGCAACACAGGCTGTGCCATCGTGCATTTCGGGGTAGGGGCGTTCCACCGAGCACACCAGGCGATGTACCTCGACCGGATCCTCACAGCCGGACACACCGACTGGACGGAATGCGGAGTAGGTGTGCTCGCCGGCGACGCACGGATGCGTGACGTGCTGAACCGGCAGGACCACCTCTACACGTTGGTCACCGTCGCCCCGGACGGCAGCCGCGATGCCCGGGTCATCGGTGCCATCACCGACTACCTGTTCGCCCCGGACGATCCGCAGGCCGTCATCGATGTCTTGGCCTCTCCCACAACGCGAATCGTGTCGCTGACCATCACCGAAGCCGGCTACGGGGTCAGCGACGAGACCGGCGAATTCGAGCCACGAGACCAGGATGTCCTGGGCGATCTCAACGACCTGACTGCACCGGCGAGCGTGTTCGGCCTCCTGACCGCCGGACTGGCTTTGCGCCGTGACCGCGGCATCACCCCGTTCACGGTGATGTCCTGTGACAACATCGAACACAACGGTTCAGTCGCACGAAAAGCACTCACCACCTTCGCATGGCATCACGATGTCGACCTCGCCTCCTGGATCGATCAGTACGTCGCCTTCCCCAGCTCCATGGTCGACCGCATCACCCCCGCAACGACGCCCGCGGTGGTCGCCGACGTGCTCGGGGAGTTCGCCATCGATGACGAGTGGCCGGTGCGGTCCGAGTCGTTCGTCCAATGGGTGTTGGAGGACAAGTTCTCCTGTGGCCGTCCGCCATTCGAGGACGTCGGGGTACAGATGGTCGACGACGTCGTGCCCTACGAGCACATGAAGCTGCGCCTGCTCAACGCGTCTCACCAGGTAATGAGCTATCTCGGTGTGCTCGCGGGACACACCCACGTGCACGAGGCCATGGCCGACCCGGACCTGTCCGCGTTCGTCACATCGTATATGCGCCACGAAGCCGCTCCCACTCTCGGTCCGGTGCCAGGGATCGATGTCACCGAGTACATCGTCCAATTGACCGAACGCTTCTCCAGCTCTGCGCTCCGAGACACCTTGGAACGGCAAATCGTCGATTCATCGGCACGCATCCCGAAGTTCATCGTGCCGGTGTTGCGGGATCGGCTCGCGAGAGACCAGTCGATAGAGCACCTCGCCCTCACCCTGGCGGCTTGGTGCGACGTGTACGCCCGGGGAACGGTGCCGATGGTCGACGGCAACGGCGATCTGCTCCGCCGACTGTCGCGGGCCGATCGCGACAACCCCGGTGCCTTCCTGGACAACCGCGCGGTGTTCGCCGAGCTGGTCGACAGCCCACGGTTGCGACGGGCATACCAGCGGGCGAAGCGGCTCCTCCAGGACCTCGGTCCGAGGCGGGCCGCTCGTGAGGTGGCCGCGCGCTGCGCCGCACAGGCGGGGGCGTAGAGGTCGACGGGCTACCCCCGACCCGGCCCGCAACTCAGATCTGGGTGATGTCCGCCGGGCCCCAGAACGCCCGCATGGAGGTGATCTGACCCTCGGCGTTGAATGCCATGATCTCGATGGGTTCGATGCGCATCGCGCCGCCCACGGTGATGGCGAAGACGAACGCCGCCTCGCTGCCGCCGGCGCGGAACGACAGCAGCTCGGTCTTCACCTCGACGCCTTCGACGTTCTTGTAGAACCCGGCGATGGCCTGACGCCCGATGTGGACCTCGCCACCGCCCACCGGATCCTCCAGGGTGGCGTCCTCGGCGTAGAGGGCTGCCACATCATCGGCGCTGCCAGTGGCGGCGGTGTCCAGGTAGCGCTGGACGAAACCTTGCAAGACATCCGGCTCGAAGCTCATGAGCGGCAGGCTACACGGAAGGCCCCGGGGCAGTTGCGGAAAGCGCGGCAGCGAGATCTTGCACCGTGGTGACGGGCAGATCGCAGACCCGTCCGCGGCACACGTAGGCGGCATCGCGCCCACCCACCCGGTCCCGTCCGGCCAGCAATTCCGAAGAGTCCACCGGGCCACCGACCACCACCGCGCCGCCGGGTGCGAGCCTGCGCGCGGCCGCCAGCAGCTCCGAGTCCGCGGGGTCGCAGGCCACCGCGACCTGGATGGGTCCGCGCACCGCGGCCTCGGCGACGGCGAGCCAATGTCCGCCCGAGCGTGGAACTTTGGCCAGCACCGTGGTCGCGGACGCCAACGTGGCATCGGCGGCCGCGGCGTAGCGGGCGTCCCCGGTGAGGTGCGCGGCCAGCTGTAGCGCCTCGGCGATGGAGGACGCCCCCGACGGGGTGGCGCCGTCGAGTGGATCCGTGGGCCGCACCAGCAGTGCCTCCGCGTCATCGGCGGTGTCGAACCAGCGGCCCGGCTGTCCGGGGTCGGCGAAATGCTCCAGCACGGTGTCGAGCAGTCCGGTGGCGGTGGTGAGCCAGGCCGGCACCCCGGTGAGCTGGTAGAGCCCGCACATCGCGGTGATCAGGGTGGCGTAATCCTCCAGGATCGCCGAGCTCTCACCGGCCACACCGCCGAGGCTCGCGCGGCGCAGCCGGCCGCCGACCAGGTGCAGCAACAACAACTCCCGCGCGCACACCGTTGCGGCCTCGGCGTATTCGGGTTCACCCAGTGCCACCGAGGCCTCAAGTAGCGCGGTGATGGCCAGGCCGTTCCATGCCGTCACCACCTTGTCGTCACGCCCGGGTTGGGGCCGCGACTGCCGGGCGGCCAGCAACGCGGCCCGCACCCGCTCGAAGCGCACCTGATCGCCGGGATCGGTGTGCAGTTGCAGCACCGAGTTGCCATGCTCGAAGGTGCCGGTGTCAGTCACCCCGAAAAGCGAAGCGGCCCAGTCTGCGTCCTCCTGAGTCAGCACATCGCGCAGTTGCGCAGGCGTCCACGAGTAGGTGAGCCCCTCCACCCCGTTCGAGTCGGCGTCCAGCGATGAGGTGTACATGCCGCCCGCGCCGAGGCCGTCGATGATGAACCGGGCTGTCTCGTCGGTGATCTTGCGCGCCAGCGGATCTCCGGTGATGCGCGCCCAATGCGCGTAGAACCGCAGCAGCAGCGCGTTGTCGTAGAGCATCTTCTCGAAGTGCGGCACCACCCAGGACGGGTCCACGCTGTAGCGGGCGAAGCCACCGGCGAGCTGGTCATAGATGCCGCCGCGCGCCATTGCCGCGCCGGCCCGCTGCACCGTGGCAAGCACCCGCTCCGAACCGGTGCGTTCGTAGTGGCGCAGCAGCGCTTCCAGCAGCGCCGACGGCGGGAACTTGGGCGCTCCCCCGAAGCCGCCACGCGCCACGTCCTCGTCGCGCAGCACCGCGGTCACCGCGTCATCGCACAACCGGGCTTCCAGCGCCGGGCCGGAACCCGGCAGGCCCGCGCTCATCGCCCGCAGCTCGCCGGCGATCTCGCCGGAGGCCCGCTCGACCTCGGCGCGGCGCTGCTGCCAGGCCTCCGTGACCGCCGAGACCAGCTGCAGAAAACCGTCTTTCGGGTAATAGGTGCCGCAGAAGAACGGTCGCCCGTCCGGGGTGAGGAAGCAGGTCATCGGCCAGCCGCCCTGACCGGTGAGCGCCACGGTGGCGTTCATGTAGATCGCGTCCAGATCCGGGCGTTCCTCCCGGTCGACCTTGATGCAGACGAAATCGTCGTTGACGGCCGCGGCGACGGCGGCGTCCTCGAAGGATTCGTGGGCCATCACATGGCACCAGTGGCAGGCGGCGTAGCCGATGGACAGCAGGATCGGGACATCGCGGGTGGCCGCCTCGGCCAGCGCCTCGGCGCCCCACTGCTGCCAGTGCACCGGATTGTCGGCGTGCTGGCGCAGGTACGGGCTGGTGGACCCGCCCAGGGTGTTACCCCTTGGTGTCATCCTTGAACTCACCTGTCGTGCCCTCGTCGACGGCCTGATCGGGCTCGGGATGCTCCGGATCGAACGACTCCGGCAGCCGCTTGAGGTGCCGGTTCATCGACCACACCAGCGCGAAGGTGCCGACCAGCAGCAGCACCAGCACCAGCAGACCCACCGGGCTGGCCTTTCCGAAGTCGGGACCGGTCTGACGCGGACCCTCCTCTGCCAGCAGGCCGGCGGCGATCAGGAGTAGGTCAGTCATGTTTTGATCCCTGCGAAGAGGTCGGTCTCGGGCAGCTGCACCGGCACGCGGGACCGTGCGAGCTCGAATTCCTCGGTCGGCCAGAGCCGCTGCTGCCACTCCATGGGCGTGGTGAAGAAGAAACTCTTCGGGTCGATCTGGGTGGCGTGCGCGAGCAGGGCATCGTCACGCTGAGCGAAGTACTTCGAGCACTCCACCCGGGTGGTCACCCGCGATTCGATCACGTCCTCCTCGGCGTCCCAGTTCTCCAGCCACTTCGCGAACGGGCCATCCTGGCCGTGCTTGGCGAACTCGTCCTGGAGCACCTGCATACGCTGCCGCAGGAAACCATGGTTGTAGTACAGCTTGGACACCGCCCATGGTTCCCCGGCGTCGGGGTAGCGCACATGGTCGGCGGCGGCCTCGTAGGCGGCGACCGACACCTCGTGGCACCGGATGTGATCGGGGTGCGGATACCCGCCGTTCTCGTCGTAGGTGGTCAGCACATGCGGGCGGAACTCGCGGATCACCCGGACCAGCGCCTCGGTCGGCCCGTCCAGCGGCACCGTGGCGAAGGAGCCCTCCGGCAGCGGCGGCAACGGGTCGCCCTCGGGCAGGCCGGAGTCGACATATCCCAGCCAATGGTGCTCGACACCCAGGATCTCGGCGGCCTTGGCCATCTCGTCACGGCGCACCTCGTGGATGCGTCCGTGCACTTCAGGGATGTCCATCGCCGGGTTCAGGATGTCACCACGTTCACCGCCGGTGAGGGTCACCACCATGACCCGGGCACCCTCGGCCGCGTAGCGGGCCGTGGTGGCCGCTCCCTTGCTGGACTCGTCATCT
The DNA here is from genome assembly GCF_008329585.1 of Mycolicibacterium sp. P9-22. Classification (GTDB taxonomy): domain Bacteria; phylum Actinomycetota; class Actinomycetes; order Mycobacteriales; family Mycobacteriaceae; genus Mycobacterium. The sequence goes on along the minus strand of NZ_NPKP01000010.1, from coordinate 106,661 downwards.
GGGTGGGCGTGTACCGCCATCAAGCGCAATTCAGTCATCGTGTCTGATCCAACGAGGCGTCCCTCTCGCGTATGCCCACCGCTCTATAGTTCCAGCTGTAGTGGAACCAACTGACCGACGGGCACCCTTAACCTTGACCATCGAGCGTCCCACCGCCCGTTACGGGCGGCAGAAGCTGTCCCGCCGCACCCGCCGCCGGGTGGCGATCGGGCTGTTCCTGCTGATTGTGACGGCAGGAGTGGTGATCGCGCTCATCGCGTTCCAGCGGTTCGGGACCGGCGATGTGAAGGGCGAGCTCGGCGGTTACAAGATCGTCGACGACCAGACCGTGGCGGTGACCATCACGGTCACCCGCTCCGACCCGTCGGTACCCGCGGTGTGCATCGTGCGGGCCCGGTCGATCAACGGCGACGAGACCGGCCGCCGGGAGATCCTGGTGCCGCCGTCGACGGCGTCGTCGGTGGTGATCGACGCCGTGGTCAAATCCACCAAACCGCCGGTCGTGGGCGATATTTATGGCTGCGGAATCGACGTGCCGCCGTATCTGGTCGCGCCCTAGAGACGTCCTCGCGACGAACGGCGAACTGCGAAATCGTGAAAACGGGTTGACGCGGCGGTGGTAAGCTAGCCCGATACACGGTTCCGGCTGGAACCGTGTATTGCTGCATTAGCGCGCTGCCACAGCGCCTGCGATCGCGGCGATACACGACCTTCCCACGCGATACAGCGCGCGAGAAAAGATCAACGACAGGAGCGCGAGGACATGACCGATACCCAGGTCACCTGGCTGACCGAAGAGGCTTTCGACCGTTTGAAGGCGGAGCTGGACCAGCTGATCGCCAATCGCCCCATCATCGCCGCCGAGATCAACGACCGACGCGAAGAGGGCGACCTGCGCGAGAACGGCGGCTACCACGCCGCTCGTGAGCAGCAGGGCCAAGAAGAGGCACGTATCCGTCAGCTCCAGGAGCTGCTGAACAACGCCAAGGTCGGCGAGGCCCCCAAGCAGTCCGGCGTCGCGCTGCCCGGTTCGGTGGTGAAGGTCCAGTACGGCGACGACAAGGACGACACCGAGACCTTCCTGATCGCAACCCGCCAGGAGGGCGTCAGCGACGGCAAGCTCGAGGTGTATTCGCCGAAGTCACCACTGGGCGAGGCGCTGCTCGACGCCAAGGTCGGCGACACCCGCAGCTACACGATTCCCAACGGCAGCACCGTCACGGTGACCTTGCTCAGCGCGGAGCCGTACCACTCCTGAGGCCGCCCGCCGCGGCGGGACGATAGGTTTCTCCGGTGGCCCAGATCGCCGAGGACCTGTTCCTGCTGCTGCTCGACAATGCGTCGGCACAGCCCGGGCTGGATCGACAGCGCAGGCAACGCCTGCTCGGTGCGGCCACCCTGCTGGACCTGGCGTGGGCGTGCCGCATCCGGCCGGCCCTCGACGGTGAGCCGGTCGGATCGGGGCGCCTGGTCGCGCTGACCGGGTCCGGTCCGCTGGATCCCGTCACGGGACCGGCGCTGCAACTGCTCTCGCAGCGGCCGTTGCGGCCGTCCTCGGCCGTCTCCAAGTTGAGCAGGCACGCCGAGGATGATCTCGTCGTACACCTGGAACGCAGCGGGCAGATCCGGCGGATCCCGTTGCCGTCCAAGGGGTTCAAGAAAACTGCTACGTACCCGCTGCTGACCCGCAACCGCGTCGGCCCGGCCCGGGCGGCCCTGCTGTCCGCCCTGTTCGACCGGCGCCCACCGACGCCGCCGACCGCGGCGATCATCTCGTTGCTGCATGCCACCGACGGTCTGGGCGCGCTGCTGAGCCTGAATGACCGCGGCTGGCGCTGGGTGCATGCCCGGGCCGGTGAGATCGCCCTGGGCAGTTGGGTGGACGAATCTCCCACCGCGCTGCCGGAGGTCAATCTGGCCGTCACGGTGTCCGCGCTGCGGCCCGCGCTGGGCTCTTAGCGCAGCGCCTGCTCCAGATCACCGAGCAGGTCGGCCGCTTCCTCGATGCCCACCGAGAGCCGGACCAGATCCTCGGGCACCTCGAGCTGCGATCCGGCAGTGGAGGCGTGCGTCATCGCACCGGGATGCTCGATCAGGGATTCCACCCCGCCCAGAGATTCAGCGAGAATGAAAATCTCGGTTCGGGCGCAGAAATCCTGGGCGGCGGCGCGCCCGCCGCGCAGTCGCACCGACACCATGCCGCCGAAACCGGACATCTGCCGGGCTGCCACCTCGTGGTTGGGGTGGCTGGGCAGACCGGGATAGAGCACCGATTCGATTGCCGGATGCTCGGCCAGGAATTCGGCCACCAACGCAGCGTTCTCGCTGTGCCGCTGCATGCGCAACACCAGGGTCTTGAGGCCCCGCATGGTCAGGTAGGCGTCGAACGGCCCGGGTACGGCGCCCGCGCCGTTCTGCAGGAACGCGAACGCGGTGTCGAGTTCCTCATCGCTGGTCAGCAGGGCGCCCCCGACGACGTCGGAATGCCCGCCGATGTACTTGGTGGTGGAGTGCAACACGATATCGGCGCCGAGGGTCAGCGGTTGCTGCAGCGCCGGCGAGGCAAAGGTGTTGTCCACCAAGAGCTTCGCACCGGACCGTCGGGAGATCTCGGCGATCCCGGCGATATCGGCGATCGACAGCAGCGGGTTGGTGGGTGTTTCGACCCAGACCAGCTTCGTCTGATCGGTGATCGCGGCCGCGACGGCATCCAGATCGGTCAGCGCCACCGGGGTGTACCGAATCCCCCACTGGGTGAACACCTTGTCGATCAGCCGGAAGGTACCGCCGTAGGCGTCATCGGGGATGACGACGTGGTCGCCGGGGCGCAGCACGGCACGCAGCGCGCAGTCGGTGGCCGCCATGCCCGACGCGAAGGCACGGCCGTAGTCCGCCTCTTCCACGGCGGCCAGCGAGGCCTCCAGCGCCGCGCGGGTGGGGTTACCCGTGCGGGCGTACTCGTAGCCGCCGCGCAGACCGCCCACCCCGTCCTGGGCGAAGGTGGAACTGGCGTAGATCGGGGCGTTGACGGCGCCGGTGGCCGGGTCGGGCCGGAACCCGGCGTGGATCGCCCGGGTCGCCAGACCCTGCCACCGGTGTGCGTCGTGTGCGCTGCGCTGTTCACCCATGCGAATCAGGGTAGTGGGATGGGTGGAAGACAAAACGGGGTGGACCGCCATCGGCCCACCCCGCTTCGTGCACTACCGCCGTTACGGCGTCAGCGGTGCCACCTGCCCGCCGGTCAGGCGCCGGAAGGCGTAGACCTCGAACAGGATCGCGACCGGGGCGGCCACGATGATGCCGATACCGCACAGCAGAGATCCGACGAAGATGATCACCGCGAACAGCAGCCAGGTGATCAGCACCTGGACGAAGTTGTTCTTGGTGATGTCGATGCTCGCCTTGATCGCGTCGATGGCCGAGAGGTTGCGGTCCAGCAGCGCGACGGTGGTGAAGAACGCGAAGATCGACACGATCAGGCCCGGCAGGTAGCACAGGGCGTTGCCGATCGCGGTCGCGATACCGACGAGCACCGTGGCGATGATGACGGGACCGATGTGCCGCGGCTTGAAGAACGAGCCCGCCGTCACCGGAACGCCGTTGGCGATGTCCAGGATGCCGCCGATGTAGGCCGACGAGATGGCCGCCACCAGCACCAGCAGGATCAGAGCGCCGAGGGCGAGCACGATGAAGCTGGCCGCCCCGAATCCGGCGCTGTACTCATAGCTGAAGCCCGAATCGTAGGAGTCGTAGGTGGTCACTCCGCTGGGCGCCAGCGCGAACGCCAGGCCGTAGACGATGCTCGCCACGATGCCCACGATGAGCGCGTAGACCAGCGTCGGGACGATCAGCGCAGCCGCGTTCTTGCTGAACTTGTTCCACGCCCAGGAGAACGCGTCACCGACGGCGTAGTCCGGGCCGGCGCCGGGCCCGCCCGGATATCCGGCCGGCGGATAGCCACCGGGCGGCGGGTAGCCGCCCTGTGGTGGTGGCGGCGGGTACCCACCCTGCGGAGGCGGCGGATAGTTGCCTTGCGGCGGCGGAGGCGGGTACCCACCCTGCGGAGGCGGCGGGTAGTTGCCTTGTGGCGGCGGCGGGTAATCCCCTTGCGGTGGCGGATAGTTGCCCGGCGGCGGATATCCGCCCGGGGGCGGAACATTTTCGGGAGGCGGCGGGAATTCGCCGGGCGGGGGCGGTGGTTGAGTCATGTCACCTTCTCGTGAGATTGGTAGCTGACAGTGGAACTCCGGTCCGCACGCGAACTGCGCGGACCGATGCCTGGGGTGAGCCTATGACACTCCAGCCCGCATGCGGCGTTCATGATCATCACGGTGTCGGCGGCGCGACGAACCCTCCACTGAGCTTGCGGTAGGCGTACACCGTGACCAGTGCGATCACCGGGTACGCGACGATCAGGCCGACCAGGCACGCCAGCAGACCCAGGATGCCGATGCCGATGGTGGTCAACCAGGTGAGTGCGACCGGGCCGAAGTTCGCCTTGGCGATGTTGAAACTGGTGGTCAGCCCGTCGATACCTGACACATTGCGATCGACGACGACGGCCGTGGTGAACAGCAGCAGGATCGTGGCGATGACGCCGGGCACGACGCACAGCAGCACACCGACGAACACGATGAGGCTGGACAGGATCGAGGCGATGATGACGTTGACGACGTTCCGCGGCTTGAAGAACGACCCGATCTCCACCGGTTGCCCGTTGGCGATGTCGAGCATGCCTCCGATATAGGCGGATTGGACCACGGCCGTCACGATGACCATCACGATGCCGCCGATGACGGAAACGACGATGCCGCCGAGACCCAGCGAGACGCTCGCCGAGTACCCGTCGCCGTAGGACGAGCTGTCGACCGTGCTGAAAGCGGTGGAGATCGCCTGAATCGCCCCCTGCAGAACGGCATAGACCACACCGAACACCAGCGTGGGGACCAGGATGGCCGCGGCGTTCTTGCTGAACTTGTTCCACGCCCAGGAGACCGCTTCGCCGACGCTGTAGGCCGGTGCACCGAATCCGGGTGCCCCCGGCACGGGGTAACCGGGTGGCGGGTAATTGCCCTGCGGGGGCGGGTAGTTGCCCGGGGGCGGCGGGTAACCGCCCGGCGGAGGCGGATAGCTCCCGGGAGGCGGCGGGTAACCGCCCGGCGGAGGCGGATAGCTCCCGGCGGGTGGTGGGTAACCGCCTTGCGGCGGTGGGTAGTTCCCCGGCGGGGGCGGGTAATTGCTTGTCGGAGGCTGATATCCGCCCGGCGGCGGGTTGTGCTCCGGGGGTGGCGGAAACCCGCCCGGCGGCGGTGGTGGTTGTGTCATGTCACCTTCTCTTCGGGTTGTGCTCACAATGAAACACCGGCCCGCAGCGGTCAACCCGCGGGCCGGCGCTTCCGGTAATCCTGCTCTATTGCGGCCGAGGTCAGAGCGGCAGACACACCGTCTTGATGATCTTGTCCGCGATCGTCTGGCGCTTGGCGTCCCACAGCGGGAAAAGGAAGCCGATGTAGCAGATGACGGCGTCCACCACGTGCGCCAGCTGCCGCACGATGGACATACCGAATCCGATTGGCTGTCCGGTGCTTTCGCTGACCACCTTGAACTTCAAGATGCCCTTGCCGATACTCGACCCTGTCGTTCCCTGCCGGTAACCGTAATTCCAGATGATGTAGGCGAGCGCCAGAATCCAGGTGATCGCGAACGACACCTGGCCCAGTGTCGAGGCACCGCTGGCGCAGAACTCGCCGAGGTCGTATTCCGAACTGTCGGTGATGCACACCGTTTCCCGGGTTCCGAGCAGGAGGCCGTAACCGATGCCCTCCAGAATCGCGACCGGGATGATGTCGATGATCCACGCCAGGACGCGAGTCAACCACGGTGTGTAGGCCTCTTTGGGCAGTCCCCCACCGGGCGGCGGACCCCCGTATCCGCCGCCGGGAGGCGGAGGAGGGAATCCACCCTGCGGTGGCGGCGGGTAACCGCCGGGCGGCGGAGGCGGCGGAGGGTAATTCCCGGGAGGTGGTGGCGGTTGCTCGGTCATTGGCGCCTTCCAGGTGAGGAAATTAGCTGGCTCTGCGGCGAGTAACCCTACCTGAGAACATGCTCAGTGTGGCGTCGCTAACGCCAACTTCATCAGCCGGATATGGCACCGGCGGAATCCGTGTTTGCCAACGCAACCAATGCGTTTCGCCGGTGTCAGCGGTGCGGAGCGCCCTCGGACAGCGATCCCAACAAATCGTGCCGGGTCAGCACGCCGATCGGCTTACCGTCCTCGACCACCATGACGGCGTCGCAGTCCCGCAGTTCTTTTGCCGCGGTACCGAGCAACTCGCCGGAACCGATGAGCGGCAACGGGTCGCTCATGTGCAGCGCCACCGCATCGGCCAACTTTGCTCGTCCTTCGAAAACCGCTGAAAGCAGTTCCCTTTCGGACACACTGCCAGCGACCTCGCCGGCCATCACCGGCGGCTCGGCGCCGACCACGGGCATCTGGGACACCCCGTACTCGCGCAGGATGCTGATGGCGTCGCGCACCGTTTCGGAGGGATGGGTGTGCACGAGGTCCGGCAGTGCACCGGACTTGCGGCGCAACACCTCTCCGACGGTGACGTCCTCGACCGAGCCGTCCAGCCTGCTGCGCAGGAAGCCGTAGGACGACATCCAGGCGTCATTGAACACCTTTGACAGATAACCGCGCCCACCGTCGGGGAGCAGCACGACCACCACCGCGTCGGGCCCGGCTTCCTCGGCCACCTTCAACGCGGCCACCGCTGCCATCCCGCACGATCCGCCGACCAGCAGGGCCTCTTCGCGGGCCAGTCGCCGGGTCATCTCGAAGGAATCCGCGTCGGAAACCGCGATGATCCGGTCCGGGACGGCGGGGTCGTATGCGCTGGGCCAGAAATCCTCGCCGACACCCTCGACGAGGTACGGGCGGCCGGTACCGCCCGAGTACACCGAGCCCTCCGGATCGGCGCCGATGACCTGCACACGGCCGTCGGACACCTCTTTGAGGTAGCGGCCGGTGCCGGTGATCGTCCCGCCGGTGCCCACGCCCGCGACGAAGTGCGTGATCTTGCCATCGGTGTCGGCCCAGATCTCCGGCCCGGTGGTCTCGTAGTGGCTCTCCGGACCCATCGGGTTGGAGTACTGGTCGGGCTTCCAGGCCCCGTCGATCTCCTCGACCAGACGGTTGGACACGCTGTAGTAGCTCGCCGGGTCGTCCGGGGCGACGGCGGTGGGGCAGACCACCACCTCGGCACCATAGGCGCGCAGCACGTTCCGCTTGTCCTCGCTGACCTTGTCCGGGCAGACGAACACACACCGATAACCACGCTGCTGGGCAACCAGGGCCAGCCCGACACCGGTGTTCCCGGAGGTGGGTTCGACGATGGTGCCGCCGGCCTTGAGCTCGCCGGATGCCTCGGCGGCGTCGATCATCTTGATCGCGATACGGTCCTTGGAGCTACCGCCCGGGTTGAGGTACTCGATCTTCGCTGCGACCAGGCCCGATCCCGGTGCGACCACCGAGTTCAGCTGGACCAGCGGGGTATTGCCGATGAGCTCACTGATGTGCCTGGCGATACGCATGCCACCATCGTCTCAGGCCGCCGCTCAACTCACCACGTGGCCTCTCGAATGTAGTCACCGATCTGGCGCAGCGAGCGGGTCGCCTCGCCGACGATGGGCGAACACAACTGGAAGACGTGCATCTGACCAGGCCAGATGCGGAGCTCGACCGGGACACCGGCCTCGGCCAGCATGCGGGCGGCCTTGCGCGCATCGTTGAGCAGAACCTCTGACCCGGACACGTGGATCAGCGTGCGCGGCAGCCCCGGCTCGATGTGGTCCAGCGGCTCGTAGACTTCCTCGCCACGGCGCTCGGCCGCGGCGTCGACCATGTCCACGAGAGCCTCGAATGCCTTGGGCGGGAACATCGCGTCGGTGCGGGCGTTCGGGTGCTGGGCGCGGTTCTTGTTGTCGATCTCGAACAGCGGGGACATGGTGACGACGGCGGCGGGCGTCTCGCTGTCGAGCCCCTCGGCCTGCAGGCGCTGCGCCAGCGCCAGCGCCAGATAGCCACCGGCAGAATCGCCGGCGAGCACGATGTGCTCGGGTGCGTAGCCGGTCAGCCGCAGCCACCTGTAGGCGTCGTAACAGTCATCGAGCGCCACCCCGATCGAATGCTTCGGGATCATCCGGTAGTTCACGACGAACACCGGGCTGTCGGCGAACCGCGACAGTTCGGTCGTCAACCGGCCATGCGTGTTCACGCCACAAGTCAGGAAGGCGCCGCCGTGCAGATAGAGGATCACGCTGCGCTTGCCGTCGGCGGGTAACACCCCGGCCGCGCGCACCAACTGGGCGGTGCAGTTCGGCAGCGAGATGGTGGCCCGCACCGTTCCCGGCGCCGGGCGCAGCACGCGCGCGGCGAAATCCAGCAGGCCGAACGGCCAGGGCAGTTTGGGGACGTGGCTACCGATTGCCAGCGTCGGCCGGATGGTCATCATGGCAACTAGCCCGGCGATCCGGCCGGCGATACCGGCACCGTCCTCGACGACCTCGGTGGGGCGCCAGTCCCCCACCGGGAATCGACGGGATTGCCGCGCTCTAGCTGGGCTTATCGCCGCATGCGGTGAGCCTGAGACCTTACTTGGTGCCGTCATCGCCACCACTCCTACGCCGTTGTAGTACCCGTTGCTGATATTTACTTAGCCAACCGGGGTAACTTAGCTTGCCCTCGCGTCAATAGGTTCAACAATCAAAGAACCCGTTTGGTTCCGCACTTGATACCCCACCGTGACCACGCCAACCGCCGCGCACACTGACAATGCGGAATTCGGCTCTTAAAATCGTTTGTGTGGGCAGTCGCGCTTCGACCATCGCCCTGGCAGCCGCTGCCCTGGCCTCGACGGGTTCGGCCTATGTCGGGGCCCGCAACCTGCTGAGTGGGCAGGCCGACCAGGCCCGCCAGGTCATACCCAAGTCATGGGAGGTCCCACCCCGCGCCGACGGCGTCTACGTCGCCGGGGGCGGGCCGGTGCAGCGCTGGAGCCGCGATATCCCCTTCGACCTGCACCTGATGATCTTCGGCGACTCGACGGCCACCGGATACGGCAGTTCGTGCGCCGACGAGGTCCCCGGGGTGCTGCTGGCCCGCGGTCTCGCCGAGGAATCCGGTCAGCGCATCCGGCTGAGCACCAAGGCCATCGTGGGTGCGACGTCCAAAGGACTGTCCGGGCAGATCGACGCGATGTTCGTCGCCGGTCCGCCACCGGATGCCGCGGTGATCATGATCGGGGCCAATGACATCACCAAGCCCAATGGCACCTGGCCCTCGGCGCGTCGCGTCGGCCGTGCCGTGCGGCGCCTGCGAGCGGCCGGTGCCGTGGTGGTGGTGGGGACCTGCCCCGACTTCGGCGTCATCAAGGCGATCCCGCAGCCGCTGCGCTGGGTGACGCGCAGCCAGGGGCTGCGGCTGGCCCGCGCCCAGGCGGCCGAGGTGCGGGCGGCCGGCGGGGTGCCGGTGCCGTTCTCGGATCTGTTGGCACCGGAGTTCTACAAGGCCCCCGAGGTGTTGTTTTCGCCGGACATGTTCCATCCGTCGGGTGCGGGCTACCGCCTCGCCGCGCAGCAGTTGTTGCCCGCACTGTGTAATGCGCTGGGCGACTTCGTGACCGACGTGCCGATCGAGGCGGCGCTGGAATCGCGCACCGATGAGGGCGGTTCGCTGCTGACCCGGATCGGCAACGTGACCCGGCTCTGGCGGCGCACAACCGGGGTCCCCGCACCCATCGTGGTGCGCGCGAGCTAGGTTTTGTGCAACACGTTCTAGATGTATTGAGTCCTGAGGAGCCGTCATGCCCGAAGCCGTCATCGTCGCCACCGCCCGCTCCCCCATCGGACGCGCCGTCAAGGGATCGCTGGCCACCATGCGTCCCGACGACCTGGCCGCCCAGATGGTGCGCGCGGTGTTGGACAAGGTGCCGTCGCTGGACCCCAAGGACATCGACGACCTGATGATGGGCTGCGCGCAGCCCGCCGGTGAGGCCGGCTACAACATCGCCCGCGCGGTGGCCGTCGAACTCGGCTACGACTTCCTGCCCGGCACCACCGTGAACCGGTACTGCTCGTCGTCGCTGCAGACCACCCGGATGGCCTTCCACGCCATCAAGGCCGGCGAGGGTGACGTGTTCATCTCCGCCGGTGTCGAGACGGTGTCGCGTTTCGGCGTCGGTGCCGCCGACGGTGCGCCCAACAGCAAGAACGCCCTGTTCGACGAGGCCCAGGCGCGCACCGTCAAGCAGGCCGAGGGCGACATCACGTGGCATGACCCGCGCGAGGACGGCCTGATCCCCGATGTCTACATCGCCATGGGCCAGACCGCCGAGAACGTCGCGACGTACACCGGCATCAGCCGCGAAGACCAGGACCACTGGGGCGTGCGGTCGCAGAACCGCGCCGAGGAAGCCATCAAGAGCGGGTTCTTCGAGCGCGAGATCTCACCGGTGACGCTGCCCGACGGCACCGTCGTCTCCACCGATGACGGCCCGCGCGCGGGCACCTCCTACGACAAGATCAGCCAGCTCAAGCCGGTGTTCCGGCCCAACGGCACGATCACGGCCGGCAACGCGTGTCCGCTGAACGACGGCGCCGCCGCGGTCGTCATCATGAGCGACACCAAGGCCAAGGAACTGGGCCTGACCCCGCTGGCGCGCATCGTGTCCACCGGGGTGTCCGGGCTGTCTCCCGAGATCATGGGCCTGGGCCCGATCGAGGCGATCCGCAAGGCACTGGCCAAGGCCGGCAAGACCATCTCCGATATCGACCTGGTCGAGATCAACGAGGCCTTCGCCGTCCAGGTGATCGGCTCGGCCCGTGAACTGGGCATCGACGAGGACAAGCTGAATGTCTCCGGCGGCGCGATCGCGCTGGGCCACCCGTTCGGCATGACCGGCGCCCGCATCACCGCGACGCTGCTGAACAACCTGGCCACCCACGACAAGACGTTCGGCATCGAGTCGATGTGTGTCGGTGGCGGCCAGGGCATGGCGATGGTCGTGGAGCGCCTGTCCTGACGCCCTAGACTGCGTGCCGATGACCACTCTCGGAACACCTCTGTCCCCGCATGCCACCCGGGTGATGTTGCTCGGCTCCGGTGAACTCGGCCGCGAGGTCCTGATCGCGCTGCAGCGCCTCGGCGTCGAAACCATTGCCGTGGACCGCTACCCGAACGCGCCGGGGCATCAGGTCGCCCATCACGCGCGCACCATCGCGATGACCGATCCGGACCAGTTGCGGGCACTGATCGAGGCCGAGAAGCCCGACCTGGTGGTGCCGGAGATCGAGGCCATCGCCACACCGGTGCTGGAGGCCCTCGAGGACGCCGGCGCGGTTCGGGTCATCCCGACGGCGCGGGCGGCGCGGCTGACGATGGACCGCGAGGGCATCCGGCGGCTGGCGGCCGAGACGCTCGGGGTGTCCACCAGTCCGTACCGGTTCTGCGATTCGCTCGCCGAGTTGCAGGACGCGATCGACGGCGGCATCGGCTACCCGTGCGTGGTCAAGCCCGTGATGAGCAGTTCGGGCAAGGGCCAGAGCAAGATCGACGGCCCGGATGACGTCGCGCCCGCGTGGGAGTACGCGATGTCGGGCAGCCGGGTGAGCAACACCCGCATCATCGTCGAGGGCTTCATCGATTTCGACTACGAGATCACGCTTTTGACGGTGCGGGCCGCGGAGGGCACCCAGTTCTGCGAACCCATCGGGCACAAGCAGGTCAGCGGCGACTACGTGGAGAGCTGGCAGCCGCACCCGATGTCGGATGCCGCTCTGGGCAGGGCCCAGCAGATCGCGGCGGCGGTGACCGACAACCTGGGCGGGCAGGGCATTTTCGGCGTCGAACTGTTCGTCAAGGGTGACCAGGTGTGGTTCAGCGAGGTCAGCCCGCGGCCCCACGACACCGGCATGGTGACGATGGTGACGCAGTGGCAGAACGAGTTCGAACTGCACGCCCGGGCGATCCTGGGTCTGCCGGTCGACACGACGCTGACGTCACCGGGTGCGAGCGCGGTGATCTACGGCGGAGTGGATGCCGAGGGCGTCGTCTTCGACGGGGTGGAGGCCGCATTGGCCGTGCCGCGCACCGATATTCGGCTGTTCGGTAAGCCGGAGAGCTTCGTGAAGCGCCGGATGGGTGTGGCGCTGGCCTACGACGCCGATGTGGATGTCGCGCGCGCCAACGCCGTCGAGGCGGCGAGCCGGGTCACGCCCCGGCTGCCCTAACTTTGCTCACCGAGGGTGCACTGAGACCGCGTATTCGCCGGCTTTCGCGCGCTGAGTGCACGCTCGCGTCGTAGGCACGCGACACTCTGCGAACGATGTCGTCGACGGTGTTGCGTTTGACCACTCGCACCACGGTCCATTCGAGTTCGTCGAGATCCTCCGCACGCGCAATGTCGTGGGCGAATTGCACCGGGTCGACGCGATGCTGATCGCCGTCATATTCGACGGCCAGTTTCAGCGCTTCCCACCCCATGTCGAGGTAGTAGCGCCGTCGCCCGTCCGCGCTGACAACCGGAATCTGTGTCCTCGGCCGCGGAAACCCGTTGTCGATCAGCAGCAGCCGTAGCCACGTCTCCCAGGGGGATTGAGCTCCAGGGTCGTAGAGGTCAAGCGCCTCGTTCAGTTGCCGCATTCCGCGCGCACCCTTGTGTCGCCGGGCCAGATCGCGGACTGCGACCGCGCTGAACCCCGTCGCGTTGCCGAGCGCGTCGAGACGGGCGACTGCGGCACCCAGCTCGCCGATCCGTGCGAGCTCGTAAGCGGTCCGCTCCGGCGTGGTCACCGGCAGACCCCAGCGGACCGTCGACTCCTCTGGGCCGAGCGTCGCCTTGTGGGTGCGGATTCCTGGCGGTGGCCTGCGGTTCTGCGAGATCAGTTCGATCGGGAGCGAATCCTCGACGTACCGGGCGCCGTGTAGAGCCGATGCCGTGAGTCCGGCGATCACTGCAGTGCGGTGCGACCACAACCAGGCGGCGGTCGCTCGCTCACGCAGCGACATCTCGTAGCCGAGCGGGACGTAGACGTCCGGGAACACGGCGGTGAACGCGCGACGCAATTCGTGCTTGCGGATCACGCCGTTCGCCACGGCCTCGCTGCCGATAAACGGGACGGGCATGCGTTCACCGTGGACCACCGATCGCCGCGGTAGGGTGCGCGCGACTCGATCTGTGGATGAAACGGCAACTGTGCATAGATGGTTCACACGAGCGTGCACCCAGAGCGTCGATTCAGCGAATTTCGCGATCTCAGCGCACGCTCGTGCGGACCCAGCGCATGAAAAAGGGCGCCCACGTGGTGGACGCCCTTTCTCTCGCCGACGTACTAGTCGTTGTTGAAGTAACTCAGCAGGCGCAGGATCTCCAGGTACAGCCACACCAGGGTGACCGTCAGGCCCAGTGCGACGCCCCAGGCTGCCTTCTCCGGCGCACCGGCGCGGATCAACTGATCGGCCGAGTCGAAGTCGATCAGGAACATGAAGGCCGCCAGGCCGATGCAGACCAGCGAGAAGACGATCGCCAGCGGGCCGCCGCTGCGGAGGCCGAAGCCCTCGCCGCCGCCGACGCCGAACAGACCGAGCACCAGGTTGAGCAGTGCGATGGCCAGCACGCCGAACATCGCGGCGACCAGCATCCGGGTGAACTTCGGGGTAACCCGGATGGCTCCGGTCCGGTAGACCACCAGCATGCCGACGAAGACGCCGACGGTGCCGAAGATGGCCTGCGCGATCATGCCCGGGCCACCGGTGGAGACCAGGTTCGCGAACAGGAACGAGGCGGCGCCGAGGAACACGCCCTCCAGCGCGGCGTAGCTCAGCACGATGGCCGGGTTGTCCTGCTTACGACCGAAGGTCGCGATCATGATCAGCGCGAAGCCACCGAGGCCGCCGACGAGCACGAACGGCATCATCAGGCCGGGGTTCATGGACACCATGAAGTACGACAGGACGCCCAGAGCGGTCACCACCGCGAGGGTGATGCCCGTCTTCGTGACGACGTCGTCGATGGTCATCGGCCGGGAAACGCCGGCCTGCTGCTGATCGGGGTACTGGGTTGCGTAGGGCTGCGCCTGTACCTGCTGCGCACCGAAGCTTGCGGCTCCGGTACCGAACTGCGCGTATCCGCCCTGCCCCTTGGGCAGTGATCGGAATACCGGGTTGCTGCTTTCGCGCACCGTAGGTCCTCTCCTGAGTACTGGTGGTTCGATTGACGAACACACGTTCAACGATCAACGCTCCGAACAGGTTCCCATGCCGGGCCTCTGACGACTGAGAAAGTTCTCAGGAAACGTCCAGGTTGATCGGTGCAAACCCTACCCGTCGCACGTCACGCCGGGGCTACGAACTAGATTGCAATCGTGGCAGAAAACGAGGACATCCTAGTAAGTGTCCGTAACGGCGTCGGAATCGTCACGCTCAACCGTCCGAAGGCGATCAACTCGCTCAACGACGTGATGGTCGACGGCCTGCAGAAGACCCTCACCACCTGGGAGAACGACGACACTGTGCGGTCGGTGCTGCTGACCGGCGCGGGCGAGCGTGGCCTGTGCGCCGGCGGCGACGTCGTGGCGCTCTATCACAGCGCCAAGGGCGACGGGTCCTACGCACGCAAGTTCTGGCGGGACGAATACCTGCTCAACGCCCACATCGGCCGCTACCCCAAGCCCTATATCGCGCTGATGGACGGCATCGTCATGGGCGGTGGCGTCGGGGTCGGGGCCCACGGCAATGTCCGGGTCGTCACCGACAAGACGAAGATGGGCATGCCCGAGGTCGGCATCGGCTTCATTCCCGATGTCGGGGGCACCTACCTTTTGTCGCGCACCCCCGGGCTGCTCGGCCTGCACGCAGCACTGACCGGGGCCCCGTTCTCCGGCGCGGACGCCATCGCCATGGGCTTCGCCGATCACTTCGTCCCGCACCAGCGGCTGCGCGACTTCGCCGAGGCCGTCGTCACCGACGGGCACCAGGATGCGCTGAACTCCTACGCCGAGGAGCCGCCGGCCAGTGAGCTGCTCGCGCAGCGCGATTGGATCGACACCTGCTATGCCAGGGACACCGTCGCCGACATCATCGACGACCTGCGCCGCCAGGAGACCGAACCCGCAGACGCCGCCGCTCACCTGATCGGCACCCGCTCCCCCATCGCGCTGGCCGTCACGCTCACCGCGGTGCGCCGCGCGGCCCATCTGGAAACCCTGGAAGAGGTTCTGCAGCAGGAGTTCCGGGTGTCGGTCGCCTCGGCGAAGTCCCACGATTTCGTCGAGGGTATCCGCGCCCAACTGGTGGACAAGGACCGCAACCCCCAGTGGTCACCGGCCACGCTGGAACTCTGCGATGATGCGGCCATCGACGCCTACTTCGCCTCCGCCCACCCCGATCTGACGTTTCAAGGAGTGCAGCCATGAGCTACGAAACCATCCTGGTGACCCGAGACGGCCGGGTGGCCACCATCACGCTGAACCGGCCCAAGGCGCTCAATGCGCTCAACAGCCAGGTCATGCATGAGGTCACTTCCGCCGCAGCAGAACTCGACGCCGACCCCGGCGTCGGCGCCATCATCCTGACCGGCAGCGAGAAGGCGTTCGCCGCCGGCGCCGACATCAAGGAGATGGCCGAGCTGTCCTTCGCGGATGTGTTCGGCCAGGACTTCTTCGCGCTGTGGGGCAAATTCGCCGCCACCCGCACCCCCACCATCGCCGCGGTCGCCGGGTACGCCCTCGGCGGCGGGTGCGAGCTGGCCATGATGTGCGATCTGCTGATCGCCGCGGACACCGCGAAATTCGGTCAGCCCGAGATCAAACTCGGCGTGCTGCCCGGCATGGGCGGCAGCCAGCGCCTGACCCGCGCCATCGGCAAGGCCAAGGCGATGGATCTGATCCTCACCGGCCGCACCATCGATGCCGCCGAGGCCGAGCGCAGCGGCCTGGTCTCCCGGGTGGTCCCGGCGGACACTCTGCTGGATGAGGCGAACGCCACCGCCGCGACGATCGCCGGGATGTCGCTGTCGGCGGCGCGGATGGCCAAGGAGGCCGTCAACCGCGCGTTCGAGTCGACGCTCGCCGAAGGCCTGCTCTATGAGCGGCGGATCTTCCACTCGGCCTTCGCCACCGAGGACCAGAAGGAAGGCATGGCCGCGTTCACCGAGAAGCGCGCGGCGAACTTCACCCATCGCTAAAGTCGAGCGGTGAATGTCACCGCCGCCGAGCCGGAAGCCACCGACGCGCCCGCCAGACGCGATTGGTGGACCAGGCATTACACCTTCACCGGGACCGCCGTGGGCCTGGTGTTCATCTGGCTGTCGCTGACCCCGTCGCTGCTGCCGCGCGGACCGCTGTTCCAGGGTCTGGTCAGCGGCGCTGCCGGTGGTATCGGCTACGGCCTGGGGGTTTTCGGTGTCTGGCTGTTCGGCTACATGCTGTCGCGCGACAGCACCCCCGCACCACCCAGGCGGGCCTGGCTGGTCCTGCTCGTCGTAGGTGTCATCGGCCAGGTTGCCGCCATCGTCTACTTCCACGTGTGGCAGGACGATATCCGCGACCTGATGGGGGTACCGCGGCTTGCGTTCTGGGATCACCCGCTGACCGCGGTGCTGGCCATCGTGTTCCTGTTCATGTTCGTCGAGATCGGCCAGCTGATAGGCAAATTGGTGCGCTACCTGGTGCGCCAACTGGAACGGGTCGCGCCACCGCGGGTGTCCGGCGTGATCGCGGTGACCCTGGTGCTCGCCCTCACCATCGCCCTGCTCAACGGCATCGTGGTGCGATTCGCGATGAGCACCATCAACAGCACGTTCGAGAGTGTCAACAACGAGGACGATCCCGACAACCCTGCTCCCACAACCACTTTGCGCTCTGGCGGTCCGGAGTCGCTGGTGAGCTGGGAATCGCTGGGACATCAGGGCCGCAACTTCGTGGCCGGCGGGCCGACGGTGGACGAGCTCGCCGAATTCAACGGCTCCCCAGCCACCGAACCGATCCGCGCCTACGCCGGGCTGAACTCCGCCGACGGCATCAAGGCCACCGCCGCGCTGGCCGCCGAGGAACTCCGGCGCACCGGCGGGCTCGACCGCGACGTCGTCGCCGTGGCCACCACCACCGGCACGGGCTGGATCAACGAGGCCGAGGCGTCCTCCCTGGAGTACATGTACAACGGCAACACCGCGATCGTGTCGATGCAGTATTCGTTCCTCCCGAGCTGGATCTCGTTCCTGGTCGACCAGGAGAACGCGCGGCAGGCCGGTCAGGCATTGTTCGAGGCGGTCGACGCCCTGGTGCGGGCATTGCCCGAAGCCGACCGGCCGAAGCTGGTGGTGTTCGGCGAAAGCCTCGGCTCGTTCGGCGGCGAAACCCCGTTCCTGGCCCTGAACAATCTCATCGCCCGAACCGACGGCGCGCTGTTCTCCGGGCCCACGTTCAAGAACACCATCTGGACCAATCTGACCATCAACCGCGATGCGGGCTCCCCGCAGTGGCTGCCCATCTACGCCTTGGGCGAGAACGTCCGGTTCTCGGCGAAGGCCTCGGAGGACCTGGGCCGGCCCGACGATCCGTGGGGGCAACCGCGGGCGGTGTATCTGCAGCACGCGTCGGACCCGATCGCGTGGTGGAATCCCGATCTGCTGTTCTCCAAGCCGGATTGGCTGCGCGAGCCCCGCGGGTACGACGTGTCCCCGCGGATGGAATGGATCCCGGTGGTGACCTTCCTGCAGGTGTCCGCGGATATGGCGGTCGCGGTCGACGTGCCCGACGGGCACGGCCACGTCTACGTGCGCGATGTCGCCAATGCCTGGGCGGCGATCCTGCAGCCGCCGGGGTGGACGCCCGCCAAGACCGAGCGGCTACGCCCCGTGCTGCGCTCCGACGAGTGAGGTGGCCGCCAGGGCGTGATAGCCGCCGATGACATCGGTCGCCTTGTGCAGCCCCAGGTCCTGCAGCGCGGCGGCGGCCAGGCTGGAGGTGTAGCCCTCCGAGCACAGCACGATCCATTCCACGTCATCGCCGACGGCCTGCGGGATGCGGGCATCGCTGGTCGGATCGAGGCGCCACTCCAGCACGTTGCGCTCGATGATGAGTGCGCCGTCCACCTCGCCTTCGGCGGCGCGCTGCGCGGCCGGCCGGATGTCGACGAGCAGCGCGCCACGGTGCAGCGCGGCGGGCACATCGACGGCCTCCACCCGGTGCAACCGGGCGCGGGCCGCTTCCAGCACGTCGTCGATTCTGCTCATCAGCCCTCCGGAGCGTCAGTGAGTTCGGTGCGGTTGCGGCGCAAGGTGTTCCGCTCGGTCACACCGTAGTAGGACATGGCGGTCAATGGCGGCGAGTAGGCGTGCACGCTCAACGTGACAGCAGTCCTGACCGGGGCAGGCGCCCACACCACGTCGTGCACCCAGCCCAGTGGGAAGCCCGCCTGATCACCGGCCGTCAGCTCACGGCTACGCAGCCCCTGCCCGTCCCAGCGGGTCTCCTGCAGCGCACCGGACACCACCGTCAGCGCACCCAGCGATCCGCCGTGGTCGTGCAGCTCGGTCGACTTGTCCGGCACCCAGCTGATCAACCAGATGTCCAGCTCGTCGTCGCCGTAGAGCCGGCTGTACCAACGCTCATCGGTGGGCAACCGGCCACCGGCGAGCAACCGGTCGTAGCGCCCCGACAGCACGTCGTCGGCGCAGCGGTCGGTGGCCTGCAGCAGATCGGGCACGCGCAGGCGGGTCGGTGCCGAGACCGCGGGCGAAAGGGTAGGGGCCAGAAGTGGGGCAACCATGAAGAGACTCCAGGAAAACGGAAACGGGTAGGTGGTCGGTGCTCACGCAGCGCGACAACAGTCCTGAAATCCGGTCCCCTCCGTCATGGCCGCGAGTGTTGCATAGATTGGCGGTATGCGCCGCTACCCGATCCTCGTGACAGCAGCCGCCGCCGCCCTCCTGAGCGGGTGCTCGCCCGGCGCCGAGGAGCCTGCCGCCGACACGTCCACACCGAGCACCACCACCTCGGTGAGCTCATCCCAAACCCAGGAGGAGCAGGTTCCCGACGGCGCGGTCCAGGTGTCACCGGGCGGGGTGACGACGGGTGTCGGCGCGCCCGCGGACGCCACCGAATCCGGCTACGGCCAGGCCTGCCTGGCCGCCAGGGCGTGGTTCGACGCGCAGAACGGCACCGTGGAGGCCTACCTGCAGACGGTGCAGGCCCCCGGTGCGTCAGGACCGGGCAGCTTCAACACCCCGTGGCCAGAGCTCACCCCCGGACAGCAGGCCGCGGTCATCATGGCCGCCAAGGCCGCAGCAAACGCGGAGTGCGGCTGACGTTTCGAATCACGGCGAGCCGAAGGGCCGCCCGGCGATCCACTCCCGGCCCCGCTCGACGGCCGTGTTCAGCGCGCCCAGCACCTCATCGGTGCCTTCCACGATGCCGTCGGGCCCCAGCACCTCGGCGAGCCCGCCGCGGGTCAGCACCTGCTCGACGGCGGGGGTGACGCCGGCGATGATGAGCCGTCCGTGGTTGGCGGTCAGTTCGGCGGCCCACCGGCGCAGCGCCTTGATCGCCACCGATGACGGCACGTCGGGCAGCGCGCGCATGCTCAGCACCACCACCGCGTTGCGGGTGCCGTCTGCGCGCGGCCATTCCTCATCGATCCGTGCGACCTCGGCGAAGAGCCCGACCCCGGCGTAATGCAGCACCGTGACGTCATTGCTGGCGCAGCGTTGCGGTACCGGCACGATCCGCCAGACACCCTTCTGATCGGCCGGCTGCAGTGCCACCAGCTGCGCGGCCTTGGCCGCCTTGGCGCAATACAGCACCAGTGAGGTGATGACACCGACCAGGATCGCGGTGTGCAGCGGCAGCTCGGTGGTGGCGACAAAAGTGATCACCATGGCGATCGCCGACAAGGGTGCGACCCGGAAGACCAGCTTGATATCGGGCCACCGGCCGATCACCAATTCGGCGCCGATCACCAGGATGAGCCCGCCGATCACCGGCATCGGGATGATCTCGGCCGCCGAACCGGCCACCAGCACCAGCAGCGCGAGCCACAGACCGGCGAAGATGCCCGCCCAGCGGGTCTGCGCGCCCGCGGAGGTCGCGACACCGGTGCGCGACAGTGAGCCGCCGGCGGGCAGTGCGCCGAACATGCCGCCGACGGCATTGGCCGCGCCCTGGGCCAGGAAGTCGCCGTTCATGTTGGTGCGGCTGCCGTCCGGATTCGGTACCGCCGCGGAGATGCCGGCGGCCTGGGCCAGCGCGACCAGCGCCACCGCGACACCACCCATGACCAGCTGCGGCATCACCCCGAAGTCGGGAACGGTCAACGGCGGAAGGGCATTGGCGATCGACGCGATGTCGCCGACGGTTTCGACGCCGATATCGGCGACCGCGACGACGGCGGTGACAACCACCAGGGCGAGCAGGGTGGCGAACGATTCCAGCGGCTTGATGAAGTGGAACACCGCCCACACCGCGACGGTGCCTGCGGCGACGGCGGCCGCGCCCGGGTGCCACAACCCGATGTGGGCGAGCGAGTCGATGAACTTGCCGATCGTGTTGTCGCTGACGGGCTTGTAGCCGGTGGCGTCGCCGAGCACACCGGCGATGATCTGCACCGCGATGCCGGTGGAGAAACCGGTCATCACCGCGTTGGAGACGAAGCTCATGATCGAGCCGAACTTCAGCAGGCCGAAGATCAGCATGACGACGCCGACGATGATGGCCAGCGCGGCGATATTGGCCGGGTCGGCGGGGTCCAGGCCGGCGTCCTCCAGGACGCTGCGCGAGGTCAGCGCGATGGCACTGGTCAGGGTAGTCACCATCAGCACCGTGCGGGCGAACAGCGATCCGATGATGCCGGGCACGATGCCGGCATAGATCCCGGCCACCGGGTTGAAGCCACCGATACTCGCATAGGCCATCCCCTCCGGGATGGAGAACAGTCCGGTGACCAGGCCGGAGAGCACATCGCGCGGCTTGGGCTTACCCAGTCGCCCCGGCATTCCCATTGCCATCGTCACAGTCTCGCCGACGGGGACCGCGGGTGCACCAGAATGGGGGCATGCGAATTGCGCTGGCGCTGGGCAGCGGAGGTGCGCGCGGCTACGCGCACATCGGGGTGATCAACGAACTGCACGAGCGTGGCTACGAGATCGTCGGCGTGGCCGGGTCCTCGATGGGCGCTCTTGTCGGCGGATTGCACGCTGCCGGCAAACTCGACGAATTCGCGCAGTGGGCAGGATCATTGACCCAGCGGGCGGTGTTGCGGCTGCTGGATCCGTCGTTGACGTCGCCGGGTGTGCTGCGTGCCGAGAAGATCCTCGACGCGGTGCGTGACATCCTCGGCGATGTCACCATCGAATCGCTGCCCATCCCCTATACCTCGGTGGCCACCGACCTGATCGCCGGGAAGTCGGTATGGCTGCAGCGCGGACCACTCGATCACGCGATCCGGGCATCCATCGCGATCCCCGGCATCTTCACCCCGCATGTGCTGGACGGGCGACTGCTGGCCGACGGCGGCATCCTCGACCCGCTGCCAATGGCCCCGCTCTCGGCCGTCAACGCCGATCTGACCATCGCGGTGAGCTTGTCAGGCGGCGATCCGGCGGTCCGGTTGAGCGAACACGAACCCCGGGTGACCACCGAGTGGCTGAGCCGGATGTGGCGTAGCACAACGGCTTTGCTGGACACATCTACGGCGCAGCGGGTGATGGACAGCCCGGCGGCCAAGTCCGTGCTGAGCCGGTTCAGCAGCTCGCTAGAAGACGGAGCCGAGGCCGCCGTGCCGTTGGGCGACACCGGAATTCCCGAGTTGCCGCGGCTGGGCAGTTTCGAGATCATGAATCGCACGATCGATATCGCCCAATCGGCACTGGCCCGGCACACGCTGGCCACCTACCCGCCCGATCTGCTGATCGAGGTCCCGCGCAACGCCTGCCGCAGCCTGGAATACCACCGCGCCGAAGAGGTCATCGAGATCGGCCAGGAGTTGGCCGCGGCCGCCCTGGATGCGCTCGACTAACTACCCAGGAACGCCCCGACCGCCGCCGCCACCCGCTGACCCTGCGCACGTCCGGCGACCGCGGAGGGCCGGCGGCACCGCGGGTCCAGCGGATTGCGCCCGAACGCGGCCAGTGCCTCATCGTCGGCGAAGACGGTGAACGTCAGGCCGGGAAAGGCCGCGATCTCGGCGCCGGCACCGGCACCGAACGGGGACGGCGCCGTCGCACCGGCGGGCACCAGCACCACCGCTGCGGTGCAGTCGGCGGCGGCGGCCATGTTGACCGTGCTGCCCACCCCGCCGTCCATGAACCTGCGGGACCCGATGGTGACCGCCGGCCAGGCGCCGGGCACCGCGCAGCTGGCGGCGACGGCGTCCACCAGCGCAACGCCGGACTCACGGGTGAAGACCACCAGTTCGCCTGTCGCGGTGTCGATGGCGGTGATGCGCAGATCCCGGTCCGGCCAGTCGTGCGACGGCAGCCGGTGCGCGATGACCTCGCGGCGCACCTGTTCGGGCACGGTGTCGGCGGCCAGCGCGATATCGCCTATGCGGCGCAGCCGCTCAACGGTGCTGCCCGTTTCGCCGAGCGCGCGCAGAAACACCTCGGTGAGGTCGTCGATGGTGACGCCGGAGTCGATCTCATGAGATTCCTCGGCGATCTGGCGGGCGTACAGCTCGGCCGGGGACGCGCCGCTGCCGAGCTGGGCCGCCACCGCCGAACCGGCCGAGGTACCCAGCAGCACACCGGAATTCAGCAGGGCATCCGCGGTGTTCGGCGCTTCGTCGGCGATCCCGGCAAGCACCCCGGTCTCCCAGGCGATACCCGCCAGCCCGCCACCGCCGAGAATCAGCGCACGGGTCACCGGTCAGCGCACCAACTCATCGGACAATGCCTCCAGGGACTGCCGGGCGTAGCCCTTCCACAACCGGCCGAACACCGGAAGCGCCACCGACGTGAGCCCCGAGCGCGGATGGATGGTCCAGCGCCAGGTCAATTTCGTGCCGGTACCGACCGGATCGAAGATCCACACCCCATCGACGTGATCGACCAGCGGCGCCAGCGGGCCCGTCACCTGCGAAAGTGTGTAGCCGAACGACCTCGGCGCGTCGTAGGAGGTCAGCTCCTCCCGCATGCTGCCGCCACCGGTGAGCAGGACGGTGCGGGTCTGCCCGACGCCATCCCAGTCCCCGGTCTGATCGCGGGTCTCCTTGATCGGCGGGATGGGCCCGTACCAGCGACGGAACAGTTGCGGTAGCGGCATCGGCACCATTCCCGCGAACAGGTCCGCAGGAGCGAGCGGGATCGCCCGTGATTGCTCGACCACCAAGGGTTGCGCCATGATGGCCATACTAGCGACGGGAGCAAGATGAGCACTCAGACTCAGACGATGCGCGCCCAACGGTTCTACGCCGACACCAAAACCTTTGCCGTCGAGGATGTTCCGATACCCACCCCGGGCCAAGGGGAAGTCCTCGTCAAGGTGGCGTTCTGCGGCATCTGCCACTCGGATCTCAGCCTCATCAACGGCACCTTTCCCAGTCAGGTTCCGGTGGTCACCCAGGGGCACGAGGCGTCGGGCACCATCGCCGAACTCGGGCCCGGTGTGACGGGCTGGGCGGAGGGCGACCGCGTGGTGGTGGCCGCCGGCAGGCCCTGTCAGGCCTGCCCCAACTGCGCACGCGGAGACTTCGGCAACTGCCTGCGCATCCGGCTGATGGCCTTCGCCTATGACGGCGCCTGGGCGCAGTACACCGTCGCGCAGGCGTTCGGGCTGACCCGGGTTCCCGACAATGTGCCACTCGAGCAGGCCGCGATTCTGGCCGATGCCGTCTCCACCCCCTACGGCGCAGTGGTGCGCACCGGGAAGGTGGGCATCGGCGAGTCGGTCGGCGTGTGGGGTGTCGGCGGGGTCGGCACCCATATCGTCCAGCTGGCGCGGCTGGTCGGGGCGGCGCCCATCATCGCCGTCGACATCAAACCGGCCGTACTGGATCGCGCGCTCGCACTGGGCGCCGACTACGCCTTCGACGCCCGCGATGATGCGCTGGGCGAGAAGATCGCCGAACTCACCGGCGGCCGCGGCCTCGACATCGCCTTCGACGCAGTCGGTCTGGGCTCCACCTTTGATCAGGCACTGGCCGCTCTGACGATGGGCGGACGGCTGGTCGGGGTCGGCATGAGCGCCGACGCACCGAGTATCGGGCCCACCTCGTTCTTCAACCTGACCCGCAAGCAGGTGCTGGGTCATCTGGGCTATCAGAACGCCGATATCGCGACGTTGGCCAACCTGGTCTCGCTGGGGCGCCTCGATGTCAGCCGGTCCATCAGCGAGATCGTGTCGCTGGAGGAGGTGGCGGCCGGGATCGAGAAGCTGGAGCGCGCCGACGGTGACCCGATCCGGATTTTGGTGCAGCCCTGACTATCTCAGCCCGGGTGCGGCCTTGGCACTGAACAGCGGCAGATCCAGATAGGTCACCACCCCGGGCGGTGCGGCACAGACCGCGGGGATGGAGTTGACGCAGTGCGCGGCGGTGGCGACGACACCAGGCTCTGGGCCGTCCTCGCCCACCTCGCCCTGGAAACCCTTGATGGACACCGTGAAATCGGGGTTGCCGCGAACCTCCATCTCGTAACGCTGCCCCTCGGGCCCGAAATCCCATGCCGGGGCCAGATTCTCCTCACCCATCAGCCAGTTGACCGTCACCCGCACCACCACCTCATCACCGACCACGGCTTCCCAGTGGAACTTGCGGGCCGCCACCTGCCCGGGTTCGATGACGCCGATCGGGGATTCGATCGGCGCGGTGGCCACGGCGATCTCCTGGCGGGCAACTATTTTCGGGTCGGCATCGAACCCGAACGCATCGACGCACATTCGGACGGCCTGGATGAACCCGCCGTCGAGCAGCTTCTGCATCGGTCCGGACAACGCCTTGTCCGGGGTGTTGCCGAAGCCCATGACGTGACGCACCACATCGGGTGCGTCATAGGTGCGCAGATCGGAGAACTCCTCGGCCCGCACGAACGTGACCCCGGTGGACATCACCGAGAACAACAGCGGGAACTTCTCGCTGATACCGCCGGGTGCGATGCCGGTGCCGTGCAGCGTCGTGCCACCCGCCAGACCGGCCTCCCGCAGCGGTGCGGCCTGTTTCGCGCTCGGATAGACCCAGCCGACCGGGGTGACGACGTTCTTGCCCGAGCGCAGCAAGGCCGCCACCTCGTCGGGGTTGGGGATCAGCGGTGCGTAGATGACCGCGTCCGCGTCCAGAGCCAGGATCTCCTCCACGTTGCTGGTCGCGGCGATGCCGAGGGGCGCACCGCCGATGAGTTCCCCGACATCGCGGCCGTGTTTGGCCTCCGAATGCACCCAGCAGCCGACCAGTTCCAGGTCGGGGTGTTCGAGCACTCCCTTGATGGCGGCTACGCCGACGCCACCCGTGGCCCACTGCACAACCCGCAACGCCATAAGCCGCCCTTTCACACAAAACTAGAACACGTTCTACCACTTTCCGGGCATGGTTCGCGGGCGTCCGGGCAGAATGGTCGTCCATGAGCAGCGGCCTGGACTTCGGGGTGCTCGGCCCGCTGCAGCTGAGCGTCAACGGAACACCGGTGGCGCTGGGCACGCCGAAGCAGCGTGCCGTGCTGGCCATGTTGGTGATGAACCGCAACCGCCCGATCAGCGGCGACGCACTGGTCGCCGCGGCCTGGGAGCAGTTCCCGCCGCCCGAGCCCAAGGCCAGCCTGCATTCCTATATCTCGAACCTGCGCAAGCTGATCAGTGGCGGCGGGCCGGATGGCCGGATGATCCTGGCCAGTGCACCGCCGGGCTACCGGCTGACCGTCACCGATGACGGGTGCGATCTCGGGCGTTTCGTGGCCGCCAAGAACGCGGGCGTACAAGCGGCCGCGGCCGGCCAGTTCGAGCAGGCCAGCAGCCACCTGTCCGCGGCGCTGGCGCAATGGCGCGGACCGGTCCTCGACGACCTGCGCGATCTCGAGTTCGTCGGCCCGTTCGCCACCGCACTCACCGAGGACAAGGTCGGCGTGCACACCGCGCACGCCGAGGCCGAAATCGCCTGCAACCGAGGCCATGCCGTCATCGGAACGCTCGAATCCCTGGTCGCCGAGCACCCCTACCGCGAACCGCTGTGGACTCAGCTCATCACCGCCTACTACGTCAGCGAGCGGCAGTCCGACGCGCTGGAGGCATATCAGCGCTTACGCACCACGCTGGCCGAGGATCTCGGTATCGACCCCGGCCGCACGGCGCGGGCGCTGGCCGAACGCATCCTGCGCCAGGAACCGATCAACACCCGCCAGGCGGCCCGCACGACGGCCGTGCACAAGATCGACATCGACATACGCACCGCGACCGGCGCCCAGTCCGCACCCGCACAGATGCGGGCATCCTCGGGGCGGGTCCATCCCCTGCTGTCGGCCGCGACGCGGATCGGCCGGCTGCCCGACAACGACATCGTGCTCGACGACGTCAGCGTCAGCCGGCACCACGCAGTCATCATCGACACCGGTACCAGCTACGTCATCACCGACCTGCGATCAGCCAACGGTGTCGAGGTGGCCGGGCACCGGATCCGCGGTACCGCCACCCTCACCAGCGGCGACCGCATCCGGGTGTGCGATCACGAGTTCGTGTTCGAGATCGCACCCGACCGCTGAGGCCCGCGCCAAGCCGATCCCAAGAATCCGTCAAGCACCTCGTTGGACCCTGATGGTCACCCCGGGATCACACCGGGCCTCAACCAGGGAGAAACGATGTTCGCAGTTCAGCACCTGATCCGGGTGGCCGGTCTCGCACTGGTCGCCGGCACCGTCGGCCTCGCGACCGCCGGCACCGCGGGTGCCATCACCTCCGCCGACGATGCGGCGTTCCTCGCCGATATCCGCTACGAGGGCATCGCCTACGAGTCGGCCGTCGAGGTCATCGCGAACGCGCATGAGGTGTGCGCCGAATTGGACTCGGGCGTCGACGCCACCGATATCGGCCTGGACATCCTGGAGTACACCGACCTGAACACCCGGCAGGCCGCGGCGTTCATCGTGATGTCGATCGGCTACTACTGCCCGCAGCACACCGGCGCATTCGGGTGAGCGGGCGAACCGCGAATCGGCACGCGTTATGTTGAGCCCCTACCGCAGCGCAGCGAAAGGGGCAGGACATGCCGAACCGGGTATTCGTCGTCGGAGTGGGTATGACGAAATTCGAGAAGCCGGGCCGACGTGAGGGCTGGGATTACCCCCAGATGGCCAACGAGTCGGGCACCAAGGCGCTCGCCGACGCCGGTATCGACTACAGCCAGGTTCAGCAGGGCTATGTCGGCTACTGTTCCGGGGATTCCACCTCGGGCCAGCGCGCGCTCTACGAACTCGGCATGACCGGTATCCCGATCGTCAATGTCAACAACAATTGCTCCACCGGATCCACTGCGCTCTACCTTGCCGCGCAGTCGATTCGGGGTGGTCTCGCCGACTGTGTGATCGCGCTGGGCTTCGAGAAGATGCAGCCCGGCTCGCTCGGCGGCGGCGCGGATGACCGCGAGTCACCGCTGGGCAGGCATGTGAAGGCACTGGCCGAGATCGACGAGTTCGGCTTTCCGGTGGCGCCCTGGATGTTCGGCGCGGCCGGGCGCGAACACATGAAGAAATACGGCACCACCGCAGAGCATTTCGCCAAGATCGGCTACAAGAACCACAAACATTCGGTGAACAACCCGTACGCGCAGTTCCAGGACGAGTACACCCTCGATGACATCCTGGGCGCCAAGATGATCTCCGATCCACTCACCAAACTGCAGTGTTCGCCGACCTCCGACGGCTCGGGTGCCGCGATCGTGGTCAGCGAGGATTTCGTGGCCAAGCACGGCCTGGCCGAACAGGCCGTCGAGATCGTCGGTCAGGCGATGACCACCGACTTCGCCTCCACCTTCGACGGCAGCGCCGCCAACATCATCGGCTACGACATGAATGTCCAAGCCGCCCAGCAGGTGTACTCGCAGTCCGGGCTGGGACCCGAGGATTTCCAGGTCATCGAGCTGCACGACTGCTTCTCCGCCAACGAGCTGCTGCTGTATGAGGCGCTGGGCCTGTGCGCTCCGGGCGAGGCGCCGAAGCTGATCGACGATGAAGACACCACCTACGGCGGGCGCTGGGTGGTCAACCCGTCCGGTGGACTGATCTCCAAGGGGCATCCGCTCGGGGCCACCGGATTGGCTCAATGCGCCGAGCTGACCTGGCAGCTGCGCGGTACCGCCGACAAGCGTCAGGTCCAGAACGTCAGCGCGGCGCTGCAACACAACATCGGGCTGGGCGGCGCCGCCGTGGTGACCGCCTACCAACGCGCCGAGCGTTAAGGCTTCCCGCGGCTCGGTGTCTGCTGGGCCACCCCGTGCCGCAACGGACTGGTGCCCTGAGCGGCGGTCGATTCCTGAACCGGTGACCCGCCCTGGGCACCCGCGACCCGCGGTGCGTTGGCCGGGTTCCCCGGCGACGGCTGGGCCCCGGCTTCCAGTTCGCGCTGTCGCGCTTCCAGCACCTCAAGGACCGGCACCCTCGCGGCATGGCCGGCCTCATGAGTGAGCACGGCGGTGAGCTGTTGGAGGTCCAGGGCGCGTATTCGGTGACGGAGGTCGCCGAGCGAGACCTGGTCGTAGTCCGGGATCGGGAGATCGGGATCGGTCACGGTTCGTCGCTCCTTCTCGTCACGTCTTCGACCACCGGAAACAGCGATTCACCGTCTTCGGGGGCGCCGTCGACCTGTCCGTGATGTACGCCGGGCGCGCCGTCGGCGACATCGGAGCCTTCGATGACCTGGTCCGGGCCGGTCGGGCTGTCGGCGTCGCGGGTGTCGATGACTTCGGGCACGACATCGGGTTCTTCCTCGGCAAGCCGATGGTCCAAGGTGTCGCCCTCGCGTTGTTCTTCGGTCGATATGCCGAACTTGTCGACGCCGCTCCACCCGTCGGGCGGATCGACCACCTCGTCACCGTCGGCGTTGAGCACGTCGTCGGAGTCGGTGGCCTCCATGGGGCTCAGCAGGTCGTCGGCGCCGCCGAGATCGTTGGCGGACGTGGTGTCGGTGTCTTCGGTACCCATCCCACCAGGGTTGCCATCTGGCGCCGGGCTAAACCGGCCCGGCGCGCGCGATCACAGCGTGATGATCTCGTACTCCCCCGCGGCGTGCCGGGCGCGGATGGTCTTCTTGTCGTACTTGCCGACGCTGGTCCGCGGTACCTGATCGACGAAGGTCCACCGCTCCGGCAACCACCAGCGAACCACCTTGTCGGCCAAGTACTCCCGCAGCTCGTCGGGCGTGTGCGTGACGCCCTCCTCCAGCACGACGACGGCCAGTGGCCGCTCCTGCCACCGCTCGTCGGGTACCCCGACGACGGCGGCCTCCAGCACGCCGGGGTGACCGATCAGATGGTTCTCCAGTTCCACCGAGGAGATCCACTCGCCGCCGGATTTGATGACGTCCTTCGCCCGGTCGGTCAGCGTCACGAAACCTTCGGGGTCAATCCGTCCGACATCGCCGGTGCGCAGCCATCCGCCGGCGAACTTCTCGGCGTCCCGGCCCAGGTAGTAGCCGCCGGTGATCCAGGGTCCCCGAACCTCCAGTTCGCCCACCGTCTTCCCGTCGGCGGGCAGTGGGTCACCGGCGTCGTCGACGACGCGGACCTCCACACCGCACATCGGACGTCCCTGCGTGATGCGCATCGCCCAGTGCCGGTCCTCGTCGGCGCCGGGCAGCGGTTTGGCGACCGTCGCCAGCGGCGAGGTCTCCGTCATGCCCCAGGCCTGCTGGATGTACACCCCGTGCTGTTGCTCGAACGTCTGCATCAGCGACAGCGGCACCGCGGATCCGCCACAGGCGACCAGTCGCAATGACGAAACATCATGGCCCGGGCTCTTTTCCAGGCAATGCATCACATCGTTCCAGATCGTCGGGACCGCACCGGCCACGGTGGGCTTGCGCGACTCGATCAGTTCGATCAACGATGCCCCGTCCAGAAAGCGGTCCGGCAGCACCAGATCGGCGCCGGCCATCAAGGCCGCGTAGGCCAGGCCCCAGGCGTTGGCGTGGAACATCGGCACGATCGGCAACACCACATCGTCGCTGCTGACGTCGAGGGCGTTGGCGGTGCAGGTGCTGAGCGAATGCAGATATGTCGAACGATGGCTGTAGACAACACCTTTGGGGTTGCCTGTGGTACCGCTGGTGTAGCACATCGCCGCAGCGGAGTTCTCATCGACATCGGGCCAGTCGAACTGGGCGGGATGTCCGGCGAGCACATCGGCATAGCGCAGCACTCGCATTCCGGCATCCTTCAGCCCTCCGGTGTCTCCGTCACCGGCGACGATGACGGTGTGCACCGTGTTCAGCAGCGGAAGCACCGGGGCCAGCAGTGGTGCCAGCGAGGCGTCGGCCACGATGACCTGGTCCTCGGCCTCGTTGGCGATGAAGGCGATCTGTTCGGCCGACAACCGGATGTTCAGCGTGTGCAGCACCGCGCCCATCGCCGGGGCGGCCAGATACACGGCCAGGTGCTCGGTGTTGTTCCACATGAAGGTGCCGACCCGTTGGTCCGCGGTGATACCGAGGGCGCGCAGTCCGTGGGCCAGTTGGGCGGCCTGCGCCCCGAGTTCGCGATAGCTGGTGCTGCGGTATCCGCCCTGCCCGGTGGCGGTGGTGACCACGCGGTGGCCGTTCACTGCGCAGGCGTGCCGCAGGATGGCGGCAATGGTCAGGGGCCAGCTCTGCATGGTGGACAGCACGCGGGCGATGTTAGTGCCCCCAAGGACCCGGTTTGCAACGATTCGCCATCTCGCGGCGATGTACAGAGCAGAAGACTTTGAGCACCTCAGACAGGGGGCGCACCATGCGTCCGATGACAGTGACCGCCGGATTGCTCGCCGCCGCTCTACTGGCGGTGCCCCCACCGCCGGTATCAGCCGAACAGACCGCCCTGGAGACCATCGGGATGCTGGAGGCCCAGGGCTACACCGTGAACGTCGACCGGATCGGCAGCGCCCCGCTGGAGCAGTGCACCGTCACCGCCATCCGGAACCCTCAGCAGGTCACCCGATGGGTACGCGTCGAGGACGACGGGTGGGGCAAGCACGGAAGCAACAACTCCGAACTGGTGGAAGTTGTGGTCAGCCAGTCGATTTCGGTATCGCTGGACTGCAACCGCTGAGCCGGGAGTTCAGACCCCGGCCGGTGCCAGCTCGCGCACCGCGTCGAATGCCACGGCGTCGAACGGCGAATACATCGGTGCCGGAGCGGCCACCCGGAAAGCGGTGACGGAGCCATCGACATCGGCGACGTAGAGCCGGTCACCGGAGCTGTTCAGCGCGGCCGCCACCGGGCGGGCGCCGACGGTGATGGTCTCCACCACCTCGTGGGTGACCGTGCACAGCACCGCAACCTGGTCGTAGTCGACGACGTAGGCGCGCGCGCCGTCGGCGGACAACGCCATCTGGATCGGCAGGGTGCCGGCACCGATGCTGGCGGTGATGGCGAAGGTCTTGGGGTCGATGACCTCGATGACACCGCGGGTCTGCAGATCGGAGGTCAGTGCGTAGACGGTGCCGTCGGCCGAGACGGCCAGGTCGCGGATCGGCGCACCGAAGGCGATCGACTTGCGCGCCTTGGCGGTTTCGGTGTCCACGACGACCACCCGGCTACCGCGGCTGGTGGTCACGGCCACGTAGAGCCGCCGGCCGGACGGGTCGACGGTGAGCGCGTCGATGGTGGAGCCTGCTCCCGCACCGATGTCGACCGTGCCGACGCGGTCGGCGGTGATGTCGATGACCGCCACATCCACGTGGTCGTGGCCGGCGCGGGCGGCGTAGGCGCGCTTACCGTCGGGGCCGGCCGCCACCGCGGTGACCGAGAACGCCAACGGGTAGTTGCCCACCACCGAATTGGTGCGGGTATCGATCACCTGGACGGTGTCGGCCTCGACGTCACTGGTCACCACGAAGGCACGATCGTCGGTCAGCGCCACCGCGAAGGGCTCACCCTCGACGGGCACCAAGGCGGGTGCGCCGGCGCTGTCGGGGCGCAGCACCGCGACGCTGTCATCGCCGTAGTTCGCGACCACGATGGAGTCCGCGTTGGCCGTCAGGTCGGCGATCGGGCCGCGGTTGACCGCGACCGAGCCCGCGAAAGCGGTTTGCGAGTCGTTCAGCGCTGCCGCATTGGCGCGCACGAAAACACTTGCCATCTCTTCGACACCTCCGCCGGATGACTATCCCGGCACTTGATTCAGTCGCCAGCGCTCAAGTTGAACGCGTTTGCACCGAGTCTAGCGACGAAAGAACGTACCCAATCCGGTCATCGGGCGCTCACCGAGTTCGCCGGCGGTCCACCTCTCAGACATCCCTCAGAAAAATATCGTTATGCAGTTGTGACCTGTCTGTGGCAAACTTTGATACTTCGTCAAACTGTAGATTTGGTCCACACAGCTAACCTCATCCGGGCGCGAAACCCCATCCGTCACACATAGAACTCTCAGTGCTCACCACGAAAATGCAAGACAGATCACAGCGGACACGCCAGCAAATTCTGGTGATCAGGAACGCCAAAAGCTGGCCGCCCGTATTGACGTAGCTGAAAAATTAGCGGTGCGCTACGGCAGCAGAATGTAGGACAGCCCGGGAACGGCCGGCACGGTACGCCCCGACCAGATGTGCGGCGCCTTGTCCGTCGCGGCCATTTCGGTGATCCGCAGGTAGACCCCGTCCCCGCGGTTGGAGGTGGCATCCACCCACGCGACGTGACCGGTACCGGGCGCGTCCAGCACACCCGGCGGTATCACCACCAGTGCACGATCCCGGGGTTCGGTGACGACGGTCCAGCCCGCCGCCCGCGCTGATGCGGTCAGGTCGCGCGGGGCCCCGTCGACCGCCGGGTAGGACCGCTTACCGGACGCGAAGTACCACTTCTCCATGGCGCCCCACAGCGCCGATCCCTCTTCGGCGGGATTGCTGCCGACAGTTTTGCCGGTCGCCCGCGGCGCCGCCGGGCGCATCGATTCGGTGGCACACGGTGGCACAACAGGTTCGTCGGACCCGGTGTCGAGCATCGCATCGGTGACGTAGCCGCCGCCGGCCAACCGATTCCAGAGGTCGGTGGACATGTCGTACGGCCCGCCGTTGAACACCGTCCCGCGCGCGTAGCAGGTGATGGTGATCCGGGCGCCGTTCCGGAGACTGCCGACCCGCTGGCTCGTCGCCGAGGGCGCC
The DNA here is from genome assembly GCF_008329585.1 of Mycolicibacterium sp. P9-22. Lineage (GTDB taxonomy): Bacteria > Actinomycetota > Actinomycetes > Mycobacteriales > Mycobacteriaceae > Mycobacterium. The sequence continues at coordinate 73,338 of NZ_NPKP01000010.1, read as the reverse complement.
GAGCGCACGTTCAGATCGCCGCTACCGGTGTTGACCGTGACCGTCGCCGAGCTTTCCGCCGACTCCGGCGCGGCGAGGGCCGGCGCGGCGGGCAGCAACAACGCCGACGCGGTCAGCAGAAAAAAGCGCCGATACATCCCAGTCGTGTGCACAGCAAGCCTTTCGGACACCGGTCGGCCAAATCATAAAACCGGCTCGGGCAATTTGCTGGCAGCACACGGAGTATTTGCCGAGTTGATACCTGAAGCGTCAAGCCCGGAGCGCAGACCCCGCCACGGCCCCAGCGGTCCGAGTCAACCGGTGATATCCCGGCCGATCAGTTGACGTGCGATGATCCACTGCTGCAGCTCGTTGGCACCCTCGAAGATCTCCAGTATTTTCGCGTCGCGGTACATCTCCTCCAGGCGCACCGACTCACCACTTTCGGACACCTGCCGGGCGAATCCCACCGCACCGTGAATCTGGATTGCTTCACGCACCAGATCATTGGCGAGCCTGGTGCCGTAGGCCTTCGCCATGGCGGCTTCCGGTTCGGCGCTCCGGTCGCCGCGGTCTATCAGCGTCGCCGCCTTCTGATAGAGCGTGCGCGCGCATTCGATCTCGGTGGCCCGTTGCGCCATCACGAACTGCCAGTGCTGCATGGCGCCCAGCGGACTACCGAAGACCTGTCGGGTCTGGAGCCGATGCACCGCCAAGTCGAGCGCGGCCTGGGCCACGCCGACACCGGCCGCGCCGATGCCGATCCGCCCGCGCACCAACGACGACAGCGCAACGCTCATCCCGCCACCGACCTCCCCCAGCAGATTGGCCCTCGGCACGTGCACATCGCTGAACACGATGTCAGCGGTGATCTGGCCACGGTGTCCCATCTTGAGATCCGGAGTGCCGACGCGGACACCTGGCGAGGACAGGTCGACGAGCAGCATCGAAGCGCGGTCACTGTCAGCACCCGCCCGCACCAGCACCGACACCCAGCCGGCGACCACACTGTTGGTGATCCAGCGTTTACGGCCATTGAGCAGAAACCCACCGCTCACCTCCTCCGCCACGGTCTGCATGCGCTGCGGGGTCAGGTCCGAACTCGAGTCGGGCTCAGTGGTGGCGAAAGCGAATGCCACCCCGCCGCTGACCAATTCGGGAATCAGTCGAGCGCGCAGTTCGTCGTTCGCGAAGGCCAGGGTCTGTGGGACCAGGATGCACTGGCCGTCGTACACGCCGGCCAGCGATGACGAGTGATAGGCGATCTCTTCGGCGACGGTGCAGGTGCCCAGCATGGGATGGGTCAATCCCCGCCCGTACTCGGGCCCGAAAGGCACGCCGAACAGCCCCTCGTCGGCGAGGCCACGAAAGGCCGCCCACGGGAAGCTGTCTGCCGACTCCTCACGCTGGCCGATCTCGCGAGCGTGCGGCACCACCTGGCGTTGCACCGCGGCGCGTGCTTCGGCCCGCAACTCGACGATCTCGGCCGGCAGCCAGACATCGTGGGTCATCCGGTCTTGAGTACGCGGAGTTGAAGTCACCACGCCAGAATAACAGTCAGAACTGACTGCTATTGGTCAGTCTCCGACAGCAGGGTGCGCGCCAGTTGCTGCCACCGCGGCAGATGCGGGTCGGCATCGGGGTCGCGGTCGTCGATCGCATAGGTCAGCGCAACTCCCCGCATGCTGGTGAAGAGCAGATCCCGGGTGTCGACGAAGGCCGGATGACTACTGTGCGACGGACCGAACATCGTCGCAATGACATTTTCGATCGCCCGCCCGAGCCGATGCTCCGAAACCGCCAACTCGCTACGCAGACCCGGATCCGTCCGGGCGGCCAGCCACAGCTCCATGGCCGCCCAGAAGTAGGGTTGCCGAAACGTCTTCCACAGCAGCGCAACTGCGAAGTCGATCCGTTCCGACCCGCGGGCCTCGGCGGCCGGCGCACTCTCGAACCAGAGTTCCATCTCCCTGATGCGCTCCGCAGCCAGGCGCTGAGCCGCGGCCACGAGCAGCTGTTCCCGGGACGGGAAGTAATGCAGCAGGCGCCCTCGCGAGACGCCGGCCAGCCTCTGGATGACCACGGTGCTCGCGCCGGCGTACCCATGGCTGACCAACGCCTGCACGGCCGCGTCCAGGATCAGCGCGCGGCTGTCGGCCCGACGCGCACGATGCGGCTTGCGATCGGATTCGACCATGTCCACAGACTACCCAGTACCGTCAATTCTGACGGTTTCCGGTCTCCTCAGCGCCACTGATAACGCGTCTTGGGCCGGCCCGCCTTGCCGTAATCGGTATTGCGGGTGACCGTGCCCTCGTCGGCCAGGCGCTCCAGGTAGCGCCATGCCGTCACCCGGGACACCCCGACCTGTGCGGCGGCCTCGTCGGCGGTCAGCCCGGACGGGCGGTCCCGGACCGCCCTGGCGATCTCGTCGGTGGTCTGCGGGGCCGCACCTTTGGGCGTGACCGCCCGGTCGGCGCCGATGCGCAGCTCGGACATCGCCCGGTCCACCTCGGCCTGGCTGGCGGCCTCGGTGCCGGCGGGCAGCGCGATGCGGTAGCGGCGGTAACGCTCCAGGCGGTCCCGGAAGGCGGCGAAGGTGAACGGCTTGAGCAGATATGCCAGCGCCCCATGCGATACCGCGGCCCGCACCATCTCCAGATCACGCTCGGAGGTGATGGCGATGATGTCCGGAGCGGGCACCAACCCGGACAACCCGGAGGCCAGCGAGATGCCGCTGGCATCGGGCAGGCCGAGATCCAACAGCACCAGTTCGATCGGCGCCCCGGCGGCCGCCGCGGTGGCCGCGACCCGCATGGCGTCGCGCGCCGTGTGCACCACCGCCGCCGGCGAAAAGCCTTCCAGGCGAGCGAGATAGGTGCGATGCGCCTCGGCGATCAGCACATCGTCTTCGACGATCAGCACGTTGATCACAGGTCGATCACCACCGAGACCACCGATCCGTAGGTCACATCGGTGCTCAGCGTGCCACCGTGGCGGTGCACCACCTGAGCCACCAGCGCCAGTCCGATGCCGTGCCCGTCGGCGCTCTTGGTCGAGTAGCCGCGCCGCTGCGCCTGCGTGAACACCTCGGCATCCATCCCGGTACCGCTGTCGGCCACCGTGATTCGCAGCGCTTCAGCGTCCTGGGTCACCGTCACCTCGACCCATGGGTCATCGCGGTCGCACGCCTCCATCGCATTGTCGATGAGATTACCCAGTACGGTCACCAATTCCTGCCCGGTCAGCGCGACATCGGACGGCAATTGCGTGTCCTCGGTGACGGTCAGCGCGATACCGCGTTCGTCGGCCTGAGCGGTCTTGCCGAGCAGCAGCGCCACCAGAGCCGGTTCACTGACAGCCTCCGACAGCCGGTCCACCAGCAGTTGGGACAGCTCCAGCTCCTTGGTCGCCACGGCGACGGCGTCCTGCGGGCGGCCCATCTCGACCATGGTGATCACGGTGTGCAGTTTGTTGGCCGACTCATGGGCCTGCGCCCGCAGCGAGTCGGTGAGAACCTGCAGGGAACTGAGTTCGCCGAGGGCGCCCTGCAATTCGGTGCGGTCCCGGACCGTCACCACCTCGCTGCCCGAGTCGGGGACCTTCGCCCGGTTGACCACCAGTACCCGCTCGTCGGTGACGTGCAGTTCGTCGCGCACCCCGGGATCGGCGACCTGCAGGAACTCCGGCAGATCGGCGACCGATACCGGGCCCGGCGGCAGCGCCAGCAACCGGCGGGCCTCGTCGTTGACGAGCACGACGCCGGCGCGGTCCAGCACGATCAGACCCTCCGAGACCGCGTGCAGGATCGCGTCGTGGTGGTCATACATGACCCGCAGCTCGTCGGGACGCAGCCCGCGTGTCTGACGCAGCAACCTGCGCCGGATGCCCCACACCCCGATCAGCGAAACAGTAAGCGCGACAAGGCCGACCACCGCGATCACCGCCCACTGCTCGCGCCACCGCTGTGCGAGGCTCTGTTGCAGGATGCCCGCGGCGACCAGACCGATGACGCGGCCGTCGGCGTCGTGCACCGGCACCACCGCGCGTATCGACGGGCCCAGCGTGCCGGTGTACACCTCGGTGAACGATTCACCGTGCAGTGCCGGTTCGATGTTGCCGAGGTAGCGGCCGCCGATCTGCGTCGGGTCGGTGTGGGTGTAGCGGGTGCGGTCGGGCGCCATGATGGTGATGAAGGCGATGTCGGTGTGCCTGCGCACCAACTCGGTGACCGGTTGCAGCGTCGCGGTGGCGTCGCCCTCCACGATCGCCTGCGCGGTCGACGGGGAATCGGCCAATGCGGTGGCGATACCCAGTACCTGGGCTTCGGCGGCGGCGTCGCCGTCCTGGCGCGCGTCCAACAGCGCCAGCCCGCTGCCCGCCACCACGATCAGCGCGACGACCAGGATCTGCAGCGCAATCGCCTGGCCCGCCAGCGACCACCGCGAAATTCGGTCGGCCACCATCCGGCGCACCTCCCGTGAACGAAATGAACTAAAACGTGACCTGGCTCACGCCGTACCCGACCATCCTTACATGACTATTTCCCAGCAACCGTCTCCGGCGACGCCGCCGCAGGACGCCCCGCCCAAGAAGCGGGATCGTACCCACTGGCTTTACATCGCCGTGATCATCGCGGTCGTCGCCGGCGTCGCCGTCGGCATCCTCGCCCCTGATGTGGGCAAGAGCGTCGGTGTGCTCGGCACCATGTTCGTCGCGCTGATCAAGATGATGATCGCACCGGTCATCTTCTGCACCATCGTCTTGGGCATCGGTTCGGTCCGCAAGGCCGCCACCGTCGGCAAGGTCGGCGGCCTGGCCTTCGTCTACTTCCTGGCGATGTCGACGTTCGCACTGGGAATCGGGCTCGTGGTCGGCAACCTGCTGCACCCGGGTGAGGGACTCAATGTCACCGCGACCGCGGGCAAGGGTGCCGAACTCGCCGACAAGGCCCATGAGGCCGGCGGCCTGCTGGACTTCGTTCAGGGCATCATCCCGACCTCGATGTTCTCGGCGCTGACCGAGGGAAGCGTGCTGCAGGCACTGTTCATCGCCCTGCTGGTCGGATTCGCCATCCAGGGCCTCGGTTCGTCCGGCGATCCGATCCTGCGCGGTATCGAGCACCTGCAGAAGTTGGTCTTCAAGGTGCTCGTGATGATCCTGTGGCTGGCCCCGATCGGCGCGTTCGGCGCCATCGCCAACGTCGTCGGGCAGACCGGCTGGGCCGCGGTCGGACAGCTGATGACCCTGATGGTCGGCTTCTACCTGACCTGTGCGATCTTCGTGTTCGGCGTGCTCGGCACGCTGCTGCGCGCGGTGTCCGGCGTGTCCATCTTCAAGCTGGTGCGCTACCTGGCCCGCGAATACCTGCTCATCGTCTCGACGTCCTCGTCGGAGTCGGCGCTGCCCCGGCTGATCGCGAAGATGGAGCACCTCGGCGTCGACCGCACGACCGTCGGCGTGGTGGTCCCCACCGGTTACTCGTTCAACCTGGACGGCACCGCGATCTACCTGACGATGGCCTCGTTGTTCATCGCCGGCGCGCTCGGTGATCCGCTCAGCGTGTCCGAGCAGATCGGCCTGTTGGTCTTCATGATCGTGGCTTCCAAGGGTGCTGCCGGTGTCACCGGCGCCGGGCTGGCCACGCTGGCCGGCGGCCTGCAGGCACACCGCCCCGACCTGCTCGACGGTGTCGGCCTGATCGTCGGTATCGACCGGTTCATGTCCGAGGCCCGCGCGCTGACCAACTTCTCCGGCAACGCGGTCGCCACCCTGCTGGTGGGTTCCTGGACCAAGACGATCGATCGCGACAAAGTGGACGCCGTCCTGAGTGGATCCGATCCGTTCGACGAAATCACCATGCTCGACGATCACACGGACCGGGCCAAAGAACCGGCATCGGGGAAGGTCCCGGTATCGGCATAAGGCTCGCGCGGAAACCTGCGGCGTCGGAACCACCCCCTCGGTGGCTCCGGCGCCGCAGGCGTGTGTGCGCTCTCCCCGGTCCTTGCGGTCCTGCCCACCGGATCAACCCCCGGTCGCTGCGCTCCTGCCCACCGGGACACCCGCGGATATGCGACCATCTGCGCATGAACTCGCAGGACGACCCGGAAGCCCGGATCCGTGCGCTGGAGCCCACCGAACTCGGCTCCGAGAACGCAAGTCCCACGAGTCACGCTTCCGGTTTCGGCGCTCCACCACCACCGCCGATGCTGCCGCCCCCGACCCAGCAGTGGCCGGACCAGTCGCCCTACTTCGCGCCTCAGTACGGCCAGCAGCCCTACGTTCAGCCGCAGTATGGCCAAAACCCTTATGGCGCAGAGCCTTATGTCGCCGGCTCTGCCGCCCCGTACTCGTCGGGTTCCGGGTTCCGGCCGTGGATGGCGATCGTGCCGATCGTGCTCGCCTTCGCACTGCTCGCCGGCGGCGCGGCGGCGTACTTCCTGCTCGCGAATTCCTCCACGCCCGAGACACCCGGGATCGCCGGCGGCGGTGACGTGCTGACCGACGCCCCCGAAATGCCGGCCCTACCGTCGCTACCGACGATCATCACCATTCCGACCGATATCGCGGCGCCCCCGTCGGACTCGACGCCGGAACCTGGCACCACCGTGACCATCAGCGGCATCGGCGCCAACAAGTCGGTGACCTGCAACGACAACATCGTGATCATCAGCGGGGCGAACAACACCGTCGATATCACCGGCCATTGCACCGCCGTCACGGTGTCGGGGTTCGAGAACATCATCACCGCCGAATCAACGCAGGAGATCGCCGTCTCTGGGTTCGACAACAAGGTCACCTACCGCACCGGCGATCCCCAGGTCAGCCAGTCCGGTAGCGGGAACTCGATCACCCAGGGTTAGGACGCTCGGCACCGCGACAAACACGTCGGGGTGGTGCAAATCGAGCAAAACGATCTTGATATTTCTACCCCGTGCGCGCTGTCACAGCCAACCCACAGGATCGACTTAGCTAAGGCTTAGATAATCTGTTAACTTGTCAGTGGCAATCCGCGCGGGACATTTGTCCCACGGACGAGACAGAATGACATTCAGCGAGGTCAGTGGGTTATGCGTATCGTTTCGTTCGGCTTCCAAACTTGGGGAGTCAAGACACTGCAGGCCCTCGTCGACCTCGGCCACGACGTCGCGCTGTCGGTCACCCACCCGGCCAGTGACGATTCCTACAAGGGAATCTTCTCGGATTCGGTCGAAGACCTGGCCCGCAGCTACGGCATACCGGTCCATCTCACCGAACGGGTCGACCACGACACCATCGACTTGGTCAAGCGCTCCGAGCCCGACGTCATCGTCGTCAACAGCTGGTACACCTGGATGCCCCCGGAGCTCTACAACCTGCCGCCGCACGGCACCCTGAACCTGCACGACTCACTGCTGCCGAAGGGCACCGGCTTCTCCCCCGTCATCTGGTCGCTGATCAGCGGCGAATCCCAGATCGGCCTGACGGTGCACCGGATGGACGAGAGCCTCGACACCGGCGACGTCCTGGTTCAGCACTCGCTTCCGATCGGGCCCAACGACACCGGGACCCAGCTGGTCGAGCGGGGCATCGACCTGATCCCGGGTGCGCTCAAGGAGGCGCTGAGTGCGCTGGAGTCCGGCAACCCGCAGTGGCGGCCGCAGGACAAGGCGACCCGCACCTACTTCCACAAGCGCTCCGAACGCGACAGCCTGATCGACTGGACGTGGCCCGCCGAAGATCTGGAGCGGCTGGTCCGTGCGCTGTCGGCTCCCTACCCCGCCGCCTTCACCCACTACCGCGGCGAGCGGATCGAGATCCTGGAGGCCAAGGTCTCCGAAATCCGTTACGGCGGAACGCCGGGACGTGTGATCGTGCAGGAGGGCGGCGGCGCGGTGGTGTCCGGTCCCGCGGCCTACCGTGGTGGCAACCTGGGCCTGGTGATCACCCGGGTGCGGTCGGCGGACGGTGCCGAGCACGCCGGTGACACGTTCTTCCGCCGCGGCGGCTACCTCACAAGCACTCCCTGATCAGACGGTCCGGAGCCGCAAGGCCGCGGCCGTCGCCGGGCCGACAATCCCGTCGACCTTGAGTCCACCGACGCGGCGCTGGAATTCGCGCACCGCCCGTTCGGTCTGGACACCGAAGACCCCGTCGATGACAAGGTCACCGGCGTAGGCCGCGTAGGCCGCCCTCAGGCGGCGCTGAAGTTCGGCCACCTGCGGGCCGGTGCTGCCACGATGCAACAGGATGTCGGTGTACTCGCCGACCGGCACGGGTGGCCGCGGAGGTCGCACCGCGGCGAAGTCCGCCGCGATCTGCCCCGCGATATCCCCGCGCAGCACGTCCATGTCCATGGCACCGGGATCCCATTTGCCTTGGGCCCGGCCCGCGTACTCCTTGTGCCCGATGGTGCGCGCCGATGTCTGCCCCAACTGCCGGTTGATCGCCGCGCAACACCGGACCAGGGCGAAATACTGCGCATCCGGCCAATTTCTGCGATGCGGGGCGGTCGGGCTGGTCCCGCTGTTGGCGCATTCGATGCCGATCAGGTGCCAGTTGCCCATGTTCGCCGGCACCCACGGATACATCCCCACACCGGCGTGCCAGGCGACCCCGGCGGCCACCACGGTGACCGTCCCGTCCCGGGCGATGTGCAGTTGCGACAGCGGTCCGGCCAGATCCGGACGCCCCGTGGCGATGGATGCCGCGGTGGCCCGGTCCGAGCCGGTGTGGTGCACCATCACCCCGCGGATGTCCTTGAACGTGCCATGGCCGCGGTCACGCCAGCCGGGAAATTCCTTGGTGTCCAACCCTTCGGCGCGCAGCACTGCGGCCAGCCAGACCGGATTGCCGGAGGGCGGTTTTCTCAGAGGCACTACCCGTCAGAGTACCTTCGACAAGAACTCCTGCAACCGTGGATGTTTGGGGTTGTCGAAGAGTTCGGCGGGTTCGGCGTCCTCGACGATCTTGCCGCCGTCCATGAACAGCACCCGGGAGGCCACCTCCCGCGCGAAGCCCATCTCGTGGGTGACCACGACCATGGTCATGCCGCCGGCGGCCAGCTGGCGCAGCACCTCCAGCACGTCACCGACCATCTCCGGGTCCAGCGCACTGGTGGCCTCGTCGAACAGCATGATCGACGGGTTCATCGCCAGCGCCCGCGCGATGGCCACGCGCTGCTTCTGGCCGCCCGACAGCGTCGACGGTTTCACGTCCGCCTTCTCCGCCAGGCCGACCTGAGCGAGCAGTTCACGCGCCTTCTTATCGGCGGCTGCCTTGTCCATTTTCTTGGTCAGCAGCGGCGCCAGCGTGACGTTGTCCAGCACGGTCATGTGCGGGAACAGGTTGAAGTGCTGGAACACCATGCCGATGTGCTGGCGCACCTTGTCCAGGTCGACCTTCGGATCGGTCAGATCGTAGTCATCGACGGTCACCTTGCCGCCGGTGATGTCCTCAAGTTTGTTGAGGCACCGCAGAAAGGTGGACTTACCGGAGCCCGACGGCCCGATGACGCAGACGACCTCACCGTGGCTGATGGTGGTGTCGATACCGTTGAGCACGTCGAGTTCTCCGAAGGACTTCTTGAGACCCTCGATGCGGATCTTGACGGTTCCTTGCGGCTCGGCAGCTGCCGCTTCGGTTACCAGTTCACTCATTTCACGAGCCGCCTTTCCAGTCGGTCCGAGAGTTTGGTCAGCGCCATGATGACGATGAAGTAGATGATGCCGACGATCAGCCACATCTCGAAGGCCTTGTAGTTACCCGCGATGATGATCCGGCCGCTCTGCGTGAGCTCGGCGATGCCGAGCACCGACAAGATCGAGGTGTCCTTCAAGGTGATCACGAACTGGTTGATATAGGACGGGATCATGGTGCGGATCGCCTGCGGCAGAATCACCTTGCGCATCGTCGGCAGGTAACCGATACCGAGGCTGCGCGCGGCTTCCATCTGCCCCTTGTCCACCGCGAGGATGCCGCCGCGGACGATTTCGGTCATGTAGGCGCCGGCGTTGAGGGACAGCGTGATGATGCCTGCCGTCACCGCCGACATCTGGAAGCCCAACGCCGTGGGAATGCCGAAATAGATGAAGAACGCCTGCACGATCAGCGGTGTGCCGCGGAAGACATCGACGAACGTGGTGCCGATGGCGCGCAACCAGATCGACCGGGACACCCGGGCCAAGCCGAAGATGACACCCAGGATGAGCGCGAAGAAGATCGATGAGACCGTCAGGATGACGGTCATCTTCAGGCCGGCCAGCAGCATCGGCGTCGTGCTCTTGATCAGCCCGAAGAACGAGCTGTCGCTGGTGGCCGCGCCCTCACCGAGGTAGGTCTCCAGGATCTCGTCGTAGCGGCCCGAGGCCTTGAGGTTCTCCAGCCCGGCGTTGAACTTCTGCAGCAGTTCGGCGTTCTGTCCCTTGTTGACGGCGAACCCGTAGCCGGTCGGATCCTCCTTCGGCGTCACGGTTTTGAAGCCGTTGCCCTGCTGTATGGCGTAGAGCAAGACGGGGTAGTCCTCGAAGGCTGCCACCGAGTTGCCGGTTCGCACCTCGTCGAACATGGTCGACGAGTCGGCGAACGAGACCACCTCGAAGCCGTACTGGTCCTTGATCGAGTTCGCGAAATCCGCGCCCTGGGTGCCGTTCTTGACCGAGACCCGCTTGCCGCGCAGATCCTCATAGGACGTGATGTCCTCGTTGTCCTCGAGCACCGCCATCTGGATGCCGGACTCGAAATAGGGTTCGGAGAAGTCGAAGACCTTGCGTCGTTCATCGGTGATCGACATGCCCGCGATGACACCATCGACCTGGTTGGCCTGCACCGCCTGCAGCGCGGCATCGAAACCGAGCGGCTTGATGTCGACGTTGAATCCCTGGTCCTCGCCGATCGCCCGGATCAGGTCCATGTCGATACCGACGAAATTGCCACCGGCGTCCTGGAATTCGAACGGCGCAAAGGTCGTGTCGGTGGCGATGGTGTAGGTCTCGCCCTCCGCGGAGGCTGTCGCCGGGGCCAGCATCGCGGCGCCGAACAACCCGATGAGCAGACCCACCAGCAGCACCGCGAGGCGCCGCCCGGGCCTGATGGGTGGTTCCGGCCTACAGTCCGACGAGGTTGCGGCTCGCATGTTGGTCTCCCGTCCGATGTGCCGTGACGGACCAAACGCTATCGCTGCGATGCGCCCCTGCGGGGGATCTCCAGACAATCTCCACGTCAGCTCCAAGCGGCGCCACCGCCCCGGCGAGCAGGATCGACGCATCGAAACCGATCACCACCAGGAAGGAACGGTCATGCGCAACGCACTCACCGTCGTCATCGCCTCCGCCGCCATCGGCGTGTTGGCCGCCACCGCGGCCCCGGCCAATGCCGAGTCCGCGAACCTCACCATCGATCAGTTGGAGGCCCAGGGGTTCGACGTCCGCGTCAATCGCCTGGGCAGCGCCCCGCTCGATGAATGCGAGGTCACCGATATCGGCAATGTGCAGGAGCAGAAGCGCCTGGTCAATGTGGAAGGGTTCAACGACCGTAACGCGCTCGTGCCCGTGGTCGTGAAGCGCACCATCACCGTGTCGCTGGACTGCTCGCGCTGACAAGCAGCAGCCCCGGGGCGGGGAGGGTGGCCCCGGCGGTGGCCGCCACCTTGGGTGATGGCGGTGCCGTCATCGGCATGATCGGCGAGGTACTCGCCGGCTAGACCGATCGGCGTGCATCGGGAGGGCAGCGGCGCCACACCGCCACCCTCCCGATGTCGGTCAGCGGAACAGGTTGCCGATATTGCGGACCAGGTTGCGGCCCGCGGTACCGGCGTTGCGCGCCAGGTCGTTACCGGAACGATTGGCGTTCTGCACCACATTTTCGGTGAAGGTGCCGCCGTTGATCAACAGATTGGTCCCGACCCGGCCGAGACCCTGTTGCGCATCAGTGCCCACCTGCCCGACGTTGCGCTGCAGATTACTGCCGAAGACGCCGATGTTCCGCACGAGGTTGGTGCCGAACTGTCCGACGTCCTCGGGTGTGAGGGCGTTGGCACTCACTCCGGCATTGCGCTGCTGCGCGGCGACGTGCGCATCGGCGGCACTCGTGTCGGCCGATGCCATCCCGGCTCCGGCGAGAGCCATTCCGAGACACATTGTTGCGGTGGCGCCTGCAAGCACCATTCCCTTGATCATCGCGGGCTTCCCCGACCCGTTGCGAGCCATGATTCGTCTCCCTCCAGCAAATACCAAACGAACACGCTGAAGCTAACACAAAAACTGTGCCCCAGATCATATCGAACGGGCCCAATCACGAAGAAACAGTAACGATTTGGTCGAGATGTCGCTTTGCTGAAAGGGCGTCGATCGGCCGGCTATCAATGGCCGACTGCTCGAACGCGAACTGCCCTGAACTGGCATTACCGCGATCATGAAACACAGCAAGTATTGACTGTGGCGATAATAAAGGGACTACCTGGAACTTGGGTGCCGACATCGACTGCTGGCGCTACCGCACCGACCGCGGTGACGGCCGCGACAATAACGACCTCACCCCCTTTGCTGGTGCGACAGCAAACCGTCGAAGGCACCGGAGCCCGCGGCGGCCCACAGGAGGAGCCGCCTGCCCCCGCGAGTCGGCGTGAACAGCAAAGGATGCTATCCAGACACTCGAAAGGGCAGCGGCGCGATGCCACTGCCCCTTCGGAGGCCAACTCAGTCAGTCGAAGAGGTCGCCGATATTGTCGACCAGGTTGCCGCCGGCCTCACCGGCATTGCCCACCAGATTGCCGCCGGCCTCTCCGGCATTACCCACCAGATTGCCGCCGGCCTCACCGGCATTACCCACCAGATTGCCGCCGGCTTCGTTGACATTGCCGAACACGTTGCCGCCGGTCTCACTGACGTTGTCGACCAGGTTGTCGGCGACCGTTCCGCTGTTGATCAGCGCGTTGGTCCCGGCCTGACCGAGCTGCTGCTGAGCATTGGTGCCGACCTTCCCGGTGTTCTGCACCAGGTTGGTGCCGAACTTACCGAGGTTGCGCGCCAAGTTGCTTCCGAAGTCCCTGGCGTCCGAGCTGCTACTCGCGGCACTCTGCCGGGACGTAGTGGTGCCGCCGTCCTCGGTATCCGCAGCCGCGGTTCCGGCGCCGGTTATCGCGATTCCCAGCGACACCGCAGCAGCGGCACCCGCCAACGCCGCACCCTTCATCGTCGTGGCCATATCCAGACGCTTGCGATCCATGACTATCTCCTCCAGCAAATATGTGCGAAACACTTCTGCGCCAATCAGCGCACCCGCCGCATACCCGGGTGAAAATTCCATGAAACCGCAACCACCCGAAAAATCCTTTGCTTGACGGCGGGTCCGGACTTCAGCAACACGCCATTCAAGATCGCGCTGCGCGCTGGCGGACGATCGCCGGCAACGGCCGGCCAACATCAGCAACGCGCCAATGTCACGTCCAATCCCCACCTGAATGCGATATCGAAGATCAACGCGCAACCCAGCGTCGTCCGCAGCGCAGCAGCCAACGACTATTGCATTCATCGGCACGGAGCTTTGCTGCACCTGTGGCAAAACAAGTCGGCCCCGGAGATTTTCCGGCGCTCCGAGAGGCACACCGACCCGCCCCTCGGATTCGATCAGCAAAGATTCGAGAGGCGATCTCCAGCGGTGATCCGACCCAGAAATGACGGCGGGCAGCGGGAGATACTCACCCGCTGCCCGGCCTCATTCAGATTCGGGCTAGTCGCCCAAGATATTGCCGACGAACTCGCCGAGGTTCTGCTGCGCGTTACTGGCCGCGGTTCCGCCGTTGATCAGTACGTCGGTGCCCACCCGGCCGAGACCCTGCTGCGCATCACTGGCCGACGTCCCGCCGTTGATGAGCACGTTCGTGCCGACGGTACCCAGACCCTGCTGGGCATCGGTGCCGACCTTGCCCAGGTTCTGCTGCAGATTGCTGCCCACGGTACCGAGGTTGCGCTGCAGGTTGCTGCCGAATCTGCCGATCCGCTGCAGCGGTGACTTGCTGGTGCTGGAGCTCGAGGTCGAAGCAGTTTGCCCCGTCTCGGCGTATGCAGCTCCTGCACCTGCCGTGGCCACGCCCATGGCCAACGCGATTCCGCCCCCGGCGATCGCCGTAGCAGCGATCATCTTGACCGAAGTCCCCTGACGTCCCAACATGTTGATCTCCCTTCAGCAAATTTCCCAACCCAACATCGAGAAGTTAGCACGATGATCGCCGGGCAAACCAGACCCAGGGGCAGATTTTCTGAAATTCTGGTCGGCGCACGCCATGGTCGACTTGCCCAAAATCCGCCTCAAATCGATCCGGATCAAGGTATTTGTTCAGCTCAATCAGCATTTCCAGCGCCGCGAAGCCGCGGGGCACAGCGGCAACTCGATCCGACGCACAGGGCCACCCGCCACGCGCTGCGGCAGCCGCTGCAGGGAACTGTCGACGTGTTTGCCCGACCGCGATCACGATGATCTTGACCTGCCACATAGCAAACCCAATATCACGGTGACGCAAATATTGTCCAGACACCGAACCGCCGCACACGCGCATCGGCAGCACGCAGCGGGTCCCCGTGCGTGCGGCAAGAATCCTCGCCGGACCCTCGCAGGCAGGGCATTGCTGGCGACAGCGCTACGGCGAGCGGTACACCTTCACGCCCACGAACGGCCGCCAGGTCATGACGCCACGCTGAAACGTCACCCGGGTAGCGCCGTTCACCCACTTCTCCGAGGAGGTCGCCAACCCCAGTTCCGGAACCCATTTCTTGGCGAACTCCACGCTGGCAATCTGCACACCGGTCTGCGGCGAATACCACGCCCGGAACGGCTGCCAGCCACCGAAATCCTGGTAGCCATCCTTGAACGTGGTTTTCGGCAGGATGTTTCTCTTGCGGGCCAGATCGGCGACCGGAGTCGGGGCCGCCACGATCTTGCCCGGCGCAACCTCCCACAGCGTGCCGAGAGCGCGCAGCTGGGTCGGGACTTTGAATGGGCCCGTGTAGACCGGGCTGAGCACCTCCCCGAAACTGGGGTCGGTGAACGCGGCGAACCGCTGATATACCGCGGCGGGTCCGGGCGGGGACGCCAAGACCTGCTGTGCCGCCTTGGGTACCCAGTTCGATCTGTAGAGACCGAACCGGTCATCGTCGGAATTGCTGGAGCTGTTGAGATCTCTTGTGGTGTACAGCATCAGCGGCCCGGCGTATGGAAGTTCCTGCCAGGTGCTGATCATGTCCGCGATGTAGGCGGCCTGCGTCGCCTCATTCACCCGGTTGGTGGGCGCACCGTACTCCGACACCCAGATCTTCTTCGGTGCGTCGCCTCGCTCCAGCATCACCCTGCGCATCCGGACCAATTGGTCCACCGGAGAATCGGCCTGCAGCATGCCCTGCGAGAACTTCATGGTGTAGCTGTACGGGTGATAGGACAACGCGTCGAAGAACGGTTGCGCGCCCGCGGCGTACATCCGGGTGAGGAACGTGACCGGATCGATCGTCCACGAGCCCCAGCTCTTTCCGGATCCCAGTACCCCGCCCACGACAATGGCGGCCGGATCAACGGCTTTGATCCGCGGATATGCGGCCTTCAATAGATCGGTATATCCCGACGGATCCGGCGCCGGGTGATATCCGAATATGCCATTGGGTTCGTTCCAGATCTCGTAAGCCGCAATTCTGCCCTTGTACCGTTCGGCGACTTTCGCGGTGAATTTCCCGTACTGGTCGGGCGAAGCGGGACGGCCGTGCGGCGGAAGTGCGTTCCACGCCTTGGCCCACCACGGGGTGGAGGTGATCGCGCAGATGATGGAGATGTTTGCCGCCGCCGCAGCAGCGACAACCCGGTCGGCTTTCGACCAGTCGTAGCGGCCTTGGAGTGCCTCGACACCGCCCCATGGAATTCCGATCCGCACCGTGCGGATATTGTTCTGCACCCAGCGCTGCACCGTCGCGGCCACTTCCGCGTCGTTGTAGAAGAAGACCTGAGAATCAGCGAAGCCCAGAGTGGTGGCTGTGTTACTGAGCGCAGCGAAGTTGTCGGTGAACACCTGGCGGGGCCGATGGGAGGTCGGGATGGCGATCAGAGCGACGACGCAGAGCCCGGAGACAATGGCGCCCAGCACCGCGCGCATTAATTTGCGGCGTTGGAATGTTCTTCCGCCGCGCACCGTACTCACATTCATCCGACCCTTCTGGAAAATATGAGTTATTTGTAACGGAAGCAACGACCGAAGCACCGCACCCAATTCGGCGTGTCGAAAACCCCCGGTCACGGTCCGGATACGGTGTGGTGATGCGGATCGGTGTGGTGTTTCCACAGACAGAACTGGGCGGCGATGCCGGTGCGGTGCGCGCCTACGGCCAGCGCGTCGAGGAATTGGGCTTCACCCACATCCTCGCCTACGACCATGTCGTGGGCGCCGACCCCGAAGTGCACGCCGGGTGGTCCGGGCCCTACGACGTGCACACCACGTTCCACGAGCCGCTGGTCATGTTCGGCTATCTGGCCGCCATCACCACGACGGTCGAACTGGTCACCGGGGTCATCATCCTTCCCCAGCGCCAGACCGCGCTGGTCGCCAAGCAGGCCGCCGAGGTCGATCTGCTCAGCGGTGGCAGACTCCGGCTCGGTATCGGAATCGGCTGGAACGCGGTGGAATACGAGGCCCTCGGTGAAGATTTCGGTAACCGCGGCAAGCGGTCTGAGGAACAGATTTCACTGCTGCGCAGGTTGTGGACCGAACCATCGGTGACCTTCGACGGCCGATACCACGACATCACCGGCGCGGGCCTGGCGCCGCTGCCGGTGCAGCGTCCCATCCCGGTATGGATCGGTTCGGCATCGGATGCGGGCTATCGGCGCGCGGGACGCATGGCCGACGGCTGGTTCCCCATGATGGCGCCCGGCCCCGGACTCGACCACGCCCGCGCGGTGCTCTCCGATGCCGCCGAGGCAGTCGGCCGGGACCCGTCCGCGATCGGCATGGAGGGACGAACGGCATGGCGCGGGGACGACGAGGCGGCCCTGCGGGGGATCGGGGCCTGGGCGCAGGCAGGCGCCTCGCATCTGTCGATCAGCACCATGGGCGCCGGACTCGCCACCGTCGACGCGCATCTCGATGTGCTGTCCCGGTTGTCCGCGGCGATGCCCGCGCCATGATTCCCGCGGAAGAATCCGGCGCCGTCCGTACGCTGTGGAAGTAATGCGTGCGACAGGCGATTCGCCGGTGACCGATCGTGCCGCCACGAATCGGGTCGCCTCGCTGACCGGGCTGCGCGCACTGGCCGCCCTGCTGATCGTCGCCACCCACGCCGCTTTCGGAACCGGCCACCTCGATGACGGCTACCTGGGCCAGGTGTATGCGCGGCTGGAGGTCGGCGTGCCGGTCTTCTTCGTATTGTCGGGCTTTCTGTTGTTCCGGCCCTGGGTGCAGGCCACCGCGCAGGGAACCCCGGATCCCTCGGTGCGCCGGTATGCCCGTCGCCGGGTGCGCCGTATCGCGCCGGCGTATGTCATCACGGTGCTCATCGCCTTCGCGATCTACGCGTTCCGCGATGCCGGGCCCAACCCCGGCCACAGCTGGTTCGGATTGTTGAAACACCTGACACTGACTCAGATCTACCCGCCGCTGTACTACGCGGAGATGCATCAGGGGCTGACCCAGATGTGGAGCCTGGCAGTCGAAGTCGCGTTCTACGCGGCATTACCGCTGCTGGCCGGGCTGCTGCTCACGGTGCTGTGCCGCGGGGCGTGGCGGCCGGGTGTGTTGCTGGCCGGGCTGGCCGCACTCGGGGCGGTGACACCGCTGTGGCTACTGCTGCCGACCGTCACCGACCTGCTGCCGCCGTCGGCGACCATCTGGTTGCCCGCGCACCTCATCTACTTCGTCGGCGGCATGGCCCTGGCGGTGCTGCAGGTGCTCGGCACGCGTTGTCGTGCCTATCTCGCGGTGCCGATCGCGGTGGCGGCACTGTTGGTGGTGGCCCTTCCGATCGCCGGTGATGTCACGGTGATCGAAGTCGAACCGTGGCAGCGGGTGCTCAAGACGATCCTCTACGCGGTCGTCGCCGTCGGCCTGCTGGCGCCGCTGGTACTGGATTCGGGCAGCGGTTACGCACGCCTGCTCAGCGCCCGGCCGGTGGTGTGGCTGGGCGAAATCTCCTACGAGATCTTCCTGTTGCATGTGATTGCAATGGAATTCGCGATGGCCGAGGTGCTGCACTGGCCGACGTTCACCGGGTCGATGCCCGGACTGTTCTTCGTCACGACGGCGATGACGGTACCGGCGGCCTGGCTGTTGCATCGCTGGACGCGTACACCCACACCGACAAGCGAACGGAGCCGCAGATGAACAACACAGCACCATTCGGTCAGGACTACCCGCCGCCGGCGACCGAGCGCGGGCGGGTCGAGCCCTGCCCCCGGCGGGTCCGCGGCTACGTCGGACCCGACCTGGTCTTCGACACCCTCAGCGCCCGCTACATATGGGAAGTTCCCTACTACCCGCACTATTACGTTCCGCTGAATGACGTGCGCACCGACTTTCTGATCGATGAGCAACACCCGCAGCGCGCCCAGTTCGGAGCGTCCCGGCTGCATTCGTTGAGTGCCGGTGGCCGCGTGCAACAGTCGGTGGCCCGGGTGTTCGATGCCGACGGCGACGGGATCGCATCCGGTTACGTGCGGTTCGAGTGGGACTGCCTTGAGTGGTTCGAGGAGGACGAGCGGATCTACGAGCATCCCCGTAGCCCGTACGCCCGTCTCGACGCCCTGCGTTCGCACCGTCACGTTCGGGTGGAAATCGACGGTGTTGTGGTCGCGGATACCCACAGCCCGGTCCTGTTGTTCGAAACCGGTTTGCCCACAAGGTATTACATCGACCGAACCGATGTCGCGATGCAGTATCTGGTACCGAGTGAGACGCAGACGGTGTGCCCGTACAAGGGCTCCACCTCCGCGTACTGGTCGGTCCGGGTGGGCGAGGCGGTCCACGCCGACCTCGCGTGGATGTATCAGTATCCGCTGGGCGCGGTCTCCCGCATCGCCGGGCTGATCGCTTTCTACAACGAGAAGGTGGATATCGAGGTGGACGGCGTGCGGCTGGCACGTCCTGTCACGCACATGAGCTAGCCACGTTGTGGCACAACGTCGTCTGCCGCCGGCTTGGACCGCTGCTGCCACGGCCACCGGCCGCTGATCTCCACCTCGAGGGAGAAGCTGAGGAAGGTCCGGATCAGCACGATGCCGGCCAGCACCACCACGCTCTGCCAGGTGGGCGTCAGGGCGACCGTGCGGATGATGTCCGCGGCCACCAGGAACTCCAGGCCGAGCAGGATCGAACGTCCCAGCTGCTCCCGGAAGAACCGGTAGGCGTCTCCGGAGCGGCCCAGCATCTTGCGCACCGTCACGACCCCGGCGAAGATCGCCCCGAGCGCGATCACCGCCACGCCGATACCGTCGATCACCTTGCCGACCGTTTCGATGACCTCGTAGAAGCTCATCACGCAACGTTAAGGCCAGGGCCTCAGTCGCAGCACCGGGTCTCTGGAATCGGCGCACAGCAGGTGTCACCACGCCAGGCATCACGACCCTCCTTGACCGCGACGGCGGCGATCACCAGGGCCGCCACCGGGTCCGCCCAGGACCAGCCGAACGCGCTGTTGAGCAGCAACCCGAGCAGCAGTACGCCCG
Organism: Mycolicibacterium sp. P9-22; assembly: GCF_008329585.1. GTDB lineage: Bacteria > Actinomycetota > Actinomycetes > Mycobacteriales > Mycobacteriaceae > Mycobacterium. Next base: position 53,685 of record NZ_NPKP01000010.1, on the reverse strand, counting down.
ACAGATAGGTGCACAACAGGGTCTGCTTCGAATCGGCAACCGCCGATATCGAACCCAGTTCGCGGCCGGCGCGACGCTGCGCCCACGACAGCACCGGCATGACGGCCAGGCTCAGTGCCGCGAGCGCGATACCGATGGTCGAATGCCGGGCCTCCTGCGCGCCGAGTAGCGAGCGCACCGCGTCGACCGTCACGAAGATCGCGAGACCGAAGAACGAGCAGGCGATGACCCTCAGCGCGGTCTTTTCGCGGGCCTCGGGATCGCGGCCGGAGAACTGCCACGCCACGGCCGCCGCCGAGGCCACCTCGATCACCGAGTCCAGCCCGAAACCGATGAGCGCGCTGGAGGACACCCGAGCACCCTCGGTCAGCGCCACGACGGCTTCGATCACGTTGTAGGAGATGGTCGCCGCCACGAACCAGCGGATCCGTCTCGACAACAGCGTCCGGCGCCCCGGCGTGAGGACACGCTCCCGGACCATCAGCAGCACCCGCAGCCGGTGCCGTCGATCCCGGCGCAGCAGCAGTTCGGGTCGACGGCCAACACCAGACCCATCAGGTCGCTCAGCGCATCGCCGATACGGCTGTCCGCCAGTTCGTATCGCGTACGGCGCCCCTCGGATACGGCGACCACCAGCCCGCAGCCGCGCAGACAGGTGAGGTGGTTGGACAGGATCTGCCGGGACACCCCCAACTCCTCGGCAAGTTCGGAAGGATAGCCCGGCGATGCGTTGAGGCTGAGCAGTATCCGGGTGCGGGTGGTGTCGGAGAGCGCATGACCGAATCGGGCGAGGGCATCGGCGTGCACCAGTGTCTGCATGCCCAGATAGTACATCAATATCTGTACTATCTGTGGATCCACCAGCGGCTACCGTTGCACGATGATCGTCACCGCGCCCTGATCGCCGAATCCGCGTCCATCCATGGGCTAATCCAAGACCGAAGGCGTGCTGCCCAAGCTGCTCCACAGGTGTGGCACCGGCCGGCCGCTGAGCTGGTTCACCACCATCTGGGCCGCCTGGCTGACGCCCTCGGTGAAGGTCGGAAAGGCGAACTGCAGTTCGGCGACCTGTTCGACGCGCATCCGCGCAGCCATGCAGGCGGCCACCATCTGGATCACCTCGGCCGAATACTCCCCCAGCACATGGGCTCCGACGATCTGCCGGTCCGCGGTGTCGACGATCAGCTTGCAGAACCCGTCCGGGTGCCCGTCGGCGACCGGACGCAGCATGTCCTCGTAGCGAGCCACCGCGACGGCGCAGTCGTAGCGGGCCCTGGCGTGTGCCTCGGTGAGCCCGACGCTGCCGTACTCGGGATCGGTGAAACTGCCGGCCGGGACGATGTCGTGGGCGACCTGGCGCTGCCGGCCGAGCACCGCGTTCTCGGCGGCGACCCGGCCTTCGAGCGTCGCGCTGCTGACCAGCAGGCTGTTCCCGTCGACGTCGCCGGCGGCGAAGATGTGCGGGACGCTGGTGGCGGCGGACCCGTCGACGACCACGTACCCCCGCTCGGTTTTCACGCCGGCCGCGGCGGCGTCGACGACGTCGGCGTTGCCGGGCCAGCCGACGGCGAAGAACACCGCGTCGACGTCCACTGACGTGGTGTCCTGGCCGGCACGGTAGAGCACACGCACGCCGCCGGTGAGCGCCTGCAGTTCGTACACCGCCGCGCCGGTGATGACGTCGATACCGCGGCGGCGGAAGGCATGTTCCAGCGCGACCGAGACGTCGATGTCAGCGCGCCCCACGATGCGCGGTCCGTACTCCACAAGTGTTACCTCGCAGCCGAAGTCGGCGAAGATCGAGCTGAGCTGGCAACCCGTGTCGGCAGCGCCGATCACGCAGACCCTGCCGGGTAGCGCGGCCAGTCCGCGAATGTCGGCGTAGGTCAGGCCGAGTTCGGCGCCGGGGATGGGCAGCCGCCCGGCCCTGCCCCCGACGGCGATGATCACCCGGTCCGCCGTCCAGGTCCGGCCGTCAGCCGCCGCGATGGTGTGCGCGTCGACAAAGCGGGCATCACCCGTCTCCTCGACGAGATCCACACCGGCAGCGCGGATATGGTCGGCGACCCGCTTCCGTTCATAGGCATAGTCGGCGACACGTTCCGCATTGGCCAGTGTGGCGGCGACATCAACCTGCGGCCGCGGCCCGCGCAGGCCGAATGCCTCCCAGGAGTTCCAGTCCCGCACCAGGCGCGCGGCGCGCGCCAGCGTGCGAACCGGTGCCGGCCCGCTGTTGAAGGCGGTGCCACCGACCCGCCCTCGCTCGAGCAGCGTCACCTGCGCGCCCAGACCGGCAGCATGCAAGGCAGCCGACACTCCGGCCGGGCCGCCCCCGACGACAATGACATGCACCTCGGTTGGTCCCCTCACCTGCTCGTCATCGCCAGTCGCGGAACGCCGTCATCAATCGGTCCCGAAACGCCGGGTCGAGTTCATCGCCACCTACCTTGCCGAGGGTCTCCACAGTGGTGCGCAGCTGCTGCAAATAGTTGTCGCAGCCGTCGCATTCGGTCAGGTGGACGTCAAAGCGTGCCCTGGTGTCCAGATCCAGCGCATCGTCGAGATAGGCGGTCACCAGTTCCACCAATTCGTTGCAGTCCATCGGTTCGATGCCGCTCACACCGACTCCTTCACATAGTCCTCGAGTGCCTGCCGCACCGCGGCGCGGCCACGGTGCAACAACACTCGCTGGTTGGCAGCGCTGATGCCGAGCAGCGCACTCACCTCGGCGGACTCCATTCCCAGCACATCGCGCATGGTCACCACTTCTCGTTGCCGCGCAGGCAGTTTGTCCAGTTCGAGGCGGGTCACCGCGATCAGCTCGTCACCGAGCACCGAGCCCTCCGGGGTGTCCGGAAACGACTCCGGTGCCCGGTGCTCCTTCCAGTGACCGGCCCACTCCTGGCCCGCCTCCCGGAACCGCGCCGGGTCGACCGTGCCTCCGGTGAAGGCCAGCACCTGCACGTCGGTCTCCCTGCGCTCCCGCACACCGCGTGTCTTGGCGATGTTCACCAGAACGGTGAAAAGCCATGTGCGCAAAGATGATCGCCCCTGGAAGCCGTCCAGGCCCTTCAGCAGGGCGATCCAGGTCTCCTGGACGACCTCTTCGGCATCCTCGCGATTGGGCACATAGCCGGCCGCAACCCGCAGCATCGACGGAGTGTGCCGCTCGACCAGTGCCGCGAAGGCATCCTCGTCGCCGCGTCTGAGTGCGGTGACGAGGCTGTCCTCGCCTGCTGTCGATACCGTCATGCTGGCGTCAGCGTACGGCTCAGCGCAGGCTCACATGACCGGTTTGCCGACGTGCCGCGGCCAACGCATCAGCCAGGGTCCACAATGAGATGCCGATCAAAGCAACGTCTTTGATCAAGAATTGTCCGGTCGAGGACAGCACCGGGAAACCGCCGGCCGAGGCCTCACCGACACCGGGTGTGGTGAACAGGAAGCTGAGGGTGGCGGCGAACAGGCCGATGGCCACGATGCTGCCGAGCGCCGAGAGCCGCGGCAGCCACGGTTTGACGGCCAGCAGCGCGGCCGTCGTCAGTTCCAGCACGCCCAGCATCGACGAGAACGTAGTCACCGAGAAGATGTCGTACACCCAGCTCATCAGCGGGCTGTTGGCGACCAACGGTTCGATGCCGTGCGCCTCGTAGGAGGTGAATTTCAGCGCACCGATCCAGCCGAGCACCACCACCAGGCCATACCGTGCGGCGTGGCCGCCGATGTCGGCGAGCGCCGACTCGGCGCGGATGAATCGTGGGTCCTGTGTGACGGTCATGTCCGACTCCCTTGCATTCCGTGAACGGGTGATGCACAGGGAGTGTGGTGTCGAGGGCGAAGCGTTACAGGCCGGTGGTGATCAGCCGGCGGTGCCGGTATCCCGGCCGGCGCCCTGATGTCCGGCCACGAGCTCGACGCTGTCCCCGACATCCACGGTGACGACGTCCTCCTGGGGCTGCTCGAAGAAGGGCAGCCCCAGCAGGCCGTGGAAATCGCCGGTGTCGACGAAGGTGTGGGCGCGGGCGAACAACGGTTGCACGTCGAACACCCGGACCCGGAGCTTCTCCCGGCTGAGTCTGCCGAGCTCCCTGCCCGATTCGGGATCGGTGATCACCTGGCCGGCACCGGACATCACCGCGAAGATCATGCCGACCGCCAGGCCGCACTCCGCACCGCGGTTGATGACGAGCGTGTAGTCGTCCTCGATCAGGGCGACCTGACCGGTGATCGGCTGCGCCTTCACGAAGCCGCCAGGGAATTGCTCTCTGACATAGCCGTTTTGGAGGCCGACCCGGCCTGGATGCGGGGCCGCATGCGGTACGCGTCGACCTGGACGGGCGCGTTGTCGCGGTCTGCTTCGTCGCGTTCGGTGCCCAACGCGAGTTCGACGGCCGTCTTGGCCTGGAACAACGCGATGACCGCCTGCTGATGCCGTTCGGAGCCGAGCGAGTTGAGCGCCAGCGTCAGCTTCCGGTCGACGTAGACCACCGAGCGGGACAGGTCGGACTCGGTAACCGCCGGTTCGGCAGGACTCCTGCTGAACCAGCGGTGCCCGAGCGCGCCGATGGTGATCGAGCAGACCGGGACGACCACGACGCTGCAGACCAATGCCGGCGTGCCGGCCGCAGCGATCGAGCCGACGACGCCGAGCAGCATGAGGACGGCGAACACGGCCAGGACCTGGACGACGGCCGGCACCGCTTCGATGGCCCGCCAGATCTGGGCGAACAGGTGTGCTGAGAATCGTGTGATACCGGCGACCGCCTTGCCGACGACCGATGCGGCAGCGACCGTCCCCGTGGCGACGGTGCGACCGAAGTCGTCGACCTGCTTGCGACTCACCGGGGCCTTCGGCATCGACCATGCACGCTGCTGCGCCGCGGGCTGCCCGGAAGCAGGAGCCGCGGCCTCAGCGGCGGTCGGAGCGTCGGGCTGCGGGTCGGCAGCCGCGGCCGATGAGTTCACATTGATCACATTTGTATCAGCAACCACATCCGTATCATCCCCCGGCGGGCGCCCGATCGGCCCGTGGCGCGCCGTCTCAGAGACGAATCCACTGGCCGAGGAACCAGAATCCCCAGCCGTCACCATTACCCGCACGCATCGGCTCCACCCGCTGGCCGTTGTGCATGAAGGGCTGGTGATCGTTGCGGGCCTGGTCGATGTTGCGTCCCTGCCAGTTGTTGTTGTTCTGCGGTGCGGGGGCGCAGGCCTGCGCGTTGGGCTGCCCGCAGGGCCGGCCGGGATCGGCGCTCGCTGTGCCGAGTCCCACGCCGAGCAGACCGGCCAGGGCGATACCGCCGGCAAGGATCGGGGCGGCAGTCCGACGAGTGAGCAACATGGGCGACTCCATTCATTCGCGTGTGTTCACGCGGCACTCACCGCCACACAAAAAGGACGCTATGGTTGTCGTTTGGGTCGCCACTGTGCTGAGATTAGGCGCCCGCTGTGCATCCGATAACGGAACGAAATACGTTCGGCTACAGACTTATTGAACGCTACCGACCGTCTGCGCCCAGCGCAGGTGGCGGCGGGGAGATCGGCGGGATCAGATAGCCGGGGCCCGCCGGGCGGTAGCCGTCATCCGGCTGGTTCAGGACGGGCGGCCGCAGCGGCGGTGGCGGCGCGCAGTCAGCGCCGGACAGTTCACACCACCGGGCTTCCACGTCACGGATGAAGTTCTCATCGGCGCAGCCGGCCGCGGACACCATGACCAGCGCACCCACCAGAGCGATCGGAACCATCCGCACCGCCGATCCCCCTCCTGCGCAAGGGCCTCCCGACGGCAATGGTCACACGCCCGTGGCGATCTGCGGGAATCTGCGGTTGATCCCGTCGATCATGCCGTGCAACTGATAAAGCTCTTTGCGCAGTTGCGCGGTGTTCACCCGGTGGGGGCGGGCAGGTGAGCCGGCCGGCCTGCGGGCGACCCGTGCCTCTTCTTCCTCGATCTTGCGCGAGGTGTCTTCCACCTGTTCCCACAGCGCCCCGAGCAGCAGCCGCGCTTGGGCGATATTCGCGGACTCGTCGGTGTCGTTCTCGGCCATCCCACACATAGTTGCATTCTCACGCGTATGCCGCCGACGAACACCGACGGGTTCCCCGGTGTCCACGGCGAACCGGAGTGTCGGTGGCAACTCGTAGACTGCCGCCGTGGGGTCACGCGGCTGGGTCCTGTTCCTGGCGATGAGTGTCATCTGGGGTGTCCCGTATCTGTTGATCAAGATCGCGGTCGACGGGGTGTCTGTCCCCGTCCTCGTGTTCGTGCGCGTCGCGATCGGCGCCGCGGTACTGCTGCCGCTCGCGTTCTCGCGCCGGACCTGGGCGATCGTGCGCCGTCACTGGCCGGCGTTGTTGGGCTTCGCATTCTTCGAGATCATCGCGGCGTGGTGGCTGCTCGCGGATGCCGAACGCCACCTGACCAGTTCGATGACGGGTTTGCTCATCGCGGCGGCGCCGATCTTTGCCGCGGTACTGGACCGCGTGAGCGGTGGCGAAAAGCTCGGCGGCAGGCGGATTCTCGGGCTCGCGATCGGCTTCTCCGGGGTGGCGGTGCTGGCCGGTCCGCACCTCGGCGGGAGCACCTGGCCGATCATCGAAGTGCTGTTGGTCGCGCTCTGCTATGCGATTGCCCCGTTGATCGCCGCGCGACGACTGGCGGACGTGCCGGCCTTGCCGATGACCGCCGTGTGCCTGACGTTCGCCGCCGCGGTGTACGCCGCCCCGGCGGTGGCGACGTGGCCGGACGCGTGGCCGTCCACCCGGGTACTGCTGGCACTTGCCGCCCTCGGGGTGATCTGCACCGCGCTCGCCTTCATCGTGTTCTTCGCGCTGATTCGCGAGGTCGGGGCGGCGCGGGCGCTGGTGTTCACCTATGTGAATCCCGCCGTGGCGCTCGCCGCGGGGGTCATCGTGCTCGACGAACCACTGAACGTCTGGAATGTCGGCGCGCTGACGCTCATCCTCGCCGGATGCGTGCTGGCGACGCGGCGTCATCCGGAGGACACGGCCGGGACCGATCCGATGGCCGCCGCCGCGCCACGTTGACGATATGAAGCCGCGGTTCTCGCCCATTGCGATGTGATTTGGATCACCATGGGTACTCAAGCCCGGTTGGCTTCATCCTGACGGCGTCGGAGGTTCCCATGAGCGAGGCACCCACTCTCAAGAAGGCGCTCAGTCAGCGCCAGCTGACGATGATCGCGATCGGCGGTGTCATCGGTGCGGGACTGTTCGTCGGGTCCGGCGTGGTCATCGGCGATACCGGACCAGGCGTCTTCCTCACCTACGGGATGGCCGGGGTGCTGATCATCATGGTGATGAGGATGCTGGCCGAGATGGCCGTGGCGAATCCGTCCACCGGTTCCTTCGCCGACTACTCCCGAAAGGCGCTGGGACACTGGGCCGGATTCTCGGTCGGGTGGCTGTACTGGTATTTCTGGGTCATCGTCGTCGGATTCGAGGCGATCGCGGGCGCCAAGATCATCCAGTACTGGATGGACGTCCCGCTGTGGCTCTCGGCGTTGATCTTCATGGTGTTGATGACGGCGACCAACCTGTTCTCGGTGGCGTCCTACGGGGAGTTCGAGTTCTGGTTCGCCGGCATCAAGGTGGCCGCGATCATCGCGTTCATCGCGCTCGGTATGGCGTTCATCTTCGGATTGTGGCCGGACAAGTCCGCCGACTTCTCCAATCTGACGAGTCACGGCGGGTTCATGCCATTGGGCTTCGGCGTGATCACGGTCGGCATCGTCACCGTGATCTTCTCGATGGTGGGCGCGGAGATCGCGACCATCGCGGCGGCGGAGTCAGCGGATCCGGAACGGGCCGTGGCAAAAGCCGCCAACTCGGTGATCCTGCGAATCCTGGTGTTCTACGTGGGCGCGGTGTTCGTGCTCGTCACCATCGTGCCGTGGAACGACGAGAGCGTGGCCGCATCGCCGTTTGTCGCGGCGTTCACCGAGATGGGCATTCCTTATGCCGACCATGTGATGAACGCCGTCGTGTTGACCGCCGTCCTGAGCTGCCTGAACTCGGGCCTGTACACCGCCTCCCGGATGTTGTTCGTGCTCGCCGCGCGCCGGGAGGCGCCGCCGGCGCTGGTCAAGGTGACCCGGCGCGGGGTCCCGGCCAATGCGATCCTGGCCTCCTCGGTCATCGGATTCCTGTGCGTCATCGCTGCCGCGGTGTCCCCCAACACCATATTCGCGTTCCTGCTCAACTCCAGCGGCGCGATCATCCTCTTCGTCTACCTGCTCATCACGATCTCGCAGATCGTGTTGCGTTACCGCACCCCGGATTCCGAGCTCAGGGTGAAAATGTGGCTGTTCCCAGTGCTTTCCGTGCTGACGGCGCTGGGAATTCTGGCCATCCTGGTGCAGATGTACATAGATACCGCGCTGCGATCCCAATTGGTGCTCAGCCTGCTGTCCTGGGCGGTCGTCATCGTGCTCTGGGCGGTGAACAAATGGTTTGTGAAACGACGTCCGTCGGCACCCGACGAGGTGGCCACCGGCCCGCCGCACCGCGTGCTCGTGCTGGCCAATCAGACCGTCAACTCCGACGAGCTGCTCGGGGAACTGGGGCGCATCGGCGCGGACCGGGACGCCGAGTACATGGTGGTGGTGCCGGTCAGTCCCGTCGATACTGGAGCCGCGGCGACCCACGGGCCGCGTGACGTCACCGAAGCCACAAGGGAGGCAGCACAAGCCAGGCTCGACACCACACTGTCTTCGTTGCGGAGCCAAAACCTGCAGGCGCAAGGAGAATTGGGCGACGAGAGGCCGCTGCGCGCGCTGGAACACGCCGTGGCACAGTTCCACCCGGACCAGATCGTGATCGCGACGCTGCCGCCGGAATTCTCGGTTTGGCAGCGGTTCGACGTGGTGGACCGCGCCCGCGCCCAGTTCAACGTGCCCGTGACACACGTTGTCGCGACACCGGTTGTGGCCGAAGAGGTCCCGTGATGACGATCATCGCGGGTTTCAGTGCCAGCGGCCACGGCCCGGCACCGCTGCACCTGGCCGCCCAGATCGCGCGGGCCAGCGGCGAGCGCATCGTTGCGGCGGCGATCGTCGAAAGCCCGTCGCCGCGGAAGCCGGAGATGTTCGAGGTGGACTACCTCGATCATCTTGTGGAACACGCACAGCAGTCGCTGGCGGCGATGGCCGACCAGCTCCCCGGCGACCTGGACGTGCAGCAGGTGGTGCATCAGGCGTCTTCGGTGCCGGCCGGCCTGGTTGAACTCACCACTCAGGTGGGAGCAGACACCGTCGTCGTCGGCTCGTCGTCCTCGGGCGCGTTGGGGCGGATCGCCCTGGGCAGCGTCACCGATCGCCTGGTGCACACCGCGGCCGTTCCGGTGGCCATCGCGCCGCGCGGCTATCCCGCCCAGGATGGGGCCATTCGGCGCTTGACCGTGGCCTATGGCGGGCGGGCGGATCAGGTCGGGTTGGTCGCGGCCAGCTCGGAACTCGCCGAGCGGTGGTCAGCCCGGCTGCGGATCGCGTCCTTCACCGTGCGACCGGTGACCATGTTCAGCGGCGCCATCGAAACCGCCGCCGAAGACCTCGTGGTCAAGCAGTGGGCCCGCAGCACCCAACAAGGGATCGCCGCCCAGTTGGAGACGGTCCGTTCGGGTCTGGGCAGCCGTGAGGTCGACGTGGTGATCGGGGCGGGCGCGACCTGGCGTGATGCGGTGGAGGCGATCGAGTGGGGCGCCGGCGACATCCTGGTGCTCGGTTCGGGTGCGGCCGGTCCGGTGGCTCAGGTGTTCCTGGGTTCGGCCGCGGCGAAGATCCTGCGGCATGCGCCGGTACCCACGCTGATCATGCCGCGCCGGCTGGCGTGAGTCAGAGCATGCGTCGGCGCCGGGCCAACGACCTGGCCCGGCGGATGGAGATGCGCGACCACACCGCCTGCTGGAAGGCCAGCGCCGCCCAGCCCGCCAGCGCCATGCCCAGGACGTTGACGACCAGCTGCAGGGTGCTGCCCCAGACAGCGGAGCCGACGCCGAATGCCGCTCCCAATGCGATGTTTCCGGCTGCGGGCACGGTGGTGACCGAAATCAGGACGCCCGTCAGCCCGCCGGATTTGCGCGAGGTGAGTGCCAGGACACCGGCGGTGGCCGCGATGACCGCGACGATGAACGACCACTTGTCCGGCGTGTAGATGAATTGGGTGGCCGGCCGTGGCCCGGTCACATCGTCGATGGTGATCCATCCCAATGCCCGGCCGGCCAGAGCGAGCGCGATCGTGCAGGCGATCGCCACGACGAATCCGAGCACGAAGGTGCGGATGGCGAGCCCCAACAGGACGAATCGCCGCCGGACGAGGGCGACCCCGAGCGCGGCGATGGTCCCGAATTCCGGGCCCAGGATCATCGCGCCGATCACCAGGATCTGTGAATCCACCACGATGGCGATGGCGGCGAGCACCGTCGCGAGGGTCAGGAAGGTCAGGTAGCTCCAGTTGAGTTCGGACTCCTCGTAGGAACGCTGAGTGACCTCGGCCCACACCACGGCGTCGGCGCTGCTTCCCGGGGTCTTCATTTCGCAGTCGAGCGCGCTCCCCGACAGCCAGGTGTCCACCGATTGGATTTCGATGGTGCCCTCGCGATGCACCCCCGTCGTGCGGAGCCGGTCGACGATGTCATTGGCCGCCTCGCGCGCGATATCGGCCAGCACCAGGTCCCCGGCGGGCCGGATGGCGGCATCCTTCATGACGGCCAGTCCGCTCACACCGGGGTCGGCCTCGAGGATCTGCACCACGTCGGCACTCAGTTCTGCCGGAGTCAGTATCCGTAATTGCAGCATCGCAACATTGTGCGTCGCCTGCGTGCGCTCAGGCAGCAGCGGGGCCCGCTGCGCGCTGCACGATGACATCGCCCGACGCGGTCCTCGCCTGCACCACGATGGTCTCGTCACCTTCGGCCGGACCGTCGGAGGGCTTCAGCGTGCTGCGCACCGAGCCGGAGTTGGTGCGCAGATCCAGTTGTGCCGCCGTACCTTCGGCGACTCCCACGGTCACCTCACCGCTGCTGGTGTGCGCGGAGATACTGCCCCGGACCGCCGCGGTGACGGCAACGTCACCCGATGCCGTCTGCGCGTTCAGATTGCCCTGCAGGCGTCCCACGCTCAGGGAGCCGCTGGCCGCGCGGAACTTGATGTCGCCACCGAGTTCGGCGAGACGGACATCGCCCGAGGCGGTCGACACCGTGGCCGAGGTGGCCGAGGTGGCACGGACATCCCCGGAAGCAGTGTCGGCCTTGAGATTTCCGGACACCGCACCGATGGTGAGATTGCCGCTGGCCGAAGCGAACGTGCAATCGCCGTACTCGCCGTCGGCGGTGACAGTGGCCGAGGAGACTGCCGCCGAGAAGTGCGAACCCGAAGGCAGTGCGATGTCGATGACGACCGCTCCGCGACGCGGCAGGGCGAAGCCACGCGGGCTCGCCACGACGAGCCTGCCGTCGCGAAAGTCGATGCGCACCTGCTCGGCGGCTTTGACGTCGTGGCTACGCGACTCGTCGCGAGGCCGGACTTCGACGACCGTGTCCGTGCGGTCGGCCGCCGCGACACGGACGGTTCCCGCCGATATCTCGACGGTCGCGGTGATCGGCTGTGGGCTGTCGAAAGTGGCCATTGTGTGCCTCCCTGTTGATGTTTGACGTTTCAGCGGACCCAGCCGCTGACATGCTTGGACTCGGTGATGGGGGTCGGGGCACCGCCGAGCGCGGAGCCGACGGCGCGGGCCAGCCAGGCGTTGATGGACAGTCCCTCGCGTCGAGCGGAGGCATCCACCCGCGGTCGCAGGTGCTCGGGCAGACGCAGCGTGACCCGCCAGGTGCGGCCGTCGTCATCGGGGTCGGGATCGGGAGCGGTGAAGGAGGCCTGCGACGCGACGCCGGGACTGACGCTGAACTCGGGGTCCCGGCCGCGAAGGCGCACGTCGACCGAGCCGGGCGCGAGGTCCCGGGTGATCAGCTCAGCCGCCTCGGACAGCGCCTCCAGCAGTGCCAGCCGCAGCGCCGATTCCAGCGGTGCGCTCAGTCGGTCGGCCAGCTCCGCGGCGTCCTGTCCGCCGGCCGCCGCGGCGATGTGCAGCTCGTGGCGTACCGCATTGACATACGGCTGAAGATCCATGACGTCATGGTGACATCAATATGACATCACTGCAAGTGTCATGCCGGCAGCTGCCCTACCCGCGGTCCTGGCGCTTGAGGCAGCAGCGGATCGTGAACAGCGCCGTGGACGGCACGCCCAGCAGGACGATGGCGGGACGCCGTACCGGCCCGGCGCAATGACAAACGACCCCCAGTCGGTGGTGCCGTCGATCAGGCGTCGCGACATGCGTCGCACTGAGTTGAGGCGCGGGCCGGTGCGTTCCATGCCTCCACGATGTGCGCAGATGGGGCCGCCGCCCAGTGTGTCGAACGGATTCTTTACGCCGCCGTAGGCGATTCTTACGGCAATCAGACTCCCGACGGTGTCGTCGTGGGCATCGGGCCGGACGGTATCGTCAGCGGGACGCCCGGGTCGGCGTAGTTGGATACGGCCCGGCACGGCCCCCATAGCCCAATTGGCAGAGGCAGCGGACTTAAAATCCGCCAAGTGTGAGTTCGAGTCTCACTGGGGGCACCGAGAAACGCCTTTCAGGCGATTTCGAAACGTCTAGTTATTCGTCGTCGGTGGTGGTTCGAAGGGTGTGTACCACCACCATTGGGCGCGTTCCCCGAGCGGTCCGGGGCACGGCGGCACATCCGGTAGCGGTGTGGTCGGGGGCCGGGCCAATGAGCCGGCGGTGAGTGGTTCGCCGTCGCTGTCGGTGACTTTCAGCTGTTCAGCGGGCCCAGTGATGGTGATGCCGCCGTGGTGATGCATCCGGTGGTGGAACGGGCACAGCAACACCAGGTTGGACAGTTCGGTCGGGCCGCCGTTCTCCCAGTGCACGATGTGATGGGCATGCAGGCCACGAGTGGACTCACAACCCGGAACGACACAGCAGGAATCGCGGTGCTCCAAAGCCCGGCGCAACCGGCGACTGATGGTGCGCGTGGTACGCCCCGCACCGATCGGGCGGCCCTGTCGTTCGAACCACACCTCACACGTCGCGTCACACAATAAGAACCGGCGATCCTCGTCGGACAGTGCCGGACCCAGATGTAGTGAGGCCACCGGCTTCTCGACATCGGCATGCACCACCACGGTGGTGTGCTGCCCGTGCGGACGCGCCGCCGCCTCGGCGCCCCAGCCCGCCTCGACCAAACTCATGAACGCATCCACCCCGTCCGGAAACGGCGGGGCCTGCTCCGAAACCTGACTCTCGGCCCCGTACTCGCGTGCCTGGCCGTCCTCGGGATCGATGCTGTCGGTCTTGTCGTGGTCGCGTTTCCAGTCCGCCACCAACCCGTCCCGGTGGGATTGCAGGCCGGCCTCGAACTTCGCGGCCTCCACCTTGGGCAGGGTGATCCGCCACGTCGTGGAGTCCTCGCCCTCGATCTTGCTGATCTTGCGCTTCGGCTCGGGCTTGGATTCGGGTTCGGGGCGGGGCTCCTGCTTGACCGCGGTACGCAACTGGGTGACCGTGGCGACCTTCACCAGTTCGGCATAGTGGTCATCGGATCCCTCCGCCGCGCCCTCGGCGAGCACGCCGATCTGATCGAGTGACACCCGACCGTCCCGCAAGCCTTGCGCACAGCGCGGAAAGTCGTCGAGCCGTTGGGCGACAGCGACGATGGTGTCGGCGTTGCGGGGTGTGACACCGGTTTTCCACGCCACCAGCGCAGCCAGGGAACGACATCCCGTGGCACCCCACAGTGCGTTGCCGTCACTGGAGCCTCTGCCGTCGATTTCGGCGATGATCTCCACCAACCGGCCATCGATCGCGTTGCGCTTTCCGGTCAACTCCGCGACCTCGTCGAACAACACCTCGATGCGCCGCACCGGAGGTACGTGTTCGGCGTAAGGGCTTGTGGGAGGCGGCATATCACAATTTTAGAGGGGAGGTCCGACAAGTTCTGGCGACAGTCGCGACAACCGCAGGACCTACCGAATCCGTCAGGAAAGCGGCCGGAACCGTCAATGTTGCGTAGTGAGCGACTCAGTCCAGCTGATCGCGGCGCATCGTGGAGCGATGACCGACATCAGCACCGTCATCCCATCCGTCGGAGGCTACGGAGCCATCGAATGATCGACCTGTTCGCCGCCCTGACCCTGCTCGGCGCACCGGCGGCCGCGCTGTTCGCCATCCGCTGCGCCATCCAGCGGCAGTTCCGCCGCGAGTGCGACGAAGCCGCGCTCAACTGGTCGGCGGCTCGTAGTCCGCGCCGGGATGCTCGCGCACCCAATCACGTTGCTGCTGAGCAACCTTACGATGCTGAACAGCCAGCCACGCCAGCCCTCCCCCGATGAGCAGCACCGCTGCCACCACACCGACAACACCGGCGGTGGGCGAGCTGTTGGCAAAGGAGAACAGACCGATGACGAACGACAGCACCCCCAACCCGACGGCGATGATGCCGGGTGAGTTCCGGCCCGCTTTCATCGCTTCGCCGGCGTGCTGCCGATAGGTACGGGCGTAATCGACGGGGTCTTCGGAATTGTCGGGCATATCGGCCTCCTATCGGGCTACTGGTAGTCCGGGTACCGAGACTGCTTCAGCACCCGCGCCAGGTGGACCGCATTGCGCGCAGCGGCCGCGGTGGCCGACGCCACCGCCTCGGGCACCTCGTCCAGATCCTTGTAGTCGCCTTTCTCCATGGCCGGACCGTTCCAGTAGGTGCAGCCCTGCGCCGGGATGCTGTAACCCACATCGTTGAGGCCCTGGAAGACGTCGGCGACCACCTTGTGCGCGCCGTCCTCATTGCCGACGACGCTGACAAGAGCCACCTTGCCGGCCATCGCGGGACGGCCCTGATCATCGGTGTTGGACAGCTCCGCGTCGAGACGTTCCAGCACCCGCTGCGTGACCGACGACGGATGCCCCAGCCATACCGGGGTGCTGAGCAGCAAGATGTCGGCGGCCATCACCTTGTCCCGGATCATGGGCCACTGGTCGCTGTCGCCCATATCCGCCTCCACCCCGGGGGCGATGTGAAAGTCCACGCAGCGCACGGACTCGCATTCCGCACCTTCCTTGCGCAGCGTTTCGGATACATGCTCGGCAATCAACTCGCTACTGGACGGCGCCGGACTCGGCTTCAGGCTGCAGACCAGGGCGATCGCGCGTATCTCGGTCATGGCTGAAGAGGTACCCACAAGACGCGGAACCAACCACCGGCGGGCGCTACGTCATGGCTGTTCGTACACCGACGCGTCGACGGGCGTCCCGGTCACCATTTCGATTGCCATGAAGATGAATTCGTCCTCGCTCATCTCGTTCTCGGCCGCCACCTGGGTGAGCGCCTCATTGATCAGCGGGAATCCTGCGGCGAGGTCGAAGGTCCACCCCGACCCGCCCCGGACGAACTCCCAGTCGACGCCGGTGGGCTCGCCGTCGACCAGCATCTCGGCGTAGGCGCGGTCGCTTTCGACGCGTACCTCGCCGAGGGTGTTGCCTTCCAGCGCGGCGGCGTCGATCATCCCTTCGTCCACGCCGTATACCAGCAGGCCGGTGCCGTCCATGGCGGCGAAATCGGGCGGCTCCTGCACACGTAGCCGGGCGATCATCAGGCGGTCCATCATCCCCAGCCCCGAGATCTCCGCCGGTCCCGCCGTGCGCGCCAGACGCACCACCTCGTCATAGTGCGCGATGGTGGATGGACTGACCAGAGCCGGCACCACCGCTCCGTTCCCGGCCGCCACTTCGGCGCGGTAATCCTCGAAGGTGGAGCGCACGGCCTCGATATCGGCCGCCGGATCCACCGGCTCCTCGGTGCTCACCGCACTGACCGGTGATCCCTGAAGTTGACGCTCGCTCGCGCAGCCGGTGAACAGCACCACCGCCACCGCCACATACCCAGCCGCCTGGTGCAGTCGCACCGGATCACCTCCGCGTCAGAGCGTATTTGCCATCGCAAACTCTAACGCCCGGACACCGACGGCGCGAAGGTTACCGAGGGCCTCGGTAACCGCCAGCGCGCGCAACCCTCGTCGATGGCGTCGTCGACCGCGGCCGCGATCGCCGTCAACTCGCCCTTGTCGCCTTCCATCCAGACCGCCGTCGACCCGCCGGTCAGGCTGATCCGCGTCAACGCCGACCCGTCGGTGCGCAGCTGCGCGATCCGGCCCAGCAGCCGCCCGGCGGCCACACCCCAGTCCAGCGGCCCGGAAGCCCGGACGTCGCAATGCAATCCGATCACAGCGAGGCAGCCCTCCCCCAGCACCGCGGGGCATTCGTCGTCGACGTGCACGTACGTGTCGTGGTGTGCGCACTCCATGAGGACGTCGACATGCTGCTCGCACGACACCACGAACCGGTTCACACCCAGACCCAGCGCATACACGATGGGCTCGGCGGCCCGGCCGCAGCGCAGCACCACCTGTCCGGGGCGCACCCCGCACCGGCCTGCCAGACAGAGTTCGTCACCGTCACCGGCGAACACCGTCACACCGTGCGCCCGCACCCACGCAGCCACCGACGGATCAGTGAGCACCGCTGCGGGCAAACCACATCCGGCCAGGGGTAGCAACCGCCTGATGGCCCGCATCGACACCGGCAGGCGGTGCCGCTGAGGCGTCGCGGGCATGTCGATATCGGTCATCACACCGGTCTACGCGCGCACGCTGCGCAGTCGCTGTGCAGTTGCGCAAACGGTGCACAGACACGACCGGCGCATGGAGACCGTAAAGAAGCCCGCCTGCCGCGTAAGAGAACCGTCAATGCCCAGGTCAACCGCCGATCGGCGGGCATATGTTGGCGTCCGCAGTCAACACTCCCGGAGGCTGCGTCAACGAGTGCAGGAGTGCTGATTCCACCGTGACAACCGCCCTGTCCACCGTCATCTACCTCGCATTGACCGTGGCGATTTTCGCCCTGCTCGGCCTGGTGCAGCGATTGGTCGAACGGCTGTGAACTACGCCAACGCCATCGGCCTGGTGCTGGCGATCGCCATCGCCCTGTTCCTGGTCGCCGCCCTGCTCTTCCCCGAGAGGTTCTAGTGAGTACGACAACCGCGGGGATCATCTTCCTCGCCGCCCTGGTGCTCACCCTGGCGGTGACACACGCCCCACTCGGCGACTACATGTACCGGGTCTACAACGCCGACAAGCACTCTCGGGCGGAGCGCGGAATCTACCGCCTGATCGGCGCCGACCCCAAGGCCGAGCAGACCTGGGGTGCCTACGCCCGCAGTGTGCTGGCCTTCTCGGCGGTCAGCATCGTGTTCCTGTTCATTCTGCAACTCGTGCAAGGCAAACTGCCGTTGCACCTGAACGACCCCGGCACCGAGATGACACCGGCGCTGGCCTGGAACACCGCCGTCAGCTTCGTGACGAACACCAACTGGCAGGCCTACTCCGGGGAGTCCACCCAGGGTCATCTGGTGCAGATGGCCGGCCTGACCGTGCAGAACTTCGTGTCCGCCGCCGTCGGCATGGCGGTGGCCATCGCGTTCGTGCGGGGCCTGGTCCGGCGCAGCACCGGCGACCTCGGGAACTTCTGGGTCGATCTGGTGCGCGGCAGCCTGCGCATCCTGCTGCCGCTGTCGGTGATCGGTGCGCTGGCTCTGGTCGCCGGCGGCGCCATCCAGAACTTCGCCCTGCACGACACCGTCGTCGACACCATTTCCGGTGCCCAGCAGATCATCCCGGGCGGCCCAGTGGCCAGCCAGGAGGCGATCAAGGAACTCGGGACCAATGGCGGCGGCTTCTACAACGCCAACTCCTCGCACCCGTACGAGAACCCCACCACCTGGACCAACTGGCTGGAAATCCTGCTGATCTGCCTGATCCCGTTCGCGCTGCCGCGCACCTTCGGGCGGATGGTCGGCAACAAGAAGCAGGGTTACGCGATCGTCGCCGCCATGGGCACCATCGCCACCGCGAGCGTCGGCCTGCTGATGCTGTTTCAGCTACAGGCGCACGGCACGGTACCCACCGCGCTGGGCTCGGCCATGGAAGGTGTCGAACAACGCTTCGGCGTCGCGAACTCCGCGGTGTTCGCCGCGGCGACGACGCTCACCTCCACCGGCGCGGTGGATTCGTTCCACGATTCCTACACCAGCCTGGGCGGGCTGGTCACGATGTTCAACATGCAGCTGGGCGAGATCGCGCCCGGCGGTGTCGGCTCCGGGCTGTACGGCATGTTGATCCTGGCGATCATCACGGTGTTCGTCGCCGGGCTGATGGTGGGCCGCACCCCGGAGTACCTCGGCAAGAAGATCACCCCGCGGGAGATCAAGTTCGCCGCAACGTATTTCCTGATCACTCCGCTGTTGGTGCTCACCGGGACCGCGCTGGCCATGGCCACACCCGGACAACGCGCCGGCATGCTGAACACCGGACCGCACGGACTGTCCGAGGTGCTGTACGCCTTCACGTCGGCATCCAACAACAACGGCTCGGCCTTCGCCGGCCTGTCGGTCAACACCGAGTGGTACAACACCGCCCTGGGCCTGGCCATGGTGTTCGGCCGGTTCCTGCCGATCATCCTGGTGCTGGCATTGGCCGGATCCTTTGCTGCCCAAGCCAGGACACCCGATTCGGTCGGGACACTGCCCACCCACCGCCCGCAGTTCGTCGGGTTGGTCGTCGGCGTCACGCTGATCCTGGTCGCCCTGACCTTCTTGCCCATGCTCGCGCTCGGGCCCCTCGCCGAAGGAATTCACTGATGTCCACTGCCACTGTCGATTCACCGCCCACCCCACAACCCAAGAGCGCCAGGAACGCCGTCCAAGGCGGTCTCCTGGACCCGAAGATGCTGTGGAAGTCGCTGCCGGACGCGCTGCGCAAGCTCGACCCGCGCACGCTGTGGCGCAATCCGGTCATGTTCATCGTCGAGATCGGCGCGGCCTGGAGCACGGTGCTGGCGCTGACCGATCCCAGTTGGTTCGCCTGGTTGATCGTCGGATGGCTCTGGCTGACCGTCATTTTCGCCAACCTGGCCGAGGCCGTCGCCGAGGGGCGCGGCAAGGCGCAGGCCGACAGCCTGCGCAAGGCCAAGACCGACACCCTGGCGCGGCGGCTCACCGCCTCCGGCGGCGAAGAGCTGGTCGCCGCGCCGCTGCTGCAGCAGGGTGACATGGTGATCGTGGAGGCCGGCCAGACCATCCCCGGCGACGGTGACGTGGTGGAAGGCATTGCCTCGGTGGACGAATCGGCCATCACCGGCGAGTCCGCCCCCGTCGTGCGCGAATCCGGTGGCGACCGGTCCGCGGTGACCGGCGGCACCACCGTGCTCAGCGACCGGATCGTCGTGAAGATCACCCAGAAACCCGGCGAGAGCTTCATCGACCGGATGATCGGCCTGGTCGAGGGCGCCAACCGGCAGAAGACCCCCAACGAGATCGCGCTGAACATCCTGCTGGCCTCGCTGAGCATCATCTTCGTCTTCGCGGTGGCGACGCTGCAGCCGCTGGCGATCTTCTCCAAGGCCAACAACCCCGGTGTCCCGGACTCGTTGTCGCTCACCGGCGACGGCATCACCGGCATCGTGCTGGTCGCCCTGCTGGTCTGCCTGATCCCGACCACCATCGGCGCACTGCTCTCCGCGATCGGCATCGCGGGTATGGACCGGCTGGTGCAGCGCAATGTGCTGGCCATGTCCGGGCGCGCGGTCGAGGCCGCCGGCGACGTCAACACCCTGCTGCTCGACAAGACCGGCACCATCACCCTGGGCAATCGGCAGGCGGCGGCCTTCGTGCCGCTCTCCGGTGTCACCCCCGACGCGCTCGCCGACGCGGCCCAGCTGTCCAGCCTGGCCGATGAGACCCCCGAGGGACGCTCGATCGTGGTGTTCGCCAAACAGGAGTTCGGGTTGCGCGCCCGTACTCCCGGCGAGCTCGACCACGCGTTCTGGGTTGAATTCAGCGCCACCACAAGGATGTCCGGTGTCGACCTGAAAGACGGGGTCGAGGGCCACCGATTGCGCAAGGGCGCGTCCGGTTCGGTGGCCGACTGGATCCGCGCCGAGGGCGGCACCGTGCCAGCAGAACTCGGCGACATCGTCGCGTCCATCTCCGCGGCGGGTGGCACCCCGCTGGCCGTCGGTGAGGTGCGTGACGGCACGGCATCGGTGCTGGGCGTCATCCACCTCAAGGATGTGGTGAAGCAGGGCATGCGGGAACGCTTCGACGAGATGCGCCGGATGGGCATCCGCACGGTGATGATCACCGGCGACAACCCGATGACTGCGAAGGCGATCGCCGACGAAGCCGGTGTGGACGACTTCCTGGCCGAGGCCACCCCGGAAGACAAGATGGCGCTCATCAAGAAGGAGCAGGCCGGCGGCAAGCTCGTCGCGATGACCGGTGACGGCACCAACGACGCACCCGCACTGGCGCAGGCCGATGTCGGGGTGGCCATGAACACCGGGACGTCGGCGGCCAAAGAGGCCGGCAACATGGTGGATCTGGACTCCGACCCCACCAAGTTGATCGAGATCGTCGAGATCGGCAAGCAACTGCTGATCACCCGCGGGGCGCTGACCACCTTCTCGATCGCCAACGACATCGCCAAGTACTTCGCCATCATCCCGGCGCTGTTCGTCGCCCTGTTCCCCGGCCTGGACGTGCTGAATGTCATGCGGCTGCACAGCCCGCAGTCGGCGATCCTGTCCGCGGTGATCTTCAACGCGATCGTCATCGTGGTGCTGATCCCGCTGGCCCTCAAGGGCGTGCGTTACACGCCCAGCAGTGCCTCGAAGTTGTTGTCCCGCAATCTGTACGTCTACGGGTTGGGCGGCATCATTGCGCCGTTCATCGGCATCAAACTGATCGACCTGATCGTCCAACTTCTCCCGGGAATGTGACATGAATTTCGCCAATATCCTCCGCCAGCACACCGCCGCTCTGCGCGCGCTGTTGGTGCTCACCGTGATCCTCGGCATCGGCTACCCGGTCATGATCTGGCTGTTCGCCCAGCTGCCCGGACTGAAGGACAAGGCCGACGGATCACTCGTCGACCTCGGTGGAAAACCGTTGGGCAGCAGTCTGATCGGACAGCTCTACACCGACGCCGGCGGGAACCCGCTGCCGCAGTACTTCCAGGGCCGGCCGTCGGCAGCCGGGGACGGGTATGACCCGATGGCCACCAGCGCCGGTAACCTGGGTCCGGAGAGCGTCGTCGACTCCCCCGACAAGCCCAGCCTCCTGACCCTGGTGTGCACCCGCAGCGCCGAGGTCGGTGCCCGGGACGGCGTCAGTGGAGCCCGGCCGTTCTGCACGGACACCGGTGTCGGGGCGGTGCTCTCGGTCATCGGGCCCCGTGATGCCCGCGGCACCGTGACCGCACCGACCCGGGTCATCAGCGTCAATCAGCTCTGCCCGGCGGCACCGTTCGTCGCCACCTACGAAGGGGTGGCCGTGGAGTGCGCCGAACCGGGCGCCGACTACGCGATCGGCCAGATCGTCCCGATTCACGGCGACACCACCGATCCGGCGGTGCCCGCCGACGCCGTCACCGCCAGCGGCAGCGGTCTGGACCCGCACATCTCGCCGGAGTACGCGGTCCTGCAGGTGAACCGGGTCGCGGCCGCCCGCGGGGTCAGCCCGGAACGGGTGCGTGCACTGGTCGGCGAGCACACCGACGGCCGCACCCTGGGCTTCCTGGGCGAGCCACGGGTCAACGTGTTGCAGCTCAACCTCGCACTCGACGGCCTAGAGCGTGTCTGCTTAATGTGAACGGTGTTGTGCCTGATGCTGTTTAGGTGCTTCGTGCTGATGTGATTTCTGATGACTTGTGGGCCTCGATCGAGCCGGTATTGCCCTCGGGTCGGCGTCGGGGACGTCCGTGGAACGATCACCGGCTGACATTGGAAGGCATTATCTGGCGTTTCCGCACTGGATCTCCGTGGCGTGATCTACCTGAGCAGTTCGGCGCCTGGCAGTCGGTAGCCGAACGCCATCTGCGCTGGTCCACCGATGGCACCTACGAGCAGATCTTCGCTGCGATCGCCGACGGTGTCGATGACAGCGACACTGAGCTGGCCGATCTGCTGTTGTCGGTGGACTCGACCAGCGTGCGGGCCCACCAGCACGCTGCCGGTGGGCGCCCGGGCCGGCTCACAGGGGGATCTGTTGAATTACAAGAAACACCCCGATGAACCAGATGACCACGCCATAGGGCGTTCTCGAGGCGGGTTGACCACCAAGATCCACGCGCTGGCCGACCAGCGATGCAGTCCAGTGGTGATGACCTTGTCACCCGGTCAGGCCGGCGACAACCCGATGCTGTGGCCACTGCTGGAACTGCTCGATGGCACCGGTATCGACAAGTTTCGTCTACTCGGCGACAAGGCGTACTCGCACGATTCGACCCGTGCGCAGCTTCGCCAGATGAAGATCGCGCATACCATCCCTGAGCGCAGTGATCAGATCCAGCGTCGCAAAGCCAAAGGCAGCAAAGGCGGACGACCGCCAGCGTTCTCCGGACGAATCTACAAGCACCGCAACACTGTCGAACGATGCTTCAACCGACTCAAGCACTGGCGAGCCATCGCCACCCGATACGACAAATATGCCCTGAGCTACCTCGGCGGAGTCACCCTGGCCGCTATCATCACCTTCTACCGCGTCCGCAAATAACAGACACGACCTAGGTGGATGATGGGCAGGTGACCGACCGACCGAAACGCGGGGAGCTGCGCATCTATCTGGGCGCAGCTCCCGGCGTCGGCAAGACCTTCGCCATGCTCGGCGAGGCGCACCGCCGGCTGGAACGCGGCACCGACCTGGTTGCCGCGGTGGTCGAAACCCACGGTCGCACGAAGACCGCGGAACTGCTCGACGGCATCGAGATCATCGCCCCGCGCTTTGTCGAGTACCGCGGCAGCAGGTTCGGTGAACTCGACGTCGACGCGGTGCTCGCACGCCGGCCCCAGGTGGTGCTGGTCGACGAACTGGCCCACACCAACACCCCGGGCAGCGCGAACCCGAAACGCTGGCAGGACATCGAGCAGTTGCTCGCCGCGGGCATCACGGTCATCACCACCGTCAACGTCCAGCATCTGGAAAGCCTCAACGATGTCGTCACCCAGATCACCGGTATCGAGCAGCAGGAGAAGGTGCCCGACGAGGTGGTGCGCGCCGCCGATCAGATAGAACTGGTGGACATCACGCCGGAGGCGTTGCGGCGCAGGTTGTCCCACGGCAACGTGTACTCCCCCGAACGTATCGACGCGGCGCTGTCCAACTACTTCCGGCGCGGCAACTTGACCGCGCTGCGCGAGCTGGCGCTGCTGTGGCTGGCCGATCAGGTCGACGCCGCGCTGGCAAAGTACCGCTCCGACAACAAGATCACCGCGACCTGGGAGGCCCGCGAGCGGGTGGTGGTCGCGGTCACCGGGGACAAGGAGTCCGAGACCCTGGTGCGCCGGGCGTCCCGGATCGCCTCGAAATCCAGCGCCGAGCTGATGGTCGTGCACGTGGTACGCGGCGACGGATTGGCCGGGGTGTCCGCCCCGATGATGGGGACCGTGCGAGATGTGGCCGTCAGCCTCGGCGCCACCCTGCACACCGTCGTCGGCGACGACGTGCCCAGCGCGCTGCTGGATTTCGCCCGCGAGATGAACGCCACCCAACTCATCATCGGGACGTCGCGGCGGTCGCGCTGGGCGCGCATCTTCGATGAGGGCATCGGCGCGACCGTGGTGCAGAACTCCGGCACCATCGATGTGCACATGGTGACCCACGACGAGGCGCGCGGATCCACGCACACCGGACCCAGGACGTGGCAGCGGCACGCACTGTCCTGGCTGGCCGCGGTGGTGGTCCCTTCGGTGTTGGCCGCCGCCGCCGTGCTGCTGCTCGACCGGTTCCTGGGGCTCAGCGGTGAAACCGCACTGTTCTTCGTCGGCGTGCTCGCCGTCGCCCTGCTGGGCGGTGTCGCGCCGGCGGCACTGTCGGCGGTGCTGTCCGGTCTGCTGATCAACTACTACCTGGCCGAACCGCGGTACACCTTCACCATCTCCGAGCCCGACAGCGCCATCACCATTGCGGTGCTGCTGCTGGTCGCGGTGGCGGTGGCGGCCCTGGTCGACGGTGCGGCCAAGCGGGCGCGCGAGGCCAGGCGCGCCTCCCAGGAGGCCGAGCTGCTGGCGCATTTCGCCGGTTCGGTGCTGCGCGGCGCCGACCCCGCCACCCTGCTGGACCGGGTCCGCGAGGTGTACTCGCAGCGCTCGGTGAGCCTGCTGCGGGAGCAGGACGGGACCGCCGCCGTCGTCGCCTGTGCGGGCACCGAGCCGTGCACCGATGTCGACACCGCCGATACCGCCGTCGAGGTCGGCGATGACGAATTCTGGCTGCTGCTGGCCGGGCGCAGACTGCATGCCCGGGACCGCCGGGTGCTCGGTGCCGTCGCCAAACAGGCCGCCGGGTTGGTGCGGCAACGGGAGCTGATCGAGGAGGCCGGCCGGGCCGAGGCGATCGCGCGCGCTGACGAGCTGCGCCGCTCGCTGCTCTCGGCGGTCAGCCACGATCTGCGCACCCCGCTGGCCGCGGCCAAGGCGGCGGTGTCCAGCCTGCGCAGCGAGGACGTCGACTTCTCCGCGGAGGACACCGCCGAACTGCTGGCCACCGTGGAGGAATCGGTGGACCAGTTGACCGCGCTGGTGGGCAATCTGCTGGATTCGTCCCGGCTGGCTGCCGGCGTGGTCCGCCCCGAGCTGCGCCGGGTGTATCTCGAGGAGGCGGTTCAGCGGGCGTTACTGGGAATCAGCAGGCGGACAACCGAGTTGGTGGACAGAGTGAAGGTCGATGTCGGTGACGCGGTGGCGCTTGCCGACGCCGGGCTGCTGGAGCGGGTGCTGGTGAACATCATCGACAATGCGCTGCGCTACGCGCCAGGCGGCCTGGTGCGGGTCAATGCGGGACGGGTGGGCGACCGGGTGCTGATCAACATCGTCGACGAGGGCCCCGGAATCCCGCGCGGCGCCGAGGAGCAGCTGTTCGCACCGTTTCAGCGCCTCGGCGATCAGGACAACACCACCGGTGTCGGGCTCGGTCTGTCGGTGGCCAACGGATTCGTCGCCGCCATGGGCGGGACGATCGCGGCCAATGACACCCCCGGCGGCGGGCTCACCGTCGTCATCGATCTGGCGGCGCCACAGTGACCCGGGTCCTGGTGATCGACGACGAGCCGCAGATCCTGCGGGCACTGCGGATCAACCTGTCGGTGCGCGGCTATGAGGTGACCACGGCGGCCACCGGCGCCGAGGCACTGCGGACGGCCGCCGACCATCGGCCCGATGTGGTGATCCTGGACCTCGGGCTGCCCGATATCTCGGGGATCGAGGTCCTCGCCGGGCTGCGCGGCTGGCTGACCGTGCCGGTGATCGTGCTGTCGGCGCGCACCGATTCCTCGGACAAGGTGGAGGCACTCGACGCCGGCGCCGACGACTACGTCACCAAACCCTTCGGCATGGACGAGTTCCTGGCCCGGCTGCGGGCCGCGGTGCGGCGCGCCAGCAGCACCACCGAAGACGATCAACCCGTCATCGAAACCTCGTCGTTCACGGTCGATCTGGTCGCCAAGAAGGTCACCAAGAGCGGCGTCGAGGTGCATCTGACCCCCACCGAGTGGGGAATGCTGGAGATGCTGGTGCGCCACCGCGGAAAGCTGGTGGGCCGTGAGGAACTGCTCAAGGAGGTGTGGGGACCCTCGTATGCCAAGGAGACCCACTACCTGCGGGTGTACCTGGCGCAGCTGCGGCGCAAGCTCGAGGTCGACCCGTCACACCCCAAGCATCTGATCACCGAAGCCGGGATGGGATACCGCTTCCAGGAGTAGCGCCACGAGGGATGATGGTGGGGTGAGCATCCTCGGCCGGAAGCGCGCGGATCTGCGCATCTACCTTGGCGCCGCTCCGGGTGTTGGCAAAACCTATTCGATGCTGGCTGAAGCGCACCGCAGAATGGAGCGCGGCACCGATGTGGTCGCCGCGTGGATCGAGACGCACGGCCGGCGCAGGACCGCCCAGCAGCTCGCGGGCATCGAGGTGACCCCGCCGACCCTTGTCGAGCACGAGGGCACCCGGCATCCCGAGATCGACGTCGACGCGGTGCTCGCCCGGCGGCCCCAGGTGGTCCTCGTCGATGATCTGGCCCACGCCAACACCCCGGGCAGCCGCAACGCCCACCGCTGGCAGGACGTGGACGACTTCCTCAACGCCGGTATCACCGTGATCACCACCGTCAACGTCCAGCACCTGGAGAGCCTGAACGACGTCGTCAGCCACATCACCGGCACCGCCCAGCTGCAGCGCGTCCCCGACGAATTCGTCCGGCGCGCCGACCAGATCGAACTGGTGGACATCACCCCGGAAGCATTGCGGCGCAGGATTGCTCACGGCAACGTGTACCCGCCCGAGCAGGCCGCGGCGGCGATGGAGGACTACTTCCGGCCCG
The DNA here is from genome assembly GCF_008329585.1 of Mycolicibacterium sp. P9-22. Taxonomy (GTDB): domain Bacteria; phylum Actinomycetota; class Actinomycetes; order Mycobacteriales; family Mycobacteriaceae; genus Mycobacterium. Next base: position 27,185 of record NZ_NPKP01000010.1, on the reverse strand, counting down.
GCAACCTGAGCGCATTGCGGCAGCTGGCGCTGTTGTGGCTGGCCGATCAGGTCGATGCCGCGTTGGCCAGGTACCGCGCCGACAAGAACATCACCGACACCTGGGAGGCCCGCGAACGCGTGGTGGTCGCGGTCTCCGGCGGACCCGAATCCGAGACCCTGGTGCGGCGCGCGTCGCGGATCGCGTCCCGGTCCGGCGCGGACCTCAAGGTGGTGCACGTCATTGCGGGCGACGGGTTGATCGCGATCTCGCCGCAACAGAAGAAGATCGTCCGTGAGCTCGCCGCGAGTCTCGGCGCCACGTTGCACACCGTCGTCGGTGGGGACGTGGCCACCACCCTGCTCGACTTCGCGCGCAGCAACAACGCCACCCAGTTGGTGATCGGCACGTCCCGCCGGTCACGGTGGGCGCGGATGTTCGACGAAGGTATCGGCGCACAGGTGATCCAGCAGTCCGGCAATGTCGACGTGCACATGGTCACCCACGCCGAGGCCCACACCGGCATCTCGTGGTCCCGGCAGTCGACGGCGCGGCGCCGTGTCCTGTCGTGGCTTGTCGCACTGGTCATTCCGGCGGCGATCTGTGCGGTGACGACATGGTTGCCCGCCGGCGCGCTGGGCATCGGCGGTCAGAGCGCGCTGTTCTTCACCGGTGTGCTGCTGGTGGCGCTGCTCGGCGGGCTCGGCCCGGCCGCGCTCTGCGCGCTGCTCTCGGGAGTGCTGCTCACCTACTTCCTGGTGAGTCCAGTGCACAGCTTCACGGTCTACGACTCCGACAGCGTGACCACCGTCCTGGTATTGCTACTGGTCGCGGTGGCGGTTGCCACGCTGGTGGACCGCACCGCCCGCCGCGCGGCCGAGGCACGCCGGGCCGCGCAGGAAGCCGAACTGCTGGCGCTGTTCGCCGACTCAGCGTTACGGGACGGCGACGTGGACCTACTGCTCGACCGGTTGCGGGAGACGTACGCCCAACGCGCGGTGAGCATCGTGGCCGCCGGAGGCAACCTGGTGGCCTCCGCCGGCCCGGATCCGTGCGCCGATGTGGACAGCGCCGACACCGCCGTCGAGGTCGGCGACCACGAGTTCTGGATGTTGATGGCGGGGCGCACGTTGACGGCCCGGGACCGGCGAGTCCTCGGCGCGGTCGCCGAACAGGCGGTGGCCATGCTGACGCAGCGGCGATGAGTCAGTCGGCGTAGTGGGCGGCGAAAGCGCCCGGCGTCATCCCGGTGACCCGCCGGAAGTCGTGGCTCAGATGGGCCTCGTCGGCGTATCCGAGGTCGGCGGCCAGGGCAGCGATCGTCGTCGCGCCGGTGCGCAGCCGCCACGTCGCGTCCTGGATGCGGCGGCGACGCACCAGCCACTTCGGGGTCAGCCCCACCCGGTGCCGGGTGAGTCGCTGCAGGGACCGCTCACCGATGCCGAAATGCGCGCAGACATCGGCGACGCGGGTCACTTCCGGGTTGTCCTCCACATAGGCGACCACCTCGTTGACCAGCAGACCTTGCCCATCGACCGGTAGATGGCCGCGCAGAAAGTCCTGATACTCCTCGGTCACAGCGGATTGTGCCTGTGGCGCAACGGGATCGGGCTTCATGGTGGCCCGGATTCGCGCGGCCAACGACGCGCCCGCGGATCCGAAGAGATCCGCCAACTCGACATGGCCATCCGTCCGGCGGGCCACCTCACCGCCGGTGAGCAGGGCGCCGGCGGCCGGCTCGAACATGACCCCGGCGGCCCACCCGTCACCGCTCAGCGGGGTGGCCGCCAAACCCGACGCCGGACCGTAGAACCGTGCGTAATCCCCGGTGACGACCACCAGACACACCGGATACTGCAGCACCCGCTGGGTGTAGACCTCACCGGACGGCACCCGCCACACCGGCAACCAGAACCGCCGGACCAAACCGGCGAATTCGGGGCTCGCGGCCGGGCGGGACATGTCGATGGCGGCGCGATGTGCGGGGTCGAGCAGGTGAGCAGGCTCGGCCGCCACCGAGTTGTCGGGTTTGTCCAATGCGCCCACCGTCTCGCTGCCTATCGTCGGCTCATGACCGATTCGAGTGTCGCAGAGACCTATGACGAACTGGCCGAGGGCATGGCCACGGTGATCGCTCGCCTGCGCGCCGAGGATTGGGACAAGCCCAGCCCGTGTGAGGGATGGACCGCCCGCGATGTGCTGGCCCACCTGATCGACACCGAACGCGACTACCTGACCGGGCACGGCCTGGCGCTGCCTGCGCGGCCCGACCTCAATTATCCGCGCGCGGCCTGGTTCGCGCATGCCGGCGCGGTGCGCGAGCTGCTCGCCGACCCGGCCGTGCCTGCCCGCACCTTCGACGGACATTTCGGGCCGACCACCGTCGGGGACGCCCTGCTGCAGTTCTACGGTTTCGACCTGATCGCGCACCGCTGGGACCTCGCCGCGGTCACCGAGACGCCGTACCGCTTCACCGAACCGGAGCTGGACAGCCTGGAGCGCAGCATCGCCGGCTGGGGTGAGGCGCTCTACATGGAGGGTGTCTGCAAACGCGCCGAAATCCGTGACGGCGGCGACCGGCAGACCAGGGTGCTGGCCGCGCTCGGGCGCACCGGCTGAAGCCTTCTGCGCGGTTGCAACCGCGTTGCAACGTGACGCAGATTACGGTTTGCCCTATGTCCGGCTATCGCGAACTTTTCGACGCCAGTATCACCGACCCGTCGGCATTCTGGGCCGACGCCGCCAAGGGCGTCACCTGGACCAAGGAACCCGCGCGGGTGCTCGACGACAGCAACCCGCCGTTCTACCGGTGGTTCCCCGACGGCGAGCTCAACACCTGCGCCAACGCGCTGGATCGGCACATCGCCGAGCGCGGCGACCAGGCCGCCCTGATCTACGACTCCCCCGTCACCGGCAGCAAGCGCACCTACACCTACCGCGAGCTGCTGGACCAGACGGCCCGGTTCGCCGGCGTGCTGCAGGGGCTCGGCGTCGCCAAGGGTGACCGCGTGGTCATCTACATGCCGATGGTGCCCGAAGCCGTCATCGCGATGCTCGCCTGCGCCCGGCTCGGGGCGGTGCACTCGGTGGTATTCGGTGGATTTGCCGGCCACGAGCTCGCCACCCGCATCGACGACGCCCGCCCGACCGTGGTGGTCTCCGCGTCCTGCGGTATCGAACCGACCCGCACCGTCGAATACAAGCCGATGCTCGATACGGCACTGCGCCTGGCACAGCACTCCACCCCGAAGTGCGTGATCCTGCAACGCGAGCAGCATCCGTGTGAGCTGGTCGAGGGCCGCGACGTGGACTGGGCGCAGGCAATGGCCGCGGTGCAACCGGTCGAGCCGGTCCCGGTGGCCGCCACCGACCCGCTCTACGTGCTCTACACCTCCGGCACCACCGGCAAGCCCAAGGGCATCGTCCGCGACAACGGCGGGCATGCGGTGGCGCTGCTGTGGACCATGCGCCATATCTACGACATCGAGCCAGGCGAAGTGTTCTGGGCCGCTTCAGATGTCGGCTGGGTGGTCGGGCATTCCTACATCGTGTACGCACCGCTGCTGCTGGGCGCGACGACCGTCATCTATGAGGGCAAACCGGTCGGCACCCCGGACGCGGGCGCGTTCTGGCGGGTCGCCGCCGAGCACAACGTCAAGGCGCTCTTCACCGCACCGACCGCAATCCGGGCCATCAAAAAAGAGGATCCCGACGCCAAACTGCTGGCCGACTACGACCTGTCGAACCTGAAGTACCTGTTCCAGGCCGGCGAGCGCCTTGATCCCGGCACCTACGAATGGGCCTCGGAGAAGCTCGGCATCCCGGTCATCGACCACTGGTGGCAGACCGAGACCGGCTGGGCGATCGCCGCGGACCCGATGGGCGTGGAGAAGCTGCCGGTGAAACCGGGCTCGGCGACGGTCCCGATGCCCGGCTACGACGTCCGGGTGCTGCGCCTGGACGGCTCGGAATGTGAACCGGGCGAAGAGGGTTCGATCTGCATCAAGCTACCGCTGCCCCCGGGCACGCTGCCCACGCTGTGGGGTGAGGACGATCGCTACGTGTCCTCCTATCTGTCGGCCTTCGACGGCTACTACCTGACCGGGGACGGCGGGCACATCGACTCCGACGGGTACCTCTTCGTTGTCGGGCGCACCGACGATGTCATCAACGTGGCCGGGCACCGGATGTCCACCGGATCCATCGAGGCCGTACTGGCCGGCCATCCCGCGGTCGCCGAATGCGCGGTGATCGGGGTGGCCGACGAACTGAAGGGCCAGGTGCCGCGCGGGCTGGTGGTGCTCAAGTCAGGCTTCTCGGCCGAGGGGGTGGCCAGTGAGCTGATCGACGCGGTGCGCAATGACATCGGCGCAGTGGCCAGCTTCAAATTGGTGGATGTGGTTGCCGCACTGCCGAAGACGCGGTCCGGGAAGATCCTGCGCAAGACCATGCGCGGGATCGCCGACGGCCGAGACGAGCCGGTGCCGTCCACCATCGAAGATCCGTCGGTGCTCGAAGCGCTCAAGGAGACCCTGCACCCGACGCGCTGAGTGGACGCTCACGCAACGTCACTTCCCGGTCGAGCCCGCAGACCCTGATCCGGCAATGCGCTCAGCCCGGCGATGAAGCGGCGATGCAAGAGCCATGCGGTCAGCGCGAGGCCGGCGCTCAGCCCCAGCCACACGCCGTAACCGCCCAGCCCGAGCGGATACGCGCAGACCAACAGGACTGGGAGCCCGAGAACCCAATAGCCGACCAGGGTGATCCGGAATCCGCTGCGGGTGTCACTCAGCCCGCGCAACAGGCCGACCCCGATGTTCTGTGCGCAGTCGAACAGCTGCTGCAGGACAGCGATGTACAGCAGGGTTTGGGCGATCGGAAGCACATCGGCGGCCTGCGCGGGGTCCAGGAAGGGGTACAGGACCCACTGCGGCGCGACGAGATACACCGCGCCGATGACGGCCATGACCAGCGCGCCCAGGGTGTGGGCAGTGCGTGCGATGCGGCGCGCCTCGCTGGGATTGCCCTGACCTATCGTTCCGCTCACCAGTGTCGACGCGCCGTGGGAGAGGCCGATGGCGATCTGAAAGGCGATATAGGTCAATTGGATCACCACGTTGTGTGCCGCCAGGGTGGCCGGCCCGAAGGTCCCCATGATCAGCGCCGCCACCGAGAAGATCCCCGCTTCCGACCCGTAGGTCAGGCTGATCGGGATGCCGAGGCGCAGGATTTCGCGGGTCGTGTGGGTATCGGCACGCCAGAACCGCACCGATACGAACTGCGCAAGGGTGTGGTCTCGGCGGACGATGCCGTAGTACGCGGCGCAGGTGAGCAGATTGACCATGGCGGTGGCCAATCCGACACCGGTGAGGCCGAGGGCGGGCAGGCCGAGCCAGCCGTAGATGAAGGCCGCGTTCAGCGCCGCGTTGACGCCGATCGATCCGATGGTCACCCACATCAACGAACCGGGCCGGCGCATACCGACGGCGAATTGGCGCAGCACATTGAGCCACAGCATGGGTATCAGCCCGAACGCCAGCGCGATCATCATCGGTTGCGCCAGTGCCAGCACCTGCGCGTCCTGGCCCAACCAGGCGAGCGCGAAACTCAATGCCGTGAGAACCCCGGCCGCCGCCAGGCCGACCAGCGTGGCCACCAGCAGGCCGGAACGCACGATCCTGCGCACCTCATCGTGCGTCTGATCATCGAATCCGTCATGGGCACCACGTGATTGGCCGCGGCCCACCGACATGGCGACCAGGTTGCTGACCGCGGTGACGGTGCCGACACACATGGTGCGGATCTGGTTGTAAAGGGTGATTGCCAGGCCCCCGGCGGCAATCGCCTGCACACTGATCAGTCCCATCATGAGCAGGTCGGTGGTGGTCAGCGCCACCTGCGCCAGCTGAATGCCGGCGATGGGCGCGGACAGGGATACCAGTAGGCGACTGTCACGCAGCGTCTTTCGCAGCATCATCTCGTCGTCGTCTCCCCCACCTCGAGGGGCAGGATCCGCCCGCCGTCCATATACAACATCGACGCGCAGTGCGCCGCAGCCAGATCGGCATCGTGGGTGATGAACAATACGGCCAGATCCCGTTCGGTCATCTCGAACCGCAACACATCCATCACCACGGCAGCGGCCGCCGGGTCGAGCGCCGAGGTGATCTCGTCGCACACCAGCACCCTTGGCGCATAGGCGAGCGCTCTGGCGATCGCGACCCGCTGCCGCTGGCCTCCCGAGAGTGCTGCCGGGAGTCGGTCCGCGAAATCGGCGGGTAATCCGACGCGGCGCAACAGGTCCGGAACCGCTTGCTCGGGGCCGCCGGTGGCAGCCCGGCGCCGCAGCGGTCGGCGCAGGGTGTCGCCCACCGTATGACGTGGGTTCAGGGTCGCCAACGGATTCTGCGGGATCAGCTGGATCGCGGACTTCTCCTGCCGGCTTCGCCTGCGCAGGGATTGCGGAAGTGGTCTGTCATCGAGGGTGATGTGGCCCGCGTCAGCGCGAATCTGACCGGTGAGAGCACGGCCGAGTGTGGTCTTGCCTGCCCCCGACGGTCCCATCAGCGCCACCGCGGCACCTGCCGGACAGCCGAAACTGACCTGCTCCAACAGTCGATGCCCACTCACGGTCACACCGAGGCCATCCACCCGGAGCACCGTATCGCCACCGCCTCGCGGCGGCCCGGCCGCGGCCCTGCCAGGCTGCTCGTCGGCGGTCGGCAACTCCACGATCCGGTCGGTGAACAGGGCCGCCGCGCCGCGGGTGTGGGCGGTCACCAGAACTGCGACGGCGTTGGCGTCGGCTGTCCTGGTCAGGACGCCGGCCACCACGGCACGCAGTTCTTCGTGCAAACCGGCCAGCGGTTCGTCGACCACGAGCACCGGAGTCATCCGGGACAGCGCGCGCACCAACGCGATTCGTCGTTGCTGGCCGCCCGACAGGTCCGCGGCCCGGCGGCGGGCCAGCGACGGGTCCAGCCCGACGAGGGTCAGCAGGTCTGCCACCGGCGGGCAGGACGGGTGCGCCAGTTCGGTGAGAAGCTGCTGTACCGATGCGAACGGCGCCAGCTGGGACCCCGGGTCCTGCCCGACATAGGCGATCCCGGTCCTGCGCAGGTGGCGCCAGCCGCGCCGGTCCAGTGCGTGCAGCTCGGCGCCTGCCACCGTCGCGGCGCCACTGCGCACGGAACCGGCGGGCAGGTCACCGACGAGGCTGCGGCACACCAGTGATTTCCCTCCGCCCGATGGTCCGACAAGTGCGGTCACCGTTCCGGGGCTGAGGTCGAGGTCGACCGGACCGGCCAGGACCTCCCCGGTGTGCGAGGTCACGGTGAGCCCGCGAGTGGTGACGGCGTGCATGCTCACCGGACCCCGACCGGTTGGCGGTGCAGTCGCAGCGCCGCAACGTTCACCACGACGGCGAGTACGGCGATCGCGATGGCGGGCGCGACCACCGCGGCCGGATTGAGGAGTAACCCGGGTGCGTTCTCGCGCACCATCACCGCCCAATTGGTGGACCCGGTCGAGGGGATCAGTTGCAGAAACGCCGCGGTGCTGACGACGTAAATCGCCTCCACATAACGCAATCCGAGTTGGATGGCGACGGTGTCACCCATATTGGGCAGCACCTGGCCGAAGATCAGGTGGGGTGCCCGCTCGCCGGCCGCCTCGGCGACCTGTACATAGCCGCTCGCCGCGATCGGTGTTGCCGCGGCCGACATCACCCTCGTCGTGTACGGCGTGCCCGCCACGACGGCGAGCACCACCAGCGCCCACACACCGCCCTCGGGCCAAGACACCAGCACCAGCAGGATCAACAGCACCGGCGGCACCAGCAGCATGGCATCGGCGAGCCAGGCCAGCGGCGCAGCCAATTGTGGCCGCAACGCCACGAACGCGCCGAGCACCGCGGCCAGTCCCGTCACCGATATCGCGATGACGGCGGCCACCAGCGCCAGGGTCCATCCGCCGTGCGCCAGCTTGCTGAACACGTCCTCGCTCATCGCGTCGGTACCGAGCCAGTGCGCGGCCGACGGCGGCGCGAAAGGTATGCCCGAGCCGGTCCCTTCGGCCACCGGGGCCAGCAGCTTGCCCGCCGCCATCACCAGAAACACGATCAGCACGGGGGCCAGCCGGAGCGTGCGACGCGAGGTCATACCGTGTGGCCCCTTGTCCAGGCGCGCACCGCATCGGCCGACATCAGCATCACCACAATGACGATGCCGGTGCTCGCGACCACCGCCGCAACGATATTGACATCCCTTGTCGCCACCGATGCGGCAACCAGGGCTCCGACGCCGGGAAAGTTGAACAGCGATTCGACGACCACCGAACCGCCCACGATCATGCCGACCGTGGTGGCCAGCGAGGCGATCATCGTGGGCAGTGCGGGTCGCAGGATGTACCGCAGGAACAGCGTGGTCTCCGCGACACCGTCGATCTCCGCTGCGCGGACGTAGGGCAGCATGCGTGCTTCACGGATGGCGGCAGCGAACACCCTGCTGTTCCAACCTATCTGGGGTATCGAGAGCGCCGCGATGGGCAGAACGTACATGGACAGGCTGGCCGGCCTGCCATCGGCATTCTGCATCGTGACTGCCGGCAGCACGTCCAGGGTGAGACCAAGCACCAGCACCAGCACCGTTGCCACCACGAACTCCGGGAGCGCAATGACGACGGTGGTCCCCACCGAGGCCAGCCGGCCGAACACCGGGCGGTCACCCCCCGTCCACCACACCGCGATGATCGTGGAAACCACCAGGGTCAGTGCCAGAGCGGGCAGCGCCAACGCCAACGTGTTCGGGAGTCTGGAAGCCAGCAGTGCATTCACCGATTCGCCGCGCAGCGTCTCACCGAAGTCACCGCGCACCAGCCCGGCGAACCAGTCGCAGAATCGTTCCAGTACCGGACGATCCAGGCCCAGTTCACGTATATAGGAATCGATCTCGGCTTGACTGGCGTCCCGCCCGAGCAGCGCGCGCACACCGTTTCCGGGCAGAAGTGCCATTGCCAGCACCACCGCGAACAGGGCCACGGCGAGCATCGCGACGCGACTCGACGTCCCCGCCGCTACCCGCAGGGCACCGGCTACGCGTCCAGCCACGTCTTCTCGAGTTGCGCGCGACCCCACCCGCCGACCTCCGGCAGACCGCGTACCTGCGACCTGGCCACGTCGATGCCGTCGGCCATGCCCCACAGTACGTAACCGCCGCGGTCGAACTGGATCTGCTGCATCTCGGTACTGGCGTCGCGGTACTCGGCCGATTCCGCGGGCACGGCCAGCGCGGCACGGTACGCGGCATCAAAGCCGGGGTCCCGGAAAGCTGTTTCGTTGCTGGTCGATTCGGAGTTGAGCACCTTGCTGGCGAAGAACATCACCGAATCGTTGGTCGCCCAGGTCACGGTCGACAGCGGCGCTGCCGGTTTGGCCCAATAGTTGTCGTAGAAGTCGGCGGTGTCCTTGACCACCACGTCGATGTTCAGGCCGATCTCGCTCATTTGCGTGGCGAACAACTCCGCCGACTCGACTTCACCGACCACCTCCCGCTTGGTGAGCAGCGGGTATCTCCGACCGGTGTCGAAACGCGACTCGGCCAGAAGTTGTTTCGCGCGGTTCGTGTCGCGCTCACGCTGCGCGAAGTGTGCGATGGTGGGGTCCCCGGTGCCGAGCACGTCGTTGCCGACCGTGCCGTAGCCGGACAGGATCTGCTCGATCATCGCCTGGCGGTCGACCGCCAGCCGAATCGCCTCGCGCACCCGCGGATCCGTGAAGGGGCCATCCGAAGTCCGGATCGCAATGGGCATCGACAGGTCGTTGGGTCGGCGTACGACTGTCAGCTCGGGACGCGCGGATGCGGTACGCGCGGCAAGCGCACCGACGTTGGAGGCGAGATCGATCTGCCCGCCCACGACGGCGTTGCTCAGTGCATCGGCGGACTCGAACCGTGAGATCACGATGCGGTCCAACAACGGTGGGTCACCGTGCCATTCGGTGTTGCGGACCAGTTCGACATTGCCGTCGCGATAGGAACCCGGTTCGACGCGGAACGGGCCGCTGCCGTTGAAACCCCCGCGGTCGGTGGTGCCCTCCTTGACGGTGAAGGTCATCAGCCGCACCAGCAGCGGTAACTGGCTGTTCGGAGTGGGGGTGCGCATGGTGACGGCGTTGGGGCCCGAGGGGCGGATGGAGTCCAGATCCACCGGAACCTTCCACGGCGTCGCGGCCCCGAGGGTGCGCAGCGACCAGGCAACGTCCTCGGGTCGCACCGGAGTTCCGTCGTGGAACCTCGCATTCTCGGCGAGGGTGAATGTCCAGTTCTGCTGCGCCGGGTCCGCGGTCCACGAGGTGGCCAGGCGTGGCATGACGTTGGGCGAGCGACCGGGGACGGTGAGCGACTCGTAGACCAGCGACATGATCAGCATGTCGGAGTCATTGCCCAACAGGCCGAACGGGTCGGATACCACCCCGGATGCCTGGCCGAGCGCGCCGACGCGCAGTGTTCCGCCTGCCTTGGGCGTTCCCGCGCCCGCCCCGTTCTGGGTGGCCTCGGTACCGCAGGCCCCGACGGCCAGCGCCGCGCCCAAGCCCAGCGATCCTCCCAAGAAAGATCTGCGGCTCAGATCGATCACTACGTCCCCCAGGTTGTCGTCAGCCGTTGCGGAACGCCGTTCACAGCACCGCATCGACGTCAACTTAGCCCATACTCGGATGCCGCACAGCGGCCTGTCGACGTTGTCGCGACAGCCAATCCGGCAACGATGTGCCGGAACGGATTACCCGTGCCGGCAGCAATCCGGCCTAAAGTCCCGCTCGTTCGAGGGCTTCGTCGTACTCCTCATCGGCCGCCCGCTCACCCTTCCCGTCGGCCACCGCACGTTCCCAGACGGCAACCACGTCGTCGGACACCAGCGCGAACTTGGCCTCCCAGGTTTCCGAGTCGAACCGCCAGTAGCCGGTGACATCCAGTTGGTCGATGGTCCAGCCGGCCGAACGCAGATACTTGCGCACCGCCCGTGATTCGGCGGCCTCGCCGGCGAACCAGCAGTACCCGCGGCCCGCGGGCATCTCGTACTCGCGGACCATCCGCGTCAGCTCACTGGCGGCGTGGCCGTTACCGGTACCCACCGAGGGGATGACGGTGAGCTCCGGGTGCGACGGCAGATAGGCCAGGTCCTCCTCGTCGACCACCTCGACGATCGCGGTGACCGGCATGCCGCCCGACAGGCTCTCGATGATGCGTGCGGTGGCCGGCAACCCGGAGAGATCGGCCACCAGCAACTGCCAGTCCGTGCCCGGTTCCGGGCGGTACCAGGACCGGGCATGGTCGAGCCCGACCCGGTCGCCGGGGCCGGCGCCTGCGGCCCAGGTGGTGGCGAGTCCGCGTGCGTGCAGGACGACGTCGATCACCAGCCGGTCGCCCTCGCAGTATCGGACCGAGTAGTTGCGGCCCTCACCGTCCGGGTCCGGGAAGTAGACGCCGACGGCCGAATCCCCGGCCTGTTTGACGGCCAGGGCCTCGGGTTGCTCGACCTGCAGGGTGATCCGGCGCAGCCGCGGGTTCAGCAGTTTCGCCTCGATGACGGTTGCCTGCGAGAAGCTCACGTACCCGAGGCTAGGTGACGAACCGGGCGCTGTGTGGGCTCCTGTTCAGGCACCACGGGCCAGGCGCGGCGGCGCAGCAACCGCAACCCGTTGAGGGCCACGATGATGGTCGAGCCTTCGTGGCCGGCCACACCCAGCGGTAAGGGCAAGTACCAGAACAGGTCCCACACCACCAGCACCACGATGAAGGTTCCGGCGATGGCCAGGTTGGCCAGCACCATCCGGCGCGCACGCCGGGCCAGCGCCAGCACGGCCGCAATGGCGGCCAGGTCGTCACGCACGGTCACAGCGTCCGCGGTCTGCAGGGTCAGGTCCGCACCGGAGCGCCCCATCGCGATCGATGCATGGGCCGCCGCCATCGCAGGAGCGTCGTTGACACCGTCGCCGACCACCAGTACCCGGCCGGGCAGTTCCCGCACGGCGGCCACCTTCTGATCCGGCAGCAGTTCGGCGCGCACCGTGTCGATTCCCACCTCGTCCGCCAGTTGCGCTGCGGCTCCGGCATTGTCGCCGGTCAGCAGCACCGGCCGATGCGTGGTCAACCTCGACAACGCCCGCACCGCTTCGGCTGCGGCGGGGCGTGCGGTGTCGCGCAGCCCGATCACCCCGGCCGGCACCCCGTCGATGACGACGACGACCGCGGTGATGCCGGACTGTTCCATCTCGGTCACCTCGGGCAACGCCGGGCCCGGCGCGGCACCGGGATTGACCACCTCGACGCGGCGCGACCGCACCGTCGCCCGTACCCCGCGCCCGGGTATCGCCTGGAAGTCCGTTGCCGGGGGAATGTCGAGCCGACGGTCGCGGGCGTGCGCCACGATCGCCCGGCCGAGCGGATGTTCGCTGTACTGTTCGGCCGCCGCGGCCGACCGCAGCACCTCGTCGGAGGTGGCGGCCAGCACCCGGGGCGTGCCCGTGGTGAGGGTGCCCGTCTTGTCGAAGGCGACGGTGTCCACGGTGGCCAGATGTTCCATCGCGACAGCCGATTTGACGAGGACTCCGTGCCGTCCGGCGGTGGCGATGGCCGACAGCAGCGGGGGCATGGTGGCCAGCACGAGTGCACACGGAGAGGCCACGATCATGAACGTCATCGCCCGCAGCAGCGCCGAGCGCAGGCCCTCTCCGAACAGCTGCGGCACCACGAACAAGGCGAGCGTCGCGGCCACCATGACGACCGAATAGCGCTGCTCGACCTTCTCGATGAACAGCTGGGTGCGGGCTTTGGTGGCCGACGCCTCTGCCACCAGGGTGACGATGCGCGCCACCACGCTGTCCGCGGGGTCGCGAATCACCCTGGCCTGCAATGCCCCGGCCCCGTTCAGGGTGCCCGCGAAGATCTCGTCGCCGACTCCCACTGCGACCGGCAGCGACTCGCCGGTGATCGAGGACTGGTCGACGTCCGAGGCGCCGCTGCGCACCGAGGCATCGGCGGGAATGCGCTCCCCCGGCCGCACCTGGATGCGGTCACCCACCCGCAGCTCGGTGGCCGCCACCACCCGCTCGACACCGCCGTCGATCAGGGTGGCGCGGTCGGGCGCCAAATCCAGCAGCGCGCGCACGGAGTCGGCCGTCCGCGTGGTCGCGACGTCTTCGAGGGCACCGGATGTCGCGAAGATGACGATCAGCAAGGCGCCGTCGAAGACCTGCCCGATCGAGGCGGCCCCCACCGCGGCCAGCACCATCAGCAGGTCGACATCGAGGCGCCGTGCCCCGAGTTCGCGAAGTCCGTCGAGCCCGGGCTGCCACCCGCCGGCCGCGTAGCACGCGAGATACAGGCTCCACCAGACGATCTCAGGTGTACCGAGCAACTGTGCGACCAACCCGAGCACGAAGAACAGCAGAGACACACCCGCCCAGCGCACCGAGGGCAGCGACCACGCCGCCCTCCGCATGGACCTTGAGGCGCGCGTTTCTGGGGTCCGAACGTCCGTCATCACCTACACATCAAAACATGTAGAGTTCTACATGTCTAAACGTAGAGATAGGCCCCATGGTTCAATGGTCGGATGGGACACGGAGTCGATGGGCGCATCCCGGCCGCGCCGGCCCTCGACCCCGCCTCGGCCGTCAAGGTCGCCGAAACACTGCAGGCCCTCGCCTCGCCGAATCGCCTCCTGATCCTCACCCGGCTGCGCCAGTCCCCCTGCACGGTGACCGACCTATCGGCCGCCGTCGGGATGGAACAGTCCGCGGTCTCCAACCAGCTGCGACTGCTGCGTGCACTGGGCCTGGTGGCCGGTGATCGCGCGGGCCGCAACATCGTCTACCGGCTGTTCGACAATCACGTCGCGCAGCTTCTCGATGAGGCCGTTTTCCACATCGAGCATCTCCGCCTCGGCGCCCGCGACGACACCGCGTAGATCCGCGATACCCGGCGTTTTTCCGCACCGGTTTCGATTTCTGCAAGCTCGACAATACAGCTGTATGGAGCAAATGCCGCCGAGTTAGCGCCCATACTGACGAAGGTGCCACTGACCGGCACAGCAAAGATCTTGATCGTCGCCGATTAGGTTGCCGGGAACCAACGCCGCGATTTCATCGAGGCACTTGCCGACCGTTGCCGGTACTCTTTGACACCCGCTCGGCAGTTCCGCCGGCCCTGGCCACCTGCTAACTTCGCTGATTGTGTGCACCCCATCGGGGGGAACGCCGTTATTCGGACGACTCAGGAGTGAAACACCGTGAAGACCACGAGCATCGCGGCCGCGTTCGCGGCTGCGGCCATCGCAGCCGCAGGGGCGATCACCGCCTTCAGCGCGCCGACCGCGATTGCCGACGACCTCAGCACCGTGAACACCACCCATCTCGGCAGCCAAGCCGAACTGGTCGACGGCAATGTCGTGCAGGGCTGGACGGTCACCGGCCTGAAGGTCAGCACCGACACCATCCCGTACCAGCCGCAGGGCACCCTGTGGGAGGCCACCGCCACCGACAAGGCCATTCAGGGCAGCGCCCAACCCATCGTGTCGAACTTCAACGCCCGCGCCCGGGACGGCCAGACCTACCGCGCACTGTTCGGCGTCCCGACCGCCCAGGGTGTCAACCCGGCAGCCATCGCGCAGGGCCAGCAGACATCCGGCAAGATCTACTTCGACGTCACCGGCTCCACACCCGACAGCGTCGTCTACGCCACCAACGCCACCGACCTGATCGTCTGGGTCACCCCGCCGCCCGCGCCGACTGGTGGCGCCGCCGCGGCCAGCGGCACTCGGACCTACCAGTCCCCGGCCGCGACGGCACCGTCGACCTCGAGCACCGAGACCTCCACCACGGAGACCCCGGCCGCTCCGGCGGGCGCCGAGGCGACCACGCCCGCGCCCGCGCCCACCACGGTGCCGGCAGGTAGCCAGGGCACCCCGCTGCCCGAGGGCACGGCGGAAACCGCCCCGGTCCCGGCCGGCAGCCAGGGCACCCCGCTGCCCGAGGGCCAGCCCGGTCTGACCCCGGCCGGTGTGCAGGAAGTTCCGGCCGCCGCACCGCCCGCCGAGGGCACCGCACCGGCTCCGGCCGCAGTGGAGGCCGCTCCTGCTCCCGCCGCCGAGGGCGCCCCGGTCGTGCCGGCCGAGGCCGGCAGCCAGGGCACCCCGCTGCCCGAGGGCGCCGCACCGACCACCACCCCGGTCATCGCGCCACCCGCCTGATCAGCACCGAAAAAAAGTCCGGCGCCTCGGCCAAAAGCCAAGGCGCCGGACTTTTTTCGTCGTCGGCTCAGGAGTGCGTGGTCCACCAGGTGTAGAGGTGATCCAGTGTCGGGCCCGCCGGGCGGCCCTGGATCACGGCGATCATCTGCTGGTCGATATCGGTCCACGCCAGCATCGGATTGTCGTTCTGGATACCGCAGACCAGGGTGCCGCTGACCTCATGCAACGACGCGTTGTGCCGCCAGGGACCCGGGGACTGGATCCGGCCGGGGCAGTCCACCACGGTCGACGTCGACGCCAGATCCTCGATGGCGGTGTTGAGCGCCGGGGTGTCCAGCAGCAGCGAGTAGGTGGCCGACATCGGACCGCCCGGGTCCCTGTTGACGGTGCAGGCGATGGTGGACATCGCCCCCTCCAGCCGGGCCACCGGCTTGCACGCGCCGGCCGGGTAGCCCTTCGGCAGCGCTTTCATCAGGCGCGCGTTGGGATCGTCGTCGCCGGTCGAAGAGGGTTGCGCCGCTGAGGTTTCCGGTGCCGCGGACTGTTCGGCCGCGGGCTCATCCGGCTCCGTTGGACGCGTCAGCAGGTACGTCGCTCCGGCCCCGATGGCCAGCACCGCGGCGGCAATCCCGACGATGACGCCGATGTTCGGGCCGCGCCTCGCCGGCGGGCGCGGGACGACAGGTGGAGGCGAACCACCCGAATTCCATGTGCTCACGCCGCTCCCTCCTCACGTTTCACCGGTACCACGCTAGGCGATGGACAGCGCGATGCCGTCCAGGATGTCGTGCTCACTGACCACCAGTTCGTTCAGCCCGGCCCGTTCGGCCAGCACGCGGGCCAGTTCCTCCACGATGATCGCGCCGCCCGGGATGACATCTGCGCGGCCCTCGTGCATGGGTCCGAGCGCCAGTCGCTGCTCTCCGGTCATCGCGATGAGCTGTTCGCAGACCGGCAGCAGATCGCTGAATGTCGTCCGGGACAGATGGATCACCGCCGGGTCGTAGACCGGCAGCCGGAGCGCCAGCGCGGCCAGCGTGGTGAAGGTGCCCGCCACGCCCACCCAGGTGCGTGCGCCGTCGACCGGGACCACCGACAGCGCCTCTTCGAGCCGTTCCCGGACCGCCGCCCGGGCGGTGGCGATCTCGGTTGCCGTGGGCGGATCCGAATGCAGGCAGCGTTCCTTGATGCGCACGCAGCCGATATCGGCCGAGAAGGAAGCTTTCACCGCCGTATCGCCGGGGCCGGCGCCGAGCACCAGTTCGGTGGAACCACCCCCGAGGTCGACCACCACGAAAGGCGCTGCGCCGGGATCCAGTTCACCGACCGCGCCCCGGAAGGACAACTCGGCCTCCTCGGTGCCGGTGATCACCTCGGCCACCGCACCGGGCGACACCGATCCCAGCAGCCGCGCGGTCATCACGAAGAACTCGTCGCGATTGCCGGCATCACGGGCCGCCGACGTCGCCACCATGCGGACCCGGTGCACCCCGTGCTCACGCATCAGATCGACATAGTCCGACAGCGCGGTCTCGGTGCGCGCCAGCGCTTCCGGCGCGAACTCGCCGGTGGCGTCCACGCCCTGTCCCAGTCGCACGATGCGCATCTCGCGGTGCACATCCCGCAGTCGCCCGTCCTCGCCCGGTTCGGCGATCAGCAGGCGGATCGAGTTTGTTCCGCAGTCGACTGCACCGACGGTCATCGCCACACTTCCTTGTCGAGGATGCCGGCCATGCCGGGTTCAGCGGCCAACAGCGCGAGCGCCTCGTCGCCGAACGGGTTCACTCCCGGCCCCTTGGCCAGCGAGTGCGCCATCACCACGTGCAGGCACTTGACCCGGTCGGGCATACCGCCGCCGGTGAACGTGGTGCCCAGCGACTCGATGGCATCGCGCTCGGCGAGGAAGGACTCGTGAGCACGCCGATAGGCCGCGGCCAGTTCAGGATCCTGTGCCAGGCGTTCGGTCATCTCCCGCATCAGACCCGAGGATTCCAACCGGCTGGCCGCCGCGGTCAGCACCGGATGAGTCAGGTAGTACAACGTCGGGAACGGGGTGCCGTCGGGAAGTTTCGGCGCCGTCTTCACCACGGCGGGTTCGCCGTTGGGGCACCGGTACGCGATCTCCAGGACGCCGCGCGGCTCTCGGCCGAGTTGCTGTGCGACGGCGTCCAGATCGGCCTGGTCAACCACCGGCGGGTGGGGTGTTCGCAGGGACGTCGACCGGCTCGGCCGGTACCGGCGCGGGGGTGATCACCGGCGAAACCCCATGCGGGGCATCGGCAATGGTGTGCCACAGCGAGGTGTACCACGGGTCACCCGATTTGACCTCCGGGGCATCGGGCCCTGCCGCCGGGGCGGCGGTGGCACCCGGGGGCAGCTGCACCTGGTAGGGGATGTCGCCGGGCATCACGAAACCCAGCCGTTCGCGGGCCTGCGCGGCGATGAACACCGGGTCGGCAAGCTTGATCTTCTGCTGCTCCAAATCCGCGATCTGCGAACGGAGCTGCGCTTCAACAGTCTTCAACTGATTCATCTCGGTTCGCTGGGCGAAATAGGTGCGCACCGGGCCGGCGATGGTCAGCGTGAGCACACACACCACCGCGGCCAGGATCGCCGCCCGCCGGGCAGCGGACCCGAAGCGCTGATCGGACTGCTGCTCGGCGGATTCGGCGACCGATCTGCGGATCGCCCCGGCGACGGTATCCGGGCCGGCATCCGGGGACTCGGCGCCGGCTTCCAGCTCCTCGGCCGCTTCCCGGGCCTCGCGGCCCTCCCGGCTCTCGATGGCGCGCGGTTCACGCCGCGACGCCGAACGCGGACGGCCCGCCCCGCCCGCCTTGCCCGGCCTGGGGGCAGGGCCGCGGCGGCGCGGATCGGGCCGTTTCGCGTCGGGCATGGAACGTGTCTACTGGCTCGCAGGCGCGAAACGCGGGAAGGCGAGATCACCGGCATAGCGTGCGGCGTCACCGAGGGCTTCCTCGATGCGCAGCAGCTGGTTGTACTTGGCCACCCGCTCGCTGCGGGCCGGTGCACCGGTCTTGATCTGTCCGCTGCCCACCGCCACCGCCAGGTCGGCGATGGTCGTGTCCTCGGTCTCCCCGGATCGGTGGCTCATCATGGTGCGGTAGCCGCTGTTGTGCGCCAGCGACACGGCATCCAGGGTCTCGGTCAACGTGCCGATCTGGTTGACCTTCACCAGCAGCGCGTTGGCGGCACCCTTGTCGATGCCCTCCTCCAGACGCTCGGGGTTGGTGACGAAGAGGTCGTCACCGACCAGCTGTACCCGGTCGCCGATGGCGGCGGTCAGCGCGACCCAGCCGTCCCAGTCGTCCTCCGACAGCGGGTCCTCGATGGAGACCAGCGGGTAGGCGTCGAGCAGGCCGGCGTAGAACTCCGCCATCTGCTCCGCGGTGCGGGTCTCCTTCTCGAACGCGTATCCGGTGCCCTCCGTGTGGAACTCGGTGGCCGCCACGTCGAGCGCCAGCGCGATCTCGGTGCCGAGCTTGAAGCCGGCGCCCTCGATGGCGGTCCCGATCAGATCGAGGGCGGCCCTGGTACCGGGCAGGTCGGGCGCGAATCCGCCCTCGTCACCCAGACCGGTGGACAGGCCCTGCTTCTTGAGCACCGACTTGAGCGAGTGGTAGACCTCCGCTCCCCAGCGCAGCGACTCCTTGAAGGTCGCCGCACCGATCGGGGCGATCATGAACTCTTGGACGTCCACCCCGGTGTCGGCGTGGGCGCCGCCGTTGATGATGTTCATCATCGGCACCGGAAGGATGTGGGCGTTGGGTCCACCGATGTAGCGGAACAGCGGCAGACCGGCCGACTCGGCCGCGCCGCGGGCCACCGCCAGGGACACCCCGAGGATGGCGTTGGCGCCCAGGCGCGACTTGTCCGGGGTGCCGTCCAGGTCCAGCAGGGCCTGGTCGATCAGGCGCTGGTCGTCGGCGGACAGCCCGATGACCGCGGGGGCGATCTCGTCGAGCACGGCCTCCACGGCCTTCTCGACGCCCTTGCCGCCGTAGCGGCTGCCACCGTCACGCAGCTCCACAGCCTCGTGCTCGCCGGTCGAGGCGCCGGAGGGCACCGCGGCCCGGGCGACCGTTCCGTCGATCAGGGCCACCTCGACCTCGACGGTCGGGTTACCGCGCGAATCCAGGATCTCGCGGGCTCCGACCTGTTCGATGATGGGCACGGGCTCCTCCTCGGTGAAGACAGGGTTTCTTGCTCGGTCTTGTGCTCATAAGAGCCTAGAGGTTGCGCGCCGGTGCGGCGTGCTCAGATGGGGTGGCCGTCGGCGTAGGCGGTGGCCCAGTCCCGCACGCTGCGCGCGTACTGGTTGGACAGGTTGTAGGCGCGCAGTGCCTCCATCCAGCCTCGCGGGGTGGACAGGTCCTTGCCCCGCCAGCACAGATAGCCCGCCGCCGAGAGCGCGGCGTCGTCGAAGTTGTCCGGGCTGATGACGTTGTCGTTGTTGGCGTCCACCCCGTACAGCCGCCAGGTCTCCGGGATGAACTGCATGGGCCCCATGGCCCGGTCCAGGTGCGCATCGCCGTCTAGCTCACCGTTGTCGGTGTCGAGGATCTGCATGTTGCCCAGCGTGCCGTCCAGCTGGACGCCGCGGATCGGCGGGCGCACGTCACCGCCTGCGGCGATGGCCGCGCCCTGGTAGGTGCCGTGATGGCTCTCGACCATCCCGATCCCGGCCAGCGTCGTCCAGGCCAGGTTGCACTTGGGGTTCACCACCTGGGCCACCCGCGCGGCGTAGGCATAGGCCTCCAGGGCCTTGACCGGGATACCGATGGCCGGTGCCAGCTCGGCCGCCCAGTCGGCGAGCTGATCGGCGGGCCGGCCGGTCGCGTTCGTGTCGATCTCGGGAACCGCGGCGCCGCGCGGCGGGGGCACGCCCTCGGGTATCGGGTCGCCCGTCTGGAACGAACAGCTGGAGGCCAGCAGCAGCAGCGTCGCGGTCAGCACCGCCGCCAACCGCCACCAACGGAGCCTCCGCGTCCCCGCGTCGGGTGCCGGGTCCTCGGGAGCTGCGGGAACGGTCGGCGCCGGGCGCGACACACTCCCTACGTCGGACAAGGCTCTCCCTCAAACCACCGGCAATTGGGGCCGATATCCCCCGATCAAGAGTAACGGTGGTGCCGACCGACATCCCTGAACGCTCGATTCGGAGCCGATTGGGGAGGTATGCCTATCCAACCTCTGTCGAACGGGTACTGTGCTGGCATTCACTAGAGGAGGTCCGATGGGACGGCATTTCGCCTGGCAGATACCGGTTGTCGCGGCAGCACTCATTCTCAGCGGATGTTCGAGCAACAGCTCGGACAGCGGCTCGGACGCGTCGACCTCCAGTGCCACGTCGGGCGCGTCGGCGACCAGCTCGCCGGCGGCCGCCCCCAACCCGCTGACCGAGAAGGCCGCCGACGAGTACAAGGCCTACGCGATCGCTCAGATCGACGAGCTGGTCACGGTGGTCAAGGTGTTCACCGACGCGGTGCGGGCCGGGGACCTCAAGGCCGCCCAGGACGCCTACGCCCCCTCGCGCGCGCCGTGGGAGCGCATCGAACCGCTGGCCGGGCTCGTCGAGGAGATCGACGGCAAGATCGACGCCCGGGTCGACGACTTCTCCGGGGTCGACGACCCGGAGTTCACCGGTTGGCACCGCCTCGAGTACCTGCTGTTCGAGAAGAACACCACCGATGGCGGTGCCCCGTTCGCCGATCAGCTCGACGCCGACGTCGCCGCGCTCAAGGAACAGTTCCCATCGGTCGACGTGAAACCGGTGGACGTGTCCACCGGTGCCGCCGAGCTGATCGAAGAGGTCTCCGAGGGCAAGATCACCGGCGAAGAGGACCGCTACGCCAAGACCGACCTGTGGGATTTCGATGCCAACCTGCAGGGTGCCCGCGACGCGGTCGGCAAGCTGAATCCTGCGCTGGTGCAGGCCGATCCCGCGCTGCTGGGCAAGATCGAGGCCGGTATCAACTCGGTGTTCGAGACGCTCGGGCCGCTGCGTCAGGGCGACGGCTGGGTGCTGTTCTGCACCGAGAACGACCCCTACCCGTCCGCGCGCTGCCCGGCCGTGACCGTGACACCGCAGGTGATCGACACCCTCAAGGCCGAACTCGCCGGACTGTCGGAGAACCTCTCGCAGGTCTCGGGAGTACTGAAACTGCAGTGACACCGCAGTCACCACGTCGCGGGATCTCCCGCCGCGGGTTCGTCGCGGGTGCCCTCGGCACCGGCGCCGCGGTGGGAGCGGGGGCGCTCGCGGGCTGTTCATCGGACAGCTCGGCCCCCGAAGTCACCGCCACACAACGGTTCATCGATTTCGAGGGCCCGCACCAGGCCGGGATCACCGCATTACCCATCCCCGAACAGGGACTGATCGCATCGTTCAACGTGCACGCGCGCAACCGCGCGGAACTGACCTCGACGCTGCGTGAACTCACCGACGAAATACGCGGACTGATGGCCGGAAAGCCCCCGGAGACAAGGGATCCCGCCTACCCGCCGGTGGACTCCGGGATCCTCGGCGAGAAACCCCCCGCCGACAATCTGTCCATCGTGGTGGGCGTCGGAGCATCCCTGTTCGACGGCCGCTTCGGGCTGGCCGACCGCAAGCCCCGCGAGTTGGTCACCATGCCGTTCCTGGCCAATGACCGGTTGGATCCCAAGCTCTCACACGGCGACATCTCCATCATCTTCGAATCCGGCCACAACGACACCATGCAGTTCGCGTTGCGGCAGTTGATGCGACGCACCCGCAGCGATCTGGTGTTGCGCTGGATGATCGACGGCTACGCTCGCGGGATCGGCGCCGGGCGTGCCGCCGCCTCGTCGACCACCGCCGCCGCCTCGTCCAACAAAGAGGCCGCCACGCCGCGAAACCTGCTGGGATTCAAGGACGGCACCTCCAATCTGGATGTCGCCGACGCCGCCGTGATGGATCGCCACGTCTGGGTGGGCGCCGACGACGACGAACCCGAGTGGGCGGTGGGCGGCACCTATCAGGCCGTCCGCATCATCCGGAACTTCGTCGAGTTCTGGGACCGCACCCAGCTCGTGGAGCAGGAGGCGCTGATCGGCCGGGCCAAGGTCAGCGGCGCACCGCTCGGGTTGACGGGCGAGTTCGACGATCCGGACTTCCCCGAGGACCCGGACGGCAAGCGGATCAAGCTGAACGCGCACATCCGGCTGGCCAACCCGCGCACCCCCGAGACCGAAGAAAATCTCATCCTGCGCCGCGGATTCAACTACTCCCGCGGTTTCGACGGCGCCGGCCGCCTCGATCAGGGGCTGGCGTTCATCGCCTACCAGCACAGCCTGCAGAAAGGCTTCCTGACCGTGCAGGAACGGCTCAAGGGCGAGCCGCTGGAGGAGTACATCATGCCCGTCGGTGGCGGGTTCTTCTTCGTCCTGCCCGGGGTGACCGGCCACGACCGATTCCTCGGCGACCGACTCGTCGACTACTAAGCGTAGTAGAGTCCCGCTCGTGACCCCGCCGGCAAGACGCGCGCACTGGCTGCGCGCCGCGCTGGTCGGCGTCAGCGCGGCGGCAGGCACCACCGGTGCGCACGCCGCGGCGTCGGGCATGTTCCCGCACGGAGCCGCGCTGATCGCGGCCCTGCTGGTGTGCGCCACCTCGGGTGCGGCCGCGGCCGGTATCCAGCTGCAGAACCGGCACACCCAGCTGCTCGGACTGATCGCGGCCCTGGGCGCCGCGCAGTTGCTCGGCCACCTGACCCTGGCGCTGGCGGGCGGTCATCACGGTGGGGGCGCGCTCGGCATGAGCCCCACCATGATCGCGGCGCACGCGGGCGCGGCCGTGGTGCTCGGTATCGCCATCGGCGCCGTGGAGCACCTCTACCTGGTCTGCTCATCGGTGCTGCGCTGGCTGCGGCTGTTCGCCGCCGCGACCCCTCGACCGGGACCTCCGCGTGTCCGTCGTCGCACCAACAACGTTGTCGCACAGTCACTTCTGTGGCATACCGGGCTGGGCATGCGTGCCCCGCCGATGGGTGGCGTCGCGACCGCATAGCGGTCGCTGCTGTCACGATGCCGCGGCTTTCCGCTCGCGGCCGTCCGCACGCCCACGTTCTGCCGGGCCTGCGTCTCACCCATCCCTTCTGCGAGAAGGCACACTTCATGACCCAACCCGGCGATACCGTCGAATCCCCGTCCACCACCGACCCGTCACCACCACAACGCAGCTGGCGCCCCTTCGTCATGCGCCTGCACTTCTACGCGGGCGTGCTGATTGCCCCGTTCATCCTGATCGCCGCCCTCACCGGCGGCCTGTACGCGATGGCACCCACCATCGAACGCGTCGTCTACGGCGACATCCTCACCGTGCCCCAGTCCGGGAAGCCCATTCCATTGGCCGATCAGGCTGCCGCGGCGCAGAACGCCTTCCCGGCGCTGACCATGACCGGCATGCGCCCGGCCGCCTCCGGGACCGAGTCGACCAGGGTGTACTTCGCCGACCCTGCCCTCAACGAGGAACTGCAACGCGCCGTATTCGTCGACCCCTACACCGGGCGGGTGCTCGGCGACGAGGCGAGCTGGCTGGGCTACCTGCCGGTGAGCACCTGGCTGGACGGCTTTCACCGGCACCTCAACCTCGGCGAGCCCGGCCGCCTGTACAGCGAACTCGCCGCGTCCTGGCTGTGGGTGGTCGCCCTCGGCGGTGTGGCGCTGTGGCTGACCAGAGCGGCCGCGCAGCGCCGCCGCAACCGGCCCGGCCGGGTTCTGCGCGTCGATCGCAGCCTCAAGGGCCGTGCCCGCACCATGAACTGGCATGGCGCCACCGGAGTGTGGTTGCTCGCGGCGCTGCTGTTCCTGTCCGCCACCGGCATCACCTGGTCGACGCACGCCGGTGAGCACGTCACCGAACTACGGTCGGCGATGAACTGGAAACGTCCGGCGCTGGACACCGCCCTGACCCCGGCGACGGCCGTGGTGCCCGACGAACACGCCGGCCACACCGGGCACCCGGCGCCGGTTCGCGGATCCGGACCTGTCGATTTCGATGCGGTGTTGAGGGCCGCGGCCGGTGCCGGGGTACAGCTGCCGCTGGAGGTGACGCTGCCCGCCGAACCAGGACAGGGCATCGGCGTGGCCGAGATCGACGAGCCCTACCGGTTGACCACCGATGCCGCATCCGTGGACCCGGCGACGAACACCGTGATCAGCGAAATCGACTACTGGCGTGACTATTCGGTGGTCGCCATGCTCGCCGACTGGGGAATCCGCGGGCACATGGGCCTGCTGTTCGGGCTGCTCAACCAGCTGCTGCTGCTCGGTATCGCGGTCGCATTGGTCGCGGTCATTGTCGGCGGGTACCGGATGTGGTGGCAGCGCCGCCCGACCCGCGGATCGGCGTGGGCGGTCGGCCGACCGCCGGTGCGCGGCGCCCTGCGGCGGTTGTCCCCCGTCGCGATCGGTGTGCTGGTGGTGACCACGGTGGCGATCGGCTGGTTGCTGCCGCTACTGGGAATCTCGTTGGCCGCCTTCGTAATCCTGGACCTCGCACTCGGTGCGGCCAAGCAACGCAAGGAGCTTTCCGATGCGTAGATTACTCATCGCTCTCATCGCTGCGGTGCTGGCCACCGGCTGCACCTCGCCCGCCGCGGAACACAGCGACCACCCGATGGCCGCCGAGGTGGTGCTCGAAGAGCAGTGGGCGTCGGCGGGCGACGGCGAGATGGCCGCGGTCTTCGGCACGCTGGTCAACAACGGGCACCACGAGGCGCGCATCGTCTCCGGCACCTCACCAGCGGCAGCCCACGTCGAGGTGCACGAGGTCGCCGGTGAGGCCGGCGCGAAAACCATGCGCCCCAAGGAGGGTGGAATCGTGTTGCCGGCCGGCGGCAGCCACCAACTCGTGCCCGGCGGTGACCACCTGATGCTGATGGGCCTCACCGCACCGCTGTCGGCAGGATCCGATATCGAACTGACCGTGCAGTTCGAGGACGGTTCGACGCTGCCGGTCACCGTGCAGGTGCGTGACTTCGCCGGGGCCAACGAGGAATACCAGCCCAAGCACAACGGCCATGGTTGAGGTCAACCGGCGGCGCCTCCTCACCGGGGGCGCCGCCGCGCTGGCCGCCGGTGCCGCCCTCACCCAATGCGGGGCCGCTCAATCCGCCATCCCGCCCCCTGATGGTTTCGGCGGTGTCGCAGAGCCGTTCCACGGCGCGCATCAGAGCGGCATCACCACGGCGCCGCAGGCGCACGCCCTGTTCGTCGCACTCGATCTTGCACCGGATGCCGGGCGCGGCGCCCGCGAGACGCTGGCCGCGGTGCTCAAGCTGTGGTCGGCGGACGCGGCCCGCCTCACCCAGGGTCGCCCGGCACTGGCCGATACCGAACCCGAACTGGCCGGGCGCCCGGCACGACTGACCGTCAGCGTCGGACTGGGCCCCGGACTGTTCGACCGCATCGGCCTGGCGCACCGGCGGCCGCCGACCGTCATCGAGCTGCCCGCCTTCCGGACCGACCGGCTCGATCCGCGGTTCTGCGGCGGCGATGTGCTGCTGCAGATCTGCGCCGACGACCCGATGGTCGTCGCGCATACCAGCCGGGTGCTGCTGAAGAACGTGCGGGCGATGACGCGGCAACGCTGGCGCCAGCACGGTTTCCGGCATGCGCACGGCGCCGACGGGTCGGGCCGCACGATGCGCAACCTGATGGGGCAGGTGGACGGTACTGCGAACCTCCGCGAGGCAGCGGAGTTCGACCGGTTCATCTGGGATGAGGGTGCCGGGCAGCCGTGGTTCGCCGGGGGCACCATCCTGGTGCTGCGCCGGATCCGCGCCGAAATGGACAGCTGGGACGAACTGGACCGGGCCAGTAAGGAATTCGCGGTCGGTCGGCGCCTGGACACCGGCGCGCCGCTGACCGGGACGCGGGAAGACGATGCGCCCGATCTGGGTGCGCAGGTCAGCGGCATCCCGGTCATTCCGCCCAATTCGCATATCGCGCTGGCACGTCACCACAATGCCGACGAACGGTTCCTGCGGCGCCCCTACAACTACGACGATCCCCCGCCCGCCGGGACGACCACCGACAGCGGGCTGATCTTCGCCAGTTACCTGAGAGACCCGGAGCGCCAGTTCATCCCGGTGCAGCAGCGGCTGGCCGATGCCGATGCGATGAACCAGTGGATCACCACGGTGGGGTCGGCAACGTTCGCGATGCTGCCCGGCGCAACCGAGAGTGGCTGGCTGGGGCAGGGCCTGCTCGGATAGCGATGAGACCGGTCACCGATGTGTTGATGTTTCTGCTTGCACGAGAGCTTGATTCGGCGTAGTATCGAACACAAGTTCGAATGTGACGTAGCTCCCAGCACGATCCGGTGAGCTGCAGACCGCGACTCCGGTCGCCGAGAGGTTCGATGGTCCCCCGGGACTGTGCGGACCGTGTTGACTGATCGTGCCCGGTGGGCACCTTCTGTGAAAGTCGGTATCCACATGGACGCCACCCATCTCGACGCGTTTGTTGATGCGCTCATCGATGCCCTTGCGGTTGCGCCGCCGGGTGAGGATGGTGAGCGCAGGCTGTTTCATCTGCTGGACTGTCCGCGCCGCGTGCTCGATGAGCCGGCCCTGTTGGCGGTGCTGGTGGCCGCGGTCACCGCCCGTAACCTGCTCGATCACGTGATCGCCCAGGCGGTCGCGGGGGCCGAGCGTTTGGGTATTCCGACCCGCAAGCACCTGCGATCAGGAGCCAATCTACTCACCAGTGTGGGTGTGGCGCCAAGTGCGGCCTACCGCGCCGCGCGGGTGGGCCGGGCGGCGCACACGCTGCCGGCATTGACCCGGGGCGTGTCAAATGGTCTGTGTAGGTCCTGTTGAGGGAAGGATTGCAGGACGTGAAGACAGGCAAGGACATGGACTCATCGCTGGTTGAGGTGGGTTCCACCGTGGAGATGGCCGAGGCACTGCGGG